>NZ_CP068551.1:0-5384159 GCF_017915135.1 Ectopseudomonas khazarica | reverse complement strand
AAAGCCTTAGTTACATTCATCAGGCTTATCTTGGGCGCGCTAAACCTTGTGGATAAGCGCCCCTGAACATTCTGCAAAAGCCTGGGGATGAGTGCAGGGATAAACGACCTGTGGGTAAACCGGCATTCTGTCCTCAGGCTGTACCCAGCGGGCACACACCTCACGCACCCGTTTCAGACAGGCTTATGATTCCGCGCACGCCACAGGCAGCCGGCTCTGCAGCGGGTTTTCCACAGCGGGGCACGGCGCTAATCATCATAAAAAAAGAAAAGGTTCTTTAAACCCTTTCCTTCTTTCTATTCTTATCTGGCGAATAAGGTTGGTTGGAAATTGACCTACCGTGCGGCTTTCTCTAGAATTGCCGGTCTCTTTAAACCGGGGTCATTCCGACCCTAGTCGATCACCCAGGTAACGCACCATGAAACGCACTTTCCAACCCAGCACCATCAAGCGCGCTCGCACCCACGGTTTCCGTGCTCGTATGGCCACCAAGAACGGCCGTCAAGTCCTGTCGCGTCGTCGCGCCAAGGGCCGCAAGCGTCTGACTGTCTAATTCATCCAGACAGGTGGTGAGTCGAGGCTTCGGCCGGGAAAAGCGACTGCTGACTCCCCGGCAATTCAAGGCAGTCTTCGACTCCCCAAGCGGTAAGGCTCCGGGCAAAAGTGTCCTGTTGCTAGCGCGCGACAACCAGCTTGATCATTCCCGTCTAGGTCTGGTGATCGGCAAGAAGAGCGTCAAGCTCGCCGTCGAGCGCAACCGCATCAAGCGTCAAATCCGCGAGTCGTTCCGGCTCAATCAGCACAACCTGATTGGCTGGGACATCGTGGTGGTCGCCCGGAAAGGGCTAGGCGATCTGGAAAATGCCGAACTCGCTCAGCAGTTCGGCAAGCTCTGGAAACGCCTGGCCCGTAACCGGCCCAGTCACGACGCAGAACCATCCCCCGGGACAAGCGACACGCCCCATGCGTAAAGTGGCCCTAGCCTGCATCCAGGTTTATCGCTACGCCATCAGCCCCCTGATGGCCAGCCACTGCCGCTTCTACCCAAGCTGTTCCTGCTATGCCTACGAAGCCATCGATCAACATGGCTTCCTGCGTGGTGGCTGGCTGACAGCCCGCCGGCTAGGTCGCTGCCATCCCTGGAATCCAGGTGGCTACGACCCGGTGCCCCCCGCGAAAACATCCCGATCCCCTTCGATGGCCGAATAATCATGGATATCCAACGCTCGATCCTGATCGTCGCCCTGGCAGTCGTGTCCTACCTCATGGTCCTGCAATGGAACCAGGACTATGGCCAGGCTGCCCTGCCGGCCGAGGTAAGCACCTCGAACGTCGCGACGCCCAACCTGCCTGACACGCCAGCGGCATCCGCCAGCACCAGCGGCGATGACATCCCCACTGCCGTGGCCGAGCCCAGCGCTGCTGCCGTGGCGCCGACCACTGTCACCAGCGACGAGCTGATTCGGGTCAAGACCGACGTGCTCGAGCTGGCCATCGATCCGCGTGGTGGCGACGTCGTGCAACTGCGTCTGCCTCAATACCCCCGCCGTCAGGACCGCCCGGACGTGCCCTTCCAACTGTTCGATAACGGCAGCGAGCGCACCTATCTGGCCCAGAGCGGCCTGATCGGCCAGAACGCTCCGGACAAATCCAGCGGCCGTGCCCTGTGGAGCAGCGAGAAGCAGAGCTATGCGCTGGCCGAAGGCCAGGACAGCCTGGTGGTCGACCTGACCTACAGCGAAAACGGCGTCAGCTACATCAAGCGCTACAGCTTCAAGCGCGGCCTCAACCCGCAGTGCTCGGCCCGTGAGCAGCAGTTGAAGAAGCCTGGCTGCATCGATCCGTCCGCCTACCAGGTCGACGTTCGTTACCTGATCGACAACCAGAGCGACCAAGCCTGGAGCGGCAACCTGTTCGCCCAGCTCAAGCGTGACAGCAGCGGCGATCCGTCCTCGACCACCGCGACCGGCACCGCCACCTACCTGGGCGCCGCCGTCTGGACCCCTGACGAGCCCTACAAGAAGCTGTCGATGAAAGACATCGACAAGCACGCCTTCAAGGAAACCGTCCAGGGTGGCTGGGTGGCCTGGCTGCAGCATTACTTCGTCACCGCCTGGGTGCCGAGCAAGGATGCCAGCAACCTGATCCAGACCCGCAAGGACAGCCAGGGCAACTACATCGTCGGCTTCACCGGCCCGGCCGTACAGGTCGCTGCCAGCGCCAAGGGCGAAACCGGTGCCGTCCTCTATGCCGGTCCCAAGCTGCAGGAACACCTGGGCACCCTGTCCCCAGGCCTGGAGCTGACCGTCGACTACGGCTTCCTGTGGTTCCTCGCCCAGCCGATCTTCTGGCTGCTGCAAGTCATCCACAGCCTGCTGGGCAACTGGGGCTGGTCGATCATCTTCCTGACCATCATCATCAAGCTGATCTTCTTCCCGCTGTCGGCCGCCAGCTACCGCTCGATGGCACGCATGCGTGCCGTATCGCCGAAGCTGCAGGCCCTGAAAGAGCAGCACGGTGACGATCGCCAGAAGATGTCCCAGGCGATGATGGAGTTGTACAAGAAAGAGAAGATCAATCCGCTGGGCGGCTGCCTGCCGATCCTGGTGCAGATGCCGGTGTTCCTCGCCCTGTACTGGGTACTGCTGGAATCCGTGGAGATGCGTCAGGCGCCGTGGATGTTCTGGATCACCGACCTGTCGATCAAGGATCCGTTCTTCATCCTGCCGATCATCATGGGCGCGACCATGTTCATCCAGCAGCAGCTCAACCCGACGCCGCCGGACCCCATGCAGGCGCGCGTGATGAAGCTGATGCCGATCATCTTCACCTTCTTCTTCCTGTGGTTCCCGGCTGGTCTGGTGCTGTACTGGGTGGTCAACAACTGCCTGTCCATCGCCCAGCAGTGGTACATTACGCGCAGGATCGAAGCCGCATCGAAACCGGCCAACGCCTGATTCGACAAGGCTTCCAAGCATCAAGCAAACGCCCCATGATTGGGGCGTTTTGCTATCCATCGTCCCCGTAGCGACCCTGGCCCTGCCTACAACCGAGTGAATGCCATGACCCATGCCCGAGACACCATCGCAGCCGTAGCCACCGCCCAGGGACGCGGCGGCGTCGGCATCGTGCGGGTCTCGGGGCCACTGGCCGGGCAGTTGGCGCAGACGATCTGCCGGCGCGAGCTGAAGCCCCGCTTCGCTCATCACGGCGCCTTTCACGGCGAGGCCGAGCAGGTGCTGGACGAAGGCCTGGCGATCTATTTTCCCGGCCCGAACTCCTTCACCGGCGAAGACGTGCTCGAGTTGCAGGGCCACGGTGGCCCGGTGGTGCTCGACCTGCTGCTGCGCCGTTGCCTGGAGCTGGGCGCACGCCTGGCCCGACCCGGTGAGTTCAGCGAACGTGCATTTCTCAACGACAAGCTCGACCTGGCCCAGGCCGAAGCCATCGCCGACCTGATCGAGGCCAGCTCCGAACAGGCCGCACGCAATGCCCTGCGCTCGTTGCAGGGCGAGTTCTCCAGGCGCGTGCATGCGCTGACCGAAGCGCTGATCCAGCTGCGCATCTATGTCGAGGCGGCCATCGACTTCCCCGAGGAAGAAATCGATTTTCTCGCCGACGGCCATGTGCTGAAGCAACTCGACGGCGTTCGCGCAGACTTATCCACAGTATTGCGCGAAGCTGGCCAGGGAGCCCTGCTGCGCGACGGCATGACAGTGGTCATCGCTGGTCGTCCCAACGCCGGCAAGTCCAGCCTGCTCAATGCCCTAGCCGGGCGCGAGGCGGCCATCGTCACTGATATCGCCGGCACCACCCGCGACGTCCTGCGCGAACATATCCACATCGACGGCATGCCCCTGCACGTGGTCGACACCGCCGGCCTGCGCGCTACCGATGACCAGGTGGAGCGCATCGGCGTGGAGCGCGCGCTGAAGGCCATAGGCGAGGCCGACCGGGTCCTGCTGGTGGTCGACTCCACCGCACCGGAGGCAGCCGATCCCTTCGCCCTGTGGCCGGAGTTTCTCGAGCAGCGCCCGGATCCCGCACGCGTCACCCTGATCCGCAACAAGGCCGACCTGTCAGGCGAGGCCGTCACGCTGGCAACCAGCGCCGATGGCCATGTCACCCTCAGTCTGTCGGCCAAGTCCGCCGAAGGCCTGGAACTGCTGCGCGAGCATCTGAAAGCCTGCATGGGTTATCAACAGACCGCCGAAAGTGGTTTCAGCGCCCGTCGGCGCCACCTCGAAGCCCTGCACCAGGCTGAACAGTACCTCGATCACGGCCGCAACCAGCTGACCCTGATGGGCGCAGGCGAACTCCTCGCCGAAGACCTGCGCATGGCCCAACACGCCCTGGGTGAGATCACCGGCGCCTTCAGCAGCGACGACCTGCTGGGGCGCATCTTCTCCAGCTTCTGCATCGGCAAGTGACACTGGCAGGCTGAGACAGGCCGCCGCGTCGCTCTCTTCCCGTGGTACGAAGCGCGCTCCTCCAGCCTTCTCCCAGCGCCGACTCAGCCTTCCTTGCCACTTCCTGGCTCGCATCCGGGCTGATGCCCGCTGCCTGCAGCTTTCCTTCGCCTCACATATCCAGCGTGCGCCGCCTCGCCAGCGAGTTATTCAGGCCCCGGATAAACCCTGTGGAAAACCGCCCCTGAACCCTGCCCATAAGCCTATGACAAAGCTGGGCGTAACCGCCCCTGTTGATAACCATCCATTCCATCCACAGTGGTTCAGCAGCTTTCCCAGCGCAAACGAGCAGGATCGACACAGCCTTATCATTCTCTGTACACCCTGAAGTACAAGGCCTGTAGCTTGTTATCCACAGAAATGGCCTGCTCTATACATAAACATAAAGAACAAGCTTTATAAAAATTCTCTCTTTCTATTCTTTATAAGCCAGTACCCGCTTTGGCAGGTCAGGAAGGTGATCAGGTCGGGCGCACAGGCGTAGAGAACGGCGGTAACCGATTGGCTATTTTTTGTGCAGAAGGCTTCATTCAGGAGAGCGAAGTCCCTATACTTGCCGCCTTTCTTTCAGACCCCTTTCTCAACAGGCACGAGGTGCGTGGTGGATTTCCCTTCCCGTTTTGACGTGATCGTGATCGGCGGCGGTCATGCCGGTACCGAGGCAGCCCTGGCTGCAGCGCGCATGGGCGTGAAGACCCTGCTGCTCACCCATAATGTCGAGACCCTTGGCCAGATGAGCTGCAACCCGGCCATCGGCGGGATCGGCAAGAGCCACCTGGTCAAGGAAATCGATGCCCTCGGCGGTGCCATGGCGACTGCCACCGACAAGGGCGGCATCCAGTTCCGTATCCTCAACAGCCGCAAGGGTCCGGCCGTTCGAGCGACTCGTGCGCAGGCCGACCGCGTGCTGTACAAGGCGGCGGTACGCGAGATTCTGGAAAACCAGCCCAATCTGTGGATTTTTCAACAGGCCGCCGATGACCTGATTGTGGAAAACGCCGAGGTCAAGGGCGTGGTTACCCAGATGGGCCTCAGGTTCCATGCGGATTCCTTGGTGTTGACCACAGGCACCTTCCTCGGTGGACTTATCCACATCGGCCTGCAGAACTACTCCGGCGGCCGCGCCGGCGACCCGCCTTCCATCGCCCTGGCCCAGCGCCTGCGCGAACTGCCGCTGCGTGTCGGTCGCCTGAAAACCGGCACTCCGCCGCGCATCGACGGACGCTCCGTGGACTTCTCGGTGATGACCGAGCAGCCGGGGGACACACCGACGCCGCTGATGTCCTTCCTCGGCAAGCGCGAGCATCAGCCGCAGCAGATCAGTTGCTGGATCACCCACACCAACGCCCGTACCCACGAGATCATCGCGGCGAACCTCGACCGTTCGCCGATGTATTCCGGTGTCATCGAGGGCGTGGGGCCGCGCTACTGCCCGTCGATCGAAGACAAGATCCACCGCTTCGCCGACAAGGACAGCCACCAGGTGTTCATCGAGCCGGAAGGCCTGACCACCCATGAGCTGTATCCCAACGGTATTTCCACCTCGCTGCCGTTCGATGTACAGCTGCAGATCGTGCGCAGCATCCGCGGCATGGAGAACGCCCACATCGTGCGTCCGGGCTATGCCATCGAGTACGACTACTTCGATCCGCGCGACCTGAAGTACAGCCTGGAGACCAAGGTCATCGGCGGCCTGTTCTTCGCCGGGCAGATCAACGGCACCACCGGCTACGAAGAAGCCGGTGCCCAGGGCCTGCTGGCGGGCTGCAACGCCGGCTTGCGTGCCCAGGGAAAGGATGCCTGGTGCCCGCGCCGTGACGAGGCCTACATCGGTGTGCTGGTCGACGACCTGATCACCCTCGGCACCCAGGAGCCGTACCGCATGTTCACCTCGCGGGCCGAGTACCGGCTGATTCTGCGCGAGGACAACGCCGACCTGCGCCTGACCGAGAAGGGCCGCGAGCTGGGCCTGGTCGATGACGAGCGCTGGGCGGCCTTCGAAGCCAAGCGTGAGGGCATCATCCAGGAAGAACAGCGCCTGAAGAGCACCTGGGTACGCCCGGGCACCCCGCAGGGCGATGCCATCGCGGCGCGTTTCGGTACCCCGCTGGCCCACGAATACCACCTGCTCAATCTGCTGGCCCGTCCGGAGATCGATTACGCCACCCTTGCCGAAGTGACCGAGTCACCGGCTGTGGATAACCAGGTGGCCGAACAGGTCGAGATCAAGACCAAGTACGCCGGCTACATCGACCGCCAGCAGGAAGAGATCGCCAAGCTGCGGGCCAGCGAGGACACCAAGCTGCCGGAGGACCTGGACTACAGCGCCATCTCCGGCCTGTCCAAGGAAATCCAGTTCAAGCTGGGCAACACTCGTCCGGCCACCCTCGGCCAGGCCGGGCGCATTCCCGGTGTCACGCCGGCGGCGATCTCCCTGCTGCTGATTCACCTGAAGAAACGCAGTGCGGGTCAGAAACTGGAGCAGAGCGCCTGATGTCGGTCACCCAGCGTCACGCCGAAGAACTGATCCAGGGCGCTCGCGAGCTTGGCGTCGAGCTCAGCGAGCCACAACAGCAGCGACTGCTCGCCTACCTGGGCCTGCTGATCAAGTGGAACAAGGCCTACAACCTCACCGCCGTGCGCGATCCCGACGAGATGGTGTCGCGTCACCTGCTCGACAGCCTGTCGGTGGTGCCCTTCGTGGCCGAGCGTGGGGATAACTGGCTGGACGTCGGCAGCGGCGGCGGCATGCCCGGCATTCCGCTGGCGATCATGTTCCCCGAACGGCGTTTCACCCTGCTCGACTCCAATGGCAAGAAGACCCGTTTTCTGGTCCAGGTGAAGCTCGAGCTGAAACTCGACAACCTCGAGGTTGTCCACAGCCGGGTCGAAGCGTATCGGCCCGAGCGGCCCTTCGATGGCATCAGCTCGCGGGCGTTCAGCAGCCTGCAGGATTTCAGCGACTGGACGCGCCACCTTGGCAATGCCGACACCCAGTGGCTGGCGATGAAAGGCGTCCACCCGGACGATGAGCTGCAGGCGTTGCCCGCGGACTTCCGCCTCAGTGCCACGCACGTGTTGCGGGTTCCCGGTTGCCAAGGCCAACGCCATCTGTTGATACTGCGTCGCTCGGTCTAAGGGGGAAGGAAGATGGCCAAGGTATTCGCGATCGCCAATCAGAAAGGCGGCGTGGGCAAAACCACGACGTGCATCAACCTGGCTGCTTCTCTGGTGGCGACCAAGCGCCGCGTGCTGCTCATCGACCTCGACCCGCAGGGCAACGCGACCATGGGCAGTGGCATCGACAAGCATGCCCTCGAGCACTCGATCTACGACGTGCTGATCGGCGAATGCGATCTCAGCGAGGCGATGCAGTTTTCCGAGCATGGCGGCTACCAGCTGTTGCCGGCCAACCGCGACCTGACGGCCGCCGAAGTCGCGCTGCTGGAAATGAAGATGAAGGAAAGTCGCCTGCGCTATGCCCTGGCGCCGATCCGCGAGAACTACGACTACATCCTCATCGACTGCCCGCCGTCGCTGAACATGCTGACCATCAACGCCCTGGTCGCCGCCGACGGTGTGATCATCCCCATGCAGTGCGAGTACTACGCGCTGGAAGGGCTCTCCGATCTGGTCAACAGCATCCAGCGCATCGGCCAGTTGCTCAATCCCAAGCTGCAGATCGAAGGTCTGCTGCGTACCATGTACGACCCGCGCATCAGCCTGACCAACGATGTCAGCGCTCAGCTCAAGGAGCATTTCGGCGACAAGCTGTACGACGCCGTGATCCCGCGTAACGTGCGCCTGGCCGAGGCTCCGAGCTTCGGCATGCCGGCGCTGGTCTATGACAAACAATCCCGTGGTGCCATCGCCTACCTGGCATTGGCCGGCGAGCTGGTGCGCCGTCAGCGCGCCGCCGCGAAAACCGCTACCGCTTAAGGAACATCCGCATGGCTGCGAAGAAACGAGGTCTGGGTCGAGGTCTGGACGCCCTGCTCGGTGGCAACACCGTCAGTGCACTGCAGGAAGAGGCCGCCCAGGTCGATACGCGTGAGCTGCAATACGTGCCGCTGGAACTGATCCAGCGGGGCAAGTACCAGCCGCGTCGCGACATGGACCAGACCGCTCTGGAAGAACTCGCCGCCTCCATCCGCGCCCAGGGCGTGATGCAACCCATCGTGCTGCGGCCGATCGGCGATGGTCGTTTCGAGATCGTCGCCGGTGAGCGTCGCTGGCGAGCCAGCCAGCTGGCCGGCCAGGACAAGATCCCGGCCATGGTTCGCGAGCTGGCGGACGAAGCCGCCATCGCCATGGCGCTGATCGAGAACATCCAGCGCGAGGACCTCAACCCGATCGAGGAAGCCGTCGCCCTGCAGCGCCTGCAGCAGGAATTCGAGCTGACCCAGCAGCAGGTCGCCGATGCCGTCGGCAAATCGCGCGTCACCATCACCAACCTGCTGCGTCTGATCGCCCTGCCGGACGAGATCAAGACACTGCTGTCCCATGGCGACCTGGAGATGGGTCATGCCCGTGCATTGCTCGGTCTGCCCCTCGAACAGCAGGTCGAAGCTGCGCGACACGTTGTCGCACGCGGTCTCACCGTACGCCAGACCGAAGCGCTGGTTCGCCAGTGGCTGAGTGCCAAACCGGCGCCGGCAAAAGCCAAGCCCGACCCGGACATCAGTCGCCTCGAACAGCGTCTGGCAGAGCGTCTGGGCTCGCCAGTGCAGATAAAACACGGCGCCAAGGGCAAGGGCCAGTTGGTCATCCGCTACAACTCCCTCGACGAATTGCAGGGCGTGCTCGCTCACATCCGCTGAAACAATTCGCCACACCTGACCATGTAGCGCATGGTCGGAAATCACTACCGGACAGTTGAATGGGGGGAATACGCCCCCTATACTCTGCGCGCAATTTTGTTGGCACTTTTTATGCCAATTCATTGAGTTAAAGCGGTCGATAGTCGAGGGACATCAGTTGATGGAACGCCGCATGCCGAAGCGCCTGCCCTTCCATCGCCTACCGGTCTTCCCGGTGCTGATGGCACAACTCGTCGTATTGCTGCTCGCTGCTACGCTGACCTGGCAATGGCGAGGCAACGTGGCGGGTTATTCGGCACTGTTGGGGGGCATGATCGCCTGGTTGCCGAATCTGTATTTCGCCCACAAGGCGTTCCGCTACAGCGGCGCGCGGGCGGCTAGGGAAATCGTCCGTTCTTTTTATGCGGGCGAAGCGGGAAAACTGATTCTGACGTTCGTGCTCTTTGCACTGACGTTTGCGGGCGTGAAACCCCTGGAGGCACCGATGTTGTTCGGTGTCTACCTGCTGACCCTGATGGTCAGCTGGTTCGCCCCGCTGCTGATAACGAAATTTTCAAGACCTTAAAGCGTTCGAGGCAAATAATGGCAGCAGAAACCGCTTCGGGTTACATCCAGCACCACCTCACCAACCTGACCTATGGTCAGCACCCGGTGAACGGCTGGAGTTTCGCCCACACCGCACAGGAAGCCAAAGAAATGGGCTTCTGGGCCTTCCACGTAGACACCCTGGCGGTGTCGGTGGTTCTCGGCCTGATCTTCATCGTCCTGTTCCGCCTGGCGGCGCGCAAGGCCACCTCGGACCAGCCGGGCGGCCTGCAGAACTTCGTCGAGGTTCTGGTCGAGTTCGTCGATGGCAGCGTCAAGGACACCTTCCACGGTCGCAATCCACTGATTGCCCCGCTGGCCCTGACCATCTTCGTCTGGGTCTTCCTGATGAACTTCATGGACCTCATCCCGGTTGACTGGCTGCCGAAACTGGCTGCCACCCTGGTTGGCGATCCGCACCTGTACTTCCGTGTCGTGCCGACCACCGACCCGAACGCGACCCTGGGCCTGGCCCTGTCGGTGTTCGCCCTGATCCTGTTCTACAGCGTCAAGGTCAAGGGCATCGGCGGCTTCCTCGGCGAGCTGACCATGCATCCGTTCAGCTCCAACAACATCGCCATGAAGATCCTGCTGGTCCCGGTGAACTTCCTGCTGGAATTCGTCACCCTGATCGCCAAGCCGGTCTCCCTGGCACTGCGACTGTTCGGCAACCTGTATGCCGGCGAGCTGATCTTCATCCTGATCGCCATCATGTTCAGCGGCGGCATGCTGCTGGGCTCGCTGGGTGGTGTGCTGCAGCTGGCCTGGGCCATCTTCCACATCCTGATCATCGTGCTGCAGGCGTTCATCTTCATGATGCTGACCATCGTCTACCTGTCGATGGCGCATGAAGACAACCACTAAGGCGCGCTAAGGTTCCGCGGCGCCGCTCAGGCGGCGCCTGCCAGGACAAACCCTCACTGCCCGCGGGCATGAGGGCTGCTGTAAACAAACGATTTCGCTTTACCGCTTCAACAAAAACCTTAACCAATACGACTGTAAGTCGGGAGGAAAAATGGAAACTGTAGTTGGTTTGACCGCTATCGCCGTTGCACTGCTGATCGGCCTGGGTGCCCTGGGTACCGCCATCGGTTTCGGTCTGCTGGGTGGCAAGTTCCTGGAAGGCGCTGCGCGTCAGCCGGAAATGGTCCCGATGCTGCAAGTTAAAATGTTCATCGTCGCCGGTCTGCTCGACGCCGTGACCATGATCGGTGTTGGTATCGCACTGTTCTTCACCTTCGCGAACCCCTTCGTTGGTCAAATCGCAGGCTAATTCACTCGTCTTCGAGTGAATTGGTGTGACGGACAACGAACGAGCGAGGTGTTGGCGTGAACATTAATGCAACCCTGATAGGCCAGTCCGTTGCCTTCTTCATCTTCGTGCTGTTCTGCATGAAGTTCGTATGGCCTCCGGTCATTGCGGCTTTGCAGGAACGTCAGAAGAAGATCGCAGACGGCTTGGACGCTGCCAACCGCGCGGCTCGTGATCTGGAGCTGGCCCACGAGAAAGTGGCCCAGCAACTGCGCGAAGCCAAAGGTCAGGCCGCCGAAATCATCGAGCAAGCCAATAAGCGTGCTGCTCAGATCGTCGACGAAGCCCGTGATCAGGCCCGTGTCGAAGCTGACCGCGTGAAGGCTCAGGCTCAGGCCGAGATCGAACAGGAAATCAACGGCATCAAAGACGCCCTGCGCGCCCAAGTGGGTGGCCTGGCAGTCAGCGGTGCGGAGAAGATCCTGGGCGCATCCATCGACCAAAACGCGCATGCGGAGCTGGTTAACAAACTGGCAGCCGAAATTTAAGCGAGGGCGCGATCATGGCAGAACTGACCACGCTGGCCCGACCTTACGCTAAGGCTGCCTTCGAGCACGCCCAGGCCCACCAGCAACTGGCCAATTGGTCAGCCATGCTCGGCCTGGCTGCAGCGGTGTCGCTCGACGACACCATGCAGCGCGTGCTCAAGGCCCCGCGTCTGACGAGTACAGAAAAGGCCACCACCTTTGTCGAGGTGTGTGGTGACAAGTTCGACGCCCAGGCACAGAACTTCATCCGCGTTATCGCCGAGAACGATCGTCTGGCCTTGTTGCCGGATGTCTTCGCCCTGTTCGAGCTGTACAAGGCCGAGCAAGAGAAGTCGATCGACGTGGATGTCACCAGTGCCTTCGCATTGAGCGATGAACAGCAAGACAAACTCGCCAAGGTTCTCAGTGCACGGCTCGGCCGAGAAGTGCGTCTGCACGCCGCGGAAGATGCCACCCTGATCGGTGGTGTACTGATCCGCGCCGGCGACCTGGTAATCGATGGCTCGGTTCGCGGCAAGCTCGCGAAACTGGCCGAAGCATTGAAATCTTGAGTTTGAAGGGGCAGCAGAGCTATGCAGCAACTCAATCCTTCCGAAATTAGTGAAATCATCAAGGGGCGCATCGAGAAACTCGACGTCGCCTCCCAAGCCCGCAACGAAGGCACCATTGTCTCCGTTTCCGACGGTATCGTGCGTATCTACGGTCTGGCCGACGTCATGTACGGCGAAATGATCGAGTTCCCGGGCGGTGTCTACGGTATGGCACTGAACCTGGAGCAAGACTCCGTCGGTGCCGTTGTGCTGGGTGCTTACACCAGCCTGGCCGAAGGCATGAGCGCCAAGTGCACCGGTCGCATCCTGGAAGTCCCGGTTGGTCCGGAACTGCTGGGCCGCGTCGTCGACGCACTGGGTAACCCGATCGACGGCAAAGGCCCGATCAACGCTCAGGCAACTGACGCGGTTGAGAAGGTTGCACCGGGCGTGATCTGGCGTAAGTCCGTCGACCAGCCGGTACAGACCGGTTACAAGTCGGTCGATGCCATGATCCCGGTCGGCCGTGGCCAGCGCGAGCTGATCATCGGTGACCGTCAGATCGGTAAGACCGCTCTGGCCGTCGACGCCATCATCAACCAGAAAGACAGCGGTATCCGCTGCGTGTACGTGGCTATCGGTCAGAAGCAATCGACCATCGCCAACGTCGTGCGTAAGCTGGAAGAAACCGGTGCGCTGGCCAACACCATCGTGGTGGCCGCTTCCGCTTCCGAATCCGCCGCACTGCAGTTCCTGGCGCCGTACTCCGGCTGCACCATGGGCGAATACTTCCGCGACCGCGGTGAAGACGCCCTGATCGTGTACGACGACCTGTCCAAGCAGGCCGTTGCCTACCGCCAGATCTCCCTGCTGCTGCGCCGTCCGCCAGGCCGTGAAGCCTACCCGGGCGACGTGTTCTATCTCCACAGCCGCCTGCTGGAGCGCGCTTCCCGCGTTTCCGAGGAATACGTCGAGAAGTTCACCAATGGCGCCGTGACTGGCAAGACTGGTTCCCTGACCGCTCTGCCGATCATCGAAACCCAGGCGGGTGACGTTTCCGCGTTCGTTCCGACCAACGTGATCTCGATCACCGACGGTCAGATCTTCCTGGAATCGGCCATGTTCAACTCGGGTATCCGTCCGGCCGTCAACGCCGGTATCTCGGTATCCCGTGTGGGTGGTGCCGCTCAGACCAAGATCATCAAGAAGCTCTCCGGTGGTATCCGTACCGCTCTGGCTCAGTACCGTGAACTGGCGGCCTTCGCCCAGTTCGCCTCTGACCTGGACGAAGCCACCCGCAAGCAGCTCGAGCACGGTCAGCGCGTTACCGAGCTGATGAAGCAGAAGCAGTACGCACCCATGTCGATCGCCGACATGTCCGTGTCTCTGTACGCTGCCGAGCGTGGCTTCCTGACCGACGTGGAAGTGAACAAAGTTGGCGCCTTCGAAGCGGCCCTGCTGGGCTACTTCAACCGTGAGCTGGCCGATCTGATGGCCAAGATCAACGTGAAAGGTGACTTCAACGACGAAATCGACGCGGGCATCAAAGCCGGTATCGAGAAGTTCAAAGCCACCCAAACCTGGTAAGCCGCAGCGGGCGTCGCAAGACGCCCGCCTGCTAACCCGATAGGTGTGAAATGGCAGGCGCAAAAGAGATTCGCAGCAAGATTGCGAGCATCAAAAGCACGCAGAAGATCACCAGCGCCATGGAAAAGGTGGCGGTCAGCAAAATGCGCAAGGCACAACAGCGCATGGCTGCTAGCCGTCCCTACGCGGAGCGTATCCGCCAGGTGATTGGTCATCTGGCCAACGCCAACCCGGAGTACCGCCATCCCTTCATGATCGAGCGCCCCGTCAAGCGCGCCGGTTATGTAGTGGTGAGCAGTGACCGTGGTCTGTGCGGTGGCTTGAACACCAACCTGTTCAAGGCCCTGGTCAAGGACATGGCGAAAGATCGCGAGCAAGGCGTGGAGATCGATCTCTGCGTGATTGGCTCCAAGGGTGCGGCATTCTTCCGCAACTTTGGTGGCAATGTCGTCGCTGCGATCAGCCACCTCGGCGAAGAGCCGTCGATCAACGACCTGATCGGTAGTGTCAAGGTCATGCTCGACGCTTACCTCGAGGGGCGTATCGACCGTCTGTCCGTGGTCTCGAACAAGTTCATCAATACCATGACGCAGAAGCCTACAGTGGAGCAGTTGGTTCCGCTGGTGGCCGATCCGGATCAAGACCTCAAGCATCACTGGGACTATCTGTACGAGCCCGATGCCAAGGAACTGCTCGAAGGCCTGATGGTTCGCTACGTCGAATCCCAGGTGTACCAGGCAGTGGTCGAGAACAATGCGGCCGAGCAGGCTGCACGGATGATCGCGATGAAGAACGCCACCGACAACGCTGGCCAGCTCATCAAAGACCTGCAGCTGATTTACAACAAGGCGCGTCAGGCAGCGATCACCCAAGAGATTTCGGAAATCGTCGGCGGCGCTGCCGCGGTTTAAGAACGGTTCAAATATTCAGAGGAACCAAAGATGAGTAGCGGACGTATCGTTCAAATCATCGGCGCCGTTATCGACGTGGAATTCCCGCGTGATCAGGTGCCAGCCGTATACGAGGCGCTGAAAGTAGTCGGCGCCGAAACCACCCTGGAAGTTCAGCAGCAGCTGGGCGACGGCGTGGTGCGTACCATTGCGATGGGTTCGACCGAAGGCCTCAAGCGCGGTCTGGACATCACTCGTACCAACAAGGCCATCTCGGTACCGGTCGGTAAAGCGACCCTGGGCCGTATCATGGACGTGCTGGGCAACCCGATCGACGAAGCCGGCCCCATCGGTGAAGAAGAGCAGTGGGAAATCCACCGCGCTGCGCCGAGCTATGCCGAGCAAGCGGGCGGCAACGACCTGCTGGAAACCGGCATCAAGGTAATCGACCTGGTCTGCCCGTTCGCCAAGGGTGGTAAGGTCGGTCTGTTCGGTGGTGCCGGTGTCGGCAAGACCGTGAACATGATGGAACTGATCCGTAACATCGCCATCGAGCACAGCGGTTATTCCGTGTTCGCCGGTGTGGGTGAGCGTACTCGTGAGGGTAACGACTTCTACCACGAGATGAAGGACTCCAACGTTCTGGACAAGGTAGCCCTGGTCTACGGTCAGATGAACGAGCCACCAGGCAACCGTCTGCGCGTCGCCCTGACCGGCCTGACCATGGCCGAGAAGTTCCGTGACGAAGGCCGTGACGTACTGTTGTTCGTCGACAACATCTACCGTTACACCCTGGCCGGTACCGAAGTATCCGCACTGCTCGGCCGTATGCCGTCGGCAGTAGGTTACCAGCCGACCCTGGCCGAAGAGATGGGCGTTCTGCAGGAGCGCATCACCTCCACCAAGAAAGGTTCGATCACCTCGATCCAGGCCGTATACGTACCTGCGGACGACCTGACCGACCCGAGCCCGGCGACCACCTTCGCCCACTTGGACGCCACCGTCGTACTGAGCCGTGACATCGCTTCCCTGGGTATCTACCCGGCCGTTGACCCGCTGGACTCCACCAGCCGTCAGCTGGATCCGAACGTCATCGGCAACGAACACTACGAGACCGCTCGTGGCGTTCAGTACGTGCTGCAGCGTTACAAGGAACTGAAGGACATCATCGCCATTCTGGGTATGGACGAGCTGTCCGAAGCGGACAAGCAGCTGGTATCGCGCGCTCGTAAGATCCAGCGCTTCCTGTCCCAGCCGTTCTTCGTGGCCGAAGTGTTCACCGGTTCCCCAGGCAAGTACGTCTCCCTGAAGGACACCATCGCTGGCTTCAGCGGTATCCTCAAGGGCGACTACGACCACCTGCCGGAGCAGGCTTTCTACATGGTTGGCGGCATCGACGAAGCCATCGAGAAAGCGAAGAAACTGTAATCACCCATGCGCCTGGCAACGGGCGCATCAGGTTTGTGGATAACCTGGGTTGTCCACAGCCTGCAACCTGAGGCAAGCGTATGGCTATGACAGTCCATTGCGATATCGTCAGCGCGGAAGCGGAGATCTTCTCCGGCCTGGTGGAGATGGTGATTGCGCACGGCAACCTGGGTGATCTGGGTATCGCTCCAGGCCACGCGCCACTGATCACCGACCTGAAGCCGGGCCCGATCCGCCTGATCAAGCAGGGTGGTGAAGCCGAGGTGTTCTACATCTCCGGTGGTTTCCTCGAAGTGCAGCCGAACATGGTCAAGGTTCTCGCCGACACCGTGCAGCGTGCAGCAGACATCGATGAAGCCGCTGCTCAGGAGGCCCTCAAGGCCGCCGAGAAAGCGCTGAGCGAGCAGGGTGCTGAGTTCAACTACAGCTCCGCCGCCGCTCACCTGGCCGAAGTCGCAGCCCAGCTGCGTACCGTCCAGCAACTGCGCAAGAAGTTCGGCGGCTGAGGCCCCCACTTCAACCGTTGCAAGAGAAAGGGTAGCCTAGGCTACCCTTTTTCATTTCTGCCGTTTCACCCTCCGGCGCCCCGCGACGGAGGCTGCCAAGGAATCGTCGTTCATGTCGCTCGATATCGTCATCCTCGCTGCAGGGCAAGGCACCCGCATGCGTTCCGCCCTGCCCAAGGTCCTGCACCCGGTCGCTGACAAGCCCATGCTCGGGCATGTCATCGCCACCGCACGCAGTCTGCAGCCCAGCAGCATCCAGGTGGTGATCGGGCATGGCGCCGTTACCGTGCGCGAGCGCCTGGCCGCCGCCGACCTGAACTTCGTCATTCAGGCCGAGCAGCTCGGCACCGGCCACGCCGTTGCTCAGGCGCTGCCGCAGCTCAGCGCCGACACCGTGCTGATCCTCTATGGCGACGTGCCGCTGATCGAGAGCGCGACGCTCGAACGCCTGCTGGCCCTGGTCAGTGATGACCAGCTGGGGCTGCTCACCGTCGAGCTGGCCGACCCGACAGGCTACGGCCGCATCGTCCGTGATGACAACGGCGTGGTGCAGGCGATCGTCGAGCACAAGGACGCCAATGACGCGCAGCGGGCCATCCGCGAAGGCAACACCGGCATTCTCGCGGTTCCGGGCAAGCGCCTGGGGGACTGGCTGGGGCGCCTGTCCAACAGCAACGCGCAGGGCGAGTACTACCTCACCGACGTGATCGCCATGGCCGTCGCCGATGGCCTGATCGTGGCCACCGAGCAGGCGGCCGACGAGATGGAAGTGCTGGGGGCCAACGACCGTATCCAGCTGGCGCAGCTGGAGCGCCACTATCAGCAGCGCGCCGCGCGCCGCCTGATGGCGCAGGGCGTGACCCTGCGCGATCCGCAGCGTTTCGACCTGCGCGGCGAGGTGACGGTGGGACGTGACGTGCTGATCGACGTCAACGTGATCCTCGAAGGCCGGGTGGTGATCGAGGACGACGTGCAGATCGGTCCGAACTGCGTGATCAGGGACTCCGTCCTGCGCAAGGGCGCCATCGTCAAGGCCAACAGTCATCTGGAAGGTGCCGAGATGGGCGAGGGCGCCGACTGCGGTCCGTTCGCGCGTCTGCGTCCGGGCACCCGACTGGGGGCCAGGGCCCATGTGGGTAACTTCGTCGAGCTGAAGAACGCCGTGCTGGGCGAGGGCGCCAAGGCCGGTCACCTCAGCTACCTGGGCGATGCCGAGATCGGTGCGCGGAGCAACATCGGCGCAGGCACCATCACCTGCAACTACGACGGCGCCAACAAGTTCCGGACGGTGATGGGCGAGGACGTGTTCATCGGTTCCAACAGCGCCCTGGTGGCGCCGGTCAACCTTGGTGATCGTGCCACCACGGGCGCCGGTTCGGTGGTCACCAGCGACGTGCCGGCAGACACCCTGGCCGTCGGTCGGGCCAAACAGCGCAACATCGAGGGCTGGAAACGCCCGCAAAAGCAGCGATGAGCTGCAAGCCTCCAGCTGCAAGTAAGAGCCCTGGCTGACGCCATTTCCTCTATGCTTTGTGGCTTGTGGCTTGTGGCTTGTGGCTTGTGGCTTGTGGCTTGGAGTTGACTTCATGTTCGGTGTGACGGATTACGCCGCCTTCGTGGTGGCCTTCATCATCCTGCTGGCCATTCCCGGCCCCGGTAACCTGGCGCTGATCCTGTCCACCGGCAAGGGCGGCATTCGCGGCGGGCTGGCCTCCACCTTCGGCATCATGTTCGGCGACCAGGTGCTGCTGTGGCTGGCGGTGGCCGGTGTCGCCGCGCTGCTCAAGGCCTATCCGACAGCCTTCTACCTGGTGCAATGGCTGGGGGCGGCCTACCTGATCTATCTCGGCCTGCGCATGCTGCTGGCCAAGCCGGGGGCTGCGCCGACGCTGAATATCGAGCCGCGCCACTACCTGTGGCAGACGCTGATGATCACCGTCTTCAACCCCAAGGCGATCATCTTCTACATGGCGTTCTTCCCGCTGTTCATCGATCCGCAGCGGCATCAGGGGCTGATCACCTTCGGCTTCATGGCCGTGACCATCATGGCGCTGACCTTCCTCTACGGGCTGCTGATCGTGCTGCTGACTCACTTTCTCGCCGAGCGCATGCGCGCCAATCCACGTATCGCCCGTGGCCTGGAGAAGCTGGCGGGGCTCAGCCTGTTGGGCTTCGGGGTGAAGCTGACCCTCAACTGACCGACGGTTGCTTGCAGAGCGAACGGCCTTATGTTTTGATTCGCGCCATTATCTTTCGAATCGAAACTTAAACATGTCGAAGCGCAACACACCGCAGCGTCGCCACACCATCCTGGCCCTGCTCGCCGAGCAGGGTGAGGTGTCGGTTGATGCGCTGGCCCAGCACTTCGCCACCAGCGAGGTGACGATTCGCAAGGACCTCGCCGCGCTGGAAAAGAACGGCCTGCTGCTGCGTCGCTATGGCGGTGCGGTGCCCATGCCCCAGGAACTGATCGGCGACGGCGCCCAGCCGGTTTCCCCGCACAAGCAGGCCATCGCCCGCGCCGGCGTGGCGCGCATCCGCGAGCACGCGCGGATCATCATCGACAGTGGCACCACCACGGCGGCGATGATTCCCCAGTTGGGGCACAGGCCGGGGCTGGTGGTGATGACCAACTCGCTCAACGTGGCCAATGCCCTGCGCGACATCGAGCACGAGCCCGTCCTGCTGATGACCGGCGGCACCTGGGACCCGCACTCGGAGTCCTTCCAGGGCCAGGTCGCCGAGCAGGTGCTGCGCTCCTACGACTTCGACCAGCTGTTCATCGGCGCCGATGGCATCGATCTGGAGCGTGGCACCACCACCTTCAACGAACTGCTGGGGCTGTCGCGGGTGATGGCCGAAGTCGCCCGCGAGGTCATCGTCATGGTCGAGAGCGACAAGATCGGTCGACGCATCCCCAATCTGGAACTGCCCTGGAGCAGCGTCCATACCCTGATTACCGACGAGCGCCTGGATGCCCAGGCTGCCGAACAGATACGCGCGCGCGGCATCCAGCTGATCCTCGCGCCGCTGGAAAACTGAAGGAGAGCCCCATGTGTGGAATCGTTGGCGCCATCGCTGAGCGCAGCATCACCCCGATCCTGGTCGAAGGCCTCAAGCGCCTGGAGTATCGCGGCTACGACAGCGCCGGTGTGGCACTGCTGACCGAGCAAGGCACGCTCGACCGCCGCCGCCGTGTCGGCAAGGTCAGCGAGCTGCAGGCGGCCCTGCAGGACGAGCCCCTGGCGGGCCGCCTGGGCATCGCCCACACGCGCTGGGCCACCCACGGCGCACCCAGCGAGCGCAACGCGCACCCGCACTTCTCCGGGCACGAACTGGCGGTGGTGCACAACGGCATCATCGAGAACCACGAGGCGCTGCGTGAGCGCCTCAAGGGCCTGGGCTACGTCTTCACCTCCGATACCGACACCGAGACCATCGTCCATCTGCTCGACCACAAGCTGCAGCAGTTCGGCGACCTCAGCGCCGCGCTCAAGGCGGCCATTCCCGAGCTGCATGGTGCCTATGGCCTGGCCGTGATCAGCGCCAGGCAGCCGGATCGCCTGCTCGCCGCCCGCAGCGGCAGCCCGCTGGTGATCGGCCTGGGCCTGGGCGAGAACTTCCTCGCCTCCGACCAGCTCGCCCTGCGCCAGGTCACTGACCGTTTCATGTACCTGGAAGAGGGTGATATCGCCGAAATCCGTCGTGATGGCGTGCAGATCTGGGATGCCAGCGGCAACCCGGTACAGCGTG
This sequence comes from Ectopseudomonas khazarica, assembly GCF_017915135.1. Classification (NCBI taxonomy): domain Bacteria; kingdom Pseudomonadati; phylum Pseudomonadota; class Gammaproteobacteria; order Pseudomonadales; family Pseudomonadaceae; genus Ectopseudomonas; species Ectopseudomonas khazarica. The sequence goes on along the minus strand of NZ_CP068551.1, from coordinate 5,363,791 downwards.
AAGCCGTGCAGTACCACGAGGGTGCCGAGGCTGCGGACAAGGGCGAATACCGCCACTTCATGCTCAAGGAAATCCACGAGCAGCCCAAGGTGGTGCAGCGCACCCTGGAAGGCCGTCTGGGCAGCGATCACGTGCTGGTGCAGGCTTTCGGCCCGCAGGCCGCCGAGCTGTTCGCCAAGGTGAAGAACGTGCAGATCGTCGCCTGCGGCACCAGCTTCCACGCCGGCATGGTCGCCCGCTACTGGCTGGAAGAACTGGCCGGCATTCCCTGCCAGGTCGAAGTGGCCAGCGAGTTCCGCTACCGCAAGGTCGCGGTGCAGCCGGACACCCTGTTCGTCAGCGTCTCGCAGTCCGGTGAAACCGCCGACACCCTGGCGGCGCTGCGCAATGCCAAGGAGAAGGCGCCGGGGCAGGGCGGCTACCTGGCCAGCCTGGTGATCTGCAACGTCGGCACCAGCTCGCTGGTGCGCGAGTCCGACCTGTGCCTGCTGACCCAGGCGGGCCCGGAAATCGGCGTGGCCTCGACCAAGGCCTTCACCACCCAGCTGGTCGGCCTGATGCTGCTGACCCTGTCGCTCGGGCAGGTACACGGCACCCTGGACAAGGCGCTGAGCGCCGAGCTGGTGGAAGAGCTGCGGCGCCTGCCGACGCGCCTGGGCGAGGCGCTGGCCATGGACAAGACCGTGGAGAAGATCGCCGAGCTGTTCGCCGAGAAGCACCACAGCCTGTTCCTTGGCCGTGGCGCGCAGTACCCGGTGGCGATGGAAGGTGCGCTCAAGCTCAAGGAGATTTCCTACATCCATGCCGAGGCGTACCCGGCCGGCGAGCTCAAGCATGGTCCGCTGGCCCTGGTCGACGCCGACATGCCGGTGGTCACCGTGGCGCCGAACAACGAGCTGCTGGAGAAGCTCAAGTCCAACCTGCAGGAAGTGCGTGCGCGTGGCGGCGAGCTGATCGTCTTCGCCGACCAGCAGGCAGGCATGAGCAACGGCGAGGGCACCCACGTGGTGGCCATGCCGCATATCCACGACCTGCTGGCACCGATCCTCTACACCGTGCCGCTGCAGCTGCTGTCCTACTACGTCGCCGTGCTCAAGGGCACCGACGTCGACCAGCCGCGCAACCTGGCCAAGAGCGTGACGGTCGAATAACGGCTTTCGCCGGGCCGGCAGCTCATGCCTGCTGGCCCAGTTCCTCCAGCAGAAAGTCGATGAACACGCGGACCTTGGCCTGCAACTGACGGCGTGACGGGTAGATGGCGTAGAGCTGCGTCTGCATCATCTGCCAGTCTTCGAGCAGCGGCTGCAGCCTGCCCTGGGCCAGGTCGTCGCGTACGTAGATCTCCGGGACCAGGCTGATACCGTGGCCGGCGCGCAGTGCGGCGCACAACGCCAGGCTGGAGTTGACGCTGTAGCGTCCGCACACCTCCAGGCGGCGCACCTGCTCACCGCGCTGGAACACCCATTCACGGGCATGCCCGGACAGCGAGAACTGCACGCACTCCAGCGCCTGCAGGTCCTCCGGTACCTGCGGCGTGCCGTGCCGGCGCAGGTATTGCGGGGCGGCGCAGAGCACATGGCGCAGTGTCAGCAGCGGGCGAGCGACCAGGCTCGAGTCCTCCAGACGATCACTGCCGCGCACCGCCAGATCGAAACCCTCGGCGATCATGTCCACACGACGGTCATCGAGCTGCAGGTCGAGCGTCAGCTCGGGGTAGCGGGCGAGAAAACGCGGGATGGCATCGGCCAGGCAGACCAGGCTGAACGACATCGGCGCGCTGACGCGCAGGGTGCCGCTGGGAGTCGCCTGCAGCTCGCCCAGGGAGCTGTCGGCCTGCTGCAGGTCGTCGAGGATTCGCGCCACCTGCTCGTAGTAGCGCTGGCCAGCCTCGGTGAGGCTCATGGAGCGTGTCGTGCGGTTGAGCAGGCGGACTGCCAGGTGGGCTTCCAGTTCGCCGATGTTCTTGCTCACGGCGGCCGCTGAAAGCTTCAGGTGGCGGGCGGCGGCGGCGAAGCTGCCACGTTCGACGACCTGGCGGAACACGGCAAGGGCGGTCAGGCGATCCATCGATTATCAACTTCTAGTGAATGGTCATCACACGATAAACGAGATTATCAACCAGGGTCCATGTAACTAACCTGTCGATCATTCACTCACGACAGGACATCGCCATGACCCACCCTCTGCTTGCCGCCATCGAACAACGCAACTCGGTCAACCACTTCGACGCGCAGTACCAGCTCGACGACGCCAGCATCGAAGCCCTGATCGGTTGGGCCGGGCGCGCGCCCAGCGCGTTCAACCTGCAGAACTGGCGCTTCGTCGCGGTGCGCAGCGCTGTGGGCAAACAGCGCCTGCGCGAGCTGGCCTGGAACCAGCCCAAGGTCAGCGAAGCGGCTGTGACCTTCATTGTCTGCGGCGTGCTGCCGTGCGCCGAGTCGCTTGGCGAGCGCCTGTCGCCTGCGGTGGCGTCGGGGCTGATGCCGAGCGAGATGGCGCTCAGCTGGCAGTCCAGCGCTGCGCGAATGTATGCCGAGGTGCCACACAGCCGGCGTGACGAGGCCGTGCGCAGCGCCACCTTCGCCGCGTCGAACCTGATGCTGGCTGGCCAGGCACTGGGGCTGGCAGCCAGCCCCATGAGTGGTTTCGACATCGCCGGCGTCAGCCGTGCCTTCGCCCTGGGCGACGAGGAAATCCCTGTGATGCTGGTGACTCTGGGCAAGGCGCAGGCCAACAACTGGCCGCAGAAACCGCGCCGCCCGGTGAAGGAGATTCTCGAGCTGGCGTGAGAGCGGCGCCCGGCTCAGGCGCCCAGGCGCTGCTCGTCCGGGCGCAGGGTCAGCACACGGACGCCATCACGGGTGACCGCCACCGTGTGCTCGAACTGCGCCGAGAGGCTGCGATCGCAGGTGACCACCGTCCAGCCATCGGCCAGCGTGCGTACATCCGCCTTGCCCAGGTTGAGCATGGGCTCGATGGTGAAGGTCATGCCTTCGCGCAAGGTCAGGCCGGTATTGGCCTTGCCCCAGTGCAGCACTTCGGGCGGCTCGTGCATGTCCCGGCCGATGCCGTGACCGCAGTATTCGCGAACCACCGAATACCCATGGGCCCGTGCATGCCGTTCTATGGCGTGGCCTATGTCGCCGAGGCGGGCACCCGGGCGCACCGCCTCGATGCCTTTGCACATGGCTTCGTAGGTGACGTCGACCAGCTTGCGCCCGGCTTCTGAAACGGAGCCGAGCAGGTAGGTCTTGCTGGAATCGGCGATGTAGCCGTTCTTCTCCAGGGTGATATCGAAGTTCACCAGATCGCCATCGCGCAGTATGTCGCTGGCGCTGGGCACGCCATGGCACACCACCTCGTTGCGCGAGGTGTTCATGGCATAGGCGAATCCATACTGGCCCTTGCTCGCCGGGCGCGCCTCGAGCGTGTCGACGATGTACTTTTCCACAAGGTCGTTGACCTGCAGCGTCGACAGGCCGAGCAGATCCAGACGATCGAGATAGCCGAACACCGACGCCAGCAACCTGCCGGACTCGGCCATCAGCGCTATCTCCTGCGCGGTCTTGGTCATGAGGTCGCTGCCAGGCTCGGCTGCACGGTAATGCCGGCTGCGCGCATCTCGGCCGCCATCACGTCGTTGAAACTCAGCGTCGGGTTCATTTCGCAGAGCATGCCGATGCGAATCCAGAACCCGGCCTGAGCATTGATGGAGCGATGCGACACGCTGCTCGCCCGGCGAATCTGGTCGTGCAGTTCGTCATCGATGTTGACGATACCCATGGAACCTCCTGGCTATATGATTCGTATATAAATCATATAGCCACGTTTCGTCAGTTTCTTCAACAGGGGGCGCCATCCTTTAAACTGTGGGGGCTGTTCGCATGGCAGGTGCGATGGCAGGACATTGCAGTCAGGTTGAAACGGGAGAAACGATGAAACGTGCGGATGTAAAACGCAGAACGGCTGAAGGGGTCATGTTCGACACCCAGATCATGGCGAACCCGGCCAATACCGCCGAGTGGATCGTCTTCTTCAAGAAAGACGCCGGGCGCAGCTTCTTCCTGGTGGATGCGGCCGAACAGGTCGAGAGCTTTGCCAGCCTCGACGAGCTGGTGGTCGAGTTGCGGGCGGTGGGTATCAAGCGGTTGGAAGTACAGCTTTGAGCGGTTGCTAACAGTTGGCGTGGATCATCCTGTGGATATCCTCGTGATACCTGGCTGAAGTCCTTGTGCTCAGGGCGTTTCAGGCAGTTGTACAAAAACTGAGCCTTGTTTCAGGGCTATCCACAAAGAGTTGGGATAAGTTCTTTTCTAACCTGTTGATAAGGTTCTGCAGGCCTCTGTTTACGGTACTCTCAGCGCTTTGTGCAGTTTATCGCCAGCGCAGCTCGGCTCAGTCGCTGCTCGGGCGATAGAGATGACGGTGCGCGGCGTCATACAGCGCCGACTCGGCGAAGGCGCCCGGGTCGAGCACGCGGCCGACGAGGATCAGCGCCGTGCGGCGGAAGTCCTTGGCTGCGACCTTCTCCTCTATGTCGCTGAGCGTTCCTTGCACCCAGTCCTGGTCCGGCCAGGTCGCTCTGTGGATAACCGCGACGGGGCAGTCGGCGCCATAGTGCGGCAGCAGTTCGCCGACGATGGCGGGTAGCTGGCGCACGCCGAGGTGGATGGCCAGGGTCGCCCGATGCCGGGCGAGATCGTGCAACTGTTCACCTTCGGGCATCGGCGAGGTGGTGCCGTAGCGGGTGAGGATCACCGTCTGGGCGATGCCCGGCAGGGTCAGCTCGCTTTCCAGCAACGCCGCGCAGGCGGCGGCGGCGGTGACGCCGGGAACGATCTCGAAGGGAATGCCCAGGCGGCGTAATTCGCGGATCTGTTCGCCGATGGCGCCGTACAGCGAAGGGTCGCCGGAATGCACGCGAGCCACGTCCTGGCCGCGTTCATGGGCCAGGCGTAGCAGCTCGACGATTTCCCCGAGATGCAGCTCGGCGGTGTTGACCACCTGCTCGGCGCGATGGCCCTGCAGCACGGCTTCGGGCACCAGCGAGCCGGCGTAGAGGATCACCGGGCAGCTGTGGATAAGCCGTTGGCCCTTGACGGTGATGAGCTCGGGGTCGCCGGGGCCGGCCCCGATGAAATAGACGGTCATGCGGACTCTCTCGTGAATGCTGCCAGGGCGCAGGTTGCCCTGGCGGTTTTGCGTTTTTCGCCAAGCAGGTGCGCCGTGCTCTTGCCCATGCGTCTGGCCAGCGCGAGCGCACAGGGCTCGGCCACGGCAGCAGCGCCAGTGGCTGCTTGGACACGGGGGTTGCCGGGTGCTGGTGGCTGGTAGGGCGAGAGCTCTGCGGCCGTGAACAGGTGCAACTCCAGCTGCAGATGCTCGGCCAGTTGCTGCAGGCCCGCCTCGTTGCGCTTGTGGGCGCTGCTGGCCAGTCCTGCCAGGTTGCCCAGCGTCAGCTCATGCTGCGCCAGGCTGTCGACGAGCAGGTCGAGCAGCTCCTGCATGGCGCAGCCACTTCTGCAGCCCAGCCCGGCAACGACCTGCATCGGCGAGGCTGGATGGCGTGCGGAGGGGGTCGGCAGCATGAGCGGCATTCGGCTTGGACGGGGGCGTAGCTCATCATGGCACCTGCCGGCGGTCAACCGTGATTGACCGGCCGCCGTGGCCTGCGTAGCCTTCGCGCATTCGAGGTTCTTCACGGCGCGGTTGTCGTGAAGCTAAGAGGGAACAGGGTCGATGCCCTGGCTGCCCCCGCAACTGTGAACGGTCTCAAACCCTTCGATACACCACTGCCCAGGGCGGGAAGGTGAAGGGCGCACCCTGTGCAGACCGTGAGCCAGGAGACCTGCCTCGTTTCGTCAGCCAACTGTTCGGACGGGGTGATCCGATGCGGCCTGCATGCTCGCGCGTGCCTGTCTGCCCGTACCCGTCCGCCGAATTCATCGTCGCCACGGGGCCTTTCATGCAAACCCTCGCCAAACTGCCTGTCACCATCGTCACCGGTTTTCTCGGTGCCGGTAAAACCACCCTGCTGCGCCACCTGCTGGCCAATGCCGGCGGCCGTCGCATCGCGGTGATCGTCAATGAGTTCGGCGAGCTGGGGATCGACGGCGAGATCCTCAAGCAGTGCTCCATCGGCTGCAGCGAGGAAGAGGCCAGCGGCCGCGTGTTCGAGCTGGCCAACGGCTGCCTGTGCTGCACCGTGCAGGAAGAGTTCTTCCCGGTGATGCGCGAGCTGGTGGCGCGCCGTGGCGACCTCGACCATATCCTCATCGAGACCAGTGGCCTGGCCCTGCCCAAACCGCTGGTACAGGCCTTCAACTGGCCGGAAATCCGCAACGCCTGCACCGTCGACGCGGTGATCACCGTGGTCGACAGCCCGGCGGTGAGCGTAGGCACCTTCGCCGCCTTCCCCGAGCAGGTCGACGCGCAGCGCAAGCTGGATCCCAACCTCGACCATGAGTCGCCGCTGCATGAGCTGTTCGCCGATCAGCTGGCCAGTGCCGACCTGGTGATCCTCAACAAGGCCGATCTGCTCGATGCCGAAGCGCTGGCGGCGGTACGCGCGGAAGTCGCCGAGGAGCTGCCGCCGGCGGTGAAGGTGATCGAAGCGCATGGCGGCGATCTGCCGATGGATGTGCTGCTGGGACTGAACAGCGAAACCGAGCTGCATATCGAGAATCGTCGCACCCATCATGACGATGAAGACGAGGATCACGATCATGAAGAATTCGACTCGTTCCACGTGGAACTACCGGAAGCCGAGGAGTCGCGCCTGCTGGCTGCGCTGAAGGCGGCGGTGGTCAAGCACGGCATCCTGCGGGTGAAAGGCTTCGCCGCCATCCCCGGCAAACCGATGCGTCTGCTGGTACAGGGCGTGGGTCAGCGCTTCGACCGTCACTTCGACCGTGCCTGGCAAGCCGACGAGCCGCGCATCAGCCGTCTGGTGGTGATCGGCCAGCAGCTCGACCGTGCGGCCATTCAGGCCGAGCTGCAAGCGGCGCTGGCCTGAGTGAGCATGGGAGGGGCTTCAGCCACGACCTGGCTCGCTGATCGTCGCGGCTGAAAACCCCTCCCACGGATCGACCATGCATTTATTACGCACCCAGCCCGGCGCCCAGCTGCCGGCCGACAGCATTGCCGACCTTGGCCAGACGCCGGCCGAGCTGGTGATTCTCTGCACCGGCGACTCGCACCTGTCTCTGCTCGCCGAGGCCGCCCGGCAGTTGCCGGACGATTACCCCAGCCTGCGCCTGGCCAGCCCGGCGCAGTTGAGCAACCACGCATCGGTGGACTTCTACGTCGAGCAGGTGCTGCAGCATGCGAAGGTCATCCTGATTTCCGTGCATGGCGGGGTGAGCTACTGGCGCTACGGGATCGAACGCCTGGTCGAACTGGCCGGGCTCGGTGCGCAGGTGATCATGGTGCCGGGCGACGATCAGCCCGATCCGCAGCTGATGGCCATGGGCAACGCCTGCGAGGACGACAGCTGCCGTCTCTGGCAGTACCTGCGCCAGGGCGGGCTGGACAACGCACAGCAGTTGTTCCGTTTCATCGGCAGTCGCTGGCTGGGACGCAGCGACAGCTGGGTCGAGCCGCAGCCGTTGCCCCGGGTCGGGCTCTATCACCCGCACCGCAGTCCGGCCACGCTGGCCGATTGGCAGGCGCACTGGCAGCCCGGTGCGCCGGTGGTGGCGCTGCTGTTCTACCGCAATCACGTGCAGGCGGCGAACACCGCCTTCGTCGATGCCTTCTGTGCGCAACTGCGCCACCAGGGGCTCAACCCGCTGCCGATCGCCGTGGCCAGCCTCAAGGAGGCGGCCTGCCTGGCCCAGGTGCAGGACTGGCTGGATGAAACCGCCACCGCCCTGATCATCAACACCACCGGCTTTGCCCTGTCCAATCCCGAGGCGCCGCAGAATCGACCGTTCCGCCGCGACATTCCGGTGCTGCAGGCGATCTGCGCGCTGGATAACCAGGCGCAGTGGCAGGCCAGCGCCCAGGGCCTGGGTGCCCGCGACCTGGCCATGCACGTGGTGCTGCCGGAGCTGGACGGGCGCCTGATCGGCACGGCGATCAGCTTCAAGGGCCTGGCCTGGCGCAGCGAGCGCAGCCAGAGCGATGTGGTGTGCTACCAGGCGCATGAGCAGGGCATGTCTCATATCGCGGAAATGGCGAGAAAATGGTGCGATCTTGCGAATAAAAGCAATGAAAGCAAACGTATTGCGCTGATTCTTGCCAACTACCCGACGCGTGACGGGCGGATTGGCAACGGGGTCGGTCTGGATACCCCGGGCGCTGCGCTGAACATCCTCCGCGCCCTGCAGGCCGAGGGTTACCCGGTGGATAGCCTGCCGGACAGCGGCACGGCGCTTATCCACAGCCTGCTCGGTGGCGTCACCAACGACCTCGATGGTCTCGACATGCGCCCCTGTGCGCAGAGTCTGGCGCTGGACGACTACCTGGCGTTCTTCCACCGCCTGCCGGCGGCCAACCAGCAGGCAGTGCGCGAGCGCTGGGGCGAGCCGCAGGACGACCCGATGTTCCGCAGCGGGCGGATGATGGTCGCCGGCCTGCGCTTCGGCCTGACCTTCGTCGGCATCCAGCCGGCGCGTGGCTATCAGCTCGACGCGGCGGCGGTCTATCACGACCCCGACCTGGTTCCGCCGCATGGCTACATCGCTTTCTACGCCTGGCTGCGCACGGCGTTCGCCGCCGATGCGCTGGTCCATGTCGGCAAGCACGGCAACCTGGAATGGCTGCCGGGCAAGAGCGTCGGTCTCTCCGCGAGCTGCTGGCCCCAGGCGCTGATCGGCCCGCTGCCCAACGTCTATCCGTTCATCGTCAACGATCCGGGCGAGGGCGCGCAGGCCAAGCGGCGCACCCAGGCGGTGATCATCGATCACCTGATGCCGCCGTTGACCCGCGCCGAGAGCTACGGCCCGTTGCGCGACCTGGAGCGCCTGGCCGACGAGTACTACGACGCCAGCCAGCTCGACCAGCGCCGCGCCGTCGAGTTGCGCGGCGAGATCCTGGCCAAGGTGCGCGAGGCCAGCCTCGACCGCGAGCTGGGCCTGCAACTGAATGACGACGGTGACAGCTGGCTGCCACAGCTCGACGCCTACCTGTGCGACCTCAAGGAATCGCAGATCCGCGATGGCCTGCATGTGTTCGGCGAATCGCCCTGTGGACAACTGCGTCGCGACACCCTGCTGGCGCTGCTGCGCATCCCCCGCGGCGACGGCCAGGGCGCCAACGCCAGCCTGCTGCGTGCGCTGGCTCGGGGTCTCGAGCTGGGCCTCGACCCGCTCGACTGCGACATGGGCCAGCCCTGGGACGGTGCCCGTGCGGATGCCCTGCAGGCTGTGGACAACAGCCCCTGGCGCACGGTCGGCGATACCCGTGAGCGGCTCGAGCTGCTGGCGTTGGCGCTGATCGAGCGCTGCCTGAACGGCGAGCGTATCGATGCCTTCGGCGCCGACGTCGCGGCGATTCTCGATGGCCTGGCCGGGCATGTCGCGCCCCTGCTGGATGCCTGTGGTGATGCCGAGATGGGCGGCCTGCTCGCCGCGCTGTCAGGGCGTTTCGTCCCTGCCGGGCCGAGTGGCGCGCCGAGTCGCGGGCGCCTCGACGTGCTGCCTACCGGGCGCAACTTCTTCACCGTCGACGTGCGCCACCTGCCCACGCCGACGGCCTGGCGTCTCGGTGTGCAGGCCGCCGAGCGCCTGCTCGAACGCCACTTGCAGGACGAGGGCGACCACCTGCGCCAGCTCGGCCTGTCGGTGTGGGGCACGGCGACGATGCGCACCGGCGGTGACGATATCGCCCAGGCGCTGGCGCTGATGGGCGTGCGCCCGGTATGGCAGCCGGGCAGCCAGCGTGTCGAACGCTTCGAGGTGCTGCCGCTGGAGCAGCTGGGCCGGCCACGGGTGGATGTCACCCTGCGCGTGTCGGGCTTCTTCCGCGATGCCTTCAGCAACCTCATTCGCCTGTTCGACGATGCCGTGCAGGCGGTGATCGAACTGGACGAGCCGGAAGACATGAACCCGCTGTCGGCGCGGGTCTGGCGCGAGTCGCTGGCGCTCGAGGACGGCGGCCTGGACGAAGCCGAGGCGCGTCGCCAGGCCGGCTGGCGGGTGTTCGGTGCCAAGCCGGGCGCGTATGGCGCCGGGGTGCAGAACGCCATCGAGGAGCGCCTGTGGCAGAGCCGCGAGGATCTCGCCGAGGTGTACCTCAACTGGGGCGGCTATGCCTACGGCAGCGGCGCCGAGGGCGCGCCGGCGCGGCAGCGCTTCGTCGAGCGCCTGGAGCGGATGCAGGCGGTGTTGCACAACCAGGACAACCGCGAGCACGACATCCTCGATTCCAACGACTACTACCAGTTCCAGGGCGGCATGCTGGCAGCGGTGGAGACCCTGCGCGGGCTCAAGGTGGCCAGCTACTTCGGCGACAACAGCCAGCCGGATACACCGCGCATCCGCAGCCTCAAGGAAGAGCTGAACCGCGTGGTGCGCGCCCGTGCGGCCAACCCCAAGTGGATCGAGGGCATGAAGCGCCATGGCTACAAGGGCGCCTTCGAGCTGGCGGCGACCATCGACTACCTGTTCGCCTTCGACGCCACCAGCGAACTGGTCGACGACCACCAGTACGCGCTGCTCACCGATGCCTACCTGCTGGACCGCGACACCCGCGAGTTCATCCAGCAGCACAACCCCGGAGCCCTCAACGACATGCTCGAGCGTCTGCTGGAGGCCCAGCAGCGTGGTCTGTGGGAGCATCCCGGCGAGTACCGCGAGGCGCTGGAGAATCTGTTGCTCGACAGCGAGGAATCCTGAAGCGACTCGTTTCCGTAGGGTCCTGAAACGGTTTCCGTTTTCCTGAACCTGCACCCCCGGATTTCATCCGGGCTACCCTGTCTGGCGGCTTGTGGGTGGCCCAGTTCCCGTAGGGTGGGTTAGCCGCCTGACGCAGCGCTTAGGCGGATTGCTGATGTGGGGCGGCGTAACCCACCATCGTTGTCAGGCTGGGCATCGTTCGGTGGGTTACGCGGCGCACTGCCTTTCTGCGCGGCTGCAGGACCGGTGTCCTGCGCCGCTAACCCACCCTACGGGGCATGGCGGCTCCTGAAAGGGTTTCCGTTTGCCTGAGCCCGCACTCCCGGATTTCATCCGGGCTACCCTGTCTGGCGGCTTGCGGGTGACTCAGTTCCCGTAGGGTGGGTTAGCCGCCTGACGCAGTGCCTGGGCGGATTGCTGATGTGAGGCGGCGTAACCCACCATCGTTGCTAGGTCGAGCATCGTTCGGTGGGTTACGCGGCGCACTGCCTTTCCACGAGGCTGCAGGACCCGTGTCCAGCGCCGCTAACCCACCCTACGGGGTATGGCGGCTCCTGAAACGGTTTCCGTTTGCCTGACCCCGCATTCCCGGATTTCATCCGGGCTACCTTGTCTGGCGGCTTGCGGGTGACTCAGGGGATGGAGTTATCCACAGCAGGCACAGATCAAGTCGCCACTACTTGGGCACGGAACACTTCTCCTCGCTGACCCAACACTTGTCGCGGATGCCTCGGGGTCTTACCCTGAGCGCTCATTTCATGTCGGAGTCTCGTCCAATGCGTCAGTAATGCCGTCGTGTCCGCACGACCAGTGATCGATCGCGGCTTCAGCCCGCGCGTACTCACGGCATTGCCTGGAGGCATGGATGACCGATTCCCCGCATATCGCGCTCGAGCGCGTTTCTTTTCGCTTTGCCGATGGCGTCATGCTGTTCGAGGGGCTCAGCGAAGTATTCGATGACCGTCACACGGGTCTGGTCGGACGCAATGGCGTTGGCAAGACGCTGCTCGGCCGCTTGCTGGCCGGTGACCTGCAGCCCAGCGAGGGGCGTGTCGTGCGACAGGGGCGTATCGCCTACCTGCCGCAACGCATCGTGGCCGCCGCCGACGCCCGTGTCGTCGACCTGGCGGGTTGCGCACACTGGTTCGATGCCATGCAGCGGGTCATGCGTGGTCAGCCGCATGAGGACGATATCGAGCGCCTCGAAGGGCGCTGGGACCTGGTCGAGCGGCTGCAAGCTGCCTTGCATGAGGAGGGCCTCGGTCACCTCGATGTACAGACGCCGGCGGCGCAGCTGAGCGGCGGGGAATGCAGCCGCATTGCCCTGCTTGGCGCGCTGCAGGCGGATGCCGATCTGCTGATTCTCGACGAGCCCGGCAACCACCTCGACCAGGCCAGCCGCTCGCGCCTGGGCCAGCGCCTGGCGAGTCGGCGCGGCGGCGTGCTGCTGATCAGCCATGACCGTGACTTGCTGGCGGGCATGCAGCGTATCGTCGAGCTGTCGGCTTCCGGCTTGCGCAGCTACGGCGGTGACTATTCCTTCTATCAGGCGAGCCGTGAGCAGGAGCGCGAGGCTGCGTGGCAGACCTTGAGCAGCGCCCGTGTCGAGCGCAAGCGAGGTGAGCGGGCGTTGCGCCAGCAGCATGAGCGTCAGCAGCAGCGCATGGCCAGCGGCCTGCGCCAGGGCAAGGACAGCAACCAGGCGAAAATCCTCCTGGGCACGCAGAAGAACCGCAGCGAGAGCAGCGCCGGGCGCGTTGCCACGCGTTTGCAGGCGCAGCGCCAGAAGCTCGACGAGCAGGTGCGCGACGCCGCGGCGGCGCTGGACGAGGAGCGGGAGGTGACCCTGCACGGGCAGGCGGCGCCGCTGCCGCCGGGACGCCGGGTTCTGTCCTGGCGTGATCTGCGCCTGCCGTTCGGCTCGGCGCCGTTGCCGGATGTCGAGCTGTTCGGCTCGCGGCGGATGGCTATCGTGGGCCCCAACGGCTGCGGCAAGTCGAGCCTGCTGGCGGTGCTCAGCGGTCGCCTGGCCGCGCGCTCGGGCGAGTGTCGGGTCGAGGTGCCCTGGGCGTTGCTCGACCAGGAACTGCATGGTTTGGCGCCGCAGGAATCGGCGCTGGAACATCTGCACCGCCTGGCACCCGGCAGCGCGCAGAGCGTGCTGCGTACCCGCCTGGATCACCTGGGCATCGGCCCTGATGCCGCGTTGTTGCCCTGTGCCAGGCTCAGTGGCGGTCAGCGCCTGAAGGTGGCGCTGGCCGGGGTCCTGGCCCGTGAGCCACAGCCCCGACTGCTGATGCTGGATGAGCCGGACAACTCAATCGACCTCGACTCGCGCCTGGCGCTGGAGCGCTTTCTGCGGGCCTATCGAGGGGCGCTGCTGGTGGTTTCCCATGACGGCGCCTTTCTCGACGCATTGGCCTTGACCGACCGCCTGCAGTGGACGGCCGCTGGCTGGCTGCACGAGGTGTTGTGAAACGCCAGTGGCCGAGGGCTCTGGTCTACAATGCCGATCTTTGCCGCCAGTGAATGCCGCCATGACCGAACATCACTTCCCCCTTGCCGCCGTGGTCGGCGCCGACTCGCTGAAGCTGGCGCTGTGCCTGGCGGCCATCGACCCGGCCATCGGCGGGGTGCTGATCGAAGGCCCGCGCGGCATGGCCAAGTCCACCCTGGCCCGTGGCCTGGCCGATCTGCTCGACGGCGGGCGTTTCGTCACTCTGCCGCTTGGCGCCAGCGAGGAACGTATCGTCGGCACTCTGGATCTGGACGCTGCGCTGGGTCAGGGCCAGGCGCGCTTTTCCCCGGGTTTGCTGGCGCGCGCCGATGGCGGCGTGCTGTATGTCGATGAGGTCAACCTGCTGCCCGATCATCTGGTCGACCTGCTGCTCGATGCCGCTGCCAGCGGGGTCAACCATGTCGAGCGAGATGGCATCTCCCATCGCCACGCCGCGCGCTTCGTGCTGATCGGCACCATGAACGTCGAGGAAGGCGAGCTGCGCCCGCAGCTGCTTGACCGCTTCGGTCTCAACCTGGCGCTGGACGGCCAGCCGCAGCCGGTCGAGCGCGCCGAGATCGTTCGTCGGCGCCTGGCCTTCGATGCGTCTCCGGATGCCTTCGTACAGCGTTGGCAAGCTGAACAACAGGCCCTGGCGACGCGTTGCCAGAGCGCCCGCCAACAGCTAGCCGCCATTGCCCTGGATGATGCGTCGCTGGGCGAGATCAGCCAGCGCTGCTTCGCGGCAGGCGTCGACGGCCTGCGCGCCGACCTGGTCTGGCTGCGCGCCGCCCGCGCCCATGCCGCCTGGCGGGGTGCCGGGGCCATCGAGCCTGTGGATATCGACGCGGTGGAGGACTTCGTCCTGCGTCATCGCCGTCGCCAGCAGGCACCACAAGCGCCTGCCGCCACGCCGCCCGAGCGGCCGCAGGCGCAGCAATCCGAGCAGCCGCCACAGCAGGGCGAAGGCCAATGGGGCGAGTTGCCGGCGCAGGTGCAGGCCATGGGTGAGCGGCGGGTGCCGCCGCGCTGGACAAAAAAGCCCTGAGCATCCGCCCGCGCAACGCCACAGGCGCGGATGCCGGCAAACGGCCCGGACGACTCGGCGGCGGCTTGCGCGGCGCCGCGCGGGCGGGTGCGCACGGCCGCATCGACTGGCCGGCGAGCCTGCGCCATGGTCGCCCGCTACGCCGCGAGCACCTGGTGCTGCGGCCGCGCAGCCGTCAGGCCGATGAACTCTGGCTGGTGCTGGTGGATGCTTCTGCCTCGACCCGCCGCCATGGTGCGCTGAGCCTGAGCAAGGGCCTGCTCGCCGAGCTGTTCGACAGCGCCTACCGTCAGCGTGCGCGCCTGGCCGTGCTGCAGGCCGGCGGCCGCGAGGCGCAGTGGCTGTGGCAGGGGCGCAAGGCCAGCGCCGAACTGCATGCCTGGCTGCAGCAACTCGGCGCCGGCGGCGGTACGCCACTGCTCGATGCACTGCAGCAGGCCGGTGACTGGCTGGTGCGGCGGCGGCGACAGAAGCCCGCCGAACAGCAGCGCCTGCTGATCCTCACCGACGGCCGCCTGCGCGACTGGCCGGCCATGCACCCACTGGGCTGCCCGACCCTGCTGATCGACAGCGAACGCGCGCCGATCCGCCTCGGTCGCGGCCGCGAGCTGGCGCGCCAGCTGGGCGCCGATTACCAGCACATCGATGACTTACTACCCTGTAGGAGCCCGCTGGCGGGCGATGATCGCCGGCAAGCCGGCTCCTACGGGTTGTCCATTCCCTGGAGAACCCCATGAAAACCCTGCTGCTGGTCGGCATCGGCGCCGGCGACCCGGACTACATCACCTACCAGGCGATCAAGGCGCTGCGCCGCAGTGACGTGATCTTCCTGATGGACAAGGGCGCGGCGAAGCACAAGCTCAATGCCCTGCGTCGTGAGATCTGCGCACGCTTTCTCGATGGCCACACGCCGCGTTTCGCCGAGGGCCAGCAGCCGGAGCGCGAGCGCGAGGCCGCCGACTACCGCGCCAGCGTCGACGAGCTCAACCGCGACAAGCAGGCGGTATTCGAGCAGTTGCTCGACGAGCAGATGGCGGACGGCGAGACCGCCGCCTTCATGGTCTGGGGCGACCCGTCGCTGTACGACAGCAGCATCCGCATCATCGAGGCCATCGCTGCCCGCCGCAGTGACTTCGCCTACGACGTGATCCCCGGTATCACCAGCCTGCAGGCGCTCACCGCACGCCATCGCATCCCGCTCAACAGCATCGGCCGCGCCGTGGAAATCACCACCGGCCGCCTGCTCGCCGAAGGCTGGCCGCAGGGTGTGGACAGCGTGGCGGTGATGCTCGACGCCAAGGACACCTATCGCCGCTTCACCGGCCAGGGCCTGACCATCTACTGGGGCGCCTACGTCGGCACCGCCGACGAAATCCTCATGGCCGGCCCGCTGGACGAACTGGCCGACAAGATCGCCGTCATCCGCGCCGAGGCGCGCGAGCGTAACGGCTGGATCATGGACAGCTACCTGCTGCGCAAGGAAGGGACGGTGCAGGCTTGAGGTGAGGGGGCGTTGTTCGCCCTGCGCCGGGTCATGCGTAGGGCGGACATCGCTTTTCATGTCCGCCAATATGTGGACTCAGGAATCCGATGGGGGGATGAAGAGCGTCGTCCACCTTCTTGCTTGACCAGGCTGCTTCCGCGCAAGAATGCTGGGCAGCGAAGCGTTATCCACAAGCCGGCAGCGTCTTTTCCATCACCACGGTGCGTTCCGCCCCATGGAATTCATCACGTACCTTGCGGTAACCGAGGCCTGCGTAGAAGCTTTCGGCAGTCAGCGACGACGGCACCAGCAGCTTGGCCATGCCGAGGTTCAGCGCTTCGGCGTGGAGCGCTTCCATCAGTCGGCGACCCACTCCGCCGCCCTGGTACGCCGGATCGACGAAGACCGTCCTGACCACCTCGCCATCGAGGCTGGCGGTGGCGATCGGCATTCCGTGCAGCGAGGCGACGAAGACCCTGCGCGTGCCGAGCAGTGCAGCCACGGCTTGAGGTGTGAAGCTTTGCTCGATCCGAGAGATCACCTCGGGTGCATAGTCCCGGGCGTTCGACTCGCGTAACGTGGCAATCACGACTCGACTGATCGCTGCCGCATCGTCCTGTGTCGCCGGTCTGATCATGCAGTCCATGCTGTTCTCGCTCCGTTGCCGGTCAATGACTCAATCGGCGTTGTTGATCTCTTCCTGATAGACCCGCATCCCTCGTGCCTGATAGTTGGCCAGTGCAGCTGGATGGTCGAAGGTGCAGGTGTGTACCCAGACACGTTCGGTACCGGGCCACTGCCATGCGGAAGCGATGGCGTGGCTGAGCAGGGCGCCGCCGAAGCCACGGTCGAGAAACTGCGGGGCCAGGCCGAAATAGCGGATTTCGGTGTTGTGACCATCGGGGCGCAGCAGCTCGTAGTAACCGGCGATGGCGCCACGGTGGTACGCCACCCAGGTGCGGTGCGCCGGGTTCTCCACCATGGCCTGCCACTGCGCGTCGTCCCAGTCGTCCAGATCACCCCATTCCCAGGCCGAACCGACCAACTGGTAGAGAAAACGGTTGAACGCGCCTTGTGGCTCCTCGCATTCGACGATCTGCAGTTCGCTGCGTGGCGCCTTGGCGCGCAGCTGTTCGGCGCGGGTCATCTCCAGGTAGTAGGTGGTATAGGGTTGGCTCATCACGGACCTCACGGACAGAGCCGGACTATAACCCGGCGCTTGCCGTGCGTTGTTATCGTCGGCGTGTTGGCGCTTCGTTGGAGGACAAGCTTCGCGTTGTCCACGCTATGCCGGGTCATGCGTAGGGCGGACAGCGCTTTTCATGTCCGCCAATTGTGGACTCAGGAGTCCGATGGGTGGATGCAAATAGCGTCATCCACCGGCGAGCAGGGCGGTTTACAGCCAGCTCCAGGAAACCCCCGTGTATACCCCGAACCCTTCCCCGGGCGTGGAGCGCGCGGCGTCCGCGCCCTTGTCGTCATAGCCGGGAGTGACGGTGGCGGCGTAGCGCTTGTCGGTGAGGTTGCGCAGGTCGAGCCAGGCCTGCCAGTCGTCCTTCGGCGAGGTGTAGCCGAGGGTGGCGCCGAAGAGGGCATAGGCGTCGGCGTAGTAGGAGTTGGCGTAGTCCACCGCGACCCTGGAGGCGTACCGGGTATTCACCCCGGCATAGAAGCCGCTCGGGTGGTCGTAGCGCAGTTCGGCCTGGTAGTAGTGGCGCGGCAGGCCAGGCAGGCGATTGTCGCCGAAGCTGTCGTCATCGCGGTAGTGGAAGTCGCTGAAGGTGTAGGCCTGACGCAGGCTCAGGGCGCTGCCGTGGTCTTGCCAGAGCAGGCTGTTCAGGCCGGCTTCGATGCCCTGGTGCACGGTGGGGCTGGCGTTGGACTCACGGGTGACTGCTGGGGCGACTTCGACGCTGAGCAACTCGTGGCGTACTTGCGCGTGGTAGAGCGCCAGGTCCCATTGGCCGAGCGGCGAATCGCCACGACCACCGACTTCGAACGTCGTTGCCGTCTGGTTATCCAGAGAGACCGGGGCGCGGTAGCGACCTGTCGCCGGGCCGCTGCCGGCCGGAAAATAGTCGTTCGAGCTCCAGATCATCGACCAGGCATGCGCTGGTTCCACCGAGCGGCTGATGTTGCCATACAGCTGTACGGCGGGGGCGAGCTGGTAGCGCAGGCCGATGCGGGGAGCGTAGTCCCAGGTGTCGGTGTCGAGCCTGTAGGGATTGGCCGGAGCGGTCACCTCGACCTTGCGCCGGGTATTGATCAGCGCCAGGCCGGTATCCAGCCACAGCTCGGGGCGTAGCTGCAGTTCGTTGCTGATGTGCAGCGTGTTGTCCGAACCCTGGTGGATGTATTCGCGCATCAGGGTGCCGGCCGGGTAGGTGTTGCCATCGACGGTCAGCGGTTGCGTGGCGTTCTCTCGCGCTTTGCTGCCGGGCAGGTTGCGGGTGCTGCGCAGGCCGACGCTGGTGCTGCTGTCCAGACCGAACAGGCTGTGGCGGCGTGTGTAGTTCAGCGTGGCGCTGATGTCGCTGTAGTCGACGCGGACACGGTAGGCACTGTTGCGGTAGGGGCTCTCGACGATATCCATCGGGTAGTGGTGGTACGCCAGGCCGGCGACCAGGGTGGCGTCGTCGTCCAGGTACCAGGTGGTCTTGTTGGCCAGCCAGGTGCTGCCAGGCTGGTCTCGGTGGGCGTCGATGCGCAGGTTCGCGGCTGCGGCATCGCGCGGATCGTGCTTGATCTGTGCCTTGCTCAGGCGCCCCGGCGTGTCGTGCTCGGTCTCGCGGTAGCGCAGGTAGAAGCGCGTTTCCAGGCTGTCGTTGAGGCGATAGCCGACGTTGCCGGCAATGCCCTTGCCCTGTCCGGAGGCGTGATCCTGATAGCCGTCGTAGTGGCTGTCGGTGAGGTTGAGGTAGTAGTCGACATCGCCCAGCACCTGGCCCGAGGCGATACTGCGTTTCTGGTAGCCATGGCTGCCGGCCTCGTAACGCAGTTGCAGCTTGGGTGCGCTGTAGCCGGTGTGGCTGATGTAGTCGATCGCACCGCCGAGGGCCAGCGCGCCGCGTTCGAAGCCGTTGGCGCCGCGCAGGACTTCCGCGCGACTTATCCACAGGGGTTCCAGCAGCTCGTAGGGGGTGCCACCGGAGCCGGTCAGCGGCAGGCCGTCGAGCAGGATGTGCGTGCCGGAGGCATGGGCGCCGGGGCCACGGTTGATGCCGGAACCCCGCATGCTGATCTTCACGCCTTCGTTGCCCGGCGACTGCGCGTAGACGCCCGGCTGGTAGGCCAGCACGTCGGCGACACCGGCCACGCGGCCCTGCTCGACCTGGTCCATGTCTACCAGGTTGGTGGCACCGGATACGCGCTCGAGCGTCTTGCGCGCGGCGTCCGCTTCACTGACCGGTGTTGCGCTGATGTGCAGTGCATCGAGCTGCACAGGTGCGTCGGCCAGGGCGTGATTGATGCCCAGGCTGGCGAGCGCCAGCAGGGTGAGTCGGGCAGGTTGGCGGGAAAGTGGCAGGGGCGGCATGCAAGGGCTCCGTTGAGCGGACAGCGAGTGTGTCTGATGGATGCCACCGGGGATTGGTCACCACCGACGGGCTCGTCACTCGCGCTACGCTCAGGGAGCCACGGGGCGCTCGGGCTATGGCCGACCTCGCCCTGTAGACGGGCCCTCAGGCCAGACCGGCCTTGTCCAGTCCGTACAGCTTGTCGGCGGAGCCGGGGACGTTGCGGAAGGCCACGCTGAGGCGGTTCCAGCCGTTGATGGCCACCACCAGCAGGGACAGATCGGCCAGCTCCTGCTCGGAGAACTGCTCACGCACGCTGTTGTAGATGGCATCGCTGACGCCGTGCGGCGACAGGACGGTCAGGGCTTCGGTCCACTCCAGGGCAGCCCGCTCGCGGTCGGAGAACAGCGGCGATTCGCGCCAGACGGCGACATGGTGCAGGCGCAGTTCGCGTTCGCCGTGAATCTTCGCCTCCTTGACGTGCATGTCCACGCAGAAGGCGCAGCCGTTGATCTGCGAGGCGCGCAGGGTGACCAGGTGGGCGAGTTCGGTGAGGAACGGCGTCTTGCTCAGCAGGGTGGAAAATTCCGCGTACTTGCTGGAGGCCTTCGGGGAGAGTTTGAAGTAGTCGAGACGCTGGCTCACGGTTTTCACCCTTAATCCGAGTCGAGAAGAAACCGATGCGTCTCTGCGACTGGCAGAACCACAACGGCCCGGTGAAGAGAAATCTACGCACCGGTGGGCCAGTCACATAGATCCATTTCACCCAATTCTGCTTGGTCCACTTTCGTGCAGAGGCGTGTGCCTCCCGCTACTCGGTGCAGTTGCCGTGCGTGGCAGTCCGACACGACGGTGGCGTTGCTCTGAGCGACTTCAGCCCTGGGGGAACTGCGCCGGGTCGGAAAAGCAGGCGCGCAGGTGATCGAATACCAGGCGCACTCTGGGCGATACGGGGCCTTGTTGCGGGCGGTAGATGAACAGCTGCCAGGGGGCGGGGGCCTGCTGCGCCATCACGGCCTGCAGGCGGCCGCTCTCCAGGTGCGGCTGGGCCAGGTAGGCGGGCAGCTGCCCGTAGGCCAGGCCGGCGAGCACGACTTCCAGCTCGGCTTCGGGGTCGTCGCAGGTCAGTGCCGGGTTGGCGGGAAGCAGGCTTGGGCCGTCCGCGAAGGTCCAGGGCCAGGGCCGGCCGCTCTTGCGGTCGATCAGTACCGAGAGCGGGCGTTGCTGCAACTCGGCTAGCGTGCGCGGGCTGCCGGTAGTGGCAATCAGTTCGGGCGTGGCCACCACCTGCAGCGGCACGGGCGCCAGGGTGCGGGCGACGTAGCGGCTGTCGCGCAACGAGCCGATACGGATGCCGATATCGATCTGCGCATCGACCGCGTCGGTGATCTCGTCCTCCAGGCGCAGGGTCAGCTGCAGGTGCGGGTGGCGCTTGAGCAGGGGCTGCAGGAAGCCGACCAGAAAGCGCTTGCCGATCGCCTGTGGCGCGGTGATGCCGACACGCCCGCTGAAGCCCGACTCGGTATCGGCGCGATGGCCACGAAACAGCGAGTCGAAGCCTTCCAGCGTCTGCCGTGCCCGCACGGCATAGGCCTCGCCGAAGGCGGTGATGTGTACCTGGCGGGTGTTGCGGTGGAAGAGAATCTCGCCCAGCTCTTCCTCCAGCGCCTTGATCGCGCGCGTCACGGCCTGCGGGGAGACGCCGAGCCGCGTCGCTGCCTCGCGGAAATTGCTGCAGTCGGCCGCGCTGCAGAAGATGCGGATCATCTCCATGCGGTTGAGCATGTCGCTACGCCTTTGTATTCCAGAATGTGGAATAGCCTAATCCAAACACTTCCATTCATTGAAACGAAAATCGCCTCTAG
Source organism: Ectopseudomonas khazarica (assembly GCF_017915135.1). Taxonomy (NCBI): domain Bacteria; kingdom Pseudomonadati; phylum Pseudomonadota; class Gammaproteobacteria; order Pseudomonadales; family Pseudomonadaceae; genus Ectopseudomonas; species Ectopseudomonas khazarica. The sequence continues at coordinate 5,342,545 of NZ_CP068551.1, read as the reverse complement.
TGTGAGCCCATGTCCGGCATACGGCGCGGACACTTCAACGAATCCGAAAGAGAGGCTTACCGATGAGCAACAACATTTCCGGCAAGGTCGTGGTCATTACCGGCGCCAGCAGCGGTCTGGGCGAAGCCAGCGCACGTCATCTGAGCAAACTGGGCGCCAAGGTGGTGCTGGCTGCACGGCGCAAGGAGCGCCTCGAACAACTGGTCGGCGAACTGGTCGCTGCCGGTGGCGAGGCGGTCGCCTACCAGACCGACGTCACGCGTGCCGATGAGGTCAAGGCCCTGATCCAGGGTGCCGTGGATACCTACGGCCGGGTCGACGTGCTGGTCAACAACGCCGGGTTGATGGCCATTGCGCCGATGAGCGATCTGCGCACCGACGAGTGGGATCGCATGATCGACATCAACATCAAGGGTGTGCTGTATGGCATCGCCGCTGCGCTGCCGGTGTTCCAGCAGCAGAACGCCGGGCATTTCATCAACATCGCCTCGGTGGCCGGGATCAAGGTGTTCAGCCCGGGCGGTACCGTGTACAGCGGCACCAAGTTCGCCGTGCGCGCCATCTCCGAGGGCCTGCGTCACGAGGTCGGCGGCAGCATCCGTACCACCACCATCGAGCCGGGTGCGGTGGACTCCGAGCTGAAGTTCGGCAGCTCGCACCAGCAGAGCCGCGACTTCGTCGTCGACTTCTACAAGCAGGCCATCCCGGCGGATTCGGTGGCCCGCGCCATCGCCTATGCCATCGAGCAGCCGGCGGATGTGGATATCAACGAGATCGTCCTGCGTCCGACCGTGCAGGAGTTCTGATCCCGATCCGCTGCATCCGGGCGCTTGCGATGCTGGTCCGTACGGACCAGCATGCAGGCGCCTTTTTCGCTTTCAGGAGTCTGCATGAGCGCGTCCATTCGTCCGGTCGATCTGGCCAAGGCTTACCGCCTGCTCAACCACGGCCCCACCGTGCTGGTGTCCGCACGTCACCAGGCTGTGGATAACGTCATGGCGGCGGCCTGGTGCTGTGCGCTGGATTTCGACCCACCGAAGCTGAGCCTGGTGCTGGACAAGGCCACCCGCACCCGTGCGCTGGTCGAGGGCAGTGGCCTGTTCGCCGTTCAGGTGCCGACCGTGGCGCAGCTGCAGCTGACCCAGGCGGTGGGCAATGCCAGCCTTGGCGATGACCCGGCGAAGCTGGCGCACGCCGGGGTCGACCTGTTCGAGATGGCAGGCCACGATGTGCCCTTGGTTGCCGGCTGCTCGGCCTGGCTGGTCTGCCGGATGATCAATGAGCCGCATAACCAGCAGGCCTACGACCTGTTCATTGGCGAGGTGATCGCCGCCTGGGCCGACGAGCGGGTGTTCCGCGATGGCCGCTGGCACTTCGAAACGGCCGACCCGAACCTGCGCAGCCTGCATCATGTGGCGGGCGGGCACTACTACGCGGTTGGCGAGGCGCTCAAGGCCTGAGTGGACGAGGTGCCTGAAGCGCTGCAGCCAGGCGCTCGCCTCAGCGTGCCAATGGCAGCGCCATGCCGATCAGCACGAACAGCGTGCCGCAGCTGCGGTTGAAGGTGTGGCCGCCGCGTTGCAGCCAGGGGCGTACGCGCACGGCGGTCAGGGCCAGCAGCAGTTCGACGAGGAACTCGACCACGGCGAAGGTCGCCGCCATCACCACGAACTGCACGGCCAGGCCGCGCTGGGGGTCGAGGAACTGCGGCAGGAAGGCGCCGTAGAACAGAATCACCTTGGGGTTCGACAAGGCCGACAGCAGGCCCTGGCGAAACAGTCGCCCGGCGCTGGGGCGCACGCCGCTGTCGGCCAGCGTCAGGTTCATCGGCGGGGCGCGCCAGAGCTGGATGCCGAGCCACACCAGGTAGGCGCCGCCGATCCACTTGAGTGCCAGCAGCGCGGTGGGTGCGGTCTTGAGCAGGGCGCCAAGGCCGAACATGGCCAGGGCGATCAGCGTGCCGAAGCCGACCACGCCGCCGAGGATGGTCGCCAGCGCCATGCGTGCGCCGTACAGCCCGCCATGGGTCAGCGCCAGCAGGCTGTTGGGGCCGGGCGTCAGCGCCAGGCCGAGGGTTGCGACGAAGTAGACGAGCCAGAGTTCGAGGGCCATGTGGGTCTCCTGGGAAGGTGGCCAGTCTACTCAGCGCTGCAGTCAGTAATGAGGTAGATTCTGGTCATCTACCAGTCGATTCTGGACGACTCATGTCGCAACGCCCTGACCTGCGCTTCCTCCTGCTGCCTCTGCCGGAGTTCGCCCTGCTGCCGTTCGGCGGCTTTCTCGACAAGTTGCGCTTCAGCGCCGACGACGAGGATTACAGCCGTCAGCGCTACTGCACCTGGACCATTCTCGGCCTGCAGCCGGGGCATGTGTCGTCGAGCAGCGGTGCGGCGTTGCGAATCGAGGCCACGCCGCAGGAGCTGACGCTGGCCGAGCACGACTATCTGGTGCTGTTCGGCGGGCGTAACGCGCAGGCCACGGCGGCGCTGGCGCCGGCCTACCGGGCCCTGTTGCGCCGCGCCGTACGTGCCGGGGTGAAGCTGGTGGCGATCGACAACGCCAGTTTCCTGCTGGCCGCCTGTGGCCTGCTCGATGGCCATCAGGTCGCGGTGCACTGGCGTCACCAGGCGGAGTTTCGCGCCAGCTTCGCCCACCTGCGGCTGGCGCACGAGCGCCTGTACAGCATCGATTCCGAGCGGATTTCCTGTGCCGGGGGCACGGCGGCCATCGATCTGGCGGTGGAGTTGCTGGCCCGTGGCAGCGGACGGGCGCGGGCGCTCAAGGGCCTGGCCGACATGCTGGTGGACGAGACGCGCAGTGGCCAGCACGCGCTGCGCTCGCTGCATGGAACGTCCAGCGGCGAACGTCATGTCGACCGTGCCATCGCCCTGATGCGTCACGGCCTGGCCAGCGCCGACGGTATCGAGCAACTGGCGGCCAGTGTCGGTATCAGTCGCCGGCAGCTCGACCGCCTGTTCCGCGCCCGCCAGGGCATGAGTGCCCGCGAGTACTGGAACGAGCTGCGCCTGCAACACGTGCGCTGGCGCCTGCTCAACTCCAGTCACAGCCTGGCGCAGATCGCCGACGAGATCGGTGCCAGCGACGCCAGCCACCTGGGCAAGCTGTTTCGCCAGCGGTTCGGTGTCGCTCCCGGCGCTTTTCGTCGCCAGGGCGCCATGTCGTCGTAGGGTGGATCACGCTTCACCGATCCACCGTCAGCGCATGCGCACTGTGCTTCATCGATCCATCAGCAACGGCAGCCACACCGATGCCAGCAGCAACAGCGCCATGGCCCGGTTGAACAGCAGCAGTCGCGACGGTTGCCGCAGCAGGCGGGCGCTGCCGGCGCCGAGCAGGCCCCAGCTGAGCAGGCAGGGTGTGGAGACCAGCAGGAACAGCGCGGCATGGATGGTCACGCGGCTTGGTGAAGCCTGGCCATCGAGAAATATTGCCGTGACCGAGAGGGTCATCAGCCAGGTCTTGGGGTTGATCAGTTGCAGGACGGCGCCCTGGACGAACCCCTGGCGTCGCTCGATGGGCCGTGCCTCGATACCGGCCGCGTCGCGGCGCATCAGCTTGCAGGCCATCCAGCTGATCCAGGCGGCGCCGGCCCAGGTCATCGCCGTTTGCAGCAGCGGCGTGCGCGCCAGCAGCTCGCCCAGGCCGAGGCCGACCACCAGCAGCATGAGACTGGCACCCAGGCTGGCGCCGAGGGCGATGGTCAGGGCAATGGGCAGGCCGAAACGCGAGGCGCTGCCGAGGATCAGCAGGTTGGTCGGCCCCGGGGTGATCGAAGCCGCCGAGGCGAAGAGGATGAAGGGCAGCCACTGGTTCATGGCCGGGGCCCTGGTGCGGTGAGGGGCATCGATGATCGCTCCATGTCGGGTCATGGTGGCGATTGTCCAGTGGCCCCGCTCAGCGGTCTTGAAGCTTTGTGCAGAGGCTGCGGTAGGCGCCGGGGGTGACACCATTGGCGCGGCGGAACCAGCGGCCGAGGTGGCTCTGGTCGGCGAAGCCCAGGTCGCTGGCGACGTCGGCGGGCGCACTGCCGAGGGCCAGTAAGCGGCGCGCGCGCACCAGGCGCAACTGGATCAGGTAGCCGTGCGGGGCGATGCCGAAGGCGGCCTTGAAGGCTCGCGTGAGGTGGAAGCGGTCCACGCCGCAGACCCGGGCCAGTTCACCGAGGCCGATGTTCTCGTGGAAGTGCGCGTGCAGGTAGTCGCGTGCGCGCAGGGCCACGCCGGGAATCTGCGGGTTGCCCTGCATGCGCTGGCGCCATTGCAGGTTGCGCGATAGGCGTTCGAGCAGGCCATCCAGGGCCGCATCGCGGACCATGCGCGGCTCGCCCTCGCGCAGCGCCTGCAGGGCGTTGGCGATGTGCGGCAGCAGGCCGGGGTCGTCCGGCTGGGTGCGTGGCACGCTGGGCAGGCAGTCGACGGGAGCCTGTTCGAACAGCGCCGGCAAGGCGCCTTGGAGCCAGGCCGGTTCCAGGTACAGCGTGGAGTAGGTGAAGCCCCCTGGCGCCGGGGCGTTGCCGTCATGAATGTCGCCGGGCTCGAGGAAGAAGGTCTGCCCCGGCACGCTGCTGAACAGGGCGCGGCGGCAATTGAACTGCTGCACGCCCTGCTCGGTGAAACCGATCAGGTAGCTGTCGTGCCAGTGCGGATCGTAGGCATGCCCCTCGAAATGCGCGCGGATCACCTCGATGCCGGTATCGGCATCCTGCTTGAGGTCGACCCATGATTGCGCGTTCATCGCCCGGCTCACAGTGGAAAGTGGAACGCCCGAGCTTAACCCGTTTGCCGGGCATTCCTAGAACGTTTGTGCAGATGGCAGGGGCTGTGAATAAAAACAGGCGCCTTGATCCGTAGGAGCGGCTTCAGCCGCGAAATTCGCGGATAAATCCGCTCCTACGAACGCTTGGCAATACTGCTTGAGGACGATGGTCTAGTCGGCCTGCGCGGGGTACCAGCGCGGTGTGTAGACCCAGTCGCCGCCCTCGGCGCGGGGGAAGCGGCGGGTCTGGCTGGAGCCGATGATCACCAGGGTGCGCATGTCGACCATCTCCGGGGTCAGCTCGCCCAAGGTGAGGCTGCGCAGCGCTTCGGCCGGGCGGCCAATGTCGCGGCCGAGCACCACCAGGGTTTCCGCCGCACGGTGCTGGCGCAGCAGTTCCAGCGCGCGGCCGAGCTGCCAGGGGCGGGCCCTGGAAATCGGGTTGTAGAAGGCCATGGCCAGATCCGCGGCGGCGGCGTGCTGCAGGCGCTGCTCGATCACCGCCCAGGGTTTGAGGTTGTCGGACAGGGAGATAAGGCAGAAGTCATGGCCCAGCGGCGCACCGGCCTTGGCGGCGGTGGCCAGGGCAGCCGAGACGCCCGGCAGCACCTCCAGTTCGACCCCGCGCCAGGCCTCGCTCTGCGGGCTTTCCAGCGCTTCCATCACGGCGGCGGCCATGGCGAACACGCCGGGGTCGCCCGAAGAGATCATCACCACCCGCCGGCCCGTGGCAGCCAGCTCGAAGGCATGGGCGGCGCGCTGCAGTTCCTCGCGGTTGTCGCTGGGGTGCAGGCGCTGGTCGGCGCGCAGCGGGCCGGCCATCTTCACGTAGGTGTCGTAGCCGAGCAGGTCTTCGGCCTCGTCCAGGGCGCGGCGCACGGCGGGGGTCATGTGCTCGGCGGCGCCAGGGCCGAGGCCGACCACGCTGAGGCGGCCACGACGCTGGCCAAGGCGTTCGACATCCAGCGGCTGCTCGGCCAGCAGCAGGCGCAGGCCGTCGCCGGCGAGCTGCCGGGCGGGCAGTTCTGCGCTTGCGCCGTGAATGAAGCGCAGCGGCAGGTTCAGCTCGCGCGCGGCTGCGTGCAGTTCGGCATCGGCCATCCGGGCCTTGTCCGCAAGCAGAGCGGCCAGGGCCTGTGGCGCCAGGTTGGCGGCGCTCAGCGCCCGGTGAATGCGTGCCGCCAGTTGGTCGTCGGTTCGCTCGACCAGCACGGCGACGCTGCGCGGATGGATCAGCAGCTCGTCGGGCTGCGCCGGGCGGGCCTGCTGGGTGATGTGGATAACCCGCTTCGCAGCGTTATCCACAGGCAGCTGGGCGGCCTCCAGCCAGGGCGCCTGGCCTTCGATGCGCACCGTTTCGCCGCCGAGCAGGTCGCTGACGAAGCGCTTGCCCTGTTGCAGGTCGGCCAGGGCGTAGCCGGCCGGCGGCTCCAGCAGGCAGGTGCCGAAGCGCAGCTCGCCGCTGGTGGTGATCGCCGGCGTGACCTCCAGGTGTGCAGCGATCTCGCGGGCCAGGCGATTGACCCCGGCCAGGCCACCGAGCAGTGGCACCACGGCGCTACCGTCTTCGGCGAGGGCCAGCACCGGTGGCTCGCTGCCCTTCTCCGCCAGCAGCGGGGCGAGGCTGCGGATGACGATGCCGGCGGCGCACAGCACCAGCAGCGGTTGCCCGGCCCGATAGAGCGCACGCAGGCTGTCGCCGAAGTCGTCGTAGTGACGCTCGGCAGCCTCGACCCGGCCGCGCAGGCCATGGATCAGCGCCTGTGGATAAAGCGTCTTGAGGCGTTGTGCAGTGGCCAGCGCGCTGCTGCCGAGGATGACGATGTTCATGCGGTAGATCCTGTAGCCCGGATGAAATCCGGGGTGTGTGTTTCCCGGATTGCATCCGGGCTACGTGCGAGCTGGGGGAGCGTGTAGGGTGGATGGCGCTTCACCCATCCACCGCCACGATGGTGGATGAAAAACGTCATCCACCCTACGAATCCAGGAGCGGCTGGGCCGCATTCCGCTCCCACAGGGAATCGATCACCCCCGCCATTTCTGGCCGGGCACCAGAATCATCGAGAAGTACGGCGAATCCATCGGCTCCACCTCGTCCAGCGCGACGATCTTCTGGCTGGCCATGGTCGCGCGCTCGACGTAATGGGCACGGTCGTCCAGGCCGAGCTTGCGCAGCACGCGGCGGACCTTGTCGAAGTTGCGCCCGAGCTTCATCACAACGGCGGCCTCGGCGTCGCGCAGGCGCTGTTCGAGTTCTTCCTCCGGCAGCACGCCGGAAAGCACGCTCAGGCTCTGGTTGCGGTACACCAGCGGCGTGCCCAGCACCGAGGCGCAGCCGAGCATGGAACACACACCAGGCACCACCTCGACGTCGTAGCGCTCGGCGAGGCGGTCGTGCAGGTACATGTAGGAACCGTAGAAGAACGGGTCGCCCTCGCAGATCACCGCCACGTCCTGGCCGGCGTCCAGCAGCTGGGCGATCTGTTCGGCGCAGGTGTCGTAGAAATCGGCGATCACATCCTCGTAGGACAGCGGTGCGGCGAGCTTCTCGGTGGTCACCGGGTAGACCAGCGGCAGGCGCTGCTGGGCGTCGTCCAGGTGCGCCTCGATGATGCCGAAGGCGTTGCCACCCTGGCCGGCGTTGTGTTTCGCCTTGGCCACGAAGTAGGCCACCACCGGCGCCGACTTGAGCAGGCGCAGCGCCTTGAGGGTGAGCAGCTCGGGGTCGCCGGGGCCGACGCCGAGACCAAGCAGACGACCGGCCATCACTCCACCTCCGAGGCCAGCGCGTTGACCGCGGCCACCGCCATGGCGCTGCCGCCGCGCCGACCGCGCACGATCACATAGGGCACGCCACGGCTGTCTGCGGCCAGGGCGTCCTTGGATTCGGCGGCGCCGATGAAGCCCACCGGCATGCCGATGATCAGCGCCGGTTTCGCGGCGCCGGCGTCGAGCATTTCCAGCAGGTAGAACAGCGCGGTGGGGGCGTTGCCGATCACCACCACGCTGCCCTCCAGGTGTTCGCGCCAGTGTTCCAGGGCCACCGCCGAGCGGGTGTTGCCGACCTCACGGGCGAGTTCGGGCACGCCGGCGTCGTGCAGGGTGCAGAGCACCGGATTGTTCGCCGGCAGGCGCGGGCGGGTGATGCCCTCGGCGACCATGCGCGCATCGCAGAGGATCGGCGCGCCGGCCAGCAGGGCTGCGCGGCCGGCGGCGCCAGCTCCGGGGGAGAAGCGCAGGTCCTCGACCACGTCGACCATGCCGCAGGCGTGGATCACCCGCACGGCGAGTTTCTCCAGGTCGGCGGGAATGCCGGACAGGTTGGCCTCGGCGCGAATGGTGGCGAAGGAGCGGCGGTAGATTTCCTGGCCGTCGCGGATGTAATCAAGCATCAGGGAGTCCTGCGGGAAGGTGGCGGGCGAACCAGGCGCCGGCCTCGTCGATGGTCATGGACGGCACCAGCAGGCGACCGAAGCCGGTCACCTCGGGGGTGCGTTGATAGAGCTGGTAGTGATCGGGCGTGCTGGCCAGCAGGGTGTAGGGCTGTACCCGCGCGCTGGCGCAACTGCGCGGGCAGGCGCTGAGGTGAGTCTGCGGGCGGGCGCCGTTGGCGCGCAGCAGCTCGGCCAGGTGCAGCGCGTGGTGCTTGCTGTCGGCCAGGCCACGGGCGCAGGCGGCCGATCCGGTGCAGGCGACCAGCCCGAGCAGTGGGTCGCCGGCCTCGTGCAGCAGGCCGAGTTCGCCCAGTGCGTTGCTCAGGGTTGCGGCCTCAGCCTGCGGCACGTTGCCCAGCAGCAGGCCCTGCCAGGGGGTCAGGCGCAGTTCACCGCCGGCATACCGCTCGCTCAGCTCGGCGAGGGCCAGCAGCTGTTCGGCGTGCAGGCGACCCAGCTGGGCCCCGGCGACGACCATGCACAGGCCGGCCCGGGCCTGTGGATAAATCCCTGCGGGCGCCCGCTCGACGCCTGCGGGCGTCTGCCAGTCGGCTGTTGGCGGCTGCAGGGGGAAGTCCAGGCGTGCCTGCAGGCGCTGCAGCAGTTCGCTGGCCGGGAGCTGCGCCAGCAGCTGGCGCATGCGTGATTGTTCGGGCGTGGCCAGTTCGAGGAACAGCAGCAGCAGCTGGTGCACCAGCTCGACCGCCTGCGCGGCTTCGATGCGCGCCAGCGGCGCGTCGCTGGGGCAGCCGGCCAGGCCCAGCAACAGGTGGCGTTCATCTGCGGCGGCCAGCCACAGGTCGTGCGGGTGTTCGCGCATCGCCAGGGCTTCGCCGCCATCCAGCTGCAGGGCGAACTTGGCTGACAGGGCATGCAGCGCCGGGGTGTCCTGCAGCAGATCGAGGAGTTGCCCGGCGAGCGGGCGAACGTCCATCCGTGCCTGCGGGTCGAGGCCAGCGGCAGGGCTGAGCAGGAGGTTGCGTACGTCGTCGGCGGCGGCCACGCGCGGACCGAGACCGGCAGCGAGCAGTGCGCCGATCAACGCGCTCTCCTGGCCGGGCAGCACGCCGCGAATCTGCAGGTTGCTGCGGTTGGTCAGCTCCAGGGTACCGCTGGCGTAGCGCCGGGCAGCCTCTCCGATCGCACGCGCCTGGGCACTGTGCAGCACGCCGCCAGGCAGCTTGACGCGGCAGATGCCGCCGTCCAGTGCGGGCACGATGCGCAGCAGGCCCGGACAGGCAGAAGCCCGAGGGGTTGGCAGTTCGGCGGTGAGGGGACAGTCGCGCACAGGGTTCACCAGCAACAACGACGCGGCGACCGGACCAGCGAAACCCGTCGAGAGGGTTTCATGGCATCGGTACACCCCGCCCGATGTTGGCACTCGCGACCAGCGTTCGTCGGCAGGTCTCCTGGCTGACAGGTCTTCATCCGCTACGGCCTTCCCGGTTGCCCAGTGGCGCATGTGCAGCGGACTCGCTGTTTACAGTTGCGGGGGCAGCTCGGTGGCGATGGTTGATCGCTCCGGATTCCCTCTTCGAGGCTGTCGACGATCCACTGCAGCAACGCCAGGCTCGGAAAGCCACCGGCGGCTGACGCATGCAGATCGTGAACAGACTCTTGGGCCCGTTTACAAGGGGCACCGACGAAGGCGCTATTATGCCCGCTTTGCGCGGCGTCGCGACACGCGCCCTGTCGGCTACTTGCGAGGAAGGTGGATGAAACCCTGGTTGACCCTGGTGGGTATCGGCGAAGACGGCTACCCCGGCCTGGGCAAGGCTGCGCGGCGGGCCCTGCTGGCGGCCACGCGTATCGTCGGTGCGCCGCGCCAGCTGGCGTTGCTGCCGCCGTGCATCGCTGGCGAGCGGGAACACTGGCCGAGCCCCTTCGACCTGCAGCCGTTGCTGGCGCGGCGCGGCGAGGCGGTATGCGTGCTGGCCAGCGGCGATCCGATGTTCTACGGCGTCGGGGCCAGCCTGACGCGGCAATTGGCGGCCGATGAGCTGCAGGTGTTGCCGGCTCCGTCATCGGTGTCGCTGGCGGCGGCGCGCCTGGGCTGGCCGCTGCAGGAGGTGGACGTGGTCTCGCTGGTCGGCCGGCCGCTGGCCACGCTCAATGCCCGCCTGTTTCCCGGTGTGCGCCTGCTGCTGTTGAGCGCCGACGGCGACACGCCTGCCCAGGTTGCCGCAGCGCTGTGCGCGCGCGGTTTCGCTGCCAGTCGCCTGACCCTGCTGGAGCACCTCGGCGGGCCCGAGGAGCGCCGTATCGATGGCCTGGCCGCGCAGTGGAGCCTGCCGCGCGCGGCCGATCTCAACCTGCTCGCCGTGGAGTGCCTGGCGGACGCCGGGACCCAGGTGCTGCCGCCGACCTGCGGCCTGCCTGACGATGCCTATCGGCATGACGGCCAGCTGACCAAGCGCGACGTGCGCGCCGTGACCCTGGCGCGCCTGGCGCCGCTGCCCGGCGAGCTGCTGTGGGACGTGGGCGCCGGCTGCGGCTCCATTGGCATCGAGTGGATGCGCGCCCATCCCGCCTGCCGCGCCATCGCCATCGAGGCCAACGAGGGCCGTCAGGCGCATATCCGGCACAACCGCGACGCCCTTGGTGTGCCCGCTCTGCAGCTGGTGGCCGGGCATGCGCCGGAGGCCCTGGACGGATTGCCGGCAGCGGATGCCATCTTCATCGGCGGCGGCGTCACCGTGCCGGGGCTGCTGGAACAGTGCTGGGCCGCGCTCAAACCGGGCGGGCGGCTGCTGGCCAACGCGGTGACGATCCAGAGCGAGGCGGCGCTGGTGGCCTTTCGCGAACGGCAGGGCGGCGAGCTGCTGCGCCTGACGGTGGCGCAGGCGCAACCGCTGGGCGGGTTCGATACCTGGCGGGCGGCGTTGCCGATCACCCTGCTGGCGGTACGCAAGCCGTGAGGCCGCGCATCCTGCTGCTGGGCGGCACCAGCGAGGCGCTGCGCCTGGCTCGTCAGCTGGGCCCCGAAACGCTGTACAGCCTGGCCGGCCTGGGCCGGGTACCGGACGACCTGCCCTGTCGCGTGCGGGTGGGCGGCTTCGGTGGTGCCGACGGGCTGGCCGCGTTCATCGCCGCCGAAGGCATCGAACTGCTGCTGGACCTGACCCATCCCTACGCCGCGCAGATCAGCGCCAACGCGGCACGGGCCGCCGTGCTCAGCGGTGTGCCCTGCTGGGCGCTGCGGCGCCCCGGTTGGCAACCTGCGGCCGGCGACGACTGGCGCGAAGTGGAGGGCTGGGACGGGCTCAGCCATGCCCTGGCACCCTTCCAGCGGCCATTCTTCACCTCCGGGCGCGAGCCGCTGGCGCATCTGCATGAGATTCCTGCGCACCAGCACTGGACGGTGCGTTGCCTGCAGAGCGAGCCGGCGCCGCCCCGCGCGGAGATCATCGGGGCTCGCGGGCCTTTCTCGCTGGACGAGGAGCGTGCCCTGTTCGCCCGTATCCGCTGCGACGTGCTGGTGAGCAAGAACAGCGGCAGCCAGGCGACCGAGCCGAAACTGCAGGTGGCGCGCGAGCTGGGTCTGCCGGTGCTGCTGTTGCGCCGGCCCGAGCCGGCGCCGGCAACGCGCAGTTTCTGCGACCTGCAGACGCTGCTCGAGGCGTTGCCGCGCTAGGTCGCCTTCACCAACAGGCCGTCACTCAGCCACTGGTGCAGCCAGCGTGCGGCCTGCACAGGGGCCTGCTCCCCCAGTTCCTGCAGGCTGTCGCACAGCTCGGCGAAGTTCAGCCCCTCACAGGCCATGGCCTGCAAGGCCTGCGCTTGCGCGGGGTCGAGGCTGCGATAGCGGGTGACCAGTTGCTCACGCCAGATCAGGCACGTCTCGGCGTGCTCCAGGGCATGACTGCCCGGGAATGCCTGCTCGTGCTTGAGGGCACGCCACAGCTCCAGGCTGTTGTGCTGCAGGGTCAGCCATTGCACGCTCGGTTGCAGCGCCACGCGCAGCAGCGGCCAGTCCTGTGCCGCCAGCTGCGCCAGGTGTTCGGCACGCAGCAGCTCGGCATCGTGGGCGTCGAAGGCCAGGGTGAAGGCCCATTCCAGGCGCGCCAGTTCGGCCAGCGGTGCAGCCTGCTCGGCGACCAGGTGCTGCTCGATGAAGCCGGCCAGGTTGGCGCCCAGCCAGCGCAGGCTGAAGTGCGCCGAGGGATGGGCGTCGAGGTAGTCGCGGCCGAGGCGCTCAAAGTCGTCGTCGCCGAGCCAGGCGTGGATCGCCGCGTAGTCGCCCTGCAGGGCTTCGAGCAGGCGTGCGCGATAGGCGTTGTGATAGATCGCCAGGCCCTGTTCGGCGCTCAGTGCGGCGCTGCCGAGCAGGCTGGCGGCGAGGGCGGCATCGGGCGTCGACTGGTTGCCGAGCAAGTAGCGCTCGACCTCGCGCTGCCATTCGTTCAGGCGCATGCCGCCTCCTCGCCGAGCACCTCGCGGGCGATGCGCCGCGCCTGCTGCAGTTCGCTCAGCAACTCGTCGAGAGGCGGCAGGTGATCGTCCCGCTCGAGCAGGGTGGAAACCGGGCCCAGGTGCGCCAGGGTACGCCGGTACAGCTGCCAGACCGGGTCGCACACCGGGTGGTCGTGGGTATCGATCAGGTAGTCGCCGTAGTCGTGGTGACCGGCCAGGTGGAACTGGCGGATGCGCTCGGTCGGCAGTGCGCTGATGAAGTCCCACGGCTCGAAACCATGGTTGCGCGCGCTGACGTAGACGTTGTTGATATCCAGCAGCAGCTCGCAGCCGCTGAGTTCGCACAGGGCCGAGAGAAACTGCCATTCGCTCATCTGGTCATCGGCGCAGCGCAGGTAGCTGGAGACGTTCTCCAGGACCAGCGGCCGCTCCAGCACGTCCTGCACCTGGCGCACGCGTGCGGCGACGTGCTGCAGGCTTTCCTCGGTGTAGGGCAGCGGCAGTAGGTCATGCAGCTGGTGGGCATTGCCCCGGCTCCAGCACAGGTGGTCGGAGATCCACGCCGGGCGCACGCGCCTGGCCAGTTGCGCCAGGCGCTGCAGGTAGTCGCGGTCCAGCGCGTGCGGCCCGCCGATCGACAGCGATACGCCGTGCATGACCAGCGGGTAGTGTTCGGCGATGGCGTCGAGGTAGTACAGCGCCTTGCCGCCATCGACCATGTAATTCTCGGAGATGATCTCGAACCAGTCGACCGCGGGCCGCCGTTCGAGGATTTCCTGGTAGTACTCGCTGCGCAGGCCCAGGCCGTGGCCGAGCATCGTCGTTGCTTTCATCGCCGCCTCCGCAGGTGAAAACGGGGCGACCGGCCGGCCGCCCCTCGTGGCTCTTAGGCGCCTACGGTGCCGCCGGCAGCGGAGCACTCTGCCTTGGTCATCACCTTGAAGCCGTGGCCCTTGCAGACTGCCTGGCCCTTGCAGGCGTTCTCGGCGGTCTTGCAGTCGTTCTGGCCTTTGCAGGAGGTCACGCCGTAGCAGTGTACGGTCGCTTCCTCGGCCGAGGCGACGCTGGCGGTCATGCCGGCGAACAGCGAGGCGGCGGCGAAGGCAATGGCGGCGCCAGCGGCGGTGGTCTTGATAGTCATGCGCTTATCCTCTGGAAATTGGAGAGGCCGGCTGAAGCATCGTCGTTCAGGCCCGGCAACTCACTAGAGTCGGACCTGCCGCTGGCGTTACAGGGGTGGAAAAAACTTTCTGCTCAGTGCTCCTGCGCACTGTCGTCAGGCTGGTCGATACGCAGCTCCGGCACGGCCCGCCCCGCGACCAGGCGCTCGTCCACCAGGCGGATGACCGCTGCCTCGTCGTTGACGCCGTACCACTCGCCCTGTGGATAAAGGCTCGCCGTCGGGCCCAGGTCACAGGGGAACTGGCACTGGCTGCGGGTGATGTGCACACCGCCGGGACATTCCAGGCGGCCGGCGGCCTTGAGGCGCTGGCGCAGGGTTTTCCACAGGCCGAGGGCGCCCTTGCGCGTGCAGCGCGGACCGTTGCACAGCAGCAGGCGCTGGCTGTGCGGCGGAATCTGCGACCAGGGGTGCTGCTCGGGCAGGGCCGGCACGTCCTGGCAGGGCAGGTGGCGGCCGGTCTGTTCGAGCAGTGCGGCCAGGCCGTCCAGCCAGGCGTCCTCGAGGGCGCTGCACACCACGAAGACGGCTTCGCCGTTGCCGCGCTCGGCGATGCGCTGGCGCAGCCAGTCACGGTGCATGGCATCGGCGCGGGGTTCCAGGTCGACCACCAGCAGCGGCCGTGGTGCATCCGCCACGGCCTGCCAGAAGGCTTCGGGGTCCTGCTCGCTGTCGTGCAGATGGGCCTCGCCGAGCAGGGCTTCGGCACGTTGGCGCAGGCTCTGGGCCAGTGCGCCACGGGACAGACCCGGCCCGCTGAACAGGACGCGGGCGTAAGCGATTCGAGTCATGGCCGTCTCCGGGAAAAGGGTGGGGCAGTCTAGCGGCTCGGCGCGCTGCGCGCAGGCTCAATGGCCGAGTTGCCTTGACGCGAGGCGGCGGCGATGGTCATATCCGCCCCGCTTCAGGTGTCTCACGCCGCCGCGCGTGAGGTGAAACGGGAAGTCGGTTGAAGTCCGACGCTGCCCCCGCAACGGTAAGCGAGCGACCGCATCGAAACGCCACTGTGCGCCACGCGCATGGGAAGGCGATGCGTTCATGCCCCTCGCAAGCCCGGAGACCGGCCTGGAGTCACTCTGTCTGGCAACCCGCGGTGGGCGGGCGTTGACTCCAGTAGGGCGCGTTCGTGCCCCTGTCTGCTGTTGCGCATTTCCATCGGATTGCCGTGCCTTTTCCTTTGCGATGGAACACTCATGGCGCGCCATTTCCGCTTCAACGACCTTTTTTCTCAGGACTTCCTGCGCCGGCCGGCTGGCCCGGGCGAGCGGCTGCGAAACAGCATATTGTTATGTTATAACAATAACATTATGCCTTTCGGGTCTGCTTCATCCGCGTCGACACCTGCTGTCGAGCCGGTGGCGCGGGTCCCTGCCGGGCCGGTTTCCCTGCGCAATCCTGGACGTTCTGCCGTGTCTCACTCCCTGTTGTATTGCTCCGTGCCACTCGCCCTGGCGTTTGCCGGCCTGGCCGTGGCCAGCGAAGACCCCGTCGACCTGCCCGGGCTGACCATCCAGGCCAAGGCCGCCGAGGAGGGCGAAACCGACCTGAATACGCCCACCAGCGCCGGTTCGCGGCTCGAGCTGTCGGCTCTGCAGACGCCGGCCAGCACCACCAGCCTGAGCGGCGCCGAGGTGCGCGGGCGCAACAACCGCAGCGTGCAGGATGCGGTGACCCGCACGCCGGGCATCAGCAGCATCGGCACGCCGGGTAACGGCGGTACCGCGCTGTCGGCGCGTGGCTTCACCGGCCATTCCGCGACCATGCAGCTGTACGACGGCACGCGCCAGTACGTCGGAGCCGGCACCGTGACCTTCCCGGTGGACACCTGGTCCGTGCAGCGTATCGATGTGCTGCGCGGCCCGGCTTCGGTGCTGTACGGCGAGGGCGCCACCGGCGCGGTGATCAACGTGGTGCCGAAGAAACCCTTCGCCGGTCCGATCCACAATCAGCTGCGCCTGGGTTACGGCAGCGACGACCGGCGGCAGATGGCGCTGGACAGCGGTGGCTCGCTGAGCGACGCGCTGAGCTATCGCTTCAACGTCAATCAGCAGGCCAGCAACGGCTGGGTGGACCGGGGCGACTCGAAGAGCCTGGCGTTCAGCGCCGCGCTGCGCTGGGAGGCGAGTGACGAGCTGAGCTTCACCCTGTCCCACGACCATGGCGACCAGGACCCCGAGCGCTACTTCGGCACCCCGCTGGTCAACGGCCATTACCGCGAGAGCCTGCGCGAGCACAACTACAACGTCGGCGACGCCGAGGTCCGCTACAACGACCAGATCACCCGCCTGGTGACCGACTGGCGCATCAACGATGCGCTGACGGCGAGCAACCAGCTCTACTACATCAAGACCCAGCGCTACTGGCGCAATGCCGAGTCCTACCGCTGGCAGCCCGGCGACCTGGTGCTGCGCAGTGACTTCTACGAGATCAAGCACACCCAGGAACAGGTCGGCGACCGTCAGAGCTTCACCCTGGACCACTCACTGTTCGGTCTCGACAGTCGCACCGTGGTGGGCGTGGACTACAACCGCATCCACTTCGCCCGTCAGCATGACTTTGCCAGCAGCTTCAGCGACAGCGTGCCGCTGGCGGGTTCTGGCGGTGGCCGCTACCAGAGCGACGATCCGCAGGGCTACGGCCCGCGCGAACGCAACCTGGCCCGGCAGTTCTCGCTGTTCGC
The DNA here is from genome assembly GCF_017915135.1 of Ectopseudomonas khazarica. Lineage (NCBI taxonomy): Bacteria > Pseudomonadati > Pseudomonadota > Gammaproteobacteria > Pseudomonadales > Pseudomonadaceae > Ectopseudomonas > Ectopseudomonas khazarica. Next base: position 5,326,062 of record NZ_CP068551.1, on the reverse strand, counting down.
CGAGAACCGCACGCAACTGAGCGAGCGCCTGTCGCTGGTGACCGGCGTGCGCCGCGACCAGGTGCATATCCAGCGCGACGACCTGCTCGGCGACAGCCGCGTCGACCGCAGCCTGAGCGGCGGCAACTGGCGCGCCGGCCTGGTGTTCGCCCTGACCCCGGAGCTGTCGCTGTACGGCCAGCATGCCACCAGCACCGAAGGGGTGAACAACCTGCTCACGCTCAGCCCCAGCCAGCAACAGTTCGACCTGAGCCGGGCCAGGCAGACCGAGGTCGGCCTCAAGCAGGCGTTCTGGAACGGTCAGGGCGAGTGGACGCTGGCCGCCTACCATATCGTCAAGAAGAAGCTGCTCAGCCGCGAGACCCCCAGCTCGCCCACCGAGCAGGTCGGCCAGCAGTCTGCCGACGGCCTCGAGGCCAGCCTGGAGCTGGCGCTGGGGCGCGGCTGGCAGGTATCGGCCAACGCGGCCTTCGTCCGTGCCGAGTACGACGACTTCGTCGAAGGCGGTGGCGAGCGCAGCGGCAATCGTCCGAGCAACGTACCCCGGCGCACCGCCAACCTGTGGTTGAACAAGGCGCTGGGGCCTGGCCTGGATATCGGTGTCGGCGCGCGTTATGTCGATGCCCGCTACGCCGACGCCGCCAACCAGATCGAGGTACCCGGCTACACCGTGGTCGACGCCAACATCGCCTGGCAGGCGCTGCCGGACGTGCGCCTGGGCCTGGAACTGAACAACCTGTTCGACCGCCAGTACGCCACCACCGCCAGCAGCGCGGGGCAGCAGTGGTACCTGGGTGCGCCGCGCTCGTTCTTCGTCACCGCGGATTACAGCTTCTGATGCAACGCCTGCGTATTCGCCAGCTGGCCTGGTCGCCCAACGGGCAGCAACCGCTGCTCGACGACATCGACCTCGACGTCGCTGACGGCGAGCTGCTTGGTCTGCTCGGCCCCAACGGCAGCGGCAAGACCAGCCTATTGCGCTGCGCCTATCGCTTCCAGCGGCCCAGCGCCGGCCGCGTCGAGCTGGATGGCGAGGCGCTGTGGCAGCGCTCGCCGCGCTGGTGTGCGCAGCGTGTGGCGGTGGTGCTGCAGGAGTTCCCGCAGGACTTCGGCCTGCGCGTGCATGAGGTCGCGGCCATGGGGCGCACGCCGCACAAGGGGCTGTTCGACAGCGACGATGCCGAGGACCAGCGCCTGGTCAGCGAGGCGCTGGCGCGGGTTGGTCTCGGCGAGCTGGCGCAGCAGCCGTTCGCCTGCCTGTCCGGCGGCGAGAAGCAGCGCGCGCTGCTGGCGCGGGCCCTGGTGCAGCAACCGCAGCTGCTGATCCTCGACGAGCCGACCAACCACCTCGACCCACGCTACCAGCTGGAGCTGCTGCGGCAGATCAAGGCGCTGGGGCTGGCGACCCTGGCCAGCTTTCACGACCTCAACCTGGCGGCGGCCTTCTGCGACCGTCTCTGCGTGCTCGACCGCGGGCGCCTGCTGGCGGTCGGAACGCCGGCCGAGGTGCTCACCGCCGAACTGCTGCAGCAGGTATTCGGCGTGCAGGCCCTGGTCGATACCCATCCACTGGCGGGTTACCCGCGCATTACCTGGATACTCTGATGACACGCCTCACCTCGACGCCAAGGCGCCTTCCATGTCGCCGTGTTTCGTTCCTCGTGGCAGCGGCTGCAGGGCTGCTGCTGGCCAGCAGCCCGAGCTGGGCCGTCACCGTGACCAGCTGCGACCGCCAGGTGACCATCGAGCGTCCGCCGCAACGCGCGGTCAGCCATGACATCAGCCTGACCGCCATGCTCCTGGAGCTGGGGTTGAAGGCGCGCATGGTCGGCTACAGCGGCGTCAGCGCCTGGAAGACGCCGGCGCCCGAACTGCAGGCCGATCTGGATGACCTGCCCGAGCTGGCGCCGCGCTACCCCTCGCTGGAAAACCTGCTGGATGCCGACGCCGACTTCTTCTTCGCCGGCTGGAACTACGGCATGCGCGTCGGTGGCGAAGTGACCCCGGCCAGCCTGGCGCGCTTCGGCATCCCGGTGTACGAGCTGAGCGAGTCCTGCGCGCATGTCATGCCCAATCGCGTTGCCAGCCTCGATGACGTCTACGGCGACCTGCGCAACCTCGGCCGCATCTTCGCCGTCGAGGCGCGTGCCGAGGGGCTGGTGCAGGGCATGCAGACGCGGGTGGCGGCGGTGCAGGCGCGCCTCGGCGAGCAGCCGCAACGGCCGCGCGTGTTCGTCTACGACAGCGGCGAGGACGTACCTTTCAGCGCCGGGCGACTGGGCATGCCGCAGTCGCTGATCGACGCCGCTGGCGGGCGCAACGTGATGGACGGGGTCGCCGGCAACTGGATGCAGGTCGGCTGGGAGGCCGTGGTCGAGCAGGACCCGCAATGGATCCTGATCGTCGACTATGGCGAGCGCAGCGCGGCGCAGAAGCGCGACTTCCTCATGCAGCATCCGGCGCTGCAGGGCGTCAGCGCGATCCGCCAGCAGCACTTCGTGGTGCTGCCCTACCTGGCGGTGACGCCGAGCCTGGACAACGCCGCCGCCATCGAGACCCTGGCCGCCGCGCTGCATCCCGAGGCCTTCGCACCGTGACGCGCCTGCGCCTGTTGCTGCTCGTGCTGGCGCTGCTGTTGCTGCTGTCGTGCGCCGTGTCGCTGGCGTTCGGGTCGGCGCAGGTGCCGCTCGAGCGTGTGCTGGCGATTCTCGGCCGGCACCTGTTCGGCATCCAGCCCGAGCAGGCGATCAGCGTCGGCCAGGACAGCATCGTCTGGCAGCTACGCGCGCCGCGAGTCCTGCTCGGCGCGCTGGTCGGCGCCGGGCTGGCCCTGGTCGGCACCGTGCTGCAGGCGGTCACCCGCAACCCGCTGGCCGACCCGCATCTGCTCGGGGTCAGCTCGGGAGCGGCGTTCGGTGCGGTGGTGGTGGTGCTCTACCTGGGTGAATTCGCCGGCGTCCTGAGCCTGCCGCTGGCCGCCTTCGTCGGCGCGCTGGCGAGCATGCTGCTGGTGCTGCTGATCGCCAATCGGGGCGGTCGCCTGCACAGCGACCGCCTGCTGCTGGCGGGGGTGGCGGTGTCCTTCGTGATGATGGCGGCGAGCAACCTGCTGCTCTACCTGGGCAACCCGCACGCGGCCAGCTCGGTGCTGTTCTGGATGCTCGGCGGCCTTGGCCTGGCGCGCTGGGAGCTGCTCTGGCTGCCGACGCTGTGCCTGGCCCTGGCGTTGCTGGTGCTGCTGGGGCTGGCCCGCGCGCTGAACGGCCTGATGGCCGGCGAGCAGAGCGCGGTGAGCCTGGGCCTGGAGCCGCGCCGTGTACGCCTGCTGGTGTTCGTGGTGGCGTCCCTGCTTACCGGCGTGCTGGTGTCGCTGTCCGGTGCCATCGGTTTCGTCGGGCTGATGCTGCCGCATGTGGCGCGTTTCCTGGTCGGTGCCGAGCACCGCCGCGTGCTGCCGGTGGCGGCACTGCTCGGCGCGCTGTTCCTGGTCTGGGTCGATGTCGCCGCGCGCACCTGGCTGGCGCCGCAGGACCTGCCCATCGGCATCGTCACCGCGGCCATCGGCGGGGTGTTCTTCGTGGCCCTGCTCAGGCGCCGCTAGTCAGCCACGTCATCCGCCCAGGAAGGACGACCCTGCCCGCCGCACGTCGACGGGCGCCACGATCTGCCCAGGACGTGCGCCGATCTGCAGGCCCGATGCAGTAAAATGGCCCGCGTGTCGATCCCGCGAGCCGTCCCATGCCTTTGCCGCAGCGCCATCGCTACCGTGTTCTGTTCACCGTTCTGGCGATTCTCGTCGGCCTGCTGCTGAGCGTCTGGCTGGGCGGGCGCTACGCCGAACGACGTGCCTGGGACGAGCGCAGCGCCGAAGCCCGTGGTCAGCTGCAGCTGTATGCCCAGTCCATCCGCACGCTGGTCGAGCGCTTCAGCTCGGTGCCCGAAGTGCTGGCGCTGGACAGCGACATCCGCAGCCTGTTGCGCGCGCCCCACGACCGCCAGTTGCGCCTGGCGCTGAATCAGCGGCTGGAGCGCCTGAACGCCGCTGCCGGCTCCACCGTGCTGTACCTGCTCGATGCCCGTGGGGAAACCCTGGTCGCCAGCAACTGGCGCGACTGGAGCAGCTTCGTCGGCAACAACTACGCCTTCCGTCCCTATTTCCAGAACGCCGTGCGCAACGGCGGCGCGCGTTACTTCGCGGTGGGCGTGACCACCGGGATTCCCGGCTACTTCCTGTCCCATGTGGTGCGCGGCGACGACGGCGAGCTGCTCGGCGTGCTGGTGGTCAAGCTGGAGCTGGAGGACCTGCAGCGCGAGTGGGTCGGGCAGCCCGGCGTGCTGCTGGTCGCCGATGGCTACCAGGTGGTGATCCTCAGCAACAAGCCGGCCTGGCGCTTCCGCGCGTTGCAGCCGCTGGACGAGCAGGCGCGCGCCGAGCTGGTGGAGGTACGCCGCTATGCCGAGCAGGCGCTGCAACCGCTGACGCATCGGGTGTACCGACGTATCGACGACGAGGCCGACTGGGCGCGTGTCGACGGCCCCGATGGCAATCACGATTACCTCTGGCAACGCCTGGTCATGCCCGACGAGGGCTGGACCCTGCACCTGCTCAGCGAGCCGGCCGGGCTGGCCGACAGCATCCGCAGCTACCGCCTGGCCGCCGCCGGGGTGTGGATGACGCTGGCCTTCCTCCTGCTGTTCCTCGCCCAGCGGCGCAAGAACCAGCGCCTGCAGGCCGGTATCCGCGAGCGCCTGGAACGTGAGGTGGCGCTGCGCACCGCCGAGCTGCGCGAAGCCCAGGACGGCCTGGTGCATGCCGCCAAGATGGCCGCACTGGGGCAGATGTCGGCCGCCCTGGCGCACGAGATCAACCAGCCGCTGACCGCCCTGCAGATGCAGCTCGGCAGCCTGCGCCTGTTGCTCGACAGTGGCCGGCCGGAGGCGGTGCACGAGGGCCTGCAACGCATCGATGGCCTGTTGCAGCGCATGGCCGCGCTGACCGGTCACCTGAAGACCTTCGCGCGCAAGACGCCGGCCGGTCTCAGCGAGCGCCTGTGCCTCGGCGACGTGCTGGAGCAGGCCCTGCAACTGCTGGCGCCGCGCATGCGCAGCGAGCAGGTGGAGCTGCGCACCCAGGTCGACAGCGAGGCCGAAGTGCTCGGGGACGCCATCCGCATCGAGCAGGTGATACTCAACCTGCTGCACAACGCCCTCGACGCCATGCTCGACAGCGATTCGCGCATCCTCCTGGTACGCATCTTCCGTGACGGCGCCGCCTGTGTGCTGAGCGTCGAGGACAGTGGCGGCGGTATCGCCGAAGAGGCCCTCGGCCGAGTCTTCGAACCCTTCTTCACCACCAAGCCGGTGGGCCAGGGCCTGGGGCTCGGGCTGGCGGTGTCCTACGGTATCGTCCGCGACCTCGGCGGCATGCTCGAGGCGCACAACGGCGAGCGCGGCGCGGTGTTCACCCTGAAGCTGCCGAGCGCACCCTGATACCTGTGGGTGAGGCGTCATTCACCCTGCGCCGAGCCCTCGTAGGAGCGGCTTCAGCCGCGAACGGCCGCTGGCCAACGCCGCTCCTGCGGGTTCTTCTCCTGACGCTGCGGGTGGTCTCAGGAGATCGCTTCCGGGCTACACTGCCTGCCGTTTTCCTCAGGAGGTGTCATGAGCGCTCAGGTCATAGTGGTCGACGACGAAGCGGCGATTCGCGAGGCGGTCCAGCAGTGGCTGGAGCTGTCCGGCTTCACGGTGCGCACCTGTGCCAGCGCGGCCGAGGCCCTGGCCCTGGTCGACCGTGACTTTCCCGGTATCGTCGTCAGCGACGTGCGCATGCCCGGCAGTGACGGCCTGCAACTGCTCGACAGGCTGCTGCAGGTGGACACCGACCTGCCGGTGATCCTGGTCACCGGCCATGGCGATGTGCCGATGGCGGTGCAGGCGTTGCGCCAGGGTGCCTATGACTTCATCGAGAAACCCTTCACCCCCGAACGCCTGCTCGACAGCGTGCGGCGTGCCCTGGACAAGCGCCGGCTGGTCTGCGAGAACCGCCAGCTGCGCCAGCAGGTCGCCGACAAGGGGCGCATCGAGAGCCAGCTGATCGGCATGTCGCGCTCGATGGAAAACCTGCGCCGGCAGATCCTCGAGCTGGCTGGCACCTCGGTCAACGTGCTGATCCGTGGTGAAACCGGCAGCGGCAAGGAGCGCGTGGCGCGCTGCCTGCACGATTTCAGCCCGCGCGCCGGCAAGGCCTTCGCTGCGCTGAACTGCGCGGCGATCCCCGAGACCATCTTCGAGAGCGAACTGTTCGGCCATGAGAGCGGCGCCTTCACCGGCGCGCAGGCCAAGCGCATCGGTCGCATCGAGCATGCCGACGGCGGCACCCTGTTCCTCGACGAGGTGGAGAGCCTGCCGCTGGCGCAGCAGGTCAAGCTGCTGCGCGTGCTGCAGGAAAAGACCCTGGAACGCCTGGGCTCGAACAAGAGCATCCAGGTCGACCTGCGGGTGATCAGCGCGGCCAAGCCGGACCTGCTCGACGAGGTCAGGGCAGGCCGCTTCCGCGAGGACCTGGTGTACCGCCTCAACGTGGCCACCCTGCATATCCCGCCGCTGCGCGAACGGCGCGAGGACATCCCGCTGCTGTTCGAGCATTTCGCCCAGGAGGCGGCCCGTCGGCATGGCCGCGAGGCGCCGCCGCTGGCGCCCAGCGAGCTGGCGCGTCTGCTCGGGCATGACTGGCCGGGCAACGTGCGCGAGCTGATCAACGCCGCCGAGCGCCATGCCCTGGGCCTGTCCAGCCCGCCCCCGGCGGAGCGTTTCGCCGGCCAGGCGCTGGCGCAGCAGATGGAGGCCTTCGAGGCGCAATGCCTGCACAACGCGCTGCTGCACTGCCAGGGCAACATCACGGCGGTGATGGAGATGCTGCAGCTGCCGCGGCGCACCCTCAACGAGAAAATGCAGCGCCACGGTCTGTCGCGCGGCGACTACCTGCCCGGCGGCGAGGAATGACAGCGGCGCTGGCGATGTGGCTGGCCGCCTGGCCCGGGGCAAGCCGTGGAAACAACCTGATCCGGGCGGGTCTTTCATCCAGGCTCATGCGATAAGCGGATTTCTGCCGACGCCGTCACAGGTGTCGGCGGTTTCTCGCTCAGTGACCGTCTGGTCGCTGGATAGAACCCCTCTACCTCGGGCCTTTCGCGCCCTGGCACGGCATCTGCTATAGCCATGGCAGCCGCGCCGCATCCTGCCGACGTGGCGACCATAACAACGACAAGAGGTCAGCCCATGAACTGCCACGCCCCCCGTACCCTGCTGCACGCGCTGTTCAGCATGGGCCGCCTCTGCACCGCGCTCGCCGCGGCTCTTGTCCAACGCTGCACCCTGCGCTGCTGATCGCGCACCGCCGATGACGCCAGGCCGGCGTCGTCTAGAGTGAAACTCTGCATAAAGCCATAACAACGACGGAGATACTTCCATGCGACTGACCAAGAAAATCAGCCTGTTCGCCGCTGCCGCGGCCATCACTGCCAGCACCGCCGTGCTCGCTGCGCCGACCTTCATCAACGTGCTCACAGGCGGTACCAGTGGCGTGTACTACCCGATCGGCGTCGCCCTGTCGCAGCTGTACACCAATGGCATCGAAGGCTCCAAGACCTCGGTCCAGGCGACCAAGGCCTCAGTGGAAAACCTCAACCTGCTGCAGGCGGGTCGTGGCGAACTGGCCTTCGCTCTCGGTGACTCGGTAGCCGATGCCTGGAACGGCGTGGAAGACGCGGGCTTCAAGGCGCCGCTGAAGAAGCTGCGGGCCATCGCCGGCACCTACCCGAACTACATCCAGATCGTGGCCAACGCCGAATCCGGCATCAAGAGCCTGGAAGATCTCAAGGGCAAGCGCATCTCCGTCGGTGCGCCGAAGTCCGGCACCGAGCTGAACGCCCGCGCCATCTTCAAGGCCGCCGGCCTGAGCTACGAGGACATGGGCAAGGTTGAATTCCTGCCGTACGCCGAGTCGGTCGAGCTGATCAAGAACCGCCAGCTGGACGCCACCCTGCAGTCGTCCGGTCTGGGCATGGCCGCCATCCGCGACCTGGCCTCGACCATGAAGATCAGCTTCGTCTCCATCCCGGCCGACGTGACCGCGAAGATCGACAACGCTGCCTACCAGGCCGCCACCATCCCGGCCGGCACCTACGACGGTCAGGACGCTGACGTGCCCACCGTAGCCATCACCAACATCCTGGTCAGCCACGAAGGCGTCTCCGATGACGTGGCCTACCAGATGACCAAACTGATGTTCGACAACCTCGACCGCCTGGGCACCGCCCACTCCGCGGCCAAGGACATCAAGCTGGAAACCGCTACCAAGAACCTGCCGATCCCGCTGCATCCGGGTGCCGAGCGCTACTACAAAGAAGTCGGCGCGCTGTAATCACGGCCTGGGCCACGGCGCGCGCGCCGTGGCTCCTGCTACAGAATCGCGAATAAAACCGGCGTTCATGGACGGTGGGTTTTGTTGGCGACTCTGCCCCGTATCGAAGTAGTCATGAGGTTTGCACTCCATGAGTGAACAGAACAACGGCCTGTCCGCCAGTCCGTCCGACTGGCCGAAGGCGCTCTTCGCCGTCGCGCTGCTGTTTTCCATCTTCCAGATCGTCACGGCGGCGTTCCACCCGGTGTCGACCCAGGTGCTGCGTGCGGTGCACGTGGGCTTCCTGCTGCTGCTGGTGTTCATCAGCTACCCGGCGCTGGGCAAGGGCCGTCCGTGGCAGCCGCTGGCCTGGCTGCTGGGCCTGGCCGGCATGGCCACGGCCATCTACCAGTGGTACTTCGAGGCGGACCTGATCCAGCGTTCGGGTGACCTGACCAGCGCCGACATGGTCATCGGCCTGACCCTGGTGGTGCTGGTGTTCGAAGCCGCGCGCCGGGTCATGGGCATCGCCCTGCCGATCATCTGCGCGCTGTTCCTGGCCTACGGCATGCTCGGCCAGTACCTGCCGGGCGACCTGGTGCACCGCGGCTATGGCATCGATCAGCTGGTCAACCAGCTGTCGTTCGGCACCGAAGGCCTGTACGGCACGCCGACCTACGTCTCGGCCACCTACATCTTCCTGTTCATCCTGTTCGGCGCCTTCCTCGAGCAGGCCGGGATGATCAAGCTGTTCACCGACTTCGCCATGGGCCTGTTCGGTCACAAGGTCGGCGGCCCGGCCAAGGTCTCGGTGGTGTCGTCCGCGCTGATGGGCACCATCACCGGTTCCGGCGTGGCCAACGTGGTCACCACCGGCCAGTTCACCATCCCGCTGATGAAGCGCTTCGGCTACCGCCCGGCCTTCGCCGGTGGTGTCGAGGCCACCTCGTCGATGGGCAGCCAGATCATGCCGCCGATCATGGGCGCCGTGGCCTTCATCATGGCCGAGACCATCAACGTGCCGTTCTTCGAGGTGGCCAAGGCCGCGCTGATCCCGGCGCTGCTGTACTTCGGCTCGGTGTTCTGGATGGTTCACCTGGAGGCCAAGCGTGCCAACCTGCGCGGTCTGCCCAAGGACGAATGCCCGAACCCGTGGAAGTCCGTACGTGAGCGCTGGTTCCTGCTGATCCCGCTGTCCATCCTCATCTACCTGCTGTTCTCCGGGCGCACGCCGCTGTTCTCCGGTACCGTCGGCCTGGCGCTGACCGCCATGGTCATCCTCGGCTCGGCGATCATCCTGCAGGTGTCGTCCAAGATCATGCGCTTCGCCTTCTGGATCGCCCTGGGCGTGCTCTGCGCCGGCTTCTTCCAGCTGGGGATCGGCGTGGTGTTCGGCGTCATCGCCGTGCTGGTGGCGGTGTGCTGGTTCGTCAAGGGCGGTCGCGACACCCTGACCCTGTGCCTGCACGCGCTGGTCGAGGGCGCTCGCCATGCGGTGCCGGTCGGTATCGCCTGCGCCCTGGTCGGGGTGATCATCGGCGTGGTGTCGCTGACCGGCGTGGCGTCGACCTTCGCCGGCTACATCCTCGCCATCGGCCAGGACAACCTGTTCCTGTCGCTGGTGCTGACCATGCTCACCTGCCTGGTGCTGGGCATGGGCATTCCGACCATCCCCAACTACATCATCACCAGCTCGATCGCCGCCCCGGCGCTGCTCGACCTCGGCGTACCGCTGATCGTCTCGCACATGTTCGTCTTCTACTTCGGCATCATGGCTGACCTCACGCCGCCGGTGGCGCTGGCCTGCTTCGCGGCCGCGCCGATCGCCAAGGAGCGTGGCCTGAAGATCAGCCTGTGGGCGGTGCGCATCGCCATCGCCGGCTTCGTCGTGCCGTACATGGCGGTCTACTCGCCGGCGCTGATGCTGCAGGGCGACAGCCTGCTGGCCACCTTCTACGTGGTGTTCAAGGCCGCGCTGGCCATCGGCATCTGGGGCGTGGTGTTCACCGGCTTCCTGCAGGCCAAGCTGAGCTGGTGGGAGCGCATCCTGGGCCTGGCGGCGGGCACCAGCCTGATTCTCGCCACGCCGATCAGCGATGAGCTGGGCTTCGCCCTCAGCGCGCTGTTCATCGGCCAGCACTTCTGGCGCGCGCGTCGCGCCGAGGTGGCGGCGGCGTGATCGGTCTCTGTCTGGGACTGGCCGGGGCGGTGTGGGCGGAGCTGCCCACCGCCGAGTTCACCCTGGCCTGGACCCACACCATCGAGAAGATCCGCTGGGAAGAGGATTACCGCGTCACCGCCGAGGGCCTGCTCCTCGGCGAGGCGCGGGTCAAGGGTTCCGGCGCCGGGATGGAAATTCCCGATGGCGCCGAACTGCGCAATGGCAGCTGGCACTACCAGCGTCAGCTACCGCCTTTGCAACCCCTGCGAGTCGGGCGTACGCCCGAAGCCGGGGATTACCAACTGTGTATCGACCAGCGTTGTCGCCCGATGAGCGACTGGCTCGGCCCGCCAAAAGCGAGCCAGCCGGCGTTGGAACTCTGGAGCTGCGAGCTGAGCTCCCCTGCGCCTGACGCAGGCTAGGTTCGCCCGAGCGGACCCATGCTCCCGGCGCCACAAGTGCCGGCTGAAAAAGAAGGAAACCCCCATGCGGTGCAAGCCGGTGGGGGTTTTGTTCGTCTGCGGCTACGCTTGAGCAATGCCCCGTTCGAGGAGACCCGTCATGCACCCTGTCTTTCGCTTCGCCCTGCCGTTCGCCCTCTGCCTGTCACCGACCCTGGCCAGCGCGCTGGATATCCAGCCCGGCGTCTGGGAGGTCAGCTCGCACAACATGCAGGTCGGCGGCCAGGCCATGCCGGCGATGGAGGAGATGCTGGCGCAGTTGCAGAACCTGCCGCCGGAGCAGCGCCAGATGATGGAGAACATGCTGGCCGAACAGGGCATCAGGCTCGGCGCGGGTGGTGTGCAGATGTGCCTCACCGCCGAGCAGATCAAGGCCCAGGACATTCCCCTGCACGACCCCGAGTCCGGTTGCCGCAACGAGGTCCTCGAACGCAGCGCGACGCTGTGGAAGTTTCGCTTCACCTGCCCGGATGCCCAGGGCGAAGGGGAGACGCGCTTCGTCAGCGACAAGGAATTCACCACCCAGGTCAGCGGTACCTACAACGGCCAGCCGAGCAGCATGGAGAGCCGGGCGCGCTGGGTCGGCGCGGACTGTGCCGTGCTCAAGCGCTAGATTTCACAGGCCGTGGCGCAGGCGAATGGCCTCGACCTGTTCGCTGCGCTCCTCCAGGAAGCGGTTGAAGGCCTCGATCACCTGCGGGTAGCGGATGCTCGACAGGTAGTAGTGGTCTTCCACGTGCGGCAGCTGCGGGTCGAGCACCAGCGCCTGCTCCGCCAGGTCCATCAGGCGCAGCTGGTGGGCCACCACGCGGGGGTTGAGGTAGACCGCGTCGACCCGGTCATTGATGGCCATGAGCAGCAGCGACTCGATCTGGTTGGCCTGGATCAGCTTGATACGTCCGGCGTGGATCTCCGTCAGGTACGGCCAGGGGGTGAAACCGTTCTGCGTGCCGAGCAGGCGGATACGCGCCACGCCCTGGCCGAGCTGCTGCGGCTTGACCAGGATGCCGTCGACATAGGGCGCCGCCGGGCGGCTGTAGTGGATGGCGTGGCCGGCCTTCTGGTCGGCGTTCCACTGCGGGTGGTCGGGGAACTTCAGGTCGACCCGCCCGCCGAGGAAATCCCCCAGCAGACGCCTCACCGGCAGTGGCACGTAGACGAAGCGGTAGCCGTGCTCGGCGGCAAAGGCATCCAGCAGGTCGCGCGCATAGCCACGGTATTCGCCGTTCTCCACGTCGGAATAGGGCTGGTAGGGCTGCAGTTCCACGCCGACACGAATCACCTCCTGCGCCAGGCAGGGCAGGGCGAGTAGGCAGAGGCAGAACAGCTGGGCGAGGCGCGTCTTCATGGGGCAGTGCCAAGGGCGGCAGACTCCATAACCATAGTCGTGCCGCGAGGCCTGTTCAAAGTCGCGCCGGCAGGCGCCCGGGGTGGCGAAAGTGCGCGATATAGCAGTGAACGGGCAGGTTTCAGGCTTCTCAGAGGATGGGCGAGATCAGCCGCGCCACGCGCATGCCCAGTTGCTGCAGGCGGTGCAGGTTGCGGCGGTCGGCATTGACCAGCTCGCGCGAGCGGCTGAAATCCGCCTCCAGCATCTGAGCGACCTCGGCGTTGAAGCCTGCGTCGACTATCAGCAGGCTGGCCTCGAAATTCAGGCGGAAGGAGCGGTTGTCCAGGTTGGCGCTGCCCAGCACGCAGGCGTCGTGGTCGATCAGCAGCGCCTTCTGGTGCAGGAAGCCCGGCTGGTAGCGCAACACGCGCACCCCGGCGCGCAGCGCCTCGAAGGCGTACAGGCTGGACGCGGCATAGACGATACGGTGGTCGGGGCGCGCCGGCAGCAGCAGGCGCACGTCCACCCCGCGCATCACGGCCAGGCGCAGGGCGGCGAACAGGGCTTCGTCGGGGACGAAATACGGGCTGCTCAGCCACACGCGTTCGCGCGCGGCGTGGATCGCCTCGACGAACATCAGCGAGCAGGTTTCCTGGGCGTCGGCCGGACCGCTGGCGATCACCTGGCAGAGCACGCCGGGTTCGTCCTGCTTGCTCGGCATCAGCAGCGGCGGCAGCTTCTGGCAGGCCCAGTACCAGTCTTCGGCGAAGGCCTCCTGCAGGCTGGCCACCACCGGCCCGCGCACTTCCACGTGGGTGTCGCGCCAGGGCGCCAGCGGCGGCTTCTGCCCGAGGTATTCGACGCCGACATTGAGGCCGCCGAGAAAGCCGATCTCGCCATCGACCACGACGATCTTGCGGTGGTTGCGGAAGTTCAGCTGGAAGCGATTGAACAGGCCGGAGCGGGTGGGGAAGGCGTGCACCTGGACGCCACCCCGGCGCAGCCGATCGATGAAGGCGCCGGACAGCGCATGGCTGCCGACGCCGTCGTACAGCACGTGCACCTGCACCCCGGCTGCGGCGCGCTCGAGCAGGATGTCATGCAGGCGGCGACCGAGGCTGTCGTCGCGGATGATGAAGAACTGCAGCAGGATCACCTGCCGGGCGCCGGCCAGCGCATCGAGCATCGCCGCGAAGGTGGCTTCGCCGTCGATCAGCAACTGCACCCGGTTGCCGGTCAGGCCGGGCAGGTGCGACAGGCGCGGCAGAGCCCGCAGGCGTGCATAGGCGGGCGACAGGTGCGCCGCCTTGGCTTCCTCGACCCAGGGCCGCCAGTCCTGCTCGGCCATGGCCAGGTGCATTTCCCTGTCGGCCTGGCGGCGTGCCTTGACGTAGGCGTCGAAGCGGCTGCGGCCGAACACCAGGTACGGCAGCAGCGTCAGGTAGGGCATGAAGAACAGCGACAGTCCCCAGGCCAGGGCGCCCTGGGCGGTACGTACGGTCAGCACGGCATGGATCGCGGCCAGCATGCCGAGGGCGTGGATGCTGGCGATCAGGTAGGCGAACAGGTGGGGAATGCCGAAATCCGCAGGCATGCAGGGTCTTCCTTTGCACGGGCTGTGTGCAGCTGACCACGGGGGTTACGCAGCGTTCGATGGTCATCCTGCCATGGCCATCCAGGGAATGGCAGTGCCAGGCAGATGGCCAGCTTCCGGGGAATTATTCGAGGCTTTCACGTGTCTTGGATTCTGAGTGAGCGGAATTCATGTGTTACCCTTTCCCGTTCGACCCGAGTGTGGGTCGTCTTTAATTGGAGGAGGGCATCCGTCCTGTTCACGCTCGTCTAGCGAGTCAAACGCATCAAGGAGCACGCCACGTATGGGAAACGTCCCTTCGCATGACATGACCCCGCCACCCGCAGCGGAAACCCACGAGGGCATCCCGGCACCGACCGGTGAAGCCAACCTGATCGACACCGATTACGTCATCGGTCAGGACAACATCAAAGGGCAGTTCGTCTTCGCCCTCGACATCCATGGCAAGGTCTTCACCATTTCCGCGCTGGTCGCGGTGATTTTCGTGATCCTGGCCCTGGCTCTGCAGAACCAGATCGAACCGCTGTTCAGCGGCGTGCGCGACTGGCTCACCCACCACATGGCCTGGTTCTTCATCGGCGCCGCCAACATCTTCGTCCTGCTCTGCCTCGCGCTGATCGTCTCGCCATTGGGCAAGGTGCGTATCGGCGGCAAGGAAGCGACCCCCGACTACACCTACATGGGCTGGTTCTCCATGCTGTTCGCCGCCGGCATGGGCATCGGCCTGATGTTCTACGGTGTGTCCGAACCCATGTCGCACTACAGCTCGTCGATCGCCGGCATCACCGTGGGTGAAGACGGCGTGCGCACCGACTGGGCACCGCTGGGCGGGGCCGAAGGCAACGCCGAGGAAGCGGTGCGCCTGGGCATGGCCGCGACCATCTTCCACTGGGGCCTGCACCCCTGGGCGATCTACGCCATCGTCGCCCTGGCCCTGGCGCTGTTCTCGTTCAACAAGGGCCTGCCGCTGTCGATCCGTTCGATCTTCTACCCGATCCTCGGTGAGCGCGTGTGGGGTTGGCCGGGGCACATCGTCGACATCCTCGCGGTGTTCGCCACCCTGTTCGGCCTGGTCACTTCGCTGGGCCTGGGTGCCGAGCAGGCGGCCGCCGGGGTGGAGTACCTGTTCGGCATTCCGGCCACGGACACCACCAAGGTGCTGCTGATCATCGCCATCACCATGATCGCCCTGGCCTCGGTCGTCGCCGGCCTGGACAAGGGGGTCAAGCGCCTGTCGGAGATCAACATGGCCCTGGCCATGGCCCTGTTGCTGTTCGTCATCATCGCCGGGCCGACCCTGGTGATCTTCACCGACTTCTTCAAGAACCTCGGTGCCTACCTGCAGTACCTGCCGGCGCTGTCCAATCCGGTCGGGCGCGAGGACGCCAACTTCAGCCAGGGCTGGACGGCGTTCTACTGGGCCTGGTGGATCAGCTGGTCGCCGTTCGTGGGCATGTTCATCGCGCGGGTCAGCCGTGGCCGAAGCGTGCGTGAGTTCCTCATCGCCGTGCTGCTGGTGCCGTCGCTGGTGTCGGTGCTGTGGATGACCGCCTTCGGCGGCACCGCCATCAATCAGCTGCTGGTGGACGGTTTCACCGGTGCGCAGGATGCCGGCCTGGAGCTGAAGCTGTTCAGCATGCTCGGTGAGATGCCGCTGACCGGCATCACCTCGTTCATCGGCATCGTGCTGGTGGTGGTGTTCTTCATCACCTCGTCGGACTCCGGCTCGCTGGTGATCGACACCATCACCGCCGGCGGCAAGGTCAACGCACCGGTACCGCAGCGCGTGTTCTGGGCCAGCATCGAGGGTGTCATCGCCATCGCCCTGCTGCTCGGTGGCGGTCTGGTGGCGTTGCAGGCGATGGCCGTGTCGACGGGCCTGCCGTTCACCATCGTGCTGCTGGTGGGTTGCATCTCCATCGTCAAGGGGCTGATGAGCGAGCCGCGCTGAGCAGGCTGCTCGCCGTTGCCAAAAGCGCGCCTTCGGGCGCGCTTTTTCGTTCCCGGGTAACGGGTCGTTAATGGGAAAACCCGCGGCGTTCCCGCGGTGCAGGCCGCTTTTTCCTTCTGCTAGCGTCGGCTTCCGCGATTCGCAGTCCCTGCGCGCGCCCTAGAAAAAGAAGGAGCAGCCCCTTGAGCCAAGGCCCCGTACCCCGCAACAACGACTCATCCGCAGACGGTATTCCCGCCCCGAGTGGTGCCGTCACCCTCATCGACACCGACTACGTGGTCGGCCAGGACAACATCCGTGGCCGCTACCTGGTCAATCTCGACATCCATGGCGTGGTCTTCCTGATCTCGGCGGTGACCGCATTCATCTTCGTCGCGCTGGCGCTGGCCATGCACGACCAGATCGAGCCGCTGTTCAAGGCCGTGCGTGACTGGCTGACGGTGCACCTGTCGTGGTTCTTCATCGGCTCGGCCAACATCTTCGTGCTGCTGTGCCTGGGGCTGATCGTGTCGCCGCTGGGCAAGGTGCGCCTCGGCGGTACGCTGGCGCGCCCCGATTACTCGTACTTCTCCTGGTTCGCCATGCTGTTCGCCGCCGGCATGGGCATCGGCCTGATGTTCTACGGCGTGGCCGAGCCGATGTCGCACTACGGCACGGCCCTGGGCGGCACCAGCGTGGACGCCAACGGCGTGCGCACCGACTGGGCGCCGCTGGGTGCCGCTGCGGGCGACTCCGCCGAGGCGGCGCGCCTGAGCATGGCCACCACCATCTTCCACTGGGGCCTGCACCCCTGGGCGGTGTATGCCATCGTCGCCCTGGCGCTGGGCCTGTTCGCCTTCAACAAGGGCCTGCCGCTGTCGTTCCGCTCGATCTTCTTCCCGCTGCTCGGTGAGCGCGTCTGGGGCTGGCCGGGCCACCTGATCGACATCCTCGCGGTGTTCGCCACCCTGTTCGGCCTGGTCACCTCGCTGGGCCTGGGCGCCGAGCAGGCCACTGCGGGCCTGCACGCGCTGTTCGGCCTGCCGGCCGATACCACCACCAAGGTGTTGCTGATCACGGTGATCACCCTGATCGCCCTGTGCTCGGTGCTGACCGGCGTGGACAAGGGGGTCAAGCGCCTGTCGGAGATCAACATGGGCCTGGCCCTGGCGCTGCTGCTGTTCGTGCTGCTCGCCGGGCCGACCGCTCTGCTGCTGACCGGCGTGCTGGACAACCTGGTTGCCTACCTGCAGTACCTGCCGGCGCTGTCCAACCCGGTCGGGCGCGAGGACGCCAACTTCAGCCAGGGCTGGACGGCGTTCTACTGGGCCTGGTGGATCAGCTGGTCGCCGTTCGTGGGCATGTTCATCGCGCGGGTCAGCCGTGGCCGCACCGTGCGCGAATTCCTCACGGCCGTGCTGCTGGTGCCGTCGCTGGTGTCGGTGATCTGGATGAGTACCTTCGGCGGGACCGCGCTGCACCAGGCCCTCGGCGGCCTCACCGAACTGCAGCAGGCGGCCCTGGAGCTGAAGATGTTCGTCATGCTCGATCAGCTGCCGATCAGCGCCATCAGCTCGTTCGCCGCGATCGTCCTGGTGGTGCTGTTCTTCATCACCTCGTCGGACTCCGGCTCGCTGGTGATCGACACCATCACCGCTGGCGGCAAGATCAACGCACCGGTCTCGCAGAAGATGTTCTGGGTGATCATGGAAGGCGCCCTGGCCGTCGCGCTGCTGCTTGGCGGTGGCCTGGTGGCCCTGCAGGCGATGGCGGTGTCGACCGGCCTGCCGTTCACCGTGGTGCTGCTGGTCGGCTGCGTGGCGATCATCAAGGGGCTGAGCAGCGAGCCGCGCTGAGCGGCCGCTGGCCCTCTTCCGATACTGGGAGAGGGCTTCCCCCGGCAGCAACGAAAACGCCGCGAACCTTTGCAAGTTCGCGGCGTTTTCGCGTCTAGCGGTCGAACATCAGCATTCGATGATGTTCACCGCCAGGCCGCCACGGGCGGTTTCCTTGTACTTGGTCAGCATGTCGGCACCGGTCTCGCGCATGGTCTTGATCACCTTGTCCAGGCTTACGTAGTGCGCGCCGTCGCCGTACAGCGCCATGCGCGCGGCGTTGATCGCCTTCACCGAGGCGATGGCGTTGCGCTCGATGCAGGGAATCTGCACCAGGCCGCCGACCGGGTCGCAGGTCAGGCCCAGGTGGTGCTCCATGCCGATCTCGGCGGCGTTCTCGACCTGCTCCGGGGTGCCGCCGAGTACCGCGCACAGCGCGCCGGCCGCCATCGAACAGGCCACGCCGACTTCACCCTGGCAACCCACTTCGGCGCCGCTGATCGAGGCGTTCTCCTTGTACAGGATGCCGATGGCGCCAGCGGTGAGGAGGAAGTCGATGATGCCGCGTTCGCTGGCGCCGGAGATGGCGTTGGCGTAGTAGTGCAGCACCGCCGGGATGATGCCGGCGGCGCCGTTGGTCGGCGCGGTGACCACGCGGCCACCGGCGGCGTTCTCCTCGTTCACGGCCAGGGCCCAGAGGTTGACCCAGTCGAGCATGCGCAGCGGATCTTCCATGTAGCTGCGCTGGAAGCCGCCCAGCTTGCGCGCCAGGATCGCCGCGCGCCGGCGCACCTTGAAGCCGCCCGGCAGGATGCCTTCGGTGCGGCAGCCGCGCTCCACGCAGGCCTGCATCACCTTCCAGATTTCCAGCAGGCCGGCGTCGGTCTCTTCGTCGCTGCGCCAGTGGCGCTCGTTGCGGCGCATCACCTCGGCGATGCCGATGCCGTGCTCGCGGCTCAGGCGCAGCAGGTCGGCGCCGCTGCGAAACGGCAGTGGCAGGGCCGTGGCGTCCGGGGCGATGACCTTGTGCTTGGAGCCATCGGCGAGAATCGCCTCGCTGACCACGAAGCCGCCACCCACCGAGTAGTAGGTGGCCTCGTGCACCTGGATGCCCGCGCCGTCGAAGGCGGCGAAGCGCAGGCCGTTGGCGTGCAGCGGTAGCGCCTTGCGGAACATCTTCAGGTCGGCCTTCTCGTCGAAGGCTACGGCGTGCTTGCCGGCCAGGACGATGCGCTTGTCGCGGCGGATGGTGTCGATGTACTCGGGGACCTGGTCGACATTGACGGTATCCGGCTCATGGCCGCTGAGGCCGAGCAGGACTGCCTTGTCACTGCCGTGGCCCTTGCCGGTGGCGCCCAGCGAGCCGTACAGCTCGGCGACGACACGGGTCACCTGCGGCATGTGGCCGTGGTTCTCCAGGGCGTGGGTGAACAGGGCGGCCGCGCGCATCGGGCCGACGGTGTGGGAGCTGGACGGGCCGATGCCGACTTTGAACAGGTCGAAAACGCTGATAGCCATGGCGAGGTTCTTCTTCTGGGTGAGTGGACACGCGCCCGGTTCCGCGCGTGTGGACAACTCTATCTAAGAACGGCTTTATCATTATGTATACTGATTTATTTTTAATATATTCGTTAGCAACTCTTAACTATTGAGATCCTGCCATGGACATCACCCGCCTGCGCACCCTGCGTGAACTGGCCCGTTGCCGCACCATGGCGGCCGCTGCCGAGTCGTTGCACCTGACGCCGTCGGCCGTGTCGCAACAGGTCGCCTTGCTCGAACGCGAGGTGGATGTCGCGCTGATCGAGCGGCGTGGGCGCGGCGTCGTGCTGACGCCGGCCGGCGAGCGTCTGGTGGCGCATGCCGAGCGCATCCTCATGGTGCTCGACGAAGCCCGCTCGGAGCTGGCGCTGCTGCGCGGCGAAGTGGCCGGCGAACTGCGCGTGGCGGCCTTCGCGTCGATCTCCGTGGCGGTGATCGCGGAAACCGTGCGCGCCCTGCGCAGCAGCTATCCCCGGTTGAACGTGGTGGTGCTGGAGCTGGAACCGCAGGAAAGCCTCAGTGCCCTGGGCGCCTGGCAGATCGACGTGGCGGTGATCGACGACCTGGCCGTGACCCCGGACGAGAACCGCGAGCACTACGCGCTGATTCCGCTGACCCAGGACCTGCTGCACGTGCTGCTGCCCATCGACCACGCCCTGGCCAGGCACGCCAGCCTGACCATCGCCGACCTGCGCGAAGAGGCCTGGGCGCTGGACTCCACCGGCAGCTCGTTCGGCGAATTCATCACCAACCTGTGTCGCCGTTCGGGCTTCGCGCCGCGCATCAATGCGCACTGCGCCGGTTTCGAGATGGTCGCGGCGATGGTTGCTTCCGGCAACTCCATCTCCATCGTCTCCGGCCTGCGCCTGGTCCGCCCGCTGCCCGGTGTCACCGCCGTGCCCCTGCTGCCCGACATCCAGCGCGGCGTGTTCCTCGCCTATCGCAAGGGCGAACGCGACCATCCGGCGGTCAACGCGTTTCTCGACGAGGCGGTGTACACGGCAGACAAGGTGCTGGGTTAGTTCCACTGCCTCCTGTGGGAGGGGCGTTGGCCGCGATGCTTCTGCGGCGTTGAGCCCAGCCATATCTTGGCCATCCGCCTGCCTGATGGTGGATAAGCTTCGCGTTATCCACCCTACGCGGCTGACCTGTAGGAGCGGCTTCAGCCGCGATGTTCTCTGTTTGCGTCTTACTCAGCGGGCGTGACGCTCTCTTGAGCGGCCTCAGCCGCCAGCTTCGCCCTGTCGGCCTTGCTGATGTACTTGGGTTTGTTGCTCTTGGGCGCGAGCTTGGCGTTGGCCTTCCTGGCGTGGGCTTCGAGTAGTTGCTTGATCTTCTTGCGGCGATTCATGGGTGTGTATCTGCTTTGTCCTGAATGGATGATCCTCACGCGGAGCCCGTAGGGTGCAGGCTACTTGCTCGCGCCACCGACCCCGTAGGAGCGGCTTCAGCCGCGATGCTTTTGCGGCGTTGAGCAGACGGTGCTCTGCCGGCCATATCTTGGCTATCCGCTCGCCTGATGGTGGATAAGCTTCGCGTTATCCACCCTACGTGACTCGGCTGACACGACGGGCCTGTAGGAGCGGCTTCAGCTCCACAGCGCGCCCACCGGCGTATGCGCCGGGTAGTGCCTGGCCACCTGGGCCTGCAGCAGTTCGCCGCAGGCGAGGGCGTCGGTCAGGGCGTGGTGGGCGCTGTACAGCGGCAGGCCGTAGCGCAGGCGGCTGTCGGCCAGGCGGATGGACAGCGGTTCGCGGCCGCGCAGGCGGTCCCACCAGCTGACCGTGCGCTTGGGATGCAGGCGCGCTTCCAGCTCCATGGTGTCGATGATGGGGAAGAGCAGCCCCTCGCCCAGGTGCTCGCGCAGGGCCTGGTCGAGGAAGTTGCGCTCGATGTTGCGGTAGTGCGCCACCACCACCTTGCCCGCCAGGGCCTCCAGCAGTTCCTCCAGCACATGGGCCAGGCGCGGTGCGTGGCGGATGTCGGAGTGGGTGATGTGGTGGAAGGTCACCGACTCGGCGCTCAGCTCGCTGGTGGGTTTGACCACCCAGTAGCGCGCCTCGGCGCAGCGGATGCGCTGCAGGTCCAGCGGCACCAGGCCGAGGCTGACGATGGCATGCTCGCGCGGATCGAGGCCGGTGGTTTCCACATCCAGCGCCACCAGCGGCGCCTCGGCCAGGGGCGTATCGGCGGTGATGCAGCCGGCCGCGTAGTAGGCGCGCAGGCGTTCGTCCTGACTGCTGGCGGCGAGTTCGGCGAAGCGCTGCGGCCAGTCCGGGTTGTGATCGGCACTCATTGCGGACGGGTCAGCGGTTGGGCCGGGTAGCGGAAGCGCAGGAACTTCTGCGCGTTGCTCACCACCTGGAAGGCTTCCTTGAGGTGGTGGCGCTCGCTGGAGCTGAACTGCTCCGGCTCGACGTAGTTGTCCGGCGGGTTGCCGGCTTCCACCTCGCGCGCCTGGTGGCGGATGCGCACCAGGCTGAGGAATTCGAAGGCGTAGCGCAGGTGATCCAGGGCTTCCTTGGGCAGCAGCTTGGTGGCGGCGATGGCGTCGAGGCGCTCCAGCGAGTTCTGCGCCTTGGAGCCGCAAGCCAGGGCGTGCACGCGGATCAGGTCGGTGAGCGGCGCGGTGCCGCGTCCCTTGAGGTTGATGATGTTCTTCTGGCGGCCGTCGGTTTCCATCACGAAGGTGCGGAAGAAGCCCAGCGGTGGCGTGCGGTTGAGGGCGTTGCGCGCCAGGGCGGCAAGGAACGCCGGAGTGCCGCTGGCCTTTTCCGCCAGCAGCTCCTTGAGGTTCTCCACCAGTGCGGTCTTGCCGTACACCCCGTCGAGGTCGAAGAAGATGCTGCTGTTGAGCAGGGTCTCGGGGTTGGGCTGCTCGATCCAGCGCGTGAAGTAGCCGCGCCAGACCTTCAGCGGCTGGCGCCACTTGGGGTTGCTGGCCATGATGCCGCCCTTGCAGTAGGCGTAGCCGCAGGCGGCCAGGCCGTTGCTGACGAACTGCGCCAGTTCGGCGAAGTAGGCGTCGTGCTGTTCCGGATCGAAGCTGTCGTCGAGCACCAGGGCGTTGTCCTGGTCGGTGAGCAGCAGCTGTTCGTCGCGCGCCATCGAGCCGGCGATCATGAAACAGTAGGGCACCGGCGGCGGCCCCAGGTTCTCCTCTGCGAGCACCAGCAGGCGGCGGGTGAAGGCGCGGCCGATGCTGCTCATGGCGCGGCCCACCATGTGTGCGCTGGCATCGTCGGCGACCATGCGCACGAAGGTGGCGTGCAGGTCCGGCAGCAGGCCCTTGAGGCCGTCCACGGAGTCCTTGTTGAAGATGCTGTTGACCAGGTACAGGCTGCTGCGCGACTCGTAGCGGATGACGTCGGCGAGGGAGATCATGCCCACCGGGCGCCGGCGTTGCAGCACCGGCAGGTGGTGGATGTTGTTGCGCAGCATGCACAGCATGGCCTCGAACACCGACTCGTCGGCCTGCACGGTGACCGGGCCGGGTGTCATCACCTGGCTGACCGGGGTGTCGCCGGGCAGCCCTTCGGCGAGGACGCGCACACGCAGGTCGCGGTCGGTGAGGATGCCCGCCATCACCTGGGTCTGCTGGTCGGCGACCTGTACCTGCGCCGGGTTGGGCCAGCGCCGGCCGGGGTTGACGATGATCACCGAGGACACGCTCTGCTCGCTCATCACCTGCGCCACCTGCTGCACGGGCATGTCCAGCGGCACGCTGACCGGCGCCCGGCCGATCAGTTTGCGCACCTTGATCTTCATCAGCTCGCTGGCCTTGCCGTGGCTGTCTTCCAGGGCCGACTTGAGCCGCGACTGGCCTTCGGCCTCGACGAAATCGGCGAAGCTGTCGAACTGGTCGCACAGCTGCTGGAACAGCGGGCCGGGGATGAAATAGATCAGGCTGTCTTCCAGCGCCCTGGCGGCCAGGCGTACCTTGTTGCCACGCAGCAGGCCGGCCTGGCCGAAGAGGTCGCCTTCGGTCAGGCGATTGTGCAGTTCGCCACTGCGCCGGTGGATCTCCACCGCGCCACTGCGTACATAGTGCAGTTCGTGGATCGGTTCGCCAGCGATGAGGATTTCGCTGCCGGCCTTGAAGTAGCCTACTTGCACTTGCCGGGCGATATCGTCGAGGGTCTGCTCCGGCAGATTGTCGAAGGGGGCGAAGCGATTCAGGTGATCGCGTATCTCGATCAGCTCGATCTGCATGCGGGCCTCGCGGGTTGGCTGGCATTACAGGATACGAGCATCGCGCCGGGATGTCCCCCCGGGGTGTCGCGATGAGGACAGTCGCCGTCACAACAGGCTGAACAAGGAGAAGCTATGCAGGGTTCGGGTTTATGGTGGGGCGTCGGCGTGCTGCTGGTGCTGGCCGGTGCGACGGTCTTTTACTACAACCGCCTGGTGTTCAATCGCCACCGCGTGGCCGAGGCCGCGAGCGGCATCGATGTGCAACTCAAGCGGCGCTCCAGCCTGATCCCGGCGCTGGTGGAGTGCGTGCGGCAGTATCTGGGCTACGAGCAGCAGACGCTGGAGCGGCTGGTGCGTGAGCGACAGCGCGCGGAGCAGCTGAGGGATTCGCCGCTGGGCCAGCGGGCGCCGGTGGAGGCGCAACTGGGCAGCCAGCTGCGTCAGCTGTTCCTGCTGGTGGAGGATTACCCGGAGCTCAAGGCGGACCAGCGCTTTCGCGAGCTGCAGGGCTCGATCAGCGAGGTCGAGAACCATATCCAGATGGCCCGGCGTTACTACAATGGTGCGGTGCGCGAACTGAACGTGCTGGTCGAGTCGGTGCCGAGCAACCTGGTGGCACGGGCGTTCGCCTTCGAGCAGGCCGAGTACTTCAGCCTGGATGATCCGGGTGACGCCGAGTCACCGAAGATGGAGTTCTGAACATGCAAGGATGGCTACGTGGCCTGTTGCTGGTGGCCTGCCTGCTGCCCGGTCTGGCACTGGCGGAAGAAGCGATCGAACACTTCGCCGTGACCCTGCAGGTCGAGAGCGATGGCAACCTGCTGGTCACCGAGCGCATCCTCGTGCGTGCCGAGGGGCAGGACATCCAGCGTGGCATCTACCGCGATCTGCCGGTCAGCTATGCGTTGCCGGCGGGCCTGCGGGAGACCAGCCCGATCACCCTGCTGGGGGTGACCCGCGATGGCCAGCCCGAGTCGGTGCACAGCGAACGCAACGGCGCCTGGGTGCGCTACTACCTCGGCTCGTCGTCGGTGCTGCTCGAGCCTGGACGCTATCGCTACGAGCTGCGCTACCGGGTGGCGCGCGCCCTGCTGCATCACGCCGATCGCGATGAGCTGTACTGGAACGTCACCGGCAACGGCTGGGTCTTTCCCATTCGCCGTGCCTCGGTCGAGGTGCGCCTGCCCGCCGGGGCGCGGATCGGCCAGCTGGCGGCCTACACGGGGGCCTCTGGCGCGCAGGGAAAGGACTATGAGGTACTGCTGCGCAGTGACGACTTCGTGAGCCTGGCCACTACCGGGCAACTGCCGGCCTATCACGGCCTGACGGTCGCGGTGGACTGGCAGGCGGGCCTGGTGCCACGGCCCACGGCCATGCAACGTGCCGCCCAGTTGCTGCGTGACAATCTGGGCCTGGCCCTCGGCGCGGCGTTGCTGGTCGGGCTCGCGCTGTTCTACCTGATCGCCTGGTGTCGCGTCGGGCGAGACCCGCGCAAGGGCGTGATCATTCCCCTGTTCGAGGCGCCACAGAACATGACGGCGGTGCAGGTGGGCTACCTCTGGCACCGTGGCCTGCGTGGCGATTTCTCGGCGGCGCACGCCTTCGGCGTATGGCTTACCGACATGGCCATCGGCAAGCACCTGCTGATTAAGGATCGGCCGCGCAGTGGCTTCATCCTGAGTCGCAGCACCGAGGCACATGCTGAGCTGACGGCGCTCGACGCCGACGTGCTCGAACGCCTGCTGCCTGCCGATAAGGCGGATGCCTCGTTGCAGGTCGGCAGCAAGTACGAGCCGCGCATGGCCGACGCCCTCGGTGGCCTCGGTGAACACCTGAGCAAACAGGGCAAGGCCTGGTTCAGCAACAACCGTGGGATCTGGACGCTGGGCCTGTTCTGGGCCTTGCTGGCGTGCCTGACGATGCTGCTGGTCGACGCCAGGGGCGACGACGACTGGCCCATGGCGCTGGTTGGGCTGGCGTTCAGCCTGGCCTTCGCCGTGGCGTCGTTGATCATGTTCACGCTGGCGCTGCACCAGCCGTCGTTCGGCAAGAAGCTCGGCATGGGCTTCGGCGCACTGATGTTCTTCTGGCCGGTCCCGATGGGCCTGCTGATGATCGCCGAGGTGACGTCCTGGGCGGCCATTCTGCTGATCGCGCTGTATCTGCTGCTGCTGGTGGTGTCCTACATCCTGCTGCCGGCGCCGACGCTGCTCGGGCGCCGCCTGCTGGACGGCCTCGAAGGCTACCGTGACTACCTGCAACTGGCCGAGCGCGACGTCCTGGCGCTGGCCGCTGATGCCCCGGCGATGAGCATCGCGCTGTACGAGCGCCATCTGCCCTACGCCATGGCCCTGGGCGTGGAGGACAAATGGAGCGCGCGTTTCAGCGAGGCGCTGGCCAGTGGCCTGATCGATCCGCAGCTGCGTGATTACCAGCCGGACTGGTATGAGAGCCGTCGCCGTTTCAGCTCGGCGCAGGTCATGAGCAGCGCCCTGGCCACGGGCCTGAGCAGTGTGGCCGCCCTGGCCTCGACGCCACCGTCGAGCAGTTCGTCGGGCGGCTCCTCGGGTGGTTCGTCCGGGGGCGGCTCCTCCGGTGGCGGCGGCGGTGGCGGTGGAGGCGGCGGCTGGTAGCACGCCGTCGCTCTGCCGGCGAATATCCTGCGCCTGTGCGGTATTCGCTTTTTCTCGCCGGGTCGCTCGGGTAGGGTGCCGCTCCGATTTGCCCGAGAGATGGCTGCGCAGGTACGCGCATCGAGGAGAGTGTCATGTCAGGAAGACTGCGGGTGCTGTTGTGGCTGTGCTGTTTCTGCGCGTTCGGCCTGCGTGCCGAGGAGGCGATTCAGGCCTATGACGTGCGCATGCAGGTCGAGCCGAGTGGCGACGTGCTGGTGACCGAGCGCATCGCGGTGACGGCCGAAGGCAAGATGATCGTCCGTGGTATCTACCGCGACATTCCCGTCCGCTATCGCCTGGGCAACGGCCTGTTGCGCAGCACGCCGCTGACACTGATATCGGCCACGCGTGACGGGCGTCCGGAAAGCGTCACCGAGCAGCGCCTCGAGCATGCCCTGCGTCTGCGTCTGGGCAGCGCCGATGTGCGGCTCGAGTCAGGGCCTCATGTCTACGAACTGACCTACCGGATGAATGCGCAGCTGCTGCATCACGCCAGCGTCGATGAACTCTACTGGAACGTGACCGGCAATGACTGGTCGCTGCCGATCCGCCACGCCAGCGTCGAGGTACTGCTGCCGGAGGGCGCGCAGATCCAGGCGGCACATGGCTATACCGGCTACCGGGGTTCGCGTGAAGGGGCCTACGAGGTGCTCGAGCAGCAGGGCAACCGCCTGCGCCTGGCGACCACGCGCGAGCTGGATGCGCGTGAAGGTTTTACCGTCGCCCTGGCCTGGCAGGCGGGGCTGGTCACTCGCCCCGGCTGGTGGGACGAGCTGCTGGTGCTGCTCGCCGACAACCTGCGGCGCATTCTGCTGGTGGCCGCTTTCAGCGGGTTGCTGCTGTTCTACGCACTGATCTGGTGGGCGAAGGGGCGCGGGCCGGCCAAGGGCCTGGTGATCCCGCTGTTCGAGCTGCCACGTGGCGTCAGTCCGCTGATGGCCGGGTACGTGTGGCGCCGTGGCCTGAAGCATGACCGCAAGTGCGTGCGGGCGCTGAGCATCATGTTCACCGACCTGGCCATTCGCGGCTGGCTCAGCCTGCAACGCAACGCCAGCGGCCTGGTGCTGACGCGGGGCGAGGTGGACGGGGATGCCATACGCGAGGAGGAGCGGCGCGTGCTCAATGCCCTGATCACGCGGGAGGGCGGCTCGCTGACCCTGGGCGGGCGCTACGAACCGCGTCTGGCGAACGCCCTGGAGGTGCTGCTGAAGAGCGTCAAAGGGATCGAGCGGAACAACTTCAGCAATGCTACCGGGCACTGGCTGTTCGGTGCCTTCTTCGCCCTGGTGACGGGGATCGCGCTGCTGGTGAGCTCCACGGGTGACGCGGAGGCTGCGAACAACGCCGTCTGGCTGATGCTGCTGGGGATGCTGCTGGGGGCCGGGACGCTCTACTGCCTGACCCACGGGATGATCGGGGCCGGACTCCCGCTGCTGCTGTTCGCCCTGGCGTGCCTGGGCCTGGCCGCAGGCCTGGTGGGCGGCGATGCCGTGCTGCAGTGTCTGGCACTGTTCGCCATCGTCGCCGTGGCACGCAAGCTCATGCGCTCGCCGACCATCGCCGGACGGCGCCTGCTCGACGAGCTGGAGGGCTACCGCAACTACCTGAGCCTGGCCGAGAGGGACGTGCTGGACAAGGCGGGCCAGGCTCCGGTGATGAGCATCGCGCTGTACGAGCGGCATCTGCCCTACGCCATGGCCCTGGGGGTCGAGCGGCAGTGGACCCAGCGCTTCACCGCCGAGCTGCGCAAGGGCACGCTGGCGCCGGTGGAGGTGGACTACCAGCCACAGGGTTTCACGCAGCTGATGACCTCGGGTGAGGCGATGACGCTGGCCTGGAATCTCGACCGGATGCTGATGACGGCGTCCGTGCCTCCCGAGGCGCCGAGATCGGTCGACAGCTTCTCCGGTTCCAGCAGCGACGACAGCGGTTCCGGCTCGTCCGCCTCCCATGGCGGCGGCTCCTCCGGCGGAGGGGCTGGCGGCGGCGGAGGCGGCGGCTGGTAGCTCAGGCGCGTCGGTAGCGCAGCGGCAGGCCCTGGCAGTCGTCCTGCACCTGGCCGGCGTGCCAGGCCAGCTGCCCGGACACCAAGGTGCTGCGCACGGCATGGCGGAAGCTGCGGCCCTGGAAGGGTGTCCAGCCGCAGTGGGCGAGGATCGGCTGCTGCGCTACCGGGCAGGGTTCGGCCAGGCGCTCCACCAGGGTCAGGTCGGCCCAGTAGCCTTCGCGCAGGTAGCCGCGCTGCTCGATGGCGAAGCGCTCGGCCACGGCGTGGCTGGTCTTTTCCACCAGCAGCGGCAGTGGCAGCAGGTCGTCGGCCACCAGCTCCAGCAGCGCCGGCAGGGCGTGCTGCACCAGCGGCAGGCCGGCCGGCGCCTGCCGGTAGGGACGCCGCTTCTCCTCCAGGCTGTGCGGCGCGTGGTCGGTGCCGATGATGTCCAGGCGTCCACAGAGCAGGGCCTGGCGCAGGGCGTTGCGATCGGCGCGCTGCTTGATCGCCGGGTTGCACTTGATCAGGTGGCCGAGGGCGGCGTAGTCGCTGTCGTCGAAGTACAGGTGGTGGGCGCAGACCTCGGCGGTGATCCGTTTGCTGGCCGCCGGGCCGGGCATGAACAGCTCGAGTTCGCGTGCCGTGCTGATGTGCAGCACGTGCAGGCGCGTGCCATGGCGCCGGGCCAGACTCACCGCCAGGCTGGAGGACTGGTAGCAGGCCTCGGCATCGCGGATCGCCGGGTGCTGGTCGGCGGGGATGTCGTCGCCGTACCTGGCCTGCCACCTCGCCTCGCGTTCACGGATGCGCGGGGTGTGTTCGCAATGCGTCAGCAGCAGGGTCGGACAGTCACGGAACAGGCGCTCCAGCGCAGGCAGGTCGTCGACCAGCATGTTGCCGGTGCTGGCGCCCATGAACACCTTCACCCCTGCCACGCGGTCAGGGTCGAGCGCGGCAACGGTGTCGAGGTTGTCGTGACTGACGCCGAAGTGAAAGCCGTAGTTGACCCGCGAGCAGCGGGCGGCGCGCTGCTCCTTGGCCGCCAGCGCCTCCAGCGTCAGGGTCGGCGGCTGGGTGTTGGGCATGTCCATGACGCTGGTGATGCCGCCGGCCACCGCCGCGCGCGACTCGCTGGCGAAGCTGCCTTTGTGCGGCGCGCCGGGGTCGCGGAAGTGCACCTGGTCGTCGATCATGCCCGGCAGCAGGTACTGGCCGGCGGCGTCGAGCACGGCCTCGCCGGGGAGGTGGGCGAGGCTGCTGGCGATGGCGTCGATGCGCCCGTGGCGGATGCGCAGGTCGGCCTCGAACACACGACCTTCGTTGACCAGCCGGGCGTTGCGGATCAGCACGCTCAAAACTCGTTCTGCAGGGCCTTGTAGCCCCGCACCAGGTCGATGTTGGTACGCGCCACGTCTTCCGAGAACTCGCTGGCCGAGACGCTGACGCGGGGCAGGCTGGCGAGGTCGGTCTTCGGCCCGATGCGCTGGGTGGAGGTGACGTGGAAGCCCGCCGGCAGATCGCAGCCGTCCACCACCGCGTTGTGCCGCACCACGCAGCCGTCGCCGACGCTGCAGTTGAACAGCACGCTGTTGAAGCCGATGAACACCCGGTTCCCGACCCGGCACGGGCCGTGGATGATCGAGCGGTGGGCAATGGAGCTGTGCTCGCCGATGGTGACCGCCGCACCAGACTTGGAGTGGATCACCACGCCGTCCTGGATGTTGGAATTGGCGCCGATGACGATCGGCTGCATGTCGCCGCTCTCGTCCACCTCGTCGGCGCGGATCACCGCGTACGGACCGACGAAGACGTTGTCCTCGATGATCACCTTGCCGCAGATGATGGCGGTCTTGTCGACATAGGCGGACTCGGCGATGAGCGGCAGGTGGCCGGACGGATTCTTGCGGATCATGGGCGTTCCTTGGGCGAGGGTTCGGGCACCGGGTCGTAGCCACCCGGGTGCCAGGGATGACAGCGCAGCAGCCGGCGCAGGCTGAGCCACAGGCCGCGCAGCAGGCCGTGTTTCTCCAGGGCCTCGATGGCGTAGTGCGAGCAGCTCGGATGAAAACGGCAGCGCGGGCCGAGCAGGGGGCTGAGCAGGTACTGGTAGAGGTGTACCAGGGCGATGGCGATGCGTTTCATCCCGGGCGGCTCACGACGACGCGCAGCTGCTCGCCGTCCAGTTCGTTGTAGAAGCAGGCAGGGCGCCCGGTATGGCAGGCCGGGCCGGTCTGTTCGACCCTGAGCAGCAGGGCGTCGCCATCGCAGTCAAGGCGGGCGCTGTGCAGGCGCTGGCGATGACCGCTGGTTTCGCCCTTGCGCCACAGGCGCTGGCGCGAGCGCGACCAGTAGCAGACCTGGCCGCTGCTCAGGGTTTCCGTCAGCGCGGCGCGATTCATCCAGGCCAGCATCAGCACCTCGCCGTCATCGTGGCGCTGGCTAATCACCGGGATCAGGCCGGCGTCGTTCCAGGCGATGGCGTCCAGCGTTGCCTGCAACGACCGAGTGTGACCGGCGCGGGCCGACTCCAGCTGCAACCAGAAGGGTTGGGCAGGCATGCCTCAGCTCCAGTTGCAGCGGCTTTCGGCCACCGCGTCGTGGGCGTGCAGGCTTTCCGCATGGACCACCCTGAGGCGGAAGGCGCTGACCTCGGGCAACTGGCCCAGCGCATGGTGCAGGCGGCGTGCGGCGTCCTCGCAGAACATCAGGTTCTGCCCGTTGGCCAGGGCGAACGCCTGTTCGTCGGCACGCTTCACCGCCGTCTGAACCGGTGTGCCCAGGGCCTGCTCGGCGCTGTCGATCAGCGCCAGCAGGGGCAGGTCGATGCATGCCGGGTGCAGGCGCAGTTGCAGCGTCGCCGTGCTGCGCTGGCTGTGCGGCGTGGCGACGATGCCCTGGGTCGAGCCGAGCCAGTCGAGCGTGTTCAGGTAGTCCGCCTGCCGGTCGGGAAAGTCCCAGGCGAAGCGCTGCTGGATCAACTGCCGCGCCAGCGCCGCCGAACAGGGGCAGGTGGAGGAGTACTCGACCTCGACCTGCAGCTCGATGGTCAGGCCGCGGCCGTCCTGGCGGGCGCGTATCTCGAACGGGTAGGCCTTCCAGCCGTGCAGCGGGCTGACCAGTGCCGGGCGCTTCAGCGGCACCGCGCCGCGCAGGGTCAGGCTGGCGCTGTCGGACAGTGCCTGGTGGCTGCTCAGGCAGTCATCCAGCACCTGCAGGATGGCCGGCACCTTCAGCTCGAGGTGCACCAGGCGCTGGGCCGCCAGGTACAGGCGCGACATGTGGATGCCACGCGCCGCGGCATCGTCGAGGCTGACGCCGATGTCGACGCTGGCCGTGACCGCCTCGCCCGCCAGGCGGATCGGCAGGGCGATGCCGGCCATGCCGACCCAGTCTAGCGACAGGTCGTGGTGGGTGGCTTGGGCGGCGATATCCGGCAGGGGTTGTTCGTTCATCGTAAATCCGTGGGTCGCTGTCAGAAATTAATGTTATGTTATAACAATCAAAACAAGCTAGCCGATTTGCCATGACCCTGACCGTGCCCACCCAGGTCGAGCTGCTCGCCCAGCCGGCCGACGACTACATGAACGAGGCCCAGCAACAGTTCTTCCGGGCGTTGCTGCTGGGCCAGCGCAGCGAACTGCAACTGCGCATCGACGACGAATTCGCCCAGTTGCGCGAACCCGACAGCAGCAGCGACGTCGCCGACATCGGCGCCGCCGAGGAGCAGCGGCAATGGCAGCTGCGCCTGCTGGAACGGGAAAAGAAGTTGCTGGACAAGATCGACCAGGCGCTCGAACGCCTGGCCCGTGGCGAATACGGCTGGTGCGCCGAAACCGGCGAGCCCATCGGCCTGAAACGCCTGCTGCTGCGCCCGACCGCGACCCTGTGCATCGAAGCCAAGGAGCGTCAGGAGCAGCGCGAAAAACATCAGCGTGACCGTGACTGAACGAGGAACACCCCATGCATCAGCGTCTACCCGTTACCGTGCTGTCCGGCTTTCTCGGCGCCGGCAAGAGCACCCTGCTCAACCATGTGCTGAAGAACCGCGAAGGCCGCAAGGTCGCGGTGATCGTCAACGACATGAGCGAAATCAACATCGACGGCAGCGAAGTGCAGCGCGACGTCAGCCTCAACCGCGCCGAAGAGAAGCTGGTGGAGATGAGCAATGGCTGCATCTGCTGCACGCTGCGCGAGGACCTGCTCGACGAGGTCAGCCGCCTGGCCAGCGAGGGCCGCTTCGACTACCTGCTGATCGAGTCCACCGGCATCAGCGAGCCGCTGCCGGTGGCCGAGACCTTCACCTTCCGCGATGAGCAGGGGCGCAGCCTGTCCGACCTGGCCCGGCTCGACACCATGGTCACGGTGGTCGACGGGGTGAACTTCCTGCGCGATTTCCACGCGGCGGACAGCCTGGCCAGCCGTGGCGAAACCCTGGGCGAGGAGGACGAGCGCTCGATCACCGACCTGCTGATTGAGCAGGTGGAGTTCGCCGACGTCATCCTCATCAGCAAGATCGACCTGATCAGCCAGGCCGAGCGTGAGGAGCTGATGGCCATCCTGCGTGGGCTCAACACCCATGCCGAGATCGAGGTCATGAGCATGGGCCGGGTCGCCCTGGACACGATTCTCGACACCGGCCGCTTCGACTTCGACCGCGCCTCGCAGGCGCCGGGCTGGCTCAAGGAGCTGCGTGGCGAGCACGTGCCGGAAACCGAGGAATACGGTATCGCCTCCAGCGCCTACCGCGCGCGGCGGCCCTTCCACCCGCAGCGTTTCTTCGACTTCCTGAGCCGCGAGTGGAGCAACGGGCGCCTGCTGCGCTCGAAGGGCTTCTTCTGGTTGGCCAGCAAGTACCAGGAGGCGGGCAGCTGGTCGCAGGCTGGCGGCCTGATGCGTCATGGCCTGGCCGGGCGCTGGTGGCGTTTCGTGCCCAGGCAGCACTGGCCGCAGGACGAAGAAGGTCTGCAGGCCATCATGAAGCACTGGAGCGCCGAGGTCGGCGATTGCCGCCAGGAGCTGGTGTTCATCGGCCAGAACATCGATTTCGCACGCCTGTGCCGTGAGCTGGACGACTGCCTGCTGAGCGACGCCGAGATGGCCGGTGGCCCGGAGGCCTGGCGCCTGCTCGCCGACCCGTTCGGGCCCTGGCAGCAGGAGGCGGCCTGATGTTCGCCCTGCAGTTGCCGAAGGCCTCCCGGCAGGTGCTGGGCGAAGGTGTCGAGGTGCTTGGCGAGGTGCTGCACGACGGCGTCAATCTGGCGGTCTGGCAGCGCCAGCTGCCGGCGCGGATCAGCCTGTTCGCCGAGACCTTGCTGGCCCAGGGCGAGCCGCTGGCGCAGTCGATGACGCTGGAGCTGGCGCAGCCGGACAGCGAGCCGAACCTGTTCGGCCTGGTGGCGCAGTACGCCGACATGCCGGGGCAGAGCGCCTTCCTCGCCGACGTGGCCTGGCTGGTGGGCGCCTATGCCTGCCTGCTCGATGCGCGGCGCATCGGCCTGCGCCTGCGGGTGCTGGACAAGGCCATGTGCCCGCGCTTCCACGTCGATCATGTGCCGCTGCGGCTGATCACCAGCTACGCCGGCGTCGGCAGCGAGTGGCTGGAGGAGGGGGGCATGCCGCGCAGCCGGCTGGGTCAGGCGGCTGCCGAGCCGCAGGATGAGGCCTGCATCCGCCGCCTGGTCGCTGGCCATGTGGCCTTGGCCAAGGGTGAGAAATGGCAGGGCAACGAAGGGCGCGGCCTGATCCACCGCTCGCCGCAGCCTCCGGCCGGCGAACGACGCCTGCTGCTGACGCTGGACTGGCTGGCCTGAGGCGAGCGGTCCATGCCAAGGACGCCGCTGGCCGGCCAGGTGCCGGAGACACCGACGGGGCAAAAAAAAGCCGGAGCGACTGCCCCGGCTTCAAGCACCAAGAGATCATGTCGACGCGTGACTCGACATGAGGGTTACGTGAGGTACCCGTGGCTATTAGGCGCTTGTTCGATGACGCTTTGATGTCAGGGCTTGATCCACTTGCCGCGATACTGGCTGGTGCAGGCGGGCTCCAGATACAGCGCATCGCTGGCCACGCCGTAGTAGTGGATGTCCTGCTGGTACAGGTCGTTGCCGGCGAGCGCGTTCTGGCAGACCCCGTAGGCGCCTTGCGGGCATTGCTCGACGAACTCCACCTCGACCTTCTGGCCCTTCAGCTGCGGCTGGCAAAAGCCCTCGTGGAACAGCGAGGAGGGGATATTGCGGTTCTCCTGGCACACCTTCACATCCAGGCGCTCCGCCTGGCTACGCACGATACAGGCCTCGGCGAGCGCCAGGCCCGGCAGTAGGGAAAACAGCAACAACCATGCACGCATCTGCTCGACTCCGGGAAAAACCGTCCGCGAATCTAGCACGCCGACCCGTTGCAGTCTGTGCCATGAAGCACCGACCATAGGCCCATGCTCACTCACATCCCCACTCATCTGATCGCCGGCCCGCTGGGCGCAGGCAAGACCAGCCTGATTCGTCATCTGCTGGCGCAGAAGCCGGCGCACGAACGCTGGGCGGTGCTGATCAACGAATTCGGCCAGATCGGCCTGGACGCTGCGCTGCTGGAGCAGGGCGACGATGCTGTCGCCATGGCCGAGGTGGCGGGCGGTTGCCTGTGCTGCGTCAACGGCGCGCCGTTTCAGGTCGGCCTGGGCCGCCTGCTGCGCAAGGCCAGGCCCGACCGCCTGCTGATCGAGCCGTCCGGCCTCGGTCACCCGGCGCAGTTGCTGGTGCAGCTGCGTCAGCCGCCCTGGCTCGGCGTGCTGGCCGTGCAGCCGGCGCTGCTGGTGCTCGATGCCCAGGCGCTGGCTGAGGGCCAGGCGTTGCCGGAGGTGCAGCGTGAGGCCCTGGCGTATGCCGGCTTGCTGCTGCTGAACAAGAGTGCCGGGCTGGATGCGGCGAGCCGCGCGCGGATTGCCGCCGCGCTGCCACCCGTGCCACTGCGGTGGAGCGAGCATGGGCAACTCGATCTGGCCGAGCTGCCGGGCGTGGCGGCGCAGGCCGCAACGGGCGGGGTCGGCGCCGGGTTACCCACAGGTGCGGCGAGCCTGCCGCAGATCTGGCGCAACGCGGCCGAGCCGATCTGCCAGGTGCAGGCTCAGGCGGAAGGCTGGAGCATCGGCTGGCGCTGGCACCCGAGCCAGCGCTTCGACCTGGCGTCGCTCGGGCAGTGGTTGCAGGGCCTGGACTGGCGGCGTGCCAAGGCGGTGGTGCACGGCGCGGCCGGCTGGCGTTCGCTCAATGCCGTGCAGGGGCAGGCGCTACAGGACTGGGGGACGAGCGAATGGCGCAAGGACTCGCGTCTGGAGCTGATCTTCGCGCAGGCGCACGACGCCGATGCGCTGACGGCGGCGTTCGCCCGCTGCCGAATCGACCCGGCTGGCTGATACACTCGCCGCGCTTTCATCGCTGTGGATAACCTCATGCAACTGCTGTCCTGGTCTCACGCCACTTCTGCCGGTTTCACCCTGCGCGGCTGGCACAGCCCGCCGTCGGGCAAGCCGCTGCTGCATTTCCTGCATGGCAACGGCTACTGCGGGCGGGTCTACACGCCGATGCTGACGCTGCTGGCGGAGGACTTCGACCTCTGGCTGTGCGACGCCCAGGGGCATGGCGACAGTGATCATGGCGGCCGCTTCCACGGCTGGAACCGCAGCGCCGAGCTGGCGGTGGAGGCTTTCGAGACCCTGCGTGGCCCGTTCGGCGAGGTAGCGCGCTTTGCCGTCGGGCACAGCTTCGGCGGGGTGCTCACCAGCCTGATCCTGGCCCGCCATCCCGAGCTGTTCCGGCGCGCCGTGCTGCTCGACCCGGTGCTGTTCAGCCCGGCGATGATCGGCGTCATGGCGCTGTCCGACGTGGTCGGTCTGGCGCAGCGCACCGGGATGGCCAAGCGGGCGCAGAAGCGCCGCCGGCAATGGCCGGACCGCGCCAGCGCCCATGCTGCCCTGCACGGCCGTGGCATGTTCAAGGGCTGGGATGAAGCGGCCTTCGCCGCCTACGTCGAGCATGCCTTGAAGGATGTCGAGGGTGGCGTCGAACTCAAGTGCCGGCCGAGCCGTGAAGCCGACATCTTCGGCTCCTACCCGCGCCGGCTGTGGCCGTCGCTGGGCAAGATCTCGACGCCGACGCAGGTGATCCACGGCGCGCGTACCTACCCCTTCGTGGCGAAATCGGTGGCGCGCTGGTGCGCAGGCAACGGCCACGTCCGCAGCCAGGTGGTGCCGGGCGGGCACTGCTTCATGCAGGAACAGCCGGCAGACAGTGCCGAACGGGTCGCGAACTTCCTGCTGCAACGCGGCTGATGGGGCTCCGCGTCATGTAGGAGCCGGCTTGCCGGCGATCGAGTGGCACGGTATCGCCGGCAAGCCGGCGCCCGGGACCAAGGCTGCGCGCTGCCTTACTGCGCCTTGCGGCGCCAGTCTTCCAGGCGGATGACGTTGCCCGGATGCTGCACCGAAACCGGCTCGGGCTGCGGCTCCAGAACCGGGTGCGGCTCCAGCTCGATGCGCCCGAGGTGTGCGCCGAACATGCTGATCTGCCCGCGCAGGCGCTGCTCGCCGGTAACGGTGAACTCGAAGTCGTAGAGCCGGGCCAGCCGGCGGTGGCCCCTGGCGTCGCGCTGGATGGCCAGGCGGCGCAGCGCCACGGCACCGTCCAGCAGCTCCACATCGAGCTTGGCGCAATGCTGCTTGGCCAGTTGCAGGGCCCGCTCGCGAATGCCGTGGCCGCGCCACAGCCAGGCGCAGACGGCGGCGAACAGTATCAACAGGAATGCATCGAACAGGTTGATCATGGTGACTCCGACTTCGGGAGACAGAGCTTAGCCTATCCGCCAAGCAGTTCTCAGCTATCAACTTGCCCTTGTGTCGGCCGTGCATTAGCGTGCGCGCATTCAACTGGAAAAGGACGTCACCATGCACTGCCCCGCCTGCCGCACCAGCCGCCTGCAACCGGCAAAACTCGAAGACGGTCTGCTGGGCCATGGTTGCCCGCAGTGCTCGGGCACCCTGGTCAGCCTGCTGCATTACCGCGACTGGGCCGAGCGCCAGCCGGAGCAGGAGGGTGTGGCGACACTGGCCGCCGAGGAACAAGTGGGCGAGTCCAGCCACGCCCTGAGCTGCCCCAAGTGCGCCAAGCTGATGAGCAAGTTTCAGATCAGCGGTACCCGTGCCAACCGTCTCGACCTCTGCGGCACCTGTGACGAGGCCTGGCTCGACAGCGGCGAGTGGCAGCTGCTCAAGGCGCTGGAGCTGAGCCACCGCATGCCGGCGATCTTCACCGAGGCCTGGCAGCGCCAGGTTCGTCAGCAGGCCAGCGAGCAGGCGCGGCGCGAGCGCTTCACGCGCATCGCGGGGGAGGAGGCGATTGCCCGTGCCGACGAGATTCGCGAGTGGCTCAAGGACCATCCGCAGCGCCGCGAACTGTTGTTCTACATCGGCCACGACTGAAGGCGCGGCCTCTGGCAGAACGTGCTCAGGCCTTTTCCTCGCTTAGTGCCTTGTAGCGCAGTTGCAGCTCCTCGCGGATCTGCCGGCGCTGTGCAGCCTGGCGCTGACGGCGCAGGCCGTCCGGGGTGTCCGGTTGCAGTTCGGGCACCGCTGCCGGGCGCCCCTGGTCGTCCATCGCCACCATGGTGAAGAAACAGCTGTTGGTGTGGCGCACCGAGCGTTCGCGAATGTTCTCGGTGATCACCTTGATGCCGATCTCCATCGAGGTGCGCCCGCAGTAGTTGACCGAGGCGAGGAAGGTGACCATCTCGCCGACGTGTACCGGCTCGCGGAAGATCACCTGGTCCACGGACAGGGTCACCACGTAGCGCCCCGCGTAGCGGCTGGCACAGGCGTAGGCCACCTCGTCGAGGTACTTGAGCAGGGTGCCGCCGTGGACATTGCCGGAGAAATTGGCCATGTCCGGGGTCATCAGTACGGTCATCGTCAGTTGCGCGGTTCCGGCTTCCATCATGGCTCCGAGTACGTGTGGGGCTGCTGAGAGTAAGGCCCGTCGGCCCTGGGGATGCAAGATTCAAACTAGACTCGCCACTTCCTGTTGCAAGGATGCCATCCATGCCAATCCGCTCGAAACGTCTGTACCTGTCCCTGCTGCTTGCCGTCGCCGGCAGTGCGCAGGCAACCGAGGACTGCGCCACCGTGGTGCAGTGCAACCAGCGCGGCACGGCCGCCTACCAGGCCGGCCAGTATGCGCCGGCCATCGAAGCGTTCGAGCGTCAGTTACGACGTGTCGAGCAGGGTGACTCGGCACAGTTGGAACTGGCCCTGAACAACCTGATCCTGGCCAACCTGCGCGCTGGCGATGCCGGTATGGCGCGGGCCTGGCTGGGCGTGGCCCTGGACAGGCAGCTCAACGGCGCCTCGACCCGCCTGCACCTGGGCAAGGTGGCCGAGGCGCTGGATTACCAGGCGCTGGCCGCCAGTCCCCAGGGTCGCTACCTGCGCTACGGCGGCCAGGCGGTGTGGAGCGAGCTGCAGATCAGCGCCGACCCGCAGGGTGGCTATCGCGCCCGCTTCTCGCCGCTGCGCGCCGGGGCGCGGGTGGAGGAATACGGCCCGGCAGCCATCGGCAAGCTGGACGGTCGCCTGCACGGCGATGGCGCCGCGATGACACTGCAGGACGCCCAGCTGGGCGCCGGTTGCGCCGTGCAGCTGCTGCGCGAAGGCATTGCCCTGCGCGTGCTGGAGGTGTTCGACGAGGGCTGTCAGGACTACGGCGGCATGGGCATCAGCGTGGCGGGCGGGTACATCAAGGTGAGCCGGTGATGCGCAGAGGGATCGTTGCACTGCTCGCGAGTCTGCCGGTGCTGCTGGTCGTGAGTGGCTATGCCTGGATGCGGGATGAGCCGCTGAGTGCCGACGCCCAAACCTGGCTCGAACAGGCCCAGGTCGATGCGGGGCAGAGTCGGGCCTATGTGTTTCTCAATGGTCTGGATGCCGATTCTGGGCAGTCGCCAGAGGCACTGGGTGCCGAGCGGCTGCAGGCCTATCGCACCTGGCGCAGCAGCCACGGCCCGCTGGATGAGGGTTTCACGGAGCCGCTGGTCCCGACGTTGGCTTTAGCGAATGGACCATTGTTCTGTGCGATAGAGAAAGATGGCTGTCTGAGCACACTGCTGAGCGGGGTGTCTGGCTGGGTGGAGACGGATGAGCAGCGTCTTCTGCGCGAGCGCTACTGGCAGTTCCTCCAGCTCGATGACTACCGCAATCTGCTGGAGGACAGCATCATGGCCCCGTTGCCGCCCTACCACTACCTGGTGAATGGCCAGCAGCTGCTGGCTCTGCAGCTGCTCAAGGCGGCTCAGGCGGGGGAAGGTGAGCAGGTTCGGGGGCGTCTCGACGAGGAGCTGCAGCTGCTGCGAGGGCAGATGCGTCGCGCCGATACGCTGATCGCGAAGATGATCATGGTGCGTATGGTCGAGCGCAACATGCGCTGGCAGGCCGTGCTCTATCGCCAGGGGCTGATGCCCGCGCCGAGCAGCGTGCCGGCATTCGATCAAGCCGAGCGCAGCTTGCTGAGGCCGCTGCAGTATGAGTTTCAGTTGGCGGCATTGCTTCTCCAGGCGCTGCCGGACGCCGAGAGCTCCTGGACGGAGTGGCTGATGTTGCAGTGGGGCCTTCGTCCTCAGATGAGCATCAATGTCAGCTTGATGTTCTATCAGCCGATGGCCGAGCTGTCGCAACTTCCGCCTGAAGCCTTTGTCGGGGCGCTGCAGCAGTTGCCCGCTGAGCAGTGGCAACGCAACTGGCGCAACCCGATGGGTAACGTGTTGCTTGAGATCGGCTCGCCGGACTATCGCCGCTATGCGGTACGACTACAGGATCTGGAGGCCTATCGTCGCCTGCTGCAGGGTTTGTCGCAGCTGCCTCAAGGTACGCCAAGTGCCGAGCAGCTACGCGCCTTCGACAATCCCTATTACCCGGGCCAGCCGGCGCAGCTCGATGAACAGGGCCGGCTGTGTTTCGATGGACCGCAGCTGGAAGCCGGGCGCGCGCGCTGCCTGCCGCTGTGAGCGGGACGTAGCCCGGATGCAATCCGGGGGGCGGTTTGGCAGCGTCCCCGGATTGCATCCGGGCTACATGGCGCAGTCGGGTGGGTGACGCTTGTTCATCCACCTGCCCGACTCAGGCGTGGCTCAGGCACCAGCGCCAGTCCTGTTCGCCCACTTCGCCCATGAACTGGCGGTACTCGGCCCGTTTGATCGCGAGGAGCACCCTGAGGAAGTCCTCGCCCAGCGCCTCGCACGCCCAGCTTGAACCTTCCAGGTTGCGCAGGCCCGTAGCCCGGATGCAATCCGGGGGGCGGTTTGGCAGCGTCCCCGGATTGCATCCGGGCTACATGGCGCAGTCGGGTGGGTGACGCTTGTTCATCCACCTGGCCGAGTCAGGCGTGGCTCAGGTACCAGCGCCAGTCCTGTTCGCTCACTTCGCCCATGAACTGGCGGTACTCGGCCCATTTGATCGCGAGGAATACCTTGAGGAAGTCCTCGCCCAGCGCTTCGCGCGCCCAGCTTGAGCCTTCCAGGTTGCGCAGGGCGGTAAGCCAATCCGTGGGCAGCGTTTCGCGGGCCTGTTCGTAGCCGTTGCCGACGATGGCCGCCCCCGGATCGATCTGTTCGCGGATGCCCTTGTGGATGCCGGCGAGAATCGCGGCCGCCGCCAGGTAGGGGTTGGCATCGGCGCCGCAGATGCGGTGTTCGACATGACGGCTGTGGGCCGGTCCGCCCGGCACGCGGAAGGACACGGTGCGGTTGTTCACCCCCCAGCTCTTGGCCAGCGGTGCATAGCTGTTGGCCTGGAAACGGCGGAAGGAGTTGGCGTTGGGGCAGAAGATCGCCAGCGCATCGTCGAGCGTGGCCATCATGCCGCCGATGGCGTGGCGCAGCAGCGGCGTACCCTGCGGGTCGTCGCTGGCCATCAGGTTGTTGCCGTTCTCGTCGGCCAGCGAGACGTGCATATGCAGACCGCTGCCGGCCAGGTCGCCGAAGGGCTTGGCCATGAAGCAGGCCTGCAAGCCATGTTTGTTGGCCACGCCCTTGACCAGGCGTTTGTAGCGCACGCCTTCATCGACGGCCTGCAGGGCGTCGAAACGGTGCTCCAGGGTCAGCTCCAGCTGGCCCGGCGCGTATTCGGAGATCGCCGTGCGCACCGGCAGGCCTTGCACCTCGCAGGCGGCATAGAGGTCGTCGAGGAACGGCTGCAGCTGTTCCAGCTCGTAGACGCCGTAGACCTGTGGCGCCTGCGGGCGCACGCCGTTCATCTGCACGGCAGGCTGCGGGCGACCATTGGCGTCGCGCTGCTTGTCCAGCAAATAGAACTCCAGCTCCACCGCCATCACCGGGTGATAGCCGTCGGCCTTGAGCGCATCGATGGCCCGTACCTGCACGTGGCGCGGGTCGCCCGGCGTGGCTGGCAGGCCCTGGGTCGGGTGCATGCTCACCTGCAGCTGGCCGGTGGGCACCGCGCGCCAGGGCTGCAGGGTCAGGCTGCCGGGCAGCGGGTAGGTCCAGCAGTCGGCGTCGGCCACTTCCCAGACCAGGCCGCTGGCCTCGACGTCCTCGCCCTGGAGGGTCAGCGACAGGATCGAACTGGGCAGCGGCCGGCCGTTCTCGTAGATGGCCAGCAGTTCGTCGCGGTGCAGCAGCTTGCCGCGCGGGATGCCATTGGCGTCGATCAGCATCAGTTCGATGCTGCGCACCTCGGGGTGGCGTTCGAGGAAGTCGTGGGCTTCCTGAGGGTGGGCGAATTGCATGTGGGTTCTCGTAGAAGGTCGTGGGGCGCGTCTGTGGGAGGCGCTTCAGCGGCGACTGTCGCGGCTGAAGCCCCTCCCACAGGCATCCTTTGGGGCTTACTCGCGGGCGCCGGGGATGGCCAGTAGCTCGCTCAAGGCCAGGTCGAGTGTGACGATCAGCTTGTCCACATCCTCGGTCGTGGTGCTCGGACAGCACAGGGTCATGTTGTGGAACGGGGTGATGAGGATGCCGCGGTTGATCAGGTACAGGTGCAAGGCCATCTGCAGCTCGTCATGGAAGGCGGCCTCGGCTTCGGCCCCGGTGCGCGGCGCTGTGGCACAGAACTGGAATTCGCAGCGTGCGCCCAGCTCGGTCACCGACCAGTCGAGGCCGTGCCGGCCGATCAGCTGACGGAAGCCTTCGGCCAGGCGCGCGGCCAGCGGCAGCATGCGGTCGTAGGCATCCTGGGTCATCACCTGCTCCAGGTTGGCGCGCATGCAGTGCATGGCCAGGGCGTTGGCCGACAGGGTGGTGCCCATGCCGCTGTGGCCATGACCCTGGCTGCCTTCGCTGGCGCGCTGGCGGGCTTGGTTCATGGCGCTGGCCATCGCCGCGCTGCAGCCGAAGATACCGCAGGGCACGCCGCCGGCGATGGGCTTGCCGACCACGAAGAAGTCCGGCTCCAGCCCCCACAGGCGGGTACAGCCGCCGATGTCGGTGGAGATGGTATGGGTCTCGTCGATGATCAGCAGGCTGCCGTACTGGCGCGTCAGCTCGCGGCAGCGCTGCATGAAGCCCGGATCGGGGAGGACCATGCCGATGTTGGTCATCGCCGGCTCGCAGAGCAGGGCGCAGACATCACCCTGGGCCAGGGCGGCCTCCAGCGCTGCGACATCGTTGAAGGGGATGGCGCGGCTGTGCTCGGTCAGGTCGTAGGCCTGGCCGATCAGCCCCGAGCGGTGCACCGTCTGGCCGTCTCTGTGGCGCACCATCACGTCATCGACGGTGCCGTGGTAGCAGCCGTCGAACACCAGCAGGGTCTTGCGCTGGGTGATGGCGCGCGCCCAGCGCAGCACGTAGCGGTTGGAGTCGGTCGCCGTGGCGGTGACCTGCCAGTAGGGCAGGCCGAAGCGCTGCGCCAGCAGTTCGCCGCAGACCACGGCATCCTCGCCGGGGAGCATGGTGGTCAGGCCGTTGCCGGCCTGCTCGGCGATGGCGCGGGCCACGGGATCGGGCGAGTGACCGAACATGCTGCCGGTGTCGCCCAGGCAGAAGTCGATGTACTCATGACCGTCCACGTCGAAGAAGCGTGCGCCCTTGGCGCGCTCGACGAACAGCGGCACCGGTGTCGACCAGTCGGCCATCCAGTGCATCGGCACACCGCCGTACAGCGAATGGCGTGCACGTTCGGCCAGGGCTGCGGATTTCGGGTTGCGGGACAGGAACA
Source organism: Ectopseudomonas khazarica (assembly GCF_017915135.1). Lineage (NCBI taxonomy): Bacteria > Pseudomonadati > Pseudomonadota > Gammaproteobacteria > Pseudomonadales > Pseudomonadaceae > Ectopseudomonas > Ectopseudomonas khazarica. The sequence continues at coordinate 5,282,741 of NZ_CP068551.1, read as the reverse complement.
GCTCGCGCTCGGCAGCGACGAAACGCTCCACGGCGGCTTGGCTGATACCACTGGCAGTGGTCATGGGAAGTACCTCGATGGGGTTTCGTGCATCATATTTTGTGATCACAAAATAGTAAACGGTAGGATTTAGCCGTTCATTCAGGCAGTAATCTGCTAATTTGTGATCACATAATATTTACGCTATAGCGTTTTTTCACACAAAATCCATATCGACGTAGACTTGTCGGATTTTTCCAGCGGAGCCTTCCATGCGCGACTGTAGCCTCACCCTTGCTCAACTGCCGGCGCCACCGAGGGAGCCGGCCCATGGCTGACAACCTGCAGGAACAGCTGTACCAGAACATTCGCTCGGGGCTGCTGGCCGGGCGCTTCCAGCCGGGCCAGCGGCTGAAGATCCGTGACCTGGCTGCCGAGTGGGGCACCAGCCCGATGCCGGTCCGCGCCGCCCTGCAGCGGCTGGTGGCCGAGGGGGTGCTGGAGGGCGAGCAGCAACGCTCGGTGCGGGTGCCGTCGATGACGCGTGAGCGCTACGAGAACATCTTCCAGGTGCGCCTGGCGCTGGAGGGCATGGCGGTCGAACTGGCGACGCCACGGCTGGACAGCGCGGACCTGGCGCTGCTGCGCGACTGCGTGCAGCGCATGGATGCAGCCATCGAACAACGCCAGGTGCAGGACTACCTGAACGCCAACAGCCAGTTTCATCTGCACCTGTACGGCGCGTGCGGCAACCCGGTGCTGCTGCGCTCGATCGAGGCGCTGTGGCTGCAGATCGGTCCCTTCTTCAACCGCCTGTTCACCGGCGCCGACCTGTCACTGCGGCTCAACGACTTTCACGAGGACGCCTTCGCCGCCATCGAGGCTGGCGATGCCAAGGGGGCGCGCCAGGCCATGGAGCAGGACCTGCTGTACTTCGCGCGGTTTCTGCTCAACCTGCTGGCGCTGGAACAGGGCGAGGTGTGAGCCGGGTTTGCCTGATGGGGTGTGCCGGTCGCGGCTGAAGCCCCTGCCTCGGGCTCAGGTGTAGCGGTCAGCCGTGGGCGCCGCGCTGGCGGCGACGCCGTTCAGCTTTCCAGCCAGACATCGCGGCACCAGTGCCAGACCGAATCCCAGCTCTCGTCGGTCAGCTCACCCTCGTCGCCGTCCCACAGCCACACCTGGCCTTCCACGTCCACGGCGTAGTAGTCGCGGCCGTCCTGGCACAGCGGCACCAGGTCGCGTGGCAGGCCGAGGTCCCAGGCCACCGAGGCCACTTCCGGCAGATAGGTGTGCGATTGCGGGTCGCTGGCGGTAACCGGCTCCAGGCGGCCATAGACCACGTCGCTGACCTTGAGCAGGAACTCGCGCAGCTCGAAGGGCAGGTGGATGAGGATCTGCTCCTGAATCTCCACCAGGGTCTCTTCCTCCGGCAGCTCCAGCGGTACCGGCACCGGTTCGTTGAGTTCGCGCAGCTGTTCGATGACTTCTTCCACGGTGTCGGCTCCTGATGCGGTGGGATCGGCTTTATACAGTAGCTGCTGGGTGGAATGAAAACCTCCGGGCGTCGCGGCATACTGCTGATTTTTACGGAGCACCCTTATGCCGTCTCTCTCCTGGCAATGCCTGCACCACCGCGAACTCGATACCGCCACGCTCTACGCGCTGCTGGCGCTGCGTACCCAGGTGTTCGTGGTCGAGCAGAACTGCCCGTATCTGGAAACCGATGGCCAGGACCTGCTGGGCGACACCTGCCACCTGCTGGCGCGCGACGAGCATGGCCTGGTGGGCTATCTGCGTCTGCTCGATCCGCAGCGCATGGACGGTGAGGTGGTGATCGGTCGGGTGGTGATCGCCGCGTCGGCGCGAGGCAGCGGTCTGGGGCACCAGCTGATGGAGCGGGCGCTGGCCGAGTGTGGGCAGCGCTGGCCAGGTGTGCCGCTGTACCTGTCGGCGCAGGCGCACCTGCAAGGCTACTACGGGCGCTATGGCTTCGAGCCGGTGACCGAGGTCTACCTGGAGGACGACATCCCGCATATCGGCATGCGCCGGGCGGCGGGCGAGCAGGCGTCCGACTAGGTCGCCGCTGCAGCGCCCGCTCGGATGCGCCCGCAGCGCTGCTGCCGAACGGGCTGACGGTGTTGCAGGAGCGCTCCCGGCCGCGCAGGCCGGCCAGGGCCGAAACGAAAACCCCGGGGCTTGCCCGGGGTTTTTCATGCTGCGCTGCTGATCAGTTCTGGCGGATACCGGCGATCAGCCAGGGCTGGTTGTCGCCCTGGGCGCGTTCCAGGCGCCAGCTTTCGCTGAACGCTTCGCCCTGGTCGAAGCGCGAGGTCTTCGACAGGCCGCTGAAGGTCAGGGTGGCGATGGTCTTCTCGGCGTTGTCGTCGACGCCGTCGAGCTGCACGTCGAGCTCGTCGATGTAGGTGGACTGGAAGCCGTCACCCAGCTCGGCGCGCTCGTGCTTGAGGAAGTCCAGCAGTTGCGGGGTGACGAACTCGGCGATCTTGTCCATCTCGTTCGCGTCCCAGTGCTGCTGCAGGTTCATGAAGTGTTCGCGGCCGGCAGCCAGGAAGCTCTGCTCGTTGAACCAGGCCGGGGCGTTGATCACCGGGCGCGCCGCCGCAGCGCCGCTGCCGCCGAAGATCGAGGTCGGTGCGGCCTGGGCCGGCATTTCGCGCTGGTACGGAGCGCCAGCGGTGGCGGCTTGCGGCTGCTGCTGAGCACGACGGGCGGCGAGGAAGCGGAAGATCAGGAAGGCGATCAGGCCGAAGATCAGGAAGTCCATGATCTGCAGGCCTTCGAAGCCATCGCCCATGAACATCGAGGCGAGCAGGCCACCGGCGGCCAGGCCGGCCAGCGGGCCGAGCCAGCGCGATGCGCCGCTGGCGGCAGCGGGTTGACGACCAGCGGTGGGCGCGGTGGTTGCCGGTTGCGACTGCGGCGTGGCCTGGCGAGTCTGGTGGCTGGGCGCGGAACCGAAGGACTTGCCGCCGCCAAAGCGCTTGGCGTGGGCTTCGAAGCTGAAGGTCAGCGCCAGGCACAGGACCATGGCGATACTGAGGAAACGCTGCATCACGGTTTTCTCTCTTGTGGAAAAGCTTGGGCGGCATCTTGCCCGGCAAGGATGGGCGTGGCCAGTGACAGAATGTTTCTGGCTTTTGCCTGGCGCGGCAGGCCCCGTGCGGACGAAATCCGCGCGCCTGCCCGAACGACGAACGGAGCCCGCAGGCGCCGTCCATTCAGCGCCAGTCGTAGAGTTCCTTCTCCGACAGCGCCTGCATTGAGGTCGCCAGCGCCTGGAAGGCCTGCATCGAGGCCCAGATGCGGCCGTTCAGTTCGCTCTGCGCGGCCAGTTCACCGAGCACCTGTTCGGTTTCCTGCTGCATGGCCAGCAGCACCTCGTCGGGGAAGCGCTTGAGCAGCGTGCCACTTTTCTTCAGCTCGTCCAGCGCCAGGGCGTTGTTGAACACGTAGTCGTCCATCATGTCCAGGGTCGAGGCGCGGGCCGCCTCGGTGACGATCGCCTGCAGGTCGGGCGGCAGGCTGTCGAAGGCCTTCTGGTTGATCAGCAGCTCCAGCACCGACTGCGGTTCCTGCCAGCCGGGGTAGTAGTAGTACCTGGCGGCCTTCTGCAGGCCGAAGGCGAGGTCGTTGTAGGGGCTGACCCAGTCGGTGGCATCGATGGCGCCGGTCTGCAGGGCGGTGAAGATCTCGCCGCCCGGCAGCACCACGGTGGTGGCGCCGAGGCGACTCCAGACCTCGCCGCCGATGCCCGGCATGCGGATCTTCAGGCCCTTGATGTCGGCCAGGCCGTTGATTTCCTTGTTGAACCAGCCGCCCATCTGCATGGTGCTGTTGCCCGCCGTCAGCGGCTTGAGGCCGAAGGGCGCGTAGGCTTCGTCCCACAGCGCCTGGCCGCCGCCATGGCTGAGCCAGGCGTTCATTTCCAGGGTGGACAGGCCGAAGGGAACGGCGCCGAAGAACTGCGCGGCCGGCACCTTGCCCTTCCAGTAGTAGGGCGTACCGTGGCCGAGCTCGGCGGTGCCACGGGAGACGGCATCGAACACTTCCAGCGCCGGCACCAGCTCGCCAGCGGCGTAGACCTTGATGGTCAGGCGCCCGGCGCTCATGGCGTTGATCCGCTCGGCCAGACGCTCGGCGGCGACGCCGGTGCCCGGGGCGTTCTTCGGCCAGGTGGTGACCATCTTCCAGTGGAAGCTTTGCGCAGGCGCCTGGGCTGCGTCGGCAGGGGCGGAATCGTCCTTGCAGCCGGTCAGGCCGAGGGCGAGCAGGGGCAGGAGAAGCAGAGAGCGAAGACGCATGGACAGTCATCCCTAAGAAAAACGGGGCCTCCAGTGGCCCCGTTCGATTGGCTCAGCGCCAGTTGTACAGCTCTTTCTCGGTCAGTGCCTGCATGGCGCTGGCCTCTTCGAGGAAGGCTTTCTGCGAGGCCCAGATGCGGCCGTTGAGGTCGCTGGCGGCCGCCAGTTGCTCGAGCACGGCTGCGGACTGTTCGCGCATGGCCTGCAGCACGTCGTCCGGCAGGCGCTTGAGCTGCACGCCTTCGGCCTTGAGGCTGCCCAGCGCCTTGGCGTTGTTGAACACGTAGTCGTCCATCATGTCCAGGGTGGCCGCGCGTGCCGCCTCGACGACGATGGCCTGCAGGTCGGCCGGCAGGGCGTCGAAGGCCTTCTGGTTGACCATCGACTCGACCACCGCCTGCGGCTCCTGCCAGCCTGGGTAGTAGTAGTACTTGGCGGCCTTGTGCAGGCCGAAGGCCAGGTCGTTGTAGGGGCCGACCCAGTCGGTGGCGTCGATGGCGCCGGTCTGCAGGGAGGTGAAGATCTCGCCGCCGGGCAGGTTGACGGTGATCGCGCCGAGCTTGCTCCAGACTTCGCCGCCGAGGCCCGGCATGCGGATCTTCAGGCCCTTGATGTCATCCAGGCTGTTGATCTCCTTGTTGAACCAGCCGGCCATCTGCATGGTGGTGTTGCCAGCAGACAGCGGCTTCACGCCGAACGGCGCGTAGGTCTCGTCCCACAGTGCCTGGCCGCCGCCGTGGCTGAGCCAGGCGTTCATTTCCAGGGTGGACAGGCCGAACGGCACGCTGCTGAAGAACTGCGCGGCCGGCACCTTGCCTTTCCAGTAGTACGGGGTGCCGTGGCCCATCTCGGCGGTGCCGCGGGAAACGGCGTCGAACACTTCCAGGGCGGGCACCAGCTCACCGGCGGCGTAGACCTTGACGGTCAGGCGCCCGGCGCTCATGGCGTTGATGCGCTCGGCCAGGCGCTCGGCTGCGGTGCCGAGGCCGGGGAAGTTCTTCGGCCAGGAGGTGACCATCTTCCAGTGGATGGTCTGTGCGGGCGCGGCTGCGGCTGCGGTTTGCTCGCTGCCAGCCTTGTCTTCCTTGCAGCCGAGCAGGCCGAAGGTGGCCATCAGGGCCAGGGCGGCGCCGAACAGGTTGCGGCGATTCATCGATGGTTCTCCAGATACGGTAGGTTCTAACAGGCTTCCAGCTTGGCATAGGCCAGCATCAGCCACTTGCTGCCTTCGTTTTCGAAATTCACCTGTACCCGCGCCTGTGCGCCGGCACCCTCGAAATTGAGGATGGTGCCCTCGCCGAACAGGCTGTGCCGCACGCGTTGCCCCAGGTTGAAGGGCGTCTGCGGTACGGCGCTGCCGGCGAACAGGCTGCTGCCACCCATGGAACTGGTGTTCACCGGGCGGCTGACGCTGTTGTTCAGGCGGACTTCCTGAATCAGTGGTGCGGGTATTTCGCGGACGAAGCGCGATACCTTGTTGTAGGTCTCGCTACCGTAGAGACGCCGGGTTTCGGCGTAGCTGATCACCAGCTTCTGCATGGCACGGGTAATGCCGACATAAGCCAGGCGGCGCTCTTCTTCCAGTCGGCCCGGTTCTTCCAGGCTCATCTTGTGCGGGAACAGACCCTCTTCCATGCCCACCAGGAACACCAGCGGGAATTCCAGGCCCTTGGCGCTGTGCAGGGTCATCAGTTGGATGCTGTCCTCGTTCTCGGCGGCCTGGGTGTCCCCGGCCTCCAGCGAGGCGTGGGTGAGGAAGGCCTGCAGCGGGGTCAGCTCGTCGTCTTCGTCATTCTCGAAGGTGCGTGCCGCGCTGACCAGTTCCTCGAGGTTCTCCACGCGGGCCTGGCCTTTCTCGCCTTTTTCCGCTTCGTGGTAGGCGAGCAGGCCGCTCTGCTCGATGACCACCTGGGTCATCTGGTGCAGGGGCATCGCCAGGACCTTCTCCGCCAGGCCTTCGATCAGCTCGATGAAGCCGCTCAGGGCGCTGGAAGCGCGGCCCGGCAGGGCCTTGTTGGCGAGCATCAGGCGGATCGCTTGCCACATGTGCACGTCATGCGCGCGGGCGTATTCGCGAATGGTCTCGATGCTCTTCTCGCCGATACCGCGCGCCGGCACGTTGATGATGCGCTCCAGCGCGGCATCGTTGCCGCGGCCGTCGAGCAGGCGCAGGTAGGCCATGGCGTTCTTGATCTCGGCGCGCTCGAAGAAGCGCTGGCCGCCGTAGATGCGGTAGGGGATCTTCTCGCGCAGCAGCGCCTCTTCCAGCACCCGCGACTGGGCGTTGGAGCGATAGAGGATGGCGATCTCGCTGCGCTTGAGGCCGTCCTTGCGCAGGGCGTCCTCGATGCTCTCCACCACGTAGCGGGCTTCGTCGTGCTCGTTGAACGCGGCGTACAGCGCCAGGGGCTCGCCGTCGCTGCCGTCGGTCCACAGCTCCTTGCCCAGGCGCCCGTTGTTGTTGGCGATCAGGGCGTTGGCGGCCTTGAGGATGCCGGCTGTGGAGCGGTAGTTCTGCTCCAGGCGGATCAGCTGGGTGTCGGGGAAATCGCTGGAGAACTGCTGGATGTTCTCGATCTTCGCGCCGCGCCAGCCGTAGATCGACTGGTCGTCGTCGCCGACCACCATCAGGCTGTCGCCGCCCTTGGCGAGGAAACGCAGCCAGGCGTACTGCACGGCGTTGGTGTCCTGGAACTCGTCGACCAGGATATGGCGGAAGCGCCGCTGGTAGTGTTCGAGCAGGCCCGGCTTGTCGCGCCAGAGGTCGAGCGCGCGCAGCAGCAGCTCGGCGAAGTCGATCACCCCGGTGCGGGCACAGGCCGCCTCGTAGGCTTCGTAGATGCCTCGCATGGTGGCGAGGAACAGGTCGCCGCCCGCCTGGATGTGCGCCGGGCGCAAGCCCTCGTCCTTCTGGCCATTGATGAACCACTGCGCCTGCTTGGCCGGCCAGCGCTGTTCGTCCAGGCCGAGGTCGCGGATCACCCGCTTGATCAGGCGTTGCTGATCGTCGGAGTCGAGAATCTGGAAGTTCTCGGCCAGGCCGGCTTCCTGCCAGTGCGCGCGCAACAGGCGGTGGGCCAGGCCGTGGAAGGTGCCGACCCACATGCCGGCCGGGCTGTGCCCGAGCATGTCCTCGATGCGCTGGCGCATCTCGGCGGCGGCCTTGTTGGTGAAGGTCACCGACAGGATCGAATGAGGCGAAGCACCCATGGCCTGAATCAGGAAGGCGATGCGGTGCACCAGCACACGGGTTTTCCCGGAGCCGGCACCGGCCAGTACCAGTTGGCGGCCGAGCGGGGCAGCCACGGCCTGGACCTGGGCGTCGTTGAGCGAAGCGAGGAGGAGTTCGGGGTCGTTTTGCATCGCGGCATTCTAGGGGGCCGGACAGGGGAGGGCAAACCGTGTCGACCAGGCGGTTTGCCGAGGCCTGCGCGCGGAGTTGGCAACGGCTCTTGGGGCGCCGTGACGCCGGTTTCCAGCGCGGCTAGCCCCGGCGCCCTTGGCGAGCCCCCGACGCTTTCGGCGGAGAACCTGGACGAGCACGGCAGGGGCCCCGAATCCGGATGGGGCTCGAGCGGCAGGGGGCCGTTCCAGCTGCCGTCCGCCAAGGCTGCAAGTGCCTTGCGGGCGGCCCGGGCGAAAGCGCTCAACCGATGACTGGCTGGTCAGCCGGCCGGTGTCCGCGCGCGTTGCGCCCCTGGCGCGGGACGCCCGCCGAAAGTTGGACGCCAGGTTGTGAAATTGCCCACATCTCTGTTGGGCACAGCGTCTGTCTCGGGTATTCTGCCGCCACGTCAGGGCTGCGACCGCCGCTTGCGCGGGCAGGCCCTCAGGCACCATTACAAGAACATCGCCTATGACCGCCACCACTAGCGCCGCAATCCAAGAGATGACGCTGGACCCGCATCAGACCGAGCATCAGTTCGCCACGGATATCGCCGTCGAGCGCACGCGCCTGCTTTTCCAGGGCTCGCGTCTGCCCACGTTGCTGATGTTGCTGGTCGGCCTGGCCTGCCCCCTGCTGCTGTGGCATCAGCAAAGCGTGCCCCTGCTCGCGCTGTGGCTGGCCTGGGTGGTGCTGCTGGTGCTGCTGCGCCTGACCCAGGTGAAGGCCTTCGACGACGCCCTGCCCAGCCGCCAGGCGGAACCCTACTGGCGCCGCGTGTTCCTGCTCGGCGCCGGTGCCTCGGGGCTGAGCCTGGCCTTCGCCGTGATCGTCCTGGTGCCCGCCGATGTGTTCTACCAGCAGGCCCTGGTCTATGGGCTGATCGCCGCGGCCATCCTCTCCGCCAGCGTCGCCTACGCGGTCAGCCTGCCGGCGTTCCTCACCTTCGCCTTGCCCTGCCTGCTGCCGTCGGCGGCCTTCCTGCTGCTCAGCGACAACAGCCTGCAGCGCGGCTGGGGGCTGATCAGCGTCATTCTCTTCCTGGCACTGCTGGTCGTCGCCTGGCAGGTCAACCGCCTGGTCCAGCGCAGCCTGTTGCAGCGGTTTCACAACCTGGCGCTGATCGCCCATCTGGAGCACGCCAAGCAGCGCGCCGAGGGGCTGAACGGGGAGCTGGCCAGCGAGGTGGAGCAACGTCGTCGCGCCGAGCGCGAGCTGCGCGATGCCCATGGCGAACTGGAAATGCGCGTGGCCGAGCGCACCCTGGAGCTGGACGAGGCCACGCACGCGCTGGGCAAGAGCCAGGCGCGCCTGTCGCTGGCGCTGGAGGCCAGTGAACTGGGGCTGTGGGACTGGGACCTGCAGAGCGACCAGGTGCACCACTCGCACCTGCGCGAGCTGTTCGGCCTCGACCCCGAACAGGTCAGGGAGATGCTGCGCGACCTGCGCCCGCGCCTGCATCCCGACGACCTGCCGACGTTGCGGCGTGCCTTGCTCGAGCACATGAAGGGACGCAGCGAGGACTATCACGTCGAATACCGCGTACGCCACGCCGACGGGCACTGGGTGTGGGTCGAGGACCGTGGCCGTGCGGTCGAGCGCGACTCCAGCGGGCGCGTGCTGCGCATGCTCGGCACCCGCCGCAACATCAGCGCGCGGCGCCAGCAGGAGCAGCAGCAGCGGCTGGCGGCGATGGTCTTCGAAGCGGCCAGCGAGGGTATCTTCATCCTCGACCCGGATTACCGTCTGCTGGCGGTGAACCGTGCCTTCAGCAGCGTGACCGGCTATTCGCGGGACGAGGTGCTCGGGCGCCGGGTCACCAGCCTGCTCGGCAGCGACGAGATGCGCCGCCAGTACCTGAGCATCCGCCAGGAACTCGATGGCAGCGGCAACTGGCAGGGCGAGCTGATCGAGACGCGCAAGAGCGGCGAACTCTACCCGCAGTGGTTGCAGCTCAACATGGTGCGTGACGCGGCCGGGCGGCCCAGCCATATCGTGGGCTTCTTCGCCGACCTGACGGCGCGCCGCGAAGCCGAGGAGCGCCTGCGCTACCTGTCGCACTACGACGAGCTGACCGGCCTGGCCAACCGCACGCTGTTCCGCGAGCGCCTGCACGAGGCCAGCCAGCGTGCGCGGCAGACGGGACGCAGTATCGCCCTGATGCACATCGACCTGGACCGTTTCAAACTGCTCAACGACAGCCTCGGCCACGAGGTCGCCGACCAGTTGCTGCGGCAGATGAGCCGTCGCCTCACCCAGACCGTGCCGGAGGCCGACTGCATCGCGCGCCTGTCCGGTGACGAGTTCGCCATCATCCTCGATGCCTACGGCAGCCTCTCCAGCCTAGCGCGGGTGGCCAGCCGTCTGCTGGCCAAGCTGCGCGTGCCGATGACCGTCGGCGGCCACGAGCTGGTGGTCAGCGCGTCGCTGGGGATCAGCCTGATGCCGGACTATGCCCGCGAGGTCGGCACGCTGATCAGCCAGTCGAACATGGCCGTGCAGCATGCCAAGCACCTGGGCGGCAACACCTTCCAGTTCTTCACCGACAACCTGCAGGCCTGCACCCTGGGGCGCCTGCAGCTGGAAAACCAGCTGCGCAAGGCGATCGACGAGGGCCAGCTGGAGGTGTTCTACCAGCCCAAGCTGAACCTCGCCGACGATCAGCTCAACGCCGCCGAGGCGCTGGTGCGCTGGCGTCATCCGCAGCAGGGGCTGGTGCCGCCGGGCGAATTCATCGGCCTGGCCGAGGAGACCGGGCTGATCACCGCGATCGGCGAGTTCGTCCTGCGCCAGGCCTGTCGCCAGGCGTGCGAGTGGCAGCGCCAGGGGCTGGCGGAGATTCGCGTGTCGGTCAACCTGTCCGTGCACCAGCTGCGCCAGGGCAATCTCACCAGCCTGGTCCGCCAGGTGCTCGAGGAGACCGGGCTGGCGCCGGAGTACCTCGAGCTCGAACTGACCGAGAGCCAGCTGCTGGACAACGTCGAGAGCGTCATCGTGACCTTCCAGCAGCTGCGCGCGCTGGGTGTGAAGCTGGCGATCGACGATTTCGGCACCGGCTACTCCTCGCTCAGCTACCTCAAGCGCTTTCCGGTGCACTACGTGAAGATCGACCAGACCTTCATCCGTGACCTGTCGCCGGGGGGCGAGGACGCGGCGATCACCCGCGCCATCATCGCCATGGCGCACAGCCTGGAGCTCAAGGTGGTCGCCGAGGGCGTGGAGACCCAGGCGCAGATGGACTACCTGAAAAGCCAGCGCTGCGATGAGATCCAGGGCTTCCTGATCAGTCGTCCGGTGGAGGCGAGTGCCTTCGCCGAGCTGCTGCGCGCGCAGATCGAGCGCGCGCCGGGTTGAGCCGCGTTTCCTCCCTACCCAGTCGCGGCTGAACGCTGCGGGCGTGACCGGCGCAAAGATGACTGCGCCCCGCGTGTCGCTGCGCGATGCTGCGGGCCTCGCTCACGACAAGAAGGACCCGATGGCCAAAGCCCCCAACCTGAGCCTGTCCCAACGCCTGCTGCTGGCTTCGCAGCGCATGGCGCCGGTGGCGGTGAAAGCGGCGCTGGTGCAGCAGCTGGGCGCCGAACAGGCCGCGCAACTGTCGCCGCACATGCCGCCGGCGCAGTTGCGCGAACTGATCATGACGCTGCCCATCGAGTTCCTTGCCGAGGTCACCACGCACCTCGATCCGCGCAGCATCCTCGATACCTACCTCAGCCTGCCCGACAGCCTGCACCTGGAGGTGGCCCGGCGGTTGTGCGTGATCGGGGCCTTCGCCACTGCGGCGCGTTATGCCGAATGCCTGTCGCCCAGGCAGGTGAAGGTGCTGATCTATGGCATCCACGACGCCGACCAGGTGCTGCAGATCGCTCGTCATATCGTCGACATCGAGCTCATCGTGCAGAGCCTGCGCAGCTTCTCCACCAGCTACCTGTGCAAGCTCACCGAGGCGGCCGCCGCCGATGCCAACGTGGCGCTTTCCGCCCGCGTGCTCAGCGGCCTGCCGCTGCCACGCCAGGCCGATATCTGCGCCCATCTTGCGCCAGCCGTGCTGGAGCCACTGCTGCCGCTGCTGCTGCAGGCCAATGCGGCGCTGCGCGAGCTGTTGCCCGAGCCCGCGCAGCCTGTAGCCGAGCTGCCCTAGGCGCGCGCCGAGCCGGGCGGTTGGCGGCGGACCTAGCGCGCGAACAGCTGGCCGATGTCCTTGAACGCCTTGAACTCCAGGGCGTTGCCGCACGGGTCGAGGAGGAACATCGTGGCCTGTTCGCCGACCTGCCCCGCGAAGCGCACGTAGGGCTCGATGACGAAGCGGGTGCTGCGGCTGCGCAGGCGCTCGGCCAGCGCTTCCCAGTCGGCCCAGGCGAGCACCACGCCGAAGTGCGGCACCGGTACGTCGTGGCCATCCACCGGGTTGCTCACCGCCGACTCCTGGTAGGCCATCTTCGGCGCCTGGTGGATGACCAGCTGGTGGCCGAAGAAGTCGAAGTCCACCCAGTGCTCGCTGCTGCGGCCCTCGGCGCAGCCGAACACCTCGCCATAGAAATGCCGCGCGGCGGCCAGGTCGTATACGGGAATTGCCAGGTGAAAGGGAGCAAGGGCCATCACGGAGTACCTCTGTTGGTTTTTGCTCCAGCCTACCAACAGCGAAATTGATCGAAAGCGAATATCCTTGCTAGCAAGCTCAAATATTTTTGATCGATAGGGGCCGCCGTGCTGCGTGAGCTGAAAACCTTCGTCACCGTCGCCCGCCTGGGCACCTTCGCCGCGGCCGGCCAGCAGGTCGGCCTCACCCAGTCGGCGGTAAGCGCCCAGATGCGTGTGCTCGAACAGCAGCTCGGCGTGCGCCTGTTCGACCGCAGCGGCCGCAGTGCGGTGCTCAATGCGGCCGGCCGGCATGCCTTGCCGTTGGCCGAGCAGATGCTCGCCCTGTACGGGCAGATGGCCCTGCCGCCAGGGGCTGGCGACTGTGTCGGCGAGTTGCGCGTCGGCGCCATCGCCACCCTGCAGACCGGCCTGCTGGCCGAGGCGCTGCCGCGTTTTCGCCAGCTGGCGCCACGGGTCGAGCTGAAGCTGGTGCCGGGTGTCTCGCTGCAGCTGTTCAGTCAGCTCGATGCCGGCGAGCTGGACCTGGCCTTGCTGATCAAGCCGCCGTTCGCCTTGCCCAAGGAGATTCTCGAAGTGCCGCTGGCGCGCGAACCTTTCGTGCTCGTCGCCCCTTTGCACGTCGAGGGGGATGACCCGCTGCGGCTGCTGGCCGAGCAACCATTCGTGCGTTACGACCGCACCTCGTTCGGCGGCCGCCAGGTCAGCCGCTTCCTGCGAGAGCAACGCCTGACGGTGCATGAGGCGCTGGAACTGGACGAACTGGAAGCCATCGTGCGCCTGGTGGAAAACGGCATGGGGGTGTCGCTGGTGCCGCGTGCCGGCCTGTGGCTGCAGCGCCCGACCCGCCTGCGGGTGATCGAGCTGGGCGCGTTGACCTTCCACCGCGAACTGGTCGCCTTGTTGCGCCGGGCACAGCGCCAGCCGGCACTGGACTGTCTGCTGAGCTGCCTCGAGTCGATAAATTGAAAATGCTTCTCAATAAAAATAAGATGCCGCTTTCCTATCGCCCAAGACCAGGGATGCACGATTGTCGGACTTGGATCTCAAAGGCCTGTTCCAGAAGCACGCCAAGACCCTGCACAGCTTTCTGCTGCGCAAGAGTCGCGACCCGCAACTGGCCGCCGATCTCACTCAGGAGAGCTTTCTGCGCCTGGCCGAGCAGAGCGGCGGCGAGCGCATCGACAATTCGCCGGCCTACCTCTACCGTACGGCCAGCAACCTGCTGATCGACCACCAGCGCCAGCAGATTCGGCGCAGGACCGACCTGCTCGGTGATGACCTGTTGCATGAAATCGAGGCCGAAGGCAGCTCGCTGGACGACATCACCGCCGCGCGCCAGCGTATCGAGCGCCTGCAGGAGGCCGTCGCCGAGCTGCCGGCGCGGACTCAGGAGATCTTTCGCCTCAACCGCATCGAGGGCCTGACCCACGCCCAGGTGGCGCGTCAGCTGGAGATCTCCGACAGTTCGGTGCAGAAGCACCTGGCACGCGCCTTGGCGCATGTGATGGAGCGCGTGCTCGAGGCGGACGAACAGGCATGACGATGGTTTACGGTAAAACCCCGCGTCGCACGTCATTACTTGAAACGGGTATCAGCCGCCCGCTCCGCAGCGACCTATAACGAGAATCCAGAGTGAGCGTGATTAGCCAAGATCCGCAACAGCGGAGCATCCGTGAGGCCGCCGCCGAATGGGCGGTGCTGCTCGCTGACGATGCACTCGACGACGCCCGAGACGAGGCGCTGCAGCATTGGTTGCAGGCCGATGTCCGGCATGCCGAGGCGCTGGCGTTCGCCCAGCGTACCTGGGCGGCCCTGGAGGGTCTGCCGGTCGACAGGCCCCGGCAGCATCGGGCGCCGCCAGTGGCCTCTGCCAGGCCCCAGCATCCCGTGCGCAAGGCGCGCCTGCGGCGCTGGGGCGCGGCGGCCTGCCTGGCGCTGCTGCTCGGTGGCCTGGGGTTGAGCCAGCGCGACCGCCTGTTAGTGCCGCTCATGGCCGACCATCGCACCGCCAGCGGCGAGGTGCGCAGCCTGACGTTGGCCGATGGCAGCGAGGTGATCCTCGACAGTGCCAGTGCCATCCGCCTGGACTACTCCGCGACCCGGCGGCGGGTGGAGCTGCTGGCCGGTGCCGCCATTTTCCAGGTGGCGCCGCAGGCGGATCGGCCGTTCGTCGTCGAGGCGTCCGGCGGGACGGCACGCGCCCTGGGCACGCGCTTCCTGGTGCGGCGCGAGGCTGACGAAGGCGCTCTGGTCGGTGTGCTGGAGCACGCCGTGCAGGTCAGTGCCGGCGGCCAGCAGCAGCGTCTGGAAGAAGGGGACAGCGTGCATTACGACGCCTCGGGCATCAGCGACGTGGCGCTCGACCTGCAGCGTGTCACCAGCTGGCAGCGTGGCTTGCTGGTGTTCGACCGCGTGCCGCTGGCGCAAGTGGTCGAACAGCTCAACCGCTATCGCAGCGGACACATTCTCCTCGGCAGCGAGGCGCTGGCACAGCGCGAGGTGAGCGGGGTTTTCCGCCTGGACGCACTCGACGATGCCCTGGCCACCCTGGCGCGGGAAATGCACCTGCAGCGGGCAGAAATGCTGGGCATCAGCCTGATCTACTGAGGCGCATCGAGGCGCTCCGACAGGGCCGGCAGAAAAAATTTCACGATTTCCTTACTGAGTTTCTCCGGGTTGCGGTCTTTGCTGGTAGTGATTTTCATTATCAACAAAGAAAGCCCTGGGGTTAGTCGTGAGTCGTCGTCGTTCTGCAGCATCACCTGCTTTCCGTCATCCTTGCTGCGCAGTGGCGTGGCCCTAACCGCAGCAGGTTATGTCACGTGTGCCTTCGGCGAGCCAGGTGGTGGGCCTCAGCATGTTCCTCGAGGGCGGCGTGCTGGCCGCCGCCGACCTGGAGCGCCTGGCCGGCTATTTCGTCGACGCCGATTACTGAATGAAACCGACTGATTCGTCTTTACCTAACCGAACCATTCAGGGCTACCGCCATGACCGCACCTTCGCAACTTTCCCACCCGCTGCGCTCGCAGCGTCTCAACGCCATCACTCACGAGCCGCACAGCCGCCTCGATCAGCTGGTCAAGAGCCATGATCCGTTCGCCAGCCCGGAGCGTTTCGCTCATTTCGTGGCGGCGCAGTACCTGTTCCAGCGCGACCTGCAGGCGCTCTACAGCGATCCCGAGCTGACCCGGCTGATCGCCGACCTGCCGCAGCGCTGCCGTGTCGAGCAGGCCAGGCTGGATCTCGCCGACCTGCAACGTGACCTGCCGCAGGGCGATGAGCGCATTCGTGGCCAGGCCATGGGCACCGGCGAGGCGCTGGCCTGGTTGTTCGTTTCCGAAGGCTCCAAGCTCGGTGCGGCCTTTCTGCTCAAGCGCATGCCGGCGCTGGGTTTGAGCGAGACCTTTGGCGCCCGTCACCTGGCCGAGCCGGAAGGCGGCCGGGCGCAGGGCTGGAAGGCTTTCACGGCGGTGCTCGACAGCATCGAACTGGACGCCGAGCAGGAACGCCAGGCCGAAGTGGCGGCGATTGCGGCCTTCGAACGCTTCACCGAGCACCTGGAGCGCTGCTTTGCCTGACGCCAGCCTGCAGCCCGGCTGGCAGCGCTGGCTGTGGCTGCTGCTGGCCTACCTGAGCATCGGCATGGCCATGCTCGGAGTGATCCTGCCGGGGCTGCCGACCACCGAGTTCGTCCTGCTGGCGGCGTGGGCGGCCTCGCGCAGCTCGCCGCGCCTGGCCGCCTGGCTGGAGAACCATCGTGTGTTCGGCCCGCTGTTGCGCGACTGGAAGAACGGCGGCCTGGTCGCCCGGCGCACCAAGTGGCTGGCCAGCCTGAGCATGCTGGTAGCGCTGGGGATCATGATCCTGACGGTCGAGCACCGGCCTTCGGTGCTGTTCGCTGCGGCGGGCATGAGTTGCGGCGCGCTGTTCATCTGGACCCGCCCGGAGAAGCCCAGGGCTGCCTAGTGAGTAGCCCGGGTGCACTCCGGGGTGGCCGGCGAGAAGGGACCCGGATTTCATCCGGGCTACGCCGCTGGTACGGCGCCCCCTTCTGCTGATCCCAATAAAAATGCCGCGTGGCTGGACGGCCACGCGGCATCGGGTACGACGGGTACGAGCAGCGATCAGAACGCCGGTACGACAGCGCCCTTGTACTTCTCTTCGATGAACTGCTTGACCTCGGCGCTGTGCAGGGCCTTGACCAGCTTCTGCACGGCCTCGGCGTCCTTGTTGTCGGCGCGGGTCACCAGGATGTTGACGTACGGCGAGTCGCTGCCTTCGATGGCCAGGGCGTCCTGGGTCGGGTTCAGCTTGGCTTCCAGGGCGTAGTTGGTGTTGATCAGGGCGAGGTCGACCTGGCTCAGCACGCGCGGCAGGGTGGCCGCTTCCAGTTCACGCACCTTGATCGCCTTCGGGTTCTCGACGATGTCCTTCGGCGTGGCGAGGATGCCGGCGTCCGCCTTGAGCTTGATCACACCGGCCTTCTGCAGCAGCAGCAGGGCACGGCCGCCGTTGGTGGCGTCGTTGGGGATGGCCACGGTGGCGCCCTGCGGCAGTTCGCTCAGGTTCTTGATCTTGCTGGAGTAGGCGCCGAAGGGCTCTACGTGCACGCCGGCGACGCTGACCAGATCGGTCTTGCGGCTGGCATTGAACTCGTCCAGGTACGGCTGGTGCTGGAAGAAGTTGGCGTCGAGGTTCTTCTGCTGCACCTGCAGGTTGGGCTGCACGTAGTCGGTGAACA
This sequence comes from Ectopseudomonas khazarica, assembly GCF_017915135.1. Lineage (NCBI taxonomy): Bacteria > Pseudomonadati > Pseudomonadota > Gammaproteobacteria > Pseudomonadales > Pseudomonadaceae > Ectopseudomonas > Ectopseudomonas khazarica. The sequence continues at coordinate 5,265,712 of NZ_CP068551.1, read as the reverse complement.
CCCGCACCTTCAGCTCCACGCCTTCTTTGGCCAGGGCCGGTTTGACGAACTCGAGGATCTCCGCGTGCGGCACCGGGGTGGCGGCGACGCTGAGGGTTTCGGCCTGGGCCGAGAAGGCCGCGCAGGCGGCGATGGCAGTCAGCAGTTTCTTCATTTCAAGGTTCCTTTTGGGAAGGTTGGTGCGGGTCTCGCGGGTGGCGAGTCGCCGCTTGTCGTGATTACTTACGAGAAAAATGTACAACCAGCCGGTCACCGATCATCTGCAGCGCCTGAACCAGAATCAGCAGCAGGATCACGGTCACGGCCATCACGTCCAGCTGATAGCGGTGGTAGCCGTAGCGCACCGCCAGGTCACCGAGACCGCCGCCGCCGACCAGGCCGCTCATGGCGGTATAGCCCACCAGGGTAATCGCGGTAACCGTGGTAGCCGCGAACAGGCCGGGCAGAGCCTCCGGCAGCAGCGCGCGGGTGATGATCTGCCAGGTGGTAGCGCCCATCGCCTGAGTTGCTTCGATGATGCCGCGTTCTACTTCGCGCAGGGCGCTTTCCACCAGGCGGGCGAAGAACGGCGTTGCCCCGACGATCAGGGGAGGGATGGTGCCTTTTACGCCCAAGGAGTCACCAACCAAGAATGCGGTGACGGGCAGCATCAGGATCAGCAGGATGACGAAGGGCATCGAACGCAGGATGTTCACCAGCAGCGACAACGTGTTGTACAGCTTCTCACGCTCGAAGATCTGGCCCGGGCTGGTCAGAAACAGCAGTACGCCGAGTGGCAAACCGAGCAGGACGATAATCACCATTGAGCCGAAAAGCATGAGCAGCGTGTCTAGGCTGGCCTCCCAGATTTCCGGCCAGAAGACGTTGGGCAGCAGTTGTTCGAGCATCAGCGCAGTACCTCCAGATGCACGTCGGCGGCTGCGAAGCGCGCTAGCGCGGCGTCGATGTCGCCACCGGTCAGGGCCAGGGTGAGCTGGCCGTAGGGGGTGTCCTTGATGCGGTCGATGCGCCCGGCGAGGATGCTGTAGTCCACCCCGGTCTCGCGGGCCACGGTACCCAGCAGCGGCGCGTAGGTGGCGTCGCCCTGGAAGGTCAGGCGCAGGATGCGGCCTTCGACATGGGCGAAGTCATCGCGCTGTTCGGCTTCGTCGACGTGCTCGGACTCCTGCACGAAGCGCCGCGTGGTCGAGTGCTGCGGGTGCAGGAACACCTCGGCCACCGGGCCTTCTTCGACGATGACGCCGGCATCCATCACCGCCACGCGGTCGCAGACGCGGCGAATCACATCCATCTCATGGGTGATCAGCACGATGGTCAGGCCCAGCTCGCGGTTGATCTCGGCCAGCAGGTGCAGCACGGCGGTGGTGGTCTGCGGGTCGAGGGCGCTGGTGGCTTCGTCGCACAGCAGGATCTTCGGCCGGGTGCTCAGCGCGCGGGCGATGCCGACGCGCTGCTTCTGCCCGCCGGAGAGCTGCGCCGGGTATTTCTTCGCATGCTCTTGCAGGCCGACGCGGGCCAGCAGTTCGGCAACACGGGCATCGATCTCGGCACGGCTCAGCTCGCCGGCCAGGCGCAGCGGCATGGCGATGTTGTCGGCGACGGTCTTCGACGACAGCAGGTTGAAGTGCTGGAAGATCATCCCGACCTGCTGGCGGAAGCGGCGCAGGCCATTGGCGTCGAGCGCAGTGACGTCGACATCGTCGATCTCGATGCGCCCGCCGCTGGGCTCCTCGAGGCGGTTGATCAGGCGCAGCAGGGTGCTCTTGCCGGCGCCGGAGTGGCCGATGATGCCGAACACCTGGCCGCGTCCGATCTGCAGCGTGGTGGGCTGCAACGCCGGAATCTCGCGGCCCGCGACGCGGTAAGCCTTGTGGACGGATTGAAACTGGATCACACGAACGACCTTTTGGGTGTGTTCAAGGGCGGGCTACGGGGTTGTCGAGCCGGCCATCGGGCGCCGGGTGGGCGCAAAAGGGCGCTAGTTTACCCGGCGGTGTTTAGGCCGAGAAAATCTTTGTTGGCCTATGGTTATTACAAAATGGCATTACCTGCAGCGCAGAAGCCGGTGTGCGGCACTACTTGCGCTGCGGGCTCAACAGCAGACGCGGCACCTGCTGCGGCACGATCTTCTGGCTCAGTCGCGGGCGGAAGGTCGGGTCGAGCTTCTTGATCCGTGCCGAGAGCAGCGCCGCGACCCAGGGATAGTCCTTGGCCTCGCGTACTTCGATGCGCACCGCACAGTGAAAGGTCACGACATCGGCCGCGACGCTGTCGAGCAGGCGGCGCAGGTTTTCGTTGTCCTGGTTGTCCAGCATAGGCAGGGCGACGCTGCTGGTGGTGGCGTCGAGGTCGATCAGGCGTGCCTTGGGTGCGCGCTCGACGACTGGCTCCGCGGCAGGCTCGGTGACTGCAGCGGCGGCGGCCTTGAGTTGACGCTCGGCCGCCAGGCGCTGCTGGCGCAGCTGTTCCTGACGCTGTGCATCGAGCCTGGCTGCTGCCTCCCGCGCCTGCTGTTCGGCGGCGTTCTGGCGGGCCTCTCGTGCGCGGTCGATGGCCTGGTTCAGGTCATGGCTCAGCGACGGTGCCTGCGGCAGCAGGCTGCGTGCCTGGCCCAGCGCCTGCGCGGCGCGATCCAGATCGCCCTGTTGCAGCGCCTCGCGGCCCTGTTCCATGTAGGCATCGGCCAACTGGCGCTGGTACTGCTCCAGGCGCGTGTCACCGCTGGCGCGACGCTGCAGGGCATCGAGCTGGCTGCGCGCGTCGTCGAGCCGCTCCTCGGCCAGGCTCACGTCAAGCTGGCGGAAGGCGCTGACCAGTTCATCGACCGGCAGCACGTTGTGCGATGGCGTGTTCTGGCAGCCGGCCAGCAGCAGAACCAGAACCAGGGGAAGACCACGAAAAGCGAACGACTTCATGACTACGCGTCTCGAGTTGTGCAAAAAACGCGCAATCATACAGGTTTGCGGTGCCGATTTCACGCCGCACGCTACACCGCTCCCCGGATGGCGCTCGGTTTAAGCGGCGCGCGCCATCATCCGTTGCGCTTGGGCAGGGCGAAGCTGGCCAGGAACAGTCCGGCGGCGCTGACCACGATGGACGGCCCGGCCGGTGTGTCCTGATACCAGGACAGCGTCAGGCCGCAGCACACCGCCAGCAGGCCGAGCAGGCTGGCGCCGATGGCCATCTGTTCCGGCGTGCGCGCATGACGCTGGGCGGCGGCGGCGGGAATGATCAGCAGCGAGGTGATCAGCAGGACGCCGACGACCTTCATCGCCACGGCGATCACCACCGCGATCAGCAGCATCAGGGCCAGGCGAATCGCCGCCACCGGCAGGCCTTCGACGCGCGCCAGCTCTTCGTGCACGGTGATCGCCAGCAGGGGGCGCCACAGCCAGGCCAGCAGCGCCAGCACCAGTGCGCTGCCGCCGACGATCCAGGCCAGGTCGCTGTGGCTGACCGCCAGCAGGTCGCCGAACAGGTAGCTCATCAGGTCGATACGCACGTCATGCATGAAGCTCAGCGCCACCAGGCCCAGCGACAGGGTGCTGTGGGCGAGGATGCCGAGCAGGGTGTCGGAGGCCAGTGGCTGGCGCTGTTGCAGGGTGACCAGCAGCACGGCCAGCAGCACGCAGCCGACGGTCACCGTCAGGGTCGGGCTGACGTCGAGCATCAGGCCCAGCGCGACACCGAGCAGGGCGGCATGGGACAGGGTGTCGCCAAAGTAGGCCATGCGCCGCCAGACCACGAAGGAGCCGAGCGGGCCGGCCACCAGGGCCAGCGCCAGGCCGGCGAGCAGGGCGTTGAGGAGGAAATCGGGCATCAGTGTTTGCAACCTGGACCGTGAACGTGAGCCGGACCATGGATGGTCAGGCCCGCCTTGACCACGCCGCCATGCAGGTCGTGATCATGGTCGTGATGGTGGTGGTAGACGGCCAGGCTCTTGGCGTCCTGGCCGAACAGCTCGATGAAAGCCGGGTCGCCACTGACCTGTTCCGGGTGCCCGGAGCAGCACACGTGACGGTTGAGACAGACCACCTGGTCGGTGGCGCTCATCACCAGGTGCAGGTCGTGCGAGACCATCAGCACGCCACAGTCGTAGCGCTCACGCAGCTGCGAGATCAGCCGGTACAGCTCGGCCTGGCCGGCCACGTCGACACCCTGTACGGGCTCGTCGAGCACCAGCAGCTGTGGCTCGCGCAGCAGCGCGCGGGCCAGCAGCACGCGCTGCATCTCGCCGCCGGAAATGCTCTGCAGCGGGCTGTCGATCACCTGTTCGGCGCCGACCTCGGCCAGCGCCGCGAGGGCGCGCTTGCGGTCCACCCCCGGCACCAGGCGCAGGAAACGCAGCACCGACAGCGGCAGGGTGGCGTCGACATGCAGCTTCTGCGGCATGTAGCCGATGCGCAGGCGTGGCGCACGGCGGACCTTGCCCCGGTCCGGCTGCAGAAGGCCGAGCACGACGCGCACCAGGGTGGTCTTGCCGGCGCCGTTGGGGCCGATCAGGGTGACGATCTCGCCAGGTCTCACGCTGAGCTGAACGTCGTCCAGCACGGCCTGGCCGTTGAATCCGACGGCCACGCCCTGCAGCTGGATCAGCGCGTCGCTCATCGCTCGTCCTTGCAGCCGGCGCAGAGGCCGACCACTTCAACGGTCTGGCTTTCCACCGCGAAACCGACGCCTGCGGCGCCGTCGACGATCGCCTGGCTGATGGCCGGCTGCTCCAGCTCGGTCGCGGCATGGCACACCCGGCAGATCAGGAACTGGCCCTGGTGGGCATGCTCAGGATGGCTGCAGCCGACGAAGGCGTTGAGCGACGCAATGCGATGCACCAGGCCGTTCTCCAGGAGGAAATCCAGCGCGCGATAGACGGTAGGCGGCGCGGCGCGACGGCCATCTTCCTCGCTGAGTACGCCGAGGATGTCGTAGGCGCCGAGAGGCTTGTGACTGGCCCATACCAGCTCCAGCACGCGCTTGCGCAGAGTAGTGAGGCGCAGGCCCTGGCGGGCGCAGATGGCTTCGGCCTCAGCCAGGGCGTGACTGACGCAGCGGGAGTGATCATGGGGGCGCGAGGCCAGTGGCGTGTCGGTCATGGGCAAGGACGGCGCTGGTAGGAGACGTTATTATATTACTCGCTCAGTGCGTCTCTAAAAACCACTTGCGTTGCCATCGCTGCGTTGAAACCAGGCCCTAGATGCTCATTTACCGTAGGTAAACTGCATCTTCTCGCCTGCCGGACTCGCTGGCGTTCAGCCTTCGGACCAGCCTCTGGCTGATATGTCCGTTGGTCTTGCGCCTTGCGCTGGCTGCCGCGCCCAGGTTTGCAGAGATGTCCACCCATCCAATCCGAGTATGTCCCGTGTCGCGTCTTATCTGTCTTATCGCCGTGTTCTTCGTCGCCAGCGCCCAGGCCGAGGTGCGTGTCCTGACCAGCATCAAACCGCTGCAATTGATCGCGGCGGCCGTGCAGGATGGCGTTGGCGCGCCCGAGGTGCTGCTGCCGCCCGGCGCCTCGCCGCACCACTACGCGTTGCGTCCTTCCGACGTGCGCCGGGTGCGCGATGCCGATCTGCTCTACTGGGTGGGCGCGGACCTGGAGAATTTCCTGCCGCGCGTGCTGAACAATCGCCAGAAACCGCAGGTGGCCGTGCAGGATCTGCCAGGCATGGCCCTGCGTCATTTCGGCGACAGCCACGAGGAGCATGCTGGGCACGGGGAGGATCACGCCGATGAGGACCTCGGCCATGACCACGACCACCGTCCGGGCAGCCTGGATGCCCATCTGTGGCTGTCACCGGTCAATGCCAAGGTAATCGCGGCGCGCATGGCGGCCGACCTGAGCGCGCTGGACGCGGCCAATGCGGCGCGCTATGCCGCCAATCTGCAGGCATTCGAACAGCGCCTGGATGCGCTCGACGGACGCATTCGTCCGCAACTGGCGGCGCTGCAGGGCAAGCCCTATTTCGTCTTCCACGAGGCGTTCGACTATTTCGAGGCTGCGTATGGCCTCAAGCATGCCGGCGTATTCAGCGTGCTGACCGAAGTGCAGCCAGGGGCGCGGCATGTCGCGGCGATGCGCGAGCGTCTGCAGGCTGCGGGGCCCAGTTGCGTGTTCAGCGAGCCGCCGCTGCGCCCGCGCCTGGCGGAAACCCTCACCGCCGGCCTGCCGGTCAAACTGGCCGAGCTGGATGCGCTGGGCGGTACCTTGCCGGTCGATGCCACGGCCTACCCACTGCTGCTGGAAAACCTGGCCAACGGCCTGAGCGAGTGCCTGAACAGCCTGTAGGGTGGAACGCGCTGCAGCGCTCTATCGGATAAACGCCGGCCCGAGCCCTTGATGGTGGATGAAAAAGGCGTCATCCACCCTACGCACAGGAAGATCCGCCGGGGCTTGCGCGAGCGACGCCCCGGATTGCCTCCGGGCTGCGGGGTGGCAAGGCTGTTGTGGGAGGGGCTTCAGCCGCGACCCACCGCGCTACGAACTGTAACCACCGCTGCGTTGCCGCTCGCAGGCGCAAACCACTAGGCTTGCGCTTTTGCCGCGAGCGCCTGCCATGTCGCCATCCGCCTCTCGCCCGTCCAATGCCACGCTGGTGCTGCTGGCGTCGCTGTATTGCGCGCAGGGCCTGCCCTCCGGGCTGATCGCCCATTCGCTGCCGGTGCTGTTGCGTCAGCATGGTGTCGACCTGGCGCTGATCGGCCTGCTCAAGCTGCTGGCGTTGCCCTGGCTGCTCAAGGTGCTGTGGGCGCCCTGGGTCGACCGACTGGCTTCACCCCGCCTCGGCCACCATCGTGGCTGGATCCTGCCGCTGCAGAGTGGTGTCGTGGTCTGCCTGGCCGCGCTGGCGCTGCTCGCGCCGCAGACCCTGTTCGGCTCCGGCCTGTGGCTGTTGCTCGGCCTGCTCGTGCTGATCAACCTGCTGGCGTCCACCCAGGACGTCGCCACCGACGGCCTGACCGTGCGTCTGCTGCCGGAGCGCTGGCGCGGCCTGGGCAACAGCCTGCAGGTGGGCGGCTACAAGGTCGGCATGATCGTCAGCGGCAGCGGCCTGCTGCTGGTGATCGACCCGCTGGGCTGGAACCTGGCGCTCGGCCTGCTGGCCGGGCTGGTCCTGCTGATGAGCGTGCCGATCCTGCTGTTTCCCGAGCGCCGGCTCCTGCCCTTCCAGCCCGCCCTGGCAGAAAGCGCCCTCGGTCCGCGTCTGCTGCTGAACCATTATCGCGGCCTGCTGGCACAGCCCGGCATGCTGCTGTGGCTGGCGGTGGTGCTGACTTTCAAGCTGGGCGACTCGCTCGGCTCGCCGATGATCAAACCGATGCTGGTGGACCAGGGCTGGAGCACCGCCCAGCTGGGCCAGCTGACCCTGATCGGCAGCCTGGCCGGCATCGGTGGCGCCCTGCTCGGCGGCCTGCTCTACGCCCGCATTGGCGTGCTGCGGGCATTGATCCTGTTCGGCGGCCTGCAGGCGCTCGGCATCGCTGCGCTGGCCTTGCTGGTGGGGCAGGGCGCCAATACCGTGCTGGTCTATGCCGTGACCCTGTTCGAGCAGGTGGCCGACGGCATGTCCACCGTCGCCCTGTTCGCCGCGATGATGCGTATGTGCCGCCCGGAACACGAAGGCGCCGACTTTACACTGCAGGCCTCGGCGCAGGTGTTGCTGTCCGGTTTCGTCGGGGCCGGCAGTGGCGTGTTGGCCAAGGGAGTGGGGTATGAGGGGTTGTTTGTCGCTGCGGGCGGATTGGGGATGTTGGTGCTGGTGGTGGTGCTGGCGCATGCCCAGGTGTCGGGTCGAGGGCGCTTGGCATCAAGTTGAAGTGATGCACGCGGATGGTTTGCTCAATGATGACCTGGTGGTTGTACGCCTGAACCAGAATCTGCTCTTCATGACCTTCCTGGAAGATGTTGCCGAGCGAGTCCTCGGTGAAGGTGCCAGCGGTGATCAGACCTTGTTTGGTGCCTTCGAGGGACAGATACGCGGGTGTTGGCATGAGTGCTCTCCTTGCCTGGGTCATGGATCGTGATCGATCCGGGAGCCCTGTCTAAAGTGAGCGGCATGCAAGATAAAATAAATTCAATTAAAACAATCAGTTAGCGTGACAGCGTGGCGATGGTTCGTCACCTTGAGCGCTGGGTCACGTTAATCTGCGCAACAAGTTGCGCAGCGCGCTGAAGGCCCCGTGTTTGCTGGTTTTCAGGCGACCCGGCAGTGCTTTGTCCGGCGGGCGCTGCGCAAGAAGCTGCCGCTCGGCTCATTCGGCCCAGTGCCGGCCATGGCGCTCCAGCAGGTGCTGCAATTGCTCCGGGCCGTCGCTGCCGGCCGGGTAGGGGCGCGGGCTCTGGTAGTGCTGGTGCCAGCCCTGCAGGATCGGGTCGACCCACTGCCAGGCGGCTTCGACTTCGTCGCGGCGCATGAACAGCGTGGAGTCGCCTTCGATCACGTCCAGCAGCAGGCGTTCGTAGGCGTCCCAGCGGCGCTGCTGGCTGAAGGCGTTGGCCAGGTTGAGGTCCAGTTCCACGGGTTTGAGGCGCATGCCCTTGCCCGGGTTCTTGGCCATCAGCTGCAGGCTGATGCGTTCTTCCGGCTGCAGGCGAATCAGCAGCTGGTTGGCCTCGCCGTCGTTGAACAAACGGTGTGGCACCGGCTTGAACTGGATGAGAATCTCCGAGGTTTTCTTCGCCAGGCGTTTGCCGGTGCGCAGGTAGAAGGGCACGCCGGCCCAGCGCCAGTTGTCGATCTCCGCCTGTACGGCGACGAAGGTCTCGGTGTCGCTGTCGTTGTCGACGTTTTTCTCGAAGTAGTAGGCCTGCACGTCATGGCCGCCGATCTGGCCGGCGGTGTACTGGCCGCGCACGGTCTTGTCCTGCACGTCGAGGCCGCTGATGGGCTTGAGCGCTTCGAGAATCTTCACCTTCTCATTGCGCACGGCTTCGGCGTCGAAGCGTACCGGCGCTTCCATGGCCACCAGGCAGAGCAGCTGCAGCAGGTGGTTCTGGATCATGTCGCGCATGGCGCCGGCCTTGTCATAGTAGGCACCGCGGTTTTCCACACCGAGCGTCTCGCAGACGCTGATCTGCACGTGGTCGATATGCCCGGCACGCCAGACCGGCTCGAACAGGGCATTGGCGAAGCGCAGCGCCATGAGGTTCTGCACGGTTTCCTTGCCCAGGTAGTGATCGATGCGGAACACCCGTGCTTCGTCGAATACCGCACCGATGGCCGCGTTGATCGCACGGGCCGAATCCAGCGAGTGGCCGATGGGCTTTTCCAGCACGATGCGGGCGGCCGGGCCTGCCAGGCCGGCGTTGGCCAGGTGGGTGGCGATGTCTTCGAACAGATTCGGCGCAGTGGCGAGGTAGTAGACCCGCACGCGTTCCTCGGCGCGCCCCAGGTATTTGGCCAGGCGGCCGAAATCGGCGCTCTGCGCGGCGTCCATGGCGAAGTAGTCGAGGCGCGCGGCGAAGCTGGCCCAGGTTTCGGTAGTGAAGTCCGCGCGCGCTACCTGCGCCCGGCAATGGCGCTCGGCCAGCGCCTGGTAGGCCTCGCGGCTGTGACTGCTGCGAGCCAGGGCGAGGATGCGCACGTCGGCATGCAGGCGTCCTTCGCGATGCAGGTGGTAGAGCGCTGGCAGCAGCTTGTGCAGGGCCAGGTCGCCGGTGCCGCCGAAGACCAGCATGTCGCAGGGGATGCTCAAGAGAAGACTCCGACTCGATTCTGACAGGCTGTTGGAAACTACCCGTGTTGGTAATACGGCGTCAAAAACGGGCTGTTGGCCGTGCGCCAGTGCCACTCATGTAGTATAACTACAAGGTCACTACAACCCCGGCGGTGGATCATAACCGAGTCATGATCGATCGAGTGCCCGTGGTAGACCCTTTTCTCATAGAGCCAAGCCCGTGAATCTGTTGCAACACATCGCCCAGTCGCGCCACCTGCTGCGCAAGTCAGAACTGAAGGTGGCCGACCACGTCCTGCTCGATCCCGCGTCGGTGATGCACAGCTCGATGGCCGAGCTGGCGCATAGCGTGGGTATCAGCGAGCCGACCATCGTGCGGTTCTGCCGTGCCATCGGCTGCAGTGGTTTCCAGGATCTCAAGCTCAAGCTGGCGCAGAGCCTGGCGGCGGGTGCGAGTTTCGGTCAGTTCGCCATTCACGAGGACGACTCGGTCGCGGACTTCAGCCTGAAGATCTTCGACACCACCCTGCACACCCTGATGGAAGTGCGCGAAAAGCTCGACCCCGAGGCGCTGCAGCGTGCCATCGCCGCCTGCTCGCAGGCGCAGCGCGTGGAGTTCTACGGCTTCGGTGCGTCCGGTGCCGTGGCGGCGGATGCCCAGCACAAGTTCTTCCGCCTGTTGCTCAATGCCGCCGCCTACTCCGACCCGCACATGCAGGCGATGAGCGCGGTCACGCTCAAGCCGGGTGATGTCGCCGTGTGTATTTCCCAGTCCGGCCGTTCCAAGGACCTGCTGATCACCGCCAACCTGGTGCGCGAGTCCGGTGCCAGTCTGATTACCCTGTGCCCGAGCCAGACCCCCCTGGCCGAACTGGCCACCGTCAACCTGGCCATCGATGTGCAGGAAGACACCGAGATCTACACCCCGCTGACCTCGCGCATCGCCCACCTGGTGGTGATCGACGTGCTGGCCATGGGCGTGGCCATGGCGCGCGGGCCGAGCCTGGTCAACCACCTCAAGAGCGTCAAGCGCAGCTTGCGCAGCCTGCGTCTGTCGCCGAAGTCGATCAAGGCTTCCGAGGATTAGAGAACTGGGTCTTCAAGGACGAAGATGCGAGCAAGGCATGCGCTACTGATTGCGCTGGTCGTTTTCTTGGCAGGGTGCAGTACTGTTTCCGCTCGATGCTGTTCGCGGGCACGAGCGTGACGAAGCCCCGCACGAGCTTCGAGCGACCGAGGCGGTCGACGTCACCGAGCATTCATGACGTCGCCGTCAAAGCGTCATCTGCCCGGAGCAAGCTGAGGCCTCCAGTCCTCGTTCCGGGAGTACCGAGATGTCTCGTATCTTCGATGACGCGCTGCTGCAGACCCAATCCGACGCCAAGACCCGTCGCAAGCTGCAGGACCAACGGCGCATGGCCTATCGCCGGGCCATCGAGCACTACGCCGAGCAGTGCCAGCTGCAGCGTGAGCTGGCGGACTTCCCGGATCTGCAGACGAACCAACGCCACGCCGCCTGACGCCGCCGCGCGGTGTGCCGAATTCGGCATGCTGCCTGGGTAAAGCGATCAAGCGGTCGGGGCCTGTTCGGGCCACTGTAACGGGCTGACTGCCAGGAGCCCGATATGACCCGACTGACCCTTGCCGAGGCCCATGAGCTGGCCGCCGATATCCTTCGCCATGCCGGTTTCAGCGCCGCCTTCGTTCAGGCCATCGCCGCCACGGTGACTGCCGGCGAGCGCGATGGCTGCACGTCCCATGGCCTGTGGCGCCTGCTGGGCATCGTGCGCACGCTGAAATCAGGCAAGGCGGTGGCCGATGCCGAACCCGAGGTGTTCGAGCCGGCGCCTGCGCTGGTGCGTGTCGATGCCCATGGCGGCTTCTCGCAACTGGCGTTCGCCGCCGGCCTGCCGCTGCTGGCCGAGAAGGCGCGGCGCAATGGCATCGCCGCCATGGCGATCAATCGCTGCGTGCACTTCTCCGCGCTGTGGGTGGAGATGGAGGCGCTTACCGAGCTGGGCCTGGTCGCGCTGGCCTGCAACCCGACTCAGGCCTACGTCGCGCCCACCGGGGGCAGTCGGCCATTGTTCGGCACCAATCCCATCGCGTTCGGCTGGCCACGTCCTGGCGGCCAGCCGTTCGTCTTCGACTTCGCCACCAGTGCCGTGGCCCGTGGCGAGATCGAGCTGCATCGCCGTTCCGGCAAGCCGTTGCCGAGCGGCTGGGGCGTGGATCGCCAGGGACGGCCCAGCGATGACGCCGCCGAGGTGCTCGACCATGGCGCCATGCTGACCTTCGGCGAGCACAAGGGCTCGGCGCTGTCGGCCATGATCGAGCTGATCGCCGGGCCACTGATCGGTGACCTCACCAGCGTCGAGTCCGCCGCGTTCGATGCGGGGCACAACGCCTTGCCGTATCACGGCGAGCTGATCATCGCGCTCGATCCGCAGCGCTTCCTCGGAGAGCAGGCCGACGCGCAACTGGCCCGTGCCGAGACGCTGTTCGAGGCGATCCAGGGCCAGGGCGCACGGCTGCCGTCGCAGCGCCGCTACGCAGCGCGGGCGCAGAGCCTGGTCGAGGGTGTGGAGATCGCCGACAGCCTGTATCAGGACCTGATCGCGCTGCGTGGCTGAGTGTGGCGGGGCCAGGGGCCTGCGCAAAAAAAGCCCCGGCAAGCCGGGGCTGAGGGTGGGATGCGCCGGTTACCGCGCCGACACGGATTTCAGTCCAGCGCATCCCGCGTGGTGACGCCGTCGACCAGCCGCGCCAGGCCGAGCGGGTTGGCATTCTGCAAGGCTTCTGGCAGCAGGGCGTCCGGGCAGTTCTGGTAGCACACTGGGCGCAGGAAACGCTCGATGGCGAGGCTGCCGACCGAGGTGCCGCGCGCGTCCGAGGTGGCCGGGTAAGGGCCGCCATGCACCATGGCATCGCACACCTCGACCCCGGTCGGGTAGCCATTGAACAGCACTCGGCCGACCTTCTGTTCCAGCACCGCCAGCAGGTCGCCATGGGCCAGCAGGTCATCCGCCTCGGCCGTCAGCGTGGCGGTCAGCTGGCCGCGCAGGCCGTGCAGGGCCCCCAGCAGCTCGGCCTTGTCGGCCACCTCGACGATCACCGTCGCCGGGCCGAAGACCTCCTCCTGGAGCAACGCGTCACCGTCGATCAGCAGGCCGGCATCGGCCTGGAACAGCTGTGGACGCGCCTGCCGGCCCTCCTGCGGCTGGCCCGCCAGGTGACGAATGCGCGGATGTGCGTGCAGCGCTGCCAGGCCCTTCTCGTAGCTGTGCAGTGTGCCGCCATTGAGCATGGTCTGCGCCGGGCGCTGGCCGATCTCGGCGATCAGGTTGGCGGTGAACAGGCTGAACTCCGGCGAGGCGATGCCGATCACCAGGCCGGGGTTGGTGCAGAACTGGCCGCAACCGAGCACCACCGAGTCGGCCAGTTCGCGGGCGATCCGCTCGCCACGGCTGGCCAGGGCGCCGGGCAGCACAAGCACCGGGTTGATCGAGCTCATCTCGGCGAACACCGGAATCGGCTGCGGGCGGGCCGCGGCCATGTCGCACAGGGCACGGCCGCCCTTGAGCGATCCGGTGAAGCCGACGGCCTGGATCGCCGGGTGCTTGACCAGCGCCTCGCCGACGCCACTGCCGTAGATCATGCTGAACACGCCGGCGGGCATGCCGGTCGCGCGGGCGGCACGCAGGATCGCCTCGGCGACGAAGGCAGCAGTGGCCATGTGGCCGCTGTGCGCCTTGAACACCACCGGGCAGCCGGCAGCCAGGGCGGACGCGGTATCGCCACCGGCGGTGGAGAAGGCCAGGGGGAAGTTGCTGGCGCCGAACACGGCAACCGGCCCGACGCCGATGCGGTACTGGCGCAGGTCTGTCCGTGGCAGCGGCTGCCGCTCCGGCTGGGCACGGTCGATGCGCGCCGCGTAGAAGTCGCCCCGGCGCAGGACGCGGGCGAACAGGCGCATCTGGCCGCTGGTGCGGCTGCGCTCGCCCTGGATGCGCGCCGCCGGCAAGGCGGTTTCGCGGCAGACGATGGCGACGAAGTCGTCACCCAGTGCGTCGATCTCGTCGGCGATGGCGTCGAGGAAGGCGGCGCGCTGCGTGGCTGGCAGGCTGCGGTAGGCCGGGTAGGCCTCGGCAGCGGCCTTGGCGGCGGCGTCGACTTCTCCGGCGCTGGCCTGGATGAAGGCGTAGGGCAGGGGTTCGCCCGTGGTGGCGTCATGACTGCTGTGAACCACGCTGCCGGCGGCGCTGAATACGCCGCCGATGATGTTGTGGCCGATGGTGGAGGGCATTGCGGGCTCCTGTATTTGCAGCGGTTCGGGAAGGCCCTGCGCTCGGCTGCGCAGGCGGCAGCCGAGCGAGGTGCAGCGGTCAGGCGGCGGCCGACCAGTTGGCGTACCACTGGCGGAACAGCTGGTACTGGGTCTCGGCGTAGCGGCGCTGGGCGTCGCTGAGCGCGTCGCTCTCGTTGAAGTGCAGGCGGTATTCCTGATCGCCGTTGAGCACCATCAGGTGCTTGTAATAGAGCACCAGGTCGGTGCCTTCGTCGAAGGACGACAGCACGTTCAGCGCTTCGGAAAGCTCCCAGGCCCGGCGGCGCGCAACGGCATCGCCCTTGGCGGCCTGCCTGCTCAGCTCGACCAGTTGCAGCACTTCGTGTGGCAGCGCGTTGCCGATGCCGGTGATGGCGCCGGTGGCGCCGCAGTTGACGAAGCCGTGCACCACCTGGGTATCGACGCCAGCCATGAGAATCACGCTGTCGTCCTGCGAGGTGATGTGTTCGGCGGCGTAGCGCATGTCGGCGGCGCCACCGAATTCCTTGAAGCCGACCAGGTTGGGGTACTGGCGGCGCAGCTTGAAGAACAGCTCGGCGCGGGTGGCGAAGCCGTAGTAGGGGCTGTTGTAGATCACCGCAGGCAGGTTCGGCGCGGCGGCGAGAATGGCGGAGAAGTGCGCCTCCTGGGCGGCCGGCGAGGCGCCACGGGACAGCACGCGGGGAATGACCATCAGGCCGTGGGCGCCGACCTTGGCGGCGTGCGCGGCGTGCGCCACGGCCTCACGGCTGTTCACGGCGCCGGTGCCGACGATGGTCGGCACGCCGGCTGCGACCAGGCGTGCCACGCCTTCCTGGCGCTCGGCCTCGGTGAGCAGCGGCCAGTCGCCCATGGAGCCGCAGTAGACCACCGCGCTCATGCCGATTTCGATCAGTTCCTTGCCCTTGCGCACCAGGGCGTCGAAGTCCGGCTTGCGCTCGGCGGTGCAGGGGGTCATCAGGGCGGGGATGGTGCCGATGAAGATGTTGCTCATGCTGTAGCCTCTTGGATAGATGCAGGGTATTTCGTATACGAAAATAAGCGTGCGAAGCGCACCATTCATTTCCAGGGTCTGGGCCGTAGCCCGGTTCACTGCGTCGGCGAGCCGGCGCTTGTCAATCTGCTGAACGCCGCGTTACAGCTGCACGTCCACCGGCCAGGTGTCCGACAGACGATAGCCGGTTGGCCAGGGGTCGTCCGGGTCGAGCATGTGCTGGTGGGTGCCGGTGATCCAGGCGCGCCCGGACAGGCAGGGGTAGATGGCCGTGCGCCCGGCGACCTCGGTCAGCGAGTCGATGCGGCAGTGGAACGCCGAGCCGATGATCGAGCGGCCGATGAAGCGCTCGCCCACCGCCAGCTGGCCCTTGGCATGCAGCACGGCCATGCGCGCCGAGCAGCCGGTGCCGCAGGGGGAGCGGTCGATCTTGCCGGGGCGGATGACCACCGCGTTGGCGCCAGTGGCCACACCGTTCTCGTGCACCACCGGCGCGGCGATCTGGCAGAAGGAGAGGTGGTTCCAGTCTGGATTCAGCGGGTGGCTGAAGCCGAGCTGCTGGTTGGCCGCCTGGGTGATCTTCAGGCCGATGGCGACCAGGTCTGCGGCTTCGTCCGGGGTGATGGCGAAGCCCAGCCTGTGCGCGTCGGCGATGACGAAACTGTCGCCACCGTAGGCGGTGTCCACCTGTAGCGAACCGATGCCCTCGACCTCGATCCAGGCGTCGAGCCGGTCGGCGAAGGACGGCACGTTCTTCACTTCGACGCGCTCGGCCTTGCCGTTCTTGCAGTCGGCGAGCACTTCCACCAGGCCGCCGGGGGCTTCCAGGGTCAGCCGGGTCTGCGGTTCGCTCATCGGCAGGATGCCGCTGTCGAGCAGCACGGTGGCCACGCACAGCGAGTTGGAACCGGACATCGGTGGCACGTCGGCCGGTTCCATGATGATCCAGCCCATCTGCGCGGCGGGATTCTTCGCCGGCACCAGCAGGTTGACGTGGCGGAACACGCCACCGCGCGGCTCGTTGAGCACGAAGTTGCGCAGGAAGTCGTCCTGCGCGACCCAGCGCGACTGCTGCCAGAGGGTCTCGCCGGGAGGCGGGGTGACGCCGCCGACGATGACGTCACCGACCTCGCCTTCGGCGTGGCAACTGACGACATGGATGAGTTTGCTGCTGCGCATGCTGCGGCCCTCCTAGTTGACCGACTTGAGGAAGTCGGCGGTTTCCGGGCGCTGCGGATTGCCGATCACCTGGTCGGGCGTGCCGATCTCGTGCACCAGGCCGTTGCGGAAGAACGCCACGCGGTCGGAGACGTCCCGGGCGAAGCGGATCTCGTGCGTCACCAGGACCATGGTCATGCCGTCTTCGGCGAGCATGCGCATGGTGTCCAGCACCTCGCCGACCAGCTGCGGGTCGAGGGCGCTGGTGGCCTCGTCGAACAGCATGTAGTCGGGGCTCATGGCCAGTGCGCGGGCAATCGCCATGCGCTGTTGCTGGCCGCCGGAGAGCTTGCTGGGAAACACCTTGAGCTTCTCCGCCAGGCCGACGTGGGTCAGCTGCCTGACCGCCATCGCCTCGGCTTCCTCCTTGCTCAGGCCGAGCACCTTGCGCGGCGCCAGCATGACGTTCTCCAGCACCGTCAGATGCGGGAAGGCGTTCCACTGCTGGAAGACGATGCCGATCTTCTGCCGCAGCCTGTTCAGGTCGGTGCCGGCGGCATGCACCTCGGTGCCGTCGACGCGGATGCTGCCCTGCTGGATCGGCTCCAGGCCGTTGATGCACATCAGCAGGGTCGACTTGCCGGAGCCGGAGCCGCCGATGATCGACACCACCTCGCCCTTGTTCACCGTCAGGCTGACGCCCTTGATGACCTCGAGGTCGCCGAAGGATTTGTGGACGTTGTCGATCTCAATCATTTTCCTGCCACCTTTTTTCCAGCCGGGCGCCGAGTTGGGCGACGACCAGGCTCATGACGTAATAGATGATGCCGGCGATGCACAGCACCAGCAGCGGCTCCTGAATGCGCGTGACGATGGTCTGCGAGGCGCGCAGCAGCTCGACGATGCCGATCCACATGACCAGGGCGCTGTCCTTCATCACGCTCAGCACCAGGTTGAGCCAGCCGGGGAAGGCCACGCGGGTGGCGATCGGCAGCACGATGTAGCGCAGGTCCTGCAGGTAGCTCATGCCCAGCGAGCGCGAGGCGCGACGCAGGTTCGGCGGCACCGCGAGGACGCCACTGCGGACGATCTCGGTGCAGAAGGCCGCGGCGTAGACGCCGAGCACGATGCAGCCGACGGCGAAGGCGCTGATGTTCAGCCCGGCGATGCTCTTCATGGCATTGAACAGCACGAACTGGATCAGCAACGGGACGCTGCGGAACACGTCCAGCACCCAGGCCAGCGGCAGGCTGGCGCGTGGCAGGGTGGCGCGCAGCAGGCCGAAGACGACGCCGGAGAGGGTGCCGATGAGCATGGCGCCGACGGTCAGCTGCAGGGTCACCCAGGCGCCGTCGAGCATGAACATCAGGTCGGTGGAGGTCAGGCTGGTTTCGAACATGTGCAGTCCTCCCTCAGTAGCGGAACAGACGCCAGGCCATCAGCCGTGCGACGAGCACGATGGTCTTGGCGATCAGGTAATAGAGCAGCGCCGCGAGGGCGAAGTACTCGAAGGTGCGGAAGGTCTTCACGTTGTAGGCCTGGGTCACGCCGGTGAGATCGTTGTTCAGGCCCACGACCACGCCCAGCGAGGTCATCAGCACGGCCCAGACCATCTGGTTGGACAGCGGGTGGAAGACGATGCGCAGCAGTTGCGGCACGATGATCATGCGGTACGCCTGGAAGGCGTTCATGCCCAGCGAGCGGGCGGCCTTCATCTGGGTTTCCGGCACGGCCTTGAGGCCGCCACGGAAGTTCTCCGCCAGGTAGCCGGCGTTGTTGAAGGTGATGCCGGCGAGCAGGGCGACCCAGGAGCTGACGTGCAGCCCGAAACTGCCCAGCCCGAAGTAGAGGATGTAGATCTGGAACAGCGACGGCGTGTTGCGGGCGATGGACACCCAGGTATTGGCGAAATGCCGCAACGCCGGGTTCTTCATCTGCCGCATCACGGTCAGCAACAGGGCGATGAGCGTGCCGAGAAGCATCGACAGCGCGGCGGTCTCCAGCGTGACCCAGGCGCCGGCCAGCATGTCCGGCAGGGCCTTGAACGCTGAGCGCCAGTGGAAGGAATAATCGAACATCGATCAATGGGTTCCTTGCGGTTGAGGTTGTCCCAGCCAGGCCGGGAGTTGTCCCTGGTTCTGCCCGCTGCAGGCCGCGTCGACACACGCGGCAAGGCTGCCGAAATGCACCTGGCGTCCGGCCAGCCCGGGGGCGTAGTGGGCGTACTTGCCCGAATTGGTCATCAGGTTGCGGCTGTCCGGCGGCACTACCGGCTCGCCGAGCATGCACCAGCAGGTGTCCGTCAGCAGGCGCACGCCGAAGGCCTGCAGGGTGGCGACATGGCCGCTGGCGCTGGCCTGGTCGTGCACGGCACGCCCGCAGGTCACCACCACGGCGGTATGCGGATGGCGCGTGCGCCCGGCGCAGAGTTCGGCCAGCCTGGCCAGCTCGCTGGCCGAGGCGTGCGGGTTGCCGAGGGCGACCAGGCTGACCTCGCTCGAGTCGGCGCTGTTGAGCTCGGCCCAGCTGCTGCGCAGGTCCGCCAGCGTCACCTGCAGGGTGCGCCGTGGTGCCTGGCCGGCGAGGGCGCGGGTCACGTCCGGCGCCTCCGGGGTGATGCCGGCGATATGGAACATCGGCGCTGCCGAAGTGGTGGCGAAGGCCGCGCTGAAAGCCTTGAGGTCATCGCGGCTCGGCTGGCTGTGCTCGAGGCCGGCGAGTACCGGGATGTCGACGGTGGCGAGCAGCCCGACGTGGTAGCCCAGCAGTGGCCAGAAGCTGTCGTCGGCCTGTGCGGGCGCCTCGACCTCGAGCAACAGGCGCGCCTGGCGGCCCGCGTCGAGATGGCTGCCGGTGCGCGGCGCGCGGCCGGTGAGGGCGATGCAGATGTCGAGAAAGTCCGGGTACTTGAGCGTGCGCGCGCCGATCACGCTGTTGGCATAGGCCACTGCGTTGGATTCGGCCCAGACGATCTGCTCGCCGAATGCCGGTGCGCTGTCGAGCAGGTAGGGCGCGCAGGTGAAGCTGAGCTGCGCGCCCATCGCCATGTACACGTCGCCCAGGCGGCTGGCCGGTTCGCCGAACGTCGGATCGACGCCCAGGGCGCGCCACTGGCGCTGGTCCACCGAGATGGCGTTGAGGGTGGTCGGCACGCGCACCCTGGCGCCCCAGTCCAGCAGTTGCTGGGCGAAGCGCAGGCTGGCCGAGCCGGTGTAGATGCAGCCATCGATATGCGCCTGGCTGATGTCGAGCAGTGCGCTGGCGCCCTGCAGTTCGGCCATGCGGACCAGCAACTGCATGGCGACCTGGGCGGCGCGGCCCTGTTCACCGGCGAGCAGGGCGCGGTCGCCGGCGTTGAGTTCGAGCGTGCTCGCCTGGGTTTCGACCGGCTCGAGCGGGCTGGCTTGCCAGCCATCGTCGGGTGCGTGGGCGAACAGCTGCAGGTTCGCCCCGTCGACGCGAGCGAAGCTGCCGTGGTGCGCGGCCAGTTGGGCGAACGCCGCATGGCCGATGCACAGCACGGGCAGCTGGATGCCGAAGATGTGTTCGGCGACCAGGGCGCCGAGGCTGAGAATTTCGTCGGGTTCGGCCAGCACCAGCGCCGCTGGCGCCGGGCCTGACAGGATCAGCTCCAGCAGGACGCTGCTGCCGGTGCAGGAGCCGCGTCCGCTGGGAATGGCCAGTACGCGCCCGGCCAGGGATTGCCCGCTCAGCGGGTGATGGCGGTCGATCACCTCGCCGTTGCTCGGGTCGACGCCGCCCCAGAAGCTCAGGCCGAGCGTGGCGTGCAGCAGTGGCCCCTGGCCTCGGCCGGCGACCAGGCAGCGACCGTCGATAGTAGTTGCAGGCATCGTCATCATCCCCACCAGGCGCGGCCGATCAGTAGTACACGGCGGGAACGGTCAGGTTGGCCGGCTTGATCTCCTCGCCCACCCACTTTTTCCACAGCTCGTCGTAGCGGCCGTTGCGCACCTGCTGGTTGACGAACAGGTTGAGGTAGTTGAGCAGGCCGTACTCGCTGCGCTTGGCGGCCAGGGACACGTAGTCGACGACGTAGGGGGCGTCGCCCGCGACCTTCAGGCCCTTGTACTTGCCGGACTTGAGGGTGGCGGCGGCCACGGTATTGGTCACCACGGTGGCGTCGATATGGCCCTGGCTCAGGGCGAGGATGGTGTCGTTCTGCGACTGGTAGGCGCGGAAGCTGCCTTCACCCCAGGCCTTCTGATCCTTTTCCAGGGCGATGGCCTCGTAGGTGCCGCTGGTGTTGCCGAGCTTCTTGCCTTTCAGGTCGGCGTAGCCGTTCACGCCGGTGTCTTCGCGGGTCAGCACGACCATCTGGAAGGCGAAGTAGGGCACGGTCATGCCAACCGTCTTGGCGCGTTCGAGGGTGTCGGAGGTGGAGGCGACGATGACGTCGGCCCGGCCGGAAACCAGCGCGGGAATGCGATCCGGGAAGGGGGTCTCGACCACTTCGGCCTCGACGCCGAGGATCTTCGCCAGGTCGCTGCAGTAGTCGACGTCGAAACCGGCCGGCTTGTTCTGCTCATCGCGGAAGCCCATGGGCGGGAAGTCCAGGGTCACGGCGCAACGCAGTTTGCCGGATTCGATGATGTCGTCGAGCTTGTCGGCCTGGGCGTTGCCGATCAGCGAAGCGCTCAATGCGGCGCCGAGGGCGAGGGTGAGGGTCTTTCTGTTCATGTGCAGCCTCATGATGGGTGATGGTTGGCAGATGAATCGAGTATCAAAGATTTCGTATACGATATTTGATTAGCAAGGCCTGTGCCGATTTTCGCCGGCAGCCTGCTGCGAGGTGCCAGCCCTTGTCTGGCAAGGGCTGCAGAGGGGAAGACGAGCAAGGTGACGCAGCGCGCGGCGCTGGCGAACTGTCACCGTGTTACATAACGAAGCATGACGGCGCGCGTTTGCCCCGAAGCGGAACACGCCTGCTCAGAGCTGGCGCCGGGCGTCGCGATACTGGCTGGGAGAGAGGCCGGTCAGGGCCTTGAACTGGCGGCTGAAGGCGCTGT
The DNA here is from genome assembly GCF_017915135.1 of Ectopseudomonas khazarica. Taxonomy (NCBI): domain Bacteria; kingdom Pseudomonadati; phylum Pseudomonadota; class Gammaproteobacteria; order Pseudomonadales; family Pseudomonadaceae; genus Ectopseudomonas; species Ectopseudomonas khazarica. Next base: position 5,244,534 of record NZ_CP068551.1, on the reverse strand, counting down.
GATCGGTGTAGCCGCAGCGCAGGGCGACCTCGGTGATCGGCAGTTCGCCCTGCAGCAGCTGGCTGGCCGAGCCGAGCCGCGCCTTGTGGATCATCTGCCGTGGCGTGAGCTGGAAGATGCGCTTGCACAGGCGCTCCAGCTGCGCCACCGAGAGCCCGGCCAGTTCGGTCAGCTCGGCCAGGCTGATCGGGCGCGCGTGGTGCTGGCGAATGTAGTCGTCCACCGCAGCCAGCTTCTGGTAGGCCGGGTGGGTGTCCTGCGCGGCCTGCAGGTCACACGACACGCCAGCCATGCCGATCACGTTGCCGGCGACATCGTGCAGCGCCAGCTTGTGGGTCAGGCACCAGCCGGTGAGGTGTCCGGGGTACAGGTGCAGTTCGAGCTGATCCTCCAGCCGCGCGCCGGCCTGCAGGACCTGCAGGTCCTGGGCGGTGTACTGCGGGCCCAGGTGCGACGGGAAGACCGCCTCGGCGGTGCGGCCGAGCAGCGCCTGCTTGTCCTTGCAGCCACAGCGCCGGACCAGCGTCTGGTTGACCATCATGTAGCGCGCCTGCGGGTCCTTGATGAAGAACACCACGCCGGGCATTGCGTCCAGCAACGGCGCGACCGCCGCAAGGCTGTCGAGCAGCGCGGGCAGGTCGGTGAGCGTGGAACGTGGCAGCAGGTCTAACATCGTGCGACTGACAGGTGGCGGCCCCTGAGCATACGGCTCGCGGGGCCGCCTGGGTAGTGCTCGAACGGCGCTATTGCAGGTGCAGCAGGGTGTCGATGCGCGCCGGGCTGAGCGGCGAGCGGGGCGCCGGCTGTGGCCAGTCGAACAGCACCTGCGCGGCGGCTGCGCAGACGCGTCCCTGGCAGGCGCCCATGCCGCAGCGGCTGGCCATCTTGGCCTGGCTCCAGCCAGCCTGGTCGCGGACGGCCGCCAGCGGCACGTCTTCGCAGCGGCAGAGCAGGGTCTCGGGCCTGGCGAGGTGCTTGACCTCGTCACGCAAGGCGAACGCTGCGTTCAACGCCTTGGCGAACCCCTGCCAGTGGTGCCGTCGTGGCCACAGGCGCCGCGCTGCATCGTGCTCGCCGACTGCCGCATGGCCGGCGATGGCGCCTTCCACCAGGGCTTTCTCGCTGCCGCCGAAGCCGGTGCTTTCGCCGGCGGCGTAGTGATCGGCGAGGCTGGTGGCCTGCCAGTCATCCACGGCCAGTGCATTGAGTTCGATGCGGCAGCCCAGGGCCTGGCCAAGTTGCAGGTTGGCTATCAGGCCGAAGCCACATGCCAGGCGGTCACAGGCGACTTCGCGGATGCGCCCGCCGATGCTCAGGCGCACGGCTTGCAGGCGCCCGTCACCGAGTGCTTCGACGACATGGCTGTTCGCCCTGTAGCCCGGATGGAACAGCGTGCAGGCCTGCAGCAGCTTGCCTGGCCAGCGCGGCAGTTGCGCGGCGAAACCGGCGACGGCTGACCAGTGTGCCTGCTCGGTGATGTTCAGCACCTGCGCGCCGTTGTCCTGCGCCGTGGCGGCGCTGGCGAGCAGCAGCGGGCCGCTGCCGGCGACGACGATGCGCTCGCCGGCGACCGGCAGGCCGCCCTTGATCAGTGCCTGCAGGCCACCCGCGCCGGTAACCCCGGGCAACGTCCAGCCGGGAAACGGCAGCAGCAGCTCCCGCGCGCCGGTGCAGAGAATCAGCTTGTCGTAGTGGATGATCCAGCCGCGCGTGGGGTCCTCCAGCAACAGCGCCTTGGGGCCGGCCAGGGCGACCACGCGGGTGCACGGCAGCCACTCGACATTCGCCAGCGCCTCCAGCTGTTGCCGGTAGGCGCGCGCCTGCGCCGGCAGGTGCGCCTGCGGGCCGTCGCGCCAGATCTGTCCGCCCGCGGCGGGATTGTCGTCGACTATGGCGATGCGCGCGCCGCTGGGGGCCGCGGCCAGAGCTGCCGCCATGCCGGCGGGGCCGGCGCCGACGATGAGCAGGTCCACCTTCATGCTCGGGTCTCCACGTGCATGCCGTCCTGGCACAGGGTCTGGCAGGCCAGGCGCCGCTGGCCATCGATGTTCACGCGACACTCCTGGCAGATGCCCATGCCGCACAGCGGGGCGCGGCGCTCGCCACTGACCGAGGTGCGGCTGCTGCCGTCGCCACCGAGCGCGAGCGCGGCGGCGACCGTGGTGCCGGGGGCCACCCGCAATGGGCTGCCGTCGAGAGTCAGTTCAGGCATGCGCGCGTACTCCTGGGAAGCGTTGTGGCAGGTAGGCATCCACCTGCAAGGGGGCGGGTTCGCCGAGCAACTGGGCGATCAGCAGATCGGCGCTGCCCGGTGCAGTGGTCACGCCCAACCCTTCATGGCCGACGGCCAGCCACAGGCCCTGGCGTTGCGGGTGCGCGCCGAGCAGCGGCAGGCCGTCCGGGCTGGCGGCGCGAAAGCCGGTCCAGGCGCGGATGGCGTTGAGCCGGGCCAGCCCCGGTACGTAATCGACGGCGCGCTGCAGCATCTTCGCCAGCATCCATGGTTCGACGGTGGGGTCGCTGGTGTTGAACTGCCGCGATGCGCCGATGAACAGCTGTCCGGTCGGGCGCGGCTGGACATTGGCGGCGGTCGAAGGGCCGCTGGCGTTGTGCGCGCTGGTGACGTAGCCCAGCTCCACCAGGGTGTGGCTGATGCGCCCGGGGTAGCGGTCGGTGATCAGCAGGTGGCCCTTCTTCGGCTCGATCGGCAGCTCCGGGCAGAGGGTGCTGGCGTGGGTGCCGCCGGCGAGAATCAGCGCCTGGGCGCTGAGCCAGCTGCCGTCCTCCAGGCGCACGCGCTGGCCGTCCACCTCGACGACGTGCGCCAGGCGTTGTTCGATCAGCGGGTGGTCGAGCAGCCAGCGCGCGACGTTGGGCGCATAGAGGATGCCGTCACCGATCACGCGCAGACCGCCGTGCAGGCCGTCGCGCAGCTCCGGTTCGGCCCGTTGCAGGGCCGTGGCGCCGAGTAGCTCGCAGTCCAGCCCGTGATCGCGCAGCACCTGATACTTGGCCTCGGCCACGGCCATTTCCTCGGCATTGGCGGCCAGCCACAGGGTGCCGTTCTGCCGGTAGGCGCAGTCCTCCGGCATGTCCCGCGACCAGTCGCGCCAGCGTTGCACCGAGTATTGGCTGAGGGCCAGCTCGGCCGGGTTGTCGTCGAGCACGATCAGGTGGCCCATGCCGGCAGCGGTGGCGGCGCGCAGGCCGGCATCCAGCACCAGCACGCGGTGCCCGCGCCGGGCCAGTTCGTGGGCGCAGGTGGCGCCGACGATGCCGGCGCCGATGACGATGAAGTCGGCGCCGTCGCTCACAGCACGATGCCCCAGGCGAAGGGGTCGTCGTCCTCGATCAGCAGGGTAGCCTCGGCACTGACGTTGGCCCGGCCGCGAATGGTCGGGATGATGCGGCCACCTTCGGCGGTCTCGTAGCGGCCTTCGAACTGGCTGCCGATCACGCTGGCCTGGCGCCAGGTCGTGCCGGGTTGCAGCTTGCCGTCGGCGGCGAGGCAGGCCAGCTTGGCGCTGGTGCCGGTGCCGCAGGGCGAACGGTCGTAGGCTTTGCCGGGGCAGAGCACGAAGTTGCGGCTGTCGGCTGCGGCGTCATCGGCGAACAGCTCGATGTGGTCGATCAGGCCGCCGTCCTCACCGCGAATGCCCTGGTCTTCCAGCGCCTGCTGCACGGCCGCGCTGTAGCGGGTCAGGGCCTCGAGGTTGTCGCCCGCCACGCGCAGGCCGTGGTCGCTGATCAGGAAGAACCAGTTGCCGCCCCAGGCGATGTCGCCGGTGACGTCACCCTGTCCGGGCACGCCCAGGGTGACCGCCTTGCGGTAGCGGTAGGCCGGCACGTTGCGCACGCTGACCGAGCGATCCTCATGCAGGGTCGCCTCGACGGTGCCGACAGGCGTCTCGATCTTGTGCACGCCGGGCCCGATCCGCCCCAGGTGGGCCAGGGAGGCCACCAGGCCGATGGTGCCATGCCCGCACATGCCGAGGTAGCCGGTGTTGTTGAAGAAGATGACACCGGCACAGGCCTGGGGATCGACCGGGGTACACAGCAGGGCGCCCACCAGGACGTCGCTGCCGCGTGGCTCCAGCACGCTGGTCGCCCGCCACTGGTCGTGCTGGCTGGCCAGGCGTCGCCGGCGCTCGGCCATGCTGCCGCTGCCCAGGTCAGGAAAACCGCTGATGATCAGGCGGGTCGGTTCACCGCCGGTGTGGGAATCGATTACCTCGATACGTTTCATGTGGCCATGCCTGCAGTCGTGTTGAGTGACTACAGGGTGACGCGAGGCGCAGCGTCCGGCTTGAGGGATTTGCCTGGGGCGAATGACGAAATCAGCACAACCTCGGGGCGGCTGAATAGGCCGGGGCGGGCCTCAGCGGTGGCCCGGCAAATGCGCGAAGAGGCTGCTGCAGACACCGGTGATGTGTTCCTCGAGCAGCGCCACCGCATGCTCCGTGTCGCGGCTGCGACAGGCGTCGATGATCGCGCGGTGCTCGTGGTCGGCGCGGTCCTTGCCCTCCGACAGGCTCATCTGCATGCGCAGGTAGCGCTCCAGCTTGTCGTGGATCGAGCGGATCAGGCTGACCAGGAAAGGCCGCTGCGCCGGCTCGTACAGGCAGGCATGCAGCTTCCAGTTGAGTTCGGCCCAGCGCCCCACGTTTTCCTCGCCGACGAACTCCTCGCAGATGCGCTCGGCGCGGGCGAAGGTCTCCTCGGTCATGTTCGGAATGGCCAGGCGCAACACCTTGTTCTCGAGGAGGATGCGCACCTCGAACATCTGCGCCAGCTCCGGCTCGGAGATCCGTGTCACCACGGCACCCTTGTTGCGCTGGAACAGGACCAGGCCCTCGGCCTCCAGGCGCTTGAGCGCCTCGCGCACGGGAATCTTGCTGACGTTGAACAGCTGCGCCACGTCGTCCTGGCGAATCGGCTCGCCTTCGGCGATATCGCCCGCGACGATGGCGTCACGCAGGTGCGTGGTGATGACCTCCGATGCCGTTGGCGTGAGGCCGAGGTTGGGGGCGTTGACACGGGCAAGGGGCAAGGGGGCGGTACTCTCTTCAGCTATCGCGGATATTTTATACGAAATTTCTCGAGCGGATCGTAGGGGTATTTCGCAGCTTGCCCGATTCTACGGACTTGTTGCCCGGTTCTGCCGATCTCGTTGGCGGGCAACGACACCGTGCTGTTCGCCCACTACAGTGATGGTCTGGCTCCCTGTGGGCCTGACCGTGAACGCCGGCGAGCCTGGCGAGACTATTCAGACACCATCAAGTCAAGGTGGGCAGACCATGATTACCCTGAATCTCAATGGCAAGGACCATGAGCTGGACGTGGCCGATGACATGCCGCTGCTCTGGGCCCTGCGTGACGTCGCCAATCTCACCGGCACCAAATATGGCTGCGGCATGGCGCTGTGCGGTGCCTGCACGGTGAACGTCGAGGGACAGCCGACCCGCTCCTGCGTCACTCCGGTATCGGCGGTGGTCGGCAAGCGCATCAGCACCATCGAAGCGGTCGCCGAGGACAGCGTCGGCAAGGTCGTGCAGGAGGCCTGGCGTGAGCTCGACGTGGTGCAGTGCGGCTACTGCCAGTCTGGCCAGATCATGGCGGCCACGGCACTGCTCAGCAGCAACAAGACGCCGAGCGATGCCGATATCGACGCGGCCATGAGCGGCAACATCTGCCGTTGCGCCACCTACGTGCGGATTCGTGCGGCCATTCATCAAGCCGCCGAGCAACTGGCCTAAGACCTCTCCAGGGTCTGCTGCGCGTCGCGCGTGCGGGGCATAGAACCGATTCGGAATGCATGCAGCACATCAACGCATGTGCGAGCCCAGTCCGTCGTCGATCGGTTGTTGCCTTGTCCGCCTCTGGCCCGCGAGACCCTGAACAGGTTTTCTTCGGAGAACTGAATCATGGGCAAGATCGAAACCCCCGATAGCGCCGCTCGCGGCATCCTCAACGTCAGCCGTCGCTCGCTGCTCAAGGGCACGGGCGGGCTGGCGCTGGGCATTTTCTTCGCGCCGCTGATCCGCGGCATGGATGCACTGGCCGCAGGTGGCCCGCTGGAGCCGAACGCCTTCGTGCGGATCGACCTGGATGGCAGCGTGACCGTGCTGGCCAAACACCTGGAGATGGGCCAGGGCAGCTACACCGGCCTGGCCACGTTGCTGGCCGAAGAGCTGGACGCCGATTGGGAAACGGTGCGCGTCGAAGGCGCGCCGGCCGATGTGAAACGCTACAACAACCTCGCCTTCGGCCCGATGCAGGGCACGGGCGGCAGTACCGCCATGGCCAACTCCTGGGAGCAGATGCGCAACGCCGGGGCCACGGCCAAGGCCATGCTGGTGGCTGCGGCGGCGCAGCGCTGGGCAGTGCCGGCCAGTGAAATCAGCGTCAGCAAGGGGGTGGTCAGTCACCCCGGCTCGGGGCGCAGTGCCGGTTTCGGCGAACTGGTCGAGGCGGCTGCGGCGTTGCCGGTGCCCGAGCAGGTGCAGCTCAAACAGCCGCAGGACTTCAAGCTGATCGGCAAGGTCGAGCTGCGCCGCAAGGACAGCCCGGGCAAGACCGACGGCAGTGCCGTGTTCACCCAGGACTTCAAGCTGCCGGGCATGCTGGTAGCGATGGTCGCCTACCCGCCGCGTTTCGGTGGCGTACCGCGCTCCGTCGACAGCAGCAAGGCCAAGGCCGTGCGCGACGTGGTCGACGTGGTGGAGTTTCGCGACCTTCCGCACGGCCGTGCCGGCGTCGCCGTGCTGGCGAAGAACACCTGGGCCGCGCGCCAGGGGCGTGATGCCCTGGTGATCGACTGGGACGAGAGCCAGGCGTTCACCCTCGGCAGCGAGGAAATCCTCGCCCAGTACCGCGAGAGTGCCGGCAAGCCCGGCCTGCCGGCTGCCGCCCGTGGCGACGCCGATGCGGCGCTGGCCAAGGCGGCGAAAACCATCGAGGCCGACTACGAGTTCCCGTACCTGGCGCATGCGGCGATGGAGCCGATGAACTGCCTGGTGAAGCTCTCCGCCGATCGCTGCGAGATCTGGAACGGCGAGCAGTTCCAGACCGTCGACCAGGCGATCATCAGCGGCTACCTGGGCTTCAAGCCGGAACAGGTGTCGCTGACCCAGCTGTATGCCGGCGGCAGTTTCGGGCGCCGTGCCAGCTCGCGTTCGGATTACCTGCTGGAGGCCGTGGCGATCACCAAGGCCGCGCGCGACAAAGGCGTGGACGCACCGGTGAAGATGGTCTGGGCGCGTGAGGACGATACCCGTGGCGGCTTCTTCCGCCCGATGTACCTGCACCGTGCGCGCATCGGCCTGGATGAGGCCGGCAAGCTGCAGGCCTGGCACAACCGCATCGTCGGCCAGTCGATCATCGCCGGCACCTCGATGGAGCCGTTCCTGGTCAAGGAGGGCGTCGACCATACCTCGGTCGAAGGTGTCTCCAACCTGTCCTATGCGGTGCCCAACCTCAAGGTGGAGCTGAGTACGCCGAGCAACATCAAGGTGCCGGTGCTGTGGTGGCGCTCGGTCGGGCATACCCATACCGGCTATGTGGCCGAGACCATGATCGATGAAGCCGCGGTGGCGGCCGGCCAGGACCCCTATGCCTTCCGCCATGCGCTGCTGGAAAACCACCCGCGTCACCGTGGCGCGCTGGAGCTGGCGGCCAGGCAGGCGGGCTGGGACAAGCCGCTGGCCGCCGGTGCGGCGGGCGAGAAGCGTGGACGCGGCATCGCCGTGCACGAGTCGTTCGGCTCGTTCGTGGCGCAGGTCGCCGAGGTGACGGTGAAGGCCGACGGCAGCTATCGCCTGGATCGCGTGGTGTGTGCGGTGGACTGCGGTATCGCCATCAACCCGGACGTGATCAAGGCACAGATGGAGGGTGGGATCGGCTTCGCCCTGGCGGCGGCCCGGCACAGTGCGATCACCCTGAAGGATGGGCGGGTCGAGCAGTCGAACTTCCACGACTTCCAGGTGCTGCGCATGAACGAGATGCCCAGGGTCGACGTGCATATCGTGCCCTCTGCGCAGAACCCGACCGGTGTCGGCGAGCCCGGCGTGCCGCCCCTGGCGCCGGCGCTGGCCAATGCACTGTTCGCGGCCACCGGCGTACGCCTGCGCAAGCTGCCGTTCCCGGCGCAGATCAAGGCCTGACCGAGCCAGGTGCTGGACACAAGACGCCCGGGCAGGTTGCCCGGGCGTTTTTGTTCGGGGTGTTTGCGTGGCGGCGTGGTCGTGCTGGGCTTTTCGAGGGGCGTCGCGGCTGAAGCCCCTCCCACAAGGCTGGGGCCGGCGGATGTGATGGGTGCTCGACGGGGCGGGGGTGCACAGGGGGCTGCCTCAGCGCTGAGCCCTTGTGATCGATCGCGGCTGAAGCCGCTCCTACAGGGGGTGGTAGCCCGGATGCAATCCGGGGCGGGGGGTTGCCCTGCGTGGGGGCGTGGTCGTTCTGGGCTTTTCGAGGGGCGTCGCGGCTGAAGCCCCTCCCACCAGGCTGGGGCCGGCGGATGTGATGGGTGCTCTAGGGGGCGGGGGTGTACAGGGGCTGCTTCGGCGTTGAGTCCTTGTGATCGATCGCGGCTGAAGCCGCTCCTACAGGGGGTGACGTAGCCCGGATGCAATCCGGGGCCGCGTTCAGGAGGCGGTCAGGCGGGTGGTCGCTGCGATGTCGCTCGACTCCAGCGGGGTCTGCGCATGAATCGACGCCAGGCGGTGCTTGAGCATGCCTCCGCTGCGCTCGTTCAGCGCGGCGGTCATTTCGGCCAGGATCGAGGTGGCCACGCTTTCCGGTGTGTCGCCACCGATATCCAGGCCGATGGGGTAGTGCAGGCGCTCCAGCGCGGGCAGTTGTGCGGCGTACTGGCGAATTTCCCCCAGCAGGCGCTCGGTGCGCTCGCGTGGGCCCAGTTGGCCGACGTAGAGGGGCGAGCCCTGCAGCACGCTGCCCAGCCAGTGACGGTCCTGGCTGTAGCTGTGGCTCATGATCGCCACCAGCGCGCCGTCGGTCAGCCGGGTCAGGTCGTAGGGCGCTTTCGCGTCCACCTGGCGCACGACGTCGGCATCGGGGAAACGCTCGGCGCGGGCGAAGTGCGCGCGCCCGTCGATCACGCTGACATGCCAGTCCAGCAACTTGGCCATGTGGCTCAGCGGTTGCGCGTCATGCCCGGCGCCGAAGATCACCAGGCGGCGTTGCGGCGGCAGGTACTCGCAGAACGCTTCGATCTCGCCGCGCGCACCCTGGTAGGTCCGCAGCGAGGAGCGGCCCAGGGCCAGGGTCTCGGCCAGGTCGGCGCGGAGCGCATCGTCGAGGCCGGGCTCGGGCAGGCGTCCGCTGCTGGCCTGCGAGGGGTGCAGGGCGAGGCGATCGCCGACACGCACGCGGGCGTGACGATAGCTGGAGATCACTGTGGCCAGCGCGCCGGGCTGGCCGCTTTCGCGCACCTGGCGCAGCAGGTCGAGCACGCCCAGGGGCTTCTCCGCGCTGTGCCGTTCGAGCAGCACGTGCACGGTGCCATTGCAACCGAGGCCGAAGGTCAGCGCGGCGTCCTGGTCATCATCGTCATCCTGGGTCGCGGTGCTGTAGCGACGGATCACCGCCTCGCCGCCGTCGGTCAGCCACCAGGCCTTCTTCGCCACTTCGGATTCCAGGCAGCCGCCGCTGATTGTGCCCACGGTACCGCCGTAGAGCGGGATCAGCATGCGCGCGCCCGGGCGTCGGTAGGCCGAGCCTTCCACCTTGACCACGGTGGCGAGCACGGCCTGGCCGTTATCGCGTTCGACGCTGCCGATGGCGTCGAGCAGGGCACTGATTCCCGACAGCATAGGTTTCTCCCAGACAAGAACGGGGCAGCGACAGGCGGCGACCCTCAGACTGCCAATGTTCCGTATGCCAGTTAAGAAGAGTTAGGCCGATCCTGCGAGATTCTTGCCCGATCCTGCGTGGCTGCCTTCGAAACGCTCGGCCAGCCTGACGATATGCGCGCGCTCGGTGCGGATGAAGTCGACGAAGGCCTGGGCCACGGGGGACAGGCGTCGCCCGCGGATGTTCACCACGCACCAGCTGCGCTGCAGCGGCAGCTCGGCCACCGGCAGTTCGCGCAGCAAGCCGTGCTGCAGCTCCAGGCGCACGGCATGGCGTGGCAGCAGGGCGATACCGAGGCCGGCCAGCACCGCTTCACGCTGCGATTCCAGCGAGCCGATCTCCAGGGTGTTGGGGAAGTGCGCGCGCTTCTGGTGGCAGTACTCCTCGCAGGCGCGCCGGGTGCCCGAGCCGCTCTCGCGGATCAGCAAGGGATAGGGGGTCAGGTCCTGCAGTTGCAGGTTGTCCGCCTGGCACAGCGGATGGTCCGGCGCCGCCACGGCGATGATCGGGTTGTTGAGGAAGGGCATGAAGTCCAGCGCCATGTCCTGCGGCACCTGGCTCATGATCATCAGGTCGTCGCGGCTCTGGGTCAGGCGGCGTACCACCAGGCTGTGGTTGACCACGGTCAGGTTCAGGCTGACTTCCGGGTAACTGCGGCGAAAGTCGGCGAAAAGGTGCGGAATGAAATACTTGGCGCTGGATTCCACGCACAGGTTCAGTTGCCCCTGCAGCGAGCCCTGCAGGTCCGACAGCTGCATGTCCAGGCTTTCCAGGCGACCGAAGATGTCGCTGCTGGCGCGGCGCAGGGCTTCGGCGGCCTCGGTCAGGTACAGCTTCTTGCCGAGGTACTCGAACAGCGGCTGGCCGACCAGCTCTTCCAACTGGCGGATCTGCAGGCTGACGGCGGGCTGGGTCAGGGCCATTTCGTCGGCGGCGCGGCTGTAGGAGCCGTGCTCGCACACGGCACGGAAGACCTGGAGCTGGCGCAGGGTCATGCGCAGCAGGGTTTTACGCACGGTCGTTTCCTCGTTCGCAAAGATGAATAAGTAATTACTTATGCTTGGTCAAATAATTATTCATTTTGGTTAATCCGTATAGCCGGATAGGGTTTGTCCAACTTTGCAACCAACTGTTGCAGCGGCCCTTGCAGCTCTGCGCTGAGGATTCGAACCGTGATCAAGAAGATCCTGATCGCCAACCGTGGTGAAATCGCCGTCCGCATCGTGCGGGCCTGTGCCGAGATGGGCATTCGCTCGGTGGCCATCTATTCGGATGCGGACCGTCACGCGCTGCACGTCAAGCGTGCCGACGAGGCGCACAGCATCGGCGAGGATCCGCTGGCCGGCTACCTGAACCCGCGCAAGCTGGTGAACCTGGCGGTGGAGACCGGTTGCGACGCCCTGCATCCGGGCTACGGCTTCCTGTCTGAGAATGCCGAACTGGCGGAGATCTGCGCCGAACGTGGAATCAAGTTCATAGGCCCGAGCGCCGAAGTCATCCGCCGCATGGGCGACAAGACCGAAGCGCGCCGCAGCATGATCGCCGCCGGCGTACCCTGCACTCCCGGCACCGAAGGCAATGTCGCCGACCTGGCCGAGGCCCTGCGTGAGGCCGAGCGCATCGGCTACCCGGTGATGCTCAAGGCCACCTCCGGTGGTGGTGGACGCGGCATTCGTCGCTGCAACAGCCGCGAGGATCTGGAGCAGGCCTACCCACGGGTGATCTCCGAGGCGACCAAGGCCTTCGGCAGCGCAGAGGTGTTCCTGGAAAAGTGCATCGTCAATCCGAAGCACATCGAAGCGCAGATCCTCGCCGACAGCTTTGGCAACACCGTGCATCTGTACGAGCGCGACTGCTCGATCCAGCGCCGCAACCAGAAGCTCATCGAGATCGCCCCCAGCCCGCAGCTCACCCCTGAGCAGCGCGCCTACATCGGCGACCTCGCCGTGCGCGCCGCCCAGGCCGTGGGCTACGAGAACGCCGGCACCGTGGAGTTCCTGCTCGCCGAGGGCGAGGTGTACTTCATGGAGATGAACACCCGGGTGCAGGTGGAACACACCATCACCGAGGAAATCACCGGCATCGACATCGTCCGCGAGCAGATCCGCATCGCTTCGGGCCTGGCCCTGTCGATCAAGCAGGAAGACATCATCCACCGCGGTTATGCCCTGCAGTTCCGCATCAACGCCGAGGACCCGAAGAACAACTTCCTGCCCTCGTTCGGCAAGATCACCCGCTACTACGCCCCCGGCGGTCCCGGCGTGCGTACCGACACGGCGATCTACACCGGCTACACCATTCCGCCCTATTACGACTCGATGTGCCTGAAGCTGATCGTCTGGGCGCTGACCTGGGAAGAGGCGATGGACCGTGGCCTGCGCGCGCTGGACGACATGCGCGTGCAAGGCGTGCGCACCACCGCGCCTTATTACCAGGAAATCCTGCGTAACCCGGAATTTCGCAGCGGCCAGTTCAACACCAGCTTCGTCGAAAGCCATCCGGAACTGACCCAGTACTCGATCAAGCGCAATCCGTCGCACCTGGCCATCGCCATCGCCACCGCCATCGCTGCCCACGCGGGCCTGTAGGGGACATCATGAGCAAGAAGATCACCGTTACCGATACCGTCCTGCGCGATGCCCACCAGTCGCTGCTGGCCACGCGGATGCGCACCGAAGACATGCTGCCGATCTGCGACAAGCTCGACCGCGTGGGCTACTGGTCGCTGGAAGTCTGGGGCGGCGCCACGTTCGACTCGTGCGTGCGCTTCCTCAAGGAAGACCCGTGGGAGCGTCTGCGTCAGCTCAAAGCCGCGCTGCCCAATACCCGCCTGCAGATGCTCCTGCGCGGGCAGAACCTGCTCGGCTACCGGCATTACAGCGATGACGTGGTCAAGGCCTTCGTCGCCAAGGCGGCGGTCAACGGCATCGACGTGTTCCGCATCTTCGACGCGATGAACGACGTGCGTAACCTGCGCGTCGCCATCGAGGCGGTCAAGGCCGCCGGCAAGCATGCCCAGGGCACCATCGCCTACACCACCAGCCCGGTGCACACCACCGACGCCTTCGTCGCCCAGGCCAAGGCCATGCAGGCGATGGGCATCGACTCCATCGCCATCAAGGACATGGCCGGCCTGCTCACGCCGTACGCCACCTTCGAGCTGGTCAAGGCGCTGAAGAGCGAAGTCGACCTGCCGGTGTTCATCCACAGCCACGACACGGCCGGCCTCGGCGCGATGTGCCAGCTCAAGGCCATCGAAGCCGGCGCCGACCATATCGACACCGCCATCTCCAGCCTGGCCTGGGGCACCAGCCATCCGGGTACCGAGTCGATGGTCGCCGCGCTCAAGGGCAGCGAGTTCGACACCGGCCTGGACCTGGAGCTGATCCAGGAGATCGGCATGTACTTCCATGCCGTGCGCAAGAAGTACCACCAGTTCGAGAGCGAGTTCACCGGCGTGGACACCCGCGTGCAGGTCAACCAGGTGCCGGGCGGGATGATTTCCAACCTGGCCAACCAGCTCAAGGAGCAGGGCGCGCTGAACCGCATGAACGAAGTGCTGGACGAGATTCCGCGCGTGCGTGCCGACCTCGGCTTCCCGCCGCTGGTCACGCCCACTTCGCAGATCGTCGGTACCCAGGCGTTCTTCAACGTGCTGGCCGGCGAGCGCTACAAGACCATCACCAACGAGGTGAAGCTGTATCTGCAGGGTCGCTACGGCAAGGCCCCGGGCAAGGTCGACGAGCAGCTGCGCAAGCAGGCCATCGGCAGCGAGGAAGTGATCGACGTGCGTCCGGCCGACCTGCTCAAGCCCGAGCTGGCGCGCCTGCGTGAAGAGATCGGCAGCCTGGCCAAGTCCGAAGAGGACGTGCTGACCTTCGCCATGTTCCCCGACATCGGGCGCAAGTTCCTCGAAGAGCGCGAGGCCGGCACCCTCAAGCCCGAAGAACTGCTGCCCATGCCCAGTGGCCAGGGCGCGGCGCCGGTCGGCGGCGAAGGCGTGCCGACCGAGTTCGTGGTCGACGTGCACGGCGAGAGCTACCGCGTGGACATCACCGGGGTCGGCGTCAAGGGCGACGGCAAGCGTCACTTCTACCTGTCCATCGACGGCATGCCGGAAGAAGTGGTGTTCGAGCCGCTCAACGAATTCGTCGCCGGCAGTGGCGGCAAGCGCAAGCAGGCCGGCGCCCCGGGCGACGTGTCCACCACCATGCCGGGCAACATCGTCGATGTGCTGGTCAAGGAAGGTGACACGGTCAAGGCCGGTCAGGCGGTGCTGATCACCGAAGCGATGAAGATGGAAACCGAAGTGCAGGCGCCGATTGCCGGCAAGGTCAAGGCCGTTCACGTGGCCAAGGGCGACCGCGTCAATCCGGGCGAAGTGCTGGTGGAAATCGAAGGTTAACCTCAGGAGCCCGGCCTGTTGGATGGGCAAGTTTGACGGGGCGTAACCCGGGCTCCTTTTTTATTCACGGGCGCTTCGCATGAGGCGCCAAGGGTTCGAGACCCGGGAGCCGCAAGGCTCCTTTTTTTACCACGGTTCTCTGGCCGTGCCCCGGGTGTGCAAGCACAGCGCGGGCGATCAGCACCGCTTGCGCGGGGCGCGGCCTTTTCCCTTCGACCGGCCGGAGCAGTTCGCTCCGGCCGGTCTTTTTCATTCCTGCGGGAAGCGCGAGCGCGGGGTGGCCATCGGCACCTTGTCGCCGTCGAGCGGCAGGAAAGTGCCCAGCTCGGCGTCATAGGCCTTGATCTGGCTGGTCTCGATGTCATACACCCAGCCGTGGATGAACAGCTGGCCGCGCGCCAGCTTGGCCGCTACCGAAGGGTGGGTGCACAGGTGGTTGAGCTGCGCCACCACGTTTTCCTCGGTGAGCACCGCCAGGGTTTCCTTGTCGTCGCTGCAGTTGCAGTTCTCCGCCACCACGCTGCGTGCCACCTCGGCATGGCGCAGCCAGGCCTTGACGGTGGGCATGGTTTCCAGCGACGCCGGGTTGAGTACCGCCTTCATCGCGCCGCAGTCGGAGTGGCCGCAGACGACGATGTGCTGCACGCCCAGGGCCATCACCGCGTATTCGATGGCGGTGGAGACGCCACCCATCATCTGCCCGTAGGCCGGCACCACGTTACCGACGTTGCGGTTGACGAACAGGTCGCCGGGCGAGCTCTGGGTGATCAGTTCCGGCACCACGCGCGAGTCGGCGCAGGTGATGAACATGGCACGCGGGTTCTGGGCGGTGGCGAGCTTCTTGAACAGTTCTTCCTGCTGCGGGAAGACTTCGTTGCGAAAGCGCTTGAAGCCATCGACGATGCTGTGCAGCGCCTGCTCGGCGGTTTCGTTGCCCTCATGGGTCTGAAGCGGAATCACCTGGTGTTTGTAAGGCATGCCCTGAACCTCTTTGTTATCTGAAAATGCGCTGCTAGAACGACAGCCGCTGCGCTGTGCGAGTCACACCGCAAGTTTCTCCTGCGCCAGGCGGCGCGACAACCGGTAGGTTTTTGCAATTCGTGGCGAACGCCTGCGGCCGGGCGAGCCGCAGGTCGTCAGCCGCGGTGGTGGCTGCGGAAGAAGTCGATCAGGCCCTGGGTGGAGGCATCCTCGGCGCCGCTGAGGTCGCTGCCGACCATGCGCGAGTAGACGCCCTTGCCCAGTTCCTTGCCCAGCTCCACGCCCCACTGGTCGAAGGCGTTGATGCCCCAGATCACGCTCTGCACGAAGACCTTGTGCTCGTAGAGGGCGATCAGTGCGCCCAGGCGGCCGGGGCTGACCCGCTCCAGCACCAGGGTGTTGCTCGGGCGGTTGCCGGGGACCGCCTTGTGCGGCGCCAGGCGCTGCACCTCGGCTTCGCTCAGGCCCTGGGCGCGCAGTTCGGCCTCGGCCTCGGCGTGGCTCTTGCCGAGCATCAGCGCCTGGCTCTGCGACAGGCAGTTGGCGAACAGCCATTGATGGTGATCGGCGACCGGGTTGTAGCTGCTCACCGGGACGATGAAGTCCGCCGGGATCAGCAGCGTGCCCTGGTGCAGCAGCTGGTGATAGGCGTGCTGGCCGTTGCAGCCGACGCCGCCCCAGATCACCGGGCCGCTGGCGATCTGCAGCGCGCTACCGTCCTGGCGCACGCGCTTGCCGTTGGACTCCATGTCCAGTTGTTGCAGGTGCTTGGTGATGTTGCGCAGGTAATGGTCGTACGGCAGGATCGCGTGGCTCTGCGCGCCCCAGAAATTGCCGTACCAGACGCCGAGCATGGCCAGCAGCAGCGGCATGTTGCGTTCGAACGGCGCCTGCTGGAAGTGTCGGTCCATGCGGTAGGCGCCGGTGAGCAGCTCCTTGAAGTTGGAGATGCCGATGGACATGGCGATGGGCAGGCCGATGGCCGACCACAGCGAATAGCGCCCACCGACCCAGTCCCACATGGGCAGGATGTTTTCCTCGCGGATGCCGAAGGCGCAGGCCGCCTCGACGTTGCTCGACACCGCCATGAAGTGCCGGTGCAGCTCCTCTTCGCTGCCACCCTGGGCCAGGTACCAGCCACGCGCGGCCTGGGCGTTCTTCAGGGTTTCCAGGGTGCCGAAGGTCTTCGACGAGACGATGAACAGCGTGGTTTCCGCACACAGCTTGGCGGCCAGCTCCTGGAACGAGCTGCCGTCGATATTGGCCAGGTAGTGGCAGCGCACGCCGCGCTGGGCGAACGGCAGCAGCGCCTCGGACACCAG
This sequence comes from Ectopseudomonas khazarica, assembly GCF_017915135.1. Lineage (NCBI taxonomy): Bacteria > Pseudomonadati > Pseudomonadota > Gammaproteobacteria > Pseudomonadales > Pseudomonadaceae > Ectopseudomonas > Ectopseudomonas khazarica. The sequence continues at coordinate 5,227,956 of NZ_CP068551.1, read as the reverse complement.
CTGCGGGCCGAGGAACGAGCCGCCGATGCCGATGTTCACCACGTCGGTGATCGGCTTGTCGCTGTAGCCGCGCCACAGACCATGGTGCACCCGGCCGACCAGTTCGCTCATGCGTTGCAGGGCGCGGTGCACCTGCGGCATCACGTCCACGCCGTCGACCAGCACGCGCTCGCCCAGCGGCCGACGCAGCGCCGTGTGCAACGCCGGGCGCCGCTCCGAGGCGTTGACCTGCGCGCCATCGAACAGCGCCGCGATGGCCTCGGCCAGGCCGGCCTCGCGGGCCAGTTCGACCAGCAGGCTGCGGGTGCGCACGTCGATCAGGTTCTTCGAGTAGTCGAGGAACAGGCCGCAGTCATCCAGCGAGAAGCGCGCGAAGCGTTGCGGGTCGTCGGTGAAGGCCTGGCGCAGGCTGAAACCCTCCAGTGCCTGGCGCTGCTCGCGCAGGGCCTGCCAGCTGGGCAGTTGGGTGACGTCCTGCGAGGACGGGGTGTAGGGCATCGGGCAATCCTCTCTCAGCGCGCGGCCAGGTGATGGCGGTCCAGCTCGTGCAGGTAGGGCAGGTCGGGGCCGACCCGCGAGCAGGTCAGCGCGGCCGCCTCGATGGCCAGGCGCAGCATGTCGTCGATCGTTGCGCGGTCGAGCGTCTTCAGCGCCTCGGGGCTGTCCAGGCCATGCCGTGCCAGGTAGCTGAGCAGCGCCGCCTGGAAGGTATCGCCCGCACCGACGGTGTCGCGCGTGTGCACCGGCAGCGCCGGTGCGGACCAGTGCCCGTGACGGCAGTGCACGCTGGCGCCGGCACTGCCATGGGTGAGGAACACCAGTTGGCAGCGTTCGTTGAGCCAGCCGGCCGCGACCTGCTGTGGCTCGCGCTCGGGGTACAGCAGCTGCAGGTCCTCTTCGCTGACCTTGATCAGGTGCGCATGGCTGGCGAAGGCTTCGACCCGTTCGCGCCATAGCGCGACATCCGGCGCCGGGCCGAGGCGCACGTTGGGGTCGAGGCTGATCAGGCGTCGCTGATGTTCGCGCTGCACCAGCGCCAGCAGCGTGCTGGCCACCGGCTCCACCACCAGGGAGAAGGAGCCGACATGCAGGCCGCGCACCTGGGCATCCAGGGTCGGCAGGTGTTCGCTCAGCAGCAGGCGGTCGGCGCAGCCCTCGCCACGGAAGGAATACTGCGGCGAGCCGGCGGCATCCACGCCGACCATCGCCAGGGTGGTCGGCGCATCGCTGGCGATCAGGTAGGCATCGCTCACGCCCTCGTCGCGCAGGACCTGGCGCAGCCGCTGGCCGAGGCTGTCGGAGGATATCCCGGTGAACAGCGCCGAGTCGGCGCCCATGCGGCGCATGCCCAGCGCCACGTTGAACGGCGAGCCACCGGCGATGGCCTTGAAGGCCAGCTCGTTGCTGCGGGCGCCGTCGCTCTGGATGAACACGTCGAACAGTGCTTCGCCACAGACCAGGTACATATGTCTCTCCGTATCGGTTCTCGGGCAACTCCGTAAACGGCCCTGGCGCTGGCTCGCGGCGTTGCTCTGCGCCAGTGCCGGGTGTTCCGCAGCCGCCCTCGGGGCGTTCTCACGCCGGGTTGTGTTCGGCGAGCCGGCTGACCTGCTCGCGATAGTGTCGGTAGACCTCTTCGTACTGCGCCGTGCGCGCCGGGTCCGGCTGCGTCTGCGTGCTGGCGTCGAGCTGCACGCAACGTTCGCACAGTGCGGCCAGCTGCGCCTGGCGGTCGGCACCCGTGGTCAGGCACCAGGCCGCCTGGATCGCCGCACCCAGGGCGGCGGCCTCGGTCTGTCGCGGGCAGACCAGCGGCGTGCCCATGATGTCGGCGATCACCTGGCGCCACACCGGGCTCTTCGCCGCACCACCGATCAGGCGGATGGTCTGGCTCTGCAGGCCGCTGGCGCGCAGCAGGTCGAGACCGTAGCGCAAGCCGAAGCTGGTGCCCTCGACCACCGCCCGGCAGAGGTTGGCGCGGGTCAGGTTGTCGCTGTCCATGCCCAACAGGCTGGCGCGCGCGTTGGGCAGCGCCGGTACCCGTTCGCCGTTGAAGAACGGCAGCATCAGCAGACCCTCGGCGCCGATGGGCGCCTGCTCGACCAGCGCGCCGAAGGCCTGGATGTCCAGTTCCAGCAACTGCTGGATCAGCCCGGTGGCGCTGGTCAGATTCATGGTGCAGATCAGTGGCAGCCAGCCGCCGGACGACGAGCAGAAAGTCGCCACCTGGGCATGCGGGCTGATCATCGGCTGCTCGCTGTAGGCGTACAGCGTGCCGGAGGTGCCCAGGCTCATGGTGATCGCGCCGGGACGGATGTTACCGGTGCCGATGGCGCCCATCATGTTGTCGCCGCCGCCGCTGGCCACCACGGCCTGCGGGTTCAGGCCCAGGCGCTCGGCGATCTGCGGGCGGATCGGCCCCACCGGCTGGTCCGGCTCCAGCAGTTGCGGCAGGGCGCGCTGCAGGCGCCCGCTGGGGTCGATGAAATCCAGCAGCGCGCCGTCCCATTGGCGTGTGCGCACGTCGAAATAGCCGCTGCCGGAGGCGTCGCCGTATTCGCTGCAGGCACGCCCGGTGAGCCAGTGGTTGAGGTAGTCGTGCGGCAGCAGGATATGCGCGATGCGGGCGAACAGCTCGGGGTGCTGCTCGCGCGTCCAGAGCAGCTTGGACACCGTGTAGCCGGGCGCGATGGCCACGCCCAGGCGCTGCAGCGAACCGGCTGCGCCGCCGAGGTGCTCGAGCAGGCGCTGGTTCTCCGGGGTCGATTCGGTGTCGCACCAGAGCTTGGCCGGACGCAGCACCGCGCCCTGCTCGTCGAGCAGGACCAGGCCATGCTGCTGGCCGGAGACGCCGATGCCGAGAATCTGCTCGCCGCGAATGCCTGCAGCCGCCAGCGCCTGCCGCGTGGCCTGCTCGAAGGCCTCCAGCCATTGCCCCGGCTGCTGCTCGCGGCGGCCGTTGGCCGCGCTCTGCAGGCTGTGACTGGCGCTGCCGGCGCCGAGCACCTGGCCGCTGTCGGCGTCGAGCACCAGGGCCTTGGTGCCCTGGGTGCCGCAGTCGATACCGAGGTACATGCTCAGAGCTCCCGCATGCGCCCGATCAGCAGCGCTTCCAGGGCGAGCTGATCGGCATGGAACTGGCGAATGCCCTCGGCGAGCTTCTCCGTGGCCATGGGGTCTTCGTTCATCTGCCAGCGAAACTGCTGCTCGTCGAGGCAGGCCGGGGCGAGCACCCGCTGGCCGTCGTCCTGCAGCGCTGGCCGCAGTTCGCCGCTGGCCTGTTCCAGTTCGGCGAGCAGGGCAGGGCTGATGGTCAGACGGTCGCAGCCGGCCAGGGCGAGCACTTCGCCGATGTTGCGAAAGCTCGCGGCCATCACCACCGTGGCGTAGTCGTGCTGCTTGAAGAAGCGATAGACCTGGCGCACCGACAGCACGCCGGGGTCGTTCTCGGCCTCGAAGCGGACGTCCGGGGTCTGCTGCCTGTGCCAGTCGAGAATCCGCCCGACGAAAGGCGACACCAGGTAGATGCCGGCCTCGGCGCAGGCACGGGCCTGGGCCAGGTTGAAGATCAGCGTGAGGTTGCAGCGAATGCCCTCGCGCTCCAGCTGGCGCGCCGCCTGGATGCCTTCCCAGGTGGCGGCGATCTTCACCAGGACACGGTCGCCGGGGATGCCCAGCTGCAGGTAGCGCTGATGCAGCGCGCGCGCCCGTGCCACGGTGGCGGCGCTATCGAAGGACAGCGCCGCCGGCACTTCGGTGGACACCTTGCCCCGGATGGTCGCGAGAATCTCCACGCCCATGCTGACCACCAGGCGGTCGCACGCCTCGGCGATGATCGCGCTGGGCGCTGCGCCGCTGCGGATGGCCTGGCGCAGTGCATCGTCGACCTGACGCTGGTACTGCCCCGCCTGCAGCGCCTTGAGGATGATCGACGGGTTGGTGGTGGCGTCCTCGGGCTGGAAGCGGTTGATGGCGACCAGGTTGCCGGTGTCGGCGACCACCACGCTGTGCTGCTTGAGTTGGCTGAGCAGGCTGGGCATGTGCGTCTCCGGGGCCTAGGCGTGCAGCAGGTTGTGCAGGGTCTGGCTGACGCCCCGCTCGCGCAGGCTGGTCAGGCAGCGCTCGAAGGCGGCGACGAATTCCAGCGAATGCCCTGGCGCGCTGCCGAAGATCGTCTCCTCGCCGAGCACCCGCGCGGTGAGCTGGGCATCGTCGGCGACCAGCGCCTGGCAATGCTCGGCCCTCGGGTCGGGAATCCGGTAGCGGGCACCGCTTTCGTCCTCGCCCTTGAGGTACAGCGCCCAGGCGGCGACCACCAGGGCCACCCGGTCCAGTGGCTTGCCGTCGGCGATCAGGCGCTGCAGGGTCGGCACGATGAACTTGGGAAACTTCGACGAGCCATCGGAGCAGACGCGCTCCAGCTGGTCGGCGATGGCCTGGTTGGAGAAGCGTTCGATCAGCGTGTCCTTGTAGGTGGTCAGGTCGATGCCCGGCACCGGGGCCAGCTGCGGCGTGACGTCGAGGTCCATGAAGCTGCGCACGTACTGGCGCATCAGCGGGTCGTTCATGGTCTCGTGGACGAAGCGATAGCCCTTGAGAAAGCCCAGGTAGGTCAGGGCCAGGTGGCTGCCGTTGAGCAGCTTGATCTTCATCTCTTCGTAGGGCGTGACGTCGTCGGTGAACTGCACGCCGACCTCTTCCCAGGCGGGCCGGCCGCTGACGAACTTGTCTTCCAGAACCCATTGCACGAAGGGCTCGCAGACCACCGGCCAGGCGTCCTCGACGCCATGCTGCACGGCCAGCTGCTGGCGGTGCGCGGCGCTGGTCATCGGGGTGATGCGATCGACCATGGCATTGGGAAACGACACGTGCTGGTCGATCCAGCTGGCCAGCTCCTGATCGGCCAGCTGAGCGAAGGCGAGCAGCGCCTTGCGCGTGACGGCGCCGTTGTGCGGCAGGTTATCGCAGGACATCAGGGTAAAGGCCGGAATGCCGGCGGCCCGGCGCCTGGCCAGGGCCGCGCAGAGGAAGCCGAACACGCTCCTGGGGGCGTCGGGGTGGCGCAAGTCGTGCTGGATGGCCGGCAACTCGGCGAGGAACTCCCCGCTGCTGTCGTCGATGCAGTAGCCGCCTTCGGTGATGGTCAGCGAGACGATGCGGATCGCCGGGTCGGCGAGCTTGTCGATCAGCGCCTGCGGCGATTCCTCGGCCAGCAGCATGTCGTTGATGGCGCCGATCACCCGTACCGGCAGGTTCGGTTCGTCACCCAGTTCGACCAGGGTGTAGAGATAGTCCTGGCCGGCCAGGGCGTCACGCATGGCACGGTCCTCACTGCGCACGCCGACCCCGCAGATGCCCCAGTCGAGCGCCAGGCCCTGGTTCATCAGGGCGTCGGTGTAGACCGCCTGGTGAGCACGGTGAAAGCCGCCAACGCCGATATGGGCGATGCCGGTGCGGATCATGTCCGGGGTGTAGGCTGGCAGCGCGACAGCGCCGCCAAGCCGGGAGAGCTGCTGGCGATTGAGTTTCATCTGGAAAGTCCCGTGATGGCGCGCTGTCAGGCGGCCTGCTGCAAGGGTTTGGCGACGGCCTGGCCGTCGGCGTCGAAGAGGTGGCAGTGCGCCGGGTCGAAGTCCAGCGCCAGGGTGTCGCCATAGCGCGGCGCGAAGTCGCCCCGTACCCGCACCGTGAGCATTTCGCCCGAGCTGCAGCGCACGTGGCAGAAGGTATCGCTGCCCAGGCGTTCGCTGACGTCGGCGGTCACCTGCAGGCGGCCCGTGCCGGCGGCGGCGACGTTGAGGTGCTCGGGGCGCACGCCCAGGGTCACGCTGCTGCCGACGGCGAGCCCGGCGGCGGACAGCGGCAGGCTCAGCTGGCCGCCGCATTCCAGTTGCACGGTGCAGCTGTCGGCCTCGACCTGCTGCAGCGTGCCGCGCAGGAAACCCATCTTCGGCGTGCCGAGAAAACCGGCGACGAACAGGTTGGCCGGGTGGTGGTACAGCTCCAGCGGCGAGCCGACCTGCTCGATGCGGCCGCCATTGAGCACCACCACCTTGTCGGCCAGGGTCATGGCTTCGACCTGGTCGTGGGTCACGTAGATCATGGTCGCCTGCAGGTCCTTGTGCAGTCGCGCCAGCTCCAGGCGGGTCTGCACGCGCAGGGCGGCGTCGAGGTTGGACAGCGGCTCGTCGAACAGGAAGATCTTCGGGTTGCGCACGATGGCGCGCCCGATGGCCACGCGCTGGCGCTGGCCACCGGACAGCTGCCTGGGCTTGCGCTCGAGCAGGGCCTCCAGTTGCAGGATGCGTGCGGCGTTGGCGACCTTCGCCTCGACTTCCTGCTTGCCCACCCGCGCCAGGTCGAGGGCGAACGACAGGTTCTTGCGCACGGTCATGTGCGGGTACAGCGCGTAGGTCTGGAACACCATGGCCAGGTCGCGGCGCGCCGGGGCGACATCGGTGATGTCCTTGCCGTCGAGTTCGATGTGGCCGCTGCTGACTTCCTCGAGCCCGGCGATCAGGCGCAGCAGGGTGGACTTGCCGCAGCCGGAGGGGCCGACGAACACCACGAACTCGCGGTCGCGGATGTCCAGGTCGATGCCCTTGATGATCGCGGTGCCATCGAAGCCTTTCTTCAGGTTGCGGATCTTCAGATCAGCCATGTCAGTTCTCCCGTTATTTCACCGCGCCGAAGGACAGGCCGCGTACCAGTTGTTTTTGGCTGATCCAGCCGAAGATCAGGATGGGCGCGCAGGCCAGGGTCGAGACGGCGGAGAGCTTGGCCCAGAACAGGCCCTCGGGGCTGGAGTAGGAGGCCACCAGCGCGGTCAGCGGGGCGGCGGCGGAGCTGGTCAGGTTGAGCGACCAGAATGCCTCGTTCCAGCACAGGATCAGCGACAGCAGCATGGTCGAGGCCAGGCCGCCGCGAGCGATCGGCAGCAGCACGCGGACGATCTCCTGCCAGGTGGTGGCGCCGTCCAGGCGCGCGGCTTCGAGGATGTCCACGGGGATGTCCTTGAAGTAGGTGTAAACCATCCACACCAGGATCGGCAGGTTGATCAGGGTGTAGATGATGATCAGCGCCAGGCGCGAATCGAGCAGGCCGAACTGCTTGGCCAGCAGGTAGATCGGCACCAGCACGCCGACCGGCGGCAGCATCTTGGTCGACAGCATCCACAGCAGCGTGCCGCGGGTGCGCCTGGTCTCGAAGAACGCCATGGAATAGGCCGCCGGCACGGCCAGGAGCATGCACAGCAGCGTGGCGGAGACGGAGATCAGCACCGAGTTCCAGGCGAAGGCGAAGTAGTCGCTGCGCTCGTTGATGTGCAGGTAGTTCTCCAGCGTCGGCATGAAGATGAACTGCGGTGGTGTGGCGAAGGCGTCGATCTCGGTCTTCAGGCTGGTCAGCACCATCCACAAGATCGGGAAGAAGATCACCGCGGCGATCGCCCAGGACAGGGTGCCGATCAGCACGCTCTGCAGGCGACGGGATTGCTTGAGGGTCAGCATGTCCGGGGCCTCACTGCTTGTCGGTCAGGTTCTTGCCGATCATGCGGATCAGCACGATGGCGGCGATATTGGCGATGACCACCGCGATCAGCCCGCCCGCCGAGGCCATGCCGACGTCGAACTGCAGCAGGGCCTGGTTGTAGATCAGGTAGGCGAGGTTGGTCGACTCGTAGCCGGGACCACCGCTGGTGGTGGTGTAGATCTCGGCGAACACCGAGAGCAGGAAGATGGTCTCGATCATCACCACCACGGCAATCGGCCGCGCCAGATGCGGCAGGGTCAGGTGCCAGAAGATGGCGAGCGGGCCGGCGCCGTCGAGGCGCGCGGCCTCCTTCTGCTCCTGGTCCAGCGACTGCATGGCGGTCATCAGGATCAGGATGGCGAACGGCAGCCACTGCCAGGACACGATCAGGATGATCGAGAACAGCGGATAGTGCGCCAGCCAGTCCACCGGCTGGGCGCCGAAGAATTGCCAGACGGCGGCGAGAATCCCCGACACCGGATGGAAGATCAGGTTCTTCCACAGCAGCGCGCTGACCGTGGGCATGATGAAGAACGGCGAGATCAGCAGCACCCGTGCGATGCCGCGACCGAAAAATTCGCTGGCCTCCAGCAGGGCGGAGATGAGCACGCCGAGCACCACGCTGATCAGCAGCACGCTGCCCACCAGCAGCAGGGTATTGCCGGCACCGGAGAGGAAGGCGGCGTCAGTGACGAAGTACTCGAAGTTCTCCAGGCCGACGAAATCGTTCTCGCCGGGGTACAGCAGGTTGTAGCGGATCAGCGAGAAATAGACGGTCATGCCCAGCGGCACGATCATCCAGATCAGCAGCAGGAGCACCGAAGGGCTGACCAGGAACCAGCCGGGTGCCAGGCGCCGAGGCTTGCGCCCACCCGGCGTGCTGAGCTGGGCAGCAGGTGTGTCGATGGCCGGAGAATTCATCATGCCTCCGAGGGCGGGATAGGGGGTGAGGTAGGGCGGGTGGCGTTGCGTCGGGTGGGGTGGGCGCCCGGTGGAGCAGCGACGCGACGCCGACTCTTGCCTGCTCGGGTGGCGCGCCGCGCTTCACCTGCGACGGCGCTGACCCACACCGGGACGCTGCGCGTGGCTTACTTCGGGTATCCCGCGCGCTTCATTTCCCGCGCCGTGCTCTGCTGCGCGGCCTGCAGGGCCTGCTCCGGCTGCATCTGGCCGGTCAGCGCGGCGGCGAACAGCTTGCCGACACTGGTGCCGATGGCCTGGAACTCGGGAATGGTCACCAGCTGAATACCCACGTAGGGCACGGGCTTGGCGCTGGGGTTGGCCGGGTCGGCCTGCTTCAGCGAATCCAGGGTGACCTTGGCGAACGGCGCCGCTTGCATGTAGGCATCGCTGTAGGTCGAGGCACGGGTGCCAGGCGGTACGTTGGCCACACCGTCGGTGTCGGCCACCAGCTTGGCGTAGGCCTGCGAAGTGGCCCAGGCACTGAAGGTCTTGGCGGCAGCCTTGGACTTGGAGCTGGTGGGAATCGCCAGTGCCCAGGAGTACAGCCAGGAAGCACCCTTGTCGGTGACCTGGGTCGGCGCGAAGGTGAAGCCCACCGCGTCGCTGACCTTGCTCTGCGACGGGTCGGTGACGAACGAGCCGGCCACGCTGGCGTCGACCCACTGCGCGCACTTGCCACTGTTGAACAGAGCCAGGTTTTCGTTGAAACCGTTGCTCGAGGCGCCCGGCGGGCCGTACTTCTTCATGTTGTCGACGTAGAAGTTCAGCGCGTTCTTCCATTCGCTGCCGGTGAATTCCGGCTGCCATTGCTCATCGAACCAGCGCGCACCGTAGGCATTGGCCAGGGTGGTGATCAGCGCCATGTTCTCGCCCCAGCCGGCCTTGCCGCGCAGGCACAGGCCGTAGACGCCCTGCTCCGGCTGGTGCAGCTTGCCGGCGAACTCGGCGAGCTGTGCCCAGGTCGGCTGCTCCGGCATCTGCAGGCCGGCCTGCTCGAACAGGTCCTTGCGGTAATAGGTGATCGAGGCTTCGGCGTAGAACGGCAGGGCGTACAGCGTGCCCTTGGCCGACAGGCCTTCACGCACCGAGGGGAACACGTCGTCGAGGTGATAGTCGGCTGGCAGATCGGTCATCGGCTCCAGCCAGCCTTTTTCGCCCCACAGTGCGGCTTCGTACATGCCGATGGTGAGGACGTCGAACTGGCCGCCCTGGGTGGCGATGTCGGTGGTCAGGCGCTGGCGCAGCACGTTCTCTTCGAGCACCACCCACTTGAGCTTGATGTCCGGGTTCTGTTCTTCGAAGGTCTTCGACAGGCGCTGCATGCGGATCATGTCGCTGTTGTTGACCGTGGCGATGGTCAGGGTTTCGGCGCCCTGGGCGACGACGGTGAGGGACAGGCAAGAGGCTGCAACGAGGGCTTTGATCGAGTTGTTCATGCTTGTGAACTCCTCTCCCGCGCCGGCACGGCTACGGAAGAACGTTATTGTTTTTGTTTCGCTCGGCCCGGATTACACCCCCGCTGGGCCGCGCGGACAAATCCTTGAGCGCACAATGGCCGATACTTTTTTGCACTCGATAGGCAATGCTCAACCCGCCTGGCGAGCAGCGGAACTGCCTGGGATGAGGGGCTGTGGCGATATCGGGGGACAGGAGCGCTGCCGATTCAGTACAGGTTTTGCTCGGTCAGGCGCTGCACCGCCAGCTTGCGATAGCCGGAGGGCGTCATGCCCTTGAGTTGCTGGAAGCGGCGGTTGAAGTTGGAGATGTTGCTGAAGCCGGACTCGAAGCAGACCTCGGTCACCGGCTTGTCGCTCTTGCTCAGCAGCTCGCAGGATTTGCTCACCCGCAGGCGATTGACGAACTCGACGAAACAGCGCCCGGTGGCCTGCTTGAAGAAGCGCGAGAAGTAGGTGGGCGTCATGCCCAGGTGCTCGGCGACCTCCTCCTGGCTGATGCCCTGTGCATAGTGCTGAAAGATGTAGTCCACCGCCCGGTTGATGCGTTCGACGTGCTGTTCGTCGCCCAGCTCCGACGAGGTCACGGCCGAGAGCAGCTGGTAGTCCTCGCTGCCGGCGAGCAGCTCCATGAGGATGAAGAAGTGGCCCAGGCGCGTGATCCCACGGCTGCTGGCGATCCTGCCCAGCAGCACGGCGGCTTCGCGAATCAGCTGCGGGTCGCGGAACTCGATGCCGAACTGTGCGCGGGCGAGCAGGGGCTGCAGGGTCTTGAGTTCGGCGAACACGGCGGTGCCGCTTTCCAGCACCTCGTCGGTGAAGTTGACCAGCATGTCGCGGGTTTCCACCCGTTCGCCTTCCTCGACCTGGCTGATCCAGTTGTGCGGCAGGCCCGGCCCGGTGAGAAACAGGGTGTTGGCGGAGAAGTTGCCGATGTAGTCGCCGATGAACACCTTGCCCGAACTGGCGACGATCAGGTGCAGCTCGTACTCCTTGTGGAAATGCCAGCGCACCAGTGGCGAGGGGAAACCGTGCTGACGGTAGATCAGCGAATGGCCTTCATGGTCGTCCATCAGTTCGTAGGACGGGTCGGCTACGCGGGATGTGCGGGTCATGGGGTGCGCCGGTCAATGCCTCGGTTGACCACGTTTTAACATATCGGTGCCCGCTGCCAAGTCAGAGCAGACTCAATTGCGCACCCGGCGGGCAGAACTGCGTGCAGTCCAGCGCCACGCTGCCCCGGCGGTCCAGGCCGAACTTGCGGCGCGCCAGGCGGAAGCGCTGTTCCAGCAGGTCGGCGAACTGCCCCTCGCCACGCATGCGGCTGCCGAAGCGGCTGTCGTAGTTCCTGCCGCCCCGGCTCTGGCGGATCAGGCTCATCACATGGGCGGCGCGCTCCGGAAAGTGCACCTGCAGCCATTCCTCGAACAGGTCGGCGATTTCCAGCGGCAGGCGCAGCAACACATAGCCGGCCGAGCGGGCACCGGCATCCCGGGCGGCCTCCAGCATCGCTTCCAGTTCCATGTCGTTGATCATGGGAATCATCGGTGCGCAGAGCACGCTGACCGGCACACCCGCCTCGTGCAGCGTGCGCATGGCCCTCAGGCGCGCCGCTGGTGCTGCGGTGCGCGGTTCCATGATGCGCTTGAGCTCGTCGTCCAGGGTGGTCAGGCTGAAGGCCACGCTGACCAGGTTGTGGCTGGCCAGTTCGCCGAGCAGGTCGAGGTCGCGCAGGATCAGCGAGCCCTTGGTGATGATGTGCAGCGGGTGCTTGTAGCGCAGCAGGATTTCCAGCGCCTGGCGGGTCAGGCGCTGTTCGCGCTCGATGGGCTGGTAGGCGTCGGTGTTGATACCCAGGGCGATGGGCTGCGGCACGTAACCGGGTTTCTGCAGCTGCTCTTCGAGGCGCTCGGCCAGGTTGGTCTTGGCGATCAGGCGGGTCTCGAAGTCGATGCCCGGTGACATGTCCCAGTAGGCATGGGTCGGCCTGGCGAAGCAGTAGATGCAGCCATGCTCGCAGCCACGGTAGGGGTTCACCGAGCGATCGAAGCCGACATCCGGTGAGTTGTTGCGGGTGATGGCCGTCTTCGCCTTTTCCTTGCGCACCTCGGTGGCGCGGCTCGGCGGTGTTTCCTCCTGATACCAGCCGTCGTCCTGCTGCTCCGAACGGGTCGGTGCATAACGGTTGTGTGGGTTGCTGGCGGTACCACGGCCTCGTGGCGGCAGGCTGGCGGACATGAACGGGCTCCTGAAAATACTGTATAAAAATACAGTTATCTGGCGCCCGGGCAAGTCCCTTCTGTCGCGGCGCCGCTCAGGCGGTCGCCGGTTGCGTCCCGTCCTTGCGCTGGGCGTAGCGCTGCGCCAGTACCGCGCAGACCATCAGCTGGATCTGGTGGAAGAGCATCAGTGGCAGGATCAGCACGCCGATGGCGCCGCCGGCGAACAGCACCTGGGCCATGGGCACGCCGGTGGCCAGGCTCTTCTTCGACCCGCAGAAGAGGATGGTGATGCGGTCCTCCAGGTTGAAGCCCAGCCACTTGCCGAGCAGGTGGGTCAGCAGCAGCGCCAGGGCCAGCAGCACGCAGCAGGCGACGACCACCGCCAGCAGCGTGACCAGCGGCACCTGCTGCCAGAGGCCGCCGATCACCGCGGCGCTGAAGGCGGTGTAGACCACCAGCAGGATCGAACTCTGGTCGACGTACTTCAGCCAGTTCTTGTTCTGCGTCACCCAGCCGCCGATCCAGCGTTGGGCGATCTGGCCGAGGATGAACGGCAGCAGCAGTTGCAGGCTGATCTTGCCGATGGCGTCGAGCGTCGAGCCGTTGTCGCCGTGCACGCCCATCAGCACGGCCACCAGCAGCGGCGTGATGAAGATGCCCAGCAGGCTGGAGGCCGCCGCACTGCAGATCGCCGCCGCGACATTGCCGCGTGCCAGGGAGGTGAAGGCGATGGCCGACTGCACCGTGGCCGGCAGCGCACAGAGGTAGAGCATGCCCATGAACAGCTCGGTGCCCAGCAGCGGCTCCAGGGCAGGGCGCAGCGCCAGCCCGAGCAGCGGGAAGAGGATGAAGGTGCAGGAAAACACCAGCAGGTGCAGGCGCCAGTGACCGGCACCGGCGACGATCGCCTGGCGTGACAGCTTGGCGCCGTGCATGAAGAACAACAGGGCGATGGCCAGGTTGGTGATCCATTCGAACGCGGTGGCGACCTGGCCGCTGGCGGGCAGTAGCGTGGCGGCGAGTACCACGGCGAGCAGGGTCAGGGTGAAGTTGTCAGGCAGCAGACGGCGCAGGAACATGGCGAATCTCGGACTTGCGATACAGGAGGGCGTCAGACTATCGTCGTCGAAAATTTCCGGCTAACGCTAAAGAGCCAGCAAGTGTCGCTAAGCAGACATCCCGCTACCCTGCATCGCAGCCTGCCCGAGTTGCCCAGCCTGCCTCGGCCGCTCTATGGCCGGGTCGAGTCGCTGACCAACCGTGCGCTGACCTTCCGTCATACCCACCCCTGGGTGCAGCTGTCCTATGCCATCGCCGGGGTGCTCGAGGTGCAGACCGCTGGGGCCCGCTTCGTCGCCCCGCCGCAGCGCGCGGTGTGGGTGCCGGCAGGTGTCGAACATCAGGTTTTCAGCTCGCCTCGTACCGAGATGCGCAGCCTGTACATCGACGGTAGTGCCGTGCCCTGGGGTCCGCCCGACTGCCGTGTGCTGGCGGTCAGCCCGCTGCTGCGCGAGCTGATTCGTGGTTTCAGTGCACTGCCCGCGGAGTACGACGAGCAGGGCGCGCCGGGCCGGCTGGCCGCGGTGCTGCTGGACGAACTGCGCGCTGCCCCGGACGTCGCGCTGATGCTGCCCTTGCCGCAGGACGCACGGCTGCGCGAGGTGTGTCAGGGGTTGGAGGATGCGACGCTGCGCCAACTGGGCCTGGGCGAATGGGGCGAGCGGCTGGGGGTTTCGGAGAAAACCTTGAGTCGCCTGTTCCTGCGCGAAACGGGCCTGAGCTTTCGTATGTGGCGCCAGCGCCAACGTCTGCTCGATGCGCTTACCCCGCTGGAGCAGGGCGAGCGTGTCACCGACGTGGCTCTGGCCTGCGGGTATGACTCGCTATCGGCCTTTATCGCCGCCTTTCGCCGCCAGTTTGGCGCAACTCCTGGAGAGTTCTTTCGCGGTTGATGAGGCGCTCGATCGGCAGGCTGAGGTGGCCGCCCGCCATCGCTCGGACAGGCAATGCCGGGGTCATGGCGGCGTAACCCAGCATCGGCAGAGGCGGGAACTCCGTTTGCTGGGTTACGCGGCGCGTGACCTTCCCCGTTATTGGTGAGCGCGTGTCCGGCGCCGCTAACCCACCCTACGGCGCGAGGGACTACTCGCTGGGCTTCTTCAGCTTCGGGTTGGGGAAGAACTGCACCGCCTGCACGTTCGGATCGGCCGCCTTGGGCTTCAGGCCGCTGACGTTGACCCGCGTGGGCAGTTCCCTGGGCACCGAGTTGCCACGGGCGTCGAGGGTGTCGGCGTAGCCGCACTTGACGCACTCGCGGTGCGGCACGCCATCGACGTTCCACATCTTGATGCTGTCGGTCTCGCTGCACGCCGGGCACACGGCGCCGGCAATGAAGCGTTTCGGCGTGCTGTTCACAGGCGCATCGCTCATGCGGCCTCCTGGCTCAGGCCGAGGTGACGCAGCAGGGCGTCGATGCTCGGTTCGCGGCCACGGAAGTCGACGAACAGCACCATCGGCGCCTGCGAGCCGCCACGGGCGAGGATGGCCTCGCGGAAGGCGCTGCCGGTGGCGCTGTTGAACACGCCTTCTTCCTCGAACTTGGAGAAGGCATCGGCACTGAGCACTTCGGCCCACTTGTAGCTGTAGTAACCGGCTGCGTAGCCGCCGGCGAAGATGTGCGCGAAACCATTGGCGAAGCGGTTGTAGGCCGGTGGTCGCATCACCGAGACCTCGCTGCGCACGCCTTCGAGCACGTCCAGCACGCTGCGGCCGTCGCCGTGGGTGGCATGCAGCTCGAAGTCGAACAGGGAGAACTCCAGCTGGCGCACCATCATCAGCCCGGACTGGAAATTCTTCGCCGCCAGCATCTTGTCCAGCATGGCCTGTGGCAGCGCTTCGCCGGTTTCATGGTGGCCGGAGATCAGCGCCAGGCCTTCCGGCTCCCAGCACCAGTTCTCCATGAACTGGCTGGGCAGCTCGACCGCATCCCAGGCGACGCCGTTGATGCCCGAGGCGCCGGCGTGCTCGACGCGGGTCAGCAGGTGGTGCAGGCCGTGGCCGAATTCGTGGAACAGGGTGGTGACTTCGTCGTGGGTCAGCAGCGCCGGCTTGCCGCCGACCGGCGGGGTGAAGTTGCACACCAGGTTGGCGACCGGGGCGATCAGCTTGCCGGAGGCATCACGCCGCTTGTCGCGGGCGCCATCCATCCAGGCGCCGCCGCGCTTGTTGGCGCGGGCGTAGAGGTCGAAGAAGAAACGCCCGACGTGCTCGCCGTGTTCGCTGATCTCGAACAGGCGCACGTCCGGGTGCCAGGTGTCGAAGTCGTGCAGCTCGCGGATCTGGATGCCGTAGAGCTTCTGCACGATGGCGAACAGGCCGTTGAGCACCTTGTCCACCGGGAACCAGGCGCGCACTTCCTCCTGGGAGATGCTGTAGCGCTGCTGGCGCAGCTTCTCGCTGTAGTAGCCGACGTCCCAGCTTTGCAGGTCGCAGAGGCCCTGCTCGGCGGCGAAGGCCTTGAGCTCGGCCAGGTCCTGCTCGGCGAAGGGCTTGCTGCGCACCGCCAGGTCACGCAGGAAGCTCAGCACCTGATCGGTCGACTCCGCCATCTTGCTGGCCAGGCTCAGCTCGCTGTAGTGGGCGAAGCCGAGCAGGCGGGCCAGCTCCTGGCGCAGGTCGAGAATCTCGCTCATCAGCGGACCGTTGTCGTTCTGCCCGGCGTTCGGACCCTGGTCGGAGGCGCGGGTGCAGTAGGCGGCGTACACCTCTTCGCGCAGGGCGCGGTCGTCGGCGTAGGTCATCACGGCGTAGTAGCTGGGGAACTCCAGGGTGATCAGCCAGCCGTCCAGGCCCTTGGCCTGAGCCGCCTGCTGCATCTGCGCCTTGGCCGAATCGGTCAGGCCGACCAGCAGCGCTTCATCGGTCACCTGCTTGGTCCAGGCCTGGGTAGCGTCGAGCAGCTGGTTGGAGAACCTGCTGGTCAGCTCGGACAGACGCATCTGGATTTCACCGTAGCGCTTCTGCTGTTCGGCCGGCAGGTCGATACCCGACAGGCGGAAGTCACGCAGGGCGTGCTCGAGGATGGTCGTCTGCGCCACGTCGAAAGTGGCCGCCTGCGGGCTCTGCGACAGCGCTTCGTAGGCCTGGAACAGCGGCTTGTTCTGGCCCATCTCGGTCCAGTATTCCGACAGTTTGGGCAGGCAGGCCTCGTAGGCAGCGCGCAGTTCCGGGCTGTTGCACACGGCATTGAGGTGGCTCACCGGGCTCCAGGCGCGGCCCAGGCGCGCACCCAGCTCGTCCAGCGCCAGGACCAGGCCGTCCCAGCTCGGATTGGCCTGCTGGCGCTCGAGCAGTTCGGCGATGGCGACGCGGCTGTCGGCCAGGATCTGCTCGACGGCAGGTTCGACGTGCTCGGGTTTGATCTGCGAGTAAGGCGGCAGGTCGAAGTCTTGCAGCAGGGGATTGTTCGCGGTCACGACGAGGCACCTGTAACGAAGGGAGATTGGGTTGAGAGCGTGGCAGCGCAGCGAGGCGGCACGATAACAACCGACATGGGGGCCATATTAATTACAATCAAGCCTTCCCGCAGCCTTGGAGATTTCTATCATGGCGATTCGCAGTTACCAGCAATTCACTCCGCAGCTCGGTGAGCGGGTATTCGTCGATGCCAGCGCCGTGGTGCTGGGTGACGTCGAGATCGGTGACGACAGCTCGGTCTGGCCGATGACCGTGATCCGTGGCGACATGCACCAGATCCGCATCGGCGCGCGCACCAGCGTGCAGGATGGCAGCGTGCTGCACATCACCCATGCCGGGCCGTTCAATCCGGAGGGCTACCCGCTGATCATCGGCGACGAGGTCACCGTCGGGCACAAGGTCACCCTGCACGGCTGCACCCTGGGCAGCCGCATCCTGGTCGGCATGGGCAGCATCGTCATGGACGGCGCCGTGGTCGAGGACGAGGTGATCATCGGCGCCGGCTCCCTGGTGCCGCCGGGCAAGCGTCTGGAAAGCGGCTACCTGTACGTCGGCAGCCCGGTCAAGCAGGCACGGCCGCTGACCGACAAGGAGCGCACCTTCTTCAGCTACACGGCGGGCAACTACGTGAAGCTCAAGGACCTGCATCTGGTCGAGGGCTACTAGCCGTGAGCGATGCCGAACTGCGCATTCGTCCTCTCGAGGCCGCCGATTTCGACCAGGTCTGGCCGATCATCCGTGATGTGGTGCAGGCGCGGGAAACCTATGCCTTCGACCCGGACATGGATCGCGCCAGCGCCTGGAAAACCTGGGTCGAGCTGCCGCGTGCCACCTTCGTCGTCGAGCAGGACGGGCAGATCCTCGGCACCTACTACATCAAGGCCAACGCCGCCGGCCCCGGCGATCATGTGTGCAACTGCGGCTATATGACCGCCCCTGCCGCGCGCGGCAAGGGCGTGGCCAGCGCCATGTGCCGGCACTCGCTGCAGGTCGGCCGCGAGCTGGGCTTCAGCGCCATGCAGTTCAACAGCGTGGTGGCGAGCAACACGGTAGCCGTGGCGTTGTGGCAGAAGCTCGGCTTCGCCATCGTCGGCACCCTGCCCAAGGCCTACCGGCATGCGCGACTGGGGCTGGTGGACTGCCATGTGATGTTTCGCAGCCTGACCTGAGCCGCCCGCGCCGGGCGTGCCGACAGCACAGTTCTGCATGCGGGCGCTTTTGTCCGCCATGCAGGGTGCCGTTCAGGTGCCCTCACTCTGCTGACGGGTGGCTGCTCAGGCCGTAGGCCCCGAATGGGCCGGACGTCGAGCAGCGGGCTGTGGCGAATGAACACGTTGCTATTGCAGCCGAGCGGCTTGCTCCAGCAGTAACGACCTGATCGCCCGCAAGCAGCGCATCTCCCCGGCAAAGGTGGCACGCAGTTCCGGGCGTTCGGTTGCCAGCCCGGCATTCTCCTGTGTTGTCTGTGCCAGCAGTTCATCGGCGTGCGCGACGATGCGCGTCTGCATGCGCTGCAACTGCGCGTTGGCCGGGGAGCGCTTCAAACCCAGTACCTCTGCGGCATCGAGCAGATGCTGGCGGTCGATACGCGCCAGCTGCGACTCGCCAAGTATCGGCCAGGCCAAGGTAGTCGCCTGGGGCCAGCGATCCTGGTCGAAGGCTCGGGTTTCATAGACGGCTGTGCTCAGCAGGTCATAGAACGGTGACAACTGCTGGCCGCGAGGCCCGACCAGAAAGCTGATGTTCTTCAGGTGAGCGTCGGTATTGCCGATCAGCACGTTGAACAGCAGCCAGCTGAACAGGCGAGCACGGGCAACGGCCGGGGCGGTGGTCAGCGTCAGTAGCTGTACCAGGCGTTCGATGCTGCCGGCCTGGTACTTGAAGTGTCGATCCAGAGCGAGCATCTGGCAGGCGTCGATGCTGTGCACGCGTTGCCAGGTCGCGCCCCGTGCCTGGCGGTCGAAGCGCTCGATCAGGTAGATCGGCTGGGGCACGTACTGTCGGCTGACACTGGGCACGGCTAGGCCGACGCGCGCGGCCAGGCGCATGCAGAACCATTCGTTGATCACCGAGTGCGCGAAGGCCGGCTCGGGATGATCCGGTTTGAGGATATGCGTCGAGGGCGCGGCACCGACTGGCTCATGCAACCGGCCGTCCTCGAGTACCACGGCCAGCTTGTGCTGAGCGCCGGCCAGAGACATGCGCTTGTGGGCTTCGTGGGTCAGTGGCAGGCGTGGCATGGCTGCAATGCGTCTGGCCAGTGCTTCATGGGTCAGGGCGCGCAGCTCGCCTGCCGGCAGCGATGTGTCAGGCGGCAGCAGGGTCAGCGAGCCAGCCGATTCGGCGCCGTAGTAAGCCAGCAGGGCAAAGGCATCGCTCGCCTCGATGCGTGCGTCAGCTGCCAGCAATTGACGCTGGCCTTCCTCGGGCAGCAGGTTGTCGAAGTACCACTGCACCGGGCGTTGGCTGCTGTTGTCGACGATGATGCCCTGGGCCCGTGGCAGGTTCGGGCAGAGGTCGAAGGCGGTCCAGCCCTCCTCATAGCGGAAACTCCAGACGCCATTGTCGTCATGCAGATGCCCCACCAGGCGATCACCGATCCAGGCCAGCAGCTCGCGCTTCATGCGTCGGGTTCACCGTGCTGCGATTGCACCTCATCCGGTAAGTCGACGATCAAGCGCAGGCCGAGGCCATCAAGCACCTGGAACAACTTGCCCCACTGCACGTTCTCGCTGCCGCGCTCGACCTTGCCGAGGAAGTTTTCGCTGACGCCAATACTGCCGGCAGCGTCATCCTGACGGATGTTCTGTGCCTTGCGTGTCCGACGAATCAACTCGCCCAGTTCCGCGGCGCTCTTGAGTGTGGTTTGCATGTCAAATCCTCACGGTTGTAAGGAATCTGGCATGTAATACCCTGTTGAGCAAGAAAATCCTCATGGTTGTGAGGATTACTCGGTTCGTCGCTGCATGGCGAGCGGTAATCCTCACAATCATGAGGATTGCTCTTGAGCGGCGCCCTGAGCCTGGTGTCAGCGTCAGAGCGGTTCGCTCGGCGACCACTGTCGTTGCGCGGCAGGCTGATCGGCCCGCTACGCCGCATCTTGCCATGCAGCACGACCAGGCCGTGGGGATATCCGGCACCCAGGTGGAGCTCTCATCTCTACGTCACTGCCGAACAGATGGGCTGTCTCTTCCGATTGGGTAGGCCGGGTTATTGCCTTATCCTGCGCTGCCGTTTCGGCCGCGCACAGGTATCAGCCATGCATCACCCGACCGTTCTTTTCGACCTCGACGGCACGCTCACCGATCCGCGCGAGGGCATTACCCGTTCGGTGCAGTTCGCGCTGGCCAAGCTGGGCATCGACGAACCGGATCTGGCGGCCCTGGAGCATTTCATCGGCCCGCCATTGTTGCAGTGCTTCATGGCCAGCTACGGGCTGGACGAAGCCACCGCCTGGCAGGCGGTGAACCACTATCGCGAGCGCTTCAAGGTCACCGGGCTGTATGAGAACCGGATGTTCGCAGGCGTGCCGAGCCTGCTCGACGCGCTGCAGGCGCAGGGACGCACGCTGTACATCGCCACCAGCAAACCCACGGTTTTCGCCGAGGAGATCGCCCGGCACTTCGGTTTCGACCGCTACTTCAAGCGCATCTATGGCAGCGAGCTGGATGGTACGCGTACCAACAAGGTGGAGCTGCTGGCGCATCTGCTGGAGTCGGAGGGCCTGGCACCGGGCTCGGCGCTGATGATCGGTGACCGCAAGCACGACCTGATCGGCGCACGCAGCAACGGCGTGCAGGCGGTGGCGGTGGGTTACGGTTTCGGCAGCCGTGAGGAGTTGCTGGGTGAGGCGCCGGCGTTCCATTTCGAGACGCTGGAGGCGCTGCATGGAGCCTTCATGGGCAACGCCCCCGGGGTGGCTCAGTCGTTGCGCTGATAGATGATCTTCCTGGTGCCGCCGTCGCAGCTGCCCACCACCATGCTCTGATCCTGGACGTCGTCGTTGGCAACGATTTCCAGGGTGTAGCTGGGCACATTGTTGGCCTGAATCTTCACTTCGATTTCCTGCTTGAGCTCCTCGCAGGGTTTGGGCGCCGCCAGCGCGCCGCCTGCAAGCATCAGCAGGGCCAGGGCAGGGATCATCCGTTGCATCGCGCGTATCTCCAGGGTTGTGGGTGACCTGTGAGGTTGGACTGGCAGATTGCCCGGCAGTTCTAGTCGTCACCCTGCAGGGCGGTCAGTTGCGCATGGCGTTGTTCGGCGGGCAACTGGCCCAGAGCGGCGACGGCGGCGTAGAAGGCCGGCCAGTCGCGGCCTTCGCGGG
The DNA here is from genome assembly GCF_017915135.1 of Ectopseudomonas khazarica. Lineage (NCBI taxonomy): Bacteria > Pseudomonadati > Pseudomonadota > Gammaproteobacteria > Pseudomonadales > Pseudomonadaceae > Ectopseudomonas > Ectopseudomonas khazarica. The sequence continues at coordinate 5,206,987 of NZ_CP068551.1, read as the reverse complement.
CAAACAGCGCGGCGAAGGCGGGCACCCACTGGTCGTAGAGGCCGAAGGGCAGCAGCTTGGCGTTGTTCAACGGGGCGTCGATCCAGGCGTCATAGCGGCCCTGGCCGCCCCACTCGCGTTGGCGCAACCTGTGGTAGTCGTGGCGCAGGCGGGCGAATTCGGCCTGTTTGGCACTGCGCATGGCCGCTGCCGGCAAGTCGCGGGCGTAGAGCAGGCGCAGGCGTTCGCGGCTGGCCAGGACCAGTTCGACGAACTGCTGGCGCTGATGGTCGTCGCTGGCGGGGGGCGTCTCCCCACGGGATGTGTGCCACTGGCGCAGGCCCTCGCGCTCGACGAAGGTGGCGAAGGACTCGTTGAAGGCGGTATCGCCCGGCAGGTAGAACTGCTGGTGCGCCAGCTCGTGAAAGATCACCGCGACCAGGCGCTCGTCGTCCCAGCGCAGCATGCTGTTGAGCAGCGGGTCATCGAACCAGCCCAGGGTGGAGTAGGCCTCGACGCCGCCTATGTAGGTGTCCAGCCCCTGCTGGCGCAGCAGCGCGGCGGCGCCACGGGCGCGACCCTGCTGGTAGTAGCCGCGATAGGCGACGCAGCCGGCGATGGGGAAGCAGTGCAGCTCCGGGTCGAGGGAGAACTCGGGCGTGGCGAACACGTTCCACACCACGAAGGGGCGCTTGAGGTCGGCGTAGAGCCGGTAGCTACGGTTGTCCGGCAGGCGCAGGCTGGCGCTGGCGAAGTCCCTCGCCTGCTGTGACAGCGCCAGGCGCCTGGCCAGTTCGGGTGTGGTTTGCGGGTCCTGCAGCAGTCGCTCGACGGGCTCGCGGGCCTGCAGCAACTGCCACTGGCCCTGGCCGAGATGGGCGTAGTAGTCCAGGGTCGAGCAACCGCCGAGCAGCAGCGCGAGCAGCGGAACCGCGAGGCGGCGCAGAATGTCGATGGAGAAGGTGTCGGGCATGCGCTCACGCTAGCCGATCCGGATGGTCGGTGCCTAGGCTCCGGATGAAAAGCGCCGCGACAGATGGCTCTACTATTTCCCTGGGACCGGCCCGCGCACGCTAGGCTGGTGCCCGAACCCAAGATGGAGGTCGACATGCGCGCCCTGCTGGCTGTTCCCGTTCTGCTGACACTCGGAGCCTGTGCTTCGCCGTTGCCCAAGCCCGATCCCCAGCAGGCCTGGGTCGAGCTGTACGCCACCGCCGATACGCTGTTGATGGCCGACCGCCTGGACGGCGAGCGCTGGCCGGATGGTCGTTACTTCCAGGTCACGCCCGGCAAGCACGAGCTGGAAACGCGCTTTCAGTTCGAGGTGCGCGGCGGCACGCTTGGCATGCAGAGCGAGCCGTTGCGCATGACCTGCGAGATTCGTCTGCGCTATGACGGCTTCGCGCCGGGCCAGCGCTACCGTGTCGAAGCCAGGCCGCTGCTGATGAAGGCGCAGGCCTGGCTGTACGACGATCAGCGCAACGTGCTGGCGCGAGGCGAGGTGCTGCGCTGCGGCACAGGGATCTAGCCGCAAGCGGCTGGCTCAGTCCTCCAGCACCGCTTCCAGCGTGATCTTGGCGTTGAGCACCTTGGACACCGGGCAGCCGCTCTTGGCGGTCGCCACGGCCTGTTCGAAGGCGGCGCGGTCGGCGCCGGGGATTTTCGCCCGCAGCGATAGGTGCACGGCGCTGATCTCGAAACCGCCATCGACCTTGTCCAGCGTCACTTCTGCCTGGGTATCGATGCTCTGTGCGGTCATCCCGGCGTCCCCCAGCTCCTTGGACAGCGCCATGGAGAAGCAGCCGGCGTGGGCCGCGCCGATCAGTTCCTCGGGGTTGGTGCCGGGCTGGTCGGCGAAGCGGGTGTTGAAGCCGTAGGGCGAATCCCTGAGCGCGCCGCTCTGGGTGGAAAGGGTGCCCTTGCCGTCCTTGATGCCGCCCTGCCAGTGGGCCGATGCAGTCTTTTTCATGTGCGCTCTCCCATTGCTTGCAAGAGGCCGCCAGTCTGGCGGCCTTCCTGCATTCAGAGGGCGCGCATGCGCACAAGTTCGAACTCAGTCGCGTTGCAACTGCGCGAGAATGTCGAAGGCATGCAGGCGATCAGCGAAGTCGTACATGTCGCAGGTGAAGATCAGCTCGTCCGCCTCGGTCTGCTCCAGTAGCTGCTCCAGGCGCTGGCGCACCGTGTCCGGACCGCCGATGGCGGCCAGGCCGAGGAATTCACCGACGGCCTGGCGTTCGTGCGGCAGCCAGAGGCCCTCCATACTGGCGACCGGCTGGCGCTGCACCAGGCTCTGGCCACGGACCAGGGCGAGGATGCGCTGGTAGGCGGAGGTCGCCAGGTACTGCGCCTGTTCGTCGCTGTCGGCGGCCAGCAGCGGCACGCCGAGCATCACGTAGGGCTTGTCCAGCACCGCCGATGGGCGGAAGTGATTGCGGTAGATCCGGATCGCTTCATGCAGGTAGCGCGGTGCGAAATGCGAGGCGAAGGCGTAGGGCAGGCCCTTCATCCCGGCCAGCTGCGCGCTGAACAGGCTGGAGCCCAGCAGCCAGATCGGCACCTCGGTGCCGCTCCCGGGCATGGCGATCACCCGCTGGCCCTCCTCGCGCGGGCCCAGGTAGGCCTGCAGCTCCTCGACGTCCCTGGGGAAGTCTTCCGCGCTGCCATCGCGGCTGCGGCGCAGCGCATGAGCGGTGTACTGGTCGGCGCCGGGCGCGCGGCCCAGGCCCAGATCGATACGGCCGGGGTAGAGCGTGGCCAGGGTGCCGAACTGTTCGGCGATCACCAGTGGCGCATGGTTGGGCAGCATCACGCCGCCTGCGCCCAGGCGAATGCGCGACGTGCCGGCGGCCAGGTAGCCGATCAGTACCGCCGTGGCGGAACTGGCGATGCCGTCCATGTTGTGGTGCTCGGCGACCCAGAAGCGTTCGAAGCCGAGGCGTTCGACATGCCGGGCCAGGGCCAGCGAGTTGTGCAGGGCCTGGGCAGCGTCGCCGTCGTCACGAATCGGCGCCAGGTCCAGGGTGGAGAGCTTGATCGAGGCCAAGCGGCTCATGGGGAGTCTCCTCAATGCGTGGCCGGCTACTCTAACCCCTCGGCTTGCGGGGGCGCACGCCACGCGGGAGCATAGTCATCATCGACGTGGCTGATGCGCAGCGGGGCGTCACCTCACCCGGCGCCGTAGCGGGCGCGATACTCGCCCGGCGTCAGGCCGGTCCACTGACGAAAGGCGCGGAAGAACACGCTGGGTTCGGAGTAGCCGAGCAGCCAGGCGATTTCCGTCGCGGGCAGGCGCCCGTCACGCAGGTGCTGCTCGGCCAGTTGCCGGCGCGTGTCGGCGAGCAGTTGCTGGTAGCTGCAGCCTTCGTCGGCCAGGCGGCGTTGCAGGGTGCGCTCGCTGAGAGCCAGTGCCCGTGCCAGTTCGGCGCGGTCCGGCTCGCCGTGGGCCAGCTGTTCGCCCAGCAGTCCGATCACGCGGGCGCTCAGGCTGGCGCTGGGCAGGCGGGCGAGCAGGGCTTCGGCATGCTGGCGCAGCAACTGCTGCAGTGGCGGGTTGGCCTGGATCAGCGGCAGCTGGCACAGATCGCGCGGCAGGACGATGGCGTAGTCGTCGCAGGCGAAGTGCAGCGGACAGTCGAACACATCGTCGTAGGGCGCGAGGTCGCCCGGCTGCGGATGACGAAAACGCACGTCGAGCAGGCGAAAGCCGTCCAGCAGCGGCAGGGTGGTCTGCACCCAGCAGGCCATCATCGCCAGCACGCGGATGCGGGTCGCCGGGTGCTGGGGGTACAGCGGGCGATAGAGCAGCGAGAGCGTGTCGTCCTGCTCCTCGACCTGCAACTCGCCACCCTCGCCGCCGAGACGCTGGTAGCGCAGCGCGGCGGTCAGCGCATCGCCCAGCGTCGCGCTGCTTTGCAGCAGGTAGCTGAGGACGCTGAAGGGTCCGGGCGTCAGGTTGCGTCCCAGCAGCAGCCCCGGTTCCGGGTGTTGCAGGCGTCTGTCCAGTTCGAGCCACAGCGCTTGCTGGGCGGCGAAGGGAATGCGCGCATCGGGGTCGACGAGCTGCTCGTCGTGCAGTGCGCAGGCGTCCAGCAGGGGCTGGCGCTCGAGGCCGAGGCGCGTGGCGGCGTGCAGGATCGCCTGGGTCAGGCTGGCGCTGACCGAGGCCTGCGTGGGGGCGTTGGGCGGGTTCGACATCCGTCGATTCTGCCCAATGCCGGCAGTGGGCGATAGCCCGGCTTCACACACGCCGTTACCAGCGATTGTTCGACAGCGCGTGCATATTCGCCGCGAGCGGTTAGACTTCCCACCCGGACGTCGCTCACAAGGCGCGCTCGCTCAAAACAACAGAGAAAAAAGGAGATATCCCATGAAAGGCAAATCCTTGGCATGGGTCCTGTCCGCCGCGCTCGCGGGTACTGCCCTGAGTGGCATGGCACAGGCCGAAGAGAAATTCGTCACCATCGGCACCGGCGGCCAGACCGGCGTCTATTACGTGGCCGGTCAGTCCATCTGCCGCTTCCTCAACCGTGGCTCGGCTGAGCACGGCATCAAGTGCAACGCGCCGGCCAGTGGCGGCGGCGTCGCCAACGTCAACGGCATTCGCAGCGGCGAATTCAACTTCGGCATCATGCAGTCCGACCACCAGTACAAGGCGCTCAACGGCCTTGCACCGTTCGAAGCCGAAGGGGCGATGAGCGATATCCGCGCCGTCTTCTCCCTGCAGAGCGAAGTGTTCACCATCCTCGCCCGTCGCGACGCCAACATCAAAGGCTTCGATGACCTCAAGGGCAAGCGCGTCAACGTCGGCAACCCGGGTTCCGGTCAGCGCGACACCCTGGAAGAAATCCTCGCCGTCAAAGGCTGGGACCGCTCCGCCTTCGCCCTGGCTGCCGAGCTGAAGCCGGCCGAGCAGGCCAGCGCCCTGGGTGACAACAACATCGACGCGATGACCTACTTCGTCGGTCATCCCAACGGCGCGATCCAGGAAGCCACCACCACCACCGACGCCGTTCTGGTTCCGGTGACCGGCCCCGAGATCGACAAGCTGCTGGCCGAGAAGACCTACTACACCAAGGCCGAGATTCCGGGTGGCCTGTACAAGGGCAACGATCAGGCGACTCAATCCATCGGCGGCAAGGCCGTGCTGTCCACCAGCGCCAAGGCCGACCCGGAAGTGGTCTACCAGCTGGTCAAGTCGGTGTTCGACAACATCGATCGCTTCAAGCGCCTGCACCCGGCATTTGCCGACCTGAAGGAAACCGACATGATCAAGGTCGGCCTGACTGCCCCGCTGCACGAGGGCGCCGCACGCTACTACAAGGAGCGTGGCTGGCTGTAAGCCTGCCTGGCGGCTAACAAAAAACCGCGGCCTCTGCCGCGGTTTTTCGTTTTCCGGCGCCTGGTTCAGCCCTGTGGGGCAAGCAGGTCGGTCGCCAGACTCTGCAGGCGCGTCAGCAGTGCCTGCTGCGCGGCCGAGGGTGTTTCATCGACACGCCGCAGCAGGTACAGCGTCACCGGGATGTTGGGCTCCAGCGGGCGGGCCTGGACATCGCCCAGGTTGCCGGACAGTGCGGTGAAGGGGTCGACCAGCGCCAGCCCCTGTCCCGCTGCCACCAGCATGCGGGCCAGCTGGTAGGTCTGCACCGAGATATCGATGCGCGCGGGCGGCTGCAGCTCCTCGATGTGTCCGCGCAACAGACCGCCCAGCGCGTCTCGCGTGTCCAGGCCGATCAGGCTCAGGCCGGCCATGTCTTGCAGGCGTATCGATGTCGAGCAGGCCGCCTCGCTCCACCAGCCCGGCGGCGCGATGGCCATCATCCGGCCCTGCGTCAGGACCTCCGTATGCAGATCCGGGTGCTCGACGCGTTGCAGCGTCAGGCCGAGGTCGGCTTCGCGCAGCAACAGGGCCTGGACGATTTCACTGGTGTGCTGGGTCGCGAGGTCGCAGCGGGTCTGTGGATACTCGGCGCGCCAGCCGCACACCACATCGGGCAGCAGGGTCTGCGCCAGGGTGGGCGTGCAGACGAGGCGCAGCGCCCGTTCTTCTCCACGGCGCAGGCTGGCCGATAGCCGCCGCAGGTCCTGCAACTCGGCAGACAGCCGCTCGGTCTGCTGCTGCAGTATCCGCGCTTCCGCAGTGGGCAGCAGCTTGCCGCGCACGCGGCTGAAGAGTGCGAACCCCAGCTGCTGCTCCGCATGCTGGAGAATCTTGCTGGCGGCCGGCTGCGAGATGTGCAGCAGCTCGGCGGCAGCCGTGAGGCTGCCAGTCTGCAAGACCGCCTGAAACAGCTCGATATGACGTAGGCGCATGATCCGTTCGTGCTCCAGCGAGACTGGCTGGAGCATAACCTGGGGTTATGGGCTGCCACTATCTTTTCATTGGTCGCCCGCGCCAGGCATCCATACCCTGAATTCCATTCGGATGCGGGAGATGGATGATGCGGGTCGCGGTTATCGGTGGTGGCGTGATAGGCCTGACCACCGCCTATGCGCTGGTGCGCCAGGGCTATCGGGTCGATTTGATCGAGCAGCGTGATGAAGTGGCGCTGGAGACCAGCTTCGCCAATGGCGGTCAGCTCAGCTATCGCTACGTTGCGCCGCTGGCCGATGCCGGCGTGCCGCTGCAGGCGTTGTCGTGGATGCTTCAGGGCAATGCGCCCTTGCGCTTCCGGCCCAGCCTGAACCCCCGTCAGTGGCACTGGTGCCTGCGTTTCCTGCTGGCGTGCCGGCGCTCGGTGAACCAGCGCAATGCCGAACACCTCCTGCGCCTGGCGCTGTACAGCCAGTCGGTGCTGCAGGAATGGCGTGAGCACGAGCTGCTGGACGATTTTTCCTGGCGCGCCAACGGCAAGCTGGTGATCTACCGCAACGCGTCGAGTCTGCACAAGGCGCAGGCCGGGGTCGACCCGGCCCATCAGCGTCTGCTCGGCGCGGAGCAGTGCATCGAGCTGGAACCTGCCCTGGCGGCGCTGGCCGGACGCTTCAAGGGTGGCATCTTCGCCGCCGGCGACGAGGTCGGTGACTGTCATCAGTTCTGCCGCCAGCTGCTGCGCAAGCTGCGCGGCCATCCGACGTTCCGCCTGCATACCGGGCAACGCGTCAGCGGGCTGCCGCTGGAGCGCGGCAAGGTCCGGGCCGTGGCGCTGGCGGGCAAGGAACTGGAGGTCGATCAGGTGGTGGTGGCTGCGGGCATCGGCAGTGTCGAGCTGCTTCGCCCGCTGGGATTGCGCCTGCCGATCTATCCACTGAAGGGCTACAGCCTCACCCTGCCGTTGGCCGACCGCGCTGCGGGACCGGAGACCAACGTCACCGACTACGACAACAAGGTGGTCTACGCCCGTCTCGGACAGCGCCTGCGGGTCGCGGCGATGGTCGATATCGGCAGTTGGGACGCCAGCCCGGATCCGGGGCGGCTGGCCGCGTTGCAGCGCTTGGCCCAGGCCAGCTTCCCCGCTGCGGGAGACTATGCCGCCGCCGAGACCTGGGCGGGCATGCGTCCGGCGACGCCGGAGGGTACGCCGCTGCTGGGCGCCAGTGGTATCGACAACCTCTGGCTGAACGTCGGCCATGGCAGCCTGGGCTTCACCCTGGCCTGCGGCAGCGCCGAGGCCGTGACCCAGCTGATAGGCCGGCAGCGCCCGGCGATCTCTCTCGAGGGGATGAAGCTGGCCTCCTGAGAACCCCTGAACAACCCCATGACCCCGTAGGAGTTTGCCATGCTCGTGCAACGCATCCAGACCAATGCGCGTCTTTCCGGCGCGACGATTTTCGCCGACCTGGTGTTTCTTTCCGGTCAGGTGCCGACCGATCGCAGCCAGGATGTCGCGGGCCAGACGGCCCAGGTGCTGGACAAGATCGATGCCCTGCTGGCCGAGGCCGGCTCGGATCGCAGCCTGCTGCTCAGTGCGCAGATCTGGCTGAAAGACATCGAGAAGGACTTTGCCGCCATGAACGAGGTCTGGAGCCGCTGGCTGCCGGCCGGCTGCGCGCCGGCGCGTGCTACGGTCGAGGCGCGTCTGGCCTCCGCCGACGTACTGGTCGAGATCATGCTGACAGCGGTGCGCAAGCCCGCGTAACTGCCGCATTGGTTCCATCGATGGTGCCGGCGCTGCCGGCCCGTCTGCCGTTCGAAAAACAAAAACACGAGGACGTTGATATGCAGCAACATCGAATCATGGGTCTGTTGGCGTGCGTGCTGGGCAGCAGTCTGCTGGCCAGTCCCCTGGTCGCCGAAGAGCGCTACGTGACCATCGGCACGGGCGGGCAGACCGGGGTCTATTACACCGCCGGTCAGTCGATCTGCCGTTTCCTCAACCGCAGCGGTGCCGAGCACGGCATCAAGTGCAACGCCCCATCCTCCGCGGGCAGCGTCAGCAACATCGCCTCGATCAAGAGCGGTGACTATGACTTCGGCTTCATTCAGTCCGATCACCAGAACAAGGCGCTGACAGGCCAGGCGCCGTTCGACAAGGACGGCGCGGTCGCGGACCTGCGCGTGGTGTTCTCGCTGCAGAGCGAGATTCTCACCGTGGTCGCCCGTGCCGACAGCGGCATCCAGAGCTTCGCGGACCTCAAGGGCAAGCGGGTGAACATCGGCGTGCCAGGCTCGGGTAGTCGCGACACCTTCGATGAGGTGATGCAGGCCAATGGCTGGGGCAAGTCCGACTTCGCGCTCGCGGCCGAGCTGAAACCGGCAGAGATGGCGGCGGCCCTGGGGGACAACAACCTGGATGCCATCACCTATGTGGTCGGCCATCCGAGCGGCGCCATTCAGGAGGCGATGGCCACGGTCGATGCGCGGCTGATTCCGGTCACCGGTCCGGGAGTCGACAAGCTCTTGGCCGAGGCCAGCTACTTCACCCGGGCGGACATTCCTGCCGGCCTCTACCCCGGCGTCAACGAGGCCATTGCGTCCATCGGCGGCAAGGCCGTGCTGGCGACGTCGGCAAAGACCGATCCCGAGGTCGTCTATCAGCTGGTCAAGTCGGTGTTCGACAACCTCGAGCGCTTCAAGCGCCTGCACCCGGCCTTCGCCGATCTGCGTGCCGAGGACATGATCAGCGCGGGGCTGACGGCACCGATGCATGAGGGCGCACTGCGTTTCTACAAGGAGAAAGGCTGGCTCTAGGCCGGGTGGAGAGAACCTGGCAGAGCTCTAAACTCTTCGATAACGGGCGCAGTTGAGTTTGTATAGGTAAACTGCGTGCCTAGAGACCCGTTCACAGGGTCGAAAAACCGAGCCCCTCCGTCAACGAGGGGCTCGCCGTTTTATCAGAATGACAACGTAGGTGTACCTCCCTATGGCCGAAAAACAACTCTCCACCGAGGAACTGATCGCCCAGGACGTCGGCGCGCGTTTGCCCGTCGGCCCGATGGCCCAGGTGATCACGGGCCTGGCGCTGCTCTGGTCGCTGTTCCAGTTGTGGATCGCCTCACCCCTGCCGTTCATCTTCGGTTTCGGTGTGCTCAACGACACCCAGACCCGCGCCATTCACCTGGCCTTCGCGTTGCTGCTGGCGTTTCTCGCCTACCCGGCGTTCAGAACCTCGCCACGTGATCGCGTGCCGCTGCTGGATATCGCCCTCGGTCTGGTCGCCGCCGCCAGCGCCGCCTACCTGTTCATCTTCTATCAGCAGCTGGCCCTGCGCCCCGGCAGCCTGACCACGGGCGACCTGGTCACCGCCTGCATCGGCATCCCGCTGCTGCTGGAGGCGACCCGCCGCGCGCTGGGCCCACCCCTGGCGATCATCGCCCTGGTGTTCCTCGTCTACAGCGTGGCCGGCCCCTGGATGCCGGGGCTGCTGGCGCACCGTGGAGTGAGCTTCCATGCCCTGGCCAACCACCAGTGGATCACCACCGAAGGCGTGTTCGGTATCGCGCTGGGTGTGTCGACCAGCTTCGTCTTCCTCTTCGTGCTGTTCGGCGCGCTGCTGGAACGAGCGGGGGCCGGGCACTACTTCATCCAGCTGGCGTTCAGCCTGCTCGGTCACTTCCGCGGTGGTCCGGCCAAGGCCGCGGTGCTGGCGTCCGGCCTGACCGGGATGATCTCCGGCTCGTCGATCGCCAACGTGGTCACCACCGGCACCTTCACCATCCCGATGATGAAGCGCACCGGCTTTTCCTCGGAGAAGGCCGGCGCGGTCGAGGTGGCGTCGTCGGTCAACGGCCAGATCATGCCGCCGGTGATGGGCGCGGCGGCCTTCCTGATGGTCGAGTACATCGGCATGCCCTATGTCGAGATCATCAAGCATGCCTTCCTGCCGGCCGCGATTTCCTATATCGCGCTGCTCTATATCGTGCACCTGGAGTCGCTCAAGCTCGGCCTGCAGCCCATCGGTGGGCATCAGCCCAAGCCGTGGCTGCGCCGCCTGACCGGTTTCGCCTTCGGTGCGGCGCTGATCAGCGGCCTGTCACTGGCCGTCTACTACGGGCTCGGCTGGCTCAAGCCGGCGCTGGGCGAGTACGCCCTGCCGGTGATTGGCGTGCTGCTGGCGGTGGTCTACCTGGCCCTGCTGAAAGTCGCCGCCAGTGTGCCGGTGCTGCCGGCCGAAGACCCCAACGCGCCGCTGGAAGAGCTGCCGCAGACCCGTGCGGTGCTGCTCTCCGGCCTGCACTTCCTGCTGCCGGTGGTGGTGCTGGTCTGGTGCCTGATGATCGAGCGCCTGTCGCCCGGCCTGTCGGCCTTCTGGGGCAGCGTGATGCTGATCATCATCCTGCTCACCCAGCGTCCGCTGCTGAGCTGGATGCGCCGCGATGGCAGCCATGACCACGGCACCTTCGTCGACGGCGTGGTCGATCTGCGCGAAGGCCTGATCGCCGGTGCGCGCAACATGATCGGTATCGGCATCGCGACCGCTGCCGCCGGCATCATCGTCGGCGCGGTCTCGCAGACCGGTGTGGGCCTGGTGCTGGCCGATCTGGTCGAGCTGCTGTCGATGGGCAACCTGCTGCTGATGCTGATGCTGGTGGCGGTGTTCAGCCTGATCCTCGGCATGGGCCTGCCGACCACGGCCAACTACATCGTGGTGTCCAGCCTGCTGGCGCCGGTGGTGGTGGCGCTGGGGCAGCAGAACGGTCTGATCGTGCCGCTGATCGCGGTGCATCTGTTCGTCTTCTACTTCGGCATCATGGCCGACGTGACCCCGCCGGTGGGGCTGGCCTCGTTCGCCGCGGCGGCGGTGTCCAAGGGCGACCCGATCAAGACCGGCCTGGTGGCGTTCTTCTACAGCCTGCGGACTGCCGCCTTGCCGTTCCTGTTCATCTTCAACACCGACCTGTTGCTGATCGACGTGGACTTCTGGCACGGCGTGCTGATCTTCATCGTCGCGACCATCGCCATGCTGATCTTCGCCGCCGGCACCCAGGGCTTCTTCCTGGTACGCAGCCGCTGGTACGAGAGCGTGCTGCTGCTGGTGGTCGCCTTCAGCCTGTTCCGCCCCGGCTTCTGGATGGACATGGTCCACGACCCGTATCAGGACATCCCGCCGGCGCAGTTGGCCCAGGCGCTCGATGGCGTCGAAGATGGCAGCTCGCTGCGCCTGCGTATCCGTGGCGAGGATGCCGTTGGCGATCCCCGCGAGTTCAGCCTGCTGCTGCCGGTACCGGACGGTGCCACGGGTGAGGAACGCCTGCAGAAGCTGGGCCTGAACCTCTACGAGGAGGACGGCAAGGTGCTGGTCGACAGCGTCGCCTTCGGCAGCATGGCGGCCGATGCCGGCCTGGAATTCGATCAGCAGGTCCTCAAGGTGCGTGCGCCGACCGACCGCTGGGTCAAGGAGCTGATGTGGATTCCGGCCTTCGTGCTGTTCGGCCTGATCGTGCTCCTGCAGCGTCGTCGCCAGGTGCCGCAGGCGGCGTAACCGGCTCGACCCGACCACGACAAGGCAGCTTCGGCTGCCTTGTTCGTTTATGGCCGATGGCCAGGTTGATAGACTCGCCGGCCTGACCATTCGGACAACAAGGATTCAGCCCGTCATGTCGACGCCGCGCGTGCATTACCCCTGGTACAAGAAGGAGGACACCGACGCCTTCTTCGCGCTGTTCCAGAACAACATCGCCAACTTCGTGATCATCGCCATCAGCATGCTGGGCATGGGCTTTCCCGCCGAGATCGTGTTTGGCCAGGTGTTGCCGGGGGCGGCCGTGGCGGTGATGGCGGGCAATTTCTACTACGCCTGGAGCGCGGCGCGGCTGGCGCGCAAGGAAAACCGCGCGGATGTCACCGCGCTGTCCTACGGCATCAGCACGCCGGTGATGTTCGTCTTTCTGTTCGGCGTGCTGCTGCCGGCGAAGAACCTCACCGGCGATGCCGAGCTGGCCTGGAAGGTGGCCGTGGCCGCCTGCTTCATCAGCGGCGCCATCGAGGCGGCGATCAGCCTGATCGGCAACTGGGTCCAGCGTTCCTTGCCGCGCGCCGCCATGCTCGGCGCCGTGGCCGGTGTCGCGCTGACGTTCATCGCCGGTGAAATGCTGTTCAAGACCCTGGAAATCCCCATGATCGGCCTGCTGGTGCTGGCCATCATGATCGTCGGCCTGGTGGCGCGGGTGAGCATGCCGTTCCGTCTGCCTGCCTCGCTGTTCGCCATCATCGTCGGCACGGCGCTGGCCTACCTGGTCGGCGCGGCGGACAGCGGCAAGTTCGCCGATGCCTTCACCCACCTGGGCTTCTACCCGCTGTTGCCCAACCTGGCCTGGTACGAAGGCCTGGGGCTGCTGTTCACCAGCCTGCTGGCGCTGATCACGGTGATCCTGCCGATCACCCTGTACAACGCCATCGAAACCATGAACAACGTCGAGGCCATGAGCGCTGCGGGTGATACCTACAGCGTGCGCGAATGCCAGGCGGTGGATGGCGTCGGCACGCTGCTGGGCGCGCTGTTTGGCGGTGTGTTCCCGACCACCGTGTACATCGCCACCGTCGGCTCGAAATGGATGGGCGCCGGGCGAGGCTACAGCCTGCTCAATGGCGCGGTGTACGGTCTGGCGAGCATGTTCGGCCTGATCGCCTTCATCGCTGCGCTGATTCCGGTCTCGGTGGTGGCGCCGATCCTGGTGTTCGTCGGCATGTCGATGATCGCCACGGCGTTCCACAGCAACCAGGCGCGCTACTACCCGGCGGTGGCGCTGGCGATGCTGCCGTATTTCGCCAACTACCTGATGACCCGCTTCAACCGCGGCGCGCCCGAGGTGGTCGAGGGCATTTCCAGTGCCATCGGCGCGCTGGGGCAGGGCGCCATGTTCAGCGCCATCCTGCTCGGCGCCATGTGCGTCACGGTGATCGACCGGCAGTTCCGCCAGGCCACCGTTTTCGCCCTGGTGGCCGCCGGCATGGCCTTCGTCGGCCTGATGCATGCGCCGAAGCTGGCCTGGTACGCCGCACCGGACTTCGTCCACGGCTACCTGCTGATGGCGCTGTTCTTCGCCTGGTACGCCTGGCGCGGGGTGGCACCGTCAGCCCCGGCGCAGGCGCCCGGCGCGGACTGAGTCACTCGCCACCATCGGCCTGCAGGGCACCGGTGTCCCGGCTTTCCAGCACCACGTAGGCGCTGGCGCAGAACAGCGAGTTGAGCCGCTTCATGTCGGCGATCAGCTCCAGGTGCAGCGAACTGGTCTCGATGCTTTGCACCACCTGCCGTTGCAGCCGGCCGATGTGCGCGTGCGCCAGGCGCCGTTCCTGCGCGCGGAAACGGCGCTTCTCGCGCAGCAGCTGGCTGGCGCTGGCCTGGTCGGCACTGAGAAAGACGTTCAGGCCGAGGCGCAGGTTGGCCCTCAGCTGGGTGTGCAGGTGGGTCAGCTCCTCCAGGCCCTTCTCGGAGAACGCCCGGCGTTGCGCGGTCTTCTCGCTCTGGATCTTGCCCAGCATGCGCTCGATCAGGTCGCCGGCCTGCTCCAGGTTCACCGCCAGTTCGAGGATCTCGGCCCAGCGCTGACTGTCGTGGTCGCTGAGTGCCTCGCGGGGGACCTGCGCGAGATACAGCTTGATCGCCCGGCACAGGCTGGCGACGTCGTCATTGAGGCTGCGCAGTTCCTTGGTCAGCGCCGGCTGGTTGTGTTCCAGCACCGGCCCCAGGTGGCCGAGCATGCTCTCGACCAGGTCGCCGGCGCGCAGGGTTTCACGCACCGCATTGGCCAGTGCCAGGCTCGGCGTGGCCAGCGCCGTCGGGTCGAGATGGCGCGGGCGGGCGACGCCGCTGTCGTCGTGGCGGTCCGGCAGCAGCCAGTTGCAGAAGCGCGCCATGAGCCCGACGCTGGGCAGCATGAGCAGGGCGCGCAGGCTGTTGTAGAGCAGGTGGAGGAAGATCACCAGCTCGGCTGGCCGCCAGTTCAGGCTGTCCAGCCAGTTGGCCAGTGGCTGCAGCACCGGCAGGACCAGCAGCAGGCCGATCAGCTTGTAGATCAGGCTGCCCAGCGCCACGCGACGTCCGGCCGGGTTCTGCAGGCTGCTGGTGAGAAACGCCAGCAGGCCGCTGCCGATGTTGGCGCCGATGACCAGGCCGATGGCCACTGGCAGGCTGATCATGCCGGCGCCGGCCAGGGTCGCGGTGAGCAGCACGGCGGCCAGGCTGGAATAGGTCAGCAGGGCGAACAGGGCGCCGACCAGGGCGTCGAGCAGCAGGTCGCCGGTCAGCGAGGCGAACAGCACACGGATGCCACGCGCCTCGGTAATCGGCGTGGCGGCGGCGACAATCAGCTCCAGTGCCAGCAGCATCAGGCCGAGGCCGATGGCTACCCGGCCGAGCTGGCCGGCCCGCGTCTGCCGGCGCGAGAGGAAGAAAATCACCCCGATGAAGATCAGCAGAGGGCTCAGCCAGCTCAGGTCGAGCGTCAGCACGCGCGCCATCAGTGCGGTACCGACATCGGCGCCGAGCATGATCGCCAGGCCGGGTGCCAGGGCCATCAGCCCCTGGGCGACGAAGGACGTGACCAGCAAGGCGGTGGCGTTGCTGCTCTGTACCAGCGCGGTGACGCCGATACCGGCGACGAAGGCCAGCGGTCGTCGGCTGACGTTGTGGCTGAGTACCTTGCGCAACTGCGAGCCGAACACGCGCAGGATGCCGGTACGTACGATGTGTGTGCCCCAGACCAGCAAGGCAATGGCTGACAGCAAATGCAGCAGGGTCAGCATGAATCGGCCCCCCTGAAAGACGGCCGATGAGGAATTATGCTTTCGGCCTGTATTGAGCATCGGCCGAAATCGTTCAGAAAGCCAGTCAGCCGTCGCGCAGCACCTTGAGTTCGGCGTCGTCGGCGGAGAAGCCGCGTTCGAGTTTGAACTTGAGACTGAGGTCGGTGCGCGAGTCGGCGAACTTCAGGGCATCGGCCAGGTTGATGCGCCCGGCTTCGAGCAGGGCGAACAGGTGCTGGTCGAAGGTCTGCAGGCCCTGTTCCGCCGCACGTGCGATGGCTTCGCGCAACTCGTCCAGCTGATCGCGCTGGATCAGGTCGCGGATGTAGGGCGTGCCGAGCATCAGCTCCACCGCTACCACGCGCTTCTGGGCGATGCCGGGGACCAGGCGCTGGCCCACCACGGCGAGGAGGTTGTGCGCCACGTCGGCCAGTACCTGCTTGCGCGCCTCGTCGGGGAAGAAGCGGGCGATCCGCTCGATCGCATGGCTGCTGCTGGTGGCATGCAGGGTGGCGACGCACAGGTGGCCGGTCTCGGCGTAGTGGAGCGCGTGCTGCATGGTCGCGGCATCACGGATTTCGCCGAGCATGATCACGTCCGGCGCCTCGCGCAGCACGTTGCGCAGGGCGTCGTCGAAACTGTGGGTATCGAGGCCGACTTCGCGCTGATCGATGATCGAGCGCTGGTGGCTGTGGAGGAACTCGATGGGGTCTTCGATGCAGACGATATGGCCGCTCTTGTGGCGATTGCGGAAGTCCAGCATCGCTGCCAGAGTGGTGGACTTGCCGGAGCCTGCCGCGCCGGTGACCAGGATCAGCCCGCGATCCTGCATGGCCAGCTTTTCCAGCAGCCTGGGCAGACCGAGCTGCTCGACGCCCGGAATCCGGCTCTTGATCAGACGCACCACCATGGCCACCTCGCCACGCTGGTAATAGACATTGACCCGGTAGCGCCCGGCACCCTGCAGGCTGACCGCGAGATTCATCTCCAGGTCGCGCTCGAACTCGGCGATCTGCTTCTGGGTCATCAGCTGGTAGGCCAGCTGCTGCACCTCGCCGGCCTTGAGCACGTGCTGGCCGGCCGGCTGGCTGTGCCCCTCGACTTTCATGTGCGGCGGCGCACCGACGCTGAAGAACAGGTCCGAGCCCGCATGCTGGTGCATCAGCTGCAGATAGGGAAAGACGTCGGGTTGCTCGGCGCTGGTGTCGTTCATCGGCGGGTCGCAGTTCGTGGCGTTGCAGCAAGGATAGTCGGCGTTCGCACACGCCCATTGCTTTGTATCAAGAGAGCGGGATGATTGGTCGCCTTATAGCTGGATCGCCGTCCGGCCACACTGCGGCACGGCCTGGTGCTTGAACGTCGGATACGGGAGGAAGGTGGTGGGATTCTGGAGGGCTGCCCTGCTGGGGCTGCTGCTGTGCACATCGCTACGTGCCGAGGTTCTCCACCTGGTCACGGGGGATGAGTACGCGCCATTCACGGGCAAGGCGTTGCCGGGGCAGGGCATGCTCACCCAGGTGGTGCAGGCCGCGCTGGCCGAGCAGGGGCTGGCCATGACGCTCGATTGGCAGCCCTGGAACCGTGGCTATCTCAATGCCTCGCGCGGCGAATACGACGCCACCTTTCCCTACGTGCACTCCACCCAGCGCGAGCAGGATTTTCTCTACTCGGCCCCTCTGTACAAGGCCGAACAGCACCTGTTCAGTCGCGTCGGCGACTCGCTCGAACTCGACGACCTGTCGCGCCACAAGGGACTTCGTCTCTGCTATCCGCTGGGCTGGCAGCCGCCCGTCGCGATCCAGCGCCTGATCGACCAGGGCGCGCTCAGGCGCCATTCACCGCTCGGCCTCAAGGAATGTGCACGGCTGTTGCTGCTGCAGCGCGACGACCTCTTCATCGCCGACCGCAATCTGGGGGAAAGCGCCCTCAGCTCGACCGGTGTCGGTGCGGAGCGGTTTCACCGCTCGCATGCACTGGGCAGCAACACCCTGCATTTCATCGTGCCTCGACGCCATCCGCGGGCGGCGGAGCTGATCGAGCGCTTCGACCACGGCCTCGACGCGCTCAAGGCGAGTGGTGAGTACCAGCGCATCGTCGACCGTTACGTGGAATAGGTGGTCGTGGCGGATTTCACAGCAGCGTCATGACCAGCAGCAGGCTGCCCGCTGCCAGCAGGGTCTGCAGGGTGATGATTCCGGCCATCAGCTGGCTGTCGCCGCCCAGCTGGCGGGTCAGTACGTAGGCCGTGGGGGCGGTGGGCAAGGCGAAGAACAGCACCAGCACGGCACTCTCCATGGCCGGCAGCGCCAGTGCCCAGGCCACGCACCAGGCCAGGACGGGCATGACCAGCAGGCGCAGCGCGCTGTTCCAGCCCAACGCGGGCACCTCGGCGCCCAGTTGCTCGGGCTTCAGTGCCGCGCCGACGCAGAGCAGGCCCAGCGGCAGGCTGGCCGCGGCCAGCAGGCTGAGCAGGCGATCGGTGCCGCCAGGCAGTCCGATGCCCGTGAGGTTGAACAGGGCTCCCCCGACACAGGCGAGAATCAGCGGATTCTTGGCGATGGGCAGCAGCAGACTGCGGGCGCTGACACCGCGTTCGGCGGTCAGCGACCAGACCGACAGCACGTTCACCGTCGGCACCATCAGGGCCAGCATCAGCGCGGCCAGGGTCAGGCCTTGCTGGCCGAACAGGCTGCCCACCGCTGCCAGTCCCAGGTAGGTATTGAAGCGCAGGATGCCCTGGCTGAAGGCGCCGAAGCGCCCGGCCGGCCAGCCACGCAGGCGGCGTACCAGCAGCAGGGCGATCCAGGCGATGCCCAGGGCCAGCAGCACGGCGAGAGCCAGGCGCGGCAGGGCGGGGTTGTTCAGGGGCGCCCGGGCCAGGCTGGAGAACAGCAGCGCGGGGAACAGGATGAAGTAGTTGAGGCGTTCGGCACCGGGCCAGAAGGCCTCGCTGGGGAACTCACGCAGGCGCAGCCAGTAGCCGGCGACTATCATGGCGAACAGCGGCCACAAGGCCAGCAGCAGGTCTATCACGGTAACCCCCGACGGTGGTGAGGGCCTATCTTGGTCAGCGGCGCATGGCAATGCAAGACGGAGTGAAGAGATGAGCGAGCAGCATGAAGGTGGCTGCCAGTGCGGTGCCCTGCGTTACCGGATCGAGGCGCCGCTGTCGGACAGTGCGCATTGTCACTGCGCCATCTGCCGGCGTAGCAGCGGCGGCATTCTCACCACCTGGGTCACGGTGCCCAGGACGAGCTTCCAGTGGTTGCAGGGGCAGCCGCGCACCTTCGCTTCATCGGCCAGTTGCTCGCGCTACTTCTGCGCCGACTGCGGTGCGCACCTGGCGCTGTTCACCACGCTCAGCCCGCATACGCTGGACGTGACAGTCGCCACCCTCGATGCGCCGGAACTAGCGCCGGCCAATCGACACATCTGGGTAGGCAGCCGTCTGTCATGGCTCAGCGTCGATCCGCAGCTGCCGGAGGAAGATGGGGAGCTGCTGTAGCGGGGGGCATCAGGGCAGCTCCAGGCCTCCGCTGGCCTTGTGCAGCGCGCGCAGGTGCTCACCGAGGGCGAGGAGGTTGGCCTCGTTGGCTTCCAGCTCGAGCAGACGCCCGGGCTCCAGCAGCTTGCGCACCTCGCCGTCGAGTTCGTCGCTGAGTTGGCGCAGCTGCTGCTGCCGCTCACGGCTGCGGTCTTCCAGCCCCTGCCACTCGCTGTGCTGTGGCAGGCCATAACCACCGTCGAGCAATTCTGCGGGGCGGCTGAGGAAGCCGCTGTTGGCGAGTATCTGTTCCAGCGCGCTGCCGGCCTTGTTCAGGTTGGGGGCGCCTGCGGCACGCCCGCTCAGGTAGCGCTGCTTGAGTTCGTCCTGGGCCAGCAGCAACTGGCGGCGCAAGGCGGCTTGTTCGAGCAGCAGCAGGGCGGCGCTGGCACGCAGATCGGCTTGGCTGAACCACTGGCGGCGATCCTCTGCGGGTTGTTCCAGCCAGGCTTCGACGCTGCCCTGCGGGATCGGCAGGCGCTGGCGCAACACGCCGAACATCGCCTGGTAGCGCTCGCGGAAGGAGTCGAAGCGGTAGCCCAGGCGCAGCGCTTCGCGCGGGTCGTCCAGCACCGAGGTGTCGGCCAGGCCGCGGGCGTCCATCAGTTGCAGCAGGCCGTTGGGCAGGATGCTGTCGAGCGCCTGCAACTGCGGGTTGCCGGTACCGCTGCGCAGCAGCTTGAGGGTTTCCACCGCGCAGTTGTTGGAGATGAAGTAGTAGTCGCCGTCATAGCTCCAGTGCTGCTCCACGGCACGGGTCACCAGTTGCTCGAGCTGGTCGCGTGACAGGCGCAGTGGCACCGAGGCCAGGCTGCGCAGCTCGACCTTGGTGTACTCGTCGATCACCTGCTCCAGTGGCAGGACGAACAGGCGCGATGGGTAGACGCCGGTCAGGCCATCCCAGCTGGAGAGCTGCAGGTCGCCGACGAAGGCGCGATAGGACAGCACCAGGTGCTGGTCCAGATCCAGCCGGCAATCCGGGCCACGCGGCCTGCCCGGTGCGCAGACCACCAGGCGCAACATGCTGTGGCCCCAGCGGCTCATCCAGGCATCGTTGGCTTCGGCGAGCAGGTAGTCGACCTCGTACACGCGCTCCAGGTCCAGGCGCCCCAGCGGCTGGCGGGCGAAGTCGCGCCCGGCGTTGAGGTAGGGGTAATCGCTGGCGCAGCTCGCGCTCGGCGGTGCCCAGTCGAAGTGCTCGCGCCAGTAGCGAGCCAGTGACGGGCGGCGACAGGCGTAACTCGGATCGAGCAGGAAGTATTCGAGGTTGACCGCAACGAACTCCAGTGCGTTGCGCAGTTCGTAGTCGTCCGGGCTGCGCGCCACCTGGCCGTTGTCCGGGTCGCGTGCGCCGCGCCTGCCGACCCGTTGCGCCCAGCCGGCCAGGTCGAGCAGACGTGGGTCGTCGCTGAGGGTGAAGCGGCGCTCGGTCTGGCCACGGCACTCGTCCGCCAGCCCGACCAGGCCGGTCGACCTGGCGCGCTGCCGGCACTGGTTGATCCGCTGGCGCTCGGCGGTGGGCCAGAGCCGGGCGCGATCGTAGAGGTGGGTCAGCTCGTGCAGCAGGGTGGCCAGCAGCTCCTGGCGCTGGGTGCCGTGGGCGCGACCGGTGCGATTGCGTGCCGCCGAGCCGTCCACCAGCCTTGGCAGCAGCGCGGCATTGAGCTCGATGCCGCTGAAGCGCCCGACCTGACCGTAGACGTCGGCCGGCATCTCGGCACGCCAGCTGACAGCGACCACGCGATCCAGCCGCGCGATGAAACTTGGCGGTAACGCCGCCATGGCCTCGTCCAGCAGTGTCTGGCTGGCCTGGCGCTCGGCCGCAGCGAGTGCGTCGTCGTCCAGCAGCAGGCGCAGCTGTGCCTGGGCGAGGCCCGTGGCGAGCGTCAGCAGAACGCCGCAGCACCAGGCGGCGAGGCGAGTCACAGGGCGAGGATGGCTTCGGCGAGTTGCAGGTCGCTGGCTTGTCGGGCCTCTGGCAACTGCTGGCGGATGGTCTGCAGGGCGGCTTCCAGTTGCGCGCCGCGGATTTCGCCGGCACTGGCAACGAAGCTGGCCGCGTCGTCACGGGCCTGTACCACGGCCTTCATGTCGCGCAGCGAGGTGGTGGTATCGGAGGTGAAGTTGATGCTGCGATCCAGCGCGCGCACGATGATGTTGCTGGTGGCGACCAGGGTCTGTGCCTGGGCGAGGCCGCTGCACAGGGCGCAAGCGGTAAGGGCGATGACGAGTGAACGACGCATGATGAGTAGCTCCGAGAACTGCAGAACGGACGATTTGACGTGGGCAAGCCTGCGCGGTTCCCCGTGCGCGGTCGCTCGGGGAAGTGTACGGGGCGCGGCGAAGCCGGTCAGCAGTGAGTCGACCGGCAGGGGCGTGGAGCCTTCTACAGGCTGAGAATGGCTTGTGCCAGGGTCAGGTCATCGGCCTGCGCCAGCTCGCTGGCATGGCTGCGAATCTGCAGCAGGGCGGCCTCCAGCCTGGCGCTGCGGATGGCGCCGTCGCTGGCGACGAAGCTGGCGGCGTCCTCGCGAGCGGCGCGTATCTGCTTCATGTCGCGCAGGGAGCTGGTCGCATCCGAGAGGCCTTCGGCCGTGCCGGCCAGGGCGCCCCCGAGGGTATCCGTGGTGGCGACCAGGCTACTGGCGCTGGCACTGCCGACGAGCAGCATCGTCAGCAGGGCAGCGCTGAAGGATTTGTTGAGAGGCATCTGGGGTCACTCCGAGGTTACGGGACAAGGTGCTGCCCGCGTCCGCAGCTTAGCCCAGAAGGCCTGTGCACTCCATTGCTGGCCTAGCGCCAGAAGGGCTTGGCCAGTTCCTGCTCGCGCTGGGCCGGGCTGATGCCCGCGTCGGCCAGCTGCTGTGCATTCAACTGGGCCAGCTGGCGGCGCGTGCGCAGGTTGCGCTGCCAATGGCGCAGCAGCGCGTAGAGGCGCAGGGAGTCCAGGGCATGGGGATGTGCGTGCTGCGAGAGCGGGGAGTGCGTGCGGTCCATGGCGTGCTCCTGTCCAGAGACAAGGTGTGGCAGTCCATGATCTCGCCAATGGCTGTCGAGGAGCAGATACAAACGGGGGGGAATTGTGCAGGGGCAGTGTCTGTTACCTGGCAACTGTACTGCTCGTCAGGGCGACGACTGTTCCAGATAAAACGAAAGCCCCACCGCAGCAGAGACGGTGGAGCTCTCAGAAGATCCCAATTCTGGGATGGAGCAAAGCGGTCAATCAGCGCCAGAACGGCTTCTGCAGTTCGACGAAACGCTGATTTTCGGTGATGCCGGCGTCAGCGAGCAGGCGGGCATCCAGTCGAGCCAGTTGACGACGGCTGACGATGCGGCGCTGCCACAGGCTGAGGGTGGCGATCAGGCGCAGGGGCCAGGCAGACTTGTCACTGGCAACGCTGTGAGTTTGGAGCAGGGCGGAACTGAGGGTACGTTCCATGGTGGTCATCCTTCCGCTTGTGGCGGGTCTGGTGTTTGCTTTCGATGGGGAAATTATCCCGAGCGCGAGCGTGGTCCAGTAGTCACAGCTGGATGAAATTGTTGTGCTATTAGATAGGTTGCTTTGTAACTGTTCGGTCAGGAAATGAATGAACTGTACTGGCCATAAGTTAAAAAACTGGGTGCAACCCATTTATACGAGATTTTTAGCTGGGTGCAACCCGTTCGTCATGGTCTTTCGAGCAGTACAGTTGCAAATTGACTTGCCGTAGCGCTTGACCTGAAATTCAGCTTTTTTACCGGTTCCAGAAACGGAAAACCCGGCGCGAGGCCGGGTTTCCTGTCTGACTGGTCAGGGCTTATTCCACGGCCTTGACCATGTCCTCGATGACCTTCTTGGCATCGCCGAAGACCATCATGGTCTTGTCCATGTAGAACAGTTCGTTGTCCAGGCCGGCGTAGCCGCTGGCCATCGAGCGCTTGTTGACGATCACGGTCTTGGCCTTGTAGGCCTCGAGGATCGGCATGCCGGCGATCGGCGACTTCGGATCGTTCTTCGCCGCCGGGTTGACCACGTCGTTGGCGCCGAGCACCAGCACCACGTCGGTCTGGCCGAACTCGGAGTTGATGTCCTCCATTTCGAACACCTGCTCGTACGGCACTTCGGCCTCGGCCAGCAGGACGTTCATGTGGCCCGGCATGCGGCCGGCAACCGGGTGGATCGCGTACTTCACGGTCACGCCACGGTGGGTCAGCTTCTCCGCCAGTTCCATCAGCGCGTGCTGGGCACGGGCAACCGCCAGGCCATAGCCGGGGACGATCACCACGGTGTCGGCGTTGGTCAGCAGGAAGGCGGCGTCGTCGCTCGAACCCGACTTCACGCTGCGCTGCTCCTGGCTGCCGCCTGCCGCACCGGCATCTGCGTCGGCACCGAAGCCGCCGAGGATGACGTTGAAGAACGAACGGTTCATCGCCTTGCACATGATGTACGAGAGGATGGCGCCCGAGGAGCCGACCAGCGAGCCGGCGACGATCAGCATCGAGTTGTTCAGCGAGAAGCCGATACCGGCAGCCGCCCAGCCCGAGTAGGAGTTGAGCATCGACACCACCACCGGCATGTCGGCGCCACCGATCGGGATGATGATCAGCACGCCGATGACGAAGGCCAGCGCCACTAGCACTGCGAATGCGGTGATGTTGCCGGTGAAGGTGAAGTACAGGCCCAGGGCGAGGATCGCCAGGCCGACCGCGAGGTTGACCAGGTGCTGGCCCTTGAATACCACCGGGGCGCCCTGGAACAGACGGAACTTGTACTTGCCCGACAGCTTGCCGAAGGCGATCACCGAACCGGAGAAGGTGATGGCACCGATGGCCGCGCCGAGGAACAGCTCCAGGCGGTTGCCGGACGGGATCGCATCGCCCAGGGCGGCGACGATACCCAGCGACTGCGGTTCGACCACGGCGGCGATGGCGATGAACACGGCGGCCAGGCCGATCATGCTGTGCATGAAGGCGACCAGCTCCGGCATCTTGGTCATTTCCACGCGCTTGGCCATGACGGTGCCGACGCTACCGCCGACCAGCAGGCCGACGACCACGAAGCCGATACCCTGCACGGCCAGATCGGCGCCGAGCTTGTAGATCAGGCCGACGGTGGTGGCCACCGCGATGCCCATGCCGATCATGCCGAACAGGTTGCCGCGCCGCGACGTGGTCGGGTGCGACAGGCCCTTGAGCGCCTGGATGAAGCACACCGAGGCGACGAGGTAGAGAACAGTGATCAGGTTCATGCTCATGGTCAGTGTTTCTCCACAGGTGCTTTCGGCGCTTTCTTCTTGAACATTTCCAGCATGCGTCGGGTGACCAGGAAGCCGCCGAAGACGTTGACGGCGGCCAGGGCCACGGCCAGGGTGCCCATGGCCTTGCCCAGCGGCGTGACGGTCAGTGCGGCCGCCAGCATGGCGCCGACGATGACGATCGCCGAGATGGCATTGGTGACCGCCATCAGCGGGGTGTGCAGGGCCGGGGTGACGTTCCAGACCACGTGGTAGCCGACATAGATAGCCAGCACGAAGATGATCAGGTTGTAGATGCCGTCGGAAATCAGATCCATGTCCCTACTCCTTAGCCGTTCTTGCGCACGACTTCACCGTCCTTGCACATCAGGCAGGCGGCGACGATGTCGTCTTCGAGGTTGAGCTGGAACTGGCCTTCCTGGTCGATCACGAGCTTGAGGAAGTCCAGCAGGTTGCGTGCATACAGCGCCGAGGCATCCGCCGGCACCAGCGCGGCCAGGTTGGTGTGGCCGACGAAGGTGACGCCGTGCTTGACCACGACCTGGTCGGCCTCGGTCAGCGGGCAGTTGCCGCCTTGAGCGGCCGCCAGGTCGATGACCACGGAGCCCGGCTTCATCTCGGCCACCGTGCTTTCGTGCAGAAGCGTCGGCGCCTTGCGGCCCGGAATCAGCGCGGTGGTGATGACGATGTCGGCCTGCTTGGCGCGCTCGTGCACGGCCTTGGCCTGACGTTCCATCCAGGATTGCGGCATCGGCCGGGCATAGCCGCCCACGCCTTGCGCGCACTCGCGCTCCTCGTCGGTCTCGAAGGGGACGTCGACGAACTTGGCGCCGAGCGACTCGATCTGCTCTTTCACTGCCGGACGCACATCCGATGCCTCGATCACGGCACCCAGGCGCTTGGCGGTGGCGATGGCCTGCAGGCCGGCGACACCTGCACCGAGGATCAGCACGCGGGCCGCCTTAACGGTACCGGCGGCGGTCATCAGCATGGGCATGAAGCGCGGGTAGTGGTTGGCCGCCAGCATCACCGCCTTGTAGCCGGCGATGTTGGCCTGGGACGACAGCACGTCCAGGCTCTGTGCGCGGGAGGTACGCGGCGCGGCCTCCAGGGCGAAGGCGGTAATGCCGCGGGCATTCATGCGCGCAATGGTCTCATTGCAGAACGGGTTGAGCATGCCAACCAGCACGGCGCCGGACTTCATGTGAGTCAGTTCGGCGTCGGTGGGTGCGACCACCTTGAGCACCAGGTCGGCGCCGAAGGCGGCCGAATCGTTGCCAATGGTTGCGCCAGCGGCCTCATACGCGCTGTCCGGAATGCTGGCGCTGACGCCGGCACCGGCTTGCACGGTCACCTGATGACCTTGGCCGACCAGCTTCTTGATGGTCTCGGGGGTCGCGGCAACCCGCGTCTCCCCTGCATGGGTTTCGAGAGGAACACCAATGTGCACTTCTAATCTCCTGCGTGATCTTTTTTGTGAACCGGTGCACTGCGCTGGCGCGCCGGCGATTGGGGATCAGCACATAACCCGATAGTGAATGGCGGGCGCGGCGATTGTGCAGTCGAACGCAAACCCTTACAAGAAGTTATGGAGTAAAAAAAATGCATTACTACAAGTAATGGGTCTATGAGGGATTTTTATACTGCGCGCAGCCCGCGTGGCGCCCGGTCGGCAGCAGGTTTCATGCAGGTTTGGCGGCCATGCCGGTATTCATGAGCGGAATGACCGTTGGTCGAATCGGCTGGGGTGTGAAAAGTAATGAGCGAGGCGTTCAAAATCAAGCAACACCCCGGAGGCAGGGGCTTTTGTGAATGAATCGGGCAGAATGCCGTGTAGTGTGACCGATAGCGCCCTACGTGTTCAATCCGGCTTCTGTTTCGTTGCGCGTGGTCGAAAAAAGTCGATGCAGGGCTACTCGGCTCGGTAGGCGCGTGCCTCGCCTTGCAGCCAGTCGCGGAAGGCCTTGAGCGCCGCCGACTCGGCCTTGCGCTCCGGTACCATCAGGTAGTACGCGCGGTCGTTGTCCGGCACGGCCGCGTCCATGGCGATCACCAGACTGCCTTCTTCGAGTTCCCGCTGGATCAGGAAGGGGGGAATCAGGGCGACGCCCATTTCATGGCGGGCCGCCTGGGCCAGCATGGAAAACAACTCCAGGCGAGGTCCGGTCATGTCGCGGGCGACGCTCATGCCCTGCGCCGCGAACCACTGGCGCCAGGCATAGGGGCGGGTGGTCTGCTGCAGCAGTGGCAGGGTGGCGATACGCTGCGCATCGATCTCGCCCTGTTCCAGCAGCGCCGGGCTGCACACCGGCAGCAGGTGCTCGGGCATCAGGAAGTGTGCCTCGGTGCCTGACCATTCGGCATCGCCATAGTAAATGGCGGCATCGAAGTGGGTGTCGGCGAACAGGAAGGGGCGAGTGCGGTTGGTCAGGTGCACCGTGACCTCGGGGTGCAGCCGCTGGAAGGCGCGCAGGCGTGGCAACAGCCACTGGGTGCCGAATGTCGGCACCACCGCCAGCTCGATGCTGGTGGTGCCCTGGTTGCCCATCAGCGCCAGGGTGTCACGTTCCACGGCATCGAGCTGGGCGGCCACCTTGCGGCTGTAGGCGATGCCGGCCTCGGTCAGCACCACGCCTCGGCGCGAGCGGCGGAACAGTTCGACGTTGAGGAAGCTTTCCAGCCCGCCGATCTGCCGGCAGATGGCGCTCTGCGTCAGGTTCAACTCATCGGCCGCCTTGGTGAAACTCTGGTGACGTGCTGCGGACTCGAAGGCGACCAGGGCGGCGGTACTGGGGATCTTGCGGCGCATTTATGCGAAAGCCTCACACGGAAGTGGCGTTAGTTGCTGGTTAAGCTATCTCGAAGTGAGGAAAAAGCACAGATCTGTGCGAATTCTGCGTTTGTCCTGCCTGCCAGGTCGTCCTAGGATCATCCTTATACGGGGTCGGTTGCGCCGGCCGCTCACTTCATCGTTTCGAGGTTTCTCGCAATGGCCAAGGCAAGCTTCAACTGGATCGACCCGCTGCTGCTCGATCAGCAACTGACCGAAGAAGAGCGCATGGTGCGCGACAGCGCCCAACAATTCGCCGATGACAAGCTGGCTCCTCGTGTGCTGGAGGCCTTCCGTCATGAGCAGACCGACCCGAAGATCTTCCGCGAGATGGGTGAGACCGGGCTGCTCGGCGCGACCATTCCCGAGGCCTACGGTGGCAGTGGCCTGAACTATGTCTGCTACGGGTTGATCGCCCGGGAAGTGGAGCGCATCGACTCGGGCTATCGCTCGATGATGAGCGTGCAATCCTCCCTGGTGATGGTGCCGATCAACGAGTTCGGCAATGAAGCGACCAAGCAGAAGTACCTGCCCAAGCTGGCCAGCGGCGAATACATCGGTTGCTTCGGCCTGACCGAGCCGAACCACGGTTCCGATCCGGGTTCGATGGTCACGCGTGCGAAGAAGGTCGAGGGCGGTTACCGCCTGAGCGGCAGCAAGATGTGGATCACCAACAGCCCGATTGCCGACGTCTTCGTGGTCTGGGCCAAGGACGATGCCGGCGAGATTCGTGGCTTCGTGCTGGAGAAGGGTTGGGAGGGGCTTTCCGCTCCGGCGATTCACGGCAAGGTCGGGCTGCGCGCCTCGATCACCGGCGAGATCGTGATGGACAACGTGTTCTGTCCCGAAGAGAACGCCTTCCCGGACGTGCGTGGCCTGCGTGGCCCGTTCACCTGCCTGAACTCTGCGCGTTACGGCATCAGCTGGGGTGCTCTGGGCGCCGCCGAGTTCTGCTGGCACACCGCGCGGCAGTACGTGCTGGATCGCAACCAGTTTGGCCGTCCACTGGCGGCCAACCAGCTGATCCAGAAGAAGCTGGCGGACATGCAGACCGAAATCACCCTGGCCCTGCAAGGCTGCCTGCGCTTGGGAAGGATGAAGGACGAAGGCACCGCCGCGGTGGAAATCACCTCGATCATGAAGCGCAACAGCTGCGGGAAGGCGCTCGACATCGCGCGCCTGGCCCGTGACATGCTGGGCGGCAACGGCATCAGCGACGAGTTCGGCATCGCCCGTCATCTGGTCAACCTCGAGGTGGTCAACACCTATGAAGGCACGCATGACGTGCACGCGCTGATTCTCGGTCGTGCGCAAACCGGCATCCAGGCGTTCTTCTAAAGGCTCGCGCCTCTCACTGATCCATGGCGCGCTTGGCGCGCCATGCGGAGGATCTCCATGTCCGGTGCTCTTTCCCATATTCGCGTGCTCGACCTGTCCCGGGTACTTGCCGGGCCCTGGTGCGGGCAGATCCTGGGTGACCTCGGGGCCGAGGTGATCAAGGTCGAAAAACCGGGGGCGGGGGACGACACCCGGCATTGGGGGCCTCCCTATATAAAGGATGCCGAGGGTAACGACTCGCGCGAGGCCGCCTATTTCCAGAGCGCGAATCGCAACAAGCAGTCCCTGACCCTGGATTTCACCCAGCCGGAGGGCCAGCGCCTGGTTCGCGAGCTGGTGGCGCAGTGCGATGTCCTGCTGGAGAACTTCAAGGTGGGCGGCCTGGCGGCCTATGGCCTGGATTACGCGTCGCTCAAGGCGATCAATCCGAAGCTGATCTACTGCTCCATCACCGGTTTCGGTCAGACCGGGCCTTACGCCAAGCGTGCAGGCTACGACTTCATGATCCAGGGGCTTGGCGGGCTGATGAGCCTGACGGGGCGCCCTGAGGGTGAGGAAGGGGCGGGGCCGATGAAGGTCGGCGTGGCGCTCACCGATATCCTCACCGGGCTGTATGCGACGGTGGGCGTATTGGCGGCGCTCAATCAGCGCGAGCAGTCCGGTATCGGTCAGCACATCGACGTGGCGCTGCTCGACGTGCAGGTGGCCTGTCTGGCGAACCAGGCCATGAACTACCTGACGACGGGCGTATCCCCCAAGCGCCTGGGTAATGCCCATCCCAATATCGTCCCTTACCAGGACTTCCCCAGCGCCGATGGCAACTTCATCCTGGCCGTGGGCAACGACGGGCAGTTCCGCAAGTTCTGCGAGGTAGCGGGTATCGCCGGTCTTGCCGATGATCCGCGCTATGCCACCAACAAGGCACGGGTGGCCAACCGGGCCGAGCTGATCCCGCAGCTGCGCCAGGCCACCGTGTTCAAGACCACGGCGCAATGGATTGCTCTGCTGGAAGCGGCGGGTGTGCCCTGTGGGCCGATCAACGATCTGCAGCAGGTGTTCGCCGATCCGCAGGTCCAGTCGCGTGGGTTGAGCTTCGACCTGCCCAATGCGCTTGGCGGTCGTACGCCTCAGGTCGCCAGTCCCCTGCGCCTGTCGGACACGCCAGTGGCCTACCATTCGGCGCCGCCACTGCTCGGGCAGCACACCGATGCGCTGTTGCAGAGGGTGCTGGGCATGAGCGAAGGGCAGATCGCTGCACTGCGTGAGGCGGGGGTGATCTGAGTTTCGCGCTCTCTATATAGAAGAGGCGCAGGCCGTTGGAACAGTCTGCGCAACTTTTTGCATATCAGGGCTTTACAGCGCGTTCTGGTGCTGTAGAATGCGCGCCACTTCAGCGATGAAGCTCTTCGAAAACTTCTTGTTAATCAATAAGTTAAGTTTAAAAGAGGGGTTGCAAAGCTGGATCGGGCGTGTAGAATGCGCGCCGGTCGACGGGGTGGTGGTTGAGCCCTGTTGGTGATTCGGTCAAGTGGGTCGAAAGCGGTAGAAAAGAGGTGGTTGACAGCGGTTTTGAACGCTGTAGAATGCGCCTCCCGCTGGAGAGAAGAAGCTCTGATCGAAAGCGCAAGTGGTTGAGTAGAAAGAAAAAATTCTTCGAAAAACAGCTTGACAGAAACAAAGGCTGCTGTATAATGCGCGGCCTCGGTTGAGGCGAAAGACTTAACCAACTGTTCTTTAACAACTGAATCAAGCAATTCGTGTGGGTGCTTGTGAGGTAAGACTGGTAGTCAACTGATTATCAGCATCACAAGTAACACTCGTGAATTCGAGAGTTTATTTGCGATTGCTGAGCCAAGTTTAGGGTTTTATCAAAACCCAAGCAGTATTGAACTGAAGAGTTTGATCATGGCTCAGATTGAACGCTGGCGGCAGGCCTAACACATGCAAGTCGAGCGGATGAAGGGAGCTTGCTCCTGGATTCAGCGGCGGACGGGTGAGTAATGCCTAGGAATCTGCCTGGTAGTGGGGGATAACGTTCCGAAAGGAACGCTAATACCGCGTACGTCCTACGGGAGAAAGCAGGGGACCTTCGGGCCTTGCGCTATCAGATGAGCCTAGGTCGGATTAGCTAGTTGGTGAGGTAATGGCTCACCAAGGCGACGATCCGTAACTGGTCTGAGAGGATGATCAGTCACACTGGAACTGAGACACGGTCCAGACTCCTACGGGAGGCAGCAGTGGGGAATATTGGACAATGGGCGAAAGCCTGATCCAGCCATGCCGCGTGTGTGAAGAAGGTCTTCGGATTGTAAAGCACTTTAAGTTGGGAGGAAGGGCTGTAGGCTAATATCCTGCGGTTTTGACGTTACCAACAGAATAAGCACCGGCTAACTTCGTGCCAGCAGCCGCGGTAATACGAAGGGTGCAAGCGTTAATCGGAATTACTGGGCGTAAAGCGCGCGTAGGTGGTTCGTTAAGTTGGATGTGAAAGCCCCGGGCTCAACCTGGGAACTGCATCCAAAACTGGCGAGCTAGAGTACGGTAGAGGGTAGTGGAATTTCCTGTGTAGCGGTGAAATGCGTAGATATAGGAAGGAACACCAGTGGCGAAGGCGACTACCTGGACTGATACTGACACTGAGGTGCGAAAGCGTGGGGAGCAAACAGGATTAGATACCCTGGTAGTCCACGCCGTAAACGATGTCAACTAGCCGTTGGAATCCTTGAGATTTTAGTGGCGCAGCTAACGCATTAAGTTGACCGCCTGGGGAGTACGGCCGCAAGGTTAAAACTCAAATGAATTGACGGGGGCCCGCACAAGCGGTGGAGCATGTGGTTTAATTCGAAGCAACGCGAAGAACCTTACCTGGCCTTGACATGCTGAGAACTTTCCAGAGATGGATTGGTGCCTTCGGGAACTCAGACACAGGTGCTGCATGGCTGTCGTCAGCTCGTGTCGTGAGATGTTGGGTTAAGTCCCGTAACGAGCGCAACCCTTGTCCTTAGTTACCAGCACGTTATGGTGGGCACTCTAAGGAGACTGCCGGTGACAAACCGGAGGAAGGTGGGGATGACGTCAAGTCATCATGGCCCTTACGGCCAGGGCTACACACGTGCTACAATGGTCGGTACAAAGGGTTGCCAAGCCGCGAGGTGGAGCTAATCCCATAAAACCGATCGTAGTCCGGATCGCAGTCTGCAACTCGACTGCGTGAAGTCGGAATCGCTAGTAATCGTGAATCAGAATGTCACGGTGAATACGTTCCCGGGCCTTGTACACACCGCCCGTCACACCATGGGAGTGGGTTGCTCCAGAAGTAGCTAGTCTAACCTTCGGGGGGACGGTTACCACGGAGTGATTCATGACTGGGGTGAAGTCGTAACAAGGTAGCCGTAGGGGAACCTGCGGCTGGATCACCTCCTTAATCGAAGACTTCAGCTTTCTCATAAGCTCCCACACGAATTGCTTGATTCACTGTAGAAGACGATGCTGTAACGCGGCGACCCTGTGATAGGTCTGTAGCTCAGTTGGTTAGAGCGCACCCCTGATAAGGGTGAGGTCGGCAGTTCAAATCTGCCCAGACCTACCAATTCAGGTGCAGATGCTTACGGGGCCATAGCTCAGCTGGGAGAGCGCCTGCTTTGCACGCAGGAGGTCAGCGGTTCGATCCCGCTTGGCTCCACCATTACAGCATGATCGTAGAGAGTTCAGAAATGAGCGCTTCAGGTGATGACCTGTTGAGTGCTGATTTCTGGTCTTTTGACCGGTACAAATCGTTCTTTAAAAATTTGGATATGTGATAGAAGTGACTAACGATGTGTTTCACTGCACATTGTTAATCAAGGCAAAATTTGTAGTTCTCAAGACGCAAATTTTCGGCGATGTCGTCTTCACGATTGAGACAGTAACCAGATTGCTTGGGGTTATATGGTCAAGTGAAGAAGCGCATACGGTGGATGCCTTGGCAGTCAGAGGCGATGAAAGACGTGGTAGCCTGCGAAAAGCTTTGGGGAGTCGGCAAACAGACTGTGATCCAGAGATCTCTGAATGGGGGAACCCACCCGGCATAAGCCGGGTATCTTGTACTGAATCCATAGGTGCAAGAGGCGAACCAGGGGAACTGAAACATCTAAGTACCCTGAGGAAAAGAAATCAACCGAGATTCCCTAAGTAGTGGCGAGCGAACGGGGACTAGCCCTTAAGTTGATTTGAGTGTAGTGGAAGGCTCTGGAAAGTGCCGCCGTAGTGGGTGATAGCCCCGTACACGAAACGCTCTTATCAATGAAATCGAGTAGGACGGGGCACGAGAAACCTTGTCTGAACATGGGGGGACCATCCTCCAAGGCTAAATACTACTGACTGACCGATAGTGAACCAGTACCGTGAGGGAAAGGCGAAAAGAACCCCGGAGAGGGGAGTGAAATAGAACCTGAAACCGTATGCGTACAAGCAGTGGGAGCCTACTTTGTTGGGTGACTGCGTACCTTTTGTATAATGGGTCAGCGACTTATATTCAGTGGCGAGCTTAACCGAATAGGGGAGGCGTAGCGAAAGCGAGTCTTAATAGGGCGCTTTAGTCGCTGGGTATAGACCCGAAACCGGGCGATCTATCCATGGGCAGGTTGAAGGTTAGGTAACACTGACTGGAGGACCGAACCGACTACCGTTGAAAAGTTAGCGGATGACCTGTGGATCGGAGTGAAAGGCTAATCAAGCTCGGAGATAGCTGGTTCTCCTCGAAAGCTATTTAGGTAGCGCCTCGTGTATCACTGCTGGGGGTAGAGCACTGTTTCGGCTAGGGGGTCATCCCGACTTACCAAACCGATGCAAACTCCGAATACCAGCAAGTGTCAGCACGGGAGACACACGGCGGGTGCTAACGTCCGTCGTGAAAAGGGAAACAACCCAGACCGTCAGCTAAGGTCCCAAAGTTATGGTTAAGTGGGAAACGATGTGGGAAGGCTTAGACAGCTAGGAGGTTGGCTTAGAAGCAGCCATCCTTTAAAGAAAGCGTAATAGCTCACTAGTCGAGTCGGCCTGCGCGGAAGATGTAACGGGGCTCAAACCATACACCGAAGCTACGGGTTCATCCTTTGGATGAGCGGTAGAGGAGCGTTCTGTAAGCCTGTGAAGGTGAGTTGAGAAGCTTGCTGGAGGTATCAGAAGTGCGAATGCTGACATGAGTAACGACAATGCGAGTGAAAAACTCGCACGCCGAAAGACCAAGGTTTCCTGCGCAACGTTAATCGACGCAGGGTTAGTCGGCCCCTAAGGCGAGGCAGAAATGCGTAGTCGATGGGAAACGGGTTAATATTCCCGTACTTCTAGTTACTGCGATGGAGGGACGGAGAAGGCTAGGCCAGCACGGCGTTGGTTGTCCGTGTTTAAGGTTGTAGGCTGGTTTCTTAGGTAAATCCGGGAGATCAAGGCCGAGAACTGATGACGAGCGTTCTTTTAGAATGCGAAGTGGTTGATGCCATGCTTCCAGGAAAAGCTTCTAAGCTTCAGGTAACTAGGAACCGTACCCCAAACCGACACAGGTGGTTAGGTAGAGAATACCAAGGCGCTTGAGAGAACTCGGGTGAAGGAACTAGGCAAAATGGCACCGTAACTTCGGGAGAAGGTGCGCCGGTGAGGGTGAAGTATTTACTACGTAAGCCCATGCCGGTCGAAGATACCAGGCCGCTGCGACTGTTTATTAAAAACACAGCACTCTGCAAACACGAAAGTGGACGTATAGGGTGTGACGCCTGCCCGGTGCCGGAAGGTTAATTGATGGGGTTAGCGCAAGCGAAGCTCTTGATCGAAGCCCCGGTAAACGGCGGCCGTAACTATAACGGTCCTAAGGTAGCGAAATTCCTTGTCGGGTAAGTTCCGACCTGCACGAATGGCGTAACGATGGCGGCGCTGTCTCCACCCGAGACTCAGTGAAATTGAAATCGCTGTGAAGATGCAGTGTATCCGCGGCTAGACGGAAAGACCCCGTGAACCTTTACTATAGCTTTGCACTGGACTTTGAGCTTGCTTGTGTAGGATAGGTGGGAGGCTTTGAAGTGGGGACGCCAGTTCTCATGGAGCCATCCTTGAAATACCACCCTGGCAACCTTGAGGTTCTAACTCTGGTCCGTTATCCGGATCGAGGACAGTGTATGGTGGGTAGTTTGACTGGGGCGGTCTCCTCCCAAAGAGTAACGGAGGAGTACGAAGGTGCGCTCAGACCGGTCGGAAATCGGTCGTAGAGTATAAAGGCAAAAGCGCGCTTGACTGCGAGACAGACACGTCGAGCAGGTACGAAAGTAGGTCTTAGTGATCCGGTGGTTCTGTATGGAAGGGCCATCGCTCAACGGATAAAAGGTACTCCGGGGATAACAGGCTGATACCGCCCAAGAGTTCATATCGACGGCGGTGTTTGGCACCTCGATGTCGGCTCATCACATCCTGGGGCTGAAGCCGGTCCCAAGGGTATGGCTGTTCGCCATTTAAAGTGGTACGCGAGCTGGGTTTAGAACGTCGTGAGACAGTTCGGTCCCTATCTGCCGTGGACGTTTGAGATTTGAGAGGGGCTGACCTTAGTACGAGAGGACCGGGTTGGACGAACCTCTGGTGTTCCGGTTGTCACGCCAGTGGCATTGCCGGGTAGCTATGTTCGGAAAAGATAACCGCTGAAAGCATCTAAGCGGGAAACTTGCCTCAAGATGAGATCTCACTGGGAACTTGATTCCCCTAAAGGGCCGTCGAAGACTACGACGTTGATAGGCAGGGTGTGTAAGCGCTGTGAGGCGTTGAGCTAACCTGTACTAATTGCCCGTGAGGCTTGACCATATAACACCCAAACAATCTGCTCTGACAGCAGAGGGTGTCGATGGTGAAGTCGACAGAAAGCCGAAAATTTGCGAGAGCTACAAGCCTCTATCACGTATCCAAGGGATCGCGCCTTACCGCGAGATCCCAACCGAATTGCTTGACGACCATAGAGCGTTGGAACCACCTGATCCCATCCCGAACTCAGTAGTGAAACGACGCATCGCCGATGGTAGTGTGGTGCTTCACCATGTGAGAGTAGGTCATCGTCAAGCTCCTATACGAAACCCCAGATCTCTAACGAGGTCTGGGGTTTCTTCTTTGCGCGGCAGAAAGTCGGGCGCGGACAGCGCCGGGCATACGGGCGAAGGCTGATCGCCGACAAGCCGGCTCCTACGCGGCGGCGCCTAGGCCTGAGTGCCACGAACCCCTGTAGGAGCCCGCTTGCGGGCGATGCGGCGATCGCCGCATCTGGGGTAGTCACTCTGCAAGCGGGCTTAAGTAATCCCTCCTGCCGGTCGCCTTGCGTTGATGAATCACAGGTTATCAACGCGTACGTCCTCTTCGCATGACGTCGATCGATAGCACCTGATCCTCGCGATCCAGCCAGACGTGGCGAGCACTAAGGCAATCTCCTATGCGTCAATCGAGTCGAATCACCTTCCGTTCCACCTTTCGCATCAAGATCAGTGATCGAGAGCGCGACGCGCTGATCGGTTATGCCGGCGACGTTTCCGAGTGTGGGATGAAGCTGCTGAGCGATGCGCTCGTAGAGCCGGGCAGCACGCTCAAGCTGAGAGTGCGCATGCGCGATCGGGAGGGGAACCTGCGTCAGGTGGACGTGGACATGGTCTGCCAGTGGTCGCAGGAGAACAGCCGCACCGGCTTCTTCGAAGCGGGCATGGCCCTGCAGGGCGATTCGGCCGAGTACGTCCGTCTGATCGAGGGAATGCGCAAGCTGCGCAAGGAGAAGGCGTGAGCCTCGGATGGCAGGGCTGATGGGGCGGATGCCGAGTGCGGCATCCACCCTGTCGGGAGGCTTCTCGACTAGCCCAGGGTGCCGAGGATGTTGACGCCTACCCTGTCCGGGATCTCGTTCTGCGACAGCACATGCAGGCCGGGGCTGAAGACGCGGGCATAGCGCGCCAGCAGGGGGCGCAGCTGTGGCATGACGGTGAGGATCGGCGGATGGCCGTCCTTGCGCAGTTTCTCCTTCACCACCGGCATGGTGTTCTGCAGCTGGTTGAGCAGGCTGGGTTCGACCGGGATGTTGTCCAGGCTCACCGGGCCGGCCTGCTGGGCGATGGCCAGGGCGTTGAGCAGGGTGTTCTCCAGCGCATTTTCCAGGATGAATACCGACAGTTCCTGACGCTCCCCGGCGATCATGCCGACGATGCTGCGGCGCAGGGCATAGCGCACATCGGAGGCGAGCAGTACCGGGTCCTTGGTCGACTCGCTGGCCTCCAGCAGGGTGGTGGCGATGGTGACGATATCCTTGAGCGGCACCTGCTCCTGCAGCAGCTGGCGGTAGACGCGATGCTGCTGGGTGTAGCTCAGCTGGGTCTTCAGGCTGTCGGCCAGCTTCGGTGCCTGCACCTGCAGGCGCTGCATCAGATGGTCGACGTCATCGTGCTTGAACACATCCGGCAGGTGTTCACGGATCACCTTGTTCAGGTGGGTGGCGATCACGCTGGCACAGTCGATCACCTGGTAGCCGAGGTTGAGCGCGCGGGCCTTGTCTTCCGGCTGAATCCACACCACCTGCATGCGGTAGGCCGGGTCGACGCCGAGTATGCCGTCGATCTCGCCGTACAGCTCCGGTGAAGGGATGGCCATCATGCGGTCGGCATGCAGTTCGGCGCCGTCGATCTTCTCGCCGTTGATCTGGATGCTGTACTGCGAGGCCTTCAGACGCAGGCTGTCGCGGATATGCACTTCCGGCAGGAGGAAACCCAGGCTTTCCGAGAGCGTCTGGCGTACACCGCGTACACGTTGGGTCAGCGGTGCCCCGGCGGCCTCGTTGACCAGCCCTACCAGCTTGTAGCCCAGCGATACCGACAGGCGCTCGACCAGGGGGATGTCTTCCCAGGCCAGGTTCTGCGCGCGTTCCTGTTCCATCGCCTTGCCCAGGGCCTCCACCTGCTCCAGGCTGGCAGCCTCTCGGGGAGGGCCGTTGCGCGCCACCATCCAGCCGACGAAGGCCACCAGGGCGGCGAAGCTGATGAACGCCAGGTGCGGCATGCCCGGCACCAGGGCCAGAGTGAAGAGGATGCCGGCCACGGTGTAGAGCAGCGCCGGCTGCGCCAGCAACTGACGGTGCACCTGGTCGGTGATTTCCGAGGATTCGTTGATCCGCGTGACGATGATCGCCGCGGCGGTGGACAGCAGCAGCGCCGGAATCTGCGCGACCAGGCCGTCGCCGATGGTCAGCAGGGCGTACTGCTGGAATGCCTGCCCGGCGCTCAGGTCGTAGACGAACAGGCCGATGGCGAAGCCGCCGAACAGGTTGATCAGGAGAATCAGGATGCCGGCGATGGCGTCGCCCCGGACGAACTTCGAGGCGCCGTCCATGGCCCCGTAGAAGTCGGCTTCCTTGGCCACTTCCGAACGGCGACGCTTGGCCTCGTTCTGCTCGATCAGGCCGGCGTTGAGGTCGGCGTCGATAGCCATCTGCTTGCCGGGCAGCGCGTCCAGGGTGAAGCGCGCGGTGACTTCGGAGATGCGCTCGCCGCCCTTGGTGATGACGATGAAGTTGATGATCATGAGGATCACGAACACCACCAGGCCGACGATGAAGTTGCCGCCGATCACCACTTCGCCGAAGGATTCGATGACCTTGCCCGCCGCGCCGGTGCCGGTATGACCTTCGAGCAGCACCACGCGGGTGGAGGCGACGTTCAGGCACAGGCGCAGCAGGGTGGTGATGAGGATCACCGTGGGGAACAGGGAGAAGTCCAGCGGGCTTTTCGACGACACGCTGACCAGCAGCACCAGGATCGCCATGGCGATGTTGAAGGTGAACAGGGCATCGAGCAGCACGGGCGGCAGTGGCAGGATGACCATGGCCAGGATCGACAGGATCAGCACCGGGATGCCGATGCGGCCGCTGCGGAAGGTGGGCGCGAGTTGCTGCAGTAGGTTCATGGATCAGCCCCTGTTGGCCAAGCTGTCGGGAATCGGAAGGTTGCTCGCCAGTTGCGGCTTGCTTCTGCGGCCCTGGCGCCAGGCCTTGAGCTGCAGGATATAGGTCAGTACATGGGCGACCGCGGTGTAGAGCGGTGCGGGAATCTGCTGGTTGACCTGGGTGGTGAAGTAGATGGCGCGCGCCAGCGGCGGCACTTCGACGACCTCGAGTTCGTGCTTGGCGGCCATCTGGCGCATGTACAGCGCGGTTTCATCGACCCCCTTGGCCAGCACGAAGGGGGCCTGGGCCTTTTTCGTGTCGTACTTGAGGGCGACCGCGTAGTGCGTCGGGTTGGTGATGACCACGTCGGCGTTCTTGATCACCTTGCTGATCTGCCGTTGCAGCATCTGCCGCTGCAACTGCTTGATGCGCGCCTTGACCTCCGGGCGACCCTCCTGGTTCTTGTGCTCTTCCTTGCGCTCCTGCTTGGTCATGCGCATTTTCTTGAGGAAGAAGTAGCGCTGCAGCGGGATGTCGATGAAGGAGAACACCACGAAGATCAGCATCAGGCAGAGGGTCAGGTTGAACGTCAGGTCCAGCGCCGCCGAGATCGCTTCCAGCACACTGCTGCGCTGCAGGGCGATCAGCTGGGGCAAGGCGGCACGCACCAGCACGTAGCCGACGGCGAGCAGCACCAGCACCTTGAGGATCGACTTGAGCAGCTCGCTCCAGTTCTGCGCGGAGACGATCCGTCCCAGGCCGGTGATGGGATTGAGCTTGCTCAGCTTGGGCGCGAAGTTCTTCGCCGAGAACACCCAGCCTCCCGGCACCAATGACAACGCCACCACCAGCAGCGAGGTGAGCAGCAGCGGCGACAGCAGCTTGATGAACACCAGCAGGTTGTAGCCGAGCAGGGTGTCGAGGTCGTCCAGGCCGATCTCGCTGTGGCCGAACTGAATGTAGGAAAGGCGGAAGCTGTCGCTGAGCCCCTCCATGAACAGCCCCGCACTGAACTTGAGAATGAACAGGGTGGCGATCAGCGAGATGGTGGTCGACAGGTCCTTGGAGCGCGCGACCTGGCCGTCTTCCTTGCTCTTCTTGAGTTTGTGCGCGGAGGCTTCTTCGGTTTTCTCCTGGCCGCTGTTCTGCTCAGACATCGCCGCCCTCGCGCAGGATCACGCCGATGCCGTTGAGCAGCTCGCGGGTCAGGTGCAGGTAGCTGTCCGGCAGGTTCGGCAGGGTCAGGTAGATGCACAGCAGGCCCATCAGGATGCTGATGGGGAAGCCCAGGGAGAACAGGTTCATCGCCGGCGAAATGCGGTTGAGCAGGCCGAAGCAGAACTGCACCAGGGTCAGGCAGAACACGATCGGCAGCGTCACCAGCACGGCGGCCGCCAGTACCCAGGCGAAGGCCTGGATGAAGTGCTCGGCGCCCAGGTAATGCAGGCCGCTGCCCACCGGCCAGAACAGGAAGCTCTGGTACAGCACGCTGACGGTGACCAGGTGACCGTCGATGGCGAAGAACAGCAGCACCAGCAGGATGAAGTACAGCTGATAGACGATCGAGGACGACGACACGCCGTTCACCGGGTCGTTGTAGCGCGCCATGCTCATGCCCATCTGGGTCGATACCACCTCGCCGACCAGCATGAAGATGGTGAACACCAGCTGCAGGGTCAGGCCCAGCAGGATGCCGAAGGCGGCCTGTTCCAGGGCGGTCAGCACGCCGCGCAACGACAGCGGGTCGATCTGCGGCATGTCCGGCAGGGCCGCACCGAGCGCCACGGTCAGGGCCAGGGCGAGGAGGATGCGTACGCGCACCGATACCGTCTTGTGGTTGAACAGCGGCGCCATGCTGAGCAGCGCGGCGATGCGGCAGAAGGGCCACCAGTAGGCCTGCAGGCTGCTCAGGTAGGTGCTGGCATGCAGCAAGGGCTCGTGCATGGGCATGGCGTCAGCCGACCAGATGGCCGGCCTGCTTGAAGGTTTCGATGAACAGGTCGCCCAGCGTGCGCAGGATCCAGTGGCCGGCGAACACCAGCATGGCGAGGGTGATCAGCAGGCGCGGGAGGAAGCTGAGCATCTGCTCGTTGATCTGCGTGGCCGCCTGGAAGATGCTCACCAGCAGGCCGCCAAGCAGGCTCGGCACCACCAGCACGCAGACGATCAGGCCGGTGATGTAGACGGCGTGGGCCACCAGTTCGGCGGCGTGTTCGGGCGTGAGCATCGCGCGGGCCTCGCTAGTAGGGCTGAATGCTGGTGGTGAGGGTGCCGACCAGCAGGGTCCAGCCATCCACCAGCACGAACACCATGAGTTTGAACGGCAGCGAAATCATCATCGGCGAGAGCATCATCATGCCCATCGCCATGAGTACGCTGGCCACCACCAGGTCGATCACCAGGAACGGCACGAAGATCATGAAGCCGAGCTGGAAGGCGGTCTTCAGCTCGCTGAGGACGAACGCCGGCAGCAGCAGGGAAAAGTCCAGCTGGGCCAGGTCCTCGGGCATCTCCTCGCCGGCCAGGGCGACCAGGGTTTCCAGCGAGTTCTTGCTGGTCTGCGCCAGCATGAACCGACTGATGATGCGCTTGCCTTCACCGAGGCCCTGTTCGAGGCTGATCTGGTCGGCTTCGAATGGCACGTAGGCTTCGCTGTACATCTCCTGCCAGACCGGGCGCATCACCAGCAGCGTCAGGCACAGGGCGATGCCGACCAGCACCGGGTTGGGCGGGCTCTGCTGCAGGCCGATGGCCTGGCGCAGGATGGCCAGGACGATGATGAAGCGGGTGAAGCAGGTCATCATCATCAACATGGCCGGAAGGAAGCCCAGCAGCGTCATCATCAGCAGGATCTGCAGCTTGACGCTCAGGGTCTGGCCATCTTCGCTGTCGTTGAAGTTGAACAGGGTGATGTCGCCACCGGCGGCCTGGGCCAGCAACGGGCAGCACAGGGCTGTCAGCAGCAGACCGGATTGCAGCAGGCGGCGCCGCATCACACGCCCAGCCCGCTGAGGCCGCTACCGGACAGCTCGACGATGCGCAGGCCGTAGTTGCCGTTCATCACCACCACTTCGGCCTTGGCGAACAGGGCGCCGTTGACCTTCACATCCAGCGGCTCGCCGGCCAGCTTGTCGAGGGCGATCACGCTGCCGGCGTCGACGTCCATCAGCTCCTTGAGGGTGATCTCGGTGGAGGCCACCTCCAGGGTGACGTTGACCGGGATCTTGCCGAAGAAGCTCAGGTCCTGCTGTGGCAGGCTGGCCGGCGCTTCTGCGGGCGTCGATTCGCTGACCAGCTCGTCGGTGCCGAGGCCGGCATCGTTGATCAGGCTGTCGAAATCGTTGTCGGAAATGGGGCTGCTCATGGGGTCTTCACACTCTCGAGAGAAGTCAGGAACAAGGCGCCTTCGTCTTCGAAGATGGCGCCGCGAAACAGCTTCTGCTGGTTGATCTTTACATCGCAGTGCTCGAGCAGTCGCATCGGCAGGACGTCGCCGGGACGCAGGGCAAGCGCCTGCGCCAGCGGCATCTGCAGGCTGGCGACCACGCAATCCAGGCGCACCGGCAACTGGCGGATCTGGTTGAGCGAGCTGCCGCTCTGCGCGGGGGGCGCCGGCGGGGTCAGGCGGCTGGTCATCTCGTCGACCAGTTGCGTATCCAGGTAGATGAAGATCGACGACTGGCTGCCGGTGATATGGCTGCTGAACTGCAGCTCCGCCACGTACTCCCAGGCCGCTTCTTCGTAGGCGTTCTCGTAGGACTCGAGCTTGCCGAAGGTCTGGCCGGCGAGAATCGAGCGGGCGAACAGCTGGGCGACATCCAGACCCAGGCGTGTGCGCATGCGCTGTTCCGAGGTGCTGACCGGCGGCGCCTCGTGATTGGGCAGGCAGGTGCCGCCGTAGTAGCACTCCAGCGCTTCGGTCAGCAGCGCCCGATCCATCGCGAAACCGACCTTGCCCAGGGCCGAGCGATACCGGCACTCGGCTTCCCTGTTCACGTGCTCATGCACGTCGACCCGCAGCAGTTCGAGATTGATTCGATAGGCGCGCAGAAAGTAGTCGCTGATGATGCGCGGGTATTTGGCGGAGAGCTCGCGAATATAGTGAGGAATCTTGTGGTAATGCCGGCCAAGTTTCTGCGGTTTCAACCGGGGCAGACTGTCGGCGGGCACGCCATGAAGGACTTTTTTAATCCCGGTCATGTTGTGAGCTGTATTCCTGGTTGTAACTGCGCGAGCGCTGTTCGGCAGTCGAACAGGCAGTGCAGAGGACGTTTTGATTTACCGGCAGGCCATGGCGGGAAGCCGTGGTCGTGGCGTCGAATTCATCCAGGCACAGCGCTGCAAGCCAGTGATGACGAGGGCGAGTCTAGGGGGAGGGAGGGCGGGAAATTAAATCAATAGATATCAAATGCTGTTTTTGATAGCGGCTGGCCAGCATTGATAGGAAATAACAGCAAGTAATTCGGCGATTTTTTGTGCGCTTGTTAACGTTCGCGCCGTGAACCGTCGCACCCAGGGAAGGTGCATCGGCAAGTTCCGCCGAGTTGACCAACAAGAGCGACGGGAAGTTTCGAAAGATTAAGGGACCGCGTGAAAAAAAACTGTCATCGAGTTGGCAGTTTTGCACACGGGGTCGAAGGCAGCCGCCGAACGCACACAGACAACGGGTGATTTACCTTGCAGCACTCAACTCAAACGGTAAGTTACGCCTGCGACGAGCTGTTCGATGAACAGCTGGGGCAGCAACATATAGTCGTGGTCGGCCAGGCCGACGCGGCCAGCGAGCGTCTGTTGACGGGCGGTCTGCTGCGCCAGGGCTTCCGTGTCCGGCGTTTCGCCAACTGCCTTGAACTCGACCCGCATGCGCTGCAAGGCGCCAGCCTGGTGCTGGTGTTCGTCAGCAGCCTGGCCGGCAGCACCCTTTATGCACAGGTGGGCGCGATCCTGCGCCAGGTCGGTCGCGTCGGCGTGGTGCCGGTGGTGGAGTATGCCGATCAGGAGAAGGCCGCGACGCTGCTCGAACTGGGCTGCGTCGACTACCTCCTGGCACCCTTCAGCGAGGCTCAGCTCAGCGCACTGTTGCGTCGCCAGGAATCGGCCAGCGCCGGCGAGGAAGGTTTCGTCTCCTGCTCGCAGGCCGGGCGTCGTCTGCTGGCCATGGCGCAACGCGTGGCGATGACCCGTGCGCCGATTCTCATCACCGGGGAGACCGGCACCGGCAAGGAGCTGATGGCGCGCTACATTCATCGCTTCTCAGCCCAGGACGACGCGCCCTTCATCGCGGTCAACTGTGCGGCGATTCCCGAGCAGATGCTCGAGTCCATCCTCTTCGGCCACGAGAAAGGCGCCTTCACCGGCGCGGTGAACGCCCAGCCCGGCAAGTTCGAACTGGCCAACGGCGGCACGCTGCTGCTCGACGAGATC
This sequence comes from Ectopseudomonas khazarica, assembly GCF_017915135.1. Classification (NCBI taxonomy): domain Bacteria; kingdom Pseudomonadati; phylum Pseudomonadota; class Gammaproteobacteria; order Pseudomonadales; family Pseudomonadaceae; genus Ectopseudomonas; species Ectopseudomonas khazarica. The sequence continues at coordinate 5,163,586 of NZ_CP068551.1, read as the reverse complement.
GGCGAGTTGCCGCTGGGCCTGCAGGCCAAGCTGCTGCGCGTGCTGCAGGAGCAGCGCGTCGAACGCCTCGGTGGACGTCGCGAGATCGCCCTGGATGTGCGCATCATCGCCGCCACCAACCGCGACCTGCAGCAGGAGGTGGCGCAAGGGCGTTTCCGTGCCGACCTGATGTTCCGCCTCGATGTGCTGCCACTGCACATCAGCCCGCTGCGCGAGCGCAAGGAGGATGTACTGGCGCTGGCGCGACGTTTCATCCGCCAGTACGCGCCGCAGGATGCGCGCCACGAACTGCTGACCGAGGACGCCTGCCGCGCCCTGCTGGCCCACGACTGGCCGGGCAACGTGCGCGAACTGGAGAACTGTCTGCAGCGCGCGCTGATCCTGCGCAACGGCCTGTACATCCAGGCGCAGGACCTGGGCCTGAGCCTGCCGCCCAGCAGCGCCCCGGAGCCGGCGCCACGCCTGCAGCCACAGGCGCTCGAAGGCGGCAAGGCGGCGCTGCGCGCAAGCGGCAAGTGGGCCGAGTACCAGCATGTGATCGACACCATCCGCCGTTTCGGCGGGCACAAGACCAAGGCCGCCGAAAGCCTTGGCATGACCCCACGCGCACTGCGCTATCGCCTCAATGCCATGCGTGAGCAGGGCGTGCAGATTCCCGTTTAGGAGAAGCAAAGGATGAACTCGATCAGTCAGGTGCAGCAGGATCTGCTGGGCCGTATGGAACAGCTCAGAAGCCTCAGCGAGGCGACCCCGGTCCAGCCGGCGCAAGCCTTCGCCGTGCAGCCCGGCGAGGCGGGTTTCGCCGCCGCCTTCGACGATGCGGTGCGCGCCGTGGACGCTCAGCAGCATCGCTCCGGCGAACTGATGGCGGCCGTGGACAGCGGGCAGAGCGATGACCTGGTGGGGGCGATGATCGAGAGCCAGAAGGCCAGCGTCTCGTTCAGTGCGCTGATGCAGGTGCGCAACAAGCTGGCCAGCGCCTTCGACGACATCATGAAGATGCCGTTGTAAGCGGAGCGGAGACCTGACGCGTGCTGCAGACCCTGAGAAGCAAACTGCCCGAAGGCGGGCTGAAACTCGACCCGCGCATGACCCTGGCCGGGCTGGCGCTGTTGGCCGCGCTGCTGGCGGTCGGCGTGGTGTTCTATCTCTGGCGCGACCAGGGTTCGTTCCGGCCGCTGTACGGCAGCGGCGAGGCCTACCCGGCGGCCGAAGTGATGCAGGTGCTCGATGGCGATGCGATCAGCTACCGCCTGCACCCGCAGAGCGGCCAGGTGCTGGTGCGCGAGGACCAGCTGAGCCAGGCGCGCATGCTGTTGGCGGCCAAGGGCGTACAGGTCAAGGTGCCGGCCGGCTACGAGCTGTTCGACAAGGATGAACCGCTGGGCACCAGTCAGTTCGTCCAGGACGTGCGCCTCAAGCGCAGCCTGGAGGGCGAGCTGGCGCGCACGGTTATGGCGCTGAAGGGCGTCGAGGGCGCGCGCGTGCACCTGGCGCTGCAGGAAAGCAGCTCCTTCGTGGTCGGCAAGCGCGAGCCGGGCAAGGCCTCGGTGATGCTGCAGCTGGCACCGGGCTACAAGCTGACGCCGGAGCAGATCAGCGCCATCGTCAATCTGGTCGCCGGCAGCGTGCCGCAGCTGGAGGCGGGCAACGTGCAGGTGGTCGATCAGTACGGTGCGCTGCTGTCCCGCGGGATCGATAGCCACGGCGGCCCGGTGCAGAACTGGCAGGTGGTCGACGACTACCAGAGCAAGGCAGTGGCCAATGCCGAGGCGGTGCTGGCGCCGGTGCTGGGTGGCGGCAACTACCGCATCAGCGTGTCCGCCGACATCGACTTCAGCCAGAAGGAAGAGACCTTCCAGTCCTACGGCGATACGCCGCGCCTGCGCAACGAAGTGCTGCGCGACGAGAGCGTGCTCGACCAGTTGGCGCTGGGGGTGCCGGGGTCGCTGGCCAACCGCCCGCCGCAACCGGCGCCCGAGCCGGCCCCGGGGCAGGCCGCAAATGAGCAGGACAGCGCGAACAAGGCGGCCACCTCGCTGCGCAAGGAGTCCAACCGCCAGCTGGATTACGACCAGAGCGTCACGCACGTCAAGCATGCGCCGTTCAGCCTGCGCCAGCAGAGCATCGCCGTGGTGCTCAATGCCGCCGTGGCCCCGGAAGGTGGCTGGACGCCCGAGGCGCGCGAGGAACTCGCGGCGATGGTCAAGAGTGCGGTGGGCTTCAATCAGGCGCGTGGCGACCTGCTGACCCTGAGCGTGTTCCCCTTCACCGACGCCGGCCTGGCGACTGCGGCGGGCGAGGCTCTGCCCTGGTGGCAGGACGCCAAGGTGCATGACCTGGCCAAGCTCGGCGTGTTCGCCCTGATCAGCCTGTTGCTCCTGCTGCTGGTGGTGCGTCCGGCCGTGCGCAGCCTGAGCCAGCGCAGCCAGCCTGGGCTGCCTGCGGCGAGCGAGGGCGACGAGCAGCTCGCCCTGCATGCCGAACGCGCCGCCGAGCGCCTGCTGGCGCGTGTGGGTGACGACGCGCCTGGGGCCACCGTGCTCGGTGAACTCAGCCCGTTGTCGGAAATCCGTCTGCCGGCGCCCGGTTCGGGCCTGGAGCTACAGATCGAACACCTGCAGATGCTGGCCAAGAACGATCCCGAGCGCGTCTCGGAAGTCATCAAACAGTGGATAGGGCGCAATGAACGAGACCTCAACCCAGCCTGACGGCCGCGGCGGTTCCACCGCCAAGGAAATGCGCCTGCGCGTGCAGAAGCGTTCGTTGAGCTCCTCCGAGCAGGCCGCCATTCTCATGCTGAGCATGGGCGACGAGATTTCCGCCGGGGTGCTCAGGCACTTCTCCCGCGAGGAAATCGTCGCCATCAGCCAGGCCATGGCGCGCCTGTCCAACGTCAAGCAGCCGATGGTCTCCGACGTCATCGGCCGCTTCTTCGAGGACTACAAGGAGCAGAGCAGCATCAAGGGCGCCTCGCGTGGCTACCTCGACGGCATGCTCAGCAAGGCGCTGGGCAGCGAGATCACCCGTTCGCTGCTGGACAGCATCTATGGCGAGGAGATCCGCGCCAAGATGGCCAAGATGGAGTGGCTCGACCCGAAGCAGTTCGCCGCGCTGATCGCCAAGGAACACGCGCAGATGCAGGCGGTGTTCCTCGCCTTCCTGCCGCCCGGCATGGCCAGCGACGTGCTCGAGTGCATGCCGCGCGAGCGGCAGGACGAGCTGCTGTACCGCATCGCCAACCTCAGCGAGGTCAACAGCGACGTGATCGCCGAGCTGGAGCTTCTGATCGAGCGCAGCCTGGCCGTGCTCAGCACCCAGGGTTCGCAGGTGCGCGGCATCAAGCAGGCAGCGGACATCATGAACCGCTTCAAGGGTGACCGCGGGCAGATGTTCGAGCTGTTGCGCGCGCATGACGATCAGCTGGTCGAGCGCATCGAGGATGAAATGTACGACTTCTTCATCCTTTCGCGGCAGAACCAGGACGTATTGCAGGCGCTGCTCGAAGCCGTGCCGCTGGAGGAGTGGGTGGTCGCGCTCAAGGGCGCCGAGCCGGAGCTGGTGCGCGCCATCGCTGGCGCCATGCCCAAGCGTCAGGCGCAGCAGATGGAGTCGATCAACCGCCGCCAGGGCCCGGTGCCGCTGAGCCGGGTCGAGCAGGTGCGCAAGGACATCATGGCGGTGGTGCGCGAGATGTCGGCCAATGGTGAGCTGCAGGTGCAGCTGTTCCGCGAACAGACGGTGGAATGAGATGACGCTCAAGGTGATCAACGGCGACGCCCGGCAGTGGCGCGCCTACCGCTTCCCGCCGCGCAGCAGCCAACCGAGCGAGGACTGGAGCGGCGATCCGGCCGGGCTGCAGCGGGCCATGGCCGATGGCTTCCAGCAGGGCATCGAGAAGGGCTATCAGGACGGTCTGCAGCAGGGCGAGGAGGCCGGGCGCCAGGCCGGTTTCGAGCAGGGCCGCGAGGACGGCATGAAGCTCGGCCGTGACGAAGGGCGCAGCGAGGGGCGCCGCGCCTTCGAGCTGGCGGCGCAGCCGCTGCAGGCCATCAGCGAGCAGGTCGAGCACTACCTCGGCGAACTGGAGCACAAGCGTCGCCAGGAGCTGCTGGAGCTGGTCAGGAAGGTCTCGCAGCAGGTCATTCGCTGCGAGCTGACCCTGCATCCGACGCAGCTGCTGGCGCTGGTCGAGGAGGCCCTGAGCGGCATGCCGGGCGAGCCGGAAGATGTTCAGGTGCTGCTGAGCCCCGAGGAGTACGCGCGGATCAGGTCGGTGGCGCCGGAACGTGCCGCGGGCTGGAAGCTGGTGGCCGACGAGCGCCTGGCGCTCGGCGAATGCCGGGTGGTCACGCCACAGGCCGAGGCCGACGTCGGCTGCCAGCAACGCCTGGATGCCTGCATCGACACCCTGGCCGAACACCTGCACCTGACCGAAGCCTGACCGGGAGCCGTCGCCAGCATGCTCGACTACAAACTCGACGAAGCGCTGCGCTCGCTCGATGGCGTGCAACTGGCCAAGGTGGCCGGGCGCCTGGTGCGGGTCTCCGGGATGTTGCTGGAAAGCCTCGGCTGCCAGCGCAGCACCGGCCAGCGCTGCCGTGTGGAGCAGGCCGACGGCAGCCTGCTGGACGCCCAGGTGGTCGGCTTCAACCGCGATATCACCTACCTGATGCCGTTCAAGAAACCGGTCGGCCTGGCGGCTGGCTCGCGGGTCTTCCCGGCCAAGGACGAGGCGGTGCTGCACATCGACGAGTCCTGGCTGGGGCGGGTGGTCAATGGCCTCGGCGAGCCGCTCGACGAGCGCGGCAAGCTCAGTGGTCGCGATCCGTTGCCGGTCGAGCTGCCCAGCGTCAACCCGCTCAAGCGCCGACCGGTGGAGGCGGCGCTGGATGTCGGCGTGCGCGCCATCAATGGCCTGCTGACCCTGGGCAAGGGGCAGCGCGTCGGCCTGTTCGCCGGTTCCGGGGTGGGCAAGAGCGTGCTGCTGGGCATGATCACCCGGCAGACCAAGGCCGACGTGGTGGTGGTCGGGCTGATCGGCGAGCGTGGCCGCGAGGTGCAGGAGTTCATTCTCCACTCGCTTGGCGAAGAGGGCCTGCGCAAGGCCGTGGTGGTGGTGGCGCCGGCCAACGAATCACCCTTGATGCGGCTGAAGGCCACCGAGCTGTGCCACAGCATCGCCGCCTACTTCCGCGACCAGGGCCAGGATGTGCTGCTGCTGGTCGACTCGCTGACCCGCTATGCCATGGCCCAGCGCGAGATCGCCCTGGCGCTGGGCGAGCCGCCGGCGACCAAGGGTTATCCACCGTCGGTGTTCGGCATGCTGCCGGAGCTGGTGGAGAGTGCCGGCAACGGCGAGAGCGGCAGCGGCAGCCTCAGCGCCATCTACACCGTGCTGGCCGAGGGCGATGACCACCAGGACCCGATCGTCGACTGCGCACGGGCGATCCTCGATGGCCATATCGTGCTATCGCGGCGCCTAGCCGATGTCGGGCATTACCCGGCCATCGACATCTCCGCCTCGGTCAGCCGCTGCATGAGCCAGGTCGGCGAGGCCGCGCACCTGGCCGCAGGCCGCCAGTTCAAGGAGTTCTACAGCACCTTCGAGAAGATCAAGGAGCTGATCCCGCTCGGCGGCTACACGCCGGGCATGGATGCCCGGACCGACCGCGCCGTGCAGCTGGCGCCGAGCCTCGAACGCTTCCTGCGCCAGGAGGTCGGCGTCGCCGCCGAGCTCGGCGCCAGCATCGCCACCTTGCAGAGCATCATCAAATGAAAGAGCAGCTAGAAGTGCTGGGGCGGCTGGCCAGCCTGCGTGGCAACCGGGTGCAGCAGATGCTCGGTCGGGTCAGTTATCAACAGAACCTGTGCCAGCGCTATCGCAACAACATCACCGGGCTCAGCCGCCTGTGCGGTTTCAGCGTGCCGATGACCACGCCGCTGCAGCGCGACAACCAGCAGCGCTACAAGGCCACGCTGTACAAGATGGTGGAGTTGCAGCGCCGCGAGCTGGCGCTGGCCGAGGAGAACCTGGCGCGTATCCAGCGCGAGTTGCTGACGGCCATGCGCAGCGAGAAGGTGATCAACCAGTTTCTCGAAAGCAAGCTGGGCCAGTGGCATGAGCTGCTTGCCCGCCAGGAACAGAAGATCCAGGATGGCCTGGCGGCGCAGGCCTGGTGGCGCGCCCAGGTCAGCTGACGGGCGGCGCCGCGAGATTATTTTTTTCGCCTGGGGTTTAAGTGCTGGCCGTATCGGGTCGCTCTTAGGCCATAACACCACGAGTTGGATTCGAATCATGGAAATCAGCAGGCACCTCAAGCCCGGTCTCAACCTGCCCAGCGACGTCCCCGCCAAGGTGCAGGGCGCGCGGCCGCAGCAGGAGACCCCCGCGCGCGCCAGTGCAGGCGCCGAGCCGCGTCTCGAACAGGTGCAGGCGGCGCTGCAGAGCCTGCCGGACGTCGATCTGGACAAGGTCGCCCAGCTCAAGGCGGCGCTGGCCAATGGCGAGCTGAGCAGCGACCCGGCGGCGCTGGCCAGCAGCATGCTGACCTATCACAGCGGTAGCGATGCGTGACCACAGCGCGTGAGCAACAACTGCTCCAGGTCGTCGAGCAGGACCTGCATCAGGACTGCGCCGACTACCTCGCCCTGCGCGGGCTGATGCAGGAGCTGTATCAGCAGTTGCTCAAGCGCGACAGCCGGCAGATCGACCTGCTCAACGAGCAGATCCTGCCACTGGTGGACCAGGCCAGGGCGCGGGCCGAGCGTCGCAGCAAGGTCCTGGCCGCCTTCCAGCTGGGTACCGGCCACAGCGCCATGCACAAGCTGCTGGCGCGCTATCCGCAGGCCCAGCGCAATCACCTTTCCCACACCTGGGAGCAGCTTGGCCTGCTGGCCGGGCAGTGCAAGCGCCTCAACGAGCGCAACGGCAAGCTGCTGGCCATGCACCACGAAATTCTCGAGCAGTTGCTCGGCGAGCCAGGAGCGGCTCAGCTGTACGCGCCGCCACCCTACTGAGGCAGCCCGGACGCAGCGTGGTAGACTCGCGCGCTTCCGATCCGTGGTGATTGTTCTCCGTGTCTCACGCCGCCCTCGCTCATCCTCCGCGCTGGTTGACCCAGGCCCAGTTGCATCCGCAACCGACTGCCGCTGTCCGCGACTGGCTGTTCAACGGTGACTCGCTGACACGGCGCCTGACGGCCCTGTCGCACGACGGCTTCTCCGTGACCCCGTTGCAGGAAGGCTGGCAGCGCCTGCGCAACGACGAATGCGCCCTGCTCGGCGTGGCCGATGGCAGCCAGGGCTGGGTGCGCGAGGTCTACCTGCGTGGCCACGGGCAGCCCTGGGTCTTCGCCCGCAGCGTGGCGGCGCGCAGCGTGCTCGAAGGCTCCGGACTGAACCTGGCTGAACTGGGCAGCCGCTCGCTGGGCGAACTGCTGTTCAGCGACCGCGCCTTCGACCGCGGCGAGCTGCAGGCCTGTCGCTATCCGGCCGCCTGGTTGCCGCAGGCGGTGCGTGAAGAGCGCCTGTGGGCGCGGCGCTCCTGCTTCAGCCGCGCAGCGCTCGGCGTGCTGGTGGCCGAAGTCTTCCTGCCGGCGTTCTGGCAGGCGGCGGGTCTCGAAGCGTAGGCCGCAAGCCCGTGCCGCGTCTGCCAGCAAGCGCCTGCGCGGCGCGCCAGTGCCCGAAGGCATGGGCGTACCTGGCGCCTGCAACGGTGGATGAGGACCGCGTCATCCACCCTGCGCCGCCAACCCCTTTATAATCCGCGCAACCTGCACGGAGACGCCACGATGTACACCCGCCTGCTGCAATCGACCACCCGCCTGCACCCGCGTGCCTGGGACTTCATCCAGCTGATGCGCCTGGACAAGCCCATCGGCATCTACCTCCTGCTATGGCCGACGCTGTGGGCGCTGTGGGTGGCGGGGGAGGGCGTGCCGAGCGTGAAGAACCTGTTCATCTTCGTCGTCGGCGTGATGCTGATGCGCGCCGCAGGCTGCGTGATCAACGACTACGCCGACCGCAACTTCGACGGCCATGTCAGCCGCACCAAGGCACGCCCGCTGGCCAGCGGCAAGGTCACGCCACGCGAAGCGCTGGCGCTGTTCGCCGTGCTGGTGGCGCTGAGTTTCGTGCTGGTGCTGTTCACCAATGCCACCACCATCTGGCTGTCCTTCGGCGGCCTGGCCCTGGCCGCCTGCTACCCCTTCATGAAGCGCTACACCTTCTACCCCCAGGTGGTGCTCGGCGCAGCGTTCTCCTGGGGCATGCCGATGGCCTTCACCGCCGAGACCGGCAGCCTGCCGCCCGAGGCCTGGCTGCTGTACATCGCCAACCTGCTGTGGACGGTGGCCTACGACACCTACTACGCGATGGCCGACCGCGAGGACGACCTGAAGATCGGGGTGAAGTCCACCGCCATCCTCTTCGGCGACGCCGACCGCCTGATCATCGCGACCCTGCAGGGCCTGGCGCTGCTCTGCCTGCTGCTGGCCGGTGCGCGCTTCGAACTGGGCCTGTACTTCCATCTTGGCCTGCTGGTGGCCGCTGCCTGCTTCGCCTGGGAGTTTCACGTGACCCGCCGCCGCGAGCCGCTGGTGTGCTTCAACGCCTTCCTGCACAACCACTGGGCGGGGTTGGCGATCTTCATCGGCATCGTGCTGGACTACGCCCTGCGCTGAGTGAGCGATAAGCATGCTGCGCTGGCGCTCAGCCTCGACGGTCGCTCCCGTTGGCGGCGTGCGTCAGCGGGCGAAATCGCGACCCTGCTCCCGGCACTGCCGCGCGCTTGTCATATCGCTGCAATAATTCCGTTATCTAATGCGGCGCAGACAGATGAACGAACAGAGGCTAAGGCCCCATGGTTGGCAAGAACATCCTGATCGTCGATGACGAAGCACCGATCCGCGAAATGATCGCGGTGGCCCTGGAAATGGCCGGTTACGAGTGCCTGGAAGCGGAGAATACCCAGCAGGCCCATGCCGTCATCGTCGACCGCAAACCCGATCTGATCCTGCTCGACTGGATGCTGCCGGGTACCAGTGGCATCGAGCTGGCGCGCCGCCTGAAGCGCGACGAGCTGACCAGCGATATCCCGATCATCATGCTCACCGCCAAGGGTGAAGAGGACAACAAGATCCAGGGCCTGGAAGTCGGCGCCGACGACTACATCACCAAGCCCTTCTCGCCGCGCGAGCTGGTGGCGCGCCTCAAGGCCGTGCTGCGTCGGGCCGGCCCGAGCGACAGCGAGGCGCCGATCGAGGTCGGTGGCCTGCTGCTCGACCCGATCAGCCATCGCGTCACCATCGACGGCAAACCGGCCGAAATGGGGCCGACCGAATACCGCCTGCTGCAATTCTTCATGACCCATCAGGAGCGCGCCTATACCCGTGGCCAGCTGCTCGATCAGGTCTGGGGTGGCAACGTCTACGTCGAGGAACGTACCGTCGACGTGCATATCCGTCGCCTGCGCAAGGCGCTCGGCGATGCCTACGAAAACCTGGTACAAACCGTGCGCGGGACTGGCTATCGTTTCTCCACCAAAGGCTGAGCCGCTGGTGCTGCGCGTCGGCCCTGCCGCGTCGAGAACAGGTCCGGCAGGCCGCGAGCGGCCAACGTAGTTTGGTGAGGCCCCTAAGGGCGAACGTGGTGAGTAATGCGCATGTACAGACGTACAATCGCCCGCGACGCCGAGCGTTCCTCAGTTGCCTGCGCGGGGGCGTCATCGGTATTGCATGGCTCCAGCTCGCAAGCTCGTGAAGCCGCTGCTGCGAGCTCGCTCTTCAGACAAGGATGCGTTCCATCGTGAATCAAGACTGGCGTGGTGCCGTGGTGCGCCGGCTGTTGCTGCTGATCGGCGCCTGCCTGCTGCTGGGTTTCGTCACCGGCGAATATGCCTGGGTGCTGGCGTGTGGCCTGGCCATTCACCTGGGCTGGACCCTCAGCCAGCTGTTGCGCCTGCACAAATGGCTGCGCGAGCACAAACCCGACGAACCGCCACCGGACGGCTACGGCCTGTGGGGTGAGGTGTTCGACAGCATCTACCACCTGCAACGGCGCAACCAGAAGGCGCGTGGCCGCCTGCAGGCGGTGATCGACCGCGTGCAGGAGTCCACCGCTGCGCTCAAGGATGCGGTGGTGATGCTCGACAGCCAGGGCAACCTGGAATGGTGGAACCGTGCCGCCGAGACCCTGCTGGGCCTGAAAACCCCCCAGGACAGTGGCCAGCAGCTGGCCAACCTGGTGCGCGACCCGCGCTTCAAGGAGTACTTCGAGCGCGGCAACTATGCCGATGCCCTGGAGATTCCCTCGCCGGTCAATGACCGTCGGCGCCTGCAGTTCCATATCACCCGCTACGGTAACCGCGAGCATCTGCTGCTGGTGCGTGATGTCACCCGTCTCCATCAGCTGGAACAGATGCGCAAGGACTTCGTCGCCAACGTCTCCCACGAACTGCGCACGCCGCTGACGGTGATCGCCGGCTATCTGGAGACCCTGCTGGACAACGTCGAAGCGGTCAATCCGCGCTGGCTGCGTGCCCTGCAGCAGATGCAGCAGCAAGGCGCGCGCATGCAGACGCTGCTCAACGACCTGCTGCTGCTGGCCAAGCTGGAGGCCACGGACTATCCCTCGGACAATCAGCCGGTCGCGGTCGACCTGATGCTGCTGTCGATCCGCAACGACGCCCAGGCGCTGTCAGCCGATCAGTTGCATCGCATCAGCCTGGAGGCCGATCCGCACCTCAAGCTCAAGGGCAGCGAGGCCGAACTGCGCAGCGCGTTTTCCAACCTGGTGTTCAACGCGGTCAAGTACACGCCGGCCGGCGGCGAGATCCGCATCCGCTGGTGGGGTGACGAGAAGGGCGCGCACCTGGCCGTCAGCGACACGGGCATGGGCATCGACGCCAAGCACCTGCCGCGCCTGACCGAGCGTTTCTACCGCGTCGACTCCAGCCGTGCCAGCAACACGGGCGGCACCGGGCTGGGCCTGGCGATCGTCAAGCATGTGCTGCTGCGCCATCGCGGCAACCTGGAGATCGGCAGCGAGCTGGGCCGCGGCAGTACCTTCACCTGTCACTTCGCCCCGGCCCAGGTGGTGCAGCGCGCCCGCTGAATGCTTGCATTCGGCGCGGCGAGGCTCCACCCTCTAGCGATCATTGGCCAACCCGAACCTTCATGGACCCCTCCACGAGCCTCTCCGTTTCCACCTATCTCGCCGACTTCGGCCTCATGCTGTTCGCCCTGTTTCTGGTCCTGCTCAACGGCTTCTTCGTTGCCGCCGAGTTCGCCATCGTGCGCCTGCGTGCCACCAAGGTCGACGCGCTGGCCGAGGCGCATGGCTGGCGCGGGCACATCCTGCGCACCGTGCACAACCAGATGGACGCCTACCTCTCGGCCTGCCAGCTGGGCATCACCCTGGCTTCGCTGGGCCTGGGCTGGGTCGGTGAGCCGGCCTTCGCCGAGCTGCTGACTCCGCTGCTGGCGGCACTGGGTATCGATTCGCCGGCGCTGATCCACGGCATCGCCTTCTTCACTGCGTTCGCCATCATCTCCTACCTGCACATCGTCATCGGCGAGCTGGCGCCCAAGTCCTGGGCGATTCGCAAGCCGGAGCTGCTGTCGCTGTGGACGGCGGCGCCGCTGTACGCCTTCTACTGGCTGATGTACCCGGCGATCTTCGTCCTCAACGCCAGCGCCAACGCCATCCTGCGCATCGCCGGGCAGGGCGAGCCCGGCCCGCATCATGAACACCACTACAGCCGCGAAGAGCTGAAGCTGATCCTGCACTCCAGCCGCGCCAGCGCCGACAGCGACCAGGACCTGCGCGTGCTGGCCTCGGCCGTCGAACTGGGCGAGCTGGAAGTGGTGGACTGGGCCAACTCGCGCGAGGATCTGGTCTACCTGGAACTCAACGCCAGCCTGGACCAGGTGTTCACCACCTTCCGCCGGCACAAGTACAGCCGCTATCCGATCTACGACGAGAGCAAGGAAGAGTTCGTCGGCGTGCTGCACATCAAGGACCTGCTGCTGCAGCTGTCGCTGCTGGAAATGCTGCCCTCGGCGCTCAAGCTCGGCGACATGATGCATCCCCTGGAGCGGGTCAGCCGGCACATGCCGCTGTCGCAGCTGCTCGAGCAGTTCCGCCAGGGCGGTGCGCACTTCGCGCTGGTCGAGGAAGCCGACGGCAAGGTCATCGGCTACCTGACCATGGAGGATGTGCTGGAGGCATTGGTCGGCGACATCCAGGACGAGCACCGCAAGGCCGAGCGCGGCATCCTGGCATACCAGCCGGGCAAGCTGCTGGTACGCGGTGACACGCCGCTGGCCAAGGTCGAGCGCCTGCTCGGTGTCGACCTCGACCACATCGAGGCCGAGACCCTGGCCGGCCTGATCTACGAGACCCTCAAGCGCATGCCCGAGGAGGAGGAAGTGCTGGAGACCGACGGCCTGCGCATCATCGTCAAGAAGATGAAAGGCCCCAAGGTGGTGCTGGCCAAGGTCCTCAAGCTCGACTGACCGAGCGGCCGCCGATGCTCTGCAGGGCAGGGCGGCAGCGTAGCGCGAGCAGCCCCAGGGTGGCGGCATACAGGCCGATGACCGTCAGCCCGACCCATTGAATCTCGAACGGCGTGAAGCGGAACGTCAGCACCAGCGCGCCGAGCAGGACGAAGTGGCAGGCGATGAAGCGCGCACGCCCCAGCCGCTGCACGCTGAGCCCCAGGTTGTCGCTGTACAGGCGCACCAGGGAGTCCACCGAGTTGATCACGAAGATCACCCCGACCGCGAGCATCGCCAGCTTCCACAGTGGCGCGATGGCGATGCCATCGGTGAAGTAGTGGTAGAGCACGGCAAACCAGATCGCCAGGGGAATCGACGGGATGATCAGCAGCGCCAGCAGCAGCTGGTAGGTCTTCAGCCCGCCGACGAAGCGCGAGACGAACTGGCCGATCATGATGCTCCAGGCGAACCACCAGAACAGGTAGAAGGCGTGATAGTCGCTGAGCGGCACGACGAAGTGCGGCAGCTTGGCGAAGTAGCCGCTGCCGATGTCGCCGGCCGCCCGGGCGAAGCTGTCCGGGCCGACCCCGCCGACGATGGCCATCGCCAGGATCAGGCCGAAGAACAGCCAGGTGGAGGCCACGCTGAGTACCTTCAGCTAGCGGATGTCGGTGCTGGAATAGATCGCGGCGAGCAGGATGGCGACCACCGTCAGGTACTGCCAGGTTTCGCTGATCTCCGGCGCGTACCAGGCGATGTTGACCAGGAACAGGTACGCGGTGAAGGCGCAGGTGGAGACGATCACCAGGTTGTTCACCAGCTTCACCGGGCGCAGTTCGAACAGGCGCACCCTGGGCTCGATCACGCAGAAGTAGAAGGTGGTGACGAAGTACATGGCCCAGATCAGGAAGCCCCAGAAGCCGAAGGCGACCGCCAGCGGGTTGGAGAACTGGTAGGGCTGCTCGCTGGCGTAGATCGGGAATTCGGTCATCGGGAAGATGATCAGCCCCATGTCGAGCCCGGAGGTGAAGAGGATCGCCAGGAAGGTGAACAGGCCGACCGGCTCGCTGCCGGTGCAGCGCAGGCGACCCCAGCGCAACAGCACCCAGAGGGTCAGGCCGAGCAGCGCCAGGGACGCCGCACAAAGGACGAGGTTCATCGGTGCAAGCCTCTTGTTGTTATGGGTGAGCACGGCTTATCCGCTGCCGAGGCCTGGCGATACTGCCGAAGTCGGACCGCGTGGACATACGTGTGGGCGTCGGCCAGTGCTCCGATTGCGTCAGGCCGGAGATGGCACTTTGCTTCTGTCCGGTTGCCTCGAAATCCGACGAAAGGCCCGTTCTAGAGGGTTCAATCCTACTTTCGTGGTAGAGGCGCGAGGCAGTGCGGCCACTAGACTGCTCGCCCTCCGTGCTATCCCCGCCTGTCGAGGTTCCCGATGTATGCAGATCGTGTGCGCCAGCCTTCGCTGCTGGACAAGGTGATGACTGCGGCCGAGGCGGCCGCCCTGATCGAGGACGGCATGACCGTCGGCATGAGCGGTTTCACCCGTGCCGGCGAGGCCAAGGCGGTGCCGCTGGCGCTGGCCGAGCGTGCGCGCCAGGCCCCGCTGAGCATCAGCCTGATGACCGGCGCCAGCCTCGGCAACGACCTCGACAAGCAGCTGACCGAAGCCGGCGTGCTGGCCCGGCGCATGCCGTTCCAGGTCGATGCCACGCTGCGCAAGGCGATCAACGACGGCCGCGTGATGTTCATCGACCAGCACCTCTCCGAGACCGTCGAACAGCTGCGCAACCACCAGCTGAAGAAGCCCGACATCGCGGTGATCGAAGCGGTGGCCATCACCGAGCAGGGGCACATCGTGCCGACCACCTCGGTGGGCAACTCGGCCAGCTTCGCCATCTTCGCCGAGCGGGTGATCGTCGAGATCAATCTGGCGCACAACCCGAACCTGCAGGGCCTGCACGACATCTACATCCCCACCTACCGGCCGACGCGCACGCCAATCCCGCTGACCCGCGTCGACGACCGTATCGGCAGCACGGCGATCCCGATCCCGGCGGAGAAGATCGTCGCCATCGTGGTCAACGACCAGCCCGACTCGCCGTCCACCGTGCTGCCACCGGACGTCGAGACGCAGGCCATCGCCGACCACCTGATCGCCTTCTTCCAGCGCGAGGTCGATGCCGGGCGCATGAGCAACAGCCTCGGCCCGCTGCAGGCCGGTATCGGCTCGATCGCCAATGCGGTGATGTGCGGGCTGATCCATTCGCCATTCGAGAACCTGAGCATGTACTCGGAGGTGCTGCAGGACTCCACCTTCGACCTGTTCGATGCCGGCAAGCTGGCCTTCGCCTCAGGCAGCTCGATCACCCTCTCGGCGCGCCGCAATGCCGATGTGTTCGGCAATCTCGAGCGCTACAAGGAGCGCCTGGTGCTGCGCCCGCAGGAAATCTCCAACCACCCCGAGGTGGTGCGCCGTCTGGGCATCATCGGCATCAACACGGCGCTGGAGTTCGACCTGTACGGCAACGTCAACTCCACCCACGTCGGCGGCACCAGGATGATGAACGGCATCGGTGGCAGCGGCGATTTCGCCCGCAACGCCCACCTGGCGATCTTCGTCACCAAGTCGATCGCCAAGGGTGGGGCGGTGTCCAGCGTGGTGCCGATGGTCAGCCACGTCGATCACAGCGAGCACGATGTCGACATCCTGGTCACCGAGCAGGGCCTGGCCGACCTGCGTGGCTTGGCGCCGCGCGAACGCGCCCGGGCGGTGATCGACAACTGCGTGCATCCGGACTTCCGGGGGCCGCTCGGCGACTACTTCGAGCGCGCCTGTGCCCGTGGCGGGCACACCCCGCACATCCTCCGCGAAGCGCTGCAGTGGCACATCAACCTGGAGGAAACCGGGCGCATGCTGGCCGGCTGAGACGTGGCGCGCACGCCGTGTCGATGGCCTATGCTCTGGCGTGCCCAACCTCCGACTGGCTAGCCAGTCGCGGTACGATCCAGTAGGGTGTGTCCGCCATCTCTCGAGGAGGCCTGTACCATGCGCAAGTGGCAATGCATCGTCTGCGGTTTCATCTACGACGAGGCTCTGGGGCTGCCCGAGGAGGGCATTGCACCCGGTACGCCCTGGGAAGACGTGCCGGCCGACTGGGTCTGCCCGGACTGTGGCGTGGGCAAGGTCGACTTCGAGATGATCGAGATCGTCTGAGGGGGCGCTGACAAATTGCTGCGTCTTGCCTGACCTTTGTCAGCACCTTCCGAGTCTGGCCGCCGTTTCCAGCGGCTTCTCATTGATTCACGACGACGGCCGCCTGGCCGTCGTGTCGTTTTCGCAGCGAGGATTCATGCATGAGCGCACCCCTAGTGATCGTCGGTACCGGCCTGGCCGGCTACAACCTGGCCAAGGAGTGGCGCAAGCTCGACAGCGAGACGCCCCTGTTGCTGATCACCGCTGACGACGGGCGTTCCTACTCCAAGCCGATGCTGTCCACCGGCTTCGGCAAGAACAAGGACGCCGATGGCCTGGCCATGGCCGAGGTCGGCGCCATGGCCGAGCAGCTCAAGGCGGAAATCCGCACCCACACCCGCATCACCGGTATCGACCCGGGCCACAAGCGCCTGTGGATCGGCGAGGAGGCGGTGCCCTACCGTGACCTGGTGCTGGCCTGGGGCGCCGAGCCGATTCGCGTGCCGGTGGAGGGCGATGCCCAGGATGCGATCTTCCCGATCAATGATCTCGAAGACTACGCCCGTTTCCGTGATGCCGTAGTCGGCAAGCGCCGGGTGCTGATTCTCGGGGCCGGCCTGATCGGCTGCGAATTCGCCAATGACCTCAGCGCGGGCGGCTATCAGGTGGAACTGCTGGCGCCCTGTGAGCAGGTGATGCCCGGCCTGTTGCACCCGGCGGCGGCCGCTGCGGTGCAGGCCGGCCTGGAGGGGCTGGGGGTGCGCTTCCACCTGGGTCCGGTGCTGGCCAGCCTGCACCACCAGGGCAATGCGTTGCAGGCCGTGCTGGCCGATGGCACGCAGATCGAGTGCGATGCGGTGGTCTCCGCCGTCGGCCTGCGTCCGCGTATCGCGTTGGCCGCTGCTGCCGGTCTCGACGTCAATCGCGGGGTGATGGTCGACCGTCAGCTGCGGACCTCGCACGCCAACATCCACGCGCTGGGTGACTGCGCCGAGGTCGATGGCCTCAACCTGCTCTACGTCATGCCGCTGATGGCCTGTGCCCGTGCCTTGGCCAAGACCCTGGCCGGCGAGCCGACCGCCGTCAGCTATGGGCCGATGCCGGTGACGGTGAAGACGCCGGTGTGCCCGCTGGTCGTCTCGCCGCCGCCGCGCGACAGCCAGGGCGAGTGGACGGTCGAGGGTTCGGGGAGCGACATCAAGGCGCTCTGCCGCGATGCTTCCGGGGCGCTGCTGGGCTACGCGCTGACCGGTGCGGCGGTGCAGGAGAAACTGGCCCTGAACAAGGAACTGCCCGCGCTGCTGGCATGATTGCCTGCCGTTCTGTCGGATACGCCACGAAATTGCCTGACTAAACTGTCCTATGAGACTGGCGCAGTGCGATGCGGCATGCCATTCTCCCAAGGGTCTGCCGCAGCGCAGAGCTGTTGCGGCGCCTTGGGCGCTGTTCTGGAAGGACAGCACGGACACAACAACAAAAAACCGTCAAAGAGGCATCTATGCGTAAACCGGAACTCGCCGCCGCCATCGCCGAAAAGGCTGATCTGACCAAGGATCAGGCCAATCGTGTACTCAACGCCGTACTGGAAGAAATCACCGGCGCACTGAACCGCAAGGACAGTGTGACCCTGGTTGGCTTCGGTACTTTCGTCCAGCGTCATCGTGGCGCACGTACGGGCAAGAACCCGCAAACCGGCCAGCCGGTGAAGATCAAGGCCAGCAATACCGTCGCCTTCAAACCGGGCAAGTCCCTGAAAGACGCGGTCAACTGAGCCCATCGCCCGGAGCCGCTCGGCTCCGGGCTCCCCCTCCGCAGCCCGGCTGCGTCCTCGCCATTGCAGCCATGCTTTCGACAGGCTGTAGTCTTGCGAGAAAACCACTACAATGCGCGCCCATCATCTTCGATCACGAGGGCCTGTGCATGAAATTCCGTTTTCTTCTGTGGATGCTGGGCCGCCTGATGGCCAAGGCCAGTCGTGACAACCCGGCGTTCCGCCAGCAACTCGAAGGCCGCGACATGGTCTTCCAGCTGCACACGCTGGACGGCAAGGTCGCCCGTCACTTCATCGTCTCCGGCCAGCGCGTCAGCAGCAAGCGTGGCAGCACTGCCGAGCCGGCGTTCGCCATCGGCTTCAAGGACGCCGTCTACGGTTTCGAAACCATGACCGCGAAGAACAAGCAGCTGGCCTTCATGCAGGGTATCCAGAACAAGGACATCCAGATCCAGGGCAACCCGGCGCTGGTGATGTGGTTCCAGGGCCTGACCAAGTACCTGACGCCGAAGAAAAAGGCCGAGGCGCCGAAAAAGGCGGCCTGATCGGCAACCGGGCGGCTCGCGGCTGGCCGCCACGCCGCGCTTTGGTTAGGCTTGCCAGGCAAGTCATCGTGGAACGCCCGACCATGCGCCTTTTCCTGTTGCCCCTGCTGTTGCTGGCCGCGACCGCCGTGCGGGCCGAGCCAAGCTCAAGCAAGACCCTGCTGCCGCTGTTCGAGTTGGCCGGCATCCACCTGCTGTGCGAGCAGAGCCTGCCATTGCTGCAGCGCGGCCAGGGTGAGAGCGAACAGAAGCGCCTTGCCCAGCTGTTCGCGGGTGAGGCGTTCTGCCTGGACCTGGCCGAGCGGGTCGGGCAGCGACTCGACGAAGACCAGGCCGAACAGGCCCGTGCGCGTCTCGACGGCCCCCTCGCGCAGCGTTTCACCGCCGCCGAGCGGGCGGTCGGCGAACAGCCGGAAGTGCTCGGCGAATATCGCCAGCGCCTGCAGCAGCGGCCGCCGCGTGGCGCGCGGGTGGAGCTGATCAGGCGTCTGGATGCGGCGGCGCGCACCACCGAGCTGGCCAGCCTGCTGCGCTACGAAGTCGGCAAGACCCAGGCGTTGCTGGCGCTCAGGGCGCGTGGCGAGAACCTCGACGAGGCTGAGCTGCAGCGCCAGACGCAGACCCAGGCGGATGCGATTCGCCAGTCCAGCCAGCAGGCCGTGGAATCCTTCATGCTCTATGCCTACCGGCAGATGCCCAGTGACCAGCTGGCCGAGTACGCCAGCCTGTACGAGCAGGCCAGCGTCAGCCAGTTGCTGGCCGTCAGTCTGGAGGTGGTGCCGCAGCTGTTCGCCGAGCGCCGCGAACAGCTGCGCAAGGGGGCTGCGCCCGCGCAGTGACCCCGCGCCCTCAGTGGCTGGGGTTGAACTGCGCTGCCAGCTCGCGCAGGGCGACTTCGGCGCTGAGTACCTTGCTCACCGCGTCTTCCGCCTTGTCGCGGGTCAGGCCGAGTGCCTCGAACAGTTCATCGGGAATTTCGCTCTGTGGCCCGGCACCGATGCCGCGGTTGCGCAGCAGGCTGACCGCCAGGCACACCAGGTTGGCGAAGGCGGCGCCGTCGCCGGCATAGTCGGGGTCGTGCTGGAAGCGCAGGGCGTTCGCCAGCTCTTCCGGCATGTCCCAGTGGCGCATCAGCCAGGCGCCGATCTGCTCGCGGGTGATCCCCAGCAGGTGCTGCTCGATATAGCTGTGCGGCAGATGCGGGTTGACCTCCAGGTGGCGGCAGATCAGCGAGAAGTGCGGCGGGAAGACGTGCGCCAGCACCAGGTAGCCGAAGTTGTGCAGCAGCCCGGCCAGGTAGGTCAGGCCCGCCTCGGGGCGTTGCGCGCGCGGCATGGCGCGGGTCAGGCCCTCGATCACCGCTGCGGTGTAGATCGCCTGTTGCCAGTAGGGCGTGGCGTGTTGCGGCTGGTCCTTGGGCAGGCTGAGGGTCTTGCCCAGGGCCAGGCCCAGCGCCAGGTTGATCACCAGATCGAAGCCCAGCACGCGGACGATGGCGTCCTCCACCGAGCGGATCTTGCCGGGCGCGGCGTAGTAGGGCGAGGCCGCCCAGCTGACCACCTGGGCGGCCAGTGCCGGGTCGGTCTCGACCACGCCGGTGATGTCGTCCACCGTGGCGTTGGGGTCGACACGCAGCTTGATGATCTTCTGCGCGGTTTCCGGCAGTGGCGGAATCTCGATGGTCTCTTCCAGGCGCTGCTGGATGCGCCGTGCGGTGAAGGCCTGCACGGCCTGGGTGATTTCCGCGCGGTCGTCGTGCGGACGGTCGAGGTTGGGTTTGATCGCGCTCACCGGCTCGCCAAAGCGTGCCGCGCTGGCCTTGCTCAGCAGGCTCTTGTAGGCCTCGGTGGGGATCTCCAGCAGCACGCCGGGCTGGCCGGACTCGATCAGCAGGCTGGGCGCCTGCAGCAGGCGCTCCTCGTACAGGCAGGGCGAGCTGGTCAGCGGCGGCAGGCCCGGCAGCGCCGCGAGGTTGTGCTTGCCGAGCATGCGCTCCAGGCGTTCCGGCTTGACCGCGGTCAGCTGGCGCCCGGTGAGTTCGGCCAGGCGACCGAGGTCGAGCAGCTGGCTGCGCGGATAGAGCACCAGCAGGGCGCCCACGGCGTCGTCCAGCAGCACCGCCTGCAGGCGTGCGGCGGCGGGCAGGCCGGGCCTCTCGGCGCGTACCTGGTAGGGCACGGCGAGTTTTTCCAGCAGCTGCAGGATGACGCTGGGCGGCTGCGGCGTGGCGTTGGGGGCGAGGGCGGCTTCAGTCATATCGGTATCCGGCAGTGACGCGTCTACCCCGGAGTATAACCAGCGGGGACTTGCGCAAAGGTTCGTGGCGACGGTTGTCCTGTGAACGGGCTCACACTTGACCGTATTGCTGGCCGTGACGCAACCAGCGTTCCAACAATGGAGCCACATGTTGCGGCCAATGTTCCAAAAGAGCGTGTGCCGCGTCGCGAACGGCGGGCAACAGGTCGGCGTCGCGCATCAGATCGGCGACCTTGAACTGCAGCAGGCCGGTCTGCCGCGTACCGAGCATTTCGCCGGGGCCGCGCAGCTCCAGGTCCTTCTCGGCGATGACGAAACCGTCGGTGGTTTCACGCATGATGGCCAGGCGTTCACGACCCAGCTGTGACAAGGGTGCATGATAGAGCAGCACGCAATGGCTGGCTGCACTGCCCCGGCCGACCCGGCCGCGCAGCTGGTGCAGTTGCGCCAGGCCGAGGCGTTCCGGATTTTCGATGATCATCAGGCTGGCGTTGGGCACGTCGACGCCTACCTCGATCACCGTGGTGGCGACCAGCAGCTGCAGCTTGCCCTGCTTGAACTCGTCCATCACGGCGGCTTTCTCGGCCGGCTTCATGCGCCCGTGAATCAGGCCCACGCGCAGTTCGCCGAGGGCGGCGGAAAGCTCTTCGAAACTGGTCTCGGCTGCCTGGCAGGTGAGTTCTTCGGATTCCTCGATCAGGGTGCACACCCAGTAGGCCTGGCGCCCCTGCTGGCAGGCATTGCGCACCCGCTCGATCACCTCGATGCGGCGGCTGTCGGCGATCACCAGGGTGTTCACCGGCGTGCGTCCAGGCGGCAACTCGTCGAGGATCGAGGTGTCCAGGTCGGCGTAGGCGCTCATCGCCAGGGTCCGTGGGATGGGGGTGGCCGTCATGATCAGCTGGTGCGGGCTCAGGCGCCCGTCGATGCCCTTCTGGCGCAGGGCCAGGCGTTGCTGGACGCCGAAACGGTGCTGTTCGTCGATGATCACCAGGGCCAGGCGCTTGAACTTCACCTCGTCCTGGAACAGCGCATGGGTGCCCACCACCATGGGGCAGCCGGCAGCGATCTGCTCCAGCGCACTGGCGCGCGCCTTGCCCTTGAGCTTGCCGGCCAGCCAGGCGACCTCCAGCCCGAGTGGCGCCAGCCACTTGCTGAAGTTGAGGAAGTGCTGCTCGGCGAGAATCTCCGTGGGGGCCATCAGTGCCACCTGGTAGCCGGCCTCCAGCGCCTGCAGCGCAGCCAGGGCGGCGACCACCGTCTTGCCGGCACCAACGTCGCCCTGCACCAGGCGCAGCATGGGTTCGCCTTGCGCCAGGTCGTAGGCGATCTCGGCGCCGACCCGTTGCTGTGCGCCGGTCGGGGCGAAGCCCAGGTTCTTCAGATACTGCGCCGGCAGTTTCTGTGCCGGCGGCAGGGCTGGCGCCTGCTGGG
Source organism: Ectopseudomonas khazarica (assembly GCF_017915135.1). Classification (NCBI taxonomy): domain Bacteria; kingdom Pseudomonadati; phylum Pseudomonadota; class Gammaproteobacteria; order Pseudomonadales; family Pseudomonadaceae; genus Ectopseudomonas; species Ectopseudomonas khazarica. The sequence goes on along the minus strand of NZ_CP068551.1, from coordinate 5,141,881 downwards.
CGCGCACCTGTTCTCGCAGGCGTTGCAGCGACAGCTGGTGGGTCAGCAGTTCCTCGAAGGCCAGACGGTGCTGGGCCCAGTGGCGGCCTTCGGCGAGCTCTTCGACATCGGCGTCGGGCGGCGGGCGGTGCAAATAGCGGATGGCTTCGTCCAGCGGCGCCAGGCGGTAGTCGCGGGCCAGCTCATCGGGCAGCCAGTCCGGCAGGCTGCGTGGCCCGAGGCGTGCCAGCGCCTGCTGGCTGAGCTGGCGCAGGCGCTGCTGGGTCAGGCCCTCGGTGGTCGGGTAGATGGGGGTCAGGCTCTGTTCCACCGGCGCCGGTTCGTCGCCGCTCTGCGCGCGGTACTCCGGGTGGTAGATCTCCAGGCCGGTGGCCCCTGGACGCACCTCACCGTAGCAGCGCAGCGCGGTACCGCGCTTGAGGCCTTCCTTCTGCGCCTGGCTGAAATGGAAGAAGCGCAGGCTCAGGGTGCCGCTGCCGTCCTGCAGGCGCACCAGCAGGCTGCGGCGACGCCCCATGACCACGTCGGCACCGGCGACGATGCCCTCGACCACCGCGTCCTGGCCGGGGCGCAGCGCGCCGATGGGGGTGATGCGTGTGCGGTCCTGGTAGCGCAGCGGAAGGTGGAACAGCACGTCCTGCAGGTTTTCCAGGCCGACCTTGGCGAGTTTTTCCGCCAGCGCGGCACCCACGCCTTTCAGCGCGGTCACGGAAACCGCTGACAGCTCCGTCACTCTGGACCTCAGGCGCTCTTGGTCTGCGGGCTGCGAGCGACCGAGCACAGGCGAATGGAGTCGGCCAGGACTTCGATGGCATTGGGCCGCGGGAAGCTGGCGCGCCAGGCGATGGCCACGGTGCGGAAGGGCACCGGCGCGCTGAGCGGACGCACCTCGATCACGCCAGGGGCGTAGTGGTGGCTGTCGACCGCCGAGAACGGCAGGATCGACACACCCAGGCCGGAGGCGACCATGTGGCGGATGGTCTCCAGCGAGCTGGATTCCACCGTGGTGTGCTTGCCGTGGTCGTCGCCACCCTTGCGCAGCGTCGGGCAGGCTTCCAGCACCTGGTCGCGGAAGCAGTGGCCCTCGCCGAGCAGCAGCAGGCTCTTGTCGTTGAGCAGCTTGGTGTCGATGGTTTCCATCTCCGCCCAGGGGTGGCCGGCCGGCAGCAGCGCGTAGAACGGCTCGTCGTACAGCGGCTTGGTCAGTACATCGGCCTCCTGGAAGGGCAGGGCGATGATGATCGCGTCCAGCTCCCCGGTGCGCAGCTTGTCGCGCAGGATATGGGTGAAGTTTTCCTCGATGTACAGCGGCATGTCCGGGGCGACCCGGTGCAGCTGCGGAATCAGGTGCGGGAACAGGTAGGGACCGACGGTGTAGATGGCGCCGATCTTCAACGGCGCCGCCAGCTGGTTCTTGCCGGCCTGGGCCAGCTCGCGGATGCCTTGCGCCTGCTCCAGTACCTTCTGCGCCTGGATCACGATGCCCTCACCGACCGGCGTCAGGCGCACGGCGCTCTTGCTGCGCTCGAAGATCAGCACGCCGAGCTCGTCCTCCAGCTTCTTCACGCCCACCGACAGGGTCGGCTGGCTGACATGGCAGCGCTCGGCGGCACGCCCGAAGTGCTGTTCCTGAGCGAGGGTGACGATGTAACGCAGTTCGGTGAGGGTCATAGTGTTTATCCATTAAGTTGCCGCTAAGCATAGCCTTTGCATTGCGATGAACCAACCGGGCTGACCGACTGTTTGAGAACAATATGTGTTGCCGTGGCAGGCGCGTGCGCGAGTCCGATCAACAGGCTGGCTGCCGGCGCGAGCCTGCCTTCCAGCTGTTGCGGCCGGGCGCTGACGTCCTCGCCGAGGTGTCTGAGCGGCCTGTTACACTGCGCCTTCGCCTAAACGTCATGGAGAAGAGCATGTCCGCACCTAACAGTCTGCTGATCGTCGGTTGTGGCGATGTCGGTAGCCGCCTTGGGCAGCGCATGGCCGACGCTGGCTGGCGCGTACTGGGGCTGCGCCGCAACGTCGCGGCCCTGCCGGCCGGCATCGAGCCGGTGGCCGGTGATCTGCACGCGGACCCGTGCCCGGCGGACTGGCCACGGCAGCCCCTGGACTACCTGGTCTACTGCGCCGCCGCCACCCAGCACGACGAGGCCGGCTATCGCGCTGCCTACGTCGACGGGCTGCGTCGCACCCTGGGCTGGCTGGCGCTGCACGGGCAGCGCCCACGGCGCATCCTGTTCGCCTCCAGCAGTGGCGTCTATGGCCAGCAGGAGGGCGAGTGGATCGACGAGGATTCCCCGGCCGAGGCGCAGAGCTATTCGGCGCTGATCATGCGCGAGGCCGAGCGCGTCGCCCTCGACAGCGGCCTGCCGGCGACCGCCGTGCGCCTGACCGGTCTCTACGGGCCGGGCCGGCAGTGGCTGCTGAGCCAGGTGCGTGATGGTTATCGCGTCAGCGAGACGCCGCCGCTGTATGGCAACCGTATCCATGTCGACGATGCCGCCGGGCTGCTCGCGACCTTGTTGCAGGCGGACGCCGCCGGCACGCCGCTGGCCGATCTCTATCTGGGCGTCGACGATGAGCCCGCCGCGCTGCATGAGGTGGTGGCCTGGCTGCGTGAGCGCCTGGGTGTCAGCCACTGGAGCGACGAGCAGCGTGTCCGGCGTGCCGGCAGCAAGCGTTGCAGCAACGCCCGCGCCCGGGCCCTGGGCTGGGCGCCGCAATACCCCAGTTACCGCGAGGGCTACGCGGCGATGTTGCAGGACGCCTGAGGTTGGCCGGTAACCGCTTGCTGGCCAGGCCCTGGTTGCCGGGCGTGGAGCTGTTCCACGCCGACTTCTCCGGGCAGGCGTTCGGCCGCCACAGCCACGATGCCTTTGCCGTCGGCGCCATCGTGCAGGGCGTCGGCGGGTATCAGTGCCGGGGGCAGCGCTATGCCCTGCCGGCCGGCACCCTGTCGCTGATGAACCCCGAGGAGCCGCACACCGGGCATGCCGAGTCGGCACGGGTGGTCTATCGCATGCTCTATGTCGAAGAGGCGCGCCTGCCCGCGCTGCTCGGGCGTAAGCGCCTGCCCGAGGGGTTTCGCGAGCTCAACCCGGCCGATGATGGCCAGGTGGCGGCCGGGCTCGCGCGGCTGGCGAGTGCCTTCGAGCACAGCGACGCGCTGACCCTGGAAAGCGAGTTGCTGGCGCTGCTCGAGCAGGTGTTCGTCCGCCATGGCGGCCTGCGCGCGGTGCGTGCCGCGCCACGCGACGGTGGCATGACGGCCTGGGTGCGAGACTATCTGGAGGCGCATCACGCACAGGCGGTCAGCCTGGATGAACTGGCCCGTCTGGTGCAGCGCCATCCGCGGCACCTGATCGAGGCCTTTCGTCGTGCCTACGGCGTACCGCCGCACACCTACCTGCTGCAGCGCCGGGTGCGTGAAGCCAAGCGCCTGCTGTTGAGCGAGCAGACGCCCGTGGAGGTGGCGCTGGGCCTCGGCTTCTGCGATCAGGCGCATTTCTCCGCGACCTTCAAGCGCTTCACCGGCGTCACGCCGGGCCAGTTCCGGCGTCTTGCCGCGACCTGAGTTTTCTTCAAGACCGCAGCGCCGGGCTCCCCGGAAACTGACCTCCATTGCCAAGGAGGTCGTCTCTCATGCTCGCGCTGTTCGCCCTGGTCGCCAGTACCCACTTTGCCGCCTTGCTGTCGCCGGGGCCGGACTTCTTCCTGCTGATTCGCACCGCGCTGAGCCAGGGGCGTCGCCAGGCGGACGGGTGCGCCGCCGGCATCGCCCTGGCCAACCTGCTGAGCATGCTGCTGGTGCTGCTGGCCCTGCAGGCACTGCCCGGGCAGGGTGGGCCGTTCTGGAGGGTGCTGCAGCTGGTCGGTGGGGTCTACTTCGCCTGGATCGGCGTGCAGGCACTGCTGTCACGGCGCGACCTGCACCTGCCGGACGCTGCGCAGGTGGCGCTGGGCGGCTGGACGAGGGGGCTGCGCCAGGGGCTGCTGGCCAGCAGCCTGAATCCCAAGCTGCCGCTGTTCTACGCGGGGCTGTTCGGTGTCCTGCGCGAAGCCGCCATGCCGAGCTGGGGCCTGCTCCTGGCCATGCTGTGGATGACCCTGGTGGTCTGGGGCTGGGACCTGGCCCTGGTACGCCTGCTGGCCTATCCGCGCTGGCGCGGCTGGCTGCAGCAGCGGGTGCGCTGGCTGGACCGCGGGTGCGGGGCGCTGCTGTCGCTGCTGGGGGTGTCGCTGGTGCTGGGCGGGCTGCTCGACTAGCCCGCCGCCCGGCTCATGGTTGCCGGCGCTTGAGCAGCCAGCGCTGCGGGCCTGGCTGGTACTCGGGCATTTCGTCGAACTGGGCACGGTTCTGTGCTTCGAAGATACGCAACTGGTTGCCTTCATGGACGAACAGCCAGGGGCTGCCCTGGTCGCCCGCCTGGAGCCAGAGGCTGTCGTTCTCACCGCTCATGGCCGCGCAATCACCGGCCAGGCACAGGGCGAAACGCTCGGCACCGGGCAGTCCTTCGACCTGGCCGTCGACCTGGAAGCGCACCAGGCCACCCTGGCCGATGCCTTCCTCGATCAGCCAGTCGCCACCCAGGTAGTCACGGTACAGGGCCTGCTCGAAGCGGCTGCCCAGTGGTGCCGGGCCTTCCTTGCTGTCGACGCGGGTGAACTGCTGTTCGGGCCAGTACTCGCTGGCCACCTGCACCAGTTGGCCATCCTCGACGCTGAGCCGCTCCTGGTAGTCGCCGTAGAAGGTGACCTGCCAGCGGCCTTCGCCGGCGGCCTGCAGCCTGCCTTCTGCCAGCTCGAAACCGTTGCTGTAGCTGGCTTGTCGCTGCGCCGGGTCGATCTGCCATTCCAGGTTCGGGCCATAGGCGAGCAGGGCTTCGCGCAGGCGCCCGCTGGCGCTGGCGGCATCGATGGCTGCCTGGTTGATCCAGGTTCCGCTGGGGTCGTTGTTCGGTGTGCTGGCGCAGCCGGCCAGCAGGGCGCTGGCTAACAACAGAGCTGTCAGACGCATGGTGATCTCCATGCAGGGGGGAGAAGGGCGGGGCCGTGCGCCCCGCCTCGGGACTTATTCCAGAACCAGAATAGCGTCCATTTCCACCTGCGAGCCACGCGGCAGGGCGGCAACGCCGATGGCGGCGCGTGCCGGGTAGGGCTGCTCGAAGTAGCGACCCATGATCTCGTTGACCTTGGCGAAGTGCGAGAGGTCGGTGAGGAAGATGTTCAGCTTGACGATGTCCTTGAACGAACCACCGGCGGCTTCAGCCACGGCCTTGAGGTTCTCGAACACCTGCACGGTCTGGGCCTCGAAGCCTTCGACCAGCTCCATGCTCACCGGGTCCAGCGGGATCTGCCCGGACATGTAGACGGTGTTGCCGGCCTTGATGGCCTGGGAGTAGGTGCCGATGGCGGCGGGGGCCTTGTCGCTGCTGATGACGGTCTTGCTCATGAATCGCTCCTTGTGAGAACTGGCTGGGTCGAGCACCCAGCCTACAGGCTGGAAATGGGTGGATTGTGTCAGGCGCGCACCCGAGTGATACGCATCACGCCCTTGAGCGCACGCAACTTCTTGATCACCCGGGCCAGGTGCACGCGGTCATGCACGCTGATCACCAGTTGCACGACGCTGATGCGCCCGTCGCGTTCGTCCATGCCGATCTTCTCGATGTTGCCATCGGCGGCATTGACGCTGCTGGCCAGCAGGGCGATCAGGCCACGCTGGTGCTCCAGTTCGACGCGCAGTTCGACATTGAATTCGCCGGTGACATCCTTGGCCCAGTTGAGCTGGATGCATTTTTCCGGGTTGTGGCGGATGTCGGCGATGTTCCGGCAGCTTTCCATGTGCACCACCATGCCCTTGCCGGCGGACAGGTAGCCGACGATGGGGTCGCCCGGAATCGGCGTGCAGCACTTGGCGTAGCTCATCACCAGGCCTTCGGTGCCGCGAATCGCCAGCGGCCCTTCGCTGCTGGGCAGGGCGTCGTCGCTGCTCTCGGCGAGCAGGCGGCGGGCGACCACGTAGGCCATGCGGTTGCCCAGGCCGATGTCTTCGAGCAGGTCCTCGATGACCTCCTGGCGGTATTCGCCCAGCACGGTCTGGATGCGCTCGGCGCTGATCTTCTCCAGGTGCGTGTCGAAGCTGGCCAGCACCTTGTTCAGCAGGCGTTCGCCGAGGCTGATGGACTCGGAGCGGCGCTGCTGCTTGAGCGCATGGCGGATGTGCGTGCGCGCCTTGCCGGTGACCACGAAATTGAGCCAGGCCGGGTTCGGCCGGGCGCCCGGGGCGGTGACGATTTCCACCGTCGAGCCGCTTTCCAGGGCTTGCGACAGCGGCGCCAGGCGGCGGTTGATGCGGCAGGCGATGCAGGTATTGCCGACGTCGGTGTGCACCGCGTAGGCGAAGTCGACCGCCGTGGAGCCTTTCGGCAGCTCCATGATGCGGCCCTTGGGCGTGAACACGTAGACCTCGTCCGGGAACAGGTCGATCTTCACGCTCTCGATGAACTCCAGCGAGTTGCCGGCGCGTTGCTGCAACTCCAGCACGCCCTTGACCCACTGCCGCGCACGGGCGTGGTTGCCCTTGGGCGCTTCGTCCTCGCTGGACTTGTACAGCCAGTGTGCGGCGATGCCGTTGTTGGCCATCTCTTCCATCTCGCGGGTGCGGATCTGGATCTCGATGGGCACGCCGTGCATACCGAACAGCGTGGTGTGCAGCGACTGGTAGCCGTTGGCCTTGGGAATCGCGATGTAGTCCTTGAAGCGGCCGGGCAGCGGCTTGTACAGGTTGTGCACGGCGCCGAGCACGCGGTAGCAGGTGTCGACCTTGTCGACGATGATGCGGAAGGCATAGACGTCCATGATCTCGTTGAACGCCTTACGCTTGCCGCGCATCTTCTGGTAGATGCTGTAGAGGTGCTTCTCGCGGCCGATGACTTCGCCTTCCATGCCCTCGTGCTGCAGGCAGAGCTGGATCGACTCCTCGATCTTGGCGACGATTTCCTTGCGGTTGCCCCGGGCGCGGCGCACGGCGGCGCGGATGCGCTCGGAGCGCATCGGGTGCATGGCCTTGAAACCGAGGTCCTCGAACTCCACGCGCATGGCGTGCATGCCCAGGCGGTTGGCGATGGGCGCGTAGATTTCCAGGGTTTCCTTGGCGATGCGCCGGCTCTTCTCGTGCGGCATGGCATCGAGGGTGCGCATGTTGTGCAGGCGGTCGGCGAGCTTGACCAGGATCACGCGAATGTCGCGGGCCATGGCCATGGCCATCTTCTGGAAGTTCTCGGCCTGGGCCTCGGCCTTGGTCTCGAAGTTCATCTGGGTCAGCTTGCTGACCCCGTCGACCAGTTCGGCCACGGTTTCGCCGAACTGCGCGTTGAGCGCTTCCTTGGCGATGCCGGTGTCTTCGATGACGTCGTGTAGCATGGCGGCCATCAGGCTCTGATGGTCCATGTGCATGTCGGCGAGGATGCTGGCCACGGCCAGCGGATGGGTCACGTAGGCTTCGCCACTGCGGCGGCGTTGGCCATCGTGCGCCTGTTCGGCGTAGAAATAGGCTCGGCGGACCAGGTTGACCTGGTCATGGCCGAGGTAGGTCGAAAGCCGATCGGCGAGAGCGTCTATGCCAGCCATGGGATGCTCCCCGAATGACTGGCCTCGTGCTGCGAGCGACTTCGACCCGGCATCATCGACTTACAGAGGCTCGTTGGCCTCTTCCTCGAAAGCAGCGAACAGCGGCTCTTCTTCAACGATGTCTTCCTGGGCGACGATCTCGGCATCGACCAGGCCGGCAGCGATTTCGCGCAGGGCGACGACGGTCGGCTTGTCGTTTTCCCAAGCGACCTTCGGCTCCTTGCCGCCGGTGGCCAGTTGGCGCGAACGCTTGGTCGCGAGCATGACCAGTTCGAAGCGGTTATCAACGTTGTCCAGGCAATCTTCGACGGTAACGCGAGCCATGGTGTTCCTCGTAACGTGTGCGGATAAGCTTGGCCCGAGCGGGCGAGCGGACTGAATATTGTAAAGCAGCTTCAAGCTTCAAGCTAGAAGAAGGCGTCAATCCGGTCTTGCTTTTACTTGCGGCTTGTGGCTTGACGCCGGTGGCTGCCGTTATGCCAGCAGCTCGCTGAGCAGGCCGGCATGGCGTTGTTGCTGCTGCGATTGCGCCAGCTGGTTGCAACGGAAGATCGCCTTGAGGTCGCTCAGGGCATGGTTGAAATCGTCGTTGATCACCAGATAGTCGTACTCGACGTAGTGGCTCATCTCGCTGACGGCCTCGCGCATGCGCCGCTCGATGGTCTCGCCGCTGTCCTGGCCGCGGTTGGTCAGGCGATGGCGCAAGGCTTCCTGGGTCGGCGGCAGGATGAAGATGGACTTGGCCTGCGGCATCAGCTTGCGCACCTGCTGGGCGCCCTGCCAGTCGATTTCCAGAATCAGGTCGAAGCCCTCGGCCAGGGTCTGCTCGACCCACTTCTGCGAGGTGCCGTAGAAGTTGTCGAAGACCTGGGCGTGTTCGAGAAACTCGCTGCGCTCGATCATGGCAGTGAACTGGGCATGCTCGACGAAGTGATAGTTCACCCCGTCCTGCTCGCCTGGGCGCATGGCGCGGGTGGTGTGCGAAACCGAGACGCGAATCTGCACCTCGCTGTCGATCAGGGCCTTGACCAGGCTGGTCTTGCCGGCGCCGGAGGGTGCGGAAACGATGTAGAGGGTGCCGGTGGTGGCCATGAAAGCGATCCTGGGAAAAGCGTTGAACGAAAGATAGCAGCCGTGTGGCTGACGTTACTCGATATTCTGTACCTGCTCGCGCATCTGCTCGATGAGCACCTTCAGGTTCACTGCAGCCTGCGTGCTGCGCGGGTCGAAGGCCTTGGAGCCGAGAGTGTTGGCTTCGCGGTTGAGTTCCTGCATGAGGAAGTCCAGGCGGCGCCCGGCAGCGCCGCCGGCCTTGAGTACGCGGCGCACTTCGCTGACGTGGGTGCTGAGGCGGTCGAGTTCTTCGGCGACGTCGCTCTTCTGCGCCAGCAGCACCAGCTCCTGCTCCAGACGCTGCGGGTCGAGCTCGGCCTGCATCTCGGCGAAGCGCGTCTCGATCTTGGCGCGCTGGCCGGCCAGCATCTGCGGGACCAGTTCGCGCAGGGCGGCGACCTCGTCGAGAATGGCGTCGAGGCGATCAGCCAGCAGCTTGGCCAGTTCGGCGCCCTCGCGGGCACGGCCGGCCTTGAGTTCGCCGAGGGCTTCGGCGAACAGGCTGAGGGCGGCGGCGTTGAGGGCCTGCGGGTCGGCCGAGTCGGCGACCAGCACGCCGGGCCAGGCCAGCACTTCCAGCGGGTTGAGCGGGGCGGGCTGCTGGATCAGCGCGGCGACCTGCTCCGCGGCGGCGATCAGCTGGCGTGCGCGCTCGCTGTCGACCTGCAGCTGCTTGTCGGTCGCCTCTTCGGCGAAGCGCAGGGTGCATTCCACCTTGCCGCGCGACAGCCCCTGGCGCAGCGCCTCGCGCACGGCGCCTTCGAGGTCGCGGAAGGCTTCCGGCAGGCGCAGGTGCGGCTCCAGGTAGCGATGATTGACCGAGCGCAGTTCCCAGCTCAGGGTGCCGTGGGCGGTCGCCTGCTCGTTGCGGGCAAAGGCCGTCATGCTGTGAACCATGGGAGTACCTCGCGGGATTCGGCTCGAAAAACGCAGGATTGTAGCCCAGGGGGCGTGCCCATTTCATGCCCGGCTGATCCGCCGGGGCGCGCCTGCCGTCTGCCGCTGCCAATTCGGCATGTCGTCCTGCTCTGCGGCCCCCTATAATGCGTGCTGTTTTCACTTAATGAAGTAGGTATCGCTCGATGAAACGTCCCAGTGGCCGCGCCGCCGATCAGTTGCGCTCGATTCGCATCACCCGCAACTACACCAAGCACGCCGAAGGCTCGGTCCTGGTCGAGTTCGGCGATACCAAGGTGATCTGCACCGTCAGCGTCGAGTCGGGCGTGCCGCGCTTCCTCAAAGGTCAGGGCCAGGGCTGGCTGACCGCCGAGTACGGCATGCTGCCGCGCGCCACCGGCGACCGTAACCAGCGCGAGGCCAGCCGTGGCAAGCAGGGCGGCCGTACCCTGGAGATCCAGCGCCTGATCGGCCGCTCGCTGCGCGCCGCGCTGGACATGAGCAAGCTGGGTGAGAACACCCTGTACGTCGATTGCGACGTGATCCAGGCCGACGGTGGTACCCGTACCGCCTCGATCACCGGTTCCATGGTGGCGCTGATCGATGCGCTGAAGGTGCTGAAGAAGCGTGGCTCGCTGAAGGGCGAGCCGCTCAAGCAGATGATCGCCGCGGTGTCGGTCGGCATCTACCAGGGCGAGCCGGTGCTGGACCTGGACTACCTGGAAGACTCGGCCGCCGAGACCGACCTCAACGTGGTGATGACCGACGCGGGCGGCTTCATCGAGGTGCAGGGCACCGCCGAAGGCGCGCCTTTCCAGCCGGACGAGTTCAATGCCATGCTGGCCCTGGCGCAGAAGGGCATGAACGAAATCTTCGAGCTGCAGAAAGCCGCGCTGGCCGACTGATCTTCCCGAGCAAGGAGCACCCAGATGAACGATGAACTGCAGAATCCGCTTCCGACCCCCAGTCAGGAGGCCCGTCAGTGGGCGATGTTCTGTCACTTCGCCGCATTTCTCGGGCTGGTGTTCCCCTTCGGCAATCTGCTCGGCCCGCTGATCCTCTGGCAGGTGAAGAAGGACCTGGACCCGTTCGTCGATGAGCAGGGCAAGGAGGCGCTGAACTTCCAGATCAGCGTCGCCCTGGCCGCCGTGGTGTGCTTCATCCTGATGGTGGTGGTGATCGGCTTCCCGCTGCTCATGCTGCTGGGGCTGGCCGCCCTGGTGCTGACCATCATCGCCGGGATCAAGGCCAACGAGGGGCAGTCCTACCGCTATCCCTTCAGCTGGCGCCTGGTGAAGTAGGCGAGCACGCAGTAAAAAGCCGGCGAAATGCCGGCTTTTTCATGCCTTGCGCTCAGACGCTGAGAATCCAGTCGTAGTCGACGATCAGCGGCGCATGCTGGGAGAAGCGCGGCTGGCGCGGCAGGCGCGCGCTGCGCACGCTGCGACGCATGCCCGGGGTCAGCAGCTGGTAGTCGAAGCGATAGCCCAGGTTGAGCATCTCCGCCTGTTCGTTGTCCGGCCACCAGCTGAACTGATCGCCTTCGCGGCTGACTTCACGCAGGGCGTCGACGTAGCCCATGGTGCCGATCACCTCGTCCATCCAGGCGCGCTCGGGCGCAAGGAATCCGGGAGTCTGCTGGCAGTCGCGCCAGTTCTTCACGTCCAGCTTCTGGTGAGCGACATGCAGCGAACCGCAGTAGATGTACTCGCGGCGCTTGCGGCGTTGCTTGTCCAGATAATGGGTGAAGTCGTCCATGAACTTGAATTTCTGATTCAAGCTCTCGTCCCCGTCCCGACCCGAAGGCAGGAGCAGGGTGGCAATACTTACCTTGTCGAAATCGGCCTGCAGGTAGCGCCCGTAGCGATCGGCCATTTCAAAGCCGAGGCCGCTGATCACCGCCTTGGGTTGCAACCGCGAATAAAGCGCCACGCCACCTTGGCTGGGCACTTCACCGTCGCATGCATAGAGGAAATAACCATCCAGTTGGAAGGCTTGGTCGTCCAGTTCAAAGGCGGAGGCACGGGTGTCTTGCAGGCAGATCACGTCGGCATTCTGGGCTTGCAGCCAGCTGAGCAATCCACGCTCGGCCGCAGCCTGAATACCATTCACGTTCACACTGATGATCCGCATAAATGGCCCCCAAAAACACGTGCGTGTATGATACCCGAGCTCACCTCATTTAGCTAAATCCGTGCCGTCCGGGACTTTTCATGCAAACGTACCAGCGTGATTTCATTCGCTTTGCCATCGAACGCGGTGTTCTGCGTTTCGGCCAGTTCACTCTCAAATCCGGGCGCACCAGTCCTTATTTCTTCAATGCCGGCCTGTTCGACAGCGGCCTGGCCCTGGCCCAGCTCGGGCGCTTCTATGCGGCGGCCATCGTCGACAGCGGCATCGATTTCGACGTGCTGTTCGGCCCGGCCTACAAGGGTATTCCGCTGGCAGCGACCACGGCGGTCGCGCTGGCCGAGCATCATGGCCGTGATCTGCCCTGGTGCTTCAACCGCAAGGAAGCCAAGGATCATGGCGAGGGTGGCACGCTGGTCGGTGCGCCGCTGGAAGGGCGGGTGCTGATCGTCGACGACGTGATCACCGCCGGCACCGCCATCCGTGAAGTGATGCAGATCATCCAGGGCCAGGGCGCCCAGGCGGCCGGTACGCTGATCGCGCTGAACCGCCAGGAGCGTGGCCAGGGCGAGCTTTCTGCGATCCAGGAGGTCGAACGCGACTTCGCCATGCCGGTAGTGAGCATCGTGTCACTACAACAGGTACTGGAATATCTGGCAGGGGATGCTGAACTGAAGCAATATCTCCCGGCTGTCGAAGCCTATCGCGCCGAGTACGGAATCTAGCCCTAGCACAAGGTCGTTCTATGTCTGCACCGCTCCTGACCCGCTGTACGCTGCTGTTGAGCTTGCTACTGCCGCTGTCCGGAGTGGCTGCCGAGCTTTACCGCTACGTCGACGACAAGGGTGTCACGGTGCTCAGCCGTCAGGGCGTGCCGCCCGAATTCATCGGCAAGGGCTACGAGGTGCTGAACGACCAGGGACGTGTGGTGCGGGTGATTCCGCCGGCGCCGACGGCCGAAGAGTTCGCCCGCATGCAGGCCGAAAAGGTGCGCGCCAGCAATGACGCGAAGCTGCTGCGTCTCTATACCAACCTCAACGATGTCGACCGTGCCCGCGAGCGCAAGCTGGCGGAGCTCGACAGTGTCACCAACGTGGCGCGCGGCAATCTGCAGTCGGTGCGCACGCAGCAGGCCAACCTGCAGAGCCAGGCCGCCGAGCATGAGCGTGCAGGCCGGCAGGTGCCGGAAAACCTGCTGGCGCAGATCAACAACCTCAAGGAAGAGCAGCAGCGGCTGCAGCGCGACATTGCACGCTACAAGGAGGCGCGTGGCCGCGCCGAAGCCGGTTTCGCCGCGGATCGTGCGCGCCTGGCCGAGCTGTTCGGCGAACCGCAGGGCAAGCCGTAGGCGCTGAGGTTTCCCGTGCCCCTGTGGGGTTAATCGGAACCTGTGGCGATGCCGCTTCAGGGCTGCCAGAGCGTGGCGCCTGCCTGACCCTTCCCCGATCCATGGACACCCTCTCCCGCAAGCAGGAGAGGGGCATCAGCAAGCCGCGAGCGCGGCTGGCTTTCAGGGGCGCTTGCGGTTGCTGATCATGGTGCCGTTGCCGATATCGGTGAAGATCTCCAGCAACACGGCATTCGGTACGCGGCCATCGATGATGTGCGAGCTGGTCACGCCACCCTGCACCGCCTCCAGGGCGCACTTGATCTTCGGCAGCATGCCGCCGTAGATGGTGCCGTCGGCAATCAGTTCGTTGACCTGCTCGGTGGTCAGGCCGGTGAGCACGTCGCCCTGCTTGTTCATCAGGCCGGCGATGTTGGTCAGCAGCATCAGTTTCTCGGCTTTCAGCGCCTCGGCCACCTTGCCGGCCACCAGGTCGGCATTGATGTTGTAGGACTCGCCGTCCGGGCCGACGCCGATGGGCGCGATGACCGGGATGAAGTCACCCTTGACCAGCATGTTCAGCAGGTCGGTGTTGACCCCGGTGACCTCGCCGACATGGCCGATATCGATGATCTCCGGCTGGGTCATCTCCGGGGTCTGGCGGCTGACCTTGAGCTTGCGCGCGCGGATCAGGCAGGCGTCCTTGCCGGTCAGGCCGATGGCGCTGCCGCCATGCTGGTTGATCAGGTTGACGATGCTCTTGTTGACCTGGCCGCCCAGGACCATTTCCACCACGTCCATGGTCGCGGTGTCGGTGACGCGCATGCCGTCGATGAAGTGGCTCTCGATGGACAGGCGCTTGAGCAGGTCGCCGATCTGCGGGCCGCCGCCGTGCACGACCACCGGGTTGATGCCGACGGCCTTCATCAGCACGATGTCCCGGGCGAACCCCTGCTTGAGCTCCTCGCTTTCCATGGCGTTGCCGCCGTACTTGATCACCAGGGTCTTGCCGACGAAGCGGCGGATATAGGGCAGGGCTTCGGACAGTACCTTGGCAACCTGGGCGGCGGCGTCACGCTCGAGGGTCATGCGGGGGCTCCTGGAACTAATCGATCAAAAGGGCAGTTGCAGGTCGGGGGCGACCTTGTGCAGCTGGTTGCGGAACACATCCTGAATCCGCTCCAGCTCTTCCTGGGTGTCGGCCTCGAAGCGCAGCACCAGCACCGGCGTGGTGTTGGAGGCGCGGATGAGGCCCCAGCCCTTGGGATAGTCGACGCGCACACCATCGATGCTGGTGAGATTGGCCTCGCCCCACTGGCCTTCACGCTGCAGGCGCTCGATCAGCGGGAACTTGCTCTGCTCGGTCACCTGGATGTTGATTTCCGGCGTGGAGATGTCGCTCGGGAAGGCGCTGAACACCAGCTCGGCTTCGCGCTTGTCGAGGCTGAGGATTTCCAGCAGGCGCGCCGCGCTGTAGATGCCGTCGTCGAAACCGAACCAGCGCTCCTTGAAGAAGATGTGGCCGCTCATCTCGCCGGCGAGCAGGGCGCCGGTTTCCTTCATCTTCTTCTTGATCAGCGAGTGGCCGGTTTTCCACATCACCGGACGACCGCCATAGCCGCTGATCAGCGGGGTCAGGCGACGGGTGCACTTGACGTCGAAGATGATGTCGGCGCCCGGGTTGCGCGATACCACGTCCTTGGCGAACAGCATCAGCAGGCGGTCGGGATAGACGATGTTGCCGGTATTGGTGACCACGCCAACGCGGTCGCCATCGCCATCGAAGGCCAGGCCGAGATCGGCGTTTTCCGCTTTCACGCGGGCGATCAGGTCCTTAAGGTTCTCCGGCTTGCCCGGGTCCGGGTGGTGGTTGGGGAAGGTGCCGTCCACTTCGCAGTACAGCGGGATCACGCTGCAGCCGAGGGCTTCGATCAGTTGCGGGGCGATCACGCCGGCCGCGCCGTTGCCGCAGTCGACCACCACGCGCAGCGGCTTGGCCAGGGCGATGTCGTCACGGATGGTCTTGAAGTAGCGCTGCAGCACGTCGACCTGCTGCACGCTGCCCACGCCGCTGGCCAGGTCGTTGTCGTCCAGGCGGGTCTTCAGCGCCTGGATCTGCTCGTTGGCCAGGGTGTCGCCAGCGATGATGATCTTGAAGCCGTTGTAGTCCGGCGGGTTGTGGCTGCCGGTGAGCATCACGGCGGAACGCCCTTCCAGCACGTTGGCGGCGAAATACACCACCGGGGTCGGCACCATGCCGATATCGGTCACTTCGCAACCGCAGTCGAGCAGGCCCTGTACCAGCTGTTGCAGCAGTTCCGGGCCGGAGAGGCGGCCGTCACGGCCGACGATGACCTTGGGTTCGCCCTGGGCCAGGCTCTGCGAGCCGATGGCACGGCCGATCCAGTAGGCGTACTCGGCGGTCAGGGTGTCACCCACCACGCCACGGATGTCGTAGGCGCGGAAGATGTCGGCGGGGAGTTTCGGGGCGCTTTGGCTAGTCGTCATTGCGGGGTTCTGCTCCAGTCCCAGGAGATCCTGGTCTTCGTCGAGAATGTCGATATCGAGGATATCGGTGTCCTGGAACAGCGGGTCGACCAACTCGGCGGGCTTGGCAGCGGGCGGAGCGGCGGGAGCCGCAGCTGTTCCTTTAGCGGGTGTGGTACTGCCTTCAGAGCTGCTGCGACGCGGCAGCCGGGCCAGGCTCTGAGCCAGGGCATCGAGTGCTGGCACGCTGAGGCTGAAGGCTTTGACGTTTTTGCCGGCGGAGAGTTCTTTGAGCATTTGCCCGAGTTGTCTGGCGTCGCCGTTGACCTGGCGTTGCAGGCCGCCGCGCACCAGGATCAGGCCGATGACCGCGCCGCCGAGGGCGAGCAGGGCGGCCAGGGCCAGCATCAGCGGAGGAATGCTGCCCTGCACCAGGCCGGGGCCGGGGGTGAAGGTGACTTTCCAGTAGGGATTGCCGGTGGCGAAGGTCTGGGCGTTGCCGGCGCCCGGCTGGCCACGCTGCAGCAGCACCTGCGCCGGGGTGTTGGCGAACTGTTGCACCAGCTGCAGCTGGCCATACTCGGCCGGCAGCGGCGGCAGTGCCGCGAGCAGGCGTTGCAGATCGAACGCCAGCAGCAGGGTGCCCTGGGCCGGCTGGGTTTCGCTCATGCGCAGCGTTGCCGCGCTATAGGCCAGCCAGCGCTGGCCGACCCGATAGGCTTCGATGGCGGGTTGCTGGCCGCTCTCGGCGCGGCGCAGCATGTCCAGCCCGGCGAAGTTCATGGGGGCTGCGCGGCTGGTGTTCTGCACGGCTTCGCCACGCCGGTTGAGATGGGCATCGATGACGCCGTCCCAGTAGCCCAGGCGCCGTTCGGCTTCGCTGACCTGCAGGCTGTCGCCGCTCTGCAGGGCCTGCAGCAGCTCGGGGTTGCGCGCAGCGGACAGGCTGTCGGCCTGCATCTGCTTGAGCGCCTGCTGCACCGCCGCGGCCTGGCTGCTGCCGATGGCCTGGGTCAGCTCGGCCTGGCGGGCCTGGTCACCGCTGCTCTGGACGAACCAGAGCAGCGCGCCGCCGGCGCCCACGCCGATCAGCGTGGCCAGCAAGCCGGGCAGCAATGGGCCCAGGGCCGGCGCCGGCGCCTTGCTCCTGGTCTTCTCCGGCACGATGGCGGCGGAGGTGTCGGCTTCCTTGGCGTTGCGCTTGAAGAGTTTCACGTGGGTGCTCCTCGGCGGATCGTCCTGTGGGAAAGGGTCAGTGGCTGCCGGAGTGGCCGAAGCCGCCCGAGCCGCGTTGGGTTTCGTCGAACTGCTCGACCAGCTCGAAGTGCGCCTGCACCACAGGCACCAGCACCAGCTGCGCGATACGCTCGCCGATGGCGATGGTGAACGGCGTCTGGCCGCGGTTCCAGCACGACACCATCAGCTCGCCCTGGTAGTCCGAGTCGATCAGGCCGACCAGGTTGCCCAGCACGATGCCGTGCTTGTGGCCCAGGCCCGAGCGCGGCAGGATCATCGCGGCCAGGCCCGGGTCGCCGATGTAGATCGACAGGCCGGTCGGGATCAGGACGGTCTGGCCCGGCTCGAGGACGATGTCCTCCTTGAGCATGGCGCGCAGGTCGAGGCCGGCGGAGCCCGGGGTGGCGTATTGCGGCAGGGGGAATTCCTGGCCGAGGCGAGGATCGAGGATCTTGGCTTGCAGAGCGTGCATGGTCAGTTCTTGTTCAAACGGTCGGCGATGAGTGTGATCAACTGGCGGGCGATCTTGCCCTTGCTGGTCTGGGCAAAGCTGGTTTGCTGCAGCTCGCGGTCGATCACGGTGATGGCGTTCTCTTCACTATTGAAGCCGATGCTGGGATTGGCCACATCGTTGGCGACGATCAGGTCGAGATTCTTGTCGCGCAGCTTGCGCGAGGCGTATTCGAGCAGGTTCTCGGTTTCCGCGGCGAAGCCCACGCTGAACGGGCGGTCGTCGCGACCTGCGATGGTGGCGAGGATATCCGGGTTGCGCACCATTTGCAGGAGCATCCCCTCGCCACTGCTGGGGTCTTTCTTCAATTTGTGCTGCGCGACCACTTCCGGGCGGTAATCGGCCACGGCCGCGGCGGCGATCAGCACGTCGCAGGGCATCGCAGCTTCGCAGGCGGCGAGCATGTCGCGGGCACTGACCACATCGATCCGGCTGACCCGGTCCGGCGTCGGCAGGTGCACCGGGCCGCTGACCAGGGTGACCCTGGCGCCGGCTTCGGCGGCGGCCTCGGCCAGGGCGAAGCCCATCTTGCCGGAGCTGTGGTTGGTGATGTAACGCACCGGGTCGATGTTTTCCTGGGTCGGGCCGGCGGTGATCAGGATGTGCAGGCCGTCCAGCGCCTGACGCTCGAAGCAGTCGGCGGCCAGGTTGGCGAGGTCGTTCGGTTCGAGCATGCGGCCCAGGCCGACGTCGCCGCAGGCCTGGCTGCCGGATGCGGGGCCGAACAGGCGCATGCCGCGCTGTTGCAGCAGGTCGAGATTGGCCTGGGTGGCAGCGTCGCGCCACATCGCCTGATTCATCGCCGGCGCCAGGGCGATCGGGGCGTCGGTGGCCAGCACCAGGGTGGTCAGCAGGTCGTTGGCGATGCCCTGGGCCAGGCGGGCCATGAGGTCGGCGGTGGCCGGGGCGATGAGGATCAGGTCGGCCCAGCGTGCCAGTTCGATATGGCCCATCGCCGCTTCGGCGGCCGGGTCGAGCAGGTCGAGATGGACGGGGTGCCCGGAAAGCGCCTGCAGGGTCAGCGGCGTGATGAACTCGCGGCCGCCCTGGGTCATCACCACGCGGACTTCGGCGCCCTGATCCTTGAGTCGGCGAACCAGCTCGGCGCTCTTGTAGGCGGCAATACCGCCCCCCACGCCGACGATGATGCGTTTGCGATACAGCCGCTGCATAGGCTTGCCTTTTATATACCGGTGGATGTGCGCCACGTGACCAACGCCTCCCCAGGCCGGTCCCGTGTAAAAAGATGGGCTACGATAGCACAGCGCCCGCAGCGGAACAGCGGGCGCCTGGCTCGACATGGAGGTGTTCGATGAGCATTCGCGACTGGCCCGCGGCGGAGCGTCCGCGGGAGAAATTGCTGGAGCAGGGCGCTGCTGCGCTGACCGATGCCGAACTGCTGGCGATCTTCCTGCGCACGGGGGTTGCCGGCTGCAGTGCGGTGGACCTGGCGCGGCGCCTGCTTGCCGAGTTCGGCAGCCTGCGGGCCTTGCTGGAGGCGGAGTTGCCTGACTTCAGTCAGCACCTCGGCCTGGGGCCGGCCAAGTACGCGCAGCTGCAAGCGGTGCTGGAGATGGCCAGGCGGCATCTGGCCGAGCGTCTGCGCCGTGATTCGGCGCTGGAGAGTCCGCAGGTGGTGCGCGACTACCTCAAGGCGCAATTGCGCCACGAGTTGCACGAGGTGTTCGGCTGCCTGTTCCTCGATGCCAAACATCGCGTGCTGGCGTTCGAGGTGCTGTTCCGTGGTGGCATCGACAGTGCCAGCGTCCACCCCCGGCAGGTGGTCAGGCGTGCGCTGGCCAACAACGCGGCGGCGGTCATCCTCACCCACAATCACCCGTCTGGCGTTTCCGATCCCAGCCAGGCCGACCGTGTGCTGACCCGGCGCCTCAAGGACGCGCTGGCGCTGGTGGAGGTGCGGGTGCTCGACCACTTCATCGTCGGCGACGGCGAGCCGCTGTCGATGGCCGAGCAGGGGTGGATGTAGCCCGGCCGGTCAGCGGGCCAGGCTGACCCTGGCGAAGTCCTGCCGACCGAACGGGCTGACCCGGTAGCCCTCGACCTTGGCGTCGAGCAGGGCGAAGGCCGTGGGGTGGGCCAGCGGCAGCCACAGCGCCTGCTGCTGGATGATCGCCTGCGCCTGGTGATAGAGGCGACTGCGTTCGGCCTGGTCGCTGTGGGTCTTGCCGTCGGCGATCAGCCGGTCCAGGTCCTTGTCGCAGTAGCGCGCGAAGTTGAGGCCGGACTCGACCGAGGCGCAGGCGAATTGCGGGGTGAGGAAGTTGTCCGGATCGCCGTTGTCGCCGGCCCAGCCCATGAACAGCAGGTCGTGTTCGCCGGCCTTGGCGCGGCGGATCAGCTCGCCCCATTCGATCACGCGAATCTCGGCGTCGATGCCGACCTTGGCCAGATCCGCCTGCAATAGCTGGGCGCCGAGGCTGGGGTTGGGGTTGAGCAGGCTGCCGCTGGGGCGGGTCCAGATGGTGGTCTTGAAGCCGTCCGCCAGGCCGGCTTCGGCCAGCAGGGCGCGGGCGCGCTCCGGCTCATGGGCGTAGCCGGGCAGCTCGCGGGCGTAACTCCAGGTGTTCGGTGGGTAGGGGCCGTTGGCCGGCTCGGCGCTGCCTTCGAACACGGCCTTGACGTAGCTGGCCTTGTCGAACGCCAGGTTGATCGCCTGGCGGACCTGCGGCTTGTCCAGCGGCGGGTGCTGGCTGTTGATACCGACGAAGGCGGTCATGAAGGCGGCGGTCTGGGCACTCTTGAGCTTGGCGTCGCCGGCGATGGCCTGGACGTCCTGTGGCTTCGGCGACAGGGCGATCTGGCATTCGCCGCGGCGCAGCTTCTGCAGGCGCACGTTGCTGTCCGGGGTGATGGCGAAGATCACCCGGTCCATGGCGGGCTTGCCGGCAAAATATTCCGGGTTGGCGCGGTAGCGCACGGCGGCGTCCTTCTGGAAGCGTTCGAAGACGAAGGGGCCGGTGCCGATGGGCGCGCTGTTGAGCTTCTCCGGTGTGCCCGCCGCCAGCAGTTGCTCGGCATATTCCGCCGGGTAGATGGAGGCGAAGCCCATGCTCAGGGTGGCCAGGAAGGTGGCGTCGCGGCGGCTCAGGGTGATGCGCACGCTGTGTGCGTCCGGCGCCTCGACCCTGGCGATCAGGCTCGGCCACTGCATCGATTGCGCATGCGGATAGCCGCTGACGGCGACCGCGTGCCAGGGATGCTGGTCGTCGAGCATGCGCTGGAAGCTGAACACCACGTCCCGGGCATCGAGGTTGCGGCTGGGAGTGAAGGCGGCGCTGTGGTGAAAATGCACGTCATCGCGCAACTGGAAGTCGTAGACCAGGCCGTCCGCCGAGATCGACCAGCTGCGCGCCAGGCTCGGCAGCAGCTTGCCCTGCACGGCGTCGAACTCCACCAGGCGATTCATCAGCATGTCGGCCGACGCATTGGTGGTGGTCAGCGAGTTGTACTGCACCACGTCGAAACCTTCCGGGCTGGCTTCGGTGCACACGCTGAGGGTCGCGGCCTGGGCAAGGATCGGGGTGCACAGCAGAGTGGCGAGCAGCAGGCGCATGGTTGGCTCCATTCCTGGCGTGGATGACAAGCTTGCAACCCTAGTCGATTTGCCGGGTGCTGAATACCTCGGCGAGGCGACGAGCGGTCAAATGTGGATAATGCCCCGAAGGCTCGGCCCCAGGGCCGTTCGCGGGTGCGCCCTGACTTTTTATCCTGCGCTTTCCCTTGTTGCCCCCAGGGCTTTCTGGTATAAAGCAGCGCTCTTTTCTAGGGGCCCGGTTCTTGCGCTATTCAGTGCGCCCGGTAAGACCCTCGAGAAACGCGGCGCTGAGCGCCAATGACATTGAGTTTAAGCGGCCAACCCATGCCGGGTTGGGCATGTGGTTTTAGAGGGCTGAGGCATGTCGAGAGTCTGTCAAGTTACCGGTAAGGGTCCGGTAACCGGGAACAACATTTCCCACGCAAACAACAAAACCCGTCGTCGTTTCCTGCCGAACCTGCAGCACCATCGCTTCTGGGTCGAGTCCGAGAAGCGCTTCGTGCGTCTGCGCGTATCTGCCAAGGGCATGCGTGTCATCGACAAGCGTGGCATCGACGTAGTGCTGGCTGAGCTGCGCGCTCGCGGCGAAAAGGTTTAAGGAGAGAGTCATGCGTGAACTGATCCGTTTGGTGTCCAGCGCCGGTACCGGCCACTTCTACACCACCGACAAGAACAAGCGCACCACCCCCGACAAGATCGAAATCAAGAAATTCGATCCGGTCGTACGCAAGCACGTGATCTACAAGGAAGCCAAGATCAAGTAATTGATCGGCCTTCCGTCGAAAAAGCCCGCCCTTCCGGCGGGCTTTTTCGTTTCTGCGTGCGGCAATAGGTCTCAGGCATTCCCGGCGGGTGCCGGCCCGTGCCGGCTGACGACAGCCCAGGTGGCGGTTTAGACTGCGGCCTCTGGCCTGAAACTGACGCATCGTGCAGCTTTCTCCGGCCCGGCAACCTCCCTTCGTTCCCGTCCAGAGAGTCGCATGACCGCCTCAGCACATCCCGTGGAAGTTCTAATCGCCGAGGCCGACCCCTGGACTTCCAACCTGCTGCAGCAACTGGTGCTCGATGTCCGGGGCGATGCGCGCGTGCTGCAGGTCAGCGACGGCCAGACCGCTCTGGCCCGCTGCAAGCGGCGGCTGCCCGATCTGGTGATCGCCGACGGCGAATTGCCCGGGCTCGATGGTGTCGAGCTGCTGCGTCAGCTGCGGCGCCATCCGCGTACGCCGGCACTGCCCTTCGTCCTGATCAGCGGTCGTCTCGATGCCAGCAGCGTGCGCGCCGCGCGCCCGCTGGCGCCCAGTGCCTACCTGGCCAAGCCCTTCAATGCCGAAAGCCTGCGCCAGCGCCTGCGCGGGTTGTTGCCGGTCGCCAGCGGCGAGCCGCAGTCGCGGCAGCCGCTGCTGCTCAGCGAGCTGCGGGACTTTCTCGACACGGTGCGCGAGGAGGGCCAGGGGGCGCCGTTGCTCAGCGATGTGCGCAATGCCGTCAGCCAGGGCCTGCAGGCGGGTGAGCAGGACCTGGGCGAGCTGGCGGCGGTATTCGGCGCCGATCCGCAGATCACCGCTCTGCTGATCGCTGCCGCCAGCACGGCGGCGCAGCACCAGGGCATGCCCTGCCACACCCTGGCGCAGGCGCTGCAACGCCTGGGCGTGGCGCGCACGCTCAACCTGGTGCTGGGACTGGCGCTGCAGCGCAATGCCCAGCTGCGCGATGCGCGCCTGGCCGAACTGGCCACGCAGGCCTGGCAACGGGCCAGGCGCAGCGCCGAGCTGGCGCGCTGGCTGGCGACCGAGCTGAAGCTGGACGCCGAGCTGTGCTACACGGCGGGTCTGCTGCACAACCTCGGCGAGCTGGCCCTGCTGCGCAGCCTGCAGGACTGGCAGGAGGCCGGTGGCGAGCTGAGCAACGCGCAGATCGACGATGCCATGCAGCGGCGTGCGGCGAGTTTCGGCTCCGCCCTGCGTATCCGCTGGCGCCTGCCGTTCGGCCTGCGCGAGCTGATCGCGGCGTTCTATGGCCTGGGCAGCGGCGTGTTCTCCCGCGAGGCGCTGGTGCTCAACCTCAGCGGCCTGCTGCTGGCGCTGCCGGCCAACGCCCTGCCGGCCAGCCTGGCCGAGGCCCGTTGCGTGCGCATGCTGCGCCTGAACGTGGCGTTGCTGGAGCAGGTGCCGGTGGAGCTCTATCAGGCGTCCTGAGTGTCGTGATGGCGGACATCGTCGGCCAGCAGGTGCAGCGGCTGCGGGCGGCCGACGAAATAGCCCTGTGCATAGTCGATGCCGAGGCGGCGCAGGCAGTCCAGGCTGGCCTGGGTCTCGACGAACTCGGCGACGGTGAGCAGGCCGAGCTGGCCGGCGATCTGGCGCATCGAGCCGACCATGGCCTGGTTGATCGGGTCGCGCTCGATACCGCTGATGAAGCTGCCGTCGATCTTGAGGATGTCCAGCGGCAGGTGGCGCAGGTAGGCGTAGGAGGCGAAGCCGCTGCCGAAATCGTCCAGGGCGACCTTCAGACCCTTGCCGCGCAACTGTTCGATCCACTGCGCGGAAACGCCCAGTTCACCCAGGGCGACCATTTCCGTGACTTCGATGCACAGCTTGCTGGGCGGCAGGCCGTGGCGCTGCAGCTCGTCCTGCAGCAGGCGGTGGAAGCCGCTGTCGAGCAGTGAACTGGCACTGAGGTTGACGTTGACCTGGGCCAGCTGCGCCAGATGGCGTGGATTGGCCGCCAGCCAGGCGCACAGGTGCTGGATCACCCAGCGATCGATGGCGCCGAGGAAGTCATAGCGCGCCGCGGCGTCGAGAAACTGCGCGGGGCTGATCCAGTCGCCGTTGTGCGGGTCGCGGTAGCGCAGCAGCACTTCGTAGTGCAGGCCGCTGGAGGCCTGCTGCAGCGCCTGGACCGGCTGGAAGAACAGCTCGAAATGACCGCGCTCGGTGGCCTCGCGCAGGCGGGTTATCCACTGCAGCTGGCGCTGGTGTTCGAGCAGGGCGCCATCGGCCGGGTTGAACTGCTGTACGCGGTTACGCCCCTGGTGCTTGGCCAGCTGGCTGGCGCTGGTGGCCCAGTTCAGCGCCGTCTCCCAGTCGCTCACCCCGGAGCCGAGTGCCAGCATGCCGATGCTGGCGTGCAGGCGGAATGGCCGTCCCTGCCAGGTGAAGACGAACTGCTCGACGCCGCGGCGCAACTGTTCGGCCTGCTCCAGCGCGGCTTCGTCGTCCACCTCGCGCAGCAGGACGGCGAACTCGTCGCCGCCAACGCGGGCCAGCTCGGCATGCCGTGGCAGCTGATGCAGCAGTTGGCTGGCGAGCTGCCTGAGCAACTGATCGCCGGCGGAATGGCCACAGAGGTCGTTGACCTGCTTGAAGCGGTCCAGCCCCAGCAACAGCAGGTGACTGAAGCGGCGCTTGGCGGTGCCGCCGAGGGTTTCCGCGAGCAGCCGTTCCAGTTCGCGGCGGTTGAGCAGGCCGGTCAGCGCGTCATGTGCGGCCAGTTGCTGCAGGCGCTCTTCCAGCGCACGGCGCTCGCTGAGGTCGACCACGATGCCCTCGATGCAGTCCTGATGCGGACGCAGGTGCAGCGACAGGTACACCCAGCGCGGGCGCTGTTCGAGGTCGTACAGCTGGCATTCGCAGCTGGCGGTGCCGCTTCGCGCGTCCAGCTGCGAGAGCAGCTCGTGCCACTGCGTCTCGCCCACCAGGTTCGGCAGGGCGAGTGCGTCGAGGCTGGTCGGCAGTGCCTCGCGTCCCAGCAGGCGGGCCAGGCTCGGATTGGCTTCCAGCAGCCTGCCGTCGCGGCGGCAGCGGAAGATGCCTTCGCCGCTGTGGCGGAACAGCGCCTGGTACTGCTCCAGGTTGTCGATGGCCTGGGCCTGGCTGCTCAGCAGCACGCGGCGTACGCGCTCCAGCTGTTTGTCCAGCAGGGCGCCGAACAGCAGCATGCTCAGGGCCGGCAGGTAGGCGTACATGGCGTAGAAGCCCGCCGGCAGCGGGACCAGCCCGGCGCGGCCCAGCGGCACCAGCAGCATCAGGATCAGGGCCGCACTCCAGCACAACAGGTAGCCGGGCGCGTAAGGGCGGCGCTGGCGGACGCCGATGATCAGGAGCAGCAACTGGTACAGGCCGGTGGCCAGGATCAGCAGGTTCAGCACCTCATAGGCGCGCGGATGATCCACCAGCAGGCCGCCGACGCTGACCAGCAGGCTGGCGGCGAACAGCGCGTCGCGCAGCCAGCGCAGGCGCTTCAGGCGCAGGCCGAGGGCGCTGGCGATGAACAGCGAGCTGAAGATCATCATGCCGGCGGTGGGCAGGTTGACCAGCAGCTTGGGCAGCATCGGCCACTGCGGCCAGAGCAGCCCGGCGAGGTTGTAGATACTGGCGTTGTACAGCGCGGTACTCAGCGAGGTCAGGCCGAAACAGGCCAGCGGCCACTCGCGCAGCGTGCTGTAGCGGATCAGGTAGAACAGCGCCAGGGCCAGCAGCGCGCCGATCAGCAGGCCGCTGCGCAGCCAGCTGTGGGCGATCAGCTGCTGCCCCTGTTCGGCACCGACCAGCTGCAGCGGCAGGTTGATCGCCGAATGGCTCTGCACGCGCAGCAGCAGGGTGTGCACACCGGCGTCCAGGCGCGGCAGGTTGAGCAGGAAATGCGGATAGGGTTCGCCACGTTCGCTGAATGCCCGACTCGAACCACTGTAGAGCGGCCCCAGTGGCCGTTCTCCGTCGTACAGCCAGATTTCCAGGTCGTCGAGGAAGGTCTGTCCGATGATCAGTTGCAGGCGCTCCGCCGCCGGGGCCTGCACCTGCGTGGCGAGCCACCAGGCGCTGCGGCTGTAGCCGATACGCGGTGTGCCCTCGACCTCGCGACCCTGGGTGGCGATGCGTTGCAGCACCTCGCTTGCGGTCAGCTGGGCGCCGGGGTCCTCGAGCAGCAGGCTGCGTTCGATGCTGACCGGCTCGTCCAGGTCGCCCGCCTCGAGCTTGAGCAGCGGCAACGCGCCGCCCGCCCAGACCGGCAGGACGCAGACCAGGCAGAGCAGGGTCATCAATGAACGAAGTGGGCGGAGCATCCGGGCGCCTCATGGCTACTGCGAGGGCGCCGGAGTCCGGTGGACGTTGTTCTGTCGTGCGGTAACGGTCAGGCGCAGAGGGATTCTAGCCGACTGTCGGGATGATGATTGCGGGGCGAGTCTCATCCGCCAGGAAGAACTTCCCCGCCCGTCGCGGCGCACAGGGCGCCGCGCATGAGAATCAGGCGGCCTGCGTGCGTTGCGCTTGCGCCTGGTCGCGGCGGGTCCAGCGATTGGCGCGGGCGAACGTACCGAAGTCGTTGAAGCGCACGCCCATCTCGCGCATCACCCTGTGGGCGAAGGGCACGCTGAGCTGGCGGATGTAGAAGGGCTCCTTGACCACGAAGTGGTGGATCGCATGGCTGCTGCCGAAGTTGAAGCAGAATGCCTGCAACGGCCACAGCCACCAGGGGTTGAGCACCTGCGTCTGCTGGATCACGTTGCCCGGTTCGACATCGCCGTAGTAGTGCATGTTGGAGCTGACGAAGTGCAGGCAGAAGGTGCGCAGCACGTTGGGGCCGACCAGCACCACCACGGCGACGTTCACCACCTGCATGGTCGCCAGGGTCGTGGCCGACCAGGCAATGGGGGCACCGAGGGCGGCGCTGGCCCAGTCGAGCAGGTGGAAGCCGAGGAACAGGTACCAGGTCGCCCAGTTGAGCAGGCCCAGTGGCGCGTAGACCTTCAGCGTGCGGCTGAGGATCAGCCGGCGGTGCGCCGGATTCTTCGCCCGCAGCCAGCGGATCAGCGAGCTCATCATGTTGTCGCCGACCATCAGCAGGCGGGCGATGCCCCAGGGTTCGCCGTTGGTGATGGCGCGTTCCTCGGTATCCGCCTCGCTGCCGGACACCTTGTGGTGGTTCAGGTGCAGGTGCCGGCGCACCCAGGGGTTGATGGTGCTCGGCCGGGCCAGCCAGACCAGCGCCATCATCAGGTTGTGCGGTATGGGTCGCTTGCGGAAGTACATCGAGTGGAT
Source organism: Ectopseudomonas khazarica (assembly GCF_017915135.1). Taxonomy (NCBI): domain Bacteria; kingdom Pseudomonadati; phylum Pseudomonadota; class Gammaproteobacteria; order Pseudomonadales; family Pseudomonadaceae; genus Ectopseudomonas; species Ectopseudomonas khazarica. Next base: position 5,114,954 of record NZ_CP068551.1, on the reverse strand, counting down.
CAGGTCGTGCTCCAGCTCGTGGGTCAGCGAGGCGAAGAAGGCGTTGAGCAGCAGGCACGCCCACCAGGGCAGCTGGCCGCCGACGTACAGGGCCGCCGAACCGAGCATGCCGAGCAGGGCGAAGGCGAGAATAGCGGCGCCGAGCGCGTCCTGATGCTGCAGGATCGGGTAGCGCTGGCGCAGTGCGTTGCCGTGGGCCATCACCTGCTCGCGGATATGCGCGGCGCGTTGCTGATCATTAAGGCTTGCGGGGGAGGGGGACATGCCGACATCCTCTTGTTATTGGGCTGTGACTTCACTGTGCCGTGACGGTCGTCAGAGCGCCCGACCGAGCACGCCAACCTGCCTACCGGATACGCCAATCTGCATGACCGCCGAACCCTCCACCCTGGCCAGCTGGACCCGCGCCCTGCGCAAGCAGCTCGATGCCCTTGGCCTGGACAGCAGCGCGCTGTGCCGCGAGGCCGGGCTCGACCCTGCGCTGCTGGACGACCCCAACGCGCGTTGCCCGCTGTCGGTGACCACCCGCCTGTGGCAACTGGCGGTGGCGGCCAGCGGTGATCCGGCGCTGGGTCTGAAGACCTCGCAGTTCGTCAGCCCGACCACCTTCCATACCCTGGGTTATGCGCTGATCGCCAGCAGCAGCCTGCGCGAGATGTTCGAGCGCATCGTGCGCTATCACCGGGTGGTCAGCGATGCCCTGCAACTGGAGCTGCGCCAGGTGGACGATGCCTACGAGTTTCGTTTCCGTGTCCCGCCCGGCAGCCCGACGCCGGCAGCGGAGGCGCTGGACGCCTTCGCCGCGATCTACGTGCGCAGTTGCCGCAATCGCCTGAGCCGCGACTTCGCCCCGCTGCTGGTGCAGTTGCAGCGCCCGCGTCCGCTCGACCCCGAGCCGTGGCAGGCGGTGTTTCGCGCTCCCGTGCAGTTCGAGGCCGAGGAAAGCCTGCTGCGCTTTCCGCGGGACGCCTTCGAGCAACGCCTCGACGATGGCAACCCGGAGCTGGCCGAGCACAACGAAGCCGTGCTCAGGCGCAGCCTGGAACAACTGCAGGCGGCCAGTTGCAGCGAGCGGGTACGCAACTTCCTGCAGGCACAGTTGCCAGATGGCGAGCCGTCGGCCGAACGCATCGCCCAGGCCCTGCACCTGAGCCTGCGCAGCCTGCAGCGCCACCTGGCCGAGGAGGGCACCAGCTACGAGGCGCTGCTCGGGGACACGCGCCAGGCCCTGGCGCTGCAGCACATGCGTGACCCGCGCTGTTCGATCAGCGAGATTGCCTATCTGCTCGGCTTCAGCGACAGCAGCAGCTTCGGCCGAGCCTTCAAACGCTGGACCGGGCAGACCCCGAGCCAGTACCGCGACGGATTGAAAAAAGCATGACCCAGTACGACCTGATATTGGCCGGAGCCGGTCACGCCCACCTTGGCGTGTTGCGCCGTTGGGCCATGGTGGAACGCCCGCCAGGGCGGATCGGCCTGCTCAGCCCCGGCCCCGAGGCCTGGTACGCCGGCATGTTGCCGGGGCTGATCAGCGGCCGTTTCAGCGCTGCCGACTGCCGGGTGGAGCTGCAGCCGCTGTGCCGGGCGGCCAAGGTCGAGCTGATCGAGGGCGAGATCGCCTCGCTCGACGCCGACAGCCGCTGCCTGCGCCTCACCGATGGCCGTGACCTGCAGGGTGAATGGCTGTCACTCAACGTCGGTGCCGGCATGGCCATACCACCGCAGCAGGGCGATGCCATGCAGGTGCTGGCCGCGCGGCCCATCGAGCGGCTGCTGGTGGGCTGGCAGCAATGGCAGGCTGAACCCAGACGCATGGCGATTCTCGGCGGCGGCGCGGGTGGCGTGGAGCTGTCCCTGGCGCTGGCCGACAAGGTGCCGGCGCTGGCGCTGTTCTGCGGCGGCGCGCTGCTCGACGGGCTGTCGCCGGGACTGCGCCTGCGTGCCCTGGGCCATCTGCGTCAGCGTGGCGTGCAGGTGCGTGAGCACTGCCCGATCGGGCGCATCGAGGACGACTGGCTGCTCAGTGGCGACGAGCCCGTGTGGCGCGGGCGCCGCCTGTTGCTGGCCAGTGGCGCGCGGCCCTGGCCCTGGCTGACGGCCAGTCAGCTGGCCACGGACAGCGCCGGCTTCATCGCCATCCGACCGACCCTGCAGTGCGAGTCGCACGCGCAGGTGTTCGCCGTCGGCGACAGCGCCAGCCTCGATGGCATGCGCCGCAGCGGGCGTTTCGCGGTGCGCCAGGCGCCCGTGCTGGCTGCCAACCTGCAGGCGGCCTTGCAGGGGCGGCCCCTGCGCCAGTACCGGGCGCAGTGGCAGAGCCTGGCACTGCTCGCCACGGGTGATGGCGGCGCGCTGCTCGGCTGGCACGACTGGAGTGCGGGCGGGCAGCTCTACGGGCGTTGCAAGGACTGGCTCGACCGGCGTTTCGTCCAGCGCCATCGCGTCGTGGGGTAGGGCAGGCTAAATTCATGGCATGGTGCTACCAAAGTGCGATGGTGCTGGCGCTGCCAACCTGCTCGAATTCGGTCATCGTGCCCGGTCTGCATCGTCTGATTTGTCGACGGGCCTGCCTCCCCCGTAGCCTGTTGCCCAGGTTGCGTGGGATATTCCAGGAGAGAACCCGCCGTGACTTCGTCCGCCTACAGCGCCTCGCCGCGCACCAGAACAAGAACTCTGAGGTCGGTCATGCAAGCTGCTTTCATCCGCACACCTGTCGCCTGTCTGCTGCACGCCATCGGGCTTGCGGGCCTGATGCTGGTCTATCAGCAGGTGCAACTGCCCGCTTATGTCAGCGTGCCGTCCTTCCTGCTGCTGGCGCTGTGGCCCTGGCTGGGGCCCTGGCAGCGCCGAGACGAACCCGCCGCCGTGGTGCGCAAGGCGCCGGCCGGTGACTTCGTCGAGCTGAGCCGCGGGCTGTCGCGCCACACCTGTCACAACGCGCTGTCCGCAGCCAGGGTCGCCCACGCGGTCAAGCACCTGGCCGAACGCCTGCAATCGCAGCTGGCGGCGGTGCAGCAGGTCAGCCAGGCCGCCGAGGCCATTACCCTTACCGAGCAGGACAGCGCGGCACGTGCCGAGCAGACCCTGACGGCGGCCCGGCATGTGCGTGAGGCCAGTGCCGATGGCCAGGCCGAACTCAACCAGGCCATCGGCCGCATGCAGCAGCTCAGTGCCCAGACCCTGGCCAGCCGCGAGCTGATCGACGGCCTCGGCAGCCGCACCGAACAGATCGAGCAGGTCACCCAGGTGATCCAGTCCATCGCCAGCCAGACCAACCTGCTGGCGCTCAACGCCGCCATCGAGGCGGCCCGTGCCGGTGAGATGGGCCGTGGTTTCGCCGTGGTCGCCGATGAGGTGCGCAACCTGGCGGCGCGCACCGCCAGCGCCACCGAGGAAGTCAGCCAGATGGTCGCCGACATCCGCCAGCAGAGCACGGCAGTGGTCGAGCACATCCAGCGCCAGAGCGTCGAACTGGAGCAGGCGGCGCAGCAGATCGAGACCGCCGGCAGTCGGTTGCACGGCATCGCCGACCAGGCCGAGGAGGTCGAGCAGCAGGTGGCGCGGATCAGCGCCGGCACCGCCGACAATCACCAGCGTCTGGCCAGCCTGTCGGCCGCCGCGTTGCAGCTGCAGGATGACGTGCAGGGCAGCGAGGGACAGACGCGGCAACTGGCCGATGCCGCCGAACAGTTGGTCGGCCAGGCCGAGACGGTCAGCGAGCAGCTCGCCGAGGTGGGCCTGGACGACTATCACCAGCGGGCCTATGACCTGGCGCGCGAAGGCGCGGCTGCCATCGCCGCGCAGTTCGAGCAGGACCTGCAGGCCGGGCGTATCGGCCTCGACGACCTGTTCGATCGCCGCTACCAGCCGATTGCCGGTACCCAGCCACAGAAGTACCGCACGCGCTTCGACCAGTACGCCGACCAGGTGCTGCCGGCCCTGCAGGAACCCTTGCTCGAACGCCACGAGGGGCTGGTCTTCGCCATCTCCACCACGCCGGAAGGCTACGTGCCCACCCACAATGCCGCGTTCAACCATCCGCCCAGCGGCGACCCGGCGGTGGATGCGACCCGCAGCCGTGGCAAGCGCCTGTTCAACGACCGCACCGGTATCCGTTGCGGCAGCCACAAGCAGACCCTGCTGTTGCAGACCTACATGCGCGATACCGGCGAACTGATGCACGACCTGTCAGTGCCGATCATGGTGCAGGGCCGGCATTGGGGTGGTTTGCGTCTGGGTTATCGACCCGAGCCATAGGGGCGCCGCGCGCCCCGTCGGCGGCATTGCCGGCAGGAAAATGTCTGCCTGATTGTTTAGCCGGCGCACAACCAAGCGTATGAAAAACCCGATTTAACGCACGTCAAACCCTGTGCGACGCTGCCAAGCCATGATCTCCCCGGCCTGCCAAGTCCATGTTCCGCTGTACCGCGCGCCTGCGCGGCGGCGCCTGTTGGAGCGGCTCAACCCGCTGCTGACGATCATCCTCGCCTTCTGGGCGCTGTGGCACTGCCGCCACGCGCGCCCACCGGACGCCGTCCCCACCCGCTGAATTCCGATGGCTGCGCCATGCCCGCAGCCGCTGATGCCCAATTGTCTGCCTGTGCAACCTGTTCGAGAATCGAACGGGCCGTGCGGACACCGAGCGCCTGACTGGCGCAAGCGAGTGCGATATGACGACTTTCGCTGCTGTGCAGGAAGCCCAGGCTTTCCTGACCGACAACCCCGACATCGAACTGATCGAGCTGTTCATCCTCGACGCCAACGGCGTGCCGCGCGGCAAGCTGCTGCATCGCGAGGAACTGCTGGCGCTGTATGAGAGTGGCCGGCCGTTGCCGAGCACCATGCTGGGCCTGTCCATCCTCGGCGAGGATGTCGAGGACTCCGGTCTGGTCTGGGACGTCGGCGATATCGACTGCCGCGCCTACCCGTTGCCCGGTAGCCTGGTGCGCCTGCCCTGGCGGCAGATTCCCACTGCTGCGGTACAGGTTTCCATGCACCCCAGCGAAGGCCTGCCGGCAACCCCCGCCGACCCGCGCCAGTTGCTGGTGCGGGTGATCGAGCAGCTCGAAGCCGACGGCTATCACCCGGTGATGGCCTGCGAGCTGGAGTTCTACCTGCTCGACCAGAAGCGCGACGCGCAAGGGCGCCCGCAGCCGGCGCTGGATGCCGACGGTGGCCGTCCGCGACAGACCCAGGTCTACGGCCTGCGCGAACTGGAGCAGATCGAGCCGTTCCTCCGCGACCTTTACGCCGCCTGCAAGGCCCAGGGGATTCCGGCACGCACGGCGATTTCCGAGTACGCCCCCGGCCAGGTCGAGATCACCCTGGAGCACGGTCCGGTACTGGCGGCGATGGACCAGGCGGTGCGCTACAAGCGCCTGGTCAAGGGGGTGGCGCATGCCCACGGCATGCAGGCCTGCTTCATGGCCAAGCCGTTCGCCGAGATCGCCGGCACCGGCATGCACATGCACGTCAGCCTGGCCGATGCGGCGGGTGACAATCTGTTCGCCAGCGAAGATCCGGCCGGTACGCCGCTGTTGCGTCAGGCGGTCGGCGGCATGCTCGCCAGCCTGCACGACTCGTTGCTGCTGTTCTGCCCCAATGCCAACTCCTACCGACGTTTCCAGGCCAACAGCTACGCGCCGCTGGCGCCGACCTGGGGTGTGGATAACCGTACCGTGAGCCTGCGCGTGCCGGGCGGCCCGGCGAGGACCCGACACGTCGAGCACCGCATCTGCGGCGCCGACGCCAACCCCTACCTCGCGGCAGCGGCGATTCTCGCCGGTATCCAGCGCGGCATCCGCGACCGCCTCGACCCCGGGGCACCGATCGAGGGCAACGGCTATGCCCAGGCCAAGGAGCGCCTGCCGAGCCAATGGTCGGCGGCGATCCAGGCGCTGGAGCAGTCGAGCTGGGCCCGCGACGCCTTCGGTGACGACTTCCTCAAGGTGTTCCTGGCGGTCAAGCGCGCCGAGTATCGCCAGTTCATGGGCGAGGTCGGCGAGCAGGACTGGCGCTGGTACCTGAGCAACGCCTGACTGAACAGCATCGCGGCTGAAGCCGCTCCTACGAAGTGTGCATCCCATGTAGGCGCGGCGGGCGGCATTCCGCTTCAGCCGCGATCTCAGATTCACCGGTGCCAACGCACCCCAAGGATATGCAATGAACGCGATCAACCAAGCCGTCAAACCCGCCGCCGAGCGGGCGCCTTCCTACTACTCGGCGTCGCTCAACTTCGAGTCCGACTACCCGACGCTGCAGGGCAGCGTGAGCGTGGACGTGGCCATCATCGGCGGTGGCTTCACCGGCATCGCCACGGCCGTGGAGCTGGCCGAGCGCGGCCTCAAGGTCGCCGTGGTGGAAACCAACAAGGTCGGCTGGGGGGCCAGCGGGCGCAACGGTGGCCAGGTCACCGGCAGCCTGTCCGGCGACGAAGCCATGCGCAAGCAGATGCGCAACAGCCTCGGCAGCGACGTCGACGACTTCATCTGGCACCTGCGCTGGCGCGGCCACGAGATCATCAAGAGCCGTGTGGCCAGGTACGGCATCGCCTGCGACCTCAAGCACGGCCATCTGCACGCGGCGATGAAGCCCAGCCACATGGACGAGCTCAGGGCCTCCTACGACGAGGCGCTGCGGCGCGGCATGGCCGGCGAGGTGAGCCTGCTCGACGGCGCCGAGGTGCGTGCCCAGCTGGGCAGCGACCTGTACTGCGGGGCGATCAAGAACACCCGCAACATGCACCTGCACCCGCTCAACCTGTGCCTCGGCGAAGCGCAGGCGGCGGCGAGCCTGGGCGCGCTGATCTTCGAGCATTCCGAAGTGCTGGATATCGTCCATGGCCCGCGTCCGGCGGTGGTCACCACGGGCGGGCGCATCGAAGCCAAGCAGGTGCTGCTGGCTGGCGACGTCTACCACAAGCTGGAGCGGCGCAAGCTCAAGGGCATGATCTTCCCGGCCATGGGTGGCATCGTCACCACCGCGCCGCTGGGCGAGCTGGCGAAAGAGATCAACCCGCAGGACCTGGCAGTCTACGACTGCCGTTTCGTGCTCGACTACTACCGCCTGACCGGCGACGGCCGCCTGCTGTTCGGCGGTGGTGCCAACTATTCCGGGCGTGATTCACGGGACATCGCCGGGGAACTGCGCCCGTGCATCGAGCGCACCTTCCCGCAACTCAAGGGCGTGCAGATCGACTTCCAGTGGAGCTGCGCCATGGGCATCGTGATGAACCGCATCCCGCAGCTGGGCAAGCTGTCGTCCAATGTCTGGTACTGCCAGGGCTACTCCGGTCACGGCGTGGCGACCACCCACATCATGGGCGAGATCATGGCCAAGGCGATTACCGGCGACCTGGAGCAGTACGACACCTTCGCCGCCTGCAAGCACATCAAGGTGCCGCTGGGTGACCAGCTCGGCAACCCGATGCTGGCGGCCGGCATGTGGTACTACCAGATGCTGGAGAAGCTGCGCTGAGGGCGGCCCGAGTCCTCAGCGCCATTCAGCGGCGGACAGCGCCGATGAGGCGCAACAACTGCTGGCAGGCCCGTTCGACGTCGGACTCCAGGATGTTGGGAATGCCCAGCAGCAGCCCGGACCTGGCGCCTTCGGCCTTGGCGTACCAGACGCTCAGGGGCGCTGGCGCCATGCCCTGGGCCAGGGCCAGGCGGGCGATCCGTTGATCATCCTCGCGATTGTCGAGCGGCAGCAATAGCGCCAGCCCGGCCATGGCGTCCTGGGCATGTTCCTGACCCAGCGCCGCGCGCAGCAGCCCCAGGCGGGAGGCGTACAGGCGCTTCATGCGTCGCAGGTGACGCAGGTAGTGTCCGCCCTTCATGAATGCCGTGATGGTCATCTGCGTGGCCATCGCCGGTGCCGGTGCCAGCACGGCGGCGCTATCCATGAAGTGGTTGACCAGGGCCGGTGGTACGACCATGAAGCCCAGGCGCAGTGCCGGGCTGATCGTCTTGCTGAAGGTGCCGATGTGGATCACGCGCCCGGCATGGTCCAGCGAGGCCAGTGCCGGAGCGGCCTTGCCCGCCAGTTGCAGCTCGCTGAGGTAGTCGTCCTCGATGATCCAGCTGTCGCTGCGTGATGCCCATTCCAGCAACGCATGGCGTCGCGCCAGCGACAGGGTCATGCCCAGGGGGGCCTGCTGCCCAGCCGTCACCACGGCCAGGGCTGCCAGGGGCGCCCTGGCAATCCCCTGCTCGACGACCAGACCCTGCTCGTCGACGTCGACGGGCACCACCTGCACCCCCGTCGTCGACAGCGCGAGACGCGCCAGTGGGTAGCCCGGTTCCTCGAACCAGGCTTGCCGGTTGCGCAACGGCAGTCCGAGCAGCGCCAGGCCCAGGGCCCCGGCATAGCCACTGGTCACCAGGATCTGTTCAGGCGAACAGACCAGGCCGCGAGCGACCGCCAGGTAGGCGGCGATTTCCGTGCGTAGGGCCTGCTCGCCACGGGGATCGGGGTAGTTGGTCGGGCTGTGCGCCGCGTGCCGTGCGGCGCTGATGCTGGCGCGACTCCACTGGGTATAGGGAAAGGCATCTTGCGCCGGAACCCCCACCTGGAAGGGCAGCGGTGGATGACCGAACGGATGCATGAGGAACGCCGGCAACGGACCTCGCGGCGTTGCTGGGGCAACGAGCGTTCGGCTGCTCGGCGGGTGCTCGCAGACATAGGTGCCTGCCGCTCCGCGTGCGACCAGCAACTGCTCGTCGATCAGGCGCTCGTAGGCCGCCCGCACGGTGCCGCGCGCCACCCCCAGTTGCGCTGCCAGGTCGCGCCAGGAGGGCATGCGGGCGCCGGCATACAGCTGCCCTTCGCGGATGGCGCTGCCAATGCTGAGGCGTATCTGTTCGATCAGCGACTGGCCGGCGTGGCGGTTGAGCTCGATGCGCACGTTATCCACCCGGCCCCCCCTCGATCGAGGGCGTCAGCAGGTCGGTGCAGGGGCAAGGCGCGGAAGGAATGTCCATGGGCGATCGACCATCCAGCCCGGCTGTACGCAAGCGCGGTGGCCCTGTCCGGTGCTGGGAGCGGATGGGCCGGGTTGGCGTTGGCTTGCCCGGTGATGGTACAGCCGAAAAGGTAATTCTTGGCTCTTTTTTTTGCACCGTCAGCAGGTGAGGATCACGCCATCGCATTACTCGGTTCAGACTTTAAGGAGATCCACGGTGCCCCTGATGACACTTGCAACTCGACTCAAATACCTGGCTGGCGTGGCGCTGTTCGCCGTTGTCTGCCAGGGTGTTCACGCGGAAGAAAGCATCGATGAAGGCGAGCGACGTGCGCAGCATGCGGGGGCCGAGCTGGTCGGCAAGCCGGCGCCGGCGGCAGTCCTGCAGACCATCGATGGTGAGCGCATCGACCTGGCGCAGCTCTACGGCAAGAAGCCGGTCTACCTCAAGTTCTGGGCCACCTGGTGCGTGCCTTGCCGGCAGCAGATGCCCGGCTTCGAAGAGGTGCAGCAGACCCTGGGTGACGATATCCAGGTCATCGCGGTGAACACCGGCTTCAGTGACGACATCGAATCGGTCCGTGCCTACCGGCAGGCGCTGGGCCTGAGCATGCCCATCGTCGTCGATGACGGCAGCCTGGCCGCCGCGTTCAACCTGCGGGTCACGCCGCAGCACGTGCTGATCGGTCGGGACGGACGGATCGCGCATGTCGGCCACCTGGACGATGCGCAGTTGCACGCGGCCTTGCAGCGGGTGCTGGATGTGGGCACCGCGACGGTGGCGGCATCGCCGAACGAGCAGGCCGACGCCGGCCGTCGTTTCAACGTCGGTGATCAGGTCGAGGGTGTGCAGCTGGCGATGCTCGAAGGCGCTGCCGTCTCTCTCGGCCAGGCCAGCGGCAAGCCGCGGGCACTGGTGTTCTTCGCGCCCTGGTGCGAGTCCTACCTGGCCGAGAGCCGGCCGCAGACCTCCCAGGCGTGCCTGCGGGTACGCCAGGATGTCGACCGCCTGGCGGCGCAGAGTGGCGTCGAATGGTTCGGCATCTCGTCCGGGCTCTGGACGTCGAAGCAGGACCTGCAGGACTACAAGGCCAGCACCAACACGCAGCTGCCCCTGGCGCTGGACGAGGGCGACGCACTGTTCCGTGCCTTCGGTGTGCGCGACATCCCCAGTGTCGTGCTGCTCGATGCGCAGGGGCGTGTGGCCCAGGTGCTGAAGCCGCAGGATACGCACCTGGCCGAAGCGCTCGACAGCATCAGCGCCCGTTGATCTCCCTGGCGGCGGGGTGCCCGCCGCCATCCAGCCCTCCGCTCTCAAGGTCATCATGCTTAGACGGTTAATCATGGCACTGCTGTTCGGTGCCCTCATGGCCCCGCTTGCCTGGGCCCAGAACTTGCCGGGACGTGGTGAGGTGCTCATCACCTCGTCGCTGCTGGCCGAGAGTCCGACGCCTGCGGCAGGCGGGCAGACGACACTGGCGCTGCTCATGGATCCCCAGGCCGGCTGGCATGGCTACTGGAAGCAGCCCGGCGATGTCGGCCTGGCGCCGCAGCTGACCTGGCATCTGCCCGAGGGCGTCAGCGTCGGCGAGCCGGTCTATCCGGTGCCGCAGACGTTGCTGATCGATGGCCTGATGAACCATGTCTACGAGCACCCCTATGCCGTGCTGATACCGCTGCATGTCGCGGACGGCCTGGCCAGCGGTGAGTCGTTGGCGATTCGCCTGGATATGAAGTACCTGGCCTGCCGATACGACGCGTGCGTGCCGGAACAGGCGAGCCTGGAGACGCGCCTGACGGTCGGTGACGGCCGCAACGACCCGGCGCTGAGCGATACCTTCGCCCACTGGCGTCAGGCCTTGCCCAGGCCGCTCGGCAGCTCCGCCCGGTTCGCTGTCGAGGAGGGGCTCATGCGTGTCAGCATTCCGCTGCCTGCGGGCATGGCAATCGACGCGCCTCACCTGTTCTCGGCCACCCCAGGCGCCCTCGAAAACGCAGCCGAGCAACGGGTGGAGCGCAGCGACGATCACCTGATCATCGAAACCCGGCCGGGCCAGCAGGTGCCAGAGCACTTCGATGCCCTGCTGTCGCTGGGTAATGGCCTGGGCCTGGACGTGAAGGTCAGCCGCAGCGAGGTTCAGCCCGGCAATACGCTGGTGATGACCCTGGTTGCGCTGGCCGGTGCGCTGCTTGGCGGCCTGCTGCTCAACCTGATGCCCTGCGTATTCCCCATCCTCAGCCTCAAGGCATTGAGCATCGCACGAGCCAACGGCAGTGACGGGGCCGCCCGGCGCGAGGCGCTGGCGTACACGGCCGGGGTGGTGGCGGTCTGTGTCCTGCTGGGTGCGCTGTTGCTCGCGCTGCGTTCTGGTGGCTCGCAACTCGGCTGGGCCTTCCAGCTTCAGGACCCGCGGGTGATTCTGGTGCTGCTGTTGCTGAGCACGGCCATCGCACTCAACTTCGCCGGGCTGTTCGAACTCTCGTCGATCAATGTGGGCAGTGCTCTGGTCAACCGTGAAGGCCATGCCGGTGCATTCTGGACCGGCGCGCTGGCGGCCTTCGTCGCCACGCCCTGTACGGGGCCGTTCATGGCGGCTGCGCTGGGCGCGGCACTGGTGCTGCCTACCGGGGCGGCCATGCTGGTGTTCGCCGGTCTGGGCCTGGGGATCGCCCTGCCGTTCCTGCTGCTGGGCTTCGTGCCGGCGCTGCGTCAGCGTCTGCCGCGGCCCGGCCCCTGGATGGAAACCCTGCGCCACGTCCTGGCCGTTCCCATGTTCCTCACGGCGCTGGCGTTGCTCTGGGTACTCGCTCAGCAGGTCGGCAGCAATGCCCTGATCACGGTGATCGGCTGCACGCTGCTGCTGGGCCTCGGTCTGTGGGTCGCGGGCCTGCGCCAGCGGGCGTTCAAGTCAAACAGCTGGATACCTGCGGTGCTGGCGGCCGTCCTGGCGCTGAGCATCGGTCTGAGTCAGGACAGCAGCCCTCAGGCCCAGCGCGCAGCGCAGGCCTACCAGCCTTTCGACGAGGCGCGCCTGAGCAGCCTGCGCCAGGGCGAGCATGCCGTCTTCGTGTACTTCACGGCGGACTGGTGCGTGACCTGCAAGGTCAACGAGCAGGTCGCGATCAACCGCCCGCAAACGCAGCGCGCCTTCGACGAACATGGCGTGGAGGTGATGCGCGGTGACTGGACGCGCGGTGACGCCACGATTACCGCCTTTCTCGAAAAACACGGCCGCTCGGGTGTGCCGCTGTACCTGTGGTACGTGCCAGGCCAGGCGGCGCCAGAGGTGTTGCCCCAGGTTCTTGGCCCGGGGCTGCTGAGCGAGCTGGCTGCCAACGAGCGTCCCATGACGGAGCCTTGAGCGACCTGGCCAGGAGCGCGTCGGCAGTGCGCTGCGCGATGCGTCCGGCCGATCATCAGGAGCCGTGATCTCGGGCACGGGCATGCGCCGGTGGCGTTTCAGCGCTGGCTGCGGCATTCGCCCAGGCTGCGGTAGCGGATGCTGCGCAGTTCTTCGTTGCTGTCTTCGAAGACCATGATCTGTGGAATGACTCCGCAGTATTCGATTCTCGGGCTCTGGTAAACGACCTTGGCGATGTCCAGTTTCATGCTGTAGCGGTAGTCCTGGATTTGCGGCATCGGCTTGCCCGTGCGTTCGGCGTATCGCTGGGCGACTTCAATGCTGTTCTGTTCGATCTGCCTGACCTTGTCCTTTGGAAAGGACTGCGCAAGGGCGTTGCTGGCGACCAGCAGAAGGGCGAGAGGCAAGAGGTGGTTGACGATTTTCATGGCTGGGCCTGCGGCTGATGGTGTCGAGCCGGACACTAGCGACCCGTCGCTTACCCGGGCATTGCGCCAGGATTACAATCGCGAAAGCCGACGCCGGCAGGGGCTTGGCACCTGCCGGCGGCGCACTCAGAAGACGTACTGCAGGCGCATGACGACGCCATCGCCGGTGTCATCGCCGAGCGTGTTGCTGGCGTTGTCGGTACTCGCCGTGACGTAGTTGGCGCTGATCTTCACGGCCTCGTTGGCATACCAGTTGACGCCAAGCGTATGGGTCCTGGCGCGAGCGTCACCGACCTGGCGTGTGGTCGTGCTGCTGGTGATGTTGTCATCTTCCACCCTGATCGAGTCGAAACGGTAGAACAGCTCCCAGGCCCCCAGTGCCTTGTCGTCCGCCTTGATGGTGTCGAACCTGGCGCCATCGAGTCGGTAGAGACGTGGCTCGCCGGTGAGGGTGTAGGCGACCTGGACGTAGTAGCCGTCCGCTTCGACGTCGTTGCTCGCCTGGTCGGCCTTGAGGGTGCGGCGCAGATACTCGCCCTGGACCGAGAAGGCATCCAGGGCCCAGGCACCCTCCACGCCCCATACCGCATCGTCGTCCCAGAGATCGGCGCTGGCAGCAGCGCCACCGAAGACCACGCGGTTGCCGTTGTCACCGGCGCTGCTGCCGCCGTTGGTGCTGACACCGCGCATCCCCACGCGTGGACGAATGCGAGTGTCCACGGCACTGCCGCCGAGGTCGCGATAGGCGTACTGCAGGCCGACATGCAGGACATTGCCGGGTTGATTGAGGGGCGCGAACACCGCGCGGGCGTTGTAGCGTTTGACGCTGTCACCATCGCTGTCGTTGTTGTTCTCGCTGAAGACGCTGCCGGAAAGGTACGCGGAACCGGCGATGACGCGGGTCGCCTGTAGCCCCAGGCCGGAGTTGTCGTTTATCCAGTCGGCCAGCTCGTAGGACAGGTTGCGTTCCAGCGCCGTCGTCCATTTCGAGCTGGTGGCCTTCTCCAGGCCGAAGTCGGTGTAGAAGCGACCGGCCTTGACGTTCAGCGGGCTGAAGCCGGTATAGGTGACGCTGGCCTCGTCGAAGTAACCGGCACTGTCGTTGCCGGTGTTGCGCGACAGGTCATAGTTGATCTGGTACTTCCAGTCCTTGTAGGCGGTGCCGCCCAGTTCCAGGTAGGCGCGTCGGAAATAGCCCGCATCGGCCGAGTTGCCATTGCGCGTGTAGTAACCGTCGAACATCGAGTAGTCGGCCTGCAAGCGGCCGCCCAGCTTGAAGCTGAAGGCTTTGTCTGTGGTGGCCACCTCCAGCCCGCCTTTGGTCCTGATGACGATATCGGCGCCGTCGGTGGTGACCGTCCCGGCGTGTGCCGGGATGGCAGGAAGACTCAGCAGGATGCCGAGTGCGAGGAGGGGAAATGGCGTGGTTTTGATCAACATGCATGGCTCCTTGTCGCCGAATGTCAGGGGTTGGCGACGGGATGCTTTGCGGGGCGGATGACGCTTGGCGGGCAATTCGGTGACGATTCGATGACACTCGCCCGTTGCGGGCGCGCACCCCGGAAATACTGGGCGCTGGCGCTTTTCCGGGCATGCCGGGGGGTGATTTCACTGCGATTGCGATCACGTGAAACCCGCCGTGTGGCACCCAGTCGCTGGCGCCGTGAGCGACGCTGCAGAACCCGGATTACAGATAAGTAATCTTGCGGCAAGCCTGGCGAAAGACGGTGCTCGGTAGGCTGCCGGCCATGTCATCACGTCTTGCCAGTGCGCACATGCAGAATCGAGTCCGGAGCCACATGCCTGGCGGTCGCCATGGCTGAGATCGAGCGACTCGTGGCCAGGAGCTTTCTGGCAACCGCGCGCTGCGCCAGTTTCAAGCAGGCGGCACGCAGCCTGAACATGCCCCCCACGTTGTTGCGCAAGCAGTTGCGGCGGCTCGAAACGAGCCTGGGGGAAGCGCTCTTCGTCTATCAGGATCGCGCACTCGCACTGACGTCACGCGGCCTGGCGTTGCAGGCGGAACTGGCATCCCGGCATCGAGACCTGCGCCCCGAGGTCGGTTTCGCCGAACGGCCCGAGCTGCGTCTGGCGCTGCCGGAATGGGTGCTCGACGATGTGCTGGGTCGGCATCTGGTGGCCTTTCTGCGCAGGCATGCCGGCGTGCGCCTGGAGCTGCTCCGCCAGGACCAGGGGCCGCTGCTGCAGAGCGAGGTCATGATCTGGCTGGCCGATCCCGACCAGGCCCGGCCTGATCCCGGTTTTGCCATGACGCGGCCCCAGCGCCTGGCCAGCGTCGAGTTCCAGGCCTGCATCGGCAAGCGCTACGCCCGTGAGCGACGGCTACCCGCGCGCCTGTCTGATCTGCACGACTACATGCTGGTGCAGCGCCCGGACACGTCGGCATCGGCGGTGTTCGCGCCGTGGAATGCCCTGGTGGACGCGCGTGGCAGCGCGGTGACACGGGCGCACTCCCAGCAATGGACGATGGAGCTGATCCGGCACGCCGCCTGTATTGGCCTGATGCCGCACTACACCTCGCACATCGACGCGAACCTGCAGCTGCTGCCCGGCCTCTTTGCCCGACCGATGAGGCAGTCGATCTGGCTGGCCTGCGCACCGCTCTCGGCGCAGCGCGAGGACGTCATGAGCCTGCTGGCGCTGATCCACAACGCCTTCGCGGAGCGTCGCGACTGGTTTGCTGCAGACGATGAGTGATGCCGCACGACGACTTGCCGTGCCGGCGTGCGAGCGGACCGTGCAGGGGGCGTCGAGTTCTTCGATTACGAAATTGTAATGCGGCGCTCATCTCCGAGTTATCCGCAGGTTGCAAGGATGTGAGGGCCATAACCACAAGAAGAGTCGGCCTATGACAACCCCAAAACTGCCGGTAAGCATCAGGAGCCATGTATGAACAAAAGCCCTTTAACCCTGGCGATCATCTCCGCACTGGCATTCGGTCCAGGCACGATGACGCAGGCGTCCGAGACACAGGCCAGCGACGGTTTCGTCGAGGGAAGCAGCCTGAAGATCCTCAACCGCAACTTCTACTTCAACCGGGACTTCCGCAAGGGCGAGGCCAGGGTGCTGCCCAACGGTGAGCGCAGCAGCTACACCGAGGCCTGGGCGCACGGCATTCTCGCCAACTTCGAATCCGGCTTCACCCAGGGTACCGTCGGCTTCGGTGTCGATGTCCACGCAGGGCTGGGCCTGAAACTGGATACCGGCGACGGCCGTTATGGTCCGGGTGGTAGCGTCGACATGCTGCCGGTCGACAGCGATGACCGGGCCGAGGATGCGTATTCCAAAGTGGGCGCGGCGGTCAAAGCCCGCTTTGCCGACACCGTGGTCAAGGCCGGTGATGTGTTTCCGACCACGCCTGTCGTGCACTACGGCGATTCGCGTTTGCTGCCGCAGAGCTTCAAGGGGGTCACCCTGGTCAACGAGAGCGTGGACGGGCTGACCCTGCAGGGCGGCCGCCTGCACGCCATGAGTCAGCCACAGGAAAGCACCTCGCGTGGTGAGTTCGCGACCTTCTACGCCGGGCAGGTGGACTCGCCCTGGGTCGGCTACTTCGGTGGCGACTATGCCGTCAGCGACAACCTGGGCTTCAGCCTCTACGGCAGCCGCCTGAAAGATGTCTGGGATCAGTATTACGCCGGGATGTGGTGGACCTATCCGCTCTCCGACGACCTGGCGCTGTTCGGCGGGCTGAACTATTACAACGCGACGGACGAAGGCAAGAAACGCCTGGGCGAACTGAGCAACAACATCTACAGCGGCAGCATCGGCGTGCGCTACGGCGCCCACCGCGTCGCCCTCTCTCACCAGCGCAACAATGGCGACGATGATTTCGACTATCTGCGCCAGTCCGACTCCATCTTCCTGGACAACTCCCTGCAGTACAGCGATTTCAACTCGCCGAAGGAGCGTTCCTGGATGCTGCGCTACGACCTGGACATGGCGGACTTCGGCATACCCGGGCTGAGCTTCATGGCGCGCTACGCGCTGGGGCGTGACGCGGACTACTCCAATGCCAACAGCACGTACATGCGCAGGGATGACGCCGGCAACCCGCTGACCGACCAGAAGCGCTGGGAGCGCAATATCGAGGTCAAGTACGTGTTCCTCGACGGCTCGCTCAAGGACCTCTCGGTGCGTGTGCGGCAGATGAATACCCGTGCCACCGCGTATGAAAGCGACCTCGATGAGGTGCGTGTCATCGTCGAGTATCCGCTGCAGGTGCTGTAACACCGAACAGGAGCGGCGCTGCCGCTCCTGACTGTCAGGATTGTAATGCGGGCCTCATGCTCCCGTTAGGTGCGCCTACCTAACATGGGGCTGTCTTCGAAGCGTTCGTTTCCACGTTTGCTCAGTCAGTCCGAGGTTCCCATGAAAGTGTTCACCCAGTTCCTGTTCGTCGTTCTCCTGAGTGCAAGCAGCCTGCTCGCCTCGGCGGAGGATGGTTCGCAACGCTCGCTCGATGCGCTCAAGCAGTTCCGTGAAAACCAGCAGCGCATCCATGGCGATCGAGCCGCCGGGCAGCAGCCATCATCGCCTGTTCAGAGTGGCGACAACGACGCAGTGCGTGACTGAACGCACGTCGTTTCCCCTCTTCAGTCCCCATCTCTTGGTAGCTCCCGCTCCTTTGGTTGAGAGATGGTTTTTGGCGCCCCTTCGGGGCGCTTTTTTATGGCGCTTATCAGGCGGGCGTCTTCACGCATCGAATCAGTCCGGTGGTGCCAGGTTCTTCCGGGGCTTGCGCGTACGCGTGCAGCCTGTCCCTGGGCCGCGCCTGCCGTTAGCGGTGCCTCAGGGGCGAGCCACAGTGGGGAAGTAGAGGGTGAAGGTGGTGCTCTCGTGCACGATGCTGCTGACGTTAACCTGGCCCTGATGCAGGCTCATGATCGAACGCACGATGGCCAGGCCCAGACCGGTGCCGCCGTCGGCACGCGAGCGTCCGCGGTCGACCCGGTAGAAACGCTCGAACAGCCTGGGCAGGTGCTCGGGCGGGATGCCGGGACCCGGGTTGCTCACCGCCAGCGTCACCTCCGAGGGCCCTGCGCTGATCCTCATGTTCACCGTCGCCCCTTCCGGGCTGTGGCGAATGGCATTGGACAGCAGGTTGGAGATGGCCCGTTGCACCATCAGGCGGTCACCCTCGATCGTTGCCTGGCCGGCGACGTCGAGCAGGATGCGCTTCTCTTCGGCCATGAGGGCGAAGAGTTCCGCGACCTTTCGGGCTTCTTCGTGCAGGGCGATCTCTTCGAAAGGAATCAGCGCGGCGGGATGGCTGACATGGGCCAGGAACAGCATGTCCGACACGATACGCGTGACCCGGCCGAGCTCCTCGGTGCAGTTCTCCAGTACCAGCTTGTACTGCTCGGGCGGCCGTTCTCGCGACAGCGTCACCTGCGCCTTGCCGATGAGGTTGGTGATGGGGGTGCGCAGCTCGTGGGCCAGGTCATCGGAGAACTGCGAGAGCTGCTGCACGCCGCTGTCCAGGCGATGGAGCATGAAGTTGATGCCACTGGCCAGTTCACGAAGCTCGCGGGGCAGATTCTCCAGCGGCAGGCGGTGGCTCAGGTCCTGAGTCGATATGCGCTCGGCGATCCTGCGGAACTGATGCAGCGAGCTGAGACCGCGATGGGCTATCCATCCGGCGCCTGCAGCGATCAGCAGCAGCACGAGAGGCAGGGCGATCAGCGTGGATTCGATGTAGGCGCGCAGCAGTGCCTGATCGCTGGCGCGGTCGAGGGTGAGTACGGCTCGGATGCGTGTCCCATCCTTGCGTACCATCAGCTGCGAGGCCGTCATCCGTTCATTGCCCAGGGCGTCTTGCCAGCGCTCGAAACGCACGGCCTCGCTCGAACTCTTCGACAGCGGTGGCAGGTCCGCCAGGTTGCCCTGGCGCAACAGGACACGCGGCTCAGGGCCATCGTCATACAGGATGAGCGAGAGGTTGTCGTGGCCCTTGATCAGGTCCCTGATGTTGTGGATCTGGTCGCCCACTTCGGGACGCAAGGCGACTTCGCGGGTGGCATGGCGAACCTGCTGCAGCTTGTCCTCGAGGTTCTGTGTCGCGATGCCGTCGAGTTGTCGGCTCAGCGAGAAGTAGGCCAGGGCACTGAGCAGCGCAACCAGCAGCAAACCCAGCAGGGCGACGGAAAGGCTGAGCTGGCCCGACAGCCGGGCGGGCCTCATGAACGGGCCTCCAGCACATAGCCGACACCGCGCAAGGTGTGGATGAGCTTGTTCTCGAAGGGGTCGTCGATCTTCGCACGCAGGCGCCGGATCGAGACTTCCACGACATTGGTGTCGCAATCGAAATTCATGTCCCAGACCAGGGAAATGATCTGGGTGCGCGAGAGCACCTCACCGCTGCGGCGCATCAGCAGGTGCAGCAGGGCGAACTCCTTGGTGGTCAGGTCGATGCGCTGTTCGCTGCGGTAGGCGCGATGACGGGCCGGGTCCAGTTCGAGGTCGTCGACCTTGAGGACGTCAGGCACGCTCGGTTGTTCGCCACGCCGCAGGAGCGAGCGGACCCTGGCCAGCAGTTCGGGAAACTCGAATGGCTTGACCAGATAGTCGTCGGCGCCGGAGTCGAAGCCTTTCAGCTTGTCGGCCAGCCGGCCGCGTGCGGTCAGCATCATCACCGGGGTGCGGCTGTTGCGGCGGATACTGGCGAGTACTCCCCAGCCGTCGATTTCCGGCAGGTCGACATCGAGTATGACCAACTCGTAGGCAGACTGCGCTGCCATATGCAGGCCGTCGACACCGTTGGTTGCAATATCGACGATATAACCACTTTCGCTCAGGCCCTGGTGGAGATAGTCGGCAGTTTTAAGCTCGTCCTCAACGATCAGGATTCGCATACGCTGGATAACCTTGGTGAGATGGATATGGAGTTTTTCGAGTCGCGGTTGTTGTCGAGGATGGCGATATCGATGCGTTATGTTCGGGCGCGAAATGATGAACCTTGAAGTGGCTACAGAGTCAAGGAAGGCCCTTTGTTTCAAGGCGTTACATGAACTTATAGGCCTGTTTTCGCGTGTGGTTTCGCGAAGTTCATATATGTCTATTTGTAACTTGCCGAGTGCTCTGTTATGTGCGGGGTGCATGTTAATACAGGGCATTATCCTGTGGCCGAGTATTACGGATTTGTAATTTCGCAGTCACTCCGTCGATAGGTGGGGCTGCCTAAATTCTGCACCGAATGAAGTTTGCCGAGACGTGCACGCATGTCTGCGGATTTATATCGGTGTGGAGGAAAAACCCTTGTCGAGGCGATATTCGAAAGTTGCTGAAGTATGGGTCCTGGCCGCTGCTTTCGTGTTCCCCCTGGGCCAGGCCAGTGCGTCGACAGCGATCACGCTGAGCCAGGCGTGGGAGCGAGCCCTGCAAGGCAACCCGTCGCTGCTGGCCGGTGAACGCAACGCCGGCATTGCCGAGGGCGAGCGCAGGCAGGCCGGGGTGCTGCCCAACCCGGAGTTGTCCTGGGAGGTGGAGGACACGCGCAGTGCGACGCGGACCACCACGCTACAGATCAGCCAGCCGATCGAACTGGGGGGCAAGCGCGGTGCCCGTATCGAGCTGGCCGAGCGCGGTATCGACAGCGCCTCGATAGGCCAGGAGCAACTGCGCAACGAACTGCGTGCCGAGGTGGTGGCGGCATTTCAGGGGACGTTGCTGGCGACGATGCGCCAGACCCTGGCCGAACAGGCACAAGCGCTGAGTGAGCGTGGCGTCGCGGTGGTCGAGGCGCGAGTCAAGGCGGGCAAGGCGTCCCCGCTGGAGGTCGCACGGGCCCGCCTGCAGTTCGACGAGGTGCGCCTGGAAACCGCGCGTGCCCGCGATCAACGGCGCAATGCCATGAGCCAGCTACTGGCGGTCATCGGCCCGCAGGCCAGCGCGGATGAGCTGGAGCTGAGCGGCGATGCCGCCAGCCTGCCCGCGTTACCGGGTGTGACGGAGCTGTTGCGCCGTCTGGACAGTGCCGCGCCGATGCGTCTGGCGCAGATCGAGATCGAGCGCCAGGAGGCCGCCATCGCGGTGGAGAAGAGTCGGCGCATTGCCGATCTCAGGGTCAGCCTCGGCAGCCAGTACAGCCGTGAGGATCGCGAGCGGGTGAATCTGCTCGGGCTGTCCATGCCGTTGCCGTTGTTCGACCGCAATCAGGGCAACGTGCTGGCCGCCTCGCGGCGCGCCGAGCAGGCGCGCGACCTGCGCAATGCGGCGCAGCTGCGCCTGCGCAGCGAGGTGCAGCAGGCTCACCAGCAATGGCGCACGGCGCAGAGGGCGATTCGCAGTTTCGAGGACGGCTTGCTGGGCGCCGCCGACCAGGCGCTGGAGAGCACCACGCGGGGGTTCCAGATGGGCAAGTTCGCCTTCATCGACGTGCTCGATGCCCAGCGCACCCTGATCGACGTCCGCTCGCGCTACCTGCTGGCGCTCGACGAAGCGCTGGCCGCCTGGGTCCGGCTCGAACGCATCTATGGCGATCTCTCCGCCGGTACGGATGGGTACTGAATCCTTGTCACCAGGGCCGGTGCGATGCCGGCGCTGATCACTGTTTGGGGTTGTTCATGCAGAAGAAGCTCGGTGTTGCCATCACGGCCGCCATGGCCGTGGGTTTTGTGGGTGGGGCGCTGTTCTACAACGGTGGGCAGTTCGCTGCGGACATGGGGCATCGACTGGCGGAAAGCGACAAGGGCTACGCGACCGGGGTCAATCCGCTCGGCGCGGCGCAGGCCGCGAGTGCGGGCGAGGAGCATGCCGAGGACGGCGATGGTCATGCGCAAGGCGATGAGGCGGCAGAGGGGCATGCCGAGGAGGGTGGGCTGCTGCTCAGCGACGTGCAGATCGCCGCTGCCGGTATCGAGCTCGCCGAAGCGCAGGCACGCAGCATGAGCACCTATATCTCGCTTCCTGGCGAAGTGAATTTCGATGAGGAGCGCACGGCGCACGTGGTACCGCCCAGTGCCGGGGTGGTCGAGCGGGTGCTGGTCGGCCTGGGGCAGAAGGTGGCGGCTGGCGAGGCGCTGGCGGTGATCGTCAGCCAGCAGGTTTCCGAGCTGCGCAGCGAACTGGCGGCGGCCTCACGGCGCCTCGAGCTGGCGCGCACCACCTTCGAGCGTGAGCGCCAGCTGTGGCAGGACGGCATCTCCGCCGAACAGGATTACCTGCAGGCCAGGCAGGCGCTGCAGGAGGCGCAGATCGCCCTGGCCAACGCCCGGCAGAAGGGCAGGACCCTCGATCCCCAGGGCGATGCCGGCGACGGCAGTCGCTACGAGCTGCGTGCCCCCTTTGCCGGTGTGGTGGTGGAAAAGCACCTGGTGCCGGGCGAGGTCGTGGGCGACAGCAGTGCGGCCTTCACCGTGGCCGACCTGAACCGCGTGTGGGTCACTTTCAGCGTGTCTCCGCGCGACCTGGAGCAGGTCAGGGTCGGCCAGGACGTGCGCGTCATCGCTCCCGAACTGGGGCGCGAGACGACCGCCAAGGTCGCCTATGTCAGCCGCCTGCTGGGTGAGCAGACGCGCACGGCCACGGGCCGCATCACCCTGGACAACGCCGATGGCGTATGGCGCCCCGGCCTGTTCGTCTCCGTCGCCCTGGCCACCGAACGCCATGCGGCCAGGGCGGTGATCCCGCTTTCGGCCGTGCAGGAGGTCGAGCAGCAGAGCAGTGTCTTCGTGCGCACCGACGAGGGTTTCGACGTTCGTGCAGTGACGCTGGGGAGCCGCAGCGACGGCTTCGTGGAGGTACCCGAGGGGCTGAAGGCCGGGGAGCGGGTGGCGGCTGCCGGCAGCTTCATTCTCAAGTCCGAACTGGGCAAGGCCAGCGCCGAGCACGCGCACTGACCCTCACCGACGAGTATTCCTCATGTTTGAGCGCATCATTCAATTCGCCATCGAGCAGCGCTTTCTGGTGCTGCTGGCCGTGCTGGCGATGGCCGGGGTAGGTGTGGCCAGCTATCAGAAGCTGCCGATCGACGCCGTTCCCGACATCACCAACGTGCAGGTGCAGATCAGCACCGCTGCCGATGGTTTCTCGCCGCTGGAAACCGAGCAGCGCATCACCTTTCCCATCGAGACGGCCATGGCCGGCCTGCCGCACCTGAAGCAGACCCGCTCGCTGTCGCGCTCGGGGCTGTCGCAGGTGACGGTGATCTTCGAGGATGGCACCGACCTCTACTTCGCCCGGCAGTTGGTCAACGAGCGCCTGCAGGCTGCCAAGGAGCAGTTGCCCGAGGGGGTGGAGGCCTCCATGGGGCCGATTTCCACGGGCCTGGGCGAGATCTTCCTGTGGACGGTGGAGGCCGAGGAGGGCGCCCTCAAGGAGGACGGTACGCCCTATACGCCGACCGATCTGCGGGTGATCCAGGACTGGATCATCAAGCCGCAACTGCGCACGGTGCCTGGCGTGGCCGAGATCAACAGCATCGGTGGCTTCGCCAAGGAGTTCCAGATCGCCCCCGATCCCAAGCGCCTGGCCGCCTACAAGCTGACGCTGGGCGAACTGCTGCTGGCGCTGGAACGCAACAATGCCAACGTCGGCGCCGGCTACATCGAGCGCAACGGCGAGCAGCTGCTGGTGCGGGCCCCCGGCCAGCTGGGCACGCTGGAGGACATCGCCAACATCGTGGTGGCCAACGTCGATGGCACGCCGATTCGCGTCAGTCACGTGGCGCAGGTGATGCTCGGGCGTGAGCTGCGTTCCGGCGCCGCCACCGAGAACGGCCGCGAGGTGGTGCTGGGCACGGTGTTCATGCTGATCGGCGAGAACAGCCGCAGCGTATCCCAGGCCGTGGCCGCGCGGCTGGAGGAGATCAACCGCTCGCTGCCCGAAGGGGTGGTGGCGGTGACGGTGTATGACCGCACCAACCTGGTGGACAAGGCCATCGCCACGGTGAAGAAGAACCTGATCGAGGGCGCGATCCTGGTGATCGTCATCCTCTTCCTGTTCCTCGGTAACATCCGTGCCGCCCTGATCACGGCCATGGTGATTCCGCTGTCGATGCTGTTCACCTTCACCGGCATGTTCGGCAACAAGGTCAGTGCCAACCTGATGAGCCTCGGGGCACTGGACTTCGGCATCATCGTCGACGGTGCGGTGGTGATCGTCGAGAACGCCATTCGCCGCCTGGCCCACGCGCAGCACAAGCACGGTCGCGAGCTGACCCGCAGCGAGCGCCTGCACGAA
Source organism: Ectopseudomonas khazarica (assembly GCF_017915135.1). Taxonomy (NCBI): domain Bacteria; kingdom Pseudomonadati; phylum Pseudomonadota; class Gammaproteobacteria; order Pseudomonadales; family Pseudomonadaceae; genus Ectopseudomonas; species Ectopseudomonas khazarica. The sequence continues at coordinate 5,091,000 of NZ_CP068551.1, read as the reverse complement.
GTGTTCGCCGCCTCCAGGGAGGCGCGCCGCGCGCTGATCTTCGGCCAGCTGATCATCATGGTGGTGTACCTGCCGATCTTCGCCCTGACCGGGGTCGAGGGCAAAATGTTCCACCCCATGGCCTTCACCGTGGTCACTGCGCTGTTCGGCGCCATGATTCTCTCGGTGACCTTCGTCCCGGCGGCGATCGCCCTGTTCGTCACCGGCAAGGTGAAGGAAGAGGAAAACGCGCTGATGCGCATCGCCCGGCGTGCCTACGAGCCGGTACTGCAGTGGGTCATGCGCTATCGCCTGCAGGCCTTCGGCGCCGCCCTGGTGCTGGTGCTGTTCTCCGGCTTCCTGGCCTCGCGCATGGGCAGCGAGTTCGTCCCCAGCCTGAGCGAGGGTGACTTCGCCCTGCAGGCGCTGCGCGTGCCCGGCACCAGCCTGACCCAGTCGGTGGAGATGCAGATGCGCCTGGAGCAGACCCTGCTGGCCCAGGTGCCGGAGGTGCAGCGCGTCTTCGCCCGCACCGGCACGGCCGAGATCGCCTCCGACCCGATGCCGCCGAACATTTCCGACAGCTACGTGATGCTCAAGCCGCGTGAGCAGTGGCCTGACCCGGACAAGTCGCGGGAAACCCTGATCGCCGAACTGCAGGCCGCCGCCGAGTTGGTGCCGGGCAGCAACTACGAGCTGTCGCAACCGATCCAGCTGCGTTTCAACGAGCTGATTTCCGGCGTGCGCAGCGACGTCGCGGTGAAGATCTTCGGTGACGACAGGGACGTGCTCAACCGCATGGCTGCCGACGTGGCGCAGGCCCTGGGCAGCATCGCGGGAGCATCCGAGGTGAAGGCCGAGCAGACCAGTGGCCTGCCGGTGCTGACCGTGGCCATCGACCGCGACAAGGCGGCGCGCTATGGCCTGAACGTCGGTGACATCCAGGACACCGTCGCCGTTGCCGTGGGTGGCCGCCGGGCGGGCACGCTGTTCGAGGGCGATCGCCGCTTCGATCTGGTGGTGCGCCTGCCGGAAGACCTGCGCACCGACATCGACGGCCTGTCGCGTCTGCTGATCCCCGTGCCGGCCGCCGGGGCCGCCACCAGCGTCGGCTTCATCGCCCTGGCGGAAGTGGCCCGGCTGGAACTGGCGCCCGGCCCCAACCAGGTCAGCCGCGAGAATGGCAAGCGCCTGGTGGTGGTCAGCGCCAACGTGCGTGGGCGCGATATCGGCTCCTTCGTGGAGGAAGCCGAAGCGAAGATTCGCCGCGACGTGAAGCTGCCCGCCGGCTACTGGACCAACTGGGGCGGGCAGTTCGAACAGTTGCAGTCCGCCGCCAGGCGCCTGCAGGTGGTGGTGCCGGTCGCCCTGCTGCTGGTCTTCATGCTGCTGTTCATGATGTTCAACAATCTGCGCGATGGCCTGCTGGTGTTCACCGGCATCCCCTTCGCCCTGACCGGGGGTGTCATGGCGTTGTGGCTGCGAGACATTCCCCTGTCGATCTCCGCCGGGGTCGGCTTCATCGCCCTGTCGGGGGTGGCGGTGCTCAACGGCCTGGTGATGATTTCCTTCATCCGCAACTTGCGTGAGGAAGGTATGGGCCTGCAGCGAGCCGTCACCGAAGGGGCCTTGCAGCGCCTGCGCCCGGTGCTGATGACGGCCCTGGTGGCGTCGCTGGGCTTCGTGCCGATGGCCCTGGCCACCGGCACCGGTGCCGAAGTGCAGCGACCGCTGGCGACCGTGGTGATTGGCGGCATCCTGTCGTCCACCGCATTGACGCTGCTGGTGTTGCCGGCCTTGTATCGCTGGGCGTACCGGCGTGAAGAGCAGGCGGAACCGGAGGCCAGCCCGTGACCGCGCCGCCCATGCGCGGTCCGGGACTGGGACGTCAGCCGCCCTGCGCCTGGAGGAACAGGGCGAACAGCTCCGACTGCGACTTGATCCCCAGCTTGCTGTAGACATGCTTGCGGTGCACCTTCACGGTCTCCGCCGAGATCGCCAGCTTGCGCGCCACTTCCTTGCTGGAGTGGCCGCTGAGCATCAGCCGCACCACTTCCAGCTCGCGGCCGGTCAGGGCGGTCTCCACGTGCCGCGCCATCTGCTCCAGGCGCTCCTGCCAGGGCGGGGGCGCGCTCGGTTCGCCGGGCTCCGGCTCGAAGGCCAGGCGCTGGCGCATCAGCGCCGTGACCCAGGGCTGCACCAGGCCGAGCAGGGCGATCTGCTCGGGGCGGAAGGCCTGGCGTGAGCCCAGTGACAGGCACAGGGTGCGTTCGCCCGGCAGGGCCAGGTTGATCTGCACTTCGTCGGCGACCACGTTGAGGCGGAAGTAGCGCTGGTAATAATCGGTCTGCTCGAAGCACTCCGGCGCCACCTCGCCCAGGCGCACCAGGCCGTCGCGGCGGCCTTCGCGGCTGGCGATGTAGAAGGGGTCGAGCAGGTAGAGGCCGCGCAGGTAGTCCTGGAACAGCAGGTCGGGCTCGCCATCATTGCCGCTACACTCGGCCAGCACCTGCGGGCGGCCCTCGCTGAAGACCAGCGCCACCCAGCTGTCGTGCGCCACGTACTGGCTCAGGGTGCGCTGCAGGGCACGCCAGAAGTGAGGGCCCGGCAGCGCGTCGATCAGCTCGGCGACGCTGCGATGGAAGGCGATGTCGTGCAAGGTCATGGTCATGCCTCTACCCCCGGGGGGTTACCCCGCATGCGTGATTTCGCCCGGGCACCCCTGTCTCCATACTCGAACCCTGGCGGATGGCTGCCGGCATTCTGGGTAGCCACCACGCGTCGTGCAACAACAAGAATCGGAGCCCTGTCATGCAAGTCGAACTCGTCCAGCTCGCTGGCCGTGATGGCGATACCGCCCACAACCTCGCTGCCGCGTTGCACGCCATCGCCGGCTGCGCGGCCGGAACCCGCCTGCTGGTCTTTCCGGAAACCTACCTGACCGGCTTCCCCACGGCGGAGAACGTCGCCGCCCTGGCCGAGCCACTCGATGGCCCGAGCCTGCGGGCGGTCCGTCGCGCCGCCGCCGAGCGGGGGGTGGCCGTGGCCATCGGCATTGCCGAGAACGACAACGGCGTGTTCTACAACACCACGCTGCTGATCGATGGCGACGATACCGTCCTCACTTACCGCAAGACCCATCTGTGGGCCTCCGATCGGGGCGTGTTCACCCCGGGCGACCGCTACGCCACGACGCTGCTCGACGGTGTGCGCGTCGGTCTGCTGGTGTGCTTCGACATCGAGTTTCCGGAAAGCGCCCGGGCCCTGGGCGAGCTGGGCGCCGAGTTGCTGATCGTCACCAACGGCAACATGGACCCCTACGGGCCGACCCATCGCACCGCGATCATGGCGCGGGCGATGGAGAACCAGGCCTACGCGGTGATGGTCAACCGCGTCGGCGAGGGTGACGGCAACCTGGTGTTCGCCGGCGGCAGCGCGGTGGTCGAGCCCGGCGGCGGCCTGCTGCTGGAGGCGGGGCGCGAACCCTGCCGGCAGGTCATCGAACTGGACATGCAGCGCCTGGCCGAGGCCCGTCGCGACTATCGCTACCTGGACGAGCGACGCATGCCGCTGCCTGGCCAGCGTGTCGAGCATGACAGCGGCCTGCGTGAGCTGCTGATTCCCTGATTTCCCCTGAACGGGCGCCGCAGAAGCGCCCGTGCGGCCTCGCCGCGCCTTTCTTTCGCCGACTTCGGCTCTGCCATAACAATTTCAAAAAAACGGGAGTAGCAAGCAATGGCTCGTCTGCAACGATCCCTTTCACTGGGAGCGGTGGTGCTGTTCGGCATCGCCTACATGACACCGATCATCGTCCTCGGCACCTTCGGCATCCTCGCCGAGATCACCCGTGGTGCGGTGCCCGCGGCCTATGTCGCCGCCTCGCTGGCGATGGTCTTCACGGCACTCAGCTACGCCCGCATGGCCGGGTTGTTCCCGGTGGCCGGTTCGGCCTACAGCTACGTGCGCCGCAGCATCAATGATCACCTGGGGTTCATCGCCGGCTGGGCGGTGCTGCTCGATTACCTGTTCCTGCCCATGGCCATCTGGCTGATCGGTGCGGCCTACCTGCACTCGGCCTTCCCCGGCTTGCCACAGGCGCTGTGGGTGCTGACCTTCATTGTGCTGACCAGCCAGATCAACGTGGTCGGTCTGCGCCTGGCCAAGGGCATCAACGGCGTGCTGATGCTGGTGCAGTTCCTCGTCCTGCTGGCCTTCGTCGCGCTGTGCGTGCACTACGTGCTGGGTGATGCGAGCAAGCCGCTGTGGTCGCTGGAGCCGTTCCTGGGCGAGGGCATGAACCTGTCGCTGGTCATGGCTGGCGCGGCGGTCGCCTGTTACTCCTTCCTCGGCTTCGATGCGGTCAGCACCCTGACCGAGGAGACCCACGAACCGCAGCGCACCATTCCGCGAGCCATCCTGCTGATCACCCTGATCGGTGGCCTGATCTTCGTGGTCACCGCCTACTTCGTGCAGCTGGCGCATCCCTCGACGCTGTTCGAGAGCAGCGATGCGGCGGCCTACGAGATCGCCCGCAACATCGGTGGCGACCTGTTCGTGTCGGTGTTTCTGATCGGTCTGATCGTCGGCCAGTTCACCTCGGGCCTGTCGGCCCAGGCCAGCGCCTCGCGCCTGATGTTCGCCATGGGCCGTGACGGCGTGCTGCCGCGGGCCTTGCTGGGCACCCTGAGCCCGCGTTTCGGCACCCCGGTGGGCGCCATCCTGGTGTGCGCGGTCGTGGCCCTGCTGGCGCTGAAGCTGGACGTCACCACCTCGACCTCCTTCATCAACTTCGGCGCCTTTCTCGCCTTCAGCCTGGTCAACCTCTCGGTGATCGTCCACTTCGCCCGCCAACCGCAGGCGCGGGGGCCGCTGCAGGTGCTGCGCTACCTGCTGTGCCCGCTGCTCGGTCTGCTGGCGACACTATGGCTGATGGTCAGCCTGGATCGCCTGGCGATCATGCTCGGCTGCAGCTGGCTGGTGCTCGGTGGCCTGTACCTGACCTGGCTCACCGGAGGCTTTCGCCGCCGTCCTCCGGAGCTGCAGTTCGACGCGCAGAGCTGAGCTGCGCCACCGTTGCCGGATCTTCGTCGCGCTCGGCGACGAAGGTCACCGGTTTCGAGCCGTCGGCATTGAGGTGCAGGATGCGTTCGGGACGGCCCTGCGCGTCGAAGAACACCTGGCCGAGGCCGGCGCCGTTCCACAGCCGCTCGCCCGAGCGGCTGCGGTCGGGGATCAGCGGGGTGACGCGCATGCGCCGGCGCTTGGTCAGCCAGTTGAGTGGCGACCAGGGGGCATAGAGCCAGCGGTTGAGGCGGTCGAACCAGTCCAGCAGCCTGTGCGGGAATTCGTTCTTGATGCCGCTGCTGGTGATCTGCCAGATGGTGGGACTGTTGCGGCGCAGGCGGATGCTCACCCGGTAGACGAAGGAGTAGTGCACGTCGCCGGAGAGGATGACGAAGTCCCCAGGCGTGCGCGAGTGGCGGAAGATGTTCATCATCACGCTGGCTGCACCGCGATGGGCCATCCAGTTCTCGGCATCGACCAGCAGCGGATGGCCGGCGTAGGTGAACAGCTTCTGGATACCTTCGATCAGCTTGACGCCGAACATCGGCGCAGCGGAGACGATGATGCAACTGGGGTGATCGAGCAGCGCCTGCTGGAAGTCGCACAGCGCTTCCCAGTCCATCAGCCCGGAGGGCTTCGACAGATGACCTTCGCTGCGCCAGCGCCGCGTGCGGGTGTCGAGCACCAGCAGCGCCGGGGTGGTCGGCAGCACGTAGTGCCAGTGCTGGAACTCCAGCAGCTGCCCGATCAGCGCGTCCTGCGTCTTGGCCTGCAGGTGGTCGTCCGCCTGGCGTTGCAGGAGCAGGTCGCGGCAGGCCCGCAGCGGCTCGGCGAACGCCTGCGGGTCGTTGCCCCAGCCCTGGCACAGCAGGTAGGCGAGCAGGGCGTTGCCGATGATGCGCCGGGAGAACGGATGGCCGTAGGCGGTCTGTTCCCAGCGCGCGGACAGGTTCCAGTCGTCGGTGACGTCATGGTCGTCGAAGATCATCAGCGTCGGCAGGTGGGCCAGCACGCGGGCGGCCTGGCCGAGCCCCTGGCGGAATGCCGCGATGCGCTGACGTTCGTCGGCGTAGCGCTGCTGGAGTTGCTCGTCCAGTGGCGGGGGCGTTTCCTCGATCAGCGTCCAGGGCACGGGCGACCAGACCAGCAGGTACATGGCGATCATTTCGGCGAAGGTCACCAGGTGGTTGTCGGCGCTGCTGCTGGTGAAGATCGGTTTCTTCACGCCGCCGAAGAACTTGTCGCGCAGGGTCTGGTTGCTGGTGATCTCGGGCAGCAGCTCGGCCCGCCTGTAGTAGCCCACCGGATCGGCGTAGAGCGCCTGGCTGTCTTCGACCACCGCGCCTTCGAGCTGCTCGTCGAACAGGCCGAGGCGGGCGATCAACTGGTGGATGGCGCACAGCATCGGCCCGGCGACGTCATCCACGTACACCTGGTCGCCGCTCATCAGCAGCAGGGCCGGGCGCTGCGTGGCGTCGTGCGGCTCGGCCAGCAGGCGGTCGGCGCAGAGCAGGCCATCGTCGGCGGCATGGTGCGGTTTGCGGCAGGAGCCGTGGAGCAGTTGGTCGAGCCGTGCACGCAGGACGAAATCGGCGTGCTCGGCGCCGTCGTGGAGCAGGTGCGCCGCCCAGTCGGCCATGCCGCACGTCCCGTCAGCCGCGATGATCTGCAGGTCATAGGCGACGCGCACATCCTGGGGCAGGGCGCGCTCGATGGGCACGTCGAGCAGATGCAGGACCGCATGCCGACCCAGCGGCAGCTGCTGGCAATGCGCGTCGAGGGCCAGGGTGCGCGGCTCCTCACCGTCGGGGTGCAGCCAGAGTTGCAGGCTCAGCTCGCGACTGGCCACCAGCCACAGCACCAGGCGGCCGGGCTCCAGGCGGCGCAGCAGCGGGCCGGCCAGCACCGCGGGCAGTGGCGTGTGGAGGTTGTCGGGCATGAGGCTTCCTGCAGGATGAGAGACAGGGCTTGGACAGTGGCAGGGCGCCAGCGGTTCAGGAGGCCAGCTGGCGCAGGTGCTCGACGTCGAGAATCTCGATCTCGCCGTAGGTCAGGCGCACGACGCCCTGGGCCTCCAGCTCCTTGAGGATCTGGTTGGTGGTCTGGCGCGACAGCGAGAGCATCAGCGCCAGTTGTTCCTGGGCCAGGTGCAGCACCCGGCGCGGCTCGCTCTCGCCGTAGTTCTCGGCGATCAGCAGCAGGCGCCTGGCCAGGCGTGGCGCGGCCGGCAGCAGGCTCATGTCTTCCAGGGCGATGAAGGCCAGGCGCAGCTTGTGGCTCATCAGCAGGGCGAAATCGCGCCAGTGCTGCGGCTGGCGTTCGAGCAGGGCGAGCAGCTCGGCCTGTGGCAGCAACAGCAGGGTGCTGGCGCTTTCGGCGAAGGCATCGTGGGTGCGCGGCAGGCCGTCGAACAGGGAGATCTCGCCGAACCAGTACGGCGGCTCGACCAGGGTCAGCAGGGCTTCCTTGCCGTTCTCGCCGATGGCGCCGACGCGCACCGCGCCCTCGACCACCGCGTACAGGCCGCTGGGTCTGTCGCCACGGCGAAACAGCCGCTGGCCGGCATCCAGGCGCTGCACCCTGGCCATCTGCAGCAGGGTCTGGCTCAGCGCCGCAGGCAGCGCGGCGAACCAGTGGCCCTGGTTCAGCAGGCTGGCGTAGGTGCGAGGGTCGGGCATGTCGGCTCCTGTAGGGCGCTGTGGCCGTCGATGTCATTGTCGGCTAGGCGACAGAGCGATGCGCCGGCGCGAGGTGATCATGGCGGGGCCTGTTCCCCTGCTGAGGACGATAACAATGAAAACCCTCGTCGATCACCTGGCCCAGTATGCCGCCTACCACCGCGACCGACGCAACATCGCCAGCCATTTCATCGGCATCCCGATGATCGTGCTGGCGGTCGCCGTGCTGCTCTCGCGCCCGGGTTTCGCGCTGTTCGGCCTGTGGCTGGCGCCCGCCACCCTGGTGGCGCTGGCCGCCGCGCTGTTCTACCTGCGCCTGGATACCCGCTTCGGTCTGGTCATGAGCCTGCTGCTGGCGCTGTGCCTGTGGGCTGCTGCCGGGCTGGCGGTGGCCGGCACGGCGTTGTGGCTGTCGGCGGGGCTCGGCCTGTTCGTGGTCGGCTGGGTCATCCAGTTCGTCGGCCACTATTACGAAGGGCGCAAGCCGGCGTTCGTCGATGACGTCATGGGGCTGATGGTCGGCCCGCTGTTCGTGGTGGCCGAGCTGGCCTTCCTGCTCGGCCTGCGCAAGGAGGTCGAGCACGCGGTGGTGGAAATCGCCGGGCCGACCTGCATTCGCGAGAAGAAGGCCCTGGCCTGAGTCGCCCGGCTGACGGGCGCATGCGCCGACGAGCCGGCTTCTGCGGCTACCCGGCACGGCTGGGCTAGAACATCGCCATCCACTGCGCGGTCAGCGAGCGCGCGTGGCGGTCCACGGTGATCGGTGCGAAGGGGCGGCCGGACACGCTCTCCAGCGTGTTGCTCTGGCTGTTCATGTCGGCCAGCGCGGCGCGCAGATAGCCCCAGCGGGTCTGCAGCTTGTTCACCTGCGGGTCCGCCTTGGCATCCAGAGCGTGCAGTTCCTGGTCGATGGCCGGCAGCAGCAGGCGTTCGTCCTGGCCCAGGTAGGTGTCGGGGTGCTCGCGGGCGATCTCGAAGGTGCCCAGGTAGGAGCGGGCGAGGTACTGCACCCCCAGGTACTCGACCTTCGCCGCCAGTTCGCTCTGCCCTGGCGCCCCCGGCAGCCCCCTGGCCGCCGCGAGAAAATCACGCAAGGCGCGACTGAGGTCCTCCGGGAAGCGCCAGGGCACGTTCTCGTCACCGGGGCCATAGGAAACACCGTTGCGCAGTTGGGTAACGAGGGCGTGGTGGGCGCTGGTGAGCTCGCTGCTGCCCTGCGGCAGGCTCTGCATGGCGCCGGCCAGAGCGGCCAGGTCGGCCTCCAGGCGCTGTCGATGGACCTTCTGGAAGCCCTCGCCACGTAACAGCATCAGGCTGCTGGTCGCGCGGCAGGCGTGAATCTGGATCTGTTCCTGCGGACTGACGGCCTCGGCGAAGGCCATGGGCGAGAGCCCGACGAAGAGGCCCAGCGACCAGAGAAAGGCATGGCGTAGCAGTGCTTTACAGCGCATCCGGGTGCTCCTTGTTATTGTTTTGAGCGGGGCGGCGTCAATGACACAGCGTCAAGACTACTGCGTCATGCCGGAGCGAGCATGACCCGAAAGAGTGATTTCGTCGGAAATCGCTACCGTTCGGGGGCTTTTGCCAGGTTGCGCAGGTACTCGGCACTGAAGGCGTCGGCCGGGAAGAAGGTTTCCAGGGCCAGCTCGGCCAGGGTCACGTCGTTCGGTGTGCCGAACACGGTGGTGGTGCTGATCATGCTCAGCACGCCGGCTTCGGTGCGCAGTTGCACCGGCATCAGGACCGTCTCGGCAGAGGCTTCGCCCTCATCCTCCGGCGCCGGGTAGGTCCGCAGTTCCTCGTGCAGGGCCAGGAGCTGCGGGTCGCCGCTGATCTCGGCATCGCGGTGCAGGCGCAGCAACAGGTGCGCGCGCCACTGCGCCAGGTTGACGATGCGCGGGGCCAGCCCCTCGGGGTGCAGGGACAGGCGCAGCACGTTGAGCGGCGGGCCGAGCAGGGCGTCTGCCACGCCGACGAGAAAGGGGCCGACCGAGGCGTTGGCCGCGAGCAGGTTCCACTGCCGGTCGATGGCCAGGGCGGGATAGGGTTCATGGGCTTTGAGCAACTGGTCGATGGCCTGGCGCGCCGGCTCCAGCGCCGGGTCGGCGAGGTCGTGCTGGCTGTATAGCGGGGCGAATCCCGCGGCGCTGAGCAGGCGGTTGCGCTCGCGCAGGGGAATCTCCAGCTGCTCGGCCAGGTGCAGCAGCATGTCGCGGCTGGGTTGTGCGCGGCCGGTCTCGACGAAGCTCAGGTGGCGGGTGGATATCTCCGCCTCGCAGGCGAGGTCGAGCTGGCTCAGGCGGCGCCGCTGGCGCCATTGGCGCAACAGGGCGCCGGCGGTCTGGGAGTTCGTAGTCATGGCCAGCACGATAGTCCAGCCAGGTCATGTCGGCCATTACCTGATAGGTAATCGACGGCCCGTGCGTTTCGGCGAAGTCTGTAGGCCAGGCACCACCCCGGTGCTCCCTGTGGAGAACTTGCCATGAACGTACTGCAACCCAACCCCATGCTGCGTGATGCGCTGTTGCTCGACGGCCTGCTCAGCGGCGTCACCGGCCTGCTGCTGGTCCTGGCGGCCGGCTGGCTGGGCGCCTTCCTCGAACTGCCGCGCCTGCTGTTGCTGGTCGCCGGCAGCGCCCTGTTGCCATTCGCCGCGCTGCTGGTGTGGTTGTCCAACCGCCAGCAGATCAGCCGCCAGGTCGTCTGGGCGGTCATCGCGGTCAATGCCCTGTGGGTGATCGACAGCCTGCTGGTGCTGCTGATCGGCTGGCTGTCGCCGAACCTGTTCGGCTACGCCTTCGTCATCGCCCAGGCGCTGGCGGTGGCGCTGCTGGCCGAGCTGCAGTGGTTCGGCCTCCGCCACTCGCAGGCGGCCGCCATCTGACGCTTGCGCTCAGAAGCCGCGCAGGGCCAGTTCGCTGCCGAGCAGCAGCAGGCCGACGAAGAACCAGCGTTTGAAGCGCTCGGCGCTGATGCGCTTGCGCAGCCACTGGCCGGCGGCCATGCCCAGCAGGGCGGGCAGCAGGGCCAGGGCCGAAAGGCCCAGCACCGCCGGCTGCAACAGTTCGCCGCTGTGCCCGAGCGCCGCCGCCAGGGCCAGGGTGGAGACGCTGAACGAAAGCCCGAGGGCCTGGATCAGGTCGTCCTTTTCCAGGCCGATGGCCTGCAGGTAGGGCACCGCAGGGATGACGAAGACGCCGGTGACGGCGGTGATCGCCCCGGTGACGGCGCCGATCAGTGGCGCCAGCCAGGACTCGTATCGCGCGGTGACGCGCACCTGCACCCTGGCCAGGCCGAGCACGGCATAGAGCACCAGTGCCGCACCAAGCCAGCGGCTGGCGCCGGGCAGGTCGAGGCTGTGCAGCGCAGCGGCGACCAGCAGCGTGCCGGCGACGATACCCAGCAACATGGGCCACAGACGGCGCAGCATCGGCAGCGGGCTGCGGCCGTCGCACAGCTGCCAGATGTTGCTCACCATCGAGGGGATGATCAGTAGCGCGGCGGCCTGCAAGGGCGCCATCAGCAGGCCGAGCAGGCCCACGGCGATGGTGGGCAGGCCGAGGCCGACCACGCCCTTGACCATGCCGGCGAGCAGGAAGGTGGCGAGGATCAGTGGCAGGTACTCGGTCATCGTGCGGCTCCCCTGTGGTGCATGGCCTGGCTGTCGGCGGGGGCCTGCTCGCGCTCGTGCAGGCCGTAGTCGCGCAGCACCTGGGCCACGCGCAGGCGATAGTCGGCGAAGACGCTTTCGCGCCCCGCCGTCTGCGCCTCGCGGTGCTCCTGGTGCTGGCGCCAGGCTTCGACCGAGGCGGCGTCCCGCCAGAACGACAGCGAGAGGATCTTGCCCGGTTCGCTGAGGCTCTGGAAACGTTCGATGGAGATGAAGCCGGGTTGCCTGGCGAGCAGCGGGCGCAGCCCGGCGGCGAGGTCGAGATAGTCCTGCTGCTGGCCTGGTCGGGCCTGTACTTCGAAGATCACGGCGAGCATCGGGTTTCTCCCTGGCTGGCTCTGGTTGACGTTGCCTGCCAGTATTCACGTGTCATGCACGCCATGTTTCGTCATGAGGTGAATTATGGAATACGCACCGGGTTTCAGTTCGATCGCCGCGCTGCTCGCCGATGCCGGGCGCGCCAGCATGGTCTGGGCGCTGATGGACGGCAGCGCACGCCCTGCCGGCGAGCTGGCGCTGCTGGCCGGGTTGTCGCCATCCTCGACCAGCGCGCACCTGGCCAAGCTGGTCGAAGGCGGCCTGCTGGTGCAGCAGCGCCATGGGCGCAATCGCTATTACCGCCTGGCCGGCCCGGAAGTGGGGCAACTGGTGGAGGCGCTGGCCAGTGCGGCGCTCGCCGCACAGCCGCGCCAGTCGCGTCCTGTGCCGGCGTCGCGGGGTACGCCGCAGGCGATGCGTGAGGCGCGCACCTGCTATGACCACCTGGCCGGTGAGCTGGCGGTGGGGGTCTTCGCGCGCATGTGTGCGGCCGGCTGGCTGGCGCAGCAGGACGGCACGCTGGCCATCACCGCGATGGGTGAGCAGCGCCTGCAGGCATTGGGCATCGACTGGCCCCAGGTGCAACGGCAGCGCCGTCAGCGGCTCTGCGCCTGCCCCGACTGGAGCGAGCGCAAGCCGCATCTGGGTGGGGCGCTGGGCGCTGCATTGCTGGCGCTGTGCGAGGCTGAAGGCTGGCTGCGGCGCAGTCAGGGCTCGCGTGCGCTGCAGGTCTCGCCAGGGGGGCGCAGGGCGATCATGGCGATCGCCCTGGAGTAGGCGCTGGAACCGTTCGCGGCGCTCAGGCCTGGGCGCTGACCGGCTTGCCACCCTTGGGCTTGAAGTACAGCGTGGTGCCGCGCGCGAGGTTGTCCAGGCTGGCGTGGTCCTTGGCCACCTCGGCTTCGATCAGCTCGTCCTGGCCTTCCACCTTGAGCGTGATGCGGGTGATGGCGCCGAGCAGGCGGATGTCGCGCACTTCACCGGCCTGGTGATCGGCGGCCGGTTCGCTGCACAGATCCACTTCGTGCGGGCGGAACAGCACATGGTGATCGCTGCCCACGTACAGGCGGTTGGCATCGCCGAGGAAGTGGTAGACGAAATCGCTGGCCGGGTATTCGTAGACCTCCGCAGGCGAGCCGATCTGTTCGATCACGCCCTTGTTCATCACCACGATGCGGTCGGCCACTTCCATCGCCTCTTCCTGGTCATGGGTGACGAACACGCTGGTCAGGTGCACTTCCTCGTGCAGGCGCGCCAGCCAGCGGCGCAGCTCCTTGCGCACCTTGGCATCGAGGGCGCCGAAGGGTTCGTCGAGCAGCAGCACCTTGGGTTCCACCGCCAGTGCGCGGGCCAGGGCGATACGCTGGCGCTGGCCACCGGAGAGCTGCTCCGGATAGCGGTCGCCGAGCCAGTCGAGCTGCACCAGATTGAGCAGTTCATGCACTTTCTCGGCGATCTTCGCCTCGCTCGGGCGCTCGCTCTTGGGTTTCATGCGCAGGCCGAAGGCGACGTTGTCGAACACCGTCATGTGGCGGAACAGGGCGTAGTGCTGGAACACGAAGCCGACGTTGCGATCACGCACGTCGTGGTCGGACACGTCCTCGCCGTGGAAGCCGATGCTGCCGCTGTCCGGGGTTTCCAGGCCGGCGATGATGCGCAGCAGGGTGGTCTTGCCGCAACCGGACGGGCCGAGCAGGGCCACCAGCTCGCCGCTCTGGATGTTCAGATTGATGTCGTTCAGCGCCGTGAACTGGCCGAACCGTTTGTTGACGCCTTTGACTTCGATACTCATGGCTGATGTTCCTGGTTGTTCCGTGGGCCATGCCGCTCCTGGCGGCGTGACGGCTGTCAGTCTTCTCGGTTGGCCTGTAGCTGGCGGCTCAGGCGCGCCTCGCTCCACTGGCGAAGCAGCAGCACCACCAGGGCCATCACGAGCAGCAGGATCGCGACGCTGAAGGCGGCGACGATGTTGTACTCGTTGTAGAGAATCTCGATGTGCAGCGGCAGGGTGTTGGTGTAACCGCGGATATGCCCGGAGACCACCGATACCGCACCGAATTCGCCCATCGCACGGGCGGTACACAGGACCACGCCGTAGATAAGCGCCCATTTTACGTTAGGCAGCGTGACATGCCAGAACATCTGCCAGCCACTGGCGCCGAGCAGGCGCGCAGCCTCTTCCTCGGTGCTGCCCTGCTGCTCCATCAGCGGGATCAGCTCGCGGGCGACGAAGGGAAAGGTGACGAACAGGGTGGCCAGGACGATGCCCGGCACGGCGTAGACGATCTGCAGGTCGTGCCTGTCCAGGTACGGCGCGAAGAGGCTCTGCGAGCCGAACAGCAGCACGTAGATCAGTCCGGCGACCACCGGCGACACCGAGAACGGCATGTCGATCAGGGTGACCAGCAGGCTCTTGCCGCGAAACTCGAACTTGCTCACCGCCCAGGCGGCCGCGACGCCGAACACCAGGTTCAGCGGCACCGAGATGGCGGTGGCCAGCAGGGTCAGTTGCAGGGCGGCGATGGCGTCCGGCTCGCGGATCGCCTCCCAGAAGAACGCCAGGCCGCGACTCAGGCCCTGGGTCAGCACCATGTACAGCGGCAACAGGAGAATGACGGCGAATACCGTCCAGGCGATGACGATCAGCGCAATGGCGCCGGGCGAGCGACTGGCGGGGCGCGCAGCGGCCTGCCGGCCAAGGGTTGCAAGGCTCATGACGGCTCCTCAGATGGGCGGCTGGATGCGGCGCTGCAGCAGGTTGATCAGCAGCAGGAGGACGAATGACACCAGCAGCATGATCACGCCGATGGCAGTGGCGCCGGGATAGTCGTACTGATCCAGCTTGGCGACGATCAGCAGCGGCAGGATCTCGGTCTGCAGCGGGATGTTGCCGGCGATGAACACCACCGAGCCGTACTCGCCGACGCCACGGGCGAAGGCCAGGGCGAAGCCGGTCAGCCAGGCCGGCAGCAGGCTCGGCAGCAGCACGTGACGGAACACCTGCAGTGGCCTGGCGCCGAGGCAGGCGGCGGCCTCCTCGACCTCCCTGGGGATGTCCGCCAGCACCGGCTGCAGGGTGCGCACCACGAACGGCAGGGTGACGAACACCAGCGCCAGGGTGATGCCCAGCGGGGTATAGGCGATCTTGAACGGGAGCAGCGAGCCGAGCAGGCCGTTGGGTGCGTACAGCGCGGTCAGGGCGATGCCGGCCACGGCGGTGGGCAGGGCGAAGGGCATGTCGACCATGGCGTCGATGATGCGCCGGCCGGGGAAGCTGTAGCGCACCAGCACCCAGGCGATGATGGTGCCGAGAATGCCGTTGAGCAGGGCGGCGGCCAGCGCGGTGCCGAACGACAGCTGCAGCGAGAACTGCAACTGGCGGTTGCCGAGCAGGCGCCACCACTGTTCGGCGCTGAGCTGCAGCGAGAAGAGCAGCATCGCCCCCAGCGGGATCAGCACGATCAACGCCAGGTAGCTGATGCTGTAGCCCAGCGTCAGCCCGAAGCCGGGTATGACCGGGGAAGTTCGACGAGACATGGTCAGTCCTTTTGTGCAGGTCCACGGCACGGCGTGCCACCGGTTATCAGGTGGCACGCCGGGGCGCTCGGATCACTGGTTGATCTTCTGGAAGATGTCGTCGAACACGCCGCCATCGTCGAAGTACTTCGGCTGCGCCTGTTTCCAGCCACCGAAGTCCTTGTCGATGGTGACCAGGTGCAGATCCTTGAACTGCTCCTTGAACTCGGCTGCCACCTTTTCGTTGCGCGGACGGTAGAAGTTCTTCGCCGCGATGCGCTGGCCTTCCTCGCTGTACAGGTGTTGCAAATAGGCTTCGGCGATGGCGCGGGTGCCCTTGCGGTCGACGTTGGCATCGACCACGGCCACCGGTGGTTCGGCGAGGATCGACAGCGACGGGGTGACGATCTCCAGCTGGTCGCCGCCTTCCTCGGCCAGCGACAGGTAGGCTTCGTTCTCCCAGGCCAGCAGCACGTCGCCCAGGCCACGCTGGACGAAGCTGATGGTGGCGCCACGGGCGCCGGTATCCAGCACCGGGGCGTGACGGTACAGCTCGGTGACGAACGCCAGCGCCTGCTCTTCACTGCCGTATTGCTGGCGGGCGTAGGCCCAGGCGGCGAGGAAGTTCCAGCGCGCGCCGCCGGAGGTCTTCGGGTTCGGCGTGATGACTTCGACGCCGTCCTTGACCAGGTCGTCCCAGTCGCTGATCTGCTTCGGGTTGCCCTTGCGCACCAGGAACACGATGGTCGAGGTGTAGGGCGTGCTGTTGTCCGGCAAGCGTGCCTGCCAGTTCGGGTCGATCAGCGTCTGGTTGTGGTTGATCGCGTCGATATCGCCGGACAGCGCCAGGGTCACCACGTCGGCGCGCAGGCCGTCGATCACCGCGCGGGCCTGCTTGCCCGAGCCTCCGTGGGACTGCTGGATAGTCACGGCCGGGTTGCCCTGGGCCTGCCAGAATTCGTTGAAGGCGGCGTTGTACTCGACGTACAGCTCGCGGGTCGGGTCGTAGGACACGTTGAGCAGCGGCGCGGCGGCGGCCGGGCCGGCGATCAGGCTGCTGGCCAGCGTGGCCAGGGCGAAACGGCGAATGGACATGGTGCAGCTCCTCACGGATTGGGTGCGGGTGTTGGCGGTAGCCCTCCGGTGGTCCGGTCGGGCTGCATCATGGGTCAGTTCTTGGTGTTCGGTTGTTGCAGGCGGATCTTTTCCTTGCGCTCGATCTGCACGACCTGGCCGTTGTGCACGGTGATTTCCACCGCGCCGAATTTCAGGCCCTGCAGGGCGGTCTGGATCTCGCGCAGGATGCTGGCGTCATCCTGGCCTTCGAGGTGTCTCAGCGTCGCAGTCATTTCCAGGCTCCTTGTGGATGGGCGCCATGACGGTGGACGGCGACCGCCGTTGGCGTGGAGCGGATAGTAGGGAGGCGCTAATATTCTTAAAAATAATGTTTAAGAACATTTATAGATCGAAAAAGAATATTAGACGGCGATGTTTGCTCCGGTGTTTTTTGCATAAGCAAATGAATTCTTATTCTTTTTGTGCTTGCAAGCTTCTGCCTAGACTGGGGCCATTCGACTCAGGAGGCGCCGACCATGCGCAGCGAAGCAATCCGTTATCTGATCCTGCCAGGCTGGCAGGGCTCGTCCGCCGAGCACTGGCAGAGCCACTGGCAGCGCAGCCTGCCGAACAGTACACGGGTCGAGCAGCAGGACTGGGCCAGCCCGCAGCGCGCCGACTGGGTCGCCGAACTGAATCGGGCGGTGGCCGCCGATCCACGCCCCGCGATCCTCATCGCCCACAGCCTGGGCTGCGTGACCGTCGCCCACTGGGCGCAGCAGGCGCCGCTGGAGCTGCTGCGCCGGGTACGCGGTGCGCTGCTGGTGGCGCCGGCGGACGTGGAGCGCCCAGGCTGCCCTGAGCCGCTGCAGAACTTCGCGCCGCTGCCGCGTGACCTGCTGCCGTTTCCCAGTCAGCTGATCGGCTCCGACAACGATCCTGCCGCCAGCGCCGCACGCGCCGTCGAGATGGCGCGTCACTGGGGCAGCGACGCAGTGGTGCTCAGCGGGGTGGGGCATATCAACGTGAAATCCGGGCATCATCACTGGGAGCAGGGCTTCGCTCATCTCTATCGCCTGCAGAACCGCATCGAGCAGCAGCAACGCCGGCGCGCCTGAGTTTTCGGGGTGGGGCCGGGCCAGGCAGCCGCCCGCTTCCTTTTTCTTCTCGGGTGAGCCGCCCCGTACTGGAGTCCTGGCCATGCCGCCTACATTGAATGCGCCGCCGCTGACCTTCGCCGATGCGCCGCAGAACCCCCTGAGCATCCGGGCCAAGGCGCTGGTGTTCGTCGACCCGCGTTCGCGTCAGCTGCGCGAGCGGGCCGACGCCCTGGCGCCGGGGCATCAGCCGCTGCTGATCCGGGGCGAGACCGGCACCGGCAAGGAGCTGCTGGCCCGCTACATCCACCGGCACAGCGAACGCGGCGGCCTGTTCGTGGCCCTGAGCGCCGCGACGATCAGCCCGCGGTGGGGTGAGGCCGAACTGTTCGGCCACGTCGGCGGTGCCCATGCCGGTGGTGCCGGCAGCCGGGCCGGCTGGTTCGGTTCGGCCCATGGCGGCACCCTCTATCTGGACGAGATCGCCGACCTGCCGCGCGCGTTGCAGCGCAAGCTGCTGGCGGCGCTGGAGACCCGCGAGGTGTACCGCGTCGGTGCCAGCCAGGCGACACCGGTGGATGTGCGCCTGCTGGCCGCGAGCAGCATCGACCTGGCCCGTGCAGTGGCTGCAGGAACCTTCGACGAAGGCCTGTATGCGTATCTGTGCGACGGCCAGCTGCATTTTCCCGCGCTACGCGAGCGGGTCGGCGACATCCTGCCGCTGGCCGAATACTTCCTCGGCATCCATGCCCTGCGCCTGGGTCTGGCGATTCCCGCACTCGGCGAGCAGGCCCAGGCCGTGCTGGAGGCGCATCGCTGGCCGGGCAATACCCGCGAGCTGGAGAACGTCATTCACTTCGCGCTGCTGCTGGCCGGCGCCAGCGAGATCGCCCCCGAACACCTGCAGTTGGTCATGGGCCAGACCGGCTGAACGGGCGCGGCACGCTGCCGTGAGCCCGTCCGGGGGATTCGTCACCGCGCCGGCAGCGGGTTGCGCCGGTGTCAGGTGTGAAACTGCATCACGGCCGTGCGCATGTCCTGAGCCACCTGCTCCAGTTGCTGCGCCGAGCGTGCCAGCTCGTTGACCGCCAAGGTGTTGTGACGGGCCATTTCGGCGATCTCCTCGACCCTCCTGGCAACTTCGTTGCTGGCGCTGCTCTGTTCGCCGATGGTGTGGGATATCTCGCCGACTACCTGGGCTGCGCGCTGCGTGCCGTCGCGGATTTCACTGATCGAGGTGCCCGCCTGGTGCGCCAGGGCGACGCCGTCGTTCACCCGGTTCACGCCGGTCTGCATGCTGTCGACGGCCAGGCTGGTGTTGCTGCGGATGCGCTCGATCATCGCCGTGATTTCCTGCGTCGACTGCGCGGTGCGGGCGGCCAGGCTGCGCACTTCATCGGCGACCACGGCGAAGCCGCGGCCCGCCTCGCCGGCGCGTGCCGCCTCGATCGCCGCGTTGAGCGCGAGTAGGTTGGTCTGCTCGGCGATGCTCTTGATCACCTGGATGATCGAATGGATTTCCTCGGAAGAGCGGCCCAGCTCGGTGATGGTCTGGGACGAGGAGGTCACGGCCTCGGCGATGCGATTCATGCCGTCGACCACGCCGAGAATCACCTGGCCGCCCGTGTCGGCCAGGTTCCCGGACTGCGCCGAGAGGCCCTGGGCATCGTTGGCATGGCCTGCGACCTGGGTGATGTTGTGGATCATCTGCTCCATGGCGGTGGCCATGCTGGTGGCGTTGTCGGCCTGCTGGTTGGAGTCCTGGAGGATGCCCTGCGCGGTGTCGGCGAGGTTGCGGGCGGTCTGCTGCAGCTGCTCGCTGTACTGGCTGATCCCTTTGATCATCTGGCTGAGGTTGCCTTGCATTTCGGCCAGTGCCTGCAAGAGCTGACCTGCCTCGTCCTGGTTGCTGATCTCGATGCGCTGGCGCAAGTCGCCGCTGGCGATGGCATGGGCGGCGTTGACGGCCTGTTGCAACGGCTTCAGCACGCTGCGCATCAGGTTCCAGGTGATCAAGCCGAGCAGCAGGGTCACCAGCAACAGCCCGCAGATCAGCAGTGCCGAGGCCCGCTCCACGGCCGTCTGGCCACTCTGGTGGGCGGCAGCGACCTGTTTTTCTATCAGGTTGCTGAGGGCTTCGTTCTTGTCTTCCAGTTCGCTGAAGCGCTGCATGAAGCTGGGCATTCTCTCGCGTGCGGCCTGGGTGTCGTGCAGGGCCAGCGCGGTGATCTGTTCGGCTTCGCTGATGTAGGCGTTGAGCGCCGGCTGCGATTGGCTGATGGCCTGCTGGATATCGTTCGGCAGAGGCAGCTTGGCGTTGGCGGCAAGGGTGTTCTTGAACCAGTCGGCGTGTTCGCCCAGGTCCTGGCGCACTTGCTCGGCGGCGGCGCTGTCGCCGGCTTCGACGTTGAAGGCGGCGAGCACGTCGGCGCGCAGGGCGTCGTGCATCATGTCGCCTTCCAGGTGGTTGCGCAGCGCGCTCACACTCAGCTCGTTCTGCGACAGGGCCGCACTGAGTTGTGTCTGCCCCCAGAAGCCCAGCGCACCCAGGCCGGCGGCAATGGCCACGCTGAGACCGCCACTGGCCAGCATTTTCTGCCGGATGTTCATGTGCGAGTCCTTTCTGACGGAGGCTGTTTAAGCCTAGTCGAAGCGGATGCAAGTGCGAGCCGGCCGATGGCCTCAGGGCGCGAGCAGCGACACCGACTTGATCTGCGCCCAGATCGCCTGGCCGGCATGGATGCCCAGCTGATCGAAGGAGTAGCGGGTGATCCGCGCCAGCAGGTGTTGTTCGCCCAGGCGCAGGGTCAGCAGCACCTGCGCATCCAGCACCTGCCAGCTGTCCACCGTGACCGGCAGCAGGTTGAGCAGGCTGCTGCCCTCGGCGCGTTGCAGGCTGAGGCTGACATCGCGCGCCTTGATCTTCACCCGTACGCGTTGCTGGGCCTGCAGCGCCGCGTGCGGCAGGCGCAGGCGGGCCTCGCTGCCGGGCAGGCAGAGTTCGACCAGGCCGTAGCGTGCGTCGTAGGCGCTGGCCTGCCCGTCGATCACCGCCTCGGCGTCGTCGTCGCTGGCGAAGGGCAGGTCGGTGCGCAGCAGCAACTCCTTGAGCGGGCCGCTGGCGCGTACCTGGCCGTCCTCGAGCAGCACCAGATGGTCGGCCAGGCGCGCCACTTCATCCGGGGCGTGGCTGACGTAGATCACCGGGATATCCAGTTCTTCGTGCAGGCGTTCGAGGTAGGGCAGCACCTCCTGCTTGCGCTTGAGATCGAGCGACGCCAGGGGTTCGTCCATCAGCAGCAGGCGCGGGCTGGTGACCAGGGCGCGGGCGATGCCGACGCGCTGCCGCTCGCCGCCGGACAGGGCCGACGGCAGGCGTTCGAGCAGATGACCGATGCCGAGCAGCTCCAGCGCCTGGTCCAGGGCGACCTTGCGTTCGCGGGCGGCGATGCGCCGCTGGCCGAACTCCAGGTTGCCGCGCACGCTGAGGTGGGGGAACAGGTTGGCATCCTGGAACACGTAGCCGATGGCGCGCCGGTGGGCCGGCAGGAAGTCACCGCTGGCACTGTCCTGCCAGCGTTCGCCGGCCACCTGCAGGTAGCCTTCACGGGGGCGGTCGAGCCCGGCGAAGCAGCGCAGGCAGCTGGTCTTGCCCGAACCGGAATGACCGAACAGGGCGCTGACGCCACGGCTGGGCAGGTCGAGGTCGACGTCCAGGCGAAAGCCGGGGTGTTGCAGCAGAAAGCGCGCGCGAATGCGCCCGTCGTCGATGATCGGCGTCCCGGCGCCGCGTTTGCCGAACAGCGAGGCCAGCATCACAGCGCCCTCGTCTTGCCGCTGCGCCCGCTGTACAGCGCCAGCAGCACGATGAAGGAGAAGGCCACCATGCCGCCGGCCAGCCAGTGCGCCTGGGCGTAGTTCATGGTTTCCACGTGGTTGTAGATCTGCACCGAGACCACCTGGGTCTTGCCGGGAATGTTGCCGCCGATCATCAGCACCACGCCGAACTCACCGACGGTATGGGCGAAGGCGAGTATCGCGGCGGTGACGAAACCTGGGCGCGCCAGGGGCAGCACCACGCTGAAGAAGGCATCCCAGGGATTGGCGCGCAGCGTCGCGGCCGCCTCCAGCGGTGCGCGGCCGATGGCTTCGAAGGCGTTCTGCAACGGCTGCACGACGAAGGGCAGCGAATAGAACACCGAGCCGATCACCAGGCCGGTGAAGCTGAAGGTGAGGGTGCCCAGGCCGAGGCTCTGCGTCAGTTGCCCGAAGAAACCGTTGGGCCCCATGCTCACCAGCAGGTAGAAGCCGATCACCGTCGGTGGCAGCACCAGCGGCAAGGCCACCAGCGCACCGACCGGGCGTTTCAGCCAGGACTCGGTGCGCGTCAGCCACAGGGCGATGGGCGTGCCGATGATCAGCAGCAGCAGCGTGGTCAGCGAAGCCAGCTCCAGGGTCAGCAGGATGGCGTCGAGGTCGTTGGTTGACAGCGGCATGCTCATTCCGAAAGACGAACCTGGCCGGATGCGCTCCGGCCACGGGCATTACAGGGTGTAGCCGAAGGATTCGATGATCCTGGCCGCCTCCGGGCCTTTCAGGTAGTCGACCAGGGCACTGGCGGCAGGGTTGTTCGCGCCCGGCTTGAGGATCACCGCATCCTGCTTGATCGGCTCGTACATGTCACCCGGCACGATCCACGCCGAGCCGCTGCTGATCTTGCCGTCCTTGTACACCTGAGACAGGGCGACGAAGCCCAGCTCGGCGTTGCCGCTGGAGACGAACTGGTGCGCCTGGGTGATGTTCTGGCCTTCGACCAGCTTGCCCCTGAGCGCCTCGCTCAGCCCCAGCTTGTCCAGCACCTGGGTGGCGGCCAGGCCGTAGGGAGCGGCCTTCGGGTTGGCGATGGACAGGTGCTTGAACTGCCCGGCCTTGAGCGCCGCGGCGCTGCCGTCCAGGTAGTCGGCAGCGGCCGACCACAGCACCAGGCCACCGATGGCGTAGGTGAAACGCGAGCCCTCGACCGTCAGGCCCTCGCTCTCCAGCTTGCTCGGGGTGCTGTCGTCGGCGGCGAGGAACACCTCGAACGGTGCGCCATTGCGAATCTGTGCGTAGAACTGGCCCGTGGCGCCGAAGGCCGCGACCAGCTTGTGCCCGGTGGCTTTCTCGAATTCGGGGGCGATGGCCTGCATCGGCGCGGTGAAGTTGGCGGCCACGGCCACCTTCACCTCATCGGCCAGCGTGCTGCCGGCGAAGACCAGGCCAAGAACGAGCAGGCTGTGCTTGAGGGGCTTGAGCATGAGGATTCCTTGTCGTGTACGGGCGTTGATGGGGCGCCGAGGGCAGGCCGGGTGCGGCCATCCTACATCGTTATATCTATTTGTATATAGCGCATGCGTGCGCCGTTCCCGTGCACGTTCTTCGTGCATGACGACGGGGCTTGCACCCAATGGGGATGCAGGCAGTTTTTACCTTGCCAGCGACTACAAAAAACATAATTTCGCGAATGCCCCGCTCTGAACAGAATGCCCGCAACGAGCCGCCACGGCGCAACAGTCACGAGCAGAATCAGGGCAGGTACCCATGACCGAGCTGAAGCAGACCCCCTTTTCCACCTCCGCAGGCCGGGCTTGCCTGCCGCAGGAGATCGACACCCTGGTGGTCGGCGCCGGCCAGGCCGGGGTGGCCATGAGCGAGCACCTGGGCCGCCTCGGCGTGCCGCACCTGGTGCTGGAGAAGAACCGCATCGCCGAAGCCTGGCGCACGGTGCGCTGGGATTCGCTGGTGACCAACGGGCCGGTTTGGCATGACCGCTTCCCGGGCATGGAATTTCCCGGTCTCGACCCGGACGCCTTCGCCCACAAGGATCAGGTTGCCGATTACTTCGAGGCCTACGCCAGGATGATCGACGCGCCGATCCGTACCGGCGTCGAGGTGAAGCAGGTGCGGCGCAACGCCGAGCGTCCCGGCTTCACCGTGGAAACCTCGGAGGGCGTGATCCGCGCCAACCGTGTCGTGGCCGCGACCGGCCCGTTCCAGCGTCCGGTCATTCCGGCCATCGCGCCGCAGAGCGAGGCGCTGCTGCAGATTCACTCGGCGCACTACCGCAACCCGCAGCAACTGCCCGAAGGCGGCGTGCTGGTGATCGGCGCCGGCTCTTCCGGGGTGCAGATCGCCGATGAGCTGAACCGCGCCGGGCGTCAGGTCTACCTCTCCGTGGGCGCGCACGATCGTCCGCCGCGCAGCTACCGTGGTCGCGACTTCGTCTGGTGGCTGGGCGTGCTCGGCCTGTGGGACCTGGAAAGCGTGCAGCCGGGCAAGGAGCACGTAACCATCGCCGTCAGCGGCGCCCATGGCGGCCGTACCATCGACTTCCGCGAGCTGGCCGGGCAGGGCATCACCCTGGTCGGGCTGACCCGCGCCTTCGAGCAGGGCGTGGCGCAGTTCGCCGACGACCTGGCGGAGAACCTGGCCCGTGGCGACGAGAACTACCTGTCGCTGCTCGATGCCGCCGACGCCTATATCGCCCGCAACGGACTCGATCTGCCGGAAGAGCCCGAGGCACGCCGGCGCTTCCCCGAGCCGGCCTGCGTCAGCCAGCCGTTGCGGCAGCTCGATCTGGCCGCGGCCGGTATCGGCACGATCATCTGGGCCACCGGCTTCGCCGTGGACTTCAGCTGGCTGCAGGTCAATGCCTTCGACGGCAGCGGCAAGCCGCAGCACCAGCGTGGCGTCTCCAGCGAACCGGGCGTGTACTTCGTCGGCCTGCCGTGGCTGTCGCGGCGGGGCTCCACCTTCATCTGGGGCGTGTGGCACGACGCCAAGCACGTCGCCGATCACATCGCCACCCAGCGCAAGTACAGCGCCTACCGCGATGCCGCGCAGCGTGCGGCCGACACCGCCGGCAGCCCGGCACCCGCCAGCCTGACAGGAGTTCGCTGATGCCCACGCATACCCGCATCCGCATGTTCAACACCAAGGACACCTACCCCAACCAGTCCCTGGACAATGACCTGTGCCAGGCCGTGCGCGCCGGCAACACCGTGTACGTGCGCGGTCAGGTCGGCACCGACTTCGAGGGCAACCTGGTCGGCCTGGGCGACCCGGCGGCGCAGGCCGAGCAGGCGATGAAGAACGTCAGGCAACTGCTTGCAGAGGCCGGCAGCGACCTCTCGCACATCGTCAAGACCACCACCTACATCATCGATCCGCGCTACCGCGAGCCGGTCTATCGCGAAGTCGGCAAGTGGCTCAAGGGCGTGTTCCCGATCTCCACCGGGCTGGTGGTCTCGGCCCTCGGCCAGCCGCAGTGGCTGATGGAGATCGACGTGATCGCGGTGATCCCGGACGACTGGCCCAGCACGCAGGCCTGAGGAGTGCGCACATGACTTTTTCCATCGTCGGGCGCTGCCCGGAGACC
This sequence comes from Ectopseudomonas khazarica, assembly GCF_017915135.1. Taxonomy (NCBI): domain Bacteria; kingdom Pseudomonadati; phylum Pseudomonadota; class Gammaproteobacteria; order Pseudomonadales; family Pseudomonadaceae; genus Ectopseudomonas; species Ectopseudomonas khazarica. The sequence goes on along the minus strand of NZ_CP068551.1, from coordinate 5,066,205 downwards.
GGCCACCTCGGCATTGCCATCAGCTCCTCCAGCATTGCCGTCGGCGCGCGTTGCCCCTGGCTGCGTGCCGGGGTCGGCGCGGTGTCGACGCAGAACATCACTCTGCCGGCGCTCGGTCCGCAGATCCTCGACCTGCTGGAAAGCGGGCTCGATCCCCAGGCGGCGCTGGACAAGGCGCTGGGCAGCAACGGCTATGGCCAGTATCGCCAGGTGACGGTGATCGACAGCCATGGTGCCAGCGCGCACTTCTCCGGTCGCGAAGCCCTCGGCATCCACCATGCGCGGGCGGGCGAGCAGTGCGTGGCGGCCGGCAACCTGCTGGCGAGCACGGCGGTGATCGAGGCCATGGTCGAGGCCTTCGAACAGGCTGACGGCGGGCTGCCGGATCGCCTGCTGGCGGCGATGCATGCGGCCATGGCGGCCGGCGGCGAAGCCGGCCCGGTGCACTCGGCGGCATTGTCGGTGGTCGGCGACCTGGTCTGGCCGGTGGTCGACCTGCGCGTGGACTGGGCCGAGGTAGATCCCATCGCGGAGCTGGACCGGCTCTGGCGTGCCTACGCGCCGCAGTTGCACGACTACATCACCCGCGCGCTCCACCCGACCGCCGCGCCCAGCTACGGCGTGCCGGGCGACGAGTAGGGTGGACGCCGCGTTGCTCGTTCACCGCGCGCCAGGGGGCTGGATACGGCTGCACACCTGCGTCACCGATCCCGGGCAGGGCTTTGGCCGCGACCAGGCATGCCCTGCGTCGCCGCTGAAGCGCCTCCCACAACCACACACCACGCCCTCAGCCCGCATGCGAGCGAGGAGGGCGCAGGACGCCTTGCTCGTTCACGGCGTGGCCCCGTGCGGGTGGCGGGATGCAGCGCCATCCACCCTGCGCATGCGCCGCCTTGTCCATCCACCCACGTACCGGTAACTGCCCCATGCCTGCCAGCCGCGACCTGCTCGCCGACCTGATCGCCTTCGACACCACCAGCCGCGAATCCAACCTCGCGCTGATCGACTACGTGCGTGATTACCTGGCGGGCTACGGAGTCTCCAGCGAGTTGCTGTTCAACGCCGAACGCAGCAAAGCCAACCTCTATGCGCGCATCGGTCCGAGTGGCGCGGGGGGCGTGATGCTGTCCGGCCACAGTGACGTGGTGCCGATAGACGGGCAGCACTGGACGGTGCCGGCCTTCGCCATGAGCGAGCGCGACGGACGCCTGTACGGGCGAGGTACGGCGGACATGAAAGGCTTCATCGCCTGCGTGCTGGCGGCCGTGCCGGGCTTTCTGCGCCAGCCGCTGCGGCTGCCGCTGCATATCGCCATTTCCTATGACGAGGAGGTCGGTTGCCTCGGCGTGCGCAGCCTGGTCGAGCGTCTGCGCGGCAGCCACGAGCGTCCGGCCATCTGCCTGATCGGCGAGCCCACCGAGATGCGCCCGGTGCTTGGGCACAAGGGCAAGCTGGCGATGCGCTGCGAGGTGCACGGCGCCGCCTGCCACTCGGCCTACGCGCCGCAAGGGGTGAACGCCATCGAGTACGCGGCCAGGCTGATCGGCCAGCTGGGCGAGATCGGCACGCGCCTGGCGGCGCCCGAGCACCATGACCCGCGCTTCGACCCGCCTTACTCCACGCTGCAGACCGGTGTGATTCAGGGCGGCCGGGCCTTGAACATCGTGCCCGCCGAGTGTCGTTTCGACTTCGAGATGCGCGCCTTGCCGGCCGATGATCCGCAGCAGGTCGCCAGTGAGCTGCGTGCCTACGCCGAGCGTGAACTGCTGCCGCGCATGCGTGCGGTGAGCGCGGACAGCGACATCCGCTTCAGCGAGCTGTCGAGTTATCCCGGCCTGCTGACCGATGCGGCCAGCGACGCCGCGCGTCTGCTGGCGCTGATCGCCGAACGTGAGGACTTCACCACCGTCGCCTTCGGCACCGAGGGCGGCCTGTTCGACGAGGCCGGCGTGGCCACCGTGGTCTGCGGCCCCGGCAGCATGGAGCAGGGGCACAAGCCGGACGAATTCGTCAGCCTCGAGCAGCTGGCCCGTTGCGACGCGATGCTGGCGCGGCTGGCGAGCTGGATGCAGTAGTCGGCTTCGCCACCGGGAAAGCCTGCTCCGTCGACAGGATTCTCGGCGGCTGTGCCGTCCGCCTGAGCGAGCTGGCCAGCCAGGCTCTGGCTGGCGCAACCTTGCCTAGCTGCGATACAGCTTGAGGCTCTCGACTCGCGCCCGGTAGGCGCCGAGACGCTCCTTGAGCTGATCCTTGTGCTGGGTGGCGACGCAGTGCAGCAACACGTTCAGCGCGCTGGTCAGGCCGCCGGTGGATTCGAGAATCAACCCGGTCTTGGTTTTCATGGTGACGATGTAGGGCGTTTCGATGTGGCGGGCGATGCCATATTCGTCGGTGAACACCACCAGGTCGGTGCCCTGGCGCAGGCAGTTGTTGGCGAAGGCGATACCCGCGTCGGCATAGGGCGCGATGTCCACCAGGATCACGCAGCAACGCTGGTTGTGGCTGTCCAGCCACTGCCCCAGCACGCCGCTGTAGAGGTCGAGAAACTCCACCCCGGAACGCACCAGGGCCAGGCGGTTGGCGAAGTCCTCGGCCAGCCCGCGAATGGTCTGGAAGCCGCAGACGAATACGCGCTCGGCCTCGCTGACACACGCCACGATATCGCGCCAGTGCTGGCTGCCGAGTTGCTCGGCGAAGGCTCGCAGCGCTTCGATTTCCTCGTTCAGGTGGGTGACCAGATCTTCCGGTTGCTCGACCCGTTCGATCAGCGTCGGGTTGAGCAATGACTGCACGCGGACTTCGTCGCGGAGTTCGTCCTTCAGGCTCTTCAGGCCCTTGTAGCCGAGCCGGCGCAGGAAGCGGCTGACGGTGTTGGGGCTGACGCCGCTCTTGCTCGCGAGGCTGGCGCCGTTCTCGAACGCCAGCGTCTCCAGGTTGGCCTGGATATAGGCCCAGAGGGTGCGCTCGGCCGGCGTCAGCTTGCCTTCCAGGTGTTGCATCTTGCCATCGAGCATGTCCGTTTCCTTTGCCATGCCAAATTCTTCTGACATTTAAATGTCATAGTGTTGATCTTTGGAAGAAATATATTCTACCCTGCATCCGTAACGCAAAAGAGCTGTCGATTGACCGCCGTTCGGGTGAGGAAGCCAGCAGAAGTCTTTCCGCCTCGTTGTCGACGCTCGCGAATTCCTGCCGCAACAAGCAAATGTCGCGCCCTGACGCGACCAGAACAGTGGAGAACAGGAACATGCTCAAGCTGCGTCATCTCACCCTGTGTGTCGCCCTCGGCGGCACGAGCGCTACCGCCCTGGCTGCCGAGGAACTGCACCTCTACAACTGGGGCGACTACATCAACCCCGAGGTACTGACGCGGTTTTCCGCCGCAACCGGCATCAAGGTGTCACTCGATACCTATGGCAGCAACGAAGAGATGCTGGCCAAGTTGCAGGCCGGTGCCAAGGGCTATGACATCGTCTTTCCCTCGGTACACATGCACGACACCATGGCCGTGCTCGATCTGCTGGAAAAGACCGACATCAATCAGGACCCGGCCTTCGCCAATATCGACCCTGCCTTTCTGCGTGCCAAGTCCGATCCCAAGGGTGAGTACTGCATGCCTTACGCCTGGGGCACGGTGGGCATCTTCTACAACAAGAACAAGGTGTCCAAGCCGATCGAGAGCTGGGACGACTTCTTTGCCGAGGCTCAGGCCGGCAAGAAGGTGATCCTGCTCGACGACATGCGCGAGACCCTCGGCGTCGGCCTGATCAAGGACGGCAAGTCGGTCAACACCACCAACGCCGCCGAACTCAAGCAGGCCGCGGACTGGCTGATCGAGCGCAAGCCGCTGGTCTCCGCCTTCACCTACGACAGCGTACCGATGGTGCAGTCCGGCGACGCCGCTGCCGCGCACTACTTCGTCGGCGCCATGATGTACGTGAAGCAGGACCCGCAGAACCTCGCCTACGTGATCCCCAAGGAAGGCGCGACCATGTACCAGGAAGACGTCTGCGTGCTCAAGAGTGCGCCGAACAAGGCGGCTGCCAAGCGCTTCATGAGCTTCCTGCTGCAACCGCAAATCGCCGCGCTGAACACCGCGCAGCAGATGAACGGCACGCCGAACCGGGAAGCGCTCAAGCTGCTGCCGGCCGAGCTGCGTGACAACCCGCAGGTCAACCCGCCGGCCGAGGTGATGGCCAAGCTGCAGATCTTCGGCGACCTGGGCAAGGGCCTGAAACAGTACGACCGGGTCTGGACACGCGTGCGTACCGCCAACTGAGCCGGCCCGTGCCGCCAGCTCGCGGCTGCAGCCCCTCCCACGGATTGCAGGTTCCCTGTGGGAGGGGCTTCAGCCGCGATCACTCCGATATCAGTGGAGTCCTCCATGACCGCTTTCACCCAAACTGCGCCGGTGGTCGAGATCCGTGGCGCGGTGAAACACTACCGTGCACCGGAAGGGCATCTGGTGCGTGCCCTCGACGGTCTCGATCTGGCCGTGGGCAGCAACGAGTTCGTCACCCTGCTGGGGCCATCGGGCTGCGGCAAGACCACCCTGCTGCGAACCATCAGCGGCTTCGAGCAGCTGGACGGTGGTGAGCTGCTGATCCAGGGGCAGCCGATGAACAGCGTGCCGCCCCACAGACGCCCGGTGCACACGGTGTTCCAGAGCTACGCACTGTTTCCGCACATGAGCATCGGCGACAACGTCGGCTACGCGCTGGACGTGCGCGGCGTAGGCAAGGCCGAGAAACGCCAGCGTGTCGGCGAGGCGCTGGAGCTGGTAGGCCTCGCCGGCATGGAGCGGCGCAAGCCGGGCCAGCTTTCCGGTGGTCAGCAGCAGCGCGTGGCGCTGGCCCGCGCCATCGTCGACCGGCCGGCGCTGTTGCTGCTCGACGAGCCGCTGTCCGCCCTCGACCGCCAGCTGCGCCAGGCCATGCAGCGCGAGCTGAAGAACCTGCAGCACGAGCTGGGCATCGCCTTCGTCTTCGTCACCCATGACCAGGAGGAAGCGCTGACCATGAGCGACCGCATCGTCGTGCTCAACGGCGGGCATATCCAGCAGATCGGTGCGCCGGCGGAGATCTACCACCGTCCGGCCAACGCCTTCGTCGCCGGCTTCATTGGCGAGAGCAACCTGTTCGACGCGCACGTCAGCGCCATCGATGCTGGCGTCGCCTACCTGCTCGATAGCCAGGGCGATTTGCTGCATGCGCGTCACCCGGCGCTGTGCGTTGGCCAGTACGTCCAGCTCATGCTGCGCCCCGAGCAGTTTTCCCTGCACTGTCCTGGCGAGGGCTTCGCCGCCGTGGAGGGCCGCCTGGAGCAACTGCTGTTCATCGGCAAGGATTTCGAACTGCTGCTGCGCACCGCCCATGGGCGGCAGATCAAGGCCGTGTTGCGCGATGTCGCGCAGCCGCAACTGCAACGCCTGCGCACGGGTGACAGCGTGCAACTGTGGTACGGCCTGGAAGCCGCACACCTGATCGCGGGAGGTGCCTGATGCCGTTGCGCGAGCGCTTGCGCCTGCTGGGGCTGCTGAGCCCGGTGACGGCGATCATCGGGGTGTTCTTCCTGACCCCGCTGGCCATCATGGCGCTCTACAGCCTGCTCGAGCCGGGGCTGTACGGCGGCGTGGAGTGGAGCTTCTATCCCGACAACTTCGGTCGCGTGCTGGGCTGGGCCGACGGCAGCAACGAGGAGTTCGATCCGGTCTACCTGGAGATCATCCTGCGCTCGTTCAAGCTGGCCGCGTTCACCGTGCTGGCGACCCTGGCGCTGTGCTACCCGGCGGCCTTCTGGGTGGCGCGGCAGCCAGAGCGGATGCGCAACTTCTGCCTGTTCCTGATCACCCTGCCGTTCTTCACCAGCCTGATCGTGCGCCTCTACGCCTGGCTGCTGATCCTGCGTCCCAGCGGCTTCATCAACACCACGCTGCTGGCGCTGGGCATCCACAACCCGCTGGAGCTGATCTACACCGAGACGGCGGTGCTGATCGGCATGACCTACATCTTCATCCCGTTCATGTTCATGCCGGTGTATGCCAGCGTGGAGAAACTCGACAAGCGCCTGCTGGAGGCGTCTGCGGACCTCGGTGCGAGCCGCTGGCAGAGCTTCTGGAAGGTGATCTTCCCGCTGACCCTGCCGGGCATCGCCGCCGGTTCGATCATCGTCTTCATCCCCAGCCTGGGTAACTTCATCGTGCCGTCGCTGCTCGGTGGTGCGCGCGTGCTGATGATCGGCAGCCTGGTCGAGCAACAGTTCCTCGCCGCGCGCAACTGGCCGTTCGGCGCCGCCCTGGCGATGCTGCTGATGGCGGCGGTGCTGGTCTGTCTGCTGCTCTACGTGCTGGCCCAGGGGCGCAACGCTGCGCAGGAGGCCAGCCGATGAACGCACTGATCGCCCGCCTCGGGCGCCGCCTGCTGGGCGGCTACAGCCTGGCGTTCTTCGTCTTCCTGTACCTGCCGATCGGCCTGATCGTCGCCTACTCGTTCAACGGCAACCCGATCAACATGATGATCTGGGACGGCTTCAGCCTGGACTGGTATCGCTCGCTGCTGGGGCTGTCCACCAGCCTCAGCGAGAACGCGTTGTATATCGAGTCCACCGACCAGCTGCTGGCCGCGCTACGCACCAGCCTGGTGGTCGCGCTGAGCACCACGGCGATCTCCACGCTGGTCGGGACGCTCACCGCACTGGCGCTGGCGCGCTATCGCTTCCGCCTGCGGACGTTCTACCGGGTGCTGCTGTTCATGCCGATGCTGATGCCCGACATCGTGCTCGGCATCGCCCTGCTGATCTTCTTCGTCGGAGTCGGCATGCCGCTGGGCAAGGGCTCGATCATCATCGGCCACTGCACCTTCCTGATCAGCTACGTGTTCCTCATCGTCAGCGCGCGGCTGGCGGGCATGGACACGCGCCTGGAGGAGGCTTCGGCCGACCTGGGGGCCTCGCCCTGGACCACGTTCCGCCGCGTGACCCTGCCGCAGATCCTGCCCGGGGTGATCGGTGGTGCGTTGCTGGCGTTCATCATCTCGATGGACGATCTGGTGATCACCTACTTCATCGCCGGTGTCGATTCGACCACCTTGCCGGTGTTCATCTACGGCATGATCCGTCGCGGCATCAAGCCGGAGATCAACGCCATCGCCACCCTGTTGCTGCTCGCCTCGCTGCTGATCGCTGCGGTCGGCCTGTACCTGCGCAACCGCAAGCCCGCCACTTCTCAGGATGACTCCCATGGCTAAACCTCGTGCCCGTGAACTCGGCCTGCCGCTGCCCGGTATCAGCGGGCCGCACAACGCCATCACCGACGTGCCAGGCGTACTGGTGGGTTACCGTACGCTCAACGGTGTGGCGGCCAACGGTCGGCGTATCCAGACCGGCGTCACCGCCATCCTGCCGCGTGGTCGCGAAGCCGAGCCGCAGCCGGTGTGGGCGGGCTTCCATGCGCTCAATGGCAACGGCGAGATGACCGGCACGCACTGGATCGAGCATGGCGGCTATTTCGTCGGCCCGCTGTGCATCACCAACTCGCACAGCGTCGGCATCGTCCACCACGCCGCCACGCGCTGGACCATCGACCACTACGCGGCGGCCTGGCAGCGCGAGCACCTGTGGGCCATGCCGGTGGTGGCGGAAACCTACGACGGGGTGATCAACGACATCAACGGTCAGCACGTCAGCGAGGCCGACGCCCTGGCCGCGCTGGACGCCGCCGCTGGCGGGCCGATCGCCGAGGGCAACGTCGGCGGTGGCAACGGCATGATCTGCTACGGCTACAAGGGCGGTACCGGCAGCTCCTCGCGGCGGATCGAGATCGACGGTCGAGGCTACACCCTGGGCGCCCTGGTGCAGGCCAATCACGGCCAGCGCGCCTGGCTCAAGGTGTGCGGCGTGGCAGTCGGCGAGCGCCTGGAGGATGAGCTGCCGCAAGGGCTGGAGCGTGAGCGCGGTTCGATCATCGTCATCCTCGCCACCGATGCCCCCTTGCTGCCGCACCAGCTCAAGCGCCTGGCGCAACGTGCCGGTCTCGGCATCGCCCAGGGCGGCACGCCGGGTGGCAACAACTCGGGCGACATCTTCCTGGCCTTCAGCGTGGCCAACCCACGGCCCTTGCCGCAGGTGTCGGTCATCCGCCAGAGCCTCGACTACCTCAGCGACGAATGCTGCGACGCCCTCTACCTGGCCGCCGTGCAGGCCACCGACGAGGCGGTGCTCAACGCCATGCTGGCTGCAGAGGACGCCCCGATGCAGAAGCCCGAGGGCATCTGCCGGGCCATCGACGGCGAGCGCCTGCGCACGCTGGTGACGGGCTAGCCCCGTCACGCTGCACTGCATTTGCGAGGCCGCGCACGGCGCTGCGCCTGCCTTCTGCTAAGGTGGCGCGCGAAGACACCGAGGGAATGGCAGGAGGCCGCTGGTGAAGCGTGGATGGCTACTGGGAATGGCACTGCTGGTGGCGCTGCCACTGGGTTACACCAAGATCATGGGGCGCCTGGCGGGCGGCCCGGAGCCCGCGCCGGTGGCGGCCGAACAGGCGGACCTGATCACCGTGGACAAGGCGCAGCGGCGCATGCAGCTGTGGCGCGATGGCCAGGTGTTGGGCGAGTACCGCATCGCCCTTGGTGCGGCCGGCGATGCCGGGCACAAGCAGCGCGAGGGGGATGAGCGTACCCCCGAGGGGCGCTACCTGATCGACTGGCGCAACCCCAGGTCGATGGCCTACCTGAGCCTGCACATCTCCTACCCCAATGCCCGGGACGAGGCCGCGGCTGCGGCGCGCGACGAGGCGCCGGGCGGCAATATCATGATCCATGGCCTGCCCAATGGCTGGGGCTGGCTGGGTCCGCTGCACCACCTCTGGGACTGGACCGATGGCTGCATCTCCGTGAGCAACGACGAGATGCGCGAGATCTGGCTGCGCGTGGCGAACGGCACGCCCATCGAGATTCACTGAGCCGAAGGATGGCGTGAGCGGCGGCCCTTGTGCTTCCATCGCCAGTCCCGTTTCAACCTGCGACAAGGACGACCCATGGTCACCTGCTACCTGCGTTACATCGTCGATGCCTACAAGCTCGAGGAATTCGAGCATTACGCCAAGCTGTGGATTCCCCTGGTGGAGAAGTTCGGCGGTACGCACCACGGCTACTTCCTGCCATCGGAAGGCGCCAACAACGTGGCCCTGGCGCTGTTCAGCTTCCCCAGCCTGGCCGAGTACGAGCGCTATCGCCAGGATTCGCTGGCCGACGCCGACTGCCAGGCCGCCTTCCGCTACGCCGAGGACACGCGCTGCATCCTCAGCTACGAGCGCAGCTTCTTCCGTCCTGTGTTCGACTAGGCGACGGCCCCGGACTGCATCCAGGCGATACGAGCAGCGCTGCCTGTAGCCCGGATGCAATCCGGGAACTCGTTCAGAGCGGTGCCGCCTCGCCCAGCTCTTCCTTGCAGTAGTCGACGAACAGCCGGGCCGGCTTGGTCAGCTGGGCGCGCTTGAGCCAGGCGGCCACCAGGCCGGAGCCGGTGACGTCCTCGGCGATGTTCACGCAGACCACCTGCTTGCCGTCGTAGGTGGTGTTGCAGTGCGGGCGGGTGACCAGCACGGAGAAACCGAAGCCCTGGCCGACCATGCCGCGCACCATCTCGATCGACGGCGAGCTGAACAGGATGTTGGGCGACAGGCCCAGCTCCTCGAAGATGCTGACGAAGTAGTTCCGGCTCGGCAGCACGTCGAGCAGGATCATCGGGTCGAGCGCCAGGTCGCGCAGCGATACCTGGGCCTGGGCGGCAAAGCGGTGGCCCTCGGGCAGCAGCGCGTAGGGGCGCTGCGGCGGCATCAGCGGTTCGGTCTCGATGGTGCCGTCGAGGTCATGCTCGTAGAAGATCGCCAGGTCGAAGCGCCCGGCTGTCAGGCCCTGCACCAGTTCATGCTGCTCGCCGTCATGCAGGCGAATCTCCACGCCCGGGTAGCGCTGGCGAAAGCCGGCGATCAGGCGTGGCAGGTACAGCGGCGCGACCGTCTCGAAACAGCCGATGTCGATCTGTCCGGCCACCACGTCGTTGTCGGCCAGGGCGTTCTGCTCGAACTCACGGGCCATGCGCAGCAGTTCCTGCGCCTTGCGGTAGAAGCGCGCCCCGCCCGGGGTGAGCGAGACCCCCTGGGCGTGGTGACGGATGAACAGCTGCACACCGAAGCTTTCTTCCAGGCCCTTGATCGCCGTGGAGATCGACGGCTGCGCGATGTACAGCTTGCGTGACGCCTCGGCGACGCTGCCGCACTCGACGGTGGTGACGAAGTACTTGAGTTGACGCAGGGTGTAGGCAGCCACGCAAACCTCTGATGATGTTCGTTGCGACGTTCACCATACCCGCACTCGGGTGCCGTGCAGGTGAGCATCTTCTTTGCCAGTGGCCATATTTTTGCTGGCCAGCGGCGTCTGCACGCCTGCCTGCAAAAGCCGTACACGCCCGGGGTGATCGCCAGGGCGCTGCCTCGATCGGCTCGCCGGGCAGGTCTGGGCGCGCAGCGGGGCGAATTCCACCGCCGCGAACGGGCCGCCGTGCCGATGAGCATGCGCTGAAAGAGTGCGCCCGCCAATCCCGTCATGGCGCGGCGCCGGCAGGCATGTCGCGGCGTCACGGGGGCGTTGGCGACGCGTGCACAAGGAGCTGGCAAGCTGCACTGCTTTGGTGCTGGCGTGACGAGCTTTTTCGTATGTCCCGGCGACATTTTTAATATTTTTCCTATCTTCGGGCTTGCGCCACCATCAGTTCCGCAACCACCAGACGGTTAAGGGGACTGCGGTGTACGAACTCAGCGACTGGCAGCAACGCGCTCGACAGCAAGGCTTCATCGAACAGGCCATCATCGGTGGGCGCCGTGTGGCGGCGCAGTCCGGCGCCACCTTCGCGGCCATCAACCCGGCCAGCGGCCAGGTGCTGGCGCAGGTCGCCGCCTGTGCTGAAGCCGAGGTCGATCTGGCCGTGCGCAGTGCCCGCCAGGCGTTCGAAGCGGGCGTCTGGTCGCAACGCACGCCGGCCGAGCGCAAGCAGGTGCTGTTGCGCCTGGCCGAGCTGATCCTGGCCAATCGCGATGAGCTGGCGCTGCTCGACTCGCTGAACATGGGCAAGCCGGTGATGGACGCCTGGAACATCGACGTGCCCGGCGCCGCCGGCGTGTTCCGCTGGTACGCGGAAAGCCTCGACAAGCGCTACGACGAAGTCGCCCCCAGCGCGGCCAACGTGCTGGCCACCATCACGCGCGAGGCGCTGGGCGTGGTCGCCGCCGTGGTGCCGTGGAACTTCCCGCTGGACATGGCTGCCTGGAAGCTCGCCCCGGCGCTGGCGGCCGGCAACTCGGTGGTGCTCAAACCTGCCGAGCAGTCGCCATTCTCCGCCTTGCGCCTGGCCGAACTGGCGCTTGAGGCCGGCCTGCCGGAAGGCGTGCTGAACGTGGTGCCGGGGCTCGGCGAGGCTGCCGGCAAGGCCCTTGGCCTGCACATGGACGTCGACTGCCTGGCCTTCACCGGCTCCACCGAGGTGGGCAAATACTTCATGGCTTACTCGGCGCAGTCCAACCTCAAGCAGGTGTGGCTGGAGTGCGGCGGCAAGAGCGCCAATCTGCTGTTCGCCGATTGCCAGGATCTCGACCTGGCCGCCGAGAAGGCGGCCTTCGGCATCTTCTTCAACCAGGGCGAAGTGTGCTCGGCCAACTCGCGCCTGCTGGTGCAGCGCTCGATCCACGACCAGTTCGTCGAACGCCTGCAGGCTCGGGCGCGCGACTGGTTGCCGGGCGATCCGCTGGATCCGGCCAGCCGCGCTGGCGCCATCGTCGAGACGCGGCAGACGGCGCGGATCATGGACTTCATCGACGGCGCCCGGGCCGAGGGTGCGCGCCTCGTCGCCGGCGGCCGGCAACTGACGATCGGCGGCTCGAACAACTTCGTCGAGCCGACCATCTTCACCGGCGTGGCGCCGAGCAGCCGCCTGGCCCGCGAGGAAGTCTTCGGCCCGGTACTGGCGGTGCTGCCGTTCGACAGCGAGGACGAGGCCGTGGCGCTGGCCAACGACAGCGTCTACGGCCTGGCCGCCTCGCTGTGGAGCGACGACCTCAACCGCGCCCACCGTGTTGCCCGCCGCCTCAAGGCCGGCACCGTCTCGGTCAACACCGTCGATGCGCTGGACGTCACCACGCCCTTTGGCGGTGGCCGGCAGTCCGGCTTCGGCCGCGACCTGTCGCTGCATTCGTTCGACAAGTACACGCAACTTAAAACGACATGGTTCCAGCTCCGCTGAGCTGATGACCGGATAACCCAGGAGCCTTGCGATGACTGCCCCGAAGCACACGACTCAGGAATATCAGGCGCTGGATGCGGCGCACCATATCCACGCCTTTCTCGATCAGAAAGCGCTCAACGAGGAGGGTGCGCTGGTCATCGCCAAGGGCCAGGGCCTCAACCTCTGGGACAGCGACGGCAAGCGCTATCTGGACGGCATGTCCGGCCTGTGGTGCACCGCGCTGGGCTATGGCCGTGCCGACCTGAATGCCGCGGCCAGCCGTCAGCTGGAGGAGCTGCCGTACTACAACCTGTTCTTCCACACCACGCATCCGCGCGTGGTGGAGCTGTCCGAGCTGCTCTTCAGTCTGTTGCCGGCGCACTACAGTCACGCCATCTACACCAACTCCGGTTCCGAGGCCAACGAGGTGCTGATCCGCACCGTGCGCCGCTACTGGCAGGTGGTCGGCAAGCCGAGCAAGACAATCATGATCGGCCGCTGGAACGGCTATCACGGCTCCACCCTGGGCAGCACCGCGCTCGGCGGCATGGGCTTCATGCATGAAATGGGCGGCATGCTGCCGGGCTTCGCCCACATCGGCGAGCCGTACTACTTCGCCGAGGGCGGCGAGCTGAGCGAGGAGGCCTTCGGGCTCAAGGCGGCGCGTGAGCTGGAAGCGAAGATTCTCGAACTGGGTGCCGAGAATGTCGCGGCCTTCGTCGCCGAGCCGTTCCAGGGCGCCGGCGGCATGATCTTCCCGCCGCCCAGCTACTGGGCCGAGGTGCAGCGCATCTGCCGCCAGTACGACGTGCTGCTGTGCGCCGACGAGGTGATCGGTGGCTTCGGCCGCACCGGCGAATGGTTCGCCCACCAGCACTTCGGCTTCGAGCCGGACACCCTGACCATCGCCAAGGGCCTGACCTCCGGCTACATCCCCATGGGAGGCCTGGTGCTGGGCAAGCGCATCGCCGATGCCCTGGTGCAGGAAGGCGGCGTATTCGCCCATGGCCTGACCTATGCCGGCCATCCGGTGGCGGCGGCCGTGGCGATCGCCAACCTCACCGCGCTGCGTGATGAACGCATCGTCGAGCGGGTGAAGGCCGACACCGGCCCCTACCTGCAGAAGCTGCTGCGCGAGACCTTCGCGGATCACCCGCTGATCGGCGACGTCCAGGGCACCGGCCTGGTCGCCGCGCTGCAGTTCGCCGAAGACAGGGCCACGCGCAAGCGTTTCGCCAACGAGAACGACATCGCCTGGCACTGCCGCACCGTCGGCTTCGACGAGGGCCTGATCATCCGCTCCACCCTCGGTCGCATGATCATGGCGCCGGCCCTGGTGGCCACCCACGCCGAGCTGGACGAGCTGGTGGAGAAGACCCGGCGCGCGGTGGATCGTACCGGGCGCGAGCTGAACCCGCTGTAACAGGCGAGATGTACCCGTAGGAGCGGCTTCAGCCGCGAGAAACCTGAATCGCGGCTGCAGCGGAATGCCGCCCAGCCGCTCCTGCGAAAGCGAACAAAGCGACAGGCATCACCCGGAACCGCCCCGCAGAGGGCGGCAAGAACCAGGATCGGCCCGACGAGGCTGGCCCCATGCACATGCAATTCGGCCCCTGGCCAATCCTGCCCCACGTAAACCAATAACGAGCCAACAGGCTGTGGGAGTGCTTCATGAAATCATCCTTGCGCCACCGTTTCGTCCGTACCTTCGCCTGCACCGCACTGGCTGCCGGCATGGCCGCCAGCGCTCAGGCCGGCACCCTGTCCATCGGCCACACCACCTGGGTCGGCTACGGCACCCTGTACCTGGCCCGTGACCTGGGCTACTTCAAGGACGCCGGCCTCGACCTGCAGCTGACCACCATCGAGGAAGCCTCGATGTACATGGCCGCTCAGGCCTCGGGCAAGCTGTCCGGCTCGGCCTCGACCATCGACGAGATCCTCAAGTACCGTTCCAAGGACTTCTGCTTCAAGGCCGTGGCCGCGCTGGACGAATCCCATGGCGGCGACGGCATCGTGGTGCAGGAGGGCATCGCCGACATGCAGGGCCTCAAGGGCAAGGCAGTGGCGGTCAACGAGGGTTCGGTGTCGCAGTTCTGGCTGAGCTACCTGCTGAAGAAGGCCGGCATGAGCATGAGCGACATCGAGGTGCAGAACATGACGGCCGACGACGCCGCCTCGGCCTTCATCGCCGGCCACGTGCCCGCCGCGGTGACCTGGGAGCCGAACCTGACCATGGTCAAGCAGAAGGGCAGCGGCAAGGTGCTGGTCGACAGCGGCGAGACGCCCGGCGTGATCGTCGACGTGGTGGCACTGGACTGCGACGTCATCGAGAAGCAGCCGGAAGACGTCAAGGCGCTGGTCGCCGGCCTGTACAAGGCGGTCGAGTTCACCCGAAGCAACCCGGAGAAGGCCCACGAAATCATGGCCAAGGGCGTTGGCGGCTACCTGTCCGATCCCAAGGACCTGGCCGAAGCGGCCAAGGGCGTGAAGTTCTACGACCAGGCCATGAGCGAGAAGCTGCTCGGTACTCCCGGCAAGGCCGGTGACATCGCCGAGATCATCAAGCTGGCCAACGAAACCTGGAGCAGCCTGCAGGGCAAGCCCTACGCGGTGCGCTACGAGGATCTGGTGGATACCTCGTTCGTCACGCCGTAACCCTTCTGCGCAGAACGGGCCCTGTGGGAGGGGCTTCAGCCGCGACCGTCGCCGCTGAAGCGCCTCCCACGGTGCCCGCCCCAGCGGCAGCGGGGCCGACTGCGCGCCCAGCTTCTTCAATACCCGCAACACGAGGTGGTTCATGGCCACGCAAAAATCCTGGGTGCAGCGCTGCCTGACCCCGAAAGTCGATCTGCCGGGCCGTCTGGTGCTCGGTGTCAGCGGCCTGTGCTGGCTGCTGGTGCTTGGCCTGTGGGCCGTCCTGTCCTATGGCGGCGTGGTGCCGTCGATGTTTCTGCCGACCCCCGGCGACGTGGTCGCCGCTGGCGTGCGCCTGGCCGCTGACGGCACCCTGAGCAAGCATGTGCTGGCCAGCCTGGAAGTGGTGCTGATCGGCTTCGTCGTATCTTCCCTGGTGGCGGTGCCGCTGGGCCTGCTGATGGGCAGCTTCCGCATCGTCCAGGCGTTTCTCGAGCCGCTGGTCAACTTCATCCGCTACCTGCCGGTGACCAGCTTCGTGCCGCTGTTCATCCTGTGGATCGGTATCGGCCTGGAGCAACGCGTCTCGGTGATCATCTTCGGCGTGTTCTTCCAGCAACTGGTGATGATCGCCGACGTCTCCAAGGGCGTCTCGCGGGACCTGCTCAACGCCAGCTACACCCTCGGCGCCAGCCGCCGTGACGTGGTGCTGCACGTGCTGGCGCCGGCTTCCCTGCCCGGCATCCTCGACACGCTGCGCGTGACCATGGGCTGGGCCTGGACCTACCTGGTGGTGGCCGAACTGGTCGCCGCCTCCAGCGGCCTCGGTTACATCAGCCTCAAGGCCATGCGTGGTTTCCAGGTGGATGTGATCTTCCTCGCCATCGCCATCATCGGCCTGCTCGGGCTGATCACCGATCAACTGTTCCGTCTGCTTCGACTGAGGATTGCCGCATGGGCGCAATAGCCAAGAAACCCTACATCATGCCGGCGCTCAGTCAGTACGCCGAGGTCGCCGCACGGCTCAAGGTGGACAACGTCAGCCTGCGCTACCAGTCGCCTGCGGGGGATACCTTCACCGCACTGGAGCGGGTCTCCTTCGAGGTGCCGGACCAGCAGTTCGCGGTCATTGTCGGCCCCTCCGGCTGCGGCAAGTCGAGCCTGCTGTACCTCACCGCCGGCCTCAACGAACCGACCGAGGGCGATATCTACGTCGGCGGGCGCAAGGTCGATGGTCCCGGTGCCGACCGTGGCATGGTGTTCCAGGGCTACACCCTGTTCCCCTGGCTCACGGTGCGCCAGAACATCGAGTTCGGCCTCAAGCGCCGGGGGCTGCCGGCCACCGAGATGCGCACCATCGTCGAGTTCTACCTGCAGGAAGTCGGCCTGGACAAGTTCGCCGAGCATTTTCCCAAGCAGCTTTCCGGCGGCATGATGCAGCGCGTGGCCATCGCCCGGGCATTGGCCAACGACCCGCAGATCCTGCTGATGGACGAACCCTTCGGCGCCCTCGACAGCCAGACCCGCCTGCAGATGCAGCAACTGCTGCTGCAGGTCTGGGGCAACAGCAAGAAGACCGTGGTGTTCGTCACCCACGACATCGATGAAGCCATCCTGCTCGCCGACCGTATCTACGTGATGGGCGCGCGTCCGGGGCGGATCAAGGAAATCCTCGACGTGCCGATCGAGCGTCCGCGCAACCTCGACGTGGTGATGGAGCCCGAGTTCATCCGTATGAAGCGGCACATCCTCGGCCTGCTGCACGACGACATGGAAGAGGTGCACTGAGATGGCGGACAGCTTCGACTACCTGATCGTCGGGGCCGGTTCGGCCGGCTGCGTGCTGGCCAACCGCCTGAGCGCGGACCCGGCCGTGCGCGTCTGTCTGATCGAGGCCGGCGGCAGCGACGCCAGCCCGCGGGTGCAGGTGCCGGCTGGCACCATCACCCTGTACAAGAGCCGCGTGTTCAGCTGGAACTACTTCTCCGCGCCGCAGCGCCACCTCGCCGGGCGTCGTCTGCACACCCCGCGTGGCAAGGCTCTCGGCGGCTCCAGTGCGATGAACAGCATGATCTACATCCGTGGCGACGCCAGCGACTACGACCGCTGGGAAGCCGCCGGCTGCCCCGGCTGGGGCTGGCGCGACGTGCTGCCGTACTTCAAGAAGTCCGAGGGCAACCGCCTCGGCCAGTCCCTGCACTACCACGGCACGCTGGGCGAACTGCTGGTGGACAAGCCGCGCGACCCCAACCCGTTGTCCGAGCGTTACATCAGCGCCGCCAGCCATATCGGCCTGCGCCGCAACGACGATTTCAACGGCGGCAGCCTGGAGGGGGTCGGCCTGTACAACGTCACCCAGAAGGACGCCAGGCGTCTGTCCAGCTACCGCGCCTTCGTCGCCCCGGTGCGCCAGCGCAGCAACCTCACCGTGCTGACCGGCTGCGAGGTGGAGCGCCTGCTGCTCGACGGCGAGCGCGTCAGCGGCCTGGAGCTGCGCGAGAAGGGCCAGTGGCGCACCTTGCAGTGCAGCCGCGAGACCATCCTCTGCGCCGGTGCGCTGGGCTCGCCGCACATCCTGCTGAAATCCGGCATCGGCCCCAGGGCCGAGCTGGAGGCGGCGGGCGTGGCCAGCAAGGTCGACCTGCCCGGAGTCGGCAAGAACCTGCAGGACCATATCGACGGCACGCTCACCGTGCGCTCGAAGAGCCCGCTGTCGCTGGGCTTCTCCATCGGCTCGCTGCCCAAGGTGCTGGCCTCGCCGTTCCAGTACCTGGCGCGCAGGATGGGCTGGCTGACCACCAACTACGTCGAGGCCGGCGGCTTCGCCCGCACGCCGCTGGCGGGTGACCTGCCGGATGTGCAGATGCACTTCGTGCCGGGTTATCGCAGCCATCGCGGGCGCCTGTTCGAGTGGGGCCATGGCTACGCCATCCACACCTGCGTGCTGCGCCCGAAAAGCGTCGGCGAGGTGCGCCTGGGCGAGGGCCGCAGCCTGAGCATCGACTTCAACTTCCTCAGCGACGAGGCCGACGCGCGGGTGCTGGTGGAGGGGGTCAAGCTGGCGCGCAGCATCCTCGCCCAGCCGGAGTTCGACGCCATTCGTGGCAAGGAGATGCTGCCCGGCGCCCAGGTACAGAGTGACGAACAGCTGCTGGCGCACCTGCGCGAGAACGCCGCCACGGTGTTCCACCCGGTGGGCACCTGCAAGATGGGCACGGACGAGGCCGCCGTGGTCTCGCCGCAGCTCAGGGTGCGCGGCCTGAGCAACCTGCGCGTGGCCGATGCCTCGATCATGCCGACGCTGATCAGCGGCAACACCAACGCGCCGTGCATCATGATCGGCGAACGCGCTGCGGAGATGATCCTGCGCGGCTGAACGGGGCTGCGGGCGGGCGTCAGCGCCTGCCCGGGTTCACTGCCGCTTGCGCTCGTTGGCCGGCTGCGGATGGCCGAACAGGAAACCCTGGAAGTGCGAGCAGCCCTGGGCTTGCAACTGCCTGAGCTGCTCTTCGGTTTCCACGCCCTCGGCGGTGGTCTTGATCTGCAGGCTGCTGCTCATGCCGGTGATGGCGCGCACGATCGACATCGCCTCGGGGCTGTCGACCATGTCGTTGATGAACGACTTGTCGATCTTGATCCGGTCGAAGGCGAACGAGCGCAGGTAACTCAGCGAGGAGTAGCCGGTGCCGAAGTCGTCGAGGGCGATGTTCACCCCCAGGGCCTTGAGGCGCTTGAGCGTCTCGATATTGCCGTCGCTGTTGTCGAGCAGCACCGATTCGGTGATCTCCAGCTCCAGGCGCCGAGGCTCCAGGGCCGAGTCCTGCAGGGCCAGGGCGACGATCCTGACCAGCTCGGGGTTCCTGAACTGCACGGGTGACAGGTTGACCGCCACGGTCTGCTCGGTATTCCAGCTGGCCGCTTCCTGGCAGGCGAGATTGAGCGCACGTGCGCCCACCTCGTGAATCAGCCCGGTTTCCTCGGCCAGCGGAATGAAGTCCATGGGCATCACCAGGCCATTGAGTGGGTGATGCCAGCGCATCAGCGCCTCGTAGCCGGAGATCTGCCCGTGCTGCTGGTCGATGATCGGCTGGTAGTGCAGCTGCAACTGGCCCAGGTGCAGGGCGGTGCGCAGGTCCATTTCCATGGTGCGGCGGCGGCGCGCGGCGGCATCCAGTTCGGGCTGGAAGTATTCGAAGCGATTGCGCCCGTTGCGCTTGGCCTCGTACAGCGCCAGGTCGGCGTAGCGCAGCAGCTGGTCGGCGCTCTGGTGGTCGTTCGGTGCGATGGCCACGCCCACGCTCAGGCCGACGCTGAAACTGTGGTCGTCGATCATGAAGCTCGGCGCGACCACGTCGATCAGGCGCTGCGCGGTGCGATGGGCACTCTCGGGGCAATCCAGGTTGCGCAAGACGATGGCGAACTCGTCGCCGCCGAGGCGGGCCAGGGTGTCCTGATCGCGCAGCGTGCCTTTCAGGCGGGTCGCCAGCGCGCGCAGCAAGCGGTCGCCGAAGGCATGGCCGAGCGCGTCGTTGATGTTCTTGAAGTTGTCCAGGTCCAGGCACAGTACGCCGACCAGCGAGCGCTCGACCGCGCTCTCGGCGAGGGCTTCCTGCAGACGCTCGGCGAACAGCGTGCGGTTGGCCAGCCCGGTCAGTGCGTCGTGGTGCGCCATGTGATGAATCTGCGCGTGCGCGGCCAGTTCGTCGGTGACGTCCTCGGCGATCATCAGCACGTAGCTGGCCTGGTTGGCCCCGCCGTTGCTCAGGGCCACGCGGGTACGCAGCGTGCGCAGGCCCAGCGGGGTCTCCAGGGACTGCTCACGCAGGTAGCCGGTCTTGGCGCGGATGCCCTGTTCGGTCTGCTCTTCGATATAGCGGGCGATGCCCGCTGCCAGGCAGGCCTGTGGATGCTGGCCGACCATGGCCTGGGCGCTGCAGCCGAACAGGCGCTCGGCCTGCGGGTTGGCCAGCAGGATTTCCCCGGATTGCGGGTTCCTGACGATCAGGCTGGCGGGAATGTTGCCGATCACCGAGTCGAGAAAGCGCGACAGGTTGCTCATCTCCTCGCTGTAGCTTTCCGCCAGTTCCTTGGCCTTGAGCAGCTCCTGTTCGTGCTGGCGGCGCTCGGTGATGTCGCGGGTGATCTTGGCGAAGCCGATGAGCTGGCCCTCGTCGTCGCGCACCGCATCGATGATCACGTGGGCCCAGAACGCTGAACCGTCCTTGCGCAGGCGGATGCCCTCGGCCTCGAAGCGGCCCTCGCGGTGGGCGGTCTCCAGGCCCCGCTGCGGCAGGCCCGTGCTGCGATCTTCCGGCGTGTAGAACAGCGAGAAGTGCTGCCCGACGATTTCGCCGGCACTGTAGCCCTTGGCCCGTTGCGCACCGGCGTTCCAGTTCTGCACATGGCCCTGCGGGTCGAGCATGTAGATGGCGTAGTCCTTGACGCCCTGCACCAGCAGGCGGAAACGCCGCTCCTGCTCGCGCTGTTCGTTCTGCAGGCGCTGCTGCTCGGTGCAGTCCCGGGTGATCTTGGCGAAGCCGATGAGCTGGCCTTCATCGTCGCGCACGGCATCGATGATCACGTGGGCCCAGAACGACGAGCCGTCCTTGCGCAGGCGCCAGCCGGTGGCTTCGAAACGCCCGGTGTCGCGGGCCTGCTGCAGGCCGCGTTGCGGCACGCCGGCGTCACGCTCCTGCGCGCTGTAGAACACCGAGAAATGCTGGCCGACGATTTCCGCCGCCCGGTAGCCCTTGGCCCGCTGGGCACCGGCATTCCAGTTGGTCACCACGCCCTCGGGGCTGAGCAGGTAGATGGCGTAATCCACCACGCTCTGCACCAGCAGGCGATACATCATGTCGGAGTTGAGGTCGATCGGTGACATCGAAGCGATACCTGCGCAGGAAATAACGGCGCAGGGACAGGCCTGCGGGGTGCCATGTGGGTCGGGTGCGACCGTAGGGCAGGCCGTTCAGGAACGGGCAGCGGGAAATTCTGCCCGTCTGCCGGGCGTTTTGCCAGCAAGGCACGGCGCGCCTAGTGCAGCAGTGCGGTTAGCAAGGACAGTGCCAGCAGCAGGCTGAGCAGTTGCCAGAACAGCAGCGGGTCACGCTCCAGCAGGGGCCGATGCCTGCGCGCGAGCAGCGCCTGGCCGGGATGGCGCAGGGCGTGGGCGAATTCGTCCGGGTCCCGGTAGCGCTGGTTCGGGTCCGGGTGGCAACCCTTGCGCAGCACGTCGTCCAGCCACGGCGGCAGGTCCGCCTGGCGCCCCACTGGCTGGTAGCGCAGGCGCATCTGCGCCGCCCGGCTCCGGGCCCGCGCCATGGCCGCGCCGTAGGGCAGCCGGCCGGTGAGCATCTGGTAGGTGATCACCGCCAGCGAGAACACCTCCGAGCCGACGCTGGCCGGCTGTCCCAGCCAGTATTCCGGTGCGCTGTACTGGGCCGTGCCGAGCGCCTGCCGAAGCGTCTCCCGCGCGTCGCTCTCCTGCAGCCCGGCCACGTGCGTCGCGCCGAAGTCGATGATCTTCACCGTACCCTCGGCGTCGATCATCAGGTTGGCCGGACGCAGGTCCTGGTGCAGCATTTCCAGGCGGTGAAAGGCGCGCAGGCCGCGTGCGATCTGTTCGACGATGTCACGCACCGCCTGCAGGGGCGGTTGCGGGTGGTCGAGCAGCCACTGCGCGAGCGTCTGGCCGTCGATGAATTCGCTGCTGCTGTACAGGTAGTGGCGCGGGCGCGATGGCACATGGGCCTTGAGCACGTGGGGGCTGTCGATGCGCCTGGCGATCCATTCCTCCAGCAGCAGGCGCTGCAGGTACTGCGTGTCCTGCTGCAGATCCTGGGAGGGGGTCTTGAGCACCAGCGTGGCGCCGCTGGCCGGGTCGCGCGCCAGGTACAGGTGGCTGCGCGCGCTGGCGTGCAGCCGGCGCAGGATGCGGTAGCCGTCGAAGTCGCACGGTGCCTCCAGCACGGGTGGGCAGGGCAGTTCGTCCAGCTGCCGTTGCAACTCGCCGGGCTCACCTTCGGGCAACTGCTCGATGCGCAGCAGCTGCACGGTCAGGTTGTCGTCGCTGCCGCCGGCCAGCGCCCGCTCGACGATCCGTTGCGCGGTGTGCTGCAGGTCGTCGGCGCTGCCGGCGAGGCAGGCGCGCAGGCTGCGGTCGTCGAGGAAGGCATGCACGCCGTCGGTGGCCAGCAGGAACAGGTCGCCGACCTCCAGGGGCAGGGCCTGATAGTCGATTTCCAGATGCGCCTGCATGCCCAGCGCGCGGCTGAGGTAGCTCCTGTCGGCGTCGAGCTGCAGGCGATGTTCCTGGGTCAGCGGTTCCAGCACGTCGCCGCGCAGGCGGTAGATGCGCGCGTCGCCGATGTGGAACAGGTGCGCGGTGGTCGACTTCAGCAGCAGCGCGCTGAAGGTGCAGACGTAGCCGCGATCCAGGTCATAACGGTGCGGGCTGCGCCGGCTCTGCGCGTGCAGCCAGGCATTGGTGGCGGCGAGCACGCGCAGCGCCGAGGTCTTCACCGACCAGGCGTCGCTGGTGCTGTAGTAGTCGCTGAGAAAGGCCGCCACCGCCGTCTCGCTGGCGATGTGGCTGACCTCGCTGCTGCTGATGCCATCGGCCAGGGCGACGGCGATGCCCTTGCTGTCGAGCTGGGCCGCCTGCGGCACGCACAGGCCATGGAAGTCCTGGTTGCGTGGCTTCTTGCCCCTGTCCGAATGCTGGCCGACGCTGACGCGCAGCCGCCCTGGCTGGCGGCTGCGCGGCGAGGCGTCGGCCAGGCTCATCGGCATGGCTCAGTTGTAGGTGGTGCGCTTGGGCGCGGTTCTGACGTGGGTGGTGTAGAGGGTCAGGCCGGTGAAGGCCAGGCCGCCGACCAGGTTGCCCAGCGCGGTGGGGATCTCGTTCCAGATCATGTAATCCATCACCGAGAAGTCGCCGCCCATGATCATCGCCGAGGGGAACAGGAACATGTTCACCACCGAGTGCTCGAAGCCCATGAAGAAGAACAGCATGATCGGCATCCACATGGCGATGGTCTTGCCGCTCACGGTGGTGGAGATCATCGCCCCGACCACGCCCATCGATACCATCCAGTTGCACAGCATGCCGCGCAGGAAGATGGTCGCCCAGCCGGCCAGGCCGTATTCGGCATAGCCAAGGGTGCGCGCCTCGCCGATGTGCGAGATCTTCTCGCCGATGGCGCCCGGGCCGGTGGAGAAGCCGTAGGTGAAGACGAACGCCATCATGAAGGCCACGGTCAGCGCACCGGCGAAGTTGCCGACGAATACCAGGCCCCAGTTGCGCAGCACGCCGCTCGGGGTGACGCCGGGGCGGCGGTCGAGCAGGGCCAGCGGGGTGAGCATGAACACGCCGGTGAGCAGGTCGAAGCCCATCAGGTAGAGCATCACGAAGCCGACCGGGAAGAGCATGGCGCCCACCAGCGGCGAGCCGGTCTGCACGCCCACGGTGATGGCGAACACCGCCGCCAGGGCCAGGATGGCGCCCGCCATGAAGGCGCGGATCAGGGTGTCGCGGGTCGACATGAAGATCTTCGACTCACCGGCATCCACCATCTTGGTGACGAATTCTGTCGGGACCAGATAGGACATGTTTGCGCTCTCTCGTTAGCTGTTGAAGAAGGGGACAGGGGCTCAGCCCAGGCTGATTTCCACCCGCTCGCCACACAGGCGCACGGGCCAGACCGGCAGGTGCTGCTCGGGGTATTCCAGGCAGGCACCGTCGCGCAGGCGAAAGTGCTGCTTGTACAGCGGCGAGGCGATCACCAGATCGCCTCCCAGGTGACCGACCAGGCCGCGGCCGATGACATTGGCGCCGGATTTCGGGTCGCGGTTGCCGATGGCGAATACCTGCGGCTCGCTGTCCGGCAGGTAGAACAGCGCCACCTGCTGGCCGCCGGCCAGGGCGACGATGCCGGAGCCGGCCACCAGGTCGGCGGTGCGGCACAGGGGGCGCCAGTCGGCGTGCGGATCGCGTGCGGTGTTGGACGGGCTCATCAGACGGCCTCCTCGGTGACGGGGATCAGTTCCAGT
Source organism: Ectopseudomonas khazarica (assembly GCF_017915135.1). Classification (NCBI taxonomy): domain Bacteria; kingdom Pseudomonadati; phylum Pseudomonadota; class Gammaproteobacteria; order Pseudomonadales; family Pseudomonadaceae; genus Ectopseudomonas; species Ectopseudomonas khazarica. The sequence continues at coordinate 5,042,244 of NZ_CP068551.1, read as the reverse complement.
TCATGGGCGCGCGCCGGACGGCGCTGGCCGCGTTCGCGGACGAAGCGGATGTCGGGGTCGCCGCCTTTTTCGTTGACGAAGGTGCGGAAGCGCTTGAGCTTCTCCTCGTCCTTCAGCGCGCCCGCCCATTCGCATTCGTAGCGCTCGACCACCAGCTGCATCTGCGCTTCCAGTTCGGCGGCGAGGCCCAGGCTGTCTTCCAGAATCACTTGCTTGAGGTAGTCCAGGCCGCCTTCCAGCGATTCGCGCCACACCGAGGTGCGCTGCAGCTTGTCGGCGGTGCGGATGTAGAACATCAGCACGCGGTCGATGAGGCGTACCAGGCTGTCGTCGTCCAGGTCGGTGGCGAACAGTTCGGCATGCCGTGGGCGCATGCCGCCGTTGCCGCAGACGTACAGGTTCCAGCCGTTCTCGGTGGCGATCACGCCGATGTCCTTGCTCTGCGCCTCGGCGCACTCGCGGGTGCAGCCGCTGACCGCGAACTTGATCTTGTGCGGCGAGCGCAGGCCCTTGTAGCGATTCTCCAGGTGCAGGGCCATGGCCACGCTGTCCTGCACGCCGTAGCGGCACCAGGTGCTGCCGACGCAGCTTTTCACCGTGCGCAGCGACTTGCCGTAGGCGTGGCCGGTCTCGAAACCGGCCGCGATCAGTTCGCCCCAGATGTCCGGCAGTTCGTGCAGCTGGGCGCCGAACAGGTCGATGCGCTGGCCGCCGGTGATCTTGGTGTAGAGGTCGTATTTCTTCGCCACCGCGCCGATGGCGATCAGCCCCTCGGGGGTGATCTCACCGCCGGGGATGCGCGGCACCACCGAGTAGGTGCCGTTCTTCTGCATGTTGGCCATGAAGGTGTCGTTGGTGTCCTGCAGCGGAATCAGTGCCGGCTCGGTGATCGGCCGGTTCCAGCAGGAGGCGAGGATCGAGCCCACCGCCGGTTTGCAGATGTCGCAGCCGAGGTGGCCCTTGCCATGCCTGGCCAGCAGCTCCTCGAACGTCTCGATGCCCTCGACGCGGACGAAGTGATAGAGCTCCTGGCGGGTGTGGGCGAAGTGCTCGCAGAGGCTCGTGTCGACGGCCACGCCACGGGCGCTCAGCTCGTGCTCGACCACCTGCTTGAGCAGCGCCGCGCAGCCGCCACAGCCGGTGGCTGCTCTGGTGTTGGCCTTGACCCCGGCGACATCGCAGCAGCCGGCGTCGATGGCGGCGCACACCGAGCCCTTGCTGACGTTGTGGCAGGAGCAGATGGTGGCGCTGTCCGGCAGGGCGTCGGCGCCGAGCGCCGGGGCGCCGCCACCGGCGGGCATGATCAGGCTGGCCGGGTCGTCCGGCAGCCTGATGCCGTTCTGCGCGTACTGCAGCAGGGTGTCGTAGTAGCTGTTGTCGCCGACCAGCACGGCGCCGAGCACCTGGCGGCCGTCGGCGGAGACCACCAGGCGACGGTAGCTGGCGCTGGCCTCGTCGATGTAGCGGTAGCTGCGCGCGCCGGCCGTTGCGCCGTGGGCGTCGCCGATGGAGCCGACATCGACGCCGAGCAGCTTGAGCTTGGTCGACATGTCGGCACCGAGGAACGGCTGCGCCTCGGCGCCACAGAGCCGGGCGGCGACGGCGCGGGCCATCTGGTAGCCGGGCGCGACCAGGCCGAAGATGCCGCCATTCCAGGCCGCGCACTCGCCGATGGCGTAGATGTTCGGGTCGCTGCTCAGGCACTGGTCATCGATCGCCACGCCGCCGCGCGGGCCGAGTTCCAGCGCGCAGGCGCGGGCCAGGGCGTCCTGCGGGCGGATACCGGCGGAGAAGACGATCAGGTCGGTCTCCAGGGCCTCATCGCCGGCGAAGTTCATCCGGTAGCGGTAGTCGCTGCCGGCGCTGATCGACTGCGTGGCCTTGCCCAGGTGCACGCCGACGCCGAGGTCCTCGATGCGCTGCCTGAGCGCGGCGCCGCCGAAGTCGTCGAGTTGCACCGGCATCAGGCGCGGGGCGAATTCCACCACGTGCGCTTCCAGGCCCAGCGATTTCAGCGCGTTGGCTGCCTCCAGACCGAGCAGGCCGCCGCCGACCACCACGCCGCGGCGTTTGCCCTGGGCGGCGGCGCGGATGGCGTCGAGATCGTCGAGGGTGCGGTAGACCAGGCGCGCATCGCCCTCGGCGCCTTCGATGGGCGGCACGAAGGGGTAGGAGCCGGTGGCCAGCACCAGCTTGTCGTAGGTGAAGCGCCCCTTGGCGGTGATCACCTCGCAGGCGGCGCGGTCGATCTCCAGCACCGGCGCAGCCAGGTGCAGGTACAGGCCGGGGCGTGCGTACAGTTCGGCGGCGCTCATCGCCAGGGATTCGGCATCGCGCCCGCTGAAGTATTCGGAGAGGTGCACACGGTCGTAGGCGCGCTGCGCCTCCTCGCCGAACACGTCGATCCGGTAGTGTTCCAGCGCGCCGGCCGCGAGCAGTTGCTCGACGCAGTGGTGGCCGACCATGCCGTTGCCGATGATGACCAGGCGTTGCTTGTTGCTGGGGCGTTCTGTGCTGTTCATGGTGGTTCCCGGCGAAAGCTCATCAGGTTTTCGTGCGGCAAAAAAAAGCGCCTGAAACCTTGCGGTTCCAGGCGCCTTTGCCTGTTCTGTCGCGTGCCGCTCTATGGCACGTCGCTACCCAATTGCCTGCGTTGGCTGTTCGATCGCCGTTGACCGAGTGGGTTGCCCGGGTGGCCGGGCTTGTGCGGAGTCATGCAGTGGCTGTGCCAATCCCTGTCGAGATGCGCCAGGCCGCTCTGTTCCGGGCCTCGGGCGCTGCGCTCAGGCGCGTTGCGGGTGGCGCGCGCAGCCCAAAAGAATGCACGGCGCGAATCCCTGCCCCATTGTGAGTCGCGGCCGGCCTGTGTTCAGCGGGCACGCCAGACGCTGGCCAGCCAGGGTTGTTGCTCACGTGGCAGGCCGTCTGGACGGTAGTAGTGCTCCAGCTCGACGAAGCCGGCAGCGACGAGCCGCGCACGCCAGCGCTCCAGGTCGTGGTAGCTGCCGTAGCGCGGGCCGTTCCAGCCTTCCTGGTTGTCGCCGCGCGGGTTGGAGCTGAACAGCACGCCGCCGGTTTTCAGTGCCGCATGCAGTTGGCCGAGCACGCGCGGCAGCTCCTGGTCCGGCACATGGAACAGGCTGGCGTTGGCGAAGATACCGTCGAAATGCGCCTCGGGCAGGTCCAGGGCGAGGAAGTTCTGCTGCCACACCTCGCAGCCGCTGTCGGTGCGCGCCATCTCGACGAATTCACCGCAGCCATCCAGGCCGACGGCCTGATGCCCGAGCGCGTTGAAGGTGCGCAGGTCGCGGCCGGGGCCGCAGCCGAGATCGAGGATGCGCCAGGGCCTCGGCGCCTCGATATGGCGCAGCAGGGCGGCGATATTCTGGCTGACGTCGTGGTCGCGGGTGCCCGCGCGGAAATCCTCGGCGCTGTCCTGATAGTGGCTCAGGGTCAGGGCGCTGATCTGGGCGAGTTCGTCGAGGGTGAGCGGCATGGCGAGGCTTCCGTAAAAACGTTCGGACAAGGCTACCAAAGTCGTCTGCCTCTGCGCTTGCACGCTATTCCCAAGGAGCGGCTTCAGCCGCGATGAAACAGCTCGCCGCTAAAGCGCCTCCTACGGGTTTGTGGTCTGAACCATACCGCCCGCAACCGCACGGAGCGTGGGAGGGGCTTCAGCCGCGACTGCACAAGATTCGTCGATCCGGCCCAAAATATTTCGGTTGTCATCTGCCTGTGGAGCAACCAGCGCAACAACCTGTTCACCGGTTTGCCCCATGGCAGGGCTTTGCCGTAGATTGGCCGGCTCACCTCGACCGGCATCGGCCGGTCATGCCTCGAGGTTTCCTCCGTGTCCGCTGCCCCAGTTTCCGTTTACCGGCTTCCCGGTTTCCTGCCCTTTCTCGTCGCGCGCATCGTGGTGGTCTTCGCCGTGCAGATTCAGGCCATCGTGGTGGCCTGGCAGGTCTATGACCTGACGCGCGATCCCCTGTCGCTGGCCTATGTCGGCCTGGCCCAGTTCATCCCCATGCTGGTGCTGCTGATGCCGGCGGGCGACCTGATCGACCGTTACGACCGCAAGCTGATCCTCATGCTCAGCTGGCTGGTGGAGGCGCTGTGCGCGGGGGCGCTGCTCTGGCTGTCACTGAGCGAGGCGCCGGTCAGCTGGTACTACGCCGTGCTGGTGCTCTACGGCTGTGGCCGTGCCTTCACCGGGCCGGCGCTGTCGAGCCTGTTGCCGCAGATCGTGCCGCGCGAGCGCCTGGCGGCGGCCATCGCGGCCAACAGCATGATCATGCGCGGCGCGACCATCTCCGGCCCGGTGCTCGGCGGTGGCCTGTACGCCATCGGCGGCGGTGGCCTGACCTACTCGGTGTGTCTGCTGTGTTTCCTCGTTGGTACGGCGCTGCTGCCGCTGGTGCCGGTGCGCTATGCGGAGAAGATGCAGGCGCTGGAGTCGACCGCCTGGGCGCGCTTCACTGCGGGCATCCACTTCATCCGCACGCGGCCGATCATTCTCGGCACCATCTCGCTGGACCTGTTCGCCGTGCTGCTCGGTGGCGTGGTGGCGTTGCTGCCGATCTACGCCCAGGAGGTGCTGGAGGTCGGCCCCACGGGCCTGGGCCTGCTGCGCAGCGCCATGGCCATCGGCGAGGTGACCGTGGGCCTGTACCTGAGCATGAGACCCTTCAACCGCCATGTCGGCCTGGTGATGTTCGGCGCGGTGGCGCTGTTCGGCCTGGCCAACCTGGTGTTCGCCCTGTCCAGCCTGTTCTGGCTGTCCTTCGCCGCGCTGATGGTGGCCGGCGGTGCGGACATGGTGAGCATGTACATTCGTTCCTCGCTGGTGCAGTTCTCCACACCGGACGCCATGCGTGGCCGGGTCAACGCGGTGAACATGCTGTTCATCGGTTCGTCCAACGAGCTGGGCGAATTCCGCGCCGGTACCAGTGCCGCCTGGTTCGGCGTGGTGCCGGCGGCGTTGCTCGGTTGCGCCTGCACCCTGCTGGTGACCGGCGGCTGGATGCTCGGCTTCAAGAGCCTGCGCAAGGTCGACCGTTTCGAGGATGCGTCGCCGAGCAAGGTGGCCTGACAGCGTTCGGTCGCTGACGCGATCCTGGTCCGGGGCGGTACAGCCAGCACAAGGCCATTAGGTCATCTGTGTTATGGCTGGGCCACCTGCCCGTCCTTATGCTCCTTGCTTACCGCCCTTGCGTGGCTGCTCGCGCGCAGCGCCGAGGCCCCGTGGGCGGTATGGACGGATCAAAACAAGGACATTCAGCATGAACAAGACAACCCTCATCGCCGCGGCGGCCCTCTCTCTGACCCTGCTGGCAGGCTGCAACGTTCGTACGCCGCTGGACTACGAGACCGGCGTGTACATCGCCCCGGAAACGCTGCAGCAGCTGAAAAGTTCCGGTGCCACCCAGGATGAGGTCGTCAAGCAGGTCGGTCACCCTAACTCCAAGTCCGAGCTGAGCGGCAAGGAAGTGTGGAAGTACGACTACAGCCTGATCACCGCGTTACCGGGTGCGTACAACAAGAACGAGTCGACCGTGTTCGAGTGGAGCAAGGCCGGCAAACTGCTCGACGCCTACAAGACCAACGGCGGTGCCGGCGCCAATGGCAACCCGCTGCTGAAGGCCGCCGGCAACTGAACCGGGCCCGGCACGCTGAGGAAAACGCCCGACCTGTCGTAATGCTGTTCCCAGGAGAGGTAGTCGGACGCACATAGTCCCCTCTCCCCCAGCCCCTCTCCCATGAATGGGAGAGGGGAGCCAAACGTGTGCACCTCAGATGAACAGCATCACCGAGCTGTCTGTCGGGCGTTTCCCTGTGTGCGGGCCGGTTGACCGTTGTCCCCATTGTCTGTGGTCCCGGCCTGTGTACAGTAGGGCGGGCCAGCCTGCTCCCCGGGCTGGCAGGACGACTGACCTTCAGGGACGAAACGGCGCATGTCCACCGCTCGCAAGCTGCTCATCTGCGCAACGCTGGTCTTCGGCACCTTCGCCTGTGCCTTGGCGATCCGCCTGGCCTATCTGCACAGGCTCAACGAGCACCGCCTGAGCATGGTGCCCGACGCGCTGCAGGTCACCTCCATCGTCTATGCCATGGAGGAGTCCTGGGGATTCGGCCCAGGCGGCAACGAGACCGGGATTCTCGTCTATCGCCTGCCCGCAGCCACTGCAGCGCTCGCCGGCACGGGGCTGGGGTTCTTCGAGAACATGCCGGGCAACAGCGCCACTGCAGGGCGGCGCTGGCGCGGCTCGTACAGCGACTGGAAAGAAACGCCGATCGCCGCGGACGAGCGGCACTGGCCTGTGGACAGTCGCCAGCAGTCGCTGAGCAGCCTCGATTACCTCTGTCGTTACGGTTTCTGCATCGAGGTGGCCGCCGCGCTGATACGCGATGTCGACAGCCTTATCAACAGCCCGGGCAGCTATTACGCCTATGGTCGGATCGGCCTGATCGTCGTCAGCCCCGAGAAGCGCCTGGTGGTCTATCTGTACAACGGCTGACGCCTCCCGATTGCTTCACAGATTCTGTTGGCAGTCCTGTGGATAACCTTTGCAAAAGCCCTTCCTGCCTAGCATTCCCGCGGCCTGCCCGGAGCCGTTCAGTTTTTGCCCAGTGACGTCTTGTTGGCGTCATCGACAGGTCGCATCGTTCGATCAATCAATGACTTGCGTTGAGTTTCCCACAGCGGGGCAGGGGCTGGCCGCAGGCGCCCGGCTCATGCACAGAATCTGGGGAAAGCGCTGTGGATAAGATGCGGGAAAAGCGTTCCAGGCCAGGTGGTACAAGGGCTGCGGGAGGCTGGTCGTTTTTCGTGCGCTGTCGCTTCGCTGTCATGTTTCGCGGCTATAGTGGGCGGTCGGTTTTCGTCGTGCTGGAGCCTGCCCAATGTCCGATTCGCCAGAGCGTACTGCCCCGGTCAGCCTGCTGCAGGCGTTGCGTTTCTGGCTGAAACTGGGGCTGATCAGCTTCGGCGGGCCGGCCGGGCAGATCTCGATCATGCATCAGGAGCTGGTGGAGAAGCGCCGCTGGTTGTCCGAGCGACGATTTCTGCATGCGCTGAACTACTGCATGCTGCTGCCCGGGCCGGAGGCGCAGCAGCTGGCCACCTACATCGGCTGGCTGATGCACCGCAGCTGGGGCGGGGTGATCGCCGGCGTGCTGTTCGTGCTGCCATCGCTGCTGATCCTCATCGGCCTGTCCTGGGTCTATCTGGCCTATGGCGACGTGCCCCTGGTGGCGGGGCTCTTCTATGGCCTCAAGCCGGCGGTGACGGCCATCGTGGCGCAGGCGGCCTGGCGCATCGGCGGGCGGGTGCTGAGAAACGCCTGGCTGTGGGGCATCGCGCTGGCGGCCTTCGTCGCGATCTTCGCGTTGCAGTTGCCCTTTCCCCTGATCGTGCTGGCTGCCGCGCTGATCGGCTACCTCGGCGGGCGCCTGGCGCCGCAGCATTTCACCGGCGCGGCTGCGCATGGCGAGGTTGGCGCCGCCCCGGTGGCGGCGCTGATCGATGACGACACGCGCCTGGCGCATACGCGTTTCCGGCCCGCTCGCCTGGGGCTGATCCTGCTGCTGGGCGCGTTGCTGTGGTTGCTGCCGATGGGCCTGCTGACCCTGGCGTTCGGCTGGCAGGGCACGCTGACGCAGATGGGCTGGTTCTTCACCAAGGCGGCGCTGCTGACCTTTGGCGGCGCCTACGCGGTGCTGCCCTATGTGTATCAGGGCGCCATCGAGCAGTATGGCTGGCTGACGCCCAGGCAGATGATCGACGGCCTGGCGCTCGGCGAGACCACGCCGGGGCCGCTGATCATGGTCGTCGCCTTCGTGGCCTTCGTCGGTGCCTACGGCCAGCCGCCGTTCTCGGGCGACTCGGCCTTCGCCAGTGGTGCTCTGGCGGCTGTATTGGTCACCTGGTTCACCTTTCTGCCGTCGTTCCTGTTCATCCTCGCCGGCGGGCCGCTGGTGGAGTCGACCCACGGCCGCTTGCAGTTCACCGCGCCGCTGACCGGCATCACCGCTGCGGTGGTCGGGGTCATCGTCAATCTGGCGCTGTTCTTCGCCTATCACGTGCTCTGGCCAGAGGGCTTCGGTGGGACCTTCGACTGGCTGTCGGCAGCGATCACGCTGGGCGCGGGCGTGGCGCTGCTGGGCTTGCGGCGCGGCGTGATCGAGACGCTGCTGGCCTGTGCGCTGCTGGGGCTGGCGCTGCAGTTGCTGGCCTGAGTGGCGGGCTTGCCAATGCCTGACGGGTTGCGCGGCGCTTGAGCCGGCGCGCCGCCACGGGCCCGGCGGCGCTGCATCGATACGCTTTCTTTACGCCCCGCCAGCCGCCTGCCAATCGAATCTTTACGGCCGGCCTTCCGACAATGCTCGCGAGCGGACGTCCCGCATCGTGGAGCTTTGAACATGAACGCAATCGATGGTGTGTCGCTGATCCTGGTGATCGGCCTCTTCGCCTACCTGCTGGTGGCTCTGCTCACCGCCGGGCGCGGCTGAGGAGGTGGCCATGCACGACAACGACTGGCTGCTGCTGGCAGCTTTTTCCCTGCTGGTGCTGGCACCGGCGCCGTTTCTGGGGCGCTACTTCTATCGTGTGATGGAAGGCCAGCGCACCTGGCTGAGCCCTCTGCTGCAACCCCTGGAGCGCGCCTGTTACCGTGTCGCCGGCATCGACCCGCAGCAGGAGCAGGGCTGGCGCGGCTACAGCCTGGCACTGCTGGCCTTCACGCTGGTCTGCCTGCTGGTGCTGACCGGCATCCTGCTGTTGCAGGGCGGCTTGCCGCTCAATCCGCAGCAGGTGGCCGGGATGAGCCTGCCGCTGGCCTTCAACACGGCGGTGAGCTTCGTCACCAACACCAACTGGCAGGCCTACAGCGGTGAGGCACAGCTCAGCTATTTCAGTCAGATGCTTGGCCTGGGGGTGCAGAACTTCGTCAGCCCGGCGGTGGGGCTGGCGGTGCTGGTGGTGCTGTGCCGGGGGCTGACGCGGCAGTCCAGCGACCGCCTGGGCAACTTCTGGGTCGACCTGACCCGCGCCGTGCTCTACGGCCTGCTGCCGCTGTGTCTGCTGCTGGCGTTGCTGCTGGTGTGGCAGGGCGTACCGCAGACCTTCAGCGACTACGTGGCGGCGACCACCCTGCAGGGCAGCGAGCAGACCCTGCCGATGGGGCCGGCGGCCAGCCAGATTGCCATCAAGCAGCTGGGCACCAACGGCGGCGGATTCTTCGGGGTCAACTCGGCGCACCCCTTCGAGAACCCCACGGCGCTGAGCAACCTGCTGGAGCTGGCGTCGATCCTGCTGGTCCCGGCAGCGCTGGTGTTCGCCTTCGGTCACTACGTGCGGGACCTGCGTCAGAGCCGGGCGATCCTGGCCAGCATGCTGTTGCTGTTCGCCATGGGGCTGGGCCTCTGTGCCTGGGCGGAGTTGCAGCCGAATCCGCTGCTGGCGGGGCTGCCCGTCGAGCAGGTGGGCTCACTGGAGGGCAAGGAAGCCCGCTTCGGCAGCTTCGCTTCGGCGCTCTGGGCCACCACCACCACGGCGGCCTCCAATGGCTCGGTGAACGCCATGCACGACAGCTTCAGCGCGCTCGGCGGGCTGGTGCCGCTGTTCAACATGGTGCTCGGCGAGATCATCTTCGGCGGCATCGGCGCCGGTCTCTACGGCATGCTGCTGTTCGTGCTGATCGCGGTGTTCCTCGCCGGCCTGATGATCGGTCGCACACCGGCCTACCTGGGCAAGCGGCTGGAGGCGCGCGAGGTGCGCCTGCTGGTCGCCACGCTGATGGTGATGCCGCTCGGCGTGCTGGTCTGCGTTGCCCTGGCGGTGAGCTTCGCCGGACCTGCGGCCTCCATCGGCAACCCCGGCCCGCACGGTTTCACCCAGGCGCTGTACGCCTATGGCTCGGCCACCGGCAACAACGGATCGGCCTTCGCCGGCTTCAGCGCCGACACCCCCTACCACGACCTCATGCTCGGCCTGGCCATGCTGCTCGGGCGCTTCGGCTACATCCTGCCGGTGCTGGCGATCGCTGGCAGCCTGGCGGCCAAGCGCACGGCCCCGATGGGGCGGAACAGCTTCCCCACCCACGGCCCGCTGTTCGTCGTGTTGCTGACGCTGACCATCCTCCTGGTGGGTGGCCTGACTTTCATGCCGGCGTTGGCCCTGGGCCCGCTGGCCGAATACCTGGCACTGTGAAGGAGCGCCCGTGATGAATGTCCATGTATCGGCGCAATGCAGCGCCAACCCGTCCAGCGGCAAGGTGCAGACCCACCTCGGTGCGCTGTGGCGCCCGGCCCTCAGGCAGGCCTTCGTCAAGCTCGACCCGCGCCAGCTGGTGCGCTCACCGGTGATGCTGGTGGTCGAGCTGACGGCGCTGGTCACCAGCGTGCTGTGTTTCGTGCCAGCCGCTCAGCCCGGGGATGGCCAGGTAAGCACTGCCCTGGGCGTGCAGATCGCCCTGTGGCTGTGGTTCACCGTGCTGTTCGCCAACTTCGCCGAAGCGCTGGCCGAGGGCCGTGGCAAGGCGCGTGCCGACAGCCTCAAATCCGCCGGCCAGGGACTGATGGCGCGCAAGCGGGTCGGTGCGCAGTTCCACTCGGTAGCGGCCGCCAGCCTGCGTACGGGCGATGTGGTGCGGGTCGAGGCCGGCGAGCTGATACCGGGCGACGGCGAGGTGATCGACGGGATTGCGGCGGTCAACGAGGCGGCCATCACCGGTGAGTCCGCGCCGGTGATCCGTGAGTCCGGCGGGGACCGCTCGGCAGTCACCGGCAATACCCGTCTAGTGTCGGACTGGCTGCTGGTGAGGATCACCGCCAATCCTGGCGAGTCCACGCTCGACCGCATGATCGCCCTGGTCGAGGGCGCGCGCCGGCAGAAGACGCCCAATGAAGTCGCGCTGGATATCCTGCTGATCGGCCTGACCCTGATCTTCCTGCTGGTGGTAGCCACCCTGCAGCCCTTCGCCCGCTTCGCCGACGGCAACCTGCCGCTGATCTATCTCGCCGCCCTGCTGGTGACGCTGATCCCCACCACCATCGGTGGCCTGCTCTCGGCTATTGGTATCGCCGGCATGGATCGCCTGGTACGCCTGAACGTCATCGCCAAGTCGGGGCGCGCGGTCGAGGCGGCCGGCGACGTGCATACCCTGTTGCTGGACAAGACCGGCACCATCACCTTCGGCAACCGCCGCTGCAGCGCGCTGCTCCAGGCGCCCGGGGTCGCTGCGGCGGAGCTGGCCAGGGCGGCGCTGCTGGCGTCGCAGGGCGATGACACCCCGGAGGGCAAGTCGATCGTCGAGTACCTGGCGTCGCTGCAGCCGCTGGCGTTGCCCGCTCCTGATGGCATGAGGCTGATCGCCTTCAGCGCCGAGACACGCCTGTCGGGTGTCGACGTGGATGGCCTGGCCTATCGCAAGGGCGCGGTGGACGCCGTGCTGGCCTACCTCGGGCTGGGGCGTGACGGCATGCCGGCGGCACTGGCGAGCGAGGTGGAGAAGATTGCCAAGAGCGGCGGTACACCGCTGCTGGTGGCCGCTGGCGGGCGACTGCTCGGCGCCATTCACCTCAAGGACGTGGTCAAGCCGGGTATCCGTGAGCGCTTCGCCGAACTGCGCGCCATGGGTATCCGCACCGTCATGGTGACGGGTGACAACCCGCTGACCGCTGCGGCCATCGCCGCCGAGGCGGGGGTAGACGACGTGATCGCCGAGGCGACGCCGCAGAAGAAGCTGGCGCGCATCCGCGCCGAGCAGGCCGAGGGCAAGCTGGTGGCGATGTGCGGCGATGGTGCCAACGATGCACCGGCTCTGGCCCAGGCCGATGTCGGACTGGCCATGAACGATGGGACTCAGGCCGCCCGCGAGGCCGCCAACCTGGTGGATCTGGACAGCGACCCGACCAAGTTGATCGACGTGGTGCAGGTCGGCAAGGAGCTGCTGGTGACGCGCGGTGCGTTGACCACCTTCTCGCTGGCCAACGATGTGGCGAAGTACTTCGCCATCCTGCCGGCGCTGTTCGCCGGTATCTATCCACAGCTCGGCGCACTCGACCTGATGCAGCTGCACAGCCCGCAAAGCGCGATTCTCTCGGCCATCGTGTTCAACGCCCTGATCATCGTCGGATTGATCCCGCTGGCGCTGCGCGGTGTGCGCATCCGGGCCCTGGATGCCGGCCAGCTGCTGCGGCGCAACCTGCTGATCTATGGCCTCGGCGGCCTGCTCGCCCCCTTCGTCGGCATCAAGCTGCTCGACCTGCTGCTGGTGGCGCTGGGCTGGGTGTAGTCCGCGCTCGACCTGCCCCGGAGCTGATCCGGGGCAACTTTCTGGAGAACCATCATGCTCGAACATATTCGCCCTGCCGTCGCCACCCTGGCGCTGATGACCCTGCTGACCGGCGTCGCCTACCCGCTTGCGGTCACGGCCATGGCGCACCTGGCATTCCCCGACCAGGCTGCCGGCAGCCTGGTGCGAGACGAAACGGGGCAGGTGCGTGGCAGCCGCCTGATCGCCCAGGCCTTCGACGGCGATCAGTGGTTCCAGCCACGCCCCTCGGCGGGTGATTACGCCACCGTGGCCAGCGCCGCCAGCAACCTGGCGGCGAGCAATCCGCGCCTGTACGAGCGCGTCGCACGGCTCAGCGCCGGCCACGACGCTCAGGCGCCGGTGCCGATGCAACTGGTGACCACCTCGGCCAGCGGCCTCGACCCGCATCTGTCACCCGCGGCCGCTGCCTGGCAGGTGCCACGCATCGCGCAGGCGCGCAACCTGGCGTCAGAGGTATTGTCGCAGCTGATCGAGGCGCACACCGAACGCCCGCTGTTTGGCCCTGCGGTGGTCAATGTGCTGGCCCTGAACCTGGCGCTGATCGACAATCCGCCCCTCAACGCTCGCTGATGATCCCGCCATGACTGACAGCCTGCGCGCCGAAGCGCTGCTTGCCGACCTGCCCCGCGAAGGCCGTGGGCGGCTCAAGGTATTTCTCGGTGCTGCGCCCGGCGTGGGCAAGACCTACGCCATGCTGCAGGCCGCCCATGCGCAGCTGCGCATGGGCGTGCCGTTGCGTGCGGGGGTGGTCGAAAGCCATGGTCGCAGCGACACCGAGGCCCTGCTGCTGGGCTTGCCGCAACAGCCGCCACGGCGCCTGCCCTACCGTGGCCTGGAAATCTGCGAGATGGATCTCGACGGTCTGCTGCTCGATCCGCCGAAGCTGGCACTGGTCGACGAGCTGGCGCACAGCAACGCCCCTGGCAGTCGTCACGCCAAGCGCTGGCAGGATGTGCAGGAGCTGCTCACGGCCGGCATCGACGTCTACACCACGGTCAACGTCCAGCACCTGGAGAGCCTCAACGACCGCATCCGCGACATCACCGGGGTGCAGGTGCGTGAAACCGTACCGGACTGGGTGCTGCAGGAAGCCGACGAGATCCAGTTGATCGACCTGCCGCCGCGCGAGCTGCTGGAGCGCCTGCGCGACGGCAAGGTGTACATGCCCGAACAGGCGCGGGCAGCCATCGACGCGTTCTTCTCTCCGACCAACCTGACCGCGCTGCGTGAGCTGGCCATGCAGACCGCTGCCGCACGGGTCGATGCCGATCTCGACCGGCGCTACCGCCAGCTTGGCCAGGCCGCGCCCAGCGTGCTTGGGCGCTTGCTGGTGGGGGTGGACGGCGATGGCGAGGCCGAGCGCCTGGTGCGTCACGCCTGCCGGGTGGCCGAGCGGCGTCATCTGCCCTGGTCGGTGGTGCACGTCAACAGCCGCCAGGCCATGGACGACGTGCAGCGTGGGCGGGTGCAGGCGGCCTTGAGCCTGGCCGAGCGCCTGGGGGGCGAGGTGGTGATCCTGCACGGCGAATCGGTGGCGCGCACGCTGCTCGAGCATGCCCGCGAGCGGCGTGCCAGCCTGATTCTGGTTGGCAGCAGTGCACGGCGCCTGCGACGGCGCTGGTTCGGCCGTGGTGTCGGCGAGCGCCTGCTGGCGGCGGGGGCCGGACTGGAAGTGAGCGTGCTGGATGCCGAGGCGGGGCAGCCGCACGCCGGGCGTGGCCGGCAACCGGCGCCGCGCTGGCGCGACTATCTGCTGGCGCTGCTGGCGACCGCCGGTGCCACGCTGATCGCCCTCGGGCTGGCGCGGATACTGGAGTTGCCGAACATCTCGCTGGTGTTTCTCGCCGCCGTGCTGCTGGTGGCCGTACGCAGCAGCCTGGGGCCGGCGCTGCTGTGTTCGGGGCTGTCGTTTCTGGTCTACAACTTCCTCTTCATCCCGCCGACCCTGACCCTGCACATCCAGCGTCAGGAGGACGTGCTGACGCTGCTGTTCTTCCTGCTCATGGCCGGCCTGACCGGTAACCTGGCCAGCCGTCAGCGGCGCCAGGTGCAGGCACTGCGCCACATGCAGGGTGAAACCACGGCACTGCTGGAGCTGTCGCGCAAGCTGACCGTCGCCGCTGACCGCCAGGCCGTGCTGGCGGTGGCCGAGCAGCAACTGGGCGGCTGGGCGGAGGTGCAACTGACGCTGCTGTCGCGCATGGCGCAGGGGCCGTGGCAGCACGAGGGTGGCCTGCACATCGAGCTGTCCGATGCCGAGCACGCTGCCGCGGACTGGGCCTGGCAGCATGAGCAGCCCGCTGGTCTCGGCACCGACACCCTGCCGGGCAGCCGCTGGTGGTGGTGGCCGCTGTGCGGGGAGGAGGGCGCCTTGCTGCTGCTCGGCCTGCGGACAGCCACTGGTACGCCGCTGACGGACACGCGCCGCCGGCTGGTCGCCGCGCTCGCTCAGCCGCTGGCACAGGCCCTGGCGCGCGCGCAGTTGGCCGAGGAGCTGGAAGCCGCGCGCCTGCATGGGCAGACCGAAGAGTTGCGCAGTGCCTTGCTGGCCTCGGTGTCGCACGACCTGCGTACGCCGCTGACGGCCATGCGCGGTTCCATCGACGCCCTGCTGGCACTGGGCGACGCGATCCCCGCAGCGGATCGCCACGAGCTGCTTGAAGGCACCCGTGATGAGGCCGAACGGCTCGACCGCTATATCCAGAACCTGCTCGACATGACCCGCCTGGGCCATGGCGGGCTCAAGCTGGCGCGTGACTGGGTGGCGCCCAGCGACATCGTCGCCAGCGCCCTGCAGCGCCTGCGCACGGTGCTTGCCCCGCTACAGGTGCAGTGTGTGCTGCCGGCGGAGCCGCCGCTGCTGTACGTGCATGCGGCGCTGATCGAGCAAGCGCTGGTCAACGTGCTGGAGAACGCGGCGCGTTTCTCGCCGCCGGATGGGCGTCTGCGTGTGTCGCTGGAGTTCGATGAACAGGCGTTGCGTTTCGTCGTCGCCGATCAGGGGCCTGGCATTCCCGAGGCGGAGCGGGTGAAGATCTTCGACATGTTCTACACCGCCGCGCGCGGGGACCGTGGTGGCCAGGGCACGGGGCTGGGCCTGGCCATCTGCCAGGGCATGGTCGGTGCCCACGGTGGCCGCGTCAGCGTCGGCGACGGGCTGGATGGCCGTGGTGCCAGCCTCACCCTGCACCTGCCATTGACCGCGCAACCACAAGCCAGCGAGGAAGAGTGATGAGCCAGGGACCGAGCATTCTGCTGATCGACGATGAGGCACAGATTCGCAAGTTTCTGCGCATCGCCCTCAGTGCTCAGGGCTATCGGGTGCTGGAGGCCGCGAACGGCGAAGACGGTCTGGCCCAGGCGGCCTTGCAGAGCCCGGATGTGGTGGTTCTCGACCTTGGTTTGCCCGATCTCGACGGCCAGCAGGTCCTGCGCCGGCTGCGTGAATGGAGCCAGATGCCGGTGCTGGTGCTGTCGGTGCGCGCCAGCGAGGGCGAGAAGGTGCTGGCGCTGGACGGCGGCGCCAACGACTACGTGAGCAAGCCCTTCGGTATTCAGGAGTTCCTGGCCCGTGTGCGCGTGCTGCTGCGCCAGGGGCAGGTACGCGAAGCGCTGCCGGCGAACATCGTCTGTGGCGGGTTGAACATCGACCTGGCCTATCGACGGGTCAGCGTGGAGGGCGGCGAAGTCGCCCTGACACCCAAGGAGTATGCGGTGCTCGCCCTGCTTGGCCAGCACCTCGGACGCGTGGTGACGCAGCAGCAGCTGCTGCGCGACATCTGGGGGCCGAGCCACGTCGGCGACAGCCACTACCTGCGCGTGGTGGTCGGTCATCTGCGGCAGAAGCTGGGTGACGATCCGGCCGCGCCCCGCTACCTGATCACCGAGGCGGGCGTGGGCTACCGCCTGAGGGGCGATTGAGCGGCGCTGGACGCCGCCGCCAGTGAGGCCAGCGGCGGCTCGCGTTCAGGCGCTGAGGCTGAGCTGGCTACCCAGGCTGCCGGCGTCGTTCTGGCTGCTCTGGTAGTGCTGCAGCAGCTTGCCGATCATCTCCGAGACCTGTGGTTCGAGCTCGGGCCTGGGTGGGCGCTGGGCGACGGCCTCGAGCAGGCTGTCCAGCGTCGCGTCGTCGCCTTCGCTACCCTGCGCCAGTTCGAATGATGGGCCGCCAGACGGCGGAGGGGGTGGCGCGAGTGCGCTCAGTTCGTCCAGGTCGAGGCCGCCGTCACCGCCGCTGTCCAGCTCGGCGAGCAGGGCACTGGTGTCGACTGCGCCGTCGTTGGCCAGTGCGGCGAGTTCGTCGGCATCGATGAGGCCGTCACCGTTGGCGTCGAGCTGGGCGAACATGTCCTCGGGGTTGGGCCCGCCCGGCGGCGGCGGAGGAGGCGGTGCGAGTGCGGCGATCTCGTCGCTGTCGAGGCTGCCATCGCCATTGCCATCGAGTTGGCTGAACAGCTCGTCGATGTCGATGGTCAGGCTGCTGTCGTTCTCCTGTGCGGCGCTGAGCACGCTGCTCAGTTCTTCCTTGGCGACGCTGCCGTCGCCGTCGCTGTCGAGCAGGCTGAACAGCTTTTCCTGCATGTTGGCCGGGCCTCCGGCGCAGCTTCCGCTGCTGGCGGTGCTGCGCTGGGTGCTGGCGTAAGTCGAGCTGTAGGCGTAGCCCGAGTAACTGCTGACACCACTGATCATGAGCGTTGCTCCCATGGTTGGCTGGCTGAAGAGGCTTCTTCAGCCATGGCAGGTTCAGGGGCGCTTATGTACGGGGTGTGTGGACTTTGTATCAGGCAGGACACGTGAGCGCGCGTGGCAGGCGCAGTATGGCCGTCAGGCCGCCGCCGGGGGTTTCTTCCAGGTGGATGTCGCCGCCCTGGCGTTGCGCCGCCTCGCGGGCGATGGTCAGCCCCAGGCCCACGCCGCCGGAGTTGCGATTGCGCGAGCCTTCCACGCGGTAGAACGCCTCGAACACGCTTTCCCGCAAGGCCGGCGCGATGCCCGGGCCGTAGTCGATGACGCGTACCTCGACCCACTCGGGGCCGTCGCGCAGTTCGATCTCGGCATGCTCGGCGTAGCGCAGGGCATTCTCCACCAGGTTGTTGATGCACGAGCGCAGTGCCACCGGGCGCGCCTGCAGGGGCGCGCACTGGCCCCGGACGCCGACATCCTCGCCGCGTTCGCAGGCGTCTTCGGCCAGCGCTTCGACCAGCGCCTGGATATCCAGGTTCTGCGCTTGCTCGGCGTTGTGCAGCTGGCGCAGGTAGCCGAGCGTGGCATCGAGCATCTCGGTCATCTCGGCCAGGTCCAGGGCCATGCGCTCGCGCACCTGCGTGTCGGGAATCTGTTCCAGGCGCAGTTTCAGGCGGGCCAGCGGCGTGCGCAGGTCATGCGACACCGCTGCCAGCATGCGCGTGCGCTGCTGCACCTGGCCGCGAATGCGCTGCTGCATCTGGTTGAAGGCCTGGGCGGCCTGGCGTGTCTCGCGTGGCCCGGCCAGTGGCAGCGGCGGGCTGTCGAGGTCGTCGGCCAGCTGTTCGGCTGCCTCGGCCAGGTGGCGGATCGGCCGGCTGAGCAGGCGCGCGCAGTACCAGGCCGCGAGCAGCAGGGTGATCAACTGAAAGCCGAAGACGATCAGCGGGCCATCGAGTCGTGGCGGGGGAGGGCCGGCCTCGGGCGGCGGCAGGCCGTCCAGCGCCATGTGCGGCGGAGGCGGGGGCGGAGGCGGGGGGGCGCCGTAACGGCCGAACCAGGCGAAGGCCAGTGCATGAGCCAGCACGATGGCGATCAGGAACACGCCGAGCAGGCGTGCGAACAGGCTGTCGGGGCGCGCCATCAGCGGATCTCGGCAACGTCGAGCAGGTAGCCTTCGCCGCGCACGGTCTTGATCAGGTTGGGGTTGCGCGAATCGTCGCCGAGCTTCTGGCGCAGCCGTGAGACCAGCAGGTCGATGCTGCGGTCGAAGGCCTCGATGGCACGACCACGGGCGGCGTCGAGCAATTGCTCACGGCTGAGCACCCGCCTCGGGCGCTCGAGGAAGGCCCAGAGCAGGCGGAATTCGGCGTTCGACAGGGGCACCACCAGCCCGCTCGGCGCCTGCAGCTGGCGTAGCACGCTGTGCAGCGTCCAGTCGGCGAAGCGCAGTTGCGACGGTGGCTCGTCACGTGGTGTGTCACGCCCATCGCGCACCCGGCGCAGGATGCTCTGGATGCGCGCCACCAGTTCGCGCGGTTCGAACGGCTTGGCCATGTAGTCGTCGGCACCCAGCTCCAGGCCGATGATGCGGTCGGCCGGTTCGCAGCGGGCGGTGAGCATGAGGATCGGGATATCGGATGCGGCGCGCAGCTCGCGGCACAGGCTCAGGCCATCTTCGCCGGGCAGCATCAGGTCGAGAATCACCGCGTCGAAGTGCCCCCCGGCCAGGGCCAGGCGCATGGCCGCGCCATTGCCAACCGCCTCGCTGGCGATGTTGAAGCGCGTCAGGTAGCCGCCAAGCAGCTCGCGCAGCTCTTCGTTGTCGTCGACGAGCAGCACGCGCGTGGTACGGGGTGTGGCTTCGGTCTGGGTCGTGTCATGCACCAGGGACGGCTCCATCGGCAACGGAAGATACCGGGGCGCCAACGCCCCGTGAGAGTCTCGGTGATCGGCGTATCCGGAACGTGTCGGTAATGTATCGGCGATGATACAAAGCCGCGCTGCGTTGCGCTGTCACACGGATCGACCGGTGATCGGCGAGGGCCTTTTTAAATTCCATAAAAGAATAAATAAATCATTATTTATTCTTTTTGTTTTGGTTTGTTCCTGGGCAATAGTGAGCGCCACAGCACGCCGCTACCAAGGAGCATCAGCATGAGCATTCGCCTGGGCGATATCGCCCCCGACTTCGAGCAGGATTCCAGCGCAGGCCGTATCCGCTTCCACCAGTGGCTGGGTGACAGCTGGGGCATCCTCTTTTCCCACCCGGCCGACTTCACCCCGGTGTGCACCACCGAGCTGGGCTTCACGGCCAGGCTCGAGGACGAATTCGCCAAGCGCGGCGTCAAGGCCATCGCCCTGTCGGTCGACCCGGTTGACTCGCACCTGAAGTGGATCGACGACATCAACGAGACGCAGCACACCGCCGTCAACTTCCCGATCATCGCCGATGCCGACCGCAGGGTCTCCGACCTCTATGACCTGATTCACCCGAACGCCAGCGACACCCTGACGGTGCGCTCGCTGTTCGTGATCGACCCGGACAAGAAGGTGCGCCTGACCATCACCTACCCGGCCAGCACCGGGCGCAACTTCAACGAGATCCTGCGGGTGGTCGATTCGCTGCAGCTGACCGACACCTACAAGGTGGCCACTCCGGCCAACTGGCAGGACGGTGACGAGGTGGTGATCGTGCCGTCGCTGAAGGACGAAGCCGAACTCAGGCAGCGCTTCCCGAAAGGTTACCTTGCGCTGAAGCCCTATCTGCGTCTGACCCCGCAACCGAATCGCTGAGGGCCGAGCATGCACGTCGTGTTGCTCTCCGGCAGTCCTGCGGCGCGTTCGCGCACCGAGGTGCTGCTGGATCATGTGCGCCAGCGTCTGCACGCGCAGCGGGTCGAGGTCACGCTGCTGCGGGTGCGCGACTTTCCCGCCGAGGAGCTGTTGCATGCGCACTTCGACAGCCAGTCCGCCCGGCATCTGCAGGCGCTGGTGGCCAGTGCCGACGGCCTGGTGGTTGGCACGCCGGTGTACAAGGCGTCGTTCAGCGGCGCGTTGAAGGTGGTGCTGGACCTGCTGCCCGAGCGTGCCCTGGCGAACAAGGTGGTGCTGCCTCTGGCCAGTGGCGGCAGCCCGGCGCATCTACTGGCGGTGGATTACGCGCTCAAGCCGGTGCTGGCGGCGTTGAAGGCTCAGGAGATGCTCAGCGGCGTGTACGCCGTGGACCGACAGATCGCCTACCCGGAAGCGGGCCGGCCGGCGCAGATCGCCGATGAACTGCGCGAGCGCCTCGATGAGGCCCTGGATCAGTTGCAGGCAGCCCTGGCGCGACGGCCGCAACCGCTTGACCCGAACCTGTTGAACGACCGGCTGGTGAACGCCCGCTGGAGCATCTGAACCACCCGCAACACCCCGCCTCACTCGCCCGCCAACGGGCAAGCAGGCCCACACTCAATCTGCAAAGGAGGTCGCCATGGGCGCCAACACTTTGCGTCGGAGTCTGGTCGCCCTGTTTGCCGCGACCCTGACCTTCGGCGCCATCCATGTACAGGCCGAGACGCTGCGTATCGGTTACCAGAAGTACGGCACCCTGGTGCTGCTCAAGTCCAGTGGTGCGCTGGAGAAACGCCTGGCCGAGCAGGGCGTCAGCGTGCAATGGACGGAGTTTCCCGCCGGGCCGCAACTGCTCGAAGGGCTGAACGTGGGCTCCATCGACTTCGGCACCACGGGCGAAACCCCACCGGTGTTCGCCCAGGCCGCTGGTGCCGACCTGCTCTACGTCGCGTTCGAGCCGCCGGCTCCGCACAGCGAGGCGATTCTCGTGCGGCAGGATTCGCCGATCGTGACGGTGGCCGACCTCAAAGGCAGGAAAGTCGCCCTGAACAAGGGCTCCAACGTGCACTACCTGCTGGTGCGTGCGCTGCAGGAGGCCGGCCTGAGCATCCACGACATCACCCCGGTGTACCTGCCCCCTGCCGATGCCCGGGCCGCCTTCGAGCGCGGCAGCGTCGACGCCTGGGTGATCTGGGATCCCTTCCAGGCCGCCGCCGAACAGCAACTGCAGGCGCGTGCGCTGCGCGATGGCAGTGGCCTGGTGGACAACCACCAGTTCTACCTGGCGACCCGTGGTTTCGCCACAAAGCACCCGCAGGTACTCAGTGCCCTGGTCGAGGAGATTCGCGGCGTGGGTGGCTGGGTCCAGGACAACCCCGAAGAGGCGACCCGGCAGGTCGCGCCGCTGATCGGCCTGCCGTCGGAAATTACCCGCCAGGCCGTCGAGCGCCAGGGCTACGGGGCGCGGTTCATCACGCCGCAGGTGGTCGAGGCGCAGCAAAAGATCGCCGACACCTTCACCGAGCTGAAGCTGATTCCCAGGCCACTGAACATCAGGTCGGTGATCTGGAATCCACCCGCCAAGGTGGCCCAGGCCCGCTAGGCCCGCCGCCCGGATACGAGCCGGGCGGTAGCGCAGATTTCCCCGGACTGCATCCGGGCTACGACGACTTCCCAACAAGGAGACCATTGCATGAGCCTCGATATCTTCTGGTTCCTGCCTACCCATGGTGACGGCAAGTACCTGGGCACCGCCGAAGGTGCCCGTGCCGTCGATCACGGCTACCTCAGCCAGATCGCCCAGGCGGCCGATCGCCTCGGCTATGGCGGCGTGCTGATTCCCACCGGGCGTTCCTGCGAGGACTCCTGGCTGGTGGCGGCATCCCTGATACCGCTCACGCAGCGGCTGAAATTTCTCGTTGCGCTGCGCCCCGGGATCATCTCGCCCACCGTGGCGGCACGGCAGGCGGCGACCCTGGATCGTCTGTCGAACGGTCGTGCGCTGTTCAACCTGGTGACCGGCGGCGACCCGGAGGAGCTGGCTGGAGACGGCCTGCACCTGTCGCACGCCGAGCGCTACCAGGCGGCTGTCGAGTTCACCCGCATCTGGCGCCGTGTGCTGGAGGGCGAAAACGTCGACTACGACGGCGCTCATATCCAGGTCTCGGGCGCCAGGTTGCTCTACCCGCCGCTGCAGCAGCCGCGCCCGCCACTGTACTTCGGCGGCTCTTCCGATGCCGCGCAGGAGCTGGCTGCCGAGCAGGTCGAGCTGTACCTGACCTGGGGCGAGCCGCCGGCGGCCGTAGCCGAGAAGATCGCCCAGGTGCGTGCGAAGGCGGCTGCCCACGGACGCGAGGTGCGTTTCGGCATTCGTCTGCACGTGATCGTGCGCGAGACCAGCGCAGAAGCCTGGGCGGCGGCGGAGCGCCTGATCAGCCATCTGGAGCAGGACACCATCGATCGTGCCCAGGCCTCGCTGGCGCGCTTCGACTCGGTGGGCCAGCAACGCATGGCCGCGCTGCATGGTGGCAGTCGCGACAACCTGGAGGTCTCGCCCAATCTCTGGGCCGGGGTCGGCCTGGTGCGCGGTGGCGCCGGCACTGCCCTGGTCGGCGATGGTCCGACCGTCGCGGCAAGAGTCAAGGAGTACGCCGCGCTGGGCATCGACACCTTCATCTTCTCCGGCTACCCGCATCTGGAGGAGTCGTACCGGGTGGCCGAGCTGCTCTTTCCGCATCTGGACGTGGCCCGGCCAGAGCGTCCGGAAAGCCGCGATTACGTCAGCCCGTTCGGCGAAATGATCTCCAGCGACATCCTGCCGAAGGCCGCTTCGGCGAGCTGAGGGTGGCGCAGGCACAGGTTTTCCCGGATTGCATCCGGAGTACATCGACCCTCTCTCCCAACCCCCGCTTTGCGTCCCAGCCCTTCGCAGCGTTCAGGGCGCTTCAGCGGGCGAAGCGGGAGAGGGGAGCCGAGCCGTGCTCCAGCCGAACCAGCGGCGCCGATCAGCCCCCTCTCCCATTCATGGGAGAGGGTTGGGGAGAGGGCGCTTTTTGATCCCGTAGCCCGGATGCAATCCGGGGAATACAGAGGCTACACAAGTTATCGAGGCAGAAAATGAGCAACACGACCCTTCACAAACTGGCGCTGCGCGCCGCGCCCTGGGCCCTGCCGCTGGCGCTGCTGGCGGCCTGGCAGCTGGCGGCCGGCAACGGCCTGTTATCCAGCCGCATCCTGCCGGCCCCTGGTGCCGTGCTGGAGGCCGGCTGGCAACTGCTGGTCAGCGGCGAGATCTGGCGCCACCTGGCCGTGAGCGGCCAGCGCGCGGCCAGCGGCTTCCTCATCGGCGGTGCGATCGGCCTGCTGCTGGGCTTCGTCACCGGCCTGTCGCAATGGGGCGAGCGCTTTCTCGACAGTTCGGTGCAGATGATCCGCAACGTGCCGCACCTGGCGCTGATTCCGCTGGTGATCCTCTGGTTCGGCATCGACGAGGCGGCCAAGATCTTCCTGGTCGCGCTGGGCACGCTGTTTCCCATCTACCTGAATACCTACCACGGGATCCGCAACGTCGACCCAGCGCTGGTGGAAATGGCGCGCAGCTATGGCCTGTCCGGTTTCGCCCTGTTCCGCCAGGTGATCCTGCCTGGCGCGCTGCCGGCGATCCTGGTCGGTGTGCGCTTCGCCCTCGGTTTCATGTGGCTGACGCTGATCGTCGCGGAAACCATCTCGGCCAATAGCGGCATCGGCTACCTGGCGATGAATGCCCGCGAGTTCCTGCAGACCGATGTGGTGGTGCTGGCGATCCTGCTCTACGCGGTGCTTGGCAAGCTGGCCGACGTCGCCGCGCGTGGTCTCGAGCGCGTGTGGCTGCGCTGGCATCCGGCCTATCAGGCCAAGGCAGGTGGCCAATGACGGCGCTACATGCCATTCGCCAGGGTATTGCCCTCGCCATCGAGCGGATCGAGAAATCCTTCAGCGGGCGTCAGGTACTCAAGGACATCGACCTGCAGATTCCGGCTGGCCAGTTCGTTGCGGTGGTCGGCCGCAGTGGCTGTGGCAAGAGCACGCTGCTGCGCCTGCTGGCGGGGCTGGAGCGGCCCGGCGCTGGCCAGCTGCGGGCCGACGGAGGCGCGCTCGACGCGCTGCGCCAGGATGTTCGCCTGATGTTTCAGGACGCGCGTCTGCTGCCCTGGAAGCGGGTGATCGACAACGTCGGCCTGGGCCTCTCCGGTCCCTGGCGCGAGCAGGCCGAGGCGGCGCTGGCGGCGGTCGGCCTGGCCGATCGTGGCAATGAATGGCCGGCGGCGCTGTCCGGTGGGCAGAAGCAGCGCGTGGCCCTGGCGCGGGCGCTGATCCATCGTCCCCGTCTGCTGCTGCTCGACGAGCCGCTCGGTGCGCTGGATGCACTGACCCGCATCGAGATGCAGCGCCTGATCGAGCGCCTGTGGCAGCAGCACGGCTTCACCGTGCTGCTGGTGACCCATGACGTCGCCGAGGCCGTGGCGATGGCGGATAGGGTGATCCTGATCGAGGACGGCCGGATCGGCCTCGATCTCGACGTGCAGCTGGCCCGCCCGCGTCTGCATGGCTCGCCGCAGCTGGCGGCGCTGGAGGCACAGGTGCTCGAGCGTGTGCTGGCGCTACCGGAGTTGCCGGTGCCGGCGCCGCCCCTTTCACCCCTGCCCACGCAACTGCGCTGGGCGCAGTGAAGCAGCCGCAAGTCACAAGCTTCAAGCAGGAACAGCATGCGTTTACTTGCGGCTTGGAGCTTGCCGCTTGCCGCTTGCCGCTCATTTTCGACCCCAGGAGAAAACAGCATGACCATCAAAGCCATCAATGTGCGCAACCAGTTCAAGGGCACCATCAAGGAGATCGTCCTGGGTGACGTGCTCTCGGAAATCGATGTGCAGACCGCTGCCGGTCTCGTCACGTCGGTAATCACCACCCGTTCCGTGCGCGAACTGGAGCTGCAGGTCGGCAGCGAAGTGATCGCCTTCGTCAAATCCACCGAGGTGTCCATCGCCAAGCTGTGAGGTGCCCCCAGCCGGCCTCGGGTCTGGAGGCCGGCTATTGGCTGATGCTTTTGGTTATAAATCGAGAATTAAAAGATATTTTTCAGCTATAAGATTTTTCTGCAGAATCGCGCCATCAAATAGCCTGCCCGCAGGTTCCTCTTTCGATAAGGACGCCTTAGATGCTGAAGAAGATCGTTCTGGCCACCGTGGCCAGCGCCACCCTGCTGACCGGCTCGCTGAGCCATGCCGCGGCCGATACGCCATTCCACAACGCTTCCTACGACATTGCCCGCGAGCTGTTCGGCGAGATCAACCCCAGGTTCGTCGAGTACTGGAAGGAACAGTCCGGCAAGGACGTGAAGATCATCCAGTCCTTCGCCGGGACCTCGCGTCAGGCGCAGGACATCATCCAGGGCAAGAAGGTCGATGTGGTGACCTTCAACCAGGTGACCGACGTGGACATCCTGGCCAAGCGTGGTCTGCTGCGCAAGGACTGGGCCGAGCAGTTCCCCAACAACAGCTCGCCCTACTACAGCACCACCGCGTTCCTGGTCCGCGAGGGCAACCCGAAGAACATCAAGGGCTGGGACGACCTGATTCGCGATGACGTCAAGCTGGTGTTCCCCAACCCGAAGACTTCCGGCAACGCCCGCTACAGCTACCTGGCGGCCTGGCTGTTCGCCAACGAGAAATTCAAGGGTGACGAGGCGAAGATCAAGGCCTTCGTCGGCAAGCTGCTGCACAACGTCGAGAACTTCCCCACCGGCGGTCGTGGTGCCACCGTGGCCTTCGCCCAGAACGGCCAGGGCGACGTGCTGCTGACCTTCGAGTCGGAAGTGATCAACATCGCCAAGGGCGACGAGTTCAAGTCCGCCAACCTGCAGATCGTGGTGCCGGAAGTCAGCGTGCTGGCCGAGTTCCCGGTGGCCATCGTCGACAAGGTGGCTGACGAGCGTGGCACCCGCGAGCAGGCCAAGGCCTTCCTCGACTTCCAGTACAGCAAGGACATCCAGCAACTGCTGACCACCTACAACTACCGTGTGCACAACCCGGAAGTGGTCGAGGCGACCAAGGCCCAGTTCGCCCCGGTACGCCTGATCAACCCCAACGATGTGCTGGGCAGCTGGGATGACATCACCGCCAAGCACTTCGACAACGGTGGTATTCTTGACCAACTCCTGGCTGAGGGCCGTTGATACTCGCCCTCGACAGCCGATTTTCAGGTTCGTTGGCCGCCTTCTTGGCGGCCAACTGCATTTGTAGAGCCGAGCTTCTTCGTGAGTAGATCGACGCTGTTCTTCCTGCAGACTCCGCTGTTGCCGGGCTTCGGCCTGAGCTTTGGCGTCAGCGTGCTGTACCTCTCCCTGGTCATCCTGCTGCCGCTGTCGGCGTTGCTCCTGTATGTCAGCGACATGACCTGGGCACAGTACTGGTTCGCGATCAGCGACCCGCGCGTGGTGCAGACCTACAAGGTGACCATTTCCGCGGCCTTCTTCTCGACCCTGGCGGTGCTGGTGATCGGGCTGCTGCTGGCCTGGATCATCACCCGCTACGACTTTCCCGGTCGCCGCATCGTCGACGCGTTGATCGACCTGCCGTTCGCCCTGCCCACGTCAGTGGCCGGCCTGACCCTGGCCACGCTGCTGGTGCCCAACGGCTGGATCGGCCAGTGGCTCGGTTTCAAGGTGGCCTATGCCTATGCGGGGATCATCGTGGCGATGGTCTTCACCAGCATTCCCTTCGTCGTGCGCACCGTGCAGCCGGTGCTGCAGGACCTGGGCGCGGAGTACGAAGAGGCCGCGCGCACCCTGGGCGCCAACCGCCTGCAGACCTTCCGCCATGTGGTGCTGCCGACGCTGACGCCGGCGCTGGTCACCGGCGGCTCGCAGGCCTTCATTCGCAGCCTCGGCGAGTTCGGTGCGGTGATCATGATCGCCGGCAACATCCCCTACAAGACGGAGGTCAGTTCGCTGATGATTTTCGTCCGTCTGCAGGAGTTCAACTACCCGGCGGCCGCAGCCATCGCCTCGGTGATCCTGCTGGCGTCGCTGACGCTTCTGTTCATCCTACAGGTCGTGCAGGGACGTCTGTTCGCATGGCAACGGCAAGGTCGATGAAAAAACCTCAAGATTGGCGCCAGTGGGCGCTGGTGCTGTCCGGCCTGGCCGTGGTGGCGTTGATCCTGCTGGTGCCGCTGGCGCTGATCTTCACCAAGGCGCTGGCGGGTGGCCTGGAACTGCTGTGGAGCAACCTGGGCGAAGACTACATGCTGCATGCTATCGGCCTGACCCTGTTCGTCGCCGCCATCACCGTGCCGCTGAACCTGTGCTTCGGCATCTGCCTGGCCTGGTGCGTGACGCACTACGACTTCCGTGGGCGCAAGCTGTTGACCACGCTGATCGACATTCCCTATGCGGTGTCGCCGGTGGTCGCCGGCCTCTGCTACCTGGTGGTGTACGGCCTGGAGAGCTTCATCGGGCGCTGGTTCTACGATAATGGCATGCAGCTGATGTTCGCCTGGCCGGGCATCGTCATGGTCACGGTGTTCGTCACCGCGCCATACGTGGCGCGCATCCTGATTCCGGTGATGCAGGCGCAGGGCCAGGACGAGGAAACCGCCGCCATGTGCCTGGGCGCCAGCGGCTGGCAGATCTTCCGGCGCATCAGCCTGCCCAAGATCAAGTGGGCGCTGCTGTACGGCGTGGTGGTGACCAACGCCCGTGCGGTGGGCGAGTTCGGCGCGGTATCGGTGGTGTCCGGCACCATCATCAACCAGACCCTGACCCTGCCGTTGCTGGTCGATCAGCTCAACAACGACTACAAGCCGGCCGCCGCCTTCACCGCTGCGGGCCTGCTGGCGTGCATGGCGCTGCTCACCCTGTTGCTGAAGACCTTCATGGAGTGGCGGCAGCGCAAGCTGATGCAGCGCGCCGAGGCCTGATCGCGGGGGCGTTGTGGTGGATGTGCAACGCGGCGTCCACCTGGCCTTCAATCGCGGCTGAAGCCGCTCCCACGATCCTGTGCTGCTGCGGTAGAGCAGTGTCAGCAGGGGGTGTCCGCGATCAGCGCGGTGCACCTCGAAGCACCGCCAATCATCTCGCTCCTGTAGGAGCGGCTTCAGCCGCGATGCTCTTCCGGCGTGGCGACCTGCACCTGGTTGCGCCCGCCATGCTTGGCGGCGTACAGCGCCTTGTCCGCGCGCTCGCGCAGTTGCTCGGCGTCGCTGTTGACGTCGGTCCCGGCAATGCCGGCGCTCAGGGTCACGGAGAACTCGCCGCCGTCGGCGATGAAGCGCAGTTCGGCGAAGCGCTGGCGAATCTCGTCGACGATCAGCCGCGCCTGCTCCGGCGAGCAGTCGGGCAGCACTGCGAGAAACTCCTCGCCACCGTAGCGTCCCAGGCTGTCGATGCGCCGCAGCCGCTGGCGCAGCAGGTTGGCCAATGCGCGGATGACGTTGTCGCCGGCGGCGTGGCCGTGGTCGTCGTTGACCCGCTTGAAGTGGTCGATGTCGAGCATCACCACGCTGGTGCGGTCGCCGCTGCGCAGCGAGCGTTCCAGTTCGATGGCCACCTGCTCCTTGATATCCGCGTGCTTGAGCAGGCCGGTCAGGCTGTCGCGGGCCAGGGCGATGGACAGCAGGCGCGCACGCTGGGCACGGGAAAACACCGTGGCGACCAGCGCGTTGTCGGAAATGGGCTTGGTGATGAAGTCGTCACCGGCCTTGATCAGGGCGTTCATCTGCTTGCTGATGTCGGTCTCCGCCGACAGGTAGATGATCGGAATGCGCAGCCAGTCGTCGTTGCAGCGGATGATCTGCGCCAGCTCGGGGCCGCTGCAGTCCGGCATGTTGACGTCGAGCAGCACCACTTCCGGGTTGAAGTCGCGCAGGTGGGCGAAGATCTGCGCTGGTTCGCTGAGGATCTCCACCAGCATGCCCGCATCGCGCAGTACCAGGCTGTAGCGGCTGGCCAGGTCCTGGTCGTCGTCGGCGATCAGTACGCGGTATGGCTCGCCGCTCTGCTGGGAGAAACAGCGCTCCAGGCGGCTTTCCAGCTGGGGTATGTCCACGGGCTTGCTGAACAGCCCCATGGCCCCGGCGCGAACGGCCTGCAGCTGGGTGGCGAAGTCGTCCTGCTGGTCGGTGAGCACCAGCAGCGGCAGCGGCTCTTCCAGGCGCTCGCGCAGCTGGCTGGCGTAGTGCAGCCCGCAGCTGGCCTCGCCGGGCAGCTTGGCATCGATGATCAGGGCGTCGGGCGTCTGCTGCTGCAGGGCCGCGTCGAGGCCGGCGATGGAATTGAAGTGCTCGGCCTGGTAACCGAAGTTGTTCAGCGTCTGGCGCATGCTCTCGCCAATGGCCGCTTCACCCTCGAGGATGTAGATGGTGCGGCTGCCATCCTCGTGGCGGGGGGGCTTGCGTCCGCTCTCGCTCGTCTCGCTGCTGGCGCTGGCGCTGATGGGCTGTTCGCCGAGCGCCTGCAGGGCGCTGATGAAGTCGTTGAGCCCCTGTTGCTGGCGCGACTGGCGTTCCATCCAGCGTTCGGCATGTTGTTCCAGCTCACGCGCCTGCTGGCCGAGCTGGGTGAAACCGAAGGTGCCGGCGCTGCCGGCCAGGCGGTGCAACTGGTGGCGCAGCTCCAGCAGCACCCGCTTGCGCTCGACGTCGTCGGCCTCCAGCAGCAGGCCGCCCAGTTGCGCCAGGTGCGGCAGCTCCTGGCGCAGGCGCTCGCTGAACTGCTGGCTGAGCTGCTGCAGGTGCTGCTGCAAGGCCTGGGGTACGGCGCTGCCCTCGTGTTTATCCATGGCGCTGGTTCCAGATGTCCCGGACCTGGGCCGCGAGCTGCATGGGGTCGAAGGGTTTGATGATCACCCCATGGGCGCCCAGGCTGCGGTAGTGGGCAACTTCATCGGGCTGCACCTTGGCGGTCATGAAGGCGACCGGGATCTGCTCGGTGTTGACCAGTTGACCGAGCAGCTCCAGCGTCTTCGGACCGTCCATGCCGGGCATCATCACGTCCAGCAGGATGAAGTCGGGCGCAAAGCCCTGTACCTGGTCGAGGGCGTCCTGGCCGCTGGCGCAGGTCAGCACCTGAAAGCCGCCCACGGCTTCCAGGGCTACCTTGGCCACGGCCTGGATCGAGGGGTCGTCCTCGACGTGCAGGATGCGCTTGAGCTCGGTCATCGGCGGTACCCGGTGGTTGGCTGTTGTCAGCAGTGTGGTACAGCTTGGTCCATCTCGGCCAGCACTGCGAATGGATTCATGTTTCGGCGCGGTCCGCACGGGGCAGTTCGAACCAGAAGGTGGCGCCCTGGCCGGGTATCGAGTCGAAGCCGATACGTCCCTGCATGCGCTCGATCATTTCCTTGCAGATCGCCAGGCCCAGGCCGGTGCCGCCTTTCTGCCGGGTGTCGCCGGAGTCGGCCTGGGAGAACTTGGCGAAAATGCGCGAGTGGAAGGCCGCGGGAATGCCGGGGCCCCGGTCGCTGACGCTGACACGCAGCCTGTCGCCGACCTCCTCCAGGCGGATGTCCACCTCGCCACCGGGCGGCGAGAACTTGGCGGCGTTGGACAGCAGGTTGGCCATGACCTGCCCCAGGCGCTGCGCATCGACTCTCACGCTGGCGTCGCCTTGCGCGTGCAGGACCAGGCGCACCTGATGCTGGTCGGCGTAGGGCTGGTTGTGCAGCCGCGCCTGCTCCAGCAGCGCTCGCAGCGGCCAGGGCCTGAGGTCGAAGTGCATCTTGCCGGCGACCAGTTTCTCCATGTCCAGCAGGTCGTTGATCAGTTCGCTGAGGCGCTGGCTGTTGGCCTGCGCGATGCTCAGCA
Source organism: Ectopseudomonas khazarica (assembly GCF_017915135.1). NCBI lineage: Bacteria > Pseudomonadati > Pseudomonadota > Gammaproteobacteria > Pseudomonadales > Pseudomonadaceae > Ectopseudomonas > Ectopseudomonas khazarica. Next base: position 5,011,549 of record NZ_CP068551.1, on the reverse strand, counting down.
TCGCTGCCATGGCCTCCGGCACCGGGCCGAGCGCGCCGCCGTTGATCAGGCCCAGCGAGCCGGCGATGGCCGTTAATGGCGTACGCAGTTCGTGGCTCACGGTGGAGACGAACTCGTTCTTCATCTGCTCGATGCGCTTGCGCTCGGCGATATCGCGTATCACCGCGATGAAGCGCACCTGGCCCTGGTGGCTGATCTGCGAGACCGCCAGTTCCAGGGGGAAGCGCTCGCCGCTCTGGCGCAAGCCCTCGAGCTCGCGGGTCTGGTTGATCACCCGCGCTTCGCCGGTGTTCAGGTAGTGCAGGAGATAGCCATCGTGCGCGCTGCGGTGGGGTTCGGGCATCAGGATGCTGACGTTGTGCCCGGCGACGTCGGCCTGGGTGTGGCCGAACATCTGCTCGGCCGCGTGGTTGAAGGTCTCGATCGTGCCCGAGCCGTCGATGGTGACGATGGCATCGATGACGTTGTCGAGCAGGGTGCTCAGGTAGTGCTCGCGCTCGCGGATGGCCCGTTCGGCGCTGACCCGCGCGCTGAAGTCCTGGATCTGCGAGACGAAGTGCACCGGTTGGCCCTCCGCATCGCGGACCAGGGACACGCTGAGCAGGCCCCAGAGCACGCGGCCCTGCTTGTCCACGTAGCGCTTTTCCATCTGGTAGGCGCTGATCCGCCCGGCGACCAGGTCCTCGAGGTTGTGCAGGTCGGCATCCAGGTCGTCGGGGTGGGAGAGGTCCATGAAATCGCTGTTCAGCAGCTCTTCGCGGCTGTAGCCGAACATGCGGCACAGTTCGTCGTTGACCTCCAGCCAGCGGCCATCCGGGGCGACCAGGGCCATGCCCAGGGGCGCCGTGTTGAAGGCGTTGCGAAAACGCTGCTGGCTCAGGCGCAACTGGTCTTCGATGACCTTGCGCTCGCTGATGTCCCAGATGAAGCCATCGACCCAGAGCAGCCGGCCGTGCGTGTCGTACTCGCCGCGGCCCTTCTCGCGCACCCAGACACTGTGGCCGTCGGCATGGCGCAGGCGGTAGGTCAGCTCGAAGGTCTCCTTGAGGACGATGGCTTGGTCGGCCTGGTAGGTGATCGGCAGGTCGTCCGGGTGGATGACGCTGGAGAAGCTGCGCACGCGGTTGTCGATGAAGTCGCTGGACGGGTAGCCGGTGAGGCTGAGCACTTCGTCGCTGATGTAGCGCATGCTCCAGCTGCTGTCGTTGGCGCAGCGGTAGACCACGCCAGGCAGGTTGGCGACCAGGCCACGGAAGCGGCTCTCGCTCTGCTGCAGGGCGCGCGTGGCCTGCTGCAGCGCGCTGATGTCGCTGGCCACGCCGAGGAAACCGATGGCCTGGCCGCTGGCATCGAGGATGACGCTGGTGGTGAGGTTGACCCGGTACTGGCTGCCATCCTGGTGCACGTAGGTCCACTGGCGGGTTTCCGGCTCGCCGCCGCGCGCATTGTGGACGAACACCTCGAAGCCTTCGATGCGTTCGCCGCTGCTGCGGCTCAGTTCCTCGGCCCGTGCCTCGACCTCTTCGGCGAGGTGGAAGCGTTCGGGGGTCATCTGCCCGACGGCCTCGGCGCTGCTGTACCCCAGCAAGCGCTCGGCGCCGGAGTTGAACAGGGTGATCAGGCCGTCGAGGTCGGTGGCGATGATCGAGACCCCGGTGGCCGAGTCCAGCAGCGTCTGCAGGAAGACGCGGGCCTCGGTGACCGCCTCTTCGCGCTGGCGCGCCTCGCTGACGTCGGTGTGGGTGCCGTACATCAGCAGCGGGCGGCCCTGTGCATCGCGTCTGGAGAGGCGCCCGCGTACCTGTATCCACAGCCAGTGGCCGTCCCGGTGCTGCATGCGGACCTGGCGGTCGTAGTACGCCACCTCGCCGGCGAAATGACGTTGCAGCAGGCGTTCGCTGGGCTCGCGGTCATCCGGGTGGCAGAGGCGCAGCCAGGTTTCCACCCGCGTGGGCTGCAACTCGTCCAGGCGATAGCCGAACATCTGCGCCCAGCGCTCGTTGAACACGGTCTCGCCGGTCTGGACGTTCCATTCCCAGGTGCCCACGTCGGTGCCTTCGATGATGCTGGCCAGGCGCTCCAGCAGGGCCTGGCGCGCCTGTTCCTGTTGGTCGCGTTCCAGGGTGGCGCCGACCCAGCGGGCGAACAGGCGCATGAACTCGCGCTCGCTGTCGTTGAAGGCGCGCTCCTGTACCGTGTGGTCGCAGAAGGCCAGGGTGCCGGCGCGGCGTCCATCGACCCAGATGGCGATGCCGATGTAGCTCTCCAGGGCGAACTTGTCGTAGCAGGCATGTGCGCGGTAGGGGGAGGAGGCCATGTGTTCGATGCTCAGCACTTCGTCCTGGGCATAGGCCAGGCTGCTGTAGGTCTCGTCGAGGGCGAAGGTCTGTTCGTCTTGCAGTTCGTCGCCAGGAGCGACCTGCACCAGCACCCGATAGCGTTCGTCCTCGATGAGGCCGATGACCCCGATCGGCATGCCGAAGTAGTCCGCTCCCGTGCGCAGCGCCTCGCGCAGCTGCTCCTTGCTGCTCAGGCTGGAAAGCGCGGAGATTTCGTTGAGCGCATGCAGGGCGCGTTGCTGGCGTTGCAGCAGGCGCTGGGTGCTGTGGCGGGTGGCGCGCAACAGCACCAGCAGCAGAACCTCCGCGCTCAACCAGGCCAGGACCCATTTGCCGATCAGCCAGTGCTTGTCGCGAACGTGCACCGCGTACAGCGGGCTCACGTCCCGCCAGGCCAGCAGGGAGGCATTCAGCGGCCCGCCGGAACGGGCCGTGAGGTCGACCAGCGGATAGTCACTCAGCAGGAAATGGCGGCCTTCGTCTTCCTGCAGGTCATGGCCGTCGGCCCGGCTCGGTGTCGGCAGCAGGCCATTGCGTTGCCAGTGCATGGCCTGGGGGCGCGAGGCGCTGATCACCTGCCACTGCTGCGGGTCGTTGGTCAGGCCACGCAAGGCTTCACCGCTGCGGTGGGTCAGCTGGCTCGAACGCAGCAGCAGGGCGACTCCGCCGCCCAGTTCCTGGTCGAACTCCCTGGGGGTGGCGAGCACGCTCATGGCCACCTCGAGCACGCCGATCTGCTTCGGTCCGTCCTGGGTCTCCACGGTCAGTGGGGTCATGGCATGCACGCTGACGTCGCCCAGGTTGTTGGAGCTGACGCCGGTCACGCTGTCGCCGTCGCGCAGGCTGTCTTCCACCAGGGGCTGGACGAGCCTGATGGTGTCGCCAAAGTGCCGCGGGTCATGCACGCGCAGCAGAATCCTGTCCCCTGGGGGCAGGTGCACGAAGAGGCGGAAACTGTGCTGGCGCTGCAGGTTGCGCCAGCGCGGTGCGAGGCGGGTGTAGAGCTGGTTGCGGATGTCGGTCAGTTGCTGCGGGCTGCCGTCGCCGAGGCTGTATGCCTGGCGGACCAGTTCCACCACCCAGGCATCGGCAGCCATCGCCTCGGCCAGCAGCTGGGCGCGTTCGTGCAGGCCTTTCTGCGAGCTGTGCAGGGCCAGTCGCAGCGCCTCCGCCTGCTTGTTCATCTGCAGTTGCCACAGCGCCTCGCGTTCGACCATCGCCTGGCGGCCGAGCAGGGCGAAGAGGATCGCCAGGCACAGGCTGCCACCGATGACGATCCAGCGGATCGGTCGCGGGTTCGTCCTCACCTGGCCGTGCCCTTGTCGATGCCGGCGAGCCGGTACAGACGGTCCAGTTCCTGCTCGCTGCCACCCTGCAGCTCCGCGCAGGCCAGGCGCATGATCACCGGGTCGCGCTTGCTGTTGCCGGGTGGCAGGGCGTAGCAGGCGCCGATCAGTTCGCGCAGCGGCGTCGGCAGGCGCCAGTGGCTCTTGAGCCGGTTGGCCAGGTCGCCGCTGCAGCGCTGCAGGGCGCTACCCAGGGTTTCGTCATCCAGCGCCTGGCCGGCATGACGCCAGCACTGTGCCTGGTACAGAACCGCCAGCTCCCCCATGCGTTGCAGCAACGCAGCGCTGCTCATGGCCGCTGCGTCGATCCTGGCGCTCTTGCACAGCTCCTCGATGCGCTGGCGCAGATACCGGGCCTGGGTGAACTGCTCGTCGCCCAGGCGTTTGAGGTCATCGTCCTGCAGGGCCGCCACGGGGCGTAGCGCGAGCCCCTGAACCAGGCTGAGCACCGTGCCTGGCCCAAGCCGGCGCAGCGCTTCCGGGAGGCTGATGCAGGGTTGCCCGCTGGCGTTATAGCTGGCGCTGTTGGCGGCAGCGATCAGCCGGGCATGCACTGCCGGATCGTTCTGCCAGTACTCCTGCAGTGCCTGCGCTGCCTGGTCGGGCTTGTGCAACTGCTGGAGCAGGGCATCGTGCAGGGGCAGGTCCAGGGCGCTGTTGGGCAGGCCCGCGAGAAATGGCAGGAAGCCACCTGTGGCAGGCACTGCGGCGTCAGCGGGTTCGTCGTGCTGCGGTGACAGCAGCGGGCGCAGGGTCTCGAGTACCTTGGGCACCTGAAAGGGCTTGCTGATGAAGGCGTTTATCCCCAGCCGGCGTGCCAGCAGCACGCTGTCCCGGTCGGAGCGCGCGGTGATCATCACCAGCGGGACGCTGGCGTCACTGCGGTGCGCGACCTCGAGCAGGCTGGTGCCGGGGCCGTCGGGCAGATTCCAGTCGGCGATGACCAACTGGGCCGGTTGACGCTTCCAGGCGTCGAGCGCATCGGCCAGCCGCGTGACGCTTTCGATCTGTGTGCTGGGGTGCAGGTTTTGGACGATCTGCTTGAGCAGATCGGCGATCCATGGATCGTCTTCCAGTATCAGCACCCGCATGCTCAATCCCTCGGCGTGAATGGGCTGTCGTGTGGTGAGGGCCCTTCGGGGTGGTCGCCTGTCCGGCGCTGTGCCGGTAGCGGTCTGCCGTAGTGGTAACCCTGACCATAGTCACAGCCTAGCTCGCGGAGGAACTCGACCTGACGTGGTGCTTCGATGCCTTCGGCCAGTACCTTCAGGCCCAGGCTGTGTCCAAGTGCAATGACGGCGCGGGCGATGGCCGCATCGTCGGTATCTTCGGGCAGGCCGCGGACGAAACTCTGATCGATCTTCAGCTTGTCCACCGGCAGGCGTTTCAGGCGTGCAAGCGAACTATAGCCGGTGCCGAAGTCGTCGATGGCCAGGCGTACGCCCAGGGCACGCAAGCGGGTCAGGAAGCGCAGAGCCGCATCAGGGTCTTCCATGATCGCGCTCTCGGTCACCTCCAGTTCCAGCTGACCAGCCGGAAGGCCGGTTTCGGCCAGGACCCGCGCCACCTTCTGGTCGAGTTCGCCACGGCTGAACAGGCGGCTGGAGATGTTCACCGCGACGAAACGCAGCGAGCCGCCCTCGGCATTCCAGCTCACCATCTGGCGGCAGGCCTGCTCCAGCACCCAGGCGTCGATGGCCGCGATCATGCCGTTCTCTTCGGCCATCGGGATGAACTCGGCCGGGGGCACCAGGCCACGCTGCGGGTGCTGCCAGCGCACCAGTGCCTCCATGCCCACCATGTGACCATCACGCAGGTCATGCAGGGGCTGGTAGTAAACGCGCAGCTCCTGGTTGTCCAGGGCATGGCGCAGGCTGCTGGCCAGCTCGACACGCTGGCGCGCGTAGTCGGTCAGTTCCTGCACATAGAACGCATAGCCCTCGCGGCCGCTGCTCTTGGCCTTGAACAACGCCGAGTCGGCATTGCGCATGATCTGCTCGACGCTGTCGGCTTCCCCCGGGAACAGGCCGATACCGATGCTGGCGCCGATATACAGCTCATGCCCGTCGAAACGAAAGGGCGCTTCCAGGCAGCGCAGCAGGCGTTGTGCCAGCTCCGCAGCCTGTGGCGCGGCGGAACAGTTCTCGGAGAGCAGGCCGAACTCGTCGCCCCCCAGGCGGGCCAGGGTGCAGCCGTTGGGAATATCCTGCAGCAGGCGCTCGCCGACCCCCTTCAGCAGGGCATCGCCGACGTTGTGCCCGAGGCTCTCGTTGATGTGCTTGAAATGATCCAGGTCGATCAGCAGCACGGCGCCGCGCAACCCTTCGCTCTTGCTGCGTTCCAGTGCATGGGCGACCCGTTCGGTGAACAGCAGGCGGTTGGGCAGGTTGCTCAGCGGGTCGTGGTGGGCCAGGTAGTCCAGCTCATGCTGCGAGCGCTTCAGTGCACTGATGTCGGAGAACACCGCCACGTAGTGACTGAGGCGCCCCTGTTCGTCATGGATGACGCGGATGCACTGCCACTGCGGATAGATCTCGCCGCTCTTGCGCCGGTTCCACACTTCGCCGCTCCAGGCGCCGCGATTTTCCAGCGCGTTCCACATGCTCTGGTAGAAGCTGGCGTCATGGTGCCCCGAGTTGAGCAGATTGGGGCGCTGCCCGAGTATCTCCTCGCTGCTGTAGCCGGTGATGCGACTGAAGGCCGGATTGACATGGACGATACGCTGGTCCGGGTCGGTGACCAGCACACCCTCCTGAGTGGCATCGAACACGGCAGCAGCCTGGCGCAGGCTGTCATCGTTGGTACGTTGCTGGGTGACATCACTGGCAATGCCGATGAAGCGCTGTGGCTGGCCATCCTCGTCGTGCAGCAAGCGGCCGCGCGAGTGGATCCAGCGGTAGCTGCCGTCGGCATGCCGCAGGCGGTAGATGTTTTCGTACTGCTGATCGGTCCACTCGGTACTGAGTGCCTGCATCGCACCCTCACGGTCATCCGGGTGCAGGCGCGCGGCCCAGTCGTCACGGGTATCGCCAAGGGCCTGTGGCGTCAGGCCGAGCAGCGCGGCGTAGCCATCGGAGAAGAACACCCGGCGCTTGGACACGTCCCAGTCCCACAGGCCGTCGTGGGTGGCATTGAGGGCCAGGCGCAGGCGTTCCTCGTTGCTCGCCAGCTCCAGCCGTGCGCGGCGATGCCGCTGGGCGTGGCGGTACAGCACCAGGTAGAGCAGGGCGCTGGTCAGCAGGACGAAGAACAGTCCCTTGAGTGATTGCAGGCGCTCCTGCTGCGCCACGGACAGGCCCAGTGCCGCCAGCAACTGGTCACTCAGGAGAACCCAGGCGCCCGCGAGCAGCAGGTAGACCAGGGTCAGACGCAGGGCGGCAAAGTCGATACGCATGGGGTGCAGGCCAAGCTCCCTTCAAATGGTGGGCAGTATAGATGGGGTGGGGCTGAAACATTCTTATCTAAAAGACCAACTGGTTTTCTGGCCTGGGTCAGGGATAATGCGATCAGGTTCGTTCTTGTAGGACAAACCGTGTTTCCCTATCAAGAGGCAACAGCATCCATGTGGTACAACGGTTTACTCGACCTTTCGGTCTGGCAGTTGGTGGCTGTGACCCTGCTGATGACGCACGTGACCATCGTCAGCGTCACGGTCTATCTGCACCGCTATTCGGCGCATCGCGCACTGGAGCTGCACCCCGCGCTCAAGCATTTCTTCCGTTTCTGGCTGTGGCTGACCACGGGCCAGAACACCCGCGAGTGGACCGCGATTCACCGCAAGCATCACGCCAAGTGCGAGACCGACGATGACCCGCACAGCCCGGTCATCAAGGGGCTGGGCACCGTGCTGCGCAAGGGCGCCGAGCTTTACCAGGAAGAGGCGAAGAACCAGGAAACCCTGCGTATCTACGGCAAGAACTGCCCGGACGACTGGATCGAACGCAATGTCTACAGCCGCTACCCGATCGGTGGCGTGACCCTGATGGCGATCATCGACCTGGCCCTGTTCGGCGTGCTCGGCATGACCGTGTGGGCGGTGCAGATGATGTGGATTCCGGTCTGGGCCGCTGGCGTGATCAACGGTCTGGGCCACGCAGTCGGCTACCGCAACTTCGAATGCCGCGACGCCGCCACCAATTTGCTGCCCTGGGGCATCCTGATCGGCGGCGAGGAACTGCACAACAACCACCACACCTACCCGAACAGCGCCAAGCTGTCGGTCAAGGCCTGGGAGTTCGACATGGGCTGGGCCTGGATCCGGCTGTTCAGTCTGTTCGGGCTGGCCAAGGTGCAGCGCGTCGCGCCCATCGCCCACCGGGTCGAGGGCAAGGGGAGTCTGGACATGGACACAGCCATGGCCATCCTCAACAACCGCTTCCAGATCATGGCGCAGTACCGCAAGCTGGTCATCGCACCGCTGGTCAAGCAGGAGGTGGCCAAGGCCGACGAGTCCGTTCGTCACCTGTTCCGTCGCGCCAAGCGCCTGCTCTCGCGTGAGCCGAGCCTGCTGGAAGAGCAGCACCACGCGCGCATCGCCGACATGCTGGCGCAGAGTCAGGCGCTCAAGGTGATCTACGAGAAGCGCCTGGCCCTGCAGCAGATCTGGGTGAAGACCAGCAGCAACGGCCACGACATGCTGGAGGCGATGAAGCAGTGGGTGCACGAGGCCGAGGCCAGTGGCATCCAGTCGCTGCGTGACTTCGCCGAGCAGCTCAAGACCTACTCGCTGCGCCCGGCCGGCGTGGCTGCCTGAGCGCCGTTCGTTACACACGAAGGCCCGCCGAACGGCGGGCCTTCGTTTTTGTCCAAGAACTCGCACTATGATCATTTCAATGCGACGCGAGGGAAGGGATGGCTGTTGTAATGGATGCTGAAGGCAACGCTGTTTCCGAATTGGAAGAATTGACCTTGGCCTTGCTGCATAGCCGCGCCGAGGTCGAGCGCCTGGGCGAGCGCGAGCAGCTGTTCAGCAGCCTGCTCGGCAGCGTCAATGCCGTGCTCTGGGCGTTCGACTGGAACGAGCAGCGGATGATCTACGTCAGCCCGGCCTATGAACGCATCTTCGGCCGCTCGGCCGCCCTGCTGCTGGCGGATTACGGCGAGTGGCGCAACAGCATCTACCCGGACGATGTCGACTATGCGGCCGAGAGCCTGGCCAAGGTGCTGGAAACTGGGGCCGTGGAGAGCCGCGAGTACCGCATCATCCGTGCTGATGGCCAGCTGCGCTGGCTCAGCGACAAGTGCTTCGTCAGTCCCAGGGGAAGGCAGCAGGGGCCGGTGATCGTCGGCATTGCCGAGGACATCACCGAGAAAAAGCGCCTGGAAGGCGAGCTGCACCGTCTGGCGACCACCGACGTGCTGACCCAGAGCAGCAACCGCCGGCATTTCTTCGAATGTGCCCGCCGCGAGTTCGAGCATGCCCGCAAGTTTGGCAGCCCGCTGGCCTTTCTGTTGCTCGATCTCGACGACTTCAAGAAGATCAACGACCACTATGGTCATCAGACCGGCGACGATGTCCTGCGGCGCCTGGCGCACTGTGGCAGCAACGCGTTGCGGCGTGGCGACCTGTTCGGGCGCATCGGCGGTGAGGAGTTCGCCGCGCTGTTCCCGGGCTGTGAGCCGGATGTCGCACTGCAGGTGGCCGAACGCTTGCAACGCGAGGTGCAACGCCTCGGCTTCCAGCACGAAGGGACGAGCTTCCGCATCACGGTCAGCCAGGGACTGACCAGCCTGCTGGCGGCCGATGCCAGCCTTGACGCGCTCTACGCGCGTGCCGACGCGGCCATGTACCTGGCCAAGCGCCAGGGCAAGAATCAGATCGTGGTCGGTTGATGACTTGGCGGTTTTCCGCCTGAAAGGCAGTCGTGGTGAGCGGAAACTTGCCTGTAGAGCCCTGTGACTAAATGGTCACTGACCTGCAGAAAAAATGTAACCTACTGTTCTAGATAGCTTGCTGAGGTGTTTTCACGATCTGGCACGCTATCTGCGTAGGCCCCGCGAGATGCCGGCGGGATGTCGGCGCAAAATAACAACGACGAGAGAAGCCAACCATGCACCATTCTGCCTGCCTCAGTTCGGCCGCTGTCCTGCGTTCGCCGTTGTTCTGTACTACCTGAATTTTTCACGTACCCGCTCGAGCCAGGTCGTTGTCGCACCCTGGCTCGCGGTTGCGTCTGCCCTATTCGTTCCGACCTGCCTCTTCGTGCCGAAGCCTGCGTCGGACGATGCGTCAACTCAAAACACACTGGAGAGAAACATAATGAGAAAGACCTCCCTGGCACTGGCCGTAGCCGCCAGCACCCTGGGCCTGAGCCAAGTGGCCTTCGCCGATCTGGTCGGCGATACCAAGGTCAGCCTGGAAGCGCGCAACTTCTACTTCAACCGCGATTTCCGTCAGGGCAACAGCGACACTCCGGCCCCGAGCCAGTCCAAGCAGGACGAGTGGGCCCAAGGTTTCATTCTGCGCATGAACTCCGGTTTCACCGAAGGTACCGTAGGCTTCGGTGCCGATGCGATCGGCATGTTCGGCTTCAAGCTGGATTCCGGTGACGGTACCGCTGGTAGCGGTCTGCTGGTTCCGGATCGCTCGGGTGGTTCGCAGGACAACTACTCGGACCTGGCTGTAGCCGCCAAGGTCAAGGTCTCCAACAGCACCCTGCGCGTTGGCCAGATGCAGTTCAAGAACGCCGCCATCGCCTCCAGCGACGGCCGTCTGCTGCCCCAGGTATTCGAAGCCGGTCACCTGGTCTCCCAGGAAATCGACGGCCTGATGCTGGAAGCCGCTCACGTGCGTGAGGTCAACCACCGTAACTCCGGTGACTACGAAGACATCGCCATCACCAGCGGCGGTCGCCGTGGTATCACCACCTCTGGTGGCGCCACTGCCGACTCGTTCGACTTCGTCGGCGGCACCTACAAGCTGACCAAGGACCTGACGGCCGGCTACTACTACTCCAACCTGGACGAGCTGTACAAGCAGCACTCCTTCAGCGCCGTGCACGTTCTGCCGCTGGGCGACAAGCAGAGCCTGAAGACCGACGTGCGCTTCGCCCGCTCGACCGATGACGGCAATCGCAGCAACGTGGACAACAAGGCCTTCGGCGCCATGGTCACCTACTCGCTGGACGGCCATGCCTTCGGTCTGGGCTACCAGAAGATGAGCGGCGACACCGGTTTCGCCTACATCAACGGTACCGACCCGTTCCTGGTCAACTACGTGCAGATCAGCGATTTCGCCAACAAGGACGAGAAGTCCTACCAGGCGCGCTATGACTTCAACTTCGCCTCGATCGGTATCCCGGGCCTGACCTTCATGACCCGCTACCTGACCGGCGACAACGTCGATCGCGGCCGTGGCGTTTCCGAAGGTCGTGAGTGGGAGCGCAACACCGAGCTGATGTACGTCTTCCAGGAAGGCGCGCTGAAGAACCTGGGTGTTCGCTGGCGTAACGCCACCGTTCGCTCCAACTTCGCGAACGACATCGATGAAAACCGCCTGATCGTCAGCTACACCCTGCCGCTGATGTAAGGTCTGGGTCGCTCGGGAAGCCTTGCAGCTGTGTAGTCCCGAGCTGCGCTCAAGAAAATGCCCGTATCTTCCGGATACGGGCATTTTTTTGGTTCATCGCGCTTTCCCGGGGAAGGCGGCCTTGATTTTCAGGAAGAAGTAGTCAGAGTCCCGGAAGCCATAGGCCATCCGCTTGATCACCTTGATGCGGTTGTTCACGCCTTCCAGGACGCTGGTGTGCAGGGGGAAGCGGGCGCTTGCGAGGATGCCACGGGCGTATTTGCGCAGATTCCGGGCAAAGCGTTGGAGCGGCGCCAGACCGCTGTCCCGAGCATGCCGCAGCCAACTTCGCCAGCGCCGCCAACCCTCCCGCACAGTGGGGGCGTACCAGACTTCCTTTAACGCATCCTTGAGCACGTAGACCGTGGCCAATGGCTGGTTGGCGGCGAGCAACTCCTGCAACTGCACGGCTTGGCCGTCCTTCAGGTTTTCGCGATTGCGCAGCAACAGCCAGCGGCTCTGCTTGACCACCTTGCGTGCCGGTTTGTCATCGCGCAGGAGATTGGCCTGGTCGACGCGGATACGGTCGATCACCTCACGCCCGTAGCGCGCCACCACATGGAACAGGTCGTACACCACTTCGGCTTGAGGGCAGTGCCGCTTCACCTCCAAATCGAAGGCGGTGTTCATGTCCATCGCCACCGCTTCGATCCGTTGGCAGCGCTCGCCCAGTAACTCAAAGAATGGGCGGATCGCCTCGCGGCTGTTGCCATGACCGACCCATAGCACCCGCGTGCGCTCGGCATCCATGATCACCGTGGCGTAGCGATGGCCTTTGTGCAGGGCGAACTCGTCCATCACCAGGCAACGCACATCACCCGGCTCGAAGGTGCCGACGGCGGCATCCAGCCGACGTTTGTCGAGTTGCTTGAGCGTGTGCCAGTGTATGCCGGTGAGGCGGCTGACGTGGCTGATCGGCAGCAGTTGCAGCAAAGCCTCGAGCCAGGCCTGCAAGCGCCGCGTCAGACGTGACGCCGGCTCCAGCCAGGCGATCCGCTCGGTCACCCGCCCACAGCGCAGGCAGTCAACGCGGCGCACAGGCACCTGGAGCAGAACGCGCTGATCCAACAAATCCCGATCGCGTATCCGACGCAGTCGGCGCTCGTGGATCAGCGGACAAGCTTGGCCGCAGCGCCCACATTCGGGGATGGCGTCGGCTTGAGGCTTGAGTTCGATCAACAGGATGTTGTCGGCAGAGGGGCGACAGGCGACGACTGCGTAGCCTGGCCAGAACTGGGCAAGATCAATAGGATGCACGGTGGCAGCAGGGCGTGGGGGTTGGTTCGTTTGGCGACTGCCAATTTACCCACTTCCCTGACTGTCAACGCGCTCTTCCCCCAGACTCCGCGAAGAACCATTTTTTATGGGCGCGAGTTACTCGGCGGGAATGGCCGTGTGGGTGTCGCGCGGAGCCGCCGAGGACGCCAGGATGGCACTGGCCAGCGCCATGTCGTCGGCGTCCTGCAGTTCGGGGTTGCCTGCGCGCAACTGCTGCAGCGCGGCTTCCAGGTGCGGGCCGCGAATCTCGCCGGCACTGGCGACGAAGCTGCTGGCATCCTCCTCCGCGGCAGCGACCAGCTTGCGGTCCTTGAATGTCAGGTAGGTCGACGCGGTGGTCGCGCCCGAGGACAGAATGTCACGCAGCAGGCCATCCGCGGCTGCGCTCTGGGCAATCAGGAAGGCGCTCAATGCCATGGCGGCCCGGCTTATTGCTCGCATGATGAAGCTCCTGTGAATTAGGCACACTCGTTCAGAGTGGTGTCAGGACCCACAGGTTCCGTCGTGGCGATGGCCGGCCGCCTTGGCTAGCGGACGGGCTCGCGGGCTACGTCCTGTTCCACTTTCAGGACCACACCCTCCTGGGCCACGACCTTGACCGGGCTGCCGGCTGGCAGGTCGGGGCCGCTGACCAGCCACAGGCTGTCGCCGGCCTTGATCTTGCCGCGTCCGTCGATGATCGCCTCGTGCAGGGCGAAGCGCCGCCCGAGCAGCTCGCTGCCGCGCCGGTTCAGGCCGGGTTGATCGCTGGGGGGCAGGGGGCTGCGTTGGCGGCGCCACCAGACCACTGCGGTGAGAATGGCCAGCAGGCCGAACAGAAAGAACTGCCAGACCCACGGTAGCGCCGGGAACAGGTAGGTCAGCACACCGACACAGGCGGCCGCGAGGCCGATCCACAGCAGGTAGCCGCCGGCACCGAAGACTTCGAGGATCAGCAGGATGGTGGCCAGGGCCAGCCAGTCCCAGAACGACAGGTTTTGCAGGTAGTGGATCATGCCTCAGCTCCGCTTCTCTGCAGAGCCGTCGCTGGCGAAGGTGGCCTTGACGATTTCGCCGATGCCGCCGACGGCACCGATCACCTGGCTGGCCTCCAGCGGCATCAGCACCACCTTGCTGTTGTTGGCGGAGGCGAGCTGGCCCAGGGCCTCGACATACTTCTGGGCCACGAAGTAGTTCACCGCCTGGACGTTGCCGGCGGCGATGGCCTGGGACACCACGCGGGTCGCCTCGGCTTCGGCCTGCGCGGCCCGCTCACGGGCTTCGGCTTCGAGGAACGCGGCCTGGCGCTCGCCTTCGGCGCGAAGAATCTCCGCCTGCTTGTGCCCTTCGGCAGTGAGGATGGCGGCCGAGCGGGCGCCCTCGGCCTCGAGAATTTGCGCACGCTTGAGGCGCTCGGCCTTCATCTGGCTGGCCATGGCCTCCACCAGGTCGGCGGGCGGGCTGATGTCCTTGATCTCGATGCGGGTGATCTTGATGCCCCAGGGAGCGGTGGCCTCGTCCACGGTCTTGAGCAGGCGCTCGTTGATGGCGTCACGCTGGCTGAGCATGGCATCGAGCTCCAGCGAGCCCAGCACGGTGCGGATGTTGGTCATCACCAGGTTGCGGATGGCGTGCTCCAGGTGGTTGACCTCGTAGGCCGCCTGGGCGGCGTTGATCACCTGGAAGAAGCACACGGCGTCGATCTGCACGATGGCGTTGTCGGAGCTGATCACTTCCTGCGGCGGAATATCCAGCACGCTCTCCATGACGTTCAGCTTGCGCCCGATGCGGTCCATCACCGGCACGATGATGTTGAGCCCGGGCTTCAGCGTCGTGGTGTAGCGACCGAAGCGTTCCACCGTCCATTCCGAGCCCTGCGGCACCACCTTGAAGCCCATGTAGACGATGGCCACAGCCAGGCCGACGAACAGCAGCAGGACGCCACCGATTTCCATGATGCGATCTCCCTCATGCATACCTTGTGCGGGCGCCGGCAAGGTGCGCTGCGCCTGTTCCGCATCTAAGCATAGCCGCTGCGGGATTGCCGCCGACCCCTTCTCAGTGCCCGGCAGCGCCTGGCTGGCAAGCGCTGGCAGGTGAACGGCCGCACAGTGCAACGTGACGACGCGGGGCGTGCAGCGAACGCGCTCGAGGCTTCAGCGCTGCTCGCTCTGCGGCGTCACGCGCAGCACTTCCTCGATCGTGGTCTGCCCGGCGGCGACCTTCTGCGCGCCGGACAGGCGCAGGCTGCGCATGCCGTCCTTGAACGCCGCGCGACGCAGGGCGGTGAGGTCGGTGTCGGCATTGATCAGCGGGCGGATGGCATCGTTGATCAGCATGATTTCGTACACCCCGGCGCGCCCGCGGTAGCCGGTCTCGCGGCATTCCAGGCAACCCACGGCGCGTTGCGCATGGTTCGGCAGCGGCGAGCTCCAGGGCTTGGTCAGGCCGCTCCAGCTGTCTTCGTCGAGTTGCACCGGTGCCTTGCAGTGCGGGCACAGGGTCCGCACCAGGCGCTGGGCCATGACGCCGAGCAGGGTGGCCTTGAGCAGGTAGTGCGGCACGCCCAGTTCGAGCAGGCGGGTAATGGCGCTGGGGGCATCGTTGGTGTGCAGGGTACTGAGCACCAGGTGGCCGGTGAGCGCGGCCTGGATGGCCATCTCGGCGGTTTCCAGGTCGCGGATCTCGCCGATCATGATGATGTCCGGGTCCTGACGCATCAGGGCACGCACGCCGCTGGCGAAGCTCAGGTCGATGTTGTGCTGCACCTGCATCTGGTTGAAGGCCCCCTCGATCATCTCGATCGGGTCCTCGATGGTGCAGACGTTCACCTCTTCGGTGGCCAGCTGCTTGAGCGTGGTGTACAGCGTGGTGGTCTTGCCCGAACCGGTGGGGCCGGTGACCAGGATGATGCCGTTGGGCTGGCTGGTCATGCTCTCCCAGCGGCGCAGGTCGTCCGGCGAGAAGCCCAGCTGGTCTGGGCTCTTCAGCAGTACATCGGGGTCGAAGATACGCATCACCATCTTCTCGCCGAAGGCGGTGGGCAGGGTCGACAGGCGCAGTTCCACCTCGTTGCCGTCCGGGGTCTTGGTCTTCACCCGGCCGTCCTGCGGCTTGCGTTTCTCGGCGATGTTCATCCGCCCCAGGTTCTTCAGGCGGCTGACCACCGCCATGGTGACCTGGGCGGGGAACTGGTAGACGGTGTGCAGCACGCCGTCGATGCGAAAGCGCACGGTGCCCTGTTCACGGCGCGGCTCGATATGGATATCGCTGGCGCGCTGCTGGAAGGCGTACTGGAACAGCCAGTCGACGATGTTGACGATGTGCGCGTCGTTGGCGTCCGGCTCCTGGTCCTGGGCGCCGAGGCTGAGCAACTGTTCGAAGTTGCCGACGCCGCTGACCTTCTGGTCGGTGGCATTGGCGCCACTGACCGAGCGGGCGAGGCGATAGAACTCGGTGGTGAAGCGCTGGATGTCGGCGGGGTTGGCCACCACGCGCTTGATCGGGCGCTTGAGCACGTGCACCAGGTTGGCTTCCCAGCTGTGCACCAGTGGCTGGCTGCTGGCGATGGTGACGCTTTCGCTGTCCACCGCCACGGCAAGAATCTTGTGGCGTTGGGCGAAGGCGTAGGACATCAGCGGGGTGATCGCCGGCACGTCGATCTTCAGTGGGTCGATGCGCAGATAGGGCTGCCCGGAGAAGTTGGCCAGCCACACGGTCAGGGTTTCCAGATCGAGCTTCTTGCCCGGCCGTGTCAGATCGTCGACCTGCTGGGCGGCGAGGAACTCCAGCGGGTGCTGGTTGTTGTTCAGCGAGCTGCGGCGGATCGCCAGGCACTGCTCGGCCACGTCCTGGTCGACCCGGCCATGGGCGACCAGTTCGCGCAACAGGTCGCCAAGGTCCAGTACGCGATCAGGGGCGGTGGCAGTGAAGGCGGACATGAGGGCTCCTAGGGGTCGACCTGAACAAGGTTAGCCGAACTAGGATGCCCGAAAAGCTGCAGAAGGGCGAAGGGCCAGGCGTGATCGAGCGCCCGCTTCAGGCGACCTCCGTCACCAGGTTGTGATCCAGGTGCTGCCAGCTCACCTGCCAGACGCAGACCAGGCCCCGCAGCTTCTGCGCCAGGACACCCGCGCGATGCACCGAGAGGCCTTGCAGGCGCAGGCTGACATGCAGATCGTCCTGCTGGCGCTGGACCTGCAGCGCCTCGGGGAGCAGCTGCAGCTGGGCGAACAGGCCGAGCAGGCGGCACAGCACATCGGCTTCCGCGTCGGTGCGCAGCTGGTATTCGACGCAGGCATCCGGGCGATCCTGCCAGGGATCGCGGCGATGGTGGACAGCGGGGAACGGCGTGGTATCAGGCATGGTGGCGACTCGGGGCAGGTTTTGCCTAAGTTTCCCCCTTGCGGCGGCAAAAGTTCTGCCTTGTTTTCTGTCATTTTGCCGGTTATGTGGATAGAGTTTCCTCAGTATTGAGTGATTGGGGAATTTTTATGTCCGTCGAGCTGGATGCCTACGATCAGCGCATTCTCGCGCTGCTGCAAGAGGATGCCGGCCTGTCCACGGCCGAGATCGCCGAGCGTATCGGCCTGTCGCAGTCGCCGTGCTGGCGTCGTATTCAGCGCCTCAAGGAAGAGGGGGTGATTCGCAAGCAGGTGACCCTGCTGGATCGCAAGCTGATCGGCCTGCACACCCAGGTGTTCGCCCAGGTCAAGCTGAATGCCCATGGCCGCTCCAACCTCACCGAGTTCGCCGAAGCCATGCGCGAGTTTCCCGAGGTGCTGGAGTGCCACGTGCTGATGGGGGCGGTGGACTTCATGCTGCGTATCGTCACGCGCGACATCGAGGCCTACGAGCGCTTCTTCTTCGAGAAGCTGTCGCTGGTGCCGGGCATCCAGGAGGTGAACTCCATCGTCGCTCTGTCGGAGATCAAGTCCACCACCAGCCTGCCATTGGTCTAGCGGCTGCCTGGCGTGGCGTGCTCGGTCGTGCGCTTGCCGGGTGGCGTGAGGCCCATGGAGACGTAGATGCTGGTCAGCTGCTCGACGCCCATGTCCGCCGGGCGAACCCACTCCTGAGGCACGTAGAGCAGACCGCCGCCCACCGGAATCGGTGCGGTCGGCACGAGGATCGCGCAGTAGGCACGCCCTTCCAGTTCCACCGTTTCCGAGCTGGGGCGCAGAGCGAGTACCGCCACGCCGTCACCCCCGAAGAAGCACCAGACCGGCGCCATGGTGGTGATGTCCGGGTTCTTGCTCTTGTCCAGCAGGCCGACGAAGCGGTCGGCCAGGTTGTAGAAGTTGCCGATCAGCGGGGTGCGGCGCAGCGTGTGGTCGAACAGCCACGCCAGGGGGCGGCGCAGGCCCAGTTGTACCGCCAGCCCCAGCGGATACAGGCTGGCCAGCAGGACCAGGCTGCCGAGCAGCCAGGCCATGTAGCCATTGCTGGAGAAGGGCTGGCCGAGGGCGGCGAACAGCTGGCCGATCATGGTCGACGGGCCGACCAGGCGGTTGAGCAGGCTGAAGATCCAGGCCAGCAGGGCCATGGTCAGGACCAGTGGCAGCAGCGCCAGCAGGCCGGTGAGCCAGGTGGTCACCACGGATTTCAGGCTGCGTCGGATCATGCTCGGGATTCCTTGGTCGGGGTGTCGCGACTTTACGCGAGATGGAGGCAGGCCGTGTGGCAATCGCGGCGACTGTGTCGGGCGATGGCAGGCCAAAAAAAGCCCGGCACTAGGGCCGGGCGGAGTGGGTACACGAGGTACCGAAGTAGCAGCGTTCTATCGGGCTCAGCTCATGCCCAGCCAGTTCGGCAGGGCCATGGACACGGCCGGGATGTAGGTGATCACCAGCAGGAAGCTGATCAGCATCATCAGCCACGGCAGTGCGGCGCGGATCACCGCGGTCAGCGGCATGCCGGTCACCGCCGAGGTGACGAACAGGTTCAGCCCCACCGGCGGGGTGATCAGGCCGATCTCCATGTTCACCACCATGATGATGCCCAGGTGGATCGGGTCGATGCCCAGCTGCACGGCGATCGGGAACAGGATCGGCGCGAGGATCAGGATGATCGCCGACGGTTCCATGAAGGCTCCGGCGATCAGCAGCACGATGTTCACCACCAGCAGGAACTGCCACGGCTGCAGGCCCAGCTCCACCACCCAGGCGGTGATCTGCTGCGGGATCTGCTCGGTGGTCAGCACGTGGGCGAAGAGCATGGCGTTGGCGATGATGAACATCAGCATGATGGTCAGCTTGCCGGACTCCAGCAGCACCTTCGGGCACTCGCGCAGGGTCAGGTCCTTGTACACGAACAGGGCCACGAAGCCGGCGTACACGGCGGCCACGGCAGCGGCCTCGGTCGGGGTGAACATGCCGGTGTAGATGCCGCCGAGGATGATCACCATCAGCAGCAGGCCCCAGAACGCCTCGCGCGCCGAGCGCAGCCATTCGCGCAAGCTGGCACGCGGCAGGGCCGGCAGCTTCTTGATCCGCGCCACCACGTAGATCGCGATCATCAGCACCAGGCCGAGCAGCACGCCCGGGATCACCCCGGCCATGAACAGCTTGCCCACCGACTGCTCGGTGGCGGCGGCGTACACCACCATGACGATCGACGGCGGAATCAGGATGCCCAGGGTCCCGGCGTTGCACACGATGCCGGCGCCGAAGGCCTGCGGGTAGCCGGAGCGGACCATGCCGGCGATGGCGATGGAACCCACTGCCGCCACGGTGGCCGGCGACGAACCGGACAGCGCGGCGAACAGCATGCACGCCAGCACCGCGCCGATGGCCAGGCCGCCCCGGATGTGGCCGACGCAGGCGTTGGCGAAGTCGATCAGGCGCCGCGCCACGCCACCGGTGGTCATGAAGGCACCGGAGAGCAGGAAGAACGGAATCGCCAGCAGGGTGTAGTGCTCGGAGGTCTCGAACAACTTGATCGCCAGCGAGCGCACCGAGTCGGGGCTGAACAGCATGATGGTGATCGAGCCGGCCAGGCCGAGCGAGGCGGCGATCGGCACGCCGATGAACATCAGCAGGAACAGCAGCAGGAAGAGGAACAGGACGGTCATTATTTGCTCTCCTCGTGCTCATTGACCTTCAGGGCGTCGGCGGCTTCGTCAGCCAGGCCGAGGCCGGTCTGCTGGTTGCGCAGGATGCGCACGAGAATTTCCAGGAAGCGGATGAACACCATGGCGTAGCCGAACGGCACGATCATGCCGATGTGCCATTGCTGGATGCCGTAGTGGCCGAGATCTTCGGCGCCGATGCCGGCGCTGAACAGGGTGTGCACCCAGTCGAAGCTGCCGACCGCGATCAGGCCGGCGTAGCCCAGGCAGCACAGGCAGGCGATGACGCCGATGACGCGCTGGATGCCGCGTGGCGCGAGCTTGACCAGCGCATCCACGCCGATGTGGCCGGCGGTGCGCACGCCGTAGGCCAGGCCGAAGAAGATCAGCCAGCCGAACAGCGCCTTGGTCAGGGCGTTGCTCCAGGTCATGGCCTGGGCCATGTCGAGGATGGCGTCACCGATACCCAGCAGGGTTTCGTTGCCGCCGAAATAGTCACCCAGCCAGTAGAACAGGGTGTAGAAGTTGTTGAGGATCACGTAGACGAAGGTGATCAGGGTCATGGCAGCGAGAAGAAAGGCGATGAAGCCTTCCTCGAAGTGCTCCCAGGCGCGCCGCAAGGCGTTCATGGTCGGGTCTCCCGAATGGAAAGGGCGTAGGGTGGGGCGGTCGTGGCCGACCCACCATGTGCAGCATGTCGGCGTACAGGACGCCGAGGTGGG
Organism: Ectopseudomonas khazarica; assembly: GCF_017915135.1. NCBI lineage: Bacteria > Pseudomonadati > Pseudomonadota > Gammaproteobacteria > Pseudomonadales > Pseudomonadaceae > Ectopseudomonas > Ectopseudomonas khazarica. The sequence goes on along the minus strand of NZ_CP068551.1, from coordinate 4,991,249 downwards.
TCAGTATCTGGCGATACTGCCCACCCTACGGCTCTCCGGCCTTACTGCTGGTTGGCGGCTTGGGCGGCCTTGATCAGGTCGGCACCGATTTCGCCTTCGAACTTCTTCCACACCGGCTGCATGGCGTCGCGCCATTGGCCACGTTGCTCGGGCGTCAGGGTCAGGATCTCGGTGGTGCCGGCGTCCAGGATGCGCTGCTTGTCACCCTGGTTGAGGGCGTCAGCCTGCTTGTTCACCTCGACGGTGACCTCGGCGATGATCTTGTCCAGCTCTTCGCGTACGTCAGCCGGCAGACCGTCCCAGAACTTGGTGTTGGTGATCAGCATGTAGTCCAGCAGGCCATGGTTGGACTCGGTGATGTACTTCTGTACTTCGTGCATCTTCTGGCTGTAGATGTTCGAGTAGGGGTTCTCGGCACCGTTGACCACGCCAGTCTGCAGGCCCTGGTAGACCTCGGCGAAGCTCATCTTGCGCGGGTTGGCGCGCACGGCCTTGAACTGCTCTTCCAGTACGGCGGAAGCCTGTACGCGGAACTTCAGGCCACGGGCGTCCTTCGGCTCGCGCAGCGGCTTGTTGGCCGACAGCTGCTTGAGACCGTTGTGCCAGTAGGCCAGGCCGGTGATGCCCTTGTCGGTCATGGAGGTCAGCAGCTTCTGGCCTTCCGGACCTTTCTGGAAGCGATCGACCGCAGCCATGTCGTCGAACAGGAACGGCAGGTCGAATACCTGCAGTTGCTTGGTGTAATGCTCGAACTTGGCCAGGGACGGGGCAATGATCTGCACGTCACCGAGCAGCAGCGCTTCCATTTCCTTGCCGTCGCCGAACAGCGAGGAGTTCGGGTAGACCTCGACCTTGACCTTGTCGCCCAGGCGCTCTTCAGCCAGTTGCTTGAACAGCATGGCACCCTGGCCCTTCGGGGTGTGCTCGGCAACGACGTGGGAGAACTTGATGACGATCGGGTCGGCGGCGTGAACGACGCCAGCGATGGACAGGGACAGGGCGCAAGCCAGCGCCTTGGCAGTCAGTTTGAACATGCGGATGCTTCCTCTTGTTGTGTTTATCGCATTGGCGCCGGGGCGCTGCTGACGAACGGACAAGAGCAAGTCTAGGCGGCTTGGAGAAAAACGCCGGTGGCGTCAGCGAGGCCTGGACTTGTACTTGTGGGTTCGCTTGGGGCAAGTCTAGAGCAACCCTTGTGCCAGGCCTCTGTGGCAGGCGCATGACAAGCGCGCAGAAGCCCATCGCCAGCGGCCTCGATGGCCTCTGGCCAAGCGTGGCCGGGGGCTTTCGAGGCGCTTGCGGCGCTGTCGGGACGGACGAATCTGGCGGTTTGCCGCCAGTCAGTCGAAATCCTCTGGCGAGCTTCCGCCAGCGCCGGAGAAATTCAGGCCGTGCTTGCGCAGTTTGTCGTGCAGGGTCTTGCGCGGCACGCCCAGGGCTTCGGCCAGGCTGCGCAGCGAACCGTGCGGGCGGCTCAGCTCGGCGGCGATCAGGGCGCGCTCGAAGGCTTCCACCTGTTCGCTGAGGCCGCCGTTGACCGGCGGCAGGTTTGGCGCGTTGCTGTCCAGCGCCAGTTCCAGGCCGAGGGCGAAGCGTTCGGCGGCATTCTGCAGTTCGCGCACGTTGCCCGGCCATGGATGCCTCAGCAGCAGCGCGCGCTGCCCGGGCTGCAGCTCGCGCGAGGCCAGGGCGTGGCGTGCGGCGGCGCCATCGGCGAAGTGCTGGAACAGCAGCAGAGCATCTTCGCCGCGCTCGCGCAGTGGCGGAATGGACAGCGGTGCGACATTCAGGCGGTAGTACAGGTCGGCCCGGAAACGCCCGGCATCGGCGGCCTGGCGCAGGTCTTCCTTGGTCGCGGCGATGACGCGTATATCCAGCGGGATCAGCTGGTTGCCGCCGAGGCGTTCGACCACGCGTTCCTGCAGCAGGCGCAGCAACTTGACCTGCACGTCCAGGCTCATGCTCTCGATCTCGTCGAGGAACAGGGTGCCGCCGTTGGCGAACTCGAACTTGCCGATGCGGCGTTTCTGCGCCCCGGTGAAGGCCCCGGCCTCATGACCGAACAGCTCGCTTTCGACCACCGATTCGGCCAGCGCCCCCGCGTTGATGGCGACGAAGGGGCCGTTGCGGCGGTTGGACAGGTCGTGCAGGGCGCGCGCCACCACCTCCTTGCCGGCACCCGTCTCGCCGAGGATCAGCACATCGGTGGCGATGCCGGCGAGGGCGCCGATCTGTTCACGCAGGCGGTGCATGGCCGCCGACTGGCCGACCAGGCGGCTGGCCAGCTGCTGGCGGTCGGTCAGCGCCATGCGCAGGCTGCGGTTGTCCAGGACCAGGCGGCGCAGTTCGAGTGCCCGGCGCACGCTGTCGAGCAGGTCATCGTTGGCGAATGGCTTCTCCAGGAAGTCATAGGCGCCCGCGCGCATCGCCTGCACGGCCAGCGGCACGTCGCCGTGGCCGGTGATCAGCAGCACCGGCAGTTCGGCATCGCGTTCACGCAGTTGCTGCAGCAGCTCCAGGCCATCGATGCCGGGCATGCGGATGTCGCTGACCACCACGCCTGGCCAGCCGGCCGGAATGCGCGCGGCCAGGCCCTGGGCATTGCCCAGGCTGAGGACCTTGAACCCGGCCAGATCCAGCGTCTGGCTGAGCGCCTGGCGCAGATGGGCGTCGTCGTCGATCAGCAATACCTGGATGCGGCTGTCGATGGCGCTGTCGCTGGTCATGGCGAGGGGTCCTCTGAAGGTTGCAGGTTGACGCCTGGGGTGGCCAGGCGCAGGCGCAGGGTTATCAGCGCGCCGCCAGCCGGATGATTGGCCAGCAGCAGCTCGCCGTCCAGGGCGCGTACCAGGCTTTCGCAGATCGCCAGGCCGAGCCCCAGGCCCTGGGCGCTGGTCTTGGTGGTGAAGAAGGGTTCGCGGGCACGCGCCAGGGATTCGGCGGAGAACCCCGGACCGTTGTCGCGCAGCAGCAGGTCGAGATGATCGGCCTGCTGCTCGACGCTGATCCAGATCCGCCGTGGCGGCGCCTTGTCGACCAGGGCATCGAGGGCATTGCCCAGCAGGTTGCCGAGCACCTGGCGCAGCCGGGTCTCGCCGGCCTGGACCCACAGCGTGGCGTCCGGCAGGTCGCGTATCAGTTCGACATCCATGCTTCTGCGCCGCTTGGCCAGCAGCGACAGGGCATCGTCCAGCGCGGGCTGCAGGGCGACGCGCTCGGGCGCATGGCGGTCGCGCCGGGCGAAGGCGCGCAGGTGGGCGATGATCGACGCCATGCGCTCGGTCAGTTCGCTGATCAGCCTGAGGTTGGCGCGGGCGTCGTCACTGCGCTGGTGGTCGAGCAGGGTGCTGGCGTTCTCGGCGTAGCTGCGGATCGCGCCCAGCGGCTGATTGAGTTCGTGGCTGATGCTGGCGCTCATGGTGCCGAGCGCGGACAGCTTGCCGGCCTGCACCAGTTCGTCCTGGGCGCGTACCAGCTCCTGCTGGGCCTGCTCGCGCTCCAGCACTTCCTGCTTGAGGCGGCTGTTGAGCAGTTCCAGGTCCTGGGTGCGTTCGGTCACCCGTTGCTCCAGGTCCGCCTTGGTCTGGGTGTCGAAGGCGATGCGTTCGAGGTAGTGGCGACGGCGCTGCATCATCAGGCCGAGCAGCAGCAACAGGGCCAGCAGGGCGGCGGCGCCGACGGCCACGGCAGTACGCACCGGGCGGTCGAGCAGGATGTGCGGGGCGAGGATGCTCACCGTCCAGCCGGTCTCATCGAGGGCACGGCTCTGCGTCAGCCAGGCGCCCGGGTCGAGGTCCAGCACCGGTGGTGCCTGCGTGGGGTAGGGCTGGTTGGCGGCGATCGCCAGTTGCTCGGCGCGGTCCAGCGGGCGGCTGGCGTGAAAGCGCCAGTCCGGGCGCGAGGTGAGGATCACCACGCCATTGATGTCGGTCACCATCAGCTGCTCCGGGGTGTTGCCCCACAGCGTTTCGGTGTGGTCGAGGTCGACCTTGACCACCAGTGCGCCGATGTTGCGCTCGCCATCGCGTACCGGGTAGGCGAAATAGTAGCCGCGCTTGCCGGAGGTGGTGCCCAGGCCGAAGAAACGCCCCAGGCGCCCGGCCAGTGCCTCGCGAAAATAGGGGCGGAAGGCGAAGTTGCCCGCGACGAAACTGTCGGACTGGTCCCAGTTGGAGGCCGCCAGGGTGATGCCGCGCGGATTCATCAGGTAGATCACGTCGGCCCCGGTCTGCTTGCGGATGCGCGCCAGCAGGCGGTTGGCGTCGTCCAGCGCGGCCGGGTCCTGCGGTGCATAGAGGGCGGCGCGCAGCCCCGGCAGGTCGCCGAGGATCTGCGGCAGCACCTCGTAGCGGCGCAGGGTGCCGAGCAGGTTGGCCACGTACAGGTCCAGCGTCTGGCGGTTCTGCTCGGTGAGCACGCCGCGGTAGTAGCGTTCGGCGAGAAAGTGCACCGGCCACAGCAGGGGCGCCAGCAGCAGGGCCAGCAGCAACAGGCTGCGCCAGCGGAGACGACGGGGATGGGGAGGCCTGGGCATGGAAGATGACTGTTGAAGGTGGGCGGGCGATGGTCGGTGCAGAATTCAGGATATGGTCGATACTGTAACGTAGCGCCATCGGTAAGTGCGCGTGTTCGTGGCCCGGCGAGGTCGGGTCGCGTGCCTCTGCTGCCGAGAGGATGCCTGTTGTCTGGTGGTGCCAGGGATCCATGGGCCACCCGTTGCGCTCCGCAGGGACGATACATGCGCGTTGTCCTGCAGGAGAACAGCCATGCTGTCACGACTCACCGTTCGTATGCGTTTGTTGTTCCTCGCGCTGCTGCCATTGGTGGTGCTGGTGTTGGTGATCGGCATGGCGGTGAACAACGCCAGCCGGCTGAACCAGAGCTTCGAGGAACTGTTCAAGGACCGGATGCAACCGGTCAGCCAGCTCAAGGTCTTCGCCGACGCCTACGCGGTGACCATCGTCGACTCCCTGCACAAATACCGCGCCGAACTCTTCGACGAGGCCAAACTGCGCGAGGCCCTGGCTTCGGCCCGCCAACGCGGCGACCAGGCCTGGAAGGCCTACCTGGCGACCAACATGACCGCGGACGAAAAGGCCAGGGTCGAACGGGTGCGCGTCGACCTGCAGCAGGTGCAGCAACTGGTGGACCAGTACATGGGCAAACTCGATGGCGGCCAGCTGCGGGCGATCGAGTCGCGCAGCTTCAACCGCGAGCTGTACGGCACCTTCGATCCGCTCGGCAGCGAGCTGGAGCAACTGATCGCCCTGCAGCTCAGCGAGGGGGAAAAGCTCGGGGTTCGTACCGGTGAGCTGTACCAGTCGATGCGCAACACCTTCATCGGCATCGGTGTGGTCGCGCTGCTGCTGGTGCTGCTGGTGGCCCTGGTGATCGGCCTGTCGATCATCCGTCCACTGTCGGCCCTGCGCGGTGTGATCAGCGAGGTGCAGGAGAACGCCAACCTGACCCTGCGGGCCAACGCCGATGGTCGCGACGAGGTCGCCGACACGGCGCGGGCCTTCAATACCCTGCTCGAACATCAACAGGCGTTGATCCGTCACCTGACCGAGACCGCCACCCAGCTGGCTGCGGCTGCCGAGGAAATGAGCGCGATCAGCGCCCAGGCCAGCCAGGCCGCGACCAGCCAGGGCGACCAGACCAACATGGTGGCCACGGCGGTGCACGAGATGAGCGTGGCGGTGCAGGAGGTGGCGCAGAATGCCCAGAGCATGGCTGGCGCAGCGGCGGGTGCCAACCGCGAGGCGCGGCAGGGGCGCGATCTGGTACAGGCCAACCTGAACGCCATTCGCGGCCTGTCCTCGTCGGTGGACGAGGCCGGCAAGGTGATCGACAGCCTGCACAGCCAGAGTGACGAGATCAGCAAGGTGCTGGGCGTGATCCAGAGCATCGCCGAGCAGACCAACCTGCTGGCGCTCAACGCCGCCATCGAGGCGGCGCGTGCGGGCGAGGCCGGGCGTGGCTTCGCCGTGGTGGCCGACGAGGTGCGGGCACTGGCCAGCAATACCCAGAAGGCCACCGAGTCGATCCGCAGCATGATCGAGGGCTTGCAGAGCGGCGCACGCAGTGCGGTCAGCGCCATGCAGCAGTCGCGCGAGCAGGCGCAGAACAGCGTCAGCCACGCCAAGGAGGCCGACGAGGTGCTCAATCACATCGCGCTCGCCATCGAGGGCATTGCCGACGGCAACGTGCAGATATCGGCCGCCACCGAGGAGCAGACGGCGGTGGCCAGCGAGATCAGCCAGAACATCAACGGGCTCAACGACAGCATCGGCGAGGTGGTCAACGGTGCCGAGCAGAGCTCACTGGCCAGCCGCGATCTCGCGCAACTGGCCAGTGGTCTGCAGCAGCAGATTCAGCGCTTCACCGCCTAGGGCAGGGGGGAATGGGCCTGTGCTGGGTGGCCTTGCGCAGAAGCTCTAGGGCGTTTCACCCAGGCACTGTTGCAGTGCCTGGCGCCAGTCGGCCAGGCGCAGGTTCCAGTCGCGCGCCAGGCGCGTGCCGTCCAGGCACGAGTTGAGCGGGCGGCGGGCCGGGGTCGGGTAGTCGCTGCTGGGGATCGGCAGCAGCCTGGCGCAGGGCTTGCCGGCGGCGCGCAGGTGCTCGGCGATGGCCTGAGCGAAGCCGAACCAGCTGGTCTGGCCCTGGTTGGTCAGGTGATAGGTGCCCCAGTGGCGATTGCCCTGCTGCCAGGCCTGGATCAGCTCGGCGCTGGCTGCCGCGATGCTGCCGGCCCAGGTCGGGGCGCCGATCTGATCGTCGACCACCTTCAACTCCTCGCGCTCCTGCAGCAGGCGCTGCATGGTCAGCAGGAAGTTGCGCCCGTGGCGCGAGTAGACCCAGCTGGTGCGCAGGATCAGGTGCTCGCAGCCGCTGGCGGCCACCGCCTGCTCGCCGGCCAGCTTGCTCGCGCCGTATACGCCGAGCGGTTTGCTGGCATCGTCTTCCTGGTACGCGCCGTTCTTGCTGCCATCGAAGACGTAATCGGTAGAGTAGTGGATCAGCGGGATACCCAGCTCTGCGCAGGCCCTGGCCATGGCGCCGGGGGCTTCGGCGTTGACGGCGAAGGCGCGCTCGGGCTCCTGCTCGGCCAGATCCACGGCCGTGTAGGCGGCGGCGTTGATCAGCAGTTGCGGGCGTTCACGCAGGATCGTCTCGCGCAGGCTGGCGGGTTGTTCCAGGTCGAATGCCTGGCGTCCCAGACTCAGCAGCTGGTGATCGGCGAGTGCGTGCTGCAGGGCTTGGGCAACCTGGCCGGTGTGGCCGCTGAGCAGAATCTTCATGCGAAGGTCTCGGCCTCGCTCAGGCTCACGCCCTGCTGGTCCTTGAGCGACAGCTGTGGCGTCAGGCCGTCGAGCGGCCAGTCGATGGCCAGTTGCGCGTCATCCCAGTAGATGCAGCGTTCGTGGGCCGGTGCGTAGTAGTCAGTGGTCTTGTAGAGGAACTCGGCGTAGTCGCTCAGCACCAGGAAACCGTGGGCGAAACCCTCGGGTACCCAGAGCTGGCGCTTGTTCTCGGCCGACAGGTGTACGCCGACCCATTTGCCGAAATTCGCCGAGCTGCGGCGCACGTCCACGGCCACGTCGTAGACCTCGCCGGCGCTGACCCGCACCAGCTTGCCCTGGGCCTGCTGCAGTTGATAGTGCAGGCCGCGCAGCACACCGCGCGCCGAGCGCGAGTGATTGTCCTGCACGAAGTCGCGCTGCAGGCCGGTGGCCTCGGCGAAGCGCCTGGCATTGAAACTCTCGAAGAAGAAGCCGCGATCGTCACCGAACACCTGGGGCTCCAGGATCAGCACTTCCGGCAGTGCGGTCTCGATCACCTTCACTGCGATTCCTCCGCCAGTTTGTACAGGTATTGGCCGTAGCCGGTCTTGCCCAGCGCCTTGGCGCACCTCAGCAGCTGGTCCCGGTCGATCCAGCCCTGCTGGTAGGCGATCTCCTCGAGGCAGGCGACTTTCAGGCCCTGGCGCTTTTCCACCGTCTGCACGTACTGCGAGGCGTCGATCAGGCTGTCGTGGGTGCCGGTGTCGAGCCAGGCGAAGCCACGGCCGAAACGCTCCACGCGCAGATCGCCACGGGCCAGGTAGGCGTTGTTGACGTCGGTGATCTCCAGTTCGCCACGTGACGAGGGTTTGACGGCCTTGGCGATGCGCACCACGTCGTTGTCATAGAAGTACAGGCCGGTCACGGCGAAGCTCGATTTCGGCTTGGCCGGTTTCTCCTCGATCGACAGCGCGTTGCCAGCGGCATCGAACTCCACCACGCCGAAGCGCTCGGGGTCGCTGACCCAGTAGCCGAACACGGTGGCGCCGCTGTCGTGGCTGGCGGCACGCAGCAGCATCTCGGTGAAGTGCTGGCCGTGGAAGATGTTGTCGCCGAGGATCAGGCACACCGAGTCACTGCCGATGAACGACTCGCCGATCAGGAAGGCCTGAGCCAGGCCATCGGGCGAGGGTTGTTCGGCGTACTGCAGGGTGATGCCGAACTGGCTGCCGTCGCCGAGCATCTTGCTGAAGTTCGGCAGGTCCTCGGGGGTGGAGATGATCAGGACCTCGCGAATGCCGGCGAGCATCAGCACCGACAGCGGGTAGTAGATCATCGGCTTGTCGTAGATCGGCAGCAGCTGCTTGGACACGCCGAGGGTAATGGGGTGCAGACGCGTGCCGGAGCCGCCGGCGAGGATGATGCCTTTCATTGAAACTCCTTAAAGTGCGCCGAGCCGCTGGCCCTGATAGCTACCATCCTGCACGCGGCGGCACCAGTCGAGGTTGTCCAGGTACCACTGCACCGTCTTGCGCAGACCGCTGGCGAAGGTTTCCTCTGGTACCCAACCCAGCTCGCGCTCGATCTTGCTGGCGTCGATGGCGTAGCGCAGGTCATGACCGGGGCGATCCTGCACGTAGGTGATCAGCTCCTCGTAGCGGGCAATGCCGGCCGGTTTCTGCGGCGCCAGTTCTTCCAGCAGCGCGCAGATGGCATGCACCACGTCGAGATTCTTCTGCTCGTTGTGCCCGCCAATGTTGTAGGTCTCGCCCACCTGACCCTCGCTGACCACCTTGAGCAGCGCGCGGGCGTGGTCTTCGACATAGAGCCAGTCGCGCACCTGCTGGCCATTCCCGTAGACCGGCAGTGGCTTGCCGGCCAGGGCGTTGAGGATCATCAGCGGGATGAGCTTCTCGGGGAAGTGGTACGGGCCGTAGTTGTTCGAGCAGTTGGTGAGCAGCACCGGCAGGCCATAGGTGCGCAGCCAGGCGCGCACCAGGTGGTCGGACGCCGCCTTGCTGGCCGAGTACGGGGAGCTGGGGGCGTAGGGCGTGGTCTCGCTGAACAGGTCGTCGACGCCGTGCAGGTCGCCGTACACCTCGTCGGTGGAGATGTGGTGGAAGCGGAAGGCGGCCTGGCGTTCGGCATCGAGCCCGAGCCAGTAGCTGCGGACACTTTCCAGCAGGCTGTAGGTGCCGACGATGTTGGTCTGGATGAATGCGGCAGGGCCGTCGATGGAGCGGTCGACATGCGATTCCGCGGCCAGGTGCATCACGGCATCCGGCTGGAACTCGGCCAGCGTCGCGGCGACCTGCTCACTATCGGCGATGTCCGCCTGCACGAAACGGTAGCGCGGGCTGTCGGCGACTGTCTCCAGCGACTCCAGGTTGCCGGCATAGGTCAGCTTGTCGAGGTTGAGCACCTCGTGATCAGTCTGCCGGATCAGGTGGCGAATCAGGGCCGAACCGATGAAACCGGCACCGCCGGTGATCAGGATGCGCATACATCTACCTCTTACTCTTGCGGTGGCTTCCGCCAGCTGCGTATTGAGCCTAAGCCGCTCTAGAAGACTGGTCGCTGTAAAACAAAAAAGGCCTGCGTGAGAGCAGGCCTTTGATACTAAATGGTGCCGGCACCAGGAGTCGAACCCGGGACCTACTGATTACAAGTCAGTTGCTCTACCAGCTGAGCTATACCGGCTTAGTGGGGGCGCCATTATATCCATTCGTCGGCACGAGTAAAGCCACCTTCAAGCCGCATGTTTACGGGCCTGGCTATCAGCAGCGGTTCTTTTATGCACAAAGAGAAGGCATCGCCGAGCAGTACGCACCGCTGCTGTGCGCTTCGTCACGGTTTTTCGCAAGTCTTTGTTTTTCTGCAACTTATTTTTGTGGTCGAAAAATAGCCAGATGTCCGCAGGGCAATTCCCTCGGGTGCTGGGTGCTTTTGCCCAGAAAGCATCAACAGAGTTATCCACAGCTTCTGTGTGCAACTCAGGCGTGCTCGGCGACCAGCAGCAGGTTGCGTGGGGTCAGCTGGTAGTCGCAGAAGCTGCCCAGCTTCACGTCATAGCCCTGCTCCTGCAGGTACAGGGCGCGATCGAGCAGCAGCCAGAGCTCCAGCGGGCGACGGAACAGGTTGCGCAGCAGTTCGAGGTTGCGCACCTCGGCCAGGCGTTGCCAGCCGCGGGCCTCCAGCGCCTGCCAGTCCTGCTCGCCGGGAGCGGGCACCTCACGCAGTGCGGCCAGGTCCTGGCAGAAGCTGGCGAACGGCTTGCTGAACCACTCACTGGGCAGCGAGGGGGTCGGCAGGTACTCGTCGACGTCCCTGAGCTGGCGTTGCAGTAGGTCGAAGGCCAGGCGCCAGGCCATCGACTGATTGCGCTGGCGACGTACGCGGGCGCCCGCCGTTACGGTTTCGCTGAGCGGCAGGCCGAGGTCGTCACGTGACAGGCGCAGCGCCGATGCCTGCGCCAGCTGCGACAGGGCCTGGTAGTGCGAGGCGGCAATGCGGTTGTAGCAGCAGGGCGCGACCGCCAGCTGTGTACAGCCTTTCTGCCTGGCCAGTTGCAGCAGGCGTACGTGGAGGTCGCCGCAGGCATGCAGGGCGACGGGCGTCTGTCCGGCATCGAGTCGCTCGGCGACGTCGTCGCGGAGCACATCCTGATGCAGATGCGCCGCCTGCACGCCCAGGCGGCGGCTGAGCAGGTCACCGGCCTGCACCAGCGCCGGGTCGTACTCCAGGCACGTCAGTCGTTGCTCGTCCTGGGTCAGCCAGCGACCGAGATGGCCCTTGCCCGAGCACCAGTCGAGCCAGTGGCGCGGGCGCTGGTCGAACGACAGGTGGCTGGCGAAGGCCTGGATCTGCGCCATCTTGCGCCCGGGGACATCGACGCCGAACGCGTGCGAGCGCTGTGTGCCGGCTGCGTTCGGCAGTTCGCCCAGGGCGCTCAGCTCGCGCGCCTGGCGCGCCAGCTCGGCGAAAGGCGCGGGTGCTGCGAGCTGGTAGGGGGCATTGTCGGCGGCCTCTGCCTGCTCCAGCGAGCGGCCGCGCAACCAGTTGGCGAGCTCGGGGAGCTGGCTCTCCCAGGGCAGTTGCAGATGATGAAACGGCCTAGGGCGCCACAGGCCCTGGTGCTGCAGGAGGAAACCGTCCAGCGCCTGGAAGCGGATGAACAGGTCGCCGGAGGTGAGGAAGGGCTCTGACATGATGCTCGTGACGGGCGAGGGACCGTCCGCAAAGGACGGCCCGAACGGCTCAGCGACCCTGGCAGGCGTCGACGCGCAGCCAGCGTTCCAGCAGGCGGAAGGCCCTTACCAGAACAAAGGCGATGGCCAGGTAGAACAGGCCGGCCGCGAAGAAGATCTCGACCGGCAGGTAGGTGCGGGCAATGATGGTGCGCGCCATGCCGGTCAGTTCCAGCAGGGTGACGGTGCTGGCCAGGGCGCTGGCCTTGAGCATCAGGATCACTTCGTTGCTGTAGGCCGGCAAGCCGATGCGCGCGGCGCGCGGCAGGATGATGTAGAACATCGCCTGCGCCCGTGACATGCCCAGTGCACGGGCGGCCTCGACCTCGCCCTGCGGCACGGCCTGGATGGCGCCGCGCAGGATCTCGGCAATGTAGGCCGCGGTATGCAGGGTCATGGTGATGATTGCGCACCAGTAGGGGTCACGCAGGTAGGGCCAGAGCGGGCCATGGCGCACGGCATCGAACTGCGCCAGGCCGTAGTAGACCAGAAACAGCTGCACCAGCAGCGGCGTGCCACGGAAGAAGAAGATGTAGCCGTAGGGCAGGGCGCGTACGTACCAGTGCTTGGACGCGCGGGCGATGCCCATGGGCAAGGCAACGATCAGGCCGGCCACGACGGCAATGGCCACTAGTTCGAGTGTCAGCAGCGCGCCTTCGGACAGGCGCGGCAGCCATTTGATGATGACTTCCCAGTTCATGAGGCGCTCCGGACGAAGCCACGGCTAGCGCGCTTCTCGAGGAAATGCAGGCCGATCATGGCGAGAACGGTCAGGCCCAGGTAGATAAAGGCGGCGACCATATAGAAGGTGAAGGGCTCCTTGCTCGCGGTCACGGCGATCTGCGAGCGGCGCATGATCTCTTCCAGGCCGATCACCGAGACCAGTGCGGTGTCCTTCATCAGGATCATGAACAGGTTACCCAGGCCGGGCAGGGCGATGCGCCACATCTGCGGCAGGACCAGCTTCCAGAGAATCCGCCCGCTGGACATGCCCAGTGCCTGGCCCGCTTCGCGGTGGCCTTTGGGAATGGCGAGGATGGCGCCGCGGAACACTTCGGTGGCATAGGCACCAAAGCACAGGCCGAGGGCGATGGTGCCCGCAGCGAAGGCGGAAAGCTCGAGGCTCTCGACGCCAAGCAGGTCGGCCAGGCTGCGCATCAGGCCGACGGTGCCGAAATAGATCAGCAGCACCCAGAGCAGCTCGGGTACGCCGCGCACGATGGTGGAGTAGCTGCCGCCGAGCCACTGCAGCGGCTTGTACGGCGAAGTCTTGGCCAGCGCACCCAGCAGGCCCAGCACCAGACCGACCGACAGCGCGGACAGCGCCAGTTTGACGGTCATCAGGGTGCCGGCGGCCAGGGCGGGGCCGAATCCGTGGAGTTCGAAAATCATCGGAGGGCTCGGGCAGTTGCGCCGCCGCGTGGGCGGCGCAATGCCTTCAGGTCATCAATAGATGCTGAACGGGAAGTACTTGTCGTTGATCTGCTTGTAGGTGCCGTCTTCGATGATGGCTTGCAGAGCGGTGTTCAGCTTCTCGCGCAGCGGGTCGCCCTTGCGCACGGCGATGCCGATCTTGTCGTTGTCGAATACCGGGTCGCCCTTGAACTCGAAGTCCTTGCCGGCATCGCTCTTGAGCCATTCCCAGTTGACGAAGGTGTCGGCCAGCACGCCATCGAGACGGCCGGAGGCCAGGTCGAGGTAGGCGTTTTCCTGGGTGTCATACAGCTTGATGTCGACGACCTTGCCGAGGTTGTCTTCCAGCCAGGTGCCGGCGATGGTGGCGCGCTGGGCACCAATCACCTTGCCCTTGAGGCTGGCTTCGTCGGTCTTGAAGTCGGCGGACTTGGGCGCGATGAACTGCAGCTTGTTGGTGTAGTACGCATCGGTGAAGTCGACGGCCTGCTTGCGCTCGTCGGTGATCGACATGGAGGCGATCAGGAAGTCGAACTTCTTGGCGTTCAGGGCCGGGATGATGCCGTCCCAGTCGGAGGTAACCACTTCGCACTCGGCTTTCATCTTGGCGCACAGTGCCTGGCCGATTTCCACGTCGAAGCCGGTGACCTTGCCGCTGGCGTCGATCAGGTTGAAGGGCGGGTAGGCGCCTTCGGTGCCGAGTTTCAGTTTGTCAGCGGCGACAGCGCTGGTGCCGAAGGCCAGAGTGGCGGCCGCGGCCAGCAGGATCTTCTTATAGTTCTGCATGCATGTTGCTCCGTGTTAGCGATTGCTGGACATGAATTGTTTACAGCGTGCCGATTGCGGGTTTTCGAACACCTGGGCGGGTGGCCCCTGCTCCTCGACCAGGCCCTGGTGGAGGAACACCACCTCGCTGGACACCTGGCGAGCGAAACTCATTTCGTGGGTAACCAGCAGCATGGTGCGACCCTCGTCGGCAAGCGCGCGAATCACATTAAGCACTTCTTGTACCATCTCCGGGTCGAGGGCCGAAGTCGGTTCATCGAAGAGGATCACCTTCGGTTGCATGGCCAGGGTGCGGGCGATGGCTGCACGCTGCTGCTGGCCGCCGGAAAGCTGGTTGGGATAGACATGACGCTTGTCGGCGATGCCGACCTTGGCCAGCAGCGCCTCGGCCACCTCGGTGGCTTCGGCCTTGCTCTGGCCCAGTACGCGGCGCGGCGCCTCGATGATGTTGTCGAGCACGCTCATGTGCGGCCACAGATTGAAATTCTGGAAGACGAAGCCGATCTCGCTGCGCAGGCGGTTGATCTGCTTGTTGTCGGCGGCGATCAGGTCGCCGTTCTTCGCGGCCTTGAGCTTGAGCTCCTCGCCGGCGACGAAGATCTGACCCTCGTGCGGGTTTTCCAGCAGGTTGATGCAGCGCAGGAAGGTGGACTTGCCGGAGCCGGAAGAACCGAGGATGGAGATGACGTCACCGTCCCTGGCCGTCAGGGAAATGCCCTTGAGCACTTCGAGATCGCCGTAGCGTTTGTGCAGGTTGCGGATTTCCAGCGCGGGCGTCGCCTCGGCCATGGGGTGTGATCCTCTTCTTCTTCGAATGCGCTCCGGCGTACGACGGGCCATCCTGGCTGGCGGCCAAGCTAGCATAGCGTTTCCGTGACCGCCAAGCCGTTTGCCGGGTAATAGCAGGTCGCCGGGTCGCAGGTGTCGCCTGGTTACAGTTGCTTGTCGCGCAGGCGAAACAATGGCACGAGAACATTGCGGGGGCAGAAAGCAAAAGCCCCAGCGCATTGCTGAGGCAAGCGCCAGTTGCTGTGCACGTCAGCTTTGCTGGCTAGATTGCCCGCGCAAGGCCTCATAGAGTCGCGCCGGCCCTAGCAGCAGATTGATCACCTCGCGCTGAATCTGCTCTGAATTCAGTGCCTGCAAGCTCAGGTTGCTCTGCGCCGAATGGCTGTCGATCAGTGCATCGATAAATACTCGCGTCAGATCGGGTGAGCTGGCGAACTGTTCCTTGGTGTTGTTCGCCGCCTGCTGTGCCAGCACCTCGGACTCCAGCAGCTTCTCGCGCTGGCTGTTGAGCCAGGACAGCTTGTCGCCGTCGGTTGTGTCTGCGCCGAACAGCTCGTTGATCTTCTCGACGATCTGGCTGAGGTAGAGCTTTTCCTTCTCCTGCACCTGACCGCTGCCAGTGGCGCTCATCGGTGGCAGTTTCGGGTATTCACCGTTTACCAGCGGTAAGTCACGGGTGCCCTTGTCTTTCAGCTTGTAGCGCACCAGCTCCAGGCGCGACAGATCTACGCCTTCGCGTTCCCGGCCGAACTCGATCAGCGGCAGCAGATGTTTGAAGAACAGCTGGCGCTTCTCGATATCGGTATTGCCGTAGTCGAAGATCTGCGAGAGGAAGGCATACAGACGCTGGAAGCTACCCATGTCGCGCTTGAACAGTATCAGCGCATTCATTTCATCCTTGGCCTCTTTCATCATCTGGCCATTGCCGTTCGCTTCGGCAGCGTGCAACTGATCCTGAGCGAGGCGATAACGCACCAGCAGACGGCTTGCCACCGGCTCCAATGCCGCATTCAGCTCGCTCTGGCGGGCCGAGGGATTGAGCAGTACCGCCACCACCCGTTCGATCTCGAACTGATCGTAGTGCCCGGCGCTGTCCAGTTTGGTGCGCAAGTCGTAAACCAGGTGCGGGTCAGTCACGTTCTCCAGTTCGGCGGTGCTGTAGTAGGCCTTGAAGGCCGTGAGGATCTCGTCCGGCTCGTTGACGAAGTCCAGCACGTAGGTGGTGTCTTTCTTCGGATGGGCGCGGTTGAGCCTTGACAGCGTTTGTACGGCTTGAATGCCGCCCAGCTTTTTGTCCACATACATGCCGCAGAGCAGCGGCTGGTCGAAGCCGGTCTGGAATTTATTGGCCACCAGCAGTATCTGGTACTCGTCACCGCTGAACGCTTCGCGGATATCGCGGCCACGCAGGTTCGGGTTCAGCGCGTGGCTGGCCTCAGTGAAGGGATCGGGGCCAGAGTCGGGATCATTCACTTCGCCGGAGAACGCCACCAGAGTGCCAATCGGATAGCCCTGGCGCTTCACATACTGGTCGATTGCCAGTTGCCAGCGCACCGCCTCCTGACGGCTGGAAACCACCACCATGGCTTTGGCTTTGCCCTCCAGTAGCGGCTGCACGTTCTCGCGGAAGTGCTCGATGACCACCTGCACTTTCTGCGCGATGTTGTAGGGGTGCAGCTTCACCCAGCGCATGATGCCTTTCAGTGCCTGGCTGCGCTCTACCTCGGCGTCGCTCAGCTCCTCACCGTTGTGCGCCAGCTTGAAGGCGGTCTTGTACGCCGTGTAGTTCTGCAGCACGTCGAGGATAAAGCCCTCTTCGATGGCCTGGCGCATGGAGTACACATGAAACGGCGCGGGCAGGTTGCTGCTCGATGCGGGCAGATCAGGGTTTGGCCGTCGGCCGAACAGCTCCAGGGTCTTGGCCTTGGGCGTGGCGGTAAAGGCTACGTAGGTGATGCCGCTTTCCGCCGAGCGAGCGCTCATCTGCGCCGCCAGGATGTCCGCGGTGCTGGCCTCGCCACCATCGGCCAGTTCCTTTAGCTCCTCGATGGACAGCACCTGCTTGAGCTTGGAGGCGGCCTCGCCGGTCTGCGACGAGTGCGCCTCATCGGCGATTACCGCAAAGCGCTTGCCCTCGGTGGCCGCTAACTCTTGCACCGCCTTCAACGCGAACGGAAAGGTTTGGATGGTGCATACCACGATCTTCTTGCCGCCAGCCAACGCGTTGGCCAGCTCGCCGCTCTTGCTCGCCGACTCGCCGGTGATGGTCGCCACTACCCCAGTGGTGCGCTCGAAGCTGAAAATCGCCTCCTGCAGCTGTGCGTCCAGAACGGTGCGATCAGACACCACCAGCACCGACTGAAACAGCTTGTGCTGTTCGGCATCATGCAGGTCTGCGAGAAAATGCGCGGCCCAGGCAATCGAGTTGGTCTTGCCGGAACCGGCCGAGTGTTGAATCAGGAATTTGCCGCCTGGCCCTTCCTCCAGCACCTTGGCCACCAGCTTGCGGGTGGCATCGAGCTGGTGATAACGCGGGAAGATGATCGATTTGAGCTGCTTCTTCTTGTCTTTCTGCGCGACCAGGTAGCGGGCGATGATCTCCAGCCAGCTGTCGCGTTGCCACACCTGTTGCCAGAGGTAGGCCGTGGCATGGCCCTCTGGGTTGAGCGGGTTACCTGCACCGCCATCGTTACCCAGGTTGAATGGCAGAAAGCGCGTTGCCGGGCCTTCCAGGCGAGTGGTCATCTGCACTTCGCGGTTGCTCACGGCAAAGTGCACCAGTGCCCCTGCCGGGAAGCTCAGTAGTGGCTCTGTCCGGCCCTTGGGTTTCGGCTCGCGGTCGAAGCGGTATTGATCCACTGCATCCTGCACTGACTGGGTGAAGTCGGTTTTCAGCTCGCAGGTCGCGACCGGGATGCCGTTAAGGAACAGCACCAGGTCGATGGAGTTTTCGCAAGCCAGCGAGTAGCGCACCTGACGCACCACGCGCAGGCGGTTGGCCGCGTACCTGGCGGTCAATTCCGGGTTCATGCTCAGTGCCGGCTTGAACTGCGCCAGTTGCAGCGGCTGACGCAGGCCCAGCAACTCGATGCCCTGGCGCAACACATCGAGAGTGCCGCGCTCGTCGAGGGATTTGCGCAAGCGATCGAGCAACACCGCCTCGGCTGCTGCGCCATGGTTCTTGCTCAGCGCCTCCCAGGCCTTGGGTTGAGTATTCTTGACCCAGTCCAGCAGGTCGGCAGGGAACAGCGCCCGCGCACGGTCATAGGACTGCGCATCGCCTGCGGTATGTAGCCAGCCATTGGCGGCAAGGTGCTCGCAGATCTCGTTCTCGAAGGACACTTCCTTATGCAGGCTCATGCTGTACTTATCCTTTGCCTAAGTCTGATTGGCCACGACGCTGAAGGGAGGATGCTTGCCTTCCTGACTTCAGTCGAGGGCCGGTGATGAGGCCCGATTGAGCCTATCCATCAAATAACCATCAAATAAACTGCCGGCCTGTAGAGCCCGTATTTGCTGGACTCTGCTATCTGTCGGGGCGAGAAAGCGTTAATTCGTCAATTAACGATCAAATAAATCCTTATGCCCACCAGGGTAGGTAGCGAGCGTTGCGATTACCTTGAGCGGGGTCGTAGGGTTTGATCTGTTGAGCTTCCAGCGCATCCCGAATGATTCGTGAGGCAATGGCGCTGTTGTGGGCCTCGATACCAAAACGCTCGCGCAGGCTGGCGTTGGTCATGGGGTCTTGCTCGACGCAGCGCAGGCAGGCGTGCATGTAACAGGCGTGTATGCGGTCGTTGCGATCCATATCCTTGAGCGCGCGGTGCGCGAACAGCATCACGCGGGTCGCATGGCCCTCGGTTTCGAAGCGCGGTGCCGGCAATTGGTAGAACTCCGTCTCGAATACCACCTTGTCCACGCCGCTACCACGCTCTTCACAGATGCCCACCAAGCGTATGAACGACGCCAGGGATTCGTTACGCGAGCGCGGAGGACTGTCGAGGAAGCGCGCCGTGCTGACCAATGGCACACCCGGGTTGGTGATTTCCATGCGGTCAGCGAACACCTCCACGGTTGGCCCCATCCCGGTGATTGAGAAGTCCTGGTGGATCAGTGCGTTGGCCACCAGCTCGCGTACCGCCAGGTCGGGGTACATGGGCACGTCCTTGCGGATGGCTTTGCCGACCACCTCGTTGCGCGGCAGCAGGGCGCTGATGTAGTCGATCAGGTCCTGGAATCCGCAGGCATAACCCTTGTGGCTCTCTTGTTCGCGCAGGGTTTTCAGGCGGCCTTTGCCCTCATAAACGATCACCCGCACAGCCTTGCGCGAGAGGCTCTTGAAGCGTTGAAGGTCTTTGGCGAACAGGATCGCGCCCAGGTTGGTGATGTCCCAGCTGCCTGCCTGGTTACGCACCAGCATGGCCTCATCGCTCAGGCGCGCCAGGATGCCGGCCTGATCGGTGGGCAGCGGTAAATTGCGCAGGTCGAAATACGCCGGATAGTCGAGCAGTGCCAGCACTTCATTGGCGCCCAGCTGGGTCGCCGCCAGCTGGGCCTCGAAGGGCGTCAGGTCGAAGATGCGCCACAGCGAGCGCTCCTGATCCGGGAAATCCTTGAGTGGCTTCTTGTAGGAGCCGATGCGAATGAATTCGCGGCCCTCGAACTGGGTCGGCCGCCCCGAGGCGCGGGGGATTTCAAGAATGACCACGGGCTT
This sequence comes from Ectopseudomonas khazarica, assembly GCF_017915135.1. Classification (NCBI taxonomy): domain Bacteria; kingdom Pseudomonadati; phylum Pseudomonadota; class Gammaproteobacteria; order Pseudomonadales; family Pseudomonadaceae; genus Ectopseudomonas; species Ectopseudomonas khazarica. The sequence continues at coordinate 4,972,017 of NZ_CP068551.1, read as the reverse complement.
GTCATCGACCATCAGGCGATGGAAGCGAAAGTGCAGGCGTGGGCTCAGTGAGCGCAGCAACCAGCTTTCCAGTTCTTCGTTGCCCTTGCGGGCGGCGTGCGGGTCGAACTGGGTACCGACCACCTCATGGCCGTTATTGCTGATGCCCCAGAGCAGGTAGGCGTTGCTCTTGCCGTCCAGGGCGGCGGCGTTGGACAGGGCCGACAGGTACTCGCCAATCTCGGCGGGATCGCTATTGTTCTCCTTGAACTCCACCCAGGTCGTTTCCGCCGGCAGCTTGCACAGCTCGCGTACCAGGCCGACCAGATAGCTTTCATCGCGATCCAGGGTCATTCAGCCTCCAGGCGGTTGTTGGTGTTCATCGACGCTATCCATTACGCATCTGCCGGTAAGCGCAGTGCAGCCTATCCTAGTTTTCCTGATAGCTACGTTCGATCAGGTGCTTGGCGCGCTCCAGATCGGCCGGTGTGCGCAGGCTCAGTTCCAGATCGCCGGTGCCCCAGTGGCCGATGGTACGCACGTCGCGGCTGAAGTCCTCGACCAGCTCGACCGAGTCCGGGTTGAGCTTGAGATACAACTGCAGGCGTTTGGACTGCACCACGATGCTGGCGAAGTTCTTCAGCCGGCGGAAGGCCAGGTAGAGCTTGAGGGGCTTTTCCTGCACATCGTCACCAAGGGAATGCAGGTAGCTGCTGGTCTGCTCGAACAGCGTGGCGATCTCCGCCGGTGCCAACGCCAGTTGTTCCTGCCAGGTCTTGTCTTTGCTCGTGCTCGCCGGCTTGCCCGCTTCGGCCTCGGCCGCCGGGGCGGCAACCAGGGTGCTGGCCACGCTGACCGAATTGACCAGCTCCAGTAGCAGCAGGTCATCGCCAAACAGCTTGTAGCGGATCAGTTCGATATTGCGCTGGATCAGTTGCACCGCATGCTGGTCGTAGCGGGTGAAATCGGCGGCGATGCACAGCAGGCGGGTGCCGCCCCATTCGATCTGCTCGGCGGCCTGCTTGCCGAGCTTTTCCATTACCAGCCAGCGGAACTCGGCCTGATGGTCGAGCAGCCAGTCCAGATAGAACAGGCCCTGGTTGATCACGTTCTCGTTGCTATGGCGCTTGTACTCGATGATGACCGGGCAACCGTTCTCGTCCAGTCCCAGCGAGTCGATGCGGCCCTTGTGGGTCTTGCCGGTGGCGTATTCGCTGGCGAGAAAACGCACGCCGAGAAAACACTCCATCTGCGCCTCGATCAGGCTTTGCAGCTGCTTTTCCACCGCCACCGCGCGGCCGGGCAGCTCGCAGGCGGAGCCATCGGCACCCAGGCGAAACAGCTGGATATCGCTCATGCGGCTTGCTCCTGTTCATCCTTGACCAGGCCGCGTACATCGATCTGGCCGGTGACTGCGGCAGAGATCAGGGCGGTGCGGCGTTCTTTGAGTAGTGATATTGCCGTTTCTGCTTCTTGAATCAGGCGTTCAAACGACGAGGCTATTTTGTTTAGCCGGTTTGCAATACTCGCTTGCTCGGGTTGTGGGGGAAATGCGAACCGATATCTACGCAAGGTTTCGGCAGTCAAGTGAGCAATAGTTGACCTGCCTTCGGAGCCAGCGAAAAGGCCCAAGTTGGCAGCGGTATGAAAGACGTAATAAAGAAACTCGGTGCTGTCCTTAGTACTTCGGGGACGTAAGCGATGTAGTGCTTTCTGGTAATAGCACTCCTGCAAACCGCCTCGCCAAATGGCGGCGCGTCCAACCTCTCCACCCTCGCAAACCAATAGATCGCCGGTGCGTAAAGAATAACGAGATAGGTCATCCCCTTTAAAGTCCATTTCGGGCAGGCTCTCGATATTAATGTGCCCCCACTGCACATCCACATTGCGCAGGTATGGGGCTAAATGTTCCCCGGTCACCCGTTTCTCATCCAGCATCTTCCCTAGTGCGATTTCATAGCGATAACTCAGTGCGCATGTTGTCCAGTGCGCCGGCACCTCACCTAGCCACTCAACCCCGGAATCCTTCATTGGCACTGTCGGATCGAGTCCCTTGGTTACGGCATGGGCAATTACCGCCTGACGCTTTTCCTTGAGCAGTGCGATCAGCTTTTCCTGCTCGGCCATCAGCTTGTCGATCTTTGTGGTTTCACGTCGCAAGAAATCGCAGATCGCGACCTGCTCAGTCGAGTCAGGCAGGGCTACTGCCATTTCCAGAATGGTCGACTGGCCAATATTTAGCATTGAGCTACTGGCCCCGCTTGCAGCCAGCTCAATTTGGCCACGAACCTTTCCGGTGGAAAGATAAGAGGCTATGAAGTGCGGACTACAAACCGATGCGTCAAAGCGCAAACGGAAAAGCTTGTCGCATAGCATTAGGTTTGAGTGATCTATCAAAGCCACGGCTGCACTACCAACAAGTTCGCGCGTGTTGGCGCGGGATATAAGCAAGTCAGCGGCTCTAATGCCGAGATCCGGAATGGGTTCTAGCTCTGGGGGTAGCGCCTTGTTTTCAGCAGCGTTGAAAACGCCGCCGTTGACGCAGCCAACCTTGAGAACACCCCACTCATCAGGTGAGTCCACTGGAATCGCTTCGCACTGAGGGCTCCAGCCCTGCTCAAGGCTCTTGAGTAGATGCTTGATGCGCATAACTCGCCAATGCCTGGGCACCGCCCCCAACCACTCCACCCCTGAATCCTTATATTCGGGATAACGCGGAAAACTCATGCCGACAGCCCTCCGATCATCGCCAGAATGCGGTCGGTCACGCCTTTCAGCTCGGCATCGATTTCGGCCAGCGGCCGTGGCGGCTCGAATACATAGAAGTGGCGGTTAAAGGGGATCTCGTAGCCAACCTTGGTCTTGTCGTGATCGATCCAGGCATCCGGCGCATGGGGCAGCACTTCGCGTTGGAAATAGGCCTGCACGTCTTCGCCGAGCGGTACGTTTTCCGTGTCGCGCAGGCTGCTGTCGGGCTGCGGTTTGCCCTTCTGCTTGCCCTTCTGGCCGATCACGATGGCGCCGTGTTCGTCGCGCAGGGGGCGTTCGACGGTGATGGTCTGGTAGCCGAAGGCCTGGTTGGGCAGCAGGCGCGACAGCGGTGCGAGTTTGACCTTGCCGCCAGCAGGGGCGCTGGGTTCTGCCTCGCCGTCACGCAGAATCTGCCGGGCGACTTCCTTGCCGTCGGCATCCAGTACGCTGGCCAGGCGCGCTTCGACGCACTGGCCGAACAGCTGGGTGATTTCCTCGATGGCGCTGTCGGGCATTTCCTTGCGCTTGGAGCCGAGGCTCTTGCGTATCTTCTGCCAGAAGCTCGAGGCATCGATCAGTTGCACCAGGCCCTTGCGCTGGGCCGGCTTGCGGTTGGTCAGTACCCACACATAGGTGCTGATGCCGGTGTTGTAGAACATATCGGTGGGCAGGCCGATGATCGCCTCGACCAGATCGTTCTCCAGCACATAGCGGCGAATCTCGCTCTCGCCGGAGCCGGCTCCGCCGGTAAACAGCGGCGAGCCGTTGAGCACGATGGCAAAGCGGCTGCCGCCCTCGTTGGCCGGGCGCATCTTGGCGATCAGGTGCATCAGAAACAGCAGCGAGCCGTCGGAAACCCGTGGCAGGCCGGGGCCGAAGCGGCCGTTGAAGCCTTGCTGCTCGTGTTCCAGGCGGATGACCTTCTCGACCTTCTTCCACTCCACACCGAACGGTGGGTTGGACAGCATGTAATCGAAGCGCTTGCCGGCATGGCCATCGTCGCTGAGGGTATTGCCGGCCTTGATATTGGCCACTTCCTGGCCCTTGATCAGCATGTCTGCCTTGCAGATGGCGTAGGACTCGTCATTGAGCTCCTGACCGTGCAGGTTGAGGCGGGCCTGGGGGTTGTGCTCGACCAGGTATTCCTCGGCGATCGAGAGCATGCCGCCGGTACCGGCTGTCGGGTCATACAGGTTGCGCACCACGCCGGGGTTGGTCAGCACCTCGTCGTCTTCGATGAAGATCAGGTTGACCATCAGACGGATCACTTCACGGGGGGTGAAGTGCTCCCCGGCGGTTTCGTTGGAAATTTCCGCGAACTTGCGAATCAGCTCCTCGAACACCAGGCCCATCTGCATGTTGTCCACGGCTTCTGGGTGCAGGTCGATCTGGGCGAAGCGTTCGGCCACCTGATAGAGCAGCCCGCATTTGTGCAGGCGGTCGATCTGGGTGATAAAGTCGAAGCGCTCGAAGATATCGCGTACCGGCAGAGAGAAACCCTGGATATAGCTGTAGAGGTTGTCGCGGATATGGTCGGGGTCGCCCATCAGCGTGGCCATGTCCAACTGCGAGATGTTGTAGAAGCTCTGCCCGGCCTTGCGCAGCAGGAAGGGCTCAGGGTTGGCCACCAGCTTCATCTTCTCGGCCTGCTCGGCCAGCACCGCTGCCTTGGTCTTTTCAAGCACGCAGTCCAGGCGGCGCAGCACGGTGAACGGCAGGATCACCTTACCGTATTCGGACTGGCGGTAATCACCACGCAGCAGGTCGGCAACCGACCAGATAAAGGCGGACAGGGCTTGTTGGTTCATGAGGCTTGATCCTTGTGTACAGCTTCCTGGCAAAACGAGTGCGCGTTGCTGAGGACGAACCTGCGGGATTATGCCGAGGGGAAGGGGTACTGGCGACAGCCGAATGGGGGCTGCTGGTGCTGAAGGGAGAAAATGCAGGCAATAAAAAACCGGCTCAGCGGCCGGTTTTTCGAGGCTTTCAGGCGATTTAGGCATTGCCCGAAAACTAAAGATGGTGCCCAGGGACGGAATCGAACCGCCGACACGGGGATTTTCAATCCCCTGCTCTACCAACTGAGCTACCTGGGCCAACGGGGCGCTATTAGACGGATTTGCAGGATCAGTGTCAAGCGCGAGTTGGAAAAATATTTAAATATTTCGGGCGCTTAGGTCCGTGAGCGAGAAAAGCGGGGAGGGCCGGCCGGGTCGCGCGTGGGCAACGTGCGACGGTTGCCGTGGCCAAGGCCCCTCCCTCCAGCATGCTTATTCGCTGGGCGGCACGTAGCCTTCGGCTTGGGCGTATTCCTCGCCGGAGAGGAACTTGTCCATCTCGGCCTGGAGGAACTTGCGATCCTCGGCGTTCATCATGTTCAGGCGCCGCTCGTTGATCAGCATGGTCTGGTGCTTCTGCCACTCGTCCCAGGCCTGCCTGGAGACGTTGTTGAAGATGTCTTCGCCTTTGGCGCCGGGGTAGGGCGCGCGATCCAGGCCGGGCAGTTCCTGTTTGTATTTGCGGCACAGCACGGTGCGGGTCATGTCGGTTCTCCAGCGGTAATGGCTTGCGCCGCGCGTTTCAGCAGCTTCTTCACCGGGGCGGCAAGGCCCAGGCGCGGCGGGGTGGCGAGGTTATACCAGAGCCAGTCGTCCTCGGCCACGCGGCTCGGCTGCTCGGTCACCCGCACCAGCCAGGGTTCGATCGCCAGCTGGAAGTGGCTGAAGGTGTGGGTCAGGCCTTCCAGTTCACGGCGTGTGCCGAGGTCGAGCTGGCGCTGCTGGCCGAGGGCGCCGAGCTGCTCGAGGTCGTCCAGTTCCGGCAGGCTCCACAGCCCGCCCCACAGTCCCGTCGACGGCCGGCGATAGAGCAGGATGTCGCCGTCAGCGTTGACCAGCAGTGGCATCAGGGTGCGTTTCTGCGGCAGGGCCTTGCGCGGCTTGGCCACCGGGTAGCGGATTTCCAGGCCGAGCAGGTGCGCCTGGCAGCCGCTGCGCACCGGGCACAGCAGGCAGGTCGGCTTGCTGCGGGTGCACAGGGTGGCGCCGAGGTCCATCATCGCCTGGGTGTAATGGTTGACGCGCTCGTGCGGGGTCAGGCGCTCGGCCACGTCCCACAGCTGCCTGGCCACCTTCGGCTCACCGGGGTAGCCCTCCTGCGCCACGTAGCGTGCCAGTACCCGCTTGACGTTGCCGTCGAGGATCGGCGCGCGCAGGCCCATGCTCAGGCTGGCGATGGCACCGGCGGTGGAGCGGCCGATGCCGGGCAGTTCGCTGAGGGCGTCGACGCTGCGCGGAAACTCGCCGCCATGCTCGCGCATGATGATCTGCGCGGTCTTCTGCAGGTTGCGCGCGCGGGTGTAGTAGCCCAGGCCGGTCCACAGGTGCAGCACTTCGTCTTCCGCCGCCTCGGCCAGGTCCTTCACGGTCGGCAGAGCGGTCATGAAGCGGTCGAAGTAGCCGAGCACGGTGCTGACCTGGGTCTGCTGCAGCATGATTTCCGACACCCACACACGGTAGGGCGTGATGCCCTGCTGCCAGGGCAGGTCCTTGCGTCCGTGCTGGTCGTACCAGGCCAGCACGGCGCCGTTGAACTGCTCGGGGCTCATCGGTTGAACAGGCCCTTGAGTGCGTCTTTCAGCTCCGGGCTGACCTTGTCGCCGAGTTTCTCCTCGAGCTTCTCGGTCAGCTTGTTGCCGGCCAGGCGCGCAGCGATCTTGCCGAGGCCGTCCTGATCGAGGCGACAGGCCTTGGCGCCAAGCTCCAGCGGGCCACGGCAGCGCAGCGGCCATTCGATGCCGACATAGCGCTCGTTGACCTGGCAGGCCGGGTCGGGCATCTCGCGCTGGTCGCCTTCGATGGTGATGCCGACCTGGTAGTCGATGCCGAGCACGCGCAGGTCGAGGTCGCCCTTGCCGCTTACCGCCAGGCCCGGGATCTGCGCCTTCATGTCCGGGTTGTGCGCTACGCCGTTACGCACGCTCAGGCTGCCCTTGAGCTCGCGGAAGGGGGTGTCCTTGCCGGTCGGCGGGTTGCTCATGGCCTTGCGGTTGAGGGTGGCGATGCCACGGCAGAGCTGCTGCTCGAGGTTGGCATCGACCAGCACGCCATCGTTGAGCACGAAGCTGGCGGTGCCGTTGAGCGCTTCGACCCAGGCCTTCTGGCTGTTGCCACGGGTGTTGAACTTGGCGTCGAGGTCGAGCAGGCCACGGATCGGCGCGGGCTGGCCGTCCTTCTTCAGGAAGGGTTCGACGGGCATGCGGCTGAGGCGTTTCTCCACGCTGAGCATGGGCTCGGCCTGGCGCACGTCGATGCGGCCATTGCCGCTGAAGCTGCCGCCCTGCAGCTTGCCGCGAACCTCCTGCAGGGTGATCAGGCCGCCGCGACCGTTGGCTTTCAGGGTCACGTCGGTGAAGGGCTGCTGGTCGAAGGTCAGTTGCCCCAGGCTCAGGGCCAGCTGCAGGTCGAGCTTGCGCAGCTGATCGACCGGCAGGACCTTGTCGTCGCTCCAGGCCTGCTGGGTCGGCGCATTGGGCAGTGGTGTGCTGCCGTCCTTGCCGGCGCTGGAGATGCTGTCCTTGACCTCGGCCTGGCGCGCTGCGGCGGCCTTGTCCCTGGTCTCCGGCGGCAGGTAACCGTCCAGGTTGAGCGTGTCGCCCTTGAGGTCGGCGCGCAGCGCCTGACGGGCGAAGTCGGCCACGCCCAGGCTGCCGGTGAAGGTGCTGCCGTCGAGCTTGAGGGTGAGGTCTTCGAGCATCATGCCGTTGCTCGAACCATTCAGGCGGCTGACCAGTTCGAACTGGTTGAGGCTGTTGGCGTCACGGGTCTTCGGCAGCTCCACGCCGATGCCATCGAGGAACTCGCGCAGGTTGAGCGGCGCGATGGACAGGCCGCCGGACAGCTTGGCGTCCTTGTCCAGCTCGCGGGCCTTGAGTTCGCCCAGGGCACGCAGCTGGTTGGCGGAGAGCTTCAGGCTGTTCCATTCGGCGATGTTGGCCGCCAGATCGACCAGCAGCTGGCCTTGTGCGGAGAAGTTCAGGGTCTTGCCCTTGAGCGGTTCGCCCGAGACTTCGCCGGCCAGCTTCAGGTCTTCGAACTGGTAGCGCTTGAGGGCCCGGTCGAAGCGCAGTTGGCCTTCCACTTCGCTGCGCGCACGCAGCACCGGTTGGTTGGTGCCGAAGAAGGCGCTGAGCGTGAGCGGAATGCTCGCGCCTTCGCGGATGGCGCCGGTCTTCAGTTCGATGTTCTCCAGGGTGAACTGCTGGCCTTTCTGTGCATCGCTGTAGTCGATGCGCGAATTGCTCAGGCTCAGGCTGTCGATGTCCAGCTTCAGCGGTTGGCCAGCGGGTTTTTCCCCAGGCTGCTCGGCGGGGGGGGCTTCGCTCGGGGCGGGTTCGCCAGGCGCTTGCTGCGCCACGGTGGTCTCGGCGGGGCGGCCGACACCTTCCCAGTTGCCGTGGCCCTTGTCGTCACGCTGCAGGTTGAGGTTGAGGCCGTCGATGCGGATATCGCTCATCTGCACTTCCTTGCGCAGCAGCGGCATCACCCGCACGGAGAGCCCGATCAGGCGCAGGTCGGCGAAGGGTTTGTCCGGCGTATCGGCGCTGGCCAGGGTGGCGTCGGTCAGCTCCAGGCCCAGCCAGGGGAACAGGCTCCAGCCGATGTCACCCTTGAGTTGCAGGTCGAGGTTGGCCTTGTCGTGGGCGATCTGGCGAATCTCGTCCTTGTAGTCGTTGGGGTCGAACAGGTGGGTCAGGGCAAACAGCAGCGCCACTATGATCAGTAGCAAGCCGAGAAAGAAAAGGCCCAGGATCTTGCCTAGCGCTTTCATGAGCGGGGTCCTTGGTTTCGATGGCTGGAATGGCGGGAAACAGACGGTCGCCGATTATAGCCTCATGTGCAGTCGCGAGGCGTTCGCAGTGGGCGGGTCGCGGTGCTCGGCTGGGTGTTGGATCGAAAACCCGGCAAGCGGTTCCCGGTGATCATGCGGGCCTGGTCGTCGTCGAGTGATCGGCCTGGCGTTCGTGGCGGAAACGGCAGGGGCATCGACGCCATCTATCGGTCGATAGATGCGGCCTTTTGCTTTTTTGCTGAAATCACATGAAAAGTGCGTGAAACGCTAAAAAAACTTCAATAGCGCGGCGATTTGTCGCGCCTGGGTGCTACTCTCTGCAAACTTTGGCTGCGGTGCATTGTCGCGCCTGCCTTGGTTCGCTTGCCAACATAAAAAGAGAAACTCCCTATGACTGACGCCTTTGCATTGGACGGTGTTGCGGCAAAGCCTGCATTTCTGTCCAAGGAACGCATCATCGCGAAAACCGGTTTCAACCGCTGGCTGGTTCCGCCTGCTGCCCTCGCCATCCACCTCTGCATCGGGATGGCCTACGGCTTCTCCGTCTTCTGGCTGCCGCTGTCCAAGGCCGTGGGCATCACCGCTGCCACGGCCTGTGCGCCCGACATGGGCTTCTTCGAGCAGGTGTTCGCCAGCAACTGCGACTGGCAGATCTCCATGCTCGGCTGGGTCTACACCCTGTTCTTCGTCTTTCTCGGTTGCTCGGCTGCCATCTGGGGTGGCTGGCTGGAGCATGCCGGCCCGCGCAAGGCTGGCGTCGTGTCCGCGCTGTGCTGGTGCGGTGGTCTGCTGATTTCCGCGCTGGGCATCTATACCCACCAGATCTGGCTGTTGTGGCTGGGCTCCGGGGTCATCGGCGGTATCGGCCTGGGACTGGGCTACATCTCTCCGGTGTCGACCCTGATCAAGTGGTTCCCGGACAAGCGCGGCATGGCCACCGGCATGGCGATCATGGGCTTCGGCGGTGGTGCGATGGTCGGTGCGCCGCTGGCGGCGATGCTGATGAACCACTTCGCCACGCCGGACAGCGTCGGTGTCTGGCAGAGCTTCGTGGTGATGGCGGCGATCTACTTCGTCTTCATGATGGGCGGCGCCCTGGCGTACCGCGTACCGCCGACCGGCTGGAAACCGGCTGGCTGGACCGCCCCGGCGGCCAAGGCCAACAACGCCATGATCACCAAGGGTCACGTGCACGTTAATACCGCCTGGAAGACGCCGCAGTTCTGGCTGGTCTGGGCCGTTCTGTGCCTGAACGTTTCGGCGGGCATCGGCATCATCGGCATGGCTTCGCCGCTGCTGCAGGAAGTCTTCGCCGGCAGGCTGATCGGTGTCGACCTGGCCTTCAACGAACTCAGCGCTGCGCAACTGGCGGAGATCGCCGCCATCGCCGCCGGTTTCACCGGCCTGCTCAGCCTGTTCAACATCGGTGGGCGCTTCTTCTGGGCGTCCTGCTCGGACTTCATCGGGCGCAAGGGCACCTATTTCGTGTTCTTCGGCCTGGGGCTGGCGCTCTACGCCTCGGTGCCGATGCTCGGCCACCTGGGCAGCCTGGCGCTGTTCGTCCTGGCATTCTGCGTGATCCTGTCGATGTATGGCGGCGGCTTCGCCACCGTGCCGGCCTACCTGGCCGACCTGTTCGGCACGCAGAACGTCGGCGCCATCCATGGCCGCCTGCTGACCGCCTGGGCCGTGGCCGGCGTGCTGGGTCCGGTGCTGGTCAACTACCTGCGCGAGTACCAGCTGAGCATCGGTGTGGAGAAGGCCGCGGCCTACGACATCACCCTGTACATCCTCTCCGGCCTGCTGGTGCTGGGCTTCATCTGCAACGCCCTGGTGCGTCCGGTGGCGCCGAAGTACTTCATGAACGAAGCCGAGCTGGCTGCCGAGCGCGCCCATGGCGAGAAGTCGGCGCCGGCGGCGAGCGAGCTGGAGTGGGCGGCTGATCCGTCGAGCAAGCCGGTGGCGGTGTTCGCCTGGCTGGTGGTCGGCGTGCCGCTGGCCTGGGGTGTATGGATCACCCTGCAGAAGACGGTCGTGCTGTTCCAGTAACCCGTCCTGGTAACGAAAAGCCCGCGCCGGTCTGCGACCTGCGCGGGCTTTTTCGTTTGCCGGTTGTACCCGCCCGACCATCGCCGGTAGCCGTTGCGCCCCCGGCACGCCTATAATATCGGCCTTTTTCCGTTGGTAATTCGTGGAGCTGGTGATGGCCGAACGTACGGCATTCGTCGAGCGCAACACCCTCGAGACCCAGGTCAAGGTCTCGATCAACCTGGATGGCACCGGCAAGGCGCGCTTCGACATCGGTGTGCCCTTTCTCGAGCACATGCTCGACCAGATCGCCCGTCATGGTCTGATCGACCTCGATATCGAGTGCAAGGGCGATCTGCACATCGACGATCACCACACCGTCGAGGACGTCGGCATCACCCTGGGCCAGGCCTTCACCAAGGCCATCGGCGACAAGAAGGGCATGACCCGCTATGGCCATTCCTATGTGCCGCTGGACGAGGCGCTGTCGCGCGTGGTGATCGACTTCTCCGGTCGTCCCGGCCTGCAGATGCACGTGCCGTTCACCCGCGCGGTGGTCGGCAACTTCGATGTCGACCTGTTCCAGGAGTTCTTCCAGGGCTTCGTCAACCACGCGCTGGTGTCGCTGCACATCGACAACCTGCGTGGGCACAACACCCACCACCAGATCGAGACCGTGTTCAAGGCCTTCGGCCGCGCGCTGCGCATGGCCGTCGAGCTGGACCCGCGCATGGCCGGGCAGATGCCGTCGACCAAGGGTTGCCTGTAAATGCAGACGGTAGCCGTAATCGACTATGGCATGGGCAACCTGCACTCGGTGGCCAAGGCGCTCGAACACGTCGGCGCTGGCCGCGTACTGGTGACCAGCGATGCCAAGGTGATCCGCGAGGCGGATCGCGTGGTGTTCCCCGGTGTGGGGGCGATCCGCGATTGCATGGGCGAGATCAGACGCCTGGGCTTCGATGCGCTGGTGCGTGAAGTCAGCGCCGACCGGCCGTTCCTGGGTATCTGCGTCGGCATGCAGGCGCTGCTCGAACGCAGCGAAGAGAACGACGGTGTGGATTGCATCGGCCTGTTCCCCGGTCAGGTGCGTTTCTTCGGCAAGGACCTGGCCGAGGACGGCGAGCGCCTGAAGGTGCCGCACATGGGCTGGAACGAAGTCAGCCAGGCGGTCAAGCATCCGCTGTGGCACGACATTCCCGACCAGGCGCGCTTCTACTTCGTGCACAGCTACTACATCGAGGCCGGCAAGCCGCAGCAGGTGGTCGGCCGTGGCCATTATGGCAAGGACTTCGCCGCCGCGCTGGCCGAGGGTTCGCGCTTCGCCGTGCAGTTCCACCCGGAGAAGAGCCACACCCACGGCCTGCAGTTGCTGCAGAACTTCATCGCCTGGGACGGTCGCTGGTAATGGCGCGGGCCAAGGTTCCCAGTCTGGCGCTCGAACCTGCCCAGGAGCAGGCGGCGCTGTTGCTGTTGCAGCGTTTTCTCGATGAACGTTTCGAGCTGCAGCTGGGCACCTTCGAGGTTCAGGAAGTGCTGGACCTGATCACCCGCGAGCTGGCACCGCACTACTACAACAAGGCCATTCTCGATGTGCAGGCGCACCTGAAAGACAGGTTCGAGAGCATCGAGAGCGACCTCTGGGCGCTCGAGAAGAACTGAGCGCCTTACCGAATTCAAACTTGAGCAGGTTCAACCGATGCTGATTATCCCCGCTATCGATCTGAAGGACGGCGCCTGCGTGCGCCTGCGCCAGGGCCGCATGGAAGATTCCACGGTGTTCTCCGATGACCCGGTGAGCATGGCGGCCAAGTGGGTCGAGGGCGGCTGCCGCCGTCTGCACCTGGTCGACCTGAACGGCGCCTTCGAAGGTCAGCCGGTCAATGGCGAAGTGGTCACCGCCATCGCCAAGCGCTACCCCAACCTGCCGATCCAGATCGGCGGCGGCATCCGTACCCTGGAAACCATCGAGCACTACGTGCGCGCTGGCGTCAGCTACGTGATCATCGGCACCAAGGCAGTCAAAGAGCCCGAGTTCGTCAGTGAAGCGTGCAAGGCCTTCCCGGGCAAGGTCATCGTCGGCCTGGATGCCAAGGACGGTTTCGTCGCCACCGACGGCTGGGCCGAGGTCTCCAGCGTGCAGGCCACCGACCTGGCCAGGCGCTTCGAGGCAGACGGCGTGTCCGCCATCGTTTATACCGACATCGCCAAAGACGGCATGATGCAGGGCTGCAACGTCGAAGCCACTGCCGCACTGGCTGCCGCCAGCAAGATCCCGGTGATCGCCTCTGGTGGCATCCACAACCTCGGCGATATCGAGAAGCTGCTGCTGGCGCGTTCGCCAGGCATCATCGGCGCCATCACCGGCCGTGCCATCTATGAAGGCACCCTGGACGTGGCCGAGGCGCAGCGCTTCTGCGACGGCTTCAAGGGCTGAACCGTAGGGCGGGGTGAAACCCGCCGCAACTGACGCAATCTTTATCGGTGGGTTGCACCCACCCTACGGGAGCACCGTATGGCACTGGCTAAACGCATCATCCCCTGCCTCGACGTCGACAACGGCCGCGTGGTCAAGGGCGTCAAGTTCGAGAACATCCGCGATGCCGGCGATCCGGTGGAGATCGCGCGCCGCTACGATGAGCAGGGCGCCGACGAGATCACCTTTCTCGACATCACCGCCAGCGTCGACAACCGCGATACCACGCTGCATACCGTCGAGCGCATGGCCAGCCAGGTCTTCATTCCGCTGACCGTCGGCGGTGGCGTGCGTACCGTGCAGGACATCCGCAACCTGCTCAATGCCGGTGCCGACAAGGTCTCGATCAACACCGCCGCGGTGTTCAACCCCGAGTTCGTCGGTGAGGCGGCTGCGCGCTTCGGCTCGCAGTGCATCGTCGTCGCCATCGACGCCAAGCGTGTATCGGCGCCGGGCGAGCCGGGGCGCTGGGAGATCTTCACGCATGGCGGGCGCAAGCCGACCGGCCTCGATGCCGTGGAGTGGGCGCGCAAGATGGAAGGGCTGGGCGCCGGGGAAATCCTCCTCACCAGCATGGATCAGGATGGCGTGAAGAGCGGCTACGACCTGGGCGTGACCCGTGCCATCAGCGAAGCGGTACGCGTGCCGGTGATCGCCTCCGGTGGTGTCGGCAACCTGCAGCACCTGGCCGATGGCATCCTCGAAGGCAAGGCCGATGCCGTGCTGGCCGCGAGCATCTTCCATTTCGGCGAGTACACCGTGCCGGAAGCCAAGGCCTATCTGGCCAGCCGCGGCATCGTCGTACGCTGATTGCCGCCACGTCGACCTGCCCGCAGCGCAAAGCTGCGGGCGAGTCGACGGCAAAGTGCCAGCGATCCAGCTAGCATTAATCATCATCTCTAAAACCCTGCCTCTCTGCCCCTGGTGGAGGGTCACCCTTTGTCGAACATCTTCGACACGGAGTCTTCATGTTCCTTGTTCGATTCGTGACTATTTTCGTCCTGTCCTGTGGTCTCAGCCTTGCGCGTGCCGAGCCGCTGGTGCTGCTCACGGAAAACATGCCGCCCTTCAACATGTCGGTCTCCGGCACCAACTACGCCCGTGACGACGGGATCACGGGTATCAGCTCCGACATCCTGCGCGCGGTATGCGAGCGTGCCGAGGTCGAGTGCCAGCAGATCCTGCGTTTCCCTTGGCAGCGCGTGTACCAGCAGACACTGGACGATGCGGGTTACGGGGTGTTTTCCACCGCGCGTACCGCCGAGCGTGAGGGGCTGTTCAAATGGGTTGGGCCCATCTCCAGGTACGACTGGGTGCTGTTCGCCAAGGGCGATAGCCCGATCCAGCTGGCCAGCATCGAAGACGCGCGGCGTTATCGGATCGGTGGCTACAAGGGCGATGCCAAGACCCAGTTCCTGCTGGACAGGGGCCTGGAGGTCACGACCGCGCTGCGTGATGCGGAAAACGTCAGGAAGCTCGACAAAGGTCAGATCGATCTGTGGATCGCTTCCAGCCAGGCTGGGCCGCTTACCGCCCGTCAGGAAGGCGTCGAGAACCTCAAGGTGGTTCAGCACCTGAACTCGGTCGACCTCTATCTTGCGCTGAATCTGCAGACGCCGGACGAGCTGGTGCAGAAGTTGCAGAAGGCATTGGAGTCGCTGCGTGCGGAAGGTGCACTGAAGAGTATCGAAGCGCGCTATTGAGGCAATCGGCCAGTAATCGCTGGGCCGGGGAGGGCATGGCGGTTATCCTGATGCAGTCTGCCTTATTCACAGAAAGAGAAACGCCATGCTCAAACGCCTGCTGATCGCAATGGCCGGCACCCTTGTGGTGCTGTCTGGCGCTGCGCGCGCCGAAGTGGACCCCGACTACAGCGTGGTTCTGCTGACCGAGAACTTCCCGCCCTACAACATGGCCATCAATGGCAAGAACTTCGCCCAGGAAGACAATATCGACGGTATCGCCGTGGATATCATCAAGGAGATGTTCAAGCGTGCGGGCGTCAAGTACAGCCTGACGCTGCGCTTCCCCTGGGATCGGATCTACAACCTGGCGCTGGAAAAACCGGGCTACGGCGTGTTCGTCGCCGCCCGCCTGCCCGAGCGCGAGGAGCTGTTCAAGTGGGTGGGGCCGATCGGCCCGGACGATTGGGTCCTGCTGGCCAAGGGCGACAACCCGATCAGCCTGACCAGCCTGGACCAGGCCAAGAAGTACCGCATCGGCGCGTACAAGGGCGATGCCATCTCCGAGTACCTGACCGAGAAGGGCGTCGAGCACAGCACCTCGTTGCGTGATCAGGAAAATGCTCGCAAGCTGATGGCCGGACAGATCGACCTCTGGGCCACGGGTGATCCCGCCGGGCGCTACCTGGCCAAGCAGGAAGGTATCTCCGGTCTGAGGACTGTCCTGCGTTTCGACAGTGCCGAGCTGTATCTGGCGCTGAACAAGGATATCCCCGACGAGATCGTCAGCAAGCTGCAGGCTGCGCTGGAGCAGATGCGCGCCGAAGGCTTCGTCGACGACATTCTCAACAGTTACCTGTAAGCACCGAACATGCGTCCGGCCACGAACCGGGCGCTCGCCATGGATGGCAGAGCCACTGAGTGCCAATGACCGGGCTCGGTCCCATGCAAGGATGTCGCTAGCCATAACCAAAAATCATGCGAGCGGTACGTCTTATGCTGAAAACTCTGAAGAAAAGCCTGTTTGTCGCCCTGTTTCTCGCTTGCGGTTCCGTGCATGCGGAACTCCCGCAGGATTACAAGGTGGTGCTGCTGACCGAGAATTTCCCGCCCTTCAACATGGCGGTGGACGACAAGAACTTCGCCCGTGACGACGGCATCGACGGCATCAGTGCCGACATCGTGCGCGAGATGTTCAAGCGCGCCGGTATCGAGTACACCCTGACCCTGCGCTTCCCCTGGGATCGCCTCTACCGCCTGACCCTGGACAAGCCCAACTACGGCCTGTTCTCCACCACCTACACGCCCGAGCGTCAGCCGCTGTTCAAGTGGGTCGGCCCGATCGCCAAGACCGGCTGGGTACTGCTCGCCGCGCCGGGTAACGACATCAAGGTGTCGAGCCTCAAGGATGCCGCCAAGTACCGCGTCGGCGCGTACAAGAACGATGCGGTCAGCCAGCACCTGGAGAGCGAGGGCCTGCAGCCGATCAACGCCCTGCGTGATCAGGAGAACGTGAAGAAGCTGGTGCGCGGGCAGATCGACCTGTGGGCCACCACCGATCCGGTGGGCCGCTACCTGGCCAAGCAGGAAGATGTCAGCGGCCTCAACACCGTGCTGCGCTTCAACGATGCCGAGTTGTACCTGGCGCTGAACAAGGACACGCCCGACGAGGTCATCGAACGCTTGCAGAAGGCACTCGACGAACTGCGCAACGAAGGCTTCATCGACGATATCACCAACAGCTATCTGTAAGCCGGCCGGCTCGGGCGGTCGTGCGCACCGCCCGCTACCTGCGCCTGACGGTCGCTGTTTCCGGCAGCAATGAAAACGCCGCAGTTTCGCGAGAAACTGCGGCGTTCTTGCATCACGATCCGCTTCAGTCGCCGCGGGTGACGCTCAGCCCCTTGAGCAGGTTGAGTGCCTGGCTCAGCTGGTAGTCCTGATCCTGCGGGCGGTCCGTGCGCGCGGCCTGTGCGCCCCGGCTCGGGCGGTCCGCGCCGCCATTGCCGTTGCCCAGGTGGCCTTGCAGGTCGGCTTCCTTGACGCCTTCGTTGTCCTGCTCGCGGGTGAGCTTGGCGCGTGCCACCTCGATGTCCGGGATGATGCCCTGAGCCTGGATCGAGCGGCCGTTCGGGGTGAAGTACAGCGCG
This sequence comes from Ectopseudomonas khazarica, assembly GCF_017915135.1. Classification (NCBI taxonomy): domain Bacteria; kingdom Pseudomonadati; phylum Pseudomonadota; class Gammaproteobacteria; order Pseudomonadales; family Pseudomonadaceae; genus Ectopseudomonas; species Ectopseudomonas khazarica. Next base: position 4,955,101 of record NZ_CP068551.1, on the reverse strand, counting down.
GTGGTGAGCTTCAGCGCGCGATCATTGTTCAGCGGCAGCACCGTCTGTACCGAGCCCTTGCCGAAGCTGTCGGTGCCCATCAGCACGGCACGCTTGTGGTCCTGCAGGGCGCCGGCGACGATTTCCGATGCCGAGGCGCTGCCGCCGTTGATCAGCACCACCAGCGGCACGCCCTCGCTGGCATCGGCCGGGTCGGCATTGAAGCGCAGTTCGGAGTTGGCCAGACGGCCCTCGGTGTAGACGATCAGCCCGTTCTTGAGGAAATGGTCGGCCACTTCCACGGCCGCCTGCAGCACGCCGCCGGGGTTGTTGCGCAGGTCCATGACCAGGCCGCGCAGCTTCTTGTTGCCGTTTTCCTTGCGCAGCTTGCTCAGGGCCTTGCCGACTTCCTCGCCGGTGTTGACCTGGAACTGCGAGATGCGCAGGTAGCCGTAGCCGTCCTCGAGCATCTGGCTCTTCACGCTGCGTACCTTGATCACGGCGCGGGTCAGGGTCAGATCGAACGGCCGGCCGCCGTCGCGTACCAGGGTCAGTTCGATCTTGCTGCCGGCCTTGCCGCGCATCTTCTCTACCGCTTCCATCATCGACAGGCCCTTGGTCGGCTGGCCGTCGATCTTGACGATCAGGTCGCCGGCCTCGATGCCGGCCGTGGACGCAGGGGTGTCGTCGATGGGCGAGACCACCTTGACGAAGCCGTCTTCCATGCCGACCTCGATGCCCAGGCCGCCGAATTCGCCGCTGGTGCTTTCCTGCAGCTCGGCGAATGCCTCGGGTTCGAGATAGGCCGAGTGCGGGTCGAGGTTGCTGAGCATGCCCTTGATGGCGTTCTCCAGCAGCGTCTTGTCGCTGACCGGCTCGACGTAGGCAGCCTTGATGCGGTCCATCACCTCGGCGAAGGTGCGCAGTTCATCCAGGGGCAGCGGCGCCTTGCTGCTCGCCGCCGCCGGCGCGGGGGCAGGCTCGGCAGCCTGCAGGGCTGGAACGCCGAGCAGCAGGCCAAGGGCCAGGGCCAGGCAGGTGGGGCGAAAGCGATGAGACATTAAGACAACTCCTAAATGGATGAAGCGCTTATCCCTGCGCGCGGCACCACTGTGCCGGATCACTCGGGCGACCGTTCTGGCGAATGGCGAAGTACAGCGCCGATGTTTCCTGGCCACCGCTCTTGCCAACGGTGGCGATGGGGTCGCCGGCCTTGACCACGTCCCCTGCATTCCTGAGCAGGCTCTGATTATGGCCGTACAGGCTCAGATAACCATTGCCGTGATCGAGAATGACCAACAGGCCGGCGCCACGCAACCAGTCGGCGAACACCACGCGGCCACCATGCACGGCGCGCACCTGGCTGCCGGCGGGTGCGCCGATCAGCACGCCGTCCCACTTAGTACGAGCGTCGCCGCCGCGTGGGGTTCCGTAGCGTGCTACCAAACGGCCATCGACGGGCCATGGCAGTTTGCCGCGAGCGCTGGAAAAGGGGCCGCCGTAGGTGGCGCCGGACGTGACCACGGGGCCGCTGACGGAGCTGTCCGACCGGGCCTGCTGAGCGACCAGGGCGCGCTTGCGTGCCTCTTCCGCTTCGCGGGCCTGGCGCGCCAGGGTTTCCTCGATGGTCTTGAGCACGCGGCCAAGCTCCGCCTGCTCCTGCTGACGGGCCTTGAGTCGCTGGTCGCGGTTGGCGAACTCGCTGTTGAGCTTGGCCAGCGCCTGCTGGCGCTGCTTGCGCACGTCGGCGAGCTTGGCGTGGCGCTCATCCAGGCCGGCTTTCTGCGTCTGCAGCTGAGCCTGGTGGCTGGCGATTTCCTGTTCGACGTTGGCCAGCTGGCGCAGGGTCTCGTTGAATGCCGAGAGCTGTTCGAGGCGGGCGTGGCTGAGGTAGTCGTAATAGGTCAGGGTGCGCGAGAACTTTTCCGGGTTCTGCTGGTTGAGCAGCAGCTTGACGTACTCCTGGCGCCCGCTCTGGTAGGCGGCCCGCGCCTGGATGGCAATCAGTCGCTGCTGCTCAGTGCGCGCGCTCTGGAGTTTTTTTTTCTCCTGATCCAGGCGCTGGATTTCCTGCTCGCTGTCCTTGAGCTCGTGCTGCAGGTCCTTGACCTGACCTTCCAGCTCGCCCATCTCGGTTTCGGTCTTCTTCAGCTGCTGCTGGACGCCGGATTTCTCCTGCTGCAGTTTTTCCAGCATCTTCTTCAGTTCGGCGACATCCTGGCGCGCGGCTTCCAGCTGGCGCTGGGTATCGGCGCGCTGATCGGCGAAGGCGGGTGCGATCAGGCTGCTGAGCAGGATCAGGGCAAGAATGCGAAGCATGGACGGGGCGGCACCGGAAGGTGAATTGAGGCTGAGGCCTAGTATGCCCGCGCCGCCGGGCAAAAAAAACGCCCCAGGCCTCATGGCGCGGGGCGTTTCTTGTTTTCTGTCGACCAGCGCCGCTTCACGCAGTCTGCGCCTGGCCGACGAGCGTGACGTGCAGCGGCCCGTGGCCTGCGTGCTAGTCGAGTTCGACGATGCTCTTGCCGGTCATCTCCGCCGGCTGCTCGAGGCCCATCAGCTTCAGCAGGGTGGGCGCCACGTCAGCCAGCACGCCGCCTTCGCGGATGCGCGCCGGGCGCTTGCCGACGTAGATGAACGGCACGGGCTCGCAGGTGTGGGCCGTGTGCGCCTGGCCGGTGCACTCGTCTTCCATCTGCTCGACGTTGCCGTGGTCGGCGGTGATCAGCGCTTCGCCGCCGACCTTCTCCAGCGCCTCGGCAATGCGGCCGACGCAGCTGTCCAGGGTCTCCACGGCCTTGACCGCAGCCTCGAACACGCCGGTATGGCCGACCATGTCGCCGTTGGCGTAGTTGACGATGATCACGTCGAAACGCTGATTCTCGATGGCGTCGACGATCCTGTCGGTCACTTCCGGCGCGCTCATTTCCGGCTTGAGGTCGTAAGTGGCGACGTCCGGGGAGGGGATGAGGATGCGCTCTTCGCCCTCGAACGGCTCTTCACGGCCGCCGGAGAAGAAGAAGGTGACGTGGGCGTATTTCTCGGTTTCGGCGATGCGCAGCTGGGTCTTGCCGTTCTTCGCCAGGTACTCGCCGAGCACGTTGGTCAGTGCTTCCGGCGCGAATGCCGCAGGCGCCGGGATGCTCGCCGCGTACTGGGTGAGCATGACGAAACCGACCTGTGGCGCGCGCTTGCGCTCGAATTCCTTGAAACCGGGCTCGACGAAGGCGCGGGTCAGCTCGCGCGCACGGTCGGCGCGGAAGTTCATGAACACCACGGCGTCGCCGTCTTCGACCTGTACCGCGTCGCCGATGGTGGTGGCCTTGACGAACTCGTCGCTCTCGCCCCGTGCGTAGGCAGCCTGCAGGCCTGCCACGGCATCGGCGGCGCTGAACTGGCCGGCACCGTCGACGATCAGCTTGTAGGCCTGCTCCACGCGGTCCCAGCGGTTGTCGCGGTCCATGGCGAAGTAGCGGCCCGTGAGGCTGGCGATGCGGCCCTTGCCGAGGCGGGCGAAGGCGGCGTCGAGCAGCTCGATGGACGGCTGCGCGCTCTTCGGCGGGGTGTCGCGACCGTCGAGGAAGGCGTGCAGGTAGATCTTCTCGGCGCCACGCTTGGCGGCCAGTTCGGCCATGGCGACGATGTGATCCTGATGGCTGTGCACGCCACCATCGGAGAGCAGGCCGAGGATGTGCACGGCCTTGCCGGCGGCAACGGCCTTGTCCACGGCCTGATTGATCGTGGCGTTGTCGAAGAACTCGCCGTCGCGGATGGCCTTGGTCACGCGGGTGAAGTCCTGGTACACCACGCGCCCGGCACCGAGGTTCATGTGGCCGACCTCGGAGTTGCCCATCTGCCCATCCGGCAGACCGACGTCCATGCCGCTGCCCGAGACCAGGCCGTGCGGGAAGGTGGCGCGCAGGCGATCGTAGACCGGCGTATTGGCAGCGTGGATGGCGTTGTACTCGGGGTTGTCGCTGTGACCGAAGCCGTCGAGGATGATCAGAACCAAGGGTTTGGGCGTGGCGCTCATAAAGCTGGCTCGCTCTGGGTCGATGGACGGGAAACAAGCCGGACATTCTACGGCCAAGCGCCTGGCGCGTCACTGCCGGACGGGGTTTGGCCGACCTGTGGGGCTGTGTATACTGGCCGGCATTTTACCGTCCTGGGCCCTATAGATGTTCGCCAACCTGATTGAATTCATCATTAACCACTATGTGCTGAGCGGATTGTTCGCCGTTCTGCTGGTGCTGCTGATCGTCACCGAAATGCGCAAGGGCGGTCAGAGCCTGTCGAGCCGCGAGCTGACCGCGCTGGTCAACTCCGACAAGGGCGTGGTGCTCGATGTGCGGGCCCAGAAGGAATTCTCCGCCGGGCATATCGTCGACGCGCTGCACATCCCCTACGACAAGGTGACTGCACGCATCGCCGAGCTGGAAAAACACAAGGCCAGGACCATCGTCGTCGTCGACGCTGCTGGCCAGCACGCCGGCACCATCGCCCGCGAGCTGCAGAAGGCCGGCTACACCGCTGCCAAGCTGTCCGGCGGCATCGCGACCTGGCGCGCCGACAACCTGCCGCTGGTGAAGTGACATGAGCACGGTGGTCATCTACTCCAGCGACTGGTGTCCCTACTGCATGCGGGCCAAGCAACTGCTGGCCAGCAAAGGGGTGGATTTCGAAGAGATTCGTGTCGACGGCCAGCCGGCCGTGCGCGCGGAGATGACCCGCAAGGCCGGACGCACCTCGGTGCCGCAAATCTGGATCGGCAGCACCCATGTCGGTGGCTGTGACGATCTCTATGCCCTGGAGCGCGCCGGCAAGCTCGACGCCCTGCTGCAGAGCCCCGTTTGAAACCGCAACGTTAAGGAAGGCAAACGCCATGACCGAGCAAGCCAACAGCGGCGCCGCCGCTGCCGAGTCGCAAAACCCGCAGTTCTCTCTGCAGCGCATCTACGTCAAGGATCTGTCCTTCGAAGCGCCGAAGAGCCCGGAAATCTTCCGCCAGGAGTGGACGCCGAGCATCGGCCTGGACCTGAACACGCGGCAGAAGGCCCTGGAAGGCGAATTCCACGAAGTGGTGCTGACCCTGTCGGTGACCGTCAAGAACGGTGAAGAAGTGGCCTTCATCGCCGAAGTGCAGCAGGCCGGTATCTTCCTGATCAAGGGCCTGGACGCCGCGTCCATGAGCCACACCCTCGGCGCCTTCTGCCCGAACATCCTGTTCCCTTACGCTCGCGAAGCGCTGGACAGCCTGGTGACCCGTGGTTCGTTCCCGGCACTGATGCTCTCTCCGGTCAACTTCGATGCCCTGTACGCCCAGGAACTGCAGCGCATGCAGCAGGAAGGCCAGGCCGAGACCACTGCCCACTGAGGCGAGCGGCTCGGATGAAAAAAGCGCCCTCAGGGGCGCTTTTTCTTTATCCGCTTCATTCGCTGTCGGCGAAGCCGTTCTGGCGCCAGGCCTCGTAGACGGTCACCGCCACGGTGTTGGACAGGTTCAGGCTGCGGCAGCCGGCGCGCATCGGCAGGCGCACGCGTCGCTCCACCGGCAGAACGTTACGCACCTCTTCCGGCAGGCCCCGGCTTTCCGGGCCGAACAGGAAGGCGTCGCCGGGCTGGTAGGCGACCTCGTGGAACGGCTGCGAGCCCTTGGTGGTAAAGGCGAACACGCGCGGCTGGCCGATGCTGTCCAGGCAGCTCTGCAGATCGGCGTGGCGTTCGAGCGTGGCGTATTCGTGGTAATCCAGCCCGGCGCGGCGCAGGCGCTTGTCGTCCAGCTCGAAACCCAGTGGTTCGATCAGGTGCAACCGACAGCCGCTGTTGGCGCACAGCCTGATAATGTTGCCGGTATTGGGCGGGATTTCCGGTTGAAAGAGGATGACGTGGAACATGCAGCACTCCGAGCACTGGGATGAGCGCCATTCTACGCCGCCTGAGGATCCACGGCCGCGTTTGCGCTGGCGTTTCATGGCCTCGGTGATGCTCATCGCCTTTCTCGTCGGCAGCATGATCGGCCGCGCGTTCGACCCGCCCCGCTTGCGTATCGAGCAGGTCGAGCCCTGGGAGCAGGGGGTGCAGCTCTGGTTCAACCGCGAGCCGCAGGCGCTGGCCGAGCACGCCGACGGTGCGCTGAGGTATCGCTTCGAGGATGCCTATGGACGTGTCCGCGAGGGGCGCCTGAGCTTGCCGCTGGGCTTGGTGAACTGGCGCGTGGAGCGCGACGGGCGGGACCTGCTGCTGGTACTGGTGTCGCCCCGTCCGCTGGACGGGGAGTGGCGCGGTGCGCAGGAGGATGGACGCTGGCGCGTGCAGCTTGCGCTGCGTCCCAGATAAAGAAGGGGATTCCCCGGCCTGCCTGTACCAAGGTCCCCGAAACGGGTAACGCCGTGCCCATGGATGAGCGGCGGCGGACTGCCATGACGCGGCGTTCGCGTCGAATAAAGAGGGGATTCCCCGGCCTGCCTGTACCAAGGTCCCCGAAACGGGTGACGCCGTGCCCGTGGATGAGCGGCGGCGTACTGCGGTGACGCGGCGTCCGCGTCGAATAAAGAAGGGGATTCCCCGGCCTGCCTGTACCAAGGCCCCCAAAACCTGGATTGCCTTAGCCTATGCAGGGCGTGTGCCAGTTTTCTTACATGGGCGTGAAGCCCTTGTTTCCTGGGGTTTGCGGCGCACTGGGGAGCGCAGAAGGGCGGTCTTTGCGGGTGCTGTGCACCAGCGTGCAGCGTGATGCACCGGTGGCGCACCACGCTGTGAGTGGGGCAGGCAGGCCCGGCTGCGCGGGGGAGGCTGGTCGTTGCGACGCAGCAGGCGCAGGCCGGGCGGTGCTCAGCGGGGCAGCAGCCTGAGCGTGCCCTGGCTGTTGGCCGTCATGTCCGCTTCGCTCAGGTGCTGCGGCCGGTAGACGCCCAGTACATGGCCGGCGGCCTGGTCGGCGTAGTGCGGGTCGAACGGCACGCCGCTCTGGCCCACGGGGTTGCTGCCGAGTGCCGTGCTGGCATCGGCCAGGTCGACCAGACGGCGGGTCGAGGGGCCGTAGACCACTTGCCAGGGGGCCGGACCGATCTTGTGCGAGAGGTTGTTCGGCACCTCGTGGCTGCCCGGGGCGGCATACGGGCCGGCATTCAGCAGCCAGGCCAGTGGCTGCTGCTGGCCCAGCGGGTGCGTGTGGGTCAGGGTATGGGCGCGTCCCCATTGCCAGGCGGCAGGATCATCACCGAACTGCTCGCGCAGGTGTGCCAGGCTGGCGCGCCAGGCGTCGGCGACGATCTGCGCACGGGTTTCCTCGCCGCTGCCACCCTGGCGATGCCACCAGGGCGACGTCGCATCGGCGGTCAGGCGCGGCAGGGCGACGTCGAGCACGCGGCTTTGCAGCAGGCTGTCGAAGAAGGCGTCGCCCAGCTCATCGGCCATGGCCTCGTGAGCCAGCTGATAGAGCAGCTGGTTGAACAGGGTGGCGCTCACCGAGTCCAGCGGATGCTCGCCGTTCCAGTCGGCGAGGGCCTGCACCATGGCCTGCTCCTGCTCGCCCTGGGCGGCGGCGCGCAGCTCGTCGAGGATCGGCGTCAGCACGCGCATGGGGTAGTCGGTGCCGGTATCGAGTTGCAGGGCCTGGCTGTTGTGCAGGTCCCACTTCACCGAGGCGTCGCTCAGCCGCTGATTGAGGCGCTGGCCGCGGTCGGGCAGGTTGTAGTACCCGGGAATCTCGATGCCGCTGGCCGGCACCGGCTGGTAGTTGGCCGAGACGATATAGCCGCGTGCCGGGTTCTCTTCCTGCGGGTTGGCGCTGAAGGGGTGGTAGTCGAGCTTGTCCGCCTCGGCGCTGGCACCGTCGAGAATGAAGGTCGGGTTGACCCCGGCCGGGCGCAGCGGCAGCTTGGCGGCCGCCCACCAGCCGATGTCACCGGCGGCATTGGCCCAGACCACGTTGAGGCCGGGCGCTTCGATCTTCTCGGCGGCGGCGCGGGCCTTGTCCAGGGTATTGGCACGGTTCAACTGGTAGAAGGCGTCGAGGATCGGGTTGTCGGTCTCCAGGAAGGCCCACCACATGGCGATTGGCGTGCTGCCGCTGGTCTGGCCCAGGGCATCGTTGATGATCGGTCCGTGCGGCGAGCGGCGCAGGGTGAGCTGCACGGGCGCAGCATTCTTGACCTGGATGGTTTCCGTGCGCTGCTCCAGGTCGACCCAGCGGCCCTGGTACCAGACCTGGTTGGGGTTGTCCGGGTTGACGCGCTCGGCGATCAGGTCGAGGTCGTCGTTCTGGAACATGGTCAGGCTCCAGGCGAAGTCCCGGTTGTGGCCGAGCATGGCACTGGGGATCAGCGCATGGTGGTAACCGTAGAGTTCGTAGCCGGGCGCCTGCAGATGCGCCTCGTACCACACCGCCGGCAGCGAGAAGCGAATGTGCGGATCGCCGGCCAGCAGGGGTTTGCCGCTGGCGGTGCGGCTGCCGGACACGGCCCAGGCGTTGCTGCCTTCGAACTGCGGCAGGCCGCTGTCGGCCAGGACCGTGTCGCTGAGCTGGGCGAGGGCGGAGAGGTCCTTCCAGTCGCCGGCGCTCAGGGTGCTGCCGACTACACCGTCCGGGTGCCAGTCGAGATCGAAGACCTTGAGGTAATCCGTGCCCAGGCTGTCGCGCACGTGGCTCATCAGGGGCTCGGTGCGCAGCGCAGCGGCGAAGCTGTAGGCCATGTAGCCGGCGACGCTCAGGGTGTCGGCGACGGTGAAGGGGCGCGGCTCGATGCCCAGCAGGTCGAATTCCACCGGTAGCGGGCGGCTGGCCTGGTACTGGTTGATGCCATCGAGGTAGTTCTGCAGGGCCTGCACGGACGGGCTGTCGGCGTCCAGGCGGGTGGCATAGGTATCGGCGTGGCGACCCAGCTCCAGGGAGCGGAACAGGCGGTCGGTAGGCACAAGCTTCTCACCCAGCACTTCGGCCAGTTCGCCACGGGCCAGACGCCGCAGCAGCTCCATCTGGAACAGGCGGTCCTGGGCGTGCACGTAGCCCAGGGCGCGATACAGGTCGGCCTCGTTCTCGGCACGGATGTGCGGGACACCCAGTTCGTCGTAGTTGACCGTGACCGGGGCGTGCAGCTCGCTGAGCACCAGCTCGCCATCGCGCTGCGGTTGCTTGTCGTGCAGGTACCAGGTCAGGCCGCCCGCTGCGGCGGCAACGAGCAGGGCAAGGGCGGTCAGGGAGCGTTTCATCGAGCGGTCCTTGTTGTTATGGGAGATGCGTCGGGCTGCATTCTGCGCAGAAGCCGTGGCGACAACATTGACCAGATGCTGCAGCGATGAAAGTCTATGGTCAATTCATGCCGAGGAGCCAGCATGGTCACCCACGAGTTCGTCGCCCTGACCCATTCGTCGACGTTGCGCCGCCTGCTCTACGAGGCCCTGACGGCACTTGGGCTCGATCCGACCCACACCTATCGGCAGGCATATGCCGGTGTGGCCCTGGCCGCGCCGCTGCTGGAAGCGCGTGAGGATCACGACAACGCGCCGCGCTTCTGGCAGGCGCTGGAGGGTATCACCGGCGATGCCGACATCGGCCTGCACCTGGGGGAAATGATGCAGCCACGGCCGATGGACGTGGTCGGCTACCTGCTCCTGGCCGCCCGTGATCTGCGCCAGGGGCTGCAGGCCTTCGTGCGTTTCCAGCACATCCTCTCCGGTGGTTTCGCCGCGCGGCTGGAGGAGGAGGGCGAGCAGGTGCGCCTGGTGATCGACCTCAACTACCGCGAGGTCGGCTCGTTGCGTCAGCAGATGGAATGCCTGGCGGTGTTGCTGATGAAGATGCTCGCCGCTGCCAGCGGTGAACTGCCGCTGCTCGGCGTCGACTTTCGTCACCGCGCGCCACGCAGGCTGGGCGAGCATCGGCGCCTGCTCGGCGTCGAACCGCGCTTCGCGCAGGTGCACGATGCGCTGATCCTGCCCCGTGCGCTGCTCGCGCGACCGTCGCGCAGCGCCAGCCCACGCTTGTTCGAGGTGCTCAGCGAGGAAGCCGAGAAGCAACTGGCCGGGTTGGTGGAGAACCAGCTGCTGGCACGGGTGCGCTACTGGCTGGAGCTCAATATCGGCGCCACGACCTGCACGCTGCAGGCGTGCGCGCAGGCCCTGGGCAGCAACCGCAGTGCCTTGCAGCGAGCGCTGAGCGAGCAGGGCAGCAGCTTTCGGCTGCTGCACGATGAAGTGCGGCGGTTGTGTGCGTTGCGCCTGCTGGATCAGGGCCTGAGCGTGCGAGAGGTCGCACGGGCCTGCGGCTTCGCCGAACTGTCACCGTTCTACCGGGCCTTCCGCCGCTGGCAGGGCGGCACACCACGCGGTCGAGGCTGATGACGGGCGCTTGAGGCGCTGATGCAAGCTGGCTTGCCGGTCGACGTTCTGGTGGCGGCGTAACCCAGCCTGCGGGTCAGTCTTTGTTTGCCTCGGCCCATTCGCAGAAGCACCCGACCGCCAGGGTGTTGCTGGCGTCGACCTTGCGCCCGGCCTCCAGGGCTTCGAGTATGGGCTCGATGAAGCTGTTGCTGGAGTTGCACACCAGCCCTTCGCTGTAGGGGCCGAAGTAGGCCAGCTGGCCCTCGCGGTCCCAGATCGCCACCGCCGGGCTGGCGGGCAGCTCGGCGCTGCCAGGCATCTCGTCGATCGGTTGCAGCGCCGCCAGTTCGGCGGGCAGGCGACCCTGGCTGCCGGGCTTCTGTACCACGTGGAACTGTACGCCTCTGGGGGCGTAGTGCTCGATCAGCTCGGCCAGGTGCTGCTGGTTGCCGACGTTGCAGGGGCAGGCCGGGTCCCAGAAGTGCACCAGGCGAATCTCGCCAGGGCCGGACAGCGCTGCGGGCAGTTGCAGTGCGGCGCCGGAGAACACCGCCGCGCGCTCGTCGAAGGTGCGCAGGTAGCGGGTCTCGAACCAGCGATAGGCCAGCAGCAGGCCGACCAGGCAGGCCAGGACGAACAGGGCGACGAGCAGGTTCTTGCGTGACAGGCGAGGCATGGTGCGGATCGCGACGAAAAAAGGGCGTGTAGCTTGCCACGATGCGCCGGGCAGCTGAATATCGCAGCATTCGAGGAGATGTCGACGGGATCGCCCCTGGCAACCTGCAACTTACGGAAAGCCTCATGTCTGAGCCGTTTCAACCCGAACAACTGCGCCCCCTGCTGCGACCCTTGGCCGCAGCGCGCCTGGACCTGCCGGCGCTGCAGGCCTACCGCAGCTTCTATGGCCTGGATCTGGGCGGTCGCTACGCCGGGCTGGACAGTCGGCTCGGCAGCTTCAATGCCGCCGGCTATCAGATTGCCGTGCAACTCTGGGCGCCGGCCGAGCCGCGTGCGACCGTACTGCTGTTGCATGGCTACTACGACCACATGGGGCTCTATCGCCATGTGATCGATTGGGCGCTGGCCATGAATTTCGCCGTGCTGGCCTGCGACCTGCCCGGTCATGGCCTGTCCAGCGGGGCGCGGGCCAGCATCGGCGACTTCGCCGAGTACCAGCAGGTGCTCGCCGGTCTGTTCGAGCAGGCCGCCGAACTGGACCTGCCGCAGCCCTGGCACCTGTGTGGGCAGAGCACGGGTGGGGCGATTGCGCTGGACTACCTGTTGGCCGACGGCAAGCGGCCGGAGCTGGGCCAGAGCATTCTGCTCGCACCGCTGGTGCGGCCGCGTGCCTGGGGCTGGTCGAAGCTCAGCTACCGTCTGCTCAGCCCGTTCGTGCGCGAGATTCCGCGGCGCTTCAGCGACAACTCCAGCGACGCGACCTTCATCGACTTCGTGCACAACCTCGACCCCTTGCAGCCGCGCAGCCTGCCGACCTCCTGGGTCGGCGCGCTCACCCAGTGGGTGCCGCGCATCGAGGCGGCCGGGCGCAGCCAGTACAGCCCGCTGATCGTGCAGGGCGAGCAGGACATGACGGTGGACTGGCACTACAACCTCGGGATTCTGCAGGACAAGTTCCAGCAGCCGAGCATCCTGCGCCTGCCCGAAGCGCGTCATCACCTGGCCAACGAGAGCGAGGCGTTGCGGAAACGCTACTTCGACTTTCTCCGCGAGCGCCTGGCCTAGATGCCCTGCGGCGCCGGCTCCAGGTCGGCGCTGCTCATGCCCACGGCAAGGCCGGCGCGCAGGGCCTTGAGGGCGGCCTGGTAGTAGGCCTTGCCCGCTGCCGACTGGGCGAACTCGACGAACTGCTCCAGTTCGGGATCGCTCAGGTCGCGATAGACGTGCAGCAGGGTGTTGTCCAGGTCCTGCTCGATCTGCCCCATCAGCCGTTCCCGCTGGCCGTTGAGCAGGCCTTGCGCCTGAGCGCCGCCGAGCAGGCCGGGGATCATCTGGCTGAGACTGTCGGCCGCCACGCCGGCGAGCGCCAGGCTGACCTCGGCTCCGGCTTCCTTGGCCGGCAGTGCCTGGGCCAGGTGGCGGATCAGCAGGCGGCGGGTGGCGTCGGCCTCGGTGCGCGGCAGGCCGTTGGCGTACTTGGCCAGCTGATCGCTGCGCGTGGCCAGTTGTTCGGCGGCGACGATCTTGCGCCCCAGTTCGCCCTGGAAGAAGGTCAGCGCCGGTTGCGGGTCGGCCAGCTCCATGCGCAGGGCATGCTGGGCGCGCTGATCGATGGCAGTGGCGGCGAAGCGGCGGTTGCTGTTGTCCACCAGCGCCTGATAGACCGCTGGCGGCAGGGTGCTGCGGTAGCGTTGCTGGGCGGCATCGAGGGCCTGGTTGAAGTGTTCACGCTGTTGCGGCCAGCCGGCGGCCTGGTACAGGCGCAGATGTTCATCGGCCAGGGCCGGCAGAGCCAGGCCGATCAGCAACAGGGCAAACAAAACGCGCATCGAGAAACTCCTTGGCAAACTATCCTGGCCGGCTGCATGGCCCTGCGGCCGGCTATTTTCGGTGGCTGGCGGGGGCTTGTCGAGCTATGTCTGGCGGGCCATCCGGCGCTGTACAATCGCCGCCATGAACGACATCGACCTGCAACACCGCTTTGCCAACCTCATCGACGACCTCGCCAGCCAGGGCTGGTCGTTGCGGGAGCTTTTCGCCCCTGAGGTTCTGACCCGCGAACTGGCCGCAGAGTGCCGTAAGCGTGAGCGCCGTGGTGAGCTGAGTGCTGCCAGCGTCGGTCGTGGTGACGCCCAGCAGGTGCAGGAAGGCATCCGCGGGGATCGTATCCAGTGGCTGGAGCCGGGGCAGAGCGCCGCGTGCGACCAGTATCTGCAACTGATGGACGAGCTGCGCCTGACCCTCAACCGGGAGTTGTTCCTCGGGCTCGAGGACTTCGAGTGCCACTTCGCCTGTTATGAACCGGGGGCTTTCTACCTGCGCCATCTCGACCGCTTCCGTGACGACGATCGGCGCACGGTGTCGGCGGCGTTCTACCTCAATGACGACTGGCAGGTCGAGCAGGGTGGCGCGCTGCGCCTGTACCTGCATGACGGCCGTGAGCATGACGTCATGCCGCAGGCCGGCACCCTGGCGCTGTTTCTGTCCGGTGACATGCCCCATGAGGTGCTGCCGGCCAGCCGTGAACGCCTGTCGCTGACCGGCTGGTTCAGGCGCCGCAGCACCGACGTGCTCTGAGTCGACGGGCCGCCAGGCGGGTCCCCTGGCGGGGCGCAGCGGCTTGCCGGGGCGTTCAGTGTCCCCAGACCTTGATGGTGCCGTTGATGTCGCGCAGGTCGCGCACGGCGACGTTGCCGATGCTGTTGTCGCCGATGTACAGGTCGCTGGCCACGCGGGCGCGGATCACCAGTTTGCCCAGCGGGCCGAGTTGCTGGTTGATCGCGGTCAGGTTGGGCAGCTTCAGCTGCAGCTGGCTCTGGCCGCCGCTGCCCTTGACCACATCCACTTCCAGGGTCGGCACCTCGATGCCCAGGGCCGGAATGCTGGCGCCAAGCTGGGCCGGGCCGAGGATGTAGCCGTCGCAATCGACAGGGGTGAGGCAGCCGTTGTCGATCTTCACGTTGCGCAGCGACAGGCTGCCGCCGTCGTCCTGCCAGCGTACTTCGTCGATGCGCGCCATCAGGTCGAGGCGGATGGTGATGCCGGCCTGGCCGCTGATCTGGCTCAGGCTCTCGTCCTCCAGTGCGCGCAGGTCGGCCTGGGCGAAAGGGGCAAACAATGCCGCGTGACACAGCAGCGGCAGGACAAGCGTACGAAGTGCGATGGACATGAACGGGAACCTCCCTGGTTGGCCGCGCAAGTCTGGTGTGGCGCCGCCTGCCGCGCCATGGGTGAGCGCCGTTTCCCGCCGAAGGATAGGCCCTTACGTCCTGTGGGCAGCGGCGTGCAGGCAGTTTGCCAGACGCCTCGGTCTGGGCTGACAAGGGTGTTACTGCTGGTTACTCTGGTGGCAGCAAAGGAGAGAGTCGATGCAGAAGATCCTGGTCAGTCGCTGCCTGCTCGGGCATCGCGTGCGCTATGACGGAGGTGCCCATGGCCCTTTCGATCAGTTGCAGCGATGGCTGGACGAGGGGCGGGTCGTGGCGTTGTGTCCGGAGGTGGCGGGTGGCCTGCCGACCCCGCGCGCACCGGCGGAAATCCGTGGCGGTCGAGGCGGTGCGGTGCTGGACGGTGAGCTGGCGGTGCTGACCGTCGAGGGCGAGGATGTCACCGCCGCGTTCGTCGACGGGGCCGAGCAGGCGCTGGCGCTGGTGCGTGAGCATGGCATCCGCCTGGCCCTGCTCAAGGCGCGGAGCCCGTCGTGCGGCAACCTGGAGAACTATGACGGCAGCTTCAGCGGCGTGCGGGTGGCGGGGGAAGGCGTCACGGCGGCCTTGCTGAAGCGCGCCGGGGTGAAGGTATTCAATGAAACGCAGCTGGACGAGGCGAGGGCCGAGCTGGTGCGGCTGGAGGCGTCCCGCTAGCCCGGGCCGGCGTGGCGTGCGCGCAATGAAAAAGGGAGGCCGAGGCCTCCCTTCTTGCTGGCTGCGGCGTGCTTAGAACAGTACGCGGCTGCGGATGGTGCCGTTGACGTGCTGCAGTTTTTCCAGCGCCAGGTCGGAGTACTCGGCGTCGACGTCGATCACCACGTAGCCGACCTTCTCGTTGGTCTGCAGGAACTGGCCGGAGATGTTGATGCCGTTGTCGGCGAACACCTTGTTGATTTCGCTCATCACGCCAGGGACGTTCTCGTGGATGTGCAGCAGGCGGTGCTTGCCCGGGTGTGCCGGCAGGGCCACTTCAGGGAAGTTGACCGAGGACACCGAGGTGCCGTTGTCGCTGTACTTGACCAGCTTCTCGGCGACTTCCAGGCCGATGTTGGCCTGCGCCTCGGCGGTGGAACCACCGATGTGCGGGGTCAGGATCACGCGGTCCAGGCCACGCAGCGGGCTGGCGAACTCCTCGTCGTTGGACTTGGGCTCGACCGGGAACACGTCGATGGCGGCGCCGATCAGGTGCTCGTCCTTGATGGCATTGGCCAGATGGTCCAGCTCGACCACGGTGCCGCGTGCCGCGTTGATCAGGATGCCGCCCTTCTTCATGGCGCGGATTTCCTTCTCGCCGATCATCCACTGGGTGGAAGGCAGTTCCGGCACGTGCAGCGAGACGATGTCGCACAGGCCCAGCAGCTCGTACAGATCGCCGATCTGCGTGGCGTTGCCCAGCGGCAGCTTGGTCACGGTGTCGTAGAAGAACACCTGCATGCCCAGTGCCTCGGCGAGGACCGAGAGCTGGGTGCCGATGGAGCCGTAGCCGACGATCCCCAGCTTCTTGCCACGGATTTCGAAGGAGTTGGCCGCCGACTTGATCCAGCCACCGCGATGGCAGGAGGCATTCTTCTCGGGGATGCCGCGCAGCAGCAGGATGGCCTCGGCCAGCACCAGTTCGGCGACCGAGCGGGTGTTGGAATAGGGGGCGTTGAACACGGCGATACCGCGCTCGCGGGCCGCGTCCAGGTCGACCTGGTTGGTGCCGATGCAGAAGCAGCCGACGGCGACCAGTTTCTTCGCACAGTCGAAGACCTCGGCGGTCAGCTGGGTGCGTGAACGGATCCCGATGAAGTGGGCGTCGGCGATCTTCTCTTTCAGCTCCTCACCCGACAGGGCCGTCTTGAGGTACTCGATGTTGGTGTAGCCGGCGGCCTTCAACGTGTCCACGGCGTTCTGGTGAACGCCTTCGAGAAGAAGGAACTTGATCTTGCTCTTGTCGAGAGAGGTCTTGCTCATCGGAGTACCTGTTGTCCCACGGGATGTTTTCAGGGAAGGGCTGAGAGGCTCAGCCAACGCCCGCGGATCGCTGCGTCGCTCGATTCACGGGGGACGTATGCTAGCATGTTCGCCATTTTCAATGCTCGGTTGCGACCTGAATGGTTCTCAGGGCGACCATGAATCCTTTGCGAGTTCACGTGATGACTACCGCGGCCCAGATCGAAGAACTGAAGACGCTGGTCGAGTCCGGCAAGGTGCTGACCGATGCCGACGCGCTGCAGACCTACGGCAAGGACTGGACCAAGCAGTACACCCCAGCCCCTTCGGCCATCGTGTTTCCCAAGACCACCGAGCAGGTCCAGGCCATCGTGCGCTGGGCCAATCAGCACAGGATTGCCCTGGTCCCGTCCGGTGGCCGTACCGGCCTGTCCGCCGCCGCCGTGGCCGCCCATGGCGAAGTGGTGGTGTCCTTCGACTACATGAACCGCATCGTCGAATTCAACGAGTACGACCGCACCGTGGTCTGCCAGCCGGGCGTGGTGACCAAGCAATTGCAGCTGTTCGCCGAGGAACAGGGCCTGTACTACCCGGTGGACTTCGCCTCCTCGGGTTCCAGCCAGATTGGCGGCAACATCGGCACCAATGCCGGCGGTATCAAGGTGATTCGCTACGGCATGACGCGCAACTGGGTCGCCGGCCTGAAGGTCGTCACCGGTAGCGGCGAGCTGCTCGAACTCAACCGTGACCTGATCAAGAACGCCACCGGTTACGACTTGCGCCAGCTGTTCATCGGCGCCGAGGGCACCCTGGGCTTCGTCGTCGAAGCCACCATGCGCCTGGAGCGCGCGCCGAAGAACCTCACCGCGATGGTCCTCGGCACATCCGACTTCGACTCGATCATGCCGGTGCTGCATGCCTTCCAGGGCAAGCTCGACCTGACCGCGTTCGAGTTCTTCTCCGACAAGTGTCTGGACAAGATCCTCGCCCGTGGCGACGTGCCGGCGCCGTTCGAGAGTCGCACGCCGTTCTATGCCCTGCTGGAGTTCGAGGCGCTCAACGAGGACGTGGCCAACGGGGCCCTGGCCACCTTCGAGCATTGCGTCGAGCAGGGCTGGGTCCTCGACGGCGTGATGAGCCAGAGCCAGCAGCAGCTGGAAAACCTGTGGAAGCTGCGCGAGTACATCTCCGAGACCATCAGCCACTTCACGCCGTACAAGAACGACATCTCCGTCACGGTCGGCCAGGTGCCGTCGTTCCTCAGGGACATCGACGACATCGTCTCGGCCAACTACCCGGACTTCGACGTGCTCTGGTACGGCCATATCGGCGACGGCAACCTGCACCTGAACATCCTCAAGCCCGAGGCGCTGGGCAAGGAAGACTTCTTCGCCAGGTGCGCGGTGGTCAACAAGTGGGTGTTCGAGATCGTCGAGAAGTACAACGGCTCGATCAGCGCCGAGCACGGCGTCGGCATGACCAAGCGCGATTACCTGCAGTACAGCCGTTCCGAGGCGGAAATCGCCTGCATGAAGGCGATCAAGGCGGTGTTCGATCCCAACGGGATCATGAACCCCGGCAAGATCTTCGCCTGACCCGAACGCCCATCCACACGATGGGCGTTTTCGTATGCCGTGCAGGCCGCCCCGAGCTTGGTTAATGTACGACCTCTGGCCACAAGCCAGGCATCCACGAACAACAACACACAGGAGTCGGTGATGAGCTATCAGCACCAGTACGTCGACGGAACCACCGTCCACTTTCCCCTTGGCAAGGTCGTCTGCATCGGCCGCAACTACGCGGAGCACGCCAGGGAGCTGAACAACCCGGTACCCAGCGAACCGCTGCTGTTCATCAAGCCGGGCTCCTGCGTGGTTCCTCTCGACGATGGCTTCAGCATCCCCGAGGAACGTGGTTCGGTGCACTATGAGGCGGAGATCGCCGTGCTGATCGGCAAGCCTCTGTCGAAGAAGCCGGATGCCGAGGAAGTGCGCGATGCGATCAGCGGTTTCGCCCCGGCACTGGACCTGACCCTGCGTGACGTCCAGGCCAAGCTCAAGGAGAAAGGTTACCCCTGGGAAATCGCCAAGAGCTTCGACGGTGCCTGCGTGCTGGCGCCGTTCGTGCCGGGCGACGCCCTTGAGGACCTGGCCGACATCGGCATTCGCCTGGAGATCAACGGCGAGACCCGTCAGGACGGCAACAGCCGTGACATGCTCAACCCCATTCTGTCGATGATCCAGCACATGGCCGGGCACTTCTCCCTGCAGCCGGGCGATGTGATCCTGACCGGTACGCCGGTTGGTGTCGGCGCGCTGAACAAGGGGGACGAGCTGGTGCTGGAGCTGGTCGGTCACAGTCGTTTCACCAGCCGCGTGCTATAAGGCTTCGGCACGCACTGTCGAGCCGGGTCCCGCTGCGGCCCGCTCGCCAGTGCGAGAGCAGGTTGCGCCCTGGCTGGTGCAACTTCTGGCGACAGTGGACGTCGTATCGTTCCCATGCAGTCGAGTAGTCGCCGATGTCCTCATCCTTCCCGCGTATTCGCCGCCAGGGCCTTTGCCTGGCGGCCCTGGCGTTCGTGGCGCTAGGCGCTCTGGTACTCACCCAGCATTGGGATGATCGTGCCCGGCTCTGGCTGCAGGAGCGCTCCACGCCCCTGGTCGATCGCCTGGCCAGCGTGTGGCTGCCGGGCTACCGCGCGGTGATCCAGGCCAAGGCCCTGAGCGGCCTGGACAAGGATGAGACCTCCGGGCTGACCTACAACCCGGTGACCAGGACCCTGTTCACCGTCACGGGCAAGCATCCCCTGCTGGTGGAGCTGTCGCTCCAGGGCGAGATTCTGCGGCGCATCGAGCTGAAAGGCTTCGCCAACCCGGAAGGCGTCGAGGTGATGGACAACGGCCTGATGGGCATCGTCGACGAACGTCGCCGCCAGCTCACCACCTTCACCCTGAAGGACGATGATCTGGCGCTCGATGCCGCCGGTCTTGCCGGCTTCGATCTGGGCTTCGCCGATGCCGGCAACAAGGGCTTCGAAGGGCTGGGCTGGGATTCGCGCAGCCACAGCGTGATCCTGGGCAAGGAGCGTGGGCCGCTGGGCCTGTTCAGCCTGCCGTTCCCGGGCGAGGACGGCAGCGTCGGGGCGCTGCAGCCCCTGGCGGCGCAACATCTCGGGCTGCGCGACATCTCCTCGCTGAGCGTCGACGGGCGGACCGGTCATCTGCTGGTGCTGTCCGACGAGTCGCGCATGCTGCTGGAAGTGGATCGTGCCGGCAGGCCGGTCAGCTTTCTCAGCCTCAATGGCGGCCTCAACGGGCTGGAGGACGGGATCGAGCAGGCCGAGGGCGTGGCCATGGACGAGGAAGGCAACATCTATATCGTCGCCGAACCCAACCTGTTCTACGTATTCAGCAAGCCCACCGCGAAGGCGGGCTGAGCGGGGTGGCGGATTAAGCTTGGCTTAAGCGCCGATTCAGTCTGGCTTCAGCTAGCGGCACTAGTCTGACCCCGTCACTTACGAACAACGAGGTTCACGCCATGAAACGTACCGCTCTCGCCCTGATGGTCCTGCCGCTGCTCAGCACTGCCGCTTTCGCCACTGGCTACACCGGCCCCGGCGCCACGCCGCAGGTCACTACCGTATCCGCCGCGCTGCAGGCTGCCGACGATACCCAGGTGGTGCTGGAAGGCCAGATCGTCAAGCGCCTGCAGGACGAGCTCTATGAATTCAAGGACGCCACCGGCACCATTCAGGTCGAGATCGACGACGAAGACTGGCCGGCCCAGAAGGTCTCGGAAACCGCCAAGGTGCGCCTGACCGGTGAAGTCGACAAGGACTTCAACAGCCGTGAGATCGACGTCGACCGGGTCGAGCTGATCAACTGATCGTGACGTTCTGCATGCCCGCCGCAGCAATGCTGTGGCGGGCTTTTCCGTGGTCGTAAGAGAAAACCGCCATGCGCCGCCTGCTTTCCATCAACCCCTGGCTCTACCTGCTGCTGTTCATCCTGCTGGGCGGTGCCGTGCTGGCCCAGCAGTACCGGCTGTTCGAGCGCGCCTGGTTCTCGGTGCAGGAATGGCAGCATGGCGCGCAGTGGCGCGAGCAGTCGCTGTGGCTCGGCGACTACCGGGTGGTGATCGAGGCCAGGCCCATCGCCGATATCCGCGACGTCTCGGCACTGACCTACGATCCGGACCGGAGCAGCCTGTTCAGCGTCACCAACAAGCCGGCCAGGGTGATCGAGCTGAACCTGCAGGGCGAGCTCCTGCGCACGATCGACCTAGAGGGGTTCGGCGATCCCGAGGCCATCGAGTACGTGGGGCCAGGCACCTACGTGATCGCCGACGAGCGCGAGCAGCGTCTGGTCAAGGTGCGGATCGACGATGACACCGCTGTGCTCGACGCCGCCGACTTCCAGCAGCTGTCACTGGGCATCGGGCGCAACGGCAACAAGGGCTTCGAGGGGCTGGCCTACGACGCGCAGGGCCAGCGTTTGCTGGTGGCCAAGGAGCGTGATCCGGTGCGGATCTTCGAAGTACTGGGTTTCCCGCACATCGACGAGAGCAAGCCGCTGGCGTTGCAGGTCAACACCGACCCGAAACGCGATGCGCGCCTGTTCGTCCGTGACCTGTCGAGCCTGGATTTCGATTCGGCCACCGGCCACCTGCTGGCCCTGTCCGACGAATCGCGGCTGGTGATCGAACTGAATGCGGCAGGTGAGCCGGTCAGCACCCTGTCGTTGCTGCGCGGCCAGCATGGCCTGCAGCACGGCGTGCCGCAGGCCGAGGGCATCGCTTCGGACCAGGCGGGCAATCTCTACCTGATCAGCGAGCCCAATCTCTTCTACCTGTTCAGGAAGCCGGCAGACTAGGCGCTCTGGTCGTCCGTCTCGGCGCCGGGTGCGTTGTTCTGCACGGACTCGATGCCGCCTTTGCAGGCCGAGGCGCTGCTGTACATCTGGCTTTGCCCGACGACCTGGCCGTTGGTGGCCTTGAGCACGAAATAGTGTTTGTCGTTACTCGAGATCTTGGTCTCGAACGCCCCTTCGCGCTGGGCATTCTTCTTGACCGAGTCGATGCCGTTGAGTGCCGAGTCCTTGGCCTTGTACATCTCGCTGCTGAGAATGACCTGGCCATTGCCGGCCAGCAGATTGAAATAGAACTGGCCGTCTTTGGCCTTCTTCAGTTCGAACTTTCCAGACATGCGTATCTTCCTCTGGGAACCGGTGACATACCGTGGGTGTTGCACTGTGCAGAGCAAGCCTAGCCCAGTTCCCGCGATATGCGCGGATCGCTCGCGGTCGACAGGCTCAGTGCGAGTGGCTCTTGCCCACGTGGGTGTGGCCGTCATCCGGCAGCGGCTGCACGCCGCCGCTGGCGTTGAGCTGGCGCAGGATGCCGCAGTCCTCGGCCTCCTGCGGGCCGTTGCAGCGGTCACGCAGCTCGCTCAACTGGTCGCGCAGCGCGAGCAGGCTGTTGATGCGCGCTTCGACGTGCTCGATGTGTTCGTCCACCAGGCTGTTGATGCCGGCGCAGCTCTCGTGGGGCAGGTCGCGCAGGGACAGCAGGCGCTGGATCTCGTCCAGCGTCATGTCCAGCGTACGGCAGTTGCGGATGAACACCAGGCGCTCGAGGTGTTCGCTGCCGTACAGGCGATAGTTGCCTTCGCTCCGCGCGGGTGCCGGCAACAGGCCCTCGCGCTCGTAGTAGCGGACCGTCTCGACCTGGCAGCCGGCCTTCTTCGCCAATTCGCCAATCTTCATGCGCAAGCCTCCTTTGGGGGTTGACCCTATAGTGACTACAGGGTGTGTACTCGGCAACACTCACTTGAAGGAGAGTTGCCATGAGTCGTTGTTGCGACCATTCGCCCGAACCGTCACCCGTTCGTCACGAGCACGAGCACGACCACGATCATGCCGGGCATGAGCACGGCGCCGCGCAGTCGTCGTTCACCGACGAGCCGCTGACCGGGGCGGTCAATACGCGCATCCGCATCGAGCAGATGGATTGCCCCACGGAAGAACGCCTGATCCGCGATGCGCTGGGGCGTCTGCCCGGTGTGGCGGGGCTGCAGTTCAACCTGCTGCAGCGGGTGCTGACCGTCAGTCATGACGACGGTGCGCTGGCCCAGGTGTTGCCGGCCATTCGCGGCCTGGGCTTCACCCCGCAGCTGGAAGAGGACGATGCCGCGCAGGCAGCGGCCGCCGAGCCCGTGAAGAAGTCCGCCTGGCCGCTGCTGCTGGCTGCTGTCGCGGCGACCGCCTCGGAGGGCGTGCACTTCGCGACGCTGGGGCCTGACTGGCTGGTGGCGCTGCTGGCCATCACCGCCATCGGCCTGTGTGGCCTGACCACCTACAAGAAGGGCTGGATCGCCCTGAAGAACCGCAACCTCAACATCAATGCGCTGATGAGCATCGCCGTGACCGGTGCGGTGCTCATCGGCCAATGGCCCGAGGCGGCAATGGTGATGGTGCTGTTCACCCTGGCCGAGCTGATCGAGGCGCGCTCGCTGGACCGGGCGCGCAACGCCATTCGCGGGTTGATGGACCTGGCCCCGCCACGCGCCACGGTCAGGCAGGCCGACGGTAGCTGGCAGGAGGTGGACGTGCAGGGCATCGCCGTGGATGCGCTGGTGCGCGTGCGCCCCGGCGAGCGCATCAGCCTCGACGGTGAGGTGGTCGGCGGCAGCTCGACGGTCAACCAGGCGCCGATCACCGGAGAAAGCCTGCCGGTGGAGAAGCGCGTGGGCGATCCGCTGTTCGCTGGCACCATCAACGAAGCCGGTTCGCTGGAGTTCCGCGTAACGGCGGCGGCGCGCGATACCACGCTGGCGCGCATCATCCATGCGGTGGAGGAGGCGCAGGGCTCGCGTGCACCGACCCAGCGCTTCGTCGACCAGTTCTCGCGCATCTACACCCCGGCGGTCTTCGTCTTCGCCCTGGCGGTCGCGGTGCTGCCGCCGCTGGTCATCGGCGGCGCCTGGCTCGACTGGATCTACCGCGCCCTGGTGTTGCTGGTGGTGGCCTGCCCCTGTGCGCTGGTGATCTCCACCCCGGTGACCATCGTCAGCGGTCTGGCCGCCGCCGCGCGCAAGGGCATCCTGGTCAAGGGCGGCGTGTACCTGGAGAACGGCCGTCATCTGGCCATGCTGGCGCTGGACAAGACCGGCACCCTGACCCACGGCAAGCCGGTGCAGACCGACAGCCTTCATCTCCTGGAGGCGGAGCAGCCGCTGCACGCCGTGTGGGCGGCGAGCCTGGCTGCACGTTCCGATCACCCGGTGTCGCGGGCGCTGGCCCTGCATGCCGAGGAGCAGGGGCGGGTGCTGCGCGAGGTCGAGGCGTTCGCGGCACTGCCGGGGCGGGGCACCCAGGGGGTGGTCGACGGTACCCTGCTGTACCTGGGCAATCACCGTCTGGTCGAAGACCTCGGGCTCTGCTCGGCGCAGCTGGAAGAGCGCCTGGAAACCCTGGAACGGCAGGGCAAGAGCGTGGTGGTGCTGTGCGACGAGCAGCGCGCGCTGATGCTCTTCGCCGTGGCCGATACCGTGCGCCAGAGCAGCCGCGAGGCGGTCGGTGAGCTGCACGAACTGGGCGTGCGTACCTGCATGCTCACCGGCGACAACGCCCATACGGCCGCCGCCATCGCCGAGCAGGTGGGTGTCGATGAGGCGCGTGGCGACCTGCTGCCGGCGGACAAGCTGGCCTGGGTCGAGGCGCGGCAGGCGCAGGGCAAGGTGGTCGGCATGGTCGGCGACGGCATCAACGACGCACCGGCGCTGGCCAGGGCGGAGATTGGCTTCGCCATGGGTGCCGCTGGAACCGATACCGCCATCGAGACGGCGGATGTCGCCCTGATGGACGACGATCTGCGCAAGATTCCCGCATTCGTCCGCCTGTCGCGGCAGACTCACGCGATCCTGCTGCAGAACATCGTGCTGGCGCTGGGTATCAAGGCGATCTTCCTGGGCATGACCCTGGCGGGCGAGGCGACCATGTGGATGGCGGTGTTCGCCGACATGGGGGTGAGCCTGATGGTGGTGTTCAACGGCCTGCGCCTGCTGCGCAAATGAGGGCATCGAGGATGAACGAGAACTGGCAACTGGCCGTCGACGAGGCCTTCGCCCAGGCCCTGGCCGCCCTGGCCGACGCGCGGGCTGCCGAGGCACTGCCCTGGCTGGAGCGTGCGCATGTCCTGACCCAGCGTTGTCCCTGGCTGCATGCCCGTGCGCACTGGCTGATGCTGCGCGCCGGTTGGCAGCTGGGTGATGTGCGCGAGGTGCTGGGGCAGCTGCCGCGTATCCTGGCGGCGTTGCTGTTCTCGCGCCTCTGGGTGCCGCTCGGCAACAGCGGGCGGGCGCGGGTAAGTGCCTTCAAGCCGATGCCTCTCAGCGAAGAGCTGCGCCGCCTGCTCGATCAGGCGACGCCGTAGCCCGGATGCAATCCGGGTGTTTCCGATGCGTCTGCCCCGGATGTCATGCGGGCCACGATTGACGCAACTGCTGGCGCCTCAGGGCTTGAGTGTCTTCACGCCTTCGGCCGTGCCGAGCAGCAGCAGGTCGGCCGGGCGGGCGGCGAACAGGCCATTGGTGACCACGCCGACGATGGCGTTGATATCGGCTTCCAGCTTCACCGGATCGGTGATCGACATGTTGTGCACGTCGAGGATGATGTTGCCGTTGTCGGTCAGCACGCCCTCGCGGTACACCGGGTCGCCGCCCAGCTTGACCAGCTCGCGGGCCACGTGGCTGCGCGCCATGGGGATGACTTCCACCGGCAGCGGGAAGGCGCCCAGCACCGGCACCAGCTTGCTGGCGTCGGCGATGCAGATGAAGGTCTTGGCCACGGCAGCGACGATCTTCTCGCGGGTCAGGGCGGCGCCACCGCCCTTGATCAGGTTGAGGTGCTCGTCGCTCTCGTCGGCGCCGTCGACGTAGAACTCCAGGTCACTGACGGCGTTGAGGTCGTAGACCGGGATGCCGTGACCCTTCAGGCGGGCAGCGGTGGCTTCCGAGCTGGCCACGGCGCCGTCGAAGTCCATCTTGTGCTTGGCCAGTGCGTCGATGAAGAAGTTGGCGGTGGAGCCGGTGCCGACGCCGACGATGCTCTTGCTGTCGAGGCGGGGAAGAATGTGGTCGACGGCGGCCTGGGCCACGGCCTGTTTCAGCTGATCCTGGTTCATCGCGGGTCTGTGCCTGGGAGTGAGGGAGACTTGAGGCGCGAATTATAGCCGCAAGTGCTGCGCCGACGGGGGCAAAACCCGCGTGTTTCGTATGGTCGCCCGGCGCGGCGCTGGGGTAGACTCGGCAGTCCCTTCCCAAGCCCGAACGCCTGCGAAATCGCCATGCTCGAACAGTACGTGAAGAAGACCCTCACCTCGCGCGTCTATGACGTCGCGGTGGAAACCCCGCTGCAACCCGCCCGTCAGCTCAGCGAGCGACTGGGCAGCCAGATTCTGCTCAAGCGCGAGGATCTGCAGCCGGTGTACTCGTTCAAGATTCGTGGCGCCTACAACAAGCTGGCGCAGCTGTCGCCGGAGGAGCTGGCACGCGGCGTGGTCACCGCCTCGGCAGGCAACCATGCGCAGGGCCTGGCCCTGGCCGCCAAGCACCTGGGCGTCAAGGCCACCATCGTCATGCCGCGCACCACGCCGGAACTGAAGGTGCAGGGTGTGCGCTCGCGGGGCGGCAAGGTGGTGCTGCACGGCGACGCCTTCCCCGAGGCGCTGGCACATTCGCTGAAGCTGGTGGAGGAGAAGGGCTACACCTATATCCATCCCTACGACGACCCGCTGGTGATTGCCGGGCAGGGCACCGTGGCCATGGAGGTGCTGCGTCAGCACCAGGGGCATATCGATGCCATCTTCGTACCGGTCGGCGGCGGCGGCCTGATCGCCGGTATCGCGGCCTACGTGAAGTACCTGCGCCCGGAGATCAAGGTGATCGGCGTCGAGCCGGACGACTCCAACTGCCTGCAGGCGGCGCTGGCTGCCGGCGAGCGCGTGGTGCTGCCGACGGTCGGGCTGTTCGCCGATGGTGTGGCGGTGGCGCAGATCGGCCAGCACACCTTCGACATCTGCAAGGATCACGTCGATGAGGTGATCACCGTCAGCACCGACGAGATCTGTGCGGCGATCAAGGACATCTACGACGATACCCGCTCGATCACCGAGCCTGCCGGTGCGCTGGCCGTGGCCGGGATCAAGAAGTACGTCGAGCGGGAGGGCGCCAAGGGGGCGGTGCTGGTGGGCATCGACTCCGGCGCCAACGTCAACTTCGACCGCCTGCGCCACGTCGCCGAGCGCGCCGAGCTGGGCGAGAAGCGCGAGGCGATCATCGCCGTGACCATCCCCGAGCAGCCGGGCAGTTTCAAGGCCTTCTGCGAGGCGGTGGGCAAGCGCCAGATCACCGAGTTCAACTACCGCTATCACACCGACCGCGAGGCGCACATCTTCGTCGGCGTGCAGACCCATCCGGAGAACGATCCGCGCCAGGCGCTGGTCGAGGGCCTGCGTGCGCAGGGCTTCCCGGTGCTGGACCTGACCGACAACGAACTGGCCAAGCTGCACATCCGCCACATGGTCGGCGGTCATTCGGCCGGGGTGAGCAACGAGATGGTGCTGCGCTTCGAGTTCCCCGAGCGGCCGGGCGCGCTGTTCAACTTCCTGCAGAAGCTGGGTGGGCGCTGGAACATCTCGATGTTCCACTATCGCAACCATGGCGCCGCCGACGGTCGCGTGGTGGCTGGCCTGCAGGTGCCTGACGATGAGCGGCACCTGGTTCCGGCAGCCCTGGACGCCATCGGCTATCCCTACTGGGACGAGAGCGAAAACCCCGCTTATCGCCTGTTTCTCGGCTGATACTTTCGAACCCGTAGGGCGGGGGTAACCCGCCGGAGCGCGTTGGCGGGTTGCACCCGCCCTACCTAAAAAGGAAGCCTCGATGGAGCACTATCTGCTGGTTCGTATTCTTCACAGCGCCCCTGGCGTGTTGCTGCTGCTCGGCCTGATCGCGCACGCGTTCATGCTGTTCAAGGCGCAGCGTGGCGCTGATGCCGCCGTGCTGGCGCGCAAGCTGCGCGTGACCCTGCTGTTCAGCCTGCCTGCCTTTGCCGTGCTGGCGCTGAGCCTGCCGCTCAGTGGCTACTGGCTGGTGGACACCGCCGGCTGGCCGCTGGGGCAGACCTGGCTGCTGCTGGGTAGCATCCTCTATGGCGTGATGATGCTGCTCGGCTTGCTGCTGGCCCGACGCCTGGCCGCCTGGCGCGCGCTGGGCGATGCGCCGGCGCCCACTTCGCTGAAGCGCCTGTGCCTGATCTATGCCGGGCTGATTCTCGTGCTGCTGATCGCCATCATGGCGCTGATGGGCGCCAAGCCCGTCTGAGCAGAGTGGCCCGGACTGCATCCGGGCTACACGACAGCGGCTGGCGATGGCCTGCGTAGGAGCGGCTGCAGCCGCGAAGCCAGCTTCAGCCCGTACTCAGCGCAGCGAGATCACCGGCCAGCCACGCTCGCTGGCGGTGGCGCGCAGCACGTCGTCCGGGTCCACGGCCACCGGGTTGGCCACGGCCTCCAGCAGCGGCAGGTCGTTGCGCGAATCGCTGTAGAAATAGGCGCCGTCCAGGCTGTGGCCCGTCTCGCTCAGCCAGGCGTTCAAGCGGGTCACCTTGCCGCCCTGGTAGCAGGGGGTGCCGGTGATCTGGCCGGTGTAGCGCCCGTCCTGCATGCCGCACTCGGTGGCGATCAGGGTGTCCACGCCCAGGCGCTCGGCGATGGGCGCGGTGACGAAGCGGTTGGTGGCGGTGATGATCACCAGCTTGTCACCGGCGGCGCGGTGTTCGGCCAGCAATGCCTCGCCCTTGGCCAGGATGATCGGCTCGATCACTTCGGCCATGAACTCGCGGTGCCATTGCGCCAGTTGTGCCATGTCGCTGCGCCCGAGAATCGCCTGGCTGAAGTTCTGGTAGGCCACCACGTCCAGCTTGCCGGCACAGTAGTCGGCATAGAACGCGTCGTTGCGTGCCAGGTACTCGGCTGCATCGACCAGGCCGCGCTGGCAGACGAATTCGCCCCAGCTATGGTCGCTGTCACCGGCCAGCAGGGTGTTGTCGAGATCGAAAAGGGCCAAACGCACGATTCTGTACCTGTTCTGCAAAGGGATTAGGGGCGTCTGCAGCCTGCGGCGCTCGTCCCGGTCGGGTCGGAACCTGGCGAAAAGTGTGCATGTACCGCTGGTACACAGCCTCTTTTCGACGGGCTTCGCCATGCCTGACGGCGCTCGCGGCCTCGCGAACACCCGCGTGGGGCGCGCCAGAATAGCCGCTTTGGCCGGGCTTTCCCACTGCCGCCAAACCCGCGTTGCTGCTGGACTCGGCTTTGTGGAACAATGCCGGAACTTGCGTGTACGAGGTTGCTTGCCGTGATCGACTCTGATGGTTTTCGCCCGAATGTCGGCATCATCCTGACCAATGATGTCGGCCAGGTGCTCTGGGCCAGGCGCATCAATCAGGATGCCTGGCAGTTTCCGCAAGGCGGCATCAATGATCGCGAATCGCCCGAAGAGGCGTTGTACCGCGAACTCAATGAAGAAGTCGGGCTCGAAGAGCAGGATGTGAAGATCCTCGCCTGCACCCGAGGCTGGTTGCGTTATCGTCTACCGCAGCGCCTGGTGCGCACGCACAGCCAGCCCCTGTGCATCGGGCAGAAGCAGAAGTGGTTCCTGCTGCGCCTGACCGGTGCCGAGGAGCGCGTACGCATGGACCTGACCGGCAAGCCCGAATTCGATGGCTGGCGCTGGGTCAGCTACTGGTACCCGCTGGGCCAGGTGGTCACATTCAAGCGCGAGGTCTATCGCCGCGCGCTCAAGGAACTCGCCCCGCGCCTGATCGTGCGCGACTGATACGGACCCCAATCGAGCATGCTCAATACGCTGCGCAAGATCGTCCAGGAAGTGAACGCCGCCAAGGATCTCAAGGCGGCGTTGTCGATCATCGTGCAGCGGGTCAAGGAAGCGATGGGCAGCCAGGTCTGCTCGGTCTATCTGCTCGACCCGGAAAGCAATCGCTTCGTCCTGATGTCCACCGAGGGCCTCAACAAGCGCTCCATCGGCAAGGTCAGCATGGCGCCCAACGAAGGCCTGGTCGGCCTCGTTGGTACCCGTGAGGAGCCGCTGAACCTCGAAGACGCCGCCAGCCACCCGCGTTATCGCTACTTCGCCGAAACCGGCGAGGAACGCTTCGCCTCCTTCCTCGGTGCGCCGATCATCCACCATCGCCGGGTCATGGGCGTACTGGTGGTGCAGCAGAAGGAGCGTCGCCAGTTCGACGAAGGCGAAGAAGCCTTCCTGGTGACCATGAGCGCCCAGCTCGCCGGCGTGATCGCCCACGCCGAGGCCACCGGCTCGATTCGCGGCCTGGGGCGCCAGGGCAAGGGCGTGCAGGAGGCCAAGTTCGTCGGCGTGCCGGGTGCGCCGGGGGCAGCGGTGGGGACCGCTGTCGTGGTGCTGCCCCCGGCCGATCTGAATGTGGTCCCGGACCGCAATGTCGATGACATCGACGCCGAACTGGCCTTGTTCGACAAGGCGCTGGGCTGGGTGCGCGAGGACATGCAGGAGCTGTCCGAGAAGCTCGCGACCCAGTTGCGCAAGGAAGAACGCGCGCTGTTCGATGTCTACCTGATGATGCTCGATGACGCCGCCCTGGGTAACGAGGTGCGCAAGGTCATCAAGAGTGGCCAGTGGGCGCAGGGCGCCCTGCGCCAGGTGGTGCTCGACCACGTCAAGCGCTTCGAGCTGATGGACGACGCCTACCTGCGTGAGCGCGCCTCCGACGTGCGCGATCTGGGCCGGCGTCTGCTCGCCTACCTGCAGGAAGAGCGCAAGACCTCGCTGGTCTACCCCGACAACACCATTCTGGTCAGCGAGGAGCTGTCGCCGGCGATGCTCGGCGAAGTGCCGGAAGGCAAGCTGGCTGGCCTGATCTCGGTGACCGGCTCTGGCAACTCCCATGTCGCCATCTTCGCTCGCGCCATGGGCATTCCCACGGTCATGGGCGTGGTCGACCTGCCGTATTCGAAGATCGACGGCATCAAGCTGATCGTCGATGGCTACCACGGTGAAGTCTTCACCAACCCCAGCGAGCTGCTGAGCAAGCAGTACGCCGATGTGGTCGAGGAGGAGCGTCAGCTCACCGAAGGGCTCGATGCCCTGCGCGCGCTGCCCTGCGAAACCCTCGACGGCCAGCGCATGCCGCTGTGGGTCAACACCGGCCTGCTCGCCGACGTCGCCCGTGCCCAGCAGCGCGGGGCCGAGGGTGTGGGCCTGTATCGCACCGAAGTGCCGTTCATGATCAACGAGCGCTTCCCCAGCGAGAAGGAGCAACTGGCCACTTACCGTGAGCAGTTGCAGGCCTTCCACCCGCTGCCGGTGACCATGCGCACCCTGGATATCGGCGGTGACAAGGCGCTGTCCTATTTCCCGATCAAGGAAGAGAACCCCTTCCTTGGCTGGCGTGGCATCCGCGTGACCCTCGACCACCCGGAAATCTTCCTGGTGCAGACGCGTGCCATGCTCAAGGCCAGCGAGGGGCTGAACAACCTGCGCATCCTGCTGCCGATGATCTCCGGCACGCAGGAGCTGGAAGAGGCCCTGCACCTGATCCACCGTGCCTGGGGCGAGGTCCGTGACGAGGGCACCGACGTGCCGTTGCCGCCCATCGGCCTGATGATCGAGATTCCCGCCGCCGTCTACCAGACGCGCGAGCTGGCGCGCCAGGTGGACTTCCTCTCGGTCGGCTCCAACGACCTGACCCAGTACCTGCTGGCGGTCGACCGCAACAACCCGCGGGTGGCCGATCTCTACGACTTCCTCCACCCGGCGGTGCTGCAGGCTTTGCAGAAG
This sequence comes from Ectopseudomonas khazarica, assembly GCF_017915135.1. Lineage (NCBI taxonomy): Bacteria > Pseudomonadati > Pseudomonadota > Gammaproteobacteria > Pseudomonadales > Pseudomonadaceae > Ectopseudomonas > Ectopseudomonas khazarica. The sequence goes on along the minus strand of NZ_CP068551.1, from coordinate 4,924,087 downwards.
GTGGTCAACGATGCGCATACCGAGGGCAAGCCGGTGAGCATCTGCGGCGAGATGGCCGGTGACCCGGCAGCGGCGGTGCTGCTGCTGGCCATGGGCTTCGACTCGCTGTCGATGAACGCCACCAACCTGCCCAAGGTGAAATGGCTGCTGCGCCAGATCACCCAGAGCAAGGCCAGGGAACTGCTGGGCCAGGTGATGAGCATGGACAACCCGCACCTGATCTACAGCACCCTGCACCTGGCGCTGCGCAACCTCGGTCTGGGTCGGGTGATCAACCCGGCGTCCAACATCCAGGCCTGAGGTGTACCTGGCCGCTATCTGGGCCAAGCATGTCTACCGGAGCGGGAAAGTCCGCCTCTCCCGGCCCCTGCCAGCGTTTTAGAGCCTGTAGCGCCTGCTGCCACCCTTCAGCTCCCGCGACCATCAGGCCATCGAGGTGCGCCTGCAGCAAGCGGTCAACGTGCTGTAGCCTGGGGTGAGTTGATAGAGCCATCGCGCTGAGCCCAATAGAAGGACGCATCGCCGGTATGGCGTTGCACAAGCGGCACAATGGCTTCAGCGACAAGAGGTTCACAGTTCATGACAATGATCACAGGTGTAGTGGTATCTAGACTTACGAACGCGCGATGGCGGTTGCTGGCAGCTTCTCTCTGGCATGGCTGAGGGCAAACAGCCTAGGCAAAGCTGACAGAAAATCTCCTTGCTGTTACGCACTCAGGATTGGCTCTCTTCCACCAAAGTGTCCATCGCGTAGGCGTTGAAGATAAGTGTCCATTGCTCGCCGTCGTGGTAGGCCGCGCCATACACGCCAGCCATCAGCATGACGCCATCGCCCACAGAGAGGTGGCCGGCACACACCTTGATTTCAGCAGGCAGCTCGGCATTCTTGACCTTTCCGTCTTCGATGTACCACAGCCCGTAGTCACTGGTGCACCAGACCTTGCCGGCATGCCACACCATGTCATTAAAGGGGAGCGACATATGCCCGCGCTCCAGCATGGTCCACTGGTCCCCACGCCCTTTGAATACCGTGCCGGATTGTGCGCCGATATACACGAAGCCATCACCGGCACAGCAGATTGACTCTAATCTCATATTGGAAGGGAAGGGGATGGGGCGCCACTGCTTTCCATCGCAGTGCCACACACGCCCCTTACCGCCGATGATATAGATGTCGTCATGGGCGAAGCCGTCTATATCCGAAAGTGTCATCTCGAAGATAGCATCTAAATACTCATCCTCAGTTGGGTTAATGGGAATAGGAAGATTGAATCCGAGGGACTCCCACTGGTTGCGCCCGACTCGACGGCAAACAGAATGAAAACCTCCGACGACATACAGATAACCTTGGATTGTCCTGACTCGTGTAACCCCGCCTCGAAGTGGCCCCTCTTTGCTCTTGGGTATCATGTCTTGCATCTCGGCAACGCCACCGCCAATGGCATAAACATGCCCAGAGGCATCGACACCTATAAACTGTTCTGCAGGAATAAGAGTTGCACCTGCATGCACACGTGCAAAACCATTCAGTGTTGCATGGCTTGAGCGTTTGTCTTCAGGCTTGTTCAGCCAAAAAGTCAGGATTCTTTTCTCAACTGTCTCTTGCTGGGTCGGGCCTGCATTGACGCCTTGCTCTTCATTTCGCAGGGTTAAATAAAAGGCATTTCTGTTCCTTACTACACAGTCTGTAATTGTGTAGCCATACACGTTCTTGCTATATGACTCTTTATTTATGAACATTTCAGTAATCGCTTAGTCTGTGTCGGTTTCCGGGTCGGTAGTGGTTGCACCGCCTGGCGCTCTTTCAGCACCACTGGCACCAGAGACGGCAGGCATTTCAACTTTGCACTTGTCGTCATAGTAAGCGTCCAGCTGGGCCGGTAAACAATCAGGGTCGCACTTTGGCTCTGGGAATGTGCTTAGTGCTGATATCGCCATTGCGACCAATAAAAAACGCGGCATCCCCCGCGTGACGGGCAACGAGTGAAGGTATAACGGGCGTGTCCATGGACAGGGTTGAGTCAGGCATATCACTTTGCTTCCAGTCGGGAACCTTGCGCGGTGGCTATGAGCCCTGGCCTTCACTCTTTTCCAGGGCGATCAGTGTTTGCATGACACTGAAATGGACGATGGTCTGCCATTCGCCATTTTCCTTGAAGACGGCGCCGTAAAGACCTGCCAGTAGCAGCACGCCTTCACCGACGGAGAGGTTGCCTGCACAGGCCGATACCTCGTAGGGCACATCGGCGCGCCTGACCTGGCCATTGGTAATGGTCCACAAGCCATAATCGTTGGTGCACCAGACCTGATCTTCGTACCAGACCATATCCTTGATGGGCAGGTCAGTACCGATGCCGCCGATATTCTTCCAGTGGTTGTCGCGGCCCATGAAGATGCCGTTATAGGTGGCGATATAGACGTTGCCATCGCCACCACAACAGACAGCGCTGGTGGGGAAATTGCTGGGAAAGGGAATCTGCCGCCAATCCTGGCCGTTGAAGTGCCAGACATCGCCCAGGCCGCCGACGGCATAGATATCGTTTTCGCCCCAGCCGTCGAAGTCTTCAAAGCCCCGGCTGGTGCCTTTTTCATTGGGAATCATTTGGCTGAACGACTGCCATTGGCCTTTATCGATACGTTTTCCAATAGCCCGCCCTCCACCACAGGCATAGAGATAGCCATCCAACGCCTTTAGTCTGGCAATATGGCCGCGTTTGAAATTGCCGTCAGCCCCCTTTTTTTGTGAAAGACCAAACGAAGACAAGGGTTTATCCTCGTAAGCCGACCCACTGCCAATCACAAAACATTGGTTGTCAAGTGATGGAAAGGTAGAAAACTGCTCAATCATGACCGCTTGGCTCAAGGGTTTCTGGGCAGCACCAATTACCATGGGTTGCCAGTTTTGCATGTATCCGACGTCTCCCCCGATTTGAGTAGCGCCAAGCTTTAGAGTCCAATCCCAGTACCCAGGAGATTGGACATGAAGAAGCGCTTCACTGAAGAGCAAATCATTGGCTTCCTGCGCGAAGCCGAGGCCGGACTGCCGATCAAGGAGCTGTGTCGTCGGCACGGCTTTTCAGAGGCCAGCTACTACCTTTGGCGCAGCAAGTTCGGCGGGATGAGCGTGTCGGATGCCAAGCGCCTGAAGGAGTTGGAAAGCGAAAACGCCCGACTGAAGAAAATGCTCGCCGAATCGATGCTGGAAATCGAAGTTACCCGCGAGGCGTTGCGAAAAAAGTGGTGAGCGCACCCTCCCGTCGAGAGCTGGTGCGCCACATGACGGCACGTGGCTTGAGTGAGCGTCGGGCGCTTCAGGTGATCCGCATGAGCGCCAGTGCATTGCGCTACCAGCCGAGACCGGATCGCAACCAGAGCCTACGTGAGCGCATTGTGGCCCTAGCGCATCGGCATCGTCGCTATGGCGCCGCGATGATCTATTTAAAGCTGCGCCAGGCTGGCGAAGTGGTTAACCACAAGCGGGTGGAGCGGCTGTATGCCGAAGCCCGCTTGCAGGTGAAACGACGTAAGCGCAAGAAGATCCCGATTGCGGATCGACAACCGCTGGGACGGCCACGTGCAGCTAACCAGGTCTGGTCGATGGACTTTGTGTTTGACCGCACGGCTGAAGGGCGTGTCATCAAGAGCCTGACTGTAGTGGATGACGCCACCCATGAGGCTGTTGCCATCGTGCCGGAGCGAGCCATAGGCGGGCACTCGTTGACGCGCATTTTGGATCGCCTGGCCATGTCACGCGGGCTGCCCAAAGCCATCCGCACGAACAATGGCAAGGAGTTCTGTGGTCGCGCCATGCTGACCTGGGCTTATCAGCGTGGTGTGAAGTTGTTCCTGATTGAGCCAGGAAAACCCAATCAAAACGCCTACATCGAATCGTTTAATGGACGCTTTCGTGATGAGTGCTTGAACGAGCACTGGTTCACCAGCCTGCCGCACGCCAAGGTAGTGATTGAGTCCTGGCGACGGGAATACAACGAAGAGCGACCGAAGAAAGGACTTGGAGGATTAACCCCATCCACCTATGCCGAGCAACTGGCCTCAAAAGCCATTACATTGATTCAGGACTCTAACGCCAGCTGCTACTGAAGACGGGGAGACGTCGGCTGGTCTCGTCATCCAGCCAGGGGCGGCTGCGCTTGGGTTTGCTCGGGTCGAGGCGGTACTTGGCGATGCGCCGGCCGAAGGGGTCGTAGTCGTAGCCCCAGTGTTCGGTATGGGTGAAGCGGCCTTGGCGGCGGGTGAGGGTGGCCCGGCTCAGTTGGTGTTCGGCGTCCCACTGGAACTGTCGCTCGGTGTGCGGGCCGGACTTCTTCTCGATGCAGTTGCCCCAGGTGTCGTAGACGTAGCGATGCTCCTGCCAGACGCGCAGGCGGTTGGGTTTGTTTTCCCCCCAGGTGCTGGGGTCAGCCTGGGCCTCGGCGGGGCTGAGCAGCGGGTTGAAGTCGGGGTTGTCGAGGTTGGCCTGGACGTAGGCGGACCACTGTTCTTCGGTCCAGGTGGTCTGCTTGAGCCGGGCTTCCTGCTGCTGGGCCTGCTCGGGGGCCATCAGGTTGTGCGCCGGGTCGAAGGCGAACACTTCACTGGCCTGCGGTGCCTGGGCGCTGAGCAGGCGGCCGAGGGCATCGTAGCCGTAGCGGGTCGAGCCGTTGCGGCGGTCGTCGATGCCCAGCAGTTGTCCGGCCAGATCGTACTGGTAGCGACGGGCGATACGTTGGCCCTGGCTGGTCTGTTGGGCGCCGTGTCCGGTCAGCGGACTGGCGGGCTGTTGCAGCGGACGCTCAGTGAGACATGGTTGCTTTAAGAGGTTTTATATCTTCTCTCAAATTTTTCATAAATAGATTGGCTGTTGAGGATTTTTGCTGACCAGTTTTCAAGTGAAATTGCCTCATCATAATCAGAGGAAGATATAAATACAACAAAGTCACTTTCTGCGTTAGAGAAAAGTCCCTCGTTTCTTAGTTTGAGTAAAGAGTTGAGTAGGCACTGATGGGCACTTTTCTTAAAAGCTGAGTGAGTATCTGTTAGGCACGCTACTTCAGCGGCAGAGCTTAGTTCGTCACATATATCATCGAACAGCTCTCCCCTCCAAGCTTCATATGCCCACTCACCGATATACCATTTGTAGCCGGCCTTCTCTGATGGGGTGGTCACTGCTTCTCTAGAGATTTTTTCTTCATGTTTTTTTTGTGTGTTGGCGGTTGGTAGTACTGTATAGCAGTCTGCGTCTGTATAAATGGCGAAGGCATATATTTTTTCTTGAGATAAATTTTTTACTATATCTAGATAAGCGTCTTTCACTGCATTGCTAATTTTTTGTTCCAGGTTGTTCCAATTCATGGTTTGGGCCTTTGTGGTGAGGGTCTCGTTTTAAATGAATACTTCATTTCCAATTTTTTGTAGCTCTTCAAACATGCTTCCTTTGCCACAGTCACTTTTAGGGTCTATTCCTTTTGACTGAAGTATCTTGTGAGCTTCTTCAAGTTTCTTAGCAACGGCTTCAGCATTTTCAATCGAGTGGCCTTCGTTTGGTGCCCACATTAGTGCTCCAACATCATGAACAGGGTCAATGCCATACATGTCAACAATGGCGCGACTTCTCTCTAATGCAGCTTTCATTTTTGGGAGATGGTCAAAGTCACCTTTGAAAATAATATGATGGCCATGTGGTCGCACCATGCCGCTAGGTTTTGGGATACCTGCTTTGATTAGTAGGGTTCCCCAGCAGCTAAGTCCAAACGGATCCAGCCATCCTATTGGATTAGGCGCATACTGGTAGTTATTAACCCCACCCAGCAACCCAATCGGATCCTGGCTGACAAACCGCCCGCAATCCGGATCGTAATACCTGAAGCGGTTGTAGTGCAGCCCGGTTTCCCCGTCAAAGTACTGACCCTGAAAGCGCAGGTTTTGTTCGACGGGCTCGGCTTGTTCCGCCCAGTGCTGGCTGAGGGTATTGCCGTCTGCGCTGGCAACCAGGCGGGGAGGGTGCTCGATTTTCGTCGTGTTGCCCCAGGCCTTGTAGGTGGCAGCCCAGGCAATATGCCCGGAGCGGTCGGTCAGCTCTCTTGGCGTGCCGAGGTGGTCGGTGTGGTAGTAGAACATCTCCACCGGGCCGGTTGCGGGCCGAGGCGGCTGTTCGGCCTGGCAGATGGCGTTGGCGACCTTGCGCGGTAGCTTGTCGAGCGTGGCCTGCCAGTGTTCGGGGTATTGCTCCTTGAGCGCCAGGTACTCGGCCGGCAGGACGCTGGGCTCCTGGGGCGCGGGTACGGCGCTGCGCACCAGTGCCAGAGGCACGAAGCTGTTGGGTTCATAGACGTATAACTGCTGCTTGTTCCCCTGGCGCTCCAGTAGCAAGCGGTTGCCGTCCCAGGCGTAGTGGCTGGTCTCGTCATCCAGCCAGGGGCGGCTGCGCTTGGGTTTGCTCGGGTCGAGGCGGTACTTGGCGATGCGCCGGCCGAAGGGGTCGTAGTCGTAGCCCCAGTGTTCGGTATGGGTGAAGCGGCCCTGGCGGCGGGTGATGGTGGCCCGGCTCAGTTGGTGTTCGGCGTCCCACTGGAACTGTCGCTCGGTGTGCGGGCCGGACTTCTTCTCGATGCAGTTGCCCCAGTTGTCGTAGACGTAGCGATTCTCCTGCCAGACGCGCAGGCGGTTGGGTTTGTTTTCCCCCCAGGTGCTGGGGTCGGCCTGGGCCTCGGCGGGGCTGAGCAGCGGGTTGAACGTGGGCTTGTCTAGGTTGGCCTGGACGTAGGCGGACCACTGTTCTTCGGTCCAGGTGGTCTGCTTGAGCCGGGCTTCCTGCTGCTGGGCCTGCTCGGGGGCCATCAGGTTGTGCGCCGGGTCGAAGGCGAACACTTCACTGGCCTGCGGTGCCTGGGCGCTGAGCAGGCGGCCGAGGGCATCGTAGCCGTAGCGGGTCGAGCCGTTGCGGCGGTCGTCGATGCCCAGCAGTTGTCCGGCCAGATCGTACTGGTAGCGACGGGCGATACGTTGGCCCTGGCTGGTCTGTTGGGCGCCGTGACCGGCATGGGGGCTGGCGGCCTGCTCCTGCAACTGGCTCTGGCTGCGCAACAGCCGGCCCAGTGGGTCGAGCTCGTAGTGGCTGTATAGAACACCCTGGCTGCGGCCGATTTCACGGTGCAGGGCATCACGTTCGAAATCACAGATCACCTCGAAGTCGAGGTTGATCTGGTGCGCGTGACCACTGCCATAGGTCAGTGTGTTGAGCTGGCGGCCATCGGGCAGGGTGGTGGTTTCCCGGTTGCCGAGCAGGTCGTAGGCGTGGCGCAGCTCGCTGCGCTGGCCGCCCCGGCTGTAGAGGGTTTCGCGGGCCAGTTGGCCGCTCTGGTTGTAGAACAGCTCGATGCGTGCCTGGCGGTTGCGCGCGCGGGTCAGTTGCCCGGCGGCGTCGTACTGGTAGCGGCTGTGGGCCACCTGCGGCTTGCCGTCGGTACCGGGCTTGTAGCTGACCTTGTCCAGCAGGCGGCCCATGGCGTCGCGCTGGTAGCGCGTGCGCAGCAGCGGGCCGTTGCCTCGGCCCAGGTGAGGGCTGCCGAGGGGCACGCCGTCGGCGCTCTCGAGCAGGTGGCCGGCTGCGTCGTAGCGGTAATCGATACGGCGGCCATCGAATCCCTGTTCGGCCAACAGCTGGTCGAGCACGTCCCAGGCAAAGTGGTAGACCGCGTTGTTTTCGTTGTGCAGGCGAATCAGCCGGCCGTGCACGTCGTATTCGTAGCGCAGGCTATGGCCGAGGGCATCGATGCGCTGCAGCGGCCGGCCTTCGGCGTCGAGCTGGTAGCGGGTGACGCGGCCCAGCGGGTCATGGTGGGCAACAAGCCGGCCCAGCGGGTCGTAGGCGAAGCGTTCGGTGGCGCCATCGGCGTGGCGCACGCTGCTCAGGCGATCAAGGCGGTTGAGGCGGGTGTAACCGTACTGGGTGTTGTGGCCGAGGGCGTCGGTCACGCTGGCCAGGCGCCCATGGGCGTCATAGCTGTACTGGGTGCGGTTGCCGGAGCAGTCGGTGTAGGCCAGCAGGCGGCCCTGGGCGTCGTGCTCCAGGTACTTTTGCCCCCCTCGGGCGTCGATGACCGTGGTGGGTAATCCACGGGCGTCCAGCTTGTACTCGGTGAGCGCGCCGTTGGCGTCGCTGACGGCGGTCAGGTTGCCACGCGTGTCGTAGCGGTACTGGGTGGTGCGTCCGAGTGGGTCACTGATGGACAGGGGCTTGCGCCAGCGCTCGTCCCAGCGCAGCTGGTAGCGGGCGCCGTCGGGCTGGGTCACGGCGAGCAGGTTGCCCTGGGCGTCGTACTGATAGCGAGTGACCCGACCGCTTGGGTCGGTGTGGCTGAGCAGGTGGCCGTAGACATCGCGCTGGAAGCGGGTACTGCCCCCGGCGGCGTCGATCTGTTCGATCAGATGATGGTCGGCGTCGTACAGGTAGTGTTGTTCGCGGCCGCTGGCGTCGGTGACGCGGTTGCGCCTCGCCACGGGGTCGTAGGCGAAGTCCCAGCGCTCGCCCTGGTTGGTGGTATTGCGCAGCACACGCCCCTTGGGGCTGTACTGGTCCCACTCGTAGCGTGAAACCAGGCCGCCGGGCTCGGCATGCTCGACCATGATGTGGTTGCGCCAGGCGAAGGTACGGCCAGGCTGGCCATCCGCGTCGCGCACCTCGATCAGGTCGCCGTCCTGGCTGTAGCGGTACTCGACCAGCCAGCGCTGCCGGGCGCTAGGGTAGTGGCCGCTGGCTTCGGGCTCACCCAGCAGTTCTACGACATGGCTCAGGCGCGGTTGCCGTGGCCGGGTGTGATCGAAGATAAAGCCGATACGCCGGCCGCTGCTGGTGTCGAGGTGGCGGGGCAGGCCATCGTCGCTGTAGTGCAGGCGCAGGTGGTTGTGGTTGGGGTCGATCATCCCCAGCAGGCAGAGGCTGCGGGCTTGCGGCGGCTGCTCGCGCGGGTCGCTCGGGGTGCGTGCCGGCAGGGGGGGCTGGTCTTCGTGGCGGCTGTCCAGCAGGTGCTGCCAGGCCTTGGCCTCGCGCTGCTCACGCTGGGCCTCCTGCTCCTGGAGGGCCTGCAGGTTGGCCTGCTCGCGCGGGCCCAGGCCGAAGATCAGGCGCAGGCCGTCCGGGCCGATCAGCTCGTACTGGTTGCGCTGGTTGCGCTGCAGGGTGGTGTGTTCGTACTTGGAGAAGAAGCGCTCGCCCACCGCCAGGCTGGGAAAGCGGGTGCGCCGGCCCTGCAGATCGATGAACGCGAGGCCGTCGGGCAGGGTTTCGAGGCGAAAGGCAATCGGCAGGCTCCAGCCCTGGCCAAGCCAGCCGACGTGGGCATTGCTGGACACGTAGGTGCGTTGCCAGGCCAGGGGCAGAGGTGCTTCGAGTACGAAGTCCAGGTCGCTCGGGCCTTCGAGCAGCTTGACGCCATAGATGGCATTGACGGGTTTGCCTTCGAGTGAGCAACCAAGGCAGTTGGGGTGAGCCTTGCCGTCTTCCTTTCCGGTAAGGCCATCTTTTTTACTGCCGTTGCCGTCATTGCCATCATCATCCCCCGAGCCCTTTGTCGGCTTGGCTGGTGGAGTGGCGCCGTCCGGCTTGCCTTCGGGCTTGTCGTGGGCCGAAGGTGCCTTGGCTTCACGGCGCTTGGCGGCCCCGACCTTCAGGCGCTCGTAGAGGTCGCCGATGCGTTCGCTGGACTTGCCCAGCAGTTGGCCCATCTTGCTCGCGGCGCCCCCGGCCCCGCGAGTAACCAGCACGATGGCGGCGCTCTCGGCCACGTGAACCTTGGCGGCGCCGATGGCTTCGCCTATCTGGGCGGCCATGGGCTTAGGGTCGGCGAGCATGTTGCTCAGCACATCGCGGGCCGAGCAGGCCATGTCGTCCAGCTGTTCCATCAGCCAGTCTTTGATGATGGCCTTGATGTCCTCGAAGCCGAGGTCGCTCAGCTCAGCGATGGCCTCGAAGGCGTCGGTGGTCCAGGCAACGGCGCCGTCATAGGCATCCGTCGCGGCCTCCTTGGCATCTGTTGCGATGGTGCCTATGTCGTTTTCCGACAGGTAGTCCCAGGAGTCGCTGGCCCAGCCGCCTACGGCGCTTGCACCGCCTTTGATGCTTTCCCAGTAGCCGCTGCCCTTCTCTTTGATCATGTCGGCCATGGCCAGGTCGTGGGCGTTGCTGTAGTTCTGCAGAAAACTCAGTGGGCTGTTGGTGAACTCGCCGGCCAGGCGCTCGGCCAGGGCGTCGATCAGTCCGGCGAACTCGGCCGAGCACTCGGCGTTGGGGCCGGGTTGCACGCCGCAGTTGATGGCGCCGGTGCACGGGGTGATGGCCGGGCCGTTGATGGTGCCCAGGTGGCCGTGGCTGGTAGAGAAGCCACCTTCGACGGGGTTGTCGTTGAGGAACTCGACGGGGGTGAAGAACTTGCCGCTGTCGATGGCGACCGAGCGTTCGAGAAACAGGTTGGCCTGGTTGCCGTAGGTGCGTTCGGCCACCAGCTCGGAGACCGCGAAGCTGACCGCTGGCACGCTGGGCACCATGCGCTGGCCGAAAGGGGTGGCGGCCAGGGTCGGTGAGACGACGGCGGCAAAATGCTTGGGCGTACGTTCGGCCTTGAGCGGATCACCCATGGCGCACCTCCGTGGCCACGCCGTTGGTCGCAGCGCAATAGAGGTTGATGCGGGTCAGTCGCGGGTCGTAAGGCACGATGGTGTGAAAGCGCAGGGTCATGTGTCTGTGATCAAGGTCGAGCAACACCGTGTCCAGCGACATTGGCTGGGCCTGGCGCGAGCCGTCCTGGTAGCGGCAAACGGCAGTTGCCTCGTAGGGCGGGATGCTCAGTTCCAGTGGGCCGTCGGGCCGAATGCCGGCCAGGCGAATCGGGTCGCCGGCTTTGAGAAAACGTGCCGGCTGCTGGTCTGCCGGCGCGGTGTTCCAGTAGCGCAGGTCCATGTCGAGCGGGATGTTGGGGGCAACCTCCTGCTGCCAGCGTTCGTCATAGGTGCCGGCATATTGCAGGCGTGCCGGCACATGGGCTGGCAGGGGGCCGAACCCGTCGGGCCTGACCGGCTGCGCGAACTCGCGCAGGGGCGCGTCCCAGGCCTCTATCTGCGCGGCCCGGTAGCACTGTGCGGTGTCGGCCTTGCGGGCGTCGAGGAAGCCACAGCCCACGGGGTTATCGGGGAAGTACTGGCCTTCCGCATAGTGCGGCAGGTCGCCGATGCAGCCACCGAAGGCGTTCTCGTACAGCAGCGCCACGCCTTCGGTGGGCTCGGGTTCGCTCAGGCTCCAGCCACTTAGGGTGCGGTGTTGCCAGTGGCGCGGGCCATGGATGCGCAGGCGTTTTTCCAGTGTGCCGACCTGCAGCGAGGCATACCACATCGGCAGCGGGCCGTCTTGCGGCGGGCGCACGGTGCCCAGCACCAGCACGTCGGTGGTGGGCTTGTAGGGAATCAGGTCGCTCGGGTACAGCAGCGAGGAGCGCTCGGGCTGATCGCGCCAGATATCGTGCAGGCTCAGCGCTGGCTGCTGCTCCAGCGCCTCCAGGCGACCCTCGGTGTTCCAGGCCAACGTCACCTTGCTCGACAGGCAGTGGTAGCGATTGCCATGAAAGAAACGGTGCTCGAATCCCTGTGTGGGAAACGAGGACTGGCTGACTATGACCGTCATGCTATCCCTGCCTTAGTTGAGGTCGATCTTCTTGGCGTCTACGTCGACCAGTTCCGTGCCGTTGACCGCGATCTTCAAACCTTCGATGGTGATGGTGCCGTTGTCCTCCAGGACAATCTTGGACTTGCCCACCTGCAGCAGAATGCTCTTCTCGTCCATGACCAGGGTGCTGTTGCCGCCGGCGGTCTGGGTATAGACGTCGCCCACCGTGGCCGTATGGTTCTTCAGTGTGTTGTCGGTACGGCTGAGGCCCACGTTGCTGACCATCATCATGCCGACGTTGAGGTTGTAGGCCGCGCCGATGTTGACCATCTTGCCCAGTCCGACGTTCTGCAGGCTGGCCAGGCTGATGGTCTCGGTCTTGTTGCGTCCCACCTGGATCGACCAGCTCTTGCCGATCCTGTCGGTCTCGTTGCCGTCCACTGTCTTGGTACGGTTGCCGTGCACGCTGATCTTTTCGTTGCCATCGACCGTTTCGGTACGATTCTTGTGCACGGTGATGGTTTCGTGGCCATCCACCGTCTCGGTACGGTTCTTGTGGATGTCGATGGTCTCGTTGCCGTCGACTTCCTCCTTGCGGTTGCCGTGCACGGTGATGGTCTCGTCACGGTCGACCGTCTCGGTGCGGTCGCGCTTGATGTGACTGGTCTCGTCGCGGTCGATGGTCTTGCTGCGGTCGTTGCCGACCCAGTGCGTCTCGTCGTGCTCGACTTCGATGTCCTGGTTCTTCTCCGCGTGGATCCACAGCTGCTCTTCGCCCTTCTTGTCCTCGAAGCGCAGGGCGTTGGCGTTCTCGTAGCCGCCGCCGAGGCTCGAACGGGTCAGGAAGCCCGACTGCGTGGCGTTGCCCGGCAGCTGCCACGGCGGCATCTGGAAGGCGTTGTACAGCCGGCTGGTGATCACCGGGCGGTCGGGGTCGCCGTTGAGGTAGTCGACCAGCACTTCCTGGCCGATGCGCGGGATCTGGATACCGCCGAAGTTCGAGCCCGCCCAGGGCGAAGACACGCGAATCCAGCACGAGCTGTTCTCGTCCTTGCTGCAGTAGCGGTTCCACGGGAACGACACCTTCACCCGGGCGAACTCGTCGGTGTAGATTTCCTGGCCCTGCGGGCCGGTCACCGTGGCGGTGTCGGGGCCGCTGGTCTGCGGCTTGGGCGTCAGCCGCTGGGGGCGGAACGGCTGGTTCGAGGGATGGGTCTCGACCTGGATGCGCAGCTCCAGCTCGTCGGAGCTGTGGGTGGCTTCGTAGTCGTTGTCGGTGAACTGGTAGTGCGCCGCGACGATCAGGTATTCGCGGTTCTGCGCCGCGTCGGGGTGCTTCTCCAGGCTGAACAGGTAGCCCGGCGCCAGCCCGCGCGCAAAACCGGTGGCCTGGCCGCGCAGGTGGCTGCTCTGCAGCTCTTCGGTGCGCACCCGGGCATAGGCCTCGCCCTCGGACAGGTTGGTGTAGCCGCCGGGGTAGTCGAAGATCTCGTAGCTGCCGTGGGCATGCCCGGGCGACTGGTCGCGGCGGACCGCGAGGTCCGAGCGCGGCATGGTGAAGTTGTAGTCGTGGGTCATGTACTGGCCCGGCTTGAGCGCGCCCCCGGCGGACCAGACGTCCAGGTGGTCCTGGCCTGGGTAGGCCACGTCCGGGGTGAACGGCAGGCTGGCGTAACCCGGGTAGGGGTTGCACAGGCCGATGTCGTCGCTGATCACCATCACGTGTTCGCCGGCGCTGTGCTCGAACCAGAACCAGATGCCCTCGTTCTCCAGCATGCGCATGACGAAGTTGGCGTCGCTCTCGCGGTACTGCACGCAGTACTCCCAGAGGCGGTAGTTGCGCGTGAGCATGTAGCGGGTGGGGAAGGGGTACTGGCCGAGCACCTGCTTGACCATGTCCGGGGCGGTCATGTTCTGGAAGATGCGGTAGTCGCTGCGCCGCGTGCCGTACCACAGCCAGGGCTTGAGCAGAGCCTGGTAGAGGTAGTGGCGACCGTGCTTGCCGACCTGGGCGAACTGCATGCACTGGCCGTTCAGGTGGCGCCTGGCGCCGCCGGCCAGCTCCATCTCCAGGGTCACCGGCGTGCCCAGAATGGCCTGCGGGTCGAAGCTCTTCTGCTCGCTCTTGAGCAGCAGCGTCAGTTCGAACAGCCGGGAAATTTCCTCATGCCCGCGCAGCGAGGAAAAACGCAGCGCACTACCAAACACCGTGGTGACGTTGAACGCACGATTCACAATACGACTCCCTATGTGTACATATCCCTTTGATGCGTCACCCTCAGCCTTGGCTGAAACGCTGGCGGCCGACAGCGCGAACTCTGCCGGGCTTGGCTGGTGGGCGACAACTCGCCGGGTGGCTGAACAGGATTTGGCTCACAAATTGGCGGCGGTTTTTCCGTAATTCGAGAATCCTGTCTACAAGTCCGCAGCCTCCGCGGAACCCGGCGAGCCAGCGGCCGCCGGGCAGGGTTGCCGGGCGCTATGAACACGCACGGCTGCTGTGTTGTTTCAGGCACCTGCTGCGGGCGTCCGGACCTCGAAGTGGTAGGTGAACTCCTGTTGCTGTGCACCCAGTGCGATCAACGCCAGTTCGCTGTCCTCGGCCAGGCTCTGCAGGTAACGGCGGCTGATGACCGGGAGTACGTGCTGGGTGAGGATCGCATCGATCATGCGTCCTCCCGACTCGACTTCGGTGCAGCGGCGAATGATCAGCTCCACCGCGTCGTCGCTGTACTGGAAGGGGATGCCGTGCTGCTGCTCGATCCTGCGTTTGATGCGATCGAGTTGCAGGCGCACGATGCTGGCCATGTTGCCGTCGCTGAGCGGGTAGTAGGGGATGACGTTGAGGCGACCGAGGAAGGCCGGCGGGAACACCTTCAGCAGGGGCTCGCGCAGGGCGTTGGTCAGTGCCTCGGGCTCCGGCGAAAGCTCGGGGTCGCGGGTCAGGCTCATCACCAGGTCGGTGCCGACGTTGGACGTGAGCAGGATGACGGTATTGCGAAAGTCGATCTGGCGGCCTTCGCCGTCTTCCATCCAGCCTTTGTCGAAGACCTGGAAGAACAGTTCGTGCACGTCCGGGTGGGCTTTCTCGACCTCGTCGAGCAGCACGACCGAGTAGGGCTTGCGGCGCACGGCCTCGGTGAGGATGCCGCCCTCGCCATAGCCCACGTAGCCGGGCGGGGCACCCTTGAGGCTGGAGACGGTATGCGCCTCCTGGAACTCGCTCATGTTGATGGTGATCAGGTTCTGTTCGCCGCCATAAAGTGCTTCGGCCAGGGTCAGGGCGGTTTCCGTCTTGCCCACGCCGGAGGGGCCGACGAGCATGAACACGCCGATCGGTTTGTCCGGGTTGTCCAGGTGCGCGCGCGCGGTCTGGATGCGGCGGGCGATCAGCTCCAGGGCGTGCTGCTGGCCAATCACGCGGCGCTGCAGGGTGTCGGCCAGGCCGAGTACGGCGCTGATTTCGTCGCGCAGCATGCGTCCGACCGGAATCCCGGTCCAGTCGGCCACCACCGAGGCAATGGCGGCGTGGTCCACGGCCGGCAGGATCAGCGGGTTGTCACCCTGCAAGGCGGCCAGCTCGCTCTGCAGCTGGCGGTGTTCGTCGAGCAGCGCCTGGCGCTGGCTGTCGTCGAGGTCGCCATCGCGCAGCTGCGTGCGCACGTCGAGCAGGCGCTCGGCGGTGTGCCGTTCCTGCTCCCAGCGGCCTTGCAGCTGTTGCTGCAACTGCTGTTCATGTTGCAGGCGCTCGTGGCAGATGCGGCTGCGCTCGCCGATGTCCAGGCCCATGCTGCCTTCGCGGGCGATGATGGCCTGCTCGGTCTCGAGCATCTCGATGCGGCGCTGGCACTGTTCCAGTTCGGCCGGCACGGTGTGCTGGCTGATCGCCACGCGGGCGCAGGCGGTGTCGAGCAGGCTGATGGCCTTGTCGGGCAGTTGCCGCGCGGGGATGTAGCGATGCGATAGCTGCACGGCCGCCGCGAGGGCCTCGTCGAGCAGCAGTACCTGGTGGTGCTTCTCCAGGGCGCCGGCAATGCCGCGAACCATGGCGATGGCTTTGGCCTCGTCGGGTTCCTCGACCTGGATGACCTGGAAGCGGCGGGTGAGCGCGGGGTCTTTCTCGATGTACTTGCGGTACTCGCTCCAGGTGGTGGCGCCCAGGGTGCGCAGGGTGCCACGGGCCAGCGCCGGCTTGAGCAGGTTGGCCGCATCGCCGGTACCGGCGGCGCCGCCGGCACCGATCAGGGTGTGGATTTCGTCGATAAACAGGATGATCGGCTTGGGGCTGGCCTGGACTTCGTCTATGACCTGGCGCAGGCGTTGTTCGAACTCGCCTTTCATGCTGGCACCGGCCTGCAGCAGGCCGATGTCCAGCATCAGCAGCGCTACCTCGCGCAGTTGCGGCGGCACGTCGCCGCTGGCCAGGCGCAGGGCGAAGCCTTCGGCCACGGCAGTCTTGCCGACGCCGGCTTCACCGGTGAGCAGGGGGTTGTTCTGGCGGCGCCGGATCAGGATATCGATGACCTGGCGAATCTCGTCGTCGCGCCCGGTGACCGGGTCGATCTCGCCGTTGCGGGCGCGCTCGGTAAGGTCGACGGCGAAGCGCTTCAGGGCGTCCTGCCTGCCCTGGCTGGCCAGGGCGTTGCTGGCCTCGCCGGGCTCACCGGCCAGGTGGCTGCCATCGCTGCTGCTCAGGCCGTCTTCGGCCGAACCGCGCAGCAGGCGCGGCAGGTCTTCGCTCAGGGTATCGGCGCTGAGCCTGGCCAGTTCCGGTGAAATGGCGGTGAAGATGCTGCGCAGGTTGGGCGTCTTGAGGATGCCGAGCAGCAGTGCGCCACCGCGCACCTGGTTCTCTTGCAGCAACAAGGTGGCGTAGACCCAGCCGCGCTCCACGGCGTTTTCCACGTGCTCGGACAGGTCGCTGATGGAGGTGGCGCCGTTGGGCAGCCGGTCCAGAGCGCGTACGACGTCCGCTTCGAGGCGTGCCGGGTCGAGCTGGTAGTGCGCGATGATGCGCTGCAGGTCGCCATCGTTCAGCTGCAGCAGCTGGTGCAGCCAGTGCACCAGTTCGACGTACGGGTTACCCCGCAGCTTGCAGAACACTGTGGCGCCTTCGATGGCCTTGTACAGAACCGGGTTGAGCTTGCCGAACAGGGCGGCGCGGCTGATCTCGCTCATTGTGCGTTGGCCTCGACTTGGGGGGCGGCCGGCGGCGCGACGCGCAGAGCCGTGGAGGTGAAGGGGCGCTTGGCCTGGTCCTGGGCGTCGGTGACCGGCGTTGCCTGGATCGGGGTGATTTCCCAGGTTCCGGCCTCGCGGGTAAGGGCGTAGGCGAGCGGGTGGCCGTCTTGCATGACCGGCTCCAGGCCCTTGCGGTTGAGGGCGTAGAGGCTCACCTCATAGGCGCTCGGGTCCCCGACCGCATCGAGTTCGGAGGGCACCAGGCGCGCATAGTTGAGCGTCGGCGAGCCGGCCAGGCGACCCAGTACGCGCTCGCCCAGGTAGGCATCGGCTAGCAGCGGATAGTAGACCGGAGCCGACGGCGTGCTGACGTCGACCACGTGGAGGAAGCTGTAGCGCTGCCAGTCGGTGACCGAGAACAGTCCCTTGCCGGGGCCGCTGAACGCCAGATAGCGCTTCTTCGGCATACTCAGCTCGAGCAGTCGCGTATGTTCCATGTCCAGTCGTGGCAGGTCGCCCCAGAGGCTCTGGGTGGCGTTGAAGCGCTTGTAGCGGTACAGCACCGAGGCGGCCTCTTCGCCGTGTATCAGGTAGTCCGGCGTGTTGTGGGCAGACGCCCTGTAGGTCGTGCCGGACTTGGAGGTCTTGCTGCTGAAGGAGTCGCTGATCTGCGAAACCGAAGGCCGTTCGAGGTTCCAGATACTGTCGAGGGCGAAGGCCATGCTTCCGTCGACTTCCGCCTGGCTGGGAAGGGTGAAACCGAGTGCGGCCAGCGGGAGCAGGTAACGGGTCAGGATGCCGAAGCGCTTCATGGTTGGGGTCTCGTTGAGGTGGTGGGATGCGGCGCATGTCGTGCGGCGCGCCGGGGAGGGTTGAGTAACAGGTCGTCGCGGTCGCCGGCGGCGCCACCGTTGCCCAGCCAGGTGGTCTGGCCGAGCTGGCCGGCTGCGCCCAGGCGGGTGCTGGGGACATCCGTCGCGCGCAGCACGAGGCGGACATCCCAGGCAAATTCGATACCGATGTAGCTGTACAGCCAGTCGAGCAGCTGCGGGTAGTTGCGTCCTTCGGGCAGGAAGTGCCGGTAGTTCTCCAGGCTCATCGGCCCCAGGCGCAGGCGAAAGCTGTGCTGCTTGTCGAGCACGGCCTTGCCGGCGACGGTGTTGACGCCGAGCTGGGCCATGCTGTGTCGGTGCAACTGGGTGCGCTGGTCCCGTGGTAACGGCAACCAGTGCGGGGTGAACTCCTCGAGGCGCACGGCAACGCCGAAGTAGTTGCCGAGAATGCGTTCGAGGCTCTCGGTGTTGCGCACCTGGCGCGACAGGTGCCCGGCGTGGCTCCAGCGAGCGTGATCGTGCACGCTGTCGCGCTGGCGCTGGCCGGGCAGACCGTGATGTACCAGGCTGGCGACATAGCGGGTGAAGTCGTCGTTCTCGCGGTCGAGGCTGACGGTGGATTGCGCCGACGACCAGGCGCGATAGAACAGCTGGATCAGGCGATGGTGAAAGATGTCGGCGAAGGCCGCCAGGGTATCGTCGCCGTGATGGTTGGCTCGCTCCATGGCGTACTCGGTCATGCCCAGCGGCAGGGGGCCGTTGGGGCCGAACAGGCCGAAACTGAGAATGCGCAGCTTGGTCAGGGCCTGCCCGTTGTCCACATCGGCCAGGGTCGCGGGGGCGAAGGCCGTGGAGGGTGCCTGGCCGAGGCGAACCGGGTCCTGGCTGGGGCGACGCGAGCGTCCCAGGCGGGGTCGCTCCGGGTGCAGTGACTCGATCCGGCGCAAGGTGGCAAACAGGTCGAACGCATACGGTCGCTCGGCCAGCAGCTGCCAGAACTGCGCGGTCTCTTCGGTTCTGCTCATAGCGTGGGCCTTGTCCCGAAGCGTGGTGCCCAGTGGCCGATGCGTCCGCGCTGGGCGCTGTCCAGGCGGGTTTCGATAAAGCTGTTGAGGCTGACGTGACGGCTCAGGTAGCGCTCCAGGACCGCGCCGAACAAGTAGGAACTGCCGCCGGCGAACAGGGCTTCGTCGATGACCAGATCGATGGCCGCCCCACGGCCGTAGATCAGCGGCCCTGCGCCGGGCAGGCGACGGGTAACGGGGGTGACCCGGGAGCTGATCAGGCCCTTGACCTGTTGTGCGGTGGCCGGGTCGCCAAGCGCGGTATAGAGCATCAGCAGTTCGCGCAGCGCTTCGGCACCCTGCTGGGTATTGAGGTCGTTGAGCGACTGGTAGCCAAGGCTCAGCTGGCTGATCAGACGCCAGACCAGCTCGCCGTCGACGACTGCCGAGCGGGGTCTGGTCGGGCCCTTGAGGATGCGCACGGCCGAAACCGGCAGGGAGCCGAGCGGCAGCAGGTCGTAGGTGTTGCCGATTGACATCAGTAGCGGCAGGTCGCGGTTGGTCACTGTCATTTCCACGCCCAGCTGGCGCAGCGTGCCGGCGTAAGGCGCCTCGTGCTGGTCGACCAGGCTGAGGAACACTTCCGAGCCGATGTAGGTGCTGCGGGCACCTCGGCGCTGGGCGGTGTCCGATGGCAGGCGCGGTTCGCGTCGCAGCGAGAAGTAGGCACCGTGGCTGCTACGGTCTTGCGCCACGCAACTGTAGAACGGGCGGAACTCGGCCTCTCGGGCATTGTCCTGGCCAAAGCCCTCGGCGCGCGCGACGCTGTACACCTCGTAGTCCAGGGGGCGGGTGCGGTCGGCCACCACGTGGAATTCGCTGCGGTTGTCGGCAATCGGTACGCGGTCGGAACGCATGTCGATCAGATTGATCGCCGGGGTGCAGAACAGTGCGAAGTGCTCGGGGCCGACCAGGCTTTCGTACTCGCTGGCATCCTCGCCAAGCAGGATGGCCAGCTCGAAACCGTCGGCACCGGGGCGTTGCGCCAGGGCATTGCGCAGGCCGTCGATCGCGACGAAATGGTAGCGTGAGGGAAACGCGAAGTACTCGTGCAGCAGGCGATAGCCCTGAAAACCCCGGCTGTCGTAAGGCAGCAACGCTTCCTCATCGGTCATGCCCTGCGGTTGCAGGGCCGTGCCCGGTAGCACGCTCCAGCTGGTGGCGCCGTGCGGGCGTACGGCGACCGCCAGCGTGTGTTCGCAGAGCAGTTCGTAGAGATGCGAGGCGAGGTGGCCGGCGTCACGCAGGTGCAACGACAGTCGGTCCAGTCCGGCGATGCTGCTCTTCGTATTGCCGCCGACCTCGAAGCGCAGATGCAGCATCGATTTGACTGGCTTGCGGGCGGTCGAGCGGGGCATGCGGATGTCGCTGCTGGCGCCCTCGAAGCGGGCGGCGGCCAGGGTCAGGGGCCAGAGTTCGACCTGATGCGCGGTGCGGAACTCGCAGCGGGTCTTGCGCGTGTCCTGGCTGGGCTCCTGCAGGCGCGTGCCCCGGGAGACGACGAAGCCGTTTTCCTGGTTGGCGCTCATTTCGCCCGGCGTGAACTGCACGATGCACATCGCCGGGGTCGGTGCCAGGTAATTGGGGTAGATGACTTCCAGCAGGCGTTGGGAGAAGCGCGGGAACTCCGCGTCCATTTTCAGCTGAATGCGCGCGGTGAGAAAACAGAAGCCCTCGAGCAGCCGCTCCACGTAGGGGTCGGCGACCTCCATGTCGCGCATGCCCAGGCGTGCGGCGACCTTGGGATACTGTTGGGCGAACTCGGCCCCGAGCTCCTGCATGTAGGCCAGTTCGCCGTTGTAGTAGTCCAGCAGCCTGGGATCCATGGTCAACTCTCCGAGCGGTTTTCCAGAGAGACCTGGCCGCACTCCAGGTCCAGATGGGTGTGCAGCAGGAGCTCCAGCGGATAGGGCTCGCACCAGAGCTGGCCCTTGATCTCCAGCGACAGGCGATTGTGCGAGGCCTGGCCGGCTGCGTCCGGCAGGGCGCGGATGCGCAGCGAGTCTGGCAGTATCCGGGGCTCGAAAGTACTGATGGCGCGGTGCAACTCGCTTTCCAGATTCTGCCAGTCGGTGTTGTCCAGGTGCCGACCAGAGAGCGCCGGTACGCCGAAGTTGAGCACGGAATGCTGTGCTCGTTCGGCGCCCAGGAACTCGGTGTTCGACTCGATATTGATGGTGTTCAGCAGCCAGGACAGATCGCGCAGGACGCTCTTGCGATAGGCGCTCTTGCTGATGCTGCGTGCCTGTGGCGACTCGTCGCGGCGCAGCGGTTCCTGATCGGTCAGGCGATCGAGCAGGGCAGGCATCAGTGGCCGGCCACTGGCGGTCTTGTTCATGCCGTTGGCGCTCATGCTGCGCTGGCCCGAGTGGTGATCCGGCGCACGCCGAGCAGCGGGTGTTCGCCAGCCGAGCTGACCAGCATGCGCTGGCCCAGACCGGCCCAGAGGTCCTCTTCCAGCGCCTGCCACTCGGTCAGACTGGAAAGCGCCAAGGCATCGTTGCCCTGGGCGTGGCTCAACGGATAGCGGCTGGGAATGAGTACCGGGTGCTGGTCGCCGTTGACGAGTGTCAGGCGTGCCGGCGTCCAGACCAGGTCACGCAGGTCCGTGGGGGCGTCGAGTTCGAGTGTGCGGATATCCTCGAAGGCAATCCAGTAGTAGTGGCCGTTGAGGAACGCCTCGAGGACCGGGCCAAGGCGTGAGTCGGCGTCGGCGAGCCATTGCACCGGCTCGTCGTCGATGAGGAAAGGGGTCTCGGGCGCCTGTTCGAAGGCCTGGGCCTGCAGTGCAGCCGCCTGCGCCGAATCGCCCTGGGCGCGACTGGTCAGCGATTGCGACAACGTCTGCAGCCACGCTGCGGGCTCACCAATGGTGCTTGGGCTCAATTCGCCCTGCAGTACGCGCTCGCGAATGCGCTCGCAGCGGATCGCCTCGCGATAGGCCTGGGCCATGGCGATGGCTTCCGGGGTCAACTGGGCGGCGGTCTGCAGTTGGCCGACTGCCCGCTCCCACTCGCCCATGACCATGCACAACTGGGCATAGTGCACGCGTAGCCTGGCGTCGCCGGGGGCCTGGCGCAGCGTCTGGATCAGGCGGCTGGCCTGTTCGGCCAGGGGAACTCGGAACAGGTCGGGATCGGTCGATTGGTTCATGGGTTCACCTCCTCTTCGAGGCTCTGGGGCGGCAGCGTCGTGCGCTGGTCACTAAGGCAAATGTGGCCCTGGCCTGTGTGCGTCGTGCGGACGGCCAGGGCCAGGCTTGCGAATCCGTTCATGGGGCTGTGCCCCGCCGGAGGACGCTCGCTGCGCGGCGTTCTCCGGAGCCGCGAGGGGTCAGCCCTCTTTGTTGCCCTTGACGTCCCAGGCACCGGTAACCGATGCACCCATGGAACCGTCGGTGTTCTGCTCTTTGACCTCTACGGTGATCATGCCGTAGGAGATCGCGACGCTTTCGGTGATGCGCGCGTCATTGCTGGAGCCTGCCGGACCGGCATGAGTGATCAGGCACTCGGTCAGGGTGACGCGCATGTATTCCTGCGAGCCATCGCCGACCTTGCAGCAGGACAGCTCGACCTTCGGTATGTGCTTGCCCGCCGCGCAGTACTTCATCAGGTTCGGAGTGGCTTTATCCACGTAGTGGGTGAAGGTCAGCGGCGCGAAACTCGCCTTGCCCACGCCGCTACCTCCGCCTGTGAAGGCCGATGCAGCCTGGGTGATGCCATAATTCAGATCAATGACGTCGATCCAGCCGGAATGCTTGGAGTCCTTGGACTCACCGGGAATACCGTCGATTTTGATGTAGACATCTTGGCGTGAAGACATTTATGTAGTCCTTTTGGATTGTGCATCTGAGATGATCTGAAAAGACATATATCGAAGAGTGTGCCTCAATGGCTATGAATGTTTTCGAGAGACTCTTTTCATGCGTT
Source organism: Ectopseudomonas khazarica (assembly GCF_017915135.1). Classification (NCBI taxonomy): domain Bacteria; kingdom Pseudomonadati; phylum Pseudomonadota; class Gammaproteobacteria; order Pseudomonadales; family Pseudomonadaceae; genus Ectopseudomonas; species Ectopseudomonas khazarica. Next base: position 4,901,427 of record NZ_CP068551.1, on the reverse strand, counting down.
TTAAACTATGTAGGGGCTCTATTGCTAACTAAGGATAGCGACTGCTATGGCTACGATTACTATCGTAAAACCCAGTGCTTTTACATAGTGGGGGTGTAAGACTAGCTGTCGGTCGGGGGCGAGTCTTATTAAAGGGTATGCACGGTAAAATGCACTGATTTTTTGGGCGCATTTTTCGGAGAATACGAATATTATTAAACCTAGGAATACTAGTAGTGCTACGACGATAATAAGCATGTTAGGCCCTCTCGTTAAAGTGCCCAGCGGGTTACGTTGTGTGAGACGCTGATATCCACGCCACCATAGTCTGTGCCGAAAAATGATGTAATCAATGGCCCGTTTGGGATCTTCATTCCTCCGCCAAGTTTTAAGCCGGCACCTGCTTCAAGTGACGCGCCACCGATATAGCCGTAGCCTTCGAAGTCGCGGCAGGTTATATCGCCGTCCATCATGAATGTAATGGGGCGAGAGGTGGCGCGAAAAGCGGGTAGTCCGACCCCAATACCCAGTACATATACAGTGTATAGTGCGGTTTCGTTGCTATCTATATCCTTGATGTAAATGTTAAATACCCCGCCGCCAACTATGACGTGGCCTACGGCTCCTCCCGTAGCTAAAGTGGCCTCAAAGGTTTTCATGTTCGTATCCTTGTGTGAGAAATGCACATCCTAATGATCTTGGGTGTAGTGCTCTAGTGTTTGTGGTTGGTGGAATGAAGTTTGGGGCCTCGGCCTTGGGGAGTTTTGTCGTTTGCTAAGTTGCTGGGGGCTGCTCTTAAATATATCGCTGAATGGATGTTCAGTTGTGCTCGGGGCGGTTGAGCCCTGTTGTTAGATGTGTCTGCCAGGCCCGTGGCCTCTGTAGGAGTGCCTATGGCTTATGCTTTGGTCGCTCCCTCTCTCTTGCAATTTGCGGCTGACCGAGAGTTGGAAGAGCCTGTGCTTGCCGGCCGCCTTTGCTGGCAGGCTTGTGCATGCCAAGGGCGGCTTTATGATCATCAGGCTCTGCCGTACGTCCTTCGACTTACTCTTTGTTTTGCTTGACGTCCCAGGTGCCAGTTACCGAGGCGCCCATGGAGCCGTCGGTGTTCTGCTCTTTGACCTCTACGGTGATCATGCCGTAGGAGATCGCGACGCTTTCGGTGATGCGCGCGTCATTGGTGGAGCCTGCCGGACCGGCATGAGTGATCAGGCACTCGGTCAGAGTGACGCGCATGTATTCCTGCGAGCCATCGCCGACCTTGCAGCAGGACAGCTCGACCTTCGGTACGTGCTTGCCCGCGGCGCAGTACTTCATCAGGTTCGGAGTGGCTTTATCCACGTAGTGGGTGAAGGTCAGCGGCGCGAAGTCCGCCTTGCCCACACCGCTACCGCCACCGGAGAAGGCGGAGGAGGATTGTGAAACGCCGTAGCCCAAATTAATTACATCGATCCAGCCGGAGTGCTTGGAATCCTTGGACTCACCGGGGATGCCGTCGATCTTGATGTAGATATCCTGTTTTGAAGCCATGAGTGTTACCTCTCAAGTTGTGGTGGTTGTTTACCTAAACTGCAGGTATGAGTTCCGGTCGTTGCGAGTGCCGCCAGAAATCTGTAGGCCATGCGTTGGCCAGTTTGATCATTACGACACGAAGAAATTGTGTGCATCTTAGTGTGTCGATCTGGAAGTGTCGGGGTGTTCTGTGGGACGCTCTGGGTTGCCAGAGATTGTCGTCCTGCAGTGAGCGTGTACATACATGGAGAGGCAGTTCACGTGATGATTGAATTTCTTCAGTCTCCAGAAGGCCTCTTGATACGCGCACTCTTCGCCTTGCGGACCAGCAGGGCCACCGTGATTAGCAGCATGATCAGAAAGGCATGATTTCCAAGTAACTGGAAGGTGCCCCAGGCCAACGCTGCCAGTGCGATACAGATAATCAGGAATGTCGCGTTTTTTAGCATCGTACGCACCTCTTGGCCTGAAGCCAGAAACTCCCAGTGAATAGATGTTCCTTGTGCAGTGCCTGCAGGCTGTTTGTATAAGATGAGGCAAGTCCCTCGAAATGCAGAATGCCTTGCTAGAACCTGTTGAAAAGATCGGAAATATGAGCGCCGCAGCAGAGTGAGCCCTCGCTGGCCACGGCAATATAGCCAATGGTTGAATCACTCTATACAGAGAAGACCAGGAGTGCCGGCCCGTAGGTCGTGGGGGCATGTGCCGGCGCGAGCGGGCCGGGCGGCAAACGTATTGCTTACTGATCGAGAGCGCAGGCATGGGATGATTCGCAGGTACCGGTTTTCAGGTTTCCAAGCAATCTATGATCAGTGCGAACAGCTGACAACGGCGTAGGTGAGCGGGTCAGGTCCCCGGCGTGCTGTAGTTCGATTCCCGAATGTTCCCTCGGGCAGGTTCTTGATGTGGACTGCGGTCCAATCACGTAGGTGAAAAGAGAAGCGACTGGTCGCCTGCGAAGAACCAGATGTGGTCCTCGTATGAATTGTTCCGGGTCGTTGCATTGGCATTGCTCAATTCCCTATGAGTTAAACTTCTTCTTCCATGAAGGCAACTTTCAAGCTGCCTAACGGCTAGCGTTCAGTTAGTAGCCCGTGTAACTTCTCACATTGCGAGTGGGCCGGGAGTTGAACGAGTCGGCACTTTTACATTCTTTCCGTGCTTCTGTCGTTATTGGCCCGTCACCGGAGATATCCCGATAACGGACCGACGTTCGGATCAGGCCGAGGCGTTCTTCACCGATGGCAGCTTCGAGACCAGGCGCAGCGACACGGTCAGGCCTTCGAGCTGGTAGTGCGGACGCAGGAAGAACTTGGAGGTGTAGTAGCCTGGGTTGTCCTGCACTTCCTCGACATGCACCTCGGCGGCTGCCAGCGGTTTGCGCGCCTTGGTCTCCTGCGAGGAGTTGGCAGGGTCGCCGTCGACGTAGTGCATGATCCAGTCGTTGAGCCAGCGCTGCATGTCTTCGCGTTCACGGAAGGAGCCGATCTTGTCGCGCACGATGCATTTGAGATAGTGAGCGAAGCGGCAGCAGGCGAACAGGTAGGGCAGGCGTGCCGCCAGGTTGGCGTTGGCCGTGGCGTCCGGATCGTAATACTCCGATGGCTTCTGCAGGGACTGCGCGCCGATGAAGGCGGCCATGTCCGAGTTCTTGCGGTGGATCAGTGGCATGAAGCCGTTCTTGGCCAGCTCGGCCTCGCGGCGGTCGGAGATGGCGATTTCCGTCGGGCATTTCATGTCGACGCCGCCATCATCGGCCGGGAAGGTATGGGTCGGCAGGCCGTCGACCGCGCCGCCGGATTCCACGCCACGGATGGAGGTGCACCAGCCGTAGTACTTGAAGGAGCGGTTGATGTTGACCGCCATGGCATAGGCCGAGTTGGCCCAGCAGTAGCCGCTGTGATCGGAGCCGTCGGTATCTTCCTCGAAGTCGAACTCGTCGACCGGGTTGGTGCGCACGCCATAGGGCAGGCGGGCGAGGAAGCGCGGCATGGCCAGGCCGATGTAGCGCGAGTCTTCGGAGGCGCGCAGGCTGCGCCAGCCGGCATACTCGGTGTTCTCGAAGATCTTGGTCAGGTCGCGCGGGTTGGCCAGTTCCTGCCAGGACTCCATCTGCATCACCGAGGGGGCCGCGCCGGCAATGAACGGGCAGTGTGAGGCCGCGGCGATCTTCGACATTTCCCCCAGCAGCTCGACGTCTGGCGGGGTGTGGTCGAAGTGGAAGTCGCCGACGATGCAGCCATAGGGCGAGCCGCCCAACTGGTCGTATTCCTGCTCGTAGATCTTCTTGAAGATGGGGCTTTGGTCCCAGCCGATGCCCTTGTGGCGACGCAGGGTGCGGTGCAGCTCCTTCTTGGTGATCGGCAGGACGCGGATCTTCAGCATCTCGTCCACCTCGGTGTTGTTCACCAGGTGGTGCAGGCCGCGCCAGGCGCTCTCGAGCTGCTGGAACTCGGCATGGTGGATGATGCTGTTGACCTGCTCGGAGAGCTTGCGGTCGATCTCGGCGATGATCGCCTCGATGGAGTTGTAGGCGTCGTTGCTGATGGTGACGGAGTTGGCCAGCGCCTGTTCGGCGAGGGTGCGCACGGCAACCTGGACAGCCTCCTTGGCTTCATCGCTCTTGGGCTTGAACTCTTTCTGCAGCAGCGCGGAGAACTCGTCTCCCTGCTGTTCCTGGATCGCCTGGGGGCTGGTGACTTGGGTGGCGCTCATGATCGACTCTCCCTGTTTCAGTCTTCGAGGCTGTCTTGGTTGGTGCTGACCGACTGGGTGCGCGGAGCGTTGGCAAGGCTCTTGAGCAGCTCCGGATTCTTCAGCGCCTTGCCGATCAGTTCCTCGGCACCGGTCTTGCCATCCATGTAGGTGAGCAGGTTGTTCAGTTGGGTGCGGGCCTCGAGCAGTTGTTTGAGCGGCTCGACTTTCTGCGCGATCGCGCCTGGGGAAAAGTCCTCCATGCTCTCGAAGGTGATGTCCACCGCAAGGTTGCCGTCGCCGGTCAGGGTGTTGGGGACGACGAAGGCCACGCGCGGCTGGATCGACTTCATGCGCTCATCGAAATTGTCGATGTCGATCTCCAGGAACTTGCGGTCACCGACGGCCGGCATCGAGTCTTTGGGGCGCCCGGCAAGATCGGCCAGCACGCCCATGACGAAGGGCAACTGGATCTTCTTGTCGGAGCCGTAGAGCTCCACGTCGTACTCGATCTGGACTCGGGGCGCGCGGTTGCGTGCAATGAATTTCTGGCTGCTGCTCTTGTTGCTCATCGTTCAATTCGCTCTGTGGTCATAAGGGGGCGTCTAGTTGTCCTTCGACAGGCCGGCGATGCGCTCTGCCTCCTGCAGGCCGGCCGGGGCGAGGTCACGCAGGATGGTCAGGAAGTCGGCGCCGATCATGTTGCGTGCTCGCCTGATCAGCAGTGGCGCGGGGTTGGCCGGTTCGCTGCGCTCGAGGTAGTCGCACACCGCATCGAGCATGGCGATGGCCTGCTCGCGGCTACCGGCGGCACCCGTGTCGGCAGTCGCCCATGGGCCCTTCGGCTCCTGAGGGGGGGCGCTCGACAGCGAGTCGGTTGTCGGGTCGTTCATGACAGCCCTGGGGCACAGCGGCTCGAGCAGTGCCAGCAGGGGCGAGAAGTCCGGGGCATGGGCGCTCCCCAGGCACTGCCCCAGCTGCTGTTGCAGCGAGATGATGCGCGCCTTGATCGACGGCAGTGCTGCGAGTGCTGCGTTGCCTGTGGTCAGTTCGTCCTGCAGGAACTTGGGCAGTTGTTCGCGCTTGAAGGGCTCCTTGCCATCCTCGCGCGCCTGGGCAATGCGCTCGAGGACGCCCAGTTTCAGTCGACCCAGCTGGCGACTGGGAACTTCCGTGTCGCGCAGGTCCCCCAGCAGGCCGCTGCCGGCCGCGAGGGCGGCCAGGGCGTTGCTGCGTGGAAGCAGGTCTTCCTCCCCGTCTTCGCTGAGTGACGGGTGGGCGCAGTGCCAGTAGCGCTCGAGCATCGCCTCGACCAGTTCGAGCCCCTGCAGGGTGCCCTGCGGACCGGCGATGTGGGTCAGGGCGCGGGTAATGGTCACCGCCAGGCGGAAGTCCTTGCTTCTGCCCAGCAGGTGTTGCGCGGCCTGGAGAGCCTTGGGCCAGTCGGGCTGCTGCGCGGGAATCAGCGTTTCGCCATATTGCTGCTCCGGCTGCCCCTCGAGGTCACGCTCGAGGGCGAGAAAGTCACCGTCATAGTCGAGAGCACTGCCTTGTGGCAGGTCGTCCGTGACCGGGGTGAGCAGGGCGTCGATATCTATCTGCATGTGACTGTACGTTGGTTGAGGTTGAGCGGATGTGTCACTGACCTTGGGCTTGGGTGAAGACCGGCCCCCATAGCGGATGACCCTGCTCGGCGCTGTCGAGCTGGAACGATGGGTCTATCTGCAGTGCTCGCTCGAAGGCGAACCTGCATTGCTTGGGGCGCTGCGTGACGCAATAGCTGAAAGCCAGGTACTTGAGTGACTGCAGCTGGATCGGCTGGTCGCCGGCCCATACTTCAGGGGTGAGAAACTGCTGCTCCGCCATGTAGTAGTGGCCGCCCTGATAGAGGCGAATGCCCTCCTCGAGCGTCTGCTGCGCACGCACCTGTTCAGGACTTGGCGGTGGCGGTGGCGGCGGTGGCTCCTTGGTGGCGCAGCCGCTCAGCAGAGTCAGCAGGAGCAGGTAGGGCAGTCTTGGGGCGATCGAGTTGGTCATTACTCATTCCATCTATAAGAAGAAACCAGCTACAGGCTCACTGGAAGCTGTGTTGCAGTGTCACGGACTGTCCTTCGGACAGACGAATTTGCCGGCGGTGGCTGGGGAATCCGGGGTTGCGAATTTCCACTGCATGGGTGCCGGCTGGCAGCTCCAGCCTGAGCAGTGGTGGTGTCACCCCCTTCTTCTTGCCGTCGATCCAGACCTCGCCCCAGGGCAGGATGGCAATCGACAGCGTGCCGCTGGCCGCGGTCTCCGGCTTGCTGTCACGGACAGGTTGCCGGGGGCGTTGCGCCTGGGTGCGTGTCGGTGCCTGTTCGCGCTCAATGCGTGGTGCTGCCGGCTCGGGGCGCTTCGCGGCGGGCTCGGCTGGCGGCGTGTAGCGCTCGACGTTGCTGGCGAGTGGCTCGGGCTGCAGCGCTGCCTGCACGGCTGGTCGCGGCGTATCCTGCAGGGCGGGCGGCGGCGTTTCGGTTGGCGTTTCGCGGGTGGCGAGAGGGCTTGGCGGTTGCGCCGGCTCTGGTTGCTCGCGGGTTGGTCGGGTTGTGCTGCTGCTGAGGCTGGCCGGTGCGTTGCTGGGGGCCTTCGCACTGTCCTCGGTGGCAGGCTGCCAAAGCAGCAGCGCAGCGCCTGCACAAACGGCGATGACGGCTGCGGCGATGCCTGCAATCAGCATGGGGCGGCGCCTGCCTTGCGACGGCTCGCTAGCGGCGGCGCTAGTGATCGGGGCAGGTTCCGGTTGTGAGGTGTTGGACGGCACGGAAATGGAGCCGCCGCTGCTGCGGGCGCTGGCGCCGCTGAGCAGGCCATCCAGTTCGGGCATCTTGCTGCGTGGTTGTGACGGGCTGTGGTTTTCCCTGGGCGCCGGCTCGCCGAAGGGGTCGGGTAGGCTCGGGGCACCGTGGCTGGGCAGTTGTTTGCGCAGCTTGAGCATCTCCTCGGCCGAAAGAATGACAGTCTTGGCGTCGTCGGCGCCGTGCCCGGCAGGAGCTGGCATGGCGGGCTGCAGGCCGGTGCTGGCCAGGCTTTGCGGACGGCTCTGTCCGTTGATGCCAAGGAGCGTGCGCAGTGCCTGTATCGACTGTGGACGGTCGCCGGGCTGCAGTGCCAGGGTCTGGTCGATAGCGCGCAGAAAGTCTTCGCTGTAACCGGCGAGTGGTTTTCCGGCCAGTGGCTCGAGGGTGTCTTTCATCAGGCGCGACACCGAGGCGGCAGGGGCGCTACCGGTGACGGCCAGGTACAGCAGCGCGCCCAGCGCGTAGGCGTCCGTCCAGGGGCCCTGCGGCGTGGCCGCGTTTTCGGCGTACTGTTCGATGGGGGTGTAGCCGGGCTTGACGATGACCGTCGGCGAGTTGTCGGTGCTGCCGAGCACGCGCCTGGCCGAGCCGAGGTCGAGCAGTACCGGCGAGCCGTCGGGGCGGACAATGATGTTGTCCGGGGCGACGTCGCGGTGATAGATGTCGTGCTGGTGCAGCATCTCCAGCACGTCGAGAATCGGGCTGATCATGTTGCGCAGCCAGTCCTCGCTGTACTGGCCGTGGTGCTCTCTGAGGATGTGCCGCAGTGTATGGCCCCCATACAGCGGCATGGCCATGTAGGCAGTGCCGTTGCCCTCCCAGAAGCGCAGGACCTCGACCAGTGAAGGGTGCTTGAAGCGAGCGAGCAAACGGGCTTCGTCGATGAAGCTGTGCAGGCCGGTGTCGAAGGCTGGACGGTGGCGCTCCGAGCGCAATTCGATGCGCGACTGGGTGCTGCGGCTGGCAAAGGCCGAGGGGATATATTCCTTGATTGCCACCGGGCGCTGCAGGCGCGTGTCGTGGGCGGCGTAGACGATACTGAAACCGCCTTCCCCGACGACCTCGGACAGCTCGAACTCGTGAAGTCGGGTTCCCCTGGGCAACGCCATCGCGGGAGCCGAGCGATTCGATGGCGCCGTGGGTGACAGAGTGGGGGAGGTGTTCGCCGTAGCGTCCATGCTAAGTCTTTCTCTACAAATCCAGTGGAGAGCGCTCGTTGCCACGACAAGCCAGAGGCAGTCGTTCAGCGGCCGGCCAATCCTAGGCGATGCTCAGGTGTGCGCAAGAGTCTCGCACTGGCTTTGGGTTTAGAAATGAGAGCTTGGTTCCCCTGCGTCGGAGGATTTTTCTTTTTTCGAGAAGCAGGTCTCGTTTTCGTGTGGCGGGTGTGGTGTGGGCAGGTGCGCGCAGACCGTTGCAGGCGGTAGAAGTTCGTCTCTTGATGCTGAAAAGTGAGAATTGATACCGGGTTGATTGTCCCGCAATGCTCGTTTTGAGAAGGGTGTCCCGCTGTTGTGTTGGTGGGGGCTTTCCTTGAAGCGCATTGCCCTATGATGCGCCGGCTTTAATATGCTGTTCGCGCTTTCAGTATGGATGCTGCTTCGCTGCTTGCCGTTGTGGAGAGAGTGGTTTTCATACGATTTTCACGATGGTTTGCTCGGGAGGAGCTGCGTCAAATGCGAGGGTCTGCGCTCGAACTTTATGTCTATTCCCAGGATGGCCAGGCTCCTGCTGTGCCGATGGAGCGAGTCGTCGAGCAAGGGCTAGAGGTGACGATCGGGCGTGGTCCGGGCAATCACTTGGTGCTGCAGGACCCCGAGCGACTGATTTCCCGTTTCCAGGCACGTGTGACCTGGGAACGCGATGACTCGGTCAGGGTCGAGAACGTCAGTGCAAGCAGCTTGATCATGGTAGACGAGCAGGTGTTGCCGCCGGGGCAGGTGGCCTCCATGCGCACCTCCCAGCGCGCGGTGTTCGGTCGTTTCGTCCTCGGCCTGCGTGCCGTCGAGGCGCAGACTGCACCGCTGCCACAACCCCTGGCGATTCCCGACGATTTCGATGTCTTCGCCTTGCCTGTGAAGCCGGATGCAGGAGCGGTGTCGGAAGGCGATGCGCTGGACGACCTGGTGGCCAGGGAGCGGGCAAGCATTATCGACGAGCTGCCGCTGAGTGGCGAGATTGCCATGCCGGCAGCAAAGGCCGCAGCCCTCCTGGATTCTGCTGCGGTCAAGGGGCAGCAGCCTGATGCCTGCCTCGACCCTCTGGCTTTGCTCGACGGCGTCGGCGCTGGTCAGACCTCGGGAGGCGCCGGCAGCCTGCCGCTGGATCATGGCCTGGAGGTCGATGGGCTGTTTCATCTGCCCGTGAGCGCAGAGCCGCATGCCACGCCGGCTACGAGCAACTCACTGCTCGAGGGGCTCGCCAGCGGCGTGGCGCCTGTGCCTGCCGAGCGTGCTCCCGAACCTGTTGCCCCTTCGTCGCGGGCCCCCGACATTCCTGCACCTGCACCTGCACCTGCACCTGCACCTGCACCTGCACCTGCACCTGCTGACATCTGGCCGGAACTGAACGCGCCTGTCGACGCCCCGCCGGTAGCGGCGGAGCCGGTGGCGACAATCATGCCCGCACCCGCACCCGCACCCGCACCCGCACCCGCACCCGCACCCGCACCAAGCGTCTTCGCGACTGGCGCTGACGAGGCACCGGCGTGTGCCTCGGGCGCGGCCCTGATGGCGGCCTTCGCTCGCGGTTGCGGTATCCCTGAGCAATCCCTGCCGCCGATGTCCGAAGCGTTCATGGAGAACCTCGGCAGTGTGTTCTTCGCCATGACCTCCGGGACAGTGCGCCTGGTTCAGGCGCGCTCGGCCGCCAAGCATGAGATGCGGGCGGGGGTGACGATTATTGCCACCGAGGGCAACAACCCACTGAAGTTCTCGCCCGATGGCCGCGCGGCCATTTCCCAGCTGCTGGGCAATCGTTTTCACGGTTTCATGGCGCCGGTTCGCGCCATCGAGGATGCATTCGACGACCTGGCTGCGCATCAGGTGGCGCTGCTGGCCGGGGCGCGCAGCGCGATGTATGACCTGGCTGGACGCTTCAGCCCGGAGCGGCTGGAGAAACGCTGCGGGCAGCCTGGCGCCCTGCAGACGATTCTGCCGGTACTGCGTCGCTCCAGCTTGTGGGAGGCCTATGCCAAGAGTTTCGCCGATATCGCCGGTGAGGCGCGCGAGGAGCTGGAAACCCTGCTCGAGGATGCCTTCGCCCGGGCCTACGAGCAGGAAATCGAGCGCATCTACTCCGGGAGGGCGTCGTGAGTATCTACGCGACGCCTCAGGGCAAGCGCATCGAATTCGCTACGTTGTCGCGGCGCGGCGCTCGCGAGCAGAACGAAGATGCCTGTGGCTACTGGACGTCCGAGCAGGGTGCTTGTTTCGTGGTGTCCGATGGAGCTGGCGGTCACGGCGGCGGCGAGATGGCCTCCGAGACCGCGGTGCGTACGGTGCTCAGTGCGTTCTCCAGTGCGCCGAGCCTTGCACCGGCGAGTATCGAAGGGGTAGTCGCCCAGGCCGATTCGGCGATTCGCTACGGTCAGCGCCTGGCGACGCCGCTGCGCAGCATGAGCGCGACCGTGACTGCGCTGTTCTTCGACGAGCGCGCCGTCTGGGCGCAGTGGGCTCATCTGGGCGATACCCGTCTGTACCTGTTTCGTCGGCGTGGCTGCCAGCAGCTGACCAAGGATCACAGCGTGGTTCAGAACCTGATCGATGCTGGCATGCTGGCACGCGAAGAAGCGCATGAGCACGCCGACCGCAACCTGCTGTTCGCTGCCCTTGGCGCTGGCGAGACGCTGTTGGCCAAGGCCCTGGAGACGCCGTTCGAAGTCAAAGAGGGCGATGCCTTCCTGATCTGTACCGACGGTTTCTGGGGTGGGCTGCCGGAGGCCAGCATGAGTGAGTCGCTGCTGCACGCCAATGCCGCCGAGGAGTGGCTGGTGCGTATGGAAAAACTCATTGTCGATCAGGAGCTGAGCGGCCAGGACAACTACAGCGCCCTGGCCGTGTGGATCGGCAATCCGAACGACGTAACCGCGTACTGGGAGGGCCACGATGCCGGTCTCTTGCAATAACCCGTTCCTGCGCGTCGGTCTTGCGGCTTGCGCAGCGCTGCTGCTGGTTGGCTGCTCATCGTCATCGCAGAAGGAAGACGAGGGGCTAGCGGTTCGCCTCGAACTGTCGGCGGTGGACGGGCTCAACCCGGACATCAACGGCCGTCCCTCACCAGTGCAGGTGCGTCTGTATCGCCTGCTGCGCACCGAGGCGTTCGCGGGGGCCGACTACTTCGCCCTGGCCGAGCGCGACAAGGCAGTACTCGGGCATGACCTGCTGCAACGCGAGTCCCTGATGATCGAGCCCGGCAAGACCGAGGTGCGCGAGTACGTGGTCGATGACGACGTTGTGGCCGTGGGAGTGACCGCGGCCTATCGCGACCTCGAGTCCAGCGTCTGGCGCCAGTTGATCGTGTTGCGCGAGAACGATAGCTCCTGGTTCAGCCTGCCGTCGTTTTTGCGCTGGTCAATGCCTTCGGCGGATTACTCGATACGCCTCGACGCCCAACGCGTCGAGCTTGTGGCACCGGGTGACAGGTAGTCGTCCGTAACGTCGTTTCCTCGCTCCAGGAGAGAGCTAGATGAATCCATTCCAGCGGGTTGTATGGGCAGAAGGGATGTTTCTGCGCCCGCAACACTTTCAGCAACAGGAACGTTACCTCGAGTTCTATTCGCACAGTCGGGGCATGGCCTGCGAGCCTTACTTCTGGGGTGTGCGCGTCCTCAAGTTCGACCTGGCGGCGCTGGCCGTCGGCAAGCTCGCGCTCACCGAGGCAGCGGGGCTGCTGCCCGACGGCACGCCGTTTGCGTTCCCCTTGCAGAGTCTGTGCCCCGAGCCGCTGGACTTCCCCGAGGGAGTGGTGGAGCAGGTGGTCTATCTGGCGCTGCCGCTACGTCGGCAGGGTACCGAGGAGGTGCTGTTCGAGGAGCGTCCGCGCTCGTTGGCGCGCTACCTGGTCAATGACGCGCTGGTGGCCGATGTGAACTCGGTGGCTGGCGAAGACGCCGAGTTGCAGTTGGGTGAGCCGCGACTGCGGCTGATGCTCGAGCGCGACATGACCGATGCTTGGCTGGGGGTCGGGGTGGCGCGGGTCATCGAACGTCGTGGTGATCGCCAGGTGGTGCTGGACAGAAGCTATATCCCGGCGATGGTATCGTGTCACGCCGATACGGGCGTGCTGTCGATGCTCAACGAGGCGCATGGGCTGGTCAGTCAGCGCGCCGATGCCCTGGCCCAGCGACTGATGCAGCCAGGACGCGGGGGCGTTTCGGAGGTCAGTGAGTTCCTCCTGCTGCAACTGCTCAACCGCGTCGAACCAGTGCTGGCCCACATGCGTGCGGTGCCAGGCACTCACCCCGAGCGTTTCTATCTGCTCCTGGCGCAGCTGGCCAGCGAGCTGGCGACGTTCATGGAGCGCAGCCGGCGTCCGGCGGACTGGCCGGTGTACGACCACGACAACCTGCAACTGTGTCTGCCGCCTCTGATGATGGCCATTCGCAGTGCGCTGTCCTCGGTGCTGGAGCAGAACGCTGTGCAAATCGAGCTGCTCGAACGCAGCCACGGCGTGCGGGTCGGCCAGATCGCCGACGGCGCGTTACTCAAGAATGCCCAGTTCGTGCTGGCTGTGCACTCGAGTCTGTCGGCTGACACCCTGCGCGCGAACTTCAAGACACAGGTCAAGATCGGCCCGGCCGACCGCATCCGCGACCTGGTCAACCTGCACCTGCCGGGCATTGCCTTGCAGGCGCTGCCGATCGCGCCGCGGCAGATTCCCTACAACGCCGGCTACCACTACTTCGAGATCGATACCGGAAGCGACCTGTGGAGCCAGTTGCAGGCCTCCAGGGCGCTGGCGTTGCACATCGCTGGCGACTTCCCCGATCTTCAACTCGAATGCTGGGCGATCCGTCGCTGAGTACCCCGATTCTCCTACGAAGCCGATGACTCATGGTCGAGCCTAACTCTTTCAACCCGCTGTCCGAGCAAGATCGGACGTTCGTGATGCCCAGCCCCGGTGGCGCTGCTCCGGGCGCTGCGGCCAATCCCGCCGGCGGCGTCGCGAGCTCTTTTCCCGCTGCGGAAATCCACAGCGGCGGCAACCCGCTGCTGGCGGCTGCCAACCCGCTGATCAACCTGATCTACCAGATCCGTACGCTGGTGCACAATGCCGAGCCTGCGCGCCTGCGCGATTTCCTGGTGCAGGAAATCCGCAACTTCGAGGCGCGTGCGCGGCACGAAGGCATCGCCAACGAAACGGTGCTGACGGCGCGCTACTGTCTGTGCACGGTACTCGACGAGACGGCCGCGCAGACGCCCTGGGGCGCCTCGGGCGTATGGTCGCGCAACAGCCTGCTGGTGTCCTTTCACAACGAGACCTGGGGTGGCGAGAAATTCTTCCAGCTGCTGGGGCGGCTAACCCAGTCGCCGCGACAATACTGCGACCTGCTGGAGTTGATGTATTACTGCATCTCGCTCGGTTTCCGCGGCCGTTTCAGCATCATCGAGAACGGCCAGACCCAGCTCGAGACCCTGCGCTGGCGCCTGGCGGAAATGATTCGCGAGGTGCGGGGCGAGCGCGACAAGCCGCTCTCGGTGCACTGGCGTGGTGTCAACCGCAAGCCGCCTGCGGTGTGGAAGGTGCTGCCGGTGTGGGTCTCGGCTCTGGGCGCGGTGCTTCTGGCCGCGCTGATCTACATGCTGATTTCCTTCTATTTGGCCGACCGCTCTGACCGTTCGTTCATCGCGATCAATGCGCTCAAGCTGCCACAGACCCCGGTGGTGGTACGCAGCACGCAGCCGCCGCTGCGCTTCTCGCACATTCTCGAGCCGGAAATCCGTGCGGGCCTGGTCTCCGTCCAGGAGACGCCGGACAAGAGCACGGTGTCGATTCTCGGCGACGGTCTGTTCGACTCCGGCAGCCCGAACATCCGCCCGCGTTTCAACGACATCCTGCGGCGTATCGCCGAGGCGCTGGATACCGTCAACGGCCGGGTAGAGGTGGTCGGTCATAGCGACAACGTGCCGATCCGGACCGTGCGCTTTCCCTCCAACTGGCACCTGTCGATGGCGCGTGCGGAAAACGTCGCCGAGATGCTCAAGAGCAACATCCGCCATACCGGGCGGGTCACGGCGCAGGGACGGGGCTCGGCCGAGCCGGTGATGCCCAACGACACGCCTGCCCACCGTGCACTCAACCGCAGGGTCGAGGTCACGGTATTTGCCTCCGCCGCTGACCTGCACCGAGAGATTCGATAATGATGCGCCGGCTGTTCCACCTTCTTTTCAATCGTTACGTGTTCGTGGCGCTGGGGCTGATTGCCCTGGTGCTGCTGATCTGGTTCATCGGCCCGCTGTTCGCCTTCGCCCAGTGGCGACCGCTAGAACCCGTGGAGGTGCGGCTCTGGGTGATCGGTGTGATCCTCGGGTTGCTTGCCTTGCGGCTGCTGATCGGTGTCTGGCGGCGCCAGCAGCTCAACGTGCGCCTGCTCAACGCCATTGCCAGTGCGCGCGAGAGCAAGAGTGGCGAACCGCAGCCCGGCGATGCGGCCTTGCAAGAGCTGCGCGGCAATTTCGAACAGGCCCTGGACCGACTCAAGCAGGTGCGCTTCAACGAGCAGAAGCCGGGCTGGTTCTCTGGCCTGCGGCGCACCTTTGTCTACCAGATTCCCTGGTACGTCTTCATCGGCGCACCGGGCTCGGGCAAGACCACCGCCCTGGTCAACAGCGGCCTGCGCTTCCCGCTGGCTGACGAGTTTGGCAAGGGCAGCATCAAGGGCGTCGGCGGGACCCGCAACTGTGACTGGTGGTTCTCCGACGAGGCTGTGCTGCTCGACACCGCTGGACGTTATGCCACCCATGAGAGCGACGCGCAGGCGGACAAGGCCGAGTGGGAAGGTTTCCTGGCGTTGCTGAAGAAGTTCCGCCCGCGTCAGCCGCTCAACGGTGCATTGCTGACCATCTCCGTGTCGGACCTGCTCAGCGAGAGTGAGGCTGATCGCCAGCGCCATGCGGCGCGGTTGCGCGCACGCCTGGCCGAGCTGCACGGTGTGCTGGGGATCGACTTCCCGGTGTACGTACTGGTGACCAAGGCCGACCTGCTCGGCGGTTTCAACGAATACTTCAATGCCATGGGCAAGGAAGAGCGTGCCCAGGTCTGGGGCGTGACGCTGCCCTACGCCACTGGCAGCAAGCCGCAGGGCGAGGCTCTGGGGCAGACGCTGCAGAACGAGCTGGAACTCCTCTCGCATCGTCTGTTCGACGGCCTGCCTGAGCAGCTGCTCAATGAACAGGACACCTCGCGCCGGGCCTGCGCCTATGCCTTACCGCAACATTTTCACGGACTTATTCCGGTGCTGCGGCAGATGCTTCAGGATGTCTTCAGCGAGAGCCGCTTCGCCCAGCACGCCATGTTGCGTGGTCTGTATTTCACCAGTGGGACGCAGGAGGGCACGCCGTTCGACCGTGTGCTCGGCGGACTGAGTCGCAGCCTGGGCTTCGATGCCCGGATCGCTCTGCATGCCACGCAAGGCGCGTCGGGCAAGAGTTACTTCCTGCAGGACCTGCTGCGTAAGGTGATCTTTCCCGAGGCCTACCTGGCCGGGCGCAACGAGCGGGCCGAGCGTCGCGAGCGCATGCTCGGCATCGCCGGGCACTGTGCGGTGCTGCTGGCGCTGGGCCTGGCCATCGGTGCCTGGGCCTTCAGCACGGGCAACAACACCCGCTACATCAACCTGGTGGACCAGCGCACCGAGAACATGGCCGAGCGGCTGCAGGTCATGGCCGTCTCTGAAGGCGAGAGCCTGCTCGAACTGGTACCGGTGCTGAGCGAGTTGAACGCCCTCGCCGCCGGCCCGGACTTCCCCGCCAGCGCGCCGCCGTTGTCCTACACCTATGGCCTCTACCAGGGCGACAAGCTCGACGCCGCGGTGCAGATCGCCTACCAGGCGGCGCTGGAGCGAGCACTGCTGCCGCGCATCGTGCGGCGTCTCGAAGCGCTGTTGCAGGACACCCCAGACGGCAACCTCGAACTGGGCTACGAGACGCTCAAGGCCTACCTGATGCTCAACGACCCCTCGCGCTATGACAGCGAGGCGCTGGAAGCCTTCGTGCGCACGGAGTGGCAGCACAGCCTGCCGGAGTCGGTGTCCAACGACCAGCGTGACCAGCTGTTCGCCCACCTGCACAACCTGCTCGCGGGCAAGACCGTTTCCTCGCCCTACCCGATGAACGAGGACCTGGTGCAGCGCAAGCGCGAGCAACTGGCTGCCTTCTCGCCGGCGCAGCGTGCCTACGGCCGGCTCAAGCTGCGTCTTATGAGCGACAGTGCCGGCGAGTTCAGCATCGCCGATGCGGGCGGGCCGCAGGCGACTCTGGTATTCGCCCGGGCGAGCGGCAAGCCGCTGACTCAGGGAATTCCTGCGCTCTTCACGCGTGATGGCTACCACAAGCGTTTTCTGCCCGAGGCGGCCACGGTGCTCAACCTGTTGGAGCGGGAAGAGGACTGGGTACTCGGCCGTCTGCAACGCTCGCTGGACGACCAGGCCACGGACCT
Organism: Ectopseudomonas khazarica; assembly: GCF_017915135.1. NCBI lineage: Bacteria > Pseudomonadati > Pseudomonadota > Gammaproteobacteria > Pseudomonadales > Pseudomonadaceae > Ectopseudomonas > Ectopseudomonas khazarica. Next base: position 4,884,751 of record NZ_CP068551.1, on the reverse strand, counting down.
GGTCAAGGGCGCCGCGATGCATGACGTCAAGCGCCTCTACCTGCACGAGTACGTGCGCCTGTGGGATGCCTACCTGGCCGACATTCGCCTGGTCGATACCCTGTCGATGAACCAGAGCATGGACGTGGCGCGCATCCTCTCCGCGCCGGATTCGCCCCTGGCGCAGTTCCTGCGCGCGGTATCACGGGAAACCACCCTGTTGAAGAAGGAGACCGCCACCAACCAGCAGTACTCGCTGGTCGGCCAGGCCTCCAATCGAGTCAAGGCTGCCGCCGCCGACCTCGAGCGGGTGTTCGGGCCTTCGGAAATCACCCGGCCGAATGCTGGCAACATCCAGCTCGAGCGCATCGTCGACGATCACTTCGAGCCGATCCGCCGCCTGGTCACCAGCGATGGTGGCAGTATGCCTATCCAGTCGGTGCTGCGCCTGTTCAACGAGATGTACATGAGCCTCTCGAGCACCGATGCGGCACTGCGCAACGGCGTGGTCGCCTCGGCCGGCATGGCGCAAGGCAGCGACGCCCTGACGCGCATCCGCGCCGAGGCCGCCTACCTGCCGATTCCGCTGCGCGGGATGATCGAAGAGCTGGCCGACTCCAGCAGTTCACAGTCCGGTGGCAGCTCCGCGCGTCTGCTGGCCGGGCAGATCGACAAGTCACTGGGGGCGTTCTGCCGCCAGGCCACCGGCGGGCGCTATCCATTCCGCCGTTCCTCGGCCGAGGACGTGACCCTGGCCGACTTCTCGCGGCTGTTCACCTACGGCGGCCTGTTCGATCGCTTCTTCCAGGACAACCTGGCAGCCAATACCGATATGTCCGGCAATACCTGGGTGCTGCGCCAGCCGGGCGGGGTGGAAACTCCGCTACCGGCGTTCCAGCGTGCCGCGCGGATTCGCGATGTGTTCTTCCCCTCCGGTACCCGCAACCCGGAGCTGTCGTTCTCGTTCCGGGTGCTGGAGATGGATGCCCGGATCAGCCGGCTGACGCTCGATTTCGACGGCCAGGTGTTCCATTACTCGCACGGCCCGCAGATACCGCAACAGGTGACCTGGCCAGGGCCGCGTGGCAGCAACCAGGTGCGCCTGGAGCTTAGCGGCCAGTCCGCACCGATCTACCTGGTGAAAAACGGTCCCTGGGCGGCCATGCGTCTGTTCGACGAGGGCGAGGTGCGCCAGGGTTCCGGGCCGGAGCGTTTCGTCGACACCCTGATGATCCAGGGCCACAAGGTGGTGCTCGAGGTGACCGCCAGCAGTGTGCAGAACCCGTTCCGCCTGCGTGAGCTGGCCAGCTTCTCCTGCCCGGGGCGTGCCGGATGACGGCGCTGGGCTTCTTCGGCAAGCTGCCGGCGGTGGGCGATTTCGTCAATCGGGGTATTGATCGGGCGCAGATGAAGGCCGTCGATGCCTGGCTGCAGCTGGGCCTGACCGAGCTGGCACAGCGTGATGCGCAGTGGCTCGATCATTATCTCATCGCGCCGGTGTGGTGCTTTGCCGTGCCGGCCGGCCAGTGGAGCGAGGCGGCGCACTATGGGGCGCTCATGGCCAGCGTCGACCGTGTCGGACGATATTTTCCGCTACTGGTGATCGGTGATCGCCGCGAGCTGCTGGCCGACCGCCAGGCCTTGCATGGGCACCTGCGGGCGCTGGCCGGAGCGATGCCCGAGGTGCTCTGGGAGCGGCTGACACCGGAGGTTTTTGTCGAGCGCCTGCAGCACTTGGCGGATCGCGAGCCTGGCGGTGTCCGGGCGTTGCCGTCGGCGCTGCAGCGTTTCAACCCCGAAGGCGAGTTGTCGGCCTGGTGGACAGAGGCTAGTCCGGAGCAGCCTGGACGCGAGCTCAGTCATGTTGGCAGGCCTGATGCCGGGCTGCTGCGTCAGCTGTTCTCGGCTGCCGAGTGAGCCGTCAGGCCCTGCCTGAGCGGGGCCGACGGCTCAGCGTGGTCGAACGAGGCGAGCGGGATGCTCGATAAGAGGCGCAAGGAGCACGCATAGGCACCCTTCGTGGTTCAGGCCCTCAGGGCGTCTCCGAACATGAAGCGATGCAGGTGCTGCCACGGGTGCCGGTGGCGTTGCCTCGATCCACAAAGCGCATGGTGGGCATAGGGCCGGGGCCGTCTGTATGGCCTGGGTACTTACAATCGGCTTATCACTCGTGGGAAAACTCACTGACGCGTTTGAGTCCTGGTTTTCTACGGCTATTTCGCGGTTGTCTCGACGTCGTGGACCTGACGTGACTTGAAACCGGACAGCAGCAGGCGCCGAGCGCAGTTGCCGTCGCCTGGCCGCGCTAAGGGTAACCGATCATGATGTGGGGCGCTGCAGGTGCACCTCGCCCTGCTGCACGCCCTGCGGGCCGAACGTGCGCTCGCTGATCTGCCAGTGGCCGTCGCGGGCCAGTTGCAGGACGGTGCTGGCCCGGGTGCCATAGGTCGCGCTGGTAATGAAGATGCTGGATAGCAGGCGTTCGGTCTCCAGGCCGACACCGGTTTGCGGCAGCAGGTGCTCGGGGGGCTGGCGAGCGTCGCCCAGCAGTTGCAGCAGTGCCTCGCGGTGAGGGTTGGCCAGGCGCTCACGCAGGGCTTCCCGCGCCCGCAGCAGCTTGGGCCAGGGCGTGTCGAGGCCAGCATTGCACAGGCCGTAGATACCTGGCTCCAGGCGCCTTGGTCGGCCCTCTTGCGAGTTCAGGTACCAGAGCTGGTCGAGCTCGCCCAGCAGCAGATTGAAGCCAGCGTAGTGGTGAGCCTGTTTGGCCACCTCCTGCAGATAGGCTTCGGGGGGAGACTGGCCGCGCAGGTAGTCGGCGGTCAGTTCGCCGCGTGAGCGCGGGCCGATCTTCTGGCCAGGGTCGCGGATATTGGTCAGGGCGGCGAAGCGGCCCTCGGCGGTGATGCCCAGCCAGGTCCCGCCGGCCTGCAGATCGCGCCCGGCGAATACGCCCGGGGCCTCCTGCCATTCACTCAGCGCGGCGCTGGGGCGCGCGTAGAATTCGTCGCGATTGGCTGCCAGGCGCAAGGGCATGGCGCCCTGCGGTTGCCAGGCGAAGACGATCAGGCACATGAGAATTCCTCTGATGGCAGAGCCTGGCAGGCTAGCGAGCCGGGGGGAAAGCGGCAACCGTTCCGTCGATCCGTGTGCCGCTGAGTGGGCATTTCCGCTACCATGCCGCTTTGTTTTCGGGGGTGTCGATGGAACTGCTGCTCTACCTGGTGCTCGGTGCAGCCGCCGGTGTGCTGGCCGGCCTGTTCGGCGTGGGCGGCGGCCTGATCATCGTGCCGGTACTGGTATTCAGCTTCAGTTCACAGGGCATGGCGCCGGAGATCCTCACCCACCTGGCGGTCGGCACGTCCCTGGCGACCATCGTCTTCACCTCGATCAACTCGCTGCTGGCGCATCACCGCATGGGTGCCGTGCGCTGGCCGCTGTTTCGCTGGCTGACCGGCGGCATTCTGCTGGGGGCGGCGCTGGGGGCCATGACCGCTGCGCTGATCCAGGGGCCGCTGCTGCAGAAGATCATCGGTACCTTCGCCATCGTCATCGCCGTGCAGATGGTGCTGGACCTGAAACCCAAGGCCAGCGGCGGTGTCCCAGGCAAGCCCACGCTGACGGTGGCGGGCGGGGTGATCGGCTGGGCTTCGGCGATCTTCGGTATCGGCGGTGGTTCGCTGACCGTGCCGTTCCTGGTCTGGCGCAGCGTGCCGATGCAGCAGGCCGTGGCGACTTCGGCGGCCTGTGGCCTGCCGATCGCCATCGCCGGGGCGCTGAGCTTCGTCTACACCGGCTGGAACGAAGCGGATCTGCCGCAGTGGAGCCTGGGCTTCGTCTATCTCCCGGCCTTGCTGGGGATCGCCGTGACCAGCATGTTCTTTGCCCGTATCGGCGCGCGCCTGGCTCATCGCCTGTCGCCGCGTCTGCTCAAGCGACTGTTTGCCCTGCTGCTGTTCAGCGTGGGCCTGAGTTTTCTCATCTAAGGAGTCCTGGATGCTGCCTTATCCGCAGATCGACCCGGTGGCCATCGCCCTCGGTCCCCTGAAAATCCACTGGTACGGCCTGATGTACCTGATCGGCATCGGTGGCGCCTGGTGGCTGGCCTCGCGTCGTCTGGCACGCTTCGACGCGAGCTGGAACAAGGACAAGCTGTCCGACCTGGTGTTCTGGGTGGCCATGGGGGTGATCCTCGGCGGACGCCTCGGCTACGTGCTGTTCTACGACCTGTCGGCCTACCTCGCCGAGCCGGCGAAGATCCTGCGGGTCTGGGAGGGTGGCATGTCCTTCCATGGCGGCCTGATCGGGGTGATGCTGGCGACCTGGTGGTTCGGCAAGCGCAACGGCAAGAGTTTCTTCGAGCTGATGGACTTCATCGCGCCGCTGGTGCCGATCGGCCTCGGTGCCGGGCGCATCGGCAACTTCATCAACGCCGAGCTGTGGGGCAAGGCCAGTGACGTGCCCTGGGCGATGATCTTCCCCACCGATCCGCAACAGTTGGCGCGCCACCCGTCGCAGCTGTACCAGTTCGCCCTGGAAGGCGTGGCGCTGTTCGTCATCCTCTGGTTCTACTCGCGCAAGCCGCGTCCTACCATGGCCGTATCCGGGATGTTCGCCGCCTGCTACGGGGTGTTCCGCTTCATCGTCGAGTTCGTCCGCGTGCCGGATGCCCAGCTCGGCTACCTGGCCTGGGGCTGGCTGACCATGGGCCAGATCCTCTGCCTGCCGATGATTCTCGGCGGCATCGGCCTGATCGCCTACGCCTACAAGCGCCAGCCCGTACAAGGAGCCGCCTGATGAAACAGTACCTCGACCTGATGCGCCACGTGCGTGAGCACGGCACCTTCAAGGAAGACCGTACCGGCACGGGCACCTACAGCGTGTTCGGCTACCAGATGCGTTTCGACCTGGCCGACGGCTTTCCCATCGTCACCACCAAGAAGTGCCACCTGCGCTCGATCATCCACGAGCTGTTGTGGTTCCTCCAGGGCGACACCAACATCAAGTACCTCAAGGACAACGGCGTCAGCATCTGGGACGAGTGGGCCGACGAGAACGGCAACCTCGGCCCGGTCTACGGCTACCAGTGGCGCAGCTGGCCGGCGCCCAATGGCGAGTCCATCGACCAGATCAGCAAGCTGGTCGAGATGATCCGCAGCAACCCGGACTCTCGCCGCCTGATCGTCTCGGCCTGGAACCCGGCGCTGGTCGAGCAGATGGCGCTGCCGCCCTGTCATGCGCTGTTCCAGTTCTACGTCGCCGACGGCAAGCTGTCCTGCCAGCTCTACCAGCGCTCGGCGGACATCTTCCTCGGCGTGCCCTTCAACATCGCCAGCTATGCCCTGCTGACGCTGATGGTGGCGCAGGTCTGCGGCCTGCAGCCGGGCGAGTTCATCTGGACCGGCGGTGACTGCCACCTGTACGCCAACCATATCGAACAGACCGACCTGCAGCTGACCCGTCAGCCGCTGCCGCTGCCGAGCATGAAGCTGAACCCCGAGGTCCGGGACCTGCTGGCGTTCAGGTTCGAGGACTTCGAACTGGTCGGTTATGAGGCCCATCCGCACATCAAGGCGCCGGTCGCGGTCTGAGGCAGGCCCGCAGGCGGGGGCAATTTGCTACCCTTTTCCCTCAACGAGTGAAAAGGGAGTCCCCCGTGAGCCGCATCGCACTGGCCCTGCTGCTGATCTGCAGTTGTTTGACGAGTCACGCCGAGACCACGCCGCTGCGGGTCGGCATCACCGAAGTGCCACCGTTCGTGATCAAGCACGACGACGGCAGCTGGAGTGGCATCAGCATCGACCTGTGGAATGCCATCGCCGAAAAGAACGGCTATGCCTTCCAGTACGAGGCGATGCCCTTCGATCGCCTGCTCGACAGTCTCGAGCAGAGCAAGGTCGATGTCGTGGTCGGGGCGATGACCATGACCCCCGAGCGCGAGGCGCGCTTCGACTTCACCCATCCGTTCTACTTCACCGGCCTCGCCATCGCGGTGCCGGCCACCGCCTCGGCGGGCTGGTGGACGACCTTCAAGCGCCTGTTCTCCTGGCGGTTCATCAGCGTGGTGCTGGGCCTGGCTGCCGTGCTGATGCTGGTGGGGGCGTTGATCTGGTTCTTCGAGCGCCGGCGCAACCGCGAGCAGTTCCCCGAGGAGCCGGTGCGCGGCCTGGGCGATGGCTTCTGGTGGGCTGCCGTGACCATGACCACCGTCGGTTACGGCGACAAGTCGCCGGTGACGCTGGGCGGCCGGCTGGTCGCGGTGGTGTGGATGTTCGCCGCACTGATCATGGTCTCGACCTTTACCGCCGCAATGACCACGGCCCTGACCGTGAGCAATCTGCAGGGCGCCATCCAGGGCCCTGGCGACCTGCAAGGCGCGCATGTCGCCAGCGTGCAGCGCACGGCCAGCTCGCACTGGCTGCAGGAGCAGCGCATTCGCCAGAGCGACTACCCGAGCCTGAGCAAGGCGCTGCAGGCCGTGCAGCAGGGCGAGGCCGACGCCATCGTCTACGACAAACCCATCCTGCAATACCGCAATCGCGAGCTGGTCGGTGCGCGCCTGCAAGTGCTGCCCGGCACCTTCGAGAACCAGAGCTACGGCTTTCTGGTGCGCAGCGGCAGCCCGCTGCGCGAGCCGATCAGCCGCGCGGTGCTGGGCATCATGGATGATCCGCAATGGCCGCGAACGGTGAGCGACTACCTGGGCGAGGAACTCTGAGGCGGCACCTCAGGCGTCGCCTGGGGTTCGGTCTGCAGCGGGAAGCGTCGCGCGATCTCGTCGATGATTTCGCGCGGTCCGCTGATCCTCCATTCCAGCCAGTTGTCCCACTCCAGCCTCAGCTCATCCAGGCCCCGGCGCAGGCGGTAGCTGTCGTAGTCGATGCCCTTGTCGAAGGCCAGCGGGCTGTACTGCGCCACCTGCCGCCAGCCCTCTGCCTTCAGGCTGTCGAGAATGCGGTCGCCGAGTTCGCTGTCGATCATCTCCACCGAGACGTGATCGGTCGTGTCCACCGGCGTGCGCTCGAGCCGTCTGCGCTGCAGCCAGCGACGCAGCGTGGTGAGGACGTTCAGGCTCTTCATGCCTCGGCCAGTTGCGCGGCCAGTCGCTGCACCTGCTCCTGGCGTTCGGCGTCCTCCAGGCGTGCGCCGGGGTTGAGCGACGACCATTGCGGGTGGGCGCGTGCGACGCTGAGCGGGGCGGGCAGCTTGCCCTGGCGCCAGAGGTTTTCCTGCGGGGCGCCGAGGGTGATGGCGTCCATGGCGGCGTGGCCGCGCCGGTCCAGCGCGGCCAGCAGCTGTTGCTGGCGCAGGGCGAGCAGGCGCAGCACGGCGTCGTCGACGGTCAGTTCGCGCTGGCCCTGCAACTTGCCTTTCAGGCGTTGCCCGTAGTTGCGCAGGGTCTGCGCACTGCCACCGATCAGCGCACCCAGTGCCGCCGCTGCGCCGAGGGTCAGGCCGCCGACCAGCAGGTCGACCCCGACCCCGGTCGCGGCGCCTGCGGCCATGCCGCCGCCGACCTTGATGCCGAGCTGCCTGAGGGTTTCCGGGTTGAACAGGTCGTCACCCCAGCGGCCGTCGAGCAGGGGCAGGTCCGCGGCCTTGGCATCGTCGCGGCGGAAGGCGTACAGGCGCAGCAGCGCCTCGACGCAGCGCTGCTCACGCTGGCGGATGGCGTCACGCAGTTCGGCGATGGCGCCTTGCTCCAGCAGCGGCTGGGCGGCAACGCTGCGCCGGCAGGCGGCGCAGTCGATCAGCAACTCGGCGACCACGCGCTTGCCGGCCTGGCGGCGGGCCTGGCGCTGTACCTGGTGATCCTCGATCAGGCGCTGCAGTTGCACCCGCGAACGCTCCAGCAGCAGGGCCAGGCTTTCGTACAGGCGGCGCTCGCCGTCTTCGGGGGGCGCCACGCTGTCGAAGGCCACCAGCGCATGCAGGCCGAGACGCGCCAGGGCCTCGCGCCACTCGCCTTCGCGGTGCTGGCTGCTGGCGACGAAATTGAGCACGGGCAGCAGCGGGCGCCCGCACATGGTCAGCACGGCCAGTTCGTCGCGGTACTTGGCCAGCACCGGCTCGCGCACATCGATCACGTACAGCCCGGCATCGCAGGCCATGAGCTGGCGCAGCACCTTGGCTTCCTGCTCGTAGCGCTGGCGCGCCTCGCTGCCCTCCAGGAAACGGCTCAGGCGCGCCGGGCCGTCGAGGCGTTCGCCAGGGCGATCGAGACGTTCCAGGTAGTCGAGCAGGGCGATGGCATCTTCCAGGCCTGGGGTGTCGTACAGCTCCAGCAGGGCCTGGCCGTCCACCGACAGGCGCGCGCCTTCGACGTGGCGCGTGGTGCTGGCGCATGGCGAGACCTCGCCGAAGTCGACGTCACGGGTCAGGGTGCGCAGCAGCGAGGTCTTGCCGACGTTGGTGTGGCCGACCAGGGCGAGTTTCAGCGGTGGGCTCATGGCGCGGCCTCGGTCGGGGATACGGACTGTAGGGTGGATGATGCTTCACCCATCCACCACGGCGATTGGTGGATGAAAAAAGCGTCATCCACCCTACGTCGAGCCTGTTCAATCATGCCCGCTCTCCAGCCAGTTCAGTGGAGCGCTGTCGCCATGCTGCAGGCCCAGTCTGTCGAGGGCCTGGTGCCAGTCGGCCAGGCGCGCGCTGTCCAGGCTCGCGCCGGGCGCGGGCGAGAGCAGCCAGATGCGCGTGGCGGCCGCGCAGCGCGCCAGTTCGCCGAGCAGCGCCAGGCTGCCGCGATCCGGTGAGCGCTGCGGGTCGCAGGCGATGACCAGGCGCTCGGGCGGGAAGCGGGTCAGCTGTTCGAGCAACTGGCGGCGCTGCTCGCGGCTGTCGATCACCCCGGCATCGGCGACGCCACTGGGCAGTTGCAGCGGCGGCCAGCTGCGCCGTTCATCCAGCTCCAGGCCCAGCAGCAACGCGCCACTGCCGGCTTGCGGGTTGGCGCCGGCTTGCGGCTGGTGCAGGGTGGCCGGCGCCAGGTCGCAGACGCCGAGGCGCTCGCTGTCCGGCTGCAGGCGTTGGCGCAGCAGGTCGTAGCCGGGCAGGTCGAGTGCCAGGCGCAGCGCTGCCTTGCCGCCGAGCCAGCGCCACAGGCACAGCAACGTCAGCAGCAGGCGTGGCAACAGGCCGTAGACCAGCAGCACGCCGATCAGCCAGCCGGCCCAGCTCTGTCGGGCGACCTCGCTGGCGATGGCAGCGTCGCCGCTGGCGCGAATCAGTGCGACGTCGGGCAGGCTGAAGCCGAGCAGGGCCGGCAGCGCGCCGATGGCCTGGGTCATGGCGATGAAGCTGTCGCCGCCGAGGATGGTGGTTTCCCAGACGAAGCCGTAGCGCCGTGTGGCGAGCAGCAGCAGTGCGCTGCCCAGGGCGGCGAGCATGGCCAGCGTCCACAGGCCGTTGCTCAGCAGGCCCAGGCCCCAGCGGGTCAGGCGCTGGCGCTGCAGCATCAGCAACAGGGCCGGCGCCAGGTGGGCGGCACTGGCATCGCGGGCCAGCTTGTCGCTGAGCCAGAGCCACAGGCGGCCGAGGGCGCCGGGGTGGTCGCGGGTCAGCAGCAGGCCGATCAGCCAGCCGAGCAGCATCAGCAGGTCGAGGCCGAGCAGGCTGCCCAGGGCCCAGAACACGTTGACCGGCTGGCGTCCGTCGCCCAGCGCCGCGAAGGCCAGGCCGGCTCCGCTGAACAGCGCCAGCAGCGCCAGCAGCAGGCCCGCCAGGCGTGCGCCCTGCAGCCAGTGCTGCAGGGCTTGCCACTGACCATCGCGACGGGCCAGGAGCAGGGCCCGCTGCTGGATACGCGTGGCCAGATCGCCGTGCTCGGCGCGGGCCAGGCGATTGGCCTCGGCATCTTCGAGCGGGCCGGCGTGTTCCTCGCGCAGGCGGATCGTCTCGCTGAGCCAGAGGCGTTGAAAGGCGGTGGGGGAGGAGGCGTCAGTCACGCGGCGTCTCGTCGTGCGGATCAGAGCTTGAGGATAACCCCTGATCCGCCCCCGTGCGAATCAGCGCTGTTCGCGCAGGCGTACGGCGATATCCGGTTGGTCGATGAACAGGCCATCGATGCCGGTGGCGAGGAAGGTGCGCAGCTCGGCGTCGATGTCGCCGCGTGCGGTCGGATCGCTGCCATTGCGCAGGTCTGCCGGCAGGAAGGCGTTCTCGGCGCGGAAGGTATAGGGGTGGACCTTGAGCCTGGCGGCATGGGCGTCGCTCACCAGGCTGGTCGGCGTGGTCAGGTTGCCGGCTGCATCACGCGGGATGATCATGCCTTTCTCCGGACCGATGCCGCTGGCGTAGCGGGCGATGGCTTTCAGGCCCTTGGGCGTGATCATCTGCGCATAGCTGAGGTCGGTGCCGAGTGCCTGCTGGTCGTAGGGCTGGCCGTCCGTCCACAGCAGCTGGATCAGGCGGATCGAGGTCATGCGGCTGAGGGTCTTGAGGTTCTCCACCTCGAAGGACTGGATGTACACCGGCGCCTTGGCGCTGGCGTAGCCGTTGCGCTTGAGCACGGCCAGCAGCGGTTTCTCCATGGCCAGGCCGAGTTGCTGGAAGTGGGTGGGGTGCTTGGTTTCCGGGTACAGGCCGATCACCCGTTGCTGGCTGAGCTGCAGGCTCTTCACCAGGTCGATGATTTCCTGCAGGGTCGGGATTTCGAACTGGCCGTCGAAGCGCGTATTGCCCGGACGGACCTGCGGGATGCGCTCGATGGCGCGCAGCGTCTTCAGCTCGGCCAGGGTGAAGTCCTCGCTGAACCAGCCTTCCAGGCTGACGCCGTCGACCGTCTGGGTGCGCTTGCGTGCCGCGAACTCGGGGCGCTGGGCGACATCGGTGGTCAGGCCCAGCTCATTGTCATGGCGCGCCACCAGTTGCCCGTCGCGGGTCATCACCAGGTCCGGCTCGACATAATCGGCGCCTTGCAGCACGGCCAGGGCGTAGGCGGCCAGGGTGTGTTCGGGCACGTAACCGCTGGCGCCACGGTGCGCGATCACCAGCGGCTTGCGCGCAGCATGCGCGTGCTGTGGCTGTGTGCCGGGTTGGCGCTGGGCCCAGTCGATGGCGTTCTGCACGGTGTCGGCCTGCACCGGCAGTGCAGCGCTCAGCAGTCCTGCGCACAGCAGTCCTGTGCGCAACAGGTTCGATATCATCGCGGCATCTCCTTGCTCGGGTGGGAGCGCAAAGCCTGGCGCATGGACGATGACGATTCGGCGACAAACCGATGGCCGGTTGCCCGGGCTGTGAGCTGCTCGTCACTTGGTCGCTCTGCTATGCTCGCCGTCATGAACAAGACACTCCCCCTTTCGCTGATCGCCGCCCTCGCGCACAACCGCGTCATCGGCCGCGACAACCAACTGCCCTGGCACCTGCCGGCGGACCTCAAGCACTTCAAGGCACTGACCCTGGGCAAGCCGATCATCATGGGCCGCAAGACCTGGGACTCGCTTGGCCGGCCCTTGCCGGGGCGCCTCAACATCGTCGTCAGTCGCCAGCCGGGCTTGCGTCTGGAAGGTGCCGAGGTGTTCGCCTCCCTGGAAGAGGCAATCGCCCGTGCCGACGCCTGGGCCCGTGAAGAGGATGCCGAAGAGTTGATGCTGATCGGCGGCGCGCAGCTCTACGAGCTGGGCCTGGCGCGGGCCGACCGCCTGTACCTGACGCGGGTCGGCCTCGATCCCGAGGGCGATGCCTTCTTCCCCGAGGTTGACCAGACGCACTGGCACATGAGCTCCAGCGTGGAGCACCCGGCCAGTGCCGAGACACCCTTCTACGCCTTCGAGGTGTGGGAACGTCGCGACACACAATAACGACACCGCCGGCCGTCCCTGCCACCCGCTTCCCGCGTGCGGCGCGACGGCCACCGCCTTGCCTCTGCCATCACCTCTTTCGTGCACCCTGATGCAGGTTTTTCGATGACTGAGCAATCGCCCGTCGATGAGCGCCCGAGCGCCGTCGCCGCACTCTTCGTTCGCCACCCGTTGTGGGAGGATGCCCTGGCGCTGCTGTTCGGCACCGCCCTGGTGGCCCTGGGGATCACCTTCTACGCCCATGCCGGTTTGCTGACCGGCGGGACGGTGGGCATCGCCTTCCTGGCCAACTACCAGGCCGGCTGGCCCTTCGGCCTGGTGTTCTGTCTGGTGAACCTGCCGTTCTACCTGCTGGGCATCTGGCGCATGGGCTGGGGCTTCACCCTGCGTACCGGCTGTGCGGTGCTGCTGGTTTCGCTGCTGGCGGAGCTGACCCCGCACTGGGTCGCCTTCGCCGCGCTCGATGCCATCTACGCCGCCCTGTTCGGTGGCGCCGCCATGGGCCTGGGCCTGCTCATGCTGTTCCGCCACCGCGCCAGCCTGGGCGGGGTGAACATCCTCGCGCTGTATCTGCAGGAGCGTTTCGGCCTGCGGGCAGGGGCGGTGCAGATGGGCATCGACGCCAGCATCGTGCTGGCGTCTATCTTCGTGGTCTCGCCGGACAAGGTGCTGCTGTCGGTGCTGGGCGCGGTGATGCTCAACCTGGTGCTGGCGATCAATCACCGTGCCGACCGCTACGTTGGCGTGAGTTGAGTGGCTCGACGAACGAGGGGCTGCCTCGCAGGAGGCAGCCCCTCGTCGGGCGTCGCGGGCGCGACGGTCACTGCACGTCGGTGAACTGGATGATTTCCACCCAGTAGCCGTCCGGGTCCTTGATGAAGGCGATGTCGCGCATGCGGCCGTCGGTCAGGCGTTTCTGGAAGTCCACGCCGAGCTCTTCGAAGCGCTGGCAGGCAGCCTTGATGTCCGGTACCGACACGCACAGGTGGCCGAAACCGCGCGGGTCGCTGTTGCCGCTGTGGTAGGCGAACTCCGGGTCCTGCTCGGTGCCGTGGTTGTAGGTCAGCTCCAGCACGCCGGGGATGGACTTGCGCCATTGGTGGCGCGCGGCCGGGTCGGCCGGGATCTGCGACTTGTCGGCAATCAGCGCGAGGAAGTACAGGCTGAACTCGGCTTCGGGGAAGTCCTTCTTCTCCAGCAGGGTGAAGCCCAGCACACGGGTGTAGAAGTCCAGCGACTTCTGCAGGTCCTTCACGCGGATCATGGTGTGGTTGTAGACGAAGTCGGCGGTGGCGACGTCGGGCTTGGCGGTCACGCCAGGGATGGCGTTGAGCTCGTCGAGGGTCATGAAAATCTCCATCGAGACATTGAAAAAGCGCTACCTGCCTAGATGGTCTCGGCAGCGGCGTTTTTCAAGGGGCCTTTGGGTGGTGGTGGTCGGTGGGACGGTGGACGGGTGAAGCGTCGTCCACCCTACGCCGGCATGCGGGGGTATCAGACCTGCAGGGTGATCAGCTCGGCCCTTACCCGGCCGCCTTCGATATGCAGGATGCCCACGCCAATGGGCAGCTTGAAACGCCGTGGTCCGGCGCTGCCCGGGTTGAGGTAGAGCACGCCGTCGCGCGTCTCCTGCAGGGGCTTGTGCGAGTGGCCGGCGATGACCACGTTGATGTCCTGCTCAGCCGGGTCGACATCCAGCTGCTTGAGGTCGTGCCGCATGTGCAGCCGGACACCACCGAAGTCCAGCGTCAGCTGATCGGCGATGGTGTCGGCCCAGGCGTCCTGGTCGTTGTTGCCGCGCACCACCGACAGCGGCGCGATGCGCTCCAGCTCGGCCAGGATGTGCGGCCCGCCGATATCGCCGGCGTGCAGCAGATGGTCGACACCCAGCAGCGCGGCCAGCGCCTCGGGGCGCAGCAGGTTGTGGGTGTCGGCGATCAGGCCGATGCGCATGGCGGGCTCCTGAGCAGGGTGCAGGCATCAGCTTGCTGGCGAACGAGCGCAGATGCAAAACCTTGGGCAAGAAAAAGCCCGGCAGCAAGGCCGTAGTGCTGTTCCTTTAAGAGTTGGTCGGACGCGATAGTCCCCTCGCCCCTTTGGGGAGAGGGTTAGGGCGGGCCGCGTTCGGAGAGGGGGAAACTGGCAGTTTTGCGGCATTTTCAGCCCTCTCCCCCAGCCCCTCTCCCATAAATGGGAGAGGGGAGCCAAACCTGTGCAACCTCAAATGAACAACGCTGCGCCAGGAAGGCCGGGCTTTTCATGTCGCAACGCGGGGTCAGCCGTCGAGCAGCGCCTTGTTGCGCACTGCGCCCTTGTCGGCGCTGGTGGCGAGCAGGGCGTAGGCCTTGAGGGCGGTGGTCACCTTGCGCGCACGGGGTGCGGCCGGCTTCCAGCCTTTCTGGTCCTGTTCGCTGCGGCGCTTGGCCAGCTCTTCATCGGATACCAGCAGGTTGATGCTGCGGTTGGGGATGTCGATGAGGATCTTGTCGCCGTCCTGCACCAGGCCGATGGCGCCGCCCGAAGCCGCTTCCGGCGAGGCGTGGCCGATGGACAGGCCGCTGGTGCCGCCGGAGAAACGGCCGTCGGTGAGCAGGGCACAGGCCTTGCCCAGGCCCTTGGACTTCAGGTAGCTGGTCGGGTACAGCATTTCCTGCATGCCCGGGCCACCTTTCGGGCCTTCGTAGCGGATGATGACGATGTCGCCGGCCTTCACCTCGTCGGCGAGGATGCCTTTCACCGCGCTGTCCTGGCTCTCGAACACCTTGGCGGTGCCTTCGAAGACATGGATCGACTCATCGACGCCGGCGGTCTTCACCACGCAGCCGTCGAGGGCGATGTTGCCGTACAGCACGGCCAGGCCGCCTTCCTGCGAGTAGGCGTGCTCGACACTGCGAATGCAGCCTTCGGCGCGGTCGTCGTCGAGGCTGTCCCAGCGGGTCGACTGGCTGAACGCGGTCTGGGTGGGGATGCCTGCCGGGCCCGCCTTGAAGAAGTGGTGCACCGCCTCGTCCTGGGTCTGGGTGATGTCCCACTGGGCGATGGCCTCGGCCATGTTCGGGCTGTGCACGGTGTGCACGTCGGTGTGCAGCAGGCCGCCACGGGCCAGCTCACCGAGGATGGAGAAGATGCCACCGGCACGGTGCACGTCTTCCATGTGGTACTTCTGGATGTTCGGCGCCACCTTGCACAGCTGCGGGACCTTGCGCGACAGACGGTCGATGTCGCGCAGGTCGAAGGCCACTTCGCCTTCCTGGGCGGCGGCCAGCAGGTGCAGGATGGTGTTGGTCGAACCGCCCATGGCGATGTCGAGCATCATGGCGTTCTCGAACGCCTTGAAGTTGGCGATGTTGCGCGGCAGCACCGACTCGTCGCCTTCGCCGTAGTAACGCTGGCACAGCTCGACGGCCAGGCGCCCGGCGCGCAGGAACAGCTGCTCGCGGTCGCTGTGGGTGGCCAGGGTGGAACCGTTGCCCGGCAGGGACAGGCCCAGGGCTTCGGTCAGGCAGTTCATCGAGTTGGCGGTGAACATGCCGGAGCAGCTGCCGCAGGTCGGGCAGGCGCTGCGTTCGTACTCGGCGACCTTCTCGTCGGATGCGCTGGAGTCGGCGGCGATGACCATGGCGTCGACCAGGTCCAGGCCGTGGCTGGCCAGCTTGGTCTTGCCGGCTTCCATCGGGCCGCCGGAGACGAACACCACCGGGATGTTCAGGCGCAGGGCGGCCATCAGCATGCCGGGGGTGATCTTGTCGCAGTTGCTGATGCAGACGATGGCGTCGGCGCAGTGGGCGTTGACCATGTACTCCACGGAGTCGGCGATGATCTCGCGGCTCGGCAGCGAATAGAGCATGCCGTCGTGGCCCATGGCGATGCCGTCGTCCACGGCGATGGTGTTGAATTCCTTGGCCACGCCGCCGGCTTTCTCGATCTCGCGGGCGACCAGCTGGCCGAGGTCCTTCAGGTGCACGTGGCCGGGCACGAACTGGGTGAAGGAGTTGGCGATGGCGATGATCGGTTTCTTGAAGTCTTCGTCCTTCATCCCGGTGGCGCGCCACAGGGCGCGGGCGCCGGCCATGTTGCGGCCGTGGGTGGAGGTCTTCGAGCGGTAATCAGGCATGGTCGGGTCCTGCGGCTAATTCGGAGGTGTGTGCGGTGAGCGTCGTCGGGCAGCTGATCGCCGCATGTAGGGGGGCTGCATGACGAGACGGGATCACCTCTCGCGCGGCCGGGGCTCACGGGCCCGCCGGTGATGCCGGCGAGCAATCGCTCGATTCTACGCCCGCCGAGGCAGACGGGCAAAGGCCGCTCAGCCGCGTTCGTTGCGCAGGATGCAGGCGGGAATCTGCTCCAGGGCCACTTCGCGGTCGACCGCCCCCAGTTTCCTGGCTTCCTTGGGCATGCCGTAGACCACGCAAGTGGCTTCGTCCTGGCCGTAGGTGATGGCGCCGGCCTCGTGCATCTCGCGCAGGCCGCGGGCGCCGTCGTCGCCCATGCCGGTCATGATGATGCCGGTGGCGTTGGCGCCGGCGGCGCGGGCGGTGGAGCGAAACAGCACGTCCACCGAGGGCTTGTGGCGGCTGACGGGCGGGCCGTCGACCACTTCGACCACGTACTGGGCGCCGCTGCGCTTGAGCAGCATGTGGCGCCCGCCGGGGGCGATCAGGGCGCGACCGGGCATGACCCGGTCGCCGTTGCGGGCTTCGCGGACCTCGATCTGGCACAGGCCGTTGAGGCGCTCGGCGAAGGCGGCGGTGAAGCGCTCGGGCATGTGCTGGACGATGACGATGCCGGGGCAGACCCGTGGCAGCGCCGTGAGCACGTGTTCCAGGGCCTGGGTGCCGCCGGTCGAGGTGCCGATGGCGATGATGCGCTCGGTGGTGCGGGTCATGGCGCCGCTGCTGGCGGCAGGCAGGATGGCATCGGCGTTGAGCTTGGGCTGCACCGCCGGCGCTGCCGGGCCGAGGCGCTTGAGGTGGGCCTGGGCCGCCGCACGGATGGCGCCGACCAGCTCTTCGGTGGCTTCGATGAGGAACTGGCGCAGCCCGGCCTGCGGCTTGGTGACGATGGCCACCGCCCCGGCGGCCATGGCCTCCATGGTGGTGGCGGCACCCTTCTCCGTCAGGGTGGAGCAGATCACCACCGGGGTCGGGCGCTCGGCCATCAGTTTCTTCAGGAAAGAGATGCCGTCCATGCGCGGCATCTCCACGTCCAGCACGATCACGTCGGGCCAGTTGCGCTGCATCTTGTCCATGGCGAACAGCGGGTCGGCGGCGGCACCGATGACTTCGATGCCCGTGTGTTCGGCAAGGCCGGCGCTCAGTACCTGGCGGACGACTGCGGAGTCGTCGACGATCAACACCTTGGTGTTCTTCATGGCGTGGGGGCCTCGTAGCGCCGGGTGGCGATCTGTTGGGACGTGGGGCAACGCAGTGCGATGTGCCCGCTGCAGACATCGAAAATCAGGTTGCGGTAGCCATCGCCACCAGCATGCCGTTCATGGCATTTCAGGCCGTGGGCGGCGAGCAGCTCCAGGCCGGCGCGCACGTTGCTCTGGCCGATGTTGCGCTGGCACAGCTCGCCGAACATGTTGCCGCCACCGAACAGGCTGATGCGGTAGTCCTGCGGCTGGCTGCCGCTGGCGCGGATCTTCTCCAGCAGCAGGTGCAGTGCCTCGTCGGCGTAGCGCCCATCGAGCCGGCTGCCGGGGTGGCGGCGGCTGGGCAGCATGTAGTGGCACATGCCGCCGATGCGTTCGCCGCGGTGCCACAGCACCAGCGACACACAGGAACCGAGCAGCGTGCGGATGCGCGTGCGACGGTCGCCGAAGTACAGGTCACCTGGCTGCAGGAGCACTTCGATGACGCCGTCCGGGTTATGCATGGGGTTTGCGATAGATCGAGGGGCGCAGCGACTGCAACTCGTCGCTGATGCCGTGCAGGCTTTCGGAGTGGCTGACGAAGAAGTAGCCACCGGGACGCAGCCGTGCGCAGAGACGTTGCACCACCTGGCGCTTGGTCGGCGGGTCGAAGTAGATCATCACGTTGCGCAGGAAGATTACATCGAACACACCGACATCCGGCAGGGCGTTGTTGAGGTTGATCTGGCGGAAGCCGATGCGCCGCTTCAATGCCGGCTCCAGGGTGAACATGCCGCTGTGGCTGCCGGTGCCGCGCAGGCAGTGGCGATGCAGCAGCTCGCGGGGGATGCCGCTGGCGTCCTCTTCCGGATAGATGCCGGTGCGTGCCTTGTCGAGGATGCGCGTGCTGATGTCCGACGCGAGGATCTCCCAGGGCCGCGACGGCAGGCAGTCGGCCAGCAGCAGGGCCAGGGTGTAGGGCTCCTCGCCGCTGGAGCAGGCGGCGCTCCAGACGCGCAGCGGCTGGCTGCTGCGCAGGTCGTCCTGCAGGCGCTCACGGAGGAATTCGAAGTGCTTCGGCTCGCGGAAGAAGTAGGTTTCGTTGGTGGTCAGCAGGTCGACTGCGGTTTGCAGCTCGGCCTTGTCCTTCATCAGCAGCTGGAAGTAGTCACCATAGCTGTTCAGTTCGAAATGGCGCAGGCGCTTGCTCAGGCGTCCGGCCACCAGCTGGCGCTTGGCGTCGCTCATGGCGATGCCGGCGATCTCGTGGATCATGTCGCGAAACTGCTGGAATTCGCGGTTGTTCAGGCTCAGGGCTGTCATGGCGCCGCTCCAGGGTCAGGCCGGTTCGGGTTGTGCGGCGGCAGTGGCGAGCTGGCGCAGGTCGGCGAGCGAGAGAATCCGGCCGATGTCCAGCAGCACCACCAGGCGCTCGTCGAGCTTGCCCATGCCGAGCAGGAAGTCGGTGGGGATATGGCTGCCGAAGCTGGGCGCGGGCTCGATGTCCTGCTCGGGAATCTCCAGCACCGCGTTGACCGCCTCGACGACGATGCCGATGACCTGCTGCATCTGCTCGCGCACCACCTCCAGGATGACAATGCAGCTGCGTCGTCCGATCTGGGTCTGCTGCTGACCGAAGCGCTGGCGCAGGTCCATGATCGGCACCACGCCGCCACGCAGGTTGATCACGCCGAGGATGCTCGCCGGCATCAGCGGCACCGGGGTCAGGCGGCCGTACTCGATGATCTCGCGGACGTTGCGCGTGCCGACGGCGAAGAGTTCCTCGCCGAGGCTGAAGGTCAGGTATTGCTGGGTGGTGTCTGGCGCCGTGGCCGGGTTGAAACTGGGCATGGGTCGCTCCTCGGGCACCCGCAGGTGCCCGGCTGGGGGCTAGGACTGGAAGCGAATGAAGCCGCTGGGGATCATCTGCTCGAGCAGCTCGCTACCGGCTTCGCTGGCGCTGCGGCTGCGCGCCGGCTGGCGAGGGGCGAGGAGCGGGGCGCGGGCGGCCGAGACCTTGAAGAAGTCCATCAGTTGCTGCAGCTGTTCGGCCTGGCCACTCATTTCCTCGGCGGTGGCGGCCAGTTCCTCGGCGGCGGAGGCGGATTGCTGGGTGATGTCGCTGAGCTGGGTCATCGCGCAGTTGATCTGGCCGACGCCGGCGCTCTGTTCCTCGGAGGCGGCGGCGATTTCCTGGACCAGGTCGGAGGTCTTGCCGATCGACGGCAGCATCTGGTCGAGCAGGCTACCGGCGCGTTCGGCCAGTGACACGCTGCTCTTGGCCACTTCGCTGATCTCCTGCGCGGCCACCTGGCTGCGCTCGGCCAGCTTGCGCACCTCGGCGGCGACCACCGCGAAGCCCTTGCCGTGCTCGCCGGCGCGGGCGGCCTCGATGGCGGCGTTGAGGGCCAGCAGGTTGGTCTGGTAGGCGATGTCGTCGACGATGCCGATCTTCTCGGCGATGGTCTTCATCGCCGCCACGGTGTCGCGCACGGCCTGGCCACCTTCGTCGGCCTCGCGCGCGGCCTTGCCGGCCATGCCATCGGTGACCCTGGCGTTCTCGGTGTTCTGCGCGATGGAGGCGGACATCTGCTCCATCGAGGCGCTGGTTTCCTCCACCGATGCGGCCTGTTCGGAAGCGCCCTGGCTCATGCTCTGGGCCGTGGCGGAAATCTGTTCGGAGGCACTGGTGAGGGCGTCGGCATTGCTGCGCACTTCGCCGATGATCTGCGCCAGTTTCTCGCTCATGCCCTTGATCGCGGCCAGCATGCTGCTGGTGTCGCCGTCCCGGGTGCTGACCTCGGTGTTGAGGTCGCCGGCGGCGATGCGGCTGACCACTTCCACCGCGTAGGCCGGTTCACCGCCGAGCTGACGCAGCAGGTTGCGGGTGATGAAACCACCGAACAGGCCGATGACCAGCAGGGTGGCCAGCGAGACGACGATGGCGATCCAGGTGGCGTGCTGCAGGCTGGCCTGGGCCTGTTGGCTACCGTCGTTGGCCATGGTGATGTTGTAGTCGCGGTGCTTGTCGATGGCGCTGCGCAGCGGGTCGATGACCGCGTGCTGCAATTCGAGCATGGATTCGCGCGCGGCCTCGTCCTTGTGCTGGCGCGACAGGGCCAGCGCCTTGTCGATGCCCTGGAGGAGGTTGTCGATGCCCTGATGCTCGGTGTCGAAGAGCTGCTGGTCCTGCTCGTCGCTGATGGTCGCAGCGTAGTCGTCGAGGGCGGCCTGGATGTCGCCACGGTTGCCGGCGATGAGCTTGTCCACGGCATCCATGGCCTGGTCGTCGGCGCTCAGTACATGTTCGTAGACCAGTTGCACCTGCATGTTCACCGCCGTGCCGAGCTTGGCCAGGGCGGTAATGGCGGGCACCGAGTTGACGTTGCCGAAGTTGGCGGCGTTGAACACCTGGTTCATCTGCTGGTAGGACACACCCGACAGCAGCAGGATGCCGAGCAGGGCCGAGAGAACCAGGAGAGTCATTTTCTTGCTGATGGTCATGGCAGGGCTCCTGCGCGTCAGCGCACGTCTGCAGCGGGGGAAAGGGATTCGTTGCGCAGGCCGGCCATGGCCGCGATCTGCTCGACCGAGAGCACCTGTTCCATGCGCAGCAGGGTGATGAAACGTTCGTCCAGGCGCGCCATGTCCTCGATGAACTCGCTGCGCACGCGGCTGCCGAAGGCCGGGGCCTGACGCAGGGCGTCGGCCTCGATCTCGACCACGGCGCTGACGGCATCGACCAGCGCGCCCATCAGGTGGGTCTCGTCCTCGTCGAGGATCTCCACGATGACGATGCAGGTGCGTGCGCCGAGCGGGCTCAGGCCATGGCCGAAGCGATCGGCGAGGTCGATGATCGGCACGATGGCGCCGCGCAGGTTGATCACGCCGCGCACCAGGCTGGGCATCATCGGCACCTGGGTGACCTGGTCGTACTCGAGAATCTCGCGCACGTAGCGGCTGGCCACCGCGTACATGTCCTGCTGTACGCGGAAGGTCAGGTACTGGCGCTGCTGTTGTGCGCAGCCGTCAGGCGTGTCCAGAGGCAGATCGACGAGGGCACCCATGGCTCAGCTCCCGTAGCGGACGAAGCCGCTCTCTTCGTCGTCCGCCACCACCGCTGCGCGCGTCGGCGCGGCACTCAGCGGGCGACCGAGTGTGGTCACCCCGGCGCTGGCGCGGCTGGCCAGGTGGAAGAACTGCATCAGTTGCTGCAGCTGGACGGACTGGCCGTTCATCTCCTCCGCCGTGGCGGCCAGCTCTTCCGAGGCGGCGGCGTTCTGCTGGGTGATGTCGCTGAGCTGGGTCATCGCCGAGGTGATCTGGTTGACCCCGGTGCTCTGCTCTTCGGAGGCGGCGGTGATTTCCTGGACCAGGTCGGAGGTCTTGGCGATCGATGGCAGCATCTGGTCGAGCAGGTTGCCGGCCTGTTCGGCCAGCGACACGCTGCTCTTGGCCACTTCGCTGATTTCCTGCGCGGCCACCTGGCTGCGCTCGGCCAGCTTGCGCACCTCGGCGGCGACCACCGCGAAGCCCTTGCCGTGTTCGCCGGCACGGGCGGCCTCGATGGCGGCGTTGAGGGCCAGCAGGTTGGTCTGGTAGGCGATGTCGTCGACGATGCCGATCTTCTCGGCGATGGTCTTCATCGCCGCCACGGTGTCACGTACCGCCTGGCCACCCTCGCTGGCTTCGCAGGAGGCCTTGCCGGCCATGCCGTCGGTGACCTTGGCGTTCTCGGTGTTCTGCGCGATGGAGGCGGACATCTGCTCCATCGCCGCGCTGGTTTCCTCGACCGAGGCGGCCTGGCTGGAGGCGGCGTGGCTGAGGGTCTGGGCGGTGGCGGAGATTTCCTCGGCGGCGCCGCTGAGGGTCGCGGTGGAGAGGTGCACCTGGCCGATGATGTCGCTGAGTTTCTCCACGGTGCTGTTGAGCGAATGCTGCAGGTCGTGCAGATGGCCCTGGAACTGGCCGTGCATGGTGCGGGTCAGGTCGCCTTCGGCGAGGCCGGCGATGACCTGCATGGCTTCGTTCAGCGGCACGATGATCGCTTCCAGCGTGCTGTTGATGCCGTCGACGATGCGGCGGAAGTCGCCCTGATGACGGCTGGCGTCGGCGCGGGTGTCGAGCTGGCCGTGCTGCGCCGCCTGGCTGAGCATCTGGGTGTCTTCGATCAGCGCCTGGACATTGGCGCGCAGGGTCTCGATGGTGTCGTTGATGAAGGCCTTCTTGCCGGGGAACTGCTCCAGCGGCGCGCTCAGGTCGCCTTCGCCGAAGGCCTTGATGCAGGCCATGGCCTTCTTCTTCACGCTGATGTGGCCGGCGACCATGGCGTTGATGCCCTGGGCGATCTCGGCGTAGCTGCCGGTGAAGCGTGTGGCGTCGATGACCACGTCGATGTCGCCCTTGTCGTGCTCGTCGGACATGTGCCGCATCTCGCTCATCAGGCCGGTGAGGTTGCCGCGCAGGGTCTCGATGGTGTCGTTGATGAAGGCCTTCTTGCCGGGGAATTGCTCCAGCGATGCGCTCAGATCGCCCTCGGCGAAGGCCTGGACGCAGGCCATGGCCTTCTTCTTCACGCTGATGTGGCCGGCGACCATGGCGTTGATGCCCTGGGCGATCTCGGCGTAGCTGCCGGTGAAGCGCGAGGCGTCGATGACCACGTCGATGTCGCCCTTGTCGTGCTCGTCGGACATGTGCCGCATCTCGCTCATCAGGCCGGTGAGGTTGCGCCGCAGGGTCTCGATGGTGTCGTTGATGAAGGCTTTCTTGCCGGGGAACTGCTCCAGCGGTGCGCGCAGGTCGCCCTCGGCGATGGCACGGACGCAGGTCATGGCCTTCTTCTTAACGTCGATATGGCTGGCGACCAGCGCGTTGATCGCCACGGCGATCTCGCGGTACACCCCCGGTCGCTGGCTGTCGAGGACGGCGTCGATGTCGCCGCGGGCATGCTCGTCGGTCACGCGGCTCAGCTCCGTGAGCAGCGCGGCGAGCTGTTCGCCGGTCTGCTGCTGGCTGTGCAGGAGCGAGCCACGCGCTGCCTGGGGCTGGTTCGTGCGGGGCAGTTCCCCCTGCGCCAGCTGCTCGGCGAGGTCATGCAGTGCACGCGGTTCGCCGCCGAGCTGCAGCTGCAGCGCACGGTTGAGCTGCCAGCCCTGGAACGCCAGGGCGGCGCCTGCGAGCAGGGCAATGCCCAGGGCCAGGTAGGCGTTCAGCGCTGGCAGGGCCAGCAGGGTCAGTGCGATCAGCGCTGTTGCGACTAGCGCCGCGATACGGGTTGCCAGGTTCATAGCACAGTACTCCTGAGGTTGCCGGAGGGGGAAAGGGTGCGGCTGCTGCCGCCTTGGCTGACTTGCGAGAGCAGGCCGGGGATATCGAGGATCAGCGCCACGGCGCCGCTGCCGAGGATGGTGAAACCGCTCAGCGCCGGGACCTGGCAGAACACCTTGCCCAGCGGCTTGATCACGGTCTGGAACTCGCCCAGCAACTGGTCCACCACCAGGCCGGCGCGAATCCCGGCGTAGCTGATCACCACCACGTTCTCGCGCCGGGGCGGCTGGCTCTGGTCCTCGAACAGCTGGCGCAGGCGGATGAAGGGCAGGACGTCGCCACGCAGGTCGAGGTGCTCCTGGCCGGCGAGCTGTTCGCTGGGCAGTTCGATGCATTCTTCGACCATGTCCAGCGGGATGACGTAGCTGGCCTGGCCGACACCGATGAGGAAGCCGTCGATGATCGCCAGGGTCAGCGGCAGGCGGATGCGCACGCAGGTGCCCTGGCCCAGGGCGCTGTCGAGCTCGACGCTGCCACGCAGGGCGGTGATGTTGCGCTTGACCACGTCCATGCCGACGCCGCGCCCGGAGAGGTTGCTGATCTGCTCGGCGGTGGAGAAGCCCGGCTCGAAGATCAGGTTGAAGATCTCCTTGTCGCTGAGCTGCTGGCCTTCGCCGATCAGGCCGCGTTGGCTGGCCTTGGCGAGAATCTTCTGCGGGTCGAGACCGCCGCCGTCGTCGGACACCTCGATGACGATGCCACCGGCCTCGTGGTAGGCATTCAGGCGCACCACGCCTTGCAGCGGCTTGCCGGCGGCCTGGCGCACCTCGGCCGGTTCGATACCGTGGTCCATGGCGTTGCGCACCAGGTGGGTGAGCGGGTCGCCGATCTTCTCGACCACGGTCTTGTCCAGCTCGGTGTCGCCGCCGCTGACCTGCAGGACGATGTCCTTGCCCAGTTCCCTGGAAACGTCGCGGACCACGCGCTGGAAGCGATTGAAGGTGGCGCCGATCTGCACCATGCGCAGGGTCAGCGTGCTGTCGCGCACTTCCTCGACCAGCCGCGACAACGTTTCGGCGGATTCGCACATGCCGGCCAGGCCACTGCGCTGGGCCAGCATGCGGGTGTTGGCGCCGGCGATGATCAGCTCGCCGACCAGGTTGATCAGTTGGTCCAGCTTGGCTGCGTCGACCCGGATCAGGTTGGTGTCACCGTTTGCGCGTGGGGCTTCCTTGCTGGCCACGGCGCGGCTTTCGCCGGCGCCGGACGCGGGAATGGCCGCTTGGTGCGTTGCCGGCGCCACGGCGCTGGAGCCATTGGCCTGCTCCAGCAGTGCAGCGTCAAAGCTTGTGCAACGCACCAGGCGTTCAACTTGCAGGGCGCCTTCGGCGGCGCGTAGTTCCAGCAGCTCTTGCAGCGCCGTCAGCGGCGCGCCGGGCGGCAGGATACGGATGCTGCCGTCTTCGCGGACGAAGTCGAAGGCACCCTCGATGGCTTGCGCCTCGGCGGCGCTGGAGAAGGCCAGTTCCAGGCCCAGGTAGCAGCTTTCCGGGTCCATCTCGTCCAGCACCGGCAGATGCTCGAGCACCGGCTCGACATGCACGATGTTGCCCAGGGTCTCCAGGTAGCGAACGAAGGCCAGCGGATCCATGCCGTTGCGCAGGGTGTCCTGGCCGAAGCGCAGCGACAGGTGCCAGTGGCCGTTGCCGCTGGCCTCCACGGTCTCCTGGGACTGCGCGGCGGCGGCGGGGGTCGTCTCGGCCTGGTTGTCGAGGTAGCGGCGCAGGGCCTGGACCAGTTCGGCCTCGCGGGCGTGGTGTGCCGCCGCCAGCTCGGCCAGGTCGCGGCCCTCGGCGAGGTGACCGATCAGCCCGGCCAGGTGGTCACCGACCTGCAGCATGAGGGCGATGAGTTCGCCGTCGAAGCGCACTTCGCCGGCGCGGACGCGGTCGAGGACGCTCTCGGCGACATGGGTGAAGGCGACGATGGAGTCGAAGCCGAACAGCCCCGAGGACCCCTTGATGGTATGCGCGGCGCGGAAGATGGCATTGATCAGTTCGGCGTCGTCCGGCGTCTGCTCGATCTGCAGCAGGGCATCTTCCATCTGCTGCAGCAGCTCCTGGCTTTCGGCGATGAAGGTGCCGATCACGCTGTCGAGGTTCATCAGTGGTTCTCCTCTGCGAGCAGCGTCGTGCCCAGGCCACTGAGCCGGAGCAGTTCCGAGATGGCCGGGCTGACGCCACGGAAGTGCAGGTCGATGTCCATGCGGCGTGCCTGCTCGCGGGTGGCCAGCAGCAGCTGCAGGCCGGCGCAGTCGAATTCCTCGACGCCGCTGAGGTCGATCTCCAGGGCGATGGCGCCCTGCAGGGCCGAGCTGAGACGGGGCTTGGTGTCGGCGGCGGTGTAGATGCTCAGGGCGCCGTCGAGTACCAGTTGGCGGGTGTCAGTGGCTGGGGACGTGGCGTGCATGGCACACCTCCTGACTCAGGGCAGGATCAGTTTGGAAACGGCGGTCAGCATCTGCGCCGGCTGGAAGGGCTTGACCACCCAGGCCTTGGCGCCGGCCGCCTGGCCTTCGCTCTTCTTGGCATCGCCGGCTTCGGTGGTGAGCATGATCACCGGGGTGAACTTGTAGCTGGCCAGCGTCTTGACGTTCTTCAGGAAGGTGATGCCGTCCATGTTCGGCATGTTCACGTCGCTGATGATCAGGTGCACCTTGCGCCCGTCGAGCTTGGTCAGCGCATCCTTGCCATCGACCCCTTCGATGATGTCGTAGCCGGCGTTCTTCAGGGTCATGCCGACCACCTGGCGGATCGAGGCGGAGTCGTCGACGATGAGAATGGTCTTGGCCATGGGGAAGTCCTCAGAAGAAGGTGATGTCGGAAGCGCTGGCGGCGGACGTGCCGTGACGGCCGCTGTGGATGGCGTGCTGTTCGGGCGTGGTGTAGGTGTGCGAGAGGTCGTCCAGCCAGCCGCTGGCGTCGACCTGGCCGCTTGCATCGACCAGGCGCAGGCCGAGTTTCTCGATGTCGTCGCGCATGTGGCCGAGCATCTGGCTGACGCGGTCCTGGAACTGCAGCGCGACCAGCACCTCGGAGATTTCCTCGCCGACCGCCTGGTTCTGGCTGTGCAGGGTGTTGCCGTGCTCGACCAGGCGCGTGGCGCCGTGGCGGAAATCCTCGATGACCTGGCGGATCAGCTGGCTGGCGCTTTCCAGGGTGCTGGCGTCGCGGCTGGCGTGTTCGTTGGAGACGTGCAGGGTGTGTTCGATGGCGGTGCTGACGTTCTCGATGGTCTCGCCGATGCGCTTGCCGGTTTCCTCCGAGAGGGTCGAGAGCTTGCGCACCTCGTCGGCGACCACGGCGAAGCCACGTCCGGCCTCGCCGGCGCGGGCGGCCTCGATGGCGGCGTTGAGGGCCAGCAGGTTGGTCTGCTTGGCGACGTCGCCGACTTCCTGGGCCATGGTGCGCAGCTGGGTGGTGTAGCCGCTGAGGCGGACCACTTCGGCGAGCAGGGTTTCCTTGCTGTCCAGGGCCTGGCGCAACTGGCTGACGATGTCTTCCAGTTCGTGTTCGCTGCCGGCCAGCAGCTTCAGCAGCGCTTCGTCGTCGCTCGGCGCATCTACGCCGACCACGGCGCTGATGCGCTGCGCCAGGTGGGTGAAGCGTTCGCTCAGGGCTTCGATGGCGGTCTGGGTGTGGAGGCGGGCGGCTTCGATCTGCTGCGACCAGATGGGCGCGATGTTGCGGCACAGCTCCGCCAGGCCATGCACGTGGCGTTCGGCTTCCCGGGCCTGGCCGACGGCGATGGCGCTCTCCTGGACCTCAGAGAGGGTCCGCGCCTGCGCGCTGGCCTGGCGGCGCAGGCTGACATGCACCACGACACCCGGTAGCAGGGCGGCGACCAGCCAGTAGTGGCTGGGTACTTGCGTCGCCAGCCAGACCAGCGACAGGCTGCAGAGGCTGACGAGGACGGTGGTAATCCAGCTGGCTTGGGTGGTGGTCTGAGCGTTCACGTTCACACTCCATCGAGCAACGGGAGCGGGTATTGGCTACCCGTTCATGGCTGTCAGGATGGTCTGTGAAGGGCTATCCGGGCATCGTCTGATTCCGGTGATGGCATAAGGCTATTCCGGTTTCTTGTAGGAATTTTCCTACCTCGACAGCTGCTCCGTCAGGGCGAAGCGGATGATGTCGGCATTGCAGCTGAAGCCCATCTTCTCCATCAGGCGGGTCTTGTGGGTGCTGACGGTCTTGTTGCTGATCGACAGGTGTTCGGCGATCTGGTTGACGCCCAGGCCATCGGCGAGCAGGCGCAGGATCTGGAATTCCCGGTCCGACAGGCTGTGCAGGCCACTGTTGCGCTCCTCGGCGTTGGCGAAGGCCAGCTGTTCGGCGATGCGCGGGTCGAGATAGCGCCCGCCGTTGGCCACCTTGTTGATGGCCGCGAGCAGGGTTTCGGCGTCGTGGTCCTTGGTCAGGTAGCCGCTGGCGCCCGCACGCAGGGCGCGCTGGGCGATCTGCGCTTCGTTGTGCATGCTCAGCACCAGGATCGGCAGCCTGGTGTAGTGCCCGTGGATCCGCGCGATGAGGTCTTCGCCGCTGATGCCGGGCATGCTCATGTCCAGCAGGACCAGGTCGACCTCGGTGCTGCGCAGGCGCTCGAGCACCTGGCCGCCGTTCTCCGCTTCCGCGACCACCTGCAGGCGGCTGTCGAATTCGATCAGCTGCTTGAGCCCGTTGCGCATGATGGTGTGGTCGTCCGCGATCATGATGCGGGTCATGAGTCCTCCTTGGCCGGCGTGATGGGCAGGCTGGCCTGTACCGTGGTGCCTTGTCCGGGATGGCTGAAGATCACCACTTCGCCGCCGAGGCTGGTGCCGCGTTCGCGCATGCCGGCGAGGCCCAGTGAGCGGGTGTTGACGGCCGACGGGTCGAAGCCGCGCCCGTTGTCGGTGATATCCAGCTGGTAGACGTCGTCGAGCCGTTCCAGACTCACCACCGCCCGGCTCGCGCCGGAATGGCGGGCGACGTTGTTCAGCGCTTCCTGCACGATGCGGAAGGCGGTGGTCGCCTGGTCATCGCTGAGGGCCGGTTCGTCGCTGTGCGTGGTCAGCTCGCACTCGATCCGGGTGTGCTGGCGGAATTCGCTGGTCAACCACTCCAGGGCCGGGTACAGGCCCATGTTGAGCACCGCCGGGCGCAGGCTGGTGGCGATGGAGCGCACCACCTGAATGGTTCGGTCACAGAGCTGCATCAGCCCGTCGACGGCATTGTCGAGACCGGGCGCCTTGGCGCCGAACTGCAGGTGCAGCATGGAAATGCCCATGCGCAAGGCCGTCAGGTGCTGGCCGAGTTCGTCATGGATTTCCTGGGCGATCAGCTTGCGTTCTTCCTCCCGGGCCGACTCCCGGCGGGTGGTCAGGTCGCGCAGCTGCTGGTTGCTCTGCGCCAGGCGCCGTTCGGCCTTGCGGATGTTGGTGATGTCCCTGGCCAGCGAGAGCACGCTGGTGATGGCGCCTGAAGCGTTGCGCTCGGGCACCAGTTGCACCAGGTAGTGGTGTTGCAGGTCGGCGGGGCCGTCGATGCCGTGAATCAGCTCCTCCTCGAGCGAGTCGCCGCTGAGGGCGACCTCGCGCACCAGGTCGGCCATGATGTCGACCTGGGAATTGTCACCGAAGGCATCGCGCGCGGGACGCCCGCGCGCCTCCACCAGCGGCAGCCGGCACAGGGCTTCGAGGGCCGGGTTGGCGTAGATCAGGCGGAAGTCCGGGGTCAGTCGGCCGACGGCGTCGTGGGTGTTCTCGATCAGCGCGCGGAACTGGCGTTCGTTGTGCAGCAGGGTGTCGGCCAGGCGCTGCTGTTCGGTGAGGTCATGCAGGAGTGCCAGGCAGTAGCCCCGGCGATCGTAGTAGAAACGGTTGAACCTCACCGAGACGTGGTAGCGCGTGCCATCCACGGGGTGGCTCAGCTCCAGCTGCACCGGGCCCTGGCCCTGCATCAGCTCGCGCAGCTCGTCATCCGAGTGCAGGGCCAGGGGCACCAGCGCCTGGCCGATGCTCTGTCCCATCAGGTACTCGCGGCGTTGGCCGAGCAGGCGAGTGGCGGCGTCGTTGAGGTAGCAGATGTTCAGGCCGTCATCGAGCAGCAGCGCACCGTCGGTGGTGTAGTCGAGGGCGAAGCTGAGCAGGTAGGCCTGCTCGGCACGCTCCTGCGTGGACCGCGTCGGGGTAAAGCGGACCAGGAAGTGATCGATGCCGCTGTCCGCCTGCGACACCCAGCAGACGCTGGTGTGCAGCCACTTGTAGGCGCCCTCCTGGCTGTGCAGGCGCAGCTCGCCGCAGGGGATGTCGAGCTGCTGGCGACGGGCACGCTCCAGTGCGTAGTCGAAGGTGTCGCGGTCCTGTGGATGCAGCCACTGCGTCAGCGGCTTGTTGCCGTGCTCGCCGATCAGTGCCTGCAACGCCGGGTTGCTGTACTGCAGGCAGCCACGGACATCGAGCAGACCCAGGCCGAGAGGGGCGGACTGCCAGGCCGCGCTGAGCAGGGACTCTTCCGAGTGCTTGTCCTTCAAGGCGTTCCTCCAATGAGCGACCTGTCCAGTATGGGTCAGTTTCTCGATGAAGGTGTGCCAGGCAGGGCCAGGCTGCGCGGCCGGGGCATTCAGCCCGGGATGTACGCAGCCTGGCGTGGCTCGCCGGGGCTCAATGCGGTATCTCGATGCCGCGCATGCGCTCCGCACGCCGGCGCAGCAGTTCGATGGTGACCAGCAGAGCGATGGAGACCAGGATCAGCAGGGTGGCGATGGCCAGGATGCTCGGGTTGATCTGCTCGCGCAGGCCGGAGAACATCTGCCGGGGGATGGTGCGCTGCTGCGGGCCGGCCATGAACAGGATCACCACCACTTCGTCGAAGGAGGTGATGAAGGCGAACAGCGCGCCACTGATCACGCCGGGGCGGATCAGCGGCATGATCACGTCGAAGAACACGCGCACGGGCCGGGCGCCCAGGTTCAGCGCCGCCCGCGCCAGGCTGTAGTCGAAGCCGGTGAGCGTGGCCGTCACGGTGATGATGACGAAGGGCGTGCCCAACGCCGCGTGCGCCAGGATCACGCCCAGGTAGCCGCCTGCCAGCCCCAGGTCGGAATAGAAGAAGAACATGCCGGCCGCGGTGATGATCAGCGGCACGATCATCGGCGACAGCAGCAGGGCAGTGACGAAGCGCCTGAAGGG
The DNA here is from genome assembly GCF_017915135.1 of Ectopseudomonas khazarica. NCBI lineage: Bacteria > Pseudomonadati > Pseudomonadota > Gammaproteobacteria > Pseudomonadales > Pseudomonadaceae > Ectopseudomonas > Ectopseudomonas khazarica. Next base: position 4,854,117 of record NZ_CP068551.1, on the reverse strand, counting down.
CATCTCGTCACGCGCCAGGCCCACCGCCGCACAGGTGCCCAGCACCGTGGCGAGGAGGGTCGAGAAGATGCCGATGATGAAGCTGTTCTTGATCGCCAGCAGCCATTTCGGGTCGCTGAATATCTCCCGGTACCAGCGCAGCGAATAGGCCTCCGGGTCGAGGGTGAGCATGCCTTCGGTGAAGCTGAAGAACGGCTCGGCGTTGAACGACAGCGGCACGATCACCAGGATCGGCAGGATCAGGAACAGCAGCACCAGCCAGGAGCCGGCCTTGAGCAGCCAGGTGCCGAGGTGGTGCCAGAAGCCGTAGTAGGCGGGGGTCTTCATCGCGTCCTCATCCCAACTTGATATTGCTGGCGCCGACGAAACGGTCGTACACCCAGTACAGCAGCAGGATCAGCCCGAGCAGCAGCGAGCCGAGCGCGGCCGCCAGCTCCCAGTTGTTCGAGCGCTGCATGTGGAAGGCGATGATGTTGCTGATCATCTGCCCGTCGGTGCCGCCGACCAGGGCCGGGGTGATGTAGTAGCCCACCGAGATGATGAACACCAGCAACGCGCCTGCGCTGAGGCCGGGCAGGGTCATCGGGAAGTAGATGCGCACGAACGCGGGGATCGGCTTGTCGCCGAGGCTCAGGGCCGCGCGCAGGTAGCTGGGGTCGATGCCGCGCATGACGCTGTACAGCGGCAGGATCATGAACGGCAGCAGGATATGGGTCATCGCCACCACCGTGGCGAACGAGGTGTAGAGCATCTCGATGGGCTGGTCGACCAGACCGAGCCCCACGAGGAAGGAGTTGATCACGCCGTTGGTCTGCAGCAGGGCTATCCACGAGGTGGTGCGTACCAGCAGCGAGGTCCAGAACGGCAGCAGCACCAGCACCAGCAGCAGGTTGGCGCGGTTCGACGGCAGCCCCGCCAGGTAGTAGGCCAGCGGGTAGCCGAGCAGGGCGCAGAGCAGGGTGATCACCAGCGCCATGTTCAGGGTCTTGGAGTACAGCTGCAGGTAGATCTGCGTGTCCTGGCGCACCTGGATGCCCGTCTCCGGGTCCAGCTCCAGGTCGAGGGCCGTCAGGTAGTAGTCGTAGGTGTAGACTTTGCCGGCGCGCGCGATGGCGTACCACAGCTCGGGTTTGGCCCAGTTGCGATGGGCCTGCATCAGGGTCTTCACGCCCTGGCTCGGCAGCGCGTCGGCGTCGAGGCGCCCGACCCGGCGGGCACTGGATTTGACCACGCTGGACATGCCGGCGTAGGCGCGGTTGAACTCTTCGGCGAGCTTGCCCGACAGGCGCTGCTGGTTGAGCGCATGCAGTTCGCCGACGAAGACCTGCAGGGTCTGCTCGTCCGGCAGCTGCTGGTGATCGTCCCAGCGCTGCAGTTCGGTCAGGGTCTGTGGAATCAGTTCGGCCACGGTCGGGTGGTACACGCTGCGCCACAGCATGGTGCCGATCGGGGCGACGAAGGTGACGATGATGAACAGCAGCAGCGGCGCCACGAAGAGGAACGCGGTGAGGCGTTTCCGGCGACGGGCGCTGGCGGCTTGGCCGGCTTCGCTGGTGGTCAGGGATGACAAGGCATTACTCCGATTTCAGCATCTCTCCCGTTGCGGCGAGGCGCCGTGGCAAGGGCCCCAGCCGCGAGCGACGCGGCTGGAACCCTCCCACGAAAGCTCCGGGGAGAGCAGGGGCTGGCGCTTACTTCAGCAGCCACTCGTTGAACTTCTCGCCCAGCGACTCACCGTAGTCGGCCCAGAACTCGGAGCCGGCCTGGATGCCCTGATCCAGGTGCGCGGTCGGCAGGTGCGGCGCGGCGCTCTGGTCAGCCAGCGGCATGGACGACTTGCGGGTCGGGCCATAGGCCACGTCCGGCATGCCGGCCAGCGGCTTGGAACCGGTGGCGAACTTGATGAACTCCATGGCCAGGTCCTTCTTCTTCGAACCCTTGACGATGGCCCAGGCGTCGAGGTCGTAGACGTGGCCATCCCAGACGATCTCGAAGGGTTTCTTCTCCTGCACGATGGCGTCGTAGAAGCGGCCGTTGGCCGACTGCACCAGCACCGCGCCGCCGTCGTTGAGCAGTTGCGGCGCCTGCGACCAGGAATCGAACCAGACGATGTCCTTCTTGATGCTGTCGAGCTTGGCGAAGGCGCGTTGCTGGCCTTCCGGCGTCGCCAGCACTTCGTAGACGTCCTTCGGTGCCACGCCATCCGCCATCAGCGCCCACTCCATGTTCACCTGCGGGCGTTTGCGCATGGCGCGCTTGCCGGGAATCTTGCCGGTGTCGAAGAAGTCGCCGATGCTCGTGGCCTTGGTGCCACCGATGGTGTTGTCGTTGTAGGCGAACACCACCGACCAGACGATGTTGCCCACCGCGCACTCGCTGGCGAGGGCTTCCGGGATGAAGTCCTGGTCGGCCGGGGTGCCGTCGATGCCGGCCGGCAGCACGCTGTGGTCGACGGTCTCCAGCAGGCCTTCGGAGCAGGCGCGCTCGAGGTCGATCACCTCGAAGTCGACCACATCCCACTGGATGTTGCCGGACTCGACCTGAGCCTTGATCTCGGCGACACCGCCGGAGTAGTCCTCGAACAGTACCTTGACCCCGGACTCGGCCTGGTAGGGATCGATGACGTGCTTCTTCTGCGCCGCCCCGTAGGCACCGCCCCAGGACACCACGGTGAGGCTGTCCTGGGCGGTGGCGTTGCCGGCGGTGAGCCCCAGTGCCGCCACCAGGGCGAAGGTGGAAACGCTGGTAGTCAGTGATCTAGCCATTGCTGTGCTCCATTTGCTTCTACTAGTTGTGGGTGGGGACTGCAGATCGATCCAGCGCCTGGCTGTCTTCCGGCAGCCAGGTCAGGGCGACCTCTTCCTGAGTGCTCAGTTGCGGGGCTGAACTGTCGTTCAGGTTCTTCACCACCAGCTCGCTGCCGCTGGCGGTCTCGAAGTGGTAGCGAATGTATTCGCCGACGTAGTGGCGGGTGATGAAGCGCGCCTTGACCTGGTTACCACCGCCGCCGAGGCGGTCGATGAAACTGAGCTTCTCCGGGCGCACGGACACCGTGGTGGCCTGGCCGACCTCGCTGCAGTTGGCCTTGAGCGTGCTGACCAGGCCGCCGTCGTCGAGGCGCACCTGCACGCGATCGTCAGCGACCGCCTCGATCACCCCGGACAGTTTGTTGCTCTCGCCGATGAAGTCGGCGACGAACAGGTTGGCCGGGCGCTCGTACAGCACGTGGGGGGCTGCGCACTGCTGCACCACGCCGTTGTTGAACACGGCGATGCGGTCGCTCATGGTCAGTGCTTCGGTCTGGTCGTGGGTCACGTAGATCACGGTGAAACCGAGCTGCTCATGCAGGCGCTTGATCTCGTACTGCATCTGCTCGCGCAGCTTCTTGTCCAGCGCGCCGAGCGGCTCGTCCATCAGCACGATGTCCGGCGCGAAGATCAGCGCGCGGGCCAGTGCCACGCGCTGGCGCTGGCCGCCGGAGAGCTGGCCGGGATAGCGGCCGCCGAAGGCCTGCAGCTCGACCAGGGCCAGGTACTGCTCGACCTTGGCGCGAATCTCGTCCTTGGGCAGCTTGCGGATCTTCAGCGGGTAGGCGAGGTTCTCGCGGATGGTCATGTGCGGGAACAGCGCGTACTGCTGGAAGACCATGCCGATGTTGCGGTCGTAGGGCGCGATGCTGGTGACGTTGCGGCCGTTGATCAGGATCTCGCCGCTGGTCACGTCTTCGAAACCGGCGAGCATCATCAGGCAGGTGGTCTTGCCCGATCCGGAAGGGCCGAGCAGGGTGATGAACTCGCCCTTGGCCACGTTGAGGTTGAAGTCCTTGACCACCAGGGTCTTGTGATCGTAGGTCTTCTTGACGTTGGTGAATCGCAGGAACGCTTCGTTCCCAGCTTGCGCAGTCATAGTCCTCCCCATTGCCCGCAATATGGAGCCAGCTCGTGACCGAGGCTCCAACACCTGAGTCGATTCGTCCCTGTCGTGTGGGGCGATCGTTATGTCGATAACCAAAAGCAATAAGCAAGCCAGCCGATGAACGGTCATCTGCTAGCGCTCTGCCATGCAGGTTGAAGACTAGCTCAGGCAGCGCAACACGCGAGGAAGGTGTGGGGAGAGGTAACAGCGTGGGGAGGAGGGGGCACCTGCCGAAACGCACTCGGCAGGTGCAGGTTGCTCAACTGTTGGGCAGCAGGCGAACGGTCAGGCTCTTGATGTAGCGGGTCTCGGCGATGGCCAGGTGCACCGGGTGGTCGGGCCCCTGGGCGCCGCGCTCGAGCAGCTGGATATTGCGATCCAGGTGGCGTGCGCTGGTCAGCAGGATGTTCTGCAGGTGGTCTTCGTCGAGGTGCATCGAGCAACTGGCGCTGACCAGGATGCCGTCCTTGTTGAGCATGCGCATGGCCGTTTCGTTGAGGCGGCGATAGGCGGCCTCGCCGTTCTTGATGTCCTTCTTGCGCTTGATGAAGGCGGGCGGGTCGGCGATCACCACGTCGAAGCGTTCTTCGGCGGCCTTCAGTTCACGCAGGGCGGCGAAGGCATCGCCCTCGACGCAGGTGACGTTCTCGCCCACGCCGTTGAGTGCGGCGTTGCGCTCGACACCGTCGAGGGCGAACCCCGAGGCGTCGACGCAGAACACTTCGCTGGCGCCGAAGGCGGCGGCCTGCACGCCCCAGCCGCCGATGTAGCTGAACAGGTCGAGCACGCGCTTGCCCTTCACGTAGGGCGCCAGGCGCGCGCGGTTCATGCGGTGGTCGTAGAACCAGCCGGTTTTCTGCCCGTCGATCACCGGGGCTTCGAACTTCACCCCGTTCTCTTCCAGCGCGACCCACTCCGGCACCTCGCCGTAGACGGTCTCGACGTAGCGCTGCAGGCCTTCGGCGTCACGCGCGCTGGAGTCGTTCTTGAACAGGATGCCGCTGGGCTTGAGCACCTGGATCAGCGCGGCGACGACGTCGTCCTTGTGCGCTTCCATGGTCGCCGAGGCCAGTTGCACCACGAGGATGTCGAAGAAACGGTCGACCACCAGGCCCGGCAGCAGGTCGGAGTCGCCGTAGACCAGGCGGTAGCAGGGTTTGTCGAACAGGCGCTCGCGCAGGCTCAGGGCGACGTTGAGGCGATGCACCAGCAGCGACTTGTCCAGCACGTGCTTGACGTCGCGCGACAGCAGGCGGGCGCAGATCAGGTTGTTCGGGCTCATCGCGACGATGCCCAGCGGCTTGCCGCCGGCCGCTTCGAGGATGGCCTGGTCGCCGGCGGCGAACCCGTGCAGCGGGGTGGCGGCGACGTCGATCTCGTTGCTGTAGACCCACAGGTGGCCGGCGCGCAGGCGTCGGTCGGCGTTGGCTTTCAGGCGCAGGCTGGGCAGGGAGGGCATGAGTTCGGGCTCCGCAGATAAAAGAGCGGAATTATAGCGGGTTGCGCCTGCGCCCGCTGTTTACAAAAGTCTGCTGCTGGCCGAGTCGGGCTTTGGCTAAACTGTGGCGTACTTCTCACTTCGTACGTGCGTACCATGGCCTTCGAACTCTCCGCCGAACAGATCCAGCAAGCCCTGCAGGGCATCAGTGTGCCGCCGCAGCCGCAGATCATGGTGGATCTGCAGATGGAGCAGATCATGCCCAACCCCGATCTGCGCACCATCGCCAAGCTGATCAGCCAGGACCCGGGGCTGTCCGGTGCGCTGCTGAAGATCGTCAACTCGGCGCATTTCGGCCTGTCCAACCGCATCGCCTCGATCCAGCAGGCGGTCAACCTGCTCGGTTGCAACACGGTGATCAATCTGATCAACGCGCAATCGATCAAGGGCGAGCTGACCGATGAGGCGATTCTGGTGCTCAACCGCTTCTGGGACAGTGCCCAGGACGTGGCCATGACCTGCCTGACGCTGGCCAAGCGCCTCGGCTACCAGTCGCCCGACGAGGCCTACAGCCTGGGTCTGTTCCACGATTGCGGCATCCCGTTGATGCTCAAGCGCTTCCCCAACTACATGGAAGTGCTGGAGGAGGCCTACGCCAGTGCCAGCGACGAACGCCGGGTGGTGGATACCGAGAACCGCATGCTCACCACCAACCATGCCGTGGTGGGTTACTTCACCGCACGCTCCTGGCGCTTGCCGGAGCACCTCTGCGAAGTCATCGCCAACCACCACAACGCGCTGTCGATCTTCAGCGACGAATCCTCGCGCGATGCGCAGCTCAAGACGCTGCTGGGCATCCTCAAGATGGCCGAGCACATCTGCGAGTCGCACCGTGTGCTTGGCGGGCAGGCCGTCGACCTGGAGTGGCAGTACATCTCGCAGCCAATCCTGGAATACGTGGGCCTGTCCGAGTACGACTTCGAGAACCTGCGCGAGAGCATTCGCGACCTGGCGGTGATGTAGCCAGGCGCGCCATGGCGGGCGGGCAGCGCCGCTCGCCGTGGCGCGCTACCGTTCTGCCTGTCGCTCCTGCTAAGGTGGCGCACCGCCGTTGTCCTGTCCTGCTGCCATGCCCGAACTGCCAGAAGTCGAAACCACCCGTCGCGGCATTGCGCCGTACCTCGAAGGCCAGCGCGTCACGCGCGTCATCGTGCGCGAGCGCCGTCTGCGCTGGCCCATCCCCGAAGACCTGGACGTGCGGCTGTCCGGCCAGCGCATCGAGTGCGTCGAGCGGCGCGCCAAGTACCTGCTGATCAAGGCCGAAGTCGGCAGCCTGATCAGCCACCTGGGCATGTCAGGCAGCTTGCGCCTGGTCGAGTGCGGCCTGGCCGCGGCCAAGCACGAGCACGTGGATATCGAGCTGGAGTCGGGCCTGGCCCTGCGTTACACCGACCCGCGTCGTTTCGGCGCGCTGCTGTGGAGCGACGACCCGTTGCGCCACGAGCTGCTCAGCAAGCTCGGCCCCGAACCGCTGGGCGGTCTGTTCGACGGTGAGCGCCTGTTCCAGCTTTCACGCGGGCGCAGCATGGCGGTCAAGCCCTTCATCATGGACAACGCCGTGGTGGTCGGGGTGGGCAACATCTACGCCACCGAGGCCCTGTTCGCCGCCGGTATCGATCCACGGCGCGAGGCCGGGGCGATCTCGCGGGCGCGCTACCTGCGCCTGGCCGAGGAGATCAAGCGCATTCTCGCCCACGCCATCGAGCGTGGCGGCACCACCCTGCGTGACTTCGTCGGCGGCGACGGCCAGCCTGGCTACTTCCAGCAGGAGCTGTTCGCCTACGGGCGCGCTGGCGAGTTCTGCAAGGTCTGTGGCAGCACCCTGCGCGAGGTGAAACTGGGCCAGCGCGCCAGCGTGTACTGCCCCAAGTGTCAGCGCTGAGACGCTGACGGCGGCCCGCCGGATAGCCTGCGGCGGGTAGCCTGATACCCAGAACAAGAACAAGAGGTCGATCGATGTCCGCTAACTACCTGCCGCCCAACCCGGCTGCCGAATGGCTGGGACGCAGCGTGCTGAAACTCCTGGGCTGGCGTATCGAGGGGGCGCTGCCGAAACTCGACAAGTTCGTCGCCATCGGTGCCCACCACACGTCCAACTGGGACTTCGTGATCTTCATCGCACTGAAATTCGTGCTGCGCCTCAACGCCCGCTGGTTCGGCAAGCACAGCATCTTTCGCTGGCCGTTCGGTGGCCTGATGCGCGCCTGGGGCGGTATCGCCATCCGCCGCGAGCGCCAGCTGAACACCGTCGAGCAGGCCGTACAGGCCTTTCGCGAGCATGACGAGTTCATCCTGGTGCTCTCGCCCGAGGGCACGCGCAAGAAGGTCGAACGCTGGAAGATGGGCTTCTACCACATCGCCCAAGGGGCTGGCGTACCCATCGTCCTGGCGGCGCTGGATTACCAGCATCGCCGCGTGGTGATCGGCCCGACCTTTCAGCCCAGCGGCGACGAAAAGGCCGATCTGGCAGCCATGCTGGCGTTCTTCCGGCCTTATGTACCGAAAAAGCCGGAGTACGCGTTTCATGGCGATTGACGTCCGTCACGCTGACAATTGCCAATGGGCTGTTATAGTTACTGGCACTTTCCCGAAAAACCTGAAGGATCGATCCATGAAAGCGTTCCGCACAACCGCTGCTGTCCTGGCGCTGACCTCTGGCCTGCTGGCGCTGCCGGCGCAGGCGGAAGTGGTTCAGCAGAACGTCAGCGGCGACCCGATCTACTCCGTGGAAGCCCCGAAGGGCTATGCCATGGTCGGTGACCTGGTCATCGCCCGCCCGCTGCTGATCGGCGCCACCGCCATCGGCGCCGCGGCCTTCATCGTCAGCCTGCCGTTCACCGCACTGGGCGGCAACGTCGGTGAAGCCGCACAGTCCCTGGTGGTCGAGCCGGGCAAAGAGGCGTTCGTACGCTGCCTCGGCTGCACCAGCAGTGGCTACAAGCGCGACTGAACCGCTTTAGGCTCCTGTACGCGGCCCCTCGCCTCGGTTTCGAGGCGAGGGGCCGTTTGCGTTTGTACACCGCTAAAAGGATGGAACGGTGCCGATGAAGTACCTGCGCTGGGTGATGCTGTGTCTGCTGGTCGTGGGCTTGATCGCCTCGTTCTGGTTCAGCCAGGGGTGGTTGCAGTTGTGCGCCGGCCTGGCGGTGTTTCTGTTCGGCATGCAGTGCCTGGAGGAGGGCCTGCGCCAACTGGCCGGCAGCAAGCTGGAGCAGATCCTCGCGCGCAGCACCTCCACGTCTTTCAAGAGCCTGTTGTTCGGCATCGGTGGCACGCTGCTGCTGCAGTCCAGCACCCTGGTGTCGCTGCTCACCATCGCCTTCATCAGCACCGGGCTGATCCAGCTGGCCGGCGGCATCGCCATCCTGTTCGGCGCCAACCTGGGCGCCACCAGCGGCATCTGGCTGCTGGCGCTGGCCGGGCAGAACCTCAGCCTCAGTCCCCTGGCGCTGCCGCTGCTGGTCTTCGGCGTGCTGGCCGGTTTCTTCGGCACCCGGAGCAAGGCGGCAGGGCGCATCGTGCTGGGCATTGCCTTCATCTTCCTCGGTATCGACCAGATCAAGGACGGCTTCGCCAGTTTCGGTGACCTGGACATGACCGGCATGCAGGCGGGCGGGCTGGCAGGCGCACTGCTGTTCACGGCCATCGGCATGGCCATCACCGTGGTGCTGCAGTCCAGCCACGCGACCCTGATGCTGACACTGGCGGCCCTGGCCAGTGGTCAGCTGGAGCTGGGGCAGAGCCTGGCCATCGCCATCGGCTCGAATGTCGGCAGCAGCGTGACCACGGCGTTCGTCGGCTCCCTGGGCGGCAACCGCAGCGGCCAGCGCCTGGCCCTGGCCCATGTGCTGTTCAACATCACCACCGGGACACTGGCGTTCTGCCTGCTCGGGCCGTTGACCTGGTTGGTGCACGCTCTGGCCGAACCGCTGGGGCTGGGTGACAACAGCCTGATCCAGCTGGCGATGTTCCACACCCTCTTCAACGCCATGGGCGTCGCCCTGTTCTGGCCATTGCAGGAGCGCCTGGCGCGCGTCCTGATTCGCTGGTTGCCGGAACGCGCCGAGCCTCAGGTACTGATCACCGAGCTGCTGCCCGAGCAGGTCGTCGAGCCCCAGCGCACCCAGGCCCGCTACCTCAGCGAGCGCGCACTGGACTCGGTCGAGGCCGCTTCCGGGGCCGTGGTGCAGGAGCTGGGGCACCTCGGGCGCCTGAGCCTGGAGGTGATCTGCCACGCCCTCTACCTGCCCGTGGACCAGCTGGCGCGCTCGCGGGCCGACGAGCAGCTGCTGCAGGCCAAGCCCTCGCACGCCGGCTTCGATGCCGAACACCTCTACCAGTTTCATATCAAGGGCGTTTACGGCGACCTGCTGAGCTTCATGGGGCGCATGGAACTGCCGATGGACGAGGCGCACCAGCAGTTCTGGGTGAGCTGTCAGCTGGCCGCGTTGCAACTGGTGGATGCGGTCAAGGATGCCAAGCACCTGCAGAAGAACCTGGGGCACTACCTCGATGCGCCGCCATCGGCGGTGCGCGATGCCTACGTGGAACTGCGGCGCCACCTGCTGACGACCCTGCATGAGGTGCGCGAACTGGCGCGCAGCGATCTGCCCGAGGATGTCTGGCAGTCACGCCTGCGCTGGCTCGACGAGCAGGCGGCGGGTTTCGATGCGGGCTTCCGCCAGCGGCTGTTCGCCGATGTGCGCAGCGGACGCCTGGATGGCCTGCAGACCAGCTCGCTGATGAACGACCTGGGCTATGCCAGCCGCATCTTCCAGAGCCTGCGCAACGTGCTCATGCTTGGCAGCGAGCAGGCGCTGTTCCGCGAGCTGCGCCAGTTCGGCGACGAGCAGGAAAGCCTGATCAAGCTCTCGTAGCGGCCCGCCCCTCGCACAGCGCATGGGCTCCGTGCGAGGGGCTTCAGTCGCGCTGGCGCCTGCGCTTACTCGCTCGCCGGCACCAGCGCCTCACCGATCCCGCGCGGGTCGCTGGCCGCCTGGACGGCGCCACTCACCTTGTTCCAGAACAGCACTTGCTGGTTGCCGTACTGCCGGTCCAGGCGCTTGAGCTGGTAGCCGCGTTTCTGCAGCTCGGCGATCTGCTCGGCGCTGAAGGTGTCCGGCTCGTGCTCGATCACATCGGGCAGGAACTGGTGGTGGTAGCGGGCCACGGCCGGCCAGCGCTCGATGGGCTGATCGTCCAGGTACTCCAGCATCGACAGCAGCACCATGCTGGGGATGCGGCTGCCGCCGGGGGTGCCGAAGGCGGTGAATTCGTCGTTGCTCTCGAGGAAGCTCGGGCTCATCGAGGACAGCGGGCGCTTGCCGCCGGCGATCGCGTTGACCTCGCTGCCGGCCAGGCCATAGGCATTCGAGCCCTGCACGTCGGCGGCGAAATCGTCCATTTCATCGTTGAGCAACACGCCCGTGCCGGGCACGGTGAAGGCGGCGCCGAACGGCAGGTTGACCGACAGGGTGGCGGCAACCGAGTTGCCCTGTGCGTCGAGTACGGCGAAGTGCGTGGTGTGGTCGCCTTCATGCCAGGTGCCGGCCGGTGGCAGGGCGGAGCTCGGTGTGGCCTGCTCAGGGTCGATGCTGCCGGCCAGCACGGCGAGGTGGCCGGGCGAGAGCATCTCCTGCAGCGGGTTCTTGACGAAATCCGGGTCGCCCAGCAGGGCGCGATCACGGTACGCCCGGCGCAGGGCCTCGACCACGTAGTGCACGCGCTGCACCGGTTCGGCCTCCTGCCAGGGCAGTTGCTGGAGTATCGCCAGGCTCTGGGCCAGCGCCACGCCGCCTGCCGAGGGGGGCGGCGCGCTGATCAGCTCGTGGCCGTCCTCGAGGCGAAAGCGCAGCGGCTCGCGGCGCGCCACGCGGTACTCGCGCAGGTCGTCGAGCGTCCAGATACCGCCGGCCTGGCGTACGCCTGCGGCGAGGCGCTCGGCAATCGGGCCCTGGTAGAAACCGGCGCGGCCGTGATCGGCCAGGGCCTGGAGGGTGACGGCCAGGTCCGCCTGGCGCAGCAGCTGGCCTTCGGCGGGCACTTCGCCCTGGTCGAGGAACAGCTTCGCGCTTTCCGCATCGTCACGCAGCGCGGCCAGGCGCCAGGTGGCCCGTTCGCGGTAGACGCGGTCCACGGCAAAGCCTTCCCTGGCCAGGCGAATGGCCGGTGCCAGGCTGGTTTTCAGCGGCAGGCGCCCGTGATGCTCGGCCAGCTCCACCAGGGCGGCCGGCAAGCCGGGAATGGCGGCGGCCAGTGCGCCATTGAGCGACAGCTCGCGCTGCACCTTGCCGTCACGCACGTAGAGGTCCGCCTTGGCCTCCAGCGGCGCCCGTTCGCGTGCATCGATGAAGTCGTAGCGGGGCGTGTCGCCTGCGCTGCGCAGGAGGAAGAAACCACCGCCGCCCAGGCCGGAGCCGTAGGGTTCGACCACGGCCAGCGCAGCGCTGGCGGCGACGGCAGCATCGAAGGCGTTGCCGCCGGCGTCGAGTATCTGCTTGGCGGCCGCGGTGGCGGCCGGGTGAGCGGTGGCAATGGCGGGCTGGTGCGGTGCTGCCTGGGCCAGCAGGCTGGCGCCGAGCAGCAGGGTCGATAGCAGGAGGTTGCGCAACATGCGATCTACCGGGGCGGCTGAAGGAGGCTGCAAGCTTAGCAGCCCTGGCCTGGCGATGGGCGATGCGCAGCCGCCACGGACGGCCTGTCGCCTCCCGGGCGGGGAGGAGGGATCAGGCCTTGCCGGTGATGATGCGGTACTTCTGCATCAGCTCATCCTTGCTCTCGACGTTGTTCTCGTCGAGCGGGATGCAGTCGACCGGGCACACCTGCTGGCACTGGGGCTCGTCGTAGTGACCGACGCACTCGGTGCACAGGTTGGGATCGATCACGTAGATCTCCTCACCCTGGGAAATGGCGCCGTTGGGGCACTCGGGTTCGCAGACGTCGCAGTTGATGCAGTCGTCGGTGATGATCAGGGACATGAAAACAACTCCTGTCGAGGCGACGCCGCGACACTGGCAGACAACGATGAGGCGAATTGTGCCGGATCGCTGCGTCTTGTGCCATTAGCTCGGCCGGTTGGGCGCTTGGCGTCCCTCTTCCGTTTACAGGAGAGGGGCGGGGGAGAGGGTAGGGAACGTGGCGCCGCTTTGCCCCTCTCTCATGAATGGGAGAGGGGCATCCGACAGGCGTGAACGGCCGGCGCTTATTGCTTGCGGAAGCGCTCGTTCAGGGCGTCGGCGACGGCCGGATGGACGAACTTGCTGATGTCGCCACCGAGCGCGGCGATCTCGCGGACCAGGGTCGAGGAGATGAAGGAGTACTTTTCCGACGGGGTCAGGAACAGGCTCTCGACATCCGGCGCCAGTTGCCGGTTCATGTTGGCCAGCTGGAACTCATACTCGAAGTCCGACACGGCGCGCAGGCCGCGCAGGAACACGTTGGCACCCTGTTCCTTGACGAAGTGCGCAAGCAGGCTGGAGAAGCCCACGACTTCCACGTTGGGCAGGTGGCTGGTGACCTCGCGGGCCAGCTCCACGCGTTGTTCCAGCGGGAACAGCGGGTTCTTCTTGGGGCTGGCGGCGACGGCGATGATGACGTGATCGAACAGGCGCGCAGCGCGTTCGACCAGATCACCGTGGCCCTTGGTGATGGGGTCGAAGGTGCCGGGGTATAACACTCGATTCATCGGGACGTCCTGGCGGGTCGAAAAGGAGTCGGATGGTAGCGCAGCGCATCCCGGCGGCCAAGCCGCAGGGATGCGCCGTCTGTTCCTGACTCAGGGGCGGTGCGTCTAGCTCGGGCTTTTCAGGCGCTCGGCCAGGAGCGTCGCCAGTTTCGCCGTGAGCCCGTAGATCGACAGCTGCGGGTTGGCACCGATGCTGGTGGGGAACAGCGAGCCGTCATGGACCGACAGGTTGGCCAGCTGGTGGTGCCGGCCGAGGCTGTCCACCACCGCCGTCTGCGGGTCTTCACCCATGGCGCAGCCGCCCATCACGTGGGCGCTGCCCAGGCGCGTGCGGTACAGCGCCAGGTCGAGGTTTTCGATCATCTCCCGGGCCTCGCGCCAGGTGCTGACGAAGCGCGCATCGGCATGGGTCGGCATCACCGCCTTGGCGCCGGCGGCGAACTGGATCTCGGCCATGGTCAGGAAGGCCCGGCGCACACCGTCCCAGGTGTAGTCGGTCATCTGGTAGTCGAGCACCGGGCTGCCGTCGCCGCGCAGTTCCACGCGCCCTTCGGCGCTGTCCGGGTGGAAGCCGTCACGCAGCAGGGCGAGCATCACGTTGGTGTAGGGCAACTGCTCCATGCGCAGGGCATTCTCGCGGCCGAATTCGCCGAGCAGGGTGCTGGTCAACGCCGGTTGCAGCGGCGGCACTTCCAGTTTGTAGGACAGGCGCCCGGTGGTGCCGTCGTCCCACTGGAAGTGATCGGAATAGAGCGACTGGGGCGCGCCGTAGAAGGGGTTGATCACCTGCTCGAACTGCGCGGTGGAGAAGTTCACCAGGTGCAGGTAGGTACGGCGGCCGATGCGCTGGTGCGGGTCCGGCGCTGCGGAACGCAGCAGGATGCCGGGGGTGTTGATGCCGCCGCCGGCCAGCACGTAGTGCCGCGCCTTGACGCGGATGCGCTTGCCGTTGGGCGCCACGCAGCGCGCATCCATGCCCAGGCAGTCGAGGCCGACCACCTGATCGCCTTCGATCACCAGCTTGTCGGCGCGGGCCAGGTAGAGCAGCTCGCCGCCTGCCTCGAGGGTAGCGGGGATGGTGGTGACCAGCATCGACTGCTTGGCGTTGGTCGGGCAGCCCATGCCGCAGTAGCCGAGGTTCCAGCAGCCGCGCACGTTGCGCGGGATCACCGCCCAGTGATAGCCGAGCTTGTCGCAACCGGTGCGGATCACCTCGTTGTTGGCATTCGGCGGTACCACCCAGGGTGCTACCCCCAGGCGCTGCTCCATCTTCTCGAACCAGGGCGCCATCGACTCGACGTCATGGCCTTGCACGCCATGGGCTTCGGCCCAGTGCGCCAGGGTCTGCGCGGGCGTGCGGAAACTGCTGGTCCAGTTGATCAGCGTGGTGCCCCCGACGGCGCGGCCTTGCAGGATGGTGACGGCGCCATCCTTGCTCATGCGACCGATGCCCTCCTGATAGAGCGTCGGGTAGGCCTCGGCTTCCTGCATCTTGAAGTCATCGCTGGTCTTCAGCGGGCCTTCTTCGATCAGCAGCACCTTGTAGCCGGCGGCGCTGAGGATCTCCGCCGTGGTCCCGCCGCCGGCACCGCTGCCGACGATGGCGACATCCGCCTCCAGCGTCAGGTCGTTTTCCAGACGCGAGCCATCATGGGTTTTCCAGCCTTTGGCCAGGCCTTGCTTGAACAAATCGGGTACGGGCATCGTTTTTCCTCGGGGCACCGAAACCTGCTGTGCGATCCGCGTGCGGCGTCAGCTCCTCGCCCGTGACTTGGCGTACTTCAGTACGGCCTCGCCACGTGCTGCGAGCCTTCCTTGCACTCGAATCGCTCGCTGCGGTTTCAGAGGCATCATTCTGATAATGGCGGTTGGCTGAATTCAGACGGTGGGCGGGCCGGGATAGCCGCAGTGCACCCAGGACTCCGGCCGGCCATACCAGGCCATCATCACCAGTTGCAGCAGCGAGGCATGGCCCATGCGCAACAGGCTCAGGCTGCTGTTCTGCCAGCGTTCGAGGAAGTGCCGCACATCGTCGGCACTGGCGTTCTCCCAGCTGCCCCAGATCCCGGTCAGCGGGCCGCGGGTGATGGTCAGTGCCAGCACGTCGAACAGCTGCACGGTGAGCTTCTGCATCTCTGGGGAGAAGTGCGCCAGGCCGTTGTCGATGCTGCGCAAGGTGCCCTCGACGGCCTGCGGCATGCGTTCGCTGGCGACGGCGCCGTCGAGCATGACCGGGATCAGTGCCTTGAGAAACGGCAGGTCGCTGCTGCGCAGGATCAGGTAGCCGCTGGCCGGCGTGCCGGCCGAGCAACCGCTGAGCGTGGCGGTGAGTCCGGCCGTGCCGAGCAGCGCCGTGCCCATCAGGCCGACCTTGAGCAGGCTGCGCCGCGACAGCTGCGGCGCGTCTGGAGTGGTGTCGTTCATTGTTGTTATCACCAGGCGTAGAGCGGGCCGGGCCCGCGTTGATCAGCGCACGAACAGTTTGTAGACCAGCTTCTGGATCGACTTGCCATAGGGCGGGTAGATCAGGCGCGCCGCGTTGAAGCGTTGCTTGATGAACACCCCCTTGGCCTTGCTGAACGTCAGGAACCCTTCGTGGCCGTGGTAGTGGCCCATGCCCGACGGGCCGATGCCGCCGAACGGCATGTCGTCCTGGGCCACGTGCAGCAGGGTGTCGTTCAGGCACACGCCACCGGAATGGGTTTCGTGCAGCACGCGCTGCTGCTCGTGCTTGTCGTAGCCGAAGTAGTACAGCGCCAGCGGACGGGGCCGCGCGTTGACGTAGGCGAAGGCATCTTCCAGGCGGTCGTATGGCACCACCGGCAGCAGCGGGCCGAAGATCTCGTCCTGCATCAGCTTCATCTCGTCGTTGACGTCCAGTACCAGGCTCTGCGGCAGGCGCCGGCCCTGGGCTTCGGGGTAGAGCGGGACGATGCGTGCGCCCTTGGCCTCGGCGTCCTGCAGGTAGCCGTTGAGGCGTGCCAGCTGGCGCTCGTTGATGATCGCCGTGTAGTCCGGGTTGTCCTGCAGCTGCGGGTAGAAGCGCTGCACCACCTCGCGGTAGGCGCTGACGAAGCCTTCGATGCGGTCACGCGGTACCAGCACATAGTCCGGGGCCACGCAGGTCTGTCCGGCGTTGAGGGTCTTGCCGAAGGCGATGCGCTCGGCGGCGTCTGCCAGCGGCACCTCGGCCGATACGATGGCCGGCGACTTGCCGCCCAGCTCCAGGGTCACCGGGGTGAGGTTTTCCGCGGCAGCACGCATCACGTGCTTGCCGATGCTGGTGGCGCCGGTGAACAGCAGGTGGTCGAACGGCAACCTGGAGAAGGCCACGCCCACCTCGGCCTCGCCCAGGGCGACGCTGACCAGGTCCTCGGGGAAGATGCGCGCCAGCAGGTCCTTGATCAGTTGCGAGGTGGCCGGGGTGGACTCGCTCATCTTGATCATCACCCGGTTGCCGGCGGCCAGGGCGGCGGTCAACGGGCCGATGGCCAGGAACAGCGGGTAGTTCCACGGCACGATGATGCCGGCCACGCCCAGTGGCTGGTAGATGACCTTGGCCGAGGCCGGCAAGAACTGCATGCCGACGCTGCGGCGCGACGGCTTCATCCACTTGCGGATGCGCCGGGTCGCGTAGTCGATGCCATGCAGGCTCGGCATCAGCTCGGCGAGCAAGGTCTCGTCAGCGGAACGGTTGCTGAAGTCTTCGGAGATCGCCGCGACCAGGGCGTCCTGCTGCTGGACCAGCAGCTCGCGCAGGGTCTTGAGCCACTGGATGCGCTGCTCGGCTGACGGCATGGGGTTGGCGCCGAAGGCAGAGCGTTGCAGGGCAAAGGTGTTTTCCAGCTGGTTGATCTGCTGTTGGCTGTGCTGCAGGTAGGCGATGTCGGCGACCATGGGGATTCTCCTCGACGTTCCAGCTGGGCGTGGTTGCACGCTCCGATTCGACTGAACTGGATTTTTAGAGCAATTACTCTAATGTGTCAAATAGGATGCCGCGTGACGCTGTCCGCTGCACCCTAACCAAAGGTCAGCGAAAGCCTGCCGGTTGCACCGGGGGTAACACTTCGCCGGTTTCTGCCTGTACCTTTGCCTCTTTTCGACGTCGAGACCGAGCTGCGAGATGGCGCCACCCAAGACCCGCGATCGCATCGTTGCCGAGAGCCTGGCCCTGTTCAACAGCCAGGGCGAGCGCAATGTCACCACCAACCACATCGCCGCGCACCTGGGGATTTCGCCGGGCAATCTGTATTACCACTTTCGCAACAAGCAGGTGATCATCGCCGAGCTGTTCGCCCAGTACGAAGCCCAGGTCGACAGCTTTCTGCGCCTGCCCGAGCAGCGCGCGCTGACGGTGGACGACAAGACCTTCTATCTGGAGGCGCTGCTGGCGGCGATGTGGCACTACCGCTTCCTGCATCGCGACCTGGAGCACCTGCTGGAGTCCGACGCCGAGCTGGCCGAGCGTTACCGCGCCTTCGCCCGGCGTTGCCTGGTTGGCGCGCAGTCCATCTACCAGGGGTTCGTCGACGCCGGCATCCTGCTGATGACCCCGGCGCAGATCGAGGCGCTGACGCTCAACAGCTGGATCATCATGACCTCCTGGGTGCGCTTTCTCTGCACCGCTGGCGCCAACCCGGACAACCTCAGCCAGGACATGCTGCGCCGTGGCATCTATCAGGTGCTGGCGCTGGAAGGCGGCTACATAGCGCCCTCCGCACGCGAGGCGGTCGAGGCGCTGTACGGTCGTCTGCATGTGCCGCTGGAGCAGGTGCTGGGCTGATTGCCACTCGTCTCCGGTCTCGGCAGGAGGGGCTACGTCTGCGCATGCCGCGCAGGGGCGGCGCCGGTCGCGATCATTCGAGGCTCGCCAGCCACTGTGGGATACGCCGCTCCAGGTAATACACCGGCTTGCGCGGGCTGCCTTCGACGAAGCCGACATGGCCGCCCCTGGCGTGCAGTTCGAACTCGGTGCCGGGCGCCAGCTCGCTGGCTTCGGGCAGGCTGTGGCGGAAGATGAAAGGGTCGTCCGCGGCCTGGATCAGCAGGGCAGGGGTGCGGATCGCGCCGAGGTAGAAACGGCTCGACGCGCGGCGGTAGTAGTCGTGGGCGTCGGCGAAGCCATGCAGCGGCGCGGTGATACGGCCGTCGAAGTCCCAGAAGGTGCGCATGCCGTCCAGCGGTCCCAGCCGTTCCAGTACCGACAGGCGCTCGCCCTGGCCCTGCTCGGCGAACAGGCGCTGCTTGTTGTTCACGTAGGCGACCATCTCGCGCATGAAGTGCGCCTGGTACACCCGCGAGAAGCCCAGGCCGATGCGGTCCGCGCACTGGTCCAGGCGAAACGGCACGGACACCGCCACGGCGCCGCGCAACAGGCTCTGCGCGCCGCTTTCCCCCAGGTACTTGAGCAGCACGTTGCCACCCAGCGAGTAGCCGACCGCATACAGCGCTGCCATCGGCCGTTGCGCACGCAGATGGGCCACTGTCGCGGCCAGGTCCTCGCTGGCCCCGGAGTGGTAGCCGCGTGGCAGCAGGTTGGGTTCGCCTGAGCAGCCGCGCCAGTTCAGCGCCACGCTGGCCCAGCCGCGTGCAGCCAGGGTCTGCTGCAGGCCCAGCACGTACAGTGAGTCGGAGCTGCCGGTCAGGCCGTGCAGCACCAGTACCAGCGGCGCGTGGGCGTCGTGCGGGCCATGCCAGTCGAGGTCGAGGAAGTCGCCGTCGTCCAGCCACAGACGCTCACGCCGGCGCTGCAATTGCGGCGGCTTGCGGCAGAAGGGGTTCCACAGCGTCTGCAGGTGCGGGCCGGGGAGCCACCAGGCGGGCTGGAAGGGCGTCATGGAACTGTCCTGTCGGGGGATGGTGTTTTTACCCATATACCGCCGTGTTGGTGGATGTAAAAGGCAACATCCACCCTGCATGGCGTTCAGCGTGGCCTGGTCGGGTGGATGGCGCTTGCCTCGCCAGCACTCACACCAGGCAGGTCACTGTGCGCTGCGTTGCCACAGCGCATAGTGCACCTGGCCGGTGTGTTTCTCGCGGTGCAGGCGCCAATTGCCGGGCAGGCCCAGGGTCGAGGGCGCCGTCTCGCTTTCGGTATAGATCCAGGCGTCAGCGGCCAGCCAGCCCTGCGTTTCCAGCAGCGTGCAGGCAGCTTGCAGCAGGTCCTTGTGGAACGGCGGGTCGAGCAGGACGATGTCGAAGCATCGCGGGGCCGGGCGCGCCAGCAGCTGCAGGGCATCGCCCAGCTGGATCTCGCCGGCGCTGCACTGCAGGGTCGCCAGGTGTCCGCGCAGGGCGTTCACCGACGCCGGGTTGAGATCGCAGGCCAGGCCGCTGGCGGCGCCACGCGACAGCGCTTCGAGCAGCAGGGCGCCGCTGCCGGCGAAGGGGTCGAGCACGTGGGCGCCCTCGACATAGGGTGCCAGCCAGTTGAACAGGGTCTCGCGCACCCGGTCCGGGGTCGGGCGCAGGCCCGGCCCGTCGGGAAAGGCGAAGCGCCGCGAGCGCCACTCGCCGCCGATGATGCGCAACTGGCCCTGGCCGCCATGGGCATTGCCGGGCGCCTTCTGCGGGGTACGGCCGCGCATCAGTGCGGCACCGTGCTGGGCAGCTCGCTGGGGCGCTCGGTGGGCGGCGGCAGTTCCTTCTGCGGCACGCTCGGGCCGGCAGTGACCACCACCAGCGCGGCGGGGTCGAGGTGCCTGGCCATCGCGGCCTTCACCTGCTCGGTGGTCAGACCCTGCACGTCACGCATGAAGTCGTCCAGGTAGCTCAGCGGCAGGTCATAGAAGCCCATCGAGGCCAGTTGCCCGACGATGTCGGCGTTGCTCGCGGTGGACAGCGGGAAGCTGCCGGCCAGCTCGCGCTTGGCGTTGTCCAGTTCCTGCTGGGTCGGGCCCTCGCGCAGGTAGTCGGCGAGCAGCTGTTTGACCAGCGCCAGGGTGCCTTCGCTGAGTTCGGCGCGGGTCTGCAGGTTGATCATGAACGGCCCGCGCGCCTGCATGGCGCTGAAGCCGGAATAGACACCGTAGGTCAGGCCGCGTTTTTCGCGCACTTCGCTCATCAGGCGGGTGCCGAAGCCACCGCCGCCGAAGATCTGGTTGCCCAGGTACAGGGCGGCGTAGTCCGGATCGCGGCGGTCGATGCCGAGCTGGGCCAGCATCAGGTGCGTCTGGTTGGACGGGTACTCGATGTGGCTGCTGCCGGGCTTGGGCGTTTGCGGCTGGGCGATCGCGGCCAGCGCCGGACCCTGCGGCAGGGCGGCGGAGACCTGGCTGGCGATGGCTTCGGCCTCGCTGCGCGACAGGTCGCCGACCAGGGCGATCACCGCGTTGCCAGGGGTGTATGCGCGGGCGTGGAAGGCCTGCAGCTGCTGGCGGGTGATCGCCGGGATCGACTGCGGCGTGCCATCGCTCGGGTGTGCATAGGGATGCTTGCCGTACAGGTGCTCGAACAGTTCCAGGCTGGCCAGCTTGCCGGGGTTCTGCTTCTGGTACTCGAAGCCGGCGAGCAGCTGGTTCTTGATGCGCGCCAGCGAGTCGGCCGGGAAGGTCGGCTTGCCCAGCACCTGGCTGAACAGCGCCAGGGCCGGCTCGCGCTGCTCGCGGGCGCTGAGGCTGCGCAGGCTGGCCACGGCCATGTCGCGGTAGGAGCCGTTGCCGAAGTCGGCACCGAGGCCCTCGAAGCCGGCGGCGATGGCGCCGACATCCTTGCCTGGCACGCCCTCGTTGAGCATGGCATTGGTCAGGGCCGCCAGGCCCGGCACGTCGCCATCCTGGCTGCTGCCAGCGGCGAAGGTCAGGCGCAGGTCGAACATCGGTAGCTCATGGGCTTCGACGAACAGCACCTTGGCGCCTTGCGCGGTGTTCCAGGTCTGGATGTCCAGCGTGCGCCGGGTCGGTGCCTGGTTGTCGAGGGCCGCCAGTGATTGCAGCTTGGCGCCTTCGCCGGTGGCTGCCGGCGTGCCGACGACGCTGCAGGCACCCAGTGCCAGGGCGGTGGACAGGGCCAGGCCGAGCAGGCCCAGGCGGCGGTGCTCAGTCTTCATGACGGGACTCCTGGTTACGGGACGCTTCGGGCAGGACGTGGGCGACGCTCAGGCGGTCGTGGACGAAGAAGGTGCGGGCAGCCTGCTGGATGTCGGCCGGGGTCACGGCTTCCAGCTCGGCCAGTTCCTGGTCGATCAGCTTCCAGGACAGGCCGACGGTCTCCAGCTGGCCGATGCTGGTGGCCTGGCTGGTGATCGAATCGCGCTCATAGACCAGGCCGGCTATGACCTGGGCGCGCACCCGGGCCAGCTCGGCGGCGGATGGCGGCGTCTTCTTCAGTGCTTCCAGCTCGCGCCACAGGCCCGCTTCGGCCTGCTCCAGGGTCTTGCCTTTCTGCACGTTGGGCGTGGCCGTGAGGACGAACAGGCTGTCGCCACGGGTGAAGGCGTTGTACCAGGCGCTGGCGCCGGAGACGAGTTCCTCGCCACGTTCCAGGCGTGTGGACAGGCGTGCGCTGTAGCCGCCGTCGAGCAGGGCCGCCGCCAGGCGCAGGGCGTAGACCTGGCGCGGCGTCGCGGTGGTGGCCAGGCTGGGCACGTTGAAGCCCATCATCAGGTTCGGCAGTTGGGTCTTGAGGTAGAGCGTGGTGCGTCGTTCGCCGGCGGCCTGCAGCTCCAGCGGCAGCTTGGCCTTGGGCACCTCGCGGCGCGGGATGGCGGCGAAGTAGCGCTGGGCCAGGCTCTTCACCTGATCGACGCTGACGTCGCCGACCACCACCAGGGTGGCGTTGTTCGGCGCGTACCACTGGCGGTACCAGGCGCGCAGTTCGTCGATGTGCATGCGCTCCAGGTCTGCCATCCAGCCGATGGTGGGGATGCTGTAGCCGCTGGCCGGGTAGGCCATGGCCTTGAACAGCTCGAAGGCCTTGGACGAGGGACGGTCGTCGGTGCGCAGGCGGCGTTCCTCCTTGATCACCTCGATTTCCTTGTCGAACTCGTTGGCCGGCAGCTGCAGGCTGGCCAGACGGTCGGCCTCCAGCTCCAGCGCCACGCCCAGACGGTCGCTGGCCAGGACCTGGTAGTAGGCGGTGTAGTCGTCGCTGGTGAAGGCGTTCTCTTCCGCCCCCAGGTCGCGCAGCACCTGCGAGGCCTCGCCCGGGCCGAGCTTGGCGCTGCCCTTGAACATCATGTGCTCCAGGGCATGGGACAGGCCGGTGGAGCCAGGCGTCTCGTAGCTGGAACCGACCTTGTACCAGAGCTGGGAGACCACCACGGGGGCGCGGTGGTCTTCGCGCACGATGACCTTGAGGCCATTGTCGAGACTGAATTCGTGGGTGGGTTGAGCGGGTGAGGCGAAGGCCACCATTGGCGCGCAAAGGGCGCCGAACAGCAGGCCGAGGGAACGGCGGGCAATGGCATTCATCGAGAGTCTGACCTGTCGGATAGCCTGGGCGGTCGTACCGCCAGCGGGCGAAGAGGTGCTAGGATACCCCATCCTTTTCCGGGGCGGCGCAGCAAGGCTTTGCAGCCTGTGAGCGAACGCTCCCTTGAGATGCAAGCGACCCATGTTTGGTTCCAATGACGACAAGAAGTCGCCGGCCGATGCCGGCGCGCAGAACCCGCCTGTGACCGAAGAAAAGAAATCCCTGTTCAGCTGGTGGCGCAAGAAGCCCGCCGCGTCGACGCCTGAGTCGGCGCCCGAGCCTGTGCCGGGCGTGGCTGACGAGGCCGCGAATGTGCCTGCCGCCGGGGTGCAGGAGACGCCTGCGCCGCGCCTCGACACACTCCCCGAGCCGCAGCCCGAGGCCCCGGCGCCTGTCGTCGGAGCCGCGCCGGTGGTGCCGAGTCCTGCTCCGGCACCTGCCCCGGTTGTCGAGGCGGCGCCGAGCCCGGCTGCTGTCCCGGTCGCCGAGCCCGCGCCGAA
Source organism: Ectopseudomonas khazarica (assembly GCF_017915135.1). NCBI lineage: Bacteria > Pseudomonadati > Pseudomonadota > Gammaproteobacteria > Pseudomonadales > Pseudomonadaceae > Ectopseudomonas > Ectopseudomonas khazarica. Next base: position 4,831,109 of record NZ_CP068551.1, on the reverse strand, counting down.
CTCGGCCATCGCGGCAGTGCCCGAGCCGGTCGCAGTCGCCGAACCGGCTGCAGCGGAAGTGCAGGCGCCCGCCGCGCCGGTTGCTGCCACCCAGGACAAGCCGGGCTTCTTCGCTCGCCTCAAACAGGGCCTGTCCAAGACCAGCGCCAGCCTGGGCGAGGGCATGGCCAGCCTGTTCCTTGGCAAGAAGGCCATCGACGACGACCTGCTCGACGACCTGGAAACCCGCCTGCTCACCGCCGACGTCGGCGTCGAGGCGACCACCGCGATCATCGGCAACCTGACCAAGCGCGTGGCGCGCAAGGAGCTGGCCGACAGCGGCGCGCTGTACAAGGCGCTGCAGGAAGAGCTGGTGACCCTGCTCAAGCCGGTCGAACAACCGCTACAGATCGACAGTGCCAAGCAGCCCTACGTGATCCTCGTGGTCGGCGTGAACGGCGTCGGCAAGACCACCACCATCGGCAAGCTGGCCAAGAAGCTGCAGCTCGACGGCAAGAAGGTCATGCTCGCCGCTGGCGATACCTTCCGCGCCGCTGCCGTGGAGCAGCTGCAGGTCTGGGGTGAGCGCAACAACATCGCGGTGATCGCCCAGCACACCGGTGCCGACTCGGCTTCGGTGATCTTCGACGCGGTCCAGGCGGCCAAGTCGCGTGGCGTCGACGTGCTGATCGCCGACACCGCCGGGCGCCTGCACACCAAGGACAACCTGATGGAAGAGCTGAAGAAGGTCCGTCGGGTGATCGGTAAGCTGGACGACACGGCGCCGCACGAAGTGCTGCTGGTGCTCGACGCCGGCACCGGACAGAACGCCATCAGCCAGGCCAAGCAGTTCAATCAGACTGTGAACCTCACCGGTCTGGCGTTGACCAAGCTCGACGGCACTGCCAAGGGCGGGGTCATCTTCGCCCTGGCCAAGCAGTTCGGCCTGCCGATCCGCTACATCGGCGTGGGTGAAGGCATCGACGACCTGCGCCCGTTCCAGGCCCAGGACTTCGTCCAGGCACTCTTCGAGGAGCGTGAACGCGGATGATCCGATTCGAGCAGGTCGCCAAGCGTTATCCCAATGGCCATGTCGGGCTGCACGAACTGACCTTCCGCGTTCGCCCCGGCGAGTTTCTCTTCGTCACCGGCCACTCCGGCGCCGGCAAGAGCACGCTGCTGCGCCTGCTGCTGGCGATGGAACGGCCCACCAGCGGCAAGCTGCTGCTGGCCGGGCAGGACCTGTCGACCATCACCAACGCGCAGATTCCCTTCCTGCGCCGACAGATCGGTGTGGTGTTCCAGAACCACCAGCTGCTGTTCGACCGCACGGTGTACGACAACGTCGCCCTGCCGCTGCAGATTCTCGGCTTGTCCAAGCCCGACATCGCCAGGCGCGTCGGCTCGGCGCTGGAGCGGGTCAGCCTCAGCGACAAGGCCGCCCAGGCACCGGGTGACCTGTCCACCGGTCAGCAGCAGCGCGTCGGCATCGCCCGCGCCATCGTCCATCGCCCGGCACTGCTGCTGGCGGACGAACCCACCGGCAACCTCGACCCGCGCCTGGCCGCCGAGATCATGGGCGTGTTCGAAGACATCAATCAGCTGGGCACCACGGTGCTGATCGCCAGCCACGACCTGGCGCTGATCGCGCGCATGCGCCAGCGCATGCTCACCCTGCAACGTGGCCGCCTGATCGGCGATGGGGAGGCAGCCTGATGAGCGCGTCGAAGATGCCCACGCCGCAACCGGCCGAACGCGTCGGCGCGGCGCCGCGCAACAAGGTGGCGGCCCGTCCGGCGGACGAGCCGGATTTCCGTACCCTGTTCCACGCCTGGCTGGAAAGCCACCGCGCCAGCATCGTCGACAGCCTGCGCCGCCTGGCGCGCCAGCCCATCGGCAGTTTCTTCACCTGCCTGGTGATGGCCGTGGCGCTGAGCATGCCCATGGGCTTGTCGCTGCTGCTGGACAACGTCGAGAAACTCGGCGGCTCCTGGCAGCGTGCGGCGCAGATTTCCCTGTTCCTCGAGCTGTCCGCCAGTGAGCGTGAAGGCGAGGCGCTGCGCGAGCAGATCACGGCGATGGACGATGTCGCCGACGTCGAGTGGATCAGTCGTGAGCAGGCGCTGGAAGAGTTCCAGCAGCTTTCCGGCCTCGGTCAGGCGCTCAAGGAGCTGCCGGAGAACCCGTTGCCGGGTGTGGTGCTGGTCACGCCCAAGGAGGTCGACAAGGCCAAGCTGGAAGCCCTGCGCCAGCGCCTGGCCGAACTGCCCAAGGTGGAACAGGCGCAGCTGGACCTGGTCTGGGTCGAACGCCTGACCGCGATTCTCAAGCTGGGCGACCGCTTCGTCTTCGGCCTCAGCGTGCTGCTGATCCTGGCGCTGCTGCTGGTGATCGGCAACACCATCCGCCTGCACATCGAGAACCGCCGCGCCGAGATCGAAGTGATCAAGCTGGTCGGCGGCACCGACGGTTACGTGCGTCGCCCCTTCCTCTACATGGGCGCGCTGTACGGTTTCGGTGCCGGTGTCTTCGCCTGGCTGCTGCTGGCCTTCGGGCTGGATTGGCTGAACGATGCTGTAGTACGTTTGGCCGGCCTTTACGGTAGCGATTTCGCGCTGGGTGGCGTACCTTCGGGCGACGGCTTTTCGCTGCTGCTGGGCGCCGTGCTGTTGGGCTATATTGGCGCCTGGCTGGCGGTAGCGCGGCATCTGAACGAGCTGGCACCGCGTTGATGGGCTTGCCCGGCAAGCTGAACGCCAGCTGACAAGTCATTGTTTTGGTTGATATTGACTATCTGTCAGGGAACTTATCCACAGGCCCTGCATCAGATAGCGCAGTGCTACACTGCACGAGTTTCGTGAATCGGAGGATTCGAATGTCCACTTCCTTGCAACCTGTTCATGCTCTGGTTCCAGGCGCCAACCTGGAAGCATACGTGCATGCGGTCAACAGCATTCCGCTGCTGACGCCCGAGCAGGAGCGTGAACTGGCCGAAAATCTCTACTACCAGCAGGATCTCGAGGCCGCCCGCCAGATGGTGCTGGCCCACCTGCGTTTCGTGGTGCACATCGCGCGCAGCTACTCCGGTTACGGTCTGGCCCAGGCCGACCTGATCCAGGAGGGCAACGTCGGCCTGATGAAGGCGGTCAAGCGCTTCAACCCGGAAATGGGCGTGCGCCTGGTGTCCTTCGCCGTGCACTGGATCCGTGCGGAAATCCACGAGTTCATCCTGAAGAACTGGCGCATCGTCAAAGTGGCCACCACCAAGGCCCAACGCAAGCTGTTCTTCAACCTGCGCAGCCAGAAGAAGCGTCTGGCCTGGCTGAACAACGATGAAGTGACCGCCGTGGCCGAGAGCCTGGGCGTCGAGCCGCACGAAGTGCGCGAGATGGAAAGCCGCCTGACCGGTCAGGACATGGCCTTCGATCCGGCCGCCGATGCCGACGACGACAGCGCCTACCAGTCGCCCGCGCACTATCTGGAAGACCATCGCTACGACCCGGCCCGCCAGCTCGAGGACGCCGACTGGAGCGACAGCTCCAGCAGCAACCTGCACGAAGCGCTGGAAAGCCTGGACGAGCGCAGCCGTGACATTCTCTACCAGCGCTGGCTGGCCGAGGAGAAGGCGACGCTGCATGACCTGGCCGCCAAGTACAATGTGTCGGCCGAGCGTATTCGCCAGCTGGAGAAGAACGCCATGAACAAGCTCAAGGGCTGTATCGCCGCCTGAGCCTGTCGAGCCAACGAGAAGCCGCACCTGGGTGCGGCTTTTTTCTGCCTGGAGCCATCGTGTGAACAAGCCACCCCTGAGAGCACAGCACGGGCTCCTGTTCATCGTCGTGGCCGTGCTGTTCTTCGCCTGGGGCGCCTGGCTGATGCGCAACACCGAGGTCCAGCCGGTTGCCAACCTGCAGACCTGGCGCGACGCGTTCCTGCAGCCTCTGGCGGACGATCATCTGCAACTGGCGGACCTGCAGCGTCTGGCCCCCGGCGAGCTGTGGCTGGAACCGCGCCTGGATGGTGCGCGTCTGAGCTACCGTGCCAGGCTTCAGGGAGAGGAGGGTGAATGGTCGCTGCAGGCCGTGCTGGCGTTGAGCGACAGCCAGCGTGACAGCCTGATGGCGGCGCAAGGGTTGCGCCCGGGCGACGCCGAGCAGGTATTGCCCGCTGTGCTCGTCGAGCAGATGGCGCGTTTCTCCATCGCCAGTCTGAACCTTGGCGCCCCGTCGTCACTGGCCAGCGAACGCCTGGCTGCCAGCCTGGGGCAGCCGCGTCTCAGCCTGGAGCTGGCAGAGGGACAAGCCTGGATCTACCCGCAGTGGGGGCTGACGGTGCACCTGCGTGGTGACGACATCGCGCTGCTGCATGCGCTGCCGCGCAAGGCCTTTCGCAGCCGCTAGGGCGCTTTACAGCCAGCCTGGCCACCAGTGCGGATACCTGGGCTTGAGCTGGTTGAGGTAGTGGCCGCCCCCCAGCTGGTTCATCTGCTGGCGGATCCAGGCGGAGCGACGCAGGATGTAGCCATCCGGGCGGCCCGCGCTCCAGCGCAGCGGGTTGGGCAGCACGGCGGCCAGTTGGCTGGCCTGCTGGCGATTAAGGTAGGGCGCGCCGACGCCGAAGTGCTGCTGCGCGGCGGCCTCGGCGCCGAAGACGCCGTCACCCCATTCCACGCTGTTGAGGTACACCTCGAGAATGCGCTCTTTCGACCAGAGCAGCTCGATCAGCGCGGTGAACCAGGCTTCCAGGCCCTTGCGCAGCCAGCTGCGGCCGGACCAGAGGAACAGATTCTTCGCCACCTGCTGACTCAGCGTGCTGGCGCCGCGCAACGAGCCGCCATTCTGGTTGTGCTGCAGGGCGGCCTGGATGGCGCCGAGATCGAAGCCCCAGTGGTTGGCGAACTTCTGGTCTTCCGCGGCGATCACCGCCATCTTCAGGCTGTCCGGCAGCTCGTTCCATGGCCGCCACTGGCGCTTGAGTTCGAGGGGCTGCTCGCTGCCCCAGGACTCGATCTTGCGTTCGATCATCAGGGCCGTGCCGGGTGGCGGCACCCAGCGCAGGGCGAGCACCAGCAGCACGCTGGCCAGGATCAGCCAGAGCAGGAGTTTCAGCAGGCGGCGGGTCAGTGCTCGGAGCATGAGGCTTCGCAGTTATGAAATCAGCCGCTATTAAAACAAAAAATCGCCGGGAGCGATTTTTGACGTCGCTCCGCGACGGCCCGAAGGGTCGCCGCCAGGGATGGCAGGCCACAAAAAATCGCCTGGAGCGATTTTTGACGTCGCCCCGCGACGGCCCGAAGGGTCGCCGCCAGGGATGGCAGGCAACAAAAAGCGCTGGAGGACCCCCAACGCGCACAGGATCAGCCGCGGGTGTGACAATAACAACCACTGCGCCCGCCGGCGCAGTGGTTAAACTGCGTCCACGTCGACCTCATCAGGAGTTTCCATGGCCCGCCTCTGGTTGCTGTTATCCGCTTTCGCCGGCTTTACCGGTGTCGCCCTGGGTGCCTTCGCGGCTCATGGCCTGAAACACAAGCTGACGCCCGACTACCTGGCGGTGTTCCAGACGGGGACGCATTACCAACTGGTGCATGCGCTGGCGCTGTTCGGTGTCGGCCTGCTGGCCCTGCATGTGCCGGGACGCCTGGTCAATCTGGCCGGCACGGCGTTCGCCGTGGGCATCGTGCTGTTCTCGGGCAGCCTCTACGGGCTCACCCTCAGTGGCATCGGCAAGCTGGGCATGATCACCCCGTTCGGTGGTGTGGCCTTCCTCGTCGGCTGGCTGTGTCTGGGGCTGAGCGCCTGGAAAATGACCTGACCCTGGCGTCAGATGGCAGGGTCTGTTGCCGTTTCGGCGCGAGCCGCGTTGCTGCGCCAAATTGCGCCAGGCTAGGCGCGGGATGCAGGCAATGGTTGTTCCCTTGGCAAATCCCGTAACGACGCATGGCGCAATTTGCCGCGCAACCCGAAGGGACGGGCCAGTTTTTGTGCGGCGCGTCGTTGCTCGACGACTCGCTTGGACGACCAAGCTTCGCGTCTCGCGCCTAGCTCCGCGCAAAAACTGGCTCCGTCGCGGCCGCGCGCGAAGCGGCAACAGACCCTATGACGAATGGCGCCTTTTAGCCTTGGTAGCGGCTGGCTATCGGGCTAGAATGCCGGCCCTCTTTCTAGTTATGACCGAGCCGTCATGCGCATTCAATTGAATGGTGAACCCTTCGAACTGCCGGAAAACCAGAGCGTCGCCGACCTGTTGGTTCGCCTCGATCTGACCGGCCGTCGCGTGGCGGTCGAGCTCAACCTGGACATCGTTCCACGCAGCCAGCACGACAGCACGCCGCTCGCCGAAGGCGACCAGGTGGAAGTGGTGCACGCCATCGGCGGCGGTTGATCCCTCTGAGGAGTTTCCCATGAGCCAAGTTCGCAGCGACAAGCCCTTCGTACTGGCCGGTCGTACCTTCCAGTCGCGTCTGCTGGTCGGCACCGGCAAGTACAAGGATATGGACGAAACCCGTGATGCCATCGCCGCTTCCGGCGCCGAGATCGTCACCGTGGCGGTGCGCCGTACCAACATCGGCCAGAATCCGGGTGAGCCGAACCTGCTCGACGTGATCAGCCCCGACAAGTACACCATCCTGCCCAATACCGCCGGCTGCTTTGATGCGGTCGAGGCCGTGCGCACCTGCCGCCTGGCGCGCGAGCTGCTCGATGGCCACAACCTGGTGAAGCTGGAAGTCCTGGCTGACCAGAAGACCCTGTTCCCCAATGTCATCGAAACCATCAAGGCCGCCGAAGTGCTGGTCAAGGACGGCTTCGACGTGATGGTGTACACCAGCGACGACCCGATCATCGCCCGCCAACTGGCCGAGATCGGCTGCATCGCGGTGATGCCGCTGGCCGGCCTGATCGGCTCTGGCCTGGGCATCTGCAACCCGTACAACCTGCGCATCATCCTCGAGGAGGCCAAGGTGCCGGTGCTGGTCGATGCCGGTGTGGGCACGGCCTCCGATGCCGCCATTGCCATGGAGCTGGGCTGCGAGGGCGTGCTGCTCAACAGCGCCATCGCTCACGCGCAGGACCCGATCCTCATGGCGCGCGCCATGCAGCATGCGGTCGAAGCCGGTCGTCTGGCCTACCTGGCCGGGCGCATGCCGAAGAAACTCTATGCCAGCGCCTCATCCCCGCTGGATGGCCTGATCAAGTAAGGACGATTGACTGCGCGTCGGCCCCGCCGCGTCAAAACAGGCTCGGAACGCCGCTTGCGGCTGACGCACTTTCCAGTGCGGCCGTGAAGCGAGTAACGCTCATGTGCTTCGGCACCGTCGTCCGCGACGCCGAGCGTTCCTTGCCTGTTCCGTCGAAGGCAGTGCAGGCCTTGCATGGCTCCGGCCCGCGAAATCGTAAAGCATTCTAGAAGAGCACAGCATGACTGACACCCAACAGCCCGAACTGACCGAAGACGGTCGCCAGCGCCGTACCATCAAGAGTTTCGTGATGCGTGCCGGGCGCATGACCGAAGGCCAGCAGCGCGGCCTGGACAAGGGCTGGCCGCTGTTCGGCCTGGAGCTGGAAGACGGCCTGCGCGATTTCGACCAGGTCTTCGGCCGCAGCGCGCCGCGCACCTTCGAGATCGGTTTCGGCATGGGCCACTCCACCCTGGAAATGGCTGCGGCTGCGCCGGAGCATGACTTCATCGGCGTCGAAGTGCACAAGCCGGGCGTGGGCGCACTGCTCAACGGGGTGATGACGCAGAACCTGAGCAACCTGCGCGTCTACAGCTGCGATGCCCTGGAAGTGCTGCGCGACTGCGTGGCCGATGCCAGCCTGGATCGCGTGCTGCTGTTCTTCCCCGACCCGTGGCACAAGGCCCGTCACCACAAGCGCCGCATCGTCCAGCCGGCCTTCGCCGAACTGGTCCGCAGCAAGTTGAAGGTCGGCGGGGTGCTGCACATGGCCACGGACTGGGAGAACTATGCTGAGCACATGCTCGAGGTGATGAACGCCGCGCCTGGTTATCGCAACCTGGCCGCCGATGGCACCTACGTGCCACGCCCCGAGGAGCGCCCGGTGACCAAGTTCGAGCGCCGCGGCGAGCGTCTCGGGCATGGCGTGTGGGACCTCAAGTTCCAGCGTCAGGAGTAAGACCACGCTGCTTGCGATTGACCGGCAGGATGCACGATTAGATCGGGACAACCCGACGGCCAGGATGGCGCCTCACCTCAGAACACAACAACGATAAGCACGCTCACAGAGGGCGTGCAGGTATTGGCGACGCCGCTGTCATGGTGTCGCGAGGAGAGCATTGTGTTGAGATCGGTTTCCCTTCTTCTGCTGACTGCCCTGGCATTTCAGGCGCAGGCCAAGATCGATGCCAGCCAGGCAGCCCGCCTGGGGCAGGACCTGACCCCGCTGGGTGGCGAGCGCGCAGGCAATGCCAGCGGCACCATCCCCGCCTGGACCGGTGGCCTGGCCACGCCGCCTGCGGGCTACCGGCCGGGCATGCATCACCCTGATCCCTATGCCGACGACAAACTGCTGTACCGCGTCGACAGCCAGAACCTGGCGCAATACGAGCAACTGCTGCCGGTTGGCCTGAAGACGCTGCTGCAGCAGAACCCCAGCTTCTACCTGCGGGTGTTCCCGACCCGTCGCAGCGCGGCGGCGCCCCAGCGGATCTACGACGCGACGCGTTTCAATGCGCTCAACGCCGAACTGATCTCCGGTGGCAACGGTGTGCAGGGCGCTGCGGCCGGCGTGCCCTTCCCGTTGCCGCAGAACGGCCAGGAAGCCATCTGGAACCACATCATGCGCTACCGTGGCGACCAGATCAGCATGGCCACCAACCAGGCCGCCGTGCTCGCCAATGGCAGCTACAACCTGCTCAAGCTCGAGCGTGACATCTACTTCCTCTATGGGCGCGATGGCGTTGCCCCGCAGGACCTGGACAACACCCTGTTCTACTACAAGTACAAGGTGGTGGCGCCGGCCAAGCTGGCCGGCTCTGCCCTGGTGGTGCAGGAGACCCTCGACCAGGTCCTGGCCATTCGCAAGGCCTGGCGTTTCAACCGTGGCGAGCGCCGCGTACGGCGCCTGCCGATGCTCGCCTACGACACCCTGCAGCCGGACACCAACGGCATGGCCACCGCCGACCAGGTGGACTCCTACAACGGTGCGCCGGATCGCTACGAATGGCAGCTGCTGGGCAAGCGCGAGATGCTGATGCCCTACAACAGCTATGCCGTGCACCAGCGCGGTATTCCCTACGCCGACATCCTGCAGTCCAAGCACGTCAACCCGGAGCTGCTGCGCTATGAGCTGCACCGCGTCTGGGTGGTGGAAGCCGAGCTGCGCAAGGGCTTCAGCCATCCCTACGGCAAGCGTCGTTTCTATCTGGACGAGGACAGCTGGCAGATTCTCGCCGTCGACCTGTATGACCGCAGTGGCGCGTTGATCGGCCTGCAGGAGGCGCACCCGATCAGCTACTACGACGTGCCGATGTTCGGCTCGACCCTGGAAACCATCTACGACCTCAAGGGTGGGCGCTACTTCGCCGACGGCCTCGACAACAACGAGCCGATGTACGACTTCAATGCCAAGTTGAGCCCGCGCGACTTCACCCCGCAGGCCCTGCGCCGCGAAGGCAACTGAAGCCGCCTCAGGGGCGCGACCAGGCCATCGTCAGCTGCGCCTGGCCGGTGTGCGGGTCGTGCCCCTGAGCGATCACCTCGAAGCCGGCGCGACGGTAGAAGGCGGTTGCCCGCCCGTTGGCCTGGTAGACATCCAGCTCGAGCCGCGTGCGCTCGGCCATGACGGCCTCCAGCAACTGCAGGCCCAGACCGCAGGCCTGCTGCTCCGGGCTGACGAACAGCGCCGCGAGGCGCCCTTCATGCACGGATGCAAAGGCCAGGGGCGTGCCGCCCTGTTCCAGCACCAGTGTTTCGGCCTGCGGCAGATAGTGCTCGCGCATCGCGCCGAGCTGATCGCGCCAGAATGCCTCGGGCACGAAGTCGTGGGCCTGTAGCGAGGCGCTCAGCCAGATGTCGAGCAGCGCGTCGCAGTCAGTGTTCAGGTAGGGGCGGATCATGATGACGTCCTTGTCGGGTCGAGTGCTGTGTATGGCGCCGCCGCCGGTGGTCGCTCACCGGCACTGGCGTGAGCCGGGCTAGTTGCGATCGGCGAGGATGCCGATGACCACGAAGATCAGAATCAGCACCGGTGCCAGGGTGAAGTTGTTGAAGTACGTCAGGCCCTTGGTCAGCCAGGGCGTGAGGAAGATGATCGCCAGGCCGTAGCCGACTGCGCAGAAGATCACGAACAGCAGGGTTCGCAGGACGAAATTGAGATTGCCGATGGTGCGCTGGACCCAGGCATTGATCAGCGGGCCGAACAGCACCAGCAGGGTGGCCATGATGGCCAGGGAGATGTCGCTGAGGTGGCTGCGACTCCAGCGTGACAGGGTGACGATCAGGTCCAGTAGCAGATCCATGCAGGCTCCTTGGTAACGGTCGGTGCAGCACTGCCGGTGGCTGCACGAGCGAAGCGCACAAGCCTACCGGATTGCGGCCCTGCAGTGGGTGATCTAGGCCAGGAACAGCTGCAGCAGGTCGTTGAGAAACAGCTGGCCCCTGGCCGTGGCGACCAGGCGCCTGTCGTCGGCCTGCAGCAGGCCCAGGCGTTCGCCCTCGCGCCGTGCGCCGTCGAGCTGTGCGAGTGGCAGGCCGGTGCGCTGGCTGAACAGCTCGACAGGCGCGCCCTCGGTCAGGCGCAGCACGTTCATCAGGAACTCGAACGGCAGCTCCTCGGCATCCAGCACGCGTTCGCCGGCCTGGTAGGCCTTGCTCGGGTCGAGGTAGTCCTTGGGCAGGCGCGTCTTCCAGGTTCGCAGGATGCGCCCGTCCGGTGTGCTCCGCTTGGCGTGGGCGCCGGCGCCGATGCCGAGAAAGTCACCGAAGGTCCAGTAGTTGAGGTTGTGCCGTGCCTGCCGCCCGGGACGGGCATAGGCGGAGACCTCGTACTGGGCGTAGTCCTCGGCGGCCAGCAGGGCCTGGCCGGCTTCCTGGATGTCCCACAGCAGGTCGTCCTCGGGCAGCTGCGGCGGCTGGCTCCAGAACACCGTGTTCGGCTCCATGGTCAGCTGGTACCAGGACAGGTGCGTCGGGGCCTGGGCGATGGCCGTGCGCAGGTCGAACAGGGCGTCCTCGATGCTTTGCTCGGGCAGGCCGTGCATCAGGTCGAGGTTGAAGTTGTCGAAGCCGGCGGCGCGCGCCATGTCGGCGGCGCGAATCGCCTCGTCGCCATTGTGGATACGGCCCAGTGCCTTGAGCTTGGCCTCCTGGAAACTCTGCACGCCGATCGACAGGCGATTGATACCGAGGCTGCGGTAGCCCTTGAACTTGGCCTGCTCGAAGGTGCCCGGATTGGCTTCCAGGGTGATCTCGATGTCGTCGGCGAAGGCGATGCGTCGCTCGACGCCCTCCAGCAAGCGCCCCAGCGCCCGGTCGGAGAACAGGCTGGGCGTGCCACCGCCGAAGAAGATCGAGGTCAGCGGTCGGCCATGGGCATGCTGCAGATCGCTGTCGAGATCGGCGAGCAGCGCGTCGACGTACTCCTCTTCCGGCAGGGTCGGCCCGGCCGCGTGGGAGTTGAAGTCGCAATAGGGACATTTGCGCACGCACCACGGGATGTGGATGTAGAGCGCCAGAGGCGGCAGCTCGAAGCCGCAAGCCGCAAGCTGCAAGCTGTCAGCGTTCTTGCTTGCGGCTTGTGGCTTGTCGCTTGCACCTTTCATAGCCCCAGGCGCTGCTTGAACAGTGCCATGGCGCGGGCGCGGTGGCTCAGGCGGTTCTTCTGTTCGGCTGGCAGTTCGGCGCTGGAGCAGCCGCTTTCCGGCACCCAGAACAGCGGGTCGTAGCCGAAGCCGTGTTCGCCGCGTGCCTCGTGCAGGATGCTGCCGTGCCACAGGCCTTCGCAGAGGATCGGCAGCGGGTCGTCGGCATGGCGCACCAGGGCCAGGGCGCAGACGAACTGCGCGCCGCGCTGGGCATCCGGCACGTCTTTCAGGGCGTCGAGCAGCTTGGCGTTGTTCGCCGCATCGCCCTTGCCATCGGCGTAGCGCGCGGAGTAGATGCCGGGCGCGCCCCCCAGGTAATCCACCGCCAGGCCGGAGTCGTCGGCCAGCGCCGGCAGGCCGGAGATGCGTGCGGCGTTGCGCGCCTTGAGGATGGCGTTCTCGACGAACGACAGGCCGGTTTCCTCCGGCTCGACCTGGCTGAATTCGCCGATCGAGCGCACGCGCACGGCGTCGCCGAGCATGGCCTGCAGCTCCTTGAGCTTGCCGGCGTTGTGACTGGCCAGTACCAGTTCCTTGAAGCCATTCACGGGGTCAGTCATCCGGGAACATTTCCTGGTTGAAGGTGATGCGGTGTGCGTCGTCGCCCTGACGCACGTTCAGGGTGAAGCTCAGCACTTCGCGCGTCTTGAACGGGAACTGCGCCAGGTAGTAGATGGCGTCGCCCTCGCTGACCTGACGGAAGCTCAGCGCGGTGCTCTTGCCCAGCAGGTCCTTCACCTCGCCGGCGACCACGGCGGTGCTGGCCTTGCCGGCCTTGAGCACGGCGACGTTGATCACGCCCTGGGTCTTGCTGCGGGTCAGGCCGGCGGCTGCGGCGATGTCCGGTTGGATGAAGCTGGAGTTGAAGACGCTGTAGTGGACGTCGAGATCGCCGAAGCTCTGCTTGCGTTCTGCGGCAGCCGGCAAGGCCAGGCACAGGGCGATCAGGAAGGGGATGATGCGGCGCATGGTGTTCTCCTCGTTCAGACCGCGACGCGGCGGGCGGCAGGCTCCGCACCGCTGATGCGATAGATGCCGATCTCGCCCAGCAGGTTGGGCCAGGCGCGGCTTGCAAGGCCATGGCGGTGTTCGCGGTCCACCGCCAGGCGTTCTTCCACACGTGCTCCTTGAGCATGGCACAGGCGCTCGAAGTCTTCGAAGGTGCAGAAGTGAATGTTCGGTGTGTTGTACCAGGTGTAGGGCAGGAAGTCCGAAACCGGCATGCGACCTTTTGTCGTCAGGTACCAGCGGCAGCGCCAGTGGCCGAAGTTGGGGAAGGTGATGATGCAGGTCTTGCCGACACGCAGCATCTCGGCCAGCACTTTGTCCGGGTAGTGCAGCGCCTGCAGCGACTGAGTCATCACCACCACGTCGAAGCTGTTGCTGGCGAAGTTGCCGAGCCCCAGGTCGAGGTTCTGCTCGATGACGTTGACGCCGCGCTCGATGCACAGGGCGATCTTGTCCGGGTCGATCTCCAGGCCGTAGCCGGAAACCTGCTTGTTGTCGCGCAGCCAGGCGAGCAGCTCGCCGTCGCCGCAGCCCAGGTCGAGCACGCGGCTGCCCGGGGCGATCCACTCCTGGATGATGTCCAGATCCGCTCGCATGCTCATACCTCGATTCGCTTCATGTAACTGCCGAACGCCTGCAGGTAGCGCGGGATCGGCATGAGGAAGGCGTCATGGCCTTGCGGGGCGTCGATCTCCAGGTAGCAGACGTTCTTCTTCGCCGCCGTCAGGGCGTCGACGATTTCCCGCGAGCGGGCGGGGGAGAAGCGCCAGTCGGTGGTGAAGGACATCAGGCAGAAATCCGCCTTGGCCACGGCCAGGGTCTGCGCCAGGTCGCCATCCTGGGCGGCGGCCGGGTCGAAGTAGTCCAGCGCCTTGGTCATCAGTAGGTAGGTGTTGGCGTCGAAGCGGCCGGAGAACTCCTCGCCCTGGTAGCGCAGGTAGCTCTCGACCTGGAACTCGACGCTGTGGAAGTCGTAGTTGAGCTTCTCGCTCTTCAGGCCACGGCCGAATTTCTCGCCCATGGCGTCATCGGACAGGTAGGTGATGTGGCCGACCATCCGTGCCAGCATCAGGCCGCGCTTGGGAATCACGCCCTGCTCCTGGAAATGGCCGCCATGGAACTCCGGGTCGGTGAGGATGGCCTGGCGCGCTACTTCGTTGAAGGCGATGTTCTGCGCCGACAGCTTGGGTGCCGAGGCGATGGCCAGGCAGTGACGCACGCGCTCCGGGTAGCTGATGGTCCACTGCATGGCCTGCATGCCACCGAGGCTGCCACCGATCACGGCGGCCCAGCGCTCGATGCCGAGCTGGTCGGCCAGGCGTGCCTGGCTGTGCACCCAGTCTTCCACGGTCATCACCGGGAAGTCGGCGCCGTAGGGTTTGCCGGTGGCCGGGTTGGCGCTGCCGGGGCCGGTGGAACCGTTGCAGCCGCCGAGGTTGTTGAGGCTGACGACGAAGAACTTGCGGGTGTCGATGGGCTTGCCGGGGCCGATGCAGCTGTCCCACCAGCCGGGTTTGCGGTCGTCCGGGCTGTGGTAGCCGGCGGCGTGATGGTGGCCGGACAGGGCATGGCAGATCAGCACGGCATTGCTGCGTGCGGCGTTGAGTTCGCCATAGGTTTCGACGACCAGTTCGTACTCGGTCAGGCTGCGGCCGCAGGCCAGGGCCAATGGTTCGCTGAACTTGAACACCTGGGGACTGACCAGGCCGACGGAATCTTCGGGAAAGGCAGTGGGCATGGAGTCGCTGCTAAGGAATCGGAGGAGGGCGCCAGTCTAAAGAGCGAGGCTGACAGCGGCAAGCGAGCGGGCACTCCAGCTGCGCGCCACGCCACGCCCAGGGGTGCGGCGCGGAGTGAACGGCCAGCGCGTGTCGTCGTGGCTTGCCGGGTCAGCGGCGTACCGCGGTTGGCAGGTTCACCACCTTGCCCTGGCGCTGCACGGGCGCCGGACGCCGCAGGATGCGCAGCATGTCGGCAGCCTGGGCCAGTTGCTGCTCCAGCTCGTCCTTGTAGCGCGCCAGTTGCTGGCTGCGCTTGCGCGTCTGCTGGGTTTCCTGGGCCAGTGCCTTGAGCCGCAGCATGTGGCTTTCCAGCATCTGCTTGTGTTCCAGCGTGTGCTGCATCAGCGGCATCAGGGCGTCGGCCGCCCAATGTTCGGCATCCCGGCGCAGGCGCTGGTGCAGGCCGATCACTTCCTGCGCCAGGGTGGCGAAGAAGCGGCGGGTGAGGCTGCGCTGCTCGGTCAGCAGCGTCTTGACGTGCAGGCGGAACTGGTCGCCCTTGGCCTGCAGCTTGTTCAGCTCGCGCAGGTAGCGCTGGATCTTGAACTGCGGCGCATCGACACCGTTCAGCGGGTTGTCTTCGTTGTGCCGGCGGTAGATGGCGGCGACCATCTTGTTGGCCATCTCGGCCTCGTGCTGCAGGTTGTGCAGGTCGTGCTCCACGCTGCGGAAGAAGTGCAGGATGGCCTGGTTGATGCCCAGGGTGGTCCAGCTGCCGGTGAGGTTGCGGCGCACCGCGCCGAGGTGCTCGTCCAGGCGTTCGCTGCGCGCGGCGTGGCGCAGCAGCTGGCCCTGGCGGTTGAGCAGGCGCTGGTTGGTCTTCAGACCGAGCAGGCGCTTGTGATGCAGGGTGTGGTCTTCCTTGGTCTTGGCGGTCAGCTCGAACAGCAGCTGGCCATTGTCCTGCTGGTGGTTGCCGAGCAGGGCGAGCTGTTCGCTGACCTTCTCCAGGCGCAGGTTGAGCACGTGCTGGCTGTTGTTCAGCAGGGCCAGGACCTGGCGTACCACATGGTCCTCGATCAGGCGCTCCTTCTGCGCCACGATGCGCTCGCAGAGCAGGGTCTCCAGCTGCGTCATCTGGCTGCGGGCCAGCAGCTCCTCGTCCTTGCGCACCTTGGCCAGCAGCGCCTGCTTGGCCGAGAGTGGCAGCACGTCCTGCTGGGCGATGCCCAGTTGCTTGGCGGTTGCGCTCTGGATCTGGCTGATGGCGTTCTGCACGAAGGCCTCGCCGGCCAGGTCGTCCCACAGCACGTCGATCTTGTTCAGGACGGCGAACAGGCAGGTCTGGGTGTCTTCATCGAGCTGGCGGATATGCTGCTGCCAGATGCTCATGTCGCTGGCCGTGACGCCGCTGTCGGCGGCCAGCAGGAAGATGATCGCCTGGGCGTTGGGCAGCATCGACAGGGTCAGTTCCGGCTCGCTGCCCAGGGCGTTCAGGCCGGGGGTGTCGAGAATGCGCAGGCCCTGGCGCAGCAGCGGGTGGTCGAAGTTGACCATGGCGTGACGCCAGGCCGGCACCAGCACCTGGCCGCGCTTGCCGGTGCCTTCGAGCATGTCCGGGTGGAAGCCGAGCTGGATCGCCTGTTCCACCGGCATGGGCTTGGTCTTGGCCACCTGGCTGAAGGCCAGGGCCATGTTGGCTGGGTCGCTGGTGTCCAGCGGGATGTTCACCCAGTGCCGGGGAATGCGCTTGAACTGCGCGACGCTGGCGGAGGCCGTGCGTGTTTCGATCGGCAGCAGGCGGATGTAGGGGCGTTCCGAACGGGGGTCGAAGAACAGCTCGGTGGGGCACATGGTGGTGCGCCCGGCGTGCGAGGGCAGCATGCGCTGGCCGTACTCGGAGAAGAACAGGCTGTTGATCAGCTCGGTCTTGCCGCGGGAGAACTCACCGACGAAGGCCAGGGTGATGTGATCGGTGCGCAGGATCTTCAGCGCGCGCTCGAGCTTGGCCTGAACGGCGTCGGAGTTGAGGCGGTTCTGTTCCAGCCAGCTGCGATAGCGTGTGATCTCGCGCATCAGCTCGCGCTTCCAGGCAACGTAGGCGTCGACCTGTTGGCTGAGACGTTCCATGCTCATCCTGGCTCTCCTGTCGCAAGGGCAGCGGCTTGCCGGTTAAGGGGTTGAGTGGCTACGCGCTCACCGTCGTCGTGACGGGGCGCGGGTTGGCCGCCAGGACGCACGGCATTCGCAAGAATATTCTGCATTATGCGAGACGCGAAGCTGGCGTCAATTGCCTGCCTGTCAGTCCCGCCTTATGGTCGGGTATGGGGGCTGAGCGGTCATTTTCAGGCGCGCTGCAGTCCCGGCAGGGGCGGCAGGCTTTTCGGGGCATGGATACGCAGGCGCTTCTGACGGTTGAGCTCGCCGCTTTCCAGGCTCACCTGGTTCTTGGCAACACCGAAGGCCTTGGCCAGGAACGCCTGCAGCTGCGCGTTGGCCTTGCCCTCCACCGGCGGCGCGGTCAGGCGGATCTTCAGCCGCTCACCATGCAGCCCGGCGAACTCGTCCTTGCTCGCCTTGGGCTGCAGGTGACAGTCGAGGATCAGGTCCTCGCCGTCCCAGCGGAAATAGCTCACCGCCTCAGAGGAACGGGCTGAGCATCGGCGGCAGGCCGGTGTAGGCTGCCAGGCTGCCGATGATGAAGCGGTCCGCGAGGTTGATCGCGATGAACGCGAAGATCGGCGAGATGTCCAGGCCGCCGAGGTTCGGCAGCAGGCGGCGGAAGGGCGCCAGCAGCGGCTCGCAGATCTGGTTCACCAGCTGGGCGCCGGGGTTGTAGCTGCCCGGTGCGACCCAGGAGAGGATCACGCTGACGATCAGGGCGAAGAAGAACACCTTGAGGAACAGCGAGGTCACGCCGATCACCGACCACACCAGCAGCTGCAGGATGAAGCCGCCGACGTTGTAGCCCATCAGGGTCAGGGTGACCACCATCAGGACCAGCTGGACCAGGATGGCCAGGACCAGCGAGGCCAGGTCCAGCCCGGAGAAGCCGGGGATGATCCGGCGCAGTGGCGTCAGCAGCGGCTGGGTGGCCTTGACCACGAACTGGCTCAGCGGGTTGTAGAAGTCGGCCCTGACCAGCTGCAGGATGAAACGCAGCAGCACGATCAGCAGGTACAGGCTGCCGAGGGTCTGGATGATGTAGATCAGCGCTTCGATGAGTCCGGACATGCTGTCTCCTTATTGACCGAGCTGTTCGGCCAGTTCGGCGGAACGGTGGGCGGCGGCATTGAGTGCCTGTTGCACCAGCGCTTCGAAGCCGCCGGCCTGGAAGGTTTTGATCGCCGCTTCGGTGGTGCCGTTCGGCGAGGTGACGCGGCGGCGCAGCTCGGCTGCGTCGACATCGCTCTCGCTGGCCATGCGCGCGGCGCCCAGTGCGGTCTGGATGCTCAGCTGCGCGGCGGTCTCGCGCGGCAGGCCGAGCTGCTCGCCGGCAGCGGTCATCGCCTCGATCAGCAGGAAGAAATAGGCCGGGCCGCTGCCGGAGACGGCAGTCACGGCGTCGAGCTGGCCTTCCTCGTCCAGCCACAGGGCCAGGCCCACGGCGCTCAGGACCTGCTCCGCCTGCGCCTTCTGCGCGCTGCTCACTCGGGGGTTGGCGAACAGGCCGGAAACGCCCTGGCGCAGCAGGGCCGGCGTATTGGGCATGCAGCGCACCAGCGGGCGTTCGCCCAGCCAGCCTTCCAGGCTGGCGCAACTGATGCCGGCGGCGATGGAGATGATCACCTGGTTGGGCGCGAGGTGTGGCGCCAGGTCCAGGCAGACCGCTTTCATGACCTGCGGCTTGACCGCCAGCACGATCAGGTCGGCGCCGGCGATGGCCTCGGCGTTGTTGCCGAAAGTGGCGATGCCGTGTGCCTGTTGCAGGCGCTCACGCTGCTCGGTGCCCGGTTCGCTGGCACGGATGGCGCTGGCCTCCACTCCCTGGGCGCGCAGGCCGCCAATCAGGCTGGCGGCCATGTTGCCGGCGCCGACGAAGGTGATGATCGGGTTGCTCATTGCAGGAATTCCTTCATTCAGTGAGTGGGCTGGCCGTAGTCGCGGGCGCCGAACAGGGCGGTGCCGATGCGTACCCAGGTGGCGCCTTCGGCGATGGCGGCCTCCAGGTCATGGCTCATGCCCATGGACAGGGTGTCGAGGTTCAGCGCCAGGTCGTCGCGCAACTGGCGCAGGCGAGCGAAGGCGGTGTGTTGCGCGGCGATATCGTCGGTGGCTTCGGGAATCGCCATCAGCCCGCGCAACCTGAGGTTGGGCAGGGCGCTGATGGCCCTGGCCAGCTCCGGCAGTTCCTCGGGGCTGCAGCCGGATTTGCTGGCCTCGAGGCTGACGTTGACCTGCAGGCAGATGTTCAGCGCGGGCAGGTGCGCCGGGCGCTGGTCGGACAGGCGTTGGGCGATTTTCAGGCGATCCACCGAATGTACCCAGTCGAAATGCTCGGCGATGGGCCGGGTCTTGTTCGACTGAATGGGGCCGATGAAGTGCCAGATCAAGGGCAGGTCGCTCAATGCGGCCTGTTTTTCCAGGGCTTCCTGCAGGTAGTTCTCGCCAAAATCGTGCAGGCCGGCGGCATGGGCCTCGCGAACGGCGTCCGCGGGCTTGGTCTTGCTCACCGCCAGCAGGCCGATATCCTGCAAATTGCGCTGCGAGGCTTGCGCCGCCTCACGGATGCGCGCACCGACCTTTGCAATATTCTCTGCTATCGTGGACATTACTTGCGCTCTATCAGCCCTGCCGTTCGAGAGGGTGTCTACACGTCGCTGTGCCCGGCCATGCCGCGCTGGAATCAGCCGAAAAATGCTCATGTACGGCTCGTACGTGCCACTTTTCGCCTGATTGCACCCCGCCTGACCGCTGCGTGCTGCCGTGTGAACACCGTCCAATGGGTCGCGGCATTCTACCTGCTTGCTTGTAATTGGGGAGTCCCATGGATATCACTGAGCTGCTTGCCTTCAGCGCCAAGCAAGGCGCGTCGGATTTGCACCTCTCGGCCGGTCTGCCGCCGATGATCCGCGTAGACGGCGATGTTCGCCGCATCAACCTGCCGCCGCTGGATCACAAGCAGGTGCATGCGCTGATCTACGACATCATGAATGACAAGCAGCGCAAGGATTTCGAAGAGTTCCTCGAGACCGACTTCTCCTTCGAAGTGCCTGGCGTCGCGCGTTTCCGGGTCAACGCCTTCAACCAGAACCGTGGCGCCGGCGCGGTGTTCCGTACCATTCCGTCCAAGGTCTTGACCATGGAAGACCTCGGCATGGGCGACGTGTTCCGCAAGATCACCGACGTGCCGCGCGGCCTGGTGCTGGTCACCGGCCCGACCGGTTCGGGCAAGTCGACCACCCTGGCGGCGATGCTCGACTACCTCAACAGCAACAAGTATCACCACATCCTCACCATCGAAGACCCGATCGAATTCGTTCACGAGTCGAAGAAGTGCCTGGTCAACCAGCGCGAGGTGCACCGCGATACCCACGGCTTCTCCGAAGCCCTGCGCTCGGCACTGCGGGAAGACCCGGACATCATCCTGGTCGGTGAGATGCGTGACCTGGAGACCATCCGCCTGGCGCTGACCGCCGCGGAAACCGGTCACCTGGTCTTCGGCACCCTGCACACCACCTCCGCCGCCAAGACCATCGACCGGGTGGTCGACGTGTTCCCGGCCGAGGAGAAGTCGATGGTTCGCTCGATGCTCTCCGAATCGCTGCAGGCGGTGATCTCGCAGACCCTGCTGAAGAAGATCGGCGGTGGTCGTGTGGCCGCTCACGAAATCATGATCGGTACGCCGGCCATCCGTAACCTGATCCGTGAGGACAAGGTCGCGCAGATGTACTCGGCGATCCAGACCGGTGGTGCGTTGGGCATGCAGACCCTCGATGCCTGCCTCAAGACCCTGGTCAGCAAGGGCTTGGTCAGCCGCGACAGTGCGCGGGAAAAGGCCAAGACCCCGGAAAACTTCTAAACCGTTCGGCCGGCGCGTGTGGAGCACGCCCGCATGCGCCGCTGAGTGCCGAACAGTGCGTGTGGATTTGCGAGAGCGACGATGGAATTCGAAAAACTGCTGCGCCTGATGGTCGAAAAAGGTGGTTCCGACCTGTTCATCACTGCCGGCGTGCCGCCGTCGATGAAGGTCAACGGCAAGATCATGCCCGTGACCAAGAACCCCATGTCGCCGGAGCAGACTCGCGAAACCGTGCTCGGCGTGATGAACGAGGCGCAACGCCGCGATTTCGCCGAGAACCACGAGTGCAACTTCGCCATCAGCGCGCGCGGCATCGGTCGTTTCCGCGTCAGTGCCTTCTACCAGCGCAACCTGGTGGGCATGGTGCTGCGTCGCATCGAGACCAACATCCCCACCATCGATGACCTCAAGCTGCCGGAAATCCTCAAGAAGCTGGCGCTGACCAAGCGCGGCCTGGTGCTGTTCGTCGGTGCGACCGGTACCGGTAAGTCCACCTCGCTGGCGGCGATGATCGGCTACCGCAACAAGAACAGCAGCGGCCACATCATCTCCATCGAAGACCCGATCGAGTACATCCACCAGCACCAGAACTGCATCGTCACCCAGCGCGAGGTCGGCATCGACACCGAGTCCTTCGAGGTGGCGCTGAAGAACACCCTGCGTCAGGCGCCGGACGTGATCCTCATCGGTGAGGTGCGTACCCGCGAGACCATGGACCACGCCGTGGCATTCGCCGAGACCGGCCACCTGTGCCTGGCGACCCTGCACGCCAACAACGCCAACCAGGCGCTGGACCGCATCATCAACTTCTTCCCGGCGGACCGGCAGAACCAGGTGTGGATGGACCTGTCGCTCAACCTCAAGGCCATCGTCGCCCAGCAGCTGGTGCCGACTCCGGATGGCAAGGGCCGCCGCGCGGTGATCGAGGTGCTGATCAACACCCCGCTGGCTGCCGACCTGATCCGCAAGGGTGAGGTGCACGAGCTCAAGGGCCTGATGAAACGCTCCACCGAGCAGGGCATGCAGACCTTCGACCAGGCGCTGTACAACCTCTACACCCAGGGCGAGATCACCTACGAGGATGCCTTGCTCTACGCCGACTCGGCGAACGACCTGCGCCTGATGATCAAGCTCGGTTCGGAGACCGATGGCGACCACCTCACCAGCATGGCCAAGGGCCTGGAGCTGGAGGTCAGCGAGGAAGATCCGGGGCGTCGCTTCCGCTGATGCCTGAGAGGGGACGCAAGGCGTCCCCTTCGTTCATCCGGGCAATGCGTTTGCCCTTCCTGCCGGCCAGCACCCGTGCCTGGCCATCGCGCTGGGCACCGGCGCGCGCCTCGCTCATCAACTGCGGGATCAGCGGGCCTTCGGGCAGGTTCTTCCAGAACCTCAGCGGCAAGTGCTGCTGCATGGCCGTGCGATTGAGCCGCGCCGGGTTGAAGGTGCTGCCGTAATAGGCGCGCCACAGCGCCTGACCACTGTCATCGGGTTGCTGCGCCCAATCCTGCCATTGGGCCGGACAGTGCCGCTCGTGCTGCAGGCGCTGGCCATCCCAGTACACGCCGTCACGTGGCGTCGCGATCAGCCAGCTGTGCTTGCCCAGGCGTTCGGCGAAATGGCCGCTGGCCGCGGCGAGGATGTCGTGAGCGGGCTCGAACCAGGCGACGAAGTCCGGCGCAGCGGGGGCCACGCATGGCTGGAAGCGCACGAAGGCATGCAGGTGATGGGCTTCGCGGCGCACGGCCTTGAGGCGACGGTGCAGCTCGCTGCCGTCGGGGTCGCCGGCCAGCACGGCGCTGCGCTCACCCTGGACGAAGCGCCAGAGTACGCGGTAGAGCAGGCTCCAGCGCTCATCGCCGCGATACTGCGCGGCGGTCTCCAGCAGTTCCAGCAGCTCGGGCGATACGCGCAGGCGTCCGCTGGGTTCCTGCGTCCGCTCGGCAGGCTGGTCGAACAGGCCGGGGGCCGCCTCGTCGTCCTGCCATTGCAGCTGATGCGGCGCCAGGCCTTGCAGCAGGGCACGGCGCGCCACCTGGCGCCAGGTGGCGAAGGTGCCGTCGAAGCGCAGGCAGTGCATCACCACAGCGCCATCTGCGCCGGGGTATCGCGCAGCTGCTGGCGCAGCACCACGGACTCGTGCTCGCCACGCGGCGGCCGGTAATCCTGGGTGACGATGAACGGCTTGGCCTTCTCCAGCACGCAGCGCAGGCGGGTCAGGTCTTCGAAGCGGATGCGTCGTTCCCGCCTCAGCGCCCCCAGGCGGCGCGCGCTCAGCACGCCGATGCCCGGGACGCGGGCGATCAGGGTTTCGTCGGCGCGGTTGAGGTCGACGGGAAACTGCTCGCGGTTGGCCAGTGCCCAGGCCAGCTTGGGGTCGATGTCCAGCGCCAGGTTGCCGGGGCCGTCGAGCAGCTCGGTGGCGCTGAAGCCGTAGCCGCGCATGAGGAAGTCGGCCTGGTACAGGCGGTGTTCGCGCAGCAGTGGCGGGGCTTCGAACGGCACGCTCCCGGGGCTCTGCGGAATCGGGCTGAAGGCCGAGTAGTAGACGCGGCGCAGGCGGTAGTCGTGGTACAGGCTCTGGGCGTTGTGCAGGATGGTGCTGTCATCGGTGGCGTCGGCGCCGACGATCATCTGCGTGCTCTGCCCGGCCGGGGCGAAGCGCGGTGCCCGCCGTTCTTCCCGTGCTTCGCGTTCGCCCTGGTGGATGTTGTGCATGGCCTGGTGAATGCTGCCGACGTTCTTCTCCGGGGCCAGGCGGACCAGGCTGGTTTCGGTGGGCAGCTCGATGTTGACGCTGAGGCGGTCGGCATACAGGCCGGCCTCGGCGATCAGCTCCGGCGCAGCGTCGGGAATGGTCTTGAGGTGGATGTAGCCACGGAACTGGTGCTGTTCGCGCAGCAGCCTGGCGACGCGGATCAGCTGCTCCATGGTGTAGTCGGCCGAGCGGATGATGCCGGAGCTGAGGAACAGGCCGCTGATGCAGTTGCGCTTGTAGAAGTCGAGGGTCAGGGTGACCACTTCCTCGGGGGTGAAGCGCGCACGTGGCACGTCGCTGGAGCGGCGATTGATGCAGTACTGGCAGTCGTACAGGCAGAAATTGGTCAGCAGGACCTTGAGCAGCGCCACGCAGCGGCCATCCGGCGTGTAGCTGTGGCAGATGCCCATGCCGTTGGTCGAGCCGATGCCGTCCTTGCCCCTGGAACTGCGCTTGGGTGCGCCGCTGCTGGCGCAGGAGGCGTCGTACTTGGCGGCGTCGGCGAGGATGGTGAGTTTTTCGATCAGTTGCATGGCGGGCGATATCGATACTGTTTTTTTATACAGTATATGGGCGCCGTACAGCTATCAAGCAGTTCGTCCTGTTGCCTTGTCGTGGCAGGCATGCAACCTTCGCCTGGCGCGCAGCGTCTGAATCGTATCTCGCACAAGGAGTTCCTCATGCAACGACAGGACACGCACAGCAAGCTGATCGGCTACCTGCTGTGGATCTTCGGTTTCCTCGGTTCGCACCGTTTCTACTACGGCAAGCCGGTCACCGGCACCATCTGGTTCTTCACCCTCGGCCTGTTCTTCATCGGCTGGATCATCGACCTGTTCCTGATCCCCTCGATGGACCGCGAGGCCGACCTGCGCTTCACCGCCGGCGACACCGACTACAACGTGGCCTGGATCCTGCTGACCTTCCTTGGTGTGTTCGGCGTGCATCGCATGTACCAGGGCAAGTGGATCACCGGGATCATCTACCTGTTCACCGGCGGTCTGTTCCTGATCGGCGTGCTCTACGATTTCTGGACGCTGAACACGCAGGTCTCGCTGAAGAACGCGCAGCGCGCTTGAGCGGCAGAGGCCGGCGCTATGCACGGTCTGCTCCCTCTCAAGCAAACGTCAGAGGGGAGACGGTTCCGTAGCCCGGATGCAATCCGGGGAAATGAAAAGGGCATCCTGTGGGATGCCCTTTTTTCGTGACTCGGCGGGATCAGTCGTCGCTGTCGTCGTCGTCCCCGCCGTCGACCTTCATGCCCAGCTCCTTGATCTTGCGGGTTAGGGTGTTGCGACCCCAGCCCAGCAGCAGTGCGGCATCCCGACGGCGGCCGGCGGTGTGCTTGAGGGCTGTCTCGATCATGATGCGCTCGAAGGCCGGTACCGCGGTGTCGAGCAGGTTGGACTGGCCACGGGCCAGGGCCTGGTCGGCCCACAGGCGCAGCGCCTGCTCCCAGTTGGTGACGGGCGCGGCATCCTGCGGTTGGGTCAGCAGCTCCGGCGGCAGGTCGTCGACATGCACCTCGCGGCCCGAGGCCATCACCGTGATCCAGCGGCAGGTGTTCTCCAGCTGGCGCACGTTGCCCGGCCAGGGCAGGTGCTTGAGGTAGTCCTCGGTTTCGCTCTTGAGCAGCTTGGGCTCCACTGCCAGTTCCTGCGCGGCGCGGGCGAGGAAGTGGTTGGCCAGGGTCGGGATGTCCTCGCGGCGGTCGGCCAGGCGCGGGATGTGGATGCGAATGACGTTGAGGCGGTGGAACAGGTCTTCACGGAACTTGCCGGCCTGCACCAGGGTTTCCAGGTTCTGGTGGGTCGCGGCGATGATGCGCACGTCCACCTTCACCGGGGTGTGGCCGCCGACGCGGTAGAACTCGCCATCGGCCAGTACGCGCAACAGGCGCGTCTGGGTGTCGGCCGGCATGTCGCCGATCTCGTCGAGGAACAGGGTGCCGCCGTCGGCCTGCTCGAAGCGTCCACGGCGCTGGTTGGCCGCACCGGTGAAGGCGCCTTTCTCGTGGCCGAACAGCTCGGACTCCATCAGGTCCTTGGGGATCGCCGCCATGTTCAGGGCGATGAAGGGCGCTGCGGCGCGCGGGCTGTGGCGGTGCAGGGCATGTGCGACCAGCTCCTTGCCGGTCCCGGACTCGCCGTTGATCAGCACGGTGATGTTGGAGTGGGACAGCCGGCCAATCGCACGGAACACCTCCTGCATCGCCGGCGCCTCGCCGATGATCTCGGGTGTGCGCGCCTGGGCGGCGGGGGCGGCCAGGCTCTGCTGTTCCTGGGCATGCTGGAAGGCGCGCTTGACCAGCGACACGGCCTCGTCGACGTCGAACGGCTTGGGCAGGTACTCGAAGGCGCCGCCCTGGTAGCTGGCCACCGCGCTGTCCAGGTCGGAGTGCGCGGTCATGATGATCACCGGCAGGCGTGGATACAGCTCGCGAATGCGCGCCAGCAGGTCGAGGCCACTGGCGCCGGGCATGCGGATGTCGGAGATGATCACGTCCGGCTGCTGGCGGGTCAGGCGGGCGAGGACACCGTCGGCACTGTCGAAACTCTGGGTGGTCATGCCTTCCTGTTGCAGGGCCTTTTCCAGTACCCAGCGGATGGAACGATCGTCGTCGACAATCCAGACGGTTTCACTGCGGCTCATGGCGTGGGCGCTCCTTGTTCCAGCGGCAGGAAGATCGAGAATACGGTGTGGCCGGGATAGCTCTCGCATTCGATCAGGCCTTGATGCTGGCTGATGATGTTCTGGGTGATGGCCAGGCCCAGGCCGGTGCCGTCGGCGCGGCCACTGACCATGGGATAGAAGATGGTTTCCTGCAGCTCCGGCGGAATGCCGGGGCCGTTGTCGATGATCTCCACCTTGACCACCAGGCGGTGGCGGGTGTGGCCGATGGTGAACTGGCGCAGGGTGCGGGTGCGCAGGCTGATGCGCCCAAGGCCCATGTCGTGCTTCTGCCCGGCGATCGCCTGCATGGCGTTGCGCACGATGTTGAGCACGGCCTGGATCATCTGCTCACGATCGATGAGCAGGTCGGGAATGCTCGGGTCGTAGTCGCGCACCAGGGTGATGCCGCCCTGGCTTTCCGCCTCGATCAGGTTGGCGACGCGCTCCAGCACCTCATGCACGTTGGTCATCGCCAGCGACGGCAGCTTGTTCGAGCCGAGCATGCGGTCGACCAGGTTACGCAGGCGGTCGGCCTCCTCGATGATGACGTTGGTGTAGTCCTTGAGGTCTTCGTTGGGCAGTTCGCGCGAGAGCAACTGAGCCGCGCCGCGAATGCCGCCGAGCGGGTTCTTGATCTCGTGAGCCAGGCCGCGTACCAGCAGCTTGGTGGTCTCCTGCTTGGACAGCTGCGCCTCTTCCTTGGTGATGCGCAGCAGGCGGTCGCGTGGGTGCACCTCCAGCAGCAGCAGGGTCTCGCCCTTGCTGAACAGCGGGGTCACCGCGTAGTCCACGGTCAGCGTCTGGCCGGTGACCGAGGTCAGCACGGCTTCGCGCTTGTTGAACGGATGCGCCTGTTCCACCGCCTGGCGCAGCGAAGTCAGCGCTTCAGGCGATTCAGTGAACAGGTCGCTGATGAACTGACCATGGCTGCGCTGGCCGCTGACGGCCAGGAGCATTTCCGCCGCCGGGTTCATGTACTCAAGGCACAGCTGGCTGTTGAGCAACAGGGTGGCGGTGGTCAGGTTGTCGAGTAGCAGGCGGTGCAGTGCGTCGTTGATGGTCATAGGCAGCGCGTTCCGGCAATGGGCAGGAAAATGCAAGAAGCAAACCAAGGCCCCGAAAAGACGCATTTTTTGTGCGGTCTGCCAGGTTTTGGTTGTGTGGCGGCGCGGCTGGGCGGGGAAAAACGACCCAAAACAGGGAGAGTTTAGGAGGTGGTGCGTCAGTGCGCACCATAAAGGTGCGCTCTGTCAGAAGAAGGGCAGGATGCTCACGTCTTCCTTGGGTTTGTCCTTGAGCGGGCACTCGGGACGTACGCCGTAGTCGTTCTTCTTGCAGGGGTTGACCTTGCGCTTCTGCGCCAGGCTCATCCGGTGCATGTGGAACGGTTGTGGCGGTGTGCGCTCGACGATGAGCCCGGCGGCGTCGATGATTTCCGCGGCCAGCTGATGGGTGCCACGGTCGACGTGCTGCAGCGAGAACACCGGGCTGCGGCTCGCCTCGCCCTGCAGCTCGCCATCGAGCAGCAGGCGATAGCTGTGCCCTGGCAGCAGGCCGGGTTCGCTGGTGAGGGTGACGATCATGTCGCCGGAGCCGTTGTGAATCGAGGCGTCGGGCTCGGGGACGAGGATGCGCAGGACCTGATAGTGCATGACCGGTTTAGTCACGGCGGGCGCCGGGGCCACGCGCACGGTCGGTGCCGGCGCGTTGAGCTGCGCGCTGTTGGACGGGGCGAGGATCACCCGTTCGGCGCTGCTGCTGCGCGGCTTGTCCGTGAACACGCGGTTACCCTCGGCGTCGATGTAGGTGTACACCTGGGCCAGGGCGGTCTGGGTCATGAGCAGCAGGCCGAGCAACAGCGTACGCATGGTGATGGGGTGCTTCACGGCGCGCCACGAGCCGGGCTGTTGACGCTGATGCGCTGCACGGTGAAGGTCTCCGTCGCGCTCTGCTGGACGATGCGATCACCGGCCATCACCGCGACGGCCAGGCTGTGCTCGCCACGGTCGAGGTTGGTCAGTTGCAGGCTCGGGACATTGCTCGCCTGGCCGTAGGGCTCGCCGTCGAGGATCAGGCGCAGGCGGTGGCCGGCTTGCAGGCGTGGCTGGATGTTCACGCTGACGATGAAGGTGCCGTTGTTGGCGCGCATTGCCTCTTCGTCAGGAATGCCCTGCAGGCTCAGCGCGGAGTAGGGCGCTGCGCTCTGGCTGGTGTCGCTGTCGTGCTTCTGGTCGGCCGGGACGTTCGGCGTCTTCATGTCGACCGTGTTGGTGCGCGGCAGGGTGACGCTCTCGCTGGGCGTGCCTTCCGGTGGCTGATTGGTGAACACCGTGTTGCCGTTGGCGTCGGTGTATTTGTAGATCTGCGCGCTGGCCGGCAGGGCCAGGGCGAGCAACAGGCAGGCGAGTAACGGGCGCATGGGCCGATCCTTCCGCGGATGATGCGCTAAGCCTTGCACTGCTGAGGATTCCTGGCAAGCGCAGGGCGTCGTGGCTGTGATGCCCGGCCCTAAATCAGCTGCGCCGCGTCTGCCTCTGAAATGAAAAAAGCCCCGCCTGGCAGGGCCGGGCGGGGCTTTCGAACGCGCCACCCGAAGGCGGCGCGGCACTGGCTTAGACGCTGTAGTACAGGTCGTATTCCAGCGGGTGTACGAAGGTACGTACCTTGATTTCTTCTTCGCTCTTCAGCTCGATGTAGGCATCGATGAAGTCGTCGGAGAACACGCCGCCCTTGGTCAGGAACGCGCGGCCCTTGTCCAGCTCTTCCAGGGCTTCTTTCAGGCTGCCGCAAACCTGCGGGATCAGCTTGCCTTCTTCCGGCGGCAGATCGTAGAGGTTCTTGTCAGCGGCATCGCCCGGGTGGATCTTGTTCTGGATGCCGTCCAGACCGGCCATCAGCAGAGCGGCGAAGGCCAGGTACGGGTTGGCAGCCGGGTCCGGGAAGCGCGCTTCGATGCGGCGGGCTTTCGGGCTGGCGACGTACGGGATACGGATCGAGGCGGAGCGGTTGCGAGCCGAGTAGGCCAGCATGACCGGTGCTTCGAAGCCCGGAACCAGGCGCTTGTAGGAGTTGGTCGACGGGTTGGTGAAGCCGTTCAGGGCCTTACCGTGCTTGATGATGCCGCCGATGAAGTACAGGGCGGTCTCGGACAGACCGGCATAGCCTTCACCGGAGAAGGTGTTCTTGCCGTCCTTGGAGATCGACATGTGCACGTGCATGCCCGAGCCGTTGTCGCCGTACAGCGGCTTCGGCATGAAGGTGGCGGTCTTGCCGTAGGCGTCGGCCACGTTGTGCACGCAGTACTTCAGGGTCTGAACTTCGTCAGCCTTGTTGACCAGGGTGTTGAACTTCACGCCGATTTCGTTCTGACCGGCAGTGGCCACTTCGTGGTGGTGCACTTCGACGACCAGGCCCATCTCTTCCATGGCGTTGCACATGGCGGTACGGATTTCGTGGTCGTGGTCGCACGGCGGAACCGGGAAGTAACCGCCCTTGACGGCCGGGCGGTGACCCTTGTTGCCGCCTTCGACGTCGCCGTCGGTCATCCAGGAACCTTGCTCGGAGTAGATCTTGAACATCGAGCCGGAGATGTCGGACTTGAACTTGACTTCGTCGAAGATGAAGAACTCGGGCTCCGGGCCGACGAATACGGTGTCGCCGATGCCGGTGGACTTCAGGAACTCTTCGGCGCGCTTGGCGATGGAACGCGGGTCGCGGTCATAGCCCTGCATGGTGCTCGGCTCGATGATGTCGCAGACCAGGATCAGGGTCGGTTCTTCGGTGAACGGATCCAGTACGGCGGTCTCGTCGACCGGCATCAGGATCATGTCGGAGGCTTCGATGCCTTTCCAGCCATGGATGGACGAGCCGTCGAACATCTTGCCGTGCTCGAAGAAATCTTCGTCCAGGGCGTCACGGGCCGGCATGGTCACGTGGTGCTGCTTGCCCTTGGTGTCGGTGAAGCGCAGGTCTACCCACTTCACGTCGTGTTCTTTGATCAGTTGAACAGCCTTAGACATGTTGTCCTCCAGGTGGAAAAGGCTCCTATCTATGAGCCTCGAATGTACGGTGAAGCCCGGCGGGATAGTCCGTCAGGGCGACCTGCCTCACAAGGGAGCAAATTGCATGCCAGTGCCCTGTATTGGGCAGAAGCCTGGAAACTCAGGCATGGCGCCGGCTGCGCGGAATTTCCCTGGAGATATTTGCACTGATATGGGGCTGTAAATTATGGCAATGCCCGATTTTGGTGCGCGTAGTGTTCGTTGCAGTATTTTTGGTCAAAGCTTGAGCAATTTCCGCTATAATCCGCGCCCCTGTTTTTTCGTCGCCTCGAGCGGGCGCCTTATCCATGAAACTGATCGTCAAAGTTTTCCCTGAAATCACCATCAAGAGTCGCCCGGTGCGCAAGCAGTTCATCCGCCAGTTGGGGAAGAACATCCGTGCCGTGCTGCGCGACCTCGACCCCGCACTGCGGGTGACCGGTGTGTGGGACAACCTGGAGGTCGAGACCGACCTGGACGATCCGCGCCTGCTCGCCGAGATGACCGAACGCCTGCGCAACACGCCGGGCATCGGTCTGTTCCTCGAAGTCAACGAGTACCCGCTGGGTGACCTCGACGAGATCACCGAGCACTGCAAGCGCCATTACGCCGACCAGTTGCCGGGCAAGATCTTCGCCGTGCGTTGCAAGCGCGGCGGCAAGCATGCGTTCAGCTCCATCGATGTCGAGCGCCATGTCGGCAGCCGACTGCGTCAGGAGTGCGCTGCCGCCGGTATCGACCTGAAGAAGCCGGAAGTCGAAGTGCGCATGGAGATCCGCGACCAGCGCCTGTTCGTGGTGCACCATCGCCACGAAGGCCTGGGCGGCTATCCGCTGGGCTCGCTGGAGCAGACCCTGGTGCTGATGAGTGGCGGCTTCGATTCCACCGTGGCGGCTTATCAGATGATGCGCCGCGGCCTAGTCAGCCACTTCTGCTTCTTCAACCTCGGCGGTCGTGCCCATGAGCTGGGCGTGATGGAGGTTGCGCACTATATCTGGCAGAAGTTCGGCCGCTCGCAGCGCGTGCTGTTCATCAGCGTGCCGTTCGAAGAGGTGGTCGGCGAGATTCTCTCCAAGGTCGACAACAGCCAGATGGGCGTGATCCTCAAGCGCATGATGCTGCGTGCCGCGACCCGCGTGGCCGAGCGCCTGGATATCGAGGCGCTGGTGACCGGCGAGGCGATCAGCCAGGTGTCCAGCCAGACGCTGACCAACCTGGCGGTGATCGACTCGGCCACCGACATGCTGGTGATGCGCCCGCTGATCGCCAGCCACAAGCAGGACATCATCGATACCGCCACGCAGATCGGCACCGCCGAGTTCGCCAAGAACATGCCCGAGTACTGCGGGGTGATCTCGGTCAACCCGACCACCAAGGCGCGTGGTTACCGCGTGGAGAAGGAAGAAGCGCAGTTCGACATGGCCATTCTCGAGCGTGCCCTGGAGCGCGCGACCCAGCTGCCGATCGATCGGGTGATCGACGAGCTGGGCAAGGATGTGCAGGTCGAGACCGTTTCCGAGGCGCTGGCCGGACAGATCGTCATCGACATCCGCCATCCCGATGCCGCCGAAGACGAGCCGCTCGAGGTGCCCGGCGTCGAAGTGCAGGCGCTGCCCTTCTATGCGCTGAACAACAAATTCAAGGAACTGGATGAGAATCGCCAGTACCTGCTGTATTGCGATAAGGGCGTGATGAGTCGCCTGCATGCCCACCACCTGCTGAGCGAGGGGCATGCCAATGTGCGCGTTTATCGTCCGGCATAGAACGCCGGGGCTCAATGGCGGGAGTATCCGCCATCGCCCTCCCGACCTCGGGCGCTGATCCCCTTTTCTTCATATTCGTCGTCCAGGCTGGGCGACACACCGAATCCTCTGATCGAGATACACACAGTGATCGAAAATCTGCGCAACATCGCCATCATCGCCCACGTTGACCATGGCAAAACCACCCTCGTCGACAAACTGCTGCGTCTGTCCGGCACCCTCGACCGCAAAGAAGCGGAAAACGAGCGCGTGATGGACTCCAACGACCAGGAGAAAGAGCGCGGCATCACCATTCTGGCGAAGAACACCGCACTGAAGTGGGGCGACTACAACATCAACATCGTCGACACCCCCGGACACGCCGACTTCGGCGGTGAAGTGGAGCGTGTGATGAGCATGGTCGACTCCGTGCTGCTGGTGGTCGACGCTCAGGACGGCCCGATGCCGCAGACCCGCTTCGTGACCCAGAAGGCGTTCAAGGCCGGTCTGCGTCCGATCGTCGTGGTCAACAAGATCGACCGTCCGGGCGCGCGTCCTGACTGGGTCATCGACCAGATCTTCGACCTGTTCGACAACCTCGGCGCCACCGACGAGCAGCTGGACTTCCCCATCGTCTACGCCTCGGCCCTGAACGGCATCGCTGGTATGGATCACGAGAACATGGACGACAACATGGACGCCCTGTTCCAGGCCATCGTCGACCACGTGCCGGCACCGGTCGTCGATGCCACCGGCCCGTTCCAGATGCAGATCTCCCAGCTGGACTACAACAGCTTCCTCGGCGTGATCGGTATCGGCCGCATCGCCCGCGGCACCATCAAGGCCAACAGCCCGGTGACCGCCATCGGCGCCGACGGCAAGAAGCGCAACGGCCGCATCCTGAAGATCATGGGTCACTCCGGTCTGCAGCGCGTCGAAGTGCAGGAAGCTACTGCGGGCGACATCGTCTGCGTATCGGGCATGGACGAGCTGTTCATCTCCGACACCCTGTGCGACCAGAACAACGTCGAGGCCCTGCCGCCGCTGACCGTCGACCAGCCGACCGTGAGCATGACCTTCCAGGTCAACGACTCGCCGTTCGCCGGCAAGGAAGGCAAGTTCGTCACCAGCCGCAACATCAAGGACCGTCTGGACAAGGAGCTGCTGCACAACGTGGCGCTGCGTGTCGAGCCGGGCGAGACTCCTGAGAAGTTCAAGGTCTCCGGCCGTGGCGAGCTGCACCTGTCGGTACTGATCGAAACCATGCGCCGTGAAGGCTTCGAACTGGCCGTTGGCCGTCCGGAAGTGGTGATCATCGAGAACGAGGCCGGCGACAAGCAGGAGCCGTACGAGAACGTCACCATCGACATCGAAGAGCAGCATCAGGGTTCGGTGATGGAGCAGATGGGCCTGCGCAAGGGCGATCTGACCAACATGATCCCCGACGGCAAGGGTCGTATCCGCCTGGAGTACACCATCCCGGCACGTGGCCTGATCGGCTTCCGTAACAACTTCCTGACCCTGACCTCGGGCAGCGGCATCCTGACCTCGACCTTCAGCCACTATGGCGCGATCAAGGCCGGTGAAGTGTCCAACCGTCAGAACGGTGTACTGGTCTCCATGGCCACCGGCACCGCGCTGACCTACTCGCTGGAAACCCTGCAGGCGCGCGGCAAGCTGTTCCTCGAGCCGGGCCAGGAAATCTACGAAGGCCAGCTGGCCGGTATCAACAGCCGTGACAACGACCTGGTGATCAACCCCACCAAGGGCAAGAAGCTCGACAACATGCGTGCTTCCGGCAAGGACGAAGTCATCGCCCTGGTGCCGCCGATCAAGTTCACCCTCGAGCAGGCGCTGGAATTCATCGCCGACGACGAGCTGGTGGAAGTGACGCCGAAGTCGATCCGTCTGCGCAAGAAGTACCTGAACGAGAACGACCGCAAGCGCTTCGAACGCGCCAAGGTCTGAGTCTCCCCAGGCTGAAATGAGAAGCCCCGCCAGAGCGATCTGGCGGGGTTTTTCATTGTGTGGTGCCCATCGGGCATCGCGCCCCGTTCGGCAAAAGAAAACCCCGGCCTCCATGCGGAGCCGGGGTTTTGCGTATCTGCCTCAGCCGCGCTGCGGTCGACAGGCCAGCAGCCCGTAGGCCGTCAGTCCGATCAACAGCAGCAGGCTGAGCGTCATCACTCGCCCGCCACCTGGCGCAGCGACTGTGCCGGGGTGTCGCCGAGGTTGTTGAGCATGCGCTCGCTGTACCAGTCGATGAAGTTGATCACGCCGAACTCGTAGGTCTTCGAGTAGGGGCCGGGCTGGTAGGCGGTGGAGTTGATGCCGCGCTGGTTTTCCTCGGCCAGGCGACGGTCCTGGTCGTTGGTGGCGTCCCATACCTGGCGCAGGCGGGCGACGTCATAGTCGACGCCTTCCACGGCATCCTTGTGCACCAGCCACTTGGTGGTGACCATGGTTTCCTGGGCGCTGATCGGCCACACGGTGAAGACGATCATGTGATCGCCCATGCAGTGGTTCCACGAATGCGGCAGGTGCAGGATGCGCATCGAGCCGAGGTCCGGGTCGGTGATGCGGCCCATCAGCTTCTTGCAGCCCTGCTTGCCATCCATGGTCATGGAGACGGTGCCCTTGAGCAGCGGCATGCGCACGATGCGGTTGCGCAGGCCGAAGCTGGCGTGAGCGTAGGGGATGTTGTCCTTGTCCCAGCGGGTGGTGCACTCGGCGACCTGATCCTTGAACGCCTGGCTGGCGCGCGGGTCGGTGACGTCGTCCCACTCCAGCAGGGTGTTGAGCAGTTCGGGGTGCGAGCCATTGCAGTGGTAGCACTCGCGGTTGTTCTCGAGCACCAGCTTCCAGTTGGCCTTCTCCATCAGGGTGGTCTGCACGGCCACCTTGGTGTTCTCCATGTCGTAGGGTTCCATGTAGTGCGTCAGGGTCGCGAGGAACTCGTCGATGGCCGGCGGGTTTTCCGCCAGGGAGATGAAGATGTAGCCACCGGCGGTCTTGCAGGCGACCGGCTTGAGGCTGTAGTCGGCAAGGTTGAAGCCTTCGCCCATCTCGGTGCCGGCGAACAGCAGGCGGCCGTCCAGTTCGTAGGTCCACTGGTGGTAGGGGCAGACCAGCTTGGCGACCTTGCCCTTGTCGCTGACGCACAGGCGCGAGCCGCGATGGCGGCAGACGTTGTGGAAGGCGTGCACCTGGCCGTCATTGCCGCGCAGGACGATGACCGGGTTGTCACCGATCTGCAGGGTGAGGAAGTTGCCCTTGGTCGGGATTTCGCTGGTCATGCCGGCGATCAGCCATTCCTTGTGGAAGATCTCCTGCATGTCGACCTGGAACAGGCGCTCGTCGTTGTAGAAGGGCTGCGGCAGCGAGAAGCTGTGGTCGCGCTCGTTGAGCATCTGTGCGGTCGCCTTGCGGACGGGCTCCAGCGGGTCGCCCAGGCTCAGGTTTTGGGTGCAGTCCATGATGACTCCTCATTGGCGGGTGCCTGGCACCTGCCGGAAATAGTGGCTGTTACGGTTGTGCCGCAAGGTGTCGAGCGGTCGCTGCTGCCTGCTCTGGGCACGCATGCTTGGTGAGGCGGAGTGTGGATCCGGCCCGCGCCGAATCCTTATCCATGGGCGACATGGCCGGATGCGTTTCCGACGCGCCGAGCCCCGTGCAATGGGGCAGGTCGCGATAAGCATGCGGATGTCGCTGGTGGATAAATGACGTCCGCCAGCCTTTCGCACAATCCGCTGCAATTAGGCCGATGTCCGGCCCTGTGGAGAGTCGTTCATGACCGCCAACGCCTTCCTCAATCCGGTGACTACCCAGACCTGGACCAATGGCCGCCACATGGTGCGCTGCGTCAAGGTCATTCAGGAAACCTGGGATGTGCGCACCTTCTGCTTCATGGCCGATCAGCCGGTGCTGTTCTTCTTCAAGCCCGGGCAGTTCGTCACCCTGGAACTGGAGATCGAGGGGCAGCCGATCATGCGCTCCTACACCATCTCCAGCTCGCCGTCGGTGCCCTACAGCTTCTCCATCACCATCAAGCGGGTGCCGGGCGGCCGGGTTTCCAACTGGCTGCACGACAACCTCAAGGAAGGCGACGAGGTGCCGGTGCACGGGCCGGTGGGGCTGTTCAACGCCATCGACTTCCCGGCGGACAAGGTGCTGTTCCTGTCCGGTGGGGTCGGCATCACGCCGGTGATGTCGATGGCGCGCTGGTTCTACGACACCAACGCCAATGTCGACATGGTGTTCGTGCACAGCGCGCGCTCGCCGAAGGACATCATCTACCAGCGCGAGCTGGAGCACATGGCCGCGCGGATCAACAACTTCAGCCTGCACGTGATTTGCGAGAAGCATGGCCTGGGCGAGTCCTGGGCGGGCTATCGCGGCTACCTGAACAAGGCGATGCTGGAGCTGATGGCGCCGGACTACCTGGAGCGGGAAATCTTCTGCTGCGGCCCGACCCCCTACATGGGTGCGGTCAAGCGCCTGCTCGAGGCGGCGGGCTACGACATGAGCCGCTACCACGAGGAGGCGTTCGGGCCGACGCCGCCGGAGATTCGTGCCGAGGTCAAGGAGCTGGCCGCCGAGGCGGCCGACGCGCCGGAAGTGCCGGTCGGCGAGCTCAATCAGGTGGAGTTCTCCAGTACCGGCAAGAGCATCCGGGTGGCGCCGGGGGAAACCGTGCATGCGGCGGCGGCCAAGCTCGGCCTGCACATTCCCAAGGCCTGCGGCATGGGGATCTGCGGCACCTGCAAGGTCATGAAGACCTCGGGCGAGGTGGAGATGGAGCACAATGGCGGCATCACCGACGAAGACGTCGCCGAGGGCTACATCCTGTCCTGCTGCAGCGTGCCGAAGGGCGACGTGGCGATCGATTACTGATCGCTACGCCCCCTTGTAGCCCGGATGCAATCCGGGTTGCAGCGGCCTGCCGCTGCAGGCGAGATCCACTCCCGTGCGTGCCGCTCAGGCCCCCATCACTTCGCGGATATCGGCGGCCAGCTGGCGCACGCGGGCTTCGTCGGTATCCCAGCTGCACATGAAGCGTGCGCCGCCGGCGCCGATGAAGGTGTAGAAGCGCCAGCCGCGGGCGGTCAGGGCTGCGATGGCGGGTTCCGACAGCTGCAGGAACACACCGTTGGCCTCCACCGGGAACATCAGGCTGACGCCCGGTACGTCGGAAACCAGCGTGGCCAGCAGTTGCGCGCAGTGGTTGGCGTGGTTGGCGTACTTCAGCCAGGCGTCGTCCTGCAGGATGCCGACCCAGGGCGCCGACAGGTAGCGCATCTTCGAGGCCAGCTGGCCAGCCTGCTTGCAGCGGTAGTCGAAGTCCTCGGCGAGGCCCTTGTCGAAGAAGATGATGGCTTCGCCCACGGCCATGCCGTTCTTGGTGCCGCCGAAGCACAGCACATCGACGCCGGCCTTCCAGGTCAGCTCCGCCGGGCTGCAGCCGAGGAAGGCGCAGGCGTTGGAGAAGCGGGCGCCGTCCATGTGCAGGTGCAGGCCGAGTTCCTCGCAGGTCTGGCTGATGGCGCGGACCTCTTCGGGGCGGTAAACGGTGCCGACCTCGGTGGCCTGGGTGAGGGTCACCACGCGCGGTTTCGGGTAGTGGATGTCCTGGCGCTTGAGTGCCACGTCGCGAATCGCCTGCGGGGTCAGCTTGCCGTTGTCGGTCCGGGCCAGCAGCAGCTTGGAGCCGTTGGAGAAGAACTCCGGCGCGCCGCATTCGTCGGTCTCGACGTGCGCGGTCTCCGAGCAGATCACGCTGTGGTAGCTCTGGCACAGCGAGGCCAGGGCCAGGGAGTTGGCCGCTGTGCCGTTGAAGGCGAAGAACACCTCGCAGTCGGTCTCGAACAGGCGGCGGAAGTGATCGGCGGCGCGCGCCGTCCACTCGTCATCGCCGTAGGCGCGCTGGTGGCCCAGGTTGGCTTCGGCCATGGCTGCCCAGGCTTCGGGACAGATGCCGGAATAGTTGTCGCTGGCGAATTGCTGGGCATTGTCGGGCATTGGCGCGTTCCTTCTGAGTCGCAGCCGGCGAGGGTGCCGGCAAAGCCACCACTTTACTCCGTGGCTGGTGGGATGGACGTCCGTGGCGGCGACGACTTGTTGTGTCGATGCGTACTGCCGGGTCGGATCCTGAATGACCGTTCGCCGCAGGGAGGGAACTCGGGTCGGCGGATGGTGTTCCCACTACAGAGGGCGGCATCTGGCCCGTCTTCCGCAATCAAGAGAAGGAGTTTCATATGACCTATCGTCACCTGCTCGCCATCGCGCTGCCACTGGTCGTGGCCGTACCCGCCTCCGCCGCCGAGTGGTCCGATAATGCCAAGACCGAGTTCGTGCAGCAGTGCATCGCGGGCGCCCCGGCAGGCTACGAGGAGCCACAGCTGAGGGCGTATTGCGACTGCGCCGCGACCAAGGTCAGTCAGGAATTCAGCGAGGCCGAGCTGCAAGCCATGAGCCGTCAGTCGCCGCCTGATCAGGCCATGCAGCAGCGTCTGGTGAATGCGTCCAGCAGCTGCAGCGGCAAGCTCAAGCCTTGAGTCGCATTGAGCAAATAGCACACGCTTGCGCCGGAGCCGCATCGGCTCTGGCCTGGCGCCGGTTTTCCACAGACAGCCCACAGCACTGCTCACAGTATTTGTGCACAAGCAGATGCTATCTCATTGATCCTGCTCGATTTTTGCTCTCGCCTCGGTAAGCCCCGCCAGCACTGGCCTGGGCCGTTAACCGAACAGTCTATGCACAGCTTCATCCACATAATCTGTGCATATCCCCAGCGTTCCTCCCCTTGTCGTCCCGGTCGCAGGTGGACAACTCCGCCCGCGCGCAGCCCTGAGTGGATATCGATCAGTTCAGCGTACGTCAGGCCCTGCGCGGCCCCTGGCCTGGTATGGACAGCTTTTCCACAGGCTGTTCCACCGCTTCTGTGTATGTCTCTGTCTGTTAACTTATTGATATTGCTCGGTAAATGACCTGATTTCGGGAGCCTGCGTGGTATCGGCCCTGCGCCCGCTTGTGCACCGCTTATCCACCGAACGATCCCCGTTTTCTGTGCGCAAGAGGCGTCGCCTGGTTGGTGCTTCCGTTTGCGACAGAGGCATGTCGCAAACGAATGCTCTCGCGGCGTTGGCAGGCATTTGAGGGGGCAGGGCCGGCCCTACCATCGCTGCAAATGGGCCTGCCGGCCCGCCCGACCAAGACCGCCGCCAGCAGGCGCGCAGGAGAATCGAGATGTTCAGCAAACAGGACCAGATCCAGGGTTACGACGACGCGTTGCTCGCCGCCATCAATCAGGAAGAGCGCCGTCAGGAAGAGCACATCGAGCTGATCGCTTCGGAGAACTACTGCAGCCAGCGTGTCATGGAGGCGCAGGGCAGCGGCCTGACCAACAAGTACGCCGAAGGCTATCCGGGCAAGCGCTACTACGGTGGCTGCGAGTACGTCGACAAGGTCGAGCAGCTCGCCATCGACCGTGCCAAGGAGCTGTTCGGCGCCGATTACGCCAACGTCCAGCCGCACTCCGGTTCCTCGGCCAACAGCGCCGTCTACCTGGCACTGCTGAATGCCGGTGACACCATCCTGGGCATGAGCCTGGCCCATGGCGGTCACCTGACCCACGGCGCCAAGGTGTCGTCCTCGGGCAAGCTGTACAACGCGGTGCAGTACGGCCTGAACCCGGCCACCGGCCTGATCGACTACGACGAGGTCGAGCGCCTGGCCGTGGAGCACAAGCCGAAGATCATCGTGGCCGGCTTCTCCGCCTACTCCAAGACCCTCGACTTCCCGCGCTTTCGCGCCATCGCCGACAAGGTCGGTGCCCTGCTGTTCGTCGACATGGCCCACGTCGCCGGCCTGGTCGCCGCCGGCCTGTACCCGAATCCGATTCCCTTCGCCGACGTGGTCACCACCACCACGCACAAGACCCTGCGCGGCCCGCGTGGCGGCCTGATCCTGGCCAAGGCCAACGAAGAGATCGAGAAGAAGCTCAACTCCGCCGTGTTCCCCGGCGCCCAGGGCGGCCCGCTGATGCACGTCATCGCGGCCAAGGCGGTGTGCTTCAAGGAGGCCATGGAGCCGAGCTTCAAGGCCTACCAGCAGCAGGTGATCGACAACGCCCAGGCCATGGCCGAAGTGTTCGTCGAGCGTGGCTACGAGGTGGTCTCCGGCGGTACCGACAACCACCTGTTCCTGCTCAGCCTGATCAAGCAGGGGTTGACCGGCAAGGAGGCCGATGCGGCCCTGGGCCGTGCCGGCATCACCGTGAACAAGAACGCCGTGCCGAACGACCCGCAGTCGCCGTTCGTCACTTCCGGCATCCGTATCGGCACGCCGGCCGTGACCACTCGTGGCTTCAAGGTCGCGCAGTGCCAGGCGCTGGCGGGCTGGATCTGCGACATCCTCGATCACCTCGGCGATGCCGACGTCGAGGCGCAGGTCGCCAAGCAGGTGGCCGCACTGTGCGCGGATTATCCGGTGTATCGGTAATTCGCAGGGTGGAAGGCGCTGTTTGCTTCCGCCCGCTATCGGTGGATCGATGAGGCGCGATCCACTTCAAGTGACCCTCTCCCCCGGCCCCTCTCCCGCAAGCGTGAGAGGGGAGTAAAAACTGGAGCATGCCCATGCAACGTTATTCCGGCTTCGGCCTGTTCAAGCACTCGTTCAGCCACCATGAGAACTGGCAGCGCATGTGGCGCAACCCGACGCCCAAGCCGGTGTACGACGTGGTCATCGTCGGCGGTGGCGGTCATGGCCTGGCCACCGCCTACTACCTGGCCAAGGAGTTCGGCGTGAAGAACGTCGCGGTGGTCGAGAAAGGCTGGCTCGGTGGCGGCAACACCGCGCGCAACACCACCATCGTGCGCTCCAACTACCTGTGGGACGAATCCGCGCATCTCTACGAGCATGCGATGAAACTGTGGGAAGGCCTGTCCCAGGACCTGAACTACAACGTCATGTTCTCCCAGCGCGGCGTCTACAACCTGTGCCATACCCTGCAGGACATGCGTGATGCCGAGCGTCGCGTCAGTGCCAACCGCCTCAACGGCGTGGATGGCGAGCTGCTCGACGCCAGGCAGGTCGAGGCGGAGATTCCCTACCTGGACTGCAGCAAGAACACCCGCTACCCGATCATGGGCTCCACCGTGCAGCGTCGCGGCGGCGTGGCCCGTCACGATGCCGTGGCCTGGGGCTATGCCCGTGCGGCCGATGCGGCCGGTGTCGACCTGATCCAGAACACCGAGGTGATCGGTTTCCGCAAGCAGAACGGCGCGGTGATCGGCGTGGAGACCAACAAGGGCTTCATCGGCGCCAAGCGCGTCGGCGTAGTCACTGCCGGTAACTCCGGGCACATGGCCGGGCTCGCCGGTTTCCGCCTGCCGCTGGAATCCCACCCGCTGCAGGCGCTGGTATCCGAGCCGATCAAGCCGATCATCGACAGCGTGATCATGTCCAACGCCGTGCACGGCTACATCAGCCAGTCGGACAAGGGCGACCTGGTCATCGGTGCCGGTATCGACGGCTACAACGGCTATGGCCAGCGTGGCTCCTACCCGACCATCGAACACACCCTGCAGGCCATCGTCGAGATGTTCCCGGTGCTTTCGCGGGTGCGCATGAACCGCCAGTGGGGCGGCATCGTGGACACCTGCCCGGACGCCTGTCCGATCATCTCCAAGACGCCGGTGGACAACCTGTTCTTCAACTGCGGCTGGGGTACCGGTGGCTTCAAGGCCACGCCGGGCTCGGGCCACGTGTTCGCCGCCAGCCTGGCCAAGGGGGAGATGCACCCGCTGGCCAAGCCGTTCTCCATCGATCGTTTCCACACCGGTGCACTGATCGACGAGCACGGCGCGGCTGCCGTGGCTCACTAAAACGCGCGTAGCGCAAAACCGATGACCCTCTCCCGCTTGCGGAAGAGGGTGGCCCGAAGGGCCGGGAGAGGGTGACGCGGCCAGCACCGCACGCCCTCTCCCCCGACCCCTCGCCCACGGGTGGGCGAGGGGAGACCAGATAAACCCCGTTGGCATCTGCGAGCGGGGAGCGTTTCAGGAGGCCACCATGCTGCACATCTTCTGCCCCTACTGTGGCGAACAGCGCTCCGAAGAGGAGTTCCATGCCAAGGGCCAGGCGCATATCGCCCGCCCGCTCGACCCCGATGCCTGCAGCGATGCCGAGTGGGGCGAGTACATGTTCTTCCGCGACAACCCGCGCGGTATCCACCATGAGCTGTGGGTACACGCGGCCGGTTGCCGCAAGTATTTCAACGTCACCCGCCACACCGTGACCTACGAGATCCTCGAGACCTACAAGGTCGGCGAGCAGCCCTCGGTCACCGCAGCCGGCGCCTCCGAGAAGAAAGCCGTGGCAGAAGGAGTAACGGCATGAGCCAGGTCAATCGTCTTGCCAAGGGTGGTCGCATCGACCGCAGCCAGCCGCTGAGCTTCAGCTTCAACGGCCAGAACTATCAGGGCTACGCGGGCGACAGCCTGGCGGCCGCACTGCTGGCCAACGGTGTCGACATAGTCGGTCGCAGCTTCAAGTATTCGCGTCCGCGGGGCATCGTCGCGGCCGGCAGCGAAGAGCCCAATGCCGTGCTGCAGATCGGTTCCCGCGAAGCCACGCAGATCCCCAACGTGCGCGCTACGCAGCAGGCCCTGTACGGCGGCCTGGTGGCCAGCAGCACCAACGGTTGGCCGAGCGTCAACACCGACCTGATGGGCATTCTCGGCAAGGTCGGCGGGGGCATGATGCCGCCCGGCTTCTACTACAAGACCTTCATGTACCCGCAGAACCTGTGGCTGACCTACGAGAAGTACATCCGCAAGGCGGCGGGCCTGGGTCGTTCGCCGACCGAGGTCGACCCGGACATCTACGACCAGCTGAACCAGCACTGCGACGTGCTGATCGTCGGCGCCGGCCCGGCCGGCCTGGCTGCCGCGCTGGCCGCCGGTCGCAGTGGTGCCCGTGTGATCCTCGCCGATGAGCAGGAAGAGTTCGGCGGCAGCCTGCTCGACACCCGCCAGACCCTCGATGGCAAGCCGGCCAGCGACTGGGTGGCCAAGGTGGTCGCCGAGCTGGAGAGCCTGCCGGAAGTGACCCTGCTGCCGCGTGCCACGGTCAACGGTTATCACGACCACAACTTCCTGACCATTCATCAGCGCCTCACCGATCACCTCGGCGAAGTCGCGCCCATGGGCCAGGCGCGCCAGCGCATGCACCGCGTGCGCGCCAAGCGCGTGGTCCTGGCCAGTGGTGCGCACGAGCGGCCGCTGGTGTACGC
Organism: Ectopseudomonas khazarica; assembly: GCF_017915135.1. Classification (NCBI taxonomy): domain Bacteria; kingdom Pseudomonadati; phylum Pseudomonadota; class Gammaproteobacteria; order Pseudomonadales; family Pseudomonadaceae; genus Ectopseudomonas; species Ectopseudomonas khazarica. The sequence continues at coordinate 4,788,053 of NZ_CP068551.1, read as the reverse complement.
CAATAACGACGTGCCGGGCAACATGCTCGCCGGCGCGGTGTCGACCTACGTGCGCCGCTACGGCGTGGCGCCGGGCAAGGCCCTGGTGCTGTCGACCAACAACGATTACGCCTACCGCGTGGTGCTCGACTGGCTCGACGCCGGTCGCCAGGTGGTGGCCGTGGCCGACGCGCGCAGCAATCCGCGTGGTACCTGGGTCGAAGAGGCGCGCTCACGTGGCGTGCGCATCCTGACCGGCAGTGCGGTGATCGAGGCGCGCGGCAGCAAGCGTGTCACCGGCGCCCGTATCTGCGCCATCGACGTCAAGAGCCACAAGATCACCAGCCCCGGCGAAGTCGTGGACTGCGACCTTATCGTCAGTTCCGGCGGCTACAGCCCGGTGGTGCACCTGGCTTCCCACCTGGGCGGTCGTCCCGAGTGGCGCGAGGACATCCTCGGCTTCGTCCCCGGTGCGGGCAATGGCATCCAGCAGCGCATCGATGCCGGTGCGGTGAACGGCGTGTTCGGTCTCGGCGACGTGCTGGCCAACGGCTTCGAGGCCGGTGCCAAGGCCGCCGCGGATACCGGTTACAAGGCCGTCAGCGACAGCCTGCCGAAGGCCAGCATCCTCAACGAAGACCCGATGCTGGCGCTGTTCCAGGTCCCGCACGAGAAGAACACCGCGCGTGCGCCGAAGCAGTTCGTCGACCTGCAGAACGACGTCACCGCCGCCGGCATCGAGCTGGCCACCCGTGAAGGCTTCGAGTCGGTCGAGCACGTCAAGCGCTATACCGCGCTGGGCTTCGGTACCGACCAGGGCAAGCTGGGCAACATCAACGGTCTGGCCATCGCGGCCCGTTCCATGGGCATCAGCATCCCGCAGATGGGCACCACCATGTTCCGCCCGAACTACACCCCGGTGACCTTCGGCGCCGTGGCCGGCCGTCACTGTGGTGCGCTGTTCGATGCCAAGCGCTACACCGCGATGCAGGCCTGGCATGTCAGCCACGGCGCCGAGTTCGAGGACGTCGGCCAGTGGAAGCGTCCCTGGTACTTCCCGAAGACCGGTGAGGACCTGCACGCCGCCGTGGCCCGCGAGTGCCTGGCGGTGCGCAACAGCGTGGGCATTCTCGATGCCTCCACCCTGGGCAAGATCGACATCCAGGGCCCGGATGCGCGCGAGTTCCTCAACCGCGTCTACACCAATGCCTGGACCAAGCTGGACGTGGGCAAGGCCCGCTACGGCCTGATGTGCAAGGAAGACGGCATGGTCTTCGACGACGGCGTGACCGCCTGTCTGGCCGACAACCATTTCGTCATGACCACCACCACCGGCGGCGCGGCGCGCGTGCTCGAGTGGCTGGAGATCTACCACCAGACCGAGTGGCCGGAACTGAAGGTGTTCTTCACCTCGGTCACCGACCACTGGGCCACCATGACCCTGTCCGGCCCGAACAGCCGCAAGCTGCTGGCCAAGGTCACCGACATCGACCTGGACAAGGACGCCTTCCCGTTCATGAGCTGGAAGGAAGGCCTGGTCGGCGGCGTGCCGGCGCGGGTGTTCCGCATCTCCTTCACCGGCGAGCTGAGCTACGAGGTGAACGTGCAGGCCGACTACGCCCTGGGCGTGTGGGAGCAGATCATCGAGGCGGGCAAGGAGTTCGACCTGACCCCCTACGGCACCGAGACCATGCACGTGCTGCGCGCCGAGAAGGGTTTCATCATCGTTGGCCAGGATACCGATGCCTCGGTGACGCCGGACGACCTCAACATGGGCTGGTGCGTCGGCCGCACCAAGCCGTTCTCCTGGATCGGCAAGCGTGGCATGAACCGCGACGACTGCCTGCGCGAAGACCGCAAGCAACTGGTCGGGCTGAAACCGGTCGATCCGAACAAGGTGCTGCCGGAAGGTGCGCAACTGGTGTTCGACCCGAAACAGTCCATCCCGATGCAGATGGTCGGCCACGTCACCTCCAGCTACATGAGCGCGGCCATGGGTCACAGCTTCGCCATGGCCGTCGTCAAGGGCGGGCTCAAGCGCATGGGTGAGCGGGTGTTCGCCCCGCTGGTCGATGGCAGCGTGATCGAAGCCGAAATCTGCAGCTCCGTGTTCTATGACCCGAAAGGGGATCGCCAGAATGTCTAACGTCAACCTGTTCCAACAACGTCCCGCCGACATCGCCGGGCAATCCCCGCTGCATCACGCCGGCCTGCACGAGCTGGCCGGCAAGGGCAGCAAGAGCGCCGGCGTGAGCCTGCGCGAGAAGAAGCTGCGCGGCCATCTGGTGATCCGTGGCGACGCCAGGGACGCAGCGTTCTCCGGTGGCATCCACAAGGCCGTCGGCCTGGAGCTGCCGGTGGCGCTGACCCTGGTGGCCGATGGCGACACCTCGCTGCAGTGGCTCGGCCCTGACGAATGGTTGCTGATCGTGCCCGGCGGCACCGAGTTCGACGTCGAGCGCAAGCTGCGCGAGGCGCTGGACGGCCAGCTGTTCTCGGTGGTCAACGTCAGCGGCGGGCAGACCCTGCTGCAGCTCTCCGGGCCCAAGGTGCGCGAGATGCTGATGAAGTCCACGTCCTACGACGTGCACCCGAGCAACTTCCCGGTCGGCAAGGCGGTGGGCACCGTGTTCGCCAAGTCGCAGCTGGTGATTCGCCATGTCGGCGAGGACACCTGGGAGCTGGTGATCCGGCGCAGCTTCGCCGACTACTTCTGGCTGTGGCTGCAGGATGCCTGCGCCGAGTACGGGTTGGCGGTCGAGGCTTGATATCCAACGGCTCCCTCTGGGGAGGCGGGAAGGGCAGACCGCGTTGACTCGGATAGCCCTCTCCCCGACCCCTCTCTCATGAACGGGAGAGGGGTGAACAGCAACGGAGTTTGTCTCGGAGATTGTTATGGGCCGCACCCCCGATACCTGGATTCTCACCGCTCACTGCCCGAGCGTGCTCGGCACCGTGGACGCGGTGACGCGCTTTCTCTTCGAGCAGCACTGCTACGTCACCGAGCACCACAGCTTCGATGATCGGCTGTCGTCGCGCTTCTTCATCCGCGTGGAGTTTCGTCAGCCGGATGGCTTCGACGAGCAGGCCTTCCGCGACGGCCTGGCCGAGCGCCTGGCGCCGTTCCAGATGCAGGTCGAGCTGACCCCGCCGGGCTATCGCGCCAAGGTCGTGCTGATGGTCTCCAAGGCTGACCACTGCCTCAATGACCTGCTCTATCGCCAGCGCATCGGCCAACTGGCCATGGACGTGGTGGCGGTGGTCTCCAACCACCCGGACCTCGAGCCGCTGGCGCGCTGGCATGGCATTCCCTATCACCATTTCCCGCTCGATCCGGCCGACAAGCCGGCGCAGGAGCGCAAGGTGCTCAAGGTGATCGAGGATACCGGTGCCGAACTGGTGGTGCTCGCCCGCTACATGCAGGTGCTGTCGCCCGAGCTGTGCAAGAAGCTCGATGGCTGGGCGATCAATATCCATCACTCGCTGCTGCCCGGCTTCAAGGGCGCCAAGCCCTATCACCAGGCCTACCAGAAGGGGGTCAAGCTGGTCGGTGCCACGGCGCACTACATCAACAACGACCTCGATGAGGGGCCGATCATCGCTCAGGGCGTGGAGGCGGTGGATCACGCCCATTACCCCGAGGACCTGATCGCCAAGGGCCGTGACATCGAGTGCCTGACCCTGGCGCGTGCGGTCGGTCATCACATCGACCGCCGCGTGTTCCTCAACGCCAACCGCACGGTGGTGCTCAACGCCTGAGGACGGATCACCGGTAGCCCGGATGCAATCCGGGGAAATTCTCGCTCACCGCCCTGCCAGGTTTTACCGGCGGTGATCGGCAACAGACGAAAGAAGCTCCAGTGCAAGGCCGCGTGGCCCTTCGGTCGCGCCTTGTATCCACAAAAAGAAAGGAGAGTTACGCATGTCTGGTAATCGTGGTGTGGTTTATCTCGGTGCGGGCAAGGTCGAAGTGCAGAAGATCGACTACCCGAAGATGCAGGACCCGCGCGGCAAGAAGATCGAGCACGGCGTCATCCTGAAAGTCGTTTCCACCAACATCTGCGGCTCCGACCAGCACATGGTGCGCGGCCGTACCACCGCTCAGGTCGGCCTGGTGCTGGGCCACGAGATCACCGGCGAGGTGATCGAGAAGGGCCGCGACGTCGAGCGCCTGCAGATCGGTGATCTGGTTTCCGTTCCGTTCAACGTCGCCTGCGGCCGTTGCCGCTCCTGCAAGGAGCAGCACACCGGCGTCTGCCTGACCGTCAACCCGGCGCGTGCCGGTGGCGCCTACGGTTACGTCGACATGGGCGACTGGACCGGTGGCCAGGCCGAATACGTGCTGGTGCCCTACGCCGACTTCAACCTGCTCAAGCTGCCGGACCGCGACAAGGCCATGGAGAAGATCCGCGATCTGACCTGCCTGTCCGACATCCTGCCGACCGGCTACCACGGTGCCGTGACCGCCGGTGTCGGTCCGGGCAGCACCGTCTACGTCGCTGGCGCCGGCCCCGTCGGCCTGGCCGCGGCCGCCTCGGCGCGCCTGCTGGGTGCCGCCGTGGTCATCGTCGGCGACCTCAACCCGGCGCGTCTGGCGCATGCCAAGGCCCAGGGCTTCGAGATCGCCGACCTGTCCAAGGACACCCCGCTGCACGAGCAGATCGCCGACCTGCTGGGCGAGCCGGAAGTCGATTGCGCCATCGATTGCGTGGGCTTCGAGGCCCGTGGTCATGGCCACGAGGGGGCCAAGCACGAGGCACCGGCCACCGTGCTCAACTCGCTGATGCAGGTGACCCGCGTCGCCGGCAAGATCGGCATCCCCGGCCTGTACGTGACCGAAGATCCGGGCGCGGTCGATGCCGCCGCCAAGATCGGCAGCCTGAGCATTCGCTTCGGCCTCGGCTGGGCCAAGTCGCACAGCTTCCACACCGGCCAGACCCCGGTGATGAAATACAACCGTGCGCTGATGCAGGCCATCATGTGGGACCGCATCAACATCGCCGAAGTGGTGGGCGTGCAGGTGATCAACCTGGACGACGCGCCGCGTGGCTATGGCGAGTTCGATGCCGGGGTGCCGAAGAAATTCGTCATCGACCCGCACAAGACCTTCAGCGCAGCCTGAGTTTCACGGCCCTGGGCGCATTGGTCCGCGCCTTTTTCGGGAGCCTGCGGGCTCCCTTTTTTCCTTTGCAAGGTTCATGAGGCGTTGCGCGGCTGAAGTTGCACCTACAGGCCGTACTTCTTCACCTTGTCGAACAGCGTGGTCTTGGCCATGCCCAGCGTCTGCGCGGCCTGGCTGAGGTTGCCGGCGTGGCGTTCCAGTGCAGCGCTGAGCAGGCTGCGTTCGAAGGCTTCCACGGCCTCGTTGAAGCCCAGCGTGTTGTTGTCGGCCTGGCCGCTTTTCTTGAACACCGGCAGGCCGAGGGCGAAGCGCTCGGCGACGTTACGCAGTTCGCGCACGTTGCCTGGCCAGTCGTGGGCGCTGAGCGCGGCCAGGGTCTGGCGGTCCAGCTCCGGCACGGCGCGGTCGAAACGCAGCGCCGCCAACTGCAGGAAGTGCTCGAACAGCAGGGCGATGTCCTCGCGGCGCTCGCGCAGCGGCGGCAGTTCCAGGGTCACCACGTTCAGCCGGTAGTACAGGTCGCTGCGGAACTCGCCACGTTTGCCCAGTTCATCGAGGTCGGACTTGGTCGCGGCGATCACCCGGCAGTCGACGGCGACCGACTGGTTCGAGCCGAGGCGTTCCAGGCTGTGCTCCTGCAGGACGCGCAGCAGCTTGATCTGCAGGTTGAGCGGCATGCTCTCGATTTCGTCGAGGAACAGGCTGCCGCCGTCGGCGTGTTCGATCTTGCCGATGCGGCGTTTGCCGGCGCCGGTGAAGGCATGCGCCTCGTGGCCGAATATCTCGCTCTCGAACAGGCTTTCCGGCAGGCCGCCGCAATTGAGCGCGACGAACTGCTTGCTCTGCCGCCGGCTGAAGTCGTGGAGGCAGCGGGCGACCAGTTCCTTGCCGGTGCCGGTTTCGCCCTCGATCAGCACGTTGGCGTTGGTGTCGGCGACGTTGGCGATCAGCTCGCGCAACTGCTGCATGGCCGGCGAGCGGCCGATGATGCGCTGCTCCAGTGCCTGGCGCCCGGCCAGCTGGCGGCGCAGGGCGCTGACCTCGCGGGCCAGGGCGCGTTGCTCCAGGGCGCGGCGGGCGACGTCGACCAGGCGTTCCGGCGAGAATGGCTTCTCCATGAAGTCATAGGCGCCGTCGCGCATCGCCCCCACGGCCATGCCGATGTCGCCATGGCCGGTGATCAGTACCACCGGCAGGCTGGCATCGCGTTGCTTGAGGCGCGTCAGCAGCTCCAGGCCGTCGATGCCGGGCAGGCGGATATCGCTGACGACGATGCCGGCGAAGTCGCTGTCGACCTGGGCCAGGGCTTCCTCGGCGCTGCTCACGCCGATGCTGGGAATGTCTTCCAGGGCCAGGGCCTGCTGGCAGCCGAGCAGCACATGGGGGTCGTCTTCGACGATCAGGACGGTGAGGCGGTCGCTCATGCTTGTGGCTCTCGCGGATAGGGCAGGCTGAGGACGAAGGCGGTGCCGCCTTCCTCCGGGTGGCGCACGGTGAGGCTGCCACCGGCGGCGGCGGCGAGGCTGGCCGAGAGGGTCAGGCCGAGCCCCAGGCCCTGTTCGCCCGGCTTGGTGGTGAAGAAGGGTTCGAACAGATGGGCGCGGGTTTCCGGCGCGATGCCGGGACCGTTGTCGCGGATTTCCAGCAGGTAGTGCTCGGCTTCGGCGTTGCCGCTCAGCCAGATATGCCGGTCGCCTTGCGCTTGCAGCGCGTCGACGGCGTTGCTGATCAGGTTGACCAGGATCTGTTCCAGGCGAATCTGCTCGATGGCCAGGCGCGCCTCGACGAACTCCTGGTGAATCTTCACCCGGGTGCGCTGCAGGCGCGGATGCAGCAGCAACAGCGCGGCGTCCACCGCCTGCTGCAGCGAGGCCTCGCCCTGGTCGCCGGCGCGGCGGGCGAAGGCGCGCAGGCTGGCGGTGATCTTGCCCATGCGGTCGACCAGCTCGGCGATGTTCTGCAGGTTGCTGCTGGCGACATCCAGCGCGCCGCGCTGAAGAAAGCGCACGGTGTTGGCCGACAGCGTGCGCAGGGCCGCCAGTGGCTGGTTGAGCTCATGGGCGATGCTGGTGGACATCTGCCCGATCACGGCCAGCTTGCCGGCCTGGACCAGCTCGTCCTGGGCCTGGCGCAGGGTGGTTTCGGCCTGCTCGCGCTCGCTCACTTCCGCCAGCAGGCGCGCGTTGCTGGCCTGCAGGTCGGCGGTGCGCTCGGTGATCTTGCGTTCCAGTTCGTCGTTGGCCGCCTGCAGCGCTTCGCGTGCGGCCAGGCGGGTGGCGATGACCTTGCGCCGTTCGTTCCAGGCGATCAGCAGGAAGGCCAGCAACGCGCAGGCCACCGCCGCCAGCAGGGCATTGAGCAGGGCGGCGCTGCGCTGCTCCTGCAGCGGGCTGAGCAGCGTCAGGTGCCAGGGCGTGTCGACCAGCGGGCGAGTCTGCAGCAGGTAGCGGGTGATGCTGCCGTCGTGGTCGAGGCTGATCTGTTCCAGGCCGTCGCCGAGCGCTTCACGCCCGGCGAACTGCAGCTCCTCCAGCGCCGCCCAGTGATACTGCAGGCTGCGCGCCAGGCGTTCGCGGCTTGCGTCGTCCAGCGCCTGCACGGCCTTGAGCCGGCGCTCCGGCTTGCTGGAGAGGATGATGATGCCGTTCTCGTCGCTGACGTAGGCTTCCAGGTGGGCGCGCTGCCAGCGCTCTTCGAGGGTGTCCAGGCGCACCTTGACCACCGCCACGCCGATCACCTTGCCGTCTTCGCGCAACCCGTGAGACAGGTAGTAGCCCGCCTCGCCGGTGGTGCTGCCGATGCCGTAGAAACGGCCGGCCTTGCCCTGCACGGCATCCTGGTAGTAGGCACGGAACGACAGGTCCTCGCCGAGGTAGCTGTCGGCGCGGTCCCAGTTGCTGGTGGCGATGACCCGCCCGTCCAGGTCGAGCACGTAGATGGCCAGGCTGCCGCTGCGCTGATTCAGCCCGGCCAGGTACTGGTTGACGTGATGCCTGCGGTACGCCGTGGGGAACTGCAGCAGGCGCGAGACGTTGCCTTCCAGCTCCAGCAGGCTGGGCAGGTAGGTGTACTTGGTGATCTCGCTTTCCACCGCGCGGGCATTCAGTTCGAGCTGGCGCTCGCCGCTTTCGGCCAGCGTCTGGATACCGCTGCGGTCACTCAGCAGGTAGGCCGCATAGCCACTGCCAAGCACCAGCAGGAGGAGCAGGCAGGCCAGCGAGAGGTGGCGAAGCAGGCGCGTTTTCACGATCAGGTCGGCGTGAGTACTGGCGGGCAGGCATTGCATCATAGTCATCCCTGTCTGGCCAGATGAGCACCGCGCCGGGTGCGGCGTGCGCACCCGGCGGCGTCCGTGGGCGCTCAGTGCTGGAGGATCTTCGCCAGGAACTGCTGCGCGCGTTCGGAGCGGGCATTGATGTCGCCGAAGAACTCTTCCTTGGCGCAGTCCTCGACGATCTGCCCGCGGTCCATGAAGATCACCCGGTCGGCGACCTTGCGTGCGAAGCCCATCTCGTGGGTCACGCACATCATGGTCATGCCTTCCTGGGCCAGCTGCACCATCACGTCGAGCACCTCGTTGACCATCTCCGGGTCGAGCGCCGAGGTGGGTTCGTCGAACAGCATCACCACCGGGTCCATGGCCAGCGCACGGGCGATCGCCACACGCTGCTGCTGGCCGCCGGAGAGCTGGCCCGGGTGCTTGTGCGCGTGGGCGGCGAGGCCGACGCGGTCGAGCAGGGCCAGGCCCTTCTCGGTGGCCTCGTCCTTGCTGCGGCCGAGCACCTTGACCTGGGCGATGGTGAGGTTCTCGGTGATCGACAGGTGCGGGAACAGCTCGAAGTGCTGGAACACCATGCCGACGCGCGAGCGCAGCCTTGGCAGGTTGGTCTTCTTGTCGGCGATGGAGGTGCCGTCGACCACGATGTCACCCTGCTGGAAGGGCTCCAGCGCGTTGACGCACTTGATCAGGGTCGACTTGCCCGAACCCGACGGGCCACAGACCACGACCACTTCGCCCTTCTTCACTTCTGTGCTGCACTCGGTCAGCACCTGGAAGTCCCCGTACCACTTGTTGACGTTCTTGATGGCAATCATACGGCTAACCTTTTCTGCAGAAGCTTGACCAGTTGCGAGGCGGCGAAGCTGACGGTGAAGTAGACCAGGCCGGCGAAAATCAGAAACTCGTGGGGCTGGCCGATGATGTCGCCACGCGAGCGGGCGGCGTTGAGGAAGTCCATCAGGCCCACGGTGTACACCAGCGAGGTGTCCTGGAAGAGGATGATGCTCTGCTGCAGCAGCAGCGGGGTCATCTTGCGGAAGGCCTGCGGCAGGATGATCAGGCGCATGCTCTGCGCGTAGCTCATGCCCAGCGCCGAGGCGGCGCCCATCTGGCCCTTGGGGATGGCCTGGATGCCGGCGCGGACGATCTCGCAGAAGTAGGCGGCCTCGAACATCACGAAGGCCACCAGGCAGGAGCTGAACGCCCCGACCGGCGTGTCCTCGCCGGTGATCCAGCGCAGGATGAAGGGCACCGCGAAGTAGAACCAGGTGACCACCAGCAGCAGCGGGATCGAGCGGAAGTAGTTGACGTAGGTGGCGGCGATGTTCGCCAGCAGCCGGCTGTGCGACAGGCGCATCAGGGCCAGCAGGGTGCCCAGCACCACGCCGCCGAGCACGCCGAGGACCATCAGCTGCAGGGTGATCAGCATGCCTTCCCACAGCCCCGGCAGCGCCGGAACGATCTGGCTGAAGTCCATCACTTGCCTCCTACGGAAATCAGGCCCGGCACCGCGACCTTCTTCTCGATCAGGCGCATCAGCAGCATCAGGCTCATGTTCAGGGTGAAGTAGATCAGCGTGGCCAGGGTGAAGGCCTCGAACAGGTTGGCGCTGAACTCGGCGGTCTGCTTGGTCTGCGCCAGCAGTTCCATCAGGCCGATCAGCGAGGCCACCGAGGAGTTCTTGAAGATGTTGAGGAATTCACTGGTCAGCGGCGGGATGATGATGCGAAACGCCTGTGGCAGCAGCACGTCCCGGTAGATCTGCGGCAGGCGGAAACCCAGCGCGTAGCCGGCGGCCAGCTGGCCCCTGGGCAATGCCTGGATACCGGTGCGCACCTGTTCGCAGACCCGCGCCGCGGTGAACAGGCCGAGGCACACGACGACCGAGAGATAGGCCGAGGTGGCCGGGTTGAGGTCCTGCTTGAACCACAGCTCCAGGGGTTCCGGCAGCAGGTCCGGCACCAGGAAGTACCAGAGGAACAGCTGCACCAGCAGCGGCACGTTGCGGAAGATTTCCACGTAGGCGGTGGCCAGGCCGGACAGCCAGCGGTTCGGCAGGGTACGCATGACGCCGAGCAGCGCGCCGAGCGCCAGGGCGATCAGCCAGCCTGCCAGGGCGATGGCGATGGTCCAGCCCAGGCCGGTGACGAACCAGTCCAGGTAGGTCTCGCTGCCGATGCCGGTGGACTTGAAGTAGATGCCCCAGTCCCAGTTGTAATTCATTGCAACTTTCCCCTCTGCTGAGGAAACGATCTGCTGCGCGTCGGCTCTGCTGTGTCGAAGGCAGATGCTCGCTGGCGAGATCGTGAATACGTTGGCGAAGCGCGAAAGCGGGCGACAGTTCCCCGTATCCGCGTGGGCGGATGGTCTCGGCTTCGTCAGGAATTAGGTTGGGGAGGCCGCAGGCCTCCCCGGAGTCCCCGCGCCGTCACGCCTCGTGAGCGTGGCGGCGCATCACCGTCAAATCTGTTCTGCGGATTTGTCGGTCGGGTTGGCGATCAGCTGCTTCAGCTCGTCGCTCATGGGGAAATTCAGGTTCAGGCCCTTCGGTGGGACGGGCTGCTGGAACCACTTGGCGTAGATCTCGTTGATCTCGCCGGAAGCGAAGGTGTCGCTGATGGCCTTGTCGACCACCTTCTTGAAGGCCTCGTCGCCCTTGCGCAGCATGCAGCCGTAGACCTCGAAGGACTGCGGCGTGCCGACCACGCTCCAGTCGTCAGGCTTCTTGGCCTTGGCCATCTCGCCGGCGAGCAGGGCGTCGTCCATCATGAAGGCCACGGCGCGGTTGGACTCGAGCATCAGGAAGGACTCCCCGTGGTCCTTGGCCGAGATCACGTTCATGCCCATCTGCTTCTCGGCATTCATCGACTTGATCAGGCGCTCGGAGGTGGTACCGGCGGTGGTCACCACGTTCTTGCCCTTGAGGTCGCCGAAATCCTTGATGCCGCTGCTGTTCCTGGCCAGCAGGCGGGTGCCGACCTCGAAGATGCCGACCGAGAAGTCGACCTGCTGCTGGCGCTCGACGTTGTTGGTGGTGGAGCCGCATTCCAGGTCGACGGTGCCGTTCTGCACCAGGGGAATACGGGTCTGCGAAGTCACCAGGTTGTAGCGTACCTTGAGGTCAGGCAGGCCCAGTTCCTGTTTCAGCGCCTCGACCACTTTCAGTTGCAGATCGTGGGAGTAGCCGATGGGTTTGCGCGAGTTGTCGCCGAAGTAGGAGAAGGGGATGGAGGAGTCGCGGTGGCCCAGGGTGATGGTGCCGGTGTCCTTGATCTTCTTCAGGGTGCCGGTCAGCTCCTCTGCGATGGCCGGAGTGGAGAGAATGGCTGCAGCGACGGCCACGCTCAGTACACGGTGGAAGGTACGCATGAATCGAGTCCTCGGTATTGTTGTTGTGATGGCGTGCTCACGCCACTTTGCTCACGGAAGGTCTATCGCATTCCTGAGGGGGACTTGAGCAGGTTGCATGCCAGCGCTTTCGAGGACCTTGTATTTATTTCAAGTGATTGATTTTAAAGAAATTAAATTTATTGCCCGAGCGGGGCGAGATGCCTGTTCGTTCGACCTTCCGACCATCGCGCTGCGCGGCATTCGGAAAACCGAACGACAAGCCGGTCATGGCTGGGCGTCGTGGCGCAGGTCGGCGATGCGCGCGTCCTTGGCCTGCCACAGTGCGGACACCCAGTCCTGCATCTGCTGGCGGAAGGCGGGGTCGTTCTCGTAGTCGCCGCGGCACAGCGTGGGGTCGAGAGGCAGCGTGCGGATGTCGACGATGACCTTCGCGACCTGGCCGCTGAGCAGGTCCCAGAAGCCTGGCACCTGCTGGTCGGGGTAGACCAGGGTCACGTCCAGCACGGCGTCCAGCTGCTCGCCCAGAGCGGCGAGGACGAAGGCCACGCCACCCGCCTTGGGCTTGAGCAGATAGCGGTACGGCGACTGCTGCTGCGCCTGCTTGGCCGGGGTGAAACGGGTGCCTTCCAGGTAGTTGACCACGGTGACGGGCAGGCGCTTGAACTTCTCGCAGGCCGCCTTGGTGATCTCCAGGTCCTTGCCCTTCATGTGCGGGTTCTTCTCCAGGAACGCCCTGGAATAGCGCTTCATGAAGGGGTAATCCAGCGCCCAGAAGGCCAGGCCAAGGAACGGCACCCAGATCAGCTCCTGCTTGAGGAAGAACTTGAAGTAGGGCGTCTTGCGGTTGAACGCCTGGACCAGCGCGGGGATGTCGACCCAGGACTGATGGTTGCTGATCACCAGGTAGGAGCAGTCCTGGCGCAACTCGGCATTGCCGCGAATGTCCCAGCGGGTCGGGGTCAGCAGGGCGAAGATGCGCTTGCAGTTCTCGGCCCAGAACTCGGCGACCCACATCACGCCGCGCGAGCAGGCGTCGCGCGCGACCTGGCCGGGCAGCAGGAATTTGCCCAGCGCAATCAGCAGCAACGGACCGATCAGGATCAGGGTGTTGGCGAGTAGCAGAACGACGTTCGCAAGGCCGGTCAGCAGGGGGCGCATGTCGACTCCATGGCAGGCGGTGAACGGCCATCTTATGCAAGCGCGACGCTTTGCTCAAAGCGCTGCTGACTGGCCTATTGCCAGTTGAGAGGCTATATACCCATGAGCCTCATCGGAAGTAGCCTAGTCAGGGAAGGCATTCTCATCTTTCGGTACATGCCATGCTCAAACGGATCGCCGTCACCGATCTTCGTGTCGGAATGTTCATTCAGGAATTCTGTGGTTCGTGGATGGATCACCCCTTCTGGAAATCCAAGTTCGTCCTCAACTCCGAAAAGGATCTCGCACGCATTCGCGACAGCGCGATCAGCGAACTGTGGATCGACGTCAGCAAGGGGGCTGACGTCGCCGCCGGTGTGCAGGCCGCCACCGAGGCTGAGGTCGAATGCGAGGCACAGGCCCGCCTGCTGGCTGCCATCGAGCCACCCAAGGTCAGGAACCTGTCGATGGAACAGGAGCTGGAGCAGGCGGTCAAGCTGTGCGCGCGCTCCAAGCAGGCAGTGGTGGACATGTTCAGCGATGCACGCATGGGCCAGGCGCTGCAGTTCGATCAGGCCGAGTCGCTGGTGGAGGAGATCTCCCAGTCGGTGATGCGCCACCCCAATGCGCTGATCAGCCTGGCGCGGCTCAAGCACAGCAACGAATACACCTACATGCACTCGGTCGCGGTGTGTGCGCTGATGATCGCGCTGGCCCGTCAGCTCGGCCTGCCCGAGGCGGCCGTGCGCGAGGCGGGGCTGGCAGGCCTGCTGCACGACATCGGCAAGATGGCGGTGCCGCAGGACCTGCTGGACAAGCCCGGCAAGCTCACCGACGGCGAGTTCGCCGCCGTGCGCAAGCACCCGGAGGAGGGCGGCAACATCCTCATCGCCAGCAAGCAGGTCAGCGCGCTGGTGCTGGATGTCTGCCTGCACCACCACGAGAAGATCGACGGCAGTGGCTACCCCCATCGCCTGCAGGGCGAGCAGATCAGCCTGCTGGCGAAGATGGGCGCGGTGTGCGACGTGTACGACGCCATCACCTCGAACCGTCCGTACAAGGCGGGCTGGGACCCGGCGGAGTCGATCCGCAAGATGGCCGAGTGGAAGGGCCACTTCGACGAGCTGGTGTTCCAGGCCTTCGTCAAGACCGTCGGCATCTACCCGGTCGGCGCGCTGGTGCGCCTGCAGAGCGGCCGCCTGGCCGTGGTCATGGAGCAGAACCCCAAGGCGTTGCTGGCGCCCAGGGTCAAGGTGTTCTTCTCGGCCAAGTCGCGCGTGCCGCTGCCGCAGAGCGTCGTCGATCTGAGCAAGATCACCGATCAGGACCGTATCGTCGGGCGCGAGTCCGCCGAGGAGTGGGGCTTCGAGCGCCTCGACGAGCTGTGGACCGGGATGGAGCTGGAAGGCCGTGGGCGCTAGCTGTGTAAACCCAGTACGTTGTTCAGTGGAAGCGGTGCTCTGCTGATCGGGGGCAGGTATCCGAGGCTGGCGTGCAGTCGGTGCCAGTTGTAGTGATGCAGCCAGGGCAGCAGGTGCGCTGCTCGCTGCTGTGAAGTGTCGTAGCTACGGGCATAGGCCCATTCACGCAGGCTCGTTTGGATGAAGCGCTCGGCCTTACCGTTGGTGCGTGGCGTATAGGGCTTGGTACGGATGTGTTTCAGCCTGAGTCGAGCACACAACCGTTGAAACGCCCGGGACCGATAACAGGCGCCGTTGTCTGTCATGACGCGCCGAAAGCAGATGTTCAGCCCGCGGTAGTAGCGCAGTGCTTGCAGCAAGGCCCGGCAGGCGCTGCTGCCGCGCTCATCTGGATGCAGGCTGGTGAACGCCAGTCGGGACGCATCGTCGATAGCCACGTGCATGAACTCCCAGCCGGCGCCGTCGGAGCACTGCTGACGGTCGCCAGTGACTCGATGCCCGGGTTTCCAGAAGCGGCCAAGCTTCTTGATGTCCAAGTGCAGGAGATCGCCAGGATTGGCGTATTCATAACGCACCACCACAGGAGCGGGTTCCAGCTCAGCCAGCCGATGAAAGCCGGCCTGCTTGAGGCGGCGGGCCACGGTACTGACGGCCAGGCCGAGTATCTGAGCGATCTGCCGGTAAGTCTTGCGAGAGCGACGTAGCTCGATCAGTTGCTCGACCAGAGCGATTGCCGTGGCATGGGGGCATGAGTGCGGACGTGATGAACGATCCATCAGGCCAATCTCACCTTCCTCACGAAAGCGTTTGAGCCACTTGTAGGCTGTACGCACACTGACGCCAGCGGCTTGTGCCGCATCTTCGACTCGCAGACCGTTGAGCATGCGCTGCACGAGAAGGGCTCGACCTCGCGGGGTAAGACGGGCATGTTTATGCAGGTTCATCCGGGGCTCCTGGAAGGCTGTGTTGGTCGCGCTTCCAGAATTCCGGGAATGCCCCGGATGAACAACCTACTGAGAGATCACAGCTAGCGCCTGAGGATGTAGCATGCGGTAACGCTTGGCGGGGAACATGGCCCGGGCAGGGCAGTCGTAGATTCGGTCACCGCAAACGAGAGGACCGACCCTTGAAATATGCTCTGCTCCTGCTGGCCGCCGCCATCAGTCTGCCGGCCATGGCCAACCAGCAACCCGATCTCTACGGTCGCTACGAACTGATCAAGCTCCCGGACCTGGGCAAGACCCTCAAGGCCAAGATGGACACGGGCGCCATGACCGCCTCGCTGTCCGCCAAGGACATCGAACCCTTCACCCGCGACGGCCAGGACTGGGTGCGCTTCCGTCTGGCCGTGGACGGTGCCGACGACACCCTGTACGAACATCCGCTGGTGCGCATCGCCGAGATCAAGAAGCGCGCCGAGGAAGGCGGCGAAGCCGGTACGCAGGACGTCGCCTACTCGCAGCGACCGGTGATCGAGATGCCGATCTGCCTGGGCGACGAGGAGCACATCATCGAGATCAACCTGACCGATCGACGTACCTTCAGCTACCCGCTGCTGATCGGCGCCAGCGCCATGCGCGATCTTGGTGCAGCGGTGGACCCGGCCGAGCGATATACCCGCGACCGTCCCCAATGCTGAGTTAATTGTCGCATTTCGGCAAAGGCTGATTCCCATTGGCCATTACACTCATTCGGAGTGCCCTGTAACGACTTCCTCGCGCCAAGGGGCGCCAGGCCTGCTTCTTGCTACCTGCAATCGTTTGCCAGGCCTGTAGGCCCATTAGGTCACTGAGGTGTCGTTATGACGGGAGTACTCAAGCCGGGTGTTCGGCTGCTGCAGCGTTTCAGTTTTGCCCACAAGTTCCAGCTGGTGTTCCTGTTGTTCGCATTGCCGTTGGGCTATGCGCTCTGGGTGATCAGCAGCGATTCCCTCTCGCGCCTGGATTTCGTCGACCGCGAGGTCGAGGGCGCGCAGGCGCTCGAGCGCATGGCCAAGGTGCAGCAGGAACTGATCGCCCAGCGCACCCTGTTCGCCCGCTGGAAGGGTACCGAAGACGCCGCCGAAGGGCAGCTGCGCCAGCGTGAAGCGCAGCTCGATGCAGCGCTGGAGCAGGCGGCCGAGCCGCTGCAGAGCGCGTTGATCAGCGCCCAGGCGCGCGAGCACTTCCAGGCCCTGCAGGGCGAGCGCGACAGCCTGCGTGCGGAGGCGCTGAAAAAGGTGGCGCTGCCCGATGCGCTGGAGCGCTACCAGAAGACCCTGCTGCATCTGATCGCACTGCGCGAGCAGGTGGCGACCGACAGTGCCCTGATTCTCGATCCGAATCTCGACACCTACCTGATGATGGAGCAGATCACCTACATCATGCCGCGCCTGCTCGAGCAGCTCGGCACCTTCGCCGCGCAGGGGCATGGCGCCGTGGTCTCGCAGCATTTCACCCTGCAGAGCCGGGTGCTGATCCGCGACCTGCGCCGCAGTCTGGACGAGCAGCAGGCGCAGCTGGTCAAGGCGCAGACCACCCTGTCACGCGAGGCCCCGCAGGCCATGCGCCAGCTGAGCGGGCCCTTCGACGCCTCGCTCAAGGCCTTCGACGATTTTCTTGCCCAGATCGACCGCGACATGTTCGAGGCCAGCCCCATGGCGCTGACGCCCGAGCAGTTCATCCAGCGTGTCGAAACCCTGCAAGTGCAGCTGCAGGACTTGCAGCAGGCGATCTATCAGCAGTTCTCCGTCAGCCTCGGTGGCTATCGGCAACGGGCGCTGAACACGATGATCGAGGTGGTCGGTGCGTTCGTCCTGCTCACCCTGCTGGCGATGTACGTGATGCTGTGCCTGAACGCTTCGATTCGCATCAGCACCGGCAACATCATCGAAGCCGCGCGTGGCCTGCGTGACGGTGACCTGCGCGTGCGCATGGAAGTGAACGGACGCGACGATCTGGCGGCCATCGCCCAGGCATTGAACATTGCCGTCGAGCAGATGCGCGACTCGCTGCAAGGGGTCAACCGCGAGAGTCAGCAGCTCGACAGCACGGTGCAGCTGCTCGGTGGCCAGGCCCAGCACGCGCTGGACGCCGTCGAACAGCAACAGGCGCAGATGAGCCAGATCGCCACCGCCGCCACGCAGATGGCCGCCACCGCGCAGAGCGTGGCGCAAAGCTGCGAGCAGGCGGCCGTGGAAGCGCAGCAGACCCGCGAGGTGGCGCTGAGCAGCAACCAGCGCAGCGAGCGCACCAGCGCCAGCATGCGCCAGCTCAGCAGCCGCCTGGGCGACAGCGCCGCGGCGTTGCAGGAGCTGCGTGAGCAGACGCAGCAGATCAACCGGGTGGTCGAGGTGATCAAGGGCATCGCCGAACAGACCAACCTGCTGGCGCTCAACGCCGCCATCGAGGCCGCCCGCGCCGGCGAGGCGGGACGCGGGTTCGCCGTGGTCGCCGACGAGGTTCGCTCGTTGTCCAAGCGCACCCAGGACTCGACCCAGGAGATCGCCCAGACCGTGGACAACCTGCAACGCGTGGTCGGCCAGTCGGTCACGCTGATGGAGGACGCCTGCTCCCAGGCCGACGGCGATATCGGCAGCGTGCTGGCCATGGGTGACGAGCTGCAGAACATCGTCGATTCCGTGCAGCGGGTCAGCGACCGCCTGGCGCAGATCGCCACGGCGGCTGAGCAGCAGGCCGCCACGGCCGATGAGGTCAGCGGCAACATCCAGCAGGTCGATCAGGCCGCAGGGCAGTTGCTCGATGGCGCCCAGGCCGTCAGCAGCGCGGCCGAGCAGTTGCGCCGGGGCAGCGAAGGGCTGGCGCAGAATACCGGGCGTTTCAGCCTCGACTGAGGCGGCGCCGGAGCCGGGCCGGAGCGCCAGCCCGGCCCGTTCCTCGCCTGTTCTGGCCGGCCTGAACGGCATTCGGCGATCTTTCGTGTAGTTCCTGAGCTGACCTGGCTGGCCAACTCTGCTAAAAACAATGCAAACCACACGGAGCCCCAGCATGAAAACGGTCGCCGAAGTCCTCAGAACCAAGTCGAACGCCCTTCTTTACAGCATCGATGCCGACGACTCCCTGCTCGATGGCCTGCGCATCATGTCCGAGAAGGGCATCGGCGCCCTGGTGGTGCTGTCTGGCGGGCGGCTGGTGGGCATCGTCAGCGAGCGCGACTACGTGCGCAAGGTGGCCCTGGCCGAGCGCTCCATGCTGGCGGCCAAGGTCAGCGAAATCATGACCCGCGACGTGATCAGCGTCGGCCCGCGCGACAGCCTGCAGCACTGCATGGAGCTGATGACCGAGCGCCGCCTGCGCCACCTGCCGGTGCTGGCCGAGGGCGAGCTGATCGGCCTGCTCTCCATCGGTGACCTGGTCAAGGAAACCATCGCCGAACAGGCCGACCTGATTCGCCAGCTGGAACAGTACATTCGCGGCGAGCACTGAGCCTGCCCGAGCGCGTCGCGGTGCCCCCATCCCATGGCAGTTGCAGCCCGTCAACGGCGTCCCGGCGGGTTGCCCCCGCCTGCGCTTGACGCCCGCCGCCGCCCTCGGCAGTCTCCTGCCGTCGAACCCCAGGTGCAGGACGCCCGATGCCGCAGATACTCATAGTCGAAGACGAAGCCGCGATTGCCGACACCCTGGTCTATGCCCTGCAGGCCGAAGGCTTCACCACTCACTGGTCGAGCCTCGGCAGCGAGGCGCTGAGCCTGCTGGAGAGCGGTCGCTTCGACCTGGCCATCCTCGACGTCGGCCTGCCGGATATCAGCGGCTTCGAGGTGTGCAAACGCCTGCGGCGCTTTTCCGAGGTGCCGGTGATCTTCCTCACCGCGCGCAGTGAAGAGATCGATCGCGTGGTGGGCCTGGAGATCGGCGCCGACGACTATGTGGTCAAGCCCTTCAGCCCGCGCGAGGTGGCCGCCAGGGTCAAGGTCATCCTCAGGCGCATGGTGCCGCGCGAAACCACGGAGAGCGTCGCGCCAGGCGTTTTCCAGATCGACGACGCAGCCTTTCGCATCCACTACCACGGCCAGGCGCTGAGCCTGACCCGCCACGAGTTTCGCCTGTTGCGCACCTTGCTCGGCCAGCCGGGGCGAGTGTTCTCCCGCGAACAGCTGCTCGACGCGCTCGGCGTGCCCAGCGAGGCCGGTTACGAGCGCAACATCGACAGTCACATCAAGAGCCTGCGGGCCAAGCTGCGCAGCGTTGCCGCCACCGAGGAGCCGATCCAGACCCATCGTGGCCTGGGCTACAGTTTCGAGCCGGCGGCCTAGCGCCTTTCCTCGATCTGCCAGGCCCGGTCGAGCGGCGTTGCAGATGCCTTCGGAATGCTCGTTCACCCTTGTAAACTCCGCGTCCTCGGGCGTTTGCATCACCCTTTCCCTCCAGTTCGCGAGACCGTAGAGAGGCTCCTACCATGCCGTTGGGCGTTCGCATCTTCCTCGTCTACTTCCTCTTCGTCGGCCTGGCGGGCTGGTTCGTGCTCAGCACGGTGATGGACGAGATTCGTCCCGGCGTGCGCCAGAGCACCGAGGAGACCCTGGTCGATACCGCCAACCTGCTGGCGGAAATCCTGCGTGACGAGGTCAAGGCCGGTACCCTCGGCCAGGGCCGCCTGCCGGAGGCACTGGAGGCCTATGGCCGGCGCCAGCCGCAGGCGACCATCTGGGGACTGACCAAGGCCGAGGTCAACCACCGCATCTACGTCACCGACGGCCAGGGCATCGTCCTGCTCGACTCAGCGGGCCAGGCGGTCGGTCAGGACTATTCGCGCTGGAACGATGTGCTGCTGACCCTGCGCGGCCAGTACGGTGCCCGTTCCACCCGCGAAGACCCGAACGACCCCGATTCGTCGGTCATGTACGTGGCGGCGCCGATCAAGGATGGCGAGCGGATCATCGGCGTGGTCTCGGTGGCCAAGCCCAACCGCACCCTGCAACCCTACATCGAGCGCTCGCAGAACCGCCTGGCCTGGCTCGGCGCCGGCCTGATCGGCCTCGGTCTGCTGATTGGCGCGGCGCTGTCCTGGTGGCTCAGCGCCGCACTGGGTAAGCTGACGCGCTATGCCCAGGCGGTCAGCGAGGGGCAGCGCGCCGAGGCGCCGCAGGTGCGGGGTGGCGAACTGGGGCAACTGGCCGTGGCAGTCGAACGCATGCGCACCGAGCTGGAGGGCAAGGCCTACGTCGAGCGCTACGTGCACACCCTGACGCATGAGCTGAAGAGCCCGCTGGCCGCCATCCGGGGCGCCGCCGAACTGCTCGAGGGCGACATGCCGGTGGAGCAGCGCCAGCGCTTCGTGGCCAATATCCAGCAGGAAAGCGCACGTCTGCAGAACCTCATCGAACGCTTGCTGCATCTGGCCCAGGTGGAGCAGCGCCAGGGGCTGGAGGAGCGCGTGACGGTCGCGCTGGGGGCTCTGGTCGACGAGCTGCTGCAGGCACAGCAGGCACGTATCACCGCCGCCGGTCTGCGGGTCGAAGAGGCGCTGCCGGCGGGCCTCAGCCTGCGGGGCGAGCGCTTCCTGTTGCGTCAGGCGCTGGCCAACCTGCTGGACAATGCCCTGGACTTCACGCCACCCGGCGGGCGCATCCGTATCGCCGCCGAACGCCGGGGCGACGGTGTCGTGCTGCGCCTGTTCAACCAGGGCGAAGCCATCCCCGATTACGCGCTGGCACGCCTGACCGAACGCTTCTACTCCCTGCCGCGCCCCAATGGCGGGCGCAAGAGCACGGGGCTTGGCCTCAACTTCGTCCAGGAGGTGGCCGAACTGCATGGCGGCGAGCTGCAGGTCGGTAACGTCGAGGGGGGCGTAGAAGTACGCCTGACGCTGCCCACATAGGATGGGTAGCGCAACGCGAACCCCATCATCTGTTGGTTTCCAATTTTCGCTGCGCTCAAGCCAGGCAGGGTGGACAAGCTTCGCGTTGTCCACCCTACGCGACTGAAGCGTCTCCCACGGGACGGTGCCTGACAGCGCCCGCATGCAACCTGCTTCGCTACTGACGACATCCGGTCTGCCAGCGCTGCAGTGTCGCGCCCCTCGACCCCGGATGGCGCGTGGAGCGATTCGTTCAACGACCGATGACTGACGCGGTTCGCCGCTGATGTGTCCTGCTTGTTTGAATAAATATCTATTTATTCGATTCATTACTTCGTTTATTTGCGCTGTTCAATCGATTTCATGCGAGTAGCATAGGTTCCGTACTCACTTTCCAGCCTCATCCAGGAGCCTGATCATGAAAAAGCAAATCCTCGCCAGCCTCGTTATCGCCGCACTTTCCGCCAGCGCTTTCGCCGCGCCGCAGATTTCTGTTCAGTCCGTCGCTGCCCCTGTCGTCGCTGCAGACGGCGCTGACCGCGTGGGTGCGGACCGAGTGGCCGAAGGGGGCGCCGAGCGCACCCTCGAGCGCTTTCGTGTCGCCGAGGGCGGCGCCGAGCGCGTAGGCGTCAACCGCATTGCAGAAGGCGGGGCCGAACGTACTCTCGAGCGCTTCCGTGTCGCTGAAGATGGCGCTGATCGCGTCGGTGCTGATCGTGTCGCCGAGGGCGGTGCCGAGCGCGTAGGTGTCAATCGCATTGCAGAAGGCGGGGCCGAGCGCACTCTCGAGCGCTTTCGTGTCGCCGAAGATGGCGCTGATCGCGTCGGTGCCAATCGTGTCGCTGAGGGCGGTGCCGAGCGAGTGGGCGCCAGTCGCACTGCCTGATCGACGCTTCACTGCGCTTCGACTGAAGGCGCCCATCCGGGCGCCTTCGTCGTGTATCGATAGCGCCCACGTTCTGCGTGGGCGCTATCCAGGGTTTGCTGTAGTGCCATGGCCTCGCCTGCCGGTCCCTTCAGATGGCCTGGCCCAGCGCGAAAACGGGCAGGTACATCGCCAGGATCATGACGACGCTGGCCAGCGTCAGGCCGATGACGCCCGTCAGGCAGGCGGCCAATGGCCGGCGTTCGGCCTTGGGCCAGAACAGGAACGCCGCGATCACCAATATCGGCAGCACCCAGAGCCACAGGTGGTAACTCAGGGCGAGCTGCGTCATCAGCGGTAGTTGGGCCCCGAAACTGTCGAAGACCTGCTGAAACGAAGGGATGACCAGCATCGGTAGCGCTGCTGCAACAAAGGCACAGATCAGTCCCACGATCAGGCGGATGGCCATGGTGGCGCTGCCACCCTGATCCGACCCGCCTTCGAGGGTCGACTGAGGGGGTTGGTATGGATTGGTCATAGGGCCATGGTGTCTGGGGAGGGGGAGGGTTCGATGAGCGAAGCGACTCAGGTGTCAGGCGTTTCAACGCCGTTCGTCATTCAGGAGTCTTCCGCTTCGGGTGCTCGGAAAGCCTTGCTGTAGTAACCCGACTGATCGAAGCAGCAGACCCGTTTCTTGCCGGATGCCAGCATGTCGCAAGCATCGGCAATGCGCTTTTCGCGCGTCTTGAGCTGCTTGGCTGACGTGATCCAGTGTATCCAGTCTACGCGCGCGATGGTCGTCGTGGCGTTCCACACTTCACAGGCTCGAGGGATGGCTGCCAGTGCCACCTGCAGATCCGCCGGGATCTCGGGTTCGGGTTCACTGGCGACAGGTGCGAGCTCCAGTGTCACGACATCCCCGGCGGCTGCGCCTGCGGCTTCCTGCAGGGCGCTGCTGACCTGCAGCCAATGGCTCAGTTGGCCATCCGGCTCAAGGGTCGCCTGGAACGGGTGGCCATTGAGCCTGCCGGCAACGGTCGTCCTGCCGCGTCTTGGCAGCTGTTCGCTGGCTTCCCTCGGCAGTACCACGAACGTCCATGACCTGTCGTCGGCAGGCTTTGCCGGGCGCAGAAGCCTTGCTTCGAAGCGGCATTTCACATCGGCTGTCGTCACGGCAAACCCTCCGTTCAGTACGCCTGGCCATGGATGCACGCGCAACGGCGCACAGGCTGCGGGCGGTCTCGATGGATGACCTTCCGGGTCATGCTGGAAATCCTTCTCTGGTTCGCCGTCTGTGGCGAGGCGCTGGAGTGTCTGGAGGTTATACCGCATGTCGGATAGCTGTTGGGAGGCCATGATCCCGCGCTGAGCTTCCGCCCGCCGGAGCGCGCCGCCATGATCGCGGACGCATCCGCTGTTACGGATCGGCTTGCGGTTCCAGCGTATGGGCTTGTCGCGGCAAACGCAGCAGGTCGACCTGCCACCAGGTCGGCAGCAGGCGACGGACTTCCGGGCGGGCGAAGCGGTCGTCGATCAGGTAGAGCACGCCCTGGTCTTGCGGTGTGCGGATCACCCGGCCGGCGGCCTGCACCACCTTCTGCAAACCGGGGTAGAGGTAGGTGTAGTCGTAGCCGTTGCCGAACAGGGCGTCCATGCGCTGGCGGATTTCCTCGTTGATCGGGTTGAGCTGCGCCAGGCCGAGCGTGGCGACGAAGGCGCCGATCAGGCGTTCGCCGGGCAGATCCACCCCTTCGCCGAAGACGCCGCCGAGCACGGCGAAGCCGATACCGCGACCGCCGACCTGGAAGCGTTCGATGAAGCCCTGGCGCGCCGCTTCGTCCATCTGCCGTGACTGCGTCCACAGCGGAATCTGCGGGTGATCGCGGCGCAGTTGCTGCAGCACCTGCTCCAGGTACTGATAGCTGCTGAAGAAGGCCAGGTAGTTGCCGGGGCGTTCGCTGTACTGGCGCGCCATCAGCTGGCAGATCGGTGTCAGCGAGGCATCGCGGTGCTGGTAGCGGGTCGACAGGTTGCGCACCACCTGCACGTGCAGCTGTTCGGCGCTGAATGGCGAGGCGACGTCCAGGCACTGGGTCTCGATCGGCAGGCCGAGCAGGTCAAGGTAGTAGTGGCTGGGGCTGAGGGTGGCTGAGAACAGCGTGGCGCTGTGCGCCTCTTCGAAGCGCGGGCCGAGGAAGGGCGCCGGCAGGATATTGCGGATGCACAGCGTGGAATGGCTACGTCCGTTGCCGGCCTCTTCGCGGTTGATGTCGAACAGTGAGTGCGGGCCGAAGCTTTCCGCCAGGCGGCAGAACAGCATGGCGTCGAGGTAGAAGCTGAGCAGTTCACCGGCATTGCCTTCGGGCTGGTCGGTGAGCAGGTCGGTGATGGCGCTGACCGCCTTGCCCAGCGCGGCGAGCAGCAGGTCCGGCGCCAGCGGATAGACCTGGTAGGGGACCTGCTGTTCACGGTGCAGCTGGTCCCAGTGGCGGTCGACCCGTTCCAGCACGCTCCTCAGGCGTTTCGGTGCGTCGCGGCACATGGCCTTGAAGCGCGCCTGATCCAGTTCGGCGCTGTACATGCCGCGCCCGCGCTCGACCAGGTTGTGCGCCTCGTCCACCAGCAGGCAGACGCGCCACTGGTTGACCAGGGTGAGGCTGTGCAGCAGGGCGCCGAGGTCGAAGTAGTAGTTGTAGTCGCACACCACCACATCGCTCCAGCGGCACAGCTCCTGGCTCAGGTAGTAGGGGCAGACGCCATGGGCGATGGCGATGTTGCGCACCGCCTGCTGATCCAGCCAGCGCTCCTTGAGCGCCGCGTTGCGTGCTGCCGGCAGGCGGTCGTAGAAGCCCTTGGCCAATGGGCAGGAGTCGCCGTGGCAGGCCTTGCTCGGGTGCTCGCAGGCCTTGTCGCGGGCCACGTGTTCCAGCACGCGCAGTGGCGTGTCCGGCTCGCGCAGGCGCTGCAGGGCATCCAGCGCCAGGCGTCGGCCCGGTGTCTTCGCACTGAGGAAGAACAGGCGGTCGAGCTGCTGGCCGGGCATGGCCTTGAGCTGCGGGAACAGGGTGCCGAGGGTCTTGCCGATGCCGGTGGTGGCCTGGGCCAGCAGGTAGTGGCCGTCGCGTGCTGCGCGGTACACGGCCTCGGCCAGTTGCCGCTGGCCGTGGCGGAATTCGCCGTAGGGGAAACTCAAGGCCTCCAGCGCCTGGTTGCGCGCCTGCTGGTGGGCCTGTTCCTGCCGCGCCCAGGTAATGTAGCGGCGGCAGTGCAGGGCGAAGAATTCACCCAGCGACGCGGCGCTGTGGCGCTCGCGGAACACCGTCTCCTGCTGGGTGATGACGTTGAAGTAGACCACCGCCAGGTCCAGCTCGTCGCAGCCCAGCTCCTGGCACAACAGCCAGCCATAGATCTTCACCTGTGCCCAGTGCAGCAGGCGGTGGTTGGCGGGGATGCGCGAGATGTCGCCTCGGTGGGTCTTGATCTCCTCCAGCAGACGAAACTCGGGGTCGAAGCCGTCGGCGCGACCACTGACTGTCAGCCCTTCGAACTCGCCGATCAGTGGCAACTCGGACACGTAATCCGGGCTGCGCCGGGCCACCACCGTGGCGTGCCCGGCCATGCCCTCCTGGGCCGTCGGCGAGGGGGTGAAACGCAGGTCGAGATCACCTTCCTTGGCGGTGAACTCGCACAGCTCGCGCACGGCGACGCGCAGGTTCAATCGAGCCACTCCACGTAGCAGACGCTGACCGGCATGCCGTGCTCGGCGCAGAACGCCAGCCAGCGCTTCTGGTTGTCCTGCAGGCGGTCGCCGGGGCCCTTCACCTCGATCATCCGGTAGCGTCCCTCGCGGGGCCAGAACTGGATCAGGTCGGGCATGCCGGCGCGGTTCTCGCGAATATCGGCCAGCAGGCGGCGGAACCAGGCGGCCAGGTGCGCTGGCGGCAGGCAGGCCAGCGCCTGCTCCAGGCGCTCGGCATCGAGCAGCTCCCAGAACACGAACGGTGACTGGATGCCGAATTTCTCGGCATGGGTGCGGCGCATGGCGTCGCGATAGCTGCCGTCATCCAGGCGCGCCAGGCAGGCGGCGAACAGCTCGCTGCGCCGGGTGTGGAAGTCGGCGCGGTGCAGATCGACCGGGCCGGTATGGAAGGGATGGAAGAAGGCACCGGGCAGCGGGGCGAAGATCGCCTCCCAGCAGAGCAGGCCGAACAGCCCGCAGATCAGCGTGTTCTCCACGTAATGCACTGGTGCATCGGGCGCGGCCAGGTGCGCGGCCACGGCCAGCTCGACGCTGGCGGCGCGCGGCAGGCGCAGGTCGAGACGATCCTCAACGAGCTTCGCCGCCTTGGGCGCCGCCGGCAGGCCGAGGCGCTTGCGCAGGCGGGTGCGTGCGCGTTCGGCCAGTTGCGCTTCCTCGGCGTTGAGCGGCGCTTCGAGCACCTGCTCGACCAGGGCCAGCGCCTCGACATCCTGGCCCAGGCGTTCCAGCACGCGAATCTGCCGTTGCCGCGAGCCGAGTGCGCGGGTGTCGCGATACAGCGTCAGCGCCGAGTCCAGTTCGCCCGCGCGTTCCAGATGCTGCGCCAGTTGCAGCAGCAGGCGCTGGTGACGTTCGTTGATATGCGCGCTGTCGCTGACAAAGTCGCCGAGCTGCTGCAGCACCTCGGGCACCGTCACGCCTGCTTCGAAGGCCTCGCGGCAGAGGCGCAGGTGGAGGTAGTCGTCGACGTCCTGACGGCTGCGAAAACCGCGTGAGCCGGGGGTGATCGGCACCTGCTCGTACCGGAATATCCCCAGGTCGGCCAACACGAACTCCGACCAGTCCTGTGCCAGGTTGCCGAAGAACATCAGCCGCAGGCGGTCGCACAGCGGGCCGATGGCCAGGCTCAACAGGCGCTCGTCCAGCCGTGGGCACCAATCGGCCAGGCTGCGCGGTTCCGTGTGCAGCGCGCGCAGGTGTTCGAGCAATTCGCTCTTCCTCAGGCTGCCGCCGGGCAGGTCGTCGGCGAAGTGCGTGGCCAGCTCATCCTTGAGCAGCAGGGCGCCCAGCTCGTCGAAGGTCAGCGCTGCATGCTCGATCAGCCAGCCCGACGCCAGCAGCGCGCCAGCCGCAGTGGCGATGTCGCCGATCTCCGCATAGCGCAGCTTGCTGGCGCGAAAGTGCACGCCCTTGCGCATGACCAGGCGCACCAGCAGCGCCTGGGACGGCAGCGGCAGCTGGAGAAAGTTCGCGACGAAGGCCAGCTCGGCGTCGTCCATCAGGTCGCGATGATGGGTGTCGAGCCAGTCGAGGGCCTTGCGGAAGTTGGCCAGGTAATAGAGTTCGGGGGCGTCGAGGTTGAGCATGGTGCGAAGTCTTACTGGTTTTTTATACAGATGCCAGTGCCGTTCACCCGCTGCAGTGCCTGAGCAGACGGAAGGCGGGGCGCCTGAGTCGTGCCTAAGAGGTGAGCCTATCTAGCTGATCGGAAAGAGGTTTTTCAGCTATCGATGGCGTCGATTGTCACTATCCCGAGATGTCCCTTTTGCCGTTCCGGGGCGTGCGTAACATGACAACCGTACCCAGTTGCTCACCCCTTCTCAGGAGAACGAACATGAAAAAGCAGATCCTCGCCAGCCTTGTCCTCGCCGCCCTGTCCGCCAGTGCCTTCGCCCTGCCGCAGGTAACCGCCGCGCAATCCACCGCCCCTGTCGTCGCTGAAGATGGCGCCGATCGCGTCGGTGCGAACCGCGTTGCCGAAGGCGGTGCCGAACGTACGCTGGAGCGTTTCCGCGTAGCCGAAGATGGCGCCGATCGCGTTGGTGCGAACCGCGTTGCCGAAGGTGGTGCCGAGCGTACGCTGGAGCGTTTCCGCGTAGCCGAAGATGGTGCCGATCGCGTCGGTGCGAACCGCGTCGCCGAAGACGGTGCCGACCGCGTAGGTGCCAGCCGTATCAGCTGATCCGGTCATCCATCACGCGGGAGCAGTCTCATGCCGCACAGCCGTTAGCAAGGGCGCCCTCGACCGGCGCCCTTTCTGTTTCCCACATTCTCCACACAATCTCCACGCTCGCCCCATACCCCCGCCACCCAGGCTGCCCAGACTCTGCCGTACCTTCACTCGCTACGGAGAGCCGTACCATGAGCCGTACCCTGGGCTTCAAGCTGGGCGCCATCGCCCTGCTGATTCTGCTGTTGATGATTCCCCTGTTGATGATCGATGGCCTGGTCGACGAGCGCCAGGGCCTGCGCCATGACGTGTTGCAGGACATCGCGCGCAGCTCCAGCTATCGCCAGCAGGTCACCGGGCCGATTCTGGTCGTGCCTTACATCAAGACCACTCACGAGTGGAAAACCAACAAGACCACCGGCGAACGCTACACCGAGGAGCGTCAGCAACGCGGACGCCTGTACTTCCTGCCGGAGCGCTTCGTGCTCGAAGGGCAGGTCGGCACCGAGCTGCGGGCGCGGGGCATCTACCAGGCGCGCCTGTACCACAGCGACAGCCAGGTCAGTGGCCAGTTCCGCCTGCCGGCGCGCCTGGGCCTGGGCGACGACCTCGGCTTCTACCGCTTCGAGAAACCTTTCCTCTCGGTCGGCATCAGCGACATTCGCGGTATCAGCAATGACCTGCAGCTGCGCCTCAATGGCCAGACCCTGAGCTTCGCACCCGGCAGCGGCGACGACAGTTTCGGCGCGGGCGTGCATGCACCGATCCCCGCACTCGACCCGCAGGGTGGGCAGAGCCTGGAGTTCGCCTTCGACCTCAAGCTGCAGGGCACCGAGCAGTTGTCGATCGTGCCGGTCGGGCGTGACAGCCGGGTCAAGCTGAGCTCCGACTGGCCGCACCCGAGTTTCGTCGGCGAGTACCTGCCGAACCGTCGCAGCATCGACGCCAAGGGCTTCACGGCCGAATGGCAGACCAGCTTCTTCGCCACCAACCTGGAGGAGGCGCTGCGTGACTGCGTGGTGGGCGAGCGCTGCCAGGCGCTGTTCGGCCGCCACTTCGGCGTCAGCTTCGTCGACCCCGTCGACCAGTACCTGAAGACCGACCGGGCGATCAAATACGCGCTGCTGTTCATTGCCCTGACCTTCGCGGCGTTCTTCCTCTTCGAAGTGCTCAAGCGCCTCGCCGTGCACCCGGTGCAGTACGCCCTGGTGGGGCTGTCGCTGGCGCTGTTCTACCTGTTGCTGCTGTCGCTCTCCGAGCACCTGCCTTTCGCACTGGCCTATGGCCTTTCCGCCACGGCCTGCGTCGGCCTGATCGGCTTCTACGTCAGCCACGTGCTGCACAGCTGGCAACGTGGCATGGGCTTTGGTGCCCTGCTGGCGGCGCTCTACGGGATGCTCTACGGCCTGCTCAGCGCCGAGGATTACGCCCTGCTGATGGGCTCGCTGCTGGTCTTTGGCGTGCTCGGCAGCGTGATGGTACTGACCCGCAAACTGGACTGGTATGGCGTCGGCCGCGCGGCCCCACAAGCCTGAATCATATGGCGCGGCAGTGGCCGCGCCGCTTCTCTGGAGGTGATCCCATGCGTCTTCTCATGCAGTTTTCCGCGTGCCTGGGCCTTGGCCTGGTGGTGGCCGTGATGATTCTGATCGGTCTGATGTTCGTTGGCTGGTTCGACGTCATCGATGGTCTGCTGATGACTGGCAAGCCCCTCGCCAGCCTGAGCCTGATAGTGTTACCGGAGGGCTTCTGGAGTTCGTTGACGGGGGTGCAGGACGCCGCGAACAACAGCTCGCTGCGTTCCTTTCTGGCGCTGTGTGCCGCCCTGGGCCAGGTCGGCCTGATCCTGGCGCTGGGTTTCATGCGCCTGTGGTACCGCGCATGAGCGGGCATATCGGTTTGCGTGAGGAGGCGCGTGCCGGGCATCTGCTGGCACGACGCATCGCCTGGCTGTTTCGCGATGCCCGTCATGGGCGGTGGTGCTGCGCTGACGTAGACTCGCGGCGGGATGAACAGGAGGTGTTCAGGGATGACATTCAGACTCGCCGTGGGCCTGGCCGGCCTGCTGACCGCCAGCGTGGCGCTGGCCGATGACTGCTCGGCGCAACTGCCTGGCTGGCTGGAACAGGCGCACCCGGGCCAGGCTGGCGGAATCTGGCTGCAGGATGAGCGCGGGGCCTATCGGGTGGATGCCCAGCAGAGCATCTGCAAGGTCTGGCCGGCGCGGCCGCACCTGACCCTGGTCGCCGTGCCGCTGCTGCGCGAGGAGCATGACGACCATGGCCAGAGCGACCTCGAAGTCCTGCTGCTCGATAGTGCCAGGCAAGATGTCGTGGCGCGCCTGATCGAACCCAACCGGCTGGATTGGGATGCGATATTCGTCGATGGCATCGAGTTCGACACCGCCCCTTATCGTCTGCGTGCGCAGGACCTGGCCTTCGGTGTCCGCATCAAGCGGCGCAACGGATCAGCCCCCAATCCCTTCCACGAAACCGAACTCAACCTGTACGAGCTGGATGGACAGCACCTCAGGTCGGTGTTGAGCGAGCTGGTGGTGCAGCGCTCGGGAGGGGAGTGGGATACCCACTGCGCCGGAGAGTTCAGCGAATCCACGGGCGTGGTGATCATCACCGAGCGCGTCGGGCATGCCGGCTATCGTGACCTGCAGCTCAGGATGAGCGCTATCCACAGCCGCTCCGCGGAGGTCGCCGGCGACTGTCAGACGGTCGAGCGCAGCACCCAGCGCTCCCGATACACCATCGAATACGGTGACGAGCGCTATCTGCTGCCGATCGAGCTGTCGCCGCTCTGAGCGGCCACCCCACTCTCGCACGATCTGCGCGAGGTTTTGCAAAACAGCGCCCGCATGCCGCACATGGACGGGCAGTCATGACGATCTTCGGCTAATACCAATGTCTAGCTGTCGGCTTTTGCTGGCCAGCTGCTAGTTTGAAGGTGCATCAGAATAACAATAACCGGAGGCGTCTATGACTTCTGAACAAGCAAATGCCGCGGCCTACTGGAAGGCCAATGTGCGGCTCATCACCTGGAGCCTGATCATCTGGGCGCTGGTTTCCTACGGATTCGCCATGATTCTGCGCCCCATGGTCGCGGGTATCTCGGTAGGCGGTTCCGACCTCGGATTCTGGTTCGCGCAGCAGGGCTCCATCCTCTTCTTCATCGGGCTGATCTTTCACTACGCGTGGAGACTGAACAAGCTCGATAAAGAATTCGGCGTCGAGGAGTAGGTCATGAGCCAGTTCGTAATCAACATGCTGTTCGTGGGGGCGTCCTTCGCGCTCTACATCGGTATCGCCATCTGGGCGCGCGCCGGTTCCACCAAGGAATTCTACGTCGCGGGCGGTGGCGTCCATCCGGTCACCAACGGCATGGCGACGGCTGCTGACTGGATGTCCGCAGCCTCGTTCATTTCCATGGCGGGCCTGATCGCCGCCGGTGGTTATGCCAACTCCACCTTCCTCATGGGCTGGACCGGTGGCTACGTGCTGCTGGCGATGCTGCTCGCGCCCTACCTGCGCAAGTTCGGCAAGTTCACTGTGCCGGATTTCATCGGTGATCGCTTCTACAGCCGCGGTGCGCGTCTGACTGCGGTGATCTGCCTGGTAATCATCTCCGTCACCTACGTGATCGGCCAGATGGCCGGTGCCGGTGTCGCGTTCTCGCGCTTCCTCGAAGTGAGCAACTCGACCGGTATCTGGATCGCCGCAGCGGTGGTGTTCGCCTACGCCGTATTCGGCGGCATGAAAGGCATCACCTACACCCAGGTGGCGCAGTACGTGGTGCTGATCATCGCCTACACCATTCCGGCGATCTTCATCTCCCTGCAGCTGACCGGTAACCCGGTGCCGCCGCTGGGCCTGTTCGGTGACCATGCCGAGTCCGGCCTGCCGCTGCTGCAGAAGCTCGATGCCGTGGTCCGTGACCTGGGCTTCGCCGCCTACACCGCTGACGTCGACAACAAGCTGAACATGGTGCTGTTCACCATGTCGCTGATGATCGGTACTGCCGGTCTGCCGCACGTGATCATCCGCTTCTTCACCGTACCGCGCGTGGCCGATGCCCGCTGGTCCGCTGGCTGGACGCTGATCTTCATCGCGCTGCTGTACCTCACCGCTCCGGCCGTGGCCTCCATGGCGCGCCTGAACCTGATGACCACCATCTACCCGGAAGGCACCTCGGCGCCTGCGCTGTCCTATGAAGAGCGTCCGGAGTGGGTCAAGACCTGGGAAACCACCGGTCTGATCAAGTGGGAAGACAAGAACGGCGACGGCCGCATCCAGATGTACAACGATGCCGCACCGGCCTTCACCGCTACCGCTCAGGAGCGTGGCTGGAACGGCAACGAGCTGACAGTCAACAACGACATCCTGGTTCTCGCCAACCCGGAAATCGCCAACCTGCCGGGTTGGGTCGTGGGTCTGATCGCGGCGGGGGCCATCGCGGCTGCACTGTCCACCGCGGCAGGGCTGTTGCTGGCGATCTCCTCGGCGATCAGTCATGACCTGATCAAGACCCTGATCAATCCGAAGATCAGCGAGAAGAACGAGATGCTCGCCGCGCGGATCTCCATGGCCTGCGCGATCCTTCTGGCGACCTATCTGGGGCTCAATCCGCCTGGGTTCGCCGCGCAGGTGGTGGCGTTGGCCTTCGGTATCGCGGCAGCCTCGCTGTTCCCGGTGCTGATGATGGGGATCTTCTCCAAGCGCATGAACGACAAGGGCGCGATCTGCGGCATGGTTGCCGGCCTGGCCATCACCCTGGTGTACATCTTCACCTACCTGGGCTGGTTCTTCATTCCGGGCACCAACATGCTGGCCAATACCCCGGACAACTGGTTCATGGGCATCTCCCCGGCTTCCTTCGGTTCCGTCGGTGCGCTGATCAACTTCGCCGTTGCCTACGCCGTGTCGATGGTCACCGCCGAGCCGCCGCAGGAAATCCAGGATCTGGTGGAAAGCGTGCGTACCCCCAAAGGTGCTGGTGCCGCTCTGAGCCACTGAGCATAATCCTGGCCTGACGCCATCGTTCGATGGTCCAGGGTCTGACAGACGGGCCTCCACGGAGGCCCGTCTTTTTTCGGGAACAGTCGTATGTTGTGGACTTTGCTTGCCATCGTGGTTTCGGGGCTCGGCGCTGCCGGTATTGCCTTGCTGCTGCGCAAACTGACGCGCAACAGGTTGCCCAGGTGGATCATTCCGCTGTTCGGTGGCCTGGGCATGCTGGGTTACCAGGTGTCCTACGAGTACGCCTGGTTCGAGCACCAGCAGCAGCGCCAACCGAAGGAGTCGGTCGTGGTCGCGACCGAGCAGGGGCATGTGTTCTGGCGTCCCTGGAGCTACTTCGTACCCATCACCACGGCCTTCACCGTGCTCGACAGCAAGAGCGTCGTGCGCCAGCAGGTCGCGGATGCGCGGGTGGCGGAATTCATGCTCTATCGCTTCGAGAAGCAGCATGTCGACCATGTCTCGCACCAGGCGCACCTGCTCAACTGCGAAACGGCCGAGCTGCTGCCGCTGGATGAGCAGAAACAGCCGCAGCTGTCCCAGCTCAAGCG
Source organism: Ectopseudomonas khazarica (assembly GCF_017915135.1). NCBI lineage: Bacteria > Pseudomonadati > Pseudomonadota > Gammaproteobacteria > Pseudomonadales > Pseudomonadaceae > Ectopseudomonas > Ectopseudomonas khazarica. The sequence goes on along the minus strand of NZ_CP068551.1, from coordinate 4,754,598 downwards.
CATCGACAAGAGTGACACCCTCTACCGCCTGACCTGTCAGTAGGTCAGCGCGTGACCTGCCTCGCCGATCTCGCGACGGGGCACGGGTCTTTCTGCCGGCGCATAGACCCAGGTCAATGCCCGCGCAGTGCATCTGCATAGAATCGCCAGCCCCTGATTTTTCGAGCGCGCGGTCATGCCCCGTTTTCCCGAATTGCTGTCGCCGGCCGGCACCCTGAAGAACATGCGCTACGCCTTCGCCTACGGCGCCGATGCGGTGTATGCCGGGCAGCCACGTTACAGCCTGCGCGTGCGCAACAACGAATTCGATCACGCCAATCTGGCGCTGGGCATCGCTGAGGCGCACGCACAGGGCAAGCAGTTCTACGTGGTGGTCAACATCGCCCCGCACAACGCCAAGCTCAAGACCTTCCTCAAGGACCTGGCGCCGGTGATCGAGATGGCGCCCGACGCGCTGATCATGTCCGACCCCGGCCTGATCATGCTGGTGCGCCAGCACTATCCGCAGATGCCGATCCATCTGTCGGTGCAGGCCAACGCGGTGAACTGGGCCAGCGTCGAGTTCTGGCGGCAGCAGGGGCTGACGCGGGTGATCCTGTCGCGCGAGCTGTCGCTGGAGGAGATCGGGGAAATCCGCACCCAGGTGCCGGGCATGGAGCTGGAGGTATTCGTCCACGGCGCGCTGTGCATGGCCTATTCCGGGCGCTGCCTGCTGTCGGGCTACATCAATCGTCGCGATCCCAACCAGGGCACCTGTACCAATGCCTGTCGCTGGCAGTACCAGGCCACGCCGGCAGCCGAGAACGAACTGGGCGAGATCGTGCGTGTGGTCGACCCGACCCTGGGCCAGGGGGCGCCGACCTCTCAGGCCTTCGTGCTGCAGGAAGCGGGGCGCCCGGAGGAGGAAATGAGCGCCTTAGAGGACGAGCACGGCACCTACATCATGAACTCCAAGGACCTGCGTGCGGTGCAGCACGTCGAGCGCCTGGTGCGCATGGGCGTGCATTCGCTGAAGATCGAGGGCCGCACCAAGAGCCACTTCTACGTGGCGCGCACTGCCCAGGTCTATCGCCGCGCCATCGACGATGCGCTGGCCGGCAAGCCCTTCGATCCGAGCCTGCTGGGCAGCCTCGAATCGCTGGCCCACCGTGGCTATACGGAGGGCTTTCTGCGCCGCCACGTGCACGACGAATACCAGAACTACGAGCGCGGCAGCTCGGTTTCCGAGCGTCAGCAGTTCGTTGGCGAGCTGACCGGCGAGCGCCGTGGCGAGCTGGTCGAAGTGCGGGTGAAGAACCGCTTCGCGGTGGGTGATGGCCTGGAACTGATGACGCCACAGGGCAACCTGCGCTTCACCCTGGAGCAGCTGCAGAACGCACAAGGCCAGGCGCAGTCGGTAGCACCTGGCGACGGCCACGTCCTCTACCTGCCGCTGCCGGCGCAGGTGCAGCTGGAGTACGGCCTGCTGATGCGCGATCTGTAGGGCACGAGGGCGGAGGGATAGCGTTTTCGGTGGATGGGTGAAGCGTCATCCACCCTACGGGGTTGTAGGGGCAGGGGTGGATCGCCGGCAAGCCGGCTCCTACGGATCGCGTCAGCCGATACATCTGGCGATTCGCTTCAGTCGCGATGTGGTCGAGCAGGGTGTAGGAGCCCGCTTGCGGGCGATGCGGGCGATGCGCAGGGCGCCGCTACATCGCCTGCTGGCGGCGGCGTCGGCTGGCCAGCTGGCGTTCCAGTTCGCAGAGGCTGTCGATGCCCTGGCGGCGTGCCTTGCTGAACAGCATCAGCGCCAGCTCGGCGGTGACCAGCGCGTCGGCACTGGCGTTGTGGCGCTGTTGCACCTGCAGGCCGAACTCGGCGACCCACTCATCCAGTCCGCCCTGACGCACGCGTGCCTGCGGGCAGAGCAGGGGGGCGATCTCGGCGACGTCGAAGAAGTTGTGCTGCAGGCGATAGTCCAGGCTCTGGCGCAGGGCACGCCCCAGCATGCGCTGGTCGAAACCGGCATGGAAGGCCAGCAGCGGGCTGCTGCCGACGAACTCCATGAAGTCCAGCAAGGCCTCGGCCGGGTCGACGCCGCGTGCCACCTCGCTGGGAGCGATGCCATGGATCAGGGTGCTGGCGCTGGCCTGGTGGTCGGGACGGCGCAGGGTGCACTCGAACTGTTCGGCGAAGTCGATGGCACCGTGGTCGATCACCACCGCGCCAATCGCCAGCACCAGGTCGCGGCGCATGTTCAGGCCGGTGGTCTCCAGGTCCAGCACGACGATGCGCTGCTGGTGCAGCGGCCGCTCATCGAGCGGCGCGGGTGCACTCAGGGCCTGGCGACGTTGCAACTGCTGCTGGGTCAGGGCCGGGCCACGGCCGGTGAACCAGGTGAACTTGCTCATAGCTGATACCTCATGGCCAGGCTGCTCTGCAGTCGCTGAGCCTGGCGGAAGGACTCGCGCAGGATACGCCGGTCCAGGTGATTCAGGTGATCGGGGTCGACCCGATTGGAGTAGGGCAGTTCGTCGCGCGCCTGCAGCTGGTGCTGCTGCATGCGGGTTTGCTGGATGAAATGATAGGCCTCCTCGTAGGCCGCGCCATCCAGCGCATCGATCACGCCCTTGGCGACCAGCGCGCGCAGGCGCTCCAGGGTGCCGACCGAGCTGATGCCGTTGGCCAGTGCCAGCAGGCGGGCGCCATCGACGAAGGGCGTCAGGCCCTGCACCTTGAGATCGAGGGTGTCCTTGTCGGCGCCGGAGCGCGCCACCACGAAGTCGCGGAAGCGGCCCACCGGCGGACGCTGGCGCAGGGCGTTCTCGGCCAGCATCTTCTGGAACAGGCTGTTGCTGGCGACGCGTTCGAGCAAGGCGGCGCGCAGCTGTTCGCAGCCGGTATCCGGGCCCCAGATGGTGCGCAGGTCGAAGTAGATCGACGAGCCCAGCAGGTTCTCCGGCGTAGCTTCGTCCACGAAACCGGCGAAGCGCCGCGACCACTCCTGCCGCGACAGGCACAGCTCCGGGTTGCCGGCCATGATGTTGCCCTTGCACAGGGTGAAGCCGCATTGCGCCAAACGCTGGTTGATCTCGACGGCCAGCGGCAGCAGGCGGCCACGGATGGCGGCGGCCTCGGCAGCGTCGGCGGCCTCGAAGAGAATGCCGTTGTCCTGGTCGGTGTGCAGGGTCTGCTCGCGGCGGCCTTCGCTGCCGAAGCACAGCCAGGTGAATGCGATGCCCGGGTCGCCCATGTCCTCGAGGGTCAGCTCGATCACCCGGCACACGGTGTGGTCGTTGAGCAGGGTGACGATGTGGGTGATCTGCGTCGAGCTGGCGCCGTGGGCGAGCATGCGATCGACCAGCAGGCGAATGTCGCTGCGCAGCCCGGCCAGGGTCTCGACCTTGCCGGCGTGGCGAATGGTACGGGCCAGGTGGACCAGGTCGACCCGCTGCAGGCTGAACAGGTCTCGCTCGGAAATGACCCCGCAGAGCTTCTCGTTCTGCACCAGGCAGACGTGGGCGATATGCCGCTCGGTCATGGCGATGGCGGCGTCGAAGGCACTGGCGTCCGGTTGCAGATGGAAGGGGTTGGGGGTCATCAGCCGGTCGATCGGCTGCGCCAGGTCGACGCCGTCGGCGACCACCCGGCGCAGGTCGCGCAGGGTGAAGATGCCCAGGGGCCGTTCGCTCGGGTCCACCACCACGATGCTGCCCACGTGCTGCTCGTGCATCAGCCGCACGGCCTCGCGCAGGGGCGTGTGCGGCGCGCAACCGATGGGTTGGCGCATGGCCAGTTCACCCAGGCGGGTATCCAGCGAGTACTGCGCGCCGAGGGTTTCCACGGCGCGCAACTGCACCTGCTGGTTGACCTGGTCGAGCAGGCTGCTGACGCCGCGCAGGGCGAAGTCGCGCAACGGGTTGGAGACGGCGAACAGCTTGATGAAGGCGTGCTTGGCCAGCAGCAGGCAGAAGGTGTCCTCGGCGGCCAGGTGTTCGGTGCGGGTGGCGCGCTCGCCGATCAGTGCGGCCAGCGGAAAGCATTCGCCTGCGGTGATCTCGAAGGTGGTCTCGGTGCCGCGGCGTGCGCTGTGCGGGCGCTCACCATGCACACGCCCCTGCTTGACGATGTAGAAGTGCTCGACCACGCCATCGGCGGGTTTGATGATCGAGTCGCCCTCGGCATAGAAGCGCAGCTGGCAATGCTCGACCAGAAACGCCAGATGGGCGGTGTCCATCTGGTTGAAGGGGGGGAACTTCTGCAGGAACTCCATGGTGCCGTGGATGTTCTGCAGCACCGCGGTCTTGCCCGCATCGGCCATCGCGTCGGCCTTGCTCATGGGCTTGCGCCTCGCACGTTCGGGATGCTTGCAGTGTGGCCCCGGCACGGCGTTTTGCCCATTGCACCTAAGTAGGGGGCAGCGGCAACGCGCGCCGCACGGGGTTTTGACGAAATTTTTACGTCCCCCCGGGCAGACTTCGCCAGCCCTCGTGTTCCGCAACCAGCAGGCCTTTCCATGCAGCCATCCGTACCCGCCGCCCGAGCCCCGGCTCAGGTCAGCATCGCCAGCCATCTGGCATTCATCCTGAGCAGCGCACTGTGCATGCTGCTGCTGTTCGCGCTGGCGCGCCTGGGCCTGCTGGCCTACAACCATGCGCTGATCGCCGATACGCCGGCCAGCACCTTCGCCGAGGCCTTCTTCAACGGCGCGCAGTTCGACCTGCGCCTGATCGTCTACCTGTGCATCCCGCTGACCCTGGCGCTGCTCAGCGTGCGGGCGATGCGTGCGCGCCACCTGCAGGTGGCCTGGCTGACCCTCGCCACCAGCCTGTGCCTGTTCTTCGCCGTGGTCGAACTGAACTTCTACCGCGAATTCCATCAGCGCCTGAACAGTCTGGTGTTCCAGTACATGCAGGAAGACCTGGGCACCGTGGCCAGCATGATCTGGAACGGCTTCCCGGTGCTGCGCCTGCTGCTGGTCTGGGCCCTGGCCAGCGTGCTGCTGGCCTGGCTGTTCCGCCGCATCGAACGCGCCACCCGTGCACGCGCGAACGCCAGCGCGCCGCACTGGGCGGTCCGCAGTGCGGTGTTCGTGATGTTCCTGCTGGTCTGCGTCGTGGCCGCGCGTGGCACCCTGCGCTCCGGTCCGCCGCTGCGCTGGGGCGACGCCTATACCACCGATTCGATGTTCGCCAACCACCTGGGCCTCAACGGCACCCTGACCCTGGCCAATGCCGCCAGCAACTACTTCTCCGATCACCGTGACAACAGCTGGAAGGCGACCCTGCCGGCGGACGAGGCCAGGCAGGTGACCCGCGACCTGCTGCTGACCCCGCGTGACCGCCTGATCGATGCCGACCAGGCGGCCGTGCGCCGCATCTACACGCCGCCGCCCGAAGGCCAGCTGCCGCAGGTGCGCAACGTGGTGGTGATCCTCATGGAAAGCATGGCGGGGCGCTACATCGGCGCGATGGGCAACCAGGACGGCATCACGCCGAACTTCGATGCGCTGGCCAAGCAAGGGCTGCTGTTCCAGCACGTGTTCTCCAACGGTACCCACACCCACCAGGGCATGTTCGCCACCATGGCCTGCTTCCCCAACCTGCCGGCGTTCGAGTACCTGATGCGCATGCCCGAGGGTAGCCACCAGTTCTCCGGGCTGCCGCAGCTGCTCAGTGCCCGTGGCTACGATGACGTCTACGTCTACAATGGCAGTTTCGCCTGGGACAACCAGTCCGGCTTCTTCGCCAACCAGGGCATGCGCAATTTCGTCGGCCGCGAGGACTTCGTCGACCCGGTGTTCATCGACCCGACCTGGGGTGTCTCCGACCAGGACATGTTCAGCCGTGGTGCCGACGAGCTGGCCAGGCTGGGGCGCCAGGGCAAGCCCTTCTATGCGCTGCTGCAGACGCTCTCCAACCACACCCCTTACGCCTTGCCGGAAAACCTGCCGGTCGAGCGCGTCACCGGCCACGGTTCGCTCGACGAGCACCTGACCGCCATGCGCTACGCCGACTGGGCGCTGGGGCAGTTCTTCGCCAAGGCGCGTCAGGAGCCCTACTTCAAGGACACCCTGTTCGTGGTGCTGGGCGATCACGGCTTCGGCAACGATGAACAGATCACCGAGATGGACCTGTCGCGCTTCAGCATCCCGCTGCTGATGATCGGTCCGGGCGTGCAGGAGACCTTCGGCAGCAGCCGCGATACCGTCGGCAGCCAGATCGACGTGGTGCCGACCATCGTCGGGCGCCTGGGCCTGCCGGTGCAGGCGCAGTGCTGGGGACGCGACCTGCTGGCGCTGCCGCCGGGTGATGCGGGGGTGGCGGTGATCAAGCCGTCCGGCAGTGACCAGACCGTGGGCCTGGTGAGCGGTGACCGCATCCTGGTCAAACCACGTGACCGTGACGCGCGCCTGTATCGCTACCAGCTGGGCCACGACGCAGGTGCCGAGGTGATCGATGACGCCCAGGCGCGTACGGACCTGGAGCGCAAGCTGTCGGCCTTCGTCCAGACCGCGACCGCCAGCCTGCTGGGCAATACCACCGGCGTCTCGCTGGACAAGACGGCGCAGGCCAAGCGCTAGCTGCACAGGCCTGCTTCTGCGGAAGGGGCTTGAGCCGCGACCGTCCAATAAAAAACCGCCCCGAGGGGCGGTTTTTTCATACCTGCTGCGCGGGTATCACAGGCCGTTCTTGGCCTTGTACTCGCGGCGACGGCGGTGCAGGACCGGCTCGGTGTAGCCGTTGGGCTGCTTGCAGCCTTCGACGACCAGCTCCAGCGCGGCCTGGAAGGCGACGTTGCTGTCGAAGTCCGGGGCCATCGGGCGATACAGCGGGTCGGCCGCGTTCTGGCGGTCGACCACCGGTGCCATGCGCTTGAGGCTCTCGACCACCTGCGCCTCGCTGACGATGCCGTGGCGCAGCCAGTTGGCCAGCAGCTGGCTGGAGATACGCAGGGTGGCGCGGTCTTCCATCAGGCCGACATCGTTGATGTCTGGCACCTTGGAGCAGCCGACGCCCTGGTCGATCCAGCGCACCACGTAGCCGAGGATGCCTTGCGCGTTATTGTCCAGCTCGTTGCGGATTTCTTCCGCTGACCAGTTGGTGTCCTTGGCCAGCGGGATGGTCAGGATGTCATCCACCGACGCCGGGGTGCGCTTGGCCAGCTCGGCCTGACGGGCGAACACGTCGACCTTGTGGTAGTGCAGGGCGTGCAGGGTGGCGGCGGTCGGCGACGGGACCCAGGCGGTGTTGGCGCCGGACAGCGGGTGCGCGACTTTCTGCTCGAGCATGGCGGCCATCAGGTCCGGCATCGCCCACATGCCCTTGCCGATCTGCGCACGGCCCTGCAGGCCGGTGGCCAGGCCGACGTCGACGTTGTTGTTCTCGTAGGCACCGATCCAGGCTTCGCTCTTCATGGCGGCCTTGCGCACGACCGCGCCCGCTTCCATGGAGGTGTGGATCTCGTCACCGGTACGGTCGAGGAAGCCGGTGTTGATGAACACCACGCGCTCGCTGGCGGCCTTGATGCAGGCCTTGAGGTTGACGGTGGTGCGGCGCTCTTCGTCCATGATGCCGACTTTCAGGGTGTTGCGGGCCAGGCCCAGCACATCCTCGACGCGGGCGAAGATCTCGCTGGTGAAGGCGACTTCTTCCGGGCCGTGCATCTTCGGTTTGACGATGTAGACGCTGCCGGTGCGGGTGTTCTTGCGGCTGGTGTTGCCGTTCAGGTTGTGCACCGCGATCAGGCTGGTGAACAGCGCGTCCTGGATGCCTTCCGGAATCTCGTTGCCCTCGGCATCGAGGATGGCCGGGTTGGTCATCAGGTGACCGACGTTGCGCACGAACAGCAGCGAACGGCCGTGCAGGGTCAGTTCGCCACCGTCGACCTTGGTGTAGACGCGGTCCGGGTTCATGGTGCGGGTGAAGGTGCTGCCGCCCTTGGACACTTCCTCGGCCAGGTCGCCCTTCATCAGGCCCAGCCAGTTCTTGTAGACCACGACCTTGTCGTCGGCATCGACGGCGGCGACGGAGTCTTCGCAGTCCATGATGGTGGTCAGCGCTGCTTCCATCAGCACGTCTTTCACGCCGGCGGCGTCGGTGCTGCCGATGGGGCTGCTGGCATCGATCTGGATTTCGAAGTGCAGGCCATTGTGCTTGAGCAGAACCGCGACCGGTGCGCTGGCGTCACCCTGGAAGCCGACCAGTTGCGCGTCGTCGCGCAGGCCGGTGTTGCTGCCGCCCTTGAGGCCGACGACCAGCTTGCCGTCGACGATCTTGTAGGCGCTGGAATCGACATGCGAGCCGGCGGCCAGCGGAGCGGCCTCGTCGAGGAAGGCGCGAGCGAAGGCGATGACCTTGTCGCCACGGACCTTGTTGTAGCCCTTGCCCTTCTCGGCGCCACCTTCTTCGTTGATCACGTCGGTGCCGTACAGTGCGTCGTACAGCGAACCCCAGCGGGCGTTCGAGGCGTTGAGGGCGAAGCGGGCGTTCATGACCGGCACGACCAGCTGCGGGCCGGCCAGGCGGGCGATCTCTTCGTCGACGTTCTGCGTGGTGGCCTGGAAGTCCTGCGGCTCCGGCAGCAGGTAGCCGATCTCCTGCAGGAAGGCCTTGTAGGCAGCGGCGTCATGAGCCTGACCCTGGCGCGCCTGGTGCCAGGCATCGATCTGCGCCTGCAGCTCGTCACGCTTGGCCAGCAGGGCACGGTTCTTCGGTGCCAGGTCCTTGATGACCGCGGCGGCGCCAGCCCAGAAGCTGTCGGCAGCGATGCCGGTACCGGGGATGGCTTCGTTGTTCACGAAGTCGTACAGGGCTTTGGCGACCTGCAGGCCACCGACTTGAACGCGTTCAGTCATCACTTGCCTCACTCTCTCTGAGCTCTACTCAAAAGCCACTTCGGGCCCCTCTGAAACTACCTGCGTTGCCATCGACTACGCCTTTGAAGAGGCTCGTCGGAGACGGCCTTGCCGTCTTGTAGTCCAAGGCGCGGCATACTACATCAAGATTCGGGGGAAATGCAGTGGGGATACGTCAGTCCGCGACCGAAAAGGTCTTTTTGGTCATTATCGATACGCTGTGTGTGCAAAAAAGAGTGTCATTGTTTCATAAAAATCGTAAAAACGTACACGATTAATTGCTCTGGCTACTGACAAGCACGCGAATATGGCCTACGCCGCCTCGCCTATACTGCCTGTCATGCATTCTGGAGTGCCTCATGACGGTATCTGCTGCTAGTGCCAATGACCTGGTCGATCTCGTGCGTCTGTTCGCCGGCTACCTGCGTTTCTACCAGGTGCCGAGGGCAGAGTCGGATATCGCGGATTTCCTCGGCGAGCGCCTGCAACGCGGCGACGCGCAGCTGTTCATCGCCCGCGACGCGCAGGGCGTTGCCCAGGGGTTCGTCCAGCTCTATCCGTTGTTCTCCTCGCTGGCGCTGGAACCGGCTTGGCTGCTCAGCGATCTGTATGTGGACGAAGCGTCCCGCCGCGCAGGTGTCGGCGAGGCGCTGATGAACGCGGCCCGTGCCCACGCCGAGGCCACGGGTGCCTGTGGCCTGCAGCTGGAGACGGCGAAGAGCAACCTGGCCGGGCAGCGTCTCTACGAGCGTCTCGGCTATGTGCGTGACGAACAGTTCCTTACCTATTGGCTGGCGCTGAAGCGCTGACCCTGTGGCTATGACATGAGAGAGGGGCAGTAGATGGATCATCTGGTATTGACGGTGATTGCCGCGGATCAACCCGGCCTGGTCGAGCGCCTGGCTGGCTGCGTCGCGGCCCACGGCGGCAACTGGCTGGAGAGCCGCATGGCGCGCATGGCCGGGCAGTTCGCCGGGATCGTGCGGGTGGACGTGCCGGGCGAGGCGCATGGCGCGCTGATCCGGGAGCTCGAAGCCCTGAGCGCACAGGGGATTCGCGTGCAACTGGCGGCCAGTGGCAGCGAGCCCGGCGGACGCTTCACCTCGATTCGCCTGGAACTGGTGGGTAACGACCGTCCGGGTATCGTCCGCGACATCACCCGTGTGCTTGCCGAGCAGGGCGTCAACCTGGAAAACCTGCTGACGGAAGTGGCGCCGGCGCCCATGAGCGGCGAGCTGCTGTTCACCGCCGAAGCCATGTTGGCGGTGCCCGAGTCGCTGGAACTGGAGCAGTTGCAGGCACGCCTGGAGACCCTGGCCGATGACCTGATGGTCGAGCTGAACCTGCGTGCCGAGGACTGATATCCACGGCCTGCGTGGATCAGCCTGTGGATAAACTGGGGAGCCCCGACGCACCACCTAGTGCGCCGGGGCTTTTCGTTATCTGGCTAAAAAATCAGCAGGATCAATGGCTTGTGCACAAATGCCGGGGATGGATCTGTGGATAAGCCTGGGGTGAACGAGGCGGCGCCAGGAGCGACGCGGCCTGCAGCCCGCTGAGCGTTTTCTGTGCAGCGAGCACGGCGCGCAACGCCTCGGCGCCGCCTCCTGCTGCCTATCGAACGGGCGAACGCTTGCGCAGGCTCAGCCAGATATCGATGCTGTATACAATCAGCGCAGCCCAGATGCAGGCAAAGGCGAGCAGGGTGCTCGGCGAGAAATGCTCGTCGAACAGCAGGATGGCCTGCAGCAGCACCAGCGTGGGCGCCAGGTACTGCAGAAAGCCCAGCGTGGTGTAGGGCAGGTGCCGCGCCGCCGCATTGAAGCACACCAGCGGCACCAGGGTGATCGGGCCTGCCGCCGCCAGCCAGAGGGCCTCGCTGCTGGTCCAGAAGCTTGCCTGGCTGCTCGTGGCCGCCGGGTGCAGGAGCAGCCAGCCCAGTGCCAACGGCAGCAGCAGCCAGGTTTCCACCACCAGGCCGGGCAGGGCCGCCACTGGCGCCTGCTTGCGAATCAGCCCGTAGAAACCGAAGGTCAGGGCCAGCACCAGTGAGACCCAGGGCAGGCTGCCGACCTGCCAGAGCTGCTGCAGCACGCCCAGCGCGGCCAGCGCGACGGCCAGCCACTGCAGGCGGCGCAGGCGTTCGCCGAGGATCAGCAGGCCGAGCAGAACGTTGATCAGCGGGTTGATGTAGTAGCCCAGGCTGGCCTCGATCATGCGCCCGTTGTTCACCGCCCAGACGTACACCAGCCAGTTGGTGGCGATCAGCAGGCCGCAGCCGGCGAGCACCGCCAGGCGCCTGGGGTTGTCACGCAGCTCGCGCCACCAGCCAGGGTGCTTCCAGACGAACAGCAGCAAGCCGCCGAACAGCGCCGACCAGAGCACGCGATGAACGATGATTTCCATCGCGGGTACGCTTTGCAGGGCTTTGAAGTAGAGGGGGAACAGGCCCCAGATGATGTAGGCGGTAAGGCCCAGAATGTACCCGCGCTGCGGGTTGGCGGTGGCCATCGATGATCCTTGCTGGGGCGGCTTGAGGGGCCGGCAAATTCTAGTCTTCTGGCCCCGGACTTGTCTGTCCGTTCAGTTTCCCTGGCTGCCCAGGCCTGGGGGAAAGTCGTAAGGCAAACTTTACGCGGTGCGCGCAACTGTATCGGTATGCGGGGCCGGCGCAGCCGCTGGGTAGCCCGGATGCGATCCGGGGCCGCGGGATGGAACGGCAAGCATCGCGGCTGAAGCCGCTCCTACGGCACAGGCGAACACCGGTAGGAGCGGCTTCAGCCGCGAAGGCTCCATCTCCCGTATAGCCGCAATGACCTCACGCCAGGGCGTGGCTCGGATTCACGCCGGGCGCGCAGCCAGGCCAGGTTTCAGAACAGCCGCAACGGCTCCTCATCCAGCGCAGCCAGCTGCTCGCGCAGGGCGAGAATCTGGTCGCCCCAGTAGCGCTCGCCGGCGAACCAGGGAAAGGCCAGGGGGAAGGCCGGGTCGTCCCAGCGCCGTGCGATCCAGGCGCTGTGGTGCATCAGGCGCAGAGCGCGCAGGCCCTCGATCAGCGGCAGTTCGCGGGCGGCGAAATCATGGAATTCCTGATAGCCATCGACCAGTTCTGCAAGCTGACCGAGGCGCTCATGGCGTTCGCCGGCCAGCATCATCCACAGGTCCTGCACGGCCGGGCCCATGCGGCAGTCATCCAGGTCGACCATATGGAAGCTGTCATCGCGGCACAGCAGGTTGCCGGGGTGGCAGTCACCATGCAGGCGGATGGCCTGGTAGCGCACGCGGGAGAACAGCTCGTCGAGGCGCGCCAGCAGGTCGCGGGCGACCGACTCGTAGGCCGGCAGCAGGCTTTTCGGAACGAAACCGCCGTCGAGCAGCGCGCCCAGGGCGGCATGGCCGAAGTTGTCCTCCGCCAGGGTCTCGCGGTGGGCGAACGGACGACTGGCGCCGATGGCGTGCATGCGCCCGAGCAACTGGCCGAGGCGATACAGCTGGTCGAGATTGCCGGGCTCCGGGGCGCGGCCACCACGGCGCGGGAACAGGGCGAAGCGAAAACCGCCATGCGCGAACAGCGTCTCGCCGTTGCGTGACAGCGGCGCCACCACCGGCACCTCATGCTCGGCCAGCTCGGCGCTGAAGGCATGCTCTTCACGGATCGCCGCGTCGCTCCAGCGATCAGGGCGGTAGAACTTGGCGATCAGCGGCGTCTCGCCCTCGATGCCGACCTGATAGACGCGGTTCTCGTAGCTGTTCAGCGCCAGCACGCGAGCGTCGCTGAGGTAGCCGAGGCTTTCCACAGCGTCGAGCACCAGGTCCGGGGTGAGGGTCGAAAAAGGATGGCTCATGAACGGCTCCGCACAAGTGGGCGCCCAGTCTACCGGCTTGCGCGAGGCACCGGGGGCTGGTTGTCGCCGGTGCGCTACAGCTGGGTGCCGAGCAGCACCTGACTGGCGGCGAACTGGGCACGGACCGGGTCGTCGCGGTTCAGGCCCAGTGCGGTCAGCTGCTCGGCGGCGATCAAGGCGCACAGGGTCTGGCCGCTGGCCAGGCCGATGCGTACTTCGCTGGGGCCGTCGAGCGCCGGAATGATCTGTTCGATGCGCCCTTCGAGGGCATTGCGCTGTTCGTCGCGGGGCGCGTGCAGCGGGTGCAGTTCCAGCCAGCCGGCTTTGATCAGGGCGACGACGTTGCTGCCCGGCTGCAGGTGCAGGTTGTCCGTGCTGTCATGGGTGATCTGCGCCTGCAGCCGCTCACCGCCCGGCAGCTCGATATCGATCAGGTCGTTGTGCCCGCAAGGATGAATCGCACGCACGCGACCGGCGAGCTGGTTGCGCGCGCTGGTGCGCAGCATCAGGCGGCCGAGCAGTTGCAGGTCGGCGTCGTCCTCGGCGGCCAGCAGCAACTGGGCCTGCAGCGCCTGCACGCGCTGGTGCAGGGCCAGCAGGCGCTCGCCGGCTGGCGTCAGGCGTGCGCCGCCACCGCCCTTGCCGCCGACGCTGCGGCTGACCAGCGGCTGCTCGGAAAGATTGTTCAGCTCGTCGATGGCGTCCCAGGCCGCCTTGTAGCTCAGCCCGGCGGCCTTGGCGGCGCGGGTGATGGAGCCCAGCTCGGCAATCCGTTCCAGCAGGGCCAGGCGTTTGGGGCGACGGCTGAGTAGTTGCGCGAGAGGGTCGAGCTGAGACATGGCGGACGGGCAGGCGAGAAGAATGTCGGGCACGGTGCGTGACTGCGCCCGGCACGTCAAGTCAGCCGTCACCCGGTGCTGGCGTGCGGGCCAGGCAGTAAACGTCGATGCGTGACGCCCCGGCGCGGTGCAGCAGCTGGGCGATGCTGCTGGCGGTCGCGCCCGTGGTCAGCACGTCATCGACCAGCGCCAGATGAGCGCCGCGGAGCTGGGCCTGCGGCTCCAGGGCGAATGCCTGGCGCAGGTTGCGCTTGCGCGTGGCGGCGTTCAGCCCCTGCTGCGCAGGGGTATCGAGCGGGCGCCGCAACCAGTCGCCGTGAACCGGCAACTGCAGGCTGGCGCCCAGCCAGTCGGCGAGCATCTGCGCCTGGTTGAAGCCACGCTGCCGTTGCCGCCGCTGAGCCAGTGGCACCGGCAGCAAGGCCTGTGGCCTGGGCAGGCCCTCGGCATAGGCGTGGCGCAGGTGCTCGGCCAGCAACTCGGCGAGCAGGCGACCGTGCGGCCACTGGCCCTGGTGCTTGAAGCGGGTGATCAGGCTGTCTACCGGGAAGGCATAGCGCCACGGCGCTTCCACGTGGGTGAAGCCTGGCGCCTTCTTCTGGCAGGCGCCGCAGGTCAGACCTTGCGCGAGCAAGGGTACGGCGCAGACCAGGCAATGCGCGCCCAGCCAGGGCAGCTCGGCTTCACAGGCCGTGCAGATGCCGTGCGTGGGGTGGTCGTTGGCGTCGTCGCACAGTTGGCAGTGGCGCCGCAGGCGCAACCAGCCGAGGCGTTGCAGCGAACGCAGGTCGAATCCGGGCATGACGGCTCATCCTTGAGCGACGGAGCCCCGAGCCTAGCAGGTCTCAGCGAATCAACCAGCCCATCACCACCAGGCCGAGGAACAGCCAGATGACCCCGCCGATGATCGAGCGTCTCAGCAGCGCACGCACGCCGTTGTAGAGAAACAGCAGGCCGATGAACAGCAGGATGATGCTGAAGATCGAGACGTCCATGCCGATGGCGCTGGCCAGGCCGCGGAGGAAATCGTCGAACGCATCGGCAACGGCTCCCAGCGCACCGGACAGCACGTCCACGACGAAACGGATGGCGCGACCCAGTACCTGGCCGAGTCCTTCGAAGAAACCTTCTACCTGCATGCAAGCGTCCTGTATTGGCGATAGGCATTGGGCAAGATGCCATGATGGAAGTTCGATCGATCAATATGTGATCAGTGGTAAACCTGTGCCTTTCTTGCGGTTGACAGCATCCAACTGCCACTTATGATGGCCTGAGCCTGAATGCCCCCTCAAACAGATGCCACCAAGCGTCGAAGGATTTCCCAGATGAGCGCAACCGCAGCAACCACCGCCCGCCACGATTGGTCCCTCGCCGAAGTTCGCGCGCTGTTCGAGCAGCCCTTCAACGATCTGCTGTTCCAGGCGCAGACGGTACACCGCGCGCACTTCGATCCCAACCGCGTGCAGGTCTCGACCCTGCTGTCGATCAAGACCGGTGCCTGCCCGGAGGACTGCAAGTACTGCCCGCAGTCCGGCCACTACAACACGGGCCTGGACAAGGAAAAGCTGATGGAGGTGCAGAAGGTGCTGGAGGCGGCGGCCGAGGCCAAGGCCATCGGCTCGACGCGCTTCTGCATGGGCGCGGCGTGGAAGCATCCGTCGGCCAAGGACATGCCCTACGTGCTGGAAATGGTCAAAGGCGTGAAGAAGCTCGGCCTGGAAACCTGCATGACCCTCGGTCGTCTGGACCAGGAACAGACCCAGGCGCTGGCCGATGCGGGGTTGGACTACTACAACCACAACCTCGACACCTCGCCGGAGTTCTACGGCAACATCATCACCACGCGCACCTACGGCGAGCGCCTGCAGACCCTGGCCTACGTGCGCGAGGCGGGCATGAAGATCTGCTCCGGCGGCATTCTCGGCATGGGCGAGTCGGTGGACGACCGCGCCGGGCTGCTGATCCAGCTGGCCAACCTGCCCGAGCACCCGGAAAGCGTACCGATCAACATGCTGGTCAAGGTCAAGGGCACGCCGCTGGCCGAAGAGAAGGACGTCGATCCGTTCGACTTCATCCGCACCCTGGCGGTGGCGCGCATCATGATGCCGCAGTCCCATGTGCGCCTGTCCGCCGGTCGCGAGCAGATGAACGAGCAGATGCAGGCCCTGGCCTTCATGGCCGGTGCCAACTCGATCTTCTACGGCGAGAAGCTGCTGACCACCGCCAACCCGCAGGCCGACAAGGACATGGCCCTGTTCAAGCGCCTCGGCATCAAGCCGGAAGAGCGCGAGGAACATGCCGACGAGGTGCACCAGGCAGCCATCGAGCAGGCCCTGGTCGAGCAACGCGATTCCCAGCTGTTCTACAACGCGGCCTCGGCCTGATATCTCCCAGGTGGATGAATGAAGCGTCATCCGCCCTGCGCAGCCCGAGGTCATGCGCAGGGTGGCTGACCCGCTTGCGGTTATCCACCGTTCTCCGGTGCCTGCCATGTCTTTCGATCTTGCTGCCCGCCTGGCCGAGCGCCAGGCAGCCGACCTGTTCCGCAGCCGTCCTCTGCTGCAGACCCCGCAGGGTCCACAGGTGCGTGCTGATGACCAGGAGCTGCTGGCGTTCTGCTCCAACGATTACCTGGGCCTGGCCAACCACCCCGAGGTGATTCGCGCGCTGCAGCAGGGCGCGGAGCAATGGGGCGTCGGTGGCGGCGCGTCGCACCTGGTGATCGGCCACAGCACGCCTCACCATGAGTTGGAAGAGGCGCTCGCCGCGTTCACCGGACGCCCGCGCGCGCTGCTGTTCTCCACGGGCTACATGGCCAACCTCGCCGTCGTCACCGCGCTGCTCGGCCAGGGTGACAGCGTGCTGGAGGATCGCCTCAACCACGCGTCGCTGCTCGACGCCGGCCTGCTGTCCGGCGCGCGCTTCTCGCGCTACCTGCACAACGATGCGGTCAGCCTGGCCAATCGCCTGCGCAAGGCCAGCGGCAACTGCCTGGTGGTCACCGATGGGGTGTTCAGCATGGATGGCGACCTGGCCGACCTGCCGGCGCTGTGCGCCGAGGCGCGGCTCAAGGATGCCTGGGTGATGGTCGACGACGCCCATGGCTTTGGCCCGTTGGGGGCGACCGGCGCTGGCATCGTCGAACATTTCGGCCTGGGCCAGGATGACGTGCAGGTGCTGGTCGGCACCCTGGGCAAGGCCTTTGGTACCGCCGGTGCCTTCGTCGCTGGCAGCGAAGAGCTGATCGAGACGCTGATCCAGTTCGCCCGCCCCTATATCTACACCACCAGCCAGCCGCCCGCCGTGGCCTGCGCCACGCTGAAGAGCCTGGAGCTGCTGCGTACCGAGAGCTGGCGCCGCGAACACCTGGCCGGGCTGATTGCCCGCTTCCGTCAGGGCGCCAGCGAGATCGGCCTGGACCTGATGGACAGCCCGACGCCGATTCAGCCGATCCTGGTGGGTGACAGCGCCCGTGCCCTGAAGCTTTCTGCGTTGCTCAAGGCGCGCGGCATGCTGGTCGGCGCCATCCGTCCGCCGACCGTGCCGGCCGGCAGCGCGCGCCTGCGCGTGACCCTCTCCGCCGCCCATAGCGCAGCGCAGCTCGAACTGCTGCTCGAAGCCTTGGCCGAATGCTGGCCCCAGGTGCACACCGATGACTGAGAAACTGATTCTGCTGCCCGGCTGGGGCTTCGATGCGGCCGTGCTGCAACCCCTCGCGGATGCACTGGGTGGCGAGTGCCAGGTGCAGGTCGCCGCACTGCCCAGGCTGGCCTCCGCGTCTGCCGGGGACTGGCTCGACGAGCTGGATGCGCGTCTGGCCGATGGTTGCTGGCTGGCCGGCTGGTCGCTGGGCGGCATGCTCGCCGCTGCCCTGGCGGCGCGGCGCGGCGCGCGTTGCCGCGGCCTGATTACCCTGGCCAGCAATGCCTGCTTCGTGGCCAGCGAGCGCTGGCCGCAGGCGCTGGCCGAGGACACCTACAACGCGTTCTACCAGGGCTGCCAGGCAAATGCCGGCGCGACCCTGAAACGCTTCGCCATGCTCTGTGCCCAGGGCGCTGCAGATGCGCGCGGCCTGTCGCGGCAGCTGCAGGCCCACCTGCTCGCGGGTGACGAGGCGGCACTGCTCGCCGGCCTGCGGGTTCTGGCGAGCCTCGACAATCGTGCGCCGCTGGCGGCCTTCGGCGGGGCGCAGCTGCATCTGCTGGCCGAGCTGGACGCCCTGGTCCCGGCTGCGGCGGGCGACGCGCTGCTGGCGCTGTTGCCGGCGGGCGAGGTGGATGTGCTGGAGGGTTGTGGTCATGCCTTCGTGCACGAGCAGGCTGACAGCGTGGCGGCGCTGATGCTGGATTTCATCCGTGAGTCCGACGATGGCTGAGCGTTCCGAACGCGCGCAGGGCTCCGACGCCGAGGTGAGCACGGCGGCCCTGCCGGACAAGCGCCAGGTGGCGGCGTCGTTCTCGCGAGCGGCGGCGAGCTACGATGCCGTGGCCGAGCTGCAGCGCCATGTCGGCACGCAACTGCTGGCGCGTCTGCCGGTTTCGCTGCAGCCGCATCGCTGGCTGGACCTGGGCAGCGGCACCGGTTATTTCACCCGCGCCCTTGGCGAGCGCTACGGGCAGGGGACGGGGTTGGCCTTGGACATTGCCGAAGGCATGCTGCGTCATGCCAGGCCCCAGGGGGGCGCCGCGCACTTCATCGCCGGTGATGCCGAGGCCCTGCCGCTGCAGGCGGCCAGCGTCGACCTGCTGTTCTCCAGCCTGGCGCTGCAGTGGTGCGCCGATTTCCCGCGCGTGCTGAGCGAAGCGCAGTGGGTGTTGCGCCCCGGCGGCGCGCTCGCGTTCTCCAGCCTGTGCGTCGGCACCCTGCAGGAGTTGCGCGACAGCTGGCAGGCGGTCGACGGCTTCGTCCACGTCAATCGCTTCCGCCGGTTCGAGGACTACCAGCAGTGTTGCGCCGCCAGTGGCATGCAGGTGCTGAGCCTGCAGCGCCAGGCGCAAACGCTGCATTTCCCCGACCTGCGCAGCCTGACCACTTCGCTCAAGGACCTCGGCGCGCACAACCTCAACCCTGGCCGGCCGGGCGGCCTGACCGGGCGTGCGCGCATTCGCGCGCTGGTCGAGGCCTACGAACGCTTGCGTCAACCCGCCGGGCTGCCTGCCACCTATCAGGTGGTCTACGGCGTGTTGCAGAAACTTCCGGGCGACGTTGCTGGCGTCGCCTAGCGGCGGCCCGCAATCGCCCGCCAGAAAGACACCTTCGGATAGCAGCGACGGGAGACATCGTCATGACGCACGCCTACTTCGTCACGGGGACGGATACCGAGATCGGCAAGACCACCATCGCTGCCGGCCTGCTGCATGCTGCCCGCCTGCGTGGGTTGAGTACTGCGGCGGCCAAGCCGGTCGCCTCCGGTTGCCAGCGAACGCCGCACGGGTTGCGCAATGACGATGCACTGGCCCTGCTGGCGCAGTGTTCGCTGCCGCTGCGCTACGAGGAGGTCAACCCGCTGGCGTTCGAACCGGCGATCGCGCCGCACCTGGCGGCGCGCGAGGTCGGCGTCGAGTTGACTGTCGCCAGCCTGGCCAGCCCGGTACGCGCGATCCTGGCAAGGAACGCCGACTTCTCCCTGGTCGAAGGTGCCGGTGGCTGGCGTGTACCCCTGGCCGGGCGCGAGAGTCTGTCGGATCTGGCCCAGGCGCTGGCGATACCGGTGATCCTGGTCGTGGGTGTACGTCTGGGCTGCATCAACCACGCGGTCCTGACGGCCGAGGCCATCGAACGTGACGGGCTCGAGCTTGCCGGCTGGGTCGCCAATATCGTCGACCCGCAGACCTCGCGCCTGGAAGAGAACCTGGCGACCCTGGGCGAGCGATTGCCCGCCCCGTGCCTGGGCCGGCTGCCGTACCTGGCAGATGCGAGCGCCGCAGCGGTGGCGCAGCACTTGGCGCTGGAACGTCTGGCCGACTGGGAATAAACAGCCGGCGGACCATAGCCTTTTGTCTGTACATTTTTTAGCCGACTTCTGCTTCAATACGTAGCATCAGGTTTTATTTCCCCTTGGGAGCTGCCGATGGAAATCTCCAGCAATGCATTCAGTTCGGGCTTGAACGGCATCCAGGCCGGGCAACGCCGTGTCGAGCAGGCGGCCAGCGACATCGCCAGCAACGCGGTGACCGAGCCGCAGCAGCCCAGCCAGACGCCACCGCAGAACCAGGTGAACCCCACGCCACAGTCTGCCGAGCAGACGCGCCCCGACCTGGCGGAAAGCCTGGTCGCCTTGCGCGTTGGCGAGAACGAGGTGCGGGCCAGCTCACGTGTCGTGGAAACCGCCGATGAGGTGCTGGGTACGCTCATCGACACGCGTGCGTAAGTAGTTCCACCCCGGCCGTGGATGCGGCCTGCAACGGGGTAGGAGGGAGCACATGCAGATCGGCAACAGCGTGCCACCTTTCGTCCCTGCGCCGTCCTTCTCTTCGGCTCGGCCCCTCTCGTCCGACGTTTCCCCCGATATCGCCCGTGCCGACCAGGCACCCGTGACCGCGCCGCAGGAGCAGCAGGCGAATTCCAGCGCCTCCGGGCGCGAAGAGGCTGACCGTGCCTCCACCGATACGACGGACGACAGCGCCGAAGCCAGCCCCCGGGAGCAGCGCCAGCAGCAGCTGGAGATCGCCGATCTGGTTCAGCGCGATCGCGAAGTGCGCACCCACGAACAGGCCCATGCGGCTGTCGGCGGGCAGTACGCCGGTTCACCGACCTACAGCTTCAAGCGTGGCCCTGACGGCCAGCGCTATGCCGTCTCCGGCGAGGTCGGCATCGACACGGCCGCTGTTCCCAATGACCCCGAAGCCACCTTGCGCAAGATGGAAGTCGTGCTGCGTGCCGCCCTCGCACCCGCCGAGCCCTCCGCGCAGGATCTGCGCGTGGCCGCCCAGGCCCAGGCCAAGGCGGCGCAGGCGCGGGTGGAGCTGGCCGAGCTGCGCCGCGACGAAGCCGCCAGCGCCAGCGAGGAGAGCAAGGGGCGTGACGACGAACGGCAAGCCCAGGAGGCGTCTGACGAGCAGGGCCAGCAGGCCGTGCCGCCCGCACCTGACCTTGACCTGTACCGGCGCCTGGGCGAGTTGCCGTCGTCGGAGCCCGGCATCGATCTGGTCGCGTGACGGGGCGATTGGCAGCGCTTGACAAGGGGTTGGCGTAAACGTATGTTTCAAACGCCTGTTTGATTGCTTCGGCCGCAGCCTCGTGGCCGGGCAGCCGGGAGTGATCCCGAGAGCGACCGCCAAGACGGTCACCCCAACTACTAGGAATCCACCGCAGAGGTTTACCGCTATGCCTGACTACAAGGCCCCCTTGCGTGACATTCGTTTCGTTCGTGACGAGCTGCTGGGCTACGAAGCGCACTACCAGAGCCTGCCAGGTTGCCAGGACGCCACTCCGGACATGGTCGACGCCATCCTCGAGGAAGGCGCGAAGTTCTGCGAGCAGGTCCTGTCGCCGCTGAACCGCGTGGGTGACACCGAAGGCTGCACCTGGAGCGAGTCCGGTGTGAAAACCCCGACGGGCTTCAAGGAGGCCTATCAGCAGTTCGTCGAAGGCGGCTGGCCGAGCCTGGCCCATGACGTCGAGCACGGCGGTCAGGGTCTGCCGGAGTCGCTGGGTCTGGCGATCAGCGAAATGGTCGGTTCGGCCAACTGGTCGTGGGGCATGTACCCGGGCCTCTCCCACGGTGCGATGAACACCCTGAGCGCCCACGGTACCGACGAGCAGAAGCACACCTACCTGACCAAGCTGGTATCCGGCGAGTGGACCGGCACCATGTGCCTGACCGAGCCGCATTGCGGTACCGACCTGGGCATGCTGCGCACCAAGGCCGAACCGCAGGCCGACGGCAGCTACAAGGTCACCGGCACCAAGATCTTCATCTCTGCGGGTGAGCACGACATGGCCGGCAACATCGTCCATATCGTCCTGGCCCGCCTGCCCGATGCACCGGCCGGTACCAAGGGTATCTCGCTGTTCATCGTGCCGAAGTTCATGCCCAACGCCGATGGCGGCGTAGGCGAGCGCAATGCCGTTTCCTGTGGCTCCATCGAGCACAAGATGGGCATCCACGGCAACGCCACCTGCGTGATGAACTTCGACGGCGCCACCGGCTTCCTGATCGGCCCGGCCAACAAGGGCCTGAACTGCATGTTCACCTTCATGAACACCGCTCGTCTGGGTACCGCGCTGCAAGGCCTGGCCCACGCCGAAGTCGGCTTCCAGGGTGGCATCAAGTACGCCCGTGAGCGTCTGCAGATGCGTTCGCTGACTGGCCCGAAAGCGCCGGAAAAAGCCGCTGACCCGATCATCGTGCATCCGGATGTGCGCCGCATGCTGCTGACCATGAAGGCCTTCGCCGAAGGCAACCGTGCCATGGTCTACTTCACCGCCAAGCAGGTGGACATCGTTCAGCACAGCGACAACGAAGAAGAGAAGAAGGTCGCCGACGAGCTGCTGGCGTTCCTGACGCCGATCGCCAAGGCCTTCATGACCGAAGTGGGCTTCGAGTCCGCTTCCCACGGCATGCAGATCTACGGTGGCCATGGCTTCATCAGCGAGTGGGGCATGGAGCAGAACCTGCGTGACTGCCGCATCTCCATGATGTACGAAGGCACCACCGGCGTTCAGGCGCTCGACCTGCTGGGCCGCAAGGTGCTGATGACTCAGGGCGGCGCGCTGAAGAACTTCACCAAGATCGTGCACAAGTTCTGCCAGGCCAACGAGGGCAACGACGCCGTCAAGGAATTCGTCGAGCCGCTGGCCAAGCTGAACAAGGAGTGGGGCGACATCACCATGAAGATCGGCATGGCGGCGATGAAGGATCGCGAGGAAGTCGGTGCCGCTTCGGTGGACTACCTGATGTACTCCGGTTACGCCTGCCTGGCCTACTTCTGGGCCGACATGGCGCGCCTGGCTGCCGAGAAACTGGCTGCCGGTGCGGGTGACGAGGCCTTCTACAAGGCCAAGCTGCAGACTGCCCGCTTCTACTTCGCGCGCATCCTGCCGCGCACTCGCGCGCACGTCGAGACCATGCTGTCCGGCGCCAGCAACCTGATGGACATGGACGAAGAGCACTTCGCGCTCGGCTTCTGATTCCGTCACGGTTGATCGCAAACGCCGCCCTTCGGGGCGGCGTTTGCGTTTTTGCGCGTCGTACTGAAGGGAATGTCGCATCCTGTCGCTGTTTTCAATCATCGAAGCAGGCAGAATGCCTTCATCTCTTGCTCAGGGTGTCCGCGTGATCCGTCCGGCCAATCTGCGCCTCAGCCATTTCCTCTCCTCGCTGCCGTTGCTGGTCGGCGCGTTCGTGGCTGCCCGGCTGCCGGTGCTCAGCGAATTCTTCATCTCCCTGTTCAATGTCCTGCCGACCCTGCTGTTGCTGCTCGGCGGCGCCTTCTGTCTGGCCTATGGCCGCCAGCGCGAGGTCTTCCTGCTGCTGGTGCTGTACGTCGGCTACTTCATGCTCGATATCCAGGTCGATCACTTCCGTGACAACGGCCAGGTCAGGGACGACGCCGTCCTGGTCTTTCACCTGATCTGCCTGCTGTTGCCGATGCTCTACGCCCTCTACGGCTGCTGGGAGGAGCGTTCGCACCTGGCCCAGGACATGCTGGCGCGGGCGCTGGTCCTGCTGGCGGTCAGTGCGGTGGCCTTCGCGCTCGGACGCCGTTATCCACAGGGCATCGCCGACTGGCTGGCGCAGATTCACTGGCCGGCGTTGCACGGCGCCTGGATGAGCCTCGCGCAGCTGACCTACCTGGTGTTCCTGGTCGCTTTCGTCGCGCTGCTGGTGCAGTACCTGCGACGCCCGCGGCCCTTGCACGCGGCGCAACTGGTCGGGCTTGTCGGCCTGCTGTGGATGCTGCCGCAGGTGTTCATCATGGCCCATGCGCTGCAGGTGATGAGCAGCATGGTCATGCTCATGCTGGTGGCGGCGGTGGCGCACGAGGCCTACCAGATGGCCTTCCGTGACGAGCTGACCGGCCTGCCCGGACGGCGTGCGCTCAACGAGCGTCTGCAGCGCCTCGGGCGTGACTATGTGATCGCCATGGTCGATGTCGATCACTTCAAGAAATTCAACGATACCCATGGCCATGACGTCGGCGACCAGGTGTTGCGCCTGGTCGCCAGCCAGCTGCGCAAGGTCGGCGGTGGCGGCAAGGCCTACCGCTATGGCGGCGAGGAATTCACCCTGCTGTTTCCCGGCAAGAGCGTGGAGCAATGCGTGCCGCACATGGAGGCCGTGCGCCTGGCCATCGAGCAGTACCGCATGCAGCTGCGCGACAAGCAGAGCCGTCCGCGTGATGATCGCGAGGGCAAGCAGCGCCGTGCCGGCAAAGCGGCCAGCGAGGTTTCGGTGACGGTCAGCATGGGCGTGGCCGAGCGCCAGGCCGAGCAGCGCACACCGCAGGAAGTGATCAAGGAAGCGGACAAGGCGCTGTACAGCGCCAAGGCCGCCGGGCGTAACTGCATTCGCAGCGCCGGGCAGCGACGTGGTGCAGTGAAGGTCAGCGCCCCGGCCGACTGAGCCGGCTTATGGCGGCGCATTCAGGCGGCCAACGATCATTGTTGCCGTTCCATTCGCGGCAGTAGCGTGGGGCACCTGACCGCTACCCGAATGGAGAACGACCATGCCCGAGTACAAGGCCCCGCTGCGCGACATGCGCTTTCTGATCGACGATGTCTTTGCCTTTCCCGCCCACTACGCCAGCCTGGGGGCCGACGATGCGAGCCCGGATATGGTCGCGGCGATTCTCGAGGAGGGCGCCAAGTTCTGCGAGCAGGTGCTGGCCCCGCTGAACCGCAGCGGTGACGAGGAGGGCTGCCATTTCGACAACGGCGTGGTGACCACGCCCAAGGGCTTCAAGGAGGCCTTCGCGCAGTATGCCGAGGGTGGCTGGATGGGGCTGGCCGCCGACCCGCTGCATGGCGGGCAGGGCCTGCCCGAGTCACTCGGCCTGATCGTCGCCGAGATGGTCGCCTCGGCCAACCAGTCCTGGGCCATGTACCCGGGGCTGACCCATGGCGCCATGTCCGCGATCCACGCCCATGGCAGCGAAGAGCAGAAGCAGACCTACCTGACGCGCCTCACCGAAGGCCGCTGGACCGGCACCATGTGCCTGACCGAGCCGCATTGCGGCACCGACCTGGGCATCATCAAGACGCGCGCCGTGCCGCAGGCCGATGGCAGCCATGCGATCTCCGGGACGAAGATCTTCATCTCCGCGGGCGAGCACGACATGAGCGAGAACATCGTGCACCTGGTGCTGGCCAAGCTGCCCGACGCGCCTGCCGGCACCCGGGGCATTTCCCTGTTCATCGTGCCCAAGTTCCTGCCCCAGGGCGACGGCGTCGGCGCGCGCAATGCGGTGAGCTGCGGCTCCATCGAGCACAAGATGGGCATCAAGGCCT
Organism: Ectopseudomonas khazarica; assembly: GCF_017915135.1. Taxonomy (NCBI): domain Bacteria; kingdom Pseudomonadati; phylum Pseudomonadota; class Gammaproteobacteria; order Pseudomonadales; family Pseudomonadaceae; genus Ectopseudomonas; species Ectopseudomonas khazarica. Next base: position 4,729,624 of record NZ_CP068551.1, on the reverse strand, counting down.
CGGCAACCTGCGTGATCAACTTCGACGCGGCGACCGGTTACCTGATCGGCGAGGCCAACAAGGGCCTCGCCTGCATGTTCACCATGATGAACCATGCCCGCCTGGGCACCGGTATGCAGGGCCTCTGCCTGGGCGAGGCCAGCTATCAGGGCGCCCTGCGTTACGCCAGGGAGCGCCTGCAGATGCGCGCGCTGACGGGGCCGAAGGCGCCGGACAAGGCGGCCGATCCGATCATCGTGCACCCCGATGTCCGCCGCATGTTGCTGACCATGAAAGCGTTCAACGAGGGCAACCGCGCGCTGGCCTACTTCACTGCGCAGCTGATCGATGTCGCGCACCGCGCCGAGACGGCCGAAGCGCGCCAGGAGGCCGAGGACCTGCTGGCCTTGCTCACGCCGATCTGCAAGGCCTTCATGACCGAGACCGGGCTCGAGGCCACCAACCACGGCATGCAGGTTTTCGGCGGGCATGGCTACATCCGTGAGTGGGGCATGGAGCAACTGGTGCGCGATTGCCGCATCGCGCCGATCTATGAAGGCACCAATGGCATCCAGGCCCTCGACCTGCTCGGGCGCAAGGTGCTGGGCAGCCAGGGCAAATTGCTGCGCGGTTTCACCCGTGTCCTGCACAAGTTCTGCGAGGCCCAGCAGGAGCATCCGCAACTGGCCCCGCAGGTGGCGCAGCTGGCGGCGTTGAACCGGCAGTGGGGGGAGCTGACGCAGAGCATCGGCATGGCCGCGATGAAGAATCCGGACGAGGTCGGCGCGGCGTCGGTCGATTACCTGATGTATTCGGGCTATGTCACCCTGGCCTACTTCTGGTTGCGCATGGCTGTGGTCGCCCAGGAAAAGCTTGCGCAAGGGGATGACGATGGCTTCCATCAGGCCAAGCTGGTGACGTGCGGCTTCTACTTCCAGCGCATCCTGCCGCGCACCGAGGCGCATCGTCTGGCGATGTCGGCGGGCAGCGTCAGCACCATGCAGCTGGCGGAAGAACACTTCGCCTTCTGACCGCTGGTCGAGGCAATTCGGCCCGCCTTCTGGCGGGCCTTTTCATTTCATGGACATATGAGCGGTGACTGAATATCTGGTCACAACATGACCCTATGTGTCTGAAAAGTTGTTGGATTAAACTCGGTCCACATACGTAAGTCCGCTTTTCGAGGATGTGTCATGGCCGATTACAAAGCCCCCCTGCGCGACATGCGCTTCGTGCTCAATGAAGTATTCGATGTCTCCAAGCTCTGGGCCGAGTTGCCGGCCCTGGCCGAAGTGGTCGATGCCGATACCGCCAGCGCCATTCTGGAGGAGGCCGGCAAGGTCACCGCAGGCAGCATCGCGCCGCTGAACCGCAGTGGCGATGAAGAAGGCTGCTCCTGGGACGACGGTGCGGTGAAAACGCCGGCAGGCTTCCCCGAGGCCTACCAGACCTACGCCGAAGGCGGCTGGGTGGGGGTCGGTGGCTCGCCGGAGTTCGGCGGCATGGGCATGCCCAAGGTGATCGGCGCTCAGGTCGAGGAAATGGTCAACTCGGCCAACCTGTCCTTCGGCCTCTACCCGATGCTGACCGCCGGTGCCTGCCTGTCGATTCTCAACCACGCCAGCGAAGAGCTGAAGGCGCAGTACCTGCCGAACATGTATGCCGGCGTCTGGGCCGGCTCCATGTGCCTGACCGAGCCGCATGCCGGCACCGACCTGGGCATCATCCGCACCAAGGCCGAGCCCCAGGCCGATGGCAGCTACAAGGTCACCGGCACCAAGATCTTCATCACCGGTGGTGAGCACGACCTGACCGAGAACATCATCCACCTGGTGCTGGCCAAGCTGCCGGATGCGCCGGCTGGCCCGAAAGGCATTTCGCTGTTCATCGTGCCCAAGGTCATGGTCAATGCCGACGGCTCGCTGGGTGAGAAGAACGCCCTGGGCTGCGGCTCCATCGAGCACAAGATGGGCATCAAGGCCTCGGCCACCTGCGTGATGAACTTCGATGGCGCCACCGGCTACCTGGTCGGCGAAGTGAACAAGGGTCTCAACGCCATGTTCACCATGATGAACTACGAGCGTCTGGGCGTTGGCATCCAGGGCCTGGCACTGGGTGAGCGCAGCTACCAGAGCGCCGTCGAGTATGCGCGCGAGCGCATCCAGAGCCGTGCCCCGACCGGCCCGCAGGCAAAAGACAAAGCAGCCGACCCGATCATCGTGCACCCGGACGTGCGTCGCATGCTGCTGACCATGAAGGCGCTGAACGAGGGCGGCCGTGCCTTTTCCAGCTACGTCGCCATGCAGCTGGACACCGCCAAGTACAGCGAGGACAAGGACACCGCCAGGCGCGCCGACGAACTGGTCGCCCTGCTGACGCCGGTGGCCAAGGCCTTCCTCACCGACATGGCGCTGGAAACCACCGTGCATGGCCAGCAGATCTTCGGCGGCCATGGCTTCATCCGTGAGTGGGGCCAGGAGCAGCTGGTGCGCGACTGCCGCATCACCCAGATCTACGAAGGCACCAACGGCATCCAGTCGCTGGACCTGATGGGGCGCAAGATCGTGGGTAGCGGTGGCAGCTTCTACAAGCACCTGTCCGACGAGATCAAGGCGTTCGTCGCCGCGGCCGATGCCGGCCTCGCCGAGTTCACCCAGCCGCTGACCGCGGCGGTGCAGAACCTCGATGAGCTGACCGCCTGGGTCCTGGATCGTGCCAAGAGCAACCCCAACGAAATCGGCGCGGCGTCGGTGGAGTACCTGCACGTGTTCGGCTACACCGCCTACGCCTACATGTGGGCGTTGATGGCGCGCGCGGCGCTGGGCAAGGAAGCTCAGGACGAGTTCTACGCCAGCAAGCTGGGCACGGCGCGCTTCTACTTCGCCCGCCTGTTGCCGCGCGTTCACTCCTTGAGCGCCTCGGTCAAGGCCGGCAGCGAATCGCTGTACCTGCTGGATGCCGCGCAGTTCTGAGTCCTGCTGCGTGGTGGATGAGCCCCGGCCCCTGTGCCGGGGTTTTTCATTTCAGCGGCAGCGCGCCTTCAGCCTGCCCAGGTAGAGCAGGGCAGGGCGCTGCGACTGCAGGTGCAGCGGCCCCGGCTCGTTCTCCACGAGCAGGCCGTTGCCCGCCGCGATGTCGTGCAGCACACCGCCTGCATCGACCCTGACGGCGGTCTGCGCCGCGTTCCACAACAGCAGTACCTCGGCATCGTTCTCCACGAGCTGTTCGCCCTGCAGCCTCAGCGCCTGCAGGTCATGCGTCCAGGCGCCGCGTCGCGTCATCAGGTTGAGGTCGGTGATGGGGCCGTCCTGCAGCTGCGCGCTGATCGCCTCCTCACCGCCGAACACTGCGATGGTGCCGTCGCCTGACAGCGTCTCGCGCCGGCCGTTTTCCCGCTGCAGGTGCAAGCCCTTGCCGGCCAGCACGACCAGGCTGCGGTCGATGCCGGGGAAGCGGGAGAAGGCACCGCTGGAGGCGACGCTCGCGCTGCTGATGCGCCAGTCGAAGTCGTCCAGGCTGGCACCTGTCGGGCAGATGGCCAGTTCCAGCGTCGAGCCGCCGCCGTTCTTCCAGGGCATGGCGATGGCGCTGCTGGGGTCGAGCAGGGTGTAGGGCATGGTCTTCTCTAATGTATATACATATTGGGCGAATCGCCGGTATGGCGACCGCTTGCCTCGTCACTCCCCGCGTGTCGCGGAGGTGGCTGCAATCATAACGTATCACTGCAACGGTCAAGCGACAGGCGGATGATCTTGGCATGCGTCGCCGGCTTGACGTCGATTCGATTCGTTTCTATTGTATATACAAATAAAGCGCAAAGAGCACCAGGCCGATGCATTCCAATTCGAAACAGCTGTGGCGCGACGTTCAGGTCTTCGATGGCCAGGCGCTGCTGGACGAGGCGATGACCGTGCGCGTCGACGACGGTCGCGTGGCCGGCATGTGGCCGTCGCGGGCGTTCGCCGAAGCGGACGCCCTGGGCGCCGTCGAAGCGGGACAGGGTGGGGTGATGACGCCGGGCCTGGTCGACTGTCACACGCACCTGGTTTACGCCGGCGACCGCGCCGGTGAATTCGAGCAGCGCCTGGAAGGGGTCAGCTACGCCGAGATCGCCAAGGCCGGCGGCGGCATCCTCAGCACCGTGCGCGCGACTCGCGAAGCCAGCGAGGAGGCGCTGCTCGCCGCCAGCCTGCCGCGTCTCGACGCGCTGCTCGCCGATGGCGTGACCACCGTGGAGATCAAGTCCGGCTACGGCCTGACCCTGAGCGACGAATTGAAGATGCTGCGTGTCGCCCGTCGTCTCGGCGAGCTGCGCCCGGTGCGCGTCACCACCACGCTGCTGGGTGCCCATGCGCTGCCTCCGGAATACGCCGGACGCGCCGATGATTACGTGAGCCTGGTCTGCGACGAGATGATCCCGGCCGCCGCTGGCGAAGGGCTGGCCGACGCGGTGGATGTGTTCTGCGAAGGCATCGGTTTTTCCCCGGCGCAGTGCGAGCGCATCTACCAGGCCGCCCAGGCGCACGGCCTGGCGATCAAGGCGCATGCCGAGCAGCTGTCCAACCTCGGTGGCAGCGCCCTGGCCGCGCGCTACGGCGCGTTGTCGGCCGACCATATCGAATACCTCGACGAGGCCGGCGTGCGGGCCATGGCCGAGGCCGGCACCGTTGCCGTGCTGCTGCCCGGCGCCTTCCACGTGTTGCGCGAAACGCAGTTGCCGCCCATCGACCTGCTGCGCCAGTACCAGGTGCCGATGGCCGTCGCCAGCGACGCCAACCCCGGCACCTCGCCGATCTGCATGCCGAGTCTGATGGCCAACCTGGCCTGCACCCTGTTCCGCCTGACCCCGCGTGAAGCCCTGGCCGGCATGACCGCCCATGCTGCCCGCGCCCTCGGCCTGCCCGAGCTGGGACGGATCGCCGTCGGCGCAGCGGCGGACCTGTGCCTGTGGGACATCCAGCACCCGGCCGAACTGGCCTACGCGGTGCAGAGCGGGCGCCTGCGCCAGCGCATTTTCAACGGAGTCATCACCCATGCTCGCTGATCGTTTCTCCCTCGACGCCTGGACCGGCCGTATCGACCCCGAGCCGGACAGCCCGCGCTGGCACCAGCGCATCCAGCCGCTGGCCGAGGCCCGCGAGCCAGGCCTGGCCCTGCTCGGCTTCGCCTGTGACGAGGGCGTGCGGCGCAACCATGGCCGTGTCGGCGCCGCCGGCGGGCCGCTGGCCCTGCGCAAGGCACTGGCCAACCTGGCCTGGCACCGTGAAGCGCCGGCCTTCGACGCCGGCGACGTGATCTGCGAGGACGGTGACCTGGCCGCCGCCCAGGCGCGCCTGGCGCGTGGCGTCTGTGCGCTGCTGGAGGCGGGGCACCTGCCGCTGGTGCTCGGTGGCGGCCATGAGGTGGCCTTCGGCAGCTGGTCCGGCCTGGCCGAGCATTTCGCCGGACGGAAGACGGCGCCGAAGATCGGCATCGTCAACTTCGACGCGCATTTCGACCTGCGCGATCCGGCTCACGTGCAGTCCTCGGGTACGCCCTTCGCGCAGATCGCCGAGCAGTGCCAGGCCCGTGGCTGGCCGTTCCACTACGCCTGCCTGGGCGTCAGCCGAGCCAGCAATACCCGCGCGCTGTTCTCCCGCGCTGCCGAGCTGAACGTGCTGGTGCGCGAGGACCACGAGATGCGCGAGGCCGGCCTGGCCGCCATCGCGGCTGAGCTGGAGGCCTTCCTCGCCGACTGCGACGCCTTGTACCTGACCATCGATATCGACGTGCTGCCCGCCTGCGAGGCGCCGGGCGTCAGCGCACCGGCCGCGCGCGGGGTGCCGCTGGCGCTGCTCGAGCCGCTGCTCGAAGGCCTCAAGCGCAGCGGCAAGCTGCGTCTGGTGGATTTCGCCGAGCTCAACCCGAACCACGACATCGACAACCGCACCGCCAAGGCGGCGGCGCGGCTGATCCACCTGCTCAGTCTCTGAGCAGGCGCCAACCCGACGCTTTCTCGCACAACAACAACTACGAGGAACCTCCCATGTACGTCATCGCCCGCCGCAGCGGCCAGGAGCCGCGCCATGTCTGAACCCCTGTCACTGAGCGGCAGCGTGTCGCGCCCGCGTGCCCTGGCGCGCCTGCTGGGTTACAGCCTGATCGGCCTGCTGCTGTTCTTCGTACCGTTCGACATCGGCGGGCGCTCGACCATCCTCCTCGACCACGCCGCCAGCGCCCTGCAACTGCACGCGCGTCCGCTGGTGATCGGCCTGGCCCTGCTGTTCATGCTCTACGGCGCGCTGGCGCCCTGGCTCGACGGCAGCTGGCGCAGGAGCCTGACCCACACCGCGTTCAGCGTCCTCAAGGTATTCGGCCTGCTGATCGGACTGGCCTACCTGTTGCAGCTCGGGCCGCAGGCGCTGTACCAGCCGGGCATGCTGCCGTTTCTGTTCGACAAGCTGGTGCTCAGCCTGGCGCTGATCGTGCCGCTGGGTTCGCTGGCCCTGGTGTTCCTCATCGGCTTCGGCCTGCTCGAGCTGATCGGCGTGCTGATGCAACCGGTGATGCGACCGATCTGGCGGACACCCGGCAAGTCGGCCATCGATGCCGTGGCGTCGTTCGTCGGCAGCTACTCGGTGGGCCTGCTGATCACCGACCGCATGTATCAGCAGGGGCACTACAGCGTGCGTGAGGCGGCGATCATCGCCACCGGTTTCTCCACCGTGTCCGCACCGTTCATGGTGATCATCGCCAAGACCCTTGGCCTGATGGGGCAGTGGAACCTGTATTTCTGGGGAGCCATGGCCGTGACCTTCAGCGTGACTGCGGTCAGCGCGCGCATCTACCCACTCTCGCGGCTGCCGTCCGAGGCCATCCCCGAGGCGCAGCTGCAGGCCGGAGAAAGCCGCCTGGGCAGCGCCTGGCGGGCCGGCCTGGAGCAGGCGGGCAGCGCGCCATCGTTGCGCTGCGCGCTGCGCGAGACTTTCGTCGACGGCCTGCGCATGACCGCCGCGATCCTGCCGAGCATTCTCGCCGTCGGCCTGCTCGGGCTGCTCGCGGCCAAGTACACGCCGCTGTTCGATGCCCTCGGCGTGCTGCTCTACCCGCTGACCTGGCTGTTCGGTCTGGACGAGCCGATGCAGGTGGCCCGCGCCCTGTCCTCCGGCCTCGCGGAAATGTTCCTGCCGGCGATGCTGCTCAAGGACGCCGATGTGCTGGTCAAGTTCGTCACCGCCATCGTCTCGGTGAGCAGCGTGCTGTTCCTCTCCGCCTCGATTCCCTGCGTGTTGGCCACGCGGATTCCCCTGAGCCTGGGGCAACTGCTGCTGATCTGGCTGCAGCGCACCCTGCTCAGCCTGCTGTTCGCCATCCCCCTGGCGTACCTCGCACAATTTCTGGGCTGGCTCTGACCGCCCGTGACTAACCCGTTCTCCCCAGGAGCCCGCAACATGACCAAGTTCCGCGACACCGAAATCCGCGCTCCGCGCGGTACCCAGCTGAATGCCAAGAGCTGGCTGACCGAAGCGCCGCTGCGCATGCTGATGAACAACCTCGACCCGGACGTGGCCGAGAATCCCAGGGAGCTGGTGGTGTACGGCGGCATCGGTCGTGCCGCGCGCAACTGGGAATGCTTCGACAAGATCGTCGAAACCCTGAAGGAGCTGAACGACGACGAAACCCTGCTGGTGCAGTCGGGCAAGCCGGTCGGCGTGTTCCGCACCCACAAGGACGCGCCGCGCGTGCTGATCGCCAACTCCAACCTGGTGCCGCACTGGGCCAACTGGGAACACTTCAACGAGCTGGATGCCAAGGGCCTGGCCATGTACGGCCAGATGACCGCCGGCAGCTGGATCTACATCGGCAGCCAGGGCATCGTCCAGGGCACCTTCGAGACCTTCGTCGAGGCCGGTCGCCAGCACTACGACGGCAACCTCAAGGGCCGCTGGGTACTCACCGCCGGTCTCGGTGGCATGGGCGGCGCCCAGCCGCTGGCCGCGACTCTGGCCGGTGCCTGCTCGCTGAACATCGAGTGCCAGCAGTCGAGCATCGACTTCCGCCTGCGCAGCCGCTACGTCGACGAGCAGGCCAGCGATCTCGATGACGCCCTGGCGCGCATCGCCCAGTACACGGCCGAAGGCAAGGCCATCTCCGTCGCGCTGCTGGGCAACGCCGCCGAGATCCTGCCGGAGCTGGTCAAGCGTGGCGTGCGCCCGGACATGGTCACCGACCAGACCAGCGCCCACGATCCGCTCAATGGCTACCTGCCGATCGGCTGGACCTGGGAGCAGTACAAGGACCGCGCCGCCACCGACCCGGCCGCAGTGGTCAAGGCGGCCAAGCAGTCGATGGCCGTGCACGTGCAGGCCATGCTCGACTTCCAGAAGATGGGCGTGCCGACCTTCGACTACGGCAACAACATCCGCCAGATGGCCAAGGAAGAGGGCGTGGCCAACGCCTTCGACTTCCCGGGCTTCGTGCCGGCCTACATCCGTCCGCTGTTCTGCCGTGGTGTCGGCCCGTTCCGCTGGGCGGCGCTGTCCGGCAACCCCGAGGACATCTACAAGACCGACGCCAAGGTCAAGGAACTGATCCCGGACGACGAGCACCTGCACCGCTGGCTGGACATGGCCCGCGAGCGCATCAGCTTCCAGGGCCTGCCGGCGCGCATCTGCTGGGTCGGCCTGGGCCTGCGTGCCAAGCTCGGCCTGGCGTTCAACGAAATGGTCCGCAGTGGCGAGCTGTCCGCGCCGGTGGTGATCGGCCGCGACCACCTCGACTCCGGTTCGGTGGCCAGCCCCAACCGCGAGACCGAGGCGATGGCCGATGGCTCCGATGCCGTGTCCGACTGGCCGCTGCTCAATGCCCTGCTCAACACCGCCAGCGGTGCCACCTGGGTGTCGCTGCACCACGGTGGCGGCGTGGGCATGGGCTTTTCCCAGCACTCCGGCGTGGTGATCGTCTGTGACGGTACCGACGAGGCCGCCGCCCGTATCGCCCGTGTGCTGACCAACGACCCCGGTACTGGTGTAATGCGTCACGCCGATGCCGGTTACCAGATCGCCATCGATTGTGCCCGCGAGCAGGGTATGAACCTGCCGATGATCGGCAAAGGAGAATGAACGTGACTGCCCTGAACCTGAATCCTGGCCAGCTGACCCTGGCCGACCTGCGCACCGTCTACCAGGCTCCGGTGCGCCTGACCCTGGACCCGAGCGCCCATCAGGCGATCGACGCCAGCGTCGCCTGCGTCGAAAGCATCATCGCCGAGGGCCGCACCGCCTATGGCATCAACACTGGCTTCGGTCTGCTGGCCTCGACCCGCATCGCCAGCCATGACCTGGAAAAACTGCAGCGCTCGCTGGTGCTGTCGCACGCGGCCGGTATCGGCGAGCCGCTCAGCGACGCCATGGTGCGCCTGATCATGGTGCTGAAGATCAACAGCCTGGCGCGCGGATTCTCCGGCATCCGGCGCAAGGTGATCGACGCGCTGATCGCCCTGGTCAACGCCGAGGTCTACCCGCACATTCCGCTCAAGGGCTCGGTAGGCGCCTCCGGCGACCTGGCGCCGCTGGCGCACATGTCCCTGGTGCTGCTCGGCGAGAGCCAGGCACGGCACAAGGGCGAGTGGCTGTCGGCCACCGAGGCGCTGGCCGTGGCCGGCCTGGAGCCGATGACCCTGGCCGCCAAGGAGGGCCTGGCCCTGCTCAATGGCACCCAGGTGTCCACCGCCTACGCCCTGCGCGGGCTGTTCGAGGGTGAAGACCTGTACGCCGCTGCCAGCGTCTGCGGCGCGCTCAGCGTCGAGGCACTGCTCGGTTCGCGTTCGCCGTTCGACGCACGCATTCACGCTGCCCGTGGCCAGCGCGGACAGATCGATGCCGCCGTGGCCTACCGTCACCTGCTCGGCGACAGCAGCGAGATCGGCCGCTCCCACGAGGCCTGCGACAAGGTGCAGGACCCGTATTCGCTGCGCTGCCAGCCGCAGGTCATGGGCGCCTGCCTGACCCAGCTGCGCCAGGCGGCCGAGGTGCTGGGCGTCGAGGCCAACGCGGTATCGGACAACCCGCTGGTGTTCGCCGCCGAAGGCGAAGTCATCTCCGGTGGCAACTTCCACGCCGAGCCGGTGGCCATGGCCGCCGACAACATCGCCCTGGCCATCGCCGAAATCGGTTCGCTGTCCGAGCGTCGTATCTCGCTGATGATGGACAAGCACATGTCGCAGCTGCCGCCGTTCCTGGTGGCCAATGGCGGGGTCAACTCCGGCTTCATGATCGCCCAGGTCACCGCCGCGGCGCTGGCCAGCGACAACAAGGCCCTGGCCCACCCGCACAGCGTCGACAGCCTGCCGACCTCGGCCAACCAGGAAGACCATGTGTCGATGGCGCCCGGCGCCGGCAAGCGCCTGTGGGAAATGGCCGCCAACACCCGTGGTGTGCTCGCCGTCGAGTGGCTGGGCGCCTGCCAGGGCCTGGACTTCCGCGAAGGCCTGAAGAGCACTCCGGCGCTGGAGCAGGCGCGGGAAATCCTGCGCGGCGAGGTACCGTACTACGTCGAGGATCGCTTCTTCGCGCCGGACATCGCCGCGGCCAACGAGCTGCTGGCCGAGCGGGTGCTGACGCCCCTGCTGCCGGCCGGGATGCTGCCTTCCGTGGGTTGATCCAGGCCCTGTAGGAGCCCGCTCGCAGGCGATCAGGCCCACACGCCTGGCGCCGGCGAGCCGGCTCCTACAGCGAACGGCGGTTGTCGCGTTATCATCCGCGCAGCCGGATTCACCAAGGAGCTTTCGTGACCACCACCCCGCGCTACAAGGCCATCGAGGATTTTCTGCTCGAACGCATTCACGGCGGTGCTTATCCGGTCAATCACCAGATTCCGCCGGAAGAGCAGCTGGCCCGCGATTTCTCCGTCAGCCGCATGACCGCCAACAAGGCGATCCAGAATCTGGTGCAGAAGGGCTACCTGGTACGCCAGGCCGGCCTGGGCACCTTCGTCACCGACCGCAAGGCCGAATCGCCGCTGCACGAGGTGATGAACATCGCCAGTGAAGTGCGTGGTCGCGGCCATGCCTATTCCAACCAGGTGCTGCGCTGCGAGGCCATCGCGGCAGACGACGAGGTCGCCTTGCGCCTGGGCGTGCGCCTGGGGGCCGAGGTGTTTCACAGCGTGCTGGTGCACCTGCAGGATGGCCTGCCGATCCAGCTGGAGGATCGCTTCGTCAATCCGCGCTGGGTGCCGGACTACCTGCAGACCGACTTCAGCCAGCGCACGCCCAACGAGGTGCTGGTGGCGAGTAGCCCGATGTCCGATGTCGAGCATGTGGTCGAGGCCGTGCTGGTGGATGCGCGTACCGCCGAGCAGTTGCAGATCGACCCCGCCATGCCCTGCCTGAGCGTCATCCGGCGGACCTGGTCGGGTGACCATCTGATCAGCTATGCGCGCCTGATCCATCCGGGCGAGCGCTACAAGCTGCGTTCGCTGCACAAGCGCAGGAGCTAGGCGATCCGCAGCCGTCCTGCCGCGCTCAAGGCGCTTGCCGCTGCGTCGGCTCAGTCGCCGATCAACTGATCCACCAGGTCCGGGTCGTCGATGAAGCGGTTGCGCGTGCCTTGCAGCACCTCGATCCTGTCATTGCGCGCCCTCTCGTCGGCATCGGGCGGGTCCAGGCGGTGCCAGGCCTTGAACATCGGTATCAGGCCGACGATGGGCAGGTCGTATTCCACGTGCATGTAGAAGATCGCCCGGGCGATATTGCCCTTGGCTTCGTCGCGCGGCTCGACCAGCTGGAAGCTGTTCTTCATGTCGCAGCCGATATCGGCGAACTTGCTCGATACATCGTCACCCAGCTCGCCGAACTGCGCATTGCGTCTGACCAGCTCCACCCGGGTCAGGGCCGGGTAGTGGTTGTGCAGGTCGGCAGCGATGTAGGGATAGCGCGGGTTCATGATCGTGCATTGACGATCGGTCACGCAGCGCATGGCGCTCTTGAGCTGCTTGCTGCTGTAGATCGGGCTGGCGGTGAGTGCGCCGCCGCCACTCTCGAACGCCTTGCCGCAATACAGCGTGGTACCGCCATTGCCATAGAGGCTCTGCCAGAACGCCTGGTCGATGGCTTGCTTGACGTTGCCCAACTGACTTTGCCCGCTGCCCAGAGCGGAAACGCTGACACAGGTTGCCAGGCAACCCAGAAACAGGATGACCGTACGCATGCTTTGGCTGCCATTGTCGGGGGGGGGGCTTGTAGGACAAAGTGAAGTCTAGCAAGACGTGCGTCACAAAAGCACGAGGCATTGCGCCAGCACTTGCAAGGTGCGCAACGGACCCTGAGGCGCGTGGCAACGGGCGCCGCAGCGTGGCCTCAACTGCGGGGTGAAAGCGTGTAAGTCATGGCTTACATGATGTCCCGATTATCACCACTGTCGGTGTTTCAGGTACGGGCGTACTCTTCTTTCCATGGATTCAGCGCAGGAAGCGCACAAACGAACAGGGACACACTGGACAGCCACCAGGACGGTGAGCAGATCAAGGATGTCAGGACAACAGTCTGCAAGGCCCCGCAATCGCGGGGTTTTCTTTTTTCCGGCTTTCGAATTTCCGCAACGGCAATCGTCACACGCTGATGCAGCGACGGCGCCGTCGCGTGGCGCTCACGCCGCCTGCCGCTCGGCCTGCAATTGCTCGAACCAGTCCAGCGTCTCGTCCCACAGGCGCTGCGCGGCCGGACGGAAGTAGCCCATGTGACCGACATTGCCCAGCCCCTCGGCCTGGGAATCGAGCGTGCGCGCCTGGTACGGCGCATTGACGTAGGCGGCCATGAAGGCGTCGCGCGAGGCCGGTGGTGCCCACAGGTCATCGAGCGTATTGAGCGCCGTCACGGGGGTGACGACCTGGGCGAAGCGTTCGGCCAGGCCCGGCATCTGCGGGTCGTCGAAGAAATAGCGCGGGTAGCGGCACCAGCGTTTCCACTGCCGGTAGACGCCCATTGGCAGGTCTTCACCCATGCCCAGCTTGCTCCAGGCCAGGTAGCCCTTGTAGCGCGTCATCAGCGGGCCGATCAGCCGCCACATGGCCAGTACACGCACCTGCTCGGCCCTGGGCATCCAGCCATGCCAGCCGGCGCCGGTGCCGAAGGTGTAGAAGCCGGCGACCTGATCATGGTTGGGCAGCAGGCCGAAGGCGTGCCCGCCGAACGAGTGGCCGATCATGTACAGCGGCCGTTCGGCATGCCGGTGCTGGTCGACTGCCGCAGCCAGGTCGAGGTGCGCCCAGTCCAGATAATCCATTTCGAAACCGCGCAGGGTGGCGGGCCTGGATTGGCCGACGCCACGGTAGTCCAGGGTCAGGGTATTGAAGCCGCGGCGCGCGGCATGCTCGGCGAAGCGCCGGTAGAAACCCTGCGGCACGCCGGTGGCACCGGCGATCAGCAGTTGCGCGTGCGGCTGTTCGGCGTGGTAGCGCGTCGCCGTCAACGGGTAGTCGTCGAGGGCGAGCAGGGACAGGGTTTCACTGCGAATGGATGCGGTCATGCTGGCTGGCCTCCGTGTGCTGCTGGCGGGTCAGGTGGAGCAGGGTGGTAGCGGCCTGTTTCAGTGGTTCGCTGCTGTCGGCGGCGCGTGCTTGCAGCAGGCCGCCTTCGTAGAGTGCGACGAACAGGGCGGAGAGCCCCTCCGGCTGTGGGTAGCCGTGGCGTTGCAACTGCTGCTGCAGGGCTTGGCGAATGGCGCTGAAGGCGTTGGCCAGGGCTGCACGAATCTCGCTGTCGGCCGGGCCGCTTTCCAGGGCCACGGCGGCCAGCGGGCAGCCACTCTCGAAAGCGCTGCCCTGCAACTGGTCGAGGGCGCCGTGCAGCCAGGTGGCCAGGGCATCGAGCGGGTCGGGCTGGCGCTCGAAGAGCGTGGCGAAGGCCTTCTCCGCGCGCTGGCCGACGCGTTCGATGGCGGCGACCGCCAGTTCGCTCTTGCCGCCCGGAAAGTGGTGGTAGAGGCTGCCCTTGGGAGCGCCGGCGCTGGCCAGCAGTTCGCTCAGGCCGACACCATGCAGGCCCTTGCGCTGCAGGGCGTCGATCATGGCGTCGATCAGCTTGTCACGTGTGCTCATGTTCATGGCTGAATTATGTAGACCGGTCGGTCTAGTGGCGAGTGTCATTCAGGCCGTGGGTGAGGGCATATCGGCAATCACGCTTGAGGTCAGGGTGTTTCCCAGGCGCCGTCCAGTGCGCTGCGCAGCAGGTCGATCATCGCCTGCTGGCGCTGTGCGTCGCGGTAGACCAGGCCCACCTGCAGGGGAATGCGCGGCTCGCTGAGGGGCTTCCAGAGCAGCCCGTGATGAGCGTGCATCTGCCGCGCGCGGCCTGGCAGCACGCTGGCCAGCGTGGTGTGTGGCAGGCTGTCGAGGATGCCGTTCATGTGGTTCAGCTCGGCCTGTACCTGGGGCCGGCGGCCGAGCAGGGCGAGCTGTTCCTGCCAGATCTGGCGTACGCGAAACTCTTCACCGAGCAGCAGCATCGGCAGTTCCGCCGCCTGGCTCAGCGAAACCTTGCGGAAGTCGCGCAGCGGATGATCGTCCTGCACCACCAGCTGCAGTTCGTCCTCGTACAGCGCCAGGCTGTGCAGGCCCGGCTGGCGCGGCGGCAGGAAGCCGATGCCGATGTCCAGACCGCCGCTGAGCAGGCGCCGTTCGATGTCCACGCCGGACAGCTCGAAGAGTTTCACCACCAGCTGTGGCTGCGCCTGCTGCAGGCGCTCCAGCAGCAGCGGCACCAGGCTGGCATTGACCGTCTGCAACACGCCGATGGACAGGCTGCGCGGCCCCGGCCCACGAAAGCTGCGCAGCGCCTCGCGGGCCCGCTCCATGCCGTCCAGCAGCGGCACCGCGTGGTTGTACAGCGTATGCGCGGCGAGCGTCGGCAGCAGGCGTCGGCCATTGCGCTGGAACAGGCCGACATCCAGATCGCCCTCCAGCTGGCGGATCTGCTGCGACAGCGCCGGTTGAGAAATGCTCAGGCGCTCGGCGGCACGGCCGACGTGACCTTCCTCGTAGAGCGCGACGAAATAGCGGAGTTGGCGAAAATCCATAAGTTCTGATTATGAATCAAGCAGGGAAATCGAAATGTCAAAATGGCCCGATGCTCCCTAGTCTAGCCGCATGATCAACAGCCGATAAGGCCGGAGCGGTCGGTGAAGCAGGTCGAGATCCTGGGTGTATTCATAGGTAAAGCTGAAGATATTGGCGGTGGCCTCAGTGCCGCGCGCTGCAAGCAGCGGGCTGAGCACCGTCTGTGGCTGTGGCCCCAGGGGCTGGGCCAGGACGAACAGGGCGACGCACGCTTCCATGGCGGGCCGGAGCGCGCCTTGCACCACTTGCCGAGCGAGCACTATGCCTACTGGCGCTCGCATCACCCCGAGCTGCAGTGGCCGCTGTCGAGCTTCGGGGAAAACCTTTCCAGTCGCGGACTGAGCGAGGAGCAGGTGTGCATCGGCGATATCTTCCGCTGGGGGAACGTGCTGTTGCAGGTGAGCCAGCCGCGCTCGCCCTGCTATCGCCTCAACCGCCCGGGAGCCAACCCGGAACTGGCCAGGGCGGTACAGGACAGTGGCCGCTGCGGCTGGTTCTACCGCGTGCTCAGGCCAGGGTTCGTCAGTGCCGAGATGCCCTTCGAGCTGGTCCAGCGCAGCTACCCGAGCCTCAGCGTGGCGCAGGCGCTGCAGCATTTCTACCACTTCCCCATGGAACGCGCCGGCCTGCAGCAGCTGCAGCTGTGCCCGGCACTCTCCGCACGCTGGCGCGAGATCTCGGCGCAGCGCCTGCGCAGCGGGCGCCTGGAGGACTGGTCGGCACGCCTGCAGGGTGTGCCGCTGGAGGGTGTGGTGGCCGAGGGTGGGCGTCGTTATGCGTGACAGCATGGCGCGCCTGCAGTTGATGGGTGAACGTGCCGCGCCAGTGTTCGTGCGCGGCCAGGGTTCCTGGCTGTGGGATGCCGAAGGCAGGGCCTATCTGGATTTCGAGCAGGGCATGGGCGGCAACAGCCTGGGGCACAGCCCGACGTTGCTGCTCGATGCACTGCGGCGGCAGGCCGAGTTGCTGGTCAGCCCCGGTCGCCAGTACTGCAGCCGTGGTCAGCTCAAGCTGGCGGCGCGCCTGTGCGAGGCGACCGGCAGCGAACGCGTGGCGTTCTGCAGCGGCCCGGTCGAAGCCAACGGGCTGGCGGTGCGCCTGGCGCTGCAATGGGCGGCGGAACAGAACCCCGCCGCCGACACCCTGGTAGTGCTCGACGGCAGCCACGTCGAACTGCCCGCGCAACTCGGGGCGACGCGTGTGCTGCGCGTCCCCTTCAATGACCTCGAGGCTCTGGCGGCGGTGGTCGATCTGCGCTGCGCCGCGGTGCTGATCGAGCCGCTGCAGCTCGCCAGGGGCGTGGTGCCGGCGACACTGGAATACCTGCAAGGCGCGCAGCGGCTATGCCGCGAGCAGGGCGCCGTACTGATCCTCGATGAAAGCAGCAGTGGTATGGGACGTTGTGGCGCACTGCTGGCCGAGGAGCTGTACGGCGTGCGCGCCGACCTATTCACGCTGGGCAGTGCCCTGGCGGGCGGCCTGCCGCTGGCGGCCGTGCTGGCGCGTGGGCGGATCGCCAACGCGGCTGCCGATGCACTGCCGCAGGCCTGTCCGGGCGAGGCATTGCTGACGGTGGCCGGTGTCGCGGTGCTGGGTGCCGTGCTCGATGGCAGCTTCTTCGCGCAGACACGTGAGGTGGCCGAACACCTGCGCGAGGGGCTGGCCCATCTGGCGCGGCGTCATGCTCATGGGCCGCTGCGGGGGCACGGGTTGATGCTCGGCCTGCCATTGATCGGACAGCGTGCGCGCGTCGTGCAGCGGGCGGCCCGGGAGCAGGGGCTGCTGCTGGGGGTGGCGGGCGACGAGTGCCTGCGCCTGTCGCCGGCCCTGACGGTGAGCCATGGCAATGTCGAGGAAATGCTCAGGCGTCTGGGCCGGGCATTGCGACGAGTCGAACAGCGCTGTGAGGAGGTCGCCTGATGCGTATCGCGCTGCTGCAACACACGCCCAGTGCCGGCCCTGCGGCGCTGGACCGCTGGCTGGACGGGCACCAGGTCAGCTGGCACCGGCTGTACGCTGGCGCCCCGCTGCCGGGGCTGGATGAGTTCGACCTGCTGATGCTGCTCGACGGTGCGCTGAGCGTGCACGACGAGCGCCATCACCTGTGGATGTCCGCCGAGAAGCGCCTGATCCACCGTGCCTTGCTGGCGCGCAAGCGGGTCTTCGGCAGTGGTCTGGGAGCCCTGCTGTTGGCTGAAGCGCTGGGCGCACGTATCCAGCATGCCGATACGGACGTGCAGGTTGGCTGGTGGCAGCTGGAGAAATGTGCGTCGTCACGCCAGTCACCGCTTGGGCGCATGCTGCCGCCGCGTTTGCTGGCGCTGCACTGGCAGCGCGAGACCTGCAGCCTGCCGCACGGCGCCATCGCCTTGTACGGCTCGCCCGTCGCCGAGCTGCAGGGCTTCGTCTGGCAGGAGCGGGCCATCGGTTTGCTGTGTCAGCTGGAGTGCGACGGCGCCAGCCTGGACGAGCGCCTGCAGCAGGACGCGGCCGAACCGGGGCGCTCCAGTACACAGGACATCGCCGCCATTCGTGACGGCGCGCCACACGCCGCCTCGGCCAACGCCACGCTGTTTCGCGTGCTCGATTATCTCTCGGGTGCTCATGCCCACATGACCTGAACACCCTTTTGCGAGTCTGTCGCGACGCCCCGTTCTACCGCCGGGGCGTGTTTTCTTCTGCCGTCAGCCGACCTGTTTCGCGACCCAGGCCGCGTAGGCGTCTATGAACTTCTGCAGGAACGGCTTGATGCCGTCGCTGAGGTTGCCGTTGTCATCGAAGAAGCTGCCGGCGCCACCAAGGTAGGCCTCCGGCTGCTGCAGCACATGGACGTCGAGGAACACCAGGCACTGGCGCAGATGATGGTTGGCGCCGAAGCCGCCAATGGCACCGGGCGAGGCGCTGAGCACGGCGCCGGGCTTGCCGCTGAAACTGCTCTGGCCGTAGGGGCGCGAACCGACATCGATGGCGTTCTTCATCGCACCGGGGATCGAGCGGTTGTACTCGGGGGTGACGAACAGCACCGCGTCGGCTGCCTTCAGCTTGCTGCGAAAAGGCGCATAGGTAGCGGGTGCGCTGTCGCCATCGGCGTCTTCGTTGTACAGCGGCAGGTCGCCGATCTCGACGATCTCCAGGTTCAGCGAGGCGGGTGCCAGGTCGGCCAGGGCCAGGGCCAGTTTGCGGTTGATGGAGGCCTTGCGCAGGCTACCGACCAGCACGGCGACGTTGTAAGTCTTGCTCATGTGTACTCCAGAAGGCGTGGTGAGGAAGGAATCACCACTATAGACCCCGGATGTTTCAGGCGGTGCCGGGGGCGTGCGGGGTCATTCGGAGAAGCCGTGCAACAGGTCTTCAGCGAAGGCCTTTTGCGCCTCGCTGGCGGTATGGCCACGGTGGCTCGCCAGGCGAAAGCACACGCTGAAATCCCAGTCGCCGGGGAGTGCGCGCAGGCTACCACGGGCTACCCAGGGGGTTGCGATGTGCTCGGGCAGGTAGCCCAGGTGAGCCCCCGAGAGGATGAACGCGAGGCTCCCTTCCACCTGTTCGCAGCGTGCGCTGCTGGTGCCGCCCTGCCAGGGCTCGTCGGCGGCGATGAAACGGTAGGGGTGCACCACGCGGTCGCAGCCCCGAAGGTCATCGACGCTCAGCGTCTGCCGTTCGAACAGCGGGTGCTGGCGGCCGCAGTACAGACGCTGGCGTTCGGCGAACAGCGGCTGGTAGTCCAGTGCCGTCTGGCTGCCGGAGAAATAGCCGATGGCCAGTTGCAGCTGGTCCTGCAGCAGGCGCCGCTCCAGCTCGGCGGGCATGGCGCTGAGCAGTTCGATCTGCACCGCCTGGTTGCGCTGGCGAAAGCGTCCGATGGCCTCAGCGATACGCTCCAGCACCTCGTCCGAGAGGGCTTCGGAGAGGCCGATGCGCAGCTCACCGAGCAGCATGTCGGCCATGCCCTGGGCCTCGCCCTTGAACGTCTCGATGGCGGCGAACAGTTTGCGTGTGGCGGCCAGCACCTGTTCACCCTTGGGGGTCAGGCGAAACCCCGCCTTGCCACGTTCGCACAGGCGAAAGCCGAGGCGTGTCTCCAGCTTGGCCATCTGTGTGCTGATGGTCGACTGGCCAACGCCCAGTTCACCCTGCGCGGCGCTGAAGCCGCCGCTTTCCACCACGGTGACGAACAGCCGCAGCAGCTGCAGGTCGAGGTCGCGCAGCTGGTTGAGCATGGCGTCTCCATACATTGATGACGGTCGATGTTGGAGTAGAACACTTCGTATTTATCCGAAGCAACGCTGCGCGCAGGATGCAGACATCCCAGCCTCCACCAGAGAGGTACGGCCAACCGACTCTGCCCGAGGATAGAACCATGCGTCTTGCTGCAAGCCTGTTGCTCCTGGTCGTCGCCATGCCCCTGATGGCGGAGCCCCGGCAGCTCAATCTGTACAACTGGGCCGACTACGTGGCACCGCAGGCGCTCCAGCGCTTCCAGGCCGAGACCGGCATTCGCGTCAAATACGACACCTTCGACAGCACCGATGTGCTGGAAAGCAAGCTGATGACCGGGGGCAGTGGCTACGATGTCGTGTTCCCCGCATCCAGCGGTCTGTCGCGCGCCATCCAGGCCAGGGCGCTGCAGCCGGTCGGGACGCTGCAGAACGCCGTCAACCTCGACCCCGAACTGCTGGCCAAGCTGGCCAGTGTCGATCCCGGTAACCAGTACGGCGTGCCCTACACCTGGGGCACGGTCGGGCTGGCCATCAACAGGCAGGCCGTGGAGCAGCGCCTGCCCGGTGTGGCGCTGGACAGCCTCGACCTGCTGTTCAAGCCCGAATACGCCACTGCGCTCAGGGATTGCGGCATCTCCGTGCTCGACTCGCCGCAGGAGGTGATCGCCGTTGCCCTCAACTACCTGGGCAAGTCGCCCTACAGCGCTCGGGCCGAAGACCTGGAGGCCGTCAGCGCCTTGCTCGCCGCGCTGCAACCCAACCTGCGCTACGTCGGCAGTGCCCGGCAGATCGATGACCTGGCCAGAGGCGAAACCTGCCTGGCGCTGACCTACACCGGCGATGCCGGCATGGCTGCCGCACGCGCCGCCGAGGCCGGGCAGCCCTTCGAGGTGCTCTACCGCATTCCGCGCGAAGGCACGCTGATCTGGTTCGACACCATGGCCATCCCGGCGGACGCGCCACACCCGCAGAACGCCCGCGCCTTCATCGACTTCATGTTGCAGCCGGCGGCAATCGCCGAGCTGACCAACGAACTGTTCTTCGCCAATGCCAACCGTGCCGCCACCCCATTGCTCGACGATGCGGTGCGTAGCGACCCGGATATCTACCCGCCCGAGGCGGTGCGCGAGCGCCTGTTCGCCGAGCAGGTGCTGAGTCTGCGCGAGCAGCGCCGGCGCACCCGCCTGTGGACGGCGTTCCGCAGCCAGTACTGAGTACTTACCCGAGAGAGCGAGAGCCACCATGGACCAAGCCTTCGACAACGACCAGGCCATCACCCGCGACAGTCTCTACGGGACTGCCGCCGAACCCACCTACGCCGGCATCACCAGCTTCATGCGCCGGCGCTACAGCCGCGATCTCGCGGGTGTGGACCTGGCCATCAGCGGTGTGCCCTTCGACACCGCCACCACCAACCGTCCCGGTAGCCGCTTCGGCCCGAGGGCGATCCGTGCCGCTTCGATCCAGTCGGCCTGGGCGCGGCATTTTCCCTGGGAGTTCGACCCGTTCGACCTGCTTGCCTGTGTCGACTACGGCGACTGCTACTTCGACCATGGCACGCCGCAGGACACCCCGGCGGCGATCGAGGCGCACGCAGCGCGCATCCTCGACGCGGGTAGTGCGCTGCTGACCCTGGGGGGCGATCACTTCATCAGCTATCCACTGCTCAAGGCGCATGCGAAGAAACACGGCACGCTGGCGCTGATTCACTTCGATGCGCACAGCGATACCTGGCCAGACGAGGAGGGCCAGCGCATCGACCACGGCACCATGTTCTATCACGCCGCGCGTGAGGGCCTTGTCGACCCCGCGCGTTCGGTACAGGTCGGCCTGCGTACCACCAACGATGACGTCATGGGCTTCCAGGTGCTCGATGCCCGCGAAGTGCACCGCAGCACGCCGGAGCAGATCGCCGAGCTCATTCGTGCACGGGTGGGCGAGCACCCGGTCTATCTGACGTTCGATATCGATTGTCTCGATCCGGCCTTCGCCCCTGGCACCGGCACACCGGTCTGCGGAGGGCTTTCCAGTCATCAGGCGCTGGAGATCCTGCGTGGCCTGCGCGGTATCAACCTGGTCGGCATGGATGTGGTCGAGGTGGCGCCACCCTACGACAACGCCGAGGTCACCGCGCTGGCCGCAGCCACTCTGGCGATGGAGATGATCTGCCTGTACGCCGCGCGGCATAAGCTGGGTGAAGAGACCTAGGGTGGAGCGGTGAGGCGGGGGCCGTCCTGCAAGGCGCGCTGGGTCCGGGCAAAAAAACGGGCCCGTTCAGGCCCGCAAGTTCACGCTCAAAGAGTGCCCAGTGAGTGGGCCAGCCCGAGGGGATCGGGCCTGAACAGTCGTGCATCCATCAGTCTGGGCTGGTTCACGATGGGGGCGAAGTCCATGCGCGCGAGGATGTCGCGGTCGATGTCCACGCCCGGTGCCACCTCGATCAGTTCCAGGCCCGCACGGGTCAGGCGCAGCACGCAGCGCTCGGTGACGTAGAGCACCGGCTGGCCACGTTCGGCAGCCAGCTGGCCGGCGAAGGTGCGGTGTTCCACTTCGCCGACGAACTTGCGCACGTCGCCATCCTCGACGATGCGCAGCTGGCCATCCTCGATGCGGATGTCCTGTTTGCCGGCGCTGAAGGTGCCGACGAACACCACCTGCTTGGCGTTCTGGCTGATGTTGATGAAGCCACCGGCACCGGCCAGGCGCGAACCGAACTTGGACACGTTGAGGTTGCCCGCCGCGTCGGCCTGGGCCAGGCCGAGGAAGGCGATGTCCAGGCCGCCGCCGTCGTAGAAGTCGAACTGGTAGGGCTGGTCGAGCAGCGCGCTGTGGTTGCTGGCGGCGCCGAAATCCAGGCCCGAAGCCGGCACGCCACCGATCACACCGGGTTCGGCGGTGAGCGTCAGGCGTTCGATCACACCTTCTTCGGCGGCCACCGCGGCGACGCCCTCGGGCATGCCGATGCCGAGATTGACCACCGCCCCGGCCTGCAGCTCCAGCGCCGCACGGCGGGCGATCAGCTTGCGCACGTCCAGCGGCATGGGCGCCAGGCTGTTCACCGGTACCCGGGTTTCTGCGGCAAAGGCCGGGTTGTAGGCGGTGGCGAACGTCTGCTGGTGGTTGGCGGGTTCGGCCACCACCACGCAGTCCACCAGGATGCCGGGAATCTTCACCTGGCGCGGGTTGAGCGAGCCACGTTCGACCACGCGCTCGACCTGGGCGATGACCAGGCCGCCGCTGTTGCGCGCGGCCATGGCGATGGCCAGGCTCTCGATGGTCAGCGCCTCGCGCTCGAAGCTGAGGTTGCCGTCGGCATCGGCACTGGTGGCGCGGACCACGCCGACATGCACCGGAAAGCTGGGGTAGAACAGGTAGTCCTCGCCGTCGATGGGCATCAGCCGCACCAGGTCGGTGGTGGTGCGCGCGTTGAGCTTGCCGCCACCATGCCGCGGGTCGACGTAGGTGCCCAGGCCAACACGCGACAGCTGCCCCGGCTTGCCGGCGGCGATGTCGCGGAACAGCTGGGAGATCACCCCCTGCGGCAGGTTGTAGGCCTCGATGCGGTTGTCCACGGCCAGCTTCTGCAGCCCCGGCACCAGACCCCAGTGGCCACCGATCACACGGCGCACCAGGCCCTCGTGGGCCAGGTGGTTGAGGCCGCGACCCTTGCCGTCGCCTTGCCCGGCGGCGTACACCAGGGTCAGGTCGCGCGGCGCCTGCTCGGCGAGAAAGCGCTGCTCCAGAGCGATGGCGATCTGCTCGGCGAAGCCGATGCCGACGAAACCACCGGTGGCCAGGTTGGCGTTGTCCGGGATGCGCGCCACGGCGGCGGCGGCGGTCATGATCTTGCTCATGGCAGGTACTCGAAAAACGATTGAACACATTGCGCTACGGGGAGCTGCCTGCGCCCAGGCGGGGAGGGCTGCGTACCGCTGTACGTCAACCCTCCGTGCCTGAGTGCAGGCTTCACCTGCCTCGTCAGAAACTGCCGAACAGGGTGCCCAGGGTGATCACCACGGCCAGGGCCATCATCGGGAAGGCCACGGTGTTGACGAAGATGAACTTGTACGACTCGCGGTGCGTGAGCTTGCAGATCGCCAGCAGCGAGATCACCGCGCCGTTGTGCGGCAGGGTGTCCATGCAGCCGGAGGCCATGGCGGCGACGCGATGCAGCAGCTCGGGGCTGATGCCGGCGGCGGTGGCCAGGGTCAGGTATTGCTCGCCGAGGGTCTTCAGCGCGATGGACATGCCGCCGGACGCCGAGCCGGTGATGCCGGCGAGGATGTTCACCGCCACCGCTTCGGAGATCAGCGGGTTGCTCGAGACGCCCAGCACCAGGTCACGGATGACGACGAAGCCGGCCAGCGATGCGATCACCGTGCCGTAGCCCACCTCGGCGGCGGTGTTGAGGATCGGCAGCATGGAGCCGAAGGCGCCGTCGTTGACGCTCTTCTTCAGGTCCATCCAGCGCTTCCAGTGCAGGCCGATGAGCAGCACGATGGCCACGCCGAGGGCGACGATGATCGACCAGATGCCGATCAGCGACCTGGCATCCTGCAGACCGCCGAACTCCGGTTTGGCCAGGTAGCTGGTGTCCACCGCCGGGAGAATCTGCTTGGCCATCAGGAAGTTCAGGCCGATCACCACGAAGATCGGCAGCAGCGCCAGCCAGAAGCCGGGAATGTCGCGGCGCTCTTCGACGACCGGATCGTCACGGTGTTCGCCGTAGCCTTCGCCTGCCGCCATCAGCTTGCGCGACTGTGCGGTGAGCCACCAGGTGCCGAGGCCGAACATGATCAGCCCGGCAATCACGCCCAGGCCCGGCGCGGCGAAAGCGTCGGTACCGAAGAAGGGATTGGGGATGGCGTTCTGGATCGCCGGCGTACCGGGCAGCGCGGTCATGGTGAAGGTGAACGAGCCGAGGGCGATGGCACCGGGGATCAGGCGCTTGGGAATGCCCGCTTCACGGAACAGCGCGGCGCCGATCGGGTACACGGCGAAGGCCACCACGAACAGCGACACGCCGCCGTAGGTGAGGATGCCGCAGGCCAGCACGATGGCCAGGATGGCGCGCTCGCTGCCGACCTTGGCGACGATGCCGTGGGCGATGGCGCGCGCCGAACCTGAGTCATCCATCAGCTTGCCGAACAGGGCGCCCAGCAGGAACAACGGGAAGAACTGGATCACGTAGCCGCCCATGGCCTTCATGAACACCTGGGTGTAGGTGGGCAGCAGCAGGCCGATGTCGCCAGCGAACAGCAGTGCCAGCAGGGCCAGGAGCGGGGCAAGGATGAGGACGTTGATGCCGCGATAGGCGAGGTACATCAACAATGCGAGCGACAGCAGAATACCGAGGGTACCCATGGGTGATTCCTTTTGTTGTTGTTCTAGCGGCGCTGGGCCGTTGTATGAGCAGGCGCGTATGCGGCAGTGCGCCCTTGACGGCTATAGAGCCAGAGTCGTGCCAGTCTCGGGTGAGACTTTGGTCGAAAGGGCGCAAAGGCCTGTGGCTGGGGATTTCAGGCGGGTGTGGCAGGCATCGGCGTGGTGGATGTTGGTGAATGAGTGTCCAGATTCATGGATTTAGTCCAGATTCATGGACTTGTGCGAGTAGGTATTCCAGAAATCTGGATACTTGGTGGCGCCGTAGCCCGGATGTAATCCGGGGCCATCGCGGTGCCTGCTCCCGGATTTCATCCGGGCTACGTACCTGTGGGGCGCAACGATCTCTGTAGGAGCGGCTTCAGCCGCGAAGGGGTGGCGAAAGAGCATCGCGGCTGAAGCCGCTCCTACGGTGACTGTGTAGGGCGAATGCATACGACGAATGCGTAGGGCTGGTGTAACCCGCCAGTTACCGATTCTCTGAAGCGCCGTAGCCCGGATGCAATCCGGGGCCATTGTGGCGCCTGCTCCCCGGATTTCATCCGGGCTACGTAGCTGTGGTTGGCAATGATCTCTGTAGGAGCGGCTTCAGCCGCGAAGGGCTGTGAAAGAGCATCGCGGCTGAAGCCGCTCCTACGGTGACTGTGTCGGGCGGGTGCATACGCCAAATGCGTAGGGCGGGTGCAACCCGCCAGTGACCGCTCCCACAACTGGCCCGCTCAGCCCCTGCGTCCGAGGCCATGCTGCGCCAGCTTGGCGTAGAACCCGGCGCGGGATATTCCCAGGCGTTCGGCGGCCTGCTGGCGATTGCCGGCGGCGGCCGTGAGTGCCGCCTGCAGCGCCTGGCGTTCGACCTGCGCCAGCTGTTCGGCCAGCGTCCTCGCCGGGCTCGCCATCACCGGCGCAACGGGCCCCGGCTCGCTCGGCGCTACCGGGTCCACCAGCAGGCCACGCAGGGTTTCACCATCCAGGCGGCCATCCAGCGCCAGTTGAGCCCGCTCCAGCAGGTTGCGCAGTTCTCGCACGTTGCCGCGCCAGGGCTGGGCGCAGAGCAGCGCCAGTGCGTCGTCTGTCAGTTCCAGCGGCGCTAGGCCGGAACGGTTGGCCAGGTCATCGAGCAGGTGTTCGATCAGTGCGGGGATGTCACTGGCCCGTTCGCGCAGCGGTGGCACGCGCAGGGCCAGCACGTTGAGGCGGTAGTAGAGATCGTCGCGGAACTGCCCGGCGGCGACCTTGGCCTCCAGGTCGATATGGGTGGCGGCGATCACCCGCACGTTCAGCGGTTTGACCTGGTTGGAACCGAGCGGCTCGACCTCCTGTTCCTGCAGCACACGCAGCAGCTTGGCCTGCAACGGCAGCGGCAGGTCGCCGATCTCGTCGAGGAACAGCGTGCCGCCGTTGGCCACCTCGAACTTGCCGATGCGCCCCTTGCGCTCGGCGCCGGTGAAGGCGCCCGGCGCGGTGCCGAACAGCTCGGCCTCGACCAGGGTTTCCGGAATCGCGGCGACGTTGACCGCGACGAAGGGGCCGTTGGCCCGTGGCGACAGGTTGTGGATGCCCTGGGCCAGCAGCTCCTTGCCGGTGCCGGTCTCACCGCGGATCAGCACCGTGGCGTCCAGTTGCGCGGCGCGCCGGGCCTGGCGCTTGACCTCGCTGGCCGCGGCGCTGGCGCCGATGAACCCGGCGATGGTGTAGCGCGCCCGACGGGCCTTGGCCAGTTCGTGCTGGGTGGCGAGCAACTGGCTCTGCAGGTTGTTGTACTTGGCCATCAGCGGCTTGAGATGGCGGGCGCGGTCGAACAGGACGAAACCCAGCGCACCGACCAGGGTGCCGTCCTCGTCGCGCAGCGGGATGCGGGTGACCACGAAGTGTTCGCTGCCGAAGGCCATCAGGTCGAGCATGCTCGGCTGGCCGCTCTCGACCACCTCGCGCAGGCGGCTGGCCGGCAGCACTTCCTCGATCTCCTTGCCCAGCGCGGTGCGCGGATCGGCGATGCCGACCTTCTGCGCGTATTTGTCGTTGATCCAGACGATACGTGCCTGGCGATTGACCGCGATGGTGCCCTCGCACTGGGCGTTCAGGTGGTCGAACAGCAGCGGCATGGCCACCGCGCGAAAACGCTCGGGCGACACACCGATGATCAGGCCGTGCTGGTCGAGGTCGTCGCGAGAGATGGCCATGGGCGAATATCCGAAGTCACAAGCCGCTGATTATGGTTGGCGGCGCTGCCAGCGGGCAACGTCGACGGACATCGGACAATGGCATTCGGCGCGCGCTTCTGGAATAGTTAGGCGGCTATGCGTAACCCGCTGGCACCTGCCGATCGCCCACAAGGCCTGCCCGGCAGTCGTGACACCTGCCGTGTCCCTCTCGCGTGCCAACCTGGCGCGCCAGGCGAGCCATCCGCTCGCCGCTGGATCCGCACCCTTGCCCGGTGCCACAACGACAACGACCAAGATCCATACAAGGACGCCCCGATGAAACTCAAGCGACTCTTTTCCGCGCTCGCCGCCGGCGCTGCGCTGACTGCCCTGTGCGCCACCGCGCAGGCACGCGAATACTCCGTGTCCACGGTCCTGTCGGATGCCTTCCCCTGGGGCCAGGCCGCACAGAAGTGGGCCGACCTGGTCAACGAACGCTCCGAAGGGCGCATCACCCTGCGCGTGTACCCCAATGCGCAACTGGTGGCTGGCGATCAGACCAAGGAGTTCTCCGCCATGCGCTCCGGCCTGATCGACATGGCCGTGGGTTCGACCATCAACTGGTCGCCGCAGGTCCCGGAACTCAACCTGTTCTCCCTGCCGTTCCTGATGCAGAACGACGCCGACCTCGACGCCATCACCCAGGGTGAAGGCGGCAAGCTGGCCTTCGCCGCCATCGAGCAGCGCGGCATTGTGCCGCTGGCCTGGGGCGAGAACGGCTTTCGTCAGCTGTCGAACTCGGCCAAGCCGGTACGCAGCCCGGCCGACCTGGCGGGCCTGAAGATCCGTGTGGTCGGCTCGCCGCTGTTCCAGGACACCTTCACCGCCCTCGGCGCCAACCCCACGCAGATGAGCTGGGCCGACGCCAAGCCGGCGCTGACCACCGGTGCGGTGGACGGCCAGGAAAACCCGCTGTCGGTGTTCGACGTGGCGCGGATCGACCAGGTCGGCCAGAAGTACCTGACCCTGTGGAACTACATGGCCGACCCGCTGATCTTCGCGGTCAACCAGCGCGTCTGGAAAGCCATGCCGGAAGCCGACCGCGAGCTGCTCAGCCAGGCCGCGCGCGATGCCGGCAAGTGGGAGATCGAGCTGTCGCGCAATGCCCAGGCCCAGCGTCTGGCAGACATCCGCGAGCGTGGCGTAGAGGTGATCGAACTGAGCGAGGCCGAGCGTGCCGCGTTCGTCGAGGCCACTGCCAGCGTGCAAGAGAAATGGGCACCGCGTATCGGCGATGCGCTGATGGACGCCGCGCGCAAGGCCGTGGCCCAGCCCTGATCCGTTTCATCTGACCGCAAGCCCAAGGGCTTTGCGGCGTGCTGCTGCGGGGCTGCCGTGCGATACCGATCCGCTCCCCTCTCTCGTTCATGGGAGAGGGGCTGGGGGAGAGGGCCGCCCTTCCGCTGAATCACGCCGAGCCGGTCGTTCGAGGTTCTTATGAGCAAGCAAGTCGACGCGCCACTGGAGCGCGCGCTCGCCACCCTGGCCCTGGTGATCATCAGTCTGATCAGCCTGGCCAACGTCGTGGTGCGTTATTTCACCGATGCTTCTTTCGCGTTCACCGAGGAAATCTCGGTGTTCCTGCTGGTGGTGCTGACCTTCGCCGGCGCCAGCGTGGCCATGCGCAGCAACCGGCACATCCGTATCGGCCTGCTCGAGCGCCTGTTCCCGCGCCTGCGCACGCCGCTGATCCTGCTGCAGTGGCTGGCCGGCGTGCTGGTACTGGGGCTGGTGTGCTGGTTCGGTGGCCAGTTCGCCTGGGAGGAATACCAGTGGGAGTCGCAGTCGCCGGGGCTCGGCCTGCCCAACTGGTGGTACGTGGTGTGGCTGCCGATCCTGGCGCTGCTGGTGTTCGTGCGCCTGAGCCAGATGACCCTGGATCGTTTGCGCGGGAGGATCAGCGATGAGCCCTGATCTCTGGTTGATCCTCAGCTTCGTCGTGCTGCTGGCGCTCGGTGTGCCGGTGGCCTTTGCCCTGGGGCTGTCCGGCGCCATCGGCATCATCGCCGGCCTGTCGCCGGACATGCTCGCCACCCTGGGTACCAACACCTACAACGGCGTGGCCAAGTACCCGCTGATCGCCATTCCGCTGTTCATCCTCACCGGCCTGGTGTTCGAGAAGGCCGGCGTGGCCTTGCGCCTGGTGCGCTTCGCCCAGGCGCTGATCGGCCCGCGTCATGGCGGCCTGGCACTGGTGGCGGTGCTGGTGTGCCTGATCATGGGCGGCATGAGCGGCTCCGGTCCGGCGGATGCCGCTGCGGTGGCCATGGTGATGCTGCCGAGCATGACCCGGGCAGGCTATCCCAAGCCGTTCTCGGCCACCCTGATCGCAGCCTCGGCGTCCACGGCGATCCTGATCCCGCCGTCGATCGCGCTGATCCTCTACTCCATCGTGGTGCCCGGCGTGGACCTGCGCGCGCTGTTCGCCGCCGGTCTGTTCCCCGGCATCATCGCCGGCCTGGTGCTGCTGCTGCCGGCCTGGCTGCTGTCGCGCCGCTACGGCTGGGAGTCCCCGGAGCAGGGCGAGCGCCCGGCACTGGGGGAAAGCTTCAAGCAGGCGTTGCCGGCGCTGTTCGCTCCGGTGCTGATCCTCGGCGGGCTGCGCAGCGGCCTGTTCACCCCGACCGAAGCGGCGGTGGCCGGTGTCACCTACGGCGTGCTGGTCGGCCTGTTCCTCACCCGCGAGCTGGACTGGCGCGGCCTCTGGCGCCTGTGTGGCGAGGCGGCGGTGATCTCGGGGGTGGTCATGCTGATCATCGCCCTGGCCGGCATCTTCGCCTGGGCCGGCACCATGCTCGGCACCTTCCGCCACCTGGCCGAATGGCTGATCTCGCTGTCGGACAACGGCTGGGTGTTGCTGGCACTGGTGATGCTCGCCGTGCTGCTGGCGGGCATGCTGCTCGATGCGATTTCCATCTACCTGATCCTGATGCCGATCCTCATCCCGGTGATGCAGCACTTCGGCTGGAATCCGGTGTGGTTCGGCATCCTGCTGGCGATGAACATCGCCATCGGCCAGTTCACCCCTCCGGTGGCGATCAACCTGATGGTCACGGCCGAGGTCGCCAAGATCCGCCTCGAACAGACCGTGGGCTGGGCCGCGTTGTTCGTGGTGGTGATGTCCAGTGCCCTGCTGCTGGTGGCGATCTTCCCGGAAATCGCCCTGTGGTTGCCGCGAGTGCTGGGTTACGCGGTGTAAAAGGCGCGACAGCGTCTATAGTTGGCAGATGGTGCGCAGCGGGGGGCTGCGCACCACTGAGGGCGGTACCGCTGGGCAAGAACATGGGCGATGGTGACTATAACGAGCACAGGGATGTAGGCACGGAGCACTGCGAAGGGCTGCGTGAGTCGGGCAAGCGTGCGCTGATGCGCACCATCCTGCTGGCAACGGGGCTGACCCTGGGTGGCTTTTCCGTGCTGCAGGCGTTGGCCGGCAACTACCCGTTCGCCATCCTCGAAGTGCTGTGCACCGCGTTGCTGCTGTTCGGCGCCAGCCGCATCGGGCGGGCGCGCCACCTCAACCTGTGGATCTACCTGTACCTGGTCCCGACCTTCTGTTTCATCCTCTACATCATCGTCATGCCGGATGCCTCAGCGGCGGCGTTCGTCTGGCTGTACATGATCCCGCTGTTGGCCTACCTGCTGCTGGGCAAGCAGCGCGCCTTCCTGCTGACCGCGCCGTTCATGCTCGCCGGCCTGTTGCTGTACTTCGCCGACAACCGCCTGAACCTGGATACCCGTGGCCTGATCGACCTGGGCAATGCGGCCCTGTGCGGTGTCCTCATCCTGGTCTTCGTGCATATCTACGATGGCTTGCGCATGCAGGCCCATCAGGAGCTGGAGCGCCTGGCGCAGACCGATTCGCTGACCGGCGTGGCCAGCCGTGGCAGCTTCCAGCATGCCTTGCAGCGCAGCATCCAGGAGGTCGAGCGCAGCAACGGGCATCTGGTGCTGGCGCTGCTCGACGTCGACCACTTCAAGCAGGTCAACGACCAGTGGGGGCACGAGGCGGGCGACATGGCCCTGCAGCACATCTGCCAGATACTCCAGCAACGCCTGCGCGTGACCGATTTCCTCGGGCGCCTGGGCGGCGAGGAGTTCGGCCTGTTGCTGCGGCACACCGACAGTGCGGGTGCCGAGCCGCTGGTGGAGCTGCTCCGCGAGCAGGTCGCCGAGCAGCCGCTGGAGTACGACGGCCAGCTGATCGCGCTGTCGGCCACCTTCGGCCTGGCCGCCTGGCCAGCGGATGGACGCAGCGCCGCCGAGCTCTACCGCAGCGCCGACCGCCGCCTGTACCGGGGCAAGCAGCGCGGGCGCAATCAACTGGTCAGCGCGGACGTTCCTGGGGAACTGCTGCTGGACAAGTTCGACGTGCGCCTGTGAGCGAGCGCATCGCCAGTACACGTGCATTACCCCGCTTCAGCTTTCCCAGCAGTGTCCGTGATTCCAGGCAGGGGCAGGCCGGCACTAGTGCAGTTGTACTAGTGCCCGGGTGTTTGCCTGGCAGCGCCTTGCACCGCCCGATGGCTACGGCCTAAGGTGCCGGAACAACGACAAGCGCTGCAATCAGCAGGGAGTGCCAGCATGCCCAGGACGGTTTCCTACGACACCGAGCGCGCCCAGGCCGGGGTGCGCCTGATCTTCGTGGTGGTTGCCTCCTGCTACTTCGTGGGGCTGTACCGGTTCGGGCTGATCGAGCCGCAGCTGGTCTGGAAGGTCTTTGCCTTCATCGCCTTCTTCTGGAGCGTGTCGATGCTCCTCTGGCTCGACATCGGTCGGCGTCCTGGCCACTATCGAGTCCGCCGGCTGATCACCATGCTCACCGACTACGGCGGTATCACGCTGGTCATGGCCGCTGGCGAAGAAGCCATGCTGCCGCTCTATGCGACGCTGATCTGGAGCACCATCGGCTACGGCCTGCGCTATGGCTCCGGCTACCTGCTGCTGGCCACCTTCATGGCGTTGCTGTCGTTGCTGGGGATCGCGTTGCTGACCGGCTACTGGCATTCGCAACCTTATCTGCTGATCACCTTGCTGCTCACCACGATCATGGTCCCCGGCTACATGCACGCCCTGCTCAAACGCTCACGCGAGGCTGCCGAGGCCGAACAGGCGGCGAACCGGGCCAAGTCGCAGTTCCTCGCGCAGGCCAGTCATGACCTGCGGCAACCGGTTCACTCCATCAGCCTGTTCACCGCCTGCCTGCGCGACAGCAACCTGGGTGCCGAGCAGCGGCGCCTGGTGGAGAACATCGACAAGTCGCTGCACAGCGTCGCGCGCCTGTTCCGCTCGATTCTCGACATGTACTCGCTGGACAGCGGCAAGGTAGTGCCGCGAATGGAGACGCTGGAGCTGCGTCCTCTGCTGCAGCAGCTCATCCAGCAGAATGCCGAGGCGACGCGCTGGGCCGGGGTCGAAATCCGTCTGCACTGCCCGCCACTGCATGTGCGTGCAGATCCGGCGCTGCTCACCACCATGCTGCAGAACCTGCTGTCCAACGCGCTGAAATACGCGCCGGGCAAGCCGGTGCTGATCGCCTGCCGGTGTCGCGGCCAGGGCCTTGCCATCGAGGTCTACGACCGGGGCCGGGGCATCGCGGTCGGCCACCTCGACAGCATCTTCAACGAGTTCTATCGCGTGCGTCAGGAGCGCGACCGCGACGTCGACGGCATGGGCCTGGGCCTCGCCATCGTCAGGCGCCTGGGCACGCTGATGGACCTGCGGGTGAGCATGCGCTCTGTCGAGGGCCGAGGCACGCGGGCGATGATCGACGGCTTGCAGCGGGTCGAGGCACCGAGCGAAGGCCGCTCGATCCACGCGGGCAGCGCCCAGGCGCCGAGGATGCTGGATGGCTTGCGCGTGTGCCTGATCGAGGACGATCAGAACGTGCTGCTGGCGACCGCGACCCTGCTGCGCAAGTGGGGCTGCGAGGTGGCGACCTTCGATGCGTTGCCCGATGCGTCGATGCACTTCGACCTGGTGGTGACCGACTTCGACCTCGGCACCGAAGTCTCCGGCGCCGACTGCATTCGTCACCTGCGCCGGCACAGCGGACGCGAGGTGCCGGCAATCATCATGACCGGGCACGACGTACGCCGTGTGCAGGAGCAGGTGGGCGATGGCGACACGCCGATCCTGTCGAAGCCGGTGCAGCCTGCTGAACTGCGTTCGCTGCTGGTGGCGCTGAAGCTGAAACTCAAGGCCGCCTGAGCGCCACACCCTGATCAGCGCGTTGCGCTGGTTGGCGCGGGCGCTACGCAGGGTTGCTGGTTGGCGCCGGCCAGTTTCTCGACGTTGTTCAGCACGTTCTGCCCCTGGTTGACCCGCTGGGCGTTCTCCGCGACCTGCATGCGCTGGGTGTAGGTGGCGGAGTTGCCGTTGAAACTCTGCTGCGTCTCGAGCACGGTGTTGGCCATGTCCAGCAGGCTGCGACCGGTTTCGATCAGGCTGCTGGTTGCGCTCGGGGCGCATGGGTCATTGGCCATCTGGGCATTCTGCAGGCCCTGGCTCTGCGTGTTCTGTGGCAGGCAGCCGGTCAGCGCCGTCAGCACGGCAGCACCTAGGACCAAGCCCAGGCTTCCATTGATATTCATCGGACATTCCCTTCGATCACCAGGCCTCGGCCCAGTGCCGAAGCGTTATCCGCGATTCTAGGAAGGGGCTGACAGGCCAGGAATAGTACGGGTGTACTAGTGGCCGCCCGCAGTCCTTGCGGCGCTCGCTGCCCAGGGCCTAAGGTGTCGGGGTAACGACGAAAGCTGTTTCAGCAGGGAGTGTCAGCATGCCCAGGAAGGGTCTCGTTTCCTACGACACCGAGCTCGCCCAGGCCGGAGTACGGCTGATTTTCGTGGCGATCGTCAGCAGCTATACCGTGGTGCTCTACCGCTGTTCGCTGATGGAGCCTGGCACGGTCTGGAAGGCGCTGGCGCTGTACGCAGCGTTGCTGGTGTCGGCGATGATCATCCGTTGCGACGTCATGCGCCGTCCTGGGAAATACCCGCGGCGGCGCATGCTTACGATGCTCCATGACTACACAGGGATCACGCTGACGCTGATCAACGGTGGTCAGTTTATGCTGCCGATCTATGCGATTCTGGTCTGGGTCACGATCGGCTACGGGTTGCGCTACGGCTTCGGCTACCTGCTGCGGGCGACGCTGATGGCGTTGCTGTCCCTGATCCTGACCGCTTGCATGTCGGAGTACTGGCAGTCGCAGCCTTACCTGGTGGCGACGCTGCTGCTGACGGCCCTGATGGCGCCGGCCTACCTGCACACCTTGCTCAAGCGCGCCCGTGAAGCCGCCGAGGCCGAACAGGCGGCGAACCGGGCCAAGTCGCAGTTCCTCGCGCAGGCCAGTCATGACCTGCGGCAACCGGTTCACTCCATCAGCCTGTTCACCGCCTGCCTGCGCGACAGCGACCTGGGTGCCGAGCAGCGGCGCCTGGTGGAGAACATCGACAAGTCGCTGCACAGCGTCGCGCGCCTGTTCCGCTCGATTCTCGACATGTACTCGCTGGACAGCGGCAAGGTAGTGCCGCGAATGGAGACGCTGGAGCTGCGCCCTCTGCTGCAGCAACTCATCCAGCAGAATGCCGAGGCGACGCGCTGGGCCGGGGTCGAGGTCCGCCTGCATTGCCCGCCACTGCATGTGCGCGCTGACCCGGCGCTGCTCACCACCATGCTGCAGAATCTGCTGTCCAACGCGCTGAAATACGCGCCGGGCAAGCCGGTGCTGATCGCCTGCCGGCGTCGCGGCCAGGGCCTCGCCATCGAGGTCTACGACCGGGGGCGGGGCATCGCGGTCGGCCATCTCGACAGCATCTTCAACGAGTTCTATCGCGTGCGTCAGGAGCGCGACCGTGACGTCGACGGCATGGGCCTGGGCCTCGCCATCGTCAGGCGCCTGGGCACGCTGATGGACCTGCGCGTGAGCATGCGCTCCGTCGAGGGCCGAGGCACGCGGGCGATGATCGACGGCTTGTTGCGGGTCGAGGCACCGAGCGAAGGCCGCTCGACCCACGCGGGCAGCGCCCAGGCGCCGAGGATGCTGGATGGCTTGCGCGTGTGCCTGATCGAGGACGACCAGAACGTGCTGCTGGCGACCGCGACCCTGTTGCGCAAGTGGGGTTGCGAGGTGGCGACCTTCGATGCGCTGCCCGATGCGTCGATGCACTTCGACCTGGTGGTGACCGACTTCGACCTTGGCACCGAAGTCTCCGGCGCCGACTGCATTCGCCACCTGCGCCGGCACAGCGGACGTGAAGTGCCGGCGATCATCATGACCGGGCACGACGTACGCCGTGTGCAGGAGCAGGTGGGCGATGGCAACACGCCGATCCTGTCGAAGCCGGTGCAGCCCGCCGAGCTGCGTTCGCTGCTGGTGGCGCTGAAGCTCAAGCTCAAGGCTGCCTGAGCGCTACACCAGCCCGGCCTTGGCGCCGATACCCGCCGCTGCCGCACGGGTGCTGACGTCCAGCGTGCGCAGCAGCGAGGAGACATGGATGCGGACGGTGAACGGGGAGATATCCAGCTCGCGGGCGATTTCCTTGTTCGACAGCCCGCGCACCACCAGGCGCAACACATCCTGCTGGCGCGGCGTCAGCTGTTCCAGCAGGTGGCGGTTCTCGGCAAAGTCCGGTACGCCGGATGGTCCCAGCGCCATGACGAACTCCCCGGCGCAGACGGCCAGCAGTGACTCGGCGATCTCCTCGGGAGGAGTCGCCTTGCCGATGAAGCCGTCAGCACCTGAGGCCATGACCTCATCGATCAGCTCGCGGTTATCGACCATCGACACGATCACGATGGAGCTGCGCTGGAATTCCTGGCGCAGGGCACTGATGGCATGCGGGGACTGACCGGGGAACAGCAGGTCGAGCATGAACAGGTGCGGGGCCTTGCCGTCGCGTGCGAGGCTCAACACTTCGTCCATGTCGCCCGCCTCGAGGATCTCCGCCTGGGGGAAGACTCGCTGGGCGATACGGCACAGGCCATCCCGGAAAACAGGATGGTCGTCGGCCACGATTATGCGTTCTTGTTGTGAGGGTTCGGACATGGTGGGCGCTTCCGTCTGGCCCTCAGACTAAAGTCATATGCCGGTCGGCGCCAGCGGAT
Source organism: Ectopseudomonas khazarica (assembly GCF_017915135.1). Taxonomy (NCBI): domain Bacteria; kingdom Pseudomonadati; phylum Pseudomonadota; class Gammaproteobacteria; order Pseudomonadales; family Pseudomonadaceae; genus Ectopseudomonas; species Ectopseudomonas khazarica. Next base: position 4,693,641 of record NZ_CP068551.1, on the reverse strand, counting down.
GTTTTCTCCAGCCATGCCGCCGAACTGAACCGCAGGGTGCCGCGCCGGGTCTGTGTGAGTACACCTCATGGAATGCCAAGGAGTCGTACATGGACCTTATCCGCATCCTCATCGCCATTCTGCTGCCGCCGCTGGGCGTGTTTCTCCAGGTCGGTTTCGGCGGTGCGTTCTGGCTGAACATCCTGCTCACCCTGCTGGGCTACATCCCCGGCATCGTGCATGCGGTGTACATCATCGCCAAGCGCTGAGGGGCTGTTCCCGCCCGCAGCGATGCAAAGAACGGAGCCCCTCTCTCGCCAGCGGGAGAGGGCAGACGATCACGCCGCAGTTCCCCCAGCCCGCTCTCCGAAGTGGCTCGTCATTCGTTGCTTCACTCCCGCCGCAAGAAGTGCACGCTGAACAGCTGCGCCGGGTCGCGCCACATCGCCGCCGAGGCGAAGCCACAGCTGCCGGCCAGATCGCGAAACCCGCTCGGCGTGTACTTGTAGGAGTTCTCCGTGTGCAGGGTCTCGCCGGCGGCGAAGTCGAACACCCGGTCCTCGATCCTGACCTGCTGCGCCTGCCGGCTGATCAGGTGCATCTCGATGCGCGACTCGGCCTCGTTGTAGAACGCTCGGTGCTGGAAACTGCGCGGGTCGATGTCGCTGTCCAACTCGTTGCGGATGCGCTCGACCAGGTTGAGGTTGAACAGCGCGGTGACCCCGGCATGGTCGTTGTAGGCGCGCTCCAGCACCTGACGGTCCTTGACCAGATCCACGCCGATCAGCAGACCACTGCCGGCCGGCAGCGCCTGGTGCAGATTGCGCAGGAAGGCGCGCGCCTCGTCCGGGTCGAAGTTGCCGATGCTGGAGCCCGGGAAGAAGGCCAGCGGGCGTTGCCCCAGTGCATCGCCGGGGAGCTTCAGCGGCCGGCTGAAGTCGGCGCACAGGGCATGCACGTCGAGCCAGCGATAGTCTGCGGCCAGGCGGCGGGTGCTGGCCTGCAGGAACTCGCGGGAGATATCGATGCCCAGGTAGCGCGCCGGGCGCAGTGCTTCGAGCAACAGGCGGATCTTGCGGCTGGCGCCACTGCCCAGTTCGACGAGGCTGGCGTTGCGCCCGGCCAGCGCGGCGATGTCCTGCGCGGCCAGGCGCAGGATGGTCTCCTCGGTGCGCGTCGGGTAGTACTCCGGCTGCTGGCAGATCAGCTCGAACAGCTGCGAGCCACGGTGATCGTAGAAGAACTTCGGCGACATCGTTTTCGGCCAGGCCGCGAAGCCGCGCAATGCCTCGTCGCGCAACGCCTCCTGTTCCGGGCTCAGGGATCGGTCGTTGCTACGCAGTGCCAGTGCCATGCTCAAAGCTCCTTGGCCAGGCGCAGGCCGGAGAACTGCCAGCGCATCGTGGGGTAGAAGAAATTGCGATAGGTGGGGCGAACGTGGTCTTCGGGGGTGGCGCAGCTGCCGCCGCGCAACACCATCTGCCCGGACATGAACTTGCCGTTGTACTCACCCAGGCTGCCGCCCAGCGGACGAAAGCCGGGGTAGGGCCGGTAGGCGCTGGCGGTCCATTCCCAGACATCGCCGTACAGCTGCCGCAGGCCTTCGCCCGCGCCAGCGGCCACCGGCTGCAGGTGATCGTTTTCGACGAAGTTGCCCCACAGCGGCTCGTCCTGCGCGGCGACTTCCCATTCCTCTTCACGTGGCAGGCGCGCCTGCGCCCAGGTGGCGAAGGCCTCGGCCTCGAAGTAACTCAGGTGACAGACCGGTGCGGCGAGGTCCAGCTCGCGCAGGCCGCCCAGGGTCAGCTCCAGCCAGTCGTCACCCTCGCGCAGCCAGTACAGCGGTGCCTGCCAGCCGGCTCGCTGGATATGGTCCCAGCCATCCGCCAGCCACAGCGCGGTGCTGCGATACCCGCCGGCGCGGATGAACTCGAGGTACTCGCCATTGCTCACCGGCCGGCTGGCCAGTTGGAAGTCGTCGACGAACACCCGATGGCGCGGCCGCTCGCAATCGAAGGCGAAACCCTCGCCGGCATGCCCGACATGCCGCAGCCCGGCGGGAAAGCGCAGCCACTGCAGCTCGCCCGCTGTGGCAGCGCCGGACTTGAGGTCGTCACGATAAACCGGGCGCAGCGGGTTCTGCGCCAGGATGTGCTTGATGTCCATCAGCAGCAGCTCCTGATGCTGCTGCTCGTGCTCCAGCCCCAGCTCGATACGCTGCAGAATCTCGTCGGCCAGCTCGCCGCTCTGCCGGGTCAGCAACTGCGCCATGGCCAGGTCGACATGGCTGCGATAGGCATACACCTCGCTCACCGTCGGCCGCGACAACAGCCCGCGCCGCGCGCGTTCGAAGGGCGTGCCGTGGGTCCGGTAGTAGGAATTGAACAGGTGGTCGTAGCGCTCATCCAGCGGACGATAGCTAGGCAGGAAGGGTCGCAGCACGAAGGCCTCGAAGAACCAGGTGACATGCGCCAGATGCCACTTCGGCGGGCTGACGTCCGGCATGCTCTGGATCACGTAGTCCTCGCGCTCCAGCGGCTCGCAGAGTCGCTCGCTGGCGGCGCGTACCCGCTGATAACGCTGCCATAGTCGTTCGAGGTGAAGGTGTGCAGCGTCGATCCTGCTGGCGCGGTTTGGCATGTCGCGCGTCCTTTGCTGGCGTCGCGGAGGCGACGGTTCTTAGAGCCGACCGGGCGAACAGGGCAAAGGTTCCGGCAAAAGCATGACGTTCGGATGACAGGTCGCCGAGGCTAGTGGGTATTGGCCTTGCGAGAGTCTGGAGGCAGCGCCAATCAAGTCAGTGAGCGAAGCGGCTGTGGCCGCCCTATGGAGGCGAAAGCCAAGCAGTGCGCGGCTATGAAGACGGCAGATCCACGCAGACTCGGATCGTGGAGCAAAGGATTATGAGTTGCCTATAAACGCTGCGAGCCCAGTAAAACCGTGAGCGGCTTAGCGCAAGTGAAATAAGCTGAAAGTAGCGTGGTTACTGGGCTTGAGCGAAATTCTACGAAAGTGGCAGAAGCTAGGAACTGTACCGCCAGTGTACTGTTTTATGACCTCTACGCTTAGCCTATACCACTGTATCCGCGAGCAGGTATAAGCTTTCAAGCGTGTGACCATAGATCTGACCTGCTAGTGCAGCGTGCTAAAACTTCAATCGAAGACGGCAAGTTCCTCCACATTTTCGCTTCCAAATAGACTTTTTATCCCTTTTAAAGCGGTATCCGACATGCTCTGTGTAGCAAGGACGGCGAGTCGTATCATTGGTCGCGAGATAGACACATAAAAGAGGTTGCGAGCGCGATAGAAGCCCTTCGTGTTCTTTGCATTCAGCGCATTTGTCTCAATGAGCTCTAGTAGTTGTGGCCAGTTGTAGTGGTTCCAGCCGCCTCCCAGTACTACAAGAACGTTCTCGAACTCGGCACCCTTGACACTATGTTGCGTGGCAAAGGGGGTCTGCTTTTCGATGAATTTGACAACCTCAACAACCTCTCCGTAAGTAATGTCCCGCAGCTTGCTGTACCGCTTAAGTGCGGATGCATCCTCAGGTATGGGGGCGCCGTTTAGTGCTCTGAGCTCTTCGTCGAGCCGCAATACGCGGTCTGGTGGCGGTGGGCGTCTCGTTGTCTTCAGGTGATCAATGACCTGTCCGACTGTACCTTCTGCGCGCAGCTCCCGGAGGGCGTCCATTTCGCGACGCCAGCAGGCTTTGTCTTCATGCTTGGTTATCGCAGGAACGGAGCCGAGCGTCTTGAACATATCGCCGTAGCGAGATGCGCCGTACGCTGCACATACGGGTTCAACGACTTCTGCAAAGAACTTGATCGCCGGGTCTTCCTTTTTGGCGAACAGATCGTTGCGGCCGCTGTATATCTCGGCGAGCTTGGGGTAGCCCTGTTCAGCAGCTAGTGCGTTGTGGGTGAGCATCAGTACCTTCGTTTTGCTCAGATCCCACCCCTCGGATTTCAGCCGTTGCATCAAGTTTTCCCGAGTGTGCCGGGCCACATCAGGTGGTAGATCCTCTTTGGAGTGCCTGTCATTTGTCCGTTGACCCGTGTAGGCGTTGGTGTGAAAGAAGCGCGCCTCGCCCTTTGCCTCGGGGTCATGAACGGCTTGGCATAGTTCAGGGCGCAGCTTGTTCAGAACATCTACGACTGCGGGTACCGATCGAAAGTTGGAGCCTTTGGCAATCTCTTTGATTGGATACTCCGCAAGCTCGTATTCACTTCGATAAATGGTTTGCCAGTGGTCTCCAAATAGACCAACGAGGGGGCCGGTGGCCGACTTCAAGAAGTGCTCGGTAATCGCTTCCATGAATTGTCGATGGGTATCTTGATACTCGTCGATAAAAATCACTGGAAACTGCTGGCTCAAGATGCGCCGAAACTTTTCATTCTGCAGAAGCTTGGCCATCATCTCCGGGATGTCGTCGTGACTCAGCGTGACTCTGTCCATTTCGACGCCAAAGAATCCTAGGTCGTAGTCTACGGGCTTTGAGCCGACACCTCCGCCTTGTTCGACTTTCTCTTTTCGATCCTCCATTTCCCCCACGAGGTCACGCAGCGCCTTCTGAAACTGGCGTAGGAATGCCCACGAGAAGCCGTGGATAGTACTGACCAGAATGGCGGGATGATCCTCAATCTCCTGGGCAATCTCATTACGGGCAACCTCGGTGTAGGTAATGCAGGCTACCTTTTGCCCTGCTTGAACCAAGGCGGGGCCTCGCTCTGAAATTAATCGCTTCAGTGCGGCGACCAGGGAATACGTCTTGCCTGCGCCGGCACCAGCTTCAAGGCGAAAGCTGTGACCCGCATCAAGGGCCTCATTAATCTTTCTTTGGGCCTCTTGTGCAGCGATGAGTGCGGGATTCTTGGCAGTCTCAGTCATACTGCCTCCTCCTTGGTTGGCGCTTCCACGTTCTGTGCGGGTGGAATAGGGGGCTTGGAAAGCCATTCGAGGCCTTCCTGGATATAGCGGGGTACCACCCATTCCTTCTCGCGAATGGCGAACCGCAGAGCCGTGTCCGCTTTCGCGAGTCCTTGAGCGATCTCCCAAGCTTCAGTGGCCTCGTCCTGTTCTTTTGGCCACTCAAATCGATCCGGGTTTGCTAGGACGAGGGCGTCTTCATAGCTGCGGGCGCACACTTTTGTGCCAGGTTTCTCCGCAATCTGATAGGCAATGCGACGGTAACCGCTTTGCTTCTCATCGTCAGTCTTGGCAACAAGCTCGGCAGGAGTGATCTGCCAGTCATCCCTTCCCTTGGCATCTTCGGTGCGAAACCATTCTTTGATAGCGGCGTTCGACGTCCGCTCGCCTTCAGCTACAGGGCACTTGTCCCAAGTCGTAATCGTTGTTCCTTTCTTGTTCTGCTTTTCCACCGGTTTGGTTGAATCTAGGTCGGTGACGACCAAGGTCTTGAGCTCGAGAAAGTCGAGGAGTGGATAGAAGATGTGCGCATAGGCTCCGCCGACCTCGACGCAGGTCACGTACTGTCTGGCTAGCTTGTGTTTGTCGTCGAGCGACTTATCAACCAATTCGCATAGCCGAGGCATCAGCAGCCGCTCCGTTGTCCCTTCCACCATAATGGCCTTGTCCGCAAAATACAGATCACACTTGGTCAGCGTCATGTACTGATGCAGGAAGTTTTGGTCATCGGGAGAGATGCTGCTCATGCCCTTCTTGAAGTCTTTGACCTTGGTCTGACGAGCATTCGCCTGGGTCGGCGATTCATTTAGGAAATACCTTACAGCTTCAAACGATGCGGCATTTGCAACATGTGGAGAATGTGTCGTGATGACGAACTGAACGTTCCACGCTGCCTCTTCGGGGTAGCTCGCCGACAGCCTTCCAATGGCGGAATTCAGTTGGCCGATGAAAACTTCTTGCATCTGCGGATGCAAATGAGCCTCAGGTTCTTCGATGAAGATTAGATGTGTGGCTGGGCGCGTTGACTTGGCTCGGTATGTCTTGTGGTAGCTTTCGAGCTGCAACAACATGTAGATCAGATTGCGAGTGCCGAGGCCGTTGTAGCCCTCCGGGAGATGGACACCGTCTGTGCCGGTATAAACCACCTTTGTGTGGTCCGACAGAAGGGCCTCAACATTCAATGAGGTCTCGGGCCGAAGCTCGGTATCGTTGAGGCTTGGAAAGCCCAATACTTCCATGGCCGGCAGCAGCTTCTTCAGCATTTCATCGAAGTTACCTTGAATGCTGCGTTCGATGTCTTCGACGGACGCCTTCAGCTTTGCCGCCAGCTCCTGATCTCCTGCCGCAGCAGTTGTTGCGGAAGCAGTCTTGAATAGCGTACTGAGCAGTTTGCCAATGACATCGGCGTCGCCATGCTTCGCATGGTCGAGAGTTCTTTGTGCGCGAACGAAATTGCACTGCAGTAAAGCCGTTAGTGCGGCAGTACCCTCAAAATAACGTCGATTGGTATCGTCCGCAGGGTCGATGGCGAACACATGGATCTTGTATGCCTTTGGCAACGTGTCACGCAATGAGCGGAAGAAGTGTGTTCTTAGTTCAAGACCTTCCGGCGCGGGGGGGACATCGAGCAGGGTGTGGAGGTTTGCCAGCGTCGCTTTGTACTCGACGCGCACAATGGCTGTGGTGGAGTCTATGTCTAGGTCAATGACAAAAGGCGAAAGAGGCCCTAAATTCGGGGAGGCGCTGTCATAGCGAAGGGTTAATGTAAGGGCGAGCGTCGGGAGCGCTGCGAGTACGTCTTCCGGTCTTGCCTTCTTCTCTCTCAGAGTTTTCGCATTGAAGAATTGCTCGCGTTGGGCGACAGAGAAGTCTTCTAGGCGAAAACGCGCTCCGGTCTCTCCGGTGAAACGATCAAAAATATCAGTGAACGATGTCTTGCCACTGTTGTTGCGTCCAACGATTACTGTGGAATTGCCTTCCAGCATAATCTCAACATCTTGAAGGAGCCGAAATCCCTCGACCCGAACTTTCTCGATTCGCATACATACTCCTGATCATATGATCCAAGTGACCTCCTGCTACCGAAAACGCAAGCTCTTACATCGATGCTATGAGCTATGGGGCAGGCTAGGATTTCCAGCCATCCCTTGCATTTCAAAGACTTTGCATCGTTCTACATTTCGGAAATCCCGAGCATCCCCAAAACTGTTGCCCCACTTTCGGGCCTGTCTTCACGGTGCGAATCATTAAAGCGCTGCCGCACTTAGGGCATTGCCGCTCTGCTGTCGGATCACTCCGGCGCTTGAGGTTTTGTACATGCTCGCGGTGCGTAGCGAGCGTCGGCGCGCGGCGGCCGCTTTGCAGGGCGTGCAGCATGGCGTCGACTTCAGCCTCGCTGAATACCGGCTGCTGGAATGACTGGATATAGCGGATAAAGCCAATGCCCTGGGTTACGTTGGCCGGCACTTCTGTTTTGAAGGTGCTGCCACCGACGAAGGTGATGACCGAGTGCAGGTGTTCGGGGTTAACGCCAAGGGTGGCTTCCAGGGCTCTGAGGTGCTTGTAGTTCTGCCGTAGCGGGTTCTGGAATTTGAAGGTGCGCTTGTAGAGCTTCTGCGTCCACTGCGCCTGCTTTTCGCTGCCGAAGATCCAACCGCTCATGTTCTTCGTTTCCAGCACGAAGATGCCGTAGGGCGAGAGGAATACGTGGTCGATCTGCGTGGTGCCATCCGGGGTGTTCAGGGTGACGTTGTGCAGGCGGCGGTAGGTATGCTTGTCCAACTGCCAATGGGCGAACAGGCGCACCAGCAGTTCACCGATCTGCCCCTTGACCCAAGGCGATTTGAGCATGCCTATCAGCAGGGCTGCCGGGATAAACCAGGTGAGCATGCCCCAGACCTGGGCGACTATCGGGCTGTAATCCATTTTCTTCCTTGAGCCGAGCTGCTTAATAGAGAGGCGAGCAGGTGTGCCGAAATCCAGATGCCTGGCACTGAGCCGATAATGGCCAATTGCTTTCGAGTGCTCAAGGGGATCGCGACCATTGTCCTATGGCGCGATGACGCATCAAGGGCTGATGAGCCCGTTGCAGGCGCTCAGCGTGCTATCTGATAACGGGTGCTGCGCCCGCCACCGGGTAGTCGCTCGATGCAGCCCTTTTCCAGCAGGTCGCTCAGATGACGGGTTGCGGTGGCTTTGGAAACCTTGGCCACAGCTTGGTATTGCGCCGCACTGATGCCGTCCTCGAACCCCCTTTCGCCGCCATCGAGCAGGCGATTCAGCACTTTGATCTGCTCCTCGGATAGCGTTTGGCTGCGGTGTGCCTGCCAGAAGCGCGCCTTGACCAGCACGCGGTCGATGCGAGCGAGGGCCCGCTCCAGGCTGTTGAGTAAGGTTGCGAGAAACCATTGCAGCCAGCTGGTGATATCCAGTCCACCCTTCTGACTGAGTTCAAGGATGCGGTAGTAACCGGCGCGGTCCTCGAGGATGCTCGCTGACATGGCGTAGAAGCGGATGGATTGCTGCTCGCCCTGGGCCAATGCCAAATCGGTGATAGCGCGCGTGAGGCGACCGTTGCCGTCGTCGAAGGGGTGCAGGGTTACGAACCAGAAATGTGCAATACCGGCGCGCAGAAAGGGATCTAGGCTGGCATCGCTGCGGCTGCTCTCGAACCAGGCGAGAAAGTCCGCCAGTTGCGCTTCCAACCCTGCGCGGGGAGGTGCTTCGAAATGTACTGTAGGGCGGTCTATCCGACCCGAAACTACCTGCATGGGCTCTTCGCCGCGCAGTGCGCCGATGTGTAGTGGTCGAGCCAGAAGTTGGTCATCGGTGGGGAATAACCAACGGTGCCAGGTGAACAGTCGCTGTTCGTCTAGCGGCTCTTGATGTGCGTGGGTGGCATCGAGCAGCAGTTCGGCCAGGCCCTCGGAGCGGGACGTGGTGCGGCCTTCTTCGCTTAGCCCCAAGCGCCGCGCCAGCGATGAACGCACCGAACCGACATTCAGCTGCTCACCCTCTATGGCAGAAGAGGTGACGATGTTCTGCAGCATGGCATCCAGGCTGCTCTGCACCTCGGTGTCATTCCCCACTGCGCCGAGCATTCCCAACAAACGCCCCTGAGCCTGGCTGCAGGCACGTAGCAGCGGAGCAAGCGCTTCGCCTTGCCAACTGAAATGCGGCCAGTCGGGCTGCTGCCAGATCCAGAGCGGGTCATTCATAAGGGTTGTTCATCTGTGAGCCGATTAACGAGCCTATTCGGCTCATACAGTGAGCCGATAATGCCGACTATTCGGCTCACTGTCTAATTCTCAAGCCGGGCTTGCTAGGTTGATGAACGCGTGTGATCAGCGTTTTTGCGCACACGCTTTTTCAGCGTTTCAGAAACATCGTCGAAAGAAGTCATTTGTAGCTCTTGGGCTACAAAATGGCGCAGCCCGAGCTGTCTTGTAGCTCAAGGGCTACAAGCTTCCAGGCATGACTCTGTGTCTGCATCGGTTTCCGGTTGTAGGTTCGGTTACCGATGCCTGTTCCAAGCTGACCGCAATGAGGAGTGTTAGGCACGCGCCAAAGCCAGAACTAGCAGGCGTTTGCGCTGTGCACAGCACGCCTATGCATGCCTTGGGTGCCGTCTCCAACCCCCGTGCAGACTGCTTTTCAGGCCAACGAAGTGCCGCCACCTTTTATCTTGCCCTCCACCTTTTCCGTGCACTCTGAACCGCTGGGCTGAGTAAGTAGGTAGAGAGAGTGGGTACTTCGACGCCGTTGGGTGGTGGGCGAGGGCAGGTCAGCGCTACTCGAGCGCACACGCCATCGACCGCTATTCCGACGCAAGAATGGGCGGTTTATTGACAGGATTCTGACCACAAGGGCTGTGCCCAAGCGATCACCGCGTCGACGGACTCCAGGCTGAGCAAGCGTCAGTTGAACAACTCCGGGTTGTTGCTGACCTGGAACAACTTATCGTCAACCAAGTACCGACAGATATGCCAACGCGGCAGCGCCGGTAACGGGCTGGAGTCGGCCCAGACCGTGTAAAAACGCAGCAAGTGATGGCAATCAACTGCCGGTGGATTTTCTCAGCGTTCAGAAGGCCGCCGGATGCCCAATCAGGCGCATTCGGTGATTCTGGTTGCTATGGCATTTTAGGCTTCGGCACGACTGATGGAGGACGGTAGGACTCGTAAAACAGGCCTCAGGCCTTCATAGCTGCCATCAGGGCGCCGCTGCCCAGCAAGTTCAACACGCGTTTGAAGTTGTAGGCGAGCACATGCAGGCTCATCTCGGTGTTCACCCGGTCGAGCGTTCGGGTGAGGAAATGAGTAGCGCCCATCCAGGCCTTCAACGTGCCGAACGGATGCTCCACCGTCTGACGGCGGATGCGCATCATCTCCGGTGCCTGATCCAGGCGAGTCTGCATCGCATCGAGCACCGACTCATGCTCCCAGCGACTCACCCGGCGCTGTGCGCTCGGTGTGCACTGATCTTTCAACGCACACCTTTGGCAGTTCGAACTCCAGTAACGGTGCAGCTTGGCAATGGTGAAGTTGCGGTCACGATTGTTTACCGCCTTGAACTTGCTGCCGTCGATGGCCACCAGCGCCTCGGCGAACAGACCGAGCTGCTGACACAGCACGACGAACTGCCGACAGACGCCGCGGATTGCCTTGCCGTTATCCTTGCGGAAGTTGGCGATGGTCTTGAAGTCCGGCATCAAACGTCCGGTCAACCACATCAGCTCAACGTTGCGCTGGGTCTCTCGCTCAAGGCGGCGACTGGACTGGATGCGATTGAGGTAGCCGTAGATGTAGATCTTCAGCAGGACGGCAGGATGGTAAGCAGGCCTACCAGTTTCTGCGGGGACAACACCCGCGAACCCGCCCTGCAACGCGAAACCGATCTCATTTCTCAATAAGAACAGTCGTTCTTTTGCGATACCTGTCGTCTTCACGCGTACAGGCGCTTGTCGCCCCCTCCGGCGTAGCGGCACAGTGCCGCCTTGGCAAGCGCTCCGGCAATCGGGCGCCCGCCAAAGGGATGGAATTACAAGGGAACTGTATTGTGAATCGTGCGTTCAACGTCACCACGGTGTTTGGTAGTGCGCTGCGTTTTTCCTCGCTGCGCGGGCATGAGGAAATTTCCCGGCTGTTCGAACTGACGCTGCTGCTCAAGAGCGAGCAGAAGAGCTTCGACCCGCAGGCCATTCTGGGCACGCCGGTGACCCTGGAGATGGAGCTGGCCGGCGGCGCCAGGCGCCACCTGAACGGCCAGTGCATGCAGTTCGCCCAGGTCGGCAAGCACGGTCGCCACTACCTCTACCAGGCTCTGCTCAAGCCCTGGCTGTGGTACGGCACGCGGCGCAGCGACTACCGCATCTTCCAGAACATGACCGCCCCGGACATGGTCAAGCAGGTGCTCGGCCAGTACCCCTTCCCCACCCGCTACATGCTCACGCGCAACTACCGCCTCTGGGAGTACTGCGTGCAGTACCGCGAGAGCGACGCCAACTTCGTCATGCGCATGCTGGAGAACGAGGGCATCTGGTTCTGGTTCGAGCACAGCGCCGGCGAACACGTGATGGTGATCAGCGACGACATCGGTCTGTGCAACCCCTACCCGGGTTACGCCAGCCTGCCGTTCACCCCGGACGTGGCCTACCCCGGCCAGGACCACCTGGACGTCTGGTCCGCCGGGGGCGCGCTCAAGCCGGGCCAGTACATGACCCACGACTACAACTTCACCATGCCGCGCTCGGACCTCGCGGTCCGCCGCGACCAGTCGCCCGGGCATGCCCACGGCAGCTACGAGATCTTCGACTACCCCGGCGGCTACACCAACCTGTCCGAGGGCGAGGCCTATGCCCGGGTGCGTACCGAAGAGCTGCAGAGCAGCCACCTGCGCGGCCAGGCCACCGGTTTTGCGCGCGGGCTGGCGCCGGGCTACCTGTTCAGCCTGGAGAAGCACCCCGACGCGGCGCAGAACCGCGAATACCTGATCGTCGCGGCGCACTACCAGTTCACCGACAACGACTACGAAGCCACCCACAGCTCCGACGAGCTGGAGCTGCGCATCCAGGTCGAGACCCATCCCTCGAACCAGCCGTTCCGCCCCCAGCGGCTGACGCCCAAGCCGCAGACCAGCGGCCCCGACACCGCCACGGTGACCGGCCCGCAGGGCCAGGAAATCTACACCGACGAATTCGCCCGGGTGAAGGTGTCGTTCCCGTGGAACCGCTACTGCAGCAAGGACGAGAACAGCTCGTGCTGGATTCGCGTGTCTTCGCCCTGGGCGGGCTCGAACTTCGGCGGCATCCAGATCCCGCGCATCGGCCAGGAAGTGCTGGTCGACTACCTCAACGGCGACCCGGACCGCCCGGTGATCACCAGCCGGCTGTACAACGCCTTCCAGATGCCGCCGTGGCAGCTGCCGGGCAACGCCACGCAGTCGGGCTTCCTGACCCGTTCGAGTCTCGGCGGCGGCTACGAGAACGCCAACGCCCTGCGCTTCGAGGACAAGAAGGGCGAAGAGCAGCTGTGGATCCACGCGGAGAAGAACCAGGACATCGAGGTCGAGCACGACGAGACGCACTGGGTCGGCAACGACCGCAGCAAGACCATCGACCGCGACGAGACCAGCCACATCAAGCGCGACCGCACCGAGACGGTCGACCGTGACGAGACCATCACGGTGCACGGCAACCGCAAGGAGGAAGTCGACGGCAACGAGACCATCGACATCCACAAGAACCGTACCGAGACGGTGGATGGCCACGAAACCATCACCGTGCACAAGAACCGCACCGAAACGGTCGATGGCAACGAAAAGATCAGCGTGCACGGCAACCGTACCAAGACAGTGGACGGCAACGAGACCGACAGGATCGGCAAGAGCTGGTCGATCCAGGTGGGACGCAACAAGACCGAGACCATCAGCCTGGCCAGCCTGCAGAACGTCGGATTGGGCAAGATGGTCAACATCGGCGCGGCCTACAACCTCAACGTCGGCATGATGATGGTCAGCAACGTGGGCCTCAGCCGTACCGACCATATCGGCCAGAGCCACAACGCGTCGGTCGGCAAGTCCTACAGCCTGACCGTGGGCGGTGGCGGCTCGGGCGGCGGCAGCCCCGCTCCGGGCGTGGGGCCCAAGCACATCGTGGCGCCGTCCGGGCAGAGCGCGGCCGCCGATGGCAGCAGCGGCAGCGGCGGTAGCTCGCTGAACCTCGACGGCAGCAGCATCAAGTTGAGCAGCGACACCATCGACCTGCGGGCGGACAGCGAGATCACCCTGCGCTGTGGGCAGAGCATCATCCGCATCACACCGAGCGAAATCGAAATCCTGTCGCCCAAAGTCGACATCAACTGCTGAACCAAGGAGGGTCCAGATGACGGAGTCCGCAGGTCTTCCCGTATCCCATATTGGCCACGAAGTGGTCGAGGCCGTGATCGTCACCGGCTCGCCAAACGTATTCGTCGGCAGCACGGCGGTGGGCATGGCCGACCAGCCGACGGCCTGCGCGCCGAGCGTGGGTCAGCCGGTCAACCCGATCCTGGGGGCCAAGCTGCTGCCGGCGGAGACCGACTTCGCCCTGCCGGCGCCGATGCCGCTGGTCTTCGCCCGTGGCTACCTGTCGCGCAACGCGCGCATCGGTGCGCTGGGCCAGGGCTGGAGCCTGCCGGGCGACGGCCTGGAGCTGGAACTGACGGCGGCGGCGGCCACGCTGATCGACGCCCAGGGCCGGCGCATCGGCTTTCCGCCGCTGGAGCCGGGCAGCCTGTACTACTCCGGCAGCGAGCAACTGTGGATTCGCCGGGGTGGCGGGGCGCAGGCCAGTTGGGGGCGGCGCTGGTACGGCGTGCCGGCGGCGCTGCAGCACGACGAGCAGTCGGTGCTGCTTCTATCCGGACAAGGCTTCCTGCACTTTCGCCAAGGCGCGCAGGGGCGCTGGCGGCTGTGCGCCATTTTTGACCGCAACGGCTACCGCAACGAATTCGAATGGGGTGAGCACGGGGTACTGTCGAGCATCCGCGACAGTGCCGGGCGCAGCTACGCGCTGATCTACCAGCGGCTGTTCGACGCCCGCGCGGCCGACCACGGGCTGCGCCTGCTGGGCGTGGTACTGGCCAATGTGGCCGGGCCGATCCCGGCCGGCTTCGATCCGGCCCACCCGGACAACGACTGGCTGGTGCGCTACGACTTCACCGCAGAGGGCGACCTGAGTCAGGTGCGCAACCGGGTGGGCGAGGTGGTACGGACCTTCACCTGGCGTGAGCACCTGATGACCGGGCACGGCCAGCCCGGCGGGCTCGAGATGCGCTACGAATGGGACCAGCACACGGCGCAGGGCAAGGTCCTGCGGCAGATCGAGGCGGACGGCCTGAGCCACAGCTACCACTACCACGACGACCACACCGAAGTCACCGACAGCCTGGGCCGCAGCCAGCGCTTCGAATTCACCGGCGAAGGCGGGTTGCAGCGCTGGAGCGCCCATGTGCGCGCCGACGGCAGCCGCCTCGAGTTCGAGTACGATCTGTTCGGCCGGCAGGTGGCGGTGAAAGACCCCCTGGGCCGGACGAGCCGGCGCTACCTGGACGGCGAGGGCCGCCTGCTGGAAGAACAGAGCCCCGGTGGCGCCTCGCAGCGCTACAGCCTTGATCCCGAGACCGGCTGGCCGCTCGGCCTGCAGGACAGCGCAGGCCGGCAATGGACGCTGACCCGCGACACGCGCGGCAACCTCCTCAGCGTGCTCGACCCGCTGGGCGGGCTGACCCGCTACGAATACGCCGACCCGCAGCTGCCGGATCGCCCGACGCGCATTCTCGACGCCAAGGGCGGAGCCAAGACCCTGACCTGGAACCGCTGCGGCCAACTGCTCAGCTACACCGACTGCTCGGGTCACACCACCCACCACGAGTACGATGACCAAGGCCGGCTCGTCGCCAGCCGCGACCCACTGGGCCAGCGGGTGACCCGACACTACGACCGCCTCGGCCAGCTCACCCGCCTGGGCCTGGCCGACGGCTCGCACGAGCACTACGCCTACGACCGGCTCGGGCGCCTGCTCAGCCTGACCGACGCCCAGGGGCGGGTGACCCGCCTGGCCTGGGACCGCGCCGGGCGCCTGAGCCAGCGCCTCGACCCGGCAGGGCTGAGCCAGGCCTGCCGCTACGACCCGGCCGGGCGACTGCTGAGCCTGAGCAACGAAAACCAGGCCCAGACCCACTTCGGCTACGACCTGCTCGACCGCCTGATCGAAGAACGTGGTTTCGACGGCCGTTGCCAGCACTACCACTACAACGCCGCCGGCGAACTGATCGAGCGCCACGAAGCCGACGGCCGCATCACCCGCTACGACTACGACCGTGACGGTCGCCTGCTGGCCCGGCACCTGCCGGCCACCGAGCGGGTCGAGGCCTTCAGCGAACATTTCCAGTGGAGCCCCGGCGGGCAACTGCTGGCGGTCCAGACTCCCCACAGCGAGATCCTGCTGCGCTACGACGGCGCCGGCCGGCTGGCGATGGAAACCCAGCGTCACCGCGACGGCTGGCACTACAGCCTGACCCACCAGTACGACGAACTGGGTCAGCGTCAGCGCAGCCAGTACGGCGACGCCCCGGCCGTAAGCTGGCTGACCTACGGCCCGGGGCACCTGCACGGCGTGCTGGTCGGCGGGCTGGAGCTGGCCTTCGAGCGCGACGGCCTGCACCGGGAAATCAACCGCGACGCCCGCCTGACCCAGGGCGGCGAATGCCTCTTCAGCCAGCGCCGGGACTACGACAGCCTGGGGCGACTGCGCGACAGCCAGCTCGAGCCGCTGACCGGGCAAGCCTGGCGACGCCATTACGATTACGACCCCAGTGGCCAGCTGAGCGCCATCCACGACAACCAGCTGGCCGACATCGCCTACCGCTACGACCTCAGCGGGCGCCTGAGCGGCAGCCGGCATGGCGAGCACGAACAGCGCTACCGCTTCGACCCGGCGGGCAACCGGCTGCAACTGGACGCAACCCGGGCCGCCCCCGTGGGCGACTGGTCGCAGCGGGTCCAGGCCAACCTCGACAACCCCGACTTCGACCTGCTGGGCGAACCCCAGGCCGTGGCCGACGACCCGCAGCGCATCTGGCCAAGCAACCGCATCAGCGAACTGCACGGTACCGTCTACCGCCACGACGCCGCCGGCAACCTGATCGAACGCCGCCGCGCGGATGGTCAGGTGCTGACCCTCGCCTACGACGGCGCTCACCGCCTGAGCCACCTGCACCGGCACGACCCCGACGGGCAACAGCTGGAAGCGCACTACCAATACGACGGCCTCTCCAGGCGGATCCTCAAGCAGGTCCGGCAGAACGGCCAGGAAACCACCACCTGGTACGGCTGGGATGGCGACCGACAGTGCGCCGAAGCCAACGCGCAGCGCTTGCGCACCACCGTCTACGAACCGGGACGCTTCGTCCCGCTGCTGCGGCTGGAGCAACAGCGCCAGGCACCCGACCCGCTGCTGGAGGAACTGCGCCAACTGATGGCCGGCGAAGGCCATGCCCTGCCGCAAGCCTTTTGCCCAGAGGTTGAAGACCTGCACCTGGCTTGCTTCCACACCGACCACCTGGGCACCCCGCTGAGGCTCACCGGCGAGCGCGGCCAGACCCTCTGGCAAGGCGAGCCCGACGACTGGGCCGCCATCGGCCAGGAACAGGGCGAAACCGACCAGCCGATCCGCTTTCAGGGGCAGTACCATGATGAAGAAAGTGGGCTGTACTACAACCGCTATCGCTACTACGCACCGGAGTTGGGACGGTATGTGACGCAGGATCCGATTGGGTTGGATGGCGGCATTAACCCGTATCTTTACGCCGAGGCAAATCCAATTAATTGGACAGACCAACTCGGCCTCAAAACCATGCAGTGCACGAAGCCGCTCAACGCTCTTGGGCCGAAGTGGGGGCCAGTGGGTTACAAGTACGGACCACTGCTCTACCACCAATATTCGTGCGTAGTCGACAAAAATGGGAAAGTGACATGTGGCGGTCAGGATCGTGGAGAGAACGGCGAAGGTAAGCCCAGTAACGATGTTCTGGACCCGCCTGGAGGTCAATGCAAGGAGACTCAGCCCGACAACAATTGTTTTGAGCAGTGCTTGATCACAGAGTGGGCCAAGCCTCGCCCGAAGTACGGCATACCTTTTGGCACGGACTGCCAAGAGTACGACGATGACGTAAATGCGCGTTGCCGGAAGCAGTGCAATATCAAGAAATAGAGGGGGCGGAAATGATGGCAAATATCGTCAAAGCTATTTGGGGCGGTGTCTCGCTCTTCGTGCTCGTTGTGACGCTTTCTTCATACGATGGCAAGCAATTGAGTGACATCTGGATATTCTTGACTTGGTTGATGCTTATCATCTCTTTCCCAGCGGGGTTGGCAGTTTCTGCGGCGCATTACGTGTTGGGCGCCGCTTTTTCGATAACAGTTGAAACGTCGTATCTTTCGCTCGCGCTGGAGTGGTTTGTGTACTTTGTCCTCGGCTACGTGCAGTGGTTTGTGCTGTTGCCGTGGCTGTGGCGCAAATGGAAGGCAAGGCGAGCGGGCGGTGCCGCTCCCTCTGTCTAAGGTGCGCGGGTCACTGCATCTCAACAGCAAAATCAACCGCCCGGGCGTGCTGCCGTGCGCTTACGCGCACAGCAGCACGCCCGGCTCACGGGAATTAAGCGAAAAAGTGCATTGGGGGCTGTGACTGGTTAAAGTGCGGCCTTGTTGCGCTGTGCCGGCTTGGAAGCCGCGCCGGGCTTGGGCTGTGTGAGTTTGTAGCTACGACGCCGTGTAGGCGGACGATACGTCATGAGGTTTATGACGAAGGCGCGCAGATAATAAATGTCACTCTAGAAGGGTGAATAGCCCCTTTTCCTGTAGACACCTGATGACCGCTATTGGCCGTTCTCGGCCTGTATCTGGCCTCTGTACTGTGGGGTTCGTCCCAGTAGTTTGCTGGCATATTTATGGTTAGCGTAAGCCGGCAAGGCCGGCTCACGTACGTCTGCTTTACAGCTCCAAGGAAAGGGGGCTGGCCGATGGACCACAGCATCTGTGTGAGCATATGCGCTGATGTAGTCGGCTGAGGAAGCCCACTTCGAATGCTCTCCGTTCTATTGCGCGTGGCAGTAAGTCGCGCTCGGCGATCATCACTGCCCAGAGCCAGCCGCTGCGAGCATTGTCAAGCCAACTCTGGGCCAGCCTGGCGCCCTGGTTGAATGCCTCTCTACAGTCGGCGGCCCAGATGATCTCCACGCCTGGATGGCCGTCCTGCGATGGAAGGCAGGTCATTACGCCTTTGCTCATCTCGCACCTCCTCGCGCCTCGGATAGGGCTCGGCGATAGAGCACGACCATTTCATCGAGCAGATCCAGAGCTGAGTAAGCAGCGATCCGCACACGCAGATCTTCCGGCTGCAGCCCGTCTGGCTCTGCCAGTTGATCCAGCAGGTTACCGAGCATGACACCGCGCAGTTCAGCTGCAGCTTCGGAGGGTAGGGGAGAGCGTTCGGATTCATGCAGCGGACTTCGCTGCAGCGGGAAAGGTACAACGCAGGATTCGAACTCAGCCATGGCGCACCTCCAGATCAGAGGTGGACAGCAAGACCTGAAGCCCAAGGCGGAGCTCTCGGGTAAAAAGGGGGTAGCGCATTTTCCTTATGCTCCTCGGTTTGATTAAGGAGCTGCCACCCACCGTTCTGACGCAGTATGGTGGCAGACCGTACGGGGGTCAGAAACCGGTAACCGAGGGAACCGGCCAGGCAAAAGCCTGCCCCGCACGGCCTGCCATAGAAAAGCGATAGCAAACACTGGAGTATTTGCTGCTTCGCCATGACGCAACCGCGCCCTCGATTAATCGGGTTCTGACGCCCGGTCGTGGGATTTACCACGACGGGCGCACTCTAGCCCGAGGGTTTCACGATGGCAACCTACTGTGGCGTAGGGGAAATTTGGAGTGCTGCGCTCAGTGCGGGTGTTAGGTCATGCAGCCAGCGTTTACCGACACACATGACGAATCGCGATGGGGAAATGCGGTGACGTACTTCGTCAGCTTCACGCTGTCCTTTCAGCCGCAGTCCTGGGCGGTTTGGTGGGTGAGGTGACTCCCCCAGCGTTCCACAGAGGGGCTGACTCCACGGCGACTAAAGGTCTTCTGGGCAATGCGCTGGGCGTCCTCAGGCGATATTCCGCCTTGAACCAGACGTTTCACATAGTCCGCTTCAGACAGGTCTGGTGGATTCTGCTGATGCGTGTGGCTCCCTGTCCGTCGGATGACGGCTTTCAACCAGCGTGATGGGGAACTACGGATGGCTCCCTTGGCCAGCGCGTTCAATAGTTGTGAGGTGATCGCTTCCTGTTGATCAGCAGGAGCGGAGCTGATCAGCAGGGCGACCTGTTGGCTCTCCGGTGCGCTCAGCCGCGTCAGTTTTGTCGTGCGGCTTACTGATGATTCATATGGGGGTTCATATGGTGGTTCTAGGGGTGACATAGCTATGTCACCCTCCCCCTGACATAGCTGTGTCACCCCGGGGGTGACAGTGGTGTCACCCTCCCTGGCGATATCATCGGCCGGGGGTGACAATTTGTCGGGGTAGGTCAAAGCGAGTGTGTAGCCGTTAGAAACCTGCCGGCCGCTGGCATTGAATCGAGCGTCCTTCTTGAGCAGACCGGCAGCCAGCAGGGTTTTGATAGTGCGTTGGACGGTGCGCTCCGAAGTACTGCACTTCGCTGCAATCGTCTTCATCTTCGGCCAGCAGTAGCCGTGATCATCTGCGTTATCAGCGAGCGCCATGAGAACTAGCTTCGGCACAGGCGGGAGCGGCTGCTCCCATGCCCAGTTCATGGCTTTGATGCTCATAGCGGTCAGGCTTCTTCTATGACGCGAGCGACTGCAGAGGTTTTGAAATAGATCCGTCGGCCGATCTTGACCTTGCACGAGCGCAGCTTCGCAGACAGCTCGTTGTCGCCGCTCAGGGAGATCCTCAGGCCGTTTTTGCTGCGATGTAGCACCTCTGCGAGCTGCTCGAGGGAAAGCAGTGGTGATCCTCCGTAGCGGTTGAGCAGGGTTTCTTCGACTGTCATCTTGCGACTCCTTGTATGGCTTGCGATACACTGCGCTCATTACGCGAAAAAGGCGTAAGAGTCCTAAAAAAATACTAAATGTCCATATTTTAGATATTTAGTCCTTTTTATGATCGAAGGCTTACGATGTCAAGCACGATTGAAGACCGCGTCATTCTGATTCTGAAGGAGCAGATGTCTCCGGCTGACCTTGAGAGCCTGAAGGGGCACGAAGGGCCGTTCTCAGCGCTGCTCAGCCTGTGGAGTCAGCCGCCGTACGCTGGTCGCGGCTTCTGGGAAAAGCTCTCCCAGCTCACAGGTATTCCATCCGCCCGGTGGCGTAGTGCGTTCTCGCGCAAGCAGAAACCGACCTCCGCCATGATCGAGTCGATTGCTCACCTGTGGCCGAAATATGCGTTCTGGCTGGTTACTGGCGTGACCGATGCGGCCAATGGTCATGTGGCGCCATTAACGGCGTTGACCTTCCCTGAGTTTCTTCATGCGGAGCAGCCTGGTGCGGATGCGTATTTCAGTAAGGCCATTGCCCTGGCAAAGCGACTGTATGAAGAGGGTGAGGTCGATCTGGAGAGCGATGAAGCGCGCCTTGCGGCAGTTGAGAGGACGCTTCCCTTGGCGCATTGGGTTGGAAGCGATCTAGTTGACGTGGCTTATCGACTGGCAACCAGCGATGAGTATCAGGAGCTTGTCAGAGCTTGGGAGGGCCGAGAAGAGTCTCGTGCTGAGCATCTTGGGCGGGTGCTAGGCACTGACCGGCCCTGGGAGCGGCAGTTGGAGGAGGGAAAGTCCCTCGGCCTCAAACTGACTCCGATCCCAGGACAAGACCCTCGCGTTACGCACCAGAGCAGCTGGGATCTTTTCTACAAGCCAGACAGCGAAGATGCCTGAGCGCTGGTGACTGAAGTAGGGTCAGTTTCATGCCCTCAATGAGCTTGCTGAAAAATACCCCGGCTGCATGGCTGTAGATCAGTTGTCAGCCGTTTGCTTACTGCGTTTGGTAGTTTTCCTCTCCAACTTATCCAGCTTGCCGACAAGGTCTTCAGCACGCAGATGCGTGTAGCGCTTGAGCATCTGCATCGACTTGTGGCCGCTGATGGCTGAGACCTCCTGATCAGAGAGGCCGCCCTCGACCAAACGGCTGACCGCCTCATGACGTAGATCGTGGAAGCGCAGGTCGGGCATCCCGAGCTTCTTCTTCAGCAGCCCCCAGGTCTTGGTGAAGGCATAGGGGCGACGTTTATCGTCCCTACCCGGTTCACCGAAGAACACCAGATTGCAGTCTTTGGGGCGAACGGGGTTCTCCAGGGCGGCCCTGAATGTTTCGGTGGCCAACTTGGTGAGAGGGACGGTGCGAGCGCTATCGTTCTTGGTATCTGCGAGCCGCACCACGCGCTTTTTCAGGTCTACCTGATGACAACGTAGGCCGGTTATCTCCGACGACCTCATGCCCGTTTCCAGGGCGATTCGGACGATCCAGCCCAGCATGGGGTTGCTGTGGCTGTTCACCGCAGCGAGCAGACGCTTTTCTTCGTCAGCGGACAGTCGGCGGTCGCGACCGTCTCCAGGGCTCGGCTTGCGGATATTCAACACCGGGTTGAAGGTAAGGCCCAGGCCCCATTCCTGGATAGCAACCGTGAAAAGGTGGCTGAGCAGGGCCAGTTCAAGCCGCACGGTATTGTTGCTGGTGGGAAGACCGCGCTTGCTCAGGGTGCCGAGCCTTGTGTCGCGGTATTTGGCGATGACCTCAGCGGAGAGGGCGGCCATGGAGTATTTGCCCAGGTGCTGGATCAACTGCTTGGCCTTGGTGGCTTCGGCTTTGCGCGTAGTGGGCTTCTTGCTGGGCGTCACCTCGGACAGGTAGCGCTCTAGAGCTTTCTCCAGCGTCATGCGCTCGGAGCCGCTGCGCTGGATGTACACGCCGCGCACCATTTCGTCTTCGGTGCGGCGTGCCCAGTCTTCGGCGTCGCGCTTGGTGCGGAAGGTTTTGGCGTTGGTCGGCCAGCCCGTTTTTCGGACTACGGCTTTCCATGTGCCGGCAGGGGTTTTGACGATTGTTGCCATCAGATAAGGACTCCAAAGGCAGACTGGCTAACCAGTACTGTACCGATTTTGTACCTTTGGACCATAGGCTGATCCAGATGCCACAACCCTGAAAAGCTTAAAGCCGCGCAATGCGCGGCTTTGAAGGTGGTGGGCCCACACGGACTCGAACCGTGGACCAAAGGATTATGAGTCCTCTGCTCTAACCAACTGAGCTATAGGCCCCCAGAAGGCCGGCGGATTATACCGGCGCGCTCTCGTCGGCGCCAACCGCTTGACCAGGCGAGAGAAATTTCCGGGTGAAGGCTTCGGAGGAGAGCGGGCGGCTGACCACGTAGCCCTGAATCTGCAGGCAACCTTCGGCGGCCAGGCAGAGTTCCTGCGCCTTGGTTTCCACGCCTTCGGCGATCACCGTCAGTTGCATGCTGTTGCCCAGGGCGATGATGGCGCGGGTAATGGCCAGGTCGTGCGGGTCGTCCGGCAGGCCGCGAATGAATGACTGGTCGATCTTCAGTACGTCCAGCGGCAGGCGCTTGAGGTAGCTGAGCGAGGAGTAGCCGGTGCCGAAGTCGTCGATGGCCAGCTGCACGCCGAGGTCCTTGAGGCGATGGAGGATGTCCAGCGCTTCGCCGGACTGGCTCATGATGAAGTTCTCGGTGATCTCCAGCTGCAGCAGCTCCGGCTGCAGGTCGTGGCGCTGCAGCAGCTCGCTGATGCGCGGCAACAGGCTCGGCTGGTGCAGCTGCGCGCCGGCCAGGTTGACCGAGAGGGGGCCGAAGACGTGGCCGTTGTCCTGCCATTCCTGCAACTGGCGGCAGGCTTCCGCCAGCACCCAGTCGCCCAGCGGCAGGATCAGCCCGCTCTCTTCGGCCACCGGGATGAAGCGATCCGGCGGGATGTCGCCGAACACCGGGTGCGGCCAGCGCACCAGCGCTTCGGCGCCCACCAGGGCCTGGCTGCGCAGGCAGTACTTGGGCTGGTAGAACAGGCACAGTTCGTCGCGCTCCAGGGCGCGGCGCAGCTCCTGCTCCATGGCCATGCGTTCGTTGACCTGGAAGGTCAGCGAGCGGGTGTAGAACTCGCAGCGGTTGCGACCCTTGGCCTTGGACTGGTACATGGCCGCGTCGGCGTTCTTGATCAGCGTGGCGACATCGATGCCGTCCTTCGGGTAGAGGCTGATGCCGATGCTGGCGCTGATGAAGAACTCGTGGTGATCCAGGGCGAAGGGCGCGCGGAAACATTCCAGCAGTTTCTGCGCGACCTGCTCGGCGTCCTGCTCCTGGTGCAGGCCGGGCAGCAGGATGATGAACTCGTCACCGCCGAGACGCGCCACGGTGTCGACATCGCGCAGCTGCTGTTTCAGGCGTGCGGCGATGGCCTTGAGCAGCTGGTCGCCGACCGGGTGGCCGAGGCTGTCGTTGATCTGCTTGAAGCGGTCGAGGTCGAGGAACAGCACGGCGCCCAGCTGGTCGTTGGCGCGCGAGCCGTCCAGCGCGCTGCGCAGGCGATTCTCGAACAGCAGACGGTTGGGCAGGCCGGTCAGCGGGTCGTGATGGGCCTGGTGGTCGAGTCGCGCCTGGGCATGCTTGAGGCTGGAAATGTCGGCGAATACGCCAACGAAGTGGGTGATCTGGTTGTCGGCGTTGCGCACGGCGCTGATGGTCAGCCACTCGGGGTAGAGCTCGCCATTCTTGCGCTGGTTCCAGATCTCACCCTGCCAGTGGCCGTTGGCGGCAAGGCTGTGCCACATGGCGGCGTAGAAGGCGTTGTCGTGCTGCCCGGAGGACAGCAGGCTGGGGCGCTGGCCCAGGGCTTCCGCCTCGCTGTAGCCGGTGATCTGGGTGAAGGCGCGGTTGACGGCGGTGATGCGCTGTTCGAGGTCGGTGATCATGACGCCTTCGGCGGTGCTCTCGAAGACGGTGGCGGCCTGCTGCAGTTCTTCCTGCATCTGCTGGCGTTCGGTGATGTCGCGGGCGATGGTCAGCAGACACTCGTCACCGCCAATGGGCAGTGGTTGTGCGGAGAGTTCGCAGAGGCGCAGCTGACCGTTCTTGTTGCGCACCGGGGCGATCATCTCGCGCACGCTGCCCTGTTCGCGAATCTGCCGGACCAGGCGTTCGCGGTCCTGCGGGTTGGCCCAGATGCCCAGGCTGAGGGTGCTGTGCTTGCCTATCTCGTCGAAGCTGTAGCCGGTGATGCGGCTGAAGCCCTCGTTGGCTTCCACCAGCAGGCCGTCCCGCAGGCGGGTGATCAGCAGGCCGTCGGGCGAGGCATGGAAGGCCTTGGCGAACTTCTCTTCGGATATCTGCAACTGTTGCTGGGTGCTCTTCAGCTGGCTGATGTCGCGCACCACGACCACCAGCGCCGGGGTGTTGTCGAGTACGAAGGAGCTGGCCGAGATGAGCCCGGTGAAGAGGCTGCCGTCGGCCCGGCGAAAGGGCATCTCCAGGTTGCGCACGCTGTTTTCCTGCAGGCGCAGCAGCAGGCTCGGGCCGATTCCCGGCGTGCCCCAGAGGTCGAGTTCTGTAGCGGTCTTGCCGATGGCCTGCTCGATGCCGATACCGGTCTGTTCGGTGAACGCGGTGTTGACCTCGAGCAGCACGCCATCGACGCGGCGGGCGATGATCAGGGCGTCCGGGCACTGCTGGAAGACCGAGGCGAACTTCTGTTCGGAGAGGCGCAGAGCATGCTCGGTCTGCTTGGCTTCGCTGATGTCGACCATCAGCCCGCGCACCACCTGGCGGTCGTCGCGCTGCAGCAGGGTGACGATGTCACGCACCCAGACGGTTCGTCCGTCGGCGGCGATCAGGCGGTACTCCAGGGCATGATCCTGGCCGGCGGCACATTGCTCGAGGCAGCTGCGCAGGGCACGCTGATGATCGTCGGGGTGCAGGTGGCGTTGCCAGAAACCGGGTTCGAGCCATTCGTGCAGCGGGTAGCCGAGCAGCGTCTCCGCGTGGGGCGAGACGTAGGTGTAGTTCAGCCCGCTCGCCTCGGTCTCCCAGGTGATGGCCGAGAGGCTTTCGACCATGTCGCGAAAGTGCTGCTCGCTGCTGAGCAGTTCCTGCTCCAGCGCCTCGCGGTTGCGCATCTCCTGCTTCAGGCGATGGTTGATGCGCAGGATGATGGCGATGACGGCCAGCAGCGCGAGCAGGGCGGGCAGGCCGTAGAGCAGGGCCTGATGCCAGAATGCGCGGCGGTCGAGCACGCTGCCGACCCAGGGCTCCTGCAGCGCCTCGATTTCGTCGGCGCTGAGTTCGGCGAACAGCTTGTCGAGGATGCCGACCAGCATGCTCTGACCACGCGGAGCGGCCATGGCCAGCTGGTAGCGGTAGGGCGTTTCGCCGCTGATGTACAGGCCGTCCAGCTTGAGCTGGCGCAGGCTCCAGACGCTGGATGCGAGGTCGCCGACCATGGCGTCGGCCTGATTGGTGGCCAGCGCCTGCAGGGCCGCGGCTACGCTGGGTAGCGGGAGCAGGTTGAGGTCGGGGTGGCGCTGGCGCAGCAGTTCGTGGGGGGCGTAGTTGGCGACCACGGCGACTTTCAGGCCATACAGGTCGTCGAGTTTCTGCGGTTGCGGGCCGCCGTTGCGGGCCAGGATGATGATGGGGAAGTCCAGGTACGGACGGGTGAAGGTAAGGTACTCCTGGCGCTCGGGGGTGGACATGACACCGGGCAGCAGGTCGACCTGGCCGCTGCGCGCCTGTTGCAGCACCGCGCTCCAGTCGCTCGGCTCGATGGGTTCGAGCTTCACGCCAAGGCGGCTTTCGATGAGGCGGACATAGTCGGCGGTGAGGCCCAGGTAGTTGCCCTGGGCGTCGCGAAATTCGAAGGGTGGCCAGGACGCGTCGACGCCCAGGCGCAGCTCCGGGTTGGCTGCCAGCCAGGCGCGCTCGTCCTCGTCGAGTGTCAGGGCGTGGGCCGGGGTCATCCAATACGCCAGGCACAACAGCACAATGGCCGGCAAGCGGAACATAACGGCCTCGTTTCGGGATCAATAAGGTCGCAGTGTAGACCGCCGGCGTCGAGATGGCAGTTTGATTGCGCAGTCGGCGTGTGATTGGAAGAAGGCGGGGCAGGTGCCCGGAAAGCAAAACCCCCGGCCTGGGCCGGGGGTTCTGGTATCACTCGTCGAGGAAGGAACGCAGATGCTCGCTTCGCGTCGGGTGGCGCAGCTTGCGCAGTGCCTTGGCTTCGATCTGACGAATACGCTCGCGGGTTACATCGAACTGCTTGCCGACTTCCTCGAGGGTGTGGTCGGTGTTCATGTCGATGCCGAAGCGCATGCGCAGGACCTTGGCTTCACGGGCGGTGAGGCCGGCCAGTACTTCGCGCGTGGCTTCCTTGAGGCTTTCGACCGTGGCTACGTCGATCGGGGACTGCATGGTGCTGTCCTCGATGAAGTCGCCCAGGTGCGAATCTTCGTCGTCGCCGATCGGGGTTTCCATGGAGATCGGCTCTTTGGCGATCTTCAATACCTTGCGGATCTTGTCCTCGGGCATTTCCATGCGCTCACCCAGCTCTTCCGGAGTGGGCTCGCGACCCATTTCCTGAAGCATCTGACGGGAGATGCGGTTGAGCTTGTTGATGGTCTCGATCATGTGCACCGGGATACGGATGGTACGCGCCTGGTCGGCGATCGAGCGGGTGATCGCCTGGCGAATCCACCAGGTGGCGTAGGTCGAGAACTTGTAGCCGCGACGGTATTCGAACTTGTCCACCGCCTTCATCAGGCCGATGTTGCCTTCCTGGATCAGGTCGAGGAACTGCAGGCCGCGGTTGGTGTACTTCTTGGCGATGGAGATCACCAGACGCAGGTTCGCCTCGACCATTTCCTTCTTGGCGCGGCGGGCCTTGGCCTCACCGATGGACATGCGACGGTTGATGTCCTTGATCTCGGCCAGGCTCAGGCTGCACTCGGCTTCCAGGTCGGCGAGCTTCTGCTGGCAGCGCTGGATGTCGGCCTGCAGGTTGCCCAGGGCTTCGGCGTACTTGGCCTTGCCCTTGGCCAGGTCGGCGGACCAGTCCATGTCGACTTCGTTGCCCGGGAACAGGCGCAGGAAGTCGGCACGCGGCATGCGCGCATCACGTACGCACAGCTGCATGATGGCGCGCTCTTGCGCACGCAGACGGTCGAGGGCGCTGCGCACCTGGATGACCAGGGCGTCGTACTGCTTGGGCACCAGCTTGATCGGCATGAACAGCTCGGCCAGGGCAGCCAGCTCGTCGGTGACCTGCTTGCTGCCACGGCCATGCTTCTTCAGGGCCTTCTGGACCTTGTCCTGCTGCTCGGCCACGGCGCTGAAACGGCGAGCCGCTTCTTCCGGGTCCGGGCCGCCATCGCCTTCTTCTTCTTCCTCGTCGTCGCCGTCTTCTTCCTCGTCTTCGTCGTCGCTTTCTTCAGCGGCGGCGCCTTCCTTGACGGGAACGGGGGCGGCGGCTTCGTCGGGCACGCTGCCGTCATCCGGGTCGATGTAGCCACTGAGGACTTCGGCCAGGCGGCCGCCTTCGGTGGTGACGCGGTTGTACTCGGCGAGGATGCCGTCGACGGTGCCG
Source organism: Ectopseudomonas khazarica (assembly GCF_017915135.1). Lineage (NCBI taxonomy): Bacteria > Pseudomonadati > Pseudomonadota > Gammaproteobacteria > Pseudomonadales > Pseudomonadaceae > Ectopseudomonas > Ectopseudomonas khazarica. The sequence continues at coordinate 4,666,042 of NZ_CP068551.1, read as the reverse complement.
GGGAAGTGAGCGATGGCGCTCATGACTTCGCGGATGCCTTCCTCGATGCGCTTGGCGATCTCGATCTCGCCTTCGCGGGTCAGCAGTTCCACGGTACCCATTTCACGCATGTACATGCGCACCGGGTCAGTGGTACGGCCGATATCGGTCTCAACGGCAGCGAGGGCGGCAGCGGCTTCTTCGGCAGCGGCTTCGTCGGTGTCGGCTTCGGCCAACAACAGGGCGTCCGCATCCGGAGCACTCTCGAATACGTTGATCCCCATGTCGTTGATCATGCGGATGATGTCTTCCACCTGTTCCGGATCGGAAATGTCTTCCGGCAGGTGGTCATTGACCTCCGCGTACGTCAGGTAACCCTGCTCGCGACCACGGCTGATCAATTCTTTCAAACGAGATTGCTGTTGCGCTTTTACGGACATAACACCCTATCCACTGAAGGTCTTGGCGGGCTGAAAACAAGCCGAGGATTATACCTCAGTTCAGGCTTTAGGCGCCAGTTGGGGACTTGCTGCTCTGCGAGGAGGTCAGGCTGTAGTGCTCTCTGAGCAAGGTCTTCTCCTCGTCGGTGAGCTCGCTGGGGCTTTTCTGCATGATGCTGCGGAGCGCCTTTTCACGCCGCCTCTGCGATTGGTTGTGTGCAAGTGTAGTAATGGTGTCGAAAAACTGCTGTTCAAGGTTGTCGCCTTTGATCAGCCATTCTTTCTCCGCCAGTGCCCGCAGCAGGCGGCCCTGTTCGGTGCCGTGCCAGCGGGCGATCAGCTGCAGCGAACGCAGGTTGGGCGTCTTCTGCAGGGCGCCGACCAGCGCCACCAGCAACTGGGCGTAGGTGTCGTCTTCGTCGGCGAAGTGGCTGACATCCTCGACCTTCTGTGCCAGCTGCGGATGGTGCAGCAGGGTGCGCAGGGCGATCAGATGCGGTGATTCGACGCTGACGGCGGTGCGTGGGGCACGCGGCGCGAAGTCACCCTTGCCTTTCTTGTTCCACTTGCCGCCGTCCTTCTTCCAGTTGCCCTTGCCGCCTTCGTTGCTGCGTTCGTAGTACTGCTGTTGCGGCGGCGCCGGCTGCTCGTAGCCGCCGACGTCCGGCAGGCTGTCGTAGTAGGCGCTGTCGGGGATGTCGCCGTAGTCCGGGTAGTCGCTGCCGGGCGCTGGGCTGGCCGGGCTGGGCGCCGGGCTGCGCGGGCTGCTGGCGACCTGGCTGAGGGCTTCGCCGGACAGGCCGGTGATCTCGCTCAGGCGCTGACGCATCAGGGCGCGCAGGTTGTTGCCGGGAATCTTGTCGATCAGCGGCGCGGCCAGGGTCACCAGGTGCGCCTTGCCTTCCAGCGAGCGCGGGTCGGCTTCCTCGCTCAGTTGCTGGAAGAAGTAGTCGGCCAGCGGTTGTGCGTGCTGGTTGATGCGGGCGCGGAAGGCGTCGGTGCCTTCGGCGCGCACCAGGGTGTCCGGGTCTTCGCCGTCGGGCAGGAACAGGAAGCGCGCGCGGCGGCCGTCCTGCAGGCTCGACAGGGTCGACTCCAGTGCGCGCCAGGCGGCGTTGCGCCCGGCGGCATCGCCATCGAAGCAGAACAGCACGCTGGGCACGATGCGGAACAGGCGCTTGAGGTGCTCCTCGCTGGTCGCGGTGCCCAGGGTCGCCACGGCATTGCGCAGGCCCTGCTGGGCCAGGGCGATGACGTCCATGTAGCCCTCGACCACCATGATCTCGTCGAGGTCGCGGTTGTGCTTGCGCGCCTCGTACAGGCCGTAGAGCTCCTGGCCCTTGTGGAATACCGGGGTTTCCGGCGAGTTGAGGTACTTGGGCTTGTCGTCGCCCAGTACCCGGCCGCCGAAGGCGATCACCCGTCCGCGGCTGTCGCGGATGGGGAACATGATGCGGTCGCGGAAGCGGTCGTAGCGCCGGCCGTTCTCGGCGTTCTCGATCAGCAGGCCGGCGTCGATCATGACCTTCTGCTGCAGGGCGTCGCCGCCCAGCTGCTTGAGCAGGTTGTCCCAGCCGGGTGGGGCGAAGCCGAGGCCGAAGTCGCGGGCGATTTCGCCGGTCAGGCCGCGACCCTTGAGGTACTCCACGGCGTACTTGCGCTGCGGATGGCTCTTCAGCGCCTGGCGATAGTGCTCGGCGGCGGCGTTGAGCAGCGGGTAGAGTGGCGAGTCGACCGGTTGCCGGGGCTTGTGTCCGCGACCGCTTTCCTCGCGTGGCACGTCCATGCCGGCGCGCTTGGCCAGTTCCTCGATCGCCTGGGGGAATTCCAGTTGATCGTGGTCCATGACGAAGCCGAGGGCATTGCCGCCGGCGCCGCAGCCGAAGCAGTAGTAGAACTGCTTGTCCGGGCTGACGGTGAAGGAGGGGGTCTTCTCCTTGTGGAACGGGCAGCAGGCGCTGTAGTTCTTGCCGGTCTTCTTCAGCTGGATGCGCGAACTCACCACATCGACGATGTCGGTGCGGTTGAGCAGGTCATCGATGAAGGATTGCGGGATCAGGCCGGCCATGGGTGCTCAGCATACTGTCCGGCGCGGGCGCGGAACAGCGGTGGGTAGAAATGCAAAAAACTCCGGCCATTCGCCAGTTGGCGAAGCGGAGTTCTGTAAATGCAATGCCCGGCCGAAGCCGGGCATTCGAGCGTGGCGTGTACGGTATTAGTACAGGCGAACGCTGCGGCGCTGCTCGCGCTGCACTTTCTTGGCGTGACGCTTAACAGCGGCAGCGGCCTTGCGCTTACGCTCAGCGGTCGGCTTTTCGTAGAATTCGCGGCTACGGACTTCAGCCAGTACACCGGCTTTTTCGCAGGAGCGCTTGAAACGACGCAGGGCTACGTCGAAGGGTTCGTTCTCTTTAACTTTGACGGCTGGCATCCAGGTCGTACCTATCTTTAATTACCGGGTTAACGCGTACCCGGCAATGTGGCTCGGGGTGCGTCGGTTTTTAAGGGTTGCGGATGTTACCGTCTCGGGCCGAGGAATGCAAAGCCCTCTGATCGAAAAGCGCTGGCCGCTCCGCCGGGCGGCGCTTATCATGCGCGCCTTTGTTCCACGCGGCAAACCAAGGCTCAAGCTCCATGCTCGTACTGGGATTGGAAACCTCCTGCGATGAAACCGGCGTCGCGCTCTATGACAGTGAGCGCGGCCTGCTGGCCGACGCATTGTTCAGTCAGATCGATCTGCACCGTGTATATGGCGGCGTGGTGCCTGAGTTGGCCTCGCGCGACCACGTCAAGCGCATGCTGCCGCTGATTCGCCAGGTGCTCGACGAGGCCGGCCGCGCGCCGGGCGATATCGACGCGCTGGCGTACACCGCCGGGCCCGGCCTGGTCGGTGCGCTGCTGGTGGGCGCCTCCTGTGCGCAGGCGCTGGCCTTCGCCTGGGGCATCCCGGCGGTCGGTGTACACCATATGGAAGGTCACCTGCTGGCGCCGATGCTCGAAGAGCAGCCGCCGGCATTTCCGTTCGTCGCCTTGCTGGTGTCGGGCGGCCACACGCAGCTGGTGCGCGTCGATGGCATCGGCCAGTACCAGCTGCTCGGCGAGTCGCTGGATGACGCGGCAGGTGAAGCCTTCGACAAGACGGCCAAGCTGATGGGGCTGAATTACCCCGGCGGCCCGGAGATCGCCAAGCTGGCCGAGCAGGGTACGCCGGGGCGTTTCGTCTTCCCGCGGCCGATGACCGATCGCCCGGGCCTGGACTTCAGTTTCAGCGGCCTCAAGACCTTCGCCCTGAATACCTGGCAGCAGTGCCGTGACGGCGATGACGACCTCGATCAAGCCCGTCGCGACATCGCGCTGGCCTTCCAGCAGGCAGTCGTCGAGACTCTGACCATCAAGTGCAAGCGTGCGCTCAAGCAGACGGGGCTGAAGAGCCTGGTGATCGCCGGTGGGGTGAGCGCGAACAAGGCTCTGCGTGAGCATCTGGAACGCATGCTGGGCGAGCTGAAGGGCAAGGTGTTCTATGCTCGCCCGCGCTTCTGTACCGATAACGGCGCGATGATCGCCTACGCCGGTTGCCAGCGTCTGCTGGCCGGGCAGCACGAGGATCTGGCGATCAAGGTGCAGGCGCGTTGGCCGATGGAGTCGCTGCCGGCGATCTGACCGTGCGGGAGCGGCTTCAGCCGCGAACTCTTTCCTGCAGGTCGTTCAGAAACGGCGCTCGCGCCCGGCGAACAGATCGCGCAGGTTGTTGCGATGGCGCCAGACGATCAGGCCGGTCAGTACGCAGGCGGGCAGCAGGGCGGCGGGTTGTTGCCAGGCCAGCAGGGGCAGCGTCAGCGGTGTGGCGATCAGCGAGGCCAGCGAGCTGGTGCGGGTCAGCAGGAACACCAGGGCCCAGGCCGCCAGGGCGAGCAGTGCCGCGGGTGGATAGAGCCCGAGTAACATGCCGGCGGCAGTGGCCACGCCCTTGCCGCCGCGAAAGCGGAAGTACAGCGGGTACAGGTGGCCGACCACCGCAGCCAGGCCGATCCAGGCTTGCTGGTGCAGGCCGAGGCCCAGCAGCTTGGCGATCAGGATCGGCAGCAGGCCCTTGAGCAGGTCGCCGATCAGGGTCATGACGGCGAGCTTCTTGCCGGCCACCCGCAACATGTTGGTGGCGCCGGGGTTGCCCGAGCCGCTGGCGCGCGGGTCAGGGCCGCCTGCGAGGCGACTGAGCAGGATGGCGAAGGACAACGAGCCGAGCAGATAGGCGAGGATCGCCAGAAGCCAGAACATGGTGGCCATTCCAGGGCATGGGGTGGGCCGATTCTAACGAGGTACGGCGCCCTTGTCGTGGCGCGGAGAGTGTGGGTGGACAGAGTATTTATCGAGGGGCTGGAGGTCGACACGGTGATCGGCGCCTACGATTGGGAGCGCGAGATTCGCCAGTGCCTGCTGCTGGATCTGCACATGGCCTGGGACAACCGCCCGGCTGCGGCCGGTGACGACCTCAACCTGGCGCTCGACTACGCCAGCGTTTCCGCGCGTATCCAGGCGTTCGCCGCCGAGTCGCAGTTCATCCTGGTGGAAACCTTCGCCGAACGCCTGGTGCAGACCCTGATGGCCGAGTTCGACATTCCCTGGATACGCCTGAAACTGACCAAGCCCGGCGCCGTGCCGGCGGCGCGTGGTGGCGTGGGCGTGGAGATCGAGCGCGGATGTCTCTGACTCGGGTCTTTCTCGGTCTCGGTAGCAATATCGAGCGCGAGACGCATCTCGTCGCCGGGCTCGAGGCGCTGGCCGCAATGCTCGGCAACATGCGCTGCTCGCCCGTGTTCGAGAGCCATGCCGTGGGCATCAAGAGCGGCAATTTCTTCAACCTGGTGGTGGTCGGGGACACCGAGCTGCCGCTGCTGGAACTGGACCGCCGGCTGAAGTTCATCGAAGCCGACAACGGTCGCTATGCCCCGGACCGCAAGGGCTTGCCGCTGGATATCGACGTGCTGCTGTATGGCGAGCAGGTGGGCAACTTCAACGGCCTGATCCTGCCGCGTGCCGAGATTCTCAAGAATGCCTTCGTGCTCTGGCCGCTGGCGCTGCTGGCTCCCGAGACCTGCCACCCGCTCGACGGCCGCTCGTTCGCCGAGCTCTGGGGCTCGGCGCAGATCGACCAGCAGCTCTGGCCGGCCGCCTTCCAGTGGCGTGACAGCGCGCTGACACCGGCCGAACTGCTGGCGTCCGCGTAGCACCGAGCCCGGCTGCAAGTGCCTGGAGACGCCGTGCCTTGAGGCTACGGCGGGCGTTCGGTTGCAGCCAGGTGGAATCCGCGACCTGCGCGCATGCCGCCCCGGATTGCATCCGGGCTAGGCTTGCTCGCGTTCCTTGTAGGCCTTGAGTGCGTTCAGGCGTTCGCGATTGAGCGCTTCACCCAGTTCCGCACCCTTGTAGCCCTTCTCCAGCAACGGCTTCACCGCTACCTGGCGCGCGACTTCGGCAGCGCCCAGCAGGTAGGCGGCCTGCGGATAGTCGCGTTGCTCCAGGCCCAGGCGCCCGCGTGCGTCCATCTCGCAGGCCGCGACGAATTCGGCGAAACGTTGCGGGCGACGGAACACATCGAAGCGTTGCAGCAGCTCCAGCAGTGTCGAGGCGCGCAGTTCCCGCGCACGGTGGCCATGGGTATGGAACTCGCCAACCAGCAAGGCCAGCTCGGCGCAGTCGCGCGGCACCTTGCAGCGTTCGTTGATCGCCTGGATCAGGTTCAGCCCCAGGTGCTCATGGGCAATGTGCCGTGGCCATTGCTCGGCCGGCGTCAGCCCCTTGCCGACATCGTGCAGCAGGCTGGCCCAGCGCACGCTCAGCGGCTGCTCGTGCTCGGCACACTGTTGCAGCACGCTGAGCACGTGCACGCCGGTGTCGATCTCCGGGTGGTGCGCGGCTGGTTGCGGCACGCCGAACAGGGCGTCGACCTCAGGCAGCAGGGCCGCGAGGGCGCCGCAGTCACGCAGTACCTGGACGAACACATCCGGGCGCGGCTCCATCAGGGCGCGGGAAATTTCCTTCCAGCTGCGCTCGGCGGTGAGGTGCGCCAGTTCGCCGGATTCGGCCAGCTGGCGCATCAGGGCCAGGGTCTCCTCCGCCACGCTGAAGCCCAGTGGCGCATAGCGTGCGGCGAAACGGGCGACGCGCAGGACCCGCAGTGGATCTTCGGCGAAGGCCGGGGAAACGTGGCGCAGTACGCGCGCGGCAAGATCCCGCTGACCGCCGTAGGGGTCGAACAGCGTACCCTGATCGTCCTCGGCCATGGCGTTGATGGTCAGGTCGCGGCGGATCAGGTCCTCTTCCAGGGTGACGTCGGGGCTGGCATGAAAGGTGAAGCCGCCGTAGCCGCGCCCGCTCTTGCGCTCGGTGCGGGCCAGGGCATATTCCTCCCCGCTCTGCGGGTGGAGGAATACCGGGAAGTCCTCGCCGACCGGCCGATAGCCGAGCGCGAGCATCTGCTCGGCATCGGCGCCGACCACCACCCGGTCGATATCGGTGACCGGTCGCCCGAGCAGGCGGTCGCGCACGGCGCCGCCGACTTTGTAGATCTGCATGTCTGATCCTCCACTGAGCGCAGAGGATATCGAAGATTGGCCCGGGCTGCGTGAGCCCGAGTCGATTGTCTGCTGCTTGCGGCGCTGCCTATGGCGTGGCCAGGGGGATCTGCTCGGTCAGCGCCTGGGTGGCGCGCTCCAGCAGCTCGGCGCTGTCGTGCGCCGGGCTCAGCCCGGTGCTGATCACGCCTTCCCAGAGGATGTCACCGTCCAGGTCGGTCAGGCGCAGGCGCAGCACGCCGGTCTCGTCCCGCAGGCGATGCATGGCCTGGTATGGGCCCAGAGGGTTGGGCGCGGGTGTGTCGACCTTGAACGTCAGCGGGCTGTCCTGCACAGCCAGCCAGTAGTAGACGCGCAGCTGCGGCGGTCGGCTCTGGTGATAGCCGCGGGCGGACAGGCCGTGACGCAGCAGCTGAGGTAACTGGCGATAGCGCTCGGGAAAGGGAGGCTCACCCTCCAGGCTGCGCTGTGGGTCGATCAGTTCGTAGCTGTGTTGCCCGGCGAGCGAGGCATCGGCCGGGCTGAGGATGCGCGCCTGCGGCACGTGGCTGGCGCAGGTGGCCAGCCCCAGGCACAACAGGAGCACCAGAAAGATTCGCATGCGCTGTCTCTAGCGGAGTCTGCCTGCGATGCTGGTATCTGCTGCGATCTTCGGCAACCGATCAAATGGGTGGTATCACCAGGTCCAGACGTGGGTACTCGCTGTCCCCCTCGGCGCTGCCGCGTGGCGGCACGTGCTGGGTGGTGATCAGCTGGTCGCCCTGGCAGACCTCCAGGTGGATATCGAAGCCCCACAGCCTGTGCAGGTGCTTGAGCACTTCCTCGGTGGAATCGCCCAGTGGCTTGCGGTCGTGCTGCTGGTGGCGCAGGGTCAGCGAGCGGTCGCCGCGTCGGTCGATGTTCCAGATCTGCACGTTGGGCTCGCGGTTGCCCAGGTTGTACTGCGCGGCGAGCAGTTCGCGGATGGTGCGGTAGCCGGACTCGTCGTGAATGGCCGGCACCAGCAACTCGTCCTTCTGGTCGTCGTCGAGGATGCCGAACAGCTTGAAGTCGCGGATCACCTTGGGCGAGAGGAACTGCAGGATGAAGCTCTCGTCCTTGAAGCTGGTCATGGCGAACTTGAGGGTGGTCAGCCAGTCGCTGCCGGCGATGTCGGGGAACCAGTGCTTGTCCTCGTCGGTGGGCTCCTCGCAGATGCGGCGGATGTCACGGTACATGGCGAAGCCCAGGGCATAGGGGTTGATGCCACTGTAGTAGGGGCTGTCGAATGGCGGCTGGTAGACCACGCTGGTGTGCGACTGCAGGAACTCCATCATGAAGCCGTCGGTGACCAGGCCCTCGTCGTACAGGTCGTTCATCAGCGTGTAGTGCCAGAAGGTGGCCCAGCCTTCGTTCATCACCTGAGTCTGGCGTTGCGGGTAGAAGTACTGGGCGATCTTGCGCACGATGCGGATCACCTCGCGCTGCCAGGGCTCCAGCAGCGGCGCGTGTTTCTCCAGGAAGTAGAGGATGTTTTCCTGCGGTTCGGCCGGGAAGCGCTTGCTGTCCTTCTCGCCGCCTTTGTCGGCGCTGCGCGGGATGGTGCGCCAGAGGTCGTTGATCTGTTTCTGCAGGTGCTCTTCGCGGTCCTTCTGGCGCTTGCGCTCCTCCTCGGCGGAGATCGGATAGGGCCGCTTGTAGCGGTCGACGCCGTAGTTCATCAGGGCATGGCAGGAGTCGAGCAGCTCCTCCACCGCGTCGATGCCGTAGCGCTCCTCGCACTGCATGATGTACTGCTTGGCGAACACCAGGTAATCGATGATCGAGCTGGCATCGGTCCAGGTGCGGAACAGGTAGTTGCCCTTGAAGAAGCTGTTGTGGCCGTAGCAGGCATGGGCGATCACCAGCGCCTGCATGCAGATGGTGTTCTCCTCCATCAGGTAGGCGATGCACGGGTCGGAGTTGATCACGATCTCGTAGGCCAGGCCCATCTGCCCGCGCTTGTAGCCTTTCTCGGTGGCGAGGAAGTGCTTGCCGTAGGACCAGTGGTGGTAGCCCAGCGGCATGCCGACCGAGGCGTAGGCATCCATCATCTGTTCGGCGGTGATGACTTCGATCTGGTTCGGGTAGGTGTCCAGCGCATAGCGTTCGGCGATGCGCGAGATTTCGCGGTCATAGGCGCGAATCAGCTCGAAGGTCCATTCCGAACCGGTGGACAGCGGTTCACGTTTCTTGGCAGTGGCACTCATGACTCGGCCCTCAGCTCACCAGACGACGCTGGAAGAGTTCGCGGAACACCGGGTAGATGTCCGCTGCGGAAACCAGTTGCTGCTGGGCGAAGCTGTCGGCGAACGCCTCGGCCACTTGCTCGTACTCGAACCACAGCGCCTGGTGCTCGCGTGGGGTGATCTCGACGTAGGTGAAGTACTGCACGAACGGCATGATCTGATTGATCAATATATCCCGGCAGATCGGCGAATCATCGTTCCAGTTGTCGCCGTCCGACGCCTGGGCGGCGTAGATGTTCCACTCGTTGATCGGGTAGCGCTCGGCCATCACTTCCTGCATCAGTTTCAGGGCACTGGAGACGATGGTGCCGCCTGTCTCGCGGGAATAGAAGAACTCCTCCTCGTCCACTTCCTTGGCACTGGTGTGGTGGCGGATGAACACCACGTCGATCTTGTCGTAGTTGCGCTTGAGGAACAGGTACAGAAGGATGAAGAAGCGCTTGGCGATGTCCTTGGTGGCCTGGGTCATGGAGCCGGACACGTCCATCAGGCAGAACATCACGGCCTTGGAGCTGGGGTTGGGCTGCTTGGTCAGCAGGTTGTACTTGAGGTCGAAGGTGTCGAGGAAGGGCACGCGGTGGATGCGCGCGCTGAGGCGCTCTATCTCCGCCTCCACTTCCTGGATGTCGCCGAAGTTGTCCGGTTCTTCGCGGCGCAGGCGCTCCAGTTCGGCCTTGGCCTCGCGCAGCTTGGCGCGGCTTGAGCCGGATAGCGCGATGCGCCGGGCGTGGGCCGAGCGCAGGGTACGCACGATGTTGATGCGCGACGGGTTGCCTTCGTTGCTGATGCCGGCGCGGACGGTCTTGAAGGTTTCGGCCCCGGTGAGGTGGCGCTTGACCAGATTGGGCAGTTCCAGGTCCTCGAACATGAAGTCGAGAAACTCCTCCTGGGTGATCTGGAAGACGAACTCGTCCATGCCCTCGCCGGAGTTGCTCGCCTTGCCGCTGCCACGGCCACCACCACCGCCCTGCGGCCGGGGGATGCGTTCGCCGGTGGTGAATTCCTTGTTGCCGGGGTGGACGATGGTCTGCTTGCCACCGCGCCCATGGTGCAGCACCGGCTCGTCGATGTCGCGGCCGGGAATGCTGATCTGCTCGCCATGCTCCATGTCGGTGATGGAGCGCCGGCTGACGGCTTCCTCCACCGCCTTCTTGATGTGCTCACGGTAACGCCGCAGGAAACGCTGGCGGTTCACCGTGCTCTTGTTCTTGCCATTCAGGCGCCGGTCGATCACATAGCTCATAGGCCCCTCCGGGGCTGCTTCAAGCTGCAAGCCACAAGCTGCAAGCAAGCGCCGGGCGACCAGCGCTTGCGTTCGTTCCGCCAGCTCGAAGCCTGGCGCTTGCCGCTGCCGTTATTGCGATTTGCGAACCCGCAGGTACCACTCCGACAGCAGGCGCACCTGCTTCTCGGTGTAGCCACGCTCGACCATGCGTTTGACGAAGTCGTTGTGCTTCTGCTGTTCCTCCTTGCTGCCCTTGGCGTTGAAGCTGATGACCGGGAGCAGGTCCTCGGTGTTGGAGAACATCTTCTTCTCGATGACCACACGCAGCTTCTCGTAGCTGAGCCAGGTGGGGTTCTTTCCGTTGTTGTTGGCGCGGGCGCGCAGCACGAAGTTGACGATCTCGTTGCGGAAATCCTTCGGATTGCTGATGCCCGCCGGCTTCTCGATTTTCTCCAGCTCCTCGTTGAGGGCCACGCGATTGAGGATTTCGCCGGTTTCCGGATCGCGGTACTCCTGGTCCTGAATCCAGAAGTCGGCGTACAGCACGTAACGGTCGAAGATGTTCTGCCCGTACTCGCTGTAGGACTCCAGGTAGGCGGTCTGGATCTCCTTGCCGATGAACTCGATATAGCGCGGCGCCAGGTACTCCTTGATGTAGCGCAGGTAGCGCTCGCGCACTTCGGCCGGGAACTGTTCCTGCTCGATCTGCTGCTCCAGCACGTAGAGCAGGTGCACCGGGTTGGCGGCCACCTCGTGCGGGTCGAAGTTGAACACCTTGGAGAGAATCTTGAAGGCGAAGCGCGTCGACAGGCCGTTCATGCCCTCGTCGACGCCGGCGGCGTCGCGGTATTCCTGGATCGACTTGGCTTTCGGGTCGGTGTCCTTGAGGTTCTCGCCGTCGTAGACGCGCATCTTCGAGTAGATGTTGGAGTTTTCCGGCTCCTTCAGGCGGCTGAGCACGGAGAACTGGGCCAGCATCTTCAGGGTGTCCGGCGCGCAATGGGCCTTGGCCAGCGAGCTGTTGATCAGCAGTTTGTCGTAGATGCGCACCTCATCGCTGACGCGCAGGCAGTACGGCACCTTGACGATATAGATGCGGTCGATGAAGGCCTCGTTGTTCTTGTTGTTGCGGAAGCTGTGCCACTCGGACTCGTTGGAGTGGGCCAGCAGGATGCCGCTGTAGGGAATGGCGCCGAGGCCCTCGGTGCTGTTGTAGTTGCCCTCCTGGGTGGCGGTGAGCAGCGGGTGCAGCACCTTGATCGGTGCCTTGAACATCTCGACGAACTCCATCAGGCCCTGGTTGGCCCGGCACAGCGCGCCCGAGTAGCTGTAGGCGTCGGCGTCGTTCTGCGGGAAGTCCTCCAGCTTGCGGATGTCCACCTTGCCGACCAGCGCGGAGATGTCCTGGTTGTTCTCGTCGCCCGGCTCGGTCTTGGCCACGGCGATCTGGTTGAGGATCGACGGGTAGAGCTTGACCACGCGGAACTGGCTGATGTCGCCGCCGAATTCCTGCAGGCGCTTGGTCGCCCAGGGCGACATGATCGAGCTGAGGTAGCGGTGCGGGATGCCGTAGTCCTCCTCGAGGATCGCGCCGTCCTCGGTGGCATTGAACAGCCCCAGGGGCGATTCGAATACCGGTGAGCCTTTGATGGCGTAGAAGGGCACCTTCTCCATCAGTTGCTTGAGCTTTTCGGCCAGCGACGACTTGCCGCCGCCCACCGGGCCCAGCAGATAGAGGATCTGTTTCTTCTCTTCCAGGCCCTGCGCCGCATGGCGGAAGTAGGAGACGATCTGGTCGATGCACTCTTCCATGCCGTGGAAGTCGGCGAAGGCCGGGTAACGACGGATGACCTTGTTGGAAAAGATTCTGGACAGTCGCGAGTTGCTCGAGGTGTCGAGCAGCTCGGGTTCGCCGATGGCCATCAGCAGGCGCTCGGCCGCAGTGGCGTAGGCGCTGCGATCCTGCTTGCACAGTTCGAGGTACTCCTGCAGCGAGTACTCCTCCTGGCGGGTCGCCTCGAAACGCTGTTGGAAGTGACTGAAAATACTCATGACTTCACCTCGCTCGATGCTGAAAGCTGGCTCGGGATCGGTCGTGCGTACAGGTGCTGGGTAACCCCGGCTCAGAGACAAGTCGGGAAGAATCCCCCAAAACCTAAAAGTCGTTACCGATGGCCCGATGCCGGTTGACCGGCTCTACCTTCAGTGGGATGGCCTGAGTAACAGGATAGTTCGTTCTGCGAATGGTCAAGGGCGGGACAACGATAACTGAATGTTACCGTGCCTCGGGAAGTGGCGGCAGGCCAGAGCGGGCGGGGCTTGCCGCTGGGCGAAATTTATTCTTCGACGCTTTGCGCGGTTTCGTCCGGGTAGGTGGCGCGCCACAGCTCGAAACCACCGTCGAGGCTGTAGACGTCGGAGAAGCCCTGGCCGACCAGATAGGCGGCGGCGCCCTGGCTGGAGTTGCCGTGGTAGCAGGAGACGATCAGCGGTGCATCCAGGTCTGCATGGGTGATGAAGTCATGCAGCGAGTGGTTGTCCAGGTGACGCGAGCCGCTGATGTGGCCGTTGGCGAAGCTGTGCGGGTCGCGGATGTCGACCACCACGGCGCCCTGGGCGCGCAGTTCTTGTGCCTGTTGCGGGGAGATTCGCTTGAATTCGCTCATGTTCGGGGCCTTTGCGTGATTCGTGGGAGCGCTGCTGGCGCTCATGCCTTGGGGCAGGTGCAGCGATGGAGTTCGCCGCTGTCGACGTCGAGCAGGGTCATCGCACCGCCCCAGACGCAGCCGGTGTCGAGGGCATGCAGGCCGGGTTCCCGGCAGTTGCCTTCCAGTGCGGCCCAGTGGCCGAAGATGATCTTCTCGCCGCGCATCTTGCGCTGTGGATGGCTGAACCAGGGGGCGAAGCCGGGGGGCGCATTGCCGATGCCTTCCTTGGTCTTCAGGTCCAGGGTGCCGTCGGCGGTGCAGAAGCGCATGCGGGTGAAGTAGTTGGTGATCACCCGCAGGCGCGTCACGCCACTCAGCTCCCGGTTCCACTTTGCCGGCTCGTTGCCGTACATGCCGTCGAGAAACAGCGGCAGGCGCGCGTCATCGCGCAGGACTTCCTCGACCTCGGCCGCGCGGCGCAGGGCCTTGCTCAGGGTCCATTGCGGCGGAATGCCGGCATGCACCAGGGTGACCTGGCGTTCGGCGTCGTGGTGTACCAGTTTCTGCAGGCGCAGCCAGTCGAGCAGGTCGGCGCGGTCCGGGGCGTCGAGGATCTCGCGCAGGGTGTCGCCCTTCTTCAGGCGCTCGATATTGTGCGCCACGGCCAGCAGGTGCAGGTCATGGTTGCCTAGGACGCAGGTCACGGCCTGGCGGATGCTATAGAGGAAACGCAGGGTCTCCAGCGACTGCGGGCCACGGTTGACCAGGTCGCCGACCAGCCAGAGGCGGTCCCTGGTCGGGTCGAAGGCGACTCGTTCGAGCAGGCATTGCAGCGGTTTCAGGCAGCCCTGCAGATCACCCACGGCATACACGGCCATCAGTGCAGGGCTCCCGGCATTGCCAGGCGGAAGGGGGCGATGATGGCGTCGAAGCGTTTGCCGTCCTCGGCGAGCATCTGGTAGCTGCCCTGCATGGTACCCACCTGCGTGGCCATGACCGTGCCACTGCTGTAGGTGTGGCTGGCGCCCGGCGCGATGTGCGGCTGCTGGCCGATGACGCCGGCGCCGCGCACTTCCTGCACGCGGCCGTCGCCGTCGGTGATGATCCAGTGGCGCGACAGCAGCTGCGCCGGCAACTCGCCGTTATTGACGATGGTCACCTTGTAGGAGAACGCGTACCGGCTCTGCTCCGGCTGCGATTGCGCGGGCAGGTAGCGAGTGGTGACGCTGACGTCGATCTGATAACGAGGGTCGGACATGCAGGAAACCCGTTGAGCGTGATTGCAGTTTAGTCCTGAGCCGCGCCGGGCTGCAGGGCCAGCTGGTCGGCCAGGCGGACGAAGGCGGCCAGGTCCAGCTGTTCGGGGCGCAGGCTGCCGTCCACCCCGGCGGCCTCGATGGCCTCGGCCGGCAGCAGCTGCTTGAGCGTGTTGCGCAGGGTCTTGCGGCGCTGGTTGAAGGCCTCGCGGACGACGCGCTCCAGCAGGCGATGGTCCTTGGCCGGGTGCGGCAAGGTCTCATGCGGGACCAGGCGCACGATGGCCGAGTCGACCTTCGGCGGCGGATTGAAGGCGCCGGGGCCGACGTTGAACAGATGCTCCACGCGGCAGTGGTACTGCACCATGATCGACAGGCGGCCCCAGTCACCGCCGCCAGGACCGGCGGCCATGCGCTCGACCACTTCCTTCTGCAGCATGAAGTGCATGTCGCGAATCAGTGGCGCGTTGTCCAGCAGGTGGAAAATCAGCGGCGTGGAGATGTTGTAGGGCAGGTTGCCGACCACGCGCAGGCTGTGCGGCGCGGCCTCGAGGCGGGAAAAGTCGAACTTCAGCGCATCGCCCTGATTCAGGCGAAAGCGCGGGTTGTCGCCGAACTTGTTCTGCAGGATGGGAATCAGGTCGAGGTCCAGCTCGATCACATCGAGTTGCGCGCCGCTGCCCAGCAGGCCTTCGGTCAGGGCGCCCTGGCCCGGGCCGATCTCCAGCAGGCGCTCGCCTTCCTTGGCGCGGATGGCGCGCAGGATACGGTCGATCACGCCGGCATCATGCAGGAAGTTCTGGCCGAAGCGCTTGCGCGCGCGGTGTTGGTATTCGGACATGGAGCAGCTCCAGGCTTCAAGCTGCAAGCGTCAAGCAAGAGCGTAAAGCGAAAAGGTAAAGAGGAGAAGCTTATCAGCTGGGGCCGCCCCCGGCATCCATGCGGACGGCTTGAGCCTTCAACTTGCAGCTTGTGGCTTGCCGCCCCTGGCTGCTGCCATCTGGTAGGCAGTTTGCAGGGCGACCTGCAGGCTGCCGATGTCCACCTTGCCAGTGCCGGCCAGGTCGAGCGCGGTGCCATGGTCCACCGAGGTGCGGATGATCGGCAGCCCCAGGGTGACGTTCAGCGCGGCGCCGAAGCCCTTGAACTTGAGCACCGGCAGGCCCTGATCGTGATACATGGCCAGCACCGCGTCGGCCTGGTCCAGGTACTTGGGGGTAAACAGGGTGTCGGCTGGCAACGGGCCGATGAGGTTCATGCCCTCGGCACGCAGGCGCTGCAGCGTCGGCTCGATGATGTCGATCTCCTCGCGGCCCAGGTGGCCGCCTTCGCCGGCGTGCGGATTGAGCCCGCAGACCAGGATGCGCGGCGCGGCGATGCCGAACTTGCTGCACAGGTCGGCGTGCAGGATGCGGGTGACACGCTCCAGGCGCTCCGCGGTGATCGCGGCCGCGACATCCTTGAGCGGCAGGTGGGTGGTGACCAGGGCCACGCGCAGGCCGTGGGTCGCCAGCATCATCACCACCTGCGAGGTCTGGGTGAGGTCGGCGAGAAACTCGGTGTGGCCGGAGAAGGCGATGCCCGCCTCGTTGATCACGCCCTTGTGCACGGGGGCCGTGATCATCCCGGCGAAGGTGCCATCCAGGCAGCCCTGGGCTGCGCGGGTGAGGGTCTGCAGGACATAGCTGGCGTTGGCAGGTGCCAGCTTGCCCGGTTCTGCGGCGACGGCCAGGGGCGTGTCCCAGACATACAGGCTGCCCGCCGCTGCGGGAGCGTCCGGCCATCGCTGCGGCTCGACCGCCAGCAGCTCGATGGACAGGCCCAGCTGCCTGGCGCGCTCGGCCAGCAGTTCACGGCTGGCGATCGCCACCAGTGGCGCCGGTTGCGCCTCGCGTGCCAGCAGCAGGCAGAGGTCGGGGCCGATGCCGGCTGGCTCACCTGGGGTGAGGGCAAAGCGGGGGAGCGTCATGGCGGATCTCTGTGCGGGCGACGGGGCGTCAGTGTACGCCGCCGGGCCGATAACGAAAAAGCCCGGCACAGGGCCGGGCTCGTTCAGACAGCGTCGCTGTTACAGCTTGGTCTCGACGTAGGCTTCGTCGCGGATCTGGCGCAGCCAGGCCTGCAGCTCTTCGTCGTACTTGCGGTTGCGCAGCAGGTTGGCGGCCTGTTGCTCACGGAACTGCTCGCTGGTGTCGGTAGCGCGACGGCCCAGCACCTGCAGCACGTGCCAGCCGTAGGGGCTCTTGAACGGCTTGGACAGTTCGCCGCTCGGCGTGTCATTCATGACCTTGCGGAACTCGGGCACCAGCGCGTTCGGGTCGATCCAGTTGAGATCGCCACCGTTGAGGGCGGAACCCGGATCTTCCGAGAAGTTCTTCGCCAGGTCGGCGAAGTCTTCCCCTGCGAGGATGCGCTGATAGAGGCGCTCGACCAGGCGACGGGTCTCGGCTTCGCTACGGATTTCGCTCGGCTTGATCAGGATGTGGCGCACATGTACTTCGTCACGTACCTGGGTGTCACCGCCACGCTTTTCGGTCAGCTTGAGAATGATGAAGCCGCCGGGCGTACGTACCGGCTCGGTCACTTCGCCCGGGCTGAGGGCGCTGACCATGCTGTCGAACGGCGGTGGCAGCTGGCCGGCCTTGCGCCAGCCCATCTCGCCGCCTTCCAGGGCGTTCTCGCTGGCCGAGCGAGCCACGGCCAGCTGGGCGAAGTCCGCACCCTGTTGCAGTTGCTGATACAGCTCCTGCGCCTGGCGGTCGGCAGCCTGGATCTCGCTGGACGATGCGCCTTCGGATACCGGAATGAGGATGTTGGCCAGGCGGAATTCTTCCGACAGCTGCATCTTGCCCAGGTCGGAGGCGAGGAAGTTCTGCACTTCCTGGTCGGTGACCTGGATGCGCTCGGCGACGCGACGCTGGCGTACACGGCTGATGATCATCTCGCGGCGCACCTGGTCACGGGCGTCGTCGTAGGACAGGCCGTCACGCGCCAGTGCCTGGCGGAACTGCTCCAGGGACATGCCGTTGCGCTGGGCGATGGTGCCCATGGCCTGGTTCAGCTCCTCGTCGGTGATGCGAATGCCGGAGCGTTCGCCGATCTGCAGCTGAATGTTCTCGATGATCAGGCGCTCGAGCACCTGCTGGCTGAGCACGTGCTCGGGCGGCAGGGTGCCGCCACGCTTGTCGATGGTCTGCTGGACTTCGTGCAGACGCGCGTCGAGCTGGCTCTGCATGACCACGTCGTTGTCGACGATGGCCACGACGCGATCCAGCGGGCGAACCTGGGCCTGAGCCGTTGCCGCCAGCAGTGCTGCGCCCAACAGCAGGGGGCGCAGGCAATCAGAAAGCTTGGTCTTCACGTTCACGGTAACCTTGAATGCCTTGGTCGAGGAAAGATTCCACCTTGTTGCCTACGACACCGCCGAGGCCCTTGAGGACGATCTGCAGGAAGATGCCGCGGTCCGCCTCGTCGTTGCGCGAGGGGTCGAGGCTGACTTCGTCGTAGTCGATCCAGTAGCGGTTGATCAGGCGCAGCTTCCAGCAGCAACTGTCGTACTCGAAACCACCGAAGGCTTCGAGGGTGCGGTTGCGGCCGTAGTCGTACTGCCAGCGCGAGATCAGGCTCCACTGCGGAGCCAGCGGCCAGATGACGGAGAAGTCATGCTGGTCGATCTTGTAGTAGTCCTTGATGTAGTTCGGGTTCGGCGTGCCATCGGCAAGGGTCGGGTTGCCGTAGTCCGGGTTGGTGGTCCAGGTGCCGCTGTCACGGTCGTAGCGCACGGTGTCGTTACGATAGCGGTAGCCGAAGTTGACCACCTTGTTCGGGTTGGCTTCCGGCTGGTAGTGGAACATCGCGCTGCCCGAGCGGGTAGCGTGCTGGTCCGGGTCCCAGTTGAAGGTCGAGGAAAAGCGCCAGTCGCGGTTGAAGCGATACAGGTACTCCAGGGCGTACGGCGACACGTCGGCGCTCGACTCGGCGCGGGCGCGGTAATCGATACCGGCCAGCTGTACCTTGCGGTCTTCGAAGTAGAAGGCCTGGCCGATGCTGACGCGCTGGCGCTCGAAGCCGTTCGGCTCGATCCAGCTACTGGTCAGGCCCAGCGACAGCTTGTTCTCGTCACCGATGCGATCCTTGCCGCTGAAGCGGTTTTCGCGCCACAGCGAGGCGTAGCTGAAGGTCGGTTCGCCGGTGTCGAAGGTCGGGATGTCGGTCTGGTCTTCTTCCGGTACGTAGAGGTAGAACGCACGCGGTTCGAGGGTCTGACGGAAGTCCTTGCCGAACAGCTGGGTGTTGCGGTCGAAGTACAGGCCACTGTCTACGCTGAACAGACCGACACCGCGGCTTTGTGTGCCCTTGTATTCCTGCTCGGCCAGCAACGTATTCTTACCCTGCTGATCCAGGCTGATGTCGTAGTTGGTCTGGAAGTACTTGACCTGCGGCTTGAGGAAGCCCCAGGACCAGTTCAACGGCAAGCTGACGCCCGGCTCCAGATGCAGGCGCTCACCGGTAGCGCGTTCGAGGCCCTGGATGCGGGTGTCATACCAGCTTTGTTCAGCAACGCCGTCCTTGTTGATGAAGGTGCCAGAGCGCAGATTGCGATCAAAGCGCACGTATTCGGCGCCATAGGTGAAATCCAGGCCACCCGGATTGAAGGGCAGTTTGCCGTCCAGGGTGATCTGCGGCAGGCGATCATACGGCGTCACGTCAGTGATGTTGGCCAGCTCGTAGGCATGCAGGTTCAGGCGCGCGGTGTAGCTGTCGCCACGATAGCTCAGCGTGCCGCGCTGATTGACGTAGGTCTGCTTGTCGATACCCAGGTCGGTATCCAGGTCCTGGAAGTAGTAGGGGTCGCTGATATCGGTGTAGTCGACTTCAGCCAGCAAGCGCGAATTCAGGCCCTGCTTGTGCTGCCAGCTGTACATCCAGCGCTGGTCTTCGTACTCGGACTGCAGCTTGCGCTCGTCTTCGCTGTCGTTCAGCCAGGCGCCGCCGACCTGACCCTCGCTGCTTTCCGTCAGATAGCGGAACTCGCCTTCCATCAACAGGCCACGCTTGGCCATGTAGGTGGGGTAGAGGGTGGCGTCGTAGTTCGGCGCGAGGTTGAAATAATAGGGTGTCTGCAGCGAGAAACCATTGTCGCTCGAGGTGCCGAAGCTGGGCGGCAGGAAGCCGGACTGGCGACGGTCGTCGATCGGGAAGTAGATGTACGGCGTGTAGAACACCGGAATGTCCTTGACCCGCAGCGTCACGTTGGTCGCGGTGCCGAAGCCGGTCGCCGGGTTCAGGGTGACGTTGTTGCCTTTCAGGTGCCAGGCATTGTCACCCGGCTCGCAGCGGGTGTAAGTGCCGTCCTTGAGGCGGATGATCGCGGTTTCTTCGCGTTTGGCGTAGAGCGCGCTGCCGCGTACGCGGGCCTGGTGCATGACGTACTCGGCGTTGTCGATCTTGGCTTCGCCGTTATCGAGCTGCAGCTCGGCGCGGTCGCCGACGACCAGCGTACCCTTGTCGCGCAGGCGTACGTTGCCGACCAGTTCGCCGCGATTTTCCGTCTGGTGCAGGCTGGCCTCGTCGGCTTCGACCTGCAGGCCGGACTGACGCAACACCACGTCGCCAGCGAGGGTGGCGATCTGCTTTTCCTGCTCGAAACGCGAAGCCTTGGCCGACACGTACATCGGCGCCTCTCTCAGCGGCGTGGTGTCATCCATGCCTGGACGCAAGGGCTCGACATAGGCGCCTGCGCAGTACGGACCGGTTTCGGCCAGCTGCGCGGCGGTCAACTTGTCACGCGGGACCCAGTCCAGGTGGCTGTAGTCGGCACTGCGCGAGGCAAGTGCACGGCCCGCGCTTTCGGTGACCAGCACCGCGGCGGCGTCCTGCTTGGCGACGGCCTCGCTGGTCGTACCTGCGGTCGTGCCGGCAGTCGCGCTGACCGCGTTGCGGCTGTGCTGCGGGCGAGGTGGCAGGGCACTGGCGGCTGTCTTCGGCGCACAAGCCCAGCCGCCCGTGGGCGACACCTGGCAATCGTATTGCTCGGCGGCAAAGGACTGTAGGCTGAACACGGGCTGTAGGGCCAGAAAGCTGCCGGTAACCAGCAGTGGAAATTTCTTGCGGAACGCGGGGTGTTTTACTGCCATCTTGTTAGTCCGGGCTTCCTGCGCGCTATCGGCCCGGGGGCCGCACGCCTCTCGATGGGCTGAAAAAGATGCTGGATAATAAAGCATGACCCGCGCAACGGCTAGCGCCGTCGGAGACCCCTTGATGTCTGAACACGATGTACGTCTGCAACAACTGCACGCCTGGCTCGCCGGGCAACTGCCAAAGCTGTTCGCCGAGCGCGGCTGGGGAGCGGTACCGCCCGCCGAACTGAGCCCCGCCAGCAGCGACGCCAGCTTCCGGCGTTACTTCCGCTGGCAAGCGGGCGAGCGCAGCCTGATCCTGATGGATGCGCCGCCCCCTCAGGAGAACTGCACGCCCTTCGTGCGTATCGCCGGATTGCTGGCCAGCGCCGGCGTCCATGTGCCGCAGGTACTGGCGGCCGATATCGAGCAGGGCTTTCTGGTTCTCGATGATCTGGGGCGGCAGACCTATCTGGATGTGATCGATCCGGACAACGCCGATGCGCTGTTCGACGATGCCATCGAGGCGCTGCTGCTGCAGCAGCGCCTGCCGCTCGACCAGGACCTGCCGCATTACGACGAGGTCTTGTTGCGCCGGGAACTGCAGCTGTTTCCCGAGTGGTACGTGCAGCGGCAGTTGGGGCGTGAGTTCACGGCCGAGCAGGAGGCTGCCTGGCAGCGCATCAGCCGCTGCCTGATCGACAGTGCCCTGGCGCAGCCCAAGGTGCTGGTGCACCGCGACTTCATGCCGCGCAACCTGATGCAGAGCAGTCCCAACCCTGGGGTCCTGGATTTTCAGGATGCGGTCTACGGTCCGGTGACCTACGACATCACCTGCCTGTTCAAGGATGCCTTCCTCAGTTGGCCTGAGGCGCGTGTGCAGGGCTGGCTGGAGGGCTACTGGGAGCGGGCGCGGGCGGCCGGCATTCCGGTGCAGGCGTCGCTGGAGGATTTCCTGCGTGCCAGTGACCTGATGGGGGTGCAGCGTCACCTCAAGGTCATCGGTATCTTCGCGCGCATCTGCCACCGCGACGGCAAACCCAAGTACCTCGCCGATGTGCCGCGCTTCTTCGCTTATATCCAGGCGGTGCTGGCACGCCGGCCGGAGCTGGCCGAACTCGGCGAGCTGTTCGCCAGCCTGGAGTCGGTGGAGGCCGTGGGCGCATGAAGGCGATGATTCTGGCCGCAGGCAAGGGCGAGCGACTGCGCCCGTTGACGCTGCACACGCCGAAGCCGCTGGTGCGTGCGGCCGGCGTGCCGTTGATCGAGTATCACCTGCGTGCGCTGGCGGCTG
This sequence comes from Ectopseudomonas khazarica, assembly GCF_017915135.1. NCBI lineage: Bacteria > Pseudomonadati > Pseudomonadota > Gammaproteobacteria > Pseudomonadales > Pseudomonadaceae > Ectopseudomonas > Ectopseudomonas khazarica. The sequence continues at coordinate 4,644,242 of NZ_CP068551.1, read as the reverse complement.
CCGGTTTCGGCGAGCTGGTGATCAACCACGCCTGGCTCGGCCAGCAGATCGAGGACCATCTCGGCGACGGCTCGCGCTTTGGCGTGAGCATCCGCTATTCGCCGGAAGGCGAGCCGCTGGAGACCGGCGGCGGTATCTTCAAGGCCTTGCCCTTGCTGGGGGATGAGCCGTTCTTGGTGGTTAATGGCGATATCTTCACCGACTACGCCTTCGCCCAGTTGCGCAAGCCGCTGGCCGGGCTGGCTCATCTGGTGCTGGTGGACAATCCCGAACACCACCTGCAGGGCGACTTCCTCCTGGCTGACGGACAGGTCTCCGACGGCCAGGGGGCTGGCGAACGTCTCACCTACAGTGGGCTGGCGGTGCTCAGTCCACAGCTGTTCGAGGGCTGTGAGCCGGGGGCGTTCAAGTTGGCACCGTTGCTGCGCCAGGCGATGGCGCGAGGGCTGGTCAGTGGCGAGCGACATGCGGGGCGCTGGATCGATGTCGGCACGCATGAGCGTCTGGCCGACGTCGAGCGCGTGCTGCAGGAGTCGCCCTAGTGCTGTGGCCGGCCACTCTGCTTGGTGCGGCAGCGGGGCTTGCCCTCGCCAGCATCCCCGGCGCATTGCTGGGTGGCCTGCTTGGTCAGGTGCTGGACCGGCGTTTGCGTCTGCAGGGGTGGGACAACCTGCGTGAGCGCCTTGGCCGGGCTACGCCTGGCGACGACCAGCTGTTGTTTCTGATGCTCGGGCGCCTGGCCAAGAGTGACGGGCGGGTGGTGCAGAGCCACATCCAGCAGGCCCGTTCGGAAATGCAGCGCCTGGGCCTGGACGAGGCGGGCCAGCGCCGCGCCATCGAGTCCTTCGCGCGCGGCAAGACCGGGCGTGACAACCTGCGCACGCCGCTGCAGCGTCAGCGCGAGCGGGCCGATGCGCTGTTGCGGGCCTGCTGGCGCATGGCCTGGGTCGACGGGCGGGTGTCGCCCAGCGAGCACGAGCTGATCCTGCTGTGGGGCAAGTGGCTCGGCTGGGACAGTGCACGCCTGGAGCGCCTGGGCGAGGAGTATGCGCCGCGCCGCAGCCAGCAGCCGGCCCCGGCGGGTGGCAGCTACCAGGAGGCGCTGCGCCTGCTCGGGGTCAGCGAGAGCAGCGAGCCCGAGCAGATCAAGCGCGCCTATCGTCGTCTGCTCAGTCGCCATCACCCGGACAAACTGGCCGGTTCCGGCGCCTCGCCAGAGCGGATTCGCGAAGCGACCGAGACCACGCGCCAGCTGCATCAGGCCTATGCGCTGATTCGTCAGCGCCGGGACCTGCGCTAGCCGCCGCTGGCACGGATGTGCAGTTGCAGCCAGCCGCGCAGGCGGCGGTACAGCTGTTCGTCCTGCACGGCCAGGTTGCCCGGCAGGGCCTTCATCGCCACCTGTATATAGGTGGGCAGCTTGGCGCGCTTGCTGGCCTGCAGGCGTTTCAGGGCGGCGCTGCGTTCGCTGGCCCGGTCCTTGTAGTAGAAGTCGCCGGTGGCCACGGGCAGCTCCGGCACCAGTTCATCCAGTGGCGGTGCGAACCCGGCGGGTAGCTCGGCTGCCACCATCAGCAGGTTGTGCACGTTGGCCGGCTTGCGCTCGTTGAGATAGCGCGCTGCCCAGTACGCCCCGCTGCCATGACCGAGCAGCACGATCTCCTTGGCCTGGCGTTGTTCGGCGAAGGCGATCGCGGCATCGATGCGCGCCATGACGCGCTCGACATGCTTCTGCCGTCGTTGCTCCGGGCTGATCTCGCGGGCTGCCGCACCTTCTGCCGGCTGGACGCTGTCGGGAGTGGCCGGCTCGGTGCTCGGCGACGTTTCCGTGCCGTCTGCCGCCGGTGGGGTCGTTTCTGTGGCTTCATCGCGCAGGGGAACGGGGTCGCCATCCGGGTCCGGCAGGGTGAGGCTCAGGCTGTGCCAGCCCGCATCGGGGAACTTGCGCCGCAACGGGCCGACGGCGGCCGCGCCGTCGGCGTTTTCCACGTCACCGGGCACCAGGATCACGACGCCACTGGGCTCTCCGACGTTGGCCGGGAGCCACAGCGCCAGGAAGCTTTCGTCGCCGGCCTGCAGCATCTGCTGCTCGCGCTTGTCCAGGCGTTGTTCCAGGGCCAGTGCTTCGCTGACGCTGCGCTCCGGCAGGGCCGGGCGCTCGTTGCCGGGCCCGGCGCCATCGGGATTTTCGCTTGCCGCTGCATCGGTGGTTTCCTGTGCCCAGATCGCGGGGCTGCAAGACAGGCAGAGTCCGAGCAGAAAGAGAGAGAGGGGACGCATCGTTCGAGCTCCTGATGATCTGCTACAGAGCCTAATGCCGGGCTCCGCTTTTGTCAGGCGACGGCTGCAAGACTGGAGTAAGGTAGGGGATCGCGTCATCGGATCGTCCCCTCGCATGAAGTCCGCTCTCTCCTCCCTCTGCCTGCTGCTGATGCTGTGCGCCTCGACCACCTGGGCAGATGCGACGCGCCTGCCGTTGCGGCCGGCCTACGCTGCCGAACAGCGCGCCTGGCTGAAGGCGCATCCGGTGTTGCGGGTGGGGCTGATCCAGCAGGCACCCTGGGTCCAGCGTGTGCAGAACCGGCAACTGGTCGGCGCCAACATCGACCTGATGAAGCGCCTGCTCGAAGGCATGGGCGTCACGCCCGACTGGCACCTGTACCCGGATTTGCCTGCGCTGGAGCGGGCGGCCGCAGCAGGTGAGGTGGACCTCGCTCCCGGACTGCAGCAGACCCCGGCGGGGCTGCGCATCTGGCACTACTCCATGCCCTATCTGCGGGTGCCGCACCTGGTCGTCGGCGAACGCAGCGGCAGTGGCTCGGTGGACCTCGATCAGCTGCCGCTGGAGCAGATCGTGGCGGTGCGCGTGCCGAGCCAGGCGGCCGAATACCTGGAGCGTACCTATACCAACCTGCGCCTGAAGCCCACCAGCAGCGAACGCGCCGCGCTGCTGCAGGTGCTGAACCAGGAAGTCAGCTACGCGGTGCTCGACGAGGCCAGCCTGAGCCTGCAACTGCGCGAATCGCGCTTCACCAACCTGAGCATCGTCGGTGATATCGGGCTGCCGCAGCTGTTGCGTCTGGCCACGCGCCGCGACCAGCCGCTGCTGTCGGACATCGTCGACCGTACCCTGCAGGCGCTCCCGGCTCGCGAACTGGAGGAGCTGCGTGACACCTGGCTGCCGCTGCGCTACCCGCAGTCCACGGATTTCGTCGGTTTCTGGAAGACCCTCACGCTGTTCCTCTTTCTGCTGCTGACCCTGGTGGCGACCGCGCTGTACCGGCAACGCCAGCAGACCCGCCTGCTGGAGCGCGGCCTGCTCGGCGCGCGGGCGCAGCTCGACTCGCATCAGCAGGCCGCCGAGGCGCTGCGCCTGAGCCAGTTCTCCATCGACAACAGCACGGTCGGCATCCTCTGGGTCAACTGGGACAGCCACTTGCGCTATGCCAACGGCGCAGCCGAACGCATGCTCGGCTATCGCCCCGGCGAGTTGGTGGACAGGCCGCTGAGCCAGGTGGAACCGAGCCTCGACATGGATCGCTGGCTGCGCCTGTGGAAGCGCGTACGCGAGCAGGAAGACGGATCGTCGAGTTTCGAGATCGACTGCCTGCGCGCCGATGGCAGCCGCATGCCGGCGGATGTGTCGTTGAGCTTTCTGCGCTATCGCCAGGCCGAGTACCTGGTGGTCTTCCTCAGCGACGTGACCGAGCGCCGCCGCGCGCGGGCTGCCCTGGAGGAGAGCGAGGCGCGCTTCAAGGGCATCGCCGGCAACGTGCCGGGCCTGGTGTTCCGCCTGGAGCGTGCGGCCCCGGGGCAGGTGGTCAACTTCGCCTATATCAGCGAGGCCAGCCAGGAGATGGTCGGCTGGCCGGCCCGTGAACTGCAGCGTGAGGAGCGTGGCATTCGCAGCCTGGTGCATCCGCAGGACCTGGCCAGTTACCTGAACAGCCAGACGCTGGCACTGGAAGGCGAGAGCGACTGGTATTGGCAGGGGCGCATCCTGACCCGCGACGACGAGGTGCTCTGGGCCGACATTCGCACCACCGCGCGGCCTTTGGGCGGCGGGCGCATGGTCTGGGACGGGATTCTCTGGGACATCACCGAGAACAAGCTGGCGGAGCTGGCCCTGGCCGATTCGCGGGCACGCCTGCGGGAACTGTCGGCGCATCTGGAGAGCGTGCGCGAAGAGGAAAAGGCGCGCATCGCCCGCGAGGTGCATGACGAGCTGGGCCAGGTGCTGACCGTGCTCAAGCTGGAAACGGCGATGTGCGAGCTGGCCTGTGCCGGGCAGATACCGGCGCTGGACGAACGCCTGGCCAGCATGAAGCGCCTGATCGCACAGCTGTTCCAGCTGGTGCGCGACGTGGCCACGGCGTTGCGTCCGCCGATTCTCGACGCCGGAATCGCCTCGGCCATCGAATGGCAGGTACGTCGTTTCGAGGAGCGGACGCAGATCCCCTGCCTGGTCGAGGTGCCGGAGCATCTCATGCAACTGCCGGATGCCCAGGCCATCGGCCTGTTCCGCATCCTGCAGGAGGCCCTGACCAACGTGATGCGTCATGCCGGCGCGCACAGCGTCGAGGTGCACCTGTGGCAGGAGGACGACAGCTTGTGCCTGTCGGTGGCCGACGATGGCAAGGGCTTCGATCCGGCGCAGCGCAAGCCGGGACAGTCCTTCGGCCTGGTCGGCATGCAGGAGCGCATGCTCATGCTCGGCGGGCAGTTGCAGATTGACAGCAGGCCCGGCGAGGGCACTACCCTTTATGCGCGCATAACTTTGGATGAGGAGGTCACGGCGTGATCCGGGTACTCGTGGCCGAAGACCACACCATCGTACGGGAAGGCATCAAGCAACTGATCGGCATGGCCCGCGACCTCGAGGTAGCGGGGGAGGCGAGCAACGGTGAGCAGCTGCTCGAAGTGCTGCGACGCACGCCCTGCGATGTGGTCCTGCTGGATATCTCCATGCCTGGCGTCAACGGCCTGGAGGCCATCCCGCGGATTCGCGCGCTCAGCGCGTCCCCGGCCATCCTGGTGCTGTCGATGCATGACGAAGCGCAGATGGCCGCCCGCGCCCTCAAGGCCGGCGCCGCCGGCTACGCCACCAAGGACAGCGACCCGGCACTGCTGATCACCGCCATCCGCAAGGTGGCTTCGGGTGGACGCTACATCGACCCGGCGCTGGCCGACCGCATGGTCTTCGAGGTCGGCCTGACCGATTCGCGCCCGCCCCATGCGCAACTGTCCGAACGCGAGTTCTCGGTGTTCGAGCGCCTGGTGCGTGGCGAGGGCGTCAACGACATCGCCCTGCACCTGGCGGTGAGCAACAAGACCGTGAGCACACACAAGGCGCGCCTGATGCAGAAGCTGGGCGCGCATTCGGTGGCCGACCTGGTGCGCTATGCCATGGAGCACCGCCTGGTCTGAGCGATCAGCGGTGCCGGAGCAGGGTGGATGACGCTCTTTTCATCCACCGTTTCGAGATCGACGCGCTCGCATCGGTGGACATGAAAGGCGCTGTCCACCCTACCTGTGGATCACCTGTTGGTACGCACTGCTGCTCGCGGATGCAGGAGCAACGCGCGTCTTCGATAGCCGAGGCAATCACTCGGAATTTGTAGGGCTATCCCTACACGAGATTCTCTCCGCGCCTGATATCAGCTTGTCATCCCGCCCGATTTTTCGCCCTTTCTCGCCGCCCTACTCTGTGGTCATCGGCCTGAGACAAGAACAAGGGTGTGGTGTGATGGCAAACGATGTACTGGTGAGCTTCCGCGGCGTGCAGAAGAGCTACGACGGCGAAACGCTGATCGTCAAAGACCTCAACCTGGATATCCGCAAGGGCGAGTTTCTGACCCTGCTCGGCCCGTCCGGTTCCGGCAAGACCACCAGCCTGATGATGCTGGCCGGTTTCGAAACGCCGACCGCCGGCGAGATCCTCCTCGATGGCCGCTCGCTGAACAAACTGCCGCCACACAAGCGCGACATCGGCATGGTGTTCCAGAACTATGCGCTGTTCCCGCACATGACCGTGGCGGAGAACCTGGCCTTCCCGCTGAGCGTGCGCGGCATGTCGCGCACCGACATCAGCGAGCGGGTCAAGCGGGCACTATCGATGGTGCAGCTCGACAGCTTCCGCAACCGTTATCCGGGACAGCTTTCCGGTGGCCAGCAGCAGCGTGTGGCGCTGGCCCGCGCGCTGGTGTTCGAGCCGCAGCTGGTGCTGATGGACGAACCGCTCGGCGCGCTGGACAAGCAGCTGCGCGAGCACATGCAGATGGAGATCAAGCACCTGCACCAGCGCCTGGGCGTGACCGTGGTCTACGTGACCCACGACCAGGGCGAGGCGCTGACCATGTCCGACCGCGTGGCGGTGTTCCACCAGGGCGAGATCCAGCAGATCGCCCCGCCGCGCGAACTCTACGAAACCCCGCAGAATACCTTTGTCGCCCAGTTCATCGGTGAGAACAACCGCCTCGCCGGGCAACTGGTCAGCCGCGACGGCGAGCAGTGCGTGGTGCGCCTGGCGCGCGGCGAACAGGTGAAGGCCACGGCGGTGAACGTCGGCGCCGTCGGCGAGCCGGTGAGCCTGTCGATCCGCCCGGAGCGTATCCGTCTCAACGGCCACAGCGAGGCCTGCCCGAACCGGTTCTCCGGGCGCATCGCCGAGTTCATCTACCTGGGCGACCACGTGCGCATCCGCATGGAGGTCTGCGGCCAATCCGATTTCTACGTCAAGCAACCCGTGGCCGAGCTCGATCCGGGCCTGGAGGTTGGTGACCTGGTTCCGCTCGGCTGGTCTGTCGAGCATGTCCGCGCGCTCGACCCACTCCTGGCTGAGTGAACGTTGCGCGCAGTGCTTCACCTTACCCCGTAACACAGAGGAGCTGATAAGAATGACGAAATCCCTGAAGCTCGCGGCATTGGCCCTGGGCGTGAGCTGTGCCATGCCGGCGCTGGCGGTGGATCTGACCGCGGTGTCCTTCGGCGGCGCGAACAAGGCGGCGCAGGTCAAGGCCTTCTACGAACCCTTCGAGAAGGACACCGGCAACAAGGTACTGGGCGGCGAATACAACGGTGAGATGGCCAAGGTCAAGGCCATGGTCGACACCCGCAGCGTGAGCTGGGACCTGGTCGAGGTGGAGTCCCCGGAACTGGCGCGCGGCTGTGACGAAGGCCTGTTCGAGGAGCTCGATCCGGCGCAGTTCGGCAGTGCCGACAATTTCATCGACGGCGCCATCCAGCCCTGCGGCGTGGGCTTCTTCGTCTGGTCGACGGTGCTAGCCTACAACGCCGACAAGCTGAGCAGCGCACCGACCAGCTGGGCCGATTTCTGGGACGTGCAGAAATTCCCGGGCAAGCGCGGCCTGCGCAAGGGCGCCAAGTACACCCTGGAATTCGCCCTGATGGCCGATGGTGTGCCGGTCAAGGACGTGTACAAGGTGCTGGCCACCAAGGATGGCCAGGATCGTGCGTTCAAGAAGCTCGATGAGCTCAAGCCGAACATCCAGTGGTGGGAAGCAGGTGCCCAGCCGCCGCAGTACCTCGCCTCCGGCGACGTGGTGATGAGCTCCGCGTACAACGGCCGCATCGCTGCCGTGCAGGCCGAGAGCAACCTGCAGGTGGTGTGGAACGGCGGTATCTACGACTTCGACTCCTGGGCGATTCCGCGTGGCGCGAAGAACGCCGAAGTGGCCAAGCAGTTCATTACCTACGCGGTCAAACCCGAAGCGCAGAAGACCTACTCGGAAAACATCGCCTACGGCCCGGCCAACAAGCAGGCCATCGAGCTGCTGGCGCCGGAGCGTCTGAACCTGATGCCGACCACGCCGGAAAACATCGCCAACCAGGTGGCCATCGACGTGACCTTCTGGGCTGACTACGGCGAGCAGCTGGAGCAGCGTTTCAACGCCTGGGCCGCGCGTTAAGTCGCCTATCCGGCCCCGCCCGCTGGCGGGGCCGTCTGAATTCTCTTCCTGCTTGCGGAGTTGTCCATGGCCGCCGTACTGCCTGCCACCGATATGCCAGGGCCCAGCCTGAAACAGCGTCTGGCCCGTGCCGAGCGTTTCAATCGCCTGAAGTCGAAGGCGCTGATCCTGCCGCTGTTGCTGTTTCTCCTGCTGACCTTCCTGTTGCCCATCGGCGCCCTGCTGCTGCGCAGTGTCGACAACCCGGAAGTGGTCGGCAGCCTGCCGCGTACCGTCGAGGCACTCGCCTCCTGGGATGGCCGTGGCCTGCCCGCCGAGCCGGCCTATCGGGCGATCGCCGAGGACCTTGCCGAGGCACGTCGCAATCAGCAGCTGGGTGACCTGTCCAAGCGCCTGAACATGGAGCTGGCAGGCTTCCGTAGCCTGGTCAGCAGCACCGCACGCAAGCTGCCGCTACGTGAGGAGCCGGCCTCCTATCAGACGGCCTTCCTCGACCTCGACGAGCGTTGGGGTGACCCCGCCTACTGGCAGGTGATCCGCCGCAACGCGTCTTCGGCCACCCCCTACTACCTGCTGGCCGCGCTCGATCACCGCATCGACGACCTCGGTGAGCTGGCCAAGGCCACGCCGGACCAGGCCATCTACCTGGACATCTTCGCCCGTACCTTCTGGATGAGCCTGGTGATCACCGCCATCTGCCTGGTGCTGGCGTACCCGCTGGCGTACCTGCTGGCCAACCTGCCGACCCGTTCCGGCAACCTGCTGATGATCCTGGTGCTGTTGCCGTTCTGGACCTCGATCCTGGTGCGGGTCGCGGCCTGGATCGTGCTGCTGCAGTCGGGCGGCCTGATCAACAGTGCGCTGATCTCGCTGGGCATCATCGAGCAGCCGCTGCAACTGGTGTTCAACCGCAGCGGCGTGTACGTGGCGATGGTGCACATCATGCTGCCGTTCATGATCCTGCCGATCTACAGCGTGATGAAGGGCATCTCGCCCAGCTACATGCGCGCGGCGGTGTCGCTCGGCTGCCACCCGTTCGCCAGTTTCTGGCGGGTGTACTTCCCGCAGACCCTGGCCGGCGTCGGCGCAGGCTGCCTGCTGGTGTTCATTCTGTCGATCGGCTACTACATCACCCCGGCGCTGCTGGGCAGCCCGAACGACCAGATGATCAGCTACTTCGTCGCCTTCTACACCAACACCACCATCAACTGGGGCATGGCCACGGCTCTTGGCGGCCTGCTGCTGGCGGCGACCCTGGTGCTCTACGTGGTGTACAGCTGGCTGGTCGGCGCGAGCAAGCTGCGGCTTGGCTGAAAGCGGTCTGCGTAGCAGGCCATCCGATGACCCTCGCCCATTCATGGGCGAGGGTGCCCGAAGGGCGGGAGAGGGTGCTTGTGTCGGCACCGCTGCTCTACGTCTCTGATGTTCACCAGACCCTCTCCCGCCAGCGGGAGAGGGGAGCTAAACGCTAAATGGAGTCACAGCCATGCTCAGCCCCTACATGTCACCCGTCGAGCGCCTCTGGTACTACGGCCTGCGCATTCTCTGCGGCCTGGTGCTGCTGTTCCTGATCCTGCCGGTGCTGGTGATCGTGCCGCTGTCGTTCAACTCCGGCACCTTTCTCGTCTACCCGCTGCAGGGGGTCTCGCTGCGCTGGTACGAGGACTTCTTCATGTCCGCCGACTGGATGCGCTCGCTGAAGAACAGCCTGATCATCGCCCCGGCGGCGACGATGCTGGCGATGGGCTTCGGCACCCTGGCGGCCATTGGCCTGACCCGTGGCGAGTTTCGCGGCAAGGCGCTGGTCATGAGCCTGCTGATCTCCCCGATGATCGTCCCGGTGGTGATCATCGGCGTGGCCAGCTACCTGTTCTTCGCGCCCCTGGGCCTGGGTAACAGCTACCTGTCGCTGATCCTGGTGCATGCGGTGCTCGGCGTGCCGTTCGTCATCATCACCGTGTCGGCGACCCTGCAGGGTTTCAACCACAACCTGGTGCGCGCCGCGGCCAGCCTCGGTGCCTCGCCGATCACCACCTTCCGCCGCGTGACGCTGCCGCTGATCGCGCCTGGCGTCATTTCCGGTGCGCTGTTCGCCTTCGCCACCTCGTTCGATGAAGTGGTGGTGACGCTGTTCCTCGCCGGCCCCGAGCAGGCGACTCTGCCCCGGCAGATGTTCAGCGGCATTCGCGAGAACCTGTCGCCGACCATCGCGGCTGCTGCCACTTTGCTGATCGGCTTTTCCGTGCTGCTCCTGCTGACCCTGGAGTGGCTGCGCGGCCGCAGCGAGCGCCTGCGTACCCAGCAAGTGGAGTGAGTTCACCCGTGCGGCGCAAGGGGCCGCATGCCTGAGTCATCATTAGCGAATGCGTGCCGGCATGGCCCGTGAGGCTGCGCCGGCCGTTCACAGGGAGAATCAAGGATGCTGTGGAAACGTAATTGGCCCTGGGCGCTCGCCCTGTGCTGCGTGGCTTCGATCGATGTGGCTCAGGCCGCATCGCAGTTGCGGGTCGTTTCATTCGGTGGCTCGGTGCGCGATGCCCAGCGTGAAGCCTTCTATCGCCCGTTCCGCGAAGCCTCCGATGTCGTGGTGGTGAGCGGCTCCTACAACGGCGACTTCGGCAAGCTGCGCAAGATGCAGGCGATGCAGCACGTCAGCTGGGACGTGATCGAGGTCGAGGCGCCCGAGCTGGTGCGGGGTTGCGAGGAAGGGCTGTTCCAGCCGATCAATGCCAGTGCGCTGGGCGATACCTCCAGCTATCTGCCGGGGGCGATACGGCCCTGCGGCGTGGGCATCTTCGTCTGGTCCATGGCGCTGGCCTACGACAGCAAACGCTTCGGCCAGGCACCGACCGGCTGGGCCGATTTCTGGGACGTGCAGAAATTCCCGGGCAAACGCGGTCTGCGCAAGGGTGCCAAGTACAACCTTGAATTCGCTCTGCTGGCCGATGGTGTGCCGGCGCAGCAGATCTATGCGCGCCTGGCCAGCGAGGCCGGTGTGCGCCAGGCCTTCGCCAAGCTCGAGCAGATCAAGGCCGATATCCACTGGTGGGAAGCCGGGGAGGAGCCGGTACGGCGCCTGCGCGATGGTTCCGTGGCGATGAGTGCGGCCTACAGCGGACGTATCGCCACGGCGCAGGATCAGGGCGACCCGCTGCAGCTGATCTGGGCCGGCAGCGTCTATGACTTCGATTACTGGGCGATTCCCAAGGGCAGCTTCAACACGCCGCAGGCGCAGGCGTTCATCCGCTTCGCCAGCCAGGCCGACGCCCAGCGTGCCTTCTCCGAGCAGATTCCCTATGGGCCGATCCGCCAGGACGCCCAGGCCGGGCTCGACGCGCAGCGCCTGGCCAGGCTGCCGACCGCGCCGCAGAACCTCGAGCAGGCACTGCCGATGGGGGTGGAATTCTGGATCGAACACGGTGCCGATCTGGAAGCGCGCTTCGAGCAGTGGGCATCACGCTGAGGCAGGCGGCGGCAGGCAGCGATAGAATTCGTGCTTTAAGCCAGCCGAGGATGCCTGATGGATTTCGATGCCCCGGGGTTTCGCGAACTGCTCGATGCCCTGCATGACGGTGTCTACATCACCGATGCCGACGGCATTACCCTCAAGGTCAACAGCGCCTACGAACGCCTGACCGGACTGCGCAGCGAGGACGTGGTCGGCCAGCACATGCAGGCGCTGGTGGAGCAGGGGGTGATCTCGCAATCGGTTTCCCTGCGCGTGCTCAAGGAGGGCAAGGCGCTGTCGCTGATGCAGAGCGTCAGCCAGGGCAAGCGCCTGCTGGTCAGCGGTACGCCGATCTTCGCCGAGGACGGGCGCGTGCGTTATGTGGTCAGCACCGTGCGTGACATGACCGAACTGCTGCGCATGAAGCACGAGCGCGACGAGCTGCAGCAACTGCGCAAGCTGCGCAGCAGCACCGCCAGGCTGCATGCCGGCCAGCGCGATGACCTGCTCGACACCTCGCCCGTGGCCAACCTGCCGGCCTCGGGCAGGGTCTTCGCCCTGGCCCGTCAGGTCGCCGCCAGCGACGTGAAGGTGCTGCTGCAGGGAGAAACCGGTGTGGGCAAGACGCTCATCGCGCAGTACATCCACAAGAGCAGCCCGCGGGCGGCACAGCCGTTTCTGGCGCTCAACTGTGGCGCGCTCCCCGAGAACCTGATCGAGGCCGAACTGTTCGGCTATGTCGCCGGGGCCTTCACCGGCGCCGGCAGCAAGGGCAAGCGCGGCCTGCTGGAGCTGGCGCACCAGGGCACGGTGTTCCTCGACGAAATCGGCGACCTGCCGCTGGCGCTGCAGGTGAAGCTGCTCAAGGTGATCGAGGAGAGCCGCTTCATTCCGGTCGGCGGGCTGGAACTCAAGGAGGTGGACGTGCGCATCGTCACCGCCACGCACCACGACCTGCGCGCGATGGTCAGCGAAGGGCGTTTTCGCGCCGACCTCTATTACCGCCTCAACGTGGTGCCGATTCACGTGCCGGCGCTGCGTGAGCGGCGCGAGGAGATCCAGCCGCTGCTGGATTTCTACCTGGCCGAGTTCAACCAGCGCTACGGCCGCGAGCTGAGCTGGGGGCTGGAGGCCCTCGATGCGCTCACCGACTACGACTGGCCCGGCAACATTCGCGAGCTGATCAACCTGGTCGAACGCCTGGTGGTCACCTGCAGCGCCGGGAGCGTGGAGCTGTTCGACCTGCCCGAGGAGATGCGTGCCGCCCGTGGCGCGCGTGACGATGAGCACCTGCTGCCGCTGCGCAAGCAGGTCGAGCAGCTGGAGCGCCGCCTGATCCGCCAGGCGCTGGTGCAGCACAAGACCACGCGAGAGGCTGCCAGGGTGCTGGGCCTGAGCCAGGCGACCCTGGTGCAGAAGATGAAGCGCTGGGAACAGGGTTGATTGGAAAATGGATCGTAAGGCAGCTTTTTGATTGGTTTTCCGATCAATGCTGCCTTGAAAAACACTGTGGCAAATCGACGCAAGCCCTCTGCGGCGGTGCTTTGCGCGAAGTGGCACAGGAATCGCTATTGCAGCGCCCGACCCCGTTTCGCAAAACAACGCATAAAGGGCCTGCTGATGAGTATTGCTGCATTCAAGATCGCCAATAAGCTGCTGACCGGCCAGGGTGCCGTCGAACAGCTGGCGAGCGAACTGCCCCGCCTGAAGATCAGCAATCCGCTGATCGTGACCGACACCATCCTGATCAAGTCCGGTACGGTCGAGCACGTCCTCGGGCAGCTGGGGGAAATGGCCTACGGCATCTTCGATGGTGTCGAGCCGGAGCCGGAGATCGCCATCGTCGAGGCCTGTGCCAAGGCCTATCGCGAGGGTGGCCACGACGGCCTGATCGGCGTGGGCGGTGGCAGCGCCATCGATATCGCCAAGGCCGTGGCCGGCTATGTGGGCCATGACGGTGCGCTGGAAGAGCTGTTCGGCGTCGACCAGGTCAAGCGCAAGGGCCCGCCGCTGATCGCCATCCCGACCACCGCCGGCACCGGCTCGGAAGTGACCAATGTGTCGATCCTGTCCGACAAGCAGGCGCAGCTGAAGAAGGGCATCGTCAGCGACTACCTGCTGCCCGACGTGGCGCTGGTCAGCCCGGTGATGACCCTGACCTGTCCGCGCGGCGTCACTGCGGCCAGCGGTGTCGACGCACTGGTGCATGCGGTGGAGTCGTACCTGTCGGTCAATGCCTCGCCGATCACCGACGCGCTGGCCATCGGCGCCATCAAGCTGATCGCCAGGGCCCTGCCCAAGGCCTACGCCAACCCCGCCGACCTGGCCGCGCGCGAGGACATGGCCACCGCCAGCCTGATGGCCGGCATGGCCTTCGGCAATGCGGGGGTCGGTGCGGTGCACGCCCTGGCCTATCCGCTGGGTGGGCGTTTCAACATCGCCCACGGGGTCAGCAATGCCTTGCTGCTGCCTTACGTGATGGCCTGGAACAAGTTGGCCTGCGTCGAACGCATGGCGGAAATCGCCACCGCCCTGGGTGTGCAGACCCACGGCCTGAGCGACAAGGCGGCCGCCGATCTGGCGGTCGAGGCCATGGCCGAGCTGTGCGCCAGCGTCGACATTCCCAAGGGCATGCGCAGCTTCGGTGTGCCCGAAGACGCCATCCCGGCCATGGCCGAAGAGGCCAGCCGGATCGACCGCCTGATGCGCAACAACCCGCGTCGCCTGACTGCCGGCGACATCGAGCAGATCTACCGCGCCGCCTACTGAGCGCTGCGCGACAACCGCTGAAAGGCCCCAGCCTGCTGGGGCCGGCTGACTACAACTCTAATAAGGCTGGGTGACTCACATGTCCGAACTGCATCAATCCGAACTGGGCGCGGAAGCTCCTTACTGGCCGCTGGGGCCATTCAAGGTGCGTCTGCCGTTCATTCATTACCGCTTCGAAGCCTCCGACTACATGCAGGGCCTGCTCATGTGTGCGGTGGACCTGGCGGCGATCCCGCTGATGACCGAATTCCTCGGCATGCCGTTCGAGGTCGCACTGGCGGTGGTCATGCTCAATGGCTTGCTCTATCTCGTGCACCACCTGCTCGGTGATCCGGTGGTGCCAGGCTGGATCACCCCGGCGATTCCCCTGCTGATGGCCTATTGCAGCCAGTTCCCGGAGGGGCCGGAGCGGGTTCACGCGTTGATCGCCTTCCAGTTGATGCTGGGGGTGTTCTCCATCGGCCTGGGGATGACGGGCATGGCGCGCAAGGTGGTGTCGCTGGTGCCCTCGGCGCTCAAGGCCGGCATCATCATGGGCGCCGGCCTGAGTGCGGTGGTCACGGTGTTCAAGGAAGGCGGCCGCTTCGACAGCTTCCCCTGGACCATCTCCATCGCGGTGGGCATCGCCTTCTACCTGGTGTTCTCCATGCACTTCCAGGAGCTGAAGAAGCGCAGCCGCTTCTGGTGGAACTTCGCCAAGCTGGGCATCTTCCCGATCATCCTGCTGGCGGTGTTCGTGGCGCCGATCTTCGGCGAGGCACCGTGGCCGAAGATCGAGTGGGGCATCAGCCAGCCGGACTTCGCCACGCTGTGGCGCGAGTACACCGTGTTCGGCCTCGGCATGCCGCCGCTGATGATGTTCGTCACTGCCATCCCCACCGTGCTGGCCGCCTACCTGGTGGTGTTCGGCGACGTGCTGGGGGCCAGGGCGATCCTCTCCGAGGCCGACCATGTGCGCCGTGACGAGAAGGTCGATTTCAACCCCGACCGCTCGCACCTGATCTTCGGCGGGCGCAACGCCTTCATGAGCATCTTTGGCCCGGACGTGGCCATGTGCGGCCCGCAGTGGTCGGCGATGCAGGTGGTGATCACCGAGCGCTTCAAGGGCGGCGCCAAGGCCATGAAATCCATCTACGGTGGCGTCGGCTGGTTCCGCTGGGGCACCAACACCGGCTTGCTGCTGCTGCCGGTGGTGACCCTGTTGCAACCGATTCTCGGTGTGGCGCTCGCGCTGACCCTGCTGATCCAGGGCTACGTCAGCGTACGCCTGGGCATCATGGAGGCCCGCAGCCAGCGTGACCTGGGGATCGCCGGGGTGATCGGCGCGGTGCTGGCGATCAAGGGCGCCGGCTGGGCCTTCGCCATCGGCGTCGGCCTCTGCGCGCTGATCTACGGTGCGCGGATGTTCCGTGGCGAGAACGACCAGACCTTCACCAAGGATCTGCCACCGGCCGAGTGATTCCTTCCTAACCGACCTGCCGGAGGCCGTGCGCCTCCGGCTGCAGGAGCCATGCATGAAACTGATCGATGCTGATTTGCTGCGTCACCAGGCCTACGTCGATGGCCAGTGGTGCGATGCCGACGAGGGCGCGACCACGGAAATCTTCAATCCCGCCAACGGCGCGTCGCTGGGCCGTGTGCCCAACATGGGCGCGGGCGAGACCCGTCGCGCCATCGACGCGGCGCAGGTCGCGCAGGTGGCCTGGCGCGCACTGACCGCCAAGGAACGCGCGGCGCGTTTGCGCGCCTGGTACGAGCTGATGCTGGCCAACCAGGAAGACCTGGCGCAGATCATGACCGCCGAGCAGGGCAAGCCGCTGAGCGAGGCGCGGGGCGAGGTGCTGTATGCCGCGTCCTTCATCGAATGGTTCGCCGAGGAGGCCAAGCGTGTCTATGGCGACACCATCCCCGGCCACCAGCCGGACAAGCGCCTGATCGTGACCAAGGAGCCGGTCGGCGTGGCGGCGGCGATCACCCCCTGGAACTTCCCGGCGGCGATGATCACCCGCAAGGCCGGGCCGGCACTGGCCGCCGGTTGCGCCATGGTGCTCAAACCGGCGCCGCAGACCCCCTTCAGTGCCCTGGCCCTGGCCGTGCTGGCCGAGCGCGCGGGTATCCCGGCGGGCCTGTTCAGCGTGCTGCCGGCCGATGCCGAGCGCTCCCGCGAGGTCGGTGGCGAGCTGTGCGCCAACCCGGTCGTGCGCAAGCTGTCGTTCACCGGCTCGACCGGCGTCGGCATCAAGCTGATGGAGCAATGCGCGCCGACGTTGAAGAAGCTGTCGCTGGAGCTGGGGGGCAACGCGCCGTTCATCGTCTTCGACGATGCCGACCTGGATGCGGCGGTCGAGGGGGCCATGGTCGCCAAGTACCGCAATGCCGGGCAGACCTGCGTCTGTGCCAACCG
This sequence comes from Ectopseudomonas khazarica, assembly GCF_017915135.1. NCBI lineage: Bacteria > Pseudomonadati > Pseudomonadota > Gammaproteobacteria > Pseudomonadales > Pseudomonadaceae > Ectopseudomonas > Ectopseudomonas khazarica. Next base: position 4,627,693 of record NZ_CP068551.1, on the reverse strand, counting down.
CATCTACGTGCAGGACGCCGTGTATGACGCCTTCGCCGAGAAGCTGGCGGCGGCGGTGGCCAGGCTCAAGGTCGGACAGGGCGTCGAGGCAGGGGTGACCACCGGGCCGCTGATCGATGGCAACGCCGTGGCCAAGGTGCAGAGCCACCTGGCGGATGCGCTGGAGAAGGGCGCCAGGGTGGTGCAGGGCGGCAAGGCGCTGGGTGGCAACTTCTTCGAGCCGACCGTGCTGGTCGACGTGACGCCGCAGATGCGCGTGGCGCGCGAGGAAACCTTCGGTCCGCTGGCGCCGCTGTTCCGCTTCAGCGACGAAGCCGAGGTGGTGCGTCAGGCCAACGACACCGAGTTCGGCCTGGCCGGTTACTTCTATACCCGCGATCTGGGCCGCGCTTTCCGCGTGGGTGAGGCGCTGGAGTACGGCATGGTCGGCATCAACACCGGACTGATCTCCAACGAGGTGGCGCCGTTCGGTGGCATGAAGGCCTCCGGGCTGGGCCGCGAAGGCTCCAGGTACGGGCTGGATGAGTACCTGGAAATCAAATACCTCTGCCTCGGCGGTATCTGAGTCGGGGCGTGCATGTGGGAGGGGCTTCGGCCGCGGCGGCTACCGGCCCGAACGTCCAGCGCTCGCCGCTGAAGCGCCTCCCGGCGTGCAGTGCTTGTGACTATCTGGCAGCGCCGTCCTCGGGCGGCGCTGCCAGATGAGGCTCGAGCCGCTACAATGCCCGCCACCGTGATCAAGCACTCAGAGGTGCGCCATGCAACCCTTCGCCATCGCCCCGTCGATCCTGTCCGCCGACTTCGCCCGCCTGGGCGAGGAAGTGGATAACGTGCTCGCCGCCGGGGCGGACATCGTCCACTTCGATGTCATGGACAATCACTACGTACCCAACCTGACCATCGGCCCGATGGTCTGCTCGGCGCTGCGCAAGTACGGCATCACTGCGCCGATCGACGCCCACCTGATGGTCAAGCCGGTGGATCGCATCATCGGTGACTTCATCGAGGCCGGCGCCTCGTACATCACCTTCCACCCGGAAGCCAGCGAGCACATCGACCGCTCGCTGCAACTGATCAAGTCCGGTGGCGCCAAGGCCGGCCTGGTGTTCAACCCGGCCACGCCGCTGGACGTGCTCAAGTACGTGATGGACAAGGTCGACATGATCCTGCTGATGAGCGTCAACCCGGGCTTCGGCGGGCAGAAGTTCATCCCCGGTACCCTCGACAAGCTGCGCGAGGCGCGCGCGCTGATCGACGCCAGCGGTCGTGAGATCCGCCTGGAGATCGACGGCGGCGTCAACGTGCAGAACATTCGCGAAATCGCCGAGGCGGGCGCCGATACCTTCGTCGCCGGCTCGGCGATCTTCAACCAGCCGGACTACAAGGCCGTGATCGATGCCATGCGTGCCGAGCTGGCCCAGGTGCGTGGATGAAACCGCTGCGCGAGCTGTGCGGCGGCGAGCTGCCGCGGCTGGTGATGTTCGACCTGGACGGCACCTTGATCGACTCGGTGCCGGACCTGGCCGCCGCCGTCGACCGCATGCTGGTCGAGCAGGGACGTGCCCCGGCGGGTATCGAGAAGGTTCGTGACTGGGTCGGCAACGGTGCCCGGGTGCTGGTGCGACGCGCCCTGGCCGATGGCCTGGAGCATGCGGCGGTGACAGAGGCCGCGACGGAAGAGGCGCTGGCGCGCTTTCTCGAGATCTACGCCGATTGCCATGCGCTGACGGCGCTCTATCCCGGTGTGCACGAGCTGCTCGAGGCCCTGAGCACGGCTGCCGTGGAGCTGGCGGTGGTGACCAACAAGCCGGAGCGCTTCGTTGCACCGCTGCTGGAGCAGGTCGGTCTGGGGGGGTACTTCCGCTGGATCATCGGTGGCGACACCCTGCCGCAGCAGAAGCCCGACCCGGCCGCGCTGCTGCAGGTGATGCACCTGGCGGGCGTCGACGCCGGGCAGTCGTTGTTCGTCGGGGATTCGCGCAGCGACGTGCTGGCCGCGCGTGCTGCCAGCGTGCCGTGCGTGGCGGTGAGCTACGGCTACAACCACGGGCGCCCCATCGACGAGGAGCAGCCGAGCCTGGTCGTGGATAGCCTCGCCGAACTGCTGTAGGGGGCGCCGCATCGATCCTCTGCGGTGAGCTTGTCGGTGGGCGGTCGGGCCGTGGCGGGTGAGGCGGCTGTTCGGCTGGCGCAGGCGCGGATTCATCGCTGATTCCGTGGAGGTATCCGCTCCTGCAACGCTATCGCCTTGCCCGGCTTGCAGCCTGTAGTGTGTAGCTGCTACCTTGGCCGCTCTCATTATTCCCCCGCCTGTCGAGATCGCACCGTGGTGGTTAGCTGCAAACTCTGGATGAAAGTCATCAAGGCTCTGGCCCGCTGGCGCTGGCGCGCCTGATTTTTTCCTGCCGCTGCGCGCGGCCCGTTTGCACCCGACCGTTTTCCCCGAGCCATGAGGCTGATCATGACCCATGAAGAATTCCTGCGTTTAGCCGGCGAAGGCTACAACCGCATTCCCCTGGCCTGCGAAACCCTGGTGGATTTCGACACGCCCCTGTCCATCTACCTGAAGCTGGCCGACGCGCCGAACTCCTACCTGCTCGAATCGGTGCAGGGCGGCGAGAAGTGGGGGCGTTATTCGATCATCGGCCTGCCGGCGCGCACCGTGTTGCGCGTGCACGGCCATGACGTCGTGGTGAGCACCGATGGCGTCGAGGTCGAGCGTCAGCAGAGTGCCGACCCGTTGGCGTTCGTCGAGCAGTTCAAGGCGCGCTACAAGGTGCCGACCATCGCCGGCCTGCCGCGTTTCAACGGTGGTCTGGTGGGCTACTTCGGCTACGACAGCGTGCGCTATGTCGAGCAGAAGCTGGCCAGCTGCCCGAATCCGGACCCGCTGGGTACGCCGGATATCCTGCTGATGGTGTCCGACGCCGTGGTGGTGTTCGACAACCTGGCGGGCAAGATGCACGCCATCGTCCTGGCCGACCCCGATGAGGCGGATGCCTTCGAACAGGGCCATGCGCGCCTGCGCGAGATCCTGCACAAGCTGCGTCAGCCGATCACCCCGCGCCTCGGCGTGGACCTCGCTGCGCCACTGGGCGAGGAGCCGGCGTTCCGCTCCAGCTACAGCAAGGGCGACTACGAATCGGCGGTCAGTGCGATCAAGGAATACATCCTGGCCGGCGACTGCATGCAGGTGGTGATCTCCCAGCGCATGACCATCGGCTTCCAGGCCGCGCCCATCGATCTGTATCGCGCGCTGCGTTGCATAAACCCGACGCCGTACATGTACTTCTTCAACTTCGGCGACTTCCACGTGGTCGGCAGCTCGCCGGAAGTGCTGGTGCGGGTCGAGGATGGCCTGGTCACCGTGCGCCCGATCGCCGGTACCCGGCCGCGTGGTGCCACCGAAGAAGCCGACCTGGCGCTGGAGCAGGACCTGCTCGGCGATGCCAAGGAGGTCGCCGAGCACCTGATGCTGATCGACCTGGGTCGCAACGATACCGGCCGCGTGTCGCAGATCGGCTCGGTCAAGCTCACCGAGAAGATGGTCATCGAACGTTATTCCAACGTCATGCACATCGTCTCCAACGTCACCGGCCAGCTCAAGCCCGAGCTGTCGGCGATGGATGCGCTGCGCGCGATCCTGCCGGCGGGCACCCTGTCCGGGGCGCCGAAGATCCGCGCCATGGAAATCATCGACGAGCTGGAGCCGGTCAAGCGCGGCGTCTACGGCGGTGCGGTCGGTTACTACGCCTGGAACGGCAACATGGACACTGCCATCGCCATCCGCACCGCGGTGATCAAGGATGGCGAGCTGCATGTACAGGCAGGCGCCGGTATCGTCGCCGATTCGGTGCCTGCCCTGGAGTGGGAAGAAACCCTGAACAAGCGCCGCGCGATGTTCCGCGCCGTTGCGCTGGCTGAACAGACCGCTCCCCAGGCACAGGAATAAGAGGCGCCGCACCATGCTTTTGATGATCGACAACTACGACTCCTTTACCTACAACGTCGTGCAGTACCTGGGTGAACTGGGCGCCGACGTGCATGTGATTCGCAACGACGAACTCAGCGTGGCCGAGATCGAGGCGCTCAAGCCCGAGCGCATCGTGGTCTCGCCGGGGCCGTGCACGCCCAGCGAAGCGGGGGTGTCCATCGAGGCCATCCTGCATTTCGCCGGCAAGCTGCCGATCCTGGGCGTGTGCCTGGGTCACCAGAGCATCGGCCAGGCCTATGGCGGCGACGTGGTGCGTGCGCGCCAGGTGATGCACGGCAAGACCAGCCCGGTGTTCCACGAGGACAAGGGGGTGTTCGCCGGCCTCAACAAGCCGCTCACCGTGACCCGCTATCATTCCCTGGTGGTCAAGCGCGAGACCTTGCCTGACTGCCTGGAAATCACCGCCTGGACCCAGCACGACGACGGCTCGGTCGACGAGATCATGGGCCTGCGCCACAAGACCCTGAACATCGAAGGCGTACAGTTCCACCCCGAGTCCATCCTGACCGAGCAGGGCCACGAACTGTTCGCCAACTTCCTCAAGCAGACCGGAGGCGTGCGCGCATGAATATCAAGGAAGCCCTCAACCGGATCGTCGCCCAGCTCGATCTGACCACCGAGGAAATGCAGGCGGTGATGCGTGAGATCATGACCGGCCAGTGCACCGACGCCCAGATCGGCGCCTTCCTCATGGGCATGCGCATGAAGAGCGAGACCATCGACGAGATCGTCGGCGCCGCCAGTGTGATGCGTGAGCTGGCCTCCCCGGTGGTGATCGACGCCGAGCGCATGGTCGATACCTGCGGCACCGGCGGCGACGGCATGAACGTGTTCAACGTCTCCACCGCCGCGGCATTCGTCGTCGCGGCTGCCGGTGGCAAGGTGGCCAAGCATGGCAACCGCGCGGTGTCCGGCAAGAGCGGCAGTGCCGATCTGCTCGAGGCCGCCGGTGTCTACCTGGGGCTCAAGCCCGAACAGGTGGCGCGTTGCGTGGAAAGCGTCGGGGTCGGCTTCATGTTCGCCCCTGCCCATCACGGGGCGATGAAGCACGCCATCGGTCCCCGTCGCGAACTGGGGCTGCGGACCATCTTCAACATGCTCGGCCCGATGACCAACCCGGCGGGGGCCCGGCATCAGGTGATCGGCGTGTTCAGCCAGGCGCTGTGCCGGCCGATGGCCGAGGTGCTGCAGCGTCTGGGCAGCCAGCACGTACTGGTGGTGCATGCGCAGGACGGCCTGGACGAGATCAGCCTGGCCGCACCGACCTTCGTTGCCGAGCTGAAGGATGGGGCGGTCAGCGAGTACCGCATCCAGCCGGAGGATTTCGGCATCAAGAGCCAGAGCCTGATCGGCCTGACCGTCGACAACGCCGAGCAGTCGCTGGAGCTGATTCGCGACGCGCTGGGCCGACGCAAGACCGAGAACGGACAGAAGGCGGCCGACATGATCGTCCTCAATGCCGGCGCGGCGCTGTACGCCGCCGACCATGCCAGTACCCTGAACGAAGGCATGCAGCTCGCGCATGACGCCCTGCACACCGGGCTGGCGCGCGAGAAGCTGGAGGAGCTGGTGTCCTTTACCGCGGTATTCAGACAGGAGAACGAAGGGTGAGCGTACCAACCGTACTGGAGAAGATCGTTGCCCGTAAGTTCGAGGAAGTGGCGGCGCGCCGCGCGCAGGTCAGCCTCGCCGAACTCGAGGTCGCGGCCCGCAGCGCCGACGCACCGCGCGGTTTCGCCCGCGCACTGCTGGAGCAGGCTGCGCGCAAGCAGCCGGCAGTGATCGCCGAGGTGAAGAAGGCATCGCCGAGCAAGGGCATCCTGCGCGAGGACTTCATCCCGGCCGACATCGCCCGCAGCTACGAGGCCGGCGGCGCCACCTGCCTGTCGGTGCTGACTGATATCGATTTCTTCCAGGGGGCCGACCAGTACCTGCAGCAGGCCCGTGCGGCCTGCACGCTGCCGGTGATCCGCAAGGACTTCATGGTCGACCCCTATCAGATCGTCGAGGCCCGCGCCCTGGGCGCCGACTGCGTACTGCTGATCGTTTCCTGCCTGGATGACGTGCGCATGGCCGAACTGGCCTCGGTGGCCAAGGACGTCGGTCTCGATGTGCTGGTGGAAGTGCATGACGGCGACGAACTCGAGCGCGCCCTGAGCACCCTCGATACGCCCCTGGTCGGTATCAACAACCGCAACCTGCACACCTTCGAGGTTAGCCTGGAAACCACGCTCGACCTGCTGCCGCGCATCCCAAGGGATCGCCTGGTGGTGACCGAGAGCGGCATCCTCAACCGGGCCGATGTCGAGCTGATGGAGATCAGCGAGGTGTACGCCTTCCTGGTCGGCGAAGCCTTCATGCGCGCGCAGGAGCCGGGCGTGGAGCTGCAGCGCCTGTTCTTTCCCGAGCGCGGACGGGCCACGGTGATCGGCAAGGATCCCGACTAGGACGCAATGAAAAAAGCCGGCTCAGAGCCGGCTTTTTTCATTGCGTGGCGCGTCAGCGAGTGCCGAACACCACCATGGTCTTGCCCTTGACGTGCACCAGCCCCTGTTCTTCCAGGGACTTGAGCACGCGACCGACCATCTCGCGGGAGCAGCCGACGATGCGGCCGATTTCCTGGCGGGTGATCTTGATCTGCATGCCGTCCGGGTGGGTCATGGCGTCCGGCTGCTTGCACAGGTCGAGCAGGGTGCGCGCGACACGGCCGGTCACGTCGAGGAAGGCCAGGTCGCCAACCTTGCGCGTGGTGTTGCGCAGGCGTTCGGCCATCTGGCTGCCGAGGGCGAAGAGAATGTCCGGGTCTTGCTGGGTCAGTTCGCGGAACTTGGTGTAGCTGATTTCCGCGACCTCGCATTCGGTCTTGGCGCGTACCCAGGCACTGCGCTCCTTCTCCGTGCCTTCTTTCTCGAACAGGCCCATTTCACCGAAGAAGTCGCCGGCATTGAGGTAGGCGATGATCATCTCGCGGCCGTCGTCGTCCTCGATGAGGATGGTGACCGAACCTTTGACGATGAAGAACAGGGTTTCGCAACGATCACCTGCGTAGATGATGGTGCTTTTCGCGGTATAGCGACGGCGATGACAGTGCGCGAGCAACTTGTCCAGATGTTTGACTTTTGGTGTAAGGGTAATAGCGACCATGCCCGAGTCCCGAATATAGAAAAGTAGGCCTTTGTCCAACAGGCAATTTCTTATTAGTTATCCGGCCAAGTGTGCCAGCAATCCGACGCCAGCTTAACAGACGCACAAAGTGAAGGGCGTTTTTTGTGACCTGTCTAACGCAGCCTAGTGGAACTTTGACGCTTGGCGCGTGCATCAGGATGTCGCGGGGCTGTGCTAACCTGCGTGCCTTTGCAAAGCAACGGAGCCTGGATAGATGAAAGCGCGCGTGCAGTGGGCCGGCGAAGCCTTGTTTCTCGGGGAATCCGGTAGTGGCCATGCCGTGGTCATGGACGGCCCGCCCGAGGCCGGAGGTCGCAACCTGGGCATCCGTCCGATGGAGATGCTGCTGATTGGCCTGGGTGGCTGCAGCAACTTCGATGTCGTCAGCATCCTGCGCAAGGGGCGCCAGCCGGTGGAGAGCTGCGAGGTGTTCCTCGATGCCGAGCGTGCAGGCGAGGAGCCCAAGGTCTTCACCAGGATTCACCTGCACTTCGTGGTCAAGGGGCGTGGCTTGAAGGAGGCTCAGGTCAAGCGTGCCGTGGAGCTGTCGGCGGAGAAATACTGCTCGGCTTCGATCATGCTGGGCCGTGCCGGTGTCGACATCAGCCACGACTACGAAATCGTCGAGTTGGGCTGAGCGGGGTTCGCGTGATACGACGAGGGCGCCCATGGGCGCCCTCGTTCATTCAGATGCGGTAGGTGCTCTTGGTCATGACCTTCGATAGCAGGGTCATGCCGAACTTGACCGGCGCCGGGAAGCGTACACCGCCGGCTGCGAGCGCGCTGTTGGCGTGCTGCTGCTCGTCGATGCGCATCTGCTCGAGAATGGCGCGCGACTTGGCGTCATGTTCGGGAATCTGCTCCAGGTGTTCGTCCAGGTGCTTGCAGACCTGATCCTCGGTGGCGGCGACGAAGCCCAGGCTGACCCGGTCGCTGACCAGGCCGGCAACGGCGCCCACGCCGAAGGACAGCCCGTAGAACAGCGGGTTGAGCACGCTCGGGTGGCTACCCAGCTCGCGGATACGCTGCTCGCACCAGGCCAGGTGGTCGATTTCCTCATCGGCCGCATGCTCCATGGCGCTGCGCACCTCCGGCAGCTTGGCCGTCAGCGATTGTCCCTGATACAGCGCCTGGGCGCAGACTTCACCGGTGTGGTTGATGCGCATCAGCCCGGCGACGTGGCGCGACTCCTCGCTGCTCAGCTCCGCCTCGTTCTGCACCACGGCGGGTGAGGGGCGAGCCGATGCGCCGCTGAAGGGCAGCAGGGTGCGCAGGGCGGCATCGGCCTGCAGCAGCAGGCGATCGACGGGGGAATACTGGCGTTCGCTGGCCATGGGGCACCTCCAGAAGGAACAACGCGCCTAGTCTACTGCAAAAAAGTGGCCGGGGCGTCCGGGGTCAGGGCAACTCGCGCAGGACGCGAAAGCCCAGGGCATAGTCGCGGTGGTGCGGCTGCTTGAGGTCGCGCATGCTGCTGCGCAGGTAGCTCGGGCCGCTGTTCCAGGCACCGCCGCGCACCACGCGCGGGCTGTCGTCGAGCAGGCTGGCACTCTGCGTTTCGCTGCCGTCGAAGCGCTGGGTGAAGCGCGATGCGGTCCATTCCCAGACATTGCCCGCCGTGTCGCTCAGGCCGAAGCCGTTGGCGGGGAACTGGCCCACGGCGGCGGTCTTGTTGCGCAACAGGCGTGATGTCGCGCAGCCACGGCAGTGGGCGCGCGGCGCGTGCTCGCTGCTGTCCAGTTCATCGCCCCACCAGTAGTAGCTCGGGCTACCGCCGCGAGCGGCATATTCCCATTCCGCCTCGGTCGGCAGGCGGTAGCGGGCGCCGCTCTGGCGCGACAGCCATTGCGTATAAGCATGCGCGTCGCGCCAGGACACTTGGATCACCGGGCGCCGTGCGGAGAGGCCCCAGCCCTCGTTGTCGGGCATGGGCAGGTTGGCGGCTTCGGCATAGCGCTGCCAGTCGGCGAAGGTGACCTCGTAGCGGCCGATGGCGAAGGGCGCGGTGAAGGTCACCGTGCGTGGCGGGCGCTCGTTGTCGTTGCCCCGGCCGCTGCCATCGCCCAGCTGGAACTGCCCGGCGGGGATGACCACCAGTTCGGGCCCCGTGCCGCCGCTGGCCAGCGCGTCGCTGATCGGCTCGCTGGCGAAGGCCGGCAGGGCCAGCAGCGCCAGGCCGGTGAGGCCGAGGGATAGCTGCCGTGTCACAGCGCGTGCGATCAGCACTTGCATGGCAGGTTGCCTGCGGCGACGATCTGCGTGTTTAGACGGTCCATGCGGCGAGCTCCCGATTCTGCCAAATCGAGGATGTTAACCTTGCTCGCCGGGCAGACCCAACCTCACAAGGAGCAGGTGTTGAAGAACGATATTCACGATCTGGGGCTGGTGCTGGACTCGAAGGTCAAGCTGATCGTCATCGAGTCCTGGGACGAGCTGCGCGTTCTGGAGACCCTGACAGGGCTGGCGATCAAGCGCGGCCTGGGCTTGCACACCTGGTCGGTGACCGAAGGCCTGCAGCGCCTCGGCTTCGGTGGCGCGGCGGTGGACGAGTCGCCCACGCTGGAGCCGGATGCCGCGTTGCGCCTGATCAAGGTCGATCCGCAGCCCAACCTGTACGTGATGTGCGATCTGCACCCGTTCCTCGATGACAACCCCCGTCTGGTGCGCCTGCTCAAGGAGATCGCCATGAGCGAGGGGGCGCACAAGCCGACGCTGGTACTGGTGTCGCACGCGCTCAAGCTGCCGGCCGAGGTGCAGCGTTATGCCGCGCGCTTCAGCCTGGCGCTGCCTTCCGAGGACGAACTGCTCGGCATCGTGCGTGACGAGGCGACGCGCTGGAGCGAAGGGAACCGCGGGGCGCGGGTGCGCACCGACAATCGTACGCTGCAGCAGGTGGTCAAGAACCTGCGCGGCCTCAGCCATGCCGAGGCGCGTGCGCTGGCGCGCAACGTGATCTGCGACGACGGGGCGATCACTCAGGAAGATATCCCCGAGCTGAACAAGACCAAGTTCCAACTGCTCGATCTGGAAGGCGTGCTCAGCTTCGAGTACGACACCGCACGCTTCGCGGAAGTCGGTGGCCTGGTCAACCTCAAGCGCTGGCTGGCGGAGCGGCAGGCCGGTTTCCTCGAGGGCAAGCAGCTCGACGCGCCCAAGGGGGTGATGCTGGTCGGTGTGCAGGGCGGCGGCAAGAGCCTCGCGGCCAAGGCGGTGGCCGGCCTCTGGGGGCTGCCGTTGCTGCGCCTGGACTTCGCCTGCCTGTACAACAAGTTCTTCGGCGAGACCGAGCGCAACCTGCGTGAGGCGCTGCGCCTGGCTGAACAGATGGCCCCCTGCGTGCTGTGGATGGACGAGGTGGAGAAGGGTCTGGCCAGTGGTGACCATGATGGTGGGGTCAGCCAGCGGGTGCTCGGCACCCTGCTGACCTGGATGTCCGAGCGCAAGGCGCCGGTATTCGTCGTGGCCACGGCCAACGCCATCGACCGCCTGCCGCCCGAGCTGGTGCGCAAGGGGCGTTTCGACGAGCTGTTCTTCGTCGACCTGCCGAGTGCCGAGGTCCGCGCCGAGATCTTCCGCATCCACCTGCAGCGCCGCGAGCTGGATCCTGCCGGCTTCGACCTGGCACAACTGGCGGCGGCCAGCGAGGGCTACTCCGGGGCGGAGATCGAGCAGGCGGTGGTCAGTGCGCTGTACGCCGGTCAGGCGCAACAGCAGTCGGTCGACCAGGCGCTGGTGGTGCGTGTGCTGCAGGGCACCGCGCCGCTGTCGGTGGTGATGGCCGAGCGGCTGGCAGCGCTGCGTGACTGGGCGGACGGCAGAACGGTCAACGCGGGCTGACGTCGGGCTGTCGCGAACGGCTCAGGCGCCAGTGAAGGGGCGGGTCAGGCGTGCGCTGATCTTGCGCACCAGCCAGCGCGGCGCCAGGCGCGGGCTCATTGCCAGCAGGCGGTTGCGCCAGCCGGGAATGATCAGGGCGCGGCCCTTCTGCAGGGCGCGCACGGTGATGAGCGCCACTTCCTCGGCGCTCATCATCAGCCTGCTGCCGGCGAGGCGGCTGACGTCCATCCGCGCCGAGCGGAAGAATGCACTGTGCGTCGGCCCGGGGCAGAGGACGGAGACCCGGACGCCACGCGCGCGCAACTCCTCGCGCAGGCCTTCGGAGAAGTGCAGGACATAGGCCTTGCTGGCGTAGTAGCTGCTCATCCACGGGCCCGGCTGGAACGCCGCGAGCGATGCCACGTTGAGAATCTGTCCGCCGCCCTGTTCGGCCATGCGCTGACCGAGGGCATGGCAGAGGCGGGTCAAGGCCAGGACGTTGACTTCCAGCTGCTCCTGCTCGCGGCCCCAGTCCTGTTCGAGGAACGGGCCGGCGCAGCCCAGGCCGGCGTTGTTCACCAGCAGGTCGATGTGCCACTGGCCCTGTTCCAGTTCGATCAGCAGCCCGGACAGCTGCAGGGGCTCGCTCAGGTCGCAGAGCCGGAACAGCACCTCGACGCCGAAGCGCTGTGCCAGCTCGCAGGCGATGCTTTCCAGGGTTTCACGCCGGCGCGCCACCAGGATCAGGTTGCGCCCACGACGCGCCAGGGCTTCGGCCATGGCCAGGCCGATGCCGCTGGATGCGCCGGTAACCAATGCATAGCTGCGCATGATGGGGCGTCAACGATCCCGTCTGTAGGCCGGCACTAGCCGAGGTAGCCCTGGTAGGCAGGCAGGGCGATGGCCGCGACGATGCCCGCGATTGGTACCAGCAGGAACAGCCAGGCCAGGACCTTGACCCCGGTGCTGTTGGGCGGTGGCGGCGGACCGTAGCGGTTGACGCCCTGAGTACCCGGAATGATCAGCATGAGCAGGGCAAACACGCTGCCGACGACGGGGACGAAGTTGAGCAGCCAGAGCCAGCCCGACCAGCCCATGTCATGCAGGCGCTGCACGCCAATGAACACGCTGATCACGATCATGGCAATGACCGCGATACCCAGCAGCGGCCCGCCAAGAGTGCTGGAAATGGCCGATGCGCCCGCGAACAGCGCCATCAGCGGCAGGGAGCAGAGCAGCATGGCCATGGTCCAGGCGAGGTAGCGCACGCGGCCGATACGGCCGTTGACGCTGAATACCTTGAGTTCGGAATACTCGGGCAGTGCCTCCGCGACATTGGCCTGCGGCGGTGCGTAAGGGGAGGCGCCAGCGGCGTCTGCGACCTGCGCCGGGGCGGCTTCGGCCAGCTGGGCCTGGCGAGCGAGGTACTTCTCGATGATGATGCCGCAGGCGGAGCATTCGCTGGCCTTGGCCTGCTCATGCCCGCACTTGGGGCAGGTCATGCGATTGGTATCCGTCGGTGCGGGCTCGGTGTGTTCCTCGGTCGGAACCAGGCTCAGGCTGGCGCTCTGATCCAGCTCCTTGCGCACGTTGGCGCCGGCCTTCTGCAGGGCATTGAGGTACTGGTTCGCCTCGTGTTCCTCGAGGTCGCGCTTGAGTGCCACCGGGGTGCCGCTGAACAGGCTGTCGATGCGGGTCGCATCGCTCTTGAACAGGCGGGCCAGATTGTCCTTGACCGTTTCCAGTGTGGTCTCCGGCATCAGTTGGCCATCGAACACTATCTTGTAGCGCGGTTGGTTCATGCGAGCTTCCTTGTCTGCTGGAAGATAGAAGTGGGCTAAGCCTAGAGGGACGCGAGGCCAATATACAAGCGGCCTGAGCTGCGAGCGATGGGCAATGTTCAGGCGTGGCCTATTGTGCTCCAGCGGCCCACCAGCTGGCCGCGGCGTAGTAGACGTATTTCGCTGAAATCGGCCAGCAGGCCCTCGCTGACGGCGGGGCGTAGGAACGCCCAGTCCCCGCTGCGCAGTTGCGTGCCTGCGCTGCCGATCAGGCGTTCCTGGTTGGCACTGCGGCCATACAGGGGGTCGTAGTCGAGGCCTTGTGGCGAAACGGGTTGCGCTGGCCAGCGGCCACCGTACAGGTAGTAGGCGCGCTGCCGGTTCGGGTTCCAGGCGCTGATCGCTGGCTGCAGCGGCTGCAGGTAGGGCAGGGCGCCGTCAACCGCCTTGAGTACCGGCGCAGCGATCCACAAGGCCGGCTGGTGCGCCTGTAGCAGCGCGGTATCGAAGTCCGCAGGCTTGAGCAGGGCGGAGCCGACGGCGACTTCATTGAGCACACTGGCCTGCTGGCTGTGCAGGGGGTAGGTCAGGCTGCCGCCGCCGTTGAGCAGGAGCTGCGCCGGCCACCGCTTGTCGAGCGAGCGTACGCTGTCGATGAACGCGCGATAGCGCGCATCGCTGTCGGCGAAGGCTTGCTGCTGGCGTACCCAGGGCGGGCTGTGGGCAACATGGGCGTCGTAGCCCATCAGGCCGCGGCACTGCAGCAGCGGGTAGCGGACAAGCTGCTGCACAGCCTGGTTCAGTGCCAGCGGGCTGGCGAAGCCGCCACGCTGCAGGCTGACATCGATTTCCAGCGCGATGCGCAACGGCTGGTTCAGCGCCTTGGCCAGCTCGGCGTACTGCAGCAGGCGCTGTTCGCTGTCGATCAGCCAGGTCACCTGGCGCGCCGCGTCGAAAGTCAGGTGCTGTGGCAACTGGCGGTGGAAGTTCAGGGCCGCCTCGACGGGCAGCGGCTTGCCCAGCAGCAGGTCAGCCTGGGGGAAACTCCTGGCCAGACGATTCAGCTGAGGTTGCTGAAAGACCATGAAACGCTGGGTCTGCAGGCGTTTGCCCAGGTACTCCAGCAGGCCACTGCTGGCCAGCGACTTGGTCACCAGGCGTAACGCGAGGCGTTCCGGCAGGCGCGCGGCGAGCAGGTCGGCATTGGCGTCCAGCCGGTCGAGGTCGAGCAGCAGGGTGGGCAGGCCATCGCCATCCTGTTGCAGCTGCCGATTCAGCGCGGCGAAATAGGCGTCATGCACCTGCCCCCGGTCATGCGGGCGCAGCGCCCAGCCGCCGAGCAGGCCCAGCGCTCCCAGGCCGAGCAGGTGACGGCGTTTCATCGTGGCCAGCGTTGCCCCAGTTGCTGGCTGCGGACCACTGCCGCGCGGTACTCGCTGTCGAGTCGTGCGACCAGCTCCTGTACCGATGGCAGGTCATCGATGGCGCCAACCCCCTGGCCGGCCGACCATACGGTTTTCCACGCCTTGGCCTCGTCATCCATCGGCTTGAGTTTCTCGCCGTAGTTGATGCTGGCCTTGTTTTGCAGCTGATTCAGGTCGTAACCCGCCTGTTCCAGGCTCTGGCGCATGAAGCTGGCCGGCACGCCGGAGACGGCGGGTGTGTGGATGATGTCGGCGGCGCGGGCGCCGAGGATCATGTCCCGGTAGGCGGCAGGGGCGTCGTTCTGCGTGGTGGCGATGAAGCGTGTGCCCATGTAGGCCAGGTCCGCGCCCAGCAACTGGGCGGCGAGAATCTCGTGGCCGTGGTTGAGGCAGCCAGACAGCAGCACGGTCTTGTCGAAGAACTGACGGATCTCGGCCAGCAGCGCGAAAGGGCTCCAGGTGCCCGCATGGCCACCAGCGCCCGCAGCCACCGCGATCAGCCCGTCGACACCGGCATCTGCGGCCTTCTCGGCGTGACGGCGGGTGGTCACGTCATGGAACACCAGGCCGCCATAGCCATGCACGGCGTCGACCACTTCCTTCACCGCGCCCAGGCTGGTGATGACGATCGGCACGCGGCGCTCGACGCAGATGGCCAGGTCGGCCTGCAGTCGCGGGTTGCTCTGGTGCACGATCAGGTTGACGGCGAAGGGCGCGGCGTCGGGCTGCAGGCTGGCGTTAATCTCGTCGAGCCAGGCGGAGAAGCCGCTGCTTTCACGCTGGTTGAGCGCTGGAAAGCTGCCGACGATGCCGCTGTTGCAGCAGGCGCTGACCAGTGCCGGGTTGGATACCAGAAACATCGGAGCGGCTACCAGGGGCAGACGCAGGCGTTGCTCGAGCAGAGTAGGCAGAGACATGGCGGTTTCCTCAGAAGGGGCGGACGACGACCAGAATGACGATGCCCAGCAGAGCCAGCACCGGCGCTTCGTTGAACCAGCGATAGAACACATGGCTGCGGCTGTTCTCACCCCGCGCGAAGCGCTTCAGCTGAGCGCCGCACAGGTGGTGATAGATGACCAGGGCGACCACCAGTGTCAGCTTGGCGTGCATCCAGCCCTGGGAGAAATAGTAGGAAGGGTTGAGGCTCAGCAGCCAGATGCCCAGGCCCAGTGTCGCGATCATCGACGGCAGCATGATGCCGCGGTAGAGCTTGCGCTCCATCACGCAGAAACGTTCATGGCTGGCGCTGTCGTCGCTCATCGCGTGATAGACGAACAGGCGCGGCAGATAGAACAGGCCGGCGAACCAGCAGACCACGGCGATGATGTGCAGGGCCTTGAGCCAGAGATAGAGCATTTGCGTGTCTCATGCTGAAAATTGCCCCGATAGTAGAGGCAGGCAACGCTTTACGTCACCTCCGCGGTTGGAGCTTGGCCGATGCGGCTTTATCATCGGCAACTTTCCAATGGCTTTTGTGAAGGGGCATGTGATGATCAAGGTCGGTATCGTCGGCGGCACGGGTTACACCGGTGTCGAACTGCTGCGTCTGCTGGCGCAACACCCGCAGGCTGAAGTGACCGTCATCACTTCCCGTTCCGAAGCCGGCCTGCGTGTCGACGAGATGTACCCCAACCTGCGCGGCCACTACCCGGACCTCGCATTCAGCGTGCCGGACGTCGCCACCCTGGGCGCCTGCGATGTGGTGTTCTTCGCCACGCCTCACGGTGTGGCCCATGCCCTGGCCGGCGAACTGCTGGCTGCCGGCACGCGAGTGATCGACCTGTCCGCCGACTTCCGTCTGCAGGATGCCGAGGAGTGGGCCAAGTGGTACGGCCAGCCGCACGGCGCACCGGAGCTGCTGAGCGAGGCGGTGTATGGCTTGCCCGAGGTCAACCGTGAGGCGATCAAGGCGGCGCGTCTGATCGCCGTGCCGGGTTGCTACCCGACGGCCACCCAGCTTGGCCTGATCCCGTTGCTGGAGGCCGGGCTGGCAGACACCGGCAGTCTGATTGCCGACTGCAAGAGTGGCGTCAGCGGCGCCGGGCGTGGCGCCAGCGTCGGCTCGCTGTTCTGCGAGGCCGGCGAAAGCATGAAAGCCTACTCGGTCAAAGGCCATCGCCACCTGCCGGAAATCCGCCAGGGGCTGCGCCTGGCCGCGGGCAGCGACGTCGGCCTGACCTTCGTCCCGCACCTGACACCGATGATCCGTGGTATTCACGCCACCCTGTATGCGCGCGTGGCCGATACCTCGGTGGATCTGCAGGCACTGTTCGAGAAGCGCTATGCGGGCGAGCCGTTCGTCGACGTGATGCCGGCCGGCAGCCACCCGGAAACCCGCAGCGTGCGCGGCGGCAATGTCTGCCGGATCGCGCTGCATCGACCTCAGGGCGGTGACCTGGTGGTGGTGCTGTCGGTCATCGACAACCTGGTCAAGGGGGCGTCCGGCCAGGCAGTGCAGAACATGAACATCCTCTTCGGCCTCGACGAGCGCCTCGGTCTGTCGCACGCGGCTCTGTTGCCGTGACAGCGGGTTGGGAAGTTCGCCTCAGCGATCCGCGCCGTGATCGTCGCCGTCGTTGGTCGCTGTTGCTGCTGGTGCTCGCGCTGCCAGCGGCATTCGCCCTGGGCTGGTACTGGCCGCAGGCTGCGCCGCAGCAGAGCCCGGAGCAAAGGCAGGCGCTGCTGACGCGCCTGGCCGAGCAGGACCAGGAACTGGAGCTGCTGCGCCAACGCCTGGCTGTGGTGGGCAGCAGCGACAAGGTGAGTCAGCAGGCGATCGAACAGAACCGCCTGACCATCAAGCTGCTCGAGGAGCAGATCTTCAAACAGCAGCAGGACCTGGCCTTCTACAAGGGCGTGCTGGCGCCTGCCAGTCGCCGCGAAGGCCTGCGCATTCGCACGTTTGAGCTGCAAGCCACGGACGTACCTCGGCGTTTCCGCTACAAATTGCTGATGAGCCGAGTCGGCGCCAGTGACGAGGCGCTGCAGGGGAAAATGCGTGTCATCGTCGAAGGTCGGCAGGGGGGTAAAACCGCCTCTCTGGCGCTGTCGACGTTGTCCGATGACGTGAGTGAAAACCCCATCCCATTTTCCTTCAAGCATTTCCAGTCCTTTCCCGAGGCTGGCCGCTTCGGTGAATTGCAGCTGCCTGAAGGCTTCGAGCCGCTTCAGGTCAAGGTTCAGGCGGAAGTCGAAGGCGACAAGCCGCTGAACCGTACGTTCGAATGGATCAAATCAGGAGTTATGACCCCCCATGTGGAGTAAAGACAAGGCCAAACCCGACCTGCAGCGTTTCAGCGGCAAGACCAGCCTGATTGCTGCCGGTGCCGAGCTGGTGGGCGACATGCGCTTTCAGGGCGCGGTGCAGGTGGACGGCAAGGTCACCGGAAACCTGCTGGCCACCGAAGGGCTGGTTCGCGTCAGTGTGGGTGGGCTGGTTGAAGGAGAGGTGCGCGCCCCCCATATCGTCATCGACGGCGAAGTGATCGGTGACGTGTTCGCCAGCGGCCATCTCGAACTGGGCGCGCGTTCGCGTGTGCGCGGCAATCTGCACTATGCCCTGATGGAAATGGCCATGGGGGCGCAGATCGAAGGTCGCCTTCACCATCTCAAGGACGGCGACAAGCCGCTTGAGCTGCCAGCCTTGGTAGATGCCGAGCAATAGTTGACCGATTTTGTAGGGCAAGCGGATAATGCATGCCCAACGCAGTATGGCGCATGGCGCCGGGAGTTCAGCATGAGCGTCGAAACCTTCACCCCTGCCCCTTTGCACTTCACCCAGGGTGCGGCCAGCAAGGTGAAGACCCTGGTCGATGAAGAAGGCAATCCGCGTCTGAAGTTGCGCGTGTTCGTCACGGGCGGTGGCTGCTCGGGCTTTCAGTACGGCTTCACCTTCGATGAAGACGTCGCCGAGGATGACACCATCGTCGAGCGCGAGGGTGTCAGCCTGGTGGTCGATGCCATGAGCTTCCAGTATCTGGTCGGCTCCGAGGTCGATTACCAGGAAGGGCTCGAGGGTTCGCGCTTCGTGATCAAGAACCCCAATGCCACCACGACCTGTGGCTGTGGTTCGTCCTTCTCGATCTGAGCACCTTGCCAGATGAAAAACGCCGCGCTCGATGCGCGGCGTTTTCGTTCAGGCGGGATAGATCGCGCCGAGGATGCGCAGCCCAGCGGCTCCGGTAACGCTCGGCCGGTTACCCGGAATCCTCTCCAGGGTGCAGTGGGCGAGCCAGGCGAAGGCCATGGCCTCGACCCAGTCCGGGTCGATACCCTGCGCAGCCGTGCTCCGCACGTCGGCTCCTTGCATCAGCGCGCTCAGGCGCTGCATGAGGCAGGTGTTGTGCGCGCCGCCGCCGCATACCAGCAGGACATCGGTACGTGCCTGCGCAGTGCGCAAGGCACTGGTGATGCTGCGGGCAGTGAGTTCGACCAGCGTCGCCTGAACATCCTCGCCCGCTATCGCAGGCAAGGCCTGCAGGTGGCCGAGCAGCCAGTCGAGGTTGAACAGCTCGCGGCCGGTACTCTTGGGGCCGGCCGTCGCGAAGAACGGATCGCTCAGCAGTCGGCTCAGCAGGCCGGGGTGCACGGTGCCAGTGGCAGCCCAGGCACCGTCGCGGTCATAGTTGAGCCCCTGGCAGTGATGAATCCAGGCATCGAGCAGGACGTTGCCGGGGCCGCTGTCGAAGCCCAGCACCTCTCCATCCGGGGCCAGCAGGCTGAGATTGCTGAAGCCGCCGACGTTGAGCACGGCCACCTGACGCTGGCCATCAGCAAACAGACTCTGATGGAAGGCGGGCACCAAGGGCGCGCCCTGGCCACCCGCCGCAACATCACGGCGGCGGAAGTCCGCGACCACGCAGATGCCGGTCAGCTCGGCGAGTAGCGCGGGGTTGCCGATCTGGATGGTGAAACCACGGGCAGGTTCATGGCGCACGGTCTGGCCATGGCTGCCAATGGCGCGAATCTGTTGTGCGGTCAGGTTCTGCTGTTTCAGCAGCTCGTCGATGCCCTGTGCGGCGAGCTCGACCCAGCGCTGTTCGGCAATGGCGGCGCGAGCCAGCTCATTCTCGCCAGGTGCGCAGAGTGCCAGCAGATCGCTGCGCAGTGTCTCGGGCATTGGCCGGTAGAGGGTCGCGAGGAGGCGAGGGGAGTGGTCTTGCTCGATCAGTGCGATGTCCAGGCCGTCCAGGCTGGTACCGGACATCACACCCACATAAAGAGACATGGATTACTGCTTGTTGCTGGCCAGCATGGTGGCCTTTTCCTGATCCATGCGTGCCATCAGCGGCTTGCTCAGTTGCATGAAGCGTTGCTTCTCGCTCGCAGCAATCGGGTCGGCCATTGGCAGCTTCTGGCTCAGCGGGTCGACGTGCACACCATTGACCTGGAACTCGTAGTGCAGGTGCGGGCCGGTCGACAGGCCGGTGGTGCCGATATAGCCGATGATCTGCCCTTGCTTGACGTTGACGCCGTTGCGAATGCCCTTGGCGAAGCCCTGCATGTGCGCATAGAGCGTCCGGTAGCGCTGTCCGTGCTGGATGATCACCGTATTGCCATAACCGCCATTACGACCGGCCAGGGCGATCTTGCCGTCGCCGGCCGCCTTGATCGGTGTGCCGCGTGGCGCTGCGTAGTCGACACCCTTGTGCGCGCGAATCTTGTTCAGGATCGGGTGCTTGCGTCCGGTGGAGAAGCGCGAGCTGATGCGGGCAAAGTCCACCGGCGTGCGGATGAATGCCTTGCGCATGCTTTCGCCGTTGGCGCTGTAGTAGCTGGTCGCGCCCTGCTTGTTGGTGTAGCGCACGGCGGTGTAGGTCTTGCCGCGGTTGGTGAAGCGTGCGGACAGGATGTCGCCGGTGCCGACGCGCTTGCCGTTGACCACCTTCTCCTCGTAGATCACCTCGAACTCGTCGCCTTCGCGAATGTCCATGGCGAAATCGATGTCGTAACCGAAGACGTTGGCCAGGTCCATGGTCAAGCCATGAGACAGACCTGCACGCTTGGCCGAGAGGAACAGAGAGCTGTTGATCACGCCATGGCTGTAGGCCGTCACGACTTCCGGCTTGACCTGGTCACGCTGGAAATCGAAGCTATCGGCGTCACGGCTCAGGCGAATGGTTTCCAGTTCACTGAGCTTGCTCTGCAGGCTTTTCAGCTTGCCGTCGTCACCCAGTTGGAAGTCGAGTACCTGGCCGACCTTGAGGCGGCTGAATTGCTTGGCTTCCTTGCTGCTGTTGAGCGCCTCGTGCAGGTCGTTCGCGTTCAGCCCAACCTTGGCAAAGACCGTGGACAGCGTATCGCCGTTGCTGACGGTGACGCTGTGCTGGTTGGGATCGGAAGGAGTGGTGTCGGCTGTTGCTGGATTCTTTTCATCAGCGCCATCTCCGACGCTGTTTTCGGCGCTATCTGCGCTCGGTCCGATCTTGGCGAACGGCGAGGCAGCGCCAGAGGCTGGCTGTCCCGCTCGGAGGTCGTCCTTTTCCTGCAGCACCAACTCGGCTTCGCTGCCGAGGTCCAGATCGAGAAAGGTCTTCTGCGCTTCGACTTCACGCGAAGGAAACACCAGCAGAGCCAGGCTCAGCAGCGCAGCTACACCACTCGCAGCCAGGATATGGCTCTTGGGGTAGGGCGGGGCTTTAGGGATATTTTGCGTCATGGCGTGAGGCGTTTTCTTGGAATGTGCATTAACTGTATAAAATATAACCAAAATCGGCTCGGGGCAACCCTTGAGATGCCCTGTCTGCGACCGCCGGGCCAACCATGGGCAAAACTTGTAATTAGTTTGCGATCTTGTATGGTTGGTTCCCTTTCAATTTCCAGTGGTTGCGGGTTCTGTCATGAAGTCGGTCGAAGAGCAGCTGGCGCTGATCAAGCGCGGTGCGGAAGAGGTTCTGGTTGAAGCGGAGCTGGTCGAAAAGCTCAAGCGTGGTCAGCCGCTGCGGATCAAGGCGGGTTTCGACCCTACCGCGCCGGATCTGCACCTCGGTCATACCGTGCTTATTAATAAGCTGCGTCAGTTCCAGGAGCTGGGGCATCAGGTGATCTTCCTGATCGGTGACTTCACCGGAATGATTGGTGATCCCAGCGGCAAGAGCGCTACTCGTCCGCCGCTGACCCGCGAGCAGGTACTGGACAACGCCGAGACCTACAAGCAGCAGGTGTTCAAGATCCTCGATCCGGCCAAGACCGAAGTGGCGTTCAACTCCACCTGGATGGATCAGCTCACACCGGCCGACTTCATTCGCCTGGCGTCGCAGTACACCGTTGCGCGGATGCTCGAGCGCGATGACTTCGACAAGCGCTACAGCAGCAACCAGCCGATTGCCATTCACGAGTTCCTCTACCCGCTGGTGCAGGGGTACGACTCCGTTGCGCTCAAGGCGGATGTGGAACTTGGCGGTACCGACCAGAAGTTCAACCTGCTGATGGGGCGCGAACTGCAGCGTGCCTACGGTCAGGAGTCGCAGTGCATCGTCACCATGCCTCTGCTCGAAGGGCTCGATGGCGTGAAGAAGATGTCCAAGTCCCTGGGCAACTACGTGGGTATCCAGGAAGCGCCTGGCGTGATGTACAACAAGCTGGTGTCCATGCCGGATGCATTGATGTGGCGCTACTTCGAGCTACTCAGCTTCCGCTCCATGGAGGAGATCGAGCAGTTCAGGCGCGATGTCGAGCAGGGTGCCAACCCGCGTGACATCAAGATCAAGCTGGCCGAGGAACTGGTTGCGCGTTTCCATGGTGAAGAGGCAGCTGCCAATGCGCATCGCTCGGCCGGTAACCGCATGAAGGATGGCGAGCTGCCGGACGACCTGCCCGAGGTCGAGCTGGTTTCGGCTGAAGATATGCCGATCTCGTCCGTCCTTAATAAGGCAGGCCTGGTGAAGAACGCTGCGGTAGCGCGTGATCTGCTGGGCTCCGGCGGTGTGCGGGTCGATGGCGAGGTGGTCGATCGTTCCTTCCTGTTCAAGGTGGGCGAGGCCCATGTCTGCCAGGCGGGCAAGAAAGCCTTCGCGCGGGTCGTGCTCAAGGCCGAGTAATAAAATTGCAATTTAAGCTTGACGCGCGTTCTGTGGGTTGTAGAATGCGCGCCACTTCAGCGATGAAGCTCTTCGAAAACTTCTTGTTAATCAATAAGTTAAGTTTAAAAGAGGGGTTGCAAAGCTGGGTCAGGCGTGTAGAATTCGCGCCGGTCGACAGGGTGGTGGTTGAGTCCTGTTGGTGATTCGGTCGAGTGGATCGAAAGCGGTAGAAAAGAGGTGGTTGACAGCGGTTTTGAATGCTGTAGAATGCGCCTCCCGCTGGAGAGAAGAAGCTCTGATCGAAAGCGCAAGTGGTTGAGTAGAAAGAAAAAATTCTTCGAAAAACAGCTTGACAGAAACAAAGGCTGCTGTAGAATGCGCGGCCTCGGTTGAGACGAAAGACTTAACCAACTGTTCTTTAACAACTGAATCAAGCAATTCGTGTGGGTGCTTGTGAGGTAAGACTGGTAGTCAACTGATTATCAGCATCACAAGTAACACTCGTGAATTCGAGAGTTTATTTGCGATTGCTGAGCCAAGTTTAGGGTTTTCTCAAAACCCAAGCAGTATTGAACTGAAGAGTTTGATCATGGCTCAGATTGAACGCTGGCGGCAGGCCTAACACATGCAAGTCGAGCGGATGAGGGGAGCTTGCTCCTGGATTCAGCGGCGGACGGGTGAGTAATGCCTAGGAATCTGCCTGGTAGTGGGGGATAACGTTCCGAAAGGAACGCTAATACCGCGTACGTCCTACGGGAGAAAGCAGGGGACCTTCGGGCCTTGCGCTATCAGATGAGCCTAGGTCGGATTAGCTAGTTGGTGAGGTAATGGCTCACCAAGGCGACGATCCGTAACTGGTCTGAGAGGATGATCAGTCACACTGGAACTGAGACACGGTCCAGACTCCTACGGGAGGCAGCAGTGGGGAATATTGGACAATGGGCGAAAGCCTGATCCAGCCATGCCGCGTGTGTGAAGAAGGTCTTCGGATTGTAAAGCACTTTAAGTTGGGAGGAAGGGCTGTAGGCTAATATCCTGCGGTTTTGACGTTACCAACAGAATAAGCACCGGCTAACTTCGTGCCAGCAGCCGCGGTAATACGAAGGGTGCAAGCGTTAATCGGAATTACTGGGCGTAAAGCGCGCGTAGGTGGTTCGTTAAGTTGGATGTGAAAGCCCCGGGCTCAACCTGGGAACTGCATCCAAAACTGGCGAGCTAGAGTACGGTAGAGGGTAGTGGAATTTCCTGTGTAGCGGTGAAATGCGTAGATATAGGAAGGAACACCAGTGGCGAAGGCGACTACCTGGACTGATACTGACACTGAGGTGCGAAAGCGTGGGGAGCAAACAGGATTAGATACCCTGGTAGTCCACGCCGTAAACGATGTCAACTAGCCGTTGGAATCCTTGAGATTTTAGTGGCGCAGCTAACGCATTAAGTTGACCGCCTGGGGAGTACGGCCGCAAGGTTAAAACTCAAATGAATTGACGGGGGCCCGCACAAGCGGTGGAGCATGTGGTTTAATTCGAAGCAACGCGAAGAACCTTACCTGGCCTTGACATGCTGAGAACTTTCCAGAGATGGATTGGTGCCTTCGGGAACTCAGACACAGGTGCTGCATGGCTGTCGTCAGCTCGTGTCGTGAGATGTTGGGTTAAGTCCCGTAACGAGCGCAACCCTTGTCCTTAGTTACCAGCACGTTATGGTGGGCACTCTAAGGAGACTGCCGGTGACAAACCGGAGGAAGGTGGGGATGACGTCAAGTCATCATGGCCCTTACGGCCAGGGCTACACACGTGCTACAATGGTCGGTACAAAGGGTTGCCAAGCCGCGAGGTGGAGCTAATCCCATAAAACCGATCGTAGTCCGGATCGCAGTCTGCAACTCGACTGCGTGAAGTCGGAATCGCTAGTAATCGTGAATCAGAATGTCACGGTGAATACGTTCCCGGGCCTTGTACACACCGCCCGTCACACCATGGGAGTGGGTTGCTCCAGAAGTAGCTAGTCTAACCTTCGGGGGGACGGTTACCACGGAGTGATTCATGACTGGGGTGAAGTCGTAACAAGGTAGCCGTAGGGGAACCTGCGGCTGGATCACCTCCTTAATCGAAGACTTCAGCTTTCTCATAAGCTCCCACACGAATTGCTTGATTCACTGTAGAAGACGATGCTGTAACGCGGCGACCCTGTGATAGGTCTGTAGCTCAGTTGGTTAGAGCGCACCCCTGATAAGGGTGAGGTCGGCAGTTCAAATCTGCCCAGACCTACCAATTCAGGTGCAGATGCTTACGGGGCCATAGCTCAGCTGGGAGAGCGCCTGCTTTGCACGCAGGAGGTCAGCGGTTCGATCCCGCTTGGCTCCACCATTACAGCATGATCGTAGAGAGTTCAGAAATGAGCGCTTCAGGTGATGACCTGTTGAGTGCTGATTTCTGGTCTTTTGACCGGTACAAATCGTTCTTTAAAAATTTGGATATGTGATAGAAGTGACTAACGATGTGTTTCACTGCACATTGTTAATCAAGGCAAAATTTGTAGTTCTCAAGACGCAAATTTTCGGCGATGTCGTCTTCACGATTGAGACAGTAACCAGATTGCTTGGGGTTATATGGTCAAGTGAAGAAGCGCATACGGTGGATGCCTTGGCAGTCAGAGGCGATGAAAGACGTGGTAGCCTGCGAAAAGCTTTGGGGAGTCGGCAAACAGACTGTGATCCAGAGATCTCTGAATGGGGGAACCCACCCGGCATAAGCCGGGTATCTTGTACTGAATCCATAGGTGCAAGAGGCGAACCAGGGGAACTGAAACATCTAAGTACCCTGAGGAAAAGAAATCAACCGAGATTCCCTAAGTAGTGGCGAGCGAACGGGGACTAGCCCTTAAGTTGATTTGAGTGTAGTGGAAGGCTCTGGAAAGTGCCGCCGTAGTGGGTGATAGCCCCGTACACGAAACGCTCTTATCAATGAAATCGAGTAGGACGGGGCACGAGAAACCTTGTCTGAACATGGGGGGACCATCCTCCAAGGCTAAATACTACTGACTGACCGATAGTGAACCAGTACCGTGAGGGAAAGGCGAAAAGAACCCCGGAGAGGGGAGTGAAATAGAACCTGAAACCGTATGCGTACAAGCAGTGGGAGCCTACTTTGTTGGGTGACTGCGTACCTTTTGTATAATGGGTCAGCGACTTATATTCAGTGGCGAGCTTAACCGAATAGGGGAGGCGTAGCGAAAGCGAGTCTTAATAGGGCGCTTTAGTCGCTGGGTATAGACCCGAAACCGGGCGATCTATCCATGGGCAGGTTGAAGGTTAGGTAACACTGACTGGAGGACCGAACCGACTACCGTTGAAAAGTTAGCGGATGACCTGTGGATCGGAGTGAAAGGCTAATCAAGCTCGGAGATAGCTGGTTCTCCTCGAAAGCTATTTAGGTAGCGCCTCGTGTATCACTGCTGGGGGTAGAGCACTGTTTCGGCTAGGGGGTCATCCCGACTTACCAAACCGATGCAAACTCCGAATACCAGCAAGTGTCAGCACGGGAGACACACGGCGGGTGCTAACGTCCGTCGTGAAAAGGGAAACAACCCAGACCGTCAGCTAAGGTCCCAAAGTTATGGTTAAGTGGGAAACGATGTGGGAAGGCTTAGACAGCTAGGAGGTTGGCTTAGAAGCAGCCATCCTTTAAAGAAAGCGTAATAGCTCACTAGTCGAGTCGGCCTGCGCGGAAGATGTAACGGGGCTCAAACCATACACCGAAGCTACGGGTTCATCCTTTGGATGAGCGGTAGAGGAGCGTTCTGTAAGCCTGTGAAGGTGAGTTGAGAAGCTTGCTGGAGGTATCAGAAGTGCGAATGCTGACATGAGTAACGACAATGCGAGTGAAAAACTCGCACGCCGAAAGACCAAGGTTTCCTGCGCAACGTTAATCGACGCAGGGTTAGTCGGCCCCTAAGGCGAGGCAGAAATGCGTAGTCGATGGGAAACGGGTTAATATTCCCGTACTTCTAGTTACTGCGATGGAGGGACGGAGAAGGCTAGGCCAGCACGGCGTTGGTTGTCCGTGTTTAAGGTTGTAGGCTGGTTTCTTAGGTAAATCCGGGAGATCAAGGCCGAGAACTGATGACGAGCGTTCTTTTAGAATGCGAAGTGGTTGATGCCATGCTTCCAGGAAAAGCTTCTAAGCTTCAGGTAACTAGGAACCGTACCCCAAACCGACACAGGTGGTTAGGTAGAGAATACCAAGGCGCTTGAGAGAACTCGGGTGAAGGAACTAGGCAAAATGGCACCGTAACTTCGGGAGAAGGTGCGCCGGTGAGGGTGAAGTATTTACTACGTAAGCCCATGCCGGTCGAAGATACCAGGCCGCTGCGACTGTTTATTAAAAACACAGCACTCTGCAAACACGAAAGTGGACGTATAGGGTGTGACGCCTGCCCGGTGCCGGAAGGTTAATTGATGGGGTTAGCGCAAGCGAAGCTCTTGATCGAAGCCCCGGTAAACGGCGGCCGTAACTATAACGGTCCTAAGGTAGCGAAATTCCTTGTCGGGTAAGTTCCGACCTGCACGAATGGCGTAACGATGGCGGCGCTGTCTCCACCCGAGACTCAGTGAAATTGAAATCGCTGTGAAGATGCAGTGTATCCGCGGCTAGACGGAAAGACCCCGTGAACCTTTACTATAGCTTTGCACTGGACTTTGAGCTTGCTTGTGTAGGATAGGTGGGAGGCTTTGAAGTGGGGACGCCAGTTCTCATGGAGCCATCCTTGAAATACCACCCTGGCAACCTTGAGGTTCTAACTCTGGTCCGTTATCCGGATCGAGGACAGTGTATGGTGGGTAGTTTGACTGGGGCGGTCTCCTCCCAAAGAGTAACGGAGGAGTACGAAGGTGCGCTCAGACCGGTCGGAAATCGGTCGTAGAGTATAAAGGCAAAAGCGCGCTTGACTGCGAGACAGACACGTCGAGCAGGTACGAAAGTAGGTCTTAGTGATCCGGTGGTTCTGTATGGAAGGGCCATCGCTCAACGGATAAAAGGTACTCCGGGGATAACAGGCTGATACCGCCCAAGAGTTCATATCGACGGCGGTGTTTGGCACCTCGATGTCGGCTCATCACATCCTGGGGCTGAAGCCGGTCCCAAGGGTATGGCTGTTCGCCATTTAAAGTGGTACGCGAGCTGGGTTTAGAACGTCGTGAGACAGTTCGGTCCCTATCTGCCGTGGACGTTTGAGATTTGAGAGGGGCTGACCTTAGTACGAGAGGACCGGGTTGGACGAACCTCTGGTGTTCCGGTTGTCACGCCAGTGGCATTGCCGGGTAGCTATGTTCGGAAAAGATAACCGCTGAAAGCATCTAAGCGGGAAACTTGCCTCAAGATGAGATCTCACTGGGAACTTGATTCCCCTAAAGGGCCGTCGAAGACTACGACGTTGATAGGCAGGGTGTGTAAGCGCTGTGAGGCGTTGAGCTAACCTGTACTAATTGCCCGTGAGGCTTGACCATATAACACCCAAACAATCTGCTCTGACAGCAGAGGGTGTCGATGGTGAAGTCGACAGAAAGCCGAAAATTTGCGAGAGCTACAAGCCTCTATCACGTATCCAAGGGATCGCGCCTTACCGCGAGATCCCAACCGAATTGCTTGACGACCATAGAGCGTTGGAACCACCTGATCCCATCCCGAACTCAGTAGTGAAACGACGCATCGCCGATGGTAGTGTGGTGCTTCACCATGTGAGAGTAGGTCATCGTCAAGCTCCTATACGAAACCCCAGATCTCTAACGAGGTCTGGGGTTTCTTCTTTGCGCGGCAGAAAGTCGGGTGCGGACAGAGCCGGTCTGCGGCGGGGTTGGCGGGGTAACCTGCAGGACCCGTGATCGCCGGCAAGCCGGCTCCTACGGGAACTTCGCCAGGCCGCGTCCTGTAGGAGCCCGCTTGCGGGCGAGGCGTTGGTCGGCCGCACCTGGGTGGCCGGGGCGTTCGCGGGTGAGGATGTTCCTGTGCAGCGCTTTCGGGGTGTTTGCCGACGCGGTGCAATGCTTGGAGCTTCTCCCCCGGATCGGCGGTGGAACACTGCGTTTTCTATGCAAGTACAAGCCTCGTCGTTATCATGCCAGCCTTGTTCATAGCGGGGCCTCGCATGCTGGAATTGTTGAAACTTCTGCAGGATGGTCGCTTCCATTCCGGTGAAGCCCTTGGGGCTCGGCTCGGGATCAGTCGGAGTGCCATCTGGAAGCAGTTGCAGGGCCTGGAGGCTGAACTGGGGGTCGAGGTGTTCAGGGTCCCAGGTAAAGGCTATCGGCTTTCTTCGCCCCTGGTCCTGCTCGATGCCGAGCGGATTTCACAGGCGGCGGGAGAGGTGGACTGGCCCATCGCTGTCGAGTCCAGCCTGGATTCGACGAATGCGGAGATCTTCCGCCGCCTCGATGCCGGCGCTCGTCCGCCTTTCGTGTTGCTTGCCGAGCGTCAGACCGCGGGTCGCGGACGGCGAGGTCGGGTGTGGGCGAGTCCATTTGCCGAGAACCTCTATTGCAGTCTTGTCCTGCGCGTTGATGGTGGAATGAGTCAGGTCGAGGCCCTGAGTCTGACCGTCGGCCTGGCGGTGGCGAAAGCGCTGCGGGCGTGTGGCGTGACTGCGGCCGGGCTGAAGTGGCCGAATGACGTGTTGGTCGACGGGCGCAAGATATCCGGAATACTGCTCGAGCTTGCCGGGGATCCTGCCGATGTCTGCCATGTCGTGATCGGTATCGGTATCAATGTGAACATGCTGGTCGATACGCCTGCGTTGATCGATCAGCCCTGGACGTCGGTGCGGCAGTGTCTCGGCCACGCGCTCGATCGCAATCAGTTGGCGGCTGAACTCCTGAAGCAGTTGCGTGTGCACCTCTCCACGCATTGGCAGCAGGGCTTTGCCGGCTTGCGAGAAGAGTGGGAGGCGTTGCACGTGTGGCGAGGCCGCTCCGTCGCGTTGACCGCGGGAAGCAACGCAATCCTGGGTGTGGTGCAGGGCGTCGATGAACGAGGGACGATTCGGCTGAGTGTCGATGGTGTCGATCAAACCTTCAGCGGTGGCGAGTTGAGCCTGAGGTTGCTGCATGATTCTTGAGCTCGACTGCGGTAACAGCTTCATCAAATGGCGAGTGATCTCCATCGACGCTGCTCAGCGTATTGCCGCTGGCGTGGTCAACGACGATGCCGGCCTGTTCGAGGCGCTGTCGGCTGTCCCCGATCTGCAGGTGGAGCATTGCCGCATGGTCAGTGTACGCAGCGATGCCGAGACCGAGCAGTTGGTCGCCCGTCTGCGTGCGTCTCTGGGCGTGGAGGCGGTTTGCGCTCAGTCCGCCAGTCAGGTCGGCGCGGTACGCAATGGCTATGCTGACTTCCAGCGCCTGGGCCTGGACCGCTGGCTGGCCGTGCTCGGGGCTTACCATCTTGGTCAGCGCGCCTGTCTGGTGGTGGATCTGGGGACGGCCGTCACCGCCGATTTCATCTCTGCCGACGGTGCGCATCTGGGAGGCTTCATCTGCCCGGGGCTGCCGTTGATGCGCGATCAGCTGAGCACGCATACCCGGCGCATTCGTTACGACCGCCAGGTGGCGCTCGCGGCATTGCAGGAGCTGGATCCTGGGCGTTCCACGGCGGAGGCGGTCGAGCGTGGCTGCGTGCTGATGCTGCGTGGGTTCGTCGCCGAGCAGTTGGCACAGGCGACGGCGCGTTTTCCGGATGGCTTCGAGGTGTTCCTGACGGGTGGGGACGCGGACCTGGTGCGTGATGTCGTGCCGGGCGCTCAGGTCGTCGCGGATCTGGTATTTGTCGGGTTGGCGATCGCCTGCCCCCTGAATTGAGGCAAGGCATGCGCTGGTTCCTGCTACTGCTGCTACTTCTTAACGCGTTCTACTACGTCTGGCATCAACAGCAGGCGCCGTTGCGGGCCAAGGAGGTGGCGCCGGCCAGTTCCTATCAGGGGGCGCGCAAGGACATACGGCTGCTCAGCGAGGCCGAGTCGCCTCGTCTGCCCGCAAGGCAGCCGGAGGTCGAGCCACAGGCGGCTGCCTCCGAGGCGGCGGTGTGTCTTTTCCTGGGGAGCTTCGAGGAAGAGTCTCGCGCCCGGGTCGTCGAGCAGCGCCTGCTGAGCCTGGACATACAGGCCGAGGTGCACAGCATCGATGCGGCTGCGGGCGTGGAGTACTGGGTGTACCTGCCTCCGCTGGCGTCCCGGCAGGCGTCGTTGCGTCAGTTGCGAGAGCTGCAGGCGCGGCGCATCGACAGTTACATCATCACCCAGGGCGAGTTGGCGAACGGCATCTCCCTGGGCATCTTCCCGCGCAGCGATTCGGCCGACAGCGTCATGCAGCGCCTTCGCGAGGTGGGTTACGAGCCGCAGATGCGCGAGCTGTCGCGTGCCCATCGCAGTTTCTGGGTGCGGGTGGCCCCGCAAAGCAGGCGCCTGGCCGACGAATTTCTGCTGGGGCAGCTGGCTGGAGACTTCGCGGGTTTGCAACATCAATTAATGCCGTGCGAGGGCGTTGCATTGCTCCAATAGTTTGCATAGAATGGCGCCCGCTTCGCAGGGTGGTCAAAGTTGGTTCCCGACGAAGATGTTGTCAAAGTAGCTAACCTCAAGATTTTAATGAGAAAAAGCTTGACAGCAGGGTGGCAGATCTAGAAAATGCCGCCTCACTTTGGAGGGGTTCCCGAGCGGCCAAAGGGATCAGACTGTAAATCTGACGTCATCGACTTCGAAGGTTCGAATCCTTCCCCCTCCACCAGATTCAGCGTGAGCTGCAGGCTCCGCGGGCATAGTTCAGTGGTAGAACCTCAGCCTTCCAAGCTGATGATGCGGGTTCGATTCCCGCTGCCCGCTCCAGTTTGTGGTTGGCGCAATAGAGTTTGGCTCATGTAGCTCAGTTGGTAGAGCACACCCTTGGTAAGGGTGAGGTCAGCGGTTCAAATCCGCTCATGAGCTCCATCTAATGAAGGCAGATATGAAAGTATCTGCCTTTGTTTTAATGGCAGCATGGCTTGCTCAATTCTTCGTTGGGAGACGGTCAAGATGGCTAAAGAGAAATTCGAACGTAACAAACCGCACGTCAACGTCGGCACCATCGGTCACGTTGACCACGGTAAGACCACTCTGACCGCTGCTCTGACCCGTGTCTGCTCCGAGGTTTTCGGTTCGGCCAAGGTCGACTTCGACAAGATCGACAGCGCTCCGGAAGAAAAAGCTCGTGGTATCACCATCAACACCGCGCACGTAGAGTACGACTCCAACATTCGTCACTACGCGCACGTTGACTGCCCGGGCCACGCCGACTACGTGAAGAACATGATCACCGGTGCTGCCCAGATGGACGGCGCGATCCTGGTCTGCTCGGCTGCCGACGGCCCGATGCCGCAAACTCGCGAGCACATCCTGCTGTCCCGTCAGGTTGGCGTACCGTACATCGTCGTGTTCCTGAACAAGGCCGACATGGTTGACGACGCTGAGCTGCTGGAACTGGTCGAGATGGAAGTTCGCGACCTGCTGAGTACCTACGATTTCCCGGGTGACGACACTCCGATCATCATCGGCTCCGCGCTGATGGCTCTGAACGGCGAAGACACCAACGAAATGGGCACCAGCGCTGTTAAGAAGCTGGTCGAGACTCTGGACAGCTACATTCCTGAGCCGGTTCGTGCCATCGACCGTCCGTTCCTGATGCCGATCGAAGACGTATTCTCGATCTCCGGCCGCGGTACTGTTGTTACCGGTCGTGTAGAGCGCGGTATCGTCAAGATCCAGGAAGAAATCGAAATCGTTGGTCTGCGTCCGACCACCAAGACCACCTGCACCGGCGTTGAGATGTTCCGCAAGCTGCTGGACGAAGGTCGTGCTGGTGAGAACTGCGGCGTGCTGCTGCGCGGCACCAAGCGTGATGAAGTTGAGCGTGGTCAGGTTCTGGCCAAGCCGGGCACCATCAAGCCGCACACCAAGTTCGAAGCTGAAGTGTACGTTCTGTCCAAGGAAGAAGGTGGTCGTCACACCCCGTTCTTCAAGGGCTACCGTCCGCAGTTCTACTTCCGTACCACTGACGTGACCGGTTCGTGCGAACTGCCGGAAGGCGTTGAGATGGTAATGCCGGGCGACAACATCAAGATGGTTGTCACCCTGATCAAGCCGATCGCCATGGAAGACGGCCTGCGCTTCGCGATCCGCGAAGGCGGTCGTACCGTCGGCGCCGGCGTGGTTGCCAAGATCGTCGAGTAATCGGTTGATCTGTTCCTCCCAGGCCGGCATAATGGTCGGCCTGATTTTGCTTTAGGTCAGTAGCTCAATTGGCAGAGCGGCGGTCTCCAAAACCGCAGGTTGGGGGTTCGATTCCCTCCTGACCTGCCATTTTCTAACGAATCTGGCGTGTCTTTCACAGGATCTTCTCGAATGAATGTTAAGGCTGAAGCCAAAGACTCTCGCTTTGATCTGGTCAAGTGGCTGGTCGTCGCTGCCCTGGTTGTTGTGGGTGTCGTAGGTAATCAGTACTTCTCTGCTGAGCCGGTTCTGTATCGTGTTCTGGGTCTGGTTGCTCTGGGTGCTGTTGCTGCCTTCGTGGCGTTTCAGACTGCTCGTGGCCAGGCGTTCGCGGTTCTGCTGAAAGAAGCTCGCGTCGAGATTCGTAAAGTTGTTTGGCCGACCCGTCAGGAAACCACGCAGACCACGTTGATCGTGGTCGCGGTTGTCCTGGTAATGGCGCTGCTGTTGTGGGGGCTCGATTCCCTGCTCGGTTGGCTTGTTTCCCTGATTGTTGGTTAAGGGTGTCTCGTGGCTAAGCGTTGGTACGTCGTGCATGCCTACTCGGGTTACGAGAAGCATGTGATGCGCTCGCTGATCGAGCGCGTGAAACTCGCTGGAATGGAAGATGAATTCGGCGAAATTCTCGTGCCCACTGAAGAAGTGGTCGAGATGCGCAACGGTCAGAAGCGCAAGAGTGAGCGCAAGTTCTTCCCTGGCTATGTTCTGGTCCAGATGGAAATGAACGAGGCGACTTGGCACTTGATCAAGGATACGCCGCGCGTCATGGGCTTCATTGGTGGTACTGCCGACAAGCCGGCGCCGATCACCGAGAAAGAAGCTGAAGCCATTCTCCGTCGTGTTGCCGATAACGGCGACAAGCCCAAGCCGAAGACGCTGTTCGAGCCGGGCGAGATGGTTCGTGTTGTCGATGGCCCGTTCGCCGATTTCGGTGGCGTGGTCGAAGAAGTGAATTACGAGAAGAGCCGTATCCAGGTTGCAGTGACCATCTTCGGTCGCTCTACCCCGGTCGAGCTGGAGTTCAGTCAGGTCGAGAAGGCATAAC
The DNA here is from genome assembly GCF_017915135.1 of Ectopseudomonas khazarica. Classification (NCBI taxonomy): domain Bacteria; kingdom Pseudomonadati; phylum Pseudomonadota; class Gammaproteobacteria; order Pseudomonadales; family Pseudomonadaceae; genus Ectopseudomonas; species Ectopseudomonas khazarica. Next base: position 4,594,157 of record NZ_CP068551.1, on the reverse strand, counting down.
TGACATAAGCATCCCACACCCCGCAGCCTTAGGCTGCGGGGTTTTGTCGTCACTGGGATAAATGCGTAAGTAACCTCGGGGAGCCGTCAGGCGTTCGAACCCGAAATTGGAGTAGCTAATGGCTAAGAAAATTCAGGCTTATATCAAGCTGCAGGTTAAAGCCGGTCAGGCAAACCCGTCGCCACCCGTTGGTCCGGCTCTGGGTCAGCACGGTGTCAACATCATGGAATTCTGCAAGGCGTTCAACGCCAAGACTCAGGGCATGGAACCTGGTCTGCCGACTCCTGTGATCATCACCGTTTACAGCGACCGTAGCTTCACCTTTGAAACCAAGAGCACCCCGGCATCGGTACTGCTGAAGAAGGCCGCTGGCCTGAGCAGCGGCTCCGCTCGCCCGAACACCGTCAAAGTAGGCACCGTTACCCGTGCTCAGCTGGAAGAGATCGCCAAGACCAAGCAGGCCGATCTGACTGCCGCTGACCTGGATGCGGCCGTGCGCACCATCGCCGGCTCCGCTCGTAGCATGGGCCTGAACGTGGAGGGTGTGTAATGGCTAAGTTGACCAAGCGCCAAAAGGCCATTGCGGCCAAGGTTGAAGCCGGCAAGGCCTACACCTTCGAAGAAGCTGCCGGCCTGCTGGCCGAGCTGTCTGCTGTCAAGTTCACCGAGTCCTTCGACGTCGCCGTGAACCTGGGCGTAGACCCGCGTAAATCCGACCAGGTCGTTCGTGGCGCCACCGTTCTGCCGAACGGCACCGGTAAAAGCGTTCGCGTTGCCGTGTTCACCCAGGGTCCGGGCGCTGAAGCCGCTCTGGCTGCTGGTGCCGACAAGGTAGGTATGGACGATCTGGCTGCCGAAATGAAAGCCGGCGACCTGAACTACGACGTCGTCATCGCTTCCCCGGACGCCATGCGCGTTGTCGGCCAGCTGGGTCAGGTTCTCGGCCCGCGCGGCCTGATGCCGAACCCGAAAGTCGGCACCGTGACTCCGGACGTCGCTACTGCGGTCAAGAATGCCAAGGCTGGTCAGGTGCGTTTCCGTACCGACAAGAACGGCATCATCCACACCTCCGTTGGCAAGGTCGGCTTCGAAGCCACCGCGCTGAAGCAGAACGTGGAAGCCCTGCTGGCTGACCTGAAGCGTCTGAAGCCGTCGACTTCGAAAGGCATCTACGTCAAGCGTGTGACCCTGAGCACCACCATGGGTCCTGGTCTGATCATCGATCAGGCTTCGCTCGACGCGTAAGTGATTGAGCCGGCAGCCTTGTGCTGCCGGCTTTGAAAAAATTGGGGTCCCTGCCTGGCGGGGGCTATCCAAGACCGTAGGTGGCGCAAGCTTTAAAGCAGAGAGAGCGATCTCCCTGAGCCTACGCAGATGGTGCTCCCGATTCATACCGAATCAGACACCAAAACGCCGTCCGGCCCATGTCGGACGAAACGGTAACATCCAGGAGTAAACCCGTGGCAATTAAACTCGAAGACAAGAAGGCCATCGTCGCTGAAGTCAACGAGGCTGCCAAAGCCGGTCTGTCCGCTGTCGTGGCTGATGCCCGTGGCGTGACCGTCGGCGCAATGACCGGACTCCGTAAAGAGGCCCGAGCGGCTGGTGTGTACGTGAAAGTCGTACGTAACACCCTGCTCAAGCGCGCTGTTGAAGGCACTCAGTTCGACGTGCTCAACGACGTGTTCAAAGGCCCGACCCTGATCGCGTTCTCCAACGAACATCCGGGCGCTGCTGCCCGTATCTTCAAGGATTTCGCCAAGGGTCAGGACAAGTTCGAGATCAAGGCAGCTGCGTTCGAGGGCCAGTTCCTCGCAGCAAACCAGATCGACGTACTGGCAAGCCTGCCGACCCGCGAAGAGGGCATTGCCCAGCTGATGAGCGTGATTCAAGGCGCCACCAGCAAACTCGCTCGCACGCTGGCAGCTATTCGCGACCAGAAAGAAGCTGCTGCTGCCTAAGGCCGCGTAAGCACTTTCGAAATCACATGTTTAATTTGATGGTCGCGTAAGGCCGTCACCCCAATACAGGAATTGATAGTCATGTCCCTGACTAACGAGCAAATCATCGAAGCTATCGGCCAGAAATCCGTTATGGAAATCGTTGAGCTGATCAAAGCGATGGAAGAAACCTTCGGCGTTACCGCTGCTGCTGCTGTTGCTGCCGGTCCGGCTGCTGCTGCTCCGGCTGCTGAAGAGCAAACCGAGTTCACCATCGTTCTGGCTGAAGCTGGCGACAAGAAAGTGAACGTGATCAAGGCTGTTCGCGAGCTGACCGGTCTGGGCCTGAAAGAAGCCAAGGCTGTCGTTGACGGCGCCCCGGGCGTGGTCAAGGAAGGCGCTTCGAAAGAAGAAGCCGAAGCTGCCAAGAAAGCCCTGGAAGAAGCAGGCGCCAAGGTCGAGCTCAAGTAAGTTCGCACCTTGCGTCTACAGCCCGAGCGACTCGCACAAGGCTGATGGCTGGTGGCTTTTGCCACCGGCCTTTTTCCGTTCTAGGTTGGCTGTTCGTCAGTCAGCCTGGAATCGGGAAGATCCCGCCCGAGAGGCGGCCGCAAACCGAGGGTTTGCACGATTTTCTGGTCATCGCCGCCGGCGCTGGCCAAATAAGCAGGTGACCAAGCTGGGGAACGCTGATGGCTTACTCATACACTGAGAAAAAACGTATCCGCAAGGACTTTAGCAAGTTGCCGGATGTCATGGATGTGCCTTACCTCCTGGCCATCCAGCTGGATTCCTATCGCGAATTCCTGCAGCAAGGGGCGAGCAAGGAACAGTTCCGTGACATCGGCCTGCATGCGGCCTTCAAATCGGTATTCCCGATCATCAGCTACTCCGGCAACGCCGCTCTGGAGTACGTCGGCTATCGCCTGGGCGATCCGGCGTTCGACGTCAAGGAGTGCGTCCTGCGTGGCGTGACCTTCGCCGTGCCGCTGCGCGTGAAGGTGCGTCTGATCATTTTCGACAAAGAATCGTCGAACAAAGCGATCAAGGACATCAAAGAGCAGGAAGTGTACATGGGCGAAATCCCGCTCATGACCGAGAACGGTACCTTCGTCATCAACGGTACCGAGCGTGTGATCGTTTCCCAGCTGCACCGCTCGCCGGGCGTGTTCTTCGACCACGACCGTGGCAAGACCCACAGCTCGGGCAAGCTGCTGTACTCCGCTCGCATCATCCCTTACCGCGGTTCCTGGCTGGACTTCGAGTTCGACCCGAAGGATGCGGTATTCGTGCGTATCGACCGTCGCCGCAAACTGCCGGCGTCCGTCCTGCTGCGCGCGCTCGGCTACAGCACCGAGGAAGTGCTGGATGCCTTCTACGACACCAACGTCTACCACGTTAAGAGCGAAGGCCTGAGCCTGGAGCTCGTGCCTCAGCGCCTGCGCGGTGAAGTCGCGGTCCTGGACATCAAGGACGGCAGCGGCAAGGTGATCGTGGAGCAGGGCCGTCGTATCACTGCCCGCCACATCAACCAGCTGGACAAGGCTGGCATCAAAGAGCTGGACGTTCCGCTCGAGTACGTCATTGGCCGCACCACTGCCAAGGCCGTCGTGCATCCGGCCACCGGCGAAATCATCGCCGAGTGCAACACCGAGCTGACCGCCGACCTGCTGGTCAAGATGTCCAAGGCACAGGTTGTCCGCTTCGAGACCCTGTACACCAACGATATCGACTGTGGTCCGTTCATCAGCGACACCCTGAAGATCGACAGCACCACCAATCAGCTGGAAGCGCTGGTCGAGATCTACCGCATGATGCGTCCGGGCGAGCCGCCAACCAAGGACGCAGCCGAGACCCTGTTCAACAACCTGTTCTTCAGCGCCGAGCGTTACGACCTGTCCGCCGTCGGCCGCATGAAGTTCAACCGTCGTATCGGTCGTACCGAGATCGAAGGTTCGGGCGTGCTGAGCAAGGAAGACATCGTTGCCGTACTGAAGACCCTGGTCGACATCCGTAACGGCAAAGGCATCGTCGATGACATCGACCACCTGGGTAACCGTCGCGTACGTTGCGTCGGCGAGATGGCCGAGAACCAGTTCCGCGTGGGCCTGGTGCGTGTCGAGCGCGCGGTCAAGGAACGTCTGTCGATGGCCGAAAGCGAAGGCCTGATGCCGCAGGACCTGATCAACGCCAAGCCGGTTGCGGCGGCGGTGAAGGAGTTCTTCGGTTCCAGCCAGCTTTCCCAGTTCATGGACCAGAACAACCCGCTCTCCGAGATCACCCACAAGCGCCGCGTATCCGCACTCGGCCCAGGTGGTCTGACCCGTGAGCGCGCCGGCTTCGAAGTCCGCGACGTACACCCGACCCACTACGGCCGTGTGTGCCCGATCGAGACGCCTGAAGGTCCGAACATCGGTCTGATCAACTCGCTGGCTGCCTATGCCCGCACCAACCAGTACGGCTTCCTGGAAAGCCCGTACCGCGTGGTCAAGGAAGGCAAGGTCACCAACGACATCGTGTTCCTGTCGGCCATCGAAGAAGCCGATCACGTGATCGCCCAGGCCTCCGCCACCCTGAACGACAAGGGTGAGCTGGTCGACGAGCTGGTTGCCGTACGTCACCTGAACGAATTCACCGTGAAGGCGCCGGAAGACGTCACCCTGATGGACGTTTCGCCGAAGCAGGTTGTTTCCGTCGCTGCCTCGCTGATTCCGTTCCTCGAGCACGACGACGCCAACCGTGCACTCATGGGGTCGAACATGCAGCGTCAGGCTGTACCGACCCTGCGCGCCGACAAGCCGCTGGTAGGTACCGGCATGGAGCGCAACGTCGCCCGTGACTCCGGTGTCTGCGTCGTGGCCCGTCGCGGTGGTGTGATCGACTCGGTCGACGCCAGCCGTATCGTGGTTCGCGTCAATGATGACGAAGTCGAAACTGGCGAAGCCGGTGTCGACATCTACAACCTGACCAAGTACACCCGCTCCAACCAGAACACCTGCATCAACCAGCGTCCGCTGGTGAGCAAGGGTGATCAGGTTGCGCGTGGCGACATCATGGCTGACGGCCCGTCCACCGACATGGGTGAACTGGCGCTGGGTCAGAACATGCGCGTTGCGTTCATGCCGTGGAACGGCTTCAACTTCGAAGACTCCATCTGCCTGTCCGAGCGCGTGGTTCAGGAAGACCGCTTCACCACTATCCACATCCAGGAACTGACCTGTGTGGCGCGTGACACCAAGCTCGGCCCAGAGGAAATCTCCTCGGATATCCCGAACGTTGGTGAAGCCGCACTGAACAAGCTGGACGAAGCCGGTATCGTCTACGTCGGCGCCGAAGTCGGCCCGGGCGACATCCTGGTCGGCAAGGTCACCCCGAAAGGCGAGACCCAGCTGACTCCGGAAGAGAAGCTGCTGCGTGCGATCTTCGGTGAGAAGGCGTCCGACGTGAAGGACACCTCCCTGCGTGTGCCGACTGGCACCAAGGGTACCGTCATCGACGTACAGGTCTTCACCCGTGATGGTGTCGAGCGCGACAGCCGTGCCCTGGCCATCGAGAAAGAGCAGCTCGACGAGATCCGCAAGGATCTGAACGAAGAGTTCCGCATCGTCGAAGGTGCGACCTTCGAGCGTCTGCGTTCCGCTCTGGTGGGTGCCATCGCCGAAGGCGGCGCCGGCCTGAAGAAAGGCAGCGCGGTCACCGACGAGTTCCTCGACGGCCTCGAGCGTGGTCAGTGGTTCAAGCTGCGCATGGCCGACGACGCGCTGAACGAGCAGCTGGAGAAGGCCCAGGCCTACATCTCCGACCGCCGTCAGCTGCTCGACGACAAGTTCGAAGACAAGAAGCGCAAGCTGCAGCAGGGCGATGACCTGGCTCCGGGCGTACTGAAGATCGTCAAGGTCTACCTGGCCATCCGCCGTCGCATCCAGCCGGGTGACAAGATGGCCGGTCGTCACGGTAACAAGGGTGTGGTCTCGGTGATCATGCCGGTCGAAGACATGCCGCACGACGCCAACGGTACGCCGGTCGACATCGTCCTCAACCCGCTGGGCGTACCGTCGCGTATGAACGTCGGTCAGATCCTCGAAACCCACCTGGGCCTGGCGGCCAAGGGCCTGGGCGAGAAGATCAACCGCATGCTCGAAGAGCAGCGCAAGATCGCTGAGCTGCGCAAGTTCCTCGCCGAGATCTACAACGAGATCGGCGGTCGTCAGGAAAACCTCGACGAGTTCTCCGACAACGAGATCCTCGAGCTGGCGAAGAACCTGAAAGGCGGCGTGCCGATGGCGACTGCCGTGTTCGACGGTGCCAAGGAAACCGAGATCAAGGCCATGCTGAAGCTGGCTGATCTGCCGGAAAGCGGCCAGATGCGTCTGTTCGACGGTCGTACTGGTAACCAGTTCGAGCGCCCGACCACCGTCGGCTACATGTACATGCTCAAACTGAACCACCTGGTGGACGACAAGATGCACGCGCGTTCCACTGGTTCCTACAGCCTGGTTACCCAGCAGCCGCTGGGTGGTAAGGCGCAGTTCGGTGGTCAGCGTTTCGGGGAGATGGAGGTCTGGGCGCTGGAAGCCTACGGTGCCGCCTACACCCTGCAGGAAATGCTGACCGTGAAGTCGGACGACGTGAACGGCCGTACCAAGATGTACAAGAACATCGTGGATGGCGATCACCGCATGGAGCCGGGCATGCCCGAGTCCTTCAACGTGCTGATCAAAGAGATCCGTTCGCTCGGCATCGACATCGATCTGGAAACCGAATAACACGCGACGTGAGGAGAGCGGGGCGGTTAGCCCGCTCTCCGCTCCGCCAGGAGGAAAGGCCTTGAAAGACCTACTGAATTTGCTGAAAAACCAGGGTCAGATCGAAGAGTTCGACGCCATCCGCATCGGGTTGGCCTCGCCTGAGATGATCCGTTCGTGGTCGTTCGGTGAAGTTAAAAAGCCGGAAACCATCAACTACCGTACCTTCAAGCCAGAGCGCGACGGCCTGTTCTGCGCCAAGATCTTTGGCCCGGTCAAGGACTACGAGTGCCTGTGCGGCAAGTACAAGCGCCTCAAGCACCGCGGTGTGATCTGCGAGAAGTGCGGCGTTGAAGTCGCGCTGGCCAAGGTTCGTCGTGAGCGCATGGCGCACATCGAACTGGCCTCGCCGGTCGCCCACATCTGGTTCCTGAAGTCGCTGCCGTCCCGTATCGGCCTGCTGATGGACATGACCCTGCGTGACATCGAGCGCGTGCTCTACTTCGAGAGCTACGTGGTGATCGATCCGGGCATGACCACCCTCGAGAAGGGTCAGCTGCTGAACGACGAGCAATACTTCGAAGCCCTCGAAGAGTTCGGTGACGACTTCGACGCGCGCATGGGCGCCGAAGCCGTGCGCGAGCTGCTGCACGCCATCGACCTGGATCACGAGATCGGCCGCCTGCGTGAAGAGATTCCGCAGACCAACTCCGAGACCAAGATCAAGAAGCTGTCCAAGCGCCTGAAGCTGATGGAAGCCTTCAAGGACTCCGGCAACCTGCCGGAGTGGATGGTCCTGACCGTTCTGCCGGTTCTGCCGCCGGACCTGCGTCCGCTGGTGCCGCTGGATGGTGGCCGCTTCGCGACTTCGGATCTGAACGATCTGTATCGCCGCGTGATCAACCGTAACAACCGTCTGAAGCGCCTGCTCGATCTGTCGGCGCCGGACATCATCGTGCGCAACGAAAAGCGCATGCTGCAGGAAGCGGTCGACGCCCTGCTCGACAACGGCCGTCGCGGTCGCGCCATCACTGGCTCGAACAAGCGTCCGCTGAAGTCGCTGGCCGACATGATCAAAGGTAAGCAAGGTCGCTTCCGTCAGAACCTGCTCGGTAAGCGCGTGGACTACTCCGGTCGTTCCGTTATTACCGTGGGCCCGACCCTGCGCCTGCACCAGTGCGGTCTGCCGAAGAAGATGGCTCTGGAACTGTTCAAGCCGTTCATCTTCGGCAAGCTGGAAGCCCGTGGTCTGGCGACCACCATCAAGGCGGCCAAGAAGATGGTCGAGCGCGAACTGCCCGAGGTCTGGGACGTTCTCGCCGAAGTCATCCGCGAACATCCCGTGCTGCTCAACCGTGCACCGACCCTGCACCGTCTCGGTATCCAGGCGTTCGAGCCGGTTCTGATCGAAGGCAAGGCCATCCAGCTGCACCCGCTGGTCTGCGCCGCGTACAACGCCGACTTCGACGGTGACCAGATGGCCGTGCACGTGCCGCTGACCCTCGAGGCCCAGCTGGAAGCGCGCGCGCTGATGATGTCGACCAACAACATCCTCTCGCCCGCCAACGGCGAGCCGATCATCGTACCGTCGCAGGACGTGGTTCTGGGTCTGTACTACATGACCCGTGAAGCGGTGAACGCCAAGGGTGAAGGTCGCGTATTCGCCGACCTGCAGGAAGTCGACCGCGTGTTCCGCGCCGGCGAAGCTTCCCTGCACGCCCGTGTGAAAGTGCGTATCAACGAAACCGTCAAAGAGAAAGACGGTTCGATCAGCAAGAACACCCGCATCGTCGACACCACTGTCGGCCGCGCGCTGCTGTTCCAGGTGGTACCGGCCGGCCTGTCCTACGACGTGGTCAACCAGCCGATGAAGAAGAAGGCGATCTCCAAGCTGATCAACCAGTGCTACCGCACCGTGGGTCTGAAGGACACCGTCATCTTCGCCGACCAGCTGATGTACACCGGTTTCGCCTACTCGACCATCTCCGGTGTGTCGATCGGCGTGAACGACTTCGTCATCCCGGATGAAAAGGCGCGCATCATCGATGCCGCCACCGAGGAAGTGAAGGAAATCGAATCGCAGTACGCCTCCGGCCTGGTTACCCAGGGCGAGAAGTACAACAAGGTGATCGACCTGTGGTCGAAGGCCAACGACGAAGTCTCCAAGGCGATGATGGCCAACCTCTCGAAAGAGCCGGTGGTCGATCGCGAAGGCAAGACCGTCGAGCAGGAGTCCTTCAACTCCATGTACATGATGGCCGACTCCGGTGCGCGGGGTTCCGCCGCCCAGATTCGTCAGCTGGCCGGTATGCGTGGTCTGATGGCCAAGCCGGACGGTTCCATCATCGAAACGCCGATCACGGCGAACTTCCGTGAAGGTCTGTCGGTTCTGCAGTACTTCATCTCCACCCACGGTGCTCGTAAAGGTCTGGCGGATACCGCACTGAAGACCGCGAACTCCGGTTACCTGACCCGTCGTCTGGTCGACGTGGCCCAGGATCTGGTGGTGACCGAGGTCGACTGCGGCACCGAGCATGGTCTGCTGATGACTCCGCACATCGAAGGCGGCGACGTGGTCGAGCCGCTCGGTGAGCGCGTTCTGGGTCGTGTCATCGCCAAGGACGTGCCGAAGCCGGGCAGCGACGAGATCATCGTGCCGGCCGGTACCCTGATCGACGAGCAGTGGGTCGAGTTCATCGAGCTGAACAGCGTCGACGAAGTGGTCGTGCGTTCGCCGATCACCTGCGAAACCCGCTACGGCATCTGCTCCGCGTGCTACGGCCGCGATCTGGCCCGTGGTCACCAGGTCAACATCGGTGAGGCGGTCGGCGTTATCGCTGCCCAGTCGATCGGTGAGCCGGGTACCCAGCTGACCATGCGTACCTTCCACATCGGTGGTGCTGCAAGCCGTACCTCGGCTGCCGACAGCGTCCAGGTGAAGAACGGTGGTGCGATCCGTCTGCACAACCTGAAGCACGTCGAGCGTGTCGACGGCAACCTGGTAGCGGTTTCCCGTTCCGGTGAGCTGGCCGTGGCCGACGAGTTCGGTCGTGAGCGCGAGCGCTACAAGCTGCCGTACGGTGCCGTGATTTCCGTGAAGGAAGGCGACAAGGTCGACGCTGGCGCCATCGTCGCCAAGTGGGACCCGCACACCCACCCGATCGTGACCGAAATGAAGGGTATCGTGACCTTCGTCGGCATGGAGGAGGGCATCACCATCAAGCGCCAGACCGACGAACTGACCGGTCTGACCAACATCGAGGTGATGGATCCGAAGGATCGTCCGGCTGCTGGCAAGGACATTCGTCCGGCCATCAAGATGGTCGACGCCAACGGCAAGGAACTGCTGCTGCCGGGTACCGACGTACCGGCTCAGTACTTCCTGCCTGCCAACGCCCTGGTCGGCGTGGCGGATGGTGCGCAGATCGCGGTCGGTGACGTTATCGCCCGTATCCCGCAGGAAACCTCGAAGACCCGCGACATCACCGGTGGTCTGCCGCGCGTTGCCGACCTGTTCGAAGCCCGTCGTCCGAAGGAAGCTTCGATCCTGGCGGAGATCAGCGGCACCATCTCGTTCGGCAAGGAGACCAAGGGCAAGCGCCGTCTGGTCATCACTCCGACCGATGGCAGCGATCCGTACGAGGAGCTGATTCCGAAGTGGCGTCACCTGAACGTGTTCGAAGGTGAACAGGTCAACAAGGGTGAAGTCATCTCCGACGGTCCGAGCGATCCGCACGACATCCTGCGTCTGCTGGGCGTCAGCGCGCTGGCCAAGTACATCGTCAACGAGATCCAGGACGTTTACCGTCTGCAGGGCGTGAAGATCAACGACAAGCACATCGAGACCATCCTGCGTCAGATGCTGCGCAAGGTCGAAGTCAGCGAGTCCGGCGATTCGTCCTTCATCAAGGGCGACCAGATGGAGCTCACCCAGGTTCTGGGCGAGAACGAGCGTCTGGCCGAGGAAGACAAGTTCATCGCCAAGTACACCCGCGTACTGCTGGGTATCACCAAGGCGTCGCTGTCCACCGAGTCGTTCATCTCGGCGGCTTCCTTCCAGGAAACCACCCGCGTCCTCACCGAGGCGGCGGTTACTGGCAAGCGCGACTACCTGCGTGGCCTGAAAGAGAACGTGGTCGTGGGTCGTCTGATCCCGGCTGGTACCGGCCTGGCCTATCACAGCGAGCGCAAGCGCAAGCGTGATGCCGACAAGCCGGTCCGCGTCAGCGCCAGTGAGGTCGAAGCCGCACTGACCGAAGCGCTGAACTCCAGCGGAAATTGAGTCGAAGCCCTGTCAGTTCGCTGGCGGGGCTTTGCCTTGACTGGGGGCGTGAGTCTCTTTAGACTCATGCACCCCTAAATTTGGCAGGGCGTTTGGCTCTGCCATCTTTATTTGTGAGCGTCGAAAGACAACAGTGGAGCTAGTAGATGGCAACTATCAACCAGCTGGTACGTCAGCCGCGTAAGCGCATCGTCGAGAAATCCGACGTGCCTGCGCTGCAGAACTGCCCGCAGCGTCGTGGCGTGTGCACCCGCGTGTACACCACCACGCCGAAGAAACCTAACTCGGCACTGCGTAAAGTATGCCGCGTGCGTCTGACCAACGGCTACGAAGTGTCTTCGTACATCGGCGGTGAAGGCCACAACCTGCAAGAGCACAGCGTCGTGCTGATCCGTGGCGGTCGTGTAAAAGACCTTCCGGGTGTGCGCTACCACACCGTGCGTGGTTCGCTGGATACCTCCGGCGTCAAAGACCGTAAGCAGGGTCGTTCCAAGTACGGTACCAAGCGTCCGAAATAAGGCCGCTTGATCCTTTTTATTTAGTTGAGTCGATAAGAGTAAGGTCGGGCGCGGCGTTCGCCGTTGGTCCCGAGCTAACCTGAAGACCGTTTGAGGGCTTATCAATGCCAAGACGTCGTGTAGCAGCCAAGCGTGAGATCCTGGACGATCCGAAATACGGAAGCCAGATCCTCGCCAAATTCATGAACCACGTGATGGAAAGCGGCAAGAAGGCCGTGGCCGAGCGCATCGTTTACGGTGCTCTGGACACTGTCAAAGCACGTAAGAACAGCGATCCCCTGGAGATCTTCGAGAAAGCTCTCGACGCCATCGCTCCGCTGGTCGAAGTCAAGTCCCGCCGTGTAGGCGGTGCTACCTACCAGGTTCCGGTCGAAGTTCGTCCGTCCCGTCGTAACGCTCTGGCCATGCGCTGGCTGGTGGACTACGCGCGCAAGCGTGGTGAGAAGTCCATGGCTCTGCGTCTGGCTGGTGAGTTGCTGGATGCTGCTGAAGGCAAAGGCGCTGCTGTCAAGAAGCGTGAAGACGTGCACCGTATGGCTGAAGCCAACAAGGCTTTCTCGCACTACCGCTTCTAATTCCGGCTCCACTAACCTTGCGAGGGCTTTATGGCTCGTAATACAGCAATTAACCGCTACCGTAACATCGGTATCTGTGCCCACGTTGACGCGGGCAAGACCACCACTACCGAGCGGATCCTGTTCTACACAGGCCTGAGCCACAAGATGGGCGAGGTGCATGATGGCGCCGCGACCACCGACTGGATGGTTCAGGAGCAGGAGCGTGGTATTACCATTACTTCTGCTGCGATCACCACCTTCTGGGAAGGTTCTCGTCGTCAGTACGACAAGTACCGCGTAAACGTCATCGATACCCCCGGTCACGTTGACTTCACCATCGAAGTAGAGCGCTCCCTGCGCGTACTCGACGGTGCCGTCGTCGTGTTCTGCGGTACTTCGGGCGTTGAGCCGCAGTCCGAAACCGTATGGCGTCAGGCCAACAAGTACGGTGTTCCGCGTATCGTCTACGTGAACAAGATGGACCGTGCCGGTGCCAACTTCCTGCGCGTCGTCGGTCAGATCAAGAACCGTCTGGGTCACACCCCGGTTCCAATCCAGATCGCCATCGGTGCCGAGGACAACTTCCAGGGTCAGGTCGACCTGATCAAGATGAAAGCCATCTACTGGAACGATGACGACAAGGGCACTACCTATCGCGAGGAAGAGATTCCTGCGGAGCTGGTGGACCTGGCCAACGAATGGCGCTCCAACATGGTCGAGGCTGCTGCCGAGGCCAACGAAGAGCTGATGAACAAGTACCTCGAAGAAGGTGACCTGTCCGTCGACGACATCAAGGCTGGTCTGCGCGCCCGTACTCTGGCGAGCGAGATCGTTCCTGCTGTCTGCGGTTCTTCGTTCAAGAACAAGGGCGTTCCCCTGGTTCTGGACGCCGTCATCGACTTCCTGCCTGCTCCGACCGAGATCCCGGCGATCAAGGGTATCCACCCGGATCTGGCCGAGAAGCCGAAAGAGCAGATGGAAGAGTCGGACTACGACGAGCGTCACGCGGATGACAACGAGCCGTTCTCGGCTCTGGCGTTCAAGATCGCGACCGACCCGTTCGTCGGTACCCTGACCTTCGTTCGCGTCTACTCGGGCGTTCTGGAGTCTGGCCAGTCGGTCATCAACTCCGTGAAGGGCAAGAAAGAGCGCGTTGGTCGTATGGTGCAGATGCACGCCAACCAGCGTGAAGAGATCAAAGAAGTACGCGCTGGTGACATCGCTGCTCTGATCGGCATGAAGGACGTCACCACTGGTGAAACCCTGTGCGATCCCGAGAAGCAGATCATCCTCGAGCGTATGGACTTCCCGGAGCCGGTGATTTCGGTAGCTGTAGAGCCGAAAACCAAGGCTGACCAGGAGAAGATGGGTATCGCTCTGGGCAAGCTCGCTCAGGAAGACCCGTCGTTCCGCGTCAAGACTGACGAGGAAACCGGTCAGACCATCATCTCCGGTATGGGTGAGCTGCACCTGGACATTCTCGTTGACCGCATGAAGCGCGAGTTCAACGTTGAAGCCAACATCGGTAAGCCGCAGGTTTCCTATCGTGAAACCATCACCAAGGACGCTGTCGAGATCGAAGGCAAGTTCGTTCGTCAGTCCGGTGGTCGCGGTCAGTTCGGTCACTGCTGGATTCGCTTCTCGACTCCGGACGTGGACGACAAGGGCAACATCACTGAAGGCCTGGTGTTCACTAACGAGGTCGTTGGTGGTGTGGTACCGAAGGAATACATCCCGGCTATCCAGAAGGGTATCGAAGAGCAGATGAAGAACGGCGTCGTCGCCGGCTATCCGCTGATCGGCCTGAAGGCTACCGTGTTCGATGGTTCCTACCACGACGTCGACTCCAACGAGATGGCGTTCAAGATCGCTGCCTCCATGGCGACCAAGCAGCTGGCCCAGAAGGGTGGCGGCAAGGTGCTCGAGCCGATCATGAAAGTGGAAGTGGTGACTCCTGAGGATTACATGGGTGACGTGATGGGTGACCTGAACCGTCGTCGTGGTCTGATCCAGGGTATGGAAGATTCGGTCTCCGGCAAGGTCATCCGTGCCGAAGTTCCGCTGGGCGAGATGTTTGGTTACGCTACCGACGTTCGTTCCATGTCCCAGGGTCGCGCCAGCTACTCCATGGAATTCTCCAAGTACGCAGAGGCTCCGGCGAACATCGTCGAAGCACTGGTTAAAAAACAAGGCTAATCCCGCCCTTTAAGTAAGAGGTTTACTGTCGTGGCTAAGGAAAAATTCGAACGTAACAAACCGCACGTCAACGTCGGCACCATCGGTCACGTTGACCACGGTAAGACCACTCTGACCGCTGCTCTGACCCGTGTCTGCTCCGAAGTTTTCGGTTCGGCCAAGGTCGACTTCGACAAGATCGACAGCGCTCCGGAAGAAAAAGCTCGTGGTATCACCATCAACACTGCGCACGTAGAGTACGACTCCAACATTCGTCACTACGCGCACGTTGACTGCCCGGGTCACGCCGACTACGTGAAGAACATGATCACCGGTGCTGCCCAGATGGACGGCGCGATCCTGGTCTGCTCGGCTGCCGACGGCCCGATGCCGCAAACCCGTGAGCACATCCTGCTGTCCCGTCAGGTTGGCGTACCGTACATCGTCGTGTTCCTGAACAAGGCCGACATGGTTGACGACGCTGAGCTGCTGGAACTGGTCGAGATGGAAGTTCGCGACCTGCTGAGCACCTACGATTTCCCGGGTGACGACACTCCGATCATCATCGGCTCCGCGCTGATGGCTCTGAACGGCGAAGACACCAACGAAATGGGCACCAGCGCTGTTAAGAAGCTGGTCGAGACTCTGGACAGCTACATTCCTGAGCCGGTTCGTGCCATCGACCGTCCGTTCCTGATGCCGATCGAAGACGTATTCTCGATCTCCGGCCGCGGTACTGTTGTTACCGGTCGTGTAGAGCGCGGTATCGTCAAGATCCAGGAAGAAATCGAAATCGTTGGTCTGCGTCCGACCACCAAGACCACCTGCACCGGCGTTGAGATGTTCCGCAAGCTGCTGGACGAAGGTCGTGCTGGTGAGAACTGCGGCGTGCTGCTGCGCGGCACCAAGCGTGATGAAGTTGAGCGTGGTCAGGTTCTGGCCAAGCCGGGCACCATCAAGCCGCACACCAAGTTCGAAGCTGAAGTGTACGTTCTGTCCAAGGAAGAAGGTGGTCGTCACACCCCGTTCTTCAAGGGCTACCGTCCGCAGTTCTACTTCCGTACCACTGACGTGACCGGTTCGTGCGAACTGCCGGAAGGCGTTGAGATGGTAATGCCGGGCGACAACATCAAGATGGTTGTCACCCTGATCAAGCCGATCGCCATGGAAGACGGCCTGCGCTTCGCGATCCGCGAAGGCGGTCGTACCGTCGGCGCTGGCGTGGTTGCCAAGATCGTCGAGTAATCAACGATCCGCTTGAAAGAAAGGGGCCCTTCGGGGCCCTTTTCTTTTGAACTGGTTAAAAGTTGACACCCCTGGGGGGCATCCGTACAATTGCGCCTCCCTCGAACGGGCGTAGTCCGTCTGTGGGGATTAGCAGCTTGGAATCTGAGGTCAAAATGCAAAACCAACAAATCCGTATTCGGTTGAAGGCTTTTGACCATCGCCTGATCGATCAATCTACCCAGGAAATCGTGGAAACCGCGAAACGTACTGGTGCTCAGGTGCGTGGTCCGATTCCTCTGCCTACTCGTAAGGAGCGGTATACCGTTCTGATTTCCCCGCACGTCAACAAAGACGCGCGTGATCAGTACGAAATCCGCACTCATAAGCGTGTTCTGGACATCGTCCAGCCGACGGATAAAACCGTTGATGCGCTGATGAAGCTCGACCTTGCGGCAGGCGTGGAAGTGCAGATCAGCCTCGGCTAAAACCTGGCGGTTTTAGTCGTGTAACGCTCTGAAATGGGCGGCCATAGCGGGTGAAAGCCCCGTACACTCATGAGGTTTACAACATGACTATTGGTGTAGTCGGTCGTAAGTGCGGTATGACCCGCATTTTCACCGAAGAAGGTGTCTCCATTCCGGTCACGGTCATCGAGATCGAACCGAATCGCGTCACCCAGTTCAAAAACGAGGAGTCCGATGGCTATCGTGCAGTGCAGGTCACTGTCGGTGAGCGTCGTGCCTCGCGTGTTAGCAAGGCTCAAGCTGGCCACTTCGCCAAGGCGAACGTCGCGGCAGGTCGTACCGTTCTGGAATTCCGTCTTGAAGAAGGCGACTACCAGGCTGGCGATCTGATCAACGCTGAAATTTTCCAAGCTGGTCAACTGGTCGACGTGACCGGTCAGTCCAAAGGTAAAGGCTTCGCCGGTACCATCAAGCGTTGGAACTTCCGCGGCCAGGACAACACTCACGGTAACTCCGTTTCGCACCGTGTACCGGGTTCCATCGGTCAGTGCCAGACCCCGGGTCGTGTATTCAAGGGCAAGAAGATGTCCGGTCATATGGGCGCCGAGCGCGTGACCGTGCAGTCCCTGGAAGTTGTTCGCGTAGACGCCGAGCGTAATCTGCTGCTGGTCAAGGGTGCCGTTCCGGGCGCTACTGGCGGCGACGTTATCGTTCGTCCGGCTGTCAAGGCGTAAGGGGAGAATCTGAGATGCAATTGAATGTAAATGGCGCTCAGGCGATCGAAGTGTCCGAAGCGACCTTCGGTGGCGAGTTCAACGAGACCCTGGTTCACCAAGCAGTCGTGGCCTACATGGCCGGCGGCCGTCAGGGCACCAAAGGCCAGAAGTCCCGTTCCGACGTTTCCGGTGGCGGTAAGCGCCCGTGGCGTCAGAAGGGTACCGGTCGTGCTCGTGCGGGTACCACCCGTGGTCCGATCTGGCGTGGCGGTGGTGTGACCTTCGCAGCGTCCACCCGTAACCATGATCAGAAGCTGAACAAGAAGATGTACCGCGCAGCCCTGCGCTCCATCCTTGCTGAGCTGGTTCGTACCGACCGTCTGGTAGTGGTTGAAGACTTCGCTGTCGAAGCGCCGAAAACCAAGGCTCTGCTGAGCAAGCTGAACGGCCTGGGTCTGAACGATGTGCTGATCGTATCCGACGCGGTCGATCAGAACCTGTACCTGGCTGCCCGCAACCTGCCGCACGTCGATGTACGTGACGTCCAGGGTTCCGATCCGGTCAGCCTGATCGCGTACGAAAAAGTGCTGGTCACTGTTTCGGCCGTGAAGAAATTCGAGGAGCTGCTGGGATGAACCAGGAACGCGTATTCAAAGTGCTGCTTGGCCCGCACATCTCCGAGAAGGCCACGGTTCTGGCTGACAAGCAAGGTCAGTTCGTTTTCAAAGTCGCTACCGATGCGACCAAGCTGGAAATCAAGAAGGCCGTCGAAAGCCTGTTCAGCGTGAAGGTTGAGCGCGTTACTACCCAGAACGTTCTGGGCAAGAGCAAGCGCACCGCTCGCGGTCTGGGCAAGCGTAACGACTGGAAGAAGGCAGTTATCTCCCTTCAGCCGGGCCAAGATCTCGATTTCACCAGCAGTGCTGAGTAAGGAAGGGGTGCATCATGGCAATCGTTAAATGCAAACCGACTTCCGCTGGCCGCCGTTTTGTGGTCAAGGTGGTCAATCAGGAGCTGCACAAAGGCGCTCCGTACGCTCCGCTGCTCGAGAAGAAGTCGAAGTCCGGTGGTCGTAACAACAACGGCCGTATCACCACGCGTCACGTTGGTGGTGGTCACAAGCAGCATTACCGTCTGGTCGACTTCCGTCGCAACGACAAAGATGGCATCCCTGCCACTGTCGAGCGCGTGGAATACGATCCGAACCGTACTGCTCACATCGCTCTGCTGAAGTACGCCGACGGTGAGCGTCGCTACATCATTGCCCCGAAAGGCGTTGTAGCTGGCGACCAACTGATCGCGGGCATCATGGCTCCGATCAAGGCCGGTAACAGCCTGCAGCTGCGCAACATTCCGGTGGGTTCGACCGTTCACGGTATCGAGCTGAAGCCGGGTAAAGGCGCGCAGATCGCTCGTTCCGCTGGTGCTTCCGCTCAGCTGATCGCGCGTGAAGGTGCTTATGTGACTCTGCGTCTGCGCTCCGGCGAAATGCGCAAAGTCCTGGCTGAGTGCCGTGCGACCCTGGGCGAAGTCTCGAACTCCGAGCACAGCCTGCGTTCGCTGGGTAAGGCTGGCGCCAAGCGCTGGCGTGGTGTTCGTCCGACCGTTCGTGGTGTTGCCATGAACCCGGTTGATCACCCGCACGGTGGTGGTGAAGGTCGTACCTCCGGTGGTCGTCATCCGGTGTCGCCATGGGGCTTCCCGACCAAGGGCGCGAAGACCCGTGCTAACAAGCGCACCGACAACATGATCGTCCGTCGTCGCAAGTAAATAGAGGGATACGACAGTGCCACGTTCTCTGAAAAAAGGTCCTTTTATCGATCTTCACCTACTGAAGAAGGTCGAAGCGGCGGTGGAAAAGAATGATCGCAAGCCGGTTAAAACCTGGTCGCGTCGTTCGATGATCCTGCCGCAGATGGTCGGTTTGACCATCGCCGTGCATAACGGTCGTCAGCATGTCCCGGTTCTCGTGAACGAAGACATGGTCGGCCACAAACTGGGCGAATTTGCCGGCACTCGTACCTATCGTGGTCACGTTGCCGACAAGAAAGGCAAGCGTTAAGGGGTTTGGAAATGGAAGTAGCCGCTAAGTTGTCGGGCGCTCGCATCTCCGCCCAGAAAGCTCGCCTGGTCGCCGACCAGATCCGCGGGAAGAAGGTGGGCGAAGCGCTCAACCTGCTGGCTTTCAGCAGCAAGAAAGCCGCCGAGATCATGAAGAAAGTGCTGGAGTCGGCCGTTGCCAACGCCGAGCACAACGAAGGCGCAGACGTTGATGACCTGAAGGTCAGCACCGTTTTCGTCAACGAAGGGCGTTCGCTTAAGCGCATCATGCCGCGTGCCAAAGGCCGTGCTGATCGCATCGTCAAGCGGTCTTGCCATATCACTGTCAAGGTTGCGGACAAGTAACGGAGTCGATCAGATGGGTCAGAAAGTACATCCCGTTGGCATCCGCCTGGGAATCGTCAAGGATCACACCTCGGTCTGGTATGCAGACGGTCGCAATTACGCCGACTATCTGAATGCCGACCTGAAGGTTCGTGCATACCTGCAAGACAAACTAAAAAGCGCGTCCGTTAGCCGTATCGACATCGCTCGTCCGGCTCAAACCGCACGCATCACCATCCACACCGCTCGTCCCGGCATCGTGATCGGCAAGAAAGGTGAAGATGTTGAGAAGCTGCGTCAGGACCTGACCAAGCAAATGGGTGTGCCGGTGCACATCAACATCGAAGAGATCCGCAAGCCGGAGCTCGACGGTATGCTGGTTGCGCAGAGCGTAGCTCAGCAGCTGGAGCGTCGCGTTATGTTCCGTCGCGCCATGAAGCGCGCTGTACAGAACGCCATGCGCATTGGTGCCAAGGGCATCAAGATCCAGGTGAGTGGTCGTCTCGGCGGCGCTGAAATCGCTCGTACCGAGTGGTATCGCGAAGGTCGTGTGCCCCTGCACACCCTGCGTGCCGACATCGATTACGCCACCTACGAAGCGCACACCACTTACGGTGTGATCGGCGTCAAGGTTTGGATCTTCAAGGGTGAGGTCATTGGTGGCCGCACTGAAGAGCTGAAGCCGCAAGCGCCCGCTCCTCGTAAAGCTGCTAAGAAATAAGGAGTACGCATCATGTTGCAACCAAAGCGTACGAAGTTCCGCAAGCAGATGACCGGCCACAACCGTGGTCTGGCTCAGCGCGGTAGCAAAGTCAGCTTCGGCGAGTTCGCGCTGAAGTCTGTCGCCCGCGGTCGTCTCACCGCTCGTCAGATCGAGTCCGCTCGTCGTGCTCTGACTCGTCACGTAAAACGTGGCGGCAAGATCTGGATCCGCGTCTTCCCGGACAAGCCGGTTACCAAGAAGCCTCTCGAAGTGCGTATGGGTAAAGGTAAGGGTGGCGTTGAATACTGGGTAGCCCAGATCCAGCCAGGCAAAGTCCTGTACGAGATCGAAGGCGTATCCGAAGAGCTGGCGCGCGAGGCCTTCGCCCTGGCTGCTGCAAAGCTGCCGCTCGCCACCACCTTTGTTAAGCGGACGGTGATGTGATGAAAGCGACCGAACTTCGTGAAAAAAGCGCACAGCAGCTGAACGAGCAACTGCTCGAGCTGCTGCGCGACCAGTTCAATCTGCGTATGCAGAAGGCAACTGGCCAGCTGGGGCAGTCGCACCTGCTCTCGCAAGTGAAGCGCGACATCGCTCGCGTCAAGACTGTCCTCAGCCAGCAGGCAGGTAAGTGATCATGGCCGAAGTTGAAAAAACAGTCCGTACGCTGACCGGCCGTGTTGTCAGCGACAAGATGGACAAGACCATCACCGTTCTGATCGAGCGTCGCGTCAAGCACCCGATCTACGGTAAATACGTCAAGCGTTCGACCAAGCTGCACGCTCACGACGAATCCAACCAGTGCAAGATCGGCGACAAGGTTTCCATCCGTGAAACCCGCCCGCAGTCCAAGACCAAGTCCTGGGCGCTGGTTGAAGTCGTTGAACGCGCCGTAGAAGTCTAAGAGCTAAGGGTCGGAGAAATTTTATGATTCAGACTCAATCCATGCTCGATGTGGCTGACAACAGTGGTGCACGTCGCGTCATGTGCATCAAGGTGCTGGGCGGCTCGCATCGTCGCTACGCCGGCATCGGCGACATCATCAAGGTCACCGTCAAGGAAGCAATTCCGCGCGGCAAAGTGAAGAAAGGTCAGGTCATGACCGCAGTGGTCGTTCGTACCCGTCACGGCGTTCGCCGTGCTGACGGTTCGATCATCCGCTTCGACGGCAACGCTGCTGTTCTGCTGAACAACAAGCAAGAGCCGATCGGTACCCGTATTTTCGGGCCAGTGACCCGTGAACTTCGTTCCGAGAAGTTCATGAAGATCGTCTCGCTCGCCCCTGAAGTGCTTTAAGGAGATCCGACATGCAAAAGATTCGTCGTGACGACGAGATCATCGTGATCGCCGGCAAAGACAAAGGTAAGCGTGGCAAGGTGCTCAAGGTTCTCGCTGACGACCGTCTGGTCGTTGGCGGCATCAACCTGGTGAAGCGCCACACCAAGCCGAACCCGATGTCGGGCGTTCAAGGCGGTATCGTCGAGAAAGAAGCGCCGCTGCACGCTTCCAACGTTGCCATCTTCAACTCTGAAACCAACAAGGCTGATCGCGTTGGCTTCAAGGTCGAAGACGGCAAGAAAATTCGTGTCTTCAAGTCCACCCAAAAGCCGGTTGGCGCTTGAGAATCATAGGTAGAACACCATGGCACGACTGAAAGAGATTTACCGGAAGGAAATCGCGCCCAAGCTGAAGGAAGAACTGAAGCTGGCCAACGTGATGGAAGTTCCGCGCATCACCAAAATCACCCTGAACATGGGCCTGGGCGAAGCGATCGGTGACAAGAAAGTCATCGAGAACGCCGTTGCCGACCTCGAGAAGATCACCGGTCAGAAAGTCGTCGTGACTCATGCCCGCAAGTCGATCGCAGGTTTCAAGGTTCGTGAAGGCTGGCCGATTGGCGTCAAGGTCACTCTGCGTCGCGAGCGTATGTACGAGTTCCTGGATCGTCTGCTGTCCATCTCCCTGCCGCGCGTGCGTGACTTCCGCGGCCTGAATGCCAAGTCCTTCGACGGCCGCGGCAACTACAGCATGGGCGTGAAAGAGCAGATCATCTTCCCGGAAATCGATTACGACAAGATCGATGCGCTGCGTGGTCTGGACATCACCCTGACTACCACTGCCCGTAACGATGATGAAGGCCGCGCTCTGCTGCGTGCTTTCAACTTCCCGTTCCGCAACTGATCGGAGTCTGGAAAATGGCCAAAATGAGCATGAAGAACCGTGAGCTGAAGCGTCAGCAAACGGTTGCCAAGTACGCCAAGAAGCGTGCCGAGCTGAAAGCGATCATCGTTAACCCGAACTCCACTCCGGAAGCTCGTTGGGAAGCGCAGGTCGCCCTGCAGAAGCAGCCACGTGACGCCAGCGCCTCGCGCCTGCGTAACCGTTGCCGCATCACCGGCCGTCCGCACGGCGTTTACCGCAAGTTCGGTCTGTCGCGTAACAAGCTGCGCGAAGCCGCCATGCGCGGTGACGTACCGGGCCTGGTGAAAGCCAGCTGGTAATCAGCGGTAGCTGAAAGCAGAGCCGGCCTTGTGCCGGCTTTGCCTTTTATTGAACAAGCCCCTTTTGGGGCTTGCTTCATTTTTGATCGGTCTCTAGAATGTCCGGCTCTCCTGAGCCTGGTATTTCCGTGCCGAGCTTTTGGATGATCCCACAGCCCTCGGGCTGTTCTTTTTGTATCAGGAGCGTCTAGCCCATGAGTATGCAGGACCCGTTAGCGGACATGCTAACTCGTATCCGTAATGCCCAGATGGCTGAAAAGTCCGTCGTAAGCATGCCGTCTTCCACTCTGAAGGTGGCTGTAGCCAAAGTTCTGAAGGACGAGGGTTACATTGCGGGTTACGAAGTAAATGGCGAAGCCAAGCCACAACTGTCCATCGAGCTGAAGTACTTCGAAGGCCGTCCGGTCATCGAGGAAGTCAAGCGCGTGAGCCGTCCTGGCCTTCGTCAATACAAATCCGTCGATGACCTGCCGAAGGTTCGTGGCGGTCTCGGTGTTTCCATCGTCTCCACCAACAAAGGTGTGATGACGGATCGCGCTGCGCGCGCTGCCGGTGTCGGCGGCGAAGTGCTCTGCACCGTGTTCTAAGGGGGGATAAGCATGTCTCGCGTTGCTAAGAACCCCGTCGCGCTGCCAGCTGGTGTCGAGATCAAACTCGCCGGTCAGCAGCTCTCGGTGAAGGGTGCCAAGGGCACTCTGGAACTGAACGTTCATTCGTCCGTGGAAGTGATCCAGGAAGGTAGCGAGCTGCGTTTCGCTGCTCGTAACGGCGACCAGCAGAACCGTGCCATGGCCGGTACTACTCGCGCTCTGGTGAACAACATGGTCATCGGTGTCAGCCAAGGCTTCGAGCGTAAGCTGCAACTGGTAGGTGTGGGCTACAAAGCTCAAGCCAAAGGCCAGGTGCTGAACCTTGCTCTGGGCTTCTCCCACCCGATCGACTACGAACTGCCGGAAGGCGTCGTGGCCGAAACCCCGAACCAGACCGAAATCCTGATCAAGGGTATCGACAAGCAACTGGTGGGTCAGGTGGCTGCGGAGATCCGTGACTTCCGTCGTCCTGAGCCGTACAAGGGCAAAGGCGTTCGTTACGCGGATGAAGTTGTCCGTCGTAAAGAAGCCAAGAAGAAGTAAGGGGCTGAGAAATGACCGACAAAAAAGTTACTCGTCTGCGTCGCGCTCGCAAAGCACGCCTGAAAATGCACGAGCTCGAAGCCGTGCGTCTGTGCGTGTATCGCTCTTCGCAGCACATCTATGCCCAGGTCATCTCGGCCGACGGCAGCAAGGTTCTGGCCAGCGCCTCTACCTTGGACAAAGCTCTGCGTGATGGCGCCACCGGCAACGTCGACGCAGCCAAGAAAGTTGGTGCGCTGGTTGCTGAGCGTGCGAAAGCCGCTGGTGTGACTCAAGTGGCATTCGACCGTTCTGGCTTCAAGTACCACGGCCGCGTCAAGGCGCTGGCTGATGCTGCTCGTGAAGGCGGGCTGGAGTTCTAAGTTATGGCAAATAACGACCAAAAGCGCGACGAAGGCTACATCGAGAAGCTGGTTCAGGTTAACCGCGTTGCCAAGACCGTCAAAGGTGGCCGTATCTTCACCTTCACCGCACTGACCGTAGTGGGTGATGGCAAGGGTCGCGTCGGTTTCGGCCGTGGCAAGTCCCGTGAAGTACCGGCTGCCATCCAGAAGGCGATGGAAGCTGCGCGTCGCAACATGATCCAGGTGGATCTGAACGGCACCACTCTGCAGTACCCGATCAAGTCCGCTCACGGCGCCTCCAAGGTGTTCATGCAGCCGGCTTCCGAAGGTACCGGTATCATCGCCGGCGGCGCCATGCGTGCCGTGCTGGAAGTGGCTGGTGTGCAGAACGTTCTGGCCAAGTGCTACGGCTCGACCAACCCGGTGAACGTGGTTCATGCCACTTTCGAAGGTCTGAAGACCATGCAGTCTCCGGAATCCGTTGCGGCCAAGCGTGGCAAGAGCGTCGAGGAGATTCTCTAACCATGGCTAACACCGTCAAAGTGACTCTGATCAAGAGCACCAATGGCCGTCTGGCCAATCACAAAGCTTGCGTCAAGGGCCTGGGCCTGCGTCGCATCGGTCACACCGTAGAGGTTCTGGATACTCCGGAAAACCGCGGCATGATCAACAAGGCTTACTACCTGCTGAAGGTGGAGGGTTAATCATGCAACTGAACGATCTGCGTTCCGCGCCGGGTGCCCGTCGCGAAAAGCACCGTCCGGGCCGTGGTATCGGTAGCGGTCTGGGCAAGACTGGTGGCCGTGGTCACAAAGGTCAGACCTCCCGCTCCGGTGGCTCCATCGCTCCGGGCTTCGAGGGTGGTCAGCAGCCGCTGCACCGCCGTCTGCCGAAGTTCGGCTTCGTTTCCCTGAAGGCTATGGATCGCGCTGAACTGCGTACCTCCGAGCTGAACAAGGTTGAAGGCGATGTCGTTACTCTGCAGGCTCTGAAGGATGCCAACCTGGTAGGCCAACACGTACAGCGCGTCAAAGTCATGCTGTCCGGTGAGGTTACCCGTGCGGTCACCCTGAAAGGTATCGCCGCCACCAAGGGTGCGCGTGCGGCTATCGAAGCAGCTGGCGGTAAGTTCGAGGACTAAATGGCTAAGCAAGGTGCTCTCTCAGCGCTGGCAGGTGGCGGGTTGTCCGAACTCTGGGCTCGACTGCGCTTCCTGTTCCTGGCGATCATCGTCTACCGGATAGGTGCGCACATCCCGGTTCCTGGCATCAACCCAGACCGACTGGCGGATCTGTTCCGGCAGAATGAGGGGACCATTCTTAGCTTGTTCAACATGTTTTCCGGCGGCGCGCTGGAGCGGATGAGCATCTTTGCACTGGGGATCATGCCGTACATCTCGGCATCGATCATCATGCAGCTGATGACCGCCGTCAGCCCGCAGCTGGAGCAGTTGAAGAAGGAAGGTGAAGCTGGCCGTCGCAAGATCAGCCAGTACACCCGCTACGGCACACTCGCCCTGGCATTCGTCCAGGCCATCGGCATGTCCGTTGGTCTGGCCAGTCAGGGCGTAGCGTTCTCGGTCGATTTCGGCTTCCACTTCGTGGCGGTCACCACTTTTGTGGCGGGCGCGATGTTCATGATGTGGCTGGGCGAGCAGATCACCGAGCGCGGTGTCGGCAACGGTATCTCGATGCTGATTTTTGCTGGCATCGTGGCCGGTCTGCCGGCGGCAATCGGGCAGTCTTTCGAGTCTGCCCGTCAAGGCGATATCAACATCTTCGCCCTGATTGCCATCGGCCTGCTGGCAGTAGCGATCATCGGTTTCGTGGTGTTCATCGAGCGTGGTCAGCGTCGCATTGCGGTGCACTACGCCAAGCGTCAGCAGGGCCGCAAGGTCTTCGCTGCGCAGACCAGCCACTTGCCGTTGAAGGTGAACATGGCGGGCGTGATCCCGGCCATTTTCGCCAGCAGCCTTCTGCTGTTCCCGGCCTCGCTGGGGTCTTGGTTCGGTCAGTCCGAAGGTCTGGGCTGGCTGCAGGACATTTCGCAGGCTATCGCTCCTGGTCAGCCGTTGAACATTCTGCTGTTTAGTGCAGGGATCATTTTCTTCTGCTTCTTCTACACAGCGCTGATGTTCAACCCGAAAGACGTAGCGGAAAACCTGAAGAAGTCCGGTGCCTTTATTCCGGGCATCCGTCCGGGCGAGCAGTCGGCACGCTATATCGATGGCGTACTGACCCGCTTGACCATGTTCGGTGCTCTGTACATGACGGCCGTGTGCCTGTTGCCCCAGTTCCTGGTGGTGGCGGCCAACGTTCCGTTCTACCTTGGCGGGACCTCGTTGCTGATCGTGGTCGTGGTTGTCATGGACTTCATGTCCCAAGTGCAATCTCACCTCGTGTCTCACCAGTACGATTCCCTGATGAAGAAAGCCAACCTGAAGGGTTATGGCAGCGGCATGCTCCGCTGATCCACCCGTAAGGTTCGAGGAGTTGGTAATGAAAGTTCGTGCATCGGTGAAAAAGCTGTGCCGTAACTGCAAAATTATCCGTCGCGAAGGTGTCGTGCGGGTGATCTGCAGCGCAGAGCCGCGTCACAAGCAGCGCCAAGGCTGAGTGTGAACCACGCGTGATAAGCCCGGCAGCTAGTGCGCTGCCGGGTTGATTATTTGTTTTTACAGCGTTAATATCTCGCGCCCTATTTCTTGGCTTCCGGGGCGTAGGTAGCTGTCAATTGGAGTTCCACTGAATGGCCCGTATTGCAGGCGTTAACATTCCGGATAACAAGCACACTGTTATCTCGCTGACCTACATCTTCGGTGTTGGTCGCACCACTGCACAGAAAATCTGTGCCGCTACCGGCGTAAATCCGGCTGCGAAAATCAAGGATCTGACTGACGAGCAGATCGAACAGCTGCGTGGCGAAGTAGCCAAGGTGAATACCGAAGGCGACCTGCGTCGTGAAGTGAATATGAAGATCAAGCGCTTGATGGATCTGGGTTGCTACCGCGGCCTGCGTCATCGTAAAGGTCTGCCGGTTCGCGGTCAGCGTACCAAGACCAACGCTCGCACCCGTAAGGGCCCGCGTAAGCCGATCCGCAAGTAATCGCATTCGCGAATCGACAGGAATTTAGTCATGGCAAAACCTGCTGCTCGTACTCGTAAAAAAGTCAAAAAGACAGTGGTTGATGGCATCGCCCACATCCACGCGTCTTTCAACAACACTATCGTGACCATCACCGACCGTCAGGGCAACGCCCTGTCCTGGGCTACCTCCGGTGGTTCGGGCTTCCGCGGCTCGCGTAAGTCCACTCCGTTCGCCGCCCAGATCGCCGCCGAGCGCGCTGGTCAGGCTGCACTGGAGTACGGTCTGAAGAACCTCGACGTGAACGTCAAGGGTCCAGGCCCAGGTCGCGAATCCGCTGTGCGTGCTCTGAACGCCTGCGGCTACAAAATCGCCAGCATCACCGACGTGACGCCTATCCCGCACAACGGGTGCCGTCCGCCGAAGAAGCGTCGCGTGTAAACAGGAGACAGTGAGAAATGGCTCGTTACATTGGTCCCAAGTGCAAACTGTCTCGTCGTGAAGGCACCGATCTCTTCCTGAAGAGTGGTGTTCGCGCGCTTGAATCTAAGTGCAACATCGAAGCAGCTCCCGGTATTCACGGTCAGCGCCGTGGTCGTCAATCCGACTACGGTACCCAGCTGCGTGAGAAGCAGAAAGTCCGTCGTATCTACGGCGTTCTGGAGCGTCAGTTCAGCGGTTACTACAAGCAAGCTGCCAGCCAGAAGGGCGCCACCGGCGAAAACCTGCTGCAACTGCTGGAGTGCCGTCTGGATAACGTGGTTTACCGTATGGGCTTTGGCGCTACCCGTGCCGAATCCCGTCAGCTGGTTTCGCACAAAGCAATCAGCGTCAACGGTCAGACCGTAAACGTACCGTCCTACCAGGTTAAAGCTGGCGACGTAGTTGCTGTTCGCGAGAAATCGAAGAACCAGCTGCGCATCGCTCAGGCTCTTGAGCTCTGCGCCCAGCGCGGCCGCGTTGAGTGGGTAGAAGTAGACGCCGAGAAGAAGTCTGGTGTGTTCAAGAACGTACCGGCTCGTGGCGATCTCTCCGCTGACATCAACGAGAGCCTGATTGTCGAGCTCTACTCCAAGTAAGGGCTAGAAAATAGGTGCATCCATGCAGATTTCGGTAAATGAGTTCCTGACCCCCCGTCACATCGATGTGCAGGAGGTCAGTCCGACCCGCGCCAAGATCACCCTCGAGCCTCTCGAGCGTGGTTTCGGCCATACCCTGGGCAACGCGCTGCGTCGCATCCTGTTGTCCTCCATGCCTGGCTGTGCAGTAGTCGAGGCCGAGATCGACGGCGTACTCCACGAGTACTCCGCGATCGAAGGTGTGCAGGAAGACGTCATCGAGATCCTGCTCAACCTGAAAGGTCTGGCTATCAAGCTGCACGGCCGTGACGAAGTGACCCTGACTCTGTCCAAGAAGGGCCCGGGCGTCGTTACCGCTGCCGATATTCAGCTGGATCACGATGTCGAAATCGTCAACGGCGACCACGTAATCGCCAACCTGGCCTCCAATGGCTCGCTGAACATGAAGCTCACCGTAGCTCGTGGTCGCGGCTATGAGCCAGCCGACGCTCGCCAGAGCGACGAAGATGAAAGCCGCAGCATTGGTCGCTTGCAGCTGGATGCTTCGTTCAGCCCGGTACGTCGTGTTGCCTACGTGGTGGAAAACGCTCGTGTCGAGCAGCGCACCAACCTGGACAAACTGGTTATCGACCTGGAAACCAACGGTACCCTGGATCCTGAAGAGGCCATCCGTCGTGCCGCGACCATCCTGCAGCAGCAGCTGGCCGCGTTCGTCGACCTCAAGGGTGACAGTGAGCCGGTTGTGGTCGAGCAGGAAGACGAGATCGATCCGATCCTGCTGCGTCCTGTCGATGACCTGGAACTGACCGTACGTTCGGCCAACTGCCTCAAGGCAGAGAACATCTACTACATCGGCGACCTGATTCAGCGTACCGAAGTAGAGCTGCTCAAAACCCCGAACCTGGGCAAGAAATCCCTGACCGAAATCAAGGATGTTCTGGCTTCTCGCGGTCTGTCCCTCGGTATGCGCCTCGACAACTGGCCGCCGGCAAGTCTGAAGAAAGACGATAAGGCCACTGCCTGATCGTCATCATCACCGAACGAAACAGTTTGGTAAGGAATTGAACCATGCGTCATCGTAAAAGTGGCCGTCACCTCAGCCGCACCAGCGCTCACCGCAAGGCCATGTTCCAGAACATGGCGGTCTCGCTGTTTGAGCACGAGCTGATCAAAACTACCCTGCCGAAAGCCAAGGAACTGCGTCGCGTTGCCGAGCCGCTGATCACCCTGGCCAAGGAAGACAGCGTTGCCAACCGTCGTCTGGCCTTCGACCGTACCCGTTCGAAAGCCATCGTTGGCAAACTGTTCAACGATCTGGGCAAGCGCTACGCCACCCGTAACGGCGGCTACCTGCGCATCCTCAAGTGCGGTTTCCGCGCTGGCGACAACGCCCCGATGGCTTACGTCGAACTGGTTGACCGTCCGGTCGCCGGCTCGGTAGAAGCTGCCGAGTAAGTCGTTTGCTGTACGAGAAACCGGGCCTAGTGCCCGGTTTTTTGTTGCCTGTCATTTCTGCCAGGCCCTCCCGACGTTCTGCGGCCCCACGGCGGGTGGTGCTGCCGCTCGCTCGGCATTCACGGCCTCCTTAGACGAAAGAAAATAGCTATCGGCTCGTTACACTTCATGAATTGGTTCGCCTGACAAAGCGGGTCTAGGCTTGTCCCATTGTTGATTGCACAGGCTGCAATCGACCCGATGAGGAGAAGGAGAGAAGCATGTCGAACCAAGGTAAATGTCCGTTCAACCACGTTGCAGGTGGCGGCACGACCAATCGAGATTGGTGGCCGAATCAGCTTCGTGTGGACTTGCTGAACCAGCATTCCGACCGATCCAACCCGCTCGGCGAGACGTTCAATTACGCCGAAGCGTTCAAGAAGCTCGATTACAAGGCGCTCAAGGCCGACCTGGTCAGGCTGATGACCGACAGCCAGGACTGGTGGCCGGCGGACTTCGGTCACTATGGTCCGCAGTTCATCCGCATGGCCTGGCACTCGGCCGGTACCTATCGCACCACCGATGGCCGTGGCGGCGGTGGTCGTGGCCAGCAACGCTTCGCTCCGCTGAACTCCTGGCCGGACAACGTCAATATCGACAAGTCGCGCCGCCTGCTGTGGCCGATCAAGCAGAAGTATGGCCAGGCGATTTCCTGGGCCGACCTCTACATCCTCGCCGGTAACGTGGCGCTCGAGTCCATGGGCTTCCGTACCTTCGGCTTTGCCGGTGGTCGCGAGGACGTCTGGGAACCGGATCAGGACGTCAACTGGGGCGCCGAGATCGCCTGGCTGGGTGTCGATCCCAAGCGCGTCAACGACGAGCGCGAGCTGGCCGCACCGTTCGGTGCCACCCACATGGGCCTGATCTACGTGAACCCGGAAGGTCCGAACGCCAGTGGTGACTACCTGGAGGCAGCCAAGGACATCCGCGCTACCTTCAACCGCATGGCCATGGACGACGAAGAGATCGTCGCGCTGATCGCGGGTGGTCACACCTTCGGCAAGTGCCACGGTGCAGCCCCTGAGTCGCACAAGGGACCGGAGCCGGAAGCCGCACCCATCGAGGCCCAGGGCCTTGGCTGGACCAGCGACTTCGGCACTGGCCATGGCAAGGACACCGTGTCCAGCGGCCTCGAGGTTACCTGGACGAAGACCCCGGCGCTGTGGAGCAACAACTTCTTCGAGAACCTGTTCAAGTTCGAATGGGAGCTGACCAAGTCGCCGGCTGGTGCCAAGCAGTGGGTGGCCAAGGATGCACCGGAGATCATTCCCGATGCGCACGTGCCCGGTAAATTCCACAAGCCGACCATGCTGACCACTGACCTCAGCCTGCGTTTCGACCCTGGGTTCGGCAAGATCTCCAAGCACTTCTACGAAGATCCGCAGGCGTTCGCCGATGCCTTCGCCCGTGCCTGGTACAAGCTGACGCACCGCGACATGGGGCCGAAAGCGCGCTACCTCGGCCCGGAAGTGCCGAAGGAAGACCTGATCTGGCAAGACCCGTTGCCAGCCGCCACGCACAACCCGAGCGCCGCCGATATCGCCGACCTGAAGGCGAAGATCGCGGCCTCCGGTCTGTCGGTCGGTGACCTGGTGTCCGTGGCCTGGGCTTCGGCCTCGACCTTCCGCGGTGGTGACAAGCGCGGTGGCGCCAATGGTGCGCGTCTGGCCCTGGCGCCGCAGAAGGATTGGGCGGTCAACCAGCGTGCGCTCAAGGTGTTGCCGAAGCTGGTGGAGATCCAGCAGGCCTCCGGCAAGGCGTCGTTGGCGGATGTGATCGTGCTCGCCGGTAACGTGGGCGTGGAGCTGGCTGCCAAGGCTGCTGGCGTCACGGCTGAGGTGCCGTTCGCTGCTGGCCGTGTCGATGCACGTCAGGACCAGACCGATGTCGAGTCGTTCGATGTGCTGGAGCCGGCAGCCGATGGCTTCCGCAACTACAGCAAGGGCAATCTGGGTGTGCCGACCGAAGCGATGCTGGTCGACAAGGCGCAGATGCTGACCCTGACAGCGCCCGAGCTGACGGCGCTGGTGGGTGGCCTGCGTGTACTGGGTGCCAACCATGACGGCAGCCAGCATGGCGTGTTCACCGACAAGGTCGGCGTGCTGTCCAACGACTTCTTCGTCAACCTGCTGGACATGGGCACTGAGTGGAAGGCCACCGACAGCAGCAGCGAGGTGTTCGAAGGGCGGGCTCGCAAGGATGGCCAGGTGAAGTACACCGCCACCCGTAACGACCTGGTGTTCGGCTCCAACTCGGTACTGCGTGCCTACGCCGAGGTCTATGCCAGTGGCGACGGCAAGGAGAAGCTGGTCAAGGACTTCATCGCCGCCTGGACCAAGGTGATGAACCTGGATCGTTTCGACCTGGCCTGAGCCTGAAGGACGCACAGCCGTGCGTCAGTAGACCGCAACGCCTCCCCCGTGGAGGCGTTGTGCTTTTGCTTGACCGAATCAGGTGTGAGGCGGAGCATTGCACTCTGCCAACGAACGCTACAAGGATTGCCCGGCATGAAAGGCCACACCGAAGTCATCGACTACCTCAAGCACCTGCTCAAGGGTGAGCTGGCCGCCCGCGACCAGTACTTCATCCATTCGCGGCTGTATGAGGACTGGGGCTTCAGCAAGCTCTACGAGCGCATCAACCACGAGATGGAAGAGGAAACCCAGCACGCTGATGCCCTGCTCAAGCGCATCATCTTCCTGGAGGGCGTGCCGGACATGGCGCCGAACCCCTTCACCTACGGGCAGACGGTGCCCGAGGCGCTGAAGCTGGACCTGGCCCTGGAGTACGAAGTGCGTGCGGCCCTCAGCAAGGGCATCGAGCTGTGCGAGCAGCATCAGGATTACCCGAGCCGCGACATCCTGCTGGCGCAGCTCAAGGACACCGAGGAAGATCATGCCTACTGGCTGGAAATCCAGCTGCAGCTGATCGACAAGCTGGGGCTCGAGAAGTACCTGCAAAGCCAGATGTGAGCGGCAAGCTACAAGCTGCAAGCCACAAGAAAAAGCCAGAGCTAATGCTCTGGCTTTTTTTTGCCGCTCTGGCTTGCCGCTTGCGACCTATCGCTTGTCGCTGTCTCTTTCCAGCAGTGGCTTGAGGAAGTGCCCGGTATGCGATGCCGGGTTCGCCGCCACCTCTTCGGGCGTACCGGTCGCGATGATCATGCCGCCCTTGGAGCCACCCTCCGGACCGAGATCGACCAGCCAGTCGGCGGTCTTGATCACGTCCAGGTTGTGTTCGATCACCACCACGGTGTTGCCGTGGTCGCGCAGGCGGTGCAGCACGTCCAGCAGTTGCTGGATATCGGCGAAGTGCAAGCCGGTGGTCGGCTCGTCGAGGATGTACAGGGTCTTGCCCGTGTCGCGCTTGGACAGCTCGCGGCTCAGCTTGACCCGCTGCGCCTCGCCGCCGGACAACGTGGTCGCGCTCTGGCCCAGCTTGATGTACGAGAGGCCCACGTCCATCAGGGTTTGCAGCTTGCGGGCGATCGCCGGCACGGCGTCGAAGAAGGCGCGGGCATCCTCGATGGTCATGTCGAGCACTTCGGTGATGCTCTTGCCCTTGTACTTCACTTCCAGGGTTTCGCGGTTGTAGCGCTTGCCCTTGCACACGTCGCACGGCACGTAGATATCCGGCAGGAAGTGCATCTCCACCTTGATCACGCCGTCGCCCTGGCAGGCTTCGCAGCGCCCGCCCTTGACGTTGAAGGAGAAGCGCCCCGGCCCGTAGCCGCGCGAGCGCGACTCCGGCACGCCGGCGAAGAGTTCGCGGATCGGCGTGAACAGGCCGGTATAGGTCGCCGGGTTGGAGCGTGGCGTGCGGCCGATCGGGCTCTGGTCGATGTCCACCACCTTGTCCAGGTGCTGCAGGCCGTCGAACGAGTCATGCGGCGCGGCTTCCAGGCTGGTGGCGCCATTCAGCGCGGTAGCGGTGATCGGGAACAGGGTGTTGTTGATCAGCGTCGACTTGCCCGAGCCGGAGACACCGGTGACGCAGGTGAGCAGGCCGACCGGAATCTCCAGGTCGACCTTGCGCAGGTTGTTGCCGCGCGCCCCCTTGAGTTTCAGCGACTTCTTCTTGTCGCGCGGGGTGCGGGTCGCCGGGTACTGGATCTTCTTGCGCCCGGACAGGTAGCTGCCGGTCAGCGACTCGGGGTCGGCCATCACCTGGTCCGGTGTGCCCTGGGAGACGATCCGCCCACCGTGCACGCCGGCGCCCGGGCCGATGTCCACCACGTAGTCGGCCAGGCGAATGGCGTCCTCGTCGTGTTCGACCACGATCACCGTGTTGCCCAGGTTGCGCAGGTGGGTGAGGGTGGCCAGCAGGCGCTCGTTGTCGCGCTGGTGCAGGCCGATGGACGGCTCGTCGAGGATGTACATGACGCCGACCAGGCCGGCGCCGATCTGGCTGGCCAGGCGGATGCGCTGCGCCTCGCCGCCGGAGAGGGTGTCGGCGCTGCGGTCGAGGGTCAGGTAGTCGAGGCCGACATTGACCAGGAACTGCAGGCGCTCGCGAATCTCCTTGAGGATCTTCTCGGCGATCTCGCCGCGTCGTCCGCTCAGGTGCAGCTCGCCGAAGTAGTCGCAGGCATCGCCCACCGGCAGGCCGGTGACCGCCGGCAGGGTCTTCTCGCCGACCCAGACGTGGCGTGCCTCGCGGCGCAGGCGGGTGCCGCGGCAATCCGGGCAGGGCTGGGTGCTGAGGAACTTGGCCAGCTCTTCGCGCACGCTGGCCGACTCGGTTTCGCGGTAGCGGCGCTCGAGGTTGGGGATGATGCCCTCGAAGGGGTGCGAGCGCTTGACGATGTCGCCACGGTCGTTGAGGTACTTGAAGTCGACGCTCTGCGTGCCGCTGCCGAACAGGATCACCTTCTGGTGCTCGGCCGCCAGTTCGTCGAACGGCTCTTCCAGGCTGAAGCCGTAGTGGCTCGAGAGCGAGCCGAGCATCTGGAAGTAGTAGACGTTGCGGCGGTCCCAGCCGCGAATGGCGCCTTCGGCGAGGGTCAGCTCGCCGTTGACCAGGCGCTTGGTGTCGAAGAACTGCTTCACCCCCAGGCCGTCGCAGGTGGGGCAGGCGCCAGCGGGGTTGTTGAAGGAGAACAGCTTGGGTTCCAGCTCGCTGATCGAGTGGCCGCAGTGCGGGCAGGCGAAGCGTGCGGAGAAGATGATCTCGTCGCCTTCCTCGCCCTGCTCTTTGTCGCCTTCGGCTGGGAGGGGCGCCACCAGGGCGATGCCGTCGGCCAGGCCGAGGGCGGTCTCGAAGGACTCCGCCAGGCGCTGCTGCAGGTCTTCGCGCACCTTGAAGCGGTCGACCACCACGTCGATGGAGTGCTTCTTCTGCTTGTCCAGCTTGGGCAACTCGTCCAGCTCATGCAGCTTGCCGTTGATCCGGGCGCGGACGAAACCCTGCGCGCGCAGCTCCTCGAACACCGAGAGGTGCTCGCCCTTGCGTTCGCGGATCACCGGGGCCAGCAGCATCAGCTTGCGCCCTTCCGGCAGGGCCAGCACCTGATCGACCATCTGGCTGACGGTCTGCGCCTCCAGCGGCACGTCATGGTCCGGACAGCGTGGGGTGCCGACGCGGGCGTAGAGCAGGCGCAGGTAGTCGTAGATCTCGGTGATGGTGCCGACGGTCGAACGCGGGTTGTGCGAGGTGGATTTCTGCTCGATGGAAATCGCCGGGGACAACCCCTCGATGGTGTCGACGTCAGGCTTCTCCATCATCGACAGGAACTGCCGGGCATAGGCCGACAGCGACTCGACGTAGCGGCGCTGGCCCTCGGCGTAGAGCGTGTCGAACGCCAGGGAGGACTTGCCGGAGCCGGACAGGCCGGTGATCACGATCAGCTTGTCGCGCGGCAGGGTCAGGTCGATATTCTTCAGATTGTGGGTGCGGGCCCCACGGATCAGGATTTTGTCCACTTACAACGGCCTCGCTGGGCGGGCGGAAAACGGTCGAGTATAGGGCTTGCGCCTAGCCTGCGGCAAAGTGTGTGCCTGTGCCGAAACGGCGGCGGCTGCTAGAATCGCCGGCTGATTTCCTCGGGATTGATTCGATGCACGATCCGCACAGCGAGCGCATGAGCAGTAGCGAGACCCGCGCGGCCGGTGGCCTGGCGATGGTCTTCGCGTTTCGTATGCTGGGCATGTTCATGGTGTTGCCGGTGCTGGCCACCTACGGCATGGATCTGGCCGGCAGTACACCGGCACTCATCGGGCTGGCGATTGGTGCCTATGGTCTGACCCAGGCCGTGCTGCAGATTCCGTTCGGCATCATCAGCGACCGCATCGGGCGGCGCCCGGTGATCTATGTGGGTCTGCTGATCTTCGTCGCCGGCAGCCTGGTGGCGGCCAACGCCGATTCCATCTGGGGCGTGATCGCCGGGCGCGTGCTGCAGGGCGCGGGCGCCATTTCGGCGGCGGTGATGGCGCTGCTGTCCGACCTGACCCGCGAGCAGCACCGCACCAAGGCCATGGCCATGATCGGCATGAGCATCGGCCTGTCGTTCGCCGTGGCCATGGTGGTCGGCCCACTGCTGACCCGCGCGTTCGGTCTGTCCGGCCTGTTCTGGGCGACGGCGGGCATGGCGCTGCTGGGCATCCTGATCGTCGCCGGCGTGGTGCCCAGGGACGCCGGGCCGCTGCAGCATCGCGAGTCCGGCGTGGCCGCCCAGGCGCTATGGCCGACCCTGAAGCATGGCGACCTGCTGCGCCTGGACTTCGCCATCCTGGCGCTGCATGCGGTGCTCATGGCCAGTTTCGTCGCGCTGCCGCTGGCGCTGGTGGAAGAGGGCGGGCTGGTCAAGGAAGAGCACTGGTGGGTCTACCTGACCGCGCTGCTGATCGGCTTCTTCGGCATGGTGCCGTTCATCATCTATGGCGAGAAGAAACGCCAGATGAAGCGCGTGCTGCTCGGCGCCGTCAGCGTCCTGCTGGCCTGCGAGCTCTATTTCGCCCTGTTCGGCCACAGCCTGCGTGCGCTGGTGCTGGGCATCGTGGTGTTCTTCACCGCGTTCAACCTGCTCGAGGCGTCGCTGCCGTCGCTGGTCAGCAAGGTGGCGCCGGCCGGTGGCAAGGGGACGGCGATGGGGGTCTATTCCACCAGCCAGTTCCTCGGCGCGGCGCTGGGCGGCATTCTCGGTGGCTGGCTGTACCAGCATGTCGGCCTGGGCGGGGTGTTCATCGGCTGTGCAGTGCTCTGTGCGATTTGGCTGGCCATTGCTGTTACTATGCGCGAACCGCCGTACGTGACCAGTTTGCGCCTGCCGCTCGATGCCGCGGCACTGGCCGATGTCGAACTGGTCGAACGCCTCAAGGCGACGCCGGGAGTGGCGGACGCCGTGGTGGTGGCCGATGAAGCGGCCATCTATATCAAAGTCGATACCCAACAAGTGGATCGCACGTCTCTGGAGCGCCTGATCGCATCGGCACCAGTGGCGTGCCGAGTCTAGGAGAACGTTATGGCCCGTGGGGTTAACAAAGTCATTCTGGTCGGCACCTGCGGCCAGGACCCGGAAACACGCTACCTGCCCAGCGGCAATGCGGTCACCAACCTGAGCCTGGCCACCAGCGAGCAGTGGACCGACAAGCAGACCGGTCAGAAGGTCGAGAAGACCGAGTGGCACCGCGTTGCCCTGTTCGGCAAGGTCGCCGAGATCGCCGGCGAATACCTGCGCAAGGGTTCGCAGGTGTATATCGAGGGCAAGCTGCAGACCCGCGAGTGGGAAAAGGACGGTATCAAGCGTTACACCACCGAAATCATCGTCGACATGCAGGGCACCATGCAGCTGCTCGGCGGTCGTCCGAGCGGTGACGACAGCGGCGCACCGCGCCAGTCGCGCCCGGCGCCTCAGCGTGAGCCGCAGCAGGCCCCGCGTCAGGAGCGTCCGGCTCCGCAGCAGGCCCAGCCGGCGCCTGACTACGACAGCTTCGACGACGATATCCCGTTCTAAGCGGAGCGGGCTCTAGCCTATGCGAATGCGCCTGATGCTGCTGGGCGGCGGCAGTGCCCTGGGGCAAGCGCTGATCCGTCTGGGTGCCGAGGAGGACATTGGCTTCCTCGCGCCCAGGCCGCCGGAGAACGGTTGGGATGCCGCGAGCCTGACCGACTTGCTCGACGATACGCGTCCTGACGCGCTGATCAACCTGGCGTACTACTTCGACTGGTTCCAGGCCGAGTCGGTCGCCGAGTCGCGCCTGGCGACCCAGGAGCGTGCGGTGGAGCGTCTGGCCGAGCTGTGCCAGCACCATTCCATCGTGCTCTTGCAACCTTCCAGCTACCGGGTGTTCGACGGCTCGCGGGTGACGGCCTACAGCGAGAAGGAAGAACCCATCCCCCTCGGCGTGCGCGGCCAGGCCCTGTGGCGCCTGGAGCAGAGTGTGCGGGCGATCTGCCCGCGACATGTGCTGCTGCGCTTCGGCTGGCTGCTCGATGACAGTCGCGAGGGCCGCCTGGGGCGTTTTCTGCTGCGTGCCGAGCGTGACGACGCCTTGTTCCTGGCCGATGATCGGCGCGGCAACCCGACGCCGGTAGACGACGCCGCGCGGGTGATTCTCGCGGTGCTCAAGCAGCTCGATTGCGAGTCACCGCTGTGGGGTACCTACCACTATGGCGGGCATGAGGCGAGCACGTCGCTGAGCCTGGGTCAGGCGGTGCTGACGGAGGCGCGCAACTACCGCAGCAACCTGGTCGAGGACGTGTCGGCGCAAGCCCATGCCGCTCGCCCGGATGCCGCCGATGAACCGCAGCATGCGGTACTGGCCTGCAAGAAGATTCTTCACACTTTCGGTATCAAGCCGCGCGCCTGGCGTGCGGGTCTGTCCAACCTACTGGATCGCTACTATCGCCATGGCTGAATTTCTCGTAACGGGCGGGGCC
The DNA here is from genome assembly GCF_017915135.1 of Ectopseudomonas khazarica. Taxonomy (NCBI): domain Bacteria; kingdom Pseudomonadati; phylum Pseudomonadota; class Gammaproteobacteria; order Pseudomonadales; family Pseudomonadaceae; genus Ectopseudomonas; species Ectopseudomonas khazarica. The sequence continues at coordinate 4,555,933 of NZ_CP068551.1, read as the reverse complement.
GGCTTCATCGGCTCGAATCTGGTCGACGCACTGCTTGCGGCCGGTCATGACGTGCGCGTGCTGGACAACCTGTCCATGGGCAAGCGCAGCAACCTGCCGCTGGACAACCCGCACCTGCGCTTCATCGAGGGTGACGTGGCCGACGCGCAGATCGTCGCCGAAGCTGTAGCCGGCTGTGCAGGGGTCGCGCACCTGGCGGCGGTGGCCTCGGTACAGGCCTCGGTGGATGACCCTGTCGCGACGCACCAGAGCAATTTCATCGGTACCCTGAACGTCTGCGAGGCCATGCGCCAGCAGGGCGTGCGGCGTGTCGTCTACGCCTCCAGCGCGGCCATCTACGGCAACAATGGCGAGGGCGTGGCGATCGACGAAGCCACCGCCAAGGCGCCGTTGACGCCCTATGCCTCGGACAAGCTGGCCGGCGAGCATTACCTCGATTTCTATCGTCGCCAGCATGGCCTGGAGCCGGCGGTGTTTCGGTTCTTCAATATCTTCGGGCCGCGCCAGGATCCGTCCTCGCCGTATTCCGGGGTGATCAGCATCTTTACCCAGCGTGCGCAGCAGGGCCTGCCGATCAGCGTCTTCGGCGATGGCGAGCAGACGCGCGATTTCTTCTATGTCGGCGATCTGGTCGCGTTGCTGATGCAGGGCCTGCTCAACCAGCAGGCAGTGCTCGAACCGGTCAACGTCGGCTGGAGCCAGGCGGTCAGCCTCAACCAGCTGCTGGCCGAGATCGGCACGCTGTACGGCGGCCTGCCACAGGTGACGCACCTGCCGGCACGGGCTGGCGATATCCGCCATTCGCGGGCCGACAATTCGCGCCTGCAGGCGCACTACGTGATGCCGGAACAGACGCCCTTGCGCGAAGGGCTGCGACTGTTGCTCGGGCTCTGAGCAGGAGGAAAAGAAAAAGCCGGCGAAAGCCGGCTTTTTCTTTTGCCCGGGGTTATCAGAACTTGTAACCCAGACCCACCATGTAGACGAAGGGGTCGACGTCCACGTCCACCTTGACCTTGTCGCCGGCCAGGTAGGTGGTGCCGGTGGTGTCGATATCGATATAGCGCACCTGGGCGTTGAGCATCAGGTTGTCGCTCAGCATGTAGTCCATGCCGATCTGCCCGGCCAGACCCCAGGAGTCCTTCATGTCCAGGCCGCTGAAGCCCTTGCCTTCGGCTTCGCTGCTCAGCTCGGTATCGAAGAACCAGGTGTAGTTGATGCCGACGCCGACATACGGCTGGAAGGCAGAGCTCTTGTCCAGCGGGTAGTAGATGGCGCTGATGGTCGGCGGCAGGTGCTTGAGGCTGCCCAGCTTGCCATTCAGACCGGCGAAGGCACCCGGCATGCCTTTCACGCCGACGTCATGGCTGAACGGGGTGGCAGCCAGCAGTTCGATACCGAAATTGTCGGTGACCATGTAGGCGAAGTTCAGGCCCAGCTGGGTGTCGCTGTTCAGCGTAGCGCCGCTGCCGGCGACCTTGCCCAGAACGGCGTGATCGATGTTGCCGCTGTCTTCGTGCGGATCAACGGTGATGGCACCGGCACGAACGATGATGTCGCCAGCCTGGTGGGCCTGAGCGACGGGGGCAGCGATGGCGAGGGCCAGCAGTGAGGCAGTGAACAGTGACTTGTACATAGCGAGCTCCAGTTCGAGTCGGTTGTGTCTTTGGCTGGAATCAATGCTAAGCCAAGCAACAATTCGCTTTTTGACCTGGCTCAATAGATCGGTGGGCTCTGCCACGGAGCTTTGTCCCATTGCTTAGAATGCATCTCTAGATGATAATGTTTCTCTTTTTGAAGCAAGCCTGTCTGTCGAGGACCCCCTGCGCATGAATCGCTTCCCCCTCCGTTCCCTGGCCGTCGCCCTGCTGTTGGCGAGCGGCTCGCTGGCTGCTGCGCCGCTGGATGCCGCGCTGGACGAAAGCCAGCGTCTGGCCGCCGAGGCCAAGGCCTCCCAGGGCCGCGTCGAGCAGCTGGATGATGCCAGCCGCGAGATGCTCAATGAGTACCGCAATGCCTTGCAGCAGGCTGAAGCTTTGAAAGGTTATAACAGTCAGCTGCGCGACCTGGTCGACGCCCAGCGCCAGGAGCTGGCCAGCTACCAGAAGCAGCTCGACGGCATCGAACGTACCCAGGAGGCGGTGAGCCCGCAGATGGTCCGGATGGTCGAGGTGCTGGGCGAGTTCATCGCCGCCGACCTGCCGTTCCTGCCGGAGGAGCGTGAGGATCGCCTGGCCCAGCTCAAGGACTTGCTGCCGCGTGCCGACGTCAGCCTGGCCGACAAGTACCGCCGCATCCTCGAGGCCTATCAGATCGAAAGTGACTATGGCCGCACCCTGGAAGCCTGGCGCGGCGAGCTGAGCCAGGCCGACGGCAGCTCGCGCAGCGTCGAGTTCCTGCGTCTTGGCCGCAGCATGCTGTATTACCAGACCCTGGATGCGCACGAGAGCGGCTGGTGGAACCCGCAGGCCAAGGCCTGGCAGGTGCTCGACGGCGGTGCTCGACGTCCGCTGACCCAGGCCATCGCCATCGCCCGCCAGCAGCAGGCGCCCGCCGTGCTGTCCCTGCCGATCAAGACCCTGGCCGAGGAGGCCGCACAATGAGTCGTCGTGTTGTAGCCGTACTGGCGCTCAGCCTGTTGCCGGCATTGGCCGCCGTGGCCGAAACCCTGAGTCCCGATCAACTGCTGCAGCGCATTCGCAGCGAGCGTGCGGCCGAAGCCAGCGCCATGCAGCAGCGCGAGCAGGCCTTTCTGGCCAAGCGCAGCGAGCAGGCGCAACTGCTCGCGAGCGCTCGTTCCGCGCTGAATGCGCAGAAGGCCGAGAGCGAACGCCTGAAGGCCGAATTCGACCGCCAGGAGGCCGAACTGGCCGAGCAGGAAAAACTGCTGGCCCAGCGTGTCGGCCACCTGGGTGAATTGTTCGGCGTGGTGCGTCAGAGCGCCGGGGATGTTGCCGGTCAATGGCAGGACAGCCTGCTCAATGCGCAGTACCCGGAGCGCCTGAAGCGTCTCAAGGCACTGGCCGAGAGCCGTTCGCTGCCGTCCGCCGATGACCTCGACAGCTACTGGATGCTATTGCTCGAAGACCTGGCCGCCAGTGGCCGCATCGAGCGCGTGACGCTGCCGGTGGTCAATGCCGATGGCTCGCGCCAGGAGCAGCAGGTGCTGCGTGTCGGCACCTTCGGCGCTTATGGCGAGGATGCCTTCCTGCGTTACGACGCCGACGCCGGGCAACTGGTCGCTCCGCCGCGCCAGCCGTCGGGCCTGGGACAGGTCGAGGATTATCTGAGCAGCACCGAGGCGCTGGCGACCCTGCCTGTCGACCCGAGCCGTGGCAGCCTGCTGGCGCAGCTGCAGCAGCAGCCGACGTTGTGGGATCGCCTGCAACAGGGCGGCCTGGTCGGTTGGGTGATCGTCGTGCTGGGCGGCCTGGGCCTGTTGCTGGCGTTGTGGCGGATGGTCTATCTGGCTCGCGTGGGCAGTGGCGTCAAGGCGCAGATGCATGACCTCAGCGCGCCGCGTGACGACAATCCGCTCGGGCGGGTGATCGGCGTGCTGGGCGCCAAGCCGCAGCTGGCCGACCTGGAAACCCTGGAGCTGAAACTGGACGAGGCGATCCTCCAGGAAACGCCGCCGCTGGAGAAAGGCCAGGGCCTGCTCAAGCTACTGGCCGCCGTCGCCCCGCTGCTGGGGCTGCTGGGTACCGTGACTGGCATGATCGTGACCTTCCAGGCCATCACCCAGAGTGGTGGCGGGGACTCGCGCCTGATGGCCGATGGTATTTCCCAGGCGCTGGTGACCACCGTGCTGGGCCTGGTGGTGGCGATCCCGCTGCTGTTCCTGCACAGCCTGCTGGCCAGCCGCAGCAAGGGGCTGATCCAGGTTCTGGAGCAGCAGAGCGCGGGCCTGATCGCCCTGCACCTGTCGGGAGCGTCGCGCCGTGACTGATCTGTTCGCCTTCTGGCTGCGTGCGGTCGACAGCGCCTATGCGCTGCTCGACTTCATGAGCGCCGGTGGCGTGGTGATGTGGGCGCTGGCGGTGCTCTGCATCCTGTTCTGGACCCTGGTGTTCGAGCGCTTCTGGTACATGCGCAGGATCTTCCCGCTCTGGGTCCACGAGCGCCGCGAGGCTTGGCAGCAGGTGCTGGCGGACGACAACGGCAACTGGCAGCGCGCCGTGCGCCTGGCCTGGCTGGCGCAGGCGCGCCAGCAGCTGGCGGCGCCATTGCGCCTGGGCAAGACCCTGGTGGCGTTGTATCCGCTGCTGGGCCTGCTCGGCACCGTGCTGGGCATGATCGCGGTGTTCGATGTGCTTGCCCTCAACGGCACCGGTAACCCGCGCGGCATGGCCGCAGGCGTCTGGCAGGCGACCCTGCCGACCATGGCCGGCATGGTCCTGGCCATTCCCGGATTGTTCAGCCTGGCGCGCCTCGAGCGCGAAGCCAGCCAGGCCATCGAGCGGCTGGCCGACCAGCTGCGTCACGACTGAGATCGCCCAACATGAGAATGCGTCGCCACCACCAGCAGGACGAAGACACCGGCATCGACCTTACGCCGATGCTCGACGTGGTCTTCATCATGCTGATCTTCTTCATCGTCACCAGCTCCTTCATTCGTGAGTCCGGGGTCGAGGTCCAGCGCCCGCAGGCGGAAACCGCCAGCCCGCAGGACAAGGGCAACATCCTCATCGCCGTCACGGCCGACGGGCAGATCTGGATGGACAAGCAACCCGTGGACATCCGCAGCGTGCGTGCGCACGTCGAGCGCATGCGCGTCGACCAGCCGGATGGCGCGGTGGTGGTGCAGGCCGACCAGGACGCACGCACCGGCCTGGTGGTCCAGGTGATGGATCAGGCGCGTCTGGCCGGTGTGCAGGACGTCGCCCTGGCTGCCGGTAGCGGAGTCAACTGATGCGCCTGCCGCTGTCGTTTCTCGGTGCCTGCCTGATGGCCCTGGGGCTGTTCGCCCTGATGCTCTACATGGTTGCACCGCCCAGCGCGAAGGTCAGCCAGGACCCGGTCAGCGTGGCCAACTTCGTGCGCATGGATGGCAATGCCAGCGAGACGGCCAGCCGCACTCGCCAGCAGGCGCCCCAGCCACCGCAACCGCAGACCCCGCAACCGCCCACGCCGCCGACCCCGCAGACGGCCACGCCGAATGCCAACCTGCCGGCACTGGACATCCAGCTGCCCAGCCTGGCCAGCGGCATCGCCGTCAACAGCGCGCCGGCGCCGAGCCTGTCCGGGCTGGCTCCGGGCGCGCCGGCACCGACCCCGCCGAGCAATGCCAGCGAGTCGGGCGGGCAGATGGGCGGTATGGAAAGCGAGGTCATGCCGCTCAACGACGTGCGTCCCAAGTACCCGGATCACGCCCTGCGCCGTGGCATCGAAGGTTTCGTCAAACTGGCTTTCACCATCAATCGCGCCGGCAGCGTGGAGAACATCCGCGTGCTGGAAGCCAGCCCCCGTAACGTGTTCGAGCGCGAAGCGCGTCGGGCTGCGGCACGCTGGCGCTTCGCACCTCGGACCGAGGGCGGTCTCGCGGTGGATCGCGAAGCGGTGAAAACCCTCTACTTCCGACTGGAAAGGAGCTGACCATGTACCGTTGGTTGTTGCTCGTGATGCTCAGTGCTACGGCCGTGCCCGGCATGGCCCAGCAAACCGTCGACCCGGCCGTGTTCCGTGCCCTGAACAGCGCGCAGGTCGCGCAGCAGAAAGGCGATTACGCGGCGGCCCGCAAGGCACTGGACGCGGTCAAGGCGTCTGGCGGCAGCCTCGAGGAGGCGCTGATCTGGCGCAGCAAGGCCTATGTGGCCTGGTCGGCGGGCAACAACGCGCAGGCCATCGACTGGCTGGACAAGGCGGTACGCAGCGGTAAGCTGGACGACGAGATGCTGGTCGTCGAACGCCTCAACCTGGCCAAGCTCAACCTGGGCGAGCGGCGCTACGCCAAGGTCGTCGAGCTGCTGGCGCCGGGCCAGGGCAGTGCCTCCGAGGAAGTGCTGCAGATGCTGGTGCAGGCCTATCAGGGCATGAACCAGCCAGCCAAGGCGCTGCCGCTGGCCGAACGCTACGTGCAGGCCAACCCGCGTGCTGCGGATATCTGGCTGCAGTTCCTGGTGGGCGCCAATGCCGATCTGAAGCGCTATGCCCAGGCCGAGCGCTGGCAGCGCCAGTTGCTGGCGCGCAAACCGGACGATGCCAAGGGCTGGCGCCAGCTGGCCGGTCTGCAGCAGATGGCTGGCAGCAACGACAAGGCCCTGGCCACCCTGCGTGCAGCGCACAGCAAGGGCCTGCGTTTCAGCGAGTCGGAACTGGACAACCTGGTGCTGCTGGCAGGCGCTGCCGACCAGCCCTGGCAGGGCGCGAAGCTGCTCAAGGGCATGCTCGACAGTGGCCTGCTGGCCAACACGGCTGCCCGTCAGGAGCGCCTGGGGCTGTTCTGGTGGCAGGCGCGTGACCGCGTCGCCGCCGTGCGTGTGCTGCGGCCGCTGGCCGAGCGCAGCGGCAACGGCAAGCACTGGCTGTACGTGGCGCAGCTGGAACTGGAGCAGTCGCGCTGGCAGGCCGGCCTGGAGGCGCTGGCGCGTGCCGAGCGCAACGGCGCCGAGCGGTCCAAGGTGCGCTCCTGGCGGCAATGGGCGGAAAGCGAGCTGCGCTTCGAGCGAGACAATCGCGTCGCCAGTCGTGGCTGATGCTGACGGACATGAAAAAGCCAGACGTGATGTCTGGCTTTTTCATGTCTGGGATCTGTTCGTCGTTCATTTCGCGGCTGAAGCCGCTCCTACAACCGCTCCTACAGCCGATCCGGATCAACTGTCGGGCAGTTCGTAGGCGTAGATCTTGTCCGCTTCCATCTGGTAACCGACCTCGGCCAGTTCGCTGGTGATGTGCTCCACCTTCATCGGTCCCTCGACCCAGAACGGCTGGTACAGCGCATCGAGCAGCACGCCGAGCTCACTGGTGACATGCACGATCTGGTTCGACGGCGGTGGCGGTACGTGGATGCAGGCGCCGAAGTAAGGCACCAGCAGGAATTCCACGACCCGCCCTTCATCGGTGACGTCGAGCGGCACGATGTAGCCTGGCAACTTGACCTTCTGCCCGTTGAGCTCCTTCACCACCGGTGCTGCCGGCGCCTGCTGCGTGGCGGCCGGGCCCGACTCGGACAGGGCATCCGCCAGCTGCGAGAGGTCGTGGATGGGCGCCGGGTCGACAATCTGCGGCGGGGCGTTGGGCGGAATCAGTTCGGACCAGGTGAGTTCGCGCACCTCGGCAGCGGCCAGTGGCAGTGCCAGGGTCAGCAGCAGGGTGGCGAGCAGGGGACGGGACATGAAGAACCTCGTTTCAGGGGCGCCCGCGCAGTGTACGCCAGACGCCCCCTGTTTGGCCTCAGAGCCTGATCGACAGGCCGTCGGCCAGTGACTGCCGGTAGGCGCGCCAGGCGGGCACGCTGCCCATCAGCAGGGCGGCGAGGAGGATGCTCCCGAGCAATTTCCACTCGTAGCCCGTTGGAGCACTGAGTGCCAGGTACAGGCCGTAGTTGGCCTGCACATGGCCCTGAGCGAGGGCGATGCCCAGGTACAGCAGGGCGAGACCGAACAGCACGCCGGCGAGGGCCAGGGCGAAGGCCTCCAGCACCAGCAGGCTGGCGATATGCCAGGGGCGGGCGCCGACCGAGCGCAGAATGGCCATCTCCCGGCGACGTTCGTTGAGGCTGGTGAGAATCGCCGTGAGCATGCCGATCAGGCCGGTCAGCACGACGAACAGCGACACCACGAACAGTGCCTGCTCGGCGGTGCCCATCAGGCTCCACAGTTCTTGCAGCGCCACCCCGGGCAGGATCGCCAGCATCGGCTCGCCACGGAATTCGTTGATCTCGCGTTGCAGGCTGAAGGTGGCGATCTTGCTGTTGAGGCCGAGCATGAAGGCGGTGATCTGCTTGGGTTGCAGGTCCATGGCGCGTGCCTGATCGGCACTCACCCGCGCATCGCCACGGGCCGGCATGCCGCTCTGCCAGTCGACGTGCAAGGCCTCCATGCCCGCCAGCGAGATGTGCAGGGTGCGGTCGACGGGAGTGCCGGTCCGCTCGAGGATGCCGACCACGGTGAAGGGCTTGTCATCGTGCTTGACCAGGCTGATGGTGGCGACGCCATGGGCCAGCACGATCTTCTCGCCGAGGCCGTAGCCCAGCGCTTGTGCGACTTCGGCGCCCAGTACCACCTCGAACGGATCGTCGGCGAAGGCGCGGCCCTGGGCCAGCCGCAACGACTGGCTGCGGGCATAGCGGTAGTGGTCGAAATAGGCACCGCTGGTGCCCATTACCCGGTAGCCGCGGTGTGAGTCGCCGAGGGAAATGGGGATGGCCCATTTCACCTGGCGATGATTGGCGAAGTGCTCGAAGCTGTCCCAGCGGATGTTGTTGGTGGCGTTGCCGATGCGGAACACCGAGTACAGCAGCAGGTTCACGCTGCCGGAACGGGCGCCGACGATCAGGTCGGTACCGCTGATGGTGCTGGCGAAGCTGGCGCGGGCCTCGGTGCGTACGCGCTCGACAGCCAGCAGCAGGCAGACCGACAGGGCGATGGCGAACACCGTGAGCAGGGCGGTGAAGCGGCGGTTGGCCAGGCTGGCCAGGGCGATACGGATCAGATGCATCTCAGACCTCGACGGGCTTGGCGGCGCGGTTCAGCTCGCTCAGCGAGACATTGCGGTCGAACAGCGCGGCCAGGCTCTGGTCATGGCTGACGAACAGCAGGCTGGCGCCTGCGGCGCGGCATTCGGCGAACAGCAGCTGGAGAAAGGCTTCGCGGGCGTCGAAGTCCAGGGCCGAAGTGGGTTCATCGGCGATGACCAGTTCCGGCTGGCCGATCAGGGCACGGGCCGCCGCGACGCGTTGCTGCTGGCCGATCGACAGCTCGTCAGCACGACGCTCGAGCAGCTCGGCGCGCAGGCCCAGGTGTTCGAGCAGTGCCGTGGCGGCCGCATCGATGCTGCCGTGGCGCTGTTGCGCGCGTTCGGCGCGCTGGCGCGAGAAGCGGCAGGGCAGCTCGACATTTTCGCGTACCGAAAGAAACGGCAGCAGGTTGAACTGCTGGAAGATGTAGCCGGTGTGGTCGACGCGGAAACGGTCGCGCGCGGCGGCGGAGAGCTGTGCGAGGTCCTGTCCCAGCAGGCGGATGTGGCCGCTCTGGGCGCGCTGCACGCCGCCGAGCAGGCCGAGCAGCGTGGTCTTGCCGCTGCCGCTCGGGCCTTTGAGGAACAGGGTTTCACCGCGCGCCAGGGTGAAGTTGGGGATGTCCAGCAACTGCGCCTGTCCGGGCCAGGCGAAGCCGAGGTTGGCGAGTTCGATCAGAGGTTGGGTCATGGTCTGCTGCGTGTCGGGAAAATGCGCTCAGCGAGGAGCGAGCCGTGCGCTCGAACGGGCCAATGGCAACGGCGCGGCGAACAGGGCTCGCTCCTGCAACGGGACGTGGCGTCAGAAACTCAGGCGCGGTTGTGCCGGTGTCAGTTGCATCCCTTGCTGGCCGTTCGGGCCGATCAGTTGTACCTGAATCTTCTCGGTCGCGGGGAAACGCTTGAACAGTTCGCTGAGATCCAGTTGCTGCAATTTGGCGCTGTTGGCGCATTCGAAGCGATAGAAGGCCTGGATATCGCTGTGCTCGCCTTCATGCTCATGATGCTCGTGCTCGTGCTCGTGCTCGTGCTCGTGCTCGTGCTCGTGGTCCGCGTCGCCGAACAACGGGCTTTCCAGCTCCACCTCGCGGGTCTTGCAGTCACCGCTGGCCAGGGCGAACAGGCCGATGGGCTGTTCCAGCTCACGCCTCGTTGCCGCGACCTTGGCTTTGTCGGCCTCGCTCTTGGCGGCATGCTCGAAACCGACCAGGTTCATGGCCGGGCTTTCCAGCTGCAGCTCCAGCAGGTTGCCGTCCAGTGCCACGTTCAGGCTGGCGACACCATGTTCATGGGCGCCCAGGCTGTCATGGGCGTGTTCGTCATGGTCATGGTCATGCTCGTGGGCCTGGGCGGCGACCAGGGGCAGCAGAGCGAAGGGCAGGGCGAGCAACAGGTGGCGCATGGGAGTCTCCGGCGTGAGGGCAATAAATTTGTTACGTTATAACAACTTTATTGCTCGGCTGGCCAGCCTGTCGTCGTCATGGGAGCATGGCGGCTTCGAATGGGAGGGTGAGTATGGTGCGTATCCGTGGGCGGATCGGGGATTGGCCAGTGGACCTGACGCTGGAGCTGGATGCCGAGGACTGGGCGCAGCTGGCGCAGCGTGTCGCCGTCGCGCCCGTCGCCGCTGAGGGGCCGTCAGCCGCCCCGGTCGAAGCGGCGGACGCCCTGTGGCAGACCGCATTGCAACTGGTGCGCGATGCCGGGCAGGTCGAAGGACCGAGGTTGCTGGCACAGTTGGCGGCGCTGGCAGGGGGCGAGGCCGCGGGCAAGCGCTTGCTGGTACGCCTGCGCCACTGCGAGCAGATTCGCATGGAGACCGGTGCGGATGCGCCGATCTATCACTGGCAAGAGCAGCGGTAAGCTACAAGCTGTAGGAAGACGTATGGCTCCTGATTCCGCTTGCAGCTTGAGACTTGCCGCTTGCAGCTGCTCTCAGTAGATCGCCTGGTACAGCTTGCGGCGGTAGGCGGTGACCAGCGGATGGTCGCCGCCGAGCAGGTCGAACACCTGTAGCAGGGTCTTGTGCGGCAGGCCGTCCTGGTAGCTGCGGTTGCGCACGAACAGCCTGAGCAGGGCGTCCAGCGCGGCCTCGTACTGCTGGCGGGCCAGTTGCTGCACCGCCAGCTGGTACACCGCTTCGTCATCCTCCGCGTTCTGTGCCAGGCGGCTCTTCAGGGTGGCCACTTCCGGCAGGTCGGCAGCCTGGCGCAGGAAGGTCAGCTGGGCCTTGGCGCCAGCCAGAGCCTGCTTGTGCTCGTCGCCTTTCACGGCGTTGAGCACGGCTTCGGCTTCACCCAGCTCACCGCGTTCGGCCAGGCAACGGGCGTAGAGAATCAGGGCGGCAGCATGCTCGTTGTCCTCGGTCAGCACCTGCTTGAGCAGGGCCTCGGCCTCGGCGAAACGGCCCTCGCTGAACAGCGCCTGGGCGGCCTCCATGGGGTCGGCGGCGGCGGGCGCCGGCTCGGCCACGTGCGGCTTGAGCATTTCCCGAATCGCCGCTTCCGGCTGGGCACCGGCGAAGCCGTCCACCGGCTGGCCGTCCTTGAACAGCACCACGGTCGGCAGGCTGCGGATACCGAAGCGCATGACGATGTCCTGCTCGATATCGCAGTTGACCTTGGCCAGCAGCAACTCGCCGGCATATTCCTCGGTGATCTTCGCCAGCATCGGCATCAGCGCCTTGCAGGGCGCGCACCACTCGGCCCAGAAGTCCACCAGCACCGGTTTGTGGAAGGAGTTCTCGATGACCAGTTGCTCGAAGCTGGCAGCGCCGGAAATGTCGAAGATGTAAGGGGAGTCGCTCATGTTCGGTCTCGCAAGGGCAGGCAATGCTCTATTAATGCGGGCGGTGAGGCCCGGTTACAAGGGGCGGGTCGCGTGGTACAGGCTGACCTCACGGAACTCGGCGGGCTCGGCCAGATCCGGCCAGGTACAGCCATCGAGCAGCGCCAGGCGTCGATAGAGCGGGTGCTGGAAGTCCTTGACCCGTGAATCGGCCACCAGGGCCTGGCGCCCGCGATTGAGGAAATGATCGAGCAGTGGCAGGTTGGCGCGGTCGTAGAGTACGTCGGCGACCAGGATCAGGTCGAAGCGATCCGCTTCGGCGAAGAAGTCCGCCGAGTAGCTGAGCGTCACCCCGTTGAGCGCGGCGTTGGCGCGGCAGGCGGCCAGCGCCAGCGAGTCGAGGTCGCAGGCCACCACCTCCGCAGCCCCGGCCTTGGCCGCCGCGATGGCGGCGACGCCTGAGCCGGCGCCAAAGTCCAGCACGCGCTTGCCGCGCACCCACTCGGGACGTTCGGCCAGCCAGCGCGCCAGCACCAGGCCGCTGGCCCAGCAGAAGCACCAGTAGGGCGGTTCCTCGAGGATGCGCCGGGTCTCTTCGGCGTTGAAGGCTCGGTCCATGTTGCTGGCATCGATCAGCCACAGGGCGATCTCGCTGCCGGGCAGCGTTTTGGCGACCAGGCGGGCGTCGCCGAGCAGTTCGCCGAGGGCCTGTTGCAAAGCCTGTGGGGCGTTCATGGTGCCGGTACCAGGTGCAGGGGGCCGAGGTCCTGGTCGTGCAGGTGGGTGATGGCGCGTGCCGGCAGGCGCTGCACCAGGCGCCCGGCCTGGCTGACGCGGCCACGCAGTTCCACGCGCTGCGTCTGGCTGGGCGGCACGACGTTCAGCGGCAGGTGGAACGGCAGCGCCTGGCCGTCGCCCCGCAGGTGCGTCTGCCCGAGCAGTGCGCTCGGCCGCCCGCTGAGGTCGATGGCCAGCAGCGCCAGCTCCACATCGGCACCCTGAGCGACGCCCAGCAGTTGCCCGCGCAGGCCGGGTGTTGGCGTGGCGACGCTGGCGGGAGGCGCGTCCGTCTCGGGGGCGGGGACCGGCACTGCCGGATGCTCGCTGGCGCAAGCGACCAGCAGGCCGCTCAGGGCCAGAACTAAGGGGTTGCGGTAGCGGGTCATCACATCCTCGATATCTCGTACGGGCGCCCCTATAGCTTAATTTGTCTTGCTGCCTCTATGCGCTACCATGGCGCCTTTGCCGCCATCAGCCCGCGCCTGCCATGCACTGTCCGTTCTGTGATGCCAACGACACCAAGGTCATCGATTCCCGTCTGGTCGCCGAGGGCGACCAGGTTCGCCGCCGTCGCGAATGCGTGGCCTGCGGTGAGCGCTTTACCACCTTCGAAACCGCCGAACTGGTGATGCCGCGCCTGATCAAGCAGGACGGCAGCCGGCAGCCGTTCGACGAGGAAAAGCTGCGTGCCGGCATGCAGCGTGCGCTGGAGAAGCGTCCGGTCAGCGTCGAGCGGCTGGAAGAGGCCATCGCCCGTATCAAGCAGCAACTGCGTGCCACCGGCGAGCGTGAAGTGAAGTCGCTGGTGCTCGGCGAGCTGGTGATGAGCGAGCTGAGCAAGCTCGACGAGGTGGCCTACATCCGCTTCGCGTCGGTCTATCGACGCTTCCAGGACCTCAACGAGTTCCGCGAAGAAATCGAGCGCCTGGCTCGTGAGCCGTCGAAAAGCTGATGAGCGAGCGCGATCATCTGTTCATGGCGCGGGCACTGAAGCTGGCGCGCAAGGGGCTTTACTCCACTCATCCCAACCCACGGGTCGGCTGTGTCATCGTGCAGGACGGGCGGATCGTCGGCGAGGGCTGGCATGCCCGTGCCGGCGAGCCTCACGCCGAGGTGCACGCGTTGCGCCAGGCCGGCGACAAGGCGCGCGGTGCCACGGCCTACGTCACGCTGGAACCCTGCAGCCACCATGGGCGCACGCCGCCCTGCGCCGACGGGCTGATCGCCGCTGGCGTCGGCCGGGTCGTGGCGGCCATGCAGGACCCCAACCCGCAAGTGGCAGGCAACGGTCTGCGGCGTCTGGCCGAGGCGGGTATCGCGGTCAGTTGCGGTGTGCTGGAGAGCGAGGCGCGGGCGCTGAATGCCGGCTTCATCAAACGCATGGAGCAGGGCTTGCCGTTCGTTCGGGTCAAGCTGGCGATGAGTCTGGACGGGCGCACGGCCATGGCCAGTGGCGAGAGCCAGTGGATCACCGGACCGTCGGCGCGCGCCGAGGTGCAGCGCCTGCGCGCGCAGGCCAGCGTGGTGCTGAGCGGCGCCGATACGCTGCTGGCCGATGACGCGCGGCTGACCGTACGCGCCGACGAACTGGGCCTGGGCGCGGAGCTGACGGCGCTGGCGCAGCGTCGTCCGCCGCTGCGCGTGCTGGTCGACGGGCGTCTGCGGGTGCCGCTGAGCAAGGCATTCTTCCAGGTCGGCCCGGCGCTGGTGGCGACCTGCGCCGCCGCCACCGCGCGCGATCGTTATCTCGCCGAAGGGCATGAGCTGCTGGCCGTGCCCGGCAGCAATGGTCATGTCGACCTGCGCAAGCTGTTGCTGGAGCTGGCGGCGCGCGGTGTCAACGAGGTCCTGGTCGAGGCCGGGCCGCGTCTCGCCGGCGCCTTCGCGCGGGCCGGGCTGGTGGATGAGTACCGCATCTTCATGGCCCCCAAACTGCTGGGCTCCAGCGCGCGCCCGCTGCTCGAACTGCCGCTCAACCGCATGGCCGAGGCGCCGCAGTTGAAGATCCTGGATATCCGTGCGGTGGGCGACGACTGGCAAGTCACGGCCGTTCCCGAGCGCCAGCCTTAGGCGGCGAGCCCGTTCCACGCCTGGCTGGAATGCGCGCTCGGCGCCTGTGCGGGGCCTGCCTGGGCAGCACGTGGGCGTCCACGAGCGGGCGCTCTGTAGCCGGCAGCGGCTTCGTTATGGTAAAACGCCACGCGGCCATTCGCTTGGCCGCAACGTTCTCAGGGCGGGGCGCAATTCCCCACCGGCGGTAATGGTTCGCAGAACCTAGCCCGCGAGCGCTCGCCACGGCACCTGCCGTGCGAGGTCCAGCAGACCCGGTGCGATTCCGGGGCCGACGGTATAGTCCGGATAAAGAGAGAGCGGGATTCCCTCCACGGGCGCCTCGTGCGTGTCCGCGAAATCCCTATCGATCGGCATTGCCCTGTTTTTGACCAAAACAGGAGTTCGTCCATGCTGTTCAGCACCACCTTCAACGTGAAACCGGAGGGCGCATGTTCACCGGCATAATCGAAGCCATCGGCAGCATCCGCGCCATGACGCCCAAGGGCGGCGACGTGCGCGTTTACGTGGCCACCGGCAAGCTCGACCTCGGCGACGTCAAGCTCGGCGACAGCATCGCCGTCAACGGCGTCTGTCTGACCGCCGTGGAACTCCCTGGCGACGGCTTCTGGGCCGACGTCAGCCGCGAGACCCTGGCGCGTACCGCCTTCGTCGACCTGAAGCCCGGCAGCGCCGTCAACCTGGAAAAGGCGCTGACGCCTACCAGCCGCCTTGGCGGGCATCTGGTCAGCGGTCATGTCGACGGTGTCGGCGAGATCGTCGCCCGCGCCGATAACGCCCGCGCCGTGCAGTTCAAGGTGCGCGCGCCGCGCGAGCTGGCCAAGTACATCGCGCACAAGGGCTCGATCACCGTCGACGGCACCAGCCTGACCGTCAACGCGGTCGACGGCGCCGAGTTCGAGCTGACCATCGTCCCGCATACCCTGGCCGAGACCATCATGGTCGACTACCAGGCCGGGCGTAAGGTCAACCTCGAGGTGGACCTGCTGGCGCGTTACCTGGAGCGCCTGCTGCTCGGCGACAAGGCCGCCGAACCCAAGGCCTCGGGCCTGACCGAAAGCTTTCTCGCCGAACACGGCTACCTGAACAAGTGAGATGCGCCATCATGGCCCTGAATACCGCTGAAGAACTGATCGAAGACATCCGCGCCGGCAAGATGGTCATCCTCATGGATGACGAGGACCGCGAGAACGAAGGCGACATCATCATCGCCTCCGAGTGCGTCACGGCCGAGCACATCAACTTCATGGCCCGCTTCGCCCGTGGCCTGATCTGCATGCCGATGACCCGCGAGCGCTGCGAGTTGCTCAACCTGCCGCTGATGGCACCGCGCAACGGTTCCGGTTTCGGCACCAAGTTCACCGTCTCCATCGAGGCCGCCGAAGGCGTGACCACCGGCATCTCCGCAGCCGACCGCGCTCGTACCGTGCAGGCCGCGGTGGCCCGCAGCGCCGTGGCCGAGGACATCGTCAGCCCCGGTCACATCTTCCCGCTGATGGCGCAGCCCGGTGGGGTGCTGGCGCGTGCCGGCCACACCGAGGCGGCCTGCGACCTGGCGCGCATGGGCGGGTTCGAACCGAGCGGCGTGATCTGCGAGATCATGAACGAAGACGGCACCATGGCGCGTCGTCCGGAACTGGAGAAGTTCGCCGAGGAGCACGCTCTCAAGATCGGCACCATCGCCGACCTGATCCACTATCGCCTGATCCACGAGCGCACCGTCGAGCGCATCAGCGAGCAACCGCTGGACACCGAGCTGGGCCAGTTCAACCTGGTGACCTACCGCGATGGCGTGGAGAACACGGCGCACATGGCGCTGACCCTGGGCACCATCTGTGCCGAGGAACCGACCCTGGTGCGGGTGCACAACATGGACCCGCTGCGTGACCTGTTCATGGTCAATCAGCCGGGGCGCTGGAGCATGCGTGCGGCCATGGCCGAGGTCGCCAAGGCTGGTAGCGGTGTGGTGCTGCTGCTGGGCAACCCGATGACCGGGCCGGAACTGCTGGCGCTGATCAGTCGCCAGCAGCCTGCCAATCCGGCGACCTACAGCACCGTCGGTGCCGGTTCGCAGATCCTGCGTGATCTCGGCGTGCGCAAGATGCGCCTGATGAGCTCACCGATGAAGTTCAACGCGATATCCGGCTTCGATCTCGAGGTTGTAGAATACCTGCCGGCTAAATAAGAAGCGGCTCGACAGAGCCGCATCCGATGACCCTCTCCCTCTGGGGGAGGGTGCCCGCAGGGCGGGAGAGGGCTGCACCGCATGCCCTCTCCCACAGCCCCTCTCCCATGAATGGAAAGGGGAGCTAAGACTGGTAGCCCGGATGCAATCCGGGGACATCGGCACACTGGCTCCGGATGGCATCCGGGCTACGCTGATCAACGAATTCGTTTTCGGAGCGCACGACGCTCCGGCTCTTTAACCCATGTGAGACCTGTCATGACCCTGAAGACCATCGAAGGTACCTTCATCGCCCCCAAGGGCAAATACGCCCTGGTGGTAGGCCGTTTCAACAGCTTCGTCGTCGAGAGCCTGGTTAGCGGCGCCATCGATGCCCTGGTCCGCCACGGCGTGAGCGAGAGCGACATCACCATCATCCGCGCACCGGGTGCCTTCGAGATCCCGCTGGTCACCCAGAAGGTCGCCCAGCGTGGCGAGTACGCGGCCATCATCGCCCTTGGCGCGGTGATCCGTGGCGGTACTCCGCACTTCGAATACGTTGCCGGCGAGTGCACCAAGGGTCTGGCCCAGGTTTCCATGGAATACGGCGTGCCGGTCGCCTTTGGCGTGCTGACCGTCGACTCCATCGAACAAGCCATCGAACGTTCCGGCACCAAAGCGGGTAACAAGGGTGCCGAAGCTGCGCTGTCTGCCCTGGAAATGGTCAGCCTGCTGGCGCAGTTGGAGGCCAAGTGAGCAATTCCGCTAACGGCCAGCCGGCCAAGAAGGGTCCGAGCGGCAAGATCCTCGCGCGTCGCGAGGCTCGTACCCTGGCCATGCAGGCCCTGTACTCCTGGCATATCGCCGGGCAGCCGCTGAACGAGATCGAAGCGCAGTTTCGCGTCGACAACGACTTCAGCAAGGTCGATGGCGCCTACTTCCACGAGATCCTGCACGGCGTGCCGCGGCAGAAGACCGAACTGGACGAGGCCTTCACGCCGCTGCTCGACCGCCCGCTGGAAGAGATCGATCCGGTCGAACTGGCCATCCTGCGGCTGTCCACCTACGAGCTGAAGAACCGCGTTGACGTCCCCTACAAGGTGGTGATCAACGAGGGGATCGAGCTGGCCAAGGTGTTCGGTGCCACCGACGGGCACAAGTTCGTCAACGGCATCCTCGACAAGCTCGCACCCAAGCTGCGTGCCGCCGAAGTCAACGCCAACAAGCGCTGATCATGACGCTGGCAGTGGCTCGGGCGCGCCCATGGGGAATGCACTGTGGGTGAGTTCGAGCTGATCCGCCGCTACTTCGCCAGCGCCCTGTGTGCCCGACAGGGTGATGGCGTGGTGCGCGGCATCGGTGATGACTGCGCGCTGCTGAGCGTGCCTGCTGGCGAACAGCTGGCGATCTCCACCGACACGCTGGTTGCCGGGGTGCACTTCCCCGAGGCCTGCGATGCCTTCCTGCTCGGCCAGCGCGCGCTGGCCGTGTCTGCCAGTGACCTGGCCGCCATGGGCGCTACGCCACTGGCGTTCACCCTCGCCATCACCCTGCCGGATGCCAGCGATGCCTGGCTGGCCGACTTCGCCCGTGGCCTGCAGGCCATGGCGCAGGACTGCGCGCTGGCGCTGGTCGGTGGCGACACCACGCGCGGCCCGCTGAGCCTGACACTGACCGTGTTCGGTCGTGTGCCGGCCGGGCAGGCGCTGCTGCGCAGTGGCGCACAGGTCGGCGACCTGCTCTGCGTGGGCGGTGAACTGGGCGATGCCGCCGGTGCCTTGCCGCTGGTGCTCGGGCAGCGCGAGGCGGAGGACGACAGTGGCGCAGCGTTGCTGGCCCGCTACTGGTCACCGCAGCCGCAGCTGGCCCTCGGTCAGGCGCTGCGCGGGCGTGCCACGGCGGCGCTGGATATCTCCGATGGCTTGCTCGCCGATTGCGGACACATCGCCAGCGCGTCGCAGGTCGCCTTGCAGATCGAGCTGGAGCGGCTGCCATTGTCGGCGCCGCTGCGTGCTTTCGCCGGCGAGCAGCAGGCGCGGGTCTGCGCGCTCAGTGGTGGCGACGACTACCGCCTGGCCTTTACCCTACCGCCAGCCTTGTTCGACGAGCTGCAGGCAGACTGGCCCGAGGTACGGGCCATCGGCCGCGTGCTGGCGGGCAGTGGCGTGCAGTTGCTGGATGCGAACGGCCAGCCCATCGAGTCGCCACGCGGCGGCTACCAACATTTCTGACAGGACGGAGTGCGCGTGACCGATCACCCCAACCAGGTTCCCGCCGAATACGTGCCGCCCTCGGTATGGCGCAATCCCTGGCATTTCATCGCCTTCGGCTTCGGCTCCGGAACCCTGCCCAAGGCGCCCGGAACCTGGGGCTCGCTGGTGGCGCTGCCGTTCGTGCCGCTGTGGCAGATGCTGCCCGACTGGGGCTACTGGCTGATGCTCGGGGTGACCATGCTGTTCGGCTTCTGGCTGTGCGGCAAGGTCGCCGACGACCTGCGTGTGCATGACCACGAGGGCATCGTCTGGGACGAAATGGTCGGCATGTGGATCACCCTCTGGCTGGTGCCCGAGGGTTGGCTCTGGTTGCTGCTAGGCTTTCTCATGTTCCGCCTGTTCGACATCGTCAAACCCTGGCCGATCCGCTGGATCGACCGCCACGTGCACGGTGGTGTGGGCATCATGCTCGACGACATCATCGCCGGGGTGTTCGCCTGGCTGGCCATGCAGGGGCTGGTCTGGGGCTGGGACAGGTATGGGGCCGTGCTGGGTTTCTGAGGGGCTGCGATGCGGATTAGACACGGATGGCTGTGCCTGCTGCTGATGCTGGGCAGCATGACCTGCGCCCAGGCTCGGGATGATCTGCCGCACGAGATACGTCTGGCCAGCGAGGTCTGGGAGGCGTACACCGAGGCGGATGGTACGGGCCTGGGCTGGGACATCATGCGCAAGGTCTTCGAGCCGGAGGGCGTGAGCCTGGCCATCCACAGCGTGCCCTACACCCGTTCGGTGGGGCTGGTGCAACGCAACGAGGCGGATGCCTGGGTCGGCTCCTACCGCGATGAGGTCGAGGACAGGGTGTTCTACCCCAAGCACCATTACGACACCGACCGTATCGTCGCGCTGAGCCTCGAGGACAAGCCGGTGCCGACGCTGGAGAGCCTCGGCCAGTACCGGCTGGTCTGGGTGCGTGGCTACGAATATCAGGAATATCTGCCGAATGTGCACGATTACCGGGAAGTGCAGCGGCGTGGCGGTATTCTCGGCATGCTCGACCTCGGGCATGCGGACTTCTACATCGATGCGCGTCCCGAGGCCGAGTACGTGCTCAAGGCTGCCAGCCATCCGGAGCGTTATCGCCTGACCGAGCTGACCCGCCTGCCGTTGTTCCTCGGCTTTGCCGACACGCCGCGTGGTCACGCCCTGGCCGAGCTGTATGACCGGCGCATGGCCGCGCTGATCGCCAGTGGCGAGCTGCGGCCGATCTTCACGCACTGGCATCAACCTTACCCATTCGACTGAGCCGGGAGACCACTGCTCATGCTGCTACGCCACTGTCTTGTCGCCCTCGTGCTGTCGTGCTCGGGCCTTGCCTGGGCTGCTTCGCAGGTGCAGGTGGTCGGCCTGTTTCCGGGGGCGGCGGTGCTCAACGTCGATGGTCAGCGCAAGATGGTGCGCGTCGGGCAGACCGGCCCGGGCGGCGTCCAGGTGGTCAACGTCGACAAGCAGGGTGCGCTGCTGCGCGTGGACGGGGTCGAACGCGTGTATCCGCTCAGTCGTGAATACAGCGCCGGGTTCGCCGAGCCGCTGCGCAAGCGCCTGAGCATCGCCAAGGGCATTGGCGGTCACTACTGGGTCGCAGGGTCGGTCAACGGCCAGACGATGCAGTTCCTGGTCGATACCGGTGCCACCAGCGTCGCGCTCAATGACGCGCATGCCAGGCGCCTGGGAATCGACTACCGGGTCTCCGGGCGCCCCCTGCAGGTCAGCACCGCCAGCGGCGTCACCCGTGGCTGGCGGGTGACGCTCGACCGGGTCAAGGTCGGCGATCTCGAGGTGCTTGGCGTCGAGGCCGTGGTGCTCGAGGGCAGCGCGCCCAGCGATGCCCTGCTGGGCATGAGCTTCCTCGGGCGGGTTGGCTGGCGCGAGGAGCAGGGCATGCTGGTGCTGGAGTCGAAGCACTGAGCCCTGCGCCGGGATAGTCGATCATTTCTCTCGATACTGATGATCGGCAATTCTGACTGACCTGCCAGCGGGGGCTGCTGATACAATGCCGGCCCTGTTTCGTACTCATTGCTAGGAGTATCCGGTGTCCGTCGTGTTTGTCGCCGCCTCCCAACTGCCCACCCCCTTCGGTGTGTTCACCATGCACGGCTTCCTCGATGAAGCGACCGGCAAGGAGCACGTCGCCCTGACCTTCGGCGAAGTGGCCGGCGGCGCACCGGTGCTGGGGCGGCTGCATTCCGAATGCCTGACCGGTGACGCCCTGTTCAGCCTGCGCTGCGACTGCGGGGCTCAGCTGCAGGCGGCATTGCAGGCCATCGCCAACGAAGGCCGTGGCGTGCTGCTCTATCTGCGTCAGGAAGGCCGTGGCATCGGCCTGCTGAACAAGATTCGCGCCTATGAGCTGCAGGACGGTGGCGCCGATACCGTTGAGGCCAACGAGCGCCTGGGCTTCGGTGCCGACCAGCGCGACTACGCGATCTGCCTGCCGATGCTCGAACACCTGGGCATCCAGAGCCTCAAGCTGATGACCAACAACCCGCGCAAGGTGAAAGCCCTGGGCGACATGGGCATCGCCGTGGATCACCGTGTGCCGCTGCAGATCGCGCACAACCCCTACAACAAGCGTTATCTCGCCACCAAGGCCGGCAAGCTCGGCCACATGCTGGGCAACCAGCACCAGGGCGAGACCGAGGAAAGCCTGTGACCCGAGGCCAGGTGAAGCGCCGCCTGGCGCTGGCCTGGTGGCGTCAGCTGGGCGTCGCACTGGCGCCGCTTGTCGTGTTCAACCTGCTGTTCGGCGGTGGGAGCACCACGGTGCTGACCATGCCGCTGTTCGTCGCCGGCCTGGCTTCGATGTTCGTCAGCCTGCCGCTGTTCGCCGCCTACAAGCGCGCCCTGGTGGCCACCGAGAAGGCCCTCGACAGCGATGACGAAGCGGCTGCCTGGCTGGAGCTGGATCGTGTGCGCCTGCGCGCGCTGCTCGCTGCCGCGTTGCCCGCCTGGATCGCGGCGCTGGCGGTACTCGCCGGGCTCGAGGCGATTCCCCTGATGCTGCTGGCGCTGTCGTCCATCGTGCTGCACTGTCTCTATCGCATTCCCCGCCAACTGGGCTGATGCGCGCGCTGCTGCTGACCCTGTGCGTGCTGGCGCTACCACTGCCGGCTGCCGAGCGGGTGATCAGCCTGGCGCCTTCGCTCAGCGAAATCATGCTCGACCTGGGCGCTGGCGACCGCCTGGTAGGTGTGCTCGAAGGGGAACAGCAGCCCGCCGGCGTGGCCCATCTGCCGACGGTCGGCCGTTATGGTCAGCTCGAATTCGAGCGCCTGCTGCAGCTCGCCCCCGACCTGATCCTGATCGCCCCGGGCAGCGTGCCGCCAGCACAGCAGGCGCAGTTGCAGCGTTTCGACATCCCGCTGCTGGTGATCGAACCGGCCCGTCTCGACCTGCTGGGTGATGCCTTCGTGCAGATTGGCCAGCGAGTAGGCCGGGCGGAGCAGGGCGAGCGCCTGGCCGCCGAGTTTCGCGAGCGGCTGGCGGCGCTGCGTCAGCGCTATCGGCGCGAACGACCGCTGGCGGTGTTCTATCAGATCTGGCATCAGCCGCTGTACACCATCGGTGGCGAACAGTTGATCGGCGATGCGCTGCAGGTGTGCGGCGCACGGAACCTCTTCGCCGAGCTGCCGCAGCCTGCGCCACAGGTCAGCGTGGAGGCCGTGCTGGCGCGCGATCCGGACATCATCCTGGGCGGCAGCAATGCCGAACTGAGCGCCTGGCAGGCCTGGCCGCAGCTGCATGCCGTGCGCCAGGGCCAGGTATGGACGGTGCCGGACAAGGGCCTGGAACGGCCCAGTCTGCAGATGCTCGGGGCGATCGAGCAGTTGTGCGAGCGGATGGCCGGGGCGCGTTAGTGCCACGGGACGTGCAGTGCTTTCGCAGGCAGGCTTGGCCGCCTGTGGATGTTGCTGGCGTGGGTTGCGCTCGATGTGGCGCTAACCCACCACCGCTGCCATGCGTTCCATCGCTGGTGGGTTACGCGGCGCTCCCGTTCATCGGCGCTTGCCAGATAGGCGTTCGGCGCCGCTAACCCACCCTACGCGAGCAGTGCATCGACATCAGATCTGCGGCGTCCAGGTTACGGCGAACAGTGCGGTGCGTCCGGCACTGTTGTAGCCGAAGCGCCCGTTGGGCGTGCTGTACGTGGCTTCTGCGTAGTCCCGGTCCAGCAGGTTATCCAGCTTCAGGCTCAGCCCCAGTTCCTGGGTGGCCTGCCAGGCTGCGCGCAGGCTGAGCAGGCCGTAGCCGCTCATCCTGATCTGGTTCTCGGCATCGTCGTAACGACCACTGAGCGCACGCCAGCCAGCGCCAATCGACACGTCACCGAAGCGGCGGTCGATATCCAGCGTCAGCGTGCGTTTGGCGCGACGTTGCAGGGTATGACCGCTGTCGCGATCGCGCGGGTCGATCAGGGCCAGGGCCAGGTTGCCTTGCCAGCCGAACAGTTCCTGCTGCACTGCGGCCTCGAAACCATTGATCCGGGCAGTCTGGACGTTCTGCGGAATGAAGTTCTCGTCCAGAACGATGGCATCTTCGATCTCGGTTCGGTAAACGGAGGCCTGCAGCGAGCCTGTGTCGCTGTACCGGCTGCGCCATTGCAGTTCGTAGCTCCTGGAGCGTTCCGGGGTGAGCTCGGGGTTAGCGCTGGGGAAACACATGCTGCCGAAGCAGAAGTCCGGGTAATACA
Organism: Ectopseudomonas khazarica; assembly: GCF_017915135.1. Taxonomy (NCBI): domain Bacteria; kingdom Pseudomonadati; phylum Pseudomonadota; class Gammaproteobacteria; order Pseudomonadales; family Pseudomonadaceae; genus Ectopseudomonas; species Ectopseudomonas khazarica. The sequence continues at coordinate 4,532,496 of NZ_CP068551.1, read as the reverse complement.
GGTCATTGAAGGTTGGCGCGCGGAAGCCTTCGCTATACGACAGAATCAGATCGTGGGCGTTGCCCAGCGGCAGAGTCAGTGCCGCATTCCAGGTGTTTTCGTCGCCGAACTGCTGGTTGTCGTCATGGCGCAAGCCGATCTCGGTGGAAAAGTTTTCCCCGCTATAACGATGCTGGATGAAGGCTGCGCGGTTCCAGCGCGAATCCTCGACGAAGTCCGTGGTGCCCTGGGCTCGATCCTCGTACCAGTCCAAGCCCAGCAGCAACTGATGGTTCTCGGTGAGTGTCAGCGTGTTCAGCCAGTTGGCGGCGTCACGGTATGTGTTGAACTGGCTGACTGAACCACCCGGTTGATCATTGCCGCTATCGCGTTTGTCTTCGCTGTGGCCCAGCTCCAGGCGACTGCTCCAGCTATCGCTGAGCTGTGCGTCGATGAAGCCGGAAGCACTGCTGAGCAGGTAGTCGGTAGTCGGCAGCGAGCCGCTGAAGACATCGTCGTACTCCACCTGGCCACGCTGGTCGAGCAGGTTGAAACCGATCTGCAGGCTGTCATCGAAGCGGTGCGACAGACTCAGGCTCAGTGAGCGGTTGCGGTAGGCATCGTCGTCGCCATTGGCGCCGAAACCGTCGCGGGTCGCGTCGATACCGGCCGTCTCGTCCAGTGCAGCGCCCAGGTGAAAGCGGGTGCGCTCATCGCCACCGGAAAGACCAAGGCTGCGCTGGTAGGTACTGTCGCTGCCGGCTGCCAGGCGCACGTAAGGGGCGAGCCCCTGGTCATCGCCCTTGCGCGTGAAAATCTGTATCACCCCACCGATGGCATCGGAGCCGTAGAGTGCCGAACGGGCGCCACGCACGACCTCGATACGCTCGATCTGCTCGGGGGCGAGAAATTCCAGGCTGCTGGTACCACTGGATGCCGCGGCGATGCGTTGGCCATCGACCAGCACCAGCGTTTGTGCCGTGCTGGTGCCGCGCAGAAACACGCCCGTCTGGCTGCCAGTACCGCCAGTGCGGACGACGCTAAGACCGGGAACGCGCTGCAGCAGCTCTGCAACGCTGCTGACCTGCAAACGCTCGATATCCGCTCGCTCGAACACGGTGCTGGCCGCCGTGGCCTGGGCTTGTGGTTCGGGCATGCGGCCCGAGGTGATGACCAGGGGCTCGGCCACGTAGGGTTCGCTGGCCAGTGACAGGCCAGGCAGGACGGCAATGGCCAGGGCCAGGCGAGACGCTCTCATGATGATTTCCTCAAGGTCGGCAGACTTTCGAGGAGGACAGCAGCCAGCGCGTGGGCGGCGCTTGACCGTGCTGCCCTCCGCAACACCAGTCGATCCGCCTTGGCCGGTCTCCGGGCTCTCGACCCCTATCCGCCTTCCCGGGGGCTCCCAGTGGCGGTTGGATAGGGACAAGCGTGATGCTTGCAGTCGATTACCGTTGCGGGGGCAGCGTCGGGATTGCTCATGGAGAGCGCACCGACTTCCCGTTCAGCAGACCGTTGAAAACTACCTGCGTTGGCGTTTTTTCAACGGCTTGCTGACGCCGCTTGCGCAGCGCACCCTGGCGGAACATGAAGTGCGCGCACCTTAGTGCGCGCGCAGCGGCATGACAAGCAAGCCCGGCTCATGCGGCGATGAGCGGGGCTCATGCTCAGAGCAGGTTCAGGCGTTCGCGCACCGCGCGTTCGATGCCGGCATCGTCCAGGCCGCACTCGGCGAGCATCTGGCTGGGCTTGGCATGCTCGACGTAGTAGTCCGGCAGGCCGAGGTGCAGCATCGACACCTGGCGGTTCTCGGCGGCGAAGAATTCGCTGACCGCGCTGCCGGCACCGCCCATCACGGCGTTTTCCTCGAGGGTCACCAGCAGCTCATGGCTGTCGGCCAGCTCACGCAGCAGGGCTTCGTCCAGCGGTTTGACGAAGCGCATGTCGACCACGCTGGCGTCCAGCGTCTCGCCAACCCGCAGGGCTTCGGCCAGTTGCACGCCGAAGGCCAGCAGGGCGACGCGCTTGCCCTGGCGACGGACCACGGCCTTGCCGATTTCCAGCGGTTCGAGGCCCGCATCGAGCGGGGCGTTGGGGCCGGTGCCACGCGGGTAGCGCACGGCTGCCGGGCCGTCGAACAGGTGGCCGGTGGTGAGCATGCGGCGCATCTCGTTCTCGTCGCTCGGCGTCATCACCAGCATGCCGGGGATGCAGCGCAGGTACGACAGGTCGAAGCTACCGGCATGGGTCGGGCCGTCTTCGCCGACCAGGCCGGCGCGGTCGATGGCGAACAGCACGTCGAGGTGTTGCACGGCCACGTCATGGATCAGCTGGTCATAGGCGCGCTGGAGGAAGGTGGAGTAGATCGCCACCACCGGCTTGGCGCCCTCGCAGGCCATGCCGGCCGCCAGGGTCACGGCATGCTGTTCGGCGATGGCGACATCGAAGTAGCGCTCGGGGAAACGCTCGCTGAAGGCCACCAGGTCGGAGCCTTCCTTCATCGCCGGGGTAATGCCGACCAGGCGCTCATCGGCCTCGGCCATGTCGCACAGCCACTGGCCGAACACGTTGGAGTACTTCGGGCCGCTCGGCCGCTTCGGGCTGGAGAGTGCTGCGGCCGGCGGCGTCACCGGCTCCAGCTTGGTGATGGCGTGATAGCCGATCGGGTCGGCCTCGGCCGGCGCGAAGCCCTTGCCCTTCTTGGTCACCACGTGGAGGAACTGCGGGCCGTCCAGGTCGCGCATGTTGCGCAGGGTGGCCAGCAGGGTCGGCAGGTCGTGGCCGTCGATGGGGCCGACGTAGTTCCAGCCCAGCTCCTCGAACAGGGTGCCGGGCACCAGCATGCCCTTGGCGTGCTCCTCGACCTTGCGCGCGATTTCCCAGGCACCGGGCAGGCGCGAGAGCATCTTCTTGCTGCCTTCGCGCATGCTGGCGTAGGTGCGGCTGGAGATGATCTTGGCCAGGTAGTTGGACAGGCCGCCGACGTTCTTGGAGATCGACATGTCGTTGTCGTTGAGGATCACCAGCATGTTGGCGCCGACGTCGGTGGCATGGTTGAGCGCTTCGAAGGCCATGCCGGCGGTCAGGGCGCCATCGCCGATCACCGCCACGCTCTTGCGCTTCTCGCCCTTCAGGCGGGCGGCGATGGCCATGCCGAGGGCGGCGCTGATGCTGGTGCTGGAGTGGCCGACGCCGAAGGTGTCGTACTCGCTCTCGCTGCGACGCGGGAAGGCGGCCAGGCCGTCACGCTGGCGCAGCGTGCCCATGCGCTCACGGCGACCAGTGAGGATCTTGTGCGGATAGGCCTGATGGCCGACGTCCCACACCAGGCGGTCGTCGGGCGTATCGAAGACGTAGTGCAGGGCGATGGTCAGTTCGATCACGCCGAGGCCGGCACCGAAGTGACCGCCACTCTGGCCGACGCTGTAGAGCAGGTACTGGCGCAGCTCGTCGGCGAGGGTTTCCAGGTCCGCTTCGGCCAGGCGACGCAGTTCGTCCGGCGTATTGGCGCTGTCCAGCAAGGGCGTCAGCGGGCGCTCGCGGGGGATCTCGTGGAAAGTGGTCGGCATCAGGCGAATCGTTATAGGTGTAAAAGATGCGGCAGTTTACCTGATGCCAGGAAAACAGCCCAATCCGCTGACCAGATCGCCGTCAGCGGTAGTGCCGCGCGAGAAACGCCAGCAGCAGTTCGCTCACCCGCTCGCCGCACTCGGCCTGCAGCCAGTGGCCGGCGCCCGGCAGGTCGTGGCGCTCCAGGTGCGGCACCTTGTCGCCCATGCGCTTGAGCGTCGGTGCCTCGAAACGGCCGACCGGGTCGTGCTCGCCGAGCAGGAACAGCGTTGGCTGCGTCACCTGAAGTGCGGCCAGATGCTCGGTGCGTTGCCAGTTGCGCTCGAAGTTGCGGTACCAGTTCAGCGCGCCGCGAAAGCCGTGGCGTTCGAAGGTGCGCAGGTAGTGGGCGAACGTCGCCTCGCTGCACCAGGGCGGCAGCGGGATGTCGGCCGGCATGCCGTCGAACAGCCGCGCATCGGCCGGTTTGTCCGTTGCCAGCAGGGCATCGCCCAGGCCGCCGAGCAGCAGGCGCAGGCTGCGGCCGATGTCCGCGTCCAGTTCGGCCTCGGCCAGCCCCGGCTGCTGGAAGTAGAGGATGTAGTGGAAGCGTCCGGCGTAGGCCTCGCGCATCATCTCGATGGCCGGGCGTTTCGGCCGGCCGCCGAAGGGCACCGACAGTGCGCCCAGGGCCCTGACCCGTTGCGGCTCGAGCAGGGCCAGATGCCAGGCCACCGGCGCGCCCCAGTCATGGCCGACCACAGCGACCTCGCGCTGGCCGAGCCGGTCCATGGCCGCCTGGATGTCGCCGCACAGGCTGAGCAGGTCGTAGGCTGCGGTATCGCTCGGCGCGCTGCTGGCGCCATAGCCGCGCATCTCCGGGGCGAACACGCGATAGCCGGCGCTGGCCAGCGCCTCGATCTGCGGGTGCCAGGCGTACCAGCATTCGGGAAAACCGTGCAGCAGCCACACCGGCCGGCCGTGCTCGGGACCGGCGCTGTACAGGCTGAGTTCGATGCCGTTCACGGCGAGCAGACGATGTTCGATGTGCATGGGTGTTTACCAGGTGTCGATGAAGGGACGCTTCTTGCCCTCACGCCGGGGTGGGCGCGGCGCCGCATTGAGGCCACGCAGCAGCCAGGCGCGGCTGTCGGCCGGATCGATCACGGCATCGATCTCCAGGTAGCTGGCCATGTTCAGGGCCTTGCCGTTGTCGTAGGCCTTGGCCACCAGCTTGTCGAACAGGGCCTGGCGTGCGGCCTCGTCCGGCTGGGCGGCCAGCTCCTTGGCGAAACCCAGGCGCACGGCACCCTCCAGACCCATGGCGCCGAACTCGGCACTGGGCCAGGCGGCGGTGAACAGCGGCGAGTGGAAGCTGCCGGCCGCCATGGCCTGGGCGCCGAGGCCGTAGCCCTTGCGCAGCACCAGGGTGAAGAAGGGCACCGTGAGGCTGGCGGCGCTGACGAACAGGCGCGAGACATGGCGTACCGTGGCCTGCTTCTCCGCTTCCGGGCCGACCATGAAACCGGGGGTGTCGCACAGCGATACCACGGGCAGGTCATGCGCCTCGCACAGCTGCAGGAAGCGCGCGGCCTTGTCGCCGGCCACGGCGTCGATGGCGCCGCCCAGGTGTGCGGGGTTGTTGGCGATCAGGCCGAAGGGCTTGCCCTCGATGCGGATCAGCGCGGTGATCAGCCCGGGGGCGAACTGGCGGCGCAGTTCCAGCACGCTGTGCTGGTCGGCGAGCCGTTCGATGACCTGGCGCATGTCGTACACGCGCAGGCGGTTTTCCGGGATCACGTGGCGCAGTTCGCGGTTATCGCTGGCGTGCCAGTCGCTCAGCGCTCCCTGGAAGTAGCCCAGGTACTGTCTGGCCACGGCGACCGCCTCGGCTTCGTCTTCCACCAGCACGTCGATCACCCCGTTGGGACCCTGCACGCTGCTCGGGCCGACCTGCTCGGGTTTGAAACTGCCCAGGCCGCCGCCTTCGATCATCGCCGGGCCGGCCATGCCGATGCTGGCATTGCGCGTCGCGATGATCACGTCGCAGCAGCCGAGCAACGCGGCGTTGCCGGCGAAGCAGCGCCCGGACACGACCCCTACCGTCGGCACCAGGCCGGAGAGCTTGGCCATGGCGACGAAGGTGTGGCAGTCCAGCCCGGCCACGCCGACGAAATCGGTATCGCCCGGGCGGCCGCCGCCGCCTTCGGCGAACAGCACCACGGGCAGGCGCCATTGTTCGGCCAGCGCCAGCATGCGGTCGGTCTTCTTGTGATTCATCACCCCCTGGGTGCCGGCGAACACCGTGTAGTCGTAGGCGATGGCCATGCAGCGTGCGGCCTCGCTGCCGAAGCGTTCTGCGCCCACGGTGCCGATGCCGGCAACCAGGCCGTCGGCCGGGCTCAGTTCCAGCAGCTCTTCGGGCGAACGCCGGCGGCGCTGGGCGGCGAGGGCCATGGCGCCGTATTCGATGAAGCTGTCGGCGTCGAGCAGGTCCGCCAGGTTCTCGCGCACGGTGCGCTGGCCGGTCCTGCGGCGCTTGGCCACGGCCTCGGGGCGGCGGGCGTCGGTCAGACGGGCATGGCGCTCGAGCACTTCGGCCAGGTCGGCGCGGACGTGAGCCAGGTCGATGGCCTGCTCGCCGTGCAGCGCGCCGCCATCGACCTCGGCCGGTTCGACGAACAGCAACGTCTGGCCCTCGCTCACCGCGCTGCCCTCTGTCACGGCCAGTGCGCGGACGATGCCGCTGTGCTCGGCCTTGACCTCGAATTCCATCTTCATCGCCTCCAGCACGGCGATGTTCTGGCCCACCGCGATGGCATCGCCGGCGCGTACCGAGAGGCTGACCAGCACGCCGGCACTGGCCGCATGCAGCGCCAGGGTGCCGGGCGGGGCATCGACCTCCGGTTGCCTATCGCTGGCGGCCTGGGCGCCGGCGAAGTAGCGATGCGGATGGGCCTGCTCGCGGGCCGCCAGCAGCGTCTCCAGATGACGTTCGACATAGGTGGTGTCGACCTGATTGGCGCGTACCTCGTCGCGTTGCAGCAGGTTCTGCAGCAGGTGCAGGTTGCTCGCCACGCCTTCCAGGCGGAACTCGCAGAGCCCGCGATAGGCGCGGCGCAGGGCGCTTGGGTAGTCGCTGGCGCTGGCAATCAGCTTGGCCACCAGCGAGTCGTAGGCCGGGCTCACGGCATAGCCGGCATAGCCGCAGCTGTCGATGCGCAGGCCGGGACCGGACGGCGGCTGGTAGGCGCTGAGCACGCCGGCAGCCGGGCGTGCGCTGCCATCGGCATGCAGCGACTCCAGGTTCAGGCGCACCTGCACGGCATAGCCGTTGGTTGCTGGCGGTGCGAGCAGGCCCAGGTCGGCCAGGCTTGCGCCAGCGGCCAGGTGCAGTTGGCTGTGCAGCAGGTCGATGCCGGTGACCTGTTCGGTGACGGTGTGCTCCACCTGCACGCGCGGGTTGGCTTCCATGAAGTAGAAGCGCCCCGGCTGGTCGAGGTCGAGGAGGAACTCGAAGGTGCCGATGCCCTGATAGCGCACTTCGGCAGCCAGGCGCAGGGCGCTGGCGATGATGGCGTCGCGGGTGCTGGTCTCCAGGTCCGGGCTGGGAGCGATTTCCACCAGCTTCTGGTGGCGCCGCTGCAGGCTGCAGTCGCGCTCCCACAGGTGGCTGACCGCGCCGCTGCCATCCCCGAGCACCTGCACCTCGATATGCCGGGCGTGGCACACGCGTTTTTCCACGTACAACGCGCCGCTGCCGAAGGCGCCCAGGGCTTCCGACGCGCAGCGGGCGAAGGCGTCGGCCAGCTGCGTCGGATCATCCACTGCGCGCATGCCACGTCCGCCGCCACCGGCCAGGGCCTTGAGCATCACGCTGCCGTGCTCGCGCAAGAAGGCTTCGGCCTGCTCCAGGGTAACGGCGTGGTTGAGGCCGGGCACCAGCGCCACGTTGCAGCGCTGGGCGAGCGCGCGGGCCGCCGCCTTGTCGCCGAACAGCTGCAGGGTCTCCGCCGTCGGGCCGATGAAGGTCAGGCCTGCCGCCTGACAGCGCCGGGCGAACTCGGCGTTCTCGGCGAGAAAACCATAGCCGGGGTGGATCGCCGTGCAGCCTTGCGCCACGGCGCTGGCGATCAGCTGGTCCATGTCCAGGTAAGCGGCCACCCCGCGTCCCTCGAGTGCCACGGCGAGGTCGGCCTTGCGCGTATGCAGCCCGGCCGCGTCGTCCTCGGCGAACACCGCCACCGAGCGGATGCCGAGATCGGCACAGGCCTGGGCAATACGGATGGCGATCTCGCCACGGTTGGCGATGAGCAGGGCGGGGAAGGGCATGGCGGCTCCAGACGTCTTGTCGTTATGGAGCCATCTTAGGAGGCTGGGCGCAGGGGTAAAGCAAGCCTCATGCGGCGATCATGTGGTCATAGATGACAATGATGGTGCGATCGCGGCGGCAGCCGCCTTCACGAGAGCGGCCTAGCTGCGCCGCTCGACGATGTAGCGCGCCAGCTCGCGCAGCGGTTCGGCGCTGTTGCCGAAGGCGCGCAGCACGTGCAGCGCCTGGTCGCGCAGCTCCAGGGCATAGTCCTTGGCGGCGTCGAGGCCGAGCAGGGCCGGGTAGGTGGGCTTGTCGTGGGCCTCGTCCTTGCCCTGGGTCTTGCCCAGGGTGGCGGTGTCGCTCTCCACGTCGAGGATGTCGTCCTGCACCTGGAAGGCCAGGCCGATGGCGCGGGCATATTGCAGCAGGGCCTTGAGGCTGAGGTCGTCGGCCTTGCCGCTGGACAGGGCCCCCAGCAGCACGCTGGCTTCGATCAGGGCGCCGGTCTTGTGTCGGTGCATGGTTTCCAGCGCCTCGCGGTCGAGTTTCTGTCCGACCGAACCGAGGTCGATGGCCTGGCCGCCGACCATGCCGGCTGGCCCGGCGGCACCGCCCAGGGCGCTGAGCATCTGCAGGCGCACCTCGGGGTCCTGCGGGTTGCGGCGGCGGTCGGCGAGGACCTCGAAGGCCAGGCTCTGCAGGCCGTCGCCCGCGAGGATGGCGGTCGCCTCGTCGAAGGCCTTGTGGGTGGTCGGCTGGCCGCGACGCAGGTCGTCATCGTCCATGGCCGGCAGGTCGTCGTGGACCAGCGAATAGGCGTGGATCAGCTCCACCGCACAGGCGGCGCCATCGGCTCGTTCGATATCGCCTTGCAGGGCTTCGCAGGCGGCATAGACCAGCAGTGGGCGCACGCGCTTGCCGCCGTTCATGACGCTGTAGCGCATGGCCTGGTAGAGGCGTTCGAGTTCGTCGCGCGGGGCCTGGAACAGTTCATCCAGCGCTGCGTCGACGCGGCTCTGGCAGCGCTTCTGGTAGCTCGTGATCATGCCTGTTCGTCCGTGTCGAACGGCGCGGCCTGCAATTCACCGTCGCGTTCGAGGAGGATCTGCACCTTCTGCTCGGCCTGGGCCAGCGAAGCCTGGCATTCGCGGGTCAGGCCAATGCCCTGCTCGAACGCAGTCAGCGAATCCTCCAGCGACAGCTCGCCGCTCTCCAGGCGCTCGACCAGCGTCTGCAGTTCGGCAAGGGAGTGTTCGAAGTCGGGAGCGGCTTTCTTGCGGGCCATGGCGCGGGTTCTCGCTGATTCTGGAACGGGCGCGACACTAGCAGAGCCGCGCCTCTCGGGCAAATCAGCGGGGCTGATCGATAGGCGCTTGGAGGAGCGGCTGGGCGGCATTCCGTTTTGTCCGCGATGCTGTCCAGGCACCCACCGGCCATCGCGGCTGAAGCCGCTCCTACAAAGAAGTCGCTTCATCACGCGGAGAAGTAGGTGCTCCAGAAGTAATAGAGGGTCATGCCGCTGCCCACCAGGATCACGAAGCTGCGCAGCAGCGCGGGCGGCAGTTTCTCGCCCAGTGCGCCGCCTGCGTAGCCACCCAGGGTGGCGCCGGTGAGCAGGATGACCAGCTCGTACCAGCTGACGCGGCCGGCGATGACGAAGGTCAGGGTGGCGACGCTGTAGATCACGGCCGAAATCAGATTCTTCAGCGCGTTGGCACGGGCCAGCGGATGCCCCTCGATGGAGAAGGCCGCCAGTTGCAGGATACCCATGCCGGCGCCGAAGTAGCCGCCATAGATCGACACGCCGATATGCGCCCCCAGCGACAGCGGTGTGTGGGGCGGATGCTCGGCCTCCTTGCGCCGCGCCGCCAGTGCGCGCCCCAGCCAGGGGCTGGCGGCGAACAGTGCGGTGGCGGCCAGCAGCAGCCAGGGGATCAGCACGCGGAATACATCGTCGCCGCCGGCCAGCAGCAACAGGCCGCCGAGCAGGCCCCCGGCCAGGCCTGCACCCAGCAACGGCAGCAGGTAGCGGCCCAGCGGGCGCAGCGAGGCACGCGCGGCCCAGGCGCCGGCCAGGCTGGCGGGCCACAGCGCCACCGCGTTGGTCGCGTTGGCGGTCACCGGTGGCAGCCCGGCGGCGAGCAGTGCGGGGAAGGAGAAGAACGTACCACCGCCCGCCAGGGCGTTCATGCCGCCGGCGGCGAAACCGGCGAGGGCCAACAGCAGCAGATCGAACAGGGACATCGGGCAGGCTCGCACAAAAAGAGTGCAGCATAGGGCTGACCGTACGGTCAGCCAAGTACGACCAAGGTCCGCTCGCAAAGTGGCGCCGGGGCGGACAGGTGCTCGACGGTGCTGGCCGGGGACCTTCATCAGGCCTATAGTTAGTTGCCTTGCTAATCATTTGCGGCGCGCCGCGCGTCGAGTATCCAATGACCTCCCTTCCGCTATCCGGCGCCAATCACCCCTTCAAGGGGATCGCGCTCATGGTCGTGGCGACGTTCATGTTCGCCAGCCACGATGCCATGTCCAAGTACCTCTCGGGGTTCTACCCGATCATTCTGATCGTCTGGGCGCGCTATCTGGTGCATACGTTGCTGATGGCGGGCATCTTCCTGCCGCAGTCTGGGCTGCGCGTGCTGCGCACCAAGCGCCCCGGCCTGCAGGTGCTCAGGGCGCTGTGCCTGCTGGGCGTCAGCCTGCTGTTCACCTCGGGGCTGATGTTCATCCCCCTGGCGGAAGCGACGTCGGTGATTTTCCTGGCGCCGTTGCTGGTCACCGCGCTGTCGGTGCCGCTGCTCGGTGAGCGCGTCAGTCTGGGCCAGTGGCTGGCGGTCAGCGTCGGCTTCGTCGGCGTGCTGGTCATCGTCCATCCGGGGGGCAACCTGTTCACTCCCGCCGTCCTGCTGCCGTTCAGCGCTGCCTTCTGTTTCAGCCTCTATCAGCTGCTGACACGGCGCCTGAGCGAAGTGGACAGCGCCACCACCAGCAACTTTCTCGCCGGGCTGGTCAACACCCTGGTGATGAGTGCGCTGGTGCCGTTCTTCTGGCACGTCCCTAGTCTTACCCATGGGCTGATGATGCTGGCGCTGGGCGGTTTCGGCATGGGGGCGCACCTGCTGCTGACCCATGCGTTCCGGCATGCGGCGCCTGCATTGCTGGCTCCTTTCGGCTACGCGCAGATCATCTTTGCCGGCCTGCTGGGCATGCTGGTGTTCGGTCACACGCCCGACAGCACCACCCTGATCGGCATTCTGATCATCTGCCTGAGCGGTCTGGCGGCGGCCTGGCAGACCCGCCGCCGCTGAGGCCTCAGCGCTCAGTCGTTTCGCTCGCCTGCGCCACCTGGTTGCGACCGCTGTGCTTGGCCAGATACAGGCCTTCGTCCGCCTTGATCACCAGGCTCAGCGGGGCGCGCTCCGCCGAGGGGCGAATGGTGGCGACGCCGATGCTGATGCTGATCGACGAGCCGGCCTTGGGCAGGTCGTGGGGGATGCCCAGGGCCTCGACGGCACGGCGGATCTTCTCCGCCTGCAGACGGGCGCCACCCATGGCGGTGCCCGGCATGATCACGGCGAACTCCTCACCACCGTAGCGCGCGGCCAGGTCGCTGGCGCGAGTGCAACTGCTGCGCAGGGTCTCGCCGACCTGGCGCAGCACTTCGTCGCCGGCCACGTGGCCGTGCTGGTCGTTGTAGGCCTTGAAGTAGTCGACGTCGATCATCAGCAGCGACAGCTCGCTCTGGTCGCGCTGCGCGCGGCTCCACTCGATCTCCAGGTACTCGTCGAAGTAGCGGCGGTTGGCCAGGGCGGTGAGGCCGTCGGACTTGATCAGGCGTTGCAGCACCAGGTTGGTGTCGAGCAGCTGCTGCTGGCTCTCGCGCAGGGCGCGGTAGGCTTCGTCGCGTTGCAGCAGGGTCAGGTAGGAGCGCGAGTGATAGCGAATGCGCGCCAGCAGTTCGATGACGTCCGGCAACTTGACCAGGTAATCGTTGGCGCCGGCGGCGAAGGCGGCGCTCTTGACCTTGGGGTCTTCCTTGGTCGACAGGACGATGATCGGCACGTCGCGCAGGCCCGCAGCGGTGCGGTACTGGGAGAGCAGTTCGAGGCCGTCGACGCCAGGCATGATCAGGTCCTGCAGGATCACCGTCGGCCTGATCTGCTGAGCCACGCTCAGGGCCTGCTGCGGGTCGGAGCAGAAGTGGAAGTCGATATCGCTCTCTTCGCTCAACGCACGCCGCACGGCCTCGCCGATCATGGCCTGGTCATCGACCAGCAGCACCATCATCGAATAGTCGGGCAGGCCATGATGGTGAATCGGATTGTCTTGAGGCCCTTGCATAAATGCGTCTCCGCCGGTGTGTTCGTTAAGGGGGCGGCGACTCTGGCCGCCAATTGGCATTCTCAGCCCAGGCACTCGACCAGGCGTGCCGCGATCCGTTTCAGGGGCAGCACTTCCGTTGCTGCGTCGAGTGCCACGGCGGCCTTGGGCATGCCATAGACGGCGCTGCTGGCCTGGTCCTGGGCGATGGTGTGAAAGCCGCGTTCGCGCATCTGCTTCAGACCCCTGGCGCCGTCACGACCCATGCCGGTCAGCAGCACGCCGATGGCCTCGCCGCGCCAGTGGCTGGCCACGCTCTCGAAGAATACATCGATAGAGGGCCGATAGACCTGATCGACCGGCTCCGGTCGATAGAGCAGGTGCCCTTCCGGGGCCAGGTACAGGTGATTGTTGGTGCCGGCCAGCAGCACGGCGCCCGGTTGCAGGACCTCGCCCTCCCGGGCCAGGCGTACCGGCATGTGCGCCTCGCTGGCGAGCCACTGGGCCATGCCCGCGGCGAACACCTCGTCAACGTGCTGGACCAGCACGATGCTGGCGGGGAAGTCGGCGGGAATCTGTTGCAGCAGCTCCACCAGCGACGCCGGCCCACCCGCCGAGGCGCCGATGGCGACCAGGCGCTTGCCACGGTTGTCGCTCTTGCGCACGACGCTCGGCTTGACCGTGCGCGAGGCCTTGTGCCCGATCATCCAGGCGATGTTGTGGATCTTGCGCCGGACGCTGGCGGCGTCGAGCACCAGTTGCGGGCCGAGTGACGGGGCGGCGACCACATCGAGTGCGCCGACGCCCATGGCGTCGAACACCCGCGCCATGTTGCGCTCGACATCGGAGGTGACGATGAGAATGGCGCAGGGCGTGTCCTGCATGATTCGCCGGGTCGCTTCCACGCCGTCCATGCCCGGCATCAGCATGTCCATCAGCAGCAGGTCCGGCAGGTCGTCGTGGCAGCGGCGCACGGCTTCCTCGCCGTCACTGGCGACCCAGATCAGCTCGTACTCCGGTTCCGCAGCCAGGGCGCGGCGCAGGGCCTCGACGGCCAGTGGCATGTCGTTGGCGATGGCAATCCTCATTCGCGGGCTCCACCGATCAGGGTCTGCACGGCGTCCAGCAGGGCTTCGTCGTGGAAGCTCGCCTTGGCCAGGTAGTAATCGGCGCCGGCCTCCAGGCCGCGGCGGCGATCCTCTTCGCGGTCCTTGTAGGACACCACCATCACCGGCAGGGTGCGCAGGCGGGGGTCCTGGCGGACCTGGGTGACCAGCTCGATGCCGTCCATGCGTGGCATGTCGATATCGGTGATCAGCAGGTCGAAGTGCTCGGCGCGCAACGCGTTCCAGCCGTCCATGCCGTCGACCGCCACCGAGACCTGGTAGCCGCGACTGAGCAGCAGCTTGCGCTCCAGCTCGCGCACGGTCAGCGAATCGTCCACCACCAGCACGCGCTTGCTCACCGTCTGGCGGGCGTTGCTGGCATGGTCGACGCGCTCCAGATGGCCGGTGCCGAGCAGCTTGCCCACGGAGTTGAGCAGGTCATCGACATCGAGGATCAGCACCGGCGTGCCGTCGTGCAGCAGCGCGCCGGCGGCCACGTCACGCACCTTGCCCAGGCGCGCATCCAGCGGCATCAGCACCAGGGTGAACTCACCGAGGAAGGCTTCCACCGCCAGGCCGTGGTACTGCTCGCGATCGCGAATCAGGACGATGGGAATGCTGTCGTCATCGTCCTGTTTCTCCTGGCGTTGCAGCAACTGCGCCGCCGAGATCAGGCCGACGTGCTCGTCCTCCAGCCAGAAGTGCTGGCGACCCTCGAGCTGGACGATGGCGCTGCGCGGCAGGCGCAGCATGCGTTCGATCTGGGCCAGCGGGAAGGCGTAGGCCTCGCCGCCGATGGTCACCACCAGGGCGCGCACCACCGACAGCGTCAGTGGCAGCTCGAGGTGGAACAGGCAGCCCTGGTCCGGCTGCTGCAGCAGGCGCACGTTGCCACGCATGCGGCGAATCTCATGCTGCACCACGTCGAGGCCGACACCGCGACCGGACACTTCGGTGACCTGCTGGCTCATGCTGAACCCAGGCAGGAAGAGGAAGGCCAGCAACTCTTCCTCGGTCATCTGTTCGACCTGCTCGGCGGAGGCGAAGCGGCGCTTGACCACGGCCTCGGCGACGCGCTGCAGGTCGATGCCGGCGCCGTCATCGCTGACCTCCAGCACCAGCATGCCAGCATGGTGACGTGCGCGCAGCTGCACAACGCCCTCTGCCGGCTTGCCTTTGCGCGAGCGCAGGGCAGGCGGCTCGATGCCATGGTCGACGGCGTTGCGCAGCAGGTGGGTCAGTGGCGCCTCCAGGCGCTCCAGCACGTCGCGGTCGACCTGGGTGTTCTCGCCCTCGATCTCCAGGCGGATCTGTTTGCCCAGCGTGCGGCCCAGGTCACGCAGCATGCGCGTCTGTCCGGTCAGCACGTCGGAGAAGGGGCGCATGCGCGACGCCAGCGCCAGGTCGTACAGCTGCTGGGTACGCTGGCCGCCGTGCCAGACGAAGTCGTCGAACAGTTCCTGGTGACCCTGCAACTGCTGCTGGCACTCGATCAGCAGGTTGCGGCTCTCGTTGAACAGCGCCTGGGCGGTGGCGTCCAGGTCACTGCCCAGCAGGTGCTCGCGCAGGGTTTCCAGGGTGCGCCGGGCCGACTCCTGCTGGCGCTTGAGGCGGTGCAGCGACTCGCTCAGCGGCTTGGTGCGCTGGAACTCCACCAGCGACTTGCCGGAGAGGTCGATGAGGTGGTCGAAGCGCTCGGCCGAGACCCGCAGCACGCGGCTGGTGCGCTCCTCCGGGACGGCGGGTTCGAGCATGGCGCTGGCCGGTGCGCTGGCGGGCTCGGCGGCGTCGCTCGCCTCGGCAGGCGTTTCCTGCGCCTCGGGGCTGGTGGCCGGCAGGCGCAGCGTCGGCACGGCGTTGCCAAGCAACACCTGCAAGCGGCTGGTGACGGTTTCGACGCGCGCCTCCAGGTCGGCATCCTGCTGCGCCTGGCCGATACGCAGGAGCAGGTCGGACCCCTGCAGCAGGGCGTCGATATGCTCTGGCAGCAACCGCAGCAGGCCTTCCTGGGCGGCGACCAGCAGGTCCTCCATCGCATGCGCGACCTGCACACCGTGATCCAGGCCGACGATGCGTGCGGCGCCCTTGAGCGAGTGCGCAGCCCGCATGCAGGCTTCCAGCTGGCCAGCGTTGCTCGGCTCGCGTTCGAGAATCAGCAGGCCGGTATCGAGTACCTGCTTCTGCGCCTCGGCCTCCAGCCGGAACAGGTCGAGCAGCGATGCATCCCTCATCTGGTCCGGTGTCACGCGAGGCTCCCGATCATGTTCTGCAGCAACTGCTCGTCGTTCAGCAGGGTGATGCTCTGTCCCCGCCATTGCAGGACGCCGGCAGTGAAGCGGCTGATGGTTCGCTTGTCATCCTGCTTGGCATTGCTGATGCGTGCCAGCGGGATTTTCTGGATACCGCTGACTTCGTCGACCGGCACGACCAGCGGGCCGCTGCCGCTTTCCAGGATCAGCATGCGCGGGATGACGCGCTGGCCGTTCTGTCGGCTGTCGTCCGTTTCGAGATCGAGCAGCTCGCTCAGCGACAGGCAGGCGACCAGCGTGCCGCGCACGTTGGTCACGCCCAGCAGGCCGGTGCTCTTGCGGTGCGGCAGGCTGTGGATCGGCGACACCGGCATCACCTCGGCCAGGCAGCGGGTGGCGATGGCCAGCCATTGTTCGCCGAGGCGGAAAATCAGCAGTGAGCGTTGTTCGCCAACGGGTTCCTGCGCCTCGCCCTGGCCGTAGTCGTCATCGTCGCGCTCCAGGCTGCTGCCGTAGCGGTCGAGCAGGGCGATGGCGGCGGCCCCGTAGACCTCGCAGTTACGGCAGTGGATGTGGCGCTCCAGGCGCTCGCAGCGCTTGTCGCCAAACACGCCGATACGGTTCCAGCAGTCGTCGACGGCGGGTTGGCTCTGGAGCAGGTCGTGGTCAGTCACGTTCGCCTACCTCGGGGTTCTGGGCGCGTCGGTACAGGCGCTGTGCGCCGGCCAGATCACCCTGGGATTCCAGGTGCGCGGCCAGGTGCGTCAGGGCTTCGCGGTGCTGCGGTTCGAGATAGATCGCCTTGCGGTAGTAGGCGCATGCCTGGTCGCTGCGGCCTGCCGAATCGCTCAGCAGGCCCAGCCAGTAATAGGCGGTGGCGCTGGGGCCGCTCTGTTGCAGGTGCTGCTCGCTGCGCTGGCGCGCTTCGTCGGTGCGCCCGGCATTGGCCAGGCTGGCGACTTCGGCCCAGATGTCCACGGCAGCGATCTGGGGCGCGGCTGCGACCACGGCCTTGGGCGTGGCGCGGGGCCTGGCCGGCGGCTGCGGGCGGATCGGTGGCGCCGGGAGCGGGCGCGCGCGGCTGACGGTGCCCCGGCCGGGCACGCTCCTGGCGGGCTTGGCCGGGGCCAGGCGGAAGGCGAAGGTCTGTTGCCGTCCCAGCGCCTGCAGGCCGTTCTGGCTGGCCAGGCTGGCTTCGGCAGGGCCGATGAACAGCATGCCGTCGCCCTGCAGCTGGCGCTTGAGCAGCTCCAGCACGCGCACCTGGGTGGGACGGTCGAAATAGATCAGCAGGTTGCGGCAGAAAATGAAGTCATAGGCCGGCTCGCCCGCGAACAGGTTGCTGTCGAGCAGGTTACCGGTGCGCAGCCTGATGCAGTTGCGCACCCGCTCATCGAGGAGGAAACCGCCACCCGGCTGCTCGCGGAAGTAGCGCTGGCGAAAGTCCAGGGCGTCGCCGCGGAATGAATTGCGCCCGTAGAGGCCGGTACGGGCCTGCTCCAGCACCTTGTCACTGACGTCCAGGGCGTCGATCTGGAATTGCTGGGGCATGAGGCCGCTGTCGAGCAGCGTCATGGCGATCGAGCAGGGTTCTTCGCCGCTGGAACAGGGCAGGCTGATCAGGCGCAACGGACGTGCGCCGTGCAGTTGCGCATGGCGCTCCAGGGCCAGGCTGGCGAGTGCGTTGAACGACTCCGGATAGCGGAAGAACCAGGTCTCCGGCACCACCACGGCCTCGACCAGGGCCTGCTGCTCGCGCGGCGAGCCGCCGAGCGTGGTCCAGTAGCCTTCCAGGTCGTCCTGGCCGAGCTGATTCATGCGCTGGCGCACGGCACGTTCGATCACGCTGCGCCCCACCGATTCGGCGTCCAGGCCGATGCGGCTCTTCAGCAGGCGTTCGATATGCTCGATCATGGCCTCAGCCCTGTGCCGGCGGCTGGAACAGCAGGGCGCGCATCTCGTCGTCGAGCAGGCCGCCGACTTCGATGCGCTGGATCATGCCGCGGGCGTCGCGTTGCAGCGGGCCCAGGTAACCGGGCTGGCTGGCTTCCAGGCCGCTGGCCTTGAAGGCCTCGGCCGGCAGGCGCAGGGTATCGGTGGCCTGCTCCAGTATCAGCCCGAGCACCGGGGAGCGCTCACCCAGCTGCGGATCGAAGCGCACCAGCACCACGCGTGTGCTGCTGCGGGGCAGGGCGGGGCGGCCCAGCACCCGGCGACTGAGGTCGATCACCGGGGTGACCCGGCCGCGATGCTCGAACACCCCGGCTACCCAGGCCGGCGCCTCGGGCACCTGCTTCAGGCGCCGCAGCGGCAGCACTTCGACCACCTCCTGCGCCGGGAGGGCATAACGGTCGTCGCCGAGCTGGAACTGCAGGTGCAGTTCGCCGGCCTGGGCCTTGCTGGAAACCGGCATGTTCAGACCTTGAAGCGACTGACGCCAACACGCAGGTTGTTGGCCACCTGGTTGAGCTCGTCGATGGCGGCACCGGCCTGGCGCAGCGAGTCGACGGTCTGGCTGCTGGCCTCGCTGAGCTGCACCAGCGCCTGGTTGATCTGCTCGGCCCCGGTGGACTGCGCCTGCATGCCTTCGTTGACCATCTGGATGCGCGGTGCCAGGGCCTGGACCTGCTGGATGATCTGGCTGAGCTGATCACCCATCTGGGTCATCTCGCCTATGCCACGGCGCACTTCCTCGGAGAACTTGTCCATGCCCATGACCCCGGCCGAGACGGCGGACTGGATCTCGCGCACCATCTGCTCGATGTCATAGGTGGCCACTGCCGTCTGGTCCGCCAGGCGGCGTACCTCGATGGCCACCACGGCGAAGCCCTTGCCGTACTCGCCGGCCTTCTCCGCTTCGATGGCGGCATTCAGCGAGAGCAGGTTGGTCTGGTCGGCCACCTTGACGATGGTGGTGACCACCTGGGTGATGTTGCCGGCCTTCTCGTTGAGGATCGACAGCTTGCCGTTGACCACGTCGGCCGCGCCCATCACCTGGTGCATGATTTCCTCCATGCGCGCCAGGCCCAGCTGGCCGGTGCCGGCGAGGATCGAGGTCTGCTCCGCGTTGTCGGACACCTCGCCCATGGTCCGCACCAGGTCGCGCGAGGTGGCGGCGATCTCGCGTGAGGTGGCGCCGATCTCGGTGGTGGTGGCGGCGGTCTCGGTGGCGGTTGCCTGCTGCTGACGCGAGGTGGCGGCGATCTCGGTGACCGAGGTGGTCATCTGCACCGCCGAGCGCTGGGCGCTGCCGACCAGGGTCTTCAGTTCGCCCACCATGCTGTTGAAACCCAGCTCGATGGCATTGAACTCGTCGCGTCGATGCAGCTCCAGCTTCATCGACAGGTCGCCGCTTTCCAGCGCCTTCAGGCCGTTGACGATCAGGTCGACCGGGCGGGTGATGGCGCGCACCAGCAGCCAGCCACAGACTGCCGAGGCGATGATCGCCAGCAGCACGGCCAGCAGCAGGTCGATCTTCAGGCCGAGCACTTCATCGCGGATCGAGCGCGCGGCGTGGTCCGACTGCACGCGATTGTTCTCGACCAGCTCGTCGAGCACCTGCTGCGCCTGGTCCCAGGCCGGGAAGACATTCTGGATGCTGAACTGGCTGGCCTCCTGTGGCGTGGCCTGCTGCAGCATTTCCCGCAGCTGCGCATGCTGGCGCAGGTACTGCTGGGCCTGCTGCTCGAAGCGTTCGATGAGGGCGCGGTCGCTGGCCATGCGCACCGTCTGCTGGTACTGCTTGAGCAGTTCCACCAGGCTGCTTTCGATTCTGGCGAACTCCTCCTGGTGGGCGGTCATTACCATCGAGTCCGAGCGCGTTACCAGGTCGACCAGGGTGCGGCGGGTTTCCAGCATGTGCCGCGCCCACTCGTTCTGCGTCTTGTTGATGTAGTAGGCACCCGGAACGGAGTCATCGAGCATGCTCTGCGTGCCTTTCTCGATCTGCGCCAGGCGCAGATACGAGGCGCCTGCCAGCAGGGCCAGAATGGCGATGATCAGCAGGAAGCTGCCAATGATTCGATTGCGTACGGTCAGGTTCATCATGTCCCTTGGGCCTGGCGGGTCAGGTGTGGTGATCGATTACAGCATACCGGCGCATGGCCGTTTTGCCTGAAAGTAGCGAATTTGTACCGTCGGCCTGAAGCGAAAGGCAATAAAAAAGCCGGCTTGTGGCCGGCTTTTCGGAGGTGGTCAGGGCTTATTTTTGATAAGCCGCGACTGCCTTGTTGATCAGGCCGCGGGCTTCTTCAGCGCCGCCCCAGCCTTCTACCTTGACCCACTTGCCCTTCTCGAGATCCTTGTAGTTCTCGAAGAAGTGCTTGATCTGTTCGATCAGCAGCGCGGGCAGGTCGGTGTATTCCTGAACGTCCTTGTACAGAACGGTCAGTTTGTCGTGCGGTACGGCAACCAGCTTGGCGTCGCCGCCGGCTTCGTCGCTCATGTGCAGTACGCCGACCGGACGCGCGCGGATCACCGAACCCGGAGCGACCGGGTAGGGGGTCACGACCAGCACGTCGAGGGGGTCGCCGTCGTCAGCCAGGGTGTGCGGGATGAAACCGTAGTTGGCCGGGTAGAACATCGGGGTGGCCATGAAACGGTCGACCATCAGGCAATCGGTGTCGTGGTCGATTTCGTATTTGATCGGCGCGTGATTGGCCGGGATCTCGATGGCGACGTAGATGTCGTTCGGCAGGTCTTTGCCAGCCGGGATCTTGCTGTAGCTCATGGGGGAACTCCCAGGGAGGGCCAAAAAAGTGGGGCGCATTATAGGCGTATTCGCATGGCGTTACTACGTTGGCCTACTCAGCCATTGGTCGCGTTTTCGACCTCCCTGTAGTCGGGGTGTTCCGCCTGCAGGCGCTGCAGCCTGGCCAGGGTGTCCTGGCGGTAGAACAGTGACAGCTGCCGGTAGACCTCGGGAAAGGCCGCTGCCAGCAGGTCCGGGGCGGTGAAGAAGTATTCGCTGGTCACGGCGAAGAACTCCGCCGGGTCTTCGGCGGCATAGGGGTCGATGGCCGTGTGGGCCTCGGGGTCGGCATCCAGTTCGGCATTCATCCGTTCATAGGCCGTCTGCATGGCATTGGCCCAATCGAGCACGCGCATGTCCCGGTGCAGGGGCGGCAGGCCGTTGGCGGTGCCATCGAGCATGTCCAGCTTGTGCGCCAGCTCGTGGATGACCAGGTTGTAGCCCTCCCAGCCGCCGCTGGCCACGACGCCGGGCCAGGCCAGGATCACCGGACCCTGTTGCCAGGCCTCGCCGCTGCGGGCGTCATCCCACTCGTGCTCGATGCCGCTGGCGTCGCGATGGCGCTGCGGGCTGAGGAAATCATCCGGGTACAGCACGATTTCGTGAAAGCCGCGGTACCACTCCAGTTCGCCCAGGTGCAGCAACGGCAGCTGCGCCTGCACGGCCAGCAGCAGGCGCTCGACCGGACCGAGCGCGAGGCCGGACAGCGTGGTCAGGTGCTTGTCGTGCAGGAACAGTACGGCGCGTTCGCGCAGCAGTTGCTCTTCCTCTTCATCGAGGCCGTCGAGAATGGGCAGGTGCCTGCGCACCTCGGCCCACTGGGCGGGATCGACGGGGTTGTGTTCGAGGGTGCGGCGGCGGCGCCAGGCCTTGAAGGACCACATGCAGACAGGCTCATGGAAAAGACCCGTTCACCATAAGTGCGGGCGGCCTTTGCCACAAGTCGGCACAAAGGCTGCAACGCTGGCAGTGACATCGCTGCTACAGGAGGGCGGGGCATGGCGTTGCAACTGCTCGAACATCCCGGCGTCAGTCTGGCGTCCGGCGCGGGACTGGACTTGCCGCAGCAGGCTGCGCGCACGCGGGCCATGTGGCTGGCGGGCCGGCAGCAGCGCCCGCCGCTGCTGCTGGTGATGCTCCTTTGGGCGCGCCACTGCCCCGATGTGGTGCAGTACCTGGAGCGCCACCTCGATGCCTTGTTCGCCGATTTCCGCTGCACCCCGCAAAGCTGGAGCGAGACCCAGGCCGCGCGCCAGGTGCTGGCGGCGTTGAACCTGCAGCTGTTCCGCCGGCGCCAGAGCGGGCAGGGCGTGGCCGAGCTGCATGCCGGCATGCTGTTGATCCAGGGCGAGGAACTGCAGTTTCTGCAGGCGGGCAGCGTCGGCCTGACGCGGGTTCGCTGCGGCGCGCCGAGCACCCTGGTCGGGCGTGACGGTCAGACCCTCGGCGGGCAGGCGGAGCTGGCCCTGGTGCAGCACAGTCTGCTGCTGCAGCGTGACGAGCGGGTGTTGCTGGCGCCGCAGCCGTTGCTCGACGTCAGCGATCTGCAGGCATTGTGCGGTCGGCTCGACGCGTCCCCGGGCGAGCTGCTCCAGCCCCTGCTGCAGGCCCCTGGCGCGGCGGTGCTGCTGCGTGCCGGAGCGGGCGACGAGTGGCCGGTGCTGGCACCCGTGGCGAGCTGCCCGGCATTGGCCGAGGTAGCGTGCGGTCAGCGGATCGACGGTTGGACGCTGCGCCGCGACTGCGCCTATGGGCCTGCCGGGCGGATGTTCCTCGCCCGTGACGAGGCGGGAAGAGACGCGCTGCTGTGGTTTGCCGAAGAGGCAGCCGACGAGGCGTTCTGGCAGCGTGAGTGGGTGTTGCGGCGCAGCACGCACCAGGCGCTGCCGCAGGTGCTGTCGTCACTGCGTGCCCGCACGCGGGCCTACCTGGTGCTGGCCGCGCCGCCCCGTGGCATGCGCAATCTGGTCGACTGGGTGGCCGCTCAGGGGGCGCCCGATGCGCAAACGCTGCTGAGTGTGCTGGCGCAACTGATCGGCGCCGTGCGCTCGTTGCAGCGCCGGGGCATGCAGGGGCTGTGGCTCAACCCGAGGCAGATCCTGCTGGGCGATGACGGCCGGGTGCTGTTGCTGCCCGGCGCCGCAGCGATTCTGCCCACCGTGGCGCGGCAGCCGTTGCCCGAGCATGCGCTGCCGCTGGCGCCGGAACTGCGCAGCGGGCGTGCCCTGGATGGCCGCGCCGACCAGTTCGCGCTGGCGGCGCTGGCGTACTGGCTGTTGTGCGGGCAATGGCCCGAGGCGGCGCGAGCGGATGTCGGTCCCGGACATTGCTACGTGCCCCTGGCCAACTTTGCCGTGCGCGCCCCCCAGGGCTGGGATGGCGTGCTGGCGCGGGCACTGGCCCCGCAGCCGCAGGCGCGCTTCGAGGCGCTGTCGGAGTTTCAACTGGCCTTGCAACAGCCGTTGCAGCAGCGCCGCAGCCGGGCCTTGCAACGGCCTTCGCTGCAGCCTGCGCGGTTGCTGACCCTGGCTGCGCTCGTGCTGCCGCTGTTGCTGGGCCTGCTGCTGAGCCTGGGCGGGTGAGGCTCAGTCGCTGTTGATCGGCAGCACGTAGTTCTTGAACTGCTCGTCTTCGACGAAGCCGATGGACTCGTAGACCTTCTGCGCGACTTCATTGTCACGGCTGGTGGCCACGCGCATGCGCACCGCGTGGGTGTCCTTGGCCATCTGCTTGGCGGTATGCAGCAGGCGGTCGGCTACCAGCTGGCGGCGAGCGTCTTCGGCGACATAGATGTCGTTGAGGATCCACACGCGTTTGAGCGACAGCGAGGAGTAGCTGGGGTACAGCTGGCAGAAGCCGAGCAGCTTGTCTTCTTCGTCGGCCAGGGCGAGGTAGATCACCGACTCCTTGCGGCGCAGGCGTTTTTCGAGAAACTTGCGCGAGGACTCCGGGTACGGCAGTTCGTTATAGAACTCGCGGTATTTGACGAACAGCGGGTTCAACAGGTCCAGGTGCTCCAGGGTGGCTTGGACGATGCGCATGGTGGGCCTCGGCTTCTGTCTGTGATGGGGCAGGCGTGACGATGCAGCTGTTGTGCCAGTCGCCCGAACGATGCTGCCTCAAAGCCAGTTGAAAGCGCAATCCAAGCAAGCGTTTGATTCTGTTCGGCTGCGCAACTAGCGTCGGATTCGTGCCGTGGTCCTGCTTGCCAACCTGCCGGCGAAGGCGGCGTGCAGGTCGGTGGTGGGCGGCGGGATGAAGCGCAGGCGGGCGAACAGGTTGCGCAGGTGATGCTCCATCAGGGTTTCAGCACCGGCCTTGTCACCTTCGGCCAGCCGCTCGATCAGTCGCTGCTGCTCATCGCAGGCGCTTGCATCGTAGGGCTGGGTGCGGCTGAGCGCGACATGCAGGGCGGTCTGGCGCAGGAGCCTGGCGAGAAAATCCCGGAGCCAGGGGTTGTCCGCCAGCGTTGCCAGCTGAAGGTGCACGCCGTTCACGGCTTCGATCAGGCCCGCGTGGTCGCGTCGTTGCAGGCAGTCACGCTGGCGTTGTACCTGCCCGCAGAGGCTTCCGAGTTCGGCCTGTTCCAGGCGGGCAGGGAGCAACCTGAGGATCTGCATCTCGAGTGACAGGCGGGCCTGCAGCAACTTGCCGGCGCGTTTTGCGCAGGGGCGCGTCACCCGTGCAGGTTGGTTGGCTGGCAGTTCCACGGCGCCATCCTGCGCCAGACGTTGCAGCGCTCGCTGCACGGCGTTGCTGCTCAGGCCGAACAATTGGCCGAGCGTCGCCTTGTCCAGCGCTGCCGCCGGTGCCAGGCGGCGTTGCAGTATGGCGCCCTGCAGTGCCTCGTAGAGCGTCTGTTCCGGCGGTCTGCTCATGCCTTGTGGAGGCTGCTGCTGCGCGGGCGTTGGGCCGGGGGTGATGACTCGCATCGCTGAGGATCTCCGAGGGCACGAGCCGCGTTCAGGTTTCTGGCAGTTGCAGCTGCAGGTCGAGACGGCTGCCTTCGTTGAGGATGTGCTGGCGCATGGCGCGGCTGGCCAGTTCGCTGTCACGGCGGCGAATGGCGCGCAGGATGGTTTCGTGCTCTTCGAGAACCTGCTCGGCGTGTTCAGGCTCGCGCAGGGTCGGGCCGTCGCTTTGCTCCAGTGCGCCAGCGGTCTGCTGGGACACGCTGAGGAAGATCGGATTGGAGGTGATTGCCACCAGCTTGCGATGGAAGGCCGAGTAGGCCGTGCCCAGCGCCTGCGGATTGCGTTCCTCCACCGCTTCGCGCATGTCCAGAACGAGCAGGCGCAGCTGGCTCAGCGCGCTGTCGTCGATCGACTGCGCCACCAGACCGGCGATGAATGGCTCCAGGGCATAGCGCAGCTGCAGCACGTTCTCCAGGGTGGCCGAGCGCGGAATCGCTTGCCGGGCCGCGCCGTCGCGTCGCTGCGGCGAGCTGTCCAGCACCTGCACGCCCTTGCCCGGCAGGGAGCGCAGGACGCCCAGCGTTTCCAGCACGGTGATGGCTTCACGCAGGCTGGGGCGGCTGATCTGGAGTTGCTCGGCCAGCTCTCGTTGTCCTGGCAGCATCTGGCCCACGGCCCATTGTCCGCGCTCTATGGGCTCAAGGAGCTTCTGCACGATCGAATCGACTCGTTTGGATGAGGCGAACATTGAGCCTTCCCCTATGGTTGAAATCGTCTGTGGGCCGCCGTCATCCCTCAGGCGTCTGTCTTGCCGGGGCGAGCCAGTGGCGTCTGTGGGCTGCCGGAGGGCTCGGCGTTGCGCGCTTGTGCATGCTCGGCGATGCAGTGCTGGGCCCGAGTGAGGTCCATGTCGTTCTCCCAGCGGGCGATGGCGACGGTCGCGACGCAGTTGCCGGTGAGGTTGGTCAACGCCCGGCCGATGCCCATGAACCAGTCGACCGAGAGTACCAGCACCAGCCCGGCTGCGGGGATGGCGGGAACGGCCGTCAGGGTGGCTGCGAGGATCACCAGGGCCGAGCCGGGAATGCCATGGGCGCCCTTGGAGGTGACCAGCGACACCAGCAGAATGGTCAGCAGATCACCTGCCGAGAGCGCGGTACCCGTGGCATGGGCGATGAACACCACGGCCAGCGTGAGATAGATCGAGAAACCGTCCAGGTTGAAGGAGTAGCCCGTGGGGATCACCAGGCCGACGGTGGAGCTGCGAATGCCCATGCGTTCCAGCTTGCGCATCACCTGAGGCAGCACGGCATCGGAGGAGGCGGTGCCGAAGACGATCACCAGTTCTTCACGGAAGTAACGCAGAAACGGCAGCAGCGGCAGGCCGCAGACACGCAGGACGCTACCGAGCACCAGCACCACGAAGAGGATGCAGGTGAGGTAGAAGACGGCGACCAGGGCGCCCAGGTGGCTCAGGGACTCCAGGCCGTAGCGGCTGGTGGTGAAGGCCACCGCGCCGAACACCCCGATGGGGGCCAGGCGCACGATCATGCCCATGATGCGGAAGATCACGTGGCTGACCTCGCCGATCAGTTTCGACACCCCGGCCGCCTGCTCGCCCACCAGGTTCAGGGCGCTGCCGAACAGCACGGCGAACAGCAGCACCTGGAGGATGTTGTTTTCGGCGAAGGCACTGAATACCGAGGTGGGAATCAGGCCGAGGATGAACTCCACCGGGCCGTGCAGGTGGGTTCCCGAGCTGAGGGCCGCTGCCTCGTTGCCGGACAGGCTGGCCAGGTCGATGTTGGCGCCCGAGCCAAGACCCAGGCCGTAGGCGACGCTCAGGCCGATGACCAGGGCGACCGTGGTCAGTACCTCGAAGTAGATCACCGATTTCAGGCCGATACGGCCGACCTTCTTCAGGTCGCCCGCACCGGAAATGCCGTTGACCACGACGCAGAAGACGATCAGCGCGATGAGCATCTTGATCAGTTTGATGAAGCCATCGCCGAGTGGCTTGAGTTGCGCCGACAGCTCCGGCAGCGCAACGCCGGCGAGGATGCCGAGAATCAGGCCGATGATGACTTGCAGAAATATCGAGCGGGAGCAGAGCTTGAGTAGCATGGCGGGGGTCTCCGTTCGGCGCGCTCGCGGTGCCTCTGGCGGCATGGGTGGCGAGCGCTATTCATTATTGTGGTATTACCGGTCAGACCAGTTGAGCCTACTGCCAAGGCTTGCCGGTTGGCAAGCGCCGTTTGTCCTGCGTGCCGTGCGCAGAATTCTGCGAGGTGCCGTGATCTTTTCCGCGCGCGCGGGTCAAACGGCTGCTGCGTCGGGCATGGGGTTGGCCTGGGCGCTGTGCTAACCTGCGGCAAGCTTTCCGGGCTGAAGCGGCCCGTTCTTGAGGTCATCCATGCATATCCACGTTCTCGGCATCTGCGGCACCTTCATGGGGTCGCTGGCCGTCCTGGCCAAGGAACTTGGCCACCGCGTCACCGGCTCCGACGCCAATGTCTATCCGCCCATGAGCACCCAGCTCGAAGCCCAGGGCATCGAGTTGCTGCAGGGCTACGATCCGGCGCACCTGCAGCCGGCACCCGATCTGGTGGTGGTGGGCAACGCCATGAGCCGGGGCAACCCCGCCGTCGAGTACGTGCTGAACCAGGGCCTGCCTTACGTCTCCGGCCCGCAGTGGCTGGCTGACCACGTGCTGCAGGGGCGCTGGGTGCTGGCGGTGGCGGGCACCCACGGCAAGACCAGCAGTTCGAGCATGCTGGCCTGGGTACTGGAGCATGCCGGCATGAGCCCGGGCTTCCTGATCGGTGGCGTGCCGCAGAATTTCGGCATCTCCGCGCGCCTGGGCGGGACGCCGTTCTTCGTGGTCGAGGCCGACGAGTACGACAGCGCCTTCTTCGACAAGCGCAGCAAGTTCGTGCATTACCGCCCGCGCACGGCGATCCTCAACAACCTGGAGTTCGACCACGCGGATATCTTCCCGGACCTGGCGGCCATCGAGCGGCAGTTCCATCATCTGGTGCGTACCGTGCCGGGTGAGGGGCTGGTGATCCATCCGGCCAGTGAAACGGCGCTGGCGCGGGTGATCGAGATGGGCTGCTGGACGCCCGTGCAGACCACCGGGGAGGGCGGCCAGTGGCAGGCGCGGCTGCTCGCTGCCGACGGTTCGCGCTTCGAGGTGAGCTTTGCGGGCAAGGTCGAAGGCACCGTGGAGTGGAACCTGACCGGCCAGCACAACGTTGCCAATGCCTTGGCCGTCCTGGCAGCGGCGCGCCATGTTGGCGTGGTGCCGGCCCTCGGCATCGAGGCGCTGGGCCGTTTCGTCAATGCCAAGCGGCGCATGGAAAAGGTCGCCGAGGTGAACGGCGTCACCGTCTTCGACGATTTCGCCCATCACCCGACGGCCATCGCCACCACCCTGGATGGTCTGCGCAAGCGCGTGGGTGACGACACGCAGGTGATCGCGGTGATCGAGCCACGCTCCAATTCCATGAAGCTCGGCGCGCACCGTGATGGCCTGGCCGAATCGGCGGTGCAGGCAGACGCGGTGTTCTGGTATGCGCCGGCGAACCTCGGCTGGGACCTGGCCGCCACCGTTGCCGGGGCGAGCAACCCGACCCGCGTGTGCGATTCGCTGGAGGCGATCATCGATGGGGTGAAGGCGCTGGCGCGACCGGGCACCCAGGTGGTGATCATGAGTAATGGCGGTTTTGGCGGCCTGCACGGCAAGCTGGCGCAGGCCCTGGCCTGAGACGCATAACCCGGTGACAGGGCGGGGCAGCCCGCCACCCAGATGAACCGGCGGGGCACACCCGCCCAGTGGAGCATCCATGAGCGGTCCTGAACGCATTACCCTGGCCATGACCGGCGCTTCGGGCGCGCAGTACGGCCTGCGCCTGCTCGACTGCCTGGTGCAGGAAGATCGTGAAGTGCACTTCCTGATCTCCAAGGCGGCGCAGCTGGTGATGGCGACCGAAACCGACGTCGCGCTGCCAAGCAAGCCGCAGGCCATGGCGCAGTTTCTCACCGAGTACACCGGTGCTGCGCCGGGGCAGGTGCGGGTCTACGGCAAGGAGGACTGGATGGCGCCGGCGGCATCCGGTTCGGGGGCGCCGACCGCCATGGTGGTGGTGCCGTGCAGCACCGGAACCCTGTCGGCGATTGCCAGCGGTGCCTGCAACAACCTGATCGAACGCGCCGCCGACGTGGCGCTGAAGGAGCGCCGCCAGTTGATCCTGGTGCCGCGCGAGGCGCCCTATTCGAGCATCCACCTGGAGAACATGCTCAAGCTGTCGAACCTGGGGGTGACCATCCTGCCGGCCTCGCCGGGCTTCTATCACCAGCCGCAGACGCTGGATGACCTGGTGGACTTCGTCGTCGCGCGCATCCTCAACTGCCTGGGCATTCCCCAGGACATGCTGCCGCGCTGGGGCGAACATCACATGGTCTCGGACGACTGACGTGCGCCTCGCCGCCCTGGCGCTGCTGATCCTGGCCATGCAAGGCTGCGCCACGCTGCGTACGCTGGATGCGGCCAAGGCCGACGCGCCGGTGGTGTACGCGGGGACGCGGTTGGACTGGTATGCGCTGAACGGAGGCTGTTGCCCGCTGGAACGCTTCGGCACCGAGGCGCCACGCTATCCGGGGCTGGATCTGCCGGGCAGTGCGCTGCTCGACACCCTGCTGCTGCCGTTCTCCCTGGCCGCTGCGCTGGGCGTGAGCCTGGGTGTCAGCGGCGGCCTCTAGCTTCGTTCAGCAGGCTTCGGTTTCCACCGCCTGGCAGACATCGACCCATTCGGCATCGACCAGCTCGGCCATGCGCCGCGGTGCGATGCGCACCGCGCTGTGGGTAGCGCCGGCCGCCGGCAGCACTTCATCGAAGGCCAGCAGCGAGCGGTCGCAATAGACGCTCAGTGGCGTGGCCAGGCCGAACGGGCAGACGCCGCCGACCGGATGGCTGGTCAGCTCGATCACGGTCTGTGCGTCGAGCATCTTGGCCTTGGCGCCGAAGCACTCCTTCATCTTGCGGTTGTCGATACGCGCATCGCCACGGGCGACGATCAGCAGGTCGCGTTCGGCGATGCGGAAGGCCAGAGTCTTGGCGATCTGTCCCGGCGATACACCATGGGCTTCGGCGGCCAGGGCCACGGTGGCGGTACTGGACTGCAGCTCGATGATCGAAATGTCGGGCGCCTTGGCGGCGAAGAAGGCGCGTACAGAGGCCAGGCTCATGAAGCGGTTCCCCAGGGCTGTCGAGGTGGACACGGCACCACGGCCAGTCTTCCGCTGACCAGGCGCGAACCCCTCCCTGGGGCGCCGGTGTGGTTGCGACCACGGCTGAAAAACAAGCGGCCATGCTCGCGCTGCATGACCGCTACGTCAAGGCCCGGTGGCGTCAGTTTGCCAGCAGATGCGCCGTTTTTACCGCCTCATCGAGACCATAACGGCCTTTTTCATCGCGGCTTACCCGGCCCATGGCGGTGTCCGGGTCATGGGTGAACACCAGCCGGCCGCCACGGCCGAACAGGTCGGCGAGCAGGGCTTCCTTCTCTTCGATCAGGCCTTCGGGAAAGCGGTCGTAGCCCATGGTGATCGGCAGGTGAACCCAGGGCGCGCCGGGAATCAGGTCGCCGGGGAACACCACCGGCCCACCCGGCATGGCCACCTCCGGCAGCAGCTGGCCCGGGGTGTGGCCATCGCTCCAGTGCAGGCGCCAGTCGGCGCCGAGCAGGTCGCAGTGGGTCGCGCCTGCGTCGATCAGTTGCAGGCGGCCACTGGCTTCGAGCAGGTCCAGCAGCTCCGGGATGTACGACGCACGATCACGCGCATGGGGCTGGCGCGCACGCTGCCATTGCTGGCGGCCGGTGACGAACTGTGCATGAGGGAACAGCAGGCGCGGCGGCTGGTCGTCCTGCCAGGCGGCGAGCAGGCCGCCGGCGTGATCGAAGTGCAGGTGGGTGAGCACCACGATGTCGATGTCGGCGTCGCTCAGGCCCAGCGCGGCCAGGCTGTCGAGCAGCACGTGGCGATCTTCCTGCACGCCGAAGCGCTGTTTCAGCTCCGGGCTGAAGAAGGCGCCGATGCCGGTTTCCACCAGGATGTTGCGCTCCTCTTCCTGCACCAGCAGGGCGCGGCAGCCGAGGTCGATGCGATTCAGTTCGTCGGCGGGCATCCAGCGTTGCCAGAGGGCCTTGGGGGCGTTGCCGAACATGGCTCCACCGTCGAGTTTCTGGCTGTTACCGATCAGGGTCGTCAGGGTTCGCATGGGGTTCTCTTGTTCTTGTCCGGGATTGCAGGGTGGGGCGGTGCTGCCTGAGCCACCCTGCGAGCGATGCAGACGCAGGGTGGATGGCGCTTTTTACCGCCACCGGCTCCTTTGTTCTAGCGTTCGAGAGCCAGGGCCACGCCCTGGCCGCCGCCGATGCACAGGGTGGCCAGGCCACGGCGTGCCTCGCGGCGCTGCATCTCGTGGACCAGGCTGACTAGGATGCGGCAACCCGAGGCGCCGATGGGGTGGCCGAGGGCGATGGCGCCGCCGTTGACGTTGACCTTGGCGCTGTCCCAGTGCAGCTCGCGGCCCACGGCGATGGCCTGGGCGGCGAAGGCTTCGTTGGCCTCGATCAGGTCGAGCTGCTCCAGGCTCCAGCCGGCGCGCTCCAGCGCCTTGCAGCTGGCGAACACCGGGCCGATGCCCATCACGGCCGGGTCGACCCCGGCGCTGGCGTGGGCGGCGATGCGCGCCAGCACCGGCAGGCGCAGTTCGGCGGCCTTCTCGGCACTCATCAGCAGTACCGCAGCGGCGCCGTCGTTGAGGGTCGAGGCATTACCGGCGGTCACCGTGCCGTCGCTCTTGAACGCCGCCCGCAATTTGCCCAGGCCCTCCAGGCTGGCGTCGGCGCGTGGCTGCTCGTCACGCTCGACGATCAGTGCTTCGGCACCACGGCGGGGTACGGCGACCGGGACGATCTCGGCGCTGAAGCGCCCGGCCTGGATGGCCGCCTGCGCGCGTTGCTGCGAGCGCAGGGCGAAGGCGTCCTGTTCGGCGCGGCTGATGCCGTACTGCTCGGCCAGGTTCTCGGCGGTGATGCCCATGTGATAGTCGTTGAACGCGTCCCACAGGCCATCCTGGATCATGGTGTCGAGCAGTTGCGCATGCCCCATGCGCAGGCCCGTGCGGGCGCCGGGCATGACGTAGGGGGCCAGGCTCATGTTCTCCTGGCCGCCAGCGACGATGATCTCGGCGTCGCCACCGCGAATGGCCTGGGCACCGAGGATCACCGCCTTGAGGCCGGAGCCGCAGACCTTGTTCAGGGTCATGGCCGGCACCGTGTGTGGCAGACCGGCGAGCAGGGCGCTCTGCCGCGCGGGGTTCTGCCCGCTGCCGGCAGTGAGCACCTGGCCCAGGATGACCTCGTCCACCTGGGCCTCGTCCACGCCGCTGCGGGCCAGCAGCTCGCGGATCACCATCGCACCCAGCTCCGGGGCCGGGATGCGGCTAAGCGCCCCCTGGAAACTGCCGATGGCGGTACGGCAGGCGGCGACTATCACGACTTCACGCATAAGGGGTCCTCGGCGGAGGCCTGTGCTGCCTCCGCTGCTGAATAAAAAAGCGCGGCGCAAGGCCGCGCAACACGCTCAACCTTCAGAATTGCTCGGCGGCCAGGCCGTACAGCGGCTGGCTGCCGGCTCGAATGCTCGCTTCCAGACTCAGGGTGCGCGGCAGCAGGCGGCTGAAGAATAACTCGGCAGTGGCCAGCTTGGCGCTGCAGAAGGCTTCGTCCTCGGCCTGCTTGCGCTGCGCCACGGCGGCCATGCGCGCCCACATGTAGGCGTAGGCGACGTAGCCGAACAGGTGCAGATACTCCACCGAGGCGGCGCCCACCGAGTTGGGGTCGGCCTTGGCCTGCTCCAGCACCCAGCCACTGACCGCCTCCAGGCGCTCCAGTGCTTCGACCAGGCGCTCGCCATGGGACGACGCGTTGGCGTGGGCGAAAGCACGCACTTCACTGGCGAACAGGCGCAGTGCGGCGCCGCCGTTGGCCACCACCTTGCGCCCGAGCAGATCGAGGGCCTGGATGCCGTTGGTGCCTTCGTAGATCTGCGCGATACGCACGTCGCGCACCAGCTGTTCCTGGCCCCACTCGCGGATGTAACCGTGGCCGCCGAACACCTGCTGGCCATGCACGCAGCTTTCCAGGCCGGTGTCGGTGAAGAAGGCCTTGGCCACCGGTGTGAGCAGCGCGACCAGGGCTTCGGCGTTCTGCCGCTCGCCGGCATCCTCGGCGTACTTGGCCAGGTCCAGCTGCTGGCCGACGTAACAGGCAAAGGCGCGGCCGCCTTCGTTGAGCGCCTTCATGGTCAGCAGCATGCGGCGCACGTCGGCATGCACGATGATCGGGTCGGCGACCTTGTCCTGATTGACCGGGCCGGTGGCGGCGCGGCTCTGGATGCGCTCGCGGGCATAGCCGACCGCCGACTGGTAGGAGGCCTCGGCGCAGCCGATGCCCTGGATACCGATGGACAGGCGTTCGTAGTTCATCATGGTGAACATCGCCGCCAGGCCCTTGTTGACCTCGCCGATCAGGTAGCCGGTGGCGCCGTCGAAGTTCATCACGCAGGTGGCCGAGGCCTTGATACCCATCTTGTGCTCGATGGAGCCGCAGCTCACCGCATTGCGCGCGCCCAGGCTGCCGTCGGCGTTGACCAGCACCTTGGGCACCAGCAGCAGCGAGATGCCTTTCGGGCCCGCGGGTGCATCCGGCAGCTTGGCCAGCACCAGATGGATGATGTTCTCGGTCAGGTCCTGCTCGCCGCCGGTGATGAAGATCTTGCTGCCGGTGACCTTGTAGCTGCCATCGGCCTGGGGTTCGGCGCGGGTGCGGATGATGCCCAGGTCGGTACCGGCATGGGCCTCGGTCAGGCACATGGAGCCGGCCCAGCGACCCTCGTACATCGGTGGCAGGTAGGTGCTCTTCAGTTCCTTGCTGGCGTGGGCGTCGATGGCCAGGCAGGCGCCGGAGCTCAGCGCCGAGTACAGGGCGAAGCTGGAACCGGCGGCGTAGAGCATTTCCTCGAAGGCCACGGCGAGCATCTTGGGCATGCCCATGCCGCCGTACTCGGGGTTGCCAGAGAGGCCGACCCAGCCGCCCTCGGTGTAGGTGGCATAGGCTTCGCGAAAGCCTGCCGGGGTGCGTACCTCGCCCGCTTGCCACTGCGCGCCTTCCTCGTCGCCACTGCGGTTGAGCGGGGCGATCAGGGTGCCGGTGACCTTGGCCGCCTCTTCGAGGATGGCGTCGGCGGTGTCGGCGTCGACGGTTTCCGCCAGGGCCGGCAGGCGCGCCCACAGGCTCGGCGCCTGGAACACGTCATGAAGGACGAAGCGCATGTCGCGCAGCGGGGCGTTGAATTCGGGCATGGTGCAACCTCGACAGCAGGGGCGCCGCGACGAGCGCGGCGCGTGTGGAACGAAAAAGCGTCAGTCGGCTTCAGCGGTCTCGCTCGGCTTATCCTTGACGCTGGTGAATTTAAGCAGATGGGTGCGCTCGACCAGAATGTACAGCGCAGCGCCTGCGGCCAGGCCCCAGCCCGCGCCGTAGACGGCGAGCACCACACCCATGGTGCCGGCGACACCGCGTTCGGTGTTGTTGTTCAACTGCTCGAAACCGACCATCAGGCAGATGTAGCCGGTGAGGATCAGCGTCAGCGACAGGGCGATCGGCAGCACCGGCTGGAAGAAGCTGACCAGCGGCAGCATGAACAGCGCGGCGAAGCCGGTGATCCAGAAGGTGCCGGCGCCGCTGTAGATCGAGTCCATCGCCTTGCGTCCGTACTTGTAGCGCTCGGCCATGGTCGCCGCCACCGCCGTCCACAACGGCCCGGCGAGGCCAGGGTAGGGCGCGAAGAAGGCGTGCAGGGCGTTGCGGATGGCGGTCACCAGGTGCACGCGGTCGACGTTGTTTTCGATCACTTCATCGGTACGCAGTTCATCGGCGCGCTGCATCAGCGACTGGCCGACGATGATGTCGCCGAAGGCGATCACGTAGGCGATCACTGCGGTGGGAACGGCCAGCATGAACACGTCCAGGCCGGGGAAGCCGACGCTGAACGGCAGGTAGTTCCACATCTCGCCGAAGGCCGGCGCGGTGATGCCCCACCTGACGTCCGGCATCTTGTACTCGCCCACGGCGATGCCGATGAAGATGGCTATCAGCATCCCGGGCACCATGCCGTAGTTGACCACCTTGCGCGCCAGCGGCAGGCGCTCGGTCAGGCCCTTGAACGATACCGAGAACATCAGGTACAGGCAGATCAGGCTGCCGAGCACCAGCGAGATCGGCGTATTGGCCAGGCGTCCGCCGGCACTGATCTCGCCCATCAGGGCGGCGATGCCGGCGCCGATGATGATGCCGCCCTTCATCGAGTTGGGGATCAGCCGCACCAGTGTGCTGCCCAGGCGCGTGACGCCGAGGAAGAGGAAGATCACGAACACCAGGAACTGCAGGGCGAACAGCGCCCGGATGGCCTCCGGGCCCGGTTCGTAGTTGCCGAGAAACAGCAGCACCACGGGGATGCCGGGGGTGATCCAGCCGGGCACGAAGGGCACGCCGAGCAGCGCCGGCAGCATGAAGCCGATGCCGCATACCACCACGTAGGCCAGCGCCACATCGTAGGGCAGGCCGAGGTACTTTTCCAGCAGCGGGATCATCGCCAGGCTGACCACGAACATGATCAGCGCCTGCAGCATCTCGGCGGTTTCCCAGCGGTAGTGGACGAAAGGCAGGCGCACCTTGAACGGGCCGACAGGCCAGTGCGGTTGCTCGTCGCCGTCACGGCGCTTGAAGATTTGCATGAGGGTTCTCCGTCGGCCGCCAGGGCCGGTTCTTGTTGTTGTGAAAACGGTAGGCTGCGGTCTGTGGGAGGTGCTCGCGGCTGAAGCCCCTCCCACACAGGGTCAGAGCGCCTTGGCCATGTCGCGCAGGACGAACTTCTGGATCTTCCCGGTGCTGGTCTTCGGCAGTGCCGTGAAGACCACGGTCTTCGGCACCTTGAAGCCGGCCAGGTGCTCGCGGCAGAAGGCCATGATGTCGCTGTCGCTGGCCTGCTGGCCGGTCTTGAGGGTGATGAAGGCACAGGGCGTCTCGCCCCATTTCTCGTCCGGGCGGGCGACCACGGCGGCCTCCAGCACGGCAGGGTGGCGATAGAGCACGCCCTCGACCTCGATGGTGGAGATGTTCTCGCCGCCGGAGATGATGATGTCCTTGAGGCGGTCGCGGATTTCCACGTAGCCATCGGCGTGGCACACGCCCAGGTCGCCGGTGTGGAACCAGCCGCCCTCGAAGGCTTCGCTGGTGGCGCTGGGGTTCTTCAGGTAGCCCTTCATCACGGTGTTGCCGCGCATGAAGATCTCGCCGATGGTCTGGCCGTCACGCGGGACCGGCTCGAGGGTTTTCGGGTCGGCGACCATGACGCCTTCCAGGGTCGGGTAGCGCACGCCCTGACGCGCCTTGATGGTGGCGCGCTCCTCCAGCGGCAGGTCGTCCCACTCGGCGTGCCAGGCGCACAGGGTCACCGGGCCGTAGACCTCGGTCAGGCCATAGACGTGGGTCACGGAGATGCCCATCTCTTCCACCGCGCCGATCACCTTGGCCGGTGGCGCGGCGCCGGCGACCATGGCCTTGACCGGATGATCGATGGCCGCCTTGGCCTCCGCCGGCATGTTCACCAGCGCGTTGAGCACGATGGGCGCGCCGCACAGGTGGCTGACCTGCTCGTCGCGGATCAGGGTGAGGATCTTCGCCGGGTCGACGCGGCGCAGGAACACGTGCACGCCCGCCAGCGCGGTGATGGTCCAGGGGTAGCACCAGCCGTTGCAGTGGAACATCGGCAGGGTCCACAGGTAGACCGGGTGGTTGCCCATGTTCCAGGTCATCTGGTTGCCCATGGCGTTGAGGAACGCGCCGCGGTGGTGGTAAACCACGCCCTTGGGGTTGCCGGTGGTGCCGGAGGTGTAGTTGAGGCTGATAGCCTGCCACTCGTCCGTCGGCCATTGCCAGGCGAACTCCGGGTCGCCCTCGGCGAGAAAGGCTTCGTAGTCCAGGTCGCTGACCGCCTGGCCTTCGCCGTACTCGGGGTCGTCGACATCGATCACCAGCGGCGGATGGTCGAGCATGCCGATGGCCGCGTGGATCACATCGAAGAACTCGCGGTCGGCGATCACCACCTTGGCTTCGCCATGCTGCAGCATGAAGGAGATGGCTTCGGCATCCAGGCGCACGTTGAGGGTGTTGAGCACCGCGCCGATCATCGGCACGCCGAAGTGCGCCTCGAGCATCGCCGGGATGTTCGGCAGCATCACCGCCACCGTGTCGCCCTTGCCGATTCCGCGTCCGGCCAGTGCCGAGGCCAGGCGCCGGCAGCGCGCGTAGGTCTCGGCCCAGTCACGTCGAATCGAGCCATGCACCACGGCCGGGTAGTGCGGGTATACCGCCGCCGTACGTTCGATGAAGCTCAGGGGGCTGAGGGCGACGTGGTTGACGGCGGCGCGGCCGAGGCCCTGTTCGTAGATCGACATGGCGGATACACCTTTGGCTGATTGTTAGCTCTGGTTATTCCGGTAATGATGCAGGCATTACCGAATCTTTCTGGCGGTAATTTATAGGGCATTTCTAATTTATATGGAAGTTGTACCAAGGTTTTATAGAATAATTACTATATGAGTCTTTCGAGCGATCAGGCGGCCGTGCCGCTGCAGGCCTGGCTACGCATTCAGCGCGAGGCGCCGTCCCTCAACGAACGGGCGGCGGCTCTGCGCCGCGCCGTGCTGGGTTGCCCGCAGGTGCGCCAGGCCTGGTACCTGGCCTGGCAGCCGGCCAGCGGGACCTATGCGCAGGAGGGCGGCGGCCCGCGCCTGCCGCCGGGGCAAGGCGACCCCCTGGCTGCTGGCGACCAGGTGCTGTTCGAGGCGCTGCTGGCGCAGCCGAGCATGAGCCTGGACGCATTGCGCCAGCTGCCGTGCTGGCTGGCCGGACGCTTGCGCCGCGCCGCCATCCACCATGGCCAGGCGCTGGCGCTGAGCCTGGAGGACGGTAGTGCGGGGCTGTTGCTGCTGCAGGTGGAGGAAGGCGCCGGGCTGGAGTGGTTGCCCTGGCTGCGTCAGTTGCTGGTGCAGCTGGTTGGCCTGGCCGGCGGCATGAGTCGCAGTGCGCCGTTGCTCTCGGCCGATCCGCAGCCGGCGCTGCTGCTCGACGAACGAGCGCAGCCGCTGGAGTTCAACCAGGCCTTGCAGGCGCTGCTTGGCGAGCGCTCGCTGGCGCAGGTCGAGGCCTTGCTGCCGGTCAACCACCTGCCACTGGTGCGTGCCTGCCTGGAGCAGCGCAGGGCCATCGAGGCGGTCGAGGCGCAGGATGGCGAGCGCATCCTGATCTGGAGTTTCATCCCCGACCTGGCGGAGCGGCAGGTGCTGGCGCGCTGCCGCGAGGCGACCCAGGAGGTGCGTGATCAGCGGGAAGCCGCGCGTGCGCGTCGCCTGTACCGGCTGATCACCGAGAACACCACGGACCTGATTTCCCGCCACACGCCCGAAGGCGTGTTCCTCGATGCCTCGCCCGCCAGCTGGACCCTGCTCGGCTACTGGCCG
This sequence comes from Ectopseudomonas khazarica, assembly GCF_017915135.1. Taxonomy (NCBI): domain Bacteria; kingdom Pseudomonadati; phylum Pseudomonadota; class Gammaproteobacteria; order Pseudomonadales; family Pseudomonadaceae; genus Ectopseudomonas; species Ectopseudomonas khazarica. Next base: position 4,494,663 of record NZ_CP068551.1, on the reverse strand, counting down.
GAAGAGCTGCGCGGGCGCAGCGTGGACAGCCTGCTGCATCCGCTGGACCAGACCCAGCAGGCGCGCCAGGCCTATGAGGCGCTGGAGCAGGATGGCTATCACACCATGACCTACCGGATTCGCCATCGGGACGGCCATTACCTGTGGTTCGAGACCGCCAGCCGCGCCATTCGCGAGACCTACACCGGCGCGGTGGTGGAGGTGGTCAGTGTCTCGCGCGACATCACCGCACGCACTCAGGCCGAAGAGAACAAGCGGCGTCTGGCCGAGGTCGTCGAGGCCAATACCGATCTGGTGCTGTTCATCGAACCGGGCGGACGCCTGACCCACCTCAACCCCTCGGCACGCCGGGCGCTGGGCATCGCCGCCGAACAGCCGCTGCCGACCTTGCCGCAACTGCTGGCCGAGGCCGATCTGGCGCTGCTCGAACGCGAGGGCTGGGCCCGCGCCGATGCCGGCGGTGTGTGGAGCTGCGAGGCGCGCCTGCTGCCGCTGGCAGGGGGCTCGCTGCCGGTGTCGCTGGTGTTGCTGGCGCATCGTGGCGCCGGTGATGAGCGCTACTACTCGCTGGTGGCGCGGGACATGACCGAGCGCGAACTGCGCGAGGCCCAGCAGCGTCGCCACCAGGACGAGCTGGCGCACACCGCGCGCCTGGTCACCCTGGGCGAGCTGGCCTCGGGCATCGCCCATGAGATCAACCAGCCGCTGGCGGCGGTGGTCAACTACGCCGGCGCCAGCCAGCGCTACCTGCAGGGCGTCGGCGGCGACCCGGCGGCGACGGACAAGGTGGCCCAGGGCCTGGCGCGCATCACCGAGCACGCCAACCATGCCTCGGAGGTGATCAAGCGCCTGCGTGCCTTCCTGCGCAAGGGCCAGCGGCGCATGCAGGCGCTCGATCTGGCCGAGGTGGCGCGCGAGGCGGTGCGCCTCTGTCACTGGGAAGCCGGTGCCGCGCAGGTGGCGGTGTGCGACGCCTTGCCGGACAATCTGCCGCCGGTGTTCGCCGACCGGGTACTGCTCGAACAGGTGCTGCTCAACCTGCTGCGCAATGCCATCGAGGCCAATCGTGAAGTGCATGCCGGCGCGGCTTCGCAGATTCGTCTGGAGGCCTGCGAGCAGGACGGCAGCCTGGCGATCCGTGTGCTCGACCAGGGGCCGGGGGTCAGTGACGAGCAACTGGTCAAGCTGTTCACGCCGTTCTACACCAGCAAGGCGGAGGGCCTGGGTCTCGGCCTGTCGATGAGTCGCAGCATCGTCGAGGGCTTCGGCGGTGCGCTGGAGGCGTTCCCGCTGGAGGGCGGCCTGTGCCTGGAGTGCCGCTTGCCGCTGGGCAGGGACGACGAGTCGTTGTCGAACAGTCGCGGCTAGGGCCCCTCCCACGAAGCCTGCACGCTGTGGGAGGGGCTTCTAGCCGCGAGCGATGAAATGCATAACAACAAAAGGAGCTGCACGCGGATGCAACAACTGGTTTATGTGGTCGATGACGACCAGGGCATGCTCGATTCGACGCTCTGGCTGCTGGAATCGGTGGGCCTGAAAGGCGTGCCCTTCACCAGTGGCCGTGCCTTTCTCGAAGCCTGCGAGGCGAACGCCAATGCCTGCGTGCTGCTGGATGTGCGCATGCCGGGGATGGGCGGGCTGAACGTGCAGGACGAGATGCGTGCGCGCGGCATCGAGCTGCCGGTGATCTTCGTCAGTGGCCATGCCGATGTTCCCATCGTGGTGCGTGCGTTCAAGGCCGGCGCGGTGGATTTCATCGAGAAGCCCTACAACGAGCAGCTGCTGCTCGACAGCGTGCAGCAGGCGCTGGAGCGTCGTGCGCCGGTACCGCGCCGCGATTCACGTCTGGCCGAGGTGCAGGCGCGTCTGGAGCAGCTCACCCCGCGCGAGCGTGACGTGCTGCTGCCGCTGGTGCGCGGCTACACCAACCGTGAGGTGGCCGAGCAGCTGCATATCAGCGTGAAGACCGTCGACCTGTACCGCTCGCGGGTGATGAAGCGCATGCAGGCCGAGACCCTGCCGGAGCTGGTGGGCATGGCCATCGCTGCGGGGCTGGTGGATGCGCTGGCGCTGCGGGGCTAGTGGGCCTGCTCGTCGCCGACGCGCTCCAGCCGATAGCCATAGCCGTAGATGGTGAGCAACTGCCAGCCATGTTCGGGCGACAGGCCCAGCTTGTTGCGCAAACGGTAGATGTGGGTATCCAGCGGGCGCGAGGAATGCACTTCTTCATGGGGCCAGAAGCGCTCGTAGAAGTACTCGCGTGATAGCGGGCGGCCTAGGTTGTTGAACAGATAACGCGCAATGCGGTACTCGCGCTCGGTCAGCGTCACCGGCTGGCCGGCGCGGCTGACGCAGAGCTCGGCGTCGTCGAACAGCAGGTCGCCGAACTGACTGCGTTCGGCCTCTGCCGGGCGGACTCCGCCCCGACGGCGCATCACCGCGAGGATGCGCGCCCGCAGCTCGTGCGGGCGAAAGGGCTTGCAGATGTAGTCGTCGGCACCGGCGTTGAGGGCTCGCACCACGTCCTGCTCGCTGTCGCGGCTGGTGATCATGATCACCGGTGGCGAATCTTCCAGGTGCTCACGGCTCCACTTGAGAATCTGCAGGCCACTGATGTCCGGCACCTGCCAGTCGAGGATGAGCAGGTCGTAGCGCTCGCGCTTGAGCCGCCGGAGCATCTCTTCACCGCGACAGAAACAGTGCGTGAGCCAGGGCGCGCGCTGCGACTCGTCCATGCTCTGCAGGGTCTGCTCGAGGCGCTGCAGTTCAGCCGTCTCATCGTCCAGTATCGCCACGCGCATGGCCTGTCCTCCGTTACTTCGCTGCTCTGATCGCCTGGCTGGCGATGAATTCTCGCTGATTCTGAAGAAATGTGACGGATCCCTCAAATCCCGCGGGGTGCTTGCTAGAGTCCGCGTCAAAGGGAGGGGCCCCGGTGTTGTCTGCGGGGCCTGCATCAGGCCGCCAGGGAGAGGGCGGATGTCTGGAGGCAAAGGGGCGTTGATGCGTACAGGAGTCGTGTTGGCATTGGGGTGCTTGGCTCTGTTGTCGGTCACGCCCACGCGTACTCGGGTGTTCGTCGAGGCAGAAGCGGCGTTGCCACGCCAGCCGGTAGGCCATCTCGAGCAGAGGGTCTGGTCCCGTCCTGCGGTGCCGGAACATCTGCTGCTGATCGGCGACGACTACCCGCTGGAGGTGGTGAGGCCGCGCTGGGTCTTCTGAAGACCCTTTCCAGGGACGGTTTGGGTACCCGGCTTGGGTGTCCGGGCAGGGAGCCCGCATCGAACCGGTCCGGGATGGACCTTGCCTCGTGGCTCAGGGACTGGCCGTCGGGGTTCCTGGCGGTGGACGGCGTGCCATGGAGGCTGCCGTCGGCTGGCCAGAGGGGCGCAGGGAGGCGCTGCCCCTCGTTCATGTCGTGTGTGCTGGAGTGATGATGATGAATAAATACGCTACCGAACTGCTTGGTACGTTCTGGCTGGTGATGGGGGGCTGCGGTACGGCCATCCTGTCGGGGTTCGGTGTGGGCCTGCTGGGTATCTCCCTGGCGTTCGGCCTGAGCGTGCTGACCATGGCCTATGCGGTGGGGCATGTCTCCGGTGCGCACTTCAATCCGGCGGTGACGCTGGGTGTGTGGGCCGCCGGGCGTTTCCCCTCGAGGGATGTGCTGCCCTACATGCTGGCGCAGGTGGCTGGCGGCCTGTTGGCCGGGGGCGCGCTGTACCTGATCGCCGCCGCCAGCTCGGACTTCGATCTGGTCGGCTCCGGCTTCGCCGCCAATGGCTATGGCGAGCACTCTCCCGGCGACTACCCGCTGCTGGCGGCGCTGATCTGCGAAGTGCTGATGACCGCGATGTTCCTGCTGATCATCCTGGGCGTCACCTCCGGGCGAGCGCCCACCGGCTTTGCGCCGCTGGCCATCGGCCTCGCGCTGACGCTGATTCACCTGATCAGCATTCCGGTGACCAACACCTCGGTGAACCCGGCGCGCAGTACCGCCGTGGCCGTCTATGTCGGTGGCTGGGCCATCGAGCAACTCTGGCTGTTCTGGCTCGCGCCGTTGCTGGGCGCGGTCCTGGGTGCCGGATGTCACCGCCTGATCGGGCGTGAATGAATTCGCAACGGAGGTGGGCGATGGCAACTATCACATCGATCCATGGTGCGGACGTATCACCTCCGCATGGGCTGACGCATGCCCGGTTGCGCCAGTTGCTGGAGGCGCTGCATGCCCAGCAGCACACCGAGCAGATCATGCAGGCGCGCATCGTCAGCCTGCAGGTCGAACTCGATGGATACCGCAAGCGCCTGCAGCGCCTCAACGGGCTGGCTCACCAGCAACAGCGCCAGGCGCTGACCGATGTGCTGACGAAGCTGCCGAATCGCCGGGCCTGGGAACTGCGCCTGAACGAAGCGCTGGCCTGTCACCGGCGCCACGGCGGCGACCTGCAACTGGCATTCCTGGATGTGGATCACTTCAAACGCATCAACGATGACTTCGGTCATCCGGCGGGCGACAAGGCCTTGCGCCTGATCGCCCGGTTGCTGGCGTCGCGTTTGCGCGACAGCGACTTTCTGGCGCGATATGGTGGCGAGGAGTTCGCTATCCTGTTGCCCAATACCGGCCGGGAAGCCGGCTACGCGGTGCTCTCGGAACTGTGCAAGAGCATCGAGTCGGCGCCCTTTCATGTGCGTGGCCGGCGCCTGCGTATCACCTGTTCGGCTGGTCTGGCGTCGTTCTCGGCTGGTGAGTCGGGCGTGGATACCCTGCGCCGGGCCGATCAGGCCCTGTACAGAGCCAAGAGAAATGGCCGCAATCGCCTGGAGTTGGACTGAGTGACAAGGGAAATGGGGATGCTGGGGTTGCGTGGTGCCTTGAGCGCTGGCGCGTGGTTCTGCAGGGCATTGCTGGTCGTGGGGGCGTGCGCCAGCGTGGACGCATTGGCCGAGCCTGTCGAGGACGGCGAGCTGGCCGGCCCGCTGGCTCCGCAGTTGCCCGTCTATGTCCAGTACCTGGAAGGGCGGGCGTGGATAGTCGATGCGCGCGGCGCGGAAACGGCGTTGCGCGAAGGCATGCTGGTCGATGACAAGGAAGGTATTCGCACCGAGGACTCCACGTTCGTCAGCCTGGTCAGTGGCGACGGTTCGCGCATCGTCTTGCCGTCCAGCTCCCAGGTCGAACTGCACTGGGAAGAGGAGCACGAACGCCTGCAGATCATGCTGCGCCAGGGCCAGGTCGAATCCTACGTGCGCAAGCAGGCGGAGGACGACGAGCACTATCAGGTGCTGACCCCGGTCGGGGTGCTTGGCGTGCGTGGTACCCACTTCCGCGTGCGCATTGCGGAGGGGGAAACGCGCAGTCTGTCCGAGGTGCTCGAAGGGGGTGTCGCGGCGCGGCGCGTCGATGACGAGCAGTCTGCGGTGCTGGTCGGTGCCCGTCAGGGGCTGAACCTGCTGCCACAGGGCGAGCTGCGTCCGGTCGAGCTGCTACCGGCGCCGCGTCTGCTGGGGCAGGGCGGTCGCGACATGAGTTCGGGCAACTGGACACTGCTGCTGCAGCCGCTGCCCGGCGCCACCCGCTATCGCGTGCAGCTGGCCAGCGACGAACAGTTCCTGCGCATTCGCCAGGAGCGTTTTTCCGAGACGCCCAGCGTCAACTTCAGCGGGCTGCCGGTCGACACCTACCACGTGCGCCTGTCCGCCTTCGATGACAATGGCCTGGAAGGCATGACCTCGGTCTACCAGATCCTCTATCTGCCGGCCTGGCGTCGCAATGCCCCATGAGCCGGGGCGCTCGGGCGCCTTCTCGATGTCCGGGCGGCTGTTCCGGCGCATCGTCCGTGAATGGGCGTTGCTGGCGCTGATCCTGCTGCCGCTGGTCGCCTTTCTCGCGCAGGGGCGACTGAGCACGCTCGACAACCTGATCTACGACCGCTTGCTCGGCTGGACCGCAGTGCCGCAGGACTCGCGCTTGCTGCTGGTGGAGATCGATGACCGCAGCCTGGCGGCCATCGGTCGCTGGCCCTGGCCCAGAGGCGTGCATGCCGACCTGATCGAGCGTCTGCACCAGGCGGGGGCCGAACTGGTGTTGTTCGACGTGATCTTCACCGAATCGGCCCGTCCTGAAGAGGATGAGCCGCTGGCCAGGGCAGTCTGTCGCTCAGGCAATCTGCTCCTGCCGCTGCTGCGTGACGGCAGGACCCGGCAGGGCCAGGCCCCGGGTGAGATCCTGCCCTTTTCATCGCTGCGCGAGTGCGCGCTCGGCCTCGGTCACATCAATGTCGAGGCGGATGGCGACGGCGTGGTGCGCTCCGTCTACTTGCACGAGGGCCCGCCGGGGCGAACGCGCCCCCTTCTCGCGCTGCAGGCCTTCGCCCATCTGCAGCCGGATGCCGCCGCCGAGTTGCCGGGGCGCCCGGACGGGGAGCTGCTGGCCGGCTGGCAGCGGCAGAACAGGATCCGTATTCCGTTCTCGCGGCAGTTCCCCGTCGTGCCCTATCTGAGCGTGCTGCGCGGGGAAGTGCCGGACAGCCTGTTGCGCGGTCGCGTGGTACTGGTCGGCGCCAGCGCGCCGGGTCTGGGCGACCGCTACGTCACTCCCGTGGCCGGTAGTGCGGGCGTGACGCCGGGGGTGGCGATCCAGGCCAGCATTCTCAACGGTTTGCTGCAACGGCGCAGCATCGTCGAGCCCGCCGCCTGGGTCACGGCGCTGATGGCCTGCCTGCCGGTGGCGTTGCTGCTGATCGCCTTCCTGCTGGCGCGCTTGCGTCACGCCCTGGCGCTGACACTGCTGATGGCCGCCGCGAGCCTGGCGCTGTCCTGGGGGCTGCTGTCCAGCGGCTGGTGGTGGTCGCCCGCGGCGAGTCTGCTGGGGCTGCTGCTGACCTACCTGCTATGGCACTGGCGGCGGCAGAGTGCGGTCCTGGCCTACTTCGGCTGGGAGCTGGCCCGCCTGGACGCCGAACCCCGCGTGCTACCCGAGCAGGACGTGGCGGCCGCCCCCGAGGGGGATGTGCTGCAGCAACGTATCATGGCGCTGGAGCGCGCGCTGGCGCGGGTTCGCGACACCCGCCGCTTCATGACTGAGGGGCTGGAGCAACTGCCCGTGGCGACACTGGTGTGCGATCCGCAGGGGCTGATCCTGCTGAGCAGCGCAAGGGCCCGGCGCATCGTCGGCGATGCCCGTCTGGGCGGGCAGGTGAACGAGTTGCTGGTCGAGCTTGGCTATCCGCCGGGCCTCGCGGGTGACCTGCGTGACATGGGTGGCGTGGAGTTCCGCAGCCCGTCCGGTCTGCACCTGCGCCTGGAAGTGGCAGCGATGCGCTCTGCCAGCGGAGCGCTGGCACTGGGCTGGCTGGTGGCCCTGCTCGACCTGAGCGCCGAGCGCGAGGCGCAGGCGCAGCGCAGCACCATGCTGCGCTTTCTGTCGCATGACCTGCGGGCGCCGCACTCGGCGATTCTCGCCCTGCTCGAGCTGCAGAAGCGCGTGGCGCCGGGTGACGACAGCGTGCTGCAACAGATCGAGGGGCAGGTCCGGCGGGCGCTGGGCCTGACCGAGGATTTCGTTCAACTGACGCGTGCCGAGTCCGAGGACTATCGCTTCGAACCGACCCTGATCGGGACGATCGCGCTGGACGCCTTCGAGCAGGCCTGGCCGCTGGGGCGCGCCAAAGGCATCGAGCTGGTGCACCGGCTGGACGACGACGAGACGCTGGTCAGCGCCGACCACGGGCTGTTGTGCCGCGCGCTGTTCAACCTGCTGGAAAATGCCATCAAGTACAGCCCGTCCGGAACGCGCGTCGAGCTGGCGCTGCGGCTCGAAGGCGACTGGATCTGCTGCAGCGTCATCGACCAGGGGCGTGGTATCGCGGCCGCGGACCTGTCCCAGCTGGCCCTGCCATACCGGCGGCTGGGCGATGTCGAGGCGAGCGAGGGGCTTGGCCTGGGGCTGACCATGGTGCGGGCCGTGGTCGAGCGGCATGCCGGGCATCTGGTCTGCGAGAGCGAGGTCGGTACGGGCAGCCGTTTCAGTATCGTCCTGCCGCGTCTGGAGAGCTGAGCGCTCAGTCTGCCCAGCCGCGATAGACGTGGGTCATGGGCCGTGGACCCTTGAGGTAGCCGCTGTCCAACTGGCGGATGTGAAAACCACCGGCCTGGATCAGCGCCGGTATGTCACGGTCCAGGTGGCAGCCGCCGGCCAGGGGTTTCCACACCGGCGTGAGGCGTCGCTGCCAGCGCACCACTGGCTGATCGGGTGCCAGGCCGTGTTCGCAGAACAGCAGGCGACCTTCCGGCTTGAGCACGCGGCGCATCTCCCTGAGCGCGGCGACGGCGTCGGGAATGGTGCAGAGGGTGAAGGTACAGACGATGTCGTCGAAGCTGGCATCCGCCGCCTGGATCTGCCCCAGCTCCAGGGCGATCATCTCCACCGCGACAGGGCAGCGCGCGGCCCGTTCGCGGGCCAGGCGCTGCATGTCGGCGGAGGGGTCGACCCCGACCACGACCTCGACCCGCTGCGGATCGTAGAACGCCAGATTGAGACCGCTGCCGATGCCGATCTCCAGCACCCGGCCCCGTGCCAGTGGCACGATCTGCGAGCGGGCTTTCATCACCGCCCCCATGCCGCAGGCGAAGTCGATCAGCTGCGGCAGCACATGACGGTCGTAGAAGCCCATGGCCTAGGCTTCGTCCTCATCGTCATCGTTGTCACCGCGAAAGGCGGCGAAGCACTTGAGGTCATGGCTGACGCCGTCACTCTCGAGGTGCCAGCTGTCGTCCTCTTCGCTGTGGCGTGCGGCCTGGACCGAGGCCAGGGAAAACTTCCACAGGCGCCGTTCGCGGCCATCGATGCAGTGCACCTGCAGCAGGGGCTTGGCCGAACTGTCGCTGCCGGCCGTGCCCGCGCTGATCTGTGCCAGCAATTCGGTGTCGAGGTCGAACTGCCAGGCGTACAGGCCGTCGATCTCCAGCATGTCGGCGTCTTGCAGGGCTTCGATCAGGCTCGTCGGTTTCATCGTTTCATCCACGGCATCAGCGCCCCAGACGGCGCAGGTCGGCAGACTCTATCACGCGGATACCGTCCTCTTCCTCCAGCGCCAGGCGCCACAAGGCACGGGCCAGGGCGCAGGCGTCGATGCCGCGGTACTTGCCTGGCAGCCAGCGCAGCAGGGGGGCCGCGAGGCGCTCGCCAAGGCGGAATTCATGGCGCGCCCCGAGCAGCAGCGACGGGCGGGCGATGGTCAGTTGCGGCCAGCTCATGGCCTTCAGCGCCTCTTCGGTCTCGCCCTTGACGCGGTTGTAGAACACCGACGATTTCGGGTTGGCGCCGAGTGCGCTGATCACCACCAGGTGCCGCGCACCCAGCTCGCGAGCCCGGCGGGCGAAGGCCAGGATCAGGTCATGGTCGATGGCGCGAAAGGCTTCCTGCGAGCCTGCCTGCTTGATGGTGCTGCCCAGGCAGCAGAACGCGGTATCGACCTGGCCGGACAGTTGCGGCAGCAGACCCTGCAGTTCGCCAACCGGGTTTTCCAGGTGTGGGTGGGCTGCCAGGGGGCGACGGGTTGGCGCCAGCACGCGGGCTACCGTCGGTTCGCTGAGCAGGCGATCGAGCAGGTGTTCGCCCGTGAGCCCGGTGGCTCCGGCGATGAGGATGTGCTGCGGAGTCAGATACATGCATTTGTCTCTTGTTCGTTACAACTGAGCTTAGTCGTTCGCTGCAGGGCTGGCCACGGCACTGAGTGCGCGTTCGGCCTGGCTCTGGCGCAGGTTGCGCCAGTGCTGGAGTACACCACGCGGCGCCCAGATCTGCGGTTCGGAGGGTTCGAAACCGTCGCTCTGCTCACGTTCGGCAACTCTTTCCTTGGCCAGTTCAAACGCTCGTTCGAGATTGTCGGTCTCGCCCAGTGCCTCGGCGAACAGGGCGCGGCCGAAATAGGTGAAGTCGTTCTCTTCGCTGCAGCCGAAGGACACCCGGTCGGCCCGTGCCGCGGTCATTACCAGGGTCTTCTCGTCCTTCAGCGGTGGGATGAAGCCGCCGGAGTAGCAGGCGGAGATCACCACCACCTTGTTGCGCTGCTTGAGCGGCGCCAGCAGCGCGGCGAGCTCGCTGGCCGGCAGGTCGGCCAGCTGCAGGCGTGGCTGGTCGAGGCTGAGTTCGTGACGGCGCGAGCCGTGGCTGGTCAGGTAGATGAAGATCAGGTCTTCCTCGCCAGTGCGCTCGGCCAGCGTCCGCACCACCCGGGTCAGGTTCTCGCGGGTGGCCAGCGGGCGGTCGGCGAGGTGGTCGCGGTGGTTGACCAGGGTGGTGCTGGAGAAGGCGCCGAAGCGTTCGCGCATCAGGCTGCTGACGTAGTCGGCCTCGCGCATGAACACGCTCTGCTTGCCGTCACCGGCCAGGCTCAGGGCGTACAGCTCGCGCGCCGGCGTGGATGCCGGGATGGCGGCGATGGTCTCGTCGAGCAGACGTCCCTGCAGCAGCAGGCCCAGTTCGAGGCTGTCCGGCAGCGCCTTGCCCTGTTCGTCGCGGATCAACCGGCCGCGCTGCCAGGTGCCGACCAGACGGCTGCCATCGGCCTGGGTCAGGGTGCCCTTGCCATTGTATTCCCCGGCGGCGAAGCGCCCCTGGTAGACACTGCCGTCGGCCAGGGTCAGCAGGCCTTCACCGGCGTATTGCCAGTCCTCGAAGTCGCCGAGGTAGCGGGTGCCGTCACCATCGTTGTATTCCCCGGAGCCCTGCATCACGCCGTCGATGAACTCGCCGGCCCAGACTGCGCCGCTGGCGCTCTGGTAGCGGCCCTTGCCGTTGAAGTCGCCGTTGTGGAAGCCACCGCTGTAGGTGTCGCCGTCGGCGCTGCGATAGCTGCCCTGGCCATTGAGCTGCCCCTGGCTGAACACGCCGCTGTACTGGTCGCCATAGGCATCGTCGCGCACGCCCTGACCCTCGGGCTGGCCGTCGACGAATTGCCCCTGGAAGCTGCTGCCGTCGGCCATCTCCAGTTTGCCCAGGCCATGGAACTGGTCGTTGCGGAACTCGCCCTGGTAGCGCTGCCCGTGCTGTTCGAACACGCCTTCGCCGCTGAAGCGGTTGCGCTCGAACTGGCCCTGATAGCGACTGCCGTCGCTGTAGGTGAGGGTGCCCTGGCCATGGAACATGCCCTGGTGGAACTCGCCCTGGTAGTGCTCGCCACCCGGTCCCTGCCATTCGCCGTCGCCTTCGAGCATGCCGTCCTGGAACTGGCCGACGAACCAGCTGCCGTTGCGGTAGTCCAGGCGCCCGGGGCCCTGCAGCAGGCCATCGACGATTTCACCACGGTACTGGCCGCCATCCGGCAGGGTGGCGTTGGCGGGCAGCAGCGGACGCGCTTCGTCGCAACCGGCGAGGAGCAGGGCCAGACAGAGAGGGAGCAGGCGCAGGGCAGGGGGATTCATCGCGGACATCCAAGTCGGTACGTTGCGAGCAGTATGCCGCAAGCCCGGATGCTTGCGCTGCTGCACTGCACGCTTTGCCGTCGCAAGGTTGCCGCTTCCGGCGGCGAACGCCGGAAGCGACAACGACTCGGTATGCCCGGGGGGCTCAGACGAAGCAGAGGGTCAGCGGTTCGGCGATGTAGGCAGGTTTCTCCTGGCCTTCGATCTCCAGTACGGCGCGTGCCTTGAGCAGCCACTGGCCGGGGTTCTTCTCGTTGGCGTCGGTCAGCGTCACCACCAGGCGCACCCTGGAGTCGACCTTGACCGGCTGGATGAAGCGTACGCTGTCGAGGCCGTAGTTCACCGCCATCTTCAGGCCTTGCGGCATGATCATGATCTTTTCCATCAGCATCGGTACCAGCGACAACGAGAGGAAGCCGTGGGCGATGGTGGTGCCGAAGGGCGTCAGCTTGGCCTTTTCCGGATCGACGTGGATGAACTGGTGATCGCCGGTGCACTCGGCGAACTGGTTGATGCGCTCTTGATCAATGGTCAGCCACTCGGATTTGCCGAGTTCCTTGCCAACCTGGTCCTTGAGCTCTGCTACGGGTACGAACGGCATAGTTCCTCCTTGAGGACGCGGGTGTTTTTCTTGTGTGCGTGAATCCGTTGCGGCCTAGATCATCATGAGGGCAGCAGTCGGTCAAGCCTGCCTTGGCGCACTGAATGACGCGGCATAGGCCAGCCTGACGAAGCAATACGGAGGCCAGTGACGGCGTATCACGCCTATAATGGCCGACATGCCTCAAAGGATGCCCGGAATCCCCTCGTTCAGTCGGGGGTGATGGTCATCGCTCGTCTTCTGGAGACCTCAACCATGCTGCTTCGCGGCCTCTCCTGGCTGGTGCTCTGTCAACTGCTCGGCACCGCCCTCAACGTTCTGCTGCTGCCGATGCTGCCCGGCCCGATCATCGGCATGCTGCTGTTGTTCGTCTTTCTCCTGCTGCGCGGCGAAGTGGGTGAACCGCTCAGCGTCGCCTCCAGCAGCCTGCTGAAGTACCTGCCGCTGATCCTGGTGCCGCCGGCCGTTGGCGTGATGGCTTATGCCAGCGATATCGCTGCGGATTTCTGGGCGGTGGTCGGCGCGCTGCTGCTGTCGTTGTTGCTGTCGGTGGCGTTTGCCGGCTGGCTGATGCAGAAGCTGATCGAGCGCCAGCAGCGCCGGGAGGACGCATGAGTCCGGACTGGCAGGGCGCCTGGCAGGCGCTGACGCATCACCCGCTGTTCGGCATCGGCATCACCCTGGGCGCCTACCAGCTGGCGATGGCGGCCTACGAACGTACCCGCTGGGTGTTCCTGCAGCCGGTGCTGGTGTCCATGCTCACGGTGATCGGCATTCTCCTGCTCTGCGGCCTGAGCTTCGCCGAGTACAGGAACAGCGTGGCCGCGCTGACCCTGCTGCTCGGCCCGGCCACCGTGGCTCTGGCGGTGCCGCTGTATCTCAACCTGCGGCGGATTCGCCAGCTGTTCTGGCCGATCGTCCTGACCCTGCTGCTCGCCGGAACCGTCGCCACCGTGCTCGGTGCGGGGCTGGCCTGGCTGTTCGGTGCCGAGCACCTGATGCTGATGAGCATGGCGCCGAAGTCGGTGACCTCGCCGATCGCCATGCTGGTGGCCGACCAGATCGGCGGTATCGCGGCGCTGGCCGCGGTGTTCGTGATGATCACCGGGGTCATCGGCGCCATCGTCGGGCCGTCGATCCTGCGCCTGTGCCGGGTCCACCATCCGGCGGCGCAGGGCATGGCGCTGGGCATCACCGCGCATGCGGTGGGGACGGCGCGGGCGCTGCAGGACAGCGATGAGAGCGGTGCCTTCGCGGCCCTGGCCATGAGCCTGATGGGGGTGATCACGGCGGTGCTGTTGCCGCTGGCGATTGCCCTGTTCCTGTGAGAGCCTGCCCCACGACCGACCACACGTCGCCTGCGCGGCGTCGAAAACAGGCTGTGAAACCATGAATCTCCCGCTGTTTCCGCTGAACACCGTGCTGTTTCCGGGCTGCGTGCTCGACCTGCAGGTATTCGAGGCGCGCTACCTGGACATGATCAGCCGCTGCATGAAGCAGGGCAGCGGTTTTGGCGTGGTCTGCATCGTCGAGGGCGAGGAGGTGGGCGAGGCCGCCAGCCGTTTCGCCGCCATCGGCTGCGAGGCGCTGGTGCGCGACTTTCAGCAGCGCACCAATGGCTTGCTGGGGATTCGGGTCGAGGGCGGGCGGCGCTTTCGTGTCGAGCGGGCGCAGGTCCTGCCCGATCAGCTGACCGTCGCCGAGGTGCACTGGCTGGAGGAACAGCCGGACAGTCCGCTGCACGGCGAGCATGCCGACCTCGCCGCCCTGCATGCGGCACTGGCCGAGCATCCGCTGGTCGCCGGGCTGGAGATGGCGGGGGTGGTCAGCGGCCAGCAGCAACTGGCCAACCAGCTGGCCTACCTGCTGCCGCTGGAGCCGGGGCAGAAGCTGCAACTGCTGCAGCTGGACGATCCCGGCCTGCGCCTGGAGCAGCTGCACGCCATGCTGGAGCTGCTTCAGGGCGATGCCTGAGCCTCAGTAGGCGTAGCGCAGCAACGCCGTCGACAGTTGCCAGGTGGCCATGCCACCGAGTACCGCCAGGCAGGCTGGCAGCACGATCCACCACAGGCGCGCCGGGAGTGCCGGCAGCGGCTGCTGGCGCTGGCACAGGGCCAGGCTGAGGCCGCAGACGGTCGAGGCCAGCAGGGCGCCGGCGATGATGTCGCTGGGCCAATGCACACCCAGGTAGACCCGCGACAAGGCGATCGCCACGGCCGGCAGGCTGGCCACCACCAGCCAGGCGAGCCGCAGGCGCGCCGATTGGCCGCGCCCGGCCAGCACGCCGAGCACCAGGAAGAAGGCGAAGGCCGCCGAACTATGGCCGCTGGGGAAGCTGAAACTGGTCAGGGGTTCGCTCAGCACGTCGGGGCGGGCCCGGGCGAAACCATGCTTGAGCGCCGTGTTGCTCAGCGCCGTCAGCAGCAGGGTGGAGCCGGCGAACAGCAGGTGACGCCAGCGCCGCGCCAGCAACAGCAGGGCGCACAACACAATGGCGGCCGCCAGCTGGGTATGGAAGTCCCCCAGCCGTGTCAGGGTGCCGATCCACTTGTCCAGGTGCGCCTGGCGCTGTTCCTGGACCAGGCTCATCAAGCCCTGGTCCAGGGCATCCAGATGCGGCCAGCCGATGACCATGGCCAGCAGCAACAGCAGACTGAGGCAGCCGCCCAGCAGGCTGGCGCGTGGTTTCTCCGCCAGGCTGGCTTGAATCGTCGCCAGCAGGACCACGCCGATGCCAGCCAGCAGCAACGCGGCTTCGCTCCAGAAACCCTCGGCCATCGGCAGGCGCAGCGCGGCGCCGGTCGCCCAGCCCGGCAGCAGGTAGGCCACGGCCCAGCCAGCGGCGGCGACGAGGCTGACCAGCACGAAGCGCAGCAGCGGCATGTCGAGCATGCCGGCCACCATCGGCAACATCGGCCGCAGCGGGCCGATGAAGCGACCGACCAGCAGGCTGGCCACGCCATAGCGCTGGAAGTACAGCTCCGCGTGGAGGACCCATTGCGGGTGGCGGCGCAGGATCGGCAGGCGCCCGATGTTGTGCTTGAAGTGCCGGCCCAGCGTGTACGACAGCAGGTCGCCGCACACTGCGCCGGCATAGGCCAGCGCCAGCGTCTGCCACAGGCCGAGGACGCCGCTGCCCGCGAGCAGGGCGACGCTGAACAGCAGGACCACGCCGGGCAGGAGGATGCCGACCAGGGCCAGGCACTCGAGCAGGGCAATGAGGAAGATCGCCAGCCCCAGCCACTGCGGGTGGCCGCCCAGCCAGGTGGTCAGGTTGTCCAGCCAGGCGCTCATCGCTGCCCTTCCTCGGCGTTCAGCAGTCGATAGTCGCGGCCTTCGACCTGGCCCCGGCGCAACGGGTTGCGTGTGCAGTGGCGGGCAAAGGCGGCATCGACGAAGCGGTAGGGCAGGTGCTCGTCACGCCCCAGGGGGATGCCCAGGCGTGCGCACTGGATGATCGCCTGCGGACGTTCGCCGACATCCTCGACGAACAGCCGCAGGGGATCGAAACGCTGCGCATCCCACTCCGGCACCTTGAGGCCGAGCGTCTTGCACAGCAGGGTCTGTCCGGCGCAGAGGCGTTCGGGCGGGCGTGGCTGGCCGAGGCGGTCGGGGTTGTTGCGCTGCATGGTGGCGAGCGTCTGTGCGTCGCTGATGGCGTCGAACCAGGGGTGTGCGGACTTGATCAGCACGGCATTGCCAGGGCCGCAGGCGCTGAAGTTCAGCGAGTCGCCGCCACGGGCGTAGTACATGTAGATGTGCCCGCCGCCTTCGAACAGCGCCTTGCGCTTCTCGGTGTAGCCGAGCGAGGCGTGGCTGCCCTTGTCGACCAGGTAGTAGGCCTCGGTCTCGATGATGCGCGCACTCAGCCACTGCTCGCCGACGCGGTGACGGATCACCTTGCCGAGCAGTTCGCGAGCCAGCAACTGGGCGTCGCGGTCGAAGAAGGCAGCGGGCAGTGGCCGGGCGCCAGGCCAGGGCAAACTTAGGGTGGGTTCGGCGGGCATGATCTGTCGCAGGGACTCGTGGCGTTCTACTCTGGGGCCGCGAGCATAACAACAAGAGCCTTAAAAATGCCTGAACGTGTCCGCGCCAGCAGCGCCCATATCAGTCCCTCGGCGCATTACACCGGATACGTCTGGTATCGCCATCGCCTGGCCGATCCGGCCTTCGTCACGCCATTCGGGCGTTTCGTGCACAAGCTGCTGTGGCCGGTGACCTGGGGCGCGCGAGCCGGCTTCGGGCTGGATATCGAGGCCTTTCTGTTGCAGCGCCATCTGCAGATCGATGCACAGCTGACCGAGGCGATAGAGCGGCGGGGCGTGCGTCAGGTGGTGGAGATCGCCTGCGGACTTTCACCGCGTGGCCGGCGCTTCTGCTCGCGTTACCCAGAGTTGCAGTACCTCGAGGCGGACCTGCCGGCGATGGCGGCGCGCAAGCGCCTGTTGCTGCACGGTGAGGGCTGGCTGGATGGCCGGCATCAGGTGCGTGCGGTGGACATCCTGGCCGAGCGCGGCAGTCAGTCCCTGGCGGCGCTGCTAGCCAGTCTCGATCGCAGTCAGCCGGTGGTGGTGATCACCGAGGGTCTGGTCAACTACTTCCCGCTGGAGCTGATCGAAGGCTTCTGGAGCCGCCTGGCGACAGGGCTGAGCGATTTCCCCGAGGCCACCTATCTCACCGAGCTCTACCCGGACCTGCGTGAGCATCCGCGCTATCGCCAGTTGCGCTGGGGCGTCGAGCTGATCGGCCGGCTCACCCGGGGCAGCTACCCGCTGCATTACCGCGATCACGCCGAGATCGTCACGGGCTTCCAGCGCTGCGGCTTCGCCCGGGTACAGGTGCTCGATCCCAGTGCCGATGCCGGCAGCCTCGGCCTGCCGGCGGCACGCTTGCCAGGGCTGGTGCGGGTGATCCAGGCACAGGTGTAGGGAGGGCGCCTGCGCGAGTCAGGCGCAGGCGGCAGCAGGCTGTGGTGCGGGGTGGAAGCGTTCGGCCAGCGCCTGGCTGGCCGCGGCATCGCTATGCGCGAACACGAAAGCCAGGCCCTGCTCGTCGTGGCGCAGCGGTATCAGGTGCTGTTCAGGCAGGTCGCCGTGGCTCAGTCGCCAGCCCCGCTGCGGCAGGTCGACGGGCAGGTCGCCCTGCAGGCGGCCGCCGAAGAAGCCCAGTTCGCTCAGCTCGATCGCCCAGCGCGGGCCATCGGCATGCTGCAGCTCCGCGTGCTGCTGGCGTGGCGTGCGGCGCGGCTCGCAGCGCTTCTCCAGGTTCAGCAGCTGGCCCGCGTGCAGGCGCGTGCTGCCGGGGCTGCGTGCCGGCAGCGGGCGTTCGCAGAGGAAGGGGCGATACAGGGCGGCGCAGGCTTCACGCCGTTCGAACTGGGCCAGGTGGTCGGCCTGGTGAATCACGGCGCACTCGGCCATGCCGCAGGCCGCAGCGAAGTGGGCGTGCTCCCAGGGCTGGGTGAAATGGTCATGCTCGCCGGCAAGCACCAGTGTCGGGCATTGCGGATGGCTGTCGAAGCCGCTGAAGGCCAGCAGGCGCAGGCTGTTCTGCCGATAACGCTCGACCTCCAGAGGCGAGAGGCGCTGGATCTGCCGCAGCAGCGCCTTGCGAAAGACCGGTGAAACACCGGTTTCCTGCAGGTGCAGAGGATTGAGCAGACCGGTCAGGGCGCCCTGGGCGAATTCGCCCAGGCGACCCTCTTCGAGCAGGGCCAGGCCTTCCTCCAGCATCCGCCGTGCACCCGGACGGCCGAAAGCGGTGATGCCGGCCAGCAACAGGCGGGCGCAACGCCGAGGGTGGCGGGCGGCGAACAGCGCGGCCAGCGCCGAGCCATAGGACAGGCCAACGGGCATCAAGGCCGGCAGTTGCAGCTGTTCGGCGAAAGCGGCGATTAGGTCGGCCAGCTGTTCCAGCTCCAGCTCGGGGGCCAGCTGCAGGTTGCCGCCCTGGCTGGGCAGGTCGAGCAGTATCACGGGATGTTCGCCGAGCAGCTCGTCCACCTCCGCGGCGAAGGAGCGAAAGCTCTGGAAGGCGCCACCCAGCAGGAGCACCGGCGCTCGCGTGTCGCGCTGGCGGGTCGAATAGGCCTGGTAGTGCAGGCGCCAGCCCGCGATCTCGATGACGTCGGGCGGGCTGGCCAGCAGGGTGGCGCTGTAGTCGGTGCGATAACGCAGCATGGGGGCACTCCAGTGGCTCTTGTTGTTCTTCTGGGGCGGCACTCGCGCCGCCTCGCCTGGGCTGGCAAACCTCGATTGCAAGGTAAACATCGGGGGGCGATTTGTTTACCCAACCTTCGGGCGGCGCCGTCTGCCGGGTGTCACCGTTGCACCGCCGGCACCCGTGCCCTGCGCTTGCGGGCGTTACCGCCGGGGCTGCGCGGACGAGCTGTCTACCGCTTGCCAGACGCCGCTGGGCGTGGCCTCGCGAGCCCGCTATAATCAGCCCCTTTTTCCAACTGCCAGACCTCCGCCGCCATGACCGAGTCCGTGCACGCTTACATGACCCGCCTGGGCCAGGCCGCCCGCCAGGCATCCAGGGTGCTTGCCCGTGCCAGCACCGCGCAGAAGAATCGCGCGCTGCAGGCTGCCGCCAATGCCCTCGACGCCGCCCGCGCCGAACTGACCGCTGCCAACGAACTGGACCTGGCCGCCGCCCGTGCCAGTGGCCTGGAGCCGGCGATGGTCGATCGCCTGGCGCTCACCCCGAAGGTGATCGACAGCATGATCGAGGGCCTGCGCCAGGTCGCCACGCTGCCGGACCCGATCGGCGAGATCCAGGGTATGCGCTACCTGCCGTCGGGCATTCAGGTGGGCAAGATGCGCGTGCCGCTGGGCGTGATCGGCATCATCTACGAATCGCGGCCGAACGTGACCATCGATGCCGCCAGCCTGTGCCTGAAGTCCGGCAACGCCACCATCCTGCGCGGCGGCTCCGAGGCGATTCACTCCAACCAGGCGATTGCCCGCTGCATCCAGCAGGGCCTGGCCGAGGCCGAGCTGCCGGCGGCGGCCGTGCAGGTGGTGGAGACCACCGACCGTGCGGCGGTGGGTGAGCTGATCACCATGCCGGCGTTCGTCGACGTGATCGTGCCGCGTGGTGGCAAGGGCCTGATCGAGCGCATCAGCCGCGACGCCAAGGTGCCGGTGATCAAGCATCTGGACGGTGTCTGCCACGTCTATGTCGACATCGCCGCCGATCTCGACAAGGCCATCCGCGTCTGCGACAACGCCAAGACCCAGCGCTACTCGCCGTGCAACGCCATGGAGACCCTGCTGGTGCACGAGGGCATTGCTGCCCGTGTGCTGCCGCCGCTGGCCGCCATCTACCGCGACAAGGGCGTGGAGCTGCGTGGCGATGCCGCGACGCGTGCGCTGCTTGGCAGCGACGTGCTGGAGGCCAGCGAGGACGACTGGTTCGCCGAGTACAACGCGCCGATCCTGGCGATTCGCATCGTCGACTCGCTGGACGCCGCGATCGAGCACATCAATCACTATGGCTCGCAGCACACCGACTCGATCATCACCGAGAACTTCAGCGATGCGCGGCGCTTCCTCACCGAGGTGGACTCCGCCTCGGTGATGATCAACGCCTCCACGCGTTTCGCCGATGGCTTCGAGTACGGCCTCGGTGCGGAGATCGGCATCTCCACCGACAAACTGCACGCCCGTGGCCCGGTCGGCCTGGAAGGCCTGACCAGCGAGAAGTACGTGGTCTTCGGCGACGGACACATTCGCACATAAATGAACGGACTCGGCGCCCGACGTATCGGCCTGCTCGGCGGTACCTTCAACCCGGTGCACATCGGGCATCTGCGTGCGGCGCTGGAAGTGGCCGAATTCATGGCGCTGGACGAGCTGCGCTTGATTCCCAGTGCCAGGCCGCCGCATCGTGATACGCCACAGGCGACGGCGGAGCAGCGCCTGGCCATGGTCGAACTGGCGGTGGCCGGCGAGACGCGGCTCAAGGTCGATGATCGCGAGCTGAAGCGCGACAAGCCGTCGTACACGGTGGACACGCTGGAGTCGGTACGGGCCGAGCTGGCGCCGAGCGATCAGCTGTTTCTGCTGCTGGGCTGGGACGCCTTCTGCAGCCTGCCCAGCTGGCACCGCTGGGAGGAGTTGCTGCTGCACAGCCACCTGCTGGTGCTGCAGCGCCCCGATGCCGACAGCGAGGCGCCGGAGGCGCTGCGCGATCTGCTGGCGGCGCGCAGTGTCAGCGACCCGCTGAGCCTGGAGGGCGCAGGCGGGCAAATCAGTTTCATCTGGCAGACTCCGCTGGCGATTTCCGCCACGCAGATCCGCCACTTGTTGGCAACCGGCCGTTCCGCGCGTTTTCTCTTGCCGGATGCGGTACTGGCCTATATCCAGGCGCACGATCTGTACCGTGCGCCGCATGCTTGATACGCCGTGCACCTGCGCAGGCGTCCATTACACGAGGCAAACGAGTCATTTATGAGCAAGCAGAACATGCCCAGCGACGAGCTGGTCAAGATCGCCGTGGCGGCGCTGGAAGAGATCAAGGCGACCGACATCACCGTGATCGACGTCAAGGAAAAGACCAGCATCACCGATTTCATGGTGATCGCCAGCGGTAGCTCCAGCCGTCAGGTCAAGTCGCTGGTGGAGAACGTGCTGGAGAAGGTCAAGGAGAAGGGCGTGCGCCCGATCGGCAGCGAGGGTCTGGATGGCGGCGAGTGGGCGCTGCTCGACCTGGGCGACATCGTCGTTCACGTCATGCTGCCGACCGCGCGTCAGTTCTACGATCTGGAGCGCCTGTGGCAGGGTGCCGAGCAGAGCCGCGCGCAGCATAGCGCCGAGTAATGCGGATCAAGCTGATCGCCGTCGGTTCGCGCATGCCGCGCTGGGTCGAGGAGGGCTGGCAGGAGTACGTCAAGCGCCTGCCGGCCGAATTGCCGCTGGAACTGGTGGAGATTCCGCTCAACACCCGTGGCAAGAACGCCGACGTCGCGCGCCTGATCCGTCAGGAAGGCGAGGCCATGCTGAGCAAGGTGCAGCCCGGCGAACGTATCGTCACGCTCGAGGTCCATGGCAAGCCGTGGAGCACCGAACAGCTGGCGGCGGAGCTGGATCGCTGGCGCCTCGATGCGCGCAACGTCAACCTCATGGTCGGTGGCCCCGAGGGCCTCGCCCCCGAGGTCTGCGCGCGCAGCGAGCAGCGCTGGTCGCTGTCGCCGTTGACCCTGCCGCATCCGCTGGTGCGTATCCTGCTCGGCGAGCAGATCTATCGGGCCTGGACCGTGCTGTCCGGCCACCCCTATCACAAATAGTCAGCCGTAACCGATGCCGCAGCCGATTCGCCTCAAGGATCACGAAAAGGACGCTCGCCTGGTCAAGCGCCGCGTGCTCGTCGGTGGTGCGGTCATCATCCTCCTGACCTGCGTGCTGGTCATGCGCATGTACTACCTGCAGGTCGTGCAGTACGAGCATCACAGCACCCTGGCGGAAAACAACCGCATCCACGTTCAGCCCATTCCGCCGACCCGTGGCCTGATCTATGACCGCAACGGCGTGATCATCGCCGACAACCGGCCCAGCTTCAGCCTGACGGTGACCCGCGAGCGCGCTGGCGACTGGCTGCAGGTGCTGGATACGGTGGTCGAGGTGCTCGAGCTGAGCGACGAGGACCGCGCGCTGTTCGAGCGTCGTGTGCGCCAGGGGCGGCGGCCGTTCGAGCCGGTGCCGATCCTGTTCGAGCTGAGCGAGGAGCAGATCGCGCGCGTGGCGGTCAACCAGTTCCGCCTGCCCGGGGTCGAGGTCGCCGCGCAGCTGGTGCGCCACTACCCCCTGCAGGAGCACTTCGCCCACTCGGTGGGGTACGTGGGGCGGATCAACGAGCAGGAGCTCAAGCGCCTGGACCCGACCGAATATGCCGGTACCCACCATATCGGCAAGACCGGTATCGAGCGCTTCTACGAAGAGGAGCTGCACGGCGAGGTCGGCTACGAAGAGGTCGAGACCAATGCCCGTGGCCGCGTGCTGCGGGTGCTCAACCGTATCGACCCGAAGCCGGGCAAGGACATCGTCCTGAGCCTCGACTCGCGCCTGCAGGAAGCTGCCGAGAATGCCCTCGGCGGGCGTCGCGGGGCGGTGGTCGCGATCCAGCCGAAGACCGGCGAGGTCCTGGCGATGGTCAGCCAGCCGAGCTTCGACCCCAATCCCTTCGTCACCGGGATCAGCTTCAAGGCCTACGGCGAGTTGCGCGACTCCATCGACCAGCCGCTGTACAACCGGGTGTTGCGCGGCCTCTATCCGCCGGGCTCGACCATCAAGCCGATGGTCGCGGTGTCGGGACTGGATGCCGGCGTGATCACGCCGACCACGCGGGTGTTCGACCCGGGCTTCTACCAGTTGCCCAACAACAGCCACAAGTACCGCAACTGGAACCGCAATGGCGACGGCTGGATCGATCTCAACCTGGCCATCGCCCGCTCCAACGACACCTACTTCTACGACCTGGCGCACAAGATGGGCATCGACCGTCTGCATGACTACATGAGCCGCTTCGGTATCGGTCAGCGTGTGGCGCTGGACATGTTCGAGGAAACCGCTGGCCTGATGCCGTCGCGCGACTGGAAGCGTGCGCGCTTCCGCCAGCCCTGGTATCCCGGCGAGACGCTGATCCTCGGCATCGGCCAGGGCTACATGCAGACCACGCCGCTGCAGCTGGCCCAGGCCACCACGCTGATGGCCACGCGTGGCAAGTGGATTCGCCCGCACCTGGCCAAGAGCATCGATGGACGGCAGCCGCTGGACCCCAATCCGATGCCGGATATCCAGCTGCGTGATCCCAAGTTCTGGGACTACAGCATCCATGGCATGGAAGAGGTGCTGCACGGCGCCCGGGGGACCGCGCGCAAGGTCGGCGACAGTGCCGTCTACCGCATCGCCGGCAAGAGCGGTACGGCGCAGGTGGTGGCGATCAAGCAGGGCGAGCGCTACGACCGCAACAAGATCCAGGAGCGCCATCGCGACCACGCCCTGTTCATCGGCTTCGCGCCGGTGGAGAACCCGCAGATCGCCGTCGCGGTGATGGTGGAGAACGGTGAGTCGGGTTCCGGCGTGGCCGCCCCCGTGCTCAAGCAGGTCATGGATGCCTGGTTGCTGGACCCGCAGACCGGCCAGCTCAAGGCCGAATTCGCATCGCCGCAGAGTGCTGAGGTCACAGTCAACGATGATCGGTAACTTCGACCGTACGCTTTCCGACGAGGACGTGCTGCGCCGGCGCGCCAGCTTGCTGCAGCGCCTGCATATCGATGGCTGGCTGTTGCTGTTGCTGCTGATCCTCGGTACCGGCAGCCTGTTCATCCTCTATTCGGCCAGCGGCAAGAACATCGACCTGCTGATCAAGCAGGCGTCCTCGTTCGGCATCGGCATGCTCGCCGTGGTGGTCATCGCCCAGTTCGACCCGCGCTTCATGGCGCGCTGGGTACCGCTGGCCTACGTGGTGGGCGTCGGCCTGCTGCTGGTGGTGGAACTGATGGGGCATACCGCGATGGGGGCCACGCGCTGGATCAACATCCCCGGGGTGATTCGCTTCCAGCCGTCGGAGCTGATGAAGATCATCATGCCGATGACCATCGCCTGGTACCTGGCGCGTCACAACCTGCCGCCGCGCTTCAAGCATCTGCTCGTCAGCCTGGCGATGATCGGCGTGCCGGTGGTTCTGATCGCCAAGCAGCCCGACCTCGGCACCTCGCTGCTGATCCTGGCCTCGGGTGCCTTCGTGGTGTTCATGGCCGGTCTGCAATGGCGCTGGATCATCGGCGCGGCAGCGGCGGTGGTGCCGATCGCGGTAGGCATGTGGTTCTTCTTCATGCACGACTACCAGAAGCGCCGCGTGCTGACCTTCCTCAATCCGGAGAGCGACCCGCTGGGCTCGGGCTGGAACATCATCCAGTCCAAGGCCGCCATCGGTTCCGGTGGCGTGCTGGGCAAGGGCTGGCTGCTGGGCACCCAGTCGCACTTGGATTTTTTGCCGGAAAGTCACACGGACTTTATCATTGCCGTGCTTGCCGAAGAGTTCGGCCTGGTGGGCGTCTGCATCCTGCTGCTGTTGTATCTGCTGCTGCTCGCGCGCGGCCTGGTGATCACCGCCCAGGCGCAGACGCTGTTCGGCAAGCTGCTGGCGGGGGCGCTGACCATGACCTTCTTCGTCTACGTATTCGTCAACATCGGCATGGTCAGTGGCTTGCTGCCGGTGGTTGGGGTGCCGCTGCCCTTCATTAGCTACGGCGGAACCCATCTGGTCACCTTGTTGTCAGGCTTCGGGATATTGATGGCGATTCACACGCATCGAAAGTGGATCGCTCAGGTTTGATTGGGAGTTTGGATTCAATGCATTCACTGCGCAGTTGGGCAGCTCGGACGTTCATCGGGGCCGGTATGGTAGGTCTGCTCGGCGCGACGTCCCAGGTGCTCGCGGCCGATTACGACGGCTCGCCCCAGGTGGCCGAGTTCATCGAGGAAATGACCCGCGATTATGGCTTCGCCGGGGAGCAACTGGTGAGCCTGTTCGCCGAGGTCGAGCGCAAGCAGGCGATCCTCGACGCGATCTCGCGGCCCGCCGAGAAGGTCAAGCCGTGGAAGGAATACCGGCCGATCTTCATCACCGACAAGCGCATCGCCCAGGGCGTGGCCTTCTGGAAGCAGAACCAGGCCGCGCTGGAGAAAGCCGAGGCCGAGTACGGGGTGCCGGCGCAGTTCATCGTCGCCATCATCGGTGTGGAAACCTTCTATGGCGGCAACACCGGCAACTGGCGGGTGATGGACGCGCTGTCGACCCTGGCCTTCGATTACCCGCCGCGTGCGCCGTTCTTCCGCAAGGAGCTGCGCGAGTTCCTCATGCTGACCCGCGAGGAGCAGGTCGATCCGATCTCGCTGAAAGGTTCCTATGCCGGCGCCATGGGCCTGCCGCAGTTCATGCCGAGCAGCTTCCGCGCCTACGCGGTGGATTTCGACGGCGACGGCCATATCAATATCTGGAGTAATCCGACCGATGCCATCGGCAGCGTTGCCAGCTACTTCAAGCGCCATGGCTGGCAGGCCGGTGGCCAGGTGGCCAGCCGCGTCGAAGTCTCGGGCGAGCGCGTCGAGGAGGGCATGACCCAGGGGCTCGATCCGGTGAAGAACGTCGCCGAGCTGCGCGAGCTGGGCTGGACCAGCCAGGACGCGCTTGCCGAGGACGTACCGGTCACCGCATTTCGTCTGGAAGGCGCCGCAGGCGACGAATACTGGTTCGGTTTGCCCAACTTCTACACCATCACCCGCTACAATCGCAGCGTGATGTACGCCATGGCGGTCAACCAACTGGCCGAGTTGCTGGTCGAAGCGCGGGGTAACTGATGAATCTGTCCAAACTGCTGCCACTGGCTGCGTGCATGAGCGCAGCCCTGTTGTTGGCCAGCTGTTCCTCCAATCGAGCGCCGCAGCCAGGCACCGCGCCGGGGCAATCGGCCGGCCTGTCCGGGCCGGACGACTTCAACCGTCCGCACAAGGACGGCGCGCCCTGGTGGGACGTCGACGTCTCGCGTATTCCCGATGCGATCCCGATGCCGCACTACGGCCCGGTCAAGGCGGCGCCCTATACGGTGTTCGGCAAGCAGTACTACCCGATCCAGGACGCGCGCCGCTACCAGGCCGTCGGCCCGGCCTCCTGGTACGGCACCAAGTTCCATGGGCAGGCCACCGCCAACGGCGAGACCTACGACCTGTACGGCATGACCGCCGCGCACAAGACCCTGCCGCTGCCGAGCTACGTGCGCGTCACCAACCTGGAGAATGGCAAGAGCGTGATCCTGCGGGTCAACGACCGTGGACCGTTCTACTCCGACCGCATCATCGACCTGTCCTTTGCCGCGGCGAAGAAGCTCGGTTATGCCGAGAAAGGCACGGCGCGGGTCAAGGTCGAGGGGATCGACCCGCACGAATGGTGGGCGCAGCAGGGCCGTCCGGTGCCGATGGTGCTGGCCAACAACCAGCCGGCCAAGGCCGCCGTCGCGCCGCCGCTGGCCAAGCCCGCTCCGGTCGTCGAACAGTACGCACCGCCTCCTGCGCAGCACGCAGCGGCCGTGGTGCCCGTGCAGATCGACGCAAAAAAAAACGATTCACTCGGAGCCTCTGGCCTGTATCTCCAGGTTGGAGCCTTCGCCAATCCGGACGCTGCGGAGCTGCTCAAGGACAAGCTGAGCCAGACCACCAGTGTGCCGGTGTTCATCAGCTCAGTGGTGCGCGACCAGCAGATTCTGCACCGGGTTCGTCTGGGGCCGATCAGCAACCAGGGCGAGGCTGAGCAGCTGCAGAGCAGCGTCCGGGTCGCCAACCTCGGCCAACCGACGCTGGTACGCGGCGACTAATTCGACCCCGCAGGGCCTCGGCAGGCGCAAGCGCAATTCTTTCCGGGCCCAGGGGCACTAAACCGGCATTGGCCGGACTAACCCACGTGCTGTCATGATTGGCGGCCGGGGAAAGGCCCCTTCGGGGGCTGTTTCACAATCCACGCAACGATTTTCGAGAGACGGATGAACATCACCAGCTTCGCGCAACGTGCCTTTCTCCTCATGACCCTGTTGGTTTCGCCACTGGTCTGGGCCAGCCCGCAGGTCGTACCTGCACCGCCGCAACTGGCGGCCAGCGCCTATGTGCTGATGGATGCCGCCACCGGCCAGGTACTGGTGGGCGAGAACGGTGACCAGCGCCTGCCGCCCGCCAGCCTGACCAAACTGATGACCGCCTACATCGCCACCCTGGAAATTCGCAACGGCAAGATCGGCGAGAAGGACATGGTCACCATCAGCGAACACGCCTGGCGTACCGGCGGTGCCGGTTCGGGCGGTTCGACCATGTTCCTGCCGGTCAACAGCCAGGCCAGTGTCGACGACCTGCTGCACGGCATCATCATCCAGTCCGGCAACGACGCCAGCATCGCCCTGGCCGAGTACATCGCCGGCAGCGAAGATGCCTTCGCCGACATGATGAACGCCACCGCCGAGCGCCTCGGCATGAAGAACAGCCACTTCATGAACGCCACCGGCTTGCCGGACCCGCAGCACTACTCCAGTGCCCACGACATGGCGATCCTGGCCCGCGCGATCATCAACGAGGACGCCGACCACTATGCGATCTACTCGCAGAAGGAATTCCTCTGGAACAACATCAAGCAGCCCAACCGCAACCTGCTGCTGTGGCGCGACAAGACCGTCGACGGCCTGAAGACCGGCCACACCAACGAGGCCGGCTACTGCCTGGTGTCCTCCGCCGTGCGTGACGGTGCGCGCATGATCACCTCCGTGTTCGGCACCACCAGCGAGCAGGCGCGTGCCGCCGAAACCCAGAAGCTGCTGACCTATGGTTTCCGCTTCTTCGAGAGCCGCACCTTCTACCAGAAGGGCGCCGAGTTGGCCCAGGCCACCGTCTGGAAAGGCCAGGCCAGTCAGGTCAAGGCCGGTCTTGCCCAGGACCTGGCGCTGACCATGCCCAAGGGCCAGCTGGAGAAACTGCAAGCCAGCATGACCCTCAACCCGCAGCTGATCGCCCCGATCCAGCAGGGCGACGTGATCGGCAAGGTGGAGGTCAAGCTGGGTGACGAGGTCGTGCACAGCGCCGACCTGGTGGCTCTGCAGTCGGTCGAGGAGGCTGGCCTGTTCGGTCGCCTGTGGGACAGCATCCGCCTGTTCTTCTTCGGCCTGTTCAACTGATAGCTCCGGCCGCCCCCATGGGCGGCCCTTTTCTGGACGGGCCGCAAGCCCGCTGATGCCATGACCGATACCGACGTTCAACCGCCAAAAATCGAATTCCCCTGCGAGCGCTACCCGATCAAGGTGATCGGCACCGCAGGCGATGGTTTCGCCGATCTGGTGATCGAGGTCATCCAGCGCCATGCCCCGGACCTGGATGCGTCCACCCTGGTGATGCGCGACAGCCGCAACGGCAATTTCCTCTCCGTGCAGGTGCTGATCACCGCGACCAGCGTCGAGCAGTTGCAGGCGATCCATGTCGATCTGCGTGCGACCGGCCGTGTGCACATGGTGCTCTGACCTCCATGCCTGAACTCGTAGTGCGTCACCTGGGGCTGGTCGAGTATCAGCCGACGCTGGAGGCCATGCGCCAGTTGACCCGTGAGCGCGATGAGCACACGGCGGATGAGATCTGGCTGCTGCAACATCCCCAGGTGTTCACCCAGGGCCAGGCCGGCAAGGCCGAGCATCTGCTGGCACCGGGGGATATCCCGGTGGTGCAGGTCGAGCGCGGCGGGCAGGTGACCTACCATGGCCCGGGGCAGCTGGTCGCCTACCTGATGCTCGACCTGCGCCGTCTCGATCTGGGCGTGCGCGAGCTGGTCACGGCGATGGAGCAGAGCCTGGTCGAGCTGCTGGCCAGCTACGCCATCGAGGCCGCGCCCAAGGCCGATGCCCCGGGTGTCTACGTCGCCGGTGACAAGATCGCCTCACTGGGCCTGCGGGTCAGTCGTGGTTGTTCGTTCCACGGCCTGGCGCTGAACGTCGACATGGACATGACGCCGTTCCTGCGCATCAACCCCTGTGGTTATGCCGGGTTGAAGATGGTGCAGATGCGCGATCTGCTGGCCACCCCGCCGGCGTTCGACGAGGTCGCGCAGCGACTGGAACAGGTGCTGCGCAAGCGCCTGGGCTACGCCGCGTAGCGCTCGGCCAGGCATGAAAAAGGGACGCCGCGGCGTCCCTTTTTCTTTCGTGTGGATCGCTCAGTTCAGATTGAGCGCCGGAATCAGGCTGCTGTCGACTTGCTGACCCGGTACCGGAACGGGAGCGGCCAGGCCCAGGTTGTTCTTCTCGAACACCCGGTCGGCGCGGTAGCTGGAGCGCACCAGCGGGCCGGCGGCGACTTCCATGAAGCCCTTCTCCAGGCCGATGTCGCGCAGGCGATTGAACTCATCCGGGCTGACCCAGCGCTGCACCTTGAGGTGGTTGCGGGTCGGCTGCAGGTACTGGCCGAGGGTGAGGATGTCCACGCCGATGGCGCGCAGGTCGTCCATGGTTTCCAGCACTTCCTCGTCGGTCTCGCCCAGGCCGAGCATCAGGCTGGTCTTGGTCAGTACGTCCGGGCGGTGCTTCTTGGCGTGCTCGAGGACCTTGAGGGTCTTCTCGTAGCCGGCGCGCGGGTCACGCACCACGTGCGTCAGGCGTTTGACCGTCTCGACGTTCTGCGCGAACACTTCCAGGCCGGAATCCACGACGCGTTCGATCGCCTGGTGATCGCCATCGAAATCCGGCGTCAGGGCTTCGACCACCACCTGCGGGGTATTGGCCTTGATTGCCCGCACGCAGGCCGCGTAGTGACCGGCGCCGCCATCGTCGAGGTCGTCACGGTCCACCGACGTCAGGACGATGTAGCGCAGTGCCATGAGCTCGACCGACTTGGCCGTGTTCTGGGGTTCTTCCAGATCCAGCCAGCCGTTGGGGTTACCGGTATCCACCGCACAGAAGCGGCAGGCACGGGTGCACACCGAGCCCATCAGCATGATGGTGGCGGTGCCGTTGGACCAGCACTCGCCCATGTTCGGGCAGTGCGATTCCTGGCACACGGTGCTCAGGCGATGTTCGCCGACGTTGCGCTTGACCGCCTCGAAGCGGCTGCCGCCCGGTGCCTTGACCCGCAGCCACTTGGGCTTGGGCTCGAAAACCTGGGGTTCGGCCGAGGCACGGCGCTTCTGACCATCCTTGATCGCGGTGATGCCTTGGGCAGTGCGGAATTTTTCGCCGCTGGCGACGGATTTGGGCGAGGAGGTATCGGACATCGGAAATCTGGGCTCCGGTAGAGGCTCCGTGGGGCGGGTGGCTTTTGGCCGCCCGCCAGTCTATCACAGAAGCTGTATGCAGACGCCGGGGCCGTCTGTCGACAAAGTGCCCTGTCGCGCCACGGCTGGCGCTGCGCTCAGCGTGCGCGCAGCTGTTGCAGCAGCTGGGTGTTGGGATAGCCGTCGGCCGGCCATTTCAGCTGCAGTTGCAGGGCACGGATCGCCTTGCGCGTGTTGGCGCCGATGATGCCGTCCGCCGGCCCCGGATCGAAACCGGCCTTGGCCAGCAGTTCCTGCAGCTCGATGCGTTCGCTGCGGCCGAGCTGGCGTTCGCCTCGGGGCCACTGTCCCTGGACGTCGCTGGGGCGCAGCAGGTTGTCCGCGAGCAGGCCGATGGCCAGGGCATAGGAGGTGGAGTTGTTGTACTTGAGAATGCTGCGGAAGTTATCCAGCAGGAGGAACGCCGGGCCGCTGTGGCCGGCCGGCAGTTGCAGGCTGGCACGCGCGTTGGCGGCGGCACCGGTGGCCGACAGCGGGCGTACGCCCAGCTCGGCCCATTCGGTGAGGGTGCGGCGCTGCTCCGGATCGGCCAGGGCATAGTCGAAGCCGGCCGGCAGGTTGACCTCGAACCCCCAGGGCTGCCCGCGCTGCCAGCCGGAGGCCTGCAGGTAATGTGCGGCCGAGGCCAAGGCATCGGTCGAGGAGTTCCACAGGTCGCGCTTGCCGTCCTTGTCGAAGTCCACGGCGTGCTGGTTGTAGGTCGTCGGCATGAACTGGGTCTGGCCCATGGCGCCGGCCCAGGAGCCGATCATGCGCTCGCCGGAGATGTCGCCGTTCTGCAGGATCTGCAGGGCGGCCAGCAACTGGACGCGCCAGAAGCCCTGGCGTCGCCCGTCATAGGCCAGTGTCGCCAGGGAGCGGATCACGCTGTGGCTGCCGATATTGTTGCCGAAGTTGCTTTCCAGGCCCCAGATGGCCACCAGTATCCGCGCGTCGACACCGTACTGTTGCTCGATGCGCTGCAGGACCAGGTTGTGTTGCGCCAGCAGGACGCGGCCGCGACCGATGCGGCTCGAGGACACGGCGCCATCGAGATACTCCCACACCGGGCGGGTGAACTCCGGCTGGCTGCTGTCGGCCTTGAGTACCGCCGGGTCGGGGGTGATGTCCGCGAACACCCGGTCGAACAAGGCCGCATCGATGCCGGCGGCCAGTGCTTCGCTACGCAGTGGCTGGCGCCAGTCGGCGAAGCTCGGAACCAGGCTTTCGCTGCGGGTCTGAGCGGTGCTCGGGGTGAGGGCGGTCGGGAGATTTTCGGCTGGAGCCTGGGCGCAGGCGGCCAGTAGCAGGAGAGGAAGCAGGGCCAGGGCGCGACGTGGAAACTGGTGTGGCATGTCTATCTCAGGGCATATAGGCAGGCCGTTACCTTAGCATGCTCGGGCCGCAGGCTGGGCTATCCATGAGCTGAACAACCCCATAAAGCAAGAAGCCTCCCAATTCTGGGAGGCTTCGCGGCGGTAACTGCCTTTGCCCTTCAGCGGTCGCTCCTGACGGGAGCGGAACAGGGGCTGGGCGACGATGGATTTGGCCTTGTTCGGCCGTTTGCCGTTCTTCTTGCTCATCCTGTATTTCTCCTGACTCGTCTGCGCCGATGCAGACGGCGCGGACTATGCGCCGCTGTACAGAGAATGTCCAGATGAGGAGGGCGGTATCCCGGGTTACAGGCTCAGGCGCTGGCCAGCCAGTTGCAGGCTCAGCAGCGCCAGGTTGCTCCAGGGATCACCGGGCGCCTGGCCCTTGATCTGCGCGTCGATCTGCTGGGCCTGTTGCAGCAGCAGGCCCCAGCGCTTGCTGCTGTGGCGCTGCAGGGCCTTGGAAACCAGTGGGCGGCGCTTGTCCCAGACCGGTGGGCGGGCGCTGGAGAAGGCCTTGTCCAGGGGAATGCCCTGGCTGTGCTGGTGGGCGATGCCGGCGAGCACGCGTATCTCGCGAGCTAGCGCCCAGAGGATCACCGGGGGCTCGACGCCTTCGCCGCGCAGCCCTTCGAGCACGCGCAGGGCATGCGCGGCGTCACCGGCGAGTGCGCAGTCGATCAGGCCGAAGACGTCGAAGCGCGCGCTGTCGGCGACGGCGGCCTGGACGGTTTCGGCGTCCACCTGGTTGCCTTCGGCAAGCAGTTTGAGCTTCTCGACTTCCTGTGCAGCCGCCAGCAGGTTGCCTTCCACCCGCGCGGCGATCATTTCCACCGCGTCGGCACTGGCGCTCAGCCCGGCCTGAGCCAGACGCTGGCGCACCCACTGCGGTAGCTGGTTGGCATCCACCGGCCAGATCTGGATGAACTGGCAGGCCTGGCCGTCGATCAGCGCCTTGGCCCATTTGCTTTTCTGCGTGCTGCCATCGAGCTTGGGCAGGCTCAGCAGCAGCACGGTATCTTCCGGTGGGCGGGCGAGGTATTCGAGCAGGGCTGAGGCGCCCTTGTCGCCGGGCTTGCCCGAGGGCAGGCGCAGCTCCAGCAGGCGCTTCTCCGCGAACAGGGACAGGCTGGCGCCAGCCTGCAGCAGGTTGCCCCAGTCGAAGTTGGCTTCGGCGTTGAACACCTGGCGTTCGCCAAAACCCTGCTGACGGCAAGCCTGGCGGATGGC
The DNA here is from genome assembly GCF_017915135.1 of Ectopseudomonas khazarica. Lineage (NCBI taxonomy): Bacteria > Pseudomonadati > Pseudomonadota > Gammaproteobacteria > Pseudomonadales > Pseudomonadaceae > Ectopseudomonas > Ectopseudomonas khazarica. Next base: position 4,462,203 of record NZ_CP068551.1, on the reverse strand, counting down.
GTCAGCAGCCTCCTGGCAGAGCAGCGGCTCGTCGCCACTGATCACGTAGACAGGGGCGAGTGAACCCTGCAGGTGTTTGCCGAGTTGGGCGGGGGCAAGCTTCATTGCACTGAGGTCATCGAGGCAGGAGGGCAGGGGGCTGCAGGCGCAGCCCCGCGGCCGTTACTGGGCCGGCAGTTCGATGGGCGATTGCTGCGGCGCGACCTGGCTTTCGCGGGCATTGCGCGCGGCTTCCAGCGCCTCGGCTTCTGCCTGGGCGCGGGCTTCGGCGGCCTGCTGCAGCTGCTCCAGCTGAGCCGGAGTGATCTGCTGCAGACGCAGGCTGAGCTGCTGGATCAGCTCGCGGCGCAGCTCGTTGCGCAGTTGCAGGGCTTCCTGGTCCGAACCGGTCAGGTTGTTGTCATCCTGCATGTAGTAGTTCTGCACTTCGACCTGATCGTTGCTCAGCAGCAGGTTGCGGGCACCACGGATCTCATAGTCCAGTTTCATGGTCAGCTCGTACTCGGCGCTGCGGGCGCCGCCACTGAAGCTGGCCGTGCGACGATTCTCGGACTCGTTGACGAGAATCAGCTTGTAGGGTGCGCCCGGATGGACGTTGACGTCATTGTTATCCAGAAGCTCGCGCAGTTCCTGCACGGTCTGGCCATAGGCGTTGCGCGCGCTGACGTCGAGTTCCTTGAGGGCGAACTGAACGTCGCCAGTGCCGCGCAGCTGGAAGCCACATGCGCTGAGCAGGCCGGCCAGGCCGATGATCAGCAGATTCCGTTTCATCATTCTCATATCCCCTTGGCGGATCAGGGCGCCAGCCGAAGTCTGGCGCCGAGCTTAATCAGTTGGCGACGATGTTGACCAGCTTGCCCGGTACCACGATGACCTTGCGGATGCTCAGGCCTTCGGTGAAGCGCAGCACGTTCTCGTTGGCACGTGCGGCGGCCTCTACCTCCTCGCGGCTGGCGCTGGCCGGTACCTCGATCTGCCCGCGCAGCTTGCCGTTGACCTGCACCACCAGAGTCAGGCTGTCCTGCACCAGGGCAGCCTCGTCGACCTGCGGCCACTGGGCATCGATCACCGCGTCGCCGTGACCGAGACGCTGCCACAGCTCGTGGCTGATATGCGGGGTGATCGGCGCCAGCAGCAGGGTGACGACCTGCAGGCCTTCCTGCACCAGGGCACGATCCTGCTCGGTCGCGGTGGCAGCCTTTTCCAGCACGTTCATCAGGGTCATCACCTGGGCGACGGCGGTGTTGAACTTGTGGTGCTGGCCGATATCGTTGCTGGCCTGCTTGACCGCCAGGTGAATGGCGCGGCGCACGGCCTTCTGCTCGTCGCTCAGGGCGCTGATATCCAGCTGGCCCGGCAAACCGGCACTGACGTGGGCCTGGGCCAGGCGCCAGACGCGGCGCAGGAAGCGGTTGGCACCCTCGACACCGGCGTCCGACCACTCGCAGCTCTGGTCGGGCGGCGAGGCGAACATCATGAACAGGCGGCAGGTGTCGGCGCCGTACTGGTCGATCATGTCCTGCGGGTCGACACCGTTGTTCTTCGACTTGGACATCTTCTCGGTGCCGCCGATTTCCACCGGCAGGCCGTCGCTCTTCAGCTTGGCGCCGATGACCTTGGCCTTGGCGTCACGCTCGACCTCGACATCGGCCGGGTTGAACCAGTCCTTGCCGCCGTTCTCCAGGGTGCGGTAGTAAGTCTCGGCGACCACCATGCCCTGGGTTAGCAGGTTCTTGAACGGCTCGTTGGAGCTGACCAGGCCTTCGTCGCGCATCAGCTTGTGGAAGAAGCGCGCGTACAGCAGGTGGAGGATGGCGTGTTCGATACCGCCGATGTACTGATCCACCGGCAGCCAGTGATTGGCCGCGGCCGGGTCGACCATGCCGCCCTCGTAGTTCGGGCTGGCGTAGCGGGCGAAGTACCAGGAACTTTCCACGAAGGTGTCCATGGTGTCGGTTTCGCGCTTGGCCGGCGCACCGCATTTCGGGCAGGTGCAGCTGTAGAACTCGGGCATCTTCGCCAGGGGCGAACCGGCGCCGTCCGGCACCACGTCTTCGGGCAGTACGACCGGCAGCTGGTCTTCCGGCACCGGTACGTCACCGCAGGCGTTGCAGTGGATGATCGGGATCGGGCAGCCCCAGTAGCGCTGGCGGCTGATGCCCCAGTCGCGCAGGCGGAACTGGGTCTTGCGCGCGCCGTGCGCGCTGGCTTCCAGGTCGCCGACGATGGCGTCGAAGGCGGCGCTGAAGTCCTTGCCGTCGTACTTGCCGGAGTTGATGGTGGTCAGGCCGGCCTTGTCGCCGTACCAGTCCTGCCAGGTGCTGGCGTCGTAGTCCTTGCCTTCGTCGGCGTACACCTGACGGATCGGCAGGTCGTACTTGTTGGCGAATTCGAAGTCGCGCTCGTCATGTGCCGGCACGGCCATGACCGCGCCTTCGCCATAGCCCCACAGCACGTAATTGGCGACGAACACCGGCAGCTTGTCGCCGGTCAGCGGGTGGATGACGAACTGGCCGGTGGCCAGGCCCTTCTTCTCCATGGTGGCCATGTCGGCCTCGGCCACGGAGCCGGCCTTGCACTCGGCGATGAAGGCCTGCAGCTCGGCACTGTTCTCGGCGGCGCGCTGCGCCAGCGGGTGCTCGGCGGCCACGGCCACGTAGGTGGCGCCCATCAGGGTGTCGGGGCGGGTCGAGTAGACTTTCAGCTGGCCAGCGCTGCCGATGCTGTCGACGTCGTAGTCGAAGGCGATGTCGGCACCGAAGCTCTTGCCGATCCAGTTGCGCTGCATGGTCTTGACCTGCTCGGGCCAGCCATCGAGCTCATCCAGGCTGCTCAGCAGCTCTTCGGCGTAAGCGGTGATCTTGAAGTAGTACATCGGGATTTCGCGCTTCTCGATCAGCGCGCCCGAACGCCAGCCGCGGCCGTCGATGACCTGCTCGTTGGCCAGCACGGTCTGGTCGACCGGGTCCCAGTTGACGGTGCCGTTCTTGCGGTAGATCACGCCCTTCTCGAACAGGCGGGTGAACAGCCACTGCTCCCAGCGGTAGTAGTCCGGCTTGCAGGTGGTGACTTCGCGCGTCCAGTCGATGGCCAGGCCCAGCGACTTGAGCTGGGACTTCATGTAGGCGATGTTCTCGTAGGTCCATTTGGCCGGCGCCACCTGGTTCTTCATCGCGGCGTTTTCCGCTGGCATGCCGAAGGCGTCCCAGCCCATCGGCTGCAGCACGTTCTTGCCCTGCATGCGCTGGTAGCGGGCGATCACGTCACCGATGGTGTAGTTGCGCACGTGACCCATGTGTAGCTTGCCGCTGGGGTAAGGGAACATCGACAGGCAGTAGAAGGTGTCCTTGCCGGGCTGTTCGCTGACGACGAAGGAATTCTGCGCGTCCCAGTGGGACTGCGCGGCGGCTTCTATTTCACGGGGCGAGTACTGTTCGTGCATGGCTCTGGCGCTGAAGGAAAGGGACTTTCGGAAAACGTCGTAGCATACATGAGCGCCGTCTATCGAGGGAAACCCAGATTGTCCCGTGCTCGCCGTTTGTCGCGGCACCGCGCCGCTTGCATGGCCTTCGCTAAGCTTTGTTAAAGGCCCGCAATCGGTGGGGCTCGCGAGGTGTTCGATGGCTGATGCACGGCAAACGGAGCGGGGCGCCGGTCTCTATGAACGGTTGCTGCAGCGTCTCGCCCTGGCGCTGGAGGAGGCCGACACGGCCAGTCGTCTGCATGCCGAGCCGATGCGCGAGCTGGAACTCGATGGCCTCAGTCCGGCCGAACTGGAATTGATCCGTGCCTACCTCAACCGTGACCTGCACTGGCTGCGTGGCTGGCATGCGGCGGCCGAGGAACTGGCCCTGATCCAGCGGCAACCCATGCGCAGCGCCAAGTCCGCAGGCGGCAGGCCGCTGGGCAGGCTCAAGCCCATGGCGAAACGCCGTCAGGCACTGTGCTGCGCGCTCTGCGGTGCGCCGGTGAGCTGGCATCGGGGGCAGGATGCGCAGGCGTGTCAGGCCTGTGGCTCGAAGCTGTTTCGTAGCGGCAACCCCCGCTAGCAGATGCCTGGGCGCGACCGCGCAAGCGCTGTGCGTCTCACTCGGCATCTCAGTGACCTGCTAGGCTTGGGCGCCCCGGAGGTGCCTGATGCCGATTCGCTACATCCTCAAACAATTGCTGATGCCGCCAGGCGTGCTGCTGCTGGCGATCCTGCTCGCCTGGTGGCTGCGCCGCAGGTTCCCGCGCCTGGCGACGCTGTGCTTCCTGTTCGGCTTTGGCGGGCTCTGGCTGATGAGCCTGCCCGCCGTCATGCAGTGGGGCGCCAGCCTGCTCGAACGTGAGCCCGTGCTGGCCGAGGCACAGTGGCCAGGCTTGGCGCAGCGCGCCGATGCCATCGTCATCCTGGGCGCCGGGCGCGAGCAGAACGATCCCGGCTGGGGCGGTACCGACCAGCCGGGATTGATGGCGCTGGAGCGCCTGCGTTATGCCGCGCGCCTTGCCCGGGCCTCCGGCTTGCCGCTGGCCGCGAGCGGTGGCCTGCACTATGGCCAGCCGCCCAGCGAGGCGGCGTTGATGGCCGATTCGATGGCGCGGGATTACGGGCTGACCATCCGCTGGCTGGAGGAGGAAAGTCGTACCACCTGGGAGAATGCGCTGTTCAGTGCGCAGCTAATGCAGCCGCAGGGCGTCCGCCGGGTCGTGCTGGTGACCCAGGCCTGGCACATGCCACGGGCGCGCTGGTGTTTCGAGCAGGCCGGCTTCGAGGTGATCACTGCGCCCATGGGCTATCTCAGCGCGGGTTACGCCCGGCCAATGGGCGGCTGGTTGCCCGAGTCACGCGTGATCTCGCAGAGCAGTCAGCTGCTCAACGAGGCCATCGGCCTGTTCGCCTATCCGCTGGCTCATGGTCGTGATTGAGTGATGCGCGATCTTGCCGGCGCCGGCTTGCCAGCGATCTTGCGAGCACCTCGGCCGCACTGATCGCCGCAAGCGGGCTCCTGCGAGGTGTCTCTACAGCGTTTTGGCCATGCGGCTGGCCAGCAGCGCCCAGCCGAGCAGCAGGGCGCAGAGAATGGCCAGCGGCCAGATGCGCCATTGCAGGTACGGGGTCAGCCCGCGCATCGGCAGGACCTCGCCGTACAGCACGCCGCGCTCGAACTGCGGCAGGCTGAACTGGATGCGGCCCTGCGGGTCGATCACCACGGTCATGCCGTTGTTGGTGGCGCGGATCATCCAGCGCCCGGCCTCCAGCGCCCGCATCTGTGCCATCTGCAGGTGCTGCAGCGGGCCGATGGAGGTGCCGAACCAGGCATCGTTGCTCACCGTCAGCAGGATGTCGCTGTCCGCCGCCAGTGCCGCCGCGAATTCCGGGTAGACCACTTCGTAGCAGATGAACGGTGCGATGCTGTACCCCTTGGCCAGCAGCGGCGGCTGCTCGGCCGGCCCGCGGGCGAAGTCGGACATGGGCAGGTCGAAGAATGCGATCAGCCCGCGCAGCAGATCCTGCAGCGGCACGTATTCGCCGAACGGCACCAGTTTCTGTTTCAGGTAGGTGCCCTGGGCGTCGCCCAGGCTGGTGATCGCGTTGTAGTAGCGCTGTTCGCCACGTTCGTTGGACTGGCGCACCGGCACGCCGGTGATCAGCGCGCTCTGGCGGTCACGGGCGAAGCGATCCATCACGCCGATGTAGCCCTGGGCCAGGTCCTTGAGGACCGGGATGGCGGTTTCCGGCCAGACCAGCAGGTCCACCTGCTCCGCGCTGAAGCTGAGGTCGCGATACAGCGCCAGCTGTGCATTGAGCTGGGCGGGGTCCCACTTCATGTTCTGCTCGACGTTGCCCTGCACGGCCGCCACGCTGAGGCTGTTGCCGGAGGGGTAGGTCCAGCTGTGCCCCTGCAGTGACAGACCGGCCACCCAGGGCGCGATGAGCAGCGCCAGGGCGGCGATGTAGCGTGGCTTGTGCGGGCGCAGTCGCTCGAGGTTGACGATCAGGGCGGCGGAGAGCGCGATCAGGAAGGACGCCAGCCACACCCCGCCGACCGGGACCAGGCCGTTCAGCGGGCCGTCGAGCTGGCTGTAGCCTGCGTAGAGCCAGGGGAAGCCGGTGAGGAACCAGCCGCGAAACACTTCCTGAAGGACCCACAGTGCCGCGAATGCCAGGGCATCGGCCAGTGGCGCCTCGCTGCGCCGTAGCCAACGTGCCCAGAGTACGGCGGTCAGGGCGAAGAACAGGCCCAGGCCGGCGACGAAACCCAGGGTGAGGATGCCCGCCAGGGCAGGCGAGGCGGCGCCGTAGTCATGGATGCTGACGTACACCCAGCTGGTGCCGGAGGCGAACAGACCGAAGCCGTAGGCCCAGCCGCGCAGCGCCGCCTGCTTCGGGCTCAGCTGGCGCAGCCCCAGGTAGAACAGGGCGATGGACAGCACGGCCAGCGGCCAGAGATCGAAGGGCGCCAGAGCCAGGGTGGTCAGGGCGCCGGCGCCACAGGCGAGCAGGTGGCCGGGCCAGCCCGGAAGGGTGATCCATTGCAACATGAGCAGATCCTTGGATGCGGGGTGGCGCAAGGGTAGAGCGGAATCGAGGCGGGGGAAAGCGTTCGCCCTCTCCCGGCGGAGAGGGCGAGGGGTCAGCGACTGACCGGGGTCAGGCGCAGCAGGTGGATGCGCCGGCTGTCGGCGTTGAGCACACGGAAGCGGAACTCGCCGATCTCGGTCACTTCGTTGCGCTTGGGCAGGTGGCCGAAGGCGTTCATCACCAGGCCGCCGACGGTGTCGTACTCGTCGTCGGAGAACTCGCTGTCGAAGGTTTCGTTGAAACTGTCGATGGGCGTCAGGGCCTTGATCAGGTAATCGCCGGACGGCAGCGGCTTGATGTAGCCGTCCTCTTCGACGTCATGCTCGTCCTCGATGTCGCCGACGATCTGTTCCAGTACGTCCTCGATGGTCACCAGGCCGGCGACGCCGCCGTATTCGTCGATCACCACGGCCATGTGGTTGTGGTTGGCGCGGAACTCGCGCAGCAGCACGTTGAGGCGCTTGGACTCGGGCACGAAGGTGGCCGGGCGCAGCAGGTCCTTGATGTTGAAGCTGGGCTGCTCGCCCTGCAGGATCAGCGGCAGCAGGTCCTTGGCCAGCAGGATGCCGATGACGTCGTCGAGGCTTTCGCCGATCACCGGGTAGCGCGAGTGCGCGGCGTCGATGATGGCGGGGAGGAATTCGCGGGGAGTCTGGCTGGCCTTGATGCTGATCATCTGCGAGCGCGGCACCATGATGTCGCGTACCTGCAGGTCGGCGACCTGAATGGCGCCTTCGACGATGGTCAGCGCCTCGCTGTCGAGCAATTTGTTCTGGTGGGCATCGCGCAGGACTTCCAGCAGTTCCTGGCGGTTTCTCGGCTCATGAGCAAAAGCCTGGGTCAGCTTGTTGAACCAGGACTTCTGCTCGTTGCTCGATCGGTCTTCGCTCATGGCGTTTTACTCGGGATCCTTATCAATAGGAGATTCGTCGTCCGCATACGGGTCGGCATGACCCAGTTCGGCGAGCAATTGTCGTTCCAGATCTTCCATCTCGAGGGCTTCATCTTCCTCGATGTGGTCATAGCCCAGCAGGTGCAGGCAGCCGTGGATCACCAGGTGGGCCCAGTGTGCCTCCGGCGTCTTGCCCTGTTCGGCCGCTTCGCGCTCGACCACCGGTACGCAGATCACCAGGTCGCCCAGCAGCGGGATGTCGAGAATGCCTTCCGGCACGTCGGCGGGGAAGGACAATACGTTGGTGGCGTAGTCCTTGTGTCGCCAGGTGTGGTTGAGTTCGCGGCCCTCGGCCTCGTCGACCAGGCGGATGGTCAGCTCGGAATCGGCCGTGCGCTGGCGCAGCGCCAGTTCGCACCACTGTCGCAGCAGGGCCGCGTCAGGATGCTGGCCGTCTGTGGCCAGCTGCAGATCCAGCTCAAGCATCCTTGCCCTCGGCCTTGCTCTGCTGGCGGGCATCGTGGCGCTCGTAGGCCTCGACGATGCGCTGCACCAGCGGGTGGCGGACCACGTCCTTGGGCAGGAAGTGGGTGAAGCTGATGCCGGGGACGTCGCGCAGCACCTCGATCACGTGCGCCAGGCCGCTCCTGGTGCCGCGTGGCAGATCGACCTGGGTGATGTCGCCGGTGATCACGGCAGTGGAGCCGAAACCGATACGGGTGAGGAACATCTTCATCTGCTCGACGGTGGTGTTCTGACTTTCGTCGAGAATGATGAAGCTATTGTTGAGCGTGCGCCCGCGCATGTAGGCCAGCGGGGCTATCTCGATCACCTGCTTTTCGATCAGCTTGGCCACGTGGTCGAAGCCGAGCATCTCGTACAGGGCGTCGTACAGCGGGCGCAGGTAGGGGTCGATCTTCTGCGCCAGATCGCCGGGCAGGAAGCCGAGCTTCTCGCCGGCTTCCACCGCCGGGCGTACCAGCAGGATGCGCCGCACCTGCTCGCGCTCCAGCGCGTCCACCGCGCAGGCCACGGCCAGGTAGGTCTTGCCGGTACCGGCGGGGCCGATGCCGAAGTTGATGTCGTTGTCGAGGATCGCCTTGACGTAGCGCTGCTGGTTGGCGCCGCGTGGCTTGATCACGCCCTTGCGCGTGCGCAGGGTCACCTGCGGGGTGTTGCTCGGGTTGACCAGCTCCTCGACCCCGGACTCCTGCAGGTACAGGTGCACCAGGTCCGGCGACAGTTCGGTGGCCTTGGTTTCGCGGTAAAGCTTGCGCAGCAGGGTTTCGGCGGCCAGGGTCTTGTCGGCGCTGCCGAGCATTTCGAACTGGTTGCCACGGTTGCGGATTTCCAGGCCGAGGCGTTCCTCGATCAGGCGCAGGTGCTCGTCGAACTGGCCGCAGAGATTGGCGAAACGGCGGGCCTCGAAGGGTTCGAGGGTGAAGCGATGGGGTTCTAGGGAGGCGTTCAAGGTGATGTCGTGATCGTCACTTGGCTGGGTAGTTGAAGGCAGCATAACGCTGGCTGCCCACAACGCAAAGTGTGGGCGAGCGCGACGTTAGTGGAGGGTCTCGGCGTCCAGCAGGGTGCCACGCAGCGAGTGCGGCAGGGCATCGTCGATGTGCACGTCGACGAACTGGCCGATCAGGCGCGGATTGTCGCAACGGAAATTGACGATACGATTCTGCTCGGTGCGGCCCTGGAGCATGCCCGGGTCCTTCTTCGAGTAGTCGCTGACCAGGATGCGCTGCACCGTGCCGACCATGCGCCGGCTGTTCTCGAAACCGTTCTGGCTGATGCGGTGCTGGAGCAGGGCCAGGCGCTGTTTCTTCACCTCGTCCGGGGTGTCGTCCAGCAGGTCGGCGGCCGGCGTGCCGGGGCGCGAGCTGTAGATGAAGGAGAAGGAGAAGTCGAAGCCGACGTCATCGATCAGCTTCATGGTCTGCTCGAAATCCTTCTCGGTCTCGCCGGGGAAGCCGACGATGAAGTCCGAGCTGATCAGGATGTCCGGCACCGCTGCGCGCAGCTTGCGGATGCGCGACTTGTACTCCAGCGCGGTGTGGTTGCGCTTCATCGCCGCGAGGATGCGGTCGGAGCCGGACTGCACCGGCAGGTGCAGGTATTTGACCAGCTGCGGAATCTCGGCGTGGGCCTGGATGATCGCGTCGGAGAACTCCAGCGGGTGGCTGGTGGTGTAGCGGATGCGCTCGATGCCGTCGAGTGCGCCCACGGCGTGCAGCAGTTCGGCGAAGTCGGCGATACGACCATCCGGCGTCTCGCCACGGTAGCCGTTGACGTTCTGCCCGAGCAGGGTGACTTCCTTGACGCCCTTGTCGGTGAGCTGGGTGATCTCCAGCAGCACGTCGGCCAGTGGCCGGCTGACTTCCTCGCCACGGGTGTAGGGCACCACGCAGAAGGTGCAGTACTTGCTGCAGCCTTCCATCACCGAGACGAACGCGCTGGGGCCGTCGACGCGCGGCTCGGGCAGGCGGTCGAACTTCTCGATCTCGGGGAAGCTGATGTCCACCTGGGCGGTCTTGGTCACGCGCGCGGCATCGATCATTTCCGGCAGACGGTGCAGGGTCTGCGGGCCGAACACCACGTCGACATAGGGCGCGCGGTCGCGAATGGCGGCGCCTTCCTGGCTGGCGACGCAGCCGCCGACACCGATCACCAGGTCCGGGTTGGCCTGCTTCAGTTCGCGCCAGCGGCCGAGCTGGGAGAACACCTTGTCCTGGGCCCTCTCACGGATCGAGCAGGTATTGAGCAGGATCACGTCGGCTTCTTCGGGCTTTTCCGTAACCTCCAGGGCCTGATGCTCGCCCAGCAGGTCGACCATGCGCGAGCTGTCGTACTCGTTCATCTGGCAACCGTGGGTTTCGATATAGAGCTTCTTGGTCATGGCACTGTCTGAGGTGGTTAAAAAATGACCGCGCATTATAGGGGAGAGGCAGGCAACAGGCTACAAGCGGCGAATGGCTCCCGAGGCTCAGGTAGCCCGGATGCAATCCGGGGCGGGATGTCCTGAGGCACTGCATTCACGGATTGCATCCGGGCTACGCTAGCTTGCAGCTTTCGGCCTTGTGCTATCCTGCGCGCCCCGTTTTTCCTGACTTCGAGTCTCCATGAGCAAGCGTGACCCTATCTACAAGGTGATTTTCCTCAACCAGGGCCAGGTGTACGAGATGTATGCCAAGCAGATCTTTCAGAGCGATCTGTGGGGCTTTCTGGAGGTGGAGGAGTTCGTCTTCGGCGAGCGTAGCCAACTGGTGGTCGACCCCAGCGAGGAGAAGCTCAAGGCGCAGTTCGAGGGCGTGGTGCGCAGCTTCGTGCCGATGCACGCGATCATCCGCATCGACGAGGTGGAACGCCTGGGCACGGCGAAGATCAGCGAAGCCAAGGGTGGCGGCAACGTGATGCCGTTCCCCATGCCGATGCCGGACAAGTAACGGCAAGAAGGCAGCAAGCCATAAGCTGCAAGTGGGTTCGGTGTAGGCGTGGCTGTTACCTGAGACTTGCCGCTTGCGGCTGCGTTTCTAGGGCAGTGGCGAGAAGGGCGAGCGACCTTCGGCGGTCTGCAGTTCCAGCAGGTAGCTACGGAAGATCTGCCCCAGCACCTGGCTGGCGATTTCCAGCTCGTCGCGACGCATCTGCGCCGATACCAGGTCGGCGCTGTCCATGGCTTCGTCCGAGCCATTGACCGACGCCATCTTCAGGACGATATAGGCCTGCACGTTGTTGGCCGGTACGCCTTCGCCACGGAAGAACATGGTGCCCAGGCGCAGTTGCGCTTCGGCGTGGCCCTGCAGTGACGCTCGCTCGAACCAGGTCAGCGCCTGCTTGAGGTCACGCGGGGTGCGCTTGCCATCGTAGTAGTACTCGCCGAGCTCGAAGGCCGCCTGCATATCGCCGCCACGCGCCATCTCCTGGCAGCTCGCCAGGGCATCGGGCATATCGTCGGGGGTGGCGCTCAGGGCGCAACTGCCGGTTGCGGGAATCAACAGGGAGTTGCCGCCTGCGGATGCAAACAGCGGGAGGAAAAGCAACAGGCAGCCCAGTGACAGGGTGCGGCCGGTGCGGTTCATCTGGATAACGGGACCTCGGCAGTTCAGGGCGGGAGACATGCCCGGTCGACGCGATGCGTGTCGACCGGCGCATTATGGAATAAACCGCCCGCTTGTTACAAAGCCTGTTTCGTCGCACTTCCCGGCAGACTCAGCAGCAACCAGGCCAGCAGCGGATAGGCCAGTGCGAGGAGCACGTGGAACAGGTCCACGCGCAGCAGCGGGCCGATCTTGCCCGTGCTGCCCACTCCGATGCCGGCGAGCAGGAACAGGCCCACGACACCGACGGCGGCGAACAGTGCGCGGCGCTGCGGCCATTGCATGGCGCCCGCATACAGAATCAGCACCAGGGTGAGCAGATTCAGCGCCAGGCGGTAGTCCTCGAGGTAGCCGAGCTGGCGGAACAGCTCGAAGAAGGCGCACAGCCCGAGCAGGATGCGTCCCCAGTTCGGTCGGCTCCAGGCCCAGCCACGGCCCAGCGCCAGTGCAGCAGCGCCCAGCAGTGGCAGGCCGAGGAAGGCGCTGGCCTGGCTCAGCCACAGGTGTGCGCCTTGCCAGCTCGGGTCGAAGCCGTAGCGCACCACGCCGACGCTGGCGGCTGCCGCCGGCAACAGGAAGCCCAGCAGTGCACAGAACAGTGCCGGCTGATCGCCTTCGCCATGACGCCCACGGGCCCGGCCGATGAGCCAGGCGCACGTGGCGCAGGCGATGGCCAGCAGGGCATCGCTGCAGGCGGTGCTGTACTGCATCAGGCTTTTTTCAGTTCGGCGAAGGCGCGTTCGGCCGCAGCGAAGGTGATCTCCAGTTCCTTGTCGCCATGGGCGATCGAGGTGAAGCCGGCTTCGAAGGCGCTTGGCGCCAGGTACACGCCACCCTCGAGCATGAGGTGGAAGAAGCGGTTGAAGCGCGCGCTGTCGCTGGCCATCACGTCGGCGAAGGTGACGATGTCGTCGGCGCCGCTGAAGTACAGGCCGAACATGGCGCCTGCCTGCGTGGTGACGAACGGAATGCCGGCGGCATCGGCGCGCTCCTGCAGGCCGGCGAGCATGCGCGAGGTGTAGTCGCTCAGATCGGCGTGGAAGCCCGGGCGGCTGATCAGCTTGAGGGTGGTCAGGCCGGCGGCCATGGCCAGCGGGTTACCCGACAGTGTGCCAGCCTGGTAGACCGGGCCGAGCGGGGCGATGCATTCCATGATCGCGCGCTTGCCGCCGAAGCAGCCGACCGGCATGCCGCCGCCGATGATCTTGCCGAAGGTGGTCAGGTCGGGATTGACGCCGTAGTGCGCCTGGGCGCCGCCGAGGGCGACGCGGAAGCCGGTCATCACTTCGTCGAAGATCAGCACCACGCCGTGCTTGTCGCACTGCTCGCGCAGGCCCTGGAGGAAGCCCGGCGCCGGCGGTACGCAGTTCATGTTGCCGGCCACCGGCTCGACGATGATGCACGCCACTTCGTTGCCGACCTGGGCCAGGTACTCGGCCACGGCGTCGATGTCGTTGAAGGGCAGGGTCAGGGTGTGCTTGGCGAAGGCCGCCGGTACACCGGCGGAGTTCGGCACGCCCTGGGTCAGGGCGCCGGAGCCGGCCTTGACCAGCAGGCTGTCGGAGTGACCGTGGTAGCAACCCTCGAACTTGATGATGCTGTCGCGGCCGGTGTAGCCACGGGCCAGGCGGATGGCGCTCATGGTCGCCTCGGTGCCGGAGCTGACCATGCGCACCATCTCCATCGACGGCACCAGGCCGCAGACCAGCTCGGCCATCTCGGTCTCGAGCGCGGTCGGTGCGCCGTAGGAGAGGCCGTGGTCGAGCTGGCGACGGACCGAGTCGAGCACCTCAGGGTGGCTGTGGCCGAGGATCATCGGGCCCCAGGAGCCGACGTAGTCGACGTAGCGCTTGTCGTCTTCATCGACCACGTACGCGCCTTCGGCATGCTTGAAGAACAGCGGGGTGCCGCCGACGCTGCGGAAGGCGCGTACCGGCGAATTGACGCCACCGGGGATGTGCTTCTGGGCGTTGGCGAAGAGGATCTCGGAGCGGGACATGACGGGTTCTCTCTGCAAAAGGGTCAATCGAACAGCGCCGCGAAGGCGCGGGCGCGGTGTTCCACCTCGGAGGCGGAGTCCGCAGCGAACAGGGCGTGGATCACGGCGACCATGCTGGCGCCACGGGCGATCAGGCCAGGGGCGGTGTCCAGGCTCACGCCGCCAATGGCGACGATGGGCCGGTCGAAGCGCGCACGGGCCTGATCCAGCAGCTCCACGGTGGCGGCAGGGGCACCGGGTTTGGTGTTGGAGTTGAAGAAACGTCCGAAGGCGATGTAGCTGGCGCCCTCGGCTACGGCGCGCTCGGCCAGTTCCAGCTGGGCATGGCAGGTGCCGCCGATCACGCAGTCGCCGCCCAGGCGGGCACGGGCCGCGGCCAGCGAACCGTCGCCCTGTCCCAGGTGCAGGCCCACGCCCAGGCGTGCGGCCAGCTCCAGGTCGTCGTTGATGATCAGCATGGCGTCGTGGTGCCGGCACAGCTCGGCCAGCGCCTGGGCCTCATCGAAACGGCGGGCGTCGTCACCGGACTTGTCGCGGTACTGCAGCAGGCGCGCGCCACCGCGCAAGGCCGCCTCGGCGTAGGGCAGCAGCCTGCCGCCGGCCAGCAACGGGGTGTCGGTGATGGCGTAAAGGCCGCGCAAGGTCATGCGCCGAAGTCCAGGGGCAGGCGGCGTGGCACGTACTGGCCGTGGCCCGGTTGTTCGGCGTCGCGCAGGGTGCGCCAGGTGTAGTCGAGGGCGCTGCGCACGGCGCTGACCAGTTCCTCGCCCAGGGCCAGGCGGCCCGCGAGCGTGCTGGCCAGGGTGCAGCCGGAACCGTGGTAGCTGCCGGGCAGGCGGGCGCAGGTGAAGGTATGGCGGCTGCCATCGCGGCTGTACAGGCGGTTGTGCACCTCGGCTTCATCGCCGTGGCCGCCGGTGATCAGCAGGTGTTCGATGAAGGGCAACAGCTTGTCGGCGCACGCGTCGGCGCTGCCGTCTGGCAGTTCGGCGAGGATACGGGCTTCCGGCAGGTTCGGTGTGGCGATGGTGGACACGGCGAACAGCCGCTCGCGCATGGCGTAGCCGACGTCGTCCCTGCCCAGCGAACCGCCGCCGCCGGCACGCAGCACCGGGTCGCAGACCAGCGGTACGCCGGGCAGCTGGCTCATCACCTCGAGCACGGTATCGACCATCTCCACCGAACCGAGCATGCCCAGCTTGACCGCCGCGACCGGCAGGTCGGCGATCACGGCGCGGGCCTGGGCCAGCACCCAGTCGCGGTCGAGCACGCGGAAGTCGCTGACATTGACCGTGTCCTGCACGGTCAGCGCGGTTACCGTCGGGGCGGCGTGGCAACCCTGGGCGAGCAGGGCTTCGATATCGGCCTGCAGGCCGGCACCACCGCTGGGGTCGTGGCCGGACATGCAGAGCACTACGGGGCGGGAGTTTGGCGTTTTCATGGTGCGCGAGCTTATCACTAACCAGGCTCAGGCGGCTGCACGGCATGCCTGGCGTTAGCCTTTCTGATTCTCGTCTGTATTGGCGTTCGCCTGCCTGGAAGTGGCATCATGCGCGGTCCTGCCGCCTTGCCCGATTGTTGCCGATGCCTCTGCGTACCTGCCTGATCATGATGACCGCCCTGGCGGTGATCACCGATAACCTGATCATCCCGTTCTACCCACAGTATTTCGCCGAGCGCTTCGGCAATCCGCCGGAACAGTACGTCGGCCTCTACCTGGCCGTGGTCAGCCTGGTGGTGATGGCGGTGTTTCCGCTCTGGGCCCGCCTGGCCAAGCGCGTGCACCCGGTGCGGATCCTGATCAGCGCGCAGTTCATGGCAGGCAGCCTCACCGCTGCCTGCTACTTCATCGACTCGCTGCCGCTGTTCTGGGTGGTGTCGCTGGTGATGGTGCTGTTCAAGGGCAGCTACCTGCTGATGTACCCCTACGTGATGAGCCTGCAACAGCAGGACAACCACACGCAGACCATCGGCACGCTGTCGGTGGTGGTGCACTTCGGCGCCATTCTCGGTGCCGCGCTGGGTGGCCTGGTCCTGCAGGTCATGAACATCGGCGACGTGTTCCTGGTGATGGCGGCCGGCGATTTCATCCAGATGGCCATCTGCATGCACCTGGTGCGCGGCTACCTGCCCGCGCCCGGCGAGCAGCCTGCGAGCGACGAGGCACCGGTGCGCAACACGGCGCGCAGCCTGCCGGCCATCTACCGGCTGTGCGTGGTGATGCTGCTGTTCTACTGCGTGGGTTACATCACCCGACCGTTCTTCGCCGTCTACTGGCAGCAGGTGGCGCACTGGAACAGCGAGATGGCCGCTGGCTTCGTCTATTCGCTGCCGGGAGCGGTGGCCGTGCTGGCACTGTGGTGGGGACGTCGTGCGACCCGGCAGGGCAACACCCGTGACGGCATCCTCGCCGGCCTGCTGCTGGGCGCCGTCGCCACCTTCATCCAGGGCTTCGCCGACCAGTGGCTGATCCTGCTCGGGCGGGTGCTGTTCGGCTGGGCGCTGTATCAGGTCACGGTGCGCCTCGATGCGCTGCTGTTCGAGCTGAGCTCGCCGGAGCACTACGCGGTGGATTTCAGCAAGATCAACATCTTCCAGTGCCTGGGCAACATGGGCTCGGCCTACGGTGCCGGCCTGCTGGTCAGTCATTACGGCCAGGTCGTGCCGTTCTGGGTGGGGGCGGCCGGCCTGGTGCTGACGGCTGCGCTGTTCCCCTTGCTGGTGCGCAAGCCCGGCACGGCGTGAGACTTCAGTGGCGAATGATAATTTGATGCATATGCGTATCGATGATTAAATTCGCCCCTCTTTATCTCATGTCGCCCGGATTCGTCGCGATGCCCGACCTTCATCCCCTGTTCGATGTGACCGTGCGCAGCCTGGCGGGGACCTCGTCGTGCTGAAGCTGCGTGATATCGAAGTCCGCCGTGGCGAGCGGGTGACCCTGGCCCTGGACGAGCTGCACCTCGAGGGTGATCGCTTTACCGTGATCCTCGGCCACAACGGCTCGGGCAAATCCACCCTGATGAACCTGCTGGCGCGTCAGCTGGAGCCGACGCGTGGCAGCCTGCAGCTCGATGATCAGCCCCTGGCGCGTTTCTCCGCCCGTGACTTCGCCCGGCGCGTGGCGTTCCTGCCGCAACACCTGCCGGACGTCGCCGGGCTGACCGTACGCGAGCTGGTGCGCCTGGGACGCTTCCCCTGGCGCGGCCTGCTCGGCCGCTGGCGCGCCGAGGACCATGCGGCGGTCGATCAGGCACTGGCGCAGACCGATGTCGCCCACTACGCCGAGCAGCTGGCCGACGGCCTGTCCGGTGGCGAGCGGCAGCGGGCCTGGATCGCCATGCTGCTGGCCCAGCATTCGCCGCTGCTGCTGCTCGACGAGCCGACCTCGGCGCTGGACCTGGCCCACCAGTACGAGCTGATGGGCCTGCTGCGCCAGCTCAACCGCGACAGCGGTCGTGGCATCGTCGCCATCCTGCATGACATCAATCTCACCGCACGGCATGCCGACCGGGTGATCGCGCTGAAACAGGGGCGCATCTTCTTCGATGGCAGCCCGGACGAGCTGCTCGACGGGCCGCTGCTCAGCCAGCTCTACGACATCGACATCGAACTGATCGAGCAGCCCGGCGGCGCCCGCAAGATTGCCGTGGTGGCCTGAACGTGGCGGCAGTTTCGGCGCCGGCACGCCACGTTCTGACACTGCTCGCGCTGCTGCCGCTGATGCTGGTGCACCTGTGGCTGGCGGCCGAGGTCGCGCCGCTGGAGCTGTGGGCGCTGCTGGGCGCGCCGGCGCAGAGCTTCGCGTTCCTCCAGTTGCAGCTGTCGGCGTTGCCCAGGCTGAGCATGGCGTTGCTGACGGGCGCCGCGCTGGGCCTGTCCGGCAGCCTGTTGCAGCAGATCACGCAGAATCGCCTGGTGTCGCCGATGACCATTGGCGCTTCGTCCGGCGCCTGGCTGGGGCTGGTCCTGGCCACGCTGCTGCTGCCCGCCTTCGCCGCCGAGCAGGGGCAGTGGGCGGCCCTCGGCGGTGCCCTGGTGGCCGTCGGCCTGGTGCTGCTGATCGCCGGTCGCAGCGGTATCGGCGGCCTGCCGCTGGTGCTCGGCGGCATGGCGATGAACCTGCTGCTGGGGGCGCTGGCGGCGGGGCTGGTGCTGATCAACAACCAGTACACCCAGGGCCTGTTCGTCTGGGGCGCGGGTGACTTGGCGCAGATCGACTGGCACTGGGTGCAATGGCTGTGGCCCAAGTTGTTGCTGGCGCTGCCCGTGCTGGTCCTGGCGCCGCGTCCGCTGAGCCTGCTGCAGCTGGGTGGCGACGCCGCCCAGGCGCGCGGTCTGGCGCTGTGGCCGGTGATGCTGGTGCTGTTCCTGGCGGCGCTGTGGCTGTGCTCGGTGTCGATCACGGCGGTCGGCCTGATCGGCTTCATCGGCCTGCTCACGCCCAACCTGGCGCGCCTGCTCGGCGCCCGCAGTGCGCGCGACGAACTGCTCTACAGCACCTTGCTCGGCGCCTTGTTGCTGCTCGCCACCGACGCACTGGCGCTGCTGGCCAATCATATCGGCGGCCAACTGGTGCCCAGTGGTGCGGCTGCTGCGCTGATCGGGGCGCCGGTGCTGCTGTGGATGGCCCGTAGGCACCTGGCGGCCGAAGACCCGCATGGCCTGCAGTTGCCGGCCGGGGCCGAGCGCTTCGGCTGGCGCAGCGCGCTGTGGGTGGCGGCGTTCGCCCTGCTGGCGCTGACGCTGGCATTGGGGCTGGCTCGCGGCCTGGACGGCTGGCGTCTGCAGTGGCCGTCGGCGCTGGTCTGGTCGCTGCGCTGGCCGCGTGTGCTGACCGCCGCGTCGGCGGGGGCGGGCCTGGCGATATCCGGCCTGCTGCTGCAGCGCCTGCTGCGCAACCCGCTGGCCAGCCCGGACATCCTCGGTCTGTCGGCCGGCGCCACCCTGGCAGTGATGGTGGCGCTGATGCTGTTCGGCGGCGGTGTGCTCGGCGCCGTGGCCCCGCTGGCGGCCTTCCTCGGCAGCCTGGCGGTGCTGATCGTGCTGATGCTGCTCGGCCGACGGCATCGCTACTCCCCGGCGTTGATGGCGCTGCTGGGCATCTCTCTCGGTGCGCTGCTCAATGCCGCGCTGCAGTTCGTGCTGGCCAAGGGCTCGGGGGACTCCTTCGCGCTGCTGGGCTGGCTGGCCGGCTCCACCTACCGCTCCACGCCCGCGCAGGCGCTGTGGCTGAGCGCCGGTGTGCTGTTGCTGGGCGGCCTGGCCGCAGTGTTCCAGCGTGCCTTGACGCTGATCGGGATCGGCGATGGCGTGGCGGCCAGCCGTGGCCTGGACGTGCCGCGCCTGCGTCTGGCGCTGCTGGTCCTGGTGGCGCTGCTCTGCGCGCTGGTCACCAGCCTGCTCGGGCCGGTGGCCTTTCTCGGCCTGCTGGCGCCGCACATCGCCGTACTGCTCGGGGCGCGGCGGGTGCTGCCGCAACTGCTGCTGGCGGCGGCGCTGGGCGCGGTGCTGATGCTGCTGGCGGACTGGGCCGGGCGCACGCTGATCTTCCCGTTGCAGATTCCGGTGGGCATCGTCGCCTCGGTACTGTGCGGCGCCTACTTCGTGTACCTGCTGATTCGCGGGAGGCTGGCATGAGAGCCGGGTTGTTCGGCCTGCTGCTGCTCTGGCTGACGCCCCTGTGGGCCCAGGATGCGCCGCGGGTCGCGGCGCTGAGCTGGGAGGCGGCGGAGCACCTGCTGATGCTCGACGTCACGCCGGTGACCGTCGCCGATGCCGGCGACTATCGCACCTGGGTGGTACGGCCGACTCTGCCGGATGGCGTGCCGTCGGCCGGCTCGCGTCTGGAACCGAATCTCGAGTTGCTGGCCGAGCTGCAGCCACAGCTGATCGTCATCGCGCCCCAGCTCGAAGATATCCGTCCGTTGCTCGAACGTATCGCGCCAGTGCAGCTGTACCCGGGCTTCGGCCAGCAGCACGACAACCTGCAGGCGCAGCGCGAAGCATTCCTCGATCTGGCGCGTGCTCTTGGGCGTGAGGCGCTGGCCAGGCGTCGCCTGCAGGCGATGGATGCCGAACTGGTGCAGCTGCGTGAGCGGCTGCAGACACATTTCGCGGGGCAGCTGCCGGCGGTGACGGTGATTCGCTTCTCCTCGCCGACAGCCGCCTTCATCAACGGTCCCAATTCCATGCCGCAGCATGCGCTGACGCTGCTCGGCCTGCAGCCGGCGCTGCAGCTGGAGCCCAGCCCCTGGGGCATCACCCAGGTGCCCATCACCACGCTGGGGCATATCGAGCGCGGCGTGGTCCTGCACATCGAGCCCTTCGCCCAGGAGGCGCAACTGTTCGCGTCGCCGCTGTGGCAGGCGATGCCTTTCGTGCGCGACGGACGCTTCGCCGCGATGCCCTCGACCTGGACCTACGGCGGGGTGTTTTCCCTGCAGTACCTGGCCGAATCCATCAGTGGGACATTGCTTAAACTGCCTGCCGAATCTGGCAAATAGCCTCGACAGTCCCTAGAGTAGGGCGATTCGAATATAAGTCTGCCCTGCGTGGCGATATCGATCATGGGCTGATGGGAGTCCGATATCGTTCGACAGGTGTTAGTGGAGTCGTATGTCCCGGCTGCTCGCGCTCGTCATGAGCCTCGTTTTTTCCTCGCTCGTGGGCGCTGTCACCTTCGACGAACAGGTGCGTGCCCTGCCGCTGGGGCAGAGCATGTACGTCTTCGAAGACGTGCGCGGTGATGCCAGCATCGACGACGTTTCCTCGCAGGCGGTGCAGGGCAGTTTTCGCCTGCATGACAAGCCCGTGCTCAATGCAGGCTATTCGCGCTCGGTGTTCTGGTTGCGCCTGGACCTGCAGTACCTGCCCCGGCAGGAGCAGGGCGCGCGCAGCTGGCTGCTGGAACTGGCCTACCCGCCGCTCGACCATCTGGAACTCTACCTGCCCGATGACAGCGGCAGTTTCGCCCTGGCCCAGCGCACCGGTGACGCACTGCCGTTCGACAGCCGGCAGATTCGCCAGAACAACTACCTGTTCGAGCTGAGCCTCGAACCGGGGCAGACCAAGCGCATTTACCTGCGCCTGGAGAGCCAGGGCTCGATCCAGGCACCGCTGACCCTGTGGTCGCCCAATGCCTACCTGGAAGAGCAGCCCGGGCGCATCTACGTGCTCGGCATCATCTACGGCGTGCTGCTGGTGATGCTGGTGTACAACCTGTTCATCTTCCTCAGCGTGCGCGACACCAGCTACCTCTACTACATCCTCTACATCGCCTCGTTCGGCCTGTACCAGATCTCGGTCAACGGTGCCGGCATCGAGTACTTCTGGCCCGACAGTCCCTGGTGGGCGAATGCCGCGACGCCATTTCTGATCGGCTCCGCCGCGCTGTTCGGCTGTCAGTTCGCCCGCAGTTTCCTGCACACCGTCGAGCACAGTCCGTGGGTCGACCGCCTGCTGCTGGTGCTCATGGCCAGTGGTGCCGCAGTCATGATCCTGGCGCTGTGCATCAGCTACGCCACGGCCCTGCGCCTGGCCACCTACCTGGCCCTGCTGTTCACCGTGGTGATCTTCGCTGCCGGCATCCTGGCCTGGCTGCGCGGCATGCGTGTGGCGCGCTACTTCATCTTCGCCTGGACCGCCTTCCTCGTCGGCGGCATCGTCAACACCCTGATGGTGCTGGGCTATGTGCCCAACGTCTTTCTCACCATGTACGCCAGCCAGATCGGCTCTGCGCTGGAGGTCGGCCTGTTGTCGCTGGCGCTGGCCGACCGCATCAACGCGATGAAGGAAGAGCGCACGCGCATCCTGCAGGAGGCCGGGCGCAAGCTGGAGGCGCTGAACCAGGAGCTGGCGGACAGCAACCGCTTCAAGGACGAATTCCTCGCCACCGTCACCCATGAGCTGCGTACGCCGATGAATGGCGTGATCGGCTCGCTGGAGCTGATGCAGACGGTGAAGATGGACGTCGAACTGGAGCAGTACCAGAAGACGGCTGCCGCCTCGGCGCGCGACATGATGCGCATGGTCAACGACATCCTCGCCCTCACCGAGCTGCAGGCCGGCAAGCTCTACCCCCGGCGCGACGCCTTCAGCCTGCGCGGGCTGCTCGACGGGCTGTGCGCCCAGTACGCCCCCCGCGCCGAGGACAAGGGGCTGAGTTTCACCCTGGAGCTGGATGACAGCCTGCCGGACACCCTCGAAGGGGACGCCGCCAAGCTGGCGCAGGCGCTGGGCTACCTGCTGGACAACGCCATCAAGTTCACCAGCGAGGGCGGCGTGACCCTGGAAGTCGGTCGGGCCGGCAGCATTGGCAGCAACCTGCCGCTCAGCGTGGTGGTCAGCGACAGCGGGATCGGCTTCGCCCATGTCGAGGGGGACCTCTACCAGCGTTTCCACCAGCTCGACGGCTCCATGACCCGCAAATATGGCGGACTCGGCATTGGCCTGGCGATCTGCCGGCACCTGGTCGACCTGCTCGGCGGCAGCCTCAGCCACGAGTCGCAACCCGGCGTTGGCAGCCGCTTTCGCCTCAACGTGCCGCTGACCTTGCCCGAGCAGCCTGTCACGCCGGTCGCCCGTTCGCCGCGCCAGTCGAGTGGTACGGTGCAGCGCCAGGCGCAGCAATGCACGGTGCTGATCGTCGAGGACAACGCGATCAACCAACTGGTGACACGCGGCATGCTGCTCAAGCTCGGCTACCGCGTGCGCACGGCCGACAACGGCGCGGAGGCTTTGACGCTGCTGCGCGAAGAGTCCGTGGATGCCGTGCTGCTGGATTGCCAGATGCCGGTCATGGACGGCTTCGCCACCTGCCGGGCGATCCGCGCCCTGCCTGGCTGCGCCGAGGTGCCGGTGCTGGCGATCACCGCGCACAGCCACAGCGGCGATCGCGAACGCTGCCTGGCCGCCGGCATGAGCGACTACCTGGCCAAGCCGGTCAAGTTCGAGGAACTGCGCGTGCTGCTGCACGACTGGGTGCTGTGCCGCCCGGCGGCAGTTTCCGGCGGCTCCGCGCCGCTCTGAGGGACACTCGGGTGCCGTCCTGACCCGCGCCCGTCCTGTCCGGCGCCGCCTGGTGAGGCGGGTGCTCCCGCTCTGTTCCTCTCCTCGCGGCAGGCGCTGCTGTCTGCCGGGCTGACGAGCTGCCACTTGCTTCCCGGTTCGTCCGCAGATTTGGCCGGATCGCCCCTTTAGCCATGGTCTGAATCCTGATTCACTGGCAACAAGTGAATCAGGATTCAGACCATGGCCTATCGCACCACCGAAGCCCGACTGGACCGCGACCAGGCGCAGCGCCAGCTCATCCTCGCCTGTGCCCTGCAGCGGGTCAGCGCCGGTGGTTTTGCCGCGCTGACCATGCAGGCGCTGGCCGAGGATGTCGGTATCGCCACCGGCAGCCTGTACCGCCATTTCCGCAGCAAGGGCGAGCTGGCCGCGGAAGTCTTCGCCAGCGCCAGCCAGCGCGAGGTCGATGCCCTGGCCAGCGCCCTGCGCGGCACGGGTAGCGCGACGCAGCGTCTGCGCCTCGGCCTCGAGCAGTTCGCTGCCCGTGCCTGGCACAGCCGGCGCCTGGCCTTTGCCCTGATCGCCGAACCGGTCGACCCGGAAGTCGACGAGCAGCGCCTGCTCTACCGCGAGGCCTATGCCGAGCTGTTCATCGAGCTGCTCGAAGAGGGCGTTCGCGTCGGCGAGTTTCGCGTCGAACGGATCGGCCTGGTGGCAGCCTGCCTGGTTGGCGCCATCGCCGAAGCTCTGGTCGGACCACTGTCCCCGCCAGCCCGCGCCGCCCGCGAAGCCGGACAACCCACACTGGAACTGGCGCAGGTCAGCGCCGGCCTTGCCACCTTCTGTCTGCGCGCCGTCGGCGCCGAGGAACCCACGCGATGAAACCCAGCCTGCACGCGGAAACCCACGAGGTGTTCAACCAGGTACCGAGCCTGGACGGCGCCAATCTCTACCGCCTCGACCTGCCGCTGCAGGAGTGGATTCGGCGCTATGACGGCGGCTGGGCGGACGAGCGCCTGAGTGCCTACGGCGCCCTGGCCGGTGGCGCGCTGATGCAGGCGGGCTTCCTCGCCAACGAGAACAAGCCGGTGTTCAAGAGCCATGACCGCTATGGCAACCGCATCGACCTGGTCGAGTTCCACCCGGCCTATCACGAGCTGATGCGCACAGCCATCGAGCATGGCCTGCCGTCGCTGCCCTGGACCGATCCCCGGGCTGGTGCCCATGTCGCCCGTGCCGGTCTCACCTACCTGCACAGCCAGGCCGAGGCCGCCAGCGGTTGCCCGCTGACCATGACCTTCGCCGCCGTGCCGGCCATCAGCCTGCAGGCCAACGTCGCCGAGCAGTGGCTGCCGAAGATCCTCGCGACCGAGTACGACCCGCGCAACCTGCCGATGGAGCAGAAGAGCGGCGTCACCATCGGCATGGCCATGACCGAGAAGCAGGGCGGCACCGACGTGCGTGCCAACACCACGCGCGCCTATCCCATCGGCCTCGGCGGGCCGGGGCAGGGCTACGAGCTGGTCGGCCACAAGTGGTTCTGCTCGGCGCCGATGTGCGACGCCTTCCTGACCCTGGCCTACACCGACCGTGGCCTGTCCTGCTTCCTCCTGCCGCGCCATCGCCCGGATGGCTCGCGCAACGCGTTCTACGTCCAGCGCCTGAAGAACAAGCTGGGTAACTGGGCCAACGCCTCCAGCGAGGTGGAATACCGTGGCGCCTTCGCCTGGATGCTGGGTGAGGAGGGGCGCGGCGTGCCGACCATCATCGAGATGGTGGCCATGACCCGCTTCGACTGCATGGTCGGCTCCAGCAGCCTGATGCGCCAGGCCCTGACCCATGCGGCGCACCACTGCGCGCATCGCCAGGTCGGCGGCAAGCTGCTCGCCGAGCAGCCGTTGATGCAGAACGTGCTGGCCGACCTGGCACTGGAAAGCGAGGCGGCGCTGGCGCTGTGCATGCGCATGGGCCGGGCGCTCGACCATCAGCATGACGAGCAGGAGGACAAGTTCGCTCGCCTGGTCACCGCCGTGGGCAAGTACTGGATCTGCAAGCGCGCCCCGGAAATGATCTACGAGGCCAGCGAATGCATGGGCGGTGCCGGCTACGTCGAGGAAACCATCATGCCGCGCCTGTACCGCGAAGCGCCGGTCAACTCGATCTGGGAAGGTTCGGGCAACGTGCAATGCCTGGACGTGCTGCGCGCGCTGTCCAAGGAGCCCGGCGTGCTCGACGCGCTGTTCGCCGAGCTGGGTGATGGCCATGGTGATGCGCGCCTCAAGGCGCATATCCAGCGCCTGCAGGCGGACTTCCGTGACACCGCCGACATCCAGTACCGCGCACGCCAGCTCACCGAGGACATGGCCGTGGCACTGCAGGCCAAGTTGCTGCTCGAGGCGGGCAACAGCCTGGTGAGCGATGCCTTCATCGCCAGCCGTCTGGAAGGGCGAGGGCGGGTCTACGGGACCTTGCCGCGCGGCGTCGATGTCGAGGCACTGCTGGCGCGCAGCACGCCACACCTGGCCTGAGGTTCAGGCATCGATCGCCTGATGCGCTGTTTTTTGGCGCAACAGGCGAGTAATCTGGCGGCCGATGGTTCTGCGTGCGCACGCGTCACGCGGATGAAAAGGGAACAGGGTGCGGCGACTCTCGCCAAGGCCCTGGCTGCCCCCGCAACTGTAAGCGGCGAACGACACCCCTTGTGCCACTGACGATGGTCGGGAAGGCGGGTGAAGTGGCAAGCCGTGAGCCAGGAGACCTGCCATCGCTCACGGGCGTATTGCCCTTTCTTCCATCCGAATCGTCGCGCGGTGGGCGCGGCCAAGGAACCCCAATGCATATCGAACCCGGTGTCGTCGAAGGCGCCAAGATCCTGCTCAGCTACGCAACCGCCGTCAGCGCTCTCGGCCTCACCGCCAAGCTCGCCCTGGACAGCATCCGCAACAACGGCGGCGTCGCCGCACTGGCACTGCGCAGCCTGCTGACCACTGCGCTGGTGTTCTGCTTCTTCGAGGTCTTCCCGCACCACGCCGTGGGCGTGTCCGAGGTGCACCTGATCCTCGGCTCGACCCTGTTGCTGCTGTTCGGCGCCGGCGCCGCCGGCATCGGCCTGGCCGCCGGCCTGCTGCTGCAAGGGCTGTTTTTCGCGCCCTTCGACCTGCCGCAGTACGGGATGAACGTCACCACGCTGCTGGTACCGCTGTGGGGCATCAGCCTGCTGGCCAAGCGCATCGTCGCGCCGGGCACCGCATACGTGGAACTCTCCTACAAGCAGGCGCTGGCGCTGTCGACTGCCTACCAGGGTGGCATCGTCGCCTGGGTGGCATTCTGGGCCGTCTATGGCCATGGTTTCTCCGCCGAAAACCTGGCGGCGGTGGGCAGCTTCGGCCTGGCCTACATGAGCGTGATCCTGGTCGAGCCGCTGATCGACCTGGGCGTGCTGGCAGCCGCCAAGACGCTGTCGCGTTTCAGCCAGGGGCCACTGTTCAACGTGCGCCTGCACCAGGCGGCCTGATTCCGCTGATCAGCGGCGGCGCTGCCAGATCATCTGGCCGCTATTGCTCTCGGTGACCAGGTACTGGTCACTGAAGCGGTAGTAGGCCGCCGGGCGATAGTCGGGCGCGCCGCTCAGACGCACCATCAGCAGGCCGTCCTGACTGCGCCAGTGACCGCTGTACTGCACCTCGCCCGGGCTGTCGTAGGTCCACTCGGCGCCACCTGCGGCGGAGCGGCTCCATTGCGTGACGCTGCCGTCCGGGTTCAGTTGCAGCGTCATCACGCTGTTGAACGAGGCGAAGCTGGCGCCGCCGCTGTTGACGATCTTCTCGTGCACCCAGGTGCCGATCAGTGCCGGGTCGTGAATGACAGCGACGACAGGCGCCTGCTCGGCCTGCGCCGCTTCGCGCTGGAACAGGGCCTGGCGCTCCAGCACCTGCCCGTTGCGCGGGTCGCGTGCGGCGATCGAGGCGTTGAGCATCGCGTTGGCGTAGGTGGCATTCATGTTCGCCAGCAGCAGGCCGGAGCGTGGATCGCTGATCTCGGCGCGCAGCAGCTGGCGTCGTAGCGGCCCCTGAGGGTCAGGCGCAGGCTGCGGTTCTCCACATATTGCCCCTCCACCTGATCACCCTGCTGCTGCAGGATCAGCTCGGCGGGCTGACCGTCGAGCGTCGTCCGGTAGTGGCCATCGAGTTCGCCGGCGCGGGCGCCGAGACACACGGCGACGGCCAGCAGCAGGCAGAGTGCTCGAAGCATGGGGATGACCTCTGGGCAATTGCTGCAAGCCTAGCTGCTGGCATCGTGCCGCGAGCGTCGTCGCGCTATGTTTTCGTCGGCGTATGCAGGCAAGATAGGGATGTCCGTTCAGTCAGGAAGATGCATCGTGAAAGCCTGCTCAGATGATTTCATCGTTGTTCACACCCCCGAGGAGGCGGTGGACCGTCTCGCCGCCCTGCACCAGGAGGCCACTGGTGCGTTGAGCCAGGCGCTCAAGCGTTATCTCAAGGAGCGCATCCGTCCGGACGCCAGCGAGCACTGCCTGTTCCGCTACCCCGAGCTGCGCCTGACCTATTTGTGCCAGGGCGAGGTGCCGACCACCGTGCGCGCCTACGCCAAGGTGCAGGTGCCGGGCACCTACGCCATCACCGTGACCCAGCCGGCAGCGTTCCGCAAATACCTGCTGGAGCAGCTGCGCCCGCTGATGAACGATTTCACCCTGCGCGTGGAAGTCGGCCGCAGCCAGCAGAACATCCCCTATCCCTACGTGGTCGAGGGCGGCGATGAGCTGGCCGGCAGTGGCGTGACCGCCGCCGAACTGGCGCGGGTGTTCCCCAGCACCGATCTGTCCGCCGCCACCGATGGCACGGCCGACGGCCTGTACGACTGGGAAAACATCGACCCGCTGCCGTTGGCGCTGTTCGATGCGGCGCGCACCGACTTTTCCCTCAAGCGCATCCAGCACTACACCGGCAGCGACTGGCGCCATGTGCAGCCGTGGATTCTGCTGACCAACTATCACCGCTACGTCGATCAGTTCATCCGCCATGGCCTGGACATGCTGGTGGGCAACTCGCGCTTCAGCCGCATGGTGCTGCCGGGCAACGTGGTGATCAGTCGCGGTATGACCGAAGGCGAGATGCAGGCGATCATCGAGAACGTGGTCTGGCACCGCTACCAGATGCCGGCCTATCACCTGCAGGCCGAGGATGGCCACGGCGTGACCCTGGTCAACATCGGCGTCGGCCCGTCCAACGCCAAGAACATCACCGATCACCTCGCCGTGCTGCGTCCGCACTGCTGGCTGATGATCGGCCACTGCGGCGGCCTGCGTCAGTCGCAGACCATCGGCGACTACGTGCTGGCGCACGCCTACATGCGCCGCGACGGCATTCTCGATCGCGTGCTGCCGCCGCATATCCCGCTGCCGGCGCTGGCCGAGGTGCAGCAGGCGCTGCAGGAGGCGGCCAAGCTGGTGACCGGTGAGCAGGGTGACGAGCTGAAGAAGCGCCTGCGCACCGGCACCGTGCTGACCTACGACGACCGCAACTGGGAGCTGCGCTGGGCCCAGGAACGACCGCTGATCAACCTGTCGCGCGCGGTGGCGGTGGACATGGAAAGCGGCACCATCGCCGCGCAAGGCTACCGCCTGCGGGTGCCCTACGGCACGCTGCTGTGCGTATCGGACAAGCCCCTGCACAGCGAGATCAAGCTGCCCGGTGCGGCTGGCGCCTTCTACGAGCGCGCGGTGACCCAGCACTTGCACATCGGCATCGCCGCGCTGGAGCTGATGCGCAGCCAGCTCGACTCGCTGCATTCGCGCAAGCTGCGCAGCTTCGACGAGCCGCCGTTCCGCTGACGAGTACCTGCGTGGCCTGGCGCACAGTCCGGCCACGCAGTGGCGACGCCGCATCGCGCTTTGCCTTAGACTGACGCGCATCATGGATGAACGAGGCAATACGCATGGAACAGGCGCGTCTGCTGCTCACCGCGTTGTGGGAGCCCTTCAGTTTTCTCAGTCTTTTCCTCTACACCGGCCTGGCCTTGTTGCTCGGCGCGGGCGCCGGCCTGCTGCTGGCGTTCAAGCTGCAGCGCCTGGGCTGGCTGGCACGCAACAAGCGCTGGCACCACTGGCTGCTCAAGCTCTATTTCCTGCTGTTGCCGCTGGCCGGTGGCTTCCTCGGTTTCCAGGGCGGGATGCTGTACGGCAGCCAGCAGCAGATCTACCGCCATCTCGACAGTTATGCGCCGCTGGTGCAGACGCTCGCCGACGAGGTCTGGAGCGACTTCCAGGCTTATGTCGAAACCCAGGACGAGCAGGGCCAACTGGCGGTGCGTGATGTCAGCGTGCAGGCGCTGCTCGATCAACTGGCGATGGACTACCTGCGCAGCGAGCGCCAGGCGGAGGCGGCGCAGCGTGCCGACGCGTCGACCGCCGAGCGGATTGCTCTGGACCTGCTCGACCGTCTGCGCGCCAGCCTGCTGGGCAAGGCCATTGGCGAGCTGGCCGTGGAGAAGACGGCCCGTTACAGCGGGCTCGACGAGAAGGTGCTGACGCAGGTGCTGGATGCGCGTATCGGGCAACTGTTCCAGGCCGACTTCCTGCTCGGCCTGCTCAAGCGGCAGATCGGCCATGTCTTCAAGCCGTTCTACATCGCCCTGCTGATCCAGTTTGGCCTGTTGCTGGCGCTGGTCGCGGCGGAGTGGGGCGTCTCCCGCTGGCTGCGTCAGTTGCCTGCGCGCCAGCCGGTCGAGCCGCTGGCGCAGCTCTGATCTCAGGCTGCGGCGGCCTCGTCGCAGAGCAGCTCCGCGAGCACCGCCCGGTCGATGTTGGCGCCGCTGAGCACCACGGCCACGCGCTGCCCGGCGTTGCGCTCGCGCTCCTGCATCAGCGCGGCCAGGGCGGCGGCACCAGCGCCTTCGGCGAGGTTGTGGGTGTCTTCGTGGTAGCTGCGGATGGCGTCGCGGATCTCGTTGTCGTCGACCCGCACGATGCGCGCTGCGCCGGCACGAATCATGTCCAGCGCCAGCTGCTGCGGTTGGCGACAGGCCATGCCGTCGGCCAGCGTGTCGGCGCGTTCGGTCTGCACCAGACAGCCCTGTTCGAAGCTCTGCGCGTAGGCATCGGCGCCACTGGCGACCACGCCGACGATCTCGGTGTCGAGGCCGAGCAGGTCGCGGGTGCGGATCATCCCGCAGATGCCCGAGCCGAGGCCGATGGGTACGTAGACCCGACGCAGGTTCGGCACCGCCTCCAGCAATTCCAGGGCGTAGGTGGCGACGCCGCGCACCAGGTCCTCGTGCAGTGACGGCACCCAGTGCAGGCCGTCGCGCTCGGCAAGGCGTGCCGCCTCGGCGCGTGCCTCATCGAAGTCGCGGCCATGCTCGATCACCTCTGCGCCAAGGGCGCGCATCGCGGCGTTCTTCTCGCGGGCATTGCCGTGCGGCACCAGGATGCGGATCGCCAGTCCCGCCGCGCGTGCAGCAAGTGCCAGGCTCTGGCCATGGTTGCCGCGAGTGGCGGTGACCAGGCCACGGACCTGCGGCTCGCGGCGCAGCAGCGCGTCGATGTAGACCAGGCCGCCGCGTACCTTGAAGGCCGCGGTCGGTGCATGGTTCTCGTGCTTGACCCACACCTCGCAACCGCTGCGCTCGCACAGCAGCGGCCAGCTCAGCTGCGGCGTGGGCGTCATGTGACGGTGGACCAGTTGGGCGCTCTGGCGCAGTTGGGTGAGGTCGAACATGGCAGGGGCTCCGGGTGACGTTGACTCGGATGCTAGTGCGGCACATTGTATGGGTAAATATTTATATTGCATGGCAAGCAATGTGGCTCCCTGATCTGCAAGACAGCGCCTTACCCACCTACCTGGCATTGGTCGAGGCCATCGCCACGGCGATCGGTCGTGGCGAACTCAAGCCTGGCGAGCGTCTGCCGCCGCAGCGCCGCCTGGCCTGGACGCTGGGCATCAACCCGAGCACGGTGATGCTCGCTTACCGCGAGGCGGCCCGGCGCCACCTGGTTTCCGGCGAGGTCGGCCGTGGCACCTACGTGCTCACCGGCAGTCGCGAGGCCAGCCTGTTCCGTCTCAAGCAGCCGACCGCCGCCGGGGACCTGATCGACCTGTCGACCAACGTCCCGGTGCACGACCCGGACAACCGCGACCTTTCCACCAGCCTCGCGGCGCTGGCGGCCCGTGGCGAGCTGGATATGCTGCAGGCCTACCCCTCGGCGGCACTGGTCGAACGCGCGCACCTGGCGGGCGCCAGCTGGCTGCGTCGACGTGGTCTGGAACTGGCACCCGGTGGCCTGCTGCTGTGTGCCGGTGCCCAGCAGGGGGTGTCGGCCGCCCTGCTGGCACTCTGCGAGGCGGGTGAGCCGATTCTGGTGGAGCGCTACACCGCGCCTGGGATCAAGGCTGCCGCCCGCCAGCTGCGCCTGCCGCTGCACGGTGTGGCGATGGACCGGTACGGCGTCCTGCCCGACGACCTCGACCGCCAGGCGCGTGCCACGGGGGCGCGCGTGGTGGTGCTCACCCCTTGCCTGCAGAATCCCACCGGTGCCAGCCTGGATGGCGAGCGCCGCGCCGCCATCGCCGAGGTGGCCAGGCAGCGTGGGCTGTGGCTCGTCGAGGATGATGTCTACGGCGTGCTGGGCAATGAGGCACCCCTGGCGGTGCAACTGCCCGAACGCTGCCTGCTGATCAGCAGCCTGTCCAAGAGCGTGGCGCCGGGCCTGCGTCTGGGCTTCATCGCCGGAGCGCCGCAGTTGCTCGAGCGTATCGATCGCGAAGCCCAGGCCACGCGCTGGGCGGTGGCGCCGCTGAGCCTGGCGCTGGCCTGTGAATGGATCGAGAGCGGCCTCGCCGAACAGCGTCTGGCCTGGCAGATCGACGAGATGCAGCAGCGCTGGCGCCTGGCCGCGCGTGTGCTGGGGGCGCGCATGCCGCAGGGCAGGGCGGTGGCACCGCACCTGTGGCTGGACGTCGAGCCGCCCGTTGCGCTGGCCGAGGCCTGTCGGCAGAAGGGAGTGGAGGTGGTGCCCGCCGAGGTGTTCGCGGTCGAGGCCAATCCGGGGCACGCCGTACGCGTGAGCCTTGCCGCTGCGCTCAGCCGGGCGCAGCTCAAGCAGGCGCTGGAGGGGATCTCGGCCGCCTGGCCTATCGGCTGAGGGCCATGTGCAGGATCGGGAACGGCCTGCCGCCGCCATCCAGGCGCGAGCGATCCGTGACCACGAATCCCAGGTGCTGATAGAAGCCAACGGCCTGCGGATTCTGCTCGTTGACGTCGACCCGGGTCGCACCCAGCTCGTCGATGGCATGCTGCATCAGGCGTCTGCCCACGCCCTGGCCGTGGCTGTGCGGATCGACGAAGAGCATCTCCACCCTGTCCTCGGCATGACCGAGGAAGCCGAGTATCCGCCCGGCCTCATCGCGGGCACAGGTCAGCTGTACGGCGGGGAAATACTGCTCGCGCAGCAGCGGCTTGATCACCTGCAGATCGCTTTCCGGGAGAAAGTGATGGGTGGCACGTACCGCCGCTTCCCAGATCTCCACCAGGGTGGGCAGGTCATCGGGCGTGGGGGTGTCGAGAGTCAGGGGCATGGCGATCGCCGCTCACGGAAAAACAGGGCGCAGAGCATGCCAGCTCTGCGCCCGTGCTGTCACCGGCTGGCGTCCAGTACCACGCGGTAGCGCGCCTTGCCGCTGCGCAGGTGATCGATGGCGGCGTTCACCTGGCTCATGGGGAAGTGCTCGACCTGCGGCAGGATCTGATGGCGGGCGCAGAACTCGAGCATGCTCGCCATGCTCGATGGCGAGCCCACCGGCGAGCCGGACAGGCTCTTCTGTTGCGGGATCAGGTTGAACACATGCACCGGGATCGCGCTCGGCACGATGCCAACGAAGTGCAGGCGGCCCTTGCCGCGCAGGGTGCCGAGCAGGGCGATCCAGTCGAGGTCGGCGCTGGCCGTGACCAGGAGAAAGTCCAGGCTGCCGGCAATCGCCTTCATCGCCGCGCTGTCGGTCGAGGCCACCACCTTGTGAGCGCCCAGGCGCTTGGCCTCGTCCTGCTTGTTCAGCGACGAGGTGAAGGCCGTCACTTCGCAACCCCAGGCATTGAGGAAACGCAGCGCCAGGTGGCCAAGGCCGCCGATGCCAACGACGCCGACGCGATCGGTGGGCTTGATGTCGAACTCCAGCAGCGGGCTGAACACCGTGGAGCCGGCGCAGAACAGCGGCCCGACCAGCGCCGGGTCGAGTCCGGCGGGCAGCGGCACCGCCCAGGCCCAGTGCGCACGCAGGCGGTCGGCGAAGCCGCCGTGGCTGCCGACGATGGTCGGCTTCACCGAGCGGCAGAGCTGGTGCGAACCCTCCATGCAGGAGCCGCAGTGCATGCAGCTGCCCTTGTACCAGCCGATGCCGACGCGCTGACCCAGTTCGAGGCTGCGGACCTGCTCGCCGAGGCGCACGATGCGGCCGACCACTTCATGGCCGGGGATGAAGGGGTAGCGGGCATTGCCCCATTCGTTGTCGATCATCGACTGGTCGGAGTGGCAGATGCCGCAGTACTCCACTGCGACCTCGACCTCTTCGGCGCCGAGTGGCCCGGGGTCGTAGCTCAGGCGCTCCAGCGGCGCCTTTGGGGCGGTGGCGGCCCAGCCGGTGAAGGTGGCGAGTTCGGCGCTGCTGCTCATGGACGGCTCCTGAGTGCTGAAGGTGAATCAGCAGCTTAGTCGCTGTGTCGAGCTGTGGAAGCACCATCAGCGCCGCTTATCGTGGGTTACACTGCACGACCCTGTTCCGCTGAAGCCCGTTGCATGTCGCGCCCTCGTCTCCCTGCCAAGTCTCGTCCTGCTGCGCCACGCCGTGTGGCCAAGGCGCCGCCCGCGCAACCGCGCCTGCTGCTGCTGAACAAGCCGTTCGACGTGCTTACCCAGTTCAACGACGACCAGGGTCGCGCCACGCTGAAGGATTTCGTCGACCTGCCCGGCGTGTATCCGGCCGGGCGCCTGGATCGAGACAGCGAGGGCCTGCTGCTGCTGACCAATGACGGTCGCCTGCAGGCGCGCATCGCCGATCCCAGGCACAAGCTGCCGAAGACCTACTGGGTGCAGGTGGAGGGTGAACCGAGTGACGAGCAGCTGCAGCAGCTGCGCAGCGGCGTGACGCTCAACGATGGCCCGACGCTGCCGGCCGAGGCCCGCCGTCTGGCCGAGCCCGAGCTGTGGCCGCGCAACCCGCCGGTACGCTTTCGCAAGAGCGTGCCGACCGCCTGGCTGGAGTTGGTGATTCGCGAGGGGCGCAATCGCCAGGTGCGACGCATGACTGCCGCTGTCGGCCTGCCCACCCTGCGCCTGGTGCGCGTGGCCATCGGCCCCTGGCGTCTGGAAGGGCTGCAGCCTGGCCAGTGGCGCGAGGTCGCGGCCAGGCTGGAGTGACACTCAGGCGTTTTGTCGCAGCGCCCGGGTGCCGGCGAACATGATCTGAGTCAATAACCGGCCTTGATCACGGCGATACCTTTGTTCAGCACTTCACGCCAGGCCTGACGCACATCGGCGTCGCATTCCTTGTCGTGTTCGCTGATGGTCAACAGCAATGCGTCGAGCCACAGGTCGTAGAGTTCGGGGCGGATGTCCAGATGCTGGCGCGAGTGCGACTCGCCGAGGGCGCGCAACTTGGTGTCGGGCATGCCACGGGCGTGCATCACCAGGTTGAGGATGCCCTGGCGCAGCAGCTGCTTCTGCGCGGTCATGTCGGTGTCGACGAACTTCTCGCGGATCAGTGGTGAACTCGCAAGGAAATGGCGGTAGAAGCTGTCGAAGAAATCTGGGCTGGCGCAGCAGCGTCCATAGCTTTGCATCACCAGATTGGCGGCGCTCATGTGAACTCCTTGTTAACAACGGGCCGTTTCTGCTGACGGCTTGGGGTCGGTGAGAAATTGTGTGGGGCGGGCGCCGGCGTCAGCCGTGGATGCCGCGCGCGGTCTCGATGATGTAGGTGATGATCGGCTTGGCCAGGAAGGCGAACAGGCACAGTCCCAGGCCGAGGAACAGGATGGCGGTACCCAGGCGGCCGGCCTTGGACTTCTTGGCCAGGTCCCAGATGATGAAGAACATGAACAGGATCAGTCCGCCCACCAGGACGTACATCATCAGCGCTTCGAATTGTTCGGTTTCCATGGAGCCTCGTGATTCGGATGGAAAACGCGGGGCTGGCATTATACGCGCCCTGATCCAGAGCGCGTCGTGATCCTGTACTCCCTGCGACCTTCAGTCGCGCAGGTGTTGCAGCGGCAGCTGAGTGCTGGAAAGGATCTGCTGCAGCACGAAGCTCGAGCGCACGCTGGACACCCCGTCGATGCGGGTCAGCGTACCTAGTAGCAGCTTCTGATAGTGATCCATGTCCGGCACCACTACCTTGAGCTGGTAGTCGGCATCCATCCCGGTGACCAGGCAGCACTCCAGCACCTCGGGGCACTTGCGGATCTCCTCCTGGAAATGCTCGAAGCGCTCTGGCGTATGCCGGTCCATGCCGATCAGCACGTAGGCGGTCAGGCTCAGGCCGAGTTTCTTGCGATCCAGCAGCGCGACCTGGCCGGTGATGTAGCCATCATCTTCCAGCTGCTTGACCCGGCGCGAGCAGGGGGAGGGCGACAGGCCGATGCGTTCGGCGAGTTCCTGGTTGGACAGGGCAGCGTTGCGCTGCAATTCGGCGAGAATGTTCAGGTCGTAACGGTCTAGTTTGTCCATTTTTCTACTGGCTCATTATTGGATTGCGATAAATAGTGCTCCTTTAGCTGTAAATTGCGCAATCGATAAGTTTGTAAGCAATCTTAGCAATCTTATTTCGGCGCCATGGGCGTAAGCTTTCTCTCAGTTTCACGGCCCGGACGATAAGTCCTACCGGCATCGCCCAACCAGGTGAGTCGGCGCCGACGGTCCTACCGGATCGCACCGGCACCCGGGTCCGCACTGCCCAACCAGGCGGGCGACGAAAGCGGCGACAACACCGCCAGCACCGGACAGATTTCCCGAGGGGGCCGCGAGGCCCCTTTTTTATGGTTCATCGCGCTTTCCCGGGGAAGGCGGCCTTGATTTTCAGGAAGAAGTAGTCAGAGTCCCGGAAGCCATAGGCCATCCGCTTGATCACCTTGATGCGGTTGTTCACGCCTTCCAGGACGCTGGTGTGCAGGGGGAAGCGGGCGCTTGCGAGGATGCCACGGGCGTATTTGCGCAGATTCCGGGCAAAGCGTTGGAGCGGCGCCAGACCGCTGTCCCGAGCATGCCGCAGCCAACTTCGCCAGCGCCGCCAACCCTCCCGCACAGTGGGGGCGTACCAGACTTCCTTTAACGCATCCTTGAGCACGTAGACCGTGGCCAATGGCTGGTTGGCGGCGAGCAACTCCTGCAACTGCACGGCTTGGCCGTCCTTCAGGTTTTCGCGATTGCGCAGCAACAGCCAGCGGCTCTGCTTGACCACCTTGCGTGCCGGTTTGTCATCGCGCAGGAGATTGGCCTGGTCGACGCGGATACGGTCGATCACCTCACGCCCGTAGCGCGCCACCACATGGAACAGGTCGTACACCACTTCGGCTTGAGGGCAGTGCCGCTTCACCTCCAAATCGAAGGCGGTGTTCATGTCCATCGCCACCGCTTCGATCCGTTGGCAGCGCTCGCCCAGTAACTCAAAGAATGGGCGGATCGCCTCGCGGCTGTTGCCATGACCGACCCATAGCACCCGCGTGCGCTCGGCATCCATGATCACCGTGGCGTAGCGATGGCCTTTGTGCAGGGCGAACTCGTCCATCACCAGGCAACGCACATCACCCGGCTCGAAGGTGCCGACGGCGGCATCCAGCCGACGTTTGTCGAGTTGCTTGAGCGTGTGCCAGTGTATGCCGGTGAGGCGGCTGACGTGGCTGATCGGCAGCAGTTGCAGCAAAGCCTCGAGCCAGGCCTGCAAGCGCCGCGTCAGACGTGACGCCGGCTCCAGCCAGGCGATCCGCTCGGTCACCCGCCCACAGCGCAGGCAGTCAACGCGGCGCACAGGCACCTGGAGCAGAACGCGCTGATCCAACAAATCCCGATCGCGTATCCGACGCAGTCGGCGCTCGTGGATCAGCGGACAAGCTTGGCCGCAGCGCCCACATTCGGGGATGGCGTCGGCTTGAGGCTTGAGTTCGATCAACAGGATGTTGTCGGCAGAGGGGCGACAGGCGACGACTGCGTAGCCTGGCCAGAACTGGGCAAGATCAATAGGATGCACGGTGGCAGCAGGGCGTGGGGGTTGGTTCGTTTGGCGACTGCCAATTTACCCACTTCCCTGACTGTCAACGCGCTCTTCCCCCAGACTCCGCGAAGAACCTTTTTTATTGCCCGCTGTCTGGCAGGGGCTGGTGGGGGATCAGTGCTTGACCACTTCCTGCGGGTCGGCATGCACCAGCACTTCGGCACGCGGGTAGCGCTCGTGGATGGCCTTCTCCACGGCTTCGCAATGCTCATGCGCCTGCGACAGGCTCATCTCGCCGGGAAGCTCCAGGTGCAGCTGGACGAACCAGCGCGTGCCGGAAACGCGGGTGCGCAGGTCATGCGCGCCGAGTACGCCGGGGACGGCGCATGCCAGTTCGTACATCTGCGTGCTGACGTCGGCGGGCAGCTCCTCGTCCATCAGCACGGCCACCGCGCCGCGAACGATGCTGATGGCGCTCCAGAAGATGTAGAGGGCGATGCCGATGGCGAAGAGGGCGTCCATCTGCAGCCAGCCGAAGCGGGTCAGGAGCAGGGCGACGAGGATGCTGCCGTTGAGCAGGATGTCGGAGCGGTAGTGCAGGGAGTCGGCGTGGATCGCCGTGGAGCCGGTTTCGCGCACCACCTTGCGCTGGAAGGCCAGCAGGCCGATGGTCAGCGCCAGGGCCAGCAGCATCACGGCGATGCCGGCTCCTTCGGCTTCCAGTGGTTGCGGCGCCTGCAGGCGCTCGAGGCCCTGCATGCCGATGAGGATGGCGCTGACGCCGATGAACAGCGCCTGGCCGAGCCCGGCCAGTGCCTCGGCCTTGCCGTGACCGTAGCGATGGTCCTCGTCGGCAGGGCGCAGGGCGAAATGCACGGCGACCAGGTTGATCAGCGAGGCGGCGCTGTCGAGCAGCGAGTCGGTGAGGCCGGCCAGCAGGCTGACCGAGCCACTCAGCCACCAGGCGACGGCCTTGGCCAGCACCAGAGTCAGCGCCACCGCGAGCGCCGCCCGGGTGGCCAGGCGCATCAGCCTGGCATGCTGCGGATCGTGCATGGACTCAGGCCGCCGGGCGCAGGCCGTAGGCGGCCAGCTGTTCGCTGCTGCCGCTGTGCTGGATCAGGCGCGGGTCGTCCAGCGGCAGCTGGTGGCCGGTGCTGGTTTCGATCAGCGCCTTGAGCGCCAGCGGGTCGACCTGGCCGTCAGCGCCGACCAGTTGCTTGAGCTGTTGCGGGTCGACCTGAGCGGTCTGCCCTTCCGGCAGGTAGATGGCGCCGGTGGCGAAGTCCACGGCGAAGGCGATCAGCCCGGGGATGACGTAGAACAGGATGCCAATGGCGTTGGCGCCGGCGATCACGGGGTCGATCCTGCCCTCGATCTGGCCGCGACGATCCGGGTAGAAGATCGAGCCGCAGGCCGTCAGTTGAGCCAGCAGGGTCGCGGCGACGACGCCAGCGATGACACGGGATTTCGTGCGCATGAGCACCTCCAGAAAAAGTGGCGCAACTATAGCAGTTCGCCATTGCAAAACCGCGACGTGCACGCGGTTGCCAATGAGACCGGTCAGGGCGCCGGCGGTTCGCCATGCCGAGCTGCTCTATAATCGCCGGCTCGCTGTGGAGATATGATGAACACCCTGCCTATCGACGTCCTGTTACCTACCTTGCGCGCGGCCCTGAGCGAACGCCACGAAGTGGTGCTGGAGGCCCCGCCCGGCGCCGGCAAGACCACCCGCGTACCCCTGGCCCTGCTCGATGCACCCTGGTTGGCCGGGCAGACCATCGTCATGCTCGAACCGCGTCGCCTGGCCGCGCGGGCGGCTGCCGAGCGTCTGGCCAGCGAGCTGGGCGAGCGCGTTGGCGAGACGGTGGGCTATCGCATCCGCCTGGACAGCAAGGTGGGGCCGAACACCCGTATCGAGGTGGTCACCGAAGGTATTCTCGCCCGGCGTCTGCAGGACGATCCGGCGCTGGAAGGCGTCGGCCTGGTGATCTTCGACGAGTTCCACGAACGCAGCCTGGATGCCGATCTGGCTCTGGCGCTGACGCTCAACGGCCGCGCCATGTTCCGTGCGCAAGACAGCGGCGAGGCGCCGCTCAAGGTGCTGCTGATGTCCGCCACGCTGGAGGGCGAGCGCCTGGCCAGCCTGCTGGGAGATGCCCCGGTGCTGCGCAGCGAAGGCCGCATGTTCCCGGTGGATATCCGCTGGGGGGCGCCGTTCCAGGCTGGCGAGTGGATCGAACCCCGGGTGCTGCAGACCGTCCAGCAGGCACTGGCCGACGAGCCCGGCAGCCTGCTGGTGTTCCTGCCCGGGCAGGCGGAGATTCGCCGGGTGGCCGAGCAACTGGGCGAGGTCCTGGCGGGGCGCGACGACATCCTGCTCTGCCCGCTGCATGGCGAGCTGGACCTCGACGCCCAGCGTGCGGCCATCGACCCGGCGCCTGCCGGCAAGCGCAAGGTGGTGCTGGCCACCAACATCGCCGAAACCAGCCTGACCATCGACGGTGTGCGTGTGGTGGTGGACGCCGGTCTGGCGCGCGTCCCGCGCTTCGACCCCGCCAGCGGCATGACCCGCCTCGACACCCAGCGCATTTCCCGTGCCTCCGCCACCCAGCGTGCGGGGCGCGCAGGGCGCTTGCAGTCCGGCGTGTGCTACCGGCTGTGGTCGCAGAGCCAGCACGAACAGCTCAGCGCCTATTCCACGGCGGAAATCCTCCAGGCCGATCTCGCCGGCCTGGCCCTGCAACTGCTGCGCTGGGGCGTGACGCCACAGGAGCTGAGCTGGCTCGACATACCGCCACAGGCCACCTATGCCCAGGCGCTCGATCTGCTTGGACGGCTCGGCGCCCTGGATGCGCGCGGCGTCTTGAATGCTCACGGGCAGGCCATGGCCGAGTTGCCCAGCCACCCGCGAATCGCCCATCTGCTGCTGCGTGGCCAGGCCTTGGGGCTGGGCGCATTGGCCTGTGACCTGGCGGCGCTGCTGGCGGAACGCGACATCCTGCGCGGTGGCGGCGCCGACCTGCACAGCCGCCTGGCCCTGCTCGGCGGGGAAGGCCGCGTCGCACGTAACGCACAGGGCGCCGTGCAGCGCGCCCGGCAACTGGCCCGGCAGTTCCGCGGGCAGCTCAAGGGGAAGCCGGTGACGCAGGCGGTGAGCGACCCCGATCAGCCGCGCTGGCTTGGCTGCCTGCTGGCGTTCGCCTACCCCGATCGCATCGCCCAGCAGCGGCGTGCCGGTGGCGCCGACTACCGTCTGGCCAATGGCCGCGCCGCGCAGTTCGGCGAGGCCGATGCCCTGATGAAGCACGAATGGCTGGTGGTGGCCGACCTCGGCAGCCGCCAGGGGCAGCGCGAGGAACGCATCTACCTGGCGGCCGATCTCGACCCGGCGCTGTTCGCCGGCGAGCTGGCCGAGCAGGTCGAGGAGCAGGAGGTGCTCGACTGGGACGAGCGCGAAGGTGCGCTACGTGCCGAGCGCCAGCGCAAGGTCGGCGAGCTGGTGCTGGAGCGCCAGGCCCTGGCCTCGCTCGATGAGTCGGCGCGCTGTCGGGCGCTGGTTGGCCTGGTGCGGCGCAAGGGCCTGGAGCTGCTGCCCTGGACGCCCGAGCTGCGCCAATGGCAGGCGCGCGTGGCGCTGCTGCGCGAGCTGGACCTGCAGGCGCAGGGGCAGAGCGAATGGCCGGATCTGGCCGATGCGGCGTTGCTGGCCAGTCTCGATCAGTGGCTGACGCCGTTCCTGGGCAAGGTCAACCGACTCAGCCACTTCGCCAGCCTCGACCTGCCGGCGATCCTGCAGACGCTGCTGCCCTGGCCGCTGCCGCAGCGCCTCGAAGAGCTGGCGCCGCGCGCGCTGAGCGTGCCGTCCGGTTCGCGCATCGCCATCGATTACACGGAAAACCCGCCGGTACTCGCGGTGCGCCTGCAGGAGCTGTTCGGCCTGGCGGCCACGCCGCGCATCGCAGGCGGTCGCCTGGGCCTCAAGTTGCACCTGCTGTCGCCGGCGCGCCGGCCGGTACAGGTGACCCAGGACCTGGCCAGCTTCTGGGCCAATACCTACCTGGACGTGAAGAAGGACCTGAAGGGGCGCTACCCGAAGCACTACTGGCCGGACGATCCGCTGATCGCCGAACCCACGGCACGTGCCAAGCCGCGCAAGTAAGAGCGCGTCGCTCAGCCGCCTTCGTTGCGCAGCCGGGCCGCGAGGCACACCTCCAGGCCATCGGCATGGGCGATGAACTGCAGGCTGCAGCCGCAGCGTTCGGCGATGGCCTGGACGATGGACAGGCCCAGGCCGCTACCGTCGCTGTCGGCGCTGCGCCAGAAGCGCTCGGTGACGCGTTGCAGGCGCTCGGGGGTGATGCCCGGGCCTTGGTCGCGGATGCTGAAGCGCACGCGACCCTGGCCGTCGCGTGCGATGTGCAGGTCTACCTGGGTGCCTGGCCTCGTGTGCCGGCGGGCGTTCTCCAGCAGGTTGCGCAAGGCAGCGATGGCCAGGGCCGGGGGCATGGCCAGGCACTGCTCGGACAGGTCGTCGGCAACACTCAGTTCTATGGCCGCACCCGGCTTGTGCGTCGCATCGGCGATGGCCTGCTGCGCGATTTCCAGCGGGCGGCATGGCAGGCCTTCATCGAAGGGCAGGTTGCCTTCGACCCGTGCGAGCATCAGTAGCTGTTCGAGTATGCGCTGCAGGTGATCGGCGCCCTGTTCCGCCATGGCGATGGCGATCCGTGCCGGCTCACCCTCGGTCATGGCCGCGACCTGCAGGTGGGTTTTTACCGCAGTCAGCGGGCTGCGCAGTTCGTGGGCGGCATCGTCGGTCAGGCGCCGCTCGCGCTCCAGGGTGGCGCCGATGCGCTGGAACAGCTGGTTCTGTGCCTCCACCAGCGGCGCCAGCTCGGCGGGCAGGTCGGTCAACGGCAGCGGTTCGCTGGCGTTGGCGCTGCGTCCGGCGAGCGCCGCCCGGATTCGCTCCAGCGGCGCCAGGCCCCGCCCCAGGCCGACCCAGAGCAGGGCGAGGCTGCCGAGCAGGGCGACCGCCACCGGCACCGCAGCGGCCAGCAGGATCGAGCGTTGCAGCGTGGCCCGTTCATCCAGGCGGTCGGCGGTGGTGATGCGCAGGTCATCCTGGATCAGGGTGAAGCTGCGCCACAGCTGGTCACCGATGACCTGATCGTGGAAGCCCTGCTGGCTGGCATCGAGCATGTTCTCCGGCGTCGAGTGGCTGCGTGCCAGCACCTCGCCGCGCAGCGAGCTGATCTGGCAGGCCAGGCCATTGGGAATGCCCAGCTGCTCCGCACTCAGGCGGGTGCTGCCGTCCTGGCTGGTGCGCGCCTGCGGCAATTGCACCAGCAGGCCGGCGACCATGCGGGCCGAGGCGGCCAGGCGTTCGTCGAGCGACTGCAGCAACTGGCTGCGCAGGTCGTAGAGCATCCAGGTGGCGGCCAGTGACCAGAGCAGCACGAAGGCGGCACCGAGGCCGAGGGTCAGACGCAGGCGCAGGCTCATCGGGGCTGCTCCTCGTGGCCGGCGGTGCCGAGCCGGTAGCCCAGGCCGCGCACGGTCTCGACGATGCCGTTGCCGAGCTTGCGGCGCAGGTGATGGATGTGCACGTTGAGGGCATTGCTCTCGACGTCATCGTCCAGGCCGTACACCGAGTCCTTGAGGTGCTCGCTGCTGAGAATCCGCCCCGGGTTCTGCAGCAGCGCCTGCAACAGCGCCTGCTCGCGCCGCGACAGGTCGACGGGGACGCCGGCGAGGCTGACGGTGCAGCGGGTCGGGTCGTACTGCAGCGGGCCGTGTTCGATCAGGTGCGTGGTCCTGCCGGCTGCGCGGCGCAGCAGGGCATGCAGGCGTGCGGCCAGCTCGCGCAGGTCGAAGGGCTTGGTCAGGTAGTCGTCGGCACCCGCCTGCAGGCCGGCGACACGCTCGGCCACGGCGTCGCGCGCGGTGAGGACCAGCACCGGCAGGGCCAGGCCGTCACGGCGCAGGCGGCGCAGCAGGTTCAGGCCGTCTTCGTCGGGCAGGCCGAGATCGAGGATCAGCAGGTCGAAGTGACTGTGCTGCAACAGGCTTTGCGTCGCCGCCGCGCTGGCCGTGTGGGCGACGGTGAAGCCCTGTGCCTGCAGGCCTGCGATCAGGCCACTGGCGATCAGCGAGTTGTCTTCGGTGAGGAGCACGTGCATGTTCGAAAGGGCGCGAGAAGGGCGAGTCGACAGTATCGCTCATCCCGATTAAGACAGGATTATCGGCGCTGCCCCGGGCACTGTTAATCGCCTGTTAATTGCCCTCTGGCATGCTCGACGCATCCTGGATTTCAAGGTGCCCGCATGCGTGTCGTCATCCTCCTGCTGAGCCTGTTCTGCGCCTCCGTGTTCGCCGCACTGCCGTTCGACGGCCCGCGCGCGGACGAGGAATTCCTGCCTGTCGATCAGGCGTTCGTGTTCGATGTGCAGCAGCAGGATGGGGGCGCAACGACACTGAGCTGGGACATCGCGCCGGGCTATTACCTGTATCGGCAGCGCCTGAAGTTCATCGGCCTGGCGGACGCGCATGCCCCTGAACTGCCCACGGGGCTGGCGCATGAGGACGAGTACTTCGGCGCCTCGCAGATCTACCGTGAGCGTCTGCAACTGAGCCTGCCGGCCGAGGCCCGTGGGCGTATCGAGGTGCAGTGGCAGGGCTGTGCCGATGCCGGCCTGTGCTACCCGCCGCAGAGCCGCACCCTCGACCTTGGCGGTGGTGCCATCAACGTCGCCCAGGCCGACGACCTGGCCCTGCTCGACGGCCTGCAGCAGCAGGCGCTGTGGCTGAGCATGGCGGTGTTCTTCGGCCTTGGCCTGTTGCTGGCGTTCACCCCCTGTTCGTTGCCGATGCTGCCGATTCTGGCCGGCATCGTGGTGGGCAGCCGGGCTTCGCCGGCGCGTGGTTTCGCCCTGGCAGGCAGCTATGCGCTGAGCATGGCGCTGGTCTACGCCCTGCTCGGCGTCGTCGCCGCGCTGCTCGGGGCGAACCTGCAGAGCCTGTTGCAACAGCCCTGGCTGATCGCCTCGTTCGCGGCGCTGTTCGTGGTGCTGGCGTTGCCGATGTTCGGCTTCTTCGAGCTGCAGCTGCCTGCCGCGCTGCGTGACCGCCTGGAGCGGGCCGGGCGTGGGCGCGAGGGCGGCAGCCTGCTTGGCGCCGGGTTGCTCGGGGTGCTTTCCGGGCTGCTGGTCGGGCCGTGCATGACCGCGCCACTGGCGGCTGCGCTGCTGTTCATCGGGCAGAGCGGTGATCTGCTGCAGGGCGGCCTGGTGCTGTTCGCCCTCGGCCTGGGTATCGGTACGCCTCTGGTGTTGCTGGTGACGCTCGGCCAGCGTTTCCTGCCCCGTCCCGGGCCGTGGATGGAGCGGGTCAAGGCGGTGTTCGGGTTTCTCTTCCTGGGCACCGCGCTGTACCTGCTGCAACCGCTGCTGGGCGAATCCACCTGGCTGGCGCTGAGTGGTGCCTGGCTGGTGCTGGCGGCCAGCAGCCTGTTGCACCTGGCAGGGCAGCTGCAGCGGCAGCGTGCGCTGGCCCACGCCGGCGCCGCGCTGCTGGGCCTGTGGGGCGTGGCGATGGTGCTCGGGGCGGCGGGTGGTGGGCATGACCCGATGCGACCGCTGGGGGTGTTCAGCGCCGTGGCGGCGCCGCAGACCGAGGCGCGCAGCGCGGGTTTCGTCGATGTGCGCGAGCCCGAGCATCTGCAGCGTGAACTGGAGGCGGCGAAGGCCAGTGGGCAGTGGGTGCTGGTGGACTACTACGCCGACTGGTGCGTGTCGTGCAAGGTCATGGAGCGCGAGGTCTTCGGCAATGCCGAGGTTCAGGCGCGCCTGGCGCAGGCGCGTAAACTGCGACTGGACGTCACCGCGCCGGGCGCCGCGAGCAATCAGCTGCTCGGCCGCTATCGCGTGCTGGGGCCGCCGACGCTGCTGCTGATCGGCCC
Source organism: Ectopseudomonas khazarica (assembly GCF_017915135.1). Classification (NCBI taxonomy): domain Bacteria; kingdom Pseudomonadati; phylum Pseudomonadota; class Gammaproteobacteria; order Pseudomonadales; family Pseudomonadaceae; genus Ectopseudomonas; species Ectopseudomonas khazarica. Next base: position 4,417,450 of record NZ_CP068551.1, on the reverse strand, counting down.
GGACGGCGCGGAGCGACGCCAGCAGCGCATCACCGGCGAGGTCGATGCCCGGCAGTTCATCCAGGTATGGGACAGTGCGATGGAGCGTGGCTGATGTTGACGATGGATGTAGGGCCGCTGGCGCTCGGCGTCGGCCATGTGTTGCTGCTGGTCAGCCTGCTGCTGGCCACGCTGGTCGGCTGGTGGCTGGGGCGCAAGCGCCAGGTCAACCCGGAGGCGCTGATCTTCCGTTTGTTGCTGGCGGCCCTGCTGGGCGCACGCCTGGCGTTCGTCGCCTTGTATGCCGGGCACTACCGGGATGCGCCCTGGCGGGTGATCGATATCCGCGACGGCGGCTTCATCGCCTGGGGCGGTCTGCTGGCCGCCGTCCTGCTCGGGGGCTGGTACCTGTGGCGCCGGCCCGAGCTGCGCACCGCGCTGGGCGCCGGCATGGCCACCGGGCTGCTGGTGTGGGGCATGGGCAGCCTGGTGCTGCATACCCTGGAGCGTGGCACCCGTCTGCCGGACCTGGCCCTGCGTGATGTCCAGGGCCGCTCGGTGATGCTGCGCGAGCATCTGGGGCAGCCAATGGTGATCAATCTCTGGGCCACCTGGTGCCCGCCCTGCCGCCGCGAGATGCCGGTGCTGGCCGAAGCGCAGCGCCTGTATCCGCAGGTGACCTTCGTGTTCGCCAACCAGGGCGAGGGTGCTGGCGAGGTCCGCACCTTCCTCGCCAGCCAGACGCTGCAACTGGACAACGTGCTGCTCGACAGCGGCGGGCGCCTGGGGCAACTGGTCGGTTCGCGAGCGTTGCCCACCACCCTGTTCTACGACGCCGAGGGCCGCCAGGTCGGCAGCCACCTTGGCGAACTGTCCAGCGCCAGCCTGGCGCGGGCACTGGAAACCCTGAAAACGGACGAATGATCATGCAACCAATCAAGTCTCTAGTTCTGCTCGCCACGCTGCTGGCGCCGTTGGCGCAGGCCGCCGAGCTGCCCGCCGCGATCAAGGCCGTCGAAGGCCGTGGGGCCAAGGTGGTCGGCACCTTCGAGGCCCCCGGCGGGCTGCAGGGCTATGCCGCCCGCTACAACGGTCAGGGGCTGGCGCTGTACCTGACGCCGGATGGCGAACACGTGCTGATCGGCACGCTGCTCGATGCCAAGGGTACCGACCTGACGGCGGAGCCGCTGGAACGCCTGGTCTACAAGCCGCTGGGCGAGGAAATGTGGCAGCGCTTGCAGAGCAGCACCTGGATCGCCGATGGCGACGACAAGGCCGGCCGGGTGGTCTACGTGTTCTCCGACCCCAACTGCCCGTACTGCAACCTGTTCTGGCGCCAGGCGCGGCCCTGGGTCGAGGCCGGGCGGGTGCAGTTGCGCCATGTCATGGTCGGCATGCTGCGTGCCGACAGTCCGGGCAAGGCCGCGGCGCTGCTCGCGGCGCAGGATCCGCGTCAGGCGCTCGGCGAGCATGAGGCGGCCGGGCGCGAGAGCAAGCTGCAGGCATTGGCGAAGATTCCCGGCGCGATCGCGGCCCAGCTCGACGCCAACCTGGCGCTGATGGGCGAGATGGGCGGCGAGGCGACGCCGGCCATCTACTACCTCGACGAGCGGGGTCGCCTGCAGCAGCACAAGGGGGCACCACGCCCGGACAGCCTGGAAGCCATCATGGGCTCGGCGAAACCCTGAGGCGCGGGCGCAGTGGCCGCTGTCAACGGCACAGCAGGCCACCCAGCTCGCTCGGCACGCGGCCGGTCCAGCGCTTGAACGAGCGGCGGAAGTTGGTGATGTCGTTGAAGCCCAGGCGCTGCGCCACCTCGTCGTTGCTGCAGCCCTTGACCTGGTAGAGGTACAGCGCCAGTTCGCAGCGGGCCCGGTCGAGGCGCTCCTGGAAATGACTGCCGTGCTTGCTCAGCTTGCGCTTGAGGGTCGCCGGGCTGGTGGCGAAGGCCTCGGCGACTCGCTCCAGGCTCAGCGGCTGGTGGATATGGGCGCTGAGGTGGGCGTGTAGCTCGTCGAGCAGGCTGCCCTGCCAGCCCCATTGCGCGAGCTGCTGGTCGCACTGCTGGCGGGCGATGTGCGCGCCGGTGGCACCAGCGTGCGGCCAGGGGCGCAGCAGGTATTCGCGGGGCAGGCTCATGACCGTCGATGGGCGATCGAAGCTCAGCTCGTCGCTGAGATGCACCCAGTACTGCTCGACATGGCGTGGCTCGGCGTAGGCGAACTGCAGGCGCCAGGGCAGGCGTTCGTGTTGCTGGCGGCGGGCCAGGGCGACCACCGCGGTCATGCTCGCCTCCAGCAGAAAGGGCAGCTGCTCGGCGGCGCCGCAGCTGTCGCGCCAGTACAGGTGCAGGTACTGCTCGTCGAGGTGCAGCACCGGCGTCAGCAGGGGCGAGAGCAGGGCACGGTAGCGGCCGAGGTCCTGCAGCGCCTGCAGCAGGTTGTCGGCCTGCTCCAGCAACTGGCTGGCGGCGCCATAGTGGCCGGGCCACAGGCGCTGGCCGAACAGGAAGCTGCTGTCCGGCGCGTCCAGCAGGCGCCTGGCGTTGGCGATCAGGCGCAGGAACTGCGCGGGGCTGACCCGTGCCCGGCCGGTGACGATGTCCTCGTAGAACAGCTCGCAGCCCCGCAGCAGGTGATGGGTATCGATGCCCCGTGAACGTGCCAGGTCGATCAGCACGGCGGGCAGATCATGAGCGGCGATGAAGCGACTGTCGCACTCGTAGCCCATGGCGCTCACGCACTGTGTGCCAGACGCGGCTTGGCCCGCGCCAGCGTCAGGTTGAGGCGCTTGAGCAGCTGCTCCTCGTCATCGTCGAGGGCCATGACCGCGGCCACGGTGGCCCGCAGTTGCAGGCGTTCGCCATGGCGCTGGCTGCGATGGGCGAGGCTGGCGATGCTCTGGCGCAACTCGGCGGCGATGCTCAGTGCCTGCTGTTCGCCGGTGTTCGGCAGTACGGCGACGAAACGGTCGCCGGCCAGGCGGCAGAGCATGTCCTGCTGGCGCAGGTTGAACAGCAGCAACTGGGCCACCACCTGCAGCACCTGGTCGCCTTCGGCCTGGCCGTAGCGCTGGTTGACCAGGCTGAAGTCGTCGAGGTCGATGGCCACCAGCGACAGCGGCTGATGCTCCGCGCGCGCCTGTTGCAGCGCCTGCTGCAGATGCTGGCGCAGGTACTGGGCGCCGGACAGCGGGGTGAGCTTGTCGAACAGGCGATGGTCGCGCTGCAGGTGTTCGCGCTTGCGCATCTGCGCGCTGATGGCGCGCTGTTCCTGCTGCAGGTGGTACATGCCGAGTGTCAGCAGCAGCATGCCGAGCGGCATCGGCGCGGTCTCCAGCCAGTTGTCCCAGACCGTCTCCTGCGGCAGGCGGATGAACTCGTCGAGGCTGTCCATCCACATCGAGAAGGCGATGCAGCACAGGCCCAGCGACAGCAGGCGGGTGACCCAGCCGGCCGGGCGGCCACTCAGCAGCATGATCAGCCAGCCGCAGAGGATCAGGCAGGTGCCGCCTTCGCCGGCCACGTCCATCCAGTTGATCTCGGCCCAGGACTTGATCTCGCCCGCACCGAGGTAGAGCAGCAGCCCGGCGTTGGCCGCCAGCAGCAGGCCGGCCAGGGTCAGGCCATGCAGTTTCAGCAGTGCTTTCATGGTCGATTCTCCCGGCAATGCTCGTCCGTGGCCGAGCATGCCGGAGGCAGGTCTCATTTCGATGACAGTCATTTGTCCCTCGCGCTGCAGGGCAGGCCGTCCGGGCCGGCGTTCCGGGTGCAGTAGCGCTCGGCCGGGGTAGCCAGGTCGGGCTCGTGCAGGGTCTTGTTGCCGCTGGCGTCGCGCTGGATGTCGAAGGCGTCGTAGAGCCGGTCGTCGGCGCTGTAGGCCCTGACGCTGAGGCGGTTCTGCGCCACGCTGATGGTCTGGTACAGCTGGGTGTCCTCGGCGCTGCGGTCCGGCTGGCTGTGGGCGCGATCGTTGAGGCCGTACATCTTCGAGCCGGTCACCGAGACCATGTACACCGGGCCGATGGCCTGCTGGCTGCGCAGGGCCTGGCGCGTGGCGGCGCGGCCGGCGACATGGGTCAGGCGGCTGTAGCAGTGGTCGTGGCCCTGCAGCACCAGATCGACGCCATGGCGCTCGAACAGGGGTTGCCAGGCGGCCTTGAGTGGTTCGCTGTCCTCGGGGCGGGCGCAGGTGTAGATCGGTTGGTGCATGACCACGATGTTCCAGCGCGCCTGGCTGCTCTGCAGTGCGTTCTCCAGCCAGCGGGTCTGGGCCTCCAGGGTGCCGAGGTCGAGTGCCGAGGTGCCGTCCAGCACCACGAAGCGTACGCCCTGGTAGTCGCTGACGTAGCTGGTCTCGGCCACGCCCTCGGCGCCGTTGCGTGGCAGAGCGAACTGGGCGGGAAAGTGCGTGCCGAGCGTGCGACTCTCGCTGCCGTCGGGCAGCAGGTCGTCGAGGTATTCGTGATTGCCGACGGCGACCAGTTGCGGGATGGCGGCGTAGGCCCAAGCGCCCGCCTGGTTCCACTCGCCCCATTCGTCGTCATGGGCGAGGTCGTCGCGCGAGGCCACCAGGTCACCGGCATGCACCACCAGCGCCGGGCGGGCGACGCTGCGCAGGGCCTGGCGAATGCTGCGCGAGGCGACCTCGAGGATGCCGTTCTGGGTATCGCCCAGGTAGATGAAGCTGAAGGGAGCGAAGGTGCGGCTGGCGGTGCGGAACTGATGCCACTCGCTCCAGCCCGCGCTGCCTTGCACCCGGTAGGCATAGGCGGTATCCGGGCTGAGGCCGTCCAGGCGTACCTGATGGTAGAGGGACGGGCCGTTCTCGGCGTCCAGGCGGCGACTGCTGCCACTGAGCTGGCGGGCCTTGGCCACCACCTGCGGGCCGGCCAGGGCCGGACCGAACTCCAGCACGGCTCTGTCCTGGCGCAGGTCGGTACGAAAGCTCACGGCCATCTGCGTGGCGGCGTCGGCGCCGGGCGTCAGCACGATGCGGTCCGCCAGGTTGCCGGCGGCATAGGGTTGGCCTGGCGAGCGTGGCAGCGGCGGCTCGGCATGGGTCAGGGGGCTGCTCAGGGCGGTGGCCAGCAGCGTGGCCAGCAGCAGGGGGCGATGCATGTGCGGTTTCCTTGGCTGATCCGGAAGTGCGTTCGGCGCCAAGGAAACAAAGGCGCATGACGGTTCGGTTACCGCGCCGGGGGTCGATTCGGCTCAGGTGAAAGGTGCCGTGCAGGGCGATTTTTTCAGCCTGGATTAAGCCGGTGCGGGGTCGTGGGCGCAGTGGCGCCGCTGTCCACCCGGCGCTGGCCGCTCCGATGCCCGCGCAGAGCCTCGGTCAACGCGGCATGGCCGGGTCATTTCAGCTCAGAACCCCTGTGAAACCGCCACGAAACAGGCTTTCAGGGCCCGCTCCGGCAGCGGCTGTCACGCAAGTGCCACAAAGCATTCCTAGCTTTCGCTGCCATCGCCTGGTGTCGCCAGGGGCCATTGAAACGAGGGATTCAAGGTGGCAAAGCCATTTCGTCATATCCGCACAGCGGGATTCAACGTCAGCCTGCTGGCCATCGCCATCAGCGCCGCACCGGTCTGGGCCGAGGAGGCGGTCGAGCGCGTCGAGGTGATCGGCCAGGCGGCGAGCATCGACAAGGCGCTGCAGGAGCAGAAGAGCGCCGACAGCATCAAGAGCGTGGTGCATGCTGACGGCGTCGGCCAGTTGCCCGACGACAACGCGGCCGAGGCCCTGCAACGTATTCCGGGGCTGTCGGTGGAGCGCGATCAGGGCGAGGGGCGTTTCGTCAGCGTGCGCGGCATCGCCCCGGACCTCAACAGCGTGACCATCAACGGCACCCTGGTGCCGGCCCCGGAGGGCGACCGCCGTGCGGTGGCGCTGGACGTGCTGCCGGCGGAGCTGGTGCAGTCGTTGTCGGTGGTCAAGAGCCTGACGCCGGACATGGACGCCAACTCCCTGGGCGGCACCATCGAGGTGGAGAGCCTCTCGGCCTTCGACCATGACGGCCTGTTCTACACCCTCTCCGGCGAGGCCAGCCACGACACCAACGTGGACAAGACCAGCCCCAAGTTCTCCGGCGCCATCAGCGATCGTTTCAGCCTGGGTGAGGGCACCGACAACTTTGGCGTGGCCGCGGCATTCAGCTGGCAGAAGCGCAAGTTCGGTTCGGAGAACGTGGAGACCGGCGGCGCCTGGGATTTCGACGATGGTGCGCGGCTGGAGGAGGTCGAGCAGCGTGACTACCAGATCACCCGTGAGCGTACCGGCTTCGGCCTGAACTTCGACTATCAGCCGGACGACTATTCCAACTATTACCTGCGCACCCTGTACAGCAAGTTCAAGGACACCGAGACGCGCAATGCCGCCGGCATCGAGTTCGACGACGCGCAGCTGTCCGGTGAGCGTGGCGATGGCGAAGGCTGGCGCGAGCTGAAGTCGCGTGAAGACACCCAGGAAATCCAGTCCTACGTGTTCGGTGGCGAGCGCATGATCGATCTGTGGACCATCAGCGGCCAGGCCGGTTACAGCCAATCCACCGAGAAGGACCCGGGCGGCATCGCCGGCGCCAAGTTCGTCGGCGACTTCACCGGCATCGGTTTCGATGGCACGCGCAAGCCGCACCTCGTTGCCGGAGACGCGTTCTACGATCCGACCGCCTTCGAACTCGACGAGGTGGAGTGGGAGAAGGTCAGCGGCAAGGACAAGGAAAAGAACATCCGCCTCGACCTGGCCCGTGACTACGACCTGGCCGGCAACGCCGCGCAGGTGAAGTTCGGCGGCAAGCTCAGCCGGCGCGACAAGACCAGCGATACCGAGGTCTGGGTCTACGACGATTTCACCGGCGTCGGGCTCGACGGCTTGCAGAGCGGCAGCGTCGACTACTCGCTGGGCCGCTTTGGCAACGGCATCAGCGCCGGCGCCATCAAGAACCTGATCGGCGGGCTGGATCGCAGCCAGTTCTACGACGAGGAGAACTCGCGCATCAACGACTTCGACATGCGCGAGGACATCAACGCGGCCTACCTGATGAACACCCTGGATGTGGACGACTGGCGCTTCATCGCCGGCCTGCGCTACGAGGGCACCGAGTTCGAGGCCAAGGGCACCGGCCTGCGCGATGGTGTGTACGAGGACAGCCAGAGCCGCAACCGCTACGACCACTGGCTGCCGGGCCTGCATGCGCGCTACCAGCTGTCGCCGTCCACCGCGATCCGCGCCGCCTGGACCAACAGCGTGGTGCGCCCGACCTTCGGCCAGCTGGCGCCGGGCTTCGCCATCGACGGTGCGGACGCCTCCTTCGGCAACCCCGATCTCAAGCCGCTGGAGTCGATGAACCTCGACCTCGGCATCGAGCATTACATGGGCCGTGCCGGTGTGGTCTCGGGCTTCCTGTTCTACAAGGACATCGACAACTTCATCTACAACACCGACCTGGCCGGCAGCGGCGAGTGGATCGGCTTCGACGAGGCGCTGACCTTCGACAACGGCAGCAGCGCCAAGCTGTATGGCGTCGAACTGGCCTACTCGCAGAAGTTCGACTGGCTGCCGGCGCCGTGGAACGGCCTGCTGCTGGGCGCCAACCTGACCCTCAGCCAGTCCGACGCGAGCATCGAAGGCCAGGGCGCCAAGCGCTCCATCGACCTGCCCAACCAGTCCGACACCGTCGGCAACTTCATGCTCGGCTGGGAGGACGAGCGCTTCAACCTGCGCCTGGCCGCCAACTACAAGTCCAGCTACCTGTACGAGATCGGTGCGGTGGAGGACAAGCGCCATGACCTGTACGTCGACGATCAGGTGTTCGTCGACATCAAGGCCGGCTACTTCATCACCCCCGAACTGCAGCTGACGCTCGAGGCGCAGAACATCACCGACGAGTCCTACTACGTCTACACCGGCAGCCGCCGCTACAACGCGCAGTACGAGGAGTACGGCCCGACCTACAAGATCGGCCTGACCCTGACCCATTTCTGAGCGCTGCGTGTTTCAGGGTGGACAACGCGTTCTCGTCCACCGGAAGGCGCTCGCCACACCGACATCTTCAATGGCCTGGCCCGTCGCCACTCGGCGGCAGCGGGCCGGGCCACCGTTACCAGGAACTCTTCATGCGTTTTTCCAACCTGTCCCTGCTGGGGCTCTGCATCACCCTGGCCGCTTGCCAGAGCCATGAGCCGCAAGAGGCCGTCTCGGCCGCGCCGAACGTCGTGCTCAGCGACGCGCTGATCGCCAGCGAAAACACCCAGTGGCTGGCGCCGCTGCCCTTTCTGCCGGGGGCCGAGCGCCTGCAGGTCGGCGCCCGCAGCCTGCAGGTCGTCGACGCCGACGGCCAGGTGCTGAGCGAGCTGGCGGGGCGTTTCGCTACCCTCGACCAGCGTGCCGACGAGCGTGGCGTGCTGGTTGCCACGCTCGACAAGCGGCGTCAGCAGGCCCTGCTGGCGCGCCTCGACGACGCGCAGCAGTGGAGCGCGCCGCACTACCTGCCGAAGACCCGCTTCGCCATCGAAGGGCTGTGCCTGTATCGCGACGAAGCGCGCAACGACTTCCTCTTCCTGGTCGGCGAGGAGGGCATCGGCGAACAGTGGCTGGTGGCCGAGCACGGCCGACCGCTGGCGCAGGCACAGCGGGTGCGGGCGCTGAGCCTGCCGCCGCAGAGCAGCTTCTGCCAGGTCGATGACAGCTCCGCCAGCCTCTACGTCAACGAGGAAGGCGTGGGCCTGTGGCGCTACGCCGCTGCTGCCGAGGCGCCGCTGCTGCGTGAGCCGGTGGAGCTGGTCGCGCCCTTCGGCGAGCTGCAGGACGCCGGCGGCATGGCAGTGCTGCCCGATGCCCTGCTGCTGCTGGATCCGGCCGCCGCCAACCTGCACCTGTTCCAGAGCCACGCCGCACAGTGGCAGCGTGCCGCTGTACTGAACCTGGCCGGGCTGGACGAGCCGGAGCAGGTCAGTGCCCGGCGCACGGCGCAGGGGCTCGAGCTGCTGCTGGTGGCCGACGATGGCGCCCGTCGCGCCGCGCTGAACTGGCAGCCCGAGAGCGCTGAAGCGCCGCCGGCGGTGCCGGTGGTCACCCCCCTGGTGCAGAGCGAGGTCGCGCCGAGCCTGGGCGATGCGGCGGACGACCCGGCGATCTGGGTCAATCGCGCGCAGCCCGAGCGCAGCCGCGTGCTGGGCACCGACAAGCAGGGCGGTCTGCTGGTCTATGACCTGGCCGGCAGGCAACTGCAGGACCTGCGCGTCGGCCGGCTGAACAACGTCGACGTGCGCAACGGCTTCCAGCTGGGCGCGCGCCGGGTCGACCTGGCGGTGGCCAGCAACCGCGATCACAACAGCCTGCAGCTGTTCGCCATCGACCCCGCCAGCGGTGAGCTCGGCGAGATTGGCCAGATCCCCACGCCACTGCGGGAGATCTATGGCCTGTGTCTGTTCAAGGATCGCCAGGAGACCATTCACGCCATCGTCAACGACAAGGACGGCAGCTTCCTGCAGTACCGCCTGAGCGGTGCCGGCGGCAAGGCCAGCGGCCAGCTGGTGCGCCGCTTCCGCACCGCGACCCAGCCGGAAGGCTGCGTGGCGGACGACCGCAACCAGCGCCTGTACATCGGCGAGGAGGACGTGGCGGTGTGGACGCTCGATGCCCGTGCCGACGCCCCGGCCGAGCTGGAGCAGGTCATCGCCGTGGGCGGCCCGCTCGAAGACGACATCGAGGGCTTGGCCCTCTATCAGGGGCGGCAGCGTGACTACCTGCTGATCTCCAGCCAGGGCAACGACAGCTATGTGGTGGTCGAGGCGCAGGCGCCCTACAGGCTGCGCGGCAGCCTGCGCATCGGCCTGAACGCCGAACGCGGCATCGACGGGGCTTCGGAGACCGATGGCCTGGAGGTGACTTCAGCCAACCTCGGTGGCCCCTGGAGCGCTGGCCTGCTGGTGGTGCAGGACGGCCGCAAGCGCATGCCCGAGGGTAACCAGAACTACAAGTACGTGCCCTGGACGGCGATCGCCGCCGCGCTGGGCCTGGAATGAGACGGCTGGCGTCACGCCTGTCATCCCGGTGTAACGCCAGTGTCTTGAAATGTGAGCCATGGGGCTCGAGCCATTGAAGGAAAGCATGATGCAAAACCAAGCCCATCTCGAACACATGACCGTCTGGGGGCTGGTCAGCGAGGCCAGTCTCGTCGTGCAGGCGGTGATGCTCTGCCTGGTGCTGGCCTCGCTGATCAGCTGGTACCTGATCGTCCAGCGTGGCGGCGTGCTGCGCCGCACCGAGGCGCTGGCGAAAGACTTCCTCAAGCGCTTTCGCAGCGATGAAACAGGCGCCCTGTACCGCGCAGGCGTGCAGCAGGAGCTGCCCGCCGATGCCGCCTTGCAGCGTATCTTCCTGGCGGGTTATCAGAGCTTCAGCCAGCTGCAGGCGCATGCCGGCAACAGCACGGAGACCGTGCTCGACGGCGTCGAGCGCAGCCTGGCGGTGGCGATTGCCGAACAGGAGGAACGCCTGGAGAAGGGCCTGCCGTTCCTCGCCACGGTGGGGTCGGTGAGCCCCTACATCGGTCTGTTCGGCACCGTGTGGGGGATCATGAATTCCTTCCTCGGCCTGTCCCAGGTGCAGCAGGCCACGCTGTCGACGGTGGCGCCGGGCATTGCCGAAGCGCTGATCGCCACGGCCATCGGCCTGTTCGCGGCGATTCCGGCGGTGATGGCCTACAACCGCTTCTCGGCGCGCAGCCAGACCCTGATCGCGCGTTACTACGCTTTCGCCAACGAGCTGCAGGGCCGTCTGCACCGTCGCCTCAATGGCGTTGGTGCGGGCATGGCCGCTGCCGCTTGAGGAGGATGACGCGATGCTGGTTCGACCGACGCACAAGCATGGCCTGAAGGCCGAAATGAACGTGGTGCCCTATATCGACGTGATGCTGGTGCTGCTGGTGATCTTCATGGTGACCGCACCGATGCTGGTGCAGGGCGTGCAGATCGAACTGCCCAAGGTGGCGGCCGAAGCGCTGCCGGCACCGGGCGAGCAGCGCATCGTCACCCTGTCGGTGAAGGACGACGGCAGCTTCCATTGGAACCTGGGCAGCGAAGTGGATATCGAGTCGCAGACCGACAGTGCGCCGAGCAAGGAGGCGATGCGCGAGAAGATCGCCGCCATCGTCGCCGCCAACCCGCAGACCCAGGTCTACGTGCGCGCCGACCAGCATGCCGACTATGCCTCGGTGGTCGCCGGCATCGCCGAGTTGCAGCGTGGCGGTGTCAGCCGCCTGGGCCTGATCACCGAGGCGCCCTGACATGAGCAGCATGACCCTGGAAATGCCCGCGCCGCGTCTGGCCTGGCCGGCCTGGCGCGAGCATGGCCTCGCCATTGGCGTCGCCATCGCCCTGCATGCCGGCCTGGCCTATGTGCTGCTGCATCTGGCTCACCAGGCGCCGCTGCCGACACCGCTTGCCACGGTACTCACCACCGAACTGATCAGCCTGCCGGCTCCCGTGATTCAACCGCCGGCGCCCGTCGTCGCCGAACCGGCAGTGGCGCCGCCGCCGGCGGAAGCGACGGTCGAGGCGCCAGCACCCGAACAGGCGGACCTGGCCTTCAAAAGGGCCGAGCAGGCGCGTGAGGAACAGGCGCTGCGCTTGCAGCGTGAACGTCAGCAGCGGCGTGCCGAGGCGCAGCGCCAGGAGCGTCTGGCCCGCGAAGAGGCGGCGCGTCAGGCGCAGCTGGAAGCTCAGCAGTTGGCCGAGGCCCGCCGGCTCGAAGCCGAGCGCGTGGCGGCGGCGAATGCCGCAGCCGCTGCGGCGCGCGCCGAGGCGCAGGCGGCCAGCCGCCAGTACCTGCCCATCGCCAAGCAGGCGCCGGACTATCCGGCCAAGGCGCTGGAACGCAAGATCGAGGGCGAATGCACGGTGGCCTATACGGTGAACGCTGCCGGGCGTGTGGAAGACCCGCAGGTGGTCGGCAATTGCCATCCGTTCTTCGTCAAACCGTCACTGGCCGCGGCCAGGACCTTTCGCTACCAGCCGCGCGTGGTCAACGGCCAGGCGGTGGCGGTGGCCAACGTGAAGAACACCTTCAGCTACCGCATCGAATAGGGGCCGGACGACTCAGGGCAGTTGCAGGTCTTCGCCCCTGGCCTGCAGGCGCTGGTAGGCATGGTCGAGCGCGTCGCGCAGTTGTACGGCATCCGCCGCGTGGCGGGAGACGATCAGCTTGAGCTGCAGGCGCTGCACCTCGACGAACGGCAGGTCGCCGATGCCGAGGCTGCGCCGGGCCTGCTCCACCGGCATCTGGTAGTCGAGGAGGAGGTCACCACGTCGGCGCAGCAGCATCTCCAGCGCCGCGGTGTGCCGCGAGGTGCGATGCAGGGTGATGTGCCGCGCCGGGTCTTGCAGCCACTGGTTGATGCCCTGCCAGTAGCTGTAGCCGGTGATCAGGATCACGCCACGGCCCTGCAGGTCGTCGGGCAACCTGGGCGGCGCGGTGCCTGGGCGGTAGTACAGGTTGAGGGCGATCTGCCCGAGCAGGTAGCGGCTCTCCAGGGTGTGCTCGGCCAGTTCGGGCTTGCCCGGGGCGCCGAACCAGAGCGCGATGCTGCCGTCGATCAGGCCGTTGTACAGGCGTGCGCCGGGGTAGGCGCGGAACTCCGCCTGGTAGCCGGCCTCGTCGAGCAGGCGCGCGGTCAGTTCGAGGCCGACGCCACTGGGGTGGCCCTGGTCGTCGGTGTAGGAGTAGGGCGGGAATTCGTAGTAGCCGACATGAATGCGTCGCTCGCTGCCGGCCGCACAGGCGACCGGCAACCACAGCAGGGCGATGAGTATCAGGCAGAAGCGTCTTGGCATCGAGGTGTCGCGGCTGTTTGCCGTCTTGTCATTCTTGGGGCGGTGCCGGTCGAGCATGGACAACAGGCGGTGGCGTTGTCCAGCCCTGTCGTGCCTATTCCTGGCTGGGGATGAAGAAACGTCCGATCACCGGCAGGTGGTCGGAGATGGCCAGCGTGTCGTCCTGGCGCACCTGGCTGGCCAGCGGCGTCAGGCGCGGGCTGTAGAACAGGTAGTCGAGGGTGCGATCCGGGCCGCTGGCGGCGGGGTCGTTGGGGTAGTGGGTGTACCACCGTGCCTGGTCCGCGCCGCTGGCCTGCAGCAGGCTGGGGATCATCGGGTAGCGCCTGGCCAGGTCCTGCAGCTCGCTGTCGGCGGCATACCAGCTGCGCTGGTCGTCGGGCAGGTGCTCGAACTGACCGGGCGGCAGCAGGTTGAGGTCGCCACCCAGGACCCATGGCTGGCCGGCCTGCTGCAGTTGGCGCAACAGGCCATCGGTCATCTCGACCTGGCGTTGCATGGTGTCCTCGCCCTGGGCGAACGCATCGAAATGGGTGTTGATCGCCGCCAGCTCGCCGCCACCGCGGATCGGCAGGTAGCTGACCAGCAGGGCGCGCTTGAGCTGGAAGGGGCGGCTCAGCAGGTTGCTGGCCAGCATCGGCAGTTGCAGGCGCTCGGCGCGGGCGATCTGGAAGCGGCTGAGGGTGCCCAGCTTCATGCCGACGCTGCCGAGAATGCGCGGGTGCGGCACGAAGGCGGACTTCCAGTAGAACGCCTGGCTGCTGCACGGGTAGAGGTCTGCCAGACGCGCCTGCAGCAGTGCCAGCTGGTCCTGGTAGTCGGTGGCCTTGGCGTTGTCGTGCAGCTCCTGCAGCAGCACGACGTCCGGTTGCTCATCGCGCAGGATGCGCACCACCTCGTCCAGCGTCCGCACCAGGTCGGCGCTGCTCGGGCGTTCGTCCGGGCCGTCGCCGCCAGGCAGGTCGTACCAGAACACGTGGCGCTTGCCGGCCAGGTACTGCACGTTCCAGGTCATGACCTTCAGCGCCTGCCCTGGCTGCAGCTGTGCCACCTGGCCCGTGCAGGACACGTCCGCCTCCTCGCGCGCAGCGGGGTTCCAGGCCAGGACATGGACCAGGGCCAGCAGAATGACGGGCAGCAGGGCGACGAGCAGCAGCAGGCGAAGCGGGCGGGGCAGAGACATGGCGGCATGAGCGACTATGCTGGAAGGAGGCGAGGATACCCGAGTGCACCGGATCGGCCCAGGCATTGCTGGGCGATTGTCGAGTATCTGCCGAGTTCGCACGGTCGTTCGGCCCCAGGGACAGATGGCATGAGCTGCAGTAGCATGCGAAAGACTGTTGTGTGGGTCGCCCTGGCGAAGGGCGGCAGTTGATATCGGTGAGGGTGGATTCCGGGAGCCGCACATGTATCGCAAGGTGTTCGCCAACAAGGTTTTCGATCGCAAGGTGGTGCTGATCACCGGCGGTTGCGCCGGCATCGGCCGCGCCCTGGCCGTGCGCCTGGCGCAGGCTGGCGCGCGCCTGGTGATTCTCGACCTGCACCAGGCGGCGCTGGATGGCCTGGTGCAGCACCTGGCCGACCATCACAACGCCGAGGCGCTGGGCCTGGTGTGTGACGTCGCCGATGCCGATGCGGTGCAGCGTGCCGTGGCCCTTGCCTGCGAGCGCTTCGGCGGCATCGACGTGCTGGTCAACAATGCCGGCATCACCCACCGCAGCACGTTCGCCGAGACCAGCCTGGACGTGTTCCAGCGGGTCATGGCGGTGAACTACTTCGGCGCGTTGCACTGTACCCAGGCCGCGCTGCCCAGCCTGATCGCCCGGCGCGGGCAGATCATCGTGCTCAGCTCGCTGTCGGGCATCGCGCCGTTGCTCTATCGCAGTGCCTACAACGCCAGCAAGCATGCCCTGCACGGCCTGTTCGAGACCCTGCGTTTCGAACTCAAGGGTTCGGGCGTCAACGTCATGCTGGTATGCCCGGGCTTCACCGCGACCGACCTGCGCAAGAACGCGCTGGTCGGAGACGGCTCGGTGGCGGCGCAGCCACCGCTGGCAATGGGCAAGGTCGCTTCGCCGCAGGATGTCGCCGAGGCCATTTATCACGGTGCGCTCAAGCGCCGGCGGCTGTTGGTACTGTCCAACGTCGACTGGCGGGCGCGGGTGCTGGCGCGTTTCTTCCCGCGGCTGTTCGAGCGTGTGCTGTTGCCACGGCTTTCCGGCTTGAAGCCGCGAAGCTAGGAGGTGTCCGATGCGTGCCTGGCTGCTGCTCATCCTGCTGCTGGCCACTGCGGTGTGCCGGGCCGAAGAGCCCCGTGCGCTGCAGGTGATGACCGATCTCTGGCCGCCGTTTCGCATGCTCAAGGAGGATGGGCAGCTGCAGGGGCTGGATATCGATCTGCTCGACGAGCTGTCACGTCGCACCGGACTGCGCTTCGAGGTGCATCGCGCGCCCTGGGCGAGGGGCCTGGCGGCGCTCGAACAGGGCACGGCGGACATGATGACCGGCCTGGCCAGAACGCCGGAGCGCGAACGCTACATCCAGTACCTGGATGCGCCTTACTACGCCTGCTCGCCGCGCTTCTACGCCAGCCCGGCGCTGGCCATGCGCCTCAAGGACTATGCGGCGCTGCACGAGCTGCGCATCGGCTACGTGCTGGAGTCGGTGTACTTTCAGCCATTCGACGATGACCAGGGGCTGAAGAAGGTCGGGGTCAGCAATGAAAGCCAGTTGCTGGGGATGCTGACCCGTGGCCGTATCGACGCATTGGTCGGTACCGACTGCCAGGTCGACTATGCGCTGCTCGACCCCAGGTTGGCCGGCCGCATCGTCAAGGCGGCCTATCAGCCCGAGGCGCGTACCGAACTCTACATCGGCTTCTCGCGCCAGCGCCTGGAGCGCATGCCGCAGCTGGCGGCTGCGCTCGAGAGCCTGTTGCGCGAGGGGTGGGTCGCCAATGCCGCCCTGCGCTATCAGCCGGTGGTCGCGCACCAGTAGCAGGGTATGTCGTCAGCCATGCTCGTGCTGCGCGCCGCTCGCCAGCATCAGCGCCATGTCCCAGAAGGCCGCCTCGATCTTGTGGCCGTCGAGATCCCTGATGAAACAACCGTAGTACGGCTCGCCATAGTCCGGGCGTGGCCCGGGCTGGCCTTCGTCGCGACCACCGGCCTCCAGCGCCGCCTGGTGAAAGGCGTGCACCGAGGCCTTGTCCGGGGCGACGAAGCCGAAGTGGCTGCCGTTGCCGAGCGTGGCCGGCTGGCCGTTGATCGGTGTCTGCACCCAGAACTCCGGGTATTCGCGCCCGAAGGCCACCGCCCCCGGGTGGCGCATGATCTCGCGGCAGCCCAGGGTCGCCAGCACCTTGGCGTAGAAGGCGCTGGCGGCGTCGAAGTCGTTGGTACCGATGGATATGTGGGACAGGATGCTCGGGTTGCTGTCGCTCATGGCGTGCTCCTCTTGGGCAAAGCAGCAAGCCTAGTCGTTGTTCTGCGATGCTGCCGGTTGCCTGGGGTCGAGCAGCATGAACAGGCGGAACAGCACCACGATGGCGAACAGCTGGAGGAAGCCGTTGCCCGCCTGGTGCAGCACCCAGAGCAGGGTGTCGCCCTGGCTCGGCTGCGTCCACCAGTCGAGCAGCCACAGCGGGAGCAGGACGTTGGCCAGGCAGGCGAATACCGGCCAGAAGCGCCCCTCGGTCATGCTGAAGCTGCTCTGCAGGGCGCGCAATGGCGGCTCCTGGCGCAGCACCAGGATCAGCTCGGAGAAGGCCAGGCGCATCATGATCCAGATGCCCGGCACGATGAACAGCGACAGGCCGAGCATGATCGCCAGCGTGCTCAGACCGGTCATCAGGGCGAAGCTCGGCCAGAGCTGCAGGCCGGCGGCGAACAGCTGGGCGTTGCCCGGCGTCTGCCCGTTGCTGCGTGCATGCAGGAAGAGGATCAGCGGCGCGGCATACAGCGGATAGAAGAGGATGCCGAGCAGGACCCCGTAGGCCGGGTTGGCGTCTTCGCCGAGCTGCGCGGCCAGCACGGCCTGGGCGATGGCCTCGAGCACCAGCAGGGGCAGGGTCAGCCGGGCGATGGCCGCCAGGTTGTGGCTGGAGAAGAACCAGGCATCGCGGAGCACGGAAAGTGGATTCATCGGCAGGCTACCAGATGTAGGGGGCTGTTGAGGTTACATCGCGCGCCGCGTTCGGCCACGCCACGCCGGCGCTTGGCCGCAGAGGATTCAAGGGTACTCCAGTTGCGCATTGGGCAGCGCGGCGAGCAGACGCGGCAGCTCGCTGCCTGGCACCTCCAGGGTCAGCTCGGGCGGGCCGGGCGAGTACAGCAGAAAGTCGCAGGCGAGCACGGCGCGGTCGATCAGCAGGGTGATGCCAGCGTCGTGGCCGAACGGGCAGGCACACATCGGCACGCAGCCGGTAAGCGCGGTCAGTTCCTCGTCGCTGGCGATACGCGGGCGGCTGCCGAGCAGCGCCTTGAGCCGTGCCCAGTCGGCACGCGCCCCTTCGACGCTGACCAGCATGGCATGCCGCTGACTGGCGACGCGCAGGAACAGGCTCTTGCTCTCCACCCCGCGCAGCGCGAAACGCTGGCGCACGGCGTGGGCGGTGGGGTAGTCGAGAACGGCTTCGTGCTCGACCAGGCGATGAGCAATGTCCAGGCGTCGCAGCAGGTCGAGGTTGCGTTGGCAGAGGCTTTCTAGCGGTGTCATGCGTCAAGGATAGGGGCAGGAGCGGTGCTCCGGCCAGTCCCCGGCGCGTCGGGCGGTCGGCTCTGGCATACTGGCGCCTTCGTTGCCCGTACGAGGACTCCCGGTGAAGAAGATCGCCGTATTCGCCGATGTGCAGAACCTCTATTACACGGTGCGCCAGGTGTACGGCTGCCATTTCGACTACAGCGTGCTGTGGGCCGAGGTCAGCCGCCGTGGCGTGATCGTCGAGGCCTATGCCTATGCCATCGACCGTGGCGATGCCAAGCAGCAGCAGTTTCAGCAGATCCTGCGCAAGCTCGGTTTCACCGTGAAGCTCAAGCCCTACATCCAGCGCAGCGACGGCTCGGCCAAGGGCGACTGGGACGTGGGCATCACCATCGATGTGCTCGACGCCGCCTCGCGGGTCGACGAAGTGGTCCTGGCCTCGGGGGACGGCGACTTCGACCTGCTGCTCGAACGCGTGCGCAGCCAGGGCGTCGCTGCCATCGCCTTCGGCGTCCCGGGGCTGACCGCGCAATCGCTGATCCGAGCGGCCAGCCTGTACGTGCCCATCGAGGGCGATCTGTTGTTGCGCAATCACTGAGGTCTCACGTTGGAATCCATTGCCGTCATCGACTTCGAAACCACCGGGGTTTCACCTGCCCAGGCGCGTGCCACCGAGATCGGCGTGGCGATCATCGAGGACGGGCGCATCGTCGAGCGCTATCAGAGCCTGATGTACAGCGGCGCCTGGGTGCCGCCCTTCATCGAGCAGCTCACCGGCATCAGCAATGCCATGCTGCGCCAGGCGCCGCCTTCCGAGCAGGTGATGAACGAGGTGGCCGACTTCATCGGCGAGCGGCCGCTGCTGGCGCACAACGCGGCCTTCGACCAGAAGTTCTGGGATGCCGAACTGGCCCGCGTGAGCCGGCGGCGCGCGCAGCCGTTCGCCTGTTCGCTGCTGCTTTCGCGGCGCCTGCTGCCGGAGGCGCCGAGCCACAAGCTGGGCAACCTCAACAGCTGGGCCGGCCTGCCGGATACCGGACGTGCCCACCGGGCCCTGGCCGATGCCGAGATGGCCGCCAACCTGACCCTGCACCTGTTCGACCTGCTGCGTGACCGGCATGGCCGGCACCAGGCCGATCATGCCTTCCTCTGCCAGCTGCAGAGCCTGTCGGCAGCCAAGGTGCGCACGCTGCTGGCGACTGCCAGCTGAGCTTGCCTCGTATCTGCAGGAGCGGCTTCAGCCGCGAGCGCTTGTCGCGGCTAAAGCCCCTCCCACGGAGGCCCTGGCTTCATTGCTGAGTGCTACGCCGAAGGAATTTCGCGACTGAAGCCGCCCTTGCGGGCTACGTGAGGGCGTACCCTCTGCATCCATGCGTGTCGTCACGGCGAACGGACACCCTTGCCACTGCCTGCGGCGCGGCTGGGCGCTGCAGCGGCGAGCTTTTTCATGGCGGAGAGCGCTCCACGGGTGGGGGACAGGGTAAACTGCGCGCCTGTTCCCATTGCCTCGCTGGTTGCCCCATGACCTTCGCCTCCCTCGGTTTGATCGAGCCGCTGCTGCGTACCCTCACCGAACTCGACTACCAGACCCCGACGCCGGTGCAGAGCCAGGCCATTCCCGCCGTGCTCAAGGGGCGCGACCTGATGGCGGCGGCGCAGACCGGCACCGGCAAGACCGCCGGCTTCGCCCTGCCGTTGCTGCAGCGCCTGACCCTGGAGGGCCCGCAGGTGGCCAGCAACTCGGTGCGCGCACTGGTGCTGACGCCGACCCGCGAGCTGGCCGAGCAGGTGCTGCAGAGCTTCCAGGCCTACGGCCAGCATCTGCCGCTGAGCAGCTATGCGGTGTACGGCGGGGTCAGCATCAACCCGCAGATGATGAAGCTGCGCAAGGGCGTCGATGTGCTGGTGGCCACGCCGGGGCGACTGCTCGACCTGTACCGGCAGAACGCGCTGAAATTCACCCAGTTGCAGACCCTGGTGCTGGATGAGGCCGACCGCATGCTCGACCTCGGCTTCGCCCGCGAGCTGGACGAGCTGTTCAGCGCGCTGCCGAAGAAGCGCCAGACCTTGCTGTTCTCCGCCACCTTCTCCGACGCCATCCGGCAGATGGCCGGCGAGCTGCTGCGCGACCCGCTGTCGGTGGAAGTCAGCCCGCGCAACGCCGCGGCCAAGAGCGTCAAGCAGTGGTTGATCCCGGTGGACAAGAAGCGCAAGAGCGAGCTGTTCCTGCACCTGCTCGAGCAGAAGCGCTGGGGCCAGGTGCTGGTGTTCGCCAAGACCCGCAAGGGGGTCGATCAGCTGGAGCAGGAGCTGCTGGCCATGGGCGTGGCGGCCGACTCGATCCATGGTGACAAGCCGCAACCGAGCCGCCTGCGCGCACTGGAGCGCTTCAAGGCCGGCGAGGTGCAGATTCTGGTGGCCACCGACGTGGCCGCACGGGGCCTGGATATCGATGACCTGCCGCTGGTGGTCAACCTCGACCTGCCGATCAACGCCGAGGATTACGTGCACCGCATCGGCCGTACCGGCCGCGCCGGCAGCAGCGGCGAAGCCATTTCCCTGGTCTGCGCCGACGAGGTGGAGCTGCTCGCCGCCATCGAACGGCTGATCCGTCAGGTGCTGCCGCGTCGCGAGGAGGCGGATTTCATCCCCGACCACCGGGTGCCGCAGACCACCATCGATGGCCAGGTGCTGAAGAAGCCGAAGAAGCCCAAGCAGAAGCTGATCCCCGGTGCGGGCGGCGCGGCCAAGAGCGGCGGCAAGGGCAATATCCACCTCGGCCGCTGGTTCGAGGAAGAAGACGCCAAGCCGAAGGCCAAGGCCGTGCGCAAGGTGCCGAGCTTCGGCAGCAAGCCCAAAGGCGGCAAGAAGTAGCGCTCGACGTAGCCCGGCTGACATCCGCGAGACGCGCTCGCGGCCAAAGCGCAATGGCGCTCAGATGTTCTGGCCGATGCGCCAGAGCACGCCGCTGGGGTCGAAGAGCATGAACTCGCGGATGCCCCAGGGCTGGTCCTGCGGCGCAATCAGCCGCGTGTCGAAACGCGTGTCCAGGCGCGCGGCCTGGATCTGCTGCCACCAGGCATCGACGTCCTCCACCAGCAGGTGCATGACGAAATTCTCCGCCTGTTCCTTCACGTAGAAGTTCTGCAGCAGGAAGGCACAGTGATCGCCATGGCTGAAGTAGGCCATCTGCTCATCCGACCAGGCCAGCCGAAAGCCCAGGGCCTGGTAGAAGTCCAGGCTGAGGGCGAAGTCCCGTGCCGGGACGAAGGTCTTCAGTTCGACGCTGCGTAGCATGCCAGTCTCTTCGCGTGGGTGAGGGGCGGGCGAGGCGAAGCCTGTGCGCCGCTGGCGGGCCAGGCCCGGCTGCATTCTACCCGGGCTGGGCAGGGCTGGCTTGCGCCTGGGCCGCCACTGCCGCTGCGGTCATGTCGTAGATCACCAGGCACACATGCTCCACCGGCTGTCCGGCCAACGGCAGCACGGTGACGTTCTGGTACATGAAGTCGGCCTGGCCGGTGATCGGCTGGTAGCTCTTGAAGCGCATCAGGTAGGGGCGTTGCTGCCACAGGCTGAAGGCGCGGGTGCCGAGCTGCACCACGCTTTCCACCTTGCGTTCCAGCCAGGCGCGGTCGATGTCGGGGAACAGCTCGAACAGCGAGCGCCCCTGCACCTGGTCCGGCCCCAGCCCGGAGTGGTTCTCCATGAAGGCGTTCCACACCTCCACATGGTACTGGCGGTCGAGCACCACCACGCCGACGTCGATGCACTGCACGATGTCGAGCAGCCAGTGAACTTCCTTGATATCGATCTGCGCAGGCATCGCTTCACTCCATCAGGTAGCCGATCTTGCCGGTCAGGCGTTTGATCGAGTCTTCGGTGAACAACAGCAGCAGGTCGAAATGGATGGCATGGCCCTCCAGGCTGTAGCTGATTTCCACGGCCAGGGTCTTGCGCCAGCGCTGGCGGTTGATCTGGATGAGCTGGTCGAGGCTGGCGTGCTGGCCGAGCAGTTGCGGATGGCCCTGGGAGAAGCGCAGGTCGAGCTGTTCGGCGATGCCGGCGAGGCAGGCACCGGTCAGGATGCTGGCCAGGTCCAGCAGCATCTCCGAGGTCTGCGCCTCGTTCTCCGGCTGCCAGCCGAGCAGGCGCGCCATGTCGTCCACTTCCGAATCATGGAACAGCAGCAGCGCCTCGCCGGCGATCGCCTCGCCGATGAAGCCCTGGCAGATGGCGCTGAAGCGTTCGCCGCGCTGGGCGTCGAGCAGGGTCATGTGCAGTTCGCTGACCTCGAAGATGTTCACCTGCGGCACTGGCAGCTGCACGAACACCCCGAGCACCTTGGCCAGCAGGGCCGCGGCGCGGCCCATGGCGACGTTGTTCACCTCGCGCAGGGCGTCGCGGAAGCTGACTTTCAGCTCCGACAGGGCCGCCGCCTGGGCCTGCGCCGTCGCACTGCCGCGAGGGTCGAACAGGCCCAGCTCGATCAGCGTCTGGCGCAGGATCGCGGGGTCGGCAGGCTTCTTGATGAAGGCCAGGGCGCCCAGCTCGCGGACGCGGCGCAGCGCCTCTTCCTGCACGTCGCCGGACACCACGATGACCTGGCTGCTCAGGCCTTCGGCCCGCAGCGCCGCCAGCGTCTGGTAGCCATCGAGCACGGGCATGGTCAGGTCGAGCAGCATGACCTGCCCCTGGCCCTGACGGATCAGCGCCAGGGCTTCCTCGCCATTGGCGGCCTGGCTGAGGGTGACCGGCCATTCCGCCGGCAGGGCGCGGATCAGCTGCTTGCGCGCCATGTTGGAGTCGTCGCAGACCAGCAAAGGGATCACGGCGGGGGATTACCTGTGTGGGGAGCGCTGACACTCAGCATAGACGCATGCCGTTGCGCATGCCCCGGCGTTGCCAGCTTGACGGGCGAATTCGTTCGCCGGCGTGCGTAGGGCGGGTGCAACCCGCCGCCCGGCAGGGACCCGCCCTAGGGTTTCAGCCAGTTCAGCAGGCCGTGCGCGGCCACCCGGCCGCTGGCGAAGCAGGCGGTGAGCAGGTAGCCGCCGGTGGGGGCTTCCCAGTCGAGCATTTCACCGGCGCAGAACACGCCGGGCAGGGCCTTGAGCATCAGGCCGGCGTCCAGTGCCTCGAACGGCACGCCACCGGCGCTGCTGATCGCCTCGTCCAGCGGCCGGGTGCGCAGCAGGGTGATCGGCAGCGCCTTGATCCACGGCGCCAGCGCGGCGGGCTCCGCGAAGGCTGCGGCGGGCGCCAGCTCACGCAGCAGCGCGGCCTTGACGCCATCCAGCCCGGCCTGGCGGTGCAGGTGCTTGGCCATGGAATGCTTGCCGCGGGGCTTGCCCAGCGCCTGTTGCAGCCTGGCCAGGGGCATCTGCGGCAGCAGGTCGAGGTGGACCACGGCCTGGCCGTCGGTTTCGATGGCGCGGCGGATCGCGGCGGAGAAGGCATACACCAGGCTGCCCTCGATGCCACCGGCGGTGAGCACGAACTCACCGATGCGCGCGTCTTCGCCGCTCAGGCCGAGGGCGACGTTCTTCAGCGGCGCGCCGGCGAAGCGGGTCCGCAGGTGCTCGCTCCAGGCCGCGACCTCGAAACCGCAATTGCTCGGCTTGAGTGCCGCCACGTCTATGCCGCGCGCCTGCAGCAGGTGGGTCCAGGCGCCGTCGGAACCCAGGCGTGCCCAGCTGCCGCCGCCGAGGGCGAGCAGGCAGGCATCGGCGGCCAGCGCGCGCTCGCCATCCGTCCCGGCGATGCGCAGGCTGCCATCGTCGTTCCAGCCCAGCCAGCGGCTGCGCGTATGGATGCTCACGCCCAGCTCGCGCAGGCGGCGCAGCCAGGCGCGCAGCAGCGGCGCCGCCTTCATGTCGCAGGGGAACACGCGGCCGGAGGTGCCGACGAAGGTGTCGATGCCCAGGCCGTGAATCCACTCGCGCAGGGTGTCGGCGTCGAAGTCGGCGAGCAGCGTCGCGACCTCGGCCTGGCGCTCGCCGTAACGGCCGATGAAGGCGTCCCTGGGCTCGGAATGGGTGATGTTCATGCCACCAACGCCGGCCAGGAGGAACTTGCGCCCCACCGAGGGCATGGCGTCGAACAGCTCCACGCGCACGCCGCCCTGGGCCAGCACTTCGGCGGCCATCAGCCCGGCAGGGCCGCCGCCGATGATGGCGACGTGGTGAGCGGTGGGAGCAATGGCGGTGGTCATGGCACAAGGACGATCGGCAGGTGGCTGCGCATTCTACCCGAGAGCTCCCCGGCCTTGTCATTTGCCCGGGCTTAGGGCAGGTTCTGCTCGAACCTTTTCGGCTGGAGTCCGTTATGTCCCATATCTGCCCCGACATCGATCCCGATGGCCTGATCGAATATTCGGTGGTCTACACCGACCGCTCGCTGAACCACATGTCGCAGTCGTTCCAGGGCGTGATGCGCGACATCTCCAGCACCCTGAAGCAGGTCTACAACGCGCATGCGGTGGCGGTGGTGCCCGGCAGTGGCACCTTCGGCATGGAGGCCGTGGCGCGGCAGCTGGCGACGGAACAGAAGTGCCTGGTGCTGCGCAATGGCTGGTTCAGCTACCGCTGGACGCAGATCTTCGACATGGGCCGCATTCCCGCCGAGGCGCTGGTGCTCAAGGCGCGCCCGGTTGCCGACGGCCCGCAGGCCGCCTTCGCCCCGGCGCCGCTGGACGAGGTGCTGGCGACCATCGCTGCGGAGAAACCGCAGGTGGTGTTCGCTCCGCACGTGGAAACCTCTTCGGGGATGATCCTGCCGGACGACTACCTGCGCGCGGTGAGTGACGCCGTGCACGCCGTCGGCGGCCTGTTCGTGCTCGACTGCATCGCCTCCGGCACCCTCTGGGTGGACATGCAGGCCTGCGGCATCGACGTGCTGATCAGTGCTCCGCAGAAGGGCTGGAGCGCGTCGCCGTGCTGCGCCCTGGTGATGCTCAGCGAGGCCGCCCAGGCGCGCGTCGAGGCCACCCAGAGCACGAGTTTCGCCTGTGACCTGAAGAAGTGGCTGCAGATCATGCAGGCCTACGAGCAGGGCGGCCACGCCTACCACGCCACCATGCCCAGCGATGCCCTGGCGCGCTTCCGTGATGCCATGCTGGAGGCCAAGGCCATCGGTTTCGCCAGCGTGCGCGAGCAGCAACAGGCACTCGGTGACCGTGTGCGCGCCATGCTCGCCGGGCGTGGTTTCAAGAGTGTCGCGGCCAAGGGCTTCGAGGCGCCCGGCGTGGTGGTCTGCTACACCGACGACGCGCAGATCAAGAACGGCGCCAAGTTCGCTGCCGTCGGCCTGCAGATCGCCGCGGGCGTGCCGCTGCAATGCGACGAGCCGGCGGACTTCCAGACCTTCCGCCTCGGCCTGTTCGGGCTGGACAAGCTGGGCAACGTCGAGCGCAGCGTGGCAACCCTGGAACAGGCGCTGGACAAGGTACTGGCGCCCTGATGCACGCGGGAGGACAGCGCGCTCAGGGGCGCTTCACCGCCTGCAGCGTGTAGCTCATCGGCAGGCGCTCCGGCCGCGTCTGCAGGCGCCACTCACCGTCGGCGCCGCGCACCATCTGCCCTGGCAGCGCCTCCCAGGGCACACTGTCGTGCTCTTGCAGTGCGCTCAGCTGCATGCCGTGGCGCAGCAGGGCCGAGATGATCTCGCCCAGGCCATGGTTCCACTCGTGGGTCACGGTCGCCATCAGCGGCGCCGTGGTCTGCACATAAGTCTGCGTGTCGTCCCAGACCAGCGGCTCGCGGTGTTCGAAGTACGGATGAACGATGCGCAACTCACCTTCGCAGGTCTCGTCGAGGCTCAGCAGAACGGGGTGCGCCTCGCGCAGGAAGAGTCGCCCACCCGGCTTGAGCAGCGCGGCCACGTTGGCGGCCCAGTCGTCGATGCGTGGCAGCCAGTTGAGCGCGCCGATGCCCGTGTAGACCAGATCGTAGCGCTGCTCGCCGAGCACCTGCGCAGCGTCGTAGACCGGGGCCTCGACGAAGCGGATAGGTTGGTTGCAGGCACTGGCCAGCTGCCGCGCCTGCGCCAGCGACGCATCGGAAAAGTCCAGGCCGGTAAGCTCGGCGCCCAGGCGCGCCAGTGACAGGGTGTCGGTGCCGATGTGGCATTGCAGGTGAACCGCCTGCAGCCCGCTGATATCGCCGAGGCGAGGACGGTCGAAGCGCACCACGTCGGACAGGTGCTCGGCCGTGTCGATGAACTGCTGCGCCTGGTACTCGGGGGAGGCCGCATGCAGGGCGGCGCGGTCGTTCCAGTTGGCCTTGTTCAGCGCGAATGAATCTTCCATGAGGTGTTCTCCTTGAGGGCAACGGCGGATTATGCCGATGCCATGGCCGAATCGATAGCGCTGTTCGCGTTTGTCGCTCAGCCCAGCCCGCGCGCGGCCCACACGCGCGCCGCGCTGTGGTGGAGGACGCCATGGCGGCGGGCGAGGGCGGGCAGGTCCTTCGAGTAGCCGCCGCCGATCACCCCCAGCACCGGGATATCACGGCCCAGGCAATGATCCAGCACGGCTTCGTCACGGGCCGCCAGGCCGGCGTCGGTGAGGTGCAGGTAGCCCAGGGCGTCGTCCTTGTGCACGTCGACACCGGCGTCGTAGAGCACCAGGTCCGGCTGGTAGATCGGCAGCAGGTAGTTGAGCGTGTCGTCGACCACCTTGAGGTAGTCGGCGTCGCCCATGCCGCGCGGCAGGGGGATGTCCCAGTCGCTGCGTGCCTTGCGCGTCGGGAAGTTCTGCTCGCAGTGCAGGGACACGGTGATCGCCTCCGGCTCGTCTTCCAGCAGGCGCGCGGTGCCGTCGCCCTGATGCACGTCGCAGTCGAAGATCAGCACCCGCTGCACGCGTCCTGCCGCGAGCAGGTAGCGGGCGATCACCGCCAGGTCGTTGAAGATGCAGAAGCCCGAGGGGAAGTCGTAGTGCGCGTGGTGCGTGCCACCGGCCAGGTGGCAGGCCAGGCCATGCCGCAGCGCCAGTTCGGCGGTCAGCAGCGAGCCGCCCACGGCGCGCACGGTACGCCGCGCCAGGGCGTCGCTCCAGGGCAGGCCGAGGCGGCGCTGATCCTCCGGCGCCAGCTCGCCGGCCATGTAGCGGGCGATGTAGTCCGGGCAGTGCACCAGGGCCAGGATCTCCGCCGGGCACAGCTCGGGGCGCAGCAGCTCGGCATCCGTGGTCAGGCCGCTGGCGACCAGGTGATCGCGCAGCAGGCGGAATTTCTCCATGGGGAAACGGTGCCCGGCCGGGAAGGGCGGGCTGTAGTCCTCGTGGTAGACCAGCGGCAGCGGCATAGGCTCAGTGCTCGTCGAATCGATGGCATATGGTCGCAGCCAATCGAGGCAATCGCCATGCCCCCGTTTCGACAGCGGCTGCGGATGACCGCTGCCAGGGCATGGATGATGCGGCGGCTTATTTCCCCGGCCACACGCGCATCACGCGATACGGCGGTTTGCCGCTATCGCTGCCACCGGTGAAGGCCGGGGTTCTGTACAGCTGATTGACCGAGATGTACAGCCAGCCGTCGTGACCCACATGCACGCTGTCCGGCCAGTCCAGTCGCGCGTCGCGCACCAGTGGCTCAAGCGTGCCATCGCTATCGAGCCGGTCGATGCCGTTGTCGTTGAGGTTGGTGAAGAAGTGCCGGCCCTTGGCGTCGCTAGCGGCGCCATCGGAAACGGGCTTGGCACCGACACGCTGGATGGCCGCCGCGATCTGCTCGTCGCTGGCGCCGTCACGCAGCAGCTCGCTGGGCAGCGAGTACCAGGTCTTGCCGTTCATGGCGCCGAAGTACAGGGTGGCGTGGTCGGCCGACAGGGTGATCGGGTTGACCGCCACGTTGGCGGGCTTGCCCTGGAACTGGATCGGCACGCCGCCGATGACCATCCTGGCGTCGGGCTCGGCCTGCAGCGCGGCATGGCCGCTGAAGCGCCGCGCCTTGCCGCTGCTGATTTCGACGGCGATCAGGCCGGGGTTGGCGATGTCCGCCAGGTAGATCCAGCCAGCGTCGTCGTCGACGGCCAGGTCCTGGATGAAGCTGCCTTTGGGGGCGACATCGGCGGGCAGTTCGATGCGATACAGCTCGCTGCCCGTGGCGACATCGAAGCCCCACAGACGTGTCTTGCCCAGGTTCAGGCCCATGTCCGTTATCCACAGGCGGTTCTTGCCATCGATGGCGATGCCCAGCGGCGTATCGATCTGCGCATCGTTGGCAGCGGCGGTACCGCGTTGCAGCGTGCTGCTGGGCCAGGGCTTGTAGCTGTCGCGGCCGGTGATTTCGATCAGTTGAGCGGCAGCCGGCGCGCCCAGGGGATGGACCGTGGCAAACACCCGGTCGTCCGCGCTGGGGGCGACGTTGCCGGGGCGGATCGGCAGTTCGGCGACCACTTCCAGATCGCCGACCTGGGCGGCAAGGGCCGAGTTGACGAAGGCTATGGAAAGGGCCAGCAGGGAGGCGCTGGCGGCCCGGCGGATGGGGCGAGAAAGAGAGGTCATTACAGGTTTCCTGTGGTGCGCTGGGACAGGCGAATGCGCTACACGAGCGTTATCCGTCGTTGCGGCTGCCCCGCTGATCGATGGCGACGAATGTGCGCCCTGAAGCCGGCAGGCAGTGAGGCCCAGTCTGACTTTATCGGTAAAGGCGAAAAAGACGGGCCGCGTTGAACCTCTTTCAATCTGTGCGAGAAAGTCGTCACGCCACGCAGAACCGCATCGCCACGATATGCAGCAGGTGCGGCGGCCGCAGGGCGAGGGACTGCGCTGGGGACTGTCGGCGACGCTGCCGCCAGGCGATCACGCCGGCGGCATTTCTCCATGGGCAGACGATGCCTGGCGCGAAGGGCGTGATCCAGGCGGCATACAATGAGTGTCCAGCGAGTCGACGTTATCTGCTCGCCGCCAATCGAGAAACTGTCATGCCCCTGATCGAAACCGCTACCGAACGCCTGTTGCTGCGCGCCTGGCGCGACAGTGACCTGCCGGCGCTGGCCGCGCTCAATGCCGATGCCGAGGTGATGCGCCATTTCCCTTCGCCGCTGGATGCCGAGCAGAGCGCCCAGATGCTGGCGCGCATGCGTGAGCACCTCGATGAGCATGGGTTCGGCTTCTGGGCGCTGCAGCGGCGTGACAGCGGGGAGCTGATCGGCGTCACCGGCCTGGCGCGGGTCAGCTTCGCCGCGCCGTTCGTGCCAGCCGTCGAGATCGGCTGGCGCCTGGCGCGGGCGCACTGGCGCCAGGGTTATGCCCGCGAGGCGGCCTGTGCCGCGCTGGCCGTGGCCTTCGAACAGCTGGGGCTGGACCAGGTGGTGAGCTTTACCGTGCCGGCCAATCTGCCGTCGCAGGCGGTGATGCGCACGATCGGCATGCAGCGTGACGAGGCCGGTGACTTCCTCCATCCGAAGCTGCCGGATGGCCACCCGCTGCAGCCCCATGTGCTCTATCGCATCCGCCGTGCGCAGTGGGAGGCGCAGCGATGAACGATGTGCTCGCCTATCACCAGCTCAGCAAGCATGCCCCGGAGCGTTTCGCTCCCGGCCCGGGACAGCTGGACTGGGCCACCCAGCCGGCGCCGTTTCGCCGCTATGACGGTGCCCGGCTGATCGCGCTGTACCACCGTCCGCTGGAGGAGAGCCCGGCGTACGACCTGGCATTCGCCGGCGTGCAGGCGCCGCCCGCGCCGCTGGATCGCGCCAGCGTCTCGCAGCTGCTGTACGACAGCCTGGCCATTTCCGCCTGGAAGGAGGCCGGCGGCAATCGCTGGGCGCTGCGGGTCAACCCGTCATCCGGCAACCTGCACCCGACCGAGGCCTACCTGCTGCTGCCGGCCGGTGCCGTCGATGCGCACGCTGTGCTGGCGCACTACGCGCCCGACCAGCACGCGCTGGAGGTGCGCAGCGAGCTGCCTGCGGCCGTTGCCGAGCAACTGGCCGGCAGCCTGCCGGCAGGCGGCTTGCTCCTCGGCCTGAGCAGCATCGCCTGGCGCGAGGCCTGGAAGTATGGCGAGCGCGCCTATCGCTACTGCCAGCATGATCTCGGCCATGCCCTGGCCGCGCTGGCCATCGCCGCCAGCGTGCAGGGCTGGCAGGTGCGCCTGCTGCATGGCGTGGCCGAAGCGCACCTGGATGCGCTGCTGGGGCTGGATGACGAAGGCTTTCACGAGGCCGAGCACGGCGATTGCCTGTTGTGGATCGGCCCGGCGCAGACGCGGGAGTTCGCCCTGCCCGAGGCCTTGCTGAGCGCGCTGGCGCACCTGCAGCGTTGTGGCACGCCCAACCGCCTGTCACGCGACTACCGCCACTGGCCCGAATTGCAGCGGGTGCAGGGACTCTGCCGGGCACCGGCGCGTCCGCGCGCCTCGTGGCACACGGCGCCGGCCAGTGTGCATGGCGAGAATCCGGGGCTGCCTCTGCGGCCGATCCTGCACCGTCGGCGCAGTGCGCAGAGCATGGATGGGCGCAGCGGCATCCAGGCCGGGTTGCTGCTGGCCTGGCTGCGCCGCCTGATGCCTGCGCGATCGCCGGTGCCGTTCGCCGTGACCGGCGAGCCGAGCGAGGTCGACCTGCTGCTGTTCGTCCATCGCGTGCAGGGGCTGGCCCCCGGTCTGTACTGGCTGGATCGCAGCGGCAGCGGGGCGCAGCCGCTGCGCGAGGACTACCTGTGGCAGCGGGTCGATGACGAACTGCCGCTGTACCGCCTGCTCGAAGGCGACGCCCGTGGTCTGGCGGGCTTTCTCAGTTGCGGCCAGGACATCGCAGCCGACGGCTGCGTGGCCTTGGCCATGCTGGCGCGGGTGGAGCGCGCCGTTGCCAATGGCAACTGGCGTTATCCCAGGCTCTACTGGGAATGTGGCCTGATCGGCCAGTTGCTCTATCTGGAGGCCGAGGCGGCGGGGCTTTCCGGGACGGGGATTGGCTGCTATTTCGACGACGCTCTTCGCGAATTGCTCGGAGATGCCGACAACGGCTGGCAAAGCCTTTACCATTTCACCCTCGGCCGCGCCGTGTGGGATGAACGCCTGACGTCCCTGCCGGCCTATTCTCAACCGCGACTAGCAGACCATTGAGAAACCTGGGCAAGACAAGGCAGAAACGGCTGGAAAGCGCAGTTTGGTTGGACTGAACGAGCATTTTCTGGGTGTTTTCAACGCCGTATTGCCAACGCAGGTAGTTTTGCAACGGTCCGTAACCCCCCTGCATGAGGAGACACTCCATGACCCAGGTGCTCGACGATCTGGTCGCGCTGCTCAGCCTGGAGCAGATCGAGGAAAACCTGTTCCGTGGCCGCAGCCAGGACCTGGGATTCCGCCAGCTGTTCGGTGGCCAGGTGCTCGGCCAGTGCATTTCCGCTGCCAGCCAGACGGTCGAGGAAGCGCGTCACGTGCATTCCATGCACGGCTATTTCCTGCGCCCCGGGGATGCCAGCCTGCCGGTGGTCTACCAGGTCGAACGCACCCGTGACGGCGGCAGCTTCAGCACCCGGCGCGTGGTGGCGGTGCAGAAGGGCAAGCCGATCTTCTTCTGCAGTGCCTCCTTCCAGTACGACGAGGAAGGCTTTCACCACCAGAGCCAGATGCCCGATGTGCCGGGCCCGGAAGACCTGAAGTCGGAGACCGAACTGGCGCGCATGGTGGCCTCGATGATTCCCGAGCGCCTGCGTGAACGGGCGATCAGCGACAAACCCATCGAGATTCGCCCGGTCACCCTGATCAACCCCTTTGCCCCGCAGCCCTGCGAACCGGTCAAGTACGTGTGGTTCCGCGCCGCTGGCGAATTGCCGGCCGACCCGCAGTTGCACAAGTACCTGCTGTCCTACGCCAGCGACTTCAACCTGCTCACCACGTCCATGCAGCCCCACGGCGTATCGGTGTTCCAGAAGTTCATGCAGGTGGCCAGCCTCGACCATTCGCTGTGGTTCCATCGCGACCTGCGCATGGACGACTGGCTGCTGTACGCCATGGACAGCCCCTGGGCCGGCAATGCGCGCGGTTTCTCCCGCGCCAGCATCTACAACCGCCAGGGCGAGCTGGTGGCCTCGGCCGCGCAGGAAGGCCTGACCCGCGTGCGCGAGGACTGGAAATGAGCCAGGAGATCCGCTCGTGAAGGCACTGCGCGAGGCCCGCTACTGGGTATTCGACATGGACGGCACCCTGACCCTGGCGGTGCATGATTTCCCCGCGATCAAGCGGGCGCTGGGCATTCCCGAGGGGGACGACATCCTCCATCACCTGGCGGCCCTGCCGGCGGATGAGGCGGCGGCCAAGCATGCCTGGCTGCTCGAGCACGAGCGTGAGCTGGCCGTGGCGTCACGACCGGCGCCGGGTGCCATCGAACTGGTGCGTGAGTTGAGCGAGCGGGGTTGCCAGCTGGGTATCCTCACCCGCAATGCCCATGAGCTGGCCTTGCTGACGCTGCAGGCCATCGGTCTCGATGACTGCTTTGCCAGGGCGGACATTCTCGGCCGTGACGAAGCCCCGCCCAAGCCGCACCCGGGTGGCCTGCTGCACCTGGCGCAGCGCTGGGCCGTGGCCGCGCAGGACCTGGTGATGGTGGGGGATTACCGCTTCGACCTGGAGTGCGCCCAGGCTGCAGGTGCTCGCGGTGTGCTGGTCAACCTGCCGGACAACCCCTGGCCGGAGCTGACCGAGCTGCATGCGCAGGATTGCGCGCAGCTGCTGGCGCAGTTGCGCTGAGCCCCAAGCGCTTCGGCAAAAAAACGCCCCCGCAAAGACTGCGGGGGCGGCGCGTTGGATAAGGTCGTCCTTGATGCGGGTGACGCGCGATCAATCTTGTGCGGCGGGGCTCCAGCCACCACCCAGGGCCTTGTACAGCTCCACTTCGCTGCTCAGCTGGGCCAGGCGGTCACCGATCAGCTGCTGGCGCACGGCGAACAGTTGGCGCTGGGCGTCGAGCAGGGTCAGGTAGCTGTCCACACCGGTGCGGTAGCGACGTTCGGCCAGTTCGTAGTAGGTCTCGGTGGTTTCCAGCAGGGCGCGCTGGGCGTCCAGTTGCTGGCGGTAGGTGGTCCGCGCCGCCAGGCGGTCGGCGACCTCCTGGAAGGCCACCTGGATGGCTTTCTCGTACTGCGCGACGCTGATGTCGCTCTGCAGCTCGGCGTAGTCGAGGTTGGCGCGCAGACGGCCGGCGTTGAAGATCGGCAGGCTGATCTGCGGCTGGAACAGCCAGGTGCCCGAACCACCGTCGAACAGGCCGGACAGCTGGCTGCTGGCCGTGCCGGCGTTGGCGGTCAGGCTGATGCTCGGGAAGAACGCCGCACGCGCCGCGCCGATGTTGGCATTGGCGGCCTTGAGCTGGTATTCGGCCTGCAGCAGGTCGGGGCGACGCTGCAGCAGGTCGGCAGGCAGGCCCGCAGGCACCTGCTCCAGCAGATCGGCGTCCAGCGCCAGCCCTTGTGGCAGCTCCTCAGGCAGGCCGGTGCCGAGCAGCTGGGTCAGGGCGTTGCGGTCCTGGGCGACCAGGCGCTGGTACTGCGCCAGGCTGACGCGGGCGCTGTCCACCGCGCTGCGTGCCTGGCTCAGGGCCAGGGCGTCGGCGACACCGACGTCGAAGCTGCGCTGCGTCAGGCGGTAGCTGTCTTCGTAGGTCTTCAGGGTGTCCTGGGTCAGCTGCAGCAGGGCCTGGTCGGCCTGCCACTGCAGGTAGGCGGTGGCGACGCTGGCGACCAGGCTGATCTGCGTGCTGCGTGCGGCCTGCTCGGTGGCCAGGTACTGCTGCAGGGCCTGTTCGCTGAGGCTGCGGATACGCCCGAAGAAGTCCAGTTCCCAGGCATTGACGCCCAGTGTCGCGCTGTATTGCCCGGAGGTGCGGGCCTCGCCGGTCTGGCTCAGGTCACCCGGCAGGCGCTGGCGCGTGCCGCTGCCGTCGGCGGACACCGAGGGCAGCAGGTCGGCGCGCTGGATGCGATACAGCGCGCGGTAGGCTTCGACGTTCAGCGCCGCGACACGCAGATCACGATTGTTCTCCAGTGCCAGTTGCACCAGCCGCTGCAGGGCCGGGTCACGGAAGAACTCGCGCCACTGCAGGTCGGCGGCGGCGCGGCTGCCTTCGCTGGCCGCGCTGCCGTAGGCCTCGCCCTGCGGCCAGTCGGCCGCGACCGGGGCATCCGGGCGCTCATAGTCGGGAATCAGGCTGCAGCCACTGAGCAGGGCAGTGGCGACGGCCAGGGACAACAGGGACTGCCTCATTGCAGTACCTCCTTCTCGTTGTTATCGGCCGGCTGCTTTTTCTTCTCGAACAGCGAGCAGACCACGACGTAGAACAGCGGAATCCAGAAGATCGCCAGCACCAGGGCGCTGATCATCCCGCCGATCACCCCGGTACCGATGGCGTGCTTGCTGCCGGCACCGGCGCCACTGGCGATGGCCAGCGGCAGACAGCCGAGGATGAACGCCAGTGAGGTCATCACGATCGGGCGCAGACGCATCCGGCAGGCTTCGATGGCCGCCTCGGCGAGGCCCATGCCCTGCTCGTACTGCGCCTTGGCGAACTCGACGATGAGGATCGCGTTACGCGCCGACAGACCGATGGTGGTGAGCAGGCCGACCTTGAAGAACACGTCGTTGGACAGGTCGCGCAGCTCGGTGAACAGCAGCGCACCGATGATCCCCAGCGGCACCACCAGCATCACCGAGAACGGGATCGACCAGCTCTCGTACAGCGCGGCCAGACAGAGGAACACCACGATCGCCGAAATCACGAACAGCGCGGTGGTCTGCGAACCGGCCAGGCGCTCCTCGTAGGACAGGCCGGTCCAGGCGAAGCCGACACCTTCCGGCAGTTGCGAGGCGATTTCCTCGACCGCAGCCATGGCGTCACCGGTGCTGAAGCCGGGGGCCGGCGCACCGAGAATCTCCACTGCGGAAACACCGTTGTAGCGCGACAGCTTGGGTGGGCCGTAGGTCCACTCGCCACTGGCGAACGCGCTGAACGGCACCATCTGCCCCTGATCGTTGCGGATGTACCATTTGTTCAGGTCTTCCGGGCTCATGCGCGACTCGGCGGTGCCCTGCAGGTACACCTTCTTCACGCGACCGCGGTCGATGAAGTCATTGACGTAGCTGGCGCCCCAGGCAATCGACAGGGTGCTGTTGATGTCTGCCAGCGACAGACCCAGCGCGCTGGCGCGTTCGTCGTCGATCAGCAACTGGTACTGCGGCTCGTCACGCAGGCCGTTGGCCCGCACGCTGCTGAGCACCGGATGCTTGTTGGCCAGCTGGATGAACTTGTCACGGGCCTGGTTGAGCACCTCATGGCCGACGCCCGCCTGATCCTGAAGGAACAGGTTGAAGCCGGTGGCGTTACCCATCTCCATCACCGCCGGTGGGGCGAAGGCGAACACCAGGGCATCGCGGAAGCTGAAGAAGTGCATCTGCGCGCGATGCGCCAGGGCGGCGACGCCATTCTCCGCGCCGGGACGTTCGCCCCAGGGCTTGAGCATGATGAAGGCCATACCCGAGCTCTGGCCACGGCCGGCGAAGTTGAAGCCGGTCACGGTGAACACCGATTTGACCACGGCGTCTTCGTCCTCGAGCAGGTATTTGCGCATGTCATCGACCACCACCTGGGTGCGCTCGGCACTGGAACCGGCCGGGGTCTGCACCTGGGCGAACAGCACGCCCTGGTCTTCTTCCGGAAGGAAGGCGGTGGGGATGCGCGAGAACATCCACGCCATGATGGCGACGATCACCAGATACAGCAGCAGGTACGGCAGCTTGCGCTTGAGCATCGCCGCCACGCCGCGCTGGTAGGTCTCGGTGCCGCGCTCGAAGGTACGGTTGAACCAGCCGAAGAAGCCGCCCTTGGCCTCGTGGTGATCACCGTCGATGGGCTTGAGCAGGGTGGCGCACAGCGCCGGGGTGAAGATCAGCGCCACCAGCACCGACAGGGTCATGGCCGAGACGATGGTGATGGAGAACTGCCGGTAGATCACCCCGGTGGAGCCGCCGAAGAAGGCCATCGGCAGGAACACCGCCGACAGCACCAGGGCAATACCGACCAGCGCGCCCTGGATCTGCCCCATGGATTTGCGCGTGGCGTCCCGGGCCGACAGGCCGTCCTCGCGCATCACCCGCTCGACGTTCTCCACCACCACGATGGCGTCGTCCACCAGCAGGCCGATGGCCAGGACCATGGCGAACATGGTCAGGGTGTTGATCGAGAAGCCGAATGCCGCCAGCACACCGAAGGTACCCAGCAGGACCACCGGCACCGCCATGGTCGGGATGATCGTCGCCCGCAGGTTCTGCAGGAACAGGAACATCACCAGGAACACCAGCACGATGGCTTCGAACAGGGTCTGCACCACCCCTTCGATGGAGGCCGAGATCACCGGCGTGGTGTCGTAGGGGAACACCACTTCCATGCCGGTCGGGAAGAACGGCTTGAGGTTGTCGATGGTCTCGCGCACCGCCTTGGCGGTATCCAGGGCGTTGGCCCCGGTGGCCAGCTTGATTGCCAGACCTGAGGCCGGCAGGCCGTTGTACTGGGCGTTGATGGCGTAGTTCTCGCCGCCGAGCTCGACCTTGGCCACGTCACCCAGGCGTACCTGAGAACCATCGGTCTGCACCTTGAGCAGAATGTTGCGGAACTCTTCCGGGGTCTGCAGACGGGTCTTGCCGATGATGGTGGCGTTGAGCTGATTGCCCGGTGCGGCGGGCAGGCCGCCGAACTGGCCGGAGGATATCTGCACGTTCTGCGCCTGGATGGCGCTGCGCACGTCGACCGGTGTCAGCTGGAAGCTGTTGAGCTTGGCCGGGTCGAGCCAGATACGCATGGCGTACTGGGCACCGAACACCTGGAAGTCGCCGACGCCCTTGGTCCGCGAGATCGGGTCCTGCAGGTTGGAAACGATGTAGTCGGAGAGGTCTTCGCGGGTCATGCTGCCGTTGGTGGATACCACCCCGATCACCATGAGGAAGTTCTTCACCGCCTTGGTCACGCGGATACCCTGCTGCTGCACTTCCTGCGGCAGCAGTGGCGTGGCCAGCTGCAGCTTGTTCTGCACCTGAACCTGGGCGATGTCAGGGTTGACCCCCTGTTCGAAGGTCACGACGATTTCCATGCTGCCGTCGGAGTTGCTCGCCGAGCTGACGTAGCGCAGGCCGTCGATGCCGTTTAGCTGTTGCTCGATGACCTGCACCACGGTGTCCTGCACCGTCTGCGCCGAGGCGCCCGGGTAGCTGACCGAGATCGACACCGCAGGCGGGGCGATGCTCGGGTACTGGTTGATCGGCAGCTTGAGGATGGACAGGCCACCGGCGAGCATGATCACCAGGGCGATCACCCAGGCGAAGATGGGCCGGTCGATGAAGAATTTGGACATTCAGTAGTTCTCCGTTCAGCCCTGGCCGTTGCCTGGCTTGGCATCGTCTGCCTTCTGCTCGGTCGTGACGTTGCCCGCCGGTACGGCCTTGACCTCGATACCAGGCTGCACGAACTGCAGGCCCTCGGTGATCAGGCGGTCGCCTTCGTCGAGGCCATCCTCGACCAGCCAGGCGCTGCCGACGGTGCGGCTGGCCTTGAGTACGCGCTGCTCGACCTTGTTCTCGGCGTTGACCACCAGGGCGGTCGGTTCGCCGCGCTGGTTACGGGTGATGCCTTGCTGCGGTGCGAGAATCGCCTGTTGCTTGATCCCTGCTTGCAGCTCGGCGTGCACGAACATGCCCGGCAGCAGCAGGTGGTCGGGGTTGGGGAACACTGCGCGCAGGGTCACCGAGCCGGTGCCTTCGTCGACGGCCACTTCGGAAAACTCCAGGGTACCTTCGTGGGCGTAGTGGCTGCCGTCTTCCAGCACCAGCTGCACCTTGGCCGAGTTGTCGCCGGCTTTCTGCAGGCGGCCCGCGGCGAGGTCGGCGCGTAGGCGGAGCAATTCCTTGCTCGACTGGGTGACGTCGACGTAGATCGGGTCGAGTTGCTGGATGGTGGCCATGGCCATGGTCTGGCCACTGGTGACCAGCGCGCCCTCGGTCACGCCGGAGCGGCCGATGCGGCCGCTGATCGGTGCCAGTACCTTGGTGTAGCGCAGGTCGATGCGTGCCTGTTCCAGCGCGGCGTCGGCCTGCAGGCCGGCGGCGCGAGCCTCGTCATAGGCCTGCTGGCTGACGGCCTTGTCGGCGACCAGCAGCTTGTAGCGATCGGCCAGCGACTTGGCGGAAATCTGCGTGGCCTGGGCGCTCTTGTACGCGGCCTCGTACATGGCCGGGTCGATCTGGTACAGCTGCTGGCCGGCCTTGACTTCACTGCCTTCGGTGAACAGGCGTTTCTGGATGATGCCGTTGACCTGCGGACGGACTTCGGCGATGCGATAGGCCGAGGTGCGGCCCGGCACTTCGGTGGTCAGCGCAAAAGGTTGAGGTTGCAGGGTAACCACACCGACCTGAGGGGCTTGTTGAGCTTGTGGTGCGCTGTCTTCCTGGCAGCCGGTGAGGCTGAGCAGAGCCAAAGCGACGGCGGAAACCAAGGCGGCGAAGGCTGGCTTCGTGTGCATCTGAAGAAACCTCGTTTTAATTGAAATCAGTACCCGGAGGGCAAAGAGGGGCGAAGGCAAGGGGGTAGGTCGAGAATATACTTACATACGTGAATGTTTGTAAATGCCTAAACCTGCCTGCATACTCTCGTTTGTCCTCCCTGAGTCGGGGGTAACGGCAACAGAAATGCAGGTAGACAGATGGCCAGAAGAACCAAAGAGGAAGCGCAGGCGACACGCGTCCAGATACTCGACGCGGCCGAGCGGGTGTTCCATGCCCAGGGCGTTTCCCGTGCGTCCCTGGCGGAGGTGGCCAAGGAGGCTGGAGTCAGTCGTGGCGCCATCTACTGGCACTTCGAGAACAAGATAGACCTGTTTCAGGCCATGCTCGAGCGCCTGCGTCTACCGCTCGAGGAATTGGCTCGCGCCACCGAGAGCGAGGACGAACCGGACCCCCTCGGATGCATGCGCGAACTGCTGATAAAGGCCCTTACCCGCCTGGCCGAGGATGAGCAGACACGCCGTGCCCATGACATCCTGCGTTACAAATGCGAGTACACCGGAGAGCTGGTCGACCTGCGCGAACGCTTGCAGGCGCTCAGCATCGAATGCGACCAGCGCATCGCCAAGGCCCTGAGCAATGCCGTGAACAAGGGCCAGCTACCGGAGGACCTGGACTGCGAACGTGCGGCCGTTTGCCTGCATGCCTATATGGAAGGCATCGAGGCCAACTGGCTGCTGGTCCCCAACTTCGACCTGGTCGTGCAGGCCCCTGCGCTGATCGACACGCTGATGCACATGCTGCTCAGCCCGGCCCTGCGGCGCAGCTGAGGCTCAGCTCGCCTGGCGGTATGCGGGCAGGTCCGGCAGCTTGTGCGGTGCGCGCAGCCGGGCTTCCAGCTTGGCGACGAACTGGCGCGCTTCCTCTTCACTGCGAAAACTCACGCAATGCTGGTCCAAGCGTACCTGCCAGAGGCAGGCGCCGCCTTGAGCGTGCGGTTGAACGAGAATGTTCATGCTGACCATCTCCTGAGCTGAGGCTTGTGGCAGGAGAGGTCATGCTAGTCCCATCACATGACTGTTTGCTGACGTGGATCAAGGCTTGGCCGTGCCCGGCTGAATAACCGCTGCCCGGTCGCACCAGGCGCACCGGGGCGGTTGTCTGGCGTCGCTCAGAAACCTTCGAGGACGATCTTGCCCCTGGCCTTGCCACTCTCCAGCAGGGCATGGGCGCGGCGCAGGTTGGCGGCGTCGATGCGACCGAAGTGCTCGCCCAGGGTGGTGCGCAGCACGCCACTGTCGACCAGGCTGGACACGCGCTCCAGCAGGCGGTGCTGCTCGATCATGTCCTCGGTCTGGTACAGCGAGCGGGTGAACATCAGCTCCCAGTGCAGCGACAGGCTCTTGCGCTTGAGCTTCATCACGTCCAGCGGCTGCACGGGGTCGTCGATCAGCGCCAGGCGACCCTGGGGCTCCAGCGCCTCGATCAGTTGCTCGTAGTGCTGCTCGGTCTGGGTCAGGCTGGCGACATGGGTCACCTGGCCGACGCCGATGCGCGCCAGTTCCTCGCTCAGCGGCTTGCTGTGGTCGATCACGTGATGGGCACCCAGTTCGCGCACCCAGGCCTGGGTCTGCGCGCGCGATGCGGTGCCGATCACGGTCAGGCCGGTCAGGCGGCGAGCCAGCTGGGTGAGGATCGAGCCGACGCCTCCGGCGGCACCGACGATCAGCAGGGTCTGGTTCTGGTTGGCCGAGCCTTCGCTGATCTGCAGGCGTTCGAACAGCAGTTCCCAGGCGGTGATCGCGGTCAACGGCAGGGCCGCCGCGTCGGCGAAGGACAGGCTGCTGGGCATATGACCGACGATACGCTCGTCGACCACATGCAGCTCGCTGTTGGCGCCGGCCCGGTCGATGGCGCCGGCATAGAACACCCGGTCGCCCGGCTGGAACAGGCTGACCTCGCTGCCCACGGCCTTGACCACGCCGCTGGCGTCCCAGCCGAGCACCTTGGCGGCGCCGTCCGCTGGCGTGACGCCCTGACGGATCTTGGTGTCGACCGGGTTGACCGAAATGGCGCGGACCTCGACCAGCAGGTCGCGCGGGCCGGGTACCGGCTCGGCCAGTTGCACGTCCTGCAGGGCTTCGGGGTGTTCGGCGGGGAGGGGTTGATAGTAGGCGACGGCTTTCATGAGGGGGCCTCTCGGTGGTTCAGGCGAGACGCTGCAGGGGCAGCAGCTCGATGCTGGCGAGCCGTGCAGCGAAGGTCTGGGTGAAATGCTGGAAGTGCGGCGCATTGCGGTGCAGCTCGAGGGCGGCGTCATCGCGCCATTGTTCGAGCATCACGAACTGCTGCGGGTTGGACGGGTTGGTGTGCAGCTCATAGCGCTGGCAGCCGGCTTCGGCGTTGCTAGCGACGACCAGCGCCTGCAGGCCGGCGGCCACGGCCTCGGCGTGGCCCGGCAGGCTGTTGATCGTGGCGATGAGGGTGACTGGGGTCGGCATCTGGGCGCTCCGTTGGCGGTACAGGTGCATGCTCGTTTATTCGTGTGGCGAGAAAAAGAAGCTGCTAGTAGAGTCTCTTTCATTATTTTTTTTGAAAGTTGGGCTGCCATGCTGCGTCTCGATGATCTGCACCTGTTCGTTCGCACTGCCGAGGCCGGCAGCCTGTCCGCCGCCGCCCGTGTGCTGGACGTATCGCCGGCGGTCGCCAGCGCCGCGCTGAAACGCCTGGAGCAGCAACTGCAGGTGCGTCTGCTGGCGCGCTCCACACGCAGCCTGCGCCTGACGCCCGAGGGCGAGCTGTACCTGGTGCATGCGCGCCTGGCGCTGCAGAGCCTGGAGGAGGGGCGCCAGCAGCTGGCCGGCAGCCAGGAGGGCATTCGCGGTGTGCTGCAGCTGTCGGCGCCGTCCGACCTCGGGCGCAACACGTTGCTGCCCTGGCTCGACGAGTTCCAGGGCGAGCACCCGCAGCTGCAACTGCGTCTGCTGCTGGCCGACCGAGTGGCCGACCTGTTTCGCGAGCCCGTGGACATCGCCCTGCGCTATGGCGCGCCGGAAGACTCCAGCCTGGTGGCGCTGCCCGTGGCCCCCGACAACCGCCGGGTGCTCTGCGCCTCACCGGCCTATCTAGCCCGTCACGGGGCGCCACGGACGGTGGAGGAGCTGCATCAGCACAACTGCCTGCTGTATATGCTGCACGGCCGTGTGCACGACCGCTGGCGCTTTCACGACGGCAAGCGCGAAAGCGTCCTGCACGTCAGCGGCGACCGGGTCTGCGACGATGCCGATGTCACCCGCCGCTGGGCCATTGCCGGGCAGGGCGTGGTGTACAAGTCCTGGCTGGACGTCGCCGAGGATGTGCGCGAGGGCCGGCTGCAGGTGCTGCTGCCAGGCTGGCTCGGCGAGGCGACGCCGCTGTATCTCGTGTGTGCCCATCGCGCACAGCTGAGCAAGGCCGTGCACCTGCTGCGCGAGTTCGTGCAGTTGCGTTGCCGGCGGTTGCTGGACGCAGCGCCCTGGCAAGCGTGTTGAGGACGCGCGCGATAGTCGCGGTGGCCTCTGCTAGACTCCCGCAGCAAATGCCTGCGGCAACGCACCGCAGTGTCGTGCTGACATCCTCTGTTTAGAGTCGCGCCCCATGAAACTGGCTCGCAAAGACCGCTCACTGACCGCCTGGGTGCTGTACTTCAGCATTCTGTTCGGTGCGTTCGTCTGCGCGATCAGTCACGGTCAGATGGCCGGCATGCAGCTCAGTGGCCTGGATGGCCAGTACTGCTCCTTCGATGGCAACTTCGGTGCGGGCGCCGACCTCGACGGCTCCGGCATCGTCCCGCCGAACCCCGCGACCGGCACGGGCTGTGCACTGGGCAGCCTGTTCACGGCGATCATTCTCGCCGCCTTCTTCGGCTTGCTGGGGCTGCTCGCCAGCGACCGCGCAAGGCCGCTGCTGACACTGCACATCCCCCGCACCATCCGCTACCTCTGGCCATCGGCCAACCCCCGCGCCTCACCCCTTTCCTGATCCGCGCCACTCCTGCGTTGCATGCGCTGCGGCCTTGTCTGGCCGGCGCTGTCGTTCTGGTTTTCAGGAAAACAACAGGCTATGTCCAGGTCGTTCTCCCGCGCATCGAGCGCGGTATTGTTGTGCACGTGTTCCCCCATGCTGTGGGCCGAGCAGGCCGTCACGCTCCCCGACACCGAGGTCCGTGCCGCCGCCGCGCCCGCCTCGGCGCTTTCCCTCGACGTAGCGGCCGAGAGTGCCTCGCGTCTCGGCCTCACACCGCGGGAGACGCCGGCTTCGGTCAGCGTGGTGACCCGCGAGCAGATCGAGCGGCGCGGCGCCGAGAACACGCAGCAGATGCTCATGGGCGTGCCGGGTGTGGTTGCCGCGGCTCCACCTGGCTTTGCGGGGGCGGTTTCCTGGCGTGGCTTCAGCGGAAGCCAGGTGACGCAGATGTTCAATGGCATCACCGTGCAGTACGACGCGATTGCCGCGCGTCCCGTGGATGGCTGGATCTATGAGCGTGTCGAAGCTGTGGGTGGTGCGTCCGGCTTTCTCAATGGCGCTGGCGCGGTGGGTGGCTCGCTCAACTACGTGACCAAGCTGACCAGCCGTGACGACGCCTTCAGCGAGGGGCGAATCCGCTATGGCTCGTTCGACAGCAACGAGCTGGCCTACGGCTTCAATCAGCCGCTGGGCGACTACAACCACGTGCGTCTGGATGTCAGCCGCAGCGCCAGCAACGGCTACGTCGACCGGGAACAGCGGGAGGCCTGGACCAGTGCGTTCTCGCTGCTGACGGATTTCACCGAGCAGCTGTCTCACACCCTGGCGCTGGAATACCAGGAGGAGAAAGTCGACAGCCCGTACTGGGGCAGCCCGGTGCTGAAGGGGCGCACGGGCGATCTCAAGGTGGACGAGAGTCGGCGTTTCGAGAACTACAACGTGGAGGACGGGCGCTACGAGCAGCGCGTGCGCTGGTTGCGCTCCATGACCGAGTACCGCTTCAGCGACGCGACCCGCGTGCTCAATACGCTGTACCACTACAACGCCCGGCGTGAGTACCGCAACCTCGAGACATACGCCTATACCGATGCCAGCAACAGCCAGGTGCAGCGCAGCAATGCCCTGCTGCAACGTCATGATCAGGAGCTCAACGGCAACCGCCTGGAACTGCGCCATCAGCACGGGCTGTTCGGGCTGTCGAGCGAATGGGCGGTGGGTGTCGACTACAGCCACAATGTGCAGACACGCTACCCCCGCTCGGTGTCCGGCCCCTTCGGCGTGGTCGATGCCGAGCACTTCACTCCGGGGAATTTCTTCGACCTGCCGGGGATGAGCCCCGGTTATGCCCGGCAGCGCACCAATGAGGTCGATACCTGGGCACTGTTCGTCGAGAACCGCCTGCAACTAACGGAGCGCCTGTCGCTGCTCACCGGGCTGCGTCACGACCGCATCGATCTGGAGGTCACCAACCACCAGGCCGCCACGGCGAGCAACCCGGCGTTCTTCTCCCGCGAATACGAGCCGACCACCGGACGAGTGGGCTTGATCTACGCGCTCACCCCGGCGGCCAACGTCTACGTGCAATACAGCACGGCGGCCGACCCGCCCGCTGGCATCCTGACCACGGCGAGCCTCAGCCAGGTGCAGGATTTCGACCTGACCAAAGGGCGGCAGCTGGAGGTGGGCAGCAAGTTCGACTTTCTCGCCGGACGAGGGTCGGCAACGCTGGCGGCCTACCGGATCGAGCGGGAGAACCTGGCCACGCGCGACCCCGCGAACCCCGGGCAGACGCTGGCGGTCGGCAAGCAGTCGACCCTCGGGCTGGAAATCTCCGCGGCGCTGCGGATCACCCCGCGCCTGCTGGCCGAGGCCAACCTGGCCTGGCTCGATGCCCAGTACGACGCGTTCAACGAGAACGTCGCCGGCCAGTCGGTATCACGCAAGGGCAATACGCCGACCAACGTGCCGGACCAGGTGGCCAACCTGTGGCTGACCTATGACCTGGCGCCACGCTGGCAGGTCGGCGTCGACAGCCGCTACGTCGCCTCCGTGTATGCCGATGCGGCGAACCAGTTGAAGGCGCCTGCCTATACCTTG
Organism: Ectopseudomonas khazarica; assembly: GCF_017915135.1. NCBI lineage: Bacteria > Pseudomonadati > Pseudomonadota > Gammaproteobacteria > Pseudomonadales > Pseudomonadaceae > Ectopseudomonas > Ectopseudomonas khazarica. The sequence continues at coordinate 4,373,347 of NZ_CP068551.1, read as the reverse complement.
TACGGCGCCTTCGTCAGCTATCGGGTCGACGCCGACAGCCGCCTGACGCTGCGCGCGCGCAACCTCACCGATGAGGTGTACGCCAGCTGGGCCAGCAGCGACATGCTGTTCCTCGGGGCGCCGCGCTCGTTCGAGCTGGCCTTGCAGTCGCGGTTCTGACGAGAGCAGCCATGAAACGCTACCTCTACCTGTGGCATCGCTGGCTGGGCATCGGTCTGTGCCTGCTGATGGCGCTGTGGTTCGTCTCCGGGCTGGTGATGATGTACGTGGGCTATCCCAAGCTGACCCCGCGCGAGCACCTGGCGCAGCTGCCGGCGTTGTCCGCCGAGGACTGCTGCGTGCCCCTGGCGCAGGTGCTGGCAGCCGCCGATGAACGGCAGGCACCGGCGGCCGTGCGCCTGACCACCGTCGCTGGCCAGCCCCGTTACCTGCTGCGCTATGGCCAGCGCGTGCTGGCTGTCGATGCGCGCAGCGGCCAGCGCCTGGCGGGCGTCGACGAACAGGCTGCACGGGCTGCCGCCCGGCAGTTCGCCCCCGGACGTGGAGCCTCCTACCAGGGGCTGGTGGACGAGGACGCCTGGACCCACTCCCGGGCGCTGGATGCGGACCGCCCATTGCATCGTGTCGAACTGGACGATGGCACGCTGCTCTACGTTTCCAGCCACAGTGGTGAGGTGGTGCGTGATGCGACGGCCAGCGAACGCAGCTGGAACTGGCTGGGCGCCTGGCTGCACTGGCTGTATCCGCTACGTGGCGGGACGCTGGATCGTTGGTGGGGCGACATCGTCATCTACCTGTCGCTGGCAGCCATGCTGATGACCCTGCTGGGCATCGTCGTGGGCCTGCTGCGCTGGCGTTTCGCCAAGCCCTATCGCAGTGGCGCACGCAGCCCCTATCGGGGGCTGGCCCGTTGGCACCATATTGGCGGCCTGGCGTTCGGCGCGCTGGTGCTGACCTGGATATTCAGTGGCCTGATGTCCATGAACCCCTGGCGCCTGTTCACGACGCCCATGCCGCTCGACATGGCCGCTTACCAGGGCGCAGAGCTGCGTGCCGAGGCGTTCCCGCTACCTGCGCAGCAGGCCATCGCGCGCCTGCGCGAGGCGGGGCTGAACGCACGTGAGCTGCACTGGCGTCTGGTCGGTGGGCGCGCCTACCTGCAGGGTGACGATGCCAGTGGCGCCACGGCGCTGCTGCCGGCGGAGGGCGACGGCACGCTGCTGCACGGCCTGACGGACGCGGAACTGCTGCGCGCCGCGCAGGCGATCCGCCCGCAGGCGCGGTTGCAGGTCGAGCGCCTGAACGCCTACGACTTCTACTACTACGCCCGCGCCGAGCACAGCATGCTCGGTCATCTGGAGCGACCGTTGCCGGTCCTGCGGGTACGTTTCGACGACCCGGCACAGACCTGGCTACACCTCGATCCGCGCACGGGATCGGTAGTGGGCCGGCTCGACGCAGATCAGCGCACGTCGCGCTGGTTGTTCGCCCTGTTGCACAGCTGGGACTGGTTGCCGCTGTTGCAGAACCGGCCGCTGTGGGATGGCTGGATGTGGCTGGCGAGCCTGGGCGGCCTGCTCATCTGTCTCAGCGGCACGCTGCTGGGCTGGCGTCGCCTGCGTCGTCGTCCGCGACCGTCGCCGAGCAGGGCTCGGCCTGCGCGCAGCGCTGGCCGCCGTGACACGTTGTACCCTTGACCCATGATTCGATTTCAAACCCGGAGGTAATACCATGACCCTGAAGAAAACCCTGCTCGGCCTGACGCTGTTGCTGCCGGCGCTGTTCGCTCAAGCTCACGAGTACGAGGTCGGCCAACTGCATATCGACCACCCCTGGTCGCGCGAAATGCCGCCGGTGGCACCGACCGCCGCGGCGTACTTCGTGGTGCACAACAAGGGCAGCGAAGCCGACCGCCTGATCCGCGTCAGCACCCCGGTCGCCGGCAAGGCCGAGCTGCATGAACACCTGCATGCCGATGGCGTGATGAAGATGCAGCAGGTGCAGGACGTGGCCATCCCCGCCGGTGGCGAGGTGAAGTTCGAGCCCATGGGCTACCACGTCATGCTGTTCAACCTGCAGCAGCAGGCCAAGGACGGTGAACGCTTCCCGCTGACCCTGACCTTCGAGAAGGCCGGCGATGTCGAAGTCGAAGTCGCGGTGCAGAAGGATGCACCGGCCGCCCATGACCACGCTGCGGGTCATGGCGAAGGCGAACACCAGCACTGATGCTGTTCACGGCACGCAGACGAAACCTCGCCGCCCGGCTCGGGCTGCTGGCGTTCGTCCTCATCGTTCTGGCGCCCGTGGCGTCGCAACTGCGTGCCGAGCCGGCCGACTGGCGCTGGCTGAACGAACTCGCCTGTCATGACGGAGCCGGCAGCGCGCCGGCGACCGTCGATGCTCATCGGCCCGTCCTGCAGGCCGATGCCTGTGGCTACTGTTCGCTGTTCTCGCACTGTCCGGTGCTGGCCGATGGCGCCTGGCCGCTGCTCGGGCGATTGCCGCTGGCGCAACCGGCCACCGTCAAGTGGCCGGCTCCGCCACGGGCCAGTGCGCACTTCCCTGATGCGTTGTCACGCGCGCCGCCGATGCTGATCTGAGGTCATCCATTGGCTATCGAGACCCTTGCCGGGTCTCTTCGCAAACCGACTTTCAGGTATCCGCATGTCCGCTTCCTTCGTTTCGGGCGCCGCCTCCGTGCGCGTTCGTTTTCCCCTGTCCGCCCTGGCCATCGCCTGTGGCCTGTGTTCCATCGCTGCCGCTCATGCCGAGGAGGCTGTGCATGAACTGCCGCCCAGCGTGATCACGGCGATCCAGCAAAGCTCGCCTCTCACCGTGGTGGCCGATCCCAAGGACCCGCGCCAGCCGGTGCCGGCCAGCGATGCCGCCGACTATCTCAAGACCATTCCCGGTTTCTCCGCCATCCGCAGCGGCGGCAGCAACAGTGATCCGGTGCTGCGCGGGCTGTTCGGTTCGCGTCTGCTGCTGCTCACCGACGGTGGGCAGATGATCGGAGCCTGTCCGGGGCGGATGGATGCACCCAGTTCCTACATCGCCCCGGAAACCTTCGACCTGCTGACCGTGACCAAGGGCCCGCAGACCGTGATCTGGGGCCCTGGTGCGTCGGCGGGCGTGGTGCGTTTCGACCGTGAGCCGGAGCGTTTCGGCGAGCTGGGCGCGCGCCTGCATGCCAGCGTGCTGGCCGGCTCCAACGGTCGTTTCGACCAGGCGCTCGACGGCGCCGTCGGTGGCGCACAGGGCTACCTGCGGTTCACCGGCAACCGCTCGCATTCGGACGATTACGACAACGGCAATGGCGACACCGTCCCCTCGCGCTGGGACAAGTGGAACGGCGATGTGGCACTGGGCTGGACGCCGGATGACGACAGCCTGATCGAACTCACTGCCGGGCGTGGCGATGGCGAGGCGCGCTACGCCGGGCGTGGCATGGATGGCACCCAGTTCAAGCGCGAAAGCCTCGGCCTGCGTATCGAACGCAGCAACCTCGGTGACGTGCTGGATAAGGTGGAGGCCAAGGTCTACTACAACTATACCGACCACATCATGGACAACTTTCGCCTGCGCGTGTCGGACCCGAGCAGCATGATGGCCATGCCGATGGCCTCGCAGGTCGATCGCCGCACCCTCGGTGCGCGCCTGGCTGCCACCTGGCGCTGGGATGAGCTCGAGCTGATCACCGGTGTCGACGCCCAGCGCAGCGAGCACCGTGCGCGTCTTTCCAGCTACAGCATGATGAGCGGTTACACCGATGCCGATCGCTACCCGTGGAACAAGGATGCGCTGATGCACAACTACGGCGTGTTCGCGGAAGCCACCTGGAGCCTGGCCGAGCGTGATCGGCTGATCTCCGGCGCCCGCCTCGACCGCGCCTCGGCGAAGGATTTCCGCCAGCGCTTCAGCAGCATGATGGGCATCAGCACGGCCAACCCGACGGCGGGGGAGACCCGGGCCGACACCCTGCCCAGCGGCTTCGTGCGGTACGAGCATGACCTGGCCGGTTCGCCGACCACCGTCTATGCCGGCATCGGCCACGTGCAGCGTTTCCCCGATTACTGGGAACTGTTCTCCGCCGGGCTCAATGGTCCGGCCGGCGCGGACAACGCCTTCGATGGCATCAAGCCGGAGAAGACCACCCAGCTGGATGTCGGCATCCAGTACCAGAACGACGCGCTGCAAGCCTGGGCCTCGGCCTATGCCGGGCAGGTTCGCGACTACATCCTGTTCGACTACCGGGGCATGAACACCCGTGCCGACAACGTCGATGCACGCATCATGGGTGGCGAGCTGGGCGTGGCCTACAGCTTCGCGAGCAACTGGAAGGCTGACGCGACCCTGGCCTATGCCTGGGGCAAGAACAGCAGTGACGACGAGGCGCTGCCGCAGATGCCGCCGCTGGAGGCGCGCCTGGGATTGAGCTACCAGCGCGACGACTGGAGCGTCGGCGCACTGTGGCGCGTGGTCGATGGCCAGGGGCGCATCGCCGAGGGGCGGGGCAATGTGGTGGGGCAGGACCTCGACGAGAGCGCCGGCTTCGGCGTGTTCTCGCTCAACGGCGCCTATCGCCTGACCTCCGAGGTCAAGCTCAGTGCCGGCGTCGACAACCTGTTCGACAAACGCTACGCCGAGCACCTCAACCTGGCTGGCAACGCCGGATTCGGCTTCCCCGGCGACACCCGTATCGACGAGCCGGGGCGTACCTTCTGGGCCAAGGTCGATTACGACTTCTGAGCCATCCCTTGTGCAGGGACTTGAGTGCTGTAGTCCGGATGCAACCCGGGGCCATCGAGCAGGTCCCGGATTGCATCCGCGCCAAGATTTTCTGCGCGCTAAGAGAGCCTTAAGGTTCAGGTGTGATAGTGCCTCCCCGCAGCAAACAACTTTCCACTGCTTCGAGGACGACACGATGAACCAGATGTTTCTGCTTTCCCTGCTGCTGGCCGCCCCGGCAAGCTTTGCCGCCACGCAATGCACCAACGTTGACCAGGCGCAGTGGCAGGACCAGGACAAGTTCCAGAGCGAGCTGAAGGCCGAGGGCTACCAGATCAAGAAATTCAAGGTCACCAGCGGCAACTGCTACGAGATCTATGGCTTCGACAAGGCCGGCAAGAAGGTCGAAATCTACTTCGACCCGGTCAGCGGCAAGCCGGTCAAGAGCAACGTGGAAGGCTGATGAACCGCGCGACCGTGCGCCTGTGGGACCCGCTGGTGCGCCTGTTTCACTGGTCCCTGGCCGGCGCGTTCCTGGCCAACTACTTCTTCACCGAGGAAGGCGAGAACTGGCACCGCTGGTTCGGTTACTACGCCGTGGCCTGGCTGGCGATCCGTCTGGTGTGGGGCTTCGTCGGTACGCCGGCGGCGCGCTGGGCGGATTTCTGGCCAACCCCTGCGCGTTTGGGCGAGCACCTGCGGGCGCTGCTGTCCGGGCGAGCGTATCACCGCCTGGGGCATTCGCCGCTGGGGGCGCTGGTGATGATCCTGATGATGGCGCTGATGCTCGGCCTGGGTGTGACCGGCTTTCTGATGGAGGAGGTCGACTACTTCTGGGGCGCCGACCTGCCGCTGGAAATCCACGAATTCTGTGCCAATGCCCTGATGGCACTGGTTGGATTGCATGTCGTCGCCGCGCTGTTCGAGAGCTACCGGTTGCGCGACAACCTGCCGTTGTCGATGGTGACCGGCAGGCGCCGCAAGCTGGACGAGCACTGAACCTATGGTCGCGGCTAAAGCCCCTCCCACGGTTGTGGGAGGGGCTTCAGCGGCGACGCTCTTGCTCAGGCCAGGCGCGCATCCAGGCTGTTCTGCGCCAGGCGCTGGGCCTGCGCTTCGGTCATGCCCAGGTGTTCATGCAGGGCGGCGAAGTTCTCGCCGACATAGCCGCCGAAATAGGCGGGATCATCCGAGTTGACCGTCACCTTCACGCCGCGCTCGAGCATCTCGAGAATGTTGTGCTGGCGCATGTGCTCGAACACGCACAGCTTGATGTTGGACAGCGGGCACACGGTCAGCGGGATCTGCTCGTCGATGATGCGCTGCATCAGGCGTTCGTCCTCGATGGCGCGTACGCCGTGGTCGATTCGCTTGATCTTGAGCAGGTCCAGGGCCTCCCAGATGTACTCGGGCGGCCCTTCCTCGCCGGCATGTGCCACCGCATGCAGGCCCTCGCTGCGTGCCTTGGCGAACACCCGCTCGAACAGGCGCGGCGGGAAGCCCTTTTCCGAACTGTCGAGGCCGACGCCGATGAAGGCGTCGCGGAACGGCATCGCCTGTTCCAGGGTCTTGAACGCTTCGTCCTCGGGCAGGTGGCGCAGGAAACTGAGGATCAGGCCGTGGCTGATGCCCAGTTGCTGCTCGCCGTCGCGCAGCGCCTGCTGGATGCCGCGCAACACCACTTCGAAGGGAATGCCCCGGTCGGTGTGGGTCTGCGGATCGAAGAAGGGTTCGACGTGGATGACGTTCTGCGCCTTGCAGCGTTGCAGGTAGGCCCAGGTCAGGTCGTAGAAGTCCTGCTCGGTACGCAGGACGTTGGCGCCGGCGTAATACAGATCGAGAAACTCCTGCAGGTTGTTGAACGCGTAGGCCGCACGCAGGGCCTCGACATCGCTCCAGGGCAGGGCGATCTGGTTGCGTTCGGCCAGGGCGAACAGCAGTTCCGGCTCCAGCGAGCCCTCCAGGTGCAGGTGCAGTTCGGCCTTGGGCAGGGCATTGAGCCATTCGGGCATGGTCGGATCTCGTGGTCAGGCTTGAGGTAGTCGTAAAGTTTAACCGCAGGGACAGGAATTTGCTGTGTGGAGGGCCGGGCGGCGATCCGCTTTAGCCGCGACAGACCGGCCGCCGGCTGTCGCGGCTAAAGCCCCTCCCACAGGCCATCCATACGCAGGGTGGACATCGCTCTGCATGTCCACCGATGCGCAGGTTCCGCTGCCGAAACGGTGGATGAGAAGAGCGTCATCCACCCTGCGCAGTCATGCCGCCAGAGTATTTGTTCGCGGGCGCCGAGTCGGTAGCCATCGCGAATGAATTCGCTTTGCAGGTCATCCATACGCAGTGTGGACATCGCTCTGCATGTCCGCCGATGCGCAGGTTCCGCTGCCGCAACGGTGGATGAGAAGAACGTCATCTACCCGGCGAGGCAACCAGCCCTATGCCTCTTCCCGTCGGTACGCATAGGTATCGGCGAAGCGCGACAGCAGGTATTCGGCGCTGGTCACCGGCGAATACCTGGGCGGGTTGTCCGCGCTGGAGCAGTTCGGCAGGCAGTCGATCAGTGTGTCGGGATGCGGTTCGGCGAAGAACGGCATGGAGTAGCGGTCCACTCCCCGCGGGCTGATCACGCGATGTGGCGTCGAGGTGTAACGGTCGTTGCTCCAGCGCGCCATCATGTCGCCGATGTTGACCACGAAGCTGCCGGCGAGCGGCGGGGCGTCGATCCACTCGCCATCGCGTGCGCGGACCTGCAGGCCGCCGGCATCGTCCTGGTAGAGCAGGGTGATGCAGCCGTAGTCGGTGTGCGCGCCGGCACCTTGCTGATCGGCACTGGTGGCGGTGTGGCGCGGTGGGTAGTGGATCATGCGCAGTACGCTGATCGGCTCGTGGAAACGCGCATCGAAGAAGTCCCGGTCGATGTCCAGCGCCATGGCCATGGCGCGCAGCAGGGTTCTGGCCAGGTCCTGCATGTCCTCGTAGTGTTGTTCCAGCAGTGCGGCCCAGCCCGGCAGATCCGGGTGACGGTTCGGCCCGCGTAGCGGTTTGCCGGCCAGCACCTCGGGGTGGTCGGCAGGCATGTGGAAGCCCATGTCGAAGGTTTCCTTCAGGTCGCTCGGCTGGTTCGGGTCGAGCTGTTCCGTGGCGATCGCGCCGTAGCCACGGTGATGAGCGGTCTGGGTGATGTCGATCCTGAGTTTCTCTTCGGCAGGCAGGGCAAAGAAGGTCTTCGCCGCACTCAGCAGGGCGTCGATGCGCGTGCCGCCGATGGGGTGCCCGACGATGTAGAAGAAGCCCCGGTCGCGGCAGGCGCGGTCGATGGCCTCGGCCACGGCGGGCCAGGCGGATGCGTCGTCGCTGTACAGGGGGGCGATATCGATGATGGGCAGGCTGTTCATAAAAGCTCCGGGGAGTTGCTGCGAGTCTTCTCGTACCCAGGGCAGCGAAAAAGGACCTCGTACGAGATCCCCTGGATGCGGTTCTGCCGAAGATCGGCAGGGACGGCATCGGTGGTGGTCGAGTCGTCGTGGCTGAGGTGTCTGCCTCGGCCGCGATGCCTGCGGCGGGTGCCGCAGGCCGTGGCGAGTGCTTACTTGGGCAGTTCGGCCTTCACGTTTTCCACGTAGTAGTTCATCGAGGCCAGCTCGGCGTTGCTTGCACTCACGCCTTCGGCGATGCGCACCGCGCCGCTCTGGTCCTTGATCGGGCCGGTGAAGGGGTGGAACGCGCCGCTGCGGATGTCGGCGATGATCTGCTCGGCTTCGCTCTTCACGTCGGCCGGCACCAGGTCACTGATAGGAAGCTCGATGGTGTCCTCGGCCAGGCCGCCCCAGAAGTCCTGGGGTTGCCAGGTGCCGTCGATCACCGCCTGGGCGGATTTCACGTAGTGCGGGCCCCAGTCGTTGACGATGGAGGTGAGCACGGCCTTGGGTCCGAAGTGAGCCATGTCCGAGGCGTAGCCCACGGAGTAGACCCCACGGCGCTCGGCGGTCTGGATCGGCGCCGGGCTGTCGGTGTGCTGGAACAGCACGTCCACGCCCTGATCGATCAGCGCGTTGGCGGCATCGGATTCCTTGCCCGGATCGAACCAGGTGTTGACCCACACCACCTTGATCTCGGTGCCCGGGTTGTACTTGTCCAGGGCCAGCTGGATGGCGTTGATGTCGCGGATCACCTCGGGAATCGGGAAGGAGGCGATATAGCCGACCTTCTTGGTCTTGGTCATCTTCGCCGCGAGGAAGCCGCCGACGTAGCGGCCTTCATAGGAGCGCGACAGGTAGGTGCCGACGTTCTTGTCCTGCTTGTAGCCCGTGGCGTGTTCGAAGGTCACCTTGGGGAATTGCTTGGCCACCTTGATCGTCGGGTTCATGTAGCCGAAGGAGGTGGTGAAGATCAGGTCGAAGCCACCCTTGGCCATGTTGCGAATCACGCGTTCGGCGTCGGCGCCTTCCGGCACGTTCTCGACGAAGCTGGTGGTGACCTTGTCGCCGAGTTCCTTGATCAGCATCTGCCGGCCCTGCTCGTGCTGATAGGTCCAGCCATGGTCGCCGATGGGGCCGATGTAGACGAAGCCGACCTTCAGCGGATCGGCGGCGGAAGCACTGAGCATGGCGCCAAAGCCGAGGGCGGCGACGAGGGTGCGCAGCAGCGGTTTCTTGCTCTTCTCGAACATGGTGGGTGGAGCTCCAGTCTTGGTATTGGGATGGCCGTTGGTTGGCTGATCCCATGACTGCAAAAAGCTGACCAACAGGACAAATAGCGGAGGTGGTGGCGTTTCCCCTGCGCGCCAGGCCCGACGCCGGAGCCGTATTGGTGCGTGGCAGGCGTGCATGTCGTGTTGTGGTGCGTCGCGCCAGCCCTCGCATGGAGGACACGATGGTCGTGGCGAACGCCCCTCCCACAGGGTGGCGCTGTTCTTGTGGGAAGGGCCGCGTGGGAGGGGCTTCAGCCGTGACTGGCCCTATGGCCTGAGGGCTTGGTATCGCTGGCTGCGATCCCGCCTGTGAAGACGAGGTCAGCCGGCGATCAGCTCGCGCGCCGCCTGGCGGTGGTCGGCGATCAGTTGCGCCACGTCCAGGCCTTCGATCTGCCCGTCGACGACCCGCCAGGTGCCGCCGATCATCATCCGGTCGGCGCAGTCGGCGCCGCACAGCAGCAGGGCGGAGAGCGGGTCATGGCTGCCGGAGAAGCGCAGCTCGTCGAGCTTGAACAGCGCCAGGTCGGCCTGCTTGCCCACTGCCAGCTCGCCGATGTCGCTGCGTCCCAGCAGTTGCGCCGAGCCCTTGCTGGCCCAGCCGAGCACGCGCTGCGGGGTGATCTGCTCGGCCCCGTAGCGCAGGCGCTGGATATACAGCGCCTGGCGCGCTTCGAGGATCATGTTCGAGGCATCGTTGGAGGCCGAGCCGTCGACGCCCAGGCCCAGTGGCGCGCCGGCGGCCTCCAGTTCCACGCTGGGGCAGATGCCCGAGGCCAGGCGCATGTTGGAGCTGGGGCAATGGCAGATACCGGTGCCAGCGGCGCCGAGGCGGGCGATCTCGTCCGGGTTGAAGTGGATGCCATGGGCCAGCCAGGTACGCGGGCCGAGCCAGCCGACGCTGTCCAGGTAGTCCACGGTGCGCAGGCCGAAGCGCTGCAGGCAGAAGTCTTCCTCGTCGAGGGTTTCCGCCAGGTGGGTGTGCAGGCGTACGTCCAGCTCATCGGCGAGCTGGGCGCTCTGGCGCATGATGTCCTGGGTCACCGAGAAGGGCGAGCAGGGCGCTAGGGCAATCTGGATCTGCGCGCCATCGCCGCGCTCGTGGTACTGGCCGATCAGGCGCTGGCTGTCCGCCAGGATCACCTCGCCCTGCTGCACCGTCTGCTGCGGCGGCAGGCCGCCATCGGCCTCGCCCAGGCTCATCGAACCACGGGTGAGCATGGCGCGCATGCCCAGCTCGCACACGGCTTCGACCTGCACGTCGATGGCGTTCTCCAGGCCACCGGGGAACAGGTAGTGGTGATCGGCCGCCGTGCTGCAGCCCGACAGCAGCAGTTCGGCCAGGGCCACCTTGCTGGCCAGGGCGAGCTTCTTCGGGGTGAGGCGGGCCCACACCGGGTAGAGCGTCTTCAGCCAGGGAAACAGCGGCTGGTTGACCACCGGCGCCCAGGCGCGGGTGAGGGTCTGGTAGAAGTGATGGTGGGTGTTGACCAGGCCGGGCAGCACGACGTGCTCGCGCGCATCGAACACCTGCTGGCAGGGTGCTGCGGGCTGCTGGCCGGCGCCGAGCAGTTCGACGATGCGACCGTCTTCGACCACCAGGCCGCCACTGGCGTCCAGGTCGTTGGCGGTGAAGATGGCGAGGGGAGTCTTGATCCAGATACGGGTAGCAGCCATTGAGTGGCTCCTCTGAGGTTGATTTCAGGTAAGCCAGCTCAGTGTTGACCCTGTCTGCTGATCCAGGTGCGTCGCGCGCGACGTGTGGTGACGATAGCTGACTTTCGGGTCAGCATGCAATGCGTCCCGCCTGTCAGCGGCGCAACGGGCAGGTGGTGGCCAGGCGCTGCTGGAGCTCGCCGCGCAGGTGCTGCAACTCCTCGATGCGCTGCTCGATCAGCGCCAGCTTGTCCTGCAGCAGCCGGGTGACGGCCTGGTCCGGGTCACTGGCCTGCCACAGCTCGCCGATGTGGCTGCCGATCTCGCCGAGGCTGAATCCCAGGCGCTGGGCCGTGCGGATATAGGTGACCAGCTGCGCCGTTTCGGCCGGGTAGTCGCGGTAACCGTTGTCATTGCGGCGTGCGGCGATCAGCCCGCGCTGTTCGTAGAAACGCAGCGTGTCACGGCTCACTTCGCAGGCTGCGGCCAATTCTCCGATACGCATGCTCGGCACTCGGTGGGGGTTGACCTTGGAGCATACTCCAGGCTTTAGCCTGAGTGCTCCCTGAATGATTGGAGCATTACCCATGTGGACGCCCGAAAACTATCGCCGGCTGGTACGCGCCGGTGGCTGGTACGACCTGCTGGTGACCGCCGCCTTCGTCACGCCCTGGAGCTTCATGGCCCTGCACGGCCTGCTGCAGACCCTGCACCAGGGCCTTGGCCTGCCTGGCGCGCTGCCGCCGTTCGAGCCGATGCACCTGTTGCTGGCCAACCTCATGGGCTCGATCGTCTGCGTCTGGTCGGTGCTGCGCATCCGTGATCCGCAGGCGGTGTTCGGCCGCTACGACGGGGCGGGTCGCGTGCTGTTCTCCACCTGGCAGATCTACGCGCTGATGCACGGCGCTACGCCACTGATCGCGATCTTCCTGTTCTTCGAGCTGGCCTGGGCGGTCGCACAGCTGTGGCCGGTCAGGTCGCAGCAGGCCTGATGAGGCGGCTTGTCGATTACCCGCCATGGGGCGCGGTGTGGCTGTGAGCGCATCGCGGCTGAAGCCGCTCCTACAGGCATGCGCTGTTCGTGTAGGAGCGGCTTCAGCCGCGATTCATCGGTTTCAATGCCCAGCTTCCGGGGCCGGAGCGACGATACCGTTGCTACCGCAGGAGCCTGGACGCGGTACGAATGGAGCGCGGCAGGGTGGGCAAGCCTGATGAGGCGGCTTGTCGATTACCCGCCATGGGGCGCGGTGTGGCTGTGAGCGCATCGCGGCTGAAGCCGCTCCTACAGACATGCGCTGTTCGTGTAGGAGCGGCTTCAGCCGCGATCGATGATTGCTGCTATACAGAGTCGGTCAAGCTCAGGAGGCAAGGGAATGCTTCTTTCAGGCAAACCGCATGCGGATGCACTGCGCCGTGGGCGATTCTCCGAACCGGCTCGCATCTACTTGCTGACGAGCGTGCTGCTGGGGCGCGAAGCCCTGTTCAAGGATCTTACCCTTGGGCGGCTGCTGGTCGCTGAACTGCGTGAGGCTCATGAACTCGGTCTGGTGCATTCACTGGCCTGGGTCGTGATGCCTGATCACCTGCACTGGCTGGTGCAACTCGAGCGCACGCCACTGAATGAGCTGATGCGTCGGGTTAAAGGCCGCAGCGCGCGGCAGATCAATCAGCGTCTGTCGCGAAGCGGCGCCCTGTGGCAGCACGGTTTCCATGATCGGGCTCTGCGGCAAGAAGAGGATGTACGGGCGGTTGCGCGTTATGTGATTGCCAATCCTATCCGGGCCGGACTGGTGAGGCGGGTGGCTGATTACCCGCTCTGGGACGCGGTGTGGCTGTGAGCGCATCGCGGCTGAAGCCGCTCCTACAGAGGCATGCGTTGTTCGTGTAGGAGCGGCTTCAGCCGCGATTCATCGGTTTCAATGTCCCGGCTGCCAGGGCTGGCCCAGCGATACCGGTGCGTACAGCCGGGTCTTGATCGCATCGCGCGAGAGCAGCACCAGCACCACGATGGTGGCGACGTAGGGCAGCATGGCCAGCAGGTTGGAGGGGATCGACAGGCCGATGCCCTGTGCCACCAGGTGGAGGATGCTGGCCAGGCCGAACAGGTAGGCGCCGAGCAGCACGCGCAGGACCCGCCAGCTGGCGAACACCACCAGCGCCAGGGCGATCCAGCCACGGCCGGCGGTCATGTTCTCCGCCCACATCGGCGTGTAGGCCAACGACAGGTAGCCGCCCGCCAGGCCGGCCATGGCGCCGCCGAACAGCACCGCCAGGGTACGCACGCGCAGCACCGGCAGGCCCATGGCACTGGCGGCGTCCGGGTTTTCGCCGACAGCCTGGATGATCAGGCCGATGCGGCTTTTCAGCAGCACCCAGGTGACCAGGGCGAAGAGGGCGAACGACAGGTAGATCAGCACGTCCTGGGCGAACAGCATGCGCCCGACCAGCGGAATGTCCGCCAACAGCGGAATGACGATGGGCTCGAAACCGGACAGCGGCTTGCCGACCCAGGCGGCGCCGACGAAGGTGGACAGGCCGACACCGAAGATGGTCAGCGCCAGGCCGGTGGCCACCTGGTTGGCGTTGAAGCCCAGCGCCACGGCGGCGAACAGCAGTGACAGCAGCATGCCGGCGGCGATCGCCAGCAGCACGCCCAGCCACAGGCTGCCGGTGCTCAGCGCGACGATGAAACCGATCACCGCGCCGAACAGCATCATGCCTTCCTGGCCGAGGTTGAGCACGCCGCTCTTCTCGCACACCAGCTCGCCCAGGGCCACCAGCAGCAGCGGCGTGCCGGTGCGCACCATGGCGTAGAAGATATTGGTCAACAGATCGAGATCCATATGCGTCACGCCTCAAGCTGCAAGCGGCAAGAAAAAGAAGGATGGAGGTAGGTCACGCGGCGGACTCCTGCTTGCGGCTTGTGGCCTGCAGCCTGAAGCGCCATGCGAAGCGTGGCTTGTAGAGAATCAGCACGTCGCAGGCCAGCAGGTAGAACAGCATCATCCCCTGGAACAGCTGGGTGATCGCCTGCGGCAGGTTGAGGTTCATCTGCGCGTTCTCGCCGCCCAGGTAGAGCAGCGCCATCAGCAGGCTGGCGACGACGATGCCGAGTGGGTTGAGGCGGCCGAGAAAGGCCACGGTGATCGCCGCATAGCCGTAGCCGGGGGAAACCTGCGGCACCAGCTGGCCGATGGGGCCGGCCACTTCACCGACGCCAGCCACACCGGCCAGCGCGCCGCTGACCAGCAGGGCGAACCACACCAGGCGTTTCTCGCGAAAGCCGACGAAGCCGGCGGCGCGGCTGTCGAGGCCGAGCACCTTGATCTGGAAGCCGAGAAAGCTCCTGTGCAGCAGCACCCACACCGCCACCAGGGCCAGCAGCGCCAGGTACAGGCCGCCGTGCAGGCGGCCGTCCTCGCTGAGCAGCGGCAGGCGGCTGGCATCGCCGAACATGGCCGACTCGGGAAAGTTGAACCCGGCCGGTTCCTTCAGCGGGCCGTGGACGAAGAACAGCAGCAGGTTCAACGCAATGTAGTTGAGCATGATGCTGGTGAGGATCTCGTTGGCGTTGAACTGCGTGCGCAGCCACGCGGTGAGTCCGGCCCAGGCCGCGCCGGCGCAGGTGCCGGCGAGCACCACCCAGGCCAGGGCCCAGCGGCTGTCCCAGTCGATCAGTTGCAGGGCCATGGCGCTGCCGGCCAGTGCGCCCATCAGCAGTTGGCCTTCGGCGCCGATGTTCCAGATACGGGCCTGATAGGCCACGGCCAGGCCGAGGGCGCAGAGCAGGATCGGCAGCGCCTTGACCAGCAGCTCGGACACGCCATACCAGTCGCTGAGCGGGGCGATCAGCAGGGTGTGCAGGGTCTCCAGCGGGTCATGCCCGAGCAGGGTGAACAGCAGCACGCCGCTGAGCAGGGTCAGCACGGCGGCGAGCAGGGGCGACAGCCAGAGCATGAGGCGCGACGCCTGGCCGCGGGGTTGCAGGGATAACAGCATGACGGCTCCGTCAGCAGGCCGCGGCAGCGGCGGGTTGATCGAATTCACCGGCCATCCAGCGGCCGACTTCCACGGTACTGACCTGCGCGGTCTCGCTCAGCGGCGACAGGCGCCCGCTGCACAGCGCACCGATGCGGTCGCTGATCTGGAACAGCTCGTCGAGGTCTTCGGAGATCACCAGGATCGCCGCGCCGGCATCGCGCAGGGCAATCAGCGCGCGGTGGATGGCGGCGGCCGCGCCGACGTCCACGCCCCAGGTCGGGTGCGCGGCGATCAGCAGCCTGGGCTGTTGCAGGATTTCCCGGCCAAGGATGAACTTCTGCAGGTTGCCACCGGACAGGCTGCGCGCGGCCGTGTCGGCATCCGGGGTCTTCACCGCGAAGCGGCGGATGATCTCCTCGGCCAGTGCACGCACCTTGCCCCGCTGCACCAGGCCGGCCTTGACCAGACCCTGGCCGAAGGCGGTGAGCAGCGCGTTGTCGAC
The DNA here is from genome assembly GCF_017915135.1 of Ectopseudomonas khazarica. Classification (NCBI taxonomy): domain Bacteria; kingdom Pseudomonadati; phylum Pseudomonadota; class Gammaproteobacteria; order Pseudomonadales; family Pseudomonadaceae; genus Ectopseudomonas; species Ectopseudomonas khazarica. The sequence goes on along the minus strand of NZ_CP068551.1, from coordinate 4,357,793 downwards.
CAGGCTCATCTCCGGCACCGCGCCGTGGCCGAGGCGTTCGGCGGGGACGAAGGCCTGGCCCAGCTGGCGCCGTGCGTCCGGGTACAGGTTGGCCACAGGCGCCGCATCGAGGCTGATGCGTTCGCGCTCGGCACGGGGCAGGCGGCTTTCACCGCTGAGCAGGGCGAGCAGCTCGTCCTGGCCATTGCCAGCCACCCCGGCGATACCGACGATCTCGCCACAGCGTACCTCCAGGCGAATGTTCTGCAGCGAGCAGCCGAACGGGTCGGGGTTGTGCCAGCTGAGGTCATCCACGCGCAGGCGTGGCAGGCCGCCGCTGACTTTCGGGTAGCTGCTTTCCAGGCCCTCGGCGTCGCCGACCATCAGCCGTGCCAACTGCAGATCGCTGCACTCGGCCGGTACGCAATGACCGGATACGCGCCCGCCACGCAGCACCGTGGCGCTCTGGCACAGCGCGCGCACCTCGCCGAGCTTGTGGCTGATGAAGAGGATGCTGCAGCCTTCGGCGGCCAGGCGGCGCAGGGTGACGAACAGCTCGTCGGCTTCCTGTGGGGTGAGCACCGACGTCGGCTCATCGAGGATCAGCAGCTTGATGTCCTGCATCAGGCAACGGACGATCTCCACCCGCTGGCGCTCACCGATGGACAGGCTGTGGACCAGGCGCGTCGGTTCCAGCGCCATGCCGTAGCGCTGCGATACCTCGCGAATCCTTGGTTCCAGCTGTTTCGGCGTAGCGGCGTCCGCGCCCATCGCCAGGGCGATGTTCTCGGCGACGCTCAGGGTCTCGAACAGCGAGAAGTGCTGGAACACCATGCCGATGCCCAGGCGGCGCGCCATGGCCGGGTCGCGCATGGTCAAGGCGTCACCCTGCCAGCGGATCTCGCCACTGCTGGGCTGGGTGACGCCGTAGATGATCTTCATCAGGGTGCTCTTGCCGGCACCATTCTCGCCGAGCAGGGCGCGTATCTCGCCGGGGGCGATGCTCAGGTCGACGCGGTCGTTGGCCAGGCAGCCGGGGTACTGCTTGCTGATGGACGTCAGCTGCAGACGCGGGAAATCGGGTGAGGCGGACATGGAAAGCGCTCATGGAAGTAACTGAGCGGGGCTAAAGCAAAAACTTGGCCAGAGAGTCAGAAAAGCCTGGCAGGGGGCTTGCCGCCTGGAGTGACGGATGCCCATGCCCGGCATTGGTGCGCGCCGATCCATCGTGGGCATCCCGCGCACCGTATTTGCGCGTGCCTCGGCAGGCGTCACGATGCTTGTCACGAATCCGTGGGACAGGCCTTGGCCGCGACTGCGACTTGCTGGCAGTCTGGGTTGCATGTCCGGCATCTGCCCTCGCTCAGGAGACTGGCGCCTGTACATGAAGGCCAGGGCCCTGTTCGAGGGGGTGTTTGCCGCGTTCTTCGGCTGCGCCGCGTTCGAGCTGCTGGTCAGCGAGATCAGGGCGTAGGGTGGATAGCGCGAAGCCTGTCCACCCTGGGGCGGGTTCGGTGCGAGCGTGACGCTGCCCGACCGGCAACGCTTCGAGTTCAGAGAAAAACGCCAACCAGTACGAGCATCCAGAGCAGAGCCCCGGGGATGATGAACAGCAGGTTGTAGCCGCTGATTCGGGCGTTGCTCTTCCCGGTGTCATCGCCGCTGGCCTGGTTGGCGTGCTGCTGGATCTGCGCCAGGGGAAGGGCGGGGACCGCCACGCAGCCGATCAACAGCAGCAGGTCGAGAACACCGTTCTGCATCTCCACGCGGAACAAGCCATTGTTGGCCACGGCCAGGGCGACGTAGAGCCAGGCGGTGCCCGAGTAATCCCACGACGCCAGGCCCTGGCGCTGCTTGTGTTCACTGATCAGACGGCACAGCGAGTGGGTGAAAAAAATCTGAAAGATCGAGCGTGCTGCCGGCGCGATCTTCCTGGGCAGCATCGCGGCGCGTTGGCTGTCCCACTGCTTGTAGAACCAGTAGATGGCGTACAGGCCGAAGGTGGCGAAATACAGCAGATGGAGCTTGTCCCTGGAGGTGACGAAGAAGGCGCTACGGGAAGGGGATTGTTCGTCCAGCAGTTCGGCTTTCGGGGGCTGATACAGGTTGTCCATTTACCTAGACCCAGGTCGTGGTTGGGGAGGCTCGCATCCTGCGAGTGTGTTCAAGGCCGGTAAGGTACAACGATCACGCGCCCCGGGTTGTGCGCTCGGGCGCGAAAGTGCTTCGTTCGGCTAAAAGACCGGGGCGGGCAGGCGTTGCCCGCCCCTGATGCTGCACGCGCGAAGGGGAGGCGTTACCAGGGCAGCGGGTTGCCCTCGTAGTCCTGGTAGCGCAGCCCGGCCTGGCCTACGGCGGCGCTGACCTGCGCGACCATGCCCTTGCAACTGCTGGCGATATCCAGCGGGGCATCGGCGCCGCCCATGTCGGTGCGCACCCAGCCCGGATGCATCAGCAGGACCCCGAGGCCGGGGTTGTCCTGAGTCCGCACGAAGCACTGCGCAAGGTGGTTGAGCGCAGCCTTGCTGGCGCCGTACAGCGGCATGCCGAGACCCGCACCGGCCTCGATGCTGCCGAGGATCGAACTCATCAGCACTATCAGCCCGTGCCCGCTGGCCAGGTTCGCCAGCAGGCGCTCGGCCACGCGCAGCGGGGCGACGGCGTTGGTCAGGAACAGCTGGCCCATTTCCTCGGAGCTGGCCTGTGCGGTGCTGTGGTGCGACGGGCCGGCGACCCCGGCGTTGACGAAGATGACGTCGAACTGCTGACCACTCAGGCGCTGGGCCAGCTGTTCGAGGCTGGCCGGGTCGGTCATCTCCAGCTGCTCCACACGCACGCCGGGCAGTGCCAGCAGCGGCGCCTGCTGTGCGGCGCTGCGCACGGTGGCGGTAACGGCCCAGCCCTGGGCGACGAATTCACTGGCCAGGCCGAGGCCGAGGCCGCGTGAGGCTCCGATGATCAGGATGGATCGGGGCGCGGTCATATCAGGCTCCATGAGGGATGAGAGGGACGGCTCAGCATAGCGCAGTTACTCCGCCAGCCAGGCACCCTGGCTGCGACCATGGCCGGTGTCGCGGTCGTAGCCACGCTCCCGTTCGACATACCGTTGCAGCACGGCATTGGCGCGCTGGTTGGCGTGCCGTTGCAGCTCGCTGCAGCTGGGGGACTCAGCCGTGGCCAGCAGCGCGGCATCGATGTCGGCGGCGGCCGCCTGACCGATGCGGTAGTGCCCCAGCTCATGTTCGCGCAGCGCCTGCAGGTAGTGCGCGAAGCGCTGGCGTTGCCGGGCGTCGCCACCGCCAAGGCGCGGCAGGGTCACCTGTGCGCTCAGCCGGGTGCGGCTCAGCGTCAGGCGGCAGCGTCCGTCGCGCGCCTCCTGCCACCAGTAGTTCCACGTCACGCCCCAGCGCGTATAGGCATGGTAGACCTGCCCGTTCTGGCGAATCGTCGAGGCCTGGCTGAGTGCCTGGCGCAAGGACTCGCCGGCGGCGATGGTCACGTCGTAGTACTGGTACTGCAGCTGTTCTTCCACCTGCGCCTGTGCGCTCAGGCTCATGCCCAGCAGCAGGAGCGGACGCAGGCGCTTCATGGTTTGTGCAACTGCTCGCGGCCACGGCTGATGTCGGCCAGCAGGCGGGCCAGGGCGTCCTGGCGTTCGGCCGGGACGGCCAGTTGCAGGCGCGCACCACTGGCATCGTACTCTTCGCTGGCGAGTTGGGCGTCGAACTCGCCCAAGCGTGCCTTGAACAGCGGCAGCTCGGCGAACTGCAGGTGACAGCTGAGCGCCAGGCGCGTCACCAGTTCCTCGCGCTCGCCCAGCTGCAGGCATCTGGCCGCGCTGCCGCCGTAGGCCCGTGCGAGGCCACCGGTGCCGAGCTGGATGCCGCCGTACCAGCGGATCACCAGCACGGCCACCTGGTCGCAGTCCTGTCCTTCGATGGCGGCAAGGATCGGCCGGCCGGCGGTGCCGCCGGGTTCGCCGTCGTCGTTGAAGCGGTACTGGTTGCCGACCTTCCACGCCCAGCAGTTGTGCGAGGCGGCCAGGTCACTGTGGCGGTCGATGAAGGCCTGGGCCTCGGCGGCGCTGGCGACCGGCGCCGCGAGCGCGAGAAAGCGGCTCTTGCGGATCTCCTCGCGGTATTCGCTGGGGCCGAGCAGGGTACTGGGCATATCGGTTGGCCGGACAATGAAAAACGCCCGCCAGTATAAGCCTGGCGGGCGTCATGCTGCGCGGCCTGGCGTCAGGCGCCGATCACGCCGCCGTCCTCGCGGCGGATCACCACCACCGTGGAGCGTGGGCGCATGCCGTCGCGGTGGTCAGGGAAGCTCGACTGGCCATCTTCGCCGGGATGCTGCACGCCGACGAACAGGGCGCGCTGGTCCGGGGCGAAGGCCACGCCGGTGATCTCGCAGCCGCGCGGGCCGACCAGGAAGCGGCGGATCTCGCCGCTGAGCGGCTCGGCGCAGAGCATCTGGTTGTTGCCCATGCCGGCGAAGTCACCCGCGTCGCTGTAGTTGCCGTCGGTCTGGATCCACAGCCGGCCGTCCTTGTCGAAGGCGAGGCCATCGGGGCTGTTGAACATGTTGCCGGCATTGACGTTGGCCGAGCCGGCATTGGCGCTGCCGGGATGTGCCTGCGGATTGCCAGCGACCACGAACAGGTCCCACTCGAAACGCTCGGCGGCCGCATCACCACCGGCTTCACGCCAGCGCAGGATCTGCCCGTAGACGTTGTTGGCGCGTGGGTTGGCCGCGTCCACCGGCTGGCCTTCCGTGCCGCGCTGGACGTTGTTGGTCAGGGTGCAGTAGACCTGGCCGTCTTTCGGGCTGACGGCGATCCACTCCGGGCGGTCCATGCGCGTGGCGCCGACCTGGCTGCCGGCGGCACGGGCGCGGATCAGCACGTCGCCATGGTCGCTGAAGCCGTTCTCGCGGGTCAGGCCGTTGTGACCGAAGGCCAGCTTGAGCCACTGGCCGCTGCCGCGCTGCTCGCCTTCCTGGCCGCCGAGACGTGCGACATACAGGTCGCCGTGGTCCAGCAGGTGGCGGTTGGCGGCAGGGTCTTCGGCCTTGAAGCGATCACGGCTGACGAACTTGTAGATGAACTCGCCGCGCTCGTCGTCGCCCATGTACACCACCACGTGGCCGTCGCGGCTGGTGGTGATCGCGGCGTTTTCGTGCTTGAAGCGGCCCAGCGCGGTGCGCTTGATCGGCCTGGACTGCGGATCGAACGGATCGATCTCGGTGACCCAGCCGTGGCGGTTCACTTCGTTGGGATGACGGCTGATGTCGAAGCGCTCGTCGTACAGGTGCCAGCGGTTGTCGCTGGCGCCTTCGAGCTTGACGCTGTAGCGCTTCTGCGCGGGCGTCAGGGCCAGCGTGGCGTCGCTGCTGCCGAAGCAGTCGGTGAAGTTTTCCTCGCAGGTCAGGTAGGTGCCCCACGGGGTCATGCCGCTGGAGCAGTTCTGGAAGGTGCCGTGCGGGGCGATACCCGCCGGGTCGGCAGCGGTCTTCAGCAGGTCGTGGCCACGCGCCGGGCCCGCGAACTCCATCGGCAGGTTGGCGTGGATACGGCGGTTGTAGGGCGAGCCCTGGACGAACTGCCAGGCGCCGGCGGCGTCACGACGCACCTCGATGATGGTGACGCCCACGGCCGCCTGGGCCTTGCGCACGTCCGCCAGCGACTGCGGCGGCTTGCCGTGCTGCAGCAGGTACTGGTAGTTGCAGTATTCGTTGTTGATGGCCATCAGCGCGCGGTCGCTGTCGCCTGGCCAGGGGAAGAAGCTCATGCCGTCGTTGTTCTCGCCGAACTGACCGAGCTGCTCGGCGGCGCTGTGGCTGCCGTCACCGCGGTAGGCGGCGGAGTCGTCATGCAGCGGCTGGCCCCAGCTGATCAGCGGATCGAAGCGATAGCCGGCCGGCAGGGTGATGGTGTCGGCACGGGTGGCGGCCAGGTTGGCGAAGCCGAACGTCGAGTTGGCTTCGGCGATGCCGGCAGCCAGGGCGCTGCGGCCCAGCGGGCTGCCGGCGAGAAACAGTGCGGCGCCGGCCAGGGCGCCGGTGCCGATGAAGCGACGGCGGCTGATCGCCAGGCGCTGCAGGTCGGTCGATTCGTTGTCGTGCATGTTTGGCCACTCTTCGTCAGTTGGTGGCCGGCAGACTAGAGCGGGTTTGTGACGACGAGGTTACCGTGGCGTGGCTTGCAGGCCGCAGCCCTTGAGGATGATCTGCACCAGCTGGTCCGAAGCTTCCTCGAAGTCCTGCTTGGTCAGGCGCGAACACTGCTTCACCCGGCAGATCTGCGAGGCGAAGTCGGCATAGTGCTGGGTGCTGCTCCAGAGCAGGAAAATCAGGTTGATCGGCTCGACCGGGTCCATCTTGCCGGCGGCGATCCAGGCTTCGAACACGGCGGCACGACCCCGGAACCACTCCAGGTAGTTCTGGTTGAAGTACTGCGACAGGCAGTCGCCGCCGCTGATGACTTCCATGGCGAAGATGCGCGAGGCCTTCGGGTGGCGGCGGGAGAACTCCATCTTGGCGCGGATGTAGCGATCCAGGGCCTCGGCCGGGTCGTCGTCCACGGTCAGGTGGTTGAAGGTGCTGTCCCACAGTTCGAGGATGTTGCTCAGCACCGCCAGGTACAGGCCCAGCTTGTTGCTGAAGTAGTAGTGCAGGTTGGCCTTGGGCAGGCCGACGTTCTGCGCGATGGTGTTCATGCTGGTGCCCTTGAAGCCATGGCGGGCGAACTCTTCCTCGGCGGCTTTGATGATGGCTTCTTCGTTCTTCTGGCGGATGCGCCCGGCGGGTTTGCCGTTACTGCTATGGGCGGGGACTTCGAAGGTCATGGGCAATTCCGAACTGAATCAGGGAGCGGAGCGATTGCACTGATACCCCAGCGCTGGCTGGGTGACAAGCTCCATGGCCAGAAAAGTTGCCTGTAGCGCCCCGGTCCGCCATGCGCTGCACGGAGAGGGTGCGCCGCGCACCAGAATGGCGCGGCGCAGGGTGCCGGAGTGGCCAGCTCGCCGCACGTCGCGCGGCTTGCGATCAGTCCGTGCAGGTCAGCCCGTCGACCTGCGTGCGTCAGTCCTGTGTCTGAGGCGCTTCCAGTGGCAGCAGCAGGTTCATCAGGATCGCCGTCAGGCCACCGCTGGTGATCGCCGAGCCGAACACGTTCTGCACCAGCCTGGGCATCTGGCTCAGCAGGTCCGGCTGGCTCGACACGCCGAGGCCGATGCCGAAGCTGGTGGCCATGATCAGCAGGCTGCGGCGGTCCAGCGGGGCTTGCGCGAGGATGCGGACACCGGCTGCGGCGACGGTGCCGAACATCACCAGCGTGGCGCCACCCAGCACCGGCTTGGGAATCTGCTGGAGGATCGCGCCAAGCACGGGGAACAGACCCAGCACGATGAGCAGCGCGCCGATGTAGTAGCCGACGTGCCGGCTGGCGACGCCGGAGAGCTGGATGACGCCGTTGTTCTGGCTGAAGGTGGTGTTGGGAAAGGTGTTGAACACGGCGGCGATCAGCGAGCTGACGCCATCGCCGAACACGCCGCCCTTGATGCGTTGCAGGTACTGCGGGCCCTTGATCGGCTGGCGCGAGATCATGCAGTTGGCGGTCAGGTCGCCGGTGGTCTCGATGGCCGTGATCAGGTAGATCAGCGCGACCGGAATGAAGGCCATCCAGTCGAAGTCGAAGCCGTAGCGGAAGGGCAGCGGCAGGCTGACCAGGGGCAGTGCCGGCAGCGCCTTGGGCACCAGCACGCCGGTGAACCAGGCGGCCAGCGAACCGATCAGCAGGCCGATGATGATCGCCGACAGGCGCAGCCAGGGATTGCTCAGGCGGTTGAGGACAATGATGGTCAGCAGCACCAGGGCGCCGAGGGCCAGGTTGATCGGCGCGCCGAAGTTCTCCGCCTTCACGCCGCCGCCGACGTCGGTGATGCCGACCTTGATCAGGCTGATGCCGATGATGGTGATGACGATGCCGGTGACCAGTGGCGTGACGATGCGCTGCAGGCGGCCGATGAAGCGGCTCAGCACCATCTCGATGAAGGCGCCGAAGAAACACACGCCGAAGATCATCGCGAGAATCTCGTCCGGGCTGCCGCCGCGCGCCTTGACCATCAGGCCGGCAGCCAGCACGGCGCTGAGAAAGGCGAAGCTGGTGCCCTGCACGCAGATCATCCCGGCGCCGATGCCGAAGGGGCGGCGGGCCTGGATCAGGGTGCCGACACCGGACACCATCAGGCCCATGCTGATCAGGTAGGGCAGTTGTTCGTGCAGGCCGAGTACGCCGCCGATGATCAGCGTCGGCGTGACGATGCCGACGAAGCAGGCCAGGACATGCTGCAGCGCGGCGAAGAAGGCCGGCAGGGGCGCGGGGCGGTCGTCCAGGGCGTAGATCAGGTCGGACGAAGAGGGCGATTCAGTGGTCATGAGCGTTCTCGTGGCAAGTCGGAATCAGGCGGCAGGAACCGACCCTCGGTGCGGGTCGGTGAGGCGCATCAGAAGTGAACTTTCAGCAGCAGGCTGGCGGTGTTCTGCGTGGTGGTGAAGGCGGCGCTGTCCTGGATACCGAACTTGTCCTTCCAGTAGCTGTACTCCACGCCGACGTAGACCTGCTTGTCGCCCCAGTCCATGGCCTTGCCCAGGTCGTACTTGATCTGCGGATTGATGTGGTAGTTGCTGTGGTAGCTGGCGTCGTTGTCCACCACCCAGTCGATGTAGCCGTCGATGAGCAGGTCCGACTTGCCCAGCGGCAGGGTGTAGGACCAGGCCGGGGTCACCTGCCAGACGCCACTGCCATCCGGCTTGCCATCGCCGTTGCGGTCGACGCGGTCGCCATCGGGCTGGCGGTAGTAGAAGTTGAGCTTGAAGAAGTTGAAGCCCGGAACGTCCAGGTCGAAGCCGGGGCCGAGCAGGTAGGCTTCGGTCTCGTCCTCGCCGAATTCGTAGGTGGCCGCCAGCAGCACGTCCTTGACTGGGCCGAACGACAGATCCTTGCCCAGCAGCTTGCCGAACGACAGGCGTGGGCTGAACTCGCCATAGAAGCTGCGTGTATCCCCCGCACCGTTCTCCGCGCCGTTGAAGAACTTCTGGTCGACGAACAGGAACAGGTCGCCCCAGTTCCAGCCGCTGGCATGTTCGAAGGTGATCGTCTGCTGAATGGCCGGCTCTACCTTGAAGTTCTTGCCGTACAGGTAGGTGAGGCTGTTGTTCTGCCACAGCAGCGGGCTATCGGCGTGTGCCTGGGTGGTCAGCAGCAGGCCGCAGGCGGCGAGCATCATGGTGCGACTGGCGTTCATCTTGGCTCCTGAGGACCATCGTTATTCTTTTTTCCTGTCCATCTGGTCAGGTGAGCGCCCTGTTGCAAAAAGCTGTCCAACTGATCAGCTTGCTGGTGAATTGTGTGCAGTGTTGCGGAAAGCCTTGTTCCATCAACTGCATACGAATATTCCTGACTTGGTATTCAGTTTTCGATTCTGCGGCCGAGCGCGTACGCGCCCCGCGATGGGGCGTGCTGCACTCAAGTGGAGCTTAGGGCAGGCGTGGCTCAGCTGCTGGCCAGGGCTTCGAGAAAGCTCTCCAGCACCAGGTGCGCGCGGCGGCCTTTGCGCGTGACCGCCGCCAGGTTGATGTCGTAGAAGCGACTGTCGGGCTTGAGCGCGCGCAGCCGGCCCTGCTGCACCCAGGCCTGGGCATAGTGGTCGGGCAGGTAGCCGATGTAGCGCCCGGTGAGGATGAGAAAGGCCATGCCCTCGCGGTCCGAGGCGCTGGCCGTGCAGTTGAGGGCCTGGTAGTGGCTCTGCACCTCGGGGGGCACGCGGAAGGTCGGGGCGATGGCCTCCTGGGTGTTGAGCCGCTGGTCTTCGAGCTGCTGGTCGTCGACGTAGAACAACGGGTGGCCGACCGCGCAGTAGAGCAGCGAGCGCTCGTCGTACAGCGGCTGGTACTCCAGGCCGGAGAGGGCACTGACCTGTGGCACCACGCCGATGTGCAGGCGCCCGTCGAGCACGCCCTGTTCCACCTCCGAGGGCGGCGTCATGCGGATGTGGATGCGCACGTCCGGCCCCTGCACCTTGAGGCGCGCCAGGGCGTGGGTGATGCGCATGTGCGAGATGGTCACCAGGTTGTCGGTCAGGCCGATGTTCAGTTCACCCCGCAGATGCCGGTGCAGGCCGTTGACCTCGGTGCGAAAGCTCTCCAGCGCGGCGAGCAGCTGCAAGGTGCTCTGGTACACCTCGCGGCCTTCCTCGGTCAGGGCGAAGCCGGCGCGGCCGCGCTGGCACAGGCGCAGGCCCAGGCGCTGCTCGAGGTCGCTCATCTGCTGGCTGATGGCCGAGCGGCCGATGCCCAGGGCACTTTCCGCAGCGGAAAAGCCGCCGCATTCCACCACGCTGCGAAACAGTTTGAGCAGGCGAATTTCAAAGTCGCTGACCTGGGCCAGCGGATCGGGACGACGACTGCTCATATGTTTAGTAGGCCTTGAACTGAAGTTGCAAAGAGTGTTGTTTTACTGACTCTATGCTCATGGCACATTCACTGGCAACTACCCTGCAGGAGCCGGCTCGTCGGCGCTGATCGCCCGCAAGCGGACTCCTGCGTTCAATTGCCTGCCGAGTGAGGCTACGCCGATGAACATGCCGCAGACCGAAACCCCGTCCCTGGCCAGCCAGCTCAAGCTGGATGCTCACTGGATGCCGTTTTCCGCCAACCGCAACTTCCAGCGTGACCCGCGCCTGATCGTCGGTGCCGAGGGCAGCTGGCTGGTCGATGACCAGGGGCGCAAGGTGTACGACAGCCTTTCCGGCCTGTGGACCTGCGGCGCCGGTCACTCGCGCAAGGAAATCCAGGAAGCCGTGGCCAAGCAGCTCGGCACCCTCGACTACTCCCCGGGCTTCCAGTACGGCCATCCGCTGTCGTTCAAGCTGGCCGAGCAGGTCGCCGACCTGATGCCGGGCGACCTCAATCACGTGTTCTTCACCGGCTCGGGCTCCGAGTGTGCCGACACCGCGGTGAAGATGGCCAAGGCCTACTGGCGTCTGAAAGGCCAGGCGAGCAAGACCCGCTTCATCGGTCGTGCCCGTGGCTACCACGGCGTCAACATCGCCGGTACCGCACTGGGCGGCATCGGTGGCAACCGCAAGATGTACGGCCAACTGATGGACGCCGACCACCTGCCGCACACCCTGCAGCCGGGCATGGCCTTCACCCGTGGCATGGCCGAAACCGGCGGGGTCGAGCTGGCCAACGAACTGCTCAAGCTGATCGAACTGCACGACGCGTCCAACATCGCGGCGGTGATCGTCGAGCCGATGTCCGGCTCGGCCGGTGCCATCGTGCCGCCGGTCGGCTACCTGCAGCGTCTGCGCGAGATCTGCACGCAGCACAACATCCTGCTGATCTTCGACGAAGTGATCACCGGTTTCGGCCGCATGGGCAAGTGGAGCGGTGCGGAGTTCTTCGGCGTCACCCCGGACCTGATGAACGTCGCCAAGCAGATCACCAACGGCGCCATCCCGCTGGGCGCGGTGATCGCCTCCAGCGAGATCTACAACACCTTCATGCAGCAGCCGTCGCCGGAGCACATGATCGAGTTCACCCACGGCTACACCTACTCGGCGCATCCGGTCGCCTGTGCGGCCGGTCTGGCCACCCTGGACCTGCTCAAGCGCGAGAACCTGATCCAGCAGTCCGCCGAGCTGGCGCCGAAGTTCGAAGCGGCCCTGCATGGCCTGAAAGGTACCAAGCACATCGTCGATATCCGCAACTGCGGCCTGGCCGGCGCCCTGCAGATTGCCCCGCGTGACGGCGATGCGGTGATCCGCCCGTTCGAGGCCGGCATGGCCCTGTGGAAAGCCGGTTTCTACGTACGCTTCGGTGGCGATACCCTGCAGTTCGGCCCGACCTTCAACGCCAAGATGGAAGACCTCGACCGCGTGTTCAACGCCGTCGGCGACGTGCTGAACCAGCTGGACTAAGCGAATACCGACAACCGTAGGGTGGATGACGCCTTTTTCATCCACCAGATTTCCGAATCTGCCACGGTGGATGAGAAGAGCATCATCCACCCTACACAAGATTTCTACTGAGGAGTCCCCATGAGCCATATCCCTCACCTGATCAACGGCGAGCGCGTTGCCGGCAACGGTCGCAGTGCCCCGGTGTTCAACCCCTCCACTGGCGATTCCACCAGCCAGGTCGGCCTGGCCGATCGCGCCACCATGCAACTGGCCATCGATGCGGCCAAGGCCGCCTATCCGGCCTGGCGCAACACGCCGCCGGCCAAGCGCGCGCAGATCATGTTCCGCTTCAAGCAACTGCTGGAGCAGAACGAGCAGCAGATCGCCGCGCTGATCAGCGCCGAGCACGGCAAGACCATCGAAGACGCCGTGGGTGAGCTCAAGCGCGGCATTGAGAACGTCGAGTTCGCCTGCGCCGCCCCGGAAATCCTCAAGGGCGAATACAGCCGCAACGTCGGCCCGAACATCGACGCCTGGACCGACCTGCAGCCCGTCGGCGTGGTCGCGGGCATCACCCCGTTCAACTTCCCGGCCATGGTGCCGCTGTGGATGTACCCGCTGGCCATCGTCTGCGGCAACTGCTTCATCCTCAAGCCGTCCGAGCGCGACCCGAGCTCCACCCTGTTCATCGCCGAGCTGCTGAACCAGGCCGGCCTGCCCAAGGGCGTGCTCAACGTGGTCAACGGTGACAAGGATGCCGTCGACGCGCTGATCGAGGCTCCCGAGGTCAAGGCCCTGAGCTTCGTCGGCTCGACCCCGATCGCCGAGTACATCTACAGCGAAGGCACCAAGCGCGGCAAGCGCGTGCAGGCCCTCGGCGGCGCCAAGAACCACGCCGTGCTGATGCCCGATGCCGACCTCGACAACGCTGTCAGCGCACTGATGGGCGCGGCCTACGGCTCCTGTGGCGAGCGCTGCATGGCCATCTCGGTGGCGGTGTGCGTGGGCGACCAGATCGCCGACGCGCTGGTCGACAAGATCGTCCCGCAGATCCAGGCGCTGAAGATCGGTGCCGGCACCTCCTGCGGCCTGGACATGGGCCCGCTGGTCACTGCGGCTGCGCGTGACAAGGTCAAGGGCTATATCGATGCGGGCGTCGAGCAGGGCGCCAAGCTGGTGGTCGATGGCCGTGATCTGGTGGTCGCGGGCAACGAGAATGGCTACTTCGTCGGTGGCACCCTGTTCGACAAGGTGACCCCGGAGATGACCATCTACACCGACGAAATCTTCGGCCCGGTGCTGTGCATCGTCCGCGTCGGCAGCCTGGAAGAAGCCATGCAACTGATCAACGATCACGAGTACGGCAACGGTACCTGCATCTTCACCCGTGACGGTGAAGCCGCGCGTCTGTTCTGCGACGAAATCGAAGTGGGCATGGTCGGCGTCAACGTGCCGCTGCCGGTGCCGGTGAGCTACCACAGCTTCGGCGGCTGGAAGCGTTCGCTGTTCGGCGACCTGCACGCCTATGGTCCGGACGGTGTGCGCTTCTACACCCGCAAGAAGGCCATCACCCAGCGCTGGCTGGCGCGCAAGAGCCACGAGGCTGCGCAGTTCGCCTTCCCCAGCAATGGCTGAGTGAGCATCGGGCGATAAACAGAAAGGCCGGTCTTGTGACCGGCCTTTCTGTTTCCGGGTATCGCGTGACTGCCTAGCGCGCAGCGAGGCAGCATTCACTGCGCCTGATCGATGGCCTGTTCCAGGCGCTGGTTGTTCAGCGCATTGGCCTGATCGATCTGCTGCTTGAGCTGCTCCATCTGCTGCTGTGCCTGCTTGGCCTGCTCTGCCTGCAGCGTGGCCGTGGTGGCTGTTTCGCCGGCGCCACAGCCACCGAGGCAGAGCAGCAGGGCCAGGGAGCAGAAAAGAGGCAGACGCATGATGAAGTCCTCGGGCGAGCGGGTGGGATGGCAACAGCTTGGCGCATTTTGGCCGTCTTGTATGTGCCGGCCGCCGCAAACCATACCCACTGCCCCGTCGCAGGTTCCTGCAGGAGCGGCTTCAGCTACAGCAGAGTGGACACCATCAGTTCCCTCTGCGGGGGAGGAGGCTGCACGCGAAACCCGCGAGGGTGGACGAGCTTGGCGTTGCCCACTCTGCTCACTGCCCGCTTGGGGCTGGCTGGCGCAAATCGATCAGGGTGATTCGTATATCGCCCGTTCCGCTTCTCTGCTACAAACCGTCCACCGGACGACGAGGACGATGCGCGATGAGCGAACCCTTCATGCTGGACCTGCAACGGTACCTGGAGCGCCTGGGCTATGCCTCGGCGCCGGCAGCGACCCTCGACAATCTGCGCGAGCTGCAGAGGCGGCACACCACCGAGTTCGCCTTCGAAACGCTGTCGACCATGCTGCGTGTGCCGGTGGAGGTCGAGCCCGCTGCGATCCAGGACAAGCTGCTGCATCAGGGGCGTGGGGGTTACTGCTTCGAACTCAATCGCCTGTTCCTGCTGCTGTTGCAGGCGCTGGGCTTCGACGCGCGCGGCCTGACCGGGCGCGTGGTGATGGGCGGTCCGGAAGACGCCCTGCCGGCGCGTACCCACATGCTGGTGCTGGTGACGCTGGAGGGCGTGCGTTACATCACCGACGTCGGTTTCGGCGGCATGGTGCCGACCGGTCCCTTGCTGCTCGACAGCGAGGCCGAACAGGCCACGCCGCATGAGGCCTATCGACTGTCGCACGTGGATGGCACCTACACCCTGCGCGCGCGGGTGGCCGACAGTTGGCGGGCGATGTACGTGTTCGATCTGCAGGCGGTGGCGGATATCGACTACGTGGTGGGCAACTGGTACGTGTGCACCCACCCGGACTCACCATTTCTCGGCCAGATGATCGCCGCGCGCACCGGTCCGGGCCTGCGCAAGACACTCAACAACGGCAGCTTCGCGATCCACCGCCTGGGCCAGGCGAGCGAGCGGGTGCAGTTGGACAGTGTCGACGAGGTGCTGAGGGTGCTGCGCGACGAATTCCGGATTCGACCGCCCGAACATCCTGAGCTTCGGCAAATCATCGGAGGCCTGATCGCGGGAGCGTGAAGGCAAGGCCGCTGGTATCGCCACGCTCCTGTAGGAGCGGCTTCAGCCGCGATAACCCTGGGATGTCAGCTGATCTCAGCGACAAACTGCGATTCGCTTGCGTATACCAGCGCAAGCTGGAGTGGCGAAGCAAAAAGGATGCGCCATGCACCGCCGCTCTATCACCTCAGCACCACATATCGTCCTGGCAGGAAGTCCCCATCCCAACCTGGCGCATGCGTCTGATCATTTGCTCTGCTTTCGATTTCTCACGGCAAGAGATTGGCCACCCGTAGTGGTTGCACCCAGGACCTGCAGTTCGAAGCGTCCATTCTGCGCCTTGATCAGATCGCTCAGCTTCTTGAAACCGTACATCCGCGAGTCGAAGTCCGAGCGCAGCTTGCTGATATTCGAACCGAGCAGACCCAAGTGGCACCAACCATCCTCATCGGAGTTGTCGTCGATCACTTTGGCAATGAAGTCCACTGGCACTTTCAGCGGTTTGACCTTGCTTGGTGCCGGCTGCGCTGCAGGTTTGCTTTCCGGTGTGGTGGCTGACGGTGATGGCGCCGCCGACACATCGTTGGTGGGGGCTTCCGATTCTGCCGAGGGGGCGTCGTTACGCAGCAATTCGGTGTAGATGAACTTGTCGCAGGCCGAGACGAAAGGCTTGGGCGTCTTCTGCTCACCGAAGCCAATCACTTCCAGTCCTTCTTCGCGTATCCGTGCTGCCAGACGGGTGAAGTCACTGTCACTGGATACCAGGCAGAAGCCTTCGAAGCGCCGAGTGTAGAGAAGGTCCATTGCATCGATGATCAGCGAGCTGTCAGTGGCGTTTTTGCCCTTGGTGTAGGCGAACTGCTGGATCGGCTGGATGGAATGGTCAAGCAGCACTTTCTTCCAGCTGCCCAGGTTGGGTTGTGTCCAGTCGCCATAGATGCGCTTGACGCTGGCGACACCGTACTTGGCGATCTCTTCGAAGAGGCCTTCGACAATGGCGGCGGGGGCGTTGTCGGCGTCGATCAGTACGGCGAAGTGCTTGTGCTGGCGGGAGGTGCTGGGCTTGCTGGCCATGGTGCGTCCTGGCTGGGCGATGGGCCGACCTTACTGCGAATGAAGGCATCGCACCATAGTCCATCCGTCCATCCATTGACCTGGCTCACCCGAGGGCACGAGTGAGCCACGGAGCGGTCAGGCCAGCGCCGTGCGCTGCCGGCCCTCGACCCGGCGTTTCAGTGCCGCCCCTTCGACTATCTCCAGCCCGCCGCCCTGGGCGCGGGCGGAGCGGTCCCAGTCCTGCAGCAGTTCCATGCAGGCGTGGTCGATGTAGCTGACGCGCGCCAGGCTCAGGTGCAGGCGGGTGCCGGGTTCGATACGGGCGAGGTGTTCGGCCAGTAGGGGGACGCGGAGGAAGGTGGCGGCGCCGCGCATGCGCAGTTCCGCCTCGCCGGGGGCGGTTTCGACGAGCCGGATGCGCAGCCGGGAGGCGCTCCACAGCAGCTTGGCCAGGGTCAGGGCAAAGCCCAGCAGTACGCCGCTCAGCAGGTCGGTGAAGACGATGCACAGCGCCGTGGCGGCGTAGATGACTACCGGGATGCGCCCGTACTGGCCGAGGTTGCGCATGGCCCTGGGGTCGACCAGCTTGCAGCCGGTGTACACCAGCACCGCGCCGAGGCTGGCCACCGGGATGCTCTGCAGCAGGCCAGGGAGGAGGGCGACCAGGGCCAGCAGCCAGGCCCCGTGGAGGATGGTCGAGGCGCGGCTGCGGGCGCCGGCCTGGACGTTGGCCGAGCTGCGTACGATCACCCCGGTCATCGGCAAGGCACCGACAGCGCCGCAGAGCATGTTGCCGATGCCCTGGGCGGACAGTTCGCGGTTGAAGCGGGCGCGCGGGCCATCGTGCATGCGGTCTACCGCTGCGGCGGAGAGCAGGGTCTCGGCGCTGGCGATGAAGGCCATCGCCAGGGCGGCGATCAGCAGCTGCGGATCGGCCAGGCTGGCGAGCGCCTGCGGAGTGATCCAGTCGATGGCTTCGCCGAGATTGGCCGGCAGTTCCACGCGTTTGACCGGCAAGGCCAGCCACAGGCTGACCAGTGTGGCGAAGGTCACGCCGACCAGGGCGCCAGGCAGAAAACGCAGGGACGCTGGGCGGTAGCGCTCCCACAGCGCCATGCTGGCGAGGGTGCCGAGGCCGACTGTACCGGCGATCATCGCGTTGCCACCGAGCAGACTCAGTGCATCGCCCAGGGCGTCGGGGAAGGCCAGCAGGTTGTCCAGGCCGGAGGCCCTGGGCGCGGCATCGATCATCACGTGCACCTGCGACAGCACGATGAGGATGCCGATACCGGCGAGCATGCCGTAGACCACGGCGGGGGCCGTTACACGAAACCAGCCGCCCAGACGCCACGAGCCGGCGACCAGCTGGATCAGGCCGGCGAGCAGCAGTACCGGGCCGAGCGCGGCCATGCCCTGGGTGCGCACCAGCTCGAACACGAGGACGGCGAGCCCCGCCGCCGGGCCACTGACCTGCAGCGGCGCGCCCGCGAGAAAACCCACCACCAGGCCACCGATGATGCCGGTGATCAGGCCCTTGGCCGGCGGCATGCCGGAGGCGATGGCGATGCCCATGCACAGCGGCAGGGCAACGAGAAAGACCACCACGGATGCCAGTGCGTCCCGTGGCAGTGCGCGAAGTGCATTCATCGGGCACCCTCCTTGCCCGTGTCGCGGGTAGGGCTGGCCATGCCCGTGTCATCGATGGCGCGGGCCACTGGGCGTGGCGTCCGGTTGGCGGGGGTGGTGCGGAGCATGCGGACCTCTCCTGGTCTGGCGTGACTGGATCGCTCGTTGCGAGCAAGGGCGTGACCCGGTGGTCACGCTTCGCCCAGACGATAGGGAGGCTGACTTAAGTGAAGCTGAATGACTCCGTCCGAAGTGCCATTACTCGACGATCGAGTAGCGATATAGCCAGGTAATGCCGGGATATTCGGCGAATGCGCGAGGGAACAGGTATTCGCCGTGAAACACCGGCAGGTCCAGCCGTTGCCACTGCGGATCGAACCTGGGGTGCTGCATGCGGATCGCATCGGCGAGCAGGGTGGTGCAATAGCGATGCGCCAGGTTGCGTGGCTCCAGGAGGAACGGCTGGCCGACCTCGTCACGCACGGCGGCGCTGACCTGCAGGCGTTGCTCGGCATCGAGAAAGTCCGGCCGGGCGATGGCGAAGGCGCGCGCGTGGCGTGGGTCGACGAACTCGGTCAGCGGGCTGAGCAGGACCTGGTCGGGGCGTTCGGGATCGTCATCGGTGGTGGCGTGTGCCACCAGCGCTTGGGGCGAGGTGCTCACGATCATGCCGATGTGCGAGTAGTCGCCACCGCCGACCTGCTGGATCAGGCGGCTTTCGCGCGAAGGGCCGAGGCGGAACACCCAGTCGCCGTTCTGCACGGGCGGCAGGCTGCGTACTGGGGCGCTGACGGAGGGTTGTGGCTGGAGGCTGGCCAGCGCCACGGTGGCGCCGGCCAGCAGCAGGCTCAGGCACAGCCCGAGACGCAGGCGGCTCAGATCTTGATCTTCCAGTCGCCGTCGACCTTGTTCAGGCGCAGTCGCTCGGTCTTGGGCTTGGCATCGCTGTTGTTGAAGTGAACGATGGCCTCGATGCGGGCCTGGCTGTCGTTGTCCGACAGGGTTGGCGCCTGCACTTCGATGCGATCCAGGCCACCCTGGCTTTCGGTGTACTTCTCGGTGCGGGCCAACTGGGCGCTGAGCTTGCCGCGAACCAGCGCGACTTCTTCGTCGCCGGTGCCTTCGGGAACGTCGATGTACTTGAACAGTGCGTCGACGTCGTTGTCGTAGGCCGCCTGCAGGAAGGCTTCGGCGATGCCTTCGGGGGTGTTGTCCGGGCCGCCGCAGCCAGTGAGCAGCAATGTGGTGGCGAGTGCGTAGATCCAGCGCTTGAGCATGGTGACTTCCTTGTGAGTCGCTTCCGTTGGGGCGGCGATGATAGCTCCAGGCTCAGGCTGGATCAGTGATGCAGCGAACATTTGCACAAGCGGCTGCGCGGGTCTCCCGGTGACGGGATGATGGGGCTATTGTTCGCCTTTCATCGCGCCGCTCAGGCCGAACATCAATACCAGCAGGTTGGCATCCGGTTTCACGGCAGGTTGCACGTGCTTGCGCAACGGGGCGGTGGGGCAGGGGGCCTGGGCCGTGCAGTCGTGCGCGTCCAACACGCGCGGACCGGGTTCCTGCCAGGCAGCGGCAGCGAGCGCCGTTACGCTGAGGGCGAGGCCAAGGAACAAACCTCGAGCTACTTCTAATTTCATTTTGCTAACCCCTTGATAGCGCTGCCAAACGCTGTTCGCTAAACCTAGATCACCCACCGCCTCGTCGTCGATCTGCGCGACGAGCGGTCACTGCGTATGGCTGGCACCCTCCAGGGGCTGAGCTGAGACATGCTCCGCCGCGGATGGTTCAATCCTGTGCTGGGTAACGCTTGGGCGTAACCTTTGGTGCCCGTACTGGGCGCCTGTAACAGCCGGCCCTGGCAGTTGGTGTCTTGGCGATGCCTGTCACTACCTGGCGCAAAGGTGCGAGGTAGAGCCACGTCCTAGTGGGGGAGTTGCAGGTGAAGCGGGTTGCAGCCAAAGCGAGACTGCCGGCACGGGCCGGCAGCCGGATGGTTACGCAAGAGGTGTGCCGAGACCCCGTGCGCCCTCGGCGAAGATCTCACGGTAGCCGCTCAGCACCAGCTGCCAGTCCGCATCGGACCAGGGACTGTGGCGGCGCAGTTGCGGCAGGTCGTGCTGGGCGGCCTGGACCCGAGTCAGGCGGCGACGGCTCTTTTCCAGGTCCAGCAGGGCGACTTGCGGCGTTTCGCCGTCGATACGGACGAAGATGTGCTTGGCATACAGGCAACCGTGCTGCCAGCGCCCCAGGTGCATGCGCGCCAGGGTTGCACCAACAAGTTGCAGCAGCTCGGCATGCACCGCCTCGCCGCAGGCCTCGCGGCCGCCATTCTCGTACCACGCTTCGATGTTCTCGAAGCCTTCCAGCTCTTCGGTTACCAGCAGGCCGCACCAGCCTTGCTGGGCGTCGTAGTTGATGCCGCAGTAGATCATCTTCGGCACCAGCACTCCCAGGGCGGGGAGTGCCTGCAGGGCTCTGCGCTCGCGCAGTACGGTAGGACGTCCCTGCGGATACAGCAGGCTGCGGTAGATGTGGCCCACCTGCTTCTTGGCGTAGAGCACGCCGCTCTGATCCAGCAGGCGCTGTACGCCACTCTCTCCACCGCGCCGAACGTTGGGTTCTTCTACCCAGTCACCGTTTTTCTGCCACCAGTGTTGGAAGGCCTGCTGGGAAGGTTCAGTCGTGCTGCATAGAGGCATGTTGTTCTTCTTCTGTTGGAGGTTTGCGCAGCGTCCGCCTCGTGAACGGTTACTACGTCGTTCAGGGTTGTAACGAAACATAAGCAAACAGCGTTCCCAGGTCCACGATAAATGACCCTATGTCGCATTTTCGTCTTAGAACGACGGGGAAGCTTTTTTCGGGCAATAAAAAACCCCGCGACTGGCGCGGGGTTCCTGGTACAGCTGAGGGCCGGCTGGCTTACATCATGCCGCCCATGCCTCCCATGCCGCCCATGCCGCCCATGTCAGGCATGGCCGGAGCCTTGTCGTCAGCCGATTCGGCGACCATGGCTTCGGTGGTGATCATCAGGCCGCCGATGGACGCAGCAGCTTGCAGCGCCGAACGGGTGACCTTGGCCGGGTCGAGAATACCCATCTCGATCATGTCGCCGTAGGTGTCGGTCGCGGCGTTGAAGCCGAAGTTGCCCGAACCCTGCTTGACCTTGTCGACCACGACGCTCGGCTCGCCACCGGCGTTGGAAACGATCTGACGCAGCGGTGCTTCGACAGCGCGACGCAGCAGAGCGATACCGACGTTCTGGTCTTCGTTGTCGCCTTTCAGACCTTCGATGGCCAGCAGAGCGCGCACCAGGGCAACGCCACCGCCAGGCACCACGCCTTCTTCCACTGCAGCGCGGGTGGCGTGCAGGGCGTCTTCAACGCGGGCTTTCTTCTCTTTCATCTCGACTTCGGTGGCAGCGCCAACCTTGATCACGGCAACACCGCCAGCCAGTTTGGCCAGACGCTCTTGCAGCTTCTCTTTGTCGTAGTCGGAAGAGGTTTCTTCGACCTGCTTGCGGATCTGCGCAACGCGGGCTTCGATGTCGACCTGAGCACCAGCACCGTCGATGATGGTGGTGTTGTCCTTGTTCAGGACGACGCGCTTGGCGTTACCCAGGTGCTCCAGAGTGGCGCCTTCCAGGGACAGGCCGACTTCCTCGGAGATCACGGTGCCGCCGGTCAGGATGGCGATGTCCTGCAGCATGGCCTTGCGGCGGTCGCCGAAGCCCGGAGCCTTGACGGCAGCAACCTTGACGATGCCGCGCATGTTGTTGACCACCAGAGTGGCCAGGGCTTCGCCTTCCACGTCTTCGGCAACGATCAGCAGCGGACGGCCAGCCTTGGCAACGGCTTCCAGAACCGGCAGCAGTTCGCGGATGTTGCTGATCTTCTTGTCGACCAGCAGCAGCAGCGGGCTTTCCAGCTCGGCAACCATGGTGTCCGGCTTGTTGATGAAGTAGGGGGACAGGTAGCCACGGTCGAACTGCATGCCTTCCACGACGGACAGTTCGTTTTCCAGGCCCGAGCCTTCTTCAACGGTGATGACGCCTTCTTTGCCGACCTTGTCCATGGCTTCGGCGATGATGTCACCGATGGAGTTGTCGGAGTTGGCGGAGATGGTGCCTACCTGAGCGATGGCCTTGGAGTCGGCGCACGGCTTGGCCAGGTCTTTCAGCTGAGCAACGATGGCCGCGGTGGCCTTGTCGATGCCGCGCTTCAGGTCCATCGGGTTCATGCCGGCAGCGACGGACTTCAGGCCTTCGTTGACGATGGCTTGAGCCAGAACGGTAGCGGTGGTGGTGCCGTCACCGGCAGCGTCGTTGGCCTTGGACGCAACGTCCTTGACCAGCTGGGCGCCCATGTTCTCGAAGGCGTCCTTCAGTTCGATTTCCTTGGCAACCGAAACACCGTCTTTGGTGATGGTCGGGGCGCCGAAGGATTTGGCCAGAACCACGTTACGACCTTTCGGGCCGAGGGTGGCTTTGACGGCGTCGGCCAGTACGTTGACGCCAACGAGCATTTTCTTGCGGGCGGAATCGCCAAACTTGACTTCTTTAGCAGCCATCTTGATCAGTCCTCAAATTCTTGAAGGTTAAACGGAGATTCGTCGGAATCAGGCTTCGACGACAGCGAGGATTTCGCTCTCGCCCATCACCAGCAGGTCTTCGCCGTCGACTTTGACGGTGTTGCTGCCGGAGTAAGGGCCGAATACCACCTTGTCACCAACCTTGACGGCCAGCGGACGGACTTCGCCGTTATCCAGAACCTTGCCGGTACCGACGGCAACGACTTCACCCTGGTTCGGCTTCTCGGCGGCCGAGCCCGGCAGCACGATGCCGCCTGCGGTTTTGGTCTCTTCTTCGCTGCGACGGATCACGACGCGGTCATGCAGAGGACGAAGCTTCATTGTCGATCTCTCCTAACAATTGAATGGCCAACTTGCCGACTCTTGTCTGGTCGGCGGGTTTGTAAAATCCGGCGGGGCCGGGTGCGGCGCGCTGTGCGCACCGCGAAAGTCGGACTGCCTCGTAGGGCAGGCACCTTGCGGTGACTGCTACATGTGGGCGGGCGGAGGCATTTCAAGGGGCGCTGGTGATTTTTTTTGCGTGCGCAGTCGGCGTTATCTGGGGAGGGCCGAGGATTGGCGGCCGATGCGCTTGTCGCAGCAGCCTGCTGCGCTCAACAGCAGGTCTGCCGGGGGATCGCCGCAGGCGAGTGCCTGTGGTGTGAATCAGTCGCGGCGTTCGTATTCGCCTTCGAGCACATTGGGGTGCGTCTTGCCGGCGCGGGCGGCGGCATCGTCGAAGAACGCACGTTGGCGCAGGGCCTGCTCCTCGGCACGGCGACGGATCTTGCCGACCAGCAGGCGGCGGGTGAAGGGAAGCAGGCAGAGCACGCCGAAGATATCGCTGATGAAGCCCGGCAGCAGCAGCAGGCCACCGCCGACCGCGATCAGCAGGCCTTGGAGCATTTCCTGCTCGGGCATCTCGCCGCGCGCCAGTTTCTCACGGGCGCGCCAGGCCGTGGCGACACCGGCCACGCGCAGCAGGACGCTGCCAAGAATGGCGGTACCGATCACCAGCAGGACCGTCGGCAGCACGCCAATGGCACCGCCGACCTTGATCAGGACGGCCAGCTCGATGATCGGAAACAGCAGGAACAGAAACAGAAACGCACGCATGATCGAAGAATCCTTGGCGGAAGCGAACTTCCAGTAGGGAGTAAGTATGGGGCTTTGGCCTGAATTCAAGCTTAAGCGACGCCAGGCTCGGGCCATTTGTCGGCGCGGGCCAGCGCCACCAGGGCGGCGCGCACCTGTCCGGGGTTGTTGCAGGATGTCGGGAAGGGCAGCCAGTGCAGGCTCTGGCCGATGCGCAGGTGGAAGCCTTCGCTGTCGACACCGGCCATCTGCGCCGGTTCATGCTGCGGCAGCTCGGCCAGTTCGACGTAGCGGGCAATGGCCGTGGCATGGTCCTCGTTCATGTGCTCGACCATGCTCGCTTCGCTGCCGTCCGTCGTGAAGGGGTTGGCCAGCGCGACCTGGTCGAGCCAGTGAATGGCGCCGAAACCGCCGATGAAGCGCCAGCGCACCGGCTCCAGCCGCCAGAAATCGAAGTCATGCGCCCGATGGTAGTCGCGCGACTGGGGGAAAAAGCGGTAATAACGCTGGGCGGCTGCCTCTATTTCGTCTTCGTCATGCAACTGTCGTGCTTCGGCGAGCAAAGTAAGGCGACCGACCGCCTGCACATCCTCTGCGCCGCGCTCGCCGACCAATAGCGAGCACTTGGCGTCCTGCCCGAGGTTATGGGTGTGCTGGGCGATGCGGCTGATCAGGATCAGTGGCCGGCCCTCGGCGTCCAGGCAGTAGGGCACTACCGATCCGAAAGGGAAGCCCGGCATGGCCTTGGAGTGGGTGCTGAGCACGCCACGGTATTCCTTGAGCAGCAATTCTCGTGCATGCTTGCCGGCTTTCACGCTCACCTTATGACTCCTCGCAAAGAATCCGTCATCAACGGACAGACGCCCTAGCATAGCGCTTCAAGGGCATCAGCGGGGTCGGTAAATGCTGCACCTTGAGGGGATAAAGCGATGCAACTGAAAGACAAAGTCATCATCATCACTGGCGGTTGCCAGGGACTGGGCCGCGCCATGGGTGAGTACCTGGCGGCCAGGGGCGCCAAGCTGGCGCTGGTCGATCTGAACCAGCAAAAACTCGACGAAGCCGTGGCGGCCTGCAAGGCGGCCGGTGGCGATGCGCGTGCCTACCTGTGCAACGTCGCCGATGAAGAGCAGGTCACCCACATGGTCGCCCAGGTCGCCGACGACTTCGGCGCCATCAATGGCCTGGTCAACAATGCCGGTATCCTGCGCGATGGTCTGACCATCCGTGTGAAGGATGGCGAAATGACCAAGATGAGCCTGGCGCAGTGGCAGGCGGTGATCGACGTCAACCTGACCGGCGTGTTCCTCTGCACCCGTGAAGTGGCGGCGAAGATGATCGAGCTGAAGAACGAGGGGGCGATCGTCAACATCTCCTCGATCTCCCGTGCCGGCAACATGGGCCAGGCCAACTACTCCGCCGCCAAGGCCGGTGTCGCTGCCGATACCGTGGTCTGGGCCAAGGAGCTGGCGCGCTACGGCATTCGTGTCGCGGGCGTGGCGCCGGGCTTCATCGAAACCGAGATGACCGGCAGCATGAAGCCGGAAGCCCTGGAGAAGATGACGGCGGGCATCCCGCTCAAGCGCATGGGCAAACCGGCCGAGATCGCTCACTCGGTGGCCTATATCCTGGAGAACGACTACTACACCGGTCGTATCCTGGAGCTGGATGGCGGCCTGCGTCTGTAATTCGCGCCGCGATAACGAAAACGCCCCGACTGGTTCGGGGCGTTTTTGTTTGCGCCTGGATCCTGTAGCCCGGATGCAATCCGGGGAATGGCCAGGTGCAGAGAATCCCGGATTGCATCCGGGCTACGGGCGACTAGGGTGCGATATGGTCAGTGGGTGCGCGCCACGGCGAAGCGGCTCAGCTCGATCAGGGCGTCGCGGTATTCACCCTGCGGCAGGACTTCCAGGCAGGCGATGGCGCGCTCGGCGTAGTCGCGCGCGAGCCTGGCGGTGTAGTCCAGGGCGCCGGCAGCGTCCACGGCGGCGCGGATGCTCTCCAGGTCCTCGATGCCACCCTTCTGGATCGCACGGCGTACCAGGGCAGCCTGCTCTTCGGTGCCTTCGCGCATGGTGTAGATCAGCGGCAGGGTCGGCTTGCCCTCGGCCAGGTCGTCACCGACGTTCTTGCCCAGGCTGGCGGCGTCGCCCTTGTAGTCGAGCAGGTCGTCGACCAGCTGGAAGGCGATGCCCAGGTGATCACCGAAGGTGCGCAGGGCCTCGCGCTGCGTCTCGTCGGCATTGGCCAGGGCGGCTGCGGCATGGGTGGAAGCCTCGAAGAGCATCGCGGTCTTGCCGCGGATGACCTCCATGTAGGTCTCTTCCGTGGTGCTGGCGTCACGGACCTTGGACAACTGCAGCACTTCACCCTCGGCGATCACGCGGGTGGCGTGGGAGAGGATCTTCATCACCGGCATGGAGCCGAGTTCGACCATCATTTCGAAGGAGCGGGAATAAAGGAAGTCGCCCACCAGCACGCTTGGCGCGTTGCCCCACTGGGCGTTGGCGGTGCTGCGGCCTCGGCGCATGTCGGACATGTCGACGACGTCGTCATGCAGCAGTGTCGCGGTGTGCAGGAACTCGATGGTCGCGGCCAGCAGGCGCAGGTCGTCGGCCTGGTAACCCAGCGCACGACCGCTGAGCAGGACCAGTAGCGGGCGCAGGCGTTTGCCACCGGCAGAGATGATATAGTCGCCGATCTTTTCCACCAGCGGCACGCGAGAAACCACCTGTTGGCGGATGATGCCGTCGACGGCGGTGAAATCGTCCGCCACCACGCGGTAGAAAGCCTGGGGTTGCATCGACAAAGGGCGCTCCTTCTAAACTGCGCGGCATGCTAGGTGGCAGGGTAGGGGCTGTCAAGAAAGCAGCCCCAAGCGTCAGGCCACAAGCTTCAAGAAAAGCCGGGGCGGTGCTTGACCGGCTGTTGGCATCTCCGCACCCTGGGCAGCTTGCAGCTTGCAGCTTGCAGCTTGCAGCTTGCAGCTTGCAGCTTGCAGCTTGCAGCTTGCAGCTTGCAGCTTGCAGCTTGCAGCTTGCAGCTTGCTTGCGTACAATCGCGCACCCTGAACTTCCCCCTGGGCATTTCCCTGCCTTACGCAATTGCAAGGGTGTCACTTCCGGCCCCGAGCAGCCATGCCAGCCAACAACGACTTTTCTAAAGCGCTGGGTGAGCAGGATCAACGGAGATTTACCATGTACGCAGTAATTGTTACTGGTGGCAAGCAATACAAAGTCACCGAAGGCGAATTCCTAAAGATCGAGAAACTCGAGCTCGCCACTGGCGACGCCGTGACTTTCGATCGCGTTCTGCTGATCGGCAATGGCGACGACGTTAAAATCGGCGCCCCGGTCGTAGACGGTGCCAAAGTGGTTGCCGAAGTCGTTTCGCAAGGCCGTCACGACAAAGTGCGCATCATCAAGTTCCGCCGTCGTAAGCACCACATGAAGCGTCAGGGCCACCGTCAGTGGTTCACTGAGATCAAAATCACCGGTATCCAGGCCTGATTCGTCGGCCCCGATCCCTTTATAGGAGTATTGACTCATGGCACACAAAAAAGCTGGCGGTTCTACCCGTAACGGCCGCGATTCCGAAAGTAAACGCCTTGGCGTGAAAATGTACGGTGGCCAGGTCATCAAGGCCGGCAACATCATCGTGCGTCAGCGCGGCACCCAGTTCCACCCCGGTTTCGGCGTGGGCATCGGCAAGGACCACACCCTCTTCGCTAAAGTCGAAGGCGTGGTCAAGTTCGAAGTGAAGGGCGCTTTCGGCCGTCGCTACGTGAGCGTTGTTCAGGCCTAATCGCCTACGCGCTGGAAAAGCCCTGTCCGTAGGACGGGGCTTTTTTGTTTGTGTATCTTTGGTGCGCTTGCCCAATCCGCTAGTCCTGGATGATTTGGCAAGCGTTCCCCCAGCCCGCAGATGAAGCGGGAGGCAGACTGATGAAATTCGTCGACGAAGTATCGATATTTGTAAAAGCCGGTGACGGCGGTAACGGCATGATGAGCTTCCGCCGCGAGAAGTTCATCGAGAAGGGTGGCCCCAACGGGGGTGACGGTGGTGACGGTGGCTCGGTATTCCTCCAGGCCGACGAGAACCTCAACACCCTGATCGATTACCGCTACACGCGCAAATTCCACGCCCAGAACGGCGAGAAGGGTGGCAGCACCGACTGCACCGGCGCCAAGGGCGAGGACCTGATCCTGCCGGTGCCGGTCGGCACCACGGTGATCGACGTGGCGACGCAGGAAGTGATCGGCGACCTGGTCAAGGCCGGCCAGCGTCTGATGGTCGCTCAGGGTGGCTGGCATGGCCTGGGCAACACGCGCTTCAAGTCCAGCACCAACCGTGCGCCGCGCCAGACCACACCGGGCAAGCCGGGCGATTCGCGCGATCTCAAGCTGGAGCTGAAGGTCCTCGCGGACGTCGGCCTGCTGGGCCTGCCCAATGCCGGCAAGAGCACCTTCATCCGCGCCGTTTCCGCCGCGAAGCCGAAGGTCGCCGACTATCCCTTCACCACCCTGGTGCCGAACCTGGGGGTGGTCAGTGTCGACCGCTTCAAGAGCTTCGTCGTCGCCGATATTCCGGGGCTGATCGAAGGCGCGTCGGAAGGCGCCGGCCTGGGGATTCGCTTCCTCAAGCACCTGGCGCGTACCCGCCTGCTGCTGCACCTGGTGGACATGGCGCCGCTGGACGAGAGCGATCCGGCCGAGGCGGCGCAGGTGATCATCGACGAACTGGGCCGCTTCAGCCCGGCGCTGGCCGAGCGTGACCGCTGGCTGGTGCTGAACAAGATGGACCAGATCCCGGAAGAAGAGCGCGAAGCGCGCAAGGCCGACATCGTTGCCCGCCTCAACTGGCAGGGCCCGGTCTACGTGGTTTCCGCCATCAGCCGCGACGGCACCGAGCGCATCAGTCGCGACATCATGCATTACCTGGAAGTCCGCGGTGAGCGCATCGCCGAGGACCCGGTGTTCGCCGAAGAGGTGGCCGAGCTGGATCAGCGCATCGAGGACGAGGCGCGTGCCCGTCTGCAGGCGCTGGATGACCAGCGTGCGCTGCGCAAGGCTGGGGTACGCAGTGTCGATGATATCGACGAAGACGATGACTTCTTCGACGATGAAGACGACGACGGCCCGGAAATCATCTACGTCCGGGATTAAGCAAATTTTCCAACGCCGCTTAATTGCGGCGTTTTTGTAGGTGGGCTGGAACCCATCGTGTCTGACTAAGGCTGGAAGATCATGCGTGACAAGGTGACCGGCGCGAAGCGCTGGGTGGTGAAGATCGGCAGTGCGTTGCTGACCGCCGACGGGCGTGGCCTGGATCGTGCGGCCATGGCGGTATGGGTCAAGCAGATGGTCGCGCTGCGTGAGCAGGGCGTGGAACTGGTGCTGGTGTCTTCCGGCGCCGTGGCAGCCGGCATGAGCCGCCTGGGCTGGACCAGTCGACCGAGTGCGATGCACGAGCTGCAGGCCGCCGCCGCCATCGGCCAGATGGCGCTGGTGCAGGCCTGGGAGTCGAGCTTTGCCGAGCACAACCGACGCACCGCGCAGATCCTGCTGACCCACGACGATCTTTCCGACCGCAAGCGCTACCTCAACGCACGCAGCACCCTGCGTACGCTGGTGGGTCTGGATGTGGTGCCGGTGATCAACGAGAACGACACGGTGGTCACCGACGAGATCCGCTTCGGCGACAACGACACCCTGGCCGCGCTGGTGGCCAACCTGGTGGAGGCCGATCTGCTGGTGATCCTCACTGACCGCGACGGCATGTACAACGCCGATCCCCGCCACAACCCCGATGCCGAGCTGATTTCCGAAGCGCGTGCCGACGACCCGGCGCTGGACGCCGTGGCCGGTGGCGTGGGCGGCGCGCTGGGGCGTGGCGGCATGCAGACCAAGCTGCGTGCCTCGCGCCTGGCGGCACGCTCCGGCGCGCATACCGTGATCGTCGGTGGCGCCATCGAGCAGGTACTGGCCCGCCTGCAGGCTGGCGAGCGCCTGGGCACCCTGCTGGCTCCCGAGCGCGGCCTGCTGGCGGCGCGCAAGCAGTGGCTGGCCGGGCATCTGCAGACACGCGGTACCCTGGTGCTCGATGCCGGCGCGGTCAAGGCGCTCAAGCAGGACCACAAGAGCCTGCTGCCCGTGGGTGTGAAGGCGGTGCAGGGGAGTTTCCGCCGCGGTGAGATGGTGGTCTGCGTGGCACCTGATGGTCGCGAGATTGCCCGTGGCCTGGTCAACTACAGCGCGCTGGAAGCGCAGAAGATCATTGGCCAGCCCACCGACGCCATCGAAAAGCTGCTGGGTTACGTCGATGAACCCGAGTTGGTGCACCGGGACAACCTGATCCTGGTCTAGTGAAAGAGGGAGCGAGGCATGCGTCTGTTCAAGGGAATTGCGTTGAGTGTCATGTTGCTGCCGGGGTTGGCACTGGCCGAGACCATCGGCGAGGTGTCCACGGTGTTCAAGTGGCTCGGCCCGAATGACAAGATCGTCGTCGAGGCGTTCGATGATCCCAAGGTCGAGGGCGTGACCTGCTACCTGTCGCGGGCCAAGACCGGCGGCGTGAAGGGCGGGCTCGGGCTGGCCGAGGACCGTGCCGAGGCGTCCCTGGCCTGCCGTCAGGTCGGGCCGATCACCTTCAAGGGCAAGCTCGAGGACGGCGAGGAGGTGTTCAAGGAACGTACCTCGCTTGTGTTCAAGACCATGCAGGTGGTGCGTTTCTTCGACGAGCAGCGCAATACCCTGGTGTACCTGGTCTACAGCGACCGGGTGATCGAGGGCAGCCCGCAGAATGCGGTGACCGCCATCCCTATCCTGCCCTGGGGCAAGCCCTGAGGGATCGCGCCGGCATTGCACCGACGCGTTGCCGCAAGCCATGAAAAAACCGCCCCGAGGGGCGGTTTTTTTGTCGGGCGGATCAGGCGCTGGGCTGGTCCAGCTGCAGGCGCTGATTCGACTGCGCCTGCACTTCGCGGTAGCGCTCGGCGTCCTTGGCCAGGACGTCGGCCATGGCCGGGAAGATCTCGTCCAGCTTGCTGCGCCATTCGGCGCTGTCAGCCTGCTCGGGGAAGCAGCGACGGATCAGGTCGAGCATGATCGACACGGTCACCGAGGCGCCCGGGGAGGCGCCGAGCAGGGCGGCGATGGTGCCGTCCTCTGCAGCCACCAGCTCGGTGCCGAACTGCAGGATGCCGCCGTTCTTGGCGTCCTTCTTGATGATCTGCACGCGCTGGCCGGCCACTTCCAGGCGCCAGTCCTCGGGCTTGGCTTCCGGGTAGAAACCACGCAGGGTCTCCAGGCGCTGCGCCTCGGACTGCATCACTTCCTTGATCAGGTAGCGGGTCAGGTCCATGTTGTCGCGCGCCACCGCCAGCATCGGGCCGATGTTGTTGGGGCGTACCGACAGCGGCAGGTCGAGGAACGAACCGTGCTTGAGGAACTTGGTGGTGAAGCCGGCGTACGGGCCGAACAGCAGGGATTTCTTGCCGTCCACCACGCGGGTGTCCAGGTGCGGCACGGACATGGGCGGCGAGCCCACGGCGGCCTGGCTGTAGACCTTGGCCTGGTGCTGCTTGACGATCTCGGGGTTGTCGCAGCGCAGCCACTGGCCGCTGACCGGGAAGCCGCCGAAGCCTTTGCCTTCGGGAATGCCGGAGAGTTGCAGCAGCGGGAGTGCGCCACCACCGGCACCGAGGAAGACGAACTTGCTCTTGAGCTTGCGCGTGGCGCCCGAGCGGGTGTCCTTGATGTCCACCAGCCAGCCTTCGCCATCACGCTGGAGGTCGGTGACCTTCTGGTTGCAGGTGACCGTGGCGTTCGGCTGCGTGGTCAGGTAGCCGAGCATCTGTTCGGTGACCGCACCGAAGTTGACGTCGGTACCGGCCTGCACGCGGGTCATCGCCAGCGGCTCGTTGCTGTCACGGCCGGGGATCAGCAGCGGCGCCCATTCGGCGATGGTGGCGCGGTCCTCGGTGTACTCCATGTCGGTGAAGGCATGATGCTGGCGCAGCGCCTCGAAGCGCTTCTTGAGGAAGGCCTTGCCGGTATCGCCGCGCACGAAGCTCATGTGCGGGACGGGATTGATGAACGTCTTCGGCGACTGGATCGCGCCCTTGCCGATCAGGTAGGCCCAGAATTGCTTGGACTCCTCGAACTGGGCATTGATGCTCACCGACTTCTTGATGTCGATGCTGCCGTCCGCGCCTTCCGGGGTGTAGTTCAGTTCGCACAGTGCGGCATGGCCGGTACCGGCGTTGTTCCAGGGGTTGGAGCTTTCCACTGCGCCAGACTCGCGCAGCTCTACCACTTCCAGCGTGATGCCGGGGTTGAGTTCCTTGAGCAGCACGCCCAGGGTCGCGCTCATGATGCCGGCACCCACCAGCACCACATCCACGCTTTGGTAATCGTTATGCGCCATTAACCTCTCTCCAGGAAAATCTGCACCAGATGGACGGCCATGCGGCCTTTCAGTGCGATACCGACAGACTCAGACGTAAGGCCATGCCGTTCGGCGGGGAGGGTCAAGGCTGGGAATTGCGGACGCAAAACTGTTCATCTGTTCGCCACACTCTTGTGAAGTTTGTAAAAACCGTTCTTTTCACGCTCTTTTGGAGCTGTGAACCTCAAAAGCTCGACTGCCTCGGCGCGCTTTTACCCGTGCACGTCATGCAATGCATGGCTGCCATCGGCTCTGCATATGGGCGAAAAGCGGCTGGCCGGATACGGCAGCTCGAAGTGGGCGACTCTCTGGGGCGGGGCGATGACGTTGCATCGGCGAGGTCGTGCGGCCCGATCAGGAGACGTCCTTATAATCGGGGCGCGATTATAACGGTGAATGAGGGGAAATTGATCGGTCTTGCGTGACTTTTATTCTTCCGCCGGTCAGGCCGCCAACGGGCGGGCCGCTCGCGTATGGCTGACGACCGGCATGACCCTGGCGCCGGCAGGCAGGGGGGCGCCCAGCCACGAGGCGTTGGGTTCACTGACTTCCACCCAGCCGGGTTGGCTCGGGTGCTCCTGCACCTGTCGCAGTGCACGGCAGCAGCCCTGCGCATCGAGCAGGGCGAAGTGGCGCATCGGGCGGGAACGGCCGAACAGGCGGTGCAAAAGCATGGCGAAGGCTCCAGCGTGGTGACTGCAGCCTTTATGCCCTGACGCGGTGACAGCCTGATGACAGGAACCCCGGCGCCGCCGCTCGGGTCTCAGTACTGTTGGCCGCTGGCCGCGCTGAGTATACTGCTGGCCACTTTTACCTCACTCGGAGAGATGAGCATGCTGCACCGTGCGTTGATCGCCCTGCTTGCTGCCACCAGCCTGACGCTGGCGGGTTGCGCCCTCAGCCCTCAGCAACTCACCCCGCAACCCAAGCTCACCAGCTCGCTGACCCCGGTGGGCCAGGGTCAGCCGGTGGTCGTGCGTGTGGTCGATGGCCGGTCCTCGCCGGTACTGGGCACGCGCGGTGGCCTGTACCCGGAGACCAGCGCCATCAGCGTCAGCGGCGAGAACCTGTTGCCCAAGCTGCAGGCCGAGGCAGAGGCGGCGGTGCGCCTGCTCGGTTTCACCCCATCCGCCAACGCCTACAACGCGCCGCAGCTGACCATCACCCTGGCGGACCTGAAGTACCAGTCGCCGAAGGAAGGCATGTACGTGACCGAGGCAGACATCTCCGCCTCCATCCGTGCCGATGTGCAAGGCGGCAGCCGTCGCTACACCGGCCGTTATGGCGCTTCGCTGAACCAGCGCTTCGGCACCGCGCCGAACCAGCAGACCAACACCAAGCTGGTCGGCGATGTGCTCAGCGATGCGCTGACGCGGGCCTTCAAGGACCCGACCATCGGCCAGGTGCTGCTGCAGTAAGCACGGCCCCTGCAACGAAAACGCCCCGCATTGCGGGGCGTTTTCATTTGTCCTGGGCGTTCATGCCGCCTGGTCGTAAAGCTCCGGCAGGCTCATGCCGGTACGATTGTCGATGTCCGGCAGGTCGTAATGCTCGTGACCGCCAAGGGCGCAGTAAACCAGCCAGTGCTGGTCCTGTACGTTGAAGGAAAGTTCGTCGACCACGGCATCCACTTCATCCAGCGAGTCGATCAGATAATCGCGATCCAGCGGTTGGGGATTGAGCATGACAGGTCCTCCTAGGACGTGGGGTAGTCTCCAAGAACAGCTGTGACTGTTTGGTCATCTTGAGAGATACAAACCTTAGGCCAGGCGGATGACAGTTTTCAGACGATTTCGGGATAGCACGCTACGTTCGTCGGAAACGAACCTTATAAAAGCGCGAGTTCAGTACACTGCGCGACGATTTTGATTGGCTGGAATGCGCCCGTGCTCAGCCGCGAATCCCCATTCTGGTGCGGTGGCGGGGTTGCTGCACCATGCTGAACTCGAGGTGTTGCATGTCGCTGCAGGTGTTGTGGTCGCTGTTTCTCGCTCATCCGGCCGGGGCGGTGAATTCGCTGGCGTTGTTCTTTGCCGTGGCGGGCGCCTGGTTGTGCCTGGTGACGCGCGTACGTGAGCAGCGGGGGCTGGCGCGTGTGCTCGCCGACGGCGAACTGGATGTCCAGGATCAGGATGAGCGCACGCTGCGCATCAACCGCTTCTTCTATCGCTTCGGGGCAGCCTGCCTGGGCTCGGCCCTGCTGCTGTCCTGGTTCAGCACGCGTCTCTGAGGGGCATGCGATAGACGCGAACGGCAGCCATCGGGCTGCCGTTTGCATTTCTGCAGGCCTAGAGCGGCAGGCCGGCCTTGATCCGGTACTGGTTCCGCACCGGGTTGGCGTATTGCAGGATGAGGTAGGGTTTTTCCTCCTCGCTGCAGCCGGCAAGGCGCCTGTTCCACTCGGCTTCGGCCTTGGCCAGGTCGGCGCTGGCAAACAGCTCGCTGGCTGACGGCACGTTCAGCTCGGCTTCGCGGCCTTCCCACATGGCGTATGCCAGGTAGTGCACCGGGAACAGGCGATACTGGCCGAGGATGTGGCGGTCCAGCGCCTGGGCCAGTTGCTTGGTGTCCTCCAGGCCGCCGACCGGCGGGCCGAAGTGCAGGTGCACCCGCCCCTTGTACCCGGTGATGCCCAGCGCGATGCTGCTGTCATCTTCGCCGGGGGCCTTGGTGTAGCTGCCGGTGGCTGCACGAATACTCAGCTCGCGGGCCTTGGCCTGATCGCAGGGGTCGTACTCGTAGCTGATCGAGACCGGGATCAGGTTGAGCGAGTCGATCACCTCGGCGAACGGCTCGTCCTTGCGGCTCATGTGGAACATCTTGAGGATCGCCGAATCGGTGCGGTCGTCACCGTCCTTGGCGCGCCCCTCGGCCTGGGCGATCCAGATCGACTCGCCATCCTCGCGGATCGAGTGGTTGATGTAGGCCGAGAGCAGTTGATACGCCGCCAGCTTCTCGCGGCGTCCGCTGATCGAGCGATGCACGATGAAGCTCTTGTTCAGGCGCATCAGGTCGCTGACGAAGGGCCGCTGCAGCAGGTTGTCGCCGATGGCGATACGCGGCGTCTGCAGGCCGGCATGGTAGACGGCGTAGTTGACGAACGCCGGGTCCATGACGATGTCGCGATGGTTGGCCAGGTACAGGTAGGGCTTGCCGGACTGCAGGTGCTCCAGGCCGGAGTAGCTGATACCGTCGCTGGCATGTTCAATGGTGCGATCGATGTAGGGTTCGATCTTCTCCTGAAGCCTGGCCACCGAGTCGACGCTGGCGAATTCGCTGCGCAGGCGCGCGGCGATCAGCGGCTTGAGCAGCCAGCCGAGTGGACCGGCCAATCGCGGAAAGCGAAAGCGGGTGAGGGTGCCGAGAAACGCCGGGTCGGCGAGCAGGCGCGCCAGTACGGGGCGCACTTCTGTGTCGGCATAAGGTCGGATGGCATCGAATGCGCCCATCATGCTCTCTTGATCTAGAACGACTAAGGTTAAAAGCGACAGCCTGTCTGGCAGGCTCAGCAATAGACCGGTGATTATACCGCCAAGTCACAAGGAGGCCGCGATGCTGGAAACCGAGGCCTATATCTGCCCCTATTGCGGGGAGCCGGTGGAAGCCGTGCTCGACCTGTCGGCGGGGGACCAGTCCTATATCGAGGATTGTCCGGTGTGTTGCCGGCCCATCGAGTTCGAGCTGCGCACCGATGGCGAAGACTGGCAGCTGGATGTGCGGGGAGAAAACGACTGATGCAGCGAATCTACGAACCGGAGAACATGCTGGAAGGCCAGTTGCTGGTGGACATGCTGGCCAGCGAGGGCATCGGCGCGCATCTGCAGGGGCAGCACCTGGTGGGGGCGGTGGGTGAGCTGCCGGCGTGCGGTCTGCTCGGGCTGATGGTCGGCAACGAGGATGCCGAGCAGGCGCGGGTGCTGATCGCCGAGTACAATGCGGCGCAACCCGTGCCCGGTGACGAACCGGAGTCCTTCCAGGGCGAATTGCTGTGTTGAGTCGCCCGTTGCCTGTCGAGCCGTTTCATGTGTGGACGTTATGCCCTGTTTCGCTGGTCGCCCGCTTTTGCGGCGCTGCCAGGTTTTCCCGCTGATCAGCAGCCGCACTGGAACTTCGCGCCAAACGCTCAGGTGCTGCTGATGCATGCCGGCGAGGGCGGCCGGGTGCTGGCGCCGGCGCGTTGGGGGCTGACGCCGGCCTGGCTCAAGGACCTGTCGAAGACGCCGGCGCATGCGCGGGCCGAAACCCTGACCGAGCAACCGATGTTCCGCGAGCCCTTTCGTCAGCGTCGCGGCCTGCTGCCGGCCAATGGCTTCTTCGAGTGGCGTGGTGCGGCGCGCAAGCGCCCGTACTGGATGACCAATGGCGAGCCGCTGATGTATTTCGCGGCGCTGTGGGAAATCTACCCGGTGGGCGGGCACGAGTACCTGAGCGTGGCGCTGGTGACCCAGGCCGCAGCCTCGTTGCGGCGCCCGCTGATTCTCGATGAACACGAGCAGGCCCTGTGGTTGAGCGACGAGGCCTCGCCCGAGCAGTTGGCCGCGCTGCTGGCCAAATCCCCGGTGGCGTTGCGAGAGCGTCCGCTGGCGACGCTGGTCAACGACCCGCAGCTGGATGCACCGGAGTGCCTGACGCCAGCCTGAGGTGTCACCTCGGCAGGGGGGCACGCGCCCCTGCCGATAATCTCGACTAGACCCTGAACTGATTGATCAGGCGGCGCTGTTGCTCGGCCAGCCTGGTCAGCTGGGCGCTGGCCTGGCTGGCTTCGTCGGCCCCGCCGGCGACTTCGTTGGCGACCTGACCGATATTGGTGACGTTGCGGTTGATGTCCTCGGCGACGGCGCTCTGTTCTTCGGCGGCGCTGGCGATCTGAGTGTTCATGTCGTTGATCACCGAGACCGCCTGGGTGATGTCTTCCAGCGAGCTGGCCGCCTGGTTGGCGTGTTCCACGCTGTCGTCGGTCTTGCTCTGGCTCTGCTCCATCACCTTGACCACTTCGCGGGTGCCCTGCTGCAACTGCTGGATCATGGTCTGGATTTCTTCGGTGGCCTGCTGGGTCTTCTGCGCCAGGTTGCGCACCTCATCGGCGACCACGGCGAAGCCACGACCCTGCTCGCCTGCGCGGGCGGCCTCGATGGCGGCGTTGAGCGCGAGCAGGTTGGTCTGTTCGGCAATGCCACGGATGGCGACCAGGATGGCGTTGATGTTCTCGCTGTCCTTGGCCAGGTTCTGCACCACGCCCACGGCGCGACCGATTTCGCTGGCCAGCGCGGCGATGGCGGCCGAGGTTTCCTGCACGACCTGCTTGCCCTGGTTGGCCGCGCGGTCGGCATGGTTGGCCGCTTCGGCGGCGTGGGTGGCATTGCGTGCGACGTCCTGCGCGGTGGCGGTCATCTCGTGCACGGCGGTGGCCACGAGCTCGATTTCGGCGAGCTGCTTCTGCACACCTTGGTTGGTGCGGATGGCGATATCGGCGGTGTGCTCGGAGGAGTCGCTGACCTGCTGCACCGAGGTCACCACGGAGGCGATCATCGCCTGCAGCTTGGTCAGGAAGGCGTTGAAGCCCTGGGCGATCTGGCCGAGTTCGTCGGTACGCTCCACCTGCAGGCGTACCGTCAGGTCGCCGTCGCCCTTGGCCATATCGTCCAGCATGCCGACCATCTGCCGCAGCGGACGGGCAATGCCGTAGCCCACGAACCAGATGACCAGCAGGCCGAGGCCGGCGATCAGCAGGCCCACCAGGGTCATGCCCAAGGTGTCGCTGTCGCGCTGGCTCGCCAGATCGTCCTGCAGTTGATAGAGGTCGGCCATGACCGCTTTCAGCGGCAGCACCACCATCATCACCCAGCGCGCATCGCTCTGGCCGATGTTGAAACTGAGGAACAGCTCGATATGGCTGTGGTCCGGGTCGTCCTTGGCGTCGATGGCGTAGAGCGGCTGACCGGGTTGCAGCTTGCCCAGGTTGCTGACCTCGTTGGCATCGAGCAGCGCGGTGGCCGGCTCGCCGAGTTTGTCCGGCGCCTTGGTCGAGGCGACCAGACGGCCGTTGCTGGCGATCAGTGCCATGTCCCCGGCGCCGTCATAGAGCTGCGAGTCGGCCTTGACCAGCAGTTCCTGAATGAAGTTTACGGCCAGGTCGGCACCGGCAATGCCGCGAAACTCGCCATTGACCAGGATCGGCGCGGTGAACGAGGCAAGCATGGTCATCTTGCCGCCCACGTCGTAGGGGGCCGGATCGATCACGCAGGGACGCTTGCGCTCCTTGGGGCAGAGGTAGTACTCGCCGGCTCGCACGCCGGTGGGCAGGAGTTCTTCGCTCTCGGTCGAGCCGATGGCATCGACGCCGAGGCTGCCGTCGGCGTTGCGGTACCACCAGGGCAG
Organism: Ectopseudomonas khazarica; assembly: GCF_017915135.1. Lineage (NCBI taxonomy): Bacteria > Pseudomonadati > Pseudomonadota > Gammaproteobacteria > Pseudomonadales > Pseudomonadaceae > Ectopseudomonas > Ectopseudomonas khazarica. The sequence continues at coordinate 4,319,603 of NZ_CP068551.1, read as the reverse complement.
GAAGCGTCCGCTGCCGTCGTAGCCGTTCTCCTTGCTGCCGGCGTAGAGGTCGTCGCTGGCATCGAAGGCGTTCGGTTCCCAGCCGATGTAGCTGCCCAGCAGCTTCGGATTGGCGGCAGTGGTCTCATGCACCAGGCTGGCCAGCTCCTCGCGGCTGATGCTGAGCAGGGGGCTGCCATTGCTGTCGGTCATGCCAAGCATGGCGTTGACCCGCGCCAGGTCGGCGGTGATCTGCAGGGGCACTTCCAGTTCGCGCTGAATCTCACTGACCTGCGCTTGCGCCAGGGCGCCAAGGCGCTGTTCGATGACGCGTTCGAGCAGGGTCTGGGTGCGCTGCTGGACCAGCGTCTGGGTCCGGTCACCGGCGAACAGGGCATAGAGCACCAGGGCCACGACGACCGCCAGCACGCTGGTGCCGGCCAGAAAGGCGACGGAAAACTGGATCGACTTGAACTTCATGAGAGCTCCCGAGCGCAATGTGCGGCTGTCACGTTGTATCGGCCGTGACAGGGCAAAACCTTAGTGACCTGGCATGATCCTTTGCGTCAGTGCTGCATTCAGCAAAGATTGCCCTTGGCCATCACGCAAGTGCGGCGGTTGCCCGAGTATCCGGGGCGGCCTAGCATAGGCGGCCCATGCAAGGAGATGGCTCGATGAGCAAGGTTCTTCACCTGAGTGGCCTGGCAGCCGCGTTGCTGATTTCCGCTTGCCAGGCGGTCAATACCACCAGCGCGGGTGCCGTCGGCGTCGAGCGCAAGCAATACATGTTCAGCATGCTGTCAGCTGATGAAGTCAATCAGATGTATGCGCAGTCCTATCAGCAGACGCTGAGCGAAGCTTCGAGCAAGGGCGCGCTGGACAAGAGCAGCGCCAATGCCCGGCGCCTGCAGACCATCGCCAACCGCCTGATTCCGCAAGCGCCGCGTTTTCGCCCGGATGCGGCCAACTGGCAGTGGGAGGTCAACCTGATCAAGAGCCCCGAGCTCAACGCCAACTGCGGGCCGGGCGGCAAGATCATCTTCTACAGCGGCATCATCGAGCAGCTCAAGCTGAGCGACGACGAGATCGCCGCGATCATGGGTCACGAGATGGCGCACGCGCTGCGCGAACACAGCCGCGAAGCCATGTCCAAGGCCTACGGTATCGAACTGGCCAAGCAGGGCGCCGGCGCTCTGCTGGGGCTGGGGGAAAGTAGCCTGGCGATGGCCGATACGGTGGTGCAGTACAGCCTCACCCTGCCCAACAGTCGGGGCAACGAGAACGAGGCCGACCTGATCGGGCTGGAGCTGGCTGCGCGTGCGGGCTATGATCCGAATGCCGCTATCAGCCTGTGGCAGAAGATGGCGGCTGCCGGCGGTGGTGCGCCCCCCGAGTTCATGAGCACGCACCCGTCGTCCAGTAGCCGTATCGCGTCGCTGCAGGCGGCCATTCCCAAGGTGATGCCGCTGTACGAACAGGCTCGGGCCAAGCGCTGACAGGGCTGCTGCGGCGTGCATGGTACGCCGCAGGTCTTCTCAGGGGAGGGCTTTTTCGGCGAAGGAGCGGGTCTGCAGGCCCAGTTGGGAGCGGAAGCTTTCCATGTCGAACATGGTGCAGATTTCCTGGATTTCGTTGCCTGGGCTCAGGGTCCAGAACGCCATGGCCGAGATGCTCAGTACCTTGTCGCTGGGCGGGTAACCCAGTGCCGGTTTCTGGATGGTGCCGATCAGCGTGCTCCAGGTCACCACCTTGCAGCCCTCGGCGATGCATTCCTCGATGACCACCTGCAGGTCCGGCATGGCGTGGCGAATGTCCTGCACCATCTGGATGAAGCCGGCGCTGTCGAGTGGATGACCGACGAACGAACTCTTGTAGAGAAAGTCGCGCGAGTGCAGTTGCTCGGCCAGCGCCAGGCGGCCTCTGTTCCAGACCAGGTCGATGTGCTGGCACACCACCTTCTTGCGATCATCCAATGACATGGTGCCCTCCCGGCTGCTGAACAGGTGAGCGTGGCACCGATGGCGGCTCCGTACCTGGCGTGCGCCGGTCGTTCAGCGGCCTGCTGCTTCACGTGACGTGGTGCGCACTCTAGCAGCAGGCCAGGGGGCGATGGGATTGGCCGAAATGCCGGTTCGTTGGCGTCATGGAAGCGTCAGATCAGCCCGCTGAGCTTCAGGGCCTGGTAGCCGGCATAGATGGCCAGGGCGGCGAACGCGCAGGCTGCCAGGCGACGGATGAGCGTCAGAGGCAGGCGCTCGGCGGCGAAGTTGCCGGCCAGCACCACGGGCACGTTGGCCAGCAGCATGCCCAGGGTCGTGCCGGCGACCACCAGGATGAAGTGCGGATATTGTGCCGCCAGCATCACCGTGGCGACCTGGGTCTTGTCCCCCATTTCGGCGAGGAAGAAGGCGATCAGGGTGGTGAGGAAGGGGCCGTACTTCTTCAGGCCGGATTCTTCGTCGTCGTCCAGCTTGTCCGGAACCAGCGTCCAGGCCGCCACCGCGACGAAGCTCGCAGCAAGGATCCAGCTCAGGGTTGCCGGGGAGAAGAAGCTGGCGACCCAGTTGCCGATGGCGCCCGCCGCGAAGTGATTGGCCAGGGTGGCGACGACGATGCCCCAGATGATCGGCCAGGGTTTGCGAAAGCGTGCCGCCAGCAGCAAGGCGAGCAGCTGCGTCTTGTCGCCGATTTCGGCGAGGGCAACGATCAGGGTGGGTACGAACAGGGATTCCAGCATCAGGTTTCCTAAAGGGGCGGGTCAACACGGCTTATGACACGAACGACCTTCCCGCCCCCGGGTGAGGTTGTACGTGTCATAGGTCTTGTCAAACCGCAGGTCTGTCTGAGCAGACCTTGGGTCGCATGCGCCATGCTCTGTGGAGCAAGTGTGTTGACGCATACCGGGCGAGCAGGGCGCTCGCGGGAGACTACTCCCCTAGGACGGGCGCCATTGTGCCCGTGCGCCGCGTTCGAAGCAACTCCGTTCAGCGGCGTGCGCTGTAGATGCGGAAACCATCGGCCTCGGCCAGGGTGCGGCAGGGACCGAGGTGGCGCTCGATCAACGGCGGATACTTGAGAAAGCTGTTGGCGACCAGGCGCAGCTCTCCACCCTCGACGAGGTGACGGCCGGCCTGGACCAGCAGGTTCTCGCTGGCCTGGTAATCGGTGTGCACGCCCTGATGGAAAGGCGGGTTGCTGATGATGGCGCTCAGTGCCTCGGGGGCGGACTCGATCCCGCTGCCGGCAATGACCTCGGCCTCGAGACCGTTGTGCGCCAGCGTCAGCCGGCTGCTGGCCAGGGCGAAGGCGTCGACGTCGAGCAGGGTCACCTGGCTCGATGGGTAGCGGCGCTTGAGTGCAGCGCCCAGCACGCCCGCGCCACAACCGAAGTCCAGCAGGTGGCCGCTGGGCAGGTCCTGCAGGTGCTCCAGCAGCAGGGCGCTGCCGCGGTCGAGGCGACCGTGGGCGAAGACCCCCGGCAGGGTGACGATCTCCAGGGTGCCGTCGCTCAGTTGCAACGGGTAACGCTGTGCCAGCGCCTGCAGGTCTGGCTGCTGCGGCGCCTGTTCGACAGTGGCGCACCACAGCTGGCAGTGCCGGGCGCTGTCGAGCTTGCGCGGCTTGCCGAAGACGGCCAGCTGTTTCGCGGCGCGTTCGATGCCGCCGCGTTTCTCTCCCACCAGGTACAGCGGTTTGCCGGCCAGCCGTGCGGCCAGGGCCTGCAGCAGGTAGTCCGCGAGCTCTCGCGATTTCGGCAGGAACAGCACCGCGGCGCGGTAGTCACCCGCCGGCATCTGCGTGTCGAACTGGCTGCGCCCCGGAAAGCGTGCAGCGAGCAGCGCCTGGTCACCGGCGTGCCAGTTCCAGCCACGGGCCTGCGGCAGTGCGCCAAGCAGGTCATCGGCCGGCAGGCCTGCCAGCAGTACCTGGCCATCGAACAGCTCGGCCTGGCGCAGGAGAACTTCGCTTCGCGGATCCATGGGGGCACCTGCCTGAAAAAGCTGCGCAGCTTACCAGTTCGTTGAAAAACTACCTACGTTGGTACTGCTGCGTTGACATCAGCCTCATAGCCAGAGGCCGAACCGGCATCAGCGCAGCCCGGAAGGGGCGAACGAAGCGCGCCCAATGCTCCTCACTCTCTACGTTCGCCCTTCGGGCCAGCCCGTGGCGGCTAACCCGCTGCGCCGTGTTTCGGCCGCTTTTGCGGGGCTGCCATGGGCCTTGTCTTGTCGTCTCGCCTGCGTTTTCAGCGGCCTGTTACCCGACGACTCGCAGCGGCGCACCGGCGAAGAAGCCGGCGGCGTTCTCCACCACCTGGCCGACGATGCGCTGGCGTGCTTCCTGGCTGCCCCAGGCACTGTGCGGGGTGATGATCAGGCGGGGAATGTCAGTGGCCAGCAGCGGGTTGCCGTCCTTCGGCGGTTCCTGCAGCAGGACATCGGTCGCCGCGCCGCCCAGGTGGCCGCGTCGCAGTGCGTCGGCCAGTGCCTGTTCATCCACCAGGCCGCCGCGTGCGGTGTTGACCAGGAAGGCGCGCGGTTTCATCAGCGCCAGTTCGGCTGCACCGATCAGGTTGCGTGTCTGTTCGTTGAGGGGGCAGTGCAGGGTCAGTGCATCGACCTGTGGCAGCAGTTCGTGCAGCGGCAGGCGGTCGGCGCGCGGAGGGCGACCGGGCAGTTGGCCGAGTACCACACGCATGCCGAAGGCTTCGGCCAGGCGGGCGACCGCGCCCCCCAGTTCGCCGTGGCCAAGCATGCCCAGGGTCTTGCCTTCGAGTTCGACGATGGGGTGATCCAGCAGGCAGAACTGGCTGGCCTGCTGCCAGCGACCTGCCGCGATATCACGCTGGTAGTCGGGCAGGCGCGTGGCCAGTGCCAGGAGCAGCATCAGCGTGTGCTGGGCCACCGAGGGGGTGCCGTAGCCCTGGCAGTTGCAGACGGTCACGCCATGGGCCTTGGCGGCGTTCAGGTCGATGTTGTTGGTACCGGTGGCGGTGACCAGGACCAGTCGCAGATCCGGGCAGGCGTCGAATGTGGCGGCGTCCAGCGGCACCTTGTTGCTGATGGCGACCTGTGCACCTTGCAGGCGTTCGGCGACCTGATCCGGCGCCGTATGGGCATGCAGGGTCAGCTCGGCGAAGGCCTGTTGCATCGGCTGCATGTCGAGGTCGCCGAGGTCGAGGGAAGCATGGTCGAGGAAGACGGCGCGTGGGCTGTTGCTCATCAGCTGTACCTTTTCGCAGGAGGGTCGCAAGAGTAGATTGGCGAGCCTACCAGACCTTCATCACCGATGCGGAGCCGCCATGTACTGGAGTGAATTTCTCACCGTCGCCCTGATCCACCTGCTGGCGGTGGCCAGCCCGGGCCCCGATTTCGCCATCGTGGTGCGCGAGAGCGTCGGCTATGGTCGCCGTGCCGGGCTGTTCACGGCATTTGGCGTGGGCACCGGCATTCTGGTGCACGTGACCTATTCGCTGCTCGGCATCGGCCTGATCGTGTCGCAGTCCATCGTTCTGTTCAACGCGCTGAAGTGGCTGGCGGCGGCCTACCTGCTGTACATCGGGGTCAAGGCTCTGCGTGCCCGCCCGGCTGAACCGGGCAGTGCCGAACTGAACCTGGCCGCCGGCGAGCGCAGCGGGCGCGGTGCGTTCGTCACCGGCTTCGTCACCAACGGGCTCAACCCCAAGGCGACGCTGTTCTTCCTCTCGCTGTTCACCGTGGTGATCAACCCGCATACCCCGATCGCCGTGCAGGCGGGCTATGGCCTCTACCTGGCGCTGGCGACCGCATTCTGGTTCTGCCTGGTGGCCTGGCTGTTCAGTCAGCAGCGGGTGCGCGCGGGATTTGCACGCATGGGCCACTGGTTCGATCGACTGATGGGCGCGGTGCTGGTCGGTATCGGCGTGAAGCTGGCGTTCACCGAGATGCGCTGAACGAAAAAGCCCCGCAGTTGCGGGGCTTTTTCTTGAGGGGCGGGGTTACAGCAGTTCGATGGCGACGGCTGTGGCCTCGCCGCCGCCGATGCACAGCGAGGCGACGCCGCGCTTGCCGCCCTTCGCCTGCAGGGCGTTGATCAGGGTGAGGATGATGCGCGAGCCGGTCGAGCCGACGGGGTGTCCCTGGGCGCAGGCACCGCCGAAGACGTTGACCTTGGCGTGATCCAGGCCGTGTTCGCGCATCGCCAGCATGGTCACCATGGCGAAGGCTTCGTTGATCTCGAACAGATCGATTTCGTCCTTGTTCCAGCCGGTCTTCTTCAGCAGGTTGCTCATCGCACCGATAGGGGCCAGGGTGAACTCGCTCGGGTCCTGGCTCTGGGTGGCGTGGGCCACGACCCTGGCCAGCGGCTTGAGGCCGCGTCTAGCCGCTTCTTCGGCAGTCATCAGCAGCAGCGCGCTGGCGCCGTCGGAGATCGAGCTGGCGTTGGCCGCGGTGATGGTGCCGTCCTTCTTGAAGGCGGGCTTCAGCGCGGGGATCTTGTCCAGGTTGGCGGTCAGCGGCTGTTCGTCGTCCTTCACGATCACCTCGCCTTTGCGCGAGGTCACGGTGACCGGTACGATCTCGTTCGCCAGCGAACCGTCGTGGATCGCGGCCTGGGCACGGCGCAGCGATTCGATGGCGTAGGCGTCCATCTCCTCGCGGGTGATGCCGTACTGGTCTGCGGTCTCCTGGGCGAAGGAGCCCATCAGGCGGCCGGTACGGGCGTCCTCCAGGCCATCGAGGAACATGTGATCCTTGATCTCGCCATGGCCCATGCGCAGGCCGGTGCGGGCCTTCTCCAGGACATACGGCGCGTTGGACATGCTCTCCATGCCACCGGCGATCATCACCTGGTTGCTGCCGGCCTTCAGCGAGTCGAACGCCATCATCACGGCCTTCATGCCCGAGCCACACAGCTTGTTGATGGTGGTGCAGCCGGTGGCCGCCGGCAGGCCGGCATTGAGCGACGCCTGGCGCGCCGGGCCCTGCTTGAGACCGGCAGGCAGGACGCAACCCATGATCACTTCCTGCACGTCGGCCGCCTCGATCCCGGCGCGCTTGACCGCTTCGCGAATGGCGGCCGCGCCCAGGTCGACGGCTGCTACGCTGGCCAGGCTGCCTTGGAAACCGCCCATTGGGGTGCGGGCGCCGCTGACGATGACGATATCGGACATGGTGTTACCTCGAACGAAGATGGGGCTTGGTAAAGTCTGTTTTGATACGTTTGCGTGGCGTCGATTCTAACTCGTGACCAGGATTCTAAATAGGGTCACGCGGCAAATCATTCTTTGGGCTGATTTCCCTGTACAGGCACCGTTCTAGAGTCGCTGCATACCAAACCCTAGCGTGCCTCAAGGTGACTTCATGCTGCAGACTCGACTGATCCCTCCCGCTGAAAACGCTCACGCCTATCCGCTGCTGATCAAGCGCCTGCTGCTGTCCGGCAGCCGCTACGAGAAAACCCGCGAGATCGTCTATCGCGACAAGCTGCGCTACAGCTACGCGACCTTCAACGAGCGGGTCGCGCGTCTGGCCAACGTGCTCAGCGAGGCAGGGGTCAAGCCCGGTGACACCGTGGCGGTGATGGACTGGGACAGCCACCGTTACCTGGAATGCATGTTTGCCATCCCCATGCTCGGTGCGGTGCTGCACACCATCAATATCCGCCTGTCGCCGGACCAGATCCTCTACACCATGAACCATGCCGAAGACCGCTTCGTGCTGGTCAACAGCGAATTCGTCGCCCTCTACAACGGCATTGCCGGGCAGCTGACCACCGTCGAGAAGACCTTGCTGCTGACCGATGGCGATGAGCGCAATGCCGAGCTGCCAGGGCTCGTCGGCGAGTACGAAAGCCTGCTGTCCGCCGCCAGCCCCCGCTACGACTTCGCCGACTTCGACGAGAACTCGGTGGCCACGACCTTCTACACCACCGGCACCACCGGCAACCCCAAGGGGGTGTACTTCACCCACCGCCAACTGGTGCTGCACACCCTGTCCATGGCCGCCACCATGGGTGGCCTGGACAGCATCCGCCTGCTGGGCAATGACGACGTCTACATGCCGATCACGCCGATGTTCCACGTGCATGCCTGGGGTGTGCCCTACGTGGCGACCATGCTCGGGGTCAAGCAGGTGTACCCCGGCCGCTACGAGCCGGACATGCTCTGCCGCCTGATCAAGGAGGAGAAGGTCAGCTTCTCCCACTGCGTGCCGACCATCCTGCAGATGGTGCTGGGTGCACCGGGGGCGCAAGGGCACGACTTCGGTGGCATGAAGATGATCATCGGTGGCAGTGCGCTCAACCGTTCGCTGTACGAGGCGGCCAAGGCGCGCGGCATCCAGCTGACGGCCGCCTATGGCATGTCGGAGACCTGCCCGCTGATCTCCTGCGCCTATCTCAACGAGGAGCTGCGTGCGGGCAGCGAGGACGAGCGCACGGCGTACCGCATCAAGGCCGGTATCCCGGTGCCGCTGGTGGAAGCCGCGATCATGGACGATGAGGGCAAGCTGTTGCCGAGCGACGGCGAGGCGCAGGGTGAGCTGGTGCTGCGTGCGCCGTGGCTGACCCAGGGGTACTTCCGCGAGCCGGAGAAAGGCGAGGAGCTCTGGGCCCACGGCTGGCTGCACACGGGGGATGTGGCGACCATCGATGGCATGGGTTTCATCGAGATTCGCGACCGCATCAAGGACGTGATCAAGACCGGTGGCGAGTGGATTTCCTCGCTCGAGCTGGAAGACCTGATCAGCCGTCACGCTGCCGTGCGCGAAGTGGCGGTGGTGGGCGTGCCCGATCCGCAATGGGGCGAGCGGCCGTTCGCCCTGCTGGTGGTGCGTGAAGGCGAGGCGCTGGATGCCAAGGGGCTGAAGGAGCACCTCAAGCCTTTCGTCGAGCAGGGGCACATCAACAAGTGGGCCATTCCTTCGCAGATCGCCCTTGTTACCGAAATTCCCAAGACCAGCGTCGGCAAACTGGACAAGAAGCGTATTCGCGTCGAAATCGCCCAGTGGCAGGAGGCGGGCAGCGCATTTCTCTCCACGCTGTGAACGGCGCACTGGCTGGGTGGTGAAAGTGACCGCCCGGTCAAACAAGCGTTTGGCTTGCTAATTGCTGTTTCGCGTCCATGCTTGGCTAGGCGCAGGACGTGAAACCTGCGAGCCAGAGTGCCTGGGGACTGCAAATCACACTTTCGAGGGATCAAGCAGTACTACCCGCTGGCTATAGTCCAAGCATCCATAACAAAAAACACATGGAGTAGCGTCGATGACAACAAGAACAAAACCCTACTGGCGTTTGGCGAAACTTCCGCTGGCCGTCAGCCTCGCTTCCACCCTTGCCGCTCCGGCATTCGGCGTCACTTTCAATATCGGTGAGATCGAAGGTCAGTTCGATTCGTCGCTGTCTGTGGGTGCCAGCTGGTCCACCGAGAAAGCGGACAAGGACCTGATCGGGGTGAACAACGGTGGTCGTGGCCTGTCACAGACCTCCGATGATGGTCATCTGAACTTCAAGCGTGGCGAGACCTTCTCCAAGATCTTCAAGGGTATCCATGATCTTGAGCTTCGCTATGGCGATACCGGCTTGTTCGTGCGTGGTAAGTACTGGTACGACTTCGAGCTGAAGGACGAGAGTCGTCCGTTCAAGGACATCAGCGATAGCAACCGCAAGGAAGGCGCTCAGGCTTCCGGCGCAGAAATTCTCGACGCTTTCATCTATCACAATTACGCCATTGGCGACATGCCCGGCAGCGTGCGCCTTGGTAAGCAGGTCGTTAACTGGGGGGAGAGCACGTTCATCGGTGGTGGTATCAACGCCATCAACCCGATCGACGTGTCTGCATTTCGCCGCCCGGGTGCCGAAATCAAGGAAGGCCTGATCCCGGTCAACATGTTCTACGTGGCGCAAAGCCTGACCGACAACCTGTCGATGGAGGCGTTCTACCAGATCGAATGGGATCAGACCGTAGTCGACAACTGCGGCACTTTCTTCTCCCAGCCGGATGTGATTGCGGATGGCTGTGACGACAATCTGTCCGTACTGCGCACCGAGGTCGGTCTTTCCCGGGCGCTCGCTGGCCTGGGGCCGCTGGCTCCTGGAGTGGTTGATCTGCTGAAGGACAATGGTGTCTCCTGGGCCAGTCCTGACGAAGGGGTCAAGGTTGCCAGAGGTGGCGACCGCGATGCGCGTGATAGCGGTCAGTGGGGGGTAGCTTTCCGCTATATGTTCGAGCCGATCGATACTGAGTTCGGTTTCTATGCGATGAACTACCACAGCCGCTTGCCCATATTCAGTGCCTCTGCTGCCGATCCCTCTGTGTATGCGCTGTTCAGTCCGGCGAATCCTGCAGGCCTGGGGCCGCAGCTCGGCGGATTGGGCGTTCCAGGGGCCGCCATCCCAGGCTTGGTTGGTCAGCTGGCGCCACTGGTAGTTGCGGGGAACTCCAAGTATTTCGTCGAGTATCCCGAAGACATTCGGCTATACGGGTTGAGCTTCTCCACCACGCTGCCGACCGGAACGGCGTGGAGCGGCGAGATCAGCTACCGGCCCAATGCGCCGGTGCAGTTGAACACCACGGATATCCTGTTTGCGGGAATCACGCCGTTGAACCCCAATGTCTCGGTGCTTCAGGGACGACCGGGTACCGACCTCCATGGTTATCGTCGAAAAGAGATTACCCAGCTGCAAACCACCTTCACCCATTTCATCGATCAGGTAATGGGGGCCAGTCGCCTGACGTTGGTGGGTGAGGTAGGTTGGACCCACGTCGGTGGTCTGGAAAGCAACAATGAGGCGCGCTACGGTCGCGACCCCGTGTTCGGGCCAGGCCCCCTGCCGAATGGCACATGCCAGAGCCTGAATGCCGGTACCCTGGGCAGCACTACTGCCGAGAATGTCAGTCGCTACTGCGAGAACGATGGTTTCACCACATCTAACTCCTGGGGTTATCGCGCTCGTGCGATCTGGGACTACCCCAATGCCATCGCGGGCGTGAACCTGCGTCCCAGCGTGGCTTGGTCGCACGACGTAAAAGGCTACTCACCGGGCCCGGGTGCCAACTTCGAAGAAGGCCGCAAGGCTGTGAGCCTTGGCCTCAACGCCGAGTACCAGAACACCTATACCGCTGATCTGTCGTATACCAGCTTCTTCGGCGGCGGAAAGTACAACACCCAGCGTGACCGTGACTTCGTCGCGCTCAGCTTCGGTATGAACTTCTAAGCGGCCAGGAATTTCGAGGAATGAAGATGCAAACGAAAACAACAAAAAAACTGTGGCAAAGCGGCATCCTGACCCTGTCTCTGCTGGCCACCAGCGTGATGGCGGCGGTGTCGCCGGACGAAGCGGCGAAGCTGGGTAACACGCTGACCCCGGTTGGCGCCGAGATGGCCGGTAATGCCGATGGCTCGATTCCGGCCTGGACCGGCGGCCTGCCGGCCAATGCCGGCAGCGTCGACGGCAAGGGCTTCCTGTCCGACCCGTTCGCCAACGAGCAGCCGCTGTTCACCATCACCGCGCAGAACGTCGACCAGTACAAGGACAAGCTGACGCCTGGCCAGCTGGCCATGTTCAAGCGCTACCCCGACAGCTACAAGATGCCGGTCTACCCGAGCCACCGTTCGGCGAGCCTGCCGCCAGCGGTGATCGAGGCGGCCAAGCAGAATGCGGTCAACACCAAGATGGTCGAGGGTGGCAACGGCCTGGAGAACTTCCAGACCGCCAACCCCTTCCCGATTCCGCAGAACGGCCTGGAAGCGATCTGGAACCACATCACCCGCTACCGCGGTGGCAGCGTGCGCCGTCTGGTCACTCAGGCGACTCCGCAGGCCAACGGTTCCTACTCGCTAGTCTACTTCCAGGACGAGTTCACCTTCCGTGATGCGCTGACCGACTTCGACCCGAGCAAGGAAAGCAACGTCCTGTTCTACTTCAAGCAGCGCGTGACCGCACCGTCGCGCCTGGCGGGTAACGTGCTGCTGGTGCACGAAACCCTCAACCAGGTGAAGGAGCCGCGTCTGGCGTGGCTGTACAACGCCGGTCAGCGTCGTGTGCGTCGTGCCCCGCAGGTGTCCTACGATGGTCCGGGTACTGCGGCTGACGGCCTGCGTACCTCCGACAACTTCGACATGTACAACGGCGCGCCGGACCGTTACGACTGGAAGCTCGAAGGCAAGAAGGAGATCTACATCCCCTACAACGCCTACAAGCTGGACTCGCCGAGCCTGAAGTACGAAGACATCATCAAGGCTGGCCACATCAACCAGGACCTGACTCGCTACGAGCTGCACCGCGTATGGCATGTGACCGCGACCCTCAAGCAGGGTGAGCGCCACATCTATGCCAAGCGCGACTTCTACCTCGACGAGGATACCTGGCAAGCGGCGCTGATCGACCACTACGACGGTCGTGGCACCCTGTGGCGCGTGGCCGAGGCGCATGCCCAGTACTACTACGACAAGCAAGTGCCGTGGTACACGCTGGAAGCGCTGTACGACCTGCTGTCCGGTCGCTACCTGGCCCTGGGTATGAAGAACGAGGAGAAACAGGCCTACGACTTCAACTACAAGGCCTCCAGCAGCGACTACACGCCAGCGGCCCTGCGCCAGGCGGGCGTTCGCTGATAGTTGCACGCACCACGAAAAAGCCGGCCTTGTGCCGGCTTTTTCGTTACGGACTGTAGCAAGCGCTTCTAAAGGCCACTGCAAGTCGCTAGGCTGAGCTCAGATCGAGCCCCAGACAGAAGACTTCCAAGAATCGGCCGATGACAGACCTTTCCCGCTCCCCAGCTTTCCCCTATGCACCGGCTACGCCGGCGGAGGCGCGTTTCTATCGGCCACCGCTGCCGGCCGGGCACATGCCCAGGCCCAGGCTGTGCGAGCGCCTCGAGGAAGGGCTGCAAGGACGCCTCCTGCTGGTCAGCGCGCCTGCCGGCTTTGGCAAGAGCTCGCTGGCGATCGAATTCTGCGAACGCCTGCCGAATCACTGGCGCAGCCTCTGGCTGGGCCTGAGCGAGCGGGATCGTGATCCCGGGCGCTTCCTCGAACGGTTGTTGCAAGGCCTGCAGCAGTCGTACCCGGGCCTGGGCGAGGACGCCCTTGGCCTGCTGAAAATGCGTCAGCGCCATCAGCCCTTCGCCTTCGAGCAGTGGCTCGACGGCCTGCTCGATGAGCTGACTCGGCAACTGGACGATGGCCAGCCGCTGCTGTTGGTGCTGGACGATTACCACCTGGCGCAAGGGCCGGTTCTCGATCGCTGCCTGCAGTTTTTCCTCAATCACCTGCCACCCGGTGTGCTGCTGCTGGTCACCAGTCGTCAGCGACCCGACTGGCACCTGGCGCGTCTGCGCCTGTCGCGGCAGTTGCTCGAACTCAACGAGCAGGATCTGCGCCTGACCGCCGTGGAGCTGGATGCACTGTTGGCGAGCCAGGGCACGCGCCTGGAGCGGCAGCAGGTCGCCGGTATCCTGCAGCGCAGCGAGGGCTGGATCGCCGGCCTGCGCCTCTGGCTGCTGGCTTCCGAGGAGCTGGGGGCGGGAGCCTGTCTGCAGCTGCACGGCGGTGAGGGGCTGATCCGCGAATACCTGCTCGAAGAGGTGATCGAGCGCCAACCCGCCGAGGTGCAGCAGTTCCTTTACGACACCGCGTGCCTCGAGCGCTTCTGCGCCGATCTGTGCGATGCGGTGCGTGACAGCCACGACAGCGCTGCGATCATCCGCCAGTTGCAGGCCAATCAGGTCTTCCTGGTGCCGCTCGACGAGCAGGGCAACTGGTTTCGCTACCACCACCTGTTCTCCGACCTGCTCAATGCGCGTGCCGCGGATGGCTCGAATGCTTCGCGTGGCGGTGCGCATCTGCGTGCCTGCCGCTGGTTCGCCGCGCAGGGCATGCTGGACTCTGCCATCGAGCAGGCCCTGGTGGCCGGACAGGCCGATGTGGCGGCCAGCCTGGTGCAGAATCTGTCGGAAGAGAAGATGCTCGCCGAGCAGAACGTCGCCATGCTGCTGCGCTGGAAAACCAACCTGCCGGACGACCTGCTGGCCAGTACCCCACGACTGATCATGCTCTATGGCTGGGCCCTGGCGCTGGCCTGTCAGCTGGATGCGGCGCAGGAGTTGCTCGAGCAGCTCGGGCGATTCCTGCCCGCAGCCGATGCGGCCAGCCAGTGCAGCCTGCTGGCGCAGTGGCAGGCCCTCGATGGGGTGATCGCCCGTGGCCGTGGCGATGGGGCACGGGCCGAGCGGCAGTGCAGCGAAGCCCTGGCCTGTCTGCCTGGCGAACGCTACGGTCCGCATTTTCTGTGCCTGTCGGCGCTGTCCAACCTGGCCATGGTGCACGGCGACCTGTGGCGTGCGCGGGGACTGAATCGCGATGCGCTGGAGCTGGCGCAGCGTATCGGCAACCCGTTGTTCGAGGCTCTCGCGCATTACGAGCGTGCCCGCGTACTGCAGGCCCGTGGTGAGGTGTTGCGAGCGCAGGACGAAGTGCATCAGGGCTTGCTGCTGGTGCAGCGGCTGCCGACCCAGCGCAGCTATTCCGTGCGTGCGCGGCTGACCCTGTACGAGGGCTATCTGCTCAGCCTGCGTCTGGATGCACGGGCGGCCGAGCATCTGCGTGCGGGCATCGCCGAGGCCCGTGCCTGTCGCGATGTCGGCGTGCTGATCGGCTATTGCGTGCTGGCCTGCCTGGAAGGGCGCGAGGAACGTCCTGCCGAGGCATTTGCCCTGCTCGGCGAGGCCGAGCGTCTGATGCATGTCTGGGATGTGCCTGCGATCTACTACCTGGCGATGATCACGCTGATCAAGTGCGAGCTGTGGCTGCGTCAGGGTCAGGTCGAACTGGCCGCAGCCTGGCTGCCGCAGCTGGCGGAAACCTACGGCGATCAGGGGCGGGCGTTGGCGCCGGAGTTCCACCCGCAACTCGCCATGCACATCGACCTGCAGCACGCCGCGCTGGAGCGTCTGCAGGGCGCCGTGGACAACGCCGAGCGGCGCTTGCGAGCGTTGCCGCAGCGTGCCCAGGGGCTGGGCGGGCAACTGGTTGGCCTGATGGCGCAGGCGCAGCTGGCGCAACTGTTGAAGCAGACCGGGCGTGAGCGCGAGGCGCAGCAACAGCTCGATAGCTGCCTGGATGCCGCTCAGGGCGGGGCGTTGCTGCCGTTCGTCGAGCTACTGCAGCATCAGCCGCACTGGTTGCGCGAGCGCTTGCTGGCGCGTCCGTCCAGCCCGCTGCGTGACGAGCTGCTGGCCCAGTTGCCGGCGGCGGCGCAGTTCGTCGTCGAGCCCGAGCTGGAGCAGGAGCCGTTGGCGGAAAAGCTCAGCAGCCGCGAGCTGGCCGTGCTGCAGCTGATCGCGCGTGGTTGCTCGAACCAGGAAATCAGCGAGCGGCTGTTCATCTCCCTGCACACCGTCAAGACGCACGCCCGCCACATCAACAGCAAGCTCGGGGTCGAGCGGCGTACCCAGGCGGTCGCCCGCGCCAAGGGCCTTGGCCTACTGCACTGAGTCCGGCGCCGACAGGTCCAGGCTGGGCGCCTTCTTCGCCGGTTTTGCCGGTTGCGCCAGCTGGGTCTGCACGTCCTGGTGGATCATCTGCAGGACCGGTAGCAAGGTGCTCATGTCCTGCCGCACCTGCGGGTAGCGATGCCCGCTGGCCAGGCCTTCGAGGCGGGCCAGCAGTTGTGCCTGCACCTCGACCGGCAGATGCACGAACAGCTCGGGTAGCTGCTGGCTCAGCTCGGCGCTGTACAGCAACAGCTCGTCGCGGCCGAAGGCCTGGGTCAGCTCCAGGTAGTCCAGGGCGCTGCCGCCGAGCATGGCCGCTGCGGCCTTGGTTTCCTGCAGGCCCTGCAGGCGCACCGGGTTGCTTTGCTCGCCCTGCGACAGGGTCATCCAGAACTCGGTGGTGAGGGTGAAGAGAATGGCCTGCTGGCGCAGCGAGTAGGTCATCAGCCCCAGCGCTTCGGCGGCGTAGGGTTGTTGCCGGGCGCGGAAGTCGAAGTACAGGCGCATCAGCTCCTTGAGTTCGAACAGCACCTCGCGTGCCTCGTTCTGGCGCAGCTCCAGGGGCGCGTAGATGTTCAGCTGCGGGCGAAAATTCTCCGGGGAAACCATGCGCTGGTAGATCGGCCCGGTGAATTCGCCACTGCGACGCGGCAAGGCATTGGCCTGCGTCCCGTCGATCTTCTCCAGCGCCTCGCGCAGTTGCCGGTAGTCGCCACTGCGCCAGGGGGTGTGGATATCCGGGATGCGCTGGCCGAGGTAGAACAGCTCGGCCGCCGTAACCGGCGACAACCAGACCAGCAAAAGGATGGCCAGCGGCCAGGACAGGCGACGTGCTAGGGTCGGGGACACATTCGATTTCCGCGGTTGAAGGCGGCTCCAGAGTACTCAGCTGGCGCGGTCACGTCACCCGCGCCTTGGTTGGGACGGGGCATGGACGAGTTGGCCGAGCATGGTGCGATACGGGCGGTATTCGAGGACCTGGGCGGTTACGGCGCGCTAGCCTCGCAACAGGGCGAAGGCGGCGAGGGGCCGCTGGTCGGCCATCTGCAACGTACCAACATCCAGCTGGCGGCCATCGGCGTGTTCGCCCGCAAGGGGGTGGAGCAGGCGACGGTCAACGACCTGCTGGACGCTGCGCAGGTGTCGCGTCGAACCTTCTACAAGTACTTCGCCAACAAGGCACAGGTGCTCGAAGGTATCTACCAGACTTCGGTGCAGCTGTTGCTCGCGCGTTTTCGCGAGATGCAGCAGGTCGCCGGGAGCCCGCAGGAGTGGTTGCGGGCGATGGTCGGGCGCTTCTTCGACTATCACCTGGCGGTCGGGCCGATCATTCGCCTGATGCAGGAGGAAGCCTTGCGTGCGCAGT
Source organism: Ectopseudomonas khazarica (assembly GCF_017915135.1). Classification (NCBI taxonomy): domain Bacteria; kingdom Pseudomonadati; phylum Pseudomonadota; class Gammaproteobacteria; order Pseudomonadales; family Pseudomonadaceae; genus Ectopseudomonas; species Ectopseudomonas khazarica. Next base: position 4,302,783 of record NZ_CP068551.1, on the reverse strand, counting down.
CACCGCTGGCGGTCCATCGCCAGCGAGCGCACCAGGAGATGCTGCGACTGCTGGTCGAGCGTCTGGAGCCCGAACTCGCACCGCGCGATCCGCTGGTTTACCAGGCGCTGATCTGGGTGCTCGAGGCGGCCTCCCTCGACCTGCTCGGGCGCAACGCCAGCCGCGTGGAGATCGAACAGGCCAAGACCGTCCTGGGGGACTTGCTGATCGCGTCGCTGTGCCCATGCTGAGCGGGAACAGTCCCAAGGTTGGGCACTAACGCAGCGCGACTCATGCTCTGATGCACGTTACCTACAACAAGATCGAGGTACCGTGCATGACCGCCAACAGCCTGTCCCTGCAACCGCCGCTCGCTGCCGGTTTCGCCCGCCTGGGCTTCGGCGCCTTGCCCCTGGAGCGCCTCAAGGAGCGTTACGGCAATGCGCAGCAGGGCTCACGCTACATCGAACTCGACGGCTTCAACATCCATTACCGGGACGAGGGCAGTCGTGGCAAACCGGCGCTGGTGATGATCCATGGCGTGGTCGCCTCGCTGCATACCTGGGATGCTTGGGTGCAGGCATTTGCGCCCGACTACCGCATCATCCGCTTCGACGTGCCGGGCTTCGGCCTGACCGGCCCCGCGCGTGATGGCCGCTACTCGGCCGAGCGCATGATCCACGTGCTCGGTCTGTTGCTCGATTACCTGCAGGTGGAGAAGGCCGATATCGCCGGCAACTCCCTGGGCGGCTACATCGCCTGGAACTTCGCCCTGGCCCAGCCGCAGCGTGTGGGCAAGCTGGTGCTCATCGATCCGGCCGGCTACCCCATGCGCAAGGTGCCCTGGATGATTGCCGCCGCGGCGTTGCCTGGCGCCACCCTGGCCATGCCGATGTGGATGCCGCGCGCGCTGATCGCCCAGGGCATCAAGGAGGTCTATGGCGAGCCGGGGCGTATCAAGCCCGGTGTGGTCGATCGCTACTACGACCTGTCACGCAGGCCGGGCAATCGCCGCGGCATGATGGATATCTTCCGTGTGCTGCTGAAGGTCAACAAGGAGGAGCTGCACGCGACGCCCGAGCGGGTCGCGCAGATCCAGGCACCTACCTTGCTGATGTGGGGCGAACGCGACCGCTGGATTTCGCCCCGTCACGTGCCGCTGTGGCAGCGTGATCTGCCGGGGATCGAGGTCAAGGTCTATGCCGGCGTCGGGCATATCCCCATGGAGGAAATCCCCGAGCAGAGCGCCGCCGATGCGATGAGGTTCCTCAAGGGCTGAACGCGCACTGGACATGAAAAAGCCCGGCCAGAGCCGGGCTTTTTCATGCATCACTTGGCTGGGGCAGCGCCTCAGGCGGCGCTGGCCTGGACCTGCGGGCTGCCGTCGAACTCTTCGCGGGTGGCGTGCAGCAGGTCGAGATTGTCATGCTCCCAGGGGTGGAAACCGTCCTTGAAGAAGTCCAGATAGGTGCCGATCAACGGGCGGAAAACACCTTCCTTGCCCCACATCCAGCGGATGCCGTCGCGCCATACGCGCCAGTTCCACAGCAGACCGTCGACCTTGAGCATGTGCGCCAGGCCACGGGTGGTATCGAGCACGAAGAAGAAGGTGCCCATGAGCATTGCCCGGCGCAGCAGCTTGCGACTGCCACACACCTGGTTGTAGACGTCGAAGGCGACTGCCTTGTGCTCGGTCTCCTCCAACGCATGCCAGCGCCAGAGACGGGCCAGGGTCGGATGCGCGTCGGCCATCTGCGCGTCGTTTCTCAGCAGGCCGTCGGCCATGATCGCGGTGATGTGTTCCAGTGCGGCGGTCGCCGCCAGTTGCCGCTGCGGCGAGAACTTCTTCTGCGTGTAGCGGATGCGCGCGCGGGCACGCTTCTCGATGCGCTCGACGTTGTAACCCAGGTCACGCAGGCGCTGGCTGTACTCGAGGTGCTCGCGGCTGTGATGGCCTTCCTGGCCGATGAAGCCGCGAATCTGCTCCTTGAGCACCGGGTCGTCGATGCGGTCGCGGAAGTGGCGCACCGAATCGATGAAGAAGCGTTCGCCGTCGGGAAACAACACCGACATGGCATCGAACAGGTGGGTCTTGAAGGCGTCGCCGCCGTTCCAGTGGCGCGGCAGCGGGTTGGGCAGATCGAAGTCCATGTGTCTGGGGCGAATCTGCAATCCTTCCGGTGTGGTGCTGGCCATGAGGGCTCCATTGCGCTGTTTGACTGGCGTCCACTATGAGCGCCATGCGCGGCTTGTCACAGGTTCGTAACAGCCAAGGTGGCAGTCATATCTGGCCAGTGCGTTTTTCCAGCAGAAAGTTAGGGGGGCAGTGCGACCGCGAACAGCGATGTGCTGGGTTAAGGTCTGCGTTCAGGACGGTCATTTACGGCCAGTCGCCGGAACAACCCCTCAATGAAGCACGCCCTCAACCTCACAGCCGAACTGGTGCCCGTGGCCTACGCCGAGGCATTGCTGGCGCTGGCCGAAGAACTGGGCCAGGCACGCGGCGAGCTGTTCGCCGCCGCACGGGTCCGTCCCGAAGTGCTGGGCAGCCCCAATGGCCGCCTGTCCTTCCTCGATTTCCACCTGCTCACCCAGGCCGCACTGGAGTGTTGTGGTGAGCCGGCGCTCGGCCTGGTGCTGGGGCAGCGGCTCAACGTTTCCACCCATGGCATCCTCGGCTATGCCGTGCTGTCCAGCGCGGATCTGGGCAAGGCGCTGCAGTTCGCCTTGAAGTATTACCGCGTGCTGGGCCTGGCCTTCGACCTCGAGCTGGTGGAGCAGGGCGATGCCATGGAGCTGCGTGCGGTCGAGTCGTTCCCCATGGGGCCGCAGTCGCGTTTTGCCGCCGAGGGGCTGCTGACCAGCATCCACACCATCGCGCGTTTTCTCCTGGGCGAAGCGCTGCAGGGCCTTGCGGTCGGCTTCGCCCATGCCGCACCGGACTATGCCGGGCGTTATGCCGAGGTGTTCGGCGTCGCTGCGCAGTTCGAGCAGCCCTGCCACTGGCTGCGTCTGCCACGGCACTACCTGCAGCGCCCGATGGCTCTGGCCAACCCGGCCACGGTGCAGATGTGCGAGCAGCAGTGCGAGGCGCTGCTGGCCAGCCTCGATGTGCAGGATGGCCTGCTCACGCGCGTGCGCCGGTTGTTGCTCGCTCGCCCTGGCGACTTTCCCGATCTGGACAGCGCGGCAAGCGCCCTGCACACCAGCGGCCGCAGCCTGCGCCGGCACCTGGCGCAGATGGGCACCAGCTATCAGCAGGTGCTGGATGACGTGCGCAGGCGCCTGGCGCTGCAGTATCTGACCACCACGCACCTGCCGCTGTATGAAATCGCGCAGCTGCTGGGCTTCAGTGACCCGTCCAACTTCCGTCGTGCATTCCGCAAGTGGACCGGTAAACTGCCCGTCGACTACCGCAACGAGGCCCCCTGATGAGCACCGCCGAACGCCCAGCCCTGATCCGCGAAACCTTCCCCGTCGGCCCGCTGCAGTGCAACTGCACCATCATCGGTGACCCGCTGACGAAGAAGGCCATCGTGGTCGATCCGGGTGGCAACCCCGATCTGATCATGGCGCGCCTGGACGCCCACGGGCTCAAGGTCGTGAGCATCATCCACACCCATGCCCACCTCGATCACTTCCTCGCATCCGGGCAGATGAAGGAGAAGACCGGAGCGACGCTGCACCTGCACAAGGAGGATCAGTTCCTCTGGGACAATCTGGAGATGCAGTGCAGCATGTTCGGCGTGCCCTACACGCCGGTGCCGGCGCCGGACCAGTGGCTGGATGACGACGAGGAGCTGGCCTGCGGCTGTGGCGTGGCCCTGCATACACCCGGGCACACGCCCGGCTCGATGAGCTTCTGGTTCGAGGGGGCCAAGTTGCTGATCGCAGGGGACACGCTGTTCCGCCGGGGCATCGGGCGTACCGACCTGTGGGGCGGTGACTACGCCACCATCGAGCGCTCGATCAAACAGCGGCTGTACCGCCTGGATGAAGAGGCCACGGTGGTGACCGGCCACGGTCCCGACACACGACTGGGCGACGAGATGCGCGAGAACCCCTTTATTCGCGCCTGACGGGGCACTAATCGAGCGAATGCCGATCAAAAGGCCATCATCCCCCGTTCATGGAGATGCCTTCATGTTCCGCTCGACACTGATTGCCCTGTGTTCCTCCGCGCTGCTGCTGGGCGGCTGCGCTTCGCAGAATCCCTATGACCAGAGCGCCCCCAGCTCCAACCGGGCCGCCACCTATGGCGGTATCGGGGCGCTTGCGGGCGCCGCTGCCGGCGCCTTGATCAACCACGACAACCGCGGCAAGGGTGCGCTGATCGGCGCTGCCGTCGCCGGTGCCGCTGCGGCGGGCTACGGCTACTACGCCGACAAGCAGGAAGAAGAGCTGCGCCGCAGCATGCAGGGCACTGGTGTGGAGGTGCAGCGCCAGGGCGATGTGATCCAGCTGGTCATGCCCGGCAACATCACCTTCGCTACCGACTCGGCACAGATATCCAGCAGTTTCTATCAGCCGCTGAACAACCTGGCCAACTCGTTTCGCCAGTACAACCAGAACAGTATCGAGATCGTCGGCCACACCGACAGCACGGGTTCGCACGCCTACAACATGGACCTGTCGCAGCGCCGGGCGCAGAGCGTCGCGGACTACCTGCTGGCGCAGGGCGTCGATCCGGGTCGCCTGAGCACCCGGGGCATGGGGCCGGACCAACCGCTGGCAAGCAATGCCACGGCCGAGGGCCGGGCGCAGAACCGGCGTGTCGAAGTGACCCTGCGGCCGCTGCCGGGCGTGCAGTGACTCCTGCGCAACGACTGGCCGGATTGGCCCTGTGTCGCAGTTCTGGCATGCGCCGGCTGCTAAGCTAGGGTTGAACTTCGCGGCCCTCGAGGCGCTCGAAGACTGCGGCATGTCTGCCCGATACCAGAAGAAATCTCAAAGGAAACCTTATGAAAACTAGGCGTAATCTGATCGCAGCCACTGCGCTCATGGCCATGTTGGCTGGCTGCACCACCAATCCCTACACCGGTGAGCAGCAGGCTGGTAAAGCCGGTATCTATGGCGGTGTCGGCGCGGTGACCGGCGCGGTGATCGGTGCGGCGACCTCGAGCAAGAAGGATCGTGCCAAGGGCGCGCTGATCGGCGCAGCCGTCGGTGGCGCGGCCGGCGGTGGCTACGGCTACTACGTCGACACCCAGGAAGCCAAGCTGCGCCAGACCCTGCAGGGCACCGGCGTGCAGGTCCAGCGCAACGGCGACGACCTGAAGCTGATCATGCCGGGCAACATCACCTTCGCCAGCAATTCCGCCGACATCTCCAGCGGCTTCTACCCGACGCTCAACTCGCTGGTGCTGGTGTTCAAGGAGTTCGACAAGAACGGGGTGAACATCGTTGGCCACACCGACAGCACCGGTTCCCAGGAACTGAACCAGAGCCTGTCGCAGCGTCGCGCGCAGAGCGTGGCCAACTACCTGACGGCCAACGGCGTGCCGGGCCAGCGCATCTCCGCTTACGGCGCCGGCCCGAGCCAGCCGATCGCGAGCAACGCCAGCGAGGCGGGGCGTGCGCAGAACCGCCGTGTCGAGATCAACCTGCGCCCGCTCTGAGGCGCCGCCAGGCTGACGAAAGCCCCCGTTCCGGGGGCTTTTTTGTGGCCGCGGCTGCAGAGCGTTCGCCGCCGGGCTGGCGCCATCTTCGCGTTTTCTGACCGCCTGTCGTATCTCCCCTGGCAAAAGGCCAGTCATTCAAAACCTGACTAGAATGCTTTTTATGGTTCTGTAAAACCCACGGACAGCTCGGCTGTCGGTGTTGGTTCTGGATGACCGAAGGAGTGTGAATGGACGACAGAGCTGTCAAGCGGCCGCCATGGCCCTGGACACCGTTGTTGGTGGCGCTTGGCCTCATGCTGGGGCTGAGTGGCCTGATCTTCTGGCAGTGGAACACCCTGCAGGAGCGTGCGCGGGAGGAGAGCCAGAGGGGCTTCCAGCAGGAGGCCCAGGACATCGGCCAGCGTGTGCTGGCGCGCATGCAGGCCTACGAGATGGTGCTGCGGGGTATCGCAGGCCTGATGATCGGCAGTGACCAGGTCACGCTCGCGGAGTGGGAGCGAGCCGTGGACCAGCTGCAACTGCAGGACCGCTATCCCGGTATCCAGGCTGTCGCCTGGTCACGCTACCTGACGCCCGAGCAACTGGCTGACTTCGCCGCGGAGGTGAAGGGCGACGGCCGCTTCGATTACCAGATATTCCCGAGTGGCGATCGCGAGCACTATCTGCCGATCGACTACGTCAGCCCGCTGGATTGGCGCAACAGGCGCGTGCTCGGCTACGACATGCTCAGCGAGACGGTTCGCCGCACGGCGGTCGAGCGCAGTGTCGATACGGGTGAGGCGAGCCTGAGCGGGCCGCTGGTGCTGCGTCAGGAGGTGGATGTCAACGTCCAGTCCGGCGTGCTGCTCTATCTGCCCGTGTATCGTCCGGGCGTGCCGGTCAACTCCGCCGAACAGCGCCGGGCCGCCTTGCTGGGGCTCGTCCACGGTGCATTTCGCAGCCACGACCTCATCGAGGGGATTCTCGGACGGCAGACGCGGCTGTTCGACATCCAGCTCAAGGACCCCGGGGCCACCGATCTGCAGCTGCTCAGCCAGGAGGTCGGCGTCAACGACTGGTCGCCGCTGTTCAGCTATCAGCAGGAGCTGTCGTTGTATGGCCGTACCTGGCAGCTGGAGGTATTCGGCACGCCGGAGTACGAGCGCAGCCTGATCGATCGAACCGGCACACTGGGGCTCTGGGCGGGTCTGGTCGCCGCTCTGATGCTGTCGCTGCTGTTCGGCGGCTTCCTCTATCAGCGTGAACGCAAGCTGAACATCAGCGAGATGGCGGGGCAGGCCCTGCAGGAGCGCGAGGAACGCTTCCGCCTGCTGGTCGAGCGCCTGCCGGTCGCCACGCTGCTCTGCGACGCCGAGGGGCGGATCGAGATGGCCAACCGCAGCGCCGCGGAGCTGTTCGACTGCCCGCTGAACGCGCTGCCCGGCGAATCGGTGCTGCGCATGCTGGCCAATATCGAATCGCCCAAGGACCTGCAGCAACAGCTGGCCGAGAGCGACGAACGCACGGTGCGTACCCTGCGTGGCGAGTCGATTCCGGTCAGCATCAGCCTGAACCCGTTGCACGAGGGCAGCAGCTACCTGATCAACCTGGTCGATCTGCGTGCGCGCAAGGTGGCGGAGGAGCGCTTCCGCCTGGTGGTGGAGGCATCGCCCAACGCCATCCTGCTGGTCGACGGGCTCGGTCGTATCGCCATGGTCAACCGCCAGACCGAGCTGCTGTTCGGCTACGAGCGGCAGATGCTGCTGGGTGAGCCGGTCGAGATGCTGTTGCCGGCGGCACAGCGCGGCAGCCATGTGGCTATGCGCCGTGGCTACCAGGCCATGCCCGAACAACGGCGCATGGGCGGTAATCGCGAGCTGTTCGGCCTGCATCGCGAGGGGCGGATGATCCCCCTGGAGGTGGGCCTTTCGCCCATTCGCAGTGGCGACGAGAGCCTGGTGCAGGCGGTGATCATCGACATCAGCGAGCGCAAGGCCGCCGAACAGAAACTGCGCGAGCAGGCCGAGCAACTGCTGCTGGCCAACCGCTACAAGTCCGAGTTCCTCGCCAACATGTCGCATGAGCTGCGCACGCCGCTCAACAGCATTCTGATCCTCAGCGACCAGTTGCGGCAGAACCTGGCGGGCAACCTGACGGAGAAACAGAGCAAGCATGCCGACATCGTGCACCGTGCCGGCAGCGACCTGTTGCAGCTGATCAACGATGTGCTCGACCTGGCCAAGGTCGAATCCGGGCGCATGCAGCTCAAGCTCGAGCCGATCAACATGCAGGACGTGCTGGTGGAACTGGATGCCAGCCTGCGGCCGATGGCCGAACTCAAGGGGCTGCGTCTGCATACGCAGCTCGACGCCGGTGTGCCGCGCGTGATCCATACCGACCGCGTGCGCCTGCACCAGATCCTGCGCAACCTGCTGTCCAACGCGTTGAAGTTCACCGATCACGGCGAGGTCACCCTGACCGTCAGCAGCGAGGGACGCCAGGACGACGAGCGCGAGCTGCTGTGCTTCAGCGTGCGGGACAGCGGGATCGGCATCGATCCGGCGCAGCACGAGCAGATCTTCCAGGCCTTCCAGCAGATCGACGGTTCCACCAGCCGCCGTTTCGGCGGTACCGGCCTGGGGCTGGCGATCACCCGCCAGCTGGTCCTGGCGCTGGATGGCGACATCAGCCTGCAGAGCGCGCCGGGGCAAGGTTCCACCTTCACCGTCAGGTTGCCGGTGCAGGTCGCGCCGATGAATGTCGAGGCGCCTGTCGAAGGGCCGCAACGCGCCGGCGAGGGGCCGCCGTTGCTGATCGTCGAGGATGACGCCAATTTCGCCGCAGTGATCGCCGAGGAAGCCCATGCCCACGGCTTCTCCAGCGTCCACTGCCGCACCGGCCTGCAGGCGCTGGGGGTGCTGCAGCAGGAGTCGTTCAATGCGGTGATCCTCGACATCCTCCTGCCGGATCTCAGTGGCTGGCAGCTGTTCCGGCGACTGCGTGCCCAGCCGACGCATCGTCATACACCTGTACACATTATCTCCTGCGTACCGCAGCCGGCGGGCTGGAACGACGACGGCACGCGCTACCTGGTCAAGCCGATCGGCACCGACGAGCTGGAACAGGTCTTCATCGAACTGCAGCATGGTGCGGCGCAGGAGGCGGCGCTGCTGCTGGTCGAGGACGTGGATGTGGAGCGCGAGCACTACCGCGAGCAACTGACCGCGCTGGGGTTCAAGGTCTGTGCGTGCGCCGACGGCGAGCAGGCGCGCCTGGCGTATGCGCAGGGGCAGTTCTGCGCGCTGGTGATCGACCTGGACCTGCCCGACCAGGACGGCTTCGCCCTGCTCGACAGCCTCAACCAGATGCGCTCGCTGCAGGGGACGCGCATCGTCATCAATACCGGGGTGGACGTGACCCAGCAGACCCTGCAGCGACTGCGCCGCTACAGTGCCGTGGTGGTACGCAAGCATGGCGACGATACCCAGGCGCTGTGCCAGGCGGTGCAGGGCTTCCTGGGCGACGTGCGGGCGCCGCAGCAGGCCGATCCCCAGGCCGGCAGCCTGCAGGGGCGACGCATTCTGCTGGTCGATGACGACGTGCGTAACGTCTACGCGCTGACCGCGCTGCTCGACGAGGCCGGGTTGCAGGTCAGCTCGGCCACCGATGGGGTCGAGGCCATCGCCAGCTACCAGCGTGAGCCCTTTGACCTGATCCTGATGGACATGGCGATGCCCAACATGGATGGCTACACCGCGACACGCCTGCTCAAGCAGGAGCATGGCTGCGTGATCCCGATCATCGCCCTCACCGCGCACGCCATGAAGGGCGATCGCGAGAAGTGCATCACCGCGGGCGCCGACGACTACATGGCCAAGCCGGTCAAGCGCGATGAGCTGCTGGCCATGCTGGAGCACTGGCTGGGCATATCTGCCGTGCCATCGACCGGCAATGATCTACCCTGATCTCAGGAGCAACTGATGCAAGGGCGAAGGATAGAGGAGTAGTGATGGCCCAGGCGCAGAGCAAGACCGCTGCCATACCCGCCAAACAGACGCTGCTGGTGGTGGACGACCGTATAGAGAACCTCGAGGCCATGCAGGCGCTGCTCGAGGATGGCGAGTGGCAGCTGCGCTGTGCCAAGTCGGGCGAGGAGGCCCTGCGCTACCTGCTCGAGGACGACGTCGGCCTGGTCCTGCTGGATGTGCAGATGCCGGGCATGGACGGCTTCGAGGTCGCCCGCCTGATGCGCGGCAATCCGCGCACCCGGCTGACGCCGATCATCTTCGTCTCGGCCATCGCCCAGACCCATGAAGCGGTGCTGCGCGGGTACAGCACCGGTGCCGTGGACTTCGTCCTCAAACCCTTCGATCCCAGCGTGTTGCGGCACAAGATCCAGAGCCTGCTGGAGCACGAAAGCAACCGTATGGAGCTGCAACAGCTGTCGCTGCAGCTCGACCGTGCTCGCGCCTTCAATGCGTCGGTCCTGGCCAATGCCGCCGAAGGCATCCTGGTGGTCGGGGAGGACGGGCGCATCCAGTTCGCCAACCCGGCCATGGCGCAGATGCTCGGCGGCGAGGTGGGGGATCTGGAGGGCGTCGACCTGCTGTCGTTTCTCAAGAATCCTGCCTGCGAGGGCGGCTGGCAGCAGTCCGAGTTCTATCTGCACTTCAAGCGCGAGGCGACCTACCGCGTGCACGAGGCGATGATGCGCACGCTCGATGGCGGTTGCCTGCCGGTGGCGCTGTCCTGTTCGCCGCTGCCCAGGCTGCAACGGGCCATGGTGGTCATTGCCCTGGACATGTCGGTGGTGCGCAATCTTCACGCACAGCTGGAATCGCAGGCGGTGACCGACTCCCTGACCGGCCTGCTCAATCGGCGCGGTTTTCACCAGGCCCTGGAGTCGTCGCTGGCGCGCATCGAGCGCAGTGGCCAGCGGCTTGCGGTGCTCTATCTGGATCTGGACGGCTTCAAGCGCATCAACGATTCGCTCGGCCATGATGTCGGCGACCAGTTGCTGCGCCGGGTCGGCGAGCAGCTCAAGGCCTGCCTGCGGCCTTACGACAGCCTGGCGCGTATCGGTGGCGACGAGTTCACCGCGTTGCTGGACAACCTCGGCCACCCGGAAGACGCCGCCCGGGTGGCGGAGAAGCTGATCGAGCTGGTGTCGGTGCGCCACACCCTCGACGGTGTCGATGTCACCCTGGGCGCCAGCGTCGGCATCGCCTGTTTCCCCGAATGCGGGCAGAACGTCGAGGGCCTGCTGCGTTCCGCCGACATGGCGATGTACGAGGCCAAGCGTGCCGGGCGCCAGCAGTACCGCTTCTTCTCGCCGGAGATGAACGGCCGCGCGCGTTCTCGGCTGATGCTCGAGGAAAGCCTGCGCCATGCCATCGAGAACGACGATTTCGTGCTGGTCTACCAGCCGCAGTTCGAACTGGCGAGCGGACGCCTGCGCGGCTTCGAGGCCTTGCTGCGCTGGCAGCATCGGGTTGCCGGAACGGTGGCGCCCAACGTGTTCATCCCCTTGCTGGAGGAAACGCGGCTGATCAATCGCCTGGGCGAGTGGATCTTCCGGGAAGGGGCCAGGCAGCTGGCGATCTTCAAGCGCCAGTTCGGCGAGGACATGGTGCTGAGCCTGAATGTCAGCCCGGTGCAGTTCGGCATGCCGCAGCTGGTCACCGACCTGCAGCGTGTCCTCGACTCCCATGGCCTCAAGCCCAGCCAGCTGGAGGTCGAGGTGACCGAGAGCGCCCTGATGCAGGATCTGGAGCTGACCCAGGCGCAGCTGCGTCACCTGCGGGAACTGGGGGTGAAGATCGCCATCGACGATTTCGGCACCGGCTACTCGTCGCTGGCCTATCTGCGCCACTTCGAACTGGATACGCTGAAGATCGACCGCCTGTTCATCGCCAACATGCTCGATTCACCGCGCGATGCCGCAGTGGTCAGCACCATCATCGATCTCGGCCGCCATCTGGGCCTGGAGGTGATTGCCGAAGGGGTCGAGACCCAGGCCCAGCGCGAGTGGCTGGTGCAGCATCACTGCAACTTCATGCAGGGCTTTCTGGTGGCGCCGGGGGTGCCGGCCGGCACTGCCTTGCGGGTGCCGGCCCAGCTGGACTGGAGTACGTTGCCGCTGCCGCGCGAGGACTGATCCCGGCAGCGTCGCTCAGGCCTGCTGGTGCAGGCTGGCGAGCTCCGCGTCCTTCTCTTCCCACAGACGGTTGACCCACTGCTGGAAGGTCCGGCGGTAGTCCTCGTCCTGGTCGTAGTTGCGGCCGATGAATTCACGCGGGATGTCGACCTGCCGGAAACGCACCTGGACGGCGTCCAGGCGACCGCAGAGCAGGTCCCAGAAGCCCGGCACGCCGTGCGGGTAGTGAATGGTGACGTTGACGATGGCGTGCAGTTGCTCGCCCATGGCATCCAGCACGAAGGCGATGCCGCCAGCCTTGGGCTTGAGCAGATGCCTGAACGGCGATTGCTGCTGGGCGTGCTTGGCCGGGGTCAGGCGGGTGCCTTCGAGGAAGTTGAACACCGCCACCGGGTTGGTCTTGTAGCGGGCGCATGCCTTGCGAGTGGTGGCCAGGTCCTGGCCGCGTTTCTCCGGGTACTTGGCCAGGTACTCCTTGCTGAAGCGCTTCATGAACGGAAACTCCAGCGCCCACCAGCACAGGCCGATCACCGGGACCCAGATCAGCTCCTGCTTGAGGAAGAACTTCAGCAGCGGCATGCGCCGGTTGAGCAGGTACTGCAGCACGAGGATGTCGACCCAGCTCTGGTGGTTGCTGGTCACCAGGTAGGAGTGCCGGGTATCGAAGCGCTCCAGGCCCTGGACGTTCCATTCGATGGTGCCGACCAGGCGCATCCAGAACTTGTTGACGCCGATCCAGCTTTCCGCGATGCCGTGCATGACGAAGCGCAGCGCGCGCTGGATGGGGGCGACCGGCAGCAGCAGTTTCAGCAGGGCGACGATGAACAGCGGCCAGCACCAGAACAGCGTGTTGAGTGCCAGCAGCAGCCCGGCGATCAGGCCGCGCAGTGGCGCAGGGAGAAAGTGCAGCATCGGGCGAACGCCTCCGTAGGCAGGCTGCACGCCCGGCGGGCAGCCTGAGAATGGGGCTTTCGCTGAGCCCCGTTGCGGTTGAAAGAGCTGCGGCATTGCGTGCGGCGAGCTGGTTCGGCGCCAAGGTTAACGGCTGTGCACTGACCTGCAAGTGCCAGCCATGACCAGGGGGTTTCGCCAGCCTCGGGCTTGCGCCATGCACGCCGGCCGTCGGTGCGCCCGGTTCGTTGCGGGACATGGCGCATTCCCGGGGTCAGCTCGGCAGGTCCGCCGCCTGAATCGCCGTCAGCGCGATGGTATAGACGATGTCATCGACCAGCGCACCGCGCGACAGGTCGTTCACCGGCTTGCGCAGGCCCTGCAGCATGGGGCCGACGCTGATGCAGTCGGCGCTGCGCTGCACGGCCTTGTAGGTGGTGTTGCCGGTGTTCAGGTCGGGGAACACGAACACCGTGGCACGCCCGGCGACCGGGCTGTTCGGCGCCTTCTGCCGGCCGACGCTGTCGATGGCGGCGGCATCGTACTGCAGCGGGCCGTCGAGTGGCAGTTCCGGGCGTTTCTCGCGAGCCAGGCGGGTCGCTGCGCGGACCTTTTCCACTTCCTCGCCACTGCCGGAGTCGCCGGTGGAGTAGCTGAGCATCGCCACTCTCGGCGCGATGCCGAAGGCCTGCGCGGAGGCGGCGCTCTGCAGGGCGATCTCGGCCAGTTGCTCGGCGTTCGGGTCGGGGTTCACCGCGCAGTCGCCATAGACCAGCACCTGGTCCGGCAGCAGCATGAAGAACACCGAGGACACCAGGTTGTAGCCGGGAGCGGTCTTGATCAGCTGCAGGGCCGGGCGAATGGTGTTGGCGGTGGTGTGGATGGCGCCGGACACCAGGCCGTCGACCTCATCCAGCGCCAGCATCATGGTGCCCAGCACCACGGTGTCTTCCAGTTGTGCCTCGGCCATCGGCGCATTCAGGCCCTTGCCCTTGCGCAGTTCGACCATCGGCTCGACATAGCGACCGCGAATCAGGTCCGGGTCGAGGATTTCCAGGCCGTCCGGCAGTTCGATGCCCTGCGCACGCGCCACGGCCTGCACGTCTTCCGGCTTGGCCAGCAACACGCAGCGGGCGATGCCACGCGCCTGGCAGATGGCGGCAGCCTGTACGGTACGCGGTTCGCTGCCCTCGGGCAGGACGATCCGCTTGGCAGCGGCCTTGGCCCGCTGCACCAGCTGATAGCGGAATGCCGGTGGCGACATGCGCAGTTCGCGCGGCGTGCCGCAGCGGGTGCGCAGCCAGTCATGGTCGATGTGCCCGGCGACGAAGTCGGAGACCTTCTCCGAGCGCTCGCGGTCATCCAGCGGGATTTCCTTGTTCAGGCGGTTGAGATGGGTGGCGGTGTCATAGGAACCGGTGCTTACCGTCATCACCGGCAGGCCGCTGGCCAGGGCTCCCTGGCACAGCTCCATGATGCGCGGGTCGGGGGCGAAATCGCTGCACAGCAGCAGGCCGGCCAGCGGCACGCCGTTCATCGCGGCCAGGCAGGCCGAGAGGATGATGTCGTCACGGTCGCCGGGCGTCACCACCAGGGTGCCGGGCTTGAGCAGCTGCACGCTGTTGGCCACGGCGCGGGCGCAGAGCACGATCTTCATCATGCGCCGCTGCTCGTAGTCACCGGCATTGAGGATGCGGGCGCCGAGCAGTTCGGCGACGTCCTTGGTGCGCGGCGCGTTCAGTTCGTCCTGCCAGGGGATGCAGCCGAGCAGGCGGAAGTCGCCGCTCTTGAGCAGCGGCGACAGGTCTTCCAGGCGCTCGGCGAAGGCATCGATGCCGTCCTCGCTGCGTACCTTGTTGAGGATCACCCCGAGTACCTTCGGGTCTTTCGGCCCACCGAACAGCTGGGCCTGGATCTCGACGCGGTCGGACAGTTCGGTGAGGCTCTCGTCCTCCGGGGCGCTGACCAGAATCACGTCGGCGTCCAGGCTCTTGGCCAGGTGGAAGTTGACGCGCGCGGCGTAGCTGGCGTGGCGTGTCGGCACCATGCCTTCGACGATGACCACGTCCTTGCCGGCGGCTGCCTGCTGATAGAGGCTGATGATCTCTTCCAGCAGCTCGTCCAGCTGGCCGTCGCCGAGCATGCGCTCGACATGGCTGAGTGGCAGCGGCTTGGGCGAGTTCAGGCCATGGGTGCGGGCGATCAGTTCAGTGGAGCGCTCCGGCCCGAGGTCACCGGCATGCGGCTGGGCGATGGGCTTGAAGAAGCCGACCTTCAGGCCGCTGCGCTCCAGGGCACCGACCAGGCCGAGGCTGATGGACGTGAGACCGACACCGAAACCGGTGGGGGCGATGAAGAATGTGTGCATGAAAAAGCCTCAGTCGAGCAGGGCAAGGGTGTCGAGGGCGATCTGCCGCTCTTCATTGGTGGGCACCACCAGCACGCGCGGGTGGCCTGGCGCATGAATCGCGCCGGCGATGCCGCGTATGCAGCCGGCATTGGCCTGCTCGTCGAGCTTCAGCCCGAGCAGGCCGAGATGGTCGAGGGTCTTGCGCCGGATCAGCGCCGAGTTCTCGCCGATGCCGCCGGTGAAGACCACGCCGTCGAGACGCTGCAGGGCGCAGCTCATGGCGGCCAGTGACTTGGCCAGGCGGTAGCAGAACACCTCGATGGCCAGGGTGGCGCCGGGGTGGCCCTCCTCGCGCGCCAGCTCCAGCGTGCGCATGTCGTTGGACAGCCCGGAAAGGCCGAGCAGGCCGCTGTCGTGGTTGAGCATGGCGTCGATCTGTTCCAGGCTCCAGCCCAGGGTTCGCGCCAGGTGGCTGTGCAGGTTGGGGTCGACGTCACCGCTGCGTGTGCCCATCACCAGGCCTTCCAGCGGAGTCAGCCCCATGCTGGTGTCACGGCTGAGGCCGTTCTCCACGGCGCAGGTGGAGCTGCCGTTGCCCAGGTGGGCTACCAGCCAGCTGCTGGCCTCGACCGCCAGGCCGCTCATCTGCGCGGCCTTCTGGCTGACGTAGCGGTGGCTGGTGCCGTGGAAACCGTAGCGGCGCACGCCATGTTCGGCGTACAGCGCCTGCGGGACGGCGTAGCGGAAGGCGTGTTCGGGCAGGGTCTGGTGGAAGGCAGTGTCGAAGACCGCCACCTGGATCAGGTCCGGGAACAGTTTCATCGCCGCTTCGATGCCCTGCAGATTGGCGGGGTTGTGCAGCGGCGCCAGTGGTGCGATCTGGCGGATGCTGTGCAGGCTGGAGGCATCCAGGCGGCTGGCGCCGGAGAAGTGTTCACCGCCGTGCACCACGCGGTGGCCAATGCCGTGCAGGGCGCCGGCTGCGGCCTGCTGCACGATCGGCAGCAGATGGGACAGGGCCTGACGATGGTCCGCGCCTGGCAGCGCCAGGCTGTCCTTGTGTTCACCCAGGCGCCAGTGCAGGACCGCCTCGGGGCTGCCCAGGCGCTCGGCCAGGCCGCTGAGGATGAAGGTTTCTTGTGCCTCGTTGACCAGCGCGAACTTGATCGACGAACTGCCGCAGTTGATCACCAGAATGTTGCGTGCCGACATTTAAGCTTCCTTGGAGGGTTCGTGCGACCGATCCCTGGCGCACCAGCCACAGGCGAATGGGCTGCCCAGCCTGGCCTGGCGCTGTTCGGGATCGAGTACCCAGGGCCGATTCTGCCAGGGCGGTCGGTGGCGTACATGCTGAGTATGACCACAAGACAAGACTGCCAGCCAATCGCCATGTTCGTCCTGACGAAAATCAACGATCCATGCGGCCCGTTTGTCCGGGGTCGGGTCGCAATCGCGGCCAGCCTTGGTTAGACTTGACCGTTCATTTCTCTTTCGCAAAAGGTCTCCACATGCTGATTGCCGCCAACAAGGCCGTCTCCATCGACTATACCCTGACCAACGATGCCGGCGAGGTGATCGACAGCTCCGCTGGCGGCGCGCCGCTGGTGTACCTGCATGGCGCCGGCAACATCATCGTCGGCCTGGAGAAGGCCCTGGTGGGCAAGCAGGCGGGCGACGAAGTCGAAGTCTCCGTCGAGCCGGAAGAAGCCTACGGCGAGTACAGCGCCGAGCTGGTCGCGACCCTGAGCCGCGCCATGTTCGAAGGCGTCGACACCCTGGAAGTGGGCATGCAGTTCCACGCGTCCGGCCCGGACGGCAGCATGCAGATCGTCACCATCCGTGATATCGACGGCGACGACGTGACCGTCGACGGCAACCACCCGCTGGCTGGCCAGCGCCTGAACTTCAAGGTCAAGGTCGTCGACGTGCGTGAAGCCAGCGCCGAAGAAGTGGCCCACGGTCACATCCATGGCGAAGGTGGTCACCACCACTGAGTTGCCTGTCGGGCGACTTGCGGTCGTTCCCCTTGGCGGAACCACTGCTAAGCTGAAGTTTGCGATAAAGGCGCCTCAGGGCGCCTTTTTCATGCATGCCCGTTGGTCTTCGGGCCAGCCGTTTCAGGGCCACGCGCCCGCTGCACTGAATTCGCTGAGGAAGTTCGTCATGAGTGCCTTTCACGATCTCAATCTACGCGCGCTGGACGGCCAGGAACTGCCGCTGGCGCCCTACAAGGGCCAGGTGGTGCTGGTGGTCAACGTCGCCTCCAAGTGCGGCCTGACCCCTCAGTACGCCGGGCTGGAGAAGCTCTACCAGCAGTACAAGGGCAATGGCTTCACCGTGCTCGGTGTGCCCTGCAACCAGTTCGCCGGCCAGGAACCTGGCAGCGAGGAGGAAATCCGTGAGTTCTGCAGCCTCAACTACGGGGTGAGCTTTCCGCTGGGCAGCAAGCTGGAGGTCAACGGCCCTGGGCGCCATCCGTTGTATCGCCTGCTCGCCGGTGAGGGCGCCGAGTTTCCGGGCGACATCACCTGGAACTTCGAGAAGTTCCTGGTTGGCCAGGACGGTCGCGTGCTGGCGCGTTTCTCCCCACGCACCACGCCGGACGACCCGGCGCTCATCCAGGCCGTCGAGAAAGCGCTCGGCCTCTGAGCCGTGGGCCTGCCTGCTCGAACGAGCCGGCAGGCGTGGCGAATCGGCCAAAACCACGGCCATTTCCTCATGCACCCTTGTTCATGCGGTCGTCCGCTTGCTTAATCGGACGACTTGCCGAGGAGTGCAACCATGACCAGCTTTCCCAACGAGCAATTGCCTGCCATGGCATCGCCGGCCGAGTTGCGTGCGCTGATCGAAGGGCGCCGTGCCGTGCGCCGCTTCACGCCCGAAGCGGTGGCGGAGGAGGTGATCCGCGACTGCCTGGAGCTGGCCGTGCTGGCGCCGAACTCCTGCAACCTGCAGCCCTGGAGCTTCCAGGTCATTCGCGACCCGGGCCTGCTGGCCCGCCTGCACCCGGTCTGCATGGGCCAGAACGCTGCACGTGCGCCACTGATCATCGCCGTGCTGGCCCGTCCGGACACCTGGCGTCAGGCGTGCCGCAACGTTATCGACTACTGGCCGGAAGCCGAGGTGCCGGCGCGCATCCGCAGCTTCTACAGCAAGACCGCGCCGTTTCAGTACAACCAGGGGCCGCTGGGACTGCTCGGGCTGTTCAAGCGCCAGCTGGTACGCCTGCTGGGGCTGCGCAAGGCCCTGATGCGAACGCCCAACAGCCGGGCGGACATGCGCCTGTGGGCGGTGAAGTCCACTGCGCTGGCGGCCGAGAACCTGATGCTGGCCTTCCACAGCCACGGTTACGCGACCTGCCCGATGGAAGGCTTCGATGAAGTGCGCCTGCGCCGCGTGCTGGAGATTCCGCGCCAGGCCATACCGATCATGCTCCTGGCCGTTGGCCGCCAGGGCGAGAAGGGCGTGTACAACCCGCGCTTGCGCTTCCCGCTGGAGCAACAGGTCACCTGGCTGTAGCCGCGCTTGACCTGGATCAAATCGCCTGATCTTGAATACGGCGTAATCGTCCTTATCTAGTCTTCATCTCGGCGGGTATCGGTTTTCGGGGATGTTGTCCCGGCCCGCTCTTCTGGAGGAAGGACATTTATGCGTATCGATCGTTTGACCAGCAAGCTGCAACTTGCACTCTCCGACGCCCAATCCCTGGCCGTGGGCATGGATCACGCGGCCATCGAACCGCTGCACCTGATGCAGGCCCTGCTCGAGCAGCAGGGCGGTTCGATCAAGCCCCTGCTGATGCAGGTGGGCTTCGACATCAACAGCCTGCGCCAGGGCCTGACCCGCGAGCTGGACCAGCTCGGCAAGCTGCAGAACCCCACTGGCGACATCAATCTGTCGCAGGACCTGGCACGCCTGCTCAACCAGGCCGACCGCCTGGCCCAGCAGAAGGGCGACCAATTCATTTCCAGCGAGCTGGTGCTGCTCGCCGCCATGGACGAGAACACCAGGCTCGGCAAGCTGCTGCTTGGCCAGGGCGTATCGAAGAAGGCCCTGGAAAATGCCATCGCCAACCTGCGTGGCGGCCAGGCCGTCAACGACCCCAATGTCGAGGAGTCGCGCCAGGCGCTGGACAAGTACACCGTCGACCTGACCAAGCGTGCCGAGGACGGCAAGCTCGACCCGGTGATCGGGCGTGACGACGAGATCCGCCGCACCATCCAGGTCCTGCAGCGGCGTACCAAGAACAACCCGGTGCTGATCGGTGAACCCGGTGTCGGCAAGACCGCCATCGCCGAGGGGCTGGCGCAGCGCATCATCAACGGTGAGGTGCCCGATGGCCTGAAGGACAAGCGCCTGCTGTCGCTGGACATGGGCTCGCTGATCGCCGGCGCCAAGTTCCGTGGCGAGTTCGAGGAGCGCCTCAAGGCGGTGCTCAACGAGCTGGCCAAGCAGGAAGGCCGGGTGATCCTGTTCATCGACGAACTGCATACCATGGTTGGCGCCGGCAAGGCCGAAGGCGCGATGGACGCTGGCAACATGCTCAAGCCGGCGCTGGCGCGGGGCGAGCTGCATTGCGTTGGCGCCACCACGCTGGACGAATACCGCCAGTTCATCGAGAAGGACGCCGCGCTGGAGCGCCGCTTCCAGAAGGTGCTGGTGGACGAGCCGAGTGAGGAGGACACCATCGCCATCCTCCGTGGCCTGAAAGAGCGTTATGAGGTGCATCACGGGGTGACCATCACCGATGGCGCGATCATCGCCGCGGCCAAGCTCAGCCATCGCTACATCACCGACCGTCAGCTGCCGGACAAGGCCATCGACCTGATCGACGAGGCCGCCAGCCGCATTCGCATGGAGATCGACTCCAAGCCCGAGGAGCTGGATCGCCTGGATCGCCGCCTGATCCAGCTGAAGATCGAGCGCGAGGCGCTGAAGAAGGAAGACGACGAGGCGACCAAGAAACGCTTGATCAAGCTCGAAGACGACATCGCAAAGCTGGAGAAGGAGTACGCCGACCTCGACGAAATCTGGAAGTCGGAGAAGGCCGAGGTGCAGGGTTCGGCGCAGATCCAGCAGAAGATCGAACAGGCCAAGACCGAGCTGGAGGCCGCACGGCGCAAGGGTGACCTCAACCGCATGGCCGAGCTGCAGTACGGCGTGATCCCCGATCTGGAACGCAGCCTGCAGATGGTCGACCAGCACGGCAAGAGCGAGAACCAGCTGCTGCGCAACAAGGTCACCGACGAGGAGATCGCCGAGGTCGTTTCCAAGTGGACCGGCATCCCGGTGAGCAAGATGCTCGAGGGTGAGCGCGAGAAGCTGCTGAAGATGGAAGGCCTGCTGCACCAGCGGGTGATCGGCCAGGACGAAGCGGTGGTCGCCGTGGCCAACGCCGTGCGCCGTTCGCGCGCTGGGCTGGCGGACCCGAACCGACCGAGTGGCTCGTTCCTCTTCCTCGGCCCGACCGGGGTGGGCAAGACCGAGCTGTGCAAGGCGCTGGCCGAGTTCCTCTTCGACACCGAGGAGGCGCTGGTGCGCATCGACATGTCCGAGTTCATGGAGAAGCACAGCGTGGCGCGCCTGATCGGTGCGCCGCCCGGTTACGTCGGCTACGAGGAGGGCGGTTACCTGACCGAGGCGGTACGCCGCAAACCCTACTCGGTGGTGCTGATGGACGAAGTCGAGAAAGCGCACCCGGATGTGTTCAACGTGCTGCTGCAGGTGCTCGAGGACGGCCGGCTGACCGACAGCCACGGGCGTACCGTGGACTTCAAGAACACCGTGATCGTGATGACCTCCAACCTGGGCTCGGCGCAAATCCAGGAACTGGTCGGCGACAGGGAAGCGCAGCGCGCGGCGGTGATGGACGCGGTGGGCAGCCACTTCCGCCCCGAGTTCATCAACCGGATCGACGAGGTGGTGGTATTCGAGCCGCTGGGCCGCGAGCAGATCGCCGGCATCGCCGAGATTCAGCTGCAGCGCCTGCGTGGCCGCCTGGCCGAGCGTGAGCTGAGCCTGGAGCTGACGCCGGAGGCGCTCGACAAGCTGATCGCCGTCGGTTACGACCCGGTGTATGGCGCGCGCCCGCTCAAGCGTGCGATCCAGCGCTGGATCGAGAACCCGCTGGCGCAGCGCATCCTGGCAGGCGACTTCGCCCCGGGTGTGCAGGTCAAGGCCAAGGTGGAGGGCGACGAGATCGTCTTCGCCTGATCGGTCGCAGCGGCAAACGACAAGGCCCGCCAATTGGCGGGCCTTTGTTTTTTGTAGCCGGATGAAATCCGCAAAATGGCAGTCAGGTTGCCCCTGTCAGGTTGCCCCGGATTGCATCCGGGCTACAGGGTCAGCCCCGGACTGTATCCGCCTGTGTGCTAATCCGTAGGAGCGGCTTCAGCCGCGAAGTTCGTGCTCGGTTCGCGGCTGAAGCCGCTCCTACGTAACGTTTCAGCAGGGCGCAGGGCGGATGTCGCCTTTTACATCCGCCGCCAGGGTGGATCGATAACGCGTGATCCACGCCTACACCTGACGGCTCAGCAGCAGTCGCCCCAGTGCTTCTTCTTCGAGGTATGGCCGATACCGGGGTTGAAGCTGTTGGTCGGGTCGAGTTCGCGATAGAAGCCCGCCAGCGCCGGCTTGGCCACGTACAGGTGGCCGACGTTGTGCTCGGCCGGATATTCGGCGCGGCGCTCGTCGAGCAGTGCCCACATGCGGTGTTCCATCGCGATCGGGTCGTTGCCCTTCTTGACGATATAGTCCTGGTGAAACACGTGGCAGAAGAAGTGCCCGTAGTAGAGCTTGTGGATGATCTGCTCCTCCATCTCGTCCGGCAGTGTCTCGACCCAGTCGCGGTCGTTGCGGCGCAGGGCGATGTCCAGGGCGAGGATGTCCTCGACGCTGCTGCGGTGCGCCTCGCGGTAGCGGATCGCGGCACCGGCGACGGCGAAGCGATGCAGGAACGCCTTGCGGCCTTCCTCGGCGTCGCATTCGAAGTAGGCGCCGCTGTCGCTGCCAGCGAAGAACTCGGCGAGGAAGGCGCGGGTCTGCTCCAGGGTGTCGTTGGATACCCGCACCAGCAGGTGATGCTCGAAGCGGTCGCGGTACTCACGCATGCGCGCGGGCAGGTGGCTGGGCAGCAGGTTCATCAGCGCCTGGATCACTTTATCGGTCACGCCACGCAGGCCGAAGCGCTCGAAGAACCCGTCGACCCGGCTCTTCATGGCGAAGGCCGCCGGCACCCTGGAGGTGCCGAATTTGTCGATCACCAGAAAGGTGTCCTTGCCGTACTTCTCGCCGATGTCGAAGGCGGTGCGGTGGATGTATTCCCCCGCGATCGGCAGGCGAGGCAGCCTGGCCAGCAGGTGGCGGCGCACCTCGGTCAGGTCGTGCGGGTCGTTGCTGCCGATGTAGAACACCGTGCTCGGTTCCTTCGGGAAGGTGTCCAGGCGCACCGCGAACAGGCACAGCTTGCCGGCCGAACCGGAGGCCTCGAACAGGCGTGACGGGTCGGCATTGAAGCGCGCCGGGGTGTCGGCGTCGACATCGCGCACGTGCTCGCCATAGCGTGCGTCGGAGGCCTTGGCGGTGGCCTCGTTGCGTACCTGTTGCGGGCTGTAGTCGCCCTGCTGCAGGCGGGTGAGGATTTCCTCGGGGCTGTCGCCCAGCTCGATCCCCAGGTGATTGACCAGTTCCAGCGAGCCGTCGTCCTTCACCTGCGCGTACAGCGCCAGTTCGGTGTAGGCCGGGCCACGGCGTACCAGGGCGCCGCCGGAGTTGTTGCAGATGCCGCCGAGCACCGAGGCGCCGATGCACGAGGAGCCGATCACCGAGTGCGGTTCGCGATTCAGCGGTGCCAGCGCCTGTTCCAGGCGGTCGAGGGTGGCGCCGGGCAGGCACACCACCTGCTGGCCATCGTTGATCAGTTGCACGCCGCTGACGCGCAGGGTGCTGATCAGCACGATCTCACGGTCGTAGTCGTCGCCGTCGGGGGTGGAACCGCCGGTGAGGCCGGTGTTGGCGGCCTGCATGATGACGATGCGATCAGCCGCGACCGCCGCCTGGAGAATGCGCCATTGCTCCAGCAGGGAGCCCGGGCGCACCACCGCCAGGACGTTGCCCTCGCCGGTACGGTGGCCCTTGCGGAAGCGCCGCGTGCCTTGCTCGTCGGTCAGCACATGGCTGGCACCGACGATCTGGCGCATCTGCGCCAGCAGGTCTTCACGGCTCGGGGTGGTGGCGGCAGCGGTCATCGACTCAGCGCTCCTTTACCAGCAGGTCCGAGGAGATCTCGGCGATGGACTTGGCGCCCGTCAGCACCATGGCCACGCGCATCTCCTTCTCGATCAGGTCGAGCAGGTTGCTCACGCCGGCGCCACCGGCGGCAGCCAGGGCGTAGATGAAGGCGCGACCGAGCAGCACGGTATCGGCGCCGAGGGCGAGCATGCGCACCACGTCCAGGCCGGTGCGGATGCCGGAATCGGCGAGAATCTTCAGGTCACCCTTGACCGCGTCGGCGATGGCCGGCAGGGCACGGGCGCTGGACAGCACGCCGTCGAGCTGACGACCGCCGTGGTTGGAGACGATGATGCCGTCGGCACCGAAGCTGACGGCGTCGCGGGCGTCTTCCGGGTCGAGGATGCCCTTGATGACCATCGGGCCGTCCCAGAAGTCGCGGATCCACTCCAGGTCCTTCCAGGAGATCGACGGGTCGAAGTTGGCGCCCAGCCAGCCGATGTAGTCGGCCAGACCCGTGGGGTTGCCACGGTAGGCGGAGATGTTGCCCAGGTCATGCGGCTTGCCCAGCAGACCGACGTCCCAGGCCCACTGCGGGTGGGTCATGGCCTGCAGCACGCGACGCATGGCTGCGTTCGGGCCGCTCATGCCGGAATGGGCGTCGCGGTAGCGGGCGCCGGGCACGGGCATGTCCACGGTGAACACCAGGGTCGAGCAGCCGGCGGCCTTGGCCCGCTCCAGGGCGTTCTTCATGAAGCCGCGGTCCTTCAGCACGTAAAGCTGGAACCACATGGGCCGGTCGATCGCCGGCGCCACTTCCTCGATCGGGCACACCGACACGGTGGACAGGGTGAAGGGCAGGCCCTTGGCCGCCGCCGCCTTGGCCGCCTGCACTTCGCCGCGGCGGGCGAACATGCCGGTGAGGCCGACCGGCGCCAGGCCGACCGGCATCGACATCTTCTCGCCGAACAGCTCGGTGGACAGGTCCAGCTCGGACATGTTCTTCAGCACCCGCTGCCGCAGCTCGATGTCCGACAGGTCGGCGACGTTGCGGCGCAGGGTGTGCTCGGCATAGGCACCACCATCGACGTAGTGGAACAGGAAGGGCGGCAGCTTGCGCTGAGCGGCGGCGCGATAGTCGGTAGAGGCAGAAATGATCATGGGCTCATCCTGTTGCTGAAAAAGGGGAAGCGTAGCCTGACGGCAAGAGCCCCGGCATGGCCGGGGCGCAGTGGAACCTTGTGCTCAGCGGGCGACCAGCGGGTCGCTGATGCCCAGTACGTAGATCGCGACCAGCGCGATGATGCCGGTGAACAGCACGTAGTACAGCGTCGGCCAGATGGTCTTGCGCAGGGTACTGCCTTCGCGGCCCAGCAGGCCAACGGTGGCCGATGCGGCGACCACGTTGTGGATCGCCACCATGTTGCCGGCGGCGGCGCCCACGGCCTGCACCGCGACGATCAGCGCGCTGGAGATGCCCAGGCTGCTGGCCACGCCGAACTGGAACTGGCTGAACATCATGTTGCTGACGGTGTTGGAACCGGCGATGAACGCGCCCAGGGCGCCGATGCTCGGTGCCAGCAGCGGGTAGATGCCGCCGACGCTGTCAGCGACCCAGCGCGCCATCAGGATCGGCATGCTGGCCAGCTCGGCACCGTTGACGCCGGAGTTGATCAGGATGCGCACCATCGGCACGGTGAACAGCAGCACGAAGCCGGCGCTGAGCAGCACGCTGGAGGATTCCTTGACGGCCTTGCCCAGGTCACGCGCCTTCATGCCGTGCAGGAAGAAAGTGGCCAGTACCACGGCGACCAGAATGCCGCCTGGCAGGTACAGCGGCTGGAAGCTGGCGCTGACGCCGGCTTCGCCGAGCAGGTCGGGGAAGTTCACCACCACGGCTTTCAGGGCGTTGCCCACCTGCGGGAACACGCGGCTGATCACCAGCAGGGCGCCGACCAGCACGTAGGGCAGCCAGGCGCGCAGTGCGCTCATCGGCTTGGCGGTCAGCTCGTCCAGTTTCATCTCGACGCTGCCCAGCCATTCGCTCGGCCACTTGTCCGCCGGGGCGAAGTCCCAGGTCTGCTTCGGTACCAGGAAGCCGACGCGTGCGGCGCTGGTGACGATGGCCAGGCCGATCAGGCCGCCCAGCAGGGAGGGGAATTCCGGGCCGAGGAACACGCCGGTGAAGACATAGGGGATGACGAAGGCGAAACCGGCGAAGATGGCGAACGGCAGGACTGCCAGGCCGGCTTTCCAGCTTTTCTCGGCACCGAAGAAACGGGTCAGCATCATCGCCATGATGGTGGGCATCAGGACGCCGACGGTGGCGTGGATGATCGCCACTTCACTGGTGATCAGTTGCAGGAACTGCGCCCAGGAGGAACCTTGCTCCACCAGGTGGGCGCCGATGGTCGCGGTATCCAGGCCGGTGTTGACGCCGACGATGATGGGCGTGCCGACCGCGCCGAAGGACACCGGCGTGCTCTGTACCAGCATGCCCATCAGCACTGCGGCCATGGCCGGGAAGCCGATGGCCACCAGCAGCGGGGCGGCGATGGCGGCCGGGGTACCGAAACCCGAGGCGCCCTCGATGAAGCAGCCGAACAGCCAGGCGATGATGATGGCCTGGATGCGACGGTCAGGGCTGATGGTGGTGAAACCGGCACGGATGGCGGTGATGCCGCCGGAATGCTTGAGGGTGTTCAGCAGCAGGATCGCGCCGAAGATGATCCACAGCAGGCCGAGGGTGATCAGCAGGCCTTGCAGGGTGGAGGCCAGCACGCGGTTGAGGCTCATGTCCCAGGCGAACAGGCCGACGGCGGCGGTGACCAGATAGACCAGCGGCATGGCGCGCTTGGCCGGCCAGCGCAGGCCGATCAGCAGGATGGCGGCGAGCAGGATCGGCGAGAACGCCAGCAGGGCGAGAATTCCGTTGGACATGGGGCTTACTCCGCGGCAAGGCGCACGCGGCGCAGTAGCAGGGGGGATGCGGTATTCGGCAGACGTGCAGCGCTATGGGGCTTCATGGCGTGACCTCGACGACTCGTTCTTGTTATTGAATCGGGTTAATTGGTAAGACCAATTTACAAAACAGCCGGCTCAGGTTAAAAGTCGATCAATGCGCTGTCAAATCGCAGGGCTAAGACTTTGGTCGTAGAATGCTGTCTTGTTCGTCGCGGGACGGCGCTATAGGCTTGCGCCATGCTGCATATGGCCTGGTCAAACCAATGGAGAAGCGCGCAATGGAAGTAGGTCTGGTGCGACAGCGTCGTCTCTCGGACGACATCGTCGCGCAACTGGAAACCATGATTCTCGAAGGCACCCTGCGTGCCGGCGAGCGGCTGCCTGCCGAGCGCGCACTGGCCGAGCAGTTCGGCGTGTCACGTCCGTCCCTGCGCGAGGCGATTCAGAAACTGGTGGCCAAGGGGTTGCTGGTCAGCCGTCAGGGTGGCGGCAACTATGTGGCCGAATCACTGGGCTCGACCTTCAGCGACCCGCTGTTGCACCTGCTGGAGAGCAAGGAGGATGCCCAGCGCGACCTGCTGGAATTCCGCCATACGCTGGAAGGTTCCTGTGCCTACTACGCGGCCCGGCGAGCCACCGATATCGACCGGCAACGGCTGAGCGAGGCGTTCGAGGCGTTGCAGGACTGCTACTCGCGCGCTGGCAAGGTCACGCGGGCCGAGGAGGGCGCGGCCGATGCGCGCTTCCATCTGGCGATTGCCGAAGCCAGCCACAATGCCGTGCTGCTGCACACCATCCGCGGCCTGTTCGATCTGCTCAAGCGCAACGTGGTGACCAACATCGGTGGCATGTACGCCCAGCGCGAAGAAACCCGCGACATGCTGATCAGCCAGCACCGGGCGCTGTTCGAGGCGATCATCGAAGGGCGTGCGGAGGACGCGCGCGACCTGTCCAACCGGCACATCGACTATGTGCAGGAAGTGCTGGCGGAAGTTCAGCTGGAGGCTCGGCGCGTGGCGCGAGCGCAGCGTCGGCAGGGACTATAGGCGGCTACAAGCTACAAGCTGGAGCCAGAGTCGCTGTGAAAGCGCTCATGGCTCGCAGCCGCTGTCAGTCGTCCTTGCCCTTGCTGCGCATGGCGCGCTGGACTTCACGGTTGGCGTCACGCTCTTTCTCGACGTGACGCTTGTCGAAGTCCTTCTTGCCCTTGGCCAGGGCGATCTCGCATTTGACCAGGTGCTGTTTCCAGTACAGCGACAGGGCGACGCAGGTGTAGCCCTTCTGCTGCACGGCACCGAACAGCTTGTCCAGCTCGCGCTTGTTCAGCAGCAGCTTGCGCGTGCGGATCGGGTCGGCGATGACGTGGGTGCTGGCGGTTTTCAACGGGGTGATATGCGCCCCCATCAGCCAGGCTTCGTCGTCCTTGAGCAGTACGTAGCTGTCCACCAGCTGGGCCTTGCCGGCGCGCAGGCTCTTCACTTCCCAGCCAGCCAGGGCGACGCCCGCCTCGAACTTCTGTTCGACGAAATAATCGTGCAGCGCCTTTTTGTTCAGCGCGATGGTGCCTTGTGGATGTTTCTTTTGCTTAGCCATAGGGCGCGCATTATAGGGAGTCGCCCGCGCCTGCGCCATGGGGCTTTACCGAGCCAAGCTTGAGCCTGTCCGGCTAATCTTCGACAATGCGCGATCTTTTTCCCGTAGTGATGGGGTGTTGGCCGTAATGGCGAGCGACAACGTTTCGATTCATGGCGCCTGGGCCAGTCGTTGGGTATTCATTCTGGCGGCCACCGGCTCGGCAGTAGGCCTCGGCAATATCTGGAAGTTCCCCTACATGACAGGGGTCTATGGCGGCGGTGCATTCGTCGTCATGTACCTGTTCTGCATCGCCCTGGTGGGCGTGCCGATCATGCTGGCGGAAACCCTGATCGGCCGGCGTGGCCGGCAGAGCCCGGTCAATTCGATGAAGAGCCTCGCCATCGAGGCGGGCGCCTCGAAAGGCTGGTCGCTGGCGGCGCTGGGCGGCATGGTCGCGGCCCTGCTGATCCTGTCCTTCTATAGCGTGGTGGCCGGCTGGTCGCTGGACTACATCCTCAGCATGGGGCGTGGCGACTTCACTGGCATCACCGCCGAAGGCGCCGGTGCGGCGTTCGGCGGGCTGACTGCGGACCCCTGGCGGCTGACCCTGTGGCACAGCCTGTTCATGCTGATCACTGCGTTCGTCATCGCCAAGGGCGTGGTCGCGGGGCTGGAGCGCAGCCTGCGCATCATGATGCCGCTGCTGTTCGTGCTGCTCCTGGTGCTGCTGGGCTACAGCTTTACCACCGGGCACTTCCGTGAAGGCTTCGATTTCCTCTTCCATTTTGACGCCAGCAAGGTGCAGGGTGGCATTCTCGCCGCCATGGGGCATGCCTTCTTCACCCTGAGCGTCGGGGTCGGCTCGATCATGGTGTACGGCGCCTACATGCCGAAGAAGGCATCGATCGGCGCCACCGTGCTGACCGTCGGCCTGCTCGATACCCTGGTCGCGCTGACCGCTGGTCTGGCCCTGTTTCCCATCGTCTTCGCCGCCGGCCTGGAGCCGGGCGGTGGTCCTGGGCTGATGTTCGTCACCCTGCCGATCGCCTTTGGCAACATCGCCTTCGGTCAGGTGATGGGGCTGATCTTCTTCGTCCTGGTGGCCGTGGCGGCGTGGAGTTCGTCGATCTCCATGCTCGAGCCGGCAGTCGCCTACTTCGTCGAGAAGAGCGGACGCAGCCGTGCCCTGGTCACGGCGGTGCTGGCGCTGCTGTGCTGGCTGGTCGGTATGGGCACCGTGCTGTCGTTCAACGTCTGGGCCGAGGCCAAGTTCTTCGTCTTTGCCGAGGATGGCTTCCACCTGCTGCAGTGGGGCGCCGAGGGCGGCAAGACCTTCTTCGACAGCATCGACTACCTGACCAGCCGCATCCTGCTGCCACTGGGTGGCCTGGCGTTCGCCCTGTTCGCCGGTTGGGTGCTCAGCCGTGATTCGGTGCGTGACGAGTTGGCGATCAAGAGCCCGTTGCTGTTCAATCTCGCCCTCTGGCTGATTCGCGTCGTGGCGCCGATCGGCGTTCTGATCGTTTTCATCGCGGAGCTGAGCAAGTAAATGACTACTCGAATCCAGCGCTCGGCGTTGCTGCCTTATCCGGCGCAGGCGCTGTTTGACCTCGTCAACGATGTCGCCAGCTACCCGCAGTTCCTGCCGTGGTGCCGCGCCAGTGAAGTGCTGGAGGTCAGCGAGACGCACATGCTGGCTAGTCTCGAGGTGGCCAAGGGCAGCATCAGCCAGCGTTTCGTCACGCGCAATGTGCTGCAGCCCGGGCAGCGCATCGAGATGAACCTGCAGGAAGGACCGTTCACCAGCCTGAACGGTGTCTGGGAGTTCAAGGCGCTGGGCGACAAGGCCTGCAAGATCAGCCTCGATCTGACCTTCGACTACGCCGGGCCGCTGGTGCGCGCTACCCTCGGACCCCTGTTCAACCAGGCGACCAACACCATGGTCGATGCCTTCTGTCAGCGAGCCAAGCAACTCTATGGATAAGCCGAGCATTGCGATCGAAGTGGTCTACGCGCTGGCCGAGCGGCAGAAGCTGCTGCGCCTGTCGGTGCCGGTCGGCACCACGGTGCGCGAGGCGGCGCTGCGCTCCGGCATGCAGCAGTTCTTTCCCGAACTGGATCTGCAGCAGGCGCCGCTGGGCATCTTCGGCAAGGCGGTCGGCAAGCCGGAGGAACGCGAGCTGGTCGAGGGGGAGCGAGTGGAGATCTACCGCCCGCTGATCGCCGACCCGAAAGAGGTGCGCAAGCAGCGTGCGGCCAAGGCCAAGGCCCGGGAAGAGGGCGACGAGTCGGCCTGAGGCACAGCGCTTGCTGCCACGTGGCGAGCAGACATGAAAAAGCCCGGAGCGAGTCCGGGCTTTTTCATGTCTGGGTGTTACTGCGGTTCGGTGTCCAGCGGCTCCGGCGTCGGTACCGGCACGGTTTCCACCTGGTCGACTTCGCGCTGGATCTGCTCGAGCAGCGAGCCAGGTGCTGGCGGCGTGTCGTCCTGTGGCTTGGCCTGCGGCTGCGTACTGGTGGTATCGCTGTCCTGGCCAAGGATGGCCTGGTCGCGGCTTACGCCGGGCATGAAGTCGCCGGCCAGGCCGACCAGCTGGTCGCTACCGTCGAAGACCAGGCTGACGCGTTCCTGCAGGCGCTGACCGCCGCCTGGCTGGATGCTGTAGAGATAATCCCAGCGATCGGCATGGAAGGTGTCGGTGATCAGCGGGTTGCCCATGATAAACCGCACTTGGCGTCGGGTCATTCCGGGACGCAGCTGGTCTATCATGTCCTGTGTCACGACATTGCCCTGTTGAATGTCGATCTTGTAAACCCCGGGGAATGAACAACCGGCGAGTGCGAAGAGCCCGGTCAGCGACAGGCTGGTCAGCAAGAGCTTGGTTTTTTGCATCGGAGGGTGACTTCCACTATCTTGGGCAACTTGAACCCCGGATCATACCCGTATTGAAGGGTGCTGCGAAACAGCATCCATGAGAAAGCAGACCATGGTTGAAAATAACGAACTGCGCAAAGCTGGACTGAAGGTGACTCTGCCACGGGTCAAGATCCTGCAGATGCTCGACAACGCCGAGCACCGTCACATGAGTGCGGAAGATGTCTACAAGGCACTGATGGAGGCAGGCGAGGACGTCGGCCTGGCGACCGTCTACCGCGTACTGACCCAGTTCGAGGCGGCGGGCCTGGTGGTTCGCCACAACTTCGACGGTGGCCATGCGGTATTCGAACTGGCCGACAGCGGCCATCACGACCATATGGTCTGTGTGGATTCCGGTGAGGTGATCGAGTTCTTCGACGCCGAGATCGAGAAGCGCCAGAAGGAAATCGTGCGTGAGCATGGCTTCGAACTGGTCGATCACAACCTGGTGTTGTACGTACGCAAGAAGAGCTGATGCTTCTGCTGCGATGAAAAAGGCGACCCTCGGGTCGCCTTTTTATTTATTGGGCTCGGGAGCCGTGCCCGGTTGCCGGTCGTGACGCCGGGCCTGCTTCACCCGGGCTGCGGCGACGGCCTGTCTCAGGCGGCCTGGGCGCTGGTGACCATCTTGCGCGCGTGCGCCAGGGATTCTTCGGTCAGGTCGACGCCGCCGAGCATGCGCGCGATTTCCTCGACGCGGCCGTTCTCGTCCAGTCTGCTCACGGCCGTGGACGTGGCCTCTTCGCCGCGGCGCTTGTGGACGAACAGGTGCTGATGGCCCTGGGCAGCCACCTGGGGCAGGTGGGTCACGCAGAGGACCTGGCCGCGCTCGCCCAGGCGGCGCAGCAGTTGCCCGACGACCTCGGCGGTCGGGCCGCCAATGCCGACGTCCACTTCGTCGAAGACCAACGTCGGGACGCGCGAGGTCTGTGCGGTGATCACCTGGATTGCCAGGCTGATACGTGACAGCTCGCCACCCGAGGCCACCTTGGCCAGGCCGCGCAACGGTTGGCCGGGGTTGGCGCTGACCAGGAATTCCACGGTTTCCAGGCCATTGGCCTGTGGCTCTTCGCTGTTCATGCTCTGCAGCTGGATGCTGAAACGCCCGCCGGGCATGCCCAGTGCCTGCATTTCCTGCTCGACGGCTGCGGCCAGGCGCTCAGCGGCGCTGCCGCGCAGCGCGCTGAGTTCGGCGGCCTTCTCCTGGTAATGACGGGCGTAGGCGGCCAGTTCCTCGGCCAGGCGTTCGCTGGCCTGGTCGTCGGCATTGAGGCTCTCCAGTTCCTCGAACAGTCGTTGCTGCAGGGCGGCCAGCTCGGTGGGCTGGATGCGGTGCTTGCGGGCGAGGGTGTAGATGGTGTCCAGGCGTTCTTCGAGGTACTGCTGGCGTTGCGGGTCGGCGTCGAAGTGATCGACGAAGCGGTTCAGTTCGCCCACGGCCTCCTCGACCTGGATCTGCGCGCTGGCCAGCAGGTTGCTCGCTTCGCCCAGCGCGCCGCCCTGGCCGCCAAAGGCGCCAAGCCGGTTGAGGCTGGCGGTCAGCGCCGACAGCACGTTGCCGGCATCGCTTTCGCTGCACAGCTCGAGTACCTGGCGACAGGCACCGAGCAGCGCTTCGGCATTGCTCAGAGCCTTGTGTTCGCGCTCCAGCTCGTCCAGTTCGTTCTCGCCCAGGGCCAGGTTTTCCATTTCTTCCAGCTGGTAGCTGAGCAGCTGGTGGCGGGCGCGCTGCTCGTCACCCTGGCTGGAAATGCGCTGCAGGTCGTTGCGCGTCTGCTTCCAGCGCTGTGCGGCCAGCTGCACCTGGCGCGCCAGCTCCTGGCTGCCGGCGTACTCGTCGAGCAGGCGGCGGTGGGTGTCGCTCTTGAGCAGCGACTGGTGTTCATGTTGGCTGTGGATGTCGATGATCAGCTCGCCGAGCGCCTTGAGGTCGGCTTGCGGGCAGGGGCTGCCGTTGATGTAGCCGCGCGAGCGGCCCTCGGCGGTGATCACCCGGCGCAGGATGCACGGGCCGTCGCTGTCCAGGTCGCGCTCGGCGAGCCAGCTGCGGGCTTCGGGGATCTCCGCCAGGTCGAAGCTGGCGAGGATGTCGGCCTTGTCCGCGCCGGGGCGCACCACGCCGCTGTCGGCACGGTCGCCCAGGCACAGACCGAGGGCATCGAGCATGATCGACTTGCCGGCACCGGTCTCGCCGCTGATGGCGCTCATGCCGGCATCCAGCTCGAGGTCCAGGTGGTCGACGATGGCGTAGTTGTGTATGGACAGGTGCACCAGCATGGCGAACGCTCCCGAATTTGATGTCTGGTTATTTATACAGTGTTTTTTCTTTCCCTGACAATCCTCCTCTATCGCCCCTTGAAAGCTGTGGATTTGACTCCATATAGGCGGGCAGGTGCGCGGGCCGGACTCGCGCCGATTCATTCGAGAGGAGATAGGCATGGCTGACGAACAGAACCTGGATACGCAGAACCCCGAGGCTCAGGCGGCCGAGAATGTCGCGCCGAGCGATGACCTGGCGGCTCGCGTGCAGGCACTGGAAGAGCAGCTGGCTGCAGCGCAGGACCAGTCGCTGCGCATGGCGGCCGAGCTGCAGAACGTGCGTCGTCGCGCCGAGCAGGACGTGGAGAAGGCGCACAAGTTCGCCCTGGAAAAATTCGCCAACGACCTGCTGCCGGTCGTCGACAGCCTGGAACGTGGTCTGGAGCTGTCCAGCCCGGACGACGAGGCGATCAAGGGCGTGCGCGAGGGCATGCAACTGACCCTCAAGCTGTTCATCGACACCCTGGCGCGTCATCAGTTGGAAACGCTGGACCCGCATGGCGCTCCGTTCAACCCGGAGCATCACCAGGCCATGGCGATGGAAGAGAGTGTCAACGTCGAGCCGAACTCGGTGCTCAAGGTGTTCCAGAAGGGCTACCTGCTCAACGGCCGCCTGCTGCGCCCGGCCATGGTCGTGGTGAGCAAGGCGCCGACCACGCCGCCGCCGTCCATCGACGAGCAGGCTTGAAATTTTCGGGGGCGACCCCATTTCTGAGTCAAGCGTTTTAGTGCTACCGGCGCCTGCGAAGCGAGGCGACGGAAAAATCAAAGTTTCGGGAGAATTTTCATGGGCAAAATCATCGGTATCGACCTGGGGACCACCAACTCCTGCGTCTCCATTCTGGAAAACGGCAACGTCAAGGTGCTGGAGAACGCCGAAGGCGCTCGCACCACGCCGTCCATCATCGCTTACGCCAACGACGGCGAAACCCTGGTTGGCCAGTCGGCCAAGCGCCAGGCCGTGACCAATCCGCACAACACCCTGTATGCGGTGAAGCGTCTGATCGGTCGTCGTTTCGACGAGGATGTCGTGCAGAAAGACATCCAGATGGTTCCGTACAAGATCGTCAAGGCTGACAACAACGACGCCTGGGTCGAGGTCAACGGCCAGAAGATGGCCCCGCCGCAGATCAGCGCCGAAGTGCTGAAGAAGATGAAGAAGACCGCTGAGGACTACCTTGGCGAGCCGGTCACCGAAGCGGTGATCACCGTTCCGGCCTACTTCAACGACAGCCAGCGTCAGGCCACCAAGGATGCCGGTCGCATCGCCGGTCTGGACGTCAAGCGCATCATCAACGAGCCGACCGCGGCTGCGCTGGCCTATGGCATGGACAAGGCCAAGGGCGACCACACCGTGATCGTCTATGACCTGGGTGGCGGTACCTTCGACGTGTCGGTGATCGAGATCGCCGAGGTCGACGGTGAGCACCAGTTCGAAGTGCTGGCCACCAACGGTGACACCTTCCTCGGTGGCGAGGACTTCGACATTCGCCTGATCGACTACCTCGTCGACGAGTTCAAGAAAGAAACCGGCATGAACCTCAAGGGCGACCCGCTGGCGATGCAGCGTCTGAAGGAAGCTGCCGAGAAGGCCAAGATCGAGCTGTCCTCGAGCCAGCAGACCGACGTCAACCTGCCGTACATCACTGCAGACGCCAGCGGTCCGAAGCACCTGAACGTGAAGATCTCCCGCTCCAAGCTGGAGTCGCTGGTCGAGGACCTGGTGCAGCGCACCATCGAGCCGTGCCGCACCGCGCTGAAGGATGCCGGCATCGACGTCAGCAAGATCGACGACGTGATCCTGGTCGGTGGTCAGACCCGCATGCCGCTGGTGCAGAAGACCGTTGCCGAGTTCTTCGGCAAGGAGCCGCGCAAGGACGTCAACCCGGACGAAGCCGTGGCCATGGGCGCTGCCATTCAGGGCGCGGTACTGGCCGGTGACGTCAAGGACGTGCTGCTGCTGGACGTTTCCCCGCTGACCCTGGGTATCGAAACCATGGGCGGCGTGATGACCGCGCTGATCGAGAAGAACACCACCATCCCGACCAAGAAGTCGCAGGTGTTCTCCACCGCCGACGACAACCAGAGCGCCGTGACCATTCACGTGCTGCAGGGCGAGCGCAAGCAGGCGGCGCAGAACAAGTCCCTCGGCAAGTTCGACCTGGCCGAGATTCCGCCGGCTCCGCGTGGCGTGCCGCAGATCGAAGTGACCTTCGATATCGATGCCAACGGCATCCTGCACGTGTCCGCCAAGGACAAGGCCACTGGCAAGCAGCAGTCCATCGTGATCAAGGCCAACTCCGGTCTGTCCGAGGAAGAGATCGAGCAGATGGTGCGTGACGCCGAGGCCAACGCCGAGGAAGACCGCAAGTTCGAAGAGCTGGCCACTGCGCGCAACCAGGGCGACCAGCTAGTGCACGCCACCCGCAAGATGCTCACCGAGGCGGGCGACAAGGCGACTGCCGAGGAGAAGGCCGCCATCGAGAAAGCCATCGGCGAACTGGAAGTCGCACTGAAGGGCGACGACAAGGAAGCCATCGAGGCCAAGATGAACGCCCTGTCCGAGGCCACCACGCCGCTGGCGCAGAAGATGTACGCCGAGCAGCCGCAAGCCGGTGCCGCCCAGGCGGACGCCGGTGACGCCAAGGATGCCGGTGACGACGTGGTCGACGCTGAGTTCGAAGAGGTCAAGGAGAACAAGTAAGGGATGCGCGCACGCCTTTCGCCCCTCCGGGAGCGAAGGGCGTGTCGCCCTCTGCTTTTCGCTCCGCCGTCGCATCTGGCGGTCAGGATACGCCGCGCGGGAGCCTTCTCCCGCGTCGGCGTATCTGGAGCTCACGAATCTGAGAGTGCAGCACAACTATGGCAAAACGAGACTATTACGAGGTTCTGGGGGTCGAGCGCGGCGCCAGTGAGGCCGAGCTGAAGAAGGCCTATCGGCGCCTGGCGATGAAGTTCCACCCGGACCGCAACCCGGACGACAAGGAAGCGGAGGAGAAATTCAAGGAGGCCAACGAGGCCTACGAGGTGCTCTCCGACGCCAGCAAGCGCTCGGCCTATGACCAGTACGGGCATGCCGGGGTCGATCCGCAGATGGGCGGTGGCGCCGGCGCCGGTTTCGGCGGCGCCAACTTCTCCGACATCTTCGGCGACGTGTTCAGCGATTTCTTCGGTGGTGGCGGTCGCGGCGGTTCGCGCGGCGGCGCCCAGCGTGGCAGTGACCTGCGCTATACCTTGGAGCTGGACCTGGAAGAAGCCGTGCGCGGCACCACCGTGACCATTCGCGTGCCGACCCTGGTGGGTTGCAAGACCTGCGATGGCTCCGGCGCCAAGAAGGGCACCAGCCCGGTGACCTGTACCACCTGCGGTGGTATCGGTCAGGTACGCATGCAGCAGGGCTTCTTCTCCGTGCAGCAGACCTGCCCGCGTTGCCACGGCAGCGGCAAGATGATCACCGACCCCTGTGGTAGCTGCCATGGCCAGGGGCGCGTGGAAGAGAGCAAGACGCTGTCGGTCAAGGTGCCGCCAGGTGTCGATACCGGTGATCGCATCCGCCTGTCCGGCGAAGGCGAGGCCGGCGCCCATGGCGGCCCGGCTGGTGACCTCTATGTGGTGGTCAACGTCCGTGAGCATGCGATCTTCCAGCGCGATGGTAAGCATCTGTACTGCGAAGTGCCGATCAGCTTCGCCGACGCGGCGCTGGGTGGCGAGCTGGAAGTGCCGACCCTCGACGGCCGGGTCAAGCTGAAGATTCCGGAAGGCACCCAGACCGGCAAGCTGTTCCGTCTGCGCGGCAAGGGCGTGGCCCCGGTGCGCGGTGGTGCGGCCGGTGACCTGATGTGCCGTGTCGCGGTGGAGACGCCGGTCAACCTGACCAAGCGTCAGCGCGAGCTGCTCGAGGAGTTCCGCAAGTCGCTGCAGGGCGACGACTCCCACTCGCCCAAGGCCAGTGGCTGGTTCGAAGGCGTCAAGCGCTTCTTCGGCGACGTTTAATTGAGCGGCAAGCCACAGGCGACAGGCTGCAAGAGACTCTTGCGCTTGGCCTGTGGCTTGAAGCCTGCAGCTTGGAGCTGATGTTATGCAACGTATTGCAGTGATGGGCGCCGCCGGGCGCATGGGCAAGACCCTGATCGAAGCCGTGAGCCAGGCCGAGGGCGCGAAGCTCAGCGCGGCCATCGACCGTGCCGACAGCAGCCTGATCGGTGCCGACGCGGGCGAGCTGGTCGGGCTGGGCAAGATCGGTGTGACGCTGGCCGGTGAGCTGGCGGCGGTGGTCGATGATTTCGACGTGCTGATCGACTTCACCCATCCCTCGGTAACGCTGAAGAACCTGGAAGTCTGCCGTCAGGCCGGCAAGGCCATGGTCATCGGCACCACCGGCTTCACCCCGGAGGAGAAGCAGCTGCTGAGCGAGGCGGCCAGGCAGATTCCCATCGTCTTCGCCGCCAACTTCAGCGTCGGCGTCAACCTGTGCCTGAAGCTGCTCGATACCGCCGCGCGCGTGCTGGGTGACGATGTGGACATCGAGATCATCGAAGCCCATCACCGCCACAAGGTCGATGCCCCGTCGGGCACGGCGCTGCGCATGGGCGAGGTGGTCGCGGATGCCCTGGGGCGTGATCTGCAGAAGGTCGCCGTGTATGGCCGTGAAGGGCAGACCGGGGCGCGTGAGCGCGAGACCATCGGTTTCGCCACCGTGCGCGCCGGCGATGTGGTCGGCGATCACACCGTGCTGTTCGCTGCCGAGGGCGAGCGCGTGGAGATCACCCACAAGGCCTCCAGCCGCATGACCTTCGCCAAGGGCGCAGTGCGTTCGGCGCTCTGGCTGCAGTCGCGTTCGCCAGCGCTGTACGACATGCAGGATGTGCTGGGGCTGCGTTGAGAAATGTGTGACGGAAGCGTCCTGGCGGGTGGACCGAAAAAGGGTTTTCCTGTAAGCTTCCTGTTTTAGTGTGTCCACTAAAAGTTACGCAGAATGGCTCAAATAAAAAAGCGGGATGACCTTCACACGTCATCCCGCTTTTTTACAACCTGCGTTTGCTTCAAGCCTTGATCGTGACGGAGGTCTTCTTGACTAAGCCAGCCCCCAAACCTGCCATTTTAGCCCTTGCTGACGGCAGTATTTTTCGCGGCGAATCTATCGGGGCCGATGGCCAGACCATCGGAGAGGTGGTGTTCAACACCGCCATGACCGGCTATCAGGAAATCCTTACCGATCCATCCTACGCCCAGCAGATCGTTACCCTGACCTACCCGCACATCGGCAACACCGGCACCACGCCGGAAGATGCCGAGTCCAACCGTGTATGGGCCGCCGGCCTGATCATTCGCGACCTGCCGCTGATCTCCAGCAACTGGCGCGACAAGCAGCCGCTGGACGAGTACCTGAAAGAGAACGGTACGGTCGCCATCGCCGGTATCGATACCCGTCGCCTGACCCGCATCCTGCGCGAGAAAGGCTCGCAGAACGGCTGCATCCTGGTTGGCGCTGACGCCACCGAAGAGAAGGCGCTGGAGCTGGCACGCAGCTTCCCGGGCCTCAAGGGCATGGACCTGGCCAAGGAAGTTACCTGCGACAAGCCCTACGAGTGGCGCTCCAGCGTGTGGAACCTGGAGAGCGACAGCCATCCGCAGATCGCCGCTGCCGACCTGCCGTATCACGTGGTCGCCTACGACTACGGGGTCAAGCTGAACATCCTGCGCATGCTGGTCGCGCGCGGCTGCCGCCTCACCGTGGTGCCGGCCCAGACCCCGGCCAGCGAAGTGCTGGCGCTCAATCCCGACGGCGTGTTCCTGTCCAACGGCCCAGGCGACCCCGAGCCCTGCGACTACGCGATCAAGGCGATCAAGGACGTGCTGGAAACCGATATTCCGGTATTCGGCATCTGCCTCGGTCACCAGCTGCTGGCGCTGGCCTCCGGCGCCAAGACCCTGAAGATGGGCCACGGCCACCACGGTGCCAACCACCCGGTACAGGACCTCGACAGCGGCGTGGTGATGATCACCAGCCAGAACCACGGTTTCGCCGTGGACGAGAGCAGCCTGCCGGGCAATGTGCGCCCGATCCACAAGTCGCTGTTCGACGGCACCCTGCAGGGCATCGAGCGTACCGACAAGGACGCCTTCAGCTTCCAGGGTCACCCCGAGGCGAGCCCGGGTCCGCACGACGTGGCCCCGCTGTTCGACCGCTTCATCGAAGCCATGGCCAAGCGCCGCTAAGCCCCGCCGACTGACCTAAGGATTCGAGTAACGATCATGCCAAAACGTACAGACATCAAAAGCATCCTGATCCTCGGTGCCGGCCCCATCGTCATCGGCCAGGCCTGCGAGTTCGACTACTCCGGCGCCCAGGCGTGCAAGGCGCTGAAGGAAGAAGGCTTCCGCGTCATTCTGGTGAACTCCAACCCGGCCACCATCATGACCGACCCGGCCATGGCCGACGCCACCTACATCGAGCCGATCAAGTGGGCCACCGTGGCCAAGATCATCGAGAAGGAGCGTCCTGACGCGCTGCTGCCGACCATGGGTGGCCAGACCGCGCTGAACTGCGCGCTGGATCTGGAGCGCCACGGCGTGCTGGAAAAGTTCGGTGTCGAGATGATCGGTGCCAACGCCGACACCATCGACAAGGCCGAAGACCGTTCGCGCTTCGACAAGGCGATGAAGGACATCGGCCTGGCCTGCCCGCGCTCGGGTATCGCCCACAGCATGGAAGAAGCCTACGGCGTGCTGGAGATGGTGGGTTTCCCCTGCATCATCCGCCCGAGCTTCACCATGGGCGGCACCGGCGGCGGCATCGCCTACAACCGTGAGGAATTCGAGGAAATCTGCGCCCGTGGTCTGGACCTGTCGCCGACCAACGAGCTGCTGATCGACGAATCGCTGATCGGTTGGAAGGAATACGAGATGGAGGTGGTCCGCGACAAGAAGGACAACTGCATCATCGTCTGCTCCATCGAGAACTTCGATCCGATGGGCGTGCACACCGGCGACTCGATCACCGTCGCGCCGGCGCAGACCCTGACCGACAAGGAATACCAGATCATGCGCAACGCCTCGCTGGCGGTGCTGCGTGAAATCGGCGTGGAAACCGGTGGCTCCAACGTGCAGTTCGGCATCTGCCCGAACACCGGGCGCATGGTCGTGATCGAGATGAACCCGCGCGTATCGCGTTCCTCGGCGCTGGCCTCCAAGGCCACCGGCTTCCCGATCGCCAAGATCGCCGCCAAGCTGGCCGTCGGCTACACCCTGGACGAGCTGCAGAACGACATCACCGGCGGGCGTACCCCGGCCTCGTTCGAGCCGTCGATCGACTACGTGGTGACCAAGGTTCCGCGCTTCGCCTTCGAGAAATT
Organism: Ectopseudomonas khazarica; assembly: GCF_017915135.1. Taxonomy (NCBI): domain Bacteria; kingdom Pseudomonadati; phylum Pseudomonadota; class Gammaproteobacteria; order Pseudomonadales; family Pseudomonadaceae; genus Ectopseudomonas; species Ectopseudomonas khazarica. The sequence goes on along the minus strand of NZ_CP068551.1, from coordinate 4,262,447 downwards.
CCCCAAGGCCGACGCCCGCCTGACCACCCAGATGAAATCCGTGGGCGAGGTCATGGCCATCGGCCGCACCTTCCAGGAGTCGGTGCAGAAAGCCCTGCGCGGCCTGGAAGTCGGCGTCGCCGGTTTCGATCCGAAGCTCGACCTGAACGACCCGGAAGCCGAGAGCACCCTGCGTCGCGAGCTGACCGTGCCCAGCGCCGACCGCATCTGGTACGTGGCCGATGCCTTCCGCGCCGGCAAGAGCGTCGCCGAGGTGTTCGACCTGACCCGTATCGACGAGTGGTTCCTGGTGCAGATCGAGGATCTGATCAAGGACGAAGCCACCGTGCAGACCCTGGGTCTGTCGGCCATCGACTACGACCTGATGTTCAAGCTCAAGCGCAAGGGTTTCTCCGATGCGCGCCTGGCCAAGCTGCTCGGCGTTTCCGAGAAGAGCCTGCGTGCCCATCGCCACAAGCTGAAAGTGCTGCCGGTGTACAAGCGCGTGGACACCTGCGCTGCCGAGTTCGCCACCGACACCGCCTACATGTACTCCACCTACGAGGAAGAGTGCGAGGCCAAGCCGAGCGGCCGCGACAAGATCATGATCCTCGGCGGCGGTCCCAACCGTATCGGCCAGGGCATCGAGTTCGACTACTGCTGCGTGCATGCGGCGCTGGCCATGCGTGAAGACGGTTACGAGACCATCATGGTCAACTGCAACCCGGAAACCGTCTCCACCGACTACGACACCTCCGACCGCCTGTACTTCGAACCGGTGACCCTGGAAGACGTGCTGGAAATCGTCCGTGTCGAGCAGCCCAAGGGCGTCATCGTCCAGTACGGCGGCCAGACTCCGCTGAAGATCTGCCGCGCCCTGGAAGAGGCCGGTGTACCGATCATCGGCACCAGCCCCGAGGCCATCGACCGTGCCGAAGACCGTGAGCGCTTCCAGCAGATGGTGCAGCGCCTGAACCTGCGTCAGCCGGCCAACGCCACCGCGCGCAGCGAAGACGAGGCCCTGGCCCTGTCGAAGAACATCGGCTACCCGATGGTGGTGCGTCCGTCCTACGTACTGGGCGGCCGGGCGATGGAAATCGTCTACCAGGAAGAAGAGCTCAAGCGCTACATGCGCGAAGCGGTGAAGGTCTCCAACGACAGCCCGGTGCTGCTGGATCGCTTCCTCAACTGCGCCATCGAGGTGGACGTGGATGCGGTCAGCGACGGCGAGACCGTGGTCATCGGCGCGATCATGCAGCACATCGAACAGGCCGGCGTGCACTCCGGTGACTCCGCCTGCTCGCTGCCGCCGTACTCGCTGCCGGCACACATCCAGGACGAGATCCGCGAGCAGGTCAAGAAAATGGCCCTGGAACTCGGCGTGGTCGGTCTGATGAACGTGCAGATGGCCGTACAGGGCGAAGACATCTACGTCATCGAAGTGAACCCGCGCGCCTCGCGTACCGTGCCGTTCGTCTCCAAGTGCGTCGGCGAGTCGCTGGCCAAGGTGGCGGCGCGCGTCATGGCGGGCAAGAGCCTGGCCGAGGTGGGCTACACCAAGGAAATCATTCCGCCGTTCTTCAGCGTCAAGGAAGCGGTGTTCCCCTTCGCCAAGTTCCCGGGTGTCGACCCGATCCTCGGCCCGGAGATGAAATCCACCGGTGAGGTGATGGGTGTCGGCGACAGCTTCGGCGAAGCCTTCGCCAAGGCCCAGGTCGGTGCCAGCGAAATCCTGCCGAACACCGGCTGTGCCTTCATCAGCGTGCGCGAGGATGACAAGGCCGAGGCCGTGCAGGTCGCTCGCGACCTGGTCAGCCTGGGCTTCGAAGTCGTCGCCACTGCCGGTACCGCCAAGGTGATCGAGGCCGCCGGCCTGCCGGTGCGCCGTGTGAACAAGGTGACCGAAGGTCGTCCGCACGTGGTCGACATGATCAAGAACGACGAGGTCACCCTGATCATCAATACCACCGAGGGGCGTCAGTCCATCGCTGACTCCTACTCGATCCGTCGTAACGCCCTGCAGCACAAGATCTACTGCACCACCACCATTGCGGCGGGTCAGGCGGTCTGTGAGGCGCTCAAGTTCGGTCCGGAGAAGACCGTGCGTCGGCTGCAGGATCTGCATGCAGGAATCAAGGCATGAACAAGTACCCCATGACCGTCCAGGGCGCTCGCGCCCTGGAAGAAGAACTGGCGCACCTGACCAAGGTGCGTCGTCCGGCCCTGAGCCAGGCGATCGCCGAGGCGCGTGAGCTGGGTGATCTCAAGGAGAACGCCGAATACCATGCCGCCCGCGAGGAGCAGGGCATGGTCGAGGCGCGCGTGCGTGATATCGAAGGTCGCTTGCAGAATGCGGTGATCATCGATGTCACCACCATCGAGCACACCGGCAAGGTGATCTTCGGTTCCACCGTGGAAATCGCCAACGTCGAGACCGACGAGAGCGTGACCTATCGGATCGTCGGGGAAGACGAAGCCGACATCAAGCAGGGCAAGATCTCCGTTGCATCCCCCATCGCGCGCGCCCTGGTGGGCAAGAGCGAAGGCGATGTCGTCGGCGTGCAGACCCCCAGTGGCCTGGTCGAGTACGAGATTGTCGAAGTCCGCCACGTATAAGCCGCGCCAGCCGTCACGGGCCTCCGCTGTCAGCTGGCAGCTGGCCCAGACCCTCTGGGTCGGCGGCATCTGGGTGTTGCAGTTCATCGTCCTGCCGGCCATCGAACAGGCCGGCCTGGCGCCTTTGCTGGTGCAGGAGATCGCGGCGCGCCTGATGCCGCTGCTGGTGGGCCTGGCGGCAGTGGGCGTTGCCCTGCAGGCACTGGCGCTGCTGCGTGTCGAAGGGCTGGCCAGCTTGCTGCGGGATGTGCGCGGGCAGCTGCTGCTGACCGTCGCGGCGATGGCGCTGAGTCATTTCGCCGCGCTGCACTACTGGCCTGGGGCCGAGTACTGGCTACGCTTCAGCTATCTGGTCATGGCATTCTGCGGGTTGCTGCTGGTGCTGCAACCCGTGCCGGGGAAAGAGCGGCCATAAGCCGCAAGCGACAAGCCTCGAGTAAAAGCGGCGCGAAGCGCCTGGCGTACTTGAGTGGCAGGACGTTTATCCTGATTTGCTTGCAGCTTGCAGCTTGCAGCTTGCAGCTTGCAGCTTGCAGCTGGTTCAGCCCTGGTAGCGAATCACGTTGGACAGGTTGCGATTCGGCTTGGGGTTCTTGCGATAGAGCAGGGCGACCTTGCCGATCGACTGGACCAGTTCGGCGCGGCCGCTCTCGCACAGGGCCACGATGGCGGCCTGGCGGTCCTCGCGTTCGGCGAGGCGCAGCTGTACCTTGATCAGCTCGTGATCGTTCAGGGCACGGTCCAGCTCTGCCAGCACGCCCTCGGTCAAACCATTGTCGGCCACGATCAATACAGGTTTCAGGTGGTGGCCGATAGATTTGAATTGTTTCTTCTGCTCTTGAGTGAGCGGCATAATCGTTAGTACCTAATTCGGTCTGGAAAACGGCGCCTATCTTACCCGAGCCCGCGCAGTTATTCATGACCCGTTGAGTCCGAGGTTTCAGTGGCACGTTCCAAGACCAGCCAGCGTTGGCTGAAAGAACATTTCGACGATCCTTACGTGAAGATGGCGCAGAAGGACGGCTATCGTTCCCGCGCCAGCTACAAGCTGCTGGAAATCCAGGAGAAGGATCGCATCCTGCGTCCCGGCATGACCGTGGTCGACCTCGGCGCCGCGCCGGGTGGCTGGTCGCAGGTCACCAGCCGGGTGATCGGTGACAAGGGGCGTCTGATCGCCTCCGACATCCTGGAGATGGACAGCATTCCGGATGTGACCTTCATCCAGGGCGACTTCACCGATGATGCCGTGTTCGAGCAGATCCTCGCCGCCATCGGGGAAAACCCGGTTGACCTTGTTATTTCCGATATGGCCCCCAATATGAGTGGGGTGAGGACGGCGGATCAGGCGCGCGCGATGTATCTGTGCGAGCTGGCGCTGGACCTGGCCGGACGCGTGCTGCGTCCGGGCGGGGACTTCCTGATCAAGATTTTCCAAGGTGAGGGGTTCGATACCTATCACCGGCAGGTGCGCGACACCTTCGACAAGGTGCAGATGCGCAAGCCGTTGTCGTCGCGCGATCGCTCTCGTGAACAGTACCTGCTGGCGCGGGGCTTTCGCGGGTTGTGAGTTGCAACGACGGCCCGACCTGCTGGTCTCAGGTAGTACAACCCTCATAAAGGGTTACAGACGGTGCCTGCGGGATGTGGGCGTTTGGTGTAAGTTAGGCCGGTATATCATTGGTCGTCATGGGAAGCGCGCTTCGCCACGAGGCCTGCTTCAGAGGGTAGCTAATTGAACGACATGGCAAAGAATCTCATCCTGTGGCTGATCATCGCGGCGGTGCTGGTCACCGTGATGAACAATTTCTCCAGCCCGAGCGAGCCGCAGACCCTGAGCTACTCGCAGTTCATCGAGCAGGTCAAGGAAGGGCGCGTCGAGCGCGTGACCGTCGACGGCTACGTGATCACCGGCAAGCGCACCGACGGCGAAGGCTTCAAGACCATTCGTCCGGCGATCCAGGACGGCGGCCTGATTGGTGACCTGATCGACAACAACGTGGTCATCGAAGGCAAGCAGCCTGAGCAGCAGAGCATCTGGACCCAGTTGCTGGTGGCGAGCTTCCCGATCCTGGTAATCATCGCCGTGTTCATGTTCTTCATGCGCCAGATGCAGGGCGGTGCGGGCGGCAAGGGCGGGCCGATGAGCTTCGGCAAGTCCAAGGCGCGCCTGCTCTCCGAAGACCAGGTCAAGACCACCTTCGCCGATGTCGCCGGTTGCGATGAGGCCAAGGAAGAAGTCAGCGAGCTGGTGGAGTTCCTGCGTGACCCGGGCAAGTTCCAGCGTCTCGGTGGGCGCATCCCGCGTGGCGTGCTGATGGTCGGTTCCCCGGGTACTGGTAAGACGCTGCTGGCCAAGGCCGTAGCGGGCGAGGCCAAGGTGCCGTTCTTCACCATCTCCGGTTCCGATTTCGTGGAAATGTTCGTCGGTGTCGGCGCTTCCCGTGTCCGCGACATGTTCGACCAGGCCAAGAAACACGCGCCGTGCATCATCTTCATCGACGAGATCGACGCCGTGGGTCGCCACCGTGGCGCCGGCATGGGCGGCGGTCATGACGAGCGCGAGCAGACGCTCAACCAGCTGCTGGTGGAGATGGATGGCTTCGAGATGAACGATGGCATCATCGTCATCGCGGCCACCAACCGCCCCGACGTGCTCGACCCGGCGCTGCTGCGCCCCGGTCGCTTCGATCGTCAGGTGGTGGTGGGCCTGCCCGACATCCGTGGTCGCGAACAGATTCTGAAAGTGCACATGCGCAAGGTGCCGATGGGCGACGACGTCAATGCGGCAGTCATCGCGCGGGGTACCCCGGGCTTCTCCGGTGCCGACCTGGCCAACCTGGTCAACGAGGCGTCCCTGTTCGCTGCCCGTGCAGGCAAGCGTCTGGTGGAAATGAAGGAGTTCGAGCTGGCCAAGGACAAGATCATGATGGGCGCCGAGCGCAAGACCATGGTCATGTCCGACAAGGAGAAGCTCAACACGGCCTACCACGAGGCGGGTCACGCCATCGTCGGTCGTCTGGTGCCCGAGCATGATCCGGTCTACAAGGTGTCCATCATTCCGCGCGGTCGTGCCCTGGGCGTGACCATGTTCCTGCCGGAAGAGGATCGTTACAGCCTGAGCAAGCGCGCCCTGATCAGTCAGATCTGCTCGCTGTTCGGCGGCCGTATCGCCGAGGAAATGACCCTGGGTTTCGATGGCGTCACCACCGGTGCCTCCAACGACATCATGCGCGCCACTCAGCTGGCCAAGAACATGGTCACCAAGTGGGGCCTGTCCGAGAAGCTGGGGCCGCTGATGTATGCCGAGGAAGAAGGCGAAGTGTTCCTGGGGCGCAGCATGGGCAGCCAGCACAGCAACGTGTCCGGTGAAACCGCCAAGCTGATCGACGAGGAAGTGCGTCGCATCATCGACGAGTGCTACGACACGGCCAAGCGCCTGCTGGTGGAAAACCGCGACAAGCTCGACGCCATGGCCGAAGCGCTGATGAAGTACGAAACCATCGACTCCGAGCAGATCGACGACATCATGAATGGCCGCGAACCTCGCGAGCCGCGTGGTTGGGATGGTGGTGGCGACTCCGGTGCGCCGCAGGCCAAGGTCGATGAGCCCAGTCGTCCCGAGAAGCCAATCGGCGGTCCTGCTGCCGAGCACTAAGGTCGCCTATGTCCTTTGCGCAACACCCGAGCCGGCTGCCCAGTGGCAGCCGGCTTCTTGATTTGTCCCGTCCGCACGTGATGGGCATCCTCAATGTCACGCCTGACTCATTCTCCGACGGTGGCCGCTATACCGCGCGCGACGCCGCCTTGCGCCACGCCGAGGCGATGGTCGCTGCCGGTGCGACCCTGATCGATGTCGGCGGTGAATCCACCCGTCCTGGCGCCCGGGCCGTGTCGCCGACCGAGGAACTGGAGCGAGTCGCGCCGGTGGTCGAGGCCATCGCGCGTGAGCTGGACGTCATCATTTCGGTCGACACCTCGACGCCCGCGGTGATGCGCGAGAGTGCGAGGCTGGGGGCGGGGTTGATCAATGACGTGCGCTCGCTGCAGCGCGATGGCGCGCTGGACGCCGCCGCCGACAGCGGCCTGCCGGTGTGCCTGATGCACATGCGCGGCGAGCCGGGCAACATGCAGGACAACCCGCAGTACCCGGACATCGTCGCCGAAGTGCGGGGCTTTCTCGTCGAGCGCATGGCGGCATGCGCGGCCGCCGGTATCCCCGCTGAGCGGATCGTGCTCGATCCGGGCTTCGGTTTTGCCAAGACGCTGGAGCATAATCTGGCCTTGTTCAGGCACATGGGCGAGCTCTCCGAGCTGGGCCGGCCGCTGCTGGTGGGCGTCTCGCGCAAGAGCATGATCGGCAAGGTGCTTGGCCACGAGGTTGGCGGGCGGCTCTACGGCAGCCTGGCGCTGGCTGCCCTGGCGCTGACCAAGGGCGCACATATTCTGCGTGTGCACGATGTCGCCGAAACGGTGGACGTGGTGCGCATGGTCGCTGCGGTTGAAGCAGCGCAATAACAAGGAAAGACTGATGGCTAGAAAATACTTCGGCACCGATGGCATCCGTGGCCATGTCGGGCAGTTTCCGATCACCCCTGACTTCATGCTCAAGCTCGGCTGGGCTGCGGGCATGGCATTTCGCAAGCAGGGCAAGTGCCGCATCCTGATCGGCAAGGACACGCGTATCTCCGGCTACATGTTCGAGTCCGCCCTCGAGGCAGGTCTGGCGGCTGCCGGTGCCGACGTGCAGCTGCTCGGTCCGATGCCGACGCCAGCCATCGCTTACCTCACGCGGACCTTCCAGGCTGATGCCGGTATCGTCATCAGCGCCTCGCACAATCCGCATGACGACAATGGCATCAAGTTCTTCTCCAGCGAAGGCACCAAGCTGCCGGACGATGTCGAGATGATGATCGAGGAGTTGCTCGATCAGCCTATGACCGTGGTCGAGTCTGCCGGCATCGGCAAGGCTTCGCGGATCAACGACGCCTCGGGTCGCTACATCGAGTTCTGCAAGGGCAGCGTGCCCAGCGGCACCAGCTTCAAGGGCCTGAAGATTGTCATCGATTGCGCCCATGGCGCTGCCTACAAGGTGGCGCCCAGCGTGTTCCGCGAGCTGGGTGCCGAAGTGCGGGTCATCTCGGCGCAGCCCGATGGCCTCAACATCAACGATGGCTGTGGTTCCACTCATATCGCGGCGTTGCAGGCCGAGGTCGTGGCGCAGCAGGCCGATCTCGGCATCGCCTTCGACGGTGATGCCGACCGCGTGCTGATGGTCGATCAATATGGTGCGGTCGTCGACGGCGACGAACTGCTGTTCATCATCGCGCGCGACATGCAGGAGCGCGGGCGTCTGCGCGGTGGCGTGGTCGGTACGCTGATGAGCAACCTGGGCCTCGAACTGGCGCTCGAGCAACTGAACATTCCTTTCGTGCGCGCCAAGGTGGGGGATCGCTACGTGATCGCCGAGCTGCTGGAGCGCAACTGGCTGCTGGGTGGCGAGAACTCGGGGCACCTGGTCTGCTTCCAGCACACCACCACGGGTGACGCCATCATCGCCGCCCTGCAGGTCCTCATGGCCCTGAAGCGACGCCAGCAGACCCTGGTCGAGGCGCACAGCGACCTGAAGAAGTGCCCGCAGGTGCTGGTCAACGTGCGCCTTTCGGGGGCTGTCGATCCGCTGGAGCACCCGTCGGTGAAGGATGCGTGTGCCCGTGTGACCGAGCAGATGGGCGGTCGCGGTCGCGTGTTGCTGCGCAAGTCCGGTACCGAGCCGCTGGTGCGGGTGATGGTCGAGGGCGACGAGGAAAGCAGCGTCCGTGGCTATGCTGATGAATTAGCTAAGATTGTTGCCGAAGTCTGTGCTTGATTGAGCTTGCTACCTAGGGTGCTCTTGGGTAACATCTGCGCCCTCTTTGATCGACGAGGTAAAACATGCGTCGCCCCTTGGTCGCCGGTAACTGGAAAATGCACGGTACCCGCGCCAGCGTCGCAGAGCTGATCGAAGGGCTTTGCCGGCAGGAGTTGCCTGTCGGGATTGATGTCGCGGTGTTTCCCTCCAGTCTGCATATCGCCCAGGTCGTTCACGGTCTGGCGGATGGTGCAGTGAAGGTTGGAGCGCAGGATTGCGCGGCGCAGCTGGAGCAGGGTGCCCTGACCGGTGAGTTGGCGACGAGCCAGCTGGTCGATGGCGGTTGCGAGCTTGTGCTGGTGGGCCATTCCGAGCGTCGTCTGATTCTGGGCGAGAGCGATGAGGTGGTGGTCGGCAAGTTTGCGGCCGTGCAGAAAGCGGGCTTGATTCCCGTGCTCTGCCTCGGTGAGACCCGTGAGCAGCGTGAAGCGAATGCAACGCTGGGTGTGGTGGGAGGCCAGTTGGCCGCAGTGATCGATGCCCTGGGTGTCGAGTCCCTGAAGTGGGCCGTGGTGGCTTATGAGCCTGTATGGGCCATCGGCACCGGCTTGACCGCTACGCCTGAGCAGGCTCAGGAAGTGCACGCAGCGATCCGCGCGCAGGTTGCGCAGCTGGATGCTGAGGTGGCGAGCGGGCTGAGAATTCTTTATGGCGGCAGTGTCAAGGCCGCCAGTGCAGCCGAGTTGTTCGGCATGCAGGATATCGATGGGGGGCTCGTGGGTGGAGCCTCTCTGAATGCGGATGAATTCGGTGCGATCTGTCGCGCTGCAGGAAACTGAAGAATGCTGGAAACAGTCATTGTTGTTCTGCACCTGCTGGGTGCGATCGGGATTGTGGTGCTGGTGTTGTTGCAGCAGGGTAAAGGTGCTGACGCCGGTGCGTCGTTCGGTTCGGGTGCTTCGGCAACTGTATTCGGAAGCCAAGGTTCCTCTACCTTTCTGAGTAGGTTTACTGGTATACTCGCCGCAGCTTTTTTCATTACCAGCTTGGGTTTAGCGTACTTTGCTAAAGAAAAAGCTGATGCACTGACACAGGTTGGCCTTCCTGATCCAGCGGTTCTGGAAGTTCAACAAAAGCCGGCGGTCGAAGACGTGCCGGTGCTCGAAGAGCAAGCCCCAGCATCCGAATCTTCGGATGTGCCGGAGGCTCCAGAGCAGTAACCGTTTTGCCGAGGTGGTGGAATTGGTAGACACGCTACCTTGAGGTGGTAGTGGCCATAGGCTGTAGGGGTTCGAGTCCCCTCCTCGGTACCATACTCAAGAAAGCCCGCTGTCAGCGGGCTTTCTTGTTGCTGGAGTGTTGGTTGACCCTCGCCAGGGGGTGGCCGTATAATTTCGGCCCAGCTTTGACGCGGGGTGGAGCAGTCTGGTAGCTCGTCGGGCTCATAACCCGAAGGTCGTTGGTTCAAATCCAGCCCCCGCAACCAGTTTCAGCAGGCCCCTTTTCAGGGGCTTTTTGTTAGCTGAAAGACAGTGTCCGCAGCGATTCATGCGGATTGAAGGGATGGGCGTTTCGCCCATTTTTTATTTGCACAGCATGCACGAGGGCCGTTAAGTGTCGAGCAAGCTAGAACAGTTGCAGGCCTTGTTGGCCCCGGTAATCGAGGCGCTCGGTTATCAGTGTTGGGGCATCGAGTTCCTGTCGCAGGGGCGTCATTCGCTGCTGCGTGTCTATATCGATAAGGCAGATGGCATCCTGATCGACGATTGCGAGATCGTCAGCCGTCAGCTCAGTGGTGTGCTCGACGTCGAGGACCCGATTTCCTCGGAGTACACGCTGGAAGTTTCTTCTCCTGGCATGGATCGCCCGTTGTTCACCCTTGAACAGTTCGCGACTCATGTCGGTGAGCAGGTGAAGATCAAGCTGCGCTCGCCTTTCGATGGGCGGCGCAACTTCCAGGGCCTTCTCCGTGGTGTGGAGGAGCAGGACGTGGTGGTGCAGGTGGATGACCACGAGTACCTGTTGCCGATCGACTTGATCGACAAGGCCAATATCATCCCCCGATTTGATTGAGACGCGCTGTCTGCGTCGTTGCCGTGCTCCGCGATGGTTGGCGCGGCACGGGGCGCAGATGACGTGAAGGTAGCGCAGCCGTGCACGAATGTAGCGCCAGTGGCGTGAACGTGACGCAGATTGCGCAGAACCAATGGATTGCGAGAGGCGAGGCGTACGATGAGCAAAGAAGTACTGCTGGTTGTTGAGTCGGTATCCAACGAAAAGGGTGTACCGGCCGGCGTGATTTTCGAGGCGCTGGAGCTGGCTCTGGCGACCGCCACCAAGAAACGTTTCGAAGACGAAGTCGATCTGCGCGTGTCGATCAACCGGCACAATGGCAGCTACGAGACGTTCCGTCGCTGGACGGTGGTCGACGAGTCCGAGTTCGAGGACCCGGCCTACCAGTTGACCGACGACATGCCGCAGGCAGTCGAGGCCAATGCCAAGATCGGTGACGTGCTCGAAGAGAAGGTCGATTCCATCGAGTTCGGTCGTATCGCCGCGCAAACCGCCAAGCAGGTCATCGTGCAGAAAGTGCGCGAAGCCGAACGTGCGCAAGTGGTCGATGCCTATCGCGAGCGTCTGGGCGAGATCATCTCCGGTACCGTGAAGAAGGTCACTCGCGACAACGTCATCGTCGACCTCGGCAGCAATGCCGAGGCGCTGCTGGCTCGTGAAGACATCATCCCGCGCGAAACCTTCCGCGTCGGTGTGCGTCTGCGTGCCCTGCTCAAGGAAATCCGTACCGAGAACCGCGGCCCGCAGCTGATCCTGTCGCGTACCGCGCCGGAAATGCTGATCGAGCTGTTCCGTATCGAGGTGCCGGAGATCGCCGAAGGGCTGATCGACGTCAAGGCCGCCTCCCGTGATCCGGGTTCGCGCGCCAAGATCGCCGTGCGCTCCAAGGACAAGCGTATCGACCCGCAGGGCGCCTGCATCGGCATGCGCGGTTCGCGCGTGCAGGCGGTGTCCGGCGAGCTGGGTGGCGAGCGTGTGGATATCGTGCTGTGGGATGACAATCCGGCGCAGTTCGTGATCAACGCCATGTCGCCGGCCGAAGTGGCAGCGATCATCGTCGATGAAGATGCCCATGCCATGGACATCGCCGTTGGCGAGGACAACCTGGCTCAGGCCATCGGTCGTGGCGGCCAGAACGTGCGCCTGGCCAGTCAGCTGACCGGCTGGACGCTGAACGTGATGACCGAAGCGGACATCCAGGCCAAGCAGCAGGCGGAAACCGGCGACATCATGCAGTCCTTCATCGACGAGCTGGAAGTCGACGAAGAACTGGCTCAAGTCCTGGTCGAAGAGGGTTTCACCAGTCTCGAAGAGATTGCCTACGTACCCATGGAAGAAATGCTCAGCATCGATGGCTTTGACGAGGACATCGTCAACGAGCTGCGTGCACGGGCCAAGGATCGTCTGCTGACCAAGGCGATCGCCAACGAGGAGAAGTTGGCAGATGCCCATCCGGCAGATGATTTGCTGGAACTGGAAGGCATGGACAAGGCGCTGGCTCTGGAGCTTGCGCTGCGCGGCGTGATTACCCGTGAAGACCTGGCCGAGCAGTCGATTGACGACCTGCTCGACATCGACGGCATCGACGAAGAACGTGCCGGCAAGCTGATCATGGCCGCTCGAGCCCACTGGTTCGAATAAGCGGTTGCGGCCTGAGGAGAAAGATGCATGACGCAAGTCACGGTGAAAGAACTGGCCAAAGTGGTCGACACCCCGGTAGAGCGCCTGCTTCAGCAGATGCGTGAAGCCGGTCTGTCCCACAGCAGCGCCGAACAAGTAGTGACCGACAGTGAGAAGCAGGCCCTGCTGGCTCACCTCAAGGGCAGTCACGGCGACAAGGTCGAGGAGCCGCGCAAGATTACCTTGCAGCGCAAGACCACCAGCACGCTCAAGGTTGCTGGTAGCAAGACCATCAGTGTTGAAGTGCGCAAGAAGAAGACCTTCGTCAAGCGCAGCCCGGAGGAGCTCGAAGCCGAGAAGCAGCGCGAGCTGGAAGCTCAGCAGGCCGCTGCCGAGGCCGAGCGCCTGAAAGCCGAGGAAGAAGCCAAGCGCAAGGCCGAAGAAGAGGCCAAGCGCCAGGCGGTCACTGCCAGCGAACCCGCTGCGGCGCCTGCTGCGGTCGCCGCGCCGGCACCTGCCAGCGAGCCGGCTGCTGCGGCTCCGGTCGTCGAGGTCGAGCGCAAGAAAGAAGAAGTGCGCCGTCCCGAGAAGGCGCGCGATGAAGACGAGCGTCGTGATCGCAAGCACGCCCAGCATCGCCCGACCGTCAAGGAGAAGGCACCTGCTCCGCGCGTCGCTCCCCGTAGCGTCGACGAGGAAAGTGATGGCTTCCGCCGTGGCGGCCGTGGCAAGGCCAAGATGAAGAAGCGCAACCAGCATGGCTTCCAGAGCCCGACAGGTCCGATCGTGCGCGACGTTTCCATTGGCGAGACCATTACCGTTTCCGATCTGGCCCAGCAAATGGCCATCAAGGGCGCGGAAATCGTCAAGTTCATGTTCAAGATGGGCACGCCGGTGACCATCAACCAGGTGCTGGATCAGGAAACTGCCCAGTTGGTCGCCGAAGAGTTCGGCCACAAGGTCAAGCTGGTCAGCGACAACGCCCTGGAAGATTCCCTGGCCGAATCGCTGAAGTTCGAAGGCGAGGCGCTGTCCCGTGCACCGGTCGTGACCGTCATGGGTCACGTCGACCACGGCAAGACCTCCCTGCTCGACTACATCCGTCGTGCCAAGGTCGCCTCCGGCGAAGCGGGTGGCATCACCCAGCACATCGGTGCCTACCACGTGGAAACCGAGCGTGGCATGGTCACCTTCCTCGACACCCCGGGTCACGCCGCGTTCACCCAGATGCGTGCCCGTGGCGCCAAGGCCACCGACATCGTCATCCTCGTCGTCGCTGCTGACGACGGCGTGATGCCGCAGACCCAGGAAGCCGTGCAGCACGCGAAAGCCGCTGGCGTGCCGATCGTGGTCGCGGTGAACAAGATGGACAAGCCGGAAGCCAACCCGGACAACATCAAGAACGGCCTGGCCGCGCTGGATGTGATCCCGGAAGAGTGGGGCGGCGACGCACCCTACGTACCGGTTTCCGCCAAGGCCGGTACCGGTATCGACGAGCTGCTCGAAGCCGTACTGCTGCAGGCTGAAGTACTCGAGCTGAAAGCCACTCCGACCGCTCCGGGTCGTGGTGTGGTGGTCGAGTCGCGTCTGGACAAGGGCCGTGGCCCGGTGGCTACCGTGCTGGTTCAGGACGGTACCCTGCGCCAGGGCGACATGGTCCTGGTCGGCGTCAACTACGGTCGTGTGCGTGCCATGCTCGACGAGAACGGCAAGCCGATCAAGGAAGCCGGTCCGTCGATTCCGGTCGAGATCCTCGGCCTGGACGGTACGCCGGATGCCGGTGACGAGATGATGGTGGTGGCCGACGAGAAGAAGGCCCGCGAAGTTGCACTGTTCCGTCAGGGCAAGTTCCGCGAAGTCAAGCTGGCCCGCGCCCACGCCGGCAAGTTGGAAAACATCTTCGAGAACATGGGCCAGGAAGAGAAGAAGACCCTCAACATCGTCCTCAAGGCCGATGTGCGTGGTTCTCTGGAAGCCCTGCAAGGCTCGCTCAGCACCCTCGGCAACGACGAAGTGCAAGTGCGTGTGGTCGGTGGCGGCGTCGGTGGTATCACCGAATCCGATGCCAACCTGGCGCTGGCTTCCAATGCCGTGCTGTTCGGCTTCAACGTCCGTGCTGACGCCGGTGCGCGCAAGATCGTCGAGTCCGAAGGCCTCGACATGCGCTACTACAACGTCATCTACGACATCATCGAAGACGTCAAGAAGGCGCTCACCGGTATGCTCGGCAGCGATGTTCGCGAGAACATCCTGGGCACCGCGGAAGTGCGTGATGTGTTCCGTTCGCCGAAGTTCGGCGCCGTCGCGGGCTGCATGGTCATCGAAGGTACCGTGTTCCGTAACCGTCCGATCCGCGTACTGCGCGAGGACGTGGTGATCTTCGAAGGCGAGCTGGAATCGCTGCGTCGCTTCAAGGACGACGTCGCCGAAGTGCGTAATGGCATGGAGTGCGGTATCGGCGTGAAGAGCTACAACGACGTCAAGGTCGGCGACAAGATCGAAGTGTTCGAGAAGGTCCAGGTCGCGCGCAGTCTGTAAGCGCAACCCCTTGATCATGCAACGCCCGGCCCCGCTCATGCGCGGCCGGGCGTTTGCCGCTTTTACGTCCGGTGCCGGCGAGGCGCCAGGACGAAGGAAAGGTAAGTAAGAAATGGCGAAAGATTACAGCCGTACCCAGCGTATCGGCGACCAGATGCAGCGTGAGCTGGCCGTGTTGATCCAGCGTGAGATCAAGGACCCGCGTCTGGGCCTGGTCACCATCACCGCCGTGGACGTCAGCCGCGACCTGTCCCATTCCAAAGTGTTCATCACCGTGATGGGCAAGGACGACGATGCCGAGCAGATCAAGCTCAACCTGGAGATCCTCTCCGAGGCAGCTGGCTATCTGCGCATGTTGCTGGGCAAGTCGATGAAGGTGCGCACCGTCCCGCAACTGCACTTCCAGTACGACGCCAGCATCCGTCGCGGTGCCGAGCTGTCGGCGCTGATCGAGCGTGCCGTGGCGGAAGACCGCAAGCACCAGGACGGCGGCGAGGAATAAGCGTGGCCCAGGTCAAACGTATTCGTCGCAAGGTCGACGGCATCATCCTGCTGGACAAGCCACGCGGCTTCACCTCCAACGCGGCCCTGCAGAAGGTGCGCTGGTTGCTCAATGCCGAGAAGGCCGGGCACACCGGCAGCCTCGACCCGCTGGCCACCGGCGTGCTGCCGCTGTGCTTCGGCGAGGCGACCAAGTTTTCCCAGTACCTGCTCGATGCCGATAAGGGCTACGAGACGGTCGCCCAGCTTGGCGTCACCACCACCACCGGCGATGCCGAAGGTGAGGTGATCGCGCGCCTCCCGGTGACCGTTGGTCGCAGCGAAATCGAAGCACTGCTGCCGCGTTTTCGCGGAGAAATCAAACAGATACCTCCGATGTACTCGGCCCTGAAGAAGGACGGCCAGCCGCTTTACAAGCTGGCGCGCGCAGGTGAAGTAGTGGAGCGCGAGGCGCGTTCTGTTACTATTGCGCGCCTGGAATTGCTGGCCCTCGAGGGTGAGCAGGCGCGTTTGTCGGTGGACTGCAGCAAGGGCACCTATATTCGGACCCTGGTCGAGGATCTTGGCCAACTGCTCGGTTGCGGCGCACACGTCGCCGAACTGCGGCGTACCAAGGCCGGCCCGTTCGACCTGTCACGCACCGTGACCCTGGAAGAGCTGGAAGCGGCGCATGCCGAAGGCGGCAATGCAGCGCTCGATCGCTTCCTGCAGCCGGTCGACAGCGGTCTGCAGGACTGGCCGCTGCTGCAGTTCTCCGAGCACAGTGCGTTCTACTGGTTGCAAGGGCAGCCGGTGCGGGCGCCGGAAGCGCCGAAGTTCGGTATGGTCCGCGTGCAGGATCACAACGGTCGCTTCATCGGCATCGGTGAGGTGAGCGACGACGGGCGCATCGCGCCGCGTCGACTGATTTACACCGGTGCGTAGCACGGGTGCAGGCTCGGGCCTCAGGGGCCGGGCTGAGATATAGCGGTGCATGGCACCGAATGGTTCGGCCGCGAGGTCGAAGCCGGGGTGATAGCGAAGCTGTCATCCGGTACTGCGAGGGTGGCTGTCAGTAGGCACGGTCATACCTCTTTTTAAAACACGGGGAGCGATTCCCGGCCTATTGAGACTGCTTCGGCAGTTTCCAGATGAGAGGAAGCCAACATGGCACTCAGCGTTGAAGAAAAAGCCCAGATCGTTAACGACTACAAGCAAGCTGAAGGCGATACCGGTAGCCCGGAAGTGCAGGTAGCCCTGCTGACCGCCAACATCAACAAGCTGCAAGGTCACTTCAAGGCCAACGGCAAGGATCACCACAGCCGTCGTGGTCTGATCCGTATGGTCAACCAGCGTCGTAAGCTGCTGGACTACCTGAAGGCCAAGGACACCAGTCGTTACAGCGCCCTGATCGGTCGCCTGGGCCTGCGTCGTTAATAGACGCGAGCTGCACAAGTTGGAAGCTGGGAGTTCGGAGCGGCAAGTCGGGGCATGATCCCCGACCTGCGGCTCCGGGCTTCCAGCTTTTGGCTTTTCGAAGGATGCATCGGGTCCGACTCCCGTGCCGCTTTCAGATTTCCCCCAAGGCAACAGAGAGAAGGAAAACACCGTGAACCCGGTAATCAAGCAATTCAAGTTCGGTCAGTCGACCGTAACCCTCGAGACTGGCCGTATTGCCCGTCAAGCCAGCGGTGCCGTGCTGGTGACCGTCGACAACGACGTGACCGTGCTGGTGACCGTCGTGGGTGCCAAGAGCGCCGACCCGAGCAAAGGCTTCTTCCCGCTGTCCGTGCACTACCAGGAGAAGACCTACGCAGCCGGCAAGATTCCTGGCGGCTTCTTCAAGCGTGAAGGCCGTCCGAGCGAGAAGGAAACCCTGACCTCGCGCCTGATCGACCGTCCGATCCGTCCGCTGTTCCCCGAAGGCTTCATGAACGAAGTGCAGGTCGTCTGCACCGTCGTTTCCACCAGCAAGAAGACCGATCCGGACGTTGCCGCCATGATCGGTACCTCCGCTGCCCTGGCCGTTTCCGGCATTCCGTTCAACGGCCCGATTGGTGCCGCGCGCGTAGCCTTCCACCCGGATACCGGCTACCTGCTGAACCCCAACTACGAGCAGCTCAAGGCGTCCAGCCTGGACATGGTCGTGGCCGGTACCGAAACCGCCGTACTGATGGTCGAGTCGGAAGCCCAGGAGCTGACCGAAGACCAGATGCTCGGTGCCGTACTGTTCGCCCACCAGGAATTCCAGGCCGTGATCCAGGCCGTCAAGGAATTCGCTGCCGAAGCTGGCAAGCCGACCTGGAACTGGCAGGCTCCGGCCGCCAACACTCCGCTGCTGGACGCCATCCGCAGCCAGTTCGGCGCCGCCATCAGCCAGGCCTACACCATCACCATCAAGCAGGACCGCTACAACCGTCTGGGCGAGCTGCGTGATGAAGTCGTTGCGGCCCTGGCCGGCGAGGGCGAAGGTCAGTTCCCGGCTGACGAAGTCAAAGCCGCTTTCGGCGAGATCGAATACCGCACCGTTCGCCAGAACATCGTCGATGGCAAGCCGCGTATCGACGGTCGCGACACCCGCACCGTGCGTCCGCTGAAGATCGAAGTCGGCGTGCTGGACAAGACCCACGGTTCGGCGCTGTTCACCCGTGGTGAAACTCAGGCGCTGGTCGTCGCCACCCTGGGCACCGCCCGCGACGCACAGCTGCTGGATACCCTGGAAGGCGAGAAGAAAGACCCCTTCATGCTGCACTACAACTTCCCGCCGTTCTCGGTCGGTGAGTGTGGTCGCATGGGTGGCGCTGGCCGCCGCGAAATCGGTCACGGCCGCCTGGCCCGTCGTGGCGTCGCTGCCATGCTGCCGAAGGACGACGAGTTCCCGTACACCATCCGTGTGGTATCGGAAATCACCGAGTCCAACGGTTCGTCCTCCATGGCTTCGGTCTGCGGCGCTTCCCTGGCGCTGATGGACGCCGGTGTGCCGATGAAGGCGCCGGTTGCCGGTATCGCCATGGGTCTGGTGCTGGAAGGCGAGAAGTTCGCCGTTCTGACCGACATCCTCGGTGACGAAGACCACCTGGGCGACATGGACTTCAAGGTAGCCGGTACCGCCAAGGGCGTCACCGCGCTGCAGATGGACATCAAGATCCAGGGCATCACCGAAGAGATCATGGAGCAGGCGCTGGAGCAGGCGCTGGAAGCCCGTCTGAACATCCTCGGCCAGATGAACCAGGTCATCGCCCAGTCGCGTACCGAGCTGTCGGCCAACGCCCCGACCATGCTGGCGATGAAGATCGACCAGGACAAGATCCGCGACGTGATCGGCAAGGGTGGCGCCACCATCCGTGGTATCTGCGAAGAGACCAAGGCTTCGATCGACATCGAAGATGACGGCTCGATCAAGATCTTCGGCGAAACCAAGGAAGCGGCCGAGGCTGCCAAGCAGCGCGTTCTGGCCATCACCGCGGAAGCCGAGATCGGCAAGATCTACGTCGGCAAGGTCGAGCGCATCGTCGACTTCGGTGCCTTCGTCAACATCCTGCCGGGCAAGGACGGTCTGGTGCACATCTCCATGCTGAGCGATCAGCGCGTGGAGAAGGTCACCGACGTACTGAAGGAAGGCCAGGAAGTGAAGGTACTGGTTCTGGACGTGGACAACCGCGGCCGTATCAAGCTGTCGATCAAGGACGTAGCGGCCGCCGAGGCCTCCGGCGTCTAAGCGATCCTTCGCTGGCTTGAACAGAAGGGCTCCTGCGGGGGCCCTTTTTTATTGCCTGCGATTCCTCGCGACAGCCCGGTGGGCCGTCGCCAGGCGACTGCAGCAAGCGCTCCCGGCAATTTCCTGTGCCCATCGTCCGGGCTTCTAGCGGGCCTCGCCGGGAGCCTGTACCAGCGTTACGCGGGTCGGCTGCGTGGCTGTGTGCGTGTTCGCCTTTGCCTTGCCAGAGATCATGCAAATTGCCCGAGGGTTTTTTCCTGACTCGGCGAAATGCAATTCGCGTCGTATCGACGACTTTAATTAACTTGTTGTTATTAAAGGGTTTTTGTTTTCTGAAAAGCTGGCACAGCGCTTGCGATAGTACTGGTGAACCTGCAGCCAGGAGTTGGTTTGCAGATTGTCTGGAATGTACAGGAGTCAACCATGAAACAGCCAATCACCCGTTTTGCCGCCGCCACCCTGACCGCCGCTGCGCTGAGCCTGCCGCTCGCCTCGGCAGCCTTCGCTCAGCCGACCATGCTGGCGGCCAACGACACCGTGGACAAAGCCGAGCAGGCGGTATCCGACACCTGGATCACCAGCAAGGTCAAATCCACCTTCGTCGCCGACAAGGACCTGAGCGCGCTGGACATCAAGGTCGAGACCAACCAGGGCGTGGTTTCCCTTTCCGGTGTAGTGGCCACCGATGCCGAACGTGATCTGGCCATCGCCAAGACCAAGGAAATCGAGGGTGTGCGTGATGTGTCCGCCGATGCCCTGAAGACCGCCGACTGATACCCGAGCCGGCCGGGTCCACACCCGGCCCCCTCTTGAGTTCTGGGAGAACCACCATGAATAGCGACATCATCAAAGGCAAATGGAAGCAGCTCAACGGTCGCATCAAGGAGCGTTGGGGCAACCTGACCGATGACGACGTGGACGTCGCCGAGGGCCACAGCGAATACCTGGCCGGCAAGCTGCAGGAGCGATACGGCTGGACCAAGGAAAAGGCCCAGCAGGAGCTGCGCGATTTCAGCGACAAGCTCTAGGCAGGGATAGCCGTGGGCAAGGATGCCGGGTCGCACGGATAGCGACGGGCACGGATGTCGAAAGGCCTCGCCGGTGAATCTGGCGGGGCCTTTCCGTATCCGGGATTCACCCGCTCGCCCGGCGGGGCGGCGGTATCAACCTCCGCGCTTGCTGCGGATATCGGTCAGGCGACCGCCCTCGAAACGCAGGAAGTGGTACATGCCGTTCCTGGGGCCGTAGATCCACTCTTCCACGTTCACCTCGTTGCGAAAGCCGTAGGCATCGGTGACTTCCTTGTAGCCGAGAAAGTCCCGGCTGACGGGCTCGCCGCACTTGTGCTGGACCTCGCTGGTCGGCGCATCCTTGCTCACCAGCGCGCTGCCGCAGCGGTAGGTGGAAGACGCCTGCGCCAGGACGGGCAGCAGCAGTAGCCAGAGCAGATGGTTGCGTTTGGGCACGGTGAACTCCTTGTCAGTGCTCTCGGCGGCGTTCGATTTCCACCAGGCGGTTGCCCTCGAAACGCAGGATGCTGAGCATGCCGTTGGTGGGGCCGTACACCCACTCCTCGATCCGGTACTCGCGCCTGTCGTAGCTGCCCAGCGTATAGCCTATGGGGTCACGGTACACTGGCGTCCCGCACTTGCGCTCCACCTCGAAGGCGCGATCTCCCAGGCTGACCAGCTGACTGCCGCAGCGCATCGTCTCCGCATGCACGAGAGGGCTGCCGATGCTCGCCAGCAGCGTTGCCAGTACCAGCAGTCGAGGATGTTTCATCATGCGCTATCCAGGTGCAGGGGCGTCAGTACACGTCCATTGGACTCGGGTTCTCCCAGATTGACATCAATCAGGTAGACCCGTTCGTCGTCCAGTTTCCCTTGCTCGACCAGATAGGCCTTGATCGCCGCCGCCCGTTGCTGCGCCAGCTGGCGCAGCAACAGCTTGCTCTGGGCCCAGGAGTCCAGCACGGCCTGGCGCATGTTCTGGGTGCGTTGTTGCGCATCCAGCTCGGCCCACTCGGCGGGCGGCTGCTGTTTCAGGCGGGTGCGGTAGATACCTTCGAGCAGCGCCGCCTGTTCGTCCTCGCCCACCTCGAGCTCATCGGCACTCGCCGGGACCTTGTCACCGCGGCGTTGCAGCACCTTGTACCAGGTGTCCTGGAATTCGCGTTGCAGGCGCTGCTCGGCCAGGAGCGGGCCATCCGCTTTCGCCGCGCTCTGGCCTTCGACTTCCAGGCGCAGCGCCGGACGTTCCTGCAGGGCCTTGGCGAGGGTATCCAGTGCCTGGCGGGCGTCCGCGTCGAGGTCGGCGGAGCCGGCGTCGAAGGGCACCGTGCTCAGGTCGGTATCGCCGCCGCCACTGACCAGCCCGGCAACGAACTTGAACGGTGCCTGGGCGGCGCGCAGCACCAGATTGCGCAGGGTCTGCCAGACGATGGGCATGACGCTGAACTGCGGGTTGTTGAGGTCGCCCTGGACCGGCAGCTCGATGGCGATGCGGCCCTGGGTGTCCTTGAGCAGCGCGACCGCCAGGCGAATCGGCAGGTCCACGGCATCCGGGCTGTCGACCTTTTCGCCCAGCTGCAGGTTTTCCACCAGCACCTTGTTCTCGGCATTGAGCTGGCCCTGCTCGATGCGGTAGTGCAGGTCGAGGTTGAGGCGGCCCTTGCGGATGCGATAACCGGCGAACTTGCCGGAGTAGGGGGTGATGGTGGTCAGCTCGACGTTCTTGAAGCTGGTGGCGATATCCAGGCTGTTGAGTGGATCGAACGGCGTCAGCTTGCCCTTGATGCTCATCGGCGCGTAGCGATCGACCTTGCCCTTGATATCGACGCTGGCGGCCTGCGGTTTCTGGTTGTCGAGCACGCCGATGCGGCCATTCATCTGCTGGATGGCGGTGGCGAAGCTCGGGGTCAGGCTGAAGTCGGCGAAGTTGGCCGAGCCGTCGTTGATGGCCACGCCACCGATATGGATCGCCAGCGGCTTGCCATCCTCGACCTTGTCCCCGGCCGCCGCCGGTTGCGGCACGATCAGCTCACTGACGTTGGTGCTCAGGTTCTCGTTGATCACGAAGCGCGCGTAGGGCTGGTCCAGTTCGACCCGCTCGATGGCCAGGCTTTCGCCATGACGATAGTCGAGGCCATTGACCCGCACCTGCTTCCAGCGCACGAAGTCGCGCTCGCGCAGGGTGTCGAGGGTGTGCAGCTGGTCGATCCTGGCGTTGCCGGTCACGCTGAGGGCCAGCGGCTCGGTGCTCTTGAGCTGCACGTCGAGGTCGCTGCCGAGCATCCCGCTGCGCAGTTCCAGGCGGATGAAGGGGCTCAGGTAGGCTTGGGCGAGGCGCAGGTCGATGTCTTCAGTGGTGACCTTGAGGCGAGCGCTGGTGGGGCTCAGTTGCACATCACCCGACGCCTGCAGCTTGCCTTGCTTGCCCAGGCCGGTATCGAGGCGGAGGTCGAAGGGCTTGTCGCCCAGGCTGTCGAAGTTCTTCAGGTCGAGGTTCAGCGGCCCGACCTCGACGGCGACGTCCTGCTCGGGAACGCGATCCGCCAGATGAGCCTTGTAGTCACGCAGTTGCACATCCTGCAGCAGCACCTGCCAGGGCTTGCCCTCGTCGCTGCCCTCGGGCTCAGCCTGTTCGGCGGCTGCAGGTTGCGCGGATGCCGGTTTGGCGAACAGCTTCTGCCAGTCCAGTTGGCCGTCGGCTTCGCGCGCCGCCCAGGCTTCCAGGCCCTGGCTGCGCACCTGGCCGATCACCACCTGCTGCTTGGCCAGGTCCAGCGTGCTGTCGTCGACGTCCAGGCGCTGCAGCCTGACCAGCGGTTTGCCGGCGGGGTCGTCGATGGCGAAAGGGGCCAGCTGCAGCTTGAGCTTGCTCAGCTGCAACTCGGTGCCGTCGGAGAGGTCGAGGTGGTAGTCAGCGCTGACGTCGACCTGGCCGTCCTTGAGCACCAGCGGTACGGCGTCACGGACGTAGGGCCAGAAGGTGCTCAGGTGGCCGTCGCTGACGCTCAGGCTGCCGCTGGAAGTGATCGGCGTCAGGCTGATCTGCCCGCGCCAGTCGATCTGTGCCCCGTTCGGGCCGCTGGCAGCGAGCGTCATCTGCGCGTTGTCACCGGCCAGCGTGCTGAGGTTGTGCAGCTCGAGGTCGAGCTTGTCGTAGGCGAACTCCACCGGTTCGCTGGGGCGCAGGTCCTGGAAGCGCAGAGCATTCTCGCGCAGGCGGATGCCGTCGATGCGCAGCGGGAACGGTTCGCTGCTGGCGGACTCCGGCTGCGGCTCGCTTGCCGGCAGCTTGAACAGTTGGGTCAGGTTCAGTGTGCCGTCCTTCGCGAACAGGACCTCGGTGCGCGCGCCATCGAGTTCCACCTCGCTCAGGTGCAGCGCCCCCGTCCACAGGCTGTCACTCTGCAGGTTGGCGTAAAGGCGCCGGAAGCTCAGCTGTTCCTCGCCGCTGTCGCCGATACGCAGTCCCCAGAGGCTGAGTTCGAGGCTGAACGGGTTGAGCTGCACGCGCTCCAGCGTGGCGGGCACGCTGGCATAGTTGGCCAATTGCTGGTTGACGACGCGCAGGGCGATGCCCGGCACGATCAGGAAACCGATCAGGCTGTAGAGGAATACGGTGATCACGAGTGCGCTCAGCGCGCGCTTCTGTCCTTTGGGCATGGCTTGGCGACATTTATTCCAGACAGGGGAACGATTTGGAGTATGGCATGGCGGTTCAGTTCCGATGCTGCCCGTGTCCCGTTGGTCGAGCGTGGCAGATGGTCAGAGATGCAGGATCAGCGTTTTCAGCGGTGGCTTGCCGTCATGCGAGGGGAAGTCGCCCGCCGGTGCGATCACCTGGCACTCGCGCACCGGGCGGCCGAGTTTCTCGGCGCAGCGCAGCACCTGCTGGCGCCAATCGTCCATTTCCACCTTCGCCAGGTTGTTGCAGCACACCAGGGTGCCGCCGTCTGCGGTGGCCAGCAGCGCCGGCTTGAGCAGGCTCTGGTAGTCGCGCAGCAGGTCGACGGTGCCGAAGGCGCTCTTGGCCCAGGCTGGTGGGTCGAGAAACACCAGGTCGAACTGGCGCGGTTGCAGGCGCGGATAGCTCGGCAGTTTCTGTCCGCGACGACTGCTGATCGGCAGGCCGGCGAACTGGCGAATCGCCGGGAAGTAGTCGGACTGGATGAAGTGCATGCCTGGCAGCTCTGGGTTGAGGGCACCGTTCTCGCGGCCCACGGCGAGGTTGCCCTGGGCGAAGTCGAGGTTGGTCACGTCCCGGGCGCCGCCGGCCGCCGCGCTCAGGCCGACCCCGCAGGTGTAGGCGAAAAGGTTGAGCACGGACTTGCCGGCGCTGTTGGCCTTGATCCAGCCACGTGCGTTGCGCAGGTCGAGGAACAGCAGTGGGTCCTGCCCCGCGTGACGGCCGCGGACCCGGTAGTTGAGCCCCCATTCCTGGCCGAGCAGATCTTCCAGCGCCGCCTCCGTGGGCTGGAACAGCGTGGGGTCGCGGTCGATGCGCGAGTTGCCTCTGCTGCGGTCGTTGTAGACCAGCAGCAGGGGCTGGCCCAGGTGACGCTCGACGATGTCGGCGAGGCGCTGCAGGTCATCTGCCGGCAACGGCTGGTGGAAGCTCTGTACCAGCAGCTGTGGGCCGTAGCGGTCGACGGTCAGCCCCGGAGCCCCTTCCTGGCTGCCATGGAACAGGCGGTAACAGTTGGTGCCCTGGGCGTGCAGTTCGGGCAGAAGGTGTTCGCGGGCGGCGAGGGCGGCGCGCAGCGCCTGGTCAAGAGCGGACATGCGCGGCATCTCGGGACGGTGAAAGGGCGGCAGTCTAGCAAGAAATCCGCCTGGCTTCCGCGCAGGGTCGTGCCGCTGCGGCTCAGGGGCGTTACGTCAGGCGCCGTCGGGCACGTTGCGCCGCGCTGTTGCTCACCGCCCAGCGCAGTAGCGTGGCGGTACGCCTCACGCTGGCGCGAATCAGCGGGCGGCGCCAGTCGGGCTGCCGCTCGCCAAGCAGGTCGCTGGCCCAGTCCGGCAACAGGTCGACGCCGGCCTGCATCATCAGCTTGCCGAAGGGCTTGGCGAGCATGCTGGGTACCGGGGCGGCGTACAGCAGCCGCACCACTTCCCGGGTGCGTTCATCGCAGAGCAGTTGCGGGCGCATGCGTTCGAGGTAGTCGGCGATCGCCTGGCGGGACGTGGGAACGTCCTGCGCCCCCAGGCGTTCGGCGGTCAATGCCACTTCGCGGTAGTAACGGTCCTGCTCGGCCAGCGGCAGCTGCGGGTCGACGTAGCGCAGATAGCCCTCGAGAAACTGACTGACCTCGGACACATGCACCCAGGTCAGCAACTGCGGGTCGCTGGCGGCATAGGGGCGGCCATCCGGCGCGTTGCCGACCACTTGCAGATGAATGGTGCGGACCTTTTCGATCAGCTGCTCGGCATCCTGGCGGCCGCCGTAGGTGGTGCCGGCGATGAACAGGCTGGTGCGGCGCAGGCGCCCGATCATGTCCTGGCGGAAGGTGGAGTGGTCCCAGACGCCAGCCAGGGCCAGCGGGTGCAGCATCTGCAGGAGCAGGGCGGAGACGCCGCCGACCATCATCGAAGTGAAGTCGGCGTGCACCTCCCAGACCATCGACTGCGGGCCGAACAGGCCGACGTCGCCGCGTGGCTGGTCGAGGTCGAGCACCCCCAGGGCGGCGCCGGTGAGGCTGTGTACCTGTTTTTCGATCTGACGACGTAGGCTATCCATGGCGCGCATTCTCGGCGCTTGGCCGGCCCACGGCAAGATCAGCCCGGCCCTTTCGGGCCGGGCTCGGGGTCAACGGTTCAGCCGTTGCTCGGTGAGGCTGTCGACGACGCTGGGGTCGGCCAGGGTGGAGGTGTCACCCATGTTCTCCAGCTCGTTGCAGGCGATCTTGCGCAGGATGCGGCGCATGATCTTGCCCGAGCGGGTCTTGGGCAGGCCTGGCGCCCACTGGATCAGCTCCGGCTTGGCGAAGCTGCCGATCTCCTTGCCGACCAGGGTCAGCAGGTCCTTCTTCAAGTCCTCGGACGGCTCCTGGCCACTCATCAGGGTGACGTAGGCATAGATGCCCTGACCCTTCACGTCGTGCGGGTAACCGACCACGGCGGCCTCGGCGACGGCGTCGTGCAGCACCAGGGCGCTTTCCACCTCGGCGGTACCGATGCGATGGCCGGAGACGTTGATCACGTCATCGACACGACCGGTGATCCAGTAGTAGCCATCCTCGTCACGGCGCGCACCGTCGCCGGTGAAGTAGTAGCCGGGGTAGGGTTTGAAATACGTGTCGATCATGCGCTGGTGGTCGCCGTAGACACTGCGGATCTGGCTCGGCCAACTGGCCCTGATGGCCAGCACGCCCGCGCCGGGGCCGTCGATTTCCTTGCCTTGCTCGTCGAGCAGCACCGGCTGCACGCCGAAGAACGGACGGGTCGCCGATCCCGGCTTGAGGTCGGTGGCGCCCGGCAGCGGCGTGATCAGGATCGAGCCGGTCTCGGTCTGCCACCAGGTGTCGACGATGGGGCAGCGGGTGTCGCCGACCACGTGGAAGTACCATTCCCAGGCTTCCGGGTTGATCGGTTCGCCGACGCTGCCAAGCAGGCGCAGGCTTTCCCGTGAGGTCGCCTTCACCGGGGCTTCGCCTTCGCGCATCAGCGCGCGCAGGGCGGTGGGCGCGGTGTAGAAGGTGTTGACCCGGTGCTTGTCGATCACCTGCCAGAAACGCGAGGCGTCCGGGTAGTTGGGCACGCCTTCGAATATCAGCGTGGTGGCGGCGTTGGCCAGCGGGCCGTAGACGATATAGCTGTGCCCGGTCACCCAGCCGACATCGGCGGTGCACCAGTAGATGTCGCCTTCGTGGTAGTCGAACACGTACTTGTGGGTCATCGCCGCGCCGAGCAGATAGCCGCCGGTGGTGTGCAGCACACCCTTGGGTTTGCCGGTGGAGCCCGAGGTGTAGAGGATGAACAGCGGGTCTTCGGCATCCATCGGCTCGGCCGGGCAGTCCGCACTGACGTCCTTGAGTGCCTGGTGATACCAGATGTCGCGGCCTTCCACCCAGGCCACGTCGCCCTGGGTACGCTCGACCACCACCACGCTGGAGACGTTCGGGCAACTCTGCAGGGCCTTGTCGACGTTGCTCTTCAGCGGCACGTACTTGCCGCCGCGCACGCCTTCGTCGGCGGTGATCACGGTACGGCAGTCGGCATCGAGGATACGGTCACGCAACGCGTCGGGGGAGAAGCCGCCGAACACCACCGAATGCACGGCGCCGATGCGCGTGCAGGCGAGCATGGCGTAGGCCGCCTCGGGAATCATCGGCATGTAGATGCACACCCGGTCGCCTTTCTTCACGCCACGGCTCTTCAGCACGTTGGCCAGGCGGCTGACCTGCTGGTGCAGCTTGTTGTAGGTAATGTGCGCGGATTCGCTGGGGTTGTCGCCTTCCCAGATGATGGCGACCTGTTCGCCACGTTGTTCCAGGTGGCGGTCGATGCAGTTGTAGGCGACGTTGAGCTGGCCACCCTTGAACCATTCGGCACGGCCCTGTTGCAGGTCGCTGTCGTGGACCTTGTCCCAGGGTTTGAACCAGGCCAGGAAGGCCTTGGCCTGCTCGGCCCAGAAGGTGTCGGGCTGCTCGACGGACTGCCGGTACAGGCGCAGGTAGGCGTCGTTGTCCAGGTGTGCACGCTGGCGCACCGCGTCGGCCACGGGGTGACGGGTGATTTCGAACATGGCGGGGTCCTTGTAATTGTTTGTCCGCAACAGGCACAAGGGTGCACCCAAGCGGGCGCCGGCTTCAAGGGGCGATGTTCATGGCGCAGCGCTTGCGCGGTGGAGCCCGGCCCGGCAGGCGTGCCGGACCGGGTTGGTGGAGGGTCAGCCGCGATGACGCTCGCGGAAGTGGGCGATCAGGCCCTGGGTCGAGGCGTCCGAGGCGTTGTTGTCGAGCTGGCCGGTCAGGCGCTGGTAGACGTCCTTGCCCATTTCCTTGCCCAGCTCCACGCCCCACTGGTCGAAGGCGTTGATGCCCCAGATCGCGCTCTGCACGAACACCTTGTGCTCGTACAGGGCGACCAGCGCGCCGAGCTCGAACGGCGCGATGCGGTTCATCACCAGAATGTTGCTCGGGCGGTTGCCGGGGATGACCTTGTGCGGCGCCAGGCGCTGAACCTCGTCTTCCGCCAGGCCCTTGCCGCGCAGTTCGGCCTCGGCCTCTTCGCGGGTCTTGCCCTGCATCAGCGCCTGGGCCTGCGACAGGCAGTTGGCGAACAGCCACTGATGGTGGTCGGACAGCGGGTTGTAGCTGTTGACCGGAACGATGAAGTCCGCCGGTACCAGCAGGCGGCCCTGGTGCAGCAACTGATGGTAGGCGTGCTGGCCGTTGCAGCCGACCCCGCCCCAGATGACGGGCCCGGTGCTGATGTCCAGGGCGCTGCCGTCCTGGCGCACGCTCTTGCCGTTGGACTCCATGTCGAGCTGCTGCAGGTGCTTGGTGAAGTTACGCAGGTAGTGGTC
This sequence comes from Ectopseudomonas khazarica, assembly GCF_017915135.1. NCBI lineage: Bacteria > Pseudomonadati > Pseudomonadota > Gammaproteobacteria > Pseudomonadales > Pseudomonadaceae > Ectopseudomonas > Ectopseudomonas khazarica. The sequence continues at coordinate 4,234,041 of NZ_CP068551.1, read as the reverse complement.
GTAGGGCAGGATCGCGTGGCTCTGTGCGCCCCAGAAGTTGCTGTACCAGATGCCCAGCAGGGCCATCAGCACCGGCATGTTCTCGGCCAGGGGCGCCTGGGTGAAGTGCTGATCCATGGCGTAGGCCCCGGCCAGCAGTTCCTTGAAGTTGGACACGCCGATGGCCAGGGCGATGGGCAGGCCGATGGCCGACCACAGCGAGTAGCGCCCGCCGACCCAGTCCCACATGGGGAAGATGTTCTCCTCGCCGATACCGAACTCGATGGCCGCCTCACGGTTGCTGGTCACGGCGATGAAGTGGCGGTGCAGCTCTTCTTCCGGGCCGCCCATGGCCAGGTACCAGTCACGGGCTGCCAGGGTGTTCTTCAGGGTCTCCAGGGTGCCGAAGGACTTGCTGGACACGATGAACAGGGTGGTTTCCGGGTCGAGGCGGGCGGTCAGCTCGCGGAACTCGCTGCCATCGATATTGGCCAGGTAGTGGCAGCGTACGCCGCGCTGGGTGAACGGGCGCAGCGCCTCGGAGACCAGTTGCGGACCGAGGAACGAGCCGCCGATGCCGATGTTGACCACTTCCTTGATCGGCTTCTCGCTGTAGCCGCGCCACAGGCCGCTGTGAATGCGGCTGACCAGTTCGGTGACCTGGTTCAGCACCCGATGCACCTCGGGGATGATGTCAGTGCCGTCCACCACCAGGCGGTGGCCGACCGGGCTGCGCAGCGCCGTATGCAGGGCGGCGCGTCCCTCGGAGGCGTTGACGTGCTCGCCACCGAACAGCGCCGTGATGGCTTCGTGCAGGCCGGCCTGCTCGGCCAGTTGCATCAGCAGCTCGAGGCTGTGTTCGTCGATCAGGTTCTTCGAGTAGTCCAGCAGCAGGCCACAGGCATCCAGCGAGAAGCGCTGGAAGCGCCTTGTATCGGCAGTGAAGGCCTCGCGCATGCTGAAACCGGCCATCTCGGCACGGTGCTGCTGCAGGGCCTGCCAGGCGGGCAGGGTTGTGACGTCGTGGGGCTGCTGGTAGTAGGCCATCGGGGCTCCTGATCCGCAAAAGCAAAAGGCCCGGACGTGATCCGGGCCTTTCAGAGTGTAACCGGCTGCCTTCGCAGGCAGCTACTGCGCAGGCAGTTCCACCAGCAGATTGTCGATCAGGCGGGTGCTGCCCAGGTGCGCGGCGGTGAGCACCACCAGGTGGCGGTCGTCGACCTGCGCAGGGCGCAGGGTCAGCGCGTTGCGGATCTCCAGGTAGTCGGGGGCGAAGCCCGCCTCGCGTTGCCGGGCCTGGGCCTCGTCGATCAGCCGCGCATAGTCGCGGGCGCCGCGTTGCAACTGCTCGGCGACCGCTTGCAGGCCGCGATACAGCGCGGGAGCGACATTGCGCTGCTCGGTACTGAGGTAACCGTTGCGCGAGGACAGGGCCAGGCCGTCGTCGGCACGGCGAGTCGGCGCGCCGATGATCTGGATCGGCATGTTCAGGTCCTGCACCAGCGCGCGGATCACCGCCAGCTGCTGGTAGTCCTTCTCGCCGAACACGGCCAGGTCCGGCTGGACCATGTTGAACAGCTTGGTCACCACGGTGGCGACCCCTTCGAAGTGGCCCGGACGGCTGGCGCCGCAGAGACCTTCGGAAACCCCGGGCACGCTGACCCGCGTCTGGTCGCCCATGCCGTGCGGATAGACCTCCGTCACGTCAGGGTGAAACAGCAGGTGACAGCCGGCGGCCAGCAGCTTCTCCTGATCGGCGAGCAGGGTACGCGGGTAGGTGTCCAGGTCTTCGCCCGCACCGAACTGCAGCGGGTTGACGAAGATGCTGGCCACCACGAAGTCGGCGCGCTGGGCAGCGGTTTCCACCAGCGAGACATGGCCGGCGTGCAGGTTTCCCATGGTCGGCACGAAACCGATCTGCTTGCCATCGGCCCGCGCCTGGGCGATGACCGCGCGCAGCTCGCGCAGCGTCTTGACCGTGTTCATGCGGAGAAACCATGCTCGGCAGCGGGGAAACTGCCGTCCTTGACCGCCTGCACGTAGGCGCCGAATGCGCCCTGAATGCTGCTCTGGCCCTCCATGAAGTTACGCACGAACTTGGGGGCGCGACCCGACAGCGACAGCCCGAGCATGTCGTGCAGGACCAGCACCTGGCCGTCGGTCGCCGCGCCGGCACCGATGCCGATCACCGGAATCTTCACGGCCTGGGCGATTTCCGCAGCCAGTTCGCTGGGCACGCATTCGAGCAGCAGCATGGCGGCACCCGCCTGCTCCAGCGCCATGGCGTCGGCGCGCATCTGCCGGGCCTGCGCTTCTTGGCGGCCCTGAACCTTGTAGCCGCCAAGGATGTTCACCGCCTGCGGGGTCAGGCCCAGGTGGGCACAGACCGGCACGCCACGCTCGGCCAGCAGGCGAATCGGCTCGGCCAGCCAGCCGGCGCCCTCCAGCTTGACCATATGCGCGCCGGCTTGCATCAGTTTGGCGCTGTTGAGCAGGGCCTGTTCGGTGGTGGCGTAGGCCATGAACGGCAGATCGGTGACGATCAGTGCGCCCTGGTTGCCGCGTTTGACGCAGGCGGTGTGATAGGCCATTTCCTCGACGCTGACCGGCAGGGTGCTGTCGTGGCCCTGCAGAACCATGCCCAGGGAGTCGCCGACCAGCAGCACGTCCACGCCAGCCTGGCAGGCCGCGTGGGCAAAGGTGGCGTCATAGCAGGTCAGCATGGCGATCTTCTCGCCGTTCTGCTTGCAGCTTTGCAGTGTGGTCAGGGTAACGTCAGGCATTTCAAAGGTCCTCGCTCAGGCTCGGTATACCGCTTCTATCTGGCTGCAATCCGGCCTGGATTGGCATCAAAGGTGCGCCCGGCGCGGGGCGACGGGACGCCTATAGTCCTGATGGGGGGGCATGAAGTCAATTGCAGGTGTTACCGCTCTGTTACTGGCGTTACTGCCAATCCGAGCGGCAGAGGGCTGGGCCAGAGGCGATGCGGGCTTGCGGCGGGTAACAGGGCGTGTGCCGGGAAGGGACGGCGCGCGCCATTGTGCGCTACTCCGGCAGGCGTTCCAGGCCGGCGAAGGGGCAGGCATCGAGCAGCGCGGCGAGGCTGCGTCCGTCCGGCAACTGCAACTCGGCGGCCAGCTCGGCCAGCGGGTAGAGCACGAACGGGCGGGCATGCATGTGGTAGTGCGGAACGGTGAGGCGCTCGTCATCGATCAGGCGGTCGCCGAACAGCAGCACATCCAGGTCCAGGGTGCGCGGCCCCCAGCGTTCTTCCTTGCGTACGCGGCCCTGCTCCTGCTCGATGCGCTGCAGGCCATCGAGCAGTGCCCAGGGCTGCAGCTCGGTATCCAGCGCCGCCACCGCGTTGACGTAGCGTGGCTGGTCGGCCGGGCCGAGCGGGTCGCTGACATAGAACGAAGAACGCGCCACCAGCGTGCTGTGCGGCAACTGGGCGATGGCGTTCAGCGCTGCGCGCAGTTGTTGCAGCGGTTCGGCCAGGTTGCTGCCCAGGCCGATATAGACCCGCTCCATCACTCGCCGCTGCCTTCGTTACCGCGCTTGCGCCGGTTGTTGTTGCGGCGGCGCTTGCGCGGCGCGGCGCTGGCGGTGCTTTCGCCCTTGCCTGCAAGGTCGCGGATCATCTGCCGGCGCTCGCTGTCGTTGGCGTCCTGGTAATCCGTCCACCACTCACCCAGGCCGCCGGTGTTTTCGCCGGCCAGTTCACGCAGCAGGAGGAAATCGTAACCGGCACGGAAGCGCGGGTTCTCCAGCAGCAGGTCGGCACGCTTGCCGCTGCGGCGCGGCAGGCGCTCCTGCATGTCCCAGATCTCGCGAATCGGGATGGTAAAGCGCTTGGGCACGGCGATGCGCTGGCACTGCTCGGCGATCAGCGTGTGAGCGGCTTCCTGCATCGCCGGAATCGGCGGCATGCCTTTGTCCTGCAGCTGCAGGACACGGGCTGGCAGCGCCGGCCAGAGCAGGGCGGCGAAGAGGAATGCCGGGGTGACCGACTTGCCGTCATGGATGCGCTCGTCGGTGTTGATCAGCGCCTGGCGGATCAGCTTCTCGGTGTATTCGGGGTTGCGCTTGAGCGCCTCGCCACTGGCCGGGAAGAGCTGGGCGAACAGGTCATGCTCCAGCAGCAGGTCGAAGGTGTATTCGGCGTAGCCGGCGAGGAACAGCTTGAGGACCTCGTCGAACAGGCGGGCGGCTGGAATGTCGCGCAGCATTGGCGCCAGCCGGCGGATCGGCGCGGCGCTGTGCTTCTCGATGTCGAAGTCGAGCTTGGCGGCGAAGCGCACCGCTCGCAGCATGCGCACCGGGTCCTCCAGGTAGCGTTGCTCGGGATCGCCGATCAGACGCACCAGGTGGTTGCGCACATCGTGCATGCCTCGGGCGTAGTCGAGGATGTGCTCCTGGGTCGGGTCGTAGTACAGCGCGTTGATGGTGAAGTCACGGCGCTGGGCGTCGTCTTCCAGGGTGCCGTAGACGTTGTCGCGCAGGATGCGACCGCTCTCGTGGCGCGCGGCGAGGTTGCTGTTTTCCTCTTCCTCGCCTTGCGGGTGATTGGCGCGGAAGGTCGCGACCTCGATGATCTCGCGACCGAAGTGCACGTGTACCAGCTTGAAGCGACGGCCGATCACCCGGGCGTTACGGAACTCCGCACGCACCTGTTCGGGGGTGGCGCTGGTCGCTACGTCGAAATCCTTGGGGTCGATATCCAGCAGCAGGTCGCGCACGCAACCACCGACCAGGTAGGCCTGGTAGCCGGCGCGCTGCAGGCGCTCGACCACGCTGATGGCGTGCCGACTGATCTCGTTGCGCTTGAGTGGATGTTGGCTACTGCTCAGCACTTCGGGCGTGCTGCGTGGGCGTGGCACACGGCGCAGAGGTGAGCGGAAAGACTTGAACAGCTTTTTCAGCATGGGAGGCACTGTTTGGATAAGTGACCGGCCAGCCCCGCATGCTGTTGAAGAACGACCTGCTCAGGCTTGGTGGCGTTAAAGGCAGCCTGCCTCGGCAAGGTTTTCAACGGTATGCGAAACGATGACCGCATGATTGCTGCGGATTCTAGCATCGTGTCGGAAGAAGGTGTGTAGAAGGGCGGCAGGCGGGGATCCGGGAACCGGAAGCTACTGGGGGAGCCGAAGCTCCCCCCCAAGTTGGTGCGTGCTCTGTTTTTATTGTTATTGAGGGCCTGTTGTTTTTGTTGTCGACCCTTCCCGGCTCGCCGTGGCTTACCGGGTGCTCCCTAGAATGGGGAGTCAATAGCAAACGGATTTCTTTGGACGCTGATGTTGCCTTGATCAACCAGTTCGGGCGCTGTCTCGAGACAGTTTTGTTGTTCTCGGTCTGGTCGCTGGGGCGAACCCCTTGCGGCAACTCCTCTCCAAAAGAATCAGTTAGCTGCGCCTCCGTACCTTATTGTTTTTGTTGTTCTGGAGTCGTTACGTCTTGTTCTTATTGTGTAGGGCATTGCTTGTTATTGTTGTTGTGCCAGAGATAAAGCAGATGCCGTGCCAGTTTTTGATAATCCTTTAAGATCAATGGCTTGAGGCAAATGAGGCGGTCCGGTGGGGGACAAAAAAGCCGGGTTTTCGTTACCGATAGACCCGGCCTTTGTTACGAGATATTGAAACGGTAACAACCTGTGGAACCTGTGTGCGGGGTGGTTGTCACCGTCGTCGCGCTGTCAAGGGCTGCTGGTCACGCCGGATTTGCGCCGTGGGATGCCCAGGCGCTGACGACGCTCCCACAGGCATTTGCGGCTGATACCCAGCTTGCGGGCCAGCTCGGTTTCGGTCATGTGGTCCTGGTGTTCGAGAACGAAGTGCTGGAAATAGTCTTCCAGCGACAGGTCCTCGGTCGGTTCATGGCTGCCGCTACTGCTCTGGCTGCTGCCAGGCAGGCCGAAGTCGTCGTCTTCCAGGTCGTCCAGCTCGATGTCGATGCCCAGCAGGTCGGCGGATATTTCCGCACCCTCGCAGAGGATCACCGCACGCTCGATGGCGTTCTCCAGTTCGCGCACGTTACCGGGCCAGGGGTAATGGCGAATCGCCTGCTCGGCGTCGTGGGCAAAGCGCAACGGCTCGCGCCCCATGCGGCTGTACTGACGAACCAGGAAGGCCTGGGCGATCTCGAGCACATCGTTGCCGCGTTCGCGCAGCGCCGGCAGTTTGAGGGCGATGACGTGCAGGCGGTAATAGAGGTCTTCGCGGAACTGGCCGGTCTTGGCCAGGGTCTTCAGGTCGCGGTGGGTCGCCGCGATCAGACGCACGTCGACCTTCTGCGATTGCACCGAGCCGACCCGGCGAATCTCGCCTTCCTGGAGGACGCGCAGCAGTCGTGCCTGGGCTTCCAGTGGCAGCTCGCCGATCTCGTCGAGGAACAGCGTGCCGCCGTCCGCCGCTTCGACCAGGCCGGCGCGCCCGGCGCTGGCGCCGGTGAAGGCGCCTTTCTCATGGCCGAACAGCTCGGACTCGATCAGGGTCTCCGGAATGGCCGCGCAGTTCACCGAGATCAGGGGCGCCTTGGCACGCCTGGACAGGTTGTGCAGGGCGCGTGCGACCAGTTCCTTGCCGGTGCCGGACTCGCCCTGGACCAGTACATTGGAATCGGTGGGCGCGACCTTGCGAATCTTGCTGTAGAGGTCCTGCATGGCGGCGCAGGAGCCGATGATGCCGATCTCGCCGTTGGCGCTTTCCGCGGTTTTCTCCGCGCCACCACCCCGCACGCTGCTTGCGGCAGCGGTTGCCGGGGCATTGCGGGCTTCCTGGCGGTCCCGCAGGATGCGGGCGACGGCCTGCAGCATCTCGTCGTGGTCGAAGGGCTTGGCGATGTAGTCGACCGCACCCATCTTCATCGAGTCCACCGCCGAGCGCAGGCTGGCGTAGCTGGTCATGATCAGCACCGGGGTGCCTTCGGCCAGTTTGATCAGTTCAGTACCCGGTGCTCCGGGCAGGCGCAGGTCGCTGACGATCAGGTCGAAGCCGGGAATGCTGTAGCGTTCCTGGGCTTCCTGTACCGAGCCCGCTTCGCTGACCTGGTACTGGTTACGTTCGAGCAGACGGCGCAAGGCAGAGCGGATAATGGTTTCGTCTTCGACGATAAGAATATGTGGCATCAATTCGTTCTCTCGGCGGTCACGGAGGTGCGGTTGGCACCTGCTGTCGCTGTTTACATCGCTACGGACGTCGCCTCGACATGCCTTGGCAGGGTGACCCGAATTCGAGTGCCCAACTGGCGCTCGGGGTCGGCCGGGCTGTCGATTGTTATCTGTCCATAATGCTCTTCCACGATCGAATAGACCAGCGCGAGGCCCAGACCGGTCCCTTCGCCGGGGTCCTTGGTGGTGAAAAACGGTTCGAACAGGCGGTCGATGATGGCTTTGGGAATGCCGCTGCCTTCATCCTCGACGATCAGGTCGACGGTATGTTCGCTGGCTTCGCTGCGCACGCGGATCGCGCCGCCCGGAGGGGAGGCGTCACGGGCGTTGGACAGCAGGTTGATCAGCACCTGGGCCAGGCGTTGTGGGTCACCCTCGGCCCAGTGCTCCGGGTTGCAGAGGTTGTAGAACTGGATGTCGAAGTTGCGCTTGTTCAGTGACAGCAGGCCGATGGCGTCCTGCGCCACATCGGCCAGGCACACCGGTTCGTCGCTGCGCTGATGGCTGCCGGAGTGGGCGAAGCTCATCAGCGACTGGACGATGCGTGACACGCGCTTGGTCTGTTCGAGAATCTGCCCGCTGATCTCCGTCAGTTCGCCATCGTTCTCGCGCTCCTCGCGCAGGTTCTGCGCCAGGCAGGCGATACCGGTGATCGGGTTGCCGATCTCGTGGGCGACACCCGCCGCCAGGCGGCCGATGGAGGCCAGGCGCTCGGAGTGCACCAGCTTGTCTTCCAGCAACTGGGTTTCGGTCTGGTCCTCGACCAGCAGCACCAGGCCACTGTTGCCCGGTGCCAGCGGCTCGTCGATGGCGGCCTTGTGCAGGTTCAGCCAGCGGATCTGCCCGTCCAGGGCCAGGTGCTGCTTGTGCAGGTGCTGGTCGGGGCGTTCGATGAAGTCCTGCAGCAGGCTCTGCCAGGGTTCGGCCAGGGCGCTGAGGCGCGAGCCGACGATGCGCTGGGCGGGAATCTCGGTGAGCTCCTCCATGGCGCGGTTCCACATCAGGATTTCCTGGTCCTTGGCCAGCGAGCAGACGCCCATGGGCAGTTCCTGCAGGGTCTGCCGGTGGTAGCGGCGCAGGGCGTCGAGTTCGGCGGCCAGGCCGGTGAGACGCGACTGGTAGTCCTCCAGGCGGCTCTCGATGAAGTGGATATCCTCGGTGACGTAACCTTCGCTGCCGGACTTGTACGGCAGGAAGGTCTCGACGATGTCCTGCGCGACGCTGGGGCCCATCAGGCCGGACAGGTTGGCTTCGATGCGGTCGCGCAGGCGGCGCAGGGCATAGGGGCGGCCTTCGTCGAAGGGCAGGTGCAGGTCGCGCAGCGCTTGTTCCACCTCACGCTGGGCCGTCTTGGCGCCCAGCGGCTTGGCCAGCTGCGCGGCGAATTCCTGCGGGGTCGCGGCGACCAGTTCGCGTCGTTGCGGGCGGCGCACGTTGTCCACCGCGCAGGCCTCGGCGGCGCTCTTCTCCTCGGGGCTGGCTTCGGTGAACAGCGACACTAGGGTGAACACCAGCACGTTGGCGGCCAGCGAGGCGATGGCCGCCAGGTGCCAGCTGGCATCGTCGAGCACGTAGATGACGTTGAACAGCGGCAGGTAGAAGCCGTCCAGGTTGCCCAGCAGCGGCAGCAGCATGGTCAGGGCCCAGACGCAGATACCGGCCAGCAAGCCGGCGAGGAAGCCGCGACGGTTGGCGGTCTGCCAGTACAGCACCGAGAGCACGCCCGGGAGGAACTGCAGGGTGGCGACGAAGGCGACGATGCCGAGGTTGGCCAGGTCCTGCTGTGCGCCGAGCAGCAGATAGAAGCCATAGCCGGCCATGATGATGAAGGCGATCAGCGCGCGGCGTGTCCACTTCAGCCAGCGATAGATGTTGCCCTCGGCCGGTGGCTGGTACAGCGGCAGCACCAGGTGGTTGAGCGCCATGCCCGACAGGGCCAGGGTGGAGACGATGATCAGCCCGCTGGAGGCCGACAGGCCGCCGACGTAGGCGAGCAGGGCCAGCGCCTCGCTGTTCACCGCGATACCCAGGCCGAGGGTGAAGTATTCCGGGTTGGTGGTCGCTCCCAGCTTGAGGCCGGCCCAGAGGATCAGCGGCACCGCCAGGCTCATCAGCAGCAGGAACAGCGGCAGGCCCCAGCTGGCGCTGACCATCGCGCGCGGGTTGAGGTTCTCGGTGAAGGTCATGTGGTACATGTGCGGCATGACGATGGCCGAGGCGAAGAACACCAGCAGCAGGGTGCGCCAGGGACCTTCCTGCAGCGGCGTGTGCAGCGTGGACAGCGCCGCCTGGTTCTGCACCAGCCACAGTTCCAGCTCGTGGGGGCCGCCGAACACCCGGTAGAGCGCGTACCAGCCGATCACCCCCAGCGCCACCAGCTTGACCAGCGATTCGAAGGCGATGGCGAACACCAGGCCCTCGTGCTTTTCTCGGGTGGCGATATGCCGGGCGCCGAACAGGATGGTGAAGAGGATGATCAGGCCGCAGTAGCTCAGCGCCACCTTTTCCTGCAGCGGCTCGCGGCTGAGGATGCCGATGGAGTCGGCCACCGCCTGGATCTGCAGGGCCAGCAGTGGCAGCAGGCCGATCAGCATGAACAGGGTGGTCAGCACGCCGGCCCAGGTGCTGCGGAAGCGGAAGGCGAACAGGTCGGCCAGCGATGACAGCTGGTAGGTGCGGGTGATGCGCAGGATCGGATAGAGCAGCACCGGGGCGAGCAGGAAGGCACCGGAGACGCCCAGGTAACTGGCGAGGAAGCCGTAGCCGTACTGATAGGCCAGCCCGACCGTGCCGTAGAAGGCCCAGGCGCTGGCATAGACGCCCAGGGACAGGGTGTAGGTCAGCGGATGGCGGATGATCCAGCGTGGGATCAGGCCGTGTTCGCTGACCCAGGCAACCCCGAACAGCACCAGCAGATAGCCGGCGCTGATCAGGATCAGTTCGCTCAGGCTAAAGCTCGTCAGCATCGCGTTGGCTCTGGAGAATGAAGGTCACGACGATCAGGATCAGCCACAGCAGGTAGGGGCGATACCAGGCACCATTGGGGTCGATCCACCAGTCCATGATGGCCGGTGAGAACAGGTAGATCCCTACAACCAGGATCAGGACCAGTCGGTAGATATACATGTGGCATCTCGTCGAAAGATGCCGCGATGGTAAAGGAAGCGGCGCGTTTCAGGCCACCTGCTTGAGGGCTGGTAGTGGTGGCGCCGGTGTGACGCGGATTGCGCCCGTCAGCGCAGCTGCGCTTCGGCCAGGGTGCGGCTGCGTGGGATACGTGTGGCGTCCCAGTGGGCGATGCCCCATTCCAGCAACTGCCGGGGGGCGGCGCCCCGCAGCTCGGCGGGTGCCGGCTGGCCGAGCGCGCGCAGGGCGCGCAGCAGCAGTGGCCCGGCCTGGTCGGCTGGCAGTGGTGGTGAGCGATAGCTCTTGCCCAGCTTGTGGCCGTCCGGCTGGATGATCAGCGGCACGTGCAGGTAGCGCGGTTGTGGCAGCCCCAGCAGTTCCTGCAGGTAGAGCTGGCGCGGTGTCGAGTCGAGCAGGTCGGCACCGCGTACCACATCGGTGATGCCTTGCCAGGCGTCGTCCAGCACCACCGCGAGCTGATAGGCGAACAGGCCGTCGCGGCGACGAATGACGAAGTCACCGACTTCGCGGCCCAGGTGCTGATGGAACTCGCCTTGCACGCGGTCGATGAAGTGGTAGTCCAGCTCCGGTACGCGTATGCGGATGGCCGCATTCTGTTCGGCATGGCAGGCATTGCGGCAGAAGCCGGGATAGACCCCGGCATAACCTTCCAGCTGCTTGCGCGAGCAGATGCAGGCGTAGGCCAGGCCCTGACTGAGCAGGCGCTCGGTCACCGCCGCGTACTGCGCGTGTTGCTCGCTCTGGCGCTCCAGCTCGCCATCCCATTCGAAGCCATAGGTTTCCAGGGTGCGCAGGATCGCGTCCTGGGCGCCCGGGACTTCACGGGGCGGGTCGAGATCTTCCATGCGCAGCAGCCAGCGGCCGCCAACGGCGCGCGCATCGAGGTAGGAGGCGAGGGCAGCGACCAGCGAACCGAAATGCAGGTAGCCACTGGGCGTGGGGGCAAAGCGCCCGACGTAGGAGCTGTTCATCGAGGCGAGGCTGGGTCGAAGGGGTTGTTTTCTCCCCTCTCCCATTCATGGGTAAGGGGCCGGGGGAGAGGGCATGCGCTGAATCACCCTCTCCCCAGAAATGCAACGGGGCGCCTGAGCGCCCCGTCGTCGGATCAGGAACCGATCTGCTTTTCCTTGATTTCCGCCAGCGTCTTGCAATCGATGCACAGGGTCGCGGTGGGGCGGGCTTCCAGTCGGCGAATGCCGATCTCGACGCCGCAGGAGTCACACCAGCCGTAATCGTTGTCTTCGATCAGCTGCAGGGTCTCGTCGATCTTCTTGATCAGTTTGCGCTCGCGATCACGGGCACGCAGCTCCAGGCTGAACTCTTCTTCCTGGCTGGCGCGATCCGCCGGATCGGGGAAGTTGGCCGCTTCGTCCTGCATGTGGTGCACGGTGCGGTCGACTTCCTGCATCAGCTCCAGCTTCCACTTATTGAGGATGCTGGTGAAGTGAGCGCGCATCGGCTCGCTCATGTATTCCTCGCCCTTCTTCTCTTGATAGGGCTCGAAACCACGAATCAGCTGGCTGGTGCTTTGGGCTTTTTCTTTTGTGGGCATGGATGACGCCTCTCACTCTTTCGAATCCATCGCGCAGGTTATTCCATTGCCAGACGGTTTTCCGGCCCTGCGACTGCAAGCCGGCGAACTTACCAGATCGAATCGGGGCGCGCTACTCCCGGTTGTCTCTGCCCCTCCGGGGGGTGAATGAAATCTGCATGGGCCTGATCGGCAAGTGTAGCGGTGCCCGGCGTCCTTGCCGCTTGCCCGAGCAGCCCTGCTAGAATCCGCCGCTCGCAACCGTGAAGGCAGGCCCATGGCTCAGCTCTACAGTGGGCGCAGTCGCGCCATCGAACCCTTTCATGTGATGGCCCTGCTGGCGCGGGCCAACGAGCTGCAGGCAGCCGGTCACGACGTCATCCACCTGGAGATCGGCGAGCCGGATTTCACCACCGCCGAGCCGATCATCCGCGCGGGCCAGGCCGCCCTGGCAGCCGGGCATACCCGTTACACCGCCGCGCGGGGCTTGCCGCAGCTGCGCGAGGCGATCGCCGCGTTCTACGCCGAGCGTTATCGGCTGAACGTCGACCCGCAGCGCATCCTGATCACGCCGGGCGGCTCCGGCGCCCTGCTGCTGGCCGCCAGCCTACTGGTCGATCCCGGCAAGCACTGGCTGTTGGCCGACCCCGGCTATCCGTGCAACCGCCACTTCCTGCGCCTGGTCGAAGGGGCTGCGCAACTGGTGCCGGTTGGCCCGGACGTGCGCTACCAGCTGACTCCGCAGCTGGTCGAGCGGCACTGGGACTCCGCCAGCGTCGGCGCCCTGGTCGCCTCGCCGGCCAACCCTACCGGTACCCTGCTGCACAAGGACGAGCTGGCGGCCCTGGCGACGAGCATCAAGCAGCGCGGCGGCCATCTGGTGGTGGACGAGATCTACCACGGGCTGACCTATGGTTGCGATGCGAGCAGCGTGCTGGAGGTGGATGACGAGGCCTTCGTGCTCAATAGTTTCTCCAAATATTTCGGCATGACCGGCTGGCGCCTGGGCTGGCTGGTCGCGCCCGAGGCGGCGGTGCCGGAGCTGGAGAAGCTGGCGCAGAACCTCTACATCAGTGCGCCGAGCATGGCTCAGCACGCTGCGCTGGCCTGTTTCGAGGCCGATACCCTGGCCATCCTCGAAGAACGCCGCCACGAGTTCCAGCGCCGCCGCGACTACTTGCTGCCGGCGCTGCGCGAGCTGGGCTTCGGCATCGCCGCCACGCCTGAAGGCGCCTTCTATTTATATGCGGACATCAGCGCCTTCGGTGGCGATGCCTTCGCCTTCTGCCGCCACTTCATCGAAACCGAGCACGTGGCGTTCACCCCGGGGCTGGATTTCGGCCGTTATCAGGCCGGGCATCATGTGCGTTTCGCCTATACGCAGAACGTCGAGCGCCTGCAGCAGGCAGTCGAACGCATCGCCCGTGGCCTGAAGAGCTGGGATCCCGATGCGCTTTGATCCGCCCCTCGAAGAAGGGCGCCTGCTGCGTCGCTACAAGCGCTTTCTGGCCGATATCGAGACGGCCAGCGGCGAGGCGCTGACCATCCACTGCGCCAATACCGGGTCGATGCTCAACTGTATGAGCGAAGGCTGCCGCGTGTGGTTCAGCCGCAGCAACGATCCCAAGCGCAAGCTGCCGGGGAGCTGGGAAATCAGCGAGACGCCGCAAGGCCGCCTGGCCTGCATCAATACGGCGCGGGCCAATGCACTGGTGGAGGAGGCGTTGCGCGCTGGGCTGATCAGCGAACTGAACGGTTTCACCGCGCTCAAGCGTGAGGTGCCCTACGGAGTGGAGAACAGCCGCGCCGATTTTCGCCTGGATTTCCCCCGGGGGCCGACCTTCGTCGAGGTCAAGAGTGTCACCCTGGGCTTCGACGGCAGCGATGTCGCGGCCTTTCCCGATGCGGTGACGCAGCGCGGCGCCAAGCACCTGCGTGAGCTGGCAGCGCTGGCACGTGCCGGCGTGCGCACGGTGCAGCTGTATTGCGTGAATCTCTCCGGTATCGCCGCCGTGCGCGCCGCCGAGGAAATCGACCCGGTCTACGCGGCGGGGCTGCGCGAGGCCAAGGCGGCCGGGGTCGAAGTGCTGGCCTACGGCGCCGAGCTCAGCCCCGAGGGTATCTCGCTGGTTCGTCGTCTGGACGTGCTGGCCTAGGGCACGATCCAGACTCCGTCGGCGTCTTCCCGGCATTCCAGCGCTTGCAGCGCCTGTCCCTCGCAGGGGCCGGCCACGCATTCGCCGCTCTCGATCAGGAACAGCGCGCCATGGGTGGCGCAGCGGATCAGGCTGCCGCTGTCATCGAGAAATCCGTCCTTCTGCCATTCCAGGGCAACGCCGCGATGTGGGCAGCGGTTGAGGTAGGCGTGCACCTGGCCGTCGCGGCGTACGGCGAACAGGTTCAGTTGCTCAATCAGAAAGCCCCGGCTCTGACCTTCGGTCAGTTCCTGTGGGCTGCATAAGCGGATCATCGTGTTCTCTCGTGTATGCCCTTCTGCCATGGGTAGAAGGTGGCGCGTGGCGCCGTCAGCGAGGCCGATTATCCCGCAGGAAGGAGGAGGGCGCATCCATGCGCCAAGTGGAACTCAGAATTGCCAGGAGGCCGATACGCGGAACGTGCGGCCTGGCTCGCTGTAGTAGTCGACCGGCTGAGGCGTGCTGCGGCCGGCGGCACTGGGCACGTTGAGCGCATTCCAATACTTCCTGTCGAACAGGTTGAACAGGCCGGCCTGCAGCTTGACGCCGTCCAGGGCTGCGGGCTGCCAGTAGCCCGTCAGGTCGACCACCGCATAGCCCGGGGCCTTGAAGTCACTGTCATTCTCGACCTTGTCGCGACGGCGCGCGGCGGTCAGCATCAGGTCCGCGCCATGGCGCTGGCGGGTGTAGCTCAGGCCCAGGGTGCCGGTCAGCGGCGCGACCGAGTTCAGGTGCTGCCTGGTTTCGCGGTCCTTGCCCACGGCCCAGGCGATCGAGGACCAGAGCTGCCAGGACGGCATGACCTGCCAGTGCGCGCTGCCTTCGGCGCCGTAGATGCGCACTTTGTCGCGGTTGGCCATGACTTCGAAGAAGGTGGGGAATTCGCCCGCCTGGAAACCATAGTCCTCTTCGTCGGCGCTGATGCTGTCGATGAAGTTCTTGTAGTGGTTGTCGAACAGGCTGACCGAGCCCCCCAGCCGGCTGTCGCCGAGGCGGGCGCCGACTTCGTAGCCGGTGCTTTCCTCGGGCTTGAGGTTGGGGTTGCCTACCCGTGCGTAGCCCATGCCGGCGTTG
This sequence comes from Ectopseudomonas khazarica, assembly GCF_017915135.1. Lineage (NCBI taxonomy): Bacteria > Pseudomonadati > Pseudomonadota > Gammaproteobacteria > Pseudomonadales > Pseudomonadaceae > Ectopseudomonas > Ectopseudomonas khazarica. Next base: position 4,218,950 of record NZ_CP068551.1, on the reverse strand, counting down.
GTGAAGGTGCTGTACAGCTCGTTGACGTCCGGCGCCTTGAAGCCCTGCGCCCATTGCGCATAGAGGATCGCCAGCTCGTGGGCCTGCCAGGTCAGGAGCAGGCTGCCGGACCACTTGGCGTCCTTGTTCTCGCTGAGCATCACGCTGTCGCCGGCGAGCACGTAGCCGCTGGTGGAACTGCTCGGCTTGTACGCGTAGTGGTCATAGCGCACGCCCGGCGTCAGGGTCAGGGTGTCGCTGAGGGCAATCTCATCCTTCAGGTAGAGGCCCTGCAGCGTACCGGGCGTCTTCGGCATTTCGGCCTGGTTGGTGTGCAGGTTGACGCAGGAGAAGTAGATGCCGGCTGGCGTGCTGCCCGGTTGCGGCGGGAAGGGAGGCACCAGCACGCTGGGGCAGGCATCGTAGCCGCTGCTGTACTGCTCGGCTTCCAGGCGGCTCCACTCCATGCCCAGGGTCAGGTCGTGGCGGCCCAGTTGTTTGCCCAGGCTGCTGCTGATGCCGTACTGGCTCTTCTCGATCTCGTTGGCGCGGCCGAAGGGGCCGGCCAGCGTCCCGGCGCGGGTGGCGTCGACTTCGTCCTCGCGATAGAGCTTCTGCCAGTAGACCACCGTGTCGGCCCAGTCCAGCAGGTTGTCGCTGCCTGCGGCGCGGTACTGATGGTCGAACGAGAGTCGCTTGCGCTCGTTGGTCTCGCGGGTGTCGTAGTGCCGGGGGTAGTTGGCCGTACCCTGGTTGATGCGGCTGTCCATGTCCTCGACGCGTTCGAACAGCTCGGCCGTCATGCCGATGCGGTGGCCTGCGGCGAGCTTCTGCTGGATCTTGAGTAGCAGGCTCTGCTGTTCGCTATCGCTGGGGTTGGCGGCGGTGCGCTGCGTGCCGAGCAGGTTGTCGTTGCCCTGGCTGTCGAGCTCGTGGCCCTGGCGGCCGCCGGCCTGGAGCAGCCAGGCCGTGTCGTTGATCCGACCGGCCAGGGCCGCATTCAACCCCCAGCTGCGGTCGGCACTGTCGTAGTCGCTCTTCACCAGGCCGGCGAAGCTGTCGTCGTTACCCAGCAGGTCATCCGGACTCAGGGTCCGCAGTTGCAGGGCGCCGCCAAGGGCCCCCGAGCCGAGCTGGCTGGAGTTGGCACCGCGAACCACGTCGATCGATGACAGGCTCTGGAAGTCGATGCTGTCCAGGCCGCCGTTGACTTCGCGCACCGCGTCGTTCAGCCAGGGCATGCGGATGCCGTCGATGGTGGTCAGCACGCGATCGCGATCCAGGCCGCGGATGTTGATGCTGTTGTTGCTGCGGTTGTAGTTCACCCCCGGTTCGGCGCGTCGCGACAAGTCATCGAAACTGCGTATCTGACGACGCTCGAGGGTCTCGGCATCGGTCCGGGTGGTGGTCGGCAACGGCTGCTCGGCCGCACTGGCGGTGACTTCGACATCGGGGAGCTCGGCCGGTGTATCGGCCAGGGCGAGGGAGGGGCACAGCATCAGTAACGCCAGCCATGGGCGGCGGGCATAGGGCGGGTGAAGGGGCATGGCAATGGCTCCGTGCGTGCTGGGCAGTTCTGCGACTGCCTGGTTGGCGACGACGCAAGACGGTAACCAGATTATTTATCTGATGCAAATAATTCTCATATAGATTATCGTTTGTAGATTGCCGTCGCTGTGCAGGAACAGCGGGCACGTCTTGCCGTGAGAGGAGTTGTCCTGATGAATAGTGTGAATCCCGCCGCCTTGCCGGCCATCGATCTGTACCGGGCCTGGCAGGCCCTGCGTCTCGAACAGCCCTGTCTGCGGGCCCGTGATGCGGCTGCCGTACTGGGTGTCAGCGAGGCCGAGCTGACCGCCAGTCGCCTCGGCGTGGATGCCGTGCGCCTGCGCTGTGACTGGCCCGAGTTGCTGCCTGCGCTGGGGACGCTGGGTTACATCATGGCGCTGACCCGCAACGAGCACTGCGTGCACGAGCGCAAGGGGCACTACCGCGAGGTTTCCGTCAGTGCCAACGGGGCGATGGGGCTGGTGGTCTCCGCCGACATCGACCTGCGCCTGTTCATGGCGCAGTGGGCCAGCGTGTTCGCCGTCGCCGAGAACGGCGAGCGTGGCGTGCAGCGCAGCATCCAGATCTTCGACCGCCAGGGGCTTGCGGTACACAAGGTCTACCTGACCGACAGGAGCGACGACGCGGCCTGGGCGCCGCTGGTCGAACGCTTCCGGGCCGAGGTGCAGAGTGCCGAGCTGGAGCTGCTGCCGCCGGCCGAGCGCAAGGCGCCGCGTGGCGACGATCAGGTCGATGTGGGGGCACTGCGTGCCGACTGGGCCGCGCTGAAGGACACGCATCACTTCTTCGCCATGCTCAAGCGCCATGATCTGGCCCGTACTCAGGCCCTGCGCCTGGCCGGTCATGAGTGGGCCGAGCCGCTGGCCAGCGCCGAACTGCCCAGGCTGATCGAGGCGGCGGCAGCGCGTGAGGTGCCGATCATGGTGTTCGTCGGTAACCGTCACTGCATCCAGATTCACACGGGGCCGGTGCGCAATCTGCGTTGGCTGGATAACTGGTTCAACGTGCTCGATGCCGAGTTCAACCTGCACCTGAGAACCCCTGGCGTGGTCGAACTCTGGCGCGTGCGCAAACCCAGCGTGGATGGCGTGATCACCAGCCTGGAGGCCTATGACGAAGAGGGTGAACTGGTGGTCCAGCTGTTCGGGGCCCGCAAGCCGGGCATGGCCGAGCGTGACGACTGGCGCGAACTGGCCGAGTCCATCGCGGCACTGGAGGTCTGACATGCGCTTGAGTGGAACCTTGGCGCTGTGCAGCGTCCTGCTGTTTGCTCCCCTGGCCGGTGCGGGCGAGCTGCCGCAACGCTGGGTCAGCTCCGGTGGCTCGCTCAGCGAGTGGGTAGTGCGCCTGGGGGGCGAGAGCAAGCTGGTCGGCGTCGATACCACCAGCCTGCATCCACAATCGCTGCAGCAGTTGCCGAGCGTCGGCTATCAGCGGGCCTTGTCGGCGGAGGGGGTGCTGTCGCTGCACCCGGACGTGCTGATCGGTAGCGAAGAAATGGGGCCGCCTCCGGTGCTCGCGCAGATCAAGGCCGCCGGCATTCGTATCGAGAGCCTGTCGGCCAGGCCCGATCTGGATGCGCTCGAAAGCAATGTGCTGCGTCTGGGTGAACTGCTCGGCAGGCCGCAGCAGGCGCATGAAGAGATCGCGGCCTATCGCCAGGCTCTGCAGCATCAGGCGGCCTGGGTCGCCAAGGCGCGCGAGCGCCAGCCGGCACCGCGTGTGCTGATGTTGCTCGGTCATGCTGGCAGCAACCTCATGGCGGCCGGCAAGGACAGCCTGGCGGTGTGGCTGATCGAGCGGGCCGGTGGCGAGAGTCGCACCGAGCACAGCGGCTACAAGCCGATCTGCAGCGAGGCCTTGCTGGCGATGGACCCACAGGTGCTGATCGTTGCCGACCGCAGTCTGCAGGGGGAAGAGGCGCGTCAGGCGGTGCTGCGGCAGAATCCGCTGCTGGCGCAGACCAGCGCCGTGCGTGACGGCCGTGTGCTGAGCCTCGATCCGACGCTGCTGGTGGGCGGGCTCGGTCCGCGCCTGCCCGAGGGGCTGGTCGAGTTGTCGGCGGCGTTCTATCCTTCCGAGCCAGCTCTGACGGCCGAACTCGACCGATGAATCCTGTTTTTCGTCCCCGCCCATTGCTGCTGGCGATGGGCGTCCTCCTGCTGCTTTCGTTCTGGCTGTCGCTGGCCCTGGGGCCGGTCAGCCTGCCGCTGGGCGATACCCTGCTGGCCGCGCTGCGCTTGCTGGGCCTGCCCATCGACGGGGAGGGCCTGCAGCAGGCCGAGCTGATCCTCGGTCAGATACGCCTGCCGCGCAGCCTGCTGGGGCTGTGCGTGGGTATCGTGCTGGCGCTGTCCGGCGTGGCCATGCAGGGGCTGTTCCGCAACCCGCTGGCTGACCCCGGCCTGGTCGGGGTCGCCGGTGGTGCCGCGTTGGGTGCGGCTGTCGCCATCGTCGGTGGCAGCATGATCGGCGGTCTGCCGTCAGCCATCGCGCCTTATCTGCTGTCGCTCTGCGCGTTCAGCGGCGGTCTCATCGTGACCGCCGTGGTGTATCGCTTCGGGCGTCGCGACGGGCAGACCCACGTCGCCACCATGCTCCTGGCCGGGGTCGCGCTGACCGCGATGTCCGGCGCCGGTGTCGGCCTGTTCACCTACCTGGCCGATGACGCCACCCTGCGTAGCCTGACCTTCTGGAATCTGGGCAGCCTCAACGGCGCCAGCTATCCACGGCTGTGGCCGTTGCTGCTGGTGACCCTGGCCATCGCCTTGTGGCTGCCGCGCCGCGCCGCGGCGCTCAACGCGCTGCTGCTGGGCGAGTCCGAAGCGCGTCATCTGGGATTCGATGTCGAGCGGATCAAGCTGGAGCTGGTGCTGTGCACGGCGCTGGGCGTCGGCGCTGCGGTGGCAGCGGCCGGCCTGATCGGTTTCATCGGCCTGGTGGTCCCGCACCTGATGCGTCTGCTGGTCGGCCCCGATCACCGGGTGCTGCTGCCGGCATCGCTGCTGGCCGGCGCCAGTCTGCTGCTGCTGGCCGATCTGCTGGCGCGCCTGCTGCTGGCGCCGGCGGAATTGCCGATCGGCATCGTCACGGCGTTGATCGGAGCGCCGTTCTTCCTTTATCTGCTGGTGCGGGGGCGAACCTGATGTTGCGCGCAGAACAGCTGAGCGTGCGCCGGGGCGGCAAAACCGTCCTGGGGGATATCGACCTGAGGTTGCAGCCTGGCGACGTGCTGGGCGTGCTCGGCCCCAATGGTGCCGGCAAGAGCACCCTGCTGGGGGCCCTGTGCGGGGAGTTCGAGGCGAGCGCCGGACGGGTGACCCTGGATGCACGCGCCCTGAGTGACTGGGACGGACGTCAGCGGGCCCGGCGGCTGGCGGTGTTGCCACAGAGTTCGACGCTGAGCTTCGCCTTCCCGGTGGAAGAGGTGGTCGGCATGGGGCGTCTGCCGCATGCCAGCGGGCGTGTGCGTGACGCCGAGATCGTCGCCATGGCGCTGCGCGCAGCCGATGCTGAGCACCTGCGTGGGCGCAGTTACCTGGCGCTGTCCGGTGGCGAGCGCCAGCGTGTGCACCTGGCGCGCGTGCTGGCGCAGCTCTGGCCGGGCGGAGAGGGGCAGGTGTTGCTGCTCGACGAGCCGACCTCGGCGCTCGATCCGCTGCACCAGCACACCACGTTGCAGGCGGTACGTGACTTCGCCAGCCAGGGTGCCGCGGTGCTGGTGATCCTGCATGACCTGAACCTGGCGGCGCGATACTGCGACCGTATCCTCCTGCTCCAGGCGGGACGCCCCCACGCCTTGGGCAGCCCCGACGAGGTGCTGCGGGCCGAGCCCCTGCGTGCGGTGTTCGGTCTGGACGTGCTGATACAGCGACACCCGGAGCGCGGCCATCCACTGATCGTGGCGCGTTGACTCGATGCTGGAGCTTGCCATGCGAATACTGTTGCTGTGTTGCCTGTCCCTGCTGGTCGCCTGCCAGTCCCGAGGCGTACTGCCACCGCCGTCTCCTATCGCCAGCGAGGGGCGCGACCACGCCGACCTGGGGGTGATACTCGACCTGCGCAGCGGTGAACGCATCACGCCGCAGCGACTGGTCGAGCGCCTGGCGCGGGCATCGCGGGTCGTGGTCGGCGAGCAGCACGACAACCCGGATCACCACGCCCTGCAACTGTGGCTGTCGCGTGAGCTGGCGGCCCAGCGTCCGCAGGGCAGTGTGCTGCTGGAAATGCTCAACCCGAGCCAGCAGGCCAGGGTCGATCAGGTCCGAGCCGAGACGCGTGCGGGGCGCCCTCCGCTCGACGCCATCCGGGCCCTGGCCTGGCAGCCCGGATGGGACTGGGCGATGTACGGTGCGCTGGTGCGTTACCAGCTGCGCCAGCCCTATCCATTGCTGGCGGCCAATCTGGACCGGGAAGAGATCATGCGCATCTACCAGCAGCGTCCGGCGTTGCAGGGGCAGGCCTCTACCGCTGCGGCGGTGCAGCAGCGGCTGCAGCGCGATATCCGCGAGTCGCACTGCGGCCTGCTCCCGGAGAGCCAGGTGCCGGCGATGCTGGCCGTGCAGCAGCAGCGTGATCGGCGCATGGCCGAGGCATTGCTGGCAGCGCCGCGACCGAGCCTGCTGCTGGCAGGTGCCTTTCATGCGCGCAAGGACCTGGGGGTGCCGTTGCACCTGGCAGACCTCGGAGCGGGGCAGGGCAATGCCGTGCTGATGCTGGCCGAAGTCGGGCGTCAGGTGGATGCATCGATGGCGGACTACGTCTGGTTCACCGCGGCGCAGCCGGAGCAGGACCACTGCGCCAAACTGCGACCCTAGCCGCCTTTCCCGGGATGGCTGCGGGGTATCCTCGGCGCTTTGCCGATCTGGAGCCTGCGCCATGCCCGCCGCTGTTCGCGACCTGCTGCACCGTTACTTCAATGCACTCAACGACCGCGATGTCCGTGCCTGTCTGGCGCTGGTCAGCGATGACCTGATCCTGGAGCCCAACCAGGGGGTCGCCGAGCATGGCCGCGCAGCCTTCGCGGACTACCTCGAGCGGCACATGCAGTGTTACCGCGAAACCCTCGAACGACTGGTGATCCTGACCGATCCGCAGGGCGCCCATGCGGCCTGCGAGTACCACGTCGCCGGGGAGTACCTGGCAACCGACGATGGGCTGCCGGAGGCGTGCGGGCAACGCTACGCGCTGCGGGTAGGGGCGTTCTTCGAGATTCGCGAGGGGCTGATCAGCCGTATCAGCCTGCATTTCAATCTGCCGGACTGGCTGGCGCAGGTCGACGACTGAAGCGGCCGCAGCGTGTTTCGTGCGGGCAAAAAAAGACCCGGCAAAGAGCCGGGTCAATAACCGTGATTAGCCTGATGAGGAGATAATCTGAAGAGTCCGACTGAATGGTCTCTTTAGCTTATCGACTGATCTCGCGATCAGATGGGGTAATAATAACAATTATCATTTATCGGTCAACGCCTTTTTGAGAATTTTTCTCATGAAACGCTGGTGGTGGAGAATCCTGCCGCGCAGGCAAAAAAAGACCCGGCAAAGAGCCGGGTCAATAACCGTGATTAGCCTGATGAGGAGATAATCTGAAGAGTCCGACTGAATGGTCTCTTTAGCTTATCGGCTGATCTCGCGACCAGTTGAGGCAATAATAACAATTCTCATTTTCATGTCAACGCCTTTTGAGAATTTTCTCGAAAACGGACGGCGGCCGCGATGAGCCTGCCCATAAACGCAAAACCCCGGCATCTGGCCGGGGTTTTCTGTCGGGAGGCGATGATCAGGATTCGCCAGGCTGGCGCAGCTGGGTGATTTCCTTGTTCAGCAGGTCGATGCGGCGGGCCATGCTCTCGATCAGGCTATGGGCGATGCGCGGGTTGCTCTGCATCAGGCTGAGGAACTGCTCCTTGGGGATCACCATCACCGTGCAGGGTTCGCTGGCGATGACCGTGGCGCTGCGTTTCTCGCGGGTGAACACCGCCATGGCTCCGAATATCTCGTCCTTCTGCACGTCGCCGACCCGCTGGCCGTCGACATAGGCTTCGGCGTGGCCTTCGATGATGATGAACACGTGGTCGGCTTCATCGCCCTGATGGATCAGTTCCTCGCCAGCGGCAAAGTGCTGGAAGCCGGTGGCCGGACGGATTTCCGGCTGCTTGAGACGCGCCAGGGCGTCGGACAGCAGCGCCGTGTGACCGATCAGGTAGTGGATGAACTGCTCCTGGCGTTGCTCGTCGGCGTGAATGTGCTGGAACACTTCGCTGCGCGAGAAGGGAATCAGGCTGATGGGCTCCTCGCTGCTGTAGCGGCAGCTGGGCAGGTCGATCCCCTGGCGCAGGCCGACCAGATCGCCTTCCTGCAGGTAGAACAGCGGACGCTCGTCGACCACCGCGTGGAGCAGGCCGCTCTCGATGATGAACAGCTGGTTGCCCGGCAGCTCCCGCGCCAGATCGTCGACTCGCTCCAGGCGAAGCGCTTCGCCTGCGGGTTGCAGCCCTTCCAGCAAGTGAGTGGGGATACTCTGCAGGCGATTGATCAACTGATCGGCGTAGGCCGGTTGCTCCCCGAGTAAATACATAACCGTAATTCCTTGAACTGGCTGGGCTGGCTGACCACACGAAGGTCCCTGAAACAATAGGCTGCGGCAGCGTTCGAGTAAATCACCTTGCGCTCGTGTTGTGAGCTAGCTCTTGTTGCAGGTCTGGGCTTCGTCCAGCTTGCCGTTCAGTTCTGCCTTGTGCGCAGGCGGAAGTTCATTCCAGTGCACGTCGAGCAGGGCGCCCTCGATGGCGTAGAGCAGCACCTTGGAGGCACGAAACCCACGGGCCCGCACGGCCCGATAGGCCCCGACGGCACCGTAGCGACGCAGGTCGTTGGCGCTGTGGATGCCCACGGCGTGAAGCCATTGCGCCGAGGTCTTGCCCAGGTTCTTCAGGTGTTGCAGTTCGTCGTTCATCAGGCCTCCATGCGTGCGGCTGAAAATCACGTTGGCATGCCTGCTACTCAGTGTAGCGGCCAATTGCCTTGGTGCTTGTTGCGTCGCTACATCTGCGCAGTCACTTCGTGCGATAGCGCAAGCGTGTGCCGAAGTTCACCGACATGAGGATCTCGTCCGCAGTCAGTTCGACGGGAAAGTAGGCGCCGGAAATCTGCGCGTGCGCCAGGCTCGCGCCTTCTATCCTGGCGTTGCGCAAGTCCAGGCCGCGCAGGTCGGCGCCACGGAAGTAGGCGTCGGTGAAGTTGATGCTTTCGGTGTCCAGATTGCGCAGGTCCAGGCCACGAAAGTCGCCGCCGGACAGGTCGACCTCGACGCCCTTGGGCTTCTGCGCATTGAAGCCTTGCACGTCGTCGTTATGCAGGAGGTGATAGAGCGGATGATCGAGCTGGCGTGGCTGACTCATGGCAGATACCGGTAGTGGTGTCACCGGCAGTATAGAAGCCCTGCCAGGCTTTGCCCGGCAGGGTGTGGCCAACCTCTGATGGGCTCAGATGCCGGGCAGGCGCTGGCGAATCTGCTCGACCAGGCCGTCGAGGCTGGCGCTGTCATGCGTGTCGACGCGCTTGCTGTGGCTCAGCTCTTCGCTGCTGAGCGCTTCGCGACCGGCCTGCTGGGCCTTGATGACGTCCAGGGTCGCATCGGAAGGGTCCGTGCCCTCGCTTTGCCGTTGCTCCAGCCAGCCGGCGATCACCGCCTCGGGTGCATGGCAGTCGAGAATCAGGAACGGCGCGCCAAGCTCCTCGGCAACTTCGCTGGCTGCCTCGCGCTGCGCCGCCTTGAGGTAGGTGGCATCGATCACCACCGGGAAGCCGGCCTGCAGGATCTGGCGGGCCAGCTGGTGCAGGCGGGTGTAGGTCGCCTGGCTGGCGTCCTCGCTGTAGATGCCGGCAGCCAGCTTGTCCTTGGCTGCGGCGTTCTGCTCGCCGAACAGGCGCTTGCGCTCGACGTCGGAACGCAGGCGAATGGTGCCCAGCGCTTCGACCAGGCGCATGGCCACGTGGCTCTTGCCGACGGCCGACACGCCGTGGGTGATGGCCAGGAATGGCGAGGGGATGGCGCTGTAGCTCTCGGCCAGGGCGGCATAGCCGCGGTACTGGCGGAGAATGACGGCGCGCTGCACCGGGTCCTGCTCCTGGCCCAGACGGAACAGGGCAACCTTGCCACGCACCATGGCGCGATAGGCCTTGTAGAAATTCAGCAGGTGCAGGGCAGCGTAGTCACCCGTGTGTTCCAGCCAGCCACTGATGAAGCGGCGTGCCAGGCACTTGAGGCCACGGTCCTCGAGGTCCATCGCCAGGAAGCCGATGTCCGCGGTGACGTCGGTCATGCGGAAGGGTTCGTTGAATTCGATGCAGTCGAACAGCACCACGCGGCCATCGATCTGTGCCGCGTTGCCCAGGTGGATGTCGCCATGGCACTCACGGATGAAACCCTGTGCCTTGCGCTCCGCCAGCAGCGGTTGCAGGCGATCGTAGCTCGACTGCGCCCAGGCCTCGAGTGCGTCGAGTTGCTGCAGGTCGTTCGCATCGCTGAGCATCGGGCGAATCTGCTCGAAGTTCTGCTGCACCGGTGCCATCACCGCCTCGGCGCTGCCCAGTGGGTGATCCTGAGGCACGACGGGGGCGTCCATGTGGAATCTGGCGATCTGCTCGGCAAGGACGTCGATGTGGGCGTCGCCCAGCTCGCCGCGTGCCTGGATGGCGCTGAGCAGTTGCTCCTGGGGGAACTGGCGCATCTTCAGCGCGTATTCGATGGCCGGTGTGCTGCCGTCGAGGCTGGGAGCGTCTTCGCTGCCACCGATGGCCACGACTTCCAGGTACAGGTCCTGGGTCAGGCGCTGGTTGAGGCGCAGCTCTTCTTCACAGAAATGTCGACGTGCGTCGAGCTCGGTGAAGTCGAGAAAACCGAAGTTGACCGGCTTTTTGATCTTGTAGGCATGCTTGCCAGTGAGCAAAACCCAGGAAATGTGGGTCTCAATCACCTGAAACCCTTCCACGGGATGCGGATACAGGGCCGGGTTCTGCAATGCGGCAATCAGGGCTTGGCTCACGTTCGATCCTTGTTCTAGACGCTGTTCGAGCTGGGCATTATGGCCGCTGTGAGCTGCTCTGCAAACTGTCCGGGCGACGCTGCTGGCCCCTATCTAAAGTGCGTATAATTCCGCCATGACTCGAAAACGTTCTCCCCGCTCAAAGAAAAAGTCCCGCTCATCCGCTCTGCGTCCCTGGTTCGCCTGGGGCGTCAAGCTCGGCTTGGTCGGTCTGGTCATCCTGGCCGGTTTTGCCGTCTATCTCGATGCCGTCGTGCAGGAGAAGTTCTCCGGCAAGCGCTGGACGGTGCCGGCGAAGGTCTATGCCCGACCGCTGGAACTGTTCGTCGGGCAGAAACTGGCCAAGAACGACTTCCTGCGCGAACTCGATGCGCTGGGCTATCGCCGTGAAAGCGTGGTCAACGGTCCGGGGGCGGTGTCGGTCGCCGGCAACAACATCGAACTGCACAGCCGCGGTTTTCAGTTCTACGAAGGCGCCGAGCCGTCGCAACGAGTCCGGGTACGCTTCTCCGGGGACTACGTCGCCGGCCTGAACAAGGGCGATGGCGGCGATCTGGCCGTGGCGCGGCTCGAGCCGCTGCTGATCGGCGGTCTGTACCCGGCGCATCAGGAGGATCGCATCCTGATCAAGCTGGATCAGGTTCCGGCCTATCTGATCGACGCGCTGGTGGCGGTGGAAGACCGCGACTACTTCGATCACTTCGGTGTTTCCCCCAAGGGGATCGCCCGTGCGCTGTGGATCAACGCCACCTCCGGGCGCCTGGTGCAGGGCGGTAGTACCCTGACCCAGCAGCTGGTGAAGAACTTCTACCTGAACAACGAGCGTACCCTGGCGCGCAAGGCCACCGAAGCCATGATGGCGGTGCTGCTCGAGCTGCATTACGACAAGCGCGAGATCCTCGAAGCCTACATGAACGAGGTGTTTCTCGGTCAGGATGGCCAGCGCGCCGTACACGGTTTCGGCCTGGCCAGTCAGTACTTCTTCAGCCAGCCGATTTCCGAGCTGAAGCTGGAGCAGGTGGCGTTGCTGGTGGGCATGGTCAAGGGGCCGACCTACTACAACCCCCGGCGCAACCCCGAGCGTGCGATGACCCGGCGCAACCTGGTGCTCGACCTGCTGGCCGAGCAGGGCACGATCACCGCCGAGGAAGCCGCCGCCGCCAAGCAGAAGCCGCTGGGCGTTACCACCCGTGGCAGCATGGCCGACAGCTCGTTCCCGGCCTTCCTCGACCTGGTCAAACGCCAGCTGCGCGAGGATTACCGGGAGCAGGACCTGACCGAAGAGGGCCTACGCATCTTCACCAGCTTCGACCCGATCCTGCAGCTCAAGGCCGAAGAGGCGCTGGCCGAAACGCTGAAGCGCCTGGCCGGGCGCAAGGGGGTCGACCAGGTGCAGGCCGGCATGGTGGTGACCAATCCCGAGACGGGTGAGGTGCAGGCGCTGATCGGCAGCCGCCAGCCACGCTTCGCCGGGTTCAACCGGGCTATGGATGCCGTGCGCCCCATCGGCTCGCTGATCAAACCCGCCATCTACCTGTCCGCGCTGGAGCGTCCCAGCCAGTACACGCTGACCAGCTGGCTGGAGGACGAGCCGTTCTCCATCAAGGGCCAGGATGGTCAGGTCTGGACGCCGCAGAACTACGACCGCAAGGCGCACGGCACGATCTACCTGTACCAGGGGCTGGCGCATTCCTACAACCTGTCCACGGCCAAGCTCGGCCTGGAGATCGGTGTGCCGAACGTGCTCAAGACCCTGGAGCGACTGGGTGTCGAGCGCAAGTGGCCGGCTTATCCTTCGATGCTCCTCGGGGCCGGAGCGCTGACGCCGATGGAAGTCGCGGGGATGTATCAGACCCTGGCCAACGGTGGCTTCAACACCCCGTTGCGCGGTATCCGCAGCGTGCTCACCGCCGAAGGCGAGCCGCTCGGTCGTTACCCGTTCAAGATCCAGCAGCGCTTCGATCCGGGGGCCATCTACCTGGTGCAGAACGCCATGCAGCGCACCATGCGCGAGGGCACGGGGCGCTCGGTGTACAGCCAGCTGCCCCGCTCGTTGAACCTGGCCGGCAAGACCGGTACCAGCAACGACTCGCGTGACAGCTGGTTCGCCGGCTTCAGTCAGGACCTGCTCTCTGTCGTCTGGCTGGGGCGCGATGACAACGGTCCCACCCCGCTGACCGGTGCAACCGGTGCGCTGCAGGTCTGGACGGGATTCATGCGCAAGGCCGATCCGTTGCCGCTGGACATGCCCATGCCGGATAACGTCACCCTGGCCTGGGTGGATCGCCAGACCGGTCTCGGCTCGGCGTCGGGCTGCCCGGATGCGGTGCAGATGCCTTATATTCGCGGCAGCGAACCCAGTCCTGGCTCCGCCTGCGGTATTCAGGCGCCCGTGGAGTCGGTGATGGACTGGGTGCGGGGCTGGTTGGATTGACGGCCGGGGTGCGTTCCCCGGCGTGAGCTGAAGAGGATTGGATGTGAACAAGAAGTGGCTTGTGGCCTTGCTGGCAACGACGACCCTGGCAGGCTGTAGTACGGTGCCGCGTGGCTCGATTCCTGTCGTCGATGCGGGCACGCCGCTGTCGGCTGGCCGTGTCTCCGGTAACGCCGCCTCCGCGCCTGCCGGTGCGCAGTCGCAGCCGTTCGAAGAGGACTCCGGCGTGGTGGTGATGGTGCCTCAGGGCGCCGCTTCCGCGCCGTTGCAGACCGGGCCGCAGGGTGCTCCCGCCAACGGTGGGCTGACCTTCGACGAGCCGCCGGTGAGCATGGGGCAGGGCGGTTTCGACTCGTCCTCCGTGCCGAGTGCGCCCAGCGGCATTCCCAGTGGTGGTGGCCTGGCGGCCGACGAGCAGCTGGATGGGCCGGTCCTGGCGCTGCTGACCACCGCGCAGCAGCAACAGGGCGGTGGTGATCTTAATGGCGCCGCCTCGAGTCTCGAGCGCGCCCAGCGTATCGCGCCGCGTGAGCCGCAGGTGCTCTACCGCCTGGCCGAGGTGCGCCTGGCGCAGGGCGATGCGGCTCAGGCCGAACAGTTCGCCCGTCGCGGCCTGACCTATGCCAGTGGCCGTCCTGCCCTGCAGGCCAGTTTGTGGAACCTGATTGCCCAGGCGCGTGAGCGGCAGGGCGACTCCGCTGGCGCGGCGCAGGCCCGTGAGCGCGCGCGGGTGAGCCTCTGATGGATGCACGAGAGAATGAGCTGGCCGAGCATCTGCTGCTCATCGAGCGTGAGTTGCGCGTACTGGGCTGGTGGCAGGAGCAGGCGCCCAGCGCAGAAGCGCTGGCCAGCCAGGAGCCGTTCTGTGTTGACACCCTGACCTTCGAGCAGTGGTTGCAGTGGATCTTCCTGCCGCGGATGAAACAGTTGCTGGAGGCGGATGCGGCCTTGCCATCGGTGTCGGGAATCCAGCCGATGGCCGAGATGGTGTACCGCGAGCAGTCGGGTGTCACCCGTCGCTTGCTGGAGCTGCTGGGTGAGTTCGATCGCCTGTTGACGCGCACGTCCTGAGGACGCGCGCGTTCGGTGTCACTTGCAGGTTTCGGTGATGGACTTCTTCAGTTCGGTGATGCGTTCCTGACGTTCGTCCTCGCCGATGCGGCGCAATTCGCCTTCTTCCTCGACTCGTACGCGCGGGTTGTTTTCCAGCTGAGCCAGGTTGGTGCGGGCATTTTCACAGTACCTCTTGCGTTCGGCTTCCTGCTTCGCCACGTCTTGCTTGACCTTGTTATCGATGGCCGCCTGCTCGGGGTCGGCTTGCTCGACGGCCGGTGCCGGCGCGCTGGGCGCCGGGCGCGGTGGTGGTGCAGAGGTGTTGATGGTGGTGGACTGCTGGCCCTGAGGCGGTTGTGCGCCGAAGTGGGTCACGCCGTTGTCGTCCACCCACTTGTAGACCTGGCTGGCCATTGCGGTTGCGCTCAGGGCGAGCATCAGACTGCCCGTTAGAATCATGTGGCGCATGCTGTTTCCTTTGTCGAGAGCTGCGGTACTGCTGGTTACTATAACCAAAAGCCAGGGATCTTCATCCTGCGCTGCGTCACAGCCGCACTTCGAATAATAGGTCAAGCATCTCTTGACTTGCCTTCGTTGAACCCGAACAATCCAGCCTTCCCCGTAGTGGAGTCCGCCGCAAGCGTCCTCCAGCTCGGGGGAAAGAGGCGCTACCCGCGCCGAACCGTGACACCCGCAACGCGTTACCTCGCGCTGGGAGGGCCAGCCCCGCAAGACCATGGGCTGCTCCGTTACTCGTCAAGCTGATGTTCCGAATCCACGATCACCGTCGTGCGTGTCCGCTGACAGTAAGAACCTACTTAGGGCTACCCGTTGGCGGGTGGCATACTGGCGTTCAAGAGGTGAACAACGTGGAGCTTTTATCCGGCGCTGAAATGGTCGTCCGCTTCCTGCGTGACGAAGGCGTTAAGCACATCTATGGGTACCCTGGCGGTGCTCTCCTGCATATCTACGATGCCCTGTTCAAAGAACCGGAAGTGACCCATATCCTGGTGCGTCACGAACAGGCTGCGACCCACATGGCTGACGGCTATGCCCGTGCCACCGGCAAGGCCGGCGTGGTGCTGGTGACTTCCGGCCCGGGCGCGACCAATGCGATTACCGGCATTGCCACTGCCTACATGGACTCCATCCCGATGGTGGTGATTTCCGGCCAGGTGCCGAGCGCCATGGTCGGCACCGATGCCTTCCAGGAAACCGACATGGTCGGTATTTCCCGTCCGATCGTGAAGCACAGCTTCATCATCAAGCACCCGTCGGAAATCCCCGAGGTGCTGAAGAAGGCTTTCTATCTCGCCGAGTCCGGTCGTCCGGGGCCGGTGGTGGTGGACATCCCCAAAGACATGGGCGATCCCACCCAGAAGTTCGAATACGTGTACCCGAAGAAGGTCAAGCTGCGTTCGTACAGCCCGGCCGTTCGCGGTCACTCCGGGCAGATCCGCAAGGCAGCCGAGATGCTGCTGGCGGCCAAGCGCCCGGTGATGTACTCCGGTGGTGGCGTGATCATGGGTGGCGCCTCCGCGCCGCTGACCGAGCTGGCGCAGATGCTCAACCTGCCGGTGACCAATACCCTGATGGGCCTGGGCGGCTATCCGGGCACCGACCGCCAGTTCCTCGGCATGCTCGGCATGCACGGCAGCTACACCGCCAACCTGGCCATGCACCACGCCGACGTGATCCTCGCCGTGGGTGCACGCTTCGATGACCGCGTGATCAACGGCGCGGCCAAGTTCTGCCCGAACGCCAAGATCATCCATATCGATATCGACCCGGCTTCGATCTCCAAGACCATCAAGGCCGACATTCCTATCGTGGGCCCGGTGGACAGCGTGCTGACCGAGATGGTCGCCATCCTCAAGGAAATCGGTGAGACCCCGAACAAGGACACCGTGGCCAGCTGGTGGAAGCAGATCGACGAGTGGCGCGGTAGCGGCCGCCTGTTCCCCTACAACGAGGGCGACGGCTCGATCATCAAGCCGCAGAGCGTGATCGAAACCCTGTGCGAAGTGACCCGTGGCGATGCCTACGTCACCTCCGATGTCGGTCAGCACCAGATGTTCGCGGCGCAGTACTACCGCTTCAACAAGCCCAATCGCTGGATCAACTCCGGTGGCCTGGGCACCATGGGCTTCGGTTTCCCTGCCGCCATGGGCATCAAGCTGAACTTCCCGGACGCCGACGTGGCGTGCGTGACCGGCGAAGGCAGCATCCAGATGAACATTCAGGAGCTGTCGACCTGCCTGCAGTACGACCTGCCGGTGAAGATCGTCAACCTGAACAACGGTGCGCTGGGCATGGTCCGCCAATGGCAGGACATGCAGTACAACAGCCGTTATTCGCACTCCTACATGGAGTCGCTGCCCGACTTCGTCAAGCTGGCCGAGGCCTATGGCCACGTCGGCATGCGCATCACCCAGCTCAAGGACCTCAAGTCCGGTCTGGAAGAAGCCTTCGCCATGAAGGATCGCCTGGTGTTCCTCGACATTGCCGTGGACGACAGCGAGCACGTCTATCCGATGCAGATCAGAGACGGTGCGATGCGTGACATGTGGCTGAGCAAGACGGAGCGGACCTAAGATGCGACATATCATTTCCCTGTTGCTGGAAAACGAACCGGGCGCACTGTCCCGCGTGGTCGGTCTGTTCTCGCAGCGCAACTACAACATCGAAAGCCTTACCGTGGCGCCCACCGAGGATCCGACGCTGTCGCGCCTGACCCTGACCACCGTGGGGCATGACGAGGTCATCGAGCAGATCACCAAGAACCTCAACAAGCTGGTCGAGGTAGTGAAGCTGGTCAACCTGTCGGAGAGCGCCCATATCGAGCGCGAACTGATGCTGGTCAAGATCAAGGCCACCGGCGCCCAGCGCGCCGAGGTCAAGCGCACCACCGACATCTTCCGCGGCCAGATCGTGGATGTGACCAGCAGCGTCTACACCGTGCAGCTGACCGGCACCAGCGACAAGCTGGACAGCTTCATCCAGGCCATCGGCACCGCGTCGATCCTGGAGACGGTACGCAGTGGCGTCACAGGTATCTCGCGTGGCGACAAGGTACTGAGTATCTGAAGTAGCCTGAGTGTCCTGCTGAACAGAAGCCCCGCCTCGTGCGGGGCTTTTTCATGGTCAAAGGTGTGGCCGCCAGTGACATGCCCGGCAGGGCGTCTGCCCGAATTCAGCGCTGGCGGTTCCAGAACGCGGCGATCAACGGGTCCTTGAGGCGCTTCTCCAGGGCGAACAGGCCGATGTCATAAGCGGCCAGCGGCGGCTGAATATCGTAGATGCGGATGCGTGCGGTCAGCGGGCTGTTGTCGAGCACGATCTGTGGCACCACGCCGATGCCGAAGCCCAGGCTGACCATGCTGACGATGGCCTCGTTGCCGCTCACCTGGGCATAGATGCGCGGCTTGATGTTATGGCTTTTCAGCCAGCGATCCGTGCGCGTACGGGCCAGGCCTTCCTCCGAGAGAATCATCGGCACGTCCTTCCAGCTGTCCGCCGTGGGCTGTCTGAGTTGCTCGTCGCTCAGCAATTGCGGGGATTGCGGGCCGATGAAGCGCAGTTCCGAGCGGGTGATCGACTGGAAGTCGACCCCCGCCGGCAGGTTGTTCGGGCGTGCGCCGATGGCGAGGTCCTCGAGCCCTTGTTGCACCCGTTCCACGGCTTTCGCCGGATCGCCGGTGTGCAGTTTCATCTCGATGCGAGGGTAGTCCTGACGGAAGCTGCTGAGAATGTCGTAGAGAAAGCTGTAGCTCGCAGTGACCGAGCAGTACAGGGACAACTCGCCGTGCAGGCTCTGCTGGTCCTGCATGAAGGTCTGGCGGATGGCCTGCCAGCCATTCATGACATCGCTGGCGTACTCGCGAAACTGTTGCCCTTCGCGTGTCAGGCGCACGGAGCGGTTGTCGCGCACGAACAGCGTCGCGCCCAGTTCTTCCTCCAGCTGCTTGATGCTGCGGCTGAGCGCGGACGGACTGACGTGCTGTTCACGGCTGGTCTTGCCGAAGTGCAGGTTGTCGGCCAGGGAAAGAAAGAGCCTGAGGGAGTGACTGTCCATGTGTGTTTCAGATATCGGCACGTTGTGTTGCAAATATATCATTTTACGCAACGGGATAGATCACATAAGGTTTCTCTGTCGCGGTGCTTGCACCCCATCCCTTTCGATTCAGAAGAGCCAAGAACATGAAAGTTTATTACGACAAAGATTGCGACCTCTCCATCATCCAGGGCAAGAAAGTCGCCATCATCGGTTACGGCTCCCAGGGCCACGCTCAGGCCTGCAACCTGAAGGACTCCGGTGTCGACGTCACCATCGGTCTGCGCAAAGGCTCCGCGACCGTGGCCAAGGCCGAAGCTCACGGCCTGAAAGTGACCGACGTCGCCAGCGCCGTTGCCGCTGCCGATCTGGTCATGATCCTGACCCCGGACGAGTTCCAGGGCCAGCTGTACAAGAACGAGATCGAGCCGAACATCAAGCAGGGCGCTACCCTGGCCTTCTCCCACGGCTTCGCCATCCACTACAACCAGGTCGTACCGCGTGCCGACCTCGACGTGATCATGATCGCGCCGAAGGCTCCGGGCCACACCGTACGCACCGAGTTCGTCAAGGGCGGCGGCATCCCTGACCTGATCGCCGTTTACCAGGATGCTTCCGGCAACGCCAAGAATGTTGCCCTGTCCTACGCTTCGGGCGTTGGTGGCGGCCGTACCGGCATCATCGAAACCACCTTCAAGGACGAGACCGAAACCGACCTGTTCGGTGAGCAGGCCGTTCTCTGTGGTGGCACCGTCGAACTGGTCAAGGCCGGTTTCGAAACTCTGGTCGAAGCCGGTTATGCGCCGGAAATGGCCTACTT
This sequence comes from Ectopseudomonas khazarica, assembly GCF_017915135.1. Taxonomy (NCBI): domain Bacteria; kingdom Pseudomonadati; phylum Pseudomonadota; class Gammaproteobacteria; order Pseudomonadales; family Pseudomonadaceae; genus Ectopseudomonas; species Ectopseudomonas khazarica. The sequence goes on along the minus strand of NZ_CP068551.1, from coordinate 4,199,997 downwards.
CGAGTGCCTGCACGAACTGAAGCTGATCGTTGACCTCATGTACGAAGGCGGCATCGCCAACATGAACTACTCGATCTCCAACAACGCCGAGTACGGCGAGTACGTCACCGGTCCGGAAGTGATCAACGCCGAGTCCCGCCAGGCCATGCGCAACGCCCTGAAGCGCATCCAGGACGGCGAGTACGCCAAGATGTTCATCAGCGAAGGTGCCACTGGCTACCCGTCGATGACTGCCAAGCGTCGTAACAACGCTGCGCACGGCATCGAAGTGATCGGTGAGCAACTGCGCGGCATGATGCCGTGGATCGCGGCCAACAAGATCGTCGACAAGACCAAGAACTAAGGTCTGCGATGTGCGAAAGAACGCGGCTTTATGCCGCGTTTTTTCGTTCTGCGGCGAGGCTTCTGGTATAAAGCCTGCTCGCTTGGTGGCGAACTGAGTCCAGTCGCCCCGGTTGAAATTCGTCAAACCCGTTGCAAGGTGCTGTTCATGAGTGAAGGTCCCGAGGATCAAAAGCCGGCCGGCGACAATCTGGAAAGCCTGCTGCCGATCGACGAGCACATAGAGGAAGGGCAGGACGCCGAAGGGCGCAAAGTTCGTCACCGCGGCATCTACCTGCTGCCCAATCTGTTCACCACGGCAAACCTGTTCGCCGGTTTCTACTCCATCATCAACGCGATGAACGGCAACTTCTACGTCGCTGCCGCCACGGTGTTCGTCGCCATGGTGCTCGACAGCCTGGATGGCCGAGTCGCACGACTGACCAACACGCAGAGCGCCTTCGGCGCCGAGTACGACTCGCTCTCGGACATGGTCGCCTTCGGCGTCGCTCCCGCACTGCTGGCGTTCGAGTGGGCCCTGGGCAGCATGGGCAAGGTCGGCTGGATGGTCGCCTTCATCTATGTCGCCGGTGCGGCGCTGCGCCTGGCGCGCTTCAACACGCAGATCGGCAGCGTCGACAAGCGCTACTTCATCGGCCTGGCCAGTCCGGCTGCGGCGGGTGTGGTTGCCGGCACCGTCTGGGCCTTCAGCGATTTCGGCATCAAGGGCTCGAACATGTCCTTCGCCGTCGCGCTGCTGGTGGCTGCCGCCGGCTGCCTGATGGTCAGCAATATCAAGTACTACAGCTTCAAGGACCTCGACCTGAAAGGGCGTGTGCCGTTCGTGGCCATCCTGGCGGTGGTCCTGGTGTTCGCCGTGGTGTTCAGCGACCCGCCGCGTATCCTGCTGCTGATCTTCCTCGCCTATGCGGTGTCCGGGCCGATCCAGTACCTGTTGCAGTTGCGTCGTCGCAAATCCGTCTGACGGTGTAATTTCTCATCTACTCCGTGGTCTACAGTTCGTTTCTCGAACTGTAGTCGCGGGGTTGCCATGCTCATCCGAGTTCCTTCTTCCTCTCGGGCTCTCGAGTCCGAAGTCACGCCCGAGTCCGTTTACCTGTCCCGTCGCAAGCTGATGCAGGGCTCGCTGGCGCTGGCGGCCATGGCTGCGATGCCGGGCTGGGCAAGCGCCGAGTCGCAGGGTGTCTATGCCGATGTCGAGCCGGCGAAGGCGCCCGGCTGGTTCGACGAGAAACTGTCGGCCGCGCGCTGGCAGGCGATGACCGTCGAAGGGGAGAGCATCACGCCCTTCAGGGATGCGACCCACTACAACAACTTCTACGAGTTCGGGACCGGCAAGGGCGACCCTGCTGCCAGGGCCGGCTCGCTGCAGGTCGAGCCCTGGACCGTGACGGTCGATGGCGAGGTGGGCAAGCCGGGGCGCTATGCCATCGAAGACCTGGTCAAGCCTCATGCATTCGAAGAGCGCATCTACCGGCTGCGCTGTGTCGAGGCCTGGTCCATGGTCATTCCCTGGCTGGGTTTCCCCCTGGCTGATCTGCTCAAGCAGGTCGAGCCGACCTCCTCGGCGCGTTACGTGCGTTTCGAAACGCTGGTGGACCATGAGCACATGCCGGGGCAGCGCTCGGGCTTTTCTCTGATCGACTGGCCTTATGTAGAAGGCTTGCGCATGGACGAGGCCATGCACCCGCTGGCCTTCATGGCCGTCGGCATGTATGGGCGGGTACTGCCCCATCAGAACGGTGCGCCGTTGCGTCTGGTGGTGCCCTGGAAATATGGCTTCAAGAGCATCAAGTCGATCGTGCGCATCAGCCTGGTGGCCGAGGCGCCCGCGACCACCTGGGAGCGCATCGCGCCGAACGAATACGGCTTCTATGCCAACGTCAATCCGCAGGTGGATCACCCGCGCTGGTCGCAGGCCACCGAGCGCAGGCTGCCCAGTGGGCTGTTCAGTCCGAACGTGATCGATACCCGGATGTTCAACGGCTATGACGAGGTGGCCGGGCTGTATGCCGGGATGGACCTGGCGAGGTACTACTGATGCGCTATCGACTCTGGCGCGTCGGTGTGTTCCTGGCCGCCTCGGCACCGCCGCTGTACTGGTTGTATCTGGCGCTGTTCGGCCTGCTCGGGCCTGATCCCGGCAAGACCCTGGTGGACAACCTGGGGCTGGGTGCTCTGATTCTGCTGCTGATCACACTGGCCATGACTCCTCTGCAGCAGCTCAGCCGCTGGGGGGGATGGATCGCCGTGCGCCGCCAGCTCGGGTTGTGGTGCTTCACTTATGTCACCCTGCATCTTTCGGGGTACGTGTTGTTCATTGCCGGGCTGCGTCTGGATCTGGTGCTGCGCGATCTTTACGAGCGCCCATACATCATTGTCGGTGCGCTGGCGTTTCTTGGCTTGCTGGCACTGGCTGTGACCTCCAACCGTTTCAGCATCAGAAAGCTGGGGCGCAAGTGGAAGGCACTGCATCGTCTGGTCTACGGCATTCTGCTGCTGGCGCTGTTGCATATGCTCTGGGTCGTCCGGGCGGACCTGGGAGAGTGGCTGGCCTATGCCCTCATCGGTGGGGCGCTGTTGGCGATGCGCTTCAGTGTCGTGGCGAAGGCATTGCAGCGTGCAGGGACCGGTCTGCGTGAAAATCCGAAGAAAGTTGCAATTTAAGCTTGACGCGCGTTCTGTGGGTTGTAGAATGCGCGCCACTTCAGCGATGAAGCTCTTCGAAAACTTCTTGTTAATCAATAAGTTAAGTTTAAAAGAGGGGTTGCAAAGCTGGGTCAGGCGTGTAGAATTCGCGCCGGTCGACAGGGTGGTGGTTGAGTCCTGTTGGTGATTCGGTCGAGTGGATCGAAAGCGGTAGAAAAGAGGTGGTTGACAGCGGTTTTGAATGCTGTAGAATGCGCCTCCCGCTGGAGAGAAGAAGCTCTGATCGAAAGCGCAAGTGGTTGAGTAGAAAGAAAAAATTCTTCGAAAAACAGCTTGACAGAAACAAAGGCTGCTGTAGAATGCGCGGCCTCGGTTGAGACGAAAGACTTAACCAACTGTTCTTTAACAACTGAATCAAGCAATTCGTGTGGGTGCTTGTGAGGTAAGACTGGTAGTCAACTGATTATCAGCATCACAAGTAACACTCGTGAATTCGAGAGTTTATTTGCGATTGCTGAGCCAAGTTTAGGGTTTTCTCAAAACCCAAGCAGTATTGAACTGAAGAGTTTGATCATGGCTCAGATTGAACGCTGGCGGCAGGCCTAACACATGCAAGTCGAGCGGATGAGGGGAGCTTGCTCCTGGATTCAGCGGCGGACGGGTGAGTAATGCCTAGGAATCTGCCTGGTAGTGGGGGATAACGTTCCGAAAGGAACGCTAATACCGCGTACGTCCTACGGGAGAAAGCAGGGGACCTTCGGGCCTTGCGCTATCAGATGAGCCTAGGTCGGATTAGCTAGTTGGTGAGGTAATGGCTCACCAAGGCGACGATCCGTAACTGGTCTGAGAGGATGATCAGTCACACTGGAACTGAGACACGGTCCAGACTCCTACGGGAGGCAGCAGTGGGGAATATTGGACAATGGGCGAAAGCCTGATCCAGCCATGCCGCGTGTGTGAAGAAGGTCTTCGGATTGTAAAGCACTTTAAGTTGGGAGGAAGGGCTGTAGGCTAATATCCTGCGGTTTTGACGTTACCAACAGAATAAGCACCGGCTAACTTCGTGCCAGCAGCCGCGGTAATACGAAGGGTGCAAGCGTTAATCGGAATTACTGGGCGTAAAGCGCGCGTAGGTGGTTCGTTAAGTTGGATGTGAAAGCCCCGGGCTCAACCTGGGAACTGCATCCAAAACTGGCGAGCTAGAGTACGGTAGAGGGTAGTGGAATTTCCTGTGTAGCGGTGAAATGCGTAGATATAGGAAGGAACACCAGTGGCGAAGGCGACTACCTGGACTGATACTGACACTGAGGTGCGAAAGCGTGGGGAGCAAACAGGATTAGATACCCTGGTAGTCCACGCCGTAAACGATGTCAACTAGCCGTTGGAATCCTTGAGATTTTAGTGGCGCAGCTAACGCATTAAGTTGACCGCCTGGGGAGTACGGCCGCAAGGTTAAAACTCAAATGAATTGACGGGGGCCCGCACAAGCGGTGGAGCATGTGGTTTAATTCGAAGCAACGCGAAGAACCTTACCTGGCCTTGACATGCTGAGAACTTTCCAGAGATGGATTGGTGCCTTCGGGAACTCAGACACAGGTGCTGCATGGCTGTCGTCAGCTCGTGTCGTGAGATGTTGGGTTAAGTCCCGTAACGAGCGCAACCCTTGTCCTTAGTTACCAGCACGTTATGGTGGGCACTCTAAGGAGACTGCCGGTGACAAACCGGAGGAAGGTGGGGATGACGTCAAGTCATCATGGCCCTTACGGCCAGGGCTACACACGTGCTACAATGGTCGGTACAAAGGGTTGCCAAGCCGCGAGGTGGAGCTAATCCCATAAAACCGATCGTAGTCCGGATCGCAGTCTGCAACTCGACTGCGTGAAGTCGGAATCGCTAGTAATCGTGAATCAGAATGTCACGGTGAATACGTTCCCGGGCCTTGTACACACCGCCCGTCACACCATGGGAGTGGGTTGCTCCAGAAGTAGCTAGTCTAACCTTCGGGGGGACGGTTACCACGGAGTGATTCATGACTGGGGTGAAGTCGTAACAAGGTAGCCGTAGGGGAACCTGCGGCTGGATCACCTCCTTAATCGAAGACTTCAGCTTTCTCATAAGCTCCCACACGAATTGCTTGATTCACTGTAGAAGACGATGCTGTAACGCGGCGACCCTGTGATAGGTCTGTAGCTCAGTTGGTTAGAGCGCACCCCTGATAAGGGTGAGGTCGGCAGTTCAAATCTGCCCAGACCTACCAATTCAGGTGCAGATGCTTACGGGGCCATAGCTCAGCTGGGAGAGCGCCTGCTTTGCACGCAGGAGGTCAGCGGTTCGATCCCGCTTGGCTCCACCATTACAGCATGATCGTAGAGAGTTCAGAAATGAGCGCTTCAGGTGATGACCTGTTGAGTGCTGATTTCTGGTCTTTTGACCGGTACAAATCGTTCTTTAAAAATTTGGATATGTGATAGAAGTGACTAACGATGTGTTTCACTGCACATTGTTAATCAAGGCAAAATTTGTAGTTCTCAAGACGCAAATTTTCGGCGATGTCGTCTTCACGATTGAGACAGTAACCAGATTGCTTGGGGTTATATGGTCAAGTGAAGAAGCGCATACGGTGGATGCCTTGGCAGTCAGAGGCGATGAAAGACGTGGTAGCCTGCGAAAAGCTTTGGGGAGTCGGCAAACAGACTGTGATCCAGAGATCTCTGAATGGGGGAACCCACCCGGCATAAGCCGGGTATCTTGTACTGAATCCATAGGTGCAAGAGGCGAACCAGGGGAACTGAAACATCTAAGTACCCTGAGGAAAAGAAATCAACCGAGATTCCCTAAGTAGTGGCGAGCGAACGGGGACTAGCCCTTAAGTTGATTTGAGTGTAGTGGAAGGCTCTGGAAAGTGCCGCCGTAGTGGGTGATAGCCCCGTACACGAAACGCTCTTATCAATGAAATCGAGTAGGACGGGGCACGAGAAACCTTGTCTGAACATGGGGGGACCATCCTCCAAGGCTAAATACTACTGACTGACCGATAGTGAACCAGTACCGTGAGGGAAAGGCGAAAAGAACCCCGGAGAGGGGAGTGAAATAGAACCTGAAACCGTATGCGTACAAGCAGTGGGAGCCTACTTTGTTGGGTGACTGCGTACCTTTTGTATAATGGGTCAGCGACTTATATTCAGTGGCGAGCTTAACCGAATAGGGGAGGCGTAGCGAAAGCGAGTCTTAATAGGGCGCTTTAGTCGCTGGGTATAGACCCGAAACCGGGCGATCTATCCATGGGCAGGTTGAAGGTTAGGTAACACTGACTGGAGGACCGAACCGACTACCGTTGAAAAGTTAGCGGATGACCTGTGGATCGGAGTGAAAGGCTAATCAAGCTCGGAGATAGCTGGTTCTCCTCGAAAGCTATTTAGGTAGCGCCTCGTGTATCACTGCTGGGGGTAGAGCACTGTTTCGGCTAGGGGGTCATCCCGACTTACCAAACCGATGCAAACTCCGAATACCAGCAAGTGTCAGCACGGGAGACACACGGCGGGTGCTAACGTCCGTCGTGAAAAGGGAAACAACCCAGACCGTCAGCTAAGGTCCCAAAGTTATGGTTAAGTGGGAAACGATGTGGGAAGGCTTAGACAGCTAGGAGGTTGGCTTAGAAGCAGCCATCCTTTAAAGAAAGCGTAATAGCTCACTAGTCGAGTCGGCCTGCGCGGAAGATGTAACGGGGCTCAAACCATACACCGAAGCTACGGGTTCATCCTTTGGATGAGCGGTAGAGGAGCGTTCTGTAAGCCTGTGAAGGTGAGTTGAGAAGCTTGCTGGAGGTATCAGAAGTGCGAATGCTGACATGAGTAACGACAATGCGAGTGAAAAACTCGCACGCCGAAAGACCAAGGTTTCCTGCGCAACGTTAATCGACGCAGGGTTAGTCGGCCCCTAAGGCGAGGCAGAAATGCGTAGTCGATGGGAAACGGGTTAATATTCCCGTACTTCTAGTTACTGCGATGGAGGGACGGAGAAGGCTAGGCCAGCACGGCGTTGGTTGTCCGTGTTTAAGGTTGTAGGCTGGTTTCTTAGGTAAATCCGGGAGATCAAGGCCGAGAACTGATGACGAGCGTTCTTTTAGAATGCGAAGTGGTTGATGCCATGCTTCCAGGAAAAGCTTCTAAGCTTCAGGTAACTAGGAACCGTACCCCAAACCGACACAGGTGGTTAGGTAGAGAATACCAAGGCGCTTGAGAGAACTCGGGTGAAGGAACTAGGCAAAATGGCACCGTAACTTCGGGAGAAGGTGCGCCGGTGAGGGTGAAGTATTTACTACGTAAGCCCATGCCGGTCGAAGATACCAGGCCGCTGCGACTGTTTATTAAAAACACAGCACTCTGCAAACACGAAAGTGGACGTATAGGGTGTGACGCCTGCCCGGTGCCGGAAGGTTAATTGATGGGGTTAGCGCAAGCGAAGCTCTTGATCGAAGCCCCGGTAAACGGCGGCCGTAACTATAACGGTCCTAAGGTAGCGAAATTCCTTGTCGGGTAAGTTCCGACCTGCACGAATGGCGTAACGATGGCGGCGCTGTCTCCACCCGAGACTCAGTGAAATTGAAATCGCTGTGAAGATGCAGTGTATCCGCGGCTAGACGGAAAGACCCCGTGAACCTTTACTATAGCTTTGCACTGGACTTTGAGCTTGCTTGTGTAGGATAGGTGGGAGGCTTTGAAGTGGGGACGCCAGTTCTCATGGAGCCATCCTTGAAATACCACCCTGGCAACCTTGAGGTTCTAACTCTGGTCCGTTATCCGGATCGAGGACAGTGTATGGTGGGTAGTTTGACTGGGGCGGTCTCCTCCCAAAGAGTAACGGAGGAGTACGAAGGTGCGCTCAGACCGGTCGGAAATCGGTCGTAGAGTATAAAGGCAAAAGCGCGCTTGACTGCGAGACAGACACGTCGAGCAGGTACGAAAGTAGGTCTTAGTGATCCGGTGGTTCTGTATGGAAGGGCCATCGCTCAACGGATAAAAGGTACTCCGGGGATAACAGGCTGATACCGCCCAAGAGTTCATATCGACGGCGGTGTTTGGCACCTCGATGTCGGCTCATCACATCCTGGGGCTGAAGCCGGTCCCAAGGGTATGGCTGTTCGCCATTTAAAGTGGTACGCGAGCTGGGTTTAGAACGTCGTGAGACAGTTCGGTCCCTATCTGCCGTGGACGTTTGAGATTTGAGAGGGGCTGACCTTAGTACGAGAGGACCGGGTTGGACGAACCTCTGGTGTTCCGGTTGTCACGCCAGTGGCATTGCCGGGTAGCTATGTTCGGAAAAGATAACCGCTGAAAGCATCTAAGCGGGAAACTTGCCTCAAGATGAGATCTCACTGGGAACTTGATTCCCCTAAAGGGCCGTCGAAGACTACGACGTTGATAGGCAGGGTGTGTAAGCGCTGTGAGGCGTTGAGCTAACCTGTACTAATTGCCCGTGAGGCTTGACCATATAACACCCAAACAATCTGCTCTGACAGCAGAGGGTGTCGATGGTGAAGTCGACAGAAAGCCGAAAATTTGCGAGAGCTACAAGCCTCTATCACGTATCCAAGGGATCGCGCCCTACCGCGAGATCCCAACCGAATTGCTTGACGACCATAGAGCGTTGGAACCACCTGATCCCATCCCGAACTCAGTAGTGAAACGACGCATCGCCGATGGTAGTGTGGTGCTTCACCATGTGAGAGTAGGTCATCGTCAAGCTCCTATACGAAACCCCAGATCTCTAACGAGGTCTGGGGTTTCTTCTTTGCGCGGCAGAAAGTGCGGCGTGGGCAGCGCCGCCTGGCGGGGTAACCTGCAGGACGTGATCGCCGGCAAGCCGGCTCCTACGTGGCGGCGCCTAGGTCTGAGCGCCACGAAATTCCCGTAGGAGCCCGCTTGCGGGCGATGCGGTAGTCGCCGGCTAGCTGTGATCTCTCAGTAGGTTGTTCATCCGGGGCATTCCCGGAATTCTGGAAGCGCGACCAACACAGCCTTCCAGGAGCCCCGGATGAACCTGCATAAACATGCCCGTCTTACCCCGCGAGGTCGAGCCCTTCTCGTGCAGCGCATGCTCAACGGTCTGCGAGTCGAAGATGCGGCACAAGCCGCTGGCGTCAGTGTGCGTACAGCCTACAAGTGGCTCAAACGCTTTCGTGAGGAAGGTGAGATTGGCCTGATGGATCGTTCATCACGTCCGCACTCATGCCCCCATGCCACGGCAATCGCTCTGGTCGAGCAACTGATCGAGCTACGTCGCTCTCGCAAGACTTACCGGCAGATCGCTCAGATACTCGGCCTGGCCGTCAGTACCGTGGCCCGCCGCCTCAAGCAGGCCGGCTTTCATCGGCTGGCTGAGCTGGAACCCGCTCCTGTGGTGGTGCGTTATGAATACGCCAATCCTGGCGATCTCCTGCACTTGGACATCAAGAAGCTTGGCCGCTTCTGGAAACCCGGGCATCGAGTCACTGGCGACCGTCAGCAGTGCTCCGACGGCGCCGGCTGGGAGTTCATGCACGTGGCTATCGACGATGCGCCCCGACTGGCGTTCACCAGCCTGCATCCAGATGAGCGCGGCAGCAGCGCCTGCCGGGCCTTGCTGCAAGCACTGCGCTACTACCGCGGGCTGAACATCTGCTTTCGGCGCGTCATGACAGACAACGGCGCCTGTTATCGGTCCCGGGCGTTTCAACGGTTGTGTGCTCGACTCAGGCTGAAACACATCCGTACCAAGCCCTATACGCCACGCACCAACGGTAAGGCCGAGCGCTTCATCCAAACGAGCCTGCGTGAATGGGCCTATGCCCGTAGCTACTACACTTCACAGCAGCGAGCAGCGCACCTGCTGCCCTGGCTGCATCACTACAACTGGCACCGACTGCACGCCAGCCTCGGATACCTGCCCCCGATCAGCAGAGCACCGCTTCCACTGAACAACGTACTGGGTTTACACAGCTAGCCAGCTCCTACGGGGGCGGAAAGTTACAACCTTGCCGGATACGGACGAAATGGCTCGGTTAGAATGCGCGCATGCATTCAGGGGACCTTCATGTCTGCTCCGTTATCCTCCTTGCCTGTGCATGAGCTGGTTGCCTGCCATGAGTGCGACCTGCTCATGCGCAAGCCACAGCTTGCCGATGGCGAGAGCGCTCAATGCCCGCGCTGCGGCTACGAGCTGTTCAGTCACCGCCATCAGGTAGTGCGCCGCAGCCTGGCTCTGGTGATGGCGGCGTTGCTGCTGTACATCCCGGCGAATTTCCTGCCGATCATGCAGCTCAACCTGCTGGGCCAGACCTCTCAGGATACGGTCTGGAGCGGCGTGCTCGGGCTGTACGACAGTGGCATGCAGGCGATCGCCGTGGTGGTGTTTCTTTGCAGCATGGCGGTGCCGCTGCTCAAGCTGCTGTGCCAGTTGCTGGTGTTGCTGAGCATTCGCCTGGACTTCGGACGCAGCTATGGCCTGCTGCTGTATCGGATTTACCACCACCTGCGCGAGTGGGGCATGCTCGAGGTCTACCTGATGGGCATCCTGGTGGCGATGGTCAAGCTGATGGACCTGGCAGATCTCAGCCTGGGCCTGGGCCTGTTCTGCTTCATTGCGCTCCTGTTGATACAGATCTGGCTGGAGGTGACGATGTCGCCACAGCAGATCTGGCAGGCGCTGTCCGGGGAAGACGTTCATGCGTGCGATTGATGCCGGTCTGCTGGTCTGCCACGAGTGTCACCAGCTCAATCCGATCGAGCCCGAGGTCGAGCACCAGCACTGCAGCCGCTGTGGTGGTTTGGTGCATGCGCGCAGGCCCAACAGCCTGGTTCGGACCTGGGCGCTGCTGCTGACCTCGGCGTTGCTGTACATCCCGGCCAACGTGCTGCCGATCATGACGATCAACAGCTTGGGCAAGGGCGCACCGGCGACGATCATGGAAGGGGTGGTCGAGCTGCTCCAGCACGGCATGCTGCCGATCGCTGCCGTGGTCTTCATCGCCAGCATTCTGGTGCCGACCTTCAAGCTGGTCGGTATTGCCTTGCTGCTGTATTCGGTGCAACGGCACCAGCCGATGTCGGCCCGGCAGCGTATTCTGATGTATCGCTTCATCGAGTGGATCGGGCGCTGGTCGATGCTCGACATCTTTGTCATCGCCATCCTCGTGGCTCTGGTCAACTTCGGCAGCCTGGCCAGTATCGAGGCCGGTGCCGGTGCGGCTGCCTTCGCCAGTGTGGTGATCCTCACCATGCTGGCTGCACTTACTTTCGATCCCCGCCTCATCTGGGACAACACGGAAACCAACCATGACTGATCTTCCTATGGCCAAGACGCGTCCTGCTTCCAACTGGTCGGCCATCTGGGTCTTGCCCCTCATCGCCCTGCTGATCGGCGGTTGGCTGGCCTGGCGCGCCTACAGCGAGGCCGGCATCCAGGTCGAGCTGATCTTTGTCAGCGGCGAAGGCATCCAGGCTGGCAAGACCGAGTTGATGTACAAGGGCATGGTCGTGGGCAAGGTGGTCTCGATCAGTCTCGATCAGACCGGCAAGAATCGTGGCGTGGTGGCGCAGCTCGAGGTCAACAAGGATCTGGAGCAGTACCTGCGCAAGGGCACGAGCTTCTGGCTGGTCAAACCCAATGTCAGCCTGGCCGGGATCAGTGGGCTGGAGACGCTGGTGTCGGGCAACTACATCACCTTCAACCCGGGTGACGGCGAGGCGAGCCATACCTTCACCGCGCTGACGCAAGAACCGCCGATGGGCGACGACGTGCCGGGCTTGCACCTGACCCTGAAGGCCGATCGGCTGGGGTCGCTCAACCGTGACAGCCCGGTGTTCTACAAGCAGATTCAGGTCGGCCGGGTGAAGAGCTACACCCTGGGTGACGATGAGAGCACCGTCGAGGTCAAGGTCTTCATCGAGCCCGAGTACGCCAGCCTGGTACGCAAGCACACGCGCTTCTGGAACGCCAGCGGCATCAGCATCGATGCCGACCTGTCCGGCTTCAAGCTGCGCAGCGAGTCGCTTGCCAGTATCGTCGCCGGTGGCATCGCCTTCGCCACGCCGGAACATCGCAAGGACAGTCCGCCGACCGATCCGTCGCTGCCTTTCCGCCTGTACGAGAGCTACGACGCCGCACAGGCCGGCATCAAGGTGGTGGTCAAGCTCACCGACTTCGATGGTCTGCAGGAAGGCAGAACGCCGGTCATGTACAAGGGGATCGAGGTCGGCACCCTGAAGACCATGAAGATCGACCGCGACCTCGCCAGCGCCACTGCCGAGCTGACCATCAACCCCTTGGCCGAGGACTATCTGGTCGAAGGCTCCGAGTTCTGGGTGGTCAAGCCTTCCATCTCGCTGGCGGGCATCACCGGGCTGGAGGCACTGGTCAAGGGTAACTACATCGCGGTAAGGCCGGGTGAGAAGGGCAGCCCGCCCGCTCGCAGCTTCGTCGCGCGGAGCAAGGCGCCGCCCCTGGACCTCGGCGCACCGGGGCTGCATCTGGTGCTGTTCAGCGATCAGCTGGGCTCCATCGAGGTTGGCAGCCCGGTGCTCTATCGCCAGATCAAGGTGGGCTCGGTACAGAGCTATCAGCTGTCCAGGGACAATAGCCAGGTGGTGCTCGGCGTGCATATCGAGCCGGACTACGTGCATCTGGTCAACACCTCGACACGCTTCTGGAACGCCAGTGGCATCACCCTCAAGGGCGGGCTTTCCGGGGTGGAGGTGAAGAGCGAATCCCTGCAGACGCTGTTGGCTGGCGGTATCGCCTTCGAGACCCCGAACCCCGAGGCCCCCGCTTCGGGGCGCCAGGTGCAGCGCTTTGCGCTGCATGCGGATCGGAACAGTGCCCTGCAGCCCGGCACGCAGATTCGCATCCGGGTGAACGATGGCGATGGCCTGCAGCCGGGGACCCTGATCCGCTACAAGGGGCTGGAAGTCGGCAAGGTGGAAAGCCTGGCCCTGACCGATGACCTGCAGGCGGTGATGCTCGATGTGCGCCTCACCCAGGCGGCAGGGCAGATCGCCCGCGAAGGCTCGCGCTTCTGGGTGGTCAAGCCCGAACTGAGTCTGACCCGCGCCGCCAACCTCGGCACGCTGGTCAGTGGCCAGTACCTGGAGGTGCTGCCGGCGTTGCAGGGCGGTAATCAGCGCCTGCAGTTCACTGCACTGGATGGCCCGCCCAACCAGGCTGTACGCGAGCAGGGGCTGCGTCTGGTGCTGAGCGCGCCACGACGCGGCTCGATCAAGCCAGGGGTGGTGGTCAGCTACCGTGAGGTGCCGGTGGGCAAGGTGGTGGATTTCGAGCTGGGGCCGACCTCGGATCGGGTGTTGATCCACGTGCTGATCGAACCGCGCTATGCGCCGCTGGTGCGTACGGGCAGCCGCTTCTGGAACGCCAGCGGAATCGGTGTGGATGCGGGGCTGTTCAAGGGCGTGAAGGTGCGTACCGAGTCGCTGGAGGCGCTGATCGAAGGCGGTATCGCCTTCGCCACGCCGAACAATCCGGAGATGGGCGGTCCGGCGCAGCCGGGGCAGACCTTCGCGCTGTTCGATGAGCCGCAGGACGCCTGGATGCAGTGGGCGCCGAAGATCGTCCTGGAGTAGGACGGGGTGCGCGACGGCTGCCGGGAGCGATGTAAGAACGACATCCTCCCTGCGCAGTAACGAGAAGGGCCGCATTGTGCGGCCCTTTCTCTTGGGGGGATCTGAACAGTGGCATCCAGCCGGCTGGTAGAGACAAGCTCGCGGCTGAAGCCGCTCCTACGCTCATGTCCCGAGCCGTGGGAGCTGCTTCGGCCGCGACGAGTCAGGCCGGCTCGGCGGTTTCTGTCTGCTCGGGCGCCTGCGCCTTGGCATTCTCGCGGGGCTTGATGAACTTCCAGTCCGCCTCGTCGATGTAGATACCGTTGGGGCCGCTGCCGCCTTCCAGGTCGATGGCCACATGGGCCGAGACCTGCGGCTTGACCGAGGCCAGGATGGGCACGAAGCCCAGCTGCAGGCTGGTCTCGATCAGCGCCTGCTGGTTGCGTTCATCGATGTCCGCCGCCTCGTCGAGGTAGTAGGGCAGGCGCACGCGCCCGGCCTGCTCGCGATCCATCAGGTGCAGCAGCAGGTACATGTTGGTCAGCGCCTTGATGGTCATGGTGGTGCCGTTGCTGGCTGCGCCATCGATGTCGGTGTGAATCACCGGCTGGCCATGCACCTTGGTGATCTCGAAGGCCAGTTCGAACAGGTCCTTCAGGCCCAGCTGGTTGCCGTTGGCGGCCACCAGGCGCGACAGGTAATCCTTGGCTTCTTCGTTCCTGGCGTCCTGCTCGGCCGACTGCGACAGGTCGAACACCGACAGGGTCTCGCCTTCCTCGTACTGGCCGGCGCTGTGGATGATCTGGTCGATGTGGCGCAGGGCTTCCTTGTTCGGCGCGAGGACGATGCGGAAGCTCTGCAGGTTGGAGACCTGGCGCTTGTTGATCTCGCGGTTGAACAGGGCCAGCTGGTGTTCCAGGTTGTCGTAGTCGCTGCGGATATTGCGCAGGGTACGGGCGATATCGGTGACCGCTGCGCGTCTGGCCTTGGCCAGCGTGAGGGCTTCGTCCTGGCGGTGGGCGTAGGCGTTGACCAGCAGTTGCAGACGGCGCTCGACGTCGTCTTCGCTGTCGAACTTGGCCACGCCCTTGAGGCGAACCTGGGCGTACAGCGCCTCGATCTGGCCGTCGATGCGTTGCAGCGCCTGCCAGGTGTCCTGGTAGTCGTTGAGCAGCGGCAGCAGGTTGTCCAGCGAGTCGTCCACCGGTTCCATGAACGGCGTGCCGAACGGCAGATCGGCCGGCAGCAGCTGGCGACGGCGCAGGGCGTCCTCCAGGGTGCGTTCCTTGGCTTCCAGATCGGCCAGTTGGCGACCGATCAGCTGCAGCTTGGCGGAGAGCTGCTGCACCCGCTCGGCGAAGGCGTCGCTGGCGCGCTTGAGTTCGTCCTGGGCGCCTTCCAGTTCGGCCAGACGTTCCAGCTTCTGCGGCTCCTCGGCGGCCAGGGTCTGGCTCTTGCGGAAGTCTTCCAGGGCTTTCTGCGCGTCCAGCACGGCCTGGTACAGGGTTTCGGCCTGGGCCTTGCTGGCGGCGCGGTCGGCGGCGACCGACTGCTGGGTCTTGAGCTGCTTCAGCTCGCGCTCCAGGCGATCCTTCTGGTCGCGCAGGGCGGCGCGGTCAGCCAGCGCCTGCAGGGCCGGCGGCTCGATATGGCTGAGGTCGATGGACAGGCCGGGCACGGCGAAGGTGTCGCCCTTGAAACGGTCGAGCACGGCTTCGACCGCCTTGACCCAATCGTCGCCGTCGGCCTGGATGCCTTTCTCGCCCAGCGGCAGGCTGAACAGCTGGCCGTTGAACAGGCGCATCAGGCGGTCGACGTCGGCCTGGCTGAATTCCTCGCGCAGGCGCGAGTAGCTGTTGTTGTCGGCGTGGTCGAGCTGCTGCCGGACCGACTTGAGGCGTTTTTCCAGATCGCGCAGACGCTCGTCGAGGTCCTCGCTGGAGAACTGCCGCGACTGCGCCAGGGCGCCAGCCAGCTCGTCGTGGGTGTCCTTGGCGGCGAGCAGTTGCTCTTCCAGCACCTTGGCGTCTTCGACCAGGGCGAAGCGGTTCTTCAGCACCGCCAGTTCGCCCAGCCAGCGTTGGATTTCGCTGATCTCGCGCTCCAGGCGCATCAGCTCGCTGGTGCCGCCGCGCTGTTCGTTCTGCAGGCCGTCCTGCTCGTTGCGGTAATGCTCGGCCTGGATCACCAGCTCTTCCTTGCGCGCATCGGCGTAGTCGTGCCAGGTGCCCAGCAGGTTGTCGAGCAATGGCGACAGGCGATGCAGCTTGCCGCGCAGGATCTCGCGCTGGCCGACGCCGGTGGCCAGCGCTTCGATCAGCGGGCCGGCAGTGACCAGTGCCTGGTAGTCCTGCTCCATGCGGCGCACGTCGCGGAAGGCTTCCTCGGTGGCGGCGATGTAGTCGACGCTGCCCGAGCGCAGGCTGTGCTCGAAGGCATCGAGGAACAGCTGCTTGAGCTTGGCCGCAGTGATTTCGCGCATGTGCAGCAGGTTGATGAACAGCGCGCGGAAGGTCTTCAGGCTCTGTTCGCTGGTCGAGCGCAGCGGGATCAGGGTCAAGTCCAGCGGGATGCTGGTGTGCCCACCCACCAGCAGGCGGCGCAGTTCGTCGGGCTTCAGCTCGTAGGCGGTGATGCCGGCCTGGCCGAGGTTCTTGAACAGTTCGCGCTGACGCAGGCAGGTGCCGTTCTGCTGGTAGTGCTCCAGGTCCAGCTCGCCGGCGTAGGCGAAGAACTGGTGGCCGAAGCCGCCGCCCGGGCCGCGTCCGGCCACGCCGATGACGTGCGGGCCGTGGGGCAGGGCAACTTCGACGAGGATGTAGCTGGTGTCGCTGGCGAAGTAGAACTTGCGCGAGGCTTCCAGGCTGTACTTGCCGAAGCTCATGTCCGACATGCGCGCCAGGATGGGGAACTGCAGGGCGTTGATCGAAGCGGACTTGCCCAGGTTGTTGGCGCCGTACACCGACAGCGGGTTTTCCAGCGGGAACAGGCCGAGGCTGTAGCCGGCGGTGTTCAGCAGGGCGAAGCGGCGGATGCCGTAGCGTTCCTGGCTCATGCGTCCATCTCCTGTGCAGCGCGTTCTTCTGCCATGGCGCGGGCCAGGGCGTCTTCCTCGGATTCCTCGGTGTCGCTGGCCTCGGCCACTGCGGCATCACCGTCATCGTCCAGCAGCACCGGTGCCGGCAGCGGCAGGTCGCTGCTGTGCAGGCTGGCGGCCAGGTCACGGTCGTGCTGCACCGACAGGCAGACGTCGAGGAAACGGTGCATCGGCGGCAGGAAACGGTACACGCCGTTGCTGTCCTCGGCGAAGCCGAGCTGGGTCAGGCGGCGGATGATCTTGTCTTCCAGCTCCTCGAAGGTGGTCACCTCGGCCTGCAGGAACAGGTCGCGGTACTTCTCCAGCAGAGCCGGCAGTTCGTCACGGCCTATGCTGCCGCCGTCGAGCACGGAGAGCGGGTCGCGGCCCTGGTCGGCCAGGTGCTCGACCAGGATGAAGGTGAACAGCGCCAGGCGCTGGGCGGTCTTGTTCACCTGCGGTGCGACCTGCTCGGGGACGAAGTAGTAGAAGCCGCGCGGGTCGCAGACCAGCTCGAAACCGAGGGCGCGGAACAGGGCGCGGTACTGGTCCTGCATGCTCGACAGCTGGGCGTAGCACTCCGGCTCGCTGCGGGAGATGTGGTAGCCCTTGAACAGGTCGCGGAACGCGGCTGCCAGCTGGGTCATTTCTTTCAGGTCGATATTCATAGACGGTGCTCACGGGCAAGCATTGGGTCGAGTGCGCCTGGGCGCGCTCCACCTGAGAGTTCGGGGTGGCCGATGGCGGGCAGGCGCAGGGCGGACGACGCTTGATGCCTCCACGGCCCGGCCAGCAGCGAGATGGACAAGCAGAGCGTTGTCCACCCTACGAGGTGCTCATGCATCGGGGCGACCCACCAGGGCGTAGGAGCTGATGCTGATTTCATGCTCGCGGGTCAGGTAGGTCTGGCGCTGCAGGCGGTCACGCTGGAAGCGCGATTCGCGCGACAGGCGCGAGAACCAGTAGAGCAGTTCGTCGGTGGCGCCTTCCGGTTCCTGCTCCAGCAGCCAGGTCATCAGGTCCGGCAGCGGCAGGGCCTGTTCGCAGCGTTCGATCATCTCCCGCGCGGTCTTAGGCGCCTTGGGCGCGCCGCCCTTGCGGCTGCTGCTGGCCTTGGGGAAGTGCGCCGGCTTGGCTTCGAAGCGGGCCAGGGCGTAGACATAGGCCTCGACCTGGCTGGCCGAGCCCAGGAAGTTGCTCTGCGGTCGGGTGAACAGTGGCATGGCGGCCTGGGGCACGGCGTCGATGCCCTTCTTGCGGATCACCGACAGGGCCAGCGCCGCGCCACGGGTCACGGCGTTGTGCCGGCGCGCTTCCTCGCGCAGTGGCAGCAGCAGTTCGCGGGCCTTGCGCAGGGTCAGCTGGGCGGTGGTCTGCATTTCCAGGATGCGCGCGTGGGTACGCAGCAGCAGGTCGTCGTCGACCAGTTGGCCGAGGCGCTGCTGGTCGCCGAGCAGGCGCAGCAGCACCTGTTCGACCCGGCGTACCCCTTGCTCGAAGGCGCCATCGGCGGCGACCAGCTGGATCATCGGCTCGACGTATTCGTCCCAGGTCGCCAGTACCTCGGCGTAACGCTGGCGCAGGGGAATCTGCCGGTCGCTGGTCTTGGCCCGGTCGGCCACGCCGACCAGCGCCTGTTCGTCGTTGCCGAGTTTCTTCAGCACGTCGCGCACGCGCATGTCGAGCAGGCGCAGCTGGCGTGCCAGGTCGTTGGCGTCGCGTACCTCGAAGGCGTCCTGGATATAACCGGCCAGGCGCTCCAGATGGCGCAGGTAGGCCTCGATCTCCAGGCACAGGCCCAGACGGTGCTCGCGGCGCAGGTAGGCAAGGAAGTCGTGGATCTGCGCGTTGAGCTCGAAACGGTTGGGGCTCTTCGCCACCGGCACCAGGATGTCCAGGCGAATCCAGGTGTCGAGCAGGGCGGTGGTGTCACTGGGCGTCGCGTCGGGCAGCTGGGCCGCGAGCTGGCCGCGCAGCTCGACCAGGCTCAGGGTGCCCGCGTCGAAACGCTCGCACAGCGGTTCGAGCAACGTCCAGTGTTCGGCGAGGGCGCGCAATACGCGCTTGGGTTCGATCATCGTGGGAGACGGTCCCGGCCAGGAAAAAGGGGGACGATTGTACTGCATGAGGGGGGTGACGAATCAGTCCGAAGCGATCAAAGGATCGCGTGCCGCACCCGGTCAGGCGTGGCGGAAGAGTCCGATCAGGTGGTCAGCGATGGCGGCCTTGATGGTGTTGACCTCCAACTGCGACAGGTGGCCCAGGTGCGTGGTGTCGACGCGGTGCAGGTGCAGCGACGGCATGCGCGCCTCGTACTCGCGCAGGTCACCCTTGGCCAGCCCCGGCAGGAAGTGGTCGTGCTTGGCCCGGTAGCGCTGGATCAGCAGTTTCAGCCCCTTCTGGAAGGGCTCCCTCACGGGAGGCAGCCAGGCGATGCTCACCGGGGAAGATGGTGGCGCTGCCGTGGGCCTCCTCCGGCACCACGAAGCTGTAGTTGCTGGAGAGCTTCTCCACGTAGCTGGAATAGGCGCACAGACGGTTCTCGAAGTGCAGACGGAAGTCGATGGCCTGCTGGCGGTTGGTGATCGCGTCGAGATCCCAGGCCAGGTCGCTCTGGTTCTTCAATTCGTCCCCGCGGGCATCGGCGTAATCCGGGTCTGTAGTCATGAGATAGAGGCGGGCGGCCATGGCAGGGAAAGATCAGAAAATATGCCAGGCCGTGAAGGTACGGCCTGGCATGGCCCTGGGGCGATTCTACGCCCCCGCTCCCCCCTCCTGCGCCAGTCGCAAACTGACGCGGTGCGTCACTAGGGCGATCAGGGCACCAGCGTCACCTGAACCGAAGCGCCGTTGGGGTAGGTGCTGTTGAAGGATTCGAAGGTGGTGCAGAAGGCGTGCTGCTGCTGGTAATACAACTGACTCTCGGCCTGAGAGTAGCCGGTTGGCACGATCACGCTGTAGGTCTTCTCGCTGGCGCTTGCGTCGTATGCGAAGGAGAGCGGTAGGTTGACCCCATCGATGACCACAGCCTGAACCAGTGTCTGGCTGGTGACGGACAAGTTGCAGATCAATCCCTGTTCAGGCGTTGCAGCGTTGCTGTTTGGTTTGGCCATTCTTGCAAACAGAATGTTGCTGATCGGGTCCAGCTCGGTGGTTGCAGAGCCAAAAACAGGGCTGGATGAAGAGAAACCCATGAACACGATGTTCAGCGTGCTGTAGTCCGTGGGGGTTCCGTTGTAGGGCGCGTAGTTGACCAGATCGTAGGTGATCACTTTTCCAATGCTGATGTTCCCGCTTCGAGCGTTGGCCGATTCGGCAAGGCGGCCAAACAGCCTGGGTCGCCGTTTAGGCACCTCAAGGGATTTCGTGGCGCCCTCCATGAAGTGGAGCTGGCGTTCGATCGGACTTCCGGTTTCTGCAGTGGCCATTAGCGGAAACATAATCATGGCTGTAGCGATAGAGCGGATGTAGAGCATCTGCATGGCAACGACTCCTTGTTGAAAGGGCTGCAGTTCACCAGTGCATGACCTCATCGCCTACCTAACCAAGGTCGGGATTGGGGAGTGTGGCGTTGGGTAACAACCGCAACCGCAGGTCGGCATGGGGCGCGCGCAATTCCGCTCTTTTCCCGCCTATGGGTCGGGCCGCTCTGGCGCTGCTGTCCTTATAGTGGCCATAAAGGATTCGAGCCGGAGTGCTCGACGTCACTACAAGAACAGGGGTTTCGCCATGCGCCAGTCCTTTCGCTTCGCCAAACATGCTCTGGCATTGGTATGCGCCGCGGCCTTGAGCGGCCCGGTCCAGGCCAACATGGTCGAGCTGGAGGACAGCGAGCTGTCGGCCATCACCGGGCAGGCGTTCATCAACCTCAGCACCGATGCCGCTGGATCACTCAATTACACCCGGATCAATTTTGGCCTCAAGGTGGACACTCAACTCAACATCAAGAAGTTGGAGCTGGGTGGTTACGCGCGCGCGGGTGAAACGCGGGCTTCGGACATTCTGATCAACAACTTTGCCCTGGGCACAGTGGGTGCCAACGACAGCATCAACCCCTTTCAGATCGTGGACCCGTACCTGGAACTGGCATACGAGGGGAATCAGGTCGTTGGTGTGCGTATTGGTTTCGGTGAAGCCAAGGGTGTGCTGTCGGGCGACATTTCTCATCTGACCGGCAAGATCGCAGTGGATCTCCAGGGTAAGGCCAAACCGCTGCTCGACGAAGCCAACTTCTTTCAGCGTTTGCTGCTCAGTGCGACGGTGAACGGGAACTCGACCATTCGTTCCGAGGCCGAGTTGGTGAACAACGGCACGCCGGATTCCGTACGGGCCAACCAGGCCGGGCTGAAGGATGGTTCGGTCGTGCAGTGTGTCGCCAACTGCAATCTACTCGGTGGGTTGCTGAGCGCGTTTCCCTCTCAAGGTTGTCAGATCATCGGCATTTCCACTTGCTTCAACCTCAGCCAGTTCCGGTCGCTGAACATCGGTAACGTCAGCGCGCCTGGTATGGATCAGGCTGCCAAGGGGGTCTTCATCTCGCTGCAATTAAAGGATCTGCAATGGCGAGATATGGATACTTCCGAACTGATCAATACCGTCGCAGGTGCGTTTCTCAATATTCCCAAATACCGCGATGCCAACGGCAACCTTGTGGCGGGGATAAAATTCGACTTCAACCAGGCGCTTAACGGTATCCCGCGCCAAGACACCTGCCTTGGCAGCGCCGTCTCGGGGTGCTGACCATGGATATTCGCGCACTCCACTTGCTGCTTGGCGTAATGCTCGGCGCTTCGGCCCAGGCGATGGAGCCGCTGAGTGACGCGGAAATGTCCGACGTGCAGGGCGCCGGCCTGGGCTTCGTGCTGGATCAGGTGCTGCTGGATGGTTCCGGTGCGCAGATCGTGATCAACGACATCACCGACGGTCAGGGGCGCAACGTGCCCATCTCCCTGAATAACCTCTATCTGGGGGCCGCCGGCAGTGACAAGGGCAGCAATCTCAATCCGGTGACCATCGGCAGCCTGGACCATCCCTTCGAGCTGGAGCTGGCCAAGGGGGAGGAGCTGCGCAGCCTGCGTGACGACGGGCAGTGGGTGCAGACCACACCGAACAACATCACCGTGCTGTCACTGAAGTTCCCTGAGCGTCTCGTTTCGGGCGGCAATCCCTGCATCGCCGGCTATGCCGGTGCCGGCTCCAACTGCTCGACCGGCCCCAGCGGGCGTGCTGACCTGGGCATGCGTTTCGATTTTCAGGTATCGGCCGGACGTACCGAGATGCTCGCGCTGGACATCCACCAGTTGGTGATGGACGGCTCCTACCTGCGGCTGTGGGGTGACCCAGGGCAGAATGGCAATGGCGAGCTGGTCGGCGAGGCGCGGATCAACATCTTCGCCAAGACCCTGGAGGTGATGTCCTGCGCCCAGGCCAACTGCGATACCGCCGGCGAAACCGCTGCGCAGCGCGGCGCGCGCACCCTCTATATCACCAACGGTTACGCCAACATTGCCCTGGGCTACGGCAAGTCGCAGCCGCTGCGGTTGCGGGCGAGCGCTGACGGCCAGTTCGTGCTGGAGTTGCAGAACCCGACGGCGACCGGCACCACGGCGGCACAGCGCCAGGCCCTGGCCAGCGACTTCTATGCCAATGCGCCGCGGACCAACCTGGTGTTCGAGAACCTCACCATGGGCGGCACGCGCAGCAGCCCCACGGCGGTTCCCACCGGCGGCTACAACTTTGGCCGCAACGAGATCTCCGGGTTGAGCTTCAACTACCTGAAGGTGAGCAGCTATGACCTGCGTTAGCCGAGCGATTGCCGTGCTGGCGCTGCTGCCAAGCCTGGCGCTGGCGGAAATGCAGGCTCTGGATGACGACACCCTGAGCGAGCTGAGCGGCCAGGGTGGTGTCTACCTCTCCGGCGAATTCAGCATCAACAAGAACGGTGGCGTGCTCTGGGATACGCCCGCCAGCAACAACCCCGCGCAGTGGACGGCCAACCAGCGCAGCTGTGCCCTGGTCGGTGCCAGCAGCCCGGAGAGTTGCGGCATGCGGGTGGCAGTGCGCTCCGGTGCCAATGCCGGCTGGTATGTGCTGGACAACATCAAGGGCATCTTCAGTTTCGAGGGCCTGACCCTGGATACCCGTACCCTCACCAGTGCTGGCGGTGAGCGTGAGGTGCTGGCGTTGGGGCTGCCCAACGAGATTCGCTTCAAGGACGGCAACTTCGCCTTTGCCGTGGCCAGCCAGGGCGGTTGGAAGAACAAGGCGCTGAGCGCCGCCAATGGCGGTGACCCGAGCTACCAGCAGACCACGATCTTCTCCGCCAAGATCGATGGCAGCATCCGCATGCAAGGCAGCGTGCTGATCTTCCCCACACCCTGAGGAGGCCTGATGTCGCACTACGGATTGCTTTGCCTGTGCCTGCTCGGCTCACCCCTGATGGCCATGCAGATGCTCGACGACGAAAGCCTGGCCGGCGTCAGCGGCCAAGGTGGGATCAGTGTCGAGATCAGTGGTGGCGGCTGGGCCGCACAGAGCGTGGATTACAACCAGGACGGCCAGATCCTGCGCATGGAGGCGTTGAGCAATCGTCCAGTGGACCCCGCCAGCAGCTCGCTGACTACCCTGGATGTAGTCGACGAGCAGCTGCATATCGTTCACCAGGGCCGTGCCAGCGAGCTCAACGTTGGCGCGTTCGGCTTTGCCGGCAGCGATAACAGTTTTGGCGCTCTGCGACTGTTCTACACCCTGGGCGCCAGCCTGCTTGTCCGCGGCGGCGGGGCCGTCGGTGACAGCGGACTGGGGCTCAACGACAGCCAGCTGTCGCTGCAGGCGATGACCCTGTACTACCGCGACAATGGTTTCGACCTGATCGTGCGCGACGCTTCCCTGGAAGCCTACGTCGACCAGGCCGCCCTCGACGTGATCGGTGGCGACGGCCATGATTCGGTGCTGCGCCTGGGGTTCGGCAACAGTCGCCTGGTTGCACATATCGGTGCCATCAACTTGGACCTGGCCCAGGGCGACCCGGAGGGCGTGGAGCTGGTCACGCCCGACAACCCTGACACCCGCTATGCCGACTTCCCTCGCAGCTTCGGCCAGTTCGACATGGATATGCGCCTGGGCGGCAGCATTGACATCGTCGCCGGCGGTGCCACTGGTGAGGGCCTGAGGTTTATCCCGGACGTGACCATCAGCGACAGCCTGTTCCAGTACAAGGACGACGGCCTGCTACGCGCCGAGAACCTCAGTGGCCTGCTGCGTAGCCAGAGCGGCGTCACTCTGGACCTTGATGAGGACGGACGTGGGCGCTATGTGCAACTGGCCTTCCAGGACCTCAAGCTGAACGCCAGCCTTGGCGGGTTGATCATCGGTAACCCGAGCAATCAGAAGATCGGCAGCCTGGCCCTGGACCTAAACTTCCAGGATCAGGGTGCGCGGCAGAACTGGTTCAAGCTGCGTCCCGGCGGTGACCCCAATTCCGGCTTGCAGGGCATCACCGCCGATGTGTCGTGGAACATGGTCAGCAGCTCGGTCTCGCTCACCGATAACGGTAACAGCATGTGGTTCAGCGGCCTGCGCACCCATGGTGTCGGTCAGCTCACGCTCGATCTAACCCGTAGCTGTGCCGGCGGCGTCAGCACCGGCTGCTACGCCGGCAGTGTCGACACGCAGCCCGGCAGTGGCGGCTATGACGGACATTTCGACGGCCTGCGCCTGGGACTGAAGAACGTCAGCGGTGGCTACAGTTTCGATGGTCTGCGGGTCGGCGGGGCCGACGCACCGTTGCAGGGTGGCACCGAACTGCTGGTCCTGCTGGAGATCTTCCCGGCCTACGATTTCACCCTCAACGGCCAGCTTACGCTGCGTCCCGGTGGCGCCAGTGGCGACGGTGTGCGCTACAACGCCGACTTCTTCGTCACCGATGCCAACGCGGCGATCACCGTCGATGAGACCGGTCGCGGTCTGTGGCTGGCGGGCACACGCTACGACATGCACTTTCGCGATGGGTCGCTGGACGTGACCCAGGCCGGTGTACAATTGAGCAAGGGCACCTACTGGTCGACCCTGGATGTGCACGATGTACGCTGGGGCGACCGAGCCGCTGGACAGAGTCTCGGCCGCATCGTGCTGCGCCGCTACGAGCAGGGCTCCACTCTCAGCCTCAGCTCCGGTGGCGCCGGCGCGCTGTGCGTCGGCGGCAGTGGCAGCAACGCTTCGGCGTGTGCCGCCAGCGGCGGGCGCTGGGAGGATCGCGGCAACGAAGGCCTCACCGCCGGGCTGAAGAACGTCTTCGTCCGCGATGCTTCGGGCAACCCGGCGGGGAGCGTGTCGAACAGCGAGAAGCGCAACCAGCTGATCATCGAGACGGACCGGGTGAACGGCGTCGACGGCACCGGCGCGCAACTGGTGGTGGACAACTTCTACACCTCCGATGCCAACCCCGGCGATGCCAGTGCCAACAGCTATGGGGTACGGGTCGACCTCAACCTGGACGTGGCGCCGACCAGCGTCTGCAACAAGAGCACCAGCGGCTGCCCACCGGTGTCGCCGGATCCGTTGGGCTTCGCCGTCAACGGGCGGGTGCATTTCAAGGAGATCAACATCGACCGTATCCAGAACGTTCACCCGAGCGGCGGGGCGGTCACCTCCATGTACGGCATCAAGCTGCAGAACGCCGATATCCGCGCCAACCTCACCGCCACCCCCATGAACTGAAGCGGAGCCTGCAACGCATGGCCCCTGGCGCCATGCGCTCGTCGCGGCCGAAGCCACTCGCACGGGGCAACCGGGCGCCCCGTCATACCGCTGTAACCGCGCTGTCCTAGCGTGCTCCTCCAGGCGGGCCAGCTTCCGGTCATCACCGGTTGTACAAAAAATCTCCAATGCCCTTTCGATATGCGCCGGTTATCGGCACAATTCGCGTCCACTTTTTTCCGGGGGGCAGAATGTCCCTCACTGGCTGACCTTGCTGGGGCGACGAGATGATCCAGACGCCGTACTACCTCATCGACAAACAGAAGCTGCTGGTCAACCTGGAGAAGATCGCCTACGTGCGCGAAAACTCCGGTGCCAAGGCGCTGCTGGCGCTGAAATGCTTCGCCACCTGGTCGGTCTTCGACCTGATGCAGCAGTACATGGACGGCACCACGTCGTCTTCGCTGTACGAGCTGAAACTGGGGCGGCAGAAGTTCGCGGGCGAGACCCATGCCTACAGCGTCGCCTGGGCTGACGACGAGATCGAAGAGATGGTCGCCAACTGCGACAAGATCATCTTCAACTCCATTGGCCAGCTGGAGCGTTTCGCCGAGCGGACCTCGGGCACCATCCGTGGCCTGCGCGTCAATCCGCAGGTGAGCAGCTCCGACTATCTGCTGGCCGACCCGGCGCGTCCGTTCAGCCGCCTGGGCGAGTGGGACCCGGCCAAGATCGAGACGGTCATGGGGCAGATTTCCGGCTTCATGTTCCACAACAACTGCGAGAACGGCAGTTTCGAGCTGTTCGACAAGATGCTGGGCACCATCGAGGAGCGCTTCGGTCATCTGCTCGCGCAGGTGGAGTGGGTCAGCCTCGGTGGCGGCATCCACTTCACCGGCGAGGGCTACCCGATCGATGCCTTCTGTGCGCGACTGAAGGCCTTCTCCGAGAATTACGGCGTGCAGGTCTACCTGGAGCCGGGCGAAGCGGCGATCACCCTCAGCGCCTCGCTGGAAGTGACCGTGCTCGACACGCTGTACAACGGCAAGAACCTCGCAGTGGTCGACAGCTCCATCGAGGCGCACATGCTCGATCTGCTGATCTACCGCCTCAACGCCAAGATGGCGCCCAACGATGGCGAACACACCTACATGGTGTGCGGCAAGTCCTGCCTGGCTGGCGACATCTTCGGCGAATACCAGTTCGACAAGCCGCCGCAGATCGGTGATCGCCTGTCGTTCATCGACGCCGCCGGTTACACCATGGTCAAGAAGAACTGGTTCAACGGCCTGAAAATGCCGTCCATCGTGGTGAAACAACTCGACGGTAGCGTCGAGGTGGCTCGCCAGTTCGAGTTCGACGACTACCTGTCCAGCCTGTCGTGATATCCCCTGGGGTGGATGAGGCTTTGCTCGTCCACCCTGGTGCGGCGCTGAGGTGGACGCTGAAGCGTCGTCCACCCAACGGCTCGCACTTCCCTTGCAACGCAATACCTATCTAGAAACGCAGTACTCAGGAGGTGAAACAATTGAAGAAGAACGTTCTTATCATTGGTGCAGGAGGTGTCGCCAAGGTGGTGGCCCACAAGTGCGCGCAGCATAACGACGAGCTGGGTCGTATTGCCATCGCGTCACGGAACATCTCCAAATGCCAGGCCATCATCGACAGCGTACAGGCCAAGGGCAGCCTCAAGCAGCCCGGCGAGATCAAGGCCTATGCACTGAACGCCCTGGACGTGGAAGCGACCAAGGCGCTGATTCGTGAAACCGAGTCGCAGATCGTCATCAACGTGGGCTCAGCCTTCCTCAACATGTCCGTGCTGCGCGCCTGTATCGATACCGGCGTGGCCTATCTGGACACCGCGATCCACGAAGACCCGAGCAAGATCTGTGAAACCCCGCCGTGGTATGGCAACTACGAGTGGAAGCACCTGGCCGAATGCCAGGACAAGGGCGTGACCGCCATCCTCGGTGTCGGCTTCGACCCGGGCGTGGTCAATTCCTATGCCGCACTGGCGCAACAGCAGTACTTCGACAAGATCGAGTCGATCGATATCCTCGACGTCAACGCCGGCTCGCACGGCAAGTACTTCGCCACAAATTTCGACCCGGAAATCAATTTCCGCGAATTCACTGGCACGGTCTACAGCTGGCAGAACAGCCAATGGACCAGCAACAGCATGTTCGAAGTCAAACGCACCGACGATCTGCCGGTGGTTGGCGTGCAGAACCTGTACCTGACCGGCCATGACGAGGTGCACTCGCTGTCCAAGCACCTCGACGTGCCGAACGTCCGCTTCTGGATGAGCTTCGGCGACCACTACATCAACGTCTTCACCGTGCTGAAGAACCTCGGCCTGCTCTCCGAGCAACCGGTCAAGACTGCCGAAGGTCTTGAAGTGGTACCGCTGAAGGTGGTCAAGGCCGTGCTGCCGGATCCGTCTTCGCTGGCGCCGGGCTACAGCGGCAAGACCTGCATCGGCGACCTGGTCAAGGGCACCAAGGATGGCCAGCCGCGCGAGCTGTTCATCTACAACGTGGCCGACCACAAGGAAGCCTACGTCGAGACCGACAGCCAGGGCATTTCCTACACCGCCGGTGTACCGCCGGTTGCCGCCGCCCTGCTGGTGGCGCGTGGCGAGTGGGACGTGTCGCGCATGGTCAACGTCGAAGAGCTGCCGGCCGAGCCGTTCCTCAAGCTCCTGGATGTGATGGGCCTGCCCACCCGCATCAAGGACGAGCACGGCGATCGTCCGTGGGACCAGGCCATCTGAGCCCGTCCCCAGCATGAAAAAAGGATCGCCTCGGCGATCCTTTTTCGTTTCAGGCCGGGCTCAGAGCGTGACCACGCCCAGCAGCACGGCGGCGGCCAGCATCACCAGGCTGATTCCCCACGCCCACAGCAGGGTGTAGCGAATGTGCCGGTACAGTTCGACCCCCGCCAGGCCGATGGCCAGGTACACGCTGGGCACCACCGGGCTGATGCCGAAGCCGGTGTTCTCGCCGATCAGCAGGGCCTTGGCCACCGCAGCCGGGTCGACCCCGGCCGCCACGGCGACGTCGCGGATCACCGGCAGCAGGGCGAAGTAGTAAGCGTCCGGGGAGAACAGCATGCCCAGCGGTACGCCGAAGGCGCCGATGATCAGGTGCAGCCAGTTCGCCGAGCCGTCGGGCAGGATGTTGATCATCCAGTGCGCCATGCCGTCGGACATCCCGGCGCCGGCCAGCACGCCGAGCAGAATGCCGGCCGCGAGCATCACCAGGGCCATCTGCATGGCGTCGCTGGCGTGACGCAGCACGGCCTGGTTCTGCTCTGCCAGGCTCGGGTAGTTGAGCAGCAGCGCGACACCGAGGCCGACCATGAAGCAGGCGAACAGGGGGAAGGCGCCGGTGAACAGGCAGGCGAGGATGATCAGGGTCAGCGCCAGGTTGGCCCAGTAGCGCCAGTGGCCGAGACTCAGCTGGCGGCTGTCGTCGGGCTGTTGCGCGGTCTCCGGCAGCGGCCCGCCGGCCACCCGGCTATCGCCGCTAATGCTGCGTTGGGCTCGCAGGCCGAGAAACGCCGCCAGCGCCAGTACCAGGGCCAGACCCACCGCTTGTACCGGAATCAGCGCGATCCACAGCTGCGAGGCGTCGATGCCGGTCACCGCCGAGGCGCGTGCAGTGGTGCCGCCCCAGGGCACCATGTTCATCACCCCGGCGCTGAGCACGACCAGGCACAGGAGCATCTCGCGCGGCATGCCCAGGCGCAGGTACAGCGGCAGCAAGGCGGGAATCACCAGCAGGAAGGTGGCGGCGCCGATGCCATCGAGGTGGGTCACTGCCGTCACCGCGACGGTGACCAGTGCCACGGCCAGCGGCTTGCCGCCCGTGCTGCGCAGCAGGAAGTTGACCAGCGGGGCGAACAGGCCACGCTCGCGCATGACCCCGAAGTAGAGGATGGCGAAGATGAACAGGGTGGCCGTGGGCGCCACGGCCTTGAGCCCGTCGGTGGCGAACTTGCCGATCTCGCTCGGGGTGAAACCGGCCATGGCGCAGGCGATCACCGGCAGGGTGACGAAAGCCACCAGTGGGCTGACGCGGCGCAGCAGAATCAGGGTGACGATGAGGAACATCAGGCCGAAGCCCAGGGCGGTGATCATGATGATCTCTCCGGTGTTGTTATTGTTGGAGACAGGGTGAGAGTGCGCGCTCAGTCGGGAGGCGGCAGCCTCAGGCCGAGCAGGGCGTAACTCAGGCTCTTGCCGTGACGGTCCAGGCCGGGACTGGCATTGACGCCACCTTCCAGGGCGTTCTCCACGACGAAGTTGAAGCCGCCCAGGTTGGGCAGTGCGTAGCGTGTCACCGCGCCGATGGCGCGATGGCCCAGGCAGGCCGCCACGCGCTCGCAGGTCAGCTCGCGCTCCAGCCAGGCGTAGTGCTCGGCGGCGAAGGCGAATACCGCCACGCTGAGGGTGTTGCCCTTGTCGCCCGCGCGGGCATGGGCGTAGTCGCACAGCAGGACGTCGATCATCAGAACCACTCCAGTCGTTGTTGCACCGCTGTGCGTTCGATAAGGAAGCTGGCCGTAGCGAGCGATTCGCCGATATGCCGGCGTACCCCGCCACCGCCGGCAGGGCCGTTGGTGTAGAGCGATTCGGCATCGAGCAGCAGGCGCTCCAGCAGCGCCTTGTCGTGATCCAGGAAGCTGATGCGCAGGCGCGCGTCCTGGCAGTCGGATGCCTGTGCCAGGCGCTGCTGCAGCCACTGGCCGGCGGCATCGTTGAACAGGCTGGCGACACCGATGACATCGATCCATGGCGTGAGCCGAGGGGCCAGCCTGGCGCAGCGTTGCAGCAGGATGTCGCGTGCCAGTGCGGCGCGGGCTGCCGCGCCTGGGCCGGCGTAGGAAATCTCCGCCTCGGCGAACCACTTGCCGCGCAGGCCGATCAGCCCCTTGAGCTGCGTGGGGCGTGGTTTGCCCTGCACGCCGCTCACCTCGACCTGGTCGATGGCGACCTGGCGCACGCGCACCTGGCTCAGGTCCATGACCACGTCCGGCGTCAGGTAGGCGGCCGGATCATGCACTTCGTAGAGCAACTGTTCCTTGACCGTGCGCTCGGTGACGCAGCCGCCGGTACCGGCCGCCTTGCCGATGACCACGCGGCCATCGGCCGCGACCGTGGCGATGGGGCAGCCGACGTTGGCCAGGTCCGGCACGTCCTTCACGCCCGGATGGGCGAAGTAGCCGCCGCTGACCTGGGTGCAGCATTCGAGTAGATGGCCGACCGCAGTGGCCTGGGCGATGCGTTGCCAGTCATCGGCCGCCCAGCCGAAGGCATGGCGCAGCGGGCCGACCGCCAGGCTGGGGTCGGCGACACGGCCGCAGAGCACGATGTCGGCCCCCTGGTCCAGTGCGTCGGTGATGCCATCGGCCCCGCTGTAGACGTTGACCGAGACCACCTCGCCATCGAGCGACGCGGGCAGCCAGCGTTGCAGCTCGATGCCGGCATCCAGCAGGTCGTCACCCAGTACGCAGGCGATGCGTGCCGCTGCGTGGCGCGTGGTGTCCAGGCGCTGGCGCAGGCGGCGGGCTGCGGCAACCGGGTTGGCGGCGCCGCCGTTGGTGATGATGGGGATGCCGGCGTCCAGGCAGGTCTCCAGCACCGGCTCGAGGAAGTCGAACAGGCGCAGGGCGTAGCCGCTCTGGGCGTCGTTGAGGCGGCGCAGCTGGGATTCGGCCAGGGTGCGTTCGGCCAGCAGCTCGAAGAACAGAAAGCGCCGGCCAGCGCGAGCGGCGAGGTCGTTGGCCAGGGCCAGCGCGGCATCGGGACGGTCGTTGGCGAAGCCCGCCCCGCACCCGATATGGACTGTTGTGGTCATTGTCGATCCATTTAACGGTCAGGTCTGGGGCAAGGTTGACCTGTGGCGATTTAGTTGTGAATTCGAAATGTGATATGAATTAATAAGCATGTTTTATAAGTTGCCTCGTCATGGATA
Organism: Ectopseudomonas khazarica; assembly: GCF_017915135.1. Lineage (NCBI taxonomy): Bacteria > Pseudomonadati > Pseudomonadota > Gammaproteobacteria > Pseudomonadales > Pseudomonadaceae > Ectopseudomonas > Ectopseudomonas khazarica. The sequence goes on along the minus strand of NZ_CP068551.1, from coordinate 4,168,663 downwards.
TCAGCTTCCGTCAGCTTCAGGCGTTCGTCCTGATCGCCGAACAGCGCAGCTTCAGCCGCGCCGCCGAACAGATTCACCTGTCGCAACCCGCGTTGAGCTACAGCCTGCGCAAGCTCGAGGACGCCCTCGGCCTGTCGCTGCTGGCGCGCAACACGCGCAGCGTCGAGCTGACCGATGCCGGCCTGCGTTTTCTCGAGCAGGCGCGGCGCCTGCTGCGCGACATGGACAACGCCGTGCACGATGCCCGCGAGCAGTTGCATCTCGAGAGTGGCTCGCTGCGCATCGCCGTGTTGCCGTCGGTGGCGATCGAGCCGTTGCCACGGGTGTTGCAGGAGTACCGACGGCGCTATCCCGGCATCGACATCAGCCTGTGTGATGGCCGTGCCGGAGAGATCCGCCAATGGGTGAGCGCCGCCGAGGTGGATTTCGCCATCACCTCGGCGGCGGACGATCTCGGGGCGCTGGATTTTCGGCCGCTGTACGACGACAGCCTGGTGCTGCTGGTACGTGGTTCGGCTCGCCTGCACGGCAAGGCCCTGCTGGCTGCACTGCGCGAGCAGGACTACATCGCTACCACCCGTGACACCAGCCTGCGCGGCATGGCCGATGCCACGTTGCAGCGCATGGGCCTGCTGCGCGAGCCGGCGTGGGAGGTGGCCTACATGAGCAGCGCCGCGGCGCTGGCCCGCTCCGGGCTGGGCTATGCGCTGCTGCCGGCGAGTGTCGCCGATACCTTCAACGGCGATGGCAGCCTCGCCGTGCACGTTCTGGCCGAGGCGCCCGTGCGCAGCATCGGCCTGCTGCAGCGCAAGCCCTGCTACCTGAGTCCACCGGCGCAGGCCTTCGTCACGCTGCTGCAGCAACTGACGCGGGGTGCTCAGGGACTATCCGCAGGCGTCGATTCACGCGACAATCCCACCTCTTTCAACTGACTGCACTGGATACCGCTGGTTTGAACACCGAGCTGCGCCGTCGCGCCTACCTCGATGCCATGCAGGTGGCCACCTGGCTGCCGCGTACCGAGCTGCCTTTCGCCGCGCCGTCGCGTCAGGAGCTGCTCGCGCCGCCGCCCGCTGAAGAACCGCAGCCGGCGCAGGCCGAGGCGCCGCTGGCGGCCGTCGAAGCGGTACGCGAGGCGCCTGCCGAGCGCCCCAGGATCGAGATTCCACGACCAGCTGCTCAGCCGCGTCAGGCGGCTGTCGAGACGCCCGTCGCCGCGCCGGAGCCGGTCGAGGAGAAGCCGGTGCGGGTCAACGTCCCGCCGCCGCGCTTCGCCCTGCAGCTGCTGCGTGCCGGCGACTGCGCGCTGCTGGTGGAGCTGCCCACTGGCGAGCCCTTCCAGAGCCGTGACCCGGCCTACATTCTGCTCAAGGACCTGCTGCGTGCCGCCGGCCTGCCGGACAGCCCGCAGCTGCTGGGCGAGCCGGTGCGCTGGCCGCTGCTGGTGCGCGGCAACATGGACCAGGGCCCGCAGGCGGCGCTGGAGTTCGTGCAGAGCTTCGTCGCTGCACGCCTGGAAGAGCAGCCAAGCACCTGCCTCTGGCTGGTCGGCCTGCCGGCCATTCGCTTCGCCGGTGAAGCTGACGAGCACAGCTACAACCGCGAGTTGCAGATCGATGGCCTTGGCGCCTGCTGGGCGTTGCCGGGCCTGGAGCTGCTGATGGAAGAGCCCACGCGCAAGCGCGAACTGTGGCAGGCCATGCGGCGTGTCCGGCAGCGCTGGCTGGCACCTGCTCGTTCCTGAGAATCCCACCCTTGCGCCCGAGTGACGCCCCATGAGCGATGCGATTTCCTTCCGCCCGATGACCGAGGCGGATCTCGATGCCGTGCTGAAAGTGGAGTACGCCGCCTTCAGCCACCCGTGGACGCGCGGCATCTTCAGCGACGCGCTGAAGTCCTACAACTGCTGGCTGATGTTCGAAGGCGGGCAGCAGGTCGGGCATGGCGTGATCAACCTGATCCTCGATGAAGCGCACCTGCTCAACATCACCGTCAAGCCCGAGAGCCAGGGCCGTGGCCTTGGCCTGTGCCTGCTCGAGCACCTGATGAAGGAAGCCCACGAGCTGGGCGGGCGCGAGTGCTTCCTCGAAGTGCGCGCCAGCAACCAGGGGGCCTACCGCCTGTACGAGCGTTTCGGCTTCAACGAAGTGGGGCGCCGGCGCGACTACTACCCGGCCGTGGGTGGTCGCGAAGACGCCCTGGTGATGGCCTGCACCCTGGTCGAGTGAGACGTTTCGGCGTTGCCGTTCAGCCGGGATGCCCGTCCAGCCGCGCCCGGCACAGCATGGGCGCGTAGTTCAGGCTGAACAGGGCGAACGCCATCCCCCAGCACAGCGCCGCCAGCCACAGCCAGTCTCCGCCGGCTGCGACCCGGAGCAGTGCACCCAGGTTGATCAGGGCGAAGGCCCAGGCCATGGCCCTGGGAGGCTGCAGCGGACGCCCGGTATGACCGAGGCTGACCCGCGCCATCATCGCCAGGATCAACCCACCCATCGCCCCCACTGCCAGTGCGTGGCTGGCCAGGCTGGCCTGGGGCAGCCAGCCCAGGTGCCAGGCTGCCATGCCGAGGGCGGCCAGCAGCAGCCAGGCATAGGCCAGGTGCAGCGACCAGAGCAAGGGCACGCGCCAGATGCCGGGCAGGTACCAGCGCCACAGGCGCAGGCCGTGCAGCGTGGCCAGGCCGACGAACAGCGTGGCCAGCCAGGGCTGCGCCTGCAGCCCGTATCCGCTGGCATTCAGCGCGGCGGCCAGCACGCCGCCGAGCAGCAGCGCGCGGTCCTGCCAGGGATGGGGGGCGAAGGCCTCGCTGCGGCCCAGGCCGCGCTGGGTGAAGAAGGGGATCACCCGCCCGCCGATCAGGCTCAGCAGCACAGCGATCAGCCACAGGGCGGCCAGTGCCCCGCGACGTTGCAGGTCGTCGTCGCCCTGCGCCAGGCCGGCGAGGGTCAGTGACTGGCACAGGGCGAGCAGGGCCAGCACCAGCAGGATCGGGTAGTTGTTGCGCTGCCTGGCGCTGATCAGCTGGCGCGCCATCTGCGCGATGAACAGGCCGACGAAGGCCAGTTGCAGGCCGATCAGGACACCCGGCGGCACGGGCACGAACCAGGCCAGGCGTGCAGCCAGCCACAGCCCGAACAGGGCGATCAGTGGCCGTCCGCTGAGGCCGGGGCGTCCCGTCCAGTTCTGTACGGCCGTGAGCAGGAAGCCGGCGATGATCGCCAGGGCGAAGCCGAACGGCATCTCGTGGCGGTGCCAGGCCAGCATGCCGCCGGGCACCGCCACGAGGCTCACCGCACCCTGCAAGGCCAGGGCCCAGAGGGCGATGGCGAGCAGGGCGAAGACGGCTCCGGCGAGGAAGAAGGCGCGAAAGCCCAGGCGCCAGAGCGGCAGTACCGCCAGCGCCTGTTTGCGATCAAGCAACTGCATGCGTACCCGCTCCTTCTGCCAGCCGCGCCTGGGCGATCAGGCGCAGCACGTAGCCGATCTTCAGCACGCTCGGGCCGATCAGCGTCAGGCTGTGTGCCAGTACCAGCGCGGCCAGGCTCAGCTGCTTGTCCAGGCCGTAGGCCGCGACCAGGCCCAGGATCAGAAGCAGCAGGCCGGCCCAGAGCAGGCGGGTGGACAGCAGCAGGATCTGTACGGGTGGAAGATTGAGCGGGTACATGATTCACCTCCTGATCGATCAGCTGTCCAGTGCCGAAGCCGGGCCGAAGAACTCGTAGCGGCTCTGTTCATCCGGGACGCCCAGTGCCTGCAGATGGCGCTTGACCTGAGCCATGAAGGGTTTGGGACCGAGGAAATAGGCGTCCAGGTCGCGTTCGGCGGGCAGCCACTGCGCGAGCAACTCCTGGCTGAGGTAGCCGGTGGCATCGGCCTGGTCAGCGGCGCCTGGCTCGCTGTAGCAGACGTAGTGGCGGATCTGCGGGTGCTCGGCGACCTGTGCGTCGACCCAGTCGCGGAAGGCGTGCACGTCCGCATTGCGCGCGCAGTGGATGAAATGGATGGGCCGCCCGGAGTGGCGCGCCGCGTCGAGCATCGCCAGCGCCGGCGTGATGCCCACGCCGGCAGTGATCAGCGCCAGCGGTTTGTCCGACTCGCTCAGGGAGAAGTCGCCGGCAGGTGGGAACAGGTCCAGCTCATCGCCTTCCCGGACGTTGTCGTGCAGGTGGTTGGAGACGCGCCCGCCCACTTCGCGCTTGACGCTGATGCGGTACTCGCGGCCGTTGGCCAGGGCCGACAGCGAATAGTTGCGGCGGACCTCCTCGCCGTCCAGCAGCAGGCGCATGCCGATGTACTGGCCCGGCAGGTAGTCGAGCAGGGGCCCGCCATCGACCGGTATCAGGTGGAAGGAGGTGATCTCGTCGCTCTCGCCGACCTTGCGAGCCACCCGGAAACGGCGCGCACCACGCCAGCCGCCGGGGGCTGCGGCGTTCTGCTGGTACAGCTGTTCCTCGGCGCCGATGAAGATGTCGGCCAGTTGCTGGTAGGCCACGGCCCAGGCGTCGATCACCGCATCGGTGGCGACTTCGGCGCCCAGCACTTCGCGGATGGCGCGCAGCAGGCAGCCACCGACGATAGGGTAGTGCTCCGGCAGGATCTGCAGGGCGACGTGCTTGTTCACCACCTGCTTGACCAGCGGTCCCAGGGCCTCGAGGCGGTCGATGTGACGGGCGTACATGAGCACGCCGTTGGCCAGGGCGCGGGGCTGATCGCCGCTGGCCTGGTGGGCCTGATTGAACAGCGGGCGCACCTGCGGAAACTCGCTGAGCATCATCCGGTAGAAGTGAGTGGTCAGCGCTTCGCCGCCGCTTTCCAGAAGTGGGACGGTGGCTTTGATCAGGTCGCGTTGGGTGGTGGTGAGCATGGGGAGGGTCTCCGCAAGGCAAATAAAGGCGCCGGGGTGGCTCGTCTGGCCATTGCCGACGTGCTAGCGTTAGCGCTCTATTCATTCCATTAAGCGTGCCATTTATTTTGTTGTTTAAAATCAATGGCTTATATTTTTTGCGGTATTTATGACAGCAACTCTTCTTGTGTCATAAAGACTTCTGGCAGTCGATATGACCACTAATCCCTTGCTCGAAACGCTGATCCCCCTGGTCGCCGACCTGTCCCGCGAACTGGACGATGGCGAGCGCTACCGGCGCTTGCTGGCCGCATTGCGCCGGCTGTTCCCCTGCGATGCAGTGGCGCTGCTCAAGTTCGATGGCGAACTGCTGTTGCCGGTGGCGGTGGAGGGGCTGAGTGCCGATACCCTGGGGCGGCGTTTCAGGATCAGTGAACATCCCCGCCTGGCGGCACTGGTGGAGCATCGTGGCCCGACCCGTTTCGCCGCCGACTGTGGCTTGCCCGACCCCTACGATGGGCTGGTCGACGGCCTGCACGGTCACCTGGAGGTGCACGACTGCCTGGGCTGTCCGCTGTACCTGGATGATCAGCTGTGGGGCCTGCTGACGCTGGACGCGCTCGACCCTTCGAGCTTCGCGCACGTCGACCTGGACAGCCTGGATGCGTTCGCCAGCCTGGCGGCCGCCACGGTCAAGGCCAGCGAGCGCATCAGCGGCCTGGCCCAGCGCGTCGAGACCGAGCGCCAGCTCACCGAGCTGTACAAGCAGGCACGCCAGCAACCGCGCGAGCTGGTGGGGCAGAGTGCGGCGTTACGCAAGCTGCAGGATGAGATTCGCCTGGTGGGCGACAGCCCGCTCACCGTGCTGATCACCGGCGAAACCGGCGTCGGCAAGGAGCTGGTGGCCGAGGCCATTCATGCCGCGTCACCGCGTGCGCGGCGGCCGCTGGTCAGCCTCAACTGCGCTGCGCTGCCTGATTCGCTGGTGGAAAGCGAGTTGTTCGGCCACGTGCGTGGCGCCTTCTCCGGCGCGGTGAACGAGCGCAGTGGCAAGTTCGAGCTGGCCGACGGCGGCAGCCTGTTCCTCGACGAGGTCGGCGAGCTGCCACTGGCGGTGCAGGCCAAGCTGCTGCGCGTGTTGCAGAGCGGGCAGCTGCAGCGGGTCGGCTCGGACCGCGAGCATCGTGTCGACGTGCGGGTGATCGCCGCCACCAACCGTGACCTCGCCGCCGAGGTACGCGCCGGGCGTTTCCGCGCCGATCTGTACCACCGCCTGAGTGTCTACCCGCTGCCTGTGCCACCGCTGCGTGAGCGCGGCCGTGACGTGCTGCTGCTGGCGGGGTATTTCCTCGAAGAGAATCGCGCGCGTCTCGGCTTGCGCAGCCTGCGCCTGGCGGCCGAGGCGCAGAAGGCGCTGCTGGCGCATGACTGGCCGGGCAACGTGCGCGAGCTGGAGCATCTGGTGGGCCGCGCCGCGATCAAGGCGCTGGCGCGGCATGACGAGCGGCCGCGCATTCTCAGCCTGGAGGTGCAGGACCTGGACCTGCCGACGGGGGCTGCGAACAGCGCCGTGGAGGCGACGCTGGCCAGTGCAGAGCCGGTGCCGGCAGGCCTGGAGCTGCGCACGGCGGTGGACGCCTTCCAGCGCCAGCTGATCGAACAGTGCCTGGCGCGTCATCACGGCAAGTGGGCCGATGCGGCGCGTGAGCTGGGGGTGGATCGAGCCAACCTCAGCCGCCTGGCCAAGCGCCTGGGCATTCGCTAGGTCGGATTGAGCCTGGCTACAGCTCGAACACCAGTGCCTTCAGGCCGCTTTCCGGCGAGATGTCGGGAAACTCCGGCGGGTTGTCCAGGCGCTCGACGAAACGCAGCTGTGGCGCCTCGGCGGCCATGCCGGCGATGAGGAAGTCCGGGCCGGTGTCCGGGTCATTGACGCAGGCCAGTACCGTACCCCGTTCGCCGAGCAGCTCCGGCAGGCGACGGAGGATGCGGGCGTAGTCCTGGGTGAGGGCGAAGCTGCCTTTCTGGAAGCTCGGCGGGTCGATGATGATCAGGTCGTAAGGCCCGCTCTTGCGCACCTTGCCCCAGGACTTGAACAACTCGTGGCCGAGAAACTCCACCTGGCTCAGGTCGTGCTGGTTGAGGCGGTGATTGTCGCGTCCACGGGTCAGGGCGGCACGCGCCATGTCCAGGTTGACCACCCGCGTCGCTCCACCGGCAATGGCTGCCACGGAGAAGCCGCAGGTGTAGGCGAACAGGTTGAGCACGCGCTTGCCGGCCGCCTGCTGGCGCACCCACTGGCGGCCCAGGCGCATGTCGAGGAACAGGCCGCTGTTCTGCTTGCTGCCCAGGTCGAGCAGGTAGCGCAGGCCGTCCTCGCGGATCGTCCACTGCGCCTGCTCCTCGCCGGCCAGCCATTCGCTCTCGCTGCCGTGCACGTAGCGATGCTGCAGCAGCAGGCCGCGGGCGCCGCTGGCCTGCCACTCTGGCGTGTCCAGCAGTTCCAGCAGCAACGGGCGCAGGGCGGCATCCGGCTCGCGGAACAGCATGACCAGGACGATGCCCGACAGCCAGTCGACGGTGATCTGCTCCAACCCCGGCCAGCAACGGCCACGGCCATGGAACAGCCGCCGGGTCTCGTCGCCGGGCGGGTTGTGCAGCGCCTGCAACAGGTGCTGGCGCAGGGTGGCGAGGGGCGCGTCAGTCATCGCGGGTCAGCACTTCCAGCAGTTCGATCTCGAAGGTCAGGTCGGCGTTGGCAGGGATCGAGCCGACGCTGCGATCGCCGTAACCCAGGTGCGCCGGTACCTGCAGCTTGCGCTTGCCGCCGACCTGCATGCCCATCAGGCCCTGGTCCCAGCCCTTGATCACCCGCCCGGTGCCGATCACGCACTGGAACGGCTTGCCGCGCGAGAAGGACGAGTCGAACTCGCTGCCGTCGGCCAGCCAGCCACGGTACTGGGTGGTGATCAGGGCGCCCTTGACCACGGCCTTGCCGTCGCCGGGTTGCAGGTCTTCGATGATCAGTTCGTTGCTCATGTCGGGGTTTCCTTGCGGTGACGATTCTGACTGGCCTGCACCGAGCGTTCGGCAGGCACGCGCAGTTGCCTCAGCAGGTAGTCGGCGAATGCCGGCGCATAGCCCTGCAGGGCGATGGCGCCGGCCATGCAGCTCAGCCAGCTCTCGGCCAGGGCCTGGTCGATTGGCCACTGCGAATGGAAGGCCGGGATGCTGATGCTGCCGTATTTCTCGGCGAACAGGCGCGGCCCGCCCAGCCAGCCGCTGAGAAAGCACGCCAGCTTGTCCCGCGACGCGCTCAGGTCGGCCGGATGCAGGGCGCGCAGGGCAGCGGCCTCGGGACGTTCGTCCATCAGCCGGTAGAAGTCGTCGACCAGCCGGCGCAGGCCATCGATACCGCCGGCAGCCTGGTAGGACGCGTCGAGAGTGCCGTAGGGCAGGGTGTCGCTCATCGCGTCCCTCCTGAAAAAGGCGCCATTGTAACCGCTGGCGTAGAATGGCCGGCCATTTGAAGTGCACGCCCTGTGGGAGGCGCTTTAGCGGCGACGGTCGCGGCTCAAGCCCCTCCCACACGTAGCACGTAAGCACCGAGTTTGAATCCGCAGCCCATTCCCGATGACCCAACTCCAGCAAGGCTTCGTGCTCAGCCGCCATTGGCGCGATACGCCGCAAGGCACCGAGGTGGCCTTCTGGCTGGCCACCGATGCCGGCCCGCTACAGGTGCGCCTGCCGTTGCAGGAGTCGGTGGCGTTCATTCCGCTCGAGCAGCGCGCCTGGGCCGAGCCGTTGCTGCGCAATGAACAGGGCGCCGAGTTGCGCGAGCTGGCCCTGCGTGATTTCCGCCAGCGCCCGGTGCTGGGCCTGTATTGCCGTCAGTACCGCCAGTTGCTGCAACTGGAGAAGAAGCTGCGCCAGGTCGGCGTGGATGTCTACGAGGCCGATATCCGTCCGCCGGAGCGTTACCTGATGGAACGCTTCATCACCGCCAGCGTCGCCTTCGAGGGTGTCGAACAGGCGGACGGCAGCCTGCTGTGCAAGTCGCTCAGGCCGGCCGCCGACTACCGCCCGCGCCTGAGCCTGGTCTCGCTGGATATCGAGACCAGCGCCCGTGGCGAGCTGTACTCCATCGCCCTGGAGGGCTGTGGCCAGCGTCAGGTCTACATGCTCGGCCCGGCCAACGGTGACGCCAGCGGCGTCGACTTCGACCTCGCCTACTGCGACAGCCGCAAGGCGCTGCTCGAGTGCCTGAATGCCTGGCTGGAGCAGCATGACCCCGACGCCATCATCGGCTGGAACCTGGTGCAGTTCGACCTGCGCGTGCTGCGTGAGCACGCCGAGCAGTTCAAGGTGCCGCTGCGCCTGGGGCGTGGTGGCGACGTGCTCGGCTGGCGTCAGCACAACAGCAGCCAGCACTACTTCGCCGAGGCGGCCGGGCGGCTGATCATCGATGGTATCGAAGCCTTGCGCTCGGCCACCTGGAGCTTCCCTTCGTTCAGCCTGGAGTCGGTGGCGCAGACCCTGCTGGGCGAAGGCAAGGCGATCGACACGCCCTATGCACGCATGGACGAGATCCAGCGCATGTTCGACGAGGACAGGCCGGCGCTGGCGCACTACAACCTCAAGGACTGCGAGCTGGTCACACGCATCTTCGCCCACACCGAGCTGCTCGCCTTCCTGCTGGAGCGCTCCAGCGTCACCGGCCTGGCCGCCGATCGCAGTGGTGGCTCGGTCGCGGCGTTCACCCATCTGTACCTGCCGCCGATGCATCGCCTCGGCTTCGTCGCGCCCAACCTCGGTGACATCCGCGGCGAGAACAGCCCGGGCGGTTTCGTCATGGATTCGCGTCCGGGGCTCTACGACTCGGTGCTGGTGCTGGACTACAAGAGCCTGTATCCGTCGATCATCCGCAGCTTCCTGATCGATCCGGTGGGGCTGGTCGAAGGCCTGCAGCGCCCGGACGACGCGCATTCGGTGGAAGGCTTTCGCGGCGCGCGCTTCTCGCGCACGCAGCACTGCCTGCCGAGCATCGTCGAGCGCGTGTGGCAGGGGCGCGAGACGGCCAAGCGCGACGGCAATGCGGCGCTGTCGCAGGCGCTGAAGATCATCATGAACGCCTTCTACGGTGTGCTTGGCTCCAGCGGCTGCCGCTTCTTCGACCCGCGCCTGGCGTCGTCCATCACCCTGCGCGGGCACCAGATCATGAAACGCACCCGCGAGCTGATCGAGGCCGAGGGGCACGCGGTGATCTATGGCGATACCGACTCCACCTTCGTCTGGCTCGGTCGGGCGCATGACGAGGACGAGGCGGCGCGCATCGGCCGCGCGCTGGTGGCTCGCGTGAATGCCTGGTGGCGCGAGCACCTGCAGCACACGTACGGGCTGGACAGTGCGCTGGAGCTGCAGTTCGAGACCCACTACCGGCGCTTTCTGATGCCCACCATCCGTGGCACCGAAGAGGGCAGCAAGAAACGCTATGCCGGCCTGGTGCGCGACGCCGCTGGCGCCGAGCGCATGGTGTTCAAGGGCCTGGAAACGGTGCGCACCGACTGGTCGCCGCTGGCGCAGCGCTTCCAGCAGGAGCTGTACCGGCTGGTCTTCGCCGGCGAGCCCTACGAGGCGTACGTGCGCGACTACGTCGAGCGCACCCTGGGCGGTGAGCTGGATGAACTGCTGGTCTATCGCAAGCGCCTGCGCCGGCGCCTCGACGATTACCAGCGCAACGTGCCGCCACACGTGCGCGCCGCGCGCCTGGCCGACGAGCACAACCAGCACCTGGGCAGGCCGCTGCAGTACCAGCGCGGCGGCTGGATCAGCTACCTGATCACCAGGGGCGGGCCGCAGCCGCTGGAGCGCCTGCTGTCACCCGTCGACTACGAGCATTACATCAGCCGCCAGCTGAAGCCGGTGGCCGATGCCATCCTGCCGTTCGTCGGTGGCGACTTCGAGCGCCTGCTGGACGGGCAGTACAGGCTGTTCTGAGTGCTGCTGGCGGGCGCTCTGGCGGGCGTCTCCCGCGCGTGAGGCGGATGCCGCTGGCAGGAAATAATTTGCAAAGCTCGTCCCGTTGAGCGGCGTTCACGGCCTGAATATATTGGCGCCCGTGATGCCGGGCCCCTCTGGCGGTTAACACCGCGATGTCGGAATCACAGTCTGTTCAATCTGACTGTAGGAGGGGCTCATGACTGCCCTCGAACCGTTCCTCTTCGCCGACTTCCTCGGTACGGCCACCTGGTTGTGGCTGGTCTTCATCGCTGTCGTCATCTCCCTGCTGGCCTTCGACCTTGGCGTGCTGCATCGCGACAATCGCGAGATCGGCGTGCGCGAGAGCCTGTTGCTGTCCGCCGGCTACATCAGCGCCGGCCTGCTGTTCGGCGTCTGGGTGTTCTTCCAGAAGGGCGGCGACGCCAGCATGGATTACCTCACCGGCTTCCTGATCGAAAAATCGTTGTCGATGGACAACGTGTTCCTCATGGCCATGATCTTCAGCTTCCTGGCGATCCCGCGGCAGTATCAGCACAAGGTGCTGTTCTGGGGAATCATGGGGGTGCTGGTGCTGCGCGCGATCATGATCGGCCTGGGGGCGGCGCTGATCCATGAATTCAGCTGGGTGCTCTACCTGTTCGGTGCGTTCCTGTTCTTCACCGGAGTGAAGATGCTGTTCTCCAGGCTGGACGACGCACCGGACCTGCAGAACAACCTGCTGGTCAGGTTCCTGCGCAAGCACCTGCGCGTGACCGACGGCCTGCACGGCCAGCGCTTCTTCGTGCGCCAGGACGATGGCAACGGACGCCGCGTGCTGTGGGTGACGCCGCTGTTCCTCGCGCTGATCCTGATCGAGTGTGCCGACCTGGTGTTCGCCATCGACAGCGTGCCGGCGATCTTCGCCATCACCCAGGATCCGTTCATCGTCTACACCTCGAACATCTTCGCCATCCTCGGCCTGCGCGCCCTGTACTTCGCCCTGGCCGCGCTGATCCACCGCTTTGCCTATCTCAAGTACGCACTGGCCCTGGTGCTGGTGTTCATCGGCACGAAGATCTTCCTGGTGGGCATCATCGGCAAGATCCCGGCGGCCGTATCCCTGAGCGTGACCCTCGGCCTGCTGGTCGGTGGCGTGGCGCTGTCGCTGTACAAGACCCGTGGCCAATCGCAGCCACACGAACATTGATGCTCGCCCCGGCCACGCCGCTGGCGTGGTCGGAGGCAGCCCGAAACTGGAGAATCACTGATGAATAGTTGCCGCAAACGCCCCCTGGCATTCGCTGCCTTGGGCGCCATTGTGTTCACCCTGGCCGGCTGCGAGGCCGCCGAGCAGTCGGCGCAGAAACTGGCCGACGAGGCGAAGAAGGAAGCGCAGGCGTTGATCGAGGGCTCGGTCGGAGAGGTGGTGGACGAGGTCAACCGCCAGGTGGACGCCTTGCAGGACTCCACCAACCGCGCCCTGGGCAACGCTGAGGCCGAGGAGGAGGGCAGCGACAGGCCGCACGACGAACCATCCGCCGAACGTCCCGTCGACTGATGAGGCGTCAGCCGAGCAGCCGCTGCGGGCTGAGCATGGCGGCGGTCAGGCCGGCGGCGATCAGCTGTTCCGGCAGCGGCTGCTTGCGGATCAGCGCGGCGCAGGCCTGGCCCATGGCCGCGCTGGTCTGGATGCCGTAGCCGCCCTGTGCGGCGACCCAGAAGAAGCCCGCCGCCTGCGCATCGAAGCCGCCGACCAGGTCGCCGTCGGCAACGAAGCTGCGCAGGCCGGCCCAGGTGTGCTCCGGGCGGCGAATCTGCAGGCTGGTATGGGTTTCGATCTGGTGGATGCCGAGGGCGATGTCCAGCTCTTCCGGCTGCACGTCATGGGCCGCCACCGGGTCGGCATTGGCCGGTGAACCCAGCAGCAGACCGGCATCGGGCTTGAAGTAGAAGGATTCGTCCAGGCTGACCAGCGCCGGCCAGTTCTGGCAGTCGATGCCCGCGCCGGCTTGGAAGGTGAAGGCGGCGCGTCGTTTGGGTTGCAGGCCGATACCGGGCAGCCCGGCCAGCTGGGCGATCTGGTCGCACCAGGCGCCGGCGGCGTTGATCAGCAGCGTGGCGCTGTAGCGTTGCCCCGCGCAATCCACCTGCCAGCCCGCGGCGCTGCGGCTGATCGCCAGCACCTCGCGGTCGCAGTGTATTTCGCCACCCAGCTGGCGGATGCCGCGCAGGTAGCCCTGGTGCAGGGCGGCGGTATCGATGTCGGCGGCGCTGGGGTCGTACAGCGCCCCCCGGACCCGTTCGCGACGCAGCACCGGCACCATGGCGCAGGCCTGCTCGGCGCTGAGCAGGCGAGCCTCGGCGACCTGTTGGCGCGCCTGCTCGAACTGGCGCTGCAGTTCGGCCGCATCGCCGCTGAAATCCACCACCAGTTCGCCACGCGGGGTGAGCAGCGGGTGGTCGCAGAAGCCTGCGGGTGGCGCATCGTAGAAGGCGCGGCTGGCGGCGGTCAGTGCGCGCACCTGAGGCGTGCCGTAGGCCACGGTGTAGAGCGCGGCCGAGCGACCGGTGGAGTGGTAGCCCGGTTGCGCCTCGCGCTCCAGGACGATGGTCTTGCCGTGGCCGGCGAGAAAGTAGCCGGTGGAGGCGCCGGCGATACCGCCGCCGATGATGAGGTAGTCGCAGTGCTGCATGTCGTGTCGTTCGATGGGGTCAAATGAAAAAGGCGAAGCCACAGGCTTCGCCTTTGTTCGCTCGCCGTCGCTTCAGTGCTTGCGCGGCACGGCCTTGAGCAGCTCGTCCGGCGGCATCTCGCACTGGATCTTGCGCCCGATCAGTTCTTCGATCGGCGGCAGGGCGAAGGCGTCGTCCTCGCCGGCGAAGCTGATCGAGGTGCCGCTGGTGCCGGCGCGGCCGGTACGACCGATGCGGTGCACGTAGTCGTCCGGGTCTTCCGGCAGGGTGAAGTTGATCACGTGGCTGATGCCGTCGACGTGGATGCCGCGACCGGCCACGTCAGTGGCGACCAGTACGCGGATGTGTCCGGCACGGAAGCCTTCGAGCACCTTGATGCGCTTGTGCTGCGGCACGTCACCGGACATCTGCGCGGCGCTGACGCCGTCACGGGTCAGGCGTTCCTCGATGCGGCGCACTTCGTCCTTGCGGTTGGCGAAGACCATCACCCGGTCCCAGGCGTTCTGCGTGACCAGGTTGTACAGCAGCTTGTACTTGTCGCTGGAGGCGACGGCGTAGACGTGCTGCTCGACGGTGTCGCTGGCGACGTTCTCCGGCTCGATCTCGACGATGGCCGGGTTGACCGTCCACTGCTTGGCCAGGTTCATCACGTCTTCGGTGAAGGTGGCGGAGAACAGCAGGGTCTGGCGGTCACCCTTCATCGGCGTCTGGCGGATGATCTGGCGCACCTGCGGGATGAAGCCCATGTCGAGCATGCGGTCGGCTTCGTCGAGGACCATCACCTCGACCATGTCCAGGTGCACCTCGCCGCGCTGGTTGAAGTCCAGCAGACGGCCCGGGGTGGCCACGAGGATGTCGCAGAAGCGCGACTCCAGCTGCTTGAGCTGCTTGTCGAAGTCCATGCCGCCGACGAAGCTCATGACGTTGAGCCCGGTGTACTTGGTCAGCTCGGCGGCGTCCTTGGCGATCTGTACCACCAGCTCACGGGTCGGCGCGATGATCAGCGCGCGCGGCTCGCCCATGTAGCGCTCTTTCGGCGCCGGGGTCTGCAGCAGCTGGGTGATGATCGAGATGAGGAACGCGGCGGTCTTGCCGGTGCCGGTCTGGGCGCGGCCGATGGCATCCTGGCCCTTGAGGGTGTAACCGAGGACGCCGGCCTGGATCGGTGTGCAGTAGGGGAAGCCCAGGTCATGGATGGCATGCATCAGCTCGGGCGCGAGCCTGAAATCATGGAAGCGCACCTTGCCTTCGGCGGGCTCGACCACGAAGTCTTCCAGTTTCCAGGTGGCCACCGGCTTGGCCGGGCGTTCGCGACGGGGCTTGTCGGCCTTGGCGGGGCGTGGTTGCTGCTGCGGGCTGGGCGTGCCGGCGTTGTCGCTGGCGGCACGGGCGGGTTTGTTCTTGCGGGAGCGCTGGTCGTCTGTGCCGCGGGCCGGGCTGGGCGCTGCTACGGGGGACGCTTGTGGCTGCTCGTCTTCGGCCTTGCCGAACATTTTCTTGAGTGCTTTGAGCACGGGCTTCTCATCGACTGGTTAAGGAGTGAACGCTCGCCAGTGTAATGCAAGACGCGAGCGTGGCGAAGTGCTTCGCTCGCGTCTGTCAAGGGGACCGAGTGGTCAGCGCCTCATTGCTCCGGCAGGCTGGCCAGCAGCAGGCGCTGCACGTTGCCGCCCATGATCGCGGCGATGGCGCTGTCGTCGAAGCCGGCCTGCTGCAGGCCTTCGGTGATCTGCGCCAGGCCGGTCACGTCGAACGGCGTATGCACGGTGCCGTTGAAGTCCGAGCCGAGGGCGACATGCTCGACCCCGACCTGGTCGACGGTGTAGCGGATGGCCTTGACGATGGCCGCGACCGAGGTGTCGCACACGGCGGTGCTCCAGTAGCCGATGCCGATGACCCCGCCTTTGGCGGCAATGGCCTGGATATGCTTGTCGCTGAGGTTGCGGGTGCCGGGGCAGGTGCCTTCGACCCCCGTATGCGACACCAGCACCGGGCGCGTGGCCATGGCCAGCACCTCATCGATCAGCGGGCGCGAGGCGTGGGCCAGGTCCACCAGCATGGCCTTTTCTTCCAGGCGTGCGATCACCTGACGCCCCAGCGGCGTCAGGCCGCCCTTGTTCAGGCCATGGGCCGAGCCGCCGACTTCATTGTCGAAGAAGTGCGTGAGGCCGGCGATGCGAAAGCCGGCGTCGTACAGCACGTCGATGTTCTCCAGCTTGCCCTCGATGGGTTGCAGGCCCTCGGTGGCCAGCAGCCCGGCGACGCGGCGAGGGTCCTGCTGCCAGGCGGCGATGAAGCCGGCGAGGTCCTCGCGGCTGCGGATCAGCACCAGGCGTCCGTCGCTGCCGGCCGCGGCATCGCGCAGTTTCTGCGCCTGGTACAAGGCGCGCTGCAGCAGGCTGCTCCAGGTTTCCCGTGGCCAGCGCTGGGCCATCGCCAGCAGGGTGATGTTGTCGCTGTCGGCGCCATTGCTCTCCATGTTCAGCCCGCGTGGGGTCTTGGTCACGGTGGAGAACACCTGCAGGCCGAGACGCCCCTCGAGCATGCGCGGCAGGTCCGAGTGCCCGTAGTCGTAGCGCTTGAGCAGGTCGCGCTCCCAGAGCAGGGCGTCGTCGTGCAGGTCGGCGACGAACAGGCCCTGGTGCAGTTTCTGCGCGCTGGCGCTGGTGCTGTAGGGCGGCGGGCTGGCGACGCTGTTCATCTTCGCGTCGAGCAGCGACGGCAGGCCGAGAACGGCCAGGGCGCAGAGGGGAACGAGGAGCAACAGGGCGAGCAGGAGTTTGCGCATGAGTGGCCATCCAGGCGTGTTGTTATGCCGGGCACTCTAGCAGGGAAGTTCTACTGCGGGCGTGTGCGGGGGCGATTCAGCCGCAGAGGCAGTTGCGCCCCTGCTGCTTGGCCTGGTATAGCGCGGCGTCGGCGCGGGCAATCAGTCCCGACAGGCTGTCGCTGTGCTGCATCTGCGCCAGGCCGATGGAGATGGTGACGCCCGGCAGCACGCCGACCGGCGAGTAGAACGAGTCGATCTGCTCCAGGCTGGCACGCAGTCGCTCGCCGATGGTGCGGGCATCCTGATCGGCGATCTCCGGCAGCAGGATGACGAATTCCTCGCCGCCGAAGCGTATCAGGCTGTCCTTGGGGCGGAGCTGGTTGCGCAGGGTGTGGGCGACCAGGCACAGGGCGTAGTCGCCGGCGAGGTGGCCATGCTGGTCGTTGTAGGCCTTGAAGTGGTCGACATCCAGCATCAGCAGCGACATCGGCTCGTCGTTGAAGGCGCAGCGGGTGCTCTCGCGCTCGAATACATGCTCCAGCCAGCGCCTGTTGAAGCAGCCGGTGAGGGTGTCGACATTGGCATTCTGCTCGCTGTCGAGAATCTGCCGGTTGCCCTGGCGAACCCGTTCGCAGAGCAGCTCCAGCAGGTTCTGCATCAGCTGCGGCGATTGCTGGAACAGGGCGATCAGCGACTCACGGTGCAGGCGCAGGACGACCGAGGGACGCTCGGCCACCACATAGGCGGAAGGGTGCTCGTTGTCGATGAAGCTGATCTCGCCTGCGCAGTCGCCCACTTCCAGGGTGCTCACGGCCTGGTTGTCCAGTGAGCCGAGGTAGACGCGCAACTGGCCTGAAATCAGCAGGTAGAGGTGTTGGTTGCGATTGAAGGGGGAGAGCAGGACTTCGCCTGCTTCCAGCTCACAGGCACGAAACTCCCGCAGCAGCTGATCGAGGCTGCTGGCCGCGACGTTGTGAAATAGCCGCAGTTGCTGAACTTGCTGCAGGTCTGCCTGCCAGTGCGCCGATTTCATCGCGATCTCGTCGTGCCAGACCGGGCAAAAACGCCGGAAGGCAAAACCAACGCTCCCTGTCATGTCCACGAATAATCTCTGACATTATTCTTGGGCCGCAGGCCTGGCAATGCTCGGGCAAAGCCTCACCGACCAATGGTTGTACCTCGGTGCGAAGCTGTTAACTGATGCCTGTTCGTGTGTGCTCGAGATCACGGCGCGAAATGAATGCGGTGGCCGACGGCGTAGCCGGCCAGACGCTCGCCGATGGCCGATGCCAGCGCCTCGTCCTGGTTCGGCACATGGACATGGGCCAGCTGCCCGGCCTGGTCATCGCTCAGCACCTCGACGCGGATGGCGGGATGCAGCGCGGCGAGGTCACTCTGGTAGACACGGGCGATGGCGTCGAAGCGCAGTGCCGGCTTGAACGTCTTGCCCACCGCGGTCAACGGGATGGCGTCGACGATCCAGGCGTTCTTGGGGATGGCCGCGCGCTCGGGGATGTGCGCCGCCGCGTGCTCCAGCAGCTCCGCCTCGCTGGCCTGGTTGCCGGGTTTCAGTTGCACGTAGACCACCGGCAGCTCGCCGGCTTTCTCGTCCGGTTTGCCGACGGCTGCGGCCATGGCTACGGCAGGGTGCTTGTGCAGCGCTTCCTCGATCATCTGCGGGTCGATGTTGTGCCCGCCACGGATGATCAGGTCCTTGCTGCGGCCGGTCAGCCAGATGTAACCATCGGCATCGACGCGGCCGAGGTCGCCAGTGTTGAACCAGTCACCGTCGACCCAGATGCCGGCATTCTTGCTCGTCTGCAGGTAACCCTTGAACACCGTCGCGCCACGGATGCACAGGTTGCCGATCTCGTTCTGCGCGGCGTCACGCAGGTAGCGGCCCTGGTCGTCGAGGACCTTGATGCTCACCTCGCAGTAGGGCATGCGCAGGCCGATGGAGCCCGGGCGCCGTTCTCCGGCCGGCGGGTTGGCGCAGCTGCCGCAGGTGCCTTCGGTCAGGCCGTAGCCTTCGATCAGGGTCAGGCCGGTCTTGGCCTCGAACTGACGGATCAGCTCGACCGGCATCGGCGCCGCACCGCACAGCGCGTACTTCAGCGAGGACAGGTCATGGCCTTCGCTGGGCACCTGCAGCAGCCCGGCATAGATGGTCGGTACGCCACTGAAGAAGCTGACCCGGTGACGCTCGATGACTTTCCAGAAATTGCCGATCAGCGTGGTGTTGCGATAGCCCTGTGGCGTCGCCAGCAGCACCTCGGCACCGCCGATGAAGGCAGCCAGGCCGGTGACCACCACGCCGTTGACGTGGAACAGCGGCAGGCCGCAGAGCGTCACGTCGCCCGGACCGAAGCGGGTGACCAGGTTCATGCTGTAGGCCATCGCCACTTCGTTGCCATGGCTGTGCGGGGCGAGCTTGGGCGTGCCGGTGGTGCCACCGGTGTGGAAGTAGCTGGCGACGTCGTTCGCGGCGATGACGCGGCCGCTTTCCAGGTGGTCGTTCGGGCAGGCGGCGATGGTCTCGTCGAAGTCCAGCACGCCTTCCGGCCATGCGCCGCGCTGGGCCTTGAGCGCACTGCGTTGCGGCTCGGGCAGCAGGTTGGCCATGTCCACGCAGAGAATCGCCTTCAGCTCGGGCAGTTGCCCGCGCAGGGCCTGCACCTTGTCCCACAGGTCGGTACCGGGGAAGGGGGCGAGGGTCACCAGCAGTTCGGAGTCCGAGGCGTGGATCAGCTCGGCGATATGCTCGGGATCGAGCAGCGGGTTGATCGCGTTGACGATCCCGGCCGCTTCGCCGCCCCAGATGGTGTAGTGGGTCTGCGGCAGGTTCGGCAGGAGGAACGACACGGCCTTCCCCGGGCGCAGGCCCAGGCGGTGGAAGGCGTTGGCGGTCTGGGTGACCTTGCCCAGCAGCTCGGCGTAGCTCAGGCGCAGCGGGGTTTCCTCGCCACTGCCCTGGAGAATGAACGACAGCGCCGGGGCATCGGGTCGCGCACTGGCCGTCCGGCGGATCAGCTCGAAGGTGCTCGGCGGCAGGTCGCGTTCGCTCAGTGCGACGGCCTCGATCTGCTCGATGTCCTGCAGGGTGCGAATCAGGGGCGCTGTGCTCATTTATTGTGCGTCTCTTCGGTTCGGTCAGCCGGCTTGCAGCTGGCTCAACCAGTCGGCGATATCGCGAATCTCCTCCGGCAGTACCTCATGCGCCATCGGATAGTCGCGCCATTGCACCGGCACTCCGCAGGCGTGCAGGCGATCATGCGCGGCGCGTCCCATGTCGGGCGTCACCACGTCATCGAATTTGCCATGCAAACACAGCACCGGCAGTTGTCTTTTTGTATCCGTCAGCTGCATTTCATCGCTGAAGGTCGGGGCGTAGGTCGACAGCGCCAGCACGCCGCCGAGCGTTTCGGCGTAGCGCAGGAAGGCGGTATGCAGCACCACCGCTCCGCCCTGGGAGAAGCCGGCCAGGACGATGCGTTCGGCGGCGATGCCGCTGTCCCGCTCGGCTTCGATCAGGGCGATGACCTGGTCGGCGGAGGCCTCCAGTTGCGCCTGGTCGATGGCGCGGGCCGGGCTCATGGCGAGGATGTCGTACCAGCTGGGCATGCTCCAGCCGCCATTGATGGTCACCGGGCGTGTGGGGGCCTGCGGCAGGATGAAACGGGTGGTTGCCAGCCGCTCCTGCAGCATCTCCGCGACCGGCAGGAAATCGTAGCGATCGGCCCCCAGCCCGTGCAGCCAGATCACACTGGCATCGGCGGTTTGTGGGGGTTGCAGAATCATGGGTGCGGTCATTGGTAGCTCCAGTGTGGTGCGAGTGCCCGATGTTGGGGCGGCGCTATGTGCCAGTCTCGACTAATCTGTGAATAAGTTGTCGCAAGGGTGAACATTTTGCTCTTGACCCTTGTTCATCCTGCATTTTGCAGGCTGCTGGTACGGGGCTTGCTAAGGCAGATGTGGACTGACGATGCAGTGCGGCAAAGGTAACACTGTGCCATTGCCGACTGCTCAACAGGCAGGAATCTGCTGTGTGGGGTTCCTTAGTAGACCGTCCGGGCGGCACGCCGCCCAGGCGGATGACGATCCGTCTCTGGCCCGTTCAACCAATGGGCAGGGCAGGGGCAGTTGGCCAGCAGAGGGCATTGCCGACTAGACTCCCGCCTGACGTCCGATTTTCTCGCCGACCTCGTTGCTGCCAGCGGGGCGTGCACCTCAAAAGGGTTGGGAAGCCGGACTGAGACTCCAACACAACAAGAGCAACTGGAGGTTTTTGATGAAGATGGTGAAATCCACCCTGGCTATGCTGACCACCGCTGCGGTGCTTGGCGTCAGTGGCTTCGCTCAGGCGGGCGCCACTCTGGACGCCGTGCAGAAGAAAGGCTTCGTGCAGTGCGGTATCAGCGACGGTCTGCCGGGCTTCTCCTATGCAGATGAGAAAGGCAACTACCTGGGTCTGGACGTCGACGTCTGCCGCGCTGTTGCTGCCGCGGTCTTCGGTGATGCCAGCAAGGTCAAGTACAGCCCGCTGACCGCCAAGGAGCGCTTCACCGCGCTGCAGTCCGGCGAGGTCGACATCCTGTCGCGCAACACCACCTGGACCAGCTCGCGCGATGCGGCACTGGGCCTGAACTTTACCGGCGTGACCTACTATGATGGCCAGGGCTTCCTGGTGAACAAGAAGCTGGGCGTTTCCAGCGCCAAGGAGCTGGACGGCGCTACCGTCTGCATCCAGGCCGGTACCACCACCGAACTGAACCTCTCCGACTACTTCCGTGCCAACGGCATGAAGTACACCCCCATCACCTACGATACCTCCGACGAGAGCGCCAAGTCGGTCGAGGCCGGCCGCTGCGACGTGCTGACCTCCGACCAGTCGCAGCTGTACGCGCAGCGCATCAAGCTGGCCAACCCGAACGAGTACGTGGTGCTGCCGGAAGTCATCTCCAAGGAACCGCTGGGCCCGTCCGTCCGTCAGGGTGACGAGGAGTGGTTCGACATCGTGCGCTGGACCCTGTTCGCCATGCTCAACGCCGAAGAACTGGGCGTGACCTCGGCCAACGTCGAAGAAACCGCCAAGACCACCAAGAACCCAGACGTCGCTCGTCTGCTGGGTGCCGAGGGTGAGTTCGGCAAGGACCTCAAGCTGCCGAAAGACTGGGCCGTGCAGATCGTCAAGCAGGTCGGTAACTACGGCGAGTCCTTCGACCGCAACGTGGGTGCCGGTAGCGAGCTGAAGATCGAGCGTGGTCTCAATGCCCTTTGGAACAAGGGTGGTCTGCAGTACGCACCGCCGGTGCGTTGACCGTCCACAGCGGCAGGCGGGAATCTGTTCATAGGCTCGTGCGCGCCTATGGACCGGTTCTCGGAGTCTGCCGCTGTCGTTTCCGCTGATGTGAACTCCGGCCGGCTTGCGTGCGGCCGGGGCTTCCAAGAGGGTTGTTATGCAAACGACTGCTAATGCCCCGCGCCCGCGAGGATCGTTCCTGAACGATCCGCAGGTGCGCGCGTGGCTGTTCCAGATCATCGCCGTTGTCGCTGTCGTGGCGCTCGGCTGGTTTCTCTTCCAGAACACCCAGGCCAACCTGGAGAAGCGCGGGATCATTTCCGGCTTCGCTTTCCTCAACAACAGTGCCGGCTTCGGCATCGCCCAGCACCTGATCGATTACACCGAGAGCGACAGCTACGTCCGCGTCTTCGTGATCGGGCTGCTCAATACCCTGCTGGTATCGGTCATCGGTATCGTGCTGGCCTCCATCCTCGGCTTCCTGCTCGGCGTGGCGCGCCTGTCGCCGAACTGGCTGATCAACAAGCTGGCCACCGTCTACATCGAGATCTTCCGCAACATCCCGCCGTTGCTGCAGATCCTCTTCTGGTATTTCGCCGTGTTCCTCGCCCTGCCTGGTCCCCGGCAGAGCCTGGATGTGGGTGAAACCTTCTTTCTCAACAGCCGCGGCCTCTACCTGCCTGCGCCGAGCCCGTCGGAGAACTTCGGGCTGTTCGCCGTGGTGCTGCTGGCGACCATCGTCGGCATCGTCGCCCTCGGGCGCTGGGCCAAGAAGCGGCGTGAGGCCACCGGCCAGATATTCCCGCTGCTGTGGACCTCGCTGGCGCTGATCGTGGTGCTTCCCGGCCTGGCCGTGCTCGTCGGCGGCAACCCGCTGCAATGGAGCGTGCCGCAGCTGGCCGGTTTCAACTTCCGCGGCGGCTGGGTGATGATCCCCGAGCTGATGGCGCTGACCCTGGCCCTGACCATCTACACCGCCGCCTTCATCGCCGAGAACGTGCGCTCCGGGATCATGGCCGTCAGCCATGGCCAGACCGAGGCCGCCCGCTCGCTGGGGCTGCGTCCGGGCATCACCCTGCGCCTGGTGATCATCCCGCAGGCCCTGCGGGTGATCGTTCCGCCGCTGACCAGTCAGTACCTGAACCTGGCGAAGAACTCGTCGCTGGCCGCCGGCATCGGCTATCCGGACATGGTCTCGCTGTTCGCCGGCACGGTGCTCAACCAGACCGGCCAGGCCATCGAGGTGATCGCCATCACCATGAGCGTCTACCTCGCCATCAGCATCAGCATTTCCCTGCTGATGAACTGGTACAACAAGCGCATTGCGCTGACCGAGCGGTAAGGAGCAGCCATGCAATCCCATACTTTTAAACCGGACCTGCCGCCGCCGCGCATGAGCGTTGGCGTGCTGGGCTGGCTCAAGGCGAACCTGTTCTCCAACTGGTTCAACAGCCTGTTGACCGTCTTCGCGATCTACCTGATCTGGCTGGTGGTGCCGCCGCTGCTGCAGTGGGCGATCATCGATGCCAACTGGGTCGGCAGCACCCGCGCCGACTGCACCCAGGAGGGCGCCTGCTGGGTGTTCATCCAGCAGCGCTTCGGCCAGTTCATGTACGGCTTCTACCCCAGCGAACTGCGCTGGCGCGTGGACACCACCCTGTGGCTGGCAATCGTCGGCGCGGCGCCGCTGTTCGTCCCGCAGATGCCGCGCAAGGCGCTGTACGGCCTGGCGTTCCTGGTGCTCTATCCGCTCATCGCCTGGAGCCTGCTGCATGGCGGCGTGTTCGGCCTGAGCGTGGTCGCCACCAGTCAGTGGGGCGGCCTGATGCTGACGCTGGTGATCGCCTCCGTCGGCATCAGCGGGGCATTGCCGCTGGGCATCCTGCTGGCGCTGGGGCGACGCTCCAACCTGCCGGCGATCAAGGTCCTCTGCGTCACCTTCATCGAGTTCTGGCGTGGTGTGCCGCTGATCACCGTGCTGTTCATGTCCTCGGTGATGCTGCCGCTGTTCCTGCCCGAGGGCATGCACTTCGACAAGCTGATGCGCGCACTGATCGGGGTGATCCTGTTCCAGTCCGCCTACATCGCCGAAGTGGTGCGTGGCGGTCTGCAGGCCATTCCCAAGGGCCAGTACGAGGCCGCTGCGGCCATGGGCCTGGGCTACTGGCGGATGATGGGCCTGGTGATTCTGCCGCAGGCGCTCAAGCTGGTGATTCCGGGCATCGTCAACGTGTTCATCGCCCTGTTCAAGGACACCAGCCTGGTGATCATCATCGGCCTGTTCGACCTGCTCAACAGCATCAAGCAGGCGACCACCGATCCGGCCTGGCTGGGCATGGCCACCGAAGGCTATGTGTTCGCCGCACTGATTTTCTGGATTTTCTGTTTCGGCATGTCCCGCTACTCCCAGCGACTGGAGAGGAAGCTGGATACCGGCCACAAGCGTTAGGAGCTGATCAGTATCTGCTGCGCGTCGGTCAGGCGGCGTTGAAAACGGTCCCGGAATGCTCAGGTACACCAGTACGCTGCGCATCCTCACCTGTTTTCGCCTTGCCTGGCTGCAGCGCCAGATCCTGAATCGGTCCCACGAGAGGAGTGAATTATGAGTGAAGCAGTCAAGCAACCCAGCGCCGAGCCGATGATCCTGCTGCAGGGCGTGAACAAGTGGTACGGCCAGTTCCACGTGCTCAAGGACATCAACCTGAGCGTGCAGGCGGGTGAGCGTATCGTGCTGTGCGGGCCTTCCGGCTCGGGCAAGTCGACCACCATCCGCTGCATCAACCGCCTGGAGGAGCACCAGCAGGGGCGCATCGTGGTCGATGGCACCGAGCTGACCGGTGACCTCAAGCACATCGAGGCGATTCGTCGCGAGGTGGGCATGGTGTTCCAGCACTTCAACCTGTTCCCGCACCTGACCGTGCTGCAGAACTGCACCCTGGCGCCGATGTGGGTGCGCAAGATGCCCAAGCGCCAGGCCGAGGAAATCGCCATGCACTTCCTCGAGCGCGTGCGCATCCCCGAGCAGGCGGGCAAGTACCCGGGACAGCTCTCCGGTGGCCAGCAGCAGCGTGTGGCGATCGCCCGTGCGCTGTGCATGAAGCCGAAGATCATGCTGTTCGACGAACCCACCTCGGCACTGGACCCGGAAATGGTCAAGGAAGTGCTCGACACCATGATCGGTCTGGCCGAGGACGGCATGACCATGCTCTGCGTGACCCACGAGATGGGCTTCGCCCGTACCGTGGCCAACCGGGTGATCTTCATGGACAAGGGCGAGATCGTCGAACAGGCCGATCCGGATACCTTCTTCACCAACCCGCAGAACGAGCGTACACAGCTGTTCCTCAGCCAGATCCTGCACTGAGCCAGCGCCACGCGATTCATCAGGGAGCCTGCGGGCTCCCTTTTTCGTGGTCGCCCGGCGGGCGGGTCAGCTGCTGCGTCGCATGCGTTTGCGGAACGCGCCGGGCGTTTCGCCGCACAGTTGCTTGAAGCGCTTGGCGAAGGTCGCGCGATCACTGAAACCGACCTGGCAGGCGACCTGCTCCAGCGACTGCGTCGACTCGGCCAGCGCCTGCTGCGCCTGGCTGATGCGCAGGCGTTGCAGGTATTCGCCCGGAGTCATCCCGGTGGCCAGGCGGAAGCGGCGCAGCAGGGTGCGCGAGGAGCAATGCGCCTGCCGGGCGAGACGGGGCAGGTCGAGTGCCTCGGCATGGTGTTCGCGCAGCCACTGCAGCAGCGGCGCCAGCGTTCGGTCTTCGCTGTGCGGCAGCAGCGGGGCGAAGCGGGTCTGCGTGCCGCGCTGGCGTTCGATCACCATGGCGGCGGCCACCTGCTGGGCCAGCCATTCACCGGCGTGCAGGGCGATCAGGTGCAGGCACAGGTCGAGTCCCGCCTGGGCGCCGCCCGAGCAGAACAGCGGGCCATCCTCGGTCAGCAGCAGGTCGCTGCGCAGGTGCACCTGGGGGTAGTGTCTGGCGAAGGCATCCGCCAGCGCCCAGTGCGTGGTCGCCTGACGCCCGTCGAGCAGGCCGGCGGCGGCCAGCAGGAAGGCGCTGCTGCACAGGCTGGCGACTTGCTGGCGGTCGCGGTGTGCCAGCCAGGGCAGCAGCCCGGCGTTGCTTTCCAGGGTCAGGCCGACCGCGCTGCCGGTGGCCGGTACGATCAGCAGGTCGGCCTGTTCCGCCAGCTCCAGTCCGCCATCGACCTGGATCTGGGCGAATTCCAGCTGCACGGGACGGGCATCGAGGCTGAAGCGCTGGAGCCTGAAGCAGGGCGCGGCTGCCAGGCGGTTGGCCAGGGCGAAGGCGTCCTGCGCCATGCTCAGGCTGGAGCAGATGGTCTGGGGGCAGACGTACAGCGCGATGCGCAGCATAGCGGTATCCGGTGAAAAGGTTGGCGATTATTGACACAAAGTTGTCCTGATCGCCAATCGTCTTCAGAGCGGGCGACGCGCAGACTAGGCTGCATTCATCAGCGATTCGCAGGAACGCCCATGAGCCACCCCAATGCCGAACTGATCCAGCGCTTCTACAGCGCCTTCCAGCGTCTCGACGCCGAGAGCATGGCCGGCTGCTACGCCGAGGACGTGCACTTCTCCGACCCCGTGTTCACCGATCTGCGAGGTGCGCAGGCGGGGGACATGTGGCGCATGCTGTGCAGCCGAGCCGAGGGCTTCTCGCTGACCTTCGACGGGGTGGAGGCCGACGAGCATGGTGGCCGCGCGCGCTGGGTGGCCAGCTACCGCTTCAGCGCCACGGGGCGACAGGTGGTCAACCGTATCCAGGCGCGCTTCGTGTTCCGCGATGGCCTGATCGTCGAGCACCACGACCACTTCGATCTCTGGCGCTGGTCGCGTCAGGCGCTCGGCCTCAAGGGCCTGCTGCTGGGCTGGGCGGCGCCGGTCCAGGCTGCCATCAGACGACAGGCGGCACGTGGTCTGGAGCAGTTTCGCGCGTCGCGCTGAGGCGGGCGAAGGAACGCAGTGGTAGGCTAGCCGGTCTCAATTGCTAATAAAGCGTGCGCACACGGTGTGCTGCACCACCACTGCCCCATCGAGACCTGCCGTGACCGAACTGATCGTTGCCGTTAAACAGGCCAAGGCCTGGGGGGTTCATGCCGTCACTGCCAGTGGCGTGATCCTCGCCCTGCTGGCCCTGCTCTCCGTACTCGATGGCCAGCCCAAGCAATGCCTGTTGTGGCTGGGCCTGGCCCTGCTGGTCGACGGCCTGGATGGTTCGCTGGCGCGGCGTTATGACGTCAAGAGCGTACTGCCGCACTTCGATGGTTCGACCCTGGACCTGGTGATCGACTACCTGACGTACGTGTTCATCCCGGCGATCTTCCTCTACCGCTTCATCCCGTTGCCCGACTACACCCCGTTGTTCGCGGTCGGGCTGATCCTGCTGTCGTCGCTGTTCTGTTTCTGCAACCTGAACATGAAGAGCCAGGACAACTACTTCGTGGGGTTCCCGGCGGCCTGGAACGTGGTGGTGCTGTACTTCTACATCCTCGATGTGCACCCCTGGATCACCCTGGGCATGATCGTGCTGCTGGCCGCGCTGACCCTGACCAAGATGAAGTTCCTGCACCCCTTCCGGGTGCGCCAGTTCATGCCGCTGAACATCTTCGTGACCTTCGTCTGGATGCTCTCCAGCGCGCTGCTGATCCTGCAGTACCCGCACAACTCGGTGTGGGTGCTGGGCCTGTGGTTCGCCGCCTCGACCTATTTCGTCGGCATGTGCCTGTGGCGCTCGGCGCGCGAATGGTTGCCGCGGCGCGCATGAGTGCCGCGCCGGACAAGGCCTGGTTCGTCTACCTGGTACGCGCCGCCAACGGTGCCCTGTACTGCGGCATCAGCGATGACCCGCAGCGGCGTTTCGCCCAGCATCAGGCCGGCAAGGGCGCGCGTTTCTTCCATACCAGCCCGGCGCTGGCGCTGGCCTACGTCGAGGCCTGTGCCGGCAAGGGCGATGCCCTGCGTCGCGAGCGGGCGATCAAACGCCTGAGCAAGGCAGCCAAGGAATCGCTCATTCTGGCCATTGATGGCGACGCATCAGCCCAAGGCGGTGTGCGCGACCCCCTGGCGCGGGTAAGCTGACGGCTTGGAGTCTTTTCAACGTCTGCGAGGCTGAGTCGCTGCCCGCGTCACATGGCTGAGAGAGCGCAGACCTTGAACGGGCATTCGGACCTGATACGGAGCGCCTCATGCACGAGTTGATTCTTCACCATTACCCCACTTCGCCGTTCGCCGAGAAAGCCCGCCTGATGCTGGGCTTCAAACAGCTGTCCTGGCGCTCGGTGATGATCCCTCCGCTGATGCCCAAGCCCGATCTCACCGCGCTGACCGGCGGCTACCGCAAGACCCCGGTGCTGCAGGTCGGTGCCGACATCTACTGCGATACCGCGCTGATCGCCCGTCGCCTCGAGGCCGAG
Organism: Ectopseudomonas khazarica; assembly: GCF_017915135.1. NCBI lineage: Bacteria > Pseudomonadati > Pseudomonadota > Gammaproteobacteria > Pseudomonadales > Pseudomonadaceae > Ectopseudomonas > Ectopseudomonas khazarica. The sequence continues at coordinate 4,140,643 of NZ_CP068551.1, read as the reverse complement.
AAAGCCGCGCCGGCGCTGTTTCCCGAAGGGCAGGAGTTCAATGTCGGCCTGCTGGCCCAGTGGGCCGACTCGGTCCTGTTCCAGCATGCCGTGGCGCTGGTGTTCCAGCCCGAGTCCATGGCCCTGCGTTTCGCCAAGGTGCCGCCGGAATTCGCCAAGGCCTTCGCGGCCGACCGCAGCGCGCTGTTCTCCGGTGGCACGGCCACCCGCGTGCCGCTGGAGCAGGCCAGGCACCAGTGGCCGGCCCTGATGGGGCTGTTGCAGCAACAGCTGCAGCGCGAACAGGGCGATTTCCTCTTCGGCGAACCCTCGCATGCCGACTTCGCCGTGGCCCACTGTCTGTGGTTCCTGCGTGGTACCCCGGTGACCTCGCCGCTGGTCGATGACTACCCGGAAGTCGCCGCCTGGCTCGGCCGTGTGCTGGGCTTCGGGCATGGTTCGTTGAGCGAGATGAGCAGCGAGCAGGCCATCGCCATCGCCAGCGAGGCGAGCCCGGCGGCGCTGCCGGACGAGGCGTTCAGCGACCCCAACGGCTTCGTGCCCGGTCAGGCGGTGAGCATCGCGGCGGTGGACTATGGCGTCGATCCGGTGCAGGGCGAGCTGGTCTTCGCCGGGCGCGACGAACTGATCCTGCGTCGTGAGGACGAGCGCGCAGGCACCGTTCATGTGCATTTCCCGCGCCTTGGCTTCCGTATCGAAGCACGCTGATCGCTCGCAAGGATCGCGGCTAAGCCGCTCCCAGAAAAGCCCCTGCCACTACTGTGGGAGGGGCTTTAGCCGCGACAGCTGCAGTCCTCGCCCACCCCACGGCGGCCAGCAGTGCGCAGGGTTCATCCTGCACCCTGTTCGCGGTACGCGGTGAGCGACCGCCTCAGCGCTGATCGGGCAGCAGGAAGTTGCCCGGCCCGCTGTCTTCGAGCGTCGGCACCTCGGCCTCGTCCTTGAGGTCGACCCCCGAGAGCTGGCGCCGGCAGGCTTCGCGCATCAGGTACATCAGGCGGAAGGTGGCCATGCCGTAGCTCAGGCCCTCCAGGCGCACGTTGGAGATGCAGTTGCGGTAGGCGTCGTTGAGGCCGACTTTCGGCCCGTAGGTGAAGTACAGCCCCAGGCTGTCCGGGGAGCTCAGCCCCGGCCGTTCGCCGATGAGGATCACCGTCATCTTCGCCCCGAGGCGTTCGCCGATCTCGTCCGCCACTGCGACCCGGCCCTGTTCGACCAGGGTGATCGGCGCCAGCGACCAGCCTTCTTCCAGTACCTGCTCCAGCAGACGATCGAGAAACGGCAGGCTGTGCCGCTGCACCGCCAGCGACGACAGGCCGTCGGCGATGACGATGGCCAGGTCGTAGCCCCTGCCGTGCTCTTCGGCATAGTCGACCAGCAGCTGGGCCGCGTCTTCGTGCAGGCGCCTGCCGAGGTCCGGGCGCTGCAGGTAGGTGTGGCGGTCGGCGGCGGCGCTGTGCAGCAGCAGGGTCGGCAGCTGGCGGTCGTGCAGCGCTTCGCGCAGGGCCGTGTGGTCGAACGGCAGGTGCACGGCGTCACGCGCCTGGGCGTGGGCGAACTGGAAATCCAGCTGGGCGCTGGTCGGCAGGCTGGTGCCGGCCCGGCCCAGGGCAATGCGCGCCGGTGTCAGCTGGCGCAGCTGCTGCCAGGGGTTTTCGGTAGCGGGGGACTTTTCGCTCATGACAACCTCGAATGATCAGGCCAGCTGGGCCAGGGCCTTGCGGAACGCCGGGGGCAATTCGTCGCCCATGCGCAGCTGTCCGCCCTGTTGCTGGAAGATGCCCATGCGTGCCAGCCACGCCTCGAACTCCGGCGCGGCGTGCAGGCCGAGGACCTTGCGCGCGTAGAGCGCGTCGTGGAACGAGGTGGTCTGGTAGTTGAGCATCACGTCGTCGGATCCGGGAATGCCCATGATGAAGTTGATGCCAGCCGCGCCGAGCAGGGTCAGCAGCATGTCCATGTCGTCCTGGTCGGCCTCGGCATGGTTGGTGTAGCAGATGTCGCAACCCATTGGCACGCCGAGCAGCTTGCCGCAGAAGTGATCTTCCAGCCCGGCGCGGATGATCTGTTTGCCGTTGTACAGGTACTCCGGGCCGATGAAGCCGACCACGGTGTTGACCAGGAACGGATTGAAGTGACGGGCCACCGCATAGGCGCGGGTCTCGCAGGTCTGCTGGTCGACGCCATGGTTGGCGTTGGCCGACAGCGCGCTGCCCTGACCGGTCTCGAAGTACATCAGGTTGTTGCCCAGGGTGCCGCGCTTGAGGCTCAGGCCGGCTTCGTAGCCTTCCTGCAGCACCTTGAGGCTGACGCCGAAGCTGGCGTTGGCCGCCTCGGTGCCGGCGATGGACTGGAATACCAGGTCCAGCGGCGCACCGCGCTCGATGGCGGCGATGGAGCTGGTGACGTGGGTCAGCACGCAGGACTGGGTGGGAATCTCGTAGCGCTGGATGACCGCGTCGAGCATCTCCAGCAGGGTGCACACCGCGCTCATGCTGTCGGTGGCCGGGTTGATGCCGATCATGGCATCGCCGTTGCCGTAGAGCAGGCCGTCGACCACGCTGGCGGCGATGCCGGCCGGGTCGTCGGTCGGGTGGTTGGGCTGCAGGCGCGTGGACATGCGCCCGCGCAGCCCCTGGGTGTTGCGAAAGCGGGTGACCACGCGGGTCTTCTGCGCCACCAGCACCAGGTCCTGCACGCGCATGATCTTCGATACCGCGGCGACCATCTCCGGCGTCAGCCCTGCTGCCAGGGCGGTGAGGGCGGCTTCGTCGGCGGCGTCGCTGAGCAGCCAGTCGCGCAGACCGCCGACCGTGAGGTGGCTGACCGGGGCAAAGGCTGCGCTGTCGTGGCTGTCGATGATCAGCCGGGTGACCTCGTCCTGCTCGTAGGGAATCAGCGCCTCCTGCAGGAAGTGCTTGAGCGGCACCTCGGCCAGGGTCATCTGTGCGGCGGCGCGCTCGGCGTCGCTGCTGGCGGCGACGCCGGCCAGGTAGTCGCCGGAGCGCGCCGGGGTGGCCTTGGCCATCAGCTCGCGCAGGCTGTCGAAGCTCCAGGTCATGCTGGCGATGGTATGGGTGAAGCGGGCCATGCAAATCCTCCTGTCGCGGCCGCCCGTGGGCGGCCGCTTGAGCCTGTCAGCGCAGCGAACGTTCGGCGGCCTGGATGGCGGCGAACTCTTCCTCCGGTGTGCCGGACACCAGATGATGACGGCTGTACAAGGCGAAATAGGCGATGAACAGAGCGTAGATGACTGCCGCACCGATCACGACCCGTGGATCGACCAGGAAACCGGCGACCAGTGCCACCGCCGCCAGTACCAGCGCGACCGATGAAGTCAGCACTCCACCGGGCGTACGGTACGGACGCGGCATGTCCGGGCGGCGGATGCGCAGGGTGATGTGCGCCGCCATCATCAGCACGTAGGAGATGGTCGCGCCGAACACCGCTACCAGGATCAGCAGGTCGCCCTGGCCGCTCAATGACAAACCAAAGCCGATAATCCCAGGCACGATCAGTGCCAACACCGGCGCCTTGTTGCGGTTGGTCAGCGACAGGCTGCGTGGCAGGTAGCCGGCGCGGGAGAGGGCGAAGATCTGCCGCGAGTAGGCGTAGATGATCGAGAAGAAGCTGGCGACCAACCCGGCCAGGCCGACCAGGTTGACGAACTGGCTCATCCAGGTGGAACCGCCGTAGACCTTCTCCAGCGCCTCGACCAGCGGGTTGCCCGAGGCCATCAGCGCCTGGGCACCAGCGCCGCCCGGACCGACCAGCAGGATCAGGCCGGCGAAGGCCAGCAGCACCAACATGGCGCCGATCAGGCCACGCGGCAGGTCGCGTTTCGGGTTCTTGGTTTCCTCGGCGGCCAGCGGCACGCCCTCGACCGCGAGGAAGAACCAGATGGCGTAGGGCAGGGCGGCCCAGATGCCCAGGTAGCCGAACGGCAGGAAGGTGCTGGCGCCGGTCGCTTCGGTGGCGGGGATGTCGAACAGGTTGGCCAGCTGGAAGTGCGGCACCATGGCGACGATGAACACTCCCAGGGCGATGGCCGCCACGGCGGTGATGACGAACATCAGCTTCAGCGCCTCGCCGGCCCCGAGCACATGGATGCCGATGAAGACCACGTAGAAGGCCAGGTAGACCACCCAGCCGCCGATGCCGAACAGCGACTCGCAGTAGGCACCGATGAAGCAGGCGATGGCAGCGGGGGCGATGGCGTACTCGATGAGAATCGCCGTGCCGGTGAGAAAGCCGCCCCAGGGACCGAACGCGGTACGGGTGAAGCCGTAGCCGCCGCCGGCCGTGGGGATCATCGACGACAGTTCGGCCAGTGAGAAGCACATGCACAGGTACATGGTCGCCATCAGCAGCGTGGCGACGAACATGCCGCCCCAGCCGCCCTGGGCCAGGCCGAAGTTCCAGCCGGCATAGTCGCCGGAGATCACGTAGGCCACGCCCAGGCCGATCAGCAGGATCCAGCCGGCGGCGCCCTGTTTCAACTGGCGGCTGGCGAAGTAGTCGGCGCTGACCGCTTCCGTTTCCACGCCGCCTGCCGAGGCAGGCGTGGCAAGGGTTTCTTTGCTCATTGAGGTAACTCCTTGGCACCCCGTGACGAGGTCACGGGGTGAGGTTGTCGGGGGAATGGCAGATCAGAAGAACCCCAGCGGATTGATGTCGTAGCTGACCAGCAGGTTCTTGGTCTGCTGGTAGTGGTCGAGCATCATCTTGTGGGTCTCACGCCCGACCCCGGACTTCTTGTAGCCGCCGAAGGCAGCATGCGCCGGGTACAGGTGGTAGCAGTTGGTCCATACGCGGCCCGCCTTGATCGCGCGACCCATGCGGTAGGCGACGTTCATGTCACGGCTCCACACGCCGGCGCCCAGGCCGAACTCGGTGTCGTTGGCGATGGCCAGCGCCTCGGCCTCGTCCTTGAAGGTGGTCACGCCGATCACCGGGCCGAAGATCTCCTCCTGGAACACGCGCATCTCGTTGCTGCCCTTGAGCAGCGTCGGCTGGATGTAATAGCCGCTGGCCAGGTCGCCCTCCAGGCGCTCGGCCGCCCCGCCGGTGAGCACCTGGGCGCCTTCCTGCTGGGCGATCTCCAGGTAGCTGAGGATCTTGTCGAACTGCTGCTGAGAGGCCTGGGCGCCGACCATGGTGTCGGTGTCCAGCGGGTTGCCGCGCTTGATCTGCTTGACCTTCTTCATCACCTCGGCCATGAACGGCTCGTAGATCGACTCCTGCACCAGCGCGCGCGACGGGCAGGTGCACACCTCGCCCTGGTTGAAGAAGCCCAGCACCAGGCCCTCGGCGGCCTTCTCGATGAAGGCCGGCTCGGCGTTCATGATGTCGGCGAAGAAGATGTTCGGCGACTTGCCGCCCAGCTCGACAGTGGACGGGATGATGTTCTCGGCCGCGCACTTGAGGATGTGCGAGCCGACCGGGGTGGAGCCGGTGAAGGCGATCTTGGCGATGCGCTTGCTGGTGGCCAGCGCTTCACCGGCCTCGCGGCCGAAGCCCTGGACGATGTTGAGCACGCCGGGCGGCAGCAGGTCGCCGACGAGCTCGGCCAGCAGGGTGATCGACAGCGGGGTCTGTTCGGCCGGCTTGAGCACGATGGCGTTGCCGGCGGCCAGGGCCGGCGCCAGCTTCCAGGCGGCCATCAGCAGCGGGAAGTTCCACGGGATGATCTGCCCGACCACGCCCAGCGGTTCGTGGAAGTGATAGGCCACGGTGCCGTCGTTGATCTCGGCTGTGCTGCCTTCCTGGGCGCGGATGCAGCCGGCGAAGTAGCGGAAGTGGTCGGCGGCCAGCGGCACGTCGGCGTTGAGGGTTTCGCGCACGGCCTTGCCGTTGTCCCAGGTCTCGGCCACGGCCAGCAGTTCGAGGTTGGCTTCGATGCGGTCGGCGATCTTCAGCAGGATGTGCGAACGCTCCTGCACGCTGGTGCGGCCCCAGGCGTCGGCGGCGGCATGGGCGGCGTCCAGCGCCTTGTCGATGTCGGCGGCATTGGAACGGGGGAACTCGGCGATCACCGAGCCGTCGACCGGGCTGGTGTTGCTGAAGTACTGGCCGCTGAGCGGGGCGACGAATTCACCACCGATGTAGTTGCCGTAGCGCGGCTTGAGGGTGACGACGGCGCCTGGGGTACCGGGTTTGGCATAGAGCATGAGCGTTCTCCGAAACGATGTTGTTCTAGTTGTGCGTAGCAGGTGAGCTGGGATGTCCAGCCAGGGGTGCGGCTCGGATCGAGCGACAGCGAACCCTGGGGCTCGGACCGATCATGAGCCGATTTCATCTGCGCAACTTGACCGCAAGGGCGAGGTGCTGTCGTGCAAAGTCAACTTCGTCTGCCGCTGGCGGGGCGTGTCGCAATGGGTCAACTCGCCTGCCTTGTTTTGGTGCGAGTGTTTCAAAACGACTCACTCGCCAGGCATGGCGCTGCCCTTTGATGTCGCGTCGAGGCTGGAAACGCCTGGCTGGCTGCATCAGGGTGGTGCGGCGTGTTTCTTGCTTTCGAACAGCCATTGTCACGAAGGAGGACCTGATGAGTTCTTTTCTCTCTCAGGCCGGCGCTACGCTCGGTGCCTCGCTCCTGTCCGGTGCCCCGGCCAATGCCGGTGTGCTGGCAGCGGCGGCGAGCGGCCTGTGTGGATTCATCGAAAAGCACGGCGGTGATCCGGATCGCATTCTCGGCGTATCCGGCATCGACCCCGAGTGCCTGCGCCACCCGACCCTGAGCCTGGCGCTGCCCAACTACTGCCAGGTGCTGGAGGAGGCCGCGCACCAGTCCGGCTGCGACAACTTCGGTCTGTACTACGGTCAGCAGTTCAAGCCCCAGGCTCTCGGCCTGCTGGGCTACATCGGGCTGTGCTCGGCCACGCTCGAACAGGCGCTGATCAACTTCGCGCGGGCCTTCCCGTTGCATCAGCGCAACAGCCTGATTCGCCTGGTCGACGAGGGCGAGTGCTACCGTTTCGACTATCAGGTGCGCCATGGCGCCATTCTCAGTCGGCGGCAGGACGCCGAGTTGACCCTGGGCATGGTGCTCAACCTGGTGCGTCATGTGCTCGGCAGCCAATGGGCGCCGCGCGCCGTGCATTTCGAGCACCCGCGACCGGAATGCTGGCACGAGCACTGTAAGGTGTTCGATGCGCCGGTGTACTTCGAGCAGCCATTCAACTCGCTGCTGATTCCCAAGCGCGGCCTGAACCGTGCCATGCCGGACAGCGATTCCGTGCTGCTGATGGTGATGCAGGATTCGCTGAACCAGATCAGCAGCCTGTGCGGCCGTGGCGAGCGGGACATGGTCAACGATGTGCGCGAGCAGATCCGTCAGCGCCTGTTGTACGGCGAGCCGGCGCTGGAGGAGGTGGCCGAGCTGCTGGGCATGACCAGCTGGTCCCTGCAGCGGCGCCTGCGCGAGCAGGGCCTGAGCTTCTCGCAACTGGTGGACAACGTGCGCCGCGAACTGGCCAACCGCTACCTGCGTGAGCCGCAGCTGCCGATCTCGCAGCTGGCCCTGTTGCTCGGCTATTCGGAAACCAGCGCGTTCTCGCGGGCCTTCCGCCGCTGGTTCGGCATCAGCCCGCGGCAGTGGCGGCGTGAAGGTGTCTGAGGCTCAGTAGGCCGCGCGGATGGCGCGCACGTCGTAGCCGTGGATGACCTGCCCGCGCATGTCGATCACCGGCACGCCGCGTCCGCCCAGGGCCTGGTAGGTGGCGCGGCCGGCGCTGTCCTTCTCGATATCCACTTCGCGATAGGCGATGCCATCGGCGGCGAACAGTTCGCGGGTCTTGGCGCAGTAGCCGCACCAGCTGGTGGCATAGAGCACGATCTCGCCGCTGGCGGTGCTGGCCTGTGGCGGATTGAGCCAGCGCTCGAGCTTGTCCCAGTGCTGGAACAGGGCCAGAGCGGCGAGAATCAGCAGGATCTTCTTCATCGGGACACGTCCTTGTGCGGGGTGGCGGCTTGCAATTGCGCCAGAGTAAAGGGTGGCGGGCGATCCGGCCACTGCAATTGCAGGCGCTCCAGCTCACGCGCCAGCAGGCTGGCCAGCAGCAGGTCGCGTAGCCAGCGCTTGTGCGCGGGGATCACGTACCAGGGCGCATCAGCGCTGTGGCTGGCACTGAGCAGGTCGCTCCAGCGGCGCTGGCGCTCTGCGAACTGGCGATGCGACTGCAGGTCGCTGCGCTTGAGCTTCCAGCGCTTCTCCGGCTTTTCCAGGCGTTGGCGCAGGCGCTGGTACTGCTCGTCCGCGTCGATCTGCAGGTAGCACTTGAGCACATGGATGCCGCGGGCAGGCAGCTGGCGCTCGAACGCCAGCAACTCGGCCAGACGCGTGGGCAGCTCGTCCTCGCCGCACAAGCCGTCGAGCGGGTCGCAGATCAGCGCTTCGTAGTGGCTGCGGTTGAACACCCCGAGCATGCCCGGTGCCGGCAGGCGCTGGCGATAGCGTTCGAGGAAGTGTGCCTGGCGCTCCTGCGCGCTCGGCGCCTGGAAGCCGTGAATGCTCAGGCCCTGTGGGTTGCAGGCGCTCAGGACCCGGCGAATCACGCCGTCCTTGCCACTGCAGTCAGGCCCTTGCAGCACCAGCAGCAGCGCCTGGCGGCGATTGGCCCACAGGCGTGTCTGCTGGTCCTGCAGCCAGGGCCGGAGTCGTGCCAGGCGGGCCTTGGCCGCGTGCTTGTCGAGGCCGAAGGTACGCGCCGGGTCGCCTGCCAGCGGCGCCGCAACCTGGCAGCGGCAGCTCGCCAGTAGCGCGTCGCCGAGGCGCAGGTCCATCTCAGTCCTGGCGGCGCTTGAGCTGATCCTTCAGCTGGGTCGGCAGCTGGCGGATGATCAGCATGTCGCGGCCTTCGTCGTACTCCACCTTCGAGCCCAGCAGGTGCGCCTCGAAGCTGATCGACAGGCCTTCGGCGCGGCCGGTGAAGCGCTGGAACTGGCTGAGGGTGCGCTTGTCCACCGGAAACTCCGGGGCCATGCCGTAATCCTTGTTGCGGATGTGCTCGTAGAAGGCCTTGGGACGCTCTTCATCGATCAGCCCGGAGAGCTCTTCCAGGGTGATCGGCTCGCCCATCTTGGCCTGGCCGCTGGCGTAGCCGACCAGTGTCTTGGTCTTCTCGCGGGCCTGCTCTTCGGGCAGGTCCTCGCTTTCCACGTAGTCGCTGAAGGCCTTGAGCAGGGTGCGCGTCTCGCCGGGGCCGTCGACGCCTTCCTGGCAGCCGATGAAGTCGCGGAAGTAGTCCGAGACCTTCTTGCCGTTCTTGCCCTTGATGAACGAGATGTACTGCTTGGACTGCTTGTTGTTCTGCCACTCGCTGATGTTGATGCGCGCGGCCAGGTGCAGCTGGCCGAGGTCCAGGTGCTTGGCCGGGGTCACGTCCAGCGCGTCGGTGACGGCCACGCCTTCGCTGTGATGCAGCAGGGCGATGGCCAGGTAGTCGGTCATGCCCTGCTGGTAATGGGCGAACAGCACGTGGCCGCCGGTGGACAGGTTGGACTCTTCCATCAGCTTCTGCAGCTGTTCCACGGCCTGGCGGCTGAAGGCGGTGAAGTCCTGCTCGCCATCGAGGTAGGCCTTGAGCCAGCCGCTGAAGGGGTAGGCGCCGGATTCCTCGTGGAACAGGCCCCAGGCCTTGCCCTGCTTGGCGTTGTAGCTCTCGTTGAGGTCGGCCAGGAGGTTCTCCATGGCTTGCGACGTGGCCAGCTCGCTGTCGCGGGCATGCAGCGCGGCGGGGCTGCCGTCGGGCTTCTTGTCGATCAGGTGGACGATGCAGTGACGGATCGGCATGGCGGTCTCGATGGGCAAATGAAACAGGGGCGCAGTTTACCCGAAGCGGGTGACGGATTCTGGTGCGGATGCATCGGTGCACGGTGCCGCCGCGTAGGGTGGATGTCGCTTTTTACATCCACCGCAGGGCGAGTCGACGCGGTGGATGCCGGGCTGTTCACCCGGCGTTGCCGGGCATGGTGGATCGATGGAGCGTGATCCACCCTACGGTTGGCGTAGGGTGGATGTCGCCTTTTACATCCACCATGGGTGAGTCGACGCGGTGGATGCCGGGCTGTTCGCCCGGCGTTGCCGGGCATGCTGGATCGATGAAGCGTGACCCACCCTACGGTCGGCGTAGGGTGGATGTCGCTTTTTACATCCACCGCAGGGTGAGTCGTCGCGGTGGATGCCGGGCTGTTCGCCCGGCGTTGCCGGGCATGGTGGATCGATGGAGCGTGATCCACTCTACGGTTGGCGGCGTTGTTGCAGGGTCTTCAGGCGCTCGACCACGTAGCGCACGTGCAGGTGCAGCTCGTACAGCTGGTTGGAGTAGGACAGCGGCACTTCCACCGCCGCCAGCTCGTCCTCCAGCTTCTCCAGGCGTTCGATCTCGCTGTCCAGCTCGTCCGGCAGCGAGCCGGCGTGGAGCTTGCGGTCGATCTCGCGCAGGTACTTGTACCAGCGATAGATGCGCGCCCGGATACGCCACTGGTAGATCGGCCCGACGGCCTTGAACAGAGGGATCATCACCACGATCAGCGGGATCAGCAGGATGATGTAGCGGTCGGCCAGCGAGGCGATGCGAAACGGCAGGTAGCGCTGCAGGATCGGCAGGCCCTTGGCGTAGTAGTGTTCGGCATCCTTGTGCAGTTCGAAGGTGCGCGGTTCGGCGCTGGGATAGGCGCCGGCGGTATCGAGCAGGGTGCCGTTCCTCATCACTTCGCGGCTGGCCTCGAGAAACAGCGGCACCAGCCCGGGGTTGAAGTCGTCGTTGACCACCAGGGTGGCCACCGGGGCCAGGGTGACGATGTCGCGGTCCGGTGCGTTGCTGGCCAGGTCGAGCAGGCCCTCGCCGACCGTCACCTGGTTGAAGAACGGCAGGCGCGCCTCGTAGGCCGCTGCGCGACGAAAGTGCGCCAGAGCGATATCGGGGTTGGCGGCCAGTTGCTGCACCAGGGCATTCTCCGCCGGGCCGACGAAGAACGCCGCGTCCAGCTCGCCGGCCAGCAGTGCGCGTGCGGCCTTGCCGCCGCCGATGTTCTGCCAGGTGTCGGGATACTGCTCGGGCAGGATCGCGTTGGCGCCGAGGATGGCGTCGCTGGCAGCGCGGGTGCCGCTGCCTTCGCCACCCAGGCCGAGCTTCAGCGGCAACAGGTCGGCGATGCGGTCCAGGCCGGTTTCACGGCGATAGAACAGCCAGAGCGGCTCCTGATAGATCGCCCCCAGGCTCTGCAGGCGCGTCTGCTCGTCCGGCGACAGTTGCCGCTCCAGGCCGCTTTGCACCAGGCCGATCTGCACGGCCGGGTCATCGGCCAGCAGGCGTTGCAGGTTGTCGCGCGAGCCCGAGGTCGGCACCAGGCTGAGTTCGAAGCCCTCCTTGGCCAGTTCTTCCTTGAGGCGTTCGGCGAACTGCTGGTAGGCCCCGCCCTGGGTGCCGGTGGCCATGCTGGCGCTCATCGGCGGTGGCGGCGCGACGAACTGGAACAACGCCCAGACCAGGCCGGCCACCACCGGGACGATCCACAGGTTGGCCAGGATCATGATCTTCAGGTCGTTGAGTACGCGGCGCATGGGGCTTCCTTGGGGCTGGGTTCAGGGTAAGGATAGAACCCCATGCGCCCCGAGGTCATCTGTAGCGCCGCTGGCCGGTAGCAATGCGGCTGACGGGCGTAGGGTGGACGACGCTTCACCCGTCCACCGACAGCGCCTTGCGCGAAAAGAGCGTCATCCACCCTGCGCCAGCGCCTTGTGCCTGTCGCGCAGGTGGCTCAACAGCAGCAAGGCGGCAAACAGCGCCACGGCATACAGGGCGTCGCTGCCGAGCATCACCAGCACCGCGCTGCACAGCACTGCGCTGAGCCCGGCCAGCAGGCGCCAGATGCCATGCAGCAGGCTCCAGCCTGCGGCCATGCTGAGCAGATAAATCAGCACGAAGTTGCCGTTGGCGTAGCGGATCAGGTCATCCACCGACAGTTGCAGCACGGCCGAGAGCAGCGCGCACAGCGCGCAACTGATCACGACCAGCAGCAAGGCCCGGCCGGGAACGCCATGGGCGTTGCGCACGGCCAGCCGGGCAGGCAGGCGGCCCTCGTCGGCCAGGCTCCAGATCAGGCGGGCGAAGCCCTGGATGTACACGTTCATCGAGGCGAAGCAGGCCAGGTAGCCGAGCACCGCCACCAGCACGCGGGCGCGCTCGCCGAGCAGCTGCTCGAACAGCCGGGGCAGGGCGGTGGTGTCACTGTGCACGTCGCCGTAGGTGGCGAAGCTCAGGACTGCCACCGAACAGGCCCAGTACACCAGGCCGGCGAGCAGCACGCCGAGCAGCAAGGCCAGCGGGAAGTCCCGCTGCGGGTGCTTGAACTCCTCGCCCAGATGGGTGAAGGCCTCGATGCCGACGAAGCACCAGAACATCACTCCCAGCGCCGTCGGCAGCAGGTGCCACTGGCCGTCCAGCGCCGGCAACAGCGGCTGGTCGGCATGGGGCAGGTCGCCCATCCACCAGATCAGCGCCACGCTGGCGACGATGGCCACGGCGATCAGCCCCTGCAGCAGGCCCGAGGCCCTGGGTGGGCGCTGGCCGAGCAGGAGGATGGCGCCCAGGGTCGCCAGCTCGATGATCAGCAGGTCGCTGCGGTCGAGGTCGAACAGGGCCAGCCAGAAGCCACTGGCGATATGCAGGGCCGCCGGCAGGCCCACGGGCAGCACGGCGAGAAACAGCAGGGCGCTGACGCTCTCCATGCGCAGGCCGAAGGCGCGGCCGATCAAGTGCGGTGCCCCGCCCGCGTGGGGGAAGCGCTTGCCCAGCTGGGCGAAGGTGAATGCCACCGGCAGCACCAGGGCGATGAGCATCAGCCAGGCCCACAGCGACGCCTCGCCAGCGGCGGTGGCCGCCAGTGCCGGCACCACGAAGATGCCGGTGCCGAGCAGCGATGTGCTGAGCAGGGCGATGCCCTGCAGCAGGCCCAGTTCCTTGTTGAGTCGACTCATGGGGTATGCTCACGCCTTTGCAGATCCCGCTATGGTAGGCCGCCGCCTGATTACAGGCTGCCGCCTTTCACCGACGAAATGGCGGTTCTTCCCGTCAACCTGATTGCCGCTCGAGAAACACCGTGGACAAGTTCGATCGCCAGATCCTCGCTCTGCTGCGCAGCGACGCGCGTACCTCCGTCAGCCAGATCGCCCGCGAGGTCAGTCTTTCCCGCTCGGCTGTCAGCGAGCGCATTCGCCACCTGGAACAGAGCGGCGTCATTCGCGGCTATCACGCCCAGGTCGCGGCGCCGGGTGAGGGTGGGGTCAAGGCCTTCCTCGAACTGTTCTACCAGAACGCCCGTTGCCAGGATTACGTCGAGCGCATGCGTGAATACCCGGAAATTCGCCACTGCAGCGGCATCAGCGGGGAAACCGACATGCTGGTGCTGGTCGAGGCGCCGAGCATGGCGCGCCTGAGCGAGGTCCGCGCGGCCATCGAGGCCTTCCCGCAGATGCAGCGGGTCAAGACCCACATCGTCGTGCAGGACTGGCCGCTATGAGCCTGCGCGTGCTGCACAGCTCCGACTGGCACCTGGGCCAGCACTTCATGGGCAAGACCCGCCAGGCCGAGCACCAGGCCTTCTGCGCCTGGCTGCTGGAGCAGGTGCGGGCGCATGCCGTGGATGTGCTGCTGATCGCCGGTGACGTATTCGACACTGGTGCGCCGCCCAGCTACGCCCGCGAGCAGTACTACCGCCTGGTGGTCGAGCTGCGCGACGCCGGCTGCGCGCTGGTGGTCCTGGGTGGCAACCACGATTCGCCGGCCATGCTTGGCGAAAGCCGCAGCCTGCTGGCGCAGCTGGGCACCCAGGTGGTGCCGGCGGTGGGCCTCGACCTGGCCGAGCAGGTGCTGGTGCTGAACGATCGCAGCGGCCAGCCGGGCGCCATCCTCTGCGCCACCCCCTTCATTCGTCCGCGCGACGTGCTGGCCAGCCAGGCCGGGCAGAGCGCACAGGACAAGCAGCAGTCACTGCAACAGGCCATTGCCGCGCACTACCAGGCCCTGCACGCGCTGGCGCTGGAGCGGCGCAACCAGATCGGGCAGCCCCTGCCGATCATCGCCAGCGGCCACCTGACCACGGTCGGCGCCAGCGCCAGTGAGTCGGTGCGCGAGATCTACGTCGGCAGCCTGGAGGCCTTTCCCACCAGTGCTTTCCCGCCCGCCGACTACATCGCCCTGGGTCACATCCATCGGCCGCAGAAGGTCGGTGGCCTGGAGTATGTGCGCTACAGCGGTTCGCCGATCGCCCTGTCGTTCGATGAAACGCGCCAGCAGAAGGAAGTGCTGCTGCTGGAATTCGGCGAGGCCAGCCTGCAGTCGATCACGCCGCTGGCCGTGCCGGTGTTTCAGCCCATGGCCAGCCTGCGTGGCTCGCTCAAGGAACTGGCCGGCGCCATCGCCGAGGTCGCTGCCCAGGGCACGGGCGAGCGGCCGGTGTGGCTGGAGGTGCAGGTCAGCAGCGACGACTACCTCAGCGACCTGCAAGGCCGCATCAGCGCCCTCTGCGAGGGGCATGCCGTGGAGGTGCTGCGCATCCGTCGCGAGCGTGGCAACGCCAGTGCCAGCCTGGCCAACGCCGCACGGGAGACGCTGGACGAATTGTCCGTCGAGGATGTCTTCGCCAGGCGCCTGCAACAGGAGGTACTGGACGAGGCGGACAGCCAGCGCCTGCTCGAGCGGTATCGCCAGGTGCTGGAGGCCGTGCAGGAACGTCAGGAGCGCTAGGCGCGTGGCGCGGCATTTTGCCCGACAGCGCTGGCCGCACCGGGCAAAGTCGCTATAGTGCACGCTCTTTCGATCTACCCGTGCTGCGAGGGTGGTGCCGAATGCGGGCGCAGGCTCGCTGGCCGCTGTCCTGCCGTAGCCGCCGCAACTGAAGGATCAGTGTGTGAAGTGTCTGGTGGTATTCGCCCATCCGCTGCAGGACAGCCTCTGTCGCCACCTGTGCGATGAAACCGTCGCGCACCTGGCGGGCAAGGGCTACGACATCGAGTTGCTGGACCTCTACGCCAGCGTATTCGACCCACGGCTCAGCGAGGCCGAGCGGCAGAGCTACTACGCCGGCGCGTTCGACGCCGGGCAACTGCAGGCCCAGCTGCGTCAGTTGCAGGCGGCGCAGTCGCTGGTGCTGGTCTTCCCCACCTGGTGGTTCGGCTTCCCGGCCATTCTCAAGGGCTGGTTCGACCGCGTCTGGGCGCCGGGCCATGCCTACCAGCATGCCGCCGATCTCGGTGCGATCACCCCGGGCCTGTTGCAGTTGCAGGAGGTGCGGGTGGTCACCACGCTGGGCTCGCCCTGGTGGGTCGACCTGTTCGTCTTGCGCCGGCCCGTCAGGCGGGTGCTCAAGCTCGCCCTGCTGGGCGCCTGTACCCGGGGCTGCAGCTTCCGGATGTTGTCGTTCTACCGCAGTGAGAAGGCCGACCGTGCGCGCGTCGACGCCTTCGTGAGGAAGATCAGGGCGCGTTTCTGAGCGCGCGGACATGATGCGCCGGCCGTGATGCCGGCGCCTGGCAAGGAGAGTCGTGATGTTGCTACAGGCCAATGGGTTCTTGCTGCTGGGGGCGCTGCTGACGGCGCTGGCCGGCGTGCTGCACTTTGCCTGCATCTTCTGGGGGGCGCGAGGTTTCCAGGTGCTTGGCGCCGGTGAACAGCTGGTGGCGATGGCCGCACGGCGCCACTGGTATCCGCCGGTGGTGGCCTGCGCCATTGGCTGCGTGCTGTTGCTGTGGGCGCTGCTGACGCTGTCTGCCGCCGGCCTCGGCCCGCAACTGGCGCTGGCGAAATGGGCGGTGCTGCTGATCACCCTGGTCTACCTCGGCCGGGCCTTGGCCTTTCCCTGGCTCAAGCGGGTGATCATCGGCAACAGCGAGCGCTTTTGGCACCTGAGTTCATTGCTGTGCCTGGGGCTGGCGGTGCTGCACGGCGTCGGCCTGGCCCAGGTCTGGCAGGCCGCCTAGGCACTTCGACAGAGCGACGAGCGGCGGGCATGTAGCGTTCGCCAAACCACAAGGAATACAGAGGTCGAGCATGCAACTGACGGAATATCGCGTCGTCACGGCGCACACCAGTGAGTACCCCGAGCCGATCCAGTTCGAGGCCGGCGCCCCGCTGACGCTGGGGGAAGTCTACGAGGGACCGGAGGACTGGCAGGACTGGCGTTTCTGCCACACGCCGGGCCAGGCCGGCGGCTGGGTCCCGCAGCAGATCATCGAGGTGATCGCCGGCGACCGGGGCCGCGCGCGCGAGGACTATAGCGCCCGCGAGCTGGACGTCGTGGTGGGCGAGCGGGTGCTGGCCGGGCGACAACTGAATGGCTGGGCCTGGTGCCGGCGTAGCAGTGGCGACGCGTCGGGCTGGGTGCCGTTGGAAAACCTGCAGGCCGAGGGCGCCGCGCGATGAGCTGCCGACTGTCATCGACCGCGTTGTCCGTCGCAGGGCAGCGCCTGCATGAGCTGCCGTCATGAGCCATGCCTTGATCGCGCCGATGCTGGCCCATGTCGGTCTGGCCGGCTTTCTCTATGTGCTCCTGACCCTGGCGCGTGCGCCCAGTATCTGGGGCATCGGGCGGCGCGCCGATGGCTCGAACCCCTGGGCCGAGGTCGAGCCGCGCATCAGCGCCAACCTGTCCAACCAGTTCGAATGGCCGCTGCTGTTCTACGTCGCCTGCCTGCTGCTGATCCAGGCCGGCGTGCAGTCGCCGCTCGCGACCTGGCTGGCGTGGGGTTTCATCGGCGGGCGCCTGGCACACAGCCTGGTACAGATCGGCACCGGCAACGTGCGCCTGCGCGGCCTGGTGTTCACCCTCAACTTCCTGGCCGCGCTCGGGCTCTGGGCGTTGGTGCTGCAGCGCTATCTGCATGGCTAGCAACGAATCTCGCGGCCGACACTGGAGTCTGGACTGCGCGTGACGACGCCGATCCGGCAATAGCGATCTATGCTGTCGATGATGGCAAATGGACAGGGGGGCTAGGGTGCTGACGACACTGGCCCGGTTGCTGGACCCGCTGCATGGGGTGCCGGATGCGACCCGACAGCGTTTCGAGGACTGGTATCGCCAGGCGGCGATTCCACAGATTCGCTATGTCGCCTTCCTGACCATGGGGCTGTACCTGATCTACGCCGCCATCGAGCAGAATGTCGAAACCGATCAGCCCTTCGCACGCTTCATCGTGCATGCGCTGATGGTGCCGGGGGCCCTGCTGGCCACCGGGCTGCTCAGCTTTCGACCCGGCCGGCAGACGCTGATGCTCGGCCTGCTGTCATGCGCGCCCATCGTGTCGGTGCTGTCGAATCTCTACTTCAACTTCGGCTCGTCACGCTTCGCGCTCTACGCGCCGGAAATCTACCTGAACCTGATGTGGACGTTCGCCATCTCGGGCCTGACCCTGAAGCGCGCGATGGCCACGGCACTGGTCTCGCTGTCGGCGATTCTCCTGGTCACCCTCGAACACTCACTCACCCCGGGGCCGCAGCGCCTGCACCTGATCTGGATTCTCGCCTCGTTCTCCTTCGGGCTGCTCAGCGCCTTCCTGCTGGAGAAGGCGCACAAACGCATGTTCCTGCAGCAGGACAGCCTGGAACTGAGCGCCAGCCTCGACGGCCTGACCGGGCTGTGGAACCGCTCGCGCACCGAGGCGTTCCTCGCCGACGAGCAGGCCAGGGCCAACCGCTATGGCACGCCGTTCTCGGTGGTGCTGATCGACATCGACCATTTCAAGCACGTCAACGACACCTTCGGCCATGCGGTGGGCGACAGCGTGCTGCGCCAGTTCGCCACGCTGCTGCGCGAGAACGTGCGCGCGGTGGACAAGGTCGGCCGCTTCGGGGGCGAGGAGTTTCTCATCGTCCTGCCGGAGATCGGCTCGCATCAGGCCGTGGCAGCCGTGCAGGCGCTGCGGCGGCGTATCCAGGCGTTCGCCTTCGACACCGTCGAGCGCAAGACCGCCAGCTTCGGTATCGCCGAATACCGCCCAGGCGAAACCCTGGAGGCACTGATGGCCCGGGCCGACAAGGCGATGTATCGGGCCAAGGCCAGCGGCCGCGACCGCGTCGAGGCGCTGTAGCGGCATTCGGGCCTGCAGCGCGCGGCGGAGAATGCCAGAATGGCCGCCTCCAACGGCTTTCGACCTGTGCATGAAAATCCTCAGCCTGCGCCTCAAGAACCTCAACTCCCTGAAGGGGGAGTGGAAGATTGACTTCGCCGCCGAGCCCTTCGCCGACAGCGGCCTGTTCGCCATCACCGGGCCGACCGGCGCCGGCAAGACCACCTTGCTCGATGCCATCTGCCTCGCGCTCTATCACCGCACGCCGCGCATGAGCACGCTGTCGGCCAGCGGCAACGAGCTGATGACCCGGCACACCGCCGACTGCCTGGCCGAAGTCGAGTTCGAGGTCAGGGGGCAGGGCTACCGTGCGTTCTGGAGCCAGCGCCGAGCGCGGGACAAGGTCGACGGCGCGTTGCAGGCGCCCAAGGTGGAACTGGCGCGCATCGAGGGTGGCGAAATCCTCACCGACAAGATCCGCGAGAAGGAGAGCCTGACCGCCGAACTGACCGGCCTGGACTTCGAGCGCTTCACCAAATCCATGCTGCTGGCCCAGGGCGGTTTCGCCGCGTTCCTCGAGGCCAACGCCAACCAGCGTGCCGAACTGCTGGAAGAACTGACCGGCACCGAGGTCTACGGGCGGATTTCCCAGCAGGTCTACGAACGCACCAAGGCTGCCGAGCAGGCGCTGGGCCTGCTGAAAAGCCGCGCCCAGGGCATGGAACTGCTGGATGAAGCGCAGCGCACGGAGCTGCAGGACGAAGCCGAGCGCCTGGCGCAGGAACAGGCGCCGCTGCTCGCCGAGCAACAGGCGCTGCAAGGGCAGCAGCGCTGGCGAGAAGCCCTGCAGCGTGCCGAGCAGCAGGCCGCCGAGGCGGCGCACGCCGTGCAACAGGCCCGGCAGCGCCAGGCCGACGCGGGTGATGAGCTGCAGCGCCTGGCTGCCAGCGAGCCGGCCTCGCGCCTGCTGCCCCTGCACCAGGCCTGGCAGCAGGCGCGGCAGGAGCACGAGCGGGCCGAGCACGACCTGCTCGCGCTGCGCGAACGGATGCAGGCCTGCGCCGAACGTGAGCGGCTGGCGCTGTGGCAGGCCAGCCGTTATGCCGCGCACGGCTGTGCCCAGCGTCAGGCCGCGCTGACGCAGCTGCAGCAGCAGTATGCCGAGGTGCAGGCCTGGCTGGGCGAGCGTAGCCAGCATGCGCGTCTGGGCGAGCTGCTCAGCGGCTGGGACGAGCGCTTCACTCAGCGCTCCAGGGGCGAGCAGGGCGTGCAGGCGGCGCAGGTGCGGCTGAGCGAATCCGCCACACAGCTCGCCGCGCTGCAGCGCCAGCGTGAGGCGCAGGGGGCGCGTCTGACCACGCTGCAACAGCAGCTGGAGCAGGCGCGCGCTGCCGAGGCGCAGCAGCAGGCCAGCGTGCAGGACCTGCTGGGCGCGGCGGGAGAGGCGGGCCTGTGGCAGGAGGTGCAGGGCCAGCAGGCGCGCAGCCGTGTGTTCGACCGCTTGCAGCAACTGGCGCAGCGCCGTGAGGCGCTGGGCGGGCAACTCGCCGGGCTGCCGCCGCGCCTGGCCGAACTGCAGCGTCTGCAGACGGACAGGAATGCCGAGATCGGCGCGCTGCGCGAGCGCTACAAGGCGCTCAAACAGCAGTGCGCCGACAAGGAAAAGCTGCTGGAGCAGGAACAGCGCATCCGCGACCTGGAGGCCCATCGCGCCCGCCTGCAGCCGGGCGAGGCCTGCCCGTTGTGCGGCTCGCATGAGCACCCGGCGATCGAGCAGTATCAGGCGCTGAATGTCTCCGCCACCGAACAGGCGTTGGCGCAGTGCCGCAGCGACCTGGGCGAGCTGGAGAGCCAGGGGGCCAGCCTGCGTGACGAGCTGACCCGTCTGGCCGCGCAGATCGAGCAGCTGCACGCGCAGCAGGCCGAGGCCCAGGCGCAGTTGCAGCCGCTGGATCAGCAATGGCAGCAGCAACTGAGCGAGCATGACATCCGCCTGCACGATGCGGCCGAGCTCGGCCCCATGCAACAGCAGCACGAGCAGGCGCTGGCGGCGCTGCAGGCGCGTCTGCAGACCGTGCAACAGCAGCAGGCCGAACTGCAGCGTCTGCGCGAGCTGCGCGAGACGGCCGAGCGTGAGCAGAGCGAAGCACAGCGGCAGCAGGCCCTGCTCGAACGCGATCTGGACAACACCCAGGCGCGTCTGGCCGAGCAACAGGCCGACCTGAACGATCTGCAGGCCGGGCAGGCGCAGCAGGCCGAGGCATTGCTGGCCAGCCTGGAGGGTTTCGCCAGCGAACTGCCGGCCGACGGCGAGGGTTGGTTGGCGCAGCAGAAGGCCGCCTGGCAGGCCTGGCGCGACATGCAGGCACGCGAGCAGCAGTTGCTCGAGCAGAAGCACGAGGCGCAGCGGCAGCTGGACGAGGACCAGGCGCAGGCTGCGCAGTGGTTGCAGCGCTGGCAGGCCGCAGGCGTGGCTGACCTGGCCGAGCCTACAGCCGTGAGCGATTCACGGCAGGCCTGGCGCGAGGCCGCTGAGCGCTTGGCCGCCGCGCAGCGTGAACGCGATGGCCTGGCCGGCAGCGAGCAGGCCCAGGTGGCGTTGCAGGCACGCCTGCAGGCGCGCCTGGATGACTGCCAGCAGGCCTGGCAGCAGGCGTTGGCCGGCAGCCCGTTCGCCGACCAGGCGGCGTTCGAAGCGGCGCTGCTGGGCGATGATGAACGTCAGCGCCTGCTGCAGCTGAAGGCCGATCTGGAGCGCGCGCACACCCAGGCGGCAACCTTGCAGGCGGCGGCGCAGGCCGAGGTACAGCGCCTCCAGGGCGAGGCGCAGAGCGCCCTGAGCCTGGCCGAGCTGGGCGAACAGATCCAGGCGCTGCAGGATCGCCTGCGTGCATTGAGCGAGCGCCAGGGTGAGGTGCGGGCCCAGCTTCAGGCCGACGCGGCACGGCGCAGCAGCCAGCAGGCGCTGTTCGCCGAAATCGCCGCACAGGAGGGCGAGCATGCCCTCTGGCAGCAACTCAACGGCCTGATCGGTTCGGCCGATGGCGCCAAGTTCCGCAAGTTCGCCCAGGGCCTGACCCTCGATCACCTGATCCACCTGGCGAACCGCCAGTTGACCCGTCTGCACGGCCGCTACCAGCTGGCGCGCAAGAGCAGCGGCGAGCTGGAGCTGGAGGTGCGTGACACCTGGCAGGCCGACGTGGCCCGTGATTGCCGCACGCTGTCCGGCGGCGAGAGTTTCCTGGTCAGCCTGGCCCTGGCCCTGGCGCTGTCCGATCTGGTCAGCCACAAGACCAGTATCGATTCGCTGTTCCTCGATGAAGGCTTCGGCACGCTGGATGGCGAGACCCTGGAGGTGGCGCTGGACGCCCTGGACAACCTCAACGCCAGCGGCAAGACCATCGGCGTGATCAGTCACGTCGAGGCGATGAAGGAGCGTGTTCCCGTGCAGCTGCGGGTACACAAGGGCGTCGGCCTCGGCTACAGCCGGCTCGATGCGCGTTTCGCGGTGAAGGAAGGAGCGTAGCGATGTTGATGCGAGCGAAGGATTCCACCCTGCTGGTGATCGACCTGCAGGCACGTCTGTTGCCAGCCATCGACGCGGGCGCGGCGCTGGTCGAGCAGGCCGCCTGGCTGGTAGGTGTGGCGCAGCGCCTCGACGTGCCGGTGATCGCCACCGAGCAGTACCCCAGGGGGCTGGGGGCAACCGACCCCGGCCTGCGCGAACTGCTGCCGGCGCACGGGCTGCGCGAGAAGATCCATTTCTCCGCCACGGCGGGCGCCGGGCTGTTCGACCTGCCGGGAGGCGAGCGCCGCCAGTTCGTGGTGTGCGGTGCGGAGACCCATGTCTGCGTGCTGCAGACGGTACTCGGCCTGCTGGCCGCCGGGCGCGAGGTGTTCGTGGTCGACGAGGCGGTGGGTTCGCGCCGCCCGCGTGACAAGGCATTGGGCCTGGCGCGCATGGAGCGCGCCGGTGCGCTGATCGTCTCGCGCGAGATGGTCGCCTTCGAATGGCTGGAGCAGGCCGGCACCGAGCAGTTCCGCGAGATCAGCCGCACCTTCATTCGCTGACGCGCGCCTGCCCCCGCAGGCTGGGGTGGCCAACTGCGCCTATGCTTAGGCACGGGATCATCAGTCGGTCATTCGCCACGGCCTGCCTGCCGGGCGGTGACACGTTGGAGTGCGGTCATTGTTCAGAACGCTGCAGTGTTGCGTGTTGGGGTTGCTGCTGGGGGCCAGCGTTGCCGCCGAGTCAGCGCTACGGTTCTGCCATGAGGACCAGGATTCATACCCCTGGGTCATGAGCGATGGCAGCGGCCTCAACAAGGAACTGCTCGATCTCGTCCAGCAGCAGCTCGGCCTGCAGTTCACCTATGTGGCGGTGCCCTGGAAGCGCTGCCTGGCCGGCTTGCAGCATGGGCTGTATGACGGCGCTTTCGCCGCCAGTTTCAAGCCCGAACGCCAGCGGATGGGGCGTTATCCCCTCGATGCGGAGGGCCGGCCGGATACCCTCAGGCGCCTGCATTCGTCGCGCTACACCCTCTATCGGCGCGCCGGCAGCGCGGTGTCCTGGGACGGCCGGCGCTTCAGCCATCTGAACGGCCGCGTGGGCTCGCTCAGCGGCTTTTCCATTCGCGACCTGCTGCTGGCCCATGGCCTGGAGGTGGACGAGTCCAGCCGTGACCCGCTGGCGCTGTTGCAGATGCTCGAGCATGGCCGTATCGAGGCCGCTGCCTTGCAGACCCAGCGCGGTGATTTCGTGCTGCAGGCCAATCCCCAGCTCGCGCAGTCGATCGAGAAGCTGCCGCAGCTGCTCGAGGAAAAACCCTACTACCTGATGCTGTCCAATGCGCTGCTGGCGCACGAGCCGGATCTGGCCGAGCGGATCTGGGCCGAGGTGCAGCGCCAGCGTGAGTCGGCCGCCTACCAGGAGCGGAGAGACGCCTACCTGGCGAAGCCCTAGCGCCAGCGGTTCTGGCTCCAGGCCTCGCGCTGGGCGGCGTCCTTGAACGTCCAGGCCACCAGACGGCTCTGCTTCTGCCCCTGGGACATGCCGAGAATGCGCACTTCGCTGGCGCCGGCCCTG
Source organism: Ectopseudomonas khazarica (assembly GCF_017915135.1). Taxonomy (NCBI): domain Bacteria; kingdom Pseudomonadati; phylum Pseudomonadota; class Gammaproteobacteria; order Pseudomonadales; family Pseudomonadaceae; genus Ectopseudomonas; species Ectopseudomonas khazarica. The sequence goes on along the minus strand of NZ_CP068551.1, from coordinate 4,117,490 downwards.
GCCAGCCAACCCTGCAGCAGTTCCACGTTGCCGCCCTTGGACACCAGGCTGCTGAACCACAGCACCTGCTCGGCGACCTGCGCGCTCTCGCTGGCCATGCGCTTGAGGAACGCCGCCTCGCCACCGGGGCACCACAGTTCGGCAGCCTGGCCGCCGAAGTTGAGCACCGGCAGCTTGCGTTTCGGGTCGAGTTTGCCGAGGTTGCGCCATTTGCGCGTGCTGCCACGGGTGGCGTCCTCGGCGCTGGCGTGGAAGGGTGGGTTGCACAGGGTCAGGTCGATGCGCTCGTCCGCTTGCAGCAGGCCGACAAAGACATGCGCCGCATCGCTTTGCTGGCGCAGTTCGATGGCACCCTGCAGCGCGCGGTTGGCCTGCACGATGGCGCGTGCTGAGGCCAGTGCCGCCGGCGCGATATCGGCGCCGATGAAGTGCCAGCCGTATTCGCAGTGGCCGATCAGCGGGTAGATGGCGTTGGCGCCCACGCCGACGTCCAGCGCCTGAATCGCCGCGCCACGGGGAATCTGCCCCGCGTTGTCGGTCGCCAGCAGGTCGGCGAGGTTGTGCAGGTAGTCGGCGCGGCCGGGAATCGGCGGGCACAGGTAACCATCGGGAATGTCCCAGTGGCGGATGCCGTAGTACTGCGCCAGCAGCGCACGGTTGAAGACCTTCACCGCCTGCGGATTGGCGAAGTCGATGCTCGGCTTGCCATAGGGGTTGCTGATGACGAACTGGCCGAGTTCCGGGCTGGCCTTGATCAGCGCCGGGAAGTCGTAATGTCCCTGGTGGCGATTGCGCGGATGCAGTTCGCCCTTGCTCGGCGTCGTCTTCACGGCGGCGGGGGCGAGCTTGCGTGGGCGTTTCGGTGGCTGTGGCATGGACGAGCTTCGGGCTGGCGGGCGGCGATTTTCCCACAGTCGGGCTGGCCGTGCAGCCGGGGCATCGCCTAGTGGCTGCCGCAGGGCGCCTCTGGAAACCCGGACGAGGCGGTCAGCACCAGGCAGGAACGAGCGAAGAACGCTCGGAGTCGCGCCCGACTTCACCTGCGCTGAATGAGCCGTTCGGGCGCAGCAGTTTCCAGCGCTTGCCTACAGCGGGAAGATCAGCGGCACCAGCGCCACGCTGACGATCATCACCAGCAGGGTGAAGGGCACGCCGATGCGCACGAAATCGCCGAAGCGGTATTGCCCGGGGCCCAGTACCAGGGTGTTCACCGGCGAGGAGATCGGTGTCATGAACGCGGCCGAGGCGGCCAGGGCCACGGTCATGGCGAACGGCAGGGGCGAGGCATCGAGCGCCTGCGCGGTGGCGATCGCCACGGGCGCCATCAGCACCGCCGTGGCGGTATTGGAGATGAACAGGCCGATGACGGCGGTCAGCACGAACAGGCTGGCCAGGATCAGGCGCGGCCCGGCATCGCCCAGGCCACCCACCAGCCCCTGTACCGCCAGTTCGACGCCACCGGTCTGTTGCAGCGCCTGGGCGAAGGGCAGCATGCCGACGATGAGGATCAGCGTCGGCCAGTGGATCGCGCGGTAGGCGCTGTCCAGATCGATGCAGCGAAACGCGCCGAGCAACAGGCAGGCAATCAGCGCGGCCTGCACGTTGGGCACCAGGCCGCTGACCATCAGCAGCACCATCACCGCCAGGCTGAGCAGGGCATAGGGCGCCTTGCGCGCCGCCGGTGCCACCTCGGCGACCTCGGCTGGCAGGCTGAGCACCAGAAAATCGCGGCTCAGCCCCTGCAGGCGGTGGATATCGCGCCAGGCGCCCGCCACCAGCAGGGTATCGGAGGCCTTGAGCTTCTCATCGACCAGCAGCCCCTCCAGGGCGCCACCCTGGCGACGCAGGCCGACCACGTTGAGCTTGTGCCGCGAGCGAAAGCCCAGCTCCTGGATGGTCTTGCCCGGTAGCTGCGACTCCGGCGGCAGCGCCACCTCGGCCAGGCCCAGCTCATGCGCGTGCAGGCTGAAATACGAGTGCGGCAGCGGCATGGGCTCCAGGCCGAGGGCCTGGTAGCTGCCGAGCAGGCCGATGGCCGGGCTGGCGATATCCACCAGCAACACATCGCCGGGCTCCAGCAGGGTGTTGCCGCTGGCCATCAGCAGCAGGGTACGCAGGCGTTGCCGGCGCTCGATGGCGATGACGTTGATGCCGTGCTCGCGGCGCAGTTGCAGTTCGTTGAGCACCTGGTTGGCCAGCGGCGAGTCCGCCCGCACACGCAGGCGCCGCTCGCGCTCGCCGAGGCGATAGCGCTCGGCCAGGTCGGCCAGGGTCAGGCGCGGCGGTTCGGCATTGCCGCCGGCCTCGGTGCGCACCAGCCAGCGGCGGGCCAGCAGCATGTAGCCGATGCCGAGCAGGAGGATGGCCAGGCCGATCGGGGTGAAGGTGAAGAAGTCGAAGCCCACGAGGCCGGCGCGTCGCAGTTCGGCGTGCACCACCAGGTTCGGCGGCGTCGCCACCAGGGTCAGCATGCCGCTGATCAGCCCGGCGAAGGCCAGCGGCATCATCAGGCGCCCCGGTGCCAGGCGCAGGCGAGCGGCGACGCCGAGCACCACGGGAATGAAGATGGCGACCACGCCGGTGGAACTCATCACCGAACCCAGGCCGGCCACGGCCAGCATCAGCAGGATCAGCAGGCGCGTCTCGCTGCTGCCGGCCCTGGCCACCAGCCAGTCACCGAGGCGATAGGCGATGCCGGTACGCACCAGGCCGTCGCCGATGACGAACAGCGCGGCGATGAGGATCACGTTGGCATCGCTGAAACCGGCCAGGGTCTGCTGCAGGTCGAGTACACCGGTCAGCGGCAGGGCGACCAGCACCAGCAGGGCGACCACGTCCATGCGTGGCTTGCCGATGACGAACAGGGAAATGGCGCCGGCCAGCAGGCCGAGCACCCAGAGAAGATCGGGATTCATCGCAGCTCCAGAAAGCACGGAGCGATTGTTTCAGGGATAACCGAGCGTGGTCTTGATCTGCTGCAGGTTGCCGGCGATCCAGCGCTTGTCGATCGGCCCCCAGTCGCGGATCAGGTACTGCCCGGCATTGTTGCGCTCGCCCTGGCCCTGGGCGAACTGGCAGTCGATGTCCAGCTCGATCAGCGCCGAGAGGGTGTCCTGCGCCGTGCGTCGCGGCATGCCGGTGGCCTCCATCAGCGCCGGCACGCTGGTCGCGGCGCCGCTGTCGATCAGCCAGGCGACGTAGAGGCGGCGGTAGAAACTGGTCTTGGTCTTGCTCACGTCCATGCGCTGGGTGTCCACGTCGGGCCGGGATTGATCGGGGGACTATATCAGCGTGGCGCTGCTCGTGGCACAGAGGGTGGCAGGTGGATTCCTCATGGGAATGCACTGGATGATAAATATGAATTTTTATTATTGCTCGTCTCGCCCTAGGCTGACGCCACCCACAGAGGAGAGCCGGGATGGAGCAGAGCCGCATGCCGGGCGCGGACAAGTTCGACGCGTCCCGGGCCGAGGAATATGCCCGCCAGAGCAGAATCGCCCTGGCCGGTTACGACGCCTGCCATGAGCTGGGCGCCTGTGTGCTGGCGACGTGCCTGGAGCAAACGGCGCAGCCGCGGGTGCTGGTCACCGGGGTTGGCGGCGGCGCGCAGGAGATCATCACCCTTGCCGGCTTGCTCCCCGCCTGCCGCTTCGTCGCGGTCGACCCCTCCGCGCCGATGCTGGCGCTGGCCCGCGAGCAACTGAGTGCCAGGGGGCTGCTGGGCTGTTGCGAGTTGCTGCCGGGGACGGTCGATGAGCTGCCCGCCGCCGCGCGCTTCGATGCCGCCACCCTGATCGGCGTGCTGCATCACGTGCCGGGGGATCGGGCCAAGCGGCAACTGCTCGCCTCGATCGCCACGCGGCTCGAGCCCGGCGCGCCTCTGGTGCTGGCGGGCAACCATCAGGCGTATGCCGAGCAGCCCTTCCTGCTCAAGGTCTGGGCGCAGCGCTGGCGACAGCAGGGGGCCACGCCGGAGGAGGTGAAGGTCAAGCTGGGCACGATCCTGCAGGGGGCCGATCCACCCCGCAGCGAGGCACAGGTGCAGCAGTTGCTCGACGACAGCGGCTTCGGCCCGGCGCAGCGGTTCTTCTCCAGCCTGTTCTGGGGCGCCTGGGTCACCTCGCGGCGTGCCGACTAGCGTGTGGCGCTCTGCTCCAGCAGCCAGGCCTGGAACAGCGCCAGCGCAGGCGGTGACTCGGCATTGGGGCGGGTGACCAGCACGTAGCGCTCGGCCAGTTCCGCCAGCACCGGCCAGGGCGCGCTGAGGCGCCCATCGGCCAGGTCCTGCTCGACATAGCGGCGCGGCACCAGGGCCATGCCGATGCCCGCCTTGGCGGCCTCGATGAGCAGGGCATAGCGGTCGTACACCGGCCCCTGGTCCGTGTGGGCCAGCGCCAAGGCGCTTAGCTCGGTATAGCGTGCCCAGCCGAAGGGGCTCTCGTGCTTGTGCAGCAGCGGCATCTGCCCGGCCGGCCGGGCCGCCAGCTGCGGGTGGCAGACGGCGATCAGCGGTTCCTCGAACAGGGCCTGGACCTGCATCCCCGGCCAGTCGAGATGGGCATGATGGATCGCTGCGTGCAGCTCGCTGTCCGCCAGGGAAAACGGCTGCGTGCGCTCGCGCAGGTTGATCTGGATATCCGGGTGCAACTGGCGAAAGTGCACCAGGCGCGGGATCAGCCAGCGGCTGGCCAGCGTCGGCAGGACACCGATCTCCAGGGCACTGTCGGCGCTGGCGCGCTGGGTCAGTTGCCGGGTGTGGCGCTCGATGTCGGCCAGCAGCGTGCGCATCTGCGTGGCGTAGCCGGCACCGGCAGTGGACAGCTCGACGCGGTTGCCGACGCGGTGGAACAGGCGCACGCCGAGGAAGTCTTCCAGCTTGGCGATCTGCCGGCTGATCGCGCCTTCGCTCAGCGACAGTTCCTGGGCGGCGCGGGCGAAGCTCTGGTGGCGAGCGGCGGCTTCCAGGGCCAGTAGTGCGGCGGTGCTGGGTAGGCGTCTGCTCATTCTGGCCGTCCGTGTGCGAGGCGCGACAGGATGACGCATGTGCAAGCTGCCTTGCAAAAAAATCGGTAACGCCCGCGCCCTGGCCTGCCTAGCATGTCGCCGGGTTGCCACCGTTGCCGGTGGCGCTGTCATCGACGGAGTGAAGGAGCGTGTCGTGCTGAAGACGAGTGATCGGGTGTTGCTGGGCAGTGGTGTGCTGATTCCTTGCTGGCTGTTGCTCGGCGTGGCGCTGACGGCGCTGGCCTACCCCGGCTACAGCCACCTGCAGCAGGCCATGAGCGAGCTGGGCGCGCAGGGGGCACCGACCCATGGTTTTTCCGCCTGGGTCAACAACCTGCCGCTGGGGCTGCTGTTCATTCTCTTCGGCCTGGGCGTGGCGCGCCGCTTTCCTGGTTCGAAGCTGGCGTTGCTCAGTGCGCTGCTGATCGGCCTGCATGGCCTGGGCAGCCTGGGCACCGGCTATTTCGCCTGCGACCAGGGCTGTGCGCCGGCGCAACCGTCGCTGTCGCAGCAGTTGCACAACCTGGCGGGGCTGCTGATGTTTGTCTCGCTGACGCTGGCCTGCGCCCTGTGGATCGTGCTGGCGCGGCGGCTGTTGCAGTCGCCCGGGCTGGCGCTGTTCTCGGCCCTGTGCCTGGTGCTGGCGATCGTCACGGCGTGGCTGATGGCCACGGCGGTTGCCAGTGGCCAGCTGTTTGGCCTGTACCAGCGCCTGAACTACGGGATATCGGTGCTCTGGGTCGCGGCGCTGGCATTGCAGATTCTGCGTGCCAGCGCGGGACGCTCCGCTCAGCCGAGCACGGCGGCGAGCGCCATGTAGGTGGCCGCGCCGGCCAGGTAGCCGATGAACGCCAGGCCGCTGATCTTCTTCAGGTACCAGATGAAGTTGATCTTCTCCATGCCCATGGCTGCCACGCCGGCGGCGGAACCGATGATCAGGCAGCTGCCGCCGGTGCCGGCGCAGTAGGCGAGCATTTCCCAGAAGTTGCCGTTGACCACGAAATTGCTCAGCCACGGCAGCTCCTCGGCGGCGGCGGTGGCGAGCATCTCCGGGCTGACCAGCGGGTACATCTTCATCGCCCCGGCGACCATCGGCACGTTGTCCACGACGGCCGACAGGATGCCGATGGAGATGGCGATGCTGTAGACGTTGCCGAGGCCGTCCTTGAGCAGGGTGGCGACCTGGATCAGGTGGCCGGCACTGGACAGCGCGGAGACCGCCAGGAGGATGCCGAGGAAGAACAGCACGCTGGTGATGTCGATGCGACGCAGGACGCCGACCACGGACAGCGGGTCCTTCTCTTCGCTGTTCTTGCTGCGGTGGATGATCTCGGTGGTGATCCACAGCAGGCTGAGGCCGAAGAGGATGCCCATGTACGGCGGCAGGTGAGTGATGGTCTTGAAGATCGGCACGAAGATCAGCGCGCCGAGGCCCAGGCCGAAGACCAGGTTGCGCTCGAACGGCGTGGTCGGGTCGCGGCGGCTCTCGGCGCTTTCCTTGATGCGCGGCTCGGAGACTTCGCCCTTGAGGACGAAGCTCATGATCAGCAGCGGAGCCAGCAGGCAGACCAGGCTGGGCAGGAACAGCTTGGCGATGATGCCGGTGGCGGTGACCTGGTCACCGATCCACAGCATGGTGGTGGTGACGTCGCCAATCGGCGACCAGGCGCCCCCGGCGTTGGCCGCGATGACCACGATACCGGCGTAGAACCAGCGCTCGTGCCGGTCGGCGATCAGCTTGCGCAGCAGCGAGATCATCACGATGGTGGTGGCCAGGTTGTCCAGGGCGGCGGAGAGGAAGAAGGTGATCAGCCCCACCAGCCACAGCAGGTGGACGCGCTTGGTGGTGCGGATGCGGTCGGTGATGACCTTGAAGCCTTCGTGGGCGTCGATCAGCTCGACGATGGTCATCGCCCCCATCAGGAAGAACAGGATCTCGGAAATTTCCCCCAGGTGATGGCGCAGCTCTTCGACGACATGATGGGTATTGGTGCTGGAGCCCGCGGTGCCGGTGCCGAGCAGCGGCAGGATGCTGTCCGCGCCGAGGACCAGGAGGGTCCAGGCGATCACGGCGGTGAGCAGGGCGGAGGCTGCCTTGTCGATCTTTAACGGGTGCTCGAGTGCGATGCACAGGTAACCGAGGACAAATACGAGGGCCATCAACGCATACATGGAGGGTCCGCCTGTTTTCTTCTGTTGATATTGAAGGTCGGTAGGCGGGGGAAGATGCCTGAAACAACTTGCAAAAGGAAAGGACTTAATGCCGCAGCGGCGCTGCGAGGGCGATCCATGCCGCTCGCGCGCAGGTAATCAGGCGTTACTGCAGCGCCGCAGCGGTGCGGCGTGGCGGCAGCAGGTAGGCCAGGGCGATGGCCAGCACCGGCATGATCAGGTTGAAGAAACAGTACGGCAGGTAGCTCAGAGTGGCCACGCCGAGCGTGGCGGCCATGTAGGCACCGCAGGTGTTCCAGGGCACCAGCACCGAGGTCAGGGTGCCGCCGTCTTCCAGGGCGCGGGACAGGCTGGTTGGCGGCAGGTCGCGGGCCTCGTACTCGGCGCGGTACATGCGCCCCGGCAGCACCAGGGCGATGTACTGGTCGGCGGTGATGACGTTGGTGCCGATGGTGGTGGTGATGGTGCTGGCGACCAGGCCGCTGTCGCTGCGCACCAGGCGCAGGGCGCTCTGCAGCAGGCGTTGCAGCAGGCCGAGGCGCTCGAGCACGCCACCGAAGCACATGGCGCAGATGATCAGCCACACCGTGGTGAGCATGCTGGCCATGCCACCCTTGGACAGCAGGCCATCGAGTTCGGCATTGCCGCTGGCCGACTCGTAGCCGGCGAACAGCGCGTTCCAGACCGTCTTCAACGGCGCCAGGGCCCCGGCCGAGGGATCGGCCAGGCGCGCCATCACGTCGGGCTGGAAGGCGATGGCGAACAGCGCACCGACCAGCGCGGCGAGGAACACGGCAGGAAAGGCCGCCCACTGACGCACCGCGAGCAGCAGCAGGAAGGCCACCGGCAGCAGCAGGTGCCAGCCCAGGCGGAACTGGGCTTCCAGCGCGGCGAGGACCTCGCTGATGCGCCCCGTGTCATGTTCGGCGCTGGCCTGCTGGCCGAGGGTGAAGAAGATCGCCAGGGCAATCAGCAGCGCCGGCACCGTGGTACGCAGCATGTTGCGGATATGCGCGAACAGGTCGGCACCGGCGGCGGCTGGCGCCAGGTTGGTGGTGTCGGACAGCGGCGACAGCTTGTCGCCGAAGTAGGCGCCGGAAATGATCGCCCCGGCCGTGATCGCCGGGTCCAGGCCGAGGCCGGCCGCCACGCCCATCAGACCGATGCCGAGGGTGCCGGCCACCGTCCATGAGCTGCCGATGGACAGCGCGGTGAGCGCGCAGATCAGGCAGCTGGTGACGTAGAAGTACTCGGCGCTGATCAGCTTCAGGCCAAACCAGATCATGGTCGGCACGGTGCCGGCGAGAATCCAGGTGCCGATCAGCGCGCCGACGGCCAGCAGGATCAGGTTGGCCTTCATGGCCATGTGAATGCCGGCGAGTATGCCTTCCTCGATCTCGCTCCAGCGCAGGCCGTTCTTCAGCCCGACCAGGCCGGCGACGAAGGCGGCGCTCATCAGGGCGATCTGGTTCGGGCCGCTGGAGGAACCGTCACCGAACAGGTAGACGGAGAGGCTGAGGAGAACGACGAGCACGCCGATAGGCAGCAGTGCATCGAGCAGGGAAGGGGAACGGGCTGTCATGGGTATACCGGAAAATCAGATGAACCTTGGGGCGGGCTGGTGGCCGCGACTGCGCTGTCAGGGCTCGTGGCTGTGACTGCATGGAGGCAGGCACTGGAGCGCAGCGGAATGTCAGGGCCGAAAGCCCCTCCTGGAAAAAACAGGCCCGCGCCGGTTAGGGCGCGGGCCTGTGGGTGTTGCCGGGGGATCAGAGTGCGGCGATCTTGCCGCGCTGCTCGACCATCTTGGCCAGGGCCTGCTCGGCCTCGGCCAGTTTGGCGCGTTCCTTCTCCAGCACTTCGGCAGGGGCCTTGGCGACGAAGCCTTCGTTGCTCAGCTTGCCGCCGACACGTTTGACTTCACCTTCCAGGCGGCCGATCTCCTTGTCCAGGCGCGCCAGTTCGGCGTCCTTGTCGATCAGCCCGGCCATCGGCACCAGCACTTCCATTTCGCCGACCAGGGTGGTGGCGGACATCGGCGCTTCTTCACCGGCAGCCAGTACGCGTACCGATTCCAGCTTGGCCAGCTTGTTCAGCAGCGGCTCGAAATCGGCCAGGCGGCGCTGATCCTCGGCGCTGGCGTTGGCCACGATGATGTCGATGCGCTTGGCCATGGAGATCTTCATCTCGCCACGGATCTGGCGCACGCCGAGCATCAACTGCTTGACCCACTCGATATCGCCTTCGGCGGCGGCGTCGATGCGGGTCTCGTTGGCCACCGGCCAGGGCTGCAGCATCAGGGTGTCGCCCTGCACAGCGGCCTGGCCCTTGATGCGCTGCCAGATTTCTTCGGTGATGAACGGCATGAACGGGTGAGCCAGGCGCAGGATGACTTCCAGCACGCGCACCAGGGTGCGGCGGGTGCCGCGCTGACGCTCGAGCGGCGCGTTCTCGTCCCACAGCACCGGCTTGACCAGCTCCAGGTACCAGGCGCAGTACTGGTCCCAGACGAACTCGTAGAGCGCCTGGGTGGCCAGGTCGAAGCGGAAGGCATCGAGCTGGCGGGTGACTTCGGCTTCGGTGCGCTGCAGCTGGCTGATGATCCAGCGGTCGACCGAGGACAGTTCGACCTCTTCGCCATTCACGCCGGTGTCCTGGCCATCGGTGTTCTCGATGACGAAGTTGGCGGCGTTCCACAGCTTGTTGCAGAAGTTGCGGTAGCCCTCGACGCGGCCCATGTCGAACTTCACGTCGCGGCCGGTGGTGGCCAGCGAGCAGAAGGTGAAGCGCAGGGCGTCGGTGCCGTAGCTGGCAATGCCTTCGGGGAACTCGGCCCTGGTCTGCTTGGCGATCTTCTCGGCCAGCTTGGGCTGCATCATGCCGCTGGTGCGTTTTTCCAGCAGTTCGTCGAGGGTGATGCCATCGACGATGTCCAGCGGGTCGAGGACGTTGCCCTTGGACTTGGACATCTTCTGCCCCTGGCCGTCGCGCACCAGGCCGTGCACGTAGACGGTCTTGAACGGAATCTGCCCGGTCAGGTGGGTCGACAGCATGATCATCCGGGCGACCCAGAAGAAGATGATGTCGAAGCCGGTGACCAGCACGTCGGTGGGGTGGAAGGTCTTGAGGAAGTCGGTCTGCTCGGGCCAGCCGAGTGTGGAGAAGGTCCACAGGCCGGAGCTGAACCAGGTGTCCAGCACGTCTTCGTCCTGGCGCAGGGTGGCGCCTTCGAGCTTGTACTTGGCGCGTACTTCCGCCTCGTCGCGACCGACGTAGACGTTGCCGGCTTCGTCGTACCAGGCCGGGATGCGGTGGCCCCACCACAACTGACGGCTGATGCACCAGTCCTGGATGTCACGCATCCAGCTGAAGTACATGTTCTCGTACTGCTTGGGCACGAACTGGATCTCGCCACTCTCGACCACCGCGATGGCTTTTTCCGCCAGCGGCTTGGTGGAGACGTACCACTGGTCGGTCAGCCACGGCTCGATGACGGTGCCGGAGCGGTCGCCCTTCGGTACTTTCAGCGCGTGGTCTTCGATCTTCTCCAGCAGGCCGGCTGCCTCGAAGGCTGCGAGGATCTGCTTGCGCGCCTCGAAGCGGTCGAGGCCGGCGAACTGCGCCGGGATGCCCGCGTCGACCTGTTCGTTGACGCTGCCGTCGAGGTTGAACACCTGGGCGGTGGCCAGCACGGCGGCGTTCTTGTCGAAGATGTTGATCAGCGGCAGGTTGTGGCGCTTGCCCACTTCATAGTCGTTGAAGTCGTGTGCCGGGGTGATCTTCACGCAGCCGGTACCGAACTCGGGGTCGCAGTAGTCGTCGGCGATGATCGGGATGCGGCGGCCCACCAGCGGCAGGTCGACATAGCTGCCGATCAGCGCCTTGTAGCGTTCGTCTTCCGGGTGCACGGCCACGGCGCTGTCGCCGAGCATGGTTTCCGGACGGGTGGTGGCGACGATCAGGTAGTCATTGCCTTCGGCGGTCTTCTTGCCGTCGGCCAGCGGGTAGCGCAGGTTCCACAGCGAGCCTTTCTCGTCGTGGTTTTCCACTTCCAGGTCGGAGATGGCGGTGTGGAACTTGGTGTCCCAGTTGACCAGACGCTTGCCACGGTAGATCAGGCCATCGTCGTGCAGGCGGACGAAGGCTTCCTTGACCGCTTCGGACAGGCCGTCGTCCATGGTGAAGCGCTCGCGCGACCAGTCGACCGACGAGCCCAGGCGGCGAATCTGCCGGGTGATGGTGCCGCCGGACTGGTTCTTCCACTCCCAGACCTTCTCCAGGAACTTCTCGCGGCCCAGGTCGTGGCGGCCGATGCCATCGGCGGCCAGCTGGCGCTCCACCACCATCTGGGTGGCGATACCGGCGTGGTCGGTGCCCGGCTGCCACAGGGTGTTGCGGCCCTGCATGCGGCGGAAGCGGATCAGCGCATCCATGATGGCGTTGTTGAAGCCGTGCCCCATGTGCAGGCTGCCGGTGACGTTCGGCGGCGGGATCATGATGGTGTACGGCTCACCGCTACCTTGTGGGGCGAAGTAGTCGTTCTGCTCCCAGGTCTGGTACCAGTTGGATTCGATGGCGTGCGGCTGGTAGGTCTTGTCCATGCGCGGCGGGACCCTTGTGACGGCTGATCGGAAAAGCCGACAAGTATAACGGGGATCGAGTGGGCGGCGTAAGGGCGGCGCGTCGGTCGGCGCAACGCTGCAGTCGCAGGGCCGGGGAACCCGCCAGCCGGCAGCCTGGCGGGTAGCGCCCGCCAGGCATGGGGCGCGTCAGGGTTTGCGCGGGGGCAGCAGGCGCGGCAGGCGGGCTTCGAGGCGACGCTTGAGTTCGGCTTCGATCTGCGGCACGAAGTCGTCGATCACATCCTGCAGAATCAGTTGCGCTGCGGCGCGCAGCTCGCCATTGAGGTGCTGCAGGTCGCGGGCGCTGTCGTGCAGGCGCGGCTCCAGGCGTTCGCGTATCGGGCTGGGCGCCGCTTCGCTGGGCAGCGCCGCCTGCGCTGCCGGTTTCGCCTGGGCGGCCGGCGCGGCGTGGAACGGCGGAGGCGGGCCGGGCGGGGCGCTGACGATGTCGGACAGCACGGGGATGCTGTCCGGATCGAGCGAGTCGATCAGCAGCGGTGGTACGTGGCTGTCATCACCCAGGAGCTCGCGGATCGACTCCAGATCATGCAGCAACTGAACGGGTTTTTGCGGAGGCTTGGGGGTGTCCATGACGGTCAGCGCAGCGATAGGAAAAGGCAGTGTGACAAAGGGTGTGAGCGTTGCCGGACCCTAAAGTTCGACACGTTGCGGATCATACCCGCGCTGGCGGTAGGCGCGGAAATTCTCGCGACAGGCGTTCAGCAGTTCCGGTTGCTGGTTGACGATCTCGATGATGCGGGCAAAGCGCTCGACATGCGGCGACAGGCTGCTGCCGAGGTTGATCAGCACGCCCTGCTCGGCGCTGGGGACCTCGTCGGTGCCCAGCACCACAGGCGACAGCGGCGCATCGCGGTGCAGGTTGTGTGGCACGAAGCGCTCGGCCTTGAACTGCCAGAGCAGGTCATCGAGCTCGCCACACTGCGCCTCGTCGCTGCCGCGCAGGAACACCGGCAGGCCGGCGCTCCAGGCCTTCAGTGCCAGCTGGCAGGCGGCCCGCAGGCGCCCGGGGGCGTCGCTGGAGGAAAGGACGTAGAACTCGATTCTGGGCATGGTGGGCAAGTCTCAAGCTTCAAGCGGCAAGCTGCAAGAAAAAGCAGGGGCACGTCGATGTTCCGACGTGCCCCGATGGTTGGGTTGCAGGGCTGTTACTTGTCGCTTGCGGCTTGCGGCTTGCGGCTGCTGTCGCTGCGATCCAGCAGGTACTGGGTCAGCATCGGGACCGGTCGGCCGGTGCCGCCCTTGTCCTTGCCGCCACTGATCCAGGCGGTGCCGGCGATGTCCAGGTGCGCCCAGTGGAAGTTCTTGGCGAAGCGCGACAGGAAGCAGCCGGCGGTGATGGTACCGGCCTTCGGCCCGCCGATGTTGGCGATGTCGGCGAACGGGCTGTCGAGCTGCTCCTGGTACTCGTCGTGCAGCGGCAGTTGCCAGGCGCGGTCGTCGGCGCTTTCGCCGGCCTTGAGGATCTGCCTGATCAGGGCGTCATTGTTGCCCATCAGGCCGGAGACGTTGCTGCCCAGGGCGACGATGCAGGCGCCGGTGAGGGTGGCGATGTCGATCACCGCCTGCGGCTTGAAGCGCTCGGCGTAGGTCAGGGTATCGCACAGCACCAGGCGGCCTTCCGCGTCGGTGTTGAGGATTTCCACGGTCTGCCCGCTCATGGTGGTGACGATGTCGCCAGGGCGGGTGGCGCGGCCGCTGGGCATGTTCTCGGCGCAGGCCAGCAGGCACACCAGGTTGATCGGCAGCTGCAGTTCCAGCACGGCTTTCAGGGTGCCGAACACGCTGGCGGCGCCGCACATGTCGTACTTCATCTCATCCATGCCGGCGGCCGGCTTGATGCTGATGCCGCCGGTGTCGAAGGTGATGCCCTTGCCGACCAGGGCGAAGGGTTTCTCGTCCTTCTTGCCGCCCTGGTAGTGCATGACGATCATCCGCGGCGGCTGCTCGCTGCCCTGGGCCACGGCGAGGAAGGCGCCGGCGCCGAGTTCCTTGAGCTTCTTCTCGTCGAGGATTTCCACCTTGAGGTTCTTGTACGCCTTGCCCAGGGCCTTGGCCTCTTCGGCCAGGTAGCTGGGGTGGCAGAGGTTCGGCGGCAGGTTGCCCAGGTCCTTGGTGAAGGCCACGCCGGCGGCGATGGCGCGGGCGTGCTGCAGGGCGCGCTCGGCATCCGCCAGCTCGGCCTTGTCGACGGCCAGGGTGACTTTCTTCAGTGCGCGAGGATCGGCTTTCTTGCTCTTGAACTGCTCGAACAGGTAGCTGCCGTCGGCCAGGGTCTCCACGATCAGGCGCGCCTTGCCGTAGGCATCACGGCCCTTGACCTTGAGTTCGCCGAGGGCGAGCAGGGCGTCGCTGCCGCCCAGGCCCTTGAGCACGCCGTGCACGCTGGCAATCAGCTTGCGCAGCTGACGGTCGGACAGATCGCCCTTGCCGCAGCCCACCAGCAGCACGCGCTCGGCCTTGAGGCCCGGCAGGCTGTGCAGCAGCAGGGTCTGCCCCGGTTTGCCGGTGATGTCGCCACGCTTGAGCACGGCGCTCAGTGCGCCTTTGCTGGCCAGGTCCACCGCCTTGGCGGTTTCACTCAGTTTGCGGCCTTCGCCGATGGCGACGACCAGGGTAGCGGTCTTCAGGGTTTCCGGGCGTGTACTTTTGACGAGGAATTCCATAGTGAGCTGTCCCCAAGACAAAGAGTCAGGTTTGACGGATAATGTCCGCCATTTTTCGAGGGCTCACCCTGCGGTGGGCCGGCAAGTAGGTGCGGCTAGTTTGAGCGCTCGCGCCTGAGCCTGACAACCCTGGAGCGTCCGGTTTGATCGTCTTCCGTTATCTATCCCGCGAAGTGCTGGTAACTCTCAGTGCGGTAAGTGCCGTACTGCTGGTGATCATCATGAGTGGTCGTTTCATCAAATACCTGGCCCAGGCAGCGCAGGGGGTTCTCGACCCCGGCGTGCTGTTCATGATCATGGGCTACCGGATACCGGGCTTCCTCCAGCTGATTCTGCCGCTGGGCCTGTTCCTCGGTTTTCTGCTGGCTTACGGTCGCCTGTACCTGGACAGCGAGATGACGGTGCTGTCCGCCACCGGTGTCAGCCAGCAGCGTCTGACGGCCTACAGCCTGGCGCCGGCCCTGATCGTCGCCCTGCTGGTGGGCTGGCTCAGCCTCGGCCTGGCGCCGCAAGGCGTTGCCGGCGTGGCGCGAATTCTCAACCAGCAGGATGCCCTGACCGAACTCGACACCCTGGTACCGGGGCGCTTCCAGTCGATCCGCGACGGCTCGCGGGTGACCTATTCGCAGGAACTCTCCGCCGACCGCAGCGAGCTGCGTGGTGTGTTCATGTCGGAGAAGCGCTTCTCCACCGACGGCACCTCCGAGCGCGGCATCACCGTGCTGGTGGCTGAGAGCGGGCGCCAGGAAATCCAGGACGATGGCAGCCGCTACCTGATTCTGGAGAACGGCTACCGCTACGACGGCGAACCGGGTGAGGCCGACTACCGCGCCATCCAGTACGACACCTACGGCGTGCTGCTGCCCAAGCCCGAGGTCGCCATCGAGGCCAACGAGCGCGAGGCGATTCCGACCCGCGATCTGTTCGGCAGCGACGACCCGGTGCTGCAGGCCGAGCTGCAGTGGCGCCTGTCCCTGCCGCTGCTGGTGTTCGTGGTCACCCTGCTGGCCGTGCCGCTGTCGAAGGTCAACCCGCGCCAGGGGCGCTTCCTCAAGCTGCTGCCGGCGATCTTCCTCTATATGGCGTACCTGGGGCTGCTGATCGCCGCCCGTGGCGCGCTGGACAAGGGCCGCCTGCCAACGGGGCTCGGGCTGTGGTGGGTGCATGGCATCTTCCTGGCCATCGGTTTGTTGTTGCTGTACTGGGAGCGTCTGAGTCTGTGGTGGGCCAGCCGTCGTGCGGCGGTGTCGGAGGTGGCCCATGGCTAAGCTGGATCGTTACATCGGGGCGCAGGTATTCATCGCCATTCTCGCGGTGCTGGGCATCATTCTCGGCCTCGCGCTGCTGTTCGCCTTCATCGATGAGCTGGGTGACCTGAACAAGGGCGACTACGGTCTCGGCCAGGCCCTCTGGTACGTGCTGCTGACCGCGCCGCGCCGCGCCTACGAGATGCTGCCGATGGCCGCGCTGATCGGCTGTCTGATCGGCCTCGGTACGCTGGCCAGCAACAGCGAACTGACCATCATGCGTGCCGCAGGCGTGTCCATCGGGCGCATCGTCTGGGCCGTGATGAAGCCCATGCTGGCACTGATGCTGGTCGGCATTCTGATCGGCGAGTACGTCGCGCCACTCACCGAGAACCAGGCCCAGGCCGATCGTGCCCTGGCCCAGGGCGGCGGCGCTGCGCAGAGTTCCAAGCGCGGCATGTGGCATCGCCAGGGGCAGGAGTACGTGCACATCAACGCCGTGCAGCCCAATGGCGTCCTGCTCGGGGTGACCCGTTATCGCTTCGATGACGAGCGCCGGTTGCTGTCGGCCAGCTTCGCCCGTCGTGCCGAGTATCGCGACAGCCACTGGATGCTGCGCAACGTGCAGACCACTCTGTTGCACGAGGACCGCTCCGAAGTGGTCAAGCAGGACCAGGAGCGCTGGGATATCGAGCTCAATCCGGAACTGCTGAACACCGTGGTGATGCAGCCCGAGTCGCTGTCGGTCACCGGCCTGTGGCAGTACATCCACTACCTGGCGGAGCAGGGCCTGAACAATGCGCGTTACTGGCTGGCCTTCTGGACCAAGCTGCTGCAGCCGCTGGTGACCGGGGCGCTGGTGCTGATGGCCATCTCGTTCATCTTCGGCCCGCTGCGTTCGGTGACCCTGGGGCAGCGCGTGTTCACCGGCGTGCTGGTGGGGTTCGTGTTCCGTATCGCCCAGGACCTGCTCGGCCCATCCAGCCTGGTGTTCGGCTTCTCGCCGTTGCTGGCGGTGTTGGTGCCTGCCGGTGTCTGTGCGCTGGCCGGCGTCTGGTTGTTGCGGCGCGCAGGCTGAGTCAGATCCACAAAAAAAGCCGGTTCATTGAACCGGCTTTTTCATGTGTGCCATTGGTTATTTCTTGTGGACGTTCTTGGGTAGCTGGACGACGCGGCTGCCCGAGTAGATGTCGTGCCAGGTACGGCCCTGCTTGTCCCACAGCAGCCAGAGAAAGCCGAGCCCGGCGAACAGCCAGGAGCCGATCGCGACCACGAAGCGCAGCAGGGCCTGCCACAGGTCGATGGCACTGCCATCGGCATTCTGGATGCGCAGGCCCCAGGCCTGCATGCCCAGGGTCTGGCCATTGTGGGTCCAGAACTTGGCGAAGAAGGCGAACAGCGACAGCAGTGCCAGGCTGGCGAGCACCGGGTCATGGTCCAGCGCGCCGGCTTCGGCCATGGCTCTCAGCGTATCGCCGCCGTGGATCATGCGCAGGATGCCCTGCTGGTAGGCCAGGGTCACGACCATGACCAGGGCGACGCAAAGCAGGAAGTCGTAGAAGATGGCCGCCAGGCGACGAATCAGCCCGGCAGTGGGGAAGTTTCCCTGCGGGCGTAGCGTGTGTTTCGGCATGATGGGCTCGCTGTGACGAAAGTGCGCGCCATTCTAACCGCGAGCGGGCGGAGGGGATAAACAAGCGTTTCGCTGATCTGTTACCTGGCGCTGCAGGGCGCGGGCCCGAACGACAGGCATAAAAAACCCCTGATGAAGATCAGGGGTTTTTCAAAGCTGCGGCAATCAGCCCAGGATCTGAACCTGGTCGGCCTGCATGCCTTTTTGACCTTGCACAGCGACGAAGCTGACTTTCTGGCCTTCTTTCAGGCTCTTGAAGCCGTTGCCTTCGATCGCGCGGAAGTGCACGAACAGATCCGGACCGCTCTCGGGAGTGATAAAACCAAAACCTTTCTCGTCGTTAAACCACTTGACGGTACCGTTCTGACGATTCGACATGTCTTTTTCCTTGAAACTAGAGTTGATGACAGCCTCCGAGTATAGAGGGCTGAGACTGGTTGCAAGGAGTAATAGAAGTCGAGCGGGATGTAGCGGATCTAGATGATCTGCTGCACCAGAGTCACGATTCACAGCGACCCATGCAAACAGTTCGATCACTCTACGCTAACTTTTGCGCAATTGCCAACCCCTGCCAGGTACGTCGTCAGCCAGGTTTTACGGGGCCTGCCGAGGCGCTGGGAAAGTGCAGCGACAGCAGGATTGCAACAATTGCATGGATTGTTCGTGCAGAAATGAAAAAGCCCGCAAGACCAATGTCTTGCGGGCCATGTCGTGGTGCCCCGGGGGAGACTCGAACTCCCACTCCTTTCGAAAACGGATTTTGAATCCGCCGCGTCTACCGATTCCGCCACCGGGGCACGATGGCGGCGCAGTATAGGGACGCGTCTTGCGCTGGTCAATCGGCGCAGCTGTCGTGGCAACGCTATGGTTGGGACACTGTGTAGCAGCGCTGCATCTGACTTTTTATTGCGTCGGTGCTTAGAATCACGTCTGTCATCAAGCGCACCGAGGTGAGTGCTTATATAGGTGGCTTTGGGCAGTCCGGTCATGGAGGGGGAGTGTGGTCAGAGTCTTGTGCCGGGCAATTCTGCTGTGGCTGGCGCTCGTGCCCGTGGCGCGGGCGGAGGTGCTGGTCTATGCCGTCACCGATGAGAGCTGGGCGCCGTACTGGATTGTCGACGGCGAGCGGATCAGCGGCATCCTGCACGATTTCATGATCGCGCTGGATGCGCGCCTGCCGGACGACCTGCAGGCCAGCCACCCGCTGCCGCCGCTGCGCACGCAGAAGCTGTTCCGCGAGGGGCAGGTGCAGATCGAATGTTGCGTGAGCAAGAGCTGGCGGCGCGCTGCCGGGCAGGCCGAGGTTTCGCTCTGGAGCATGCCGGTGCTGGACGCCGAAGAGATGCTGCTCTTCGCGCCGGGCAAGGGTTTTCCCTTCCGGCGCCTCGAAGACCTGCGTGGCCGCTCCATCGCCACGGTGCGGGGCTACGGCTATGCGGGCAGCGAGTATTTCCAGCGCAACGATGGTGCCGATGCCCATGCGCTGATCTTCCGGGTCGCCCAGGGACGCAGTGAGGCCGGTATTCTCGACCGGCTGGAGTGGCGCTACCTGAGAAGCCGCGATCCTCAATTGCGGGCGCCGAGCTGGCAGGTGGAGGAGGGCGCCGTGATCAATCGCTCGCAGTTGCGTCTGCGCCTGCATCGTGACCACGCTGGGCACCTGACGGCGATCAACGAGGCGATAAGGGCCCTGCAGGAGGACGGTACCCTGGCGCGTATCGTTGCAGAGTACGCGCCGCAGGCTCACGTGGCCGGACAAGGGGAAATCCGGTAAGCTTTGCGGCCCTGCTGAAATACCCCGCCGAATCATGCGTGTTGCCGATTTTCACTTCGATCTCCCCGAGTCGCTGATCGCCCGCCATCCTCTGGCCGAGCGTCGCGCCAGCCGTTTGCTGCAGCTCGATGGCCCGAGTGGCGAGCTGCGTCATGGCCAGTTCACCGATGTGCTGGAGCAGTTGCGCCCCGGCGATCTCATGGTGTTCAACAACACCCGTGTGATCCCTGCGCGCCTGTTCGGCCAGAAGGCCTCCGGCGGCAAGCTGGAGGTGCTGGTGGAGCGTGTGCTCGATCAGTATCGCGTGCTGGCGCACGTTCGTTCGAGCAAGTCGCCCAAGCCTGGCTCGCAGATTCTCATCGATGGCGGTGGCGAGGCCGAGATGGTCGCGCGCCACGACGCCCTGTTCGAGCTGCGCTTCGCCGAGCCGGTGCTGCCGCTGCTCGAGCGCGTCGGACACATGCCGTTGCCGCCCTATATCGACCGCCCGGATGATGAGGCGGATCGCGAGCGCTATCAGACCGTCTATGCGCAGAAGGCCGGAGCGGTGGCGGCGCCGACCGCCGGGCTGCATTTCGATGACGAGCTGCTGGCGGCCGTTCGTGGCAAGGGCGTGGAGACGGCCTTCGTGACCCTGCATGTGGGCGCGGGCACCTTCCAGCCGGTGCGCGTCGAGCGTATCGAGGACCATCACATGCACAGCGAGTGGCTGGAGGTCGGCCAGGATGTGGTCGATGCGGTCACCGCCTGCCGCGCGCGCGGCGGTCGTGTCGTGGCGGTGGGCACCACCAGCGTGCGTTCCCTGGAAACCGCTGCCCGCGATGGCGAGTTGAAGCCCTTCAGCGGTGACACCGACATCTTCATCTACCCCGGCCGGCCGTTCCATGTGGTCGACGCCCTGGTGACCAACTTCCACCTGCCCGAGTCGACGCTGCTGATGCTGGTGTCGGCGTTCGCCGGTTATGCCGAGACCATGGCGGCCTATCGCGAGGCCGTGGCGCAGGGTTATCGCTTCTTCAGTTATGGTGATGCCATGTTCATCACCCGCAATCCCGCCGCGCGCGGGCCCGAGGTTTGAGTATGTCGCGCACCTGTCGCATGTCCTTCGAGTTGCTGGCCACCGACGGCAAGGCCCGTCGTGGTCGCCTGACCTTCCCGCGTGGCGTGGTCGAGACCCCGGCCTTCATGCCGGTGGGTACCTATGGCACGGTCAAGGGCATGCTGCCGCGTGACGTCGAGGGGATCGGCGCGCAGATCATTCTCGGCAACACCTTCCACCTGTGGCTGCGCCCGGGGATGGAGGTGATCAAGAAACATGGCGACCTGCACGACTTCATGCAGTGGCAGGGGCCGATCCTCACCGATTCCGGTGGCTTCCAGGTGTTCAGCCTGGGCGCCATGCGCAAGATCAAGGAAGAGGGGGTGTACTTCGCCTCGCCCGTCGATGGCGCCAAGGTGTTCATGGGGCCGGAAGAGTCGATGCAGGTGCAGCGTGACCTCGGTTCGGACATCGTGATGATCTTCGACGAGTGCACGCCGTATCCGGCCGAGTTCGACGTGGCCAAGCGCTCCATGGAGCTGTCGCTGCGTTGGGCCAAGCGCTCCAAGGACGCGCATGGCGAGAACACGGCGGCGCTGTTCGGCATCGTCCAGGGCGGCATGCACGAGGAGCTGCGCAAGCGCTCGCTCGACGGCCTCTGCGAAATCGGCTTCGACGGCCTGGCCATTGGCGGCCTGTCGGTGGGTGAGCCGAAGGAGGAGATGATCCGCGTGCTCGACTACCTGCCGCCGCAGATGCCGGCCGACAAGCCGCGCTACCTGATGGGCGTCGGCAAGCCCGAGGATCTGGTCGAGGGCGTGCGTCGCGGCGTCGACATGTTCGACTGCGTGATGCCGACGCGCAACGCCCGCAACGGTCACCTGTTCGTCGATACCGGCGTGGTGAAGATCCGCAATGCGGTGCACAAGCACGACGATTCGCCGCTGGACCCGACCTGCGACTGTTACACCTGCACAAACTTCTCCCGCGCCTACCTGCATCATCTGGACAAATGCGGCGAAATGCTCGGCAGCATGCTCAATACCATCCATAACTTGCGGCATTATCAGCGGGTTATGGCTGGTTTGCGCGAGGCTATCGGACAGGGTACATTGGCCGCCTTTGTCGAAACCTTCTATGCCAAGCGCGGCCTGCCTGTGCCGCCGCTGGACTGATTCCCGAACGATTCAAGATCCTTTCCATTAGGAGTGCTACATGAGCTTTTTCATTCCCGCCGCCTACGCTGACACCGCGGCTGCTGCCCCAGCAGGGAGCGGTTTCGAGTGGGTCTTCCTGATCGGCTTCCTGGTCATCTTCTATCTGATGATCTGGCGCCCGCAGGCCAAGCGCGCCAAAGAGCACAAGAACCTGCTCGGCGGTCTGCAGAAGGGCGACGAAGTGGTCACCAGCGGCGGCATCGCCGGCAAGGTCTCCAAGGTCACCGATGATTTCGTGGTGATCGAGGTGTCCGACACCGTCGAGCTGAAGTTCCAGAAGCAGGCCATTGCCGCCACCCTGCCCAAGGGCACGCTGAAAGCCATCTGATTCGGTTCATAGTTTCCATTCGACGGGGCGCTATTAAGCGCCCCGCGTCATAAGCGGGTGGCTCGTTCATGCTCAATAAATACCCTCTGTGGAAGTACCTGCTGATCCTGGCCGTGCTGGCGATCGGTCTGGTCTACTCCATCCCCAACCTCTATCCGGACGATCCTGCGATCCAGGTCAGTGGCGCCAGTTCGGCGCTGGCCATCGAGCAGGCGGATGTCGACCGTGCCAGCAAGGCGCTGCAGGATGCGGGCATCCAGGTCAAGGCCGCCAGCATCGACGAGCGTGGTCGCGGTGGCCTGATCCGTCTGGCCAAGCAGGATGACCAGTTGCCGGCCAAGGACATCGTCCGCCGTGCGCTGGGAGATGACTACGTGGTGGCGCTGAACCTGGCGCAGACCACACCCGACTGGCTGCGCAGCCTGGGCGCGAGCCCGATGAAGCTCGGCCTGGACCTCTCCGGCGGTGTGCACTTCCTGCTGGAAGTCGACATGGACAAGGCGCTGGATGTGCGTCGCAAGGTCTATGAAGGCGAGATCAAGAGCCTGCTGCGCAAGGAGCGCGTGCGCTACCGCAGCATGCCGGAAAGCAATGGCCGCATTCAGCTGGGCTTTGCCGACAGCGAGACGCTGGACAATGCCGAGCGCCTGATCCGCAAGGACTACAAGGACTTCGAACTGACCAGCGTCGAGCGTGGTGGTCAGCAGGTCCTGCAACTGGCACTGACCCAGGCCAAGATCGCCGAGATTCGCGAGTACTCGATCAAGCAGAACCTCACCACCGTGCGCAACCGGGTCAACGAGCTGGGCGTCGCCGAGCCGCTGGTCCAGCGCCAGGGTGCCAACCGCATCGTGGTCGAGCTGCCGGGCGTGCAGGACACTGCCGAGGCCAAGCGTATTCTCGGCAAGACCGCCAACCTGGAGTTCCGTCTGCAGGCCGAGATGGACGCGCCGCGTGGTGCGACCGAGGACTTCGAATTCCGCGAGGCCGGTCGTCCGCCGGTACAGCTCGAGCGTGAGCTGATCATCACCGGTGACCAGGTCACCGACGCGCAGGCCAGCTTCGACGAGAACGGTCGCCCGCAGGTGAACATTCGTCTCGATGGCCATGGCGGCGACCTGATGAACCGCGCCACCCGCAACAACGTCGGGCGCAGCATGGCGGTGATCTTCATCGAACAGAAGCCGGTCACCCGCTACGTGCGTCAGACCGTCGACGGTGTCGAGCAGGAGGTCGCCGTGCCGACCTTCGTCGAAGAGAAGAAGATCATCAGCCTGGCGACCATCCAGTCGGCGCTGGGTAGCCAGTTCCGCATCACCGGTCTGAACGGCCAGGGCGAGTCTTCCGAGCTTGCGCTGCTGCTGCGCGCCGGTGGCCTGGCTGCACCGATGTACTTCGCTGAAGAACGCACCATCGGCCCGAGCCTGGGTGCGGAGAACATCGCCAAGGGTATCGAGTCCACCGAATGGGCGATGATCTTCGTGGCGCTGTTCATCATCGCCATCTATCGCTTCTTCGGTGTGCTGGCGACCGTGGCGCTGGCGTTCAACCTGGTGCTGCTGGTCGGTCTGATGTCGGCGATCGGCGCGACCCTGACCCTGCCGGGTATCGCCGGTATCGTGCTGACCCTGGGTATGGCGGTGGACGCCAACGTGCTGATCTTCTCGCGCATACGCGAGGAGCTGGCCAAGGGGCTGCATGTGCAGCGGGCGATTCATGAAGGTTTCGATCGTGCCTACTCGGCGATTCTCGACAGTAACCTGACCACCCTGCTGGTGGGTGGCATCCTGTTCGCGATGGGCACCGGCCCGGTCAAGGGCTTCGCGGTGACGCTGTCGCTGGGGATCGTCACCTCGATGTTCACAGCCATCATGTTCACCCGAGGTCTGGTCAACCTGATCTTCGGTGGTCGCAACGTCAAGAAGCTGTGGATCTGAGGTGCAGCCATGATCAAGTCAACCATTCGTTTCATGGCGATCCGCAACATCGCCTTCGCAATGACCGTCGTGCTGACCATCGTCGGCCTGGGTGCGCTGTTCACCAAGGGCCTGAACTTCGGTCTGGACTTCACTGGCGGTACCCTGATCGAGCTGCAGTACGAGCAGCCGGCCGACCTGGATCTGATCAAGAACGAACTGGGCCAGGCAGGCTACGTCGATGCCGTGGTGCAGAGCTTCGGCGCCAGCACCGATGTGCTGGTGCGCCTCGCCGGTGACGACGCGGACCTGGGCAACCAGGTCGCGGCGGCGCTGCGCAAGGTGGACGCGGCGACGCAGTTCGAGGTCAAGCGTGTCGAGTTCGTCGGTCCGCAGGTGGGTGAAGAACTGCGCGACCAGGGCGGCATCGCCATGCTCCTGGCCCTGGGCGGCATCCTGCTGTACCTGGCATTCCGCTTCCAGTGGAAGTTCGGCGTCGGTGCCATCGCCTCGCTGGTGCACGACGTGGTCATCACCCTGGGGGTGCTGGCGTTCTTCCAGATCCCCTTCGATCTGACCGTGCTGGCTGCGGTGCTGGCGATGATCGGTTACTCGCTCAACGACACCATCATCATCTATGACCGTATCCGCGAGAACTTCCGCGTGCTGCGCAAGACGTCGCTGATCGAGAACGTCGACATCTCGATCACCCAGACCCTGCTGCGTACCATCGCTACCTCGTTGTCCACGGCACTGGCGCTGCTGGCGCTGCTGTTCTTCGGTGGTGACGTGCTGGCGGCCTTCGCGCTGACCCTGCTGGTCGGCGTGGTGGTGGGTACCTACTCGTCGGTCTATATCGGCGCCACGGTGCTGGTGTGGCTGAAGCTCAGCGTCGAGGACCTGATTCCTCCGGCGGTCGATGCAGAGGCCGACGACGGGCGTCCCTGATGTTGTGACGGACGTCTAGAAAGTCAGCGAAAGCCGCGGCAAGTCGAACTTGCCGCGGCTTTTTGCTGTCCTAGGCAAGGAGAGAGGCGCGAGTCGCCGAGCCTGGGAGACACATAAAATGAACAAGTCAATGTTGGTAGGTGCCGTACTGGGTGCTGTGGGTGTGACCGCTGGTGGTGCCGTGGCCACCTACAGTCTGGTTGATCGTGGCCCGGACTATGCCGAGGTGCTGGCTGTCACGCCGGTCAATGAAACCGTGAAGACCCCGAGGGAAGTGTGCAAGGACGTGACCGTCACGCGTCAGCGTCCGGTGCAGGATCAGCACCAGATCGCCGGTACCGCCATTGGCGCCATCGCCGGCGGCCTGCTGGGCAACCAGATCGGTGGCGGCAACGGCAAGAAGATCGCCACGGTGGCGGGTGCGGTTGGCGGCGGCTACGCCGGCAACAAGATTCAGGAAGGCATGCAGCAGCGTGACACCTACACCACCACAGAAACGCGCTGCAATACCGTGACCGATACCAGCCAGAAGCTGGTGGGTTACGACGTGAAGTACCAGCTGGGCGAGAAGGTCGGCAGCGTGCGCATGGATCGTGATCCTGGCAGTCGCATTCCGCTCAACGACAGGGGTGAGCTGGTTCTGGTGCAGCAGACCCAGTGAGAAAAGGCCGCCAATAAAAAACGCCCCTCGGGGCGTTTTTTATGGTTCATCGCGCTTTCCCGGGGAAGGCGGCCTTGATTTTCAGGAAGAAGTAGTCAGAGTCCCGGAAGCCATAGGCCATCCGCTTGATCACCTTGATGCGGTTGTTCACGCCTTCCAGGACGCTGGTGTGCAGGGGGAAGCGGGCGCTTGCGAGGATGCCACGGGCGTATTTGCGCAGATTCCGGGCAAAGCGTTGGAGCGGCGCCAGACCGCTGTCCCGAGCATGCCGCAGCCAACTTCGCCAGCGCCGCCAGCCCTCCCGCACATTGGGGGCGTACCAGACTTCCTTTAACGCATCCTTGAGCACGTAGACCGTGGCCAATGGCTGGTTGGCGGCGAGCAACTCCTGCAACTGCACGGCTTGGCCGTCCTTCAGGTTTTCGCGATTGCGCAGCAACAGCCAGCGGCTCTGCTTGACCACCTTGCGTGCCGGTTTGTCATCGCGCAGGAGATTGGCCTGGTCGACGCGGATACGGTCGATCACCTCACGCCCGTAGCGCGCCACCACATGGAACAGGTCGTACACCACTTCGGCTTGAGGGCAGTGCCGCTTCACCTCCAAATCGAAGGCGGTGTTCATGTCCATCGCCACCGCTTCGATCCGTTGGCAGCGCTCGCCCAGTAACTCAAAGAATGGGCGGATCGCCTCGCGGCTGTTGCCATGACCGACCCATAGCACCCGCGTGCGCTCGGCATCCATGATCACCGTGGCGTAGCGATGGCCTTTGTGCAGGGCGAACTCGTCCATCACCAGGCAACGCACATCACCCGGCTCGAAGGTGCCGACGGCGGCATCCAGCCGACGTTTGTCGAGTTGCTTGAGCGTGTGCCAGTGTATGCCGGTGAGGCGGCTGACGTGGCTGATCGGCAGCAGTTGCAGCAAAGCCTCGAGCCAGGCCTGCAAGCGCCGCGTCAGACGTGACGCCGGCTCCAGCCAGGCGATCCGCTCGGTCACCCGCCCACAGCGCAGGCAGTCAACGCGGCGCACAGGCACCTGGAGCAGAACGCGCTGATCCAACAAATCCCGATCGCGTATCCGACGCAGTCGGCGCTCGTGGATCAGCGGACAAGCTTGGCCGCAGCGCCCACATTCGGGGATGGCGTCGGCTTGAGGCTTGAGTTCGATCAACAGGATGTTGTCGGCAGAGGGGCGACAGGCGACGACTGCGTAGCCTGGCCAGAACTGGGCAAGATCAATAGGATGCACGGTGGCAGCAGGGCGTGGGGGTTGGTTCGTTTGGCGACTGCCAATTTACCCACTTCCCTGACTGTCAATGCGCTCTTCCCCCAGACTCCGCGAAGAACCTTTTTTATTGCGCAGCTGAAACTCAGCGCTTCATCGAGGGCGCCAGGTGCGGCTGAATGGCGGTCAGCACGGCCTTGAAGCACTTGGTGTTGCCGGCGACGATCTGGCCCTTCTCGAGGAAGTCGTGGCCGCCGCTGAAGTCGCTGACCAGGCCGCCTGCTTCCTGGATCAGCAGGGCGCCTGCAGCCATGTCCCACTCGGACAGGCCGAATTCCCAGAAGGCATCGAAGCGGCCGGCGGCGACGTAGGCCAGGTCCAGGCTGGCGGCGCCGGCGCGGCGGATGCCGGCGGTCTGGCCGGTCAGGCTGCGGAACATGTTCAGGTAGTTGTCCAGGTGGTCCAGCTGGCCATCGCGGAACGGGAAGCCGGTGCCGAGCAGGGCGCCGTCGAGGCTCTTGCGGTTGCTGACGCGCAGGCGGCGGCCGTTGAGGGCGGCGCCACGGCCACGGCTGGCGGTGAATTCTTCCTGGCGTACCGGGTCGAGGACGATGGCGTGCTCGAGGCGGCCGCGGTATTTGCAGGCAATGCTGATGGCGAAGTGCGGCACGCCACGGATGAAGTTGGTGGTGCCGTCCAGCGGGTCGATGATCCACTGATAGTCGGCGCCTTCGCCGCTACCTTCCAGCACGCCGCCTTCCTCGCCCAGGAAGCTGTGGGTCGGGTAGGCCTTGCGAATGGCCTGAACGATCATCAGTTCAGCGGCCTTGTCGACCTCGGTGACGTAATCCTTGGCATCCTTCTCGTCGACCGAGATGACATCCAGGCGCTCGATGGAGCGAAAGATCATTTCACCGGCGCTGCGAGCGGCGCGCAGGGCGATATTCAGCATGGGCTGCATGGGAGGTTCACCTGGGGCGTTAAAGAAAGCCGGCCATGTTAGCAGAAAACCTTTGTCGATGAAGCGCCGTCTGTATGCTGCATGGCATTAATCTGAGGGCTTGGGTAAGATCGTTGCCCCCTTGTCTTCACTGAGAGTGCCTGCGTTGCTGGAAAATATTCGCGTGGTTTTGGTCAATACCAGTCATCCGGGCAACATCGGCGGCGCTGCGCGGGCGATGAAAAACATGGGCCTGTCGCGTCTGGTGCTGGTCGATCCCGTGGATTTCCCCAGTGGTGATGCGGTCGCGCGAGCCTCCGGTGCCACCGATGTGCTCGATGCCGCGCAGGTGGTCGGTACGCTGGAAGAGGCGCTGGTTGGCTGCAGCCTGGTGATCGGCACCAGTGCGCGTGATCGGCGCATTCCCTGGCCGCTGCTTGATCCTCGCGAGTGCGGTGTGACCAGTTGCGAGCAGGCCGCAGGCGGCGGCGAAGTCGCGTTGGTGTTCGGTCGCGAATATGCCGGGCTGACCAACGAAGAACTGCAGCGATGTCAATATCACGTGCATATCCCGTCGAACCCGGAGTTCAGCTCGCTGAACCTGGCGGCGGCGGTTCAGGTGCTGGTCTACGAAGTGCGGATGGCCTGGCTCACGGCGCAGAATCTGCCGACCAAGGTGGAGAAGCTGGAGACCACGGCGGTGCTCAACTCCCAGGCGGCGACTGCGGATGAACTGGAGTCCTTCTACGGTCATCTGCGTCGCGTGCTGGTGATGATCGGCTTCCTCGATCCGCAGAAGCCCCGGCACCTGATGACTCGCCTGCGTCGCCTCTATGGGCGCAGTGCGGTGAGCAAGTTGGAAATGAATATCCTGCGCGGCATTCTCACCGAGACCGAGAAAGCCGTGCGCGGAGAGCCTCACAAGCAGGGGAAATCTGATGTTTGAACGCATGCGAGAAGATATCCAGAGCGTATTCCACCGTGATCCGGCCGCGCGCAATACCTTCGAGGTCGTGACCTGCTACCCCGGGCTGCATGCCGTCTGGCTGCATCGTGCCGCGCATTCGCTCTGGCGTTCGGGGTGGAAGTGGCTGGCGCGCGTGGTGTCCAACTTTGGGCGCTGGTTGACCGGCATCGAGATTCATCCCGGGGCCAGGATCGGTCGGCGCTTCTTCATCGATCACGGCATGGGCATCGTCATTGGCGAGACTGCCGAGATCGGTAACGACGTGACGCTGTATCAGGGTGTGACCCTGGGTGGCACCAGCTGGAACAAGGGCAAGCGCCATCCGACCCTGGAAGATGGTGTCGTGGTCGGTGCGGGGGCCAAGGTGCTCGGCCCGTTCACTGTCGGTGCCGGTGCCAAGATCGGCTCCAACGCGGTGGTGACCAAGGCGGTGCCTGCCGGTGCCACGGCGGTCGGCATTCCGGGCAAGATCATCGTCAAGTCCGACGGCGAGCAGGAGGCCAAGCGCCAGGCCATGGCCGAGAAGATCGGCTTCGATGCCTACGGTGTGGGGCAGGACATGCCGGACCCGGTGGCACGTGCCATCGGCCAGCTGCTCGATCACCTGCACGCCGTCGACGGGCGTCTCGAGGGCATGTGCAAGGCCCTGACGGCGCTTGGCAGCGATTACTGCGGCAAGGACCTGCCGACGCTGCGCGATGAAGACTTCGCCGACGTCTGCAAGGACCAGCAGGCAAGCGACAAGCCCGCTGCGTGATGCACGAGGGGGCGGCATTTGCTATCATGCCGCCTCTTTTTGCGGTCAATCCCGAGTAAATCAATAGGTCTTATAGTTGACTTAAATACTCGGGAATCGCATACTCCGCTGCAATTCAGTGATTCGTGGTAGAGCCATGCGACTGACCACCAAAGGCCGTTACGCCGTTACCGCCATGCTTGATCTGGCGTTGCACGCACAGCACGGTCCCGTTTCCCTGGCCGACATCTCCGAGCGGCAGGGCATCTCCCTGTCCTATCTCGAGCAACTGTTCGCCAAGCTGCGCCGTGGCAGTCTGGTGTCCAGCGTGCGCGGGCCGGGTGGCGGCTACCAGCTGTCGCGCGACATGCGTGGCATCCAGGTGGCGCAGGTGATCGACGCGGTCAACGAGTCCGTCGACGCGACGCGTTGCCAGGGGCAGGGCGACTGCCACGCCGGCGATACCTGCCTGACTCACCATCTGTGGTGCGATCTCAGTCAGCAGATTCACGAATTCCTCAGCGGCATCAGCCTGGCTGATCTGGTCGCACGCCATGAGGTGCAGGAAGTCGCGTTGCGTCAGGATCAGCGTCGCTGCTCCGGCAGAGGCACTGCACCGCATCTGGATAAGATTGAAGCGTCTGCCATCGAGTGAGCAGGGCGTTTGCCTGATAGGAGAAACCCAATGAAATTGCCGATCTACCTCGATTATTCCGCTACTACGCCGGTCGATCCGCGCGTTGCGCAGAAGATGAGCGAGTGTCTGCTGGTCGACGGTAACTTCGGTAACCCGGCTTCGCGCTCTCACGTGTTCGGCTGGAAAGCCGAGGAAGCCGTGGAAAACGCTCGTCGCCAGGTCGCCGAGCTGGTCAATGCCGACCCGCGCGAGATCGTCTGGACCAGTGGTGCCACCGAGTCCGACAACCTTGCCATCAAGGGCGTCGCGCACTTCTACAGCAGCAAGGGCAAGCACATCATCACCTCGAAGATCGAGCACAAGGCGGTGCTGGACACCACCCGCCAGCTCGAGCGCGAAGGTTTCGAAGTGACCTACCTGGAGCCGGGCGAAGACGGCCTGATCACGCCGGCGATGGTCGAGGCCGTGCTGCGTGAGGACACCACCCTGGTTTCCCTGATGCACGTCAACAACGAGATCGGCACCATCAACGACATCGCGGCCATCGGCGAGCTGACCCGCTCCCGTGGCGTGCTGCTGCACGTCGATGCGGCGCAGTCCACCGGCAAGGTGGACATCGATCTGGAGAAGATGAAGGTCGACCTGATGTCCTTCTCCGCGCACAAGACCTACGGCCCGAAAGGCGTCGGTGCCCTGTACGTGCGCCGCAAGCCGCGTGTGCGTCTGGAAGCGCAGACCCATGGCGGTGGCCACGAGCGCGGCATGCGCTCCGGCACCCTGGCCACGCACCAGTGCGTCGGCATGGGCGAAGCCTTCCGTATCGCCAAACAGGAGATGGCTGCCGAGAACCAGCGCATCACCGCCTTGCGCGACCGCTTCTACAGCCAGCTCGAAGACATGGAAGAGCTGTACGTCAACGGCAGCCTGACCGAGCGCGTGCCGCACAACCTGAACCTGAGTTTCAACTACGTCGAGGGCGAGTCGCTGATCATGGCGCTCAAGGACCTGGCCGTATCGTCCGGCTCGGCCTGCACTTCGGCTTCGCTGGAGCCTTCCTACGTGCTGCGTGCCCTGGGTCGTAACGACGAGCTGGCGCACAGCTCGATTCGCTTCACCTTCGGCCGTTTCACGACCGAGGAAGAGGTCGACTATGCCGCCGCCAAGGTCCGCGAAGCCGTGGACAAGCTGCGCGAGCTGTCGCCCCTGTGGGATATGTTCAAAGAAGGTGTCGACCTTTCCTCCGTGGAATGGGCAGCACACTGATAGCTGCCGAGGCGGATCGTTCGCTGAGCGCTCCGCCGGAGAGCGGTACCTGATGAGAGAGGAAGTACAACATGGCATACAGTGACAAGGTCATCGACCACTACGAAAACCCGCGCAACGTCGGCAAGCTGAATGCCGAGGACCCGGACGTCGGCACCGGCATGGTCGGTGCGCCGGCCTGCGGCGACGTGATGCGCCTGCAGATCAAGGTCAGCGAGAGCGGCGTCATCGAAGACGCCAAGTTCAAGACCTACGGCTGCGGCTCGGCGATCGCTTCCAGCTCCCTCGCCACCGAGTGGATGAAGGGCAAGACCCTCGACGAAGCGGAAAGCATCAAGAATACCCAGCTGGCCGAAGAACTGGCGCTGCCGCCGGTGAAGATCCACTGCTCCGTGCTCGCCGAGGACGCCATCAAGGCGGCCGTGCGCGATTACAAGCAGAAGAAAGGCTTGCTCTGATACGAGGTTTGCAATGGCCATCACCATGTCTGAAGCAGCTGCCCGCCACGTGCAGCGCTCCCTGGATGGGCGCGGCAAGGGCGAGGGCATTCGCCTCGGTGTGCGCACTACCGGGTGTTCCGGCCTGGCCTATGTTCTCGAGTTCGTCGATGAGCTGGCGGCCGAGGACCAGGTTTTCGAGAGTCACGGCGTCAAGGTGATCATCGACCCCAAGAGCCTGGTCTATCTCGACGGCACCGAACTGGATTTCGTCAAGGAAGGCCTCAACGAGGGCTTCAAGTTCAACAACCCCAACGTGCGCGGCGAGTGTGGCTGCGGCGAGAGCTTCAACGTTTGAGGCGCTCGCGTGGGTAATCCTTGTCATTTCGCCCTGTTCGACCTGCAGCCGAGCTTTCGCCTCGACCTGGAGCAGCTGGCTGCGCGTTACCGCGAGCTGGCGCGCCAGGTGCATCCCGATCGATTCGCCGACGCTGGCGAGCGTGAGCAGCGCCTGGCGCTTGAGCGTTCCGCCTGCCTCAACGAGGCCTATCAGGTCCTCAAGACGCCCTCGCAGCGTGCGCGCTACCTGCTGGCCATGCGCGGCCCCGAGCTGCCGCTGGAAGTGACGGTGCAGGATCCGGACTTCCTGCTGCAGCAGATGCAGCTGCGCGAAGAGCTGGAGGAGTTGCAGGACGACGCCGACCTTGCCGGTGTCGCCGTCTTCAAGCGGCGCCTGAAAACTGCGCAGGAGCAGCTCAACGAGCGCTTCGCCGAATGCTGGGACGATGAGGCTCGCCGCGAGGAAGCCGAGCGCCTGATGCGCCGGATGCAGTTTCTCGACAAGCTCTCTCATGAAGTGCGCCAACTAGAAGAGCGCCTCGACGATTAACCTGTGGGTTGCCTCGGCAATCCGCCTGATGATTTCAAGAAGACCATGGCCTTATTGCAGATCGCCGAGCCAGGACAGAGCCCGCAACCGCACCAGCGCAGGCTGGCGGTGGGCATCGACCTGGGCACCACCAATTCGCTGGTCGCCGCTGTACGCAGTGGTCTGGCCGAGCCTCTGGCGGACGATGAGGGCAGGGTCATCCTGCCTTCGGCGGTGCGCTACCACCCGGATCATGTCGAGGTGGGCGAATCAGCCAAGCAGGCGGCTGCCAGTGACCCCTTCAATACCGTGCTGTCGGTCAAGCGCCTGATGGGGCGCGGCGTCGCCGATGTGCACCAGCTCGGCGAGCAGCTGCCATACCGCTTCGCTGCGGGCGAGTCGCACATGCCCTTCATCGAGACGGTGCAGGGTGCGAAGAGCCCCGTCGAAGTCTCGGCCGAAATTCTCAAGACCCTGCGCCTGCGCGCCGAGCAGACCCTGGGTGGCGAACTGGTCGGCGCGGTGATCACCGTGCCGGCCTATTTCGATGATGCCCAGCGTCAGGCGACCAAGGATGCGGCGCGAGTCGCCGGTCTCAACGTCCTGCGCCTGCTCAACGAGCCCACGGCCGCTGCGGTTGCCTACGGCCTGGATCAGAAGGCCGAGGGCGTGGTCGCCATCTATGACCTGGGTGGCGGCACGTTCGATGTGTCGATTCTGCGCCTCACCGGTGGGGTGTTCGAGGTGCTGGCCACGGGCGGCGACAGTGCCCTGGGCGGCGATGATTTCGACCACGCCCTGGCTGACTGGATCATCCAGCAGGCCGGGCTGTCCAGTGACCTTGACCCGGCCACGCAGCGAGGTCTGCTGCAGGCCGCCTGTGCCGCGAAAGAGGCGCTGACCGACGCCGAGACGGTCGAGCTGAGTTTCGCCGAATGGCGTGGCTCGCTGTCGCGGGCGCAGTTCGAGGCGCTGATCGAGCCCATGGTCGCGCGCAGCCTCAAGGCCTGCCGGCGTGCGCTGCGTGATTCCGGCGTCGAGCTGGAGGGCGTCAGTGCGGTGGTGATGGTCGGTGGCTCCACCCGTGTGCCGTGGGTGCGCGAAGCAGTTGGCGAGCTGTTCGGGCGCACGCCGCTGACCAATATCGATCCGGATCAGGTGGTGGCCATCGGTGCCGCCATACAGGCCGACACGTTGGCCGGCAATCAGCGTGGCGATGGCGAGGAGCTGCTGCTGCTCGATGTGATTCCGCTGTCGCTCGGTCTAGAGACCATGGGCGGCCTGATGGAGAAACTGATTCCGCGCAACACCACCATTCCGGTGGCGCGGGCGCAGGACTTCACCACCTACAAGGATGGCCAGACGGCCATGATGATTCACGTGCTGCAGGGTGAGCGCGAGCTGATCGCCGATTGCCGCTCCCTGGCGCGTTTCGAGTTGCGTGGCATCCCGCCGATGGTGGCCGGGGCGGCCAAGATCCGCGTGACCTTCCAGGTCGATGCCGATGGTCTGCTCAGTGTCGCGGCGCGTGAGCTGGGCTCGGGCGTCGAGGCGAGCATTCAGGTCAAGCCGTCCTATGGCCTGACCGATGGCGAGATCGCACGCATGCTGCAGGATTCCTTCCAGAATGCCGGGGGTGACAAGGCTGCGCGTGCGCTGCGCGAGCAGCAGGTTGACGCCCAGCGCCTGATCGAGGCCGTGGAAGCTGCGCTGGAGGCCGACGGCGAGCGTCTGCTGGATGCCGAGGAGCGCGAGGTCATCGAGTTGCAAGTGCAGGAGCTGCGCGATCTGCTCGCGGGTAGCGATGGTCCGGCCATCGAGCGGCAGACCAAGCGCCTGTCGCAGGTCACGGATGCGTTTGCCGCGCGGCGCCTGGATTCAACGGTTAAAGCCGCGCTGGCCGGGCGCAATTTGAATGAGATCGAGGAATAACTGATGCCGCAGGTGATTTTTCTGCCCCATGAAAGGTTCTGCCCGGATGGCCTGGTGGTCGAGGCCGAGCCTGGCGTCTCCATCCTCGAGCTGGCCCATGAGCACTATATCGAAATGGAAAGCGCCTGTGGCGGCGTGTGTGCCTGCACCACCTGCCACTGCATCGTGCGCGAGGGTTTCGACTCGCTGAACGAGGCTGACGAGTTGGAAGAGGATTACCTGGACAAGGCCTGGGGGCTCGAGGCGCAGTCGCGTCTGGCCTGTCAGGCCATCGTCGGCGAGGAAGACCTCACCGTCGAGATTCCCAAGTATTCGCTGAACCACGCGGCCGAAGCGCCGCATTGACCCAGGAAACATGAGCATGAGTCTGAAATGGGTTGATGTGCTGGATATCGCCATCGAGCTGAGCGAGCAGAAGCCGGATGTCGATCCGCGTTACGTGAACTTCGTCGATCTGCACCGCTGGGTCGTGGAGTTGCCGCAGTTCTCCGATGATCCGCAGCGGGGCGGCGAGAAGGTCCTCGAGGCGATCCAGGCTGCCTGGATCGAAGAGGCCGAGTAGCGCGACGCCGCTCGCCTGCGGGGCGTGAAACCGCAGTTCCCGGTCGTCTGCCGGTCGCGGAGCTTCATCTCGTAGCGTTTACTTGCAGCTGGAGGCGAGTCGCCTGTGGCTGCCATCTCAGAACCCGCGTATAATTCGCGGGTTTAATTTTTCGCTTTAACCCTAAAGTTTCTGGAGCTTCACATGGCTGTTCAACGTACTTTCTCCATCATCAAGCCTGACGCCGTTGCCAAGAACGTCATCGGTGAGATCACCACCCGTTTCGAAAAGGCCGGCCTGCGCGTTGTCGCTTCGAAGATGGTGCAACTGTCCGAGCGCGAAGCTGCCGGTTTCTACGCTGAGCACAGCGAGCGCGGCTTCTTCAAGGATCTGGTTGCCTTCATGACCTCCGGTCCGGTCATCGTCCAGGTTCTGGAAGGCGAAGACGCCGTCCTGAAGAACCGCGAGCTGATGGGCGCCACCAACCCGAAAGAAGCGGCTGCCGGCACCATCCGTGCTGACTTCGCCGTTTCCATCGACGAGAACGCTGTTCACGGTTCGGATTCCGAAGCTTCTGCCGCTCGCGAGATCGCTTACTTCTTCTCCGCTACCGAGCAGTGCGCGCGCATTCGCTGATCGAAGCGAATGATGCGAGGGTGAAGCCATGACCAATACCACCGGCAAGATCAACCTGCTGGGCCTGACCCAGCCGGAAATGGAACAGTTCTTCGAGTCCATCGGCGAGAAGCGCTTTCGTGCCGGCCAGGTGATGAAGTGGATTCACCACTTTGGCGTCGATGATTTCGCCGCCATGACCAATGTCGGCAAGGCCTTGCGCGAAAAGCTCGAGGCCTCTGCCGAGATTCGCGGCCCTGAAGTGGTCAGCGAAAACATTTCCGCCGATGGCACGCGCAAGTGGGTGGTGCGTGTGGCGTCGGGCAGCTGCGTGGAAACCGTGTACATCCCGCAGAATGGCCGCGGCACCCTGTGCGTGTCGTCGCAGGCCGGCTGTGCCCTGGATTGCAGCTTCTGCTCCACCGGCAAGCAAGGTTTCAACAGCGACCTGACCAGCGCCGAGATCATCGGCCAGGTGTGGATCGCCAGCAAATCCTTCGGCAGCGTGCCGGCCAAGATCGACCGTGCCATCACCAACGTGGTGATGATGGGCATGGGCGAGCCGCTGCTGAACTTCGACAACGTCGTCTCCGCCATGCAGATCATGATGGATGACCTCGGCTACGGCATTTCCAAGCGCAAGGTGACGCTGTCTACCTCCGGCGTGGTGCCGATGATCGACAAGCTGGCCGAAGTGATCGACGTGTCGCTGGCGCTGTCGCTGCATGCGCCGAACGACGAGCTGCGCAACCAGCTGGTGCCGATCAACAAGAAGTATCCCCTGGAGATGCTGCTGGCCGCGTGCAAGCGTTATATCTCCAAACTGGGCGAGAAGCGCGTGCTGACCATCGAGTACACCCTGCTCAAGGGTGTCAACGATCAGCCCGAGCATGCTGAGCAGATGATCGCACTTCTTGCCGATGTCCCTTGCAAGATCAACCTGATTCCGTTTAATCCCTTCCCCTTCTCGGGGTACGAGCGGCCGAGCAATAACGCCATTCGCCGCTTCCAGGACCTGTTGCACAAGGCTGGCCATAACGTCACGGTACGCACCACCCGTGGTGACGATATCGATGCCGCCTGCGGCCAGCTGGTGGGCCAGGTCATGGACCGTACTCGGCGCAGCGAGCGTTACATCGCCGTGCGCCAGCTGGGCAGCGAGGCTCAAGAGCCGCGCAATGCCGCCAATCGAAATTGAAGAGAGGATGTCCATGACCTTGCGCCCTGCGCTGTTGTTGCTAGTCGTCAGTCTGCTGGGTGGTTGCGTGACCACCGGCCACGTTGACCCCATGAGTACGACAAAAGGGCGTGAAGAGGCGCGAGCCGCCTATGTGCAGCTGGGGGTCGCCTATATCCAGCAGGGTGATACCCAGCTGGCCAAGGTGCCGTTGAAGAGCGCACTGGAACTAAACCCGTCGGATGCCGATGCGCATGCGGCGCTGGGCATGGCGTTCCAGCTGGAAATGGAACCCAAGCTGGCGGACGAGCACTATCGCAAGGCGCTGTCCCAGCGTCCGGCAGACGCTCGCCTGTTGAACAACTACGGTGGTTTCCTGTTCGAGCAGAAGCGTTACCAGGAAGCCATGGACACCTATCTCAAGGCCACCGAGGACAATCTCTACCCGGAACGCTCCAGGGTCTTCGAGAACCTCGGCCTGACCGCCTTGCAACTGGGGCAGCGAGAGGCGGCCAAGAAATACTTCCAGCGTTCGTTGCGCCTGAGCAGCCGTCAGCCACGTGCGTTGCTGGAGATGGCGGCGATGTCCTACGAGGACAAGGAGTATGTCCCGGCCCGTAGCTACTACGACAGCTACAGCGCAATGGCGCCGCAGAATGCGCGGAGCCTGCTGCTCGGTGCTCGTCTGGCCGAAGTGTTCGAGGACCGCGACCGGGCCGCCAGCCTGGGCCTGCAGTTGCGCCGCCTGTATCCGGCGTCCAAGGAATACCAGCAATATGTTTCGGGGCAACGATGAAAGCGGCCCATAGCGAAGTGACCCAGTCCATGTCGAACAATCCGGGCGAAAGCCTGCGCCAGGCCCGTGAAGTCAAGGGCTGGAGCGTTGCCGAGGTGGCGTCCCAGCTCAACCTGACCCAGCAGCGTCTCGCCCAGATCGAAGCGGGTGCCTTCGACAAGCTGCCCGGCACCACGTTTGCCCGTGGTTACATTCGTGCCTACGCCAAGCTGCTGGAACTCGACCAGAACCGTCTGGTGCTCGAGTTCGACCAGTTCACCGGAACCGATGCCACGGGCAGCAGCGTGCATGCCCTGGGGCGTATCGAGGAACCGGTGCGTTATTCGCAGAGCATCCTGCGCCTGGTGAGCTTCCTGCTGCTGCTGGCGCTGATCGGCGCCGGTTTCCTCTGGTGGCAGGATCAGGGGCGTCCGGTCGCCAGCCTGGCTGACGTCGGCATCGAGCATGTCGAGGTGGAGGGGGCCGATGGCACCACCCAGGTGCATTCTCTGGCCGAGCCGGAAGACCAGGCCGTGATCCTGGCCCAGGGCGACCAGCAGAGCAGCCCGCTGCTGTTGCCGGTCGAGCCGGGCGATGAGCCGGAAAGCGCCGGTGCGACTGATCAATCCACCAACGAGACAGGCGCGGCGAGCGCGGTCGTCGCCGAAACACCGAGCGCTGCAGGCGCGGGCGACGCGCCGCTGGCGAGCAGCGAGGCGCAGGCGCCTGCCGCCGTTGAACCCGCTGCTCCGATTGCCGTATCCGCCGGGCAGGGTGCGCTCAACGTGCGCTTCACCGCCGACTGCTGGGCGCAGGTGACCGATGCCGACGGCAAGGTGCTGGTCAGCGCGCTGAAGCGCAGCGGCGAGCGCATCGAACTGACCGGCAAGGCTCCGATGGAGCTGCGTCTGGGTTTCGCTCGCGGAGCCCAGGTGACCTACAACGGCGAAAGCGTGGACGTTGCGCCGCACATGACTGGCGAAACCGCGCGCCTGAAACTGGGGTTGTAAAGCATGCATTGCGAATCGCCGATCAAGCGTCGTCTGTCACGCAAGATCTGGGTGGGCTCGGTACCGGTGGGCGGCGATGCGCCGATCGCGGTGCAGAGCATGACCAATACCGACACCAATGATGTCGCCGCCACCGTGGCGCAGATTCGTCGCCTGGAAGATGCCGGCGCCGACATCGTGCGGGTTTCCGTGCCTGACATGGACGCTGCCGAGGCCTTCGGCCTGATCAAGCAGCAGGTGCGCGTACCGCTGGTGGCCGACATTCACTTCGACTACCAGATCGCCCTGCGCGTGGCCGAGCTGGGCGTCGACTGCTTGCGTATCAATCCCGGCAACATCGGCCGGGAGGACCGCGTCAGGGCGGTGGTCGAGGCGGCGCGCGACAAGGGCATTCCGATCCGCATCGGCGTCAACGCCGGTTCGCTGGAAAAGGACCTGCAGAAGAAGTACGGCGAGCCGACCCCGGAAGCGCTGGTCGAGTCGGCGCTGCGCCATGTCGAACACCTGGACCGCCTCAACTTCCCCGACTTCAAGGTCAGCGTGAAGGCGTCCGACGTGTTCATGGCGGTGGAGGCCTATCGCTTGCTGGCCAAGCAGATCGAGCAGCCGCTGCACCTGGGCATCACCGAAGCCGGTGGCCTGCGCTCCGGTACCGTGAAGTCGGCCGTCGGCCTGGGCATGCTGCTGGCCGATGGCATTGGCGATACCATCCGCATTTCTCTGGCCGCCGATCCGGTGGAAGAGATCAAGGTCGGTTTCGATATCCTCAAGTCCCTGCGCCTGCGTTCGCGTGGCATCAACTTCATCGCCTGCCCGAGCTGCTCGCGGCAGAACTTCGATGTGGTCAAGACCATGAACGAGCTGGAAAGCCGCGTCGAGGACCTGCTGGTGCCGCTCGACGTCGCCGTGATCGGTTGCGTGGTCAATGGTCCAGGCGAAGCCAAGGAGGCGCATATCGGCCTCACCGGTGGCAGCCCGAACAACCTGGTCTACATCGACGGCAAGCCGGCGTCGAAGCTGACCAACGAGAATCTGGTGGATGAGCTGGAAAAGCTCATCCGCGACAAGGCGGCCGAGAAGGTCGCCGCCGATGCTGCCGTGATCGTTCGCGGCTGAAACCGGCCAGCCTGCGCGTCGAGCACATCGCGAGCGCGGGCCAGGCAAGGAAAATACGGGCGAAGAAGCGCAGTTTACGACTGTAAATGAGCATTTTGAGCCTGTTTTTGACGCTGCATCAGCAAGCGCAGCAGTGTCGAGAGCAGGTTTAAGGATTATTTGTGAGCAAATCTCTGCAAGCCATTCGTGGCATGAACGACATCCTGCCGGAGCAGACGCCTGCCTGGCGCTACCTGGAGAACACCCTGGTCGACCTGCTCGACGGCTACGGCTACAAGGAAATTCGCCTGCCCATCGTCGAGTACACCGAGCTGTTCGCGCGCGGTATCGGCGAGGGCACCGATGTGGTCGACAAGGAGATGTACACCTTCCGCGACCGCAACGAGGAGTCCCTGACCCTGCGTCCGGAGGGCACTGCCGGTTGCGTGCGTGCCGTGCTCGAGCATGGTCTGTCCGGTGGTGGCCAGGTGCAGAAGCTGTGGTACGCCGGCCCGATGTTCCGTTACGAGAAACCGCAGAAGGGCCGTTATCGCCAGTTCCACCAGGTTGGCGTAGAGGCCTTCAACCTGCCGGGGCCGGACGTCGATGCCGAACTGATCGTGCTGACCTGGCGCCTGTGGAAGAAACTCGGCCTGGCCGATGCGGTGACCCTGCAGCTCAACAGCCTGGGTTCCAGCGAGGCGCGTGCGGCCTACCGCGATGCGCTGGTCGCTTACCTGCAGGAGCGTTTCGAGCAACTGGACGAAGACAGCCAGCGCCGTCTGACCACCAACCCGCTGCGCATCCTCGACAGCAAGAACGAGGCGACCCAGGCCGTTCTGGTCGGTGCGCCGACCCTGGGCGACTACCTCGACGAGGAGTCGCGCCTGCACTTCGACGGCGTCAGGGCGCGCCTGGATGCCGCCGGCATCCGCTACGAGATCAATCACAAGCTGGTCCGCGGCCTGGATTACTACAACCGCACCGTGTTCGAGTGGGTGACCGACAAGCTCGGTGCCCAGGGCACGGTGTGCGCCGGTGGTCGTTATGACGGCCTGGTTTCCCAATTGGGTGGCAAGGCGACGCCGGGGGTCGGCTTCGCCATGGGCGTCGAGCGCCTGGTGCTGCTGCTGGAAACCCTCGAGTTGTTGCCGGCCGAGCTGAACCGTGCCGCCGACGTCTACGTCTGCGCCTTTGGCGAGGCGGCCGAGCTGGCTGCACTGACCCTGGTCGAGCGCCTGCGCGATGAATTGCCGGCGCTGCGCCTGCTGCTCAACAGTGGCGGCGGCAGCTTCAAGAGCCAGTTCAAGAAGGCTGACAAGAGTGGCGCACGCTATGCGCTGATTCTGGGGGACGACGAATTGGCAAGGCGCGTGGTAGGTTGCAAGCCGCTGCGCGACGACAGTGAACAACAAAGCGTTGCCTGGGATGCTCTGGCCGAGCATCTGGCTGCCTGCCAGCA
Source organism: Ectopseudomonas khazarica (assembly GCF_017915135.1). NCBI lineage: Bacteria > Pseudomonadati > Pseudomonadota > Gammaproteobacteria > Pseudomonadales > Pseudomonadaceae > Ectopseudomonas > Ectopseudomonas khazarica. The sequence goes on along the minus strand of NZ_CP068551.1, from coordinate 4,076,565 downwards.
ACAGGCCTGAGCAGGCTCTCGATTAGGAGTACGGGGTTAGACATGCAGACCGAAGACGAACAGATCGCGCAAATCAAGGACTGGTGGAATCGCAACGGCAAACCGTTGCTGACCGGCGGCGTACTCGCGCTGGTAGCCGTGCTCGGCTGGCAGGGTTGGCAGAAGTACCAGACCAACCAGGCGCAGAGTGCCTCCGCGCTGTATCAGCAACTGCTGGAAACCGCGCTGGATCCGGCCGGCAAGCCTGATGCAGGCAAGGTGGCCGAACTGTCCGGCAAGCTCGACAGCGAGTTCGGCGGTAGCCATTACGCGCAGTACGGCAGCCTGTTCGTCGCCAAGGTCGCGGTCGAGGCCGATCGTCTCGATGACGCCGCCGTTGCCCTGCAACGCGTGCTCGACAAGCCGGCCGACGCCACCCTCGACGAGCTGGCGCGTCAGCGCATGGCACGCGTTCTGGCTGCCCAGGACAAGGTCGACGAGGCGCTGAAGCTGCTCGACGCCAAGGTCGACGAGGCGTTCCTGGCCAGCCGCGAGGAGCTCAAGGGTGATCTGCTGGTCCAGCTGGGCCGCAGCGATGACGCGCACGCGGCCTACCAGAAGGCCAAGGATGCGCTGGCCGAGGACGCCGCCGTTGGCGGTCTGCAGATGAAGCTGGACGACCTGGCAAAAGGGGATGCGTGACGTGATGCGTTGGAAGAATGCCGCACTGCTGGCTCTGGCCGTTCTGGCCGTGGGTTGCAGCAGCAATAGCAAGAAGGAACTGCCACCCGCCGAGCTGACCAAGTTCGATACCGAGGTCGAACTGCGTACCGAATGGAGCCGCTCCGTCGGTGACGGCCAGGGCGAAACCTTCAACATGCTGGTACCGGCCATCGATGGCGACGTGATCTACGCGGCCGACGTCGAAGGCCTGGTCATGGCCATGGACCGCACCAGTGGCAAGGTCATCTGGCGCAAGAAGCTGGACATCCCGGTCTCCGGTGCCATAGGTGCCGGTTATGGCCAGGTGCTGCTGGGCACGCTCAAGGGTGAGGTGATCGCCCTGGACTCCAGCGATGGCGAGGAGCAGTGGCGCTCGCGTGTGACCAGCGAAGTGCTGGCCGCCCCGGCGAGCAACGGCGATATCGTCGTGGTGCAGACCCAGGATGACCGCCTGATCGCGTTCGATGCCAGCACTGGCAATCAGCGCTGGATCGTCGAGAACACCCCGGCGGTGCTGACGCTGCGTGGCACCGGCGCGCCGCTGGTGACCAACCGCCTGGTGGTCGCGGGTCTGTCCAGCGGCAAGGTGGTGGCGGTCGACGCCCAGCGTGGCCTGCCCGTTTGGGAGCAGCGCGTGGCCATCCCGCAAGGTCGTTCCGAGCTGGAGCGCGTGGTGGATATCGACGGCGGCCTGCTGCTGTCCGGTGGCACCGTGTACGCGGTGAGCTACCAGGGCCGCGTCGCGGCGATGGACCTGGATTCCGGCCGTGTGCTGTGGCAGCGCGAGGCCTCCAGTTCGGTCGGCGTCGCCCAGGGCTTCGGCAACGTCTACGTCAGCCTGGCCAACGGCACCGTCGAAGGCATCGACGAGCGCAGTGCCTCGGCGCTGTGGAGCAACGATTCCCTGGCACGTCGCGAGCTGTCCGCACCGCAGGTGTTTTCCAGCTACGTGGCCGTGGGCGATTTCGAAGGCTATCTGCACCTGCTGAGCCAGGTCGATGGTCGCTTCGTGGGTCGTACCCGTATCGACAGCGACGGTCTGCGCACGCGTCCGCTGGTGGTGGGTGACTGGCTGTATGTCTTCGGCAACAGCGGCAAATTGGTGGCGCTGACCATCAAGTGACCAACTATGCTGCATCCAGGCCCGGGCCTGGATGCAGCAGCGCAAAATATTCCGGCCGCTGCCCGTGCAGCGGCCTTTGCATTTTCTGAAATAACGTAGTGGAGAGCCTGATGGTTCCCGTAATTGCCCTGGTGGGCCGGCCCAATGTCGGCAAGTCCACACTCTTCAACCGCCTGACCCGCAGTCGCGACGCCATCGTCGGCGACCTGTCCGGTCTGACCCGCGACCGCCAGTACGGCGAGGCGAAGTGGCAGGGGCGCACCTATATCGTGATCGATACCGGCGGTATCTCCGGCGACGAGGAAGGCATCGACGCGAAGATGGCCGAGCAGTCGCTGCAGGCGATCGAAGAAGCCGATGCCGTGCTGTTCCTGGTGGACGCGCGCGCCGGCATGACCGCCTCCGACCAGATGATCGGCGAGCACCTGCGCCGGCGTAACAAGCAGAGCTTCCTGGTGGTGAACAAGGTCGACAACCTCGACGTCGACCTGGCCCGCGCCGAGTTCAGTCCCATGGGCCTGGGCGAGCCGCTGGCGATCGCCGGTGCCCATGGCCGTGGCATCACCCAGATGCTGGAAGTGGTGCTCGGTGCCTTCCCCAAGGATGCCGGCGAGCCGGAAGAGGGCGCCGAAGAAGAGGAAGAAGTGCTGGAAGGCCAGGAAGCCAAGCGCATTCCCGGCCCGAGCGAGAAGGACGGCATCAAGCTGGCCATCATCGGTCGCCCCAACGTCGGCAAGTCGACCCTGGTCAACCGCATGCTCGGCGAAGAGCGGGTCATCGTCTATGACCAGGCCGGCACCACGCGTGACAGCATCTACATCCCCTTCGAGCGTGACGACGAGAAGTACACGCTGATCGACACCGCCGGCGTGCGTCGTCGCGGCAAGATCTTCGAGGCCGTGGAGAAGTTCTCCGTGGTCAAGACCCTGCAGGCGATCCAGGACTCCAACGTCGTGGTCTTCGTCATGGACGCCCGCGAAGGGGTGGTCGACCACGACCTCAACCTGCTCGGCTTCGTGCTGGAGAGCGGTCGTGCGCTGGTCATCGCCCTGAACAAATGGGACGGCATGGACCAGGGCCAGAAGGACTACGTGAAGACCGAGCTGGAGCGCCGGCTGTTCTTCGTCGACTTCGCCGACATTCACTTCATTTCCGCACTGCACGGCACTGGCGTCGGCCACCTGTACAAGTCGGTGCAGGCCTCGTTCAAGTCGGCCATCACCCGCTGGCCGACCAGCCGCCTGACGCAGATCCTCGAGGATGCCGTCAGCGACCACGCACCGCCCCTGGTCAACGGTCGCCGGATCAAGCTGCGCTATGCCCACCTGGGTGGTGCCAACCCACCGCTGATCGTCATCCACGGTAACCAGGTCGACGCGGTCCCGCGCGCCTACTCCCGTTACCTGGAGAACACCTTCCGCCGCGTGCTCAAGCTGGTCGGCACGCCGATCCGTATCGAGTACAAGGGCGGCGACAACCCGTACGAAGGCAACAAGAACAAGCTCACCGACCGCCAGGTGAACAAGAAGCGGCGCCTGATGAGCCACCACAAGAAGGCCGAGAAGAAGCGCAAGGACAAGAGACGATAGTCATAAGCGGCAAGCCTCAAGCTACAAGAGGAGCCGAGCCGCTTTTGCTTGCGGCTCGAAGCTTGTAGCTTGCAGCTTTCCCCGAGGAAGTCGCGATGCTCGCCAGCAAACTGCCCAACGTCGGCACCACCATCTTCACGCGCATGTCTCAGCTCGCTCTGGATACCGGGGCGATCAACCTGTCCCAGGGCTTTCCCGATTTCGACGGGCCGCAGGCGCTGCGCGAAGCAGTGGCGCGCCATGTCCTGGAAGGGCGCAATCAGTATTCGCCGATGACCGGTCTGCCCGCCCTGCGCCAGCAGGTGGCAGCGAAGATTGCGCGCAGCTACGGCGTGCAACGGGACGCCGACAGCGAGATCACCATCACCCCCGGTGCCACCGAGGCGATCTTCTGCGCGGTGCAGGCGCTGATCCGTCCGGGCGACGAGGCCATCGTCCTCGATCCCTGCTATGACAGCTATGAGCCCTCCGTGGAGCTGGCGGGCGGCCGCTGCGTGCACGTGCCGCTGGCCCTGGCGGATTTCGCCGTGGACTGGCAGCGCCTGGCCGATGCGATCACCCCGCGTACCCGGCTGATCTTCCTCAACTCGCCGCACAATCCCAGCGGCGCGCTGCTGTCGCGCGGCGACCTGGACCGCTTGGCCGCGCTGATCCGCGAGCGCGATATCCATGTGATCAGCGACGAAGTCTATGAGCACCTGATCTTCGACGGCGTGCAGCACGCCAGCGTGCTGGCGCACGACGAGCTGTACGCGCGCGCCTTCGTGGTCAGCTCGTTCGGCAAGACCTACCACGTCACCGGCTGGAAGACCGGCTACGTGGTGGCGCCGCCTGCGTTGACCACCGAGCTGCGCAAGATCCACCAGTACGTGAATTTCTGTGGCGTCACGCCGTTGCAGCATGGCCTTGCCGATTTCATGGCCAGTCACCCCGAGCACGTCGAGGAGCTGCCTGCGTTCTACCAGGCCAAGCGCGACCTGTTCTGCGACCTGCTGGCCGGCTCGCGTTTCACCTTCACCCGCGCACCGGGCACCTACTTCCAGCTGGCCGACTACCGGGCGATCCGCCCGGATCTGGACGACGTCGCCATGGCCGAGTGGCTGACCCGTGAGCATGGCGTGGCGGCGATCCCGGTCTCGGTGTTCTACCAGTCGGCACCGCAGGATCTGCGTCTGGTGCGCTTCTGCTTCGCCAAGCGCGAGGACACCCTGCGCCAGGCGGCGGAGAAACTCTGCGCGGTGTGATGCAGGCTGATCACCGCGACGCGTGATCCAGCAAGGCGGGGTGGGTGTGAAACGCGACATCCGCCCTGCGCGCTACCGATTTCCCCGAGGCCTTGATATGACCGACAAAACCGATCTCGAACTGGCGCTGATCCAGACCTCCCTGGCCTGGCACGATCCGGCCGCCAACCGCGAGCACTTTCAGACCCTGCTGGAGCAGGCGCGCGGCGCTGATCTGGTGATCCTGCCGGAGATGTTCACCACCGGCTTCTCGATGGAGTCGGCAGCGCTGGCCGAACCGGAGGATGGCCCCAGCAGCACATGGCTGCGCGAGCAGGCGCAGCGTCTCGATACGGTGATCTGCGGCAGCCTGATCATCCAGGCCGACGACGGCAGCTATCGCAATCGCCTGCTCTGGGCGCGTGCGGATGGTTCGCTGGCGCATTACGACAAGCGCCACCTGTTCCGCATGGCCGGCGAGCACAAGCATTTCCAGGCCGGAGACGAGCAGGTCGTGCTCGAGCTCAAGGGCTGGCGTGTCCGCCCGCTGGTCTGTTATGACCTGCGCTTCCCGGTCTGGAGCCGCGACGCGGGTGGCACCGACCTGCTGCTCTACACCGCCAACTGGCCCGCTGCCCGCCGCCAACACTGGAACCGCCTGTTGCCGGCGCGGGCCATCGAAAACCTGTGCTATGTCGCGGCTGTGAACCGGATCGGCGAGGACGGCAAGGGGCATGGATATACTGGTGACTCCCAGGTGCTGGACTTCCAGGGCGAGCCGCTGCTGCAGGCGAACGCCGCCGATGGCGTGTTCCGCCAGCGCCTGGCGGCCGAGCCGCTGGCGGCCTATCGCGAGCGTTTTCCGGCGCATCTGGATGCCGACGCTTTCACCATGAACTGAATCAGGAGCGACACGACATGGACGTACAGCAGGACAACCCTTTCCAGACCCCGCAGGCGGACCTGCAGCAGGCTTCTGCCTCGACGCTGCCGCTGTACAGGATTGCCGCGGTGGGGCTGGGCACCTTTCTCGGCACACCACTGGCCGGTGCCTGGATGCTCGCGCACAACCTGCAGCTGCTGGGCAAGGCCGACCGTGTCGCGATGGTCTGGGGCGTTGCCGTGTGCCTGCTGGCGCTGACCCTGGCCCTGGCCTTCGTCTTGCCGGAAGAAGTACCCACGCTGCCGTTCGCCATCGGGCAACTGCTGGGCATGGTGATGCTGGCCAAGCACCTGATCGAGGCCGATATCCAGCAGCACGCCGCCGCTGGTGGCACCTTTCTCTCCAACTGGCGGGCGGCAGGCATTGCCGTGCTCTTCTCGATCGCCGTGATGGCGCTGCTGTTCGCCGTGCTGATGATCCTGGACGTCTGATCCGTGTCCGCCCCGTGCCGTGCGGGGCGTTCGCCTCTGCAGCATGCGGATCGATCGCGGATGGCGGCGATTCGCCAATAAATTCCGGACGGCCGCTCGCTTTTGCCTCTAGCATTGCTGGCGCAGGGACGCGTGGATGGAAGTGGGCACAGGCTTGGCCCTGATAGCTCTGTCGCTCCCTGCCCAACATGAACGCAAGGAGCGAAAACAATGCACAAGACACTCATGGCGCTGGGCACCTGCCTGGCGATGAGCCCGCTGATGGCAGCCACGTACTGCGACAGCCGGGGTAACAGTGGCAGTGAATGGATCGCCGGAGTCAGCGTCAATGGCGCGAGCCAGACGTCCGGCAGCGATGGCGGTTACCTGAACGCCACGGGTCAGCCTCCCTTCCAGCTGACGGGGCAAGGTGACCGGCTGGAGCTCCGTCCCGGTTTCCGCAACACCCAGTACGTCGAGAACTGGGGGGGCTGGATCGACTTCGACCAGAACGGCAGTTTCGAGGCGAGCGAGAAGGTGCTGGCCGCTCAGGGCAGCACCGTCGTCTCCGCACCCATCGCGGTGCCTTCCGGCAGCGCCGGTACCACCCGCATGCGGGTACAGATGCGCTGGGGTGCTACCGCGCAGCCCTGCGGGGCCTATGGCTACGGCGAAACCGAGGATTACCTGGTCAAGCTGCCAGACGGCGCAGGACAACCGACGCTGCCCTACAGCCTCACGCTGGAACCCGGTTTCTGGGTGTCCCGCAGCGGCGATCTGGGCGACAAGCTGACGCTGGTGGTCGAAGAGGACGGCAAGCGCGTCCTTGGGCGCAACGCGGCCGGCAACCTGCGTGATCACTATTGGAACAATGCTGCCGGCAAACACTACCGGATCTGGCTGGAGAGCTTCATCGACGGCGGCTACAAGACCGTCTCGAATGTCGTGGCCTATCAGCCCGGCGTCACTGACCGTGTTGCGCTGAGCCGCAATGCCGATCAGGGCAGCATCAGTTCGTCGGCGGCGTTCCAGGGCAACTGGGTGATCGCCGCACAGGGCGGCGAGACGCTGCGTCAGCCGGCGCAGGCCGGTGTTCCGCTGCAGTTCGCCTTCAGCCATGGCGAGCGTTACCAGGTCTGGGCCGAAGCCAGCGTGAACGGCAAGGACGAGGCCATCTCGGTTCCGCTCGCCTTCCGCGAGGGTTCTCCCGCTCGCTACATCGATCTGGAGGTCGAGGCGGACTTCCAGCTGCGGCATGACGGTCCTGCCGACAAGCCCCTGAACTGGGTCATTCGCGAGGACGGTGTCGAGGTGCTGCGCCAGCCCACCGGCGGTGCTGCGGAACTGCGCTACCCGTTCCAGCAGGGCCGTGCCTACAAGGTCTGGATCGAGCAGGCCGTTGGCGGCGAGCTGGTGCAGGTCTCCGATGCCGAGTACTTCTCGCCGGGGCTGACGGACCTCTATCAGCTGAGCATCGGCGACAATCGCCAGGTCAGCCGCAGCGGCAACATCGGTGATGCCCTGACCTGGGTGATCGAGGAGGAGGGCAATATCGTTCTGGAGCGTAACGCGGCCAACGAGCTGGCCTACACCTACTACCGCTTCGATCCCGCCAAACGCTACCGCGTATGGCTGAAGCGCTTCCAGAATGGCTACTACCAGCGGGTGTCCAACGTGGTGCGTTATGGCCGGGCCGCCGAGGACTACCTGCCGCTCTACCAGCTGACTGTGGATGCCAACCAGACCCTGACGCGCACCGGGGGCGTACACGCCATGCTGACCTGGGTGATCGAGCAGGATGGCAGCATCGTGCTGCAGCGCCTGGCGGAGAACGAACAGAGCTATCGCTACTTCGCCTACAGCGCGGGCAAACGCTACCGCTCCTGGCTGAAGGCCTATATCGACGGCCGCTACCAGCGCGTCTCGCCGGTGGTCAGCTACTGAGCCCCTGCTGAAACGAAGAACCCCGCCGAGCGGCGGGGTTCTTTCTTCAGCCTGCTGCCTTTCAGGCCGCTTCGGTCTTCAGTTCAGCCTGCTTGACCGCGCGGTTGAGTGCGCTGAACAGTGCACGGAAGCTGGCAGTGGTGATGTTCTCGTCGATGCCGATGCCATGCAGCGGGCGCTGGCCGTCCAGGCGAATCTCGATGTACGAGGCCGCCTTGGCACTGGCTCCGGCGCCGATGGCGTGCTCGTGGTAATCCATGATTTCCACGGACAGCGGCAGGCTCGACACCAGGGCTTCCAGCGGGCCCTTGCCCGAGCCGCTCCAGCGCTGCTCCTGGCCGTCGACCTGGACCTTCAGCTCGACGCTGCTGTCGCCATTCTCTTCCTGCAGGCGATGCCCCTTGAGCTCGTAGGGCGACGTCGCCTTGAGGTACTCGCTCTCGAGCAACTGGTGGATCTGCGAAGCGGTCATTTCCAGGCCCAGGCGATCGGTCTCGCGCTGTACCACCTGGCTGAATTCGATCTGCATGCGGCGCGGCAGGTTGATGCCGTATTCCTGCTCCAGCAGGAAGGTGATGCCACCCTTGCCGGACTGACTGTTGACGCGAATCACCGCCTCGTAGTCGCGGCCGATGTCGGCCGGGTCGATCGGCAGGTACGGCACTTCCCAGACGGCTTCCGGGTCCTGCTGGGCGAAGCCCTTGCGAATGGCGTCCTGGTGCGAGCCGGAGAACGCGGTGTGCACCAGGTCGCCGACGTACGGATGACGCGGATGCACCGGAATCTGGTTGCAGTCTTCCACCACCTTGCGCACGGCGTCGATGTCGGAGAAGTCCAGCTCAGGGTCGATGCCCTGGGTGTAGAGGTTCAGGGCCAGGGTCACCAGGCAGACGTTGCCGGTCCGCTCGCCGTTGCCGAACAGGCAGCCTTCGACGCGGTCGGCGCCGGCCATGACGGCCAGCTCCGAGGCGGCGACGCCGGTGCCACGGTCATTGTGCGTGTGTACGCTGATCAGCACGCTGTCGCGGCGGTCGACGTGGCGGCCGAACCACTCGATCTGGTCGGCGTAGTTGTTCGGCGTGGCGCACTCGATGGTGGCCGGCAGGTTGAGGATCAGCTTGTTCGCCGGGGTCGGCTGGAACACACCGATCACCGCGTTGCACACCTCGACGGCGAAGTCGATCTCGGTGCTGCTGAACACCTCCGGCGAGTACTCGAAGCCCCACTGGGTTTCCGGCGCGGCGTCGGCCAGGCGCTTGATGGTGCTGCCGGCTGCGACGGCGATGGCTTTCACCCCCGCCTTGTCCTGGTTGAAGACGATCTTGCGGAAGCTCGGCGCGCAGGCGTTGTAGTAGTGGACGATGGCCTTCTTGGCGCCTTTGAGCGACTCGAAGGTGCGTTCGATGAGGTCGTCACGGGCCTGGGTCAGTACCTGGATGGTGACGTCATCGGGAATGTGGCCGCCTTCGATCAGCTCGCGGACGAAGTCGAAGTCGGTTTGCGAGGCGGACGGGAAGCCCACTTCGATTTCCTTCAGGCCCACGGCGACCAGGCACTTGAAGAAACGCATCTTCTTCTCGGCGTCCATCGGCTCGATCAGCGACTGGTTGCCATCACGCAGGTCGGTCGACAGCCAGATCGGTGCCTTGTCGATGATCTGGTCCGGCCAGGTGCGGTCCGGGATCTGGATCTGGGTGAACGGGCGGTACTTCTTCGATGGATCTTTGAGCATGGTCATGAGGCTAATCCTTGGTTCGGCGCTGGGCCGGGGGCAACACGGAGGCTTGGGGGCGAGACGAGGATTCAGCCACGCAGTCGCGGGCTGACCAGGCGCAGGCAGCGGTGTTGCCGCATCAGAATGAGGGTATGTGCAGTGTTCATGTCGCTAACCCTACGTTCGGTAGGGAATGATGGCAATACTTACGGAAAAAACGCCTGAAAATTTCGCGCTGTCCTGTATGCGGGCGATTAATTGCGCTTCTTGGCGCAAGGCTTGCGACGGATTGCGCAGGGCTCAGGCCAGCAGCTCGAGTACCGCCTGCGGGCGCTGGTTGGCCTGGGCGAGGATGCTCTGCGCGGCTTGCTGGATGATCTGCCGCGAGGCGAGGTTGGCGGTCTCGTTGGCGAAGTCGGTGTCGAGGATGCGCGAGCGACTGGCTGCGGTGTTCTCGGCGATGTTCTGCAGGTTGCTGATCGTCGACTCCAGGCGATTCTGCACCGCGCCCATGTAGCCTCGCTGGCGGTCGATGTAGGCCAGGGCGTCGTCGATGTCCATCACCGCCAGGCCGGGGGTGTCCTGCAGGCTGAGGCGGCCGAGCGCCAGGGTGTCGACATTGAACGCGCCCAGGCCGATCTGAATGGTTTCGTAGGCCTCGGCGCCGACCTGGAACTGCGTCAGGGCGCTGCCGCCGACCGCCGTGTCGTTGAACAGGGTCGGTTCGACGAGGCGGAAGCCCTGCGAGCCGGGGACCCCGGTACCCTGATTGAGCAGCACGTTCTCGGCCGTCAGCGTCGGCCCGCCGTCCGCGTCCAGGCCGCCGATGGCGCCGGTGTCGGCGTTGCTCAGGTCGAGGCCCGCCACGTAGGCAGCCGCGTCGCTGCTGAACTGGCTCTGGAAGTCTGCGAGCCCGGTGAAGGCGCCATGGCTGGCATTGCTCAGCGCCTGGTCCAGCGTGGAGCCGGGATTGCTGTTCAGGTAGCCCATGATGTCCTTGATGCCCTTGCCACCCTCGGCCTTGATGCTGGCATGCATGTAGCGCACCGCCGCATAGCCGCCGGAGTAGCCTGCGGAGCCGCTGACGTCGTCGGCATTGAAGGCGCTGACGATCGCCGTGGTATTGGTACCGCCGGCGGTGTCGGCGGCCAGGCGCTCGTCCGCACCCTGTACGGCTTCTGCGGCGCCCTCGATGAACCAGGCGGGCAGGCCGGCGGCGAAGTTCATGGTGCGACCCATCACCGCATGGGTCATCTCGTGGGCAATCACGCGGTCGGTGTACTGCGGGTAACTGCCGCCGTCGGGCAGCGAGCTGGCGTCGAAGTACGCGAGGTTGACGTTGAGCACCTGATTGAGCACGCGACCGTTGCCATCCGCGCCGCTGGAGGAGACCGACGCCAGAGCCTGGCTGCTGCTGTCGTTGCTGAAGGTGATTTTCAGCTCGGCGCCGTCGGCGCGCAGACCGAAGGCGTCGAAGACGCGCTGTTCTCCTTCGCTGATCCAGAAGCCCTTGAGCGAGTTGAGCACGGCGCGCTGGTCCAGGTCGCCGAGGGCAGAGGACTGGCCCTGGGCGAAGACCTTGCGGCCGGCGAAGGTGGTGGTCTCGTTGACCCGGTCGATCTCCTGCAGCAGCTGCTGCGCTTCCTGGTCGAGTGCCTGGCGCTCGCTGGCGCCGTTGGAGCCATTCATTGCCTGCAGGCCGAGCGAACGGATGCGCTGCAGGGCGTCGGTCACGCTTTGTAGCGCGCCCTCTGCGACCTGCAGCAGCGAAATACCGTCGTTGGCGTTACGTATCGCCACGCCCAGCCCGCGTGCCTGCGAGTTGAGGCGGTTGGAGATCTGCAGCCCGGCAGCGTCATCCTTGGCACTGTTGATGCGCTGCCCGGTGGACAGGCGCTGCAACGAGATGTCGAGGCCGGTGTTGTTGCTCTCCAGTTGGCGACGCGTGAACGACGAGGCGATGTTGGTATTGACCGTCAGCATCATCGGCTCACTGGTAGCCGCCGGGCGATTACCCGGCTCTACCGAGAGATCGGCGCGATGCTGCTGGACTTAAGCCATTTCGCTGTTGAGGCGACGAGCGGCGGGGGCTTTCTCCCGCAGCGCCTGGAAGTCGGCCCCGCTCGGATGCTGGAACACGCGCAGGCCGAACTCCGGGAGGATGGCCAGCAGATGGTCGAAGATGTCCGACTGGATGCCCTCGTAGGCATTCCAGGCCGTGGTGTTGGTGAAGCAGTAGATCTCCAGCGGCAGGCCATCGGCAGTCGGGCTGAGCTGGCGCACCAGCAGGGTCATGTGCTGGTGGATGTGCGGGTTATGCCGCAGGTAATGCTCGACGTAGGCACGGAAGCTGCCGATGTTGGTGATGCGGCGGGTGTTGACCGCTTCCTTGCTGTGTTCGGCCAGCCTGGTGTTCCAGTCGAGCAGCTCCTGGTCCTTGTGGTCGAGGTATTCGTCGAGCAGCATGAAGCGGCGCAGGCGGGCGATTTCCTCGTTGCTCAGGAAGTGCACGCTGGTCTGGTCGAGGTAGAGTGCGCGTTTGATCCGTCGGCCGCCGGATTCCTGCATGCCACGCCAGTTCTTGAACGGGTCGGTGATGAAGCGGCGGGTCGGGATGGTGGTGATGGTCTTGTCCCAGTTCTGCACCTTGACCGTGTGCAGGGCGATGTCGATCACGTCGCCATCGGCGTTCAGGTTGGGCATCTCCACCCAGTCACCGACGCGAATGATGTCGCTCGACGAGATCTGCACGCTGGCCACCAGCGACAGCAGGGTGTCCTGGAAGATCAACATCAGCACGGCGGCCATGGCGCCAAGGCCGGACAGCAGGATCAGCGGGGAGCGGTCGATCAGCGCGGCCACCATGAGGATCGCGGCAATCGCGTAGATGGCGATCTTGATCACCTGCAGGTAGCCCTTGATCGGCTTCAGGTGGGCATTCGGGCGCCGCTGGTAGAGGGTGTTGAGGATGTCCAGAAAGGCGCCGATGGCCATGGCGATGGTCAGCACGATGAAGGCGCTGCAGACGTTGCGCGTCACCTCGACCACGGCCTCGGGCATGTCCGGTACCAGCATCACGCCGCTGGACAGCACCAGCGCCGGCACGACGTTGGAGAGCCGCTTGATGATGCCGCTTTCCTTGATCTGGCCATGGCGACCCACGGTCGTGGCGCCGATCACACGATAGATGGCGCGCACCAGGATGTGCTTGACCACCCAGTTCGACAGCCAGGCCGCCGCGATCAGGGCGAGTGTGGCGCTGAGGGTCAGCAGTTCCGGCTGTTGCTTCAGCCAGTCCATCCAGGTGTTGAGCTCATTCGGCATATCCGGCTCCGCTGCGGGCATGAGGCAGGCCGGCCTTGCGGGGCCGACCGTTTGAGCCGCCGTACCCTAGCAAAAATCGGCGCGCCAACCCAGCGCTCAGGTGTTGCAGGCTGCGTCCAGTTCAGGGTTTGAACGCGCCGATGAAGATCGCCGGGTCGACCCGTGCATCGTTGAGGCTGACGTTCCAGTGCAGGTGCGGCCCGGTGGCGCGCCCGGTGGCGCCGACCTTGCCGAGATGACCGCCGCGAGGGATCTCGTCGCCGAGTTTCACGTCGATCGCCGACAGGTGGCAGAACATGCTGATCAGGCCCTGGCCATGGTCGAGGAATACCGTCCTGCCATTGAAGAAGTAGTCGCCGACCAGGATCACCTTGCCGGCAGCCGGCGCCTTGATCGAGGTGCCACGGCTGGCGGCGAAGTCCAGGCCCGAATGCGGGTTGCGTTCCTCGCCGTTGAAGAAGCGGCGCAGGCCGAAGGGGCTGGAGAGCGGGCCGTCGACGGGTTTGTCGAACAGCAGGTTGCTCGGCTGGCGGGCGCTGAACTGGCGGTAGGCGCGGGTCTGTTCGGCCAGCTCGCGCTCGATGCGGGCGAGGTTCTTGGCGTTGGGGTTGACCTGCTGCTGATTCTTGAGGGTGATGCGCTGCTCGGTGTAGTGCTTGGCGCCGACTTCGAAGGCGAGCGACTGGCCTCCCTCGATCTGCACCTGTTGCGTGCCCGGCTTGACGCTTAGCGGGATGCCGACGATGGCGATCCAGCGCTGCCCGTCCTCACGAATGGTCAGCACCGGCTTGCCCTGGTAGCGAACCTTCGGCGCCTGGGCCTGGCCACCCAGATCGAGCACGGCCACGCCGCCGGGTACCGGCTTGTTCAGCAGGCGGGTGATGAAACCCTCGGCGTGGGCCGGCGCGGCGAGGCTCAGCGCGAGCAGCAGAAATGTGGTGAGCAGTGGCAGGGGACGGGGCATGCGAGGCGGTCCGGGCGAGGGCTGGGGGGCCTATGCTGGCGTAAATGCCGGCATCGGGAAAGCCTGTGGCAGCGCCTCAGCGGCCGTTCAGGCCGAGTTGCTGTTCGAGCTGCTGGCGCCAGAGGCTGTCGAGGGTCTGCAACTGCACGGGGCCGTACAGCGCTTGAGGCTCGCCCTGGTGCCAGGCCCACAGCTGGTCGCCGTAGTCGTAGTGCCACCACTCGCTGGGCAGGTTGCTGAAGCCCTGGGCGAGCATGGCGTTGTACAGCGTGCGCCGGTTGGCGCGTACCTGCTGGCCCGCCGCTTCACCGTCGGGGCCTTCGAAGTGGGCGCTGGCCGAGCGCGGGCTGGCCTCGTCGAAGGCGGTGCCCATGTCCAGCCAGTGGCCGTCATCGTCGCACAGGGTGACATCGACGGCGCCACCGGTCAGGTGCGGGCTGGGATTGCCACGGCTGCTGTTGGGCGGCGAGACGAACTGGCGCGTCAGATGCTCCAGGTGCGCCTCGTCAGCGTCGGGGTAGTACTCCTTGAGCGCGTCGTAGAGGCTGTCGTAGAGGTATTGCTGCACGGCGAACGGACGCCAGGCGTCGAGCACCACCAGATGCAGGCCTGCCGGCAGGCTTTTGGCCACCTGCAGCAGGCGTTCGAACACCGCGCTGCGCGAGTGGCATTCAGCCATGGCGTGGCACACGCCCATGCGGGCGTATGCCGGGTACACGCGCAGCGTGCGGCTCAGGCTCAGCGGGTGCAGCGGCTCATCGCACTCGACGATGGGGATCGCCGCGACCGCCTGCCAGTCGGGTTCTGCTCGGTAGGGGATGGGGGTGGTCAGGTCGGTCATGGCATCAGCTCAGCAGGCGCGGCAACCAGAGGGTCAGCGAGGGGAACAGGATCAGCAGGTAGAGTACGCCCAGGGCGGTCAGGACGAATGGCCAGATACCCTTGAACATCTCCATGATGTTCAGCTTGCTGACGGCGGCGACGATGAACAGGCAGGCGCCCATGGGCGGCGTGATCATCGCGATGGTGATGTTCAGGGTGAAGATCAGCCCCAGGTGCACCGGGTCGACGCCGGCCGCCAGCGCCACCGGGACGATGATGGGCGTCAGCAGCATCAGCACCGAGACCTCTTCCATGACCATGCCGCAGATGAAGATGATCGCGCTGATCACTAGCAGGATCAGCGTCGGCGAGTCGCTGAACGGCCCCAGCAGTTCGGCGAACGCCGCCGCCACCTGGGTGTAATTGAGCAGCCAGTTGACCACCGAGGCCGCCGCGATGATCGCGTAGATGCTGCCGGTCAGGCGCACGGTGTCGCGCAGCCCGTCCCACAATCCGCGCAGCGACAGCTGTCCCTGCAGCATGCCGATCACGGCCACGTAGAGCACGATCAGCGCGCCTGATTCGGTTGGCGTGACCAGGCCCATGACGATGCCGGCGACGATCAGCACCGGAGCGACCAGTGCGGTGGCCGCGCCGGAAAAGGCAGCCAGCACCTCGCCCCAGCTCGGAGCCTGGTGCCGCGCCTGCAGACCGGCCTTGCGCGCATACAGGGCGTTCATGCCCATGAACGCCAGCGCCAGCAGCAAGCCGGGCACCACGCCGGCCAGGAACAGTTCGCCGATCGAAGTATTGGTCAGCGACGAGTACAGGATCATGAAGATGCTTGGCGGAATGATCGGGCCGATCAGCGAGCTGCCGGCAGTCAGGCCTGCGGCGAACTTGCGTGAGTAGCCTTCTTTTTCCATGGCCGGCACCAGCAGCGAGCTGAGTGCCGAGGCGTCGGCAGCGGCCGAGCCGTTGACCCCGGCGAAGAACACGCCGGCGACCACGTTGACGTGGCCGAGGCCGCCGCGCAGGTGGCCGACCATGGCATTGGCCAGGCGGATCAGGCGCGGGGTCATGCCCGAGTTGTTCATCAGGTTGCCGGCCAGGATGAACAGCGGGATGGCCATCAGCGAGAAAATGTCCATGCCGCCGAAGAAGCGCTGCGGCAGGATGTTGACGAACAGCCCGATGTCGACGAACAGGAAGCCGACCATCGCGGTGAGCAGCAGGCAGAAGAACAGCGGCAGACCCAGCACCAGGTTGACGGCGAAGGTCAGCAGCATGGCCAGACCCATCATGGCTGCACCTCCGCCTGTTGCGAGTTCGGCCAGGGACCGCGCAGCAGCACCATCAGCACCAGCAGGCCAAAGCCCAGCGGCAGCGCCAGCAGCGGCCACGTGCGGCTGATGCCCAGGCCCAGGCTGCGAAAGCGTCCGGCCTCGAGTGCATAGCGCAGGCTGACCCAGGTGGCGAAGGTGAAGAAGGCGCAGGCCGCCAGCCACTGGTACAGCTGCAGCCAGCGCGCCAGGCGTGCCGGCAGGCGCTGTTCGAGCAGGTTGATGCGCATGTGCCCGCCCTCGCTCCACAGTGCGCCGAGCAGCAGCATCACACTGCCGATGATCAGGTAGCGGGCCATTTCGTCCATCCAGATCGGCGAGCTGCCGATCAGGTAGCGGGCGAACACCCCGTAGATGAGTAGCAACAGGTCCAGCAACAGCAGCGCCGCGCCCAGGTTGAGCACCACGGCGCGCAGGCGCTCGATAAAGGAGGACATAAGGACTCCGGGCAAGAGAAGCAGCGCCCTGTCAGCCAGGGCGCTAGGGGTCAGGCGGGGACTATTGGGCGGGTTTCAGACCGACATCCTGCAGGGCCGTTTCGACCCATTGCGCATCGATGTCCTGCTCGCCCAGCCACTTCAGGTAGGCCGGCTGGCCCTGGCTGCGGAAGGCCTGCAGGTCCTCGGCGGAGGGGCGGATGATCTGCATGCCCTTGTCCAGCAGGAATGCCAGCTCCTTCTCCTGCTGGGTGGCGATGGCTTCGCGGTTGAGCAGCGTGGCCTCGCGGGCGGCATCGAGCAGAGCCTGGCGCGCTTCGGCCGGCAGCGATTCGAGCAGCTCGGCGTTGGCCACCAGGAACTGGTCGGAGTACTGGATGTTGGCCAGGGTCAGGTACTTCTGCACCTGGTACAGGCTGCCGAGGATGATGTACGAGGTGGGGTTCATCTGGCCGTCGGCCACGCCCGAGCGCAGGCCCATGTACAGCTCGGTCCAGGGGATCGGCGTGCCGGAAGCGCCGAACGATTCGTAGAGCGCTACCTGGCTGGGGTCCATCGCGCGAAAGCGCAGGCCCTGGAAGTCCTGTGGCGACTTGATCGGCTTCTTGTTGTTGGTGAAGTTGAGAAAGCCACCTTCCTCGACCACCGCCAGCATCTCGGTGCCGGTGCGCGAGCGGAATTCCTCCCGCGCGGCCTGCCAGTAGCGGCCGTCGTCGAAGAAGCGGTGGGCGGCCTTGGCGTCCTCGAACATGAAGGGGATGGCGCTGACGTAGATCTCCGGGAACAGCGGGGCGATGCCGGCGAAGGAGGCGATGTTCAGCCCCGGGCCGCTGATGACCTGCTCCATGCGCTGCTCTTCTTCACCGAGCATGCTGTTGGGGTAGAGCTTGATCTGCAGCTCGCCGCCGCTCTTCTGCTCCGCCAGGCGCTTGAAGTTGCTGGCGAACAGGTGCACCGGGTTCTTTTCCAGGTCGGCCGCGCCGTTGTAGCTCATGTTGATGCTGGTAGCGGCCTGGCTCAGCGATGCGCCCAGGCCCATGGCACTGACCAGCAGCGCCGCACAGAAACGGCGGCCGAACTGACCGAACAGAGTCGATTGCATATTGTTTTCCTTATGGCAGAACGATGGTGGGAAAGCCGCGCGGATGCTGTTGTTGTTCGAACCTAGAGCGCGTCAGCAACGGTACGCTAGCTGTTGTTGTGTTGACTGTTCAAGAAGGCTTGTGATGCAAAAAATGCAACGCGAGTGGGCTCGGCTCAGCGTGTGCGCGACAGGCTCGGCGCGTCGCCGCTGAAGAAGCGCATGCTCTGGCGCAGGTGCTGCAGACAGGCCTGCCCGGCAACCGTGAGTTCGCGGCCCTTGTGGCTGAGGATGCGCGCGCGGGCATCGTGCAGGGCCAGGTTGGCCAGGGGCAGACGGCGGATGCTGCCGGCCTTGAGCTCGTCGCTGACCGTCAGCTCGGGCATGAAGGCCACGCCGATGCCGGATTTGACGAAGTTGGTGAGCACCGCCACCGAGTTGGTGCGCAGCTTCGGGCGCAGTTCGACGTGTTCCAGCTGGGCGACCATCACCGCCAGCTGGCCCATGCCCGTGCTGCTGTGGATCAGTGCCAGAGCCTCGCCGCGCAGGGCGGTCATGGGGATCGGCCCCGGGTGTTCGAGCAGTGGATGGTGCGGCGGGGTGATCAGGTCCAGTGGCTGGCGTGTGTCGACGTGAACCTGCAGTGCCTCGTCCTCGACAGGGGCATAGACCAGCGCCAGATCCACGGCATCTTCCTTGAGCAGGCCGAGCGCCTCGTTGGCGCCGGCCATGCGCACCTCCAGGTCGATGCCGGGGTAGCGCAGGATGAAACTCTGCAGCGGCTGGGCGATCAGGTCGGTGATGAAACCCTCGCCGACCGCGATACGCACGCTGCCCTGGCGCAGGCCCTGAAGGTCGCTCAGGCGCGACAGCACGCCCTGTTCGTTGGCCCGCTGCTGGCGGTAGTGGGCGACCAGCATGTCGCCGGCCTCGGTCGGGCTGACGCCCTGCGAGGTGCGTTCCAGCAGACGGATCTGCAGCTCTTCCTCCAGTGCGCTGAGCTGGCGGCTGATGGCCGAGGGGTCGACGTTCAGGTGCTGCGCGGCCTTGCGCAGCGAGCGAAAGTGGATGACCTCGTTGAGGTAAGCCAGGGCGCGCGGGTTCAGGCGGGACATCGGCGGGCTCAGTCCAGCAGCGACAGGGTCGCGGGTTGGATGTGGTTGTCTTCGACGCGTACATCCAGTTCGCCCTCGCTCAGGCGTGCCTTGAGGCGCTGGCCCGGCTGCGTCTGGACGGCGCTGCGCACCGCCTGGCCGCGTTCGTCGAGGAGGATGCTGTAGCCGCGACCAAGGGTGGCCAGCGGGCTGACGATCTGCAGTTGCCCGGCCAGCGCGCCGAGGCGCTGGCGCTGGTTGCGCAGCTGGCCCTGCATGGCGCGTGGCAGGCGTTCGGCCAGGCCGTCGAGACGCTGGCGCAGCAGGGCCAGACTGCGTCCCGGATGCTGGGCCGCAAGGCGGGCGTCGAGACGGGCCAGGCGCTCGCGCTGGCTGGCCAGCTGCTGGTTGAAGGCGCGGCGCAGGCGCATGTCCAGGTCATCCAGGCGCTGCGCCTGCTGGCGCAAACGCTCGCCGGGGTGGCGCAGGCGCTTGCTCACGCCGTCCAGGCGCAGGCGCTCGCGGGCCAGGCGACCCTGCATGTGCAGGACCAGGCGCCGCTGCAGGTTGTGCAGGCGCTGCAGCAGTTCGCTGCTGTCCGGAGCCAGCAGTTCGGCGGCGGCGGAGGGCGTCGGGGCACGCACGTCGGCGACGAAGTCGGCGATGGATACGTCCGTCTCATGGCCCACGGCGCTGACGATGGGCGTGCTGCAGGCCGCCACGGCGCGGGCCACGGCCTCTTCGTTGAAGCACCAGAGGTCTTCCAGCGAGCCACCGCCACGGGCCAGGATCAGTGCGTCGAAGTCTTGCGCGTCGGCCCGTTGCAGGGCACGGACGATCTGCGCGGTGGCCTCGCGTCCCTGGACGGCGGTGGGGATCAGGTTCAGCTCGACCTGCGGCGCGCGGCGGCGGAACACGCTGATGATGTCGCGGATCACCGCGCCGGTCGGCGAGGTGACGATGCCGATGCGCCTCGGATGGGCGGGCAGGGCGATCTTGCCGGTGCTGGCGAACAGCCCCTCGGCGCCGAGTTTTTCCTTCAGCGCTTCGAAGGCCAGGCGCAGGGCGCCATCGCCGGCGGGTTCGACGGCATCGAGAATCAGCTGGTAGTCACCCCGGCCCTCGAACAGCGACACCTTGCCACGGACCTTCACCGCCAGCCCGTCGCGCAGCGCCTGGCGCACCCGTGCGGCGTTCTGCCGGAACAGCGCGCAACGCACCTGGGCCTGGCCATCCTTCAGGGTGAAGTAGATGTGCCCGGACGCCGGGCGCGCCAGGTTGGAGATTTCCCCCTCGACCCAGATGCCGGAAAACACATCCTCCAGCAGCAGGCGGGCGCGGTTGTTGAGCTGACTGACGCTGAGCACCTCGCGGTCGAGGTTCAGCCGTGCAAAGGGATCGTTGATCATGGGGCGGCATGATAAGCGCAGCGGGCTGCGGGCGCGACCTCCGTCAGGTACCGCCTTGCAGGCGCTGCAGCAACCAGGCGGCAACCGGCCCGAGCGTGCGCTGGCGCGACCAGATGGCATCGACCGCCATGCGCCGTGGCCAGCCGCTGCAGGGCAGTTCGTGCAGGGCCTCGAAGCCATAGGTCTCGACCAGTTGCCGTGGCAGCTCGGCCCAGCCGAAACCCAGGCGGGCCATCTCCAGCAGCATCAGGTAATCCGGTGCCGCCCAGCAGCGCCCCCCGCTGCCGGGCAGGTCATCGCGGTTGGCGTCATCGTCGGCCACGCTGCTCAGGCGCAGCAGGCGCCAGTGCGAGAGGTCTTCCGGGCGCACATGCGAGCGCTCGGCCAGCGGGTGTTCCCTGGCGACGAACAGGCCGAACTCGCTGCTCATCTCCAGGCGGGCATGGGCGATGTGCGGCGGGTAGCGATCCTGCGCCGCCAGCAGGCCGATCTGGGCCCGCCCCTGGTTGACCAGGTCGAGCACGTCGGCCTGCTCGGCGATCAGGCTTTCGAACTGCAGGTCGGGAAAGCGTTCGTCCAGTTCCTGCAGGCGGGCTTCGTACTGCTTCGGCTGGTAGGCGTCAGAGAGGGCCAGGGTCAGGCGCGCTTCCTGGCCGCTGGCCAGTCCGGCGGCGTGGCGGGCCAGGCGGTCAGCGGCTGCCAGCACCTCGTCGGCGTGGGCGAGCAGACTGGCGCCGGCCTCGGTGAGCTGCAGGCGACGAGGGCCGCGCTCGAACAGCGCCACGCCCAGGTCGATTTCCAGTCGAGCGACGGCTTCGCTGATCGTCGACTGGCTCTTGCCCAGGCGCCGTGCCGCTGCACTGAGTGAGCCACTGTGAGCGGCCTGGGCGAAGGCCTGAAGGGATTCGGGAGATATGTTCATATCGGTTTCACCGATGGCAACTCACTTCGTCATGGCAGGTTTGCCGATGATCATAGCGCCATCGCTTCCTGTCACGAGGTTTCAGTCATGAGTCAGCCACTGCCACGCACCCTGCGCGAACGCATCGTCCATGCCCTGGCGTTCGAAGTCATCGCCGTACTCATCTGTGCGCCAACCCTGGCCTGGCTGATGGGCAAGCCGCTGCTGCATCTGGGCGTGCTGACGCTGATGTTCTCCACGGTGGCCATGCTCTGGAACATGCTGTTCAACTACCTGTTCGACCGTGCGCAGCGGCGCATGGGCTTCGAGCGCGGCCTGGGCGCCCGTGTCAGCCACGCCTTGCTGTTCGAACTCGGCCTGGTGGTGGTGC
The DNA here is from genome assembly GCF_017915135.1 of Ectopseudomonas khazarica. Lineage (NCBI taxonomy): Bacteria > Pseudomonadati > Pseudomonadota > Gammaproteobacteria > Pseudomonadales > Pseudomonadaceae > Ectopseudomonas > Ectopseudomonas khazarica. The sequence continues at coordinate 4,055,151 of NZ_CP068551.1, read as the reverse complement.
TGGTGCCGCTGGCTGCCTGGTGGCTGTCGATCGGTCTGCTGCAGGCATTGCTGCTGGATATCGGCCTGCTGCTGTTCTTCCTGCCCTATACCCTGGGCTTCAACTGGGGCTACGACGTGCTGCGGGAGCGGGTCCTGGCCCGGCGCGAGGTGGCGATCTGCCGGGGGGCTTGATTTGCCCGCGGCAGGGCCTAAGCTGCCGCCTCTGTTCGCTGCCAGCCCAAGCCTCATGACCGCACAACTCGTTCTCGTTCCACAGATATCCACGCTTCCCGCGCATGAGCAGAAGGCGAGGGCGCTGCTGCGCTGGTTGGTCAAACGGCGCATCGTCGAGGCGCTGCCGACCACCTGTGGCCAGGGCGGCAACGGCATGGCCTATGCCATCGGTCCGGGCGCGCGGCAGATCGCCGAGCGCCCCGAGCTGCTGCCGTATGGCCAGCCCCACAATGGTCTGGAGATCATCACCCACCGCTGCATCTATGTGCCGACGCGCGGCTTTCTCGAAGAGGCGGGGTGTGCCGAGTGTCGGCGGGAGGTGGGGGTGCCGCTGTTCGACAGCCTGGAGGTCTGGTGGCCAGGGGAAACCGACAATTTCACCTGCCCGGAATGCGGGCATGAGGATGACATCAACGGTTTCCTGTTCCTGCAGCCCTGCGGCTTCTCCAACCTGGGCTTCATCTTCAACGGCTGGGTGGAGGCCGGACTGCGCCCGGCATTCGTCGAGGAGTTCGGCGAACGCCTCGGCTTCGCCCTCCGCCAGGTGCGGGTCGACGACCCGGCCTGAGCCGGGCGGCGACCGCGACGTCTGCCAGCGGCGGTCGTCGCTGGCACATCGCCTCAGAAGGTGATGCTGGCCGAGAGGCGGGCGGTACGCGGCTGGCCGACGCTGACGTTGAGCTCGCTACCCGTGGTGGAGGGGTAGTAGTGCTTGTCGAAGATGTTGTCCAGGTTCAGCTGCAATGCGGTCTGCTGGCCCAGCAGCGGATACTCCCAGCGAATGAACGCATCGGCCAGCGTGTAGCTGTCGAGGCGGAAGCTGTCGGCATTGTCGCCGGTGCGTTCGCCGACATAGCGAGCGCCGCTGCCGATGCGCCAATGGCCCAGCTGTTCGTCGATGGGCAGATCGTGGGTCAGGTAGAGGCTGCCGGTGTGGCGTGGCGCCTGGGCGAGCCGGTTGCCTTCGTTGGCGGGGTCGTCGAGAACTTCCGTGTGGGTGTAGGCGTAGGTGGCGATCAGCGCCCAGCGCTCGGCGATCTGCCCGGCGAGATCCAGCTCCACGCCGCGCGAGCCGACCTTGCCGGCGGCTTCGATGTCATCACCGGAGCCCACCACGACGTTCTCCTTGACGATGTCGAACAGCGCCAGGTTCAGGCTCAGGCCCGGTCGCAGGTCGTATTTCGCGCCCACTTCGTAGCTGCGTCCTTCTTCCGGGTCGAAGGTCTGGCCGCTGTCGGTGACGCTGGTGTTGGGGACGAACGAACGGCTGTAGTTGCCATACAGCGAGAGTGCCTCGCTGGCCTTGTAGACCAGCCCGGTGAAGGGAATCAGGGTCTGGTCATTCTTGCTGTACAGCTCGCTGCGACTGGCGCCCAGCCCCTGGGCGATGTACTGGTCGTAGTGCTGATAGCGGCCGCCCAGTACCAGAATCCAGCGTTCGTCGAGGTGCCAGTTGTCCTTGAGGTAGAGCGAGGTCGACGTCAGCTCGTTGCGACGGTTGCTCTGCGTGGCGCTGACCACGCTGGGTTCGGGCAGGTTGCCGTAGACCGGGTCGTGGATGCTGATGTCGCGCCGCATGCTGGCGAGGTTGCGGTAGGTCTTGCCGCGGTACTGGTCATTGAGTTCGTGCTCGACACCGATCAGCAGGTCATGCCGTTGGCCGAACAGGCGCTGCTGGCCGATGAAGTCCAGGCTGCTGTAGCGGGTTTCATCGTCGTAGTGCGCGCCGTTGCCGACGCGCCTGAAGGTGCCGGTCGTGGCGTTCAGCGAGTTGGCCACCGGCTGGGCGATGGAGAGGCCGTAGGTGTCATTGTTCCAGGCGTGGGTGAAACGGGTCTTCCAGTCGTCGTTCAACTGATACTCGAATACCGCGCGGGCGCTCTCGGCGATGCCCCGGGTTTCGGCCCAGCGCTCATCCAGGCGCTTGGCGTAGTCGTCAGCGGCCGGGTGGCCGTCGCTGAACACGGTGCCCCGGTCGAACGGAGCGGAGTAATCGTTGTATTCGTACGCCAGCGTCAGGCTGGCACGCTCGCCGGTCCAGGTCAGCGACGGGGCGATCAGCACCTGCTCGTGGCTACCGTAGTTGCGCCAGTAGTCTTCGTGCTGGCGCTCGGTGATGAGGCGGTAGGCCAGGCCGCTGTCACCCAGCGGGCCGGTGGTGTCCAGCGACAGCGAGCCGCCGCCCTCGCTGAACAGGGAGCCGCTCAGGGTCGTGCGCTGCTGGTGCTGCGGCAGTTTGCTGATGACGTTGATCAGCCCGCCCGGGTCCATCGCGCCATAGAGCAGCGCGGCAGGTCCCTTGAGTACCTCCACCCGTTCGCTGGTGGCGGTGAAGTTCTTCGACAGGTTCGAGCGGATGCCGTCACGCAGGATCGAGCCGTCGGAGTTGGTGCCGAAGCCGCGCTTGATGAAGGCATCCTTGGTGCTGCCCAGGGTGTTGCTCTGGCTGACACCGCTGACGAACTTCATCGCGTCGTCCAGCGAGCGGACCTGAAAGTCTTCGATGGTCTGCGGTGTCACCACCTGGACCGATTGAGCCTCATCCTTGAGTGCAACGGAGGTTTTGCTGGCCGTGCTGCTGCGCCTGGCCTGGTAACCGTCATCGTCGACGACGGGGGCGGCGACGATGTCCTGGCTGGGCAGTTCCAGTTCCTGTGCCAGCAGCTGGGAGGTCGGGAGCAGGCAAAGGCTCAGCAGCGCTGCGCGCGGGCAGCACCGGGATAGGCGGGTGAGTTTCATTTGTTACTCGGGTGCGGATGTTTTTGAGAATCATTATTTTATGATCTCTCTGCCATCGCTGCCTAGCGTCACACTTTGCATTGAGTGCATCGCGGTGGCTGGGTATAATGCCGCGCTTCTTATTTTCCCGCTCGGGAGCCCGCCCATGCTGCGCATCAGCCAAGAAGCACTCACTTTCGACGACGTCCTGCTCATCCCCGGATACTCCGAGGTACTGCCCAAGGACGTCAGCCTGAAGACCCGCCTGACCCGCGGCATCGAACTGAACATCCCGCTGCTGTCCGCTGCCATGGACACCGTCACCGAAGCGCGCCTGGCCATCGCCATGGCCCAGGAAGGCGGCATCGGCATCATCCACAAGAACATGACCATCGAGCAGCAGGCGGCGGAAGTCCGCAAGGTCAAGAAGTTCGAGGCCGGCGTGGTCAAGGACCCGATCACCATCGAAGCTGACGCCACCGTGCGTGACCTGTTCGAGCTGACCCGCCAGAACAACATCTCGGGCGTACCGGTGCTGTCCGGCGGCGACCTGGTGGGTATCGTCACCTCCCGCGACGTGCGCTTCGAGAATCGCCTGGATGCCCTGGTACGTGACGTGATGACGCCGAAAGAGCGCCTGGTCACCGTCAAGGAAGGCGCCGACAAGGAAACCGTGCGTGAGCTGCTGCACAAGCACCGCATCGAGAAGGTCCTGATCGTCGACGACGCCTTCACCCTCAAGGGCATGATGACCGTCAAGGACATCGAGAAGGCCAAGGCCTACCCGCTGGCCAGCAAGGACGACCAGGGTCGTCTGCGTGTCGGTGCTGCCGTCGGCACCGGTGCCGATACCGGTGACCGCGTGGCTGCACTGGTCAACGCCGGGGTGGACGTGATCATCGTCGACACCGCTCACGGTCACTCCAAGGGCGTGATCGACCGCGTACGCTGGGTCAAGCAGAACTTCCCGGAAGTCCAGGTCATCGGTGGCAACATCGCCACTGGCGCGGCTGCCAAGGCGCTGGTCGAAGCCGGCGCCGACGGTGTCAAGGTCGGTATCGGCCCAGGCTCGATCTGCACCACCCGTATCGTTGCCGGCGTCGGCGTCCCGCAGATTTCCGCCGTGGCCAATGTGGCTGCCGCCCTGGCCGGCACCGGTGTGCCGCTGGTCGCCGATGGTGGCATCCGCTTCTCCGGTGACCTGTCCAAGGCCATCGTCGCTGGCGCCTCCGCCGTGATGATCGGTTCCATGCTGGCCGGCACCGAAGAGGCACCGGGCGAAGTCGAACTGTTCCAGGGCCGTTCCTACAAGGCTTACCGTGGCATGGGTTCGCTGGGTGCCATGGCACAGGCGCAAGGCTCGAGCGACCGCTACTTCCAGGACTCCTCGGCCGGTGCCGAGAAGCTGGTGCCGGAAGGCATCGAAGGCCGCGTACCCTACAAGGGCGCCATGGCTGCCATCGTTCACCAGCTGATGGGTGGCCTGCGTGCCTCCATGGGCTACACCGGCTGCGCCACCGTCGAAGAGATGCGCACCAAGCCCGAGTTCGTGCGCATCACGGGCGCCGGCATGGCCGAATCGCATGTCCACGACGTGCAGATCACCAAGGAAGCCCCGAACTACCGGGTGGGCTGACGCCCACCAGCTTCAAGTTCCAAGCGACAGGCGACAAGCCATCAGGCTTCGTGGCTTGTCGCTTTCTCGTTCAACTTGCAGCTTGCAGCTTGAGGCTTGCAGCTGGCTCGCAGAGGCGCCCATGGCCCAAGACATTCACGCCCACCGCATCCTGATTCTGGACTTCGGTTCCCAGTACACCCAACTGATCGCCCGTCGCGTGCGCGAGATCGGCGTCTATTGCGAACTGCACCCCTGGGACATGAGCGACGAGGACATCCGCGCCTTCGCCCCGCGCGGCATCATCCTCGCCGGTGGTCCGGAGTCGGTGCACGAAGCCAACAGCCCGCGTGCACCGCAGGCGGTGTTCGACCTGAATGTGCCGGTGCTGGGCATCTGCTACGGCATGCAGACCATGGCCGAGCAGCTCGGTGGCAAGGTGGAAGGTTCCGACCTGCGCGAATTCGGCTACGCCCGTGTCGACGTGGTCGGCAAGAGCGAGCTGCTCACCGGCATCGAAGACCATGTCGACGCCGACGGCGTGCTCGGTCTGGATGTGTGGATGAGCCACGGTGACAAGGTCACCCGCCTGCCGGAAGGCTTCCACGTACTGGCTGCCACCCCGAGCTGCCCGATCGCCGCCATGTGCGACGACGCCCGCCACTACTACGGCGTGCAGTTCCACCCGGAAGTGACCCACACCAAGCAGGGTGGTCGCATCCTGTCGCGCTTCGTCCTGGAAATCAGCGGCTGCGAAGCCCTGTGGACCCCGGCCAACATCGTCGATGACGCCGTTGCTGCAGTACGCGCCCAGGTTGGCGATGCCAACGTCCTGCTCGGCCTGTCCGGCGGCGTGGACTCCTCGGTGGTCGCTGCGCTGCTGCACAAGGCCATCGGCGACCAGCTGACCTGCGTGTTCGTCGACAACGGTCTGCTGCGCCTGCACGAAGGCGACCAGGTGATGGCCATGTTCGCCGAGAACATGGGCGTCAAGGTGATCCGCGCCAACGCCGAAGAGCAGTTCCTCGGCAACCTGGCCGGCGAAGCCGACCCGGAGAAGAAACGCAAGATCATCGGCCGCACCTTCATCGACGTGTTCGATGCCGAGGCCAGCAAGCTGGACAACATCCGCTTCCTCGCCCAGGGCACCATCTACCCGGACGTGATCGAGTCGGCTGGCGCCAAGAGCGGCAAGGCTCACGTGATCAAGAGCCACCACAACGTCGGTGGCCTGCCGGAGGAAATGAACCTCAAGCTGGTCGAGCCGCTGCGCGAACTGTTCAAGGACGAAGTGCGCAAGATCGGCCTGGAACTGGGCCTGCCCTACGACATGGTCTACCGCCACCCGTTCCCGGGCCCGGGCCTGGGTGTGCGCATCCTCGGCGAAGTGAAGAAGGAGTACGCCGACCTGCTGCGTCGTGCCGACCACATCTTCATTGAAGAGCTGCGCAAGGCCGACTGGTACCACAAGACCAGCCAGGCGTTCGTGGTGTTCCAGCCGGTGAAGTCGGTCGGCGTGGTCGGTGACGGCCGTCGCTACGCCTGGGTCGTCGCCCTGCGCGCCGTGGAAACCGTGGACTTCATGACCGCTCGCTGGGCGCACCTGCCCTACGAGCTGCTGGAGACCGTCAGCGGCCGCATCATCAACGAGATCGAAGGCATCTCCCGCGTCACCTACGACGTGTCGAGCAAACCGCCAGCGACCATCGAATGGGAGTGATGTAGGGTCCTTCTGGGCTCATTGAGATGTATCGATAGCCAATTGCAACATGTTGATTTAAAAGGAAATTCGTTGCAATGGTTATCGAGGCCTATCGCCGATTAGCAGAACGGATTGGCGGTAGCGGTGACGGTAGTAAACAGCGGTCGGATTGAGACCGTTCTGTTTACTATCCGGTCAAAACCGGTCTTTGACGGTAAATCGCTCCTTGGGAAAGCTTGCCCCGTGCGGCTTTCCCGGCATCAACAGGTCTCCTGACCCTTGACGGTAAAAGCCGTCATGAACAGGAGTAAAAACCTCGATGCTTACTGATACCAAACTGCGCAATCTCAAGCCCAAGTCCAAGCTGTACAAGGCTTCCGACCGCGATGGTATGTACGTGACGGTATCGCCTACCGGTACCGTCACCTTTCGCTACGACTACCGTCTCAATGGACGCCGAGAAACGCTGACCATCGGGCGCTATGGGCCAACTGGCATTTCCCTGGCCATGGCTCGCGAGAAGCTGCTCGATGCCAAGCGCATGGTCGCCCTGGGCAAGTCTCCCTCTCTTGAGAAGCAGCGCGCTAAGCGGCGCCTCAACGCAGCCAAGAATTTCGGTGAAACGCTGACGAAGTGGTTGGCCGGTGCGCGCATGGCCGATAGCACGCGTGCGATGCGCAAAAGCATCATCGACCGCGACATCCTGCCGGTCTTCGAAAATCGGCTGCTGACCGAAATCACCCCTGACGATCTACGAGCCCTGTGTGCCAAGGTGAAGGCTCGCGGGGCCCCGGCAACTGCGGTCCATATTCGCGACATCGTGAAACAGGTCTATGCGTTCGCGATCTTGCATGGCGAGAAGGTCGAGAATCCGGCTGACGACGTTAAGGCGTCTTCTATCGCTATTTTCGCACCGAAGGACCGGGCGCTGAGCCCGACCGAAATTCGGCTGGCCTTCCATCAACTGGAGACAATCGCCGCGTATCCCACGATCAAGCTGGCCTTGCGGCTGGTGCTGCTGACCTTGGTACGCAAGAGCGAGCTGATCGAGGCGACCTGGGACGAGGTGGACTTCGAAAACGCCACCTGGACGATCTCCAAGGAGCGGATGAAGGGGCGTAACCCGCACGTTGTCTACCTGTCGCGCCAGGCCTTGGACATCTTCGTGGCGCTGCACACCTGTGCGGCTGGTTCCCGGTATGTGTTGCCCTCGCGCTATGACATCTACCGCTGCATGTCGCACGCCACCCTGAACCGCATCACCCAGCTCATCGCCTCCCGTGCGAAGGAAGCAGGCCTGCCGTTGGAGCCGTTCACCGTCCACGACCTGCGCAGGACTGGGTCCACTCTGCTCAACGAGGTGGGCTTCAACGGCGACTGGATCGAGAAATGCCTGGCTCACGAAGATGGTCGCTCCTCGCGCTCGGTCTACAACAAGGCTGAGTACGCGGAGCAGCGCCGGCACATGCTGCAGGAGTGGGCGGACATGATCGACGCTTGGATCGACGGCCGCACTCATGTTCCCAAGCTGCTGCCGGACCGCGTTGTAGTGCCGGTATTGAGTGCCACGGTTTAAGGAAAGTGCAAGGTTGTCAGTTGACAACCTTGCCGGTCATGCGAATACTGGAGATCACTGATGACCCGTCCTTCTCACTCGAAGAAAGAGGTCGAAGAAGCACTCAGGCATGTCGAAGAGCAGGGCTGTCGCGTAGAACTGGGTGGTAGCCACGCTTGGGGACGAATTTACTGCCCCTACAACGATGAAGAGTGTCGCTGCGGCGAGTTCTGCATCACCAGCGTGTGGAGCACACCGAAGAACCCAGGCAACCATGCGCGTGCCCTTCGGCGCGTCGTCGACAACTGCACCACGCACCGTAAGCAGCGGCAGACCGCTGAGGGCGCAGAGGAGTAGCGCTATGGAATACATCTTCACTCTGAAATACCAACTGGCTGACGATGACCGTGACCCGGAAGCGTTGGTTGAGCGCCTCGGCGAAGCTGGCTGCGACGATGCCTTGATCGGCATTGGCCAGCCAGGCCGGCTGGCGCTGGAGTTCACCCGTGAGGCGGAGAACGCTGAAGCGGCTGTGCGCAGCGCACTGGCCGACGTGCGCAGTGCCGTACCGTCGGCCAGGCTGATTGAGGTGGCACCAGATCTGGTCGGTCTCACCGATGTGGCGGAGATCGTCGGCGTGTCGCGCCAGAACATGCGCAAGCTGATGTTGGCTTATCCGAGCAGCTTTCCTGCACCAGTACATGAGGGCAGTGCATCGATCTGGCACCTGGCAGACGTGCTGACCTGGCTGCAAGCCAGAGGCAGCTATTTGCTGCCTGGCGGTGTCTTGGACGTGGCTCAGGTGGCTCTGCAGGTCAATCTAGCCAAGGAAGAACGACGGCTAACGCGCCCCGCCTCCAAGGAACTGCAAGCCCTTGTCGGATGAAGACGGCGCCGACTTCATGATTGGTTTGAGCCCGCCCGGACAGGGCGGGTTTTCCTGAGGTAAACATCCGGCTTGCTGATGTTGACCCGAGGTGCTTGCTTGCGCTCCTCAATCCAGGCCTCCACCTCGGCCAGATCCCAGACCACGCAACGTGGTGTCAGGTTGAAGCGCCGGGGGAACTCACCGCGACGTTCCATTTCGTAGATCGTGGATTCAGCCAGGGGGACGATCTGTCTTAGCTCATGCTTGCGAATTGTTCGCCGGAAGGGCAGGGGGCTGCCCTTCGGAAACTGCGGAAGCGACTCGTAGGCCTCCGTGCCCGGCAATGGGAGGGACTGATCAGAGTCGATATCGAGAACCTCGGTAGTACGCGAAGAAGTATCCATCTCTATCTCCATGATTACGCTCCATGGGGAGATGGTGGGTTTCAATACCAGGTGAGCCAACTTGCTGTAGCGTAGTCTGGTGTAGGAGATGCCTTCGGCCCAGGCTGTGTTGAAGCTCCTGCTACGTTCTGGGGTTCGCGTTGCGAACCGTGGGCCAGAGGATTATGAGTTGCCTAGAAATGCCTCAAACCCAGTAAAATCGGGAGCAGCTTACTGTAAGAAAAATAAGCTGAAAGTAGCGTGGTTACTGGGCTTGAGTGAAGTTTTGCTAAAATGACAGAAACTAAGCACTGTACCGTCAGTGTACTGTTTTTGTACCGTGAAACGCTCAGCATTGCTTGTCATAGCTCCAATAGGCCAACGCTACCGTAGGCGAACTCTAAGCGTTCTGTTCCTCTAAGTGGTCGTGGCTCTCGAAAATCTCTTCAAGGGTACGTCGAAAATCGGTTAAGAACCTAGCAAGATCTTTGGCGTTTGCAAGAACAAGAGCGGCTGGATAGCTTGGGTACTCACTTGCATGTGCAGCAGCATTCATCAGCTGATAAGCTTGATAGAAGGCGAGGATTCCTGCGTGGCAATTTTCTTCTGCTACTGTCAAGGCTATGGAGGGTCTCAACATTACGGAGAATAAGCTCGGTTTCAGCCTTTGCATTTCTGAAAGAGAAAGAGCAGACGCTAGTTTTTTTGAGAAAGCTGCAGTGGCATCTGGTGAGTTTTTAATGACTTGGTAGATTAGCTTTGAAAGAAGCGAAGCCTTGGACTTCGCACCAGGGCGGTAGGCCCTCGCCACTGAAACACTTGCAAGGTGATTCTCGTACTTTTGGATGTATGAGACGGTAGACCCCCCTTGGGGTTCGCCATCAGATCGAAGAGAGTCAATTAACCCTCTCACCTTGCCTTCCTGATGTGTGATTTGATATTTCAGCCGATTAACAAGTAGCGTCTCGGTATCAAATAGCAGGCTTGCGAGTTGTTCGATTCGGGCTCCCTCACTATTCAGCGGCGCAAGCTCTGCAGTTTCAAAGACATCTGAAATTTTTACAAAGATTTCCTTCCCGCCCAAGATTGGAAACCATTCCGGTAAATATACAGGCGAGCTCGCCTGTGGGATCGATAGCGGTTCATTTGAAATAATCACGACAGTAAGGTTAGTAAAGTTCACGCTTTTTAGTGCTTTGAACTCCTGCTCATTTCCTGAAATTAGAGTAGCCAAGTCCGCCATTAGAGCGTTAGAAGTAAGAAAGAGATTGCTTCTCAATATTATTGGAAAGATTATATGGTCCTGAAGTTGCTTGATGCTTTCAGCTAGCTCAGATCTAGGTTTTCCGTTGGCATTCAGCCAAAGGATTCTGATGGTTGCACCATCTTCCCAAGGGATGTTTTTGATTAGCTTCTTAATATCCATATTTTAACTCGTTGATACTTTTAGTTGGTGCCTGCAATTCTAGCCATCAGCTTGATCCCGGGTTTTACGATACCCCTCTCGGTTTTTAAGAAGTTAGCCATTACAGCGCTGCTCAGTAGTTGGTCGCGTGGTATTGTTAGCCCAAACGTCGCTTCTTCTACAATTTGGCGGTATTTAATCATTGAGCATTGCAAAACCTTAGGGTGTTGTTTAACTATCTGCCGCAGCACACTTGCTACACAGTACAGCCATGGATCGGTGCGCCTTGCATCTTCACTAAGGTACTCCGAAAGCATATGAGCGAAAAAGCTATAGTACTTGCTATTTCTTAGTACCGGTGCTGCTAGTCGCTGCTGTGCAAAGAGCTCAAATATAGACCGGTCTAGCTTAATTTTGGACTCTAATGCGCGTTGCTCGATTAGCCAATCACATAGGTCTATCAGGAGATTAACCGTTAAATAGGGATGTCCGCTCGTTTCTTCATACACCGCATCTGCAAATGAGACTTCAAATTGGAGTTTTTGAGAAAGTACTCGCTTGATGAGTTCTACGAATTCTGAATCCGGTGCTGATTCTTGGTGTGCAAATAGCGGGAAGTCAAGTTGCTGTACAAGTGGGCTCAACTGGTTTTGCGCAGAGAGTATGTAGTGGGCGTCAGGTCTCTGTCCCATGAAGACTATTAAGTTTCTGGTCGCAAAGCTAACCATCTGACTGAGGAGGGGAAGGCAAACCAGATGCCTCAAGTCCTCATCGCGTCGGCTCATTGCTGCAATTTTTCCAAATAAGGATTCATACTCGTCAATTATGAATATGCGCTTGGCTCCATCTAAATCACCATAGGTGGTCGAAATTTGGCATTCGTTCACTAGGCTTTCGAAGAAGTCGCGTGGGATCGGCGCGCCATTTGCTAACGCGTCTTCGATTCGTTCGGCAAATATAGTGTGTTGAGGCTGATGGCGCATGTTATCCATTGTTTGGAATATCACCAGCGAGCTATTTGATTTGTCTCCAAAATTAAGCGCGGCAGTTGTCTTTCCCGAGCGTCGAACACTACACCAGAGATGTATTCCCGTTTTGCTTGCGATGCTTTCAAGAAGCTGTTTTACCGTGTATCGTTCAACCATATACATTTGGCGATGATTCGGATCCTCCAGCGGGAAGTCTTTCGCATAATTGCGAGTCAGGCTCCCTTGCATAACTAGCTTCACGCTTGAAGTAAGCCAATCTTCTATTTTGCTGACTATTAGCGCTGCAGTGTCATGTGCATGAGTGGCATCAGACATGACACCGGAAACGTCCACAACAACACTTTTTTCATGCTGCGCAACCCAATCACCCACGTCCTTATCTAAGCATGCCAGGCAAGCAATTGGGTTGGCGTTCAAGGCTCGCTCTAAATCCCAGCGGCCATGTAAGTTTTCGCTGAAAAAGCATGAAATTATCACTTCATAAGGATTGACACCCAGGGCTGGCGTCAGGGTGACTTCTAAAAAAGGTGGGTTTCCAGACACGACACGGCTTAAGCTTGGAGTTAAATAGCCAATATCATGCGTTTTATCAATAATTAACTCGAAAGCCATGAGCATTGGTACGATGGTTGAGAAACAGTGATTCTCTCCTACAGCGTCCGCAGCTTCATTTAGTAAAGTGATAGCATCACTACCTTTGAGAAATCCTAGGGCATGTACCCAGCCACTGTTGCTGAGAAGTGTTTTCCAACCTAATACAGTAGCGTACCCCTTCACGACTCCATGAACTATGCTTGAGCACACGCCCCAGGTGAGCTTAACTTCAGATACGTTTGACGCTTTCTCACGTAGGCGTAGATATGGTTGGATCGCTAAGAGTAGGAATTTTAAGAACCCCCCTAATGCCTTGGATTGTATAATCGTTGGCTCAACACCTTTCCGGGATGAAAACTCTGTTCCTCGCTCGCAGATCTCTTTGGCATGTTCGTAGAATAAAACAGATAAACTGTCTAAGTGGCTCTGCTTGATTGCCTGTTCACGATTACACAGATCTTTGAATATAAAGGACACTACGTCGTTGTAGTGAGTTGCCCACTGGAATATATGGTGCTCTTTTAGTTCGTTAAGCATTCCCCTGTATAATTCAAGGGCCAGTTCTTCAGGGGTCAGAGTGGCAGACAATGATTCCGTATGATCTGCGGTATACTCAGCTATTCGATTTTCGAGTATTGCTGTAAGGTTTTTCTTTCTCTTTTTTTCGAATCCGTCGTTTATTAGGCTTTTCAGTTCAGGAGCGAGAAGGGCCAGTTCATCCTTATCAAGCGAATTCATGAGATTTATCAGAACTTGCTCTGCTTCCGAACGTCTCCATTCCTTAGCTAATCTTGTTGCAACCTGTAGTAAGTGCCTACTGCTGCCACTTATGGACGCCATAAATTTCCTTAGTTATCTTTAGCTGGGCTTAGGAGGATGCGTAGCGATCTCTCTCTGTTGAATGGCCCCACCTACCCATCGATCGAAGTACCATTGACTCCCAGAGACGGTTGCCAACTCCGCCTAGATAGCGGTATCAAACGTATCATGGCGGTCGGCGCCCCTATCTCAGCCGAATATCGCATGATCTCAAGCTGCCGTTATGCACATCTGAAGACAATTTCTAGTCTCCGGGTAATTTTGAGTGAACCGCATAGTACCGAAACTTAGCGTAATGGCACGATAATGTCTCGGTGCTGCCGATGCACCGTTTTGTCGCTATGGGTCAACCTTGAGCGTTTGTCGAGTACTGTATCTGGTAGCGCGTACTGCGCCCGCCACCGGGGGAGGCGGGCAAGGCAGCCCTCCTCCACAAGATCGCTCAGATCGCTCAGATCGCTCAGATCGCTCAGATCGCTCAGATGGCGCGTGGCCGTCGCTTTCGAGACCTTCGCCACGGCTTGGTATTGAGCGGCACTGATGCCGCTCTCGAACCCCCGTTCGCCGTCATCAAGCAGGCGATTAAGCACTTTGATCTGCACCGCCAATATTGTTTGGCTGCGGTGTGCCTGCCAGAAGCGTGCCTTGACCTGCACACGATTGATACGAGCAAGGGCCTGCCCCAGGCTGTTGAGCAATGTTTCGAGGAACCATTGCAGCCAGGCTCTGATATCCGGAGTGCCTTTCTGGCTTGCTTCGAGGGTGTGGGGATAGCTGGTGCAGTCCTCGAGGATGCTTGCCGACATATCGTAAAAACGGATTGCCTAGTGTTCGCCTTGGTCCAGCGCCAAGTCGGTGGTGGCGCGCGTAAGGCGACCATTGCCGTCATCGAATGGGTGCAGGGTGACGAACCAGAAATGGGCGATGCCGGCGCGCAGAAAGGGGTCAAGGTTGGCATCGCTGCGGCTGTTCTCGAACCAGGCAAGAAAGTCTGCCAGTTGCGCTTCGAGCCCTGCGCGAGGAGGGGCTTCGAAATGTACGGTAGGGCGGTCGATTCGACCGGAAACCACCTGCATGGGCTCTTCGCCGCGCAATGCGCCGATGTGTAATGGTCGAGCCAGCAGTTGGTCATCGCTGGGGAATAGCCAGCGGTGCCAGGTGAACAGTCGCTGTTCGTCTAGCGGCTCTTGATGCGCGTAGGTGGCATCGAGCAGCAGCTCTGCCAGGCCTTCGGAGCGCGAGGTGGTACGGCCTTCTTCGCTTAGCCCCAAGCGCCGCGCCAGTGATGAGCGCACCGAACCGGTATTCAGTTGCTCACCCTCGATGGCTGAAGAGGTAACGATGTTCTGAAGCATGGCATCCAGGCTGCTCTGCTCTTCGGTGTCACTGCCCACCGCACCGAGCATTTCCAACAAACGTCCCTGAGCCTGGCTGCAAGCGCGCAGCAGCGGTGCACGCGTTTCGGCTTGCAACTGAAGTGCGGCCAGTCGGGTGTTGCCAGATCCAGAGAGGGTCATTCATAAGAGTGTCATCTATGAGCCGATTAGCGGGCCTATTCGGCTCACTCAGTGAGCCGATAATGCCGGCTATTCGGCTCACTGCCTAATTCTCAGGCCGGTATTGCTAGGTTGATGAGCGCGTCTGATCAGGGTTGTTGCTCCCACGCTTTTTTCAGCGTTTCAGAAACCTCGTCGAAAGAGGTCATTTGTGGCCTTGGGGCTACAAAATGGCTCAGTCTGAGCTGTCTTGTAGCTCAAGGGCTACAAGATTCCAGGCATGACTCTGCCTCTGCATCGGTTTCCGGCTGTAGGTTCGGTTACCGATGTCTGTTCCAAGCTGATCGCAATGAGGAGAGCTAGGCACGCGCCAAAGCCAGAGCTGGCGGGTGTTTGCGCTGCGTACGGCACGCCTATGCATGCTTTGAGTGCCGTCTCCAACCCTCGTGCAGACTGCTTTTCTGGCCAACGAAGTGCCGCCACCTTTTATCTTGCCCTCCGCTTTTTCCGTGTCTTTGTGCACCTGAGCAGGGTAATCAGGTTGGGAGATACTAAGGATCTCGCAGTTGCTAGGTGGTAGCCGAGGGCAGAGGTAACCGCAGGTCCGCGGTGCTTGAATGCGCAGGCTGAGCACAGGCTATCGACATCATGATCGACGCGATAATGGGCAGCTCATCGACATGAGCCCGATCAGAAGAGCTGCACCCGAACGATCATCCCATCGACAGACACTGTGCCGAAGTAGCGGCTGTCGAGTGACTTCGGGCTGGTGCTGCTGAGCCGGAGCAGTTCATCGCCAGCCAAGCGCCGACAGGCCTGCCAGACTAGTAGCGCGACTCTGTCGATCCCTGCGCAAGAGCCAGGCAATAAGGACGCCATTGATGTGCACAGCACCTGACTATCTTGCATGCACACTTGCTGCGGCACCATCGCCGCCACGGTCTTCAATGGCGGTGCATTCGCCGGCAGGTAGCCGTGCTGCGCAGCCATTGCATTCCTCCAGTAGTAGGTGAGCCAGCATCAGATCGCCAGGCGCCAGTGAATTGGCCGGCGAAGTGCGATACCTGCCGTCAGGGACGCTGTCGGACCTTTTGTGGATCAACCGTGGTGGCGACGTTGCGAGCGCTGTCGAACCTGGGGCGAACATGCGCCTGTGAGCAGTGTCAGCGGTCGCCATGCCCGGTGAGTTCCCGACGTCATGAGGTTGCCCGCTGCTCCAGCACCTCGCGCAGCATCTTTGCCATGGTCACGCCGCGGTCGAAGGCCGCCAGCTTGATGCGCGTGCGCAGTGTTGGCGTCACGTCCAGCGTCAGCCATGCGCTGTAGCGCTCGACCTTGCCGCTGTCGACGGCGGCGCCCTGGCGTATCCAGGCTTCGGCCTGCGGATCGGCCAATGGGCGTGCACCGATACCGATGCGCTTGCCGTTCATGGCGACCACCTCAGTGGCTCGTCGACCAGGCTGCTGACCTCGCGCGCGGCGGCGCTGTCCGGCGCCAGTTCACGCGCCAGGCGACCGGCCGCCACGCTCTCGGCAAAGACGAGGCGCTGGCATACCTCGGCCTGCAGTGCCGGCAGCGGTTGGTCGGCCAAGGCGCCGCGCGCTTCCTGGCCGATCACCGTGGTGCTGACGCGGCGGTTGATGGCAAATGCCGCGCGCAGCGTCGGCCTGAACACCTGCGCCTCGCGGATCAGGTTGACCATCTCCGCGCTGGCCCACAGGTCGTAGGAGCTGGGCTGTACCGGGATCAACACGCGATCCGCTGCCAGCAACGCCGAGCGGGCGAGGGCAGCGATGCGCGGTGGCCCGTCGATGATCACATGATCGGCACGACGAGCCAGCTCCGGAGCTTCCTGGTGCAGCGTCTCGCGCGCCAGGCCGACGGCGCTAAACAGCCTGGGCAAGCCCTGCTGGCTGCGCCGCTGTGTTCAGTCCAGCGCCGAGCCCTGCGGGTCGGCATCGAGCAGGATGACGTTCTGCCCGCGCAGGGCCAGTTCGCCGGTGATATGGGTGACCAGGGTGGTCTTGCCCACCCCGCCTTTCTGGTTGAACAGGGCGGCGATCATGGCCGGATCTCCCCGACCAGACTGCCCCGATCAGCACCTGTCCACACACCGGCGCTGCCCCAATAACAAGTTAGAGCTTTTAAGTTAGTTAAGTTAAGGGAGGCTGAAAGCCGCACCAGCCGCGGCCTGCAGAGGAGTTCGTGCGCCTGATAGCACGAGAGTGATGCGCCTGATAGCACGTGCCGGCGTGCGCCTGATAGCACGACTGCATTCACAGCTTTTCCCGAAGTTATCCCCGTGCCGTTGACGGCACGCGCCGGAGATCCGCTCGCCTGGGGGCAAGCGCTGCGATGTTTCAGCGGTTTCTGAGGCTGGAGACGGCGTCGCTCCGAAGCTGGGCGCGGGCGGCTCCAGATAATCTCGCCGAGGAGATGCGTTGCGATCTGCGGCGCATCGTCCTCGTGCTGGAGTTAGCGCCGATGGTTGCCCTCCGGGCCTGTGCGCGTTTGCCGGAAACGGGCCAGGAGCGCGTTGAGGCGCTTCAGGTGACTTGGGAAAGGGCCGCAGGTGGGGTAAAGCGGCTGGAGCGTTCTAAGGGGCTCTGGAGGCGTTCCTGGCCGCTGTCGTTGAGCGTGGCACAAGGGTGAACAGACGGGCCTAACTGGTAGACCCTGGCCTGTTCGTGTGCGAGCTCGCGTCTCGCAGTCTCGCCCAACGGGCGGCATATGGCGCGTATGGCTGCAGTCTCCGAAGGTGTGGTTCTACGGCTTTCTGCAAGACCGGAAAACCGCATCGGCGGATTTCCGTAAATCCGTAAAAACGTAAATCCGCTTCCCCACCAATCCGTAAATCCGTGGATTCGGATCGACGGATTTGGGCAAAACCGTATGACCGTAACGGTCTCAATCAACTAGCGGCACAACGTGGTTGTTTCAGGCTGATCGCCGGGGGCGCGCACCCGTGCATCAGTCTTGCGGGTGGGGCGCGCGGGTGGCCGGTAGGGCAGGGGCGCAAAAAACAAGGCACCGGGGCGACCCGGTGCCTTCTGCTGGTTTAGCGATTCCAGAACACATGCACCTGCTCGAAGCCGGTTTCCAGGGTGAACAGGTCGCCGCCGTACTCCATGTCGCGGGCCATGGCGCGGTAGTCGATGTACATGGCCAGATGCTGCGAAATACTGCTGGTTTCCTCGGTCAGCTCCTGGGCGTAGTCGGCCAGCGAGCTGTAGCAGCCGCAGTAATCTTCCTCAGCCGCCTTGCGCGCTTGCTCCAGGTCGTTGAAGTGAGCGAGCAGGGCGCTGCCGAACGCGGGGTACTCCTCGATGAAACACGCGATCTGATGGGCGCTTTCGAGGCCCTCGTACTCACCGAGGCGGTAGCCGTCGAAGCCCTCGAAGTCGTGGATGGCGTATTCCTCCGCCCCCTCGACCGGGGAGGCCGCCAGCATGGCGTCGACCTGCGCCTGGATCTCGTCCAGCTCCAGGGTGGCATCGATCCAGACGCCATGCAGGTGACCGGCGTTGTAGGCGGCCAGGTCGGCCACATAGATCCTGATTTCTTCGCTCATGGCTTTCGCTCCTTCGTCTTCAGGGTTCTGCGCTTGCGCTGCGCATGAACCCCTGCCGACTAGGGCGACTAAGGCGGTCGTGAAAAAATCAGGAAAAATCGCGGAGGCTCCACCCAGCGCAGCGGCCGGGTGGAAGCCGTCTATTTTTCTTGATTTTGAGGGGGGCAAGAACCCCTGCCTTGGAAAGGGAGAACGTCACCACGGGTGGTGATAGCAACGTGTTTCGTCAGTTGGCAGTTGGCACTTGGCCGGAGCCGGCCAAAAGCGGTCATCGAGTGGATACGAAACTAGGGGCGATTCACCGAGAGATTGAGGAAAGTAGCAAGACCTGAAGCGTCTCTGAGAAAGACGCTTCCTGAGGCAGCTTCAAGTCCCATCGCATTCAGCGGGACAACGTGGCCATCACCTCCAGCCGACCATCCCACCACGAAGGCGAGTTTCTCTACGAGACCAACACTGTATAAATATACAAACAGTCGACCTAAAGTCTCCGCATTGCGTGCTGCTTAAGTTGCACTCCTGGAAAGTACCGAGTGAGGTCGATCTATATGCCCGACTAAACCAGTTGGGTATAGCTGCTCTTTAATAACATGGCCTGCCCTTGGAATGATGGCGTTATAGCATTATAGTCTTGACACAACACCAGTATGTGAAGGGACTCTAATGCACGATTTTGACGATGAAGACTGGGAGAAGCATCTCACAGTTAACACTCAATGGGTGGATAAGTTTTTCCATCAAGTACCTGGAGTGGGAGAGTTTAAAGTCAACGCTCGCGCGCTCTCACTAAAGTTTTCAGGTACAAAGCAGGATTGTTTGTCACTGGCTGATCATCTATCCAATTCAATTGAAAGCTATGTTTTCGATCAGCAGCAATTAGCCGTATTTAAAGAAGAGGGTGTTCCCGCTTACAAGCGAGCCTCTAGTTTTTTTGGAAACACCAATCCGGTTGTTGATGGAAAGTACGGTGAGCTCATGTTGTACATGCTTGTCGAAGCCATATTAAAGACACCTATGGTCTCCCACAAACTCCAGTTGCTGACAAACGTCAACGACCAAGTAAAAGGAGGGGATGGGATCTTTTTTGGCAAATATGCTAATCATATTTCCATTCTAATTGGTGAATCGAAAATCCATCAAAGGCTGCAAGGCGCTCTTGCCGATTCCATGATGTCAGTTGACAGATTCAACAAGGACTATGCGGCAAGCTCAATAGAGCATGAGTTATTTATCGCGCGCTCTAATATCTCAAAGAACTTCTCTCTCGAACAAGCGAAGAAAATATATGAGGCATTCAAGCCCGGCACTGCGGAATACCAGGCTTGCAATAGGGTGCATCCGGTTCTTCTTGTCTATGACTGCTCGAAAATTGATGAAATTGAAATTCAGGCATCCGGAAAAGCTCATGCAGAGGAACTGGTGAAAGCATGGATTGCAGAGCACGCAAAAGAGGTTCTTGAAAACATCAAGTCTGGATTCTCCCCCTATCCAGACCTAAGAAAGGTTTACCTAGACTTCTTCTTGGTGCCGATGAGTAATGTTGGCACATTCAAAAAAACGCTATTCAAGTCTATTCACGGAATAGAATTTAAGGAGTCGGTCAAGGAAAATAAATCTAAAACGCCATCGAAGAGCGCTGCGACTCCACGAAGACCGAGAAAGCAAACATCCAAGGAGGTAGAGGATGAATAGTAAGGCTGAGGATGTTTCAGAGGAGGCAGCCAAGGATTACGAGTTTACCAGCGTTTACGACGAGCTATTGGAGATACTGTTTTTCAAGAAAAAACCCGGGCTGCAATCGAGCATAAAATCAATAGAGCCGGGGCGAATCCAAAAAGCAACTTGGCTGGCGTCTATTGTGGCCCTAGGTGCTTCCGAGAGATTAAAAAACCTAGCAAACTCGTTTGGCGCTCTATTGTATCTTTACGCCCCAGACAATCCGGTATATCAGAAAGCCTGTTATATTCTTCAGTCCCGATCCGGAAATCTAATCTCCAGCCGCCACGTGCCTAACATCTTTCATAGCGGAAAATACAAAGATAGTTTTGGTACCATGCTCGATGTAGAGCTAGGGGCGCGCCGAGGGCGCTTTACACATACCTTCCGCGACACTGAGAACTTTGTCTTTACTGAGTATCAAAATAGACTGTGGCGAGAGATTTCAGCGGGAAGGAATGTGGCAATCTCCGCACCTACCTCTGCTGGAAAGTCGTTTATTATTCGTCGGCACATAGTCGAATCCCTTCTGAAGTCAGTTGGTATAGCGCTATACATCGTTCCTACCAAAGCGCTAATTAACCAAATAAGCACTGACTTCAAGAACGACTTGAAGAACGAAGCTCATGTTTATACAACTTATAGACCCAGCGACGACTTCTCCAAGTCCAAAGTATTCGTACTCACGCCCGAGCGATGCATGAAGCTTATGCAGGACAAGAGCTTTCCTGTACCAACCATCGCCTTCTTTGACGAGATCCATAACCTCGAAGACCAGAGCCGAGGCTTAATATTTGAAAATATACTTCACCGCCTAGTAAGACGCTGCCCTAGTGCGCAATTCATTTTTGCCGGCCCGTATATCGAGGACATTGTCACGCCAATTAACCAGGTGTCGGGCTTGGTTCTTGTCGATGAGACTACCATCGCTTCTCCAGTGTTCCAGATTAAAGCAGCAATTACCTTTAAACCTAGATCCAAGATGGCTGGCTATCGGGTATTCAGCCAGACCGGAAATATTATTGAAGGTGAAATTCCTTTAAAGAGAGCTTTGTACTCAAAAACCAAAAACAATCAAGGCGAAGCCATTGCTAGCTTTCTCGACAACCTAAGCAAGAAAGAAAGCTGCATTATTTTTGCTCCGCGAAAGTACTCCGCTGAACGATGGGCATTGAAGATCGCGCCGATAATTGGTATGTCAACCCCGGAGATCGTGGAAGGGGCCGATCAACGCGTTATTGACCTAATCGGCTTCCTAGAAGATGAAATCCACCCCGAGTATTGCCTCATAAGGGCGCTAAGGATGGGGGTCGCGTTCCACCATGCCGGGCTCCCTGACATAGCCAGAATTGAGGTTGAAGAGCTTTACTCGGACAACGTGATTCGACATCTTGTGTGTACCTCCACACTGCTCCAAGGCGTTAACTTACCCGCCGACAAGCTGATCGTAATCAACCCTGCCAACGATAAAACTCCGCTAACTTCTTTTGAGTTCATGAACCTTATCGGTCGTGCGGGAAGGGTTAGCACAAACTTGTATGGTGAGGTCTACTGCCTTGATGTTCAGGATGAGGAGTGGGGACAGGATCGGCTGAATGACGACAAGAAGAAGAACATTCGCCCCAGAACAATTTCATCGCTTGAGGATAAAACGGCTGAACTCCTCAGCTATGCCACAAAGAAAAAGCGCGAAATTCTAGAGACTGAGGACGGCAGAAAGCTTTACCCGTCGGTCTCTTATCTGCGTCATCTATATGCAGCTGATAAGGCACATTTTGAACGACTGCTGGCGACAGCATCGCTTACAAACGCTGAAGCTATTGGCTTATCGAGTGCATTGGAAAAATCTGTCTCTAAACTCCAGATCCCGACGCAGCTCCTCCAGCAGAACCCATATGTGGATCCGCTGCTTCAGGATGAACTCTATTTAAGGATCAGAAATGACTCTATTTCTGCCTGGATCCCCAATAAATATCCATTGCAGCGTCAAGCTGAAGATTTTTCCGAGTCTGAAATATCTCCAATTTTTGAAGAACTCACCTTTTATCGTCAGTTTGAAAGCATTGCCCTGAGACTCAACGAAATTTTCGACATTGAAGATGAGGTAAATCACGGTAAGTTCAATGACTACATTTCCATTGGCAGGCTGGTCTTTGATGCCTATCAATGGATGTCTGGAAAGTCACACCGCTTCTTCATTGATGACTACATAGAAAATAAAAACAAACACGAGCAAGAGAATGGTGAAATCGCATCAAGCGAAGAAGAAAACAAAATTGATAGAGCAGCAAGATTTGTAACCGGACACATAAGTAGAGACATCACCTTTATCCTAGTGAAATACTTCTCTCTATGGTCAGACGTGGTTTCATCATTCTTGAATGAAAAGGAGCAGGAGAAATTCGCCTACGCTCTGAGTCTACCCTCAATGATTGAACTAGGAAGTTACGATCCCAAGGTGTTGGAGCTGATGTCACTAGGTATCAACAGAAGCATTGCCCTTAGACTCAAGAAGTACATGAAAGGCGATATTGAAGATACCGAGAAGTGGCTGTATGGATTCAACATCCATCAGCTTCCTTCGCTTCTGGCCAGATACCTTTCTCGCTCCGGACTCACAAAGGAAAAGTACAGCTAGCGTGAGGCGGCTGCATTTTGACTAAGATCAAGACCGGGCGAACTGTAGACTCTAAGCAGCTCAGCTTGCTCGGTTTGAATCGCCCCAGGCTTTGTGGAAGGCCATTTCATTTAAGTCAGGCCGCCATAGACTGATTTGCTTGTTGCTGGCGGAGGTTTGCCTCAGCCTCCGCAGGCGCAGATATAGCCTATTGAGCTCAGCAACCGCTGATAGTTGTACCAATGCCCCCATTTCAACGTTGCCATCTCAACCGCCTCGCGACTCTTCCATGACTGACAGTAAATAAGCTTGGCTTTGTACAGTCCGTTGATGGTTTCGGCCAAAGCATTGTCGTAGCTGTCGCCCTTGCTACCAACCGAGGGTTCGATACCAGCTTCTGCCAGCCGCTCGGTGTAGCTGGTCGAGACGTACTGGCTGCCAAGGTCGCTGTTATGGAGCTTCAGTTGCCTGTCGCCCATAGAATGGTCTGCCAGATACCCACTCCGATCCCGACTATCGCAGCAACTAGTGCTGTAGTTTTAGCCAACCGCCCTTCAAACATCCGATCCAGCATAACTCCGAAGCCTCTAGAGGCTGTCTTTAACTTCCCATTGACCATTTTTCTGATCGTAGAGTTGAGAAAACCATTTTTTGACAAGGTGGAGTTATGCATCCGAATAAATTCTTTATTTTCGAATGCTTGAATTTCCTCTTTCCCTTCGAGGAAATGCCTCGGGATCCCTCCATTGAGCTCCATAAGAGATTTCATCTTTGGATGGGAAGCGTAGCCGGCCCCATAGCGATCAGAAAGTAGATCATTAAGGTTTAGTCTACGCTCTACGGGTATGACAGATGCATCACGCCCGCCTAGAGCCCGATAGCGATGCTCAAGATGCTCGAAACCATAAGTAAGGTTCCGCATATTCCAATGAACCCAATACTTATCGCGCCTATCTCGAATGAATTGATAAAAGCCGGTAAGCAGTTCTAGCTCTATTTCGTCAAACCTTCCCATAACGTCGTCGCGTGCGATACGTAGTTCTTCGGCAATTGCATGCGTGGAAAAGCTTACAGCCTGTCCGGTTGCGTAGTGGGCAATAGCAATTGAAGTTATTCGCGGCGACAATGCTTCGTTGTCGTCATACAAACTCTGACAAGAGTAATGAATCAGGAAGAAATTCTGAGGAGTCTTCTTGATTTCTCGAATAAATTCGCGGCTATTCGTGATACTCATCAATCCCCCAGGCTGGCTATTAGTACCCCGAGGCTTTCTGCTCGGAGCAATCATGGCGCCAATTATTGAACTGGGGCTTGATGGATGGCAACAGCAATTGCCGCGCGACGTTTGTACACACGGGCGTAAACGAAGTTATTCGGAGCAGATTTATTTTCACTAATCTATATGACCGCTCCTGGCCGCTTTCGGCCTGTTCTAGGGTGCCCGCGTTATGGAGGAGTCCCCAAAATTTGCCGGAATGTTACGGTTAGCGAGAGCCGGCGGGGCCGGCTCACGAACATCCGCTTACAGCTGGAAGGAAAGGGGGGGCTGGCTCGCCTCAGCACCTGGGTGAACATATGCGCTGGTGGACGCGGCTGAGGAAGCCCACTTCAAAGGCTCTCCGCTCTATTGCACATGGTAGTAAGTCGCGCTCGGCGATCATGACTGCCCAGAGCCAGCCGCTGCGGGCGTTGTCGAGCCAGGTCTGGGCTAGCTTCACGCCTTGGTTGAACGCTTCCCTGCAGTCGGCAGCCCAGATGATTTCGACACCTGGGTGGCCATCGTGAGGTGGCAGGCACGTCATAACGCCCTTGCTCATCTGGCACCTCCTCGTACTTCGGAGAGAGCGCGGCGATAGAGCACCACCATCTCGTCCAGCAGATCCAAGGCTGAATAGGCGGCGATCCGTACGCGTAGATCTGCCGGCTGCAGCCCATCAGGTTCAGCCAGTTGATCCAGCAGATTGCTGAGCATTACGCCGCGTAGTTCAGCCGCAGCTTCAGAGGGGTGGGGAGAGCGTTCGGATTCATGCAGCGGGCTTCGCTGCAGCGGAAAAGGTACAACGCAGGATTCGAACTCAGCCATGGCGCACCTCCAGATCAGAGGTGGACAGCAAGACCAGCAGCCCAAGGCGGAGCTCTCGGGTAAAAAGGGGGTAGCGCATTTTCCTTATGCTCCTTCGTGAGATTAAGGAGCCGCAGCCATTCGCTACCACACGAATGGAGGCGGACCGTGCAAGGGTGGTAGACCGACCCACGAAGGAAGGCCGGCCAGGCCGAAGCCTGCCTCACACGGCCCGCCATAAATGCACGAGAAAACAGCAGATCCTGAGAAGGGCCTGCTCTCGTTTATGACGCAACCGCGCCTTCGTGTGAATCGGGCTACCACACCCGGCCGTGGGATTGACCACGACGGGCGCACTCTAGCCCGAGGGTTTCACGATGGCAACCTACTGTGGCGTAGGTGAGATTGAAGACGGGTAACGCCTCGGCCTCTGATTCGGCGGCGGCATGTTCGGGCTCGTCTCGAGGGCAGGGTACGGATAATATGAGAGCTGATTGATGGTGCCGCCAGAGCCGTCGCCCCGCAAATCGATCTATCTCCCGCGTCAGCAAAAGCTCTGCGCGATTGACGGTAAAAGTGACGGTAGGGCTCCATTGCAAATACAACGAATCCCTTTAGCCAAGCGGGCTCGGGCGGCTTGTTGATGATCGAGTGGGAATAAGCGCGTAACGAAGGGCAGCCCATTGGCTGCCCTTCGTCTATCCGGGGTTATGCGCCGACCTCATTAGTGCACATCGCGACATGCGCAATCTGTCTAGAGCCCAAGCCTGGCTGGCCTAGCCTTGTAATGGAAAGGCTACTCAGGCGGGGCTATCACCATGTCCGAGCATGTTGACTGGCGCCTACGCGGCGCTGGTGTGGATCTGTGCAATTGCGACTATGGATGTCCTTGTCAATTCAACGCTCTGCCCAGTCACGGCACCTGTGAAGCTGCGGTGGGGTATCACATCGAGGAGGGGCATTTCGGCGATGTGGCGCTGGCCGGTTTGAACGTGGCCTGCACCTTCTTCTGGCCGGGTGCCGTGCACGAGGGGCATGGCCAGTGTCAGGCGTTTATCGATGAACGCGCTACGGCGGCGCAACGGCAGGCACTGCTGACCATTCTCAGCGGTCAGGAGCAGGTGCCGACTGCATTCTTCGCGATCTTTGCCAGTACTGTGGAAACCATGCATGAGCCTCAGTTCGTGCCGGTTGAGGTCAGTACGGATCGTGCCGCGCTGACGGCCACTATCCGTGTGCCGGGTGTGCTGGACGGATACGCGGAGCCCATTCGCAATCCGGTGGACGGTTCTGTGCACCGGGCTCGACTGTTGCTACCCGACGGCTTCGAGTTTGCGGAGACGGACTGCGCCAGCGCCACGTTCAACTGCTCCGGGGCGATCAGGCTGAACTATGCCGGGCGCAATGCCATGCTCTATGACCTGCACATGGGGCCCAATGGCATCATCCACGCCTAGCAACCTGGTGGACCGGCGTGCGCTGCTGGCCAGCGCGGTGATTCTGCTGATCAGCGCACTGGCCTGGTGGTGGCAGGTCGAGCAGGCCGCGCTGATGGCGGCCATGGGCGACATGCAGATGCCGCCAACCCGCTGGTGGTCGCGTGAGGGCGCGCTGACCTTGCTGATGTGGGTAGTGATGATGCAGGCGATGATGTTGCCTGCGGCGCTTCCGGTGTTCCTGCTCTATCAGCGCTGTCTGCAGCGCGATCCCTTGCGCGTGCTCAAGCTGTTGCTGTTCTGCGCCGCCTATGCCGTGCTTTGGAGTCTGTTCGCGGTACTGATGACGCTGCTGCAGATACTGGGCGAATGGCTGGGTTGGCTGGAGCCGATGACATTGCGCCTGCCGCTGTGGTTGGGGTCATCGGTGTTGCTGGTGGCAGGGGCCTATCAGCTGACCCAGGCCAAGGCGACCTGCCTGGCGCATTGCCAGAGTCCGTTGCACTTCCTGCAGCTTCATGTGCGAGCTGGCCTCTCGGGGGCATGGGGGCTGGGCTTGCATCATGGCCTGTACTGCATTGGCTGTTGCTGGGCGCTGATGCTGGTGTTGCTGGTGGTCGGCGCCATGAGTCTGTGGGGGATGGCCGGGCTGGCCCTCATGGTCTTGGCGGAGAAATGGCTGCCACTGGGGCCGCGCTGGCGCCTTTTCAGTGGCGTCAGCCTGATGCTTTGCGCGGCAGGTCTCGCCGTCTGGACGCTGCGCTAGAGGCCGGTGCGACGATTGGCCGTTCGACTTTGCCGGAAGAGGGCGCCTAAAATGCGACTCTCTCTCGTTTGGCCTCGCGAGCACTGAGTGCGAGGCTGACGGCCGCTCGGTCGAACACAGGTGATGAATGAAGTTGAAACGTAGACAGGTGCTGCTCGGCCTGGCCGGTCTCGGTGTGGTCGGCGTTGGCGCTGGCGGCGTGCGCTACTGGCTGGGGCGTCCGGAGAACGTCGCGACCCATGATTACGAGCTGATCGCTGCGCCGGTCGATATGGAGCTGGTGCCGGGACATGTGACGCCGGCCTGGGGTTACGGTGGTCAGGCGCCTGGGCTGGAGCTGCGGTGCCGCCAGGGCGAGCGGTTGCGGGTGCGCTTCATCAACAAGCTGGAGCAGCAGAGCACCATCCACTGGCATGGCATCAGGCTGCCGCTGGAAATGGATGGCGTGCCCTATGTCTCGCAGGCGCCGGTATTGCCGGGCGAGTACTTCGACTACGACTTCATCTGTCACGACGCCGGTAGCTTCTGGTATCACCCGCATACCACCAGCGCCGAGCAACTGGGGCGCGGGCTGGTCGGGCCGCTGATCGTCGAGGAGCGCGAGCCGACCGGCTTTCGCCATGAGCGCACGCTGAGCCTGAAGACCTGGCATATCGATGAGCAGGGCGCGTTCACGCCGTTCATGGTGCCGCGCCAGGCGGCGCGTGAAGGCACCCGTGGACGGCTGACGACCATCAACGGCACGCCCAACCCGACGCTGGAACTGCCGGCGGGGCAGGTGGTGCGCCTGCGTCTGATCAACCTCGACAACACCGTCACCTACCGCCTCAACCTGCCGGGTGGCGAGGCGCGTATCTATGCCCTGGACGGCAACCCCGTGCAGCCCCGGCCATTGGGCAAGGCGTACTGGCTCGGTCCGGGCATGCGCATCGACCTGGCGCTCAGGGTGCCAGCCGCCGGCGAGACGCTGTCGCTGCGCAATGGGCCTCTGCGCCTGGCGACCCTCGAGGGTGTCGCCAGCACGGAGGCAGCGGGCGACTGGCCACCGGCGCTGCCGGCCAACCCCATCGCCGAGCCTGACCTGGCGCGTGCCGAGACCCTGCGCTTCAACTTCGAGTGGGCGGCCGCCCTGGCATCGCCGGCCGACGAAGCGGCCGGGCGCTACAAGTACTGGCAGATCAACGGCCAGGCCTGGGACATCAATGACAAGACCTGTGCCGACCGGCCCATCGCCACGCTGAAGAAGGATGGTCACTACATCTTCGTGCTGCGCAACATGGCGCAGTACCAGCACCCGATCCACCTGCACGGCATGACCTTCAAGGTGCTGGGTTCCGACCGGCGCAAGATCGTGCCGTACTTCACCGATACCTATCTGCTGGGCAAGAACGAGACGGCGCGCATCGCCTTCGTCGCCGATAATCCCGGGGTATGGATGTTCCATTGCCATGTGATCGACCATATGGAAACGGGGCTGATGGCGGCCATCGAAGTGGTGTAGGGTGGGCGCCGTTTTCAGGCCGGCCTCGGTGGCCGGCCACCCTACGGATTGATGCAATGAAGCGACCGCAGATCATCGACCGCTCGCGCGACGAGCACTTCATGCGCCTGGCGCTCGACCAGGCACGCCTGGGCGCGGAGCAGGGCGAGGTGCCGGTCGGTGCGGTGCTGGTGCAGGACGGCGAGGTGGTGGGGCAGGGCTACAACTGCCCGATCCTGCGCCACGATCCCAGTGCCCATGCCGAGATGGTGGCGATCCGCGCTGCCGCGCTGTCGGTGCAGAACTATCGGCTGCCGGGCAGCACCTTGTACGTCACGCTGGAGCCCTGCAGTATGTGCGCCGGTCTGATCGTGCACGCCCGGATCGCGCGGGTGGTATTCGCCGCCAGCGAGCCGCGTGCAGGGGTGGCGATCAGTCAGGGGCAGTTCTTCGACCAGGGCTTTCTCAATCATCGCGTACTGGTTGAGGGCGGTCTGCTGGCCGACGAGAGCGGGGCGCTGCTGAAACAATTCTTCAAGGCTCGGCGTGGCTGAGCATCGTCACAGGACATCATCATGAACAAAGGGATATTGGGTCTGCTGGCACTGTTGGCGTTGCCGGTGGAGGCCGAGGAGCAGGAGGTGTACCTGCTGGCCACGGTGCAGCTGGGCGGCTCCAATCTGGCGCAGAGCATCTTCCTGCACGAGCCGCAGATCACCACGCTCGAGGATTGCCAGGAGGCCGTGCGGGTCGGTCAGCGTGACCGCGACTGGCAGCGTTATCACCACATCTTCATGCGCGACCGTTTCCAGGGCTTCACCGGCCACCTGGATTACCGCTGCGTGTTCAGTGCCCAGCGCTTCAGTGGCTGGAACGACCGGGCACGGTACAACCAGCCCTACCTGATCAGCATCGACGAGCAGGCCAATCTGCAGGTCGAGCGCATGTCGAGCCAGGCTCAGTGCGCCACGCGTCTGAAGGGGCTGTCACAGGCGCAGCGAGCGATCAGTCGCTGCTCGGTGGGCAACCAGAACCTGCTGTAAGGGCTTACAGCGGCGGGGTTTCTTCTTCGGGCTTGCGTTTGTCGATGCCCGGCACATGGACGCCACTCTCGGCGACCTGCGTGCCTTCCAGCTGCGGCTGGGTCACCCAGGTGAGGATGTCGTAATAGCGGCGGATGTTGCGCACGAAGTGCACTGGCTCACCGCCACGGGCATAGCCGTAGCGCGTCTTGCTGTACCACTGCTTCTGCGCCAGGCGCGGCAGGATCTTCTGCACATCGGCCCACTTGTTCGGGTCCAGGCCTTCGGCTTCGGTCAGTTTGCGCGCATCTTCCAGGTGACCGCCGCCGACGTTGTAGGCTGCCAGGGCGAACCAGGTGCGGTCCGGCTCGGCGATGCCTTCCGGCAGTTGCTGATGAACCTGGATGAAGTAGCGGGCGCCGCCATCGATGCTCTGCTTGGGGTCGAGCCGGTTGGAGACGCCTACCGACTGCGCGGTGCGCTGGGTGAGCATCATCAGGCCGCGCACGCCGGTCTTGGAGGTGGCATTGGGTTGCCACAGCGATTCCTGGTAGCCCATCGCGGCCAGCAGGCGCCAGTCGATCTGGTTGGCCTGGCCGGCCTGGCGGAACATCTTCTCGTAGCGCGGCAGGCGCTTCTGCAGGTGCTGGGCGAAGGTGTAGGCGCCCACGTAGCCGAGCACGTCGACATGGCCGTAGTAGCGTTCCTTCAGGCGCTGCAGGGTGCCGTTGGCCTGGGCGCGCTCGAGGAAGGCGTCGATCTCCAGCAGCAGGCTCTCGTCGTCACCAGCGGCCACGGCCCAGCGCATGGTGTTGGTGTCGTCCAGGTCGAACGCGACGCGTACGTTGGGGAAGTACACCTGGTTCATTGCCAGCTCGTTGGAGTCGACCAGGGTCAGGTCGATCTGCCCTTCGTCGACCATGCGCAGCAGGTCGACCACCTCGACGGCGTCGGAGACTTCGAACTTGAGTTCGGGGAGCTGCTGTTTCAGGGCTTCCAGCTGCTCGGCATGGCTGCTGCCGGCCAGCACCAGAATGCGCTTGCCGACCAGGTCTTCCGGCTTGGTCGGGCGAGACTCGCCGTTGCGGTAGATGACCTGCGGCGTGACTTCCAGATAAGGGATGGAGAAGCGTGCCTGGCGCTGACGCTGCGGCGTATCCACCAGGCCGGCTGCCGCCATCACCGGGCCGTCGGGGCGGGCGAGGCTGGAGAACAGGCTGTCGAGATTGTCTGCCGTCTCGATCTTCAGTTCGAGGCCGAGGTCGGCGGCGAAACGCTTGGCCAGTTCGTACTCGAAACCGGTAGCGCCGTTGCGGTCCTGGAAGTAGGTGGCGGGGCTGTTACGAGTGACCACGCGCAGCTCACCCTCCGCCTTTACCTGCTCGAGTACGCTGGGCTTGGGGTCTTCGCCACAGCCAGTGAGCATCAGGAGGGTTCCAATCGCCAACAGCCCTGTGGCGCAACGCATGCGTATCGCAGGTCGTGCAAACATCGGCGCAGTATACGCAAAGCATCGTCGCTGCCATATCTCGACAGCGACGCGCTTCTCTGCTAGCGATCGCCCGTCTCGAAAGCGCCCGGCACGGGTGCTGTGAACGCGGCTTTAGGCTAGAATGCACGGCCTCTAAGCACACCCCTTCTCCAGAGGCTGTACCGACGATGTTGATCCTGCGCGGCGCTCCCGCCCTTTCCGCTTTCCGCCATGGCAAATTGCTCGAGCAACTGACCAGCAAGGTGCCGGCCGTGACCGGGCTGTACGCCGAGTTCGCGCATTTCGCCGATGTCACCGGCGTACTCAACACCGATGAAGAACAGGTGCTGGCGCGCCTGCTCAAGTACGGCCCGAGCGTCGCTGTGCAGGAACCCAGCGGCAAGCTGTTCCTGACCATTCCGCGTTTCGGCACCATCTCGCCCTGGTCGAGCAAGGCCAGCGATATCGCCCGCAACTGTGGCCTGGCCAAGATCCAGCGCCTGGAGCGCGGCATCGCCTATTACGTCAGCGGTGAACTGAGCGAGGCCGATAGCGCTGCCGTCGCCGCGCTGCTGCATGACCGCATGACCCAGCTGGTGCTGAGCACCCTCGAGGACGCTGCGGCACTGTTCAGCCATGCCCAGCCCAAGCCGCTGACCGCCGTGGACATCCTCGGTGGTGGCCGGGCGGCGCTGGAGCAGGCCAACCAGGACCTCGGTCTGGCACTGGCCGAGGACGAGATCGACTACCTGGTCAAGAGCTTCAACGACCTGGGGCGCAACCCGCACGACATCGAACTGATGATGTTCGCCCAGGCCAACTCCGAGCACTGCCGCCACAAGATCTTCAATGCCAGCTGGGACATCGACGGCGAGAGCCAGGACAAGTCGCTGTTCGGCATGATCAAGAACACCTACCAGATGCACAGCGACGGCGTGCTGTCCGCCTACAAGGACAACGCCTCGGTCATCGAAGGCTTCAGCGCCGGGCGCTTCTTCCCCAATCCGGAAAGCCGCCAGTACGGCGCGGTGCAGGAGCCGGTGCACATCCTGATGAAGGTGGAGACGCACAACCACCCGACCGCCATCGCGCCGTTCCCAGGCGCCTCCACCGGCTCCGGTGGCGAGATCCGCGACGAAGGCGCGACCGGTCGTGGCGCCAAGCCCAAGGCGGGCCTGACCGGTTTCTCGGTGTCCAACCTGAACATCCCCGATTTCCTCCAGCCCTGGGAAAAGCCGTACGGCAAGCCCGAGCGCATCGTCAGCGCGCTGGACATCATGATCGAAGGCCCGCTCGGCGGCGCCGCGTTCAACAACGAATTCGGCCGTCCGGCGCTCAATGGCTACTTCCGTACCTTCGAGCAGGCGGTCGGCAGCCCGCGTGGCGAGGAAGTGCGCGGCTACCACAAGCCGATCATGCTCGCTGGCGGCCTCGGCAACATCCGTGAGAACCATGTGCAGAAGGGCGAGATCTCGGTCGGCGCCAAGCTGATCGTGCTCGGTGGCCCGGCCATGCTCATCGGCCTGGGTGGTGGCGCCGCGTCGTCGATGGCCACCGGCGCCAGCTCGGCCGACCTGGACTTCGCCTCGGTGCAGCGCGAGAACCCGGAAATGGAACGCCGCTGCCAGGAGGTCATCGACCGCTGCTGGCAACTGGGCGAAGCCAACCCGATCAAGTTCATCCACGACGTCGGCGCCGGTGGTATCTCCAACGCCCTGCCGGAACTGATCAACGATGGCGGCCGTGGCGGTCGCTTCGAGCTGCGCAAGGTGCCCAACGACGAGCCGGGCATGGCCCCGCACGAGATCTGGTGCAACGAGTCGCAGGAACGCTACGTGATGAGCGTGGATGCTGCCGACTTCGAGCGCTTCCAGGCCATCTGTGAACGCGAGCGCTGCCCGTTCGCCGTGGTCGGCGAGGCCACGGCCGAACCGCACCTGACCGTGACCGACAGCCATTTCAGCAACACCCCGGTGGACATGCCGCTGGAAGTGCTGCTGGGCAAGCCGCCGCGCATGCACCGCAGCGTGCAGCGTGAAGCCGAGCAGGGTGACGACTTCGCCGCCAGCGCAGTGGCCATCGATGACGCCATCGAGCGCGTGCTGCGCCACCCGGCCGTGGCCAGCAAGAGCTTCCTGATCACCATCGGCGACCGCAGCATCACCGGCCTCGTCGCGCGCGACCAGATGGTCGGCCCGTGGCAGGTGCCGGTGGCCGATTGCGCCGTCACCGCCACCAGCTTCGACGTCTACACCGGTGAAGCCATGGCTATGGGCGAGCGCACGCCGCTGGCTCTGCTCGATGCCCCGGCTTCCGGGCGCATGGCAGTCGGTGAAACCATCACCAACCTGGCGGCTGCGCGAATCGGCAAGCTGTCCGACATCAAACTGTCGGCCAACTGGATGGCCGCAGCCGGCCACCCGGGCGAAGACGCGCGTCTGTACGACACCGTCAAGGCCGTCGGCATGGAGCTGTGCCCGGCACTGGGTATCACCATCCCGGTGGGCAAGGACTCCATGTCGATGAAGACCCGCTGGCAGGACGAGGGCGTCGACAAGAGTGTCACCGCGCCGCTGTCGCTGGTCATCTCCGGCTTCGCGCCGGTGCAGGACATCCGCCAGACCCTGACCCCGCAACTGCGCATGGACAAGGGCGAAACCGATCTGATCCTGATCGATCTGGGCCGTGGCCAGAACCGCATGGGCGCGTCGATCCTGGCGCAGGTCTATGCGCAGATCGGCCAGCAGGCACCGGACCTCGACGACGCCGAAGACCTCAAGGCCTTCTTCGCCGTGATCCAGGGCCTGAATGCCGACGGCCACCTGCTGGCCTACCACGATCGCTCCGACGGCGGCCTGCTGACCACCGTGCTGGAAATGGCCTTCGCCGGTCATTGCGGGCTGTCGCTGAACCTCGACGCACTGGCGGACGATGCCTCCGAGCTGCCGGCGGTGCTGTTCAACGAAGAGTTGGGCGCGGTGATCCAGGTGCGCCAGGACGCCACTCCGGAAGTGCTGGCGCAGTTCAGCGCCGCAGGCCTGGATGACTGCGTGGCGGTGATCGGCCAGGCGGTGAACAACGGCGACGTCAACATCAGCTTCAACGGCGAGTCGGTGTTCGCCGGCGAGCGTCGTCTGCTGCAGCGTCAGTGGGCGGAAACCAGCTATCGCATCCAGCGCCTGCGCGACAACGCCCAGGGTGCCGACCAGGAATTCGACCTGCTGCTGGAAGAAGACAACCCCGGTCTGTCGGTCAAGCTCGGCTTCGACGTCAACCAGGACATCGCCGCGCCCTACATCAAGAAGGGCGTGCGTCCGCAAGTGGCGATCCTGCGCGAGCAGGGCGTCAATGGCCAGGTGGAAATGGCCGCCGCGTTCGACCGCGCCGGTTTCTCGGCCATCGACGTGCACATGAGCGATATCCTCGCCGGTCGTGTCAGCCTGGAAGAATTCAAGGGCCTGGTGGCCTGTGGTGGCTTCTCCTACGGTGACGTGCTCGGCGCCGGTGAGGGCTGGGCCAAGTCGGTGCTGTTCAATGCCCGCGCCCGCGATGCCTTCCAGGGCTTCTTCGAGCGTCGCGACAGCTTCGCCCTCGGCGTGTGCAACGGCTGCCAGATGATGAGCAACCTGCACGAGCTGATTCCGGGCACCGAGTTCTGGCCGCACTTCGTGCGCAACCGCTCCGAGCAGTTCGAGGCGCGCGTGGCCATGGTCCAGGTGCAGGAGTCGGCGTCGATCTTCCTGCAGGGCATGGCCGGTTCGCGCATGCCGATCGCCATCGCCCACGGCGAGGGCCATGCCGAGTTCGAAAGCGAAGAGGCGCTGCTGGAGGCGGACCTGTCCGGCACCGTGGCCCTGCGTTACGTCGACAACCATGGCAAGGTCACCGAAGCCTACCCGGCCAACCCCAACGGTTCGCCGCGTGGCATCACCGGCCTGACCAGTCGTGACGGCCGCGTGACCATCATGATGCCGCACCCGGAGCGGGTGTTCCGCGCCGTGCAGAACTCCTGGCGCCC
This sequence comes from Ectopseudomonas khazarica, assembly GCF_017915135.1. NCBI lineage: Bacteria > Pseudomonadati > Pseudomonadota > Gammaproteobacteria > Pseudomonadales > Pseudomonadaceae > Ectopseudomonas > Ectopseudomonas khazarica. The sequence goes on along the minus strand of NZ_CP068551.1, from coordinate 4,020,633 downwards.
GGATGAGTGGCAGGAAGACGGCGGCTGGATGCGCATGTTCCGCAACGCCCGCGTCTGGGTGGACTGACAGCGGCCGCCTAGCGGCCCTCTGCCGACCCTCTCCCGTCATCGGGAGAGGGGCCGGCCCTGGCGTTCGTAGCCCGGATGCAATCCGGGAAAGCCTGTGGCATACCTTCCCTGGATTTCATCCGACTACGCAGGCCTTGTGCATGGCCGATGATCCTCTGCCCATCCTCCCCGAAGTTCGCCTGGTCAGCCCCGGTGAAGCCCATCGCCTGTGCCGCTGCGGCCAGTCTGCGCAGTTGCCGGACTGCCACGCCGGTTGCCCGCAATCCCTGATCCTGCGTCCCGAGCGCGAGCAGCGACTGTTGCTCTGCCGCTGCGGACGCTCACGGAGCATGCCTCATTGCGATGGCAGCCACAGCCCGCCGGCACCCAGCCTGGCCGACAAGTGGCGGCGTTTTTTCGCCGGCAGCTGAGAACGTCGCGCCGATCATTCGAGTCGAACGCAGCGAATCGTTTCCCGCCTCGGGCGGATTTGTGCGGGCGACCGCAAGACAAAGTTATGGCGAAATGACACTATATTGGCGTCATGACTTGTCTGCTGTTCGGTTGCCCATCTGCGGAGAACTTGATGTACAAACTGTGTTTCTACGTGCCGGAAGCTCATCTGGAACCGGTGAAAAAAGCGGTGTTCGCTGCCGGGGGCGGGCGTATCGGCCTCTATGACAGTTGCTGCTGGCAGGTGCTCGGCCAGGGCCAGTTTCGCGCTCTGGAGGGCAGTCAGCCGTTCCTGGGGCAGGTCGGCGAGATCGAACAGGTTGCCGAGTGGAAGGTGGAGATGGTCGTCGCGGACGAGCTGATCCACGATGCGGTCAAGGCCCTGAAAAAACACCACCCATACGAGACGCCGGCCTTCGACGTCTGGCGACTGTCCGATCTGCAGTTCTGAAAAAGGCGCCGATGGCGCCTTTTTCGTGGCGTGACCTCAGGGGCGAATCTCGATCAACGTCCCGTCCTTGACCAGGCTCCACACCTCGCGCATGTCGTCGTTCTTCATGGCGATGCAGCCCTCGGTCCAGTCGAGGGTGTGGAAGAACCACTCGGGGTACTCCTCGTCCAGCGGCGTGCCGTGGATCATGATCATGCCGCCCGGTGGCACACCGGCGTTCTTCGCGTGTGCCAGGTCACGGGCATTGGGGTAGGAGATGTGCAGCGACAACTGGTACTTGTCGCTCGGCTTGCGCCAGTCGATCCAGTAGAAGCCTTCCGGCGTGCGCAGGTCGCCCTCGCGCTGCTTGGCGCCGGTGGGCTGCTTGCCCAGGGAAATGCGGTAGGACTTGATGGTCTCGCCGCGCTGCTGCAGGTGCAGCTGGCGCTCGGACTTGAGGATGAGCACCTTGTCGACGGTGCGCGTGCCGCTCGCCGGCGTGGTGCTGGCGAAGGCATTGAGGCTGAGGGTCAGGCAAAGCAGGAGCAGCAACCAGCGCATCGGGATCGTCCGCAAGGGTCAACGGGGTGTGTAGTGGGCGCGCAGCGCTTCGAGGGGTTCGTTGCGTACCGGAAAGAGATTCTGCCGACGGTCGGCGAAGAAGCATTCTAAGGTACGGCCTATGGTGGGGAAAGCCAGCTCTGACCAGGGGATCTGCGCTTCGTCGAACAGGCGCACCTCCAGGCTTTCCTCGCCCACGGCGAAGTCGAGGTCGACCAGCTCCGCGCGAAACATCATGTACACCTGGCTGATGTGCGGCAGGTCGAAGAGGGTATAGAGACTGAGGTCGCGTACCCGTGCGCAGGCCTCTTCCAGGGTCTCGCGGGCCGCGGCCTGTTCGATGGTCTCGCCGTTCTCCATGAAACCGGCCGGCAGGGTCCAGTAGCCACGGCGCGGCTCGATGGCGCGCCGGCACAACAGGACCTGCTCGCCCCATACCGGCAGGCAGCCCGCGACGATGCGCGGGTTCTCGTAATGCACGGTGGTGCACTGGCTGCACACGTGGCGCATGCGGTTGTCGCCCGCTGGGATCATGCGGGTGACCGGGTTGCCGCACTGGCTGCAGAATTTCATGCCTGATCCTCGTTCATGGCCTTATCTTGGCGGTCCTGGTTCGGGCCGGCAAGCCCGCGATTCTGGCCGGCCAGCCCTTTCGTCGGGGTTGGGCGTGCGGCCGCTTTCATGCCATGATGCCGGGCAAAACAAGACTCCGAGTATGGCCATGCTGGACGAGTTGCTCCATCGCGTGCGCGATTATCGACCGCGCCCTCTGGAGGCCGGGCACAGCTTCCCCGAGGCGGCAGTGCTGGTCCCCATCACCCGTAGCGACGAACCTGAACTGGTGTTGACCCTGCGCGCCAGCGGCCTGTCGACCCACGGCGGTGAGGTCGCCTTCCCCGGTGGGCGTCGTGATCCGGAGGATCGTGACCTGGTGCATACCGCGCTGCGCGAAGCCGAGGAGGAGGTGGGGCTGCCACCGGGGCTCGTGGAGGTGCTCGGACCGCTCAGCCCGCTGGTGTCGCGCCACGGCATCCGCGTCACGCCCTATGTCGGGCTGGTGCCCGATTACGTCGAGTACAAGGCCAACGATGCGGAAATCGCCTCGGTGTTCTCCGTGCCGCTGGAGTTCTTCCGCAACGACCCGCGCGAAGTCACTCACCGTATCGATTACCTCGGGCAGAGCTGGTACGTGCCGTCCTACACCTATGACCAATATCGCATCTGGGGGCTGACGGCGATCATGGTCGTGGAGCTGGTCAACCTGCTCTACGACGCCGGGATCGCCCTGCACCAGCCGCCCGAACACTTCATACACCTGCGCTGAGGACTGACGAGCATGAAATATCGCCTGGGAGGCTCCCGTGTCGACGCCCATCCCGAAAGCTGGGTCGCGCCCAGCGCCGACCTGATCGGCAAGGTTCGTCTGGACGCGGGGGCCAGCGTCTGGTTCGGCGCCGTGCTGCGTGGCGACAACGAGCTGATCCACATCGGTGAGAACAGCAACGTGCAGGATGGCACCGTCATGCACACCGACATGGGCTTTCCGCTGACCCTGGGCAAGGGCGTCACCGTGGGCCACAACGTGATGATGCACGGCTGCACGGTGGACGATTGCAGCCTGATCGGCATCAATGCGGTCATCCTCAACGGCGCGAAGATTGGCAAGAACTGCATCATCGGCGCCAACAGCCTGATTCCCGAGGGCAAGGTCATTCCCGATGGCAGTCTGGTCATGGGCAGTCCGGGCAAGGTGGTGCGTGAACTCACCGAGCAGCAGAAGAAGATGCTGGAGGCCAGTGCCGCCCATTACGTTCATAATGCCCAGCGCTATGCCCGAGAGCTGGTCGTTGACGATGAATGACGAGAAACCCGTGCGCTCTCCCTGCGTGCATGTCTGCGCGCTGGACGAGCAGGACATCTGCATCGGCTGTCAGCGCACGGCCGCCGAAATCACCCGCTGGGGCCGCATGGACAATGCCGAGCGCCGCGAGGTGCTGCAATGCTGCCTGGAGCGCGCCCGCGCTTCGGGCCATTTACTGATCCCCTCCTGATTCACTGTTCGAGGAACATTCATGCCCCGTATTGGAACCCCTCTATCGCCGAGTGCGACCCGTGTACTGCTCTGTGGTTGCGGTGAGCTCGGCAAGGAAGTGGTCATCGAACTGCAGCGTCTGGGTTGTGAAGTGATCGGTGTCGACCGCTACGCCAACGCCCCGGCGATGCAGGTCGCCCATCGCGCCCACGTGATCGACATGCTCGACGGTGCCGCCCTGCGTGCCGTGATCGAGAAGGAGCAACCGCACTACATCGTCCCGGAAATCGAGGCCATCGCCACCGCCACGCTGGTCGAGCTGGAGGCCGAGGGGTTCAACGTGGTGCCGACCGCGCGTGCGGCGCAACTGACCATGAACCGTGAAGGCATCCGTCGCCTGGCGGCCGAAGAACTGGGGCTGCCGACCTCGCCCTATCATTTCTCCGACACCTACGAGGGCTACGCTGCGGCGGTGAAGTCCGTCGGCTATCCCTGCGTGGTCAAGCCGATCATGAGTTCCTCCGGCAAGGGCCAGAGCGTGCTGCGCAGCGATGCCGATCTGCAGAAATCCTGGGACTACGCCCAGGAAGGCGGGCGTGCGGGCAAGGGCCGGGTGATCGTCGAGGGCTTCATCGATTTCGACTACGAGATCACCCTGCTCACCGTGCGTCATGCCGGTGGCACCAGCTTCTGCGCGCCGATCGGCCATCGCCAGGAGGGTGGTGACTATCAGGAGTCCTGGCAGCCGCAGCCGATGAGCCCGAAGGCACTGGCCGAGTCCGAGCGCGTGGCGCTGGCGGTGACCGAGGCGCTCGGTGGGCGTGGCCTGTTCGGCGTCGAGTTGTTCGTCAAGGGCGATCAGGTCTGGTTCAGCGAGGTGTCGCCGCGTCCGCACGACACCGGCCTGGTGACCCTGATCTCCCAGGAGTTGTCCGAGTTCGCCCTGCATGCACGGGCCATTCTCGGCCTGCCGATTCCGCTCATTCGCCAGATGGGGCCGTCGGCTTCGGCGGTGATCCTGGTCGAGGGCAGCTCGCAGCAGGCCAGCTTCGCCAACCTCGGTGCCGCCCTGAGCGAAGAGGACACGGCGCTGCGTCTGTTCGGCAAGCCCGAGGTCAAGGGGCAGCGCCGCATGGGCGTGGCGCTGGCCCGCGACGAGTCCATCGAAGCTGCCCGGGCCAAGGCCCTGCGCAGCGCGCAAGCGGTTCGCGTCCAGCTGTGAGCCGGCACGCGTTGTGGTGGCTGGCGACTCTGCCATTGCTGCCCATCGCGCTGCCGTTGGCCGTGCATACGCGGCGCACGGCCCTGCGACTGCCCGTGGCGCAGGGTGAACCTTGCGGACTGGCGGGCGCCGATCGGCCGGGTGAACCGCTACGCCTACTGCTGATCGGCGAGTCGACCGTGGCGGGCGTCGGTGTGCGGGGGCTCGATCAGGCGCTGGCAGGCTGCCTGGCTGCCGCGCTGGCCGAGCACCTCGGGCGACCGGTGCAGTGGCGTGCCTGTGGCGAGAACGGCATCACCGCGCGCCAGGCGTGTGAGCGCCTGTTGCCGCAGGCATTGGCCGAGCCGGCTGATCTGGTGCTGCTGGTCTTCGGGGTCAACGACACCACGCATCTCACTCCGGCCAGGCGCTGGCACCAGGCGCTGGTCGAGATGGCCGAGGCTTTCCGGGGGCAGGGCTGTCACGTGGCGTTCAGCGCCGTGCCGCCCCTGCGGCACTTCACGGCGTTGCCCTGGCTGTTGCGCCAGTTGATGGGCTGGCGGGCGAGTCTGCTGGACCGTGAGCTGCAAGCGCTGGCGCAGCGTTCTGGGGCGCTGCATTGCGCACTGGACCTGCCGTTCGAGGCGCGCTACCTGGCCGAGGATGGTTACCACCCTTCGGCATTGGGCTATCGGGTATGGGGCGAGGGCCTCGCCGGGCGACTCAGTCCGCTGCTGCAGCGTCCGTCTTGACCTTTTCCACCTGCCAGACACGCACGCTCTTCACGCGGTTTTCCGCCGCCTGGAGGATTTCCAGGCGGTAGGGGCCGATCTTCAGGCAGACGCTGCTGTCGGGGATGCTCTCCAGCGCTTCGGTGATCAGGCCGTTGAGGGTCTTGGGGCCGTCGCTGGGCAGGTGCCAGCCGAGGGTCTTGTTCACTTCGCGGATGTAGGCGGCGCCATCGATGACCAGGGTGCCGTCTTCCTGCGGGTGGATGTCCGGGCTGCGCAGGCTGTCCTGGTTGCTGAAGTCGCCGACGATCTCCTCGAGGATGTCTTCCAGAGTGACGATGCCGATCACGTCACCGTACTCGTCGACGACGATGCCGATGCGGCGTTTCTGCTTCTGGAAGTTGATCAGCTGGGTCGACAGCGGCGTGTTCTCCGGCACGAAGTAGGGTTCGTGGCAGGCCGCGAGCAGGGCCTCCTTGGTCAGCTGGTTGTGGCTCAGCAGGCGGGCGATCTGGCGCATGTGCACCACGCCCTCGATCTGGTTGATATCGCCGCGGAATACCGGCAGCCGGGTGTGCGGTGTGCTGCGCAGCTGGCCGACGATACTTTCCAGGTCGTCGTCGAGGTCGATGCCGGCAACTTCGTTGCGCGGGATCATGATGTCGTCGACCGTGACCCGCTCCAGATCGAGGATTCCTAGCAGCATGTTCTGGCGATTCTTCGGCAGCTCGGAACCGGATTCGCGCACCACGCTGCGCAGTTCCTCGGTGGACAGGCTGTCGCTGGCGCGCTGCGCCGGGTCGACGCCGAACAGGCGCAGCAGGCCGTTGCTGATCACGCCAGTCAGCCAGACCACGGGATAGAGCACGCGTTGCAGCAGGCTCAGTACGCGGCTGGCGGGGAAGGCCACCAGCTCGGGGCGCAGCGCCGCCAGGGTCTTGGGGGTGATCTCGCCAAAAATCAGCACGACGATGGTCAGACCGGCCGTCGCGATGGCGATCCCGGCTTCGCCCCACATGTCCACGGCCAGTACGGTGGCGATGGAGGCGGCGAGGATGTTCACCACGTTGTTGCCGACCAGGATGGTGCCGAGCATGCGGTCGGGCCGGTCGAGCAGGCGGGTGACACGGCGGGCGCCACTGTGTCCTTCCTTGGCCAGGTGCTTGAGCCGGTAGCGGTTGAGGCTGAGCATGCCGGTCTCGGAGCTGGAGAAGAACGCCGAGCAGAGGATGAGGAAAATCAGCAGGCCGAGCAGATAGCTCGAATGAAGGTCGTCCACGACGGCTGCCTCAGATATGCAGGATGAATTCGCGTACCAGCTTGCTGCCGAAGTAGGCCAGCATCAGCAGGCAGAACCCTGCGAGGGTCCAGCGAATGGCCTTGTGGCCGCGCCAGCCGAGCTGGTGGCGACCCCAGAGCAGAACGGCGAACACCACCCAGGCGAAGCAGGACAGGATGGTCTTGTGCGCCAGGTGCTGGGCGAACAGGTCGTCGATGTACAGCGCGCCGGACAGCAGCGACAGCGACAGCAGCAGCCAGCCCGCGAAGAGGAAGCCGAACAGCAGGCTCTCCATGGTCTGCAGCGGCGGGAAGTTGCGGATGAGCCCAGATGGATGCTTGTGCTTGAGCTGATAGTCCTGCAGCAGCAGCAGGACCGACTGGAACACGGCGATGGTCAGCATGCCGTAGGCCAGGATCGAGAACAGGATGTGGGCGAGGATGCCGGGGTGTTCGTCGATCGGGTTGATGGTGCCGCTGGGAATGAATTCCGCCGCCAGCACCGTCAGGGTGCCGAGCGGAAACAGCAGCAACAGCAGGTTCTCCACCGGAATGCGGGCGCAGGCCAGGAGGATCAGGGCGATGACGGCGCAGGCGATGAGGCTGGCGGCGTTGAAGAAGTCCAGATTCAGGCCGTGGGCGTCATACAGCTGGAAGAACAGGCTGACGACATGCAGGCACAGGGCAAGCGTACCGAGCGCTACCAGCAGGCGTTTGTCCGGGATGCTGCGCTTGGTCAGGCGCAGCCCTTGATAAGCAGTGGCGCCGGCATAAAGGAAGGCGGCGGCAAGACTGGGCAACAGAGGGTGCATAAATCCGTGTAAGGCGAGCCCGAAAGGCGCTGAGTGTGGCACAGAAGGGTATCGGCACGAAAGACTGGCGGCGGTGTCGGCCGCTCGGCGACTTCGCTATAATCCGCCGCTTGTCGCACATCCGGTACGCCGGGTCGCACCCTATTCAAGGAACGCGCATGTTCGAAAATCTTACCGATCGCCTGTCCCAGACGCTGCGTAACGTCACGGGCAAGGCCAAGCTGACCGAAGACAACATCAAGGACACCCTGCGTGAAGTGCGCATGGCGCTGCTCGAGGCCGACGTGGCTTTGCCGGTGGTCAAGGAGTTCGTCGGCAAGGTCAAGGAGCGCGCCGTCGGCACCGAGGTGTCCAAGAGCCTGACCCCGGGCCAGGCCTTCGTGAAGATCGTCCGCGCCGAGCTGGAAGAGCTGATGGGCGCGGCCAACGAGGACCTGGCGCTGAATGCCGCGCCGCCTGCCGTGGTGCTGATGGCTGGTCTGCAGGGTGCGGGCAAGACCACCACCGCCGGCAAGCTGGCCAAGTTCCTCAAGGAGCGCAAGAAGAAGTCGGTGTTGCTGGTCTCTGCCGACGTCTATCGTCCGGCGGCGATCAAGCAGCTGGAAACCCTGGCTGGCGACCTCGACGTCACCTTCTTCCCCTCCGATGCCAGCCAGAAGCCGGTGGACATCGCCAACGCGGCGATCCGCGAGGCCAAGCTCAAGTTCATCGACGTGGTCATCCTCGATACCGCCGGTCGCCTGGCCGTCGACGCCGAGATGATGGCCGAGATCCAGGCGCTGCACGCGGCGGTCAAGCCGGTGGAGACGCTGTTCGTGGTCGATGCCATGACCGGCCAGGATGCCGCCAACACGGCCAAGGCGTTCAGCGACGCGCTGCCGCTGACAGGCGTGGTGCTGACCAAGGTCGACGGCGACGCCCGTGGCGGTGCCGCGCTGTCGGTGCGGCATATCACCGGCAAGCCGATCAAGTTCATCGGTATGGGCGAGAAGAGCGATGCGCTCGAGCCTTTCCACCCTGATCGTATTGCCTCGCGCATCCTCGGCATGGGCGACGTGCTCAGCCTCATCGAGCAGGCCGAGCAGACCCTCGACCGCGAGAAGGCCGAGAAGCTCACCAAGAAGCTGAAGAAGGGCAAGGGCTTCGATCTCGAAGACTTCCGCGACCAGCTGCAGCAGATGAAGAACATGGGCGGCCTTGGCGGCCTGATGGACAAGTTGCCGTCCATCGGCGGCGTCAACCTGTCGCAGATGGGCAACGCCCAGGGCGCGGCCGAGAAGCAGTTCAAGCAGATGGAGGCGATCATCAACTCGATGACGCCTGCCGAGCGACGTGACCCGGAGATGATCAGCGGTTCGCGCAAGCGCCGTATCGCGCAGGGTTCCGGCACCCAGGTGCAGGACATCGGGCGTCTGATCAAGCAGCACAAGCAGATGCAGAAGATGATGAAGAAATTCACCGCCAAGGGCGGCATGGCCAAGATGATGCGCGGCATGGGCGGCATGTTGCCCGGCGGCGGCATGCCGAAATTCTGATCTCTGCAGCCCGGTCGATGGCCGGCTGGAAAAAGAGATTTGCAAACCGCCGCATAATCCTTAAAATATGCGGCCTTTCGGGCCCAGGCCCATTTTTAATGTGTGCCTCAAGTTAGCACCGACTATAGGAACGATGTTCACATGGTAACCATCCGTCTTGCTCGTGGCGGCTCCAAAAAGCGCCCCTTCTACCACCTGACCGTGACCAACAGCCGCAATGCGCGCGATGGTCGTTTCGTTGAGCGTATCGGTTTCTTCAACCCGATCGCTGCCGGTGGCGAAGTGCGTCTGTCCGTCGACCAGGAGCGTGCGACCTACTGGCTGGGCCAGGGCGCTCAGCCGTCTGAGCGTGTTGCTCAGCTGCTCAAGGAAGCTGCCAAGGCTGCTGCCTAAGCATCTTTATGAGTACGACGCCGGCCGTCGCCGAGGACCTGATCGTTCTCGGCAAGATTGTCTCGGTGCACGGCGTCAGGGGTGAAGTGAAGGTGTACTCCTTTACCGATCCCATCGATAACGTGCTCGATTACCGAAACTGGACGCTCAAGCGTGACGGTGAGGTAAAGAAAGTGGAACTGGCCAGCGGCCGCCTGCAAGGCAAGGTGCTGGTAGCCAAGTTGAAGGGTCTGGATGATCGCGAAGTCGCGCGTAGCTACGCCGGTTTCGAGATCTGCGTGCCGCGTAGCGAGCTGCCGGATCTGGAGGAAGGTGAGTTCTACTGGTACCAGTTGCAGGGCTTGAAGGTCATCGATCAGGCAGGGCAGTTGCTCGGTGTGATCGACCACTTGTTTGAGACCGGTGCCAACGATGTGATGGTGGTCAAGGCCTGCGCGGGCAGCCTGGATGATCGCGAGCGGCTGTTGCCCTATACGGAGCAATGCGTGCTGTCGATCGACCTGGCCGCTGGCGAGATGCGGGTCGACTGGGATGCGGATTTCTAAGGCTCATGCGCGTAGAAGTCATCACGCTGTTCCCGGAGATGTTCGCCGCCATTGGCGAGTACGGCATCACCAGTCGTGCGGTGAGGCAGGAGCTGCTCAAGCTCAACTGCTGGAATCCGCGGGACTACACAACGGATCGCCACCATACGGTGGATGACCGTCCCTTCGGCGGTGGCCCGGGGATGGTGATGAAGATCAAGCCTCTCGAGGATGCCCTGGCCAGCGCCAGGCAAGCCGCGGGGGAGACGGCGAAGGTGATTTACCTGTCGCCGCAGGGGCGTCGTCTGAATCAGGCGGCGGTCCGCGAGCTGGCACAGGAGGATGCACTGATCCTGATCGCCGGTCGTTATGAAGGCATCGACGAGCGTTTCATCGAGACGCATGTCGATGAGGAATGGTCGATTGGCGACTACGTCCTGTCCGGCGGTGAGCTGCCGGCCATGGTGCTGATCGATGCGGTGACGCGCCTTTTGCCTGGTGCATTGGGTCATGCCGATTCGGCCGAGGAGGACTCCTTTACGGATGGCCTGCTCGACTGCCCGCACTACACCCGACCGGAGGTGTATGCGGATAAACGTGTTCCTGACGTGTTGCTTAGTGGCAACCACGAACACATCCGGCGCTGGCGTTTGCAGCAGTCCCTTGGTCGGACCTGGGAACGTCGCGCTGATCTTCTGGATAGCCGCTCGCTTTCTGGAGAAGAGAAGAAGCTGCTGGAGGAATACATCCGCCAGCGGGACGATAGTTAACGTATCGATGGCAGGCCGGGAGGCTTGTCTTAGGAGCGCAGCATGACCAACAAGATTATCCAGATGCTCGAAGCCGAGCAGATGAACAAAGAAATCCCGACTTTCGCACCGGGCGACACCGTTGTCGTGCAAGTGAAAGTGAAGGAAGGCGACCGTCAGCGTCTGCAGGCCTTCGAAGGCGTCGTTATCGCCAAGCGTAACCGTGGCCTGAACAGCGCTTTCACCGTGCGCAAGATCTCCAGCGGTGTAGGCGTCGAGCGTACCTTCCAGACCTACTCCCCGCTGGTCGACAGCCTGAGCGTCAAGCGTCGCGGTGACGTGCGCAAGGCCAAGCTGTACTACCTGCGCGACCTGTCCGGCAAAGCCGCGCGTATCAAGGAAAAGCTGTCCTAAGTTCGGACGCTTCTCTGAAAAAAGCAGCCCACGGGCTGCTTTTTTCGTTTCTGGGTCGCGTTGACCGATGGGTTTCGTGGCCAGGTCCATCCATAGAATGAGCAGTCGTGGCATGACCCCGAGAGAGCAGGAAATCCAGCGGCGTACCCAGTTGTCGGAAACCCGCGTGACCAAGGCGGTGTTCCCGCCGACCACCAACCATCACAACACCCTGTTCGGCGGCACGGCGCTGGCCTGGATGGACGAGGTGTCGTTCATCGCCGCCACGCGTTTCTGCCGCCTGCCGCTGGTGACCGTGTCCAGCGATCGTATCGATTTCAAGCATGCGATCCCGGCGGGGTCGATCGTCGAGTTGATCGGTCGGGTGGTCAAGGTTGGCAACACCAGCCTCAAGGTGGAGGTCGAGGTGTTCGTCGAGGGCCTTTACCAGGAGGGGCGCGAGCGGGCCATCAGCGGCAGCTTCAGCTTCGTCGCCGTCGACGAGCAGCAGAAGCCGGTGCCGGTGCTGCCGGGCTTCGCGCAGTAGGCGGGCAGCGGCTCAGGGGCGCAGGCTGACTTTCAGGCTGGCCTGCGACAGGTCGATGTTGTGCAGGCTCAGGTTGCCGAAGCTCTGCCCGGCAGGGGCGCCCTTGACCCGGATGTTGTCGAAGCGCAGCTCACCGATCGAGCTGGGCAGGTTGACGTTGAACGAACCGTCATTGTTCAGCGTCGAGCGCAGCTTGCCGGTGTCGTAGCGCACGTCGCTCAGGCGGGTTTCGGCGTCCAGGTTGTCGAGTACCGGCATCACCAGCTTGGCCAGCTGCTTGACCGTGCCCAGTCCGTCGCCGCTTTCCGCACGCAGCAGCAGCCCCTGCAGCGCGTCGTCCAGGCCCTGCGCGCTGACCTCGCTCATCTCGCTGTCGCTCAGTGACTGCATGCCTCGCGGCGTTTCTTCCTGGCTGATGCTGCTGGGGGGCTGCAGGCGCTGGATGTCGGCGCTGGCCATCTGAAAGGGGGTCATCAGCGCGGCCACCAGGGTGGCGGCGAGGCGCAGGTTGCTCTGCTTCTTCAGCGCCTTGCCCAGTTGCTTCTGGGTCAGCAGACCCTGTTCCACCAGCACCTCGCCGAGGCGCTTGTGGCTGGTCAGCTGTGCCTTGATGGCAGCATCCAGCTGCGCGGTGCTGATCAGTCCCTTGTTGATCAGTATCTGGCCGAGTCGAGAGTTGACGTGCTGGGACATGAAGGGCTACCAGGTGTGTGATGGCATGGTGGAATCATGGGTGTGACATCCCTGTCTGTCACCCAACCAAAGATAGGCTACCCCGCAGTCGATTCCGTGGCCGCGGGTTATTCCTCTACGGGCGCGGCAGGTGCTGTTTCCTCTGTTTCGATAAGTGCCATCAGTGTCCAGCCCGTGCCGGGCGTGAAGGCCAGTGGCTGGGTGGCGATGTGCAGCCAGCCGTTGGGTGCGCGGGCCAGCAGCAGGGTCGCGCGCTTGCCGTACAGCGCGGTGTAGGCATCCCAGTCGAAGGTCTCGCTCAGGGTGGTGCTGCGGACCTCGTCGCCACGCGCCAGCCGGCTGGCGAATTGAGGATAGCTCAGTGCCTGGCTGCCGATCGCCGTGCCCCGTACTTCATCGCTGCTGCGATGCTTGTCGCTGCGCCTGCCGTCGGCGCTGGTGGGCAGGGTGAAGCGCCGGTTCCTCGGGAAGTCATGGCGGAAATGCATGCAGGCCAGGGCGTTCAGCTCCGCCGACGGTGCCAGTGCCAGCAAGTGGCCGAGGCCGACCAGGTCCAGGTGCGCTTCGGCGTGTTGCGAGGTCGGGTTGCCGAAGTAGGTGGGCAGTCCGGCCATGCGCGCGGCGCGGATGTTTTCCCAGCTCGAGTCGGTCAGCAGGACCTGGCTGCCGAGCCCCTGGATGGCCTTGCCCACTGCCCGGGCGACCGGGTTGGCGCCGACGATCAGGAAGCCGCTCGGCGAGGGTTCCGTCACCTTCAGCAGGCGCGCCAGCGGGCGTGCCGTGGCGCTTTGCAGCACCACGGTGCCGATGATGACCAGGAAGGTCAGCGGCACCAGCAGCTGGGCCTGTTCGTTCCCCTGCTGCTCCAGGCGCAGGGCGAAGATCGCCGAGACCGCGGCGGCGACGATGCCGCGCGGGGCGATCCAGGCCAGCAGGGCGCGTTCACGCCAGTTCAGGCTCGAGCCCAGCGTGCAGGCGAGGATGTTCAGCGGCCGGGCGATCAGCTGGATCACGGCGAGCAGCACCAGCGTCGCCGGCCCCAGGGCCAGCAGGGCATAGAGGTCCAGCCGGGCGGCGAGGATGATGAACAGGCCGGAGATCAGCAGCACGCTGAGGTTCTCCTTGAAATGCAGGATCGGGCGGATGTCCACGCCGCGCATGTTGGCCAGCCACATGCCCATGATCGTCACCGCCAGCAGGCCGGACTCGTGCACCAGCAGGTTAGCGGCGATGAAGATGCCCAGCACGGCGGCCAGCGAGGCGAAGTTGTGCAGGTACTCCGGCAGCCAGCGACGGCGCAGCACGATACCGAAGGCCCAGCCGGCGGCGGCGCCGAGCAGGCTGCCGCAGGCGATCACCGCGGCGAAGGTGCTGAGGCTCTCGCTCAGCGCGTTGCCTTCGCCGTAGCTGACGATGAAGGCGAAGGTCACCACCGCCAGCAGGGCGCCGATGGGGTCGATGACGATGCCTTCCCAGCGCAGGATGTTGGCGACTGCCGATGTGGGGCGAACCACGCGCAGCATCGGGGCGATCACCGTGGGGCCGGTCACCAGCGTCAGGGTGCCGAACAGCAGGGCGAGGTCCCAGGCGAAGCCCAGCAGGTAGTGGCTGGCCAGGCTGATCACGGCCCAGGTGAGCAGGGCGCCGAGGGTCACCAGGCGATGCACGACCTTGCCGATCTCGCGCCATTCGGAGAGGTGCAGGGTCAGGCTGCCTTCGAACAGGATCAGGGCGACGGCCAGCGAGATGAAGGGAAACAGCAGCGGGCCGAACAGCTCCTGCGGGTCGAGCAGACCCAGCAGGGGGCCGGCGAGAATGCCGCCGAACAGCAGGAACAGAATGGCCGGCAGGCGCAGTCGCCAGGCCAGCCATTGGCTGGCCAGTGCCAGCAAGCCGATGCCGCCCAGGCTCAGCAGGATCTGTGTTTCGCTCATCGAATCTCCCTATCTGGTATTTCTAGAAACTGCCTGCGTGGCCATCACTGCGTCGAAAACAGGCGCAAAGTGCTCATTCATAGCGCGTAGACTGCACGTCTTCGCCTGTTCTTGCCTTGCGCTGGCTGCCTCGCCCACGGCTTTGGAGTTGCCCTATCGCGGTGAGGCTGTGGAAAACTAGCGGTACATTTTGTCATGGGTCGTCGATGTCAACGTTAACTCATCCCCTGATTGAGCGCTTCCTCGAGGCGTTGTGGTTGGAAAAGGGGCTCTCCGCCCATACGCAGGCCGCCTATCGCAGCGACCTGGAACACTTCAACGCCTGGCTGGATGCGCGTGGCCTGGCGTTGCAGCACATTGGTCGCGACGCGATTCTCGATCACCTGGCCTGGCGTCTGGAACAGGGCTACCAGGCGCGCTCGACGGCGCGCTTCCTGTCCGGGTTGCGGGGGTTCTACCGTTTCCTGCTGCGCGAGACCCTGATCGGCGAAGATCCGACGTTGCAGGTCGACCTGCCGCAGATCGGTCGGCCGCTGCCCAAGTCGCTGTCGGAGGCCGATGTCGAGGCCCTGTTGCAGGCGCCCGATCTGGACGACTCCATCGGCCTGCGCGATCGCGCCATGCTCGAGGTGCTCTACGCCTGCGGGTTGCGGGTCAGCGAGCTGGTGGGCCTGACGCTGGAGCAGGTCAATCTGCGCCAGGGGGTGTTGCGGGTGTTCGGCAAGGGCAGCAAGGAACGCCTGGTGCCGCTGGGCGAGGAGGCCATCGCCTGGATCGAGCGCTACACGCGCGAGGCGCGCCCGCTGTTGCTCGGCGGCAAGCCCAGTGATGTGCTGTTTCCCAGTCTGCGGGGTGAGCAGATGACCCGGCAGACCTTCTGGCACCGGATCAAGCACCAGGCCCGCGTCGCGGGGATCGCCAAGGCGCTGTCGCCGCATACCCTGCGGCATGCCTTCGCCACCCACCTGCTCAACCATGGTGCCGATCTGCGCGTGGTGCAGATGCTGCTGGGGCACAGCGACCTGTCCACCACGCAGATCTATACCCACATCGCCCGCGCGCGACTGCAGGAACTGCACGCCCAGCATCATCCGCGCGGCTGATCGCGGATGAACGAAACCCCGCCGTCGTTGCCGAGGGCGGGGTGCGTTCTGCCGGTGGTTTATTTCAGGCTGTTCTTCAGCGCCTGGGCGGCCTGGTCCATGGCACTGCGTACCGCTGGGACCTCCGCGATCACGTTGAGCAGCCCGTAGTCATGGATCATGCCGTTGTAGCGCACCGAGGTGACCGCGACGCCGGCGGCGTTCAGGCGGCGAGCGTAGGCTTCGCCTTCATCGCGCAGCACGTCCATCTCGGCGGTCTGCACCAGTGCCGGCGGCAGGCCCTGCAACTGTTCCAGGCTGGCGCGCAGCGGCGAGGCGTAGACCTCGTTACGCTGCTTCGGGTCGCTGGTGTAGTTGTCCCAGAACCATTCCATCATGCCGCGGGTCAGGAAGTGGCCTTCGGCGAACTGGTTGTAGGACGCGTTGTTGAAGTTGGCATCGGTGACCGGCCACAGCAGCAACTGGAAGCGCAGCTTCGGTGTACCGGCGGCCTTCGCCTTGAGGGCGACCACGGCCGCCATGTTGCCGCCGACGCTGTTGCCGGCCACGGCCAGGCGCGAGCCGTCGACACCGATCTTGCTGCCGTTGTCCGCGACCCATTTGGTCGCTGCATAGGCCTGGTTGATCGCGGTCGGGTACCTGGCTTCCGGCGACGGCGTGTAGTCGACGTAGATCGCCGCGGCGCCGGAGCCCACCACCAGGTCACGGATCAGCCGCTCGTGGGTCGGATAGTCACCCAGTACCCAGCCGCCACCGTGGAAGAACATGAAGCCGGGCAGTACGCCGCGAGCGCCTTCGGGACGCACCACCTTGAGGGTGATGGCCTGGCCGTCCACGTCGATCGTCCTGGTCTCCACGGTGATGCCGGACAGGTCCACCTTGACGCTGGCCTGGGCGCCCACCAGCACGCCGCGGGCGTCTTTCGGGGTGAGCGTTTCCAGGGGCTGGCCAGCACCTGCGGCCAGTGCGTCGAGGAAGCCCTGGGTGTTGCGTTCCACGCCGGGGCTGCCGGCGGCGAAGCTGTTGCCGATGGCCAGGGCGAGCAGCCCGGCGGTCAGGGTGCGAGAGATGTTCATGGTCAAACTCCTGTCGTTAGGTAGGGCTGCTGGGTTCAGTTCTGGTTGCTGCACACGCTGGACAGCTGTTCGTAGTCGAGGACGTGCACCTCGCCCGCACTGTTGCGGTAGGTCATCTTCGCCGTCACGACCTCGCACTGCGGGCTATTCGGCACCTCGATGGCGATCACCTTGGCGATATCCAGGTCCTGCCCGTAGCGATAGGGCGTGGCTTGCGCGCCGTGGGCGACGCTGGTCAGCGAGGCGCCAAGCGAGAGAGTCGTCAGGGCGATGGCGAACAGGGGGCGGGTTTTCATGCTGCTTCTCCTCTCGGGCAGCGCTCGGGTCCTGGCCGCGAGCGCTGGCTGCTGTCTGTCAGACGATGGTCAGGGTGACGTCGATGTTGCCGCGGGTGGCGTTGGAGTACGGGCAGACGATGTGCGCGCGATCCACCAGGGTCTGTGCCGCTTCAGGGGCGAGGCCGGGCAGGCTGATCCGCAGCTCGACCTCGATGCCGAAGCCGGTGGGGATGGCGCCGATGCCTACGGTGCCTTCGATGAAGGTGTCAGCCGGGATGCTCAGCTTGTCGCGGGCCGCGACGAACTTCAGCGCGCCGAGGAAGCAGGCGGAATAGCCGGCTGCGAACAGTTGCTCGGGGTTGGTGCCGTTGCCGCCTGCGCCGCCGAGTTCCTTCGGGGTGGTCAGGGCGATGTCCAGGATGCCGTCGGAGGAGACGGCGCGGCCTTCACGGCCACCAAAGGCTTCGGCGGTTGCACGGTAGAGAACGTTTTCGATGGTCATGGCGGTAATCCTCTTGGGTTGGGGTTGGATGGAGTGGCTTGCTAATTATTTGTGCGCTAACCGTTTCCATGGAGCGAACTGTATTGCGCAAAAGATTTGCGCGCAAGATAAATTTATCGAGTATTTCGCTATATGGATATGTTGCGCAGGAATAAGGAGCGAAGAGGTGGTGGAGAGTGCGCGCGTAAAATGCCCGTGTGCTGCTGGCGCGTGTGCCGTCTGTTAGCTGTTCGGCTGTCTGCAACGCCATCTGTGGTAGGCTGTTGCGATTTTCACCGGTCCGTCGTTCGACAGGAGTGTTCATGTCCCTGACCCGTATTTCCGCTGCCCTGGCGCTCATGCTGGGCGCTGGCGTCTCGATGGCTGCAGAACCTGACCAGGCCATTCGTCAGGCGCTGCAGTCGCTCGACGCCAACTTGCCGATCGAAGCCATTGCCGAGAGCCCGATGTCGGGCATCTATCAGGTTCAGCTGGAGGGTGGGCGGCAGCTCTACACCAGTGCGGACGGCCAGTTTCTGATCCAGGGCTATCTGTTCCAGGTCAAGGATGGCAAGGCGGTCAACCTCACCGAGATCGAAGAGAGCCGTGCGGTGGCCAAGCAGATCAATGCCATTCCGGCCAAGGAAATGGTGGTGTTCGCGCCCAAGGCGCCGAAAACCCATATCACCGTGTTCACCGACACCGATTGTGGCTACTGCCAGAAGCTGCACAGCGAAGTGCCGGAGCTCAATCGCCTGGGCGTCGAAGTGCGCTACGTGGCCTTCCCGCGCCAGGGCCTGAACAGCCCGGCAGCCAAGGAACTGGCCAGCGTCTGGTGCAGCAAGGATCGCCAGGCGGCGATGAACCTGGCCAAGACTCGCCAGGCGGTGCCGGAGGCGGACTGCGACAACCCGGTGGCCAAGCAGTATCAGTTGGGCCAGATGATCGGTGTCAACGGTACGCCGGCCATCGTGCTGGCCAACGGCAAGATGATTCCGGGTTACCAGCCGGCGCCGCAGCTGGCCAGGATCGCCCTGGAGTCGAACGATTGAGTGCGGATTGACTAACAAACAGCCGCTTCGTAATGTGCGGCTCTTTTCGGCGGCCGGGGCTTGCTCCGGCCGTTTTATGCAGTGCTGATGGGGATATAGAGCGTGAAGCCGGTCAAAGTGGGTATCTGTGGGCTGGGGACCGTAGGTGGCGGTACTCTGAATGTACTCAAGCGCAACGCCGAGGAAATTACCCGGCGTGCCGGTCGCGGCATCGAGATTGCCCAGATCGCCATTCGTTCGCCCAAGCCGCAGTACGACACGACCGGTATCCAGATCACCCGTGACGTCTTCGAGCTGGTCAACAACCCGGACATCGATGTGGTCGTCGAGCTGATCGGCGGCTACACCCTGGCCCGCGAGCTGGTACTCAAGGCCATCGACAACGGCAAGCACGTGGTCACCGCGAACAAGGCGCTGATCGCCGTACACGGCAACGAGATCTTCGCCCGTGCCCGCGAGAAGGGCGTGATCGTCGCGTTCGAGGCGGCGGTTGCCGGTGGCATTCCGGTGATCAAGGCGATTCGCGAAGGCCTGGCGGCCAACCGCATCAACTGGCTGGCCGGCATCATCAACGGCACCGGCAACTTCATCCTCACCGAGATGCGTGAGAAGGGGCGTGCCTTCGAGGACGTGCTCAAGGAAGCGCAGGCGCTGGGTTATGCCGAGGCCGATCCGACCTTCGACGTCGAAGGTATCGACGCCGCGCACAAGCTGACCATCCTGGCCTCCATCGCCTTCGGCGTGCCGCTGCAGTTCGACAAGGCCTACACCGAAGGCATCACCCGGCTGACCACTGCCGACGTGAACTATGCCGAGGCGCTGGGCTATCGCATCAAGCACCTGGGTGTCGCCCGTCGCACCGAGGCCGGCATCGAGCTGCGCGTGCACCCGACGCTGATCCCGGCGGACCGCCTGATCGCCAACGTCAACGGCGTGATGAACGCGGTGATGGTCAATGGCGATGCCGTCGGCAGCACCCTGTACTACGGTGCCGGTGCGGGCATGGAGCCGACCGCCTCGGCGGTGGTGGCGGACCTGGTGGACGTGGTGCGTGCCCTGACCACCGACCCGACCAATCGCGTGCCGCACCTGGCGTTCCAGCCTGACTCGCTGTCCGATCACCCGATCCTGCCCATCGAGCAGTGCGAGAGCGCCTACTACCTGCGTATCCAGGCCAAGGATCACCCGGGTGTGCTGGCGCAGGTGGCGAGCATCCTCTCCGAGCGTGGCATCAACATCGAGTCGATCATGCAGAAGGAAGCCGAGGAGCAGGACGGCCTGGTGCCGATGATCCTGGTGACTCACCGTGTGATCGAGGCGCGCATCATCGACGCCATTGCCGCCATGGAAGCGCTGGACGGCGTGACGTCGCCGGTCATGCGCCTGCGTGTCGAGCAGCTCAACTAATTCCGTGTCCACCTGCGGGCTGCGGGCCCGCGGGTGCAGCAAACGAAGGTCTATCCCATGCGCTATATCAGTACTCGCGGCCAGGCGCCGGCCCTGAATTTCGAAGACGTGCTGCTGGCCGGCCTGGCCAGTGATGGTGGCCTCTACGTGCCGGAGAACCTGCCGCGCTTCACCGTAGAGGAAATCGCCTCCTGGGCGGGCTTGCCGTACCACGAGCTGGCGTTCCGCGTGATGCGCCCGTTCGTGGCGGGTTCCATCGCCGATGCCGACTTCAAGAAGATCCTCGAAGAGACCTATGGTGTCTTCGCGCACAACGCCGTGGCGCCGCTGCGCCAGCTGAACGGCAACGAGTGGGTCATGGAGCTGTTCCACGGTCCGACCCTGGCGTTCAAGGACTTCGCCCTGCAACTGCTTGGTCGCCTGCTCGACCACGTGCTGGCCAGGCGTGGCGAGCGTGTGGTGATCATGGGGGCGACCAGTGGTGATACCGGTTCCGCCGCCATCGAAGGCTGCAAGGCCTGCGACAATGTCGACATCTTCATCATGCACCCGCACAACCGGGTGTCCGAAGTGCAGCGTCGGCAGATGACCACCATCCTCGGCGAGAACATCCACAACATCGCCATCGAAGGCAACTTCGACGACTGCCAGGAGATGGTCAAGGCCAGCTTCGCCGACCAGGGCTTCCTCAAGGGCACCCGTCTGGTGGCGGTCAACTCGATCAACTGGGCGCGGATCATGGCCCAGATCGTCTACTACTTCCACGCTGCGCTGCAGCTCGGCGCGCCGGCGCGTTCGGTGGCCTTCTCGGTGCCGACCGGCAACTTCGGCGACATCTTCGCCGGTTACCTGGCGCGCAACATGGGCCTGCCGGTCAGTCAGCTGATCGTCGCCACCAACCGCAACGACATCCTGCACCGCTTCATGAGCGGCAATCAGTACGTCAAGGAAACCCTGCATCCGACCCTGTCGCCGTCGATGGACATCATGGTCTCGTCCAACTTCGAGCGGCTGCTGTTCGACCTGCACGGTCGCAATGGCGCCGCCATCGCCGGTCTGATGGACAGCTTCAAGCAGGGTGGCGGCTTCAGTGTCGAGGAAGATCGCTGGGTCGAGGCGCGCAAGCTGTTCGACTCGCTGGCGGTGAATGACGAGCAGACCTGTGAAACCATCACCGAGGTGTACAAGGAGTGCGGCGAGCTGCTCGACCCGCACACGGCCATCGGCGTGCGCGCAGCGCGTGAATGCCGTCGAAGCCTGGCCACGCCGATGGTGGTGCTGGGTACCGCGCACCCGGTCAAGTTCCCCGAGGCGGTGGAGAAGGCTGGTATCGATGCGGTGCCGGCGTTGCCGGCGCACCTGGCCGACCTGTTCCAGCGCGATGAGCGTTGCACCGTGCTGGCCAACGACCTGAAGGTCGTGCAGCAGTTCGTCGCGGCGCATGGCAATCGCGGCAAGCCGCTCTGAGTCGTCTGTCAGCATGCAACCGGCGCCCCAGTGGCGCCGGTTTCGTTTGGGCCTGGCTCAGAGGCTGAAGATCAGCACCAGCAGCGCCGTCAGGGTGATCAGCGTCAGCCAGATCAGAGCATTGAGGCGGCTGGCGCGGAGGATGGCGGCGCCGCGCAGGTGGACGGGAGGGTTGTCCTCCAGATACTGGTCGATGCGGCGTTCGGCCTCCTTCTGGTCGGCCGCCAGGTATTCGCTGAGCAGGTCGATGGCGGCCTGGCGCTGCTCGGCATGCAGCAGCTGGCGTACGGCGGGTGGCAGTTCGTTCATGCTGCTGCCGCTCTCCTGTGCGGGTCGGTTGGGGTCATAACTGCGACCGGGTTAGCGCTTTTTTCCGTGCGCCCTGCGTGTGGCTGAGGTTTAATTCGACACGTCGCGAATGGATGCGTTCTAGCCCGATCATGGATGAGCCCTGGCCCCTGCCTCTTTTCTTTTCGTTCCCGTCTGCTGATCGGCTCGTTTCGTGCCGAGGATGACGCCTGCGCGCTCGCCTGACGAACGGCATCACATTTATCACATGTAATCACTTTACGACTCACATGTAAGGGTCTAGGCTGTTGTTCATGGAAAGCAAATCATCAGCCCATTACCAGCGTCTTTATCGTCAGCGCCTGCGCGAGCAGGGGCTGGTGAAGAAGGAAGTCTGGATCTTGCCCGAGCACGCACCGCTGCTGGTTGCGTTCGAGCGCAAACTACGCCAGCCGCAGTCGATGCTGGTTCCGATGGAGAAGGAGGAGGATATGAGCATGCCTCAGGTTTGGACCGCCAAGGCGCTGCATGAAGCGCTGGCGGCAACGGAGTTGTTCCAGAGCGGGCAGGCCGGCATCGAGCTGATTCAGGGCGCCGACGCCAGTCTGCACATCACCATGCGCGAATATGGCGACCTGCCGCTGTTCGTTGCCGTGTTCGGCGAGCAGATCATCGTCGAGGCGTTGCTCTGGCCAGCGGCGGACGTGAAGGACGGCGCTGCTTTCAACGAGGAAGTGCTGCGCACCCACAAGCTGTTCCCGCTGTCGTCCATCGGCCTGGAGAAGATGGTCGACGGGCGCGACTGCTACACCATGTTCGGCGCACTGAGCTCCTACTCCACGCTGTCCGATGTGGTGTTCGAGATCGAGCTGCTGGCGGACAACGTGATCAAGGCCACCGAAGCCTACGAAGGCTTCCTCAAGACCGGCGCCTGAGAGGAGAGAATCCATGAACGTCTGGAGCAAATTGCTGACCGCGCTGCGTGGCGGCGCCAACGAGATGGGCGAGGCCGTGGTCGACAGCCAGGCCCTGCGCATTCTCGACCAGGAAATCCGCGACGCCGACAGCGAGCTGCGCAAGTCCAAGGAAGCCCTCGCCGAGATCATGGCCAAGCACAAGCTGGCCAGCGACAAGGTGAGCAAGAGCGCAACCAGCATCGCCGAGTACGAGCAGTACGCTCTCAAGGCGCTGGAAGCGGGCAACGAGACGCTGGCCAAGGAAGTGGCCGAGAAGATCGCCAACCTGGAGGTCGAACAGGCCAGCGAGCGTGAGCAGGCCGAAGGCTTCGCCGCCAGCGTCGCGCAACTGCGCAAGGCCGTGAGTCAGGCCGAGGGCAACATCAAGCGCCTCAAGCAGCAGGTGGATACGGTCAAGGCCACCGAAAGCGTGCAGAAGGCGCAGATGGCCGTGGCCCAGCGCTACGGCGGTTCCCAGGCCAAGCTGCAGACGGCGGTCGAGTCGCTCGAGCGCATCAAGCAGAAGCAGGCCGAGCGTGGTGCGAAGATGGAAGCCTCGGCGGAACTCGCTGCCACCAGCGCACCGGACGACTCGCTGGAGGCCAAGCTGCGAGCTGCGGGCATCAAGGCCGACAGCGCCAGTGCCGACAGTGTGCTGGCGCGCCTGAAGGACAAGTCCAAGGCCTGATCGAGGCTGCATGAACCGGCAGGGGCGAGTGATCGTCCCTGTCGTATGGATTCAGGACAAGGAAAACCATGGAACTCTTCCTGCAGACCGCGCTGTCGTTTCCCACTGCCATCTACAGCTTCCTGCTGTGCGTGGCGGTCATCTATTGGCTGGTGGTCGCGGCCGGCCTGCTCGATATCGACCTGCTCGACATCGAGGCCGACTCGGTGATGGAGGGCGGCGCACAGACCGAAGGCCTGGCGGGGCTGCTGTACAAACTCAAGCTCGACGGCGTACCGGCCACGCTGGTGCTGACCCTGCTGTTCTTTTTCGCCTGGTTCGCCTGCTACTTCATCGAACTGTGGCTGCTGCGTCACCTGCCGCTGGGCATCCTGCGCTATCCGCTCGGCCTGGTGGTGATCGTCGCCTCCTTCCTCCTGGCTGCGCCGCTCTGCGCGGCCATCTGCCGGCCGCTGCGCCCACTGTTCCAGAAAGTCGAGGCGATCAGCAGCAAGTCGGTGCTGGGTCAGGTGGCGGTGGTCCGCAGCGGCAAGGTCACCGAGCGCCACGGCGAGGCGGTGCTGGAAGACGGCGGCGCGGGGCTGATCCTGCGTGTGCGCGCCGACGAGGCACTGGGCTTCAAGCGCGGCGACCGCGTGGTGCTGCTGGAGTACCTGGCTGCCGAACATGCCTATCGGGTCATCACCGAAGAAGAGTTTCGAGGCGTATAGCGTCTGCCGACAATCCGTACGTCACACAGGGCTGGCAGGGTAGGGCATCGCCGAACCTGTCTGCACAATTAGCAAAGGAGTACAGCTGTAATGGAAAACCTCATTCCCTTCATCGTCGGGGCGGGGCTGGTCGTTCTCTTCGTGATCGCCCTGATCGCGCTGTTCAAGGCGTTCTACATCAAGGTTCCGCAGGGCACCGCGCTGATCGTCAATGACATGAGCTCGACGCCCAAGGTGCACTTCACCGGTTCCCTGGTGTACCCGGTGATCCACCTCAAGGAGTTCATGAAGATCTCCCTGATCACCCTGGAAGTGGACCGTCGCGCCAAGGACGGTCTGATCTGCCGTGACAACCTGCGTGCCGACATCACCGTGGCCTTCTACCTGCGCGTCAACGAGACCCAGGAAGACGTGCTCAAGGTGGCCAAGGCCATCGGTGTCGACCGTGCCTCCGATCGTGGCGCGGTCAACGAGCTGTTCAATGCCAAGTTCTCCGAGGCACTGAAGACCGTCGGCAAGCAGTTCGACTTCGTCCAGCTGTTCGAGAACCGCCAGGATTTCCGCGACCGCATCGTCGAGGTGATCGGCAACGACCTCAACGGTTACGTGCTGGAAGACGTGGCCATCGACTACCTGGAGCAGACCTCCAAGGTGTCGCTGGACCCGAGCAACATCCTCGACGCCGAGGGTATCCGCAAGATCACCGAGCTGACCGCTGCGCAGAACGTCATCACCAACGAGCTCGAGCGCAACGAAGAACTGGCGATCAAGAAAAAGAACGTCGAAACCCGCGAAGCGACTCTATCGCTCGAGCGTCAGCAGGCCGATGCCGAGGCGCGGCAGAAGCGCGAGATCGAAACCATCCGCGCCCGTGAGGAAGCCGAGACCCTCAAGGTCCGTGAAGAAGAGCGCCTGAAGGCCGAGCAGGCGCGCATCCAGACCCAGCAGGAGCTGGACATCCGCGCCGAGAACCATCAGCGCGAAGTGGAAGTGGCGCAGCAGAACCGCCAGCGTGCCGTGGTCATCGAGGTGGAGAAAGTCACCCGTGCCAAGGACCTGGAAGTGGTTGCCCGCGAGCGCGAAGTCGAACTGCAGCGCATCGAGAAGGAAAAGGCGCTGGAAGAAGAGCGCAAGAACATCGCCGGTGTGATCCGCGAGCGCGTGGCGGTCGAGAAGACCGTGGCCCAGGAAGAAGAACGCATCAAGGAAGTGCGCGAAGTGTCCGAGGCCGAGCGCCTCAAGCAGGTCACCGTACTCAATGCCCAGGCCGAGGCCGAGCAGGAGCTGGTGCGTCAGGTCAAGCAGGCCGAAGCCGACGAGGCACGTTCCAAGCACAAGGCGGTCGAGATCAACACCCTGGCCCAGGCCGAACTGGAAGCGGCCTCCAAGAGCGCCGAGGCCAAGAAGAAGTTGGCCGAAGGGATCGAAGCCGAGCGTGCCGCGCCCGGCCTGGCCGATGCCAAGGTGCGCGAAGTCACCGCTGCCGCGAAAGAGAAGGAAGGCCTGGCCGAGGCTCGCGTGCAGGCTGAGCGCCTGATCGCCGATGCCAAGGGCGAGCAGGAAAAAGGTCTGGCCGAAGCCCGTGTGCTGGAAGCACAAGCCTCGGCGAAGGAGAAGGACGGTCTGGCCGAAGCCAAGGTGCTGGAGGAGAAACTCTCCGCCCAGGCACGCGGCGAGGAGCAACTGGGTCTGGCCAAGGCCAAGGCGACCAAGGAACAGGGTTCGGCCGAAGCCGCGATCCTGCTGGAGCGCCTCAGCGCCGAAGCCGAAGGTCTGGGCAAGAAGTTCGGTGCGCTGGATTCGCTCAGCGACGCGGCACGCGCTCACGAAGAGTTCCGCATGCAGCTGGAGAAGAGCTTCGAAGAGGCCATGGCCGCCATCGACGCCAACAAGGACATCGCCAAGGACCAGGCCGAAGTGCTGGCCGCAGCCATGGCCAAGGCGAAGATCGAGATCGTCGGCGGCGAGGGCGACTTCTTCAACTCCTTCGCCAAGTCGCTGTCGGTGGGCAAGGCCATCGAAGGTGTGGTCGGCAAGAGCCCGGTGGTGCAGGACGTGATTTCCCGCCTGCTGGCCGGCAAGGCCGCATCCGCCGCGCCGGTCGTCGCCCCGAGCGCCGGTTCGGAGCAGGCCTGATAGCAGGGTGGGCGACGCGCAGCATGTCCACCGCTTGCATCGCCAAAGGTGGACAGAAAGCGTTGTCCACCCTGCCGACCATCCATTCATTGCTAGGTCCGGTGGGAGGTGCTTGAGCGGCGATTTTCGCGGCTCCAGCCATCCCGCGGCCCTATCGTTCGACCAATCAGGGACTACGCAATGTCAGAATCAAGAGACTATCTGGAGATGACCTTTCGCTCGATCCAGTGCTTCAGTAACGACGGCCGCCTGGATGCGCAGGAGCTCAAGAGTCTGCTGGAGATCGCCGAGCGCGATGGCGTGATCGACGACAACGAAGTACGGGTGCTGCGCAAGATCATCGCCCAGGTACGCCCCGAGGAAATCGACGCGGCGCTGCGCGACAAGATCGCCATCGTCGAGCAGAAGATCGGCGCGTAACCCAACGGGTGGCTTGCCCACCCGCAGTGTGGCCCTCACCGGCGCACTACGCATTTCTCAGCAGCCTCAGCGCACTGCGCGGGTGAGGCTGCTCGATGCCGCATATCCAGGAAGAACACGATGTCGGACGTACAGACACAGGACGTATTGGACAAGGCCGTCGCCGAGGGCGGCGCCTACGAGGTGCTGCACAAGCGCCTGCAGGAGCAGGGGCAGCGCCTGCGCGGGTTGACCGAGGCGCTCAATGGCCAGCGCCTGGCCGAGTTCGGCAGCAGTGCGATGGAGGCCATCGGCCGGGTCCGCATCCGCACCGAGAACAACTGCATCGCCCGCGATATCGTCCAGGTCGGCGAGTGCCTGCTGTTCGGCTACAACGTGTTCCTCGGCCTGAAGAAGGAAACCACGATCTCCGACGTGTTCTCCCTCTACCGGCTGGTGCAGGGCGCGGAAGGCTTCGATGCCGAGCCGGTGTCCCTGGAGGGTTCCTTCCTGGCGCAGGCCAGCTTCGTTGCCGACTTCAACGAGCTGTACACCTATTACAAGAACACCCGTCTGCTGCAACTGGCGATTCGCGATGGCAAGCTGCTGGCGAGCTTCCAGATCGGCGAACGGGTCAGCGACATCCGTGTGTTCCGCTGGTCGATCTCCACCGACGGCAAGGAAGTTCGCTACATCGATAACCGTGGCGAGCGCGATATCGCCCTGCCGGCGCCGTTCGATTTCGAATGGCAGAAGACGTCCCGCGAGATGGCGGTCACCGGCCGCCATCCGCACATGAACATCCTCGACACGGTGTTCGTCGAAACCGTCGGTGGCGACCTCACGATCAAGGTCGAGAACAATACCCAGGACGGCCTGGGCATCTACCGCGAAGCCGTCGTGGACAAGACCCAGTCGCTCGACGACGCGCAGATCGAATACGCCCGCCTAGGCAGCCTGATCCTGCTCAAGGTGCTGCCTTACCGCGAGGAGCAGTGGCGCTACCTGGTGTTCAACAGCCTGACCAACCAGGTCGAGCGCATCGACGCCATCGGCCTGGCCTGCGTACAGCTGCCGGAAGATCACGGCATCATCTTCCCCGGCGGCTACTACCTGCAGAGCGGCGAGTACAAGACCTTCGAACAGCCCATGGACGGCATGCGCTTCAAGCGCTCGGTCCGCTCGCCCAACGGCGAGGACGTGCAGTACATCTTCTACCACCCGGAGGAAGGTCGTTCGGCGCTGTTCACCTACAACATGATCAAGCGTCAGCTGCACAACCCGATCTTCGGCCACGGCTACGCGCGCCTGGAGGACGGGCGCATGGTGATCTTCTCCGCCGAGGGCAGCGAGCCGACCCGCATCCATCCGATGCAGATCTGGCAGACGCCGTTCGAGAGCGACGATTACGCGGCTCGCCAGCCGGCGCGCAGCGGTTTCTTCGGTCGTATCGGCAATGCCGAGCTGGTGCGCGGCGTGTCCGACCTGCTCAACCTGAGCCGCGAGATCGACAGCCGCGAAGTGTCGGTGGCGCGCTACACCCAGCTGTGCCAGAACACCCGTCGCCTGTTCGACGTCTACCACTGGCTGGGTGACGCCCAGTGTGCCGAACTGGCGCCGCTGCTGCGCGAGGTGGCCGCCACCTCCGAGCTGGTGCTCGACGAGTTCGAGAAGGTCGAGAGCATTCGCCAGCAATCGGCCCGTGCCATGACCGAGGCCGAGACGCGGCAGAAGAGCCTGCTCGCCGGCCTGCTGGTCGACAGCTGGGACGAGGTGCAGCATTTCGTCGAGGCGCTGAATGCCATCACCGCGCAGCGCGGCCAGCTGCTGACCATCCGTGACTACCGCTACATCGACGTGGCGCGTATCGACGCCATGGAAGCCGAGTTGCTCGAAGCGCAGGAGCGCGTGGCGTCGGCCACTTCGAACTTCCTCGCCAGCGACGCGGCCCTGCAACCCTATGTGCAGCGCCTGGGTGAACTCGATGGCCAGGCGCAGAAGGCCGAGAGCGTCACCCAGCTGAACGAGCCGTTGGTCGAGATGCAGGCCATGGCCGGCAACCTGGACATGCTGTCGAGCCTGATGGCGTCGCTGAAGATCGACGATGCCACCCAGCGCACCCGCATCGTCGAGTCGATTTCCGAGGTCTATGCCCACCTCAACCAGGCCAAGGCGCGCGCCGAACAGCGGCGCAAGGGGCTGGGCTCGGCCGAGACCGTGGCGCAGTTCGGCGCCCAGTTCAAACTGTTCAGCCAGGGCATCACCAACGCCCTGGCGCTGGCGCAGGACCCGGAGAAGTGCGACGAGCAGCTGTCCCGCCTGCTGGTGCAGCTGGAAGAGCTGGAAAGCCAGTTCGGCGATCACGAGGAATTCCTCAGCGACATCCTGGGCAAGCGCGAAGAACTGCTGGAAACCTTCGAGTCGCACAAGCAGAGCCTGCTCGACGACCGTCAGCGCCGTGCCCAGGGCGTGCTCGACGCCGCCCAGCGCATCCTCGACAGCCTGGGCCGGCGCACCGCGCGCCTGACCCAGATGGAGGAGCTCAACGCCTTCTTCGCTGCCGACCCGCTGATTCTCAAGCTGCGCGAGATGGCCGAGCGCCTGCGCGAGCTCAAGGACAGCGTCAAGGCCGATGACGTCGAGGCGCGCCTCAAGGGCGCCCGCGACCAGGCCGTGCGTGCCCTGCGCGACAAGAGCGAGCTGTTCGAAGAGGGCGGCAACGTTATCAAGCTCGGCCCGCGCCACCGTTTCAGCGTCAACACCCAGGAACTCGACCTGACCCTGATGCCGCGTGGCGATGGTCTGTACCTGCATCTGACCGGCACCGATTTTCTCGAGCCGCTGCGCGACGAGACACTGGAAGGCCTGCGTGACTACTGGCAAGTGTCGCTGGAGTCCGAGTCGCCGTCGCTGTACCGCGCCGAATACCTCGCCGGGCTGGTGCTCGACGCCGCCGTGGCTGGCCGTGAAGGGCTAAGCCTGGACCTGCTCAAGACTCACCTGGCGCAGCCGCAGAGCCTGACCCGGGTGATCCGCGACTTCGCCGCCCCGCGCTACAAGGATGCCTACGAGAAGGGCATCCACGACCACGATGCGGCGCTGATCCTCAGCCAGCTGCTGCCGCTGCGCGAAAGCGCCGGCCTGCTGCGCTTCGCGCCCACCGCGCGCGGGTTCGCCGCGCTGTTCTGGAACCGCTGGGGGGCGGACATCGAGGCCGAACTGTGGCCGGAGCATGCACGCAGCAGCCTGCACCTGCGTCAGCTGTTCGGCAGCAGCGATGGTGTCCGCCGCCTGCAGGACGAAATCGATGCGGCGATGCAGCGCTTTCTCGCCCAGCATCCGCTGCCGGTCGATGCCGCGCAGCGTCAGCAGGCTGCGGCCTATCTGATCGAGGAACTGGCGGCCAAGCCCATCGAGTTCACCTTCAGCAAATACGCCCGCCAGCTGCTCGACACCCTGCAGCAGCGCATGCAGGCCAGCCACGTGTGGGACGACTACCGCGCGGCCCTCGACAACCTGCGCGGCCGCCCGCAGCAGCGCTGGTCGCTGGTGCAGACCTGGCTCGATGGCCTGTGCGCGCAGGACGAGGCCCTGCGCGAGCTGCTCGACTACGTGCCCGAGGCGATCGCCATCAGCCTGCTCGATGACGACTTCCCCCGGCGCTTCACCGAGGTCGACCTGCGCTTCAGCGTCAGCGGCCTGCTCGGTGACCATCCGCGTCTGCAGGATGCGACCCTGGTGCTGGCCATCGACGATTACTTCGCCCGCCTGCAACAGCATCTGGAGCACTTCGTGCCGCAGCTGCAGCGTTACCAGACGCTGCGTCAGGAGGTCATCAACCGCGAGCGCGAGGCGCTGCGCCTGGCCGAGTTCAAGCCGCGGCCGCTGTCGTCGTTCGTGCGCAACAAGCTGATCAACGACGTCTACCTGGGCTTCATCGGCGACAACCTGGCCAAGCAGATGGGCACCGCCGGCGAGAATAAGCGGACCGACCTGATGGGCCTGCTGATGCTCATCTCGCCGCCGGGTTACGGCAAGACCACCTTGATGGAGTACGTGGCGCACCGCCTGGGTCTGATCTTCATGAAGGTCAACGGCCCGGCGCTGGGCCACGAGGTGCGCTCCATCGATCCGGCGCAGGCGCCGGACGCCACCTCGCGCCAGGAGCTGGAAAAGCTCAACCTGGCGCTGGAGATGGGCAACAACGTCATGCTCTACGTCGACGACATCCAGCACACCCACCCCGAGTTCCTGCAGAAGTTCATCTCGCTGTGCGACGGCACCCGGCGCATCGAGGGCGTGTGGAAGGGCAAGACCAAGACCTACGACATGCGCGGCAAGAAGTTCTGCGTGGTGATGAGCGGCAACCCCTACACCGAGTCCGGCGAAGTCTTCAAGATTCCGGACATGCTCGCCAACCGTGCCGACATCTACAACCTGGGCGACACCCTGGGCGGCATGCAGGAGGCCTTCGCGCTGTCCTACATCGAGAACAGCCTGACCTCCAACCCGGTGCTGGCGCCGCTGGCCACCCGCGACATGGCCGACGTCTACCGTTTCGTCGCCAAGGCCGAGGGCAAGCCGTTCTCTGCCAATGAACTGAGCCACACCTACAGCGCCGCCGAGATCAACGAGATTTCCTCGACTCTGCAACGCCTGATGCAGGTGCGCGACGTGGTCGGCCGGGTCAACCAGCAGTACATCGTCAGCGCCGCGCAGGCCGACCAGTACCGTACCGAGCCGCCGTTCAAGCTGCAGGGCAGCTACCGCAACATGAACAAGATGGCGGAGAAGATCAGCTCGGTGATGAACGATGGCGAGCTGCTGCAGCTGATCGCCGACCACTACCAGGGCGAGTCGCAACTGCTCACCACCGGTGCCGAAGAAAACCTGCTCAAGCTCGCCGAGCTGCGTGGCAATCAGACGCCCGAGCAGGCCGAGCGCTGGGCGCAGATCAAACGCGACTTCATGCGCAACAAGGCCATGGGCGGCAGCGACAGCGATGTCGGTGGCCGCGTGGTGGCGCAGCTCAACGACCTGGTGGAAAGCGTGCGTGGCCTGGGCGCCGGCAAGCCGGCGGCCGAGGCGCCCAGCGTGCCCTGGGAGCAGCTGCTGGCGGGGTTGGACAACCTCGGCAAGCTGCGGCCACAGGTGGAAGTGGTTGCACCTGCGCAGCCGGGCACGCAAAAATTGCTCGAGAACCTGGCCGACAGCCTGGAAAACAGCTTCCTGCCGCTGATCAAGGCGATGGACAAGAAGATCGACATCGATTTGCGCACGCACAACCGCATGCTGGAAATATCCACCCAACTGCGCGACCTCGGCACGCTGCTCGGACACGAGCAGCGCAGCGACGCCGCGGATGACGAGGCGCCGTGAGGCGAGGCTGGCTGGTTGAGCTGCGTCCGCTGCTGCTGATCAGTGGTGCGATGCTGCTGCTGCAACTGGCCAACAGCGCCCTTGGCGGCGCCCTGAACGTCTGGGGCCTGGTGCCCCGGCATGTCGAGGCATTGCCGGGCATTCTCTTCGCGCCCTGGCTGCACGGCAGCTGGGCGCACCTGCTCAGCAACCTCAGCGGTTTGCTGGTGCTGGGCAGCCTGGTGCTGTTGCGCTCACGGCGCGACTTCCTGTTCTCCAGCGCCTTCATCATCATCGGCAGCGGCCTGCTGGTCTGGGTGTTCGGCCGTACCGGCCTGCACATCGGTGCCAGCGGCTGGCTGTTCGGCTTCTGGGGCCTGTTGCTGGCACGCGCCTGGTTCGAGCGCAGCCTGCTCGACCTGCTGCTGGCGGTGCTGGTGTTCTTTCTCTATGGCGGCTGGTTCTTCGGCTTGTTGCCGCGTGCCGGCGTTTCTTTCGAATATCACCTGGCGGGAGCGTTCTGCGGTGTGTGTTACGCCGCCCTGAGCCGCCGCCGAAAAGGTCATTGAAAACTACCTGCGTTGCCATCGCGGCGTTAAAAAACAGGCTCGGAATGCTCATTTACAGCTGTAAACTCCGCTTCCTCGCCGTTTTGACCAGCCGGAGGCTGTTACTAACGTAGCGCCTTGCGCTGGCTGCCTCGCCTACGTTTTCAACGGCTTTTCAATTATGAAAAAGGACTTTGCATGGACTTCAACCATCTCGATCAGCAACTGCGTGACAGCCTCGCCGACCTGCGTCTGAGCAACGAGGAGCGCGACGAACTGCGCCAGCTGGGCAGCGAGCTGAGCAGCGACCAGGTGCGCTTCATGCGCAACCGCGCCTTCGCCCTGGCCCGTGAGCTGATGCGCGAGCCGACCAATGTCGAGCCGGTGCTGAAGTGGCTGGAGCAGGTGATCAAGACCCTCGACAGCGTCGGCAGCGCTCCGCGCGTGGAGCATGCTACGGCGCACTTCAGTCCGGGCGAGAGCTGCCGGCGCAAGATCCGCGACCTCTGCCGCCAGGCGCGCAAGAGCGTGGAGATCTGCGTCTACACCATCTCCGACGATCAGCTCAGCGAAGAGGTGCTCGCCTGCCATGAGCGCGGCATCGCGGTGCGGGTGATCAGCGACAACGAAAAGCAGTTCGATGCCGGCAGCGACATCCAGCGCCTGCGTGACAAGGGCGTGCCGCTGCGCATCGATGCCGGTCCCTTCCACATGCACCACAAGTTCGCCCTGTTCGACGGTCGCCTGCTGCTCAACGGCAGTTTCAACTGGACCCGCAGCGCCAGTACCAGCAACGAGGAAAATCTGCTGGTGATCGACCATCCGCAACTGGTGGCAGCCTACAGCCGCGAGTTCGAGATGCTCTGGACGCGTTACGCAGACAACTGATGACTCAGCCTCACGCCCAACGGCTTCTCGGTTTCTACCGCAGCTGCTACCTGGCCGACAGCCGCGACCTGGACCTGGACAACATTGCCAGGCTGCCCGGCAAGCGCTGGGCCTGGCTCGACGGGGACGAGGAACTGGCCAGCGGCGGTGTGCCGCTGCTGCCGCTGTCGGCCGAGCTGGGCCGGGAGCTGGCCGAGGCGCAGACGCTGTACCAGCGTGAGCTGCAGCTGATCTACGGCGTGCTGCCGATCTGTGGTCGCCAGCAGCTGGACGGCGGCGCATCGCGGGCCATCTGCGGCCCCCTGATGTATTACGAGGCCAGCCTGCAGCCGACTGCCGATGGCCAGGCCCAGTTGCTGGTCATCGATCCGCAGCAGGTGCGTGGCAACTGGCGTCTGCTGCGCAGCCTGTTCGACGAAAGTGGCGCGGACAGCCTGGACGGCCTGCCGTTGCCCAGCGGGGTGCTGGACGCCACGGCACTGGGCCAGTTGCTCGCCTGGGTGGCGCGCCATACGCAGGTGCGTGAGGTCAGCGAGGCGGCAGGCTTTCCCCGGCTGGTCGACGGCGAGGCGCTGGCCAAGGCCCAGCGCCGGCGCAGCCTGTCGTTGCAGGCGGGCGCCTTCGTCGCCCTGGTGCCGCGTGGCAGTGGCAGCCGTGGCATCGCCCATGAGCTGCAGTTGCTGCAGGAGGCGCAGCAGCTGTCGCCGGCCCTGTTGCAACTGCTCGGCGAGGCGCCGGACGCGCCGTTGTCCGTGGCCGCGAGCACGCCGCAGCGCCTGCCGGCCCAGCTCAGCCTGGCGCAATGCCGCGCGCTGGACAATGCCGCGCGCCATTGCCTGAGCCAGATATCCGGCCCGCCCGGCACCGGCAAGAGCTACAGCCTGGCGGCGCTGGCGCTGGATCGTTACCTGCAGGGCGAGAGCGTGCTGCTGGTCAGCCGCAGCGCCCAGGCCGTGCGGGTCATCGCGCAGAAGCTGCGTGAGGACTTCGGCCTGCGCGAGGGTATCCTGGAGGGCGATGGGCAGAGCCTGCGCCAGGCTCTGCGCGACCGCCTGCAGCGCATGCTGCAGGGCGAGATTTTCGATGTCAGCGACCAGCTCGAGGCGCGCCAGCGCAGTGAGCTGGAGGTGCTGACCCTGGCCGAGCGCCGCCTTTCCGGCGACTTCGTGGCCCGCTGCGAGCAGGCCGTGCGCTGGAGCCGTCTGCTGCTGCGCGCCGAGCGCGGCAGCCTGGCCTTCTGGCGCCGCTGGCTGCAGGTGCCCTGGGTACGCAGGCGGGTCGGCAGCAGCGTGCGTCCCTGGGCGTTGCTGGACGAGCTGCGTGAATGCCAGCGGCGTCGCCAGCAGCTCAGCCGCGAGCACCTCAACAGCCATCACAGCCTGGCGCTCAAGCGTCTGCTGATGACCGACCGCAGCCTGTTCGTGCGCTACAACCAGGCCATCCGTGCGCGCAATTCGCAGCGCCAGCTGGCGCTGTTCGAGGGCATCGATCCGGCGCGCCTGCTGGCCGCGTTCCCGATCTGGGTGGTGACGCTGGACGAGCTGCACCGCCTGCTGCCGTTGCGCGCCGGGTTGTTCGACGTGATGGTGATGGACGAGGCGACCCAGTGCGACATCGCCTCGGCGCTACCGGCCTTCCAGCGCAGCAAGCGCGCGGTGGTGACCGGCGACGCACGCCAGTTGCGGCATATCTCCTTTCTCTCCCGCGTGCGCGAGGCGCAGCTGCTGCAGCGTGCCGGGCTGCAGGCCGACGAGCGCGAGGCCTGGAGCTACCGCGACAACAGCGTGCTGGACCTGGTCGGCCTGCAACTGGCCAGCCAGGACGCGGTGGTGTTCCTCGACGAGCACTTCCGCAGCCGCCCGGCGCTGATCCGTTTCAGCAACGAGCTGTTCTACGACCAGCGCCTGCGGGTGATGAAGGAACGTCCCGGTGGCGACACCTGCGACAGCCTGCAACTGCTGCGCGTCGAGGGCGCACGCGGTCGCAACGGGGTCAACGAGGCGGAGGTCGAGCGGGTGCTGGAGTTGCTGCGCGAGCACTTCGACACCTACCGGGACAGCCCGCTCAAGCCCAGCGTTGGCGTGCTGTCGCCGTTTCGCGACCAGGTCGAGCGTATCCGCGAGCGCATTGGCGAGAGCATGCCGCTGGAGCAGTTGCGCGCGTTTCGCCTGCTGGTGGACACGCCCTACGGCTTCCAGGGCGAGGAGCGCGACCTGATGATTCTCAGCTTCGCCATCGACGTCGAGTCCACCCAGGCGGCCCACTACCTGAACCGCGCCGACCTGTTCAACGTGGCCATCACCCGCGCCCGCGAGCGCCAGGTGCTGCTGTTCAGTGGTGACGAACGCCAGCTGCCGGCCACCCATCTGCTGCGCCGTTACCTGGAATTTCAGCAGCAACCGGCGGTCAGTTTGCAGGCAGGGGCCATCGATGTCGCCCGCCAGGATCTGTGCCAGGCGCTCGAAGTGCAGGGCGTCGGGGTGTGGAGCCACTACCCGCTGGCCGGGCAGGTGCTGGATCTGTTCTGCCGACGCGGTGACAGATGCCTGGCCATCGACCTGATCGGTTTCCCTGGCGAAGGAGAAGGCTTTCTCGAACTGGAGCGCTACCTGGTGCTGGCCCGCGCCGGTCTGGAAACCCTGCCGCTGAGCTACGGTCTCTGGCAGGAGGCGCCGGAGCAGGCCGTGCAGGCGGTGCTGGCGCGGCTCTGAGGCGCCGCTTCGCGGATGCGCCGTCGCGGCGTCGCTTGACGCGTGCGGCGATCGTGGCCTAGGCCTTTGGTAGACCAACACTGTGCCGGGGGGCTCATGACACTGCGCAATGCTGTTCAACTGATCACCTATCCCGACCGCCTGGGGCGCAACCTGGGCGAGCTCTACCAGTTGCTCGACCGGCACCTGGGCGATGCCCTGGGCGGTGTGCATATCCTGCCGCTGTATCCGTCCAATGCCGACGCTGGCTTCTCGCCGCTCACCCACATGGAGGTGGACCCGCGCTACGGCGACTGGGCGGATGTCGAACGCATCTCCGCGCGTTTCGACCTGTGCGTCGACCTGGTGATCAGCCATATCGCCGACGAGTCACCGGAGTTCCTCGATTTCGTCGCGCGCGGCCAGGACTCACCCTACGCGGAGCTGTTCGTGCAGGTCGACAGCCTGGGCGAGATCAGCCATGACGACCTGGCCAAGATCCATATCCGCAAGGAGAAGGAGCCGTTTCGCGACGTGCGGCTGGCCAACGGCGGGACCTGCCGGGTCTGGTGCACCTTCACCGAACGGCAGATCGACCTGAACTACGATTCGCCACAGACCTACCAGCTGATGGAGCAGTACATGGCCTTCCTCGCTGCGCGCGGGGTCAAGCTGTTCCGTCTGGACGCCTTCGGCTACACCACCAAGCGCATTGGCACCAGCTGCTTCCTGGTGGAGCCGAACGTCTATCGCATCCTCGAATGGTTTCGCGAAACCGGGGCCAAGTACGAGACCGAGATGCTCCCGGAGGTGCACGACCATATCAGCTACCAGTACGCCATCTCGCGTCGGCAGATGCGCCCCTATGCCTTCGCCTTGCCGCCGCTGGTGCTGCATGCCTTGCTCACGGGGAGCAGCCGCTACCTCAAGCACTGGCTGCGCATGTGCCCGCGCAACCAGATCACCGTGCTCGATACCCATGACGGCATCTGCATTCCCGATGTCGAGGGCATGTTGCCCGAGGCGCAGATCCAGTACCTGGTCGACGAGATCTCGACGCGCAGCGCCGACCCGATCCTGCGCCGCTCGGCGGTGAACGTGCACAGCGTGGGCGCCATCTATCAGCTGACCTGCACCTTCTACGAGGCGCTGATGCGCAACGACGAGGCCTACATTGCCGCACGGGCCATGCAGTTCTTCACCCCCGGCATCCCGCAGGTGTACTACGTCGGCCTGCTCGCCGGCTGCAACGATTTCGATCTGCTCGAGCGAACCGGCGAGGCCCGCGACGTCAACCGCCATTACTACAGCGTCGAGGAGGCCGAGCAGGCCTTGCAGCAACCGCTGGTGCAGCGCCTGCTGGCGCTGATGCGTTTCCGCTGCCGGCACCCGGCCTTCGAGGGGCGTTTCGAGCAGAACTATTCGGCGGATGACCAGCTGCTGCTGGCTTGGCGCCATGGCGAGCACTACTGCCGCCTGCACCTGGACTTGAGCAGCCTGCAGGCGAACATCGAGTACAGCGACGAGCAGCGGGGGATCTGCCACATGACCTGCTGAAGGTCGGCGGGGGCCATGCTTTCGCGGTAGACTTGCGCTCTTTCGACCAGCCAAGAAGCCCGCCATGGCCCTGCCATCGACCACCTACAAGATCGATCTGAACCTCACCGACATGGATCGCAGCGTCTACCAGACCCTGCGTTTCACCGTCGCCCGCCATCCTTCGGAGACCGAGGAGCGCCTGGCCGCGCGGTTGATCGCCTATGCGCTGTTCTACGACGAGCAACTGGCCTTCGGCCGTGGTCTGTCGGACGTCGACGAGCCGGCGCTGTGGGAGAAGAGCCTGGATGATCGCGTGCTGCACTGGATCGAGGTGGGGCAACCGGACAGCGAGCGCATCACCTGGTGCTCGCGGCGTACCGAGAAGTTCAGCCTGGTGGCCTACGGCAACCTGCGCGTGTGGCAGGGCAAGTGCCTCGACCCGGTGCGCAGCCTGAAGAACATCAACGTCGTGGCCCTGGGGCAGGAGGCGCTGGCCGAGCTGTCGCTGGACCTGCCGCGCTCGCTCAGCTGGAGCGTGATGATCAGCGATGGCGAGCTGTTCGTCACCGACGAGCGCGGCCAGCACGAGATTCCGCTGGAGTGGTTGGCCGGCCAGCGCTGAGCTTTGCAGGGTGGACGACGGTCTTTTCGTCCAGCACAACGCGTGTGCGGGGTGGATGGAGCAGCGTCGCCTACCCTGCGCATCAGCCCGGCGAGTGTCGAGCCGTAGCCCGGATGCGATCCGGGGCCGCCCCTACCCAATGTCCGGACTGCATCCGGGCCACATCTGAAAAGCGACCTTTTGTTCATGCGTATCGAAGCCCGTCCCTTGCCTGCTCAGTTGCCCGACCTGGGCAACCTGCCGCCCTTGCTGACCCGCCTGTACGCCGCCCGTGGCGTGCAGTCCGCCGAGGAGCTGGACAAGGGCCTGGCGCGGCTGATTCCGTATCAGCAGCTCAAGGGCATGACGGCGGCGGTGGAGCTGCTGGTCGAGGCGCTCGAGCAGCGCCAGCGCATCCTCATCGTCGGTGACTTCGATGCCGACGGCGCCACCGCCAGCAGCGTCGGCGTGCTCGGCCTGCGTCTGCTCGGCGCGGCGCATGTCGACTACCTGGTGCCCAACCGTTTCGAATACGGCTACGGCCTGACCCCGGAGATCGTCGCCGTGGCGCTGCAGCGCCAGCCCGACCTGCTGCTGACCGTGGACAACGGCATTTCCAGCGTCGAAGGCGTGGCTGCGGCCAAGGAGGCCGGACTCAAGGTGCTGGTGACCGACCACCACCTGCCGGGGCCCGAATTGCCGCAGGCCGACGCCATCGTCAATCCCAACCAGCCCGGCTGCGAGTTCCCGAGCAAGGCCATGGCCGGGGTCGGGGTGATGTTCTACGTGCTGCTGGCGCTGCGGGCACGCCTGCGTGAAAGCGGCTGGTTCGCCACTCGCCAGGAGCCGAACCTGGGCGAGCTGCTCGACCTGGTGGCGCTCGGCAGCGTGGCCGACGTGGTGCCGCTGGATGCCAACAACCGTATCCTGGTCCACCAGGGGCTGGCGCGTATCCGTGCCGGCCGTGCGCGGCCCGGGCTGCGGGCGATTCTCGAAGTGGCCGGGCGCGATCATCGGCGCATCACCTCCACCGACCTGGGGTTCATCCTCGGCCCGCGACTGAATGCGGCGGGGCGCCTGGACGACATGAGCCTGGGGATCGAATGCCTGCTCTGCGACGACGAAGCGCTGGCCCGCGACATGGCGGTGCAGCTCGACCAGCTCAACCAGGACCGCAAGGCCATCGAGCAGGGCATGCAGCGCGAGGCGCTGGCCCAGCTCAAGGACCTGCCGGTGGCGGACATGCCGTTCGGCCTGTGCCTGTTCGAGCCGGACTGGCACCAGGGGGTGATCGGCATCCTCGCCTCGCGCCTGAAAGAGCGCTACCACCGTCCGGCCATCGCCTTCGCCGATGCTGGCGATGGCATGCTCAAGGGCTCGGCGCGCTCGGTGCCAGGGTTGCATATCCGCGATGCGCTGGACGCGGTGGCGGCGCGACATCCGGGGCTGATCAGCAAGTTCGGCGGGCACGCCATGGCCGCCGGGCTGTCCCTGCGACAAGAACATTTCGGTGCCTTCGCCGCGGCCTTCGATGCCGAGGTGCGCCGTCAGCTCAGCGAGGATGACCTCACCGGCAGGCTGCTTTCCGACGGTCAGCTCGACGCCACCGAGTTTCACCTCGAACTGGCTCGTGCGCTGCGCAATGCCGGGCCCTGGGGCCAGCATTTTCCCGAGCCGCTGTTCCACGGCGTGTTCCAGATCGTGGGCCAGCGCATCGTCGGCGAACGTCACCTGAAGCTGGTGCTCAAGACCGAGTGCGGCAGCGTGCAGCTCGACGGCATCGCCTTCAACATCGACCGCGACATCTGGCCCAACCCCACGCTGCGCTGGGCCGAGGTGGCCTACAAGCTCGACCTCAACGAGTTTCGCGGCAACGAGAGCGTGCAGCTGATGGTGGCGCATATCGCCCCGCGCTGAGGCGGGGCAGCGCGGGAGCTAATTCGCCAGGCCTTCGAGTACCTGGTGCAGCTGTTCGCGGTTGGCCGGCGAGCAGGGCAGGATCGGTGCGCGCACCTCGTCGCTGCTCAGCCCCAGCAGGGCCAGGGCCGCTTTCAGCGCCGCCGGGTTGGCTTCGCAGAAGGCCGCCTGCATCCAGGGCAACAGGCGATAGTGCAATTGCCGGGCGCCGCGCAGATCACCCTGCATGACGCACGCGTGCATGCGCGCATAGAGGTCGGTGCGGACATGCGCCGAGGCCGAGATGGCGCCATGGCCGCCGAGGCACAGGGTGCTGAATATCTGCGTATCCTCACCGGCAAGCACCTGCACCTGTGCGTCCGCGATCAGGGCCATGGTGGTTTCCGCATCGCCTGCACAGTCCTTGATGGCGGCGATATTGGTGTGGCGCACGATGCGGCGCAGCGTGTCGCGTTCGATCCGCACGCCAGTCCGGTAGGGGATGTCGTAGAGCACCAGCGGGACGCTGGCGGCATCGGCCAGGGTGGTGAAGAAGTGCTCCAGCCCGGCCTGGGAGGGGCGAATGTAGTAAGGCGCCGGTACCAGCAGCCCGGCCAGCGGGCGGCGCTGGATCTCCCGCTGTCGATCGAGCAGGGCATTCAGCTGGTTGCCGGCCAGGCCCATGATCACCTGGTGCGGCGCGGCCTGGCGCAACACGGCGTCGAGCACGGCGAGTTGTTCGTCCTCGCTCAAGGCCGCGGCTTCGCCCGTGGTGCCGCACACCACCAGGCCGGCCGCGCCATCGGCGAGCAGCCGCTGCACCAGCCGATCGAGGCTGGCGAAGTCGATCTCACCGTTGCGCAACGGGGTGGCCAGGGCGACCCAGATACCACTGAAACTGGACATGTGAAACTCTCCTTGCGACTGACCGTCTGGTCGCCGTCAGGGAGGGTGCGGGAGAGGTGCTGGAGGGTATGAACCTGGCGCCTGGTGTCCTGTCAGCCCATCTGACGGGACAGCGCGCCCCGGTCAAATGAGCGACTGTTTCTTGGATTTCTTGGCAACGACGACGCACGCGCACTGGCAGGCACGGAAGCCTGGGAGCAGTGAGCTGTGGTCGCAGGTGGCGTACATGGGAGGCCCGTTGCATGAATCGTTCGCCGATGGTGCTTGGCCCGGCGCGCGGCTGTCAAGCGCGAGCGACGGTAATATCTGGAAGCATTCCGCAGGCTGCCCGGCCAGGGGACGAGGCCTACACTCGAGCGGATTTCCTTAGGAGGATGCTCAATGAATACCCGTGGCTTGCTCGATCAACTGCTCAAATCCGGTCAGGACCTGCTGCAACAGAAAGGGGCGGGCGGTGCGTCGTCGGGGCTGGGCGGCGCGCTCGGTGGGTTGCTCGGTGGTGGCGCAGGTTCCGGCAGCAAGGGCGGCAGCGATCTCGGCGCCATGCTCAAGGGCGCTGGCGGCGGTGCGGCGCTGGCCATGCTGCTGGGCAACAAGCGGGTGCGCAAGGTGGGCGGCAAGGTGGCGGTCTACGGTGGCCTGGCTGCGCTTGGCGTACTGGCCTACAAGGCCTACGGCAACTGGCAGGCGCAGCAGGCCCAGCAGAGTGGCGCGCAGCCGCTCGAGCCGCAGACGCTGGACCGCCTGCCGGCGCCGCAGGCCGAGCAGCACAGCCGGGCGATTCTCAAGGCGCTGGTGGCAGCGGCCAAGGCCGACGGCCATGTGGACGCCCGCGAGCGTCAGTTGATCGAGGAGGAACTCGGCAAGCTGGCGCAGGACGCCGAGCTGCAGGGCTGGCTGCACACCGAGCTGAACAAGCCGCTCGACCCCGCCGATGTCGCCGGCGCCGCGACCACGCCGGAAATGGCCGCCGAGATGTACCTGGCCAGCGTGCTGATGGTGGATGAGGAGCACTTCATGGAGCGTGCCTACCTCGAGGAGCTGGCGCGCCAGCTGCAGCTGGCGCCGGCGCTGAAGGCCGAGCTGGAGGCGCAGGTGCGTCAGGAGCTGTCCGGCGTCCGCTGATGCGGCGTGCACATCAGTCCCTGTGCCAGGCGCGGCCCGGCACTGCGTTCTCGGCCTGCCAGTCGACGTCATGATCGGCGAGGTAGGCGTCGACTGCGGCGCCTACCGTCGGCTGGATACGCTGTTCGCGGTTTTCCCGCAGGAGCCCGAAGCGCCTGAATTTGTCCTTGACCGGCCCCTTGACCTCGGCGAAATGCAGTTCGATGCCGGCTTCGGCCAGCATCTGCTCCAGTTCGGCGAGCATGTCGGCGGAGGTGACGTCGATGCTGGTCACCGGCTCGGCGGCGATGACCAGGCGACGCACCGGCGTCGGCGAGCGGGTGATCGCCTGCAGCACGCACTGCTGGAACTGTTCGGCATTGGCGAAGAACAGCGGCGCATCCCAGCGCAACAGCAGCAGGCCAGGTATCAGGCGGGCTTCCGGGTGGCGCTGGATATCGTGAAAGCCCCGTACGCCGTCGACCTGGCCCAGCACCGCGTAGTGCGGACGCCAGCCATCCCAGAGAAACTCGATCACCGCCAGCAGCACGGCAATGCCGATGCCGGGGATGGCGCCGAAGGTGGCGACGCCGGCGAAGCAGGCCATCGACAGCCAGAACTCCCACTGTTGCACGCGATAGATGCGCATGAGGTCTCGCACCTCGAACAGGCCGATCACGGCAGCGATCACCACCGCCGCCAGGGCGCTGGTGGGCAGGTGCTGCATCAGGTTGGGGGCGGCGACCAGCAGCAGGGCGACCGCTAGGGCGCCGACGACGCCGGCCATCTGCGTCTGTGCCCCGGCGGCCTCGGCTACCGGTGTGCGTGACGAGCTGCTGCTGATCGGGAACCCCTGGAAGAAACCGCCGATCAGGTTGGCGGCCCCCAGGCCGACCATCTCCTGGTTGGGGTCGACATGGCGGCCACTGCGCGCGGCATAGGTGCGCGACAGCACGCTGGTGTCGGCGAAGGCGACCAGCGCCGCCGCCACACCGCCGAGCACGACGGCGGACAGGTCGACTCCGCTGAGCCAGGGCAGGCTGAAGCCCGGCAGCCCCTGCGGCAGTTCGCCGAGGACGCTGGCGCCGTGGCGGGCGAGGTCCAGCAGCTCCACCGCCAGGGTGGCGAGGGTGACGGCGATGAGTATGCCGGGCAGGCGCTTGAAGCGCCGCAGCAGCAGGATCAGCGCCAGCGTGCCGCCGCCGATGGCCAGGCTGGCCCAGTTAAATTGCGCGTCCAGCACGCCGCCGACGATGGCCCAGATGTCCTGCAGCGGTCCCTGGCTGTCGATGGAGAAGCCGAGCAGCTTGGGCGTCTGGCTGATCACCACGCTCAGAGCGATGCCGTTCATGTAGCCGTAGCGAATCGGCTTGGACAGCAACTCGGTGATGAAGCCCAGGCGCAGCAGGCCGGCGACGATGCAGGTCAGGCCGGCCACCACGGCCATCATGCTGGCCAGGGTGATCGCCCGCAGCGG
Source organism: Ectopseudomonas khazarica (assembly GCF_017915135.1). Classification (NCBI taxonomy): domain Bacteria; kingdom Pseudomonadati; phylum Pseudomonadota; class Gammaproteobacteria; order Pseudomonadales; family Pseudomonadaceae; genus Ectopseudomonas; species Ectopseudomonas khazarica. The sequence continues at coordinate 3,977,271 of NZ_CP068551.1, read as the reverse complement.
GTCACCTCCCGACAGCGGCAGGACCACGGCGAGAATCACTGCGGTCAGGGCCGAGTCGGGGCCGAGCACCAGGATGCGGCTGGGGCCGAACAGGGCGTAGGCCAGCAGCGGCACGATGGTGGCGTACAGGCCGTAGATGCCGGCGACGCCCGAGGCTTCGGCATAGGCGATGCCCACCGGCACCAGCATGCTGGTCAGCACCAGGCCGGCGGCGATGTCCCTGGGCAGCCAGCCCAGGCGATAGTGGAGCAGCGTGTGCAGACCAGGGAGCCAGCGTCGCCAGCCGCGTTGCTGCACGATGACGGGAAGCGATTTGTAGTGAGGGGCGGGCATCGCGTGGCGCTCGGGAGACATCTGCCTAGTAAAGCGCAGAGTAGGGGCGCCTCACCAGCCTGGCGGCGTTGCACTGTCTTGCCGGTGTTTCCGCAGAGGTTCTGCAGGGATATTCACGCGCTGCATGTCAGACCAAAAGATCATACTGTTGCGACGCGATGCCCGTTAGGCTCGAGGTTTCGATCCGCCGCCTCGCGAGGATGCTCATGGCGCAGTTGCCCCTGGAGAGTTACGACTACCTGATCGTCGGTGCCGGCCCGGCCGGTTGCCTGCTGGCCAATCGTCTGTCCGCAGACCCCTCCGTCAGCGTGTTGCTGATCGAGGCCGGCGGCCCGGACAACTACCCCTGGATCCACATCCCGGTCGGTTACCTCTACTGCATCGGCAATCCGCGTACCGACTGGTGCTACAGCACCGAGGCGGACCCCGGCCTGCACGGTCGTTCGCTGAAGTACCCGCGTGGCCGGGTGCTCGGCGGCAGCTCCTCGATCAACGGCATGATCTACATGCGCGGGCAGGCTGCCGACTATGACGGCTGGGCGGCGGCGGGCAACCCGGGCTGGGCCTGGCGCGACGTGCTGCCCCTGTTCAAGCGCTCGGAGAACCATTTTGCCGGAGCCAGCGAGCTGCATGGCGCTGATGGCGAGTGGCGGGTCGAGCGCCAGCGCCTGTCCTGGGAGATTCTCGAGGCCTTCCGCCACGCGGCGGCGCAGCGCGGCATCGCCAGCATCGACGACTTCAATGGCGGCGACAACGAAGGGTGCGGTTACTTCCAGGTCAATCAGCGACACGGCGTGCGCTGGAACGCCTCGAAAGCCTTTCTGCGCGATATCGGCCAGCGCCCTAATCTGCAGGTGCTGACCGGTGCCGAGGCCGAGCGCCTGGAACTGGAGCAGGGCCGCGCCAGCGCCGTGCAGCTGCGCTGGCAGGGGCGGGCGCTGCGCATCGCCGCGCGCCGCGAAGTGCTTCTGTGCGCCGGCGCCATTGGCTCGCCGGCCTTGCTGCAGCGCTCGGGTATCGGCCCGCGACCGCTGCTGGAACGGCTGGGGATCGGCGTGCGCCACGAACTGCCAGGGGTGGGTGCGAACCTGCAGGATCACCTGCAACTGCGCCTGATCTACCGCATCGAGGGGGTGAAGACGCTGAACCGCATCGCCGCCACGCCCTGGGGCAAGCTGGGCATGGGGCTGGAGTACCTGCTCAAGCGCAGCGGGCCGCTGTCGATGGCGCCCAGCCAGCTCGGCGCCTTCGCCAAATCCGACCCCGGTCAGGCGCGCGCCAACCTGCAATATCACGTGCAGCCGTTGTCGCTGGAACGCTTTGGCGAGCCATTGCATGACTTCCCCGCGTTCACCGCGTCGGTCTGCAACCTGCGCCCGGAGAGCCGTGGCTGCGTCGAAATCCGCTCGGCGGATGCCAGTGTCGCGCCGGCGATCCGCCCCAACTACCTGAGTGACGAGCGCGATCTGCAGGTGGCCGCCGATGCGATTCGCCTGACCCGCGAGATTGCCGCGGCCCCGGCACTGGTCCCCTACCACCCGCAGGAATACAAGCCGGGGCCGGACTATCGCAGCGACGCGGACCTGCGGCAGGCGGCGGGGGAGATCGGCACCACCATCTTCCACCCCGTCGGCACCTGTGCGATGGGCCAGGGGCGCGACGCCGTGGTCGATGCGCGTCTGCGCGTGCACGGCGTTGCCGGGCTGCGCGTGGTCGACGCGTCGATCATGCCGAGCATCACCTCCGGCAACACCTGCTCGCCGGTACTGATGATCGCCGAGAAGGCCGCGCAGATGATCGCCGAGGATGCGCAGCGCCCGGCGAGCGTCGTTGCGCCCCAGGCCGTCGCGCTCAGCTGAGGTCAGCCGCTGGCTGATGAAAGCGGGCGCAGTTGCGCCCCCCGTGCTTGGCCTGGTAGAGCGCCAGGTCGGCCAGTTGCAGGACGTTGCCCAGGTTGTCGTGATCCTGTGGCCAGATCGCGCCGCCGACACTGCAGCCGATGTTGACCTGTCCCGCCTCCAGCGTGATGGGCATGCCGAGCGCGGCGATGGTGCGTTCGGCCACCAGCTGAGCATGACGCTGGGCGTCCTGCTCGGGCACCAGCAGCACCATCACGAACTCGTCGCCACCCAGGCGCGCGACCATGTCGCCCTCGCGCAGGCAGTGGCGCAGGCGCTGTGCGACTTCGGCCAGCAGTTGGTCGCCAGCCGCGTGGCCATGGGTGTCGTTGATCGGTTTGAAACCGTCCAGGTCGAGGTACAGCAGGGCCAGGCAGCCCTGCAGCAGGCGGCTGCGCTGCTGTGCCAGGGGCAGGAATTTCTCCAGGGCGATGCGGTTGGGCAACCCGGTGAGCGCATCGTGGTGAGCCAGGCTTTCCATCACGCCGAGGGCCGTCTGCTGCTGGGTCAGGCTTTCCACCAGGTGGCGGATCGAATGGCTCAGCTGGCGTACTTCGCGGCTGCCCTGCAATTCGGGGATTTCCGTCGCCTCGCCGGCGCTGAGGCGATCCGCTGCGCTGGCGATGTCCTGCAGCGGGCGGGTGAAGTAGCCGCTAATCAGCCAGCCGAGAAAGGCGAAGATCAGCGCCAGTCCGCCACCGATGAACAGGATGTTGGTGCGCAGCTCATGGGCCGGGGCATAGGCCTGCTCCAGCGACTGGCGCGCGACCACCGTCCAGCCCAGGCCGGGGTAGTCCTGATAACCCTGGCTCAGGGTGAGGCCAGTCAGGTATTCCTTGCCATCGGGCCAGCGCTGAATCCTCCAGCGGCTCTGGCCAGGCTGCAGTTCGCCGAGAACGGGCAACTCCAGCTTCTGGCCGATCATAGCGCGCGGGCCGAGAAGGATGCTGTGATCCTGACCGATCACGAAGAACTCGACCAGGTGGCGGTCCTGGCTCGGCGCCAGGATCGACCGGCGCACCTCGTCGGCCCAGGCCCAGGACAGGTGGCTGGCCAGCACGCCGACCAGATTGCCGTCGCTCCCATGAATCGGCAGGCTGATATCGACGAACTTCATCGCCTCGCCCGTCGGGTTGGGCAACAGGTTGGCGAGCAGCACCGCGTCATGCACATCGCCGATGAACAGGCCGTCGCGGCCCTGGAGGTAGACGGGCCGCTGGGCGATGCTGACACCCTCGAGCACGCCGTTGCTGGAGGCCAGGACCAGGCCTTGCGGGTCGGTAAAGCCGATCCAGGACATGCTCGGCATTTCCTGCTGCAGGCTGTCCAGCAGGCGGCGTATCTCGCGCGAGTCGTTCGGCGCGAGCAGCGCCTGCTGGTTGCCAAGGAGGCGCAGTACGGAGGCCCGCGAGGCCATGTCACGGTCGAGGCGACCGACCATGGCGAACGACACCTCCGCCAGGTCGCCGCCGACGTTCTGGCGAATCTGCTGGCTGCTGTGCTGGCTGATCAACGACCCCAGCAGGGTGCAGAGCAGGCTGACCAGGACGGCAATGAACAGGGCGATATGGCTGCGCATGCTGTGTGATGGGAGCATGGGGCGGGGCTCGTCTGAAGTCGTCAGCTCAGTATATGCACCGTTGATCCAGAGAGTTGCGATTGACTGCCGATAGTGGGCTGCCAGCCTGGGCCGGCTCGGGTATAATCGCCGGCTTTTCCGTCCGATTTGCCGCGAGCGCCGACCACCATGGAAATCAATCCGATCCTCAACGCCATCAAGGACCTGTCCGAGCGAACCCAGTCGATTCGGGGGTATCTTTGACTACGATCACAAGCATGATCGCCTGGTCGAAGTAAACCGCGAGCTGGAAGACGCCAGCGTCTGGAACAAGCCCGAGTACGCGCAGAGCCTGGGCCGTGAGCGCGCCATGCTGGCGCAGATTGTCGAAACCATCGATGACCTCACCGGCAGCCTGGCCGACTCCAGGGACCTGCTGGAAATGGCCGCCGAAGAGAACGACGAAGGCGCGGTGAGCGATATCGCCGCCGAAGTCGAGCGCCTGCGCGAGATTCTCGAGAAGCTGGAATTCCGCCGCATGTTCAGCGGCGAGATGGACCCGAACAACTGCTACCTGGACATCCAGGCCGGCTCCGGCGGCACCGAGGCCCAGGACTGGGCCAACATCCTCCTGCGCATGTACCTGCGCTGGGCCGACAAGCGCGGCTTCAGTGCCGAGATCGTCGAGCTGTCCGAAGGTGAAGTCGCCGGTATCAAGGGTGCCACCGTGCACATCAAGGGCGAGTACGCCTTCGGCTGGCTGCGCACCGAGATCGGCGTGCACCGTCTGGTGCGCAAGAGCCCGTTCGACTCCGGCGCGCGCCGCCACACCTCGTTCTCGGCGGTGTTCGTCTCGCCGGAGATCGACGACAAGGTGGACATCGAGATCAACCCGTCCGACCTGCGCATCGACACTTACCGCTCCTCCGGGGCCGGTGGTCAGCACGTCAACACCACCGACTCGGCGGTGCGGATCACTCACGTGCCGACCAACACCGTGGTGGCCTGCCAGAACGAACGTTCGCAGCACGCCAACAAGGACACCGCCATGAAAATGCTGCGGGCCAAGTTGTACGAGCTGGAGATGCAGAAGCGCAACGCCGCTTCGCAGGCGCTGGAAGACAGCAAGTCGGACATTGGCTGGGGGCACCAGATCCGCTCCTACGTGCTCGACGATTCGCGGATCAAGGACCTGCGTACCGGTGTCGAGCGTAGCGACTGCCAGAAGGTGCTCGATGGCGATCTCGACGGTTACCTCGAGGCCAGCCTCAAGCAGGGCCTGTAAGCCTTACCCTGTAGGAGCCAGCTTGCTGGCGATGCTCTTCGGGAGCGTGATCGCCAGCAAGCGGGCTCCTACCAAACCCCATTTGATCTAGACGCCAGGCAGATAAAGCGACCATGAGCGACCAACAACTCGACCAGAACGAACTGCAACAGGAAGAAAACAAGCTGATTGCCCAGCGCAAGGAAAAGCTTGCTGCCGTCCGTGAGCAGGGCATTGCCTTCCCCAACGACTTCCGCCGCGACAGCCTGTGCGCCGAGCTGCAGAAACAGTACGAGGGCAAGAGCAAGGAAGAGTTGGAGGCCGCTGCCATCCCGGTGAAGATCGCCGGGCGCATCATGCTCAACCGTGGCGCCTTCATGGTGCTGCAGGACACCTCCGGTCGCCTGCAGGTCTACGTCGACCGCAAGGGCCTGCCGGCCGAAACCCTGGAAGCGATCAAGAGCTGGGACCTGGGCGACATCATCGCCGCCGAAGGCACCCTGGCGCGCTCCGGCAAGGGTGACCTGTACGTGCACATGACCGACGTGCGCCTGCTGACCAAGTCGCTGCGCCCGCTGCCGGACAAGCACCACGGCCTGACCGACACCGAGCAGCGCTACCGCCAGCGCTACGTCGACCTGATCGTCAACGAGGAAACCCGCCACACCTTCCGCGTGCGTTCGCAGGTGATCGCGCACATCCGTCGCTTCCTCAACGAGCGCGGCTTCCTCGAAGTCGAAACCCCGATGCTGCAGACCATTCCCGGTGGCGCCGCGGCCAAGCCGTTCGAGACCCATCACAACGCGCTGGACATGGCTATGTTCCTGCGTATCGCCCCGGAGCTGTACCTCAAGCGCCTTGTTGTTGGCGGCTTCGAGAAAGTGTTCGAGATCAACCGCAACTTCCGTAACGAGGGCGTGTCGACCCGGCACAACCCCGAGTTCACCATGCTCGAGTTCTACCAGGCCTACGCTGACTACCGCGACAACATGGACCTCACCGAGGAACTGTTCCGCGAGCTGGCCCTGGCCGTGCTGGGCAGCACCGACGTGCCGTACGGCGACAAGGTGTTCCACTTCGGCGAGCCGTTCGTGCGCCTGTCGGTGTACGACTCGATCCTCAAGTACAACCCGGACCTCACCGAGGCCGACCTCAATGACGTCGACAAGGCCCGTGCCATCGCCAAGAAGGCCGGCGCCAAGGTGCTCGGCCACGAAGGCCTGGGCAAGCTGCAGGTGATGATTTTCGAGGAACTGGTGGAGAGCAAGCTGGAGCAGCCGCACTTCATCACCGAGTACCCGTTCGAGGTCTCGCCGCTGGCCCGTCGCAACGATAACAACCCCAGCGTCACCGACCGTTTCGAACTGTTCATCGGTGGCCGCGAGATCGCCAACGCCTACTCCGAGCTCAACGACGCCGAAGACCAGGCCGAACGCTTCCTCGCTCAGGTGGCCGAGAAGGACGCCGGCGACGACGAGGCCATGCACTACGATGCCGACTTCGTTCGCGCGCTGGAATACGGCATGCCGCCGACCGCCGGTGAGGGCATCGGCATCGACCGCCTGGTGATGCTGCTGACCAACTCGCCGTCGATTCGCGACGTCATCCTGTTCCCGCACATGCGCCCGCAGGCCTGATGGTCCAGCAAGAAGCCGCCCAAGGGCGGCTTCTTGCTATCTGTTTTCTGCCCGCGGTTCGTTGACGGTGCGACAGGCAGGCGCATCCGGCCTTTTGGTTGATCGGCGAACCCAGTACTCTGCCCCTCATAATCAGAACGTAGAGGTCTTCCCGCCGTGAGTCCTGTGCCTGCGTCCCCGAATGCCAGTCAGGCGGCCAGCGCCGTCGTCGAGAGTGTCCAGTATCAAGGGCGCAAGGCCAGCCGCCAGGGCAGCGAGCAGCGGCGCCAGGCGATTCTCGACGCGGCCATGCGCATCATCGTGCGCGATGGCGTGCGCTCGGTGCGCCATCGCGCGGTGGCGGCCGAGGCTCAGGTGCCGCTGTCCGCCACGACCTACTACTTCAAGGACATCGATGACCTGATCACCGATACCTTCGCCCAGTTCGTCGAGCGCAGCGCTGCGCAGATGGCAGCATTCTGGGCCGGCACCCAGGGCGTGCTGCAGGAGCTGGTCGGGCGTCTCGACGGCAGCGAGCAGGCGCGCCGGCAACTGGCCGACGAGATCGCCGAGCTGGCGGTGCAGTACGTCCAGCGCCAGCTGCGTGATCGGCGTGACCACCTGATCGCCGAGCAGGCGTTCCAGCAGGAAGCCTTGCTCAACCCGCGCCTGAGCGACCTGGTGCGGGCGCATCGGCAGATTCTCCAGCAGGGCGTCACCCACTTCTTCGAGGTGCTCGGTTCGCGCCAGCCGGAGCAGGATGCCGTGCTGTTGACGGCCACCATCATGCGGATGGAGTATCAGGGCTTGCTGGACGGTGTCGAGCATCTGGACAGCCAAGGAATGCTGGCCATCCTTAAGCGCTACATGAACCTGGTTCTGGGGTTGTAAGTCCTCGATCTCGCGGTCGAGGGTTTTTCACAAGGAGAGCGAAATGAAAGCCTGGCGCGCACTGGTCGCCCTGTCCTTCCTGCTGTTGAGTGGCTGCCTGGTCACCTTCAAGGACCCGATTCCGGCCAACGAGGCGGCACCCATGCCGCTGCTGGGCGAATGGAGCCGCGAGGACGAGTGGGGCGATCAGCTGTTCCTGGAGATCACCCGGGCCGGCTCCAACCTGTACGAGGCGCGCATCTACGAAGGCAGCCCGGACAACCTCGACAGCCTCGAGGAGTTCGGCTTCACCGTCGCCCACCACGGCCGCCGCTGGTACCTTTCGGCCGGTTTGCCGAAGAGCCTGGGCGCCAATTTCGCCATCGCCGGCTTCGAGCTGACCAGGGACAACGAGCTGGTGGTGTATAACCTCGACACCGACCGTATTCTTCAGGACATGGACAAGGGCCTGCTGGAAGGCCAGATGGTCTCCATGCCCGAAGCCGATGGTGCCTTGATCACCAGCCCGCTGGACCGGGTGTTCGCTTACCTCGACGATCCGGCCAATGCCGATCTGTTCGTCGAGATCGCGCGCTATCAGCGGGTTGCCGAGTAGGGAGTGCAATGAACAGCCAGCAGAAACTGGACGACTATCAACTCGGTATCCGCGCCCTGAGCGACCGCATCGTCGAGGCGCAGACACCGATCCGCGTGCTCGACGCGGTGAAGTGGGACGACGGCATCCGCGACGGTTTCCTCAAGGCCAAGGGCAAGCAGCCGCCGGCCATCGATCGCGGCTATTACCTGGGCCGTCCGCTGGGCTTCGATGCCGCGGCCAAGCGCCTGGAGTTCCAGAACATCGAGCGTGACATCACCCGCCAGCTGGGTCAGTTCAGCCCGGTGGGGCAGATCATGCGGCGCATGTGTCGCGAGTACCGCATGGTCATCCGCATGCTCGAGGCGCGTGGCACCGAGGATTTCGGCCTGATCAGCCAGGAGCTCTACGGTTCGGCCTCCGATGCTTTCCACGCCGGCGATCCGACGCTGGCCGACCTCGGCCTGATGCTCTCCGACTACCTCAACAACATCGACGCCCGTGGCGACCTGGAAGACGAAGCCAAGACGCTGGGCGCCGGGGATGCGGTGAACATGCTGCAGCAGCGCCTGGCCGAGGTGTTCGGTGACGACACCGTGCGGGTGCTGGAGTCCGACGGGATTCTCGCCGACGCCGCCGCCGGCGCCGACTACATCAAGATCCGCAGCGATGCGCGCTTCAACGAGCGTGACGTCAAGGCGCTGGAGGTGCACGAAGGGCTGGTGCACGTAGGCACCACCCTCAACGGCCTGAACCAGCCGATCTGCACCTTCCTGGCCAAGGGGCCGCCCTCGTCGACGGTGACGCAGGAAGGCCTGGCGATTCTCATGGAGGTGATCGCCTTCGCCTCCTACCCGACCCGCCTGCGCAAGCTGACCAACCGCACCCGCGCCATCCACATGGCCGAGGAGGGCGCGGACTTCCTTCAGGTCTTCGAATTCTTTCGCGAGCAGGGCTATGGCCTGGAAGGCAGCTACAGCAACGCCAGCCGGGTGTTTCGTGGCTCCCTGCCGAGCGGCCTGCCGTTCACCAAGGACCTGTCCTACCTGAAGGGCTTCATCCTCATCTACAACTACATCCAGTTGGCGGTGCGCAAGGGCAAGCTGGAGCAGATCCCGCTGTTGTTCTGCGGCAAGACCACCCTGGAAGACATGCGCACCCTGCGCAAACTGGTCGACGAGGGCCTGGTGCTGCCGCCCAAGTACCTGCCGCAGCAGTTCCAGGACATGAATGCACTGTCGGCCTGGATGTGCTTCTCCAACTTCCTCAACCACCTGAGCATGGATCGCATCGAAGCGGACTACGCCAACATCCTCTAGGCGCCGGACGGGCGCCGCATTTCTCTGTACAGGGAGTACAACATGGAACATTCGGTTTTCGAGCGGCAAGTGCAGCTCACGGATCGCACCATCAGTCCTGCGGTCTACAACCTGGTTATCGGCTTGACCCTGCTCTGGGGCTTCGCGGTCAACTGGTGGATGGTGGGAGCGGTCAGCGTCGAGTGGATACGCAGCATCAATATCTGGGTCTTCTTCGGCGGATACTTCGCGTCCTGCATGCTGGGCGTCTACCTGTTCTCCAGCTCCAGCAATCCCCTGGTGAGCTTCGTCGGCTACAACCTGGTCGTGGTGCCGTTCGGCCTGATCATCAACCTGGTCGTCAGCCGTTACGACGCGAACCTCGTTCAGCAGGCGATCCGTCTGACGGCCCTGGTCACCCTGGGCATGATGGCCCTGGGCACCTTGTTTCCCGCATTCTTCCAGCGCATTGCCTCAGCGCTGACGATCGCGCTGCTGCTGGTGATCGTCGTGGAACTGGTGGAAGTCCTGGTGTTCGGTATCCGTCATGGCATCCTCGACTGGATCGTGGTGCTGATCTTCTGCGGCTACATCGGCTACGACTGGGGCCGCGCCAATCAGATTCCCAAGACGCTGGACAACGCGATAGACAGTGCAGCCGCGCTGTACATGGACATCATCAACCTGTTCCTGCGCATTCTGCGAATCCTGGGACGCAAATGAAGGGTGCCGTGCCTGGCGGTTGTCCTGCGCCCGTCACCCGCCTTGATATGAACGATCCAGAGGTCCAGTAATGCCCAGCCATCAACTCGACTACGAAATCCTCGGCAGTTCCGCACAGTCGGTGGAGATCATCCTCGATCCGGGGGAAACGGTGATCGCCGAGGCCGGGGCGATGAACTACATGACCGAGGGCGTGCGCTTCGACACCCGCATGGGCGACGGCTCGTCCAGCGGCCTGCTGGGCAAGCTGTGGAGCGCCGGCAAGCGCATGCTCACCGGTGAGTCGCTGTTCATGACCCACTTCAGCAATGCCGGCAAGGGGCAGGCACGGGTCGCCTTCGCCGCCCCTTACCCCGGTACCGTGGTGCCGATCGAGCTGGCGCGGATCGGCGGCACGCTGATCTGCCAGAAGGACGCCTTTCTCTGCGCCGCCCATGGCACCCGCGTCGGCATCAGCTTTGCCAAGCGCATCGGCGCGGGCTTCTTCGGCGGCGAGGGCTTCATCCTGCAGAAGCTCGAAGGCGACGGCCTGGCCTTCGTGCATGCAGGCGGCACGGTGATCCGCAAGGAGCTGAACAACGAAACCCTGCGTCTCGACACCGGCTGCCTGGTGGCCTTCAGCGACGGTATCGACTACGACATCGGTCTGGCCGGCGGCCTCAAGAGCATGCTGTTCGGTGGCGAGGGCATCCTCCTGACCACCCTCAAGGGCACGGGCAGCGTGTGGATCCAGAGCCTGCCGTTCTCGCGCCTGGCCGAGCGCGTCTACACGGCGACCGTGCAGGCCCGTGAGGAGGTTCGCGCGGGTGGCAAGTAGACTCGGGCGCTGGGCCCTGCTGCTGGTCAGCCTGTGGCTGGCCGGTTGCAGCGGGTTGCTGTTCTATCCCGAGCCGGGATTGCCGATCACGCCCGAGCGCGCCGGCCTGGCGTATCGCGACATCGAACTGCAGGCCGCCGATGGCACCCGCCTGCACGCCTGGTGGTTGCCGGCCAAGGCGGGTACGCCGGTCAAGGGCACGGTGCTGCATCTGCATGGCAACGGCGGCAACCTGGCCTGGCACCTGGGCGGCGTGCACTGGCTGCCGGAGCAGGGCTATCAGGTACTGATGCTGGATTACCGTGGCTACGGGCTTTCCGCAGGCAAGCCCAGCCTGCCTGCGGTGTACCAGGATATCGACGCGGCGTTCGCCTGGCTCGAGCAGGCGCCAGAAGTCCGGGGGCAGCCCCTGTTCGTGCTGGGGCAGAGCCTCGGCGGGGCGTTGGCCGTGCACTATCTGGCTGAGCACCCCGAGCGGCGGGCAGCCGTGCGGGCCATGGCCCTGGACGGCGTACCGGCGAGCTATCGCGATGTCGCGCGCCATGCGCTGAGCACGTCCTGGCTGACCTGGCCACTGCAGGTGCCGCTGTCCTGGCTGGTGCCGGATGCCGACAGCGCCATTCATGGCATCGACAAGCTCGAGGGTTTGCCGCTGCTGATCTACCACAGTGTTGACGACACGATCGTGCCGCTTTCCAATGGCCGACGTTTGTATCAAGCTGCGCGCCCGCCACGTGCTTTCCAGGCGACCCGCGGCGCGCACGTGCAAACCTTCGCCGAACCGGCCTGGCGCGCGTCGTTGCTGGCGTTCTTCGAGACGCCGCTGGCCACGCTCGAACGCCTGGAAACGGCTACCGAATCCGCAACAGAGAGTCCGCAATGACCGAACGCAACCCCATCCCGCTGATCATCACCGCCATCGGCAGCATCGTCGGCACCGTCGCCGTGCTCTGGTACTACGGCTACGTGCATTTCGCCAAGCCCGAAGATGCCCTGTTGCTGTCCGACTTCACCATGCTCAAGACCATCCCCGGCGAGGACTACAAGGTGTCGCTGAAGCCGGCCAACCAGGTCGCGCAGTGCATCGACGGGGTGCTGGTGCTGTTCGATCTGGAGCAGAAGGGCCTGACCGGCGTGCTGGTGGACAACAAGAAGCAGGCCGTACGCTGCATGGGCGAGGAAACGCCCGCGCTGCAGCAGTAAGGGCTGGCAGAGCCCTGCGACAAGCGAACCCCGGAAAACAAGAAACCCGCCAACAGGCGGGTTTCTTCATGGCGCTCGGCGATCAGGCGTCGCTGGAGGAGCGGGGCGCGACCGGCTGGTTGTCGTTGGAGATGGTCACCTCCACACGGCGGTTCTGCGCACGGCCGGAGTCGCTGCCGTTGTCCGCGACGGGGTAGTCCTTGCCGTAGCCCTGGGCGACGATGCGCGACGGTGCGACACCGGCGCGGATCAGCGCGCGACGGACCGACTCGGCGCGTCGTTCCGACAGGCCCTGGTTGTAGCTGGCGGAGCCGACGCTGTCGGTGTAGCCCTCGACGATCACCTGGCGTTCCGGGTTCTTCTGAAGGAAGCGTGCCAGCTCGGTGACGTTGGGCAGGGCGCTGCTCTTCAGCTCGGCCTTGTTGAAGTCGAACAGGACGTCACCGAAGGTCACCAGGGTGCCGCGTTCGGTCTGCTTGGCATCGAGGCTGTCCTGCAGCTTGCGAATCTGCGCGTCGCGAGCGTCCAGCAACGCCTGGGCGCGGCGTGCCGATGCGTTCTTCAGTTCGGCTTCGGCGCTGCGCAGGACGATGGTCTGCTTGGCCACCTCGACGCGCTGATTGGTCAGGTAGGCCAACTGGTCGACCTTCTTCTCGTCTTCCTTCTCCATGTAGGCCTTGTCGGCCTTGTTCAGCCATTCCTGGGCTTCCTTGGTTTCCAGCGCCGCGACCTTGTTGGCCTGCGGGTCGCTCTGCAGCGAGGAGAAATTGCTGCGAGCCGACTCGAGGTTGGCGTTGGGCTGGTGCGAGCAGGCGGCGAGGCCGACGCTCATGGCCAGGAGGGCGGGGATCATCACGTGTTTACGCATGGCGATTCATCCTTATATCTGTCAGCGAATGGGCGAGGTGCGGGCGCTCACTGAGCGTTGCGCATGCCTTCCTCGCGTAGTTCCTGAACACCCTGGCGGGCATCCTGCACAGCACGTTCGGCCTTGGCGGCCTGGGCCTTGCGCTCGGCGAGGCGAGCGTCCCATTCGGCCTGCTCGGCCAGGCGACGGGCTTTCTCGTACTCTTCCTCGTGCATGGCGAATTCGGCTTGCTTGAGCTTGTCCTGCGCGGCTTTCATTTCCACCGGGGCGAACTCGGTACCGCCGGCGCTGATCGCCGAGTTCACGGCGGACTCCGTGACGGCGTACTGCTCACTGGGCGGGTTGCCGGCGCAACCAGCGAGCACGAGGCTGCTGCCCAGGACCAGGGCAGCCAGTTTGATTCCGCGCAGGCTGGTGTTTGGACGCTTCTCGGTATGGGTCTTCATGGCGGCTAACTCCATTTGAAACACTCCTATGAATGACGATATCCGTGACAAGTGGCGCATCGAGGAGCCGTCCCGCGGGAGGCTGGCGTGCCTCGATGACCTGAAATTGGGACCCGCGTGTTTTTTGAATGGTTCAGAAAAAATGACAGTTTGCTCACGATTCGCCAGATGCGGGGGCGTCATTTCGCCAGCTTTCAGCAGCGGTTTCGGGCGCCGGCGCGGCGCGCTGCAACCCCCGTCAATACTGTGCGGAGGCTGTTTCTACTGGGTTGCTGAGGAAGGCTGTGCTGGCTTGACGTGGAGCCGTGGATTTTTTTGCGCGGTGTCAGTTGAGGCGGCGTAATAGAAAAACGCCTCGAGGGATGCGAGATGATCGGCGAAGTGAGCGATATATCGAACGCTCAGGTGCCGTGGCGGGCCTGCGGGTTCTGCCCGTCCATCTCCGTGATCTCGCGCAGGTACTTGCGCGACAGCGCCAGGAAGCGAGGTGTCGGGCCGACGTCCTCGTAGAGCGGATCGCCCTGTTCGTCCAGGGCCACGACCTTGCTGCCGCGCACGTAGGGCAAGCTGGCTTCCAACTCTTCCAGGGCCGCGCCGATCAGCTCGCCAAGCAGTTCTTCGCTGTGGTGTTTGGGGTACATCTCGGTGAGCGCGGCCAGGCGGGCGGCCGCTTCGACATCCAGGTGAATCTGGTAGCGGGTCGTCGTCAGGCGGCCCTGGGCATTCTGTTCCCAATGTTCTGCCAGCTCTCGGATTCTCATGCTGTCACTCCTCGCGAACGGGGCAGGCGACCCCTGTGTACAAGCCTAGACCCAGCGCTGTCGCGCGCCCTGCTGCGCGTCGCACCCTTGTAAGAAGTTGGCGCGCTGGGCACTCTGTTGACATCGGTCAGGAGAAGGAGTGCGACATGGCAGAAATCGATGCGCGTCTGCGTGAGGAAGTGCACCTGCTTGGCGAGCTGCTGGGCAAGACCATCAGCACCCAGCTGGGCGACGAGTTCCTCGACAAGATCGAACGCATTCGCAAGGGCGCCAAGGCCGGTCGTCGCGGGACCGCCACCGACACCGAACAGCTGGCCAGCACCCTCGGTCAGCTCGGCGACGATGAGCTGCTGCCGGTGGCGCGCGCCTTCAACCAGTTCCTCAACCTGGCCAATATCGCCGAGCAGCAGCACCGCGTGCGCCGGCGTCGCGCCGACGAACCCGAACCCTTCGAGTTGCGCGTGCTCGACGAACTGCTCGAACGTCTGCTCGCCAGCGGGCAGGGCGCGGAGGAGCTGGCGCGCCAGCTCGGCCGCCTGGACATCGAACTGGTGCTCACCGCCCACCCTACCGAGGTGGCGCGGCGCACCCTGATCCAGAAGTACGACGCCATCGCCGCGCAGTTGACGGCGCTGGATCACAGCGACCTGCTGCCGGCAGAGCGCCAGGCTATCGTCGAGCGCCTGCAGCGGCTGATCGCCGAGGCCTGGCATACCGAGGAGATTCGCCGCAGCCGCCCCAGCCCGGTGGATGAAGCCAAGTGGGGCTTCGCCGTGATCGAGCATTCGCTGTGGCAGGCGGTACCGCAGTTTCTGCGGCGCGCCGACAACAGCCTGCGCGCCGCTACCGGCCTGCGCCTGCCGCTGGAGGCTGCGCCGGTTCGCTTCGCGTCCTGGATGGGTGGTGACCGCGACGGCAACCCCAATGTCACCGCGCGGGTGACGCGCGAGGTGTTGCTGCTGGCGCGCTGGATGGCCGCTGACCTGTACCTGCGCGATATCGACCAGCTGGCCGCCGAGTTGTCCATGCAGCAGGCCAGCGCCGAGCTGCGTGCTCAGGTCGGCGACAGCGCCGAGCCGTATCGTGCGTTGCTCAAGCAGTTGCGCGAGCGCCTGCGCGAGACACGCCGCTGGGCGCAGCAGGCGCTCGACGCCGACATCGCGCCGAGCAACGCAGTGCTGCGCGACAATCATGATCTGCTGGCGCCGCTGCAGCTGTGCTACCAGTCGCTGCATGCCTGCGGCATGGGCGTGATCGCCGACGGGCCGTTGCTCGATTGCCTGCGCCGGGCGGCGACCTTCGGCCTGTTCCTGGTGCGCCTGGACGTGCGCCAGGATGCCGCGCGCCATGCTGCGGCGCTATCGGAGATCACCGACTACCTGGGGCTGGGCAAGTACGCCGAATGGGACGAGGAGGCGCGCCTGGCGTTCCTCCAGCGTGAGCTGGAAAGCCGCCGGCCGTTGCTGCCCGTCGACTATCGTCCGGCGGCGGACACCGCCGAGGTGCTCGCCACCTGCCGCGAGGTGGCGGCCGCACCGGCGGCATCGCTGGGCACCTACGTGATCTCCATGGCCGGTGCGGCTTCCGATGTCCTCGCCGTGCAGTTGCTGCTCAAGGAGGCCGGGTTGCGCCGGCCGATGCGTGTGGTGCCACTTTTCGAAACCCTGGCCGACCTCGATCACGCCGGCCCGGCGATCGACCGCCTGCTGGGCCTGCCTGGCTACCGGGCGCGCCTGCACGGGCCGCAGGAGGTGATGATCGGCTATTCCGACTCGGCCAAGGATGCCGGTACTACCGCGGCGGCCTGGGCGCAGTACCGCGCCCAGGAAGAACTGGTGCGCCTGTGCCAGGCACATCAGGTCGAGTTGCTGCTGTTCCATGGTCGCGGTGGCACCGTGGGCCGTGGCGGTGGCCCTGCGCATGCGGCGATCCTGTCGCAACCGCCGGGCTCGGTGGCCGGGCGCTTCCGCACCACCGAACAGGGCGAGATGATTCGCTTCAAGTTCGGCCTGCCGGACATCGCCGAGCAGAACCTCAACCTCTACCTGGCGGCAGTGCTGGAAGCCACGCTGCTGCCACCACCGGCGCCCGAGCCCAGCTGGCGGGCGATGATGGACCGTCTCGCCAGTGCCGGTGTGCAGGCTTACCGTGGCGTGGTGCGCGAGCACCCGCAGTTCGTCGAGTACTTCCGCCAGGCCACGCCGGAGCAGGAGCTGGGCCGGTTGCCGCTGGGCAGCCGGCCGGCCAAGCGGCGCGCGGGCGGCGTGGAGAGCCTGCGGGCGATTCCGTGGATCTTCGCCTGGACCCAGACGCGCCTGATGCTGCCGGCCTGGCTGGGCTGGGAGCAGGCGCTGGGGCAGGCCCTGGCGGGGGGCGATGGCGAGCTGCTCAAACACATGCGCGAGCACTGGCCGTTCTTCCGCACGCGCATCGACATGCTGGAGATGGTCCTGAGCAAGGCCGACGCCAGCATCGCGGCACTGTACGACGAGCGGCTGGTCGAGCCGGCCTTGCAGCCGCTGGGTGGGCAATTACGCGACCTATTGTCGCAGGCGTGCTCCGCCGTGCTGGAACTGACCGGGCAGTCTCGCCTGCTCGCGCACAGTCCCGAGACGCTGGAGTCGATCAGCGTGCGCAATACCTATCTCGATCCGCTGCACCTGTTGCAGGCCGAGTTGCTGGCCCGCTGCCGGCTCCGCGAGCAGGCGCCGGAGAGCCCTCTCGAGCAGGCGTTGCTGGTTAGCGTGGCGGGTATCGCGGCGGGTCTGCGCAACACCGGCTGAGGCCGTCGCAGGGGCATGAGGCGCGTATCGCGCCGCCCCTGCCGGCTGTTGGCACTGCATCGGGCGGAGGGTTTTTATCCGACTTTAGGCGGCTTGTGCGCCTGGGGAGTGCTGTGTATCTTGAGCAGCCTTTTGGCCGCTACAGCTGCCGCACACCATTCAAGAGATTGGCCCCACGAGGCGAGTCCGACCGATTACTAGATAAATCTTGAGGAGCACATCGATGCGCGTGATTCTGCTGGGGGCGCCCGGTGCCGGCAAAGGTACCCAGGCTCGCTACATCACCGAGAAGTTCGGTATTCCGCAAATCTCCACTGGCGACATGCTGCGTGCTGCGGTCAAGGCCGGCACCGAGCTCGGCCTGAAGGCCAAGAGCGTGATGGACGCCGGCGGTCTGGTCTCCGATGACCTGATCATCAACCTGGTCAAGGAGCGCATCGCTCAGGCCGATTGCGCCAACGGCTTCCTGTTCGACGGCTTCCCGCGCACCATTCCGCAGGCCGAAGCCCTGCGTGATGCCGGCGTGGCGCTGGACCACGTGGTGGAAATCGCCGTGGACGACGAGGAAATCGTCAAGCGTCTGTCCGGTCGTCGCGTACACCCGGCTTCCGGCCGCGTCTACCACACCGAATACAACCCGCCGAAAGAGACCGGCAAGGACGACCTCACCGGTGAGGAGCTGGTGCAGCGCGAAGACGACAAGGAAGAGACCGTGCGTCATCGCCTGTCCGTCTACCATTCGCAGACCAAGCCGCTGGTGGACTTCTACCAGAACCTCTCTGCCGAGACCGGCACGCCGAAGTACACCCACATTCCGGGTGTCGGCAGCGTCGAGCATATCACCGCGAAGACCCTGGCCGCGCTGGACTGAGTCCACCCCGCCAGTCGTCCTCCTGCCAAGGCCCCGAAAGGGGCCTTGGTCGTTTCTGCAACATGGTATGTTCGGGTCGCTCTCAAGCATGGCCCGCACTACAGGGCCGACTAGTATCGACCGTGCAAGCCTCGGGCGGGCGCCTGGGGCGTGTCGACAGGTGAACCAATAAGGAAGAGGGTATTCAATGACCGATAAACGTATCTGGCTGGGCCTTGCCGCATCGCTGCTGGCCGCTCCGCTGGCATTCGCCGATTCCGCAGCACCGAGCAAGACCGACTGTTCCGTTTCCGAGTTCCGCATGGGCCTGCGCTTCCAGCAGCAGTCGGCGGAAATCCAGGCGCTGCAGTTGCAGGCCTACAACATCGCCACGGAGAAACTCGACAAGGCCGTGGCTGCGGCAAAAGACCCCGCCAAGCTGGCCATCGTCACCGACCTCGATGAAACGGTGATCGACAACAGCGCGCTGCTGGCGCGGGACCTGGCCAACTGTCATCAATACGACGCCTGGGACACCTGGCTGCCCTGGGAGCGTGACGGCACACCGGCGCTGATCCCCGGCGCGAAGAAATTCCTCGAACACGCCGACAAGCTCGGGGTGACCATTCGCTACGTGTCCGACCGCTCCGACGAGCAGAAGAAGTACACCCTGGCCACCCTGAGCAAACTGGGGTTGCCGCAGGTCTCGGCGGACAGCGTGCTGCTGCTGGGCCCGCCCAAGGTCGAGCGCCGCGCCATCGTCAGCGCCGATCACCAGATCGTGCTGCTGCTCGGCGATACCCTGCATGACTTCGATGCCCGTTTCCGCAAGACCCCGCTCGATGCGCAACGCAAGACCGTCGCCGAAGAGGCGGGCAAGTGGGGCACCGAGTGGATCGTCTTCCCCAACGCCGGTTACGGCACCTGGTCCAAGGCGCCGCTCCAGGGCTGGGACGCCGAGACAGTCATCGAGCCCTGGTAAGGCTCCCGTCGGTCGCCCGGCGCAGGCCGGGCACCGTCATGAAACTGGAAAAAAAATCCTCGAGCCGGTCTAATGCCGGCTCTTTTTTCTTCAGCCGTCCGAACCCAATGACCACTCTCCTGGCCCTGGATACCGCCACCGAAGCCTGCTCCGTCGCGCTGCTGCACGACGGTCGCGTGCTCAGCCACTACGAAGTCGCTCCGCGCCTGCATGCCCAGCGCCTGCTGCCGATGATCCAGCAACTGCTGGGAGACGCCGGCATCAGCGCCGCGGCACTGGATGCCATTGCCTTCGGTCGTGGCCCCGGCGCCTTCACCGGCGTGCGTATCGCCATCGGCGTGGTGCAGGGGCTGGCCTTCGCGCTCGAGCGCCCGGTGGTGCCGGTGTCCAACCTGGCCGTACTGGCTCAGCGCGCCCTGCGTGAGCGTGGGGTGACACAGGTCGCGGCGGCCATCGATGCGCGGATGGACGAGGTGTACTGGGGCTGCTACCAGGCGCAGGAGGGCGAGATGCGTCTGCTTGGCCAGGAAGCCGTGCTGCCGCCGGAGCAGGCCGAGGCGCCGCGTGGCAGCGCTGGCGAGTGGTTCGGCGCCGGCACCGGCTGGGGCACCTTCGCCGCGCGCATCGCGCTGCAACCGAGTGGCATGGATGGCAGCCTGCTGCCGCATGCCGAGGACCTGCTCGCGCTGGCCCGCTTTGCCTGGAGTCGTGGCGAGGCGCTGCCTGCCGACCAGGCGCAGCCGGTGTACCTGCGTGACCAGGTCGCCACACCCAAGGCGCCGCCGGCGTGACAGCCGGTCGGATGCGCGGCGTCGACGGGCGGATGGTATTTGCCAAGGTCGATACACGCCGCTACATTGCCAACACAATGCCTTGTTCAGCCGAGCCTACCGAGCAGTCCTAGATGCGGATCGACGGTTACCTACCTTCCTACTCGCCAGATCGCGGCCCCCGTTCGGGGACTGCGGTCACGCCCTATCGCGAGGCGCAGCGGGAAGTCGAGGCTCAGCGCGAGCAGCCGGCCGCTCCGGCCAGCAGCCAGGGGCTGGAGCAGACCCCGCAGATTCGCCGGGTCCAGGCCAGCAGCAGTAACGGCGACAGCCTGCCCGCGCGCTCCCAGGACCTGGGCTATCAACAACCTGCGCTGAGTGGTCGTGCCGCTCAGGCGCTGGCCAGCTACAGCACCACCGCCGCCTACGCGAGCGAGTCCGATGCGCAGGAAGTACTCGGTCTCGACCTCTACGCGTAACTCCGTTTCACCGCGTTTTCCGCGCCTCTGCCAGGTGGCTTGCATCGACCGATGACTGCTGCGCTTCCTTACTACCTCGGTTGCCCGTCCTGGAGCGAAGCGGCCTGGCGCGCCACGCTCTACCCTGACGACACGCGGCCGGCCGAGTTTCTCGTGCGCTATGTCCAGGTGTTCAATGCGGTGGAGGGCAATACCACCTTCTATGCCCGGCCCAGTGAGCAGACGGTGGCGCGTTGGGCGCAGCAGATGCCGGAGCATTTCCGCTTCTGTGCCAAGCTGCCGCGTGAGATCAGCCACCGCGACGACCTCTGCCAGCAGCTGGATGAGGTGGCGCAGTTTCGCCAGTTGCTGGCGCCGCTCGGCGCACGGGTGCAGCCGTACTGGCTGCAGCTGCCGGCCAGCTTCGCTCCTTCGCGACTGGCGGAGCTGGCGTCGTTCATCGAGAACTGGGGTGACCTGCCGCTGGCGATCGAGGTGCGTCACCCGGAGTTCTTCGCCAAGGGCGATGCCGAACGGCTGCTCAATCGCCTGCTGCACGAGCGCGGCATCGAGCGCGTCTGCCTGGATTCGCGTGCGCTGTTCAGCTGTGAGTCGCAGGCGCCTGCGGTGTTGCACGCCCAGGCCAAGAAGCCGCGCCTGCCCACTCGACCCACGGCCTTCAGCCAGAGCCCGCAACTGCGTTTCATCGGCCACCCCGAGCTGCTGGCCAATGATCCTTTCATGCTTCCCTGGCTGGACAAGGTCGCCGGCTGGATCGAACAGGGGCTGCGCCCCTACGTGTTCGCGCATACGTCGGACAACCGCCTGGCCCCCGAACTGGCCCGGCGTTTCCACCAGCAGTTGATGCAGCGCCTGCCCGGGTTGCCCGAACTGCCGGTGTTGCAGGTGGAGCCGGAGCTGGAACAGCTCGGCCTGCTCTGACGGAGAATGTCGATGCTGATACGCAAGGTCGGCTGGCTGTTGCTCGTGTCCGTGCTGCTGGGCGCGGCGCTGCTGCTTGCCCTGTGGCGCGGCTGGCTGGATGTCGCGCCGCGTTTCAACCCCTGGGCACCGCTGGATGTGCGGGACGCGCCGAACCTGCTGACCGGTTTCAAGGTCTGGCGTCTGAGCGAGGATCGCGCGCTGTGCGATCTGGCCCTGGCGACCGCCGACCTGCGTTTCGCCCGCCTGCCTGACAGCACGCCGCAACCCAGTTGTCCGCTACGCAATGCCGTGCGCGTCCAGGGCGGCCGCGTCGGCCTGAGCAGCAGCTTCATGGCCACCTGTCCGCTGGCGGTGAGCTTCGCGCTGTTCGAGCGCCATGGTCTGCAGCCAGCGGCGCAACGCGTGTTCGGCCAGCCGGTAAGCCGTGTCGAGCATGTCGGCAGCTTCGCCTGTCGCAGCATCGCCGGCAGCCAGCGGCCGAGCCAGCATTCCTATGCCAATGCCCTGGACCTGGTCGGTTTTCGCCTTCGCGATGGCCGGCGCATCAGCGTGCTGCACGACTGGTCGGGGGAGGGCGACAACGCGCGTTTCCTGCGTCTGGTACAGGACGCCGCCTGCGAGCGCTTCAACATCACCCTGGGGCCGGACTACAACGCGGCGCACCGTGACCACTTCCACCTGGACATGGGCATGTGGCGGATGTGCCGCTAGGGCGTCGCGTCTGGCTGTTGCAGGGCAGGGTTTACACAGCTAGCGCTTGGCCAGCAGCAGGTCGGCCGCCTGCCCGTTGCGTCCGTCGCTGAACTCGAACCGTCCCAGCTGGGCGATCTGGTCGTAGGCACCCAGGGCGATGCTGACGTCGCGCGCCTGCAGGTCGATGGCGCTGACGCCCGCTTCGTCGAGTGTCTGCAGGTGCTGGCGGCCCTGGGCGTCGAAGCGCAGCAGGCGCAACTGGTCGAACACGGCATCGGCCGCGTCGATGCGGCCATCACCGTTATCGTCGAAGCGCGCCAGCTCGGCGAAGCCGTTGGCGGCGCCATGCTGGTCGCCGAACAGTTCGCGGCCGTCGTCGATGCGGCCATTGCCGTTGCGATCCAGCGCCAGCAGCGCATCGTCGCCGCTGGGCATGCTGACCGAGTCCGTGCGGCCATCGGCATCCAGGTCGAAGCGTGTCGGGCGGAGCAGGCCACTGGTGGAGAAGCCGTTGCCGGCCAGGTCCAGCACCAGGGGGTCGACCTGCTGAGGCGTCTGCTCGAGCGTGACGTCGAGTTCCAGCGAGCGCTGGTCGACCACCGCCTGGCTGACGGAGGCGGCGCTGGCGGATACCGCCGGCGGCTCGACGGTGTCGTTCAGCTCGCGGGCGATCTCGCCGGGCTTCTGTTTGTCCTCGATGCCCAGGGTACGGCGCAGAATCTGGTAATCGAGGGATTCGCGCGCCGCCTTGTCCAGGTCATCGTCGTGCGGGCGTGGGCTCGCCGGACTGCTGAGCGGGCGTGGAGCGGATAGAGCGTCGAACATGATCACACTCGATGCGGCTGTCGGCGGCCGGGTCTGGCAGAATGCCGCTTCTTCGCTATCGGCCTGCGGGTCGATGACTTGAGTGATTTCTGAGCAGACAGAACCAATGACCGACGAGCGGCACAACGCCAGTATCCACATGCAAGCCTTGCATCCTCAGTACGCCGAAGCGGCCGCCCGGTGGGCCTCGCGCCTTGGCCTGGCGCAGCAGGGGGACACCGAGTTCGCCTTGCAGCTCGGCGATGACGGGCTGCAACTGGTCGAGCTGGGCGACAAGGCGCCTGGGCCGGTGCGGGTGGACTTCGTCGAGGGGGCGGCGGCGCATCGGCGCCAGTTCGGGGGGGGCAGCGGGCAGATGATCGCCAAGGCGGTGGGCGTGCAGTCGGGAATTCGCCCGCGAATCCTCGATGCAACCGCTGGCCTGGGGCGCGACGCCTTCGTGCTGGCCAGCCTGGGCTGCGAGATGACGCTGATCGAGCGCCAGCCGCTGGTCGCCGCGTTGCTGGAAGACGGTCTGCAGCGCGCCGCGCTGAATCTGGAGGTCGCCCCCATCGCCGCGCGGATGCGCCTGCTCAACGGCAATGCCATCGAGCTGATGCAGCACTGGCAGGACGAGGCCCCGCAGGTGATCTACCTCGATCCGATGTTCCCGCATCGCGACAAGAGCGCGCTGGTGAAGAAGGAGATGCGGCTGTTCCGCCCCTTCGTCGGCGACGACCTGGATGCACCGGCGTTGCTGCAGGCGGCGCTGGCGCTGGCCAGTCACCGGGTGGTGGTCAAGCGACCGCGCAAGGCGCCGGCGATCGAGGGCAGCAAGCCCGGCTACGTGCTCGAGGGCAAGTCCAGCCGCTACGACATCTATCCGAAGAAGAAGCTGGAAACCTGAGCCCCGGGCCTATCTAGCGGTCGGCGCGATAGGCGCGCAGGAACAGCTGAACCGAGTCCTGCACGTGGTGCTCTGCCGCTGCCCCCTGCAGCGGGTCGCCACAGCCGATCAGCAGACGGAAGTGCGCGCCGCCCTTGAGCAGGCTGAAGAAGTGGTCGGCGGCCCGGTGCGGGTCGTCCAGCTGCAGCAGGCCGCGCTCGGAGGCCTTGCGCAGCAGCAGCTCCATCTCCTCCTGGACCCGCTGCGGTCCGGCCTCGTAGAACATCCGCGACAGCTTCGAGCCCTGGCTGGCCAGGCTGACCATCATGCGGTGCATCTCCACGGACTCGCTGCTGTTGATCAGGGCCAGGAAGCCACGGGCGATGCCCAGCAACTGGCTTTCCAGCGGCACGTCATCCGGGAGTTCGAACAGCAGCTCGGGCAACTGCTCCTCGCACTTGGCCTTGATCGCGGCGGAGAACAGCGTCTCCTTGTCGGTGAAGTGGCTGTACACCGTGAGCTTGGACACGCCGGCCTCGGCGGCGATCGCGTCCATGCTGCTGCCATCGTAGCCGTTGCGCAGGAACAGGTTCTTCGCCGCGTCGAGAATGGCGCGGCGTTTGGCGGGGTCCTTGGGTCGACCGGGACCGGAAGGTTGTAACAACTTGTCAGGCATTGGCTGATTTTAATACTGGACTGGCGAGTTTGCTATTTTTACTATACCCGGCAGTACAAATATTCCAAAGGACTCTTCCTGGCGCGTCGACGAGGCGATCAGGGCGGGGCGAGGGCAGATAAAGCCGCGGCGCTGAACGCGCTTCCAGTCTGCCACCGCGTCGCACTGGCGCTGCCGGCCGCTCCAGGGGGCAGCCCTCAAACCTTCTCCGAAAGGTCTTGCACATGTCCCGCCACGTCGTTCCTCTCGTTTCGTCTCTGGGTCTGGTCTTGCTGTTGTCTGCCTGTGGCAATGGTCAGCAGGTCGAACAGCCCATTCGCCCTGCCATGGTCGTTCAGCCGCAGCCAGCGACCGCCCTGGTCGACAGCTACCCGGGCGAGGTGCGGGCGCGCTACGAACCGGAACTGGCCTTCCGCATTGCCGGCAAGGTGGCCAAGCGCATGGTCGACGTCGGCGACCGGGTGAAGAAGGACCAGCCCCTGGCCGAACTCGACCCGCAGGACGTCCGCCTGCAGCTGGAGGCCACGCGCGCCCAGGTGGCGGCGGCCGAGGCCAACCTGCAGACCGTGCGTGCCGAGCGCGAGCGCTACAAGGCACTGCTCGAGCGCAACCTGGTCAGCCGGTCGCAGTTCGACAACGTCGAGAACCAGTACCGCGCCGGTGCCGCGCGGCTGAATCAGGTCAAGGCCGAATATGACGTGGCCCGCAACCAGACCGATTACGCCGTGCTGCGCGCCTCGCAGGACGGCGTGATCGCGCGTCGCTCGGTCGAGGTCGGGCAGGTGGTCGCAGCCGGTCAGACGGTCTTCACCCTGGCTGCCGACGGTGAACGCGAGGTGTCGATCAGCCTGCCGGAACAGAGCTTCGGCCGGTTCGCGATCGGCCAGGCGGTGGAGGTGGAGCTGTGGTCGCAGCCCGATCAGCGTTTCCCGGGACGTATCCGTGAGATGGCGCCGGCCGCCGATCCGCAGTCGCGGACCTTCGCCGCGCGCGTCGCCTTCGTCGAGGGCAAGGTGCCGGCCGAGCTGGGCCAGAGTGCGCGGGTGTTCATCGCCAGCAACGGCGTGGTGCCGCTGTCGGTGCCGCTGTCGGCGCTCAGTGCCGAGCAGGACCAGCCCTTCGTCTGGGTCGTCGATCCCAAGGAGCACAAGCTGCAGCGTCGCCCGGTGCGGATCGGCGCCTATGGCGACGAGCGCGTGCCGGTGCTGGAGGGGCTGAACGCTTCCGATTGGATCGTGGCTGCCGGTGTTCAGGTCCTGCGCGAGGGGCTCAGGGTGCGCCCGGTGGACCGTGACAATCGCAACGTCGAACTGGCCGCCAAGGAGTAAGCCGCATGAGCTTCAACCTGTCGGCCTGGGCGCTGCGTCATCGTCAGATCGTCCTCTACATCATGTTACTGTTCGCCATCGTCGGGGCGATTTCCTACACCAAGCTGGGGCAGAGCGAGGACCCGCCGTTCACCTTCAAGGCCATGGTGATCCGCACCATCTGGCCGGGTGCCACGGCGGAAGAGGTTTCCCGTCAGGTCACCGAACGCATCGAAAAGAAGCTGATGGAGACCGGCGAGTACGAGCGCATCACCAGCTTCTCCCGCCCGGGGGAGTCCCAGGTCACCTTCATGGCGCGTGACTCCATGCACAGCGCGGAGATTCCGGACCTCTGGTACCAGGTGCGCAAGAAGGTCAGCGATATCCGCCACACGCTGCCACCAGGCATCCAGGGGCCGTTCTTCAACGATGAGTTCGGCACCACCTTCGGCAATATCTATGCCCTGACCGGCAGCGGGTTCGACTACGCCGTGCTCAAGGACTATGCCGACCGCATCCAGCTGCAACTGCAGCGGGTCAAGGATGTCGGCAAGGTCGAGCTGGTCGGCCTGCAGGACGAGAAGATCTGGATCGAGCTGTCCAACACCAAGCTGGCGACGCTGGGCCTGCCGCTGTCCGCCGTGCAGCAGGCCCTCGAGGCGCAGAACGCGGTGACGGCCGCCGGTTTCTTCGAAACCGCCAGCGAGCGCATCCAGCTGCGCGTCACCGGGCGTTTCGAATCGGTGCAGGAGATCCGCGACTTCCCCATTCGCGTCGCTGACCGTACCTTCCGCATCTCCGATGTGGCCGAGGTCAAGCGCGGTTTCAACGATCCACCCGCACCGCGCATGCGTTTCATGGGCGAGGACGCCATCGGCATCGCCGTGTCGATGAAGGACGGCGGCGACATCCTGGTCCTCGGCAAGGCGCTGGAAACCGAGTTCGCCCGCCTGCAGCAGACCCTGCCGCTGGGCATGGAGCTGAGCAAGGTGTCGGACCAGCCGGCGGCGGTGAAGACCGGCGTGGGCGAGTTCGTCAAGGTGCTGGTGGAAGCGCTGGTGATCGTGCTGGCGGTCAGCTTCTTCTCGCTGGGCCTGCGCACCGGTCTGGTGGTGGCGCTGGTGATTCCGCTGGTGCTGGCGATGACCTTCGCCGCCATGTACTACCTGGGCATCGGCCTGCACAAGATTTCCCTGGGGGCGCTGGTGCTGGGCCTCGGCCTGCTGGTGGACGACGCGATCATCGCCGTGGAGATGATGGCGATCAAGATGGAGCAGGGCTTCGACCGGCTCAAGGCGGCCAGTTTCGCCTGGACCAGCACGGCGTTCCCGATGCTGACCGGCACCCTGATCACCGCTGCCGGCTTCCTGCCCATCGCCACTGCCCAGTCCGGCACCGGCGAGTACACCCGCTCGATCTTCCAGGTGGTGACCATCTCGCTGATCGCCTCGTGGATCGCCGCCGTGATGTTCGTGCCCTACCTGGGCGACAAGCTGCTGCCCGACCTGGCCAAGCTGCATGCGGCGAAGCATGGCGGCAGCGCTGCCGGCCACGATCCCTACGCGACGCCGTTCTATCGTCGCGTACGGGCCACGGTGCAGTGGTGCGTGCGTCACCGCATCACGGTGATCATGCTGACCATCGCCCTGTTCGTCGGCTCGGTGGTGATATTCCGCTTCGTGCCGCAGCAGTTCTTCCCGGCGTCCGGTCGCCTGGAGCTGATGGTCGACATCAAGCTGGAGGAGGGGGCGTCCCTCAGCGCCACCGAGGCCGAGGTGCACCGCCTGGAGAAACTGCTCAAGGAACAGACCGGCATCGACAACTACGTCGCCTATGTCGGCACCGGTTCCCCGCGTTTCTACCTGCCGCTGGACCAGCAGTTGCCGGCCGCCAGCTTCGCCCAGTTCGTGGTGCTGGCATCGAGCATCGAGGAGCGCGAACGCCTGCGCACCTGGCTGATCCAGGTGATGAACGACGAGTTCCCGACCCTGCGCAGCCGGGTCAGCCGCCTGGAGAATGGCCCGCCGGTCGGCTATCCGATCCAGTTCCGCGTCAGTGGCGAGCACATCGACGAGGTGCGCGCCCTGGCCCGTCAGGTCGCGGACAAGGTGCGCGAGAACCCGCATGTGGTCAACGTGCACCTGGATTGGGAAGAGCCGAGCAAGGTGGTGATCCTCAACATCGACCAGGACCGCGCTCGGGCGCTGGGGGTCAACACCGCCGAGCTGTCGCGCTTCCTGCAGGGCTCGCTGTCGGGTACCAGCGTCAGCCAGTACCGCGAGGACAATGAGCTGATCGAGATTCTCCAGCGTGGCACGCCGCAGGAGCGCAAGGCCCTGAGCCTGCTGCCGAGCCTGGCGGTTCCCACCGACAGCGGCCGCAGCGTGGCCCTGTCGCAGGTCGCCACCCTGGAGTACGGCTTCGAGGAAGGCATCATCTGGCACCGCAACCGCCTGCCCAATGTCACCGTGCGCGCCGACATCTATGGCAAGCAGCAACCGGCGACCCTGACCCAGCAGATTCTGCCGACCCTGGAGCCGATCCGCGCCGAGCTGCCCGACGGCTACCTGCTGGAGGTCGGCGGAACGGTGGAGGATTCGCAGCGTGGGCAGAAGTCGGTGAACGCCGGCGTGCCGTTGTTCATCGTGGTGGTGCTGACCCTGCTGATGCTGCAGCTGAAGAGCTTCTCGCGCTCGGCGATGGTGTTCCTCACCGCGCCGCTGGGGCTGATCGGGGTGACCCTGTTCCTGCTGATCTTCCAGCAGCCGTTCGGCTTCGTCGCCATGCTCGGCACCATTGCCCTGGCCGGGATGATCATGCGCAACTCGGTGATTCTGGTGGATCAGATCGAGCAGGACGTCGAGCATGGCCTGGATCGCTGGCACGCCATCATCGAGGCGACGGTGAGGCGCTTCCGCCCCATCGTGCTGACGGCCCTGGCGGCGGTGCTGGCGATGATCCCGCTGTCGCGCAGCGTGTTCTTCGGGCCGATGGCCGTGGCCATCATGGGCGGGCTGGTGGTGGCCACCGCGCTGACCCTGCTGTTCCTGCCGGCGCTCTATGCGGCCTGGTTTCGGGTCAAGGAAAGCGAAGCGCGCTGACCTTCGGGCGGCGCTGCCGCGCCCCTGCGAGGCCGCTCCAGCACGGGCGAGCGGCCACAAAAAACGGGAGCCTTGGCTCCCGTTTCTGTCTTGCCGATGAGGCTTATTCGTCCATCTGCGATTGCAGGTAGTTCTGCAGGCCGACGGCGTCGATCAGGCTGAGCTGGGTTTCCAGCCAGTCGATGTGATCTTCCTCGGAGCAGAGAATCTCTTCCAGCAGTTCACGGCTGGCGTAGTCGCCGATGCTCTCGCAGTAGGCGATGGCGGCCTTGAGGTCACCGTGCGCCTTGTGCTCGATCTTCAGGTCGCATTCGAGCATTTCCTTGGTGTTCTCGCCGATCAGGATCTTGCCCAGGTCCTGCAGGTTGGGAATGCCCTCGAGGAACAGGATGCGCTTGATCAGCTTGTCGGCGTGCTTCATCTCGTCGATGGACTCGTGATACTCGTGTTCGCCGAGCTTCTTCAAGCCCCAGTCCTCGTACATGCGGGCATGCAGGAAGTACTGGTTGATGGCGACCAGTTCGTTACCGAGAATCTTGTTCAGGTGTTGAATGACCTTCTTGTCGCCTTTCATGTTCGCTCCTGCTGTTTCAATGACCGTGACAGCCTCGAATTTTCTGCCGCGTTTCCATGTCTGTCAAACCTAAGTTCTTGAAACATAAGTAAAAATAAAACTGAATACGAATGTTTTCATTCCGCATCATGGCGCCAAGTTATTGAATTAACGCAATAAAAAAGTTGCGCCAAGTTGTCGCGTTGTTCGTACACCGGGTAACGAGCGCAAGATATTTTTTCTCGCCCAATAAAAAGCCCCGCAGAGCGGGGCATGAGGCACGCAGAATCTCAGGCGGCGTTGGCCGAATGCGGGTCGTGGCTGTGCAGGTAATCCTGCAGGCGGGTCTGTTGCGCCGGGGTCATGAACAGGCCGAGCTTGCTACGGCGCCAGAGAATGTCGGCACTGCTGCGTGCCCACTCTTCGCGGCGCAGGTAATCCACTTCGCGGGTGTAGAGCCCGGCGCCGAGGTGGTCGCCGAGATCGGTCAGGTTGTGCACGCCGTCGAGCAGGCGCCAGGTGCGGCTGCCGTAGCTGCAGGCCCAGCGTCGCGCCAGGCTGGTGGGGAGCCAGCCATAGCGGGCGCACAGCGCGTCGACCAGGGCCTCGAGGTTGTCCATGTCTTCACCGCCCGGCAGTGGCGCGTTCGCGGTCCAGGCGCTGCCGAGGTTGGCGAAGAAGGGGGCCAGTTGCTGCATGGCGGATTCCGCCAGCTTGCGATAGGTGGTCAGCTTGCCGCCGAACACCGAGAGCAGCGGCGCCTCGCCTGGCGCGCCGGACAACGACAGGGTGTAGTCGCGGGTGATCGCCGACGGCTCGTCGGATTCGTCATCGCACAGCGGGCGCACGCCCGCGAAGCTGTGCAGCACGTCGCTGCGGCTCAGCGGCTGCTTGAAGTGATCGTTGACCACCTTGAGCAGGTAATCGGTTTCCTCGGCGCTGATCGCGACCTGGGCGGGGTCGCCCTGGTATTCGCGGTCGGTGGTGCCGATCAGGGTGAAACGCTCCAGATAGGGGATGGCGAAGACGATGCGGCGGTCTTCGTTCTGCAGGATGTAGGCCTGCTCGCCGTCATAGAGCCTTGGCACGACGATATGGCTGCCCTGGATCAGGCGGATGCCATAGGGCGACTGTTGCTTGAGGTCCTCGCGGATGAAGCGCGCGACCCAGGGGCCGGCGGCGTTGACCAGGCCACGGGCGCGAATCGAGAACAGGCTGCCATCGGCCCGTTCCAGGTGGATGTGCCACAGCCCCTTGCTGCGCCGGGCGCTGACGCAGCGGGTGCGCGGATGAACGTGCGCGCCGTTCTCCCGTGCAGCCATGGCATTGAGCACCACCAGGCGGGCATCGTCCACCCAGCAGTCGGAGTATTCGAAACCGCGGGTGATTTCCTGCTTGAGCGGGCTGCCGGCGCCGAAGCGCAGGCCACGCGACGCCGGCAGGCGCTCGCGCTTGCCCAGGTGGTCATAGAGGAACAGGCCGGCGCGGATCATCCAGGCCGGGCGCAGGTGCGGGCGATGCGGCAGGACGAAGCGCATCGGCTTGACGATGTGCGGGGCCTTGGCCAGCAGCACTTCGCGCTCGGCCAGGGCTTCGCGCACCAGGCGAAATTCGTAGTGCTCCAGGTAGCGCAGGCCGCCGTGGATGAGCTTGCTGCTGGCCGAGGAGGTGTGGCTGGCCAGGTCGTCCTTTTCGCAAAGGAACACGGACAGGCCTCGACCGGCGGCATCGGCGGCGATGCCTACACCATTGATACCACCGCCAACGATGGCGAGGTCATAGACTTCCGCTACGGGGCTGGCGAACTGGTCGTGGGGCATCTGGCACGCTCGGCTACTGGATTCGAATGTGTGAATGTTCACTTTCGAAAATATGCTAGACGAAGATGTGCAGTTCCGCTACCCCGGCGCGCGATCACGCGCCGAGTGGTCATGCAGGATCCACCAGGTGGCCGGGCGGGCAGGTCAATGCCAGGGCGTGGCCATCAGACCAGGTCGAGCTGGACCTTGTGGCTGTGCAGCAGGCGGGTGATGGCAGCCGAGGGCGCGCTGTCGGTGAAGACGCGGTCGACCAGGGCGATCGAGCCCAGGCGCACCACTGCGTTGCGCCCGAACTTGCTGGAGTCGACGGCGAGCAGGACCTGCCGTGCGTTGTCGATGATAGCCTGGGAGACGCGGACTTCCTGGTAGTCGAAGTCGAGCAGGCTGCCGTCGTCGTCGATGCCGCTGATGCCGACGATGGCGTAGTCGACCTTGAACTGCTGGATGAAATCCACCGCCGCCTGGCCGACGATGCCGCCGTCGCTGCGTACCGTGCCGCCGGTCACCAGCACCTCGAAGTCGGCCTTGGCACTGAGCAGGGTGGCGACATGCAGGTTGTTGGTGATGACTTTCAGGCCCTTGTGGTTCTGCAGTTCACGGGCGATGGCTTCGGTGGTGGTGCCGATGTTGATGAACAGCGAGGCGTGGTCCGGGATCTGTGCGGCCACGGCTTCGGCGATGCGTTGCTTCTCGTCGCGCATCTGCCCGGCGCGCATGCCGTAGGCGGTGTTCTGGATGCTCGAGGACTCGCAGGCCGCGCCGCCATGCGTGCGACGCAACAGGCCATGCTCGGCCAGCTGGTTGATGTCGCGGCGAATGGTCTGCGGAGTGACGGCGAACGCCTGGGCCAGTTCGTCGATGCTGACGTAGCCGCGTTCGCGGGCGAGGTTGAGGATGTCGTGCTGGCGGGGAGCGAGATTCATGAGCGCTTCCTTTGAGGGTCACTCATTATAGGCTGTAGCTATGGGGGTTTTGGGCCTGTTAATGTAGGGCATCTTCACATTGCGTTTTCACATTCGAACATGACTCCAGCAATCGACCTGTTGAAAAAAGCCAAGGCCGAGCACCAGGTGCACAGCTATCAGCATGATCCCAAGGCGCCGTCCTACGGCCTGGAGGCGGCAGAGAAGCTTGGCCTGGCCCCGGCGCGGGTGTTCAAGACGCTGCTCGCCGCCACCGAGAAGGGCGAGTTGCTGGTCGCCGTGGTGCCAGTGGCTGGCAGCCTGGATCTCAAGGCACTGGCCGCGGCGGCGGGGGCGAAGAAGGCCGACATGGCCGACCCGGCTGCCGCGCAGCGCGCCACGGGCTACCTGGTGGGCGGGATCAGCCCGCTGGGACAGAAGAAGCGCCTGCGCACCTTCATCGACGAGTCGGCCCGGCAGCATGCCAGCGTTCACGTCAGCGCCGGTCGGCGCGGGCTGGAGCTGGAGCTATCGGCTGATACCCTGGCACAGCACACGCAAGGGCAGTTCGCGGCCATCGGCAAGGCTTGAGCGCGCCGGACGCCCCCGCTGTGGTCAACAGCGACACCATTCACGATAACAACAAGGAATCTTGCATGCCCCAGTACCTGCTAGCCATCGACCAGGGTACCACCAGCTCTCGCGCCATCATCTTCAGTGCCGAGGGGTTGCCGGTTGCGCGTGCCCAGCAGGAGTTCAGGCAGTACTTTCCGCAGGACGGCTGGGTCGAGCATGACGGCGAGGAAATCTGGTCGTCCACCCTCGAGGTCTGCCGCAAGGCCATCGCCGACAGTGGTCTGGACAGTGCGGAGATCGCCGCCATCGGCATCACCAACCAGCGCGAGACCACGCTGGTGTGGGACGCCGAGACCGGCAAGCCGATCCATCCGGCCATCGTCTGGCAGGACCGGCGCACCGCCGACTACTGTGCGGGGCTGAAGGGCGAGGGGCATGAGGCGATGGTCGCGGCCAAGACCGGCCTGTTGATCGATCCGTATTTCTCGGCCACCAAGTTGCGCTGGATTCTGCACAACGTGCCCGGCGCCCGTGAGCGTGCACAGCGTGGCGAACTGCGCTTCGGCACCGTCGACAGCTACCTGCTGTGGCACCTGACTGGCGGCAAGGTGCACCGTACCGACGCCAGCAACGCCTCGCGCACGCTGATGTTCAACATTCACCAGCAGTGCTGGGACGAGGAACTGCTCGCGCTGTTCGATATCCCCGCCAGCCTGCTGCCGGAAGTGCTCGACTGCGCCGCCGACTTTGGCCACACCGACAGCCAGCTGCTCGGTGCCAGCATTCCGGTACTGGGCATGGCCGGCGACCAGCAGGCGGCGTTGATCGGCCAGGCCTGCTTCGAGCCCGGTATGGTCAAGAGCACCTATGGCACCGGCTGCTTCATGATCCAGAACACCGGCGAGCAGCCGGTCAGCTCGAAGAATCGCCTGCTCACCACGGTGGGCTACCGCCTCGATGGCAAGGTGACCTACGCGGTGGAGGGCAGCATCTTCGTCGCGGGGGCCGCCGTGCAGTGGCTGCGCGATGGCATCAAGCTGATCAGCCATGCGCGCGACAGCGAGGCTCTCGCCGAGGCCACCGGCGATGCCTGCGGCGTCTATCTGGTGCCGGCGTTCACCGGCCTGGGCGCGCCTTACTGGGACCCGAAGGCGCGTGGCGCCATCTTCGGCCTGACCCGCGATACCGGGATCAAGGAGATCGTCACCGCCGGCCTGCAGTCGGTGTGCTATCAGACCTGCGACCTGCTCGAAGCCATGCGCCAGGATGGTGCGGCGGCGCCCAGTGCGCTGCGCGTCGACGGGGGCATGGTGGAGAACAACTGGGTCATGCAGTTCCTCGCCGACATCCTCGGGGTCAGCGTCGAGCGTCCCGAAGTGACCGAGACCACGGCGCTGGGGGTGGCCTACCTGGCCGGCCTGAAACTGGGTATCTACAACGACCTGCAGGCCATCGCCAGTCACTGGCACCGTCAGCAGCGCTTCGAGCCGCGCATGAGCGAGGAGCAGCGCGCACGCCTCTATGCCGGCTGGCTGGATGCGGTGAAGCGGGTACGCAGCGAGGGCTGAGCGTCGAGCCAGATTCGCAGGGGCGGCTTCAGCCGCCACTCACTCAGGCTTCGCGGCTGAAGCCGCTCCTGCCGGCAGGCAATGAGCATCTGGAAAACGCCAACTGTACCTGTTGCGCGGCGTGGCATGCAGGCATGCTGGCCGCTCCCGTACGGTCAGGAAGATCCTAATGCCCCTCGCGTTTCATCAGGTCGACGCCTTTACCGACCAACCCTTCGCCGGCAATCCGGCCATGGTCTATCGCCTCGATGCCTGGCTCGACGACGGCCTGATGCAGCGCATCGCCGCCGAGCACAACCTGGCGGAAACCGCCTTCATGGTGAGGCAGGGGAGTGCCTGGCACATCCGCTGGTTCACGCCCGCCAGCGAGGTGCCGCTCTGTGGCCACGCCACGCTGGCCGCCGCCAAGGTGCTGTTCGATATCTACCAGGATCCCGCCGAGGTGTTGCACTTCACCTGTCTGTCCGGCGACCTGCAGGTGGCGAGGCGGGGCGAGCGCCTGGAGCTGGACTTCCCGGTGCGTCGTGCCGAGCCCGTCATGCCGGTGCTGCGCGACGAGGCGGAGCGGGCCCTGGGGCTCGAGGTGGAGCAGGTGCTGGCCTTGTTCAACGCTGACGGCAGCGTGCAGGAGCTGATGGTGGTGCTGGCCGCGGAGGCCGATGTGCGTGCGCTGCGGCCGGATCTGCGGGCCCTGGCCACACTGCCGGGGCTTGGCGTGCTGGTCACCGCCGGTGGGCAGCAGCATGATTTCGTCTCGCGCTACTTCGCGCCGAGCATCGGTATCGACGAGGACCCGGTGACCGGTTCGACGCACTGCATCCTCATGCCCTACTGGGTCGAACGCCTGGGGCGCACGACGCTGAACGCCTTCCAGTGTTCGGCGCGGGGCGGAGAATTGCTCTGTCGCCTGGACGGCGAGCGGGTGAAGATCGCCGGCCACGCCCGCCACATCGCCAGCGGTCAGCTGCTGCTCTGACTCAGTCGCTGCTGACCCGGCGCACGCCCGGCGAGTCGCTCAGCTGCAACTGCGCCGCGACACTGCCCAGGGCGGGGAAGGCTACCAGGTGGTCGGCGGCGATGCGGATACCCACCTCGTCGCCCTGCTGGTGATCGGCGTGGCTGGGGAATATCGACTCCAGCTGGCTGCCAGTCGGCAGTTGCAGGCGATACAGCGTGGCGGCGCCGAGGAAGGTCTTGCCGACGATGCGCGCCTTCAGCTCGCTGCCCTCGTCCGGCACGATGTCGTCGGGGCGCAGCAGCACATCCACCGCGCTGCCCTTGGCCCAGGTATAGGCGCGGTTGCCACGGATCAGGCCCAGTTCGGTCTGCACCGCCTCGGGGCTGAGCAACTGGCCACGGATGAAGTAACCCTGACCGATGAAGCTGGCCACGAAGGGGGTCAGCGGCTCGTGGTAGAGGTTGAAGGGCGTATCCCACTGTTCCAGGCGGCCATCCTTGAACACGCCGACGTGGTCGCTGACGGCGAAGGCTTCCTCCTGGTCGTGGGTCACCAGAATCGCGCTGGTACCACGGGCCTTGAGAATCTCGCGGACCTCATGGCTGAGGCGCCGGCGCAGTTCACCGTCGAGGTTGGAGAAGGGTTCGTCGAGCAGCAGCAGCTGCGGCTCCGGCGCCAGGGCGCGGGCCAGGGCGACGCGTTGCTGCTGGCCGCCGGACAGCTCGTGCGGGTAGCGCCTGGCTAGGTGGCCGAGCTTGACCAGCTCCAGCAGCTCGTGCGTCACGCGCTCGGCGTCGGGTTGCTTGCGGATGCCGAAGGCGATGTTCTCCGCGACGCTCAGGTGCGGGAACAAGGCGTAGTCCTGGAACACCATGCCGATGCGGCGTTTTTCCGGTGCCAGGGTAAAGCCGGCGCGCGAGATCACGGTGCCGGCCAGCTCGATCTCACCTTCGAGCACCGGTTCGAATCCGGCGATGGCGCGCAGGGTGGTGGTCTTGCCGCAGCCGGAGGGGCCGAGCAGGCAGCCGATGTCACCGGCATTGAGGTGCAGGTCGAGGTCCTGCACCACCTTGTGGGCGTGGTAGCCGCAGTTCAGCCCGCGCAGCTGCAGCAGTGGCTGGCTCATGCGTGGTGATAGGCCGGTTCGACCAGCATTTCCAGCAGCGCCTTCTGCGCATGCAGGCGGTTCTCGGCCTGGTCCCAGGCGACCGAACGCTTGTCGTCGAGCATGTCGATGCTGATTTCCTCGCCGCGGTGCGCCGGCAGGCAGTGCATGAACAGCACGTTGTCGGCCGCGCCGTCGAGCAGGGCAGGGGTGACCTGGAAGGGGCGGAACAGCGCCATGCGCTGCTCGGCCTCGTCTTCCTGGCCCATCGAGGCCCACACGTCGGTGCTGACCAGGTGAGCGCCGGCCACGGCTTCACGCGGGTCACGCACGACCTGCACGCGGTCGCCGGCCAGGGCGAGGAAGCGGGCGTCCGGTTCGTAGCCTTGCGGGCAGGCGACCCGCAACTGGAAGTCGAACTGGATCGCCGCCTCGATATAGGAGTTGCACATGTTGTTGCCGTCGCCGATCCAGGCCACCGTCTTGCCGGCGATGCTGCCGCGATGTTCGAGGTAGGTCTGCATGTCGGCGAGCAACTGGCAGGGGTGCAAGTCATCGGACAGGCCGTTGATCACCGGCACCTTCGACTTGGCGGCGAATTCGATCAGGTTGCTGTGGGCGAAGGTGCGGATCATCACCGCGTCGAGCATGCTCGACATGACGATGGCGGCATCGCCGATCGGCTCGCCACGGCCCAGCTGGGTGTCGCGCGGGGAAAGGAAGATGGCCTGGCCGCCGAGCTGGATCATGCCGGCTTCGAACGAGAGGCGGGTACGGGTCGAGGCCTTCTCGAAGATCATGCCCAGTACGCGATTCTTCAGCGGCTCGAAGAGTACGCCGCGATTGCGCAGGTCCTTCAGCTCGATGCCTCGGCGGACCAGCCCCACCAGTTCGTCCGGTGTGTAATCCATCATCGAGATAAAGTGTCTGACGCTCATCGTTAACTACCTTTTCACTACAGTTCGCAAGCCCGCTGCCGGTACTGATTCCGGCAAAAACAGCAGTGCTTGCGGCAGGAGGCCGCAGGGTGCGACGAAACAGGGGGAAGGCGCGATCTTATAAGGAAATGTCGCTGCTTGCCAACGAAGGGCATAAGCGGCGCAGTTTTCAGGGATTGCGCGGCGGCGTCTGTACCAGTTCTGTACCGTTCACCGGTTGATCCAGCTTCTGCAGTTCGGCCCAGTCGGATGTCGAATTGAGCCACCTTGCGTAAAGTGGAAAGGAACATTTGTACACTGTGCCCCAGCTGGTTGGCAATGAACGCGGGGTTCATGCCGGCCATCAGGCACATGTTCGCGTTGGTGTACTGGGCCGCTGGCGGATGCCAAGTGCGGCCATGGCCTGGCGAAAGTGGTCCTTGGTCGTGGAGTAGGATCGAATCCAGTCCACGTCCTTGCTCACCATCAACGCTGGTGCGAACACGTAGCGGCTCCTGCCCTCCGTGAGCCTCAGCGCCTGTTCCGGGGCATGCATGGCCGGGTCATTCTGCACGATGTACCGGTCGCGCTACGCCTCGACCCTCTCGTGTATCTCCCTCTCAACCATCACCCTGCTGATCTGTCCCGACGTGAAAAGCGTTATGACATGGGTTGGATGGGGCGCTGTCTTCGCTGGTGTTGCCTTGTGCTTGTGGGCAGTGGCAGACTGGAAACACTGCCGTTGGATACGGCCTGACAGGAAAGGACTCTGTGAAAATCGCTCTCGTGCTCTGCGCTGCTTCTTTGGCCATCGCTTACCTTGCAACAAGCCTGATTGGCGCCACTGCGCCGGGCTGGCATCCACTGCTGATGATGTAGCGTAAGCAGTCATCTCTTTCCTGACTTAAAGACTCCTCGTTCTGCTCACCACGTGCGAGCCTTTGCGCATGAAGAAAACTCATGCCTTGCCTTGCGAGGGGGCTCCCGTTCGATGCGACCCCGCCGCTCCTGCCTGGCATCCTGAAGAAATCAAGAGCGGCGCAAGTTGCCCCCTCTCCCCCTGCGGCGACTGACAAGTTCATGTTTTGTAAGCCTTTTCCCAAAGCCGCGTGCGAGATGTCACAAAACTGACATCGGCGCTTGCGCCGCTCTAGATCGGGGCCATAGGATGCCGCCGCCTTTCCAAGGCAATGCATTGCCCCCGTAATTGGGGTACCCATGGAAAATTGTGCAAAGGAGTTTTGCATGAAACACGTAGCCTACGCCGCAGCCTTCTCCGCTCTCGCCCTGCTGACTGGCTGTGCCAGCCAGAACGTTAGCCAACCGACTCTGCCACTGGGTGGTGGTGTCGAGACTAACCTGAAGGCAGACGTCAAGGTCGGCGAGTCCATCTCGGGTCAATCTTCGGTGAACATCCTGTTCGGTGTTCTGAAGCTGGGTGGTGACACTCAGTTCGCCGACGGCGTGACCTACGGTGGTGGCGAAGGTGGTTTCGCACTGGGTCTGGACCCGGTCGCTTCCGCCAAGTCCGCAGCTGCTTACAAAGCAGTCAAGGCCTCGGGTGCTGACGTGATCGTCGCCCCGCGTTACGAAGTGAACGTTCAGGATTACTTCGTATTCAAGACCGTTAACGTCAGCGTTACCGGCAAGAAAGGCACCGTTACCTCCATCCGTTAATCGGATCGGTACGCGCCTGAATCGGCAGGCTTGATGCCTGCCGATTCATGAGACGAACGCTGCTGGCGTCGTCCTCCCTCCCGGCCCATAGTTCCCTCCTGCGACCTGACCGGTCGTCTCGGATCAGAACAAGAGGCCAGGCCATGACCAAGTCCCTCCATTACCGTGCATGCCACCTGTGCGAAGCCATCTGTGGTCTCGCCATCGAAACCGAAACCCAGCCTGACGGCAGCACGCAGATTCGCTCGATCAAGGGCGACGCCCAGGACAGCTTCAGCCGTGGCCATATCTGCCCCAAGGCCGTGGCGCTGCAGGACATCCAGAACGACCCCGACCGCATTCGTCAGCCCATGCGCCGTATCGGCGAGCAGTGGCAGGCCATTGCCTGGGACGAAGCGTTCGAGCTGGTGGCCGAACGCCTGAGCGCGATCCAGGGCGCCCACGGGCAGAATGCCGTGGCCGTGTACCAGGGCAATCCCAGCGTGCACAACTACGGGTTGATGACGCACAGTAATTACTTCCTCGGTCTGCTGAAGACCCGCAACCGCTTCTCCGCCACCTCGGTCGATCAGTTGCCGCATCACCTGACCAGCCACCTGATGTACGGCCATGGTCTGCTGATCCCGATTCCCGATATCGATCACACCGACTTCATGCTGATCCTCGGCGGCAACCCGCTGGCGTCCAACGGCAGCATCATGACCGTGCCGGATGTGGAGAAGCGCCTCAAGGCCATCCAGGCCCGTGGCGGCAAGCTGGTGGTGGTCGACCCGCGGCGCAGTGAAACCGCGGCGATTGCCGACCAGCACCTGTTCGTGCGTCCGGGCAGTGACGCGGCGCTGCTGCTGGCACTGCTCAACACCCTGTTCGAGGAGGGCCTGACCCGCACCAGCCACCTGGCGGTCGAGGGGCTGGAGCAGGTGCGTGCTGCCATTGCCGGTTTCGATGCCGAGCGCGTGAGCGCCCGCTGCGGTGTGCCGGCGCCGACCATTCGCCAGCTGGCGCGGGACTTCGCCGCAGCCGACACGGCGGTGTGCTACGGCCGCATGGGCGTGTCCACCCAGGCATTCGGCACCCTGTGTCAGTGGCTGGTGCAACTGATCAATCTGCTCACCGGCAACCTCGATCGCAGCGGTGGCGTACTCTGCACCACGCCTGCGGTGGACCTGGTGGCGAGCACCTCGGGCGGCCATTTCGACCGCTGGCAGAGTCGGGTGTCCGGGCTGCCGGAGTACGGCGGCGAGTTGCCGGTCTCGGCCCTGGCGGAGGAGATGCTTACTCCGGGCGAAGGCCAGGTGCGTGCGCTGGTGACCGTGGCCGGCAACCCGGTGTTGTCCACGCCCAATGGCCGGCAGCTGGAGCAGGCGCTGGAAGGCCTGGACTTCATGCTCGCGGTGGATTTCTACATCAACGAGACCACCCGTTACGCCGACCTCATCCTGCCGCCCACGGCGCCGCTGGAGCACGACCACTACGACACCACCTTCAACGTCTTCGCCGTGCGCAACGTCACGCGCTTCAACGAGGCGATCCTGGCCAAGCCGGAAGGCGCGCTGCACGACTGGGAAATCTTCGTTGGCCTGGCCAAGGCGTTCGCGGCGCGCAACAGCCTGGAGCTGAAGCCGAGCATGGCGCCGGAGCAGATGATCGACATGGGCCTGCGCTTCGGCCCCTACGGTGATCGCAGCGAGCGCAAGCTCAGCCTGGCGGCGCTGCGCTACCAGCCGCACGGTATCGACCTGGGGCCGCTGCAGCCGAACCTGGCGGCGCGCCTGAAGACTCCGAACAAGACAGTGCAGGCCGCACCCGCGCAACTGCTGGCGGATCTGACGCGCTTCGCCGAGCAGGCGCAACCGGCTGACCAGCTGCTGTTGATCGGCCGGCGCCATGTGCGCAGCAACAATTCCTGGATGCACAACTACCACCGCCTGGTGAAGGGCAAGCCGCGTCACCAGCTGTTGATGAACCCGCAGGACCTGGCCAGTCGTGGCCTGGCCGACGGTCAGCGGGTGCAGGTGCGCTCGCGCGTCGGTAGCATCGAAGTGGAGGTGGCGGCCAGCGACGAGGTCATGGCCGGCGTGGTCAGCCTGCCGCATGGCTGGGGGCATGCCCGTCCCGGCGTGCAGATGGACATTGCCCGTGCCCAGCCCGGGGCCAGTGCCAACGACCTGACCGACGAGCGCCAGCTCGATGCGCTGTCAGGCAATGCCGTGCTCAATGGCGTGCCGGTAGAGGTGGTGGCCGCGTAGCGCGGATGCGACGCGGGGCCGTACCGAATGCGCCGCCGAATGGCCTGCTGGCCAGGCGGCGATGGCAAGGCCGAGCATTGTGCTCGGCTTTTCGCTACAATCGCGCCACCGTGGCGACCGTCGGGTCGCGAAGTCTATGCTGAGGTGCCCCATGGATATCATCGAAACCATCAAAGAGCAGATCGCCAACAACACCGTTCTGCTGTACATGAAAGGCTCGCCCAACGCCCCGCAGTGTGGCTTCTCCGCCCGTGCTGCCCAGGTCGTGATGGGCTGCGGCGAGAAGTTCGCCTACGTCGACATCCTGCAGAATCCGGAAATCCGCGCGAACCTGCCGAAGTACGCCAACTGGCCGACGTTCCCGCAGCTGTGGGTCGGTGGCGAGCTGGTCGGCGGCAGCGACATCCTCACCGAGATGTTCGAGAAGGGCGAGCTGCAGACCCTGATCAAGGATGCCGTGGGCAAAGCCGACGCCTGATCGCTGCTCCGGCAGACAAAAAAGAACCCGCCTCGGCGGGTTCTTTGCTTTTCGGCGTGCGGCAGGCGCCTCTACTTCTTCACCCACTGCCCGCCAAGCTGGATGAACTGGCCTGCGGGCGTGCGGTCGATGGCCTTCTTGCCGGCGATCGCTTCCACGTCGCTCAGGCTGATGCCGTTGTCATGTGCCACCTTCTGGTATTCGGCGCGGCGCGCCTGGTTGATCAGGCGGGCGATCTCGTCGGCCTGGCCGCCGGGTTGGACCACACCCAGGTAGCCGTTGGGTTGCTCGCCCAGCTGGCCGCTGGCCTTGGCGTCACCCAGGGCGCTCATCGCCTGGTTCAGGGTCAGGGCATAGGCCGGCAGGCTCAGGGTCAACGCCAGCAGCAGGGTCGAAAGGTATCGGATCATCATGTTTCTCCTTGAGGAAACGCTGCGCTATCGGGTTTCCGTCAGCGGCTATCCCGGTGTCTCGGGTACGCGTGGACTGCCTCAGAACAGGCCGCTGTCTTCGTTGAAGACGTTGTCCAGTGCCTTGTCCACCTTGATATAGATTTCGTGTTCGACCTTGACGTTCAGGTTGATGTTGATCGGCTCGTTGGGCATGGCCAGCTGCACCGTCGGCGTGCAGGCCTGGCACAACAGCCCCAGGCTCAGGACTGCGAGGAGGCGGTATAGGGGCATGGCGCTACTCCTTGGGCTCTTGAGGGACACGCTGGCGCATCCATCGCTGAATTCGTTGCTGGATGATGTCGTTGACCTTGTCGGTCAGCTGCAAGCTGGCCAGCAGGCTGGGAACGTCTTCCTGCAGGTTGATGTTGAAATTGATCGGCCGGCCCTGCTCGATGGCCGGGTTCTGCCCGTGCAGACGCAGACCCAGCTGCAGTGTGCCGGAGGTCGTGTAGTCGACGCTACCGTCGAGCAGATCGTAGTGGAAGTCTTCCAGCGCGTCGGTGACCAGCTTCATGCCCGGGTTGGCCTGGCCCATGGCGCGGATGCGCGGCGAGTGAAAGCGTAGCTGCCCGCCCGGCGCGCGCGCCTCGATCCTGCCTTGCTCCACGCTGATGCCCTGGCCAATACGCAGCGGCAGGCTGCCGTCGATCAGGCCGTTGCCCTCCAGACCCTCCGCCGGGTACACGCGAAACAGCGCCTGCAGGTCCAGGC
Organism: Ectopseudomonas khazarica; assembly: GCF_017915135.1. Taxonomy (NCBI): domain Bacteria; kingdom Pseudomonadati; phylum Pseudomonadota; class Gammaproteobacteria; order Pseudomonadales; family Pseudomonadaceae; genus Ectopseudomonas; species Ectopseudomonas khazarica. Next base: position 3,934,800 of record NZ_CP068551.1, on the reverse strand, counting down.
CTTCGAGGCGCAGCGGCAGCAGCTGGCTTGGCTTGTCCAGCGCCCAGCTTGCCGGCGCCAGACTCAGGCTGCCGCCAAGAATGCCCAGTTCGGCGCGGCGATGTTCCAGGGTGCCGGCCAGCGGCTGGCGGAGGCTGGCCTGGTAGCTGGCTTGCAGGTGCAGCGGGCCGAGAGGGATGCCAGGGTCGATCTGCCCGGCGCTGAGGTTGGCCAGCTCCAGCGTCAGGCGGTCGCCGTTCACGCGCAGCTGCGCCTGAGCATCGACGCCGCCGAGCGTGCTGCGGTCATAGATGCCGGCCAGGTTGCGGCCGTTCAGATTGGCCAGCAGCGCCAGCGGCTTGCCCTTGGCCAGGCGCAGTGTGGCGTCGCCCTGGATACGACCGTTGTCGAGCGTCAGCAGGCCCGGCCAGTTGGCCAGGGTCTGGGCCAGCGGATTGCCGGCGCGCAGGAAGAGTTCATCGAGTCTGGCCGCGAGGCTCAGTTCATCGGCCTGGTTGCGCAGGTTCAGCGCCATGCTCAGGCCCGAGTCCGCCAGCAGCGCACCGTCGAGCGCCTGGCTCGCCTCGCTGGCGTCGAGGCGGCCTTGCCACTGCCAACCCTGCGCCTGCAGTGGCGGGTATTGCAGGCGTCGTGCGCGCAGTGCCAGCGGCCCGGACAGGCGTGTGGAGCCTGGCGTGCCACTCAGGTCGATGCCGTCGAGCGTGGCCTGGACGTGCTGCAGGTCGAGTTCGTCCACGCGCAGGCGCTGGATAGCAAGGCCTGCGTTCCTGCCGAGGCTGAACTGCCATTGCTGCGCCGTGGCATGGCCGCTCAGGTTGAGGTTCAGGTGCAGGTCATCGAGGCGGCTGCCGGCCAGCGTCAGGCGCTTGCTGCGTGCATCGAGTTGCAGCTGGCCGACGTCGAGCGCCCAGTCCTCTGCGGCCTGGCGCAGGCCGAGCGTGGCGTCGGCCTGCAGTTCGAGTGGCCCCTGGGCGGCGAGCGTCAGACGAAGGGCCAGCTCATCGTCCGTGGCGCTGTCCATGGGCGCTATCCCCAGCTGCAGCTGCTCGGGGCGCAGGCCGGCCGGGACGTTCTGCAGCCAGGCCGCGTCGCGGCTGTCCAGCTGCAGCTCGCCTTGCGCCTGATACGCCTGCCAGCGGCCGCCGGTATTGCGCAGGTCGAGCGCCAGCGCACCGCTGATCGGGCCTACGCCGGGGAGCGGCCAGGGCTGCGGCAGGCGCGCATCGATCCGCAGCCAGCCGGGGGCTGTCAGCAGTGCGTCGAGCTGCCGGGCCTCGCCAGGCAACTGCAGTTGCCATTGCGCGCTGACGCCGGCCTGCTGTGGCGTGCTCGGCAGCTGCGGGCTGGCGGCTGGCAGCCACTCGCTCAGCCAGGTGCTGACCCAGGCCAGGTCGGGCAGGGGGGCGACCTCCAGGTCGCCGCTCCAGCGCATGGCGGCATCGGCCTGGGGTCTGAGGTCGCTGCGCAGATCCAGTTGCGGCTGATCGTCCAGGCGCATGCTCATCTGCAGCTGGCGGCTGCTGTCCGGCTCGCTGCCCAGCCCCTGCAACTGTGCCTGCAGCGTGGCACTGTGGCCTGCCCGCAGCAGCTGCAGTTGCACCAGTAGCGCATCGTCCAGCCGTTGCAGGGTGAGATGCCCGTTCAGGGTGCAGCGACCGCTTGCGCAGGGCAGCTGCGCCGCCATCTCGCGCACGCTGATCTGGCGCGGTAGCCAGGGCAGGGCGTCGAGCAGATCGCGCAGGGGACGGGCGGGGTCGTCAGTGTCCGGGCTGTCCTGCTGCGCCTGTGGCGCCTGCCAGTCGGCCCGCAGCCCCTGCACCAGCAGGCGGTAGCGCGGCGCCTCGCTGGCCAGCCAGTCGAGCTGCACCTGGTCGGCCTGCAGCTGGAGTTCGCTGTCCAGGCGCCGGGTCAGGCTGACGTCGCTGAAGCGTACCCCGCGCCAGGACAGGCTCAGGCGCTGCCAGTCCAGCTCGATATGCTGCTCCGCGAGCAGTTGCTGCACGCGGTAGCCGGCGTAGCAGGCCAGTAGCGACAGCAGCGCCAGTATCGCTGCGCAGGTGCTCGCCCAGAAACGCCGGCGGCTCATGAGTTCTCCTTGCTCGATGCACTGGCGCCGACGTTAACCGATGCTCCCCTGGGTGCCAAGCCGCTTTCCGTGCTATGGTGTGTTCATGGCTTTTCATATGTGTTTTGTTGAAAACAAGCTGAAGGGATGATGTGATGAGTGCATTGATTCGCAGCCAGCCTGATGCCGATGCGGTGCTGGCCAAGGCGTTGCTCAATACCCGTGAGCAGCTGGGCCTGACCCAGCAGGAGCTGGCCGATATCGTCGGTGTGCACCGCAGCGCCATCAGTCGCTGGGGGGAGCACGGCGGCTTGCGTCCGCAGAGCAAGACCGGTGAGCTGGCGTTGTTGCTGATCCGCGCCTACCGGGCGTTGTTCGCCCTGTTTGGCGGCAACCTGCAGGACATGCGGCACTTCCTGCGTACCGAGAACCGTCATCTGGCTGGCGTGCCACTGCAGCAGATGGGGCAGGTACAGGGCCTGGTGCGTGTCGTCGAGTACCTGGACGCCATTCGCGGCAAGGTCTGAGCCGCCACTCGCAGCCTGCTGCGCGCCGACCGTGCCGCGTCGAGCACAGGCTCTACTCTCGGGAGTGATCGCCATGGACATCTGGCAACAATGCGCGGGCGAACGGCAGGTTCGCCCGCTACGCGGCAAGCTGCTGCGCATGGTGGAAAGCCAGGCGCAGGTGGCCACCTCGCAACTGGTGGACAACCTGGCGGAGCAGGCGCTGCTCGAAGACCTGCTGGAGAACAGCAAGCCGCCGCTGCCCGAGGCTGCCGAGCCGCTGCACTATCTGCTCAAGACGCCGTTCCGTTATCCACCGCTGCGCTGGGGCTCGCGCTTCGGCACGGTGCACGAGCCGAGTCTGTTCTACGCCGCGCAGCATCTGCAGACGGCGATGGCCGAGGCGGCGTACTACCGTTTCGTGCTGTGGAACGGCATGCTCAGCCCGCCGCCCAGTGGGCGCATCCTCTCCGAGCACTCGACCTTCGAGGCGCGTTATCGCGTCGAGCGCGGTATCCAGTTGCAGTTGCCGCCCTTCGATGCGCATGCCGCGCTGCTCGCGCATCCCAGCGATTACAGCGTCGCCCAGCGGCTGGGCGCGGCGATGCGCGCGGCGGATATCCAGGCGTTCGAGTACCGCTCGGCGCGTTGCCCCGCAGGTGGCAGCAATGTCGCGCTCTATGTGCCGCAGGCGTTCGCCGAGAAACGGCCACGCAACCTCACGGCCTGGTTGTGCGAAACCACGGGTGATTACGTGGCGTTCAAGCCCGCTCAGGTTCCCGGACAGCCGCGACTGTTTCGCTGGGAGCAGTTTCTGGTGCAAGGGCAGTTGCCACACCCCGCATGAATGCTGCCGCAGCGCTGGCGATGCCCCGAAACAGAGCGCTGCGCGGATATGTCGCACGGAGTTGTGCACAATGCTGAGGCAGCCTGTCATCTCACTGTCAGAACCGCCGCTAAACGTTTGATTTTTCGTGGTTGATTTTTAAGTCAATGAAAAATATGCATTTTTTTCATTGGTGAAAAAATCGTCAGTTTGACCGGAGCGCCCATGGCATCGGGCCTGACGGCGCTTTCGCCCAAGTTGTGCACGGAGTTATCCACAGGTTCTGTGGATTGTGTGGCGGGGCTGGCGGAGTCGCCCGAAACAATCGCCTGGCGGGACTTTACCTTGGCAAAAAAAGGAGTAGAGTGGCGCGCCCCGGCAGTTACCCCTGTTTTTCTTATGCCTCGCGCTTTACCGTCGTCATCCTCCGCAGCCCGTCCAAGCTCTTCTCGTCTGCCCATGCGCGTCGCGCTGTGGCTGCTCGACAATCCGCGTCTGGGCAAGACGCCCAGCGTCAAGCGCATCGCCGGCAACCTGCTCAAGCAGCCTGCACGCAAAGGCTGCGTGCAGGCGCAGAGTCGCCTGGGTCAGCTGCTCTGCCGCGACTGCGGCAACACCCGTGACCGCCGCATCGGCTACGAGCTGCTGCGCCAGGCCGCCCGCGCGGGTGATCGCGGTGCCCAGCAGGAACTGCAGCGTCTGTCGCGCTGACCGCGTACTGGCCCCGTGTGAATCGTCCGCTGGGTATACTGCTCGGCGGTCAAACATGGAGCGTCTATGCCAATCGATCCCCTCTCTCTTGCCATCGGTGCCGTCGCGGCGCTGGTGCCGCTCCTGGCCGGCATCTGGTCACTGCAACGCCGGCTGGCCCGCGAACAGAGCGAACAGGCGCTGTTGCAGGAGCGCCTGGAACACGCACAACTCGGCCAGGCCGGTGTGCTCGCGCAGCTCGATGCCTGCCGCGCCGAGCTGGCCGAGGTCAGTGAGATCAAGGTCGATCAGCAGACCGAACTGGCTGGCCTGCGTCGCGAGAACGAGTTGCTGCAGCAGGAGCGGCAGATCTCGCGCGAGGCGGCACAATCCTGGAACCAGCAACGTGAGCGCAACGAAGCCGAACTGCGCCGGCTGACCGCCGAGTGCGCGGCGCTGGCCGCCGAGCTGCAGGAGAATCGCGACAACCAGCAACAGCGTCTCGATGACCTGCAGGGTGCACGCAACGAGCTGCGCGCGCAGTTCGCCGAGCTGGCCACGGCGATCTTCGACGAGCGCGAGCAGCGCTTTGCCGAGACCAGCCAGCAACGCCTCGGGCAGTTGCTCGATCCGCTCAAGGAGCGCATCCAGGCGTTCGAGAAGCGTGTCGACGAGAGCTATCAGCAGGAGGCGCGCGAGCGCTTCTCCCTGGGCAAGGAACTGGAGCGCCTGCAGCAGCTCAACCAGCGCCTGGGCGACGAGGCGACCAACCTGACGCGAGCGCTGAAAGGGCAGAAGACCCAGGGCAACTGGGGCGAGCTGGTGCTCGAACGTGTGCTGGAGCATGCCGGCCTGGAGAAGGGCCGCGAGTACCAGACCCAGGTCAGCCTCAAGGGCGCCGGTGGCGAGCGTTTCCAGCCCGATGTGCTGATTCGTCTGCCGGGCGACAGGCAGGTGGTGGTCGATGCCAAGGTCAGCCTCAGCGCCTACCAGCACTATGTCGCAGCCGCTGACGAGGCGGTACGCCAGCAGGCGCTCAAGCAGCATCTCGTCTCCTTGCGCAGTCACCTGAAGGGCCTTTCCGGCAAGGACTACCAGCGTCTCGAAGGCCTGCACAGCCTGGACTTCGTCCTGCTCTTCGTACCGATCGAGGCGGCCTTCGCGGCTGCCTTGCAGGCCGAGCCGGACCTGTTCCAGGAGGCGTTCGAGCAACAGGTGGTGATCGTCAGTCCGACCACCCTGCTGGCCACCCTGCGGGTCATCGACAGCCTCTGGCGCCAGGAGCGCCAGGGCCAGAACGCCCGCGAGATCGCCGAGCGCGCCGGCCAGCTGTACGACAAGTTCGTGGCCTTCGTCGCCGACCTGGACGAGATGGGCAGTCGCCTCCAGCAGTTGGACAAGGCCTACGCCAGCGCCCGCAACAAGCTGGTCGAAGGGCGTGGCAACCTGGTTGGCCGGGTGGAGAACCTCAAGCTGCTGGGCGCACGCGCCAGCAAGAGCCTGCCGGGCGAACTGCTCGAGCGTTCCGCCGATCTGCCGGCGCTGGATGAGCTGGGCGAGTGAGCGGCGTTCGGCGCTGATCCAGGCCGCCGCGCCGTTGCACCCGCGTTGCCCAGGCGTTCACGCGGCGCCTTTCTCCGCGGCTGCGCGCAGGGCCGCCGGCGAGCTGGCCAGATAGTCCAGCGCGGCCTGCAGGTCGCCCTCGATGCGCGGGTGAAAGCGCGGATCGAAGTAGCGCAGCACGGAACGTCCGACGCTGGCGGTGCTCGGCAGCAGGCCGCGCTTGCCCAGGTCATGCCACATGCGCAGGAACCCCGGGCGATAACGCGTGGCCGGGTCCTGGCGCATCATCACCTTCATCGCATCGCTGAACAGGTAGAGCAGCGCCGGAGAGGCGATCAGCATGAACAGCCAGCGCATCGCCAGGCTGCCGCCCAGGTGGACGTGCAGGTCGTGGGCGACGCAGCGGTGCTCCACTTCCTCGGCGCCGTGCCAGCGCAGCAGGTCGAGCATCACCGGGTCGGCGTGATCGAGCCCACGGCTGTTGACCACCCAATCTCCCAGCACGCAGGTGAAGTGTTCCACCGCCGCGATCAGGCCGACGCGCTGGCGTAACCACCAGGTTTGCAGACGCCGGCTCAGGCGATTTTCTCCCAGGGGGTAGTCGCACAGCAGCTTGTCGAACAGCCAGTCGACCTTGCGTGTGAAGGGGCGCGGATCGATGCCGTGGCGGCGCAGGTAAGGGGTCAGCGCGCTGCCGTGGGCTCGGGCGTGCTGCGCCTCCTGCAGCACGAACCCGCGCACGTCCTCGCGCAGCCTGGGGTCGCTGACCTGCGGCAGGGCCTTGTTGTACACCTTGCAGAACCAGAACTCGCCGGCCGGCAGCAACAGGTGCAGGCCGTTCATGATGTGCGAGGCCTCCGGCTCGTTCGGCACCCAGTGCAGAGGCGTGTCGCTGAAATCGAAGCGCACCTTGCGCTGTTGCAGGGCGGGTTGCTTGCCTGGATTCATGGTTGCGCTCGTTCCAGTTCGTTGACGTAATCGCGCAGCCAGCCGGCCAGCCTGGCCGGTTTGGCCAGCAGCTGCCAGTGGCCGGCGCGCACTTCGCGGCGGGTCAGCAACGGCGCCCAGTGCTGCAGGTCGTCGAACAGCTGCGGGCGCACGAAGCGGTCGTTCAGCGCCACGATCAGCTGCAGGGGCACACGGCTACTGCGCGTACGCGGATGCAGCAGGCTGCGGATGAAGTTGGCGCGATACAGCTGCACGCCGCGCATGCCGTCGGCGCGTTGCGTGCTGCTGGGGGGCAGCTCGCTGACGCCCTCCAGGCAGCTCAGCAACCAGGGCCAGGCGCGATCCAGACCCAGGCGCCAGCACAGCTCCGGCAGCAGCGGGGTGTGGAAGAAGGCGATGTACCAGGAGCTGAGCAGCTGACCCAGCGCCTGCAGCAGTGCCCTGGGGCGGCGCAGGCTCAGGCGTTCGCGCAGCCAGTGGCCGACATGGTCGAGGCACGGTCCGGAGAGGCTGGTGTAGGACGCCAGCAGCGGCTGGATGCGTGGTTCGGTCACCGCTTCCCAGCTCTGGATCGAGCCCCAGTCGTGGGCGACCAGGTGTACCCGGCGACCTGCGCTGGTGGTGTGGATGACCGCTTCGAGGTCGCGCGCCAGCTGTGGCAGGCGGTAGTCCTGCACGCGTCGCGGCACCTGCGACGCGCCGCAGCCACGCACGTCGTAGGCGACGATGCGGTAGTCGTTGGCCAGCTCGCGGATCAGCGGCAGCCAGACCTCGTGATTGTCCGGATAGCCATGCACCAGCAGCAGGGTCGGGGCATCGGCCTTGTCCCAGATGTAACTGCGCAGGCGCAGGCCGTCGCTGTGAACGTCCAGTTGCTGCGGCGGCAGGTCGTGGCGTTGCAGGGGCGCGTTCATCGGCTAGGACCGACGAGCAGGATGAGCGGGAACATGGCAGGCTCCGGGCAATGACGATTACATTGTTTGATGTAATTGTCATTGTTGAGCGCCAGGTGGCCTTTGCCTAGTCGTTGCGCCAGCGTTCGAGCGCAAGCGTTACGGCGTTACCGGCGTGTGTCGAAGCGCTCTGCAACGGGGGACAGCGCCAGCAACGGCGGTTTTCGGCCGGGGCAATGGTGAGCAAGTCCAGCCCTTGGTTGGGGCGCCGGCAACGGTTGGCGACGGCCTCGGCGCCAGACTATGATCGGCGCATGACTGAGGTTTCCCTGTTCTTTCAGCGCCTGCTCGGCAGCGCCGCGCCTGCGTCGGCGGCGGTCGTCGCCGAATACACGGTCGACGAGCTGGCCCAGGCCGCGCAGACCACCGTGCGCAACGTGCGCGCCTATCAGGATCGCGGGCTGCTGTCGCCGCCGGAGCGGCGTGGGCGTGTCGGCATCTACAGTGGCGAGCACCTGGCGCGGCTGCGCCTGATCGGCCAGTTGCTGGAGCGCGGCTACAGCATCGCCAGCATTCGCGAGCTGTTCGACGCCTGGTCCCAGGGGCGCGACCTGGCTCACGTGCTGGGGCTCGAGCAGGCCATCCGTGGCCCGGGGGAACCGGAGCAGCCGGGGCGCCTGGAGTTCGCCGAGTTGCAGGCGATCTTCGCTGACGATCTGGATGACGCGCTGATCGAGCGGGCACAGGCCATGGGCCTGCTGCAGTTCGCCGGCGATCACCTCAGCGTGCCCAGCCCGCGATTGTTCTCGGCCGGGGTGCAGCTGTATCGCGCCGGCATTCCCCTGCCGGCGCTGCTGGATGAGCTGGAGTCGATCCGGCGGCATGTCGAGCAGGTCTCCACCGGCATCGTGCAGATGATCGCCGGTCATCTGGTCAACCCGCTGTTGCAGACCTCGCTGCCGCATGCCGATCAGCTCGAGGGCCTCAGCGCCCAGCTGCTGCAGCTGCGTCCGCTCGTCGAGCAGGTGGTCGAGGCCGAGCTGGCACGTGGTCTGCCGGTGGCCGCCAACCGCGAGCTCAGCGAGCGCGTGCATCAGCTGCTGCAGGGCTTCCTGCAGCGCAGCTAGTTGTGTAAACCCAGTACGTTGTTCAGTGGAAGCGGTGCTCTGCTGATCGGGGGCAGGTATCCGAGGCTGGCGTGCAGTCGGTGCCAGTTGTAGTGATGCAGCCAGGGCAGCAGGTGCGCTGCTCGCTGCTGTGAAGTGTCGTAGCTACGGGCATAGGCCCATTCACGCAGGCTCGTTTGGATGAAGCGCTCGGCCTTACCGTTGGTGCGTGGCGTATAGGGCTTGGTACGGATGTGTTTCAGCCTGAGTCGAGCACACAACCGTTGAAACGCCCGGGACCGATAACAGGCGCCGTTGTCTGTCATGACGCGCCGAAAGCAGATGTTCAGCCCGCGGTAGTAGCGCAGTGCTTGCAGCAAGGCCCGGCAGGCGCTGCTGCCGCGCTCATCTGGATGCAGGCTGGTGAACGCCAGTCGGGGCGCATCGTCGATAGCCACGTGCATGAACTCCCAGCCGGCGCCGTCGGAGCACTGCTGACGGTCGCCAGTGACTCGATGCCCGGGTTTCCAGAAGCGGCCAAGCTTCTTGATGTCCAGGTGCAGGAGATCGCCGGGATTGGCGTATTCATAACGCACCACCACAGGAGCAGGTTCCAGCTCAGCCAGCCGATGAAAGCCGGCCTGCTTGAGGCGGCGGGCCACGGTACTGACGGCCAGGCCGAGTATCTGGGCGATCTGCCGGTAAGTCTTGCGAGAGCGACGTAGCTCGATCAGTTGCTCGACCAGAGCGATTGCCGTGGCATGGGGGCATGAGTGCGGACGTGATGAACGATCCATCAGGCCAATCTCACCTTCCTCACGAAAGCGTTTGAGCCACTTGTAGGCTGTACGCACACTGACGCCAGCGGCTTGTGCCGCATCTTCGACTCGCAGACCGTTGAGCATGCGCTGCACGAGAAGGGCTCGACCTCGCGGGGTAAGACGGGCATGTTTATGCAGGTTCATCCGGGGCTCCTGGAAGGCTGTGTTGGTCGCGCTTCCAGAATTCCGGGAATGCCCCGGATGAACAACCTACTGAGAGATCACAGCTAGTCGTCCGCCACCCGTCCGATCAGCCGCGCAGGACCAGATGGCGGCTGAGCAGGGCGCGCAGGGCGGCGGGCTTGACCGGTTTGGGCAGGTAGTCGAGGCCCGCGGCATGCACGGCGGCGACCAGCTCGGGGCGGCCGTCGGCACTGATCACCACGCCGGGCACCGGCTCGCCCAGGCGGGTGCGCAGCCAGGCCATCAGTTCGGTACCGGTCTCTCCCTCGTCCAGGTGGTAGTCGACCAGGGCCAGCTGCGGATGCACTTCCTCGCTGAGTAGGTGCTCGCACTCCAGGCGGTTGCGCGCCGTCCACACCTGGCAGCCCCAGCGCGACAGCAGGCTGTACATGCCGGTGAGGATGCTGTCTTCGTTGTCGATGCAGATCACCTGGATGCCCTGCAGCGGCTGGCCGTCTGTCGCGGACAGGGCAGGGGCCTGGGGCTTCGCAGCGGGTTTTCTGGCCAGTGGCACGCTGACGCTGAACACGCTGCCCTTACCCGGCCAGGAGCGCACCTCGAGGCGGTGGGACAGTACCCGGCAGAGCCCGTCGGCAATCGCCAGGCCCAGGCCCAGGCCTTTCTCGGCGCGCGTCTGGTGGCTGTCCAGGCGCTTGAATTCCTCGAAGATCACCTTGCGCTTGTCCTCGGGAATTCCCGCGCCCCGGTCCCAGACCTCCAGGCGCAGCTGCCCGCCCTCGCGGCGCACGCCGAGCACGACACGGCCCTTGGCGTAGCGGAAGGCGTTGGTGAGGAAGTTCTGCAGCACCCGGCGCAGCAGCTTGATGTCGCTGTCGACCCATTCGCGACTGCCGTGCACGCGCAGGTCGATGCCCTGTTCCACGGCCAGCACGCCGAACTCGGCGGCGAGGGTATCGAACAGGTTGGAGAGGGCGAACGGATGGCGATCCGGGGCGATGCGGCCGTTCTCCAGGCGCGAGATGTCCAGCAGGTCGGTGATCAGGTCCTCGGCCGAGCGCAGCGAGCTGTCCAGGTGCCTGACCAGCTCCTGCGCTTCGCCGGGCAGTGCATCGTCCTGGTGGGCCAGCGCCGCGGAGAACAGGCGCGCGGCATTCAGCGGTTGCATCAGGTCATGGCTGACCGCCGCGAGGAAGCGCGTCTTCGACTGGTTGGCGGCCTCGGCGTGCGCCTTGGCCTCGGTCAGCGCCTGGTTCAGTTTCGACAGCTCGTGGGTACGTTCGGCGACACGCCGCTCCAGGCTCTCGTTGGCATCCTTGAGGGCGCGCTCGGCTTCGCGGAATTCGGTGATGTCGGTGAAGCTCATGACGAAGCCGCCGCCGGGCATGGGGTTGCCGATCAGCTCGATCACCCGGCCGTTGGGGAACACCCGTTCGTAGCTGTGCGCGGTGCCCTGGCGCATCCAGTACAGGCGCTTGGCCACGTTCTCCTCGACATCGCCGCCGCCGAGCATGCCGCGCTGGGCGTTGAAGCGGATGATCTCGGCAATCGGTCGGCCGACGTAGATCAGCCCTTCGGGGTACTCGAACAGCTCCAGGTAGCGATGGTTCCAGGCCACCAGGCGCAGGTTCTGGTCGACCACGCTGATGCCCTGGGTGATGTTCTCGATCGCCCCCTGCAGCAGGGCGCGGTTGAACTGCAGCACCTCGCTGGCCTCGTCGACGATGCGCACCACATCCTCGACCTGCATTTCCCGGCCTTCGATCGCGGCCCTGACCACGGCGCGGGTCGAGGAGGCCCCCAGGACCCCGGCGAGCAGGCGCTCGGTATGCGCGATCCATTCGCTGTTGGCCGGCTGGTTGGGGTCGAAGTCCTTGCCTTTGCCCTGGCGCAGGGCGAAGCGGGTGAAGCTCTGCCGCGCCCGTTCCTCGCCGACGAAGCGGCTGGACAGCATCAGCAGGTCCGCTACCTGCACGGCCAGCAGGCTGCGCCCGCTCGGCTTGGTGCCCAGGTCATGGCCGATGAAACGACCGGCTTGCCAGTGCTCGGAAACGCGCGTGCGGGAGAACCAGGAGACCCAGGCGAACAGCAGCATGTTGCCGGCCAGCGACAGCACCACGCCACGGGTCAGCGGGTCGACGTGCAGGCCGATGGGGGCGTACAGCAGGGTGGTCAGACCGGGGAAACCGTGCAGCGACCAGCCCATGCCACGGGCGGCCAGCGGCAGCACCAGGGTGTAGAACCACAGCAGCGCGCCGACGATCAGGCCGGCGAAGACGCCGCGACGGTTGGCCTGTTTCCACACCAGGGCGCCGAACATGGCCGGCGCGAGCTGGCCGATGGCGGCGAAGGACACCTGGCCGATGGTGGCCAGGCTGGTGCCTTCACCGAGCAGGCGATAGCAGACGTAGGCCAGCAGCAGGATCAGCACGATGCTGACCCTGCGGGCAGTGAGCATCCAGTGGCGGAAGGCCTCGAACGGGCGCTCGGTGCTCTGCCGGCGCAGCAGCCAGGGCAGCAGCATGTCGTTGGAGATCATGGTCGACAGCGCCACCGAGGCGACGATCACCATGCCGGTGGCGGCCGAAGCGCCGCCGATGAAGGCCAGGACCGCCAGGCCCGGATGCGCTTCGGCCAGGGGCAGGCTGATGACGAAGGAGTCGGGGGTGACGCCGGCCGGCAGCAGCATCTGCCCGGCCAGGGCGATGGGCACGACGAACAGCACGGCCAGCACCAGGTAGGCCGGAAACACCCAGCGTGCCAGGCGCAGGTCCTTGGGCTCGATGTTCTCGACCACGGTGACATGGAACTGCCGTGGCAGGCAGACGATGGCGATCATCGCCATGCCGGTCTGCACCAGCATGGCCGGCCAGTTCACCGCCTCGTTCCAGAAGCTGTCCAGCTCGGGGGTGCTGTGGGCCTGGGCGAGCAGGTCGTTGAAGCCGTTGTACAGGCCGAAGGTGACGAAGGCGCCCACGGCGAGGAAGGCCAGCAGCTTGACCAGCGACTCGAAGGCAATCGCCAGCACCATGCCCCGGTGGTGTTCGGTGACGTCGAGGTTGCGCGTGCCGAACAGGATGGTGAACAGGGCCAGTACCAGGGACACGATCAGCGCGGTGTCCTGCGCGCTGGTGCCGGTGTCCAGCGCATGCTCGCCGATCAGCAGGTTGACCCCGAGCACGATGCCCTTGAGCTGCAGGGCGATGTAGGGCAGCACGCCGACCAGGCAGATCAGCGCCACGACGATGGCCAGCGACTGCGACTTGCCGTAGCGCGCGGCGATGAAGTCGGCGATGGAGGTGATGTTCTCCTGCTTGCTGATCATCACCATCTTCTGCAGCACCCAGGGCATGCTCAGCATGAGGATGATCGGCCCGAGGTAGATGGGCAGGAACGACCACAGCTGCTCGGCGGCCTGGCCCACGGCGCCGAAGAAGGTCCAGCTGGTGCAGTACACGGCCAGCGACAGCGAGTAGACCCAGGCGCGAATCTTCGGCGGCATGGGCGTGCTGCGACGGTCTCCATAGAAGGCGATGGAGAACAGGATGGCCATGTAGAGGAGGGCGACCGCGGCGATCAGCCCGGGGGACAGCGACATGCAGGCTCCGGAACGCAGGGTGGAATGAGGTGAGCCTGGCACCCGAGGCGAGGCTGATGATGATCAGTGTTGCACAAAGCGGCAGTTCGTCGGCTGCGACCAAGGTCGCAGGCTGCCCGGCGCACTTTGCGACAGGACTTGATTGTGCCGCAGGCATTGGCCTGATAGCGTGCCGGGTTTGCGACTCTGTCCGAGGAAGGACCCTATGTTCAAGCCGCAACTGGTGACGTTGCAACGGGGCGCCCTGCGCCTGGAACCGCTGTCCGATGCCGACATCCCGGCGCTGGTGGCGCTGGCCGAAAGCAATCGCGACGAACTGCTGTACATGAGCGGCACTCAGCGCCTGGACTGGTACCGCAGTGCGCTGGCCGATCTGCGTGAGCAGCGCGCGTTGCCGTTCGTCGTGCGTCTCGGTGACGAACTGGTCGGCACCACGCGCTTCGCCGAATTCATGAACACCCTGCCGGCCTGCGAGATCGGCTGGACCTGGCTCGACCGCAGCCAGCACGGCACCGGCCTGAACGGCACGATCAAGTACCTGATGCTCAGGCATGCCTTCGACAACTGGGGCATGGTGCGCGTGCAGTTGAAGACCGCCGGCAGCAACCTGCGCTCGCAACGCGCCATCGAGAAGCTCGGCGCCGTGCGTGAAGGGCTGCTGCGCAACCACCGCCGGCTGGCCGATGGCCGCCTCGACGATACCGTTCTCTACAGCATGACCGACCTGGAGTGGCCGGCCGTGCGGGAAGCCCTGGAGGCACGCTTCGGCGCCTGAGCCCTGATGGAGAGTCGCGAGCAGACCCGTTTCTGGCAGGCCTCGGCGCTGTGTGGCGTCGAGCTGCTGCAGGCGCGCTATCTCCAGCAACGCTTCGCCCCGCACGTGCACGAGGGGTTCGTCTTCACCGTGATCGAGCACGGCGCCCAGCGTTTCCGCCACCGTGGCAGCGACCACCTGGCGCCGCAGGGCAGTATGGTGCTGATCAACCCGGACGAGGTGCACACCGGCTCCAAGGCGCACGACGACGGTTGGCGCTACCGTGGCTTCTATCCCGACAACGCCCAGGTGCTGGGGGCATTGCAGGAACTCGGGCTGGCCAGGTCCGGCATGCCCTCGTTCGCCGTCAGCGTGCTGGATGACCCGTGTCTGCACACGGCCTTCCTGCAGCTGCATCGCCTGCTGGAGGACGGCGCCGAGGCGCTGCAGCAGCAACTGGCCTGGCGCGAGGCGATTCTGCTGCTGTTCCAGCACCACGGGCGGGTCGGCGAGGCGGCCGCGCCGGGGCGCGAACCCTGGGCGGTATCCTGCGCCAAGCAGATGCTCGCCGAGCAGTTGCTCGAGCCGCCATCGCTGGAAGAGCTCGCCGCCGCGGTCAATCTGTCCCCCTTCCATTTCGCCCGGGTGTTCCGCCGCGCGACGGGCTTGCCCCCCCATGCCTGGCTCAAGCAGCGGCGTCTCGAACAGGCGCGGGCGCTGCTCAGGAGCGGTTGCTCCGCGATCGGCGTGGCCACGCAGCTGGGCTTCGCCGACCAGAGCCATCTGTCGCGGCAGTTCAAGCAGGTCTATGGCGTCAGCCCCGGCGAGTACCGCAAGGCCTGTCTGAGCTGATCCCTGGTCAGCCTGCAGAGCCGTTGTGTTCCCGGCATCCAGGCATAAAAAAACCGGCGCCCCTCACGGGTACGCCGGTTCTTCACGGGCAGGGTCGATCAGAATTCGTGATCGGCGGTGTCCGGGTTCAGGTCGCTGATGCCCAGCTTGCCGGCTGCCTGCTCGATGGCACCGGTCTGCTTGACCAGGGCGGCGATGGCGTCGCGTACCAGTTGCTGGCCTTCGGCGTTGTCGGCGGCGATCAGCTGATCGAAGTGCACGTTGTTCTTCTCGGCGCTGTCGACCAGGGCCTGCAGCTTGGCTTCGGTGTCCTGCAGGTCGGCCTTGAGCGTGGTGTCGGCCTGGGCGTCGGCCTTGGCCACCAGGTCGGCCAGGCTCGGGCCGGTCAGGGTGCTGCCGTCGACCTTCTTGTACTCGCCCAGGTAAACGTTGCGAATGCCCTTGCCGTTGTAGAAGTGCGAGTTGTGCGTGTTGTCGCTGAAGCAGTCGTGCTCGTCTTCGGTGGAGTTGGCTTCCAGCGCGACCTTCATGCGCTCGCCGGCCAGTTCGCCCAGCGACAGGCTGCCCATGCCGAACAGCATCTTGCGCAGGCCGTTCTCGCCCGAGTCGGCGACCAGCTCGCTGCGGTAGTTGCCTTCGACGCCGTCCTTCCACTGCTCGACCATGTCATTCAGGTCGCTGACCAGCAGATCGGTGGCGGCCTTGAGGAAGGCACGGCGACGCTCGTTGTGGCCACCGGTGGCACCGTCGCCAACCAGGTAGTCGGTGTACGGACGCTCGCCGGCACCCGGGTTGGTGCCGTTCAGGTCCTGGCCCCAGAGCAGGAATTCGATGGCGTGGTAACCGGTGGCGACGTTGGCCTCGGAACCGCCCAGCTCGTTCAGGCTGGCCAGCAGCTCACCGTTGATCTCGGTGACGTCGAGCTTGTCTTCGCCGACCTGGATCTCGGTGTTGGCGATGATGTTGGCTTGCGCGCCCGGGTTGCCCAGTGCGTGCTGGTAGTCGTCGGCGACGTAGTCGATCAGGCCTTCGTCCAGCGGCCAGGCGTTGAGCTGACCTTCCCACTCGTCCACCACCGGGTTGCCGAAGCGGAACACTTCGCTCTGCATGTAAGGCACACGGGCCGCCAGCCAGGCTTCACGCGCGGCTTTCAGGTTGGCTTCGCTGGGCTCGGCGAGCAGGGCGTCGACCGCGCTCTGCAGCGCCTTGCCGGTGCTGGCGGCGTCGCTGAAGACCGCGAAGGCCAGGTCGGCGTAATGATTGACCACCGCCTTCGCAGCAGCCTCGTCGACCTTCGCGGCAGGCGCAGGGGCCGCGCTCTCGGTGGCGGCGGCAGGTGCGGCGGCCTGGGGAGCGGGGGCTTTGTCTTCGCCGCAGCCAGCGAGGGAAATGGCGATGGCCAGCAGGCTGGCGGAGGCCAGGGGCATACGAATCATGGCGGGGTCCTTTGCGTTAACGAAATGGGCCTGATACTCGGTGGTACCTGAAAAACTGCGACATAATGCAAATGTTTCGCATTATGTGTAAAGGCCATTATGCGTCGCTGTGCAGGATATCGCTGTCGAGAGGCGCGGCTGCCGCTAGAATGCCAGCACCTGATTCGCAGTTCTGCATGGAGAAAACTGCATGAGCCTGACCACCGTGATCGTGATCGTTGTCCTCGTCCTGCTGGGTGCCTACGCGGTGTCGTTGTACAACGGCCTGGTGCGCCTCAAGCATGGCGTCAGCAAGGCCTGGTCGAACATCGACGTGCTGCTCAAGCAGCGCCATGACGAGCTGCCCAAGCTGGTCGAGACCTGCAAGCAGTACATGCAGTACGAAAGCGCCACGCTGGAGCGCGTCATCGCAGCGCGCAGTGCCGTGGCCAGCGCGCGCGAGCAGCACGATGTCAGCGCCCTGGGCAAGGCCGAGAGCGGCTTGCGCGCCGGCCTCGGCCAGTTGTTCGCCCTGGCCGAGAACTACCCCGAGCTCAAGGCCAACGACAGCTTCCAGCACCTGCAGCAGCGCATCAGCGGCCTGGAGAACGGTATCGCCGACCGCCGCGAGCTGTACAACGAAGCGGTCAACCTCAACAACGTGCGCATCGAGCAGTTCCCGGACGTGATCGTCGCGCGCATGTTCAACTTCCGCGAAGCCGAGCTGCTGGTGTTCAGCGATGCCGAGAAGGCCGACGTCGACATGAAATCGCTGTTCGGTTGAGCATCCGCCGGTGATGCAGGGTGATCCTTTCGGTTTCTTCCTAACGCTGGCTTTCGCCCTCGGTGCTTTTCTGGGTGGGGCCTGGTGGTGCCTGCGGCGCTGGTCGCAGGCGCGTCATCTGCTCGATACGCCGACCTCGAAGATTCGTTCGGCGGCGCAGGGCTACGTCGAACTCTACGGTGTGCTCGAGGCGCTGCCGGACATGCAGCTGAGCGGGCCGCTGACCGGCAAACCGTGTCTGTGGTGGCGCTTTCGTATCGAGGAATACCGCTCCAGTGGCAGCAAGCGCAGCTGGCGGGTCGTCGAGAGCGGAGCCAGCGATGCCTGGCTGCGCCTGGTCGATGGCACCGGAGAGTGCCTGATCGACCCGCGGGGTGCGGAGATCCGCGCGGCGGTGCGCGAGGTCTGGGAGGGTAACCTGCGCCATCCGCTGGGGCCGGCCAAGACCGGCCTGCTCGGCTTCCTCAGCAGCGGCCAGCGCTACCGCTACAGCGAGGAGCGCTTCCACGTCGGCCAGCCGCTGTACGCCATCGGCGACTTCAGCACGCATGGCGCCGCGCAGCAGGGCTTCGACATGCAGTCGGCGCAGGGCGAGGTGATCCGCGAGTGGAAGGGCGACTACGTCGGCCTGCTGCGGCGTTTCGACAGCGACGGCAATGGCCAGCTCGATGAGCAGGAGTGGAACCGCGTGCGCCTGGCCGCGCAGCTGGAGGCCGAGGACCGCCATCGACTCAAGGCGGCGGAGCCGGCGCAGAACCAGATGGCCAAGCCCGGAGAGCGCCAGCCCTTCATCCTTTCCAACAGCGGCGAGGACGAGCTGGCCCGTGGCTTCTACTGGCAGGCAGCGGCTGGCGCCGTGCTGTGCCTGGTCGGCGCGCTGGCGACGGCCTGGCTGTTCGGCGTGCAGAGCTGGTAGCGCCTGGCATACCGACTGGCGCACATGCAAACGCCGCGTCCCTGCAGAGGGGCGCGGCGTTTTCGTTTGCGGGTCTGTATGCGCTCAGAGCGTGGCAGCGGAGCTCAGGCGTCTGGCCTGCTTGAGGAAGAGGGTCAGGTCGCGTGCCGGCAGTGGCTTGCTGTACAGGTAGCCCTGACCTTCGTGGCAACCCTGGGCGATGATGTAGGCCTCCTGCTCGGCGGTTTCCACGCCCTCGGCGATGACCTGCATGCCCAGGCTCTTGCCGAGCTGGATGATGGCGCGAACGATGGTGGCGTCATCCTCGTCTTCCAGCAGGTCCTGCACGAAGCTCTTGTCGATCTTGATCTTGTCCAGCGGCAGGCTCTTCAGGTAGCTCAGCGAGGAGTAGCCGGTACCGAAGTCGTCGATGGCGATCAGCGCGCCGGAGCGGCGCAGGCTGAGCAGGTGCTGGGCAGCGGTGCTGATGTCTTCCATCAGGCCGGTCTCGGTCACCTCCAGCTCCAGGCTCTTCGGCGGCAGGCGATAGACCTGCATCAGGTTGTTCACCACCCGGGGCAGCTCGGCGTGGTGCAGTTGCACCGTGGACAGGTTGACCGCCATGCGCAGGTCGCTGAAACCCTGGTCGTGCCATTCACGCAGCTGGCGGCAGGTCTGATCGAGGATCCACTCGCCGATGGGGATGATGGTGCCGTTCTGTTCCGCCAGCGGGATGAACAGGTCGGGCGGGACGAACCCGTGCTGCGGATGCTGCCAGCGCAGCAGGGCTTCGACGCCGACGACGCGATGGTCGCGGTAGTCCACCTGCGGCTGGTAGACCAGGTGCAGCTGGTTCTGCGCCAGTGCGTCGCGCAGGTCCTTCTCCAGCTCGCGACGGCGACGCATCTCGCTGTCCACGCTGGCGATGTAGAACTGGTAACGGTTGCGCGAGCGGCTCTTGGCCAGGGTCATGGTCTGTTCGGCTTTCTGCAGCAGCTTCTCGGTGCTGTCGCCGTCTTCGGGGAACAGGGTGATGCCGATGGTGGCGCGCAGGCGCACTTCGTGCTGGTCGAGCAGGAAGGGCAGCTCCAGGTCGTCGAGCACGCTCTGCGCCAGCTCGGCGGCCTCGTAGGGTTGTTCGATGTCGGCCTGAACCAGGGCGAACTGGTCACCGCCCAGGCGCGCCAGGGCGCCGAGGCGCCCGCTGTGGCTGCGCAGGCGGTCGGAGAGGGCGAGCAGCAGCTGGTCACCGCTCTGGTAGCTGAATTGCTCGTTGATGCCCTTGAAGTCGTCCAGGCCGACGCAGAGCACGGCGACGCGGCGTTGCAGACGGCCGGCGTCTTCGAGGATCTGGTCGAGTTGCTGCTGCAGTTGCTGGCGATTGGGCAGGCCGGTGAGGAAGTCGTACTGGGCCATGCGCAACAGGCTGTTCTCGGCCTCGCGGCGCAGGTGGGTATTGCGCTCGATGGAGGCCAGCAACTGGTTGGCGGTATTGATCCACAGCCCCAGTTCGTTCTGCTCGTTGCCCTTGAGCATGGGCAGCTTGTGTTCGCTGGGGCGGTCGGGGTTGATGTTGGTCAGGTGCTCGATGATCTTCGACAGCGGCTTGGTCAGCAGCCAGTGATAGACCAGATAGAGCACCAGGCCCATGGCCATGGCCCGCAACACGCCGGAGACGAAGATGATCACCGAGTTGGTGACGAAGCTCTCGCCATAGGCGGCGGTGTCGAGGGTGATGTTGAGGTCGCCGTAGTACTCGCTGTAGGGACCGCGCCCCACCAGCTTGGTGGAGAACTGCTGTTCCTGGCCGAGGATCGGGTCGGTCAGCCAGCGTGTCGGTATCTGCGCCAGATCCCGGCTGCGCTCGGCGAGCATGGGTTCGTTGGGATGGCCGATGGCGGCGTAGCGCACCGACTCGTGCTGGAACAGCCCCTCGATGACCTGCATGCCCATTTCCCGGTCCAGGCTGTACACCGCCTGGGTCGAGGGGTCCCGAAACATGCCGAGGATGCGCTGGGCGTCGTTGGATACTGCCTGGCGCGTCTTGTAGGCATCGAACACGATCTGCGCGCAGCTCAATACCACCCCGACCACCAGTGCCGAAAGCAGCACTACGCGGAGCAACTTGAGCGACAAGCTGTTTTTCAATTCCAGCTTCAAAGGCAATTCCTTATGTCGATGCTTACAGCGTCAGTCAGACGAGAGTATTGGCAATCTCGTTCTAGCCGTCAAAGGGCCATCATGCCTGGTGGCACTTTTTATTCCATAAGGAACGGTCCTGGTGCGAATCGATGCCATCGGCATGATTCCCTGCTTTATGTCGGTGCGATTCTGCCGGACTTGAGGCCCTTGGTCGCCTTGGCCGTTCGTCGGCCCTGTGCCGGCTGAGGCGCGACATCCCTTGGCACTGGATGCTGGCACAAGAGTTGCGAAGTCCGGGCATCGATCGGAAGGGGGGTCGTGATGAAAACACTCGTGCTGTTGCTCGTCGCCGTCGGCTTCGCCCCTCAGGCCCATGCCGCCTCGGAGGAGGCTGCCAATACGGCCTGGCTGGTGCTGGCCAGCGTGCTGGTGTTCTTCATGCAGGCGGGCTTCGCGTTGCTGGAGAGCGGCATGTCGCGGGCCAAGAACGCGGTCAACGTGATGATGAAGAACTACATGGACTGCTGCGTCGGCGGCATCGTGTTCTGGCTGCTGGGCTTCGGCCTGATGTTCGGCGCCAACCTCAGCGGCTGGTTCGGCATGAGTCACTTCGCGCTGAACCAGGCCGAACCCTGGGATTACACCTTCCTGCTGTTCCAGATGATGTTCGCCGCGACCGCCGCCACCATCGCCAGCGGTGCGATGGCCGAGCGTACGCGCTATGGCGCCTACCTGGTTGGTGCGTTGCTGATCAGTGGCGTCATCTACCCGATATTCGGCAGCTGGGTATGGGGCGGGATGTACGGTGGTCAGGGCTGGCTGGCCAAGCTGGGTTTCGTCGACTTCGCCGGGTCCACCGTGGTGCACAGCATTGGCGCCTGGTGCGCGCTGGCCGGAATCCTGGTGCTCGGGCCGCGCCTGGGGCGTTTCGCCGCCGATGGCACGCCGCGCATGATTCCCGGGCATAACCTCGGCCTGGTGGCGCTGGGCGGTTTCATTCTCTGGGTGGGCTGGTTCGGCTTCAATGCCGGCAGCAACCTGGCGGTCAGCAGCAGCCTGGGGCTGATCGCCCTGAACACCCATCTCGCCGCCGCCGCCGGGGCGCTCGGTGCGTTGCTGGCACAACGCAGCACCGCCAGCCCGATACTGCTGACCACGACGGTCAACGGCTCTATCGGGGGGCTGGTCGGCATCACGGCGGGGTGTGCCAGCATGGCGCCGGGGTTCGCGCTGCTCAGTGGCCTGGTCGCCGGCTTCGTGGTGGTCTACGGCATGCGCCTGCTCGACCGCCTGCAACTCGACGATGTGGTCGGCGCGGTGCCGGTGCACGGCTTTGCCGGTATCTGGGGCACGCTGGCCGCCGGTTTGTTCTACCAGGGCGACCTGTTCAACTGGGCGCGGGTCGGCGTGCAGGCCCTGGGGGTCGTGGCGGCCTTTCTCTGGGCGTTTCCGCTGTCCCTGCTGGTCTACCTGCTGTTGGCCAAGACCATCGGCCTGCGTGTCTCCACGCAGCACGAACAACGTGGGCTGGATTTCGCCGAGCATGCCGAGGTCGGCTACCCGGAATTCAACCAGACGCAGACCTTCGATAGCGAGCAGTGGTCGAGGAGGGGCTGAGGATGAGACTGAGTCTGCGGCGTCGGGCGATCTACACCGGGCTGGTCGGGCACTTCTCGGAGGAGGAGGTGTGGCCGTTGCTGGCGCTCTGGGAAAACAAGTACGCGGAGCAGCCACCTTTCGCCCTGAACGAATTCCTCGCCGAGGTGGTGCTGCGCACCGAGCGCAAGCTGGAGCGCGCCCGCCTGTACCGGGAGCTGGTGGGGGCGTTGACCGGCCCGCCTTCGCAGTTGCTGCCGGACCCGGAGGAGCAGCTGGCCGCATGGCGCCAGGGGCGCAACGAGGCGGTGAGGCGGGTGGCGACACCCGATGCGGCGGCGCAGGCGACCTTCCTGGCCCTGGGCCAGGCCTTGCTGGAGCAGCTCGATGCGGCGCAGCAGGCGGCCTTGCGCGGGTTCGCCGCCGGCAACCTGGCTGGCATGGAAGTGGGGCCGGAACTGACCACGCAGCTGCGCACCTGGTTCGAGCAGGGCAGTGCCGATGGCATCGCCGCACTGGGCCTGGAGCAACTGCGCAAGCTGCTCAATCTGCTCTATATCGGCTTGTGCGAGTTTCTCGGGCCGGTGCGCGCCGACCGTGTGCTGAGCCAGGCGGTCAGTCGCGTGGAGGAGCGCGGGGCGGCGTTCTCGCCGAGGCGCCTGCTGTGAATGCGGGCGGCAGATACGAAAAACCCGGCCATCGAGGCCGGGTTCTTCGGATTACGGGGCTTGAACTCAGGCCGCGTAGTTCTGGGCGACGAAGTCCCAGTTGACCAGGTTCCAGAACGCCTCGACGTACTTCGGACGCAGGTTGCGGTAGTCGATGTAGTAGGCGTGTTCCCAGACGTCGCAGGTCAGCAGCGGGGTGTCGCCGCTGGTCAGCGGGCAGCCGGCGCCGATGGTGCTGGCCAGGGCCAGGGAGCCGTCGGCCTTCTTCACCAGCCAGCCCCAGCCGGAGCCGAAGGTGCCGATGGAGACCTTGCTGAACTCTTCCTTGAACTTGTCGAAGGAACCGAAGGCGGCGTTGATGGCATCAGCCAGGGCGCCGGTCGGCTGACCACCGCCGTTCGGCGACAGGCAGTTCCAGTAGAAGGTGTGGTTCCAGATCTGCGCGGCGTTGTTGAAGATGCCGCCCGAGGAGGTCTTGACGATTTCTTCCAGGCTCTTGCCTTCGAACTCGGTGCCCGGCACCAGGTTGTTCAGGTTTACCACGTAGGTGTTGTGGTGCTTGCCGTGGTGGAATTCCAGGGTCTCGGCGGAAATGTGCGGCTCGAGAGCATTCTTTTCGTAAGGCAGCGGCGGCAATTCAAAAGCCATGGTCTATCTCCTACTCAGGTCGTGTGCGGTATGCGCAAGGCCGATCACGGGCGGCCCGTAAGCGGCGTGGAGTCTGTACTCCTTGCGCCGCAGACTCGCGATGATAGCACCCGGTCTCGGCCATAACCACGCAACATCTGTGTGGGAAAGCCGATGCCAGGGCCTTTGCGTCAGCGCGTTGGACCGTCCCGGGCGACTAAAGTGCGCCGGCTTTCTTCCAGGCCAGGTAGCTGCTGACCAGCTCCGGTCCCAGTTCTCCCGGACGGGCGTCGAGCACCGGCACGTCGTGCGCGGCGAGGCGCTCGTGCAGGTCGGCGCGGGCGTTGAGGTAGTCCAGCGTGCCGCAGTAGGCGATGGCCTGGTCGAACTGTTCCACCGGCGTCTGGCGCAGGCGGTCCAGTGCTTCCTCGCGCAGGCTGGCGATCAGCACCCGGTGCTGGCGCGACAGGCGACGCACGGCGGCGAGCAGTTCGTGGTCGTCTTCGTCGCGCAGGTTGGTCACCACCACCACCAGCGAGCGACGACGCTGGCGGGCCAGCAGCAGGTCGGCCGCCGCGCTGAAGTCGGCCGGCAACTGGCTGGTTTCCAGGTCGTAGACGGCGTTGAGCAGCACGTTCAGCTGCGCCGGTCCCTTGACCGGGGCCAGGTAGCGCGGCTGCTGGCTGGCGAAGGTCGCCAGGCCGACGGCGTCACCCTGGCGCAGGGCCACGTAGCTCAGCAGCAGGCAGGCATTGAGGGCATGGTCGAAGTGCGACAGCTCGTCGTCCTGGCTGCGCATGCGACGGCCGCAATCGAGCAGGAAGACGATCTGCTGATCACGTTCGTCCTGATACTCGCGGGCGATGGGTGTGCGCTTGCGTGCGGTGGCCTTCCAGTCGATCTGGCGCAGGGTGTCGCCGTCGCGAAACTCGCGCAGCTGATGGAACTCCAGGCCCAGGCCGCGACGGGGACGCTGGCGCACGCCGAGCTGGCTGAGCCAGTCGTCCACTGCCTTGAGTTGCGCGCCGTAGAGGCGGGCGAAGTCGGGGTAGACGCGGCTTTCACCCTCGAGCTGCAGCACGCGCCTGGCCTGCCACAGGCGCAGCGGGCTGGGCAGCAGCAGCTCGCAGCGGGCGAAGTGGAAGTGACCGCGTACCAGCGGCTTGAGACGATAGCTGACGCGCGTCTGCTGGCCGGGATGCAGGCTGATGCGCTGCGGCAGGTGCTCGAATGCCATGCCCTCGGGGACGTGATCGAACACCTCGATCTCCAGCGCCTGGGTGAAGTCGTGGTGAGCGGTCAGCTGCACCTCGCTCCAGCGGCCGAGCGGCAGGTTGCCTGGCAGTTCGCGCTGCAGTCGCGGCGAGGGGCGCTGACGCAGCCAGAAGCCGTCGATGATCGCGATCGCCGACAGCGCCAGCGCCAGGCCCCAGGCCATGGGGAGCAGGCTCTGCGCGAGGTCGACGCCGAGCAGGGGCAAGGCGCCGAGGAGCACCGCGGCGGCGAACAGGCCGGCGAGTAGCCCGAGGAGCAGGCGCGAGGGTTTCATAGGCGAGGAGCCGGCACCTGATCGAGCAGTTGTTGCAGCACCTGGTCCACCGACAGCCCCTCGATGTCCAGCTCCGGGGCCAGGCGCACGCGATGGCGCAGCACGGCCAGCGCACAGCCCTTGATGTCATCGGGCAGGACGAAGTCGCCGCCACGCAGCAGGGCACGGGCGCGGGCGCCGCGTACCAGGGCGATGGAGGCGCGTGGCCCGGCGCCCATGGCCAGGCCAGGCCAGCTGCGGGTGGCCCGCGCCAGGCGCACGGCGTAGTCGAGGACCTGATCGTCGAGTGGCAGGTCGCTGGCGATCTTCTGCAGGGCCTGCACGTCCTTGGCCTGCAGCAGCGTACGCAGCGGGCTGACCTCGAGCATGTCGGCCTTGGCCGAGCGGGTCACCTGGCGCACCATGTTCAGCTCTTCGTCCTGCTCCGGATAGTCCATGCGCAGCTTGAGCATGAAGCGGTCGAGCTCGGCTTCCGGCAGCGGGTAGGTGCCTTCCTGCTCGATCGGGTTCATGGTCGCCAGCACCATGAACGGCAGTTGCACGGGCAGGGCGCGCCCTTCGAGGGTCACCTGGCGCTCCTGCATCACTTCGAGCAGGGCGGCCTGGGTCTTGGCCGGTGCCCGGTTGATCTCGTCGGCGAGCAGCAGGTTGGTGAACACCGGGCCCTTGCGCAGCTTGAACTGCTCGCTCTGCATGTCATACACGGCGTGGCCGGTGACGTCACTGGGCATCAGGTCCGGGGTGAACTGGATGCGCGCGAACTCGCCGCCGAAGCAGCGGGCCAGGGCCCGCACCAGCAGGGTCTTGCCCAGGCCGGGGACGCCTTCGACCAGCACGTGACCGCCCGCGATCAGCGCCGTGAGCACGTCGTCGATCACCGCGCTCTGGCCGATCACCGCCTTGCGCAATTCGGCGCGCAGGGCCTGGGCCAGCTGGCTGGCACGCTGGCGCTGCTGCACCTGCGGGTTGCCTGGGGCGGCGGCCGGCGCGGCGGGAGCGGCGGCCTGCGGCGGAAGGTTGTCGGTATCGGGCGTCTGTTCACTCATAGGGCATTCCTGAGGGTTTGCAGGTGGGCGACCTGGCGGGTGAAGTCGCTGGCGGAAAGGCGTTGTGGTGGCAGCGGGCGCATGGCCTGGCTGATTTCCCTGGCGGGCAGCCGGGTCAGGCGACCGAGCACCTGCCACTGTTCGGCGACGGCGAGTTTCTCGAAGCCGGGGTAGCGGCGTCGGGCTCGGCGATTGATGTCCTGTTGCAGGTGCTTGAGCAGGCTCTGCTGGCCGCCGTGGCGCAGGAGGAAGTCGGCGCTGCCGCGCAGGTGCTCTTCGAGCTGGCGCCGCGCGCGGCTGGCAGGTGCCTGCAGCGGCCCGTGGCGCATGCCCACGTGCCAGAGCCCGGCTGCGATCAGCAGGGCGAGCAGGACCAGGGCCAGGGGGAAGTGGCGCAGCAGGAGCCTGGCCAGGCCATCGCTGTCGGCGTGGTAGACCAGGGTTACCGCGCTGTCCTGGCTGAGGTACCAGAGCAGCCAGGCGTGATCGTATTCGTCGATGTTGCGGTTCTGCCAGATCCACGGATCACTGAGCACGGTGATCAGGCCGTCGCCGTGATACAGCTGCAGCAGGTGCGTGGCCGCGTCGCTGTTGGCCCAGGCGTGGGCGCGGTTCTGTGCGTCGTACAGGTGGTAGTCGGTGTCGAAGGCGATGTAGGCCGGCGCCTCTTCGTTCTCCAGGTAGAGCTTGGTCAGCTCGGGATAGGCATCGCTGTCGTCGTGCTCCTCGTCCGCATCGCCGGCTTCTTCCTCTTCCTCGTCCAGCTCGTCGCTCATGTATTGCTGGATGCCGAGCAGGTCGAGCAGCAGGTCGCCGCTCTTGCCTTCCTCTTCGTCCCACAGGCGTTCGGCGATGAACAGCAGGTGACCGCCGTTGGCCGTCCACTGCAGCAGATGCTCGACCTGGCGTGGCGTCATGTCGTTGCGGTCGGTCAGCAGCATCAGGGTCTGGCCTTCGCTGGGCAGTCCGTTGAGCACGTCCAGGCCGTCGGCGCGCACGACCGCGATGCCCCGTCGGCGCAGGAAGTGCTCGGCCGCGAGGTAGGGGCTGCTGGCCACTTCCGGCGCTGGCCCGTGCTCGACCACTTCCTCGTAGGATTCCAGCTTGCCCAGCAGGTAGATGGCCAGCAGGCCGACCACCAGCAGCAGGCTCGCGCCAAGGGCGAAACCGACGCGCCGGCTCATGCGGGTTGCTCCGTGCCGAACAGGTCGCGCCAGCCCTGGCAGAGGTTCGGCCGCAGCGCCTCGGCAGGCGTGCGATGTCCGTAGGCCAGCGCCTGCCAGTGCAGGGTCAGCAGGCGGCTGTAGGCTTCCAGTTCCTGCTGCTGGAGCGCGACGACCAGTTGCAGCACTTCACCCTCGGTATGCGACTGCTTCAAGGGCAGGCGGTGTTGATGCAGCAGGCGGCTGAGCAGGGCGCGGTAGAGCAGGCCGAGGGCAGCACGTGGCTGCTCGGCCCAGAGGCGTTCGGCCTCGCTGGCGACGTCGTCGGGCAGGCTCTCCGGGGCCAGTTCCAGGCCAAACAGCTGCCTTGGCACCTCCACCTTGCGACGGCTGGGCAGGCCCAGGCGTTCACCGAAGGCCTGCAGCCATTCGCGGTAACGCCACAGGATGTAGGCCAGCAGGCACGCCAGGGCCGCCCACAGCAGCACTTCGAATACCTGCGCGACGATATCCAGGCTCTTCCACCATTCGCTCAGCTTGAACAGGTTCTCGATCATCTGCAGCAGGGCTTTCGCGTCTTCCGGGTCGGCCTCCTCGGCGGACTTCTCCTCACCCAGGCGCCAGCGGGTGACGGTCTCGCGATGCTGGAACGGCGGTTCGTCGAGCAGCGCTTCGATGTCGTCGCGAGCCGCCTGGCTGGTCAGCGGCTGGTGCAGCAGGCGTGGCGCGTCGGGGCCCTGGGCATCGACCGCTTCGCTGGCGGCGGGCGGCGTGTCGGCCCAGGCGTTGCCCGGCAGTTGCGTCAGCAGCAGCGCGCAACCCAGCAGCACGGCATAGGCGCTGCCGGTCAGGCGCTGGCGCAGGCGGCGGAAGGTCAGTTCGATGTCCCAGGCTTCCAGTGCCGTGCGGCGATTGAGGTAGAGGGTGAAACCACAGGCCACGTACACCGGCTCCCAGACGATCAGCAGCAGGACATAGAGCAGGTTGGAAAGGTGTTCGAGCCACAGCCACTCACCGCTGCTGGCGGCGATGACGCTTTCCCAGCTCCAGTTCAGCTCCACCTGCTGCGGCAGCATCATGTAGAACAGCACGATCAGCCCCATCCACAGGGCAAGCTCCAGGTGCATGCCGACCAGGGTCAGCCAGGTGGCCGCGGCGCTGTCGCGCTGGCCAAGAACCACCAGGCGCTGGCCGCGCGCCTTGCCGGACAGCCCTTCGAGTTGCAGCACCGGCAGGTCGAAGCTGCGCGTCGGGCTCAGCCGGCGCCAGGTCAGGCTGGCCAGCAGTTGCGGGCGCAGCAGTCCGGGCAGGGCGCGCAGGGCCTGTTTCAGCGAGGGGGTATTGCCGAACAGGGCGTGCGAGAGGATGTACAGCGGCAGGCGCTCGTAGGCAGGCTTGAGCCACCAGAACAGGAATACCGCCCAGCCCGGGTACTGCCACAGCACGGCGCAGAGCAGGGCGAACAGGGGCAGGGTGACCAGCGCCCAGCTGGCCATCAGCAGGCCGGCGTGGCGGCGCGCGAGCAGCACGCCAAGGTCCATGGCCTCCCAGGCGCTGCGCGGGCGAATGGCGACGCTGGCTTCAGTCAGGCGCATGCTGTCTCCGTCCGCCCAGCAGCAGGTAACTCAGCACCAGCAGCCACAGGCCGCTGCCGACGGCGTACTTGATGTCGGGGCTGGCGAAGGTGGTGGACGACCAGAAGGCCTCGATGAAGGCGGCCACCAGGAGAAACAGGATCACCCCGCAGACCAGCTGTATCGCCTTGCCGGCCGCCAGGCGAAGTGCCTCGCCACGGGGCAGGCGCCCGGGGGCCAGCAGGGCCCAGCCGAGCTTGAGGCCGGCGGCTCCGGCCAGGGCGATGGCGGTCAGCTCGAACGCGCCATGGCCGATGACGAACGACCAGAAGGGCTCGCCGTAGCCGATACGGGTCAGGTGGCCGGCCACGCCGCCGATCATCAGGCCGTTGAAGAGCAGGAAGAACAGGCTGCCCAGGCCAAGCAGCAGGCCGCTGGCGAAGGTCTGAAAGGCGATGCCGATGTTGTTCATGATGTAGAAGCCGAACATCATCCAGTCGTCGCCGGAGCCACGCTCGCTGAAGCGGCCGAGGCGACGTGCATCGGGGTCGTACATGTGTTCCATGTTGCTGACCTGATCGGGGCTGACCAGGCTGTAGATCAGCTCCGGGTAGAGGTAGGTCAGCAGCCCCATCAGCCCCAGGCTGCCGAAGAACAGCAGGCTGGCCACGCACACGCTGCGCCATTCGCTGCGTACCAGGCGCGGAAAGCCGCCGAACAGGAAGCGGATGATCTGCGCGCCCAGGTGGCTGCGGTGGCGATAGAACTGCTGGTGGCCGCGCATGGCCAGTTGCTGCAACTGATCGATCAGGTGGCTGCTGTAGCCACGCGCCTGGGCCAGGGCCAGGTGCTGGCAGAGCTGCCGGTAGTCGGCGGCGAAGCGGGTGCAGGCCTGAGCCTCGGCCTTGCCACGCTCGAGCGCGTCGAGCTGGCCGGCGAAGGCCTCCCAGTCGCTCTGGTGGCGGTTCTCGAACAGACTCTGTTTCATGGCGTGCTCCCCAGCAAGCCACGGGCGATGCCATTCAATTGCGGCTCCGCCTGCTCGGCGGGCACCTGCAACGGTTCGGCCAGCAGCGTCGCGAGTTCGGCCCGGCGCGCCGCGGACAACTGCTCGCCACGCTCGGCAAAGCCGAGCAGTGCACGTTGCTCATTGAGCGTCAGCGGGAACGGTGCCGGCAGCGGCTCCACCTCGGGCAGCTGCGGCTTGCTCAGCGGCGCGTCACGGTAGACCACCAGGGTGCCGGCGGCGATGTCGCCGAGACGCTTGAAGGCCGGGTGATTCAGGCAGCTGAGAATGCCCAGGGTGTAGCCGAACGGCAGCAGGTCGACGAAGCGCAGCAGGTTGCGGGTCAGCGAGGCGGCCCAGCCGATCGGCGTGCCGTCATCGTGTACCACGCGCAGACCGAACATCTGCTTGCCGGGCGAGCGGCCCTGGTTGAGCACCTCGAACAGCACCATGTACCACCAGGTGACCAGGAACAGCAGGATGGTGCCCAGGCCCATGCCGAACTGGCCGAGCAGCCCCAGCACGATGAAGGTCACGCCCAGGATCAGGCCGCGGATGGCCAGGTCGATGGCGAATGCCAGGGCGCGAGGCACCAGCCCGGCCGGACGCAGATGCAGATCGATGCCTTCCGGCGTTTCGACCTGATAGCGGGTGTCCAGGGGAGGCTGGTCAGTCGGAAGGCTTGCGCTTGAGCGTAAGGGCATCGGCGGAGGGTATCAGGGAAAGCCCGATGCTAGCGAGCAGCGGGCCACGAACGCAACCGGACCCGCATGGCGGGTCCGGGGCATCGATTTACTGGGCGGCAGGCAGCACGCCGAAAATGGTGCGGTACAGCACGCCCATGGCGACCACCATCAGCGGGATGCTCCAGATCAGGCCGATGCCCAGCGGGATGGCGCTGACCATGACGATCAGGCCGAGCACGATGAACAGGCCGAAGACCTTGAACCAGTGCTGCGTGATGGCCTTGCGCGAGGTTTCCAGCGCTTGCCACGGGGACAGGCCACGCTCGACCACCAGCGGGATCGCCAGCAGGTAGGCTACCGCCAGGTAGATGCCCGGGATCAGCAGCAGGAACATGCCGAGGTAGATCATCAGCATCATCACCACGGCGGTGATGATCAGCGGCACGGTACGGCCGAAGTGGCTGAATATTTCGTTGAAGCTCAGCGGCTGGTCGGCGGCGCGGCGGATGCCGACCATGTTGATGCCGGCCATGAACGGATAGGCCAGCGCCGAGGCCAGCAGCGAGATGAGGATTTCGCCGACGATCATCACCAGCATGTTCTCGCTCAGGGCGGTGAAGATGCCGACCACGCCACCGAGGATGAAGGTCGCTGCCAGCAGGACCACGTAGAACACCACGAAGCCGCCGATGATGATGCCCTTGGTGCCTTTGACCCGGTTCCAGGATTCGCTCAGCAGGTCGCCGATGCTGAAGTCGTAACCGCGCGCCAGCGCCTCTTCGATGCTTGGCGTACCACCCTGGGTGGATGGTTGCAGGTCACTGGCCGGAGCGGCATAGGGATTGGGGGTGGTTGCTTCACTCATGTCAGCATCCTTGTCGTTGAGTGGGAAGGGGGCGGTAATCCTAGTGGCAAGGGCGCGCGCCTTACAAGAGGTAGGCGCACGCGGATGCGATGGCTGTGCGCTGGTTCATGCTTCGCCCGGCTCGGTGCGCCCGGACGCGAATGGTAGACTCCCGGCACATTTGCCTCGGAGGGAAGCCGCCCATGACTGCCAGCATCTTCTGGTACGACTACGAAACCACCGGGATCAATCCGCGTTGCGACCGCCCGTTGCAGGTGGCGGGCATTCGTACCGATGAAGCACTCAACGAGATCGGCGAGCCGCTGAACATCTACTGTCGGCCCAGCGATGACATCCTGCCGCATCCGGCGGCCTGCCTGGTCACCGGCATCGATCCGCAACGCCTGCAGCAGCTGGGGCTCGACGAAGGCGAGTTCATGACGCGGGTGCATGCCGCGCTCGCGGCGCCGGGCACCTGCGGCGCCGGCTACAACAGCCTGCGTTTCGACGACGAGGTGACGCGCTACAGCCTCTACCGCAACTTCTTCGACCCCTATGCGCGGGAGTGGCAGGGTGGCAACAGCCGCTGGGACCTGATCGATCTGGTGCGCACCGCCTATGCTCTGCGCCCCGAGGGGATCGAGTGGCCGGAGGAGGCCGGGCGCGTATCGCTCAAGCTGGAGAGGCTGACCCAGGCCAACGGTATCGACCATGGCCAGGCCCACGACGCGCTCTCCGACGTGCGCGCGACCATCGGCCTGGCGCGCCTGCTGCGCGAGCGCCAGCCACGGCTGTATGACTTCCTGTACCAGTTGCGCAGCAAGCAGCGGGTGCTGGATCAGGTGCGCCTGTTGCAGCCGCTGGTGCATGTCTCCGGGCGTTTTTCCGCCGCGCGTCACTACCTGGCGCCGGTGCTGCCGCTGGCCTGGCACCCGCGCAACCGCAACGCGCTGATCGTCTGCGACCTGCAGGCCGACCCTGCACCCTTGCTCGAGCTGGACGCCGATACGCTGCGCGAGCGCCTGTATACGCGCCGTGAGGACCTGGCAGAGGGTGAGGCGCCGGTGCCCTTGAAGTTGTTGCACATCAACCGCTGTCCGGTGGTGGCGCCGCTGTCGGTACTGCGTGAGTCGGACCGGCAGCGGCTGCAGCTGGACTGGCCCGCCTGCGAGCGTAACGTGCAGACATTGAAGGACGCACAGGCTTCCTGGCAGGCGAAACTTGCCGATGTCTATCGCGAAGAAGCCTTTGCCGGCAGTTCCGATCCTGAACAACAGCTGTACGATGGCTTCATTGGCGACCGTGATCGTCGTTTGTGCGAACAGGTGCGTAATGCATCGCCCGAGGCACTGGCCAGCGATAAATGGCCATTCGACGATATACGCCTGCCGGAACTGCTGTTCCGTTATCGCGCGCGCAACTTCCCCGGCAGCCTGAGTTCCGCCGAACAGCAGCGTTGGCTGGGGTTCTGCAGGCAGCGTCTGAACGATCCACAATTCGGTGCCCCCAATACCCTGGCGCAGTTTCACGCCGCGCTCGAACAGCTGAGTCAAGATTGCAATGCGCAGCAACTGCAACTTCTGCAGCAGTGGCAGGCTCATGCGCAGGCGGTGCAGGCGCGCCTGGCGTGAGGCCATGCAAGTGCCAGGGAGCTGTTGAACCGGGGCGCCAGTTGTCGGCTGGCAGCGGGGCGGTTTATTGCGCGGAGGTATACGCGGTGGCTGTGCCGGCGCTCATGTTGCGGGAACTTTTCGCCGGCCAGCGATAATTGCCTAAAGCTGTTTGCCCGGTCAGTTTCTACAAACGGACGGCAATAAAAAACGCCAGCATGGCTGGCGTTTTGCGCTGCGGGAAAGCATCAACCCAGCAGGGTGGCCCAACCTTCCACGACGTCAGCGCCCCACTTGGCTTTCCACTCTTTCAGGGTCTTGTGGTTGCCGCCTTTGGTTTCGATCACTTCGCCGCTGTGCGGGTTCTTGTATTGCTTGACCTTGCGCGCACGCTTGGTGGCTACAGGTTTGGCCGCACGCGTGCTCTTGCCAACTTTGGCTTCCGGGTCGAGCAGGGCAATGATGTCGCGCAGCGACTTCTGGTATTCGCCCATCAGGGTGCGCAGCTTGCCTTCGAACTCCAGCTCTTTCTTCAGCTTGTCGTCTTGCGACATGTTCTTCAGGCGTTCTTGCAGCTCTTTGATGTTTTCTTCGATGTTGCGGTATTCGTTGATCAGCGACATGGGCATTACCTTGGCGTGAATTATCTGTAAGGGTCAACAGTGAGTGAATAATAGGCGTGCACTTATAGCAAGTAAACAGCGGGGGGTGAAATAACCGAGTTGTGCTGAAACTTCCCGTGTCGTCGCGCTTAGTTCAGTTTGCCTATTTCCGGAGTTTTCCAAGTTTCCCGCTTGGCAGTGCGCCGATTCTTGCGCGTTTGCAGCGCCTGTATTCAATGCGCCGTCAGCCGCGCCGCTACTGCAGTTTTTCAGGCTTGCCGTTAGAATGGCCGCCTTTTGCGCCGTCCTTGGGGTTTTAGTTATGCGTACCTTCAGATTGATCATTTCCTGCCCTGACCGCGTCGGCATCGTTGCCAAAGTCAGTAATTTCCTCGCGACCTACAACGGCTGGATTACCGAAGCGAGCCATCACTCCGATACGCAGAGTGGCTGGTTCTTCATGCGCCACGAGATTCGTGCCGACTCCCTGCCGTTCGACCTGGAGGGTTTCAAGCAGGCCTTCGCGCCCATCGCACGCGAGTTCTCCATGGAGTGGCGTGTCACCGATTCGGCGCAGAAGAAGCGCGTGGTGCTGATGGCCAGCCGCGAATCGCATTGCCTGGCCGACCTGCTGCACCGTTGGCACAGCAACGAGCTGGATTGCGACATCCCCTGCGTGATCGCCAACCATGACGACCTGCGCAGCATGGTCGAGTGGCACGGCATTCCCTATTTCCATGTGCCGGTCGATGCCAGGGACAAGGCGCCGGCCTTCGCCGAGGTGGAGCGTCTGGTCAAGGAGCATCAGGCCGACGTCATCGTTCTGGCGCGCTACATGCAGATCCTGCCGCCGGCACTGTGCACCGAATACGCGCAGCGCGTGATCAATATCCACCACAGCTTCCTGCCGTCCTTCGTCGGCGCCAAGCCCTACCACCAGGCCTCGCTGCGTGGCGTGAAGCTGATCGGCGCGACGTCCCACTACGTGACCGAAGAACTGGATGCCGGGCCGATCATCGAGCAGGACGTCGTGCGCGTCAGCCACCGCGACGATATCGAGGAAATGGTGCGTCTGGGCAAGGACGTGGAGAAGATGGTGCTGTCGCGTGGGCTACGCTATCACTTGGAAGACCGAGTGCTGGTTCACGACAACAAGACGGTGGTTTTCGACTGATCTTGGCGCATGGGCCGGCTCGGTGCATGTCAGAGGAGAACGGCCATGCTCAAGTCCATCAAGGTTCGTGACTATATGACTCGGCGGCTGGTGACCTTCAGGTCGGATACCGATCTGTTCACCGCCATCAACCGGCTGCTGGAGCACCGTATTTCCGGGGCGCCGGTGGTCGATTCGCAAGGGCACCTGATCGGGCTGTTGTCGGAGAGCGACTGCCTGCGTGGCATCCTCTCCGGCGCCTACTACGAAGCCATCGGCGGCACCGTCAGCTCGTACATGACCACCCAGGTCGAGACGGTGACCCCCGAGGCGGACATCATCGAGTTGTCGGAGCGTTTCCTGCGCGGGCGGCGTCGGCGCATGCCGGTGATCGAGGACGGTCGCCTGGTCGGACAGATCAGCCGGCACGACGTGCTCAGGGCGGTCAAGGAATTCGCCCAGCATGAACGCGGTGCCGGCGAGGGGAGTGGCAATGAGCGATCCGTTGGATAAGGCCACGTCCAAGGCGCCGCCGACACTCGGTGAAGGCTGCGTGCGGCGCTACGACCCGGATGCACTCGGCGACGAGGATGGCACCGATTTCCCCGACGCTGCGGAGCTCTGGCGGCAGCTGCAGGAGCAGCAGGAACGAACCTCCGGGCAGGAATGAAGAAAGGGCGCCACGGCGCCCTTTCTCATGAGCCAGATGTGCCTCAGATGCGGAAGCTGTCGACCAGGTGCTTGAGGCGCACAGCCTGCTGCTCCAGGTCGCCGCAGGCACGCAGGGTGGCCTGGAGGTTCTCCACGCCCTCCTGGTTGAGGGTGTTGATTTCGATGATGTCCATGTTCAGCGACTCGATCACCGAGGTCTGTTCTTCCGTGGCGGTGGCCACCGACTGGTTCATGCCATCGATCTCGCCGATGCGCGCGGTGACCGTGCCCAGCCGTTCGCCGGCCTGGTTGGCGATCTCCACGCTGTCTTCGCTGTAGCGCTGGCTCTCGGTCATGGTGGTGACCGATTCGCGTGAGCCGACCTGCAGCTCTTCGATCATCTTCTCGATCTCCTGCGCCGACTCCTGGGTGCGGTGCGCCAGGTTGCGCACCTCGTCCGCCACCACCGCGAAGCCGCGACCGGCCTCGCCTGCGCGAGCGGCCTCGATCGCTGCGTTGAGGGCGAGCAGGTTGGTCTGCTGGGAAATGCTCTTGATCACCTCGAGAATCTGGCCGATGTCCACGGTCTTGCTGTTGAGCATCTCGATCTTGGCGCAGGCGTCGCTGATCTTGTCCGACAGCTCGCTCATCGAGCGGATCGCCTGTTGCACCACCTTGCCGCCGTCCTCGGCCTGGTGACGGGCATCGGACGCCTGGTTGGAGGCGTCCGCGGCGTTGCGCGCGATCTCCTGGGCGGCGGCGCCGAGCTGGTTGATCGCCGCCGCGACGCTGTTGGTGCGGCTGGCCTGTTCATCGGAGTTGGCCATCGACGAGTTGGAGGCATTGACCACCAGCTTGGCCACTTCGTTGACCTGCACGGTGGCCGACGACACCTCGCGGATCGACGAGTGGATACGTTCGACGAAGCGGTTAAAGGAGCTGGCCAGGGCACCGAATTCATCACCGGATTCGATGTCGAGGCGCTTGGTCAGGTCACCCTCGCCCTGGGCGATGTCCTCCATGGCCTTGCCCATGGTGATCAGCGGTCGCATCAGCACGCGAATGAGCAGGCCCAGCAGGCCGATGATCAGCACCACGGCGATGATCGTGACGATGATCGCCGAGGCACGGAACTCGGTGAGCATCGAGTAGGCCTTGGCCTTGTCCACGGACAGGCCGATGTGCCAGCTGACCGAGGGCAGCCCCTTGACCGGCGTGAAGGTCAGGATGCGCTCGCTGCCGTCCAGTGTGGCTTCGCTGAAGGCGTTGCTGATCACGGGGGTGTTCTGTGGATAGACGTCCTTGAGGTTCTTCATCACCAGGCTCTTGTCCGGGTGCACGAGAATCTCGCCGTCGGAGCTGACCAGGAAGGCATAGCCGATGCCGTCGAAGTCCAGCGCGTTGATGATGTCGACCAGGGTCTGCAGGCTCAGGTCGCCGCCCACCACGCCTGCCGACTGCGCTGGCGTGGCGATGGTGATGATCAGCTCGCCGGTCGCGGCGTCGACGTAGGGCTCGGTCAGGGTGGTGCCACCAGCGGCCTTGGCGTCCTTGTACCAGGGGCGCACGCGAGGGTCGTAGTCGGCGGGCATTTCCTCGTCGGGGCGCATGGTGAACTCGCCGTTCTCGGTGCCGAGGTAGGTGAAGGCGAAGGACGAGGTCAGGGCCTTCTGCTCCAGCAGCTTGGTCACGCGCTCCGGCGAGCTGTCGTTGCTGATCGATTGCGCGGCACTTTCCACCAGCAGGATGCGCCCGGACAGCCAGTTCTGGATGTTGCTGGCCATGACGTCGCCCATTTCATGCAGGTAGTTTTCCAGGTCGTCGCGAATGGCGTTGCGCTGCAGGTAGTCGTTGTAGAGGGTGAACAGGGAAAAGGCGACGATCACCACCAACGACGCGGCGAGCAGGATCTTGTGGCTGAACTGCAGGTTTTTAGTCATATCGTCTTGCTTCCGGAGGCCTCTGGAACCAGTCTTGTATTCCACCGCGGCACAATGCGCTGCGCCGCGTAGCTGCCGTGGCACGAGCGCACCGCTGTTGCTTTCAAGCCTGTATCGTCATAGTTGCAGTAAAGCTTTAACCCAGGGGATGGCAAGATGCCTGTGAATTCGCAGTTCGTATTGGGGGCGGGTAGCGACGGTCAGGCCGTCGGCCAGCCGTTGCGTCTGGCCAACCGTCACGGCCTGATCGCCGGGGCGACCGGTACCGGCAAGACCGTGACCTTGCAACGCTTGATCGAGACCTTCAGTGATGCCGGCGTGGCGGTGTTCGCCGCGGACGTCAAGGGTGACCTCTGCGGTCTCGGCGCCGCTGGCACGCCGCAGGGCAAGGTCGCCGAACGCATCGCCAGCATGCCCTGGCTGAATCACCAGCCGCAGGCGTACCCCGTGACCCTGTGGGATGTGCATGGTCGCAGCGGTCACCCGTTGCGCACCACCCTCAGCGAGATGGGCCCGCTGTTGCTGGGCGCCCTGCTGGAGCTGACCGACAGTCAGCAGGCGGCCCTGTATGCGGCGTTCAAGGTGGCGGATCGCGAAGGCCTGCTGCTGCTCGACATGAAGGACCTGAAGGCGCTGCTCGGCCATCTCAAGGACAACCCGGCGGTGCTCGGCGAGGATGCCGCGCTGTTCACCAGCACCTCGGCGCAGGCGCTGTTGCGCCGCCTGGCGGGCCTGGAACAGCAGGGCGCCGAAGCCCTGTTCGGCGAGCCGGCGCTGCAACTGGAGGATCTCCTGCATCCGGATCGTGACGGCCGTGGCCGCATTCATCTGCTCGATGCCAGCCGCCTGGTGCACGAGGCGCCGAAGGTCTACGCGACCTTCCTGCTCTGGCTGCTGGCCGAGCTGTTCGAGCAGTTGCCGGAACGGGGCGACGCCGACAAGCCGGTACTGGCGCTGTTCTTCGACGAAGCGCATCTGCTCTTCGAGGGCACGCCGAAGGCGCTGCAGGAGCGTCTGGAGCAGGTGGTGCGACTGATCCGTTCGAAAGGCGTCGGGGTGTATTTCGTCACCCAGTCGCCCAGCGACCTGCCCGATGACGTGCTGGCCCAGCTCGGCCTGCGTATCCAGCATGGCCTGCGGGCGTTCACCACCAAGGAACAGAAGGCGTTGCGCGCGGTTGCCGACGGCTTTCGCCCCAATCCGGCGTTCGACAGCCTGAGCGTGCTCACCGAACTGGGGATCGGCGAGGCGCTGGTCGGCACGCTGGAGGACAAGGGCACGCCGGCCATGGTGCAGCGCGTGGCCATCGCGCCGCCGCAGTCACGCATCGGGCCGCTGAGCGAGGCCGAGCGCGCGGCGCTGGTGCGCCAGTCGCCGTTGGCAGGGCGCTACGACAAGCCCATCGACCGCGAGTCGGCCTACGAGCTGCTGACCGCCCGTGCCGAAGCGCGCCAGGAGGCGCCGGCCAAGACCGCGCAGAAGCCGCAGAAGGCCGAGCCCGGGCTGGGCGACATGGCCGGCGAGCTGATAGGCAGTGCGATGAAGAGCGCGCTGCGCCAGGCCGCCAACCAGATTGGCCGGCAGTTGGTGCGTGGGCTCATGGGGTCGCTGCTCGGCAGCAAGAAGCGCTGAGCGGAAGGGCGCTAGCTGTGTAAACCCAGTACGTTGTTCAGTGGAAGCGGTGCTCTGCTGATCGGGGGCAGGTATCCGAGGCTGGCGTGCAGTCGGTGCCAGTTGTAGTGATGCAGCCAGGGCAGCAGGTGCGCTGCTCGCTGCTGTGAAGTGTAGTAGCTACGGGCATAGGCCCATTCACGCAGGCTCGTTTGGAT
Source organism: Ectopseudomonas khazarica (assembly GCF_017915135.1). Classification (NCBI taxonomy): domain Bacteria; kingdom Pseudomonadati; phylum Pseudomonadota; class Gammaproteobacteria; order Pseudomonadales; family Pseudomonadaceae; genus Ectopseudomonas; species Ectopseudomonas khazarica. Next base: position 3,896,257 of record NZ_CP068551.1, on the reverse strand, counting down.
GAAGCGCTCGGCCTTACCGTTGGTGCGTGGCGTATAGGGCTTGGTACGGATGTGTTTCAGCCTGAGTCGAGCACACAACCGTTGAAACGCCCGGGACCGATAACAGGCGCCGTTGTCTGTCATGACGCGCCGAAAGCAGATGTTCAGCCCGCGGTAGTAGCGCAGTGCTTGCAGCAAGGCCCGGCAGGCGCTGCTGCCGCGCTCATCTGGATGCAGGCTGGTGAACGCCAGTCGGGGCGCATCGTCGATAGCCACGTGCATGAACTCCCAGCCGGCGCCGTCGGAGCACTGCTGACGGTCGCCAGTGACTCGATGCCCGGGTTTCCAGAAGCGGCCAAGCTTCTTGATGTCCAAGTGCAGGAGATCGCCAGGATTGGCGTATTCATAACGCACCACCACAGGAGCGGGTTCCAGCTCAGCCAGCCGATGAAAGCCGGCCTGCTTGAGGCGGCGGGCCACGGTACTGACGGCCAGGCCGAGTATCTGAGCGATCTGCCGGTAAGTCTTGCGAGAGCGACGTAGCTCGATCAGTTGCTCGACCAGAGCGATTGCCGTGGCATGGGGGCATGAGTGCGGACGTGATGAACGATCCATCAGGCCAATCTCACCTTCCTCACGAAAGCGTTTGAGCCACTTGTAGGCTGTACGCACACTGACGCCAGCGGCTTGTGCCGCATCTTCGACTCGCAGACCGTTGAGCATGCGCTGCACGAGAAGGGCTCGACCTCGCGGGGTAAGACGGGCATGTTTATGCAGGTTCATCCGGGGCTCCTGGAAGGCTGTGTTGGTCGCGCTTCCAGAATTCCGGGAATGCCCCGGATGAACAACCTACTGAGAGATCACAGCTAGCCGGCGGCTTCGTCGGCGGCGTCCTGCTTGTCCTGGCGTTCCTTCTCGATCTTCTCGATTTCTTTGTCGAAGGCCTGGTCGAGCAGGCTGGGTTTCTTGCGCCAGGGTTTGCGGTCGGGGTCCGGTTGAGCGGCGTAGGTGATGACCTCACCGCCGTATACATCCTTGTAACGCTGCGCCTGGCGCTCTAGTTCTGCGCGCAGTTCGTCTTTCGTCACGGGGTTTACCTGTAGGTTCCTGATCGATCCAGATGACACGCGCAATACCAGGTCGATCAGTTTCGGCCTGGCGTGCATGGAAAGTTCGCGTCGACTGGCGGGGGAGCGTGCAATGCGGCATGACATGCCGGCATCGTTCTCCTGTCTCGGTTGTTACGAGTATCTGTAACTATTCGTCGAGAAAAGTTGCGTGGTGCAACGGAGGCGTATTATCGCCGACGTCCGATGAATGTCCAGTGATCAGTTGGTCAGCGCCTGGTAGTGCAGGGTGACAGTCAACTGGCAAGTTTGCCCGGGTTGCAGCAAGTGCAGCCCCGGACGCCCCGGCAGATGGTGGGCGTTGACCGGGTGGCTGACCGGCTCGAAACAGAAGAAGGGCTGGTCCTGCGGGCAGAACAATAGAAATACTTCCGTGCCCTGTGCTTCGCAGAGAAGTTGGTAGTCGCCATCGTGCTGAATGATTCGCGCATGACCGGGCCACCCGCTGAAGGCATGGTCGACAACTTGCGCCGGTAATGCAGCGGGGGCGTCGAAGTTCCAGACTTCGGGCAACTCGATCCAGCGACTGGACAACTTGTTTTCATCACTTAACCAGACACCGCTGGCATGCACCTGCAACTGTGTGTGGGCGTTGCGTGGCAGGTAGGGATGCAGGCCGAGACCATACCAGGTGGGCTGGCTCCCCGCATGGGTGGCTTGCAGGCTCAGCTGCAGGCGCCCCGCATCGAGCCGCACCTGCAGGTCCGCGTGGTAGGGGAAGGGGTGCTGGCTGTGCAGCTGCAGCCGGGCGCTGTCCGATGTCACGTTGACCACCTGCCAGGGCTGCTGCCAGGCACTGCCGTGTATGGGCAGTGCCTCATGCTCGGTATTGGCCTCGAGCGCCTGCCAGCCAGCCGGGTTGTCGAAGCCGCCGCCGCCGATGCGGTTGGACCATGGCAGCAACGGGTAGCAGGCCAGGCGTCTGGGATTGCCGGCGGCCAGCGCGAGGTCGTCGCTGTGGCGCAGCAGCGGGCGGCCATCGCTGCGCCGACTCCAGTTGACCAGGCTGGCGCCCAGCTCCGGGGCCAGGGTCAACTGGGTGAGATCGTCGCCTAACGTCAGCAAGGTCGTCGCCATGTGCCGCCCCTGAGCCTGGATTTGTCGGGAATTCATAGTGTCATCGTACAACCGCTGGGCTATCATTGCCGCACAGTATCAAGTCGAGAGCTCATCCATCATGGAAATGCAGAACGCTCAACCTCGTGCTCGTCGCAAGCACCGCAGCCTGGCCCAGGAGCTGGTGGCGGAGCTGTCGCAGCGCATTCGTGACGGCCAGATCAAGCGTGGTGAGAAGTTGCCCACCGAGTCGGCCATCATGGAAGAACAGGGTGTCAGCCGTACCGTGGTACGCGAGGCCCTGTCGCGTCTGCAGGCCGCCGGGCTGGTGGAGACGCGCCACGGGATCGGCACCTTCGTGCTCGATACCCCCAGCGCCAGTGGTTTTCGTATCGACCCGGCGACCATCGTCACGCTGCGTGACGTGCTGGCCATTCTCGAGCTGCGCATCAGCCTCGAAGTGGAGTCCGCCGGGATGGCGGCGCAGCGGCGCAGCGATGCCCAGCTGAAAGCCATTCGCGAGGCGCTGGATGCCATCAACGAGAGCGTGGCGCATGCCAGTGACGCGGTCTCCTCGGATTTCCAGTTCCACCTGAGCATCGCCGAGGCCACGGGCAACCGTTACTTCACCGATATCCTCAGCCACCTGGGGACCAGCATCATCCCGCGTACCCGGGTCAATTCCGCCAGCCTGGCGCGTGATGATCAGACCCACTACATGGCGCGCCTGGAGCGTGAGCACGAGCAGATCTTCGAGGCCATCGCCCGCCAGGATGCCGAGGCCGCGCGGGCGGCGATGCGCCTGCACCTGACCAACAGCCGTGAGCGCCTGCGGCAGGCGCACGAGGCGGCCGAGGCCGAAGCGCTGCACGGCTGATTCGGTGGCGGTGCGCGTGCTGTCCATGCGCATCGCCTAGCGGCGGTAGGCCAGGGCGATGATGCCGCCGACCACGATCAGACCGCCGAGCACCTGCAGGGCGCCGAGCAGCTGGCCGAGGATCAGCCAGCCGAACAGCATGCCGGCGACCGGCTCCATGTTCATCACCGGTGCATTACGCGCGATATCCAGGCGCGGCATGAGGATGAACAGCAGCGAGAACGCCGTTCCGTAGAGCGTCACCAGCACGCCCAGGGCGATCCAGCCGGCGAGCGCGTTGGGCAGGCCCAGGCCACCGGGCAGCGCGCCGCTGGCGCCGACCATGGCCGAGAGGCTGAACACCACCGCCATGGTCAGCATGCTGCGGACCCTACCGGGCATGGCCGAGAGGCGGTGCTCGGTGACCCACAGCGCCACGGCGAAGACGCCGGCGGCGGTCAGGCTGAACAGCACACCCTCGACCCAGCGCTCGTCGATGGCCCCCTGGCTGGCCAGGCGCGCCGGTACATCCAGCACCAGCATCAGGCCGATCAGGATCACGCCCATGATCACCGCGGCCCGGCGGGTTGGTGCCGGGCCGCCGAGTATCCAGGTCAGCAGGGCGAGCAGGATCGGCGACAGGTTGACCACCAGCAGGGCCAGGCCGACCGGAATGCGTGCCACCGCCGAATAGATGCAGAAGCTCTGCACCGCGATCAGCGTGCCCAGCAGCAGTTGCCAGCCCCAGGTCTCGCGCTTCAGGCGCAGCGAGTCGCGCTGCCAGAGCACCAGCGCACTGAGCACCAGCAGGGTCACCCCGGAGCGGCAGAGGATCGCCAGCAGCAGGCCGGCTTCATGGTCGAAGGCGATGCGTGCGGCGATGTGGTTGCCGGCGAACGAGCAGGCCAGCGTCGCGAGAATCAGGGCGGCGATGTGCCGGGGGAAGAGGGCGGCAGACATGGCGGAGCGAAATGTCCTCATACAGCAAGGAGCCGCCCGGAAGGCGGCTCGGGATGGATCGACGACCTGCGGCCGATGACTTACAGCACCACGCTGGGCAGCCAGAGGGAGATGGCAGGGATGTAGGTCACGGCCATCAGTACCGCGAACAGCGCGATGTAGAACGGCAGCAGGGCCTTCACGGTGTTCTCGATGCTGACCTTGCCGATGGCGGCACCGACGAAGAGTACCGCACCTACCGGTGGTGTGATCAGGCCGATCCCCAGATTGACCAGCATGATCATGCCGAAGTGCACCGGGTCGACGCCGAACGAGGTGACCACGGGCAGCAGGATCGGGGTGAGGATCAGGATCAGCGGGGCCATGTCCATCAGGGTGCCGAGCACCAGCAGCATGAAGTTCACGCACATCAGGATCACATAGCGGTTGTCCGACAGGGTCAGGAACGCGGTGGTGATCTTCGACGGAATCTGCATCAGCGTCATGATGTAGCCGAAGCTGGCGGCGAAGGCGATGAGGATCATCACGATCGACAGGGTGCGCACCGTGCGGTGCAGCATCTTCGGCAGCTCGCTCCACTTGTAGTCGCGGTAGATGAACATGGTCACGAAGAAGGCCCAGACCACCGCCACGGCTGCCGACTCGGTGGCGGTGAACACGCCGCTGAGAATGCCGCCGAGGATGATCACCATGGTCATCAGGCCCCACAGCGCTTCCACGCAGATCTGCAGCGCCTGGCGCAGCGGGATCACTTCGCCCTTGGGGTAGTTGCGCTTTCTGGCGAACAGCAGGCAGAGCGTGGCCATGGTGGCGCTGAGCAGCAGGCCGGGGCCGATGCCGGCGACGAACAGCGCGGCGATCGACACCGTGCCACCGGCGGCCAGCGAGTAGATCACCGAGTTGTGGCTGGGCGGGGTCAGCAGCGCCTGCACCGAACCGGAGACGGTGACGGCGGTGGAGAACTCGCGCGGGTAGCCTTTCTTCTCCATTTCCGGGATCAGCACCGAGCCGACCGAGGCGGTATCGGCCAGCGACGAGCCGGAGATGGCGCCGAAGAAGGTCGAGGCGGTGATGTTGACCAGCGACAGGCCGCCACGGACGAAGCCCACCAGCACCCCGGCGAACGCCACCAGGCGCCGCGCCATGCCGCCTTCGGCCATGATCGCGCCGGCCAGGACGAAGAAGGGGATGGCCAGCAGGGAGAATTTGTTCACGCCGCCGGCGATCTGGATCATCACGGCGTGCAGCGGAATCTCGATCCACCAGGCGCCGATCAGGGTCGCCAGGCCAAGGGCGTAGGCGACCGGGACGCGCAGCAGGATCAGGGCGATGAAGCTGCCCAGCAGGATGGCGGCATCCATTACACGGACTCCTTGGAATCTTCGCAGTTCTCGTAATCGACGACGCGGCGCTTGTGCTGATCGCCGTAGAGCAGTTGTTCGATGACGAACAGCAGGGTGACGAAGCCGCCCAGCGGAATCGGCGCGTAGCTGATGCCGACGCGCATCCAGGTCAGCGTGCTGAGGTACTGATTCCAGGTGGCGACGCACAGCTTGTAGCCCCAGATCAGCATGAACAGGCTGATCGCACCCATGGCCAGGCGCACGAACAGGGTGAGAAAGGGTTGCGCCATGTCCGGCAGGCGATCGCTCAGCACCTGCACCGCCATGTGTGCGCCGGCACGGTAGCTGGCGGCGGCGCCGATGAAGGTGAACAGCACCATCAGCAGGATGGCCACAGGCTCGGGCCAGCCGAGGCCCTGGCCGAGTGCGTAGCGGCTGAACACGCCCCAGGGGATGATCAGGGCCATGATCACGATCGCCAGTCCGGCGGTCGCGATACAGGCGCGGTAGATGGCGTCGTTGACGCCCAGAACCAGGTTTTTCATGAGACTTCACCGGTGACGCGACGTGGCCGGGGCGCACGCCGCGTGCTGCGCGTGGATTACTGAACGGCTTCGATGCGCTTGATCAGGTCGGCGAACTGCGCGCCGTACTTCTCACGAACCGGGGCGGTGGCGTCGTAGAACGGCTTGGTGTCGACCTCGATGAACTCGACGCCCTCGGCCTTGAGCTTCTCGTCGCTGGCCTTTTCCTTGGCGACCCATAGCTCGCGCTCTTCCAGCTGCGCTTCCTTGGCCAGCTTCTTGACCAGCGCCTGCTGCTCCGGCGTCAGTTTGTTCCAGGTGGTCTTGGACATCAGCAGCGGCTCGGGGAGGATCAGGTGGTGGGTCTGGGTGTAGTACTTGGCCGCGCGGAAGTGGTTGTGTTCGAGCAGGGTCGGTGAGTTGTTCTCGGCACCGTCGATCACGCCGCTCTGCAGGGCGCTGAAGATTTCTCCGGTGTCCATGGCGATGCCGTTGGCGCCCATGGCGTTGAGGGTGTCGATGAACAGCGGGTTGCCGATCACGCGGATCTTCATGCCCTTGAGGTCTTCCAGCTTGCGCACCGGCTTCTTGGTGTAGAGGCTGCGGCTGCCGGCTTCCATCCACGCCAGGCCGACCATGTTGAAGTCGGAGTTGGTGATGGCATCGAGGATTTCCTGGCCGATCTCGCCGTCGATCACCTTGCGCATGTGCTCGATGTCGCGGAACACGAAGGGCATGTTGAAGACGTTGGTGGCGGGGACGACCGGGCCGACCGAGCCGAGGCTGACGCGGGTCAGCTGCACGGCGCCGATCTGGGTCTGCTCGATCACTTCCTTCTCCGAGCCGAGTACGCCGCCAGCGAACATGCGCGACTTGATCTCGCCAGCGGTCGCTGCATCCAGCTTCTTGCCGAGGTTGTCCATGGCCACCACGGTCGGGTAGCCGGCCGGGTGGATTTCAGCGATCTTCAGGGTCATCTCGGCCTGGGCGAAGGTGGACAGGCCGAGAGCCAGAGGAAGTGTGGCGAGTAGCAACTTGCGTTTGAGGTTCATGCGGAAAGCTCCGTCTTGTTGTTGTTGGTGAACAGCAGCGCGAGACCGGTACCACGAGGTGGCCCGGGGTGAATCGGATCAGGGGCGCAAGGCCGGTTCGGCCATGCCACGCACGCCAGGGCTCAGGGCGAACACACCGCCGGCCAGCGGCTGCTCGGAAACGTCGCCGGCGGGGCGGATCGAGGTGACGAACAGGGTGTCCAGGTGCGGCCCGCCGAAGGCGCACATGGCGGGTTTCTGCACCGGAACCGCGAGCGAGCGGTCCAGGCGGCCGTCGGGGGTGAAGCGATGGATCAGCCCGGCGTCGTTGCCGCAGATCCAGTAGCAACCGTCGACGTCCACCGCCGCGCCGTCCGGGCGGCCGGGGTGGCGCGTCATGTCGATGAACAGGCGGCGGTTGTGTGGTGTGCCGCTGTCCGTGTCGTAGTCGAAGGTCCAGACCGCCTGCACCGTCGGGTGCGAGTCGGACAGGTACATGATCCGGCCATCGGGGCTGAAGGCCAGGCCATTGGGCACGATGAGGTCGTCGAGCCGCTGCTGCAGCTGGCCGTCGTAGCGATACAGCGCGCCGACGCGGGCACCGGCGGCCATGTCCAGCAGCATCGTGCCGGCCCAGAAACGACCCTGGCGGTCGCAGCGACCGTCGTTGAAGCGCATCTGCGGGCGAGGGTGTTCGACGCGTGCCAGGCACTCGCTGCGGATGCCGCCATCGTCCTGCGGGCGCAGGTGGAAGAGGCCGCTCTGCATGCCGGCGAGCCAGCCACCGGACGGGTGCATGGCCAGGCAGGCGAGCATTTCATCGGCCTGCCAGCTCTGCGTCTGGCCATCGGCCACGGACCAGCGATGCAGCCGGCCTGCGGGAATGTCGACCCAGTACAGTGCCTGTTCCGCGGCGTTCCATACCGGGCTTTCTCCGGTCGCGTTGCGTGCGTCGACAATCAGTTCTGCTGACATGGCCGTGGTGTGCTCTGGTTGTTGTCGGGGCAGGAGCGGGGCGTGCAGGCGTCAGTCGTCGCCGAACGGGCCGGCGGCCACGAAGGCGCCGCCCTGGTAGATGCGCGCGGGGTCGTCGGCGGCTGGCAGCGGTTGCGCCTCGACCTTGTCGCGGAACACTTCGGAGCTGTCCCTGGCCTGGAAACCGAGGTGGGCGGCGAGGTGGTTGTCCCACCAGACGTCGCGATTGTCCGACATGCCGTAGACCACGGTATGGCCGACGTTGGCCGTGTACAGGCAGCGTTCGATCAGCTGGGTGAGGTCGTCATAGCTCAGCCAGGTACTCATCATGCGGCGATTGGCCGGCTCGGGAAACGACGAGCCGATGCGGATGCTGACGGTCTCGATGCCGTAGCGGTCGAAGTAGAAGCTGGCCATGTCCTCGCCATAGGACTTGGAGAGGCCGTAGTAGCCGTCCGGGCGCCGCGCCGAGCGGGCGTCGAGCCGTTCGTCCTGCTGGTAGAAACCGATGACGTGGTTGGAGCTGGCGAACACCACGCGCTTCACGCCATGGCGGCGCGCCGCTTCGTAGATGTGGAACACGCCGCAGATATTGGCGCCGAGGATTTCCTCGAAGGGGCGTTCGACCGAGACACCGCCGAAATGCAGGATGGCATCGACGCCTTCGACCAGGCGATGGACCTCGGCCTTGTCGGCCAGGTCGCAGTGCACCACTTCTTCGTGCGGGCCGGCGGCGGGGGCCATCTCGCCGATGTCGGACAGGCGCAGGATGTTGGCGTAGGGGCGCAGGCGTTCACGCAGTACCTTGCCCAGCCCGCCAGCGGCACCGGTCAGGAGAATGCGGTCGAAGGGGCGTAGCTCTCGGGACGTGCTGCTCATGCTGGGGCCTGGACTCTTGTTGTTGTTTTGGTGTCATACGTTGTCGTATGACATGGATCGATTATCAGCAGCACCCGATGCGCTGTCAACGTGATAATCGAGGCTTTTCCTCAGGCTTTGCTCTGCGCACGGGTATGCCTCTATAGTCGGCCTGGAACGGATGAAGCCGCATGCCATCTGCATTGCTGCCGTGTTCTGCGCATTCCAGGCGATGGCGCGAGGCCTGTTCCAGGTGTCGCACGATGGCGTTTCGGATATCGGCCAGCGCTGGCCGTTCGACTAAAGTTGTATGATGACTGCGGCTCGGGGGTACTGACGCGAGCCGGGGTGTGAAACCCTGCATGATGGAGCCGTGAGATGAGCCGGAGACCTGCCGGGATACGTAGCAGCACAGCGCCCACACTGATCGACGTGGCCAGGGTCGCAGGGGTATCGCCGATCACCGTGTCGCGCGCCCTGGGGCGGCCGGAGGTGGTTACCGATGCCACGCGCAAGCGGGTGCTGGAGGCGGTGCGAGCTACCGGCTACGTGCCCAACCTGGCGGCGGGTTCGCTGGCCTCCAGCCGCAGCCGGCTGGTGGCGATCTTCCTGCCGACCATCGCCAACTCGATCTTCGCCGACACCGTGCAGGCACTGACCGACCACCTGGCGGCGGCGGGCTACCAGACCCTGCTGGGGCTGACCGGCTACCGCCCGGAGCAGGAGGAGGCGCTGCTCGAGGCGGTGCTGGGGCGGCGCCCCGACGGCATCGTCCTGACCGGCACCGAGCACACCCAGGCCAGCCGTGAGCGCCTGGCGCGGGTTGGCATTCCGCTGGTCGAGGCATGGGACCTGTGCGAGCGGCCACTGGACATGCTGGTCGGCTTCTCTCACGAGGCGGTTGGCCAGGCAGTGGCGACCTACCTGCTCGGCAAGGGCTACCGGCGTGTGTCGGTGGTGGGCATCGACGACCCGCGCGGCCTGCGCCGTTATCGCAGTCTGGTGGCGGCCCTGGAGGGACGTCTGGAGGCACCCGTCAGCGCGCAGCTGTTGCCGGCGCCGGCGACCCTGGCGGTCGGTCGCGAAGGCCTGGCGCGACTGCTGCAGGCCGGCGCGGCCGGGGAGGTGGTGGTGTGCAGTTCCGATACCCTGGCGCAGGGGGTGATGGCCGAGGCGGCCAGCCGTGGCTTGCGCGTACCCGAGGACCTGGCGGTGATGGGCTTTGGCGACCTGTCCAGTGCGGCGCACACCCATCCGCCCCTGTCCACGGTGCGGGTGGACGGGGCGCGCATCGGCCGCGCCATCGCCGAGGCTCTGCTGGCGCGCATTGCCGAGCCGGCCAGCGGACGCCAGCCGCTGCGCCTGGACGTGGGCTTCGAACTCATCGAGCGCAGCAGTGCCTGAGCCTGCTGCGCATTGCCGACCGCTTGCTGCAGCGCCTAGCCCAGGCGCAGGTGGTTGTCCCAGAGCCCGGCCGGCAGGTCCAGGGCCTTGGCCACGATGCGCTCGCCGCGGCAGTCGTACAGGCGGCAGCGGCCCTGGCCCGAGGTCACGACGAAACCGTCGGCGACGGCGCCCACCCCGGCACAGTCCGGCAGCGGCACGTCCAGGCGCACCTCGGCGCTGTCCAGGTCCCAGACGAAGAAGCGATTGCCGCGCGGTGCGGTCATCGCCAGCAGGCGCAGGTCGTCATGGATCGCCAGGCTGGCGGTGTACTGGCTCATCATCGCCCGTTGCGCCTCGCCCAGCGGGAACGCCTGGAGGGCCTGGCCGGGACGCTTGATGGCGAGCAGCGGCACGGCGTCATGCAGGTCGCCCATGTACTGCTGGCCGCTGACCACGGTGCCGTCGCGGGCCACGGCGAGGTGGCGGACGCTGTTCTGCTGGTCGGCCAGCTTCTCCTGGCTGACCAGGCTGCCATCGCGGTGCATCAGCACCAGGCTGGAGTCCATGGCGTCAAGGTTCATCTCCACGCGGCTTTCCGCCTCGGTGCGGATGCCGCCGTTGGCGACCACCAGGGTCTCGCCGTCGGGCATCCACAGCAGCTGGTGAGGGCCCACGCCGTGGGTGCTGTGTTCGCCGCTGCGCTCGAGTCGTTCGCCGTTCAGGCGATAGACGCCCAGCACGCCGCGCCCTGGCTCCGTGGTGTCGTTCTCGGTGGCGTAGAGCCAGTCGCCGCCCTGGTGAAACACCGCGTGGCCGTTGTAGTGGCGGCCTTCGGCAGCGACCAGGGTCTGCAGCAGACGGCCGTCGCGGGTGTCGATCAGGTAACTCTCGGTGCTCGGCCGGCGGCCGACGAACAGCGCCAGCGGCAGGCTCGGGTGCGGCACCACGTCGTGGCAGCGCTCGGTCACGGCGGTGGCGAAGGCCTGCTGCCCATCGAGGTGATAGCCCACGGCATAGTGCTTGCCGTCGGCATCGTCGCGGGCCGACAGCACCAGGGGCTGGCCGGACGGGCCGAACAGGGTCCAGCTGCCGAAGGCGCCGGCGGCGGCCAGGCTCGCCGCCACGGCGCCCAGGCCGAGGAAGGTTCTGCGCTGCATGCTCAGTCTCCGTCGTGGGCGTTGAAGCCGATCTGCACGCCCAGGGCCTTGGCCAGGTCGCTTTCCTGCAGGCGGTGCAGGCGGTTGAGACTGTCGTACAGCTCGTTCAGGCTGGCGCGGCCGGCCTCGTCGGCGAGCAGTTCACCCAGCGGGCGCTCCAGCGCGGCGAGGCGCTGACGGGTCTCCTGGTAGGCCGCGTCGATACGTTGGGCCAGCTCGGCCTGGTCATCGCCGAGCAGCGCCTGGATGCCGTCGCGATTGCCGCCATGCCACAGCAGTTCGGCGCTGGCCAGCGCCGCGCCGAGGTTGGCCAGGCTGGCGGTGCTGCGCCAGGCCTCGGCCTGGTACGGCTGGGGGATGCCCTTGGTCTGGCGGCCGAGCGGGGCGCCGAGCTTCTTCTTCAGGCCATCGATGCCGCTGATCTGCACGCGCAGCAGTTCGGCGATGGCCTCGTTGGCGTCGGCGTAACGGTCGTTGGGGAAGGTCTTCAGCTGTTCGGCCATGCCCGACTTGCCCTGCCACTCGCCGACGATGTTGCCGGCCAGCTCCTGCTGGTGCACGCCGATCGCCTGCAGCAGCGCGCAGTAGCGGGTTTTCTGCTCGGGCTGGGACAGGTCCAGCTCGGGGTCGAAGAGGATGTACTCGTAGGCGGTCAGGCCCTGTACCACCACGCTGGCGTTCGCCAGGTCGTCCGGGGTCAGCTGCGGCTTGTTCTTCAGCAGGGCTTCGACCTGCCGCTGCACCAGGTTCTTCTTGTCCGGCCAGAACTGGATCTGCCAGGCGCGGTTGCCTTCGGCCAGCGGGCCGATCAGCAGCGGCTGCAGGCCGGCCCAGGCGCTCTGCGCGCCGAGAAAGGCCTGGCGGGCGGTCGTCAGGTCGGCGCTGCCGGCGCAGAATGCGGCGGAGCTGGTGGCCAGCTGGCGATCGGCTTCCTGCCAGCTGGTGTAGGCCGGCAGCAGTACGCCGTCGGCCAGCGCGGCGCTGACCTTGGCTTTGGGGTCCTGCTGGCCGCAGCCGACCAGGGCCAGGCCGAGCAGGGAGGCGATCAGGGTTTTGGGCAACATCGCAGGCTCCTTAGAGGGTGTTCACACGATCGATGAGCGAAGACGGGACGAAGCGGTTCGAGGATGCGCAGTTTACTGCGCCGAACACGCAGTCCGGGGGCAATTTCAAGGCCGTGTGGTCGAATGCAGGCATGTTGGCGGCGCTCTCCTAGAGGGAGTTGAGGAAGGCGAGCAGCGCGGCCCGCTCATCGCTGTCGAACTGCAGCACGCGCTGGCGGGCCGCCTCGGCCTCGCCGCCATGCCAGAGAATCGCCTCCAGCAGGTTGCGCGCGCGTCCGTCATGCAGGAACTGGGTATGGCCGTTGACCGCCTCGGTCAGGCCGATGCCCCACAGCGGCGGGGTACGCCACTCGCGACCGCTGGCGAGAAATTCCTCGCGGCCATCGGCCAGGCCTTCGCCCATGTCGTGCAGCAGCAGGTCGGTATAGGGGCGGATCACCTGGTTGGCCAGCTCCGGCTCGGCGGCTTCGGCCGAGGTGGTGAAGCTCGGGGTATGGCATTTCTGGCAGCCGGCCTGGTGGAACAGGCTCTTGCCCTTGAGCACCTCGGGGGCATCGACATCGCGCCGCGCCGGCACGCCGAGGTTGCGGCTGTAGAACAGGACGCTGGCGAGGATGGTGTCGCTGACCTCCGGCTCACCGCCGTGCGCTGCGGCGAGGCAGTCGGCTTGCGCGGCGGTGCAGTTGTCGTGGGGGATCAGCGAACTGGTCAGGCCCATGTCGTTGGCGAAGGCATCCGCGTTCTGCTGGTTGAGGCTGGGCTGGCCGGCCTTCCAGCCGAAACGACCCAGTGCGCTGCGCTGCTGCTGGCGATCCCAGACGCGGTTGGCGCGTCCGGAGATGCCATCGCCATCGGCGTCGTCCGGGTCGGCGGCGGCGAGGATGTCGGCTTCGGCGATGGCTTCGAGCAGGCCCAGGCCGATCATCGGCGGGGCGATGCGCACCGAGAACAGGGTATCCGGGTGCATCGCGCCGTAGCCCAGCTGGCTGATTTCCAGGCGCGGCTTGCGCAGTTCTACCTCGGTGCCGTCGGCGAAACTCACCGGCACGCTGCTGTAGCTGACGCGCACCTTGCCCTCGGGCGCCACCCCGGGGTTGGCCATGTCCTGCAACTGGGTGCCATAGGTCGGCTCGGCGACCACACCCTGTTGCAGCAGGCGCTCGGCATCCTCCGGGCGCGCCGGCAGGGACAGGCGCACCAGCATCGACGCGGCGCTCCGCGCATCCGCCGCCGGGGGATGGCCACGGCCGTCCTTGATGTGGCAGTTCTGGCAGGCGTTGGTGTTGAACAGTGGGCCCAGGCCGTCACGCGCGGTGGTAGTGGCGGGGGCCGTGACCCAGGGGTTGCGGAAGAAGCTGTTGCCTACCGAGAAGTCCAGGCGCCGGCTCGGCGCCAGGTTCGCCGATGGCAGGGAGAAGGCGTTGTGGTCGAACTTGCGCACGGTGGCCGCACCGGCGGACAGCGCTTCGCCGGGCTCCGCTGCGGTGAAGTTCGCTTGCTGTTCGCAAGCGATCAGGGGCAGGACCAGAAGAGGCAGCAAACAGCGCTGGAGCGGCGACATCGGGAGAGCTATCCGGGCGGGCAGGGGAACGGGGCGCCAAGATTAGCAGGCTAACGGAATTTAAATAAGATCAATTAGCGTTATCTGCCGGGGCAAAAGGTCGCGTGCCAGCGGCATGTGCCCGTTGCGGCACGAGTGGCGCGCAAGCGGGCACGGCGCCAACGCCGTGCCCTCGCGGGCTCAGCTGACCCGGAAGCGATTGATCTGTTGTTGCAGGTCGCTGCCCAGGCGCGCCAGGTCGACGCTGGCGGTGGAGGTCTCCTCGGTCGCGGCGGCCGATTGCTCGGCGATATCGCGGATATTGGCGATGCTCCGGTTGATCTCCTCGGCGACCGAACTCTGCTCCTCGGAGGCCGTGGCGATCTGCTGGTTCATCTGCTGGATGCGCGACACCGCTTCGTCGATCCGCGTCAGGGCGGTACCGGCGTGGCGCGCCGCCTCCACGGTCTCGCCAGCCATGCTGCGGCTCTGCGCCATGACGCTCACCGCGCTCTCGGCGCCGTTCTGCAGCGCGGCGACCAGCTGTTCGATCTGCTGGGTGGACTCCTGCGTGCGACGCGCCAGGGCGCGCACCTCGTCGGCGACCACGGCGAAGCCACGGCCCGCTTCGCCAGCGCGCGCGGCCTCGATGGCGGCGTTGAGTGCCAGCAGGTTGGTCTGCTCGGCGATGCTCTTGATCACGTCCAGCACCGTGCCGATGTTGGCGCTGTCGCCCTTGAGCCGGCCGATGGCCTCGGCGGAGGCTTCCACGGTGCTGGCCAGCTGTTCGATGCGGGTGATGGCCTGCTGCACCACCTTGTCGCCCTCGCGGGTCTGGTCTTCCGCGTCTCTGGCCGAGCTGGCGGCGTTCTCGGCGTTGTGCGCGACATCATGCACGGTGGCCGCCATCTGGTTCATGGCGGTGGCGACCTGGTCGGTCTCCATGCGCTGCTGGGTGACGCCGGCGCTGGTCTGCTCGGTCACCGCCGAGAGCTCTTCCGCCGCCGTGGCGAGCTGGGTGATGCCCGCGCCGAGCTGGCCGATCAGGTCCCGCAGGCTCAGGGTCATGGCCTGCATGGCCTGCATCAACTGGCCCAGTTCGTCGCGGCGGTCGCTCTCGATATTGGTGGTCAGGTCGCCGTCGGCGACCTGCCGGGCGATGCCGACCACGCGCTGCAGCGGGGTGACGATGGCCTGGGTGATGAACAGTGCGCAGAGCACGCCGAGCACGAAGGCGATCGCGGCGGCGATCAGCAGGGTCTGTTTGGCGTGGCTGGAGTCGCTCGCCAGCAGCTCGCGCTGCAGCTTGAGCGACTGGCTCGACGCGGCCGTGACCTCGCGCGCGCGGGAGGTCATGTCTTCTTCGCTCTGGTCCAGCTCGCCCAGGTTGTTCTTCAGCTGGGCGAAGTGGCTGCGGTAGGCGGCCAGTTGCTGCAGCGCCTCTTCCACCTCGGCGCGCGCGGCGTCGTCCTGCAGCGTATTGAGCAGTTGCCGGCTCTTGTCGTCGAGCGACTGGAAGTGGCCATCGAGGAGCTGTGCGTACTGGTCGTCGCGGCGCAGCAGGAAGTCCTTCTCGCGACGCCGCGCTTCCAGCAGCTCGCGTGCCAGTTGGCTGGCCTGGTTGGCGCGGTCCAGGGTGTCGATGCTGCTCTGCGCGCCGCTCAGGCGGATCTGTTCGACGGCCAGCTGGCGCAGCTTGGCCTCCAGCTCGGTGAAGCGTTTGAGCGCTGCACGGGCGGACTCTTCCATGGCTTGCTGCGCCTCGCTGCTGGCCTTGCCGGCGGCCTGCAGTTGCGCCAGCTCGTCGCGGTAGCCGCTGGCGTCTTCCTGGATCTGGCGCATCAGCGCCTTGTTCTCCGGGCGCGCCAGCTCCGCTTCCTTCGCGGCGGCCTGCTCCTGTATCTGCTGCGACAGGCTCAGGGCCTGCTGCATGGCGGTTTGATCGTCGCGCAGCAGGTAGTTCTTTTCCTGCTGGCGCGCGCGCATCAGGTTGGCGTCGATCTCGCTGACGCCCAGCAGGCTGTCGATGCGATCGAGGGTGCTGTCCAGGCTGGTGTTGCCGATCCAGGCCGTGGCCAGGGTGATGAACAGGATCAGGCCGAAGCCGCCGAGCAGTTTTTTACGAACACTAAGGTCAAGAAGCATGCGAGTGACAGTTTTCATGACGATTCCCTGTGCTGTGTGGCGGCTGACAACCTCGAACTGGCCTGATGGATCGGCTGTGGCGAACGGGTCGTTGCCGCCGAGGGACGCCGGCAGGGTAAGGCGTGCCCCGGCGTCCATGCGGCTTGCTGCGTGTTCCTGCCAGGAAAGCAGCGCTGCCCTGTTCACAAGGCAGCATAGCAGGCGAAAGGGTGATGACAATTTGATGTCAGTTGCGCGAGGCGGGGCCGCGCGGCGTTGCAGGCGACTGCCTGAACGCCGGAGTCAGCGCCGGGGCGAGGCCCCCAGTTCGGCGGCGATCTCGTCGGCGCACTGCTGCAGGCTCTCGCGGTAGCGTTCGCGCGCCACCGGGCTGTCCATCACCGCCTCAGGGCCGGACAGGTTGATCGCCGCGACCACCTCGCCCCGGTGGTTGCGTATGGCGCAGGCGATGGCGGTGGAGTAGTCGGAGCGGTGCATGACCCAGCCACGCTCGCGGTCACGCTCGATCAGCTGCTGCAGCTCGGGCAGGGTCTTCGGCGCGGGCGGCGGGTAGTCGTCGAGGCGCACGTGCTGGTAGAGCTTGTCCAGCTCCATGGGCGTCAGCGCACACAGCAGCATGCGCCCCATGGCCGTGCAGTGGCAGGGGATGCGGGTGCCGATGGGGATGTTCACCGACAGCCGCTGGGCGGCGAAAGCGCGGCCGACGTAGAGGCTGTCGGTGTGCTCGCGGATGGACAGGTGGCAGGACAGCGAGGTGCGATCGCGCAGCGCATTGAGGTGCGGCATGGCGATGTCCACCAGGTCGCGGCTGGCCAGGTAGGCGAAGCCGTCGCAGAGCACCTGCGGGCCCAGCTCGTAGCTGTTCTTGCCGAGCTTGCGCAGGTAGCCCATGTCGGTGAGCGTGATGAGGATACGGTAGATGGCCGAGACGCTGACGCCCAGGCGCTCGGCGATCGCGTTGCTGCTCAGGCTGCGCACCTCGGCGTTGAACATCTGCAGGATGCTCAGGCCGCGTTGCAGCGCCGGCACGCGGTAGTCCAGCTCGTCTTCGTGGATGCCCATGGCGTTGGCCTCCTGGAGGATGAAGCGCCATCCACCCTGCGCTCGGTCGTGGCCGCGCAGGGTGGATCACGTGGTGTCAGGGCAGGGCGTCGATGCCCACGGGGTGTCCATCGAATTCCTGCATGGCATCGAGCAGCGCGCCCCAGAAGTAATGCGCCGAGGCGCGGTCGCAGAGGAGGTGCAGGCCAGGCAGTTCGTCCTGGGGCAGGTTGGCGACGATGACGTTGACCCGTGCCGCCGAGGTCTGCGCCACGCTGCCGGGCGGGAAGGCTTCGGCGCGCAGGTTGACGCCGCACAGCTTGGCCATCACCTCGCTGCCGTGGCGCCCACTCAGCAGCAACCAGGCATGGCTGTCCTGGCGTGGCAGTAGGTAGTTGGGGCTGCCGTCGAACTGCCAGTCCTGCTCCTGCTGACGTACGCGCGCGCCGGCGTCGAGCAGGCTGCCCAGCAGCAGGTATTCGTTCTGCGACAAGCGCAGCACGGCACTCCCGTCGGCCTGGGCGAGCGCCTGGTTGGGCGCGCCCGGCAGGACGAAGCCCTGCGCCTGCAGGCAGGCCGCGCTGGCGACGCCGCGAAACCCGACCCGTGGCAGATTGCTCAGGTCCAGCAGCGCGCAGCGGGCGGCAATGACGCGCTCGTCCTGGTCGCCATGCGCGGTGGCGATGCAGCTGTCGCCAATCCGGCCCAGGCGGGCCTCGGCGTGCAACCGGTAGAGCGGGCTGCGTTCGCTGAAGTGTTCGGCTTCGATGCTCATGCTCACAGCTCCTGGCGTTGGTTTTCGGGGTCGTAGAAGGGCAGCTGCACCACCGTGGCCTGGACCATCTCGCCGCCTTCGACGCGGATCGGCAACAGCTGGCCGGGTGTGGCCTGCTCGGGCGCGCAGTAGGCCAGGCCGATGATCTGGCCGAGGGTCTGCGAGTATTCGCAGGAGGTGACGTTGCCGCTGATGTCCGCGCCCTTGAGCACCAGATGGCCTTCCAGCGGCTGGCTGCTGCCCCGGGGCAGGGTGAAACCGACCAGTTTGCGGATCGGCGCCTGCGCCTCGAGGATCTCCACGGCGCGCTTGCCGACGAAGAACGGCTTGCTGCGGGCGATGGCCCAGCGCATGTCGATCTCGGCCGGGCTGGTCATGCCGTCGGTGTCCTGGCCGATGATCACGTGGCCCTTTTCCAGGCGCAGCAGGCGCTGGGTCTCGACCCCGAACGGACGAATGTCATGCGCCTTGCCGGCCTCCATCAGCGCGTCCCACAACGCCTCGCCGTAGCGCGCCGGTGCGTGGATCTCGTACCCCAGCTCGCCGACGAAACCCACCCGTAGCAGGCGCACTGGAATACGTGTGCCGCAGAGGGTGAGCAGGCTGCCCTGGCGCACTGCCAGGTAGGGAAAACCCTCGGCGGACAGGTCGACGTCGTGGCACAGCCGGGCCAGCACCTGGCGTGACTCCGGCCCGGCCAGGTTGACGGCGGCCAGGGCGGCGCTGACGTTGGTGATGTCGACGTTCAGGCGCCACTGCGCATTCCACTTGAGCATCTGCTGGTAGACACGGTCGACGCCGCTGGTGGTGGCGCTGACATAGAAGTGCTGCTCTTTGAGGCGCGCGCAGACGCCATCGTCGATCACCACGCCCTGTTCGTTGGTCATCAGCGCGTAGCGCGAACGGCCCACCGGCTGCTTGGCGAAGGCGAAGGTGTAGAGGCGGTTGAGCAGTTCGGCGGCGTCCGGGCCACGCACGTCCAGGCCGCCGAGGGTGGACACGTCGATCAGCCCGACCTTCTCGCGCACGTGGCGCGCCTCGGCCTGCATGCAGGCCTCGCGTTGCTCGGGCGCGCCGTAGTAGGCCGGGCGCTGCCAGATGCCGGCGGGCATCATCTTCGCCCCCAGCTCCAGGTGGCGGGCGTGCATGGCGGTCTGCCGATACGGGTCGAAGCCACGCCCGGCGACCTGCGCCAGGGTTTCCGGACAGAACGGCGGGCGCGCCGTGGTCACCCCGGTTTCACTGACGCTACGCCCGGTGGCCTGGGCCACCAGGCGCGCGGTGGGCAGCGCCGAGTGGCGCCCCTGCGAAGGGCCCATGCCGACGGTGGAGAAGCGCTTGACCAGTTGCACGTCGCGGTAGCCGTGGCGGGTGGCGTTGACGATATCGCGTACCTGCAGGTCTTCGTCGAAGTCGACGAACTCCTTGCCCTTGGGGTGAGGGAAGATCGGCCAGGGGAAGTTGACCCGCGCCTCGCCCGCCAGCTCGCGCAGGGGCTGGCCGCTTTCCAGGCCCAGCGCCTGCAGGGCACGCAGGGCGCCATTGCTGGCGTCGGCCAGCAGCGTGTCGAGGGCGTTGCGCCCGTTCACCGAGCCGACCACCTGCAGCCCGGCAGGCAGGCCGGACAGACTGAAGGCGGCGCTGGCGTCGTCGTAGGCCAGCTTGCCGCCGGCCTGGCACGGCAACTGGTATGCCGGCATGTAACCGGCGGACATGCACAACAGGTCGCAGTCGATGCGCAGGCCGCTGCTCGTGACCTCGCCCTGGGCGGTGATGCGGCGCACGTCGACGGCGCTCAGGTGGTTGTCGCCGAGCGCCTCGTACACGGTGCTGCCGACATGGCAGGCAACGCCCCGGGTCTGCAGGGCGGTGACCAGGCTGCCGTCGCTGGCGCGCTCGCGCAGGTCCACCAGGGCGGCGACCTCGACCCCGGCATCGAGCAGGTCGAGGGCGGCCAGGTAGCCGTCGTCGTTGCCGGTCAGCAGCACGGCACGGGTGCCCGGCTTGACCGCATAGAGGCGGATCAGGCGCTGGGCGGCGCTGGTCAGCATCACCCCGGGCAGGTCGTTGTTGCGGAACACCACCGGCTGCTCGAAGGCGCCGGCGGCGACGATGCACTGGCGCGCGCGTACCTTGTACAGGCGGTTGCCCTGGAGCACCGGCAGGTAGTGGTCGGTGAACCAGGCGTTGCAGGTGGCCTGCCTGAGCACGCGGATATTGGCGTGGCCCTCGACGGCGGCCAGCAGTTCGCTGCGCAGCTCGCCCGCGCGCTTGCCCTCGACGTCGAAACGGGCCCAGGCCAGTGCGCCGCCGAGGTAGCTGTGCTGCTCGATCAGCAGCACCTTGGCGCCGGCATTGGCAGCGGTCAGCGCGGCACTCAGGCCGGCAGGGCCGGCACCGATCACCGCGAGGTCGGTGAACAGGAAGGCCTTGTCGTGGTACTGCGGCTGCAACGCCAGGTTCAGCACGCCGAGGCCGGCTTTCTTGCGCACCAGCGGCTCCCAGACCTTCCACATGCCTTTCGGCTTGTAGAAGGCGCGGTAGTAGAAACCCACCGGCATGAACCTGGAGAAATGCCCGAGCAGGGCGTCGCGGTCCCTGTCCAGGCTGCCGCTGTAGTTCTGCGCGCTGACCTGGAGGTCGGCGGCCAGCGGCTGCAGGTCGGCCAGCACATTGGGCTCGTCCGGCAGCTGCACCAGGGTATTGGCGTCCTGCCCGGCCATCGACAGCGGGCCGCGTGGGCGGTGGTACTTGAACGAACGCGACAGCAGCCAGCGCCGGTTGGCCAGCAGCGCGCTGGCGATGCTGTCGCCAGCCAGGCCCTGGTAGGTGCGGCCCTCGAAGTCGAAGCTGAGCGGCTGGTTGCGGTCGATCAGCAGGCCCAGCGGGGCCGGCAGGCGGACGTCGGCGCTCATGCGCTCACCTCTTCAGGCTGCTTGGCGGGGAGGGTGAAGTCGACGCGCTGGTCGAACAGTTCCTTCGGGTCGAAGGTGCGCAGGATCTCGTCGCTGACGGTGTGGCGCTCGGCGAGGAACCAGTAGCTGGAGGCGTTGTGCAGCCACCATTCGGTGACGACCCCGGCGCGGTTGTCGCAGTTGAACACGTAGTCGGCCCATTCGGCGTCCGAGCAGGTGCCTGGATCGGGCATGCGCCTGAGTTCGCCTCCGTAGGTGAATTCGTTGATGTTGCGGGGCCCGTTGAGCGGGCAGGGCATGATCTTCATTGCGCGTGACTCCTTGGCGAGCCAGGTTGAGCTGATCGTTGTAAGAACCGCGGGGGCGCCTGGCCTTGCCGGCGATCATCGCGGTCTGCCGAATGGATCGCCCGCAAGCGGACTCCTGCGGCACATGTCGTGCGTGTCTTCAGTGGCTCGCCGCCGTGGCGCCCATCTCGTTGACCTGGCGGAAGCTGGCGAAGCGCTCCAGGGCGAAGGGCTGGATCAGCGCGGGCGTCCTGCCGCCGCTGGCGACCAGCTCGGCCATGGTCCAGCCGCAGATCGGCGTGGCCTTGAAGCCCCAGGTGCCCCAGCCGGCGTCCAGGTAGTAGTTGTCCAGCGGCGAGCGACCCATGATCGGGCTGTAGTCCGGGGTCATGTCGGTGCTGCCGGTCCACTGGCGCATCAGCTTGGCGCCGGCCATGAACGGGAACATCTCGATGGCATGGGCCAGCAGGCTTTCCTTCAGGTCCAGGGTCGAGCGCGTGTTGTACAGCGGGTACGGGTCGGAGCCGCCGCCGAAGACGATCTCGCCACGGCTGGTCTGCTGCACGTAGCAGTGCAGCGCGCTGGAGCTCACCAGCGGGTCGAGGAACGGCTTGAACGGCTGGGTGACCATGGCCTGCAGCGGGTAGGTGTGGATCGGCGCCCTGATCCCCAGCTTGTTCATCAGCAGCGAGCTGGCCCCGGCCACCGCCTGTACCACGCAGCCGCAGCGCACGTCGCCGCGATTGGTGCGCAGGGTGGTGACCTTGCCGTTCTCGACGATGAAATCCTGCACCTCGGTGAGCTGGTGGATCTCCACGCCGCGCTTGGCCGCCTGCTTGGCGTAGCCCCAGGCCACGGCGTCGTGGCGCGCCGTGGCACCGTCGATGTGCCAGAGCCCGGCGAGCACGGGGAGGTGGCCGGGGTCGAGGTTGAGCATCGGCACCAGCTCGCGGATCTGCTGACGGTCGATCATCTCGGTGCGGCCACCGAAGTGCTTGTTCACTTCGGCGCGCTGGCGGAAGGCGCGTACCGTGGCGTCGGTGTGGGCCAGGGTGAGCTGGCCGCGCTCGGAATACATGATGTTGAAGTCGAACTCGTTGGACAGCGCCTTGAACATCCGCACCGACTCGGCGTAGAAGCGTACGCCCTCGCTGGTCAGGTAGTTGGAGCGGATCACCGCCGTGTTGCGCGCGGTGTTGCCGCTCCCCAGGTAGGACTTCTCCAGCACCGCGACGTTGGTCACGCCGTGGTACTTGGCCAGGTAGTAGGCGGTGGCCAGTCCATGGCCGCCACCGCCGATGATGACCACGTCATAGGCCGGCTTGAGGTCCTTTGGCGCAGGCAGGTCGACCTCCACGGGGTACTCCGAGGACAGGCCGTACTTGAGCAGGGCAAGGGGCATGGCGGTTACTCCTGGGCGCTCGGCGCATGTTGCTGGCGGGCAGCGGTGACGGTGTTGTGCATCAGCATGGCGATGGTCATCGGGCCGACCCCGCCGGGCACCGGGGTGATGGCCGAGGCCACCGGCTGCACGGCGTCGAAGTCGACGTCGCCGACCAGACGCGAGCGGCCGTCGTCCTCGATGCGGTTGATGCCGACGTCGATCACCACCGCGCCCGGCTTGATCCAGTCGGCGTCGATCATGCGCGGGCGGCCGACGGCGGCGACCACGATGTCGGCCTGACCGCAGAGGCGTTGCGGCTTGACGCTGCGCGAGTGCAGCACGGTGACGCTGCAGTCGGCGGCCAGCAGCAGCGCCGCCATCGGCTTGCCGACGATGTTCGAGCGCCCGACCACCACGGCGTGCTTGCCGGCCAGGTCGCCCAGGGTGTCGCGCAGCAGGCGCATGCAGCCCGCTGGTGTGCAGGGCGTGAGCACCGGGCGCCCCTGGCTGAGGCCGCCGACGTTCTCGCTGTGAAAGCCATCGACATCCTTGGCCGGGTCGATGGCCTGCAGCACCTGTGTCTCGCTGATGTGCGCCGGCAGCGGCAGCTGCACCAGGATGCCGTGCACAGAGGCATCGGCATTGAGCCCTTCGACCACCTCCAGCACCTCCGCCGCGCTGGCTTCGGCGCCCAGGCAGTATTCCAGCGAGCGGATGCCCACCTCACCGGCGCGCAGCACCTTGTTGCGCACGTAGACCTGGCTGGCCGGATCACTGCCGACCAGCACCACCGCCAGCGCCGGCTCGATGCCGCGCGCCTTGAGCGCGGCCACGTCGCCGGCGACTTCGGCGAGCACGCGGGCGGCGGTCGCCTTGCCGTCGATCAGTCGTGCGCTCATCGGAAGATCACCGTCTTGTCGTGGTTGAGGAACACGCGGTGTTCGAGGTGGTACTTGACCGCCTTGGACAGCGCCACCGTCTCGGTATCGCGGCCCACCGCCACCAGGGCATCGGGGGTGTAGTTGTGGTCCACGCGCTGCACTTCCTGCTCGATGATCGGGCCCTCGTCGAGGTCCGAGGTGACGTAGTGCGCGGTGGCGCCGATCAGCTTCACGCCACGGTCGAAGGCCTGGTGGTAGGGCTTGGCCCCCTTGAAACCGGGCAGGAACGAGTGGTGGATGTTGATGGCGCGGCCGGACAGCTGCTGGCACAGGTCATCGGAGAGGATCTGCATGTAGCGCGCCAGTACCACCAGTTCGGTCTGGGTCTCCTCGACGATCCTCAGCAGCTCGGCCTCCTGCTGGGCCTTGGTCTCGCGGGTCACCGGCAGGTAGATGAAGCGGATGCCCTCGCGCTCGGCCATCGGCCGCAGGTCGAGGTGGTTGGAGACGATGGCGGTGATCTGCATCTGCAGCTCGCCCTTCTGGTGGCGATAGAGCAGGTCGGCCAGGCAGTGGTCGTACTTGCTGACCATCAGCAGCACGCGCATCGGCTCGGTGCTGTCGTGCAGCTCCCAGGTCATCTCGAAGCGTTTGGCGACATCGACGAAACCGTCATGGATCTGCCGGATATCGCCGGCGAAATCACTGTTGAAACGAAACACCGCACGCATGAAGAACGCGCCGCTGATCTCGTCGTCGAACTGCGCCATCTCGCTGATGTAGCAACCATGGTCGGCGAGGTAGGAGGTCACGGCGGCGACGATGCCGGACGTGGCCGGGCAACTGATCTTGATCACGTACGGGTGCTTGGCGGGCTGCATGGCGAATCCTCTGCTGGGGGCTGCGGCAGGAAAATCTTCATGAGTGAAAGCGCTGTTCGTCTACGAATAAAATTTACTGTGACGAATCTATTTTTCGTGCTGGTGATTTTTATAAGTGAATGAACGTGCGCTGTCCATGCCTCTTGGGAATTTTTTTATCCCCAGGGGAAACATTGCGACAGAAGGCATCCGGGCGTGATGGGGCTGCATCGGGGGGCAGGGGAGCAGGCCGACACGGCCCGTCGTGAGGCACCTGCGCGCGTCAGCCTGACGGGCCTCACTGGCGGGTGGTGGGCAGTGATTGCCGGTAGGCGCGTGGCGTTTGCGCGAAGGCGCGCTTGAAGCAACGGCCGAACACGGTGGCCGAGGCGAAGCCCGCCTGCTCGGCGACCTGCTGTATCTGCAGGTCGGTGGACTGCAGCAGGCGTCGGGCGATCTTGTGTCGCTCTCGGCGGTGCTGCGCGCGAAGTGGCCCGCGCGAAGGGTTGTCCATTTGCGTCGAGAATACGTCCGCAGAGGTCGAATTTGGTCGATTTTGCCTTGCTAGAGTGAACGCCACCGGCCCGACCCGGTGCCGCGAGTCATCCACAACGGCCGCCCAGAGAGGACCGAGCATGGACAGAGCCACCGAGATTCGCCTGATCGCGCAACTGCTGGAACTCCACGCACGCGGCGAAACCCAGTACCACGAGACGACCCGGAGCCACGCCACCGAGCGCTACACCCGTGCGCAGTGGTTTGCCCGCGAGAAAGAGCGGATCTTTCGCAACCAGCCGCTGGCCATCGGTGCCGCCAACGAGGTGCCCAACCCGGGCGACTACCTGGCTCTGGACTGGCTCGACGGCGTGTCGCTGCTGATGGTGCGTGGCGAGGACGGTCAGGTGCGCGTGTTCGCCAATACCTGCCGGCACCGCAATGCACGGCTGGTGGCCAATGGCGAAAGCGGCTGCAGGAACAGGTTCGTCTGCCCCTACCACGCCTGGACCTACGACAGCCAAGGCCAACTGGCCGGCGCGCCGGATTTCGAGCGTGGTTTCGTCGGGCTGGACAAGGGCCGGCTGGGCCTGATCGAGTTCCCCAGCCGGGTCATCGGCGGCATCGTCTTCGTCCATCCGGACCGCAACCGGCAGGTACCTGCAGACCTGCTCGGCGCAGAGATGCTGTCCGGCATGCGCTACCTGGATATCGAGAACCAGCAGGTCTACAAGCGCCGCAGCTATGTGATCAAGGCCAACTGGAAGGTCCTGCTCGAGGGAGGGATCGAGGCCTATCACTTCAACGTGGCGCACAAGCACACCCTGGCGCCGTTCTTCCTGGGCAACCTGTCCACCTGGGAGAGCTGGGGCGGCCTGTACATGCGCATGATCCTGCCGAAGAAGCCGCTGCTCGAAGCGCCCGACCTGCCCGAGACGCAATGGGACATGCGCCGGATGGCCAACATCATCTACACCCTGTCGCCCACCGTGCTGTTGCTCGCCCAGCCGGACAACATCTCGCTGATCCGCATGGTGCCGCTGGCAGTCGGGGAAACCCGCATCGAAGAAGTGCTGCTGGTCGATCGCCCGCAAGACGGCGGCAGCGAGTGGTCGGCTGACGAACTGCGCAGGCACGAGACCAACCACAATCTGGTGAACAAGATCCTCATGGAGGACTGGGTACTTGGCGAAACCATCCAGGCCAACATGCAGAGCGGAGTGGTCGATGAAGTCCACTTCGGCCGCTTCGAATCGGCCCTGACCTGGCTGCACGACGAATACGAACGCGCGATGGATGTCGAGCAGATGGTCGTCGCCAGGCAGGTATGAGCGGCGAGCGATACAGTACGGAATGAGCGGTGTTCCCTGGACTTGTGTGCCCGGACGGTCGCTGAGCTACGCTCAGTACCGGAGCGCTCGCTTCTTGGGGCCAGGCATTTATCTGCAGTCATCTGGCCTCCTACGGTGTTGTAAAAGTGCGCAATACGATTCGCTATTGGCCTGGACCAGCCTTTTATAGCCGGTCGTTTGCAGCGAGAAGTGCGCAGTCATCCCGATAAATGAACCTGTCTCCCTGTTCGCTCAGCTACCCAAAAACCAGGAGGGTTTTCATGAGCAATGATCATCTCAAGTTCTATGACAAGGAAGATCGCGCTTCTGCGCTGCCGAGATTGTTTGCTGGGGCCATTGTTGGCCACACCACGACCAACACCGCTCGTATCTGGGTGCGCGCCCATACACCGGGAGATTACTACCTGATTGTCTCCGCTGATCCATTGCCAGAAAGCGGCCAACCCTACGACATACATGGCCAGCAATTACGCGTGGAGGACAGTACAGGTTTGACGACTGTGATTGGTGAGTTGCATGAAATCTCACTGAAATACAGTACCGATGTAACCGGTGTGATAGACCTCGACAACTTGAAGGCCGGGACACGCTATTACTACGGGCTTTTCAGTCTGCTCAAAAAGCGCTCTGAGCGTTGGGAGGTTGGCCGGGACGCACAACTATCCTTCTGCACGCAGCCTGCCGACGTCGAGCGCTGTGTTTTTGGCTTCTACAGTTGTCACATGCCCTTTAAGGGTGGCAATGCTTACAACATGGACATGTGGTCCATGTTTGCGGATGTCCTAGAGGACAACGACTCGGACTTTCTGATTGGCGGCGGAGACCAAGTCTATACCGATGGAGACAAGAGCATTGACATCTGGCGCTGGCTCGTCAAGCACCTCAAAGAGGTAGCTCAACTGAGTGACAGCAAACAGCGAGATGTCATGCTCTCCTGGTACCGTGACATCTATCGCTCATATTGGGGCGCTAACTCGACCAAGCAGGTGTATCGCTCCTACCCCAACTACATGATTTGGGATGATCACGAAATCATGGATGGATGGGGCTCTTACACTGATGCTGAATTAGCAGACAAGCTGGACACGATATTTCAGTGGCAGAACACAGCCACCAATCTGACCCTGGCCCGTAACATGTTTTATTGCGCGCGGCAGGTCTATTACGAGTACCAGCATTCCCACAATCCACACACGCCATTCGGTCCCAAGGCAGAAGACTGCCAGTGGGACTACACGTTTCGTTGGGGACCGCTGTCTTTCTTTGTCATGGACATGCGCGGGCATCGTCGATACGACCCGGCACAGAAAGCCAATCCTGCCTATAACCCTGTCCTTGGTGATGACCAGTGGGCACGTCTCACGAGTTGGTTAAGCGCACCTGACAATAACGAGGATGCCTTCTTCCTGGTATCACCGGTACCTGTCATTCATGCCAACGACTATATCGTCAACGTCGCTGATATCAACGCCTTGGGTCTGGCTGACGACCTTCGGGACGAGTGGGATCACTACAGCAACCAGCATGAGCGGAACCGCTTGCTGAAAGAGTGCTTCACATTGTCACAGAACACCGGAAAACCAGTGGTCTTTCTCAGTGGTGATGTCCATGTCGGCGCATCGTTCTCGCTGTTCTGTCGACAGTATCCGGGCGCACGTCTCTATCAAATCACATCGAGTGCCATAACTTATGCCAAGACACCAGGGGGGTTACTGAAGCTTATCGTCAAGAATCGCGGAAAACTTTCCAATTCGGATCTGGATATTGACTATGAGCGGCTCGGCGACGTTTTTCCGGGGCGGAATTTCAGTTTGATGAAATATCAAAAGGTCAACGGAAAATCGCAGCTATTCTGGGACCTCTATGGTAAATCTGGTGAAATTGATAATGCGGTGATCAAGCTGAAGCGAGTGCACATCCTGTATCCGTGAGAGACGGTGGCCGCCGGACCGGAAAAGGGGGCAAATTTATTTACTGTGTGGCTGTCCGCTTGTGGCCGCTTTGAGCCTGTCGCATCAGGCTGGAATCGGCCAGAAGCAGCCGCTTGGTATGCAGTCGCCCAATCCGTGAGCCACTTGCTTTAGCGAGACTAGGATTTGTCAATGGCGTGTAAACGGCACTAAAGTCCAAGTTGATGTCGTCGATCTGGCACCCTTGGCAATCACGCCTGTTTAGAGGTCGGGGTTAGAGGAGGTTAGCCTCTCCAACCTGCGCCTAATGAGCGTAGGTGCTGAGGTTTTCACCTTTTAGCGCCGCTGATATGATGCCACTCGGATCTTGAGCAAAAGCTACTATCGTCATGAACGGCACGCGAAATAGGCGGCAGCTTTCGGCACCGCCCACTTTAGGGAGTAAAAAATGGCGCTTCCAATGTTGCGCGAGCAATACGATTTCAGAGTACGAAGTACTGGCGAACCTATCGATATGCAGGTCTTCTGCCGGCATGTCTGTGCTAATGGCGGTGAATCGGTACTGAAGGAAATTTACGCGCACGCATCTGAAGTCATTTCAAATGTCTATCAGCATGCTCCACGTAGTGAAGGAGATATCGTGGAGTGGTTTTTTGACTGCCGGGTCATTGGAAATGACTTCCAGGTGGCTATCGAGGATGACGGTGTTGGTATATTCGAGTCATTGAAGATCAGTCACGGTTCCAAATTGCCGCTCGAAAAGTTACTACAACCTCCTATCAAAAGGTTGGCACATCGTGGAATGGGACTTTCAGCTCTATTTCGCGACTTTGATAAGGGTAGAGTGTCGAGCGCTATGTTCCAGAGTCCCGCAGGTACGGTCAAACTCGGGTCACCAAATCTTAATTCCATTCCTCTTTCGATAGCCCAGGGTACACGTGTCGTATTTACCGTTCCGCTATGGGTTAGATCGGTATGAAAGGGAAAATAATTGAGGTGAAAAATACCTGCCCCTACCCAGGTGGGCGATACAGACAACATGGCTCGGGAAGTGGCGAAGAGTTTCGTGATGATGTGCTCCAGCCGGCCTTAGAAAACGAGAGGCTAGTAACCCTGGACTTCTCAGGCATATATGGGATGGGTGAGTCTTTTCTTGAGGAGGTATTTGGGGGGCTGGTGAGGATACACGGCCACTCGGAGCAGGAACTAATGGCACGATTAAACGTTATTGCAGATACAGACACCGAACGATCGTTAATCGTCAACAGCATTAAGTCTTATACAAAGCTCCCATGAGTGAGCTTAATTTTATCCCACTCATAACCGGTGTCATTGGTGCCGCGCTTGGCGTATGGATTACCATATCCAGAACCAAATACACGGTTTATTCAGCTGACTTTTCAAAGCGGATGGAACAACTTGTCGCCTTGGTTGACAAGTTTAGCGATTGCGCTTGCCGATATTGGATAAAAGATGCATCCGACCGGCTCAAGATCGAGGCTGATTATGTTCTCGGACTGAAGTCTAGCCTGACTGTAGCAATTGATGCTCTGAATAGAGATTATAAAGGTTTCAATGGCAAACAGATTCTCGATGCACTTAGTAAATTTAATGTAGCGTGTACGGGGCACAATTTTCCAAGTAGAGAGATGACTCAGGGCCATACCGCGCCTCTTGCGGAAATACTTAACACGGCGGAAAAACTGAAATGTGAAATTTTGCGCGCGCGTAAAAATAACTATGGATGGCGCGACGCTGTGAGAAGACCGAAAGCTTCAGTTGAACAATGATGTAAGGCCTACTCAGGGCCTGAAGAAACCTATCGAAAGCGACATTACCGGCTCTTACCGGTTTATAGCGATTGCGGAATCTCAGGCAACGAAGCTTGTGACGAAGCTGAGGAGAGAGGGATCGCAGGTCGGGAGCTATTTATAAGTTCGATTACCAAGCGCTTAGATGGTTTTCATCATGCAGTCCTGCTGTGTGATGGTCGAATCGTTATAGACAACAGAGAGTTGATCGCAATTAATTTATCAGGTGCACTGTCCGCTTTTGGCCGAAAGCAGCCAACCTCCTAACCACTGCAGCTACCTGAAATCCCGGCTCCGTATATCCAGCCCGGTCAGCAGCTGGGTCAGGTCGATCAGGCGGCCGGCGATGAGGTGGCGTACGCCGTCCACCGTTTCCAGGTGGCCGTCGATGCGCAGCAGTTGTGACTGCACGAGTACGCGGCGTTGGCGTTCGGCGAGGTCGTGCCAGACGACCACGTTGATCATGCCGAACTCGTCTTCGAGGGTGACGAAGATGACGCCGCTGGCGGTTTGCGGTCGTTGCCGGCCGATCACCAGGCCGGCGACGCTGACGGCGCGGCCGTGTTCGACCGCCTGCAGGTCGTGCGAGCTTTTGCAGCGCTCGGCGCGCAGCGTTTCGCGCAGCAGGGCCAGGGGATGGGGGCCGAGGGTGGTGCCGAGGGTGTCGTAGTCGGTGAGCAGGTTCTCGCCCACCGTGGGTTCGGGCAGGCTCAGCGCGCTTTCCTGAGAGGCGGCGATGCCGGCGAACAGCGGTAGTTGTTCCTCGACGCCGGCGACGGCCCAGCGGGCCTGGTAGCGGTGCCCGACCAGGCCGCTCAGGGCGCCGGCATCGGCCAGGCGTTCGCTGGCGCTGGCATCCAGGCGGGCGCGGCGGCAGAGGTCTTCCACGCCACTGAACGCGGCGGCCTGGCGGGCCGTTTCGATCCGTCGGGCTTCCTCTTCACGCATGCCGCGAATCATCCGCAGCCCCAGGCGGATGGCCGGCTGCATGCCGTCGCTGGCTTCGAGGCTGCAGTCCCAGTCGCTGTGGCGGACGTCGACCGGGCGTACCTGAATGCCGTGGCGCCGAGCATCCTGCAGTATCTGGTCGGGGCTGTAGAAGCCCATGGGCCAGCTGTTGACCAAGGCGCAGGCGTAGGCGGCGGGTTCGTGGCATTTCAGCCAGCAGCTGGCGTAGGCGAGGAGGGCGAAGCTGGCGGCGTGGGATTCGGGAAAGCCATAGCTGCCGAAGCCTTCGATCTGCCTGAAGATGCGCTCGGTGAACTCCACCGTGTAGCCCTTTTCCAGCATGCGTGAGGTCAGCCGCTGGCGGTGTGGTTCGAGCCCGCCATGGCGCTTCCAGGCGGCCATGCTGCGGCGCAGTTCGTCGGCCTCGCCGGGCGTGTAGTCGGCGGCGACGATGGCCAGTTCCATCACCTGTTCCTGGAACAGCGGCACGCCCAGGGTGCGCTCGAACACCGGCTTCAATTCCGCCGAGGGGAAGTCGACGGGTTCTTCGCCATTCCGGCGGCGCAGGTAGGGATGCACCATGTCGCCCTGGATCGGCCCGGGGCGGACGATGGCGACCTGGATCACCAGGTCGTAGAAGGTCTGCGGGCGCAGGCGCGGGAGCATGGCCATCTGCGCGCGGGATTCGATCTGGAAGGCGCCGATGGTGTCCGCACGGCTGATCATGGCGTAGGTGGCCGGGTCGTTGGCGGGCAGGGTGGCCAGGGTCCAGTGCGTGCCACGGTAGCGCTCGATCAGGGCGAAGCAGCGGCGCAGGGCGCTGAGCATGCCGAGGGCGAGCACGTCGACCTTGAGCAGGCCGACCAGGTCCAGGTCGTCCTTGTCCCACTGGATGACGGTGCGCTCGGCCATGCTGGCGTTCTCCACCGGCACCAGGGTGTCGAGTGCGTGTTCGGAGACCACGAAACCGCCAGGGTGCTGCGACAGGTGACGAGGAAAGCCGATCAGCTCACCGGTCAGCACCAGCACCCGGCGCAGCAGCGGGTTGTGCGGGTCGAATCCGGCCTCCTGCAGACGCTCGGCCGAGGGTGGTTCGTTGCTCCAGCGACCGCAGCAGTCGGCCAGCGCGTTGACCTGGTCGGGCGGCAGGCCGAGCGCCTTGGCGACGTCGCGCACCGCGCCGGCGCCGTGGTAGGTGTTGACCACGGCGGTCAGCGCCGCGCGGGTGCGGCCGTAGCGGCGGAACACGTACTGAATGACTTCCTCGCGGCGCTCGTGTTCGAAGTCCACGTCGATGTCCGGCGGCTCGTTGCGCTCGCGCGAGAGAAAACGCTCGAACAGTAGCCGGTTGCAGGTGGGGTCGAGTTCGGTGATACCGAGCACGAAGCACACTGCCGAGTTGGCCGCCGAGCCGCGTCCCTGGCAGAGGATGCTGTGTTCGCGGGCGAACTGGACGATGTCGTGGACGGTGAGGAAGTAGCTCTCGTACTGCAGCTCGGCGATCAGGCTCAGTTCGTGTTCCAGCTGGGCGCGCGCCCGTTCGGGCACGGCCTGGGGCCAGCGCCAGCAGGCACCGCGCTCGACCAGATGGCGCAGCCAGGAGGTGGCGTCATGGCCCGCAGGCACCAGTTCGCGGGGGTAGCGATACTGCAGTTGGCCGAGGTCGAAGCGGCAGCGTTCGGCGATGCGCAGGGTCTCGTCGAGCAGGGCCCCCGGGTACAGCTCGGCCAGTTCCTCATACCGGCGCAGGTGGCGCTCTCCGTTGGCGAACAGGTAGGCGCCCGCGTCGGCCACGGGCAGGTGCTGGCGGATGGCGCTCATGCAGTCCTGCAGGGCGCGGCGGCCACGGGCGTGCATGTGTACATCGCCGCAGGCCACGGCGGGCAGGGCGCAGGCCTGGGCCAGGTCGAGCAGTCGCTGCAGGCGAGCGTTGTCGTCCGCGCCCCGGTGCAGTTCGACGCCGAGCCACAGACGTTCGCGGAAGCGGCTGCGCAGCCAGGGCAGGGGCTGGGCATCCTGGGCTTCCAGCCAGATCGCCAGCAGCCCATCGAGCGGGGCCTCGAAGTCTTCGCGCAACAGGCGGTAGGTGCCTTTCGCGGCCCGCCGTCGGGCACGGGTGATCAAGCCGCAGAGGGCCTGATAACCCGCCAGGTTCTCGGCCAGCAGCACCAGCTTGGGGCCACCCTCGATCAGCACTTCACTGCCGACGATCAAGGCCACGTTCTGTTTCTTGGCCGCCTGCCAGGCGCGCACGATGCCGGCCAGGGTGCATTCGTCGGTGATCGCCAGGGCTCGGTAGCCGAGGCGGGCAGCACGCTCGAACAGCTCCTGGGCGCTGGAGGCGCCGCGCTGGAAACTGAAGTTCGACAGGCAATGCAGTTCGGCGTAGCCGTTCATGCGAACCAGCCGTGCAACTGCAGGGGGCCACTGCTGCCGACCGGGCGGAAGGCCCAGCCGCGCTGGCCGCTGCGGGTCTCCACGATGTAGTAGTCGCGGCGTATGTCGTCGCCGTCCCACCAGCCGGATTCGATGCGCTCCGGGCCGCAGAGGATGCGCAGCGATGCCTCCTGCAGTGCCTGTGGTTCGGCGAGCAGCCAGCCGGGGCGCGGCGCACTGGCGGGCAGCGCTGCGGCGATTGGTTCCTGCGTCCAGGCGCGTTCGGGGCGGTGATCGGCACGCGCGCCGAGGCCATGTACGGCCTCGTCACCGAGGCGGGCACGCAGGCGTTCGCGCAGCTGTTCCCAGGGTTGGTTCTGCTGCGGGCGTTCAGTGAACAGCTGATGATGCTGCGGGGCGAAGGCGGGCAGTTCGCGTGCGACCAGGCGCACCGCCAGGACCGGCGCGGGCAGTTGCTGGTGTTCCAGCCGGCCACGGGTCAGTTCGAAGAGCATGCCGGCGTCGCGCTCGGCGCTGAGCAGGCCGATCTGCACCCGGGTTTCGTTGCCGGTGCGGTGTTCCAGGTGCAGGGTGAAGCGCTGCACGCCACTGTCGCGGCTCGCCAGGTAGGCGGCGAGGTCAGCGGTCAGGCGGCGTAGCGGGAAGAGCAGGGCCTGGTGCGACGCCACTTCGAAGTTCAGTTCGATGCGGGTGTCGAAGACATCCGGCGGTGTGTAGAACTCCAGGGCCAGGGGGCGCTGCCCGAGCAGGGTGTCGAGCTGCGCCAGCACCTCGGCCGGGAAGCGCCTGGCCACGCTGGCGCGCGGCAGTTCCCAGAGTTGCCGCAGCTGTCTCAGGCCCATGCGGTTGAAGGCGCTGCTCGCGGTGGCGCTCAGGCCGAGGCGATCCACCGGCAGCGGGGCAAGCAGCTGTCGCAGGCCATGCGCATCGCTGGCCAGCAGACCGTCGCCGACGTTGACCAGCACGCGTGCTGCCGCCGGGTTAGGGGCGGCGGCGATGCGGTGCTGAAAACCCAGGGCGGCGAGCTCCGTGCGCAGGCGCGCCTCGAAGGATGGCCAGGGGCCGAACAGACCCAGGCTGGATTGCACCTCCAGCAGCAGGCAGCGCGGGTAGTGCAGGCTGACCTGGGCGCTGAAACCATAGGCCCAGGCCGCCAGGAAACGGTGCCAGCGTTCGATCTGCCCGACGTCGTACTCGCAGGTGGCGAAGTCGTGCGTCAGGGCCTGCGCGGCGGTCAGCGACAGGCCCGGTTTCAGGCCGAGCGCACGTGCGGCCGGGTTGACGGCCTGCAGCACGCGGCGCTGAGGCGAACCGCTGAGCAGCGCCAGTGGCGTCTCGCTGTCGCTGCGTTGGCGCAGCACGCCGTCCATGGCCAGTTGCGGCAGCAGGATGCAGGCCCAGAGCATGTGCGCCTCAGTGCCAGGGGGCGGCGATGGGGCGTGCAGGGGCGAGGCCGCCACGGCACTTGAGCACGCGAATGCGCGCCGGCTGGCTCTCCACGGCCAGGCGCAGCGCTGCCGGCGAAGGGTTCGCGGCTTCCTCGAGCGGGCGATAGGCAAAGGCCAGGGTCTGCCCGGTCGCGGCGGCCACCTGCAGGCGGCGCAGCGCGCGGTCGTCGGCCTGGCGCAGCCAGCACAGCACGGCGCCGCAACTGCCCGAGCGCAGGCACTGCTCGGCGGCCCAGAGGGCATCGCGTGCCTGGGCGCGGATGATGCTCAGGTGGCGCAGGTCGATGCCGGCATCCTGCCAGGCCTGGGGATAGGGCAGGTGGGGCGGAGCCACCAGCACCACGCGCTCATTCGCCTGGGTGAGGCGCGCCAGGGTCGGCCACAGCAGGCGCAGTTCGCCGATGCCGGTGGCGGCCGTCAGCACTTCGCTGAGCGCCGCAGCCGGCCAGCCGCCACCCGGGAGTGCGGCATCCAGCACGGCATGACCCGTCGACGGATTGGACGGTGAAGGGGCGGAGACGACCTGCCCGCGCCAGACACGGCGGGCATCGAGCAGGCGATCGAGAGCGACCACGGATGACATGCGGGTAATGCACCAAGAATACTGTATGGATGAACAGTATTTGCTGCCGACTGGCCAGGGTCAAGTCGCGGGCGATGAAGCGTGCAGCTCGCTGCCCGGGGGCGCCGCTCGCGGACTCAGGAGGGCGCCCGTTCGACCCGGTTGCGTCCGGCCGACTTGCCTTCGTAGAGCGCGGCGTCCGCGCGGGCGATGCTGTGGCTGAGCGATTGCCCGGCGTGGTGCTGGCTGATGCCGATCGACAGGGTCACGCCGATGTGGCTGCCGTTGCCGTCGATCCGCAGCGCCTGGACGGCCTCGCGAATGCGCTCGGCGCTGGCCGCTGCCTGGTCCAGGTCGGTGTGCGGCAGCAGCGCGAGAAATTCCTCGCCTCCCCAGCGACCGATGAAGTCCTGCTCGCGCATCGAGTCCTTGAGCACGCGGCTCACGGCCTTGAGCACCTGGTCGCCCATGTCGTGCCCGTAGGCGTCGTTGATCGCCTTGAAGTGGTCGATGTCCATCAGCATCAGGGTCATCTCGGCCGGCTGCTGCACCTTCTCGGCCAGGCTGATCAGGTGGCGGCGGTTGAACAGCCCGGTCAGCGGGTCGGTGGTGGCCATGCGTGCCAGCTTCTTGTGCGCGCGGGTCACGGTGACCACGTAGAACAGCGCCAGGTAGCTGAACATGCAGAACACCACCGTCAGGTTGAAGACATGCACGGCCAGCAGGGCGTTCGACGAGATCGGCTGCAGCGGTGGCAGGTACCACATCAGGACGTCCAGCCCGACGTAGTAGGCCCACAGGCAGATGGCGAGTATCCAGGCGCTGCGTGCCCGCATGCTGACGAACAGCGCCGGGATGAACATCAGCAGGTAGTAGTGAAAGCCACTCTCCCAGCCGACCATCAGCGTGCCCAGCCCCGCGTGCACCAGCACTTCGATGCGGATCAGCATCACCGCCAGGCGGTTGCGCCGCTGCTTGAAGGCGCGATAGGCGTAGACGTACATGGCCACGCTGATCACGTTCACCCAGCCGAGGATCGGGGAGCCGAGGCCGAGGAAGATGAACAGGAAGGCGACGTCCACGCAGGCGGCCAGCTGGCAGCAGCGCATGGACAGTTGCCAGAACTCGGGGCGGGCCTCGCGTTTATGAGGGTTGTCTGAGGGCATCGCTGAAGGCTTCCTGGCCGTTGCTGGAGCGCCCGGCGCACAGGCGTCGGGTCAGCGCGGCGACGCCGTCGCCGTGCCGGGCCACATTACGAGGCCGCTCGTCGTACGTCCAGTGGCATTCGGCCATGTGCGCGATGTGGCGTTCAGGCGCTGACCCAGCGCTGGCGTGCCCAGCCGCTCAGCGCATCGACCGCCAGCACCAGCAGCAACATGGCGAGAATCACCGTGGCCGCCTGGGCCTCCTGGAACAGGCTGAGGGACATGTAGAGCATCTGCCCCAGGCCACCGGCGCCGACGAAGCCGAGCACGCTGGCCATGCGGATGTTGTTCTCCCAGCGGTACAGGCTGTAGGCCACCAGTTGCGGCCAGACCCCCGGCAGGGTGCCGTAGCAGAAGGCGAGCAGGCGGCCGCCGCCGTTCTCGCGGATGGCATCGGCGGGCTCGCGCGGGGTGTTTTCCAGCGCTTCGGCGAACAGCCGGCCAAGCACGCCGGCGGTGTGCAGGGCCAGGGCCAGGGTGCCGGCATTGGGGCCGAGGCCGGCGGCCAGCACCATCAGCGCCGCCCACACCAGCTCGGGAATGGCGCGCAGGGCGTTGAGTAGCAGGCGCGTGGCGTGCAGGGCAAGGCCACCGAAGCGCCCGGCAGCCGGCAGGGCCAGGGCCAGGCCGAGCAGGGCGGCGAGCAGGGTGCCGATGGCGGACATGGCCAGGGTTTCCAGCGCGCCACGGCCAATGGCCTGCAGGTGCGCGGCGGAGAAGTCCGGATGCAGGAAGCCACTGGCGTACTGGCCCATCTGCGCCAGGCTGTCGCCGGCCACCAGCGCGCCGAGGTCGATGCCCAGGTAGACGAATGAGGCAACCACCGCGCCGAGAAGGGCGAGGAGCAGGATCAGGTTGCCGCTTCTCATGTCAGCCTCGCGCGCAGCAGGCGGCTGAGCTGGTCGGCGAGCAGCACCAGCAGCAGGAAGGTGAGCAGCATGCTGGCCACTTCGCCGCCCGCGAACATGCGCAGCGACAGGTCGATCTGCTGGCCCAGGCCGCCGGCGCCGACGAAGCCCATCACCACCGAGGCGCGAATCGCGCACTCCCAGCGGTACACGGTGTAGGAGAGCATCTCGCCAGCGGCATTGGGCAGCACGCCATAGGCGAAGGCTGCCAGGCGGCTGCTGCCGGCGCCGAGCAGGGCGCGGGCGGGGCGGGCATCGACCGACTCGAAGATTTCCGCGTAGACCTTGCCGAGCATGCCGGCGTAGGTGATGGCGATGGCCAGCACCCCGGCGGTGGGGCCGAGGCCGACGGCACGCACGAACAGCAGCGCCCAGACGATCTCCGGCACGCTGCGCAGGAAGATCAGCAAACCGCGCACCGGCCAGCGCGCCAGGCGGGCCCACCAGGCCGGGCGGCCGCCACGGTGCAGCGCCGACAGCGACAGCGCGCGGCTGGCCAGCAGCGAGGCGGGAATGGCGATCAGCAGTGCCAGGCTCATGCCGGCGGTGGCGATGGCCAGGGTTTCCAGAGTGGCGCGGCCGAGCAGGGCGAGGAACTCGGCATCATGCGCGGGCGGCCAGAAGCCGGCGAGGAAGTTGCCCATGGCGCGGGTGTTGTCGCCCTCCACCAGCACGGCCAGGTTCAGTTCGCTGAGGTCGATGCCCGGCCACAGCAGGAGCAGCGCCAGTAGCGTGATCAGCAGCCGTGGCAGGGCGGCGGGGTCGCGTGGGGCGGTTGTCAGCATCGCGGGATGTGCACCGGCTGCGCCTGCATGGGCACACTGGGCGAGGCCTGCAGCTGCTCGTTGGCGTACAGCGCCTGCAACTGTGCGGGCTGCACGTCGGCGGCCGGCAGGTCGAAGGCGATGCGTCCGTCGCGAATGCCGATCACCCGTGGGAAGTGCGCCAGGGCCAGGTCGACGGCATGCAGGCTGGCGAGCAGGGTCATGCCGCGCTCGCCGGCCTCGCGGTTGAGCACGGCCAGGGTGTGCCCGGCCAGCACCGGGTCCATGGCCGAGACAGGCTCGTCGGCGAGGATCAGCTCCGGCGCCTGGTACAGCACGCGGGCGATGCCGACGCGCTGCAACTGGCCACCGGAGAGCTGGTCGCAGCGCTGGTAGAGCTTGTCGGCGATGTCCAGGCGCGCCAGGGCCGCCTGGGCACCGGAGGCATCCAGCGGGTAGAGCAGGTTGAGCAGGCCCTTGGCCAGGGGCCACTGGCCGAGCTTGCCGGCCAGTACGGCGGTGACCACGCGCTGGCGCGGTGGCAACGGCGGCGCCTGGTGGATCAGGCCGATGCGCGCGCGCAGGCGCTGGCGCTGGCCGGCAGCCAGGCGCCAGGGGTCGTGTTGCAGCAGGTCGAGCGTGCCGCGCGTGGGTTGCAGGCTGGTGGCCAGCAGGCGCAGCAGGGTGGTCTTGCCGGCCCCGGAGGGACCGATGATGGCCACCCGCTCGCCGGGGGCGATGTGCAGATCGATGGCCTCGAGCGCGACCTTGCCGTTGGCGTGGGCCAGGCCCACGCCACGCAGCGTGACACTCACTTCAACAGGCCGGCGGCGCGAGCGGCCTCTTCGATGCCTTCGTAGTTGGCGGGCTGGGTCTCGATGAAGCGGCTGGCGGCCTGCAGGTCGAGAATCGCCTTCTGCTCCGGCTTGGCCGGGTCGAGGGCGAGGAAGGCAGCCTTGATCTTCGCCTGCAGGTCGGCGTCGAGGTTGCCGCGCACGGTCCAGTTGTAGTCGTAGTAGGTCGGGGTGGTGGCGAAGACCTTGACCTTGTCGGTGTCGACCTTGCCGGCGTCGACCAGCTTCTGCCACACCGAGGCGTTGAGCACGCCCGCGTCGGCCTTGCCGGCCTGGACCCAGGCAGCGGTGGCGTCGTGGGCGCCGGAGTAGGCCACGCGGCTGAAGAAGTCTTCCGGCTTGATGCCGTCCTGCAGCATGAAGTAGCGCGGCATCAGGCTGCCGGAGGTGGAGGACACGGAACCGAAGGCGAAGGTCTTGCCCTTGAGGTCCTGCAGCGACTTCACTGCCGGGTCGGAGGTGATGAACTTGCTGGTGAACTCGGCATCCTGTTCACGCTGTACCAGCGGCACGGCGTTCCCGGTTTTCAGGCGCGCCTGGACGAAAGTGAAGCCACCCAGCCAGGCCATGTCGATGCGGTCGGCCGCCAGCGCTTCGACCACGGCGGCGTAGTCGGCCACCGGCACGAACTCCACCTTCATGCCCAGCTCCTGCTCCAGGTAGGCACCCAGCGGCTTGAACTTGCGCAGCAGCTCGGTGGGGGCTTCGTCGGGGATGGCCGAGACCTTGAGGACGTCGGCGGCGTGCGCGAATACTGCAGATACGGACAGGGCGATGCCGGCGGCGAGCGCCAGGGTTTGCTTGAACATGACGGATTCTCCGGTTCAATAGCGGGGAAGGCGTGCGCAGTATAGTGGCCGAACGACGCGCGTGCAGCACGCGCGCACGGACTGCGGGGTTAAGATGCGCGCTGGATACGAACTGCCTGGAGTTGATCGATGACTGCAACGCTGCCCGCCCTGGCTTTTGCCGGCATTGGCCTGATGGGCCTGCCGATGACCCGCCGCCTGCTCGCTGCCGGCTACTCGCTGACCCTGTGGAACCGCTCGCCGGACAAATGTGCGCCGCTGCTGGAGCTGGGGGCGCATCGCGTGGAGAACCCCGCGGAGCTGTGCCGCGATGCCAGCGTGGTGATGCTCTGCCTGGCCAATACCGAGGTGGTGCGCGACGTGGTGTTCGGCCCCGGCGGGATAGTCGAGGGCGCGCGCCCGGGCCAGTTGCTGGTGGACTTCTCCAGCCTGGACCCGGCCGCCACGCGGGAGATGGCCGCCGAGCTGGAGGCGCGCAGCGGCATGCGCTGGGTCGACGCGCCGGTGTCCGGCGGCACGCCTGGCGCCGAGGCCGGTAGCCTGGCGATCATGGCCG
Source organism: Ectopseudomonas khazarica (assembly GCF_017915135.1). Lineage (NCBI taxonomy): Bacteria > Pseudomonadati > Pseudomonadota > Gammaproteobacteria > Pseudomonadales > Pseudomonadaceae > Ectopseudomonas > Ectopseudomonas khazarica. The sequence continues at coordinate 3,856,094 of NZ_CP068551.1, read as the reverse complement.
GCGGTCGCGACGAGGACGTGGAACGGGTGCGGCCGATCCTGGCGCACCTGGGCCAGCGCCTGACGCGCATGGGTGACGTCGGTGCCGGGCAGGTGACCAAGGTGTGCAACCAGATGATCGTGGCCTGCAACGCGCTGGTGATCGCCGAGGTGGTGGCGCTGGCCGAACGCTCCGGGGTCGATGCCAGCCAGATCGCGCCGGCCCTGGCGGGCGGTTTCGCCGATTCCAAGCCGCTGCAGATCCTGGCGCCGCAGATGGCGGCCAGCCAGTTCGAACCGATCAAGTGGCACGTGCGCACGCTGCTCAAGGATCTCGACACGGCGGTGAAGCTGTCGCGCGAGCAGGGCGGCGCCACGCCCATGAGCGGCCTGGCGGCGCAACTGATGCGCCTGCACGGCAGCCAGGGCTTTCTCGAGCGCGACCCGGCCACGCTGGTGGAGCTGCTGCGGGAGCAATGCCCATGAAGATCGCCGCCAACCTGTCCATGCTGTTCACCGAGCTGCCGCTGCGCGAGCGTGTGCTGGCGGCGATGCGTGAAGGGTTCGACGGCGTGGAAATCCAGTTCCCCTACGAACTGCCGGCCATCGCCCTGAAAGAGGTGCTGGCGCTCAGCGGCTTGCCGCTGCTGCTGATCAACGTTCCGGCTGGCGACCTGATGAGCGGCGGCCCGGGCCTGGCCGGCGTGCCTGCGCGCCAGGCCGAGTTCGATACCGCCCTGCAGGAGGCGCTGAGCTACGCGGCCATGGTCCGCCCGGCGTGCGTCAACGTGCTGCCGGGGCGCCTGGCCGAGGGCGTGAGCCGCGAGCAGGCGCTGGACTGCCTGGCCGCCAACCTGCGCAAGAGTGCCGAGGCATTCGCCGTGCTGGGCATCCGGGTGCTGGTGGAGGCGATCAACCCCATCGACATGCCGGGCTTCCTGATCAACACGCCGGAGCACCTGGATGAGCTGCTGCGCGCGGTGGATCACCCCAATCTGGCGGCGCAGTACGACCTCTACCACATGACCCGGCAGGGGCTGGACGTCGCCGCCGGCGTGCGCCTGCTGGCCGGGCGTATCGGCCATGTGCAGTTCGCCGATGTGCCGGGGCGGGGTGCGCCGGGTACCGGGGAACTGGCCTTCCCGCCGCTGCTGAGCGCGCTGCGTGACAGCGGCTATGACGGCTGGCTGGGCGCCGAGTACAAGCCAGGAGAAGCGGGTACGCAGGCCAGCCTGGGCTGGTTGCCGGCGTTCAGGGCTTGAGGGCGAGCTGCCTGGAGCGCGGCTGAAGCCGCTCCTACGACCCGCCCCGTAGCCCAGATGAAATCCGGGAATGTAGGGTGGACGTCGCTTTTCACGTCCACCGCAACGGTGGATCGGTGAAGCGTGATCCACCCTACGTTCGCTGGCGTGAGGTGTACGTTTCGCGGCTGAAGCCGCTCCTACGGGGTTTGCATGGCTGCTTGAGGGAGGCGCTTCAGCGGCGAGCGTCTGCCCAGGGCGTGAGGACTCAGGAACCGCTCGCTACCCGCTCCAGGGGCCGGTAGTGCGGCGGGAACAGCGAGATGATCTCGGCCAGCGGCACCGGCTTGCTGAACAGGTAGCCCTGCACCTGATCGCAGCCGCGTTCCTGCAGGAAGGCCAGTTGTTCGACGGTTTCCACGCCTTCGGCGACCACCTTCAGGTGCAGGGCGTGGGCCATGGCGATGATGGCATGGACTATCTCGCGGTCCGGGCTGGAGTTGACCACGTCCTGGATGAACGAACGATCGATCTTCAGTGTGTCCAGCGGCAGGCGGCGCAGGTAGGCAAGGGATGAATAGCCGGTGCCGAAGTCGTCGATGGACAGGCTCAAGCCCAGCGCCCGGATGCTTTCCAGCAGGCCGATGGCCCGGTTGATGTTGCTCAGCAACGCGCTCTCGGTGACCTCCAGTTCCAGGCAATGGGCCGGGCAGTGAGTCGAACGCAGCAGCTGTTCGATGCGGCCAGGCAACTGGTCGGTGCCCAGGTTGAGTGCCGAGCAGTTGACCGCGATCTTCAGGCCGGAATACCCCATGTGCTCGAGGTTGTTGAGGTCCAGGCAGGCGCTGCGCAGCACCCAGTGGTCGAGCAGGTCGATGAAGCCATTGGCTTCGGCGATGGCGATGAAGCGGTCCGGCGTGAGCAGGCCGTGCTGCGGGTGGTGCCAGCGCACCAGCGCTTCCAGCTTGCTCAGCGCGCCACTGCGCAGGTCGATGATCGGCTGGTAGTAGAGCAGCAGGCCGCTGTCCTGCTGCAGGGCCAGGCGCAGGTCTTCCTCCAGTTGCAGCTCGAAGGAGGCCTTCTGCTTGAGGTGCGGGTTGAAGAAGTGCACCACGTTGCGACCGCTGCCCTTGGACTGGTACAGCGCCAGGTCGGCATGCTTGAGCAGCTCGTCGGCATTGCTGCCGTCCTGCGGGAACAGGCTGATGCCGACGCTGGTGGTCATCACGATCTTGCGCCCGGCCAGGCTGATCGGCTCTTTCATCTGCTCCAGCATGCGATTGGCCAGGGCACGCGGGTCGGAATTGCTGTCGAGGCTGGCGACCACGCAGAACTCGTCGCCACCGAAGCGGGCGATGATGTCACGCTCGCGCAGCGCCAGGCGGATGCGCTGCGCGACCATGCGCAGCAGCTCGTCACCGGCGTCGTGGCCGAGGCTGTCGTTGATGCGCTTGAAGTGATCGACGTCGAGGAACATCACCGCCAGGCTGCGGTTGGTCACCGCATGCTCCTCGAGGGCGGCGGCGAAGACCCGGTTGAAGCCTCGGCGGTTGAGCAGCTCGGTCAGGGGGTCATAGTGCGCCACCTGTTCCAGCGAGGCCTTGGCCTGGTCGAGCTGCACCAGCAGGCTGTTCACCCGTTGCAGGTCACGGTCCTTGTCATCCAGCTTGTGCCCGATCCACGCGGCCGCCAGGCTCAGGCCCAGGATCAGCAGGGTGATCGAGGCGACGATCAGCCCCAGCTGCAGGCTGTTGTCGGCACTGCGCAACTGCAGGGGCGTGCCATCCGGCACCACGAGGTTGAGCGCCGCCATGCCGGTGTAGTGCATGGCGGCGATGGCCGCGCCCATCACCAGGGCCGCGCAACAGCGCATCCAGCGCTGTTGTCTGGGCGAGCCGACGCGCACGTAGCGGTCGATCAGCAGCGCCGCGAAGCTGGCGCTGATGGCGATGAGTATGGACAGGCTGAACAGGCCGCCATGGTAGTAGGCGTGCGCCGGCGAGCGGATGGCGGCCATGCCGCTGTAGTGCATGGCAGTGATGCCCAGTCCGATGATCAGGGCCGCCAGCAACTGCCGGCCCACGCCGGCCTGCGCCATGCTCATGCAGTAGAGCGCGAGCAGGGCGGCGGCCAGCGCCACCAGCAGCGACAGTGCGGTGGTGGCCAGGTGGTAGTGAATGACCACCGGGGCCTGAAACGCCAGCATGCCGATGAAGTGCATGGACCAGATGCCGCCCGCCAGGCACAGCCCGCCGACCAGGCCCCAGATCAGGCGCATGCTGCGCCTGTGAACCTGCTCCAGGTGCTTGGTGATGGTCAGCGTGCTGAGGCTGCCGATGGTGGCGATGACGTACGACAGCAGCACCAGCCAGGGGTCATGGCTGCAGTCCAGCAGGAGCTGCCCCTGAACGGGCAGGTCACCGAGGAACCTGATCGAGAGTCCTTCCATTACCACCCCCGCTTGCCTGCGGTATGCGTGCCCGGTTCAGTGAAGCACAGGCTCGCCGTTACGGCCTACTTGCCGTAGTCGTTGAGCGAGATCACCCGGGTCTTGCCGATGCGATGGCGGTAGATCTCGCGCAGGTACTTGATCGCCTGCTTGACGCTCTCGCGCGACAGGCGGATGTCGTTGATCGAGACGAACTTCTCGGCATCGTGGATCAGCTCGCGGTACTTCTTCTCGTACATCGGCTTGATCGCGTACCAGTTGGTGTCGAGGATCTTCGCCGGGTCCTCGTGTTCGTTGAGCATGGCGTCGAGCTGCGCCTCGTTGAAGCGCTCGGCGACGATGAAGTCGAGCATGGCGTCGTCCAGGCTGTCGTCGAAACGGTACTGGTCGCGGGCGAAGCAGCGCTTGATGTAGGCGACGATCAGGGTCAGGAAATCGTCCGACAGGCAGGGGCTCTTGACGATCAGGGTGGTCAGCGAGAGGTTGGCCGAGGCGCCGATCACCAGCGCATAGCGCTTGAGCGTGGTGTTGGGGAAGAGGTTGTTGAGGTGGGTCTTGAGCCGGTTCAGGTCCATGTAGGACAGCTTGTAGTCCTTGGGCAGGGAGACGATGGACACCACCGACGAGCAGTTCTTGAAGAAGTGCAGGTCGCTCAGCTGCGCCGCGTCGTAGCCGCTGGCCTTGTACTGCTCGAGGGCCTGGCGGTAGCGCTTGGATTCGATCGGCAGCAGGCTGATGCCCTCGATGGCCTGGGTGACCTTGTTGAAATGCGGCAGGTCGATGGAGCGGAAGAACAGGTCGTCGATGTTCAGCCGGGGCGGGTGCTGCTCCTTGTCCAGTACGCGGAATTTCTCCGACAGCTGGGCGTGCTGCTCGGGTACCACGGATTCGGCGTAGGCCACGGCCACCGGGCCTGCCAGGCTCATGAACAGGTCGTTGGCATCGAGGCGGATGGTCTCGCCGATGTCGATGCCGGCGCGGCGGAAGTAGTTCTGGTCGTAGTCGCTGGTCACTGCCTGGGCGGTGAGGATGTTGAAGATCTGCTGCGAGATGTACTGGTTGGCGTGGCGCTCCATGGCGGTCACGTCGATGTTGTGGATGCTGCCGTCACCGCTTTCCTCGGCGTAGCGCATGATGTCGTTGGAGATCAGCATCATGGCGTTCCACGGACGGATGCGGCGCATCACGCTCTCGGCGCTGTTCTGCTCGTTGTCGAAGTTGTAGGAGAAGTCCCATTCCTCGGCCAGGTACTTGCAGAGCAGGCGCCCGGCGTTGATGTGCAGAGCCTCGGACATCTCGCTGCGCTGGTCGGAGATGTTCGGCAGGATGCAGATGCCGCTGGTGAAGATCGGCTCGAAGACGAAGCCACGATCGCGCTCCGTCTCGGCGTCCTCCGGTGCCTTGCTGTCGAAGGTCTTGCTCATGTAGGCGAACTGCTGCGCCAGGCCGAACTCCGAGGCCATGCCGGAGCCGGTGCCGCCGCCGGCGCTGAAGATATAGAAGTACAGCCGCGACTGGTTGGCCTTGATGCCGCAGGAGTCGATCAGGTAGCTGTGGATGAACTTCCAGTCTTCGTTGGAGAAGCGCTGGGTGTCCTTGTTGAGGATGATCTTGGCCAGGTACTGGCCGAGGATCGGCGCGTTGCCGGCCCCACCGGCATGCACCTCGGACAGGTCCATGATCTTCATCTTGCTGTAGTCGTCGAGAAAGCCGCTCATCTCGCCCTTGCGCGAGAAACGGATGCGCCCGGCGATGTCCTTGTCCAGGTCGCCGAGCATCACCAGCGGTTCGATCAGGAACACCGGCTTGCTGCTCTTGCTCGGCGCGCGCAGCAGGTTGCTGCGAATCCAGCGGCTGGGACGGGAGGCCTGCTCGATGGCCGCCGTGGCTTCGCTGTGAAACTCCTCCAGGTAGAACTGGCGGGCGTTGTAGACCAGCGAGGCGACGTCCAGGGCGATGTTCGAGCCGCAGCGCCCCAGGCCGATCAGGCACACTGAGGGGAACTGCTGGATGCGACTCGACTCGCTGTCGTCCAGTGGCTCGCCCAGGGGGAACACCATGTTGCGCAGGCCATCGAGGTTGTCGAGGATGCGCTCGATGTCGCGTTCGGTGAAGTACAGGTACTGCTCGCCAGTGTCGCTTTGCACCGCCAGCGCGGATGGCGCCAGCAGGGTGTCGGCGAGATCGGCCAGGGTGGCTTCCTTGGCGGGGGCTACGGCGTCTTTTTTAGTTTTCATCAGCGACAGTCCGGCGAGTCAGTGGGATGTTGGCCATTGGCCATGAAATGACCAGTCCCATTGGTTCTAGCACGGAAAAAAACACTTTGCGTTGTTCGGCCGGATATTGGCGCTGGTTGGCCGTCGCTCCCATCGATCTGCATAAATCAAGCGAATGGTCGCAGACAAAGCCAGGCAAAGCCTCTAGATTGCGCATCACTCAGCGTTCGGTCGGTGCTGCCAAGGTAGGCGCCACCGCAGTAGGCCGCACGCGGACAACAACATGGAGACCTTGCCGTGCAGCCCAATCAGCAAGCCGCGAATGCCTGGCGCATTCTGTTCCTGCTCTTCCTGGCCAACCTGTTCAACTTCTTCGATCGCACCATTCCCGCCATCATCATCGAGCCGATCCGCCTGGAGTGGGGCCTGAGCGACCTGCAGCTCGGCCTGATCGGTACCGCGTTCACCATCGTCTACGCGCTGGCCGGCGTCCCGCTCGGGCGCATGGCCGACACCGGCGCCCGGCGCAAGATCATGGGCTGGGGCCTGGCGGCCTGGAGCGGCCTGACGGCGCTCAACGGCATGGCCTGGAATTTCTGGAGCTTCCTGCTGATCCGCATGGGCGTCGGCATCGGCGAGGCCAGCTACGCCCCGGCGGCCAACTCGCTGATCGGCGATCTGTTCCCCGCGCACAAGCGCGCACGGGCCATGGGCATCTTCATGCTCGGCCTGCCACTGGGCCTGCTGCTGGCGTTCTTCAGCATCGGCGCGATGGTGCAGGCCTTCGGCAGCTGGCGGGCGCCGTTTCTCATCGCGGCGCTGCCGGGGCTGATTCTCGCGCTGTTCCTGTTCTTCATCCGCGAGCCGGCGCGGGGCGCTGCGGAAAGCATGCCGGTCAGCAGCGCCGCGGTGCAGCAACCGCTGCGCAAGGTGCTGGCGATCCGCACCTTCTGGTGGCTGGTGCTGGCGGGGCTGGCGTTCAATTTCGCCGCCTATGCCTGCAATGCCTTCATGGTGCCGATGCTGCAGCGCTATTTCGGCCTGGGCCTGCAGCAGGCGGCGATGGCCACCGGGGTGATCGTCGGGCTGACCGGGCTGGTCGGCCTGACACTGGGCGGCTGGGTGGCGGACAAGGTGCACCAGCGCTGGGCCAATGGCCGTCTGCTGTTCGCCGCGCTGAGCATGCTGGTGGCCTGCCTCTGCAGCGCGTGGGCGCTGACTGCGGGACGCATCGATACGGCGCTGTTCGTCGCGGTGTTCAGCCTCGGCTGGCTGTTTTCCTACAACTTCTACACCTGCGTCTACACGGCGATCCAGGACGTGATCGAGCCGCGTCTGCGTGCCACGGCCATGGCGCTGTTCTTCGCCGGCCTGTACCTGCTGGGCGGGGGGCTGGGGCCACTGGCGGTGGGCTGGCTGTCGGATCACTACGCGCAGGCGGCGATGCAGGCCGCTGGCGCCAGCGAGATGACCGAGGCCTTCAAGGCCGTCGGCCTGCATGATGCGATGTTGCTGATCCCGGTGGCGCTGCTGCTGACGCTGCTGGCATTGCTGCAGGCTGCGCGCTGCTTCCAGATGGACGCCGTGCGCATGCGCGAGGGCCTGGGCGGGGCGGTGCCGGCCTGAGACAGAAGCTGCGCGCAGCGCACCCGGCAGACTGGCGCATCCGTGGATGCGCCATGCAGGGCTGTCGCCGGATGCCTCAGGGCACCAGGAGGATCTTGCCGTCCCGCTCGCCGCTGGCGGCTGCGGCCACGGCATCCTTGATGTGTTCCAGGTCGTAGGTCGCCGCGACACGGGTCTTCAGCTTGCCGCTGGCGATCAGCTGCACCAGTTCGCCGAACACCTTCATCTGCTGCGCCGGGCTGGCCTGCTGGAACCACTTGGCCAGCCAGAAGCCGCGCAGCGTCACGTCACGGAACACGAACGAGGCCGGCGACACCTGGCAGGCCTGGCCGCTCATCATGCCGTAGTTCACCAGCACGCCACCGTTGGCCAGGACGGCAGCCAGGTTGTCGGTGCTGACGCCGCCGACCGCATCGATACCCAGGCGCACCTCGGCACCACCGGTGGCCGCACGCACGCGCTTGGCCAGGTCCGGCCCGTCCACCAGCACCAGATCGGCGCCTTCGGCCTCCACGCCGGCGACCGCCGACTCGCGGCGCACCACGTTGATGGTCTTGAAGCCGCGCAGCTTGGCCAGCTGGATCAGGTAGCTGCCAACGCCGGAGTTGGCGGCGTTCTGGATGACCCAGTCACCCGGCTTGAGGTCGACGAACTCGCTGAGCAGCAGCGAGGCGGTCGGCGGGTTGACGGTGAGCATGGCCAACTGCAGCGGATCGGCGTCCGGCAGGGGGATCAGCTTGTCCGCCGGGGCATTCATGGCGCTGACCCAGGTACCGCTGCCGACCGGCAGGAGCACGGTCTGGCCAACCTTGAACTGGCTGACGCCGGCACCGAGCGCCTCGACCTTGCCGACCCCTTCGTTGCCGCCGACAGCAGGCAGCGGCGGCAGCATGCCGTAGGCACCGGTCAGCGTGAGCACGTCGGAGGGGTTGATCGGCGCCGCCAGCACCTTGACGCGCACCTGCCCAGCGGCAGGCTCCGGCAGTTGCAGGGCAACCGCGCTGATGACGTCTTGCGGCACCGGGCCGCGCTGTTGGTATTCGGCTTTGAGCATGGTCAGGGTCTCCAGAAGGCAGGCGCAGAAATGCGTGGAGCCAGTCTAGTCGCGATAGTGCACAACGGAGTGAATCGACCTGCATCCACTCTGGTGATGGCTCCCGCGAGCCGTCTATGCTCAGCTGGACCGACAGCGGGGACCGTGATGTTCAGATGGTGTGTAGCAGCGGCACTGGCATGCCTGAGCCTGACGGCGCCGGCAGATGTGCTGAACGTTGGCTTCGGCACGCACAAACCGCCTTACATCTACGAGGGCGAGCGGCGTGGACTGGAGTACGAGTTGATCGAGCGCGCCGCGCAGAACGCCGGCTTCGAGGTCACCGTCTACTATGCGCCGATGGAGCGCCTGCACCTGATGCTGCGCCGTGGCGAGATCGACGCGATCGCCACCACCCACCAGCGCAGTGGCGTGAAGGCCTACTACTCGCAGACCTACATCTATTACCACAACGTGGCGGTGGCCCTGGCCAGCCGCGGCTATCGCATCGAGCACATCGCCGACCTCGGCAACTACTCGGTCAGCGCCTTCCAGCGTGCGCGGCTGCTGTTGGGCCCCGAGTTCGAGCGCATGGCCCTGAGCAACCCGCGCTACCGCGAGGAGGCCCTGCAGATCAACCGCAACCGCCTGCTCTACAGCGGCCGTGTGGACGTGGTGGTGGGCGACAAGCGCATCCTCCGCTACTTCAATCGCGAGGTGGCCGACCAGGTCGACGTGACGCAGGCGCTGTCCTGGTTCGAGATATTCCCACCCACGCCGTACCGGGTCGGCTTCCGCCTGGATCGACAGCGCCAGCGCTTCGACGAGGGCCTGCGCAAACTGCGCGAGTCGGGCGAATACCAGCGCATCGAGCAGCGCTACCTGGCGGACTGAAATCTGAGGAAACTGTTGCGCGGCTGCCGGCGGACAGGGCCTGTTGCACTATGACGCCTCGCTCGCCACCTGCATGGAGACGCCAGGATGCCGCTCAAGTCGCTCGCCACCTTCGCCTTGCTCGCCCTGTTCGGCAGCCAGCCCGGCCTTGCCGAGGAGCGCCAGCTGCCCACCGAACTGGGGCCCGTGAATGTCGTTACCGTCGCCGAGGGCCTGCGCAATCCCTGGGCCGTCGCCGTGCTCCCGGATGGCCAGGGTTTCCTGGTCAGCGAGCGGCCGGGGATGCTGCGGCGAGTCAGCGCCACGGGGGAGTTGTCGCCGCCGCTGCGTGGGGTGCCCGGCGTGTTCGCCGTGGGCCAGGGCGGGCTGCTCGATGTGGTGCTGTCACCCGACTTCGTCGAGGATCGCCTCGTCTACCTGTCTTACGCCGAAGCCGGTGACGGTGCGGCGGGCACCGCGGTCGGGCGCGGACGGCTGTCCGCCGACAGCCGCGCGCTGGAGAACTTCACGGTGATCTTCCGCCAGCAGCCCAAGCTGTCCACTGGCACGCACTTCGGCTCGCGCCTGGTGTTCGACCAGCAGGGCCACCTGTTCATCGCCCTGGGCGACAACAACGACCGTCCCACCGCGCAGGCGCTGGACAAGCTGCAGGGCAAGCTGGTGCGCATCTACCCGGACGGACGCATCCCCGAGGACAACCCCTTCGTCGAGCGTGCCGGCGCCCGCGGCGAGATCTGGTCCTATGGCCATCGCAACCAGCAGGGGGCGGCGCTCAACCCCTGGAGCGGCCGCGTGTGGACCCACGAGCACGGCCCGCGCGGCGGCGACGAGATCAACATCCCCGAGGCCGGCAAGAACTATGGCTGGCCACTGGCGACGCATGGCATCAACTACTCGATGCTGCCGATTCCCGAGGCCCGGGGCAAAACCCTGGAAGGCACCGAACCACCCCTGCATGTCTGGGAGAAGTCGCCGGCCATCAGCGGCATGGCGTTCTATTCGGGCGAGCGCTTCGCGGCCTGGCAACACAGCCTGTTCATTGGCGCGCTGTCCGGCCAGGCGCTGATTCGCCTGCATCTCGATGGCAACAGGGTCGTGCGCGAGGAGCGCTTGCTGGAATCACTCAACGCACGGATACGCGACGTGCGGCAAGGGCCGGACGGTTATCTCTACGTGCTGACGGATGCGCCGCAGGGGCGCTTGCTGCGCCTGGGGCTGGCGAGCGAATAAGGCGGGGGAGGGGTGTCGGGTGCGCGAGGCGCACCCGCGAACGATCACTTCTTGCTGATGGTGATCTGGCGAGTGCCGCCGTAGGTCTGACCGCTTACACCCTTGGCGATCTGCTGGATCTCGCCACCGCCCTGCAGGAAGGCGGCAATCTGCGCCTCGATGGACTCGCGGGTTTCCACTGCTGGAGCCGGCTTGCTGACTTTGCTGGCGGACGACTTGACGCGAAGGGTGGCCATGACCTTGATCTCTTTTCGATGGGCGGCCGGCCATTATGCCTCAATCAGCCCCATTCTGCTGGGTTAATCGCCAATCAGTCACCTGTGCAAGGCCCTTGCAGGCCCCTGTTCACCGCCTTTAATGGCTTGTTTTCCAGCGACTTAGGCCTCGCGGTGACCGGCTGTCGAATGACTGCACGGCAGGCCCGGAGAGCCGCGAACTCGGGTAGAATGGCCGGCTGTTTTAGCGAGGTGGAACACGATGGCCGTAATCGGGCGGATGAATTCTCTACAGGTGGTCAAGCACACCGACTTCGGGCTGTACCTGGACGGTGGTGCGGATGGTGAAATCCTCCTGCCCAAGCGCTACATCCCCAAGGACACGCCGAGCGAAGTCGAGGACTGGCTCAACGTGTTCATCTACCTCGACAGCGAAGACAAGCTGATCGCCACCACCCTGAAGCCGAAGATCCAGCTCGGCCAGTTCGCCAGCCTCAAGGTGGTGGACATCAACCGGGTCGGCCTGTTCTTCGACTGGGGCCTGCCCAAGGACCTGCTGCTGCCGCACTCGGAAGAGAAGCGCCCGCTGCAGATCGGCGACTACTGCGTGATCTACCTCTATCTGGACAAGCGCACCCGCCGTCTCACCGCGACTGCGCGGCTGGACCGCCATCTGGACCAGGTGCCCGCCGACTATCAGGTGGGCCAGGAGGTCGACCTGCTGGTGGTCGAGCGCACCGACCTGGGCTTCAAGGCCATCATCGACGGCAAGCACTGGGGCCTGATCCACAAGAACGAACTGTTCAAGTTCATCCGCAGCGGCATGCGCGAGAAGGGCTACATCAAGGAACTGCGCGCCGACGGCAAGATCAGCCTGAGCCTGCAACCGATCGGCCGTGAGGCCGCCAGTGGCCTCGCCGAGCAGATCGTCGCGCGCCTGCGCGAGCAGGGTGGTGTGCTGGCGCTGGGCGACAAGAGCCCGCCCGAGCTGATCGCCGAGCAGTTTCGCGTCAGCAAGGGCAACTTCAAGAAGGCCATCGGCGGGCTCTACAAGCAGGGCCTGATCCGCATCCACGACGACCGTATCGAATTGCTCGACAATTGAGCGCGTGGCGACTTGAGCGCGGGCGCGGCAACTCGCATAATGCCGGCGTCTTGTAGCCGGTGTAGCTCAGTCGGTAGAGCAGCGCACTCGTAACGCGAAGGTCGTAGGTTCGATTCCTATCTCCGGCACCAGTAAAATCAAGGCCAGCAGCGATGCTGGCCTTTTTTGTTGGCCTCGTTTTCGATTTTTTGTCCAAATCCTGTCCATCTGGCTTTACTCTGTCCATCTGATCTAGAGGGCAGTCGATGGCGTCTTTCCGTAAACGTGGCGAGCTGCAGTGGCAGGCTCGCATCAACCGCAAGGGCTTTCCTGCGCAAGTCAAAACCTTTTCTACCCGTGCTGAGGCAGAAGCCTGGGCGCGCCAGATCGAATCCGAGATTGATCGCGGGGTCTTCGTCAGTCGTGTTGAGGCTGAAGCTACATCGCTGTCGGAGGCTCTTGAGCGTTACGAGCGGGAGATATCTGCATTCAAAAAGGGTGCTGTCCAGGAGCGCTCTGTGATTGTGGTCTGGAAGGGCACCGACTTAGCCCGTAGGCCGCTAGCTGCGGTGCGCAGCGCTGACCTGGCCAAGCTGCGGGATGAGTGGTTGAAAACCCATAAGTCAGCCACGGTATTGCGTCGCCTGGCTGTGCTATCGCACGTGTTCACCATCGCTCGTAAGGAATGGGGGATGGAAGGTCTACTTAATCCTGTTGAGTTGATTCGTAAACCCCAGGTCAGCAATGCCAGAACTCGGCGTATCTCCACCCAGGCACCTTCTCAGGCTGATGCGCCGAGCAGCGCGCGCCGATTGGGGGATGAGGTCGAAAGGATTCTGGCCGCTACAGGGTCAGACATTCTGCCAGCGATCGTTTGCCTGGCTATTGAGACAGCCATGCGCCGTGGCGAGATTGTGTCGCTGCGCTGGGAGCATATCGACCTCAAGCGGAGGGTGGCTCACCTGCCCAGTACCAAAAATGGCAGTTCGCGTGATGTTCCGCTCTCATCCAAGGCCGTTGCAGCGCTGGAGTCTGTCCGTGGGGAGACGGAGACTGCGGTAGGAAAGGTCTTTGATGTTCGCGAAGACACTGTCACTCAGGCTTTTGATCGTGCCCTCAAACGCGCTCGTTCGATTTACCTGGACGAGTGCAAAAGGGCAGGGGAGGCGCCAGATGGGCGCTACCTGACCGACCTTCGTTTCCACGATTTGCGTCACGAGGCCACATCAAGGCTGGCTGACATCTTCCCGCTTCACGAGCTGACCAAGATCACTGGCCATAAGGACACTCGCATGCTGATGCGCTACTACCATCCTCGAGCAGAGGATCTAGCGAAGAAGCTGACTTAAGGATTATGAGTTGCCTAGAAACGCTGCAAGCCCAGTGAAATCGGGCGTAGCTTAGCACAGGTACAGTTAGCTGAAAGTAGCGTGGTTATTGGTGTTGAGCATAATTTAGCGAAATTTCTAGAAGCTGGTTACTGTACCGCTAGCGTACCGTATCGTACTCCACAGTAGCCCCGATCAGCCGTAATTATCAGTCTTGGCTAGCATGGACTTACGTGGATCTTTCAGTACCTGGTCAAGGTCTGAAAGGCATGCACAAACGAAAGAAGTGAAAACCGCTAGTAGTAATATCTGAACAAAGTTAGACATGTTGAGCGTGCTCGGCTCGACCCAATACCAAACCATCATGAAGCCTAGCATTGCTCCTAGCCCCGTGCGTGCGATGGTAAGCAGCCCTGCACCTACTTCGCTAACGAATCTGTGCATTTTTACTAACCAGCCTTGATGCTTAACTGAGAGAAACCGCCAGCGGAAAATGATCACTCCTAGCACCATTAAAAGAGCAAATAACCATCCGTAGTAGTATATAAAAAATGGAGTCGCCAACAATATATCTAGTGCTTCTTTGAATTTTTCTGCTGAATGGGCGTTTAGGATAACTGGTAGGCCGCCAAGTACCATACCTATGAGCATCTCCTTGGCTGATCCAAGCAGAACGTGCATACAATTCTTAGATACTGATTCCCTTTGCATAGTCGGTACCTCAAGAAAAATAGGACTCAATTTTGTAGGGGCAGCACTTGGAAACTTTGGAGAGTGCTTAGTTGTAGCTAAAACGTAAAGCCTGGCCTCAGGCCATAGTAAGTAGTGAATAGCAAGGCTGGTCGAAAACCAAGTTTTGTACACTATAAAAAGTGGATGCTGTGCTAGGGCTATGTCAATCTATCTTTAGTATTTCTTCTATTTCATGAAGATCTCTATGTGGGCTCAAATAAACGACTGCGGCGCGTGAAAGCTTTTCTGTATCTCTAATCATGCGTCTTAAAGCTAGTTTTGCTTCATGAGCCCCATCCCCGTTTCGGATTTTTCTCACTTGATGGTCGACTTCAATGCGAATTTTGTTTCTGGCGCGAGTAATACGTGTCTCATGAAGATGGAAGATATCAATTGAATTTTCGACTTTTTGCTTTTGATCTTCATTAGCCCCTGGTTTTGGCTGTGGCAAGCCATCGCTGTCGAACCAAAGTAATTTCTCATCATCAGGGTTGAATGGATCGAGAAAGTCGGGAAGCTCCTCTATAAGAAGTGCTTCATCCTCAGGCTTGAATGCTCTGCTTTCAGGGTTTTTTAAAGGGAATCGGCACGCCTTTCCACCTTGAGTTTCATCAAAATTTCGGCGGCTGTTGCAAAATGTACATGCGCAACGGTAGTTCGTCCACTCAAAGGCAAGCCACCAATAGCCGTCATGCAGGGGCTCTTCCTGAACTTTGTTTTTGGGCCGAAAGTGATCGATTGGCATGTCGCCCCTAATGTCATCAGCCTCACAGTACCAACATTTCTTTTTAAGGTTCTCTGGCAGAGTTTCATAAAATTCGCGCCATACATCGGATGACGCTAATTGTTTGAGAATCTTTTTGCGCGCGGATGCGTCGGGCGCTGCAATCAATGCTGCCTTCGCCTGTGCGGATTTAGTCCTCCAAGCCTGTGTTATGCGCTCTTCGATATCATCTTTGCAGATCCAGCGCATTATGAGTTCCTCGTGTTGTCTTGGAGGTATCTGCTTCGTAAGAAGTCGAGGTAATCAGGGTCGTCTGTAGCTAAGTTAAAGCCAAGGTTCTCTAGATCTTCATTTAAGCGCTTAAGGTATTCTGCATCGGTCTCCGGCTTGAACCCTTTTTCTCGTACGAGTCTTTCTTCAGAAAGGTTTTCTTTTGCTGCAAGCGCGTTGCGTGCAGTTAATTTTCTGTTCGTGTCGTCATCCAGAGTGGTCTTCAATCCAAACATTTCGCTACGAAGAATAAGATTGATGCCCATGCCTCTAGGGCTCTCGTCTGGTTCCCTAGCGTAAATTTTATTATCGTCGCCTCGCGACATAACTTGAACTTGTTGTTTTTCAAGCTCGGCGATTGCCAATGGATGGTGAGTTACCATGAGCAAGTGGCTGGTCTCATGATCAGGAACAAAGTCACTTAAAAAGTTGAGGTACTTTACCGCCCATGCTGGGTTTAAGTGAGTGTCGGGTTCGTCCAATAAGAATAACGAGTCTTTGCCGCCGGTGAATTTCAATAAGCCTAGAACTGTTAGAAGTTGTTGTTCGCCTTCGCTTAGCTCTCGGAAAGTAAGTGGTTCATCACTGTTGGCAACCTTAACGCGAATACTGACTTCGGAGATTATTTCGGAAAGTAAGGTGCTCTCTAGCATTTTAAATAATTCGTCTGCGCTTAGGTCCTTAGCAAAGTCGCGCAGTGCGTATACGCTGGGTAGGAATAAGTGGAAAAACTCATTATTTATGTTGTTGCCGGTGAGCGATGTGTCTTCTTGTCGTGTGATTTTTACTGGTGATAAAGTATGTTTTATTAACTCGTCTAAGAAACGGCGTACTACGCCGCGCGCGCCCCAGAATAGCTCACCTTTCTGTTTCGCCCAACCAGGTTGGCGCATTACAAAGTGAATGCTGTCTAAACCTACGATGCCTAAATGTTTTCGTAGAAAAGACTTTTCGAGATTTTCTTTTTCAGATAGGAAGAAGGCTAGTAGTACGAATTGGCTATGATGAGGCTTAGCGTAAAATAGTGGGCGAATATCGCCTTTTAAGTCTAGCTCGTCATGAAGAAGTCTGCGATAAAAGTCTGTGCGGTGTTTTCTAAAATATCCCTCAAGACGATCACTGGGGCCTGAATAGTATGCAAAAACATATTTTGGTAAATAAGGGGCGCTGCCATGTTTGTCTCGTTTTACTTTGGAAAAAGGGACAGGCTTGCCAGTTATTTTTTTTTCTGAAAGATTTCCTGACTGCCGGGTAAGCAAATCTATTATGGTTACTTGATATTGTTTTGCTAGAGTGCCGCGAGCTGGGTCAGCATCAACAGTAACTTCCATCCATTGCGCACTTAAGTCTTTTCCCTGCGGTTTCTGGCCGAGTCGATAAACCAAGTGATAGGAGAATGGTGGTGGCTCGCCCAAGTCAAGATTACGAAAAATAGCTACTAGCGCTTCCAGTACATTGGACTTGCCAGCACCGTTGCACCCAACAATCACCGTCATTAGGTTGTCCTCGTCAAAATCAACGAGGGTATTTTCTAGGTTTTTAAAGCGGGAGCGAATATGTAGCTTATCGACTTTCATAACCTATCCTTCGATGTTCTATCGAGCCTCTACTAACGCAAACCAGTCTTGTCCGCTATCATCTCGCTTAATCTTAAATATTTGTTTGCTATCAATCGCGCTACGGATGTCCAAGAAGAACTGCTCTAGCTGGTCGGTTTTGCTATCGATAGGATATCCGGTGGCAGTTAAAAGTTGCTGGCCACTTAGCGGTCTATCTGCTTTTTTAAGGGCTTCTGAAACACTAATTATTTCTTTTTCCATGGTTTTATTTGTCTTTCTGCGCGGGGCAGTTTTCTTAGGACTTGGAGAGTTGTTTTTTTCTTGGCGCGAGATTCTAATTTTTTCTAGTAGAGCCGCTGCGCTGTTTTCACCGCTGATCAGTTGGTGATTTTTGATGCGCCAGTTGGTGGTTAGCTCGCCTCTAAAAGCTTTGGCTAAAATACTTTGGGATAGGCCCTCGATACGAGATAAGGCGATGATAATCTTAGATTCTACTTTTTCAGCGTAGTCGAAAAGCTGCTTGATTCGGTGGGCGATCTCGTTTTGCTCTTCGATTGGAGGAAGAGGAACTTGTAGCGCTCGCACATCTCCAATATTTATTCCTCGGATGGCTACACCGCGAGTAGCATTTTTCATACGAAGCTGAGTTGAGTCTGCGAGCAGAGCCCAATAAACAAAATCGGTAGAAATCAGAGGGGAAATCGACAGTCTGGCAGTGTCTTGAGTAATATTTGCGCCTTCCAGTTGCTCTGGAATTTTAATTAGTCTTCCGACACTTCCTCTGATCGATAGAAGGAGGTCGCCGGCAGCCAGTCGTGCTCTTTTATATTGAAGATCAATTTCCGGGCTGGTCTTTTTGATTTTAGAAAGGTCCAATTTGTTGCCAGGAAAGTCGGCAACCCGGATGTAAGGAACACCTACCTCCAGTTCAGGGCCGGGCTTCAAGATACCGTAAGTTATTGGTCTTCCGGGAGCGCACATATCGCGTAGCTCAGCAATGTCCCAGTGCGCAGGCAAGCCATCATGTGTAAGGTTATGTGCTTTCTCTGTGGGCTTGGATGCGTTACTTCGTTCATGCCCACCTTGGTTTTCATGCGCGGTTTTCAGGCTTTGGTGGAGTGCAAATGCATTACTTAATGGTGGTTGTGATGCACGCCATTCCTCCGTCAGCCGGCCGGAAAACGCTGCGGCGAGGACGGATTGGCGAAAGCGTTTTAGCAATGTAGGGATTGCATCGACTCGCCTTCGTAGTGTGTCGACCTGAGAAAGAAGTTCATCAAGTTTTTGGGCTATGCGAATTTGCTCTGTGACTGGTGGTAGAGGAATTTCGTACTCTCTAATGTCTGCTGCTTTAATTGCAGGGTATAGAGCACCTTGTACTTTGTCACACATGCTCTCGATAAATTTAGTTGATCGGACGACCGCAAAGATCCAGCGGGGATCGACTTCAATTGGTCTGAGAACATCGAATCCGGTGGATGCGAAGGATCCGTGAAGCTGTGTATCAATAAGGGCGACAGCATTTAAGTTAGGGCGAGTCATAGAGACAATAACATCGCCACTCTCAACTTCTTTGCGTGCACGACTAGGGGCATTAGCACCCTGCAAGTGTTGAGGGTTGGACACGACTTTTAAGTCACGATTAATGCTTGCAATATCGATATAAGTGAACTCTTCATCTATTGCAGGTACACGCTGTTTGGGCTGGTCGCAGATGTCGCCTAAACGGGTTATTACCCACCCTTCAGGATGCTTACTCATCCCCGGCATCCAGTGCGTGTATCAGTTGATTCAGGTCACGTAAAGCTGCGGACAACTCGGCCATGACTTCTTCTGCCAGCAATTCCGGTGCTGGCAGATCATGGGCATCAAGGCTATCAGCGTCCTTGAGCCAGCTTATATCCAAAGAGTCACCATTAGCAGCAATGTCAGCGCGGTTGAATACGCGAAAGCGGCTAAGTACGCCGATACCTTCAACATTTTCTGCGCGCGGGCTGTTCCCATTGGGGTCTATGCCATAGGCGTCTTCAAAAGGTTTGAGATGAGTCGCCACAAAAGGTGTGCGTTTGCCGAAGTTTGGCGCATTGCTGCGCAGGTCATAGACCCATACACGCTGGGTGCAGTCTTTTTGCTTGCGCGGCTTATTGGGGCTTCCCTTTTGGAAGAACAGTACATTGGTCTTCACGCCTTGAGCGTAGAAGATGCCAGTGGGTAGTCGCAGGATCGTGTGCAAGTTGCATTTGTCCATCAGGTCGCGGCGTACATCTGTACCGACTCCTTCTTCGAACAGCACGTTGTCCGGTAGCACCACGGCTGCGCGGCCGCCGGGTTTTAGGTTCAGGTAGATGTGCTGGAGGAAGGCCAGCTGTTTATTGCTGGTCTTGTAAGTTAGGTCGTCACGGGTCGGGCCACCACCGCCCTTCGCTGTGCCGAACGGTGGGTTGGAGAGAATTAAGTCTGCCTTGGGAAGGTTCATTCCTACGTGGCTCAGGGTGTTGCCAAGGCGAACCACTCCTTCAGCATCACCGTCCATGCCATGCAGTAGACAGTTCATTAGAGCTAGGCGGCGGGTTCCAGGTACTAGCTCGACGCCGACGAAAGCGTGGTTGCGTTGGAAATGGCGCGCCTTTTCATCCAGATCGGCGTGATCATTGGTATTTTGCTTAATGTAGGCGTCGGCAGCTATAAGAAAGCCCGCTGTGCCAGCAGCCGGGTCTTGGATTATTTCACCAGCTTGGGGGCGGATGACGCGAATGATGCTGTCGATCAGCGAGCGCTTAGTGAAATATTGTCCAGCACCAGACTTGGTCTCGCTTGCATTCTTTTCTAATAGCCCTTCGTACAGGTCACCTAGGCCGTCCTTGCGGGCATTAAACCAGTTGATCGCATCTAGGCTCTTGATGAGCTGATCAAAGTGGTGTGGCTCTTTAATGTGGGTCTGAGCATCGGCGTAGATTGCGGCGATTATTGGATCGCTGCTTTTGCCCAGTTCCAGCAAGATATACCGATAGTGGTTAAGCCGGGTAATACCTGTCTTGCTGGTAAGATCTGCCCAACGGCAGCCGTCTGGCAGCTTATGTTCGAAGCTGGCGTTATTTTGCACCTGCTCATATTCCATCTTAATAAAAAGCAGTAGAACCAGCTCTGTAACGTAGTCGCTGTAGTTGATGCCATCGTCGCGCAGTACGTCGCACAGACTCCAGAGTTTCTGGACGATGTCGGTATTGATCATGTTTTACTCGGTGTCGAGGCCAGGCAAGATGCTGCCGGGCTGGTTGATCTGATAACGGGTGCTACGGCCACCGCCGGGCAGCCGCCGCAGGCAGCCTTTTTCCAGCAGGTCACTCAAATGCCGAGTTGCGGTGGCCTTAGATACCTGTGCCACAGATTGGTACTGCGCAGCACTTATGCCTGCCTCAAAGCCTTTCTCGCCGCCGTCAAGCAGCCGGTTGAGTACTTTGATCTGTTCGGGGGGGAGAGAATCTGTGCGGTGTGCCTGCCAAAAGCGCGCTTTGGCTAGTATGCGGTCGATTCGGGCAAGTGCCTGCTCCAGACTTTTGAGCAATGTGCCGAGAAACCACTGCAGCCAGGCAGTGATATCCAGCGTGCTTTTCTGGCTAGCTTCGAGGATGCGGTAATAGCCGGCTCGGTCGTCGAGGATGCTTGCGGACATGGCATAAAACCGGATGGCTTGCTGTTCGCCCTGGGTCAGTGCCAAGTCTGTGATGGCGCGAGTAAGACGGCCGTTGCCGTCATCGAAGGGGTGCACCGTGACAAACCAGAAATGGGCAATACCTGCGCGCAATAGCGGGTCGAGACCAGCATCGCTGCGGCTGCTCTCGAACCAAGCGAGGAACTCGGCCAATTGAGTTTCCAGCCCGGCGCGCGGTGGAGCTTCGTAATGCACGGTAGGACGGTCGACGCGGCCTGAAACAACCTGCATGGGCTCATCGCCACGTAGCATGCCAACCCGTAATGGTCGAGCTAGCAGGTTATCGTCACTAGGGAACAGCCAACAATGCCAGCGATATAGCCTCTTTAGGTCAAGCGGCTGTTGATGTGCGCTGGTGGCATCGAGCAGTAATTCAGCCAGACCTTCAGAGCGTGCACTGACTCGGCCTTCTTCGCTTATCCCCAACCGCTTCGCCAGGGAGGAGCGGACCGAGCTGACATTTAACTGCTCGCCCTCAATGGCTGATGAGGTGACGATGTTCTGTAGCAGGACATCCAGGCTGCTCTGTGCTTCGGTATCGCTACCGACAGCGCCCAGCATTCCGAGCAAGCGCCCCTGGGCCTGGGTGCAGGCTCGCAGCAGCGGGGCAAGCGAATCGGCTTCCCAGTTGAAGTGTGGCCAGTCGGGCTGCTGCCAGATCCAGAAGGGTTCATTCATGGGCTTGCTCATTTGTGAGCCGATTAGCGAATCTATTCGGCTCATTGTGTGAGCTGATAATGCCGGCTATTCGGCTCGTTGTCTAATCATCAAGCCAGTCTGTTTGGCTTGATGAGCGTGCCTGGTCAGGGTTGTTGATTCAGCTCTTTCAGGCGTATTAGTACTTCTTCCCGAGATAGAGGGAAGAAAATCCAGTTCCTGTACTTAGGGTTATACTCGCCGCCCAGCTCATTCCGCCAAGATTTAAGCAGCTCAGCGATCTGTGGATTAAATGACCAGGAGCGCACGGCAACTGAGCCTGTAGGCAGTATTCGGGCGGATAACCACATCCCCATGATCGTATAGCGGTGCTCGATACATTTGGCTTGGGGTTCAGCTGCAGGGGGCTTGGCTGCAATGGATTGCCAATCAATTGCCGGTTGCGCAGGTATTAGTGGCGGTTCGGGATAAATCCAGATTTTGTTGCGTGTCTGCTCCAGGATATGGGCTTTCACCTCTTCCGAGGGAATGGGCTGCTTGTCGAACAGCAGTTCGCTGAGGTCAATTTCGACGGTATTAATACCGGCGCTTTTGATCCGCTCCAGTTTTTCTTCGCTAATGAACGAGGTGACCGCGACCTCGATGAATAGCTGACTGCCATCTCTCAGCTGGGCGACCAAGTCTGGCTGGAATCCTTGCTGTGGGACTTCCTCATCCACCCTTTCGAAATCCCACCAGCTAGTTTTGTCTTCGCTCCCCGGCCAAGTGCCAGGCATTGGGGGTAGTTGCAGGCCGAGCTGGTTGCGGATGACTTCTTTGGCATACAGGTGCAGCAGGCTTTCGCGCTGGATGAAGCAGCTTTCCTTGTTCGAGTGGTGGGAGAAGTGATGCTCACGGATCAGGCCTTTGCGAGCGACTACCGGCTCACCGCAGGATGCGCAGGTGCAATTGCACGCGAGCCCACGCATGGCGTTTTCAATGGTGATCAGTTGGCCGTTTGGATCGAGTGCAACGAACATGCTCATGGGCTAAGCCTCTGGTATTAAGACGGCTCCAAGAGTCATGATTCGAGCAGGTTAAAACCTCCCTTCAACCCTACATAAAGGGGTTCGCGGGGGATGCTTGGCCCCTTATTTACAGGGCCTCTGGAGGGTTTGTGCTGGACGTAGTGCGTTGCCTAGATGAAGAACTGCGGCAGTCGCCTGCCTATGATTTGAAGGCCTATAAGGTGATCCGGGTTTTGTTGGAAGCTAGCATTATCGCGTTGGAAAAAGGCAACGAAGACCCTCAGACCTTTGACCGTGCGACATTGCTAGAGATATGCGACCCGAAAGCGAAGGCAACTGGTCGTGACCCTGCTCGATGGCTATCTAGCTCCATGCTAGAGACATTTATGGACGCCAGAATGAACTCTATTCGACGGCGTGTGGAGCAACTGGGGTTGAAGCATCTGCCCGTCATCGAGAGCAGTGACGGGAAGGGTGGGGCAGGTAATCAGAAGGTCTATTGGCTTGCAACTCGGCCGATTGGAGACAGTGAAAGCGGCGCGCTCGGAGAGCAGTCGCCTGGGCAAATCATCTATACCAGAACTGAGAATGGCGACGTTCGGCCGGCATTGTTCCTAAGGCCATTTTTTCGCAAAGGAGTTCTGGAGAACCGTAGTTGGAGCGGTGTGATGATGTTGAGCGCTGTACTGATTGGTGTGGGGCTTCTGTTGCTTTGGGTTCTGGCATCGATATGGACTCTCTCTGCCCTTGACCAAGCGCTTACGCTACGCCAGCTGATAAGCAGTGCTTTCGTGGCTTTCATGGCTTGGTTTATATGGCGCTACGTGCATCAGCCATGGTTTCAGTTGATAGAAAGTCGAGTAGTAAAAGCACCGGCGATCTTGCTTTCGTTAAAGGAAGACTCTGCCGAACTTGAGATGTACCGTGACGATGCGAAAAGGCCCTGGACCAGGTTCGTACGCTTCTCAAGTGACTGTCCATTCTGTGGCGGCCGGATTTTGCTGGCAGAAGGTAAGCCTGATCATCAGGTACCCATTGTCGGCCGATGCGGTGAAAGCCCGCATGCGCACGTGTTTAGTTTCGACCGGGCAAGGCTATCGGGAGTTTATATCGGCCCAAGGCTTCAGCTTTAGATTTTCGCGGACGCGAAAATCCTTCGGTGACTGTCTGGTCGTATTTTTTCGCGTCCGCGAAAATCACAAGGTTCTGATGCCAAAATTTCGAGCTGGAATTTAAATTGCGCCTTCCGAGCGTAGGCTTTCCATGGTTTGCTTGTAGAGCTCGTCTACGTGCTGTGAAAGTTCAAGCGGGCTCATTCGGGCAAGGTCGGACAGATAGTCATCTCCCTCAAGCAAAGCTTTCTCGGCAGGCCAGCTGACACTCACGCTTACGGCTCTGTCGCGAAGTTCGGTGATGGTGTGCCGCTCCGTTGACGCACACGGTAGGGACTCCAACGCCGAAGCGATGGCCAATAGCTTGGCCTTGTAGCGCTCCATCGCCTCATCAGTACTTTCTCCTGATTCGACGATGAATGACATCAGCTCATTCTCTTCGTTAGCTGCAAACCAGAGCGTCCGATTCAGCTCGTCCATGTCTGCAAATAGCTCTCGGTACTCGGATAACAACTGGGCAAAGAGCCGATCTTTCTCTTCTTGGGTCATTAGTTCTTCTCCTTGAAGGTACTCAGCGAACAACTACCTGGGTCTAGGTTAGCTTTCGAGGTCATTTTCGCGTCCGCGAAAAATCAAAAAAACACGGAGATTTTCGCGTCCGCGAAAATTTTATTAGCTGTCAAATACGGCCCGTTTGTAAGCAGGTGCCGGGTGCGATTCTGGCAATTATGTCAGAAATGCCGCTCGCCGGCCTATCCTGCACTAGTAAAATTAATCCGCTCCGGTGCTTGGCTGTTTTGTTGCGTTAGTAAACAGATCGGATATAAGAAGTAAGCGTTTTGGACACCGTTGGTGATCAGTAGGCTAGCGATAGAGATCAGTTCGATAGCATTTCGGATACATTTAGTGAGCAATAACGCTCTATTTATGATTATTTATATGTGCGTTAAAGTGTTCGGGGTTAATGGTTGCGCGTTTACTGTTCTAGATTTCTGCTATGCGTGATATGACTTTTGAATTGGCGAGGGGCTATGACTGCTTGTACTAAAGTACTGCCGAGGTTTTTCGGGGCATGGTTGGTGGTTGCTGTGCTAACTGCGCATCAGGAGGCCCGCGCAGGGATACCAGTAATAGATGGTGTATCCAACGGAATGCGTGTTGCGGAGTTTGCACAAACCGTCGTGCAGTGGGGGAAGGAAATTGCTGAAATGCAGGCGCAATATGAGCAGCTGGTTCAGCAATACCAGCAGATGCGAGATACGCATGACAGCATGAATGGCAGTCGGGGAATGGGTGGTTTGTCTAGAAGCGATTACGGATATCTAGCAGGTGATTGGCAATCTGTAATGGGGGAAACAAATTACAGCGCTGTGCTTGATGCGGCGCATATTTGGGGTGCTGAGCAAACTGGATTATCCATCGATGGTGATGCCATGCGCGTGTATCAGGACTCACAGCATCAGAATGCTTTGAGTCTTTCGCTGAGCGAGCAAGGGTATAACCAGGTAAGCGCTAGATTTAGGTCTTTGAATGATCTGTTAGAAAGAGTAAACAGTGCTGTGGAGCTGAAAGATATCCAGGATTTGCAAGCCAGGATACAGGGGGAGCAAATGCTACTCCAGAACGAACAGAACAAAATAGCTTTGTTGGCGCAGCTACAGTCTGGTCAACGTGAAGTGCTTGACCAGCAGTCGCGAGAAATCGCAATTAAAGCCGGTGGGTTTGTTAAGCGTGAGGGCTGGTAGGCATGAAAGGAATTACGCCTCTAGTAGTGGTGACTTTGTTGCTCATGGGCTGCAAAGAGGGCGCTCCATACGTGGAGAATCCCTCAAGAATCATCTTGGATGGAAGGGCATACACTCAGCAAGAGTATCTGGAGCGCTTCTGTACAGAAGCGCCTAGCGATCCAGAGTGCTTGAAAGTGTCAGCAGCAATGAACAGGGATTCTGCTGAATTCGTCAAGCGTAAAGGGTGGTAAAGCAATGGACGCCGCTGAATTTGGATTTTTCAACAGAATATTCTCTGAGCTAGATACTGCCCTGGGTGTGTATATCAGTGACGTTGTAGCTGAGGTAATAGGTTCCCTTGGCGCAGTGACCGCACAATTGTTAGTGCTCTATTTTATTATCCATGGGTTCATGATGATGCGAGGGATGATTGAAGAGCCGGTCACGGACTTCGCCTGGCGAGTAGTTCGGCTTTCTATCATAACTGGAGTGGCACTGAACTTAGGTTACTACAATAGCGCCGTGGTCGACTTCATTTGGCGCTTTCCCGAAGCACTTGCTGCCATTGTCGTTCAAGGTGCTGCTGGTTCGGGATCTGCGTCATACCTAGATAGCTTAATGTCGCAAATGTACTCGCTTGGTAGTGCGTTCTGGACCAAAGGTACTGCCTCCACTATTCCGCATGTTGGACTGATTCTTTGTGCGGTTGCAGTTTGGGGTGTGGGTTTGCTTCTAACGGTTTACGCTGCATTTCTCTTGTGTCTATCTAAATTTATGTTGGCTATCCTGCTTGCTCTTGGGCCGATATTTATAGTTTTGCTGATGTTCGATTCAACGAAACGTTTTTTTGAGAGCTGGTTGGGGCAGGCGCTAAATTACGGTTTTTTAGTGGTGCTTGCAGGTGCGTGCATAAAACTAGTTATGAGCGTGCTTGAAATGTACCTTCTGGAAGGTGGCGCAGCGATAAGACTTGATCCTCAAGTAAGTGATATAGTACCAGCTGCTGGTATTTGTATTATCGGCTCGCTCCTGCTTGCACAGGTTAACTCTGTTGCGTCTGCTTTAGGTGGTGGTGTAGCAATAACTACTTTAGGTGCTGCAGGTGCAGCTTATAGCAAGGCTAAAAGTGGCGTAATTGGTGCAAAAGATATTTCTTCCGGAAAAACTCTCTCTGATATGCGCTCTGCTCGCCGTCAAAGGGAAAGTAATGCCAGGTGGGCGAGTCAGAATCCAGGTAAAACCGCTCGAGCTGCTGGTATTCCTATGGCAGCGTTTAGGCAGCTAACGGCACCGCGTTTTAACAAGGTGTCACGGAGTTAACGCACGATGTTATTAGAGGTTTCTGTCGCCTTAGTGGCAACGCTTGTAATGGCGGTTTTGTCAGGAAAATGCATCAGCTTTTTTCGTGCCGTACTTAGTTCTGAGAAGATAGCGGTAGAAACAGTAAACTGCTTTGTATTGAGCGTCTGCTTGCTAGTAACCTGGATGACCGTCTTGCAGTCTTGCGTCGATGTATTCAATGGGGATCCGGTAAGCGGATTACTAGGTGTTTTTGCATTCTATATCGCGCTGGCTTTCCTCCTATTTAACAGGCTGCGTCGTTCTCGTGTTGGAGGGGCCATCTGACTTCTATTCAGACCGGATAAGGACTAATGGAAAGTCCTCACTTCTGAGGGCTTTTTTGTGGTTCTTCGCGGAGTCTGGGGGAAGAGCGCGTTGACAGTCAGGGAAGTGGGTAAATTGGCAGTCGCCAAACGAACCAACCCCCACGCCCTGCTGCCACCGTGCATCCTATTGATCTTGCCCAGTTCTGGCCAGGCTACGCAGTCGTCGCCTGTCGCCCCTCTGCCGACAACATCCTGTTGATCGAACTCAAGCCTCAAGCCGACGCCATCCCCGAATGTGGGCGCTGCGGCCAAGCTTGTCCGCTGATCCACGAGCGCCGACTGCGTCGGATACGCGATCGGGATTTGTTGGATCAGCGCGTTCTGCTCCAGGTGCCTGTGCGCCGCGTTGACTGCCTGCGCTGTGGGCGGGTGACCGAGCGGATCGCCTGGCTGGAGCCGGCGTCACGTCTGACGCGGCGCTTGCAGGCCTGGCTCGAGGCTTTGCTGCAACTGCTGCCGATCAGCCACGTCAGCCGCCTCACCGGCATACACTGGCACACGCTCAAGCAACTCGACAAACGTCGGCTGGATGCCGCCGTCGGCACCTTCGAGCCGGGTGATGTGCGTTGCCTGGTGATGGACGAGTTCGCCCTGCACAAAGGCCATCGCTACGCCACGGTGATCATGGATGCCGAGCGCACGCGGGTGCTATGGGTCGGTCATGGCAACAGCCGCGAGGCGATCCGCCCATTCTTTGAGTTACTGGGCGAGCGCTGCCAACGGATCGAAGCGGTGGCGATGGACATGAACACCGCCTTCGATTTGGAGGTGAAGCGGCACTGCCCTCAAGCCGAAGTGGTGTACGACCTGTTCCATGTGGTGGCGCGCTACGGGCGTGAGGTGATCGACCGTATCCGCGTCGACCAGGCCAATCTCCTGCGCGATGACAAACCGGCACGCAAGGTGGTCAAGCAGAGCCGCTGGCTGTTGCTGCGCAATCGCGAAAACCTGAAGGACGGCCAAGCCGTGCAGTTGCAGGAGTTGCTCGCCGCCAACCAGCCATTGGCCACGGTCTACGTGCTCAAGGATGCGTTAAAGGAAGTCTGGTACGCCCCCACTGTGCGGGAGGGTTGGCGGCGCTGGCGAAGTTGGCTGCGGCATGCTCGGGACAGCGGTCTGGCGCCGCTCCAACGCTTTGCCCGGAATCTGCGCAAATACGCCCGTGGCATCCTCGCAAGCGCCCGCTTCCCCCTGCACACCAGCGTCCTGGAAGGCGTGAACAACCGCATCAAGGTGATCAAGCGGATGGCCTATGGCTTCCGGGACTCTGACTACTTCTTCCTGAAAATCAAGGCCGCCTTCCCCGGGAAAGCGCGATGAACCTTTTTTGTTGCTCCTGCCAAAGGCCATAAGCTGCTTGTTGGGCCATCCAGTGCCCAGCTCTGCCCAGGCCCGCCAATTCGAGCTGTGTAGCGAGTTCAATGGTTAAAGGTGCAAGGCACTGTAGGACAGGCCTGAGTTGGCTCAATGGATAGTTCAGGCGCATAGCAAAGTCCTGCGTTGATAGTTTCAAAGCTGGCACGATGTCTTCACGTAGCGCTTCTCCGGGATGCGGAGGATTGTGCATAGGTGGCATTCGTTCTGTTCCACAGGTGGTAGGTTTCATAGCCTGATCACCATCTTTTAATGTCTGGCTGAACACAATTATGCCAAGCCTAGCGCGCACACGCGCCCGGTTGAGCGGTCGGCCGGCTTTTTGGCCGAGCGTGATTTATCCGGGTCTTAGCGCCCGCAGGGTGGCCGTAGGCCAGGGCAGGCCAGCCTCACCGGCCTGCGCCGCTTAGACAGGCTTCCACTCCGGCCCTGCGGGCGCAGCTTGGCTTTATTACAACTCGAATACCTGAGTCTGCTCTGGTGCGGGTAGATTAAAGATAGAGAGAAGGTAGAAGGCGTTTATCTGGCCTGCACCCCTAGTCCCGCGGGCACTGCAGCCATTGGGGCGGAATGCAACACCGATAAAGCGGAACGCAACACCGACAAAGCGGAATGCAACACCGATACAGGCGGAACGCTACACCGATGTTTTTTGCCGTTTATGCACAACCTTTCGCCAACTGGCCTGCGCTTTTCCCTTGGTACTGAGCTCCAAGCGGGAGCCCGCGATAATTTCTAGCCGTTCAAGCTCCTTAAGGGCTGCTGATAGCGCGGTTTTGAATTTTCGCATTGGACTGGTGTAGTGAAGCTTGGCCTTGAGCCAGTCGAGCGAATAGCGCTGTTCTGTGTCTGCTGACGTTGCGACCAGCCGTTGGATAGCCTTAGCCATGTCTTGCCCTTGAGTAATCTCCAAGCGCTTGGCCCAATGAATTAGCGCAAACTCCCTGTTGTTGAACAGCTCGCCCCAACGGGGATCAATTCGATACGTGTAGGCTTCTAGCTCATCGTCGTAATCGAACCCTTCTATCAAATGCAGTGCTCTCGTCCGGCCGATGTGTAGTTTGCTTAGTCCCGCTTTGGTCGCTTCGATAGTGAGCATCCCGAAGCTGAGCTCGAGCATTGCCCGGTGTAACCATTTGTATTGCCATGAGCCTGTATCTCGGCCAATTGCTCGTAAAAATGCAGCGCGATTGAGCGTTACAGACTCTCCTAACGGCCCATGCCTTATTGCCTCGTGCAGAGCGTGCAGCCAGACGTCGGCTTGGGACTCATCTAGCTGCTCGCCAGAGTACTTGATAACGGCATCTCTTCTGCTAACGAGAACAGTGTTCTTGTGCTGGATTTTTCTTCCACGAGCGATAGGCGCGAACAAGCTTGAGCGCGCTATGTGATTTGGCATCGCACGCATGAAGTCCTCGAGCCCAGGTAGGAACAGCTGATCTGTTTTCTTCGGGGAGCCAGCCTTCTGTTCCTGTGGTTCTGGAGTGTTCAAGCCCTGAGCTTTAGCAGAGCATTTCTCTTCGAGTATCCGAATGCCCTGGCTCAATGTTGCTATGCGAGGGCGCTGAGCCTGTGCTGGCTGATCTAGGGGCATTGCTCACCCCTGGTTGCTAGCGTGATTACTGGGCCCTTTGGTGGGCATGCTGCTCAGAAGCGTGGCCTGCTGTTGTACTTTTGTTGGTCGACCCCGCTTACGTCTGCGGTTGAGCGGGTTGCTGGGGTCTATGGCGCACAATTCGTCGATGTACGTCGCAACATCAAGCAGGCGAAAGAGACGCTTACTACCGAGTTTGAAAGATGGAATTGGGTATTTGCCCTGACTGATCGCGTTGCGAATCGTTTGTTCGTTCTCGCTGGTGATTTCACTCACTTGCCGAACGGTCAGTGTTGGCGGGTAGAGAGAGGCCAAAAAATTGATAAGGGAAAGCTCGGCCAGTGCCATGATCGTTACACCTCTTAAAAGCGACCGCAGCACTGCTGCTGATCGCGTCTGAGAGAGGTGTGTGATCCGGTTTCTGCCTTCCCTTCGGTTGCGGGATGGTTCACGGCTGTTCGTGTTTTTTACGAAGAGGTCGGCGTAGCTGGGGGTGACTGATACGACATCCTAATCCCAGCCCAGGCAGCAGAGGTTTCTCGATACTCTGCCTTGGCTCTTCTCCACGGGGGCTAGCCCGCGCTACTTCTCAGGTCGCTTTTGCTTGCCTTATCCACACAGTTTCAGTGGCAAGCTCAACCGTCATGCTCGCTCTGAAATCCTCTAGGCCCGTTCCCCATGACGGATTTCTCGGGTTCGCGCCACGCTGCGAGGTTTTCAGTTGGCCGATTATAATTGGCCTTAACTAGACGGTGTCAACGCAAGCAAAATCGCTTGTCATGACGGGAATCTTGTCCAAATCTTGTCCATCTGAGGGCATTTTCTTACCGGTAGAGCTGCCTATAATTGCTTCTAATCGATGCTACTGAAAATCAAGTAACCCACTGATTTGTAAGTGCTTATTCTTGATTTTGTTGTTTTAAATCAATGGCTTGGGAAGGCCTGTTGGTGCACTCGTAACGCGAAGGTCGTAGGTTCGATTCCTATCTCCGGCACCATTTCCAGCAAAGGGTTGGCTTCGGCCAACCCTTTTTCGTTGCGGCGCTGCAAAATCCCTGGTGTTGCTGTCCAAGCAGCTGTGACGATGGCTTGCGGGTTGCCGGCCTGGCGCCGGGCCTGCCCTGATGGGAGTTACTCATGTTCGCACGTTCGCTCGTCCTGATCCTGGCTGCGGCCTGCGCTGGCGTTGTGCTGGCCGACGAGCCGCAGACCATTCGCGTCATCCCCAAGAGCTACATCAGCCCGGGCGCCAGTGGCAGCGTTTCCGGCTCGGTGCGCTATGAGCAGCACAATCTCTATGGCGGGCAGCGCCTGCCGCAGGGCAGTGTGAGGCAGGAGAGCCGCTACGGCAGCCAGTCCAGTGAGACGTGCGGCGGCATTCGGCAGAGCACCGAGTACCCCGGCGGGCTGATCATCGAGCGTCAGCCAGGCAGTGGCAGCTATCAGCAGCAGCGCAGCCGCTGACGCATCAGCGGTTGGCGGCGAGCTTGTCGGGGTGGCCCGGCGCGTCGGCGATCACTGCGCGGTTGCGCCCCTCGCTCTTGGCCCGGTACAGGCATTCGTCGGCGCGCTGTAGCCAGCTTTCCCAATGCTCGCCGCTGTGCAGGATGGCCCCGCCGATGGACACCGTCACGCCACCGCCGGGGGTTTCCAGCTCCTGCTGTACGCTGCGCAGCAGGTTCTGCGCGGCCGTATGCAGGCCTTCGAGGCCGGTGTTGGGCAGCAGCAGGAGGAATTCCTCGCCTCCGAAGCGGAACAGGCGGTCCTCCTTGCGCGAGCAGCGCTTGATCAGCTCGACGAAGGCCACCAGTACCTGATCGCCCACGTGATGGCCGAAGCGGTCGTTGATCTGCTTGAAGTGGTCCAGGTCCATCACCAGCAGGCCGTAGCTGTCGCTGTGGCGGCGATGGCTGGCCATGGCGATCTTCAGCTCTTCGTTCATGGCGCGCCGGTTGCGCGCGCCGGTCAGCGGGTCGTGGATGGCCAGCAGCTGCAGGCGGTCGCGCTGATTGCGGGTGCGGAAGGCGAAGATGAAGCTGAGCACGCTGGCCATCATGCAGGTGACCAGGAACGAGATCATCTGGTAGTGACTCTCGAACACGCTGCCAGGCACCAGCAATGCGTAAGTGACCAGGCTGACCAACACCACGCTGGTCGCCAGCAGCGCCTTGCCGGGCGTGACCATGAAGAAGTTGAAGAGAATCAGCGGGTAGATCCAGAACAGGCCGTTGACCCCCAGGTTGATGGCGATCAGCGTGGCGCCGAGGGAGAACACGCCCGCCAGGTAGATGCCGGGCTTGACCGTGTCCCGCGTGGCCCAGGCGTAGAGCACGGCGAAGAGGGTGGACAGGACGATGACCGTGTCCGCGATGCCGACCAGGTAGTTGCCGTGCAGCAGGCGATAGACGGCATACGGGGAGATGCCGATGATGCCGAACAGCCCCATCAGGGTGATGATCGAAAGCTGAAAATCATTGCGCAGGCGCTTCAGCAGGCGAGCGGTCTGGGTAGCCATAGCGTTTCTTTTCATTGTTGTGGACCAAGCATGCAGAGCTTCGACCGCTCATGGCAAGGGGCATTCCTGAGCAAAGTGCCAGTATTCCTGCCCTCGGCGAAAGGTGGCTCAGTGAGCGCGCAGCGATACTAACGGCTTGTTGCGTCGATAGCGGGCCAGCCGTTCGGCTAGTTCGGCCGGCAGCGGGTCGCAGTCGACGAATCCCTGGCGCTGATAGAAGCAGCGTAGCTGCGGATGGCAGAACAGCCAGATGGCTTCGGGATGCTGCGCCAGACAGGCGCGCAGCAGTTCGCCGGCCACGCCCTGACGCCGCAGCGCGGGCGCGACGAACAGGCCGGTCAGCCACTGTCCGGCGCTGACCGGGCGCAGGCTGAGGGCCGCGACGATGCCCCCGCTGCTCTGGGCGACCCACACCTCATCGCCTGCCTGGCCGCGCATGGGCGAGCGATGGCTGCGATAGAACTTGTTGAGCAGCGGCTGCAGCTCGGAGGGCAGGCAACGGTAGTGAGGGGTGGACATCGACCGGCACGGGTGAGGACAGGGCCTGCCATTTAACCGCAGATTTTGGTTAACGACTGCGCATTTGCGCCCTGTCGGTCCGTGACAGCTCTCCGGCAGCACCGCATCATGAGCGCGCTCGTCCATCGCTCAAGGATTCCCGCGTGTCCCGACCGTCGCCCCCCACCATCGTGTTCGCCGCACAGAGTTCGGCCGGGCGGGTGCGTACGCACAACGAAGATGCGCTGGCCTGTCGGCCTGAACTCGGCCTCTGGGCCGTTGCCGACGGCATGGGCGGGCACGCCAGTGGCGAGGTGGCCAGTGCCAGGGCGCTCGATGGCCTGATCGCCGCCGTGGCGCAGGGGCAGACACTGGAGGCGGCGGTGCAGGCTGCCCACCAGGCCGTGCTGGCCGCCGCCGCGTCCTGCGATGGCGCGGCGGACATGGGCAGCACTCTGGTGGCGGTGCGCATGCAGGGCGATGCCTTCGAGCTGGCCTGGATCGGCGACAGCCGCGCCTATCGCATCGCCGCTGACCGCATCGAGCAGCTCAGCCACGATCACAGCTGGGTGCAGGTGATGATCGACGCCGGCCAGCTGAGCGTCGAGGAGGCGCGCGAGCATCCACGGCGCAACCTGATCCTGCAATGCCTCGGCCAGGGTGAGCCGGTGCTCGACGTCGGCCTGCTGCATGGTCACCTGGCGGCCGATGAACTGTTGCTGCTGTGCAGCGATGGCCTGACCTGCGAGCTGGATGACCCGGCCATCCAGCACTGCTGCGCCGAGTCGGCCACCCTGGAAGCGATGGTCGAACAGTTGCTGGGGCTGGCAAATGGCCATGGCGGTAGAGACAATATCAGCTGCATCGTCCTCGGCCTCGCTGCGCCTGCCTCGCCCTGCGAGGCGCCGGCGCGCAGCCTGCTGAGCAAACTGTTCAAATTCCGTCAATCCTGAGTGCCAGTCGAGCCGTATGAACCAGCCTTCGATCAACGTACCCGGTTACAGCATTCATGGTCGCCTGGGCAAAGGAGGCATGGCGGAGGTCTACCTGGCCACCGAGGAGGCCCTGCAGCGCCAGGTGGCGCTGAAGGTGCTGCTGCATCGCGAGGATGAGGAATTCACCCAGCGTTTCATCAAGGAAGGCCACATCGTCGCCTCCTTGCAGCATCCGTCGATCATCACCATCTACCGCATCGACCAGCTGGCCGATGGCCGCCACT
This sequence comes from Ectopseudomonas khazarica, assembly GCF_017915135.1. Lineage (NCBI taxonomy): Bacteria > Pseudomonadati > Pseudomonadota > Gammaproteobacteria > Pseudomonadales > Pseudomonadaceae > Ectopseudomonas > Ectopseudomonas khazarica. The sequence goes on along the minus strand of NZ_CP068551.1, from coordinate 3,822,433 downwards.
TCCTGGCCATGGAGTACCTGGCCGGTGGTGACCTGGCCCAGTACAAGGGGCAGCGCCTGGAGCCCGCGCGGGCCTTGCGCATCGTCCGGCAGATCGCCAGCGCCCTGGTCGTGGTGCACGACAAGGGGCTGGTGCACCGCGACATCAAGCCCGGCAACATCCTGTTCCGCGACGACGGCACGGCGGTGCTCACCGATTTCGGCGTGGCCAAGGCGCTGCAACTCGACAGCGACCTGACCCAGTCGGGGATCGCCGTCGGCAGCCCGGCCTACAGCAGCCCGGAGCAGGCGCAGTGCCAGGCGCTGGATGCGCGCAGCGACATCTACAGCCTGGGCGTGATCCTGCTGGAGATGCTCACCGGGCATAACCCCTTCCGTGGCGAGAACTACACCCAGACACTGATGAACCAGCTGCAGCTGGAGCCGCCGCAACTGCCCGAGCCGTTGCGCGAGCTGCAGTGGCTGCTCGAGCGCATGCTGGCCAAGGCGCCGGACGAACGCTTCGCCGACTGCCACGTGCTGCTGGCCAGCCTGGATGAGCTGCAGGATGCCGAACAGGAGCTGACGCGCATGACGCCGGCAGTCAAGGCGCCGCCACGCCAGGCCCGCCGGCGCTGGTTGCCCTGGGCGCTACTGGGCGTGCTGCTGCTGGCGGGGGCGGGCGCCGGTGGCTACTACTGGCAACTGCAGCAGCGCATCGCCGGCTTGCTCGTGCTGGGCGAGGCGCGTCTGGCCGCTGGGCAGCTGCTGACCCCGGCGCAGGACAACGCCGATTACTACTTCCGCCAGGCGCTGCTGCTGGATGCCGACAACGCCCAGGCCAGCGATGGCTTGCAGCGCGTGCTGCAGGCGCGCATCCAGGGCTATCTGCAACTGGCCGAGGAGCGCCTGGCCGAGGGCCTGCTGATCCTGCCCGAGGACGACAGCGCGGTGCACTACTTCCGCCAGGTACTGGGCTGGGAGTCGGACAACCTGCTGGCACTGGCCGGGATCAACCGCGTGGCGCAGCGCTTCATCGATCAGACCGAGGCGGCCTACGCGCGGCGCGAGTACAACCTGGCGCTGGAGCAGATCAAGCAGGGGCTCGAGGCCGAACCCGACAACGAGCGGCTGCTGGCGCTGTACGACGGCCATCAGGAGCGTGTGCGCCAGGCCACGCAACCGGCTGCACGGCCGGCGCAGCGTTCCTCGCAGAACCCGATCAAGCGCCTGCTGAACAACCTTTTCGACTGAACCGAGGCATTGACGATGCTCAGACTGCAGTTTCTGGATAACCGCCAAGCGCCGGTCTGGTTGAGCGACGAGCGCCTGACCATCGGCCAGGACAGCCGCAACCAGCTGGTGCTGGGCGATGCGGGCATCACCAGCTTTCATGCCGAGATTCGCCAGCACCAGGGCTACTACTACCTGAGCGATGCCAGCCAGGGGGCCACCTGGGTCAACGAGCAGCGCATCGGCAGCCGTTTTCAGCTGCGTGACGGCGACCGCCTGCGCCTGGGCAGCGTGGAGCTGCAACTGGTCGACCCCGCCAAGGCGAACGTCAGGACGGATGCCCCGGCGCCGCGCTGGTTTCTCCAGGTCATCCAGGGCGAGCACCAGGGGCGCAAGTTCCACATCCACGGCTCGATGACCTTCGGCCGTTCGAGCAAGTGCGAGTTGTGCTTCAGCGACCTGGAGCTGTCACGCCGGCACTGCGAGTTCTTCCTCAAGGACGACGTGCTGGAGATCAAGGACCTGGCCTCGGCCAACGGTGTGCTGGTCAACCAGCAGAAGGTCAGGACCGCCATGCTGCAACCGGGGGACCAGCTGAGGATGGGCTCGGTGACGCTGCTGGTGATCGGCCCCAAGGTCGACGTCAGCGAGGAGCCCGACGAGGACGCCACCCAGTTCATGCGCGTCGCCGACCTGCCCAAGGCGCTGGCGGGCAAGGGCGCTGGCGCGGCCACGCAGGCCGCGCGCCGCCAGCCGGGCGCCGCACCCGCAGCGGCCAATCCCCTGCGCGCCGCCGCCCAGGCAAAGGCCGTTGCCGAGGCCACGCCTGCTGCGCCCGGCAGCGCTCGGCTGTGGCTGGGCGGCGCGCTGATCCTGGTGCTCGGCGTGGTCCTTGGCGCGCTGTCGATGCGTCTGCTCGGCTAGATGTGTAAACCCAGTACGTTGTTCAGTGGAAGCGGTGCTCTGCTGATCGGGGGCAGGTATCCGAGGCTGGCGTGCAGTCGGTGCCAGTTGTAGTGATGCAGCCAGGGCAGCAGGTGCGCTGCTCGCTGCTGTGAAGTGTCGTAGCTACGGGCATAGGCCCATTCACGCAGGCTCGTTTGGATGAAGCGCTCGGCCTTACCGTTGGTGCGTGGCGTATAGGGCTTGGTACGGATGTGTTTCAGCCTGAGTCGAGCACACAACCGTTGAAACGCCCGGGACCGATAACAGGCGCCGTTGTCTGTCATGACGCGCCGAAAGCAGATGTTCAGCCCGCGGTAGTAGCGCAGTGCTTGCAGCAAGGCCCGGCAGGCGCTGCTGCCGCGCTCATCTGGATGCAGGCTGGTGAACGCCAGTCGGGACGCATCGTCGATAGCCACGTGCATGAACTCCCAGCCGGCGCCGTCGGAGCACTGCTGACGGTCGCCAGTGACTCGATGTCCGGGTTTCCAGAAGCGGCCAAGCTTCTTGATGTCCAGGTGCAGGAGATCGCCGGGATTGGCGTATTCATAACGCACCACCACAGGAGCAGGTTCCAGCTCAGCCAGCCGATGAAAGCCGGCCTGCTTGAGGCGGCGGGCCACGGTACTGACGGCCAGGCCGAGTATCTGGGCGATCTGCCGGTAAGTCTTGCGAGAGCGACGTAGCTCGATCAGTTGCTCGACCAGAGCGATTGCCGTGGCATGGGGGCATGAGTGCGGACGTGATGAACGATCCATCAGGCCAATCTCACCTTCCTCACGAAAGCGTTTGAGCCACTTGTAGGCTGTACGCACACTGACGCCAGCGGCTTGTGCCGCATCTTCGACTCGCAGACCGTTGAGCATGCGCTGCACGAGAAGGGCTCGACCTCGCGGGGTAAGACGGGCATGTTTATGCAGGTTCATCCGGGGCTCCTGGAAGGCTGTGTTGGTCGCGCTTCCAGAATTCCGGGAATGCCCCGGATGAACAACCTACTGAGAGATCACAGCTAGAGCTCCAGGCACGACGATTCAGGCCGAGGCCAGGCGCCGGCGTTCGGCATGGATTTCCGGCAGGTCGCTGCGGCGCAGATAGACCCGCAGCGGCTCGCTGAGATTGACCCGGTCATCGATGCGCTGCTCCTGCAGCCAGGCCAGGCGCTGGCGATCCAGGCGCATCAGCTCGCCCTCGGCTTCGTGCCAGACGTATTCGCAGGTGGGGGTGATGGTCTCGGCGGGGACATCGAGGCCGAAGCTGTCTTCGGAGAAACGCAGCAGGTACTGCTCGGTCTTGGCGTTGTAGCCGACGAAACCCTGCAACTGGTCGGCGGCCTGGCAGATCTGGGTGGACGTGATACTCATGGCAAACCTCGTTTCCTGTGGGGTTTGCAGGCAAGGCGAATGGTTCTGTTTATCGGCGCAGCCTAACCGCCGGGGCTGACGCTCGCGTTGCCGTGGATCAAGAAACCGCCGGGCGTCGAGGGTGGCCTTACCGGGTGTGCGGGTTGCCAGGCAGGCGTTGCAGGGCCGGCAGCACCTGTTCGCGCAGCAGCGGCGCGAGGTCGTCGGACAGGGGCGCATCGAGGGCCAGCCAGCGCAGCTCTTCCAGCTCGGCAGCCGGTTGCACGGGGTGGGGCAGGCTGGCGCGGTAGATGTCCGCCTGCAGCCAGGTGTCGGCTTCGTTGGCAGCCGCCGCCTGGAACTGGCCAAGCGCGTGCAGCGCATCGGCGTCCAGGCGCAGTTCCAGCTCCTCGAACAGCTCGCGGCCGAGTGCCGCCAGCGCGTCCTCACCGGCTTCGCGCTTGCCGCCGGGCAGCATGAAGAAGCGCGTGTTGCGCTTGCGTACCAGCAGCAGGTGGCCGCGTTCGTCGAACAGGCAGGCGGCGGCGATGTGCAGGGTGGTGGTCATGAGTCAGGCAGCGGGCGTCCGGGGACGCCCGCCAGGCATCAGCCGGCGAGGCCGACGTAGACGTTCTGCACGTCGTCGTGACCGTCGATGGCCTCGAGGAAGGCTTCGACTTCTTCCATCTGCTCCGGCGTCAGGCTGGTGACCGGGTTCTTCGGACGGTAGCCGAGCTTGGCCGAGTTGACGGTAAAACTTTGCTCCGGCAGCGCCTTGCACACCGCGTCGAGGTCGGTGGGGTCGGTGATGAACAGGGTCGCGCCCTCGTCATCGGGCACGAAGTCCTGGGCACCGGCTTCGATGGCAGCCAGCTCCGGGTCCGCGCCGTCGTCGCTGCTGGCCTCGATCAGGCCGACATGCTCGAAGTCCCAGCTCACCGAACCGGAAGCGCCGAGCTGGCCCTTGCGGAACAGCACGCGGATTTCGGCGACGGTGCGGTTGACGTTGTCGGTCAGGCACTCGACGATCAGCGGCACCTGGTGCGGCGCGAAGCCTTCGTAGAGGGTGCGCTCGTAGTTGACCACCTCACCGGACAGGCCGGCGCCTTTCTTGATGGCGCGGTCCAGGGTGTCCTTGGGCATCGAGGCCTTCTTGGCCTGGTGGATGGCAAGGCGCAGCTTGGGGTTCATGTCCGGGTCGGCGCCGTTGCGCGCAGCGATCATGATTTCCTTCACCAGCTTGCCGAAGATCTTGCCTCGGGCATTGGCGGCGGCTTCTTTGGGTTTGGCTTTCCACTGGGCGCCCATCTGGGGTCTCCTGGCCGATAGGTGAAAAGGCGTCGGCACGTAAGCGCGGCCTGACGATCGGATAGGCTGCGGATTCTAGTGCCTTGCGCGCCTCAGGGCACCTGCAATTTCGCCTGGCTGTCGTGCCGGCGTTCGCGTTGCGACGCCGTGGCGCTTGCCTGGGCCGGCATGGCGGCAGAACATGGCGGCCCCGCGCAATCGTCAGAAGGAGTTGCTCATGCCGCGTTGGAGTCCGTTCATGGCCTTGTGGGTCGCTGCCACGGCGCAGGCTGCGCCCGAACAGGTGCCGCTGTACCGCGAGATCAAGGATTGGGTGGTCGCCTGCGACAACCTGCGCGGCTGCGAGGCCATCAGCGCTGCCGACGGTTTCGACTACCGGCCCCTGAGCCTGAACCTGCAGCGCGCTGCGGGGCCCCGGGCACCGTTGCAACTGTCCTTGCACTATGCCGAAGCGGGCGGTTACGCACCGCTGCAACTCGATGGCCGGCCCCTGGCGAGTGCCGGGCGCCTGCGCCTGACGGAAGAGGACGACGGGGCCGCGTTGCTGGCCGAGGGCGCCGATGCCCAGGCCGTGCTGGCCGAGCTGCGCAACGCCAGTCAGTTGCGCATGGACGAGGAGCGCGAGTACGAGGCGGTGGTCTCGCTCAGCGGCCTTTCCGCCGTCCTGCTGCTGATGGATGCCGTGCAGGGGCGGGTGGATACCCAGGGTGCCCTGTACCGCCCGGGTTCGCGCCCGGACAGCGAGGTGCCGGCTGCGCCGCCGGCACCTGAGCTGCGCGCTCATCCCGGTGTCACGCCGCTGAGCGAGCGCGAAAGCCAGGCCATCGCCGCTGCGGTGATGGCGCAAACCCGTGACCAGTGGGCCGAAGAGGACATGGGCGGCGAGCCCGAGGCCGAGGCTTACGCGCTCAACGAGCGCGAAGCCCTGGTGCTGATCCAGACCTGGTGCGCGGCCTACAACTGCGATTTCGCGGTGTACCGCGTCGACCGTCAGGCGCCGCATGCGCAGCGCGATCTGCAGCTCGACCCGCTGCCTCTGGGGCATGACGGGCTGTCCGGGTGGGTCAGCTACGACAGCGACAGCGGCGAGCTGGCCTACCTGTACAAGGGCCGCGGCATTGCCGACTGCGGCGAGGCCGGCAGTTGGCGCTTCGATGGCGCGCGCTTTCAGCTGGCCTCGTTCAGCTATCTGGGGCGCTGCGCCGCGCGCAATCCCGGCGAATGGCCCGTGCTGTGGCGAGTGGCCGAGCCCGACTAGAGGTAACGCCAGATCAGCTGCACGCCCGCCAGCAGGATGCCCAGCCGGGCGATGCGGTAGAACCACAGGTGGTTGATCCGCGATTGCAGCCACAGGCCGCTCCAGACCCCAAGCGGCACGATGGGGGCGAGCATCAGGCTCAGCAGCAGGTTGTCCCGGCTGAACTGGCCCAGCGCGGCGTAGGGGAACAGCTTCGCCGCGTTGGTCAGCAGGAAGAACAGGTTGACGGTGGCGACGAAACGCACCTTGTCCAGCTGCTGCGGCATCAGGTGCATCATCACTGGCGGGCCGCCGGCATGGGCGACGAAACTGGTGAAGCCGGCCAACGTCGACAGCAGCGTGCCGCGACCCTTGTGCAGCGGTCGTGGGGCCGGGTGGCTGGCGATCAGGCCGAGGCCGACGAACAGGATGGCGATCACCCCGATCAGCAGGCCGATGGCGCGTTCGTCGAAGAAGCCGAAGGTCAGCGAACCGATGGCGATGCCCAGCGCCGCGCCGGGCAGCATGACCCTGAGGTTGGCCGTGTCCCACTTGCGCCAATAGGCCTTGAGGCCGACCACGTCGGCCAGGCAGAGGATCGGCAGCATGACGGCGACGGCCTGCTTCGGCGACGTCGCCAGGGCCAGCAGCGGCACGGCGAGACCGCCCAGCGCACCGCCGAAACCGCCCTTGGACAGCCCGGTGAGGAAGATCGCCGGCAGGGCGAACAGCAGGAAATCGTGCAGGGTCATGGCGGGCCACGGGCAGGAGACGAGGGCGCAGGTTAGCAGGCTGGCGAGCAGCTGGCTGCGTGGCCGGCGCGAGGTCGAGGACGGCGTGCCACGCACTGTGTGGTGTTTTTCGCTGCGTTCTGTGTCTGCCGGCCTGTCGCCTGCGCTGCTCTAATGGCCGCTCCCTTCATTCGAGGACTGTCTCCATGTCGCCCAAGGATCTGCTACTGGCGTTGCTGGTGATCGTCGTCTGGGGTCTGAATTTCGTGGTCATCAAGGTCGGCCTGCACGGCATGCCGCCGATGCTCATGGGGGCGCTGCGCTTCATGCTCGCCGCCTTTCCGGCGATCCTCTTCGTGCGGCGCCCGCAGGTGCCCCTGCGCTGGATGCTGGCCTACGGCATGACCATCTCGCTGGGCCAGTTCGCCTTTCTGTTCTACGCCATGTACGTCGGCATGCCGGCGGGCCTGGCGTCGCTGGTGCTGCAGTCGCAGGCCTTCTTCACCCTGTTCTTCGCCGCGCTGTTTCTCGGTGAGCGCCTGCGTGGCAGCAACCTGTTCGGTTTGCTGGTGGCGGCCAGCGGCCTGGCGCTGATCGGCCTGCAGGGCGGCCAGGCGATGACCCTGGCCGGCTTCGCCCTGACCATCGCGGCAGCGTCGATGTGGGCGCTGGGCAACGTCGTCACGCGCAGGCTGGGCAAGGTCAACCTGGTCGGCCTGGTGGTATGGGGCAGCCTGATACCGCCGCTGCCGTTCCTGGCCCTGTCGTTCTGGCTGGAAGGCCCCGAGTTGATCCTGCATTCGCTGCAGAGCATCAGCCTCGACTCGATCCTGGTGCTGGCCTACCTGGCCTTTGGCGCCACCATCCTCGGCTATGGCCTGTGGAGTCGCCTGCTGTCGCGTTACCCGGCCAGCCAGGTGGCACCGTTCTCGCTGCTGGTGCCGGTGGTGGGTATCAGCTCCTCGGTGCTGCTGCTGGGCGAGCGCCTGGGCAGCCTGCAGATGGTCGGCGCGGTGCTGGTCATGGCCGGGCTGCTGATCAACGTCTGGGGCGGGCGCCTGCTCGACAGCTGGCGCCAGCGCGCACCCGGCGCCATCTGAACCGGCGTGCCGTCGTGGATCAGGCCTCCGGGCGCTTCTCCGGCAGGCGCTCGAGGATCTGATCCAGGCGTTGCTGGATGCGCTGGTCGATCTTCTCGTGCAGACGCATGATCTCCAGCTCGGCCCGCAGGTTCACCTCGAAATCCAGGCGCGCGGCCACGCGGTCCTTCGCCGCCTGGCGGTTCTGGCTCATCATGATGATCGGCGCCTGGATCGCGGCCAGGGTCGACAGCATCAGGTTGAGAAAGATGTAGGGGTAGGGATCGAACGCCAGGCCGAAGTGCGCCAGCACATCGCTGTTGAGCAGCATCCAGCCGAGCATGGTCAGCGAGAAGCAGACGATGAAGGTCCAGGACCCGCCCACCGAGGCGACCCGGTCCGACAGGCGCTCGCCGAAGGTCGATTCGGCATCCGAGGCATCGGCCACGTCGCGGCTGATCGGGCGGCGCTGGCGTAGGGTTTCCAGGACGTGGGTTTCTTCCGGCTCGAGCTCGTGCAGGGCTTTGCCGAGCAGGTGCTGGGCGAGTTGTTGCAGAGGGTGCGGGGTATTCATCGGGCGCAGCTCGCGTGAGGGGATGGCGAGATGCTGAACCGGAAGCGCGCCGCTGTCACCGGGGACAGCGCGGAGAAGGGCGCGAAGGGCCGTGTCGACAGCCCTCCGCTGGCGGCAGGTCAGTCCTGGCGGCTGGTGACTTCCAGCAGGTGGTAGCCGAACTGGGTCTTCACCGGGCCCTGCACCACGCCGACCGGCGCGCTGAATACCACGGTGTCGAATTCCTTGACCATCTGGCCCGGGCCGAACGAGCCCAGGTCGCCGCCGTTGCGGCCGGACGGGCAGCTGGAGTTGTCTCTGGCCAGTTGGGCAAAGTCGGCGCCACCTTCGATGGCGGTTTTCAGTTCGTTGCACTTGTCTTCGCTGGCAACCAGGATGTGGCGGGCAGTGGCGCGGGCCATGGGATACCTCCTATGAATTGAGCGGCAGAGCCTAGCGCAATCGACCCGACAAGCAAACGGTCGGCTTCACGCTTGGCTGCGCCAGGGCGATTACAGCAGGTCCTTGTCGACGGCCTGTTGCAGGGTGCTCTGCGTCAACTGCCGGAGCAGGTTGTCGCTGCGGTCCTGGAAGGGCACGGCGAAGATCAGGAACAGGTGCATCCAGGTCGTCAGCGACTCCTGCTGCTGGGCGGTGCCGAGTTTCTCTCCATTGCCGTCGCGTACGGCCATGCTCATCGTCAGCGTGTTGTCGAAGGCGCCGGGAATCAGGAAGAAGGTCGCCCCGGTCAGTACGGCCAGTCCCATGTTGCCCGTCTCGTGGTTGTGCAGGGTGACGGTCAGGTACAGGTCGGACTCCTCCTGGGCGGTGGTCACGCGCGAAAAGCGACCGCTTTCGGAGAGCGTCTGCGAGATCACTTGTTCCAGTTTGGCGACGTCGGCCGTGCTGACGCGCGGGTTGTCATTGACCTGGTATTCGCCGAAGACCTTGAGGTAGACGCTCGGTTTCTCCTGTTCGGGCGAGGCGAGCGGCCATTGGTCGACCGTCTGCAGCGAGTGATGGGAGTAGGTCATGCAACCCTGCAGGCTGGCCGAGGCGATCAGCAGGATCAGTGCAAAGAGTTTCTTCATGGGGAAATCCTTTTCAGTGGGTCAGTTGTCGGGTGCCGTCCTGCAGCAGCTGCTCGACCAGCTCGGTCAGCTGCTGTCCGCCAGACGGGAACATGTAGTCGTAGTCCCAGAGGCCGGTGTTCTTGTCCACCACCAGGTTCTTCTGCGACAGCGCCAGTTGCCGGCCCTGGTTGTCGAGGATCTGCAGCTCGGCTGCCAGGTCGTACTTGTCGACGTAGATCGGTCCGTTCACCCAGATCCAGATCGTCAGCGTCAGCAGTGCGCCGGGGACGTAACCCGGGTGTGGCGTGCGTTTGCCTTTCAGCGAGGAGAAGTCGAACTGCAGCTGGACGTCCTGTTCATTCAGCTTGGCGGGGAAGCTGATGACGCGCTTGAAGTACTCGCCCTTCTCGATGTGCTGGCTGATCTGGGCGGTCAGCTGGTTGCCGATGTTGCGCCGGGTGTTTTCATCGATACGCGTGTCCGTGACCTTGACGTCCTTGATCATCGCGCTGCCCGGCAGGGAGTGTTCGATGATCTGGCTGGGAGGGTAGATCGGACCTGCCGGGGTGAACGACATGCAGCCGGTCAGGGTCATGCCGGCAAGGCCGGCCGCGAGAAAGCGTGCTTTGAACATCGATGAAGCATCCTTGGCGTATTGCTGAAAGGGCAGGTATCCGTCGGTGGTATCTGGATTTCCGCCTGAGCGCTGTCCCTCTGCCATCCTTCGGCGCGGCGGGATATTAGCGTCAAAATGCCATCATTGGAATGGCGAGCTGCAGTGTCTTTCCGCTTCGCCTGGCAACGGATTGCCTCGCGTCGGCAACGTGCTGCCGACGCGGGCCTGGAAGCCCCGTGGATACTGGCTTTCAGAGCTGGCCCGTAATCTGCTTTATCAGAGGCTGAACGCTTTTCGCGGAGGCCCCATGACCAGTATCAACAACAGCATGCCTGCCATGCTCAGCTACTACGGTAGCCAGCTCAACAACCGTTCCAGCGCCGCCAGCGGCGACAGCGACACCTCGAGCAGCCAGGACCCGCTGGCCGATCTGCGCCGTTTCGCCAAGCAGGTGGTGGCGCGCAGCGAGGGTGGCTTGCTGCGCGCGATGCAGGGTGGCACGGCGCAGGCGGCCACCGGCCTGCAGGGCCTTGGCGAGAGCAAGGCGGCGGGGTCTTCGGCGATCCAGTTGCCGGATGTCGAGGACCTCGACCGCGACGATGCGGCCAAGCTGCTGGAGCAGGTGCAGAAGATGGTGGATGCCGGCATGGACGGCAGTGTGCTGATCGCCGGCCGCAACGGTGAGCAGCAGACCGACTCGCTGGAAACCTACCGCCAGTGGCTGCAGGAGAAGGGCGGGCTGAGCGTCTACGCCTGATGCCGCTGGCTCAGCCGGGGACCGCGTCGATCGCGCTGGCCTCGTCTTCGTCCGCGACCACCTGATTGCGCCCGGCGCGCTTGGCGGCGTAGGTGCGCCTGTCGGCGGCTCGCATCAGTTCGTCCAGCGACTGGCCGTCGCTGCCCAGGCTGGCCACGCCCGCGCTGAGCGTCATGGGCACGGCGCTGCCGGCCACCTCGAGCGGTTTGTCCGCCAGGCGCTGGCGCAGGCTTTCCGCGATCTCCCGTGCGCGCCCCGGCGGGGTGCCGGGCAGCAGCACGGCGAATTCCTCGCCACCCATCCGGCAGAACAGGTCATTGATGCGCAACCGCTGCGTCAGCACCGTGGCGAAGTGGGCCAGGGCGCGGTCGCCGACCTCGTGACCGAAACGGTCGTTGATCTGCTTGAAGTGATCGATATCGACGAACACCAGTGACAGCGCGGTGTCGTTGCGCAGGGCGTGCGCGCGTTCGCGCTCGAACACTTCGCTCAGCTTCATGCGGTTCGCCAGGCCGGTCAGCGCGTCCGTGGTGGCTTGCTCGATCAGGCGCTTCTCGTTGAGCACCCGACTGCGTTCGTAGATATGGGCGAAAATCATCACCGCGAGGCTGGCCAGGCCGAGGTTGGCGAGTATCACGGCGTTGACCAGCTGCTGCTCCGCCGGCAGGCGCTGGTTGAAGGTGAACAGGCCGATGCCGACGAACAGGATCGAGCCGTACAGGCCCAGGCGCAGGCCGAGTAGCATGTAGCAGATGATCGGAATGGTCTGAATCCAGGCGAACACGGCGAAGGTGGTATGTGGGCGCGACAGCGCCACGATCATGATGCTGAAGAACGGCAACAGGTAAATCGTGGTCAATAGCTGCAGATTGCGCGTTCGATCGATGATCATCAGCATGTACAGCGACACGCCGGCGTAGCCGATCTCGAGCGTGGCCAGCAGCCAGTTGTCGCGCAGCAGGTTGACCACGAAGAAGAACAGGCCGCCGACCAGGGTGATCCAGAGCAGGGCTTTGAGGACCAGGCGTCGATGTTGTTCGTTCTTGGCGAAGTGATCGGGCATTGGCTGTTCTCTGGCAGGATCGGGCAATCGTCTGGGCAGTTCGAGATGACACCTGGGGCTTATGCAGGAACCCTGCCGTCTGCGCGGCAAACCCGCAATCACTGAGGGTTTCGCGCAGGTCGGCGCTGATCATGATGCTGTGCTGGAGATGGCGACAGAATCACGACGTTAGTGGAGAGAGGGCGGTATGACAACGGCAGGCAAGAGGTGGGGACGCGGATCAGGGCTGCTGGCGCTGCTGATGGTGGCCGCCGTCACCTCGGTACAGGCGGGCGAAGATGTGGCATTGATCGACGCGATCAACGCCTATCGGGGCGAAATACAACGCTGCGGCGTGCAGGCCTCGGAGCCATTGCCACCGCTGGCGGACGACCCGCGCCTGGTGCTGCCGGCCAATGGCACGGCGGACCTGCAGGACGCGCTCGGCGCCGCCGGCTATCCGCTGGTCAACGTCAAGGCCATCACGCTTTCCGGGCCGCGTGATGCGCGCTCGGCCATGCAGGCGCTGAGCGAGAGTTTCTGTCGGGTGCTGCTCGACCCGCAGTTCATCGACGTCGGGGTCAGTCAGCAGGGGCGTGACTGGCGCATCGTGCTGGCGCGGCCACTGCTCAGCGGTCGCCTGCAACCCTGGCAGGCCGAGGGCGAGAAGCTGCTGATGGCGATCAACCGGGCGCGGGCCCAGGCGCGCCATTGTGGTGCCCAGGCCTTCGGCGCAGCCGATCCGCTGGCCTGGAATGCGCCGCTGGGCAGCGCGGCCGAAAGCCACAGTCGGGCCATGGCCAACGACAACTTCTTCGCCCACCAGGGGCGCGACGGACGCACTCCGGGTGATCGCGCCGAGCTGGCCGGCTATGGCGGCGGACGCGTTGGCGAGAACATCGCCGCGGCGCTGGATACGCCGGCCAAGGTCGTCGAGGGCTGGCTGGCCAGCCCCGGACATTGCGCCAACATCATGAATCCCGAGTACAGCGAACTGGGCGCCGCCTACGCCAGCGACCCGCAGAGCGATGCCGGCATCTACTGGACGGCGCTGTTCGGCGGGCAGTGAGCCGCCGCCTCAGGCGCGGGCGAACAGCGTGGCCAGGTGCTGTTCATAGCGCGCCACGTCGCGCTCGATGTCCGGCACCTTCATCACGTCGTTGCAGATGAAGGTGGGCAGGGCGTTCATGCCAAGAAACTCGTTGGCCTTGTGGAACGGGAAGTACACCGCGTCCACGCCCTTGCCCTCGAAGAAGTCGCTGGGGTCTTCGAACGCCTGCACCGGCGCGTTCCAGGTCAGCGACAGCATGTACTGCTTGCCCTGAATCAGGCCGCCGCTGCCGTACTTCTGCGAGGCATCGGAGCGGGTGCGGCCGTCGTTGGCGTAGAGGCTGCCATGGCCGGCGGTGAACACCTCGTCGAGGTAGCGCTTCACCGTCCAGGGCGCGCCCATCCACCAGCCGGGCATCTGGTAGATGACCACATCGGCCCAGAGGATTTTCGCGACTTCCTCGTCGACGTCGTAGCCGCCGTCGATGAAGGTGGTCTTCACGTCGCAGCCGGCGCGATCGAGGAAGGCCAGCGCCGCGTCGTGCAGGGTGCTGTTGTACTGGCCGTGGGAATGGGCGAAGGCCTTGCCGCCGTTGAGCAGGAGGATCTTTTTCATCGGGTGTCTCCAGAAAATGTGGCGGCAGGTTAACCAGCCCCGCGCGTGCGAAACACCCAGGCACGCTCAAATGATTGTTGACTGAAAGTCATGAAATTGAGCGTTTGGCATGCGCTAACCTGGGGCTTTCCTCACCTGCCCAGGAGCCCTCATGCACGCATTCATCCTTCACGCCCACACCCGGCCTGAGCAGGCCGCAGCCTTCGAACGCCTGTTCCGTGCCTACGTCGAGCCCAGCCGTGCCGAGCCGGGCTGCATCGAGTACCACATGCTGCGCGACGCGCAGGACCCGACGCTGTTCATCTTCTACGAGGTATGGGCGTCGCAGGCCGCCCTGGACGCGCACATGGCGCTGCCGCACATGCAGGCGTTCCATGCACGGCGCATGGACTACCTGCGTCGCGATCTCGAGGTTCGCCGGGTCGAGGTGCTCCTGCCCGCCGCGCTCATCGCGCAGTAGCCCGGCTTCTGCTGGCCTGCCGGCTGGCCAGGGTCATCAGGCGCTGGAAGGTGGGGCAGGCCAGGTGGTTCTCGGCCGGGCATGCCGCCGCATGGCGCAGGCCGTCGCGAATGGCGCTGAGGCGGCGGATGGTCTGGTCCAGCTGCTCGGCCTTGCGCTCCAGGCGCTCGCGGTCGATGGCTGGGCCCCCTTCGCTGGCGAGCATCCCGGCGATGTCTTCCAGCGAGAAACCGGCGGTACGCCCCAGCGCGATCAGCGACAGGCGTTGCAGCACCGACTCGGCGAACACCCGCCTCAGGCCGTTGCGGCCGATCGAGCGGATCAGCCCCTTTTCTTCGTAGTAGCGCAGGGTCGAGGCCGGCAGCCCCGACCAGCGGGCGACGGTGCCGATATCCAGCTCTTTCATGCTTGACCTCAAGTCGACTTCAACTAGCAGCCTTCTATCACAGGCATTTCAGCAAGGTTGAATGGAGGTGGTCATGGTAGTCGAAATCATGGTGCTGGGCGTCGGTGCGACGCTGTCGATGGACCTGTGGGCGTTGCTGCGGCGGCGCTGGTTCGGCGTGGCGTCGCTGGACTATGGCTGGGTCGGGCGCTGGCTGGGGCACATGCGCCACGGCCAGTTCCGCCACGCGGCGATCGCCAAGGCGGCGCCGCTGCGGGGCGAGCGTCTGCTCGGCTGGGGCTTCCATTACCTGACCGGGCTGTTGTTCGCCGCCGCTTTCCTGGCCTGGGGCGGTCAGGCCTGGCTGCAGCGTCCGGCGCTGCTGCCCGCGCTGCTCTTCGGCGTGCTCACGGTGGCCGCGCCGCTGCTGGTGATGCAGCCGGCCTTCGGCATGGGGATGGCCGCGAGGCGCACGCCCAAACCCTGGCTGGTGCGGCAGCGCGCGTTGCTGACGCACCTGGTGTTCGGCCTGGGCCTGTACCTGAGCGGGGCGGCGCTGGCCTGGCTGGGCTGACGCCTGGTTCAGCCCTCGACCGGGATGCTGAACAGCACCGCCGCCAGGCCGACCAGGCCGAGCAGGGTGAAGCCGGCGATCTGCAGGTGACGCCGCAGGCTGGCCGGCTGCTGCGCGGCGCGTACGGCGGCCAGCAGCGACTGCACGCCGTAGTACAGGGCGAAGGCCCGCGAGGCGTGGCTGATGATCTCGAAGACATCGAACAGCCAGGTCAGCAGCAGGCCGGTGAGGGTCAGCAACACGTAGCCGTGGCGCGCGCGCAGGCGCTGGCCGCTGAGTTCGTTGATCAGCCCGCCCGAGGCGCTGGTGTCGGCCACTGCGGCGCTGAACTGGGCGCTGAGGGCGGCGGCGATCAGCAAGGGCGGCAGCACCAGGGCGACCACGCCCATCAGGTCGATGATCGCGGTCTCGTCCAGGGTCATCGTCTGCTGGTGGAAACTCAGCGTCAGCAGGGCTGCATAGACCAGGTAGATGGCGCTGGCGAGCCACTGCGCATGGCGCATCGAGCGCACGCGCGTGGCGGCGTCGTAGTGCTGGCCGAGGTAGCGCGAGGTCTCGAAGCCCTGCACGGTGACGATCAGCCCCAGCAGCAGCTGCAACGCCAGCGTGCCCTGCGTGCTGGCCGGGCTGTAGGCCAGCACGCTCGCCATGTCCTGCTGCGCGGTATGCACGGCGAGGCCGGCGAGCAGGCTGGCGATGATCGCCAGCTTCAGGCTCACGGAGAACTTCTCCAGGCGTTCCATCACGCTGAAGCCGCGCAGGTAGCCGGCGGCGAGGATGAGCAGGTAGATCAGCGTGGTGATGACCTTGGGCAGCGTGCCGCCCCGCACGTCGACGATGCGCCCGGCGAACGCACCGAAGAGGTTGAGGTAGTAGGCCACGGAGATGAAGTAGGCGAAGGCCAGCACCCAGGACGACAGCCGTTCGCCAAGGTCCTGCAGCGGCGTGCCCCGGCCCTGGGGCGAGTCGCCCAGGTAGCGGATGTTGAAGCGCATGGCGCTGCCGAAGGCATAGCCCAGGGCGCACAGGACGAGCATGGCCAGCGGCGCCCAGCTGCCGAAGTTGACCAGCATCACCGGGCCGAGGATGAGGAAGCCGCTGCCGATGATCGAGGCCAGTGGGGTCACGGTGGCGCGCCACATCGGTGCCTTGGCGACGCGCGGCCAGAACAGCAGGGCGGCCACCAGCAGCAGCGTCAGCACGATCATCGCGGTCACTCGCGGACCTCCGGCAGTCAGGGATTCGAGGGCGCCTATTCAAGCGCCATGCGCCCGGCGCTTCAAGCGCGCGGGCGCAGGCTGTGAATCAGTGCGAATAGCCCTCGGGCTTGCGGATGGTCTTGAGCAGGTCATCCGGGGTGATGTGGCCGACCACCTGGGTGGCGGCACTGCCGGGTTGTGGCAGGTCGAGGATGTGCCCCTTCATCTTGCCGATCACGTGCATCTCGCACGGCTTGCAGTCGAACTTCAGGGTCAGCACTTCGTCGCCGTGCACCAGCTGCATCGGCGCGACCTTGGTGCGCACGCCAGTCACGCCCTTGGCCTGCTTCGGGCACAGGTTGAAGGAGAAGCGCAGGCAGTGCTTGGTGATCATCACCGGCACTTCGCCTTCTTCTTCGTGGGCCTCGTAGGCCGCGTCGATCAGTTGCACGCCATGGCGATGGTAGAAGTCGCGGGCCTTCTGGTTGTAGACGTTGTAGAGGAACGACAGGTGCGACTCGGGGTAGACCGGTGCCGGATCGCTCTCGGCCTTGCGCTGGCCGCGCGGATGGGCGGCGACGCGGGCCTCGGTCAGCGCCTCGATGGCCTCGCGCCGCAGCGCCTTGAGCTGCGAGTTGGGCACGAAGAACGCCTGCGGCGCGTCGAGGCTGACGCCCTGGGCGTGGTAGATGGTGGTGCCGAGCTGGGTGAGCAGGTCGCGCAGGCCATCCAGCGCCTGTTCGGGCTTGTTGGCTGCGCCGAACGGGCCGGGCAGGGCGACCTCGACACTGATGCCTTCTTCGCTGGTCGCGGTGAGCTTCAGCGCGTCTTCACGCAGCTCGACCTTCCAGTTCACGCCGATGCGGCGCTCGGCGCTGGTGCGCTGCAGCGCTTGCTGCCAGTTGTGGTCGAGGTTGCGCGAGAGCGGATGGTTGGGACGCAGGCGCAGCAGGCCATCGGGCATCTCGTTGGGTTCGACGCGGTAGCGGTAGCGCTTCTCGCCGTCCTCCTCGAACTCGCCCTTGAGCTCGGCGATGTTGGCGCGAAAGCCCACCACCTCGCGCTTGACCAGCACGTTGAGGCCGTCGCCGTTGGACAGCGGCGCGTGGGTGACGGCGATCAGGTCGCGCTTGTTCACCTTCTCGACATGGCCGACGGCGAGCCCGGTGAAGGTCGGCGAGTCGAAGGCGCCGATATCCACCTTGCGTTCGGTGACGAAGTAGTCGGTGCTGCCACGGTGGAAGGTCTTGTCCGGGTCGGGCACGAAGAAGTGCGCGGTACGCCCGCTGGAGGCGCGGGCCAGGTCCGGGCGATCCTCGAGAATCGCGTCCAGCTCGCGGCGGTAGTGGGCGGTGATGTTCTTCACATAGGCCACGTCCTTGTAGCGGCCCTCGATCTTGAACGAGCGCACGCCGGCTTCCACCAGGGCGCGCAGGTTGGCGCTCTGGTTGTTGTCCTTCATCGACAGCAGGTGTTTCTCGTAGGCGATCACGCCGCCTTTCTCATCCTTGAGGGTGTAGGGCAGGCGGCAGGCCTGCGAGCAGTCGCCACGGTTGGCGCTGCGCCCGGTCTGCGCGTGGGAAATGTTGCACTGGCCGGAGAAGGCCACGCACAGCGCGCCATGGATGAAGAACTCGATGGCGGCATCGGTGGCATCGCTGATCGCGCGGATCTCCTGCAGGTTCAGCTCACGCGCCAGCACCAGCTGGGAGAAACCGGCCTGGTCGAGGAACCTGGCCCGTTCCAGGGTGCGGATATCGGTCTGGGTGCTGGCGTGCAGTTCGATGGGGGGGATGTCCAGGTCCATGACGCCCATGTCCTGCACGATCAGCGCATCCACGCCCGCGTCGTAGAGCTGGTGGATCAGCGCACGGGCCGGTTCCAGTTCATCGTCATGCAGGATGGTGTTGAGGGTGGTGAACACCCGGGCGTGATAGCGGCGAGCGAACTCCACCAGCTTGGCGATCTCGCTCACCTCGTTGCAGGCGTTGTGCCGCGCGCCGAAGCTCGGGCCGCCGATGTAGATGGCATCGGCGCCATGCAGGATGGCCTCGCGGGCGATCTCGACATCACGCGCAGGGCTGAGCAGTTCCAGGTGGTTCTTGGGCAGGGACATGGTGATTTCTTTTATCAGGCTGGGCACACGGGCAAGGTGCGCATTGTAGCGGCCTGATGACCCCGCGGCACCTGGGCGTGATCAACGGCGCTCCGTGCTGCCGTCCAGGCCCAGCAACTCCGGGCGTGTGCCGAAGACCTGCATGACGTCGCCCAGCGACATCCACCAGTCGTCATGCCATTTCAGCACGCGCAGGCGTTTGTCGGCGGTGTTCAGCTGCCGGTAGCTGGGCAGCCCCACGCTGCTGAACAGGTGCGGCAGCAGGGTCTGGTACAGCCAGGTGCGCAGGCGGCGTGCGCGCGGGCTGGCGTCGTTCAGGCTGAGGCGCAGCAGGTTCTCCAGGTCGATCATGGCCTGGGGCGTTTCCTCGTTGCCGAACAGGATGCCTTCCGGGCGGCACAGGCGCAGCAACGAGGCGTTCCAGTCATCCATCTCCAGTGCCTGGCAAACGGGGCCGGCGGCGAACCAGAAGTGTCCGTCGGGCGTGCGCTGGACCGTGAAGCGGATGTCTTCGAAGCTGGGGTGGAGTGGGCTGATCATGGCGCTCTCCTTGTGCACGAAACAGCGATCGGTGAAATGCGATGAAATCATGAATTTCATATAAAATACAACAGACTGTTCAATCTAGCGTGGGGGCGGAATTTAACGTCCGCGTCCATGACCGAGAAATCCGAATTCGCCCAGCGGCTGCGCAGCGCCATGCTCGCAGCTGGATATCCAGACCGCCCAGCCGTGCTCGAACGCGAGTTCAACTCGCGCTATTGGGGACGTTCGGTGACGTTTCAGGCTGTTTCGCGCTGGCTGCGTGGCGAGTCGATCCCCTCCCAGGACAAGCTGCAGGTCCTGGCCGAGTGGCTGCGCATCGAGCCGCAGGTGCTGCGCTTCGGTGAGCGGGCCGGGGTGACGGTGCGCGAGCAGCGCGGGCGCTGGGAGGACCCCAAGTTCTACCAGGAGCGCGAAGTCATCGAGACCTTTCTCGGCCTGCCTGCGCAGCAGCGCAAGGTGGTGCGTGAGGTGGTGATGGCCCTGGCCCTGGCGGCCAAGGCCAACGGCGAAGGCGAGCGCTGACGGGGCGGCGGCGTCACCGATAGAAGGCCGAGGGCGTCACGCCGAACTGCCGGCGGAACGCGGCGGCGAAGGCGCTCTGGCTGTCGTAGCCGTGCTGCAGCGCCACCTGCAGCACGGGCAGGCCCTGCGCCAGGGCTTCCAGCGAGAGCAGCAGGCGCGCCTGCTGGCGCCAGCGGCCGAAGGTGACGCCGGTGCTGCGCTGGAAATGGCGGTGGAAGGTCTTGCTGCTCATCGCCAGTTGCGCCGCCCAGTGTTCGGCCGAGTCGCTCTGCGCCGGGTCATCCGCCAGGCTCTGGCACACCCGGGCGATGCGCGGGTCACTCGGCCAGGGCAGGTGCAGCGGCAGCACCGGCAGGCTGCTCAGTTCATCCAGCAGAAAACGCATCAGGCGGCCATCACGGCTGTCGGCGGTGTATTGCGCCGGCACCAGGGTGGCGGCCTGGATCAGCTCGCGCAGCAGCGGGTTGACGTCGATCACGCGGTTGCCAGCCGGCAGCCCCGGGGCGGCATCGGGATTGACGAACAGGCTGCGCACGCGGGTGACGCCGCGCATGTGCAGGGCATGTTCGCAGCCGGCCTGCAGCCACACGCCCCGGTTCGGTGGCGTCACCCAGCGCCCGGCCGGGGTATCGACCACCAGCACGCCCTCGATGGCGTAGATCAGCTGTGCGCGCGGGTGGTTGTGCGACGGCACCCGGTGGCCGCTGGGGTAGTCGACGGCCACGCCGGTGACCGGCATGGCCAGCGATTCATAGGGCAGTTCGGTGTGATCGACCATGGCGGGCTGCGCGGTGGGAGGGCGAGCCAGCCTAGCGCTGTGCCGCCAGGTTGTCCATTTCGCGACAGTGATAGGCCATTTGGCGTGAGATGGTCGAGGCCGTGCGCTCTACGCTGGGCACTCATCCATGCAGGCACCACCATGACCGTCCTCATCCCGCTGCTACCCACCCTGAGCCTCGGCCGGGGTCCGACTCGGTGCGTGATCGCCACGCGCCGCTGATCTCCCCCTGATCCCGGCCTCAGGCAGCCTGCAGCGCAGGCAGGGGAGATCACGCTGTTCTCCGTTCCCCATCGAGGCTTTGTCATGTTGCGTAATCCGCATAGCAAGTACCGCGCGTTCCCCCCTGTTGACCTGCCTGACCGGCGCTGGCCGCAGCAGCGCCTGCACCAGGCGCCGATCTGGCTGTCCACCGACCTGCGCGACGGTAACCAGGCGCTGTTCGAACCGATGAACCGCGAGCGCAAGCTGCGCCTGTTCGGCGAGCTGGTGCGCCTGGGATTCAAGGAAATCGAAGTGGGCTTTCCCGCCGCCTCGCGCACCGACTTCGACATCATCCGCCAGCTGATCGACGAGGGTGGCATCCCGGACGACGTCACGCCGATGGTGATGAGCCAACTGCGCGACGACCTCATCGAGCGGACCGTGCAGGCCGTGGCCGGCGCGCGGCGGGTGATCGTGCACCTGTACAACGCCATCGCCCCGGTATGGCGCGAGGTGGTGTTCAAGCTCTCGGTGGATGAGGTGGAGGCGCTGGTGGTGCGCCATATCCAGTCGTTCAAGGCGCTGACGCAGGCCCATCCCGAGACCGAGTGGGTGTTGCAGTATTCGCCGGAAACCTTCTGCATGGCCGAACTGGAGGTGTCGCTGCGCATCTGCAACGCCGCCATCGCGGCCTGGGACGCCGGGCCTGGGCGCCCGATCATCATCAACCTGCCGACCACTGTCGAGGTCAGCACCGCCAATGTCTTCGCCGACCAGATCGAGTGGATGCACCGGCGCCTGGCGCGGCGCGAGCATGTGCTGCTCTCGGTCCACCCGCACAACGACCGCGGCACCGGCGTGGCCTGTGCCGAGCAGGCACTGCTGGCGGGCGCGCAGCGGGTCGAGGGCTGCCTGTTCGGCAATGGCGAGCGCAGCGGCAACCTCGATCTGGTGACCCTGGCGCTGAACCTCTACACCCAGGGCATCGACCCGGGCCTGGATTTTTCCGACATCGCCGGGGTGGCGCGGGTGGCCGAGGCCTGCACCGGGCTGCCGATTCACCCGCGCCATCCCTACGTCGGTGACCTGGTGTTCACCGCCTTCTCCGGCTCGCACCAGGACGCCATCGCCAAGGGCTTCGCCGCTCGGACGCAGGATGGGCCGTGGCAGGTGCCGTACCTGCCGATCGACCCGCAGGACCTGGGGCGAACCTACGACAGCATCGTGCGGGTCAACAGCCAGTCCGGCAAGGGTGGCATCGCCTACCTGCTGCAGCGCGACCAGGGCGTGCAGATGCCGCGCCGCCAGCAGGTGGAGTTCAGCGCCATCGTGCAGAAGCAGGCCGACAGCAGCGAGACCGAACTGTCCAGCGCCGAGCTGTGGCAGCTGTACCAGCGAACCTACCTGGCCCCCGCACGGCCGGGCGGTGCACTGGTCTATGTCGGCCATCGCCTGCAGGACGACGGCGAGCACCAGCGGATCGAACTGGATGTCGAGGTGGCCGGTCGGCCCCTGCAGCTGCGTGGTGCAGGCAATGGCCCGCTGGCGGCGGCGGTGGCCGCCCTCGACCTGCCGCTGCGTGTCGACGATTACCAGGAGCACAGCCTGGGTGGCGGTAGCGAGGCCTGTGCGCTGGCGCTGGTGGAGGTCAGCTGGCCAGGGCAGCCCGGCTCGCGTTTCGGCGCCGGCCGCGATGGCAACCTGTTGCGTGCCTCGCTGCAGGCGTTGCTGGCCGCGGTGTCGCGCTTCGCCCCGAGCACGCAGCGGCTCGCCGAGCGCTGCCGCTGAGGAGGCCGGCAGGGCGGGCAAAGGCGGTGCAGGCGCGCCGCCGGGTCAGGCCTCAGCCCAGCAGTTCGGCAAAGGCCTTGTCCGCTTCGAGCACCTCCGGCAGCGCAGCGAACAGCGTGTCCAGCGCCACTTCCTCGAACAGCGGACCTTCCAGGCTCTGCTGCGCCTGCTCGCTGACGCCATCGAGCTCGATGGTTTCGGCGACGAGCACCGACTGCGCGACCAACCGTGCGTACTGGCTGTCGCCGGGGGCCTGGGTCGGGCGGGCCTGGTAGGCGATGGCGTGCTGGATCAGCTCCGGCAGTTGCCAGCGGCGCGCCAGCTCGGCGCCGACCTCCGGGTAGCCGAAGCCCAGTTGCAGGTTTTCCTCGGCGGCATGGGCGGCGGCTTCGCGCTTCGGGTGGCGGTTCATGCGTCGGGCGAAGTCCGGTGCGCCGGTCTGGATCAGCAGTTCGCCGATGTTGTGCATCATGCCGCAGGTGAAGGCGGCATCGGTGTCCAGCTTGCGCTGCTTGGCCAGGCAGCGGGCGATGCTGGCCACGCGGAAGCTGCGAATCCAGAAGCCCTTGAGGTCGAAGCCGGTATCGGCCTGGAACGCACCCGTCATGGCCGAAGCCAGCACCAGCGTGCGCAGGGTGTTGAAGCCCAGGCGCATGGCGGCGTCCTCGACGCTGACCGCCTCGCGCGCACCACGAAAGCGCGGGGAGTTGGCCAGGCGCAGCACCTTGGCCGCGATCACCGGGTCCCGCTCGATGTTGCGGGCCACGCTCTCCAGGCTGGAGGAGGGGTTGTCGAACTGTTGGATGAGTTCCTGCGCGACTTTCGGAATGCTGGGCAGGGTGTGCAGCTGGTCGAAGAGGCTTTCTATATCCATGGTGGCTCCGATAGATACGGGCGTGGCGCTGGCGCTCGGTGAGAAAGTGCTCTTTGAGCATAGCCGCGCCTGCGCTCGCGGCCAGTCGCGCAGCCGCTGGTTAGAGCCTTTTCGTCGTGCCGCTGGCGTCGAACAGGCACGCGGAAGCACCAGCCGGGAAGGGGGCTGGTGCTTCCGCCTACAGCCTTACTGGCGCGGCGCCGTGCTGGTCTGCGCAGCGGCGGACCACACCCGGTAACGCACCTCGACATCGGCTGGCGCGTAGATCACCAGCGGCAGCTTGCTGTTGTAGCGCACCAGTTGCGGCTCGCCGCCGACACGCACGAACGCCTGCTTGCGACTGCCGTCCGGGCAGGCCATCAGGGTGCTCATGGCCGGGCCGACCTTGCTCAGTTCGTAATAGCTGTAACCCCAGCCTTCGACGTTCTTCTCCTGCCACTGGCCGCCCAGGCGCTGCTGGTTGCAGTCCACTTCCAGGGTCTTGCCGGCGATGATCTCGACCTTGTGCTCGGCTTCGTTGGCCTGGGCCGGCAGTTCGATCACGTGGCGGTTGTAGCCGTCAGCGGTGGCAGGGTAGGGCTTGAGGGCTTCTGGCGTGGCGGCGCAGGCGCTCAGGGGCAGGGCGCAGGCGAGGGCCAGCAGGGGCAGTTTGCTTCGGGTCATGATGATTCCTTGCTGAAAGGCCTTGTGGGCCGTCCGTTATGAGGGGGCCGCCAGGTCGGCGGAGCAACACTGACCATCTGGAATAGGCCAGGTTCCCCTGTTTTTCAAGCAAGGTGGGGCGAGTGGGCGGGTGCCACGCCGGGGCGCCCGCCGACAGAGGCCTGATCAGGCGAAGACGAAATATTTGCGTACGGTTTCGACCACTTCCCAGGTGCCCTTCATGCCGGGTTCGACCACGAAAATGTCGCCGGCCTTGAGGTGGATCGGCTGCATGCCGTCCGGGGTGATGATGCAGTAGCCTTCCTGGAAGTGGCAGTACTCCCACTTCACGTACTCCACGCGCCACTTGCCGGGCGTGCAGATCCAGGTGCCCATGATCTTGCTGCCGTCTTCGGAGGTGTAGGCGTTGAGGTTGACGGTATGCGGGTCGCCTTCGATGCGCTCCCATTTGCAGGCGTCGACGACGGGCATCGGCTGGGTATCGCGCAGAACGGTGATCGGTTGGTTGGCCATGGAGCGCTCCGGTGAAGGATCAAAGGGGCGTTCACCATAGAGGGCGCGGGCGGCGGTCAGTTGCCTGGGGTCGACATGGGGCTGTTCATTCGCGCAGTGCAGATGCCGTTGCGGCCCGGAAAAAGCGAAGGCCGGCGTTTCGGGCCGGCCTTGCGGTGTGGCGCATAGCATCGAGTCATACGAGGTTCTCGATCCGTTCGTGGAAGGGGTTCAGGCGACGCGGTTCTCGATCAGACGGTCGGAGCCACCTTCGGCGACGCGATTCTGGATCAGACGGTCGGAGCCACCTTCGGCGACGCGGTTCTGGATCAGGCGGTCGGAGCCACCTTCGGCAACGCGATTCTGGATCAGACGGTCGGAGCCACCTTCGGCGACGCGATTCTGGATCAGACGGTCGGAGCCACCTTCGGCGACGCGGTTCTCGATCAGGCGGTCGGAGCCACCTTCGGCAACGCGGTTCTCGATCAGACGGTCGGAACCACCTTCGGCAACGCGGTTCTCGATCAGACGGTCGGAGCCACCTTCGGCAACGCGGTTCTCGATCAGGCGATCGGAGCCACCTTCAGCGACGCGGTTCTCGATCAGACGATCGGAGCCACCTTCGGCGACGCGGTTCTGGATCAGACGGTCGGAGCCACCTTCAGCAATGCGGCTTTCGATCAGGCGATCGGAGCCACCTTCGGCGACGCGGTTCTCGATCAGGCGGTCGGAACCCCCTTCAGCGACGGTGGGTTGCACGGAAGAGGCGGCGAATACGTTGGCAGCCAGTACGGAGAGAGCGAAGCTGAGGATGAGTTGGCGTTTCATGATGTTGTGCTCCAGGGGTGTTGTGGTTGGGTATGGAGCAGATGGTACGCATTGAAATTTTTCAGAGAACTTCATTGGCATGATGGTGAACATCGATGCCACTGATGCTTGCCGCAATGCCCGTCCCAGAGCGGTTGGAGGTGCTGCTGGCGCCGTCTGGCGAGCTTGGGTGGCGGGCCAGGCCACGGCTCTGGCGGCCGTGGCCCATGCCTCATTTGCTGAAGGTGGCGCCGCGAGTGTTCACGTACAGCGAGTAGATGGAGTGGCTGCTGGCCATGAACAGGCGGTTGCCCTGGGCGCCGCCGAAGCACAGGTTGGCGCAGCGTTCCGGCAGGTAGACGTGGCCGATGGCCTTGCCCTCGGTATTGAACACGCGCACGCCGTCCAGCTCTTCCGGCTTGCCCTTCGGTGAGCCGTTGCTGCCCCAGCCACACCAGAGGTTGCCGGCCTCGTCGCATTTGATGCCGTCCAGTGCGCCCGTGGCCCCGCCGTCGATGTGCTTGCGGCGCGCGCCCAGGCTGCCGTCGGCGTTCACCGCATAGGCCCAGACCAGGCGATTGGGCTTGGCGCGGCCCTCGACCACGTAGAGGGTCTTCTCGTCCGGGGAGAAGCACAGGCCGTTGGGGCCGGCGAGCTCGTCGAGCACCCGGGTGACCTTCAGCGTCTGCCCGTCGATGCGGTACACGCCGTGCGGCAGCTCGATCTGCACCTTGTGCCCTTCGTATTCGTTGCCAGCCTGGAAGGGCGGGTCGCTGAACCAGACGGAGCCGTCGCGCTTGACCACGATGTCGTTGGGCGAGTTGAAGCGCTTGCCCTCGAAGTTGTCGGCCAGCACGGTGATGCTGCCGTCGTGCTCGGTCCGGGTGATGCGCCGGCCCAGGCCTTCGTTGGTCGAGCCTTCGCAGGCGATCAGGCGGCCCTGGTTGTCGCGGGTCAGGCCGTTGGAGTAGTTCGAGGATGCGCGATAGACGCCCAGGGACTGGCTGATCTCGTCCCAGCGCATGATGCGGTTGTTGGGAATGTCACTGACCAGCAGGTAGCGGCCATCGCCCACCCACACCGGGCCTTCGGCCCAGCGCAGGCCGGTGGCGACCTTTTCCACGCTGGCATTGAACAGGCGCAGGTCGAGGAAGCTGTCGTCGAGGATCTCGACCGCCGGATCGGGATAGCGCGGGTTCAGCGGTTCCCCCGCACGGGCCAGTTGCGGCAGGAGCGTGCCCACGCCGGCGGCAGCGACCGAGTAGGCGAGGGACTGCTTGAGAAAGTGGCGGCGCGAGCCGTCCGGGCGTTGTTCGTCATTCATCGTCAGGGTCCTTGTTGTTCTTGTTGATCGCGGATGCGACTCGGCAAACTTATACGATGTATGACGACTTTGAAAATGCTGTCATCCGAATTACGCGGTCATTCCGCGCAATCCAAGTGCTGAAAGGGGATTGTCCACTCAGGGGAATGGGGCGGTCGAATGAGGTTGTGTGATGACTTGGGCGAGATGCCGGTGCCGAGCCCGCTCACCGGCGTGCCCTTGCCTCACAACTGGGTGGCGAAGCTCTCCACCGCCTTGACCACACGCTGTGCGGCATCCTGGATTTCCTCGATCACCTGTCCGGCCTGGCTGGACAGTTCGAGGCCGCG
This sequence comes from Ectopseudomonas khazarica, assembly GCF_017915135.1. Taxonomy (NCBI): domain Bacteria; kingdom Pseudomonadati; phylum Pseudomonadota; class Gammaproteobacteria; order Pseudomonadales; family Pseudomonadaceae; genus Ectopseudomonas; species Ectopseudomonas khazarica. The sequence goes on along the minus strand of NZ_CP068551.1, from coordinate 3,795,817 downwards.
CTCGGCCTGGGCCTTGCCGCGGTCGATGATCTCCACGGCGCGTTCGGCCAGTTGCTGGTTCTGCCCGACCACCGAGGTGATCTCCACGGTGGCGGCGCTGGTGCGCGAGGCCAGTTGCCGAACTTCGTCGGCCACCACGGCGAAACCACGCCCCTGGTCGCCTGCGCGCGCCGCCTCGATGGCCGCGTTCAGGGCCAGCAGGTTGGTCTGGTCGGCAATGCTGCTGATGTTCTTGACGATGGAGCCGATCAGCTGGGATTGCTTGTCCAGCGCCTCGATGCCCTGAACGGCCTCCTGCATGCGCTCGGCCAGGTCGTTCATCGCGTCGAGCATCTGCTGCACCACTTCGGCGCCATTGCGTGCGCTGCTGTCGGTGCCCTTGGAGGTCTCGAAGGCGATGCCGGCCGCCTGGGCCACGGCTTCCTCGCGCTGTACCTGGTCGGTGATCACCGTGGCGAACTTGACCACCTTGTACAGCCGGTCGTGGGCGTCGGTAATGGGGTTGTAGGAGGCCTCCAGCCACACGTCACGCCCGTGACTGTCCAGGCGCTTGAAACGATCGACGACGAAGTCGCCACGGCGCAGCTTGTCCCAGAACTGCGCGTACGCAGGCGAATTGACCTCGCTCGGATCACAGAAGATGCGGTGATGCTTGCCCTGGATCTGCTGCAGGCTGTAGCCCATGGCGTCGAGGAAGCGCTGGTTGGCCGTCAGGACTTCGCCGTCGAGGTTGAACTCGATCACCGCCGTGGAGCGCTGCAGGGCCTTGATCAGGTTCTCGTGCTCGCGCGAACTCTCGATGGTGCGGGTCAGGTCGCTGGCGTGGATGGAAAAGAAACGGATGCGCCCGGCACTGTCGCGCACCGGCTGCAGGATGGAGCGCAGCCAGGCTTCCTCGCCACTGCCGCGCAGCAGGCGGATGACCCCGGCGAGGTGCTCGCCACGTTCCAGCGCCTGGCGCACGCGGTGGTGAAAGTCGAGATTGCGCACGTGTTCGGGAATCAGCTTCAGCAACTGCTCGCCGCGCAACCGATCCGCCGTGTAGCCCATTTCCTTGAGGAAATTCTCGTTGGCACGTTCGATACGCCCCTGGGGGTCGAGGATCAGTACCAGCATCTCCTCTTCCAGGCTGGCGCGTACCTGTTCCACGGAAGAAAGGTCTTCACGCAGTGCCTGCAACTCTTGCTTCAGTCGACCGTTGAACATGAGAGCCATCCCGCTGAACGTTGACGCCATTGTTTCGGCTGCGAATCACGGGAGTTTAGCCAGAGTTGCGCGGGTGTGAAGGCGAGCAGGGGAATTGCCCTGCCCGTTGGCTGCAGGCCGCCGTTGGCGGGCGCCCGGTGCGTTGCTCGGCCCTGGCGCGAACGGGGCGATATTTTCGTCGCCGCGACGGCTGCGGCGGCGACGCTTGGGATATGATGCGCGCCCCCGAGATCCCGCTCCCTTCAGGTCATCATGTCCGGCAATGCCCTCTACACCGACCTGTCGGGTTATTACGACCTGATGTGCGCGGATATCGATTACGCGGCGCAGAGTCATTGCGTGCAGCGCCTGCAGCAACTGTTCGGCAACGGTGGCCGGCGCCATCTCGACCTGGCCTGTGGCACTGGTCCGCACGTGCGCCATTTTCTCGATGCCGGCTACGCCAGCAGCGGCCTGGACATCAACCAGCCGATGCTCGACCGTGCGGCCCTGCGCTGCCCCGAGGCGCGCTTCGTCCAGCAGGACATGTGCGCGTTCCAGGTCGACGAGCCGCAGGACCTGATCACCTGCTTTCTCTATTCCATCCACTACAGCGCCAGCCTCGCGCGCCTCGAAGCCTGCATCGCCAGCGTGCATGCGGCCCTGGCCGAGGGCGGAGTGTTCTGTTTCAACGCCGTGGACAAGCAGCGCATCGACAACGCATCGTTCGTTTCCCACAGCGTCTGCCAGGCCGATGGCCGGTTCCGCTTCAGCTCCGGCTGGCATTACCGCGGCGAAGGCGAACAGCAGCTGCTGCGCTTGCGCATCGAACGCCAGCTGGGCGAGCAGTGCGAGGTCTGGGACGACGAGCATCCCATGGTCGCGGTGAGCTTCGCCGAGCTGCAGGCCCTGCTGGCGCAATACTTCGAGGTGCAGGTGCTGGAGCATGACTACCAGCGGCTGCTGCCCTGGGATGGCCACGCCGGAAACGCGCTGTTCGCCTGCAGCAAGCGCTGAAGAGGGCGGTCAGTACAGGCTGATCTTTTCGCCCGTCAGCAGGTTCTCGGTGCCCAGAAAACTGATCGAGGGAATGAAGTCGATGGGCAACTCATCGCCTTCGACCAGAGCGTAGCGCGCCAGGTAGTAGTAGACGATGTCACAGCGCTGCACGCGGATATCCTGGGTCAGGGAGTGGATGGGAGCGCGCCAGGTCTGCTCCTTCTCCTGGCACTCGGCGCTCATGCTGAGCGCATCCTCGACGGCTTCTCGCTCCGCGTGGGCGACGGCCTTCTCCAGTTGAACCCTGATCAGCAGCTCTTCAGGGCTGGTACAGCCGGCCAGCGACAGGGCGGCGAGAAAGAACATCCATTTATGCATTGCAGCTCCAGGTAATCCATTGCCGAAGGGGCGGTTGCTGGCAAGTGCCGGGCGTGTGTCAGCGGCCTGCTGCCAGGAACAGGCCGACCATCATGAACACCACTGCCGTGACGATCAGCTGATGGACGGCATTGTTCTTGAATTTGTACACGACCCCGTCCTTCTGGGCGTACAGATCACCCGTCAGAGCGATGAGGAGGGTGGCGGGGATGAAGAACAGCAGCGAGAGGAAGACGAACCAGCGCTTGCGGTACACCGGTACGTTTTCATAGCTCATGCGGGTTCGTTCAAAGCGGTTGATATCCATATCGTTGTTCCAGGCAGGGGCGCGAGCAAAATAGTGGCTCGCGCTTCGGGGCTGGATGATAGCCCGAGCTGACGTCCGGGCCGTGTGATGGATTTCCTATTGATGTCGTAACGTCTCCTCGCGGGTGGAGGCGCGCTGATCATCCACCGGGAGGGTGTTCAGGCCGGCTCTGCAGCGCGCTCGGCCTGCAGTGAATGCTGCAGCTCGCCCACCAGCGCGTCGACCTTGTCCAGCGCCTGCGCGACCGATGCGGCCAGCAGTTCACCGCCGAATTCCTGGCCCTCGATGGCGATCTGGTGCACGCGGGTGATGCCGATGAAACCCAGTGCGGTGATCAGGTTGGGCTCCAGGTGGTTCATGTGCGCCATCTCGCCGCCCGCATCGAAACCGATGCCGCCCCTGGCGGTGAGGATCACCAGATGGCGTGGCCGGTCGGCCAGCCTGGGGATGTAGGGATCGAGCAGGTTGCTCTCGTCGATGTCCACGGTGCGGCCGGGGCGCACCACCTGATCGATCCACGCCTTGAGCGCTGCCGGCATGCCGAAGTTGTACAGCGGCGTGCCGATCACCAGCACGTCCGCCGCGATCAGCTCGTCGACCAGGCGATCGCTTTCGGCCAGGGTGTCGCGCATCCAGGGCTCGCGCCTGGCCTCCGGGGTGAAGGAAGAGGCGATCCAGTCGTGGCTGATGATCGACGGCGGGGTCTGGCCGATGTCACGGTAGGTGATCGGGTCCTGCGGGCGGCGCGCATGCCACTGGCTGACGAAGCGCTGGCTGAGGTTACGGCTGTGCGAACCGTGCTCGTCCTTGCCGGCAAGGCCGGGGCGGGCACTGGCGTCGAGGTGCAGGATGGATGTCATGTCGAGTCTCCTGATCGAATTTGAATTCATCTGTGATTAACCGCAGACTCAGGCTAATTTCAGCCCTGGTTGGCGACAAACGATCATTGTTTTGCGCTACGGATGAGGAAAATTCAGCCATGAGTCGACGCCGACTGCCTTCGCTCTCTGCCCTGCGGACGTTCGAGGCCGCTGCCCGTCACGAGAGCGCCAAGCAGGCGGCCGAAGAGCTGTCCGTCACCGCGACGGCGATCAGCCACCAGATTCGGGCGCTGGAGGAGACCCTTGGCGTCGCCCTGTTCCTGCGCAAGCCGCGCCAGCTGGAGCTGACGGCTGCCGGGCGGGAGCTGCAGCAGGTGCTGGAAAGCGCCTTCGACAGCATCGGCGCCGCAGTCGAGCGGCTCAGCGCCGTGCCGAGCCGCCAGGCCATCACCCTCAGCACCACGCCCGCCGTGGCGGTGCGCTGGCTGCTGTCCTGGGTGTGCATGCTGCGCGACGCCCATCCGGACATCGATCTGCGCATCCATGCATCGCATGAGCCGGTGGCGCTGGACGGCGTCACGGCGGATATCGCCATTCGCTATGGCGACGGGCGCTGGCCGGGGCTGGTGGCCGAGAAGCTGTTCGACAACACCTTCGTCCCGGCCTGCAGCCCCTTGCTCAACCTGCACGATGCCGCCGAGCTGCCGCGGCATTCGCTGATCCACTTTCGCAACCAGCTGGCCGTGTCATCGCCCGTCGACTGGGTGGTGTGGCAGAAGCAGGCGCAGGTTCCCGGCCTGGATGTCAGCGCCGGGCTGGTCTTCTCCGACGAGACTCACGCCGTCTCCGCTGCCGTCGGCGCCCAGGGCGTGGCGCTGATGAGCCGGCAACTGATCGAGGACGAGCTGCGCGAAGGGCGCCTGGTGCAGCCCTTCGGCCCGGTGCTGGAGGGCAAGCCGTTCTTTCTGGTCTACCCGGAAAACCGCCGCCACGACCCGGCCATCCTCGCGGTGCGGGACTGGATCATGGCGGTGCCGGGCGGGTTGTGCTCGCTGTAGCGACGGCGCTTCAGGCCGGCAGTGGCGGGCGGGTACGCAAGCTCAGGCCGGCATGCAGCAGCAGCGTGACGAGCACCAGCGCGCCGCCGTAGAGCGTCGCGCTGGCTGGCGTTTCCTGCAGGAAGTACCAGACCCACAGCGTGCCCAGCACGCTTTCCAGCAGATAGAACAGCGCCACCTCGGCGGAAGGCAGATAGCGTGTCGCGTTGTTGATCAGCAGCGTGGCCAGCGGCATCTGCAGCAGTCCCATCAGCGCCAGTGCCCAGTAGCTCGGGGCGTCCAGGTCGAAGGGCCTGGCGTTGGGCCAGGCGATCAGCGCGGCCAGCAGCCCGCCCAGGGCGATCAGCGGCATGCGCTCCAGCGCCGGGTAGCGGCGCAGCAGCGTCAGGTTGGCGCCCACGGCCGCCGACGACAGCAGGGCATAGCCATTGCCGGCCAGGTCGCTGGTGCTGAAGGCGCCGGCAAATACCAGGACGATCCCCAGTGCCGCCACGCCGATCGCCAGCCAGGTGCGCAGCGCCACCCGTTCCCCCAGAAAGCAACGGCTGAGCAGCGCCGCGAACAGGGGCGCGGTGCAGAGGATGACCACCACGTTGGCAACCTGGGTGTGGACGATCGCCAGGACGAAGAAGATCGAGGTCAACGCCAGCAGCAGGGCCGAGCCGGCGCTCGCCAGTGGCTGCGCCAGCACGCTGCTGCGCTTTCTGGCCGACAGCGAGAACACCCCCAGCGCCAGGCACATCAGCAGCCCGCGCCAGAACGCGATGCTCCAGCCATCGGCCTGGGTCAGGCGCACCAGCAGGCCATCGAAACTGAGCAGGGCGATGCCGCTGGTGACGAGCAGCAGGCCGCGTGCTGAATCCTTCATCCGTGTGTCCTCGACGTGTCGCTGGCGGGCATTCCGTTCTTGCCTGGCGCGGCCTCGATGAGGTGCACGCCAGACGCTGCGCCGATGATGGCCTCGGTGCGCCGTCAGGACCTGTCCAGAAACGCCTCGGATGCTGCGCTTAGCGACCTGGCGGCAGCCACGGAGACGGACATTCGCCCACGCTGCCCGCTCGGCTACTGCGTGGGCTGGACGACGATGCCGCGCTGGCGGTTGTACGCCTGCCACTGCGCCAGCAACCAGCCGCCCTGACCGCTGAAGCGCTCGCTCGAACGTGTGCAGGCGCTGATCCGCTCCAGGCGGAAGTGCCGGAAGTCGTTGCGCAGCTCGCACCAGGCGGCGAGCATCTGAAAACCGTCGAAATAGCCCAGGGCAATCGGCCGCAAGGTGCGTCGGCTCAGCGTGCCCGCTTCGTCCGTGTAGTCGATCAGCACCTTGCATTCATCGCCAATGGCCTCACGCAGGGCGCGTGCCGTGGTGCCGTCATCGCTCGTGGAAGGGGCGGGCCCGGCAAACAGCGGGGTCTTCTCCAACTGTGCCTGTGCCTCGGCGCCAAGCACCGCACGCAGCTTGCCCTGCACGTTCTGCGCCGCCTGGCGCAGCGCCGGGTCCGTCCGGCGCTCGACCCAGCGCAGGCCGAGCAGCAACGCCGCCAGCTCTTCCTGGGTGAACATCAGCGTTGGCAGCAGATAACCCGGCTTCAGCAGGTAGCCGATGCCCGGCTCGCCGTGAATATCGGCGCCCTGGCCTTGCAGGGTGGCGATGTCCCGGTACAGCGTGCGCAGGCTCACGCCCAGCTCAGCGGCGAGCGTCTGGCCGCTGACGGGCAGGCGGTGGCTGCGCAGGATCTGCAGGAGCTTCAGCAATCGTTCGGTGCGTGTCATCGCGCCATGCTGACAGGAACTGTCAGTAGGGTCGACTAACGTGACGCTCCCATTGTCAGGAGGTCCACCATGAACCGTCCCAATCTGCTTGTCCTCTACGTTGCCGACCCACTGCGCAGCAGCGCCTTCTACCGGCAACTGCTGCAACAGGCGCCCAGCAGCGAGTTTCCCAGTTACGTGTCCTTCGCGCTGAACGACCAGCTGCACCTGGGGCTGTGGTCGGAGCAGGCGGACAATTTCCAGTCCTCCGGCAGCGGCCATCGCAGCGAGTTCGGCTACCTGGTCGAGCGGGAGGCGGATGTCGAAATGCTCTACGCGCGCTGGCGGGCGCTGGGCGTGGAGATCGAGCAGCCATTGGCCCGTGCGGTGTTCGGGCCGACCTTCGTCGCGCTCGACCCGGACGGCCACCGGCTGCGCGTGTGCATGCGCGATGCCAGCTGAGCGCCGCTGTCGATGGCGCTCGGCGCCTGATGGAGCCCCGCGCCCGGCGTGGGGCAGCGCCTCAATGCAGCGCGCGTGAAGGCAGGCGCTCGTCGACCAGTCGTTGCGCCTGCAGGGAGAGGCTGTCGAGGTGCGCATCGCGTTGTTTTTCCGCCTGCTGCATGGCGCGCTGGCCGTGCTGCTTGAGCAGGTAGGCGTGAATCTGCCTGACCTCCGTGGAGGCGAACACCGGCGCCAGGTCCGCGACCGCCACCATGCCGCCGGAGCGGTAGTCGCGGCTGTTCATCAGCACCTGTGCGCCCTGGGCGGCCAGCACCTGGAGGCCCAGGGTTTCGAACAGCGGCACCTTTTCCGCCACGCAGGCCAGCTCCAGGTGCGGACGGTGCGCCAGCACACGCTGCAGCAGCGCCCGGCCGATACCCTGGCGACGGTACTCGGTCTGCACCGCCAGATAGGCGAGGGTGCAGGCGGCAGCATCATCGGGGCTGGGCAGGTACAGGGCAAAACCCAGCACGCGGGCCGGGTCTTCATCGTCCAGTGCCAGCAGCAACTGCACCGGGCCTTCGGCCTCGCCGTTCATGGTCTGCAGGTGCAGGTGCACCTCGTAGCCGATCACGTACTGGTACAGCTGATACAGCGGGTTGCTCGGCAGCAGCGGCACCGCGCTGACATCGCCGAAGCAGTCCACCACCATCTGCAGCACCTGGCTCTTCAGGGACTCGGGCGGCGGGCTGCTGAGGTGGGAGAGGGTGAACATCGGCGCGGGGCTCCACTGGGTAATGGCGTGGGTTGGGGATTGTAACCCGCAGGCAGCATCAGCTTTACGCTTGTTCAACTTCGCGCAGAAACCCCTGCAGAATCTGCCTGCTCTGCGCAAGCTCCAGCGCTTTCTGGTCGGCTATGCGCAGCTGCTCGCGCAGGACGTCGCGCAGTTCATCGCAGGGCTCGAAGGCGAGGCCTTCGCCTCGCACGCATGGCAGAAACTTCAGGATGGTCGCCAGGGTCATGCCGGCCGCACCCAGCAGCCTGATGCGCTCGACGGTGCGCAACTCCGCCATGGCGTAGTCGCGATAGCCGCTGGCCGTGCGATCCGGTTTCAGCAGCCCTTCGGCTTCGTAGTAACGGAGCATGCGGATGCTGACTCCGGAGCGCCTGGAAAGCTCACCTATTCTCATCGTTCTTGCGCCTTGACCCTGACAGTGCTGTCAGGGCTGATGATAGAAGCTCGATCAATCGAGCACCATCAGGAGCACGTTCCATGGCGACCCCGTCCACTCCCTATCCATCGTTCATCGATGGTCAGCCTGTCTCTGTCTCGCGGCTCAGTCCTCTGGCCTTTGCAGGTTTCGCGCATTTCACGGCCATGCAGGTCAGAAACGGCAGGGTCAGGGGGCTCGACCTCCATCTCAAGCGCCTGCATGACGCCTCTCTACAGCTCTTTGGCCGGGCATCCGCCGAGGCGTTGATACGCTCGTACATTCGCTCCGCGATCGAGCAGGGCGGCAGCGATCAGTCGCTGACCGTCACCGTTTTCTCGCCTAATGGAGAGTTCACCTCTGCGAGCATGGATGTCGAGCCGGCCGTCTTCGTGCGAACGGCGCCGCCATCCTCCGGGCCCGAGGGGCCGTTGCGCCTGAGCGCCATCGAGCACCAGAGGCCCCTGGCTGCAGTCAAGCATGTCGGTGAGGTCGGCAAGACCTACTTTCTGCATCAGGCCATACGCGAGGGCTTTGATGATGCGGCCTTCATCGACGGGCATGGCCATCTGAGCGAGGCCACGATCTGGAATCTGGTGTTCTGGGACGGCGACGCAGTGGTCTGGCCCAGGGCCGAGATGCTGCAGGGCAGCATGATGGGCGTCGTTCAGCGTCAGCTCGATGCGCTCGGAATAGCGCAGCGCCAGGAGTTCATCAGCCATGAGCGGTTGCAGGATTTCCGCGCGGCGGCCGTGATGAACTCATGGACACCGGGAATTGCCGTTAGCGCCATCGGCGCACATGCATTCGCAGTGGCACGGCCCTTCATGGCGTTGTTGCACGAGGCGTATGAGGCCGAACCTGGCGTGCTTCCCTGAGCAGGGACCATGCAGGCGGATTCGGTCGATGGGCTGCGTCAGTCGTCCCCGGCTACGGCCGCTCACGTGGCGGTGAGCGGCGTTACTCGGCGATCTGCAGCCTGTAGGTGCGCTCGGCGCGTCGGCCGGCGCACTGCGTGCCATAGGTGAGGGCGACGAGATGAACCTCGTAGCTGCCCGGGCGGGTCGGCGTGCCGCTGATCCAGCCATGGTCGTCACGCTCCTGGTGCTCGATTCGCAGGCCCGGCGGCAGGGGCTGCGAATCGTTCACGTAGATGCCAAGCACCGGCGCCGGAGCGTCGCGGACCGCGAGCCTGACGCTGTAGGCCTCGCCCATTCGACCTGCCGGCAGGCTTTCAGGGTGCAACACCGGCCCGGCATTCAGCGCACAGCCCATGCTCATGGCGCCTTGCAGCAGCGTTTCGCAGCCTGTGAGCAGCAGCGGGATGGATGCAATCAGCAATGACTTTCGCAGCATGGGAGTCCTTTCAGCCAGATTCGGCGAGTCGCTACTGCGGCTCGAGCAGATGGACGGCAACACTGCCGAAGGGGGCTGTTCATTCTCACCTGCATCGTCGGCGCACCCTGCAATTCGCCTGGGGTGTGGCTGCCTGCCGCTACGACATCGAGCCGCCGAGGCGCGAGCATAAGTCGAAAGCGCCTGGTTGAACATGAATCCGTTTCCTTTGCGGGCAGGCCGCTCGGGTAAAATGCGCGGCGCACCGAACCCGTCTGCAGAAGAGCCTTATGCCATCGCCGAAACGAAAATACTCAGCTGTGGAGCGCGAGCTGATCCGCACCCTGACCGACGCCTGCGAAACGGCGAAAAGCGAGATCCTCGGTTTCCAGTGGTTGACCCATGATGTGGACTACGCGCAGTTTCCGCAGAGCCTTGTGGTGACCTGGGTGTTCGATAGCGAGACGAGCCGGGCACGGGCGCTGGCCAGTGCGGACAAGGCGAGAATGCAGGCGCTGACGCTGGCGGCTTTCGACGAGGTGGGCATCAGCGTATCCCGCATCGACGATCACGTGGCGTTCTCGGTCGAGCGAACGGCAAGGGGCAAGCGTGGCCAAGGACATTGAAAACCCCTGCGTATCGCTGTGCCAGCTCAACGGCGAGTTGTGCGTCAGCTGTGGGCGCACGCGCGAAGAAATCCGCAAGTGGCGGGGCATGAAACGCCCCGATAAGATGGCCACCGTGCAGAAAGCCGCGGCGCGGATGAAGGCGATTGCCAGGAAGAAGGGCAAAAGTCAGTAGGGTGGATGAGGTCTTCTTATCCACCAGCGGGTGGCTCATTCACCATAGTTCTCCTCGACCTGCTCCGGCACAGCGCACCAATCTGCAGGGTAAATACCTTCCGCCACTGCCCGATGGAAACTCGAATAGGGCCAGTCCATCAGCCGTTGCACATGGCCGTGCTTGAGCGGGTTGTAGTGGATGTAATCGAAGTGGTGTTGGTAGTCGCGCTCGTCCCGAATCAGATGCTCCCAGTAACGTCGTTGCCAGATGCCCCGTTCGCGACGATTTTGCTGGCTGGCGTTGAGTGTTTCAGTGCCGGGCAAGCGTCTGCTGAAGGCGAACTTGATCACCTTCCAGCGCCGGGCGAAGTCGGCATCGCCTGGCGGGAGTGTCCACAGGCAATGCATGTGCTCGGGCAGCACCACCCAGGCATCGATATGAAAGGGATGGCGTGCTTTGGTGGCGCGTACCGTTTCGCGCAGCAGGTCGATTTCGCGGATCAGCAGATCGCTGCCACGATCGTGCAGGTTGACGGTGAAAAAGTAAGTGGCACCGGGAACGCGGGCGCGTCGGTAATTGGGCATGGCGGCTCATCCTTGAGCGCGGGTGATGCCAGAACCATGGTGGACAAGCTGCGCGTTGTCCACCCTACAGGTCGCATCCCGCGTTCAGACCGTAGGGTGGATGACGCTCTTTTCATCCACCAGCAGCGGTTGTCCGGGCTACTCCCTGTCACGTCATTGGCTGAGTTGCGTAATCAACATGTCTGATGTCATGACCTCGGCATATTCGGCGCCCAGTATGGCCAGCGTCAGCGCATGAACGGTCGAGGCATCCCAGCAGGTCCCATCTGGTCCAATGACAGGTACCGCGGTCGTGGCATCCGAAGGGAGGATGATGGTGTAGCCGAGTGCTTTTCCGGCGCGGACCGTGGCATCCATGCTGTTATGGATCACAACGCCAGTTAGAACGATACGTTTCGTTTGCATTCCTTTTAAAACAGCATCCAGCCGGGTGCCTATGAATGCGCAGTTTTCATTCTTGATGATGACGGCTTCGCCCTCTATTGGCGCGACTTCCTTTTTGATGCCATTCCTGGGGCCATGAAGGTAATAGCTGGAGGTGGGCGTCTTTTCATCGTGCTTCACATGAAGAACCGGCCAGCCATTTGCTCGCCACAAATGCAGCAGCCGTTGGATGACGGACAGGTAATCGGGATGACTTTTGCCATCCCAGACAGGCTGATCGATGGCGTCCTGAACGTCGAGGATGATCAAGGGGGTTGGGCCGGGCGTGTCCTGCACTTTCGTCGTCTCCTTACGATGAGTGTTTAGTGTGCTGCGGTGTTTCTCTATCAACAACCATGCAGTCCGATAGCTTCAGCGCCTCGGTGTGGTGGCCCGGCTGTGACGCTCTGCGTAGTCTGCTGGCGTAGGGTGGATGACGCTTTTTTCATCCACCATCAGCGATGGTCCGGGCTGCTTGCTTTGACGATGGCATGAACCTTGGTGGACAAGCTTCGCGTTGTCCACCCTACAAATTACGCGAGCAGGTATTCCTGCGTCGGGTGGATGAAGCTCTTTTCATCCGCAGTTAGGAATTGTCCGGCTACTCGCTGATATCCTATTCGAGTCCATCATTAGTTATATAGACGGTGGCTGTCTTGTCTAAAAGTCTTTGGCTGGTTGTTGCGCTGCTCTTTCTAGGGTGTGCAAGAAATTACGATTCACCTCCTGCGGAGCTTGGTTATTTTAAGGGTAGTCGTGAGGGGAATACATCATTGTATGAAGTGAGCTTTTCATCGACTGTCAATTTTTTGAATGTCTTTGAACAAAACAAACGCCCTATAAGCAGCATGCTTCGCTGTTCGCTCGAGGGTGGTGAAGTTTCCATGGACCATGAAGCCGATCAATATTCAGCCAGCGGTTTGGTTCCGGTCACTCAAGCGGTGCGGCATGGCGATACCTGGGTATACAGGTCGGCATTAAGTTTCTATGAAAGCCTCAATGGCGGGCGAAGTATGCGTGCGCTGAAGGGTGATGAGTTGCGGCGTGTTCTACAGGGCAAGCAGTTCGTTCCCTGCGTGTATACAGCTACGGCTTATGGCTTCAAATCGTACCGTTCAGGCGTCCTGCAGATTCCCTCTGCAGACATTCTATATGGGCTGAATGAGTAGCTTGAACAGGGCGTGTTTCAGCGGTCTTTCGTACCTGAGGCATGGCCCTTTTCAATCATCGGTTTGATCTGCCACCTGTTGTGCACTGCATGCCTTTTGATACTCGTCATATCGAAATATCGTTGATTGGCTGGATCGTGAAATAGAAAAGCCCCGCACGAGGCGGGGCTTTCATTTTCTCTCGCTAGGCTGAACATCCATATCCAGGCAAAGCGCTTTTGAGTGTTCCTAACGGTCCAGACCCAGGAATCAATCCCAGCTCAACGCCCCACCAGTCTGATACTCGATCACTCGGGTCTCGAAGAAGTTCTTCTCCTTCTTCAGGTCCATGATCTCGCTCATCCACGGGAAGGGGTTGGTGGTGCCCGGGTATTCTTCCTTCAGGCCGATCTGGGTCAGGCGACGGTTGGCGATGAATTTGAGGTAGTCCTCCATCATCGCCGCGTTCATGCCCAGTACGCCGCGCGGCATGGTGTCACGCGCGTATTCGATCTCCAGCTGGGTGCCCTGCAGGATCATCTGGGTCGCTTCGTCCTTCATCTGGGCATCCCACAGGTGCGGGTTCTCGATCTTGATCTGGTTGATCACGTCGATGCCGAAGTTCAGGTGCATGGATTCGTCGCGCAGGATGTACTGGAACTGCTCGGCGGTGCCGGTCATCTTGTTGCGGCGGCCCATGGACAGGATCTGGGTGAAGCCGCAGTAGAAGAAGATGCCTTCCAGTACGCAGTAGTAGGCGATCAGGTTGCGCAGGAACTGGCGGTCGGTTTCCGGGGTGCCGGTCTGGAACTTGGGATCGGAAATCGAGCGGGTGTACTTGAGGCCCCAGGAGGCTTTCTTCGCGACGCTCGGGATCTCGTGGTACATGTTGAAGATCTCGCCTTCATCCATGCCCAGCGACTCGATGCAGTACTGGTAGGCGTGGGTGTGGATCGCTTCCTCGAAGGCCTGGCGCAGGATGTACTGGCGGCACTCGGGGTTGGTGATCAGGCGGTACACGGCCAGGACCAGGTTGTTGGCAACCAGGCTGTCGGCGGTGGAGAAGAAGCCGAGGTTGCGCATGACGATGCGGCGCTCGTCTTCGCTGAGACCGTCCGTGGATTTCCACAGCGCGATGTCGGCGTTCATGTTCACTTCCTGCGGCATCCAGTGGTTGGCGCAACCATCCAGATACTTCTGCCAGGCCCAGTCGTACTTGAAGGGTACGAGCTGGTTGAGGTCGGCGCGGGCGTTGATCATCTGCTTGTCGCCGACCTGTACGCGCGCGGCGGCGCCTTCGAGGTCGTCCAGGCCTTCCTGGATGTCGAGGTCGTTCAGGGCCTTCTTGGCGCGGGCGACGGCGTCGGAGTCGTTGGCGTCAACGGCGCGCGCTTCTTCGACCGAGCCGGCAGCTTCGCTGTCGAGCTTGTCGAAGTTGGTGCTGGCGCTCTGTGCGGTGGCTTTGCTTGCGGCGACTGCTTCGGCGCCGTCTTCCTTGTCGAATTCATCCCAGCTCAGCATGGCTTGGCTCCTGCGTGAGGGCCGGCGAATGTACCGGCCTGTATGGATATACAGATAATTTGAATTATGTTCCGTTGCGTGGTGCGCGCAAGGGTGATCGGGTACCGCTGGTCAGCAGGCGGTGGATTGCTGGCTGACCGTTGCCGCTCGACCCGGAGGAGGAGGGGCGGGAAATTGTGAGAGGGGCAAGGTTTGCGTAGGAGCGGATTTATCCGCGATTTTCGCGGCTGAAGCCGCTCCTACGGAAGAGCCTTGCCCTCTCCCTGACCCTCTCCCGCAAGCGGGAGAGGGGATTTACCGCTGATTTGCTTTAGAACTGCAGCAGACCTTCGAGCGTGTAGCTGAGCGAGTGAGCGCTAGGCGCCTGGTAGGTCGGAGCCCCTGAGCGTACTTCAGTACGTGATGGGGGCCGGCCTGCCAGGCAACGACGCGGGCGCCGCTCAGATACGCGCGCTTACTGGCACGCCTCGCAGTCGGGTTCGTCGATGGCGCAGGCTTTCGGTACTGGCGCCGGGGCCGGGGCGGCTTGCTGGGCAGGGGCCTGGGCCTTGGCCGAGAAGCCGTCGTCACCACCAGCGGATACCGCGTTGAGCTTGCCGGTGTTGATGGTGGACTTCTCGGTGCTGGTGGCGGCCAGGGCACGGAGGTAGTAGGTGGTTTTCAGACCACGGTACCAGGCCATGCGGTAGGTCACGTCCAGCTTCTTGCCCGAAGCGCCGGCGATGTACAGGTTCAGCGACTGCGCCTGGTCGATCCACTTCTGGCGGCGGCTGGCGGCGTCGACGATCCACTTGGTTTCCACTTCGAACGCGGTGGCGTACAGGTCCTTGAGGTCCTGCGGGATGCGCTCGATCTGCTGCACGGAGCCGTCGTAGTACTTCAGGTCGTTGACCATGACCGGGTCCCACAGGCCGCGGTTCTTCAGGTCGCGTACCAGGTAGGGGTTGATCACGGTGAATTCGCCGGAGAGGTTCGATTTCACGTACAGGTTCTGGTAGGTCGGCTCGATGGACTGCGACACGCCAATGATGTTGGAGATGGTCGCGGTCGGCGCGATGGCCATGATGTTCGAGTTGCGGATGCCTTTCTTCACGCGCTCGCGCACCGGCGCCCAGTCCAGCGACTCGGAGAGGTCGACGTCGATGTACTTCTGGCCACGGGCTTCGATCAGCAGTTGCTGGGAGTCCAGCGGCAGGATGCCCTTGCTCCACAGCGAACCTTCGAAGCTGCTGTAGCTGCCGCGCTCGTCGGCCAGGTCACAGGAGGCCTGGATGGCGTAGTAGCTGATGGCTTCCATCGACTTGTCGGCGAAGTCGATGGCGGCATCGGAACCGTAGGCGATGTGCTGCAGGTACAGGGCGTCCTGGAAGCCCATCAGGCCGAGGCCGACCGGACGGTGCTTGAAGTTGGAGTTACGCGCCTGGTCGACGCTGTAGTAGTTGATGTCGATGACGTTATCGAGCATGCGTACAGCGGTCTTGACGGTGCGGCCGAGTTTCTCGATGTCCAGCTTGCCGTCGACGATGTGGTTGACCAGGTTGACCGAACCCAGGTTGCAGACGGCGATCTCGTCCTTGTTGGTGTTCAGGGTGATCTCGGTGCACAGGTTGGAGCTGTGTACCACGCCGACGTGCTGCTGCGGGCTGCGCAGGTTGCACGGGTCCTTGAAGGTCAGCCACGGGTGGCCGGTCTCGAACAGCATCGAGAGCATCTTGCGCCACAGGTCCTTGGCCTGGATGGTCTTGTACAGCTTGATCTTGCCGTACTCGATCAGGGCTTCGTAGTACTCGTAGCGCTCTTCGAAGGCCTTGCCGGTCAGGTCGTGCAGGTCCGGTACTTCGCTCGGGGAGAACAGGGTCCACTTGCCGTCTTCGAAGACGCGCTTCATGAACAGGTCCGGAATCCAGTTGGCGGTGTTCATGTCGTGGGTACGACGACGGTCGTCACCGGTGTTCTTGCGCAGCTCGAGGAATTCCTCGATGTCCATGTGCCAGGTTTCCAGGTATGCGCAGACCGCGCCCTTGCGCTTGCCACCCTGGTTGACGGCGACGGCGGTGTCGTTGACCACCTTGAGGAAGGGCACGACGCCCTGGGACTTGCCGTTGGTGCCCTTGATGTAGGAGCCCAGCGCGCGCACCGGGGTCCAGTCGTTGCCCAGGCCGCCGGCGAATTTGGACAGCATGGCGTTGTCGTGGATGGCGCCGTAGATGCCCGACAGGTCGTCCGGCACGGTGGTCAGGTAGCACGAGGACAGCTGCGGACGCAGGGTGCCGGCGTTGAACAGGGTCGGGGTCGACGCCATGTAGTCGAACGAGGACAGCAGGTTGTAGAACTCGATGGCACGCTCTTCGCGGTTCTTCGGCTCTTCGATGGCCAGGCCCATGGCCACGCGCATGAAGAACACCTGCGGCAGTTCGAAGCGGATGCCGTCCTTGTGGATGAAGTAGCGGTCGTACAGGGTCTGCAGGCCGAGGTAGGTGAACTGCTGGTCACGCTCGTGGTTCAGCGCGCGGCCCAGTTTCTCCAGGTCGTACTCTTTCAGTTTCGGGTCGAGCAGCTCGAACTCGGCGCCTTTGTCGACGTAGGCCGGCAGGGCCTTGGCGTACAGGTCGGCCATCTCGTGGTGAGTGGCGCTGCTGGTGATGTCGAGGAAGCTCAGGGCCTCGGCGCGGATGTTGTCCATCAGCAGGCGGGCGGTGACGTAGCTGTAGTTCGGCTCACGCTCGACCAGGGTACGGGCGGTCATCACCAGGGCGGTGTTGACGTCTTTCTCGGCCACGCCGTCGTACAGGTTCTTCAGGGTTTCGCGCTCGATCAGCGAACCGTCGACCTCGGCCAGGCCTTCGCAGGCTTCGCGGATGATGGTCTGCAGGCGGCCCATGTCCAGCGGCTGCAGTTCACCGCTGGCGGTAGTGATGCGGATGCTCGGGTGCGGCTGTGCGATGTCGCTGCCGGCGTTGGCGCTCTTGCGCTTGTTGGCCTGGGCTTCGCGGTAGATCACGTAGTCACGGGCGACCTTCTGCTCGCCGGCGCGCATCAGGGCCAGTTCGACCTGGTCCTGGATCTCTTCGATGTGGATGGTGCCGCCGGACGGCATGCGGCGCTTGAAGGTGGCGGTGACCTGCTCGGTCAGGCGCGCGACGGTGTCATGGATACGCGACGAGGCGGCGGCGGTGCCACCTTCCACAGCGAGGAACGCCTTGGTGATGGCAACGGTGATCTTGTCATCGGTGTAGGGGACGACGGTGCCGTTGCGCTTGATCACGCGCAGTTGGCCGGGCGCGGTGGCTGCCAGATCCTGGGAGGAATCGGCGGCCTGCGGCGCCACGGCCTGCGGGTTCTCGCGAGTGGTGTCGGTATGCATGGAGATCTCCGTGTTCTGTAATTTTCTGGTTGGACGTCACGACAGTAGATGCCGCGCCTTGTCCGCCGTTCATTCCATTAACAACTGTTCCGCACGCGGCAGGCGAGGCCGGGCACGGGGTGTCGCAAGAGCTGGCAGGGTGGGCACGACTTGAAGTGCCGTCCTGGCGCATAAGTCTGGCGAGGCATTACGGCACCTCACCTACTACATATAGTGGTCGACAGCTGAATCTGTTCACTGTCTGACCTGCTCACGCGTATCGTCGAGCGATGCGGCGTGGCCATGACCCGGGTCAGGCCCGGGTCGTGCAAAACGTTTGAACGAAATACCTGGAAAACCCTGTGAAAAGGGCTTGCGCGATGCGTTCTTGTAGTGTCCAGTTTTTCGTTGTGACCCAACATCTGGTGGGTGTCGCGCGATGGGGATACAAGATAGTGCGCTGTTTGAGGCATTGCAAGGCGCCGGGAAAAGAACAACCTGTGGATAAGATGTGAGTGCCTTGTGGGTGTGCCGGGCCAAGCGCCCGTGTTCTCTGGCTCTGGCTGCCGATGACCGTTCGTCGCCCCTGACGGAAGGATTTGCACGCGTTGGCGAAGCTGCCCGGTGCCGCACAGACTAACACTATATGTAGTGATCTTGGCATGTGCTGTGCTAGCGCCTGGCGTGCGGCGAAGGAGCCTGGTTTGCCGCTCGCACCGAGGTGCTGACAAGCCCTAGAATGGCCGCTGTGGTTGCGGCACTGGCCGGCATGCGAAAGGGGATAGGGTGTGGAACAAGAAGCGTGGCAGATTCTGATCGTCGAGGATGACCAACGCCTGGCGCAGTTGACCCGCGAGTATCTGGAAGGCAACGGTTTGCGCGTGGCCATCGAGGCCGATGGCGCCCGTGCCGCCGCGCGCATTCTCGCCGAGCAGCCGGACCTGGTGATCCTCGACCTGATGCTGCCGGGCGAAGACGGCCTGAGCATCTGCCGCAAGGTGCGTGCGGGCTACAAGGGGCCGATCCTGATGCTCACCGCCCGCACCGACGACATGGACCAGGTGCTGGGCCTGGAGATGGGCGCCGACGACTATGTGTGCAAGCCGGTGCGCCCGCGTGTGTTGCTGGCGCGCATCCGGGCGCTGCTGCGAAGGCGCGAAGGCGCGGAGGGCGAGCGCGACGAAGGCCAGCCACGACGCCTGCAGTTCGGCCCGCTGGCCATCGACAGCGCCATGCGCGAGGCCTGGCTCGGCGAGCAGGGCATCGAGCTGACCAGCGCCGAGTTCGACCTGCTCTGGCTGCTGGCGGTCAACGCCGGGCGCATCCTCTCGCGCGAGGAGATCTTCAACGCCCTGCGCGGCATCGAGTACGACGGCCAGGACCGTTCCATCGACGTGCGCATCTCGCGCATTCGCCCGAAGATCGGCGACGACCCCATGCACCCGCGCCTGATCAAGACGGTGCGCAGCAAGGGCTACCTGTTCGTCGCCGAAGCCGCCGAGGCGCTGCCGCACGGCGACGCGGCGCCCGTCGTGCGCAACTGACCGGGCGCCCATGAATTCGATCTTCCTGCGTATCTACGGCGGCATGCTCGCCGCGCTGGTGCTGGTGGCGCTGCTCGGCGTCGGCGCGCTGCACCTGGTCAACGAGGTGCGCGCCGACCAGTACCGTGAAAGCCTGGCGCGCGGCACCTTTCGCCTGATGGCGGACAACCTGCTGCCGATGAACGAGGTGGAGCGCCGGCGCGCCCTGGTGGTGTGGTCGCGGCTGCTCGGTATTCCCCTGGAGCTGCAGGCGATGAGCGACGTGGCGCTGGAGAGCCGCGAGCGCAATCGCCTGCAGCGCGGCCACGTGCTGGTGCAGCAGACCGGGCCGCACTCGGCCAGGGTCTATGGCCTGCTCGACGGCAAGCAGCCGTTGCTGCTGACCGGCGAGATCCAGCAGGTCAGCGAGCAGCTGGCGCGGGCCACCAACTACCTGCTGATCGACGAGCTGGTGCGCTATCCGGTGGACGAGCAGCCGCGCCGCCTGGCCGAGCTGAAGGAGGACAAGCAGTTCGGCTTCGACCTGCAACTGGTGCAACTGGAGGATGCCAGCATCGACCTCGACCAGCGTCGGCGGATCGACGAGGGCGACACGGTGATGGCGCTGGGCAAGGGTGGTGACTCGATCTATGTCTTCTCCGGCATCGTCGACACGCCCTGGGTGCTGGAGATCGGTCCGCTGTACCAGATGAATCCCTATCCGCCGCAGCTGCTGGTGCTGATCGGCGCGCTGGGGCTGAGCCTGATCGGCCTGATCGTCTACCTGCTGGTGCGCTCCCTGGAGCAGCGCCTGCGCGGGCTCGAGGGCGCCGCCACGCGGATTGCCAGTGGCCGCCTGGATGCCCGCGTGCCGGCGCGTGGCGCCGACTCGGTGGGGCGCCTGGCGAGCAGCTTCAACGCCATGGCCGAGCACCTGCAGACTTCGCTGAGTACCCAGCGCGAGCTGGTGCGGGCGGTGTCCCACGAGCTGCGCACGCCGGTGGCGCGCCTGCGCTTCGGCCTGGAGATGATCGCCGATGCGCCGAACGAGGCGGCGCGCAGCACGTACATGGAGGGCATGGACAGCGACATCCAGGACCTCGACAAGCTGGTCGACGAGATGCTCACCTACGCGCGCCTGGAGCAGGGCTCACCGGCGCTGAATTTCCAGCAGGTGGAGCTCAAGGCGCTGATCGACCAGGTGATCGACGAGCTGGCACCGCTGAGCAATCGGGTGCGCGTGGAGTGCGGCGCGGTGCTCAGCGTGCAGGCGGGCGGGGTGTGCTGGGTCGAAGCCGAACCGCGCTACCTGCACCGTGCCCTGCAGAACCTGGTGAGCAACGCCATGCGTCATGCCGAGGGGCGTGTGCTGATCAGTTGCCAGGTGGGCTACAAACGCTGCCGGATCGATGTCGAGGACGACGGTCCGGGCGTGCCGGAAGAGGCCTGGGAGCGCCTGTTCAGCCCCTTCCTGCGTCTCGACGACAGTCGCACGCGGGCCTCCGGCGGGCACGGCCTCGGCCTGTCCATCGTGCGGCGGATCATCTACTGGCATGGCGGTCGGGCGCAGATCGGTTGCAGCGACAGCCTCGGCGGTGCGCGCTTCAGCCTGGTGTGGCCACGGCTTCAGGGGGAGTAGGGCGCTCAGGCCGCCACGGCGACCAGGCTCAGCAGCCTGTCGTCGAACCGGGCGAACTGGCCCTCCAGCTCGGCGCCCGTGCGCCAGTCCGGGTGCAGGTCGATCAGCAGGCGCAGGCGGGCGCTGTCGTGATCGGCCTCGAGCAGCTCGGCGTCGTGGAAATAGAAGCGCGTCAGGGTCAGCGGGTAGAGCGCCTTGAACAGGCTTTCCTTCAGCGAGAAGGTCAGGCTGATGCGCAGGGCGCGGGCCGCGTCGTCCAGAGGCTGCAGGCGCTGCAGCTCGGCCTCGGTGAGAATCTCTCCCTGCAGGCGCAGGGCGCGCTCCGTCGGCAGCAGGCGTTCCACGTCCAGGCCCAGGGCGCGCCAGCGATTGCGCGGGGCGACCAGCGCGGCGGCCCAGTTGTCGCCGTGGGTGATCGAGCCGGCGACGCCTGACGGCCACTGCGGCGCACGATCGTCACCGACGGCCGGCACCTGGGCGTTGCCGGTCACGCGGCGCAGGGCTTCGCGGGCGCAGAGGCGACCGGCCAGGTATTCGGCCTGGCGCTTGGCCACGCCGCGCACTGGCGCGATGGCGCAGCGGGGGAAGTCGTCGGCGGCCAGCTGCGTGGGGTCGAAGCGCGTGCTGATCAGCTGCGCACCGGCCAGCGGGCGGGGCAGTGGGTCGTGGTCGTCGAGCGGGCTGCAGCAGGCGGGGTGGTAGGCATTCATGGCCGCGATTGTGCCGCGCGGCGGACCGCCCAGTCATCCATCGTTTACATTTCTTTGCAGGCAGTTAACAAAGCTAAACGGACGTTGCCCCGGGCTTTTGTCAGACTGCGCCTGCATTCCTCAGGGAATGCAGGTGAGGTTGTAGTCAGTGCGAGGCGCTGACGTTTTCTCCGAGTTCGAGAACGGTAGCCCGATTGGGCTGCCGTTTTTTTTGCTCGTTTTTCTGGGCGTGCACGAATGGGGGCACGCTTCAGCGATCCATCGCTCTGGTGGATGTAAAAGGCGACATCCACCCTACGGTGCTGGTGGATGTGAGAGGCGACATTCGCCCTGCGGCTCCGCGTGATCGCCAAGGCGTTCGCATTTGCGCTGTGGCTTTCTGGAGGGTATTTGCAGTCAAATGCCTGTGCGGGCAAACCAACCCCCGCGAGGACCATGGACGATGACCCAACAATCGCAATTCGCCCTGCTCGGCAAGAAGCGCTTCCTGCCGTTCTTCATGACGCAATTGCTCGGCGCCTTCAACGACAACATCTTCAAGCAGTCGCTGATTCTCGCCATCCTCTTCAAGCTCAACACTGGCGTCGACCGCGATCTGCTGGTCAATCTCTGCGCGCTGCTGTTCATCCTGCCGTTCTTTCTGTTTTCCGCGCTGGGCGGCCAGTTCGGCGAGAAGTTCGCCAAGGACGCGCTGATCCGCAAGATCAAGCTCGCCGAGATCTTCATCATGCTCGCCGGGGCTGCCGGGGTGCTGCTCGACAGCCTGCCGCTGATGCTCGGCGTGCTGTTCGCCATGGGCACGCAGTCGGCGCTGTTCGGCCCGGTGAAGTATTCGATCCTGCCGCAGCACCTGCAGGAGCAGGAGCTGGTGGGGGGCAACGCGCTGGTGGAAATGGGCACCTTCCTGGCGATCCTCGCGGGCACCATCGGTGCCGGGGTGATGATGGCCAGCAGCAGCTACGCGCCCATCGTCGCCGCTTCGGTGGTGGGGGTGGCGGTGCTCGGCTACCTGGCCAGTCAGGGCATTCCGAAGGCCTCGGCGGCCATGCCGGAGTTGCAGCTGGACTGGAACATCTTCCGCCAGTCCTGGGTGATCATGAAGCTCGGCCTGGGCCAGCGCCCGGCGGTGTCGCGCTCGCTGGTGGGCAACTCCTGGTTCTGGTTTCTCGGCGCGATTTACCTGACGCAGATTCCGGCCTACTCCAAGGAGTGGCTGTACGGCGACGAGAGCGTGGTGACGCTGATCCTCACCGTGTTCTCGCTGGGCATCGGCCTGGGGTCGATGCTGTGCGAGCGCATGAGCGGGCACAAGGTGGAGATCGGCCTGGTGCCGTTCGGCTCCATCGGCCTTACCCTGTTCGGCATCCTGCTTTGGTGGTTCTCCGGCGGCTTTCCGCAGGGCGCCGCGCCGCATGACTGGTTGGCGCTGCTGGGCCATGGCCAGGCCTGGTGGATCCTCGGCTGCATCCTCGGCATCGGCCTGTTCGGCGGCTTCTACATCGTGCCGCTGTATGCGCTGATCCAGTCGCGCACGGCGGAGCACGAGCGGGCGCGGGTGATCGCCGCCAACAACATCCTCAATGCGCTGTTCATGGTGGTCTCGGCCATCGTCGCGATTCTCTTCCTCAGCGTCGCCGGGCTGTCGATTCCGCAGCTGTTCCTGGTGGTGTCGCTGATGAACATCGCGGTCAACAGCTACATCTTCAAGATCGTCCCCGAGTTCAGCATGCGCTTTCTCATCTGGCTGCTCGGGCGTTCGATGTACCGGGTCGAGCACAAGGGGCTCGAGGCGATCCCTGACGAAGGCGCTGCGGTGCTGGTGTGCAACCACGTGTCCTTCGTCGATGCACTGCTGATCGGTGGTGCGGTGCGGCGGCCGATTCGGTTCGTCATGTACTACCGGATCTACGACCTGCCGGTGCTCAACTTCGTCTTCCGCACGGCCGGCACCGTGCCGATCGCCGGGCGCAACGAGGACCTGCTGATCTACGACGCGGCGTTCAAGAAGATCGCCGAGTACCTGCGCAATGGCGAGCTGGTGTGCATCTTCCCCGAGGGCAAGCTGACCACCGATGGCGAGATCGACGAGTTCAAGGCCGGGGTCGAGCGCATTCTCGACGAGAACCCGGTGCCGGTGATCCCCATGGCCTTGCAGGGCCTGTGGGGCAGCTTCTTCAGCCGTGACCCGCACAAGGGCTTGTTCAAGCGCCTGTGGTCGCGGGTGTGCCTGGTGGCGGGCCAGCCCGTCGCCGCGCAGGACGCCAGGCGCGAGGTGCTGCAGGCGCAGGTGGCGGAGCTGCGCGGGGACTGGCGTTGATCTGAATTCAGGGGGGGAGGGCTGCAGTCATGCAGGCGGCGCCGCGCTGCTGAAGCACCTCCCGCCGGGCTGATCGGGCTCAATGGCTCAGCTTGAGTCCGATCAGCCCGCAGACGATCAGCGCCACGCTGGCCAGGCGCAGCAGGGCCATCGATTCACCGAACAGAATGATGCCGGCGATCACCGTGCCCACGGCGCCGACACCGGTCCAGATGGCGTAGGCCGTGCCCAGCGGCAGTTCCTTCATGGCCAGGCCGAGCAGGCCAAGGCTGATCAGCATCGCGCAGACGGTCAGGGCGGTGGGCAGGGGGCGGGTGAAGCCGTCGGTGTATTTCAGGCCGATGGCCCAGCCGACTTCGAACAGGCCGGCGAGCAGCAGGATGATCCAGGACATATAGCCTCCAGGGGTGACTGAAGGGGCCGTCCCCGGATGAGCCACCCTGGGCTCAGGGTGTGGAGGTCGTCCTCGCGTGCGCCATTATTGTGCATATCGGCGCGCCCGGGGCAAGGCGCCCCGGATTGGTGCGAGTGCTGGGCTCAGTCGCTGTGCGTGCCTGTGCCCTGGCCCATGCGCCGGTAGAGGGTCGCCAGCAGTGGCCCGGAGAGGTTGTGCCAGACGCTGAACAGGGCGCTGGGCACGGCGGCCAGCGGGCTGAAGTGGGCGCTGGCCAGGGCGGCGCCGAGGCCGGAGTTCTGCATGCCGACCTCGATGGACAGGGTCTTGCGTTGCGCCAGCGACATGCCGAACAGGCGTCCGGCCAGGTAGCCCAGGCCCAGGCCGATGCCGTTGTGCAGGATCACCACGGCCATGATCAGCAGGCCGGATTCGGCGATCTTGCCCTGGCTGGCGGCCACCACCGCCGCGACGATGGCGACGATGCTCACCACCGATATCAGCGGCAGCACCTCGACGGCGGTCTTCACCCGCTCACCCAGCAGGCGCTGGGCGACCAGGCCGAGCACGATGGGCAGCAGCACCATCTTGAGGATGGAAATGAACATGGCGCTGAAGGACACCGGCAGCCATTCCGAGGCCAGCAGCCAGATCAGCGCGGGCGTCACCAGCGGGGCGAGCAGGGTGGTCACGGCGGTGATCGACACCGACAGCGCCAGGTCGCCACGGGCGAACCAGGTGATGACGTTGGAGGCGGTGCCGCCCGGGCAGCAGCCCACCAGTATCACGCCGACGGCGATTTCCGCCGGCAGCGCGAAGGCCTGGCACAGCGCCCAGGCCAGCAGCGGCATGATGCTGAATTGCGCCACCACGCCGAGCAGCACCGCCAGTGGCCGGCGCGCGACTTCCTGGAAGTCGGCAGCCTTGAGGGTCAGGCCCATGCCGAACATGATCAGCCCGAGCAGCGGGACGATCCAGGCGGTCAGCGGCAGGAACCAGCTGGGCTGGAAGAAGGCCGCGATGGCGAACAGCAGCACCCAGACGGCGAAGGTGTTGCCGATGAAGCGGCTGAGGGTGATCAGGGCTTGCATGGTGTGTTTCCTGGCAGGTTCGGAAAAGTCGGCCAGCCTAGCAGAAGCGCTGCTGGTCGGGTCGGGTACGCAGCCGCTGCGTGTAGCGCTGCGTACCCGGGTCGTAGGAACCGGCTTGCCGGCGATGCTTTTTCCAGGAGGGCACGGATCGCGAGCCAGCCCGCTCCTGCAGACGCCTTACAGCGGTTCCTCGTCCGCCGGGTAGCGGCTGGCGCTGAGGCTCTCCTTGATCTTGCGCAGGTGCGGCTGGAAGTCCACGCCACGGCGCAGGGTGACGCCGGTGGCGAGCACGTCGAGCACGGTGAGCTGGATGATGCGCGA
Organism: Ectopseudomonas khazarica; assembly: GCF_017915135.1. Classification (NCBI taxonomy): domain Bacteria; kingdom Pseudomonadati; phylum Pseudomonadota; class Gammaproteobacteria; order Pseudomonadales; family Pseudomonadaceae; genus Ectopseudomonas; species Ectopseudomonas khazarica. Next base: position 3,770,530 of record NZ_CP068551.1, on the reverse strand, counting down.
GGTCATCGGCATGTAGATGTCGGTGTCTTCCGGTAGCGGAATGTCCAGGCTCAGGGTGCTGGCCTTGGCCAGCGGCGAGCCGGCGGCGGTGAGGCCGAGCACCGAGGCGCCGTTCTCGCGCGCCAGGCGGGCGACCTCCACCAGTTCGCGGGTGCGCCCGGTGTAGGAAATGATCACGAACAGGTCGCCGGTGTGCGCCACCGAGGCGATCATGCGCTGCATCAGCACGTCGGAGTGGGCCGACACCGCCAGGTTGAAGCGGAAGAACTTGTGCTGTGCGTCCAGCGCCACCGAGGACGAGGCGCCGAGGCCGAAGAAATGGATCTGCCGCGCCTGGATCAGCAGGTCGACGGCGCGGCTGACGTGCTGTGCGTCGAGGCTCTGGCAGGCGGCGTCGAGCGAGGCGATGGTGCTGCCGAAGATCTTCCGGGTGTAGGCCTCGGGGCCGTCGTCGGCGGACACCGCACGGCTGACGTAGGCGGCGCCACTGGCCAGGCTCTGCGCCAGCTGCATCTTCAGTTCCGGGTAGCCGTTGGCGCCGAAGGAGCGGCAGAAGCGGTTGACCGTCGGCTCGCTGACCCCGGCAGCCTGGGCGAGAGCGGCAATGCTGAAGCGGGTGGCCTGCTGGGGGTCGTAGAGGATCACCTCGGCGACCTTGCGTTCAGCCTTGTTCAGGTCGTCCAGGCGGCTCTGGATCTTTTCCAGCAGGTTGCGCACGCGGTCCATAGGGGCTCCTAACAGGCGGTTGAACGGGGGTGGCGGCATCGCGACGGGCGGTAAGACAGCCGGCCTATCCTACTGATGACGCTCGATGGTCTCCACCGACTTCTCTGTTCTAGAAAATAATGTTGTTGCTATAACAATATTTACCCTTGATAAAACCCTTATCAACCGGTATTTCTAACGCATCTTGATAAAAGAACAATCTCATGGCCGCAATCAAGCTTGAATCCTGTACCTTCGCCCTGTTCGGTGCCCTGGGTGATCTCGCCTTGCGCAAGCTGTTTCCCGCGCTTTACCAACTCGATCGTGCCGGTTTGCTGCACGATGGCACGCGCATCCTGGCGCTGGCCCGCGAGGCCGGGACCCCGGACAGCCACCTGGGCGCCATCGAGCAGGCGCTGCGCCTGCATGTGCCGGCCAAGGAACTGACGGACGTCGACCTCTCGCGTTTCCTGGCGCGGCTGAACTACCTGAGCATGGATTTTCTCAAGGCCGAGGACTACGCGGCGCTGCTCGAGCACGTCAGTCCGCAGGATCAACTGATCGCCTACTTCGCCACGCCGGCCTCCGTCTATGGCGGCATCTGCAGCAACCTGGCGGCCGTCGGCCTGGCCGAGGGCACGCGGGTGGTGCTGGAGAAACCCATCGGTCACGACCTGGCGTCCTCGCGCGCGGTCAACGATGCGGTGGCCCGGGTGTTCCCCGAGAACCGCGTCTATCGCATCGACCATTACCTGGGCAAGGAGACGGTGCAGAACCTGATCGCCCTGCGTTTCGCCAACAGCCTGTTCGAGACCCAGTGGAACCAGAACCATATCTCCCACGTGGAAATCACCGTGGCCGAGAAGGTGGGGATCGAAGGGCGCTGGGGCTACTTCGATCAGGCCGGGCAGTTGCGCGACATGATCCAGAATCACCTGCTGCAGCTGCTCTGCCTGATCGCCATGGACCCGCCCAGCGACCTCTCCGCCGACAGCATCCGTGACGAGAAGGTCAAGGTGCTCAAGGCGCTGGAGCCGATCAGCGTCGAGCAGCTCGGCCAGCGCGTGGTGCGCGGCCAGTACGTCGCCGGCAGCAGCGACGGGCGGCCGGTGCCCGGCTACCTGGAGGAAGAGAACTCCAACACGCAGAGCGATACCGAGACCTTCGTCGCCCTGCGTGCGGACATCCGCAACTGGCGCTGGGCCGGCGTGCCGTTCTACCTGCGCACCGGCAAGCGCATGCCGCAGAAGCTGTCGCAGATCGTCATTCACTTCAAGGCGCCGCCGCACTACATCTTCGCCCCGGAGCAGCGCCAGCTGATCGGCAACAAGCTGATCATCCGCCTGCAGCCGGACGAGGGCATCGCCCTGCAGGTGCTGACCAAGGACCAGGGGCTGGACAAGGGCATGCAGCTGCGCAGCGGCCCGCTGCAGCTGAGCTTCTCCGACACCTATCGCAGCGCCCGCATCCCCGACGCCTACGAGCGGTTGCTGCTGGAGGTGATGCGCGGCAACCAGAACCTGTTCGTACGCAAGGACGAGATCGAGTATGCCTGGCAGTGGTGCGATCAGCTGATCGACGGCTGGCAGCGTCTGGGCGAAGCGCCGAAACCCTACACGGCAGGCAGCTGGGGGCCGATGGCCTCGGTGGCGCTGATCACTCGCGACGGGAGGAGCTGGTATGGCGATCTCTGAGCTGCCGTTGCCGCCGGGGGTCAACGGCTGCGCGCACGGCGATGCCGGGCAACTGGCCGAGGCACTGGCGCAGCGCGTTGCCGCTGCACTGCGCCAGGCGCTTGCCGAGCGTGGCCAGGCGATCCTGGTGGTGTCCGGCGGGCGCAGCCCGGTGGCGTTCTTCGAGGCGCTGGCGCAGCAGGCGCTGCCCTGGGCGCAGGTGCTGGTGAGCCTGGCCGACGAGCGCTGGGTGCCGGTCAATCATGCCGCCAGCAACGAAGCCCTGGTGCGCCGTCATCTGTTGCGCGGGGCGGCTGCCGAGGCGCGCTTTCTCAGCCTCTATCAGGTCGCCGGCAGCCATGAGCAGGCCGCCGAGCTGGCCGATGCCGCCGTCGCCGAGATGGCAGACATCGATGTGCTGGTGCTGGGCATGGGCGACGATGGCCATACCGCCTCGCTGTTCCCCGGCAGCGCCCACCTGCGGCAGGCGCTGCAGGCGGATTGCCCGCGCCGCGTCCTGGCGATGCTCGCGCCGAGCGAGCCGACGCAGCGCCTGACCCTGACCCTGCCGGTACTGGCCCGTGCGCGCCTGCCGCTGCTGGCGATCCAGGGCCAGGCGAAACTGAACACACTGAGCGCGGCGCTGCTGCCGGGTGAGATCGCCGAGCTGCCGATCCGCGCTTTCCTGCATTCCCCTCTCGAAATTCATTGGTGCCCCTGACATGACCAGCCTCGACCAAGACCAGCGCGCGCGCATGGCCGAAAAAATCGCCGAGATCGACCGCATCTGTGCCCAGGCGCGGATCATGCCGGTGATCACCATCGCCCGCGAGGCGGACATCCTGCCGCTGGCCGATGCCCTGGCGGCAGGTGGTCTGCGCGTGCTGGAAGTGACCCTGCGCTCGGAGCACGGCCTGGAGGCGATCCGTCGTCTGCGCGCCGAACGGCCCGAGCTCTGCGTCGGTGCCGGCACCGTGCTGGATGAGCAGATGCTGGAGGCGGCCACCGCCGCTGGCGCGCAGTTCATCGTCACGCCGGGGAGCACGCGCGAGCTGCTGCTGGCGGCGCTGGACAATCCCTTGCCCTTGCTGCCGGGGGTGAGCAGCGCCTCGGAGCTGATGGTCGGCTACGCCCTCGGCTACCGCCGCTTCAAGCTGTTCCCGGCGGAGCTGTGCGGCGGCGTCGCGGCGCTCAAGGCGCTGTCCGGGCCTTTCGGTGGCGTGCGCTTCTGTCCTACCGGCGGCGTCAATCCGGACAACCTGCAGCGCTACATGGAGCAGCCCAACGTCATGTGCGTGGGCGGTACCTGGATGTTCCAGCGCGAGTGGGTGGAGAACGGCGACTGGGCGCGGATCCAGCAGTGCAGCGCCGAGGCCTTGCAGCTGTTGGGCTGAAGCAGGGCGCTCGATCAATTTCCGTCCAAGGTCACTTATATGGTCATCTAGTTGAATGATGACTTAATAGTGGCGCCATGATATCGTCGACCGATCAGTCACTTCCGAGTGCCGTGGTTAGCGTGCTGGCAACAAGAACAATTCTCCAGCGGATATCCAATCCCCATTCCTTGGACGGAGAATTTCATGAGCAAATGGCTCGGCAATGTCAGTGTCACCCTCAAGCTCGCTATCAGCTTCGGCCTCGTGCTTCTGCTTACCCTGCTTCTGGCGATCACCGGCTGGGACGGTATCGGCCGCCTCATCGAGCGCGGCCAGCGGGTCATCGAGATCAATGAGGTCAACAACCTGCTCGATGACCTGAGAGTCAACCGCGTGCGTTACGTCATGAGCAACGGCGACAAGGCGCTGGGAGACGAGATGCAGCGTGCGCTCGACCTCTACCGTGCATCGCATGAGCGCATCATGGGCAACTTCAGGTCGGCCGATAACATCCGCCTGCTCAAGCAGCAGAACGGCCAGATCGCCCATTATCAGGAGGCCCTGACGACCATGCGCAGCGCCTTCGCCGACGCCGCCGCGACGCGCCAGGAGATGGGCCGCCTGGCCCGTGAAGTCTTCGCCGAGATCGAGGCCCTCGACGCGGTGATCGCGCGCATGCCGGACTACGACCCGCAGCGGCAGGTGCGCTACCGGGCCATGCGTGATGCCAAGGAAGGCATCCAGCTGATGCGCTACGAGGTGCGTGGCTACACCGCCAAGGTCAATGCCGACAGCGAAGCCGCGGTGGTTCGCCAGGTGCAGCGAACCGCCGACAGCCTGGCTCAGCTCGAGGTGTCGATGGGCAGCGAGAGTGCGGCGCAGGTCGAAGCCATTCAGCGTGGCTTCGACAGCTACCGGGCGGTGGTGACGGCCTTCCAGCAGGCCAACACGGCGGCGATCGCGGCGCGTGACGAATTGGACCGGACCGGCAACGAAATCGTCAAACTGAGCGATCAGCTCATCCACAACCAGGTGCTGCAGCGTGACAGCGACACGGCCGCCGCCAAGTCCATGCAGCTGATCACCACGCTGGTGGCGCTGGCCATCGGCATCGGTTCGGCGATCCTGATCACCCGGCAGATCACCCGGCCGCTGGGTGACACGCTGGCGGTGGTGGAGCGCATCGCCTCCGGCGACCTCACCGATCTGCCGCCGAGCACGCGCCGCGACGAGATCGGCGTGCTGCAGCAAGGCGTCCAGCGCATGGGCCAATCCCTGCGCGAGCTCATCGGTGGCATTCGTGACAGCGTGAGCCAGATCGCCAGTGCCGCCGAAGAACTGTCGGCGGTGACCGAGCAGACCAGCGCCGGGGTCAACAGCCAGAAGCAGGAGACCGATCAGGTCGCGACCGCCATGCAGGAAATGTCCGCGACGGTGAACGAGGTGGCGCGCAATGCCGAGCAGGCATCGCTCGCGGCCGCCGATGCCGACGCCGAGGCGCACCAGGGCGATCAGGTGGTGAACGAGGCGATCGAGCAGATCGAGGTGCTGGCCAGCGAAATGGTGCGCTCTACCGATGCGATGAACCTGCTGCAGAAGGAAAGCGAGAAGATCGGCAGCGTGATGGACGTGATCAAGGCCGTTGCCGATCAGACCAACCTGCTGGCGCTCAACGCTGCCATCGAAGCCGCCCGCGCCGGCGAGGCCGGGCGCGGTTTTGCCGTGGTGGCCGACGAGGTGCGCGGCCTGGCGCGGCGCACGCAGCAGTCCACCGAGGAGATCGAGGCGCTGATCGGGGCCTTGCAGCGTGGTACCCAGCAGGTAGCGGGCGTGCTGGCGGAAAGCCGTGGCCTGACCGAAGGCAGTGTCGAGCTGGCGCGCAAGGCCGGCTCGGCGCTGGGGGTGATCAACCAGAAGGTCTCCAACATCCAGTCGATGAACCAGCAGATCGCTGCGGCTGCCGAGCAGCAGGGCGCGGTTGCCGAGGAGATCGGCCGCAGCGTGCTCAACGTGCGCGAGGTTGCCGAACAGACCGCCGCTGCCAGCGAGGAAACGGCGGCCAGCTCGGTGGAACTGGCGCGACTGGGCAACCATCTGCAGGTGCTGGTCAGCCGCTTCCGCGTCTGAGCCGAGCCGGTGTCGGTGCGCCGGGCGCACCCTCGTTCATCGATCCCTCCCGTGCGGCGCCCGGCAATTGGGCGCCCAATCGCTCGACCCTGTACTAGAGTGGCCTGGGTCCGGCGTGCAGCGCGTGCTGTCGCCGGGCGTTCATTCAGTGGGGTGGGCGGCGACGCCGGTTCGCAGCGTCGAACGTGCGCTGAAATTTTTTTTCCGGCGCCTGTCGATTCTTCCGTTGCCCGTTCGACTACTGCATAGAACCCCGCCCAGGGTTCACTGTCAGCCGTAGGGAGACGCCCTGCGCGCGATTCGACTCGAACAAGGAGAAAGGCGATGCGTTTCATGGTGATTGTCAAAGCAACCGCAGATTCCGAGGCCGGCATGATGCCCAGCGAGGAGCTGCTGACGGCCATGGGTCAGTACAACGAGGAACTGGCGGCGGCCGGTGTGATCCAGGCCGCCGAAGGCCTGCACCCCAGCTCGAAGGGCGCGCGGGTGCGCTTTTCCGGCGCGCAGCGCACGGTGATCGATGGCCCGTTCATGGAAACCAAGGAGCTGGTGGCCGGTTTCTGGATCTTCCAGGTCGAGTCGCTGCAGGCCTGCATCGACTGGGTCAAGCGTTGCCCCAATCCCATGCCTGGCGAGTCCGACATCGAGATTCGGCAGATCTTCGATGCCGAGGATTTCGGCGCCGAGTTCACCCCCGAGTTGCGTGAGCAGGAAGAACGCATTCGCGCACGCATGTGCGCTGAAGACTGAGGAGAGAATCGATGAAAATCCATGCCTATCTGATCTTCGACGGCCAGTGCGAAGCGGCCTTCAACTTCTACGCCGAGCTGCTGGGCGGCAAGCTGGAGCTGATGCGCTTCGCTGACAGCCCGGAGGCCGGCGAGGTGCCGGCGCAGTTCCATGACCGGGTGATGCACGTGTGCCTGACGGCGGGCGACCAGGTGCTGATGGCATCCGACACCATCCCGCAGTACCCGCATGAGGGTATCAAGGGCTGCTCGATTTCCCTGCAGGTGGACAACGTGCCCGAGGCCGAACGGCTGTACGCGGCACTCTCGGAGGGGGGCGAGGTGCAGATGGCGCTGCAGGCCACCTTCTGGGCGACCCGCTTCGCCATGCTCACCGACCGTTTCGGTGTGCCGTGGATGATCAACTGCGTGGTCGATAGCCAGCAGGGCTGACGGCGGCAGGGTGCAATCCGGGAACGCGGGATTGCACCCTGCGCGGCATTGCGCGTTAGCCGCGAAAAACTGAGGCGGCTCCTGCACGAGCAGCTATCCGACGGTGCTCGGTGGGAGGGGCTTCAGCCGCGATCAGTCGAGAAGCTCGCCGCTGAAGCGCCTGCCGCAAGGCACAGCCTCCGCCCGTTGGTGCTGCTAGCTCACCAGCGTCAGCGGCTCGGGCTCCTGCTGGAGCTGCACGCCGGCGAGGAATTCCTCGCCCCAGCGGCGGATGTCGTTGTAGCAGACGATATCGAACAGCTCGCGCAGGCGCGCCTGCGCCTCGCTCTTCGGCAGGTTGAGGGCCAGGTAGCAGGTCTGCGCCAGGTCGGCCGGGTCATGCGGGTTGGTCAGCAGCGCCCCCTTGAGTTCGGCTGCCGCGCCGGCGAACTCCGACAGCACCAGCACGCCACGTCCGTCGAGCAGGCCCTGGGCGGCGACGAACTCCTTGGCCACCAGGTTGAGGCCGTCACGCAGCGGGGTGATCCACATCACGTCGGCCATGGCGTACCAGGCGCTGACTTCCTCGAACGGCAGGCTGCGGAAGAAAAACTGCAGCGGCGTCCAGCCGATCCGTGCGAAGCGGCCATTGATGCGCCCCACGGCCTGTTCGATCTGCGTCTGCAGCTCGTCGTAGATGGTCATTTCCTTGGCTGCCGGTACGCACACGGTGACCAGGGTGACCTTGCCGATCAGCTCGGGATTGTCCGCGAGCAGACGCTCGTAGGCGTTGAGCTTTTCCAGGATGCCCTTGGTGTAGTCGAGGCGTTCCACCGAGAGGATCAGCTTGACGCCTTTCATCTCCTCACGCAGCTGGCCCATCAGCTCCTTGATCTTCGGCGCCTCCAGGGCGCTGCGCACGCGGTCGATGTCCAGCCCGACCGGATGGGCGCCGAGCTTGACCTGGCGGGTGCCGGTGTCGAGGGCGGTGGTCATGCGCTCCAGACCCACGGCGCAGCCGTAGGTGATGAAGCGCGGCGCGCAGTTCTGCCGTTCCAGGGTCTTGAGCGGGAACACGCCACGGGCGACGTCGACGAAGTTCTCCACCTGGCGCGGGATGTGGAAACCGATGTAGTCGCACTGCAGCAGGCTGCCGACGATCTGCCGGCGCCAGGGCAGCACGTTGAACACGTCCGCCGAGGGGAAGTAGGTGTGGTGGAAGAAGGCGATGCGCAGGTCCGGGCGCAGCTCGCGCAGGTAGGCCGGGACCATCCACAGGTTGTAGTCGTGCAGCCAGACGATGGCGCCTTCGGCGGCTTCCAGCGCGGTGCGCTCGGCGAAGGCGCGGTTGACCTTGAGAAAGATCTGCCAGTCGTCCTCGTTGAAGGTGGCGCGCTCCCAGAAGGTGTGCAGGGTCGGCCAGAAGGCCTCCTTGGAGAAGCGCTTGTAGAAGATGTCGACCTCTTCCTTGCTCAGCTTGACCCGCGCTGCGGTGAGCTTGGGATAGCGCTCGGCATCCACCGTGGTGTGGCTGTCGAACGGCTCGTCGTCGTCCTCGTGCACGGCCCAGGCGACCCAAGAGCCGGGGCGGCCGTCGCCGAAGAAACTCAGCAGGGTCGGGATGATGCCGTTGGGCGAGGTGGGACGGCGACGCTGCAGCTTGCCGGCGGCGTTGCGGTATTCCTCGTAGGGTAGGCGGTGATAGACCATCACCAGTTCGGACTTGCCAGGTTGTGCCGCCTGGCGACGTTCGGCGGCGATGCCGTGCTCGCCGAGGAAGCCGAAGTGGGCGAAGGCCTCGAGGATGCCGCCACAGCCGGGGCGGTTGGCGTGCAGGGTCCGCGAATGATGACGGGTGGCTTCCAGCAGCGCGCCCTCGGACTGGCCGACGCACACGCCATGGAAGCTGGCGCTGAGCATGGACAGGTCGTTGAGCGTGTCGCCCGCCGCCAGCACCTGGTCATGGTTCAGCTCCAGCCAGTCGGCCAGGGCCTTGAGGCTGCTGCCCTTGTTCACGCCCCGGGGCAGGAAGTCCAGGTACAGCTCGGCGGAGTACAGCAGGTCGCAGCCCAGCTGCTCCGCTGCTTCGCGCAGCGCCGGGTTGGCCGCCTGCTCGGGCGTGCAGAAGTAGGAACAGCGGCGCGCCTGCGGCACGTCCTGGCGTTCCAGGCCGAAGGATTCGATGGCGCTGGCGACCTGGCTCTCACCGGGCCAGTGGGCATCGACCAGGCTCTGCAGCGGCTGGATCGGCTGCAGGCTGTCGCCGTGCACCAGGGTCGCCCCGACGTCGGCGATGATGTAATCCGGCTGCGGCAGCGTCGGGTCGGCCAGCAGCGGCAGCACCGCCTCCAGGCTGCGCCCGGTGACGTAGGCGAGCTTGATCTCGGGGTGAGCGGCGATGGTCTGATAGAGGCTCAGGCGATCCTCGGGATCGCCGGCGAGAAAGGTTCCATCCAGGTCGGTGGCTAATAGCATCGTTGTTTCTCCAGAAGTGGCCAGTGCGGCGCGCCTCGTTGGCGAGCGGCCGGCAGGCCGGGTTCTGGCTGCTTGGGGTAGGCTCGGGGCCTTGCCGAAACAGCCGGTTGACGTCTTCAGGACACGGGGTTCGGGGTGTCCTCCATGGGTTCGTGTTCATGTGGCGGCGCATCGGGCATCAGCTCCAGTACCGTGGGGCTGGTGCGCAGCATGGGCACGAAGTGGGCGGCGTCGCCGCTGACCAGATCGCTGACATGGCGCAGCCGGTAGAGGGTGTAGGCGGCCAGCAGGCCGAGGGTGCTGGCGAAGTACAGCGGCAGTGCCGTGGCGCCCAGCTGCTCCATCAACACGCCGGCCAGCAGCGGCCCGCAGACCGAGCCGATGCCATTGACCATCAGCAGGCTGGCGGAGCCGGAAAGGATCTCGTCGCTGTGCAACTGGTCGATCAGCTGCGCCACGGCGATGGGGTAGATGGCAAAGGCCAGGCCGCCCCAGATGAAGATGGCGCCGAGCAGCAGCGCTCCGGCGGGCAGCAGGCTCATGACCAGCGCCAGGCCGACGGCCAGCAGCACGACCCAGAGCAGCACCTGGCGGCGGTCGTGACGGTCCGAGTAGATGCCGATCGGCCACTGCAGCAGGGCGCCGCCGAGAATGGTCGCGGTCATCAGCAGGCCGACGCCGGGGGTGTCGAAGCCGGCCAGGCTGGCGTATACCGGCGCCATGCCCCAGAAGGCTCCGAGGGCCAGGCCGGACAGGCCGGCGGCGACGATGGCCAGCGGCGCGATGCTCCACAGCTGACGCAGGTTGCTCGGTGGCGTTTCCGGCAGGCTCGGTTGCGCCTGGCGGGTCAGGGTGATGGGCATCAGCGCGGCGCTGATCAGAATCGCGGCGATGGCGAACAGGGTGAACTGCACCGGGTCAGCCAGGTGCAGCAGTTGCTGGGCCAGGGCCAGGGCACCGAGGTTGACCGCCATGTACACGGCGAACACCTGGCCGCGTTTCTCGTTCGCCGCCTGGGCGTTGAGCCAGCTTTCGATGACCATGTACAGCGTCACCAGGGCCAGGCCGTAGAGCACGCGCAGGCCCAGCCAGATCCACGGGTCGATCAGCAGCAGGTGGAGCAGGGCGGCGATGGCGGCCAGCGCCGCGCAACAGGCGAATGCACGGATATGCCCGATGCGCCGGACCAGCGGAGTCGCCAGCCAGGTGCCGAGGAGGAACCCGACGAAGTACCCGGACATGATCAGTCCGAGCATCGTGGTGGAGTAGCCTTCGGCGACGCCACGCAGGGTCAGTAGGGTGTTGAGCAGGCCATTGCCGAGCAGGAGTAACGCGACCCCGCTCAGCAACGAACTGATGGGGGCAATCAGGGACCACATGCGAACTACCCTAGGGAACTGTGCCCTCGATGGCAAGCATGAAACACGCCATGGTTTTCCTGATGTGTTTTCAAGCTATTGATATATATGAAGTATTTTTACTGATAAACGGTCGATCAATTTTTCGGTGGTGCCTGGCGCCCCGTCATGGGGCGTCGCTGGCATCCGGCAGGGGCAGCAGCGGGCGCTGGTCCGCAGGCAGCGTGCGGTTGAGGCGCGCGACGAACGCGTTGATTTCCTCGCGCTCGCGGCGCTCGAGCAGGTGGCGCTCGGCGGTGTCCCGCACGCTGCGCGCATGGCGCAGCAGCACCTCACGCTGCGCCGGGCTGCAGGGGCGGTGCAGCAGGTTCTTGAACGCCTGCAGGAGGCTGCTCAGCACGCTGACGTCCGCCGCGCCGTAGGCCCGAATCGGCCCCAGCAGTTGCAGCAGCAACTGGTCCAGCGAGAGTTCGTGGTAGGACAGCCGTGGCGGTTCGTCGGGCAGCGGCACGAAGTCGCGGTCGCCGAGTGCCAGGCGTCTGCTCAGCAGTACGCTGAGCAGGTCGACGGTCTTGATCGCGGTACCCGGATCGTTGATGCCGGGGCTGAGCGCCTTCACGGCGATCTCCGCCATCTGCCGGCAGCCGAAGAAGTAGTGGGTGCTGGCGTACTCCTCGATGAAGAAGTCGAAGCAGTCGAGCAGTTGCTGGCAGACGTCTTCGTCCAGCGGACGCTCCAGGCGCAGCAATGGATGGCCCTCGGTGACGAAGAAACCGCGGTGGGCGAGGACCGTCATGCGCACCTGGTGGCGGCGCAGCAGGGCGTTGGCTTCGCTGACGTTGAGGGCCTTGAAGTAGCCGTTGCGCTGCGCATTGATCGTCACCCAGGCGCTGTCGTCCGGCCACTCGGGTTGCTGCTCCCGGTCGGCCAGGTTCGTCTGGCAGGCGTCGAGCTTTTCCAGGCTGGCGCCGTAGAGATTGCTGAGAATGTGCTCGACCTGGATGGACTGCGAGATGGAGCGGATGAAGTGCACGAACAGGCCCAGGCAGGTGATGCCCAGGGCCAGGGTGATCAGCACGCCGAGGCTCGGCACCCGCTCGCTGTCGCCCTGTTCGATGGTGGTGATCAGCAGCAGCGCATAGAGGATGCTGCCCAGGTAGACGCCGAGGGTCTTCTGGTGCCCCTTGCTGCTGATCAGGCCCGGAATCACCCGTGGCGAGAGCGAGGCCGCGGCGTTGTTGAGCACCACCATGACCATCGAGAAGCTGAACACCATCAGCGAGAGGATGCCGGCCACCAGGGTGCCGAGGATCAGTCTGGCGTTGTCCGCATTGCGCACCAGGCCGATGTCGAAATTCTCCTTGAGCGCCATCATCCAGGGGCGATATTCGATGGCCATGGTCAGCACGCACAGCAGGAAGAAGCCGATGGCGATCAGCGTCGGGTAGAAGGCCAGGCTGTGGATGATGCGCTGGTAGGCGCGAAAGAGGATGTTGCTGGGTACGGCCATTGGCGAATCCGTCGTGGATGGCGTTGACCGCACTATAGCCGTGAAGCGGGCAGGCGGCAGGCCATAGTGACCGCCGCCCGCCGACTCAGTTCACGCAGACCCGGGCGATGGCGCTGGCCAGCTGCTCCAGGCGCGTGGCATCCAGCCCGGCGACGTTGGCGCGGCCGCTGCCGACCATGTACACGCTGAACTCTTCGCGCAGGCGTTGCACCTGCACCGCTGTCAGGCCGGTGTAGGAGAACATGCCGCGCTGCTCGGCGATGTGCGCGAAGCGCTCGCTCAGGCCGTGCGGTGCCAGGGCTTCGACCAGGCCGCGGCGCAGGCTGGCGACGCGCTGGCGCATGCCTTCCAGTTCGTCCAGCCACAGGCGCTTGAGCGCCTCGTCGCCCAGCACCTGCGCGACCACGGCGGCGCCATGGGCGGGTGGTGTCGACCACAGGTTGCGTGCGATGGACGCCAGCTGGCTGCGGATGTCGAGCAGCTTCTCGGCATCGGCGGCGCAGACGATCAGGGCACCGGTGCGCTCGCGATAGAGGCCGAAGTTCTTCGAGCAGGAGCTGGTGATCAGCAGATCGGGCAGCTCGGCGGCGAACAGGCGCACTGCCCAGGCATCGTCCTCCAGGCCATCGCCGAAGCCCTGGTAGGCGAAGTCGATCAGCGGCAGCAGTTCGCGCGCCTTGACCACTTCCAGCACGCGCTTCCAGTCACGCGGAGCGAGGTCGAAGCCGGTGGGGTTGTGGCAGCAGGCATGCAGCAGGACCACATCGCCCTTGGGCAGGTGGGTGAGTGCCGCGATCATGGCCTCCACGTCGAGGCGATTGTCGGCGCCGACGTAGGGGTAGTGGCCGACCTTGAGCCCGGCCTCGGCGAACAGCGTCTCGTGGATCGGCCAGGTCGGGTCGCTCAGCCAGATGCCGCGTCCCGGCAGGCAGTGGCGGATGAAGTCGCCGGCCAGGCGCAGGGCGCCGGTGCCGCCGGGGGTCTGCGTCGCCCCGGCACGCTGCTCGGCGAGCAGGACGGAACCCGCGCCCAGGACCAGCTCGCTGAGCAGGGCGCCGAACGCCGCATCACCGTGGCCGCCGACGTAGGTCTTGGTGCGCTCGCTGTCGATCAGCTGCTGCTCGGCCAGTTTCACCGCACGCGGGATCGGCGTCAGGCCCTGGGCATCCTTGTACACGCCGACCCCCAGGTCCAGGCGCGCCGGGTTGCTGTCCAGGCGATACGCCTCCATCAGGCTGAGGATCGGGTCGCCGGGCACGCGGGCGACAGCGGCGAAATGGCTCACTTGCGACCCTCGGCACTGGCGGCGAGTACATCGGTGCGGGCCGCCATGATGAAGTCGTTGCGGTGCAGGCCGCGCATCTCGTGGCTCCACCAGGTGACGGTGACCTTGCCCCATTCGGTGAGCAGGGCAGGGTGGTGACCGACTTCCTCGGCGATGGCGCCGACGGCGTTGGTGAAGGCCAGGGCGTGGCGGAAGTTCCTGAACAGATAGACGCGTTCCAGCTCCATGTGGTCGCCGCGCACCTCGATGTTCCAGTCGGGAATCTCGCGGATCAGCTCGGCCAGCTCCTCATCGGACACTTTCGGCGCATCGGCGCGGCAGGCTTCGCACTGGGCTTGGGCAAGACTCATTGGGGTTCTCCTGATTGTTCGTAGCCCGGATGCAATCCGGGGCGATGTCTGAGGGCCATCCCGGATTTCATCCGGGCCACTCGCTATAGCGATGGTGGACAAGCCTGGCGGCATGTCCACCCTACGCGGCTTTCGGCGGAAACTTCGGGGCATGCAGGCCCAGGCTCATGGCCTGTTGCACCAGCGCCATGATGTCCTGCTGGGCCAGCTCGAACAGGCGCTTGAGCTCCGGCAGGACGAAGTACACCGGTTGCAGGATATCGATGCGATACGGCGTGCGCATCGCTTCCAGCGGATCGAAGGCCTGGTGCTCGGGTACGTCGGACAGGGCGTAGAGGGTTTCCTTCGGCGAGGACAGGATGCCACCGCCGTAGATGCGTCGGCCTGCCGGGGTGTCGAGCAGGCCGAACTCGATGGTCAGCCAGTACAGGCGCGCCAGGTAGACGCGCTGCTCTTTCGTGGCCTGCAGGCCGAGCTTGCCGTAGGTGTGGGTGAATTCGGCGAACCAGGGGTTGGTCAGCAGCGGGCAGTGGCCGAAGATCTCGTGGAAGATGTCCGGCTCCTGCAGGTAGTCCAGTTCTTCGGGCGTGCGGATGAAGGTGGCGACGGGAAACTGCTTGCTGGCCAGCAGCTCGAAGAAGGTCTGGAACGGAATCAGCGCCGGCACCCGTGCCACGCGCCAGCCGGTGCTGGCTTCGAGCACCCGGTTGATCTCGCCCAGCTGCGGGATGCGCTCCAGCGGCAGGCCGAGCTGTTCGATGCCGTCCAGGTATTCCTGGCAGGCACGGTTCTCGATCACCTTCAGTTGGCGGGTGATCAGGGTATTCCACACCTGATGCTCGGCCTCGGGGTAGTGGATAAAGCCACTGTCGTCCGGTTCTCGGGCCAGGTACTGCGTGCTCTTCATCGCTGCCTCCTTCAGGGGGCTGTTGTTCTTGTCTTGACCAGAGCATGCCTGCGATCGCTCCGCCGCACAGGGGGCAGACCAGGCGGGATACGCGCGGACAGGGGGTTAAATCGTAAAGTTTTGATTACGACTTTGGTGGGGTGGCCGGCTTTCAGCTTGCTGTCACGCGAAACTGTCACATATTCTTGACGGAAAATATGCCGTCGCGGCGAATTTCCAGGCGTGACGGCCCATAACAAGACCCACAAGAGCCTGCGCCATGCGTATCAAGGTCCATTGCCAGAACCGTGTCGGCATCCTGCGTGACATCCTCAACCTGCTGGTCGACTACGGCATCAACGTCGCCCGTGGTGAAGTCGGCGGCGAGCAGGGCAACGCCATCTACCTGCACTGCCCGAACCTGATCAACCTGCAATTCCAGTCGCTGCGCCCCAAGTTCGAGGCGATTCCCGGCGTGTTCGGCGTCAAGCGCGTCGGCCTGATGCCCAGCGAGCGGCGCCACCTGGAACTCAACGCACTGCTCGGCGCTCTGGATTTTCCGGTGCTGTCGATCGACATGGGCGGCAGCATCGTCGCCGCCAACCGCAGTGCCGCGCAGTTGCTCGGCGTGCGGGTGGACGAGGTGCCCGGCATGGCGCTGTCGCGTTACGCCGAGGACTTCGACCTGCCCGAGCTGGTGCGCGCCAACAAGACGCGGATCAACGGCCTGCGCGTGAAGATCAGGGGGGATGTGTTCCTCGCCGACATCGCGCCGCTGCAGAACGAGCATGACGACAGCGAGGCGCTGGCCGGCGCCGTGCTGACCCTGCACCGCGCCGATCGCGTCGGCGAGCGCATCTACCACGTGCGCAAGCAGGAGCTGCGCGGGTTCGACTCGATCTTCCAGAGCTCGAAGGTGATGGCGGCGGTGGTCAAGGAGGCGCGGCGCATGGCGCCACTGGATGCGCCGCTGCTGATCGAGGGCGAGACCGGCACCGGCAAGGAACTGCTGGCGCGCGCCTGTCACCTGGCCAGCCCGCGCGGCCAGTCGCCATTCATGGCCCTCAACTGCGCCGGCCTGCCCGAATCCATGGCCGAGACCGAGCTGTTCGGTTATGGCCCCGGCGCCTTCGAGGGCGCGCGGCCGGAAGGCAAGCTCGGTCTGCTGGAACTGACGGCCGGCGGTACGCTGTTTCTCGATGGTGTCGGCGAGATGAGCCCGCGCTTGCAGGCCAAGTTGCTGCGCTTTCTCCAGGATGGCTGTTTCCGCCGGGTCGGCAGCGACGAGGAGGTGTACCTGGATGTGCGGGTGATCTGCGCCACCCAGGTCGATCTCTCCGAGCTGTGCGCGCGTGGCGAGTTTCGCCAGGACCTCTACCACCGCCTCAACGTGCTCAGCCTGCACATCCCGCCGCTGCGCGAATGCCTCGATGGCCTGGCGCCGCTGGTGGAGCACTTCCTCGATTCGGCCAGCCGGCAGATCGGTTGCGCGCTGCCCAGGCTGGCGCCGCCGGCCCTCGAACGCATGGCGCACTACCACTGGCCGGGCAACGTGCGGCAGCTGGAGAACGTGCTGTTCCAGGCGGTATCGCTGTGTGACGGTGGCACGGTGAAGGCCGAGCACATCCGCCTGCCGGACTATGGCGCGCCGCAGCCGCTGGGCGAGTTCTCGGTGGACGGCAGCCTCGAGGACATTCTCGGCCGCTTCGAGAAGGCGGTGCTGGAGCGTCTGTTCCGCGACCACCCGAGCAGTCGGCAACTGGGCAAGCGCCTCGGGGTGTCCCACACCACCATCGCCAACAAGCTGCGTCAGCATGGCCTGGGCAAGGACTAGGCTCTGTACGAACAGTCGTCGAGCGAAGGTCAGGCCAGGCCGATGGCGGCCCCACGAAATCGCTCGAAGAAGCGCAGTTTACGTGCTGTAAATGAGCATTCTGAGAGCGATTTCAACGCAGCATCACCGAGCGCAGGCACTTTTCGTGCGGAGCCTAGGCAGTGCTCATGGCTGGCCGCGCCAGGCCCGGGCCACCCGCTGGCGCAGCGCCTGGCGGTTCTGCAGGCGATGAATCGCCAGTTCGGACAGCTCGGTCCAGTAGGGCGCGACCTCGGCCTGGGCCACCGACAGGCGTGAGGCCAGGCTTTCCCAGACGGGCGGCAGCTGGCCGTGGCCCACGGCGAAGCCACCGTCCTGGTCACGCGCCAGGTAGCGCACGCGCGGTATGCCGGCCAGCAGGATGCGGCCGTAGCACATCAGGCAGGGTTCCAGGCTGACATAGAGCGTCAGGCCGTCGCGGTCGACCTCGGGGTGCAGGCGTTCGAGCTGGTCGATGACCTTCATCTCGGCATGGGCGGCGCTGTCGAAGCCGTTGGTGAACACCTGGTTGCGGCCGCTGCACAGCAGCTCCTGGCGCTCGTTGACCAGCACCGAGCCGACGGCGTAGCAACCCTCCTCCAGCGCCAGCAGGGCCTGCTCGCAACACATCCGGCCCCAGATGTCCTCGGTGTTGTTGCTGGCCGGTGCCTGTTGCAGGAGGGCGAGATGCTCGGGGCTCATGAAGGTGTCCTCATCCACCACTACGGATTGCCAACAGTATGGCTCGCGCCCACGAGTTCGCCTGCATACGACCATGGTGCAATAGGCAGGCGGGCGGGTGAGGGCGACACTGAGGCCGTACCGATCATCCTGCGTGATTTGGGTGCAAGCGTTTCCGCATTCCTTTTCAGGAATGCCCTGAATGGGCGGGCGACCTGATGGTCGCCCTTTTTTTGCCTGCCGTTCCTGCTGACGCCGCCCGGCGTCAGACGCCCTGAGTCAGCCTGTCGATCAATGCACGGACGCTGCCCGGCAGCGCATCCAGCTCGCGTACCAGCATGCTGCGCTCGCGTACCGCCCAGTCCTCGTCCAGCTGCAGGACGGCCAGTTGCATGGTGCGGCTGTGCCGGCGTGCGGCGGACTCGGGAATGATGCCGATGCCCACGCCGCCCTCGATCATCCGGCAGATGGCCTCGAAGCTCGACACCTGGATGCGCAGGGCGAGCGTGCCGCCGAGCTTCTCCACCTGTTCGCGCAGAAAGCTCAGCAGGGTGCTGCCCTCGTGCAGGCCGATGTGCTGATAGGCGAGGGTGTCGCTGAAACTGACCGACTGCCGTTGCGCCAGGGCATGGCCCAGGGGTACCGCCAGTACCAGGCGGTCGGTGCTGAAGTGCAGCACCTGCAAGCCCGTTGCCTGCACCGGGCCGGCGATGATGCCGAGGTCGGCGGCGCCATCCAGCACGCCGCGCACGATGTCGCGGCTCAGGCGCTCCTGCAGATCGACGGTGACCCCGGGGCGCTCGGCGAGGAAGCCGGCCAGCACCTCGGGGAGGAATTCGGTGACCGCCGTGGTGTTGGCGAAGATGCGGATGTGCCCGGCGGCGTCGGTGCCGTATTCGGTGAACTCGCTTTTCAGGTAGTCCACCTGGCGCATGATCAGCCGCGCGTGCTGCAGCAGGCGCTGCCCCGCCGGGGTCAGCTCGACGCCACGGCTGTCGCGGTACAGCAGGCGGCTGCCGAGCTGGCCCTCCAGGGCCTTGATCCGTGCGCTGGCCGCCGCCGGCGAGAGAAAGGCCCGGCGCGCGCCCTGGGTCAGGCTGGGCGACTCGGCGATATGGATGAACAGGCGCAGGTCGGCTAGGTCGAAATGCATGGTGGCCTCGGTGACGGCGCAAAGGTCCGCTGGGAGCGATCGGCCGGGGATCGCGGCTAGAAGTCGCCCCTGCGTGGTGAAGGCGTTAAGCATATCCGAACGCTGGATTAAATAAATGGAGATTCTCTGAACGCAGGCCGGGTTGCATGCTCTGCTCCACACAAGAACGAGCCGGAACCCTGCACCATGAGCGACTCTGCTTTCTCTGCCTGGATTGGTCGTAGCGAAGAAGTCCACGACCAGATCAGCCGTAACCTGGTCAAGCGCATCGCCGCCACCCTGGGCGACGCCACGCCTGCCCATGGCGAGGCACTTCCCCCTCTCTGGCACTGGGCGTTCTTCCAGGAGCCCGTGGCCGAGAACGGCCTGGGTACGGATGGCCATCCGGCGCGCGGTGGCTTCCTGCCGCCGGCCGACGACCGCAACCGCATGTGGGCCGGTGGCCGCATCGAGTTCTTCCAGGCGCTGCGTGTCGGCGGCGAGGCCAGTCGTGTGTCGACCATCACGCACATCGAGGAGAAGCACGGCCGCACCGGCGCACTGCTGTTCGTCACCGTGCAGCACGACTACCTGCAGGACGGCCAGCTGGCCATCCGCGAAGAGCAGGACATCGTCTACCGCGAGCCCAGCCCACCCAAGGCCAGCAGCGGTGAGCCGCTGGTCGCCGGGGACTGGCGCGAGGCGGTGACGCCGAGCAGCACGCTGCTGTTTCGCTACAGCGCGGTGACCTTCAACGGCCATCGCATCCACTACGACTGGCCCTATGTCACCGAAACCGAAGGCTACAGCGGCCTGGTCGTGCACGGCCCGCTGATCGCCACGCTGAGCCTGCGCGCCTTCTGCCGCGCCAACCCGCAGGCGCGTCTGCGCCGCATCGCCTACCGCGGCCTGCGTCCGCTGATCGCACCGCAGCCCTTCGAAGTCGGCGGGCGTATCAGCGAGGTCGGCCATGCCGAACTGTGGGCGGGCAACGAGGCCGGCCTGGCGCAGCGCGCCGAGGTGCAATTCGACTGATTGTTCGTAGCCCGGATGCAATCCGGGAAATCGCCCCGGATTGCATCCGGGCTACGGCTCACTGAGGAACTGTGATGAACGCCAGCAACAACGAAGAACTCAATGCCATCCGCGAAGGCGTGCGCGCCCTGTGTGCGGAGTTTCCCGCCGAATACTGGCGCAAGATCGACGAGGAGAAGGGCTTCCCGGAAGCCTTCGTCAGCGCCATGACCGAGGCCGGCTGGCTGTCGGCGATGATCCCGGAAGAGTACGGCGGCTCGGGCCTGGGCCTGGCCGAGGCGTCGGTGATCCTCGAGGAGGTCAACCGCTGCGGCGGCAACTCCGGGACCATCCACGGGCAGATGTACAACATGTTCACCCTGCTGCGTAACGGCAGTGACGAGCAGAAGCGCTACTACCTGCCGAAACTGGCCAGTGGCGAGCTGCGCCTGCAGTCGATGGGCGTGACCGAGCCGACCACCGGCACCGACACCACCAAGATCAAGACCACCGCCGTGCGCAAGGGCGACACGTACGTGATCAACGGGCAGAAGGTGTGGATCTCGCGCATCCAGCACTCCGACCTGATGATCCTGCTGGCGCGCACCACGCCGCTGGCCGAGGTGCAGCGCAAGTCCGAAGGCATGTCGATCTTCCTGGTCGACCTGCGCGAAGCCATCGGCAACGGCCTGACCGTGCAGCCGATCGCCAACATGGTCAACCACGAGACCAACGAGCTGTTCTTCGACAACCTGGAGATTCCCGCCAGCAGCCTGATCGGCGAGGAGGGCAAGGGTTTTCGCTACATCCTCGACGGCCTCAATGCCGAGCGTACGCTGATCGCCGCCGAGTGCATCGGCGATGGCCGCTGGTTCATCGAGAAGGCCAGCCAGTATGCCCGCGACCGCGTGGTGTTCGGTCGCCCCATCGGCCAGAACCAGGGCGTGCAGTTCCCCATCGCCAAGGCACACATCGAAGTGGAGGCGGCCGACCTGATGCGCTGGCGCGCCTGCGAGCAGTACGACCGTGGCGAGAATGCCGGGGCCAGCGCCAACATGGCCAAGTACCTGGCGGCGGAAGCGTCCTGGGCGGCGGCCAACGCCTGCCTGCAGACCCACGGCGGTTTCGGCTTCGCCAACGAATACGACGTCGAGCGCAAGTTCCGCGAGACCCGTCTGTACCAGGTGGCGCCGATCTCCACCAACCTGATCATGTCCTATGTGGCCGAGCACCTGCTCGAGCTGCCACGCAGTTTCTGAGGAGCCGACCATGAGCACGGACACCCAGAAGCTCGCGGCCTTCCTCGCCGAGCTGCGTTACGACGACCTGCCCGAACATGTGCTGGAGCGCACCGAGGACCTGCTGCTCGACTGGCTGGGCTCGGCCCTGGCCAGCGAAGGCGCACGACCGATTCCGCTGTTCGAGGCCTACGCGCAGAAGATGGGCCCGGCCGACGGCCCGGCGCGCATCCTGGTCAACGGCCGGGGCACCTCGGCGTACTTCGCCGCCCTGGTCAATGCCGCATCCTCGCACCTGGTGGAGCAGGATGACCTGCACAACAGCTCGGTGCTGCATCCGGCTACTGTGGTCTTCCCGGCTGCGCTGGCGGCGGCGCAGGACCTCGGCAAGTCCGGCCGCGAACTGCTGCTGGCCTCGGTGGCCGGCTACGAGGCGGGCATCCGCATTGGCGAGTTCCTCGGCCGTTCGCACTACCGCATCTTCCACACCACGGCAACCGTCGGCACCCTGGCGGCCGCCGTGGCCGTGGGCAAGCTGCTGGATTTCGACCAGCGGCAGTTCATCCATCTGCTGGGCAACGCCGGCACCCAGGCCGCCGGTCTCTGGGAGTTCCTGCGCGACGCTGCCGATTCCAAGCAGCTGCACACGGCCAAGGCAGCGGCTGACGGCCTGCTCGCCGCCTACCTCACCGAGCAGGGCTTGACCGGCGCGCAGAACATCCTCGAAGGCGAGCAGGGCATGGCGGCGGGAATGTCCCGCGATGCCGACCCGCGCAAGCTGTCCGATCGCCTCGGGCGGCGTTGGGCGCTGGTGGAGACCTCGTTCAAGTTCCACGCCTCCTGCCGGCATACCCATCCGGCTGCCGATGCCCTGCTGGCGCTGATGCAGCGCGAACGCCTGCGTCACGAGGACATCCAGCGGGTGACGGCCCGCGTGCACCAGGGCGCGATCGACGTGCTCGGCCGCGTGAAGGTGCCGCAGAGCGTGCACCAGGCCAAGTTCTCCATGGGCACCGTGCTGGGCCTGATCGCCGTGCATGGCAAGGCGCAGCTCACCGAGTTCGCCGAGCTGGCGCTGCAGGACCCGGCCGTGGCGGCGTTTCGCGACAAGGTGCAGATGCGCCTGGACCCCGAGGTGGACATCGCCTATCCGCAGCGCTGGCTGGGTCGCGTCGAAGTGCTCACTCGCGATGGACGCACGCTGTTCAGCGCCATCGACGAGCCCAAGGGCGACCCCGGCAACACCCTCAGCCGCGCCGAGCTGGAAGACAAGTTCCGCCGTCTGCTGGCCTTCGCCGGCAAGCGCAGTGGCGATGAGGCCGGCGTGCTGATCGAGCGGGTCTGGCGCCTGCGCGACAGTGACGATCTGCACCAATTGTTCTGATGGGAACAGCCAATCTGTGGGAGCGGATTCATCCGCGAATGCAATGTGTTAGGCGCTGCCGTTGTGTGGAATTGACATACGTCTTCGCGGATGAAGCGGTACGCCGCCCGCCGCTCCTACAAGAATGCTGTGGCGCCTGAGTAAATGAGGCTTTCGATATGACTCAAAGTAGTCCCCGGCCACTGGATGGCATCACCGTGGTCAGCCTAGAACATGCCATCGCCGCGCCGTTCTGCACCCGCCAGCTCGCCGACCTCGGTGCGCGGGTGATCAAGGTGGAGCGTCCGGGCAGTGGCGACTTCGCCCGTGGCTACGACGAGCGCGTCAGCGGCCTGGCCTCGCACTTCGTCTGGACCAACCGCTCCAAGGAAAGCCTGACCCTCGACCTCAAGCAGGACGATGCCTCTGAGGTGCTCGACAGCCTGCTGGCCAAGGCCGACGTGTTGGTACAGAACCTCGCGCCCGGTGCCGCCGCGCGCATGGGCCTGTCGTTCGAGGCCCTGCACGAGCGCTTCCCCAGGCTGATCGTCTGCGACATTTCCGGTTACGGCGAGGGCGGCCCCTATGAGCAGAAAAAGGCCTACGACCTGCTGATCCAGAGCGAGGGCGGCTTTCTCTCCGTCACCGGCGGGCCGGGCGAGGAGGAGATGGCCAAGGCCGGTTGCTCCATCGCCGACATCGCGGCCGGCATGTATGCCTACACCGGCGTGCTCTCGGCGCTGATGCTGCGTGGTCGCATCGGCGTCGGCAGCCGCGTCGACGTGTCGATGCTGGAGAGCCTGGTGGAGTGGATGGGCTACCCGCTGTACTACGCATACGAGGGGGCCACGCCGCCGCCACGCGCGGGCGCAGCGCACTCGACCATCTACCCCTATGGCCCGTTCCCGGCCGGCGATGGCGGCACGGTGATGCTCGGCCTGCAGAACGAGCGCGAATGGGCGGCGTTCTGCGACAAGGTGCTGGAGCAGCCCGCGCTGGCCAGCGACGAGCGCTTCAGCGCCAACTCGCGGCGCTCGGCCAACCGCAGCGAGCTGCGCGCGATCATCCTCGAGGCCTTTGCACGCATGACTGCTGCGCAGGTGATCGAGCGCCTGGAGCAGGCGCAGATCGCTAACGCCCAGGTCAACGACATGGCCGGCGTCTGGGCCCATCCGCAACTGCAGGCGCGGCAGCGCTGGCGCCAGGTCGACAGCCCCAGCGGCAGCCTGCCGGCCCTGCTGCCGCCGGGGCGCAACAGCGCCTTCGAACCACGCATGGACGCCATCCCCGCGCTGGGCCAGCACACCGACGCGCTGCTCGCCGAGCTGGGCTATGCCGCCGGCGATATCCAGCGCCTGCACCAGCAGGGGGCCGTATGACCGACAAGCGCCTCCCGGCCGAGTGCCGCCATTCATTGCGCAGGATGGCCGACGCACGTTGCGTCCAGCACACGCCTGCCAACCGCACAGAGGTGCGAGCATGAACACGCCAATCATCCGCAGCGCCCTGTTCGTGCCGGCCAGCCGTCCCGAGCGTATCCCCAAGGCACTCGCCGTCGGCGCCGATGCCGTGATCGTCGATCTGGAAGACGCCGTGCAGGAGAGCCTGAAGGTCGAGGCCCGGGCCAATCTCGATGCCTTCCTCAGCGCCAACCCCGAGGCGCGCCTGCTGGTGCGCATCAATGCCCCCGAGCATGCCGGGCATGCGGCCGACATCGCCCTGTGCGCCCGGCATGCCGGGGTGGTCGGCGTGCTGCTGCCCAAGGTGGAGTCTGCCGCCCATGTCGCACGTGTCGCGGCCTGCGCCAAACCGGTCTGGCCGATCATCGAGAGCGCGGCGGGGCTGCTGGCGCTGGCGGACATCGCCCATGCCGACGGTGTCGAGCGCCTGTCCTTCGGCGCGCTCGACCTGGGCCTGGACCTGGGCCTGAGCAGCGGTTCTGCCGCCGCCGAACGCATCCTCGATCAGGCCCGCTACGCCTTGCTCCTGCAGTCGCGCGTGGCCGGTCTGGGCGCGCCGCTGGACAGCGTCTTCCCGGCCATCGAAGACCGTGAAGGGCTCGCCCGCACGGCGCGTGATGCACGCGACATGGGCTTCGACGGACTGCTGTGCATCCACCCCACCCAGGTCGAGATCGTGCACCGCGCGCTGTGCCCGGCCGACGAGGAACTGGCTTGGGCGCGGCGGGTGATGGCCGCTGCCAGCAGTGGTGCAGGGGTGTTCGTGGTCGACGGGCAGATGGTCGACGCCCCCGTGCTCGGCCGCGCCCGGCGCCTGCTGCAACGGGCAGGGGAGGCCTGCGACTGACAGGCCTGACGTGTTGCTCTGCCCCTGAGAGGAACCTGAGGTTTTCCAGTGATGTAACCGCACGGTTGCCCCAAGGCAGCCGGCTCTTTCCACGTACCAAGCAAACAACAACAACGAGGTAACGTCATGTTCAGATTCACCGCCAAGGCACTCGCCTGTGCCGCGATCCTTTCCTGTGCCGGCCTGGTCCAGGCTGCCGAGGAGCCCATCATCATCAAGTTCGCCCACGTGGTGGCGGACAACACGCCCAAGGGACAGGGTGCGCTGCTGTTCAAGAAGCTGGCCGAGGAGCGTCTGCCCGGGCGGGTGAAGGTAGAGGTCTACCCCAACTCCTCGCTGTTCGGCGATGGCAAGGAAATGGAGGCGCTGCTGCTCGGCGACGTGCAGATGCTGGCGCCGTCGCTGGCCAAGTTCGAGCAGTACGCCAAGCCGGTGCAGCTGTTCGACCTGCCGTTCCTGTTCGATGACATGGCGGCGGTGGACCGCTTCCAGGCCAGCCCGCAGGGGCGTGCGCTGCTGACCTCCATGGAGAGCAAGAACATCACCGGCCTGGCCTACTGGCACAACGGCCTGAAGGTGATGTCCGCCAACAAGCCGCTACGTGACCCGGCCGATGCCCGTGGCCTGAAGTTCCGCGTACAGGCTTCCGCCGTACTGGAAGAGCAGTTCAAGGCCGTGCGCGCCAACCCGCGCAAGATGAGCTTCGCCGAGGTCTACCAGGGCCTGCAGACCGGCGTGGTCAACGGCACCGAGAACACCTGGTCGAACTACTACAGCCAGAAGGTGCACGAGGTGCAGAAGTACATGACCGAGTCCGATCACGGCCTGATCGACTACATGGTGATCACCAACACCCAGTTCTGGAAAGGGCTGCCGGCCGATGTGCGCAGCGAGCTGGAAAAGGTCATGGCCGAAGTGTCCGTCGAGGTGAACAAGCAGGCCGATGCGCTCAACCAGAGTGCCAAGCAGGACATCGCCAAGGCCGGCACCACCGAGATCATCGAACTGACCCCGCAGCAGCGCGCCGAATGGCGTGAAGCGATGCGCCCGGTGTGGAAGAAGTTCGAGAAGGAGATCGGTGCCGAGCTGATCGAGGCGGCGGAGAAATCCAACCAGGGTTGATGCTGCGCTGCACATGAAAACGCCCGGTGCTTGCACCGGGCGTTTTCGTGTTGGAGCAGAAGGTCGCGGCTAAAGCCCCTGGCACATTGTTCAGAGCCCGGCTTCCTGCATCCACTTCGGCTTGGGATAGCGGCGGTCCGACTTGCCTGCCTTGAGGATGGCGCCGGGTACGTCGTGGTCGATCAGGTCGGGCAGGGTGGCGGCGGCTTCGAGCAGTGCGTCGAGGTTCACGCCGGTGTCCAGGCCCATACGCTGGAACATGTGCACCAGGTCTTCGGTGCAGATGTTGCCGCTGGCGCCCGGTGCGTAAGGGCAGCCGCCGAGGCCGCCGAGCGAGGCGTCGAAGCGGTCGATGCCGGCGTTCAGTGCTGCCAGTGCGTTGGCCAGGCCCATGCCTCGGGTGTTGTGGAAGTGCGCGGTGAACACGGCCGCGGGCCAGCGTTGCAGTGCCGCGCGGCAGATGCGCTCGACCTGCGCCGGGTCGGCCATACCGGTGGTGTCGCACAGGGTCACGCCCTGCACGCCGATGTCCAGCAGGCGCTGGATCAGTGTCTGCACACGGCTCTCCGCCACCTCGCCTTCGAACGGGCAACCGAAGGTGGTCGACAGCGAGGCGTTGATGAACACGCCGCTGCCACGGGTGACTTCGATGATTTCGGCGAACTGTTGCAGCGATTGTTCCGGCGTCATGCGCAGGTTGGCCAGGCCGTGGGTGTCGCTGGCCGACATGACCAGGTTGATCTCGTCCACCGCGCACGACAGCGCGCGTTCGCAGCCCTTCACGTTAGGCACCAGCACGGTGTATTCGACACCGGCCACGCGCTGGATGCCGCGCATCACTTCTTCGGCGTCGCGCAGGTTGGGAATGGCCTTGGGCGAGGTGAAGGAGGTGACTTCGACCTTGGCCAGGCCGGTGTGGGAGAGGCGGTCGATCAGGGCGATCTTGTCTTCGGTCGGGACGAAGGAGGCTTCGATCTGAAAGCCGTCGCGGGTGGCGACGTCCTGGATGTAGAGGCGTTTGCTCATGGGTAGATCCTTGCGGTATTGGCTGGCTGGGAGGCGCGCTTTCCATCCATTGCGGCGCTGACCAGCGGTGTCGTGGTTCTGGCGAACAAGCTTCGCGTTGTCCACCCTACGGGGCTTCGTCATTGCAATGAGCCGCGCCTGCGTAGGGTGGATGGCGCTTTTTCCATCCACCGCTGCGGTACCCGGCGGTGTCGTGGTTCTGGCGGACAAGCTTCGCGTTGTCCACCCTACGGGGCTTCGTCATTGCGATGAGCCGCGCCTGCGTAGGGTGGATGGCGCTTCTTCCATCCACCACTGCGGTGTCCGGTGTTGGCGTGGGTTTGTGTGGACAAGCTTCGCGTTGTCCACCCTACGGGTGCCGTGATCGCGGCTTTTGGGTGCTCAGATGATTCCGCGTTCGCGCAGGCCGGCGACCTGGGCCTCGCTGAGGCCGAGGCCGGCGAGGACGTCATCGGTGTGCTCGCCCAGCTGTGGGCCACCATTGCCGATGCGTCCTGGCGTGCGGCTGAGCTTGGGCAGCACCCCCGGCACTCGCAGCGGGCCGGCGCTGGTCTGCACCTGCTCGATCATCTGCCGCGCCAGGTAGTGCGGGTCCTGCACGATGTCGGCGGCGGTGTAGGGATAGCCGGCCGGTACGCGGGCCCCCTTGAGCGCTTCGATCACTTCGTCACGGCCACGCTGGGCGGTCCATTCGGCGATGGCGTTGTCGATCAGTTCGGCGTGCTGGCTGCGCCCATCGTTCTGCGCCAGGCGCGGGTCGTTGCCCAGGTCGTCGCGGCCGATCAGGCTCATCAGGCGCTTGTAGATGCTGTCGCCGTTGCCGGCGATCAGCACGTAGCTGCCGTCGTTGCACGGGTAGGAGTTGGACGGCGTGATGCCGGGCAGGGCGCTGCCGGCCGGCTCGCGGATGTAGCCGAAGGCGTCGTATTCGGGGATCAGGCTTTCCATCATGGCGAACACCGATTCGTACAGCGCCACGTCGATCTCCTGGCCCTGGCCGCTGCGCGCACGCTCCTGCAGGGCCAGCAGCACGCCGATCACGCCGTACAGCGAGGACAGCGAATCGCCGATGCTGATGCCGACGCGCACGGGCGCCTGGCCGGGATAGCCGGAAAGGTGGCGCAGGCCGCCCATGGCCTCGCCGATCACGCCGAAGCCGGGCAGGTCGCGGTAGGGCCCGGTCTGCCCGTAGCCGGAAATGCGCAGCATGATCAGTTTCGGGTTGATGGCCTTCAGTTCGTCGTAGCCCAGGCCCCAGCCTTCCAGCGTGCCGGGGCGGAAGTTCTCCACCAGCACATCGGCTTCACTCACCAGTTGGCGGACGATGTCCTGTGCTTCGGCTTCCTTCAGGTTCAGCGTCAGCGAGCGCTTGTTGCGCGACTGCACGTGCCACCAGAGCGAGGTGCCATCCTTGATCTTGCGCCACTTGCGCAGCGGGTCACCGATGCCTGGCGGCTCGATCTTGATCACGTCGGCGCCGAATTCGCCGAGCAGCTTGCTGGCGAAGGGACCGGCGATGAGCTGGCCCATCTCGATCACCTTGAGCCCCTGCAGGGCCATGTTGCCGTTGTTGCTTTGAGTCATGGCTGCACCTGATTTGCCTGTGCGTTTCTTGTGGTGCGCAGAATGGCGCAGTGAGGCGACTCGGACAATTGCTCAATGGCCAAGCTAGGCTTCGCGGCTGACGAAGTGTCATGCTGTAAACCGGCTTTGCCATGGTGATATGGCCTGGCTGCTTCGCCAGGCACGAAACGGAGAATCCTCATGCGGCGTATCGATTTCGTCACCCTCAAGCTGTTCGTGGCCATCGCCGACGAGCGCAGCCTGACCCGCGCCGCCGAGCGCGAGCACCTGGCGCTGGCGGCGGTGAGCAAGCGCGTCAGCGACCTGGAGAGCCAGCTCGGCATCGCGCTGCTCTATCGCCAGCCCAAGGGCGTCGAGCTGACGCCGGCCGGCCACGCCCTGCTGCACCACGCACGCAACATGATGGACAACCTCGAGCAGCTCAACGCCGACCTCAGCGAGTTCAGCGAGGGGGTGAAGGGCCACGTGCGCATCCACGCCAATACCTCGGCGGTGATCGAGTTCCTGCCCGAGGACCTGGCCAGCTTCAGTCGCCACCACCCGCAGGTGAAGATCGACCTGGAGGAGCGGGTCAGCAGCGAGACCCTGCGTGCGGTGCGCGAGGGCCTCACCGACATCGGCATCTTCGCCGGGCATGTACCGGCCGATGACCTGCAGGTGTTCACCTACCGCCACGACCAGCTGGTGCTGGTCACCCCGCGCGACCATCCGCTGGCCGGGCGTGACGGCCTTCATCTGCGCGAAGCGGTGGGCTACGACTTCATCGGCCTGCAGCAGGACGCCTCGCTGCACAGCCTGCTGCAGCACTCGGCGCACAATCAGGGCATGGCATTGCGCCTGCGCATCCAGGTGCGCAGCTTCGAGGCCATCTGCCGGATGATCCACACCGGCATGGGCGTTGGCGTCCTGCCGGACCTGGCGGTACGCACCTATCTGCCGGCGCTCGATGTGCGGGTGATCCCGCTGCACGATCCCTGGGCCAGGCGTGAGCTGAAGGTGGCCGTACGCAATCAGGACAACCTTTCGCTGACCGCGAAGCAGATGCTCGACCACCTGCGCAACAGTGGATCGGCAGGGGATGATCTCGCGTTGCCTTCGTGAATGCCGAAGGCTCGGTTGTTCAAATGTGAATTTCAGCGCGGAGGAGGGCGGGGTAGAGTCCGGGCCAATCGAAGGGTTTTCGCCCTCGACGCTCAGACAAAAACAACAGGAGCTTTCCATGAAGTTTTCATTCGTTCGTCGCGGCCTGGCTGGCGTACTCGCCGGCTGTGCCCTGCTTGGCGCACTGTCGGCCCAGGCTGCCGATCCGATCTTGATCAAGTTCTCCCACATCACTGCCGACAGCACGCCGAAGGGGCAGGGCGCGCTGCTGTTCAAGAAGCTGGTGGACGAGCGCCTGGCCGGCAAGGTCAAGGTCGAGGTCTACGCCAACTCCTCGCTCTATGGCGACGGCAAGGAGATGGAAGCCCTGTTGCTCAACGAAGTGCAGATGCTGGCGCCGGCACCGTCCAAGCTGGAGCAGTACACCAAGCAACTGCAGCTGTTCGATCTGATGTTCCTGTTCGATGACGTGGCAGCGGCGCAGCGCTTCCAGGCTTCGGACAAGGGCAAGGCGCTGCTCAAGTCGATGGAAGACAAGGGCATCACCGGCCTCGCCTACTGGCTCAACGGCATGCGCCAGCTGACCGCCAACAAGCCGCTGGTCGAGCCTGCTGACGCCCGTGGGCAGAAGTTCCGCGTGCAGCCGTCCGACCTGCAGGCGGCGCAGTACAGCGCCCTGCGTGCAGTGCCGCGCAAGATGGCCTTCGCCGAGATCTACCAGGGCCTGCAGACCGGCGTGGTCAATGCCCAGGACAACCCCTGGTCGAACATCTACTCGCAGAAGTACTTCGAGGTGCAGAAGTACATGACCGAGTCCAACCATGCGATCGGCAACTACGTGCTGATCACCAACACCAAGTTCTGGAACGGTCTGCCGGCGGATATCCGCGGCGAGCTGGAGGCGATCGTCGACGAGGTCACCGTCGAGGTGAACAAGCAGGCAGAGGCGCTCAATGCCAAGGCGCGCCAGGGCATCCTGGACACCGGCAAGAGCGAGATCATCACCCTGACCCCCGAGCAGCGTGCCCAATGGCGTGACGCCGTGCGCCCGGCGTGGAAGAAGTTCGAAGCCGACATCGGTGTGGACGTGATCGAGGCCGCGCAGGCCGCCAACCAGTAATTTCCCCCCAGAGCCACCCCGGGCCCACGCACCCGGGGTGGTTCGCCATTCAGCACCGCCTAAGGCGGTGTTTGCCAATGACGAATATCCCGCGGGCGCCCGGCTCGGTTAGATTCGTCCGACTCCTGACAATCACAACAACCTCGCGGAGATGCCATGAACGCCTTGCGGCGCGCCTGGGAGCACTTCGAGGAAGGCTTCATCGCCTTTCTTCTCGCTGCCATGACCCTGATCACCTTCGTCTACGTGATCCTCAACAACTTCTACACCCTGTTCTACTGGCTGGGTGACTATTTCGGCGGCAACGAAACCCTGCTGGGTATCGGTGACGCCATCCTCGACATGGCCCAGGCCATGACCTGGAGCAACGCCCTGACCAAGGCGCTGTTCGGCTGGCTGATCTTCTTCGGCCTGGCCTACGGCGTGCGCACCGCCGGCCACATCGGCGTGGATGCGCTGGTCAAGCTCGCGCCACGCGGCATCCAGCGCGTCATCGGCGTCATCGCCTGCCTGTGCTGCCTGGGCTACGCCGGCCTGATCGCGGTCGGCAGCTTCGACTGGGTGCACACCCTGTTCAGCGCCGGCATCGGCGCCGAAGATCTCGGCCACTACGGCATCCAGCAATGGCACATCGGCATGATCGTGCCGTTCGGCTACGCCATGGTGTTCATCCGCTTCCTGGAAATTCTCGTGCGCATCCTGCGCAACCAGCAGACCGGCCTCGGCCTGGCTGACGAAGCCGCCGACGCCCTGAAGGTCAATGAGCACGAGGAGAGCAAATAATGACCGTCCTGTTCCTCTTCCTGCTGCTGTTCCTGCTGATGTTCATCGGCGTGCCGATCGCCGCCTCGCTCGGCCTGGCCGGCTCGATCACCATCATGCTGTTCAGCCCCGACTCGGTGCGCTCGCTGGCGATCAAGTTGTTCGAGACCTCCGAGCACTACACCCTGCTGGCGATTCCGTTCTTCCTGCTCTCCGGTGCCTTCATGACCACCGGTGGCGTGGCGCGGCGCCTGATCGACTTCGCCAACGCCTGCGTCGGCCACATCCGGGGCGGCCTGGCCATCGGCGCGGTGCTGGCGTGCATGCTGTTCGCCGCGCTGTCCGGTTCGTCGCCGGCCACCGTGGCGGCAGTGGGTTCCATCGCCATCGCCGGCATGGTCCGCTCCGGCTACCCGCAGGCCTTCGGCGCCGGCATCGTGTGCAACGCCGGGACCCTGGGCATCCTGATTCCGCCGTCGATCGTCATGGTGGTGTACGCCGCCGCCACCGAGCAGTCGGTGGGCAAGCTGTTCATGGCCGGGGTGATCCCGGGCGTGCTGCTCGGCCTGGTGCTGATGATCGCGATCTACGTGGTGGCGCGGATCAAGAAGCTGCCGGCCCTGCCGCGTGCCAGCTTGCGCGAATGGCTGCGCTCGGCGCGCGAGGCGTTCTGGGGCCTGCTGCTGATGGTGATCATCCTCGGCGGCATCTACACCGGCATGTTCACCCCGACCGAGGCCGCTGCCGTGGCCGCCGTGTACGCCGGCTTCGTGGCCCTGTTCGTGTACAAGGACCTGACCCTGCGCGAGTGCCCGAAGGTGCTGCTGGAGTCCGGCAAGCTGACCATCATGCTGATGTTCATCATCGCCAACGCCATGCTCTTCGCCCACGTGCTGACCACCGAGCAGATCCCGCAGCAGATCACCGCCTGGGTGGTGGAGCTGGGCCTGCAACCGTGGCAGTTCCTGCTGGTGGTGAACATCGTGCTGCTGATCGCCGGTGCCTTCATGGAGCCGTCGGCGATCATCCTGATCCTCGCGCCGATCCTGTTCCCGATCGCCGTGCAGCTGGGTATCGACCCGATCCACCTGGGCATCATCATGGTGGTGAACATGGAGATCGGCCTGATCACCCCGCCGGTGGGGCTGAACCTGTTCGTCACCTCGGCGGTGACCGGCATGCCGCTGACCGCGGTGATCCGCGCCGCGCTGCCGTGGCTGATGATGCTGATCAGCTTCCTGCTGGTGATCACCTACATCCCGGCCGTGTCCATGGCCCTGCCGAACTGGCTGGGCATGAGCTAGGACCACCGACGATACCGCGTCTACCTCTGCGCCCGGCCCTGTGCCGGGCTTTTTTTCGGCGGGCGTGCAGTGCGCAAGGGCAACGCTCGGTGGACCCGCCGGCGCGGGGGCATGCGCCTGACGAAACGCGAGGAACGCTGTCGATGCGCGTCGTGTCGAACGGTGCATGACGCTGCCGCATGGGCTCGACACCTGCAGGGCAGGGCCTCGAGACCATGGTCTTAGAGCGGTAAGACCATGGTCGAATGGCCTCACGAAGGGTCGGGAGATACAAAAGGCAGCATACAAAAACAACTACCCACCGAGGTGATTCCATGAGTGCTGCGTCTCTTTACCCTGTGCGCCCCGAAGTGGCCGCGCGGACACTGACCGACGAGGCCACCTACAAGGCCATGTACCAACAGTCGGTGGTCAACCCCGAGGGTTTCTGGCGCGAGCAGGGCCAGCGCATCGACTGGATCAAGCCCTACACCAAGGTCAAGCAGACCTCTTTCGACGACCACCATGTCGATATCAAGTGGTACGCCGATGGCACCCTGAACGTGTCCTACAACTGCCTCGACCGTCACCTGGAAGAGCGCGGCGACCAGATCGCGATCATCTGGGAAGGCGACGATCCGTCCGAGCACAAGGAAATCACCTACCGCGAGCTGCACGAGCAGGTGTGCAAGCTGGCCAACGCCCTGCGCGGCCAGGACATCCACCGCGGCGACGTGGTGACCATCTACATGCCGATGATCCCGGAAGCCGTGGTGGCCATGCTGGCGTGCGCCCGTATCGGTGCCATCCACTCCGTGGTGTTCGGTGGCTTCTCGCCCGAGGCGCTGGCCGGCCGCATCATCGACTGCAAGTCCAAGGTGGTGATCACCGCCGACGAGGGCGTGCGCGGCGGCAAGAAGGTGCCGCTGAAGGCCAACGTCGATGACGCGCTGACCAACCCGGAAACCAACAGCGTGCAGAAGATCATCGTGGTCAACCGCACCGGTGGCAGCATCAAGTGGAACCAGCACCGCGACATCTGGTACGAAGACCTGATGAAGGTCGCCGGCAGCGTCTGCGCGCCGAAGGAAATGGGCGCCGAGGAAGCGCTGTTCATCCTCTACACCTCCGGTTCCACCGGCAAGCCCAAGGGCGTGCTGCACACCACCGGCGGCTACCTGGTGTACGCCTCGCTGACCCACGAGCGTGTGTTCGACTACCGTCCGGGCGAGGTCTTCTGGTGCACCGCCGACATCGGCTGGGTCACCGGCCACAGCTACCTGGTCTACGGACCGCTGGCCAATGGCGCCACCACCGTGATGTTCGAGGGCATCCCGAACTACCCGGACGTGACCCGTGTCGCCAAGATCGTCGACAAGCACAAGGTCAACATCCTCTACACCGCGCCGACCGCCATCCGCGCCATGATGGCCGAGGGCAAGGCTGCCGTGGAAGGCGCCGACGGTTCCAGCCTGCGCCTGCTCGGTTCGGTCGGTGAGCCGATCAACCCGGAAGCCTGGCAGTGGTACTACGAGAACGTCGGCCAGAGCCGCTGCCCGATCGTCGACACCTGGTGGCAGACCGAAACCGGCGCCTGCCTGATGACGCCGCTGCCGGGTGCCCACGCCATGAAGCCAGGTTCCGCCGCGCGTCCGTTCTTCGGCGTGCAGCCGGCGCTGGTGGACAACCTGGGCAACATCATCGACGGGCCGGCCGAAGGCAACCTGGTGATCATCGACTCCTGGCCGGGTCAGGCGCGTACCCTGTTCGGTGACCACGACCGCTTCGTCGACACCTACTTCAAGACCTTCAAGGGCATGTACTTCACCGGCGACGGCGCCCGTCGCGACGAGGATGGCTACTGGTGGATCACCGGGCGTGTCGACGACGTGCTCAACGTCTCCGGCCACCGCATGGGCACCGCCGAGATCGAGAGCGCCATGGTCGCCCACAACAAGGTGGCCGAGGCCGCGGTGGTCGGTGTACCGCACGACATCAAGGGCCAGGGCATCTACGTCTACGTGACCCTGAACGCGGGCGAGGAACCGTCCGAGCAGCTGCGTCAGGAACTGAAGAACTGGGTGCGCAAGGAAATCGGCCCGATCGCCACGCCGGATGTCATCCAGTGGGCGCCAGGTCTGCCGAAGACCCGCTCGGGCAAGATCATGCGCCGTATCCTGCGCAAGATCGCTACCGCCGAATACGCTGCACTCGGCGACATCTCCACGCTGGCCGATCCTGGCGTGGTGCAGCACCTCATCGATACGCATCGCCAGATGCAAGCCGCCTGCGCCTGACCGGCAACGGCAAACGAAAGCCCCGCCCGGCCACAAGCCCGGCGGGGCTTTTTCATTGTGCTCAGCGTGGTTGCGAGGTCGTGGCCAGCCACAGGGCAAAGCCGACCAGCAAGGTGCCGAACAGTTGCTCGATGCGCTGCCGCATGGCCAGCAGGCGCAGCCGCACGGCCTGCGCTGACAGGCCCAGGGCGACCAGGGCGAACCAGGCGACATGGGCGATGGCGATGAATGCGCCATAACCCAGCTGGCTGGCCAGCGAGGTCTGCGGGCTGACCACGCCCATGAACAGGCTGACGATGAACAGCGATGTCTTGGGGTTCAGCGCATTGCCGAGGAAGCCCATGCGCAGGGCGGCGAAGGCGTCGACGGCCAGCGCCGGGCTGTTCGTCTGCTGTTCCTCGGGGCGGCTACGCAGCATGCGCAGCCCCAGGTAGAGCAGGTAGCCGGCGCCTGCGAACTTGCACAGGGTGAACAGCCAGGCGGACTGCTGCAGCAGCAGGCCGAGGCCGAGCAGGGTGTAGGACACGTGCACGAGCACGCCCAGGCCGATGCCGACAGCGGTGAACAGGCCGGCGCGCCGGGACAGCATCAGCGATTGCCGGCAGACCAGCGCGAAGTCCGGGCCGGGACTGATGCAGGCGAGTAGGGTGATGGTGATTACAACTATCCATTCGCTCATGAGGTATGGTGTCTCTTGGTTAGTTAACGCCTATATTTTCCTCGTTTGCTGCATAGGCCTGTAACGATGATTTCTGATGCATATAGTGAGTTTGAGTCGTCATCTTCTGGCGCCCGTCTGCCCTCGCTGACGGCCCTGCGCTGCTTTGCGGCAGCGGCGCGCGAGGAGCACTTCGCCCGTGCGGCCGAGGCGTTGCACGTGACCCCCGGCGCCATCAGCCGCGCGGTGCGCCTGCTCGAGGCCGAGCTGGAGGTGACGCTGTTCGAGCGGCGCCGGCAGCGTGTGTTTCTCACCGACGAGGGGCGGCAGCTGGCCCGGGCCGTGGAGGAGGGGCTGGCGGTGATGGCGCAGGCGGTCGCTGAACTGCGCGCCAGGGCCCGGCGCGGGCGCCAACTGGTGATCTCCTGCGAGCCGACCCTGCTGATGCGCTGGCTGATCCCGCGCTGGAGCGAGTTCCAGGCGCGCCATCCGCAGTTGCCCATGCATCTGGTGGCGGGCGGCGGCGGTTTTTCCTTCGAGCAGGGGATCGACCTGGCCATTCGCCGCGACGATTTTCCCTGCCCGGCGCATTACCACCGCGAACCGCTGTTCGAGGAGCAGGTGGCGGCGGTGTGCCGCGCGGACAAGATCGAGCAATGGTTCACCGCCGATGGCCAGTTGCGCCCGTCGGCGCCGCTGCTGCATACGCGCACCCGGCCCACGGCCTGGAGCGCCTGGGCGCAGGCTGCCGGACAGTCCGTCAAGGCGCAGGGCGGGCAGGTGTTCGAGCACTTCTACTTCAGCCTGCAGGCGGCGGTCGCCGGGCTGGGGGTCGCCATCGGCCCCTGGCACCTGGTGCAGGATGACATTCGCAGTGGCGTTCTGGCGGCGCCGTCGGGGTTCTTCGGCGATGGCTCGCGCTACTGCCTGTACCTGCCGGCGGCTCCGGCAGAGGATTCACTGGCGAGCGAGCTGCTCGCCTGGCTGCGCGCGGTGGGCTGAGGGCCTGCGACGTCCCGTTGCGGGGCGTCGCAGGCGCCGGGTTGGCTCAGAGCGCGCCGAACACCTTCTTCGCCAGGCTGGTGGCGGCGGCGGCCGGGTTTTCGCGGATGCTGGCTTCCTGCTTGGCGATCATCTCGAACAAGCCATCGAGCGCCTGTTCGGTGACGTAGCCTTCCACCGTGCTGCTCTTGGCGTCGACCACGCCGAAGCTGGCAGCCTGGCCGGCAAAGGCATTGTACTGCTGGGCCAGGCCGACCTGGTCGGTGGCCTGCTTGACGATGGGCAGGAACTTGGCGCGAATCTGCTCGCGGCTGCTCTTGTTCAGGTACTGCGTGGCCGAGTCCTGCGGGCCGCTGAGGATCGCCTTGGCGTCGGCCACGGTCATCTTCTTCACGGCATCGACCAGCAGCGCCTGGGCTTGCGGCACGGCGGCCTCGGCGGCCTTGTTCATGCTGCTTTCCAGCTGTTCGACCTGGGCACCCATGCCCATCATCTTCATGGTCTTGGCGGCTTTGCCGAGCTTGCCCGGCAGTTCGATACGCACGTCGGGATTGTTGCTGAAGCCACCGGGCGTGCCCAGTTGCTTGACCGCCACCTGGGCGCCCTGGATCAGGGCGTCCTTCAGGCCGCCGCTGGCGTCCTGCTGGCTCAGGTCGGAGAGGGACAGGGCGAAGACGTTGGCCGAGAGCAGCAGGCCAGCGGCGAACGTGGTGAAGCGCAACATGGTGTTCATCCTTGCATCGAGGGGGAATGCTGTGAGCTTAACGAAGTCTGCCACGCTGGCAAGCCGGCCGATGGGCGTGGATGGGCAGCGCGCCTGGCTATGGCTATGATCAGGGGCATGAATTCACCCCTGCCTCTGCGTAACCCCTGTCCGCCGGGTGCCTGTGACTGTCAGCGCGATGAGCTGCTGGCGTTGCCGGGCGCCGATACGCGTGTGCTGCTGCTGACCCGGCAGGAGGAGCAGCGCCTGCTCGAACGCCTGGAGAGCCTGCAGAGTCTGGAGGACCTGCAGCGCATGCAGCAGCGCATGTACGAACAGCTGGGCATTCGCCTGCAGATCGAGCCCAGCCATGGCGAGGTGCGCAGCATGCGTGGCATCCACATGCACTTCGAGGCGCATCCGGGGCTGTGCCGCAAGACCCGGCAGAGCATCCCCGCCGCGATTCGCCGGGCCATGGAGACGACGCCGGAAATCGCCTGGCGCCTGCTCGACTCCTTCGATCTGTTCGGTGGCGCGTAGCTCGCCCTACCAGGGCAGCGGCTGACCGTCGTAGGCATGGAAGCTGCCGCTGTGCTCCGCTCCCAGGCTGTCGATCACCCGCAGCAGCTCCCTGGCGGCCTGCTCGGCCGGGCGAGCCGCCAGCGCGCCACGGAAGGGCTGCGACAGAGGGGAGATCACCGTACCGGGATGCAGGCTGAGCAGGCGCGCCCTGGGTTTGCTGCGCGCCAGTTCGATGGCCGCGGTCTTGATCAGCATGTTCAGCGCCGCCTTGGACGAACGGTAGGCATACCAGCCGCCCAGGCGGTTGTCGCCGATGCTGCCGACCTTGGCCGAGAGCATGGCCATGGCGCCCTGCGCGTCGAGCAGCGGCAGGAAGTGCCGCAGCACCAGCGCGGGCCCCAGGGCGTTGACCTGGAACACCGCCTGCAACGCCTCGGCCTCGATGGCTGCCAGGCTCTTTTCCGGGGCGATGCCGGCGCGATGCAGGAGCCCGGCTGCATGCACGATCAGCTGATAGGGCCCTTCATCGGCCAGCGCAGCGGCGGCCTCGGCGATGCTGGACGGGGCTTCCAGGTCCAGCGCCGGTGAGCTGCCACGGCTCAGCTCGCGCACGCTGGCGCAGTGGACGTCGGCGCGCAGCAGCTGGCAGAAGGCCTGGCCGAGGGTGCCGCTGGCGCCGATGACCAGCGCCTTGTAACGCGTCCCCAGGCTGCCGAGCAGTGGCGTGTTCATGGTGTGGCCGCCGCGCGGCGGAAGAACAGCGTGACCTGGCCCAACTCGATGCCGAACTTGCTCATGCTGGAACGGTTGATCAGGGTGTCGTCGTCCATCAGGTACATCCAGTCGTCGAAGTAGACGACGTAGGTGCTGTCATCCACCGGCAGGTTGAGGTGATAACGCCAGCGCAGGGCGTTGCCGGCGACTTCGCCGACGGCCTGGCCGACCACGTCGTCGGCGCTGCCGAGCCAGCGCCCGGTGCCGTCCGGGGTGAGGGTCCAGACCCGGCGCTGGCGCGTGCCGTCGCTGTACAGGAAGCGCTCGTCGAGAATCAGCCTGTCGCCGTCGCGGCGACTGTCGATGTCGACGTGAAAGCGTTTGATCACTTCGCCGGAACGATCCTGGAACATGCCCCAGACCTGTACCGGACCGCTGAAGAAGGTGGGCAGGTCCAGTGCGGGGCGTTGGTCGGCGTAGCGCTCGACGGGAACCTGGCCGCAGCTGACCAGCAGCAGGCAGGCGAGCAGGATGGCTGGCGTTCTCATGGCACTCCTCATCGGTTGAGGCCGAGCAGCGCGGCACGCAGTTTCGGGCTGCGGGTCTGCGGGTCGAGCCAGATGGCGAAGAAGGCGCGGGCGAACTCGTCATCCTCGATGACGTGCTGCAACTGGCCATTGACGTAGAAGCGACAGCCCCGGCCGGGGAGGAACACGCCGGTGATGCGCGTGCCGTCCTCGACGTCGACGAAGGCCTGCTGCATCTGCCGGACCCAGTCTGCCTGCTGTTCGCGATCGAGCGGCTCGCCGTTGAGGCGGCGGATTTCGTCGAGGCTGGTGTCCACCAGGGTGTCGCGGCTGATGCGGCGCCGGTAGGTCAGCTCCAGGGCGAAGGGCTGCGAGAAGTCCACCTGCGCCACCGGGCTCCACAGCTTGGCGTTGTATACCGAGAAACCGAACCAGCTGAAGTCGCCGCTGCCGATCAGGGTCGCCTGTGGCACCTGGGCACGCCAGCTGCCCTGGGCGCAGGCCGGCGCGGTGACGCAGGCCAGCAGGAGCAGCGCCAGGAGGGCTGCTGGCAGCGGTCGAAGCGAGGTCGCCATGGGCGCTTCCTCCGGGGCTGGCGGTGGCCGCGTCCAGCCGTGCAGCGAGTGGCCCGGCGGCGACGGGCGATGAATAAAAAAATCCGGCAACCAGGAAAGGGGGGAGAAGAGGGTTGCCGGATTGCGCAGCGTGTCGAGTTCGAGCGTTCACGGGCGCCCGGTACGGCGTCCATGAGGAATGTTGCTATCCAATATATGTACAAAATCTAGTTTTGTAAAAGAATTGTATAGCTGTGTGCGAATGCAGTGAGGTTGTGCGGGCGGCGGGGCGGGAGCGTCGAAGACCCTGTGCCTCGTTCGGGCGAGGCACGGGCAGGCGTGTGGCGGGGCGTCACCAGGGCAGTGACTGGCCCTGATGATCGAGGAAGGCGCACTGGCGACGCCCGAGTTGATCGAGGATCACCTGGCGCAGGTCACTGGCGCTCTGTTCCACGCTCAGTGGGGCGGCGTCACCGCCCATGTCGGTGCGCACCCAGCCGGGGTGCAGCGCCAGCAGGCTCCAGGGCAGGCGTGGCAGTTGCGCCTGCCAGCTGCGCAGCAGGCTGTTCAGCGCGGCCTTGCTGGCGCCATACAGCGGCATGTCGGCGGCACGTGCCAGCGTCAGGCTGGCCATCTGCGAGCTCATGAAGGCGATCACGCCACCGTCGGCCACCTGCTCGGCCAGGCACTGGGCCAGGCGGATCGGGGCCACCGCGTTGGCCAGAAACAGCTGGCCGACATCGTCGAACAGGGCCTGGCGCGGGTCCTGGTGGCCCGGGCCATAGACCCCCGCATTGAACAGCGCGCAGTCGAGGCGCCGGCCATGCAGGGCGGCTTCGATGGTGCTGGCCGCGTCGAGGCGAGCGAGGTCGCAGGCGATCACCTGCAGCGCCTGTGGGTGGCGGGTGCGCAGGGCGTCCAGCGGGCTGGCCGGACGCAGCTCGCGCACCACTGCCAGCACCTCCCAGCCCGCCTCGACGAACGCGCGGACCAGGCCGAGGCCCAGTCCGCGCGAGGCGCCACAGATCAGGATGCGGCCACTCATGGCCACTGCATTTCGCCCTTGAGCACCTTGGCGCTCAGCTCCAGGCTGCTGTCATCCTGCAGCTGGGGATAACGCGCCTGCATGGCGGCGATCAGCGCCTGGCTGTTCTTGGCCTTGGGCAGTTGCTGCTCCAGCGTCAGCAGGTATTCGCGGGTGAAACGCAGGTCGTCGAGGCCCATCGCCGGCTTGCCGAGGTAGTGCCCGGGCACCAGGGTGGTCGGCTGCAGCGCTTCG
This sequence comes from Ectopseudomonas khazarica, assembly GCF_017915135.1. Taxonomy (NCBI): domain Bacteria; kingdom Pseudomonadati; phylum Pseudomonadota; class Gammaproteobacteria; order Pseudomonadales; family Pseudomonadaceae; genus Ectopseudomonas; species Ectopseudomonas khazarica. Next base: position 3,729,784 of record NZ_CP068551.1, on the reverse strand, counting down.
AGTTCGTCCAGGGATTTCAGCCAGCGCTGGCGCGCTTCGGCGCTCTGCGCATCGGCCACCCAGAGGTGGATGTTGGCGCTGGTCAGCACGCCGCCGACCACGGCCTTGATGGCGGGAATCCACAGGCTGGTGTGCTGTGGGTCGTGACCGACCACTTCGATGCGCTGCCCTTCGAGTTCCAGCGCATTGCCTTGCAGGGGCTCGGGCACCTGGGTGCGGGCCGGGGCGCTTTCCTTCAGGATCGGGCCCCAGTAGGCCAGTTTGGGCGCGCGGGTCTTCTCGATGTAGGCGACGGTGGCCGGGGTGGCCAGTACCTTGGCGTCGGGGTAGGCGCGGGTCAGGGTATCGAGGCCGAAGTAGAAATCGGGATCGCCATGGCTGATGAAGATGGTGGTCAGGCGCTTGCCGCTGGCGCGGATGCGTTCGACCAGGGCCTGGGCCTCGGTGTTGGAGAACTGCGCGTCCACCAGGATGGCGTCCTTCTCACCGCTGATCAGGGTCGAGCTGACCGGGAACACGGCATTCTCGCGCGGGTTGTAGATGTCCAGGGTCAGTGGCTGGGCGAGGGCGCCAGCCGCCACGGCGAGCAGGCCGAGGCCGGCGAAGAAACGGGAAGTGAGGGACATGGTGGTCTCCAGGCAGGTGAGGGGCGCATCTTATGCGCTACCTGGCGAGCGAAAAGCCCCGTAAGCTGGTCATGTTTGTTGCATGAATCGAGCGAATTATGGATCGACTGACAGCGGCACGGGTTTTCGTCGAGGTGCTGGAGCGCGGTAGCCAGACGGCTGCGGCCGAGGCGCTGGACATGTCGCGGGCCATGGTCTCGCGCTACCTGGCCGAGCTGGAAGGCTGGGCCGGGGTGCGCCTGTTGCACCGCAGCACGCGCAAGCTGAGCCTGACGGCGGCCGGCGAGCAGATGTTGCCGCAGTGCCGCGAGATGCTGGCACTGGCCGAGCGCATGCAGGCCCTGGGGCAGAGCGTGGACGCCGTGCCGCGCGGCACGCTGCGCATCACCAGCAGCCAGTCCTTCGCCCAGGCCTGGCTGGTGCATGCGTTGCACGACTTCACCAGCCGCTACCCGCAGGTCAACATCGACCTGCTGATCGGCAGCGAGGCCGTCAACCTGGTCGAGGCGCGCATCGACCTGGCGCTGCGCATCACCAACCAGCTCGACCCCAACCTGATCGCCCGGCACCTGGCGGTATGTCGTTCGGTGGTGTGTGCCGCCCCGGCATACCTGGCGCGCCAGGGCACGCCGCAGCATCCGCAGGACCTGACCCGGCACAACTGCCTGGCCTATGCCTACTTCGGCCGCAGCCTGTGGGAGTTCGCGCACCAGGGCGAGGCGACTGCGGTGTCGGTCTCCGGCAGCCTCAGCGCCAACGAGTCGATGGTGCTGCTGGAGGCGACGCTGGCCGGCGCTGGCGTCAGCCTGCAGCCGCTGTATTCGGTGGAGGCGCTGCTGCGCGAGGGCCGGCTGGTGCAGCTGCTGCCCGAGTATCGCTCGCCCGAACTGGGCATCCATGCGCTCTACGGCAGTCGCCGGCAGATGCTGCCGGCCATGCGTCTGCTGCTGGATTTTCTCGCCGAACGCCTGGCCAGCAAGGAACACTGGCGCTACTGAAGCGGTGCCGAAACTTGCATTCGGCCCAGCAGCTTCAAGAATGAGAGTGATCGCTCAAGGACTTTCCCATGCCATCACTCTCGATCTTCGGCAAACGTGTCCGCCAGCTCTGGCATGGCGCGGACCTGGCGCTGGTCGGTCAGCGCCGCGAGCGGCGCATGCGCATGCTGGCCAGCCTGGTCATGGTCGGGATGGGGGTGTTCTGGGGGCTGTTCTTTCTCTCGCACGGCTACACGGCCATCGCCCTGATGGACCTGGCGATCATTCTCAGTGGCGTGGCGGTCTTCCTCCTGACCCTGCGCAACCGGGCGCTCAGCGCCAACCTGGTGCTGTTCGGCGCACTGCTGGTGGTCGTGGTCGCCTCGACCCTGCTGCTCGACCCGCCCACGCTCGCCGCGCCGCGCGCCACTCACCTGTACCTGCTGCCGATGGCCGTGGCGGCGCTGATGGCGTTTCGCGACGAGCCCATGGGCTTGCGCTACGGCATCTCCCTGTTCTGCCTGCTGCTGTTCGTCGCGCTGGCGGCCTCCACCTGGCGGCCGACCGACCTGCATGCACTGCCGGACGGGGTGCGGGTGGTCGGCTCCTGGGTGCAGGCGCTGGTGGCCATGCTGATGTTCTTCTTCCTGCTGCACATCCTGCAGACCGACACCGCCGAGCGCTCCGAGCTGGACCGGGACCTGCGCGCTGCCGTGCGCGAGCGTCAGTTCGTCCTGCACTACCAGCCGCAACTGAACGGCGCCAACCGGGTGATCGGCGCCGAGGTGCTGATTCGCTGGCTGCATCCGCAGCGCGGCCTGCTGGCGCCGGGGGAGTTCATCGACCACGCCGAGCATACCGGGCTGATCATCCCCATCGGCCACTGGGTGCTGGAACAGACCGCCGAGCAGCTGCACCAGTGGCAGGACGAGCCGCTGTACCGCGACATCGACCTGGCGGTGAACATCAGCCAGAAGCAGTTCTCGCAGAACAGCTTCGTCGCCGAGATCGCCGGGCTGATCGAGCGGCATCGGATCGACGCGCAGCGCCTGGAACTGGAGCTGACCGAGACGCTGATCGTGCACGACATGGAGGACCTCACGCGCAAGATGACGGCGCTGGTGGAGCGTGGCGTGCGCTTCTCGCTGGATGACTTCGGCACCGGCTTCTCCTCCCTCAGTCATCTCAAGCGCTTGCCGCTGAGCAAGCTGAAGATCGACCGCTCGTTCATCTGCGACGTGCTCAGCGATGCCAACAGCGAAGCCATCGTGCGCAGCGTCATCGCCCTCGGCCAGAGCATGGGCATGACGGTGATCGCCGAAGGCGTGGAAACCGAGGCGCAGCGCCACTTTCTGGCGAGCAACGGCTGCAACCAGTTTCAGGGATACCTGCTCGGGCGGCCGATGCCGCTGGCGGATTTTCGCGCCTTCGTCCAGCGCCACAACGGTTGAAGCGCTGCTGCGTCCATCGTTCATCGTCAGCGGCGAGTGAACTCGAAGGCGTCCGCCAATGTCTGTCTGCTGTCGGCCCGAACGGGGAGGGGTAGATGGCTAATTGCCGCTAGTGTGGCGTCTTCGTCGCAGATTCTGCTCGTATCGTGTTGCAGCGCGTTTGCCGTGCTCGCCGTCATCGCCCATCCCGCTCGCCGGGTCCGTCTGACTGCCACGTGAAGATCCTCCCATGCTTTTATCCCGTCATTTCTCCTGTCGCATCGCTCCGCTCCACACCCGTGCCCTGGGCGCCTGCCTGCTGCTCGGGGGGCTGCTCGGCAGTACCCTGCTGCACGCCGAAGAGACCGCCGGCAATCAGCGCTGGGTCAGCGACAGCCTCAACACCTATGTGCGCAGTGGCCCCACCGACGGCTACCGCATCGTCGGCACGCTGACGTCCGGGGAGAAGGTGGAGCTGCTGCGTACCCAGGGCGACTACAGCCAGGTGCGCGGCGCCAGCGGCAATGCGGTGTGGATTCCCAGTCGTGACCTGCAGTCGGTGCCCGGCCAGGCCGAGCGCCTGCCGCAGCTGGAGCAGAAGGTCGCCGACCTGAGCGCCGAGCTCAAGGGCATCGACGATGCCTGGAAGGCGCGCGTGCAGGGCATGCAGGAGACCCTCGACTCGCGCAAGAAACTCATCGAGGAACTGCAGGCCGCGCGCAGCGCGCTGGATGCCGAGCTGACCACCACGCGCTCGCAACTGCGCGATGCCCAGGCGCAACTGGGCAACGAACAGCAGCAGGCGTTGATGCGCTACATGGCCTATGGCGGCAGCATCGCCGGTGCCGGGCTGCTGCTCGGCCTGATCCTGCCGACCATGCTGCGCGTGCGCCGCAAGCGCAACGATCAGTGGGTCTGAAGCGCTACAACAGGCGCTCCCCGAGGTGCTCGCAACGTCCGTCGCAGGCCCCCGGGCAGGCGCAGCCGCTGGTGCTGCGCCCGGTGTCGCGTTCCACCCGGCGCGCCACTTCGGGGTCGTCGACGAAGGGCAGCATGGTCGCTTCGTCGAGCTCGCGCTGCGTCGTCCGGCCGAGGCTGATCTGTACGCCGAGGTAGAACAGCAGCAGCGCGAGTATCCCCCAGGCCTCAGCGGGCATGAGCGACCTCCGGCGCAGGCTGCGTGGCCCGTTCGCCGGCGCGCAGGGTCAGCCAGGTGTTGAAGGCCATCAGCAGCATGCCGCTGAGGAAGCACAGGCCGCCGACCAGGCGCACCACGAAGCCGGGGTGGCTGGCCTCCAGCGCTTCGACGAAGGAGTAGGTGAGGGTGCCGTCTTCGTTGACCGCGCGCCACATCAGGCCCTGGGTGATGCCGTTGACCCACATCGAGGCGATGTACAGCACGGTGCCGATGGTGGCCAGCCAGAAGTGCGCGTTGATCAGGCCGATGCTGTACATGCGCTTGCGGTCGAACACCTTCGGGATCAGGTGGTAGAGCGAGCCGAAGGTGATCATCGCCACCCAGCCGAGGGCCCCGGCGTGGACGTGGCCGATGGTCCAGTCGGTGTAGTGGGACAGGGCGTTGACGGTCTTGATGGCCATCATCGGACCTTCGAAGGTGCTCATGCCGTAGAAGGCCAGGGACACCACCAGGAAGCGCAGGATCGGGTCGGTGCGCAGCAGGTGCCAGGCGCCGGACAGGGTCATCATGCCGTTGACCATGCCGCCCCAGCTCGGCGCCAGGAGGATGATCGACATCACCATGCCCAGGCTCTGCGCCCAGTCCGGCAGGGCGGTGTAGTGCAGGTGGTGCGGGCCGGCCCAGATGTACAGGGTGATCAGCGCCCAGAAGTGCACGATGGACAGGCGGTACGAGTACACCGGCCGGTTCACCTGCTTGGGCACGAAGTAATACATCATGCCGAGGAAGCCGGTGGTGAGGAAGAAGCCCACGGCGTTGTGCCCGTACCACCACTGCACCATGGCGTCGGTGGCGCCGGAATACACCGAATAGGACTTGAACCAGCTCACCGGGATCGACAGGTGGTTGACCACGTGGAGGATGGCGATGACCAGGATGAAGGCGCCGAAGAACCAGTTGCCGACATAGATGTGAGGCGTCCTGCGGCGGGTCAGGGTGGTGAAGAACACGATGCCGTAGGCGACCCAGACCACGGCCATCCACAGCGCGCCGGTGAATTCGATCTCGGCGTATTCCTTGGTGGTGGTCAGGCCCATGGGCAGCGTCACCAGCATGATCAGGATGGTCAGCTGCCAGCCCCAGAAGGTGAAGGCGGCGAGGCCGTCGGAGAACAGGCGCGTCTGGCAGGTGCGCTGCAGCGCGTAGTAGCTGGCGGCGAACTGTGCGCTACCGGCGAAGCCGAAGATCACCAGGCTGGTGTGCAGGGGGCGCAGGCGGCCGAAGCTGAGCCAGGGGGTGTCGAAGTTGAGTTCCGGCCACACCAGTTGGGCGGCGATGAGCACGCCGGTGCACATGCCCACGACACCCCAGACGATGGTCATCAGGGTGAACTGGCGGACGACCTTGTAGTTGTAGGCCGGGTGGGAAGCAGCAGATTGCATCGCGGTAACCTTCCATACAGTAATGCGCGCGCAGCCGCGCGAATGGCGAAACTGTAGGGAGGCCGGGTAAAACAAAACAGACTCAGAAAGTGCTGTCTGATGCGTATCAGATGAGCCGGTCGAGGGCGCGCCGGGTGCGCCGCGCCCGCGGGGCGGCTCAGGCGCGGGCCGTGAGATGGCGGGCGATGCCCTTCTTCAGCGGCAGCAGGCCCTGGGCCATGCGCAGGCCGGCCCCACGCAGCAGGCGGGCGGGCAGATGGTCGTTGGTGTACAGCTCCACCAGCAGGTTGGTGGCCTGGTACAGCGGCCAGGTGGCCAGGCGCAACTGGCGCTCGTAACGGCTCAGCGTGGCTGGTGCAGCGATGTCCTGGTGCCTGGCGTGGGCCGCCAGCAGGGCCTCGCTCAGCAGCTGCACGCCGATCAGGCCGAAGTTGAAACCATGCGCGGTGACCGGGTGCATGCCCACCGCGGCATCGCCGAGCAGCGCGCAGCGCTTGCCGACCATGCGCCGCGCGTAGGCCCCCACCAGCGGGTAGGCATGGCGGCTGCCGAGCAGCTGCATGGCGCCCAGGCGGCGGTCGAAGCGCTGCTCCATCTCGCGGGCGAAGGTGGACTCGTCGAGCGCCAGCAGGCGTTCGATCTCGCGTGGCGGCAAGGTCAGCACCGTCGACGATTGCCGCCCGTTGAGTGGCAGCAGGGCGAGGGTCTGGCCGTAGCCGAACCACTCCCAGGCCACCTGCTGGTGCTCCAGATCGTGCTGCATGCGGCACACCAGCATGCTCTTGCCGAAGTCCTTGAGTTGCGCACCGATGCCGAGCTGACGCCGGGTGTCCGAGAAGCGGCTGTCGGCGGCGACCAGCAGGCGCGGCTGCAGCACCTGGCCGTCCTGCAGGACCAGCTTGATTTCGTGTTCGCCCGACTGGATGGCGCGCACCTGGGTGTCGCACAGCAGGTGCACGTCGCTGCATGCACGGACGGCCTCATAGGCGGCGCGGCGAATGGCCTGGTTGGCCACCAGGTGGCCGAGCCGTTCGGCGCCGGCCTGTTCGGCGCGGATCTTCAGGGCGAACAGCGAGGGGCCGTTGAACACCTGGGCATCGCGCAGCACGGCGACATCCTCGGCGGGCAGCCGCGACCACAATCCCAGACGGTCGAGCAGTGCCTGCGAGCCATGGGTGAGGGCGATCTCGCGGCCGTCGAAAGCGGGGGCGGCCAGGGCTTGCTCGGCCTGACGCTCCAGCAGCATGATCGACAGACCCTGCCCGGACAGGGCCCTGGCCAGGCACAGGCCGGCTGGGCCGGCGCCGACGATGACGATATCGGGTGACATGTTGCTTCTCCGTGCGGATTACCGGAAGGGCGGCGGATCGCGCCCGCCGTGCGCCCATGGACAGTGCGAGTCTAGGGGGCGGCCATGCCGCGGATATTGTCCGGGGTCATGCCGAGGCGTGAATGCGGCGGCGACCCGTCCGTTGCCGCAGGGGCTCGGGACGTGCGTCACGTGTTCTGTGAAATATTGTTGTTATCACTACTTTAATCCGATTGAAGGGCATGATTTTCCGGTTTACTGTGTCGTGCGTTGTCTGAACTACAAAAATAATTCCGCTTTGGAGTCGAAAGCATGCCCCCTCATGCCCCTGAGGTAGCCCTTCTGTGCAGCGCCCTGTTGCGGGAGTTGCGCCCGTGAAGCTGGCGCTGGTCGGTGATATCGGCGGCACCAACGCACGCTTCGCCCTGTGGCGTGACGAGCAACTGCAGGCGGTGCAGGTCCTGGCCACCGCCGATTTTCCCGGGCCCGAACAGGCCATTGCCGCTTACCTGCATGCCCAGGGCCTGCCCCTGGGCGCCGTGGATGCCGTGTGCCTGGCCTGTGCCGGGCCGGTCAGCGGTGATCTGTTCCGCTTCACCAACAATCACTGGCGCATCGAGCGAGCCGCCTTCTGCGCGGCGCTGCAGATCGAGCACCTGCTGATGATCAACGATTTCTCCGCCATGGCCCTGGGCATGACCCGCCTGCGTGACGGCGAGCGCCTCCAGGTCTGCCCCGGCGAAGCCCAGGCCGGACGTCCGGCGCTGGTGATCGGCGCTGGCACCGGGCTTGGCGTCGGCACCCTGCTGGGGCTGGAGGACGGTCGCTGGCTGGTGTTGCCGGGGGAGGGCGGCCATGTCGACCTGCCCATCGGCAGTCCGCGCGAGGCCGAGCTGTGGCAGGTCCTGCACCAGCAGCTGGGTCACGTGCGCGCCGAGGACGTGCTCAGCGGCAACGGCCTGCTGGCGCTGTACCGGGCGATCTGCACGCTGGACGGGCAGCCGCAGGTGCATTCGACGCCTGCCGCGATCAGCGTCGCCGGTCTGGCGGGCGAGCCGCTCGCCGGCCAGGTGCTGGAGCAGTTCAGCCGCTGGCTGGGACGGGTTGCCGGCAACAACGTGCTGACCCTTGGCGCGCGTGGCGGCGTGTACATCGCCGGCGGCGTCGTGCCGCGTTTCGCCGAGCGTTTTCTCGCCAGTGGATTTGCCAAGAGTTTCAGCGACAAGGGCTGCATGAGCCATTACCTTGACGGCATTCCGGTGTGGCTGGTGACGGCCGAGTACCCGGGGCTGACCGGTGCCGGCGTGGCCTTGCAGCAGGCGTACGGCGCCGACTAGCGCGGCGCGTGGCGGCATGAATACAACAAGGAGGGTGGACCATGAGCCAGCCCGGCAAGTCGATACTGCTGGTCGATGACGACCAGGAAATTCGCGAACTGCTCGAAACCTACCTGAGCCGTGTCGGCTTCGCGGTGCGCGCCGTGCCCGACGGCAGCGCATTCCGCCAGAGCCTGTGCGCGCAGCCGGCCGACCTGGTCATCTTCGACGTGATGCTGCCCGACGAGGACGGCTTCAGCCTGTGTCGCTGGGTGCGTGGCCACCAGCGCTTCGCCCAGGTGCCGATCATCATGCTGACCGCCAGCTCCGACGAGGCCGACCGCGTGATCGGCCTCGAACTGGGGGCGGACGACTACCTCGGCAAGCCGTTCAGCCCGCGCGAGCTGCTGGCGCGGATCAAGGCGCTGCTGCGTCGCGCGCAGTTCACCCAGGAGCGCAGCGGCGAGGTGCTGGCATTCGAGGACTGGCGCCTGGACATGGTCAGCCACCGGCTGTTCCACCGCGACGGCGAGGAGGTGATTCTCTCCGGTGCCGATTTCGCCCTGCTCAAGCTGTTCCTCGATCACCCGCAGCAGATTCTCGACCGCGACACCATCGGCAATGCCACCCGTGGCCGTGAGGTGATGCCGCTGGAGCGCATCGTCGACATGGCCGTCAGCCGCCTGCGTCAGCGCCTGCGTGATACCGACAAGCCGCCACGGCTGATCCGCACCGTGCGCGGCAGCGGCTATCAGCTGGCGGCGATGGTCAGCGTGCAGGCCGGCGATGGGCGCTGAGCCACGGCGCTGGTTGCCGCTGCCACGCTCGCTGCTGGGGCGCATGCTGCTGCTCACGCTGCTGGCGATACTCGCGGCGCAGACCTTGTCCAGCGTCATCTGGCTGTCGCAGTTGCGCGCCACCCAGCTCGAAGGGCTGGTCACCACGGCCCGCAGCCTGGGCCATTCGATGTCCGCCAGCGTGCGCTACTTCCGCTCGTTGCCGGTCGCCTACCGGCCACTGGTTCTCGACCAGCTGCGCAGCATGGGCGGCACGCGCTTCGTGGTCAGCCTCAACGACCGCCCCTTGCAGATGAAGCTGCTGCCGAACACGCCACGCACGCAGGCGGTGACCGAGGCGGTGACCGCGGTGCTGCACAAGTCCCTGGGTAGCACCGCGGACATCTCGGTGACCTTCGTCAGCCCGGAGGACCTGCGCATCTTCAATGGCGGCCTCAAGCTCGACGAACTGCCGCGCTCCTGGGCGCACTACGCCCTGACCCTGGAACCGGTCAATCCGCCAGTGCTGGTGACCCAGATCCAGCTGGCGCCGGGCGAGTGGCTGTACATCGCCTCGCTGCTGCCCGAGCCCTACACCAGCCTGGAAGAACCCATCCTGCCCGCGCAGCAGCTGTGGTTCATCCTGCTGACCAGCGTCTTCCTGCTGCTGTTCATCGGCTTGCTGGTGCACCTGCAGAGCCGTCCGCTCAAGCGCCTGGCCCGCACTGCGCGGCATATGTCGCTGGGCGCGGAGGTGGAGCCGGTGGCCGAAGGCGGCGGGCGCGAGGTGGTGGAAGTGGCCCGTGCGTTCAATGCCATGCGCGAGCGCATCAGCCGTTACCTGACCGAACGCAGCCAGCTGTTCAGCGCCATTTCCCATGACCTGCGCACGCCGATCACGCGCCTGCGCCTGCGTGTCGAACTGCTCGACGACGAGAGCCTGCAGACCAAGTTCGGCCGCGACCTGGACGACCTGGAGCTGCTGGTCAAAGGCGCGCTGCAATGCGTGAAGGACACCGACATTCACGAGAACATCGAGCCGGTGGATCTCAACCACCTGCTGCACTGCCTGGTGGAGCCCTACCTGGCGCCAGCGGGCAACGGCAGCGTGACCCTCGATGGCCAGGCCAGCAGCACTTATCCGGGCAAGCCTCTGGCGCTGCGGCGCTGCATCGGCAACCTGATCGACAATGCCCGCAAGTACGGCAGCAATGCCCACCTGCACATCGAGGACGACGGCGTGGCCTTCGTCCTGCATGTCGATGACGAAGGGCCGGGCGTGCCTGAGCAGCGCCTGGAGCAGGTGTTCGAACCGCACTACCGCCTGGCCGGCCAGCAGCAGGGCTATGGCCTGGGCCTGGGTATCGCCCGCAACATCGCCCATAGCCATGGCGGCGAAGTGAGCCTGCGCAACCTGCGGGAGGGCGGCCTGCGCGTCACCCTGCGCCTGCCGCGCACGCCGGACTGAATGTCACCGTTCGGTGACAAAGGCAGGCCCGTTCGTTACCTGGCGCTGATGGGGCGCTCGTTAGAATCCGCTGCGGGGACGAGTGGCTGCTGGGCGTTTCGCAGCGCGCCTTTCGGGTGGATGGGTGAAGCGGCATCCGGCTGTTCATCGAGCCGGGGCCGCGCGGCCGAATGCGCCGTCGTCTGTCCTGTCTCGTCGCCGTTGCCGCGCCGCTGTGCGGCGCTCGGCCCCCCCATCTGCAGGGAACCAGAACAATGAGCGGAGCCGCATTGAATCCAGACAGCTGGCTGAGCCAGCCCGCCCACCTCACCTGGCTGGCCGACGAAGGCCTGCGCCTGTTGCCGTTCGCGCGGCAGGCGCAGGTCGAGCAGGGCTTCGCCGCGCTCGATGCCGAGGGGCGCATCGCCGAGGGGGCGGTGGCCGAACTGATCCATACCACGCGCATGACCCACTGTTTCGCCCTGGCTCACATCCAGGGCCTGCCTGGTTACGCTGCGCTGGTCGACCATGGCCTCGCCGCGTTGCGCGGTGCGCTGTGGGACGAGACGCATGGCGGCTGGTTCAGCGATGCGACGCGCAGCGGCGGCAAGTCCGCGTACCTGCATGCCTTCGTCGCGTTGGCGGCCAGCTCCGCCAGGGTCGCGGGGCGTCCCGCCGCGCAGGCGCTGCTCGATGACGCCATCGGGATCATCGAACGGCACTTCTGGAGCGAGGAGGAGGGCGCTTTACGCGAAAGCTTCAGCGCTGACTGGCATGACGAGGAGGCCTACCGCGGGGCGAACAGCAACATGCACGCCACCGAGGCCTTTCTCGCCCTGGCCGATGTCAGCGGCGATAGGCGCTGGTTGCAGCGTGCGCTGCGCATCGCCGAACGCCTGATCCATCGGCACGCCGCCGCGCGCGGGCATGTGGTGCTCGAGCATTTCGATGCGCAGTGGCAGGCGCTGCCGGAGTACAACGCCGAGCGCCGCGCCGACCCGTTTCGCCCCTACGGCAGTACGCCTGGCCACGCCTTCGAGTGGGCGCGCCTGCTGCTGCATCTGCAGGCCGCGCTGACACAGGCCGGGTGCGCCGCCCCGGACTGGCTGCTGGCCGACGCCCGGGGTCTGTTCGCCCGCGCCTGCGCGCAGGCCTGGCAGGCCGACGGCGCGCCGGGGCTGGTCTACAGCCTCGACTGGAGGCAGCAGCCGGTGGTTCGCGCACGCCTGCACTGGGTGCACGCCGAGGCCGTCGCGGCAGCGGCGGCACTGTTGCAGCGCACCGGCGAGACGCTCTACGAGCAGTGGTACCGGCAGTTCTGGGCCTTCATCGACGCGCACTTCATCGACCTGCGTGGTGGCAGCTGGCACCACGAACTCGACAGCGACAACCGGCCGGCTGCCAGCATCTGGCCGGGCAAACCCGACCTCTACCACGCCTACCAGGCGCTGCTGCTGCCGCGTCTGGCGCTGGCACCGAGCCTGGCCACGGCGCTCGCCGCCGATGTAACGAGGCAGTGACATTCATGCATCCTTTCGTTACCCGAGCCGCCGGCGACCCTGAGTACACTCCCTGACAACGCAAGCACCACGACTTGCCCGATAACAACAAGAAAGGTATTCCGATGAACGCTATTACTCGCATCGCCACTGCCGTCTCTCTCGCGTCCCTGTTCCCTTTCGCCGCCCTGGCCGCCGACTCCAAAGGTACGGTGGAAGTGGTGCACTGGTGGACGTCCGGTGGCGAGGCCGCCGCGGTGAAGGTCCTGCGTGACCTGGTCGAGAAGGATGGTTTCACCTGGAAGGACGGCGCAGTGGCCGGGGGCGCCGGTTCCGCCGCGATGACCGTGCTGAAGACCCGCGTGGTCTCCGGCAACCCGCCGGGTGCGGCGCAGATCAAGGGGCCCGACCTGCAGGAGTGGGGGGCGCTGGACCTGCTCGCGCCGCTGGACGAGGTGGCCAAGGCCAACGACTGGGATGGCCTGCTGTCGAAGACCGTTGCCAACACCATGCAGTACGACGGTCACTACGTCGCGGTGCCGGTGAACATCCACCGGGTCAACTGGCTGTGGATCAACCCGCAGGTATTCGCCAAGGCCGGCATCGACAAGGCGCCGACCACCCTCGACGAACTCTACGCCGCCGGTGACAAGCTCAAGGCCGCCGGTTTCGTCGCCCTGGCCCACGGTGGCCAGCCCTGGCAGGACAGCACCGTGTTCGAAGGCCTGGTGCTGAGCATCATGGGCGCCGACGGTTTCCACAAGGCGTTCGTCGAGAACGACGAGGCGACCCTGACCAGCCCGCAGATGACCGAGGTGTTCACCGCGCTGAAGAAGCTCTCCACCTACATGGACGAGAACCGCGCCGGACGTGACTGGAACCTGGCCACCGCCGAGGTGATCGACGGCAAGGCCGGCATGCAGATCATGGGCGACTGGGCCAAGAGCGAGTGGACCGCCGCCGGCAAGGTGGCGGGCAAGGACTACCAGTGCGTGCCGATGCCCGGCACGGCCGGCAGCTACACCTACAACATCGACTCCATGGCCATGTTCCGGCTCAAGGACGCAGGCGACATCGCCGCCCAGCACGCCCTGGCGCGCATCGCCCTGGAGCCCGAGTTCCAGTACGTGTTCAACCGGAACAAGGGCTCGATCCCGGTGCGCGCCGACCTGGACATGAGCCAGTTCGACAGCTGCGCCCAGGCCTCGATGAAGGATTTCCTCGACGCGGACAAGCACGGCAAGCTGGAGCCGAGCATGGCCCACAGCATGGCCACCAACCTCGCCGTGCAGGGCGCCATCTTCGATGTGGTGACCAACTTCATGAGCGAGAAGGACGCCGACCCGAGCAAGGCCGGCGCGCAGATCTACGCGGCGATCAAGGCCGCCCAGTAGCACCAGCGGGCCGGCACGCCCGGCCCCCTCTCCTGAACCCTGCCTCGCACGACCGGGCCCTGGCCTGGTCGGGGCAGCGTTCGGCCCGAATTTCACTGCGCTGACTGGTACTGCCCGATGAGTCTCACCCCGGTAATGACCAAGGCCTCGCCCCTCGACATGCTGCAACGCTGGCTGCCCAAGCTGGTGCTGGCGCCCAGCATGCTGGTGGTGCTGGTCGGTTTCTACGGCTACATCCTCTGGACCCTGGTGTTGTCGTTCAGCAACTCCAGCTTCATGCCCAGCTACAAGTGGGTCGGGCTGCAGCAGTACATGCGCCTGATGGACAACGACCGCTGGTGGGTGGCGAGCCAGAACCTGCTGGTGTTCGGTGGCCTGTTCATCGGCATCAGCCTGCTGATCGGCGTGTTCCTCGCGGTGCTGCTGGACCAGCGCATCCGCCGCGAAGGCTTCATCCGCACCATCTACCTGTATCCCATGGCGCTGTCGATGATCGTCACCGGCACCGCCTGGAAGTGGCTGCTCAATCCCGGTCTGGGCCTGGACAAGATGCTGCGTGACTGGGGCTGGGAAGGCTTTCGCCTGGACTGGCTGGTGGATCAGGACCGGGTCATCTACTGCCTGGTGATCGCCGCCGTATGGCAGGCCTCGGGCTTCGTGATGGCGCTGTTCCTGGCCGGCCTGCGCAGCGTCGATCAGTCGATCATCCGCGCTGCCCAGGTGGACGGCGCGGGATTGCCGACCATCTACCTGCGCATCGTCCTGCCGAGCCTGCGCCCGGTGTTCTTCAGCGCGGTGATGATCCTCGCGCACATCGCCATCAAGAGTTTCGACCTGGTGGCGGCGATGACCGCGGGTGGGCCGGGCTACTCCTCCGATCTGCCGGCGATGTTCATGTACTCCTTCACTTTCAGCCGCGGCCAGATGGGCATCGGTTCGGCCAGCGCGATGCTGATGCTGGCCGCGATCCTCTCGCTGCTGGTGCCCTATCTCTATTCCGAACTGCGGGGCAAACGCCATGACTGATGCGAGCGTCGCGCCGCGACCTACCAGCAATGACCACCTGGGGGCGAAGCGCCGGACGCGGGCGCTCAGCCCCAGCCGTCTGGCCATCCACGCCACCCTGCTGTTCGCCGCCGCGCTGTACCTGGTGCCGCTGGTGGTGATGCTGCTGACCAGCCTCAAGACGCCCGAGGACATCCGCAGCGGCAACCTGCTGTCCTGGCCCGAGACCCTGACGTTGATCGGCTGGGTCAAGGCCTGGGGCGTGGTCGACGGTTACTTCTGGAATTCGGTGAAGATCGCCGTGCCAGGCGTGCTGATCTCCACCGCGATCGGTGCGCTGAACGGCTACGTGCTGTCGATGTGGCGTTTCCGTGGCTCGCAGCTGTTCTTCGGCCTGCTGCTGTTCGGTTGCTTCCTGCCGTTCCAGACCGTGCTGCTGCCGGCCTCGTTCACCCTCGGCAAGCTGGGCCTGGCCAACACCACCGCGGGCCTGGTGCTGGTCCACGTGGTCTACGGCATCGCCTTCACCACGCTGTTCTTCCGCAACTACTACGTCACCGTGCCCGACGCCCTGGTGCGTGCGGCGCGGCTCGATGGCGCCGGCTTCTTCACCATCTTCGGACGCATCCTGCTGCCCATGTCGGTGCCGATCATCATGGTCTGCATGATCTGGCAGTTCACCCAGATCTGGAACGACTTCCTCTTCGGTGTGGTGTTCGCCAGCGGTGACGCGCAGCCGATCACCGTGGCCCTCAACAACCTGGTCAACACCAGTACGGGCGCCAAGGAATACAACGTCGACATGGCCGCGGCAATGATCGCCGGGCTGCCGACGCTGCTGGTTTACATCGTGGCCGGAAAGTATTTCCTGCGCGGCCTGACGGCCGGCGCGGTGAAGGGCTGACGCCTCGGCGATTGGAGAAAAGAAATGGCTACCCTCGAACTGCGCAACGTCAACAAGTCCTACGGCAGCGGTCTGCCGGACACCCTGAGGAACATCGAGCTGTCGATCGACTCCGGTGAGTTCCTGATCCTGGTCGGCCCGTCCGGCTGCGGCAAATCCACCCTGATGAACTGCATCGCCGGGCTGGAGGACATCAGCGGCGGCGCGATCGAGGTCGATGGCGCCGATATCAGCGGCATGAGCCCGAAGGATCGCGACATCGCCATGGTGTTCCAGTCCTACGCGCTGTACCCGACCATGAGCGTGCGCGACAACATCGCCTTCGGTCTGAAGATGCGCAAGCTGGCGCCGGCCGCCATCGACGAGGAGGTGGCCCGGGTGGCCCGGCTGCTGCAGGTCGAACATCTGCTGCAGCGCAAGCCCGGCCAGCTTTCCGGCGGCCAGCAGCAGCGCGTGGCCATGGGCCGGGCGCTGGCGCGGCGGCCGAAGATCTACCTGTTCGACGAGCCGCTGTCGAACCTCGACGCCAAGCTGCGCGTGGAGATGCGCACCGAAATCAAGCTGATGCACCAGCGCCTGAAGACCACCACGGTGTACGTCACCCATGACCAGATCGAGGCCATGACCCTGGGTGACAAGGTGGCGGTGATGAAGGACGGCATCATCCAGCAGTTCGGCACGCCGCAGCAGATCTACAACGACCCGGCCAACCTGTTCGTCGCCAGCTTCATCGGCTCGCCGCCGATGAACTTCATCCCCGTGCGCCTGCAACGCCGTGATGGCCAGTGCTGGGCCGCACTCGACTCGGCGCTCGGGGTCGCCGGCCAGGCACGCTGCGAACTGCCGCTGGGGGATCTGGCGCAGGGCCTGGAGAACCGCGACCTGATCCTCGGCATTCGCCCCGAGCAGATCCAGCTGGCCGCTGAAGGCGCCGCCGAGGCACCGAGCATCTGCGCCGAGGTGGAGGTGACCGAGCCCACCGGGCCGGACACCCTGGTGTTCGTCACCCTCAACCAGACCAAGGTCTGCTGCCGCCTCGCGCCGGACCAGGTGCCGCAGGTCGGCGCCAGCCTGGCGCTGCGCTTCGAGCCGAGCCGGGTGCTGCTGTTCGACGCGCAGAGCGGCGAGCGCCTGCTGGCAAAGCAGCGCCAGGCCGGTGACGGCAAGGTCGCGCACTTGAAGAGAGGTTGATCGTCCAGCCCGGATGCAATCCGGGACTGCCCAGCCGCCCGGGAGTGCATCCGGGCCACGCTGCAGTAGGGCAACGAAACCGCCGCTGCGGCGGTAATCCGCAGCATCGCTCAATAACAACAATCAGGAGCAACGATGAAGACCACACAGCAACGCCTCACCTGTTCACTCGGCGTCCCCTGCGTGCTGGCGCTGGCCATGACCACGCCGCAGGTACAGGCCGTCGAATTCAGCGGTTACGTGCGCAGCGGCATCGGTGGCGCGGATACCGGCGGCACCCAGCAATGCTTCCAGCTGCCGGGGGCGCAATCGAAGTACCGCCTGGGCAACGAGTGCGAGCAGTACGCCGAGCTGGACCTGCGCCAGGACCTGCTGCGACTCGATGATGGTTCGGTGATCAGCGTCGAGGGCATGGCGCAGCTCTACAACCAGTACGGGCACACGCCCAAGTTCACCGGTGACTACGGCTTCGCGCGGATGAACCAGATGTACGCGGAATGGAGCAACATGCCGGCCCTCAATGGCGGTTCGCTGTGGGCCGGGCGACGTTTCTACAAGCGTAACGACATCCACATCTCCGACTTCTACTACTGGAACCAGAGTGCCACCGGCTTCGGTATCGACGAGATGGTCATCGGTGATCTCAAGTACAGCTACGTGTTCTCGCGCAAGGACAACTACGATCAGGAGCCCTACATCAACCGCCACGACTTCAACGTCGGTGGTTTCAAGGTCAATCCGGGTGGCGAGCTGGAAGTCGGCGTCAGCTACATCGACAAGCCGGACAGCACCGACGGCCACAGCGGCTGGGCGGTGACCGCGCAGCACAAGCAGCAGGACGTCCTCGGCGGCGTCAATACCTTCGCCCTGCAGTACGGACGCGGGCCGGGCACCGGCCTGGGATACACCGGCGACCCGACCCTGGACAACAGCAGTAGCAGCTGGCGGCTGGTGGAGTTCTTCGACTTTCAGGTGACCCCGCGTCTTGGTGGCCAGGTGCAGCTGGTGTATCAGAAGGACAAGCGCCCGGATGGCGCGGACCAGAACTGGCTGTCCGTCGGTGGCCGTACCAGCTATGCCTTCACCGAGCAGTTCAAGCTGGTGGGCGAGCTCGGCCGCGATCAGGTCGAGGCTCCCGGTGGTACGCGCAAACTGACCAAGTTCACCATCGCGCCGACCTGGTCGCCGGCCGGCCCGGGCTTCTGGCAGCGCCCGGAAATTCGCCTGTACTACACCTACGCCAGCTGGAACAAGGCGGCGCAACGGGCCGCCAACCTGCTGGCCGACGGCTCGGCACTGTCCGAGAACGGCGCCTTCGGCAGCGCCCGCAACGGCTCCAACTTCGGGGTGCAGGTGGAGTACTGGTGGAAGTAGGGCCCGCCCCCTGGTTGCCTGGGTGGTGGATGAAAAAGGCGTCATCCACCCTACGGCATGGATGGGATTTGATGGCAAGGCGTAGGGTGGATCACGCTTCACCGATCCACCGTGGCTGCCTGTGTGGTGGATGAAAAGAGCGTCATCCACCCTACGGCATGGATGGGGGGATGGCGAGGCGTAGGGTGGATCGCGCTTCATCGATCCACCGTGGTTGCCTGCTCGGTGGATGAAAAGAGCGTCATCCACCCTACGGGCATGGATGGGTGGATGGCGAAGCGTAGGGTGGATCGCGCTTCATCGATCCACCGTGATGGCCTGGGTGGTGGATGAAAAAGCGTCATCCACCCTACGGGACACGTGTGCGGCGTCAGAGCAGCCCCGCCACCAGGCGTCCGAGCACTTCCATGGCCTGCTCGCTGCGTGCGTTCCAGGCATGGCCGTAGTTCAGCCGCGCACAGTGGCGGAAGCCCTGGCTGGCGGAGAAGATCGGTCCCGGCGCCAGGCTGATGCCCTGGGCCAAGGCCAGGCGCAACAGCTGCAGCGAATCCAGCCGTTCGGGAAACTCGAACCAGAGGAAGTAGCCACCGGCCGGGCGGGTGACTCGTGTGCTGGCGGGAAAGTGCCGGGCGGCCGAGGCGAGCATCGCGCTCTGCTGCATCTCCAGGGCATGGCGCAGCTTGCGCAGGTGGCGGTCGTAACCACCGTGCTGCAGGTAGTCGGCCAGCGCCGCCTGGGCCGGTACGGAGGGCGAGATGGTGGTCATCAGCTTGAGCCGGGCGATCTGTTCGGCATAGCGCCCGCCGGCGACCCAGCCGATGCGGTAACCCGGCGCCAGGCTCTTGGAGAAGGAGCTGCAGTGCATCACCAGGCCTTCGCGGTCGAAGCTCTTCACCGGCTTGGGCGGGTGGCTGCCGAAATACAGCTCGGCGTACACATCGTCCTCGATCAGCGGCACCTGGTGCTTGACCAGCAGTTCGTACAGCGCCTGCTTCTTGGCTTCGCTCATGCTGGCGCCGAGCGGGTTCTGCAGGCTGCTCATGAACCAGCAGGCCTTGATCGGCAACTGCTCCAGGCTCTGTTCGAGGGCGCTCAGGTCGATGCCCTCGCGTGGGTGCACGGGAATCTCAACGGCCTTGAGCTGCAGCCGTTCCAGCACCTGCAGGCAGGCGTAGAAGGTCGGCGATTCGATGGCCACCAGATCGCCGGGCTGGGTCACGCACTGCAGGCATAGGTTGAGCGCCTCCATGGCGCCGTTGCCGATCACCAGTTCCTCCATCGGCAGCATCACGCCGCTGACCATGTAGCGCAGGGCGATCTGCCGGCGCAGGTCGGCGTTGCCGGCGGTCATGTCGGCGATGATCTCGTGCGGCGAGAGCATGCGCAGGGCATGCGCCATGCTCTTGGCCAGGCGCGGCAGGGGGAACAGGTCGGGGCTGGGGAAGGCCGAGCCGAAGGGCACGGTGTGCGGGTCCTTCAGCGAGGCCAGCACGGAGAACACCAGCTCGCTGACGTCCACGTCGGTGGTGTGGGCCGCGTGGCTGGTCAGCTCGGGTTCGTGCAGGGGGCGCTTGGCGTGTTCGCGAACGAAGTAGCCGGAGCGCGCCCGCGCCTGGATCAGGCCGCGATCCTCCAGCAGGTAGTAGGCCTGGAACACAGTCGACGGGCTGACCCCGTAGGTCCGGCTGGCGTGGCGCACCGAGGGCACCTTCTCGCCGGGGCCGAGCACGCCGGTGCGGATCAGTTCGGCGATCTCGTCGGCGAATTTTTCGTAGCGCTTCATCCTGTCCTGGTTCACCGCAGCAAAGGGTATGGGCGAACACTTTACGGGGTGAGCGGCAGACATGGCAGTGCCTCGTGAATCGGTGAAGAGGGGGCGCGGGTGCGAGCGTGCTGTCGCCACCCGGCGATGGAGCAAGGTGAGGCGTGCCTGCACCCTCTCCCCGTGGGGAGAGAGGGGCGCTCCGGTTGAGGAGGCAGCACGCCGTGCCAGGCCTCAACGCAGCGGCGCGAGGAAGGTGCTCTGGGTGCTGACGCGACTGTCCGGGTTGGCCTGGTCGCGGACCTCGAACTCCAGGGTGCGTGTGCTGGCAGCGTTTTCGGCGGAGGTGAGTGCCACGTTCAGCGGCAGGTCACGAATTTCCCCCGGTGCCAGGTTCAGCGTACGCGGGCCGTGCAGTTCGAAGTCGCCGGGTTCGACCAGGGCGATGGCATAGCTGCGCGGTTGCTGGGTCTTGTTGATGATCTTCAGGCTGTAGATGTTCTCGATCTGGCCCAGGGCGTTCTCGCGGAACAGCCCCCGGTCGCGGGTCACGTCCAGGGAGATCAGCGGCCGCTCGTTCAGCGCCCAGACGAAGGCGCCGATCATCACCGCCAGCATCGCCGCGTAGCCGACCAGGCGCGGGCGCAGCCAGTGGGTCTTGCCGCCGGCCAGTTCGTGTTCGGAGCTGTAGCGCACCAGGCCACGGGCATAGCCGAGCTTGTCCATCACACTGTCGCAGGCGTCGATGCAGGCGCCGCAGCCGATGCATTCCAGCTGCAGGCCATCGCGGATGTCGATGCCGGTGGGGCAGACCTGCACGCACATCGTGCAGTCGATGCAATCGCCCAGGCCTTCGGCCTTGTAGTCGGCGTCCTTGCGGCGCGGGCCGCGGTTCTCGCCACGGGCGGCGTCGTAGGAGATGACCAGCGTATCGCTGTCGAACATCACGCTCTGGAAGCGCGAGTAGGGGCACATGTCGCGGCACACCTTCTCGCGCAGCCAGCCGGCGTTGATGTAGGTGGCGGCGGTGAAGAACAGCACCCAGAACGCGGTGGTGGCGCCGACCTGCAGCGTCGCCAGCTCCAGGGTCAGCGTGCGGATCGGCGTGAAGTAGCCGATGAAGGCCAGCGCGGTGACCAGGCTCACCGCCAGCCACAGGGCGTGCTTGGCGCCACGGCGTGCCAGCTTCTGCAGCGACCAGGGCGCGGCGTCGAGCTTGATGCGCTGGCCGCGATCGCCCTCGGTGATCTGTTCCACGCGCATGAAGATCCAGGTCCACACGCTTTGCGGGCAGGCATAGCCGCACCAGACGCGGCCGGCCAGCACGGTGATGAAGAACAGGCCGAAGGCGGCGATGATCAGGATGGCCGAGAGGAGGATGAAATCCTGCGGCCAGAAGGTCGCGCCGAAGATGTGGAACTGGCGGTTGTCCAGGTCCCAGAGCACGGCCTGGCGGCCGTTCCAGTTGATCCAGGCGGTACCCAAGAACAGCAGGAACAGCAGCCCGGCACCGAGCAGGCGCAGGTTGCGGTAGCGCCCGCTGAAACTGCGGGTGTGAATCGGGCCGCCGGCCTGGGCCGGGGTCAGGCGGATGGGTTTGGCGGTGTCGAGGTTCCGCGCGGGAATCAGGTCGGTCATGTGCGTTGCCCTCATCAGGCGTTTATCAGGCTGGCGCCATGATCCGAGCGGGGCTGTTCGCAAAACAGGCTCAGGTTTTCGTTAAAAAAGCAGATCAGATGCGCCCGGTCGGCGCCCCGGAAACGCCTTCGGCTGGCTGCAGGTCGCGTCGATCAAGGCGTCCAGCGTTGCGGTCAGGCGCCCAGCGGCGCGCCCCCTGCGACATCGCGCCGCGCTGATCAGAGCCGGTTGCCGGTCGTTCCCCGGTCCGTCTGATCCGGTTTTTTTAGGCTTTTCTGGCGCTGTTTTCGGTGCACGGCCGGCAGGCATAGTCGACACCCCGTGATCAGGAGGCAGCCGGCATGTACCAATACGACGACTACGACCGCGCGCTGGTGCGCGAGCGCGTCGCCCAGTTCCGCGACCAGATTCAGCGGCGCCTGAGTGGCGAGCTGAGCGAGGAGGAGTTCCTGCCGCTGCGCCTGCAGAATGGCCTGTACCTGCAGAAGCATGCCTACATGCTGCGCGTGGCGATTCCCTACGGCACCCTGTCGGCACGGCAGATGCGCGCCCTGGCGCATATCGCCCGCGAATACGACCGGGGCTACGGGCACTTCACCACGCGGCAGAACATCCAGTTCAACTGGATCGAGCTGGAGCGCGTGGCGGACATCCTCGACTGGCTGGCCGAGCACGACATGCACGCCATCCAGACCTCCGGCAACTGCGTGCGCAATATCACCACCGAGGCCTTCGCCGGGGTCGCCGCCGACGAGTACCTCGACCCGCGCCCGCTGGCCGAAATCCTGCGCCAGTGGTCGACGGTCAACCCGGAATTCCTGTTCCTGCCGCGTAAGTTCAAGATCGCCCTGTGCGCTGCCGAGGAGGATCGCGCGGCGGTGCAGGTGCATGACATCGGCCTGCAGCTCTACCGCGACGAGGTAGACGAGCTGCGCC
Source organism: Ectopseudomonas khazarica (assembly GCF_017915135.1). NCBI lineage: Bacteria > Pseudomonadati > Pseudomonadota > Gammaproteobacteria > Pseudomonadales > Pseudomonadaceae > Ectopseudomonas > Ectopseudomonas khazarica. The sequence continues at coordinate 3,707,620 of NZ_CP068551.1, read as the reverse complement.
TGCGCGTGCTGGTCGGCGGAGGCCTGGGACGTACGCCGATCATCGCCCAGATGCTGCGCGAGGGCCTGGCCTGGCGTGACCTGCTGTCCTACGTCGAGGCCATCCTGCGCGTGTACAACCGCCATGGCCGGCGCGACAACAAGTACAAGGCGCGCATCAAGATCCTGGTCAAGGCGCTGGGCATCGAGGCGTTCGCCGCCGAGGTGGAGCGCGAATGGCAGATGATCAAGGATGGCCCGGCACAGCTCACCGACGACGAGTACCAGCGCGTTGCGGCCTCCTTCCGCAAGCCGGCCTACGTGCCGCTGGATGCCATCGATCTCGACTTCGGCACCCACCTGGCACACGACGAGGCCTTCGCCCGCTGGGTCTCGCGCAATGTCATGGCGCATCAGGTTCCCGGCTACGTCAGCGTGCTGCTGTCGACCAAACCCGGCATCAGCGCGCCGCCCGGCGATGTCAGCGCCGAGCAGATGGAGGCCCTGGCCGACTGGAGCGAACGCTACGGTTTCGGCGAGATTCGCGTCGCTCATGAGCAGAACCTGGTGCTGCCCGACGTGCGCAAGACCGACCTCCACGCGCTGTGGACGCAGGCCCAGGCGGCCGGCCTGGGGACCGCCAACGCCGGCCTGCTCACCGACATCATCGCCTGTCCGGGGGGCGACTTCTGCGCGCTGGCCAACGCCAAGTCGATTCCCGTTGCACAGGCCATCCAGCAGCGCTTCGACGACCTCGACTACCTGCATGACCTGGGCGAGATCAGCCTGAACATCTCCGGCTGCATGAACGCCTGCGGTCACCACCATATCGGCAACATCGGCATTCTCGGCGTCGACAAGAACGGCAGCGAGTGGTACCAGCTCACCCTCGGCGGCAGCCAGGGCCGGCAGGCGGCGCTGGGCAAGGTGATCGGCCCGTCCTTCGCCGCCGAACAGGTGCCCCAGGTGATCGAGCGCATCGTGCGCACCTACGTGGACTACCGCGAGGTCAACGAAGGCTTTCTCGACACCTTCCAGCGCATCGGCCTGGAGCCCTTCAAGGAGCGCGTGTACAGCCGGGAGGTGGCGGCATGAACAACCTGATCCGTCTGGTCGAGGGCCAGGCCCGTATCGTCGATGACGATCCCTGGCAGCTGCACGACGGCGACGACGCCCCGTCGGCGCCGCTGATCCTGCCGCTGGCGGCCTGGCGCGCACGGCAGCCTGCGGCGGTGCTGGAGGGCAGGGCGATGAGCGCCGATGGCCTGTTGCTGCAGGTGGATGACGAGCCGGAAGCGCTGCAGCCGTTGCTCGCCAGCCTGACGCTGATCGCCATCGACTTTCCCAGCTTCCGCGATGGCCGTGGCTACAGCCAGGCCTACCTGTTGCGCACGCGCCTGGGCTGGCGTGGGGAGCTGCGGGCCGTGGGCGACGTGCTGCGCGATCAGTTGGCGCACATGCGCCAGTGTGGCTTCGATGCCTTCGCCGTGCGTGCCGACAAGTCGCTGGCCGATGCACTCAAGGGCCTCGACGGGCTCAGTGTGTTGTATGGTCGCTCGGTCATTGAACCGCGCCCGCTGTTCCGTCGCGGGCGCCATAAGGAGGAATCGAGATCATGATGGTGCGTGGCCTGTTCTGGCTGGTCCTGCTGCAACTGTTTGGCGTGGCCCTCAACCACTGGCTGTTGCCGATGCTGCCGGCGTCCATCATCGGCCTGCTGCTGCTCTCGGTCTGGCTGATGTGGCGCGGCGCCGTGCCCGAGCCCCTGCAACAGGCCGCCGGCGGCCTGCTGCCCTACCTGCCGCTGCTGCTCGCGGTACCGGCCTCGGGGATCATGACCAGCACTGACCTGCTGCTCGGCGAGCTGCCGGTGATCGCCACGGCGCTGGTGCTGTCGCTGCTGGTCACGGTGCCATTCTGCGGCTGGTTGCTGCAGACCCTGATTCGCCGCCAGGAGCGCAAGGGATGACGCTGCTGACTCACCACCCGCTGTTTGCCATCGCCCTGACGCTCGCCGCTTTCCTGATCGCTGCCTGGCTGTATCGCCGCAGTGGCTGGCTGGTGTTGCAGCCGGTACTGGTCTCGGTGACGCTGATCGTCACCACCCTGCTGCTGTGCGGGGTGGACTACGCGACCTACCGCGCCGGTGCGGAGCCGGTGGCCTGGCTGCTCGGTCCGGCCACCGTGGCGCTGGCGGTCCCCCTGCAACACAACATCAAGCGCATCCGCCAGCTGTTCTGGCCGATCATGATCACCCTGTTCGCCGGGGGCGTGCTCTCGGTCAGTCTGACCCTGGCCATCGGCTGGGCCCTGGGCGCCGACTGGAGCGTGGTGATGAGCCTGGCGCCGAAGTCGGTGACCATGCCGATCGCCATGCCGGTGGCCGAGCAGATCGGCGGGGTCGCGTCGCTGGCCGCGGTCATGGTGATGCTCACCGGGGTGATCGGCACGGCGCTGGGGCCGTTGCTGTTGCGCTGGGCCGGTGTCGATCATCCGGCGGCGCGCGGCGTGAGCTATGGCATCAACGCCCACGCCATCGGCACCGCCCATGCCTTGCAGGAGGGCGAGGAGTGCGGCGCGTTCGCCGCCCTGGGCATGAGCCTGCTGGGTATCGGCACCGCGTTGCTCCTGCCGCTGCTGCTGGCCTGAGGCCGGCGTGCGCTGCGGCGAAGCGTTCGCGGCTGAAGCCGCTCCTACGGCTCTGTACGAAAAGTCGTCGAGCGAAGGTCAGGCCAGGCCGATGGCGGCCCCACGAAATCGCTCGAAGAAGCGCAGTTTACGTGCTGTAAATGAGCATTCTGAGAGCGATTTCAACGCAGCATCACCGAGCGCAGGCACTTTTCGTACAAAGCCTACGGGGCGGGTGATTCGGTCAGCGTTAACAGGATATCGGCATACCAGGTGCAGTTGAGGCCCAGGGCTTCGTCCTGATCCTCGTCGCGGTTGCCGAGCAGGCGCGTGGAGTGGATGCCGAGCAGGCGCCAGGGCAGTTCGCTGTCCAGCTCGGCGCGCTTGACCACCGGTGCACCGCTGATGCCGCGATGGGTGCGGCCATCGGTGAGGAAGTAGCCGAGCCCCTGAAAGCGCAGGCCGAACGAGGAGGCCAGGCCGGCATGCCGGGCGACCGGCATGCGGTGCAGGCTGTCCTGGAAGCCGAGCGGGAAGCCCACCACCAGCAGCGTCGAGCCGATTTCGACATCTTCGTCAGGCTGCAGCAGGTGTTGCGGGGTGAAGGCGTGGTAGGCGCCGTCATGGGGAAGGGCTGCCTGATCCAGTTCGATCACCGCCACATCGATCTCGCCGGCGCTGTCCATGCCTTGCCGCCACAGATGCTGCTCGCCGTCATACAGCGGGATGGAGAAACTGACGGTGCTGGCCAGGTTGCTGGCGTCGGTATGCAGTTCGATCTGCAGGCTGTCGGGTTGATGGCCACTGGGTTCGTCGAGCACGACGTGGCGGCTGGTGACGAGAAACAGCCGCTGCTCGCGGCGGAAGAAGAAACCACTGGCGTTGGTCAGTATCTGCCCAGCCGCCAGGGTGGTGATGCGTGCAGCGCTCAACATCAGGGAGTCGATCATGGCCGGGCCTCCTGCCGGTGTGTGGCTTGACGACTGACTGCCAGACGCCTGCCAGGTTCGCCTTGGTTCACGCTTGGCGTATCGAGCCATGCGGGTGGATGGGGAAAACGACATCCACCCGGTGCGGCAGCGGCGTCAGACGCTGGCCGGCTCGTCCTCGTTGCGGTCCAGCGCCACCTGGCGGATCGACAGGCGAATCTCGGCCGGCAGCACGCGCTTGGCGGCGCCTTCGGCCAGCTCGCTGAGCAGCGGGTGGTGGCTGAGCTTGCCGGCTTCGTCCTGGCGCAGCACGCCCTGATCCAGCAGGCTCTGGATGAAGTGGCGGAACAGGCTCTTGTCGAAGAACTCCGGCGCATTCAGGCCGTGCAGGATCGACAGGCGCTGGGCCATCACCGTGCACAGGTCCTCCAGTTCCTCGGCGCTGATCGCGTTCTGCCCGGCATTGAGCAGCAGGGCGATGGCCATGTAGAAGCGTTGCAGGGTCTGCGCCACCGAGCGCGACAGCAGCGTCAGCAGGACGAACTGGCGGGAGCTGGGCGCCGGGCGCACGTAGACGTCGCCCTCGACCTTGAGCAGGCCCTGCTCGACGAACGCGGCCAGCCACTGGTCGACCACGCCTTCCAGCTCGCTCTGCTCCCAGCGGATGAACAGTTCGGACTGCAGGTAGGGATAGAGTGCGCCGGTGAAGCGCAGGATCTGCTCGCGGCTGATGCGTGCGCTGCTCTGGAAGAAGCTCGCCAGCAGCGCCGGCAGGGCGAAGATGTGCAGCACGTTGTTGCGGTAGTAGGTCATCAGGACGGCGTTCTGCTCGTCCAGGTAGAGAATCTTGCCCAGGGCGTCCTTCTGCTCGGCCAGCAGGTCCATGCCCTTGGCGTGCTCGATCAGCGCCGCGCCGTCGCCTTCCGGCAGGGTGGTGTGGGGCGAGTAGGGCACGGCCCGCAGCAGCGCCAGGTACAGGTCGAGCACGCGCGCCAGGGCGCGGTCGTCCAGCGCCAGCTTGCTGGTGGAGAGCAGTGCCAGGGCGACGAGGTTGACCGGGTTGATCGCCGCCGCCTCGTTGAGGTGGCGCGCCACGTGTTCGCCCAGGCGGTTGGTGGTCTCGTTGAGCCAGCTCGGCCGGTACTGCGGGCCCAGCTCCTGCTGGCGCCAGCCGGGTTGCTGCTGGTCGAGGAATTCGCCGAGCTTGATCGGCTCGCCGAAGTTGACCGACACCTGGCCGAAACGCTGCTTGAGCGCGCCGAGCACCTTGAACAGGTCGAAGATCGATTCCTTCTTCTTGCTCGCGCCGCGCAGCTCGCCCAGGTAGGTGCGGCCTTCGAGCACGCGCTCGTAGCCGATGTACACCGGCACGAAGACGATGGGCAGGCGATGCGAACGGAGGAAGCTGCGCAGGGTGATGGCCAGCATGCCGGTCTTCGGTCGCAGCATGCGCCCGGTACGCGAACGGCCGCCCTCGACGAAGTACTCCACCGGGAAGCCCTTGCTGAACAGGGTGTGCAGGTACTCGTTGAACACTGCGGTGTACAGCGGGTTGCCCTTGAAGGTGCGGCGCATGAAGAAGGCGCCGCCACGGCGCAGCAGACCGCCGATCACCGGCATGTTGAGGTTGATGCCGGCTGCGATGTGCGGGGGCGTCAGGCCGTTGCGGAACAGCAGGTAGGAGAGCAGCAGGTAGTCGATGTGGCTGCGGTGGCAGGGCACGTAGATCACCTCGTGGCCCTGGGCGATGTCACGCACGCCCTCGATGTTGTGCACCTTGATGCCGTCGTAGATCTTGTTCCAGAACCAGGACAGCACCAGCTCGAGGAAGCGGATCACCGTATAGGTGTAGTCCGAGGCGATCTCGTTGCCGTAGCGCAGCGCCTGGGCTTCGGCCTTTTCCAGGCTGATCTTCTCGCGCTCGGCCTCGTCGACGATGGCCTGGCGTACCAGCGGGTCGTGGACCAGGCCCTTGACCAGGTTGCGCCGGTGCGACACGTCCGGGCCGATCACGGCGGCCTTCTGGTTGCGGAAGTGCACGCGCAGGATGCGGTGCACCATGCGCAGGGTGCGCTCCTGGCCCTTGTCCTGCTCGACCAGTTCGCGCAGGTGGATCGGCGTGGAGAACTGCACGCGGGTCTTGCGCCCGAGGATCAGGATGCTGACCAGGCGGCGCAGGCGGCCGGTGACGGCCCAGCTGTCGGCGAACAGCAGTTTCCAGGCGCTGGTCTCGCGATCCGGCGACTGCCCCCAGAACACGCTGACCGGGACGATCTGCGCGTCATCCACGGCATGCTGGCCGAGGGCGCTGACGACGCGAACCAGGGTGGGTGAAATCCCGCGTTTGTCCTGGCGGCCGAACCAGTCCGGCTCCGGGGTCAGGTAGAAGAAGGCCGCCGGCTCGACATGTTCCCCGACGGCCACCGGCAGCACCGGGCGCGGCAGGCCGGCCTTGGTGCACTCGCGGTCGACCACGGCCAGGTCGCTCACCGAGGGCTGCTGCAGCACGTAGAACACCGGCTTGCTGCGATCGAGCTTGAGGGTGAAGGCGGACTGGTTGATGGTTTCCGAGCGTACCCAGAGGTACAGCAGGCGGCGCAGCGCGCTGAAGGCCATGCGGCGCAAGGGAGAACGGGTCATACGGACTCTTGAGCAGATAAACGAGCGGATGCTCGGGAAGGGCGCTAGTGTGCCGCAAGCCTGCCTGGCGGGCAAAAAACTTCCGGGACCAGCCGCTGGCGCCGCGGCCTGACGAGGCTGCCACGGCCGACAGGGCTGGCACCACGTCGGTGTCCGTGCAGTCAGCCTGGCCAGCATGCCGCCGGCACATGACGAAAAAACGGTCGACGCCTCGGCCCCCGTTGTTCAACAGAACCGCAAAGGCGGCTTCGGGTTCCCGAGCGGAATGCCGGGTCAGCCTCTGCAGCGTGCCGCGCGAGGGGTATCGGCCATGTCGCTCCTCGAATCGGCTACGCCAGCTTCATCAGCACCACGCCGAGCGCGATCACCCCGCACGCCAGCAGCCGGATCGGTCGCAGGGGCTCCTTGAGCAACAGCACCCCGAGCAGCACGGCAAACACCACGCTGGTTTCGCGCAGCGCCGACACCAGGGCCACCGGTGCCTGGGTCATGGCCCAGATGACGATGGTGTAGGCCGCCATCGACATCGCTCCGCCGGCCAGCCCGCCGCGCCAGTGCGGGCCCAGCTGGAGAAAGGCGCGCGGCCCGCGGCTGACGGCGAGCACCGCCGCCATCACCGCGCCGTTGACGCTGAACAGCCACAGCGAATAACTCAGCGCATCGCCGTTGGCGCGGGCGCCCATGGCATCGCTGAGGGTGTAGCCGGCGATGAACAGGGCGGTCATCAGGGCGCAGAACAGCATCGCCCGCTGCGGGGCCTGGTGGTGGCCGCCGCGCAGCGCCATCAACCAGATGCCGATCACCAGCACCAGCAGGCCCAGCAGCTGCTGGGTGCCGAGCCCGTCATGCAACAGCAGCAGCGAGAGCAGGGCGACCATCAGCGGCGAGCTGCCGCGCGCGATGGGGTAGACCTGGCCCAGGTCGCCGTACTGGTAGGCGCGGGCCAGGAAGAAGTTGTAGCCGATGTGCAGCACGGCCGACAGCGCGATCCAGGGCCAGGCTGCGCCCTGCGGTACGGCGACCAGCGGCAGTGCGCAGAGCGCCACCAGGCCGGCGCCGACCTGGATCAGGGTGGCGGTCAGGAAACGATCGAGACCGATCTTGAGCAGGGCGTTCCAGCCGGCATGCAGGGCAGCGGCGGCGATGACGGCGAGAAAGACCGTGGTGTCCAAGACGGGCCTCGAGGGTAGCGATTGTCGAAGAAAATCAGCAGGATCGGCGCCGATGTCGCTCGGCTTGCCATGATGGGTCAAGCAGGGGTGTCAGTCTGCCGCACGCCGCATTATCGGGCAAAATCCGTTGCAGACTGATGGCAGCACAGTGGCGCGGCAGTGCCTATGATTCAACGCAAGGCGCTGGATCAAGCCCCGTGACGCTGAACAATAGCGGGTTTCAGGGGCGTGCTCCTCGCCCAACGACTAGCAGGATACAGCCCGTGGATGCCCTGGAGAACAAGGCGATGACCCCGCCCAGACAGCCGAGTGACGCACCTGAGCGCGTCGCCAGAGGCCCCCGAACCGCAACGCCCCTGAACCTGCTGGTCGTACTGGCGAGCGTTTTCATTCTGGTTGTCTGGCTGATCACCCTGCAGCGCATCGCCTTCGAGCGTGAGCAGGCACTGGCGGCGGAAATGAAGGCCAACGCCAGTCTGGCCATCGCCTTCGAGCAGCAGGTGTCCCGCGCGCTGAAGGCGGCCGAGCAGGTGGCGGCGTTCGTGCGCGAGCAGTACCGCCTGCAGGGCAGGGCGATCGACCTGCGGCGCTGGGTCGAGGAGGGGGTGATCCGCGAGGAGATGTTCACCATCATCAGCGTGGTGGACGAGCATGGCGACATCGTCAGCAGCAGCCGGAGCACCGGCCCGGTCAACTACGCCGATCGCGAATTCTTCACTGCGCAACGCGCTGCGCGCATCGACCACCTGTTCATCAGCCAGCCGGTCTTCGGGCGTGTGTCCAAGCGCTGGCTGATCCCCATGTCGCTGCGTATCGAGCACGCGGACGGCCGTTTCGCCGGGGTGGTGGTGATGGCCCTCAGTCCGCAGGACGTCACGCACTTCTTTCAACAGGTCGACCTGGGCGCGCAGGGGCTGCTCGAACTCGGCGGTCTGGATGGCGTGGTGCGTGCGCGCAAGATCGGCGCACGCAGCGAGTTCGGCCTGAGCGGCGAGGCGCTGGCCTGGTTTCAGCGGCAGAAACAGCGCCGCACCGATGACTTCTACGACAGCGGCCAGGGGCTCGATGGCGTCGCCCGTATCGTCAGCTACCGCAGCATGGCCGACTATCCGCTGATGGTCACCGTGGCCACGGCCTACGACGAGGAAATGGCCACGACCCTGCAGCGCCGCACCACCTATCTGCTGGCGGCCGTCGGTGTCTCCCTGGTGGTGATGCTGTTCGTCGGCGTGCTGGCGCTGATGCTGGTCCGCCAGCGTGCGGCGACCGATGCCCTGCAAGGCAGCGAAGCGCTGTTTCGCGCGACCTTCCACCAGGCGGCCATGGGCATTGCCCATATCAGCCCCGAAGGCCGGATCCTGCGTGTCAACGAGACCTTCTCGCGCATGCTCGGACGCCCGCCCGAGCGCTTGCAGGGCGGCAACATCTTCGACCTGAGCGACCCCGAGGTGGCCAGCGCCGCCCGGACTTTCCTGCGCGAGCAGCTGGCCAGCGACGGCGGCGCGCTTTCCCCGGAGATCGAGAAGACCTACCGCCGCGAGGATGGCTCGCTGCTCTGGGTGTGCGAGGCCGTGAGCGTCGTGCGCAAGCGCCAGGGCCACCCGGCGTTCCTGGTGCTGGTCGCGCAGGACGTCACCGAGCGCAAGCGCCTGGAGGCACGTCTGTCCCACGAGGCGCAGCACGATGCGCTGACCGGCCTGGCCAACCGGGTCCGCTTCCGCCAGCGGCTCGACCAGGCGCTCGACGCGGTGCGCGGTCAGGAGCAGCTGTGCGCCGTGCTGTATATCGACCTGGACGGCTTCAAGGCGATCAACGACCGCCACGGTCATACGGCAGGCGACTGCCTGTTGCAGATGGCCGCCAGGCGCCTGGAAGGCTGTGTGCGCAGCAGCGATATGGTCGCGCGCTTCGGCGGTGACGAATTCGGCATCCTGCTCGCCAGCCTGCACAGCCGCCAGGATTGCGCGGCGGTGGCGCTCAAGGTGCTGGATGTCCTGGCGCAGCCGTTCGACCTGGACGGCCATCCGGCACGCATATCGGCGAGCGTGGGTGCCGCCCTGTATCCGCTGCAGGCCGACAATGGCGCGGACCTGCTGAAACAGGCGGACCAGGCCATGTACGTGGCCAAGCACGCCGGCAAGAACCGCTTTCACTGCGCGCCGGAGTAGGGCGCTACTGCCCGGTGCTGGAAGCCGTCGAGGGCCTGGGGCCGTCGGCCACCAGAAGCTGCCGACGCCAGCGCCACTCCAGCAGGCCCAGACCACCGACGAACACGGCCTCGCCGAGCAGGTGGACGACGCCCGGTAGCGCCATGCTCTGGGCAAGGGCGGCCGTGATGCCCAGGCAGAGCGCTGCCCATGCGCCGTTGGCCAGCGCCAGCAACTTGATCAGGCCTTCGCGGCGCCGGGTACGGATGGCCAGGGAGAAGGAAAAGCAGGCATAGGCGATGTTGACCACGCCGATGCTGTGCAGCAGTGCCGGCGGCAGTGCGTACCAGGCGCTCAGCCAGGTGGCGAACAGCAGCACGAGCAGGCCGGCGAGTGCGGCGGCGGTGCAGTCCAGCCAGAGGATGTGCCTGCCCAATGCGCTCAGGGCCCTGGTCCTAACGCCGCAGCGCAAGGAGCGCTGCGCCGAAGGCAATGAACACGCTGCCGAATACCCGGTTCACCCAGGTCACGAACGAGGGGCGCTGCAATGCCTGCCTGGCCCGTGCCGCCAGCGAGGCATAGGCGACCAGGGTGATGAACGACAGCAGCATGAAAATCCCGGTGAGGATGAAGAACTGCGGCAGCAACGACTCACGGGTGTCGACGAACTGTGGAAACAGCGCCGTGAAGAACAGGATCGGCTTGGGGTTGAACGCGGCGATGAACAGCGCCTCGCGATAGAGCCGAAAGGGCCTGTAGGCGCGGCGCTCGGCGGCTTGGCTGGCCTCCACCTGGAGCAGCGAGGCACGCCCCAGCAGATGGCGCAGGCCGATGTAGAACAGGTACATGGCGCCCAGCACCTTGACGACACTGAACAGCAGGGCCGAGGACTTGAGCAGCAGCCCCAGGCCCAGCATCGCCGCGGCGGACAGGCAGAACAGGCCCATGATGTTGCCCAGCGACGACCACACCACCGCCCGCACGCCGAAGCTCAGCCCATTGCGTAACGCCAGCAGGATCGCCGGTCCGGGGCTGACGACTGCGATGCCGGCCACGGCGGAAAAGGCAACGGCTGTTTCGAGATTCATGGGGTGCCTGCTGATTGGCTGGAACGGGGCTGTCCACGCGGCCGCCCGGCGAATCCGCAGAGGCTCCGCCAGGGCCGCGAGCAGCCACATTAGAGCGCCGGATCAGGAAATGGAAGCAGGTCCTGGGAGACGCTTGGCTGAGCCTGCCATGCGTCGTCGATCTTGTAGAAGTCCGCTTGTGATTCCGAGCTGCCTGCACCGACTTTCAGGGCGAAGGTGCAGGCGATCTGCCCAGGGTGTTGCGCCTCGAGTGCAGGCACGCAGGTGCCGAGCGTCACGGTCATCTCCGCACGCATCTGTTCGAGGCCGGTCAGCGCCGCGATCACGTCCGCGGCTTCCTCGGCATTGGGTCTGAGCAGCCCGTCAGGCGGGTTCGAGTCGTCAGCATGGGCCAGGGGCGTCGCCAGGCCGAGCAGTACCGCAGTGGCTAGGGGTATGAACATGTTCAGGGTCTCGATCGTCGACGCGCGCAGAGGCGCTTCAGACATGCTGGAGGATGTTGATCAGGTTGCCGAGCGGGTCCCTGACGTAGAAACGGCGAACGCCCCAGGGCTCATGCGACGGCCCGTACTCGATGGGAATCCGCTGTTTCGCGACACGCCGCAACGCCTCGTCGAGATCATCCACCTCGATGGACAGGTCGGGCACTGGCGTGCCCGAGCCGCCCTCGCTGGCGAAGCTGACCTGCACCGCCATCCTCTCGGAACCGGCATAGGTGCGAATCCAGCCATGGTCCATGGCCAGTTCGAGGCCCAGGATCAGCCGATAGAACTCATCCACCTCCGCTGGTTGCGCTGCGTGAAGATTGGCAATGATCCGTTTGACGTTCATGTGGCTTCCTTGGGGGTAAGCGAGCGTGCGCTATCGAGGTTAGGCCAAGTCACCGGGTTGAGCGAGTGCGCCTGCACCGACGTCAGCGGCCGACGCCACTGCCTGCATGTCTGCAGAACTGCTCCTTCAGCCCGATTTTCAGGCACAGGCCGCCGCCGGAGGCGATGGCCAGTTTGTCCATCTGCTTGCGCTTGCGGCGCAGCGCCGAAGGCTTCTCGAAGTAGCCGAACCGCCGCTTGTACCAGCGGCGGCCCAGTTCGGTGCTTACCTGGCGGTTCAATCTTGCGAGTGCTACTTCCAGTGAGTCAGCGGATGTCACGTCGACGGTTACGGGCATGTCTGGCGTTTTACGGACTGACGCCTGTCCATTCAGTAGCGCTGATGCGCTGGAAGGGAGTTGCCTTGCCGGGTTCCGGCGCGGCGGGTGATTCCGGTCGTGCTCCGGCGGCTAGCTGAACAGGCCGGAGACGGCGCTGATCATCCCCTCGATGAGGGCCAGAAGTCCATCGATGATCGCCTCGACCGTCCCGGTTACCACCTCCAGAATGCCGCCGTCGCCCCAGGTGAGCGGGACAGCCACCGCGGCGATGGAAACCAGCATGGCGGCCACGGCAACGGCGTGCACGCCCATCGTCAGCAGATAGATCAGCGCGCCGATCAGGCAGGTGGCGCACAGGGCATTGAAGGCTCGCAGCCCTTTCGAACGAGGCGTCTGATTATTCATCCGTGAATGCTTTCCGAAGTAGGTCTGGGCGCTGAGCCTAGCAGGTTCTCTGCGCAGGGGGATGGGGCGGGGCGTTTCGTCTGCCCGGCAATCACGGTGCTGGACCGCTCGCAGGCAGGCTTCGGAGCGGCTGCAACGACCGTCACGAGCACTCGCCCGGGCCTTGTCGGGCGAGCCGGCTGAACCTCGCCTGACGCATTTTGCCGAGGTGTGCGGGGTTGCTGAACTTTCCCGGACGAGGGTTGTCATGCCTTCGTCCGGGCGTGCGCTTTTGCCCGGCATTCTTGCGGCCTGCGTTCTCGCGGTGGTTACGCGGGACTCGGGCGTTTTCGCGACGGTGAGAGGCCATGATCGAAATAAGAAACCTGACCAGGCGTTTTGCGCAGTACACGGCAGTCGATGACCTGTCGTTCAGTGTCCAGCCAGGTGAAGTGCTGGGCTTTCTCGGCCCCAACGGGGCTGGCAAATCCACCACGATGAAGATGCTCACAGGGTTTCTCGCGCCGACCTCCGGCACGGCGAGCATTCTCGGCTGCGATATCCAGACGCAGACGCTCAAGGCCCAGCGGCAGATCGGCTACCTCCCCGAAGGCGCGCCGTGCTACGGCGACATGAGCGTGCGCGGCTTCCTCTCCTTCATCGCCGAGGTGCGCGGTTTTCGTGGTGCCGAGAAGGCGCTGCGGGTCGAGCATGCCGTGGCCCAGGTGGAGTTGCAGGCGGTGCTGGAGCAGAGCATCGAAACGCTGTCCAAGGGCTTCAAGCGCCGTGTCGGCCTGGCCCAGGCGATCCTGCACGATCCGCGCGTGCTGATTCTCGATGAGCCCACCGACGGCCTCGATCCGAACCAGAAACATCAGGTGCGCCAGCTCATCCAGGGCCTGGCCCGCGACAAGATCGTGATCATTTCCACCCACATCCTCGAAGAAGTCACGGCGCTCTGCACCCGCGCCGTGGTCATCGCCCAGGGCCGCCTGCTGGCCGATGGCACGCCGCTGGAACTGGAGAGCCGCTCGCGCTACCACCAGGCGGTGACGCTGGTGGCCGATGAGGCCCTGGACCTGGCCGCGCTGGCGGCGCTGCCCGGTGTCGCCGGGGTCGAGGAGAACCCGCGCGAGCACAGCCTGAGCGTGCTGGCGCAGCCGGGCGAGGTGATCTTCCCGCAGGTCAATGCACTGATCGCCCAGCGCGGCTGGAGGGTCAGGGAGCTCAACGTGGAACGCGGTCGGCTCGATGAAGTATTCCGCAGCCTGACCCGAGGAGAGCAGCCATGACCCAGTTGCCCGTGATCTTCAAGCGCGAGCTGACGAGCTACTTCGCCACGCCGCTGGCCTATGTGTTCATCGTGATCTTCCTGGTGCTGTCCGGGGTGTTCACCTTCTACCTGGGCGGTTTCTTCGAGAGCGGCCAGGCCAACCTCTCGGCCTTCTTCAACTTCCACCCCTGGCTGTACCTGTTCCTGGTGCCGGCGATCGCGATGCGCCTGTGGGCGGAGGAGCGCAAGTCCGGCTCCATCGAGCTGCTGATGACCCTGCCGATCACCCGCTTCGAGGCGGTCACCGGCAAGTTCCTGGCGGCCTGGGTGTTCGCCGGCATCGCGCTGCTGCTGACCTTCCCGATGATCATCACCGTCAACTACCTGGGCGAGCCGGACAACGGCGCGATCATCACCGGCTACCTCGGCAGCTGGCTGCTGGCCGGGGCCTACCTGGCCATCGGCTCGTGCATGTCGGCGCTGAGCAAGAACCAGGTGATCGCCTTCATCCTCGCGGTCAGCGCCTGCTTCCTGTTCATCGTCAGCGGCTTTCCGATGGTGCTCGATGCCTTCGCCTGGGCGCCGCAATGGTGGGTGGACGCCGTCGCCTCGCTGAGTTTCCTGGTGCGCTTCGATGCCATCAGCAAGGGCGTGATCGACCTGCGCGACCTGCTGTATTTCCTCTCGCTGATCGCTGCCTGGCTGACCGCCACCGCCGTGGTCATCGATCTGAAGAAAGCCGACTGAGGAGCGCCCATGAAAAAGCTGATCTATTCCGGCGCCGGGCTGCTGCTGATCGCGGTGGCGTTCGTTGCCTTCAATCTGCTGGCTGGTATCGGCCTGGGCGGTGCGCGCCTGGACCTCACCGAGCAGAAGCTCTACACCATCTCCGACGGCACCCGGCAGATCCTCGGTGAGCTGGACGAGCCGATCAACCTGTACTTCTTCTACTCGGACAAGGTGGCCAAGGACCTGCCGGCGCTGCGCACCTACGCCCAGCGCGTGGAGGAGATGCTCAAGGCCTACCAGGCGCAGGCGAACGGCAAGATCCGCCTGCACATCATCGACCCCCAGCCCTTCTCCGAGGACGAGGACAAGGCGGCCGAGTACGGCCTGCAGGGGATTCCGCTGCAGCAGGGTGGCGACTCGGTCTACTTCGGCCTGGCGGGCACCAATTCGCTGGACGATACCCAGGTCATTCCGTTCTTCGCCCTGGATCAGGAGGAACACCTGGAGTACGAGCTGAGCCGCCTGGTGCAGACCCTGGCGAAACCCGAACTGCCGGTGGTCGGGGTGCTGTCCGGGCTGCCGATGACCGGTGGCTTCGACATGATGGCGCGCCAGCCGACGCCGCCATGGATGGTGCTGGAGCAGGTGCGCCAGTTGTTCAAGATCGAGAACCTCAAGGTCGATGTCGACCAGATTCCCGAGCAGGTCTCGGTGCTCTGGCTGGTGCATCCGAAGAACCTGCCGCAGCAGACCCTCTATGCCATCGACCAGTTCGTGCTGCGCGGCGGCAAGCTGATGGTGTTCGTCGACCCCTACGCGGAGGCCGACAGCGGCGAGATGCCCGGTGAGGTGGCGGTGGACAAGGCGTCGAACCTTGAGCCGCTGTTCAAGGCCTGGGGCCTGCGCATGGTCCCGGACAAGGTACTGGGCGATGGTGCCTATGCCATGTCGGTGAACATGGGCCAGGGCCAGCGCCCGGTGCGTCATGCCGCCTGGCTGAGCCTGCCGCGCAAGGCGCTGGACCAGACCGATATCGCCACGGCCGGGCTGGAGAGCATCACCGTCGCCACGGCCGGCATCCTCGAACCGCTGGAGGGGGCGAAGAGCCACTTCACGCCGCTGATGCAGAGCTCCGAGTACGCCATGCCCTTCGATGCCCAGCGTTTCGCCATGCTCAGCAACCCGGAGGAGCTGATCCGTGAGCTGGAGCCGACCGGTGAGCGCTACACCATTGCGGCGCGGGTCGATGGCCCGGCGCAGAGTGCCTTCCCCGATGGCATCGAGGGGCGCAAGGATGGCCTCAGGCAGGCCGACAACATCAACGTCATCGCGGTGGCCGATACCGACATCCTCAGCGATCGCCTGTGGGTGCAGGTGCAGGACTTCTTCGGCCAGCGCATGCCGCAACCCTGGGCTGACAACGGCAGCTTCGTCATCAACGCGCTGGACAACCTGAGCGGTTCCGAGGCGCTGATCAGCGTGCGTTCGCGTGGCCGCTTCAGCCGTCCGTTCGTGGTGGTGGAGGAGCTGCAGCGGGCGGCCGAGCAGCGCTTGCGTGACAAGGAGCAGGCACTGCAGGCGCGCCTGACCGAGACCGAGCAGCAACTGGCCGCGCTGCAACGCAGCGATGATCCGAACAAGGCGCTGGAGCTGACCCCGGAGCAGCAGACCGCGCTGCAGCGCTTCATCCAGCAGAAGCTGGAGCTGCGCAAGGAGCTGCGCGACGTGCGCTATCAGCTCAACGCCGATATCGAGGCGCTGGGACGCACCCTGAAGGTGCTCAACATCGCCCTGGTGCCGGCGCTGCTGACCTTGCTGGTGCTGGCCCTGTGGCTGTGGCGCCGGCGTCGTCAGGCCTGACGGCCAGCGCGACCCTAGGCGCTGCAACGCGTGTGCGTAGGGTTTCGTATCCCGGCTGCGATCCGGGGTGGTGCGTAGGGTGGATCACGCTTTACCGATCTACCGCCGTGGTGGATGCAAGAAACGGCATCCACCCTACGTCGAGGGTTTCGTATCCCGGCTGCAGTCCGGGGTGGTGCGTAGGGTGGATCACGCTTCACCGATCCACCGCTGTGGTGGATGCAGGAAGCGGCATCCACCCTGCACCGAGGGTTTCGTGACCCGGTTGCGATCCGGGGTGATACGTAGGGTGGATCACGCTTCACCGATCCACCGCTGTGGTGGATGCAGGAAGCGGCATCCACCCTACGTCGAGGGTTTCGTAGCCCGGCTGCGATCCGGCGGGTAGCAGCGCCGCCAGCAAACGACAGGTTTCCGCAAGGGCGCGGCGGGCGCACCGCCTCTGAGGCATCGGTGCGCTCCACGCGGCTCCATCTCACTCAAGGGGGAAGGGTTTCATGGGCAAGAAAGGTCTGAGCGCATTGCTCGTCATCGCGCTGCTCTGCGCGCTGGGCTATCTGGCGCTGCGGCATGACCAGCAGCAGGCCGCCGCGCCGGTCGAACAGGCGCCATGGCTGGCCGCGCAGCAGGACTACCTGGGCAGCCTGCAGGCGCTGGACATCGAGGCGCCGGGCCAGCCTCCGGTGCGCATCGAGCGTCACGGCGAGGACTGGGTGGTGCCGGCGAAGGCCGACTACCCGGCGGCAAGGCAGGTACTGGCCGACCTGCTGCGGGCGCTGCGCGAGGCGCGGAAGGTGGAGGCCAAGACCGCCAATGCGCAGTGGCACGCGCGTCTGGGCCTGGCCGAGCAAGGCGCGGAGGGTGAGCAGGCACTGCGCCTGAAGCTGCAGTTCGACGGCCACCCCGATCTCGGCCTGCGCCTGGGCAAGGCAGCCCAGCAAGGCACCGGGCAACTGGTGCGCCTGGCTGGAGAGGACCAGGTCTGGTTGATCGATCGCCAGCTGAACGTACCGCCGCGCGAGCTGGACTGGCTGGACCGGCGCATCAGTGACATTCCCTACACCGATATCCAGCGCATCGAGCTGCGCCATGCCGACGGCGAGGTGCTCACCCTGAACCGGGCCGATGCCAAGCAGTACAACTTTGCCGTCGAGCAACTGGCCGGAACGCAGAAGCTCGCTTTCGAGGGCGCTGCCAACAGCGTGGCGACGCTGTTCTCCAGCCTGCAGTTCTCTGATGCCGCGCCGCTCGACCAGGTGGGCTTCAAACAGCCGCCGGTGCTGCGCTTCAGCCTCAGTGGCTTCGGAGGGCAGAAGCTCGCCGGCGCCCTGTACCGGCAGGGAGAACAGTACTGGCTGACGCTGGGGGCGCGGGAAGGTTTCAAGGTGGAGGAAGTCAGCGCGCGGCCTGACTGGGCCTATCGCCTCGACGCCGACCAGGCGCAGCGGTTGATGAAGAAGTTGCGCGATCTGCTGGCCAAAAGCTGACAAAAACGCTCTGAACAGCGCATTTTTCCAGGTGGCGGGGCGGTTCCAAAAAAGTACTTTTCAGTCACAGTTCATGCTTTATACTCGGCCTTCGGCTGCAGCAAGAACGCTACTCGCTTGACCTGCTCCATGCTCGAATTGCCGGGGTTGGCGAACGCTGAGAAGAACGTTTTTACCGAGCCGTCAAAGCGCCTTCGGGACAATAAAAACATAGCGAGTTTGGAGAAGTTGGTAATGGCAGATCGTGAGACCGGAACCGTCAAATGGTTCAATGATTCCAAGGGTTACGGGTTCATTCAGCGCGAAAGCGGCCCGGACGTGTTCGTTCACTACCGCGCCATCCGTGGCGAAGGTCACCGCACCCTGGTCGAAGGCCAGAAGGTCGAATTCGGTGTGACCCAGGGCCAGAAAGGCCTGCAAGCGGAAGATGTCTCTGCGGTCTGAGCCCCAGACTCCAATGCAAAGGCCCGTCATCGACGGGCCTTTTCGTTTCTGGGGTAGACCGGATTCCCGCCAGCCTGAGCTCGACTCGGGAAATAGCACCACCTCCCTTGGTCGAGACTGGAAGCCAGTAGATACGAGGGCTCCAGTGCCACACGCCAGCGACCTGCCATGGCCAATCGTAACAAGTGCCTCATCTGGGGATAGCGACTCTTGCAGGGCGGGTCAGCCATAAGAGTGCTTTTAAAAGCACTCTAAAAAGAGCTATGCTCTGCCGTGCTTTCCAGGAAAGCAGGGAGAGACCCATGACTTATGCCGTATTGGCCGATGTTGCAGCATCGGTGACCGACCTCAAGAAAGACCCGATGGGCACCATCCGCGAAGGCGGTGGTGAAACCGTCGTGATCCTCAATCGCAATGAACCAGCCTTCTATGCTGTGCCTCCAGCGCTATACGAAGCCATGCTGGAGATGATCGACGATGTCCGCCTGGCCGAAGTGGTGCGCGAGCGACGTGGTGAACCCACTGTGCGAGTAGATATCGATGACCTCATCGCGCAAGCCGGCGGAGCCGACTGAGTACGCCCTGGAGTTCAACGCCCAGGCACTGAAGGAGTGGGGCAAGCTGGGCAGCACCATCCAATTGCAGTTCGCCAGGAAGCTCAAGGAGCGCCTTGAGAATCCCCGAGTCGAGGCGGACAAGCTCCGGGATATGCCCAACTGCTACAAGATCAAGCTGCGCTCCATCGGTTATCGCCTGGTCTATGAAGTGATCGACAGCCGCTTGGTTGTGACGGTGATCGCTGTGGGCAAGCGAGAGCGCAGCAAGGTTTATGGCAGCGCCGCCAACCGCTTGTAAGTGGCCTCGCTATGGGTGACGGTCCACTGATCTACGTAGTAATAGTCGTGGCGGGGATGGTTCGTCGGGAGCGAGTTGCGGGGTGCGCTACAGCAAGCACCTGCGTGGTCACTCCGAAACGACAAAGGGCTAGCCGAATCTAACCCTTTGATCTTTATCGTGGCCGCAGCGAAACTTGAACGCTGTATATGCGCTTTGTGAATGCCTCGCTCTGGTCCCGGATTGCATCCGGGCTACGGGGGTGATGCAAGGTCCCATAGCGTGGGGCGCCTGAGCCTATCCCGCCCTTCGGGCACCCTCTCCCATGAATGGGGGAGGGCATCAGCAGGCCGCCGGGCGGCCGCGTTCATTCGGTGCGCCAGACGATCTCGGTCTCGCCATCGGCATCGACCTTGATCCAGCGGTCGGCCTCTTCATCGCTTTCATCTTCGACCCAGGTGCCGGGTGCGCAGCGAACCTGCACGCCAAGGGCGGCGTAGGCGGCGCGGGCGCAGGCGAGGTCGTCGGCCCAGGGCGTGGCGTCGCTTTCCAGGTACAGGCTGTGCCATTTGCCCACCGCCTTGGGCAGCCAGGTCACCGGTACCTCGCCGGCCTTGCACTTGAAGGTCTGGCCTTTCTGCTGCCAGTCGCTGCAAGGCCCCAGGGCTGCACCCAGCCACTGGGCCACGGCGTCGCGCTCGGCGTCTTTCAGGTAGATCTCGATATCGGGTTGGCGCATGGCTTCTAGTCCTGAGAGCTGATGCTCGGGGTTTTGACGATCCAATCGTAGCGGATGGAGACGGTCACTTCGAAGGGCGTGGCGATCACTGCTTCGCGGCGTTCGGCACTGGCGCGCCAACCGTGCGGGGTCATGGCCAGCAGATCGGCGCGGGCCTGGGCCTCGGCCAGGTGCAGGGGGAACTGCAGGGTCTCGCTGTGCGCCAGGTGCATGCCCGCCGGGATCAGCGCCAGGTGTTTCTCGTCGTCGTAGTCGCGCACTTCGTCATACAGCTTCTGCCGCAGCTCCATCAGGTGGCCGCGGGTCGGGCCCATGCGCAGCAGGCCGCCACCGGGGGCGAGCAGGCGCTCGGCCTCGCTCCAGTCGAGCGGGCTGAACACGCTGGCCAGCAGGTTGCAGCTGGCGTCGGCCAGCGGCACGCGGGCCATGCTCGCCACCAGCCAGCTCAGCTGCGGGGCGCGCTTGCAGGCGCGCTTGACCGCCTCGCGGGAGATGTCCAGGGCGTAGCCGTCGGCGTCCGGCAGGGCGTGGCCGATCTGCTGCGTGTAGTAGCCCTCGCCGCAGCCGATATCCAGCCAGCGAGCCGGCGCGCGTTCGGCCGCGAGCTGGGCCAGGCGTGCGGCCAGCGGTGCGTA
This sequence comes from Ectopseudomonas khazarica, assembly GCF_017915135.1. Lineage (NCBI taxonomy): Bacteria > Pseudomonadati > Pseudomonadota > Gammaproteobacteria > Pseudomonadales > Pseudomonadaceae > Ectopseudomonas > Ectopseudomonas khazarica. The sequence goes on along the minus strand of NZ_CP068551.1, from coordinate 3,687,503 downwards.
GTGGCCGCCGTCGAGAAAGCGTCGGCGTGCTTCGACCATGGCCTGGTTGTCGCCCGGATCGCGGCTGTTCTTGTGCTGCACCGGCAACAGGTTGAAGTAGCCCTGGCGGGCGCGGTCGAAGCTGTGCCGGTTGGCGCAGGCCAGGCCGCTGGCGCTGGGCTCGAGCGCGGTCTGGCAGAGGGGGCAGATCAGCATGCGAGGAGCTTGACCATGGTCTGGTAGTAGACCTCGGTGAGCAGGTCCAGATCACTGGCCAGTACGCGTTCGTTGATCTGGTGGATGGTGGCGTTGACCGGGCCGAGCTCGACCACCTGGGTGCCGAGGGTGGCGATGAAGCGCCCGTCCGAGGTACCGCCGCTAGTCGACGGGGTGGTCTCGCGACCGGTCACGCTGCGGATGCTGGCGGCCACGGCGTCGAGCAGGTCCCCCGGCTGGGTGAGGAACGGCAGGCCGGACAGCGCCCACTCCAGGTGGTAGTCCAGGCCATGCTTGTCGAGGATGGCGCTGACGCGCTGCTGCAGGTCTTCGACGCTGGATTCGGTGGAGAAGCGGAAGTTGAACACCGCCTTCAGCTCCCCCGGAATGACGTTGGTGGCGCCGGTGCCGGCGTTGAGGTTGGAGACCTGGAAGCTGGTCGGCGGGAAGTAGTCGTTGCCGTGGTCCCAGTGCTCGGCGGCCAGCTCGGCCAGTGCCGGGGCGGCCAGGTGAATCGGGTTCTTCGCCAGGTGCGGGTAGGCCACGTGGCCCTGCTTGCCGTACACGGTGAGGGTGCAGCCGAGCGAGCCGCGACGGCCATTCTTGACCACGTCGCCGAGCAGGGTGGTGCTCGAGGGTTCACCGACGATGCACCAGTCCAGACGCTCCTCGCGCTCGCGCAGGCGCTCGACCACCGCCTTGGTACCGTGTTGCGCCGGGCCTTCCTCGTCGCTGGTGATGAGGAAGCTGATGGCGCCCTTGTGTTGCGGATGGTCGGCGACGAAACGCTCGACGGCGATGATCATGCTGGCCAGGCTGCCCTTCATGTCGGCGGCGCCACGGCCGCAGAGCATGCCGTCCTCATCCACGCGCACGTCGAACGGCTGGTACTGCCAGGCGTCCAGCGGGCCGGTGGGCACCACGTCGGTATGCCCGGCGAAGCACAGCACGGGGCCGTCGCCACCACGCCGGGCCCAGAAGTTCTCCACCTCTTCGATGCGCATGCGCTCCACCTCGAAGCCGCAGGCGGCGAGGCGGCGCATCATCAGTTCCTGGCAGCCTTCGTCGACCGGGGTGACGGACGGACGGCGGATCAGGTCGAAGGCGAGTTCCAGAGTCGGGGTGAGGGGGGCGGTCATTGCGGCTCCGATGCGGCGGCTGGCGTGAAGGCTGGCCATCTTAAAGCAAAAGTCGTTACCAATCAGGTCATCCGGCGCCTGGGCGGATGCATTCACGCGCCGGCCGCATGGCACCGACCGACGGCTGACCTGCCTTTCGGGGTTGGGTGGGCAAGGTGCTATCTCTATAATGCGCGCCGTCCAGCAGGGGGATAGATGAATACAGACGATCAGCGCTTTGGCGGAATAGCCCGGCTTTATGGCCAGGAGGGTTACCAGCGCCTGGCTGCGGCGCATGTGGCCGTGGTCGGCATCGGTGGCGTCGGCTCCTGGGCTGCGGAAGCCCTGGCGCGCTCCGGCGTGGGCGAGATTTCCCTGTTCGACCTGGATGATGTGTGCATCACCAACACCAATCGTCAGGTGCACGCCCTCGAGGGCGCGGTGGGCAAGGCCAAGGTCGACGAGATGGCCGCGCGCATCCGTGCCATCAACCCGGCGTGCGTGGTGCATGCGGTGGCCGACTTCGTCACCCGCGAGACCATGGCCGAGTACATCACCGAGCAGCTCGATGGCGTGATCGACTGCATCGACAGCGTGCCGGCCAAGGCCGCGCTGATCGCCTGGTGCAAGCGGCGCAAGATCCAGATCGTCACCACCGGCGGTGCGGGTGGCCAGGTCGACCCGACGCAGATCCAGGTCACCGACCTGAACAAGACCTTCAACGACCCGCTGGCGGCCAAGGTGCGCAGCATGCTGCGTCGTGACTACGGCTTCTCCCGTACGCCGGGGCGCACCTACAGCGTGCCGTGCGTGTTCTCCACCGAGCAGCTGCGCTATCCCAAGCCGGACGGCAGCGTCTGCCAGGCCAAGGGCTTCGTCGGTGAGGGGGTAAGGCTGGACTGCGCGGGCGGTTTCGGTGCGGTGATGATGGTCACCGCCAGTTTCGGCATGGCCGCCGCCGCCAGGCTGGTGGACAAGCTGGTCGCCGGCGCCCGGCGCCCGGCAGAGCGCAAGGCTGCTGGTTGAGGGCGTTGCGCGTTGCGCATTTGACTATGCTGGATAAACGGAAAAGGTGCAGCAAACGAACACAGGGAAGCATCGAACGTCATTCGTAGTAGAGGTGATTTTGTGTCTTACCGGTTTGAGCGCGTCTTTCGCAAAGGGCGCAGGGCACGGATGCTCGCCTCCCTGACGCTGCCTGTCTGGCTCCTGCTGCTGGCCCCGGTGCAGGCCGAGCCGCAGACCCTGCGCATCGGCACCGGTGACTGGGCGCCCTATGTCGATCAGCAGCGCGCCGATGGCGGGGCCCTGGCGCGGCTGGTCAGTGCGGTGTTCGCCGAGGCCGGCTATCGGGTCGAATACATCTTTCATCCCTGGGACCGCAATGTGCTGATGTTGCAGCAGGGGCAGCTGAGCGCGATCATGCCCTACAGCTGCAGCCCCAGCCGTCTCAATTACGGTGTTTGCAGCGATCCGCTGGTGCGCGGCGAGGTGGTCCTGTTCCATCGCGCCGACCAGGCGTTCGACTGGCAGAAGGTCGACGACCTGTTCAACTATCGCATCGGCACGACCCTGGGTTACTCCTACGGGCCGGAGTTCGACGAGGCGCTGGCCGGCGGTCGCCTGATGGTGCAGCAGAGCGGCAAGGAAGACACCAGCTTCCGCCTGCTGGAGCTGGGGCGCATCGACCTGCACCCGCAGGATCGTGCGGTAGGCTATGCCATGTTGCGCCAGCTGTTCCCCAAGGACGCCAGTCATATCACGCACCATCCGCGCTACCTGAACAAGGAGCCGCTGCGCCTGCTGTTTCGCAAGGATGACGCCGAAGCGGCGGAGCTGTTGCGCCTGTTCAACGCCGGGCTGCGAGCTTTTGCCAAGCGCGGTGACCTGGAGCGTCTGCAGCAGGCCTTGAACTCGGGCAATGCCGACAGCTGGCAGCCCAGTACCTCACATCACGTTGCGCAGGACTGAGCGACGCTCGTCCTGCGCCTGCCAAGGATTTTCATGCTCAACAACGATGTGCTGCGCAGCTTGCGCTATCTGCTGAACGTCAACGACAGCAAGCTGGAGGCCTTGTGCCGGCTGGCCGATTACCCGGTGGAGCCCGGGCTGATCTCGGCCTGCCTGCTGCGCGAGGACGAAGCCGGGTACCGCGCCTGCAGCGACGTGCTGCTCGCCCATGTCCTCGAAGAGCTGGTGTTCCACAAGCGGGGTCGGGATGACAGCCGTCCGCGCCAGGCGGTGGAGAAGCGCCTGAGCAACAACATCGTGCTGAAGAAACTGCGCGTCGCCTTCGAGCTGCGCGACGACGACATCCAGGCCATCCTGCAGGCCGCCGACCTGCCGATGACCAAGGCCGAGCTCGGGGCGCTGTTTCGCGCGCCGGGGCACCGGCACTACCGCGAGTGTGGCGACCAGATCCAGCGTAACTTCCTGCGTGGGCTGACCCAGCGCGAGCGCGCTCAGGCCTGAGCCAGGGCTGGCCTGGCAGGGGGCAAGCAGTTCGTAGCCCGGATGCAGTCCGGGGCAACAGGCTCAGCTCGTCAATTCGGCCATGCGCCGCAACACGGCATGCAGGCCGTTGCTGCGCGAGGGCGACAGCTGGCGCTGCAGGCCCAGCTGGTTGAACCAGTCGTTCAGATCGAGCTGCGCCAACTCGTTGCTGCTCAAGCCTTCGACGCGCGCCAGCAGCACCGCGAGCAAGCCGCGCAGCAGACGTGCATCGCTGGTCGCGCGGAAGCGCCAGCGGCCTTCATGCTGCTCGGCGAGCAGCCAGACCAGGCTCTCGCAGCCGTGCACGCGGTTGGCCTCGCTGCGCTCGGCGTCGCTCAGCGGCGCCAGACGCTCGCCCCATTGCATCAGCAGGCGGGCACGCTGTTCCCAGCCGTGGCAGGTGGTAAAGGCGTCGAAAGCTTCCTGAGCGGCGCCGGGCAGGCTCATTCCCGATCTCCCCCTGAACCCGTAGGAGCGGCTTCAGCCGCGATCGCGGCTGCAGCGGCGTGCAGCCCAGCCGCTCCTGCGGAAAACCGGGGCACGCTCATCGCAACAGCTCCAGGGCGTTGTCCAGTGCGGCGAAGAAGCGCTGCAGGTCGTCGCCGTCGCTGTACAGGCCGAGCGATACGCGGATCGCGCCGCCGAGGCCGAGCTGTTTCATCAGCGGCATGGCGCAGTGATGGCCGGCGCGCACGGCGATGCCCTGTTCGCTGAGCAGGTGGGCCAGGTCGGCGTTGTGCACGCCGTCGATGCAGAAGCTGGCCAGCGCCGTCTGCGGCGCGCCGAGCAGGCGCATGCCGGAGCGTGCCTGCAGGCCGCTCAGCAGGGCGCTGTGCAGGGCGCTCTCGTGGGCCGCCACGGCGTTCGTATCCAGGGCGCCAAGCCAGCGCAGCACGGCGCCGAAGGCGATCACCGCGCTGACCGCCGGGGTGCCTGCTTCGAAACCCAGCGGCGCCGGACGGAAGCTGGCCTGCTGGTAGTCGGCGTCCTGCACCATCTCGCCGCCGAACTGCCAGTGCTGCAGCCGGGCCAGGGCTTCGCCGCGGCCGTAGAGCAGGCCGACGCCATCCGGGCCGTACAGCTTGTGCGCCGAGCAGACGTAGAAGTCACAGCCCAGCGCCTGCACGTCGGGGCGCTGATGCACCGCGCCCTGGGCGCCGTCGACCACGCTCAGCGCGCCCTGGGCGCGGGCCATGGCCAGCAGCTGCGGCAGCGGTTGCCAGCGGCCGAGCACGTTGGACAGCTGGGTCACGGCCAGCAGGCGGGTGCGCGGGCCGATGCGCGCGGCGGCCTGTTCCAGGTCGACGCTGCCACTGGCGTCCAGCGGCAGCACGACCAGCTCCAGGTTGCGACGCCGGGCCAGTTGTTGCCAGGGCAGCAGATTGGCGTGGTGTTCGGCGGCGCTGATGACGATCTGCCCGTCGCCCGGCAACTGCGACTCGAGGCCATAGGCGAGCAGGTTGAGTGATTCGGTGGTGCCGCGGGTGAAGATGATCTGCTCCGCGCTGGCGGCGTTGAGCCACTGCGCGGCGTCCTGGCGGCTGGCCTCGAAGGCGCGGGTGGCGCGTTCGCCGGGCAGATGCTGGGCACGGTGCACGTTGGCTGCGCCTGTGCCGTAGTAGCCGAGCAGGGCGTCGAGCAGTACCTGCGGCTTCTGCGCGGTAGCGGCGCTGTCGAGGTAGGTCTGGCCTTCGGCTTCGAGGGCGAGAATGCCGGGGAAGTCGGCGCGCCAGGGGGAAATCAGTGACATGGATGCTTCCAGAGATCATCTGGCAGTTAAAAGTTGGGTTTAACGTGTTGCGAGCGACGGCCAGACAAGGCGCGATAAGGCTCGGACGCGGAGTTTACTGGTGTAAATGAGCGTTCGAGCCTTATTGCAACGCAGTATGGGCTAGCGCAGCAGCGTTAAACCAACTTTTCAGTTGTGAGCGTGCAGGGCTTCGTTCAGCTCGATGGCCGACTTGTGGGTCTTGCACTCCACGGCGCCGGTCAGCGAGTTGCGGCGGAACAGCAGGTCGCCCTGGCCGGCCAGCTCACGCGCCTTGACCACCTTGACCAGGGCATTGCCCTCGTCGAGCAGGTTCACCTTGGTCCCGGCGGTAATGTACAGGCCGGCTTCCACGGTGTTGCGGTCACCCAGCGGGATGCCGATACCGGCGTTGGCACCGATCAGGCAGCCTTCGCCGACGCTGATGATGATGTTGCCGCCGCCGGACAGGGTACCCATGGTCGAGCAGCCGCCGCCCAGGTCCGAACCCTTGCCGACGAATACGCCCGCGGAGACGCGACCTTCGATCATGCCCGGGCCTTCGGTGCCGGCGTTGAAGTTGACGAAGCCTTCGTGCATCACGGTGGTGCCTTCGCCGATGTAGGCGCCCAGGCGCACGCGGGCGCTGTCGGCGATACGCACGCCGGCCGGTACCACGTAGTCGGTCATTTTCGGGAACTTGTCCACGGAGAACACTTCCAGCAGCTCGCCCTTCAGGCGTGCTTCCAGCTGACGCTCGGCCAGCTCGCCGAGGTCGACGGCGCCCTGGCTGGTCCAGGCCACGTTTGGCAGCAGCGGGAAGATGCCGGCCAGGCTCAGGCCGTGCGGCTTGACCAGGCGGTGCGACAGCAGGTGCAGCTTGAGGTAGGCCTCCGGCGTGCTGCTCGGTGCGCCGTCTTCGGCGAGGAAGGTGGCGACCAGCGGGTTGTGGCTTTCGGCCAGGCGGGTCAGCAGCGCGGCCTGGGCGCTGTCCACGCCTTTCAGGGCCTCGGCCAGGTCGGCCGCCTGGGCGGTGGTGAAGGCGATGGCCTGGTTGCCGCCCTGGTAGCCGAGCTTCTCGGCGGCCTTGGCGACCAGTTCGGCTGCCGGGTTGAGCAGGGGCTGTGCGTAGAAGACTTCCAGCCAGTTGCCCTGGCGATTCTGGGTACCGACGCCAAAGGCGATGCTGAAGAGGGTGGTGCTCATGATATGGGTTCCTTGCAACGAAATCGGGTGAGGTATCAGGCCAACGCGGCTTGGTAGTTATCCGGTTTGAAGCCGACCAGGGTCTTGTCGCCCAGGTCGAGCACCGGGCGCTTGATCATCGAGGGCTGGGCCAGCATCAGCTCGATGGCCCTGGCCTGGTCGAGGTCGCTTTTCTGGGTGTCGTCCAGCTTGCGGAAGGTGGTGCCGGCGCGGTTGAGGATGGTTTGCCAGCCATGCTCGTTGCACCACTTCTCCAGGCTCGCACGGTCGATTCCGGCGCTCTTGTAGTCATGAAAGGCATAGTCGACCTGGTGCTCTTCGAGCCAGGTTCTGGCCTTTTTCATCGTGTCACAGGCCTTGATGCCATACAGGACGTAACTCATTGATCTTCCTCTGATGAGTGGCGTGCCGGAAGCTCCGGGAAATACGGCGGGCCATTATGCCACGTCATGTCGCGGCTGGGCGGTGGCTGTCGCTGCGAAGTGTTACGGCGCTAGAATCGCAGCCTCCCGCCCGTTCCCGCCGGTTTCGCGCCATGCAATTGCTCTACACCATTCTGACCATGCTGCTGGTGGTCAGTGGCACCCGTATTACCGCCCAGTTCATCCCCTTGCCGCTGCCGTTACTGCAGATCCTGATCGGTGCGCTGCTGGCCATTCCGGTCCTGGGCATGCACGTGCGCCTCGATCCCGAGCTGTTCCTGCTGCTGTTCATCCCGCCCTTGCTGTTCGTCGACGGCTGGCGCATGCCCAAGGGGCAGTTCCGGGAGCTGCGTACGCCGATCCTGCTGCTGGCGTTCGCCCTGGTGTTCTTCACCATCCTGGGGGCCGGGCAGGTCATCCACTGGCTGTTGCCGCAGGTGCCGCTGGCGGCCTGTTTCGCCCTGGCCGCAGTGCTCTCGCCGACCGATGCGGTGGCCGTCTCGGCGATCACCCATGGGCGTTTGCCCAACACCCTGAACAACCTGTTGCAGGGCGAGGCGCTGATGAACGACGCCTCCGGCCTGGTGGCGTTCAAGTTCGCCGTGGCGGCGACGCTCACCGGGGTGTTCTCGATCACCGATGCCGGCCTGCAGTTTCTCCTGGTGGCGTTTGGCGGGCTGGCCATCGGCGTGGCGCTCAGCTACCTGCTGGGGCGGCTGCGTGCCTGGATGATCGGCCGAGGCTGGGAAGACCCCGCCCCGCATGTGCTGCTCCTGCTGCTGTTGCCATTCGCCGCCTACGTGGCCGCCGAGCACCTGGGGCTCTCCGGGATTCTCTCCGCCGTCGCGGCGGGGATGATGCAGAGCCGTCTCGATCTGCTGCCCAGGCAGACCTCGACGCGGATGCTCAACCGCAGCGTCTGGGCGTTGCTGGAGTTCACCTTCAACGGCCTGATCTTCCTGCTGCTCGGCTTGCAGCTGCCGGACATCCTCGGCGCCGCGCTGGGCGAGCATGCGATGCCCTGGCGCTTCGCGCTGCAGGCCCTGGCCATGGTGGTGGTGATCTACGCCGTGCTGATGCTGCTGCGCTTCGTCTGGGTCTACAGCTACTGGCGCATGTCCGGGGCGCTGCGCCGGTTGCGCGGCGAGCCCACGCGGTTCGCCGGGCAGTCACGCATCGCCCTCAGCGCGGTGCTGACGCTCGGTGGTGTGCGTGGGGCGGTGACCCTGGCCGGCGTGATGTCGTTGCCGTTGCTGCTCAACAGCGGCGAGGCCTTCCCCGAGCGTGACCTGCTGATCCTGATCGCTGCCGGGGTGATCCTGTTGTCATTGCTGGTCGCCAGCGTCGCCTTGCCACGCATCCTGCCGCGTCTGCCGCAGGACAACGCCGCCGTGCACGAGCGTGAGCTCAACCGCCATCGCGCGCTGATGCTGGAGTCGGCCATTCGCTACCTGGAGTCCGAGGACGAACGCGCCGCCGATGCCGAGGGCGCAATCGCTTCGGTCGAGGTGAAGGCGAGGCTGATGAGTGAGTACCGCGATCTGCTCGAGCGTGCCCGTGGTGGCGAGGAGGCGCGTGAGCATCAGCGCGAGGTCGACCGCCTGGAGTACCGCCTGCGCCTGCAGGCGCTGCGTACCCAGCGCCTGGAGCTGTATCGCATGCGCAAGGACAACGAGCTGGATGACGACATGCTGGCCGAGATCCTGCGCGACCTGGATATCGCCGAGGCGCGCCTGCACAAGAGCTGAGCCCCGGAAGCGCGTAGCCCGGAGCTCGTCCGGGGCGCCATCGCCGGCAGTCCGCGGATTGTCTCCGGGCTACACAACCGAAATTCCAGGCCCAGGCCCCTGTGGCAGGGGCTTGGGCCGCGACGGTTTCGACGTCGTTCAGGCGCCGCGAATGAAGCGGGCGATACGCTCGGCGGCCTCGATGCACTCGGCCAGCGGCGCGACCAGGGCCATGCGCACGCGGCCGGCGCCGGGATTGACGCCGTTCACTTCGCGCGACAGGTAGGAGCCCGGCACCACGGTGACGTGTTCGCTGGCGAACAGGTCGCGGGTGAAGGTGGCATCGTCACCCGGCGTGCGTGCCCACAGGTAGAAGCCGCCGTCCGGGCGCTGCACGTCCATCACCGGAGCGAGGATCTCCAGCACGGCGGCGAACTTCTCGCGGTACATGTCGCGGTTGGTGCGCACGTGGGCCTCGTCGTTCCAGGCGGCAACGCTGGCCAGCTGGGTCTGTACCGGCATGGCGCAGCCATGGTAGGTGCGGTACAGCAGGAAGTGCTTGAGGATGCTGGCGTCGCCGGCCACGAAGCCGGAGCGCAGGCCGGGCAGGTTGGAGCGCTTGGACAGGCTGTGGAACACCACGCAGCGTGCGAAATCGCTGCGGCCCAGCTCGGCACAGGCGCTGAGCAGGCCGGGCGGTGGCGCGGCCTCGTCGAAGTACAGCTCGCTGTAGCATTCGTCGGCGGCAATCACGAAGTCATGCTGGTCGGCCAGGGCGATCAGCTTCTTCAGGGTCTCGACCGGGATCAGTGCGCCGGTGGGGTTGCCCGGCGAGCAGAGGAAGAGGATCTGGCAGCGTTGCCAGACCTCGGTCGGCACCGCATCGAAGTCCGGGTTGAAGCCGTGGGCCTCCAGGCAGGGCAGGTAGTGCGGCTCTGCGCCGGCGAGAAACGCCGCGCCTTCGTAGATCTGGTAGAAGGGGTTGGGGCTGACCACCAGGCCCTTGGCGTTGCGGTCGACCACGGCCTGGGTGAAGGCGAACAGGGCCTCGCGGGTGCCATTGACCGGCAGCACATGGCGCGCGGCATCCAGCCAGCCAGCCGGCACGGCGAAGCGCCGTTCGCACCAGTTGGCGATGCTCTGGCGCAGCTCCGGCAGGCCCAGGGTGGTCGGATAGACGGCGAGCTTGTCGAGGTTGGCGGTCAGCGCCTGGGCGACGAAGTCGGGCGAGCGGTGCTTGGGCTCACCGATGGACAGCGCGATGGGCGAGCGGTCGCTGGCAGGCTGCACGTCGGCGAGCAGGGCGCGGAGCTTCTCGAACGGGTAGGGCTGCAGCTGGGCGAGGGCGTGGTTCATGATGATCCGACGGGTCCTTTGTGAGGCGGTGACAAAGCTGGCGACACTAGCACGGCAGGCCTTGCGGGGAAATTCCCTTCGTCCGTCCGATTTTCGTCCGTTTAGGTCGCGTCTGCGACGCACGCAGCGCTCAAGGCCCGGCGTCGCGTGCCGATAGCGTCAGGCCAACCCGTTCTCTCCCCCTTTTCATGGCGAACTCTGCCCATGCGCACCCTGAAATTCAGTCACAAGATCATGCTGGCTGCTTCCCTTGTGGTCATCGCGGCCTTCGCATCGTTCGCGCTGTACAACGACTACCTGCAGCGCACGGCGATCCGCGAAAGCCTGTCCAACTACCTCAATGATGTCGGCCTGGTCTCAACCGGCAACATCCAGCACTGGCTGGATGGACGCATGCAGCTGCTGGACAACCTCGCCGAGTCGGTGCAGGACGACAGCTCGCCGGCGTCCCTGCGCAGGAACCTGCAGCATCGCAGCATCGCTTCCGCCTTCCTCTATGCCTATTTTGGCCAGGCTGATGGCACCTACACCCAGTTCCCCGCCAGCGAGCTGCCCGCCGGTTACGATCCTCGCCAGCGGCCCTGGTACAAGAGCGCGCAGGGCAATGGTGGGCCAGGGCTGACAGCGCCCTATCTGGCCGCCGACCCGCGTGACGGCCTGCTGATCACCATCACGCGCCCGGTCAGCGCGGGTGGCAACCTGCTGGGGGTGGTCGGTGGCGACCTGAAACTGCAGACGGTCGATGACATTCTCAACTCCTTCGACCTGGGCGGGATGGGCTATGCCTTCCTGGTCGACGAAAAGGGCGCGGTGCTGGTGCACCCTGACAAGAGCCTGGTGCTCAAGACCCTGGCGGAGCTGTTCCCGGGCGGGGCGCCTCGCCTGGAGTCCACCCTGCAGAGCGCTTCGGCGGTCGATGGCAGCGCCCGCCTGGTCACCTTCCTGCCGGTGCAGGGGCTGGCCGGCGTGCGCTGGTACGTCGGCCTGTCGGTCGACGAAGGCAAGGCCTTCGCTGCGCTCAGCGAGTTCCGCGTCTCCGCGCTGATGGTGACGATCATCGGTGTGGTGGCCATTCTGCTGCTGCTGGGCGCGCTGATCCGCATCCTGCTGCGCCCGCTGCACGTGATGAGCCATGCCATGGGCGGCATCGCCGAGGGCGAGGGGGACCTGACGCAGCGCCTCACGATCGCTTCCGGCGACGAGTTCGGTGAGCTGGCTGGCGCCTTCAATCGCTTCGTCGAGCGAATCCACGAGTCGATCCGCGAGGTGGCCTCGGCCACTCGTGAAGTGCATGCCCGGGTGAGCACGGTGGTGCAGGCGTCCAACGCGTCCATGGATAACTCCAGCGAGCAGGCATCGCGCACCGACAGCGTCGCGGCGGCGATCAACGAGCTGGGCGCCGCAGCCCAGGAGATCGCGCGCAATGCCGCCGACGCCTCCGTGCAGGCCAGCGATGCGCGCCGCGATGCCGAGGAGGGCCAGGGCATGGTCGACCGCACGCTGGGCTCGATGAGCGAACTGTCGGAGAAGATTCAGGCCTCCGGTCGGCACATCGAGGTGCTCAGCGAGAAGAGCAGCGACATCGGCCAGATCCTCGACGTGATCAAGGGTATCTCCGAGCAGACCAACCTGCTGGCGCTCAACGCCGCCATCGAGGCGGCGCGTGCCGGCGAGGCCGGGCGAGGTTTCGCCGTGGTGGCCGATGAGGTGCGCAACCTGGCGCAGCGCACGCAGAGTTCGGCCCTGGAAATCCAGCAGATGATCGAGCAACTGCAAGCCGGCGCGCGTGATGCGGTGGCGACCATGGGCGAGAGTCGCCGCTTCAGTGATGACAGTGTGCGCATCGGTGGTCAGGCGGGCGAGAAGCTGGATGGCGTGACTCGCCGCATCGGCGAAATCGACGGCATGAACCAGTCGGTGGCCACTGCCACCGAGGAACAGACCTCGGTGATCGAGAGCCTGAACATGGACATTACCGAGATCAACATGCTCAACCAGGACGGCGTGCGCAACCTGCAGGCCAGCCTGAGCGCCTGTACCGAGCTGGATCAGCAGGTCGGCCGGCTCAAGCAGCTGGTGGACAGCTTCAGGATCTGATCCTGGCTCATGATGTGGCGTCCGGCGCCACATCATGAGCCGGGGTCAGAAGGTGATCTGCGCCGGGGTAGGGCTGCTAGGCTCGGACAGACGGCGGACGATGGTCTCCTGCAGGCGTGCGCAGAGCTCCGGGTCGGACAGCGGCTGGTTGTTGGCGTCGGTGACGAAGAACACGTCCTCGACGCGCTCGCCGAGCGTGGCGATCTTGGCGTTCTGCAGCGACAGGTCGTATTCGAGGAAGATGCGCCCGATGCGTGCCAGCAGGCCGGGGCGATCCGGCGCGGTCAGCTCGAGGATGGTCACCGGGCGCTGCGCGTCATTGTGGATGGTCACCTGCGGCGCGAAGGCGAAGTGCTTGAGCTGGCGCGGTACCCGGCGCTGGATGATGGTCGGGTAGTCGTCCGGGTTCTTCAGGGCCTCGATCAGGCCCTCGCGGATCTGCTGGATGCGCGCCGGGTTGTTGCCGATCGAGCCGCCGTCGGCATCCAGCACCACATAGGTGTCGAGGGTGAACTGGCTGGTGGAGGTGATGATCCGCGCATCGTGAATGTTCAGGTTGAGCTGGCTCATCGCGGCCACGGTCACGGCGAAGAAGTCGTGCTGGTCCGGCGCGTAGATGAAGATCTGCGTGCCACCTTCGAACTCGCGCTGGGTGGTTTCCTTCATCAGCACCAGCGGCCCGCCATCGTCGGGGTGCTGGAGGATGGCGTCGGTGTGCCAGGCCACGTCGCTGGCGGTATGCCGCAGGAAGTAGTCATCCCCCAGCTGGCTCCACAGCTGCTCGGCGTCGTCCGGGTCGATGCCGCCGCGCACCAGCAGGTCCAGGGCCGCGCTCTGCGTCTGGCGAATCTGCTCTTCGCGGTCCAGCGGGTTCTCCAGGCCGCGGCGCAGGGCGCGCTTGGTCTCGGTGTAGAGCTGGCGCAGCAGGCTGGCGCGCCAGGAATTCCACAGGCTGGGGTTGGTGGCGTTGATGTCGGCCACGGTCAGCACGTAGAGGTATTCCAGGTGGGTCTGGTCGCCGACGAACTGGGCGAAGTCGTGGATCACCTGCGGGTCGGAAAGGTCCTTGCGCTGGGCGGTGGTGGACATCACCAGGTGGTGCTGCACCAGCCAGACGATCAGGGCACTGTCCCAGGCGGGCAGGTGGTGGCGACGGGCGAAGGCTTCGGCATCCACCGCGCCCAGTTCCGAGTGGTCGCCGCCACGGCCCTTGCCGATGTCGTGGTAGAGGCCGGCGAGGTAGATCAGCTCCGGCTTGGGCAGGCGCTCGATGAGCTTGCTGGCCAGCGGGAATTTCTCCGCCAGCTCCGGCCAGCGGAACTTGCGCAGGTGCTTGATCAGGTTGAGGGTGTGCGCGTCGACTGTATAGATGTGGAACAGGTCGTGCTGCATCTGCCCGACGATATGGCCGAATTCCGGCAGGTAGCGGCCGAGAATGCCGTAGCGGTTCATGCGTCGCAGGTTGCGGTGGATGCCCTCGCGGCACTTGAACAGCTCGATGAACAGGCTGGTGTTGCGGATGTCCTTGCGGAAGTCGTCGTCGATCAGGTGCCTGCTGTCGCGCAGCAGGCGAATGCTGTCGGCGCGCACGCCCTTGATCTCGGGGTGCTGGGCCATCAGCACGAAGATCTCGATGATGGCGAAGGGGGTGCGCTTGAAAACGTTGGGGTGGGTGACCTCGATATAGCGGTCACGCACCTGGAAGCGACTGTTCAGCGGCGTGGCCTGGCTGGTCTCGCCGGCACGCAGGATGACTTCCTCGAAGTGCTGGTTGATCAGGTCCGACAGCTCGGAGATGGCCATCACCACCCGGTAGTACTTCTGCATGAAGTGTTCGATGCTGCGCTTGCCGTCGCCGTCCTTGTAGCCGAACAGCGCGGCGATGCGCGCCTGGTAGTCGAACAGCAGGCGGTCTTCGGCGCGGCCCGCGAACATGTGCAGGGCGTAGCGCACCTTCCAGAGAAATTCCTGGCTGGAGGAGAGCAGGGCGTATTCGCTCTCCAGCAGGAAGCCCTGGCCGACCAGCGCCTGCAGGTTGAGCGTGCCGAACTGGCGGCGGGCGACCCAGAGCACCGTCTGGATATCGCGCAGGCCGCCGGGCGAACCCTTGACGTTGGGCTCCAGGTTGTATTCGGTGTCGTTGTACTTGCCGTGACGCGCCTTGCGCTCTTCACGCTTGGCCAGATAGAAGTGCTTGCTCGGCCACATCTCGTCCGTGCTGGTGACCTGCTGCATGCGCTGACGCAGGTGCTCGGGGCCGGCGATGGTGCGGCTTTCCATCAGGTTGGTGATCACCGTCAGGTCGGCGCGCGCCTCCTCGGCGCACTCATCGACCGAGCGCACGCTCTGACCGACTTCCAGGCCGATGTCCCAGAGCAGGGTGAGGAAGCCTTCGATCGATTCGCGAAAGATCTCGTGGTCGCTGCTGTCGAGCAGGATCAGCAGGTCGATGTCCGAGTAGGGGTGCAGCTCGCCACGGCCGTAGCCGCCCACGGCGAGCAGGGCGATGTCGGCTTCGTCGCTCCAGGCGAAGCGTTTCCAGGCTTCCTGGAGGATCTGGTCGACGAACCAGGCGCGGTCTTCGACCAGGCGGCGGATGTCGCGGCCGGCATGGAAGCGCGCATCCAGTACTTCATGCGCGCGGCGGATGGCTTTCTTGAATGCGGCGATGGGGCTGGACTTGAGCGCCAGCTCGGCCTGGAACTGACCACGGTCAAACAGTTCGGGGTCCATCTGCGGCATGCAGTGCCTTCCTTAAATACGAGTGGTGGGGTGCGCCCCGCGCGGCGTTGCGCTCGGGGCGTACTCGGGCTCAGGCCGAGGTGCGGGCGATGGTGTCGTCAGCGCGCAGGGTGAAGATCTCGTAGCCGTCGGCGGTGACCAGTATGGTGTGTTCCCACTGCGCAGACAGCTTGCGGTCCTTGGTGATGGCGGTCCAGCCGTCGCCGAGCAGGCGGGTTTCCGGGCGGCCCTGATTGATCATCGGCTCGATGGTGAAGGTCATGCCTTCCTTGAGCTCCATGCCGGTGCCGGCCTTGCCGTAGTGCAGCACCTGCGGCTCTTCGTGGAACACGGCGCCGATGCCGTGGCCGCAGTATTCGCGAACCACGGAAAAGCCGTTCTTCTCGGCATGCTTCTGGATCACTTCGCCGATATCGCCCAGGCGGGTGCCCGGCTTGACCAGTTCGATGCCTTTATACATGCACTCCTGGGTGATCTTGGCCAGGCGCTCGGCCCACTCGGGAACCTTGCCGACCATGAACATCTTGCTGGTATCGCCGTGGTAGCCGTCCTTGATCACGGTGACGTCGATGTTCAGCACGTCGCCGTCCTTCAGCGGCTTGTCGTTGGGGATACCGTGGCACACCACGTGGTTGATCGAGGTGCAGATCGACTTGGGGAAGCCCTTGTAGTTGAGCGGGGCGGGGATGGCCTTCTGCACGTTGACGATATAGTCGTGGCACAGGCGATCCAGTTCGTCGGTGGTGACGCCGGGCTTGACGTGCTCGCCGATCATTTCCAGCACTTCGGCGGCCAGGCGGCCGGCCACGCGCATTTTCTCGATTTCTTCGGCGGATTTGATGGTGACGGTCATGGCAGGCTCTCGGAAGGCATACAGATAAAGGCGGCTATATTAACAGCTACGGGCCGCAAGCCCCAAAAGGCAGCTTGCTGCTCCAAGCTTGTAGCTTGCGGCTGCTTTGTGTGGTATAAAACGCGCCGCTTTACGGGCACTGAGTCCGAAAGCTCAAACCCACACACGTATCGACACGGTTTCCTGGGTGCCCGCAAGGGTTGGAAACTGGGATGCGTGGAGGCCTAACCCGACTTATCAAGGAACTATCATGTCCCAAGTCAACATGCGCGATATGCTGAAGGCCGGTGTGCACTTCGGCCACCAGACCCGTTACTGGAACCCGAAAATGGGCAAGTACATTTTCGGCGCGCGTAACAAGATTCACATCATCAACCTCGAAAAAACCCTGCCGATGTTCAACGACGCGCTGTCGTTCGTTGAAAAGCTGGCTGCTGGCAAGAACAAGATTCTGTTCGTTGGCACCAAGCGTTCCGCTGGCAAGATCGTTCGCGAAGAAGCTGCTCGTTGCGGCTCGCCGTTCGTCGATCACCGCTGGCTGGGCGGCATGCTGACCAACTACAAGACCATCCGTGCTTCGATCAAGCGCCTGCGCGAGCTGGAAACCCAGTCCCAGGACGGCACCTTCGCCAAGCTGACCAAGAAAGAAGCCCTGATGCGTTCCCGTGATCTGGAAAAACTGGATCGCAGCCTGGGTGGTATCAAGGACATGGGCGGTCTGCCGGACGCTCTGTTCGTGATCGACGTCGATCACGAGCGCATCGCCATCACCGAAGCTAACAAGCTGGGCATCCCGGTCATCGGCGTTGTCGATACCAACAGCAGCCCGGAAGGCGTTGACTACATCATCCCGGGTAACGACGACGCCATCCGCGCCATCCAGCTGTACATGGGTGCCATGGCCGACGCCGTGATTCGTGGTCGCAGCAACGCTGGCGGCGCAACCGAAGAGTTCGTCGAAGAAGCGGCTGCCGAGAGCGCCGAAGGCTAAGCGGTAACGCAAAGCATCTAGCGTTATGCGCTGTGCAAGAAGGGGGCTAGGCCCCCTTTTTGCCACTCAAAGATTTGATCGCCTGCCTGGCAGGTGAATGGTTGAAGACCTACCGAGAGGATTTTCAAGATGGCAGAAATTACTGCAGCCCTGGTTAAAGAACTGCGCGAGCGTACCGGCCAAGGCATGATGGAGTGCAAGAAGGCGCTGGTTGCCGCTGGTGGCGATATCGAGAAGGCCATTGACGACATGCGCGCTTCCGGTGCCATCAAGGCTGCCAAGAAGGCTGGCAACATCGCCGCCGAAGGTTCCATCGCCGTTCGCGTCGAAGGTGGCCGTGGCCTGATCATCGAAGTCAACTCGCAGACCGACTTCCTGGCTCTGCAGGACGACTTCAAGGCCTTCGTCAAGGACAGCCTGGACGAAGCCTTCGCACAGAACCTGACTGAAGCCGCTCCGCTGATCGCTTCCCGCGAATCCGCTCGTGAAGCGCTGGTCGCCAAGTGCGGCGAGAACGTCAACATCCGTCGTCTGACCGCTGTCTCCGGTGACACCGTTGGTGCCTACCTGCACGGCCACCGCATCGGTGTTCTGGTTGTCCTGAAAGGCGGCAACGACGAACTGGCCAAGCACGTTGCCATGCACGTTGCTGCTTCCAACCCGGCCGTCGTTTCGCCGGACCAGGTTTCCGAAGAGCTGGTTGCCAAGGAAAAGGAAATCTTCCTGCAGCTGAACGCCGAGAAAATCGCCGGCAAGCCGGAGAACATCGTCGAGAACATGGTCAAAGGCCGTATCGCCAAGTTCCTGGCCGAAGCCAGCCTGGTCGAGCAAGCCTTCATCATGGACCCGGAAGTCAAGGTCGGTGACCTGGTGAAGAAAGCCGGTGCTGAAGTCGTTTCCTTCGTGCGTTACGAAGTGGGCGAAGGCATCGAGAAGGCCGAGACCGACTTCGCTGCCGAAGTTGCCGCCCAGGTTGCTGCCAGCAAGCAGTAATCAGCGGTTTCGGTGAGTGCCCCAAAGAGGCTGCCCGCTTGCGCGTGCGGCCTCTTTGCCGACTAGGGGGCGGCAAAGTAGTAGGGTTGCCGTGAAAGGTGACCATCGACGCCCTGGGGGTGTCGGACAATTGCAGCCCTGTGCTGCATACAGCATTCAATTCGCCGCAGGAGAGACTTGCAATGGCTCAGCAGACGACTGGTCGCCAACCTCGCTACAAACGCATTCTGCTCAAACTTAGCGGCGAAGCCCTGATGGGCTCGGAAGACTTCGGCATCGATCCCAAGGTGCTCGATCGCATGGCGCTGGAAGTCGGCCAGCTGGTCGGCATCGGCGTGCAGGTCGGCCTGGTGATCGGTGGTGGCAACCTGTTCCGCGGCGCCGCACTGTCCGCAGCCGGCATGGACCGGGTCACCGGTGACCACATGGGCATGCTGGCCACGGTGATGAACGCCCTGGCCATGCGCGACGCGCTGGAGCGCTCGAACATCCCGGCCATCGTCATGTCGGCCATTTCCATGGTCGGCGTCACCGACCACTACGACCGCCGCAAGGCCATGCGCCACCTCAAGACTGGTGAAGTGGTGATCTTCGCTGCCGGTACCGGCAACCCGTTCTTCACCACCGACTCCGCTGCCTGCCTGCGCGCCATCGAGATCGATGCCGACGTGGTGCTGAAGGCGACCAAGGTGGATGGCGTGTACACTGCCGACCCGTTCAAGGACCCGCATGCCGAGAAATTCGAGCGTCTGACCTACGACGAAGTGCTCGATCGCAAGCTGGGCGTCATGGACCTGACGGCCATCTGCCTGTGCCGCGATCACGCCATGCCGCTGCGTGTCTTCAACATGAACAAACCAGGCGCCCTGCTCAATGTGGTGGTGGGTGGCGCCGAAGGAACCCTGATCGAGGAGGAAGCACAATGATCAACGACATCAAGAAAGACGCCCAGGAGCGTATGAGCAAGTCCCTGGATGCGCTGGGTCGCAACCTGGCTTCCATTCGTACCGGCCGTGCCCACCCGAGCATTCTCGATAGCGTCAAGGTGCCGGCCTGGGGTAGCGACATGCCGCTGAACCAGGTGGCCGCGATCACCGTCGAGGACGCCCGTACCCTGAAGATCGTCGCGCACGACAAGAACCTCGGCGCCGCCATCGAGAAGGCCATCCTGACCTCCGACCTCGGCCTGAACCCGAGCAGCGCCGGTACCACCATTCGCGTGCCGATGCCGGCCCTGACCGAAGAGACCCGCAAGGGTTACACCAAGCAGGCGCGTGGTGTGGCGGAAGATGCCAAGGTTGCCGTGCGCAACGTGCGTCGCGATGCCCTGGCCGAGCTGAAGAAGCTGTCCAAGGCCAAGGAAATCAGCGAAGACGAAGAGCGTCGCGCCGCTGACGAGCTGCAGAAGATCACCGACAAGTTCGTCGCTGACATCGACAAGGCCCTGGAGGTCAAGGAAGCGGACCTGATGGCCGTTTGACGGCTGAGTGCCCAGACATGGACAAGAACAAGCAGGCGGTGCCGCGGCACGTCGCCATCATCATGGACGGCAACAATCGCTGGGCGAAGAAACGCCTGTTGCCGGGAGTGGCAGGGCACAAGGCCGGGGTCGATGCGGTTCGCGCGGTGATCGAGGTCTGTGCCGAGTCGGGTGTCGAGGTGCTCACCCTGTTCGCCTTCTCCAGTGAGAACTGGCAGCGCCCGGCCGAAGAGGTCGGCGCGCTGATGGAGCTGTTCCTCAGTGCGCTGCGTCGTGAGGCCAGGCGCCTGCAGGACAATGACATCAGCCTGCGCATCATCGGGGATCGCTCGCGCTTTCATCCCGAATTGCAGGCGGCGATGCGCGAGGCGGAACTGCAGACGGCGGGTGGTCGTCGTTTCATCCTGCAGGTAGCTGCCAACTACGGTGGTCAGTGGGACATCGCCCAGGCTGCTCAGCGTCTGGCGCGAGAGGTGCAGGCCGGCCATCTGCGGCCCGAGGACATCACCCCCGAGCTGTTGCAGGGCTGTCTGGCCACGGGCGATCTGCCATTGCCCGATCTGTGCATCCGCACCGGTGGCGAGCACCGCATCAGCAATTTCCTCCTCTGGCAGCTGGCCTATAGCGAGCTGTACTTCTCCGACCTGTACTGGCCGGATTTCAAGCACGAGGCCATGCGCAAGGCATTGGCCGATTTCGCCAACCGCCAGCGTCGCTTCGGCAAGACCAGCGAGCAGGTAGAGGCTGAGGCGCGTTCCTGATGCTCAGACAACGAATCATCACCGCGCTGGTGCTGTTGCCCATTGCCCTGGGCGGATTCTTCCTGCTCGATGGCGCTGCCTTCGCGTCGTTCATCGGCCTGGTTGTCTCCCTGGGCGCCTGGGAGTGGGCGCGTCTGGCTGGTCTCGAGGCGCAGGCGCAGCGGGTGGGCTATGCCGCCGTGGTCGCGGCGTTGCTTGGCGTGTTGTACCTGACGCCGGTCGTGGCCCCCTGGCTGCTGGTGGTGGCCGTGCTCTGGTGGCTGGCCGCGACCTTCCTGGTGCTGACGTACCCCTACAGCAGCCGTTTCTGGGGCAGTGTTCCCCGGCGCCTGCTGATCGGCCTGCTGATCCTGTTGCCGGCCTGGCAGGGGTTGGTGCTGCTCAAGCAGTGGCCGCAGGCCAACGGCCTGATCATTGCGGTGATGGTGCTGGTGTGGGGTGCGGATATCGGTGCCTATTTCTCCGGCAAGGCCTTCGGCAAGCGCAAGCTGGCGCCCAAGGTCAGCCCGGGCAAGAGTTGGGAAGGGGTGTATGGCGGTCTGGCCGCCAGCCTGCTGATCACCCTGCTGGTCGGGCTGCAGCAGGGCTGGTCATTCAAGGGGCTGGTGCTGGCCCTGGTCGGCGCCGCTCTGGTGGTGTTCATCTCGGTGATCGGCGACCTGACCGAAAGCATGTTCAAGCGCCAGTCCGGGATCAAGGACAGCAGTAACCTGCTGCCTGGGCATGGTGGCGTGCTCGATCGCATCGACAGCCTCACGGCGGCCATCCCATTGTTCGCCGCATTGCTCTGGCTGGCAGGGTGGGGCGCGCTGTGAGTGCTGTGCAGCGCATCACGGTGCTCGGCGCCACCGGGTCGATCGGGCTGAGCACGCTGGACGTGATCGCGCGTCACCCCGAGCGCTACAGGGTCTTCGCCCTCAGCGGCTTCTCGCGTCTGGCGGAGTTGCGGGTGCTGTGCCTCAAGCACCGTCCGCGCTACGCCGTGGTGCCCGATGCCCAGGCTGCGCGTACCCTGCAGGGCAGCCTGCAGGCCGACGGGCTGGATACCCAGGTGCTGTGCGGCGAGGAGGGGCTGTGCGCAGTCGCCGCGGATGCCGAGGTCGACTGCGTGATGGCGGCGATCGTCGGGGCGGCGGGCCTGCGTCCGACGCTGGCGGCTGTGCAGGCCGGCAAGAAGGTGTTGCTGGCCAACAAGGAGGCGCTGGTGATGTCTGGCGCCCTGTTCATGCAGGCGGTCAGGAGCAGCGGTGCGGTGCTGCTGCCGATCGACAGCGAACACAATGCGATTTTCCAGTGCCTGCCCGGTGACTATGCCCGGGGCCTGCAGCAGGTTGGGGTTCGCCGCGTCCTGCTGACCGCATCTGGCGGGCCGTTCCGTGAAACGCCGCTGGCGGCGCTGGAACACGTGACCCCCGAGCAGGCCTGTGCTCACCCGAACTGGTCCATGGGGCGCAAGATCTCTGTCGATTCGGCGAGCATGATGAACAAGGGCCTGGAGCTGATCGAGGCGTGCTGGCTGTTCGATGCGCGCCCCGAGCAGATCGAGGTAGTGATCCATCGGCAGAGCGTGATTCATTCGCTGGTCGATTACGTCGATGGCTCGGTGCTGGCCCAGCTGGGCAACCCGGACATGCGCACGCCGATCGCGCATGCGCTGGCCTGGCCGGAGCGCATCGACTCGGGCGTGTCGCCGCTGGACCTGTTCACGGTCGGTCGCCTCGATTTCGAGCGCCCCGACGAACAGCGTTTCCCTTGCCTGCGCCTTGCCCGCGAGGCCGTGCAGGCCGGCGGCAGTGCGCCGGCGATGCTCAATGCCGCCAATGAGGTGGCCGTCGAGGCCTTCCTGCAGGGGCGCATACGTTTCATCGATATCGCGCGTATGATTGAGTCCGTGTTGAACGCGCAACCGGTGCAGGCTGTCGAAGCGCTCGACGCGGTATTCGAGGCCGATGCGCAAGCGCGCGCGCTGGCCGGAGAATGGCTTGCCGGTCATTGAGCGAGCCTGTGTTGACCCGACGTGCGCCAGGCCATGAGCGGCGTGTAGGGCTGGAGAAGTGAAATGAGTGGGCTGTACATGCTGGTTGGCACCCTGATCGCGCTGGGTGTGCTGGTGACCTTCCATGAGTTCGGGCATTTCTGGGTGGCCCGTCGCTGTGGGGTCAAGGTGCTGCGTTTCTCCGTCGGCTTCGGCACGCCGCTGCTGCGCTGGCATGACCGTCAGGGCACCGAATTCGTGGTGGCCGCCATTCCCCTGGGCGGCTACGTGAAGATGCTCGACGAGCGCGAGGGCAGCGTGCCGGACGAGCAGCTCGATCAGGCATTCAATCGCAAGAGCGTGGCTCAGCGCATCGCCATCGTGGCGGCCGGGCCGGTGGCCAACTTCCTGCTGGCACTGCTGTTCTTCTGGTTCGTCGCGATGCTCGGCAGTCAGCAGGTGCGCCCGGTCATTGGCGCGGTGCAGCCCGACAGCCTGGCGGAAACGGCCGGCCTGCAGGCCGGACAGGAAATCGTCGCGGTCAATGGCGAGGCCACCACGGGCTGGGCGGCAGTCAACCTGCAGCTGGTTCGGCGCCTGGGGGAGAGCGGTACCCTGAATCTGCGCGTGCTCGAACCCGGTTCCACGGTGGAGACCTCCAGGCAGGTGCCGCTGGACAACTGGCTGCGCGGTGTCGATGAGCCGGACCCGATCGGCTCGCTCGGCATTCGCCCCTGGCGCCCGGTGCTCGAGCCGGTTCTGGCCGAGGTCGATTCCAAGGGGCCGGCCTATGCTGCCGGCCTGAAGCCGGGCGACCGCCTGCTGGCGCTCGACGGCGAGCCGCTGGCCGACTGGCAGGACCTGGTCGATCGCGTGCGCAAGCTTCCCGGTGCCGATGTGACCCTGCGCTACGAGCGCGCCGGTCAGGCGCAGGACGTGCGCCTGACCCTGGCGGCGCGGGGCGAGGGTGAGGCGCGCAGCGGCTACCTGGGGGCTGGCGTGCAGGGTGTCGAATGGCCGCCGGAAATGCTGCGCGAGGTGCGCTACGGGCCGCTCGACGGCGTTGCCGAAGGTGTCCGCCAGACCTGGGCGATGAGCCTGCTGACCCTTGATTCGCTGAAGAAAATGCTCTTCGGAGAGCTCTCGGTAAAAAACTTGAGCGGGCCGATAACCATTGCTAAAGTGGCGGGCGCTTCGGCTGAGTCAGGGCTGGGGGATTTCCTGAAATTCCTTGCATATCTGAGTATTAGCCTGGGGGTTCTCAATCTTTTGCCCATTCCCGTACTGGATGGTGGGCATCTGCTGTTCTATCTGGTCGAGTGGGTGCGTGGTCGCCCCTTGTCCGAGCGGGTTCAGGGTTGGGGGATGCAGATCGGCATCAGTCTGGTCATCGGGGTCATGTTGTTGGCGTTGGTCAACGATCTCAGCCGTCTGTAAGCATTGCTGGATTGCGTTCTTGAGATTTACAAGAAGTGTCGCCTCGAGCGGCAGCTTTTATCGTCAGTTGGAATAAGAAAGGACTTCATGAAACGTCTGCTGCTACCTGCGGTACTGTCCGCATTGATGATCGCCGAAGTTCACGCCGAGTCCTTCACCATCTCCGATATACGCGTCAACGGTCTGCAGCGGGTCTCCGCCGGCAGCGTGTTCGGCGCGCTGCCGTTGAACGTGGGCGAGCAGGTCGACGACCGCCAGTTGGTCGACGCCACCCGTTCCCTGTTCCGTACCGGCTTCTTCCAGGACATCCAGCTCGGCCGCGATGGCGATGTGCTGGTCGTCACCGTGGTCGAGCGTCCTTCCATCTCCGGCATCGAGATCGAGGGCAACAAGGCCATCACCACCGATGACCTGCTCAAGGGCCTGAACCAGTCCGGTCTGGCGGAAGGCGAGATCTTCCAGCGCGCGACCCTCGAAGGCGTGCGTAACGAGCTGCAGCGCCAGTACGTGGCCCAGGGCCGCTACTCGGCCGAGATCGAGGCCGAAGTGATCCCGCAGCCGCGTAACCGCGTGGCGCTGAAGATCACCATCAACGAAGGTACCGTTGCGGCGATCTCCCACATCAACGTGGTCGGCAACACCGTCTTCTCCGACGAAGACCTGACCGACCTGTTCGAGCTGAAGACCAGCAACTGGCTGTCGTTCTTCAAGAACGACGACAAGTACGCCCGCGAGAAACTCTCCGGTGACCTCGAGCGCCTGCGCTCGTACTACCTGGACCGCGGCTATATCAACATGGATATCAGCTCCACCCAGGTATCCATCACCCCGGACAAGAAGCACGTCTACATCACCGTCAACGTCGAAGAGGGCGAGAAGTACAGCGTCCGCGACGTGAAGCTGTCCGGCGACCTCAAGGTGCCGGAAGAAGACGTGCGTGCGCTGCTGCTGGTCAAGGAAGGTCAGGTCTTCTCGCGCAAGATCATGACCACCACCAGCGAGCTGATCACCCGCCGCCTGGGCAACGAGGGCTACACCTTCGCCAACGTCAACGGCGTGCCGGAAGCGCACGACGAAGACAACAGCGTTTCGATCACCTTCTTCGTCGATCCGGGCAAGCGTGCCTACGTCAACCGTATCAACTTCCGTGGCAACACCAAGTCCGAGGACGAAGTGCTGCGCCGCGAGATGCGCCAGATGGAAGGTGGCTGGGCCTCGACCTATCTGATCGATCAATCCAAGGTGCGCCTGGAACGCCTCGGCTTCTTCAAGGAAGTCAACGTCGAAACGCCGCAGGTACCGGGCACCGACGACCAGATCGACGTCAACTACAGCGTCGAGGAACAGCCTTCCGGCTCGATCACCGCCAGTGTCGGTTTCGCCCAGAACGCCGGTCTGATCCTGGGTGGCTCGATCAGCCAGAACAACTTCCTGGGTACCGGGAACAAGGTCAGCATCGGCCTGACCCGCAGCGAATACCAGACCCGCTACAGCTTCGGCTTCGTCGATCCCTACTGGACTGCCGATGGCGTCAGCCTGGGTTACAACGCCTTCTATCGCACCACCGACTACGATGAGCTCGATGTCGACGTATCCAGCTACTCGGTGGACAGCATGGGGGCAGGCGTCAACATCGGTTACCCGATCAGCGAGACCGCGCGCCTGACCTACGGCCTGAGCCTGCAGCAGGACAGCATCGACACCGGTCGTTACACCGTCGACGAGATCTTCGACTTCATCGACGCCGAGGGCGACAACTACCTGAATTTCAAGGGCTCCATCGGCTGGTCCGAGTCGACCCTCAACCGTGGCGTGCTGGCCAACCGTGGCCATTCGCAGAGCCTGGTGCTGGAAACCACCCTGCCGGGCAGCGACCTGTCGTTCTACAAGCTCGACTATCGCGGCCAGGTGTTCACGCCGCTCAGTGACAACTACACGCTGCGCTTCCATACCCAGCTGGGTTACGGAGACAGCTATGGCAGCACGGCGGAACTGCCGTTCTACGAGCACTACTACGCCGGTGGTTTCAACTCGGTGCGTGGTTTCGAGGACAGCAGCCTGGGTCCACGCAGCACACCGAGTACCGGTACCAAGCCCGGCACGCTGGCCGATCCGGACCAGGATCCGCTGCCGTTCGGTGGTAACGTGCTGGTGCAGGGTGGCGTGGAAATGCTGTTCCCGCTGCCGTTCGTCAAGGACCAGCGTTCGCTGCGTACCTCGCTGTTCTGGGACGTGGGTAACGTGTTCGACACCAATTGCTCGTCGAGCCAGAAGAAGAACAGTGACAGCTGCGATATCGACTTCAGCAACCTGGCCAGCTCCGTGGGTGTCGGCGTGACCTGGATCACCGCGCTCGGTCCGCTGAGCTTCAGCCTGGCCATGCCGATCAAGAAGCCGGATGATGCCGATACTCAGGTGTTCCAGTTCTCCCTGGGTCAAACCTTCTAATCTGTTTCACCGAAAGCCAACAGTTTTGTTGCAGGAGTGCATTGTGCGTAAGTTGACTCAACTGGTTCTGTTCACCGCCGCCCTGATCGCCACTCCGGCGTTCGCCGAGATGAAGGTGGCCGTACTGAACTATCAGATGGCGCTGCTCGAGTCGGATGCTGCCAAGCGTTACGCCGTCGATGCCGAGAAGAAATTCGGCCCGCAGTTGAACAAGCTCAAGACTCTGGAAAGCGACGCCAAGCGCATCCAGGACCGCATGGTCAAGGAAGGCGAGAAGATGCAGCAGGCCGAGCGCGAGCGTCTCGAGCTCGAGTTCAAGCAGAAGGCCCGTGATTTCCAGTTCCAGTCCAAGGAGCTGAACGAAGCCAAGGCCATCGCTGATCGCGAGATGCTGGCCAAGCTCAAGCCGAACCTGGACAAGGCGGTCGAAGAAGTCATCAAGAACGGCAATTTCGACCTGGTTCTCGAGCGCGGTGCGGTGATCGATGTCAAACCTCAGTACGACATCACTCGCCAGGTCATCGAGCGTATGAATCAGATGCGTTGAGCATGGCCGTCACAGTTACCCTCGGCCAGCTGGCCGAGCGCCTGGGCGCCACCCTGCGTGGCGCCGAAGGCAAGGTCATCTCGGGCCTGGCCACCTTGCAGGAGGCCGGGCCCGAACAGTTGAGCTTCCTGGCCAACGCCCAGTACCGCAAGTTCCTGGCCGAGAGCCAGGCCGGCGCGGTGCTGCTGACAGCTGCCGATGCGGAAGGCTACGCGGGTGACGCGCTGATCGTCGCCAACCCCTATCTCGCCTACGCCCAGCTGTCCCATCTGTTCGATCGCAAGCCCGTGGCAGCGGCCGGCGTGCATGCCACTGCCCAGGTCGCAGCGGATGCGCAGGTCGATCCGAGTGCCAGTATCGGTGCCTTTGCCGTGATCGAAAGTGGCGCGCGTATCGGCGCGGATGTCAGCATCGGCGCGCATTGCGTGGTCGGTGCGCGCAGCGTGATCGCTGACGGTGGCTGGCTGGCACCGCGCGTGACGTTGTACCACGACGTGCGGATCGGCAAGCGCGTGGTGATTCAGTCCGGGGCGGTGATCGGTGGCGAAGGCTTCGGTTTCGCCAACGAGAAGGGCGTGTGGCAGAAGATCGCGCAGATCGGTGGGGTGACCATCGGCGATGACGTCGAGATCGGCGCCAATACCACCGTGGACCGTGGTGCGCTGTCCGACACCCTGATCGGCAACGGCGTGAAGCTGGATAACCAGATCATGATCGCGCACAACGTGCAGATCGGCGACAACACCGCGATGGCGGGCTGTTGCGGGATTTCCGGCAGCACCAAGATCGGCCGCAACTGCATGATCGCAGGTGGCGTCGGCATGGTGGGGCATATCGAGGTGTGCGACAACGTGTTCGTCACCGGCATGACCATGGTGACGCGTTCGATCACCGAAGCGGGCGCCTATTCTTCCGGAACCGCCATGCAACCGGCAGGCGAGTGGAAGAAGAGTGCGGCACGCATTCGTCAGTTGGACGAGATGGCCAAGCGTCTGCGAGAGCTGGAAAAGCAGCTGGCCGCCGTGACCCAGACGGCGAATGTCTCATCTGATGCCTGAGCATGGCGTGCTGCCGTGCTCTTTTCTTTTCTTACAGGCTTAACCGGACATGATGGACATCAACGAAATTCGTGAATATTTGCCGCACCGCTATCCTTTCCTGCTGGTGGATCGTGTGGTGGACCTGGACGTCGAAGGCAAGACTGTTCGCGCCTACAAGAATGTCAGCATCAATGAGCCGTTCTTCAATGGTCACTTCCCCGAGCATCCGATCATGCCGGGCGTGCTGATCATCGAGGCCATGGCCCAGGCTGCCGGGATTCTCGGCTTCAAGATGATGGGCGTGAAACCGGCCGATGGCACCCTGTACTACTTCGTCGGTTCCGACAAGCTGCGTTTCCGCTCTCCCGTCACGCCGGGCGATCAGCTGGTACTGGAAGCCAAGTACCTGAGCGACCGTCGCAGCATCTGGAAATTCGAGTGCCGCGCCACTGTCGATGGCAAGGAAGTCTGCTCCGCTGAAATCATCTGTGCGGAACGCAAGCTATGAGTTCGATTGACCCTCGCGCGATCATCGACCCCAGTGCCAGGTTGGCCGACGACGTCGTCGTCGGCCCCTGGAGCATTGTCGGGCCCGATGTGGAAATCGGCGAGGGTAGCGTGATCGGTCCGCACGTGGTGCTCAAGGGACCGACCGTGATTGGCAAGCACAACCGCATCTACCAGTTTTCCTCGGTTGGCGAAGATACCCCCGATCTGAAGTACAAGGGCGAGCCCACGCGCCTGGTGATCGGTGATCACAACGTGATTCGCGAAGGCGTCACCATTCACCGTGGCACCGTGCAGGACCGCAGCGAAACCACCATCGGTGACCATAACCTGATCATGGCCTATGCCCATATCGGTCATGACAGCGTCATCGGCAATCACTGCATCCTGGTCAACAACACCGCGCTGGCGGGGCATGTATGGGTCGACGACTGGGCGATTCTGTCCGGTTACACCCTGGTGCATCAGTTCTGCCGCATTGGCGCGCACAGCTTTTCCGGCATGGGTACCGCCATCGGCAAGGACGTGCCGGCGTTCGTCACCGTATTCGGCAACCCGGCCGAAGCGCGCAGCATGAATTTCGAAGGCATGCGCCGTCGTGGCTTCTCCGCCGAAGCCATCTCTGCGCTGCGCAAGGGTTACAAGCTGGTCTACCGCCAGGGCCTGACCGTCGAGCAGGCGCTCGCCGAGTTGGCCGAGTCCGCGGCCCAGTTCCCGGAGGTCGCGATATTCCGCGACTCCATTCAGGCGTCCACACGCGGCA
The DNA here is from genome assembly GCF_017915135.1 of Ectopseudomonas khazarica. Taxonomy (NCBI): domain Bacteria; kingdom Pseudomonadati; phylum Pseudomonadota; class Gammaproteobacteria; order Pseudomonadales; family Pseudomonadaceae; genus Ectopseudomonas; species Ectopseudomonas khazarica. Next base: position 3,658,605 of record NZ_CP068551.1, on the reverse strand, counting down.
TCATTCGCTGAATCCCATGACTAGACCTCTTCGCGTCGCACTGGTCGCCGGTGAGGCGTCCGGCGATATTCTCGGAGCGGGCCTGATGCAGGCCATCAAGTTGCGCCATCCGGACGTCGAGTTCATCGGCGTGGGCGGTGCACGCATGGAAGCCGAGGGCCTTACATCCTATTTCCCGATGGAACGCCTGGCCGTGATGGGGCTGGTCGAGGTGCTCGGTCGCCTGTTCGAGCTGCTGGGGCGTCGACGCCAGCTGGCACGCGACCTCATCGCGGCGCAGCCCGATGTGTTCATTGGCATCGATGCACCGGATTTCAACCTGGGCCTGGAACTCAAGCTGCGCCGCGCCGGGATCAGGACCGTGCACTACGTCAGCCCGTCGGTGTGGGCCTGGCGGCAGAAGCGGGTGTTGAAGATCCGTGAAGCCTGCGATCTGATGCTGACCCTGTTTCCGTTCGAGGCGCAGTTCTACGATGCGCATCAGGTGCCGGTGCGCTTCGTCGGTCACCCCCTGGCCGATGCCATACCGCAGCACGCCGACCGCGCGGCGGCACGCGACGCGCTGGATCTGCCGCATGACGAGGCCGTCGTCGCCCTGATGCCAGGCAGTCGGGGCGGCGAAGTGGCGCGTCTTGGCGAACTCTTTCTCGATGCGGCGATTCGTCTGCGCGCGCTGCGCCCGGGCATCCGTTTTCTGCTGCCATGCGCCACCCCGGAGCGCCGTGAGCAGCTCGAGCAGATGCTGGCCGGGCGCGACCTGCCGCTGACCCTGCTCGATGGTCGCTCGCACGAGGTGCTGGCCGCCTGCGACGCGGTGCTGATCGCTTCCGGCACGGCGACCCTGGAGGCCCTGCTGTACAAGCGGCCGATGGTGGTGGCCTATCGTGTGGCGCCGATGACCTATCGCATTCTCAAGCGCCTGGTGAAAAGCCCCTATATCTCGCTGCCCAACCTGCTGGCCGAGCGTCTGCTGGTGCCCGAGCTGATCCAGGATGCGGCGACCGCCGAGGCGTTGGCGCAGACCGTGGCGCCATTGATCGATGGCGGTCAGGTGCAGACCGAGGGGTTCGACGTGATCCACCGTGCACTGCGGCGCGATGCTTCGGTGTCGGCAGCCGATGCCGTGCTCAAGCTGGCAGGGCGTGGCTGATGCAGCTGGGCCTGGACTTTACCCTGGTCGAGGATCTGGTCGCCGGCGTCGATGAGGTCGGCCGTGGCCCGCTCTGCGGCGCTGTGGTGACGGCGGCGGTGATTCTCGATCCGGCTCGTCCGATCCTGGGCCTGAACGATTCGAAGAAGCTCACCGAGGCCCGCCGCGAGGCGCTGTTCGACGAGATCCGCGAGAAGGCCCTGGCCTGGTGCATCGCCCGTGCCGAGGTGGAAGAGATCGACCGCCTGAATATCCTGCATGCCACCATGCTGGCCATGCAGCGTGCCGTGGAAGGCTTGGCGGTGACGCCGAAGCTGGCGCTGATCGATGGCAATCGCTGCCCGAAACTGGCCGTGCCCAGCGCCCCGGTGGTCAAGGGGGACAGTCGGGTGCCGGCGATCGCCGCTGCCTCGATCCTGGCCAAGGTCAGCCGTGATCGCGAGATGCTCGAGATGGACCGTCTCTACCCCGGCTATGGCATCGCCGGGCACAAGGGCTATCCCACGCCGGTGCATCTCGAGGCGCTCAAGCGCCTGGGGCCGACGCCGATTCATCGGCGCTCCTTCGCGCCGGTGAGAGAAGCAGCTTCAAGCCTCAAGCTCCAAGCTCCAAGTTAAAGTTAAAGGCAAAAGCAGCGTAGCCCGGATGCAATCCGGGGCACGGGCTACGAACTTGCAGCTTGTGGCTTGCAGCTTGCCGCTCGCTCTTACTGCTACAATTCGCGCTTTGTCGTTTTCACCTGCAAGGCCGCCCATGACCCAAGCTTTCGTCCATCTGCGTCTGCACACCGAATATTCCCTGGTCGATGGCCTGGTGCGGGTCAAACCGCTGATCAAGGCCGTTGCCGGGGGCGGTATGCCGGCAGTGGCAGTCACCGACATGAGCAACATGTGCTCGCTGGTGAAGTTCTACAAGACCGCCATGGGGGCTGGGGTCAAGCCGATCTGCGGCGCCGACATCTGGATGGCCAGCGCCGAGGAAGATGGCCCGCTGAGCCGCCTTACCCTGCTGGCGATGAACGCCAAGGGCTATCGCAATCTAACCGAGCTGATCTCGCGGGGCTGGTCCGAAGGGCAGAGCAACGACCTGGTGATCATCCAGCGCGACTGGGTCAAGGCCTCTGCCGATGGGCTCATCGCCCTGTCCGGCGCGCGCGAGGGCGAGGTTGGCATGGCCTTGCTGGCTGGTGACGAGGCCCAGGCCGAGGCGCGCCTGCGCGAGTGGATGCAGGTGTTCCCGGAGCGTTTCTACCTGGAAGTGCAGCGCACCAGCCGTGTCGGTGACGAAGAGTACCTGCACGCGGCGGTGGCGCTGGCCGATCGCGTCGAGGCGCCGCTGGTGGCCACCAACGACGTGCGTTTCATCAAGCAGGACGACTTCGAGGCCCACGAAACCCGCGTCTGCATCGGCGAAGGCCGCACCCTGGACGATCCGCGCCGGCCACGGCACTACTCCGACCAGCAGTACCTGAAGAGTCCCGCTGAAATGTGGGAACTGTTCTCCGACTTGCCCGAGGCGCTGGAAAACACCGTCGAGATCGCCAAGCGCTGCAACATCGAGGTGCAGCTCGGCAAGTACTTTCTGCCGGACTTCCCCACGCCGGGCGGCATGGGCATCGACGACTACCTGCGGCATGCGTCCTTCGAGGGCCTGGAAGAGCGCCTCGAGGTGCTGCTGCCCAAGGACACGCCGGACTACGAGGCGAAGAAGCAGGTCTACATCGACCGCCTCAACTTCGAGCTCGATATCATCATCCAGATGGGTTTCCCCGGTTACTTCCTCATCGTGATGGACTTCATCCAGTGGGCGAAGAACAACGGCGTGCCGGTCGGTCCGGGCCGTGGTTCGGGTGCGGGCTCCCTGGTCGCATACGTGCTGAAGATCACCGACCTCGACCCGCTGGCCTATGACCTGCTGTTCGAACGTTTCCTCAACCCCGAGCGGATCTCCATGCCCGACTTCGACGTCGACTTCTGCATGGATGGCCGTGACCGGGTGATCGACTACGTGGCCGAGAAGTACGGGCGCAACGCGGTGAGCCAGATCATCACCTTCGGTTCCATGGCGGCCAAGGCGGTGGTGCGCGACGTCGCGCGCGCTCAGGGCAAGTCCTACGGCCTGGCCGATCGTCTGTCGAAGATGATCCCCTTCGAAGTGGGCATGACCCTGGAGAAGGCCTACGAGATGGAGGAGCCGCTGCGCGACTTCCTCAAGAACGACGAGGAAGCCCAGGAAATCTGGGACATGTCGCTCAAGCTCGAGGGTGTGGTGCGTGGTACCGGCAAGCACGCCGGGGGTGTGGTCATCGCGCCGACCAAGCTCACCGACTTCTCGCCGATCGCCTGTGACGAGGAGGGCGGCGGCCTGGTGACCCAGTTCGACAAGGACGACGTCGAGCAGGCCGGCCTGGTCAAGTTCGACTTCCTCGGCCTGCGTACCCTGACCATCATCAAGTGGGCGATGGAAACCATCCATCGCGTGCAGAAGCGCGACGGTGCCTCCGACGAGGAACTGGTCAACATCGACTTCATCCCGCTGGACGACAAGAAAACCTACGACATGCTGCAGAAGGCGGAGACCACCGCGGTCTTCCAGCTCGAATCGCGCGGCATGAAGGAGCTGATCAAGAAGCTCAAGCCCGACTGCCTGGAAGACATGATCGCACTGGTGGCGCTGTTCCGCCCAGGGCCGCTGCAGTCCGGCATGGTGGACGACTTCATCAACCGCAAGCACGGTCGTGCCGAGCTGTCCTATCCGCACCCCGACTACCAGTATGCAGGCCTGGAGCCGGTGCTCAAGCCGACCTACGGCATCATCCTGTACCAGGAACAGGTGATGCAGATCGCCCAGGTCATGGGTGGCTATACCCTGGGTCAGGCGGACATGCTGCGCCGCGCCATGGGCAAGAAGAAGCCCGAGGAGATGGCCAAGCAGCGCGGCGGCTTCATCGAAGGTTGTGCCAACAACAACATCGACGCGGAACTGGCCGGTAACATCTTCGACCTGGTGGAAAAATTCGCCGGCTACGGCTTCAACAAGTCGCACTCCGCAGCCTATGGCCTGGTCTCCTACCAGACCGCCTGGCTCAAGGCGCACTACCCGGCGCCGTTCATGGCGGCGGTGCTCTCGGCGGATATGCACAACACCGACAAGGTGGTGATCCTGGTGGAAGAGTGCCGCAACATGAAGTTGCGCATCGATCCGCCGGATGTGAACGTCTCCGAGTTCAAGTTCACCGTCAACGACGACGGTCGCATCGTCTATGGCCTGGGCGCGGTCAAGGGCGTCGGCGAGGGGCCGGTGGAGGCCATCGTCGAATGCCGCAGCGAAGGCGGGCCGTTCAAGGACCTGTTCGACTTCTGCAATCGCGTCGACCTCAAACGCATCAACAAGCGCACCCTGGAAGCGCTGATCCGCAGTGGCGCCCTGGATCGTCTCGGCCCCTACTACCAGGACGAGCTCAAGGCCTACCAGGCCAGCGTCGACAAGAACCGCGCCGTGCTGCTGGCCTCCATGGAGGAGGCGGTGCAGTCGGCCGAGCAGACCGCACGCAGCGCCGAGAGTGGTCACATGGACCTGTTCGGCGGCCTGTTCGGCGAGCCCGAGGCGGACATGTACGCCAACCACCGCAAGGCGCGCGAGCTGCCGATCAAGGAACGCCTCAAGGGCGAGAAGGACACCCTGGGCATCTACCTGTCCGGTCACCCCATCGATGAGTACGAAGGCGAGATTCGTCGCTTCGCCCGCCAGCGCATCGTCGAGCTGAAGCCGGCCCGTGATACCCAGACCATCGCCGGGATGATCGTCAACCTGCGGGTGATGAAGAACAAGAAGGGCGACAAGATGGGCTTCATCACCCTCGACGACCGCTCCGGGCGCATCGAGGCCTCGCTGTTCGCCGATGCCTTCGCCAGCAACCAGGCGCTGCTGCAGAACGATGCGCTGGTGGTGGTCGAGGGGGAGGTCAGCAACGACGATTTCTCCGGTGGCCTGCGCCTGCGCGCCAAGCGCGTGATGAGCCTGGAGGAGGCGCGCACCGGCCTGGCCGACAGCCTGCGCCTGAAGGTCGCCAGTGCCGCGTTGAAGGGCGATCGTCTGCGCTGGCTGGCGGAACTGTGCAGCAAGCACAGGGGCGCCTGCCCGGTCACGCTGGACTACAGTGGTGAAGAGGCACGCGCCTTGCTTCAGTTCGGCGACGCCTGGCGAATCGACCCGGCTGACACTTTGATTCAGGCATTGCGTGACCAGTTCGGGCGCGACAACGTCTTTTTGCACTACCGCTGAATTGCGAGAGGGGAAATTCCCCCTAGCATCGGCAAAGGCACCTGCGGGTGTCGACCCGCTGCGTCCTATCCCTTAAGGTAGGGCGCCTAATGGATACAGCTCCCCGGCCACTTGGCCGTCGACGCAAGACGGATGACTATGAACCCGAATTTCCTCGACTTCGAACAGCCGATCGCCGACCTGCAAGCCAAGATCGAAGAGCTCCGCCTGGTCGGTAATGACAACTCGTTGAACATCGGCGACGAGATTGCCCGCCTGCAGGACAAGAGCAGCGCCCTGACCGAAAGCATCTTCGGCAACCTGAGCAGCTGGCAGATTGCCCAGCTCGCCCGTCATCCGCGCCGCCCTTACACCCTGGACTACATCCAGCACATCTTCACCGAGTTCGACGAGCTGCACGGTGATCGTCACTTCTCCGACGACGCCGCCATCGTCGGTGGTGTGGCGCGTCTGGGTGATCAGCCGGTGATGATCATCGGCCACCAGAAAGGCCGTGAAGTGCGCGAGAAGGTGCGCCGCAACTTCGGCATGCCGCGCCCGGAAGGCTACCGCAAGGCCTGCCGCCTGATGGAAATGGCCGAGCGCTTCAAGATGCCGATCCTGACCTTCATCGACACCCCCGGTGCCTACCCGGGCATCGACGCCGAGGAGCGCGGGCAGAGCGAGGCGATCGCCTGGAACCTGCGCGTCATGGCGCGCCTGAAGACACCGATCATCGCCACCGTGATCGGTGAGGGTGGCTCCGGCGGCGCACTGGCCATCGGCGTCTGCGATCAGCTGAACATGCTGCAGTACTCCACCTACTCGGTGATCTCGCCGGAAGGTTGCGCCTCCATTCTCTGGCGCACGGCCGAGAAGGCGCCGGACGCTGCCGAAGCCATGGGCATCACCGCCGAGCGCCTGAAGGACCTGGGCATCGTCGACCAGGTCATCGCCGAGCCGCTGGGTGGCGCGCACCGCGATCCTGCCGCCGCGTCCGAGTCGATCCGCCAGGAACTGACCAAGCAACTGGCCAGCCTGCAGGAGCACGACACCGATGCGCTGCTCAAGCGTCGTTATGACCGCCTGATGAGCTACGGCATCGCCTGATCCATCCTGTGCAAATCACAACGGGCCTTCGGGCCCGTTGTTGTTTTAAGCTGCGCCGATGACTGCTCTCGATAATCGCCTGCGCCAGGCCCTGGCGCCCTGGCGCACCGCCTCGGCCTGGTGCGTTGCCTTCTCTGGCGGCCTGGATTCCAGCGTGCTGCTGCATCTGCTCGCCGAGCTGGCTCGGCGCGAGGCCGTGCCAGCGCTCTCGGCCATTCATGTGCAGCACGGCCTGCAACCGGTCGCTGCGGCCTGGCCTGAGCATTGCCGGCAGTTCTGCGCAGCGCTGGGTATCCCTTTGCAGGTGGTTGCGGTGCAGGTGGCGGCGCAGGCCAGCGTCGAGCAGGCGGCGCGGCAGGCGCGCTACGCGGCCTTTGCCGAGCATCTGCAGCCGGATGCGGTGCTGTTCAGTGCCCAGCATCGTGATGACCAGGCGGAGACGCTGCTGTTTCGCCTGCTGCGCGGCGCCGGTGTGCGTGGCCTGGCGGCCATGCCAGGGCAGCGCCCGCTGGGGCGGGGGACGCTGCTGCGGCCGCTGCTGGATTGCTCGCGGGCCGAACTGCAGGGCTACGCCGAGGCGCATGGGCTGAGCTGGATCGAAGACCCGAGCAACGCCGACACACGCTTCAGCCGCAACTTCCTGCGCCAGCGGGTGATGCCGTTGCTGGCCGAGCGCTGGCCCCAGACTAGCGTCGCTCTCGCGCGCAGCGCGGCGCACCTGAGCGAGGCCGAGCAACTGTTGGGCGAGCTGGCCCGCATGGATCTGCAGGCTGCGCACGGCGAACCGCCGTTTTCCTGGCTGGCGCTGCCGTCGCTGGAGCTGTCGCTGGTAACGCAGCTGAGCGATGTGCGGCAGCGCAATCTGCTGCGTCATTGGCTGGCGCCGTTGAGTCGCATGCCCGACAGCGATCACTGGGCCGGTTGGCAGGACCTGCGCGACGCAGCCGGGGATGCGTCGCCCGTCTGGAAGCTGGCGGATGGCGAGCTGCACCGCGCCGATGGCCGTCTGTACTGGCTCAGCGCTGACTGGCTGGCGCCGCCCGTGCTGCCCGATCCTGCCATTGTGCGCGTGCAGGGCGCATCCGAACTGCCTGGCAACGGCCAGGTGCAGATACGGGGTGAGTTGCCTGCGGGGCGCTGGCACCTGCGCTACCGCCTGGGTGGCGAATCGCTGCACCTGCCGGAGCGTGGCAGGCGCGACCTCAAGCGCCTGCTCAACGAGTGGCGAGTGCCGGCGTTCGTGCGTCCGCGACTGCCATTGTTGTTCGATGGCGACGAGTTGATGGCCGTGGCAAATCTGGCGCAATCAGCGTCGTTACAGGCGTGCGGCGTGCGTCTTCACTGGTCGCCGCCGATCGGCGCGCAAGGTTTGAGCTGGTAAGGCGTTTCGGGTAGACTACGCTCCCGTCTTAATACAGCTTTTGCCGACTCCCCCAGGGAGCTTGGCGGGCTTGCCATTGTTTGTTGCGAGTAATGGCGCTCCTTCGCTTTCCCCGGCGGCACTGACCGCTTAAACGCAGACTTCTAGGGTTTTTCATGACGCGCTACATCTTCGTCACGGGTGGTGTTGTTTCTTCATTGGGGAAAGGCATTGCCTCGGCTTCACTGGCGGCCATCCTGGAGGCGCGGGGCCTGAAGGTCACCATGCTCAAGCTGGACCCCTACATCAACGTCGATCCGGGCACCATGAGCCCGTTCCAGCACGGTGAGGTGTTCGTCACGCAGGACGGCGCCGAGACCGACCTCGACCTGGGCCACTACGAGCGGTTCATCCGCACCACCATGACCCAGAACAACAACTTCACCACCGGCCGCGTGTACGAAGACGTACTGCGCAAGGAGCGCCGTGGTGACTACCTGGGTGCGACCATCCAGGTCATCCCGCACATCACCGACGAGATCAAGCGTCGCATCATCAAGGGCGCCGGCGATGCCGACGTGGCCCTGGTGGAGATCGGTGGCACCGTGGGTGACATCGAGTCGCAGCCATTCCTCGAGGCGATCCGTCAGCTGCGCGTCGAAGTCGGCGCCAAGCGCGCGATGCTCATGCACCTGACCCTGGTGCCGTATATCGCCACCGCCGGCGAGACCAAGACCAAGCCGACCCAGCATTCGGTCAAGGAACTGCGTTCCATCGGCCTGCAGCCGGACGTGCTGGTGTGCCGCTCCGATCACCCGATCGATGTGTCCTCGCGGCGCAAGATCGCCCTGTTCACCAACGTCGAAGAGCGTGCGGTGATCAGCCTGGAAGACGTCGACACCATCTACAAGATCCCGGGCGTGCTGCATGCACAGGGCCTGGATGACTTCGTCGTCGAGCGTTTCGGTCTGGAGTGCGGCAGTGCCGACCTCTCCGAGTGGGACCGCGTGGTCGATGCCAAGCTCAACCCGGAAAAAGAAGTCACCATCGCCATGGTCGGCAAGTACATGGAGCTGCTGGACGCGTACAAATCGCTGATCGAAGCGATGAGCCACGCCGGCATCCAGAACCGGACCAAGGTCAACCTGCGCTACATCGATTCCGAAGACATCGAGAACCAGGGCACCGCGCTGCTCGAAGGCGTGGACGCCATCCTGGTGCCCGGCGGCTTCGGTCTGCGTGGCGTGGAAGGCAAGATCAAGACCGTGCAGTACGCCCGCGAGAACAAGATCCCTTACCTGGGTATCTGCCTCGGCATGCAGGTGGCGGTCATCGAGTACGCCCGTAACGTGGTGGGCTGGAGCGACGCCAACTCCACCGAGTTCGACATGGCCAGCCAGCATCCGGTGGTGGGTCTGATCACCGAATGGCAGGACGCCGCAGGCAGCGTCGAGCAGCGCAGCGAAAGCTCCGACCTGGGCGGCACCATGCGCCTCGGCGCGCAGGACTGCCAGCTGCAGGCCGGTTCGCTGGTGCATGACTGCTATGGCAAGGACGTGATCGTCGAGCGTCATCGTCACCGCTACGAGGTGAACAACAACCTGCTGCCGCAACTGACCGACGCCGGCCTGAAGGTCACTGGCCGTTCCGGTGACGGCGCGCTGGTCGAGGTGGTCGAGGCGCCGGATCACCCGTGGTTCGTCGCGTGCCAGTTCCACCCGGAATTCACCTCCACGCCGCGTGACGGCCACCCGCTGTTCAGCGGGTTCGTCAACGCCGCGCTGGCGCAGAAAGGGAAGAAGGTCTAAGGCATGGCTCAGAAGATCATCAAGGTCCGCGATATCGAGATCGCCAACGACAAGCCGTTCGTGCTGTTCGGGGGTATCAACGTACTCGAATCGCGCGACCTGGCCATGCAGGCGTGCGAGGAGTATGTGCGGGTCACCGAGAAGCTCGGTATCCCCTACGTGTTCAAGGCCAGCTTCGACAAGGCCAACCGCTCCTCCGTCACCTCCTTCCGTGGCCCCGGCCTGGAAGAGGGCATGAAGATCTTCGAGGAAGTGAAGAAGACCTTCGGCGTGCCGGTGATCACCGACGTTCACGAGCCGCATCAGGCGGCTGCCGTGGCCGAGGTGTGCGACATCATCCAGCTGCCGGCCTTCCTCTCCCGGCAGACCGACCTGGTGGTGGCCATGGCCAAGACCGGCGCGGTGATCAATATCAAGAAGGCGCAGTTCCTCGCGCCGCAGGAGATGAAGCACATCCTGCACAAGTGCGAGGAAGCCGGTAACGATCAGCTGATCCTCTGCGAGCGTGGTTCGAGCTTCGGCTACAACAACCTGGTGGTGGACATGCTCGGCTTCGGCATCATGAAGCAGTTCGAGTACCCGGTGTTCTTCGACGTGACCCATGCCCTGCAGATGCCGGGCGGTCGTGCCGATTCCGCCGGCGGCCGCCGTGCCCAGGTCACCGACCTGGCCAAGGCCGGTATCAGCCAGGGCCTTGCCGGTCTGTTCCTCGAGGCGCATCCGGAGCCGGAAAACGCCAAGTGCGACGGTCCCTGTGCGCTGCGCCTGAACAAGCTGGAGCCCTTCCTCGCTCAGCTCAAGCAGCTGGATGACCTGGTGAAGAGTTTTCCGCCGATCGAGACTGCCTGAACCGGTCGCAATCCGGTAAAGTGCCGCCCCAGAAAATCCCCCTGACCCGTGAGTCAGAGTGTGCCGCCGACCTGCCCGTGGGCAGCGGCGGTCTCGCGCAGCCCGCTGCTGCCGTCTTACCGTCAACTATTGGAGTGTTAACAAGAATGGCAAAGATCGTCGACATCAAGGGTCGTGAGGTTCTCGACTCCCGTGGCAATCCCACCGTGGAAGCCGACGTCATCCTCGAAGGTGGCATCGTCGGCAGCGCTTGCGCACCCTCCGGCGCCTCCACCGGCTCGCGCGAAGCGCTGGAGCTGCGTGACGGTGACAAGAGCCGCTACCTGGGCAAGGGCGTACTGAAGGCCGTGGCCAACATCAACGGCCCGATCCGCGACCTGCTGCTGGGCAAGCACGCGACCGATCAGCAGGCGCTGGACCGTGCGATGATCGAACTCGACGGCACCGAGAACAAGGCTTCGCTGGGCGCCAACGCCATCCTCGCCGTGTCCCTGGCTGCCGCCAAGGCCGCCGCGCAGGCCAAGGGCGTGCCGCTGTACGCACACATCGCCGACCTCAACGGTACGCCGGGCGTCTACTCCATGCCGGTGCCGATGATGAACATCATCAACGGCGGCGAGCACGCCGACAACAACGTCGACATTCAGGAGTTCATGGTCCAGCCGGTCGGCGCCAAGAACTTCGCCGATGCCCTGCGCATGGGCGCCGAGATCTTCCATCACCTCAAGGCCGTGCTCAAGGCCCGTGGCCTGAACACCGCCGTGGGTGACGAGGGTGGCTTCGCGCCGAACCTGGCGTCCAACGAAGACGCGCTGGCCGCCATCGCCGAAGCCGTGGCCAACGCCGGCTACAAGCTGGGTGACGACGTGACCCTGGCCCTGGACTGCGCCTCCAGCGAGTTCTTCAAGGACGGCAAGTACGACCTGGAAGGCGAAGGCAAGGTGTTCGACGCCGCAGGCTTCGCCGACTACCTGGCCGGTCTGACCCAGCGCTACCCGATCATCTCCATCGAAGACGGCATGGACGAGTCCGACTGGGCCGGCTGGAAAGTGCTGACCGACAAGATCGGCGCCAAGGTGCAGCTGGTCGGTGACGACCTGTTCGTCACCAATACCAAGATTCTCAAGCGTGGTATCGACGAGAAGATCGGTAACTCGATCCTGATCAAGTTCAACCAGATCGGCTCGCTGACCGAGACCCTGGAAGCCATCCAGATGGCCAAGGCCGCCGGCTTCACCGCCGTGATCTCGCACCGCAGCGGCGAAACCGAAGACAGCACCATCGCCGACCTGGCCGTGGGCACTGCCGCAGGCCAGATCAAGACCGGTTCGCTGTGCCGCTCCGATCGCGTGTCCAAGTACAACCAGCTGCTGCGCATCGAAGAGCAGCTGGGTGGCAAGGCCGCGTACAACGGCCGCGCCGAGTTCCGCGGCTGACAACGGCCTGTTGCGCGTCGCTCCTGCAGCGTCAGGAACAGGTTCGGCAAGCCGCCTCAGCGCTGCTCGAAGGGGGAGTGGAGTGACTCATGCTCATTGGCTTCAGTAAACTCCGCTTCCGCACCTGTTTTTCCTGGCAGGACGCTGACTCGCAAGATCGTTTGGCTTTGGAAAAGGGCGACGCAAGTCGCCCTTTTTCGTGGGTGCCTCGTCGCCATCAGGGAACCATTGCACGGATGCAGGACCTTAAAACCCATGTCACTCATCAGTCCGCTTCTTTTCAAGCATGAACGCAGCCCCTACCATGCCGATGACTCATTTCGCGAGCCGCCGCTCCATGCGTAGTCCGTACTGGCTGTTCATCGTGCTGATCCTGTTGCTGGCCGGTCTGCAGTATCGCCTGTGGGTCGGCGAGGGCAGTCTTGCCCAGGTCAGTCGTCTGCAGCAGCAGATTGCCGAGCAGCGCGGCGAGAACGAGCGCCTGCTGGAGCGCAACCGTATCCTCGAGGCCGAGGTGATGGAGCTCAAGCGCGGCATGGAGACCGTCGAAGAGCGTGCACGCCAGGAGCTGGGCATGCTCAAAGAGGGCGAGACCCTCTACTTGCTGACCGAATGAGCGCGAGATTCTGGCTGGTGATTCCAGCCGCCGGTATCGGCGCGCGCATGGCCGCCGATCGTCCCAAGCAGTACCTGCAGGTGGCCGGTCGCAGCATTCTCGAGCACACGCTGCAGCGCTTTCTCGATCATCCCGCTCTGCGTGGGGTGGTGGTGAGCCTGACGGCTGACGATCCGTACTGGCCTGCGCTGGCCGTCGCCAGCGATCCGCGCATCCGCCGGGCTGCCGGTGGGCGGGAGCGCGCCGATTCGGTGCTGGCCGGCCTCGAAACCCTGAAGAGCGAAGGCGCAGCCGACGACGACTGGGTGCTGGTGCATGACGCTGCCCGCCCCAATCTGGCTCTGGAAGACCTGCAACGCCTGCTGGACAGCCTGGCCGACGACCCGGTCGGTGGCCTGCTGGCGGTGCCCGCCCGCGATACCCTCAAGCGTGCCGGCGCCGACGGACGGGTGCAGGAAACCGTCGATCGCAGCGTGATCTGGCAAGCCTATACGCCACAGATGTTTCGCCTTGGCGCCTTGCGCCAGGCACTGGCGCAGGCCTTGCGGGCGCAGGTGGCGATCACCGATGAGGCGTCGGCCATGGAGTGGGCCGGACTGGCGCCGCGTCTGGTCGAGGGGCGGGCGGACAACCTCAAGGTGACCCGCCCGGAAGACCTGCAGTATCTGCAGGTCCTGTGGTCGGAGCCGCGCTGAGTCTCAGTGAGCCCAGCGCTTGGCATCCTTGCCGAGGTTGCGTTCCAGTGCATGGGTCAGCTTGTTCACCGCACCGTCGATGGCCTGCTGCAACTCGGCCGCATCGTGGGAAACCGTCAGCGGGTCACGGCCCTTCATTCGCGCTTCCACCTTGCAGCGTTTGTCCTGTGGGCCGTTCTTGAGCGCATTTTCGTCGGAGAGGTGGAGTTCGATCCGGGTGAGATGGTCTTCGTAGCGTTGCAGCTTGGCTTGCACGCGACTGCGAATGTCGTCCTTCAGGGCCATCGAGGAGGCAACGTGCTTACCGCTGTTGACCAGAACCTGCATAACCATGTCCTCATGCTGATGAGTGGCGAAGCCCCGTCGGCGGGGCTCATGGTTACGACGCTGTTGCCGCGTCCGAGTTTCTCGCCGGCTTGTGACATTCCATGACCGTTCAGCGTGGCGTCAGCTCGGCACACGGTATTCGGCGCGCTGGCTGAGGCCGGAGCGCAGGGTATCGATCAGCTGGCGGACCTTGGGGGAGAGGTGGCGCTGCTGCGGATAGAGGGCCCACACCGCCGTGTTCGGCGGGCGGTGCTGCTCCAGCAGCGACACCAGGCGCCCGCTGCGCAGGTGCTCGAGCACGTAGTAGTCCGGCAGCTGGCAGAGGCCGAAACCGCGTAGCGCCGCGTCGAGTACCGACTGACCGCTGTTGCAGCGCCAGTTGCCCTGCACGCGAACCTGGGTTTCCCGGCCGTTCTCCGCAAAGCCCCAGTGGTCGCTGCTGCCGATCAGGCAGTTGTGCCGCGCCAGTTCCGACAGCGAATGCGGGCGCCCGTAGCGCTGCAGGTACTCCGGCGCCGCGCACAGGTACATCTCGCGAGGAGCCAGGCGCGCGGCCATCAGGCGCGAGTCCTGCAGCCGTCCCAGGCGGATGGCCAGGTCCAGGCCCTCGTGAAGCAGGTCGAGCTGGCGGTTGCTCAGCTCGATTTCCACGCGCAGCTGGGGGTGGCGGGCCATGAAGTCGTTCACCAGTGGCACGATGAAGCGCTCGCCATAGGCGACGGCGCAGGTCAGGCGCAGCAGGCCCTTGGGTTCCGCCCCCAGGTCGCCAACCGCGCGCAGCGCCTCCTCGCGAGCATCCTGCAGGCGCTGGCAATGCTGCAGGAACAGCTGGCCGGCCTCGGTCAGCGCCACGCGCCGGGTGCTGCGGTAGAACAGGCGGCTTTGCAGGCGGTCTTCCAGGCGCGCCACCTGGCGACTGACCTGCGAGGTGGACAGGCCCAGGCGCTCGGCGGCGGCGCTGAACTGGCCGCATTCGGCAACGGCGACGAACTCGTCGAGTCCTTCCCAGCGATTCATGTGTTCTCCATCGGGCTGCGGGTGCCGGCTGACGGGTGATCCGCGAGCAGCTGTCAGCAGCAGGCGGCATATTATCCCTGTGTAGCAATAATGTTTTGATATTTCTCTGATTATCTCTTTATTGGCTTGATCTAGACTGCTCGCCACGTTCACTCACGCTCAGGAGAGCTTCCATGATCAAGTCCCGCGCTGCCGTCGCATTCGGCCCCAACGAGCCGCTGAAGATCGTCGAGATCGATGTCGAGCCGCCGAAGGCCGGTGAAGTGCTGGTGCGCATCGTCGCCACCGGCGTCTGCCACACCGATGCCTACACCCTGTCTGGCCAGGATTCCGAAGGCGTCTTCCCCTGCGTGCTGGGGCACGAGGGTGGCGGCATCGTCGAGGCGGTCGGCGAGGGCGTGACCTCGGTCAAGGTCGGTGACCATGTGATCCCGCTGTACACCGCCGAATGCGGCGAGTGCAAATTCTGCAAATCGCAGAAGACCAACCTGTGCAGCTCGGTGCGTGCCACCCAGGGCAAGGGCCTGATGCCGGACGGCACCACCCGCTTCAGCTACAACGGCGAGCCGATCTATCACTACATGGGCTGCTCGACCTTCTCCGAGTACACCGTGTTGCCGGAAGTCTCGGTTGCCGTGATCCCCAAGGAAGCGCCGCTGGACAAGGTCTGCCTGCTCGGTTGCGGCGTGACCACCGGCATCGGTGCCGTACTCAACACCGCCAAGGTGGAAGAGGGCGCTACCGTGGCCATCTTCGGTCTCGGCGGCATCGGCCTGGCGGCGATCATCGGCGCCAAGATGGCCAAGGCCTCGCGCATCATCGGTATCGACATCAACCCGGCCAAGGAAGCGGTCGCCCGCGAGCTGGGACTGACCGACTTCGTCAACCCGAAGGAGCACAGCAAGCCGATCCAGGACGTCATCGTCGAAATGACCGACGGCGGCGTCGACTACAGCTTCGAGTGCATCGGCAACGTGCAGCTGATGCGTGCCGCGCTGGAGTGCTGCCACAAGGGCTGGGGCGAGTCGACCATCATCGGCGTGGCACCGGCCGGTGCCGAGATCAGCACCCGTCCGTTCCAGCTGGTCACCGGGCGTGTCTGGCGCGGCAGCGCCTTCGGTGGCGTCAAGGGCCGCAGTGAGCTGCCGGGCTATGTGGAGAAGTCGCAGAAGGGTGAAATCCCGCTGGACACCTTCATCACCCACAACATGGGTCTGGACGAGATCAACGAGGCGTTCGAGCTGATGCACGAAGGCAAGAGCATCCGTACCGTCATCCATTTCTGATAGCGGCAAGCGACGAGCTACAAGCGACCAGTGGCCTGTCGCTTGTGGCCTGACGCTGTCCGGAGGGGCTTATGGAAAACATTTCCTGCCAGAAGAGTTTCGGTGGCTGGCACAAGCGCTATCGCCACCGTTCCACCACCCTGGGTTGCGACATGGTGTTCGCCGTCTACCTGCCGCCGCAGGCCGAGCAGGGCGGCAGGCTGCCGGTGCTGTACTGGCTGAGCGGGCTGACCTGCACCGACGAGAACTTCATGCAGAAGGCCGGGGCGCAGCGCCTGGCCGCCGAGCTGGGGCTGGTGATCGTGGCGCCGGATACCAGTCCGCGTGGTGACGATGTGCCGGGTGACCCGGACAACGCCTGGGACTTCGGCAAGGGCGCGGGCTTCTACGTCAACGCTACCCAGGAGCCCTGGGCGCGCAACTACCGCATGCACGACTACGTGGTGCAGGAGTTGCCCGCGCTGATCGAGGCCAACTTCCCGGTGTCCGACCGCCGTGGCATCGCCGGCCACTCGATGGGCGGGCATGGTGCGCTGGTCTGCGCGCTGCGCAACCCGGGGCGCTATCGCTCGCTGTCGGCGTTCTCGCCGATCAGCAATCCGATGCACTGCCCCTGGGGCGAGAAGGCACTGTCGCGCTACCTCGGCGAAGACCGTTCGCGCTGGAAAGAGTGGGATGCCTGTGCGCTGCTGGCCGAGGCCAGCGAGCGTCTGCCGATCCTGGTGGATCAGGGCGATCGTGACGATTTCCTCGAGAACCAGCTCAAACCCGAGGCGCTGGAGGCGGCTGCCAGGGCGGTCGGCCATCCGCTGATCCTGCGTTTGCAGCCTGGCTATGACCACAGCTACTACTTCATCGCCAGCTTCATCGAGGATCACCTGCGTCACCATGCGCAGGCACTGGCTCAGGCCTGACTCGAGCGGATTTCATCCGAGCGAGCCGGCAAACCGGTTAGAATTGCGCCCTGACTTTTTCAGGGCGTTGTTCTTTATGCGTATCGGTCATGGCTATGACGTACACCGCTTCGGCGATGGCGATTTCATCACCCTCGGTGGCGTGCGGATTCCCCACAGGTTCGGTCTCGTCGCTCATTCCGACGGTGATGTGCTGCTGCACGCACTGAGCGACGCCCTGCTCGGCGCGGTGGCGCTGGGTGACATCGGCAAGCACTTTCCCGATACCGATCCGACCTTCAAGGGCGCCGATAGCCGCGCGCTGCTGCGTCACGTGATGGGGCTGGTGCGAGCCAAGGGCTTCGCGGTGGGCAATGTCGACGCCACCATCGTCGCCCAGGCGCCGAAGATGGCGCCGCACATCGAGGCCATGCGCGCGTGCATCGCTGCGGATCTCGGCGTGCAGCTGGACCAGGTCAACGTCAAGGCCACCACCACCGAGAAGCTGGGCTTCACCGGGCGTGAGGAAGGGATCGCGGTGCATGCCGTGGCCTTGCTGGTCAAGGCATGAACGAGCAGCAGCTGCTGGGCCCGCGCGCCCATGGCGAGGCCTGCGGGCGCGCCGTGCTCAAGGCCACCGCCGAGGACTTCCAGGTCGATGAAGTGCTGGACATTCCGCTCACCGGCCAGGGTGAACACCTCTGGCTGTGGGTGGAGAAGCGCGGCCTGAACACCGAGGATGCCGCCCGTCGCATCGCCCGCGCTGCGGGGCTGCCCCTCAAGGCGGTCAGCTACGCCGGCCTCAAGGATCGCCAGGCACTCACCCGGCAATGGTTCAGCCTGCACCTGCCAGGCAAGGCCGACCCCGATCTGGCGGCCGCCGAAAGCCCGGCACTGAGCATCCTCAAGCGCGAGCGACACAATCGCAAGCTGCAGCGCGGTGCCCATTCGGCCAACGGCTTCATCCTGCGCCTGACCGCGCTGCAGGCCGACCGCGAGGCGCTGGAGCAGCGCTTGCGGCAGATCGCCGAACAGGGCGTGCCCAACTATTACGGGCTGCAGCGTTTCGGCTTCGACGGTGGCAACCTGCAGGAGGCGCGGCGCCATGCCGAGCGCGAGGAGCTGCCGGTGCAGCGCAACCTGCGTTCGCGGCTGCTGTCTTCGGCACGCAGCTACCTGTTCAACCGTGTGCTGGCCGAGCGGGTCGCCGCAGGGAGCTGGAACCAGGCGTGCGTCGGCGATCTGCTGGCCTTCACCACCAGCCGCAGCTTCTTCATGGCCGGCGAGGCCGAGTGCCAGGATCCGCGCCTGGCGATCCTCGATCTGCACCCCACCGGGCCGCTCTGGGGCGAAGGGCTGCCCCCGACCGCGCAGGCGGTGAACGAGCTGGAGCAGGCGGTCGGCAGTGAGGAGCCGGCGCTGCTCGCCTGGTTGAGCAAGGCGGGCATGGCTCACGAACGACGCATTCTGCGCCTCCCCATTCAGAGCCTTACGTGGCATTATCCGGAACCCGATATTCTGCAACTTGCATTCGTCCTGCCGGCCGGGAGTTTCGCCACCGTCGTGGTGCGCGAGCTCGTCGACCTCATGCCGACAGGGCAGACGGATACTCCATGCGAATTCTGATTTCCAACGACGACGGGGTGAACGCACCCGGTATCGCCGCGTTGTACCAGGCGCTGGCCGATTACGCCGAGTGCGTGGTGGTTGCGCCGGCCGAAGACAAGAGCGGTGCCAGCAGTGCGCTGACACTCGACCGTCCGCTGCATCCGGTGGCGCTGCCCAACGGCTTCATCAGCCTCAATGGCACCCCGACCGACTGCGTGCACCTGGGCATCAACGGCCTGCTCGAGCAGACGCCGGAGATGGTCGTCTCCGGTATCAACCTGGGGGCGAACCTGGGTGATGACGTGCTCTATTCCGGCACCGTCGCCGCTGCGCTGGAAGGGCGTTTCCTGGACAAGACGGCGTTTGCCTTCTCGCTGCTGTCGCGCCTGCCCGACAACCTGCCGACGGCTGCCTATTTCGCCCGCAAGCTGGTCGAGGCGCACGCGCAGCTCGACCTGCCACCGCGTACCGTGCTCAACGTCAACGTGCCGAACCTGCCGCTCGAGCATATCCGCGGCGTGCAACTGACCCGTCTGGGCCACCGTGCCCGCGCGCCGGCGCCGGTCAAGGCGGTCAATCCGCGTGGCAAGGAAGGTTACTGGATCGCGGCCGCGGGTGATGTCGAGGACGGCAGCCCGGGCACCGACTTCCACGCCGTGATGCAGGGTTACGTTTCGGTCACGCCGCTGCGGCTCGACCGGACGTTCAATGAAGCCCTCGAAAGTATGGACGGCTGGCTGGAGGGAATCTTCTGATGCGTGGACAGGACGACATGCAGCGCAGCGGGATCGGCATGACCTCGCAGCGCACCCGTGAGCGGCTGATTCAGCGCCTCTACGAGGAAGGATTGTCCAACGCGCGGGTGCTGGAAGTGATCCGCCGTACACCGCGCCATCTGTTCGTGGATGAGGCGCTGGCGCACCGCGCCTACGAGGACACCGCACTGCCCATCGGTCACAACCAGACCATTTCCCAGCCCTACATGGTCGGCCGCATGACCGAGTTGCTGCTGGCCGCCGGGCCGCTGGACAAGGTGCTGGAGATCGGCACCGGTTCCGGCTACCAGACCGCCGTGCTGGCGCAACTGGTCGAGCGGGTGTTCTCCGTGGAGCGCATCCAGGGGCTGCAGGAGCGCGCCAAGGAGCGCCTCGTCGAACTCAGCCTGCGCAACGTGGTCTTTCGCTGGGGTGATGGCTGGGAAGGCTGGAATGCGCTGGGCCCGTACAACGGCATCATCGTCACCGCCGCCGCTGCGCAGGTACCGCAGGCGCTGCTCGACCAGCTGGCACCGGGTGGTCGCCTGGTCATACCGGTCGGCAGCGGCGACGTGCAGCAACTGTTGCTGATCGTGCGCGAGGAGGAGGGCTTTTCCCGACACGTGCTCGATGCCGTGCGTTTCGTGCCGTTACTCAACGGGCCACTGGCCTGACCGCTTTATCGTTCTGGAAGGATCCATGAAGAAACATTTCCTGCTCTACGCCAAGGGCATGGCCATGGGCGCTGCCGATGTGGTGCCTGGCGTCTCCGGCGGTACCATCGCCTTCATCAGTGGCATCTACGACGAGCTGCTGCGCTCCATCGCCAGCGTTCCCGATGCGCTTCTGTTGTTGCTGCGCGGCCGTATCAAGGACGCCTGGCAGAAAGCCAATGCGACCTTTCTGCTGGTGCTGTTCAGCGGCATTCTGACCAGCATCCTCACCCTCGCACGGCTGATCACCTACCTGCTCAAGCATCACCCGATACCGGTCTGGTCGTTCTTCTTCGGTCTGATCCTCGTGTCCACCTACCTGGTGGGGCGCGAGATCGGGCGCTGGAACTGGACGCGGGTGCTGAGTTTCCTGCTCGGCCTGGGGTTCGCCTACTGGATCACCGTGGCCGCCCCGATGCACTGGGGGAGCGACCTGCCGACCCTGTTCCTGGCGGGGGCGATCGCCATCTGCGCGATGATCCTGCCGGGAATCTCCGGCAGCTTCATTCTTCTGCTGCTGGGGCTCTACTCGGTGGTGCTGGGAGCGGTGAAGGACCTCAACCTCCTGGTGCTGGGCGTGTTCGCCGCTGGCTGCCTGCTCGGGCTGCTCAGCTTTGCCCGGCTGCTCAGCTGGCTGCTGGCGCGCTGGCGTGATCTGAGCCTGGCCTTTCTCAGTGGCCTGATGCTCGGTTCGCTGAACAAGGTCTGGCCCTGGAAGGAGACGCTCACCTGGCGTATCGACAGCAAGGGTGAGCAGGTGCCGCTGTTGCAGCACAACCTGCTGCCCGGGCATTTTGCCGAGATCAGCGGCCAGGATGCACAGCTGCTGATTGCCGTGCTGCTGGCGATTGGCGGGATCGTGCTGGTGCTGGGCCTGGAGTGGCTGGCACAGCGTCAACCCGCCGATGCTGGTCGCGCCGAATAAATACGGCACAATACGCCGTACTCGGAATCATTCAGGGAGCCATCGGGTGAGTCGCACCGTCGTTCACGTTCTGCTTCGCGCCACCATGGCGCTGCGCCTGCCACTGGTCACGCTCGCCGTTGCCGCGCTGGCCGGTTGCGTCAGTTCGCCTCCCGGTGGCGTACAGGTGGTGGAGCGCGGGCAGAACCAGGGGCGGGCGCCGGTGATCCAGCGTCAGCCCGTGCGCAGTGGTCACTACGTGGTGCAGCGCGGCGACACCCTGTACTCGATCGCCTTCCGCTTCGGCTGGGACTGGAAGGCCCTGGCTGCCCACAATGGCCTGCGTGATCCCTACCTGATCCGTGTCGGCCAGATCATCCGCTTCGACAATCGCGCCCTGGCCAGCCAGCCGGTGGCGTCGACCCCCGTTCGCAGCAGCACGCCGACAACCAGCAGGCCGGTTCAGCCTGCTACTCCCGTCACCGCGCCGCCCGCGACCAAGCCGGCCAAGCCGCCTGTCGCCAGCACGCCTGCCACGACACCTGTAACGCCCGTGAGTCGCTCGGCCAGTGGCTGGGCCTGGCCAACGCAGGGCTCGGTGATCAGCCGTTTTTCCTCAAACGGTAGTTTGAATAAAGGCATTGATATCGCCGGGGAATTAGGACAGCCTGTTTTAGCTGCGTCTGATGGGTCGGTGGTGTACGCCGGGAGTGGTTTGCGGGGCTACGGCGAATTGATCATCATCAAGCACAGCGACACCTACGTAAGTGCCTACGGTCACAACCGCAGGCTGTTGGTACGGGAGGGGCAGCAGGTCAAAGCCGGGCAAAGCATTGCCGAGATGGGATCAACAGGGGCCGACCGGGTGAAACTGCACTTCGAGATTCGCCGCCAAGGTAAGCCTGTCGATCCACTGCAATACCTGCCACGTCGTTGATCCGCCGCTGACTCGTTCCATCTCGTGGGAGGGACGGGCTCAGGTATGGCCAGGACGGTTCCGCCAGAGTCTGTTGTCGAACTCAGCTAGGGACAACAACAATGGCTCTCACAAAAAAAGAAGCGCCGGAGTTTGACGTCGACGATGAGCTGCTCCTCATGGAGCCGGGTATCGTCTTGGGCGAGGTTCAGGGCGATGAGGTGGAAGCACCGGTCGCGCGTACCAAGACCAAGAACGCCGCTCCCTCCAAGCAGCACAAGTACATCGATTACACCCGGGCGCTCGACGCCACTCAGCTTTACCTCAACGAAATCGGTTTCTCTCCCTTGCTCACTCCCGAAGAGGAAGTGCACTTCGCGCGCCTGGCGCAGAAGGGCGACCCTGCCGGGCGCAAGCGCATGATCGAGAGCAACCTGCGCCTGGTCGTCAAGATCGCTCGGCGTTACGTCAATCGCGGCCTCTCTCTGCTCGATCTGATCGAAGAGGGGAACCTGGGGTTGATTCGCGCTGTGGAGAAGTTCGATCCGGAGCGTGGTTTCCGTTTTTCAACCTATGCGACCTGGTGGATCCGCCAGACCATCGAACGGGCCATCATGAACCAGACGCGAACCATCCGTTTGCCGATTCATGTGGTCAAGGAGCTCAACGTATACCTGCGTGCGGCTCGTGAACTGACCCAGAAGCTCGACCATGAGCCTTCAGCGGAAGAAATTGCCAACCTGCTGGAAAAACCGGTGGGTGAGGTCAAGCGCATGCTTGGCCTCAACGAGCGGGTGTCCTCGGTGGACGTCTCGCTCGGTCCGGACTCGGACAAGACGTTGCTCGACACCCTGACCGACGATCGTCCGACCGACCCGTGTGAGCTGCTGCAGGACGATGACCTGTCCCAGAGTATCGACCAGTGGCTCTCGGACCTGACCGACAAGCAGCGTGAAGTCGTGGTACGCCGCTTCGGCTTGCGTGGCCATGAGAGCTGTACGCTGGAAGAGGTGGGACAGGAGATCGGTCTGACCCGCGAGCGGGTCAGGCAGATCCAGGTGGAGGCGCTCAAGCGTCTGCGCGAGATCCTCGAAAAGAATGGCCTTTCGAGCGACGCACTGTTCCAGTAGCGTTCGCCTCGATCACCAACCCGGCTTCGGCCGGGTTTTTTCTGCGTCCCCGTGTAAGTCATCGCTTACAGACGCTGTCAGCGTTTGGGGTGGCTGCCTCTTGTTTTTGTCTTTTTATTTTTTAACTCATTGTTTTTGAACATGTTTTTATTTTAAAGGACTGGGTGAGGGCGGTTTTTGCCGGCTTGCAGGGAAGTCTGTAGCGGCTAATATCACAACCGTGCTTAGGGATAAGCACAGGTCATCAGGACGATGATCAGGAACATCGCAAGAAGCGATTCATCAGGACGATGGGCTTGGAAATAAAGGGACTAGGGAATAAAAGTGGGCGGCGCAAGCCGCCCCTTTTTTTTGGTTCATCGCGCTTTCCCGGGGAAGGCGGCCTTGATTTTCAGGAAGAAGTAGTCAGAGTCCCGGAAGCCATAGGCCATCCGCTTGATCACCTTGATGCGGTTGTTCACGCCTTCCAGGACGCTGGTGTGCAGGGGGAAGCGGGCGCTTGCGAGGATGCCACGGGCGTATTTGCGCAGATTCCGGGCAAAGCGTTGGAGCGGCGCCAGACCGCTGTCCCGAGCATGCCGCAGCCAACTTCGCCAGCGCCGCCAACCCTCCCGCACAGTGGGGGCGTACCAGACTTCCTTTAACGCATCCTTGAGCACGTAGACCGTGGCCAATGGCTGGTTGGCGGCGAGCAACTCCTGCAACTGCACGGCTTGGCCGTCCTTCAGGTTTTCGCGATTGCGCAGCAACAGCCAGCGGCTCTGCTTGACCACCTTGCGTGCCGGTTTGTCATCGCGCAGGAGATTGGCCTGGTCGACGCGGATACGGTCGATCACCTCACGCCCGTAGCGCGCCACCACATGGAACAGGTCGTACACCACTTCGGCTTGAGGGCAGTGCCGCTTCACCTCCAAATCGAAGGCGGTGTTCATGTCCATCGCCACCGCTTCGATCCGTTGGCAGCGCTCGCCCAGTAACTCAAAGAATGGGCGGATCGCCTCGCGGCTGTTGCCATGACCGACCCATAGCACCCGCGTGCGCTCGGCATCCATGATCACCGTGGCGTAGCGATGGCCTTTGTGCAGGGCGAACTCGTCCATCACCAGGCAACGCACATCACCCGGCTCGAAGGTGCCGACGGCGGCATCCAGCCGACGTTTGTCGAGTTGCTTGAGCGTGTGCCAGTGTATGCCGGTGAGGCGGCTGACGTGGCTGATCGGCAGCAGTTGCAGCAAAGCCTCGAGCCAGGCCTGCAAGCGCCGCGTCAGACGTGACGCCGGCTCCAGCCAGGCGATCCGCTCGGTCACCCGCCCACAGCGCAGGCAGTCAACGCGGCGCACAGGCACCTGGAGCAGAACGCGCTGATCCAACAAATCCCGATCGCGTATCCGACGCAGTCGGCGCTCGTGGATCAGCGGACAAGCTTGGCCGCAGCGCCCACATTCGGGGATGGCGTCGGCTTGAGGCTTGAGTTCGATCAACAGGATGTTGTCGGCAGAGGGGCGACAGGCGACGACTGCGTAGCCTGGCCAGAACTGGGCAAGATCAATAGGATGCACGGTGGCAGCAGGGCGTGGGGGTTGGTTCGTTTGGCGACTGCCAATTTACCCACTTCCCTGACTGTCAACGCGCTCTTCCCCCAGACTCCGCGAAGAACCTTTTTTTTGCCCGCCATTCCTGCCCGCAATCCGCAGGGGGGCACCCGCCACGTCAGGCGTGGCGCCGGCAACTGGCCTCGATGTGCACCGCGGTGCGCCGACTGTTCCGAGCAACGCTATCCCATAATGCAAAAGACCCGCACTTGGCGGGTCTTTGCATTCTGCAGCGGCTTAGCGCTCCAGGTGCTGCAGCTTGTCCTTCACGCCATCCCACTCTTCGGCGTCGGCCAGGGCGTCTTTCTTCTCGGTGATGTTCGGCCAGACTTCAGCCAGATCGGCGTTCAGCTCGATGAACTCCTGCTGATCTTCCGGCACCTCGTCTTCCGAGAAGATGGCCTGGGCGGGGCACTCCGGCTCGCACAGGGCGCAGTCGATGCACTCGTCAGGATGGATGACCAGAAAGTTCGGGCCCTCGTAGAAGCAGTCCACCGGGCAGACTTCCACGCAGTCGGTGTATTTGCACTTGATGCAGTTGTCGGTGACGACGAAGGTCATGTCTGATTCTCTCCTCGGGCGGCGGCCTGGGCCCTTTCTGTGAAGGGCTCTCAGGCGCTCTGTCAGGGGCCGCGGCTCAGGCTGTAAACCGGGCGGTCGTAAAATTGCGCGCGATTCTAGCAGTTTGTTGTATTGAGCGTTAGATCTGCGTCTTCCATGTATATAACAGTTCCAACGCTTTGCGCGGAGTCAGATCATCCGGATTGATCGTATGCAATTGCTCCAGCAGCGGGTGCGGCGTGCTGGCGAACAGGTCGCTCTGCATCGGTGCTTGCGGCTGTCCGGGCTCTTGCCGAGGTCGATCGTGCGGCAGGCTGGTGGCTTCCAGGCGTGCCAGGTGCTCACGGGCGCGGCTGATCACGGTGCCGGGCACGCCCGCCAGCTGTGCCACGGCCAGGCCGTAGCTCTGGCTCGCAGGCCCCGCCTGGACGTGGTGGAGGAAGACGATGCGCTCGTTGTGCTCGGTGGCCGAGAGGTGCACGTTGGCCACCACCGGCTCGCTTTCCGGAAGCACGGTCAGCTCGAAGTAGTGGGTGGCGAACAGGGTGAAGGCGCGCAGGCGGGCCAGGTGTTCGGCCGCCGACCAGGCCAGCGACAGGCCGTCGAAGGTGCTGGTGCCACGGCCAACCTCGTCCATCAGCACCAGGCTGCGTTCGCTGGCGTTGTGCAGGATGTTGGCGGTTTCGCTCATCTCCACCATGAAGGTCGAGCGTCCACCGGCGAGGTCGTCACTGGAGCCGATGCGGGTGAAGATACGGTCGACCAGTGACAGTTCGCAGGCCGCGGCAGGGACGAAGCTGCCGATGTGCGCCAGCAGCACGATCAGCGCGGTCTGGCGCATGTAGGTGGATTTACCGCCCATGTTCGGACCGGTGATGATCAGCATGCGGCGGTTGTCGTCGAGGTCGAGGTCGTTGGCCACGAAGGGTGTGGTCAGCACCTGCTCGACCACCGGGTGGCGGCCCTGGTCGATGCGCATGCAGGGTTCTTCGACGAAGCGCGGGCGGTTCAGGTCGAGATTCAGCGCGCGTTCGCCCAGGTTGCTCAGCACGTCCAGTTCGGCCAGCGCCGCGGCACTGTCCTGCAGCGGCGCCAGGTGGCCGATCAGGCGCTCCAGCAGTTCGTCATAGAGCATCTTCTCGCGGGCCAGGGCACGGCTCTTGGCCGACAGGGCCTTGTCCTCGAACTCCTTCAGCTCCGGGGTGATGAAGCGTTCGGCGCCCTTGAGCGTCTGCCGGCGAATGTAATCGGCGGGGGCCGACTCCGCCTGCTTGGTCGGCAGTTCGATGAAGTAGCCGTGCACGCGGTTGTAGCCGACCTTGAGGTTGGCCAGGCCGGTACGGGCCTTCTCGCGTGCTTCCAGGTCCATGAGGAACTGGCCGGCGTTCTCGCTCATCGCCTGCAGTTCGTCCAGTTCGGCGTCGTAGCCGGTCTTCAGCACGCCACCATCACGGATGACCGCCGGCGGGCTGTCGATGATGGCACGGGCCAGCAGGTCGGCCAGCTCGGGGTAGGTGGCGATGCTGCTTGCCAGTTGCTGCAGGTGCGGCGTGTCCAGCGGAGTCATCGCCTGCTGCAGCTCGGGCAGTGCGGCGAGAGCGTCACGCAGGCGGGCGAGGTCGCGTGGTCGGGCGTTGCGCAGGCCGATACGGGCCAGGATCCGCTCCAGGTCGCCGATCTCCTTGAGCTGCGGTTGCAGCGTCTCGAAACGGTAGCCGTCGAGCAGGCAGGCGATGGCGTTCTGACGCGCTTCGAGCACGGCACGATCACGCAGCGGACGGTTCAGCCAGCGCCCCAGCAGGCGGCTGGCCATGGCGGTCTGGCAGCGATCCATCACCGATTGCAGGGTGTTGTCGCGCCCGCCGGAGAGGTTGATGTCCAGCTCCAGGTTGCGGCGGCTGGCGCCGTCGAGGATCACCGTGTCGTCCAGGCGTTCGTGCCGCAGGCTGCGCAGGTGGGGCAGGGCGGTGCGCTGGGTTTCCTTGGCGTAGCCCAGCAGGCAGCCGGCGGCGCCGATGGCCAGTGTCAGGTTTTCGCAGCCGAAGCCTTTCAGGTCCTGGGTGCCGAACTGCTGGCACAGGCTCTTGAAGGCACTGTCGCGATCGAAGTCCCAGGGCGCGCGACGTCGAGAGCCCTTGCGTTTTTCGGCCGGGAGGCCCTGTGGCCAGTCGTCGGGGATCAGCAACTCAGCGGGGTTCAGACGCTCCAGTTCGGCCAGCAGGTTTTCCCAGCCCCTGATTTCCTGAACGCTGAAGCGGCCGCTGGTGATGTCCAGCACGGCCAGGCCGAACAGGCGCTCGTCACCCAGCACGGCAGCCAGCAGGTTGTCGCGGTGTTCGTCGAGCAGGGCCTCGTCGCTGATGGTGCCGGGAGTGATGATGCGCACCACCTGGCGCTCGACCGGGCCCTTGCTGGTGGCCGGATCGCCGACCTGCTCGCAGATCACCACCGACTCGCCAAGCTTGACCAGTTTGGCCAGGTAGCCTTCAACCGAATGGAAGGGGATGCCGCACATGGGAATCGACTGACCGGCCGACTGGCCGCGCGCGGTCAGGGTGATGTCCAGCAGCTTGGCGGCCTTCTTCGCATCCTCGTAGAAGATCTCGTAGAAGTCGCCCATGCGATAGAACATCAGCTGATCCGGGTGCTGGTTCTTCAGCTTCCAATATTGCTGCATCATCGGGGTGTGAGCGGAGAGATCGGTCATGCCGGGCCTTAGGTGCGGTGGGTGTGACGAAGCCGGGAATTTTCCCATACTTCGCCCACCGCGTGGACCCCGAATCGGCAGCGATTCGCGTTCAGTCGGTGAACGTCACCGAGAACTGGGCGACGGCTTCGACCACCCGCTGCGACTCGCTGCGTATCTCGCGAATCACCTCGCCGGCCTGGTTGGCCAGGTCCACGCCGGTGCGTGCGTGTTCGCGCGTCGTGGCCATGCTGGCCACGGCGTTACGCGTGAGGCTCTGGTTCTCCTGGACGACACCGTTGATTTCCTGGGTGGCCTGGCTGGTGCGCGAGGCCAGCTGGCGGACTTCATCGGCGACCACGGCGAATCCGCGCCCCTGTTCACCGGCGCGTGCGGCTTCTATCGCGGCATTGAGTGCCAGCAGGTTGGTCTGGTCGGCGATGCCGCGGATGACCTGGACGATGCTGGTGATCTGTTCCGACTGCTTGTTCAGGCCTTCGATCTGCTCCGCAACGTTGGCCAGTTCGCTGGCGATGTCGTTGACCACCGCGACGGTCTGCGCCACGGTGCGGGTGCCGTGATCGGCGGAGACGTCGGTCTCCTTGGCGATGTCGTGGGCCAGCTGCGCGGCGGCGGCTTCGGAGTCGCGGCGCTCGACCTGGGTGGTGATGTCGCTGGCGAACTTGACGACGCCGTACACGCGTCCATTGGCGTCGTACAGCGGGTTGTAGGTCGCGCGCAGCCAGACCTGGCGGCCGTGCCTGGTGACGCGGCGAAAGCGGTCGGACATGAACTCGCCCTTGTTCAGGCGCGCCCAGAACTCGCGGTAGTCGTCGCTGTGGCTGTCTTCTGCCAGGCAGAACATCCGGTGATGCTGGCCGATCACCTCGTCGCGGGTATAACCCATCAGGTCGAGGAAATTCTGGTTGGCGCTGACCACCTCGCCATCCAGGTTGAATTCGATCACCGCCATGGAGCGGTCGATGGCCTTGATGTAGCTCTCGTGCATGTGTTCGGCGGCGACCTGACGGGTGATGTCGGTGGCGATCTTCATGACCTTGGTCACCGTGCCCTGGGCGTCACGGATCGGCATGTAGGTGGCTTCGAGCCAGACTTCCCGGCGATCCCGCGTCAGCCTGGGGAAGCGGTCGCTGAAGTGTTCGCCCTGGCGCAGGCGCTGCCAGAACTGCTGATAGGCCAGGCTCTCGCTCAGGCTGCGCGAACAGAACAGTCGGTGGTGCTGGCCGACGATCTCCTCCAGGCTGTAGCCCACCACCTCGAGAAAGGCGCGATTGGCATCGAGGATGATGCCATCCGGGGTGAACTCGATCATCGCCATCGATTGTCGTATGGCCTGCAGCTCGGCCGTTCCGGCGCTGGGCGCGTCCTTCTGCTCTTTATTGCGTGACAGCCACATCTCGCGTCTCCTTTCGTTCCGTCACCGGAGATAACACTAGACGACATTTGCGCGTTCCACTGGCGGTTCAAGCTGTGTAGGGTTGTCCGTTCGATGAACGAGGGACGGACATGGACAGAATCGATCGACTGGCCGCGCAACTGGGTGACGGGTTGAAAAGGGTGGGCGCCCAGGTGAGCACCGCAGAGTCCTGCACCGGCGGTGGGATCGCCGAGGCCATTACCCGCATTCCCGGCAGTTCGGCCTGGTTCGAGGCGGGCTATGTCACCTACTCCAATGCGCAGAAAACCAGGCAGCTGGACGTGTGCAGCGAGTTGTTCGTCAGCGTCGGTGCGGTCAGCCAGGAAGTCGTCGAGGCGATGGTGCGAGGGGCTCAGGCGCACAGCGGCGCGCGTTACGCAGTCGCGGTCAGCGGAGTGGCCGGTCCCGACGGCGGCTCGGCGGAGAAGCCGGTGGGCACTGTCTGGTTGGCCTGGGGCGATGGTGAGCGGCTTTTCAGCGTGCGCAAACAGTTCGCCGGAGGCCGTGATCAGGTGCGCCGACAAACGGTCGAGGCCGCACTGACGGGGCTTCTCGCCCTGTTGGCGGAGGAAAATCCTTCCCTGGGGTAGGCGGACGACTTGCCCTGTGGAATAATACTGGCTACTTATACAGTTGTTGGTGGCCTGCCGGCCCTCTTGAACATGCGAGGATAGAATGGACGAGAACAAGAAGCGTGCCTTGGCGGCTGCCCTGGGCCAGATCGAGAAGCAGTTTGGCAAGGGCGCGGTCATGCGCATGGGCGATCACGAGCGCCAGGCTATTCCGGCCATTTCCACCGGTTCGCTGGGGCTGGACATCGCGCTGGGCATCGGCGGCCTGCCCAAGGGCCGTATCGTCGAGATCTACGGTCCGGAATCCTCCGGTAAGACCACGCTCACGCTGTCGGTGATCGCCGAAGCGCAGAAGCTCGGTGCCACCTGTGCCTTCGTCGATGCCGAGCACGCGCTGGACCCGGATTACGCCGGCAAGCTGGGTGTCAACGTCGACGACCTGCTGGTCTCCCAGCCCGACACCGGCGAACAGGCCCTGGAAATCACCGACATGCTGGTGCGCTCCAACGCCATCGACGTGATCATCGTCGACTCCGTGGCGGCCCTGGTACCGAAGGCGGAAATCGAGGGTGAGATGGGTGACATGCACGTCGGCCTGCAGGCTCGCCTGATGAGCCAGGCGCTGCGCAAGATCACCGGTAACATCAAGAATGCCAACTGCCTGGTCATCTTCATCAACCAGATCCGCATGAAGATCGGTGTCATGTTCGGCAGCCCGGAAACCACTACCGGTGGTAACGCGCTGAAGTTCTACTCCTCGGTTCGCCTGGACATCCGTCGCACGGGTGCGGTGAAAGAGGGTGAAGAGGTGGTCGGTAGCGAAACGCGGGTTAAGATCGTCAAGAACAAGGTCGCTCCGCCTTTCCGTCAGGCCGAGTTCCAGATCCTCTATGGCAAGGGCATCTACCGCAACGGCGAGATCATCGACCTCGGCGTGCAGCAGGGCCTGGTCGAGAAGTCGGGTGCCTGGTACAGCTACCAGGGCAACAAGATCGGCCAGGGCAAGGCCAACGCCGCCAAGTACCTGGAAGACAATCAGGCCGTGGCACGCGAGATCGAAGGTCAGATTCGCCAGAAGCTGCTGGTCAGCAGCACTCCGGCGAAGGCGACTGCCGATGACCTGGCTGACGCAGAAGTCGACTTCTAAGCCTGCCGCGCACGCATGACCGCGATACTGGACAACCCGCTCGCCGTTCGGCGGGCGGCCATGGACCTGCTTGCCCGGCGTGAGCACGGGCGTGTCGAGCTGACGCGCAAGCTGCGCAAGCGCGGTGCACCGCAGGAGCTGATAGAGGCGGCCTTGCAGCGCTTGTCCGAGGAAGGCCTGCTGTCCGAGGCGCGCTATCTGGAAAGCTTCGTTGCCTATCGTGCGCGTGCCGGCTATGGGCCGCAGCGCATTCGCGAAGAGCTGGGGCAGCGGGGGCTGGAGCGCGGCGACATCGATCAGGCGCTGCGCGAAAGTGCTATCGACTGGTTCGAGTCATTGCGTGAGACCTGGCAGCGCAAGTTCGCCGGTCAGTTGCCCATGGACGCTCGTGAGCGTGCCAAGCAGGGGCGGTTTCTCGCCTATCGAGGTTATTCGCTGGACATGATCGGACGCCTGTTGCGCGGCAGCGACGAATAGACGCCAGCGATCACTCGGCGATAGTTGCCAGCTGGCGCAGATAATCCAGCACGTTTGGCGCGCCGGCCAGGCGCAGTCCTTCGCCCAGGGCGGTGGCGTCCTGGTGCTCCTTGGGGAGCAGGAGGAACTCCGGCTTGCCGGCTTTCTTCAGCAGCGACAGGCGCGCGTAGGGTATGCCGTTGTCCAGCAGCAAGCCCATGAAGCCTGGATCGCTCCAGGCCTCTTCAGGCATGGCCAGTACGTGGTAGCGGTGCTGCAGGTTGTCCAGCCCCGCCTCGCTCAGGCGATAACGCACCATGTTGGCGGGCAGCAGCACTTCCAGCCCGCGTCTGCGTGCATAGGCAATCGCACTGGCGAAGGCTTCCCCTCGTGTTTCCCCTGCCCAGAATGTGCGGGTGCGCCAGTTGGCTTGCAGCAACTCGACCGGGTCGCCGGCCATGAAGCGTGGCAAGGGCTGGCTCATGGCCTTGAGGAAGTCCTTGTAGCTGATGATGCGGACCTGCCGGCAATGCTCGCTCGCCGCATAGTCTTCGAAACTGCCGTAGCCGGGGGCGGGAGTCGTACAGGCGAAACCGTCGATCAGGCGCAGGTCGAAGGATTGCAGCTGTTGCGTCTGCGCCTCCACGACCTGGGTCAGTGCGGAATGCGCCTGGGCCTTGTCCTCCTGCACCGGGCCGGACAGGGCGCCGCGAGGGAGGTGGAGCAGCTGTTGCAGTTGCGGGCCCTCATGCCAGCAGATGCTGTCGGCCGGCGCTGGTAGCACCTTGAATGGCAGACGCAGCACGCTGGCCCTGGCGAAGATCTGCCGCGAGGCACGACCCAGCAACCCCAGGCGTTGTGCCAGGGCCGTCAGGCGGCCACCAAGGGTGGAGGATTCGGGCAGGCTCATGGCCGACAGGTCGCTCCTGAAGCGTCTACTGCAGTGTGGCAGACACAGGCGGCTATTGCCCATACAGCGTGGTGCGGCACGTGAGCGCCTGTGGCTGCGTAGGTCTGTGGCAAAATAGCCGCATTCATTTGCGAGGGTGCCTCCATGCCCAGCTTGGTGCTGGATATTGCGTTATCGGCCGAACGAGTGCAGGCCATCTATCGGGGCCAGGCCAACCGGATTATGGCGCAAAGCCGCGACGGACGCCGAGTTAGTTTGCCAGCGCATCATTTGCGGCCGTATTTGACCCATGCGGGCATCCATGGTTCCTTCGTTCTGGAATTCAATGATGCCGGCGAGCTGCTGAGCTTACGCCCTCTGGGCTGATCTGGCGCAGGTGCCTCGCGCCCGTCATGCGTGCACGGCTATAATCGCCGGTCCGCCCACCCTCTATCTGTCGAGCTGAGCCTGCCCATGTACACCCTGGCCCGCGAGCTGCTGTTCAAACTTTCCCCGGAAACCTCCCACGAGCTGTCCATCGACCTGATCGGGGCGGGTGGTCGTCTGGGGCTCAATGGTTTGCTGACCAAGGCGCCGGCCAGCTTGCCGGTCAACGTGATGGGCCTGCAGTTCGCCAATCCGGTGGGGCTGGCGGCGGGGCTGGACAAGAATGGCGACGCCATCGACGGCTTTGCCCAGCTTGGCTTCGGTTTCGTCGAGATCGGCACCGTGACGCCACGGCCGCAGCCAGGCAACCCCAAACCGCGCCTGTTCCGCCTGCCGGAGGCCGAGGCAGTGATCAACCGCATGGGTTTCAACAACCAGGGCGTCGATCATCTGCTCGAGCGGGTCAAGGCTGCGAAATTCAAGGGTGTACTGGGCATCAATATCGGCAAGAACTTCGATACCCCGGTGGAGCGTGCGGTGGATGACTACCTGGCTTGCCTGGACAAGGTGTACGCCCACGCCAGCTACGTCACGGTCAATGTCAGCTCGCCCAACACGCCCGGGCTGCGCAGCCTGCAGTTCGGCGACTCGCTCAAGGAACTGCTGGAAGCCTTGCGTCGCCGTCAGGAGGACCTGGCCCAGGAGCATGGCAAGCGCGTGCCGCTGGCGATCAAGATCGCCCCGGACATGAGCGATGAAGAAACCGCGCTGGTGGCGTCGGCGCTATTGGGCGCGGACATGGACGCGGTGATCGCGACCAACACCACGCTCAGCCGCGAAGGTGTCGAGGGGCTGGCCCATGGCGACGAAGCCGGTGGCCTGTCCGGCGCGCCGGTGCGCGACAAGAGCACGCATATCGTCAAGGTGCTGGCTGGCGAGCTGTCCGGCCGACTGCCGATCATCGCCGTTGGCGGTATCACCGAAGGTCGGCATGCGGCGGAGAAGATCGCTGCCGGCGCCAGCCTGGTACAGATCTATTCGGGGTTCATCTACAAGGGGCCGGCGTTGATCCGTGAAGCGGTGGATGCGATCGCGGCACTGCGTAAATAAATAGGGCTCCCGAAGGAGCCCCTGGGCTTGCGCCCGCCGCCCGGATGGGGTCGGCATGGTGAAGTCGGGTGTGATCCTGATCAGCCGACAGCGTGAAGTTCGTTGAGTCGATGAATACCGGCCGCGCCGGTCAGCCCATCCCAGTTGTCACCACGGCCCTCACGCCAGCCATTGAGCCAGGCTTGACGTACCGATGGCAGGGTAAAGGGGCAAAGTTCGCGGGATTTACCATTGATGCCGTACTGATAGCCGCGCAAGAAAGCTCGTTCTAACGGATCACGCTTAAGTCTTCTCATAGGGTGTTGCCCTCACTGTTGACTGTTATGTCCCGTTGGCCTTGTGGCAAGGCCGGGCAGAAAATGTCTGCCTGCGAAGGCCCGCTGCCGGCGTGGCGGACCTTCTGTGCACTCGCCGTTGCAACGAGCGCCTTAGGTAGTGTTCTAACGAATGCACCGAGGCCTGTGAATGATCGATTTGTCATAAGGGCGTAACCTAAATGAGGGTGGCGCCATAAGGGGGCTGGGCATACATCCAGGCCCATTCGGCCAGACGCCGTGGGGCCTGGCTGAGCGCAGGCATGCCTGCAAAGTGCTAGTGCGAATGAGAGCGCTTGCTTATTCCGACGAAGGGTCGCCGTGTGACGTTTTGTCACTTATTTTTGAGTCGAGGTGCGCCGCCGCATCTCCCGGATTGCCATAGGCAGTAGGACACCATGTCTGATCGTTACGAAATCGTGCTGACTTGCCCCAAGGGGCTCGAAGGTCTGTTACTGGAAGAGGCCAGGGGGCTGGGGCTGGAGGAAGCGCGCGAGCAGACGGCGGCAGTCC
This sequence comes from Ectopseudomonas khazarica, assembly GCF_017915135.1. Taxonomy (NCBI): domain Bacteria; kingdom Pseudomonadati; phylum Pseudomonadota; class Gammaproteobacteria; order Pseudomonadales; family Pseudomonadaceae; genus Ectopseudomonas; species Ectopseudomonas khazarica. The sequence continues at coordinate 3,624,104 of NZ_CP068551.1, read as the reverse complement.
GTGGCCATGCCGAGATCGAGGTCGCCTATCGCCTGTGCCTGTGGTCGCGCCTGGCCAACCGTGTGCTGCTGGTGCTGTCGCGTTTCACCATGAACAGCGCGGAGCAGCTGTATGACGGGGTCAAGGCGGTCGACTGGCGCGATCACCTGGAGCCGGCCGGCAGCCTGGCGGTGGAGTTCAGCGGCCAGGGCTCGGGCATCGACAACACCCATTTCGGCGCGCTCAAGGTCAAGGATGCGATCGTCGACCGGCTGCGGACCGCCGCCGGCGAGCGTCCGAGCATCGACAAGGTCAATCCCGACTTGCGCGTTCACCTGCGCCTGGACCGGGGAGAGGCGGTGCTGTCCCTGGACTTGTCCGGGCACAGCCTGCACCAGCGCGGATACCGCCTGCAGCAGGGCGCGGCGCCGCTCAAGGAAAACCTCGCGGCTGCGGTGCTGATCCGGGCCGGTTGGCCGCGTATCGCCGCCGAGGGCGGCGCCCTGGCCGACCCCATGTGCGGTGTGGGTACGTTCCTGGTGGAGGCCGCGCTGATGGCGGCGGACGTCGCCCCGAACCTCAAGCGCGAGCGTTGGGGCTTCTCCAATTGGCTCGGGCACGTGCCGGCGCTGTGGAAGAAGCTGCATGCCGAGGCCGAGCAGCGTGCGGCGGCTGGCCTGGCCAAGCCACCGTTGTGGATTCGTGGCTACGAGGCCGATCCCCGCCTGATCCAGCCGGGACGCAACAACGTGGAGCGTGCCGGGTTATCCGACTGGGTGAAGATCTATCAGGGCGAGCTGGCTCACTTCGAACCGCGTCCGGACCAGAACCAGAAAGGCCTGGTGATCAGCAACCCGCCCTATGGCGAGCGCCTGGGGGATGAAGCCAGCCTGCTGTACCTCTACCAGAACCTCGGCGAGCGCCTGCGCCAGGCCTGCCTGGGCTGGGAGGCTGCGGTGTTCACCGGGGCGCCTGAGCTGGGCAAGCGCATGGGCCTGCGCAGCCACAAGCAATATGCCTTCTGGAATGGCGCGCTGGCCTGCAAGCTGCTGCTGATCAAGGTGCAGACCGAACAGTTCGTGACCGGCGAGCGCCGGGCGAAGAACGTCGACGAGGCCGAGCAGGAAGCGCCGCAACAGGCGCGCCTGTCGGAGGGCGGGCAGATGTTCGCCAACCGCCTGCAGAAGAACCTCAAGCAACTGGGCAAGTGGGCGCGCCGCGAGGGGGTCGAGTGCTATCGACTCTACGATGCGGACATGCCGGAGTATGCCCTGGCGGTCGATCTGTACCGCGACTGGGTGCATGTGCAGGAGTACGCGGCGCCGCGCTCGATCGATCCGGAGAAGGCGCAGGCGCGCCTGCTCGATGCCCTGGCGGCGATTCCCCAGGCGCTGGGCGTGGCGCAGAACCGTGTGGCGATCAAGCGCCGTGAGCGCCAGGCCGGTACCAAGCAGTATCAGCGTCAGGCGGCCCAGGGCCAGTTCATGGAAGTGAACGAGGGCGGGGTCAAGCTGCTGGTCAACCTCACCGACTATCTGGATACCGGGCTGTTCCTCGATCACCGGCCGCTGCGCATGCGCATCCAGCGCGAGGCGGCCGGCAAGCGCTTCCTGAATCTGTTCTGCTACACCGCCACGGCTACGGTCCATGCGGCCAAGGGCGGGGCGCGCAGCACCACCAGCGTCGACCTGTCGAAAACCTACCTGGACTGGGCGCGGCGCAATCTGTCGCTGAACGGTTTCTCCGACAAACAGCGCCTGGAACAGGGCGATGTGATGGCCTGGCTGGGCGAGGACCGGGGCGAGTACGACCTGATTTTCATCGACCCGCCAACCTTCTCCAATTCCAAGCGCATGGAAGGGGTGTTCGATGTGCAGCGCGACCATGTCGAGCTGCTCGACCTGGCCATGGCGCGTCTGGCGCGTGGCGGCGTGCTGTATTTCTCCAACAACTTCCGCAAGTTCCAGCTGGATGAGAGCCTGATGGCTCGCTATCAGGTCGAGGAGATCAGCGCGCAGACGCTCGATCCGGACTTTGCGCGCAATGCCAGGATCCATCGCGCCTGGCGCTTCACCGCGCGTTGATTGCGTAGCCGGTGCAGTCCGCAGGCTGGCCCCCGGACTGCACCGGCCACGGCATCGTCAGCGCTTGGGCTGCGTGTAGGTGTCGAGCAGCACCTGGTCGAGAATCGAGGTCGCGCCCCAGGGCTTCGGGTCGTTGAGGATGGCCACTACCGCCCAGTCCTGGCCGTTGCTGTCGCGGCTGTAGCCGGCGATGGCGCGCACGTTGTTCAGCGTGCCGGTCTTGATGTGCGCCTCGCCCACCAGCGGGGTGCGTTGCAGGCGCCTGCGCATGGTGCCGTCCATGGCCACCAGCGGCATGGAGCTGCGGAACTCGGCGGAGTACGGACTGCGCCAGGCCGCCTGGAGGATCAGGGCCATTTCCCTGGCGCTGATGCGTTCGGCGCGCGACAGCCCGGAGCCGTTCTCCAGCACCAGATGCGGCGCGGTGATGCCCTTGCGCGCCAGCCAGTCACGGATCACCCGTTGCGCGGCCATGGCGTCGTCCTTGTCCGCGTCGGTGCGGAACTGCGCGCCGATGCTGAGGAACAGCTGCCGGGCCATGGTGTTGTTGCTGTACTTGTTGATGTCGCGGACGATTTCCACCACGTCCGGTGACAAGGCGCGGGCCAGCAGGCGCGCGTCTTCGGGCAGCGGGGCGAGGCGGTCCTTGCCGAGGATCTTGCCGCCCAGTTCCTTCCAGATGCTGCGCACCGCGCCAGCGGTGTAGCTGGGGTGGTCGAGCAGCGACAGGTAGGTCTGTGCGCTGCAGCCTTCGGCCAGCTGGCCGCTGACGATCAGCGTGGTGCCGTCGTACTGCTGCACCGCGTTGTAGCGGATGTCCGGCCAGGAGGGGCAGGTGGACGCCTTGAGCAGGCGCACCTGGTTGTCGATGCGCACGCTGGCGATGGGCGGGTCCATGGCGATCTGCACCTTGCCGTCTTCGGCGCGAGTGATGAAGCGTTGCGCCTTGAGGTTGACCAGCAGCGAATCGGGGGCGACCAGGAAGGGCTTGTTGCTGTCGCCGCCATCATCGTTGAAGGCGGGCAGCTGGGGTGCGACGAAGAAGCTGCGGTCCAGCACCAGGTCGCCCTGGACTTGACGCACGCCGTTGATGCGCAGGTCGCGCAGCAGCAGCCAGAGTTTCTCCATGTTCAGTTTCGGATCGCCACCGCCCTTGAGGTAGAGATTGCCGTGCAGCACGCCGTCCTTCAGCGGGCCGTCGCCGTAGAACTCGGTTTGCCACTGATGGTTGGGGCCGAGCAGCTCCAGCGCGGCGAAGGTGGTCACCAGCTTCATGGTGGAGGCCGGGTTGACCGAGACGTCGGCGTTGAACTGCAGGCCGCCGGTCTGTCCGCCCAGTGGCACGGTCATGACCGACAGCGAGCCATCGGGAATCTTGTTGGCCTTGAGGGCTTTCTCGACGTTGTCAGGCAGGGTGCCGTTGGCCGCCTGGCAGGCGAGGGCGAGGGGAAGTAGCACGGCGCTCAGCGCCAATTGACGAAACCGCTGGATCATAGTGGAGAACCTTGCGCCTCCGGGCGCTTGCAACGAGGTCTGGGGCAGACAGCACGAACCGCATTAGGGACTGTCTGGCGCAGGAAAAAGTTGCCTCTCATTATGCAGCAAGGGCGCTGTGCTGCGAGCGGTAACTCCGCCGATCTGCTAGAGTGCCGCGCGTTATCACCTTTGAGGATTGTTTCATGGCGACCAACCGTTCCCGCCGTCTGCGCAAGAAGCTCTGTGTCGATGAATTTCAGGAGCTGGGCTTCGAGCTGACCCTGAACTTCAAGGCCGACCTGAACGACCAGACCATCGACGATTTCGTCGATCAGTTCCTCGACCACGCGATCGCCGGCAATGGCCTGGACTACGTGGGCGGGGAAGACTACGGCCTCGTGTGCCTGGCCAAGCGTGGCTCGGTGGCCGAAGAGCAGCGCACTGCAGTCGAAGCCTGGCTGAAAGGGCGTGACGAGCTGCAGGGTTTCGAGATCAGTCCGCTGCTGGACGTCTGGTACCCGGAAAAGCCGATCACCCAGGCCTGATCGACAGGCGGCGCTGGTCTCTCCAGCGCCCTCCCGGCCGACCAGGCTTCGTTCCGAGGCCTGGTCAGGCAAGCCCCGCCTTATCCAGTAGCGCCTGCTCGTCCACCGCGTCGATCTGATCCGCCTGCATGAAACGCTCGGCATAGCGCCGGTAGATCTTCTGGCGCACGAACAGGGCGAACAGCTGCGGGTCGACATGCGCGCCCCGGCACATCCCCGCCATGATATCCAGCGCTTCGGAAAGCGACTTGCCCTTCTTGTAGGGCCGGTCGGCGGCCGTCAGCGCCTCGAAGATATCGGCAATTGCCATCATCCGTGCCGGCAGGCTCATCTGCTCGCGCGTCAGGCGTTTCGGGTAGCCGCTGCCATCCATCTTCTCGTGGTGTCCCCCGGCGATCTCGCTGACGTTCTGCAGGTGCTTGGGGAAGGGCAGGCGGTCGAGCATCAGGATGGTCTGCACGATGTGATGATTGATGATGTAGCGCTCCTCGGCCGTCAGCGTGCCGCGGGCGATGCTCAGGTTGTGCAGCTCGCCACGGTTGAACTTGTACGGTGGCACCTCCAGGCGGAACCCCCAGGGGTTGTCGGGACCGATCGTGTCCTGCTCGTCGCGTTCGATCAGGTGCTCGGGGCAGTCGGCCAGCAAGGGTTCGTCGACCGGCAGGCTGTCCGGCGTCGAACGCTGCAGGCGCTTGGCCTCTTCCCAGGACACGCCCAGGCGCTTGTCGAGGGTACGCGACCAGCGCCGTTCGGCGATCTGCCGCAGGCGAGCCTGGTCCGCATCGGCCATGCTCTCGCCGCCCAGGTTGATGCGTGCGATGAAGGCGAATTCGTCGTCCAGCTCCGCCAGCAGGTGGTCGCGCAGCGCCGCCAGCGCGCGCTCTTCGCCGCCCTCGCTGAGACCGCGCCAGTAACTGATCCAGGCATCGCGCTTGAGCACTTCGAAACGCATGCGCACTTCATGGATGCGGTCGTACAGGGTCTCCAGCTTGGTCGCCTTGTCGACCACGTACTCGGGCGTGGTGACCTTGCCGCAGTCGTGCAGCCAGGCGGCGATATGCAACGCTTCCCAGTCCTCGTCGCTGGGGTTGTAGTCGCGAAACTCGGGCCGTTCGCTGTCGGCAGCCGCACGGGCGAGCATCAGGGTGATCTCCGGTACACGCTGGCAATGCCCGCCGGTATAGGGGCTCTTGGCATCGATGGCACCGGCGATCAGCTGGATGAAGGCGTCCAGCAGCTGCTTCTGCCTGGCCAGCAGGCGCTGGCTCTCGATGCACAGGGCCGCGCTGCCGGAGACAGCATCGACGAAGGCGACGCGGTCCGGGCTGAGCATGCTCTCGCTGTTCTCGCCGCTGTCGCGCTGCAGCAGCACCAGCACGCCGACGGTGTCGCCCTGGCGGTTGTGCAGGCCGGCCGAAATCAGGTGCAGGCGGGGGCTGTCCATCGCCGACAGCAGCCCCTGGAAGCTGCCGGCCTGATCGAAGCCGATGGAGGTGGCAATGCTGTCGCCGCCCGTGGCGGGCCGCTGCAGCCAGCCGGGCAGGGCGGGGTCGTCATGGGCCACGCCGTCAATGCCCAGCTCGCTCAGGCCGCGGCTCTGGCCGTCGATGACCAGGCCCTGCGGTTCCAGGCGGCCAGTGTCGTTGTCGAGCAGATAGAGCAGACCGCCCTGGGCATCGCTGATGGATACGGTGGCGTCCAGTACGCGCTTGAGCAACGCTTCGAAATGGGTCTCGGCGGAAAGGCTGGCGGCGATGTCGAGGAATCTCGACAGGCGATCCTTCATGCTGCTCATCGAGACCGCCAGTTGGTCGACCTCCAGGATGGGCGAGCGGCCGCTGGCCGGAAAGGCGAAATCGAAGCGGTGAATCGCCTGCGCTTCCAGTACCAGGCTGCGCAGGGGCTTGACCACCAGGCGCGAGGTCAGCCAGCCCAGCGGCAGGCAGAGCAGCAGGGTGGTCAGGGTGATCAGCGCACCCTGCCAGCGGATGCGATAGGCGTCCGCCAGCAGTTCGTGCTCGGGCACCAGCAGCGCCAGGTGCAGGCCCTGGGGGCCACCTTCGCGCAGGTGCCGCTGGGACATGACCCAGCGCTGCTTGGCCAGCTCGACGATGCCGTCTTCCTGTTCCGAGAGCTTGCCGGACAACAGCTCGCCGAGGGCCGGGTTGAGATCTCTGACCTTGACCCGCTCGGTCTTGCCATCCACCTCGCGCAACAGGCGGCTGCTGTCGGGGTAGGCGACGGCATCGCCATTGGCATCGGCCAGCACCACTTCGCTGTTGGGAGTGACGCGGTGCTTGGCCAGGGTGGCGGAGAGGTCGTCCAGGGTCAGGTCGGCGCCGAGGACGGTGGTCAGGCCCGTGCGTCTGGCCAGCGTGGTACCGATCTCCTGGGTGGAGAAGAACAGGTAGGGCGCGGTGGTGATCTGCCCGCCATCGCCCCGTGCGCGGATGAACCACTCGCGCTTGCGTGGATCGTATGACTCCTTGAGGTTCTGGCGGCGGCTCAAGGGGTTGAGCGAGCCGTCGTAGAACAGGTAGTCGCTGGCCGTTCCGGTGGCGCTGCGGTCGATGCTCCAGACCTGGTAGGCGGCCTTGTCCGGCGCGTCGAAGCGCTGCTTGAGCGCGTCGCTGCGCAGCGGGCGGACCATGAAGAAGTCACCGTCCTCGTAACCCAGGTAGAGCGAGGCGAGCTTGGGGTTGTCGCGCAGGGCCTGGGCGAACAGGGGCAGCAGTTTCAGGCGTTCGTCGAGCTCCCTGGCCTGGGTGGCGGGATGCAGGGCGATCAGGCTGAGCACGTGGCGTATGGGGCGGTAGGTGCTGTCGAGGTCCCGTTCGACGTCCTGCTGGATGCGTTCGAACAGGGTCGCGCTGCTGGAAAAGATCAGCTGACTGGTCTGTCGGTAGTTGAACAGACCCAGCACGACGCCGGTGAACAGGAGCAGGAGGGTGAACAGAACGCTGATATGGACGTGCAGGGGAAAACGGCGTTCGCGGGGAACGGCGGTATTGAGCATCGCACTTCACTCCTTGCGGGCGCTGCAGGCTCACTCAGCATAGTGAAGGCTTGGCGATTCTGCCGAACGCTCTAGGACGGTTTTTCCGGCGTTGCCGTCGTCGTCACGGTTTTGCTCAGGTGCACGCGCAGGCCATGCACCAGCAGGGCGACGGTCAGGGCCAGGGCGACGCCGATCAGCGCATTGAGCAGGCGCACTTCCGCCAGGTGCCAGTCCCTGGCCAGGCTTTCGGTCAGCAGCACGAAGCACAGGCTGGTCTGCAGCACGAACAGGCCATAGTGGTTGGCCTGCAGGGCGCGGCTGAGGAAGACCAGCAGCAGGAGCGTGCCGACCATCACCGGCGGGCTCTGCAGGCTGTGTCCGAAGGCGATCAGCAGGCCTGCTGCGGCCAGGCTGGCGAGGCTGGCCTGCAGGGCGCGCACCAGGCTGCCCTGGAATTCCAGTTGCAGGGTGGTGATGACGGTCAGGGTCAGCCAGTAACCGCGTGACAGTCCGGCCAGGTTGACCAGCAGGCCCGAGGCCGAGAAGGCGAGCACGCAGGCCAGCGCGTGCAGCCGCCATTGCTGGCGCGGCAAGCGCTGGGCATGGCGCTTGAGTACCTTGAGAACGCTGATGAAACGCGGCATGTAGGGCCACATGCGCAGGCCGTGTACGCCGCGCAAGCCGAAGGCCAGCAGCATGACCCAGAGCCCGCCGAGGATGAATAGCATGGCCACGGCGTAAGGGTTGTGCAGATGGCCGGTGCCGAATTGCCCCTGGCCCAGGCACAGGCAGATGCACAGGCCGATGCCCAGCTTGCCGGCTTCGCTGCCGAAGCGTTGCAGCCAGGCCAGCAGCAGGCCGAAGGCGGCGAAAATGCCCAGGCTGATCAACGGATGCGTGGCCGCCCAGAAGCCCAGCCCGGCACTGCAGGCACCCAGCAGGGTGAGCAGCAGCATGCGCAGCATGCCGAAGCGATGCAGGGGGTTGGCCTGTGCTGCCTGGAAGGCGCCCGCAGAGGCCCACAGGAAGCCGGTATGGGCGGTGAACAGACCCAGCAGCAGGGGCAGTGCGCAGCCCAGCCCGGCGACCACGGCCGGGCCCCATGCCGGCGGGCCGGCATGCCAGGTGAAGCTGCTGCGGATCAGGTTCTTCATGAGGTCGCGGAACGCCCGGTCATTTCTCTCGCCATTTCTGTAGCGTAGCTGTCGGTCATACCGGCGATGAAATCGATGACCCGCATGAACGAGCGGTACAGCGGCCAGCCGGGTTCCGGGGCGTAGTAGCTGAGCAGATCGAGGATGCGCCGGTGCTTGAACGACAGCGGCCGCCCGCTGTGCTGCTCCAGCGCCGCGCCGCAGAACGCGTTGAGGAGAATTTCCAGGGTGGTGTATGCGCCGATCTCGTGCAGGGTCTTGCGCTTGTCGTGGAAGATCTTCTCCCGGGCCAGTGACTTGGCGCTCTGCACGCAGTGCTTGGCCGCGCCGTGCATGTGCTCGACCAGATCGCCCTGCAGGCGCCCGGCAAGCAGATCGTGCTGCTGTTCGACGAAGGCGTTGGCGGCGGCATTGGTCAGGTGCTCGATGGCCTTGCCGCGCAGGATCGCCAGTTTGCGTCGCCGCGAATCCCGTGGGCCGAGCTGGCGATAGGTTTCCGGCAGGTCATCGCCCACCAGGGCGAGCAGCAGCGCCTCGACTTCGGCATAGTCGAGCAGCTCCATCTCCACGCCATCTTCCAGGTCGATCAGGCCGTAGCAGATGTCATCCGCCGCCTCCATCAGGTACACCAGCGGGTGGCGTGCCCAGCGCTGCGCCTCCAACTGGGGCAGCTCCAGCTTGGCGGCGATCTGTTCGAGCAGCGGCAGCTCGCTCTGGTAGCAGCCGAACTTGTGCTTCTTGTAACCCAGCGCTTCAGCGTGGCGGGCCGTCCAGGGGTATTTGAGGTAGCTGCCCAGGGTGGCGTAGGTCAGGCGCGTGCCGCCGTCGAACTGGTGGTACTCCAGCTGGGTGAGGACGCGGAAACCCTGGGCATTGCCTTCGAAATTGAGGAAGTCGCCGCGCTCGGCGTCGCTCATCGCATCCAGCCAGCCGCGTGCCGCCGCCTGCTGGAACCAGTGGCGGATGGCATCTTCTCCGGAATGGCCGAATGGCGGGTTGCCGATGTCATGGGCCAGGCAGGCCGACTGCACGACCATGCCCAGATCGCTTGGCGTGCACCAGCTGGGCAGCGTCTCGCGCAGCATCTCGCCCACGCGCATGGCCAGCGACCGCCCGACGCAACTGACCTCCAGCGAGTGGGTCAGGCGGGTATGGATATGGTCGTTGCTCGAGACCGGGTGCACCTGCGTCTTGCGCCCCAGGCGGCGAAAGGCACCGGAGAAGATGATGCGGTCGTGGTCTTTGTGGAAGGGGCTGCGCCCGAGCTCGTCAGAGCTGGGGGCGGGTTTGCCGAGACGTTCGCGGGTGAGCAGGGTATGCCAATCCAAGGCCGATCCTCGCCTGTTGATCCGGGCTCCTAGCTTGGGTGTTCGAGCGGGCGCCTGCAAGTGCAGGGTGCCGATGGGGGCGATGTTTCCGCTCTGCGTCCGCTGCCTCTAGTCCATATCGACGATGCACGGCAGGACGCTCTGCGTATGCTGACTGCGCATTGCCGGCCCGATATTCGTCAGGCGCCTGCTGCCAATCGCCTTGGCACCTTGCAGTGTACCGCCAACAGGAGTTCCTCGATGTCATCGACTCACGCACTTGCCGCCCTCACCAGCCCGGTCATCGTGACGGGGGCTGCCTCGGGCATTGGCCTGGCGTGCGCCGAGTTACTGGCTGAGGCCGGCAGGCCCGTGGCGCTGTGGGACCTGCAGGTCGACAAGGCGATCGTTGAAGCGGTGCGCATCAGCGAGGCCACCGGAGTGGCGACGACCAGTCTGGGCGTCGATGTGGCGGACCTCGGCCAGGTGAGTCGGGCGATCAACCAGAGCCGCGCAGCGCTGGGCACCATTGGCGGCCTGGTGCACGCTGCCGGCGTTCCCGGTACCTGCCCGCTGGAACAGCTGAGCCCGGCTGCCTGGGCGCAGGTGATGGATATCAACCTGCGTTGCTGGCCGTTCATGATTCAGGCCTTGCTGGAGGACTTCAAGGCCAGCAAGGGGGCCGCCTGCGTGGGGATCGCCTCGATCAACGCCACCCTCGGCAATGCCTTCAACCCCACCTACAGTGCCTCCAAGGCCGGCATGCTCGGCCTGAACCGCGCCCTGGCCGATGAGCTGGCGCGCTTTGGCATTCGCATCAACGCCGTCTCGCCAGGCCAGATCATGACCCAGATGATCGCCGATGCCATCGCGGCAGCGCCGACGGGGCTCAAGGAGCGTTTCGAGAGCCGCATTCTCCTGGGGCGCCTCGGTCAGCCCCGTGAAGTGGCGACTGCCGTGCGCTTTCTGCTGTCGTCCGAGGCCAGTTACATCACCGGCGCCGAGCTGGTGGTCGACGGTGGCAATATCTCCTCGCAGCGCTGACTGCAGGGCTCGTCGCCCCGTGCGGGCCCGAGCGATCGGCCATGCAGAGACAGGGGCGGGCCGCTCAGAGCCCGGCGGCGTCGATGTCCACCAGCAGCAGGCGCCGGCCGTTGTCGATGAACTGGCCGGCCGTCAGGCAGTACTGGTTGCTGGTGGCGTCGCGGTAGGTGGTGGAAAGCGTCAGGCGGCGCTCCTCCCAGCCTTCGGCGAGCAGCTGGTAGAAGTACGGGCGCCACGACCAGTTGTGGCCAAGGTAGCGGTCGTCGGCGTGCCAGGACTGCTGGCGCCACTCCAGGTTCGGCGTGAGCTGGGTGCCGTGACGGTCGCACTGGTAGATGCGCAGCAGCCACGGGTAGTTGTCGGGGGCCTTCAGGCTGGAGGCCGGGGCGCCGCTTTCCGCCCACAGCTTCAGCTCGCCCATCAGTTCGGCCAACTGCTGGCGCAGGTTGACCAGGCGCGCCCGCTCGGCCAGTTTCTGTTGCACGTAGCTGTCGCGCAGACGGGCGAAGCGGCCGACGAAGGCGTCGCTGGCGAACAGCTCCACTTCCGGCTTGGCGAACAGGAAGCCCTGCACGTAGCGGGCGCCGCACTCCAGCGCGAAGTTCAGTTCCGCCTCGGTTTCCACGCCCTCGGCGATGATCCAGCAGCCGGTCTTCTCCGCCATCTGCGCGAGGGCCTTGACCACCTCGCCACTGGGGCCGCCCCGCGCGGCCTCCTGGAACAGGCGCATGTCCAGCTTGAGAATGTCCGGCTGCAGCGCCAGGACACGGTCGAGCTGCGAGTAGCCGGCGCCGAAGTCGTCGATGGCGATGCGTGCGCCGGCCTCGCGGTAGCGCGACACCACGTCGGGCAGCCGCTGGCTGGCGCCGCCCAACTCGGTGATCTCGAAGACGATGCGTGTCGGGTCGATGGCGCTGCGCTGCAGCTGGATCAGGCTCGGCAGCGGTTGCGCCGGGCGCAGGCGGCTGATCCAGCGAGGGGAGATGTTGAGGCTGAGGAACCAGTCCGCCGGCGCCTGATGGAAGCGGCGCAAGGCATCCTCGCGAACCTGGCGGTCGAGTCGGCGCAGCGCCGCCGGTGGCGTTTTCGGATCGGCGAACAGTGGCCCGGCCGAGTGCATCCGGCCATCGGCGTCACGCAGGCGAGCCAGCGCCTCGACACCTGCGATACGGCCCGTGGCGGTGTCGATGAAGGGTTGGAAGACGGCGAAAGGCAGTCCGTCGATCACCTGGGTGTCCTTAGCGTCAGCGGTTGAGCCACCGAGTGGTGGAGGATCACTCGAGCAAGCAAGATCGCGGCCAGCTCAGGACTAGACCAGCCATGCTGGCCGTTTGCCTGCCTTTCAGCGACGTCGCAGGAGTGGCGCGACGATCAGCGCCAGGCGCGCCCAGCGACGCCAGCCCCGTTTGCCGCCCAGCAGGCCGGCCAGCGCCAGCACGCCGCCGGTGAGCAACAATGGTGCATTGCCGGTGCGCAGGCGTTTGCCGTATTCGCGCACCTGCTGCAGCGGTTCGCTGATCTGCAGCACTTCATGGCGCACCTCCTGGCGATGCATTTCCAGGCGCATGCGCAGCACGGCCTTGCGCAACTGGCGGCGCGAAGCGCCCGGGGGCAGGGTAGGCAGGGTCATGGCAGCAGTTGCTCGCGGTCTCGTTGCAGTTCCTCCAGGCTGGCGCTGAAGGGCGGTTCTGCGTTGCGCAGGCTGAGCAGCAGCCAGGCGACGCAGCCGAGCAGGCCCAGGCCGTAGAACAGGCACAGGCCGATGGCGACTTCCAGGCGATGGCTGTCCCAGTAGAGGATCAGCAGCAGCGCGGACAGACCGATCAGCAGCAGCAGGGCGAAGCCCAGGCACAGTCCGCCCAGAAGCAGCGAGCGCAGGGCCTGGTTGCGCTGGTCTTCGAGTTCGTGGGCGAACAGCGCCACGTGCCCCTGCAGCAGGCCCAGCAGCGCTGCGCCGAGGCGACGTGGCGATGGCCCGGTGGGCATGGGCGCGCTCAACGGCGGCTGATCAGCAGGCCGATGACCAGGCCGATGGCGGCCGACAGGCCCAGTGCCTGCCACGGGTGCTTGTGCACGTAGTCCTCGGTGGCATCGACCGCGATCTTGCCTTGCTCGCGCACGCCGGCCTCGGCCTTGTGCAGCGTGTCGCGGGCGCGGCCCAGGCTGCTGCGGATGTCGTCGCGTAGCGCCTCGGCTTGCTCGCCGGCCAGGCTGGCGGAATGTTGCAGGAGCTTTTCGGTGTCGCTGACCAAAGCCTGGAATTCATCCAGCAGGGCGTCCTTGGTGCTAGGCGTAGCGGCTTTGCGTGGCATAGAGCAGTCCTCTGCGTAGGGGGTGTAAGGGTTACGAGTGTTCTGTGGCGCGAGGGTTCCAAGAGGATAGTCGGGAAGTGACTGGCTTGGCGTTTGGTATAGCGCTTGCAACTTGTCGGTGCGCGAGGGTGGTCGAATGCTCCCTGATGGGGCTGTTTCGGCCTGGCTCAGGATGGCCGGATTCGCACATAACTATTTGATTAACAAGAATTAAGCATCGATTTACGAGTTTTTGGTGGTGCCATTTTGGGGCCGCCTGCCAGCACTCTTCGAGGGCGCGCACAATCGCTTGGCTGCATTGTGGTGCGTGATTTCGGGGTCGTGCCTTCGTTTGGTGCCTTTTCTTCTGCCTCTGGAGTTTTCTCGCCCGATGGAAAACATCAACAGTGCCGTGGCCACGCTGATCCACGGCTCCAATACCCTGTTCATCCTGCTGGGTGCGATCATGGTTCTGGCCATGCATGCCGGCTTCGCCTTTCTCGAAGTGGGGACGGTGCGGCAGAAGAACCAGGTCAACGCGCTCTCCAAGATTCTCTCGGACTTCGCCATCTCGGCCCTGGCCTATTTCTTCATCGGCTACTGGATCGCCTACGGCATCACCTTCCTCGAGCCAGCCGCAGTGTTGACCGAGAACCACGGCTATGGGCTGGTGAAGTTCTTCTTCCTGCTGACCTTCGCTGCTGCCATTCCGGCGATCATCTCCGGCGGTATCGCCGAACGGGCCAAGTTCGGTCCGCAGCTGTGCGCCACGGCGCTGATCGTCGCCTTCGTCTATCCCTTCTTCGAGGGCATGATCTGGAACGGCAACTACGGCCTGCAGGCCTGGCTGGAGGGGCGCTTCGGTGCGGGCTTCCATGACTTCGCCGGGTCGGTGGTGGTCCACGCGGTAGGTGGCTGGCTGGCGTTCGGCGCGGTGACGCTGCTGGGGCGCCGCAATGGCCGCTATCGCGATGGCAAGCTGGTCGCCATGGCACCGTCGAACATCCCGTTCCTGGCGCTGGGCTCGTGGATCCTGATCATCGGCTGGTTCGGCTTCAACGTGATGAGTGCGCAGACCCTTGAGGGCGTCAGCGGGCTGGTCGCCGTCAACTCGCTGATGGCCATGGTCGGCGGTACCGTCGCAGCGTTGCTGGTCGGGCGCAACGACCCGGGCTTCCTGCACAACGGCCCCCTGGCCGGCCTGGTGGCCGTCTGTGCCGGTTCGGACCTGATGCATCCGGTGGGTGCGCTGGTCACGGGGGCCATCGCCGGCGCGCTGTTCGTCTGGGCATTCACCGCGACCCAGGTGAAGTGGAAGATCGACGACGTGCTCGGCGTATGGCCGCTGCATGGCCTGTGCGGGGTGTGGGGCGGCATCGCCTGCGGCATCTTCGGCCTCGAGGCCCTGGGCGGCCTGGGCGGGGTGAGCCTGGCCAGCCAGGTGATCGGTACTGCGCTGGGCGTTGCGGTGGCCCTGGCCGGCGGTTTCCTGGTGTATGGCGTGCTCAAGGCATCCCTGGGTATCCGCCTCAGTCAGGAGGAGGAGTACAACGGCGCCGACCTCTCGATTCACAAGATCGGTGCGGTCAGCCAGGACTGAGCACGGCGCCGCGAGGCGGGGCCGGATCCAGGCAATAAAAAACCGGGCAGTTGCCCGGTTTTTTATTGCCTGTGAGATCAGTCGCGGCGGCCTGCGACCTGCTTGCCGTCGACCGTGCCTTCCTTGAGCATGATCTGGTATTCCTTGCCGTCGGTTTCCACCTGGTGCAGGCGCACCAGCAGGTGCCCCCAGTCCTTGGCGAACCACAGCACGGTCTTGCGGCTGCTCTGCGTGGGGTCACGGACGCGCTCGACCTTGATCGCATCGATCAGGCCGGCCTTGGTGCGCACCACTTCCTCGCCGAGCACGCGGAAGTCGTAGGTCTCGATCTCGTCGCCATCGACCACCTGGTAGCTGACGCTCTTCTTGCCGGCGGCGACGTCCTGTTGCAGGGCGATCTGGTAGGTCGACTTGTCCAGCAGGCCACGGTTGAGCGGGAAGTTCACGGCGTCGCCACGGTCATTGCCGATGACTTGCTTCTGCTCCCAGTCGAAGTCCTGCTCGACCTTCTTGCCCTTGCCCAGACCGCTGCGGTTCAGGCGGTAGGTCAACGGCATGAGGGTCTGGTTGTCGACCCGGAAGGTGCTTTCCTCGGTCAGGCCGGCGACCAGCATCGAGGCTTCGAAGTTGAGGGTCCAGCGGCCGTCGGCATCCTGCTTGAGGCTGCGTTCGGCGCTGCCGCTGACGGGCAGCTGTTTCCAGTCCGCGGTGTAGCTGGCGGAGAAGGGCAGCAGGTCTTCGGCAAGAGCGGGCAGGCTGAGCAGGGTCAGGGCGAACAGCAGGGCACGACGCATAGAGTCTCCTAGGTTCGGATCAGGTGGCCGCCAGCGGGCAGCGGCTTGCCGTCCAGCATTGCGCCTTGCGCACCAAGACGCAAGCGCCCTTCGGCAAACCAGCGAACCGCCAGCGGGTAGATCGCATGTTCCTGCTGGTGCACGCGACGGGCCAGGCTCTCGGCCGTGTCGTCCGGCGCGACCGGCAGCACTGCTTGTACGACCAGAGGGCCACCATCGAGTTCCTCGGTGACGAAGTGCACGCTGCAGCCGTGCTCGGCGTCTCCGGCTTCCAGGGCGCGCTGGTGGGTGTGCAGGCCCTTGTGCCTGGGCAGCAGCGAAGGGTGGATGTTGAGCAGGCGACCGCTGTAGTGGGCGACGAAACCAGGGGTGAGGATGCGCATGAAGCCGGCCAGCACCACCAGCGCGGGCTGGTGGGCGTCGATGGCCTGGATCAGTGCGGCATCGAAGGCTTCGCGGCCATCGAACTGCTTGTGGTCGAGCAGTTCGGTGGCGATGCCAGCTCGCCTGGCGCGTTCCAGGCCATAGGCATCGGCGCGGTTGCAGACCACCGCAGCGATGCGAGCCGGGTTGCCGTCGTGGGCGATGCTGTCGATCAACGCCTGCAGATTGCTGCCTGAACCGGAGATCAGGACGACGACATTGCAGGGCATCAGTGGCCTTTCAGGTTGTTCAGCTGAACCTGCGCCGCGCCTTCGGCCGCCGCGTTGATCTGGCCGATGACCCACGGCTCCTCACCGCTGGCACGCAGGCTGGCCAGGGCGGTTTCGACCTGATCCTGGGCCACGCAGATGACCATGCCGACGCCGCAGTTGAGTACGCGGTGCATTTCGTGCTCGTCGACGTTGCCTTGTTCCTGCAGCCAGTCGAACACCGCCGGGCGCTTCCAGCTGGCCACGTCGATCACGGCCTGGGCGCCTTGCGGCAGCACGCGCGGGATGTTGTCCAGCAGGCCGCCGCCGGTGATGTGGGCCATGGCCTTGACCGCGCCGGTGTCCTTGATCAGCTTGAGCAGCGGCTTGACGTAGATGCGCGTCGGCGCCATCAGCAGGTCGGTCAGCGGCTTGCCGTCCAGTTGCACCTGCTCGATGTCGGCGCCGGAGACTTCGATGATCTTGCGGATCAGCGAGTAGCCGTTGGAGTGCGGGCCGGAGGAGGGCAGCGCGATCAGCGCGTCACCGGTGACCACCCTGGAACCGTCGATGATCTCGCTCTTTTCCACCACGCCGACGCAGAAGCCGGCCAGGTCGTAGTCCTCGCCTTCGTACATGCCCGGCATCTCGGCGGTTTCACCACCGACCAGGGAGCAGCCGGCCAGCTCGCAGCCGGCGCCGATGCCGGTGACCACGGTGGCGGCCACGTCGACGTTGAGCTTGCCGGTGGCGTAGTAATCGAGGAAGAACAGCGGCTCGGCGCCACAGACCACCAGGTCGTTGACGCACATGGCGACCAGGTCCTGACCGATGCTGTCGTGCTTGTTCAGGTTCAGCGCCAGGCGCAGCTTGGTGCCGACACCATCGGTACCGGAGACCAGAACGGGCTGCTTGTAGCCGGCCGGGATCTCGCACAGGGCGCCGAAGCCACCCAGGCCACCCATGACTTCCGGACGGGCGGTGCGCTTGGCCACGCCTTTGATGCGTTCGACCAGGGCTTCACCGGCATCGATGTCGACACCTGCGTCCTTGTAGCTGATGGAGGGTTGCTTGCTCATAGATCCGGGCCTTTGGATGGGGAGTTCGTGTAGGCGCCGACTGGGCGCAGGCTCATGCACAGAGCCCGGCGCGCATAGCGGCTGGCGAAGGCGCGCGATTTTATCAGGCTTGCCCGGTAGCGGCCACTCGCACGCATGCGCTTTGTCGCCGGGCCTGCCTGCGGTTGCCGGGGCACCAGCGGCTGTTTAAGGTATAGGCCTTTGCGCACGCCGGCAGACCGTTGCATGACTGCCTGCGTTGCCATTGCTGCGTCGAAGCCGGCCCGCAATGCTCGTTCACTGTGCGTGAAATCGAGCGTTGCGGGCCGGCTTTTGCCTGGCACTGGCCGACGCTCGGGCTGTTCAGCTGCCTGCGCCGCGTGCCGCCATCCCTAGCGAGAGTTCGCCATGCGTCTGTCTGTCCGCCTGATGTTCATCTGTCTCACCTGCCTGGGCCTGCCGGCCATGGCCGCGCCGGTCGCCGAGCTGTACCAGGTCCGTGAGGCGGTTGCCGACCAGCAACCGGAAAACCGCGATGTCGCCATGCAGCAGGCGCTGCAGACGCTTGTCCAGCGTCTGACCGGTGACACCAAGGCGCTGCAGAACGCTGGACTGGAGGGATTGCGCAAGGACCCGCAGCAGATCGTCAGCCGTTACGGCTACGAAGGCGATGCGCTGGTGGTCGAGTTCGACCCGGCCAGCACCGACCGCGAGTTGCGCAAGGCTGGCCTGGCGCTCTGGGGCAGCAATCGCCCGGCGATCCTGACCTGGTGGCTCAGTGAATCCGTCGGTGGCAGCCAGTTGATCGGCGAGAGCCAGGGGGCGGCAGCGACGCTGCGCGCGGCGGCCCAGCACCGTGGCTTGCCGTTGCGTCTGCCGCTGGCCGATCTCAGTGAGCAACTGGTGGCAACCGGCGAAGCCCTGGCGGCCAATGACCCGCAGGCCTTGCGCGAGGCCTCCGAGCGCTACGCCGCCGACGCCATGCTGGCTGTGCAGGCCACCGAGGCAGGTGGCGCCTGGCAGGCGACCTGGCGCCTGTGGCTGGGCGATGAGCGCGAGCAGGGCAAGGCGGAGGCGGCCGACCAGGCGGCGTTGGCCGATGCCGTGATGCTGGCGGTCAATCAGCGTCTGGCGCCACGTTTTCTGGTCAAGCCAGGCGCGGCGCAGAGCCTGACGCTGGTGATCGAGGGGGCCGACCTGGGCCGCTTCGCCGCGCTGGAGCGCCTGCTCGAGCCGTTCGCCGCGCGCCTGGTGGATGTCGACGGGCAGACGCTGACCTACCAGGTCAGCGCCACCGCCGAACAACTGCGTGCACAGCTGGCCCTGGGACACCTGCAGGAAGTGACCGAGCCAGTAGATGCTGGCGAGCCGGTCGCCGGGCCGGACGGGACCGGCAGCGAAGCGCCGCAGGTGAAACCGCGCACCGATCAGCTGCGATTCCGTTGGTAGACTACAGGGCGGGCTGAGTGTGCAGCCCTGTCACGCGGCGCCTGGGCGCCGTTTCGCATCGAGGACGCGAGCATGACCGATTCCACTCGTTGGCTATGGATGGCCGGGCTGTTTCTGCTCGGCTGGCTGCTGTACCTGCTGCACCCGATTCTTTCTCCTTTCCTGATCGGCATCCTGCTGGCCTACCTCGGCGATCCGCTGGTCGATCGCCTGGAGCGTCATCGCCTGTCGCGCACCGGCGGTGTGGTCGTGGTGTTCGCCCTGTTCGCGCTGGTGCTGCTGATCCTGTTGCTGGTCCTGGTACCCATGCTCGGCCGCCAGCTGGTGCGCCTGTATCAGCTGGCGCCGGAGATGCTCGACTGGCTGCAGGGCACGGCGCTGCCCTGGACGCAGTCGCACCTGGGGCTGCAGGATGTGCTGCAGCTCGATCAGCTCAAGCAGGTGTTCACCGAGAACATCGGCAAGACCACCGACGTGCTCAAACTGGTGCTGGCCCAGGCGACGTCCTCGAGCCTGGCGTTCCTCGCCTGGCTGGGCAACCTGCTGCTGATTCCGGTGGTGAGCTTTTACCTGATGCGTGACTGGGACCTGCTGGTCGAGCGCATGCGTCGCCTGTTGCCGCGCCAGCGCGAAGGGCTGGTGGTGAAACTGACCAGCGAATGCCATGAGGTACTGGGCGCCTTCCTGCGTGGGCAGCTGCTGGTGATGCTGGCGCTGAGCGTCATTTATGCCTCGGGGCTGATGCTGGTCGGCCTGGAACTGGGGCTGTTGATCGGCCTGCTGGCCGGCCTGGCGAGCATCGTGCCGTACATGGGCTTCATCGTCGGGATCGGTGCGGCGCTGACCGCCGCGCTGTTCCAGTTCGGCCTCGATCCCTACCCGCTGCTGGGCATCGGCGTGGTGTTCATGATCGGCCAGATGCTCGAAGGGATGGTGCTGACGCCAATGCTGGTGGGGGATCGCATCGGCCTGCACCCGGTGGCGGTGATCTTCGCTATCCTCGCGGGCGGCCAGCTTTTTGGCTTCACCGGGGTGCTGCTGGCGCTGCCGGTGGCTGCCGTGATCATGGTTTTGCTGCGTCATGCTCATGATTTATATAAACTTTCCGGTCTTTACGGAGAGTCCAATAGCGGTTCCGATGAACCGCCGAGCCCTGCATGAAACCAATCCAGCTTCCCTTGGGGGTGCGTCTGCGTGACGACGCGACCTTCGCCAACTACTACCCCGGTGCCAATGCGGCGGCGCTGGGCTATGTCGAGCGTCTGTGCGAGGCCGATGCCGGCTGGACGGAGAGCCTGATCTACCTGTGGGGTGGCGAAGGCGTAGGGCGCAGTCACCTGCTTCAGGCGGCCTGCCTGCGTTTCGAGCAGCGCGGCGAAGCGGTGGTCTATCTGCCGCTCGGCGAGGTGGTGCAGCACGGCCCGGAACTGCTCGACAACCTCGAACTGTGCGAGCTGGTCTGCCTCGATGACCTCGATGCGGTGGCCGGGCGCAGCGATTGGGAGGAGGGCCTGTTCCACCTGTTCAATCGCCTGCGCGACAGCGGCCGGCGCCTGTTGCTGGCCGGCACCATGTCGCCGCGCGAGCTGCCGATCCAGCTGCCGGACCTGAAGTCGCGGCTGACCCTGGCGCTGGTCTTCCAGCTGCACGAGCTGTCCGACGAAGACAAGCTGCGCGCCCTGCAGCTGCGTGCCTCGCGACGCGGCCTGCAGATGAGCGATGACGTCGGTCGCTTCATCCTGACCCGTGGTGAGCGCAGCATGAGTGCGTTGTTCGAGCTGCTGGAACGCCTGGATCAGGCTTCGCTGCAGGCCCAGCGCAAGCTGACCATTCCCTTCCTCAAGGAAACGCTGGGCTGGTAGGGGCTGGCGTGGGTATCTGCCACAGTCGCTAGCCTTGCTGCTTAGCCATGTCCGCCATGAAGGTGCGAATCGCCTGTGCGCAGGCGTGTGGACGTGTCTGCAGAATGAAATGCGGCCCGTCCAGGCGGACCTGGCGCAGGTCATCGCAATGCGCGGCAAGGCTGCCGGCTGCCCTGGCCGCAACCAGCCGATCCTGTTGTGGCCATAGCTGCAGGGCGGGCACGGCGAGACGTCCTTGCGCTGCCCGCAGTCCTGCCAGGCTGCCGAGGCGGGCACGTAGCAGCGCTTGATCCAGACCGCGAACTTCCTCCTGTACCCGTCTCAGTACTGCATCCTCGACGTCGCGACCCAGGCACAGCGCGCGCAGTATCGGCGCATGCGTGACCAGTGCCGGTGGCATGGGCATGTGCCTGAACAGCGCGAGGAATGGGGACGGGCGGGTCAGGAAGGTGGCGGCGAAGATGACGGCGCGCAGGCCTTCGGGTTTTCGCAGCGCCAGGCGAAACGCCAGTGGGCCCGAGAAGGATTCACCCAGCAGTACGAAGGGGGCATGCCCCAGCTCAGCGAGCAACCTGTCGGTCAGGCTGGCGTAATCCTGCGGGCCTTGATCCGGGAGTGCGAGCGGCTGGCAGTCGACATCCCGCAGCGCGTCGAGCAGAGGGGCGAAGAGGTTGCTGCTGCCGTTGAGTCCTGGCAGCAGCACCAGACGCATCAGGCGTCTCCTGCCAGCTTGCGGTCGTACTGGAAGCGCCAGCGGGTGTAGAGCAGGGCGCAGCAGAACAGGTTGAAGCTGATCAGCGCCTCCAGCACACCGAACAGGGCGCGTGCCGGGTCGATGGCGGCGAGCACGCCCTGGATGAAGTAGAGGTTGACCACGAAGCAGGCCCAGGCGTGGGCGCGGGCGTTGCCCAGGACGATGCCGGGGGCGAGCAGCGCCAGCGGCAGCAGCTGGATGGCCAGGACCACGCCGATGCGTGCGCCGTGCAGGTCGGCGAAGGCCAGGTTCCAGACCAGCAGCAGGAGCAGCAGGGCGACGAAGCTGAACAGGCTGAGCGCGCGGCTGAGCTTCATGCGTGGTTGCAGCCACTCGAGGCTGGGCAGCGGTTTCTTCTCACGGGCCACGATCAGCGCTCCAGTTTGCTGGCGGTCTGGGCCAGGCGTTGGCCAAGTGCGCGGCACAGGGCGGTTTCATGTTCGTCCAGTGCCCGTTTGCCATCGCCGCCGGCATGGTGGCTGGGGCCGTAGGGGGTGCCGCCGCCGCGTGTGTCGAGCAGCGCCGACTCGCTGTAGGGCAGGCCGCAGAGCAGCATGCCGTGATGCAGCAGGGGCAGCATCATCGACAGCAGCGTGGTTTCCTGGCCGCCATGCAGGCTGGCGGTGGAGGTGAACACGCCGGCAGGTTTGCCGACCAGCTCGCCGGTCAGCCACAGGTTGCTGGTGCCGTCGAGAAAATATTTCAGGGGCGCGGCCATGTTGCCGAAGCGGGTCGGGCTGCCCAGGGCCAGGCCCGAGCAGTGCTTGAGGTCATCCAGGGTCGCGTACATCGCGCCGTCCTCGGGCACATCGGGGGCGACCGCCTCGCATTCGCTGGAAACCGCCGGCACCGTGCGCAGGCGCGCTTCCAGGCCGGCCATCTCCACGCCACGGGCGATCTGTCTGGCCATCTCCGCGGTGGCGCCATGGCGGCTGTAGTAGAGCACCAGGATATAGGGCGAACTCATGCCAGCAGCTCCAGCACCTTCTCCGGCGGGCGACCGACCACGGCCTTGTCGCCGGCGACCAGGATCGGACGTTCGATCAGCTTCGGGTGGCTGACCATGGCGTCGATCAGCTGCGCCTCGTCGAGGCTGGCGTCGGCCAGGCCCAGGGCCTTGTACTCGTCTTCGCCGGTGCGCAGCAGGGCACGGGCGCCGATGCCGAGCTTGCCGAGGATGCTCGCGAGCTGTTCGGCAGTAGGCGGCGTTTCCAGGTAGCGCACGACAGTGGGCTGCAGGCCTCGGGCCTCGAGCAGTTCCAGGGCACCGCGCGATTTGGAGCAGCGCGGGTTGTGATAGAGGGTCAGGTCGGTCATGGTGGCTCGCATCCGGCGTGAAGTGGCGGGTATTCTAACCGCCTGGTGCGCGGATGCACGAAAACCACCGGGTGACTCGGGTGCGACCTTTTCTCGCGGCGCACGGTCTGTTCAGGTTTGAAGGCTAAGGAGAGGTCATGCAGCGTCATCTCAGGGATTGGCTGGGGTTCTGGCTGAGTCTGTACCAGCGTTTCATGGAGAACCGCGGGGCGGGTAACGCGGCGGCGCTGACCTACACCACGCTGTTCGCCGTGGTGCCGATGATGACCGTGACCTTCGCCATGCTGTCGGCGATTCCGGCGTTTCAGGGCGTCGGCGAAGAGATTCAGGCGTTCATCTTCCGTAATTTCGTGCCCTCGACCGGCGAGACGGTGCAGGAATACCTGCGTGAATTCACCACCCAGGCGCGCCAGCTGACCTGGTTCGGCGTCGGGCTGCTGGCGGTGACGGCCTTTCTCATGCTGGTGACCATCGAGAAGACCTTCAACGTGATCTGGCGCGTGCGTCAGCCGCGTCGCGGGATGTCCAGCTTCCTGCTCTACTGGGCGATCCTCAGCCTGGGCCCCTTGCTGCTTGGCGCGGGGTTCGCGGTGAGCACCTATATCGCCTCGCTGGCGCTGATTTCCGGGCCGGATGCCGTGCTGGGAGCCAAGACCCTGCTGGCCTTCGCGCCGCTGCTGTCCAGTATCGCGGCCTTCACCCTGCTCTACGCAGCGGTACCCAACACGCGGGTGCCCTTGCCCCATGCACTGCTCGGCGGGCTGTTCGCCGCGATTCTGTTCGAGGTCGCCAAGGCGCTGTTCGGCCTCTATGTCCGCCTGTTCCCCGGTTACCACCTGATCTACGGGGCGTTCGCCACCGTGCCGCTGTTTCTGGTGTGGATCTACCTGTCCTGGCTGATCGTGCTGTTGGGTGCCGAGCTGGTGTACGGCCTGTCGCAGCCTCGCCACTGGCGGCGTGAACCGATCGCCAAGGCGCTGATCCTGCTGGTGATCCTGCGCTTGCTGTTGAAGCGTCAGCAGAAGGGGGAAGCGCTGCACCACGGCGACCTGCAGCGCGCCGGCTGGCGTCTGCCGGAGGACCAGTGGGCCGAGGTGCTGAGCTTTCTCGAGCGCGAGCGCCTGGCATGCAAGGTCGGTAATGCGGGCTGGGTGCTGTGCCGGGACCTGCACAACTTCACCCTGCATCAGTTGCTGGAGCTCAGCCCGTGGCCGTTGCCCAACGTCTCGCAGTTGCCTGCGCAGCTCGACGAGCCCTGGTACCCGAGCCTGTGCAAGGGTCTCGAGCACCTGCAGAACGAGCGCGAAGAACAGTTCGGTATCAGCCTGGCGCTCTGGTTGCCGGGCAAGGAGTGAGCGCACGCCGTCGCTGAGGGTGGCGTGAAGGATCACCGGCATTTCCGGGAGAAATGCTTGACGTTGCGTAGCGACGGCCCGGAGGGTCACTGCCAGGGATGGCAGGTGACAAAGGATTTCCGGGAGAAATGCTTGACGTCGCGTAGCGACGGCCCGAAGGGTCACCGCCAGGGATGGCAGGTGACAAAGGATTTCCGGGAGAAATGCTTGACGTCGCGTAGCGACGGCCCGGAGGGTCACCGCCAGGGATGGCGGGTGACAAAAAACGTCAGTTTGCGGCGTCACTACTCCGCGCTTTCATCAGTGCAGCAGGCGTGACGCCGAGTAACAGCGTGATACACAGGGCTGGCATGTTTCTGGCAAAGGCAGTTTCAGTTGCTATCGAACTGCCAGCAGGGCAGGGATCGCTGAGGACGCATGCAGGAATGACTGGCAGGAACAAAGTAGTCCATCTCCATCGACGCGACCCGCAGGACGCGCTGGAGCGGCTCAACCGCATCACCGGGCTGCGTTTCGCGCGCTGGCCCGAATCGCTGCTCGAACAGGTCGCCCCCGAGAATCTGCCGCAGGCTGCGGAGCCGGCCGTCGAGCAGCCGTCCTCCAATCCGGAGGCTTCCTCCGGCTGAAACGAAAACCCCGCGCAGTGCGCGGGGTTCTGGTCTTGCCGGTTCGCCTCAGGCGAGGGCCTGGCGACTTTCGCTGCTGGCCTGCTCGACGGCTTGCACGAAGAACTCCTCGACCACCAGGCTCTGCGCCGGCACGGCGGAGCGCAGGCGCACCTGCATGTCTTCGACTTTCTGCCGCACCGGCATGCGTGCGATGCCGGACAGCAGGATCTTGCCCTGGGCATTGACCTTGCCGTGGTCGACATTCACTTCGCGGCGCTTGTCACCGTCGCGGTAGCTGACCAGCAGCGACACCGGCAGGTTGGCCAGGCTCGGCAGCTGCAGCCAGGTCGCGACGTTGTATTCGGCCACGCGACCCTCGTAGGGCGTGACCACCAGGCGAGCGACATCGACGATGCGTGAGGGTACGGAGCCGATCAGCTTGTCTTGCGCTTGGGACATGATGCTATTCCAGGCAGGTTGAGACTTCAGTGCCAGGAATTATAAGCAGCCCTCGCGTGACGAAACTGTGCGCTCGACAGACAGGATGCGTGATTGGGATCGCACTTTTGTGTATCAAGCCAGACGCAAAGGATGGCGCGTGACCGACGAGGTTCCCAGGTTGCTTTCGGGCAGCGGCAGGATGGCCTGGTTGTGCACGCTGGCGAGTTGCAGCCAGAGGTGTTCTCCGGTGGCGAACTGGCCGTTGGGCAGCCACAGGCCGTGATGCCAGCCGTTGCCAGGGGCCGGGGTGCTCTGCAGCACGCCGGGGTGGGTTTGCGCGTTGGGCGCCCGTCGCAGCCACACCGGACGCGGCAGGCCCTTGAGGTAGCGCAGGCCCAGGTGCAGGCCTTCGGCGTTGAGGTGGCGCCAGCGCACCAGGGCCAGCGTGGGCGTGCCATAGGTGAGCAGCAGCACCAGTTGCCCGACCTGCAGTTGCCCCCCTTGGTTGGCATTGCACAGCAGCCTCGCGCCGCCGGGGCTGGCGTCGAGTATCTGCGCCTCGGTGCGTTGCGGCAGCTTGTCGAGCAGTTGCGCGTGAATGGCCGGCAGCCCGACCACCAGGCTGCACTGGCCGTCGAGTTCGGCACGTTCATGGCGACGTTGCTGGCGCGTCAGCCAATGCTGACGCACGCGCTCGAGCAACTGACGCTCCTGGCCGCTCTGCAGCGGGGCCGGCTCGTGCAGGGCGATCAGCAGGGCACCCAGTTCGAAGCGGCGAAGATTCTCCGGCTCGCCCTCGGCCTGCTGTTCGAATGCCAGGCAGGGCTGCGATTCGCTGAGATCGACCAGCGGGCCCTCGGCTTCGTCTTCCTCGTCCCAGGGCAGCAGCCTGGGCAGTGCCGCGAGCGGGGCCAGCGCACTGAACAGCGTCAGGCACTCACCTTCGTCCAGGTGGAAGGGGTTGCTCTGCGCCAACAGCAGCATCTGCTGGTAAAGGCCGCGCAAGGTGCTGGCCGGCTTGGGCTCGAAGGCCGCCGCGACGGGTTCGTCCAGGCACTGCTGGTGCTCGCCGATCCAGTACAGCAGGTGGCTGTCGCGCCACAGGGCCGCAGGCGGTTCCTGATACAGCTGGTAGTGGCGCAGCAGCTGTTGAGCGAGAAAGTGCTGGGCCATGTACAGGCACCAGGCCAGGTGCGGCAGGGATGGCTGGCGGCCTTGCAGGATCTGCAGCAGCAGGCGCTTGAAACCGGTCGCCAGCTCGCCGCACAGGCGTACGAACAGCGCGCTGGGCGGTGGCTGGCGATTCGCCAGGCTGGCGTAGTAGCGATACTCGTCACTGAAGCTTTGCAGCGCACGTTGCCTTTCCAGTAAGGTCAGGCCGCTGCGATTGAGCGTGAACAGCAGGCCCAGCACTTGCTGCAGGCCGTGTTCCGCTTCGAGCAGGCGCGCGGCGGCGAGTCGTTCGACGATCTCCGCTGGCGATACACTGCTGTCCTCGCGGATGTCCGGTACTTCCAGACGCAGGGCATCCAGCGTCATATCAACCCCGAGAGGACGAGGATCGAGTACATGGGCTTACGGCTCCGGATTGTCGGCAAGGCTGTTCTGGGTATTTGCGCCGGTCTACTGTTGGCCGGTTGCAGCGAAGATTTCGGACCTGATCAGCATGGACGAAAGGTAACGGCTGACAGCCTGGATGGCCAGTGGCTGGTCATTAATTATTGGGCCGAGTGGTGCGCGCCTTGCCGCACGGAAATTCCCCAGCTCAATGCATTGGCGAAGGCGCTGGAAACGCAGTCGGCGCAAGTCATCGGCGTCAACTTCGATGGCTTGCAGGGCGATGCGCTGAAGCGTGCTGCGGATGGCTTCGACATTCGTTTCACCGTGCTTGCCGAGGACCCGGCAGCGCGTTTCGAACTGCCGCACAACGATGTGCTGCCGGCGACCTACATCGTCGATCCCGAGGGCAGGTTGCGTGAGCGCTTGGTCGGCGAGCAGACCTCGGCGGGGCTGCAGGCGCATCTGCAACGCCTGCGCGAGGAGTGACGCGCCGATAAAAAGCACTGCGACGAGCAGTCGCAGTGATAGATAGCATGCTAAGCTTTTGTCGCGGCCGAATCTGCGCCGTGTTCCATGAGCTTGCCCGATGTTCGCACCCCATCTCGTTCGTGGCAGCGCCGGTTACCGGCGTGCCACCCTGGCGCTGTTCTGCGCCGGCTTCGCCACCTTCGCCATGCTCTATTGCGTGCAGCCGCTGCTGCCGCTGCTGGCTGCGCACTTTCGCGTCTCGGCGGCCAGCAGCAGCCTGGCCCTGTCGCTGACCACCCTGAGTCTGGCCCTGTGCCTGCTGGTATCCGGCGCCCTGGCGGAAAGCTGGGGGCGCAAGCCGGTGATGGCTGCTGCACTGGGGCTCGCTGCACTGTTGGGAATGGCCTGTGCGCTGGTGGACGAGTGGAGCAGCCTGCTGTTGTTGCGCGCCCTGCTGGGCCTGGCCCTGAGTGGCCTGCCGGCGCTGGCCATGGCCTATGTCGGCGAGGAGTTCGATCCCGAGGCGCTGCCCGCCGCCATGGGCCTGTACATCGGCGGTACGGCCCTGGGTGGACTGCTCGGGCGTTTGCTCGCCGGGCTGTTGAGCGACCTTGGCGGCTGGTCCTGGGCCCTGGGCGGGATTGCCTTGCTGGGCCTGCTGGCGCTGCTGCTGTTTCTCTGGTTGCTGCCGCCGTCCCGGCATTTCTCCGCCCAGCCACTGTCGCTACGCGGGCTGCTGCGCAACTTCATCCTGCACCTGGGCAACCCGCGCCTGCGTGTGCTGTTCGCCCTGGCATTCCTGCTGATGGGCGGTTTCGTCGCGCTGTTCAACTACGTGGGCTTTCGCCTCGCCGCCGAGCCATTCAACCTGTCCGCCACGGTGATCGGCCTGCTGTTCACGGTCTACCTGCTGGGCATCTTCAGTGCCGGCTGGGCAGGGCGGCTGGTGCCGCGCTTCGGTGCGCGTCAGGTGCTGTCCGGGGGCATCGCCCTGATGCTGCTGGGCGTCGCCCTGTGCGTCGGGCCCTGGCTGGGTTCGGTGGTCGTCGGGCTGGCCTTGTTCACCCTGGGCTTCTTCGCCGCGCATGCGGTGGCCAGCGGTCAGGTCGGCGCTCATGCGCAGGGCGCCAAGGCGCAGGCATCGGCGCTCTATCTGTGTGCCTATTACCTGGGCTCCAGCGTGGTTGGCTATGGTGGAGGGTATGTCTGGGAGCATGCCGGCTGGCTGGCATTGCTCGGCGTATTGGCCATGCTGTTCGTGCTGGCGGCTGTCCTGGTGCGCCGCCTCTAGGCTGTTTGGCGCTCATTCAGTAGGTGTTCAAGGAAGGTTCAGCGCCTGTTCAGTAGTCTTCCCGCAGGCTTGGCGTCGAGTCGTTGATGGCCGCGCCGAGGCCTGCAACCCTGGCGTGGCGCTTCGCTACCGACAGCGGTTGTGGCTGTCGCCGACTTTTTCGTTATCTGGCCGGGTATCTGCCCGGCCTTCGCAGTCTTGAGTAGAAGGGAGAAGAACATGAAGTTGCTGGTGGTGGAGGATGAGGCGCTGCTGCGTCACCATCTGTTCACTCGCCTCAGCGAGAACGGGCACGTGGTGGATGCCGTGCGCACGGCTGAAGAGGCGTTGTACCGTGCCGAGTCGTTCAATCATGACCTGGCGCTGGTCGATCTCGGCCTGCCGGGCATGAGCGGTATCGACCTGATCCGGGAGTTGCGCAGCCAGGACAAGCATTTCCCGATCCTGATCCTCACCGCACGTGGCAACTGGCAGGACAAGGTCGAAGGGCTCTCCTGCGGGGCGGACGATTACGTGGTCAAGCCGTTTCAGTTCGAGGAGCTGGAGGCGCGCCTGAATGCCTTGCTGCGTCGCTCGTCGGGGTTCACCAAGTCGACCATCGAGGCCGGTGCGCTGGTGCTGGACCTGAACCGCAAGCAGGCGAGCGTCGATGAGCAGTCCCTGCAGCTGACGGCCTACGAGTACCGCATCCTCGAGTACCTCATGCTGCATCACCAGCAGGTGGTGGCCAAGGAACGCCTGATGGAGCAGCTCTATCCGGGCGACGACGAACGCGACCCCAACGTCATCGAGGTGCTGGTGGGGCGTTTGCGGCGCAAACTGGAGGCGCTGCTGAACGGCAAGCCGATCGAGACGGTGCGTGGCCAGGGCTACATGTTCAACGAGCGCTGCAAGTGAAGCGACTGCGCAGCATCCTGCGCAAGCTGCGCATCCGTCTGGGCTCGCTGCGTCTGCGGCTGATGCTGGCCAGCGCGGCCCTGGCGATGCTGTTCATGCTGTCGCTGATGCCGGTGCTGCAGGGCGTTTTCCTCATGGCCCTGGAGCAGACGGTGGAGAAGCGCCTGGCCTCCGACGCGGCGGCGCTGATCTCGGCCGCGCGTATCCACGATGGCGAGCTGCACATGCCGGAGAAGATGCCCGACGAGGAGTTCGACAACCTCGATTCCCATCTGCTGGGGTTCATCTTCGACCGGGACGGCACGCTGCTCTGGCGTTCGCGCTCGTCCATCGACGAGCTGGTGCGCTACCTGCCGCACTATGACGGCCAGGGCCACGAATTCGCGCGTATCCGTGACGACAGTGGCCATGAGTACTTCGTCTACGACATCGAGGTGGACCTGCTGCGCGGCGATGAAACGGCGCTGAGCATCGTCACCATGCAGCCGACGCGTGAATATCAGGTGCTGTTCAACGGCTTCGCCTGGCAGTTGCGCCTGTGGCTGGGCATCGCCCTGCTGGTGCTGCTCGGCTTGCTGTGGTTCGGCCTGACCTGGGGCTTTCGCAGCCTGCGCGGGCTCAGCGATGAACTCGATGGCGTAGAGGCGGGCACGCGCCAGCGCCTGAGCGACGATCACCCGCGCGAGCTGCTGCGCCTGACCAATTCCCTCAACCGCCTGCTCGACAGCGAACGGCGCCAGCGCGAGCGCTATCGCGACTCGCTCGAAGACCTCGCCCATAGCCTGAAAACGCCGCTCAGCGTGCTGCAGGGCATCGGCGAGACCCTGGCCGTTCAGGAGGGCAATCGCGAGCAGGCGCAACTGATGCAGGCGCAGATCGAGCGCATGAGCCAGCAGGTCGGCTACCAGCTGCAGCGTGCGAGCCTGCGGCGCAGCGGCCTGGTGCGCCATCGCGAGCAGATCTGGCCGCTGCTGGAAGGTCTGTGCCGTTCGCTGGACAAGGTCTATCTCGACAAGCAGGTGGAGGCGACGCTGGAGGTGCCCGAGCACAGCCAGGTCACCATGGAGCGTGGTGCCCTGATGGAGCTGCTCGGCAACCTGCTGGAGAACGCCTATCGGCTGTGCCTGCAACGGGTGCGGGTGAGCGTGCAGCCGTTGCTCGACGGCTGCCTGATCACCATCGAGGACGATGGCCCCGGCGTGCCGCAGAATCAGCGTGAGCGCGTGCTGCAGCGGGGCGAACGGCTGGATGCGCAGAATCCGGGGCAGGGCATCGGCCTGGCGGTGGTCGAGGACATCATCGAGAGCTACGACGGTGAGCTGAGCCTGGAGGATTCCGAGCTGGGTGGCGCCTGTTTCAGGGTGCGCCTGTACGACTGAGGCGCATGCCTCAGTCAACACACTGCGGGTTCCACACTGCTTCCCAGAGATGCCCATCCGGGTCCTGGAAGTAGCCGGCATACCCGCCCCGGAAGGTGGCATGCGCCGGTTTTACGAGCGTCGCGCCTGCGTCATGAGTGCATCGACCTCTTCCGCGCTGGCCAGATTATGGCCAAGGGTGATGACGCTGATACGGGGTCGCATGGGCGCGCTCCTGTTATGCCGTGGCGGTCAGCCCTCCTGGGCACGATAGGCGCCAGGGGTCAGCCCGGTCCACTTCTTGAACGCCCGATGGAATGCAGACGGCTCGGAAAAGCCCAGCTGTTCGGCGATGTCCTGGATGGCCAGTTCGTCGCGGCCCAGGTGATAGATCGCCAGGTCACGGCGCAGGTGGTCCTTGAGTTCCTGGAAACTGGTGCCTTCCTCGCGCAGGTGACGGCGCAGGGTCTGCGGGCTGGTGTGCAACTGGTGAGCGACCTGTTCGAGGTCGGGCCAGGTACGGCAGTCGCGCCCGAGCAGGCGGCGAATCTGGCTGATCAGGCTGTCACCGCCGTCGGGGCGTGCCAGCAGGTCGGCCGGGGAGTGCTCGAGAAACTGCTTGAGGGTGCGCTCGTCCTGCAGCAGCGGCATGGCCAGGTAGCGGGCATGGAACAGCAGGCTGGTCTGCCCGGCGGCGAAGCGTCGGCTGCAGGGAAACAGCAGTTCGTACTCGGCGACATGTTCCGGCTCGGGGTAGGCGAAGGTGGCTTCCTCGAGGCGGATGCGCTGGCCGATCAGCCAGCTGCCGAGGCGGTGCCAAATCACCAGCAGGCTTTCCACCAGAAAGTGATCCGGGTCCCACAGCGTGCTGTCGTCCACGCTCAGCCGCGCCCAGTCGCCCTCGCGCTGCAGATGGATGCTCGGTGCATCCGGGAACAGGCCATAGAACAGGGCACCACGGCTCAGGGCCTTCTCCAGGCTGCGGCAATGGATGATGGCGTGGCCCATCATGGCGAAGGTGCCGCGTTTGCTGGGCTGGCGCCCGAAGCCCAGGTACTCGTCGTCCAGTGCCTCCCAGAGCAGCTGCATCAGCCGGGCGAACTGCTCGGGGGCGATGCGTGCACGCGGTTCCACCAGCACCGCCGGCTGGATCCCGGCCTGGCGCAGTAGCGCGTCGCAGGCGAGGCCGCGGCGCCCGGCACCGCGCAGTGCGGCGCGGACGAAGTGGCTGGCGATGGTGCGTTCGCGCATGCTGGTTTTCCAAGGTCGAGGGGCACCGATGGTAGGCGGCTGGCGTTCGCGGCGGCAAGCCAGCCGAGCGATTGGGTCAATTCAGGCTGAGCGCATGGGTCATTGAGGGGGCAGCGGGGCGGCACTTACCCTCTGGCTCATAAAAAACAGCGGAGGACCCGCCCCATGCAGCGCAATCATTTCGACACCGAACACAACCTGTTTCGCGATGCCTTCGCGGCATTCCTGGACAAGGAGGTGGTGCCCCATCAGGAAGCCTGGGAAGAGGCCGGAGTGGTGGATCGCAGCGTGTGGCGCAAGGCGGGCGAAATGGGCTTCCTGCTGCCCTGGGCGGACGAGGAATATGGTGGCACGGGGCTCAAGGACTTCCGCTACGAGCAGATCATGTGCGAGGAGCTGGCGCGTATCAACGAGCCCGGTTTCATGATTCCGCTGCACTCGGCGCTGTGCGGCCCCTATATCGCCGAATACGGCAATGCCGAGCAGAAGGCGCGTCTGCTGCCAGGCATCATCCGTGGCGAGACCATCCTGGCCGTGGCGATGACCGAGCCGGCCGCCGGCTCCGACCTGGCCGGCATGCGCACCACGGCGGTGGACAAGGGCGATCACTGGCTGCTCAACGGCTCCAAGGTGTTCATCTCCAACGGTTACTTGGCCGACGTGGTGATCGTCGCGGCCAAGACCGATCCGGCCAACAAGCACGCCATGGGCCTGTTCCTGGTCGAGCGTGGCATGCCGGGTTTCGAGCGCGGCAAGAAGTTGAAGAAGCTCGGCATGCACAGCCAGGACACCGCCGAGCTGTTCTTCAACGAGGTCAAGGTGCCCAAGGAGAACCTGCTCGGTGACGCCAAGGGCGGCTTCTTCTACCTGATGAACATGCTGGCCCAGGAACGCCTGACCAACGCCTGTGGCGCGGTGGCCGGGGCCGAGGCGGCGCTGCAGGCGACCGTCGAGTACGTCAGGGAACGCCAGGCCTTCGGTCGCCCGGTGGCACACTTTCAGAACACCCGCTTCAAGCTCGCCGAGATGCGCACGCAGATCGACGTGGCGCAGGTGTTCACCGACCGCTGCGTGATGGACCACAACCAGAAGCAGCTCAGCCCCGAAGTGGCTGCCGAGGCCAAGCTGTTCACCACCGAGCTGCTCGGCAAGGTCGTCGACGAGGGTGTACAGCTGCATGGCGGTTGGGGCTACATGTGGGAGTATCCGATCTGCAAGATGTACGCGAACGCGCGCATCCAGCGCATCTTCGCCGGTACGTCGGAGATCATGAAGGAAATCATCAGCCGTGGCATGAAGCTGTAAGGTCGCGCAGGAGCGATCAGCGCATCGGCGTTGCGGGGGCGTATGAACGCTGCCGCCGCGTCGGCCAACCGGTCACTTATCAGGAGACGCCATGAGCGGCCCACTGTCTTCGTTGAAGGTTCTCGACTTCTCCACCCTGTTGCCAGGGCCATTCGCTTCCTTGCTGCTCGCCGACATGGGCGCAGACGTTTTGCGCGTCGAGTCGCCGACGCGCATGGACCTGGTGCGCGTACTGCCTCCGCACGATGGCGGCACCTCCACCAGCCACGCCTACCTGAACCGTAACAAGCGCAGCATCGCCCTCGACCTCAAGCGCGCGGAGGCGGTCGAGGTGGTCAAGCAACTGGTGCTTGAGTACGACATCGTGCTGGAGCAGTTTCGCCCCGGTGTAATGGACAAGCTGGGCGTCGGCTACGAGGCGCTCAAGGCGATCAACCCGAGGCTGATCTACGTGTCGATCACCGGTTATGGCCAGAGCGGGCCGTATCGTGATCGCGCCGGGCACGACATCAACTACCTCGCACTGGCCGGCATCGCCAGCTATACCGGGCGTGCTGACAGCGGCCCGCTGCCGCTGGGCGTCCAACTGGCGGACCTGGCCGGCGGCTCGCTGCATGGGGTGATCGGCCTGCTTGCCGCCGTGGTGCAGCGCCAGGTGAGCGGCCAGGGCCAGCAGGTCGACGTGAGCATGACCGATTGTGCCTTCAGCCTGCATGGCATGGCAGGCGCAGGCTACCTGGGCGCCGGTGTGGAACCCGACATGGAGAATCAGGCGCTCAACGGTGGCAGTTTCTATGACTACTACCGCACGCGCGATGGCCGCTGGTTCTCGGTCGGCAGCCTGGAACCACAGTTCATGCAGCAGTTCTGCGCCGCCATTGGTCGTCCCGAGCTGGCGGCACGCGGGCTTTCGCCCAAGTTGGACGACCAGCGTGCGCTCAAGCGCGAGATCGAGGTCGAGATCGAGAAGCGCGACTTCGCCGAATGGAGCGAGGTGTTCGCCGCGCTGGATGCCTGCGTCGAGCCCATGCTGCCCCTCTCCGAGGCGGTGGCGCATCCGCAGATCAGGTCCCGTGAGCTGGTGGTCGAGGTGCCGCGCGAGGGGCTGCCGGCGCAGGCGCAACTGGCCTGCCCGCTGAAATTCTCCGACGGCCTGGCGCCACCCCGGCATGTCGGCGCGGCGGTCGGCGCGCACACCGAGCAGGTGCTGCAGGAGCTGGGCTACGACGCCGAGCGGATCGCCGCGCTGCGCGAGGCGCGTGTGTTCGGTTGAGTCGCGCTGGGCGGATGCGCGTGCTGAGGCGCTCTGCTTACTCCTGGCGCTGCTCGCCGCTGAAGGTCAGCGTCACCTTGCAGCGTCTGCAATAGTAGCGGCGGCCCTTGGCGACCAGGGCATGGCGCTGGGCCGAGAAGGGGAACTCGCCGTCCGTGCAGCCGCAGCGGTAGATGAAGCGATTGACCTTGCGGCGCTCGACCTCGTAGCTGTGGCAGCGATGCGGCGGCAGCTCGTAGACACCCCGCATGATCAGCTGCCACTCCTCGCCATGCGGCTGGATGCGTGGGCCGAACAGCTGGTGGGCGATCATGTGGGCGACTTCGTGAGGCACCGTCTGGCGCAGGAAGTCCTCATGGTTGTCCCGGTACAGCTGCAGGTTGAAGCGCAGCTTGTTCTCCGTCAGGTGGGCGACGCCCGCCTTCTGCCCGCGCAGCTTGAAACTGATCTGCGGGCGGGCGAAAGGTTGCTTGAAGAAGGCCTCGGCCTGTTGGTAACAGGCTTCGACACGGGCATGGATCTGTTCGGGCATGGCAGGTAGCGGCTGCGGTTCGACGGGGGATTATGCCGCAAGCGCCAGGGATACGGCGAAGTTGCCCGGACCTGCGGACCAGGTGCCGCCTTCCGGGCCGACGAATGGTGGCCCAGATGCAAGAAGGGCCGACATCGCTGCCGGCCCTTGCTGTCGACGCGCTTCAGCGCTAGCTGGTGTAGACCGGGCCGACGCCCATGCCCCAGAGAATCACCGAGCTGGCGATCATCGCCACCAGTACCACCAGACCGACCGCCAACACCGAGCTGGAGAACATGAAGCCTTCGTCCTCGGGGATGCTCATGAAGGTCGGTATGCCGACGTAGAGCAGGTAGACCGTGTAGCAGATGGCGATCGTACCCACGACCATGCCCAGCCACAGGTGCGGGTACAGGGCCGCCAGGCCGCCGATGAACAGCGGGGTCGCGGTATAGGCGGCGAAGACGATGCATTGGGTCAGGCTGGGATTGGCATCGTAGGTGCGCGCCATCCAGTGGATGAAGGCGCCCATTACCGCGACGCCGGCGAGCATGGCCAGGTAGGACATGATGGTCATCACCATCGCACTGCCTTCGGTGAGCATTACCGGTGCTCGATCACCGATGGCCCAGCCGACCTGGGTGGTGCCGATGTAGGCTGAGATCGCGGGGATGGCCGCGAGGATCAGCACGTGGGTCAGGTACATGTGGCTGATGGATTCTTCCTCGCCACGGATTTCTTGCCATTCTTGGTCGGGATGGGTGAAGAGCCCCCAAACGTGGTGGATCATGCCAGACACCTCCTCATTCTTATGACGGTCGCCCCCCGCGGACGCCCGGCGCGCATGGGCAGCGCCACCGGGTGACCAAGCCGAATCAATGCGACCTTATGTCGCAGTATAGGCAGGGGCTGGAGCAGGCGTGGTGCCTGGCTTTAGAGCAAATCGCTCTCTCTGGATCAGCGGTAATAGCGCTCTAGAATTTCCATCGCCAGGTTGATCGACTGCAACCGCTCTGTGCTGCCGCCTCGGTCGGGGTGGTGCTGGCTGACCATCTGCCGATAGCGTTGCTTGATCCTTGGCAGGTCGAGGGCCCGCTCGTCGTCCAGTTCGAACAGCTCCAGCGCGGCCTGCTTCTCGTCGCCACCCTGCATGCGCGTCCAGAAGCTGGTCAGCAGGCGTTCGACGTCGCGCTCGTCGGTATCGCGCAGCTGGCTCATGTCGAGGTAGTAGTCACGCAGCTCGTCACGCTCGCTCAGCGCAGCGGCGCCGGGCTCGTACGGCAGCAGGCGAATGCACAACGGGCTGATCTGCAGCAGGTGGCTGCCCTGCTGCCAGAGCCGCTCGCGCAGGCGATACAGGGCGTTGAACAGCAGGAAATGGGTGCGGAACAGCACCAGTTTGTCGGCCAGCGGCAGGTTGGGGATATGGCCGCTGTGGCGCTCTTTCAGTTGCTGGATCAGCGCGTACTCGGCAAGCCCCTCGGGAGCGGCCTGCAGCAATTGCAGCACCTGTTCGGCGAGGTCCTGGGTGGGGTCTAGGTCGTCATTCATCGGCCGAGCCTAGCATTTCGTTGCCGGTGGGGTAGGGGCGAGACGCCATTGTGCGTAAAATGTCGCGCTTTCGTTCCCACCCCCTCGGATTTCGACGCACCATGGGCACCCTTTCGGTCAACCAGAACAAACTGCAGAAGCGCATTCGCCGCCTGGCCGGCGAGGCCATCACCGATTTCAACATGATCGAGGATGGCGACAAGGTGATGGTCTGCCTGTCCGGCGGCAAGGACAGCTACACCATGCTCGACGTGCTGCTGTACCTGCAGAAGGTGGCGCCGATCAAGTTCGAGATCGTCGCGGTGAACATGGACCAGAAGCAGCCCGGTTTCCCCGAGCACGTGCTGCCGGCCTATCTGGAATCCATCGGTGTGCAGTACCACATAATCGAGAAGGACACCTACTCGGTGGTCAAGGAGAAGATTCCCGAGGGCAAGACCACCTGCTCGCTGTGCTCGCGCCTGCGTCGCGGCACGCTGTACACCTACGCCGACGAGATCGGTGCGACCAAGATGGCGCTGGGGCACCACCGCGACGACATCCTGGAAACCTTCTTCCTCAACATGTTCTACGGCGGCACGCTCAAGGCCATGCCGCCCAAGCTGCTCTCCGACGACGGCCGCAACGTGGTGATCCGCCCGCTGGCCTACTGCGCCGAGGCGGACATCGAGGCCTACAGCCAGCTCAAGGAATTCCCCATCATCCCGTGCAACCTGTGCGGTTCGCAGGAGAACCTGCAGCGCCAGGTGGTCAAGGAGATGCTGCAGGAGTGGGAGCGCAAGAGCCCCGGCCGTGTCGAGATCATGTTCCGCGCCCTGCAGAACGTGCACCCGTCGCAACTGGCCGACCGCAACCTGTTCGACTTCAGGAGCCTGAAGATCGACGATAGCGCCACCCCGCGCTTTCTCGATGTGATGAGCCTGTAACCGGGGTGGGGTGGATCACGCTTCACCAATCCACCGTGCGGCCGTTGGTGGATGTAAGAAGCGACATCCACCCTACGGGGCGACGGCAGCGGCGTGCCGCGCTTTCTTGACCTGATAAGTCCGTAACCGGTGTAGGGTGGATCACGCTTCACCGATCCACCGTGCAGGGGTATTGGTGGATGTAAAAGGCGACATCCAGGGTCGACGACAGCGCCGTGCTGCGTTTTCTTGACCTGATAAGTCCGTAACCGGTGTAGGGTGGATCACGCTTCACCGATCCACCGTGCCGGGGCATTGGTGGATGTAAAAGGCGACATCCACCCTACGGATCGACGACAGCGCCACCCCGCGCTTTCTCGACGTGATGAGCCTGTAACCAGGGTAGGGTGGACCACGCTTCACCGATCCGCCGTGCTGGGGCTATCGGTGGATGCAGGAACCGACATCCACCTTGCGCCGCATGGGTGCTTGCCAGGCCGCCAGGGCCTGGAGTAAGGTTCAGCCATCGTTTTGGAGAATTCCATGTCTGTCAGCCACAACCTCCTGTCCATGCTGCAAGCCGGTGCCTCTCGCGCCGCGCTGGCTCGTGCGCAGGCGCTCGTGGCGGCGGCGTATTATTTCTTTGGGTATTGGTTTAGCCACAGGCGCGCCTGATACCCCACAGGCGGCCTAGCAGAACAGGGTCGCCACCAGAGACGTTTTCCAGAAAACCCCCGGTCGGCAACCCGACCGGGGGTTTTGTTTTTTCGGTCGAAAAAGACCACGTATCGAGGACATGCAGATGAACCGTTATTACCGCAACTACCGCTACGACTGGCGATTTAGCAGCGTTACCGCCGCCCTGACACCTTTGCAACGAACACTCAGCTAGCGCCGCCGCGGCACCGACCGCGCCGGCCAAGGAACCGCCAGATCATGAACGCATCCGTCTCCGCTCAACTCGCTTCCCACGCCACCTCCATCGTCCGTCGCAGCGCCCAGCCGCTGCCCAGTCCCGCCGTCCTGCGCCAGCGCCTGCCGTTGCCCAGTCTGCTTGCCGAACGCATCTGCGCCGACCGTGCCGCCATCCGTGCCGTGCTCGATGGCGAGGATTCGCGTCTGCTCGTCGTCGTCGGCCCGTGCTCCCTGCATGACCCGGTTTCGGCTCTCGAATATGCCGAGCGCCTGGCGGAACTCGCGCCTCAGGTCGACGACCAGCTGTTGCTGGTGATGCGCGCCTACGTGGAGAAGCCACGTACCACCGTGGGCTGGAAGGGCCTGTTGTATGACCCGCATCTCGACGGCAGTGGTGACATGGCCGAGGGGCTGCGCCAGTCGCGGCAACTGATGCTGGATATCCTGGCGCGCGGCCTGCCACTGGCGACCGAGTTGCTGCAACCGTTGGCTGCCGGCTACTTCGATGACCTGCTCGGCTGGGCGGCGATTGGTGCACGCACCAGCGAATCGCAGGTGCACCGCGAGATGGTCAGTGGCCTGGACCTGCCGGTCGGCTTCAAGAACGGCACCGATGGCAGCGTCGGCATCGCCTGCGACGCCATGCGTTCGGCTGCGCACCCGCACCAGCACTTCGGTATCGATGAGCTTGGCCACCCGGCACTGCTGCACACCGCCGGCAACCCCGATACCCATCTGGTGCTGCGCGGTGGCCACGGTGCGCCCAACCACGATGCCGCCAGTGTCGCCGCCGCGCGCGACGCGCTGCAGCGTCAGGGCATAGCGCCGCGCATCATGGTCGATTGCAGCCATGCCAACAGCGGCAAGGACCCGCTGCGTCAGCCGGCGGTGCTGGACAGCGTGATCGACCAGCGCCTGGCCGGCGATCTCAGCCTGCGCGGGGTGATGCTGGAGAGTCACCTGTTCGACGGCTGCCAGGCGCTTTCCGGCGAGCTGCGCTACGGTGTCTCGATCACCGATGGCTGCCTGGGCTGGAGCGCGACCGAGGTCGCCCTGCGTCAGGCGGCCGAACGCCTGCGCTAGGGGCGCCCGCCGATCCGCGAGCGGCAGTGCCTTCGGGCGGGACTTGAGTGTTCGGCGAACTGCGTGCAGGCTTCGTCACTGGTTTCAGCAAGGATTCGATTCATGCGTGATTACAAGTGGCTGCACGCGTTCTGCCTCAATCGCTTCGGTTCGGAGAAGGCGCTGCAGGCGATGCTGCTGCAGCCGCGCAGCGAGGCCGAGCTGCGCGCATTGAGCGACGATCGCTACCTGTCGTTGATCAGCCTGCGCATCTTCCGCGCAGGGCTCAAGCACAGCCTGGTGGACGCCAAGTGGCCGGCGTTCGAGGAGGTGTTCTTCGGTTTCGACCCGGAGAAGGTGGTGCTGATGGGCGGCGAGCGCCTGGAGAACCTGATGCAGGACGCGCGTCTGATTCGCCATCTGGGCAAGTTGAAGAGCGTGCCGCGCAACGCCCAGTTCATCCTCGATGTCCGTCGCGAGAAAGGCAGCTTCGGCGCCCTTGTCGCGGACTGGCCGGCAAGCGATATCGTCGGTCTGTGGAAGTACCTGGCCAAGCACGGCAGCCAGTTGGGCGGGCTGTCCGCACCGCGCTTCCTGCGCATGGTCGGCAAGGATACCTTCGTGCCCACCGATGACATGGTGGCGGCGCTCAAGGCCCAGGGCATCATCGACAAGGCGCCGACCAGCCAGAAGGATCTGGCTGCCGTGCAGGCGGCCTTTAATCAATGGCACGCCGAGAGCGGCCGGCCACTGTGTCAGCTATCGGTCATGCTGGCGCATACGGTCAATCACTGAAGTCGTCGTTCAGCGCATCCAGCCACTCTTTCGGCACGTCGCGTTTCATCGCCAGCTGGCACTGCTGGCTGTCGGGATCGAACACGATCACCGCCTCGCCCTTGTCCAGGGCGCGGCGCACGCGCTGGACGCGGGTCTCCAGCGGGGTTTCGTCACCGTTGTCGGTACCGTCGCGGGTGACGAAGTCTTCGATCAGGGCGGTGAGGGTGTCGGCTTGCAGCAGGTGGGCGGGAATCAGCACAGCGAACGGGCTCCAGTGGCAGGCGCTCATGATAGAGGCAGAGCGCCTGCCGCCGCGAGCCTCTGCCGATGTCAGGCGCCCTGCGGGTCGAGGTAGCGCTCCAGGGTGCTGTAGAGCACGCCGCTGTCCAGCGGTTTGCCGAGGAAATCGTCCATGCCGGCGTCCAGGCCGTGCTGGCGGTGCTCTTCGAGGATGTGTGCGGTCAGGGCGATGATGGGCACGGCGGCCAACTGCTGGCCGCGTTCCAGGCGACGGATCTGCCGGGTGGCCTCGAAACCGTCCATCACCGGCATCTCGCAATCCATCAGGATCAGCTGCACGGCGGCGGGGTCGCGCGCATATTCGTCGACGGCCGCCTGGCCGTTGGTCACCAGGCGCACGCTGTAGCCGCGTTTCTTGAGAAAGCCCTGAACCACCAGCTGATTCACCGGGTTGTCCTCCGCCACCAGGATGCACGGGGCGTTGCCATTGTCGCTGCGTACTTCTCTCACCAATCGATGTACCTGTGCTCTGGGTTCTTCATACAGCCCGCTCAGTGCCTGGCGCAGGGCGTTGATCGCCACGGGCTGGGCCAGGTGTTGCAGGCGCAGGCCGTGACTGGCCGGTAATTGCTGGCAGGCTTCGGGCGGGCAGACCAGCAGCACACGCTGCTGCGTCTGCAGCATGGGCCTGAGCGAGTCGAGCCAGTGGTTCACCCCGCCCGGCCAGGGCGCCATCAATATCAGCAATGGCGGCGCGGCGAAATCCTCCAGATAGCCTTGCAGGCGCTCCGGTGTCTGGCAGCGCTCGGTGCGCATGCCCCAGCGCCCGAGCAGGCGGCTCATGGCATCCAGGCCCAGGCCGTCCAGCGAGGCGAGCAGGGCGGTGCGTCCGGCCAGCAGACGGCTGAGTTCGTCGGGCACGTCCGGTTCGGCCAGCAAGGGTATATCGAATGCGAAGCGCGTGCCTTGGCCGAGGGTGCTCTGGACCTCGATCCGTCCCCCCATCATCTCCACCAGCTCCTTGCTGATGGCCAGGCCCAGGCCGCTGCCGCCGTAGCGGCGGGTGGTGCTGGAGTCGCCCTGGGCGAAGGACTCGAACAGCTGCGCCAGTGCCTGCTCGCTGATGCCGATACCACTGTCGCTGACGGCGAACACCAGGTGCGGTTCGCCGTGGCTGTCGCTGCGGCGGCTGACGCTGAGCGCGACATGGCCTTCGGCGGTGAATTTCAGGGCGTTGCTGAGCAGGTTCATCAACACCTGCTTGAGGCGTGTCGGGTCGCCCTGAATCCGCCGGGGCACGCCGTTTTCCAGGCTGACGTAGAGGCGCAGGCGCTTGTCCATGGCCTGCCCGGTGAACAGGCTGAGGGTGTCGGAGATCATGTCCTCGAGGTCGAACTCGATCTGTTCCAGGCTGAGCTTGCCGGACTCGATGCGGGCGTAGTCGAGGATGTCGTTGATCACCGCCATCAGCGAGCTGCCGGAGCTGGAGATGGTGTCGACGTAGAAGCGCTGGCTGCGATCCAGCGGCGTCTCGCGCAGCAGTTGCAGCATGCCCAGCACGCCATTGAGCGGCGTGCGGATCTCGTGGCTCATCTTGGCCAGGAAGCGGCTCTTGGCCTGGCTTTCGAACGCCGCCTGCTCGGCGGCGCGGCGCGACTGGAAGCCTTCTTCCTTGAGCAGGTTGATGCGGTCGGCCAGGCCGATGGACAGGGTGATCAGCTCGATGGTGACGCCGATCTTCACCGCCGTGGCGCCGAACACGCCGAACACCTCCAGGCCCAGCGAGCCAGTGGTGGCCTGGATGAAGGCGAACAGCAGGATGGCCCAGGCCAGGGTGTAGTAGGAGCCATAGCGCACGCCCCGACGCCAGATGTAGATGCCGGTGAGCAGCAGGATCAGCGACACCACGGAGACGGTGACGCTGGCCAGGATGTTCCAGGCGGCGAAGCCGATCAGCGGTACCGACAGCAGGCAGCCGATGCACACCAGCATCAGCAGGCGCAGGCCGGTGTCGAGTGTCGGAAAGTACTGCCGCGCGTGGAGGAAGTGGCGGCTGAACTGGATGGCCGTGAGGCAGTGCACGTACATCAGGATGTAGATGCTGACCGACTGGAAGGCCACGTGTTCGGGGAGCAGCTTGAACAGCATGCCGTCGAAGCAGGCGGCGAGCAGGCCGACGTTGAGGTTGTAGGCCAGGTACCAGAGGTAGGCCGACTCGCGCAGTGACAGGTAGAGGAACAGGTTGTAGCAGAACATCGCGAACAGCACGCCGTAGAAGGCGCCGGCGAACCCCATCAGGTTCTCCTGCGCCGCCGCGCTGGCGCCGTAGGTGGCGAAGAACAGCGGCACGAACACCGTGCTGCTGGTTTCCACGCGGATCAGCAGCGTGCTGACCCCCGGCTCCATCTGCATGGGGAACCAGAAGTTGCGGACCTGCACCGGGCGTTGCGAGAAGGCGAAGCGGTCACCGCTTTCCTGGGCCTGGCGCCGGCCCTGGGGATCGATCAGGTAGACCTGCAGGTGATCGAGAAGCGGGTAATTGACTTCGAGGTAGCCGCCGAGCGGGTGATCGAGGCTGCTGACCAGGCGCACCTTGAACCACCACACGGAGGCATTCTTGCCGAGATTGGCATGCTCGCCGTCCAGGTCGTGGAAGGCGCCATCGTCCAGGGCCTGGACCTGCTCGACGCTCAGGCTGCCGTCCGCGTCCTCGTAGTAGCCGGTGTAAGGGCCCAGGGAAAAACGCAGGTCGTCACTGTCCAGCGGCGCGGGCGTGAGGGCCCAGCTCGGACATGCAAGCCAGAACAGCAGCAAAGCCAGACATAGACGAGGCATCCGTGAACCTCAGAAGGCCATGTGCATGGCCGGAAGTCGTTTTAACGTCGCATGGCGACGACCCGCAGGTTGGCCAAGGTGCTGGCGGCCATAAAAAGGGGAGCCTGAGCTCCCCCTGTCGTCCTTCGTGCCACTTTGCCCTTATGTGGGAAACCCTTCAAGCATCCCGATCATGTTGCTTGACCAGGCTGTCCACCGGCGGCACCCGGGTGCCGCTTTCCATCTGCGCATCGTGCTCCAGCTGATGGCTGAAATGCTCCAGCGAGCCCTGGGCGGGCTGGGCGTCGCTGGCGAACACCGGCGGGCTCATCATGTAAGCGGTGAGCAGGCTGCTGAGCGCCTTGAGGCTGTCGATGTGCGTGCGCTCGTAGCCGTGGGTGGCATCGCAGCCGAAGGCCAGCAGCGCCGTGCGGATATCGTGGCCGGCGGCGACGGCGGACTGGGCATCGCTGTGGTAGTAGCGGAACAGGTCGCGGCGCACCGCCACCTCCTGTTCAGCGGCCAGGCGCAGCAGCTGGCGGGACAGGTGGTAGTCGTAGGGGCCGCCGGAGTCCTGCATGGCCACGCTGACGGCATGCTCGCTGGATTGCTGACCGGGCGCGACCGGGGCGATGTCGATACCGACGAATTCGCTGACGTCCCAGGGCAGGGCGGCGGCGGCGCCGGAGCCGACTTCCTCGGTGATGGTGAACAGCGGGTGGCAGTCGATCAGCGGTTGCAGGCCGTGGTCGCGAATGAGCTTGAGCGACGTCAGCAGGGCGGCCACGCCGGCCTTGTCGTCCAGGTGTCGGGCGCTGATGTGACCGCTTTCGGAGAACTCCGGCAGGGGGTCGAAGGCGACGAAGTCACCCACCGAGATGCCCAGCGAGTCGCAGTCGGCGCGGGTGGCGCAGTAGGCGTCCAGGCGCAGCTCGACGTGGTCCCAGCTGATCGGCAGGGTGTCGACCGCCGTGTTGAAAGC
The DNA here is from genome assembly GCF_017915135.1 of Ectopseudomonas khazarica. Taxonomy (NCBI): domain Bacteria; kingdom Pseudomonadati; phylum Pseudomonadota; class Gammaproteobacteria; order Pseudomonadales; family Pseudomonadaceae; genus Ectopseudomonas; species Ectopseudomonas khazarica. The sequence continues at coordinate 3,580,196 of NZ_CP068551.1, read as the reverse complement.
GTGTCCGGACGCCATCAGCGGCAGCACGCTGCCACGGATCACGCCGTTGTCGGTGAACAGGCTGACGCGGCTGCCCTCGGCGAAGCGGCTCGACCAGCACCCCACCGGGGCCAGGCCGAGGCGGCCGTTGTCCTTGATCTCGCGGACGATGGCGCCGATGGTATCCAGGTGTGCGGAGACGGCGCGGTCAAAGCGTTCGTATTCGCTCTGGCGCCCGCGCAACGTGGCGCGGATGGTGCCGCGACGGGTCAGTTCGAAGGGGATTTCCAGCTCTTCCAGGCGCTCGGCGACGTAGCGCACGATGGTGTCGGTGAAGCCGGTCGGGCTGGGGATGGCGAGCATCTCCAGCAGCACCTTCTGCAGGTAGTCGAGATCGGGTTCGGGTAGTTGTTGCATACAAGCTCCTCGGCGTTTGAGTCTTCCCACTCCCGTTCGCGGGAGTGGGCCGGGGGAGTGGGGTTCAGCTCGTGGCCTGGCTCAGCGGGAACAGCAGGTCGACGAAGCGTTCGGCGGTCGGCTGCGGTTCATGGTTGGCCAGGCCGGCGCGCTCGTTGGCTTCGATGAACACGTAGTCGGGCTGGTCGGCGGCCGGCACCAGCAGGTCGAGGCCGACCACCGGAATCTCCAGCGCACGCGCCGCCTTGATCGCGGCATCGCGCAGCTTCGGATGCAGGATCGCGGTGACGTCTTCCAGTGTGCCGCCGGTGTGCAGGTTGGCGGTCTTGCGCACCGCCAGGCGCTGTCCGGCGGGCAGCACGCTGTCGTAGTCCAGGCCGGCGCCGTGCAGGGTGCGCAGGGTCTCGGCGTCCTTGGGAATGCGGCTCTCGCCGCCGGTGGCGGCCTGGCGGCGACGGCTCTGCGCGTCGATCAGCTCACCGATGCTGTGGCGGCCGTCACCGATGATCTCGGCCGGGCGGCGGATCGCGGCGGCGACGACTTCATAGCCGATCACCAGCACGCGCAGGTCGTGGCCGGCATGGTAGCTCTCCAGCAGCACGCGCTGGTCGAACACCCGTGCGCGCTCGATCGCTTCCTGCACCTCGCCGGGCGTGCGCAGGTCCACGGCGACGCCCTGGCCCTGTTCGCCATCGACCGGCTTGACCACCACCGAGCCGTGTTCGGCGAGAAACGCGGCATTGTCCTCGGCACTGCCTGCGAGGCGCTGGTCGGGCACGCTGAGCTGTACCCGCGACAGCGCGCGGTGGGTCAGGCGCTTGTCCTGGCACAGGGTCATGCTCACCGCGCTGGTCAGGTCGCACAGCGATTCGCGGCAGCGGATGCGCCGGCCGCCATGGCTGAGGGTGAACAGCCCGGCCTCGGCGTCGTCCACCTGCACCTCGATGCCACGGCGCAGGGCTTCGTCGACGATGATGCGTGCATAGGGATTGAGTTCGGCCTGCGGTCCGGGGCCGAGGAACAGCGGCTGGTTGATCCCGTTCTTGCGCTTGAGGCTGAAGGTCTGCAGCTCGCGAAAACCCAGCTTGGCGTACAGCCGCTTGGCCTGCTGGTTGTCGTGCAGCACCGACAGGTCGAGGTAGCTCAGGCCGCGGCTCATGCCGTGCTCGATCAGGTGGCGCACCAGCACTTCGCCGACGCCCGGCCGGCTGCACTGCGGGTCGACCGCCAGGCACCAGAGGCTGCTGCCGTTTTCCGGGTCGCGGAAGGCGCGCTGGTGATTGAGGCCCATCACGCTGCCGATCACCGCGCCGCTGTCCTCGTCCTCGGCCAGCCAGTAGGTCGGGCCGCCATCGTTGTAGGGGGTGAGCTTGTCCGGATCGATCGGCAGCATGCCGCGGGTCTGGTACAGGCAGTTGATCGCCTGCCAGTCCGCCTCGCTCTGCGCGCGGCGGATGCGGAAACCGCGAAAGCTGCGACGCGCCGGCCGGTAGTCGGTGAACCACAAGCGCAGGGTGTCGGACGGGTCGAGGAACAGCTGTTGCGGGGCGTGGGCCAGCACCTGGTGCGGGGCGGCGACGTACAGGGCGATGTCGCGCTCGCCGGGTTGTTCGTCGAGCAGGGCTTCGGCCAGCGCCGTGGCGTCCGGGTAGGTGTGGCCGATCAGCAGCCGCCCCCAGCCGCAGTGGATGGCCTGCGGCTGGCTGGGCTGGCTGCTGTGGTCCTCGGCCAGACGCGCCTGCAGACGTTCGTAGGAGGGTGTCTGGCCGCGGATCAGGCGTTGGTTAAAGGCAGGGGAGCGCATGAGTTGTCCTTAATCTCTACCTCCGGTCTGGGCCGGATCGAGTGTTGAGTCGCGACAACCCCGGATGACATCCGGGCTACGACCGTTGATCCGGCAGGCGCGCCGCGAGCGCCGCGCCTGCCCGCTTTACAGACCCTGTTCGCTCAGCCACAGGTTGAGCGCCGCGAGCTGCCACAGCTTGGAGCCGCGCAGCGGCGTCAACTGGCTCTGCGGGTTGGTCAGCAACTGGTCGAGCATGCTCGGATTGAACAGGCCACGATCCTGGCTGGGGTCGAGCAGCAGGTCGCGTACCCAGCCGAGGGTGGCGCCTTCCAGGTGCTTGAGGCCCGGTACCGGGAAGTAGCCCTTGGGCCGGTCGATCACCTCGCTGGGGATGACCTTGCGTGCCGCTTCCTTGAGCACGTGCTTGCCGCCGTCGGGCAGCTTGAACTGCGCCGGAATGCGCGCCGACAGTTCGGCCACGCGGTAGTCGAGAAACGGCGTGCGCGCCTCCAGGCCCCAGGCCATGGTCATGTTGTCCACGCGCTTGACCGGGTCGTCGACCAGCATCACCGTGCTGTCCAGGCGCAGGGCCTTGTCCACCGCCGCCTCGGCGCCTGGCTGGGCGAAGTGCTCACGGACGAACTCGCCGGCCATGTCGCCAGTCAGCCAGGCCGGCTGCACGCAGGCGGCGTACTCGTCGTGCTCGCGGTCGAAGAAGGCGGCGCGGTAGGCGGCGAAGGCATCCTTGGCGCCGTCGACCTGCGGGTACCAGTGGTAGCCGGCGAACAGCTCGTCGGCGCCCTGGCCGCTCTGCACCACCTTGCAGTGCTTGGCCACTTCACGCGAGAGCAGATAGAAGGCGATGCAGTCGTGGCTGACCATCGGCTCGCTCATGGCGCGAAAGGCCTGCGGCAACTGCTCGAGGATCTCGTGCTCGCCGATACGCAACTGGTGATGGTGGGTGGCGAAGCGCTGGGCGATCAGGTCCGAGTACTGGAATTCGTCACCACGTTCGCCGCCGGCATCCTGGAAGCCGATGGAGAAGGTCAGCAGGTTTTCCACACCGGCTTCACGCAACAGGCCGACCAGCATGCTCGAGTCGACGCCACCGGAGAGCAGCACGCCGACATCCACGGCGGCGCGCTGGCGGATCTCCACCGCCTGGCGCATGGTTTCCAGCGTCTGCTCGCGCCATTCTTCCAGGCCGTAGCCGGCTTCGTCGCCGCGCGGGCCGAATTGCAGCGACCACCAGCTCTGCTGCTCGACCATGCCATCCGCGTCGACGCGCATCCAGGTCGCTGGCGGCAGTTTCTCGACGCCGGCCAGGATGGTGCGCGGCGCCGGCACCACGGCATGGAAGTTCAGGTAATGGTTGAGCGCCACGGCATCCAGCGTCTTGGCGATGTCGCCGCCTTGCAGCAGCGCCGGCAGCGACGAGGCGAAGCGCAGGCGCTGACCGGTGCGCGACAGGTACAGCGGCTTGACGCCGAGGCGGTCGCGGGCGATGAACAGGCTCTGCGTGTCGCGCTCCCAGACGGCGAAGGCGAACATGCCGTTGAGCTTGGGCAGCAGTTGCTCGCCCCAGGCGTGATAGCCCTTGAGCAGCACTTCGGTGTCGCCGCCGGAGAAGAAGCGATAACCCAGCGCCTCCAGTTCGGCGCGCAGCTCGGGGTAGTTGTAGATGGCGCCGTTGAACACCATGGACAGGCCGAGGTCGCTGTCGATCATCGGCTGGCCCGAGGCTTCGGCCAGATCCATGATCTTCAGGCGGCGATGGCCGAGGGCGATGGGGCCCTGGCTGTGGAAGCCGTGGGCGTCGGGGCCGCGAGGGGCCAGGTGGTGGGTGATGCGTTCGACTGCCGCCAGGTCCGCGGGGCGTCGATCAAAACGTAGTTCTCCAGCTATTCCGCACATAGTTCCTTACCGGTGTTTCCGTTGGGGAGTGGTCCGTTCCCGGACCTTTTACACCAAAACAAAAAAATGCTTTCATGTCAAAGTTTTGGTGGCTATGAATTGGTGCTTATGAGCGATAAAAAAGTTCCTGTTGAAATAGATTTGTCATCTGTCATGGCATTCGAGATGCCGCTTTTCCAGGCCTTGCGGCGCTTGCAGCAGGCGGGGGAGGTGCACGCCAAGCGTCTGGCCCGCTTCGGTGGGCTGACCCCCATGCAGCTGATGATCCTGCAGGTACTGGCCAGCGAGACGCGCCTGACCGCCAGCGTGCTCAGCAGCCGGGTCAGCCTGACGGCGGCGACGCTGTCCGGTCTGCTCGATCGCCTGGAGGAGCGCGGCCTGCTGCAACGCCAGCGCGACGATCAGGATCGCCGTCGCCAGTGGTTGCTGATCAGCGAGGCCGGCCGCGAACTGATCCAGCAGGCACCGTCGTTGATGCCACCGGAATTCAACCGGCGTTTTGCCGCCCTTGCCGACTGGGAGCGCCACGCTCTGACGGCGGCGCTGTTGCGTGCCGCCGAGCTGTGCGGGGAAATGGATTGAGGCGCGGCGGGCGACGCGTCTTTTTCAGAAAAAATTCAAGCAGGGTGTTGACTTAGCGTCGCCACCTGCATAAAGTGCGCGCCTCGCTAAGGCACATGGGTGGTTAGCTCAGCCGGGAGAGCATCTGCCTTACAAGCAGAGGGTCGGCGGTTCGATCCCGTCACCACCCACCATTAGCGAATTCGGACGCAAGTCCGGCCGACGCGCAGCGGTAGTTCAGTCGGTTAGAATACCGGCCTGTCACGCCGGGGGTCGCGGGTTCGAGTCCCGTCCGCTGCGCCATTATTTCCCAGATCGACCTTGGTCGGTTTGAGATGGCAAGGCCCGCAAGGGTGCCATCAGATGCAACAGAGTTCTCTGGACGCAAGTCCAACCGACACGCAGCGGTAGTTCAGTCGGTTAGAATACCGGCCTGTCACGCCGGGGGTCGCGGGTTCGAGTCCCGTCCGCTGCGCCATATACGAAACCCGTCGATCGCGAGATCGACGGGTTTTTTATTGCCTGCGCTCCGGCGTCGCCGTCCTGCGGCGTTTCGTCATCTTGTCTTCATACTGACAACGTAGCTTGCTAACGAAAGACGCAATGACCCAGGAGAACGGGCAATGGATGACTATCAGGAAGAACTGCTCGAGCGTGACGGCTTCGATCAGGACGTGATCGACGTGGACGACGACGCCACGGAGCTCTGAGCTTCGCTATCGGCCCGGCGCTGTGCGCGGCGATAGTCGCCGGGCGTCTGTCCGAGCCAGCGCTTGAAGGCGCGCTGGAAGGCTTCGGCCGAGGCGAAACCGAGCAGGTAGGCGATTTCACCGAAGGCCAGTTCGGTATCGCGGATATAGGCCGTCGCCAGGTCGCGGCGGGTGTCATTGACGATGGCGCGAAACTGCGTGCCTTCCTCGGCCAGCTTGCGACGCAATGTCCAGCTGGGCAGTTGCAGGTTGCGCGCGACTTCCTCCAGGTCCGGCTCGTGCCCGTGCAGCATGGGGCCGAGCAGCTGGATGACCCGTTCACGCAGGCTGCGCGTGCGGGTCAGCTGATCCAGTTCGCGCTCGCACAGTTCCAGCAGGTGCCGCCAGGTGCCGGGGCAGTGCTGCGGGTTGCGCAGCGCCAGGGTGTCGCTGCTCAGGCGCAGGCGGTTGGCGCTGGCCGCGAATTCCACCGGGCAGCCGAACAGACTCTCGTAGCGCTCGCCGTATGCCGGCAGCGGAAATTCGATCTCGACTTTTTCCAGGGCAATGCTGCGGCCGACCACTTGCCCCAGGTTCTGTTGCCAGCCCGCCAGTACCGAGTCCACCACGAAGCGGTTGTAGGTGTTGTACGGACTGATGGAATAGAAGTGCAGCCAGGCACCACGGGCATCCTCGCTGAAGCCCGAGCGCCCGCGGTAGTTGGCGGCGTACAGCGGCTCGAAGCGGGTCAGGGTGCGTGCCGCTTCGCGCAGGTCGGGCGCCTGCATGGCGCAGACGCCGGCCAGGCCGACCTGGCCGAGGCGACTGTGGCGCCCCATGTCCAGGCCCAGTGCGGGGTTGTTGCTCAGGGCGATGGCGCTGTGGCCCAGGCGCATGAAGCGAGGGATCGACAGGCGTGCGCGCGGCTCGCTCAGGCGCGCGGCATCCAGGCCGAACTGTTCGAGCAGGGGCTCGGGAGCCTGGCCCTGCTCGCGCAGGGCTTCGGCCAGGGCCTGGGTGAAGCCGACGGACAGGTCGCCGAGGCGTACGCGTGAAGTTTTCATAACCACAGGTTGACCAGTTGTGCACCGCTGGTGCTCGCGCCCAGGGCGCTCGTCCCGGCGCGGAATGCCAGTGCCGGCGGTTGCCCCTGATGCTCCCAGAGTCGTCCGCGCAGATGGACCTGCATGCCGGCATGGATGCCGCTGCGCAGCAGCTGTTCATGCAGCAGGGTGGCGTCTGCGGCGGCCTGCAGGTCGCTGGGCATGGCCAGCAGGTCGAGCCGGCTGGCAGCCAGTGTCCGTGCGTCCGCCAGGCGGGCGACGTCGCCGCCCAGCAGCACGCCGAGTCGGCCGGCTGGGGTGTCCAGGACCTGCAGGGTAGTGGCCGTGGTCGTCGTGCTGGCGTCGGCATCGTAAGCATGCCGCTGGGGTTGTCCCAGGGGCTTGCCGGCGCGGTCGAACACCAGGCTGACGTTGTACAGCGGGCCGCGCCCGACCTGCAGGCGGCCGTGTTCCACGCGCGGCTCCGGCAGGACGATGGAGCCTGCCACCAGGGTGATGCCGTAGTCGCGCGCCAGGTCGCCGAACAGCTGCTGGTAGTCGTGCGCCATCGATTGCGCCTTGGTGCGCAGCAGCGCATCGCTCACGCGCGACGGGGCCTGGGCGGCGAACAGGGCGCCGAGAAAGTCCAGCGGGTTGCTGGCCGCCAGCCAATGCAGGGCCTGGCGCTGTCCGGGGGCGTGATAGAGCTCGTCCTTCTCGCCCACGGCCAGCAGCCAGGTGCCGATGTGTTCGGGCAGCACGACCACCGTGCGCGCATTGAGCATGCCGCGCTCGCGTGCGTGGTCCAGGTAGGCGGCCAGCTTCAGGCGCAGGCGCGACAGGCTCTGATAGTCACCGGCGAACAGTTCCGGCTGGATGCCCAGCAGGTTGCCGCGAGCGCCGGGTTGGCCGAGGTCGAGTGCGACCTGGCTGCGCAGGTCGGACAGGTAATGGCTGACAGGGCGTTGCTGGCACCAGCGGGCGTAGCTGCCGAGGCCGGCCAGCAGCGTGAGCGCCAGCGCGAGGATGATCAATGGACGCATGCAGGTTCTTTCGACTGAGTTGTGTTGCAGGTTAGGTCGATCGCGCCGGGCTGCCAAGGCTAATTGCAAGTTTTGATCATTATCTTGTCAGTTTTGATCATTGAGCATGCCTGGCCGCCTCTTTATCGTCTGGCTCCATAACCGACCGCGTGCCCATGAGACCGCGGCAACCCGTGAACTGCACCGCGATGTGGAGATTTCCATGACTGCTCGTTACCCGAACCTGCTGGCCCCGCTCGACCTCGGCTTCACCACCTTGAAGAACCGTACCCTGATGGGCTCCATGCACACTGGCCTGGAGGAGAAACCGGGCGGTTTCGAGCGCATGGCGGCCTACTTCGCCGAGCGCGCCCGTGGCGGTGTCGGCCTGATGGTCACCGGCGGCATCGGCCCGAACGAGGAGGGTGGCGTCTATGCGGGCGCAGCCAAGCTGAGCACGCCGGAAGAGGCCGACAAGCACAAGGTCGTGACCCAGGCCGTGCACGAAGCCGGTGGCAAGATCTGCATGCAGATCCTGCATGCCGGGCGCTACGCCTACAGCCCGAAGTCCGTGGCGCCGAGCGCCATCCAGGCGCCGATCAACCCGTTCAAGCCGCGCGAGCTGGACGAGGAGGGGATCGAGAAGCAGATCGCCGATTTCGTCAATTGTGCCGCGCTGGCGCAGCAGGCGGGCTACGACGGTGTCGAGGTGATGGGCTCGGAAGGCTACTTCATCAACCAGTTCCTGGTCGCCCACACCAACCATCGCACTGATCGCTGGGGCGGCAGCTTCGAGAACCGCATGCGCCTGCCGGTGGAGATCGTCCGCCGTGTGCGCGAGGCGGTCGGCAGCGACTTCATCATCATCTATCGCCTGTCGATGCTCGACCTGGTCGAAGGGGGCAGCACCTGGGACGAGATCGTCCTGCTGGCCAAGGCCATCGAGCAGGCCGGCGCCACCCTCATCAACACCGGTATCGGCTGGCACGAGGCGCGCATCCCGACCATCGCCACCAAGGTGCCGCGCGCGGCCTTCACCAAGGTCACCGCGAAGCTCAAGGGCGAAGTGTCGATCCCGCTGATCACCACCAACCGTATCAATACCCCGGAAGTGGCCGAGCAGGTGCTGGCCGAGGGCGACGCCGACATGGTGTCGATGGCGCGCCCGTTCCTGGCCGACCCGGATTTCGTCAACAAGGCCGCCGAAGGCCGTGCGGACGAGATCAACACCTGCATCGGCTGCAACCAGGCCTGCCTGGACCACACCTTCGGCGGCAAGCTGACCAGCTGCCTGGTCAACCCGCGTGCCTGCCACGAGACCGAGCTGAACTACATCCCCACGACCACGGTGAAGAAGATCGCCGTGGTGGGCGCCGGCCCTGCCGGGTTGGCGGCTTCCACCGTCGCTGCCGAGCGTGGTCATGCGGTGACCCTGTTCGACGCGGCCGGCGAGATCGGCGGTCAGTTCAACGTGGCCAAGCGCGTGCCGGGCAAGGAAGAGTTCTTCGAGACCCTGCGTTACTTCAAGCGCAAGCTGGAAACCACCGGTGTCGACGTACGCCTGAACACCCGCGTATCGGTGGATGACCTGGTCGCCGGCGGCTTCGACGACATCATCCTGGCCACCGGCATCGCGCCGCGCACCCCGGAGATTCCGGGCATCGATCACCCCAAGGTGATCGGCTACCTGGACGCGATCCTCGAGCGCAAGCCGGTCGGCCAGAAGGTCGCGGTGATCGGCGCCGGCGGTATCGGTTTCGATGTTTCCGAGTTCATCACGCACCAGGGCACGGCCACCAGCCTCGACCGCGAAGCGTTCTGGAAGGAGTGGGGCATCGACACCGCGCTCGAGGCGCGTGGTGGCGTGGCGGGCATCGAGGCGCATCCGCACCCGGCTGCGCGTCAGGTGTTCCTGTTGCAGCGCAAGAAGTCCAAGGTCGGCGATGGCCTGGGCAAGACCACCGGCTGGATTCACCGCACCGGCCTGAAGAACAAGAACGTGCAGATGCTCAACAGCGTCGAGTACGTGCGCATCGACGATGCCGGTCTGCATATCCGCATCGCCGCAGGCGAGGAACAGGTGCTGCCGGTCGACACCGTCATCGTCTGCGCCGGTCAGGACCCGCTGCGTGAGCTGCAGGATGGTCTGCAGCATGCCGGTCAGCGCGTGCACCTGGTCGGTGGCGCGGACGTCGCCGCCGAGCTGGATGCCAAGCGGGCCATCAACCAGGGCTCGCGCCTGGCGGCCGAACTCTGATCGAAACAGCGCCCCGCTTCCAGCGGGGCGTTTGCTATCCGGCTTGAAAACAACAAGGAGAAGCCGATGTCTCTCGCCGCCCAACTGCACCCTGCTGCCGCCGCCAGCCTCGAACGCTGGCACCAGTTCGTCGCCGCCAAGGACCTGAGTGCCCTGCCCGAACTGCTGCACCCGCAGGCCGTGTTTCGTTCGCCCATGGCGCATACCCCCTATCCGGGCGCGCAGGCGGTCAACCTGATTCTCAACACCGTGCTCAAGGTCTTCGAAGACTTCACCTACCACCGTGAACTGGCCACCGCAGATGGCCTCAGCGTCGTGCTGGAGTTCTCTGCGCGGGTCGGCGAGCGTGATCTGAAGGGTATCGACATGATCCGTTTCGACGAGTCGGGGCAGATCGTCGAGTTCGAGGTGATGATTCGTCCGATGAGCGGGCTGCAGGCCCTCGGCGCGGAAATGGCGCAACGCCTGGCGCCTTTTCTCGCGGCAGCCAAGCGCTGACAGGCGCTGAACGGCGCCCGGCCCTCGACCAGACCAGGGCGCCGCAGGGTTACCTGAGAGCGCCGCCTCAGGATAGAAACGGCTCGGCACTGGCAGCCATCCGTCGATCGAAGGCGCTGGCCTGACTGCCCGATATGCGTGCGGCGGTCGTCGCCTGCAGTGCAATCCCGTCACATTTTCGCGCCGCCGGTGCTTCCTCCGGCGTTGTTGGCAGAGTGAGTGCCAACCCAGTCACATTGCTGGGGTTGGCTTTTCCCCTAGACTTGTCTGAACTGTCAGGGATGATATCTGTACCGGAGCACGCGAGGCTTCGGCATTTGATCGTGCGCGCGTATCCCGTTGGTTCAGAGGGCCCTCAATGAGCATGCAGAACAAGCCGCAGATGGTGGAAGCCGTGATGTTCTTCAGTGAACGCGGTATCTGCAAACAGATGATGTTCCCTGAATTCGAGGCGTTGCTCGACGGCGTGGTCAACATGCCCGAGTTCGCCGACGAACAGATGCGCGCCGTGTTCGTGGTGATCAACCCGCGCCTGCTGGTCAGGGCTGCGGTGTTCTTCTTTCTCGACTTCGATGATGATGGCCGCCCTGACAAGGGCTGGAACATTCCGCTGCAGCACCTGGCCGAACGCGCTGGGCGTGGTCCCGATCTGGGCGCCGGGCCGATTCGTCTCGCCTGCCGCAGCCAGTGCCCGGTGTCCTGGCACCAGATGCACCTGTGGGACCCCAATCTGGCGCCGACGCAGAACGATCTGGTGACGCTGCGCGATGCGGTCAAGCGCAATCAGCTCGGGTTGCTGGTCGAGGACGACAGCGCTCAGGCGGTGGTCGCCGAGCGCCTGCAGGTGGCCTCCGAAGACAAGTGGTATGCGCCCGACCCTGCCAAGGAAGTGTCCGAGCAGCTGGCGCAGAAAATGGATCAGGAACACCGCGCCAAGACTGCGCAGCTGATCCAGCAGCAGCGCCTGCGTATCACCAGCCTGACCCAGCAGCATGAAGAGGAGCTGGCCAAGTTCAAGCTGGCCAGCGAGGAACAGAGCAACAATCTGCAGGCGCAGATCCATGGGTTGCATCAGGCGGTGCGCCAGCAGCAGGAACTCAATGCCAACCTCAAGGCGCAACTGGCGGCGCAGGCGGAGAGCTTCCAGAGCAGTCGTGAGGAGATGACCCAGCAACTGCGGGCGCTGGAGCGTCACGGGCGCACCGAGGGCGATATCCTGCGTGCCCAGTTCGAAGGCGAGATGCGGGCGAAGGTGGCTGCGGCCGTGGCCGAGGCCAAGGAGCAGATCGCCATTCGTGACGTGGAACTGGCCTATCGCAACGAGCTGGATGCCCAGTTGCAGGCGGAGATCGAGCGCCTCAAGCGAGAGCGCAACGAGTTCGCCAGCCAGGGCGGCGATCAGGTGCTGGAGCGCCTGGCCAAGCTCGGCGTGGTGTTCGTGGTCTACCATCCCGGCGCCGGCCACCTGACCATTCCCCTGCAGGATGTCGCCCGCTACCAGGACAACCCCATGGCCTACGCTGCCGCCAAGTGCTTCGTGTCCGAGGAGCAGTATCGCCATTGGCTGGGGCACTATCAGCAACCCTCCTGCGAGGCGAGCCTGCCCAGTGGCGAGCGTTGCGCCATTCCCATCGACCGCATCGACACGCCGAGCCGCTTCGTGCTGGGCGAATCCAACTGCTGCTCGCGGCACAAGGCGAGCAGCCGCCTGCGTACCGTCGGCTGACCTTGGCGATACGCGTTCCCGACTGGCGCCCACAGGCGCCCCTGCAACGCATTCATCTCGACTGGCTCGATGCCGCTGGCGCCGAGCTGGCCTGCCTGCGCCTGGACCTCATCGATCCGCTGGTGTCCGGCAACAAGTGGTTCAAGCTCGCGCCCTACCTGCAGCAGGCCGCCGCTGACGGCGCGCAGGGCCTGATCAGCCTGGGTGGCGCCCATTCCAATCACCTGCATGCCCTGGCCGCGGCTGGCCAGCGCTTCGGTTTCGCCACGGTCGGCCTGTTGCGCGGCGAAGCGCAGCGTACGCCGACGGTGGATGATCTGCAGGCGTTGGGCATGCGGTTGCACTGGCTGGGTTACGGCGGCTACCGCGCACGCCACCAGGCCGATTTCTGGCAACCGTGGCTGGCGCGCTACCCGGGATTCCAGGCGGTTGGCGAGGGCGGCCTTGGGCTGCCGGGCGCCGAAGGTTGCCGCTGTCTGGTGGCGATGGCGCAAGCGCAGCTGGCGGATCTCGATTGGCCGGACTTCGATGCCTGGTGGCTGGCCGCCGGGACCGGTACCACGCTGGCGGGCCTGCTGCTCGGTGATAGCCGCCGCTCCGTGTTCGGCGCATTGGCGGTACCTGCCAGCCATGGCGTGGCTGCCCAGGTTGCCGAGTTGCTGGGGCTGGCGGGCGTCAGTGGCGGGCGCCAGCAGTTCATCGATGCCGCGCGCGGCGGCTTTGCGCGTTTCGATCAGGCGTTGCGTCAGTTCATTCTGGAGACCGAGCAGGCCGCCGGCCTGCCGCTGGATCCGCTGTATACCGGCAAGGCGCTGATGGCCTTGCGTGATTTTTGCGCGAACGGGCAACTTGTGCGCGGCACGCGGCTGATCTTCATTCATACTGGCGGCCTGCAGGGGCGCCGAGCCCTGATGGGCACGAACACCGACTACACTCAGGGCTGACCAGCGGAGCCTGGATTACTTCATGAGCGAACCCCTTACTCCCGAGCAACTGCGCAGCCTGACGCCCCTCAATGTGCTGTCCGAGCAGCAGTGGCGCGAGTTGCGCAGCCAGCTGGTGCCTCAGCCACTGCTGGCCGGCCAGCCGCTGTTTCGCCTGGGCGACCAGGCGCGGCTGACCTGCTACCTGCTGGCGGGGGAGCTGCAGCTGCAGGATGCCGAGGGGCATGTCCAGTCCGTGAGCGCCGGCAGCGAGGTCAGCTGTCATCCCCTGTCACCCAGTCTGCCGCGTCTGCACGAGGCCCGGGCGCTGACGGATGCCAGTGTGCTGATGATCGACAGCGCCACGCTGGACCGTCTGCTGACCTGGCGCCTGGCCTACCAGGATCTGCTGCTGGCCTTGCAGCAGCGTGGGGCCGATATCGAGTGGCTGGAGCGCCTGCTGGAGAACCCGTTGTTCGCCAAGGTGCCGCCGGCCAACGTGCAGAGCATGCTTGCCCGTCTGCAACGGGTCGAGTTCGAGGCGGGTAGCCAGGTGCTGCAGGAAGGCGCGGCCGGGGACTGCTGCTTCTTCCTGGAAAGCGGCCGTGCCGAAGTGATCCGCAGCGCCGGCAGCGATCGTCAGGTGCTGGCGGAGCTGGACGTCGGTGCCTGCTTCGGCGAGGAAGCGCTGCTGGCCGACCGGCCGCGCAATGCCACGGTGACCATGGTCGAGCGCGGCAGCGTGCTGCGGCTGGATCGCCAGGATTTCTTCGCCCTGCTCAAGGCGCCGGTCGTCGCCGAGGTGTCGCTGGGCGAGGCGTCGCGCCTGCTCAGCCATGGCGCGCAATGGCTGGACGTGCGCCTGCTGGAAGAGTACGAGAGGGCTCATGCGCCGCAGGCCCTGCACATGCCGCTGCAGCTGTTGCGGCTGAAGGCGCGCCTGCTGGACAAGTCGCGCACCTACCTGTGCTACTGCGACAGCGGCAAGCGCAGCAGCAGCGCGGTGTTCCTGCTCTCGCAGCTCGGTTACAGCGTCTACGCCCTGCGGGACGGGCTGGATGCCTTGCCGGCCGTGCAGCGTGGCGCGTTGCTGTGCGAGAGCGGTTCGGGCTATCTGGCGCGTTCCGGCGGGCGTACCGAACGCAGCCGCTGAGCGGAGCTGCTTTCGACGTGCTGCGCCCTCAGGTTGGCCATTGATCGCTGACCAGGAAGAGCCGCTCGACCTCTCGCCAGTCGCCGGCCTGATCCTCTTCCAGTCGCACCAGCAGCTGGGAGCGGGAGGACAGGCCCTCCAGCCAGTGCGCGAACGTCTCGCGCGACCAGCGTTCCTCGCCGTCAATCAGCGCCGGCGCCAGCCAGGACAGGCGTGGCAGGGGTTGCCAGTGCGCCTGCGCTTGCCGGGCAGAGAATGCTGCCCAGTCACGTTGCCGCAGCCAGTACCCTCGCCAGTGCGCCGGCAAGGCGCCGCGCGGTGAATCGCAGCCGGTCGGCCAGGGGTAGAACAGGTAGCCGGCGAGCCAGAAGGACGATCGGGTGTCGCTCAGGCGCAGCTCGTTGAGATCGCCACGCGCCTCGCGTCGGGACGACAGCGGCAGTTGATGCTGGGCGAGATGATTCAGTTTCAGGTCGAGCCGGTCGTGGCTGCCGGGGCCGAGCCAGAGGCCGGCATCGTTGCCGTCGCCCGCCAGCGGACCCAGGTAGAACTTCACCGCCAGCTCCAGATGGTGCTCGCCTTCGGCGTCGCGCAGCAGCAGGTCCAGCTCGCCCAGGGTCTGGCCGTTCTGACGTATCGGCAGGTTGGCCGCGACCACCTCGACGTCGTCGGCGGCGTGCAGGGCGAATTGCCACAGGCGCTCGTAGTACAGGCCGAGGCGCCTGGCCGGTTTCGTCAGCAGCCAGGCATGCAGTGCATCCGGGGCGCTATCCAGCCCGCTCAGCCAGTTCTCGAGCAGCTCCGGGGTATGGCGCCATGCGCTGGCCTGCAGCGGGTGGCGCTGGGGTTTCGTGGTCTGCCCCAGCAAGGGGGGCGAGAGCAGGGTCCAGGCGAGGTCGCGCACCGCCGGGGTGCGCAGTCTCTGCAGCAGAGCGTGCAGCAAGTCGTGAGCGGTCATGGGCAGAGCATAGCCCCGGTTTGCCGCGTACCGCGCCTTTGGCCGATAATCCTCGTTCGTTTCTTATCTGTCTGGCGGGAGTCCCATGGAGCAATTTCGCAATGTCGGCATCATCGGGCGCCTGGGTAGCACGCGGGTGCTGGAGACCGTTCGCCGGCTCAAGCGCTTCCTCATCGACCGCCACCTGCATGTGATCCTCGAGGACACCATCGCCGACCTGCTGCCCGGCCACGGCCTGCAGACCTCGTCGCGCAAGATGCTTGGCGAGGTCTGCGACCTGGTGATCGTCGTCGGCGGCGATGGCAGCATGCTGGGCGCGGCGCGGGCGCTGGCGCGACACAAGGTGCCGGTGCTGGGGATCAACCGCGGCAGCCTGGGCTTTCTCACCGACATCCGCCCCGACGAGCTTGAACTCAAGGTGGCGCAGGTACTCGAAGGGCAATACCTGACTGAAAACCGCTTCCTGCTCGAGGCCGAGGTACGCCGCCAGGGCGAAGCCATCGGCCAGGGCGATGCGCTCAACGATGTGGTGCTGCACCCCGGCAAGTCGACGCGAATGATCGAGTTCGAACTCTTCATCGATGGCCAGTTCGTCTGCAGCCAGAAGGCGGACGGGCTGATCGTCGCCACGCCCACCGGCTCGACCGCCTATGCACTGTCCGCTGGCGGGCCGATCATGCATCCCAAGCTCGACGCCATCGTGGTGGTGCCGATGTACCCGCACACGCTGTCCAGCCGGCCCATCGTGGTGGATGGCAACAGCGAGCTGAAGGTGGTGGTGTCGGCGGACATGACCATCTACCCGCAGGTGTCCTGCGACGGCCAGAACCACTTCACCTGTGCCCCGGGCGACACCCTGCACGTGGCCAAGAAGGCGCAGAAGCTGCGCCTGATCCATCCGCTGGATCACAACTACTACGAGGTCTGCCGGACCAAGCTGGGTTGGGGCAGTCGCCTGGGAGGACAGGACTGAATGTCCCTCGACCCTCATCGTGGCTATGACCTGATCGGTGATATCCACGGTTGTGCGCGTACCCTCGAGCGTCTGCTCGAACGCCTGGGCTACAGCCGCCAGGATGGCGTATGGCGGCATCCTCTGCGCATGGCGATCTTCCTGGGTGACCTGGTCGATCGTGGCCCCGGCATTCGTGAGGTCCTGCACCTGGTGCATGACATGGTGCGTGCCGGCCAGGCGCTGTGCATCATGGGCAACCACGAATTCAACGCGCTGGGCTGGAGCACTCCGGCACCGCCTGGCAGCGGTCGCCAGTACGTGCGCGAACACAGCCCGCGGCACCAGCGGCTGATGCGCGAGACCCTGGCGCAGTTCGAGGATCATCCGCAGGAGTGGCGCGAGTTCCTGCGCTGGTTCTACGAGATGCCGCTGTTCATCGATGCCGGACGCTTCCGTGTCGTGCACGCCTGCTGGGATGCCGAGCTGATCACGCCGCTCAAGGCGCAGTTTCCCGACGGCTGCATCGACGAGCATTTCCTCCAGGCCGCTGCCGTGCCTGGCAGCTTCGCCAACATGGCGCTCGACCGCCTGCTGCGGGGGACCGACATGCGCCTGCCGCACGGTCTGACGCTGACCAGTGGCGACGGTTTCACGCGCTCCTACTTCCGCACCAAGTTCTGGGAAGAGAATCCGCAGACCTACGGCGATATCGTCTTCCAGCCCGATGCCCTGCCCGAGCTGGCGGCACAGACGCCGCTGACCGAGCTGCAGAAGGACGAGCTGCTCAGGTACGGCGCGCATGAGCCGTTGCTGTTCGTCGGTCACTACTGGCGGCGTGGCAAACCGGCACCGATCCGCGCCAACCTGGCCTGCCTGGACTACAGCGCGGTGGTCGGCGGGCGTCTGGTCGCCTATCGCCTCGATCAGGAAACGCGGCTGGATGCGGGCAAGTTCGTCTGGGTCGACGTCGACCCGCAGGAGGCTCCTCGATGACCGCCGTAGCTGTACTGCGCTTGCCGCTGGATAACGACCTGAGTGGTTTCGTGGCCTTGTTGCAGCGCCTGCGCGTGCCGCATCGGGTCGCGGAGGAGGGCGGCGAGCAGGTGCTCTGGGTGCCCGGCGAGGCGCTGGCCGAGCAGGTGCGCGAACTCTATGCGCGCTACCCGCAGGGAGATGGCGGCGAGTCGGCGCCGGCCTTGCCGCCTGTGCGGGAAGGTTTTTTCAGTCAGTTGCGGCGCAGCCCGGTGACGGCGCTGATGCTGCTGGTGACCTTCATCGTCTTCGCCGTGACCCTGGCGGGCGAGAACTATGCGGCCATTTCCTGGCTGAGCTTCGTCGATTTTCGTCTCGACGGCGACAACATCTACCTCAACTACCTGGATGCGACCCTGGAGAGCGGTCAGTGGTGGCGCCTGATCACACCGATGCTGATCCATTTCGGCTGGCTGCACCTGGCGATGAACAGCCTGTGGTACTGGGAGCTGGGCCGGCGCATCGAGTTTCGCCAGGGTGCCATCGGCCTGTTCGGCCTGACCCTGCTGTTCGGCCTGGCCTCCAACTTCGCGCAGTACGCGTGGGCCGGCCCGTCACTGTTCGGCGGCCTGTCCGGCGTGCTCTACGGCCTGCTCGGGCATTGCTGGATCTACCAGCGCCTGGCGCCGAACGCGGCGTATCGTCTGCCGCCGGGCGTGCTGGTGATGATGCTGGTGTGGCTGCTGATCTGCATGACCGGCATCTTCGAGCTGCTGCAGTTCGGCGCCATCGCCAACGCTGCGCATGTCGGTGGTCTGCTGACCGGCTGCCTGACCGGGCTGCTTGGCGGTATGCTGGCCAGACGAAGCGCCTGATTCGATTTTTGACCTGTAGGGCGGGTGCAATCCGCCAGAACAGTATTTTGGCGGGTTTCACCCGCCCTACGATTCATTGGAGACCTCTATGTCGTCCTTCCTCGAAGCCATCGACAACATCACCCCGGAAATCTACGAGAGCCTCAAGCTGGCCGTGGAGATCGGTAAGTGGCCGGACGGCCGCAAACTGACCCAGGAGCAGAAGGAACTCAGCCTGCAGGCGATGATCGCCTGGGAAATGAACAATCTGCCGGAAGAAGAGCGCACCGGCTACATGGGCCCGCAGGAGTGCAAGTCCAAGTCCGAGCCGGTTCCCAACCTGCTGTTCAAGTCGTCGGATACCCTGCACTGATGACCGAGTTAGGACGTGGCTCGCTGAGCAAGATGAAGGCGCACCTCGATGCGCCGGTGCAATACGCCTTTCGCCTCGGCGACGAGGAGGTGCCGGTCAATCCGCTGGTGGGCAGGCGCCTGCGCCTGGAGTACCTCGGCGCCATCCACTGCACGCATTGCGGGCGCAAGACCAAGACCAGTTTCAGCCAGGGTTACTGCTACCCCTGCATGCAGAAGCTGGCGCAGTGCGATATCTGCATCATGAGTCCGGAGAAGTGCCACTACGACGCCGGTACCTGCCGCGAGCCGAGTTGGGGCGAGCAGTTCTGCATGACCGACCATGTCGTCTACCTGGCGAACTCCAGCGGGGTGAAGGTCGGCATTACCCGTGCCAGTCAGGTTCCGACGCGCTGGATCGACCAGGGGGCGACCCAGGCGCTGCCGATCCTGCGCGTGGCGACTCGGCAGCAGTCGGGCTTCGTCGAGGACCTGCTGCGCAGCCAGGTGGCGGACAAGACCAACTGGCGCGCGCTGCTCAAGGGCGACGCCGTACCGGTCGACCTGCTGGCGATTCGCGAGCAGTTGTTCGACAGCTGTGGCGCAGGTATCGCCGATCTGCAGCAACGCTTCGGCCTGCAGGCCATCCAGCCGCTCACGGCCGCCGAGGTACTGGACATCCGCTATCCCATCGAGGCCTACCCGGCCAAGATCACCAGCTTCAACCTGGACAAGCAGCCCCTGGCCGAAGGTACCCTGCTCGGCATCAAGGGCCAGTACCTGATGTTCGACACCGGCGTGATCAATATCCGCAAGTACACCGCCTACCAACTAGCCATAAGCTGCACGCCACAAGCTGCAAGCTGACGACAACCCCACTTGCAGCTTGCGGCTTGAAGCTCGCAGCTGCCTCGAAGAGGCTTCGCCATGCGCACCGAACAATCCAAGACGATCTACCTCAAGGACTATCAGGTACCGGATTACCTGATCGACGAGACGCACCTGACCTTCGAGTTGTTCGAGGATCACAGCCTGGTGCATGCGCAGCTGGTCATGCGCCGCAACCCCGAGGCCGGTGCCGGCCTGCCGCCGCTGGTGCTCGATGGCCAGCAGCTGGAGCTGCTCGAGCTGAAACTGGATGATCGCGAGCTGGGCGAGGGTGACTACAGCCTGACCGCCAGCCACCTGACCCTGCAGCCGACCCAGGAACGCTTCGTGGTCGACAGCAGCGTGCGCATTCACCCGGAGAGCAACACCGCGCTGGAAGGCCTGTACAAGTCCGGCACGATGTTCTGCACCCAGTGCGAGGCCGAGGGTTTCCGCAAGATCACCTTCTACCTCGACCGTCCTGACGTGATGAGCAAGTTCACCACCACGGTCAGCGCCGAGCAGCATGCCTACCCGGTGCTGCTGTCCAACGGCAACCCGGTGGCCAGCGGCAGCGAAGAGGGCGGTCGCCACTGGGCGACCTGGGAAGACCCGTTCAAGAAACCGGCCTACCTGTTCGCCCTGGTCGCCGGCGACCTGTGGTGCGTCGAGGACAGCTTCACCACCATGAGCAGCCGCGAGGTGGCGCTGCGCATCTATGTCGAACCGGAGAACATCGACAAGGTGCAGCACGCCATGGACAGCCTCAAGCGCTCGATGAAGTGGGACGAGGAGGTCTACGGCCGCGAGTACGACCTGGACATCTTCATGATCGTCGCGGTCAACGACTTCAACATGGGCGCCATGGAGAACAAGGGCCTCAACATCTTCAACTCCAGCTGCGTGCTGGCCAAGGCCGAGACCGCCACCGATGCCGCGCACCAGCGCGTCGAGGCGGTGGTGGCGCACGAGTACTTCCACAACTGGTCGGGCAACCGCGTGACCTGCCGCGACTGGTTCCAGCTGTCGCTCAAGGAAGGTTTCACCGTGTTCCGCGACAGCGAGTTCTCCGCCGACACCCACTCGCGCACGGTCAAGCGCATCGAGGACGTGGCCTACCTGCGCACCCACCAGTTCGCCGAGGATGCCGGTCCCATGGCTCACCCGGTGCGCCCGGACGCGTACATGGAGATCTCCAACTTCTACACCCTGACCATCTACGAGAAGGGTTCGGAAGTTCTGCGCATGATCCACACCCTGCTTGGCCCCGAGCTGTTCCGCAAGGGCTCGGACCTGTACTTCGAACGCCATGATGGCCAGGCGGTGACCTGCGACGACTTCGTCAAGGCCATGGAAGATGCCAGTGGCATCGACCTGACCCAGTTCAAGCGCTGGTACACCC
This sequence comes from Ectopseudomonas khazarica, assembly GCF_017915135.1. Taxonomy (NCBI): domain Bacteria; kingdom Pseudomonadati; phylum Pseudomonadota; class Gammaproteobacteria; order Pseudomonadales; family Pseudomonadaceae; genus Ectopseudomonas; species Ectopseudomonas khazarica. Next base: position 3,559,869 of record NZ_CP068551.1, on the reverse strand, counting down.
AGGCCGGTACGCCGCGCCTGCAGGTCAGCGAGGCTTATGATGCGTCCGCGCAGACCTACAGCCTGACCTTCCGTCAGAGCTGCCCGGCCACTCCGGGGCAGAGCGAGAAGCTGCCGTTCGTGATTCCGCTTGCGCTCGGCCTGCTCGACGCCCAGGGCAACGAGCTGCCGCTGCGTCTGCAGGGTGAGGCCACCGCCAGCGGTACTGGCCGCGTGCTGTCGATCACCGAAGCCGAGCAGACCTTCACCTTCGAGGGCATCGCCGAACAGCCACTGCCGTCGCTGCTGCGTGGCTTCAGTGCGCCGGTCAAGCTCAGCTTCCCCTACAGCCGCGACCAGCTGATGTTCCTCATGCAGCACGACAGCGACGGTTTCAATCGCTGGGAAGCCGGCCAGCAGTTGTCCGTGCAGGTGCTGCAGGAGCTGATCGGCCAGTACCAGCGCGGCGAAGAGCTGGCGCTCGATCAGCGCCTGGTGGAGGCGCTGCGTACATTGCTGCTGGACGAGTCGCTGGATCAGGCGATGGTCGCCGAGATGCTCTCGCTGCCTGGCGAGGCCTATCTCACCGAAATCAGTGACGTGGCCGATGTCGAGGCCATTCACGAGGCGCGCGAGTTCGCCCGCCTGCAGCTGGCCGATGCCCTGTACGCGCCGCTGCTGGCGCGCTACCAGGCCAACCGTGACGTCTCCAGGGCGACGCCCTACGTGGCCGAGGCGGCGCATTTTGCCCGGCGCAGCCTGCAGAACATCGCCCTGTCTTACCTGATGCTCAGCCAGCAGGCCGAGGTGCTGGCCGCCTGCGTCGAGCAGTTCGAGAACGCCGACAACATGACCGAGCGCCTGGCGGCGCTGGCGGTGCTGGTCAACTCGCCGTTCGAGGCCGAGCGTAGCAAGGCCCTGGCGATGTTCGCCGACTTCTTCAAGGACGATGCGCTGGTCATGGATCAGTGGTTCAGCGTGCAGGCCGGCAGCCCGCTGCCTGGTGGCCTTGAGCGCGTGCATGCGCTGATGCAGCACGAGGCCTTCACCCTGAAGAACCCGAACAAGGTGCGCGCCCTGATCGGTGCCTTCGCCAACCAGAACCTGATCAACTTTCACCAGGCCGATGGCTCGGGCTATCGCTTTCTCGCCGATCAGGTGATCACCCTCAACGCACTCAACCCACAGATCGCCTCGCGCCTGCTGGCGCCGCTGACCCGCTGGCGCAAGTACGCGCCTGCACGTCAGGCGCAGATGAAGGCCGAGCTGGAACGCATCCTGGCCAGCGGTGAGCTGTCCAGCGACGTTTACGAAGTGGTGAGCAAAAGCCTGGCCTAAGGCGGGTCGGCGTCAATAAAAGTGTTACCAGTCGATGGCTGGTAACACTTTTTTGTTACCCGTAGAAATATCCAGGTGCCGTGTTATTCGTGCGCACACTAAAGTTAGGGCTGCCTGGCTCTTGACATTGGGCTTGTCGCTCGTAGCCGAAAACCTCGCGGCCCCAGGGTTCGAGTGGCATAAAGCGTCGGATCGTAGGACAAAGTGCGCCAATTTCACGCTGAATAGCTGACGCACTGGTCAGTGGCTGATCAGTCACGAAAAGAAACCGCGCGAAGGCGCTGGCAAGCGGCTCTGCGCTGATACACCCGTTTGAATTGGCACCATGGTTGCAGTGTCGAGCAGGGTCTGACCGTGCGCAGCTGCGCGAAGGTCCCTGGAATACGCTGCACGAATAAAAAACAAGCCGTCGCCAGTACGGCATAACGCATCCCGCCAAATGGGATCGCCCAAAAGAATGATCTGTCCACGGAGTGAGTCTCGATGGAAATTAAGTCCCGCAAGCCCGTTCTACGTTTTGCCCCGGCCAAGGCCGGCTTTGCGTTCGCTGGCGTACTGCCTTTGCTGGTAGCCGCTCAGGCTCAGGCGGTGGAGTTCAGCTTCGCCGACAACGAGATCACCGGTTCCATCGATACCACCATCTCCTACGGCCAACTGTGGCGTGTCCAGGGGCAGGACAGGACCAACGACGACATCAACACCAACGACGGTAATCGCAGTTTCGATACCGGCCTGGTTTCCGAAGTGTTCAAGATCACCTCGGACCTCGAAGCGTCCTATCAGAACTACGGTGTGTTCATCCGTGGTACCGCGTTCTATGACACGCAGATCATGGACAAGCGCAACGACTACTACGATGCCAACTCCCCGGTTCAGCCGAGCCAGACCAATCCGCACGACAACACCTTCACCCGTGAGACCCGCCACAAGGCAGGTCGCGATGCGCAGATTCTCGACGCCTACGTATACGGGAACTGGGATGTGGGTGACATGCCGGTTTCCGGCCGCCTCGGTAAGCAGGTGTTCAACTGGGGCGAAGGCCTGTTCTATCGCGGTGGTATCAACACCACCAACCCGGTCGATGCCGCCAAGTTCCGCCTGCCTGGCTCCGAAGTGAAGGAAGTGCTGGTGCCCGTCGAGGCACTAAGCTTCAACCTCGGGCTGACCGACAATCTGTCGATGGAGGCCTTCTATCAGTGGAACTGGAAAGAAACCGCTATCGACCCGGTCGGTACCTATTTCTCCGAAACCGATTTGTTCGCGGATGGTGGTAACACCGCTTACTCGACCCAGACCGCTCTTGTGCCTCTGGCCGGACTCTATTCCGGTTTGAGTGGCGTTGGAGTAGGTGGCTTGCAGGGCGGTCGCACCGTTGATGCCAGCGGCAACATCAAGGTGGCGAGCATCGGTCCTGATATCAATGCCAAGAACGATGGTCAGTTCGGCGTCGCGTTCCGTTATATCGCTGAAGAACTGAACTCCACCGAGTTCGGTTTCTACTTCGTCAATTATCATGCGAAAGAGCCGACCATCTACGCAGATCTTGGTGATTACAGCGGGCTTGATCTCGGTGCAATTGCCGCACAGACACAAGGCGCACTGGCACCGCAGGTGCAACAGGCCGTTGCTGCCCAGGCTGGTGTGTCCGTTCCCACGCTGCAAGCTGTGTTGGCCAACCCTGCCCTTAATCCCGCGCTGGCCGCCGCCTATTCGAATGCACTGACCAGTGCGGTGACGAGTGCTACTGGTGGCCTGGCTACGATTGATGTGGCCAATCAGGTCAACGCTCGCCGTGAATATGCTGAGGACATCCGTATGTACGGCTTCAGCTTCAACACCACGGTCGGCAACGCGTCGGTGTTTGGCGAGTTGTCCTACCGCCCCAATCTGCCGATTGGTATTGCTGCGACCAACGACCTGCTCGGTGACCTGCTGACGCAGGCGCCTCAGCTTGCAGGCGGTAGCGTGGTCAACATTGGCGGTCAGCAGGTTCAACTGGGTGACCAGATCCACAACTCCACCCGTGTCGAGGCATTCAACACCTCGCTGGGCACCATCTACAACTTCGGCCCGACTCTCGGTTTCGACTCGCTGTTCGGCGTGGCCGAGCTGGCTTCCGAGCACCTGCGTGGCGACAGCCTGCAGTACAACTCCCGCAATGGCACGCGTTATTACGCAGGCCGCGGTAACGGCTCCTACATCTCCGGCTACGATCGCGACGATCAGGTCAACAAGAACGCCTACGGCTACACCCTGGTGCTCTCCGGTACCTGGAACGACGTCTACGCGGGCGTGAACCTGTCGCCGTTCGCCGTGTTCAAGCACGACTTCGAAGGCAACTCGCACCAGACCGGCAACTTCATCGAAGGTCGCAAGGCGTACACCGTCGGTATGCGCGCCAGCTACCTCAACAGCCTGGAAGCCGAGATCCAGTACACCGAGTTCTATGGCGCAGGCCAGAACAACGGTGCGCGTGATCGCGACAACATCGGTCTGAACGTCAAGTACTCCTTCTAATACCTATAACCAGAAAAACGCCGGGCGCCTGCGGGCGCCCGGCCAGACTCTTCACGGAGAATTACCCATGCTGAACAAGCACAGGCTGATGGCCGTAGCCGTTGCGCTGGCGTTTTCCGCCGGCTCTGCACTGGCTGCCGTTTCCCCGCAGGAAGCTGCCAAACTCGGCGATACCCTGACGCCCTTCGGTGCCGAGAAAGCCGGCAATGCCGCCGGCACCATCCCGGCCTGGACCGGTGGCATCACCAAGGCACCGGCCGGCTACACCCGCTCGGGCCAGCATCACGTCGACCCGTTCCCGGAAGACAAACCGCTGTTCACCATCACCGCGGCCAACCTGAGCCAATACGAGGCCAACCTGACGCCGGGTCAGATCGCCATGTTCAAGGCCTACCCGGAAACCTACCAGATGCCGGTCTACCAGACCCGTCGCTCCGGCTCGGCGCCGCAGTGGGTCTACGACAACACCATGAAGAACGCCACCAGCGCCAAGCTGGTCGACGGCGGCAACGGCTTCTCCGATGCCTATGGCGGCATCCCGTTCCCGATTCCGCAGAACGGCGTGGAAGCGCTGTGGAACCACATCGCCCGTTATCGTGGTACCTACATCGTGCGTCGTGCCTCGGAAGTGGCGGTACAGCGCAATGGCGCCTACTCGCTGGTCACCTCGCAGCAGGAGGCCATGTTCAAGTACTACATGCAGAACGGCTCCTTCGCCGACCTGAACAACATCATGTTCTACTACCTGTCCTTCACCACCAGCCCGGCGCGTCTGGCCGGTGGTGCGGTGCTGGTTCACGAGACCCTGGATCAGGTCAAGGAACCGCGCCAGGCCTGGGGTTACAACGCCGGTCAGCGTCGTGTGCGTCGTGCGCCGAACCTGGCGTACGACACGCCGATCGCTGCCGCCGATGGCCTGCGTACCGCCGACGATACCGACATGTTCAACGGTGCTCCGGATCGCTACGACTGGAAACTGGTGGGCAAGAAGGAAATCTACATCCCGTACAACAACTACAAGGTCACCAGCCCTGAGGTTAAGTACGAGGACCTGCTCAAGGTCGGTCACCTGAACCCGGCGCTGACCCGCAACGAACTGCACCGCGTCTGGGTGGTGGAAGGCACGCTGAAATCGGGCGCCCGTCACATCTACTCCAAGCGCACCCTGTTCCTCGACGAGGACAGCTGGCAGGCTGCAGTGGTCGATCAGTACGACGGTCGCGGTGAGCTGTGGCGCGTATCCATCGCCTACCTGAAGAACTACTACGACCTGCCGACCACCTGGTCTGCCCTGGACGTGTTCCACGATCTTCAGGCGCGTCGTTATCACGTGCAGAACCTGGACAACGAAGAGAACAACACCATCGACTTCAGCCAGGCCATTCCGGACGACGGTTACTTCAAGCCGGCTGCGCTGCGTCGTCGCGGCACGCGATAATAGTCGTGTAGCCTCGCGCCAAGGCCGCTACAGTAGTAGCGGCCTTTTTCGTATCAGCTTCGCGAATAGGCTTCTATAACGCGGGTTCTGCCTTAACAAAACATAACGTCGCGCTAATTGTCAGGGCTTTCCTAAGCTCGCTAGGATGGGCGGCCTGCTATTGAGAGCAGTACCGCCTATAACAAGAAAGGGGGAAGGTATATGAGTGAGCCCGTCATGCGGCGCACCCAGTCCGGTCTGACGCCCACTACGGCGCACAAATCGGCGCTTCGTGTCCATTCGCCGCTGGCTAAAGCGCTCTCGCTGTGCAGTGTGCTTTCCGTTCTGGCTTTCACTGCCGTGCCTGCATACGCCGAGACGTCGTCGACAGCGGAGGCCGGTTATGCCATCGAGTCCGCCAAGGCCGTACACAGCCTGCTACAGGACGTCGTCAACACTGGCGAACGCCTGGTAGCCGTCGGCGACCGTGGCCACATTCTCCATTCCGAAGACCAGGGACAGAGCTGGGAGCAGGCCAAGGTGCCGACCCGGCAGATGCTCACCTCGGTCTTCTTCGTCGATCCCAAGCACGGCTGGGCGGTCGGTCACGACGCGCAGATTCTCGTCACCGGCGACGGCGGTCTGACCTGGACCAAGCAGTTCGAAGACCTCGAGCGCGAGGCGCCGCTGCTGGATGTCTGGTTCAAGGACCTGCAGACCGGTTTCGCGGTGGGCGCCTACGGTGCGCTGCTGGAAACCAGCGACGGCGGCAAGACCTGGGAAGACGTCAGCGATCGCCTCGACAACGAGGATGCCTATCACCTCAATGCCATCACCGCAGTGAAGGATTCCGGCCTGTTCATCGTCGGTGAGCTGGGCCAGATGTTCCGTTCCGCCGACTGGGGGCAGACCTGGGAACGCATCGAAGAGCCGCCCTACGAGGGCTCGCTGTTCGGCGTGCTCGGTACCGACCAGAGTGGCACCTTGCTCGCCTACGGCCTGCGCGGCCACCTGTTCCGCTCCGCCGATTTCGGTGACAGCTGGCAGCAGATCTCGCTGCACACCCCCAACAATGGCCCGCTGGAGTTCGGCCTGGCCGACGGTACGCTGCTCCGCGACGGCAGCATCGTGGTCGTGGGCCACGGCGGCACCGTGCTGCGCAGTACCGACCACGGGCAGAGCTTCAGCCTGATGAATCGTCCCGACCGCCTTTCGCTGGCCGGGGTGACTGCACTGGATAACGGCAACCTGATCCTGGTGGGGCAGGGCGGCGTTCACCTCGCCGCTTCGACCGGCGCCGATCTGGGCCAACAATAACAAGCCGGGAGCCTTTGCATGACCAAGCATCAACAAAAGCCTGCTTCTTATCTCGAGCGGCTGATCTTCAACAATCGCCCGGCGGTGATCCTGATCTGCCTGCTGATCAGCATCTTCCTGTTCTACCAGGCTGCTCAGGTGCGCCCGCAGACCAGCTTCGAGAAGATGATTCCGCTGGGCCATCCGTACATCCAGAAGATGCTCGAACACCGTAACGACCTGGCCAACCTGGGCAACACGGTGCGCATCTCGGTGGAAGCCACCGAAGGCGACATCTTCAGCAAGGAGTACATGGAGACGCTGCGGCAGATCCATGACGAGGCCTTCTACATCCCCGGCGTCGACCGTTCCGGCCTCAAGTCGCTGTGGAGCCCCAGCGTGCGCTGGACCGAAGTGACCGAGGAAGGCTTCGCCGGCGGCGAAGTGATTCCGCAGACCTACGACGGTTCCGCCGACAGCCTCGAGGAGTTGCGCAGCAACATCCTCAAGTCGGGGCAGATCGGTCGCCTGGTGGCGAACAACTTCAAGTCCAGCATCGTCGACATTCCTCTGCTCGAGTCCTATCCGGACCCGGCCGACCAGAGCAAGCTGATCAAGCTGGACTACCAGAAGTTCTCCCACGAGCTGGAAGAGAAGATTCGCGACAAGTACCAGGCGCAGAACCCCAATGTGCAGGTGCACATCATCGGTTTCGCCAAGAAGGTCGGTGACCTGATCGACGGCCTGGTCGGCGTGGCGCTGTTCTTTGCTGTCGCCATCGGCATCACCTTCGTTCTGCTGCTGTGGTTCACCCACTGCTTCAAGAGCACGCTGGCGGTGGTCATCACCACTCTGGTGGCGGTGATCTGGCAGCTTGGCCTGCTGCACACGCTGGGCTTCGGTCTGGACCCATACTCGATGCTGGTGCCGTTCCTGGTGTTCGCCATCGGTATCTCGCACGGGGTGCAGAAGATCAACGGCATCGCCATGGCCTCCGGCGAGGCGACCGATGCGCTGTCCGCAGCGCGCATGGCCTTCCGTCAGCTGTTCATCCCCGGGCTGGTCGCGCTGCTCTCCGATGCCGTCGGCTTCGTGACCCTGCTGCTGATCGATATCGGCGTGATCCGCGAGCTGGCCATCGGTGCGTCCATGGGCGTGGCGGTGATCATCCTGACCAACCTGATCCTGCTGCCGGTGGTGATCTCCTACATCGGCATCGGCAACCGTGCCGTGAAGAAGAGCCGCGAGGAAGCCGCCAAGGACCATCCGCTGTGGCGCGCCATCTCCAATTTCGCGCACCCGATGGTGGCGCCGATTTCCGTGGTGATTGCCGTGGTGGCCCTGGCCGGTGGCGTCTGGTACGGGCAGAACCTGAAGATCGGTGACCTCGACCAGGGCGCGCCGGAGCTGCATCCGGATTCGCGCTACAACCTGGACAACGACTTCGTCATCCGCAACTACTCGACCAGCTCCGACGTGCTGGTGGTGATGATCAAGACCGCGACCGAGCGTTGCTCCACCTACGAAGCGCTGTCCGCCATGGACGAGCTGATGTGGAAGATGGAGAACACCCAGGGCGTGCAGTCGGCCATCTCCATGGTCACCGTGTCCAAGCAGGTGATCAAGGGCATGAACGAGGGCAACCTGAAATGGGAAACTCTGTCGCGTAACCAGGATGTGCTGAACAACTCCATCGCACGTGCCGAAGGCCTGTACAACGCCGACTGTTCGGTGGCGCCGGTACTGGTGTTCCTCGAGGACCACAAGGCCGAGACGCTGTCGCGGGTCATGGCTGCCGCCGAGGCGTTCTCCGCAGAGCACAGCACCGATGACCTGCAGGTCGTGCTGGCCGCCGGTAACGCCGGTATCGAGGCCGCCACCAACGAGGTGATCGCGGCTTCCGAGACCACCATGCTGATCGCGGTCTACGCGGCTGTGAGCATCATGTGCCTGCTGACCTTCCGCTCCCTGGCGGCGACGCTGTGCGTGATCCTGCCGCTGGTACTGACCTCGGTGCTGGGCAACGCGCTGATGGCCTTCATGGGCATCGGCGTGAAGGTCGCGACCCTGCCGGTGATCGCGCTGGGCGTCGGTATCGGTGTGGATTACGGTATCTACATCTACAGCCGCCTGGAGACCTACCTGCGTCAGGGCATGACGCTGCAGGAGGCCTACTACGAGACGCTCAAGTCGACGGGTAAGGCGGTGCTGTTCACCGGCGTCTGCCTGGCCATCGGCGTGGCCACCTGGATCTTCTCGGCGATCAAGTTCCAGGCCGACATGGGCCTGATGCTGACCTTCATGTTCCTCTGGAACATGATCGGCGCGATCTGGCTGCTGCCGGCGCTGGCGCGTTTCCTGATCAACCCGGAGAAGCTGCGCGGCAAGGCCTGATGCCTGTAGCGCAGGACGAGAACCGCGGCCCCAGGGCCGCGGTTTTTTTATGCGTGTTGCATGAGGGGCGATATGGGCGCGGGTAGGGGGCTTGGCTGGTGCCTGGGATCGCCCGCAAGCGGGCTCCTACGGAGTGGGTGGGCGGCAATGTGCGGGCCGCGCTCGGTTCCTGGGGCGTTGGCAGGTTGCGAATCGCCTTGCACGGTTCATCGCCTTGCCACTGCTGGCCGGTCTCGCTGTGCGGCGTGCCGTCGGGTGCATCGGGTGCGTCCGTCAGCGGTACGTAGTGCGCCGCCATGTCAGGGTTTACGCGAGGGATCGCCCGCAAGCGGGCTCCTACGTAGTGTGTGCGGCTGCGTTTGCTAGGTGTGTAAACCCAGCACGTTGTTCAGTGGAAGCGGCGCTCTGCTGATCGGGGGCAGGTATCCGAGGCTGGCGTGCAGTCGGTGCCAGTTGTAGTGATGCAGCCAGGGCAGCAGGTGCGCTGCTCGCTGCTGTGAAGTGTCGTAGCTACGGGCATAGGCCCATTCACGCAGGCTCGTTTGGATGAAGCGCTCGGCCTTGCCGTTGGTACGTGGCGTATAGGGCTTGGTGCGGATGTGTTTCAGCCCGAGCCGAGCACACAACCGTTGAAACGCCCGGGACCGATAGCAGGCGCCGTTGTCTGTCATGACGCGCCGAAAGCAGATGTTCAGCCCGCGGTAGTAGCGCAGTGCTTGCAGCAAGGCCCGGCAGGCGCTGCTGCCGCGCTCATCCGGATGCAGGCTGGTGAACGCCAGTCGGGACGCATCGTCGATAGCCACGTGCATGAACTCCCAGCCGGCGCCGTCGGAGCACTGCTGACGGTCGCCAGTGACTCGATGTCCGGGTTTCCAGAAGCGGCCAAGCTTCTTGATGTCCAGGTGCAGGAGATCACCAGGATTGGCGTATTCATAACGCACCACCACAGGCGCGGGTTCCAGCTCAGCCAGCCGATGAAAGCCGGCCTGCTTGAGACGGCGGGCCACGGTACTGACGGCCAGGCCGAGTATCTGGGCGATCTGCCGGTAAGTCTTGCGAGAGCGACGTAGCTCGATCAGTTTTTCGACCAGGGCGACTGCCGTGGCATGGGGGCATGAGTGCGGACGTGATGAACGATCCATCAGGCCGATCTCACCTTCCTCACGAAAGCGTTTGAGCCACTTGTAGGCTGTACGCACACTGACGCCAGCGGCTTGTGCCGCATCTTCGACTCGTAGGCCGTTGAGCATGCGCTGCACGAGAAGGGCTCGACCTCGCGGGGTAAGACGGGCATGTTTATGCAGGTTCATCCGGGGCTCCTGGAAGGCTGTGTTGGTCGCACTTCCAGAATTCCGGGAATGCCCCGGATGAACAACCTACTGAGAGATCACAGCTAGCGCGGATACAGCGGCGGCAACGCGCTGCTGTCCTGCGGGGCGGCGCTCGGTTCCTGCGCTGCCGGCAGGTTGCGAATCGCCTTCCACAGCTCATCGCCTTGCCACTGCTGGCCGGTCTCGCTGTACAGCGCGCCGTTGAGGCCATCGAGCGCGTCCGACAGCGGCACGTAACGCGCCGCCATGTCGGCCAGGGTTTCCGGTTGCTGTCGCGCCCAGGCATCGAGCGCATAACGGGTGGCCTGGGCATCGCCCGCCTGGCAGGCGCGCTTGAGGTCGTCGAGCAGCGTGCGCGGGCTGGGGCCAGCCTGTGCGGCCCGCTGGATGGCCGGTTGGCGTCGGGCGCGCCACCACAGGGCGAAGCCGAGCAGGGTGCTCAGGCCGAGCAGCGCGCAGGCCAGTTGCCAGGGCCACAGCTCGGGCACCTCCTGTGGCTGTGCGACGGGCAGGTTCACCGTGGGGCTGTCCTCGCCCTGCAGCTGAGGGTTCTCGGCCACCTGCAGGGTGCGTGCCGGCAGCGTCGTCCGCTCCAGGCTGTCGCTCTGCGTGTTCCACCACACCACTTCCAGCGCCGGTAGGGCGATGTCGCCGCTGCGGCTCGGCACCAGGGCCTCGCGTTCCTCGCGCGTGCCGACCACGCCGCTCTCGCTCTTCTGGTCGCTCAGTTGCGGCTGGTCCGGGTAGCGGCGCAGGCCTTCGACCTGGGTAGCCGGCAGCGGCGGCAGCTGGGCGCTGGACAGGCCATCGACCTTGAGGATCAGGCGGCGGGTCAGCGAGTCGCCGACCTGGCTCTGTTCCGGCTGCGGGTTCCAGGTTTCCGCCAGGCCCAGCGCCCGTGCCGGCAGCCAGGGTGCATCGGCGGGATAGTCCGCCGGCTTGGCCTTGACCCGCAGGGGGATGTCCGGCGACTTGACCCGCGAGACCTTGCCCGCACGCGGGCCGAAGGGCAGGAAGTCATCGTTGCTCGAGCGGTCGACCAGGGTGGCGCTGAAGGTCTGCCCCGGAATCACCAGTTCGCCGCTGCGCTGCGGGTAGATGGCGTACTGCAGTTCGATCACGCCGTGGCGCACGCCACCGATGCGCTTCTCGTAGGTGCGCGGCTCGCCCAGCTGTTCCACGCGCGCGTCCTGCATCTGCAGCGGCGTCAGGGTGCTGTCGTCGTACATGGACACCGAATGGTAGATGCGCAGCGTCAGCACGGCCTGTGCCTGCACGTAGACGCTGTCCTGGTCGAGGCTGGCATCGATGTACACCGGGGCCAGCTTGGCGCTGCCGCTGGCGTCGCTGACCGCATCGACGGTGAGGGTGATGGGCAGGGTCTCGGCGTCTTCCAGGCGGATGGGCGGAATCACCACTTCGCCGCTGCGCCGGGGTTGCAGGGTGAGGATCCAGCGGGTGCTGGCGCGGGGCGTGTCGCCGATGCTGCTCAGGCGATTGACCTGGCGGCTGCCGAGGACTTCGAAGTTCTCGTCCAGCGGGCTGAAGTCGGGCCGTCCGAAACGGGTCGGGTCGGTCGATTCGAGGGTCAGCACGACGGTTTCCCCCTCGCTCAGGCGCGTGCGGTCGACGCTGGCGAAGAAGGCATCGGCGCAGGCCTGGCCGCTTACCAGTAGAAGAAGCAGGAAGAGGAAGCGCTTCATCGGCTTGAGTCCTGACGCTGTTGCTGTTCATACCAGAATTTGCGCCGCAGCAGTTCGGCCGGGTCGTCCGGGATCTGCCGCAACCATTGTTCCAGGGCCTGGCGACGTTCTGCGGCGTCGCCCAGATCGCCCTCGGTGACGGCGCCCTGGCCCGGCTCGCTCGGCTCCGCCGGAGCGCCCGTATCCGGCTGCGTGCCACCTGCGCCTGTATCCTGGGCATCGCCGTCGCTGCCACTGTCATCGCGGCTGCCGGATTGGCCGGGCTGCGCAGGCTGGCCGTCGGCGGGCTGAGCGCTTGCGTCCTCGTGCGGTTCGCCGGTGTCGCCCGAGGCGTCGTCCTGTTGCTGCGCAGACGCATCGCCGCCGTTCTGCTGCTGATCCTGGCGCTGGCGCAGCGCTTCTTCCACCAGCGCCTTGTTCTGTTGTGCTGCGGTCAGTTCCGGCTGGCGCTCCAGGGCCTGTTCATAGGCATCCAGCGCCGCTTCCAGTTCGCCGGACTTGGCCAGCGCGTTGCCGCGATTGTAGTGATCGGCGGCCGTGTCGCCCTGGGCGAAGCGCTCGGCGGCACCGGCGTAGTCCTCGGCCTGGTACAGCGCGTTGCCTTGCCACTGCGGGTCGACGAAACGCTCCGCGGCCTCGGCCGGGCGCTGCGCCTGCAGCAGGCGCTGGCCTTGCTGGTCAGGGCGCAGCCACAGGTCGTCCAGTTCGAAGGCCTGGCTGCTCTGCGGCGGCAGCATCAGCAGCAGCGGCAGGCAGAACAGCCAGCCGCGACGCCCCGCGCAGGCCGCGAGCAACAGCAACGGCAGCAGCAGCCAGTAGCCCTGGTCGACATGGCTGTCGAGCTGCGTGGGCTCCTGTGCCGCCCGCAGTGCCTGGGGGGCGTCGAACAGGCCGAGGCTCCTGAGGTCGTCGTCATCCACCCGTATCTGGGCGTAGCGGCCGCCGTTGCTCTCCGCCGTTTCGCGCAGGCTGCGTGCATCCAGGCGGGGCACCAGGATGGCGCCGCGCTGATCCTTGAGGAAGCTGCCGTCTTCCTGCACCACCGGTGCGCCTTCGCGGCTGCCGACGCCAAGGATCAGCAGCGGCACCGCACGTTTTTCCAGGGCCTGGCGAATGCCGCTGCGCTCCTGCTCATCCAGTGCGCTGCCGATCAGCAGGATGCGACCCTGGCCGAGCTGCGCCTGATCGAGCATCTGCAGGGCGCGCACCACCGCCAGGTCGGCACGGCGGCCGGGTTCGGGCATCAGCGACGGTTTGAGCGCCTCGAGCAGGTTGCGGCTGGTGGCCAGGTCATCGGACAGTGGCACCAGGCTGTGTGCGCTACCGGCGTAGACGATGATCGCCGTCTGCGCATCGCGCCGCGCCTCGAGCAGGTCGAGCAGCTTGCGCCGTGCCTGTTCCAGGCGATTGGGGTGGCCATCGCTGGCGAGCATCTGCGGGGTCAGCTCGAGCACCACCAGCAGCGGATCGGCCGGTTTCTGGTTGCTCTGCTCGACCCGCTGCCAGCTGGGCCCCAGCAGTGCGCCGATGGCCAGCAACCAGGCCAGGCCCAGGGTTACCCAGGGCAGGCGGCTGGAGCGGCCATCACCGCCCTTGAGCAGCACCTGATGAAAGGCGGCGGGAAGCAGCAGCTGCCAGCGGCCGCTGGCCCGTTCACGGTGCCACAGGCGCCACAGCAGCCAGGCCAGCAGGGGCAGCGGCAGCAGCCACAGCGGGCGCAGCCATTCCGGCCACAGCGCCATCATGCGCGCCTCCGCAGCCGGTCGGGCCACAGCACCTGGCCGACCAGCAGCAGCGAGCCCAGCAGCGCCAGCGCCAGTGGCCAGGCGTACAGCGCCAGGGCAGGGCGGGCGAGAGTCGGTTGCTGGGCCACGGGCTCCAGGCGGTCGAGGCTGAGTTCGATCTGCTCCAGCTCGGCCTGGCTGCGTGCGCGGAAGTATTCGCCACCGGTGGCATCGACGATCGCGCGCAGGGTCGGTTCGTCCAGTTCGAGGCCACTGTTGAAGCCCAGCGCGCCAGCCAGGCCGCCTTGCTGAGGGTCGGCGCCGATGCCGATGGCATAGATGCGCACGCCTTCATCGGCGGCCAGTTGCGCGGCCACCAGCGGCTCGATGCTGCCGCCGTTGTTGGCTCCGTCGGTGATCAGCACCAATACGCGGCTCTGCGCCGGGCGCTGGCGCAGGCGCTTGACCGCCAGGCCGATGGCGTCGCCGATGGCGGTGTTCTTGCCGGCGATGCCGATCAGCGATTCTTCCAGCCAGGTGCGCACGGTGGTGCGGTCGAAGGTCAGCGGTGCCTGCAGGTAGGCCTGGCTGCCAAAGAGGATCAGGCCGACGCGGTCACCACGGCGGCCATCGATGAAATCACCGAGCAGGCGCTTGACCAGCTCCAGGCGGCTGATCGGCTCGTCGTCCCATTGCATGTCGGCGTAATCCATCGAGCCGGACACATCCACCGCCAGCAGCAGGTCGCGGCCGCTGGCCGGCAACGGCAAGGGCTCGCCGACCCACTGCGGGCGCGCCGCCGCGCACAGCAGCAGGCACCAGAGCAGCACCAGCGGGGCCTGCTGGCGCCAGCTGGGCAGGGCGGCGCGGGCGCGGCGGCCGCTCAGGGCCTGCAGTTCGTCGAGGAAGCTGACGCGCAGCGCCGCATCGCCGCTGTCGGCGGCTGGCAACAGCAGGCGCAGCAGCCAGGGCAGCGGCGCCAGGAGGAAGACCCACGGCCAGGCGAACTCAAACATGTTTGCGAATCCACACGGCAATGGCCTGGTCGAGCTCGGCGATGGCCTTGTCGCTCAGCGTGCACTGCGGCTTGTAGCTGCCTTCGACCAGAATCATCCAGCGCGTCAGGCCGGCGGCCGGGCAGCGGTTGTCGAGGAACGCCAGCCAGGCGCGACTGCTCAGCACGTGGCTGCCGCTGTCCGGATAGCGTTCGCGGCACAGTCGCTTGAGCAGGGCGTTGAGCTGTTGCAGCCAGGGGCCGGCCGGCGCTGCGTCGTAGGGTTTGCTCAGCCGCGCCAGTTCGTCCAGCGCGGCCTGGCGCAGCGGGTCCAGGTCGCTCTCGAGCTGCGCCCTGGGCTGACGCTGGCGCCAGCGCCGAAGCAGCTGCCAGAGCCCCCAGCCGAGCAGCGGCAGCAGGGCTGCCAGCAGCCACCAGCCTGGTGCGGGCGGCCACCAGGGCACGGGCGCCGGTTCGATCAGCGGCTGCAACTGGTCGATGGGGTTCATAGGGTTTTTCTCGGGTGCAGCGCGCCGAGCTGCTCCTGCAGCTGTTCGATCAGCTCGAACTGCGTGCTGAGCGGCAGCAGCGGTACGCCGAGCTTTTGCGCCAGGCGCTGCCAGCGTGCTTCACGCGCCTGGGCCTGGGCACGATAGGCCTGGCGCAGGTCGCCGTTGTGGCTGTCGACTTCCAGCTGCATGCCGCCCTGGGTGAAGCGCAGCAGGCCGGCAGCCGGCAGGGCATGATCCAGCGGGTCCGACATCGGCAGCAGGAGCAGGTCGGTATGCCGGGCGAGCAGGCTGAGTTGCTGCTCGGCGTTATCGCTCAGGGCGCGCTCGTCGCACAGCACGATCACCAGGCTGCCGGGACGCAGCACTTCGCGGGCACGGCGCAGGGCCAGGCCGAAGTTGTCACGGGCGAGGTTGGCCTGGCTCTCGGGGCCCAGCGCCTGGTTGGCGCGGGCCAGCAGGTTGAGCAATTGCAGCAGGCTCTGCTTGCTGCGCCTTGGCTTGACTTCATGGTGCTCGTCGTCGGCGAAGACCAGGCCGCCGATGCGGTCATTGTGACCGAGCGCGGCCCAGCCGATCAGCGCGGCCGCACGGGCGGCGAGCACCGACTTGAAGCACTGCCCGGAGCCGAAGAACAGGCGCTGGCTCTGTTCGGCGATGATGAAGATCGGCCGCTCGCGTTCTTCGTGGAACAGCTTGGTATGCGGTTCCTGGGTGCGCGCGGTGACGCGCCAGTCGATGGTGCGCACATCGTCGCCGGGCTGGTAGACGCGCACCTGGTCGAAGTCCACGCCGCGTCCGCGCAGCCGCGAATGGTGCAGGCCGGTGAGCGGGCTGCGCCGTGCGGGGGTGGAGAACAGCGGCACCTCATGCGCCTTGTGGCGCATCTCGATCAGCTCGCCGAGATCGACCTGGATGCCCGCCTGCAGCTTGTGGCTTGCAGCTTGCGGCTGCATCTATGCCACCGCCACCACGTCGAGGATGCGCTGGATCACGCGGTCCTGGTCGACGCCCGAGGCTTCGGCCTCGAACGACAGGATGATGCGGTGGCGCAGCACGTCGAACAGCACCGCCTGGATGTCTTCCGGGCTGACGAAATCACGCCCGGCCAGCCAGGCGTGGGCGCGTGCGCAGCGGTCGAGGGCGATGGAGCCGCGCGGGCTGGCGCCGTAGGCGATCCAGTCGGCCAGCTCGGCGTCGAACTTGGCCGGGGTGCGGCTGGCCATGACCAGTTGCACCAGGTATTCCTCCACGGCATCGGCCATGTACAGGCCGAGGATTTCCTTGCGTGCGGAGAATATCGCCTGCTGGCTGACCCGGTGCTCCGGCTTGGCCTCACCGTTGAGGGCGTCGCCGCGTGCCTGGGCGAGGATCTTGCGCTCGACCGCCGCGTCGGGAAAACCGATCTTCACGTGCATCAGAAAACGGTCGAGCTGCGCTTCGGGCAACGGATAGGTGCCCTCCTGTTCGATCGGGTTCTGCGTGGCCATGACCAGGAACAGCGGCGACAGGTCGTAGGTGCTGCGTCCCACCGACACCTGGCGCTCGGCCATCGCCTCGAGCAGCGCCGACTGCACCTTGGCCGGTGCCCGGTTGATCTCGTCGGCCAGCACCAGGTTGTGGAAGATCGGCCCCTGCTGGAACACGAAGCTGCCGGTCTCCGGACGATAGATCTCGGTGCCGGTGATATCGGCCGGGAGCAGGTCAGGGGTGAACTGGATGCGGTGGAACTCGCCTTCGATGCCTTCGGCCAGTTCCTTGATCGCCTTGGTCTTGGCCAGGCCCGGTGCGCCCTCGACCAGCAGGTGACCGTCGGCGAGCAGGGCGATCAGCAGGCGCTCGATGAGCTTCTCCTGGCCGAGGATCTGGGTGGAGAGAAATTGGCGTAACGCGACCAGCGCTTCACGGTGTTCCATCGTCGGGCTCTTCTGGCGGATGGGCAAGGCGCACTGCGACCTCGCGTGCAGACCGCCGACTTTAATGCATTTGCGCCTTCAGCCGCTATGCATGGCGCGGGTGATGAACCGCCTGGTGAAAGAAATGAGCGACGCATCGCCAGGCGCCAGGGCAGTCCATCACAGCGCGTGCTGGATTGCCCGGGCGCGGCCGCTCATTGCCACTGCGCGAGCAGTCGACGCTGGCTGCGCTGTGCGCTGTCCTGGGTGGTCGGTTGCAGCCACAGGCTCTGCCCCGGCAGGCATTGCGCCAGGCGCGCCACCGCCTGGGGTGTCAGCGCGCCGAGGCGTGGATAGCCGCCGATGGTCTGGCGGTCATTGAGCAGGATGATCGGCTGGCCGTCCGGGGGTACCTGCACGGCGCCCAGCGGAATACCTTCGGAGATCATCGAGCCGCGCTGGCATTGCAGTTGCGGACCGTTGAGGCGAATGCCCATGCGATCGGCACGCTGGTCGATCAGCCACTCGCTGTTGAAGGCGTCGAACAGGCTCTGGCCACGGAAGTCACCGATCTGCGCGCCGAGCACCACCTGCAGCCGGGGGGCATCCTCGTAGACGGGGATGCACACCGCGGGCATCTGCCGGGCAGCGGCTGCTTCCGTGTCCCAGGTGAGCGCATCACCCACGGCCAGCGGGCGGCCGTCGCCGTGCAGGCCGCCGAGCCCCTCGCGGCGCATGCTCGCGCAGCTGCCCAGTACCAGGGGCGCCTTGAACCCGCCGGGCGCAGCCAGGTAGGCCCGTGCGCCCTGGCGCGGCGTGGCGAAGCTCAGGCGCTGCCCCTGGCGCACGCGGAAACTGCGCCAGGGCAGCAAGGCCTGGTCATCGAGACGCGCGCCGAGATCCGCGCCGGTCAGCGCCAGGGTCGCATCGCGGGTGCATTCGAACTCGAGGTTGCCGAGGGTGATCTCCACCACGGCTGCCGTGAGCGGGTTGCCCAGCAGCCAGTTGGCCCAGCGGTGGGCGATCCAGTCCAGTGCGCCGCTCTGGGTCACGCCAAGGTGGCGTACGCCGAAGCGCCCAGCATCCTGCAACTGAATGAAAGGGCTGCTGCGCAGCACGCGCAGGCCATTGCCGATCGCGCTCATTGGCTGGCCTCCAGCGGACTGTCGTCACCGCCCAGGCGAATGAATTCGGCACGTTCGACAGCGACGAAGCGCACGCGGTCACCGGGTTGCAGCAGGCTGTAGCCCTCGATGTCGCTGCCGAACAGGCGAGTCGGGGTACGCCCGATCAGGTTCCAGCCGCCGGGGGAGACCACCGGGTAGGCGGCGGTCTGGCGCTCGGCGATGCCGACGCTGCCCGCAGCGATACGCTGGCGGGGCGTGCTCAGGCGCGGTGCGGCGAGGATTTCCTCGACCAGCCCCATGAAGGCGAAGCCCGGTGCGAAACCCAGGGCGAACACCTGGTAGGCATGGCCGCTGTGACGAGCGATCACCTCGGCTTCGCTGAGACCGCTGCGGCGTGCCAGCAGCTGCAGTTCCGGGCCGACGCTGCGGTCGTACCAGGTCGGCAGCTGGTGCTCACGGCCGTTCTGCACGTCGGCAGGCTGCAGGCCATCGAGTGCCTCGGCGACCTTGGCGCGCGCCTGGGCGCTGTCGAGCTGGCACAGGTCATAGTGCAGCAGCAGCGTGGTGTAGGAGGGCACCAGGTCCAGCAGGGCGTCGCCGAAGGCGGCCTGCAGGCGCGTGCGTGCCGCCAGCATCCAGGGCATGTTGGCTTCGTCGATGTGATCGAACAGGCGCAGGATCAGGCTGTCGATGCCGGCGACTTCCAGTCGCACACTGGGCGCCTTCATGCCTGGGCCAGATGGTCGAAGGCCTGGCGGATACGCTTGACCGCCGCGACCGAGCTGGCGTTGTCGCCATGCACGCACAGGGTCTGCGCGACCAGCGGCAGGGCACTGCCATCGCTGGCCTGCAGCGCCTCGCCACGTGCCAGGGTCACGGCCTGGGCGACTATCACTTCGCTGTCGTGATGCACTGCGCCGGGCAGGCTGCGGCTCACCAGGTAGCCGGCGGCGTCGTAGGCGCGATCGGCGAAGGCCTCGAACCACAGGGTCAGGCCGAACTCGTCGCCCAGTGCCTGGGCGGCAGCGTTGTCGCGGGTGCACATCAGCATCAGCGGTAGCTGGCGATCGTACTTGGCCACGGCGCTCATCACCGCGCGCAGGGTGGCGGGCTTGCGCATCATGTCCTGGTACAGCGCGCCATGCGGTTTGACGTAGCTGACGCGGCTGCCCTGGCTGCGGCAGAGGCCTTCCAGCGCACCGATCTGATAGAGCATCAGGTCTTCGACTTCCTGGGGCGTGCAGTCCATCGAGCGGCGGCCGAAGCCGACCAGGTCCTGGTAGGCGGTATGTGCGCCGATGCGTACGTCGTGGGCCACGGCAAGGGCCACGGTCTTGCGCATCACGCTGGGGTCGGAGGCGTGGAAGCCGCAGGCGATGTTGGCGCAGTCGATATAGGGCATGACCTCGGCGTCCAGGCCCATGGTCCAGGCGCCGAAGCTTTCGCCGATGTCGCAGTTCAGAAGCAGGCTGTTCAAGGGAGCATCCTAATCATGGCTTGTCGATTCCAGCAGCGTTGAGCTGTACTGGCTGATGGCTGCATTTTTTCCGTTGCCACGGAACAGCGTCCAACTAATAAAAACATCCGCCGGAGATAGGAAAAGCTGATGGTGGCGGGTATCGGATTTTTCGATCGCGAGGCGCTGGTTTTTCCCGTTGGACAGGGCGCGTCGCGTGGGTCGACAGTGCGTCGGGTGAACGCTCCCTGGCGCCGTTCTGGCGCATCCCCGGTGCCCCGCACCGGGGCCTCTTGCGTTTCCTTCGACCCGACACGAACGGGGGACCCCGATGAAGACCGCTCCCTGCATGTCCGCGCTCTGCGCGTTGCTCGTCGTTCTACCCATGAAAGTATCCGCGCAAGGTGCCGCGTCCTGGTCGATGTCGGTGGAGCAACCGGCTGGCAATTTCATCAGCCGCGTGGCCGTCGATTTTGCCAGGAATGTGCGCCAGACCACCAAGGGGCAGCTGAACATTCGCGTGCATCCCGGTTCTGCCCTGTACAGCCGGCCGCAGGTGAAGGGCGCCGTGAGCCGCGGTGACATTCAGCTCGGCGATGTGTTCATGTCCGCGCTGGGTGCCGAGGACCCGCTCTACGAACTGGACAGCCTGCCGTTTCTCGCCACCGATTACGAGCAGGCGCGCCGGCTCTGGGCCGTCAGCCGCGGGGCGGTCGAGCAGCGCCTGCTGGCCGATGGTGTGCGCCTGCTGTATGCGGTGCCCTGGCCGGCGCAGAGCCTGTTCAGCACGCGCCCGCTGCGCCAGCCGGGCGATATCCGCGACCTGAGCTTTCGCAGCTACAACCCAACCATCTCGCGCCTGGCGCAACTGCTCGAGGCCCGGCCCACGACCATCGACACCGAGGACGTGCCGCAGGCGTTCCGCGACGGCCAGGTCGATATCATGCTCACCTCCAGCGCCACGGGGGTGGACCTGCGCGCCTGGGACTTCACCTCGCACTTCTATGACGTGCGCGCCTTCATCCCGAAGAACATCGTGATCGTCAACGAGCGTGCCTTCCAGCGCTTGCCCGAGGCGCAGCGTCAGGCCCTGCTGCATGCGGCCGAGCGCGCCGAGCGGGCAGGCTGGGAGCTGTCCTGGGCACTGACCGAGTACCAGACGCGGATGCTCGCGCGACATGGCATGCAGGTGGTTCGCGACATCGATCCGACCCTGCAGCAGGGGCTGGTCGAGGTGGGGCAGCGGCTGACCGAGGAGTGGCTGGCGCGTGCCGGCGACACGCGGGCAGGGATCATCCACGAATATCGGCAAGAGCAGGCGCGCTGAACCACGGCGGCGGGCGTCAGCCTCGAGCTGGCGCCCGCCGTGCTCATACCAGGCGAAACTGACTGGCGCTGCGACCCAGGGCGTCGACCTGGGATGACAGCCCCTCGGTATGACCGCCCAGCGTATGGCGCAGCTCTTTGCTTTGCCCGGTATGCACGTGGATGGTCTCCATCTTGTCGGCGATGTCCTCGGTGGTGGTGGACACTTCCTCGATGGCGACCACCACCTGGTTCATCTCGCCGGTCAGGCGCTCCATCGCCGAGGTGATCGAGGTGATCGCGTCGGCGACCTGCGCCGCATGGCGTTCGCTGTCGGCTGCCAGGTTCAGGCCGTTGCTCATCAACTGATGCATGTGCCGGGTCTGGTGCTGGAACTCACCGACGATGGCGCTGATGTCGGTGGTGGCGGCCACGGTCTTCTGCGCCAGCGAGCGCACTTCATCGGCCACCACCGAGAAGCCGCGTCCGGCATCACCGGCCCGCGCCGCCTCGATGGCCGCGTTGAGCGCGAGCAGGTTGGTCTGGTCGGCCAGGCTGTTGATCACATCGACGATGCCGTTGACCCGGGCGCTGCTCTGGCCGAGGGCGTCCACCTGGTTGTGCGTGTCCTGAATCAGCTGCGCCAGGCGGCTCATGCTGTTCACGCTGGCGGCGATCACTTCGCCGCCGTTGCGCGCCGCGTCGTAGGCACTGGTGGTGGCGCTGCCGACTTCCGCAGTGCGCTGCGCCATGTCGTTGAGGGTGGCGCTGATCTGGTGCGAGGCGGAGGCGGCCTGCTCGGTCTGCATCTCCACCTGGCTGCTGTTGTCACCCAGCTGGCGCATGGCGTCGCCGAGGTGATTGTGCAAGCGGCTCAGCTCGCCGTTGGCACGCACCACCTCGGCCACGATGCCACCGATGCCCTGGATCATGCGATTGGCCGCGTCTGCCAGCTGATTGAATTCGTCGCGGCGGTTGCCTCCCACCGGCAGCTTGCCGCTGAGGTCGCCGGACGCCACCTGGCTGAGCAGCTGGATGACGTTGCGCAGGCGGCTGACCAGGGTGCGTGAGGCTTGCAGCAGGGGGAAGCAGAGCAGGGCGGCGACGGCCAGGAAACTCAGGCCCATCAGCCACAGCGCGGAGATGCGCGATTGCTCCGCCTCCTGCGCACGTCGCAGCAGCAGGCCGTCCTGCAGGGCGCGAGCCTGTTGTGTCATGCGCGCCTGCAAGTCTTCGCCCAGCTGGCCCAGGCGCTGGTTGGTGGCGTTGATGCGCTCGATACTGGCATGGGCTTCGCTGAAGGTATCGGCGTAGGCCTGCACGTTCTTGCCGATCGGGGTCTGCTGCCACTCCAGGTCGGCGATCTGCTCCTGCAGCTTGCCGATCGCCGTCAGCGCGATCTGGGCGAAGGCCGGATCGAAGGTCGACAGGTAGTCGCGCTGGCTGCTCAGTGCGCTGGTGATGAACGGCTTGATCAGGTCGAAGCTGATGGCTTCCAGGGCCTTGCCCTTTTCACTCAGGACCTTGCGCTGGCCATCGAAGGGCGACAGCCCCAGCGCCTGGTTGAAGCTCAGCCACTGACGCTGTTGTTCCAGTTCCTCCTCGAGGATGGCCTGGATCCGCTGTGCGTGTTGCAGGGTATCGTCGTCTCGCAGGGCTTGAGCCTTGGTCAACAGTTGTCCGATGAGTTCGTGCAGTTCATCGAGACCGCTGCCGAATGCCGCCAGCTGCTCGGGCGTGAGCTGCTGGCGCTGGGCGTTCTGCCGCCACCAGCGGTTCATCAGTTCGGTGCTGGCGCTGGCGTAGCTCGCCGCCTGCTCCCTGGCTTGCAGGGCGCTGCTCAGGCGGTGGCTGGCCCACAGCGAGGCGGCCGCCATCAATGCCAGACTGATCAGGGTGAGCGCGATGAGGGCGCGGAATTTTTGTTGCCAGGACAGGTGCAAAGTCACGATAACGCCTCGCCATCTTCTTCAGGATGATTCTCGGGAATCGGCAAGTTGTCATACGACTGCGGTGAAAGTCTATGGCTATCTTGCCGCCCGGGAAATGAAAAACGGGGCCCTGAAGGCCCCGTCCGCGCAACGCCGCTTACCAGAGCGGCAGGGTGTAGCTGAGGATCAGGCGGTTCTCGTCGAGATCGTTGCCGAAGTTGGAACGAACGGTGGCGTTGCGCCATTTCAGGCCCAGGTTCTTCAGCGGGCCGGTCTGCACCACGTAGGCGATGTCCATGTCGCGCTCCCACTCCTTGCCCTCGCTGCTGCGTCCGGCGACCTCGACGTTGTCGCCAGAGATGTAGCGGGTCATGAAGGTCAGGCCGGGGATGCCGAGGCTGGCGAAGTTGTAGTCGTAGCGCAGTTGCCAGGAGCGTTCCTGGGTATTGGCGAAGTCGTTGATCTGCACGAAGTTGACCAGGAAGGGGTCGCTGTTGGCGATGTACGGGAAGGGGTCGTCACCGCTCATGCGCTGGTAGCCGGCACCGAAGGCATGGCCACCCAGGCTGTAGGTGAACATGGCGCCGAAGGCCTTGTTGTCGAGGTCGCGGAAGTTGCCGTCCTCGCGGCTCTGCGAATAGCGCAGGTCGCTCTTCAGCGACTGCCCTTCGCCCAGTGGTAGCACATGCACCAGGGTGCCGTAGTACTGCTGGTAGATGTCTTCCAGCGTGCCGTAGTGCAGGCCGGCGGTGAGCTGCGGCGTGAGCTTGTACTCACCACCGCCGAAGACGAAGGAATCGCTGCTGCCGCCGATGCGGTTGCCGCTCATCTCGGTGTAGTCGCTGGAGCTGTTGGCCTTGATCCGGTTGATCTTACCGCCCTGCAGGGTCAGCTTGTCGATTTCCTGGACGTTGAGCAGCGCGCCCTGGAAGGTCTGCGGCAGCAAGCGCGAGTCATTGGCGGAGACGATCGGGCTGCGGAACTGCAGGGCGCCGACTTTCAGTGTGCTGTTGGAGATCCTGGCCTTGGCGGTCAGGGCGAGCTTCGAGTAATCGTCCTGCGAACCGCCGGAACGGTCGGCCGGCAGCAGGCCGGTGCCGGCGGTGCCGTCGCCGGAGTCGAGTTTCAGGCCGAGCATCCCCAATGCATCGATGCCGAAACCGACGGTGCCCTCGGTGTAGCCGGATTCCATGCGCAGCAGAAAACCTTGCGCCCATTCCTCAGCCTTGTCGCGAGCGCCGCTCTGACGGAAGTCGCGGTTGAAGTAGAAGTTGCGCATCTCGACGCTGGCCTTGCTGTCAGCGATGAAGTCGGCGTGCGCCAGGGTTGGCAGGCCGCTGCCGAGCAGCAGCGCGGATGCCAGTGGGTAATGGGGTTTCATGGTTGCAGTGTCTCCTGTTGGGAGCGCGCAGCGGCGAGAGCGGCTGCTTGGCAGAGCGCGTTTTGAATGATGTTGTTGTGGTCTGCGCGGAGCGCGCCGCCATTCTTCAAAGCGTTGTTCGGCTGCGTCCAACGAGAAAAAACAGGGGGCCGGCGATAGGAAAATTCATCCGCCGGGCGAAAAACCTCTGGCATGCAACCTGCTACGCCCAAGGCAGCATGGGTGCTGACGATCAGGCCCGGATGACGATATTGCGAAGAGGCGTTGTGGCATGAACCTGAGATTTCTCGAGACCTTCGTTTGGGTGGCGCGGCTGAAGAGTTTCCGCCTGACTGCCGAGAAGCTGTTCAGTACCCAGGCGTCGATTTCCAGCCGCATCGCCGCGCTCGAGGATGAACTCGGTACGCGTCTTTTCCTGCGTGATTCTAAGGGCGTGTCGCTGACGCCCGAAGGGCAGAAGGTGCTCGAATACGCCGAGCGGATGATCGACACCATGCAGGCGCTGAAGCAGTCGATCAGCGATACCGGCAGTATCCAGGGGCGCATCCGCATCGGGGCGATGGATACCGTCATTCACACCTGGTTGAGTCCGTTCGTAACACGGGTGATGGAGCGCTACCCCGCAGTGGAGATCGAACTGACCGCCGACACCGCGCGCAACCTCAACGAGCAACTGCTCAAGGGTTATCTGGACATCGTGTTCCAGACCGACATGGTCAATGGCGACAGTGTGCGCAATCTGCAGCTGGCGGTGTTCCCGGTGCGCTGGATCGTGCCCACCGGCTCGCTGTACCACCGCCGCTACGCCTCCACGGATGAGCTGGCGCGCGAGCGCATCATCACCTTCTCGAAGAACTCGCGGCCACACCAGGACATTCTCAACCTGCTGCACGCCGGCAGCGTCAGTGCGCCGCGCATCAACTGCGTCAACTCCATCGCGGCGATGACCCGGCTGATTCGCGATGGCTTCGGGGTCGGCGCCTTGCCGCCGGCGCTGGTCCACGATGAACTCAAGCAGGGGGTGCTGAGCATTCTCGACGACGTTCCCGAGCCGCCGGCCTTGCCGGTGGTGGCCACCTGGCGCACCGGGGTCGGGCTGGAACTCAGCGAAGACATCATCGCCCTGGCCTGCGAGGCACTCGACGTCTATGCCGAGGAAATGGGCGAAGCCTGCATGGCGCGCGTCGCCCCGGCGCCGGAACAGCAGAGCGCCTGAGCCCTTTCGCTGGTCGACGGCCCCTCGAGAAGCCCCCTCGGCAGGCTCGCTCAGCGCACTTGAATCCCGCTCGCCTGCCTGTCATGCCTCGGCGCAGGCGGCCTTGCCCAGGTTTTCCAGGAGCCGTCAGCGATTGCCCGCTGCTGGTGCATTTGCCACAGCGATGCCCCGTTTCATCCCATAACGAATTCCGATCATGCGCCCCCGGTTTTTCTAGTTGGACAGGGTAGGGCGATGCGCTGAGACTCGAAATCGTCTTCCAGCCGCGCGTGCGGCGCACAAAGAACAATTAACAGGAGAGCACCATGAAAAGCATCGCATCGCGTTTCGCTATTACCGCTTTGGCTTGCGCACTGGGCGTCGGCGCCCAGGCTGCCGAGCGCTGGAACATGAGCGTCGAGCAGCCCGACGGCAACTTCATCACGACCGTGGCCAAGTCGTTCGCCGAGGACGTGGAGCAGGCCAGCCAGGGTGAGCTGCAGATTCGTGTGCACGCCAACTCGGTGCTGTTCAAGCGCCCCGAGGTCAAGCGTGCGGTGCAGACCGGGCAGATCCAGGCTGGCGACGTGCTGATGTCGGTACTGGGTAACGAAGACCCGATCTTCGAAGTCGACAGCGTGCCGTTCCTGGTGCGCAACTACGAGCAGGCCCAGGCGCTGTGGGCCGCCAGCCGGCCGGCCGTCGAGGAGCGCCTGGCCAAGCAGGGCATCAAGCTGCTGTACGCCATGCCGTGGTCGCCGCAGAGCATCTTCACCAAGACCCCGGTCGCCAGCATGGACGACTTCAAGGGCATGAAATTCCGTGCCTACAACCCGGCCACCTCGCGCATGACCGAGCTGATGGGGGCGGTGCCGACCGTGATCCAGACCGGCGAGATTCCACAGGCCTTCAGCACCGGCATGATCAACGGCATGCTCACTTCGCCGACCACGGGCGTGGACTCCCAGGCCTGGGACTTCTCTTCCTACTACTATGACGTCAAGGCCTTCATCCCGAAGAACTTCGTCATCGTCAACGCACGTGCCTTCGCGCGCCTGCCGGAAGCGACCCAGGCTGCGGTACTCGATGCCGCCAAGCGTGCCGAGGCGCGTGGTTGGGCGATCGCCCAGGAGAAGACCGGCGAGCTGGTCAAGACCCTGGCCGACAACGGCATGCAGGTGTCCGAGCAGGCACCGGCTGCGGTCGAGAAGGGCTTCGAGCAGATCGGCCAGACCATGGCCGAAGAGTGGCTCAAGCGCTCCGGGGCCGACGGCCAGGCTATCCTCGACGCCTACCAGCGCTGATGTCAGTGCCCATCGCTGCGTCGCAGCGATGGGCTTTTTCTTCAAGCTTGCCCAGGGAGCCCGCTGTTCATGACCCCACTGCACAAGCTCTACACCCTGTCCGGATGGCTGTCCGGCGTCTTTCTCGTCTCGATCTGCGTGCTGGTGGTGGCACAGATCGTGGCCCGCCAGCTGGGCACCATGGTGCCGGCGGCCGATGAGTTCGCCGCCTACGCGATGGCGGCGTCCGGTTTTCTCGCCTTGCCCTATGCCCTGCAACGTGGCGCACACATTCGCGTGGAACTGATGCTGCGCCTGCTGCCGCCTGGTGGCCGTCGTGCGGCCGATGTGCTGGCCACACTGATCGGTCTTGGCATCGCCGCCTACCTGGCCTGGTACTGCACCCTGTTCGTGCTGGAGTCCTACGAGTTCAAGGAAGTGTCCTCGGGCCTGTTGCCGATCCCGATGTGGCTGCCTCAGCTGCCGATGCTGCTCGGCACCCTGATCCTGGTCGTGGCCATGGCCGAGCGCCTGGTGCTGACCTGCCTGGGCAGGCGTTTCGAGTCTGCCGAGGCCGATACGGCGATGAGCGAGTGAGCCGCATGGCTCGATCCTTAATTGCGGCCATCGCCGCACTGATTCGTGAGTGAACCCGTGGACTACACAACCATCACCATTACGCTGCTGCTGGCACTGTTCGTGCTGCTCGGCGGCGGCGTCTGGGTCGCCCTGTCGCTGCTCGGCGTCGGCATCATCGGCATGGAGCTGTTCGGCGGCGCGCCGGCCGGCTCGATCCTGGCCTCCACCAGCTGGGCGTCCAGCGCCAGCTGGACCCTGACCGCCTTGCCGCTGTTCATCTGGATGGGCGAGATCCTCTACCGCACACGCCTTTCCGAAGACATGTTCAACGGCCTGGCACCCTGGATGCGCGGCATGCCGGGGCGCCTGCTGCACGTCAACGTATTCGGCTGCGGCATGTTCGCGGCGGTCAGCGGCTCGTCCGCGGCCACCGCCGCCACCATCGGCCGCATTTCCCTGCCCGAGCTGAAGTCGCGCGGTTATCCCGAGTCCATCGCCATGGGCTCGCTGGCCGGCGCCGGCACGCTCGGCCTGCTGATTCCGCCGTCGATCATGATGATCGTCTACGGGGTGGCGGCGCAGGTGTCGATCTCGCGCCTGTTCATCGCCGGCATTCTGCCCGGCCTGCTGCTGCTCGCCATCTTCAGCGGTTACCTGATGCTCTGGTCGGCCTGCAATCGCAGCCAGCTGCCGGAGGAGGGCGACCGCCTGCCGTTCATGGAAAAACTGCGCCGGGCCAAGTTGCTGATCCCGGTGCTGGGGCTGATCGTCGCGGTGATCGGTTCGATCTATGGCGGCATCGCCACGGCGACCGAGGCCGCGGCGGTGGGGGTGGTCGGCGCGCTGCTGATCGCGCTGTGTTCCGGGGCGCTGACCCGGGAGACCTTCATGGCCAGCCTGATGGGCGCCGTCTCCACCTCGTGCATGATCTTCTTCATCCTGCTCGGCGCGGCCTACCTGACGTCGGCGATGAGCTTCACCGGCCTGCCGGCGGCGCTGGCCGACTGGATCATCGCCAAGCAGCTGTCGCCGTACCTGCTGCTGCTGGCGCTGACGCTGTTCTTCATCGCCCTGGGCTGCTTCCTCGATGGCATCTCGATCATCCTGCTGACCACGGCGGTGATCCTGCCGGCGGTGCAGGCGGCGGGCATCGACCTGCTGTGGTTCGGCATCTTCGTCATCCTGGTGGTGGAGATGGCGCAGATCACCCCGCCGGTGGGCTTCAACCTGTTCGTCATCCAGAACCTCACCGGGCGCAACCTCGGGGCGGTGGCGCGGGCCAGTTTTCCGTTCTTCATGCTGCTGGTGCTGGCGGCGGTGCTGATCACCACCTTCCCGCAGATCGTCCTGGCGCTGCCCGAGGCCATGCGCGGCGCCTGACCCTTCTGCATGGCTCGTTCGCCCTGCGCTGGCGGGCCATGGTTTTCTCTTTTGCACCGTCTCGGTGCAGCCTTGAAAGAAAATGTCGCAGCACCGCAAGCGGTTGCAGGGCTTCCCTCGTTAAGCTCGGCGGTCATACGTGACCAGTCGGTCGTCTCCCTTCGCGCCGGTCCGATGCGACTCGCAGGTGTCATTGTCGCTTCATGGACTAACGTTGAACTAGCAGACCATTGCAAACGTAGACGCGGCAGCAATGGCAACGCAGGTGGTTGTTCAACCGCCTGGCAACACCCAGCGGCAGCGATCCAGATGTCCTGTCGAACCACCAGCCCAACGGAGCAAAAACATGGCGTTCTTTACGGCGGCCAGCAAAGCCGACTTCCAGCACCAACTGCAAGCGGCCCTGGCGCAGCACGTGAGTGAGCAGGCGCTGCCACAAGTAGCCCTTTTCGCCGATCAGTTCTTCGGCATCATCGCCCTCGAGGAGCTGACCCAGCGGCGTCTTTCCGACCTGGTCGGCTGCACCCTGTCGGCCTGGCGCATGCTGGAGCAGTTCGATCACGCCAAGCCGCAGGTGCGGGCGTTCAACCCCGACTACGAGAAGCACGGCTGGCAGTCCACCCATACGGCGGTGGAAATTCTCCATGGCGACATCCCGTTCCTGGTGGATTCGGTGCGCATGGAGCTGAACCGCCACGGCTACAGCATCCATACCCTGCAGAACAGCGTGTTCAGCGTGCGCCGCGACAAGAACGGCCAGCTGCTGGAGATCCTGCCGCGTGGCACCCAGGGCGAGGGCGTGCTGCAGGAAGCGCTGATGTTCCTGGAAATCGACCGCTGCGCCAGCTCCGCCGAACTGAAGACGCTGGAGAAGGCCATCCATGAAGTCTTCGGCGACGTGCGCATGAGCGTTGCCGACTTCCAGCCGATGAAGGCCAAGGCACGCGAGCTGCTGGCCTGGCTGGACCGCGCCAAGCTCAAGGTGGACAAGACCGAGCTGGAGGAGATCAAGGTCTTCCTCGGCTGGTTGCTGGATGACCATTTCACCTTCCTCGGCTACGAGGAATTCACCGTGGCGCCCTCCGCTGAAGGCGGCACCATGGTCTACGACGAGAAATCCCTGCTCGGCCTGTCCAAGCGCCTGCGCTCCGGGCTCAAGGCCGACGAGCTGCACATCGAGCCGGAGGCGGTCGCCTACCTGCGTGAAGCGCAACTGCTGTCTTTCGCCAAGGCGGCCGTGCCGAGCCGCGTGCACCGCCCGGCCTACCCGGACTTCGTCTCCATCCGCGAACTCGATGCCAAGGGCAACGTGGTCAAGGAATGCCGTTTCATGGGCCTCTACACCTCGGCGGTGTATGCCGAGAGCGTGTGGAACATCCCCTACATCCGCCGCAAGGTGGATGTGATCAAGCAGCGCTCCGGTTTCGACAGCAGCGCCCACCTGGGCAAGGAGCTGGCCCAGGTGCTGGAAGTGCTGCCGCGTGACGACCTGTTCCAGACCCCGGTCGACGATCTGTTCAGCACCGCCATGGCCATCGTGCAGATCCAGGAGCGCAACAAGATTCGCGTGTTCCTGCGTCGCGACCCCTATGGCCGCTTCTGCTACTGCCTGGCCTACGTGCCGCGTGACGTGTACTCCACCGAAACCCGGGTGAAGATCCAGCAGGTGCTGATGGAGCGCCTGCAGGCCACCGATTGCGAGTTCTGGACCTTCTTCTCCGAGTCGGTGCTCGCCCGCGTGCAGTTCATTCTGCGGGTCGACCCGAAGAGCAAGACGCAGATCGATCCCGTGCGCCTGGAGAAGGAAGTCATCCAGGCCTGCCGTTCGTGGAAGGATGACTACGCCGGCCTGATGGTGGAGAGCTTCGGCGAGGCGCAGGGCACCAACGTGCTGGCGGAATTCCCCGGCGGCTTCCCGGCGGGCTATCGCGAGCGTTTCGCCCCGCACTCGGCGGTGGTGGACATGCAGCACCTGCTCAGCCTGAGCAGCGAAAAGCAGCTGGTGATGAGCTTCTACCAGCCGCTGGCGCAGAACGAGCAGCAGCTGCACTGCAAGCTGTACCACGCCGATGCGCCCCTGCCGCTGTCCGACGTCATGCCGATTCTGGAGAACCTCGGGCTGCGCGTGCTCGGCGAGTTCCCCTACAAGCTGCGCCGTGCCGATGGCCGCGAGTTCTGGATCCACGACTTCGCCTTCACCTATGCCGAAGGCCTGGATGTCGACATCCAGCAGCTCAATGACACCCTGCAGGATGCCTTCATCCACATCGTCGGTGGCGACGCCGAGAACGACGCCTTCAACCGCCTGGTGCTGACCGCGGCCATGCCCTGGCGCGACGTGGCGCTGCTACGCGCCTATGCGCGCTACCTCAAGCAGATTCGCCTGGGCTTCTCGCTGAGCTACATCGCCGCCACCCTGGTCAACCACGCCGACATCGCCAAGGAGCTGGTGCGCCTGTTCCGCACGCGCTTCTACCTGGCGCGCAAGCTCACCGCCGAAGACCTCGACGACAAGCAGCAGAAACTGGAGCAGGCCATCCTCGCTGCGCTGGACAACGTTGCGGTGCTCAACGAGGACCGCATCCTGCGGCGCTACCTGGACCTGATCAAGGCTACCCTGCGCACCAACTTCTACCAGAACGGCGAGCATGGCCAGGGCAAGGCCTACTTCAGCTTCAAGCTCAGCCCGCGCCTGATTCCGGACATTCCGCGCCCGGTGCCGAAGTTCGAGATCTTCGTCTACAGCCCGCGTGTCGAGGGCGTGCACCTGCGCTTCGGCGACGTTGCGCGGGGCGGTCTGCGCTGGTCGGATCGTGAAGAAGACTTCCGTACCGAAGTGCTCGGCCTGGTCAAGGCGCAGCAGGTGAAGAACGCCGTAATCGTGCCGATGGGCGCCAAGGGCGGCTTCGTGCCGCGCCGGATGCCGGTCGGCGGCTCGCGTGACGAGGTGATGGCCGAGGGCATCGCCTGCTACCGCATCTTCATCAGCGGCCTGCTCGACATCACCGACAACCTCAAGGATGGCGAGGTGGTGCCGCCGGCCAACGTGGTGCGCCATGACGCCGACGACCCCTACCTGGTGGTGGCGGCGGACAAGGGCACCGCGACCTTCTCCGACATCGCCAACGGCATCGCCGCCGAGTACGGCTTCTGGCTCGGCGACGCCTTCGCCTCCGGCGGTTCGGCCGGTTACGACCACAAGGGCATGGGCATCACCGCCAAGGGCGGCTGGGTCAGCGTGCAGCGTCACTTCCGCGAGCGCGGCATCGACGTGCAGAAGGACAACGTCACGGTGATCGGCATCGGCGACATGGCGGGCGATGTGTTCGGCAACGGCCTGCTGCTGTCGGAAAGCCTGCAGCTGGTGGCGGCGTTCAACCACATGCACATCTTCATCGACCCCAACCCGGACGCCGCGCGCAGCTTCGTCGAGCGCAAGCGCTTGTTCGAGCTGCCGCGTTCGAGCTGGGCCGACTACGATGCCAAGCTGATCTCCGAGGGCGGTGGCATCTTCCTGCGCAGCGCCAAGAGCATCGCCATCAGCCCGCAGATGAAGGCGCGCTTCGACATCGCCGCCGATCGCCTGGCGCCGACCGAGCTGCTCAACGCACTGCTCAAGGCGCCGGTCGACCTGCTGTGGAACGGCGGTATCGGCACCTACGTCAAGTCCAGCAAGGAAAGCCACGCTGACGTCGGCGACAAGGCCAACGACGCCCTGCGTGTCGATGGTCGCGAGCTGCGCGCCAAGGTGGTGGGCGAGGGCGGTAACCTGGGCATGACCCAGCTCGGCCGTGTCGAGTTCGGCCTGCACGGCGGCGCCAGCAACACCGACTTCATCGACAACGCCGGCGGCGTGGACTGCTCCGACCACGAGGTCAACATCAAGATCCTGCTCGGCGAGATCGTTGCCGGCGGCGACATGACCGAGAAGCAGCGCAACAAGCTGCTGGCGCAGATGACCGACGACGTTTCCGAGCTGGTGCTCGGCAAC
Organism: Ectopseudomonas khazarica; assembly: GCF_017915135.1. Classification (NCBI taxonomy): domain Bacteria; kingdom Pseudomonadati; phylum Pseudomonadota; class Gammaproteobacteria; order Pseudomonadales; family Pseudomonadaceae; genus Ectopseudomonas; species Ectopseudomonas khazarica. Next base: position 3,527,145 of record NZ_CP068551.1, on the reverse strand, counting down.
AACTACAAGCAGACCCAGGCACTGTCGCTGGCCGAGCGCCGTGCGCGCGAGCGGGCAGGCGAGTACAAGCGCCTGATGAACGCGCTGGAAAGCGCCGGCAAGCTGGATCGTGCCCTGGAGTTCCTGCCGTCCGACGAGGAGCTCAACGAGCGCGCCAACAACGGCCAGGGCCTGACCCGTCCGGAGCTGTCGGTACTGATCTCCTACAGCAAGATCGACCTCAAGGAGTCCCTGCTCAAGTCTCAGGTGCCGGATGACGACTACCTGGCCCGCGAGATGGAAACCGCCTTCCCGGATATCCTCACCGAGAAGTTCGGCGACGCCATGCGCCGTCACCGCCTCAAGCGCGAGATCGTCAGCACGCAGATCGCCAACGACCTGGTCAACCACATGGGCATCACCTTCGTGCAGCGCCTGAAGGAGTCCACCGGCATGAGCGCGGCCAACGTCGCCGGCGCCTACGTCATCGTGCGTGACCTGTTCCGCCTGCCGTACTGGTGGCAGCAGATCGAGGCGCTGGACTACAAGGTGCCGGCCGACCTGCAGCTGCAGCTGATGGACGAGCTGATGCGCCTGGGCCGTCGGGCCACGCGCTGGTTCCTGCGCAGCCGGCGCAACGAGCTGGACGCCGCCCGCGACGTGGCGCATTTCGCGCCGCGTATCGAGGCGCTGGTCGGTCGCCTGGACGAGCTGCTCGAAGGCCCGGCGCGCGAGCAGTGGCTGGCGCGCTACCAGAGCTTCGTCGAGGCTGGCACGCCGGAGGAACTGGCGCGCGTGGTCGCCGGCACCAGCCACCTGTACACCCTGCTGCCGATCATCGAAGCCGCAGACGTGACCGGCAAGGATGCCAGCGAAGTGGCGACTGCCTACTTCGCCGTGGGTGGCGCGCTGGAGCTGTCCTGGTACCTGCAGCAGATCACCAACCTGCCGGTGGAGAACAACTGGCAGGCACTGGCCCGCGAAGCCTTCCGCGACGACCTCGACTGGCAGCAGCGGGCGGTCACCGTGTCGGTCCTGCAGATGGTCGACGGCCCGCAGGACATCGAGGCACGGGTGGCGCTGTGGCTCGACCAGCATCAGCGCCTGGTCGATCGCTGGAAGGCCATGCTGGCCGACCTGCGCTCGGCGACCGGCACCGACTACGCCATGTACGCCGTGGCCAACCGCGAGCTGATGGACCTGGCGCAAAGCGCCTGAGCCATCCGCTGAAAGAAAAGCCCCGCCTAGTGCGGGGCTTTTCATTTCAGGCTGCGCGTGTAGCCCGGATGAAGTCCGGGGCCGGGCTACGGGGCTGTACTACGGACTCCCCGGATTGCATCCGGGCTACGGACGCCGCGCCCGCACGGTTTGCTCCCCTCTCCCATTTATGGGAGAGGGGGCCGGGGGAGAGGGCGAGCGCGCCGCATTTCGCCAAACCAGTACGCCACCGCCTTGACCACCTTCGTAGCCCGGATGAAATCCGGGGCCGGGCTACGGGGCTGTACTACGGACTCCCCGGATTGCATCCGGGCTACGGATGCAGCGCCCGCACGGTTTGCTCCCCTCTCTCATTCATGGGAGAGGGGCCGGGGGAGAGGGCCGAGCGCGCCGCACTTCGCCAAACCAGTACGCCACCGCATTGACCACTTTCGTAGCCCGGATGAAATCCGGGGCCGGCTACGGGGCTGTACTACGGATTCCCCGGATTGCATCCGGGCTACGGTCGTAGAGTCCGCACGGTTTGCTCCCCTCTCTCATTCATGGGAGAGGGTCCGGGGGAGAGGGGCGAGCGCGCCGCACTTCGCCAAACCAGTGCGCCACCGCATTGACCGCCTTCGTAGCCCGGATGGAGCGCCCGCACGGTTTGCTCCCCTCTCCCATTCATGGGAGAGGGGCCGGGGGAGAGGGCCGAACGTACCGCGGTCAAAAGACCGTGCCAGCACGTGCGTCAGCGCAACATCTGCTCGACCAGGCGTTTCTCTTCGGAGAGTTCGCGCTGGCGTGCGTCGATGCGCGAGGCCAGCTGGAAGTTGTTGCTGGCGCGGCGCTTGGCGTAGTCCAGCTGTTCGATCGCCTGGTTGTAGTCACCCACCAGCGCGAAGAACTCGGCGCGCGCCTGGTGCAGGCCGATGGTGTTGCCGCTCAGGCCGCGTACCTCGGCGACCTGGTACCAGACGTCCGGGTCCTTGCTGCGGGTCTTCAGCAGGTCATCCAGCGCTCGCTCGGCATCCGGGATGCGCTGCTGCTTGAGCAGCAGGTCGATGCCGCTCTGTTGCAGCGGATAGTTGCTGGGGTACAGGGTGCGCATGCGTGCCTGGCGTCGATCGGCTGCGTCGAGGCGGTTGGCGGCCATGTCCAGCTCGATCTGCGCCAGGTTGTAGACGATGTCGTCCGGGGCCTTGCTCAGCAGCGGTGCCAGGGTCTTGCCGGCCTCGTCGAGCTGGCCGGTCTTCATCTGCGCCAGAACCAGGCCATAGCGTGCGGCATCCAGCCCCGGGTTCTCGTCGAGCATGGCGCGGAAACGCTTGGCGGCGACCCCGGGCGTCTCTTCATAGGTCAGCTGCACGCGGGCGCGCATCAGCTGGTAGCGCAGGCTGTCCTCGCGGCCTTCCACCGGGTACTGCTCGGCGCGGTTGCGGGTGTCGGCGATGCGCGACTCGGAAACCGGGTGGGTCAGGAGGAATTCCGGCGGCTTGGCGTCGTAGCGGTACTGGCGCATCAGGCGCTCGAACATCGACGGCATGGCGCGCGGGTCGTAGCCGGCCTTTTCCAGGTTGACCAGGCCGATGCGGTCGGCCTCCTGCTCGTTCTGGCGCGAGAAGCGGCGCTGCTCCTGAATCGCCGCAGCCTGGGTCGACATGATCGTGGCGATGCCGGCATCCCCCGCGCCCGCTGCAGCGGCGACGATGCCGGCGAGCATGGCGGCCATCAGCGGCAGTTGCATGCGCTGCTGCGCCTCGACGCCACGGGCGAAGTGGCGTTGCGACAAGTGCGCCAGTTCGTGCGCCATGACCGAGGCGTACTCGGCTTCGGTCTGGGCGTAGAGGAAGAGGCCGCCGTTGACCCCGACGATCCCGCCCGGGGCGGCGAAGGCGTTGAGCTGCGGGCTGTTGAGCAGGACGAACTCCAGGCGGCGGTCCTGCAGCTGGCTGGTTTCCGACAGGCGATAGACGCTGGATTCGACGAAGTCCTTGAGCTGCGGGTCATCCAGTTGCGAGACCTGGCCACGCAGCAGGCCGAGCCAGGCGCGGCCGAGTTGGTGTTCTTGCTGAGGGGAGACGATCGAGGAGCTGGCATCGCCAAGCGACGGCAGGTCACTGGCTCCCGTGTGGGCAGCGAACAGGCAGGCCAGCGTCAGCAGGGTGGGGCGCAGAAAAGTCATGCACTCAGGGCTCTCGGAGGGCAAAGGGGGTTACTGTAGCCGGCCAGCTAGCGCGCTGGCCAGGGTTGCAGTGGCTTGGTTATCCTAGCGCCCTTATCAGGAGTAGACGATGACAGACGTACCGGCTTTCGATGCCGAACTCGACGCCTGCGGGCTCAATTGCCCGCTGCCCTTGCTCAAAGCCAAGCTCGAGCTCAATCGCCTGGCCAGCGGCGCCGTACTCAAGGTCAGTGCCACCGATGCCGGTTCGCAGCGCGACTTCCGCGCATTCGCCACGCTGGCCGGTCATGCGCTGCTGCATGAAGAAGTCGACTCGGGTGTCTATCGTTACTGGCTGCGCAAGGCCTGAGCCCTTCGCCGTCCTCCCCAGCACATCTGCAGATTAAGGATCGTTGATGGTCAAGGTTATACGCGACTGGCTGCACCGCTACTTCTCCGACGAGCAGGCCGTGGTGCTGGCCGTGCTGCTGGTGCTGGGGTTCGCCGTGGTGCTGACCCTGGGCGGGATGCTCGCGCCGGTGCTGACCGGCCTGGTGCTGGCCTTCCTGATGCAGGGCATGGTCAACGGCCTGGAGCGCATGCGGGTGCCGCAAGTGCTCGCCGTGTGGCTGGTGTTCACCCTGTTCATGGGCTGCCTGGCGGTGTTCATGCTGGTGCTGATGCCGTTGCTGTGGCAGCAGCTCAGCACCCTGTTCAACGAGCTGCCGCGCATGGCGGCCGAATGGCAGTCGGTATTCCTGCTGCTGCCGGAGCGCTACCCGAACCTGATCACCGACGCGCAGATCGTGCAGCTGATCACCAGCATGCGGGGCGAGGCCGGCAAGTTCGGCCAATGGGCGCTGTCGTTCTCGCTGTCCAGCCTGCCGATGCTGGTCAGCGTGATGATCTACCTGGTGCTGGTGCCGATCCTGGTGTTCTTCTTCCTCAAGGACCGCGAGCAGATCGGCCAGTGGTTCCGTGGCTACCTGCCGCGCGAGCGGGCGCTGATCAGCCAGGTCGCGCAGGAGATGAACCAGCAGATCGCCAACTACATCCGTGGCAAGTTCATCGAGATCATCATCTGTGGCGTGGTCACCTACATCGCGTTCGCCTACCTGGGGCTGAACTACGCGGCGCTGCTGGCGCTGCTGGTTGGCCTGTCGGTGGTGGTGCCTTATATCGGCGCGGTCGTGGTGACGGTGCCGGTGGCGCTGATCGGCCTGTTCCAGTGGGGCTGGAGCGACCAGTTCATTTACCTGATGGTGGTCTACGGCATCATCCAGGCCCTCGACGGCAATGTGCTGGTGCCGTTGCTGTTCTCCGAGGCGGTCAACCTGCACCCGGTGGCGATCATCTGCGCGGTGCTGCTGTTCGGCGGCCTGTGGGGATTCTGGGGCGTGTTCTTCGCCATTCCGCTGGCCACGCTGTTCAAGGCGGTGATCAACGCCTGGCCGCGTACCGAGCTGGAGTCTGCACAGGCCTGAGAGGGCTTGTCGCAGGAGCTAGCGGTCTTTGCTCTGTGTCTGGCACGCTAGTGCTGGGGCCGCGTTAGGGGGCATCCGCGACCAGCGGTGTGCGCCTGGGGCGCATCGCAAATGAATTCGCTCCTGCCGCCTCAGGCTCCTCGGGCGAATCACCCGGTAGGCGCGGCTTCAGCCGCGAAACAGGCGCATGACTGGAGCGATTTCCCCGTCAAACGAAAAAGGCCGCGAATGCGGCCTTTTTCATACTCGGTCCCCGCTGGTACGGGGCTCGGCATTCGCGGCTGAAGCCGCGCCTACAGCAGGCGTGCCCGGTCTCAGCGCTTGTGCAGTTCCTGCGCGGCGGCCAGCACTTTGTCGACATGGCCGGCAACCTTGACGTTGCGCCATTCCTCGCGCAGTACGCCATCCTTGTCGATGAGAAAGGTGCTGCGCACGATGCCCATGTACTCCTTGCCGTAGTTCTTCTTCAGCTGGTACACGCCGAACAGGTCGCACAGGGCGTGCTCCTCGTCGCTGATCAGCTCGAAGGGGAAATCCTGCTTGCACTTGAAGCTCTCGTGCTTCTTCAGGCTGTCCATCGACACGCCGAAGATCAGCGTGTTGGCGGCCTGGAACTGTTCGAAGCGCGCGCGGAAGTCCAGGCCCTCGGTGGTGCAGCCGGGCGTGGCGTCCTTCGGGTAGAAGTACAGCACGACCTGCTGGCCCTTGAGGTCAGACAGCTTCACCTGCTGGCCGCTGGTGGCTTCGGCCTGGAAGTCGGCAACGGCTTGGTCGATGGCTACGGTCATGGGAACTCCTTCAATAGAGGCGGTCGATAATCTCGCGCGGCAGACGGCGGGGCCTGATGAGCAGGCCGCCGTTGTGGCTACTGGCGCAGCGCCGACGAGCGGCGAATCGTCATGGGTTCTGCGGGCGCCAGGGTTCGATCAGCGCGTCCAGGTTCAGGGCGTCGGCGAAATCGAGGAACTGATCACGCAGCCAGCTGATCTGGGTGCCTGCCGGCAGCGTCACCGTCAGCGTGGCGTTGAGCATGGTGCCGCCGGTCTGTGGTGCCTGGTAGGTATCGCAGGTGAGGTTCTCCAGCTCCACGCGGTGGTCGATGAAGAACTGGCACAGTTCGTTGAGGATGTCCGGGCGGTACACGGCGCTGACGTAGGCGACGTAGGGCAGCGCCTGCGGGCGAGCGTCGGCAGCGGCGCTGCGGATCAGGTTGACCGAGAAGTCGTGCTTCTTGGCCAGCAGCGGCAGGCTCGACTCCAGGCGCGCTAGGGCGTCCCAGCTGCCGGACACCTGCAGCACCAGGGCGCTGAACTCTCCATGGCGGCTCAGGCGGGTGCTGATCACCGCACAGCGGTTCTCGTGGCTGGTGCGGCTGAGCAGGTTGGTCAGGGCCATGGCATCACGGCCGAGAGCGCTGATAACGAGGAATTGTTCGCGAACGGGGGGGGTGGACATGCAGCCTTCCTAAAGCGATGAACGGTCCGCGCACGAGACGCCGCAGACCAAAGAGAGCAGGTTAGCGAAAAGCACCGCCGAGGGGAATGGCGCCGCCACCCTCGTCGCCCCAAGTCGGGAGCGGATATGCCCTTGTCCGTTGCTTGTGCCGGACTGGTGGCACCAGTACCATTACGGCTCAATTTTTCCGGCAGGAGCAGTTGCATGATTGCGGGCAGTATGGTGGCACTGGTCACGCCCATGGACGCGCAGGGTGATCTGGATTGGGCGGCCCTGAGCAAACTGGTGGATTTCCACCTGCAAGAGGGTACCAATGCCATCGTCGCGGTCGGCACCACCGGTGAGTCCGCCACGCTGGACGTGGGTGAGCACGTCGAAGTGATCAGGCGCGTGGTCGACCAGGTCGCTGGCCGTATCCCGGTCATCGCCGGCACCGGTGGCAACTCCACCCGTGAGTCGGTCGAGCTGACCCGTGCGGCCAAGGACGTTGGCGCCGATGCCGCTCTGCTGGTCACCCCGTACTACAACAAGCCGACCCAGGAAGGCCTGTACCTGCACTTCCGCCATATCGCCGAAGCCGTGGCCATCCCGCAGATTCTCTACAACGTGCCGGGCCGCACCGTCTGCGACATGCTGCCGGAGACCGTCGAGCGCCTGTCGAAGATCGACAACATCATCGGCATCAAGGAAGCCACCGGCGACCTGCAGCGTGCCCAGGACGTGCTGAGCCGCGTCGGCAAGGACTTCCTCGTCTATTCGGGCGACGACGCCACCGCTGTCGAGCTGATGCTGCTGGGCGGCAAGGGCAACATCTCCGTCACCGCCAACGTCGCGCCGCGCGCCATGAGCGACCTGTGCGCCGCTGCCATGCGTGGCGAGGCGGCCATCGCCCGTGCCATCAACGACCGCCTGATGCCCCTGCACAAGGCCCTGTTCCTCGAATCCAACCCGATTCCGGTGAAGTGGGCGCTGCACGAAATGGGCCTGATGGACGAAGGTATTCGCCTGCCGCTGACCTGGCTCAGCCCGCGCTGTCACGAACCGCTGCGCCAGGCCATGCGCCAGTGCGGCGTATTGGCTTAATCGAGGAATTCTACGCATGAAGCGACTGGCCGGATTTTCCGCCCTTGCTCTGATCGTCTCCAGCACCAGCGGTTGTGGCTGGCTCTGGGGTGAAGATGGCTACTTCCGTGATCGCGGTAGCGACTACCTGGAAGCGCGTCAGACCGCACCGATGCAACTGCCGGCCGATGTCCAGGCCAAGCGTCTCGACCCGCTGCTGCCGGTGCCTGCCCAGGTCGCCACCAGCAACTCGACGTCCCGCGAATTCGAGGTGCCGCGTCCTCAGCCCCTGCAGGTGCGCGGCGACGAGCGTGAGTTCAGCCTGCAGCGCAGCGGCGACTCGCGTTGGGTGGTTGCCCAGCGCGTGCCGGCCGAAGTCTGGCCGCTGGCCCGTCAGTTCTTCGAGGACAATGGCTTCCGTATCGCCAGCGAGCGCCCGCAGGTCGGTGAATTCACCACCTCCTGGCAGCGTTTCGACGAGCTTTCCAGCACCATGGCGCGTCGCCTGAGCAGCCGCGTGTCCGGTGTCGCACCGGATGCCGAGACGCGCGTACGTGTGCGCATCGAGCCGGGTGTGCAGCGCAACACCAGTGAAGTCTTCGTCACCAGCGCCGAGCGTCCGGCCGGCAGCAGTGCCGATGTCGCTTTCGCCGAGCGCAGTGGCAATGCCAGCCTGGAAGCGGCACTGCTCGACGAAATGCTGGTGAGCATGGCGCGTGGCGTGGAGCAGGGCGGTTCCGTCTCGCTGCTCGCCGCTCGCGACTTCGATGCCCCCAGCCGCGTCAGCCTGAGCGAAGACGGCAACGGCAACCCGGTGCTGAACCTCGGCGCCGACTTCGACCGCGCCTGGTCGGGTGTCGGCCGCTCGCTGGAGCTGGGTGACGTGCGTGTCGACGACCTCAACCGCAGCCTTGGCCTGTACTACATCAACCTGGCCGAAGGTGCCCAGGTCAATGAAGAGAAGCCCGGTTTCTTCGGTCGTCTGTTCGGCAGCGAGCCGAGCAAGGAAGAGATCGAGGCGCGCGCCGAGCGCTATCAGGTTCGCCTGACCCCGGTGGGCGATAGCGTGCAGGTCACGGTGGAGAAGGACCTCAACACCATCGCCCCGGCCGATGTATCGCGCCGCGTGCTGAGCCTGATTCAGGACAACCTCGGCTGATCCAGGCAGCAGCTGCCTCAGCCTCCAATCGATGGGCGAAATCCTAAAGGGTTTCGCCTGTTTTGTTTGCCACGAACGGAAATGCCGACATGAGCACACCTACCACCCTGAGCCTGAAGAAGATCTACTCGGGCAAGGTCCGCGACCTCTACGAAATCGACGACAAGCGCATGCTGATGGTGGCCACCGATCGTCTGTCGGCATTCGACGTGATCCTCGAACAACCGATCCCGGAGAAGGGCAAGATCCTCACCGCCATCTCCAACTTCTGGTTCGACAAGCTGGCCGGCGTGGTGCCCAACCACTTCACCGGCGACAAGGTCGAGGACGTCGTGACGGCGGCCGAACTGCCCCTGGTCGAAGGCCGTGCCGTCGTCGCCAAGCGCCTCAAGCCGGTTGCCGTCGAGGCCATCGTGCGTGGCTACATCGTCGGTTCCGGCTGGAAGGAGTACCAGAAGAGCGGCACCGTCTGCGGCATCGCCCTGCCGGCTGGACTGAAGGAAGCGGCCAAGCTGCCGCAGCCGATCTTCACCCCCTCGACCAAGGCCGCCGTCGGCGACCATGACGATAACATCAGCTTCCAGCAGTGCGAAGCCATCATCGGTGCCGAACTGGCGGCCAAGGTACGTGACACGGCCATTGCCCTGTACAGCGCTGCGGTCGAGTACGCGGCCACCCGTGGCATCATCATCGCCGACACCAAGTTCGAATTCGGTCTCGATGAAGACGGCACTCTGACCCTGATGGACGAAGTGCTGACGCCCGACTCCAGCCGCTTCTGGCCGGCCGACAGCTATGTCGAAGGCAAGAACCCGCCCAGCTTCGACAAGCAGTTCGTCCGCGACTGGCTGGAGTCCACCGGCTGGAACAAACAACCCCCGGCCCCGGCCGTGCCGGCGGACGTGGCGCAGAAGACGGCGGACAAGTACCGCGAGGCGCTGACGCGCCTGACCGCCTGACCACCCAGACAGGCGCCACCGGCAGCACCGGAGGCGCCTGTTTTTTACAAGCGACTGATAGAACAAGAAAAATTTTCAAAATTAGCTTCGCCAAAGCGCATTGAGCTGTTATGATTCGCGCCGCTTGGGAAGATGCCGGAGTGGTCGAACGGGACGGATTCGAAATCCGTTGTGTCAGCAATGGCACCTAGGGTTCAAATCCCTATCTTCCCGCCATATATAGAAAAGCCCTGTAAATTAATGGTTTACGGGGCTTTTTCTTTTCCGATTATACCATCCTTGTTTACCACCCTTGCCCCACTCTTGATAGTCGGAAAAGCGTTCAAATTTCCTCGCTCCTAGCCCGAAAATCCCCGCTCGATAGGAAGACCGCCGAACCTGCCGCGCTGGTGGGGTGGTGGCAATAGCCAAGATTCGACAAATCCGACAAAGGAAGGCCCCAGCTATGAGGCCGGGGCGCTGTATGCGAACTGTCGTTAAATCACAAACTCATGGTAGGTGGCGTCAATCTCGGCTTGCGTGAGGCCGATGTAAGCCATTGTGATAGCTGGGCTTGAGTGGTTCAGCACTCGGCAAATCTTCTCGATGCTCACGCCAGCGGAGTGCATCAGCCATCCACGGGTTTTCCGCATTGAGTGAGTACCAAGGCTAATACCCAGTTCGTCACCTACGGCCTTGAACGCTACCGCTACGGCTACCCGACTAACAGGCTTGCCGCTGGCCCTGTTGCTCTCTACCTCAAACAGGTAGGTGTGGTGAGGGTGTGCAGCGCGGCGCGCCTTAACGATCTCCTGCGCCTTGCTGTTCAGCTCGATAGATCGGGTTTTGCCGGTCTTGCCTTCCTTGAGCACCACACGCCCGCTTAGGGCCTCCTCATAGGTGATGGTGAGCAGGTCTGTGATACGTAGCGCCACCTGCAAACCAAAATTCCAAAGGTCAGCGTACAGAGTATTGCCACGAGCGTTCAGAGTGAGCTTGTGGGTGATCTGCTGAACCTCGGCTTGAGTTTTGACTGCTTCGACTAGCTGCATGGTGCACCCCTGAATCTGCTGCGATATCTAATTAACATAAAATTCTTACAGAGGGAGATTAGCGCTTAGAGAGCTTGAAGTCAACGTTTTCAAAGGCTGGCTAATTAACAAAATAAGATTCTGTTAATTAGGGCTGCGCTCATACGATCCTTGATGGTTCCTTGCGCAGGCCTGCTGCTATGCTGGCGCTCTGACATCCTCGAAGGGACTCACTATGAAGCTATCACCTTTAGCTCTACTGGCACTGCTGGCGCTAACCGGCTGTGCTACATCGAAACTCACACCTGAACAGGCAGACCCCGTGCTTACCGCCTGAGCTTTGATCAGGGTGGGTTTTATATCAACCCGTATTTTTCCGACTGAAAGTTATAGTTAAAGCTTGAATTCATAAAAACCAAAGGAATGTCACTATATGTCAGCATCAAACGTAATTTTATCTGTATTGTCTCTACTTGTGAGCATTTCATCATTTGCAGATCCAATAGAACGGAAAAAATACAACTGGCCTCAGGAGCCACGATCCGTTATTGGAATTAAACTAGGAGTACCGGCGGCTGACTCCAAACTTCCCGCCTGCATTGAACCAAGTGCGAGCAACGGCTACGCCTTGCCTAAAGCTACCTGCCTTTATTCTGATGATAGTTTGGGTGTGCAGAGAATAGATGGGTTACCTTGGAAAACTCTGAGAATAACGGGCAACGTATTTTTGTTTGAAGGGAAGGTTAAGTCGATTCACTTCGATATTCACCACGGAGATTTCCCTGAGTTTTCTCAGATGTTGATCGAACGGTATGGTAAGCCAATGAAAATAATAGGCGGGGCGGTGCAAACATATGGCGGAGCCGAACTACCGGCCAAGACCATGGAGTGGCATGGTGAAAAAACTTTAATTACTGCCTACGAGAGATACAATAAAATAGATAGGTCTCTTATTGTATTTAGTGATGCAGGCATGTTGAATAAGTCGATCGAGCTTGACAAGAAAAATATTGAGTCCGGCGCCTCCAGCTTTTAAATCAAGGATGTTAGCAGTGTTTGAGTATACATTGGTCTACAGCTTTCGCGGCGAGCAAAAACAACTAGATGGAGCTTCAACTACCAAGCTGGATAAGGTGACTCTTTTAAACAAGGCGCTCCCCAAAACTTTTATCTATCCTAAAAACTGGAGTAAAGAGACCCATCCCACAATGGAGGAGTTACAGGAATACCATGGATATAAAGCGTTAAATGTTATTTGGAAAAGTTAAATGAGCAGATTTGGTGCTTAACCACTAACTAGCATAGAGCCAAGTATAATCAGTGTTTGAGCGCATAAGGGGCTTGTATCTGTAGCATACAAAAGCCCCTTTTCATTTGTTTAGCTGTCTGTTATTCAGGAATGATGAGTTCCCCGAAACATTCTTCAGCTTGTTGCTGAAAGTCAGCCAGTTTCTTAGCTTTAGCCTGTTCCTGACGCTTACGCTCCTTCTCCATTTCAGCTTCTTCTAACTGGAGCACAAGAAGCTTCTTGTATTCCGCACGCTCTTTTTTCAGAGCTTCGATATAGTCCTCTTTGACTTGTTCATAAACTACAGCCAGCTCAGCTTCCTGCACCTCTTCGGGCTTAATCATCCGTGCTCTAAATGCCAGGGGCACCATATTAATATGAGCCTTTGGACACAGAACAAAACCTTCTTTTTCCTTCTCAATCACTGCCATAAGAAAGTCGTAGCTTAGGTCAGCCTGAACATGAATATAGTTCTCCGCGTGTTGATATAGAGTCTTGCGTTGCTCTTGAAGCTGAGCTAGTTCTGCTTGGCTGTATTCACGTGGAGCGCCGCTGATAGTGGTTTTGTTAGTCATTGTGGTTGTTCCTCTGTTGTTGTATGGTTAGTGTTTAAAGATTACGAAAAAGATCACGAATAGCTTTTCGGTGTTCGGAGAGTGGGCCTTTTGTTAGGGGTGCTGCTTTAACGATAGGCTTAAATGCATCTTGCTTTGCTATCTGTGCATTTGCTTCTTCTTGCTCTTCAATCAGGGCTTGTGCATGACGTTGCATCACGAGGTGCATTAGCTCTGATTTCAGGTCTGGGGGTAGAAGACATTTTGTATCTGGTTTCATTATTTATTCCCTCTTGTTATGGGCGATAGATGCCCGTAAACCCAAATTCTTTAAAGTGGGATTGGTTATTTTATTAATGGTTGAGTTGTTGCTGCGCTTTGAAAGGCGGGAAGAGCCACGTGTGTTACGGCTTCGCCTCTATCAGAACTACTTATTCGCTGACGCTCACAAGCAGTTCTGTCACACTCTCAAGCGAAGTCGCTTCGCTTTGTTGCTTTCGCGTGTGACCTAAACTAATTAGAAAAAGATGATGAAGAGGTGTCACCCTGTCTACCTGTCTCCAAGAGCCGCATATACTGGGCTTCTCAGGGTAGACAGCTAATCTGCATGGGTGTCTACCTAGGTGTCTACCTGTCTACTTAGCTGTCACCTAAAACGATGTGCTCGGCATAGCCTCTTCAAGTTCTTTCGCTGTCGATGTTAAAGTGATGCCAGACTCAAAACCAAATGAAGTGATGTAGTACCGCTGGTGTTTGGTTTTTCGCTGTATGCATCCCATTTTCAATAGAGCATTGGCAATCGCCATTTCCGAAAGCCCATGCTCAAATTCGTCTGCATACTTCTGCTTCACCCACTTAACAGTTAGTACCGAATTGGCCTCTACTACAGCGGATAACACGTCTTCCAGTTTGTCAGTGGTAGAGAAGCCCATTAGCTCCTGTTTACTTACAGTCATCGGTGGTGCATCTGTTGGACGATGCTTTGACAGGTCGATCTGTTCCAGATAATCCCTTACCAACTGAAAACCACCAGCCAATAACCAAGGCTTAAACGTATCGTTCAAGAATGATGCTGTCTCTGTTACAGATTCTCTGTGACGGATAAAAGCGGGAATCCAGAAACGGCGATCACCTTTCTCTAATACCAGCGGCAAATGATCGTTACTGGTGACAATAAAATTAAGGTAATTGTCGATGGTAATGGTTGGCTTGTGTTTACGATGTAGCGGAATCGTTGCGTTGCCTTGGAAGCTCTTCAATGCGTCTGTAGTGCTCTTCTTGCTTTTGTAAACCTCATCAATCAAAAGTAGCGTCTTGGACTCAATAACATCGTTAAAATCGCCTACAACATCTTTTAGCCCGCAAACAGCTACCGACGACCTACCTAATAGACCAGAAAGCAGAGTCTCGACTAAGAATCCTTTGCCTACGCCATGGTCTGATCGGAGCACGGGAGTTGCAATAATTCGCTCTTCCGGTTTGCGTACAGTGTGCGACAACCACCAGCCAAAATAGTGGCGCTCCAACTGATCAGGGAACCAACGTTCAAGAAACTCAACAAAGGGAGCCACTTGCTCTTTTGTAACCTTAACTCCAGATGGCTGAATCTTCGAAGGCTGCCATAGATTGATCAGACCCCCATCGAGAATAGGAGCCGCATTAGGTTTGAAGCCTTCACCGTAAGCCCAAGGAAGACAAGCCAGTAGGTATACGGAGTCATGCTCACTACCACCGCACTTGCGATAAAAATCAGCAAGGATGCCGGCATCACTTTGATCAATGTTAGTGATTAGGTCACGAAAGCGCGGATAGGTATTATTGCTTGGGATGCGAACAAAGCGAGATTTTACGGCTTCAATTGCACTGGTGTTGTTATTGGTCTTGTGTACTGCGTTGGTCATTAAGGTCTACCTCACATAGATGGGTGTATTTGATTTGCTTGTGCATTTGACTGATAAGAATGTTCAAAGTGTGAGATGTGCTTGTCTCGCCAAGTAGCCGCATGATTTCAAGTAATTCCTTGGATGCTCGGTCGTTTAGGTGTGCTCTCATATTTACAGTCCTCTAGGATGAGATGTTCAGTTACTACATGCCGACTGGTTATGTTGAGTTGTATTCGCTAGCCTCAAGGCCAGGGTCTCTAGTTCTCGGATTTCTTCGGTGTCGATAGTACCAAGAAGTAGAGTCTTGAACTCAGCAAGAGCCTTCTTTCGTGCCCTGTGGAGTTTGATAGTGCAGGCGTTACTACAAAGGATTTTATTGCTGCGGCCTTCAATCTCTGTTCCGCAAATTACGCAGCATCGGGGCACTGTGGCTCTCCTTTTTCTTTGGATAGAGGGTGATTGGGACTAATATGAGAGCCTTGTTTAATCAGGCCCTCAAGGAAGGTAATAAAATCTTTGCTGCTCAGATTTTTATAGAACTTCCTGTTATGGTAGCTAAGTTGGTTATAGCAGCTATCACTACAGATTTTCTTTGAAGACCGTAGGGTGTCCATTGGTGAACTGCACCATAAGCAATTGCGAATAACTTTTCGGTGAATTTCAACTTTTACGATAGACAAGGGTGTACCTCCTTTGGTACTGGATTAAATTCAAGAATAAGGATGTTTAGGTAAAAAGAAACCCGTTAGCAACCACGCAAAGAAAGAGGAGGAAGCGAACGGGCTAATGACTAAAACGCTCATTTATAACTTAGAGGAATTGTGAGCAGGATTAGTCAGGAGGTTCCAGACTGGCTGTCTGAAGCTTTAGAAACGCAAAAGCCGACAAGGAGTCGGGTATTTTTCAAATATGATAAAATAAGGAAGCAAAGGCAGAAGCAGAGAAATGTATTTCTTCTCTCACTATATTAACATCTTCGCATAGAAAGTTGAATTTGTCAATAGGTTAGACAGCTATTTCACAATAAAAGTCAAACTTTTTCTTGGGGGCCTGATTTTTAGACGCCTGTAGAAAGTTGCTGTTTAAGTATTTCTGCAGAAGCCCCGATTATACCATATTTGCTGTGCTGACTTCAATCTATTATTGTGGTTTAGTTGAAGTCAAATGATAGGAGAGAGACGGCCTCCCGCTTCTGGGCAAGAGTTGGCCCTTTGCTATAGCGAGACAGTGTGAAAGATGCGTTTGTGTGGCCATCCAGATAGCTGATGAGTTCCACGCCGACACCTGCTTGATGTAGCAGTGTAGTGAACGTATGTCGCAGACTATGAAAGGTGTGATCCTTTCCATAATTCAGTGCTGTCTTTAGCCTGCCGAACCTCTTGGAAAGCGGATCAAGCCGATTCCCATATTTATTTTCGCCACCTGGGAATAAGAAACCATCGTTATTGCTGGCATTACTGGAGAGCTTTTTGAACAGTGATACTAGGTCAGGGTGCAGTGGGCACTCCCTGATACCAGCCTCCGTTTTACTCTCATAAATCTTGAAACCGATAGGTTCCCCGCTTGCGTCGAAAATCGTATCTTCTGGCCGTATCCTGCCAATTTCCTCAAGTCTTGCCCCTGTGTACGCACCGAACTGAATCAGGTGAGAAAGTGGAGTGTCTTTTTTCTCAACCGCTACCTGATGCAGTTCCTGCACTTGCTCTTTAGTGAAGGCTTGGCGCTCGATGGGGGCTAGTGGGCCTGTGCGGGGTAGGTCGTGGTCATCGAAGGGGCACGGCTGTCCCTTGAATTGATTTCTGAAAGCTTCGTTGTACTTCATTGCCCAGTGCCAGAAGCTACGCCCCGTCCACAAGTAATTGGTCTGAGTTTTACGCGATGCCGACAAAGAGTTAAGAAAGTTATGGATTGTCTCAAAGGTCAAGGCGTGGCCTGTGACATTCAAATGGTCGGAAATTCTCTTGATTCGGGAGATGTTGGTATCAACCGTTTTCTGGGTTTTAATCTGCGTGGCAAGGTGCTTATGCCAACCCTCAATCATACTTTTAGTGATGGGTGAACGAGGCTTGTACAGTGCTGGGTTTTTCACGATGGCAACGGCTTCTTGGCGTTCTTTCTCTGAAAGCAAGTAGTCCTGTGCAGTTGATGCCGCCTCAAGCTCTTGAAGAATTTCAAGGAATTGTTGATGTAATGCGATGGCTTCGCCTTCGCTACCACCCCTCTCAAGGAAAGCTACATAGCTTTTGGCATAAGTAGTGAATCTCTCAGCAATCTGCGCCTCTCCCTGCTCCCAAAGCTCCTTAATTAGGTCAGGAAGCTGCAAGAACCAAGAGAAGTCTGCAGGAGTGCTATCAGGTAAGGCGGGTGTGTAGAGCCTGTTAATCGCTGCTGTCCGGCGTGCTGCAATGTCCAGACCCGCCGTGTGCTGCGCTAAACGCCACTCATCCCCTTTGCCTGCCTTAGCCTGTCTGGCATCCTCAATCTCGGCTTTCCACTTGGCCAGATAGGGCAGCCTGCGTGCCATTGCCTCTGACCGCAGCCCAGTTTTTAGGCTGGCCTTTAGCACTGTTCGATCGCCGAATGCCTGCCTAACGTCTTTGGGAATGTCGAGGCGGACGTACCATGTTGGTTTGCCCTTGTTCTGAAAAATGTTGTCTGCCACGTCAGGCGCCTAGGGAGAATGGTAGAGCGATTTATACCATCCTTTTATACCATTCTTTCGCTTTCAGGCCAGAAAGTACCGTGATTTCTGGCGTTTAGGGTAATATTCTGAGAGTCCCTATCTTCCCGCCATATCTCAAGCTTGAGCCCCTGAAATTCCTAGAGTTTCGGGGGCTTTTGCTATCTGCGGCATGCAAGGTGTCGAAGAAGTGTCGAGAGTCGCAGCGAAACAGAAGGGGAAAGGATGTTCCTGAAAACGCTGAAACCAAGCTGGAGAAAGCTGATTGTCGCAGCGGGCATCTACTTCATGGTCTTGCTAAGCGTCGGCGCAGATAAGGCCATCCAAGACGTATCCCGTAAGCACCTAGCCTCGCGTCCTGAGGTGCAGCGCTATCTAGCAGAGATCAAGAGCCTGTATGGCAGCGCTGATGTGGAAGCGACGTCTCCCCGTCTTCAGTAGCAGCTGGCGTTAGAGTCCTGAATCAATGTAATGGCTTTTGAGGCCAGTTGCTCGGCATAGGCGGATGGGGTTAATCCTCCAAGTCCTTTCTTCGGTCGCTCTTCGTTGTATTCCCGTCGCCAGGACTCAATCACTACCTTGGCGTGCGGCAGGCTGGTGAACCAGTGCTCGTTCAAGCACTCATCACGAAAGCGTCCATTAAACGATTCGATGTAGGCGTTTTGATTGGGTTTTCCTGGCTCAATCAGGAACAACTTCACACCACGCTGATAAGCCCAGGTCAGCATGGCGCGACCACAGAACTCCTTGCCATTGTTCGTGCGGATGGCTTTGGGCAGCCCGCGTGACATGGCCAGGCGATCCAAAATGCGCGTCAACGAGTGCCCGCCTATGGCTCGCTCCGGCACGATGGCAACAGCCTCATGGGTGGCGTCATCCACTACAGTCAGGCTCTTGATGACACGCCCTTCAGCCGTGCGGTCAAACACAAAGTCCATCGACCAGACCTGGTTAGCTGCACGTGGCCGTCCCAGCGGTTGTCGATCCGCAATCGGGATCTTCTTGCGCTTACGTCGTTTCACCTGCAAGCGGGCTTCGGCATACAGCCGCTCCACCCGCTTGTGGTTAACCACTTCGCCAGCCTGGCGCAGCTTTAAATAGATCATCGCGGCGCCATAGCGACGATGCCGATGCGCTAGGGCCACAATGCGCTCACGTAGGCTCTGGTTGCGATCCGGTCTCGGCTGGTAGCGCAATGCACTGGCGCTCATGCGGATCACCTGAAGCGCCCGACGCTCACTCAAGCCACGTGCCGTCATGTGGCGCACCAGCTCTCGACGGGAGGGTGCGCTCACCACTTTTTTCGCAACGCCTCGCGGGTAACTTCGATTTCCAGCATCGATTCGGCGAGCATTTTCTTCAGTCGGGCGTTTTCGCTTTCCAACTCCTTCAGGCGCTTGGCATCCGACACGCTCATCCCGCCGAACTTGCTGCGCCAAAGGTAGTAGCTGGCCTCTGAAAAGCCGTGCCGACGACACAGCTCCTTGATCGGCAGTCCGGCCTCGGCTTCGCGCAGGAAGCCAATGATTTGCTCTTCAGTGAAGCGCTTCTTCATGTCCAATCTCCTGGGTACTGGGATTGGACTCTAAAGCTTGGCGCTACTCAAATCGGGGGAGACGTCGTCCTTTCGGGGCTCTACCTGCATTTTCCATCCAGAGACCTTGTTCCTGTCCGGGTGGGCTGGCAGCAGTCGATTGACTGTGCCTCAGGTGTTGCACTGGGTCATTGAGATACCCGGCCTCCGCGTTCTGTGAGGCAATGCCGGAAATTCAGGCTTGGCACAGTGCCACCGTCTGGACTACTCTCCGGTCACCGGGCTAACGAAGTGGCCAACAGGCAGGATGCCGACCCCATACACTTCGTTAGCTCGGTTTTCAGTTGCGTGGCCTGCAGATCGCCGGATCTGCAGGCAAAACAAAGCCCTCTCCTGGAGGGCTTTGTCGTTTCTGCGGGGCGCTCGCGTTGCAGCGGTGGCGAAAAAAAGCGTCCTTGCCAGCTTTCCTTTCCCGCCCTTGAGCTGTCGTATCGATCAGCCTAGGCGAAGTCTGGCGTTTCGCCATGCAGTGGAGTGGCCTGGTGCCGACAGCGCCTGCGCGTCTGGCCTCAGTCGCTGCGTTGCAGTCTGGCCTTGCCGGGTTTGCTGGCGACGAGGTGTTCCGGCAGGTCGAGCAGGTCGGTGTCGTAGGTCTCCAGTGGCGGCGGACGCCGCTCGAAACGCGCGCCGAGCACCAGCAGGCAAGGCGTCAGCAGCAGCGTCAGGACCGTGGCGAACGCCAGGCCGCCGGCGATGGCGCTGGACAGCTGCGTCCACCATTGGGTCGACGGGGCGCCGAAGCCGAGGCTCGGCGTGAGCAGGTCGACGTTGATGCTGAGCACCATCGGCATCAGGCCGAGGATGGTGGTCACGGCGGTGAGCAGCACCGGGCGCAGGCGCAGGCTGCCGGTCTCCAGCGCGGCCTCGCGTGGGGCCAGGCCCTGCCGGCGCAGCTGGTTGTAGGTGTCGATGAGGATGATGTTGTTGTTCACCACGATACCAGCCAGGGCGATCAGGCCCATGCCGACCATGACGATGCCGAACGACTGGCCATTGACCAGCAGGCCGATCAGCACCCCGGCGGTCGACAGGACGATCGCGGAAAGCACCAGGGCCGCCTGGTAGAGGCTGTTGAACTGGGTCACCAGGATGATCGCCATGAGGAAGATGGCGACCAGGAACGCGGTCATCAGGAAGGTGGCCGCCTCCTGCTGGTCGGCATCCTCGCCGGTGAACTTCACCTTGACCTCGGCCGGCACCTCGCCCAGCGCCTTACGCAGGGCCTTGAGGCGTTCGTCCAGGCGTGCGCCGTCGGCCAGGTCGGCCTGCAGGGTGATGGTGCGATCACCATCCACGCGGCGCAGGGTACCGACCTTGGGCGCGGGCTGCAGGTCGACGAAGTTGCTCAGCGGGACCTGGCCGGCTGCCGTGTTCAGCGTCAGGCGGCCAAGCTGATCGAGCGAGCGCCAGTTGTTGGGCAGGCGCACGCGGATGTCGACTTCGTCGGTGGCGTCTTCTGGGCGGTAGGTTGCCAGCTTCAGGCCGTTGGTGATCATCTGCACCGCGTTGCCGACGCTCAGTACATCGGCGCCGAAGCGGGCCGCGGCCTCGCGGTCGACCTTGATCCGCCACTCGATGCCGGGCAGGGCGCGGTCATCTTCGATATCGACGAAACCCCCGAGCTTCTGCATCTCGCCGCGAATGCGCTCGACCCATTGTTCGGTCAGGGCCGTGTCCAGGGTGCTGATCTGCAGCTTGACCGGCTTGCCGTCGGTGGGGCCTTCCTCCTGCTTGCGGAACTCCAGCACCACGCCGGGAATGCCGGCGGTGCGCTGGCTCATTTCGGCGAGGATGTCCTTGGCCGGGCGCCGCTGGTGCCAGTCGACGAACTGGAACTGCAGGGTGCCGATCACGTCGGCGCCCAGCTGACCTTCCGGTTGCGCCAGGGAGCGGGCATACAGCGCCTTGACCTCGCGCATGCCCAGCACCTGCTTCTCGACCTGCCTGAGCAGGGCGTCCTTCTCCTGGATCGACAGGTCGCCACGGGCACGCAGCCAGATCTGCGCGCTTTCCGGCTCGACCTCCGGGAAGAACTCCACGCCATGGTTGAAGCGACCGTAGCCGATATAGATGAGGGCGATCAGCGCGAGCATGCCGAGGAGCGTCAGGCCGGGGCGCTTGAGCAGCGTCGCCAGCAGATGGCGATAGGCCGTGCCGGCGCGGTTGCTGGTCGTCGCCTGTGGCCGCGCCTTGCCGCCGCTGACGGCGCCGAGCACCGGCAGGAACACCAGGGCCATGGCCAGCGAGGCGAGCAGGCAGATGATCACCGTGGCGGGCAGGTACTTCATGAACTGGCCGACTACGCCGGGCCAGAACAGCAGCGGCAGGAACACCACCAGGGTGGTGGCGGTGGAGGCGATCACCGGCCAGGCCATGCGCGTGGCGGCATTGGCCCAGGCCTGGCGCGGCGACTGGCCCTGCTGCAGGTAGCGGTCGGCCAGTTCGGAGACCACGATGGCGCCGTCGACCAGCATGCCGGCCACCAGGATCAGACTGAACAGCACGACGATGTTGAGGGTGAAACCGAGCATCCAGATCAGCAGGATGCCGCTGAGAAACGCACCGGGAATGGTCAGCCCCACCAGCAGTGCCGAGCGCATGCCCATGCTCGCCACCACCAGGATCAGTACCAGGACGATGGCGGTCAGCACGTTGTTGAGCAGGTCGCCGAGCATGTTCTGCACTTCCTGCGACTGGTCCATGATGTAGCTGACTTCCACGCCGGGTGGCAGCAGGGGTTTGGCCTGCTCCATCAGCGCCTTGACCTGATCGATGGTGGCGAGGATGTTGGCGCCGCTGCGTTTGGCCACCTCCAGCACGATGGCCGGCTGGCCGTTGATCCGGGCGAAGCCGGTGGGGTCCTTGAAGGTGCGGCGAATGGTGGCGACATCGGCGAAGGTCACCACGCTGTCGCCGACCACCTTGATCGGCATGTTCATGACGTCTTCGAGGTCCTCGATGACGCCCGGAACCTTCATGCTCATGCGCCCGGCACCGGTGTCCAGGCTGCCGGCGGCGACCAGGCGGTTGTTGCGGCTGACCAGGTTGAACAGTTCGTTGTAGTCGATGCCATAGCTGTCGAGCACCTGCGGGTCGACGACGATTTCCATCAGGTCCTCGCGGTCGCCGCCGATGGTCACCGAGAGCACCTCGCCGATGCCTTCGATGTTCTCTTTCAGGCGCCGGGCGATGTACACCAGCTCGGTCTCGGCGATCGGCCCGGACAGGCCCACCGAGAGCACCGGGAACAGGGCCACGTTGACCTCGGTCACGGTCGGCTCGTCGGCCTCGTCGGGCAGCTTGCTGCGTGCGGTGTCGACTTTCTCGCGGACGTCGGCCAGTGCCACCTTGGCGTCGAAGCCCGCGTCGAATTCCAGGGTGACGGAGGAGTGGCCCTCGCTGGAGACCGAGCTCATCTCCTTGACCCCTTCGAGGCTGCGCAGCTCCTGTTCCAGCGGGCGTACCAGCAGGCGGTCGCCATCTTCCGGGCTGATGCCTTCCAGGGTCACCGACACGTAGATCATCGGAATGGTGACGTCGGGGTTGGACTCCTTGGGCATGGCGACGTAGGCCAGCAGCCCCCCGCATAGCAGGAACAGCAGGATCAGCAGGGTGGTACGGCTGCGGTCGAGCGCGGCGGCAATCAGTGCGTGCATCTCAGCTGCCCTCTGCGGCGAGTTGCGTGTGCACCTGCTGGCCCGCTTCGACGAAGCCCTGGCCCAGGGTAATCAGCGCGACTTTCGGCGGCAGGCCGCTGACCCAGGCGCCCTGGTTGTCGACGCTGATCAGTTGCACGGGGGTGAATTCCACGCGCTGCTCATCGTTGACCCACTTGACGCCGTGGCGGCCGTTCTCGTCGAGGCTGAGCAGGGCAGGGGACAGGCGGTGGGCCATGGCCTCGCCGGTCTGGATGTGCAGCGTGGCGCTGGCGCCTGCCAGGCGCAGGCCGTCCGGGTTGTCCACCTTGACCTCGATACGGAAGCTGCGCGAGTCCGGGTCGGCGGCAGCGGCGATGAAGTGCAGCTCGCCCTGCAGCGTACGGCCGTCGAGCAGTTCCACGCTCACCGCCTGCCCCAACTGCAGCTGGGTGACCTGTTGCTGGGCGATCTGCGCGGTGACCTTGAGGCGGTCGATGTCCACCAGGGTCAGCAGGCTTTGTCCGGGCTGTACGTAGTCGCCCAGTTCGACCGCGCGCTGGTCGTAGATACCGGCGAACGGCGCCTTGATCCTGGTGTTGCGCAGGTGCAGGCGAGCGCTGTCGAGTTCGGCGCGGGCCTTGGCCAGTTCGCTCTCCAGGCGCATCAGCTCGCTGGCGGAGATCAGGCTGCGCTCGCGCAGGCGCCTGGCCGCAGTCACGTCGCTCTCGCGCTGGCGCACGTCGGCTTCGCTGCGCGCCACCTGGGCCGGCCGGTCATCCGGCGACAGGCTGAGCAGCAGTTGCTCGGCGGCGACGCGGTTGCCCTTGTCCTGGTCCAGCTTCTGCACGCTGCCACTGACCTGCGCACGCAGCTCGACCCGGCGCCAGGCTTCGATCTGCCCCTGTACCACGTGCTGGCGCTGCATGGGCTGAGCCTCCAGCCACTGCACTTCGACCCTGGCCAGCTCGGCGGCGGCCAGGGGCTTGTCCGGCTCGGCCTGAGCCTCGTCACGGGCGCTGAAGCGTTCGCCGCTGAACAGCCAGAGCAGCAGGGCGATGGCGATGACGACCGCGATGATCCAGGGGCGTTTGCTGAGGTGCGTGAACATGAGAATCCCTTACTCGTTGGTGGCGGCCGCTGCCAGCAGCGCAGCGGCCTGGCCGTGCAGGCCGGCGATGATGAAGTCGGTGACGCGCTCGAAATAGGCGTCGAAGGCAATGGGGTCGGCCCAGTGCTCGAAACCGCCCGAGGCAATGCGCGTCATCACCCCGTTGATGCACGCCTCCACGCCCCACAACAGGTGCTGGCAGTGCTCGTCAGAAAGCTGCAGGCCGGCGAAGCTGTTCTGCAGCAGTTCGCTGAACAGGGCCATGTACTCGGCTTCGAGTTCGAGGAACTGTTCGCGGTAGGGCGGCTCCAGGCGTTCCTGAAAGGCCGGGCGGTCACAGTGCAGGCACAGCTGGGCCTGCAGCGGGTCGGCCAGCAGCTGCTCGAAGGCGCGACGGATCATCCGGCGCATGGCTTCCGGCGCCGGGGCCGAGTGGGAGAGTGTCTGCAGTTCGATCAGGTGCATGCGCGAGCGATCCAGCACCAGGCGCGCAAACAGCGCTTCCTTGCTGGGAAAGTGCTTGTACACGGTGCCCTTGCCGATGCCGGTGTGGCGCGCCACTTCGGCGATTGTGACGCGGTCCCAGGACTGACTCTGGAACAGCTGTCGAGCGGCTTCGAGCAAGGCGGTTTCACGTTGCTGGAAGAGTTGATCCTGATAGCGCATGGGCTTTCCGCGAAAGGCTGTGACCAGTGGTCATGCTATGACTGTTGGTCACGAGGCGGCAAGCCAGGAGTTGTAACAAGGCAATTGGCGTGGATGCGGTTGCGCCCTGCTGCCGGCGGGTACCGTTCGCCGGGGGGGCGCTGCGAGGCCGTCCGGGGGCCGGCCATTTCGTTGTCTTGGTGCCCTGCGGGCGGTGAAGCCTGCTGCGGGGCGCGCGGCGGCAGATGTGACGAAAGGGCGGCCACATGCTTGCGCGAGCGGCCTTTGTCTGCGCAGTGGCGCTCAGCGCGCCACGCTGACACCTTCCAGGCTGGCGAAGGAGGTGTCCTTGGCGGTGAGCAGGAAGTCGCGCATGAAGGGCGCATCGAGCATGTCGCTGCGGATCGCTGCATAGAGGGTGGCGAACAGTCCCTTTTCGCCCAGGCGCTTGGCGCTGACGTAGTGCCGCGAGCTGTACTCGTGCAGCGCCCAGTTGGGCAGGCCGCAGACGCCGCGTCCGCTGGCCACCAGTTGCATCATCATGACCGTCAGCTCGGAGGTGCGTACCTGCGCGGGCTCCACGTCGTTGGGTTCGAGGAAGCGGGTGAAGATGTCCAGGCGGTCACGTTCCACCGGGTAGGTGATGAGGGTTTCCGTGGCCAGGTCCTGTGGCTGGATATAGGCCTTGTGCGCCAGACGGTGCTGGTTGGCCACGGCCAGCATGGCCTCGTAGGTGAACAGCGGTACGTAGGTGATGCCGGCCAGCTCGACGGGGTCCGAGGTCACCACCAGGTCCAGGTCGCCGCGTGCCAGCGCGGGGAGTGGTGCGAAGGAGAAGCCCGAGGCCAGGTCCAGTTCCACTTCCGGCCAGGCGTCGCGGAACTGATCGATGGTCGGCATCAGCCACTGGAAGCAGCTGTGGCATTCGATGGCCATGTGCAGGCGCCCGGCGGTGCCACCGGCGAGGCGCGCCAGGTCCCGCTCGGCGCCACGCAGCAGGGGCAGGGCGGCGTCGGCCAGTTGCAGCAGGCGCAGGCCGGCGCTGGTGAAACGCACCGGCTTGGTCTTGCGCACGAACAGCTGCAGGCCGAGTCGCTCCTCGAGCTCCTTGAACTGGTGCGACAGGGCCGACTGGGTCAGGTGCAGGCGCTCGGCAGCCTCCACCAGGCTGTCGGTTTCGCGCAGGGCGTGCAGGGTTTTCAGGTGGCGTAGCTCGAGCATGACGGGTCTCTGCGAAGGTTTCATTCATCCAATGTCGTGGCTGGATGAAAGTGGTTCATACAGCCTACATGAGTAAATCTTTAGATCAAGACGAAAATCTTGAGTTTGTCTCACGTGTTGGCGATGCCGAGAATGGCGCCATCTCGATTGACTCTGGAGCGTTACCCCATGGCCCTGTCCCATTCCCTCGGTTTCCCGCGCATCGGCCGCGACCGTGAACTGAAAAAAGCCCTCGAAGCCCATTGGAAAGGCGAGCTGGACGAGGCCGGGCTGCGCGCCGTTGGCCAGCGCCTGCGTGCCGAGCACTGGCAACTGCAGAAAGACGCCGGCATCGACTTGCTGCCGGTGGGCGACTTCGCCTGGTACGACCAGGTGCTCGGCCATTCCCTGGCATTCGGCGTGATTCCCGAGCGCTTCCGCCCGGCCGCCGGCAAACCGACCCTGGACACCCTGTTCGCCATGGCGCGTGGCGCCGTGGCGAGCACGAACGGTTGCTGTGGCGGCGCCCACGCTCAGGAGCTGACCAAGTGGTTCGACACCAACTACCACTACCTGGTGCCGGAATTCAGTGCCGATCAGGCGTTCGCCCTGAGCTGGGAGCAGCTGTTCGAAGAAGTGGCCGAAGCCCATGCGCTCGGTCATAGCGTCAAGCCGGTGCTGATCGGCCCGTTGACCTACCTGTGGCTGGGCAAGGCCAAGGGCGATGAGTTCGACAAGCTGGAGCTGCTCGAGCGCCTGCTGCCGGTCTATGGCGAGATTTTCCAGCGCCTCGCCGAGCAAGGCGTGGAGTGGGTGCAGATCGACGAGCCGATTCTGGTGCTGGACTTGCCGCAGGCCTGGAAGAACGCGTTCGAGCGCGCCTACAACCTGATTCAGCGCGAACCCTGCCGCAAGCTGATCGCCACCTATTTCGGCGGTCTGGAGGACAACCTCGGCCTGGCGGCCAACCTGCCGGTGGATGGCCTGCATATCGACCTGGTACGGGCACCGGACCAGTATCCGACGATTCTCGACCGGCTGCCGGCCTACAAGGTGCTGTCGCTCGGCGTGGTCAACGGGCGCAATGTCTGGCGCTGCGACCTGGAGAAGGCGCTCGATGTGTTGCGCCATGCCCATGAACGCCTGGGCGAGCGCCTGTGGGTGGCGCCGTCCTGCTCGCTGTTGCACTGCCCGGTGGACCTGGCGCGCGAGGACCAGCTCGACGCCGAGCTGAAAGGCTGGCTGGCCTTTGCGGTACAGAAATGTGAGGAGGTCGCGTTGCTGGGCAAGGCCCTGGAAGCGCCGCAGGATGCCGGGGTACAGGCGGCGCTGGCGGCGAGCCGCGAGGTCCAGGCGGCGCGCGCGGCCTCGACGCGCATTCACAAGCCTGAGATCCAGGCACGCCTGGCGGCGACGCGTGCGCGCCATGCCCAGCGCCAGTCGCCGTTCGCCGAGCGCATCGGCAAGCAGCGCGAGCGCCTGCAGTTGCCGGTGCTGCCGACCACCACTATCGGTTCCTTCCCGCAGACTGCGGCCATTCGTCTGGCGCGGCAGTCGTTCCGTCAGGGCAAGCTGAGCCTGGCCGACTACACCGAGGCCATGCACAGCGAGATCCGTCATGCGGTGCAGGTGCAGGAGCGCCTCGGGCTGGATGTGCTGGTGCATGGCGAGGCCGAGCGCAACGACATGGTCGAGTACTTCGCCGAACAACTGGACGGCTACGCCTTCACCCGCTTCGGCTGGGTGCAGAGCTACGGGTCGCGCTGCGTGAAGCCGGCGGTGATCGTTGGCGATCTGAGCCGGCCACGGGCGATGACCCTGGAGTGGATTCAGTACGCGCAGGGCCTGACCGACAAGGTGATGAAAGGCATGCTGACCGGGCCGGTGACCATGCTGATGTGGTCCTTCGCCCGGGAGGATGTGCCGCGTGAGGTGCAGGCCAGGCAGCTGGCGCTGGCCATCCGTGACGAAGTGGTCGACCTGGAAGCCGCCGGAATCAAGGTCATCCAGATCGACGAGGCGGCGTTCCGTGAGGGCCTGCCCCTGCGTCAGGCGGCCTGGCAGGGCTACCTGGACTGGGCCACCGAGGCATTTCGCCTGAGCGCCAGTGGCGTGCGTGACGAAACGCAGATCCACACGCACATGTGCTACAGCGAGTTCAACGACGTGATCGACTCCATCGCGGCGATGGACGCCGACGTGATCACCATCGAGACCTCGCGTTCGGACATGGAGCTGCTGGCGGCCTTCGAACGGTTCGCCTATCCCAACGAGATCGGCCCGGGCGTCTACGACATCCACTCGCCGCGCGTACCCGACAGCGCCGAGATGGCCGGTCTGCTGCGCAAGGCGGCGCGGCGCATCCCGCTGGAGCGGCTGTGGGTCAACCCCGATTGCGGATTGAAGACCCGCGGCTGGCCCGAGACCGAGGCCGCGCTGGTCAACATGGTCGCGGCAGCCCGGCAGTTGCGCGCGGAACTGGCCTGATGTTCCGCCCGTAACGCCCAGGCCCCTCCTGCCAGCCGGTACGGAGGGGCACGCTCTGCATGGGCCTTTGGTCACTTGCCGGGCAACCGTTCGTCCTCCTTCATCAAACTGTCACGCTTGTGTGGCAGCGCCGTCGAACGACTTTCACCAGAATCGCGTTTCAGTGGGGTTCTATGTTTCTGGTGTTCTTCATGCGTGCACTCATCTTCATTGCCGCGTTGCTGTGCGGCGTGCAGTCTTTTGCTGCCAATCGTTGCGATCTGTCCGAGCCGACCCGCTATGCGGACGTCGGTGACGTGCGCCTGGCATACCAGAGCGTCGGTCGCGAGCGCGACCCGGCGCTGCTGCTGATCATGGGTCTGGGCGGGCAGCTGATCCACTGGCCCGACGAAGTGGTCGAGCGTCTCTGTCAGCAGGGTTTCCGGGTCATTCGTTTCGATAACCGCGACGTCGGCCTGAGCAGCTGGCGCAAGCCCGCGCCGAGCATCAACCTGCCTTACGAAGTGGTGCGCTACCGCCTGGGGCTGTCGCTGGGAGCGCCCTATCACCTGCGTGACATGGCAGGCGACGCGCTGGGTTTGATGGACGACCTGGGTATCGGCGTTTTCCATGTCCTGGGGGCGAGCATGGGCGGCATGATCGCTCAGCACCTGGCCGATCTGGCGCCGCAGCGGGTGCTCAGCCTGACCCTGGTGATGACCAGTTCCGGTGCCCAGGGCCTGCCGGCACCCAGCGATGCGCTGGTCGCGCTGCTGGCGCGGCGCGAGGCCGGCAGCCGCGAGGCCGCGCTGCAGCAGCAGGCCGACCTGCTCGCGGCGCTGGGCAGTCCGTCGGTCAAGGATGATCGCGCGTTGCTGTTGCATCAGGCCGAGGTGGCTTACGACCGGGCCTTCAATCCCGAGGGCGTGCAGCGGCAGCTGTTGGCGATTCTCGCCGAGTCGAGCCGGGTCGAGTTGCTCAACCGCCTGAGCGTGCCGACGCTGGTGGTGCATGGCACCGCCGACCCGTTGCTACCGGTGATGCATGGTGTCCACGTGGCGGCGCACATCAAGGGCTCGGAGCTGAAGCTGATTCCGGGGCTGGCCCACCGTTTCCAGGATGCCTTCAAGGAACCGCTGCTGGCCGCAGTGTTGCCTCACCTCGCGGCCCACCGCGGCGACCTCGGGCTGGCCCACCTGTAGCGAGATCAGAGCTCCTGATTGTGCTTGATCGCGTCGCGGCGCTGCTGGCTGTCGATGTGCTCGCTGCTGTGGCGGATCAGCTTGTCCGCCATGGCCATGCGCTCGATATAGCGCTGGATGCTCTGCTCGGCATCGTGGCGCGAGAGGTAGGGGCCTTCCAGCGTGCCTTCGCGGGTAGCGAAGAAATACTGGCCATTGACGGCGCTCAGGCGTGAACTGCGGTAGTGCGTGCCCGGTTGGGGGTCGACGGTGCGTTGGCCGAACATGACGAGAGCTCCATCTGCAGGTGCTGGATAGGCTGAGTCTACTGCGAGCGGAGCGGCTTGCCCGGCAAGGCGACCAATGGTCGAAGTTACCGGCCGTTGGCTACTGGTTGGCGTTTTTTATTGAATTTTGACGCCGGCCTGCTGACGCATGAGGCATGCCTGGCGGTACAGTTGCGCTCGGCAAGCGAGCCGAACTGTCACTGTGCTGGTGCGTCAGCCTCTCCTAGAATGGCCGGCTGCGGTCGACGCGTTCAGTCGACCGCGCTGCTGAGGTCGCCATGCACATTTCCTCCGGCCGCTGGATGTACGGCCTGCTTCTCGCCCTGCTCACATCGCTGCTCTGGGGCATCCTGCCGATCAAACTGAAAGAAGTCCTGCAGGTCATGGACCCGGTCACGGTCACCTGGTATCGCCTGACGGTGGCGGGTTCGCTGCTGCTGGCCTACCTCGCCGCCGCTCGCCGCCTGCCACGTTTCCGCCCGCTCGGGCGCAAGGGCGCCTGGCTGCTGGCCCTGGCCATCGGCGGGCTGACGGCGAACTACGTGCTGTACCTGGTCGGGCTCAGGCTGTTGAGCCCCGGCACCACGCAGCTGGTGATCCAGGTGGCGCCGATCCTGCTGCTGATCAGCAGCCTGTTCATCTTCCGCGAACGCTTCAGCCTGGGTCAGGCGCTGGGCCTGATGGTGATGCTGCTGGGCTTCGGGCTGTTCTTCAATCAGCGCCTGGGCGAGCTGCTGACATCGCTGACGACCTATACCACCGGCGTGCTGACCGTGCTCGCCGCCGCCTTCGTCTGGACCTTCTACGGTCTGGCGCAGAAGCAGCTGCTGACGCTGTGGAGTTCGGTGCAGGTGATGATGGTCATCTACCTCTCCTGCGCCTTGCTGCTGACGCCCTGGGCGCAGCCGCTGCAGGTGCTGGAGCTGAGCCCGCTGCAAGGCTGGCTGCTGTTGGCCTGCTGCCTCAATACCCTGGTGGCCTACGGCGCCTTCGCCGAGGCGCTGGCGCACTGGGAAGCGTCGCGGGTCAGTGCCACTCTGGCGCTGACGCCGCTGGTGACCTTCGTTTCCGTGGCGCTGGCGTCCACCTGGTGGCCCGACCACGTGCTGCCCGAGGCGGTCAACTGGATCGCCTACGCCGGTGCGGTGGTGGTGGTGCTCGGCTCCGCCCTGACCGCCCTCGGGCCCTCGCTGATGGCCAGCCTGCGTGCGCGCAAGGCCAGGCGCCTGGCGGCCACGCAGGGCTGATCAGTCCAGCGGCAGTTCGGTGGTGCGTTTGACCTCGCTCATGGCGATGTGCGAATGCGCTTCGTGCACATGCGGGCGCTGCAGCAGGTGGTCGCGCAGGAAGCGCTCGTAGTCGGCGATGTCCTTGGCCACCACCTTGAGCAGGTAGTCCGAGCTGCCGGCCATGCTGTAGCACTCCAGCACCTGCGGATAGCCGACCACGGCCTGTTCGAACTCATCCAGATTGCCGCGACCGTGCGCCGACAGCTTGATGTCGACGAACACGGTGATGCCGAAACCCAGGCGCTTGTGGCTGAGCAGCGCGACCTTGCGCTCGATCAGCCCGTCTTCCTGCATGCGGTGGATGCGCCGCCAGCAGGGTGACTGCGACAGCTCGACCTTCTCGGCCACCTCGGCGGCGGAGAGGTCGGCATTGTGTTGCAGCAGGCGGAGAATCCTGCGGTCGATGGCGCTGAGCTTATCCTGCATGACTATTTCCATTTTCTTGTGATTGTTGGAAGGATCATGCGAAGTATTGTCCTGCAATCTGAAAAATAGAAAGAAAAAAGCGGAACCCTCCAGTCATGCTTTAGGCAAATCCGTCGTGGTGATCCTGCGGCCGGATGCAACGGAGCGTGTTTACCGTCGCGCTCCTCGTGCTCGCCATAAGAATAAAAGGAGCGCTCCATGTCCCTGGCCGAAATCCGCCTGGATGACAAATATCGCCTCGCTACCGGTCACCTCTACCTGACCGGCACCCAGGCCCTGACCCGCCTGCCCATGCTGCAGAAGCAGCGTGACGCCGCCTTCGGTCTGAATACCGCGTGTTTCATCTCCGGCTATCGCGGCTCGCCCCTGGGCGGCCTGGACAAGAGCCTGTGGGACGCGCGCGACTACCTCAAGCAGAACCACATCCACTTCCAGCCGGGCGTCAACGAGGAACTCGGGGCGACGGCCGTGTGGGGCAGCCAGCAGGCCAACCTGTTCCCGGGGGCGCGCTACGACGGCGTGTTCGCCATGTGGTACGGCAAGGGGCCGGGGGTGGACCGCAGCGGCGACGTGTTCAAGCATGGCAACTCGGCCGGCGTCTCCAAGCACGGCGGCGTGCTGCTGCTGGCGGGCGACGACCATGGCTGCAAGTCCTCGACCATCGCTCACCAGAGCGAGCATGCCTTCATCGCCGCGTCGATTCCGGTGCTCAATCCGGCCAACGTTCAGGAGGTCCTGGACTACGGCATCATCGGCTGGGAGCTGTCGCGCTACAGCGGTTGCTGGGTGGCGCTGAAGACCATCGCCGAGAACGTCGACTCCTCGGCCGTGGTGGATGTCGACCCGCTGCGCGTGCAGGTGAAGATTCCCGAGGACTTCCAGCTGCCCGAGGATGGCGTGCACATCCGCTGGCCGGACCCGCCCCTGGCGCAGGAGAAGCGCCTCAACGTCTACAAGATCTATGCAGCTCGCGCGTTCGCGCTGGCCAACAACCTCAACCAGGTGAAGCTCGATTCGCCGAACCCGCGCCTGGGCATCATCACCACCGGCAAGTCCTACCTGGACGTACGCCAGGCCCTGGATGACCTGGGTCTGGACGAGACGCTGTGCGCCAAGGTCGGTCTGCGCGTGCTCAAGGTCGGCATGAGCTGGCCGCTGGAGCCGGTGTCCGTGCACCAGTTCGCCGAAGGGCTGGACGAAATCCTGGTGGTGGAGGAGAAGCGCAGCATCATCGAGGACCAGCTCACCGGTCAGCTCTACAACTGGCCGGTGGGCAAGCGCCCGCGGGTGGTCGGCGAGTTCGACGAGGAGGGCGGTTCCCTGCTGCCCAACCTGGGCGAGCTGACCCCGGCGATGATCGCCCGGGTGATCGCCAAGCGCCTGGCGCCGATCTACAGCAGCCCGGTCATCGAGGAACGCCTGGCCTTCCTCGACGCCAAGGAAAAGGCCCTGGCCGCGCCCAAGCACAAGACCGTGCGCACCCCGCACTTCTGCTCCGGCTGCCCGCACAACAGCTCGACCAAGGTACCGGAAGGCAGTCGCGCGCTCGGCGGCATCGGTTGCCACTACATGACCCAGTGGATGGATCGCAGCACCGATACCTTCACCCAGATGGGCGGTGAGGGCGCGACCTGGATCGGCCAGGCCCCCTTCACCGACACGCCGCACGTGTTCCAGAACCTGGGCGACGGCACCTACTTCCACTCCGGGCACCTGGCCTTGCGTGCCGCCGTCGCGTCCGGGGTCAACATCACCTACAAGATCCTCTACAACGACGCGGTGGCCATGACCGGCGGCCAGCCCATCGACGGCGAGCTGCGCATCGACCAGCTCAGCCAGCAGGTGCATGCCGAGGGCGTCAAACGCATCGCTCTGGTCAGCGACGAGCCGGACAAGTACCCGACCCGCGCCACCTTCGCGCCGGGCGTGACCTTCCATCACCGCCGCGAACTGGACGCCGTGCAGCGTGAGCTGCGCGAGTTCAAGGGCGTTTCGGTGATTCTCTACGACCAGACCTGCGCGACCGAAAAGCGCCGTCGGCGCAAGCGCGGCAAGCTGGTCGACCCGGCCAAGCGCGTGTTCATCAACCCGGACGTGTGCGAAGGCTGCGGCGATTGCAGCGTCAAGTCCAACTGCCTGTCGGTGCTGCCACTGGAGACCGAGCTGGGGCGCAAGCGCGAGATCGACCAGAGCGCCTGCAACAAGGACTACAGCTGCCTCGAAGGTTTCTGCCCGAGCTTCGTCACCGTGCATGGCGGCGGCTTGCGCAAGCCCGAAGCCGTGGGCCTGGGAGCCCTGTTCATCGCCTTGCCGGAGCCGAAACAGCCTGCGCTGACGCGTCCCTGGAACATTCTGCTGCCCGGTGTGGGCGGCAGCGGCGTGACCACCGTCGGTGCGCTGCTGGGCATGGCCGCGCATATCGAAGGCAAGGGCTGCACCGTACTCGACCAGGCCGGCCTGGCGCAGAAGTTCGGCCCGGTGATCACCCATATCCGCATCGCCGCGCGGCAGAGCGATATCTACGCGGTGCGCATCGCGGCCGGGGAAACCGACCTGTTGCTGGGGTGCGACCTGGTGGTGGCTTCCAGCGAGGAGTCGCTGGCCAAGCTGAATGACAAGATCGCCCACGCGGTGATCAACAGTCACGAGTCGGCCACGGCCGAATTCACCCGCAACCCCGATGCCCAGGTGCCTGGCGCGGCGATGCGCGAGGCGATCAGCGAGGCGGTGGGCGAGGGCAAGACCCGCTTTGTCGATGCAACGCGCCTGGCCACGCGCCTGCTCGGCGACAGCATCGCCACCAACCTGTTCATGCTCGGTTTTGCCTACCAGCGCGGCCTGGTACCGGTTTCGGCCGAGGCCATCGACAAGGCCATCGAACTCAATGGCGTGGCCGTGCAGTTGAACCAGCAGGCGTTCCTCTGGGGGCGGCGCGCGGCACATGACATGGCTGCGGTGGAGAAGCTCGCCGCGCCCAAGGTGGTCGAGGCACCGCATTGCAGCACGCTGGACGAGATCGTCGCCGACCGCATGCAGCGCCTGAGCCTGTACCAGAACGGCGCCTACGCCGAACGTTACCGGACGCTGGTCGAGCGCGTGCGCCAGGCGGATAGCGACGCCGGGCAGGCGCTGAGCAAGGCGGTCGCGCGTTATTACTTCAAGCTGCTGGCCTACAAGGACGAGTACGAAGTGGCGCGGCTGTACAGCGAGGCGACGTTCCGCAAGCGCCTGCAAGAGCAGTTCGAGGGCGACTACCAGTTGCAGTTCCACCTGGCACCGAGCTGGTTGAGCAAGCCCGATGCGGTGACCGGCGAGCCGCGCAAGCGCAGCTTCGGTCCCTGGATGCTCAAGGCGTTCGCGCTGCTGGCGCGCTTCAAGTTCCTCCGCGGTACGGCGCTCGACCCCTTCGGGTACAGCACCGAGCGACGTCTGGAGCGTGAGCTGATCGAGGAGTACGAGGTCAACCTGGCCTACCTGCTCAGCGAACTGAACGCGGACAACTACCGCACCGCCGTGGCGCTGGCCGAACTGCCGGAGCAGGTGCGCGGCTATGGCCACGTCAAGGAAGCCGCCATGGCCAAGGTGCGCGAGCAGGCCGTGCAGCTCAAGGCCCGCATGACCGTCAGCGAGATCGCGGCGGTGCAGCTGTTCGAACCGGCTGCCTGATTCTTCAAGCATCCCCCTTGCCACCCCCTCCCGTGCGGGAGGGGGATGGCCTTTTACGATCTGAATACCGAGGTGATTCGATGTCCGTCTTCACTCATGTCGACTTCGACCAGCACGAACAGGTGGTCTACGGCCACGACCAGGCCAGCGGCCTGAAAGCCATCATCGCCATTCACGACAGCACGCTCGGCCCGGCGCTCGGCGGTTGCCGCATGTGGAACTACGCCAACGACGACGAGGCCCTGCGCGATGTGCTGCGTCTGTCACGTGGCATGACCTACAAGTCTGCGCTGGCGCGTCTGCCGCTCGGAGGAGGCAAGGCGGTGATCATCGGCGATCCGCACCGCGGCAAGAGCGAGGCGCTGTTCCAGGCCATGGGCGACTTCGTCGACAGCCTGGGCGGACGCTACGTCACCGCGGCGGACTCAGGCACCGGCGTGAACGAGATGCGCATCATGGTCGAGCGCACGCGCCATGTCGCCGGTGCCGGGCAGCGCGAGGCCTTCGGCGGTGGCAGCCGCGATGGCGACCCATCGCCGTCCACGGCCTATGGCGTGTTCATCGGCATCCAGGCTGCTGTCGCACACCGCATGGGGCGGGCGGATCTGAACGGCATCCGCGTGGCCATCCAGGGAGTGGGGCAGGTCGGTTTCCACCTGGCCAGGCTGCTCCGCGAGGCCGGTGCGCAACTGTGGGTGACGGATATCTTCGAGGCCAACGTGCAACGTGCGGTCGCTCAGCTGGGGGCCACGGCCGTCGACCAGAACGCGATCTACGGCCTCGACGTCGACGTGTTCGCCCCCTGCGCGCTGGGCGCGATCATCAATCTGCAGAGCCTCGAGAACCTGCGTGCGCCGATCATCGCCGGCGCGGCCAACAACCAACTGGCCGACGCCAGCCTGGCCGAGCTGCTGCGCCGCCGTGACTGCCTGTATGCGCCGGACTACGCGATCAATGCCGGCGGCATCATCGACGTCTGTTACGAGCGCACCGGTGGCAGCGCCGCCGAACTCAAGGCACATATCGAGAGCATCGGCCCGACCCTGACGGAAATCTTCCAGCGCGCCGAACGGGAAGGCGAGACGACCACCGCGATAGCCGACCGCATGGCACTGGAGCGCCTGCACGGTGGTGTGCCCAGCGTGCGTGCCTCGACAGCCTCTGCGGCGGTTGCCCACGGCTGGCAGCGCTAGGCCGCGAACGGATCGCGACATGACAAACGCGCCGGTCGTCGCTAAGATGCCGCCCGGCCGTTGCGAATACGGCCGTGTCCCCTTAGTTCAACGGATAGAATAAGCCCCTCCTAAGGGCTAGATGCTGGTTCGATTCCAGCAGGGGACGCCATCTTCTTTTTCGCCGATCTGGCGTGCTTCTCCTCCTTAGTTCCCTGATTCTGCATGAGCGACCTTCGCTCGCCATGCCGTCCAGTCGCCTCGCTGTATCCCTCTCTTCGTTGTCGCTTCGCAGATCCAGAGCATGCTGTCTCTGGATGCCTCGCTGCGTCTTCTTTCTGGTCGGCAAGGGCTCTAGAGCGCACCTTCTGCACCCCGCTTGGCTGTCCCGGTCCCGGTTTGTCAGTCCTGTGCTAAAGCGTCCGTCCCGATATGAATATTTATTCTTATGCGCTATTGCAAATCATTATCACTGGGCTCTAGTATCGGCCCACTTTCATCCGGACTGATGAGGCGCAACGTGACCACGGAACTGCCCTACGACTTCATTGCAATAGGCATCGGGCCTTTCAATCCCGGGCTGGCATGCCTTGCGGAGCCTCTGGGAACCCGCAGCCTTTTCCTCGACAGGAAGGCCGAATTCAGCTGGCACCCCGGCATGCTGCTGGACGGCACCACGCTACAGAATCCCTTCCTTGCCGATCTGGTCTCGATGGCCGATCCCACCAGTCGTTTCAGCTACCTCAACTACTGCAAGCAGCAAGGCCGCTTGTACAACTATTACATCCGCGAGAACTGGTACCTGTCGCGTCAGGAATTCGATCGTTACTGCAAATGGGCGGCGGCGCAGCTCGACAACCTGCGCTATCAGCACGAAGTGCAGGAGGTCCGGTACGACGACTTGCTGCCTGGCTACGTGCTGGCCAGTTGCTCAACGAGCTGACCGGGCGCGATGACTGTCCCTGTGAAGCACGCACCACCTACCAGAACTTTCAGCCGCCAGCCGCCAGCGGTTTCGTTGCGCTCGGGCTGGGGAGCGCCTCTGCATGAATCTGCGTACCACCATTCTGATCATGTCGGGCTTCGGCGTGATCAGCGATTCGATTCTGATCGCGTTCTACCCGCAATTCTTCGAGACCCGTTACGGCGTGACCAGCCCGGTGCATGTGGGCGCCTACATCGCCGCTATCTCGATTGCGGTGATGTGCATGTTGCCCGTCTGGGCGCGTGTCGCCAGGCGTATCGAGACCATGCACCTGCTGTTCTACACCCAGGGAGTGGCTGCGCTGTTCTGCCTGGCTTCGATCTGGGCGCCGAGCGTCGAGAGCTACTGGCTGCTCAGTCTGATGATGTTCATGACCAAGGCCAGTTACCTGCTGATGTTCCCCTACCTGATGCGCCTGGAGGCGACAGAGAATCACAGCCTGGTGATCGGTCTGCTGTCGGTGGTCATCCACATCGGCGCGATCTTCGGTGCGGCTGTCGGCGGCATGGCGCTGGAGCATTACGGGCCCAGCTTCTGCATCGCCCTGATGGCGGCTGGTGACCTGGCGCAGATGGCCCTGTGCCTGTACCTGATCCGCAGCGGGAAAGTGGTCAGGGTGCTCAGTCGCGAGGAGAAGACCGGCCAGGCACCGGTGCCGCGGCGTAGCCCGCAGGCGCTGTCGGCGCTGCTCAAGCTGTGCCTGCTGATGTTTCTCTTCGACTTCAGCGCCTATCTGGTACGGCCTTTCTTCACCCTGTATTGGGAGGCACGTACGGGGCTGCACGAGCCTCTGCTGACCGGCCTGGTGTTCGCTATCCCCGGCATCGTCGCCTTGCTCGCGCTGCTGCTCAAGCATCTGCTCGCGCAGCCACCGCGCTGGGTCGATCACACCCTGTTCAATCTGCTGCTCGGGGCATCGGGCCTGGCGCTGCAGGCCAGCGAGTCGCTGGAGCTGATCATCGTGGGTCGCTGCCTGTACGGGTGGGCGCTGTATCAGGTGATCGTCAAGCTCGAGGTCACTCTGTTCAAGGTCAGTACGCCGGACGCGTATGCCCGCGATTTCGGCGTCACCAACTTCTTCCAGAACCTTGGCGTGCTGCTGTCCTCGTTCGGCGCCGGGTTCCTGGTCAACCTGGTCGGTATTCCGCTGACCTTCGTCATCGCTGCGGCAGGCCTGCTGCTCACGGCGATCATCGACCGCGGCTGGTTCGGCGTCGATCGCCGGCATGCCGCTCAGGGAGAACTCTGCCATGCCAACTGAGGCCACAGTGTTGCGCCATCCGCGTGCATCGCTAGACCCGCAATTCAGCCTGCGCCCGTTGCGTCTCGACGAGGATGTCGCGGTGATCCACCCCTGGTACCAGATGGACTACGCCCATTACTGGAACATGCAGGACATGACCCTGGAGGCGACCCGCGACTTCTACGCCGATGCCATGGGGAGCGGCCACATGCGTGCCTTCATGGGCTGCTATCGAGGTGCGCCAGCGTTCGTCATGGAGTGCTACGACCCCCGGTACGACCTGCTCGGTGAGCTCTATGCGGTGCAGCCTGGCGACCTCGGCATGCACTTTTTCGTCGGCCCGAGCAAGGAGCCGATTCGCCACTTCACCCGTGACGTGCTGCGCGCGGTGGCAGGCACTCTGCGAGAACAACCGCGAGCTGGTCGAGGCGCACCGCGCGGCCTACATGGAGACTGCCATCGAGGACGACGAGATCGCCGAGCGCACCGATGCCGGCCGGCGGGCGCTCTATCAACGCGGTATCGATGACAGTGGCCCGTACCAGATACCGCTGGAGGAGGGCATGCAGCACTTCCATGGCTGGTATCGCCAGGTGATGGGGCAGGCCTTGGCTGCCCAGCACCGTTGAGACACGCAGATCGGAGCGGCATGGAGGTTATTGCGATGAACTGAAGTCCCCTTGCGCTGTGCCCACGCTTTATCCAACTCAATCAAGAAAAAGTGTCTGCCCATGAAAACGATGTATCA
The DNA here is from genome assembly GCF_017915135.1 of Ectopseudomonas khazarica. Lineage (NCBI taxonomy): Bacteria > Pseudomonadati > Pseudomonadota > Gammaproteobacteria > Pseudomonadales > Pseudomonadaceae > Ectopseudomonas > Ectopseudomonas khazarica. Next base: position 3,488,623 of record NZ_CP068551.1, on the reverse strand, counting down.
CTCAGAACACCGGGTGCGCCTGCGCGCCACCTGCAGTCCCCGCGTACTGGCCATGGCGCTGTGCGTGTTGCCGTTGGCCTGGCCGGTGGTGGCCGCCGAAGTCGATGAGGATGGCGATGCGCTGGTGTTGCAGCCCATCAGCGTCACCGGCGTCAACCGGGCGCCGCCGGTCGTCACCGAACAGAGCGACTCCTACACCCTGGGGAGCAGTGGTACGGCGACCAAGCTCGATCTGACGCCGCGGCAGACGCCGCAGACCATCACCAGCGTGAATCGTCAGCAACTCGACGACTTCAAGCTCGGCAACGCCAACGATGCCTTGCAGGCGGCGGGCATCGGTGTACAGCGCGTGGAGACCGACCGCACCTACTTCACCGCGCGTGGCCTGGACGTGAACAACTTCCAGATCGACGGCATCGGCGTACCTTTCTCCTCTGAAGAGCAGATGGGTGACATCGATACCTTCCTCTACGACCGCATCGAGATTCTCAAGGGCGCCAATGGCCTGACCTCCAACCCCGGCAATCCGTCCGCGACGATCAACTTCGTACGCAAGCGACCGACCCGTGAGACCCAGGCGCAGCTGGGCTTCAGCTATGGCTCCTGGCAGACGCGGCGCCTCGAGGCCGACGTGTCCGGCTCCCTCAACGACAGCGGTACACTGCGTGGGCGCGCTATCTTCGCCGGGCAGGAGGGCAATTCCTACCTGGACCGTTACCAGCCGAGCAAGACGCTGTTCTCCGGCATCCTGGAGGCCGATCTGACCGACAGCAGCACCGCGACCATCGGCTACTCCAAGCAGCGCAACCGACCGGAAGGGATCATGTGGAGCGCGTTGTCGCTGTACTACACCAATGGTTCCAAGGTGCACTACGACCGCTCGCACAACACTGCGCCGGACTGGAGCTACTGGGACACCGATGACGAGCAGACCTTCGCCGAACTGAAGACTGACTGGGGCGGTGGCTGGCAAACCCAGGTGACGCTCAACTACCGCGAGATCGGTTCCGACGCCGAAATGCTCATGGCTGGCGGTGTGCCGGATGCCACCACCGGGCTTGGCCTGTACACCTATGGGTCGAAGTTCGATCGTACCGAGCGTCAGCTGCTGGGAGACGCGTCGGTGAAGGGGCCGTTCGAGCTGTTCGGTCGGACCCATGAAGTGGTCCTGGGCAGCAACTGGTCGCGTACCCGTGCGCACTGGACATCCAGTGACGATGCCATCGTCCAGTCGCTGCCACCGGTGTGGGACTACGACGGCGACTACCCGCGTCCGGATTTCGCCAACGTCACCAGCTGGGCCGACTACACCGTCTACCGCCGCAGCTACTACGTGGCCGGGCATTTCTCGCTGAGCGACCAGCTGAAGCTGATCACCGGCGTCAACCACACCAACCTCAAGAGCAGCGGTGAGCGCGTCGGTGAAGGCCATCAGTACGACAAGAACAAGTCGACGCCCTATGTCGGCCTGACGTACGACCTCAACGACAACTACTCGCTGTACACCAGCTACACCGAGATCTTCAGTCCGCAGTACCAGGTCGATCGAAACCATGCCTTGCTCGAGCCGATCGAAGGCAACAGCATCGAGGGCGGGATCAAGGGTGAGTGGTTCGACCGTCGTCTCAATGCCAGCTTCGCGCTGTTCCGCACCAAGCAGGACAACACCCCCGAGTACGCCGGCTTCGATGCGGCGGAGGGCTTCTCCTACTATCAGGGCGTGGACACCAAGGTCGAAGGCTTTGAAATGACCGTGGCGGGGCAACTGACACCGGGCTGGGAGGCCAGTGCGGGCCTGACGCATCTGTTCTCCCTGCGCGATGGCGATGGCAGCAGCACGCGCACCTTCATTCCGCAGAACACCCTCTACCTCGCGACCACCTATCGGGTACCGCAGGTGCAGGGATTGAAGGTGGGGGGCAGCGTCAACTGGCAGAGCGAGATCTTCCGCGAGCAGGGCACTTCGACGACCGGCGAGACCATCGTCAGCCGTCAGGGCTCCTACGCGGTGGTCAATGCACTGGCGAGCTATGACATCGACCCGCACTTCAACGTATCGCTCAACGTCAACAACCTGTTCGACCGCAAGTACCTGACCAGCCTGTACTGGGCGCAGTCGTACTACGCACCGTCGCGCAATGCGACCCTGAGCCTGACCTGGAAGTACTGAGTCCCTCCACCAGCCCCGCCTGAACCCAGGCGGGGCTTTCTATTCAGCCGGCAGCTTCAGCAGCGCTTCGCTGATGGCTTGCGCCAGGTACTGCACGCTGAACACGCCGCCGTGAGTCCAGGTCGCGCGCATGCTGGTCAGGCGCTGCTGGCGCACGAATGGCATGGCCTGCCACAGCCGTGTGGTGAACAGACGCTCGTGCTGGGCGAAGGGTTCGATGTAGATCACCACGCCATCCTCGATGCTGCCGAGCTGGGTAACCGGCGCCTGGGTACTGCCCCAGCGGCTGACCGGTACCGCTTGCGCAGGCTGCAGGCCGAGCAGGGTCATGGCGTGCTGCGGTAGTGAATTGGGACCGAAGATGTACACCTGGGTCGCTGACGCGAAGCGGATCAGGGTGACCTTGGGCAGTTCGCCCGCAAAGTGAACGAGCAACTGCTGGCGCAAGGCGTCGATGCGCTGTTGCATCTGGCGCAGGCGCCGGTTTGCCAGGTCGCTGCGTTGCAGGCGTGCGGCCAGATCCAGATAGTTGCTGCGCTGCAGCTCCAGGTTGTCCTGTTTCTGGGTGAAGTCACCATAGCTCAGCACCGGCGCGATGCGCTCGAGGGGCGCGCGTATGTCTTCCAGCAACGGGGTGATCAGGATCAGCTCGGGGCGCAGCTGCGCCAGCCGTTCCAGATTCGGCTCGGTGCGACTGCCGGCGTTGACCACGTCGGCTGGCAGCGTCGGGCGTACCACCCAATCACGATAATCCGGAGCATCGGCCACCGTCAGCGGGGTGATACCCAGCTGCAGCAGGTGCTCGGCAGGTTCCCAGCTCAGTGCGGCAATACGCGGCTCGCCCGACAGGGCCAGTGGCGAGCAGGCGAGCAGGGGCAGGCACAGCAACAGGGTACGGCGCTTCATGACAGGCGTCTGTGCAGCAGAAGAAGGATGAAGTAGCTGCCGCAGAGTATCGATGCAACGATGCCCAGCGGGATCTGCAGCGGGAATATCAGGTTGCGGCCGATGGCATCGGCCAGCAGCATCAGCAGGCCACCAAGCAACGCGGCGAGCGGCAGTTGTTGCTGAACGCGCCGCGCACCGAGGGTCGCCGCCATGTGTGGTGCGAGCAGGCCAAGAAAACTCACCGGGCCGACGAGGCTGGTCACCAGGGCGCAGAGCAGGGCCACCAGCAACAGCAGCGCCAGGCGCGTTGCCGGCACATCCAAGCCGCGCCCGTGAGCGATGCCGTCTCCCGCCGTGAGCAGGTCCAGCGCGCGCTGCCAGAACAGGCTGAGACCGATCAGCAGGCTTACGCCGACCCCCAGCACGCAGGCTTGCAGCGCGCTGACGCGGTAGGTCGAGCCCGCCAGCCAGCCGAGCAGCGCCAGGGAGTCCGACGACCCCTGGCTGAGTGCCAGTTGCAGCGCAGTGTTGAGCAGGGCCGCGAGCGCCATGCCGACCAGCACCATCAATCCTGGCGAGTACTGCTGTTTGCGCCCCAGCAGCACCAGCGTCGCCAGGACCAGCAGGCAGCCGATGAATGCGGCAATCGGCGCAAGCAGCCAGAACAGCGCCTGCCCGAACAGCAGCAGGCTGATCATCACCACCAGCGCTGCGCCGGCGCTCAGGCCAAGAATGTCCGGGCTGGCCAGCGGGTTGTGCAACAGGCGCTGCAGCAACACGCCGGCGACGGCTAGGCCTGTGCCGGCGGCTGCCGCACTGAGCAAGCGCGGCCAGCGTAGCGACCACAGCACGTCCGATGGCCAGGCCAGCTGCCAGCCCTGAGGTTCAAGCTGCAGGCACAGGCCAAGCAGTGCAGTGAGTGCCGTGGCCGATGCCAGCAGCCACCAGGTACGACCGCTGCAGCGCTCGCGGCCCCGCGGCAGGTCCAGCGACTGCCTGGTTTCCGCAGCGCGCTGCTGCCGGGACAGCCAGAGCAGGGCCGGCGCGCCGACCAGCGCGGCAACCGCGCCTGTCGGTATCCGCTCGCCCAGCCAGCGGCTGAGCAGCAGCGCCATGGCGTCGCTGGCCAGTAGCACCAGCATGCCCAGCAAGGCGCTGTAGAGCAGCTCGTCGCGGGCCGTGCGTGCGCCGCACAGATGCGCCAGATTGGGAGCCAGCAGACCGATGAAGCCGATCAGGCCGACTGCGGTGATGGCTGCGGAAGTCATCCACAGTGAGGCGAGAAACAGCGTCAGTAGCGCTGGCCACAGATTCAGTCCGCGCCCCTGGGCGGCAGTGCCGCCCAGCTTGAGCAGGGTCAGCGCGCGCGGCGCCAGCCAGAGCAGCAACAGCCCCGGCAGCAGTTTGGGCCAGAGCCAGCTGACCCAGGACCAGTCGATCTGCCCCAGGTCGCCCGCGCCCCAGATGAACAGGCCGCGTGTCTGCTGCTGGTTGAGTATCAGCACGGCAATGGCCAGCGCACCGAGCAGCAGGTTCATGGCCATGCCCGCGAGTATCACCGGCAGGCCGGCGATGCCATCACGTCCGGCAATCAGCAGGACCAGCCCCACGCTCAGCAGCGCCCCGGCCAGTGCAGCCCAGTGACCTTGCACGGCAGCGAAGGCGGGGAAGGCCAGGCTGACGACCAGCAGCCCGAGCCAGGCGCCGGACGCGGCACCCAGGGTCATGGGGGATACGAGGCGGTTCTGCGTCAGTTGCTGCAACAGGCTGCCGGACAGCCCCAGGGCCGCGCCCACCAGCAACGCCATGACCATGCGCGGCAGGCTGGCCAGGTGAAATTGCAAGGCGGTGAAGCTGTCGCCTTCGGGGAAGTTCAGCGTCCAGTGATCGAGGCTGAGATTGAGGTGCAGCAGGGCAATGAGCAACAGTCCGAGGAGCGTCAGAGCGTAGCGACAAGCATCCGCCTTCAGCGGCCGGCAATCGTCGACCGGGTACTGTGCGCTGTCGACTTCAGCCAAATCGGGGCGCTCTGTTGTCACGAAGAGGGGCGTGGGCCGAGCAGCGTGCGAGCATCAGCAGACCAGCTCTTCGCGAAAACGCTGCAGGCGCTCGGCGGGTTTCAGTCTTGGACAGCCTGCACAGGGCTCGCCATCGGCGCGACGAAAGTGTTGGCAGCAGGCGTTGCGCCCCAGTGCCAGGCACTGGCGACCGTCGTCCAGGCTGACTTCGATCAGCGGGCTCTTGCCTGACAGTCCCAGCGCTTGCAGCCACTGTTCTTCCAGCTCGCGCAGCTGTGCATTGCCCAGGTTCTGGTGGCGTTGCAGCAGAAGCAGTGCCGCGCGGGCGCAGTCGGCGATCAGCAGGCGGGCCAGCTTGGGGTAGATGGTGGAGACGCTGTTGAACTCCTCGAGCTGATGTTCCAGCAGGTTCATCAGTCGTTCAGCTGCGTTCTCGACCAGTTTCCGGTCGCCTGTGCACAGCGCGCAATCAGGCGGAAGGTTGAAACCACCGACGAAGCCCTGCTGGATCGACTGCCCCATTCGCTTCAGGCAGGGCACGCGGCGCTCCAGGTGAGCGGCCAGCAGGCTGAGGTAGATGGGTTGCCAGATCAGCAGGGTCCAGCAGCGGGTGGACCAGTAGTGCCGCCCGGCCTCGGGGTGGGCATGCTGCCAGTAGTCATGCAGCGCGGCGATGCGCTCCTGATTGCCCTGGCCTCCGCACAGGAGCTGGTCGCTGCGCACGGGAGCCACGTTACCGTTCAAGCCTGGCAGGCAGAGGGCGACGGACTTGAGCAGGGCGTCGAGGTCGGTGGCAGGGTGCATGGCGATCGAATCCGGAAGCTTCGCGAATGGAGCGCGTCGGCAGAAGCGGCCGGAATAATTTAGCAGTCAAATACGAGTGATACAAATTATCATTTGAGTGTTTGGTGTGCGTCACGCACAAATAATGCCCTCGCCAGGTGGGCCTTGAGGCCTGGGCGTACGGGCATTGGCGTTCAGAACACCACGTGTTCCGCCTTCCTCGCAGTTGTGTTTCATGGCTGCAAGCCCCGAAGTTTCTGGCGTTAGGTCAGAGCGGAACACCGGAAGCGTCAAGAACATCAGAATTTCCATGAGTAGGTTCGTCACGTCTCCAGCAGCCCTCTGGGGGTAGGTGCTGCGGGCTGGAAAGTCGGGATACGTTTGGGGGTATGCAATGAGTATCGAAATACTCAAGGCCAGTTATCACGAGGCCTTGATTGGCTATGCTCGATTCTGGCAGGGCCATCTGCCAGTCCCCAACAGGCGCGTCGGTTATCTTCCCCTTCCTTTCAGCGTGCCTTGCTTTCGATGCGCTTGAGCGCTTGCCGGCAGTGCAGCAGTGCATCACGCACCATGAAATTCACCAGGGTCGGTGAGACCCCCAGTTCCTTGGCAATGTCGTTCTGCGTCCGTCCGTGCAGTTTGTACATCTCGAAGGCGTAGCGAGTGCGCTCGGGCATCTGCGCCAAGGCCGAGGAGAGCATCTCCAAGGTCTCTCGACTCTCGTGGCTGGTCTCTGGTGAGGCTCCAGGGGCAGCGATATACAGGCCTTCTTCCTCGCTGCCGGCATAGCGTTTCTCCAGAGCCTGGCGGCGATAGAGGTCGATCGCCAGGTTACGCACCACGCGTAACAGGTAACTGCTCTGCGACTGGATGTTAGGGACCATGCTCGCGGCGCTGAGCTTGATATAGGCGTCGTGCACCACATCTTCGGCGTGGCTACGGCAGCCGAGGATGCGTGCCGCAGCGTTGATGAAGGTCTGCCTGCGGGTGACGAACAGGTCGTGCAGGGCCATATGCTGCTGGGGGGGGAGCGTCTTGGGCATGAGATGTTTCCTATGCGGCCAGAGCGTGATGGGCGTCCACATGGGGGAGATCTGACGCGAATCCATTGCGCGGGTCTTTCGCCCTGCCTGGCGGTTCCTGCGCCGGTATCGAGGTGGCCAAATCTAATGTAGTTGATAATTATTATCAAATCATACGTGGCCTCTGACTCGATCAAAAATCAAAACGTTCAGTCGGATGAGAATGCTTTCTCAAGTGGTGCGCATGATAATTAATCTCATGAGTTAATCCTAATTATTCGCTCCTCTCCTTCGTCTTCATCGGAAAGCCGCCCAACCCGGGCGAGAAGGAGGCAGAGATGGCATTCGATCGCGACGACGCGACATTCAAGGTTCTCGTCAATCACGAGCTGCAGTATTCCCTGTGGCCGGACGACAAGGCGGTGCCCGCTGGCTGGCGTGAGACGGAGCAGCGAGGCAGCAAGGCGGAGTGTCTGGACTACGTTGAGCGGGAGTGGGTCGACATGCGTCCACTGAGCTTGCGTCAGGTGATGAGCGGCGAGACTGTGGAGCGGTGATGATGCCTGGCCGCCTGCACCTGTATTGCCTGCCGTATTCCGGTGCCAGCGCGATGGCCTATGCGCGTTGGCGTCGTTCATTGCCGGCTTCGGTCGAGGTGTTGCCGCTGGAGTTGCCAGGGCGTGGTCGGCGTTTCAATGAGCCATTGCAGACCGATATGTACGCGCTGGCCAAGCAGCTTGCGGCCGAGTTGAGCGAGTCGCTCAAGCAGCCCTACGCCCTGTTTGGTCACAGTCTCGGTGGCCTGCTGGCTTTCGAATTGGCCCATGCGCTGCGCCAGCTCGGCATGCCTGCCCCGCAGGCGCTGTTCGCTTCGGCGGCGTCGGCGCCGTCGCGCCGTGAGAGCCACCTCGAACTGGCGCAAGAGCAGAGCGATGAGCAGCTGCTACTGCGCCTGCGGTCCCTGGGGGGAACGCCAGCAGCCGTATTTGACGATGCGGAGATGCTCAGCCTGACCCTGCCGGTGTTGCGCGCCGATTTTCTGCTGTGTGGCCGTTATCGCTACTACCGCCGTGCGCGGCTCGGTTGCCCGATCCATGTACTTGGCGGCAAGGCGGATCGCGTATCGATGGATGCGCTGGCGGCCTGGCAGGACGAAACCGCCGATGACTTCTCTCTGGAGATGTTCGAGGGCGATCATTTTTTCATCAACGCCTGCGAACAGCAGTTGCTCGAATACATGTTCGGCAAGCTGCGTGAGAGTGGGCGGGATCTCCGGGCTATCGAGGCCTGAGAGGAGCATGCGATGACTTTCTTCTCCATAAAGCCTTTGCCTGAGTCGCGTGAGGGTTTACCGCTGCTGGTGCAGGCTGAGGACGGAATCGACCTGCTGGCGAGCCAGCAGGAGCTGCGCGAGCTGATCGATCAACACCTTGAACGCTGTGGTGGAGTGCTATTGCGCGGTTTTGCGGTGGGCGAAGCCGAGCGTTTTCGTGCGTTCGCCGCCGCATTCGGCGACCCGCTGTTGAACTACGAATTCGGCTCCACGCCGCGCAGTAACGTGACCGCTGGCGTCTACACCTCTACCGAGTATCCGCCGCATCAACATATTCCGCTGCACAACGAGCAGGCCTACACCCGCGAGTGGCCGATGCGTATCTGGTTCTACTGCATGCAGGCCGCGCAGAGTGGAGGGGAGACGCCCATCGCAGATAGTCGGGTGGTCTACCGTCAGGTCGGTGAGACGATTCGCCGACGCTTCAGCGAGCGTGGGCTGATGTACGTGCGTAACTACGGCAATGGTCTGGACGTTGCCTGGGAACAGGTGTTCAACAGCAGTGATCGTGCGGTGGTCGAGGCCTACTGCCGGGCTCACCAGATCGAATGCGAATGGAAGGAGGACGGTGAACTGCGCACTAGCCAGCTGTGTCAGGCCGTGGCCCGTCATCCACGCACGGGTGACTGGGTGTGGTTCAACCAAGCGCATCTGTTCCACGTCTCCAACCTGCCCGTCGAGGTGCGCGAAAGCCTGCTGGAAATCGTCGACGAAGAGGACCTGCCGCGCAATGTCTATTACGGCGATGGCAGCCCGATCGAGGAGTCCCTGCTCGATGACATCCGCGGCGTATTGGCCGAAGCGACGGTCAGCTTTCCTTGGTGCAGCGGCGACGTGCTGATGCTCGACAACATGCTGACTGCTCATGCGCGCACGCCTTTCAGTGGCCCGCGCAAGGTCATTGTGGCCATGGCGCAAGGCCATGGCCTGGATCTGCTCTGAGCACCCGAATATTCCATTTCACACGGCGGGTGCAGTGCACCCATCGCGATTCAAGGTGATGCCATGAATGATCGTTACGACGCTGCCACCAACCTGGTTGAGGCGCTCGTCCAGCGTGCCGCTGAAACGCCGCGCGATATCGCTCTGCGTTTTATCGCTGAAGGGGTGGACGAAGCACTGACCTACCGTGCACTGGATGAGCGCGCACGTGATCTGGCTGTCTGGTTGCTGCAGCATGGTCAACCCGGTGATCGCGCCGTTTTGCTGATGCACAGCAGCACGGAATACGTGGTTTCCTTCTTTGCTTGCCTGTATGCCGGCATCATCGCTGTGCCGGCGTATCCGCCCGAGTCCGTTAGGCCGCAGCACCTGGCGCGTTTGCAGGCCATTCTCGGTGACGCCGAGCCAAGCCTGGTGCTCACCGATTCCAGTTTGTTGGACGCCCTGCGTCCGGCCTGTCAGGTTGTCGGTGGTGCCACGCCGCAGCTGCTTGCCGTTGACCACACGCCGGCCGGTCTGGGGCTGGCATGGCAGATGCCGGAGCTGAGCGATGCGCATATCGCCTTCCTGCAATACACCTCGGGTTCCACCTCGACACCAAAGGGGGTGCAGGTCTGCCATGGCAACCTGCTAGCTAACGAGCGGTTGATTCGCCATGGCCTGGGTATCTGTGCCGATGACGTGATGGTCAGCTGGCTGCCGCTGTTTCACGACATGGGGCTGATCGGTGGTTTGCTGCAGCCGATCTACAGCGGTATTCCCTGTGTGCTGATGTCGCCGCGCTACTTCCTCGAGCGTCCGCGCCGCTGGCTGGAGGCCATCTCTCGTTACGGCGGTACGGTCAGTGGTGGCCCGGATTTCGCCTACCGGCTGTGCTGCGAACGCATCGGTGAGGGCGCCATGGAGGGGCTTGATCTGAGCCGCTGGCGCCTGGCTTTCTCCGGCTCCGAACCGATTCGTCCGGACACCCTGGAGCGCTTCGCTACCACCTTCGCGCGGGTTGGGTTCGATGCCGATGCGCTCTATGCCTCCTACGGCCTCGCCGAGGCGACCCTGTTCGTTGCCGGTGGCCAACGCGGTAAAGGTATCGGTTTGCTGGAGGTGGATCCGACGGCACTGGCCAGTAACCTGGGACGCCCCGGCCGCGGCACCTTGCTGGTCAGTTGCGGGCACCTGCAGCCCGAGCATGAGGTGCAACTGGTCGACCCGCACAGCGGCGCATCTCTGGGGCCTGGACAGGTTGGCGAGATCTGGAGCAGTGGCCCCAGCGTCGCGCAGGGCTATTGGCGCAACCCCGAGGCCAGTGAGCGTGCTTTCGTCGAGCGCGATGGGCGCGTCTGGCTGCGTACCGGCGACCTGGGCTTCCTGCACAACGATGAGCTGTACGTCACCGGGCGGCTCAAGGACATGATCATCGTGCGTGGCCAGAACCTCTACCCGCAGGATCTGGAACGCTGTGTCGAAGAAGAAGTGGATGTGGTGCGCAAGGGCCGTATCTCTGCATTCGCTGTGGAGCACAACGGTCGCGAGGGGATCGGTATAGCCGCCGAGATTGGCCGCAGTGTGCGCAAGTTGATACCGGCTGCCGCGCTGATCAAGGCTATTTCGGCGGCCGTCGCCGACAGTTTCCAGGAAGCACCGCTGCTCGTGGCGCTGCTGGAACCGGGCGCGTTGCCAAAGACTTCCAGCGGCAAGCTGCAGCGCTCTGCATGCCGCCAGCAATTGGCTGATGGCACCTTGTCGGCTTATGCGGTACAGCGTGCCGGGCAACTGGTGGAAGGCGATCGGGTGAACACTGCTCGGCTGAGCGAGGCGGAGCAGGCCATGGCTGCTCTCTGGTGCGAGGTGCTGCAGGTGGAGGCGGTCGAACGTGACGATCACTTCTTTGTCCTCGGTGGTGATTCGGTGCGGGCGACCCAGTTACTGGCACGCCTGCGTGAGCGTCATGGCCGCGCAGTGGAGCCGCGCCTGCTGTTCGAGGCGCCGGTGTTGGGCGCTTTCGTCGCTGCGCTGGCCAGTCATGTTGTCGATACACCGGCCTGCGCCGAAGTGACCTGTCTGGATCGCCATGGCACGCTGCCGCTGTCGCCGGCCCAGCGCCGTCTTTGGTTCCTCTGGAAGCTGGAGCCGCACAGCCCGCTGTACCACATCGCCGGTGGTCTGACGGTGCGCGGCGAGCTGAATGTCGACGCAGTGCAACAGGCATTCGTCGATCTGCAATTGCGTCACGAGACGCTGCGCAGCCGTTTCGTCGAGGACAGTGATGGCGAAGTTCGCCTGAACCTGACCGACGCCGCGCCGGTGCCGTTCAGTCAGATCGATCTGAGTGGTCAGCCGAGCACTGCCGAGGGCGACGCGCTGCAATTCGCTGCCGAAACCTTCGATCTGGTCAGCGGCCCGTTGCTACGTCTGCGTCTGCAGCACCTGGGCGAAGGCCGTCAGGCGCTGCTGCTCTGCATGCACCACATCATCTCCGATGGCGCCTCGCTGAATCTGCTGTTGGAGGAGTTTTCGGCGTGCTATGCGGCGCGTCTGCAAGGTGAGGTTGCGCAGCTACCGCAGTTGAGCCATCAGTACGTCGATATCACCGCCGCTCAGCAGCAGGTACTGGACGGTGGAGCGAGCGCACGACTGCTGCAGTGGTGGCGCACATACCTTGGGCAGGAACATCCGCCGCTTGAGTTGCCATACACCTTGGTCAACACGACTCGCCAGAGTGGACGTCGTGCCGGCTTCATCGAGCAGCGTCTCGACGACGTCTTGAGCGGGGAGTTGCGTCAGCTGGCCCAGCAGCACGGTGTGACCTTGGCCATGCTGTTGCTGGCGGCGTTCAACCTGTTGTTGCAGCGCTTTACTGGGCAGCAGGATCTGCGCATCGGTCTTACCCAGGCCGGGCGTGAACAGCTCGCCAGCGAACGTCTGGTTGGGTTCTTCGTCAATCTGCTGGTGTTGCGCTGCGACCTTTCGACCAACCCGAGCCTGAGTGCGCTGTTGCGCCAGGTGCGCGATGGGTTGCTGGATGCCCAGGCTCATCAGGATCTGCCGTTCGAGCAACTGGTGCAGGCGTTGCAGCCAGATCGCAGTCACGGTCGCCATCCACTCTGCCAGGTGGCGTTCGACCATCAGGTACGGGGAACGGTGGCATTGCAGGGGCTGAACGTGGAAAGCCTGCGTCAGATCGATCTGGAAACCCCCTTCGACCTGGTGTTGCGCGTACGCGAGAGCCAGGCCGGCCTCGAGCTGAGCTTCTGCTACGCTGCCGAGCGCTATCGTGCTACCGGTATGGCGTGCATGGCCGAGCAGTTCCTCGCGCTGCTGCGTGCACTGCCGAAGCAGCCGGCGGATGCGCCGTTGCAGGCGGGTGCCTGGCTCGACGAAGCGCTGTGGCGCCGTGCAGTACCGGCCAGTGCTGAGGCTTTCGAGCCGCTGGCGACGGTTATCGCAGCCCAGGCTGCCGCCCAGCCGGAGGCCATCGCGCTGCAGGATGAGCAACGCAGCCTGAGCTTCGCTGAACTGGATGCGCGCGCCAACCGCCTGGCCCAGGCTCTGCTCGCGGCGGGTGTCGGCCCCGAGGCACGGGTTGGCGTGGCCTTGCCGCGCGGCGTGGATATTCCGCTGGCCCTGTTGGCCGTGATGAAGGCCGGCGGCGCCTATGTGCCGCTGGATCTGGATCATCCCCGCGAACGCCTGGCCTGGCTGATCGAGGATGCCGGTATCGGCTGGTTGATCAGTCAGTCCGCGCTGGCCGAGCAGCTGCCGATTGGCGATTCGGTGCAGCGCCTGGATCTAGACCGTTTCGATGATGCCGCCTGGCCGGCGCAATGCCCCGCTTCACGGGTTCACCCGGCCAACCTGGCCTATCTGATCTACACCTCCGGCTCCACTGGCCAGCCCAAGGGCGTTGCTGTAGCGCATGGCGAAATCGCCGCACACTGCCGCGCCATCGGTGAGCGTTATGCGATGCGACCGAGTGACCGCGAGCTGATCTTCATGTCGTTTGCTTTCGACGGGGCTCACGAGCGTTGGCTAACTGCACTGAGCCACGGCGCCAGTCTGCTGATCCGCGGTGCAGCGTTGTGGACGCCGGAGCAGACCCTGGAACGCCTCAAGCTGCATCAGGTGACGGTTGCGGCCTTCCCGCCGGCCTTCCTGCAGCAACTGGCCGAACAGGCAGCACGCCTTGGCCATGCGCCGAGCATGCGCATCTATTGCTTCGGTGGTGACGCGGTGCCCGAGGCAGCATTCGAATTGGCGCGGCGCAGCCTCAAGGCGGAACACCTGATCAATGGCTATGGGCCTACCGAAACGGTGGTCACGCCCCTGTTGTGGAAGGCTGATGCTACCGGCCGTTGTGGTGCCGCTTATGCGCCTATCGGCGAGGCAGTGGGAGCTAGAGACCTGTACGTACTCGACGAGCACCTGCAACCGCTGCCGCGCGGTGTGGTCGGCGAGTTGTACATCGGCGGTGAGTTGCTGGCGCGCGGTTATCACCAGCGTCCTGGGATGACCGCCGAGCGCTTCGTTGCCGATCCCTTCGGCATGACGGGTGGGCGTCTCTACCGTACCGGCGACCGTGTGCGTTGGCGTGAAGATGGCTCGTTCGATTACCTCGGGCGCGTCGATCAGCAAGTCAAGATTCGCGGCTTCCGTATCGAGCCCGGCGAGATCGAAGCACGCCTGCGCATGCTCGATGGGGTCAGCGAAGCGGCCGTGGTCTGTCGCGACGGTATGGCAGGGCGCCGGCTGGTGGCCTACGTGGCGCCGCTGCAGGCGACCGACGCGCTCAAGACAGCGCTGCGCGAGCAACTGCCCGAGTACATGGTGCCCACGCAGATCATCGCGCTGGCTCAGTTGCCGCTGAACGTCAATGGCAAGATCGACTGCAAGGCCTTGCCCGAAGTGGCGGACGTCAATGACGACTACAGCGCGCCGCGCGAGGGCCTGGAAAGCCAGCTTGCAGCGCTTTGGGCCGAGTTGCTCGAGCTGCCGCGAGTCGGCCGTGAGGATGATTTCTTCGAACTCGGTGGTCATTCGCTGCTGGCGACCCGGCTGGTATCGCGGATACGCCAACTCCTCGCCGTCGAGTGTCCGCTGCCGATGATCTTCGAGGCCTCGCGGCTGGATGCCTTCACCGCCGCTGTGGCGGCGCTCGGCGAGCGCGACAGCCGCCCGCCATTGCGCACTGTGCCGCGTGATGGCGCGCTACCGCTGTCCCCGGCGCAGGCGCGCCTGTGGTTCTTCTGGCAGATGGAACCGCACAGTGCTGCCTACAATGTCCCTGGCGCCCTGCGCCTGCGCGGCGCGCTGGACGAGGGCGCGTTGCGCCAGGCATTCGCGGGATTGATGGCGCGTCACGAGACACTGCGTACCACCTTCGACGAGCGTGAGGGCGAGCCGTGCCAGGTCATCCATGCGCGGCTGGAACTGCCCATGGTGCGCCTGGATCTGTCCGCCCACGGCGATGCCGAGGCCCAGGCGCATCGCCTGGCCGAAGAGGAAGCCGGGCGCCCGTTCGACCTGCGTGACGGCCCGCTGCTGCGTCTGACGCTGCTGCGCCTGGCTGCGGAGGATCATGTGCTGCTGTTGACCCTGCACCATATCGTCTCCGACGGTTGGTCGATCCGTGTGCTGATGGATGAATTCGCCGCGCTGTACAGTGCCGCGCTGGTAGGCAACCAGGCGGCGCTGCCGGCGCTGCCGGTGCAGTACGCCGACTACGCCCAGTGGCAGCGTAGCCTGCTCGCCGATGGCGAGGGTGAGCGACAACTGGCCTGGTGGGTGCAGCAACTGGGGCATGACAATCCGCGCCTCGACCTGGCATGCGACCGCCCGCGTCCGGCGCAGCAGAGCTACCGTGGCGGCAGTCTCAGCTTCGAGCTGGATGCGGCGCTGAGCGAGCGCCTGAGGGCGTTGGCGCGCAGCCACGACGTCACCTTGTTCATGTTGCTGCTGGGCGCCTATGGCGTCTTGCTGCGCAGTTGCAGCGGCCAGGCTGATCTGCGTGTCGCGGTGCCGGTCGCCAACCGCCAGCAACTGGAAACCGAGGGGCTGATCGGCTTCTTCGTCAACACCCTGGTCTACCCCTGCCGAGTCGACGTGCAGGCTTCCTTCAGCGATCTGCTGGCTGCGCTCAAGCCGTTGGCACTGGGTGCCCAGGCACATCAGGATGTGCCCTTCGAGCAACTGGTCGAGGCGCTGCAACCGGAGCGCAGCCTGGCCTGGAACCCTCTGGCGCAGGTCAAGTTCAACTTCGGCTTCGACGTCAGCCGCCTGCCGGATGCCGGCCCGCTGAAGCTGCAACTGTTCAGTGAACAGCAGTACGGTGCGCGTTTCGATCTGGCCCTGGACATGGCCGAGGCCAGCGAGGACGGCCATCTGCGCGGCAGCTTCGTCTTTGCCCAGGATCTGTTCGACGTCAGCACGGTGGCACGCATCGTCGCTACCTTCACCTGGCAACTGGAACAACTCTGTGCCCGGCCATCCGAGCCACTCGAGCAACTGAATCTGGTCCCAGCCGAACTGCGTTCGGAACTGGCCGGCGAGCGCCGTCCGTGGCCGTCCGCTGATGTACTGCAATTGTTCAACCGACAGTGCGTGGCACGCCCGGGCGAAATGGCAGTCGAGGCCTGGGATGGTCAATACCGTTATGCTGAGCTGGACGCCGCGGCCAACCGTTTGGCCAATGCCTTGCGCGCCCGGGGAGTCGGCCCGGGTGAGCGCGTCGCGCTCTGCCAGGCGCGCGGCGCACGCTGGCTGCTGATGCTTCTGGGGGTGCTGAAGTCAGGTGCTGCCTACGTGCCGTTCGACCCGGCATTGCCGAGTACGCGTCTGCAGCAACTACTGGCCGAGAGTGGGGCGCGCTGCGTGCTGGTGAGCGAGCGTGAAACCGCGGCGCTCTTCCCGGATCAGGCAATCCTGGTCGAGGCCGGAGGGCCGTCGGACTTTGCAGCGCAGGCACCTGCCGTGGTCATCGACGCGGCCAGTCCGGCCTATGTGATCTTCACTTCCGGCTCCACGGGGCAGCCCAAAGGCGTAGTGGTTAGCCACGGTGCCCTGGCCAACTACGTGCAGGGCGCGCTGACACGGTTGGACAGCCAGCCCGGGGAGGGCTGGGCGATGGTGTCGTCGGTGGCGGCCGATCTCGGCCATACCAGCCTGTTCGGTGCGCTATGCAGTGGTGGGCGGTTGTGCCTGGCCAGCGCCGAGGAGGTGGCCGATGCCGAGCGTTTCGCCGCCTTCATTCAGGCTCGTGCCGTCGCCGTGCTGAAGATCGTGCCCAGCCATCTCAGCGGCCTGCTGGCCGCCGCGCCGCAGCCGGTCGAGGTCTTGCCGCTGCGTCTGCTGGTGCTCGGCGGCGAAGCCTGCGGCGCACCACTGCTGGCGCGTGTGCGTGAGCTGGCGCCAGGTTTGCGGGTGGTCAACCACTATGGCCCAAGTGAAACCACAGTGGGTGTGCTGACCCATGAGTGGCGCATCGGTGAGTCCTTGCCGCAGGGCAATCTAGCTATCGGTCGGGCGCTGCCCAATAGTCGGGTGCGGGTGGTCGACGAGCAGCTCGCCAGCCTGCCACTTGGCGTGCCGGGTGAGCTGCTGATCGCCGGTGCCGGTCTGGCCGACGGCTATTTGGGCCTGCCGCAGCTGACAGCGGAGCGTTTTATCCATCTTGAGGATGAGCGCTATTACCGCAGTGGCGACCGCGTGCGCCTGCGCGCCGATGGTGAGATCGAATTCCTCGGTCGCCTCGACGAACAGGTGAAAATCCGCGGCTATCGGGTGGAGCCGGCCGAGCTGGCGCAGGTGCTCAAGCGCCTGCCGGGTGTGCATGATGCTCTGGTGCTGGCCGAGAGCGCGGGCGATGGGCCCGTGCGCCTGCTGGCCTGGTGTGTGGCCGATGGGGAGGCCGAAGCGCTGCGCCAGGAGTTGGCAGCCCAGGTGCCGGACTATCTGCTGCCGGCGCAACTGATGCTGCTACCGGCCTTACCGTTGACTGCCAATGGTAAGGTCGATCGCCAGGCACTGCCGCGTCCGGACATGGCTGGCAAACCGTGCGAGGAGGTGCCGCTGAGCGAACTGGAAAGCCAGTTGGCGACGATCTGGCAGGCGGTGCTCAAGGTCGAACGGGTCGGGGCCGAAGACAACTTCTTCGAGTTGGGTGGTGATTCCATCCTCAGCCTGCAGATCATCGCGCGCATCCGCAAACTGGGTTTCAAGCTCAGTCCCAAGCAGTTGTTCGAGCGGCAGACCGTGCGGCAACTGGCGCAGTGGCTGCAGGCACGTGAGGTGTCGGAAGTCGCCACGACGCCTGCCACCGTCAACGCACCGCCCGCTAGTGGCGCGCCGCTGGCCCCGGTGCAGGCTCGCTTCTTCGAGCGTGTACCGGCTGTGCTGCGCAACCACTGGAATCAGGCGATCCTGCTGGAGGCCAGCGAGCCGCTGGATCTCACTGCACTGGAGCGTGCGTTGCATGCCTTGCTGCAATGCCACCCGGCGTTGCGTCTGCGTTTGGATGGTGAGCAAGCGCGTCTGCGTATCGCTGACATGGGGGCACTCGACCTGACGCTGCTCTGGCGCCGCCATGCAACTGATCGGCAGACGCTCGAGCGCCTGTGTGACGAAGCCCAGCGCAGCCTGGATCTGCGTAATGGCCCATTGCTGCGTGCCATGCACGTCGGCCTGGACGAGGGCGGCGAGCGCCTGTTGCTGGTGATTCATCACCTAGCGGTGGATGGCGTCTCCTGGCGGGTGCTGCTGGAAGATCTGCACGCCGCCTATGGTGCTATTCGCGCGGGGCAGCCAGCTGTATTGCCGGCCGAAGGCGACCCGCATGCTGTCTGGGCTGCCCGCCAGCAGGCGCTGGCGACGAGTCCGGCACTGGACGCCGAAATGCCGTACTGGCTGGCGCAACTGGCCGATGCCCCGGCGATTCCCCAGGCCGATGGCCACGCGGCGGCCACCTGGCGCGAGGCACGGCAGCGCCACATTGCTCTGGACCGCGATGCCACCTCCGAACTTCTTGGTCCGGTCCTGGCCGCTCAGCGCCTGCGCATCAATGACGTCCTGCTGACGGCTGTCGGTCGCGCCTTGTGCAGCTGGACGGGGAGCGAGGAGGCCCTGCTGGAAGTGGAGGGCCATGGCCGTGACGCCTTCGATGACGGCGAACCTCTGGAGCTGTCGCGCACCGTTGGCTGGTTCACCTGCCTTTACCCGCTGCGCCTGCGCCCGACCGGCGAACCGGGTGAGGCACTGCGTGCGGTTAAGGAAAGCATCCGTGGTGTGCCTCGAGCCGGCATCGGCTATGGCGTGCTGCGCCACCTGAGCAAGCATGGTCTGGAGCTGAGTGCAGCGGGGCAGGCGCGTGTCACCTTCAACTACCTGGGGCAGTTCGACCAGCAATTCGATGGCGATTCTGTGCTGCGCCCTGCCAGTGAATCGGCAGGTCATAGCCAGCCGCAGAATGCCCCGCTGGGCAACTGGCTGGTGATCAATGGTCGCATCCTGGGCGGGCGTCTGGAGTTGGAGCTGACCTACAGCCAGGCCATGTTCCCGGCCGAGGCGATCGATGCCCTGGTACAGGGACTGGAGGATTCGCTGCACGAGCTGCTGGCCCATGTGCGCATCGCCACGCCGCGTCTGTCGCCGAGCGACGTGGCGTTGGCTGGCCTGGACCAGGCGACGCTTGACAGTCTCTATCTGCCCGTGAGTGATCTGGACGATCTCTATCCGTTGTCGCCCATGCAGCAGGGACTGTTGTTCCATGCGCTCGACATGCCGGGCTCCGGTCTTTACGTCAATCAGTTGCAGGTCGACCTGGAGGGGCTGGATGCACCGCGTTTCATCGCCGCGTGGCAGCAGGTTGTGGCGCGTCATGCCGTGCTGCGCAGCGGCTTCGTGCTCACCGAAGCGGGTGTGCCGTTGCAGTTCGTGTTGCGTCATGCCGAGCTACCGGTACGTGAACACGACTGGCGCACGCAGGCCGCCGAGCCCGAAGCACTGGATGCGCTGGCCGCGGCCGAGCGTGCCGAAGGCTTCGACCTCGCTATGCCGCCGCTGCAGCGTCTGACTCTGGTGCGCCTGGGTGAGCGCCGCTACCACCTGCTGTGGACCTGCCACCATCTGATCTCCGACGGCTGGAGCAGCGCTCGGCAAGTGGGTGAGGTGCTGGCACTCTACCGGGGTGAAACGCTGCCGGCGCAGTTCGGCCAGTACCGCGACTACATCAACTGGCTGCAGACTCGGGACGCCGCCGCCGGTGAGCGCTTCTGGCGCGAGCGCCTGGTCTCGTTCGACGAACCGACCCTGCTGGCTGGTGCGTTGGGGCATGCTGCCGCAGAGCCTGCGCGTGAGGTGCACGGCCGTTTGAGCGCCGAGCTGACCCGTGGTCTGCAGCAATTTGCCCAGGCCCAGCGTGTGACCCTCAACACCCTGTTGCAGGGTGCCTGGCTGCTGCTTCTACAGCGCTACACCGGGCAGGCGAGACCCTGCTTCGGCGCCACCGTCGCCGGGCGTCCGGCTGAGCTACCGAGTGCACAGAGCCTGCTCGGCCTGTTCATCAATACCTTGCCGATTGCCCATGAAATCCAGCCGCAATGGGCCGTTGGCGACTGGTTGCGAGATCTGCAAGCGCTCAATCTGCACGTTCGCGAGTTCGAGCACAGCCCGTTGCACGATATCCAGCGCTGGGCCGGCAAGCCGGGCCAGGCGTTGTTCGACAGCATTCTGGTGTTCGAGAATTTCCCCATGGACAGTGCGCTTGCTGGCGGCGGTGACAGCCTGCGCGTACTCGGCCAGCGCCCGGTCGAGAGCACCCATTTCGCCCTGGCCCTGGTGGCCAGTGCTGACGAGTGCCTGGATATCCGTTACGCCTACCGTGCCGACCGCCTGGCGTCCAGTCAGGTGGAGCGCCTGCGTGAGCACTTCGAGCGCTTGCTGCTGGCGATGGCCGAGAGTGCCGAGCGCCGTCTGGGGGATTTGTCGATGCTGGCAGGCGCGGAGCGCGAGCAACTGCTTGGTGGCTGGAACGCCACCGAGGCGGCGTTCCCCGATGGTGTGCAACTGCAAGCGCTGCTGCAGCAGCAGGCCGCGCAAACCCCGGACGCCCTGGCGCTGCAGTTCGGCGCGCAGCGCCTGAGCTATCGCGAGCTGCACCGGCGCGCCAATCAGCTGACACGCTGGTTGCGCGCTCAAGGTGTGGGCCCGGACGTACTGGTGGGTGTGGCGGCCGAGCGCAGCGTCGAGCTGGTGGTGGCCCTGCTGGCCATCGTCAAGGCCGGTGGCGCCTACGTGCCGATGAACCCGGATTATCCGCACGAGCGTCTGCAGCACATGCTGGACGACAGCGGTGTGACGCTGCTGCTGACTCAGGCACATCTGCGTGATGCGCTGCCAGCCTCGAACGCCCGTAGGTTCTGCCTGGACAGCGACTGGTCAGAAGTGGAGGGGCTGGAGGGGAGCGATCTGCCGATTCAGGGTACGCCGGACAACCTGGCCTACCTGATCTACACCTCCGGTTCGACCGGCAAGCCCAAGGGCGCTGGCAACAGCCACCAGGCGCTGATAAACCGGCTGCATTGGATGCAGAAGGCGTACTGCCTGACGCCGGCTGATCGCGTGCTGCAGAAGACGCCGTTCAGCTTCGATGTATCGGTGTGGGAGTTCTTCTGGCCGCTGCTGACCGGCGCTGGGCTGGTGGTAGCCGAGCCGGGCGCGCACCGCGATCCGCTGGCACTGCGTCAGGTAATCAACCAGGGCAAGGTCAGCGTGCTGCACTTCGTACCTTCGATGTTGCAGGCGTTCGTCGCCTCGGGCGAGCTGGAACACTGCCCTTCACTCACGCAGGTGATGTGCAGTGGCGAGGCGTTGCCCTACGAGCTGCAACAGCAGTTCCGTCAGCGCCACCGCGCCAAGCTGCACAACCTCTATGGTCCCACCGAGGCGGCCATCGACGTCAGCTACTGGGCGTGCGACGAGGAAAACGAACGGCACATCGTGCCCATCGGCCGGCCCATCGATAACCTGCGGCTGTACATCCTCGACCCCTGGCTGGAGCCGGTGCCGCAGGGTGTGGCGGGTGAGCTCTACATCGGCGGCGTTGGTCTGGCGCGGGGTTATCACGCAAGACCTGGGCTGACCGCCGAGCGCTTCGTCGCCGATCCGTTCGGTGCAGGTGGGCGGCTGTATCGCACCGGCGACCTGGCGCGCTGGCGGGCGGACGGCGCCATCGAGTACGTCGGACGTATCGACCATCAGGTGAAAATCCGTGGCCTGCGCATCGAGTTGGGTGAGATCGAAGCCCGTCTGCAGGCACATCCGCAGGTGGAAGAGGCGGTGGTGGTGGCGCGTGACACAGCGCAAGGCAAGCAACTGGTGGGCTATGCCGTGGCCGGTTGCGACGGCGAGGAGTTGCGCCAGGCGCTGGCTGAGCAATTGCCGGAGTTCATGGTGCCGGCGCGCATTCTGGTGCTTGAGGCCATGCCGCTGTCGCCGAATGGCAAGCTTGATCGCAAGGCTTTGCCGGTGCCGGAGTTCGGTACCTCGGCAGTCGGTTACGTGGCGCCCCGCAATGACCTGGAGCGTGAGCTGGCGGCGATCTGGACGCAGGTGCTGCAGGTCGAGCGGGTCGGAATCAACGACGACTTCTTCGAACTGGGCGGACATTCTCTGTTGCTGACTCAGGTCGGCATGACCCTGCGCAATCGTCTGGGAGTGACGTTGCCGCTGCACGCATTGTTCGAGTTGAGTTCCATCCAGGCGTTGGCAAGCCACCTGCAAGCGCAACGGGACAATGCGCCCTCGCAAGAGGCCGAGCTGGAGCTGATGGATGAATTGCTGGGCGAGTTGGAGAACCTCTGATGACCATGCTGGATGCACAACTGCGCACCGTTGCCGAACGCCTGGCGGCGCTCCCCGAAGAGAAGCAACTGACTTTCCTGCAACAACTGCGGGAGAAGGGCGTGAGCCTGGAACGCCTGCCGATCATGCGTCAGCCCTGTGAGCGTGCGCCATTGTCACCGGCGCAGAGCCGCCTGTGGTTCCTCTGGCAGATGGAGCCGCACAGTGCGGCCTACAACATTCCGGCGGCCCTGCGCTTGCGCGGCACGCTGGATCCTAAGGCCCTGCGCCAGGTTTTCGAGGCATTGGTGGCGCGCCATGAGAGTCTGCGCACGCTGTTTCGCGAAGAAGGTGGCGAGCCGTTGCAGGTGATCCTGCCGACCTCGCCTCTGGCCATGCTGGAAGAAGACTTTGCGGAACTGCCGGCAGGCCAGCGTGAGGACGCCGCACGTGTGCGTCTGGAACAGTTGGCGCGACAGCCTTTCGATCTCGCCAATGGCCCGTTGCTGCGCCTGCACCTGCTGCGACTCAGCGATAGCGAGCACCTGCTGCTGCTGAACCTGCATCATATCGTCTCCGATGGTTGGTCGATGGGCGTGCTGATCGACGAGTTCGTCAACCTCTATGGCGCCTGCGTCACCGGTCGTGGTGCCAGCCTGCCGCCGCTGCCGATTCAGTACGCCGACCATGCTCGCTGGCAGCGCCTGTGGATGGCGGCCGGGGAGGAGCAGCGTCAGCTCGATTACTGGACGCAACATATCGGCGATCCGTCGCTGCTGCTGACCCTGCCCAGCGATCGACCGCGTCCGCCGCAGCAGAGTTACTGTGGCGCCACGCTGGACTTTCAACTGCCTACGGCGTTGGTGAGCGAGCTGCGCAGCCTGGCACGTGGCCAGGGTGCAAGCCTGTTCATGGTGCTGCTGGCGGCATTCGAGGTGCTGCTGGTGCGCTACAGCGGCCAGCGCGAACTGCGTATCGGCGTGCCGGTGGCCAACCGTGGTAGGGCCGAGTGCGAGCGTCTGGTGGGTTTTTTCGTCAATACCCAGGTGCTGTGCGGTGAAGTCGAGGAACATGCTTCCTTCGTCGATCTGCTCGGTGCGGTACGCCAGGCCGTCCTGGATGCACAGGCTCATCAGGAACTGCCCTTCGAGCGCTTGGTGGAAACCCTGCAACCTGAACGCAGCTTGAGCCACAATCCGCTGTTTCAGGTGGCCTACAACCATTTGCCCAGTGCGCAGGATGCCTTGTGCGAGCTCCCCGCTGCCGATGGTGAGGCACTGACGCTGGAGCCTCTGCAGCTGTCGACCGGTATCGCCAAGTTCGACCTGATGCTGCAGACCGAGGAGAACCGTGAGGGCGCTGTGCGCGGGCAGTTCGCCTATGCCAGCGATCTGTTCGATGCAGCCACCATCGAGCGCCTGTGCGGTCACTTCGTTAATTTGCTGGGGGCATTGGCTGCCGATCCGCAGTGCCCGGTGGGGCGTCTGTCGATGCTGGCAGGCGCGGAGCGCGAGCAACTGCTTGGTGGCTGGAACGCCACCGAGGCGGCGTTCCCCGATGGTGTGCAACTGCAAACGCTGCTGCAGCAACAGGCCGCGCAAACCCCGGACGCCCTGGCGCTGCAGTTCGGCGCGCAGCGCCTGAGCTATCGCGAGCTGCACCAGCGCGCCAACCAGCTGGCACGCTGGTTGCGCGCTCAAGGTGTGGGCCCGGACGTACTGGTGGGTGTGGCGGCCGAGCGCAGCGTCGAGCTGGTGGTGGCCCTGCTGGCCATCGTCAAGGCCGGTGGCGCCTACGTGCCGATGGACCCGGATTACCCGCACGAGCGTCTGCAGCACATGCTGGACGACAGCGGCGTGACGCTGCTGCTGACTCAGGCACATCTGCGTGATGCGCTGCCAGCCTCGAACGCTCGTAGGTTCTGCCTGGACAGCGACTGGTCAGAAGTGGAGGGGCTGGTGGGGAGCGATCTGCCGATTCAGGGTACGCCGGACAACCTGGCCTACCTGATCTACACCTCCGGTTCGACCGGCAAGCCCAAGGGCGCTGGCAACAGCCATCAGGCGCTGATAAACCGGCTGCACTGGATGCAGAAGGCGTACTGCCTGACGCCGGCTGATCGCGTGTTGCAGAAGACGCCGTTCAGCTTCGATGTATCGGTGTGGGAGTTCTTCTGGCCGCTGCTGACCGGCGCTGGGCTGGTGGTAGCCGAGCCGGGCGCGCACCGCGATCCGCTGGCACTGCGTCAGGTAATCAACCAGGGCGAGGTCAGCGTGCTGCACTTCGTACCTTCGATGTTGCAGGCGTTCGTCGCCTCGGGCGAGCTGGAACACTGCCCTTCACTCACGCAGGTGATGTGCAGTGGCGAGGCGTTGCCCTACGAGCTGCAACAGCAGTTCCGTCAGCGCCACCGCGCCAAGCTGCACAACCTCTATGGTCCCACCGAGGCGGCCATCGACGTCAGCTACTGGGCGTGCGACGAGGAAAACGAACGGCACATCGTGCCCATCGGCCGGCCCATCGACAACCTGCGGCTGTACATCCTCGACCCCTGGCTGGAGCCGGTGCCGCAGGGTGTGGCGGGTGAGCTCTACATCGGCGGCGTTGGTCTGGCGCGGGGCTATCACGCACGACCGGGGCTGACCGCCGAGCGCTTCGTCGCCGATCCGTTCGGTGCAGGCGGGCGGCTGTATCGCACCGGCGACCTGGCGCGCTGGCGGGCGGACGGTGCCATCGAGTACGTCGGACGTATCGACCATCAGGTGAAAATCCGTGGCCTGCGCATCGAGTTGGGTGAGATCGAAGCCCGTCTGCAGGCACATCCGCAGGTGGAAGAGGCGGTGGTGGTGGCGCGTGACACAGCGCAGGGCAAGCAACTGGTGGGCTATGCCGTGGCCGGTTGCGATGGCGAGGCGTTGCGCCAGGCGCTGGCTGAGCAACTGCCGGAGTTCATGGTGCCGGCGCGCATCCTGGTGCTTGAGGCCATGCCGCTGTCGCCGAATGGCAAGCTCGATCGCAAGGCTTTGCCGGTGCCGGAGTTCAGCACCGTTCAGGCGGATTACCAGGCGCCAGAAACGGCGCATGAGAGGCTACTGGCCGATATCTGGCAAAACGTGCTGGGCGTGGCCCAGGTGGGGCGTGAGGACAGTTTCTTCGAGCTGGGTGGCGACTCCATCGTTTCCATCCAGGTGGTCAGCCGTGCCCGCCAAGCTGGTTTGCAACTGACCCCCAAGGACATGTTCCAGCACCAGAGCCTACGCGCCCTGGCCTCTGTCGTTCGTGAGGCGGTAAGCGAGGCCGAGCAGGGGCCGGAGCAGGGCGAGACGCCGTTGCTGCCGATCCAGCGATTGTTCTTCGCCACTCCCATGCCGCAGCGCGCCCATTGGAACCAGGCTGTGCTGCTGCACTGCCGCGAAGCGTTGGACGCGCGGCGTCTGAGCGAAACCCTGGCGGCGTTGCAGACGCATCACGATGCCCTGCGCTTGCGCTTCGCTGCCGATGGTAGCCATGCCGTGCATGCGGAACTGGTGGATGCCGACGTGCTCTGGCTGCGTGAAGCGGCCGATGCCAGTGAACTGGAGCATCATTGCGCCGTCGCACAGCGTAGCCTCGACCTGGCGTGTGGCCCGCTGCTGCGCGCCATGCTGGTCAGCATGGCTGACGGCAGCCAGCGCTTGCTGTTGGTCGTCCATCACTTGGTCATCGATGGTGTGTCCTGGCGGGTGTTGCTGGAGGATCTGCAGGCGCATTACGAGGGACAGCCCCTGGCGCCGCGCAGCAGTTCGTTCAAGCGCTGGGCGCAGCGTCTGGTCGAGCTTGCCGCCAGTCCCGAGCTGACCACCGAGCAGGATTACTGGCGTGCCCAGCTAGAGGTCAAGGCGCCGAGCCTGCCAGGCGCCCGCACCGATGCCAGCCTGACCGAGCGTCATGCCCACACCCTGCGCCTGGAACTGGACGAGGGCGAAACGCGTGCCCTGCTGCAACAGGCTCCAGCTGCTTATCGCACCCAGGTCAACGACCTGCTGCTGACTGCACTGGTTCGTGCCCTGTGTGCTTGGAGCGGGCAGAGCAGTGCCGCTGTGTTGCTGGAAGGCCATGGCCGCGAGACATTGTTCGACGATATCGACCTGAGCCGTACCCTGGGTTGGTTCACCAGCCTTTACCCGCTCCGTTTACATGCAGAGGGCGAACCCGATGCGGCGATCAAGGCGGTCAAGGAGCAACTGCGTGCGGTGCCGCGTGGGGGAATCGGCTATGGCCTGCTGCGCCACCTCGGCCAGGGCCTGGAAGGGCTGCACGAGCCACGGGTGACCTTCAACTACCTGGGCCAATTCGATGCCAGCTTCGCCGCTGATGCCCTGTTGCGTCTGGCCGGCGAAAACGCCGGGCCGAACCGCGATGCTGAGGCGCCGTTGGGCAACTGGCTGAGCATCGATGGTCAGGTGCTCGATGCGCGTCTGGGCCTGCGCTTTACCTTCAGCCGCGAGATGTTCGACGAGGCGCCGGTCATGCAACTGGCGCAGCGTTACCTGACCGAGCTGCGCGCCCTGATCGCCCATTGCCTGACACCGGGCGCGGGCGGCGTGACGCCGGCAGACTTCCCTCTGGCTGGTCTCGATCAGGCGCAGCTCGATGCCATCGACTTGCCCGCCGCCGTCATCGAAGATATCTACCCGCTGTCGCCCATGCAGCAGGGCATGCTGTTCCATGCCCTCGACAACCCGGGCTCAGGGCTCTACGTGAACCAGATCAGCGTGGCGGTCGAGCAGCTCGATCCGGCGCGTTTGCAGGCGGCCTGGGCGCATGTGGTGGCGCGCCACGAAACGCTGCGCAGCGGTTTTCTCTGGCAGGGCGGGCTGCGCCAGCCCTTGCAGGTGGTGCAGCGCCAGGTGCCCGCCGAGGTGCGGGTGATCGAGGGCGAGACGGATGTCATCGCCTTCTCCGAGCGTGATCGCGCCGAAGGCTTCGATCTGGCCCGGCCACCGCTGCAGCGCATGAGCCTGCTGGCCCTGGGTGAGGGGCGCTGGCAACTGGTGTGGACCATGCACCACCTGGTCACCGATGGCTGGAGCGGCGCGCAACTGATCAAGGAAGTGCTGCAGGTCTATGCCGGCGAGCGTCTGCCAGCGCCCGTCGCACGCTACGCCGATTACATCGCCTGGCTGCAGCGCCAGGATGGCGACGCTGCCGAAGCGTTCTGGCGGCAGCGCCTGACCGGGCTGGACGAACCCTGTTTGCTGGCCGACAGCCTGCCGCGCCCCGCTGAAGACAGTGGCCATGGCGTGACCTACAGCCATTACGATGCTGCGGCGACCGAGCGCTTGCGAGCCTTTGCCCGGCAGCAGCGCGTGACCCTCAACACCCTGTTGCAGGGCGCCTGGTTGCTGCTGTTGCAGCGCTACACCGGCAAGCAGCGGGTCACTTTCGGCGCCACCGTCGCGGGGCGACCCACTGGCCTGGCGGGCGCCGAGACGTTGCTGGGGCTGTTCATCAACACCTTGCCGGTGGTACAGGCGCCAGCGGCGGATGCGGGGCTCGGTGACTGGCTGCGAGCACTCCAGGCCTACAACCTGGAGGTGCGCGAATACGAGCACACGCCGCTGTACGACATCCAGCGCTGGGCGGGTCATGGCGGCCAGGCGCTGTTCGACAGCATCATCGTGTTCGAGAACTACCCGGTGGATGAGGCGTTGCGGCGCGGTGGTGGCGATGGGCCGCGCTTCGGTGAGCTGGCGTCCAAGGACGTGACCAGCGTGCCGATGGATCTGGCCGTACGTCTGGGCGAGGGAATGGAGATCGAATACCAGTACCTGCGCAGCCATTTTCATGAGGATGCGGTGCTGCGTATCCGCGCCAACTTCGAGCAGATCCTCGCCGCCATGCTGCAGGGGGGCGAGCAATGCCTCGGTGATCTCGATTGCCTGAGCACGCTCGAACACGAGGCGCACCATCGTCTGCACGGTCAGGCATCGCTGCCGACGGCATTCGAGCCGGTACACCTGGCTATATCTCGACACAACCGCCAGCGCCCGCAGGATTGTGTGCTGATCGACGAGACTGTCAGCCTCGACCGTCAGCGTCTGGAACTGGACTCCAACCGCCTGGCCCGGCGCCTGCTGGCCTTCGGCGTCGGCCCCGAAGTGCGCGTGGGCGTGGCCTTGCCGCGTGGTGTCGAGCTGCCGCTGGCGTTGCTCGCCGTGCTCAAGGCGGGAGGCGCATACGTGCCGCTGGACGCCGACTACCCGCGTGAGCGTCTGGCGTTCCAGATGCGGGATGCGGGTATCACCTTGTTGCTGACCGACAGCCGCCTGCGTGAGCGTCTGCCCGTCCCTGAAGGTGTTGTGTGCCTGGAGCTGGACTGGCTCGATCTGTCTGCCGAATCCTGCGAGCTGCCCCAGGTGAACGTGCAGCCTGGCAACCTGGCGTATCTGATCTACACCTCGGGTTCCACCGGCCAGCCCAAGGGCGTGGCCGTGGCGCATGGACAGATCGCCGCGCACTGCCGCGCCATCGGCGAGCGTTACGCCATGACGCCGGACGATCGCGAACTGATCTTCATGTCGTTCGCCTTCGACGGAGCCCATGAGCGCTGGCTCACTACCCTCAGCCATGGCGGCAGTCTGTTGATCCGTGGGGAGGCATTGTGGAGTGCTGAGCAGACCCTGGCGCAGCTGCGCGAGCACCAGGTCACGGTCGCGGCCTTCCCGCCGGCTTACCTGTTGCAACTGGCCGATCAGGCCGCGCACCTTGGCCATGTGCCGAGCATGCGCATCTACTGCTTTGGTGGCGATGCAGTGCCTGAAGCCGCCTTCGAACTGGCGCGCCGTACTCTCAAGGCCGAACACCTGATCAACGGTTACGGGCCGACCGAAACCGTGGTCACACCGCTGCTGTGGAAGGCCGATGCGAGCACGCGTTGCCAGGCGGCGTATGCCCCTATCGGCCAGGCGGTCGGCGCGCGCCGACTGTACATCCTCGACCCACAGCTACGTCCGGTACCGCTGGGGGTGGCTGGCGAGCTGTACATTGGCGGTGAGCTGCTGGCGCGCGGTTATCACCAGCGCCCGGGGCTGACCGCCGAGCGTTTCGCCGCCGACCCCTTTGGCGAGCCGGGCGCGCGTCTGTATCGCAGTGGCGATCTGGTGCGCGGACGCGCCGATGGCGTCGTTGAGTACGTGGGGCGTATCGACCATCAGGTGAAAATCCGCGGTTTCCGTATCGAGCTCGGCGAGATTGAGGCGCGCCTGCAGGCTCACGCGCAGGTGCGCGAAGCGGTGGTGGTGGCTCGCGAAGGCGCCAGCGGCAAGCAACTGATCGGCTACGTGGTCGGTGAGGTCGATGGCGACACGTTGCGCAGCGATCTGCGGGCGCAGCTACCGGACTACATGGTGCCGGCACAGATCCTCAGACTCGAGCGCATGCCGCTGTCACCGGCAGGCAAGATCGACCGCAAGGCGCTGCCAGAGCCGAGCTGGCAGGGCGCGGGTTATGTCGCGCCGCGCAATGAAGCCGAGCGTATCCTGGCTGATATCTGGGCGCAGGTACTGCAGGTCGAGCAGGTGGGTATCCACGATAACTTCTTCGACCTGGGGGGCGACTCGATTCTCAGCCTGCAGGTGGTGTCGCGTGCCCGTCAGGCCGAGGGACTTGGCCTGGAGCTGCGTTTACGCGACCTGTTGCAGTACCAGAGTATCGCGGCTTTGCTGGAGCGCCCGCAGCAGGCCAGCGCGTCCACGCCAACGCTGGTGACGGAGGCGGCCGAGGACGTAGAGCACTTCAGCCTGTTGCCGATCCAGCAGTGGCTGTTCGACCAGCATCTGCCTGAACCCGACCATTTCAACCAGGCCCTGCTGCTGGCTTGCCATCGACCGCTGGACGCAAGCCTCCTGGAGCAGGCGCTGCGCTTGCTGCTGGCCGAGCATGGCAGCCTGCGCCTGGCCTTCGCCAGGGACGATGACGGCCAGTGGCGGCAGCGCTACTGCAATCTCGATGAACTGGGGCTGGAGACCAACCCGCTGCTCTGGCATCAGCAACCGGCAGATGCCGACGAGGCGCTGGCACTGGCCAACAGTGCACAGCGCAGCCTGGATATCGGTCAGGGGCGTTTGCTGCGGGCTGTCTACAGCCAGTTGGCCGATGGTAGCTGCCGACTGTTGCTGGTGATCCATCACCTGGGAGTGGACGGTGTGTCCTGGCGGGTTCTGCTGGAGGATCTGCAACGGCTTTATGGAACATTGCAGCGCGGTGAAGCGCCGGATCTGCCGCCGTCTTCCTGCAGTTATCGAGACTGGGCGCAAAGTCTCAGGGCCTACGCCTGTCAGCCAAGCGTGCGCGAGGAGCTGCCGTACTGGCTGCAGCAGACTGCCAGCGAGGGGCTGGGCGAGCCACCGCGCGACAACCCTCGCGGTCGTGCTCAGGTGGCATTGCGTGAGCGGATCAGTCTGCGCCTGGATCGAACCACTACCACGCGGCTACTCAAAGTCGCACCGCAAGCCTATCGCACGCAGATCAACGATCTGCTGCTGGCGGCCCTCGGTCGCGCACTGTGTGGCTGGAGTGGGCAGCATGCGGTGCTGGTCGGGTTGGAGGGGCACGGTCGTGAGGATCTGTTCGATGGCCTCGACCACAGCCGCACCCTGGGCTGGTTCACCAGCCTGTTCCCGGTGCGTCTGGAGGCTGGCGAGGGCGATTATGGCCAGGCCATCACGGCGCTGCGCCAACGCCTGCGTGCGGTGCCGAACAAGGGCATCGGCTACGGTGTGTTGCGTTATCTGGCCGATGGCCAGATGCGCAGCAGGCTGGCAGCACAGGCGCAGCCGCGCGTCACTTTCAACTACCTGGGCCAGCTCGATCAGAGCGCCGACAGCGAAGCCCTGTTCAGCCTGCTCGATGAGCGGCCCGGTGATGCCTATGCCGCGAGCGCGCCGCTGAACAACTGGCTGGAGATCGTCGGCCAGGTGCACGACGGTGAGTTGGCGCTGCGCTGTCTGTTCAGTCGGCAGGTGTTTCGTCCTTCCAGCATCGAGCGCTTCATGGCGTCTTTCGAGGAGGAGTTGCTGGCAGTCATCGATCATTGTTGCGCACAGATCGCGCAGGAGGCGTTCGCGCTATGAGTGTTGCCCTTTCTAATGTACCTGGCGAGCTGCACGCGGAAATCGCCGCCTATCTCGATATGGTCGACGAGGGCCGGCGGGCAGGGCGGCCGGCTCCCCATGAGTTGGCGGTGGCACAGGCGCGTGCCGAGTTCGAGGCCGCTTCGCGCAGCCTGCCACCATTCGCTCCGCCCTGTACCGTGGAGCAAGTCTCGCCGCAGGTGCGCCATGGTCATCTGGCGGCAAGGCTGTATCGGCCGGAGCAGGCCGGTGCGGCGCTGCCAGTGCTGATCTATCTGCATGGCGGCGGTTATTGCATCGGCAGCCTGGACTCGCACGATGCGATCTGTCGGCAATTGACCATCAGCGCGCAGTGCGCGGTATTGGCGCTGGACTATCGACTGGCGCCGGAGCATCCCTTTCCCGCTGCCCTGGAGGACGTGCGCGATACCTGGGACTGGCTGCAAGAAGGCGGTTTGGCGCTGGGCCTGGACCCGGCACGCGTGGCCCTGGGGGGGGACAGTGCTG
Organism: Ectopseudomonas khazarica; assembly: GCF_017915135.1. Lineage (NCBI taxonomy): Bacteria > Pseudomonadati > Pseudomonadota > Gammaproteobacteria > Pseudomonadales > Pseudomonadaceae > Ectopseudomonas > Ectopseudomonas khazarica. Next base: position 3,457,016 of record NZ_CP068551.1, on the reverse strand, counting down.
GCGCGACCCTGGCCAGCGTGGTTTGTGCCGAGCTGGCTGCCACGCAGGAGGCAAAGCCCTGCGCGCAACTGCTGTTCTATCCGGCGGTGGACGCCCGCCAGACCAGTGAATCCCAGGAGTTGTTTGCCGAAGGGCATCTGCTGGAGAGCGCGACACTGGCCTGGTTCTACCAGCACTATGCAGAACAGCCGGCGCAGCGCCGTGACTGGCGTTGCTCGCCGTTGCTGGCTGAGGGGCAATTGCGTGGCAGTGCGCCGGCTCTTCTGCTGATCGCCGAGTTCGACCCTTTGCTGGATGAGGGCCTGGCTTATGCCGAGCATTTGCGCGAGCAGGGTGTGGTCGTGCAGAGCCGGCTATGCCGTGGCATGACCCATGACTTCCTGCGTATGGCCGGGCTGGTGCCGGAGGTGCTGGAGCACTACGAGCAGGCGGCAGCGTTTCTGCGACGCTACTGGTAGGGCGTATCGATCAAAGAGAAACTGGTGCGCTGTGCGCACCAGTCGTTGACGATGTGCTAGCCACGGCGTTCGCGCTGCATCAGCCAAAGGAAGTATGGGCAGCCAATGAACGCGGCCAGCAGCCCGGCGGAAACCGGCCATGGATAAGCCAGGTTCCGCCCCAGCCAGTCGGCCAACAGCATGATCAGTGCACCGGCGCCAGCGCTTAGCAGGAGCTGCGGTAGCGCACGGTGTACGCCGAGATGGCGGGCGATATGCGGTGCGATCAAGCCGACGAAGCTCAGGGGACCGACCATCAGGGTGGCAGCGGCGGTGAGCAGTGCGGCCAGCAGCAGGATCCCCAGATGGCTGGCGCGCAGGCGCAGGCCGAGTGCTGCCGCCGTACCGTTACCCAGGCCGAGCAGATCGAGTGGGCGTGCCAGTAGTAACGCAGCGGCGCCCAGCAGCACGGTCAGGATCACGGCGGTCGTGGCAGCATTGGCATCGACCTGATAGGTCGAACCGGTCATCCAGCTCATCAACGCGGTCATGCGTGGGTCACCACTGGCCATCAACAGGGTGCTCAGCGCGCCCATCAGGGTGGTCAGGCACACGCCGGTGAGCAGCAAACGCTCCGGGCTGAAGGCGCTGCGCCAGGCGAACCAGAGCAGAACTGCGAGGGTCAGCAAGGCGCCAAGGCTGGCTGCCGGCAGCATCAGCGCCTGCGGCTGCGGTACCAACAGGAACAGCACCAGCACGCCCAGCGCCGCACCTGAGCTGGCACCCAACACCTCCGGGCTGGCCATGGGGTTACCGGTCAGGCGTTGCACCAACAGCCCGGCCATGGCCAGCATGGCGCCGGCGGCCACTGCACCGAACACACGCGGCAAGCGCCAGTGCAGCTCGCCAAGCTCAGCCCACTGCCATCCGTACAGCCCTTTGGCCAAAAACACGGCAGGTATCAGCAGCATGATCAGCAACCCGGCAACCAGCAGAATTGGCCGCCACGGATGATCCGTTGGTCGTCCCAGGCTCGTTCTGTGCGGCTGGATACCGCCGCTGCGCTGGCGCGCCAGCAGCCAGAGTAGCAGCGGCACACTGAACACCGCAGTGAGGATGCCGGCCGGTACTTCGCCGACCAGGCGCGACAGCTCGCGCGCGCACTGATCCACCAGGCACAGCAGCGCGGCACCGAGCAGAGGCGCCCACAGCAACCGTTGGCGCAGGGTGCGAGCGCCGGTCATGCGCGCGATGGCTGGCGCGGCGAGTCCGATGAAACCGATGATGCCGACCACGCTGGTGACGAAGGCACTCAGCGCCACAGCGACCAGCAGGCCAAAACCACGGGTGGCGCGCAGCGACACGCCGATGCTGGCCGCGCTCTGGTCTTCCAGGCCGAGCGCTGCCAGCGGGCGTATCAGCAGCACCGCCAGCGTGGCTGCGACGGCCAGACGTGGCGCCAGGTAGAGCACGCCATCCCAGCCGCTCTGGTTGATCGAGCCGGCCTGCCACAGCAGCAAATCAATCAGGTAGTCGTGGTTGAACAGTACCAGCAGGGCGTTCAACGCGTTGCAGTAGAGGCTGATCACCATGCCGGTCAGGATGAAACGCAACGGCGACAAATGGCGGCCCCAGGCGAAGCTGAACAGGGCCAGGGTAGCCAGGCCGGCCCCAGCCAGCGTCACGATTTCCAGGCCATGGATCAGCAGCGTCGGTGCCCAGATGGTGGTGACCGACAGGGCGAGGTTGGCGCCGGCCGCGACGCCAAGGGTCACCGGTTCGGCCAGCGGATTGCGCAGAATCTGCTGGAACAGGGTGCCGGCCAGGCCGAGGGCTGCGCCAACCATCAGACTGACCAGCAGGCGTGGCGCGAAGCTGAAATGCAGTAGTACCTGATTGGGGCTGTCCAGATCCGGTGACCACAGCGCCTGCCACCACAGTTCGTGCGGGAGCAGACCGTTGAGCCCACGCCATACCAGCAGTGCTGCCAGTATGGCGATAAGCAGGGTGCACAGCGCCGAGCCCAGGCTATGCCGAGGCGGGCGCATGGGAAGGCTCAGTGACTCAGCCATGCTGCACCTCTTGACTGTCCAGATAGTCGGCAATGCGCTCGGCCAGGCTGAGGTACGAGGCCACGCCGCCGTAGGGATAGAATTTGCCCAGCGGTTGAGTTTGATGGCGGCGCACTGATGGCAGGTTGTTCCACAAGGCATTGGGCTGACGCAGGCTCTGCAGGCGCGCCGACGTCGTAGGAATTTCGATGTACAGCAGATGGGCATCGGGTTGTTCGCTGAGGCGCTCGATACCGGTGAGGCTGAAGCCCATGGCATTGCTCGGGCCGTTCCAGGCATTGCGCAGCCCCAGTCGTTCGAGCACGTCCTGGGCCATGCTGTGCTGGCCGTAGACAGTGGCGTGGCGGCCATCCTGGTTGAGCACGGCGATGTAAATCGCAGGCCGTGGGCTTAGCGCCAAACGGTTGCGTAGCGTCTCCAGGCGTTGCTCTGCGGCTTGCAGATAAACGTCGGCGCGGTCACTCAGGTGCAGCCGCTCGGACAACTGGCGCATGAAAGCGCTGGCACTGTTCCAGACACCTTTGTCGGTTGGGAAAATGTTCACCACCTCGGTCGGTGCGATATCACCGAGCGTACGTAATACGCTGTTGGGCAGGGCATCGCTGAGGATCAGTTGCGGGTTCAACTGGTGCAGCAATTCGAGATTGGGCTCCCAGTAGGGGCCTATGTCGCGCACGGTCTGCGGTAGTGCTGGATCGGGCATTCGCCGTCGGTAGTAGCCGACGTCGGAAATGGCCAGTGGTTCCACGCCGAGCGTCAGCAGCGTTTCTGCCGCGGCCCAGTTGATGGCGACCACGCGCTGCAGGGGCTCCGCTCGCAATGGCAAACCACAGCCGAGGGCCAATCCGCCGATGGCCATGGCCTGAAGCAATTGGCGGCGTTTCAGGCAGCGGTGGGGGAGGTTCGTCGAGGCAGGCAAGTGTTTCTCCAGATACGCGCAAGGCTCCCGCAGGAGCCTGATCAGTCAGCAAGCAAAAGCCCGGCAGCGCCATTGGCGGTGCCGGGCTTTGCACCTGGTTACCAGCTGTACTTGACGCTGGTCATCAGGTTGCGTTCCAGGCCGGGGTAGCAACTGGTGGCTGCGTCGCAGGTGGCGGTGTAGTCCTCGTTCAACAGGTTTTGCGCGTATACGGCCAGCGTGACCTGTGGCGTCAGTTTGTAGCTGGCCGAGGCATCGAACAGGGTGTAGCTGTCGGCCCCGAAGGTATTGGCGTTATTGCCATACATCGAGCCGACGTAGCGGGCACCTGCGCCCAGGGTCAGGCCCCGCAGCGAGCCATCGCTGAAGTTGTAGTTCACCCAGGCAGAAGCCATGTGCTCTGGCACGTTGGCTGGCCGGTTGCCCTGATTGCCGTCGTTGCTGCGGGTGATCTGTGCCTTGGTGTAGGTGTACGAACCGAGGATATCCCAGTGCTCGCCCAGTTTGAGACGAGCCTCGGCCTCGATGCCGCGCGAACGCTGCTCACCTTCCGCGACGTTGAAACCGGTAGTTGCCCCACTGCTATTCCGCTCGGCGGTAAGAATATTGGTTTTGGTCAGGTCGTAGGCGGCCAGGGTCAGCAGCAGGTCGTCATGCGGCTGGTACTTCACCCCCACTTCCCACTGCTCGGCTTCGCTGGGATCGAAGGTGCTGCCCTGACTGCCGACCCCGCTGTTGGGCGCGAAGGATTCGGCGTAGCTGATATAGGGCGCCAAGCCGAAGTCGGTGACGTAGGTCAGACCTACGCGGCCGGTGAAGGCGTCGTCTTTCTGGTTGGTGGATTGACTGTTGGGAATGTTGTTATCGAAGTCGTTACGCACGCGGTCGTGACGGCCGCCGAGGGTCAGCAGCCAGTGGTCGTCGAAGTGGATCTGATCCTGGACGTAGGCACCGAGTTGTTCGATGGTTTGGTCGTAATCAGCTCGAGTCTGCGAGTTGCCTGCATTGGGTGTTTGAATCGGCTGGCCATAGATAGGGTTGTTCACGTTCAGCGGTGGTGTCACGCCTCCGGCGCCCAACGGCATGTTGCGGTAGAACTTGATATCGGCGTCCTGCCAGCTGTAGTCGATGCCGGTCAGCAGCGTGTGGCGGATTGAGCCGGTGTTGAAGTCGGCCTGCAACTGGTTGTCCACCGCGAAGGTATTGAGGTGCTGCTGGCGACGGTCAGCTACACGGAACACGGTACCGCTCGTGGTATCGATCAGTGCCGGCAGCAGGTTGTTGAAGGTCAGATCTACCTGGCCGTAGCGCAGGTTCTGACGGAATTCCAGCGTATCGTTGAAGCGGTGGCGGAACTCGTAGCCGAGGTTGTACTGATCCTGGTCGAAGCGGTTGAAGCTGTGGTCGCCCAGCAGTGTATCGGTGGTGTGACCATTAGGCTTGGTGTAGACGAACAGGCTGCCGCCGTTGCGATCACGCAGGAAGTCGGTGAGCAGGGTCAGGCTGGTGTCCTCGTTCGGCGCCCAGGTGAAGGACGGTGCGATGTACTGGCGATCGTCTTCCAGCTCATGACCATCGTCATACTCCACCTGTGTATTGGCTTCGCGGTACAGGCCGACGACGCGGTAGAGAAACTGGCTCTGCTCGTCGAGTGCGCCACCCACATCGAACTGACCCTGGCGACGGTCATGACTGCCGGCAGTGAGCTGAATCTCGTTGGTCTGGTTGGCGGTAGGTTTCTTGCTCACCCGGTTGATCACGCCGCCAGCATCACCCTGACCGAACAGTGTCGAGGCGGGGCCGCGAACCACATCGACTCTTTCGAGTGCATAGGGCTCGCTGCGAAACAGGGCGTAGTCGTTGTTCTGCTGACGCAGGCCGTTGAGGTAGTCGCTGGTGCTCTGGCCGTTGAAACCGCGAATGAACAGCCAGTCGTAGCCTTTCGGGTCGAGGCCATATGTCTCCACCTTGACCCCCGGCACATAGCGCAGCGCTTCGGTAACGCTCTGTGCACCCTGGGCTTCGAGCTGGGCGCGGGTGATCACCGATACCGACTGGGGTATCTCGAGAATTGAGGTATTGGTTTTGCTGGCGCTGTTGCTGGTTTTGGGTACGAAACTGCTCTGTCCTTCGCTACGCCCTTCGATTACCTGCTCGGGCAGGGCCAGGGCATTGTCGCCCGCGCTGGTGAACAGGCTGACGCGGTTACCGTCGAGTTGATAACGCACGCCGGTGCCTTCGAGCAGGGCATCCAGTGCCTGCAGAGCCTCCATTTCGCCAGTGACGGCATTGCTACGCAGGCGGCTGAGTTGGGCCGGGTTGAACAGGATCTGCAGCTCGGTCTGCTCCCCCAGACTGGTCAGTGCCGAGGCCAGCGGTTGTGCCGGCAGGTCGATGCGTACGGGCTCGGCCAGCAGCGGTGCAGAAGCCCCAAGTGCCAGGCCGAACGCAGTGGCGCGCACCAGGCGAGCCAGAGGTTTGAGTGTGTTCGCGGACGGAGAGAAAGAGCTGGATGAGCGCACTGCTGTACTCCTGAATTATCTGTTTAGCGTTGGTCATAATTAGAATGATTTGCTTTAAGACGCACGAGTGAGCGGAAACCGGAAAAGAAATTTCACGCTCGTGCTTTGCTGGTGCCTTACCCGACGGGGGAGCTCTCCGCAGCAGGCTCAGTGGTGCCTCGATGCTGTTCCTGTAGTGAAACGATTCGTCCGGAGGCCATTTGCAGCAGGCGGTCGGCTACGTGGAAGTAGCGGTCGTCGTGGGAGATCACTATCAAGGTGCGGCCCTGAGCCCGAAGCTCTGGCAGCAGCTCGGTATAGAAGATGCGGCGGAATTCGGGGTCCTGATCGGCGGCCCACTCGTCGAACACCAGCACTGGGCGTTTCTCCAGCCAGGCTTGCACCAGCGCCAGGCGTTTGCGCTGGCCTGTGGAAAGGTCGGTGGTCGAGTAGTTGTGGTCGTCCAGACTGACCTTGTGGGCGATCTCCAGGCGTTCCAGGTAGCGGTTGGCTTCGGCGGGTATGTCCTGGCTGCCCTTGAGCAGATCCTCGAACAGGAAGTAGTCGGCGAAGATGGTGGTGAACAGTTGGCGATAATCATCGCGATTGGCGTCTGTCACCGGCTCGCCGTTGAGTTGCAACGTGCCTCCCTTGGGCACATAGAGTCCCAGCAGCAGCTTGATCAGCGTGGTTTTGCCGCAGCCGTTCTCGCCAGCGATGAAGAGGATCTCACCGGGACGGATCTGCAGATCTACCGGGCCGACGCCAAAGCCTTCTCCGCCGTCTTCGGTGGGGTATCGGTAGTGCAGGCCGCGCAGCTCGATGCCTCGCATGGGCGGTGCGTTGCGGCCGTCGTCACGCAGAAGCAGATTGGGTTCTGGCGAGGAGAAACGCTGCGACAGCTCGGCAATGCGGCGGAAGGCCACCTGAGCGCGGCTGACGATGGGCAGCTGGCCAACCAGATGCTCCAGTGGCCCCTTCATGTACAGCAGCACCAGGATGAAGCCGCTCAGTGTCGCCTTGTCGGTGCTCGGCCAGAAGCTCTGGTAAGCCAGGGCCACGCCGATGACGATGAAGAACAGGGTCGAACCGAAGCCCTTGGCGATGACGAACAGATTGATCGAGCGGATCTGGATGTCGCAGATGCGTTCGGCTGTGCCCTGCAGGCGCTCGCTGTAATGCTGAAAGCGGCGCGGGCGGCTGATGCGCAGTTCCTTGGCACCCTCGGCCATGGCGCGATAGTGCTTCTGCAGATCATCTTCGGCGTCACGGGCCTGGAAGAAGCCGCGGATACCCTTGCTGCGCGCCACGTACTGAATGGCGCTGCCGATGACGATAGCCAGGGCGGTGGTGAGAAACATGGGTAGCGAAAGCGAGGCCAGATAGCCCAGGCAGCCAAGGGTGACGGTGAGTGACACTGCCAGTGGGGCGAAGGCGAAAGCGAAATCGCTGATGGTGTCTATGTCGTGGGTCAGCACTGGAATCAAGCGATGGCTGCGGTAGCGTTCGATCTGGTCGATCGGTGCCGAGATGATCTTGCTGCCCAGATCCTTGCGCAGGCGCGCGATAACGTGTTGACCGACATAGTTGGTGCCGATGTCGGACACGATAGAGCCCACCAGGGCCAACAGGCAGAGCCCGGCGAAACCCAACAGTAAGGCGCTGTGCATGCCGTCATCGGAATGCAGGCTGTAGTTGATGGTGGCCAGCAGTGCCGTGATGCTGGCGCCGCCAAGAATGCCCAACAGGGTTGCGGCGGCGAGTTGTGGCGCGAACGGGCGTAACAGCCGGAGGAGTTCGCGGAACGTACTTTGCGAAGGTGTCTGCATCATCCAGTCCTGAGGCTCGGCGCAGAGCTGCGCCGGAAAACGGGGCGACGCGGTTGCAATCGAAATGACTGCAAACCCGAATCGTTCCTGTTAAGACGGATAAGGCGAGAGAAAACTCAAAGAAAACCCTGGATAAGTGTCTTGCACGAGCTTCGCTTCTGCTGCAGGTCCGGCATCGTTCTCCCCGTGCGCATGGCGTGCCCGGCTAGAGTGAGGCGTAGCGGCTCTTCAGTACCAGGCCACCGTCATCGTCACGCCTGACTTCGATGGGCAGCACGGTTGGCAGCGATTCGACCAGCGCCTTGAGGTCGTCGGTACGGTAGACCCCACCTATTCGCAGGTTGCCGCTGGCTGCGTCGCCGAGGCGAGCCGGCTGTTCAAGGTAGCGATTGATCAGTGGCAGGGCGGCGCTCAATGTCAGATCATCCAGCACCAGTTTGCCTTCGGTCCAGGCAATGGCGCTGGTGGTGCTTGCCTGTTCCACGTCGATCTGGTTGCTCCCTTTGCTGTAGCGTGCCTGCATGCCTGGCGAAAGTTGCGCCTGGCCAGCCTGGGCGCCATTCGGCGGGCTGACGATCACGGCTCCTTCAAGCAGGCTGACCAGCATCTGTCGTTCGTCTGTCCAGACATTGAAACGGGTGCCAGTGACGCGCACCTGGCCGTTGTCGGTCAGTACGCTGAAAGGCTGTTCTATGTCGTGAGTGACTTCGAAATAGCCTTCGCTACCGCTACTGAGCCAGGCACTGCGGTGGTCGCGAAAGATGGCGAAGATCAGTCTGCTGTCGCTGTTCAGTTGAGCGTGCGAGCCGTCTGCCAGGATGACCTTGCGCGGGGCTTCCTGAGCTGCGTAGTAGCCAACCTGCGCTGGCAGCAGGCCTGCCGCCCAGCCGCCCATCCAGATAGTCACTCCTCCCAGCATGGCGGCAGCAGCAATCCTGGTCGCGCGCCAGGGGGTTCGTTGGCGGCGAGGGTGAGTTGTCGTGTTGCTGGGTGTGGAGGTGTGGGCTGGGTGTAGTTGATCGGCCAGCCGCCAGATCGCCAGCATGGCGTCGTACTCGTGCTGGTGGTCGGGGGTAGTGGCTATCCAGCGAGCGAAGGCCTGGCGCTCCTCGGCAGTGCAGTCCATGTCATGCAGACGCGCGCACCAGTATGCCGCCTCGGCGCTGAGGCGCTCGTCTTCGTCGGTGGATTGCGGCTCGATCATTCGGGCGTCCCAGGCTTTTGCGAGGCTTTCATTTGCACAAAATGCGAGTGATTATAAGTATCGCTGACCGGGGCTGTCAGCAAGTGTCTGTTGTCGTGACACATCAGGAACCTGCACGGGGCGGTTCCTTCGGGGGCTTAGAGAGTGTTGTGATACACCATTACCAAGAATTGGTCCGTTACCTCAGTCGTACGCTTGGTGATCGCCAGGCGGCTGCAGATGTGGCTCAGGAAAGCGTCTTGCGCCTGCTCGAGCGTAAGTCCTTGGCTGCCATCGAGTAGCCGCGCGCGTTTCTTTTTCGTACCGCGATCAACCTGAGTGTCGACCGATACCGGCGTGCGCAGGTGCGCGCCGACGAGCCGCTCGAGTCTCTGGGGCATGAAGAACTCGACGACACCTGTGATCCACAGGTTCAGGCCTGTCAGGCGCAGCAGTTGCGCCTGCTGAAGAGGGCGTTGGACGAACTGCCACCGGTTTGTCGCCAGGCATTCCTGATGCGCAAGGTAGAGGGTTGTTCTCATGCCGAGATCGCCGAGAGCATAGGCATCTCTCGCGACATGGTGGAGAAGCATATCGTCAACGCCATGAAGCATTGCCGCATGCGTCTGCGCCGGTGGGCGAGGTGAGAGTAGGCCGTTGATGAGACGTCAGTAATGAGAATTATTATAAATTTCTGAGTTTCTGCCTCGTCTTCTTCTTCAAGACCGCATCCTCGGGCCGCAAGGCTGAGCGAGCGGACTCTCCCAGGCAGGCCCATGGCTTGTTCATGGCAAACGGCTAAAGGACACAGGCATCATGACTCAGTTGATTGTTCCGACCTACGACGTGCTCGGCATCGGCTTCGGCCCCTCCAATTTGGCATTGGCTATTGCTCTGCAGGAGCAGGGTGAGCGGGAAGGGCGCGCTTACAATGCGTTGTTCCTCGATCGTCAGCAGGATTACCGCTGGCACGGCAATACCCTGGTGAGCCAGAGTGAACTGCAGATTTCCTTCCTCAAGGATCTGGTCACTCTGCGTAATCCCAGTAGTCCCTACAGCTTCGTCAACTACCTGCACGCGCAGGGACGCCTGGTGGATTTCATCAATCTTGGCACCTTCTACCCATGCCGGATGGAGTACAACGACTACCTGCGTTGGGTCGCTCAGCAATTTGCCGATCAGTGCGCCTACGGGGAGTCGGTGGTTCGCGTCGAGCCGGTGCATGGTGCTCAGGGTATCGACCAGTTACGGGTGATCTCTGTCGACAGTCAGGGCGCCGAGCGCTTCCGCCTGGCGCGCTCCATTGTTCTCAGTACCGGAGGGACTCCGCGGATTCCGTCTGCCTTCACCCATCTGCGTGACGATGCAAGGGTCTTCCATCACGCCCAGTATCTGGAACGCATGGCTAGCCAGCCCTGTAATCGTCACCAGCCGATGCGCATCGCCGTGGTTGGCGGTGGGCAGAGCGCGGCGGAGGCTTTCATCGACCTCAACGACAGTTATCCGTCGGTGCAGGTGGACATGATCCTGCGTGCGGCGGTGCTGAAGCCGGCTGACGACAGCCCATTCGTCAATGAGATATTCACCCCCGGCTATACCGATCTGGTGTTCAACGAGCCTGAGGCCGAGCGCGAAAAGCTGATTCATGAGTACCACAACACCAATTACTCGGTGGTCGATCTGGATCTGATCGAGCGCATCTACGGCATCTTCTATCGGCAGAAAGTGGCCAAGCAGGCGCGTCATGGTTTCCTGTGCCGGCGCACGGTTGAAAGCGCCCGTGCCAGCGACGAGGGGATCGAGTTGGCGCTGCGCGATAGTGCCACCGGTGATATTGAGAGCAAACGTTACGATGCGGTGATCCTCGCCACCGGTTATGAGCGCAGTTCTCACCGCGAGTTGCTGGCGCCACTGCAGAAATACCTGGGCGATTTCCAGGTCGAGCGCGACTACCGTGTGCGTGCTGACGCGCAGCTGCGGGCTGGCGTGTATCTACAGGGGTTCAGTCAGAGCAGTCATGGGCTGAGCGACACCTTGCTGTCGGTACTGCCGATGCGCGCTGAGGAGATCGCCCATTCGCTGTTCGAGCACATGCCAGCAGCCGCTACGACTCAAGCTCGGGCGCTGGAAAGCGCCTGAGTGAGTTCGACTAAATATCTTCATTTGTCATTCGTCTTCAGGTTTTCGAGGTTGTATTCATGACCGGTGTTTCTCTGCCCTTGCCCGATGGGCGCGTGCTTCTGGTCGATGGCGGTGTGGATGAGCTGACCTTGTTGCTGGATGGGCAGCCGCTGCTGCGCGCCGAGCGTCAGGACGAGGTTTGGTGGTTGCAAGGGCGTGATATGCCGCTTGCACTCTGGGCTTTCTCTTATCAGGCGTTCGCCATCGATCCAGCCTGCCAACGACTGCTGCTGAGGCTCGACGATTGTCCTGCTGAGCTGGTGCAGCAGGGGCTGCTCAGCCCTGAGATGGGCGGCCTCTGGCAGGTGCAGCGTTCGATGTTCTGGCAATTGCCGATGCCCTGGCGGAGCGGGGCGGCCAGCGAAAGCTATCCGCAGCGCTTCGTGCTCAGCGATGGGCGGCGTCATCCGCAACGCTCGCCGAAGCCCGACGGCGAACTGTATCGACGCTTCGACTTTCGTCTGGGCAGTTGGATTTCGCTGCGTACGCTTGATATCGAAGTCGACCTGGAGCGTTTCAATCGCTGGCAGAACGCCCCACGAGTAGCTGAGTTCTGGCAGGAACAGGGTAGCCTCGATCAGCACCGCGACTATCTCGAGCGTCTGGCGGCCGATCCGCATGTGTTGACGATGATCGGGTGTTTTGACGACCAGCCGTTCGCCTATTTCGAAGCTTACTGGGCCAAGGAAGATCGCATAGCGCCTTTCTACGCTGCCGCTGACTACGACCGCGGCATTCACATGCTGGTTGGCGAGGAGGATCATCGCGGGCCGCACAAGGTGGAAAGCTGGCTATCGGCTCTGGTGCATTATCTGTTGCTGGATGAACCGCGTACCCAGCGCATCGTCGCTGAGCCGCGTGCCGACAATCAGCGGATGATTGGCCATATGCAGCGTCTCGGCTTCTGGCAGGAGAAGGAATTCGATTTTCCGCACAAGCGCGCTGCGTTGATGGCGCAGAGTCGCGAGCGTTTCTTCGAGCGATGCCGATTGTGCTGAGTTGGTTCTCCCGAATTCGCAGGGGGGGGCGATGATCGCAGCTCTTGCTCCACTGTTTTTTGGCGAGTTCGCGAGTTATCGCGACGTGCTGACTACCTTTGAAGACCCGCGCCCGTCGCTGCCGGTGCGCCAACTCCTGCATACGGCTCAGCTCGATGCGGTACTGCAGCGGTTCGACCCCCTGCATGTCGGGCAGGACCGCCGAGCACTGGCCTCGCAGTGGTCCAAGCACTATCTGGTTCGACTGATTCCTCCAGTGGTCGCTGCCGCGCTGGTGTTGGGACGTCGTTTGCCGTTGGCGCTCGATGCGATTGAGGTGGTGTTGGACGAGCAGGGGCTGCCACAGGCCTTCAAGTTACCCGACGATGGTGAACCCTTTGCTGTTCCACCGGCTGATGCCTTTCAGCGCTTCGCCGAGCTGACCGGGCATCTGCAAGCGTTTATCCAGATACTGGCGACGGAGGCAAGGCTGTCACCCAAGGTGCTCTGGAGCAACGCCGGCAACTACCTGGAGTGGTTCGTCGGTGAAATGGGCAAGGTCTTGCCCTCGTCGTTATTGGTGCATGGCCATGAGCTGATGGAACAGGAGCGATGCGCCGATGGTGTTCGCAACCCCCTGTTCAGGCCGATTCGGTATCTGCAGGTAAGTCAGGAGCTGCGTCCCGACGGTCTCTGGCGCCAGCGTAGGGTGTGTTGCATTCGTTATCGCCTCGAGAACCTCGAGCATTGCGATAACTGCCCCTTGCTGGATCAGCCTCTACCTTATACCGATGATCGCTAGCCTTTGCTCATTGCAAGTAGCTGATCGGCGATCCGTCCGCAGGATTGGTCATTATCCCCATGGGTACGCCGTAGATACGCTCCAGGGTCTCGCCGCGCATCAACTCGGCCGGGTTGCCTTGCGCCAGCAGGCGACCACTGTGCAGGGCCAACATGTGATCGCAATAGCGCGCAGCCATATTGACGTCGTGCAGCACCACCAGCACGCCCAGGCCCAACTCACGGCTGAGGTCGTGGACGCGTGAGAGCACCTCCACCTGGTGGGCGATGTCCAGCGCTGAGGTGGGTTCGTCGAGCAACAGGTAACGGGTGTTCTGCGCCAGCAACATGGCCAGCCAGACGCGCTGGCGCTCCCCTCCGGACAGATGGTCGACCAGACGATCGGCAAAGATGCCGGTATCGGTCAGGTCCATGGCGCGTTGGATGTGCGTGCGGTCTTCACTACCCAGGCGGCCAAGGGCGCCGTGCCAGGGATAGCGGCCGAAACCTACCAGCTCACGCACGGTAAGCCCCTCGGTCTGTGGCAACTGCTGAGGCAAGTAGGCCACCTGGCGGGCGAAGTCGCGCTGGCCCCAGTTTGCCAGCGGCTTGCCGTCGAGCAGTATATGGCCGCCGCTGGGTGCCTGTTGGCGAGCGAGTAACTTGATCAGGGTGGATTTGCCGGAGCCGTTGTGGCCGATCAGACCGACCATGCGTCCGGCATCGATGTGCAGGTTCAGGGGATGCAGCAGTGTGCGTTCAGGAATGCTGTAACTGACGCTTTGCAATTCGAACATGAAGCCGTCCGCGGTAGGTTGCGAAAGGCGTCAATCTAATTCAAACGCTAATCGTTATCAATTTTCCCTTTGTCGGTGCCAGGTGTGGCACCAGCCGAAATACAGAAGGCCTGCACGCGCAAGCCTTCTATCTGTCGTTTCAGCCCTGGCGCTTTTCCTGCGCCATGCACGCCGCAGCGGTGAACAGTGCATCGGTGGAGGAGTTCAGTGCGGTCTCTGCCGAGTCCTGGACGATGCCGATGATGAAGCCGATGGCGACGACCTGCATGGCCACGTCATTGGGGATGCCGAACAGGCTGCAGGCCAGCGGGATCAGCAGCAGCGAGCCGCCGGCCACGCCCGAGGCGCCGCAGGCGCTGATCGAGGCCAGCACGCTGAGCAGCAGGGCGGTGGGCAGGTCCACCGCGATGTTCAGCGTATGCACGGCGGCCAGGGTCAGCACGCTGATGGTGATGGCGGCACCGGCCATGTTGATGGTGGCGCCCAGCGGGATGGACACCGAGTAGGTTTCCTCGTGCAGGCCCAGGCGCTGGCACAGTTGCAGGTTGACCGGAATGTTCGCCGCCGAGCTGCGGGTGAAGAAGGCGGTCAGGCCGCTTTCGCGCAGGCAGGTGAAGACCAGCGGATAGGGGTTGCGGCGGATCTTCCAGTACACCAGCACCGGGTTGACCACCAGGGCGACCAGGAGCATGCAGCCGACCAGCACCACCAGCAGGTGCAGGTAGCCGAGCAGGGCGTCGAAACCGGATTCGGCCAGGGTCGCGGCCACCAGGCCGAAGATGCCCAGCGGGGCCAGGCGGATGACCAGCTTGACGATGGCGGTGACGCCGTTGGACAGGTCCCCCAGCAGTTGCTTGCTGCCGGCGCTGGCATGGCGGAAGGCGAAGCCCAGGCCGATGGCCCAGGCCAGGATGCCGATGAAGTTGCCCCTGAGCAGCGCATTGACCGGGTTGTCGACCAGGTTCATCAGCAGGGTCTTGAGGACTTCGCCGATCCCGCCCGGAGGCGACAGTTCGGCGGCCTGACTGCTCAGTACCAGTGCCGAGGGGAAGGCGAAGCTGGCGACGACGGCTACCAGTGCGGCGCTGAACGTGCCGAGCAGGTACATCAGCAGAATCGGGCGGATGTGGGTCTGCTGACCGTGCTGGTGGTTGGCGATGGAGGCCATCACCAGGATGAACACCAGGATGGGCGCCACTGCTTTCAGCGCGGAGACGAAGACATTGCCGATGAAGCCGACGGACAGCGCAGCCTGGGGAGCGACATAGGCAAGGGCGATGCCTGCCAGCAGGCCGATGACGATCTGCGTCACCAGGCTGATGCGGTTGAGAAGCTGCAGGGCAGGGTGGAGGGCTTGGGACATCGGGTGGTCTCTGGTTGCTGGGCACGCTGCTCGAGCAGGGCGCCGGGGCGAGAGGACTTTCAGCCAGGGCCGAAAAAATAGCGCGCGACTCTAGCACAGCCTTCATGGGCTTCTAGCCAGGGCGGTCGATCTCGGCGACGGAGTGCAAGGCGGTGTCGCATCTCGATAAGCTTGCACTGCTTGAAATATTGAACATGCGATGCGTATTTTGTACGTCTCGCCGCCCCTCGGGCGGTATTCGCGTCATTCAAGGACAATAAAGATGAGCACTGCCAACTGCCGCCCACTGGAAACCCTTCTGCAGGGGATCGATGAGATCGACTGCGTCACCCCCGACCTCAACGGGGTACCGCGCGGCAAGGTGATGACCGTCAGTGGCTTCCTCGAAGGCCGTCGCCTGCAGCTCGCTCGCGGCGTGTTGCTGCAGTGCATCATGGGCGGCTACCCGGCGGCGCGCTTCTACGGCAGCGATGACGGCGACCTGCTGCTCAATGCCGAGCCGAGCCAGATCCACCGCCTGCCCTGGAGCGAGCCGCCGCGCGCGTTGGCGATCTGCGACGCGGACGAGCTGGACGGGCGCAGTTCCGGGCTGTCCACCCGTGGCCTGCTCAAGCGCGTGCTGGCGCGCTATGCCGAGCAGGGCTGGCAACCCGTCGTGGCCACCGAACTGGAGTTCTTCGTCTTCGCTGGCAACCCCGATCCGCAGCAGCCATTCCAGCCGCCGCTGGGGCTCGATGGCCGCCGTGAGGATGGTGGCGCGGCGTTCAGCGTCAGTTCCAGCAATGGCCTGCGGCCGTTCTTCGCCGATGTCTACCGCTGCATGGAGGCGCTCGGCCTGCCGCGCGATACCTTCATGCACGAGATGGGCGTGAGCCAGTTCGAGATCAACCTGCTGCACGGCGATGCGCTGCAGCTGGCCGACCAGACCTTCCTGTTCAAGCATCTGCTCAAGGAGGTCGGCTTCAAGCACGGCTTGTCCGTGGTGTGCATGGCCAAGCCCCTGGCGCACACCCCCGGCAGCTCCATGCACATCCACCAGAGCGTGGTGGAGCAGGGCAGTGACCGCAACATCTTCAGCGCCGACAATGGCGAGGCGACAGCGGCCTTCTATCACTTCATCGCTGGCCAGCAGGCCGCGTTGGCGGATTTCACCCTGCTGTTCGCGCCGCATGTGAACTCCTATCAGCGCCTGTGCCACCCCTATGCCTCACCGAACAATGCCTGCTGGTCGGCGGACAACCGCGCGGCGGGGCTGCGCATTCCCGCCAGTGCGCCGGTGGCGCGACGGGTGGAGAATCGCCTGCCTGGCGCCGATGCCAACCCTTATCTGGCCCTCGCTGCCAGCCTTGCCGCCGGCTTGCATGGCCTGGAGCGCGAGCTGCAGCCGAGCCCGGCGATTCAGGGGGAGTTCGAGGTGTCAGAAGAATTGACGCTACCCTGTACCATGCATGCCGCCATCGAGCGTCTGAAACGAAGCGAGCTGGCAATCGAACTGTTCGGTGCGGAATTCATCGAAGGCTACATCGCCAGCAAGACCATGGAGCTGACCAGCTTCTACGATGAAATAACGCCCTGGGAGCGTCGTGTTCTGGCTGGCCAGGCCTGACGCTGTTTTTGCCTACCCGCGTACAAGGAGCTTTATCCGTCAATGCGACTGATCTGGAAGTCATTCCGTTCGCTGTACTTCGCCACGCTGCTGATGCTGCTGGGTTCCGGTCTGCTCAGTACCTACCTGGCCCTGCGCCTGGCCGACACGGTGGATGGTCTGTGGGTCGGGGCGTTGATGGCGGCCAACTATTTCGGCCTGGTGCTGGGGGGCAAGCTCGGCCACCGACTGATCGGCCGGGTCGGGCACATTCGGGCCTACGTGGCCTGCGCCGGGGTGGTCACCGCGGCGGTGCTGGGGCATGGCCTGGTGGAGTGGCTGCCGTTCTGGCTGTTCCTGCGCATGCTGGTGGGCCTGGGCATGATGTGCCAGTACATGGTGATCGAGAGCTGGCTGAACGAGCAGGCCGATGCCAAGCAGCGCGGCCTGGTGTTCAGCGGCTACATGGCGGCCTCCTACATGGGGCTGATTCTCGGGCAGCTGACGCTGGTGGTGCATCCGACGCTGGGGCTGGAGCTGCTTATGCTGGTCGCTCTCTGCTTCGCTCTGTGCCTGGTGCCGGTTGCGCTGACCCGGCGCCTGCACCCGGCGCCGCTGCATCCGGCACCGCTGGAGCTGCGCTTCTTCCTGGACCGGGTGCCGTTGTCGCTGACGACCATTTCGGTGGCCGGGCTGCTGATCGGCTCCTTCTATGGCCTCGCGCCGCTGTATGCCACGCGCATGGGGCTCTCCACCGAGCAGGTGGGTCTGTTCATGGGCAGCTGCATTCTGGCCGGGCTGCTGGTGCAGTGGCCGCTGGGCTGGTTGTCCGACCGGCGTGACCGGGTGCGCCTGATTCGAGGCTGTGCGGTGTTTCTGCTGCTGGCCGCGCTGCCACTGGCGGCGTTGCCGCAGGTGTTCCTCGGCTTGCTGATCGGCGTTGGTTTTCTGGTCAGCCTGATGCAGTTCAGCCTGTATCCGTTGGCGGTGGCGCTGGCCAACGACCACGTGGAACCGGAGCGCCGGGTCTCGCTGACCGCGATGCTGCTGGTCACCTTCGGCGTCGGCGCCTGCATCGGACCACTGCTGGCGGGCGTGCTGATGCGTTTCTACGGGGCCAACATGCTCTACGTGTTCGTCTGCTTCTGCGCGCTGATCCTGATCTGGCGCATTCGTCCCGAGGTGGTCACCCATCTGCACCAGGTCGACGATGCGCCGCTGCAGCACATGGCCATGCCGGGCAACGTCACCAGCTCACCGCTGGTTGCCGCGCTCGATCCGCGCGTCGACGAGCAGACGGTGCAGGAACAGATGCAGCAGGAGCCGGCTCCTGAGGCGCCAGGCGAGAACGAGGAGAAAGGCGAGCGTGCCGGGCAGTAGCCTGCGTCCCGGCAGCGGCTCTCGCGGGATTCAGAAGGGGCCGTCGCCTTCGGTGCGACGCGCCTCGCGCTGCAACTGATAGACGAAGCGCTCGACCTGACGTTGCTCCAGGCCGCTCATGCGGTAGAAGCGCGTGCCGACGAAAGTCATGTCGAGCTTTTCGTCGTACTGCACATGGCGCAATTCCACTGCGCAGGTCATCGAGCCGAACGGCAGCTGCGCGGTCAGGCGCTCATGCACCTGGCCATTACTCAGTTGCTCGCTCAGGTTACCTGCGAAACGCAGCTTGCAGCCTGTAGCGGAGATGTCCAGCAGGTGGCCGGGCAACGCATCGCGCAGCTTGTCGCCGGTCAGCACGATCTTGACCTGGTCGCTCTGCTTCAGCTGGGCGCGGAAAGCGCTGCGGCGCTGGTGATAGATGACTTCCAGCGGCAGCGGCGCCCAGTAGCACGGCGCACCTTCGAGTTCGCCCAGCTGCACGTCATGCTCGCAGCTCCAGGCTACGCGCACGCCATCGCGAAAGGCTTCGACGTTGAAGGATTCGCCCTGCTTGAGGAAGCGCTCGCCGTCGGTCGGGATGATTTCGTCCAGGGCCACGCGCGCGCGGTCGCGGTCGACCTCGACGAGATAGCTCTGGAAACGCTGGCCACGTCCTTTGAACTGGATGACCAGAGGATCATGGTTCTGCTGCAATTGACGTAAGGTGGCAATGATCTCTGCGGATGTCTTGAGCACCTTGGGCGGCTGGGGGCCGCTCTCGTCGTGGAACGCGCTGGACACAGTTCGGAACTCTCCGAGTCATGGACTACAACGGCACTAGCATACTGGCGAAGTGCCTGCATGTCCCTGTGCTTTTATTGTTGGCGTGATTCGCTCAAGCCTGGCTGAGCGGTCTCTGCTGCGCGATTTTAGCGGCACTGCCTCGGCTGTCATAGAGCCCGGGCGTTTCCCCGCCACGCAGAATGCCGAGGATGTTGCCGACCGACGCCTGGTTGGCGCGGATCAGTCGGCCGTTGCGCGTGTTGCCATCCTGGCAGCGTTGCAGCAGCTTGGACAGCTCTTCGCTGCGCGCCAGCAACTGATCACCAACGGCGGACTGGGCGGCCAGCGTGGCGAGCCCCTGGCGGTCCGCGCTCAGGTTGGCGCTCAGCAGCAGGCGACTGCGCTCGTTGCCGTGCTGCTGGAGGAGTGCGAGAAGCGGTTGCTTGTCACCGAGCAGGTGGTCGAGGCGGGTGAGATCGCGGTCGGTCAGGGCCTGGAATTCGTTATCGATCAGCTCAAGCAACTGCTCGGCCGTGCCGATATCGTGGGAGAACAGGTCTAGCAGGGCGGTGTCTTGCATGGCGGGCTCTTGGGGGTCGGGCGTCCAACACCCCCAGCGCAGCCCTGGGACTAGCGCTGGGATTCGAAGTCGAGCAGTTTCTGGGCGACGCGTTTGCTGTCGACCTGATAGCTGCCGTCAGCGATGGCCTGTTTCAGCTGGGCCACGCGCTCCTTGTTGACGATGGGCTGATCGCGCAGCTTCTCGCCGATTGCTTGCAGCTGCTGAGCCTCGCGACTCAGTTGCACGGGTTCGCCGCTCTTGGCGTCGGTTTGTCCATCGCTACCGGTGACAGGCGCTTTGCTCGGCTGTGCCGATTCACTGCGATTGCCAGCCTGAGTCGCGCCGGTACGTCCCGTGGTAGCGGACGTATTGGCATTATTCAGCCGGTTGAAATCGATGACCATGATGCAGAACCTCGGACGATATGGTGGACGCTTGCCATGCTTTTCGGCCACTGCCGAGAAAACTTTAGGACTAATTTCATCGCGTCGTCGAACAGTGTAGGGAATCGCCTGACCTTTACGCTACAAGAAACGTGCCTACATGGCGACCTCGACCTGGCCCGGACCCACGACCCGGGCCCGGATGACCCGCTGCGAGCGCAGGTTGCGGATGTTGATCTGTTCGCCAGGAGCCCCGTCCGTCAGGGCCTCGCCGGGCATGCGCACGCTGAAATTGGCGCCGACGGCGTTGATCACGACCTGGTCGCCGCGACGAATCACTTCCGCCGCCTCCAGGTGGCTGGGCGCAATGACCTGATTGGCATTGAGCTGGCGCGTCAATTTCTTGCCGACGACCTGTGCCGGGTCCGTCAGGTAGCCCTGCGAAAGCTGGCCGATATCGCGCTCGGCCATGCTCAGGTCGGAAGCCTTGACTATGCTTAGGCGCTTGAGGGGGCGGGTGAGTACGGCGACATGGCGGTACAGACGCACTTCGGCGGGAACGAATACGGTCCAGGGAGCGCTGCCGTCGCAGCGCACACGGGTGGTGACCCGGCCCAGAGGCTGTGCCGGGCTCTCGAGCGTGGTCGTCAGCGGGACGTCGCACAGTGCCAGGCGCAGGCGAGGATCGAGGCGATTCACACGAATCTCATGGCGGCCGTGGATTTCGCTACGCTGTAGATAATTGGTGACCGCTTCCTCAAGAAAGGTCTCGGTGGCGCCGATAAGTTGTTCAGCACTGGTAAAGCTGGCCGCCGCCGTAGCGCTATAGCCGAGCATCGGCAAAGCGAGTACAACAGGCAAAAGAGTAAGGCACTTTGCCAGTAGCTGACGGAATGATGACGTTGTCTGCTTCATGAGCAATGCAAAGCAAGCCCCGTGCCGCCTGCTAGGCTCAACGGGGAGAGCGTTACTAGACGAGAAGGAGTCCGGGCATGGCCGGGTTGATGGATTCGGTTAACCAGCGAACTCAGTTGGTGGGACAGAACCGCTTGGAGTTGTTGCTTTTTCGCCTGGAAGGCCCGCAGCTATACGGTATCAACGTATTCAAGGTGAAAGAGGTCCTGCAGTGTCCGAACCTCACCATCATGCCCAAGTCCAGCCCGGTGGTGCGCGGGGTGGCCAACATTCGTGGCGGCACCATCCCGATTCTCGATCTGTCGATCGCCACCGGCCGGGCGCCGCTGAGTGATCTGAAAACCAGTTTCGTGATCATCACCGAGTACAACACCAAGGTTCAGGGCTTTCTGGTGCGTTCGGTCGAGCGCATCGTCAACATGAACTGGGAAGAGATCCATCCACCACCCAAGGGCACTGGCCGCGACCATTACCTGACGGCGGTCACGCGGATGGATCAGCAGTTGGTGGAAATCATCGACGTCGAGAAGATCCTCGCCGAGGTCGCGCCCACGTCGGAAGCGATTTCCGCGGGCGTCATCGACGAACAGGTGCAGAGCCAGGCGGTGACCAAGCACGTCCTGATCGTCGATGACTCCTCCGTGGCGCGCAAGCAGGTTTCCCGCTGCCTGCAGACCGTGGGTGTCGAGGTCACTGCGCTGAACGATGGCCGTGAGGCACTCGACTACCTCAAGAAAATGGTGGACGAAGGCCGCAATCCCGATAAGGAACTGCTGATGCTGATTTCCGATATCGAGATGCCGGAAATGGACGGCTATACACTGACCACGGAGATTCGCAGCGACCCGCGCATGCAGAAGTTGCATATCCTCCTGCATACTTCGCTCTCGGGCGTGTTCAATCAGGCAATGGTGAAGAAGGTCGGCGCTGACGATTTCCTCGCCAAGTTCAAGCCGGATGATCTGGCGGCGCGCGTGGTCGATCGCATTCGTGTGTCGGATGAGGGCTAAGAGAACGTCTCTTGGCAAACATTATGGTTGGTGAGGCTGCATTAGTGTCTTCGGGTAATTTGGATTTCGAGCAGTTCCGGACTTTCCTGGAAAAGGCCTGCGGTATCCTGCTTGGCAGCAACAAGCAGTACCTGGTCTCCAGCCGTCTGAACAAGCTGATGGAACAGAACGGCATCAAGACCCTGGGTGAACTGGTGCAGCGCATGCAGAGCCAGCCCCGGGGCGGATTGCGTGAGCAGGTGGTCGATGCCATGACCACCAACGAAACCCTGTGGTTTCGTGACACCTATCCGTTCGAGGTGCTCAAGAGCCGGGTACTGCCTGAGCTGATCAAGGCCTACCCGTCGCAGCGGCTGCGCATCTGGTCGGCGGCCTGTTCGTCCGGCCAGGAGCCGTATTCGCTGTCGATGTCCATCGACGAGTTCGAGCGGACCAACCTGGGGCAACTCAAGGCCGGTGTGCAGATCGTGGCCACGGACCTGTCCCCGTCGATGCTGAGCAACTGCAAGTCCGGCGAGTACGACAGTCTGGCCATGGGCCGAGGGTTGTCGCAGGAACGCCTGCAGCGCTTCTTCGACCCCAGGGGGCCTGGACGCTGGCAGGTCAAGGCGCCGATCAAGAACCGGGTCGAGTTCCGTCCGCTCAACCTGCTGGACAGCTACGCCGCGCTGGGCAAGTTCGACATCGTGTTCTGCCGCAACGTGCTGATCTACTTCTCGGCGGAGGTGAAGAAGGACATCCTCACGCGCATCCATGCGACCCTGAAGCCCGGTGGCTACCTGTTCCTCGGGGCGTCCGAGGCGCTCAACGGCCTGCCGGACAAGTACCAGATGGTGCAGTGCAGCCCGGGGATCATCTACAAGGCCAAGTAGCCGCGACGCCGGTCGGGTATGTCAGCAACGGGAGGCCATGTGCCTCCCGTTGGCGTTTTCGGCACCCGCGCAGCGGCAATGTGCAGCGGCAACGCATGCCCGCATGGCATTGCCGCCTGGTTGCCCGTAGGCGGTAAAGCTTTGCCGCTTTGCCGCTTTCCTTTCCCTGATATTTGAATAACTCATTGATTTACAAGGGTTAAGCAAGTTGGCACAAGCTTTGCTGAATAGCTCGCAACGGTAACCAGATCGCCCCAGTGGCAAAGGTTCAGAGCATGAGCATCAATTTCGGCAAGGCACTCGGTATCCACGAACAGGCGCTCGCGTTCCGCGCTCAGCGCGCCGAGGTGCTGTCCAACAACATCGCCAACGCCGACACGCCGAACTACAAGGCGCGCGACCTGGACTTCGCCAGCGTGCTCGCCGAGCAGAATGCCAAGCAGCAGCGCGGCAATGTCAGCCTGGCGCGCACCGATGGCCGTCATATCGCGGCTGACGGCGTGGCCACCGGCGAGGCCGAGCCGCCTTACCGCACGCCGTTCCATGCCTCTCTGGACCAGAACACCGTCGACCTGCAGATCGAGCAATCGAACTACGCGGAAAACTCGGTGCAGTTTCAGGCCAGCTTCACCTTCCTCAACAGCAAGTTCAAAGGGCTGACCGCGGCCCTGCGCGGCGAATAAGGAGCGCGACCATGTCTCTTGCCAGTGTCTTCAATATCGCCGGAACCGGTATGAGCGCCCAGAGCACTCGCCTGAACACCATTTCCAGCAACATCGCCAACGCCGAGACCGTCTCCTCGAGCATCGATCAGACCTATCGGGCCCGCCATCCGGTATTCGCCACGGTGTTCCAGCAGGCGCAGGACGGGGATCGCGGCTCGCTGTTCGCCGAACAGGACGACGCTGGCCGTGGTGTTCAGGTGCTCGGTGTGATCGAGGACCAGAGCAGCCTGATGCCGCGTTACGAGCCGGACCATCCGATGGCCAATGCCGATGGTTACGTCTACTACCCGAACGTCAATGTGGTCGAGGAGATGGCTGACATGATTTCCGCCAGTCGCGCCTTCCAGACCAACGTGGAAATGATGAATACCGCCAAGCAGATGCTGCAGCGTGTGCTGACCCTCGGTCAGTAACGTATTTGAAGGGGACTAGGGATGAGCACAGTAAGCGGCACGAGTTCGGTACTCGACCAGTATCAGATCAAGCAGGACACCACGCAGAACAAGGAGCTCGGCAAGAACGAGTTCCTCAACCTGCTGGTGGCCCAGTTGAACAACCAGAACCCGCTGGAGCCGCAGGGCAACGGCGAGTTCATCGCCCAGCTGGCGCAGTTCAGCCAGGTGGAAGGTATCGAGAAGCTCAACACCAGCATGGAGTCGCTGCTCTCCGGCTACCAGTCGTCGCAGGCGCTGCAGGCCTCCTCGCTGGTCGGGCGCAAGGTGATCGTCCCCAGCGAGAAGGCGGTCGTCGATACCAGCGAGAGCTTCAAGGCGACCACCGTTCTGCCGGTCAGCAGCAGCAACGTCTACGTCAACGTCTACGACAACGCCGGTTCACTGGTGTCACGCGTCAACCTCGGCGAGCAGGCTGCCGGCAACGTCAGCTTTATCTGGGATGGGAAGAATGCCGACGGCGAAACGATGCCGCCAGGTACCTACAAGTTCGAGGCTCAGGCTACTTATGGCGACGAGACCAAAGGGCTTTACACCATGCTGCCGGCCAACGTTGACAGCGTCACCTTGGGCGGTGGCGAGCTGATGTTGAATCTGGCCGGTCTGGGCAGCGTTCCGCTTTCGCAAGTGCAGGTCATCGGCCAGTAATTATTGCCGCCGGCAGTTCCGGCAAAGGAGTCTTCCATGTCTTTCAATATCGGTCTCAGCGGTCTGCGGGCGGCAACCAGCGACCTCAACGTCACGGGCAACAACATCGCCAACGCCGGCACCGCGGGTTTCAAGCAGTCTCGCGCGGAGTTCGCCGATCTCTACGCCTCGTCGGTGCTCGGCACCGGCAAGAACCCGCAGGGCAGCGGTGTGCTGCTGGCCGACGTGGCGCAGTTGTTCAACCAGGGCAACATCAACTACACGCAGAACGCGCTGGACATGGCCATCAGCGGTAACGGCTTCTTCGTCACCAGCAACAACGGCGACATCAGCTATACCCGTGCGGGATACTTCGGTACGGACCGTGACGGCTACATCGTCAACAACTTCGGTTACCGCCTGCAGGGCTATGGCGCGGACGAGAACGGCAACATCCTGCCGGTGCGCACCGACCTGCGCGTCAACGCCGGGCAGCAGGAGCCGAAGGCGACCACCTCGGTCACCCAGACGATCAACCTGAACTCCAACGCCGTGCGTCCGGTCAACGCCGGGACCATGGCGGCGCCGACCTTCGACCCGAGCGATTCGCAGTCCTTCAACTGGTCGACCTCCACCAACATCTACGACGCCCAGGGCAACGCCCACGTCATGAGCCAGTACTTCGTCAAGAACGAGGCGCCGGCCAACAATGGCTGGGTCATGCACGTGCTGATCGACGGTGTGAACCCGCGCGACCCGAGCAGCACCCAGCCCTTCAGCTATGCGGTGAACTACGATGCCGCCGGGCAGCTGATGACCCCGGCATTGACACCGCTGGCCGGCACACCGGCGAATCCGGCCCTGGATGCGCCGGCGATTCCGGCGGGCACGCCGAACGGCATCTTCGCCCTGGCCGATACCGACTGGACGCCGGCGGAAGAGGACCCGGCCAACCCGGGCACGATGGTCGCCAACGGGGCCGACAGCGAGGCGTTTACCTTCGACATGCGTGGTTCGACCCAGTACGCCGCGTCGTTCGGGGTCAATGCCGTCAGCCAGGATGGCTATACCACGGGTCAGCTCGCCGGGCTCGAAGTCGACGATACCGGCGTGATCTTCGCCCGCTACACCAACGGTCAGTCGAAGGTGCAGGGGCAGGTGCTGCTGGCCAACTTCGCCAACGTCCAGGGGCTGACGCCGGTGGGCAAGACGGCCTGGGTGCAGTCCTTCGAGTCGGGCGAGCCGGTGATCGGTACTCCGCGCAGCAGTACCCTCGGGGCTCTGGAGGCGGGGGCGCTGGAGGATTCCAACGTCGAGCTGTCGGACCAGCTGGTGAACCTCATCGTGGCGCAGCGCAACTACCAGGCGAACGCCAAGACCATCGAGACCGAGAGCGCCATCACCCAGACCATCATCAACCTGCGTTGATGGCGCTGACCTGAGATGAAGCGGCAAGCCTGGCTTGCCGCTTTGCCGTTCTGGAACCGGCAAAACCTCGCCGCCGCATGTCTTTCGGCGCTCTCTTCTTCTAGATAAATCCTTTTAAATCAGTATCTTGTAGTTGATTTATTCGTTTGGCACGGCGCTTGCTGTAAAGCATGCAAAGAGCCAAGGGCACGTCGCCCACTCGGAGAATCACCATGGACAAGATGCTGTACGTCTCCATGACCGGAGCGCAGAACAACACCCTGGGTCTGCGCGCCCATGCCAACAACCTGGCCAACGTGTCCACCTCGGGTTTCCGTCGTGATTTCGAGCAGGCGCGTTCGATGCCGCTGTTCGGCGACACCTATCCGGCGCGCGTGTTCGCGATGAGCGAGCGCCCGGCGACCGATTTCCGCCCGGGTTCGCTGCAGGAGACCGGGCGCGACCTCGATGTCGCCATCGGTGGCAAGGGTTGGGTCGCCGTGCAGGCCCCGGATGGCAGCGAGGCCTACGTCCGTACCGCCAGTCTGAATATCGATGCCCTCGGTGTGCTGCGCACCGGCAACGGCTTGCCGGTGATGGGCAATGCCGGGCCGATTGCCGTGCCGCCGGAGCAGAAGGTGGAGATCGGCCAGGACGGCACCATCAGCATTCGTGCCCTTGGCGAAAACCCCAACGTGCTGGCCGAGGTCGACCGCATCAAGCTGGTCAATCCCGATCCGAAGAGCCTGGAGAAGGGCACCGACGGTCTGATCCGCGTCAAGGGCCAGCCCGAAGTAGAGGCCGATGCCACGGTGCAGCTCACCTCCGGCTTCCTCGAGGCGAGCAACGTCAATGCCGTCGAAGAAATGACGGCGATCCTGTCCCTGTCCCGTCAGTTCGAGCTGTCGGTGAAGATGATGCGTACCGCCGAAGACAATGCCTCGGCCATGGCGCGGGTTTTGCAGATTAGCTAATTACCAGTACGCGGCGCCGTAAAACCGGCGTCCGAGGAGAAACGATATGCTTCCGGCACTTTGGGTCAGCAAGACCGGTCTGTCCGCCCAGGACATGAACCTGACCACCATTTCCAACAACCTGGCCAACGTCGCGACCACTGGCTTCAAGCGCGATCGGGCCGAGTTCGAGGATCTGCTGTATCAGATTCGTCGTCAGCCGGGTGGCCAGTCCAGCCAGGACAGCGAACTGCCGTCCGGCCTGCAGCTCGGCACTGGTGTGCGGGTGGTCGGTACGCAGAAGATCTTCACCGCCGGTAGCCTGCAGACCACCGAGCAGCCGCTGGACCTGGCCGTGAATGGCCGTGGTTTCTTCCAGATCCTGCAGCCCGATGGCACTGTCTCCTACACCCGCGATGGCAGCTTTCACCTGAACTCCGATGGCCAGATCGTCACTTCTCAGGGCTTTGCCCTGGAGCCGGCCATCGTGCTGCCCAACGAAGTGCGCACCTTCACCGTCGGCGAGGATGGCACCGTGTCGGTCACCACGGCCGGCAATGCGCAGCAGCAGATCATCGGCAACATCCAGTTGGCTGACTTCGTCAACCCGGCGGGTCTCGAAGCCATCGGCAACAACCTGTTCCTGGAGACCGGTTCCAGCGGCGCGCCGCAGGTCGGCAACCCTGGCCTGAACGGTCTGGGCACCACCCTGCAGAACACCCTGGAAAACTCCAACGTCAGCGTGGTGGAAGAGCTGGTGAACATGATCACCACCCAGCGCGCCTACGAAATGAACTCCAAGGTGATTTCCACCGCCGATCAGATGCTGTCCTTCGTGACGCAGAACCTCTGATCAATCCTGATTCTGTTGTGAACGCCGCGAGGTAGTGGTTATGAACCGGCAAATACTCTGTTTCCCCCTGTTGGCTGGCCTGCTGCTCGGCAGCGGCTGCGTGGCGCCGACAGCCAAGCCGGATGATCCCTACTACGCGCCGGTACTGCCGCGCACGCCGTTGCCGGCGGCACAGAACAACGGTTCGATCTACCAGGCAGGATTCGAGAACGGCCTGTATGACGACCGCAAGGCGTTCCGCGTCGGCGACATCATCACCATCACCCTCAACGAGCGGACGCAGGCCAGCAAGAATGCCAACAGCTCGCTGCAGAAGGACAGCAGCGGCACCCTGGGCGTGCCCAATCTGTTCGGCATGGCGGTAGCGCCGAAGAATCCGCTGAGCGGCCTCAGCGCCCTCGGCATGACCAACGACAAGCTGAGCCTGGATTCGAGCTGGGATTCGCAGCGCGCCAACACCGGCTCCGGCCAGGCAGGGCAGAGCAACAGCCTGTCCGGCTCGATCACCGTGACCGTCGCCGAAGTGCTGCCCAACGGCATCCTCGCCGTACGCGGCGAGAAGTGGATGACCCTCAATACCGGTGATGAACTGGTGCGCATCTCCGGTCTGGTTCGCGCCGATGACATCGCCACCGACAACACCGTCGCCTCGACGCGGGTGGCGGATGCGCGCATCACCTATTCCGGCACCGGGGCCTTCGCCGACGCCAGTCAGCCTGGCTGGTTGAGCCGTTTCTTCATGAGCCCGCTGTGGCCGTTCTGACCCTGAGGGCGCGCAAATGAAAACCTGGTTGCCTCATCCTTCGTTCCTGGCGCTGAGCCGCCTGGCCCACTGGTATGCGCGATTCAGCGCTAGCGGTTCTGCGCGCAAGGCCTTCGCGGTCGACGCAGCGCGCAAGCCGGGCGGGCGCGTCCAGCCCAGCAGGGCCTCCAGCCGGCACGAGGCCGTCGCGGGCGGAGCCTGCCGCCGTCAGTTCGCCGTGGCCCATCGCGGCTACCGTCATCGCGGTGCCAACGACTGGCTGCTTCTGGCCACTCTGCTCGGCTGCATGCTGCTGAGCCTGCCGACCCAGGCCGAACGCCTGAAGGACCTGGCCTCGATCCAGGGCGTGCGCAGCAACCAGCTGATCGGCTACGGCCTGGTGGTGGGGCTCAACGGCAGTGGTGACCAGACCACCCAGACCCCGTTCACCGTGCAGACCTTCAACAACATGCTGGCGCAGTTCGGCATCAAGGTGCCGGCCGGCGGCAACGTGCAGCTGAAGAACGTCGCTGCCGTGTCGGTGCATGCCGACCTGCCGCCGTTCGCCAAGCCGGGCCAGGTCATCGACATCACCATCTCGTCGATCGGCAACGCCAAGAGCCTGCGCGGCGGCAGCCTGCTGATGACCCCGCTCAAGGGCATCGACGGCAACGTCTATGCCATCGCTCAGGGCAACCTGGTGGTCGGCGGTTTCGATGCCAGCGGCGCCGATGGCTCGCGCATCACCGTCAACGTGCCGTCCGCCGGCCGCATCCCTGGCGGCGCCACCGTGGAACGCCCGGTGCCGAGCGGTTTCGATCAGGGCAACTACCTGACCCTGAACCTCAATCGCCCCGACTTCACCACGGCGAAGAACATCGTCGACCATGTCAACAACCTGCTGGGCCCGGGAGTGGCACAGGCCATCGACGGCGGCTCGATCCGGGTCAGCGCGCCGCTCGACCCCAATCAGCGCGTCGACTACCTGTCGATTCTGGAGAATCTCGAGGTGGAGGCCGGGCAGGCCATCGCCAAGGTCATCATCAATTCGCGTACCGGCACCATCGTCATTGGTCAGAACGTCAAGGTTCAGCCGGCGGCCGTCACCCACGGCAGCCTGACGGTGACCATCACCGAAGACCCGATCGTCAGTCAGCCGGACGCGCTCTCGGGCGGCCAGACGGCGGTGGTGCCACGCTCGCGCGTGGGCGCCCAAGAGGAGGCCAAGCCGATGTTCAAGTTCGGTCCGGGTACCAGCCTCGACGAGATCGTGCGTGCGGTTAACCAGGTGGGCGCTGCGCCCTCCGATCTGATGGCCATCCTGGAGGCGCTCAAGCAAGCCGGCGCTCTGCAGGCCGACCTGATCGTGATCTGAGGAGGACTGCCGATATGGATTCTCGACTCTCGGCCGGCCTGCTCGGCAACGGCAAAAGCCCGATCGACAGCGGTGCCTTCACCGACCTGAACCGCCTGAACCAGTTCAAGGTCGGTGGCGACAGCGAGCAGAACATCCGCAAGGTCGCGCAGGAATTCGAGTCGCTGTTCATGAACGAAATGCTCAAGGCCATGCGTTCGGCCAACGCCGTGTTCGGCGAGGGCAACTTCATGAACAGCAACGAGAGCAAGACCTATCAGGACATGTACGACCAGCAGCTGGCGGTGACGCTCTCCAAGGAAGGGCGTGGTATCGGCCTGGCCGACGTGCTGGTACGGCAGATGTCGAAGATCAAGCAGCCGTCGAGCCGCCCCAATCCGTTCGCCCAGGTCGAACAGCCGGTGGCGGCGACGACTGACAAAGCGGCAGACAAGGTGGCCAGCGCCGAAGGTTTCCGTGATGACGTGGCGCTGCTCAATCGCCGTCGCCTGGCCGTGCCCGGAAAACTGGCGGACCGCCTGCTGGCAGGCATCGTGCCGTCTGCCGCGGAGGGGGAGGGCAAGACCCTGTCCGGCAACGACTGGATTCCGGCGCAGAGCAGCGCCGCGCCCCGGGACAAGGCCCTGAGCCTGGGCAACAGCGACGCCCTGACCGGCCGCCGTATTGCCCAGCCCCCGCTGGCGCCGGGCAAGGCGGCATTCAGTTCGCCGCAGGAGTTCGTCGCCACCATGCTGCCGATGGCCGAGGCCGCCGCCGAGAAGATCGGCGTGGACCCGCGCTACCTGGTGGCGCAGGCCGCGCTGGAAACCGGCTGGGGCAAATCCATCATTCGTACCGGCGATGGTCAGAGCAGCCACAACCTGTTCGGCATCAAGACCCACAACAGCTGGGATGGCGAGTCGGCGCGCGTGCTGACCACCGAGTATCAGGGCGGCAAGGCCGTGCATGAAACCGCCAACTTCCGTGCCTACGACTCCTATGCGCAGAGCTTCGACGACTACGTCAGCTTCCTGCAGAACAACGGGCGCTACGAGAAGGCCCTGAGCAGCACCGACAACCCGGAGCGCTTCGTCAAGGAACTGCAGCAGGCCGGTTATGCCACGGATCCGCAGTACGCCCGCAAGATCTCCCAGATCGCGCGCAAGATGCAGACCTATCAGGCAATCGCCGCTGCCGACAGCGCCACCACAAGGACCTGAGGTTGACTCATGGCTGACCTACTCAACATAGGCCTGTCCGGGCTGGCAGCGAACAAGACGTCGCTGTCGGTGACGGGGCACAACATCGTCAACGTCAACACGCCCGGTTTCTCCCGCCAGGAAACCGTGCAGGCCACCCGCACGCCGCAGTTCAGCGGGGCGGGGTACATCGGCTCGGGCACTACGCTGGTCGATGTGCGGCGCATCTACAACGAGTTCCTCAATACGCAGGTGCGCAGCAGCACGGCGTTGAACAGCGACACCCAGGCGTACCTGAGTCAGATCAACCAGCTCGACTCGTTGCTCGCAGGTAGCACCACCGGTGTCACGCCGGGCCTGCAGAAGCTGTTCGCCGCGTTGCAGACGGCCGCCGAGGACCCTGCCAACATTCCGGCGCGGCAGCTGGTGCTGTCCGAAGCCGAAGGCCTGGCCAAGCGCTTCAACACGATCTATGACCGGCTGAACGAGCAGAACGCCTTCATCAACAAACAGCTGTCCGCCGTGACCGATCAGGTCAATCAGCTGGCGACCTCGATCGCCGGTTACAACGACGCCATCGCCGTGGCGGCGTCCAACGGGCAGGCCCCGAATGACCTGCTCGACGCTCGTGAAGAAGCGGTGCGCAAGCTCTCCGAGTTCGTCGGCGTGACGGTGGTGCCGCAGGACGACAACACCTACAACCTGTTCATCGGCTCCGGCCAGCCGCTGGTGGTGGGCAGCAATGCCGCACGCCTGGAGGTGACGCCGGGGCAGAGCGACCCGTTGCGCAGTGAAATCCAGTTCGTCAGCGGCAACTCGCGGCAGAACGTCACCTCGCTGATCACCGGTGGCGAGATGGGCGGCCTGCTGCGCTATCGCCAGGATGTGCTGGACACCTCGCTGAACGCGGTCGGCCGCCTGGCGCTGTCGGTCACCGACCAGATCAACCGCCAGCTGGGCCAGGGCCTGGACCTCAACGGCGAGTTTGGCAACGAGCTGTTCAGGCCGCTCAACGATCCGCTGCTGCTGGCCCAGCGCAGCCTGGCCCGCGTCGGCAACAGCGACCCGACGGCCAATCTCAACGTCACCATCACCGATACCACGCAGCTGACCACCAGTGACTACGAGGTGCAGTTCACCAGCGCGACCGAGTACGTGGTGCGGCGTGTCTCCGATGGCACCCTGTTCCCGCCGACGCCGGCGACGTTCGATATCACCACCGTCCCGGCCCCGGAGGTCGATGGCTTCTCGCTCGGCGTGGCGGCGGGCACCTTCGCCGCGGGGGATCGCTTCTCCATCATGCCGACCCGCAATGCCGGCAGCCACATGCGTGCCGACATGAAGAACGCCGAAGAGCTGGCGTTCGCCTCGCCGCTCAAGGCCGAGACCAGCCCGGCCAACATCGGCACCGGCAAGATCACCCAGCCGAGCCTGCTCACCGAGATCGACATCTACGATCCGGTCGCACAGGCCGACCTGGAGACCAGTCTGCGCAATGCGCCGCCCCTGCGCATCGTGATGGGGGCGGGCGGTGGTGCGACCCAGAGCTACGATGTGGTCGACATCAACGGCAACGTGATCGACACCGGCAGCATCGTGCCGGGACAGAACAACACGGTCACCATCACCGTACCGGCCAACCCGCCGAACGTGCCCAGCACCTTCGATTACGAAGTCACCATCAGTGGCCGTCCCGAGGGCGGCGACAACTTCTCGGTGTCGTTCAACACCAATGGCGTGTCCGACAACCGCAACGCCCTGAAACTGACCGACCTGCAGAACAAGGCGGTGATCGGCATCAACCCGGCGGCGCCCGGCACGACCGGTGCAAGTTTCACCGACTCCTACGGTGACCTCGTCGAGCGTGTCGGTACCCTGACCAGCCAGGCGCGGGTCGACGGAGAGGCGACCGGTGCGATCCTCAAGCAGGCCACCGACAACCGCGATTCGGTCTCCGGGGTGAACCTCGACGAGGAGGCCGCCAAGCTGATCCAGTTCGAGCAGTACTACCAGGCGTCGGCGCAGATCATTCAAGTTGCGCGTAGCCTGTTCGATACCCTGATCAATACATTCTGATAGTCACCCTCCCGGCATCGAGAGGGTGTAGCCTGTTCAACTGACAGGCGTTGCAAGAGGCAAGCCCCATGGTCATGCGCATTTCATCCATCCAGGCGTTCAACAACGGCGTTTCCGGTCTGGGGCGCAACTATTCCAATGTGATCCGGACCCAGGAACAGATCAGCAGCGGCAACCGCATCCTCACGCCAGCGGACGATCCGGTGGCCTCGGT
Organism: Ectopseudomonas khazarica; assembly: GCF_017915135.1. Taxonomy (NCBI): domain Bacteria; kingdom Pseudomonadati; phylum Pseudomonadota; class Gammaproteobacteria; order Pseudomonadales; family Pseudomonadaceae; genus Ectopseudomonas; species Ectopseudomonas khazarica. The sequence continues at coordinate 3,423,906 of NZ_CP068551.1, read as the reverse complement.
GCGCCTGCTGCAGCTGGAGCAGCAGCAGGCCGTGCTCAAGCAGTACAACGACAACCTGACGGCAGCGGAAAACAGCCTGGTGCAGGAAGAGACCACGCTCAACTCGGTCAACACCGTCATGCAGCGGGTGCGCGAACTGGCCGTGCGTGCCGGCGGCGGAAGCCTGTCGGCAGAGGATCGCCAGTCGATCGCCAAGGAGCTGGAGGAGCGCGAGGCCGAGTTGCTCAACCTGATGAACAGCCGCAACGCCCGTGGCGAATACCTGTTCAGCGGCAACCTGGGCAAGACCGAGCCGTTCGTCCGCAACCCGGACGGCACCTACTCCTACTTCGGTGACGAAGGCCAGCGCAGCCTGCAGGTCGCCAGCTCGACCAACGTGGCGATCAACGACAACGGCAAGCGTCTGTTCGAGAGCGTCACCAATGCCAACCGGGTGGCCAACACCGACGGTGTCAACAACCCGGCATTGCCGACGCCGCCGCTGCCGGCCACCAGCATTCCGGCGGTCCCCGCCGACGAGCAGCGCGTGTTCATCTCGCCGGGCCTGGTCGAGGACGACCGCGCTTTCAACTCCACCTTCCGCAGTGGCGAGCCCTATTCGCTGGCGTTCGTCAGCGGCAACGAATTCCGCATCTACGACGCTTCCGGGGCCGATGTCACGTCCGAGATTCCGGGCGGCGGCAAGATCGACCCGCTGGCCAACAGTGGCAACACGATCAACTTCCGTGGCATGCGCTTTCAGCTCGACGTGGTGCTGAAGGACGGCGACAACTCCATGGACCTGGACAACCTGCTGGCGGACATTCAGCCGCCGGCAACGGCGGGTACGCCGGGCATCGGTACCCACAGCTTCACCCTGCAGTCGGCCGAGACCGAGTTCGCCGTGACCCGTTCCTCGACCAACGCCTCGGGTGCGGTGGTCTCGGGCGGCACCATCGTCAATCAGGCGACCTTCGACGCGCAGTTTCCCACGGCCGGGGTGGTGGTGCGCTTCACCGATGCGACCAACTACGAGGTCTACGCCCAGCCGCTCGGGCCTGGCAGCCCGGTGCTGAGCACGGGTACCGCAGCGGGCCCCTATCCGTCGACCTTCAACGTCTATGGGGTCGACTTCAGCATTTCCGCCCCGGCCAACGCGGCGGGCGGCGATGAGTTCGGCGTGCAGCCGCAGTTCCAGGAGCAGCGCAGCATCCTCGACACCATTGCGCGCCTGCGCCAGACCCTGGAGTCCTCGCCGACCTCGCCGGCCGGCAACCTGGCGATCCGTGACGAGGTGGCCATTGCCCTGAAGAACCTCGACAACGGCATGGGCAACGTCGATGAGGTCCGCACCGAGATCGGTGCCCGGCGCAACCTGATCGAGACCACGCAGATCGACAACGAGGATGTCACCCTGGTGAACAAGTCCGTGCAGGCCGACCTGCGAGAGCTGGATTACGCCGAGGCGCTGTCGCGCCTGTCATTCCAGACCATCGTGCTCGAAGCCGCGCAGCAGAGCTACGTGAAGATTGCCGGTCTGAACCTGTTCAATCAGTTGCGTTAACTAGCCGCCTCCTCCCCAGTGCTGCTACGCTCCCGCCCCCTTTGGGCGGGACGGCCGTGGCGGTTCGCTTCACGTTTCCCCGTCATGTCTTGCTCTCCCCGTATCCTTCTGCAGTGCGGCATGCATTTTGCTCGAATGGTTCGTGGGAGTGGGGTAAGGTCAATGAATTGTCGGTCTGAGCGGACGACCTGGGCGAGTCTATGAAAACAGTCATTCTGGCCGGTGGGCTGGGCACGCGTATCAGCGAAGAGTCTCACCTGCGGCCCAAGCCGATGATCGAGATAGGCGGCAAGCCGATCATCTGGCACATCATGAAGATCTACTCCCACTACGGCATCAACGATTTCGTGATCTGTCTGGGCTACAAGGGTTACGTCATCAAGGAGTATTTCGCCAACTACTTCCTGCACATGTCGGACGTGACCTTCGACATGGCAGAGAACCAGATGCACATCCACAACCGGCATGCCGAGCCGTGGCGTGTGACCCTGGTCGACACCGGCGAGAGCACCGCCACGGGCGGTCGCCTGAAGCGTGTGCGTGACTACCTGGGCGATGAGACCTTCTGCCTGACCTACGGCGATGGCGTCGCCAACATCGACATTCCGCAACTGATCGATTTTCACCGTGGCCACGGCAAGCTCGCCACGGTGACGGCCGTACAGCCACCTGGCCGTTATGGTGCTCTGGATGTCCAGGGACAGCAGGTGCGGGGCTTCCAGGAAAAGCCTCAGGGCGATGGCGGCTGGATCAATGGTGGCTTCTTCGTACTCGAGCCGGGCGTGTTCGATTACATCGACGGCGACGACACCACTTGGGAGTACGAGCCGATGCGTCAGCTGTCCGAACAGGGGCAGTTGATGAGCCATCTGCATCGCGGCTTCTGGCAGCCGATGGATACGCTGCGCGATCGTGTGCTGCTCGAAGAGCGCTGGAAGAGCGGCCAGGCGGAGTGGCGTCTATGGTCGTGAATACGGCGTTCTGGGCAGGCCGCCGGGTCCTGTTGACCGGGCACACCGGTTTCAAGGGCGGCTGGTTGGCGCTGTGGCTGCGGGAGCTGGGGGCAGAGGTCTGCGGTTATGCATTGCCGGCTCCCGACGGGCCTTCTCTGTGGCAGGTTGCGCAACTGCACGAGCAGGTGCCGGGGACCCTGGCCGACATCCGTGATACCCAGCGCGTGAGCGAGGCCGTAGCGACGTTTCGCCCGGAAATCGTCCTGCACCTGGCGGCTCAGCCGCTGGTGCGTGAATCCTACCGTGCGCCTGTCGAGACCTACGCGACCAATGTCATGGGTACGGTCAACCTGCTGGAGGCGGTGCGCCATTGCGACAGTGTGCGTGCGATGTTGGTGGTGACCAGCGACAAGTGCTACGAGAACCGTGAATGGCTCTGGCCGTACCGCGAGAGTGATGGCCTCGGTGGACATGACCCTTACAGCAGCAGCAAGGCCTGCGTGGAGTTGTTGTGCGCGTCCTGGCGCGAGTCGTTCCTGCGCGAGTCCGGTATTGCGCTCGCCACGGCGCGGGCCGGCAATGTGATCGGCGGTGGCGATTGGTCGGCTGACCGTCTGCTGCCCGATATCCTGCGTGCCTGGCAGGCCGGGCAGTCACTGACGCTGCGCTACCCGCAGGCCGTGCGCCCCTGGCAGCACGTGCTCGAACCGCTGCACGGCTATCTGCGCCTGGCGCAGGCGCTGGTCGAGCAGGGCGAGGCCGTGGCGGAGGCCTGGAACTTCGGCCCCGACAACGAGGGGCTGGTCAGCGTCGGCGAACTGGTCGAGCGGCTGGCCCGGCGCTGGCCTGATGAGGCGCGCTGGTCGGTCGAGGCGAGTGAGCAGCCGCACGAGGCTGGCCTGCTCGCGCTGGACTCCAGCCAGGCGCGTACCCGACTGGATTGGCGCCCGCGCTGGACCTTGCAGCAGTCCATCGAACGAACCCTCGACTGGCACCAGGCCTGGCAGGCCGGCGAGGACATGCAGACATTCAGCCGTGCGCAGATCGCGGCCTATCAAGGCGAAACCCATGAGTGAACAGACGGCGCAGGCGCTGCGGCAGCAGATTGCCGAGCTGGTGGAGCGCTATGCCGAACTGCAATTGGCTCCTGCTGCCTTCGAAGCCGGCCGCGATGCCGTGCCGCCGTCCGGCAAGGTGATCGGCGCGGGCGAGTTGAAAAACATGACCGAGGCCGTGCTGGATGGCTGGTTGACCACCGGGCGCTTCAACCAGGCCTTCGAGAAGCGCCTGGCCCGTTATCTGGGGCGGCGTGGTGTGCTGACCACCAACTCCGGCTCTTCGGCCAATTTGCTGGCGTTCTCCGCGTTGACCTCGCCACGTCTGGGCGACCGAGCGATCCGCAAGGGCGACGAAGTGATTGGCGTGGCCGCCGGTTTTCCCACCACGGTCAATCCCATCCTGCAGTTTGGTGCGGTGCCGGTATTCGTCGATATCGAACTGGGCACCTACAACATCGATCCGGCTTTGATCGAAGCCGCCATCGGGCCACGTACCAAGGCCATCATGCTTGCCCATACGCTGGGCAACCCGTTCAACCTCAAAGTCGTCCGCGAATTGTGCGACCGTTATGGCCTGTGGTTGATCGAAGATTGCTGCGATGCCCTCGGCGCAACCTACGAAGGGCGTCAGGTAGGCAGCTTCGGCGACCTGGGCACGCTGAGTTTCTATCCGGCCCACCACATCACCATGGGCGAGGGCGGGGCAGTGTTCACCGACTCGCCGCTGCTCAAGCGCATCGTCGAGTCGTTCCGCGACTGGGGACGTGACTGCTATTGCGCGCCAGGCGAGGACAACACCTGTGGCAAACGCTTCTGCTGGCAGCTGGGCGATTTGCCGGAAGGTTACGACCACAAGTACACCTACTCGCACCTGGGCTACAACCTGAAGATCACCGACATGCAGGCCGCCTGTGCCCTGGCGCAGATGGATCGCCTCGATGATTTCATTGCCGCACGCAAGCGCAACTTCGCCTGGCTCAGCGAGCGTCTGGCCGGCTGTGCCGAGCAACTGATCCTGCCGCACGCGACGCCAGGCAGCGAACCGTCATGGTTCGGCTTCCCGCTGACCCTGCGCGATGGTTGCGGCATCGAGCGGGTCGGGCTGCTGCGCCATCTGGATGAGCAACGTGTAGGCACGCGGCTGCTGTTCGCTGGCAACCTGACGCGCCAGCCCTACATGCAAGGCCAGCAATACCGTGTGAGCGGTGAGCTGACAGTGACCGACAAGGTGATGCGTGACACCTTCTGGATCGGTCTCTGGCCGGGGCTCACCGAGGATCATCTGGAGCATGCCGCGTGCAGCCTGGAAACCTACGTGCGGAGGCTGCGCTGATGCGTGCCTATGTGCTCTGCGGTGGTTTCGGCACGCGCCTGCGCAGCGTGACCGATGCGCAGAAAGCGCTGGTGCCGGTACACGGCGAACCGTTCCTGGCACGCGTGCTGCGTCAGCTGGCGCGCGCCGGTATCAGCGAGGCGGTGCTCTGCGCCCATTATCGAGCCGAGCAGGTGGCCGAGCAGCTCGCTGGCCTGGCACGTGACGCAGGGCTGCCACTGACGCTGGTGGTCGAGTCCAGCCCGATGGGCACGGGGGGCGCGCTGCTCAACGCGTTGCGTGAGCAGCCTGCGCAGGGCCGCTACCTGGTGCTCAACGCCGATACCTTCGTCGATGTCGATGGCTACAGGCTGATGATGCAGGGGCCCGGCAATGCGCTGCTGGGAGCACGTGTGGACGATCGCAGTCGTTACGGCAGCCTAGAAATCGACGCCGCTGGCCAGCTGCAGGCGTTGCTGGAGAAAGGTCGCGGAGGAGCGGGCCTGATCAACGCGGGCGTCTACGCTTTCACCTGCGATACCTTCGTCAGCGCTGCCGTGCGTGCGTGCTCGATGGAGCAGGAACTGCTGCCCGAGTTGCTGGCCCGAGAGGCCGTGAGTGTCATCGAGTACAGCGGTCGCTTCATCGATATCGGCACGCCGGAGTCGCTCGATCGCTACGCCAATGACTTTCGGATGGAGTCCTGATCATGAGCCTGCTCGCGCAAACCCTCAGCATCCGCGAACGGCAGAGCATTCTCGACGCCATCGAATGCATCGAGGCTGGCGCTCTGCAGATATCCTTCGTGGTCGCTGATGACATGCGCTTGCTCGGCGTGGTGACCAACGGTGACGTACGCCGCCACCTGCTGCAAGGGGGCAGAACGGACGAGCAGGTGACCGCCTGCATGAACGAGGAATTCCGCTCGGTGCAGATTGGCGTGCCGCGGGAGGACCTGCTCAAGGCCTTCGACCTGGGTCACAACGCGCTGCCGGGGCTGGATGAGCATGGTCGCCTGGTGGAGGTGTATACCCGGCAGATGGCCGCCAGCGCCGAGGTGCCCGTGCTGGCGCGTGCTCGCGCGCCCGTGCGCATGAGCTTCTGTGGCGGCGGCGCGGACCTCACCTATTTCTTCATCGACCACTCGGCGGCGGTGCTCAGTTGCACCGTGGGGTTGTACGCCCATGCCACGCTGATCCCGCGCGACGATGGCCGGATCAGCATCTTCGCTGAAGACCTGAAGCGCGAAGAACACTACAGCTCCCTGGCCGAACTGCTGGCCGCAGGGGAGAAGAGCCTGCTGGCCACCATCATCGCAGTGATCAAACCCAAGTACGGATTCGACCTGTACCTGCGTTCGGATTTTCCAGTGGGGTCGGGGCTTGGCGGCTCTTCAGCGGCCACCACGGCAACCATCGCGGTGTTCAACGAGCTGCGCCAGGACCGCTGGAACACCTACGAGATTGCCGAGCTGGCGTTCCAGGCCGAGCGCCTGTGCTTTGGCATCGCCGGTGGCTGGCAGGATCAGTACGCCTCCGCCTTTGGTGGGTTCAACCTGATCGAGTTCGAGAATCAGCGCAACCTCGTCCATCCCATTCGGCTGGAGGACGCCATCCGCAACGAGCTGGAGTCCTGCCTGGTGCTGTGCGATACCGGCATCTCCCATGACTCCGGGCGCCTGCATCAGCTGCAGCGTGAGGAGATCGAAGCCGAGCTGTCGCAAACCGAGCTGCTCAGTGCCAGCGTCACCCTGTGTCGGCGCATGCACCACTTTCTCATTCGCGGCGAGCTCAGGGCGTTCGGCACCTGCCTGGACGAAGCCTGGCAGTTGAAAAAGCGTTTCTCCTCGGCCATCAGCGATGGCCGGCTCGATGATATCTACGCAGCCGCTCTGGCCGCAGGGGCCTGTGGCGGCAAGCTGCTGGGTGCCGGCGGTGGCGGCTTCTTCCTGTTCTATGTGCAGCCCCAGCACCGCCAGCGCGTGGTCGACGCGGTAGGCGCGTTGGGCTGTCAGACCCAGAACTTCCGCTTCGAATCGAGCGGTGTGACCTCATGGCGAACGAAAATCCAATGACCTCATTTCTGATCGACGGCTTCCCGCTGGGGGGCGATCGCGTCTACGTCATCGCCGAAGTCGGCAACAATCACAACGGCTCTTTGGAGCTGGCGCGGCGCCTCGTCGATGCCGCCATCGAGGCCGGTGCCGACTGCGTCAAGTTCCAGCTGCGCAACCGCGACGCCTTGTACCGCCGCAAGGCCGATGGTTCGCGCGCCGAGGACCTGGGCGTCGAGTACATCCAGGACCTGCTGGACAAGGTGGAGCTCAGCCTCGATGAACACCGCGAGGTGCGCGCCTATTGCGCGCAGAAGGGCATTACCTACCTGTGCACGCCCTGGGACGAGCCCAGTGTCGACGCGCTGGCGGGTTTCGACGTGGCGGCGCTGAAGATCGCTTCGGCAGATCTGTGCAATCCCTACCTGATTGCCAAGGCCGCCAGCCTGGGCAAACCCTTGATCCTGTCCACGGGCATGTCCTTCGAGCATGAGATCGTGCGGGCCATCGAGCAGCTCAAGGCGCTCGGTACGCCGTTCGCCTTGTTGCATTGCAACAGCGCCTATCCGGCTCCGGAGGCCGATATCCAGCTTGGCTATCTGCGGCGCCTGCAGGAATTGCACGGCCTGATTGGCTATTCCGGTCATGAGCGCGGCATTGCCATCACCCTGGGCGCAGTGGCGCTGGGCGCCAAGCTGGTGGAACGGCACATCACCCTGGATCGGGGCATGGAAGGCCCGGACCATCTGGCCAGCCTGGAGCCGGGAGAATTCCGCCAGCTTGTCGACGGCATTCGTCAACTGGAGCTGGCATTGCCCTGGCAGGGCCCGGGGCGCCATGCCAGTCAGGGGGAACTGCTGAACCGCGAGAATCTCGGCAAGAGTGTGATCGCGGCACGCGACATTACCCGTGGCACCGTCATGGACGCTTCGATGCTGCGTATTGCCAGCCCTGGCCAGGGCTTGCCGCCGTATCGTTTACCGGAACTGCTGGGCAAACCGGCCGGGCGTGATATCGCCCAGGGCGATTTCCTCTTCGACAGTGACCTGAGCGAGCAGGCCCAGGAGCAACGCCTGGCGTTCGACCTGCCGATCCGCTGGGGCGTGCCGGTGCGCTACCACGACTTCCTCGACTACCGGCGGCGAATCAGTCCGGACCTGTTCGAATTCCACCTGTCCTACCGCGACCTCAGCCTCAAGCCGCAGCCGTTTCTCGCCGCAGTGGAGTGCTCACGGCTGGTGGTGCATGCCCCGGAACTGTTCGAGAACAGCGAGTTGCTGGACCTGGCTGCGGACGATCCGGCCTATCGCCAGCGCTCCATCGACAATTTGCAGCGGGTGGTGGATGCGACCCTGGAGATCGGCGAGTTCTTCCCTGAAGCCGATGCGCGCCTGATCGTCGCCAATATCGGTGGTTTCTCCGCCGATGAGCCGCGTCCGCTGGCGATGCGTGCCGAGCTCTATGACCGTTTCCATGAGGCCTGCCGTCAGGTCGACTTCGCCGGTACCGAGCTGATCCCGCAGAACATGGCGCCTTTCCCCTGGCATTTCGGTGGCCAGCGTCACCAGAACATCTTCATGATGCCTGAAGAGCTGACCGCGCAGGCTCGCGAGCATGACCTGCGCCTGTGCCTGGACCTGTCGCACCTGCAGATGACCTGCTTCCACTTCGGCCTCGACTTCCAGCAGGCGCTGGCGTTGCTGCTGCCGCACTCGGCGCATCTGCACGTGGCCGATGCCAAGGGCATCAACGGCGAAGGCGTACTGATGGGCACCGGCGACATCGACTGGCCGGCCGCCTGGGCGCAGATCAAACGCCATCCCCATGTCAGCTTCATCCCCGAAGTCTGGCAGGGACACAAGGACCATGGCGCCGGCTTCTGGTCGGCCCTGCAATTTCTGACCCGGCTCGCTTGAGCGCCGGACTCGAGAGGTATCGAACGTGACTCAGACTGTCCGTGTAGCGGATTACATCATGGAGCGCCTGGCGCGCTTGAAGGTGGGGCAGGTCTACTTCTTGCCGGGTGGTGGTGCCATGCACCTCAACGATGCCCTGGGGCGTCATCCTGAGCTGGAACCCGTGCTTTGCCTACATGAGCAGGCAGCCGCCATCTCCGCCGAGGCGGCGGGCAAGCTTACCGGTGGTCCCGCTGCCTGCATGACGACCTGCGGCCCTGGGGCGACCAATACCGTGACCGCGGTACTTGGAGCCTGGCTGGATTCCACACCGGTGTTCTTCGTGTCCGGTCAGGTCAAGAGCGCCGATCTCAAAGCAGGCACCGGGCTGCGGATGCTGGGTGTGCAGGAGGCCGATATCGTTTCGATCGTCGAGCCGATCACCAAGGCGGCCGTCACGCTGACCGACCCTGAAGCGGTAGCCGAGGTATTCGACCAACTCGAGCACGCTGCGCTCAGCGGGCGCCGTGGCCCGGTGTGGCTGGACGTACCGCTGGATGTGCAGGCGGCGCAGGTCAACCCCTCCACCTTGCGCCGGGCGCAAGCACCTGTGGCGGTCGAGCAACCCGACATCAGCAGTGCTGTGGCGCAGACCGTGGCACTGCTGCGCGAGGCCAAGCGTCCGGGCATCATTGCCGGCAGCGGCATCCGTATGGCCGGGGCGGTCGAGGCGTTCAATCAACTGATCGACGCGGCGGGCGTACCGATCATGCCGACCTGGCTGGCCATGGATATCATCGAGGACGAGCACCCGTTGTACGGCGGCCGTCCCGGCTCAATCGCCCCGCGCTGGGCCAATTTCGCCCTGCAGAACTGCGACCTGCTCATCGTCCTCGGCTCGCGTCTGGACATGGCGCTGACTGCATACAACCACGCACATTTCGCCCCGTACGCGAAGAAGGTGGTGGTGGATATCGACGCGGCGGAAATTGCCAAGCTGCAGATGCCCATCGAGGTGGCGGTGGTCTCCGACGTCAAGCCCTTCATCGAGGCACTGACGGCCAAGGTTTCCCGTGATCGACTGCCGTCCTACGCTGACTGGTTGGCGCGCATCGCTGGGTGGCGCAAGCAATATCCGCTGCTGCAAGCCGAGCATGCCGACGACAGTCAGGGCGTGAGCATGTACTACTTCACCGATCAGTTGTCCTTGCTGCTCAACGAAGGGGACGTGATCGCTCCGGGCAGTTCAGGCTTCGCGTCGGAGTTGTTCCTGCTCAACCTGCGCCTGAAGAAGGGCCAGCGCTGCTTCCATAACCGTGGTACCGGGTCGATGGGCTTTGGTATCCCGTCGGCGATTGGCGCCTGCCTGGCCTCCGGTCGCCAGCCGACTGTGTGTGTCGAAGGTGACGGCGGCTTGCAACTGAACGTTCAGGAGCTGGCGACCCTTGCCGCGCAGAAACTGCCGATCAAGTGCTTCGTCATCAATAACCAGGGCTATGCCTCGATTCGCACGTCGCAGAACATGCATTTCAAACTGCTGGTCGGCGCCGACTCCAGCAGTGGCCTGCAGTTGCCGGACCTGGCGCAACTGGCCAGCGCCTATGGTGTGGGTTATGCACGCATCGAGTCGCATGCTGATCTGCAGACCCACCTGCAGGCCGTGCTGGATCGCGATGGTCCGGTGATCTGCGAGGTGCTGGTGCAGGTCGAGGAGCCGCGTGTGCCTCGGGTGATGACGCGCATCGACGAGAATGGCAAGCCGGTATCGGGCGCCCTGGAGGACCTGTATCCCTTCCTTGGCCGCGAGGAACTGGCGCAACAGATGGCTGTATCGCTGGAACCTCCTGCATGAAGGCGTGGCTCAAGCGTCGTCTGACTGGCCTGTGCTATGGCTACCTGCGTGGCCAGCCTGACTGGGCTCATGAAAAATCACCAGAAGTGCGCCATGCGCGTGTTCTGCCCATGGCCAGCCACGCGCCATGGGTCAATGACGCCGCGTTTCGCGAGGTGTACGAGGCCGTGCGCGATCACACCCTGGTCGACATGATGCGCTTGTATGAATTGTGGACGCTGGTTCGCCAGCTAGGCGGTGTCGACGGTGATTTCCTGGAAGTCGGCGTGTGGCGCGGTGGCTCGGGATGTTTGATGGCGATGGCCGATCCGCGCGAGGGACGCAGGGTGTTCCTGGCTGACACCTTCAGTGGTGTGGTCAAGGCCGGCTCGCATGACACCAGTTACCATGGCGGTGAGCATGCTGACACCGGGGTCGATCTGGTCGTCGGGTTGGCTGAGCGTTGCCAGGTGGCGGAGCGGGTTCGCGTACTGGTCGGCATGTTTCCGGAACACAACGCGGAACTGGTCAGCGACAGGCTGGCACTGGTGCATATCGATGTGGATGTCTTCGACTCCGCTCGCGATGTATTGCTCTGGGCGGCGCCCCGGCTCGTGAAAGGCGGCGTGGTCGTTTTCGACGATTACGGGTTCTATGGCTGCGAAGGGGTCACGCGCATGGTCAATGAGTTCGCGATGCAGCACCAGGGCTATCGCTTCATGCATAACCTCAATGGACACGCAGTTCTGATCAAGGTGGCGGACCATGGCGAATGAGTTCGGCCTGGATCATTTGTTGATATACGGAGCAAGGCTTGCGGGAAGGCGGGTACGTGATTATCTGACGGCTCGCGGTCAGTCCGTGGACGCTTTTCTTGATCGGGATGAAAGCCTGAAAGAAGTCGATGGCCTGCCTGTCTATAGCGCCCAGCGTTGGGCGGCCAGTCAGGATCCGAGCACAGCCTGTGTGTTGATCGGCGTGTTCAACGCCCATGTGGATACCCAGGTCATTTTCGACGACCTCGAGGCCCTGGGTTACGCCCGCATTGTCAGCATGGTGGAGTTCGTTCGCCTCTACCCCGAGGACCAGCCGTTTCGTTATTGGCTGGTCGAGCCGCAGTTCTACGAGCGGCACGCCTCTCGTGTCGATTCGCTGCGCGCAGCGCTGGCCGATGAAGCCAGCAAGACGCTGCTGGACGCGATCGTGGGGTATCGCACCCAGGGTGACCCTCGCTGCCTGCCTCCGATTTCTGCTCAGCAATACTTTCCCAGCGACCTGCCTCGCCTGCCCGAACCGCTGCGTTTCATCGACTGTGGCGCCTACACCGGAGATACCGTCCAGGCGTTTCTGGGCGCGGGCGTTCGTTTCGCCAGCCTGGCGACGTTCGAGCCGGATCTGGATAACTATCGATACCTGACAGCGCAGCTCGGCTCGGTTCCCGGAGCGATCCATTTCCCCTGTGGCGTGTCGGACAGCAACCGAGTGAGTGGTTATGATCCCGCGTTGGGGGCGGGCGGTCACCTCATCGAGTCGGGCGGCAATCCCGTGTGCTGCGTTCGTCTGGATGACGCGTTGCCGGGTTTTGCTCCCAACTTCATCAAGATGGATGTCGAGGGGGAAGAACCTGCAGCGCTACGCGGTGCGGAGAATCTTTTGCGCACACATCGCCCCCGTCTGGCCATCAGTATCTATCACCGCGCCGAGCATCTCTGGGAGATAGCTGAGCAACTGCAGGATTACGACCTGGGTTATCGACTTTACCTGCGCTGTCATTCGCCAAGTACCTTCGATGTGGTGCTTTACGCTGTACCAGGACGCTCATGATCCGCATGGCTTCCCGGAAACCCTGGCAGTCAAACAGGCGCCGGTCGCTTTACAAGGAAATTTCAGGTGCGATCAATGAACGAACTTTCTTCGATGGCTGAGTCTGTCGTCGTTTACGGCGGCGGTCAGATAGGCGTCGGGTTCTGTCGGCGTTTGCTGCAGCACGGCGTGAGTGTGCGCGCCATCATCGATCGCAAGCCGGAAGGTGTCGCGGATTCGCCAGTGCCGGTAATGAGCGTCGAGGCATGCCTGCAGCAGCACGGTAACGTGCCGGTCTTCGTGGCGATAGGTAATGGCCTCGCTCATCCCGAGATCGCGCGTGTTCTGCGTGGTGTTGGCTATACGACGATTCTTCACCTGCCGGTTTATCTCCGCGGAGAGAAGGCCGCTGCCATGACGCGTGCGTGGAATGCCTTCTATTCCGGAGATTACGCTACGCCCTGCGCAAGCTTTGACGATCTGTATACCGTTCGAGCCACAGACTACATTCTGAGTACGTTGTCAGACTATGTGACATCCATTGTGCACAAGGACTACGTGTATACCGTGCGGCGCTCTTACGATGGCATCGATCACGACTACGCCGACTACTTCAAGTGGCAAGGCCAGTCGCAGGACCTCATCGACAAGGCGACGAACGTGCGTCTGGATGATCCGGTCGTCAAAACACTGCTTCCGTTCGATGAGCTCTTTACCCGGGAACAGGCTGAGTTCTACCGCTCCAAGACCTTCTTCGACTTGAGCGACTACTACCGCGAGGCTGCGTCCGTCGCCGTGTTCGACGAGGCGTTGCATCGTTTCAATATCCTCGATGGCTCCCATCGCGCGTTCTATCTTGAACGTCAGGGTTTCGATGGCATTCCGCTCAAGATGAAGAAGGATGAGTGGGAGGCGTATTTCCGCGAGCGGCAGGCGCAGGCTCTGATGGATCATTGCCGCACTCTGCACACGTTGCCTGTCGTCGTGAAGCATCCTGCGTTCATGTCGTTTCCGGTTCGTGAGCGTGAGCCGGACGCCGAGTTCATGCGCCTGCTCAAGGACCTTTGCCCGCTATGATGTGGACAGTGCACACGCCAGTCATTCTCTACGGTGCGGCCCATCGCGGCACCATGGTTTCGCGCTACCTGCGCAGTGGCTGCAACATCACCGGCTTCATCGATAAGCGTGCGGCCGAGATAGGCGTTCACGAGGGCATACCGGTCACGAGCTCTGCCGCAGCTGACAGGCAGGCTCTGGTGATTGTCTGCGTGAACAACATCTTCGAGCATGAAAGCATTGCGTTGAGCCTGGCTGCAGAAGGGTTCGGACATGTCATCTTCTGCCCCGTGGACGGCTCCAACATGTCGTGGCGGTCTGACCAGGATCGCGCCGTGATGGCAAGGATCTACAACGACATCATTGGCGAGCGATTGAGCCTGCCCACTGTGGTTCCCGAGTTGGACGGCCTGTTTCGCCCTGCCTACAAGGACGATGCGCTCATCGAAGTCGCGGCGGATGAGGTGCTGGCGTGGGTACCGGCATTGCTTGCGTTTGCACGCCGCGACGGCAACGGACTGTTCAAGGACAGTCCGGTGCTCACGCTGTTTCCCTACCTTGAACTGTTCAAGTGGTTCGATGGTGAGGCCGATGCGACTCCGGATCACTATATCGATCTGTATTGCCGTAACGCCGCCGAACAATTTGGCATCGCACAGACGGCTGCATGGATAGACAACGTGTTGAAAAGTCGCAGGCAGGTGTATGAACGCATGCGGCAGACCGAGTCCGTCGATCCTCTGTTTTTCCTGAATCATGCGGTCAACGCTGACTGGAATGCGGATGAGGGCCACTTCAACATGGACAGCGGCAAGCATCGCGCCGCTTTCCTGATCCATCGCAAGCGCTCGCTGGTTCCACTTCGGCTGTCGGCCCGCGACTATGAGACCTACCTCAATCGACCGGCTTTGCTGTCGCTGATCGAGCACATGATGCAAACGAATATCACCGAACTGCCCTATCCGGTGATGCATCCGTACTTTCTCAAGACGCCGTACCAGGCGGAAAGTGCCTATTACGAAACACTGCTGAAATTGTGCCGCTCGTTCGTGCTGGCGAACTTCAGCAATACTGGCCGGGTCAGTCTCAACGGCGTAATCCTGCGGGTCGAGCGCGCTGATCTAGAGCCACTGGCACAGGCGTTTGCGCTGCTGGGTTGTTCGATCTGCTACGCGTATCAGGAGAGCGAGCTCGATCGACGAGTCAGGTGTCTTTATCGGATTACCGATCGTTTTACCCGGCAGGACAGTGCGCCGGAGAAGTATGATTTCCTGTTGGATGGGCAGGGGGCTCAGTGATGCGCGTACAGCTGATCGACAGGTGCGCGAATCCTGATCTGCAGGAGCAGGTCGACGCTGCCATCGAGCAGATGGAGAAGCACTGTTCAGTACGCATACTGGGCTACGCGCCCATGGGCTCAATTCCGCTCGGAATGGGTAATGCGTCGTCTGATCATGATTTGCTGGCGCTCTACGAGCCGCACGGCACGCTCTCGCTCGAGCAGTATGACGTGCTCAACAACAAGACGCCGCTGTCGGGGGCCTTGCACATTGCCGGGCAGGTGAATCTACTGCTGGCAGACATCGAACTGTGCTCGCGCAGGTTCGCCGACATGCCCGAGGCGGCGTTTTTTCGGTCCTGCCCCCATCACCTCAACTCGCTGACCGTGCATGATCCTGCATTCGATATCGGTGTGATCCCCGGTGACAACTCACCCAAGGTAGCTTCGCTTTTTTCCGACATGTTCTATTACGGAGAGGGGGTTGTTACCGATCGCTTTGGCAGCATTCATGCCCGTTTTTCAGAGATGAAGGAACTGCTGCGCATCTATGACTTCTGCAAGCGCCGCTTCGTGACGACCTGGGGGCGACTTCAGCATTACCTGACAGAACCGGGCAATGTCAGGTTGCGCACCTACCTGCAGAGCCTCAACGACATACTGGCCATCGAATATGCACTCGACCATCTAGAGGTGCCGCCGGCGGACGTGTCGATCATGCTCAGCCATCTCGATGACGTTGAGGTGCTGGAGATCGCAAGGCGTTATGTCGAAATCAACAGCGAGGCCACACGCGCGAAGGAAAAACTGCTGATAGACCCGAACGAAGTGTTGAATCGATGGATCTCGAATCGCCTGGCGAGTATCAGGGCGCGCCTGCTGGCGCTGTATTCGCAGAACAGGGACTTGTCGTTTGATGTCGCTCTGGATTGAAGGCAGCTCCCCCGGGGGAGGACGGCCTCGTCGGGTTCATATATTGCTGGGCGCTGCTTGTTTGTCGCGGCCCTCGTCGCTAAGGCGTTAGACATGAAAACTACCCGTTTGCCCGAGTTCTATCCTGCTGCTGATGAGATGCAGGCGGGCCGCATCTACTCGCTTGCGCTTGCTGATGGCAAGGTTGTGCCGGTGAGCAGGTCCGAGGCGTTCCTGTGCGATGTTCATGATCACATACAGCTCAGGCACCCAGCGAAGTTGGCGGTTCTATCCCGTTTGCAGGACTACCCGAACATCAGTGCTCTGCTGGATGCCAGTGCCGTACTTGCGGAACTGGCAGGGCGCAGGCAGCGAATCAGGGAGTGGCTCGGAGAGGGCTTTCATATCTTTGGCGCCTTCAAGGTCGGTTTGCGGCTGGCTCGCCATGCGCGGGCTCTGGGGCTCGACGTCAAAGGTTTTCTGGATAACGACCCTGCCAAGCAGGGCCAGTTGCTGGAAGGGCTTGCGATTGATCTTCCCACCAGCACCATGCTGGAAAACTCGGTCGTCGTGGTCGCCAGCGGCCGGCACGGCAATGCGATTTCCAGGCAGCTGCGGCAGGTGGCAGGTATTCGCCTGGTCAACATGCATGAGTTCCTGTACGCGTTGGATGGCCCGGGCCCTGGCTTGGGGAACGAGAAGTTTTCGTCGTTCGTGGAGGCGCCGTTGTTGGAACCCTGGCGTTTCATCTCCGCGTTTCTGCGCCTGGATGATGAGGCATCGCGCAAGGTTTACGATGCGCTGATCGGTATGAGAACGCGTCTTTCCATCACCTCTGCGCAGCAGGTCATGTCGCCCTGGAGCGAAGAGTACTTCGACAGGGCATTCGTGCAGCCTGGGCACGCTGCACGTTTTGTCGATGCAGGCGCGGCATCCGGCGATACCCTGCACCGGCTGGAAGCGAATTTTGGCCCGGTCGAGCAGGCGTGGCTGTTCGAACCGGAACTACCGGCCTATTACGAGGCCCTCAGGAGTGTCTCTGACAGGCCCAACGTCTGGGTGTTCAACATGGGACTGGACGAAGCGCCGAGTCGGACGACCTATCAGCCCGAGCTGTCTTATGACATTGCGGGCGAGTTGAGCAGCCATGTCCCCGCAAGCATCACTTCCTACATCCAGGGGGTGCCTCTGGATGCCGTGGTGCAAGGCAAGGTCGGTCTTTTCAAGCTCGACATCGAGGGTATGGAGGCAGCGGCCCTGCGCGGTGCGCGCGCTGTCATCAGTCGTGACAGACCCACTCTGGCGGTCTGTGCCTATCATCGCTCGGACGATTTTTGGCGGTTGATGGACGAAGTATCGGCTATCCGCTCCGACTACAGAATCGGCATTCGCTTGTATGCGGATATTCTGGAAGACATTACCTTGTACTTTTATTGAAGTGAGAACGTGGATGCCCTCTTCGTCGATGCTCTGTCAGGGCCTTAACACTGATGCCTGATTTCTCCCCACATTCGCCGATCATCCAGCGAGCGTTGCAAGGTATCCCCGTTACGTTGGGGCTGCCTGACGAGTTGGCCGGGCAACATGTACTGCTGACTGGTGGTACGGGCTTCTTTGGACAGTGGCTGCTGGCGCTGCTCTATCAGTTGAACCTGCAAGGGGCAGGGGTGGAGGTCAGCGTGCTGTCTCGCACGCCGGCGCGCTTTCTCGACTCGCAACCACGCTACCGCGATTGCTCCTGGTTGCACTGGCTGAGCGGTGACGTTCGCGATCTCCGCGTGTTACCGGGACGTCCGGTGACGTTGATCCTCCATGCGGCTGCCGATACTTCCGCAGCTGCTCACGGCAGGCCTCTGGAACTCTTCGACACCATTGTCATGGGGGCGCGCCGAGTGCTTGAGTTGGCTGTGCAGCATGGTGCGCGCGTGCTGTTGACGGGATCCGGTGCGCAATACGGTGCTTTACCGGGCGCTTCTGACGAGGATGCTGGTGTCGTTGAAACATTTGCGGGCGCATGCCTCAGCACCAGTGCGAACAGTGCTTACGGCGAAGCGAAGCGAGCACAGGAAACGCTTGCCGCCATTTATGCGCAACAGCATGGTCTGCCTGTTGTGATGACGCGCTGTTTCGCTTTTTCCGGGCCTGGGTTGCCACTTGATGCGCATTTTGCGATCGGTAACTTCGTGCGCGATGCGCTGTGCGCGGATGAGATCGTGCTCCATTCCAGCGGGCAGGCGGTGCGCAGCTACCTGCATGGTGCCGATCTGGCAGGCTGGTTGCTGACGTTGCTGGCCAGGGGGCAGCCCGGCGAGGTCTACAACATAGGCTCCGACGAGGCTATCAGCGTGGCTGCGCTTGCGCAGCGGGTGATGGAGCGTGTTTCTCCAGGGAAACCCTTGCGGATGCTGGGTCAGCCTGATGACTCCAGCCGATCCTTCTACGTGCCTGACATCTCCAGAGCGCGCCATCTGGGGTTGGATGTATGGACGGCACTGGATCAGTCGATCGAGAGCATGGCTGCCTGGGCCAGACTCCAGGGCTACGGCAATTGAAATTCAACAAGGCAGCGTGCGAGCGAGGCCGTGACAGGGGGTAACGTGATGGATTGGGCCTCGATTGCAGGCGGTCGTTGTCAGGGTAAGCCCTGGCGGGTTGGGATCGCTGGAATTCATCCGGGAGTGGAGGGTGAGGCTTTCCTCTTGAGTGACGAGCAGTGGACACGGCTGCTGTCGTTGCTTCCGCTGGAGCCTTTGCAGGTCTATGGCGAGGCCAACGGTCTGCGTTTCGAGCGTTTGACCGCATCGACCATGCAAGATAGCCACGACGCTGTTCTTTTTGTAGAACAGGACCTCCCGGGGCAGGGGGCGTTAACTGTCCCTGCCGACGTGCGCCGCTACCTGATGCGGTTGGAGCATGTGGATGGGTCGCAAGGCACGTACGACCTTTTTGATCGGGTGTTTCTGCCTGCTCGCGAGGCTTTTCAAGGGCAGCACCTGATTCGGTTGAATCAACCGCTGGATGTGCCGCTCGCGGATTTGCCGCCGCGTCTGCCTTTCAACAACAGAGCCCACTTGTTCGGACGTGACGGGGTGAAACTCGAGCACGCTCATTTTGTCGTGTGCGATGCACATGCCGAGCTGGCGGGTTGGTTGTCGCCCCAGTGGCAGGAGTGCCTGCTTTGCGGTGCAGTACCAGTGCACAACGCCGTCACGCCCGTTCCCGAGTGGTTTCCGGCCGATTGCTATGTGGATGGTACGGCGTTTGGTGGTGACGCCGAACTGCATGCCTTTCTCGATGCCATGGCCTGGAACGACTATCAGGCCCTGGCGGCGCGCCTGCGCTCGTTCCTCATGCAGGGCAGTGCGCGTCCGGACGAGCGAATCTATCCCTATACCATCGACTTCTGGATCAACGCACTGACGTCCGGTATTGCGCTCGATGCCTCGCAGGTGCGCGGTGACGAGCTGTTGCTCAGTGTGGTGATTCCAGCCTTCAACTATGCCCGCTACCTGGAACAGGCGGTACGTTCTCTGCTCAGCCAGGGTGTCGACTCCATAGAGGTTCTCGTCCTGGATAATGCCTCGACGGATGATACCCAAGGTGTGATGGCGGGCTTTGCAGCGGATCCCCGGGTGCGCTATATGCGCAATCGGAGAAACTTCGGTGCTGGTAACAACAGTCACAACGGTTTCTGGGCAGCCAAGGGCAAGTACCTGATTCTGTTCATGGCGGATGATTTCATGAATCCAGGGCATGTCTCCCGGATTCTCCCCGCAATGGAGCTCGATGCCCGGATTGCCGTTGGCTATAGCCCGATCAGTTGGGTCAACGAGCAGGGCAAGCCCCTCGTCGGGCCTCGCCATCCCGGCCACCGCGAGGCCGACTACATCGGTGGGCGCAATGAGGTCGCGGATCTGCTGGTGTACGACAACTACATCACGCCCTCTGCGGCGATCATACGGCGGGAGGCATTCTTCGAAGCCTGGCAGCGTGACACCCGAATTCGTGGAGCTGGTGACTGGCATCTGATGGTTCAGCTCGGTGAGCGTTATCCCGACTTCGTCTTCACCACCTCACCGGGCGTGAGCTACCGTGTTCACGGTGCGCAGCATTCCAATGAGTACTACGGCACGTCCTCACCGTTGCAAGGACACCTGTGCATCCTCGAAGGTGTTTTCGAGCGTGGCAGAGAGGCGCTTCTCAGAGGCCGTGCGCGGGAGGTGGCCGAGCACCTGCGGCGGCGCCTGGAGCAACATCCGAGTGAGCTTGAGAGCGAGCTGGGCGTACGGGCCAGGAACCTTTGTGAACGTCTGGACAGTCTTGCTCGAGAGGACGAGCGCGCGCTGTTCTCCATCATCCTCACCACCTATAACCGCGCCGATCTGCTCAAGGATGCCCTGGCCAGCGTCGGCAGCCAGACGCTGCGCGATTTCGAAGTCATCCTGGTCAACGACAACGGCGAGCCGGTCGAGCAGCTGCTGGCGGCCTGCGACTTTCCCGTCACCTATATCCGCCAGGGGCGCAACCAGGGGCTGTCGGCGGCACGCAACGCGGGGCTTGCGCTGGCGCGCGGGCGTTACATCGTCTATCTCGACGACGACGACATCTACCTGCCCAACCACCTGGCCGTGCTGGCCGAGGCCTTCGAGCAGCATCCGGGGAGCGTCATCTATACCGGGGTCGAGTACGTCAACGAGAAGCTGGAGGACGGGCAGCGCATCGAGCTGGAGCGCGGCCAGCCGTTCAAGCACGAGACGTTCGACCGCGACCGGCTGTTCGTGCAGAACTACATTCCGGTGAACACCTGGGCGCATCCGCGCGAGATGCTCGCCACGGTCGGTGAGTTCGACACCGATCTCGCCGCATTCGAAGACTGGGACATGCTGCTGCGCCTGGCCACGCGCTACCCGTTCGTGCATGTCCCCACCGTTACCAGTGAAGTGCATACACGGGCGCCTGGCGCCGGTGGCGACCATATGCTGGGACGTGAGCGCAAGAACTTCCCGGCACTCTACCGAGAGCTCTATGGACGTTATGTCGGCTCCTGCAGTGACGGCTTGCAGCGTGATCGCGAGAAGATGCTGCGCAGCCTCGGCGAACCGGTCAGGAGCGACCTGGCGCAGTGGCTGGCCGAACGCCTGCCGACGGTCAGCGAGAACCGCCAGATCGGCGAGTACCTGCAGCATCATCAGGGCGGGCCGCTGATCGGCGTGGTGGTGGTCGATGCGCAGGGGCAGTCCGAAGCGTTGATGGTGACGCTCAAGAGCCTGATCGGCGAGCACTGCCTGTATGCGACGTTGCGCATTCTGGTGATCACCCCTGCGGACGTGCCGGCCACCTCGGCGACGGACAAGCTGCATTTCCTGCGCATGACCGACGAGCCCCTGGCTGCGCAGGTCAATCGCGCGGTCGAGGCGAGTGACTGCCAGTGGTTCATGCTGGCGAGCGCGGGCGACGAGTTCACCCAGAGCGGGTTGATGGTGGCGGGGCTGGAACTGGCCCGCAATACGGACTGCCGTGCGGTTTACGGCGACCAGTTGCAGCGCCTGCCGGACGGCAGCCTGGGTGGGGCTTTCCTGCCGGGGTTCAATCTCGATCTGCTGCTCAGCTTCCCCATGGTGATGGCGCGCCACTGGTTGTATCGCCGCGATCTGTTCCTGGCCTGTGGCGGCTTCGACGCGGCGTTCCCCGAGGCCTTCGAGTTCGAGTTGCTGACCCGGTTCATCGAGCAGGAGGGCCTGGCCGGGCTGGGCCATATCGATGAGCCCTTGCTGATCACTCATGCCCCGGCGTTGCGTGACAACCCGGACGAGCGCAGGGTGATCGAGCGCCATCTGGGCAATCGCGGATATGAGGCCAAGGTACTGCCGGGTCTGCCGGGCCGCTATCGGGTTCACTACGGCCATGCGGCCACGCCGCTGGTGTCTATCATCCTCGGCACGGACGTGCCGCTGGCCGCCCTGCAGCGTTGTATCGAGAGCCTGCTGGAGAAGACCGCATACGCCCGCTATGAAGTGCTGCTGGCCGATGCCGGCAGTCACCCGGATGTCAGTGCCTGGCTGAGTGAAGTGGCGGCGCTTGGCGATGACAAGGTCCGGGTGATCGCAGGAGGCAGCGGGTTGGCGCAGAATCGGGCGGCGGAGCAGGCGAGGGGAGAGTACCTGCTGCTGCTTTGCGGTGACGCCGCCATCGTCAACGCCGATTGGCTCGACGAATTGCTCAACCATGCCCAGCGTCCCGAAGTCGGGGTGGTGGGCGGCAAGCTGCTGACGCCTGGCGGGCGTATCGCCCAGGCCGGCCTGCTGCTCGGGCTCAATGGTCCGGCAACGCCTGCCTTCGCGGGCGAGTCCATGGAGGCTGCGGGGTACCTGCATCGTCTCCAGGTCGATCAGAACTACAGCGCCGTTGGCGAAGCCTGCCTGATGGTTCGCGCGGAGCTCTTCCAGCAACTGGGTGGCCTCGATGCACAGCTAGCCGCCTTCCGCGATGTGGACCTGTGCCTGCGGGTTCGTGCGGCAGGCTACCTGACGGTGTGGGCCGCGAATGCGATCGTGCTGCATGAGGCCGAGCAGGTGCGAGTAGGTGCCGCTGCGGAGGATCAGCTGTACGAGCGTTACCTGCCGCAGCTGGCCAACGATCCGGCCTACAACCGCAACCTGGCGTTGAGCGGGCGTGGTTTCGATCTGGAGAGCGACGTGTCGCTCACCTGGCGCCCCTTGAGCTGGCGGCCCTCGCCCGTGGTGCTGGCGCATCCGGCCGATCCCTGGGGGTGTGGCCACTACCGGGTGATCCAGCCGTTGGCGGCGCTCAAGGCGCAAGGTCTGGCCGATGGCACCCTGTCCATGGGGCTGCTCTCGGTGACCGACTTCGAGCGCTACGACCCCGACGTCGTGGTGCTGCAGCGGCAGATCGGCGACGAGCGCCTGGAGGCCATGCGTCGCATCCAGCGGTTCTCGCGTGCATTCAAGATCTACGAGCTGGACGACTACCTGCCTAACCTGCCACTCAAGAGCGTGCACCGCGCGCACATGCCGCGTGACATCCTCAAGTCGCTGCGTCGCGGGCTGGAGTTCGTCGATCGCTTCGTGGTCTCCACGGCGCCGTTGGCCGAGGCATTCGCCGGGCTGCATGGCGATATCCGGGTGATCGAGAATCGTCTGCCGGTGAAATGGTGGAAGGGCTTGGAGAGCCAGCGCCGGCGTGGACGCAAGCCGCGTGTCGGCTGGGCGGGCGGGGTCAGCCATACCGGTGACCTGGACCTGATCGTCGATGTCGTGCGCGAACTGGCGGGCGAGGTCGAGTGGGTGTTCATGGGCATGTGCCCGGACGTGATCCGGCCGTTCGTTAATGAAATCCATGCGGGTGTCGATATCGAGTCTTACCCGGCTGCTCTGGCTGGTCTGGATCTGGACCTGGCCCTGGCGCCCGTGGAGCAGAACCTGTTCAACGAGTGCAAGAGCAATCTGCGTCTCCTCGAATATGGCGCCTGCGGTTTCCCGGTGGTGTGCAGCGACCTGGTGTGCTACCGCGGCGACCTGCCGGTGACCCGGGTGAAGAATCGCTTCCGTGACTGGGTCGACGCCATCCGCATGCACATCAACGATCTCGATGCGGCAGAGGTTGCGGGAGATCGTTTGCGTGACGCGGTCTACCGCGATTGGATGCTAGATGGAGAGAATCTGCAGCGTTGGCGCCAGGCCTGGACGCCTGATTGATGCGCAAATGGGCCGTCGGACCCCTCGCTTGGTCCGACGGTTTTCAGTCAACACCGGCCTTTGGCTATCAAGGATCGGTTAAGTGACTGAGTAGAAAGAATAAAAAAAAGCTGAAAATTGTCTCTAAAGCTCCTTAGGCAAGCGCCGATAAAGAGATCGAATGCGAACTCTCTGGGCGTCTGAGCATGCAGGCCCGAGCTCGCAAGCTCAGACAAACGGTTCTACGGTCATCTGGAGGCAATACCATGGCCCTTACAGTCAACACCAACGTTGCGTCCCTCAACACTCAACGTAACCTGAACAGCTCGTCCAAAGGCCTGGATACTTCCCTCCAGCGCCTGTCCACCGGCTATCGCATCAACAGCGCCAAAGACGACGCTGCCGGTCTGCAGATCGCCAACCGCCTGACCAGCCAGATCACCGGCCTGGGCGTCGCGACCCGTAACGCCAACGACGGTATCTCCCTGGCGCAGACCGCTGAAGGTGCTCTGCAGCAGTCCACCGGCATCCTGCAGCGTATGCGTGACCTGGCGCTGCAATCCGCCAACGGCTCCAACGGCGCCGTCGAGCGTTCTGCACTGCAGGGCGAAGTCGCCCAGCTGCAACAGGAACTGAACCGTATCGCCGACACCACCAGCTTCGGTGGCCGCAAGATCCTCGACGGCAGCTTCGGTTCGCAGAGCTTCCAGGTAGGCTCCAACGCCTACGAAACCATCAGTGTTTCCATCGGCTCGGCCGCTACCGATCGCATCGGTATCAACCGCTTCACCACCGATGGTGGTGCCGCTCAGGCCATCGCTTCCGGTGCCGCTTTCAGCGCCACCTCGGGCAGCGCCTACGGCAGCTCCTCGTTCAACATCAACTCCAAGCTGTCCGACGGCAACGTCGCCATCTCGGGCGCGGCCAGCGGTGCCGCCAGCGAAGTGGCTCGCGCTGTCAACGCGAAGAGCGATGAAACCGGCGTGACCGCCAACGCACGTACCGTTGCCGAACTGGGTGGTATCACCGTTTCGGGTACCGTGTCCTTCGACCTCACCGGCCTGACCAGCAAATCGCTGTCCACCGATGCTGTCAGCATCTCGGCAGTGGTGACTGACCTGACCGACCTGTCTTCCCTGGCGGATGCGATCAACCGTGAAACTGGCAAAACCGGTATCTCGGCTGTATCCAAGGGCGACACCATCGAACTGGTCAGCTCTCGCGGTGATGCGATCCAGGTCTCCAACTACGCGGGCTCTGGTGGCGCGACTCTGCAGGCCAAGAGCTTCGACGGCGAAGACGATGTCGGCACTGCGGCCACCATCGCTGTTGGCGGCGGTGCGCGGGCTGATGGCCAGGTGCAGCTGGAAGCAGCCGACGCCTTCCAGGTTAGCGGTCTGACCGGTGGTCTGGGTGCCGACGGCTTCAGTGAGCTCGATGCGGTGAACACGATCGATATCAGTACCGCGACGGGGGCTCAGGATGCACTGGGTATCATCAACGGTGCGATCTCCAACATCGACAGCCAGCGTGCTCAGCTCGGTGCCGTGCAGAACCGCTTCGAGAACACCATCTCGAACCTGCAGAACATCGCTGAGAACTCCTCCGCTGCTCGTAGCCGGATTCGTGACACCGACTTCGCTGCCGAAACTTCGGAACTGACCAAGAATCAGATCCTGCAGCAGGCCGGTACCGCGATCCTGGCTCAGGCCAACCAGTTGCCGCAGGCAGTACTCAGCCTGCTGGGTTAAGGCCAAAAGCGCTAGACTACGGGGGGAAGGGCCAGGCTCTTTCCCCCGTTACCTCATTGTGAGGAGAAATTTATGGACGTCAGCTCAATCAAGCCTCAGGCCAGCTCCACGGTTGTCCGCGAAGGTGGCGTCTCCAACGCTGCTGATTCACGCCCGAAACAGGGTCTCGCCGGTGTCGCTGCGGTCAGCGTGACTGACGAACAGTCAACCGCTCGCCCCGTACCACCCGCTCAGGATGTCAGTCGTGAGCAGGTCGAGGACGCGGTGGCGACCATCCAGGAATTCGTCCAGTCGGTCCGTCGCAATATCAACTTCGCGGTGGACGATGGTTCCGGACGAGTCGTGGTCAAGGTGACGGATTCGGGGTCCGGTGATGTCATCCGGCAGATTCCGTCCGAGGAAGCGCTCAAACTGGCAGAGAATCTGTCGGAGGTGCGCAGTCTGTTATTCAAGGCCGAGGCGTAGTCATAGCCCTGGCATGAATTTTGACTGAACTCTAGCTATCGGTAGCGTTCAGTCGGATTTTTGACGAGGTGCAAGATCATGGTGGGTATCACTGGGCTCGGTTCGGGCATCAAAATCGACGAGATCGTCACGGCACTGGTCAATGCGGAGCGCGCTCCGAAGACCAATCAGCTGGATAATCTCGAGAAGCAGACCACCACGCGCATCTCGGCATTGGGCACGCTCACCGGGGCGCTGAACACGTTCAAGACGGCGATCGATGCGCTCAACAAGCCTGCCTTGTTCGAGTCGCGCACGGCCAGCTCGTCGAGCAGCAGTGTGCTCAAGGCAACCGCCACCACCACGGCCTCGGCGGGCACCTACAGTGTTCAGGTCCAGCAGCTG
The DNA here is from genome assembly GCF_017915135.1 of Ectopseudomonas khazarica. Lineage (NCBI taxonomy): Bacteria > Pseudomonadati > Pseudomonadota > Gammaproteobacteria > Pseudomonadales > Pseudomonadaceae > Ectopseudomonas > Ectopseudomonas khazarica. Next base: position 3,397,917 of record NZ_CP068551.1, on the reverse strand, counting down.
GCGGCCAGCAGCAAGGTCGCGCTGCAGTCAGTGTCTGCGTCCGGCAGCACGCCGGCCACGTTCAATAGCGGCACGCTGGAAATCTCGGCGGGCACCAGCAGTATCAGCGTCGACATTACCGAGGCCAACAACACCTTGGCCGGTATGCGCGATGCCATCAATGAAGCGGGCAAGGATAGCGGCATCAGCGCGGCCATCATCACCGATGACTCGGGCTCGCGCCTGGTGCTCAGCTCGACCAAGACCGGCGCGGGCAACGATATCCAGGTGGCGGTCACCGAGGATGGCGTTACCACCGGCAGTAATGCGCTGACCAGCCAGGCCTTCACGCCGACGGTCGATCCCGACAACGCCGATGCGTTTATCAAGCCCAGTTCCGATACCGGTGCAGGTGGTGTGATCACTCAGGCCAAGTCCGCCAAGCTGACCATTGACGGTCTGCAACTGGTGCGCGACAGCAACAAGATCGAGGATGCGCTTGAGGGCGTGACGATCGACCTGGTTTCGGCTCAGAGCGCTACCGACCTGACCGATGGCAAGACCATCAGCCTCACGGTGGGGGTCGACAAGGCCAGCGTCAAAAGCAATCTGCAGAAATTCGTCGACGCCTACAACGCCCTGATTTCGTCGTCTGCGCAGTTGACCGCTGTCGTCGAGGTCAAGGGCTCCGCCCCTGTGGCCGGGCCGCTGGTGGGGGATTCCACGGTGCGTAGCGTGATGTCCGGGCTGCGTAACGAAATCGTGAAAATGACCGGTGGCAGCGAGGACAGCGTCAAGGCGCTGGCCAATCTCGGCATCACCACCGACGAAGATGGCAAGCTGTCCATCGACGACACCGAGCTGACGGCCGCGCTCGACAGCAATTTCGATCAGGTCGGCAGCTATCTCACGGGTGAAGACGGCCTGATGGGGCGTCTGTCTGGCTTCGTTTCGGGCTACGTGGCGACCGATGGCGTGCTGAATCAGCGTGACAGCGCCCTGCGTGGCACCTTGCAGAACATCGACAAGCAGCGCGAGTCGCTGGACAAGCGTGTGGAGAGCCTGCAAACGCGCCTCTACGCTCAATACAACGCCATGGATTCCCTGGTGGGGCAGCTCTCGCGAACCAGTGAAAGCCTGGGCAGCATGCTGGCCAACCTGCCTGGTTTCGTGAAGAAGGACAGCTAAACGATGAGCAAGAATCCGATTGATGCCTACAAGCAGGTCAAGACCAGCCAGGAGGTATCGCCTTACCGCACGGTGCAGCTGTTGCTCGAAGGCGCGCTGCAGCGCGTGATGCTGGCCAAGCAGGCCCTGGCCGAAGGCGATACCGAGATCCGCGGCATGGCCGTGGGCAGCACCATCACCATCCTGGGCGTGCTGCAGGCTGCGCTGGACAAGGAGCTGGGCGGGGAAATCGCCGAGAACCTGGATGCGCTCTATGACTACATGACGCGCCGTCTGGCAGGTGTCGCCCTGGATGACACACCGCGTACCCTCGATGAAGTTCAGGCGCTGCTGGGTGACATCAAGGGGGCCTGGGATGCCATCGGCCCGGAAGTCGAGCCCGTCCCGGCAAATTGAGATTGCGGCTAAAGCTTTTCTCGCCAGCGCCGATACCTTAGGTATCAGCCCATCGGTAGAGCGAGAGCAACTATGAACGCAATGGCGGCCCTCAGGCAGTATCAGACCGTCAACAACCAGGCCCAGGCTGCGGAAGCCAGCCCTCATCGTCTGATCCAGATGTTGATGGAAGGTGGCCTGTCTCGTATTGCCCAGGCGCGCGGCGCCATGGAGCGTGGCCAGACCTCCCTGAAGGGCGAGCTGATCGGCAAGAGCATTGCCATCATCTCGGGGCTGCGCGAAAGTCTCGATCATCAACAGGGTGGCGAGCTGGCGGGTAATCTCGACAACCTGTACGAGTACATGATTTCCCGTTTGACCGAGGCCAACGTCAGCAATGAGCCCGAGCTCCTCGAAGAGGTGTCGGGATTGCTGCGCAACGTCAAACAGGGTTGGGATGCCATCGCCCAGTAGTGGCCGGCATCGGAGGAGAAGCGAATGAGTTCATCCGTTCAGCGTTTGCAGGCGACCGGCTCGGCCATGCGTGATGCCCTGGCCAAGCAGGACTGGGCCGCCATCGGCGAGCTCGACCTGCAATGCCGCATGGCGGTCGATGCGGCGATGATCGACAGCCGCGACGAAGAGGAGCTGCGTGTCAGCATGGAAAACCTGCTCGGCCTGTACCGTGAGCTGGTTGCCGTCTGTCAGGCGGAGCAGCGCCGTCTCGCGGGTGAGCTGGTGCAGCTCAATCAGTCCCACCAGGGCGCCAAGGTCTATCAGCTTTTCGGTTGATTTCCCGGTGTTACCGAGTTTAACCAGCAGGTTCGACTCGGTTCGCCTCTTTCCGCTTTTCCTGCCCCTCTCTGTTTCATCGGTTGCCACTACCCGGCTTCGCCGGCAAGTGCTTAGCTAGAGCCAGGCGCGAGTGAAAAAAGTTACGTCATAAAATTGACTAGCTTCAATTTTTTGACTTTACTAGTGGCCAATTGCCGGATCGCGCCGGGCATCTGGCGCGTCGTTCCCTACACTCTTCGGGTCAGACAAACACAAGATGTGGCGTGAAACCAAAATCCTGTTGATCGATGACAACGCTGCGCGTCGTCATGAGTTGGCGATCATCCTGAATTTCCTCGGTGAAGAGCACCTGGCCTGTACGAGCCTGGATTGGCGCAGCGCCGTTGCGGACCTCGACTCCAGTCGTGAGGTGCTCAGCGTGTTGCTGGGTGACGTCGAGGCCAAGGGCGGCGCGCTCGAGCTGACCAAGCAGATCGTCGGCTGGGACGAGTTCCTGCCGTTGCTGACGGTCGGGGAATCGTCGATCGGCGAGTGGCCGGAGGACCTGCGCAGGCGCGTGCTGGCCAGCCTGGAAACCCCGTTGAGCTACAACAAGCTGCTCGACTCCCTGCATCGCGCCCAGGTCTACCGGGAAATGTACGATCAGGCCCGTGATCGCGGGCGTCAGCGCGAACCCAATCTGTTCCGCAGCCTGGTCGGCACCAGTCGCGCCATTCAGCAGGTGCGGCAGATGATGCAGCAGGTCGCCGATACCGAAGCGAGCGTGCTGATTCTGGGCGAATCGGGTACCGGCAAGGAGGTGGTGGCGCGCAACCTGCACTACCACTCCAAGCGCCGTGAGGCTCCTTTCGTGCCGGTCAACTGCGGGGCCATTCCGGCCGAGTTGCTGGAGAGCGAGCTGTTCGGCCATGAGAAGGGGGCGTTCACCGGCGCGATCACCAGCCGGGCAGGGCGCTTCGAACTGGCCAACGGCGGGACCCTGTTCCTCGACGAAATCGGCGACATGCCGCTGCCGATGCAGGTCAAGCTGCTGCGTGTGCTGCAGGAGCGCACCTTCGAGCGTGTGGGCAGCAACAAGACCCAGACTGCCGATGTACGCATCATCGCGGCCACGCACAAGAACCTGGAGAAGATGATCGAGGACGGCAGTTTCCGTGAGGATCTGTACTACCGCCTCAACGTCTTCCCCATCGAGATGGCACCGCTGCGCGAGCGCATCGAAGACATCCCGCTGCTGATGAACGAGCTGATCTCGCGCATGGAGCACGAGAAGCGTGGCTCCATCCGCTTCAACTCGGCGGCCATCATGTCGCTGTGTCGCCATGACTGGGCGGGCAACGTGCGCGAGCTGGCCAACCTGGTCGAGCGCATGGCGATCATGCATCCCTATGGCGTGATCGGCGTCGGTGAGCTGCCGAAGAAGTTCCGTCACGTGGATGACGAGGACGAGCAACTGGCCGCCACCCTGCGCGATGAAATGGAAGAGCGCGCCGCGATCATGGCCGGGTTGCCGGGGCTCGACACGCCGGCCATGCTGCCGCCCGAGGGCCTGGACCTGAAGGACTACCTCGGCAACCTGGAGCAGGGGTTGATCCAGCAGGCGCTGGATGATGCCGGCGGCGTCGTCGCGCGGGCGGCCGAGCGCCTGCGCATTCGTCGTACCACGCTGGTGGAGAAGATGCGCAAGTACGGCATGAGTCGTCGTGAAGAGGAAGGTCAGGACGACGACTGAGGCGTCATCGATACGTCCATTGATGCGGACGTTTCATCCAATAAAGCCGGGGCTTTGACACAGCACCCGGCTTTATTTTTCAAGTTATTGAAAAATAAGAACAAAAAAATAGGCACAGGGATTGCTAGGTCTCCTGCATCTGACCGTCTTCTGACGGTGCGTCATGCGAGAGAAGCAGATGGAAGCCAGCCGCCGTCCCACCGAATCCACCGATCCCAGCCTGTCGGCGCCGCTCGAGCAGGCCAGTCGTGCCGGTCTGGAGCAGGCCTTTGCCCTGTTCAACCAGATGTCCAGCCAGCTCAGCGAGTCGTACAGCCTGCTCGAGGCGCGGGTCAACGAGCTCAAGGGCCAGCTGGCATTGGTCAGCGCCCAGCGCATGCAGGAGCTGGCGGAGAAAGAGCGCCTGGCGCATCGCCTGCAGAGCCTGCTCGACCTGCTGCCGGGTGGCGTGATCGTGATCGATGGGCAGGGCGTGGTGCGCGAGGCCAACCCCGTGGCCCGGGCACTGCTGGGACAGCCCCTGGTCGGCATGCTCTGGCGCCAGGTGATCGCGCGCAACTTCGCCCCGCGTGAAGACGATGGTCACGAGATTTCCATGCGCGATGGCCGACGCCTGTCGATCGCCACGCGGTCGTTGCACGGCGAGCCCGGTCAGCTGGTGCTGCTGACCGACCTGACGGAAACCCGTCGCCTGCAGGATCAGCTTTCCCGTCACGAGCGACTCTCCGCGCTGGGGCGCATGGTGGCCTCGCTGGCGCATCAGATTCGCACGCCGCTGTCCGCGGCGCTGCTGTACGCCAGTCACCTGAACGAGCAGGTCTTGCCCGCCGAGCAGCAGCAACGCTTCGCCGGGCGTCTCAAGGAGCGTCTGCACGAGCTGGAGAACCAGGTGCGCGACATGCTGATCTTCGCCCGCGGTGAGTTGCCGCTGCCGGATCGTCTGTCGCCTGCCGAGCTGTTCGCTGCCCTGCGCGCGGCCGCCGAGGCCCACGTCGGCGACATGGCGGTCCGCTGGCAGTGCGACGTCCGCGAGGGCGAGCTACTGTGCAATCGCGACACCCTGGTCGGCACGGTGCTCAACCTGATCGACAACGCCATCCAGGCCGGCGGGCGCGATGCTCGTCTGAAGATCCATCTGTATCGTCGTGATGGCCAGCTGCGCCTGTGCGTCAGCGACAACGGCCCGGGCATGTCACGCGAAACTCTGGCGCGCCTGGGCGAGCCCTTCTTTACCACCAAGACCACCGGAACCGGCCTGGGGCTGGCGGTGGTCAAGGCCGTGGCGCGTGCCCACCAGGGCCAGCTGCTGCTGCAATCGCGTGCGGGTCGTGGAACCTGCGCCATCGTTTCCCTGCCGCTGCTCAACGCGGCACCTCATTCGAAACAGGAGTAACCCATGGCTGCCAAAGTCCTGCTGGTTGAAGACGATCGCGCCCTGCGCGAAGCCCTGGCCGATACCCTGTGCCTGGGCGGGCACGACTATCGTGCGGTCGATTGCGCCGAGGCGGCGCTGGTCGCACTGACCGAGGAGCCGTTCGGCCTGGTGGTCAGCGACGTCAACATGCCGGGGATGGACGGGCATCAGTTGCTGGCGCAGATCCGCACTCGCCACCCGCAGCTGCCGGTGCTGCTGATGACCGCGTTCGGCGCGGTGGAACGTGCGGTCGATGCGATCCGCCAGGGTGCCGCCGATTACCTGGTCAAGCCCTTCGAACCGCGCACCCTGCTGGAGCTGGTCGCCAAGCATGCGCTGGGCAAGCTGCCGGCCGGCGATCGTGACGGCCCGGTGGCGCTGGAGCCGGCCAGCGTGCAGTTGCTCGAGCTGGCGGCCCGCGTCGCGCAGAGCGATTCGACGGTGATGATCACCGGCGAGTCCGGCACCGGCAAGGAGGTGCTGGCGCGCTACATCCATCAGCAGTCGCCGCGCGGCAATGGTCCGTTCATCGCGATCAACTGCGCGGCGATTCCCGACAATATGCTTGAGGCCACGCTGTTCGGTCACGAGAAGGGTGCCTTCACCGGCGCCGTCACGGCCCAGCCAGGCAAGTTCGAGCTGGCGGATGGCGGCACCATCTTGCTCGACGAGATTTCCGAGATGCCGCTGGGGCTGCAGGCGAAGCTGCTGCGCGTGCTGCAGGAGCGCGAAGTGGAGCGGGTCGGGGCGCGCAAGCCCGTCAGCCTGGATATTCGCGTGCTGGCGACCAGCAACCGCGATCTGGCCGGCGAAGTGGCGGCGGGGCGTTTCCGTGAGGACCTCTACTATCGCCTGTCGGTGTTCCCGCTGGCCTGGCGTCCGCTGCGCGAGCGACCTGCCGACATCCTGCCGCTCGCCGAGCGGTTGCTGGCCAAGCACGTCAAAAAAATGAATCAGTCTCCGGTGCGTCTCTCCGAGTCGGCGGCGCAGAGCCTGGTGCAGCATCAATGGCCCGGCAACGTGCGGGAACTGGACAACGCCATCCAGCGCGCCCTGATCCTGCAGCAAGGTGGGGTGATTCAGGCGCAGGACCTGTGCCTGAACGCCTCCATCGGCCAGTCCGTGCAGAGCGCTGCGCCGCGTCTGGCCGTGGTGCCCAGTGCGTCGGCGGCCGTGCTCCCGGCGGACGAAGCGCTGGGCAGCGGTGACGGCGGCGCGCTGGGGGAAGACCTGCGGCGTCGCGAATTCCAGGTCATCATCGACACCCTGCGTGCCGAGCGTGGCCGCCGCAAGGAGGCCGCCGAGCGTCTGGGCATCAGCCCGCGCACGCTGCGCTACAAGCTGGCGCAGATGCGTGATGCCGGCATGGATGTCGAGGCCTATCTCTACGCCAGTTGATCCCAGGTACCACCGCGTTCGCCATCGCCTGGCTCTTCATGCAGGAGCCCGTTCATTCGCGATTCCGGCGGGCGCGGTGTTGTCCCTTTTCGCGGATAGATCCGCTCCTGCCGGCCGTACCTCCCCGTCGCCCACTCTTGCTCTTGCTCTTGCTTGAAGCTTGAAGCTTGAAGCTTGAAGCTGCTCTCTTGGCACCCTTGTTGCACATACCCCTGCAAAGCACCGCTAGCGTCAAAAAGCGGGCAGTGGAGGATGTCATGAGCCAGGGTGTTGAATTCAATCGCTTGATGCTGGAAATGCGTGCCATGCAGGCCGAGGCCATGGCCCGGCAGAAGCCTGCTGTCAGCGAGCCAGTGGCCGGGGCGCCGAGCTTCTCGGAAATGCTTGGCCAGGCGGTGAACAAGGTCAACGAAACCCAGCAGGCTTCCAACAAGCTGGCTACCGCTTTCGAGATGGGCCAGAGCGGGGTCGACCTGACCGACGTGATGATCGCCTCGCAGAAAGCCAGCGTATCCTTCCAGGCCATGACCCAGGTGCGTAACAAGCTGGTCCAGGCTTATCAAGACATCATGCAGATGCCGGTCTGAGGGTTGATTCATGGCTGAAGCAGCAGTAGCAAACGTCCCGGCCAAGGCTGACGCAGGCGAGCCCAAGAAGCCGCTGCTGGGTCTTAGCTTCCTGGAAAACCTCGCGGAAATGTCGGTGCTGCGCCAGCTCGGCCTGCTGGTCGGCCTGGCCGCCAGCGTGGCGATCGGCTTTGCCGTGGTGCTCTGGTCGCAGCAACCGGACTATCGTCCGCTGTACGGCAGTCTGAACGGGATGGACGCCACCCAGGTGGTCGACACACTGGCGGCGTCCGGCATCGACTACACCATCGAACCCAATTCCGGCGCCCTGCTGGTCAAGGCCGACGATCTGGCGCGTGCGCGCATGCGCCTTGCCGCCGCCGGAGTGGCGCCGACCGACACCAGCGTCGGCTTCGAGATTCTCGACCGTGAGCAGGGCCTGGGCACCAGCCAGTTCATGGAAGCGACCCGTTACCGCCGTGGCCTCGAGGGCGAACTGGCGCGCACCGTGGCCAGCCTCAACAACGTCAAGGCTGCGCGCGTGCACCTGGCCATGCCCAAGGCCTCGGTGTTCGTGCGTGACGAGCGCAAGCCTTCAGCCTCGGTGCTGGTGGAGCTGTACCCGGGCCGCGCGCTGGAGCCCAGCCAGGTCATGGCTATCGTCAACCTGGTCGCCACCAGCGTGCCGGAACTGGACAAGGGCCAGGTCACCGTGGTCGACCAGAAGGGCAATCTGCTCTCCGACCAGCAGGAGCTGTCCGAGCTGACCATGGCGGGCAAGCAGTTCGACTACACCCGTCGCATGGAAACGCTGTTCACCCAGCGCGTGCACAACATCCTGCAGCCGGTGCTGGGCACCGGGCGCTACAAGGCCGAAGTGTCTGCCGACGTGGATTTCAGTGCGGTCGAGTCCACCTCCGAGATGTTCAACCCGGACCAGCCAGCCCTGCGCAGCGAACAGCAGGTCAACGAACAGCGCCAGAGCAGCCTGCCGCCGCAGGGCGTGCCGGGCGCACTGTCCAATCAGCCGCCGGGTCCGGCTGCCGCGCCGCAGCAGGCCGCTGCCGCCGCGGCACCTGCCGGGCCGGTAGCCGCCGGGCAGCCGCTGGTGGATGCCAATGGCCAGCAGATCACCGATCCGGCCACCGGCCAGCCGATGCTGGCGCCTTACCCGGCGGACAAGCGCGAGCAGTCCACGCGCAATTTCGAGCTGGATCGTTCGGTCAGCTACACCAAGCAGCAGCAGGGGCGCCTGCGTCGCCTGTCGGTCGCGGTGGTGGTGGATGACCAGGTGCGTGTCGACCCGGCGACGGGCGAGACCACCCGCGTTCCGTGGAGTGCCGACGACCTGGCGCGTTTCACCCGTCTCGTGCAGGACTCGGTCGGCTTCGATGCCAGCCGCGGGGACAGCGTCAGCGTGATCAACACCGCGTTCACCGCGTCCATCGGCGAAGAGATTCCGGATATCCCGTTCTACACCCAGCCCTGGTTCTGGGACATCGTCAAGCAGGTGCTCGGCGTACTGTTCATCCTGGTCCTGGTATTCGGCGTGCTGCGCCCGGTGCTGAACAACATCACCGGCGGCGGCAAGGGCGGCGAGCAGGGCAAGGGCGGCGACGTGGAACTGGGCGAGATGGCCGGGCTGGATGGCGAGCTGTCCGACGACCGCGTCAGCCTGGGCGGGCCGCAGAGCATAATGCTCCCCAGTCCCAGTGAGGGGTATGATGCACAACTGAACGCCATCAAGAGCCTGGTGGCGGAAGATCCGGGCCGCGTTGCCCAGGTAGTGAAAGAGTGGATCAACGCCGATGAGTGACAATCGTACCGCTACCAAGCTGACCAAGGTCGACAAGGCCGCGATCCTGCTGCTGTCGCTGGGTGAAACCGATGCCGCGCAGGTGCTGCGCCATCTCGGGCCCAAGGAAGTGCAGCGCGTCGGCGTGGCCATGGCCGGCATGCGCAACATCCACCGCGAGCAGGTCGAGCAGGTGATGGGCGAGTTCGTCGAGATCGTCGGCGACCAGACCAGCCTGGGCGTCGGTTCCGACGGCTACATCCGCAAGATGCTCACCGCGGCACTGGGCGAGGACAAGGCCGGCAACCTGATCGACCGCATCCTGCTCGGCGGCAGCACCAGTGGCCTGGACAGCCTCAAGTGGATGGAGCCGCGTGCGGTGGCGGACGTGATCCGCTACGAGCACCCGCAGATCCAGGCCATCGTCGTCGCCTACCTCGATCCGGACCAGGCCGGCGAAGTGCTCAGCCACTTCGATCACAAGGTGCGCCTGGACATCATCCTGCGCGTGTCCTCGCTCAACACCGTGCAGCCCTCGGCGCTCAAGGAACTCAACCAGATTCTCGAGAAGCAGTTCTCCGGCAGCGCCAACACCTCGCGCGCCACCATGGGTGGGGTCAAGCGTGCGGCGGACATCATGAACTTCCTCGACAGCTCGGTGGAAGGCCAGCTGATGGACTCGATCCGCGAGGTGGACGAAGACCTGTCGACGCAGATCGAGGACCTCATGTTCGTGTTCGACAACCTGGCGGACGTCGACGACCGCGGCATCCAGGCGCTGATGCGCGAGGTGTCGTCCGAGGTGCTGGTACTGGCGCTCAAGGGCGCCGACGATGCGATCAAGGAAAAGGTCTTCAAGAACATGTCCAAGCGTGCCGCGGAACTGCTGCGCGACGACCTGGAGGCCAAGGGGCCGGTGCGCGTCAGCGACGTCGAAGCGGCGCAGAAGGAAATCCTCACCATCGCTCGCCGTATGGCCGAAGCCGGCGAGATCGTGCTCGGCGGCAAGGGCGGCGAGGAAATGGTCTAAGCCATGTCGGTGACCAAGGAGCCGGAGAGCGAGCTGATTCGTGCCAAGGATCTTGGCACGTTCGACCGTTGGGCATTGCCCAGTTTCGACCCGCCCGGAGACGCGCAGGCCGAAGCCGAGCCAACCGTCGAAGAGCCGGCGCCGGCTGCCGAAGCGGAGGTGGACGAGGCGGCGCAGGTCGAAGAGGTGGCGCTCGAGGATGTCAAACCCCTGACGCTCGACGAGGTGGAGGCGATCCGCCAGGACGCCTACAACGAAGGGTTCGCCACCGGCGAGAAGGACGGTTTTCATGCCGGCCAGCTCAAGGCCAAGCAGGAGGCCGACGCCGCCCTGGCGCTCAAGCTCGACGGCCTCGAGAAACTCATGCAACAGTTGCTGGAGCCGATCGCCGAGCAGGACCAGCAGGTCGAGGTCGCCCTGGTGCGCCTGGTCAGCCACATGGTGCGCGAGGTGATCCAGCGCGAGCTGAACACCGATTCCAGCCAGATTCGCCAGGTTTTGCGCGAGGCGCTCAAGCTGCTGCCGATGGGCGCGGACAACATCCGTATCCAGATCAACCCGCAGGACTTCGAGACGATCAAGGCCCTGCGCGAGCGCCATGAAGAAGACTGGCGCATTCTCGAGGACGATGGCCTGCTGCCTGGCGGCTGCCGCATCGAGTCCGAGCACAGCCAGATCGACGCCAGCGTCGAAACGCGCATGGCACAGGCGCTCAAGCAGCTGTTCGAGCAACAGCGTGCACAGGCGACCCAGCCGCCCGAGGCGGACATCAACCTGGACCTGGACAACTCCGATGCGCCTTGACCGGGTGAGCTTCGCGCGGCGCCTGGAGGGCTACAGCGACGCCATCAACCTGCCCAGCCAGCCGATCCTCGAAGGCCGCCTGCTGCGCATGGTCGGCCTGACGCTGGAGGCCGAGGGGCTGCGCTCGGCAATCGGCAGCCGCTGCCTGGTGATCAACGATGACAGCTACCACCCGGTGCAGGTCGAGGCCGAGGTCATGGGCTTCTCCGGCGGCAAGATCTACCTGATGCCGGTCGGCAGTCTGGCCGGCATCGCGCCGGGCGCACGTGTCGTGCCGCTGCCGGATGCGGGCCGCCTGCCGATGGGCATGTCGATGCTCGGCCGGGTGCTCGATGGCGCCGGCAGGGCCCTGGACGGCAAGGGCGGCATGAAGGCCGAGGACTGGGTGCCGATGGATGGCCCCATGATCAACCCGCTCAACCGTGACCCCATCAGCCAGCCACTGGATGTCGGCATCCGCACCATCAACGGCCTGCTGACCGTCGGGCGCGGCCAGCGTCTGGGCCTGTTCGCCGGTACCGGCGTGGGCAAGTCGGTGTTGCTCGGGATGATGACCCGCTTCACCGAAGCCGAGATCATCGTCGTCGGCCTGATCGGCGAGCGTGGGCGCGAGGTGAAGGAATTCATCGACGAAATCCTCGGCGAGGAGGGGCTCAAGCGTTCCGTCGTGGTCGCCTCGCCTGCCGACGATGCGCCGCTGATGCGCCTGCGTGCGGCGCAGTACTGCACGCGTATCGCCGAGTACTTTCGCGACAAGGGCAAGAACGTGCTGCTGCTGATGGATTCGCTGACTCGCTATGCCCAGGCCCAGCGGGAGATCGCCCTGGCCATCGGCGAGCCGCCCGCGACCAAGGGCTATCCGCCGTCGGTGTTCGCCAAGCTGCCCAAGCTGGTCGAGCGTGCCGGCAATGCCGAGGCCGGCGGTGGTTCGATCACCGCGTTCTACACCGTGCTGAGCGAAGGCGATGACCAGCAGGACCCCATCGCCGATGCGGCGCGCGGTGTGCTCGACGGGCACTTCGTCCTGTCCCGCCGGCTGGCCGAGGAGGGGCATTATCCGGCCATCGACATCGAGTCCTCCATCAGCCGGGTCATGCCGCAGGTGGTGCCCGCCGAGCAGCTCAAGCAGGCGCAGCGCTTCAAACAGCTGTGGTCGCGCTTCCAGCAGAGCCGCGACCTGATCAGCGTCGGTGCCTACGTCCCTGGTGGCGACGCCGATACCGACCTGGCCATCGCGCGGCAGCCGCAGATGGCCCAGTACCTGCGTCAGGGGCTCGGCGAGAGCGTCGGCATGGCGCAGAGTCGCGAACAACTGGCCGGTGTGCTGGGGCAGTGACGGGGCAAGACATGGTTCCTGAGCCGACGCTGCGCCGCCTGGACGCTGCCGCAGGGGGCGCTGCGGCATGAGCCTGAGTCGGGCCAAACGCCTGCAGCCGGTGGTCGACATGGCGGAGAAGGCCGAGCGCGAGGCCGCCCGCCAGCTGGGACACTGCCGGGGCCTGGTCGGCCAGGCCGAAGCCAAGCTGGGCGAGCTGGAGCGCTTTCGTGGCGATTACCAGCAGCAGTGGATCAGCGAAGGCAGCAAGGGCGTCTCCGGGCAGTGGCTGATGAACTATCAGCGCTTTCTCTCGCAGCTGGAGACGGCCGTCGGGCAGCAGCAGCAGAGTCTCGAATGGCACCGCGCCAACATGGAGAAGGCTCGGGCGCTCTGGCAGCAGCGCTACGCGCGGCTGGAAGGGCTGCGCAAGCTGGTCCAGCGCTACATCGATGAGGCGCGTCTGGCCGAGGATCGACGCGAGCAGAAGCTGCTCGATGAGCTGGCGCAGCGCCTGATCGATCGCGGCGAACCCTGAACGGAGTTGTTTCGGCGCCGGGCAGGTGCTACACCTTGAGACGTGAACCACCTTATCTGGCAGAGTCTCGACAAAGGAGTAGACATGGCCATTACCTCGCAACCGTCCGCGGACGGGCAAGAGCTGACCATCGTGATTCGAGGACGCTTCGACTTCGCCTCCCACCAGGAATTCCGTGACGCCTACGAGCGCGTCAACATCACGCCCAAGCGCTATCAGGTCGACCTGCGCGACACCAGCTACCTGGACAGCTCGGCGCTGGGCATGCTCCTGCTGCTGCGCGACCATGCCGGTGGCGATGCTGCGGAGATCCGCCTGCTCAACTGCAGTAGCGATGTTCGCAAGATCCTCGCTATTTCCAACTTCGAGCAGTTGTTCCAGATCACCTGAGCATGCCTGATCGTCTGTCGATCCTGATTGCCGAGGACAACGCGGCCGATCGCATGCTGCTGTCGACCATCGTCAGTCGCCAGGGGCATCGCGTGACGACCGCCAGCAATGGCCTCGAGGCGGTCGCCCTGTTCGAGCTGGAACGTCCGCACCTGGTGCTGATGGACGCGCTGATGCCGGTGATGGATGGCTTCGAGGCGGCCCGGCGGATCAAGCAGAAGACCGGCGAGGCGCTGGTTCCGATCATCTTTCTCACCTCGCTGACCGAGGGCGAGGCGCTGGTTCGCTGCCTGGAGGCCGGTGGCGACGATTTTCTCGCCAAGCCCTACAACCGGGTGATCCTGGAGGCCAAGATCGGCGCCATGGATCGCCTGCGCCGCCTGCACGACACGGTGTTGCAGCAGCGCGACCTGATCGCCCGGCACAACGAGCACCTGCTGCGCGAGCAGCACGTGGCCAAGGCGGTGTTCGACAAGGTGGCGCACTCCGGCTGCCTGGCCGCGCCGAACATACGCTACCTGCAATCGCCCTACGCGCTGTTCAACGGTGACCTGCTGCTGGCGGCCTACAAGCCGTCGGGCGGCATGCACGTGATGCTTGGCGATTTCACCGGCCACGGATTGCCGGCGGCCATCGGTGCGATGCCGCTGGCCGAGGTGTTCTATGGCATGACCGCCAAGGGCCATGCGCTCGCCGAGATCCTTCGCGAGATCAACGCCAAGCTCAAGCGCATCCTGCCGGTGGGGGTGTTCTGTTGCGCCACCATGCTCAACATCAGCAGCAAGCGCGGTCTGCTGGAGGTGTGGAACGGCGGCTTGCCCGACGGCTACCTGCTGCATGCCGATGGCCGGCCGCGGCAGCCCCTGGTATCGCGCCACCTGCCGCTGGGCATTCTCGACCCTGCCGCGTTCAGCGATCGTTGCGAGGTCTATCCGCTGGAGCTGGGCGATCGGGTCTTCCTGCTCAGCGACGGCGTGCTGGAGGCCTGCGATCAGCAGGGCGAGCTGTTCGGCGAGCAGCGCCTGCTCGAGCTGCTGGACGCCAATCGCCAGCCACCGGCGTTGTTCGAGGAAATCCAGCGGGCGCTGGTGGCGTTTCGTGGCGAGCAGCAGGACGACGTCAGCATGGTTCAGGTCGGGATGCCCGAGGATGACGGGCGTCCCCGGCCGCTGGCGTTCGCCGACAGTGGCTTGAGCAGTGCGCAGGACTGGTCCGCGACTTTCGAGTTTCGGGCGCACAGCCTGCGGCATTTCAATCCCTTGCCGTACCTGCTGCAGCTGCTGCTCGACGTGCAGGCGCTGAGGCCGCGCGGTGGCGAGCTGTACACCGTGCTTGCCGAGCTCTACTCCAATGCGCTGGAGCATGGCGTGATGGGCCTGGATTCCTCGTTGAAGCGCGATGCCAGCGGTTTTGCCGAGTATTACCGCGAGCGCCGCCTGCGCCTGGGCGCGCTGCAGGATGGCTACGTGCGCTTTCACCTGCAGATGCTGCCCGAAGGGGCCGGTGGTCGGCTGATCATCCGGGTCGAGGACAGCGGGCCGGGATTCGACCCGGACGAGGTCGATGCGGCCGGTGATGAAGCCCTGTGCGGGCGCGGTCTGGGCCTGGTTCGCCAGCTCAGTGATGGTTTTGGCCTTTGCGCGGATGGCCGGGGCGTCAGCGTGGAGTTTTGCTGGTCTGCTGAGGCATAATGCCAAGCCTGTCGTTCAGGGAGTGACCCGTTGTCCGATATCCATCTCGACGATGCCGTCCTGGCAGCCCTGCAGGACGTTATGGAAGCCGAATATCCGGCGTTGCTCGATACCTTCGTGGCTGACTCCGAGGAGCGCGTGCGCCTGCTGCGCGAGGCCGAGGCGCAGGGCGACCCGCAGGGGCTGCGTCTGGCTGCGCACAGCTTCAAGGGCAGTTGCAGCAACATGGGCGCGGTGATGCTGTCCGACTTGTGCAAGGAGCTCGAAGACGCCGGGTGGAGCGAGGCGATGGAGCTGGCACCGGCCTTGATCGAGCAGATCGAGCGCGAGTTTGCCATCGTCCGCATCCTGCTCAAATCCGAGCGCCAGCGTTATCGCGTCTAGGCGATTGCACGAGTTGGCCCGTCCTTTGCTCTGATACCGTCACGACCCATTAGACGGAGAGCGTCCATGTCCGCGTTGCCCGATCTGCGCCTGCAGGCCACGCCTGAGGTTAAGAGCAAAGCGAAGCAGCCGGCTAAAGCGCCGGAGCCCAGCAAGAACGGTGCTTCCAGCTTTGCCGAGGTATATGCCAAGGAGCGCCAGGCCAAGCCTGGCGAGCATGCTGGCAATGTCGAGAAGCCCAAGCCAGAGCAGGGCAGCGGCCCGGCTACGGCCGAGGCCGACGCTGCCACGGCTGCCGCTGAGCAGCCGGAGGTTGCCGCCTCCGGCAATTCCTTGCCGAGTGAGGACATCGGGGAGGAGGAGCTCGACCCGTTGCTGGCGATGGCCCTGGGTGGCGTGCAGCCGCAAACCGAGGAGGCCGCGCTCCCCGATGAGGAACTGGACCCTGTGGCGCTGGTGATTACCGGCACCGCTAATGCCAGCCCTGCCGCTGGCGAAGAGACCGGGCCGGTGACCGAGGAAGAGGGGCTCGACCCGCTGGCGATGCTCGATTCGCCGCCGGAGGAGTTGGCGGTCAAGCCTACGCCGGTGCAGGAGGCTGTCAGCAAGAGCACCAAGACCGTGGCCAGTGCCGATTTCGCCGCCGCCATGGCCGCCATGGGCAAGGGCGAGGAGTCGACCACGACGACTGACGAGTCCACCCTGGACCTGCCGCTGGAGAGCCTGGCCAAGGATGTCCAGGACAGCCTGAAGGACAGCGTCCAGCCCAATCGTCCGGATCAGTTCGTCAGCAAGCTCAGTGCACTGACCCAGGCCCTCAACCAGCAGACCAATGTTGCGCAGCGTCTGCCGCTGGTGCCCGGCCAGCCGGTAGCCATGCAGCAGGCCGGCTGGAGCGAGGCGGTGGTCGATCGGGTCATGTGGCTGTCCAGCCAGAACCTCAAGTCTGCCGAGATCCAGCTCGACCCGGCGGACCTGGGGCGCCTCGAGGTGCGGGTGCACATGACTCAGGACCAGGCCCAGGTCACCTTCGCCAGCCCCAACGCCGGTGTGCGTGATGCGCTGGAAGGGCAGATGCATCGCTTGCGCGAGATGTTCGCGCAACAGGGCATGAACCTGGCCGATGCCAACGTTTCCGACCAGTCGCTGAACCGTGGCTGGCAGGGGCAAGGCCAGGGCGAGGGCGGGCGCGGCGGTTCCGGCGCGCGCGATGGCCTGTTTGGCGGTGACGAGGGGCAGGCCGTCGGTCATCAGGAAATCCGCAGCGATCGCCTGAGCAGTGGTCGGGGGCTCGTCGACTACTACGCGTGATACGTAGCCGAAACGCTGCGGTCCTGGCCCGCTGCGCGGCATCGGCGGCCGCCTGGCGCGAGCGAAACGAGCGCCACGCCACAGGCCGCCGGCTCCGATGTTCGGCGTGACTCCGCTAGACTTGCAATCGCCTGGGTAGCCATTCAGGCAACCCGGGCGATTGCATTTGAGGTGACAGCAAGAGGCTGGCGCTGTTAAATCCGCAGCCCGGAGTTAGACAAGCCTGCTCATATGCTGGCATAACACTTGCTCTTAACCCTTTGAAAGCGGACAAAACTCCGACAAGTGACGGATTATTGGCATGGCTAAGAAAGAAGCGGCACCTGCGGCCGAGGGACAACCCGCCGGCAAGAGCAAGCTCAAACTCATCATTCTCATCGTGGTGGGCCTGTTGCTGGCTGTCGGCCTGTCCGTTGGCGGTACCTGGTTCATTCTCAGCAAGGGCGACAAGTCCGAGGAGCATGCGGCCAGCGAAGCCGAGGCACCTGCCGCCCCGGGGCACCAGCCGGCGCTGTATCAGGACCTGATGCCGGCCTTCGTCGTCAACTTCAACTACCAGGGGCGCACCCGCTACCTGCAGCTCAGCATGGCGCTGATGGGGCGCGACGCTGCCGGGATGGAGAAGCTCAAGGTGCACATGCCGGTGTTGCGCAACCAGTTGGTGATGCTGCTCGCCGGTCAGGATTTCGCCGCGCTGCAGACGCCGCTGGGCAAGGAGATGCTCCTGCAGCAGGCGCTGGCCAGCGTGCAGGAGCTGGCCCAGAAGGAAACCGGCAGCACTGTGGTCGAGCAGGTGCTGTTCACCAATTTCGTGTTGCAGTAGCGGGAGCCGAACATGGCCGTGCAAGACCTGCTTTCCCAGGACGAGATCGATGCGCTGCTGCATGGCGTCGACGACGGGTTGGTCGAGACCGAAGACGCCGCCGATCCGACGAGCGTCAAGCAGTATGACCTGACCAGTCAGGACCGTATCGTCCGTGGGCGCATGCCGACCCTGGAGATGATCAACGAGCGCTTCGCCCGTTACACCCGCATCAGCATGTTCAACCTGCTGCGGCGCTCCGCCGACGTCGCCGTGGGTGGCGTGCAGGTGATGAAGTTCGGTGAGTACGTGCATTCGCTGTACGTGCCGACCAGCCTCAACCTGGTGAAGATGAAGCCGCTGCGTGGCACCGGGTTGTTCATCCTCGATGCCAAGCTGGTGTTCAAGCTGGTGGACAACTTCTTCGGCGGCGACGGTCGCCACGCCAAGATCGAAGGACGCGAGTTCACCCCGACCGAACTGCGCGTAGTGCGCATGGTGCTGGATCAGGCCTTCGTCGATCTGCGCGAAGCCTGGCACGCGGTGATGGATATCAACTTCGAGTACGTCAACTCGGAGGTCAACCCGGCGCTGGCCAACATCGTCAGCCCCAGCGAGGTGGTGGTGGTCTCCACCTTCCACATCGAGCTGGATGGCGGTGGCGGCGACCTGCACATCACCATGCCGTATTCGATGATCGAGCCGATCCGCGAGATGCTCGACGCCGGCTTCCAGTCCGATGTCGACGATCAGGACGAGCGCTGGATCAAGGCCCTGCGCGAAGACATCCTCGATGTCAGCGTGCCCCTGTCCGCGACGGTGGCGCGTCGTCAGCTGAAGCTGCGCGACATCCTGCACATGCAGCCGGGAGACGTGATCCCGGTGGAGCTGCCGGACAACGTGATCATGCGCGCCAATGGCGTGCCGACCTTCAAGGTCAAGCTGGGGGCCCACAAGGGCAACCTGGCCTTGCAGGTGCTGGACCCGATCGAACGCCAGCGCTGAAGCGCCGGCAACCCTGTGGGCCGGTTGGCCCGATGCGAACGAATAGCTGAAGCCAGGCGAGGAAAGACGATGGCAGACGAAGAAAACACTTCCCCCGAGGAACAGGCACTGGCCGACGAGTGGGCCGCTGCGCTGGCCGAGGCCGGTGAAGACGCCGGGCAGGATGACATCGATGCCATGCTGGCCGGGCAGGAGGCCGCACAACCTGCGCAGCCCGCCGCGCCGCGTGCGCCGATGGAGGAGTTCGGCAGCGCACCGCCGTCGCCCAACCTGCCGGTCAACCTGGAAGGGCCCAACCTGGATGTGATCCTGGATATTCCGGTGTCCATCTCCATGGAGGTCGGCAACACCGACATCACCATCCGCAACCTGCTGCAGCTCAACCAGGGTTCGGTGATCGAGCTCGATCGCCTGGCCGGCGAGCCGCTGGACGTGCTGGTCAACGGTACGCTGATCGCCCATGGCGAAGTGGTCGTGGTCAACGAGAAGTTCGGCATCCGCCTGACCGACGTGATCAGCCCCAGCGAACGCATCAAGAAGCTGCGCTGACATGAGCCGAATCCTTGCGTTGCTGTTGGCGCTGCCTGGCGTCGTTGTTGCCGCCGAGCCTGCCGGCAAGGCCGCGACGCCGATGGCCAGCAGCGATGTGGCCGGTCAGCTCGGTCAGTTGCTGCTGGGGCTGTTGCTGGTCATCGGCCTGATCTTCCTGCTGGCCTGGCTGCTGCGCCGTGTGCAGCAGCTGGCACCGCGTGGTGGCCAGGTGATCAAGCTGCTGGCGACCCAGCCGCTCGGGCCGCGCGATCGCCTGGTGCTGGTGCAGGTGGGCAACGAGCAGATCCTCCTGGGCCTGTCCGCCGGGCGCATCGCGCCGCTGCATGTGCTCAAGGAGCCGGTGCACCTGGGCGATGCCGAGCCCGCCACCCCCGAGTTCGCCCAGCGCCTGATGGAGCTGCTGGGCAAGGATCAGAAGGATAAATCCTGATGCTGCGTCTGTTGCTGGTGCTGGTGCTTAGCCTGGCCACTTCGCTGGCGTTCGCCGAGGATCCGCCCACGGGCAATAGCCTGATCCAGCAGGGCAGCAGCCCGCTGTCGATCCCGGCCATCACCCTGTCCACGGACGCGGACGGCCAGCAGGAGTACTCGGTCAGCCTGCAGATCCTGCTGATCATGACTGCGCTGAGCTTCATCCCGGCGTTCGTCATGCTGATGACCAGCTTCACCCGGATCATCATCGTGTTCTCCATCCTGCGGCAGGCGCTCGGCCTGCAGCAGACACCCTCGAACCAGATTCTGGTGGGGTTGGCGCTGTTTCTCACGATGTTCATCATGGCGCCGGTGTTCGACCGCATCAACAGCGACGCCCTGCAGCCCTATCTCAACGAGGAGATCGTCGCCCAGGAGGCGCTGACGCGTGCCGAGGGGCCGATCCGCGACTTCATGCTGGCGCAGACCCGCGAGAGCGATCTGGAGCTGTTCGTGCGCCTGTCCAAGCGTACCGACCTGGCCGGTGTCGAGGACGTGCCGCTGACCATCCTGGTGCCGGCCTTCGTGACGTCCGAGCTGAAGACGGCCTTCCAGATCGGCTTCATGATCTTCATCCCGTTCCTGATCATCGACATGGTGGTCGCCAGTATCCTCATGGCCATGGGCATGATGATGCTGTCGCCGCTGATCATCTCGCTGCCGTTCAAGATCATGCTGTTCGTGCTGGTCGATGGCTGGGCGCTGATCATGGGCACCCTGGCCGCCAGCTTCGGCACCTTATAGCGAGGCGCACATGACCCCCGAGATTGCGGTTGACCTGTTTCGCGAAGCGCTCTGGCTGATCGTCCTGATCGTCGGCCTGGCGGTGGTGCCGAGCCTGGTGGTCGGCCTGATCGTGGCGATGTTCCAGGCCGCCACGCAGATCAACGAACAGACCCTGAGTTTCCTGCCGCGCCTGATGGTGATGCTGATCACCCTGATCTGGGCCGGTCCCTGGTTGGTGAGTCAGCTGATGGAGTACACCCAGACGCTGATTCAGAACATTCCCTACCTGATCGGTTGAGGGCAGGGGGCGATGCTGGAGTTGAGCAATGCGCAGATCAGCGGCTGGGTCGGCCAGTTCCTGCTGCCGTTGTTCCGTATCGCGGCGATGCTGATGGTGATGCCGATCATCGGTACGCAGCTGGTGCCGACCCGCGTGCGCCTGTACCTGGCGCTGGCCATCAGCGTGGTGCTGGTGCCGACCCTGCCGCCGATGCCGCAGGTGGACGCATTGAGCCTGCGCAGCCTGCTGCTGATCGTCGAGCAGGTGCTGATCGGTGCCATGCTGGGCTTCGTCCTGCAGCTGTTCTTCCACCTCTTCATCGTCGCGGGGCAGATCATCGCCATGCAGATGGGCCTGGGTTTCGCCTCGATGGTCGACCCAACCAACGGCGTCTCGGTGCCGGTGCTCGGGCAGTTCATGCTGATGCTGGTGACCCTGCTGTTCCTGGCGATCAACGGGCACCTGGTGGCGCTGGAAGTGCTGGCCGAGAGCTTCGTCACCTTGCCTTACGGGCAGGGGCTGATGGTCGATCACTACTGGACCCTGGCGGGCAAGCTCGGCTGGGTCATCGGTGCGGGGCTGCTGCTGACGCTGCCGGCGGTCACCGCCCTGCTGGTGATCAACCTGGCCTTTGGCGTGATGACCCGCGCCGCGCCGCAGCTGAACATCTTCTCCATCGGTTTCCCGTTGACCCTGGCCATGGGCCTGGTGATCTTCTGGGTCAGCCTTTCCGATTTTGGCAGCCTGTTCCAGGCGCTGGCCAGCGACGCCCTGCAGCAGCTGGGCGAATTCGCCGAAACGCGATGAGGAGTCCGCATGGCTGAAAGTGAAAGCGGCGCCGACAAGAGCGAGGAACCCACAGGCAAGCGGCTCGAGGAGTCGCGAAAAAAAGGCCAGATCGCTCGCTCCAAGGAGCTCAACACGCTGGCGGTGACGCTCACCGGCACCGTGGCGCTGATCAGCTTCGGCGCCTACATGGGCAACACCCTGATAGGGGTGATGCGCGGCAACTTCAGCCTGCCGCGCGACGTGCTGATGAACGAAGGCAGCATGGCCCTGCACCTGCTGGCCTCCGGCAAGGCCGCCCTGGTGGCGGTGCAGCCGTTCTTCATCGCCTTGCTGATCGCCTCGGTGGTCGGCCCGATCGCGCTGGGCGGCTGGCTGTTCTCTGCCGAGGCCCTGCAGCCCAAGGCCAGCCGGATGAATCCGCTGGCGGGGCTCAAGCGCATGTTCTCCGTGCAGGCGCTGGTCGAGCTGCTCAAGGCGCTGGCGAAGTTCCTGGTGATCCTGGCCGTGGCGCTGCTGGTGTTGTCGGTCGACCAGGACGACCTGCTGTCGATTGCCAACGAGCCGCTCGAGCCGGCGATCCTGCACAGCCTCAAGGTCGTCGGCTGGAGCGCTTTCTGGCTGTCCTGCGGGCTGATCCTGATCGCGGCGGTGGATGTGCCGTTCCAGCTCTGGAGTCACAAGCAGAAGCTGATGATGACCAAGCAGGAAGTGCGTGACGAGTACAAGGACACCGAAGGCAAGCCCGAGGTCAAGGGCCGCATCCGCCAGTTGCAGCGGGAAATGGCCGAGCGGCGGATGATGCAGTCGGTGCCGCAGGCCGACGTGGTGATCACCAACCCGACCCACTTCGCGGTGGCGCTGAAGTACGACCCGGAAAAGGGTGGGGCGCCGATGTTGCTGGCCAAGGGTGGCGACTTCCTGGCGCTGAAGATTCGTGAAATCGCCCAGGAGCACCAGGTGATGGTGCTGGAGTCGCCGGCACTGGCGCGGGCGGTGTACTACTCCACCGAGCTGGACCAGGAGATTCCTGCCGGTCTGTACCTGGCGGTGGCCCAGGTGCTGGCCTACGTCTACCAGCTGCGTCAGTACCGCGCCGGCAAGGGCAAGCGCCCCGGACCGCTGCCGGATCTGCCCATCCCGCCGGACCTGCGTCGCGACACGTAAGCGGCGTCGTACGCGGCTTCGGCATTTGTGGAACGCTTCTTGCCATTACCCCTCTAGGGCGCAGTCTCGCGTCAAAAGATTGAATGGTTGGGGTAGGGCACGTGGCAGTAGATCGAGCACAGTTAATCGGTGAAGTGCGCAGCAACCTGGCAGGCTTGCGCCATGGCAACCTGGGCATTCCGCTGTTGCTGCTGGTCATGCTCGGCATGGTCATGCTGCCGATCCCGGCGTTCCTGCTCGATGTGCTGTTCACCTTCAGCATCGCCCTGTCGATCGTCGTCCTGCTGGTCAGCATCTACGCCCTGCGACCGCTGGATTTCGCCGTGTTCCCCACCATCCTGCTGGCGGCGACGCTGCTGCGCCTGGCGCTGAACGTGGCGTCCACGCGCGTGGTGCTGCTCAACGGTCACGAGGGGCATGGCGCGGCGGGGCAGGTGATCCAGGCCTTCGGCGAGGTGGTGATCGGCGGCAACTACGTGGTCGGTATCGTGGTGTTCGCCATCCTCATGATCATCAACTTCGTGGTGGTCACCAAGGGTGCCGGGCGTATCTCCGAAGTGAGCGCGCGTTTCACCCTGGATGCCATGCCCGGCAAGCAGATGGCCATCGACGCCGACCTCAACGCCGGCCTCATCGACCAGGTCGAGGCCAAGAAGCGCCGCAGCGAAGTGGCGCAGGAGGCCGACTTCTACGGTTCCATGGACGGTGCCAGCAAGTTCGTCCGCGGTGACGCCATCGCCGGTTTGCTGATCCTGTTCATCAACCTCATCGGCGGTATCGCCATCGGCGTGCTGCAGCACAGCCTGGCCTTCTCCGACGCCGGCAAGGTCTACACCCTGCTGACCATCGGTGACGGCCTGGTGGCGCAGATTCCTTCCCTGTTGCTGTCCACGGCAGCGGCGGTGATGGTGACCCGCGTGTCCACCTCCGAGGACATGGGCGCGCAGGTCAACCGGCAGATGTTCGCCTCGCCGCGTGCGCTGGCCGTGGCCGCAGCGATCATGATCGCCATGGGCCTGGTGCCGGGCATGCCGCACTTTTCCTTCATCGGTCTGGGCCTGATCGCCGCCGGTGGCGCGTACTGGATCGCCCATCGCCAGCGCAAGGCCAAGGAAGAGGAGGTCAAGGAGGTCCAGCGTCAGCAGGAGCTGCTGCCGGCGCAGAAGGCCCAGGAGGTCAAGGAACTGGGCTGGGATGACGTCACCCCGGTGGACATGGTCGGCCTGGAGGTGGGCTATCGCCTGATTCCGCTGGTCGATCGCAACCAGGGCGGCCAACTGCTGGCGCGGATCAAGGGCGTGCGCAAGAAGCTCTCGCAGGAAATGGGCTTTCTCATGCCCTCGGTGCACATCCGCGATAACCTCGACCTGGCGCCCAACGCCTATCGCCTGACGCTGATGGGCGTCAGCGTCGCCGAGGCGGAGGTCTATCCCGACCGGGAACTGGCGATCAACCCCGGCCAGGTGTTCGGCCCGCTCAATGGGATCGCCGCCAAGGATCCGGCGTTCGGCCTGGAGGCGGTATGGATCGACCCCAGCCAGCGTGATCAGGCGCAATCGCTCGGCTACACCGTGGTCGACGCCAGTACGGTGGTCGCGACTCACCTCAACCAGATCCTGCACAAGCACGCCCACGAGTTGCTCGGTCACGAGGAAGTGCAACAGCTCATGCAGTTGCTGGCCAAGAGCTCGCCCAAGCTGGCCGAGGAGCTGGTGCCGGGGCTGGTGTCGCTGTCGACCCTGCTCAAGGTGTTGCAGGCACTGCTGCAGGAGCAGGTGCCGGTACGCGATATCCGCACCATCGCCGAGGCGATCGCCAACGTCGCGCCGAAGAGTCAAGATCCCGCCGCGATGGTCGCCGCAGTCCGCGTGTCGCTGGCCCGCGCAATCGTGCAAAGCATTGTGGGACTAGAGCCGGAGCTGCCTGTGATCACCCTGGAGCCAAGGTTGGAACAGATATTGCTGAACAGTCTGCAGAAGGCCGGTCAGGGCAGCGAGGATGGCATCCTCCTCGAGCCCGGCATGGCTGAAAAGCTGCAGCGTTCCCTGGTGGATGCGGCGCAGCGCCAGGAAATGCTCGGCAAACCGGTGATCCTGCTGGTGGCCGGTCCGATCCGGGCGATGCTCTCGCGCTTCGCGCGGCTGGCGGTACCCAGCATGC
Organism: Ectopseudomonas khazarica; assembly: GCF_017915135.1. Lineage (NCBI taxonomy): Bacteria > Pseudomonadati > Pseudomonadota > Gammaproteobacteria > Pseudomonadales > Pseudomonadaceae > Ectopseudomonas > Ectopseudomonas khazarica. Next base: position 3,373,263 of record NZ_CP068551.1, on the reverse strand, counting down.
ACGTGCTGGCGTACCAGGAAATTCCGGACAACAAGCAGGTCACCATAGTCGCTACGGTTGGCCAGAACTGAGGTAAAGGGTCATGCAGGTCAAACGCTTCTTCGCCGCCGATATGCGGACCGCCATGAAACTGGTGCGTGACGAATTGGGCGCCGATGCCTCGATCATCGGCAACCGCCGCGTGGCTGGCGGTGTGGAGCTGACGGCTGCGCTGGATTACCAGGCGCCGGCCCCGGCACGCCCGAACCCGGCGCTGGAAGCCGAATTGCGCAAGACCCAGGCGCGCATCGCCAGCGCCCAGGCCGAGCTGACCACCCGTGCCGAACAGGATGCCGGCAAGGATCGCCAGTTGTTCGCCAACGAGTCGCTGCTGGCGCCCGAGCTGCCGGCGACGCCGGTCAAGCCGCAACGCCCGCTCGAGGCGCCTGTCGCCGCTGCACCGGCGGTCGATCCCCGGGCCCTGGACGCGATGCGCTTCGAGCTGCATGGCCTGCGTGAGCTGATCGAAGTCCAGCTGGGGTCCATCGCCTGGGGGCAGTTGCAGAATCGTCGTCCGCAGCAGGCCAACCTCTGGCGCCGCCTGCAGCGCATGGGCCTGTCGGCCGAGCTGTCGCAAGCCCTGCTGAGCAAGGTGGCCGGTGTGGCCGAGCCGCGTCAGGCCTGGCGCATGCTGCTGGCCCACCTGGCTCACGCGATCAGGACGCCCAAGGTCGAGCCGCTGGAAGAGGGTGGGGTGATCGCCCTGGTCGGTCCGGCCGGCATGGGCAAGACCACCACGCTGGCCAAGCTGGCTGCGCGCTACGTGCTTAAGTACGGCGCGCAGCAGGTCGCTCTGGTGAGCATGGACAGCTATCGTATTGGCGCACAGGAGCAACTGAAGACGCTTGGGCGTATCCTTGGCGTATCGGTGACCCAGGTCGATCCCGGTCAGTCTCTGCTGCAGGCTCTGACGCCGCTGGCCAAGAAACGCGTGGTGCTGGTCGACACCGCAGGCCTGCCGGGTAACGATCCGGCACTGCGCCTGCAGCTGGAGAGCCTGGCGTCGCCACGCATCAAGTCGAAGAATTATCTGGTTTTGGCGGCAACGAGTCAGAACCAAGTGCTCAAGGCGGCCTACCATAGTTACAAGCGCTGCGGACTTTCTGGTTGCATACTGACCAAGCTGGACGAGGCTGCGAGCCTGGGCGAGGTATTGGGTCTGGCTATAGGCCAGCATCTGCCGGTAGCCTATGTGACAGACGGGCCGCGCATTCCGGATGACCTGCAGGTGCCGCGCAGCCACCAGCTGGTCAGCCGCGCAGTGGGCCTGCAGTCTGCGGAGGAGCCGAGTGAGGACGCCATGGCGCAGTTGTTCGCCGGGCTCTATCACCAGCCCGCGCAGCGCGCCGGCTGAACGGCGACGATGTTGCACCCTCTCGCGCATGAGCGCGGGAGTGAACGGCCTGATGGTCAAGTCGAAGTTAGACAAGGTGTAGAAAGAACATGGGTATGCATCCCGTACAGGTGATTGCGGTGACCGGCGGCAAGGGTGGCGTCGGCAAGACCAATGTGTCGGTGAATCTGTCCATGGCCCTGGCCGACCTCGGTCGGCGGGTGATGCTGATGGACGCCGACCTGGGGCTGGCCAACGTCGACGTGCTGCTGGGGCTCACACCCAAGCGCACCCTGGCCGATGTGATCGCCGGCGAGTGCGATCTGCGTGACGTGCTGCTGCAGGGGCCGGGCGGCATTCGCATCGTGCCGGCCGCGTCGGGCACGCAGAGCATGGTCAGCCTCACGCCGATGCAGCATGCCGGGCTGATCCAGGCATTCAGCGACATCAGCGAAAACCTCGATGTCCTGGTGATCGACACCGCCGCCGGTATCGGCGACGCGGTGGTCAGCTTCGTCCGGGCGGCGCAGGAAATCCTCGTGGTGGTGTGCGACGAACCGACCTCCATCACCGATGCCTACGCCCTGATCAAGCTGCTCAACCGTGACCATGGCATCAGCCGTTTCCGCGTCCTGGCCAACATGGCTCACAGTCCGCAGGAAGGGCGCAATCTCTTTGCTAAGCTGACCAAGGTGACGGATCGTTTTCTTGATGTCGCCCTGCAGTATGTCGGCGCCGTGCCCTACGACGAGTGCGTGCGCAAGGCCGTGCAGAAGCAGCGTGCCGTCTATGAGGCGTTCCCACGATCCAAGTGCGCCCTGGCGTTCAAGGCGATTGCTCAGAAGGTCGACACCTGGCCGTTGCCGGCCAACCCCCGCGGCCATCTGGAGTTCTTCGTCGAGCGTCTGGTGCAGCAACCGACGGCTGACAGTGCCGTATGACAGCAGCTTCTGGACTTCGTATGTACAACAAGGCGCAGGCGCAGGACTCCCAGCACCAGTTGATCGAGCGCTATGCCTCCCTGGTCAAGCGCATCGCCTACCACCTGCTGGCACGCCTGCCAGCCAGCGTGCAGGTCGATGATCTGATCCAGGCGGGGATGATCGGGCTGCTCGAGGCCTCGCGCAAATACGACTCCAGCAAGGGTGCCAGTTTCGAAACCTTCGCCGGCATCCGCATTCGCGGTGCCATGCTCGACGAGGTACGCAAGGGCGATTGGGCGCCGCGTTCCGTGCACCGTAACAGCCGTATGGTCAGCGATGCGATTCGTGCAGTCGAAGCCCGAACCGGGCGCGACGCTAAAGATCACGAGGTTGCTGCCGAACTCCAATTGAGTCTGGAGGATTACTACGGCATTCTTGGCGACACTTTGGGCAGCCGCCTGTTCAGCTTCGACGACCTCTTGCAGGATGGCGAGCACGGCGGGTTGCACGAAGACGCCGGGCACACCCACCTCGAACCTTCGCGGGACCTCGAAGACGAACGCTTTCAGGCGGCTTTGGCCGAGGCCATCGCCGGTTTGCCCGAGCGTGAACGTCTCGTGCTGGCGCTGTATTACGATGAAGAACTGAACTTGAAAGAAATCGGTGAAGTGCTGGGGGTTAGCGAGTCACGTGTGAGCCAACTGCACAGTCAGTGCGCGGCACGCCTGCGCTCGCGACTGAGTGAATGGCGCGCAGGCTGAACAGCGGCGTACTCGCAGGCGGAAGCGGTTTCTCGATTAAAGGACGTAGTTGCAAGCGCAATACGTTTGGGACTGTACGGAGGTCGACTTGGACAAGAACATGAAAATCCTCATCGTTGACGATTTCTCGACGATGCGACGGATCATCAAGAACCTCTTGCGGGACTTGGGTTTCACCAACACCGCAGAAGCCGATGACGGCACGTCGGCGCTGCCGATGCTGCAGAGCGGCAGCTTCGACTTTCTGGTGACCGACTGGAACATGCCCGGCATGACCGGTATCGACTTGCTGCGCGCCGTTCGCGCCGACGAGCGTCTCAAGCACCTGCCGGTGCTGATGGTGACCGCCGAAGCCAAGCGCGACCAGATCATCGAGGCGGCTCAGGCCGGCGTGAATGGCTACGTGGTCAAACCCTTCACCGCCCAGGTGCTGAAGGAAAAGATCGAGAAGATCTTCGAGCGAGTCAACGGCTGATGTCGGCCGCGAGGGTGCTATGGAACATGATGACTCCACGATGGGTGACCTCGAGTCGACCCTGAAAAACAACGCCCGTGACCTGGTCGATAGCCTCGAACAAGGCAATTTCGGCGCCGCGGTGCAACTGATCAACGAACTCAACAAGGTCCGTGATCGCGGGCTCTATCACGAGGTCGGCAAGCTGACCCGTGAGTTGCACAACGCCATCGTCAACTTTCAGATCGACCCGCGCATGCCGCATGCGCAGGAGCTGTCGCAGATCGCCGATGCGACCGAACGCCTGAACTACGTCGTTACCCAGACCGAGAGGGCGGCCAACCGCACCATGGACCTGGTGGAGCAGAGCGCTCCGCTGGTCAATGACCTGAGCGATGAGGCGCAGAGCCTGAGCGCCGAATGGGGCCGTTTCATGCGTCGCGAGATGGGCGCCGAAGGGTTCCGCGAGCTGGCCAAGCGCGTCGAGCTGTTCCTCGCGCGCAGCGAGCGTGACGGCGCCAAACTGTCCAATCACCTCAACGACATTCTGCTGGCGCAGGACTATCAGGACCTCACCGGGCAGGTGATCAAGCGGGTCACCCAGCTGGTGACCGAGGTGGAAGGCAACCTGCTCAAGCTGATGCTGATGGCCAGCCAGGTCGACCGTTTTGCCGGCATTCAGCATGACCACGAAGCGTTGCGTGCCGAACAGGAAAAAATAAAAGAGCCATCGCGGGGTGAAGGTCCGCAGATTCATGCCGATAAGCGTGATGACGTTGCCTCCAGTCAGGACGATGTCGACGACCTGCTGTCCAGCCTAGGGTTCTAAGGAGCACACAATATGAGCTTCGGCGCCGATGAAGAGATCCTCCAGGACTTCCTGGTAGAGGCCGGCGAGATTCTCGAACAGTTGTCCGAGCAGTTGGTCGAGCTGGAAAGCCGGCCGGACGACATGAACCTGCTCAACGCCATCTTTCGCGGTTTCCATACCGTCAAGGGCGGAGCGGGCTTCCTCCAGCTCAACGAGCTGGTGGAGTGCTGCCACATAGCCGAGAACGTGTTCGACATCCTGCGCAAGGGTGAGCGTCGCGTCGACTCGGAGCTGATGGACGTGGTGCTCGAGGCTCTTGATGCAGTCAACGGCATGTTCGGCGAGGTGCGCGAGCGCCGCGAGCCGACGCCTGCCACGCCGGAACTGCTGGCCGCGCTGGCGCGCCTGGCTGAACCGGCTGGTGCCGAGCCGGCGCCTGCGCCGGTCGTGACAGCCGCGCCGGAACCCGAGCCCGAGCCTGAGCCGGTTGCGGCTGCTGCGGCGTCCGGCGACATCACCGACAGCGAGTTCGAACAGCTGCTCGACGCCCTGGGCGATGCCCCGGCCGTGGAAGCGGCGGCGCCTGCCAGTGACGACATCACCGACGACGAGTTCGAGTCGCTGCTCGACCAGTTGCATGGCAAGGGGCAGTTCAGTGGCCCGGTCGAGACGCCTGCCAGCACCGCCGGTGCTGCCGCACCTGCGGCGGCGCCTGCCAGTGACGACATCACCGACGATGAATTCGAGGCGCTGCTCGACCAGCTGCACGGCAAGGGGCAGTTCTCCGGCCCGGCCGAAACCGCCGCGCCAGCCGTCGCTGCCAGCGAACCGCCGGCGCCTGCCGGTGATGACATCACCGACGACGAGTTCGAGTCGCTGCTCGATCAGTTGCACGGCAAGGGCAAGTTCGTACCACCGAGTGAGCCGGCTGCTCCCGCTCCGGCAGCGAAACCGGCTGCACCTGCGGCCAAGCCCGCCGCAGCGGCCAAGGCTGCTGCGCCTGCTGCGCCCGCCAAGCCGGCCGCTCCGGCCAAGGCCGAGCCCGCTGCTGGCCGCGCCGCAGCCGCGCCGGCACCTGCTGGCGACAAGGCACCGGCGGCGAGCGAAGCGGAAACCACCGTACGCGTCGACACCGCGCGCCTCGACGAGATCATGAACATGGTCGGCGAGCTGGTGCTGGTGCGTAACCGCCTGGTGCGCCTGGGTCTCAACAGCGGCGACGAGGCGATGTCCAAGGCGGTGTCGAACCTCGACGTGGTCACTGCGGACCTGCAGACCTCGGTGATGAAGACCCGCATGCAGCCGATCAAGAAGGTGTTCGGGCGCTTCCCGCGTCTGGTCCGCGATCTGGCGCGCAACCTGAAGAAAGAGATCAACCTCGAGCTGGTGGGCGAAGAGACCGACCTCGACAAGAACCTCGTCGAGGCCCTGGCCGACCCGCTGGTGCACTTGGTGCGCAACGCCGTCGACCATGGCGTGGAAACGCCGGAGGAGCGCGAGAAGGCGGGCAAGGCCCGTGCCGGTCGCGTGGTGCTGTCCGCCGAGCAGGAAGGGGATCACATCCTGCTGTCGATCACCGACGACGGCAAGGGCATGGATGCCGACGTGCTGCGCGCCAAGGCCGTGGAAAAGGGCCTGCTGGACAAGGACGCGGCGGATCGCCTGAACGAGTTCGAATGCTACAACCTGATCTTCGCCCCGGGCTTCTCGACCAAGACCGAGATTTCCGACGTGTCCGGCCGTGGTGTCGGCATGGATGTGGTCAAGACCAAGATCACCCAGCTCAACGGCACGGTGAACGTGTTCTCGCAGAAGGGCCAGGGCTCGAAGATCATCATCAAGGTGCCGCTGACCCTGGCGATCATGCCCACGCTGATGGTGATGCTGGAAAACCAGGCATTCGCCTTCCCGCTGGTCAACGTCAACGAGATCTTCCACCTCGACCTGTCGCGTACCAACGTGGTCGATGGCCAGGAAGTGGTGATCGTGCGTGACAAGGCGCTGCCACTGTTCTATCTCAAGCGTTGGCTGGTACCGCAGGCCTTCCAGGAGGAACAGCGCGAAGGTCACGTGGTGATCCTCACCGTGGGCAGCCAGCGCATCGGTTTTGTCGTCGATCAATTGGTGGGTCAGGAAGAAGTGGTAATCAAGCCACTGGGCAAGATGCTGCAGGGCACTCCGGGTATGTCCGGGGCGACCATCACCGGCGACGGTCGCATCGCGCTGATTCTCGACGTACCGAGCATGCTCAAACGCTACGCTCGGCGTTTCTGATGGTTTTGCGGCACGGGCCGAAGCCCGTGCCGTCTAGGAGTGTTTATGACTGTCAAGGTCTTGGTGGTGGACGATTCCGGCTTCTTCCGCCGGCGTGTTTCGGAAATTCTGTCTGCCGATTCCAGTATTCAGGTGGTAGGGACGGCCACCAACGGACGTGAAGCCATCGATCAGGCATTGGCGCTCAAGCCCGATGTGATCACCATGGATTACGAGATGCCGATGATGGACGGCATCACCGCGGTGAGGAACATCATGCAGCGCTGCCCGACGCCGGTGCTGATGTTCTCCTCGCTCACCCACGAGGGCGCCCGTGTCACGCTCGACGCGCTGGACGCCGGTGCCGTGGACTTCCTGCCAAAGAACTTCGAGGACATCTCGCGCAACCCCGAGAAGGTCAAGCAGATGCTGTGCGAGAAGGTGCACAGCATTGCGCGCAGTAACCGCCGTTTCAGTTCGGCCGCGGTGGCTCCGGCGCCGACAGCGGCCAGTCCGACGGCAGCGCCGGTTAGTCGCCCGGCCGCACCGGCCCGGCCCGCTGTGGCCAGCCCGGCTGCGCGCAGCGCAGCGCCGTCCAGCAGTGCCTCGGCAGCGCCCAAGCGCAAGGCCTACAAGTTGGTGGCCATCGGCACCTCGACCGGCGGTCCGGTGGCCCTGCAGCGGGTCCTGACCCAGTTGCCAGGCAATTTCCCGGCGCCTCTGGTGCTGATCCAGCACATGCCGGCGGCGTTCACCAAGGCCTTTGCCGAGCGTCTGGACAAGCTGTGCCGGATCCAGGTCAAGGAAGCCGAGGATGGCGACGTGCTGCGCCCCGGGCTGGCGCTGCTGGCGCCGGGCGGCAAGCAGATGATGGTCGATTCGCGCGGCGTGGTGAAAATCCTCCCGGGTGACGAGCGTCTGAACTACAAGCCCTGTGTCGACATCACCTTCGGCTCCGCCGCCAAGTCCTATGGCGACAAGGTGCTAGCGGTGGTGCTGACCGGCATGGGCGCGGACGGCCGTGAGGGCGCGCGTCTGCTCAAGCAGGGCGGCAGCCAGGTGTGGGCACAGGACGAGGCCAGCTGCGTGATCTATGGCATGCCCATGGCCGTGGTGAAGGCCAATCTGGCCGATGCCGTCTATGGCCTGGATGACATCGGTCGTCACCTGACCGAGGCCTGCCAGTGACCAACGCTAATGCGGATGCCTGCCAATGGATGTACTGAGCCTCATCGGCGTCATTCTGGCGTTCGTGGCGATACTCGGCGGCAACTACCTCGAGGGTGGCAATGCCGGCGCGCTGCTCAACGGGCCGGCTGCATTGATCGTGCTGGGTGGCACCGTGGGCGCTGCTTTTCTGCAGACGCCGGTGACCGTGTTCAAGCGTTCGATGGTCGTCGTGCGCTGGATCTTCTTTCCGCCGCGTATCGACCTGGTTGGCGGCATCAACCGGGTCGTCGGCTGGAGCATGGTGGCGCGCAAGGAGGGCCTGCTGGGGCTGGAGGCTGTCGCCGACGCCGAGCCTGACCCGTACGCGCGCAAGGGCCTGCAGCTGCTGGTCGATGGCGCCGAGCCGGAGTCGATCCGCAGCATCCTCGAGGTCGACCTCTACACCCAGGAAGCACGTGACATCCAGGCTGCCAAGGTGTTCGAGAGCATGGGCGGCTACGCGCCGACCATCGGCATCATCGGCGCGGTGATGGGGCTGATCCACGTGATGGGCAACCTGGCCGACCCGAGCATGCTCGGCAGCGGCATTGCCGTGGCGTTCGTCGCCACCATCTACGGCGTGGGTTTTGCCAACCTGCTGCTGTTGCCGGCCGGCAACAAGCTCAAATCCATCGCGCTGCGTCAGTCGCGTTACCGCGAGATGCTGCTCGAGGGCATCCTGTCCATCGCCGAGGGTGAGAATCCACGTTCCATCGAGCTGAAGCTGCAAGGCTTCATGGACTGATGGAGGGATGGCAGCATGGCGCGCAGGCGGCACCAGGAAGAACACGAGAATCATGAGCGTTGGCTGGTCTCCTACGCCGACTTCATCACCCTGCTGTTCGCCTTTTTCGTGGTGATGTATTCGATTTCGTCGATCAACGAAGGCAAGTACAAGATTCTCTCCGAGTCGCTGACGGGAGTGTTCAATCAGCCGGATCGTTCGATCAAGCCGATCCCGGTGGGTGAAGAAAGGCCGCGTACCAGCGAGCCTGACGACACCACACACGACGATCCCAGCTCCGATTCCACCCTGCAGAGCATCGCCTCGAGCGTGCGCGAAGTGTTCGGCGAGCTGATCCAGAGCGATCAGCTGACGGTGCGGGGCAACGAGATGTGGATCGAGATCGAACTCAGTTCCAGTCTGCTGTTCCCAAGTGGAGACGCCATCCCGAACAACCAGGCGTTTTCCATCATCGAGAAGGTCGCCAAGATTTTGGCGCCCTATCAGAACCCGGTCAAGGTGGAGGGCTTCACCGACAACCTGCCGATCCAGACCGCTCAGTACCCGACCAACTGGGAGTTGTCGTCGGCGCGGGCGTCGAGCATCGTGCGTATGCTGGCCATGGATGGTGTCGACCCTTCGCGCCTGGCGGCGGTAGGCTACGGCGAGTTTCAGCCGATAGCGGACAACGCCTCGGCGGAGGGCAGGGCGCGCAATCGCCGGGTGGTGCTGGTGATTTCGCGCAATCTCGATACCCGTCGCGGTGCAGGCAGTACCTCGACTCGACAGTCCGGCGCTGGCACGCAACCTGCACCGGCGTCTGCGTCGGGGGTTCCGCAATCGTGACCTGTCAAATCCCAGTCGCCTGCCGCGTGCAGGTGACAGCCATTCTCGGCCTGAGCGCTGCGTGCCGGGAGGATGAGAGAAAATGAAAGTCTGGGCAGTAGCCAATCAGAAAGGTGGTGTCGGCAAGACCACTACGTCCATCGCCCTGGCAGGCCTCCTGGCCGATGCAGGCAAACGTGTGGTGGTGGTCGACCTCGACCCGCATGGGTCGATGACCAGTTATTTCGGGCATGACCCGGATACCCTGGAGCACAGCTGCTTCGACCTGTTCCTGCATCAGGGCAACGTGCCCCAGGGCCTGCCGAAGCAACTGCTGCATGGCACCAGCCACGAGAACATCTCGCTGCTGCCGTCGAGCACCGCACTGGCCACCCTGGAGCGCCAGTCTCCGGGGCAGAGCGGCCTGGGCCTGGTGATCGCCAAGAGCCTGGCGCAGCTGTGGGAGGATTTCGACCACGCCATCATCGACAGCCCGCCACTGCTTGGCGTGCTGATGGTCAACGCCCTGGCGGCCAGCCAGCAGCTGGTGATCCCGGTGCAGACCGAGTTCCTCGCGGTCAAGGGGCTCGAGCGGATGATCGGCACGCTGACCATGATCAACCGTTCGCGCAAGCAGGCGTTGCCTTACACCATCGTGCCGACCCTGTTCGATCGCCGTACCCAGGCGTCGATGAGCACGTTGCGCGTTCTGCGCAATACTTATCCCGAGCACCTCTGGCCAGCCTACATTCCGGTCGACACGCGCCTGCGCGATGCCAGCCGGGCCGGGCGCACCCCGTCGCAGTTCGACGCGGGCAGCCGTGGCGTGATTGCCTACCGTGCCCTGCTCAAGCATCTGCTCAGCCACCAGCCAGCGGCGCAGGTGGCCTGAGATGAACGCTTGTGTTGAACTGCGCCACTCAAGTCGGAGCAGGCTGCAGCCGATAGACTGTAAAGATATCGTTTCGGGTTCCAGTCATGAGTCGTAACCTCGCCACCGCCACGCGTTCCCAGTTGGCCCTGCAGTCCTATCTCGACGGGCTGTTGCAGGAGGCTGTTGCCGAGCTGGAGGAGTCCGTCAGCCTCGACGAATTCGAGGCCGCGGTGCTCGAGGAACAGGTGCGTGATGCGCGTCTGCTCGAACCCGTGAGCGTGGTTGCCGTGGCCGAGGCGCCCGCGCCTGCTCCGGTGCAGGCAGCGGTGCTGGTGGAAGCGCCGCCCGTGGAGTTGCGGGTGCCGGCGCCAGTCATCGATGAGGCGCCTCCCGCCCTCGACCTCGATCTGGAGGTCGCGGCGCAACCGGCCGGGCTGCTGGCAGATGGTCGTCCGGCCTGGGCAGAAGAGCCGTTCGAGTGCCTGCTGTTCGACGTCGCCGGGCTGACGCTCGCCGTGCCGCTGATCTGCCTGGGCTCCATCTACCCGCTGGAGGGGCAGGAGCTGACGCCGTTGTTCGGTCAGCCGGACTGGTTTCTCGGTATCCTGCCGAGCCAGGCCGGTAACCTGAAGGTGCTGGACACCGCGCGCTGGGTGATGCCGGACCGCTACCGCGAGGACTTCCGTGAGGGCCTGCAGTACGTGATTTCGGTGCAGGGCTACGAGTGGGGGCTTGCCGTTCACCAGGTCAGCCGCTCGATTCGCCTGGACCCGAGCGAGGTCAAATGGCGCAGCCAGCGTACCCAGCGGCCATGGCTGGCCGGTACGGTGATCGAGCATATGTGCGCGCTGCTGGACGTCGCCGCACTGGCCGAATTGATCGCCAGCGGTGGCGCCAAACGGCTGAACGGTGGAAAACTGCATTGATAATTGGTGAGTTCGTGGTCACGGGCTCTATAGTTGAATGACAAGCGGGCTGACCCGCGAACGCCGCACTGGGCGGTTTCTGACGAGGCTAGGGACATGAAGAAAAGTTCTGCACAAGGTGCCGAAGATCCGATTCTGCAGTGGGTGACCTTTCGCCTGGACAACGAGACCTATGGCATCAACGTGATGCAGGTGCAGGAAGTCCTGCGCTACACCGAGATCGCTCCGGTCCCGGGTGCACCGAGTTACGTGCTGGGCATCATCAACCTGCGCGGCAACGTGGTGACCGTGATCGATACCCGCCAGCGCTTCGGCCTGGGGTCGGCGCCGGTGACCGACAACACCCGTATCGTCATCATCGAGGCGGACAAGCAGGTCGTCGGCATTCTCGTCGACAGCGTGGCCGAAGTGGTCTACCTGCGTCAGTCCGAGATCGAGACCGCGCCGAACGTCGGTAACGATGAATCGGCCAAGTTCATCCAGGGCGTCTGCAACAAGAACGGCGAGCTGCTGATCCTGGTCGAGCTGGACAAGCTGATGTCCGAGGAAGAGTGGTCGGAGCTGGAGAGCATCTGAGCCATGTCCGAGTTTGCCATGCTCGCTGCGGCCCTGGCCTTCCTGGCGCTGGTCTGCGTGGCACTGGGCATCGTCTGCAACGGCCTGCATCGCAACCAGCAGCGCCTGCTCGCCGAGCAGGCCAAGCACGATGCACTGCGTGATGCGCGGATCAAGGAGCTGGGCAAGCGGCTCGATGCCTACCTGACCGGCAGCATTCGCATGGGCGAAGAGCTGCACGAGCTGCGCCGCGTGGTGGCGCCGCTGCCGGACAAGGTCAGTCAGATCGAGCAGCGCGACCCCAGCAGCCTGTCCTTCACCCAGGCTGCACGCCTGGTCGGCATGGGTGCCAGCGTCGACGACCTGACCCAGTCCTGCGGGCTGAGCAAGGCGGAAGCCGAGCTGATCAGCCGCCTGCACAAGCCCAGGGCGGGGCAGCCGCAATAGCTGTCACTGATAGTCGGCAGCGTTCTTAGCAGGTCCACGGGCCTGCCCAATCAGTCCTAGCGCCTGTTTCATCCCATCTAAGCTGAAAGAAGGTTCTCGTGCGGCATTCGGAGGGGGATGATCATGCGTCGTCTGCTCGTTCTGTTCGCCAGCTGCTTGCTCTGCCAGCCGCTGATGGCCCAGGAAGCGCCTTTGCAGGTGTCCGGCGCCATCACCGTCAACGTCATGCAGGCCAAGCACCTGCATGACCATGGCGCGCTGTTCATCGATGTACGCCCGGCGCGCGAGTGGGGCTGGGGGCATGTGCAGGGCGCCGTGCACCTGGACCTGCACGGTCGTTTTCCCGGCCTCGCCGAGGCATCCCTGCCGCGCGAGACGCCCCTGGTGATCTACTGCGACAGCGAGGTATGCGCGCAGAGCGCCGTGGCCGTCGAGCAGGCGGTGCGCTGGGGCTACACCCGGGTGTTCTATTTCCGTGGTGGCTACTTCGTCTGGCAGCTGTTCGACCTGCCCAGCAGCAAGGAGGCCGCCGACCAGCGCCTGGCGGTCAGTTCGCCGGCCCCTTGAGCAGGGGCAGCGGTGGCGTGACGTCGCGTTCGGCATCCGGGTCGAAGCCTGCGGGTGTCTTGCCCTGCAGGTACCAGGCGAAGGCGATGATCTCGGCGATGCAGCGATACAGCGTCTCGGGAATGGCGTCCCCCAGCTCCAGGCGCGCGAGCAGGCGCACCAGTTCGGCATTCTCGTAGATCGGCACTTCGTATTCGCGGGCGATGGCGAGTATGGCTTCGGCCAGCTCGTCGTCGCCTTTGGCGCTGAGCACGGGGGCGCTCTGTCCGTCGTAGTTGAGGGCGATCGCCTGGCGCGGCTCGGGCTGTGTCTTGCGGCTCATGCGGTTTCATCCACCCAGCGTTGTTCCAGCGAGGTTTTCGGGCCTTGTGGCGGCATGCCCTGGCTGCAGGCCAGTTCGCCGACCTCCAGGCCGGCGGCCTGCAGGCGCTCACGCAGATGACCAAGTTCGGCGTTGATCAGCTGGGTGGTGTCGGCGCGTTCGGCCCACAGCTGGCTGGACAGGCTGCCGCGCAGCAACTGTGCACGTACCTGCAGCGGGCCGAGGTGGTCCAGCTCGAACGCCAGCTCGACCTTCCACAGGGTGTCCTTCTGCTCGGCTTTCTCCGCCTTGCCGCTGTCCTCGCGCTGCAACTTGACCTGCAACGGGATCACCTCCTGCTGGTGGCGCATGGGCAGCTCCAGCTGCCAGGTGGTGACCAGGTTGCCGTTGGCGTCCACCTGGGTCTGCGCCAGGCTCGACAGCTGGTGCGTCTGCAGCCGCGATACGGCGGCAGCGGCGAGCTTCAACAGGGTTTCCAGATCGGCCTCGCCGTCCATGTTCTGCAGCAGGCGCGAGGGCAGGGGGAAGGTCAGCGCCTGCTGGCGTGCGGAGCCGCCGGTGGCGTTCACGCCAAGCAGCTGTCGGGCCAACGTGGGCAGGTTCTGGTTGAGGGCGTTCTGCAGGCCGGCCAGCGCGCCTGCGCCGCCTGGCAGCTGCGGCATGAGCTGGGCGATCAGGCGCAGCAGGTTGGCCTTGAGATCCTGGGGCAGGGCGGCGGTCTGGCCTTGCAGCAGCTTGGCTTCAAGCAGTACGCCGCTGCTTTCCAGTGCCTGTGCCAGGCCCTTGGCGGTGCTCAGCTGACTGCTGTCGGGGAGGGCGCCGAGCAGTTTGTCGATGCTGCCACGCAAGGCGTCGTCCCCGGCGCTGAGGTTCTGCAGGCCTTTGAACAGGCCTTCCAGGGACGCCTGACGGTTCTGCTGCGCGGCCAGCTGCTGGCCCAGTACCAGCTGGTCCAGGCGGCCGCTCAGTGGCAGGAAGGCCAGGTTCTGGCTGCCCTGTACCTGGGCGCTGAGCAGGCTGCCGAGGGGCAGCTCCAGCGGGCTGTCCAGGGCCAGCTGGCTGCCAGCCAGCGGTGTGTTGAGCAGGTTCACCAGCAGGCGATAGACCGGCTGGGCGTTCTGCGTCGGCAGCGCATCGCGGCTGACGACCTTGCCCTGCACCAGCGTGCCCAGGGGCAGCTGCTGCAGGTCCAGGCTGGTCAGCGGTTTGTCGCCGCCGGCCTGCAGCGCCAGGGCCAGGCGGGTGTCCGACAGCGCCGTCACCAGCAGCGCGCTGCCCTGCGCCAGTGGCCGCGGGCTTTCCGCCTGCAGGGTGGTCTGCTTGCCGCCATCGAGCGTCAGCTTGAGCAGCAGCTGGAAGCTCTGCGCCTGCTCACGGATGGCGACCACCTCGGCCTTGGCGCTTTCGCCTGCGGCCAGCATGCCCTCCAGCGGTTGCAGCAGGCGCACGGCCAGGTCAGCGGCCGTCACCGTGCTGCGAATCACCGGTGGCGAGGAGGGAAGCGGACGTGGGCTGCTGATTTCGCTCATCTGGGCTCTTGGTCGAAAGTCTGTTAACAACCTGTCGAAAATGCTGACTGCGGGGACAGTGATGCGACATGTATAATGCCGCCCCGTTCCGCACCGTACTTCCGGCTCGCGTCAGTATAGCGGCCTGGACTCTGCCTACTTTAACCCTGCCAGGTATCGATGACCCGTACCGTTCCCTTCCTCGAAGCCGTAGCGCTCAGCTGTGAGCGGGATTGGCGCATGTTGTTCGAGCATCTGGATTTCGCCCTGCAGGCCGGGGACATGCTGCAGATCAGCGGCCCCAACGGCAGCGGCAAGACCAGCCTGCTGCGCCTGCTGGCTGGCCTGCGGCAGCCGACGGCGGGCGACATCCTGTTGCAGGGGCGGGCGCTGGCGCAGCAGCGCAGCGAACTGGCGCATGACCTGCTGTGGATCGGCCACGCGGCCGGTATCAAGGGCCTGCTGACTGCCGAGGAGAACCTGGCCTGGCTGTGCGCCCTGCATCGTGCGGCCGACCGCGAGGCGATCTGGCAGGCGCTGGAGGCGGTAGGCCTGCGTGGTTTCGAGGACGTGCCCTGCCACACCCTGTCCGCCGGGCAGCAGCGCCGCGTGGCCCTGGCCCGGCTGTATCTGCCCGACACGCCACCGCTGTGGGTGCTCGACGAGCCGTTCACCGCCCTGGACAAGCATGGCGTGGCGCAACTGGAGGCGCATCTGGCGCGCCACTGCGAGCAGGGTGGCGTGGTGGTGCTGACTACCCACCACAGCCTCGCGCACAAGCCGGCCACCTACCGCGAACTCGATCTGGGGCAACACGCCGCATGAGCAACGTCTTCACGCAACTGCTCAGCCGCGAGATGCGCCTGCTGGCCCGTCGCCCATCCGACCTGGCCAACCCACTGGTGTTCTTCGCCATCGTCATCGCCCTGTTCCCCCTGGCGGTCGGGCCGGAGACGCAATTGTTGCAAACCCTTTCTCCCGGCCTGCTCTGGGTAGCGGCGCTACTGGCCGTGCTGCTCTCGCTGGACGGGCTGTTCCGCAGTGATTTCGAGGACGGCTCGCTGGAGCAGTGGGTCCTTTCGTCGCACCCCCTGCCTCTTCTGGTGTTGGCCAAGGTGCTGGCACACTGGCTGTTTAGCGGCCTGGCGCTGGTGTTGCTGGCGCCCCTGCTGGCCCTGATGCTCGGTTTGCCCGGGCGCTGCCTGCCGGTCCTGCTGCTGTCGTTGTTGCTCGGCACGCCGGTGCTGAGCCTGCTCGGCGCGGTGGGCGCAGCCCTCACCGTAGGTCTCAAGCGCGGCGGGTTGTTGCTGGCGCTGCTGATTCTGCCGCTGTACATCCCGGTGCTGATTCTCGGTAGCGGGGCTCTGCAGGCGGCCTTGCAAGGATTGCCGGCTGGCGGCCACCTGTTGTGGCTGGCCAGCCTCACTGCCCTGGCGGTGACGCTGACACCTTTTGCAATTGCCGCTGGCCTGACCATCAGCGTCGGCGAATAAGAACGAACCGTGATGCGTAGCCCGGATACAGTCCGGGCCACGTTACAGATGATGAGTCGACTGAATGAACTGGACGTGGTTTCACAAGTGGGGTTCGCCCAAGTGGTTCTATGAGATGAGCGGCCGCTGGCTGCCCTGGCTGAGCGTCGCGGCGCTGCTGCTGATCGCCGTCGGCCTGGTCTGGGGCCTGGCCTTCGCGCCGCCGGACTACCAGCAGGGCAACAGCTTCCGCATCATCTACATCCACGTTCCTGCGGCCTTCCTGGCCCAGTCCATCTACGTCATGCTGGCCGTCGCCGGCCTGGTCGGGCTGGTCTGGAAGATGAAGCTGGCCGATGTCGCCCTGCAACAGGCCGCGCCGGTCGGCGCCTGGATGACGGCCGTCGCGCTGGTCACCGGTGCCATCTGGGGCAAGCCGACCTGGGGCACCTACTGGGTCTGGGACGCGCGCCTGACGTCGATGCTGATCCTGCTGTTCCTCTACTTCGGCGTCATCGCCCTGGGCAACGCCATCAGCAACCGCGACAGCGCCGCCAAGGCCTGCGCCGTGCTGGCCATCGTCGGCGTGGTCAACATTCCGATCATCAAGTATTCGGTCGAGTGGTGGAACTCGCTGCACCAGAGCGCGACCTTCAAGATCACCGAGAAACCGGCGATGCCAGTCGAGATGTGGCTGCCGCTGCTGCTCGCGGTGCTGGGTTTCTACTGTTTCTTCGGCGCCGTGCTGCTCTATCGCATGCGCCTGGAAGTGCTCAAACGCGAGGCCCGCAGCAGCTGGGTCAAGGCTGAAGTGCAGGCGCTGGTGGAGGGCAAGGCATGAGTTTCGCGTCGTTCTCCGAGTTTCTCGCCATGGGCCCCCATGGCGCCTACGTCTGGAGCGCCTATGGCATCAGCCTGGTCGTCCTGGCGTTGAATGTGGTGCTGCCGATCCTGGCACGCCGCCGTTACCTGCAAGACGAGGCGCGCCGTTTGCGCCGGGAGAAGTCGAAGTGAATCCGGTTCGCAAGAAACGCCTGTACATCGTCCTGGCCATTCTCTGTGGCGTCAGCATCGCCGTTGCCCTGGCACTGAGCGCACTGCAGCAGAACATCAACCTGTTCTACACGCCGACGCAGATCGCGGCCGGCGAGGCGCCGGTCGATACCCGCATCCGCGCCGGTGGTCTGGTGGAAGAGGGCTCGGTGAAGCGTTCGGCGGATTCGCTGCAAGTGGACTTCGTCGTCACCGACGGCGCTCACGGCGTGACCATCCGCTACCACGGCATCCTGCCGGACCTGTTCCGTGAAGGGCAGGGCATCGTCGCCCTGGGTCGGGTCAACGAAGACGGCGTGCTGGTGGCTGACGAGGTGCTGGCCAAGCACGACGAGAACTACATGCCGCCTGAAGTCATGCAGGCGCTGGAAAAGAGCGGGATGATGCAGAAACACGATGAGGCCAAGGCCGCCAAACAGGGCTATCAGCAGGAGCGTGCGCAATGATCCCCGAGCTCGGCCATCTGGCGATGATCCTGGCGCTGTGCCTGTGCCTGGTGCAGGCGACGCTGCCGCTGATCGGCGCCTGGCGCGGTGACCACCAGTGGATGAGCCTGGCGCAGCCGGCTGCCTGGGGTCAGTTCGCCTTCCTGTTGTTCTCCTTCCTGTGCCTGACCTACGCCTTCATGGTCGACGACTTCTCCGTCGCCTACGTCGCCAGCAACTCCAACACCGCGCTGCCCTGGTACTACAAGTTCAGTGCCGTATGGGGCGCTCACGAGGGTTCCCTGCTGCTGTGGGCGCTGATCCTCGCTGGCTGGACCTTCGCCGTATCGATCTTCTCGCGGCATCTGCCGGAGGAGATGCTCGCCCGCGTGCTGGCCGTGATGGGCATGATCAGCGTCGGCTTCCTGCTGTTCCTGATCATCACCTCCAACCCCTTCGAGCGCCTGCTGCCGAATGCGCCGATCGACGGCCGCGACCTCAACCCGTTGTTGCAGGACTTCGGCCTGATCGTGCATCCGCCGATGCTGTACATGGGCTACGTCGGTTTCTCGGTGGCCTTCTCCTTCGCCATCGCCGCGCTGCTCGGCGGCAAGCTGGACGCGGCCTGGGCACGCTGGTCGCGGCCCTGGACCATCGTTGCCTGGGCCTTCCTCGGCATCGGTATCGCTCTGGGCAGCTGGTGGGCCTACTACGAACTGGGCTGGGGCGGCTGGTGGTTCTGGGACCCGGTGGAAAACGCCTCCTTCATGCCCTGGCTGGTGGGCACCGCACTGATCCACTCGCTGGCGGTGACCGAGAAACGTGGCGTGTTCAAGAGCTGGACGGTGCTGCTGGCCATCGCGGCCTTCTCCCTGAGCCTGCTGGGGACCTTCCTGGTGCGCTCCGGTGTACTGACCTCGGTGCACGCCTTCGCCACCGACCCGGAGCGGGGCGTGTTCATCCTCGCCTTCCTGCTGGTGGTGGTCGGCGGATCGCTGGCGCTGTTCGCCGTGCGTGCGCCGGTGGTCAAGAGCCAGGTCGGCTTCGGCCTGTGGTCGCGCGAGACGCTGCTGCTGGTCAACAACATCGTGCTGGTGGTGTCCGCCGCGATGATCCTGCTCGGTACGCTGTACCCGCTGGTGCTCGATGCCCTGACCGGCGCCAAGCTGTCGGTTGGCCCGCCGTATTTCAACGCGCTGTTCCTGCCGCTGATGGCGCTGCTGATGGCGGTGATCAGCGTCGGCGTGCTGGTGCGCTGGAAGGACACGCCGCTGAAGTGGCTGGGCAGCATGCTGACCCCGGTGCTGGTGGCCAGCGTGGTGCTGGCGGCCATTGCCACCTTCGTCCACGGCGATTTCCACTGGGCGGTGCTGGCTGTGTGCGTGCTGGCCTTCTGGGTGATCCTCGCGGGGGGGCGCGACATCCTCGACAAGACCCGCCACAAGGGCCTGTTCAAGGGCCTGCCGAGCCTGGGCCGCAGCTACTGGGGCATGCAGATGGCGCATTTCGGTTTCGCCGTATGCGCCCTCGGTGTGGTGCTGACCAGCCTGGGCAGCTACGAGCGTGACCTGCGCATGGCGCCGGGTGACTCGGTGGAGCTGGCCGGCTACCGCTTCCAGTTCGACGGTGCCGTGCATCATGAGGGCCCGAACTTCATCTCCGACAAGGGCACGGTGCGGGTCTTCGACGGCGAGCGCGAGGTCAAGGTGCTGTATCCCGAGAAGCGTCTGTACACCGTGCAGCAGGCGACCATGACCGAGGCGGGCATCGATGCCGGGTTCACCCGTGACCTCTTCGTCGCCCTCGGCGAGCCGCTGGAGCAGGGCGCCTGGGCCGTTCGCGTGCACATCAAGCCGTTCGTGCGCTGGATCTGGCTGGGCGGCCTGCTGATGGCCTTCGGTGGCTTCCTGGCTGCCGCGGACAAACGCTACCGGATCAAGGTGCGCACCCGCGTGCGCGAGGTACTGGGTCTGCAGGAGGCCAGCGCATGAAACGTCTACTGATGCTGTTGCCGCTGCTGGCGTTCCTGGCGATTGCCGTGTTCCTCTATCGTGGCCTGTTCCTCGATCCGTCGGAATTGCCCTCGGCGCTGATCGGCAAGCCGTTCCCGGCCTTCAGCCTGCCGTCGCTGGAGGACCCTGAACGCTCCATCAGCGAGGCCGACATCAAGGGCAAGCCGGCCCTGGTCAACGTCTGGGCCACCTGGTGTCCGTCGTGCCGCCACGAGCATCCGGTGCTGAACAAGCTGGCCGAGGCCGGTGTGGTGATCCACGGGGTGAACTACAAGGACCAGCGCGAGCCCGCACAGAAGTGGCTGCGCGAACTGCACAACCCCTACCAGCTCAACATCGAGGATGCCAAGGGCAGCCTGGGCTTCGACCTGGGCGTGTACGGCGCGCCGGAAACCTTCTTCGTCGATGCCAAGGGCATCATTCGCCACAAGTACGTCGGCACCATCGACGAGCGCGTGTGGCGCGAGCAACTGGCACCGATCTACCAGCAACTCGTCGATGAGGCCCGGCCATGAAGCGTCTGTTGCTTGCTGCCGGCCTGGCATTGGGCCTGGTGGCCGTGGCCCATGCGGCCATCGATACCTACGAGTTCGCCAGCGAGGCGGAGCGTCAGCGCTACCGCACTCTGGTGGAAGAGCTGCGTTGTCCGAAGTGCCAGAACCAGAATATCGCCGACTCCAACGCGCCGATTGCCATGGACCTGCGCGACGAGGTCTATCAGATGGTCGAGGCGGGCAAGACGGACGCACAGATCATCGACTTCCTGGTCGCCCGCTATGGTGACTTCGTGCTCTACAACCCCCCCGTGACCAGCCGCACCTTGCTGCTCTGGTACGGCCCGGCCGGGTTGCTGCTGATCGGCTTCGTGGTGCTCGGCGTGATCGTGCTGCGCCGCCGTGGCCAGCAGAAGGATCGTGCCGACGCAGGCCTCTCCGTTGATGAGCAGGCGCGACTCGCCGCGCTGCTCGACCAAGCTTCTCAGGACAAGAAAGACCGATGATCGATTTCTGGTTGCCCGCCGGGCTGCTGTTGCTGACTGCCCTGGCGTTTCTGCTCATTCCTGTGCTGCGCATCCGCAAGCTGCAGGCCGAAGAAGACCGCACCGCGCTCAACGTCACCCTGTACCAGGAGCGCCTGCAGGAGCTGGAATCCCAGCGCCAGGCAGGCGTGCTCGACGACGCGCAGCTCGAGGCCGGCCGTGCCGAAGCTGCCCGCGAACTGCTGGACGACACCGAGGGCGTGCAGCGCCGCAGCAGCGTGCTGGGCGGCAAGATTCCGCTGTTCGCCGCCTTGCTGGTGCCCGTGCTGGGTGTCGGCCTGTACCTGCACTGGGGCGCCATCGACGAGCTCGAGCAGACGCGGCTGCTGGCGGCCCAGCAGCCGCAGAGCATCGAGGAAATGACCGCGCGCCTGGAGCAGGCGGTCCAGGAGCAGCCGCAGTCCGCCGAGGCCTGGTACTTCCTCGGACGTACCTACATGGCGCAGGAGCGTGCAGGCGACGCCGCCAAGGCGTTCGAACAGGCGGTGAACCTGGCCGGGCGTGCGCCGGAGCTGCTGGGTCAGTGGGCGCAGGCGCTGTACTTCGCCGAAGGCAAGCAATGGAGCGAGCGTCTGCAGGCGCTCACCGACGAGGCGCTCAAGGGCGATCCGCAGGAGGTGACCAGCCTGGGTCTGCTGGGCATCGCGGCCTACGAAAGCCAGCGCTATGCGGATGCCGTACGCTACTGGGAGCGCCTGGTCGCGGTGCTGCCGGAGCAGGACCCGTCGCGTGCCGCCATCGTCGGTGGTATCGAGCGGGCTCGCGAGCAGATGGGCGACGCCGGGCAGGCCAGTGCTGCCGCCGAACCGGGTGCCAAGGTGCATGCGCTGGAGGTCAGCGTGTCGTTGTCGCCCGAGGTGCAGAAGAGCGTGCAGCCGGATGATGCCGTGTTCGTCTTCGCCCGCGCCCTCAGCGGCCCGCCGATGCCGCTGGCGGTCAAACGCCTGAAGGTCTCCGACCTGCCGGCCCGGATCAGCCTTTCGGATGTCGACGCGATGATGCCGGAACTGAAGATCTCCCGATTCGATCAGGTACAGCTGGTGGCTCGCGTGTCCCGCGCCGGCAACGCCACCCAGGGCGAGTGGACGGGCCAGGTCGGCCCGGTGGCCAACACCGCACGTGAGACCCAGACGCTGTTGATCGACAGCCGCGAAGGGCAGGTGCAATGAAGCGCCTGGTGCTGGCGGCATTGTTTGGATTCGGTCTGAGCGGCTGCGTGCTGCAGCAGCCGAACACACCGATCGACGATCTGCCGCCGGTCCAGCAGCCCTCGCATCCGCGTTATGCGCCGCCGCCCGGGGTCAAAAGCCACTGGAGCCCGGCGCTGGGGGTCTACGTGGTCGAAGGCGCGCGGGACCTGTACTACCGTGAGCGCGTCTTCTATCGCTTCGACGGTGGCTGGAGCTGGTCGCCCCGCGTGGCCGGTCCCTGGCAGGCGACCGACAGCAGTGGCATTCCGCCCGGGCTGTTCCGCCACTATCAGAACCGCTGATCAGGCGGTCCCCGCACATGAAAACGGCGCCCGCAGGCGCCGTTTTTCGTTTGTGCGAGCCGGGATCAGTGCGCCCAGATCAGCCCTACCAGCAGGTAGCAGATCAGCGTCACCAGCACCACGCCGAACAGATTGAGGGCGAAGCCCGCCTTGATCATCGACTGGATCTTCATGTGCCCGGTGCCGAACACGATGGCGTTGGGTGGCGTCGCCACCGGCATCATGAAGGCGCAGCTGGCGGCGATGGCGGCGGGAATCGCCAGCAGTTCCGCCGGCATGCCCTGGGACACGGCGAGGGCGCCGAGCAGCGGCAGGAAGGCGGCGGCGGTCGCGGTGTTGGAGGTCACCTCGGTGAGGAAGATGATCACCAGGACCACCACGCCGATCATCGCGATCACCGGCAGGGCGCCCAGCGCCCCCAGGCTCTGCGCGATCCACTCGGCCAGGCCGGTGCTGCGAATCACGCTGGCCAGCGACAGGCCGCCGCCGAACAGCAGCAGCACGCCCCAGGGCAGCTTGCTGGCGCTTTCCCAGTTCATCAGGAACACGCGCTTGCGGGTGTCCACCGGGATGATGAACAGGGCCATGGCGGCTGCGATGGCGATGCTGGTGTCGTTGACGCCGGGTAACTTGTCGGCGATCAGCGGCTGGAATACCCAGGCCAGGGCGGTGAGCACGAACACCAGGGCCACCAGCTTCTCGCCACGACTCAGTGGGCCGAGTTCGGCCAGCTCGCTGCGGATCAGCTGCGAGCTGTCGTGGCCGGCCAGCTTGAAGCCACCACGGGTCAGCCACCACCAGGTGAGCACCAGCATCACGAACGCCACGGGCAGGCCCAGCAGCATCCATTGGCCGAAGCCGATCTGCACGTCGTAGTTCTCGGCCAGGAAGGCCGCCAGCAACGCGTTCGGCGGCGTGCCGATCAGCGTGGCGATACCGCCGATGCTGGCGGCGTAGGCGATGGCCAGCAGCAGTGCGGTGGCGAAGCGCTCGCGCTCGGCGCCACCGGAGTCCCGTTCGCCGGCAAGCATGGCCACCACCGAAAGGCCGATGGGCAGCATCATGATGGTCGTGGCGGTGTTGCTCACCCACATGCTGAGGAAGGCGGTGGCCAGCATGAAGCCGGCGATCTGCCGGCTCGGCTTGCTGCCCACGGCCAGCAGCGTCATCAGCGCGATGCGCTTGTGCAGGTTCCAGCGTTCCATGGCCAGGCCGAGGATGAAACCGCCGAGGAACAGGTAGATGGTCGGGTTGGCGTAGGGCGCGCTGGCGGCGTTGAGGCTGTCGATGCCCAGCGCCGGGATCAGCAGGATCGGCAGCAGCGACGTGGCCGGGATCGGGATGGCCTCGGTGGACCACCAGGTCGCCATCAGCAGGGTCAGGCCGATGGTGGCCCAGGCGGCACTGGAGAGTCCGGCAGGCGGTTCCGTGAACAGGCAGGCGAGCAGCAGCAGTGGCCCGAGAATCAGGCCAATCCACGCCGCCTTGGCAGGCGCCGTGGTTTCATTGGTGGTAACGGCCATGGCGCTTCCTTCAGCGTAAAAAAGGCGGCTTTATAGCCCAGCGGGCGACTCTATGACCACGCGCTGGCCCATCGGTTTTGCTTCAGTCTGTTTCACGCCTGTCGCGAGGCGCTGAAGAGGCGGCATCGCAGCGCGTGAACAGCGGTCCGCCGCAGCGGTTGCAGAACGCCGCGCTGTGCTCGTGGCGGGGTTTGCGGCAGTGCGGGCAGTCGTGCTCCATCTGGCCATCCTGGCGCATGGCATTGGCCAGTTCCGCAGTGAAGATGCCGGTCGGCACGGCGATGATCGAGTAGCCGGTGATCATTACCATCGTCGCCAGCATCTGCCCCAGCGGCGTCTTCGGCGTGATGTCGCCGAAGCCCACGGTGGTCAGCGTCACCACTGCCCAGTAGATGCTGGTGGGGATGCTGGTGAAACCGTGGGCCGGGCCTTCGACCACGTACATCAGCGCGCCGAACACCGTGACCAGGGTAGAGACGCTGACCAGGAAGACGATGATCTTCTGCTTGCTGCCACGTAGCGCCACCAGCAGGAAATTGGCCTGAGTCAGGTAGTGGCGCAGCTTGAGCACGCGGAAGATGCGCACCATGCGGATCGCGCGGACGATCATCAGGTACTGCGCGTCGGCGAACATCAGTGCCAGGATGGCCGGCAGCACGGCCAGCAGGTCGACCAGGCCGAAGAAGCTGAAGGCATAGCGCAGAGGCTTGGGCGAGCAGTACAGGCGCAAGGCGTATTCGACCGCGAACAGTGCGGTGAAGAACCACTCCAGCGCACTGAACAGCCCGGCGTACTGGTTGTGGAAGCGTTCGATGCTGTCGAGCATCACCACCACCAGGCTGGCGAGGATGGCCACCAGCAGCCAGTTGTCGAAGCGCTGCGCTGCCGGCGTGCTGGTCTCGAAGATGATGATGTACAGGCGCTGACGCCAGCTCTGCCGATTGTCCATGGCAATGTCCGAAATCTGAAAAGGGGCACAGCCTAGGCAGGAAGGGGGGAGAGGGCAAGGGACGATCGCCTCCTGCGCGCCTGCCCAGGCTACTCGCCTTCCAGCGACGACTCCTCCCGTGGGTCGGCCAGGATGAAGCTGTCACCGGTCACTGCGGTGATGCGTGCCGTGCCCAGGTTGAGCAACTGCCACTGCCATTCCCCGTAGCGCGTGCGCAAGGTGCCGTGCGCCTGGCAGGGGCCGTAGAGGTACCAGTCGTGTTCCTGGCGCGGTGTGATGAGGATGGCGTGGCGCAGGAAGTCGGCGACCATCGCCGCGCTGACGGTGAACGTCTGGCAGCCCTCCTGCTGCGGGCCGCTGCGATCCTCGCTGACGAGGATATCGCTGACCGGGCCGATCAGGCTGGGGCTGGTTTCTGCGCTGGCCGTGGCTGCAGCCAGCAGCAGGCCGAGGCCGAGGCCGAGTGTGCGTCTGTCCATGATCCTGGGGTTCCCTGAGCGGCTCATGGCGCGATATTAACCTGTCGGCGTGCTGTCCTTCACTGCGCGCTGCCAGCTTTGTGCGCCGGCTCTGATCAGCCAGCAGGTCAGGATGAACGGCATGGTCAGGGCCGGCAGCCCGACGGCGCTGAAACCCGGCTGCAGGATCAGGGCGAGGAGGATGCCCGCTGCCGGTGCCAGCGGACTGTGGTGCACCTGGGCCAGGGCGATGGCCGCGAGGCTGGCGTTGTAACCAAACAGGCCGGCCAGTGCCCCCTCGTCGGGCCAGCCCTGGGTGATTGCCAGGGCGAGCCCGCCACTCGAGCCGAGCAGCGCCCAGAAGGCCGCACGGCCATCGGCCAGACGCAGGCCGAGCAGCAGACACAGTCCGGCCAGTGGCGAGTCGAGGAAGATGACCTGGCCGAGGCCGCGCAGCACGGCCAGCAGCAGCTGCAGCGCGTTCAGCTCAGGTATGCCGGGGGGCGCTGGTGGTGTGTCGGTCGGCCATTGCAGCTGGGCCGTCAGCGCCAGGAGCAACCAGCCCAGCAGCACGAAGGGGAAGGTGAAGGCCGGTAGCCAGCCCTGTTGGCGCATGCGCTGCATCCAGGGGGCCAGCAACAGGCTGGAAAGGCCGGCGCTGGTGACGATCAGCACGGGCAACAGTGGTGTCCAGGACAGTTTCAGACTGAGCAGCAGGCCGAGCAGGATGCCGTTGTAGCCGTACAGGCCGATGGCGATGTCCGCAGGTGGGTAACCGCGGCGCTGCGCGACCAGGGTCGAGGTCAGGCCGCCGAGCAGGGCGCCGGCGAGCAGTTCCGGCGCGCCGACGAGGATGGCCAGCAGCACCAGCAGGCCACAGCCCGGGTGCTGCTGGAGGAATATCTGGGCGAAGCCGCTGAGCAGGGCGCGCAGGCTCTGCAGGGCGGGGAAGGCGGTTATCAGTGGAAGCATGATCGATATACCAAGAGAGCTGTCTCCCCCAGCCCCTCTCCCGTACGCGGGAGAGGGGCGCCGTCCGGGCGGCTCGACGGCTCTGTGCAGGGCCGCCGGCTCAGTGAGTAGCCCGGCTGGAATCCCGGACGGGAGGCTGGGGCATTCCCGGATTTCATCCGGGCTACGCCTCAATGCAGCGTTTCGATCCTCAGGCTGTTGGTGCTGCCTGGCTGGCCGAAGGGTTCGCCGGCGGTGATCACCACCGTCTCGCCGCGCTTGGCCATGCCCTGGGCCTGGGCGATCTCCAGGGCCGTGCTGGTGACTTCCTCGACTTTGCGCAGACGTTCGTTGACCACCGAGTAGATGCCCCAGGCCACGGTCAGGCGGCGGGCGGTGGTCAGGCTCGGCGTCAGGCTCAGAATCGGGGCTTTCGGCCGTTCCCGCGAGGCGCGCAGGCTGCTGGCGCCGGACTCGCTGTAGTTGACCAGCGCGGCCACCGGCAGGATCGAGCTGATGCGGCGAATGGCGCAGCTGATGGCATCGCTGGCCGTGGCTTCGGCCTGCGGCCGGCCGACGTCGAGCTGGCTCTGGTAGTCCGGGCCGCTCTCCACCTGGCGGATGATCTTGCTCATCATCTGCACGGTTTCCAGCGGATAGTCGCCGGAGGCGGTTTCTGCCGACAGCATCACCGCATCGGCGCCTTCGGCCACGGCGTTGGCCACGTCGGTGACTTCGGCCCGGGTCGGCGCCGGGGAGAAGCGCATCGACTCGAGCATCTGCGTGGCCACCACCACCGGACGGCCGAGCTGACGGCAGGTGCGCACGATGTCTTTCTGGATGCGTGGCACGTTCTCCGCCGGCACTTCCACGCCCAGATCACCGCGCGCGACCATGATGGCGTCGCACAGCCTGGCGATGTCTTCCAGGTGGGTGACGGCCGAGGGTTTCTCGATCTTGGCCATGAGGAAGGCCTTGCCACCGATCAGTTCGCGGGCTTCGACGATGTCCTCGGGGCGCTGCACGAACGACAGCGCCACCCAGTCCACGCCCAGCTCCAGACCGAAGGCCAGGTCGCGGCGGTCCTTCTCGGTCAGCGGCGACAGCTGCAGCACGGCCTCGGGCACGTTGACGCCCTTGCGGTCGGACAGCTCGCCACCGGCCACCACGCAGGTGTCCACGGCGTCGCGCTGCTTGCCGGTCACCTTCAGGCGCAGGCGGCCGTCGTCCAGCAGCAGGCTCATGCCCGGCTGCAGGGCCTCGATGATTTCCGGGTGAGGCAGGTTGACCCGGCTGGCGTCACCGGGCGTGGCGTCCAGATCCAGGCGCAGGCTCTGGCCGTTGACCAGTTGCACCTTGCCTTCGGCAAAGCGGCCGACGCGCAGTTTCGGCCCCTGCAGGTCCATGAGGATGCCGATGGGCTGATTCAGCTCGCGCTCCACGTCGCGTACCCACTGGTAGCGCTGGGCATGATCGGCATGTTCGCCGTGGCTGAAGTTGAGACGGAACAGGTTGACGCCGGCCTCCACCAACTGGCGGATATGGGCGGCGTCGCGAATCGCCGGGCCGAGGGTGGCGAGGATCTTCACTTTCTTGTCAGCGTTCATTGGGTTGGGGCCTCGAGAATCAGGAGAGCGCGGAAATCGTTGACGTTGGTACGGGTCGGCCCGGTGACGATCAGTTCGTCGAGGGCGGCGAAGTAGCCGTAGCCGTTGTTGTTGTCCAGTTCGTCGCGGGCCGACAGGCCCTTGATGCCGGCACGGGCATAGCTGTAGGGCGTCATGATGGCGCCGGCGTTGTCTTCGGAGCCGTCGATGCCGTCGGTGTCGCCGGCCAGCGCATAGACACCGGGCAGGCCCTTGAGGCTGTCGGTGAGGCTGAGAAGGAACTCGGCGTTGCGCCCGCCGCGCCCGTTGCCGCGTACGGTCACGGTGGTTTCGCCACCGGAGAGGATCACGCACGGCGGCTTGATCGGCTGGCCGTGCAGCTGCACCTGGCGGGCGATACCAGCGTGCACCTTGGCCACGTCGCGCGATTCGCCTTCCAGGTCGCCGAGGATCAGCACCGGCAGGCCAGCCGCCTCGGCCCTGGCGGCAGCGGCGTCGAGTGACTGCTGCGGGGTGGCGATCAGCTGGAAGTGGCTGCGGGCGAGTACCGGATCACCCGGCTTGACCGTTTCCGAGCGCGGGTCCTGCAGCCAGCTGCGCACGTTGCTCGGGATGTCTATGGCGTAGCGCGCGAGGATCGCCAGGGCCTCGGCCGAGGTGGTCGGGTCGCCCACGGTGGGGCCGGACGCGATCACCGTGGCTTCGTCGCCGGGCACGTCGGAGATGGCGTAGGTGTAGACGGTGGCCGGCCAGCAGGCCTTGGCCAGACGGCCGCCCTTGATCGCCGAGAGATGCTTGCGCACGCAGTTCATCTCGCCGATGGTGGCGCCGGATTTCAGCAGCGCCTTGTTGATCGCCTGCTTGTCGGTCAGCGAGATGCCCGCCGCCGGCAGGGCCAGCAGCGAGGAGCCGCCGCCGGAGAGGAGGAAGATCACCCGGTCGTCTTCCGAGAGGTTGGACACCAGCTCCAGCACGCGACGGGCGACGCGCTCGCCGGCGTCGTCCGGCACCGGGTGGGCGGCTTCCACCACTTCGATCTTCTTGCACTCGGCGCCGTGTTCGTAGCGGGTCACCACCAGGCCGCTCACCTCGCCTTGCCACTCCTGTTCGATGACCTCGGCCATGGCTGCAGCCGCCTTGCCGGCACCGATGACGATGACGCGGCCGCTGCGGTCGGCGGGCAGGTGGTCGGCCAGCACCTGGCGCGGATGCGCGGCGGCGATGGCGGTGGCGAACAGGTCGCGCAGCAGGCGTTGCGGATCGAAGGTCATGGCGGTGTTCTCTTGGTCTTGGCTTGAGAGTCGCGCAGCGACGCCTTTCTTCATGGCCTTCTCCTGGCGGGAGCAGGTGGCGCGAGGCGCCGGATGAGGGAGGCGGGCAGGCCGCGTAGGAGTCGATGAGCCGGGGTGCCTGCGCGGCATGTCCGTCAGGGTGATGCTGGATCGATTCCATTCCCCAGGCGCCGCCTGGCAGCACCTGGGGAATGGAATCGACCAACCTGGCAATCGGGCCGTGACACCTCCTGCCAGGAAGGTCGAAAGGGTGGGCGAACAGCAAAGCCCCTCTCCCTGACCCTCTCCCACAAGTGGGAGAGGGGACTTGTTTGGCGTACGCCGAAAATCCGTGCAACGCCAAGCTGCTTGTCTCCCCTCTCACGTTTACGGGAGAGGGGGCGGGGGAGAGGGCGCTGTGTTACTCGCCGCGGATATTGAAGTTGGCCATGTGCTCCAGACCCTTGATCAGGGCGGAGTGATCCCAGCCGCTGCCGCCGAGGGCCGCGCAGGTGCTGAACACCTGCTGGGCATTGGCGGTGTTGGGCAGGTTCAGGCCCAGCTCGCGGGCACCGGACAGCGCCAGGTTGAGGTCCTTCTGGTGCAGGCTGATGCGGAAGCCCGGGTCGAAGGTGCCCTTGATCATGCGCTCGCCGTGCACTTCGAGGATCTTCGAGCCGGCGAAGCCGCCGGACAGCGCTTCACGCACCTTGGCCGGATCGGCGCCGTTGCGGGCGGCGAACAGCAGGGCTTCGGCCACGGCCTGGATGTTCAGGGCGACGATGATCTGGTTGGCCACCTTGGCAGTCTGGCCGTCGCCGTTGCCGCCGACGCGGGTGATGTTCTTGCCCATGGACTGGAACAGCGGCAGGGCGCGTTCGAAGGCGTTCGGGCAGCCACCGACCATGATCGACAGGGTCGCGGCCTTGGCACCGACTTCGCCGCCGGATACCGGGGCGTCCAGGTAGGCGGCACCGGTGGCCTTGATCTTCTCGGCGAAGGCCTTGGTGGCGGTGGGGGAGATCGAACTCATGTCGATCACCACCTTGCCGGCGCCGACGCCGCTCGCCACGCCGTTGTCGCGGAACAGCACGTCTTCGACCTGCGGGGTGTCCGGCACCATGACGATGATGAACTCGGCTTCCTGCGCGACTTCCTGCGGGTTGGCCAGGGCAATGGCGCCGGCGGCCAGGAGGTCGGCAGGGGCCGGGTCGTGGTGCTCCGAGAGGAACAGGGTGTGGCCGGCTTTCTGCAGGTTCTGCGCCATGGGTTTGCCCATGATGCCGGTGCCGATGAATCCGATTTTAGCCATGAGAGATAACCTCGTTGTAGGTGATGAACCGAGCCTGTAGGAGCGGGTTTACCCGCGAAGCGGACACCGCGGTGAGTGGCACCGGCTTCGCCGGTGGTCGCGGATGAATCCGCTCCTACAGGTGCAGCTTTCAGATTGCGTTGTGCGCTTTCATCCAGCCGAGGCCGGCAGCGGTGGTGGTTGCCGGCTTGTATTCACAGCCGACCCAGCCCTGGTAGCCGATGCGGTCCAGGTGCTCGAAGAGGAAGCGGTAGTTGATCTCGCCGGTACCCGGCTCGTTGCGGCCCGGGTTGTCGGCCAGTTGCACGTGGTTGATGGCGGCCAGGTTGGTCTCGACAGTACGGGCGAGGTCACCTTCCATGATCTGCATGTGGTAGATGTCGTACTGCAGGTACAGGTTGGTGCTGCCGACCTTGTCGCGAATCTCCAGGGCCTGGCGGGTGTTGTTCAGGTAGAAGCCGGGGATGTCGCGGGTGTTGATGGCTTCCATGACTAGGCGGATGCCGGCCGCTTCGAGCTTGCCTGCCGCGTAGCGCAGGTTGTCGACGAAGGTCTTCTCCACGGTGGCGCAGTCCACGCCCTGCGGGCGGATGCCGGCCAGGCAGTTGATCTGCTTGTTGCCCAGTACCTGGGCGTAGGCGATGGCCTGGTCGACGCCCGCGCGGAACTCCTCGACGCGATCCGGGTGGCAGGCGATGCCGCGCTCGCCCTTGCCCCAGTCACCGGCTGGCAGGTTGAACAGCACCTGGCTCAGGGCGTTGGCGTCCAGGCGGGCCTTGATCTCTTCTGCCGCGAAGTCATAGGGGAAGAGGTATTCCACACCGCTGAAGCCGGCTTCGGCGGCGGCGGCGAAACGGTCCAGGAAGTCCACCTCGGTGAACAGCATGGACAGGTTGGCAGCAAAACGGGGCATGGTGTCGCTCCTTTCGTGTGTCTCCCCCCGCCCGCAGGCGGGAGAGGGGATGGGTTGCGTCAATCTAGCAGCGTGATGGCGGTCGGGGCGTCTACGCCGCGCTCGGCCAGTTCCTCGAACTCGTTGATGGCATTGATTTCGGTGCCCATGGAGATGTTGGTGACCCGCTCCAGGATCACCTCGACCACCACCGGTACGCGGTGCTCGGCCATCAGGCGCTTGGCTTCGGCGAAGGCGTTCTGCAGCTCGTTCGGGTCGAACACGCGGATCGCCTTGCAGCCGAGGCCTTCGACGACCGCGACGTGGTCGACGCCGTAGCCGTTGATTTCCGGCGCGTTGATGTTCTCGAACGCCAGCTGCACGCAGTAGTCAATGTCGAAGCCGCGCTGCGCCTGGCGGATCAGGCCCAGGTAGGAGTTGTTCACCAGCACGTGGATGTACGGCAGGTTGAACTGCGCCCCTGCAGCCAGTTCTTCGATCATGAACTGGAAGTCATAGTCGCCGGACAGCGCCACGACCTGGCGTGCCGGGTCGGCCTTGACCACGCCGAGGGCCGCCGGAATGGTCCAGCCCAGCGGGCCGGCCTGGCCGCAGTTGATCCAGTGACGCGGCTTGTACACGTGCAGGAACTGCGCGCCGGCGATCTGCGACAGGCCGATGGTGCTGACGTAGCAGGTGTCCTTGCCGAAGGCTTCGTTCATCTCCTCGTACACGCGCTGCGGCTTGGCCGGCACGTTGTCGAAGTGGGTCTTGCGTTGCAGCGTGCGCTTGCGCTCGCGGCAGCTGTCGACCCAGGCGCTGCGGTCCTTCAGCTTGCCAGCGGCCTTCCATTCGCGAGCGACCTCGAGGAAGGCATCCAGCGCCTTGCCGGCGTCGGAAACGATGCCCAGGTCCGGGTTGAACACGCGGCCGATCTGCGTCGGTTCGATGTCGACGTGGATGAACTTGCGGCCTTCGGTGTACACCTCGACCGAACCGGTGTGGCGGTTGGCCCAGCGGTTGCCGATGCCGAACACCAGGTCGGAGGCGAGCAGGGTGGCGTTGCCGTAGCGGTGCGAGGTCTGCAGGCCGACCATGCCGACCATCAGCCGGTGATCGTCGGGAATCGCGCCCCAGCCCATCAGGGTCGGCACCACCGGCACGCCGGTGAGTTCGGCGAACTCGACCAGCTTGTCCGCCGCGTCGGCGTTGAAGATGCCGCCGCCAGCGACCAGCAGCGGGCGCTCGGCCTCGTTGAGCATGGCAATGGCTTTCTCGGCCTGAACGCGGGTGGTGCTCGGCTTGGCCACCGGCAGCGGCTCGTAGGCGTCGATGTCGAACTCGATCTCGGCCATCTGCACGTCGAACGGCAGGTCGATCAGCACCGGGCCCGGTCGGCCACTGCGCATCTCCTGGAAGGCACGCTGGAAGGCGCGCGGCACCTGGCCCGGCTCCATCACGGTGGTCGCCCACTTGGTGACCGGCCCGACGATGCTGGTGATGTCGACGGCCTGGAAGTCTTCCTTGTGCATGCGTGCACGCGGTGCCTGGCCGGTGATGCACAGGATCGGGATGGAGTCGGCGCTGGCCGAGTACAGGCCGGTGACCATGTCGGTGCCAGCCGGGCCGGAGGTGCCGATGCACACGCCGATGTTGCCGGCGTTGGTGCGGGTGTAACCCTCGGCCATGTGCGAGGCGCCTTCGACGTGACGAGCCAGGACGTGATCGATTCCGCCGAGTTTCTTCAGTGCAGCGTAGAGCGGGTTGATGGCGGCACCGGGGACACCGAATGCGGTGTCGACACCTTCGCGACGCATCACCAGTACGGCTGCCTCGATTGCTCTCATTCTGGCCATGACCATTGTTCTCCGAGTCGGTGGTTTTTCTTCTTGGGAGCAAGGATGACGGCTGTACCGGAACGACGGAATTGTTGGATACTTCAGTTCTGTCGATATCTGGAGTATCGAATGGACCGCCATACCCTTATCCGTAGTTTCGTGTTGGTTGCCGACAACGGCAGCTTTGCCGCCGCCGCGCTCAGCGAAGGCGTGACCCCCGTGGTGATGGGGCGGCGCCTGGATGCCCTGGAGCGCCATCTCGGCGTCAAGCTGATGCATCGCTCCACGCGCGGTCTGCAGCTGACCGACCTCGGCGAGCAGTACCTCGACCGTGCACGCAGCCTGCTGAAGGACTTCGATGAAGCCGATGCCAGCGTGGCCCGCGGCGGCAAGTCGGTGCGCGGGCACCTGGTGGTGTCCGCCCCGGCGGCGTTCGGCAGGCGGCACATTGCGCCGCATGCGGCGGCCTTCCTGCTGCGCTATCCGGACCTGAAGCTGTCCTTCAACTTCACCGACAGCCTGGTCGACCTGGTGCGCCAGGGCTACGACATGGGCATCCGCATCGGCGAGGTCACCGACCCCAACTACGTCGCGGTGAAGCTGTTCCCCAATCGCCGCGTGGTCTGCGGTGCTCCCGGCTACTTCGAGCTGCATGGCGTGCCGCGCACCCTCGAGGATCTGGCGCGGCACAACTGCCTGGCGTTCAACCTGCAGGGCGGTCAGCAGCGTGGCTGGACCTTCCTGCGCGAAGGGCGTCAGGTGGCGGTGAAGGTGGCGGGCAACCTCGACTGCAATGACGGCGAGCTGCTCTACAACTGGGTCAAGCAGGGGCTGGGCATCGGCTGGCGTTCGACCTGGGAGATCCAGGCGGAGCTCAAGGCTGGCGAGCTGGTGACGGTGCTGGACGATTACGAGATCCCGGCCTACGACATCCAGGCGGTCTATCCGCAGCAGCGTTATCTGCCGGCCAAGGTGCGTTTCTTCATCGACTATCTCAAGGACATCTACAACACGCCGGGGTACTGGGAAAACAGGGCGGACTAGCCCGTATGCTCGATACTTTGATTGTGATTTTCAGATAAAAATATTGTGTACATATTTTATTGATTTTGTGTTTTGTTGTTGCAACGAACCTTCTCTTCAGCTATTGCATAAGGCGCTTATCCATGCCGCACACGTTCAGGGCACCTCTAAAAACGTAGGCGAGGCAGTCAGCGCAAGGCAAAACCAGGCGAAGAAGCGCAGTTTACGTGCTGTAAATGAGCATTCTGAGCCTGCTTTTAACGCCGCGATGGCAGCGCAGGTCGTTTATAGAGGTGCCCTTCACCGGTCTGTGCGGCGAATGCCCATTCGCTTTTCTGGAGAACCTGCATGACCACGATCACTCTTTCCACAGCGGTGAACATCACCCGCAATGCCCTGGCCGTCGGGCGTGACCTCAGCGCCGCGCCGCTGACGGTGGCGGTGCTGGATGCCGGCGGCCACCTGATCAGCCTGCAGCGCGAGGACGGCGCCAGCCTGCTGCGCCCGCAGATCGCCATCGGCAAGGCCTGGGGTGCGCTGGCGCTCGGCAAGGGCTCGCGGGCGATCGCCAACGACGCGCAGCAGCGTCCGGCCTTCATCGGCGCGGTGAACACCCTGGCCGAGGGCAGCCTGGTGCCGGCACCGGGCGGCGTGCTGATTCGCGACGAGCACGGCGCGGTGATTGGCGCCGTCGGCATTACCGGCGACACCTCGGACATCGACGAGCAATGCGCGCTCGGCGCGCTGGAGTCGCTTGGCCTGAAGGCGGATCCCGGGGTCTAGGTGTGATCTCTCAGTAGGTTGTTCATCCGGGGCATTCCCGGAATTCTGGAAGCGCGACCAACACAGCCTTCCAGGAGCCCCGGATGAACCTGCATAAACATGCCCGTCTTACCCCGCGAGGTCGAGCCCTTCTCGTGCAGCGCATGCTCAACGGTCTGCGAGTCGAAGATGCGGCACAAGCCGCTGGCGTCAGTGTGCGTACAGCCTACAAGTGGCTCAAACGCTTTCGTGAGGAAGGTGAGATTGGCCTGATGGATCGTTCATCACGTCCGCACTCATGCCCCCATGCCACGGCAATCGCTCTGGTCGAGCAACTGATCGAGCTACGTCGCTCTCGCAAGACTTACCGGCAGATCGCCCAGATACTCGGCCTGGCCGTCAGTACCGTGGCCCGCCGCCTCAAGCAGGCCGGCTTTCATCGGCTGGCTGAGCTGGAACCTGCTCCTGTGGTGGTGCGTTATGAATACGCCAATCCCGGCGATCTCCTGCACCTGGACATCAAGAAGCTTGGCCGCTTCTGGAAACCCGGACATCGAGTCACTGGCGACCGTCAGCAGTGCTCCGACGGCGCCGGCTGGGAGTTCATGCACGTGGCTATCGACGATGCGTCCCGACTGGCGTTCACCAGCCTGCATCCAGATGAGCGCGGCAGCAGCGCCTGCCGGGCCTTGCTGCAAGCACTGCGCTACTACCGCGGGCTGAACATCTGCTTTCGGCGCGTCATGACAGACAACGGCGCCTGTTATCGGTCCCGGGCGTTTCAACGGTTGTGTGCTCGACTCAGGCTGAAACACATCCGTACCAAGCCCTATACGCCACGCACCAACGGTAAGGCCGAGCGCTTCATCCAAACGAGCCTGCGTGAATGGGCCTATGCCCGTAGCTACGACACTTCACAGCAGCGAGCAGCGCACCTGCTGCCCTGGCTGCATCACTACAACTGGCACCGACTGCACGCCAGCCTCGGATACCTGCCCCCGATCAGCAGAGCACCGCTTCCACTGAACAACGTACTGGGTTTACACATCTAGGGACCAGGCAGCCGCCCCGGATTTCCTGCGGGCGGCGACCAGGGCGGTGGATCGGCACGGCGCGATCCACCCCCTGACGCGGAACAGAACCCTACGTAGGGTGGATGTCGCTTTTCACATCCACCAGAACGCTGGAGCGGTAACCCGCGATTCTGCGAGGACCGGATGCGTACGACACCCCCGCGAAGTGCCATGTACGGAGGTGCTACGTAGGGTGGATGTCGCTTTTTACATCCACCAGAACGATGCAGCGGTAACCCGTGGTCTTCCCGACGCCGGGTCGGGTGCACGCAGCGTTCCTGCAGAGTCGACGAATGATCCTGCGCCGATCTAGGCGCTGGTCACCAGCTCGGAGGCGCTCGATGGCAGCGGGTCGACGTCGCAGCCCTTGAGCACCAGGCGGATGATGGTCTGTGCGGCGGCTTCGTAGTCGGCATCGTCCAGGCTGGCCTTGCCGGTGACGATGGAGATCTGCCAGTCGAAGTCGGCATAGGTCTGGGTCGCGGCCCAGATGCTGAACAGCAGGTGGTGCGGATCGACCGGGGCCATCAGCCCCTGGTCCACCCAGCGCTGGATGCAGGCGATATTGTGCTTGGCCTGGGCGTTGAGCTGTTCGGTCTGCTCCGGCGACAGGTGCGGTGCGCCATGCATGATCTCGCTGGCGAATACCTTGGAGGCGTGCGGCAGTTCGCGGGAGATGCGGATCTTCGAGCGGATGTAGGCCGTCAGCACTTCACTCGGGTGGCCCGGCTGGTTGAAGGGGGCCGAGGCGGCCAGCAGGGGGTCGACGATACTTTCCAGGACCTCGCGGTAGAGGTTTTCCTTGGATTTGAAGTAGTAGTAGACGTTGGGCTTGGGCAGGCCGGCCTTGGCCGCAATGTCACTGGTCTTGGTGGCGGCGAAGCCCTTGTCGGCGAACTCCTCGCTGGCTGCGCGCAGGATGAGCTCTTTGTTACGCTCGCGAATGCTGGTCATAGGCCCTGTGTTTTCCTTTTCCGCCGGGCGGCGGTCGGGCATGGTAGCACCGGCTCCGCGCGGGGCTCAAGGCAACGGCTGCGGGCTGCCTGGCGCTTATCTGACCCTTGGGTCAAATTGTTGTATACAAGAAAACGCTTTTCTGTTTTTATCCCGCGCAGCAATATCCATGACAAGAAAGTCTCGGCGCGTGACGCTGCAGGAGACCCACCGTGCACATCCATCAACTGGTCGATCCGTTCGGTCGTCGCATCACCTATCTGCGTCTGTCGGTGACCGATCGCTGCGACTTTCGCTGCACCTACTGCATGAGCGAAGACATGCAGTTCGCGCCGCGCCAGCAGATCCTCAGCCTGGAAGAGGCCTATGCCGTGGCCGACGCCTTCATCGCGCTGGGCGTGCGGCGCATCCGCATCACGGGCGGCGAGCCGCTGGTGCGCAAGAACGTCCTGAGCCTGCTGCAGCGCCTGGGCGCGCGGGACGAACTCGAGGACCTGGCGATCACCACCAACGGTTCGCAGCTTGGCGAGCTGGCGGCGCCGTTGCGTGCAGCGGGTGTGCGTCGCCTGAACATCAGCCTGGACTCCCTGCAGCGCGAGCGCTTTGCCGCCTTTACCCGGCGCGACAAGCTGGAGCAGGTGCTGGCGGGCATCGAGGCGGCGCGTGCTGCCGGGTTCGAGCGGATCAAGCTCAACAGCGTGGTGCAGAGCGGGCGCAACGACGACGAGGTGCTCGATCTGGTCGAGTTCGCCATCGCCCGTGGTCTGGATATCAGTTTCATCGAGGAAATGCCGCTGGGCAGCGTGGTCAGCCACAGCCGTGAGCAGACCTTCTGCTCCAGTGACGAGGTGCGCCGGCGCATCGAGCAGCGCCATGCGCTGGTGCGCAGCAATAAGGTCACCGGCGGGCCGTCGCGCTACTGGCAGGTGGTCGGCACGCAGACCCAGGTCGGTTTCATTTCCCCGCACAGCCACAACTTCTGCGGTGACTGCAATCGCGTGCGGGTCACTGCCGAAGGCAAGCTGGTGCTGTGCCTCGGGCATGACGATGCACTGGACCTCAAGCGCCTGTTGCGCGCGCATCCGGGCGACGGCGAGCGCCTGCGCCAGGCGCTGGTCGAGGCGCTGCGCCTGAAGCCCGAGCGGCACCACTTCGCCAGCGACGAGCAGGTGCAGGTGGTGCGCTTCATGAGCATGACCGGCGGCTGAGACGGCCTGATCGGAATCCCACAACAAAAACAAGGAGGCTCGCAATGAAGCCCGTACGACCCTGTCTGCTGTTTGCCGTTCTGCTGTCACCCGCTGCCTGGGCGCAGACCTATGTGGTGGGGGTGGAGGACCTGCCGTTCGCTCCGCATTACAGCCTCGATGCCGGAGGCAAGTACCAGGGATTCGCCCGTGAGGTGCTGGACGCCTTCGCCGCCGACAGCGGCATCGACCTGACCTACAGGGCACTGCCGGTCGAGCAGTTGCTGCCGGCCCTGCAGCGCGGCGAGATCGACTTCAAGTACCCGGACAGCCCGCTCTGGGCCGGCGCGCAGAAGGCCGGCATGACGCTGCACTACAGCGCGGCGGTGGTCGATTACGTCGATGGCGTGCTGGTGGCGCCGCAACGCCAGGGGCAGGCGCTGGACAGCATTCATCGCCTGGCCATGGTGCAAGGCTGGACGCCGCGAGGCTACGAGCAGCGCATCGACGACGGGCAGATTCAGCTGAGCTACAGCGACGACCTGCGGCAGATGATTCGCCAGGCGCTGAAGCAGGACACCGATGGCGCCTATTTCAACGTGGTGGTGGCGACCCACTACCTCGACAACATCCGGGCGCGCCCCGGTGCTCTGGTGTTCGACCCCAAGCTGCCGCATACCCGTGGCAGCTTCCACCTGTCGAGCGTGCGTCAGCCGCAGCTGATCGCCCGTTTCGACCGCTTCCTCGGCGAACGCTCGGCCGATGTGGCGGCGCTCAAGGCGAA
Organism: Ectopseudomonas khazarica; assembly: GCF_017915135.1. Classification (NCBI taxonomy): domain Bacteria; kingdom Pseudomonadati; phylum Pseudomonadota; class Gammaproteobacteria; order Pseudomonadales; family Pseudomonadaceae; genus Ectopseudomonas; species Ectopseudomonas khazarica. The sequence continues at coordinate 3,334,655 of NZ_CP068551.1, read as the reverse complement.
GTACCGGGTCGAGGCCAACCTGGGCAGCGAGTACATGGGGCTCGAGCAGTGGAAGGTCGACTTTCTCGAACGCCAGAAAGCCAAAGCCGGCGCACAGGCGCCGGCTTCGTCCCTGCGTTGATGGTTCAGGCGCTGGCGTTGGCGCGTTTCAGCGCCTGCGCCTGGCCGTGCATCAGGCCATAGTGCAGCACCGCGCCGAGCAGGGCGCCGAGCAGCCAGGCGTAGCCCGACAGCTGGCTCAGACCGGGAACCCAGACCGAGGCCACCGAGAACAGCGAAGCAACGACGAACGCGACCAGCGCCTTGCGGTTCCAGCCGCCGTCGAAGTAGTAGGCCGAGCCGACCTCGGCGCTGAACAGCTGCTGCAGGTCGAGCTTGCGCCGGCGTACCAGGTAGTAGTCGGCGACGATGATGCCGTACAGCGGCGCCAGTACCGCGCCCAGGGTATCGACGAAGGCGGCGATGCCGACGTTGCTGATGAAGGCCACCCACAGGGCACCGATGAAGAAGGCGATGGCCGCGGTGATGAAGCCGCCGGTGCGCGCACTGATGTGCGCGGGGGCGAGGTTGGCCAGGTCGTAGGCCGGCGGGATGAAGTTGGCCACCAGGTTGATGCCCACGGTGGCGGCGAAGAAGGTCAGCGCGGCGATGATGGTCAGGGTCAGGTTGTCGACCCGGGCGACGATGTCGGTCGGATTGGTCAGCGTCTCGCCGAACACCACCACGGTACCGGCGGTAATCACCAGGGCGATCAGCGAGAAGAACGCCAGGCTCACCGGCAGGCCGAGGAAGTTGCCGATGGTCATCTGCCTTTCGCTTTTGACAAAGCGGGCGAAGTCACCGTAGTTGATCACCACGGCGGCGAAGTAGGCGACCATGGTGCCGACCACGGCGAAGAAGGCGGCCACCGGCCCGGCGGCATAGTCGCCGCTGCCACGGAAGATGTTGCCCAGCTCGCCCAGCAGGCTCGGCCCGGCCTGGTACCAGATCATGATCATCAGGGCGATCATCACCACATAGACCAGCGGGCCGGCCCAGTTGAGGAAGCGGGTGATCCAGCTCATGCCGCAGATGAACAGGCCGACCTGGAACAGGCAGACGATCACGTAGGACAGCCAGCCGATGGCGGTCAGGCCGAGGTACAGGGCGGGTTCCTGCGGTTGCAGCAGCGAGTTGAGCAGCAACGCCACGGCGGTGGAGGCGAAGTAGGTCTGCACGCCGTACCAGAAGATGGCGACGATGCCGCGTACCAGTGCAGGGAAGTTGGCGCCGCGCACACCCATGCTGGCGCGGGCGAACACCGGGAAGGGGATGCCGTACTTGACGCTGGGCTTGCCGGTTAGCTGGACCAGGCCCATGACAATGAAGCCGGCCAGCACGATGCCGGCCAGCACCGCCCAGCCATTGAGCCCGTAGGAGATGAACAGTGTCGCGGCGAGGGTGTAGCCGAACAGGCTCTGGATGTCGTTGGACCACACGTTGAATATCTCGAACCAGCCCCAGGTGCGCTTCTCCGGCGCCAGTGGAGCGAGGTCCTCGTTATGCAGCGTGGGGTCGATCTGCTTGATGCGAAAGTCGTCAGTGTCGGACATGAACCGCTCCCAGTATTGTTCTTGCGCACGGTGGCGTATGAGGAGGTTTGCCTGCAGGTTTCATTCCGCTTTTGTATGCGCTTCGTGACTGGGTTTGTGTATACAGCCACTTCGACAGTGTTTCGGATGGAACCTGAGTGTCTTGTACACATAAAAAACCTTGATGAACATGGTTTTCTTGAAGATTGAACACAAAAATCATAGATATTGTGATCAAAAACTTGACCGCATGATCAGTTTCATGCATGGAAAGAGGCATGCCTCAAGGTGGCAGCAGGGTTGCGGATCTGCACCGATACGGTGCCGGGGTGACATGCGCGGGTCGCAATGGTGCGCTGCGGATCGGCACGCGGTTGCGCGCTGCAGCCGAGGCAGGTGTGTCCGGGACGCCAGGGGGCTCGCCCGAAACGAAGAGAAGGGGGAAGGGCGCGAACGCCGATCCCCCCTTTACCCGGCCGCTGTCCCTACCCGACACCGGCCAAGTGCGTTGCGGCAGTGCTCAGAAGTGGTACTTGACCAGTGCCTGCACGGCGGTCTGGTCGAAGCGGTCACCCGATCCGTCTACCGGTTTCACGCCGTACTTGGCGCGCCACATGTTCACTTCGGTGCCAACGTAGAGCTGGCGCTCCTTGCCGAACAGCGCCTTGCCCGCATCCCACTTGATCTGGATCGAGGAGCCTACCGAGGTCTGGGTGCCGGCATCGCGGGACGGTGAGCGCCAGTCGACGAAGCCATCCACCAGGAAGTCCTGTTCGCCCAGGCTGAACGGATAGGCCGCGCTGACCGTCAGCTGGGTCGCATAGCCGTTGCTGTTGCGGTCGGCGAAGAAGGTGTGGTTGTTGATCTTCACCTGGTACAGGTTGGTCTTGAAGAAGTTGAAACCCGGTACGTCCCAGTCCAGACCGATGCCGTACAGGTAGTTCTCCGGCCCAGGGCCGCCTTCGCCTTTCTCGTAGGTGAAGGCGGCATAGACGTCCTTGATCGGGCCGACGGCCAGCTCCTGCCCGGTCAGCCAGCTCAGGCTCACGCGCGGGGAGAACTCCATGTAGTAGAAGGAGTTGCGCTCGTGCTGGCGGAAGCTGCCGTTGTCGAAGCTGCCGCGCGTCTGCACGTTGTCGGTACGGATGTAGTCGAGGAAGTAGAAGATGTCGCCCCAGGCCCAGCCACTGGCATGCTCGAAGGTGAAGGTGGTCTGGGTGCGCTGCTCTTCGCCGTTGAAGTTCATGCGCTGGAAGTTCTCGCCGTACAGGTAGGACAGGCTGTTGTCCTGCCAGTGCAGCAGGTCGCCGGCAAGCGCCTGCTGACCGGAGAACAGTCCGGCAGAGAGGGCGAAGCAGTGAGGCAGATGCTTGAGTTTCATGGGTTTTCCTTGTTCTTTTGACGTGCAGACGGGTACCCCCGGCAGCGTGCTGCCGGGAGTGGACGGGTGGGGCGTGATCAGCTGGTGCGCGCGTCCGGGGTCAGGTCGCGGCCGAGGCTCTTGAGGCTGCTGTCGTCGACGCTATCGTCCTGGCGGTTCTGCAGCACGGTGTGCAGGTGCGCCTCCGGGTCGTAGTCGTCTTCTTCCACTTCCTGCTGTTCGTCGGGCAGGAAGATGTTCAGCGCAATGGCACTGAAGGCTCCGATGGTGATCGGCGAGCCGAAGATGTTCTTCAGCACGTCCGGCATGTGCGACAGCACCTCCGGTACGCCGGCGACTCCCAGGCCGAGGCCCAGGGAGATGGCCACGATCAGCACGTTGCGACGGTGCAGACCGGCTTCGCTGAGAATCTTGATGCCGGCGACCGCCACGGTGCCGAACATGATCAGGGTGGCGCCGCCGAGCACCGGCTTGGGCATCAGTTGCAGCACCGCACCGACCGCCGGGAACAGGCCCAGCAGGATGAGGATGGCGGCGATGTAGAAGGCCACGTGGCGGCTGGCGACGCCGGTGAGCTGGATCACCCCGTTGTTCTGGCTGAACGTGGTCATCGGCAGGCTGTTGAACATGGCGGCGACTGCCGAGTTGCAGCCGTCGGCCAGCACCCCGGACTTGATCCGGCGCATGTACAGCGGGCCCTTGACCGGCTGCTTGGAGATGATCGAGTTGGCCGTCAGGTCGCCAGCGGTTTCCAGCGGGGTGATCAGGAAGATCACGGCGATGGGCACGAAGGCGATCCAGTCGAAACTGAAACCGTACTTGAACGGTTGCGGCACGCTGAGCAGCGGCACCTCGGCCATGTTGGCGAAATCCACCCGACCGTTGAACCAGGCCACGGCGAAGCCGAGGGTCAGGCCGATGATCACGGCCGACAGGCGCAGCACCTGTGATGGCGCACGGTTGAGCAGGACGATGGTGCCCAGCACCAGGCCGCCGAGCGCCAGGTGGTGCAGGGCGCCGAGATCGGCAGCGCCGTAGCCGCCGGCGAGGTCGGTCATGCCCACCTTGATCAGCGACAGGCCCATCAGGCAGATGATGGTGCCGGTCACCACCGGGGTGATCACCTTGCGCAGCTTGTTGATGAACTGGCTGAAGGTGATTTCGACGAAGGCCGCGCAGAAGCAGATGCCGAACAGCGTGGCGAGAATTTCCTCCTCGCTGGCGCCGCGGCCCTTGACGATGAAGCCGGCGCTGAGGATCACGCTGAGGAAGCCGAAGCTGGTGCCCTGCAGGCACAGCAGGCCGGAACCGATCGGGCCGATGCGCTTGGCCTGGACGAAGGTGCCGAGGCCCGAGACGAACAGGGCCATGCTCACCAGGTAGGGCACGTGGGCGCCGAGGCCCAGGGCACTGCCGACGATCAGGGTGGGGGTGATGATGCCGACGAAGCTGGCCAGCACATGCTGCAGCGCCGCGAACAGGGCGGGGGCGAAAGCGGGGGTGTCATCCAACTGGTAGATCAGGTCGCTGTTGCCGGTAGGCGCAGCTGGGGTGGGGGCGTTGCTGTTTGTGGTCATGTCATAGCCTGCCATTTGTTTTTATACGGTCATGGGCTTACACGAGGCTTCACGGCACCTCTTTCCTGTTTGCTAGAAAGTTGTCTAGGTGGTCAGGATGTGGCGACTATAGCAACATGTGGACATGGTTAAAAACAATTTATTTATAGATTGTGCACAAAAAACAACCGCCGGTCAGCTCGCGCTGCCGGCGGTTCCGGGGCGTAAAAAGATGCCGCGCCCAGTCACGGGCACGGCACGTGTGGCAATCAGTTGGTCGGTGCGCCCTTGGCGATCCAGTTGCCGATCAGGTCGCGCTCGTCCTGGGTCATCTGGGTGATGTTGCCCAGCGGCATGATCTGCGAGGCAACGCTCTGGGCGTGGATCTTCGCGGCCTGAGCCTGCATCTGCTCGGGCGTGTCGAGCATCAGGCCGGCTGGCGCCGCGCTGAACATCGGGCTGCTCGGGGTGGCCGAATGGCAGACGGTGCAGCGTTCATGGATCACGCTCTCGACCTTGCCGAAGTCGGCAGCCGTCGCCGCTCCACCTGTTGCCGGGGCCGGATTGTCCTGGGCGTCTGGCTGGCTGCTGACAACTTCTTCCACCTTGCTCAGGGTCTCGCTGGCTGCCGGCTGTTCCACGGCTGCCACCGGGGCGGCGGCGGGGGCGCGGTTCGCCGGAGAGGTGACGTAGGCCAGGCAGATCATGCCCAGGGCCGCGGCCGGCAGGGTCCAGACATACTTGCTGCTGTCGTGGCGGGTGTTGAAGTAGTGGCGTACCAGCACGGCCAGGATCGCGATGCCCGCCAGGATCAGCCAGTTGTACTGGCTGCCGTAGGTGCTCGGGAAGTGGTTGCTGATCATGATGAACAGCACCGGCAGAGTGAAGTAGTTGTTGTGACGCGAGCGCAGCAGGCCCTTGGCCGGCAGTAGCGGGTCGGGGGTGGTGTTGGTCTCGATGGCCTTAACCAGCGCGCGCTGGGCCGGCATGATGGTGAAGAACACGTTGCCGACCATGATGGTGCCGATGATGGCGCCGACATGGATGTACGCGGCACGACCGCTGAAGATCTGGCTGAAGCCATAGGCCGCGGCGATGATCAGCACGAACAGCACGGCGCCGAGCAGGGCCGGGCGCTTGCCCAGCGGCGAGTCGCAGAGCACGTGATAGATCAGGTAGCTGGCGGCCATGGAGCCGAGGCCGATGGCGATGGCGGCGGCTGGCGCCAGATCGACACCCGGCTTGACCAGGTACAGGCTCGGGTTGAGGTAGTAGACCACCAGCAGCAGGGCGACGCCTGACAGCCAGGTGAAGTAGGCCTCCCATTTGAACCAGTGCAGGTTCTCCGGCATTTTCGGGGGGGCCAGCTTGTATTTTTCCAGGTGGTAGATACCGCCGCCGTGGATCGCCCAGAGGTCGCCCGAGAGGCCCTCGCGTGGGTTGCTACGGTTGAGGTTGTTCTCCAGCCAGACGAAATAGAAGGATGCGCCGATCCAGGCGATGCCGGTGATCATATGGATCCAGCGGACGCCCAGGTTTAGCCATTCGGTGAAATGTGCTTCCACGATCTGTACCTCTTTCCCGGGGGAGACACGCCAGCCCCGGGCTTCTCTTATTGGTGGGGGTTGAGGAGAAGAAGCTCGTCCTCATTGAAGAAATGCTCATCGCAGTTGTTGCCGGAACCACTGCGATCAACCACCAGGAAGTCATCCCGCTTTTCGATCGTCAGCACCGGGTGGTGCCAGACGCCGCGATGGTAATTGACGCCCTGCCTGCCATTGCTCAGGAAGGCACGGACGGACCCTGATACAGGTACATCGCCAACTGGCGCGACCACGATCAGAAAGGGGTTGCCGAGCAGCGGGACGAAGGCCTGGCTGCCCAGCGGATGGCGTTCCAGCATGCGGATGGTCAGCGGCATCTGCAGCGCCTCGGCGCTGAAGATGCTGATGATGGCCTGGTCCTCCGGCTGCGCCGTCTCCACGCTGGCCAGCTTGTGATAGCGGCGGGTGGAGCCGTTGTTGATCATGAAGAAATCGCTGCCTTCGGTTTCGATCACGTCACCGAAAGGGGCGAAGGCTTCTTTGCTCAGGGGCTCGATGGTCAGGCTACGCATGGCTGTTCTACTTGTTCTGTTCGGTTGAAGGGGCAGCGCCTTACAGCTGCTGCAGGCGGAATAGGGCGATCTTGTTGATCTCGGCCAGGGCGGTGCTGAACTCCTGCTCCGGGCTGTTGTGAATGCGCTCTTCGAAGGCTGCCAGGATCTGGTGGCGGTTGCTGCCCTTGACGGCCTTGATGAAGGGGAAGCCGAACTTGGCCTTGTAGGCGTCGTTGAGCTCGGTGAAGCGGGCGAACTCCTCGGCGGTGCATTCGTGGATGCCGGCACCGGACTGCTCGGCGGTGCTGGAGGCTGTCAGTTCGCCGCGCACGGCGGCCTTGCCGGCCAGGTCCGGGTGCGCGTTGATCAAGGCCAGCTGGGCATCCGCGCTGGCGGACAGGAGGATGTCGGCCATGCGCTGCTGCAGCCCGTCGATGTCGTCGACGCTGTCGTCCAGGCCAAGGTCATACGCCTTCTCGGCCACCCAGGGCGAGTGCTCGTAGATGTCGGCGAAGGCCGCGACGAACGCGTCACGGCTCAGCTGGGAAGGGGTCAGGGTCTGGAAACGGCTCATGGGCGGCTCTCTCATTCGGTCGCGCGGAAAGGATGGGTGGCGTGCCAGTGCCTGGCGATGTCGACACGGCGGGCACACCAGACCTTGTCATGGCGCTTCACGTATTCGATGAAGCGGGCCAGCGACGCCAGGCGGGCCGGCCGGCCGAGCAGGCGGCAATGCATGCCGATCGACAGCATCTTCGGCGCGCCGGCTTCGCCCTCGGCGTAGAGCACGTCGAAGGCGTCCTTGAGGTATTCGAAGAAGTCGTCGCCCTTGTTGAAGCCCTGCACCTGGGTGAAGCGCATGTCGTTGGTGTCCAGGGTGTAGGGAATCACCAGGTGCGGCTTCTCCACGGTACTGGCCGGGTCCCAGTAGGGCAGGTCGTCGTCGTAGGTGTCGGAGTCGTAGAGGAAGCCACCCTCTTCACGCACGATGCGCCGGGTGTTCGGGCCCAGGCGGCCGGTGTACCAGCCCAGCGGGCGTTCGCCGGTCAGCTCGGTGAGGATGCGGATGGCCTCGAGCATGTGCTCGCGCTCGCCGGCTTCGTCCATGTTCTGGTAGTCGATCCAGCGATAGCCATGGCTGCAGATCTCATGACCGGCGGCGACCATCTGCTTGATCACCTCAGGGTGACGCTGGGCGGCCATGGCCACGGCGAAGACGGTCAGCGGAATGTCGTGTTTGCGGAACAGCTCGAGCAGGCGCCAGACCCCGGCGCGGCTGCCGTACTCGTAGAGCGACTCCATGCACAGGTTGCGCTGGCCCTGCAGCGGCTGGGCGGCGACCATCTCGGAGAGGAAGGCCTCGGACTCCTTGTCCCCATGAAGAATGTTGCGCTCGCCACCCTCTTCGTAGTTGAGCACGAAGGACAGGGCGATACGGGCGTCGCCCGGCCAGTGCGGGTGGGGCGGGTTGGCGCCGTAGCCGATCAGATCGCGTGGGTAATCAGCGTTCACTGCAGTCTTCCTGTATGGAGCGTTGCGGTCACTGCGTGCCTGGCTTCAGGGTTACGCGACCGGGATGGCTAATTGTATACAAAGTAGATTGCCGTTTGTAAATCGACTTTTCATTATTTTATCGGCCGTGCGGCATAACCGGAAATTTGCCCGGATGGTCAGCTCCGAGCCGCTCACGCGGCGCCAAGCGTGCATCGCAACAGGCTTCGTCATGAACCTGTTTGGTGCATGGCAGAAAGCGGCGAGCTAATTATTGTGTACAATTTGTCTGTGAAAGTGTTGTATATTCTGCCTGCATGCTATCCTGCCGATGCGTCGGAGCATTGCGACGAACCGATTTCAACAGAGCAGAGGAGGTGTGGTGTCCGTCTGGCGCTGGGCGCAAAGGACATCCGAGACCCATGGGACGTTTGACTACGCATGTACTGGACGCCGCGCACGGTTGCCCAGGGAGTGACATCAAGGTCGAGCTGTACCGCGTCGAAGGCGCGCAGCTGGAGCTGATCAACAGCGTTACCACCAATCACGATGGCCGCTGCGATGCGCCGGTGCTGCAGGGCGATGACTACCGCACGGGCGTCTATCAACTGCACTTCCATGCCGGTGACTACTACCGCGCACGTGGCGTGAAGCTGCCGGACACGGCCTTCCTCGACGTGGTCGTGCTGCGCTTCGGCATCGATGCCGGTCAGGAGCACTACCACGTGCCGCTGCTGATTTCCCCCTACAGCTACTCCACCTATCGCGGTAGCTGACTGACCGGCAGGCCACTGCCTGCCGGACGAATGCTTGTCACCCTCAGACTCGTTTGAGTCCTTACGCCCGCTCACACTGCGGGCTTTTTTTTGCCTGCATTTCGGGGCCATCATCACGGCCCATCGATGGCGCGTCTATTTCGATTGGTGTCGGGGGGAGAGCACCCTGCCGAACTGATATTTGGTGCACGCTCCGGATGAAAGCCGGGTATGGGCTGGCGGCGTGCCTGCCGTTGCTGAGACAAACGAAAAAAACGGCACAAGGCCGTAGCGCTGTTCACATAAGAAGTGGCCGGACGCGATCAGTCCCCTAGCCCCCTTTGGGGAGAGGGAAACTAGCAGTTTTGTGGCATTTCGGCCCTCTCCCCCAGCCCCTCTCCCATGAATGGGAGAGGGGAGCCAAACCTGTGCAACCCTGAATGCACAGGCCCGTAGCCCGGATGAAATCCGGGGCCGGTAACCTGCTTGCGGATTGCACATCCGCCCGTCGCTGCCGGGCCAAACGAAAAACCCCGGCACGAGGCCGGGGCTGCGATCAGCGCGGAACGTCTGCGTTCAGAGGAAGGCGAACTTGGCGATGAAGATCACGCACAGCACGTACAGGCTCAGCGACACCTTCTCGCGCTGGCCGGTCAGCAGCTTCAGCGTGGCGTAGGTGAGGAAGCCCAGGGCGATGCCGTTGGCGATGGAGAAGGTCAGCGGCATCATCACCACGGTGACGATGGCGGGGATGGTGTCGGTATGGTCCTTCCAGTCGATGTGCGCCATGCCGCTCATCATCAGCATCGCCACGTAGATCAGCGCGCCGGCGGTGGCGTAGGCAGGGATCATGCCGGCCAGCGGGGCGAAGAACATCGCGGTGAGGAAGAGGATGCCGACGGTCATGGCGGTCAGGCCGGTGCGGCCACCGGCGGCGACCCCGGAAGCGCTCTCCACGTAGCTGGTCACCGGCGGGCAGCCGACCATGGCGCCGATCACGCTGGAGGTGGAGTCGGCTTTCAGGGCCTTGGACAGGTTCTGGATCTTGCCGTCCTCATCCACCAGGTTGGCGCGATGCGCCACGCCCATCAGCGTGCCTGCGGTATCGAACATGTTCACGAAGAGGAACGCGAGGATCACGCTGATCATCGCCACGTTGAACGCGCCGGCGATGTCCATGGCCAGGAAGGTCGGGGCCAGGCTCGGTGGCATCGACACCAGGCCGCCGTACTCGACCAGGCCCAGGGCCCAGCCCAGGGCGGTGACGCCGAGCATGCTGAAGAGGATGGCGCCGAACACGTTGCGGTGGCTGAGCACGGCGATCAGCAGGAAGCACACGGCGGCGAGCAGCGCCGACGGGTTGCCGAACGAGCCCATGGTCAGCAGCGTGGCCGAGCTGTCGACGACGATGCCGGCGGTCTTCAGGCCGATCAGGCCGAGGAACAGGCCGACCCCGGCACCCATGGCGAAGCGCAGGCTCATCGGGATGCTGTTGAGCAGCCATTCGCGGATCTTCGACAGGCTCATGATCATGAACAGCACGCCGGAGATGAATACCGCGCCCAGGGCGATCTGCCAGCTGTAACCCATCTCGCCGACGACGGTATAGGTGAAGAAGGCGTTCAGGCCCATGCCGGGTGCCAGGCCGACAGGCCAGTTGGCGTACAGCCCCATCAGGAAGCAGCCCAGCGCCGCGCCGATGCAGGTGGCGACGAAGGCGGCCCCGTGGTCGATGCCGGCGCTGGCCATGATGTTGGGGTTGACGAAGATGATGTAGGCCATGGTGACGAAGGTGGTTACACCAGCGATCAGTTCGGTCTTGATGGTGGTGCGGTGCTCGGTCAGTTTGAAGAAGCGGTCGAGCAGGCCACCTCTTGCCAGTTGAGTCGCGTGTTGTTCTTGTTTGACGCTTTCCACAGCGGGTACTCCTCATCTCTCTTGTTGTGTACCGCCCAGAGCGTTGCGCAAGGACAATGCTCTCTGAGGCAGGCGGTGTTCTCGGCGGTGCTTCCTGGCTAAGTTGTTGACCGAGCGGTCAAGAAGTCACTCAGGCGCGATTATGCTGTTGTATACAAAAAATGCAATTAATGTTTTTAATGTTGCATGAATCGCACCATTCGCCGATCTCCAGGATTCAGCGGGTGGATTTGGCGACAATCGTCTGTCTGTTGGTAAAAGCCCTTTTAAAACAGACAGATGGATGATCCATGCTGCAGCTCGTTCTGGTCTCGGGAGGGCATGCCAGGAGCGATCGACTCGGCCTTATCCGGTAACGACCTGAAGGGAGGCGTGCATATAAGGAAAGAGTTTGAAGGCGCGCTCGGTTTCTCGCCTGCCGGCTGACCTCTCAGGGAGGACGTCATACGACGACAGGTGTGGTGGCTGGTTGAGTTGTGTACAATTGGCCGAATATTTTTCTGATGTTTTTTCGCTCGGAGCTTGTCAGCTACCGGGTAGAACACAGTAGAGTCGCAGTGTCGCCGACTCTCATTGACGCGAGCCAGAATGAACGATCAATTGCAGCCACTGAAGAAGCAGCCGCGTGCGGGCAAGAGCAGCCGTAGCGGGACTCAGGACGATGTCGTATATGCCCATATCTTCGATGCCATTCTCGAGCAGCGCCTGGCGCCAGGCACCAAGCTGAGCGAAGAGGCCCTGGGCGAGATCTTCGGTGTCAGTCGCACCATCATTCGCCGTGCCCTGTCGCGTCTGGCCCATGAAGGGGTGGTGCTGCTGCGGCCGAATCGCGGTGCGGTAGTGGCCAGCCCCAGTGTCGAGGAAGCCCGGCAGATCTTCTACGCACGCCGACTGGTGGAGCGCGCGATCACCGAGCTGGCCGTCGAGCATGCCACGGCAGAGCAGCTCGCCGAGCTGCGGCAGATGGTCAAGGACGAGCAGGACAGCTTCTCCCGGGGGGACCGTGGCGCCGGCATCCGCCTGTCCGGCGAGTTCCACCTGAAGCTGGCCGAGGCCGCGCGTAACGCGCCGCTGGTGAGCTTCCAGCGCAGCCTGGTATCGCAGACCTCGCTGATCATCGCCCAGTACGAAAGCGGCAGCCGCTCGCATTGCTCGTACGATGAGCACAACCAGCTGATCGACGCCATCGAGGCACGCGATGCCGAGCGTGCGGTCCACCTGATGATGCACCACATGGACCATATCGACAGCAAGCTGAACCTGGACGAGGAAAGCGCTTCGGATGACCTGCACGCAGTGTTCTCGCACCTGCTGCAGACCAAGAAGAAGCCTGGGCGGAACGCGGCCAACCGCTGATTGGATGTGCTGGATACGAAAAAAGCCCCGATGTTCGCGCATCGGGGCTTTTTTGTCGGGCGGGCGTGGCAGGCCAGCGATGCGCAGCTGAGCTGATCGCCGGCAAGCAGGCTCTCCTGCGATCGTGTCGCGTGGTGAACATCTCGCGCCGCGCATTGCCGACAGCCTGATCGCGGATGGATCCGCTGCGACGAAAGCGCTCGGGCGTTGGCCTCAGCTGCGCTGGTGCACCGATACGCCGGCGGCGAAGGTCTCCTTCACGGCGCGATCGTCACCGAGCATGGTCAGGGCGAACAGGCGCTCTTCCAGGCTCCTGGCCTGTTGCATGCGGTAGCTGATCAGCGGTGTGGCGTTGTAGTCCAGCACCAGGAAGTCGGCGTCCTTGCCGGGCAGGAAGTTGCCCAGCTTGTCGTCCAGATACAGCGCATTGGCGCCGCCCAGGGTGGCCAGGTACAGCGACTTGAAGGGGTCGAGCTTCTTGCCCTGCAGCTGCATCACCTTGTACGCCTCGTTCAGCGACTGCAGCTGGCTGAAGCTGGTACCGGCGCCGACGTCCGTACCCAGGCCGACGCGGACGCCGTGTGCTTCCAGCTTGTTCAGGTCGAACAGGCCGCTGCCCAGGAACAGGTTGGAGGTCGGGCAGAAGGCCACTGCCGAGCCGGTTTCGGCCAGGCGCTGGCACTCCTCGTCGCACAGGTGCACGCCATGGGCGAATACGGCGCGCGGGCCGATCAGCCTGTGGTGGTCGTAGACGTCCAGGTAACCCTTGCGCTCGGGGAACAGCGCCTTGACCCACTCGATCTCCTTGCGGTTCTCGGACAGGTGGGTGTGCATGTACAGGTCCGGGTACTCGCCGAGCAGCTTGCCGGCCAGCTCCAGCTGCTGCGGCGTGCTGGTCGGGGCGAAGCGCGGGGTGACGGCGTAGTGCAGGCGGCCCTTGCCGTGCCAGCGTTCGATCAGCGCCTTGCTCTCGGCATAGCCGGTTTCCGCGGTATCGGTCAGGTAGTCCGGGGCGTTGCGATCCATCAGCACCTTGCCGGCGATCATGCGCAGGTTGAGCTTGTCGGCTTGCTCGAAGAAGGCGTCCACCGACTGCGGGTGCACGCTGCCGAACACCAGGGCGGTGGTGGTGCCGTTGCGCAGCAGCTCCTTGAGGAAGATCGCCGCCACGTCGCTGGCGTGGGCCTTGTCGGCGAACTGTTGCTCGGTGGGGAAGGTGTAGGTCTCGAGCCAGTCCAGCAGCTGCTCGCCGTAGGAGGCGATCATGCCGGTCTGCGGGTAGTGGATGTGGGTGTCGATGAAGCCGGGGGTGATGAGCGCATCGCGGTAGTGCTGTACCTCGACACCGGCCAGTTTCGGCAGCAGCTCGGCGGCAGCGCCAACCTGGGCGACCTTGCCATTCTCGATCAGCAGGATGCCCTCCTCGAAGTACTGATAGGACTGTTCCACGCCGACCACGGCCGGGTCGGCCAGGCTGTGCAGGATGGCGGCGCGGTAGGCTTTGACGGTATTGCTCATCGTTCGAATCTCATGGGTTGATCAATGCTGTGCGCTGGCCACGGGGCGAGCGCGAGCGGTCGTCGCGTCTCCCGGCGGGGAGGCGAGTAGAACTCATGCGTCCCCGGGTGAACAGCGTTGTGGCTGGGGTGCGCCTTGCGCACCGGAAAATCGGGGCAATCAGGAGCGGCGCGACGCCGGCAGCAGCCTGGCCACGCTGGATTCGCCTTTCTTGACCTTCTGGCCGGCCGTCTTTTCACCAAACAGGGCGTTGTAGGTGGCGATCACCTCGCCGGCGATGGACACGGCGATCTCCACCGGCAACTTGCCCTTCACCTCGGGCAGACCCATCGGGCAGCGCATGCGTGCCATGAGCGGCTCCTCGAAGCCGCGCTCGCGCAGGCGGTGCTCGAACTTGACGCGTTTGGTGCGGGAGCCGATCAGGCCGTAGTAGGCGAAGTCGCCGCGTTGCAGGATCGCTGCGGTCAGCTCCAGGTCGAGCTGATGGTTGTGGGTCATGACGATGTAGTAGCTGCCGGGCGGCATGTTCTCCACCTCGTCGACCACCTCGTCGTTGACGATCTTCTGCACGTTGGCCGGGATCTGCTCGGGGAACTCGTTCTCCCGCGAGTCGATCCAGCGCACCTTGCACGGCAGGCTGGCCAGCAGCGGCACCAGTGCACGGCCGACATGGCCGGCGCCGAACACGGCGATCTGCGCCTGGGGCTGGCCCATGGGCTCGAACAGCAGCACGGTGGCGCCGCCGCAGCACTGGCCGAGGCTGGCGCCGAGGGAAAAGCGCTCCAGGCGGGTGTCCTGGCTGCGGCTCTCGAGCATTTCACGGGCCATCTGCATGGCCTTGTACTCCAGGTGGCCGCCACCGATGGTTTCGAAGATGCGCTCGGCGGTGACCACCATCTTCGAGCCGGCGTTGCGCGGGGTCGAGCCGCGCTCCTCGATGATGGTCACCAGCACGCAGGCTTCGCCCTTGTCTTGCAGGTCGGCGAGGGCACTGATCCAGCTCATTTGCTCAGCCTCCAGGAAGGCGTGGTCTGTCCCGGGCGCGGCAGGCGCCAGTTGCTCGGCGACGGCTCGAGAATCGGCTCCGGTGCCGGGCGCGCGGGTGGATTGTTCGGCTCGGTGTGTCTTGTCATTGTTGTACACCTGTTGCGTTTTTCGATTGAAGCACTTGTCGTAGGAGCCGGCTTGCCGGCGATCCTGAGGCGCGGATCGCCAGCAAGCTGGCTCCTACAGGTCAGGCCGGTTCGGCCTCGGTGGCACTGGCCGCCTTGGCCTGAGCCTTCAGCTTGCGCATCTGCTCCACACCCCAGAGCACGCGCTCGGGCGTGGCCGGGGCGTCGATCTGCGGTTGCACCTGGTAGTCGGCCAGGCTGGCCACGGCGTCCTTCAGGGCGCACCAGGCCGCGATGCCGAGCATGAACGGCGGCTCGCCGACGGCCTTGGAGTGGAACACGGTGTCTTCCGGGTTCTTGCGGTTCTCCACCAGCTTCACGCGCAGGTCGATGGGCATGTCGGCGATGGCCGGGATCTTGTAGCTGGCCGGGCCGTTGGTCATCAGCTTGCCCTTGGCGTTCCACACCAGCTCCTCGCAGGTCAGCCAGCCCATGCCCTGGACGAAGGCACCCTCGACCTGGCCGATGTCGATGGCCGGGTTCAGCGAGTCGCCGACGTCATGCAGGATGTCGCCACGCAGCATGCGGTACTCGCCGGTCAGGGTATCCACCAGCACCTCCACGCAGGCCACGCCGTAGGCGTAGTAGTAGAAGGGGCGGCCGGCAGCCTTGTCGCGGTCGTAGTAGATCTTCGGCGTGCGGTAGAAGCCGGTCGAGGACAGCGATACCTGGCCGAAGTAGGCCTTCTGGATCATTTCCTCGAACGACAGGAAGTGATCGCGCACCCGTACCTGGCCATTGCGGAACTCGATGTCTTCCGGTGTGACCTTGTAGTCGCGCACCAGGAAGTCCACCAGGCGCTGCTTGATGGTTTCGGCGGCGTTCTTCGCCGCCATACCGTTGAGGTCGGCACCGCTGGAGGCAGCGGTGGGCGAGGTGTTGGGCACCTTGTCGGTGTTGGTGGCGGTGATCTGGATGCGCTCGATATCGACCTGGAAGACCTCGGCCACGACCTGCGCGACCTTGGTGTTCAGGCCCTGGCCCATCTCGGTGCCGCCGTGGTTCAGGTGGATCGAACCGTCGGTGTAGATGTGGATCAGCGCACCGGCCTGGTTGAGGAAGGTGGCCGTGAAGCTGATGCCGAACTTCACCGGGGTCATGGCCAGGCCTTTCTTCAGCACCGGGCTCCCGGCGTTGAAGGCGCGGATTTCCTCGCGGCGTTTGGCGTACTCGCAGCTTGCCTCCAGCTCGGCGGTCATCTCGTGGATGACGTTGTGCTCGACGGTCTGGTGGTAGTGGGTGACGTTGCGCTCGGTCTTGCCGTAGTAGTTGCGCTTGCGCACTTCCAGCGGGTCCTTGCCCAGGCTGCGGGCGACGGCGTCCATCACTTCCTCGATGGCGACCATGCCCTGCGGGCCGCCGAAGCCGCGATAGGCGGTGTTCGAGGCGGTGTTGGTCTTGCAGCGATGACCGTTGATGGTGGCGTTGCCCAGGAAGTAGGCGTTGTCCGAGTGGAACATGGCGCGGTCGACGATGGAACCGGACAGGTCCGGCGAGTAGCCGCAGTTGCCGGCCAGGTCCATCTCGATGCCGTGCAGCAGGCCGTCGTCATCGAAGCCGACGTCGTACTCGACATAGAAGGGGTGGCGCTTGCCGGTCATGCTCATGTCTTCCATGCGCGGCAGGCGCATCTTGGTCGGCCGGCCGGTGAGGTGCGCGATCACCGCGCACAGGCAGGCGGGACCCGCGGCCTGGGTTTCCTTGCCGCCGAAACCGCCCCCCATGCGACGCATGTCGATGACGATCTTGTTCATCGGCACGCCGAGCACCTCGGCGACCAGCTTCTGCACCTCGGTGGGGTTCTGCGTCGAGGTGTAGACCAGCATGCCGCCATCCTCGGTAGGCATGACCGAGGAAATCTGCGTTTCCAGGTAGAAGTGCTCCTGGCCGCCGATGTGCAGCGTGCCCTGCAGGCGACGCGGGGCGCTGGCCAGCTGGGCAGCCGAGTCGCCGATGCGGTGGGTGTGGCTGGCTAGGACGAAGTGCTGCTTGCGGTAGGCCTCGACCACGTCGAGCACAGGCTCCAGGTCCTCGTACTCGACGATCGCGGCCATGGCCGCCTTGCGTGCGGTTTCCAGGCTGTCGGCGGCCACTGCCAGGACCACCTGGCCGACGTACTCGACCTTGCCGTCGGCCAGCAGCGGGTCGCCGGCGACCACCGGGCCGATATCCAGCTGGCCCGGTACGTCATCCTTGGTGATGGCGATGGCCACGCCCGGAATCTCGTAGCAGGGGCGGGTGTCGATGCGCACGATGCGCGCGTGGGCACGGTCGGACTGGCGTGCGTAGACGTGCAGCTGGTTGGGGAATTCCAGGCGGTCGTCGACATAGACCGCTTCGCCGGATACGTGCTTGTCCGCACTCTCGTGCTTGACGCTGCGGCCCACGCCGCTGGTCATGCCGGCGCGAAACAGTGCGGCCAGCTCTTCCTGGGATTTGTGTTCGATATGACTGGACATCTTCGCCTCCAAAACTTCGCATGCCGCCGGACGGGCCGGCGGCGGATCAATTCACTGCACGCTTACGCGTAAGCGGTAACCCGGGTTTCGATCTCGGGTGACTGCTGTTCCAGGAAGAACTTGCGCAGCAGGTTCTGGGCAGTGAGCAGGCGGTATTCCTTGCTGGCGCGGAAATCCGACAGCGGGGTGAAGTCTTCACTCAGCGCCTCGCAGGCGCGTTCGATCACGCCTGGATACCAGGCCGAGCCGACCAGGGCCGCTTCGCAGGCGCTGGCACGTTTGGGGATGGCGGCCATGCCACCGAAGGCGATGCGCGCTTCGCTCACCACGCCGTCGACGAGGGTCAGGCTGAACGCCGCGCAGACGGCGGAGATGTCGTCGTCGAGGCGCTTGGACACCTTGTAGGCGCGGAACGCCTGGTTCGCCTGCTTGCGTGGCACGATGATCTTCTCGATGAACTCGGCTTCCTGGCGAGCGGTCACCTTGTAGTCGAGGAAGTACTCCTGCAGCGGCAGGATGCGCCGGTTGTTGCCCTGGCGCAGGGCAATCTGCGCACCCAGGGCGATCAGCAGCGGCGGGGCGTCGCCGATGGGCGAGGCGTTGCCGATGTTGCCGCCCAGGGTGCCCTGGTTGCGGATCTGCAGCGAGGCGAAGCGGTGCAGCAGCTCGCCGAAGTCCGGGTATTCGTGCGACAGCGCTGCGTAGCAGTCGGACAGCGCGGCGGCGGCGCCGATCTCGATGGCACTGTCGGTCACTTCGATGCGCTTCATGTCTTCGATATGGCCGACGTAGATCATCACCGGCAGTTCACGGTGGAACTGGGTGACTTCCAGGGCCAGGTCGGTGCCGCCAGCCAGCAGGCGCGCTTCGGGGTTGGCGGTGTAGAGGTCGGCCAGGTCGGCCACGGTCAGCGGTACCAGGCAGCGCTTGTCGCCACTGTTGAGTTCGGCGGTTTCACGCGGGGTGATGGCCTTGAGCTGGGCGACGGTATCGCTCTCGAAGGCATCGAACTGGTCCGGCTGCTTCTGGCAGCAGGCCTGCTCGGCGGCGTCGATGATCGGGCGGTAGCCGGTGCAGCGGCACAGGTTGCCGGCCAGGGCCTCCAGCGTAGCGCCCTTGTCGTAGCCGCTGGCACCTGACGCGGCCTGGTTCTTCTGCAGGGCGAACAGCGACATGATGAAACCGGGGGTGCAGAAACCGCACTGCGAACCGTGGCAGTCGACCATCGCCTGCTGCACGCTGTGCAGCTTGCCCTGGTGCTTGAGGTCTTCGACGGTGATCAGTTGCTTGCCGTGCAGGCTGGAGACGAAGGTCAGGCAGGAGTTGAGGGTGCGGTAGCGCACGCGCTCCCCGATCAGTTCGCCGACCACCACGGTGCAGGCGCCACAGTCGCCGGAGGCGCAGCCTTCCTTGGTTCCGGTCTTGCCGACGTGTTCACGCAGGTAGTTGAGCACGGTGACGTTGGGGTCCAGGGCATGCTCGGTACGCAGCTCCCGGTTGAGTAAAAACTGGATCAAGGACGACCTCCAGGCACTTTATTGTTATGAATCGGTTGGCCGCCAGTGAAATGCACGCGTCGCAAGGCGCTGGCGCGGTTGCCAATAGGGGCAATCTAGAGATTTCTGACTTTTGGGTCAACAAATATTTGACCTGGCGGTCAGCTGTTTGTCATGCGTTTCGGTTATGAGCGGCTGATGCAGAAAGCGTAGCGACTTTCATGCCAGTGAAGGGCGCTGGCACGGGGCCTGGAGAGGGGGAGGCGGTGTGAACCAGGAGAGGGTTGCGCGCATGGCGTGCGGTGCAGCAAAACAGCCCCGGGCGCTTGTGCGGCCGGGGCTGGCTGGGGCGAGCGATGCTCAGGTCAGCTGCGATTCGCTCAGCTGGTGTTCCTCGCCGGCGTAGTAGGCGCGCACCTTGGGGTCCATGATTGCGCGCCACAGTGGCGGAAAGAGGGCGAGCACGATCATTCCGGCATAGCCGTTGGGGAGTTGCGGGCTGTCGTCGAAATGGCGCAGTACCTGGTAGCGCCGCTTGGCGTAGGCGTGGTGGTCGGAGTGGCGCTGCAGGTGGAAGAGGAACAGGTTGGTCAGCAGGAAGTTGCTGTTCCACGAGTGATGCGGCGTGGTGCGCTCGTAGCGGCCGTTGTCCAGTTTGCGCCGGTGCAGGCCGTAGTGTTCGACGTAGTTGACGATCTCCAGCAGGGTGAAGGCCATCAGCGCCTGGCCCAGGAAGAACAGTGCGCCCAGCCAGCCGAAGGCCAGGCTGAAACCGAGCAACAGCAGCGCACTGATGGCGTACCACCAGATCAGCTCGTTGCGCCAGTGCAGGGCAGGCAGGCCACGGCGCTGGAGGCGCTCGGCCTCCAGCCTCCAGGCATTGAGGAAGTTGTGCTTGTAGGCATGTGGCAGGAAGGCGTACAGGCTCTGGCCAAACCGCGAGGACGAGGCGTCTTCCGGCGTCGAGACATGCACATGGTGGCCACGCACGTGCTCCACCTTGAAGCCTGCGTAGCACACCGCTGCCAGCAGCAGGCCGCCGGCGTTCTGTTCCAGCGCCGCATCCTTGTGAATCAGCTCGTGCGAGACAGTGATGCCGATGGCGCCCATCACCGTGCCCACCGAGAGTACCCAGCCGAGCTGGCCGACCCAGCTCCAGCCCGCGTAACTGACGAATATCCAGGCGCTCCAGACCAGCATCGCCAGCAGCAGCGGCACCGTCGCCAGGCTCAGCAGGCGATAGTAGCCCTGGGCTTCCAGGGCTGGCACCTGGTCGCGCTCGTCCGGGTTGGCCGGGTCGCGGCCCACGACGAAGTCGAGCAGCGGAATCACGCCGAACACCACCGTGATCACCAGCCAGGCCCAGGCGTCGGCATGGGCGCTGCCCAGCGACCAGTGGTAGCTGAGGGGGATGCCGAGCACCGGGATCAGCCAGATCCAGTAGCCGACCTTCTTCAGGGCGAGCATCCAGTGCGAGGGAAGTCTTTCGAACATGCCGGTCTCCGTCTGATTGTTGTTATGAACTGACATGTAGGATTGTAGGACGATCAGTTTTTGTGACCATGGCTTCATGGCCAACCTTTAGAACGGAAAGCACATGCCGCGGACGCTTGGCCCGGTAACACCCTGTGTTACACTCGCCGCCAGATTTTCTTGCTTCCGCCCAGCCGTGGCGGGGCCCCCAGACTCGACCGCCTGCCCGCTGTATCGACGCACATAAGGAATGTCATGACGTTCAAGGCCCCGGACAGCCTCGCCGAGCAAATTGCCCACTATCTGGCCGAACGCATCATTCGTGGTGAGCTCAGGGAACGTGAGCGCATCCAGGAGCAGAAGGTCACCCAGGCCCTGAATGTCAGCCGTGGTTCGGTGCGCGAGGCACTGCTGATTCTCGAACGTCGCCACCTGATCGTGATCCTGCCGCGCCGGGGTGCCCAGGTCAGCGAACTGACCGCCCATCACGTCACCAGCCTCTATGCGCTGACCATCGACCTTTACGCCATGCTGGCCCGCGCGGTGATCGAAGGGTGGAAGGTGGAAACCGACCTGGCGCCGTTCATCGACATCCAGCAGCGCCTGCTGGACAGCCTGCAGCGTGGCGACATCGGCGCCTTCGTCGAGAACAGCTTCGACGTCATGCGCGCGGCCTTTCCCTTCGCCGACAATCCCTACCTGCAGGAAACCCTGGAGAACCTGTTGCCGGCCATCAGCCGCACCTACCACCTGGCGCTGGAGCGCCGCAAAGGCGAGATGGGCCAGTTCATGGGCACCTTCGCCAGCCTGCTGCAGGCGATCATCGGGCGTGACCACGAGCGTGCCCGCGAAGTCCTGCAGGCCTACGGTCAGCACAACTGCCAGCTGGTGCTGGCGACCCTGGCGGAGCGCTAAGCCCCGATGCGCCTGAAGAGCATCAAGCTGGCCGGCTTCAAGTCCTTCGTCGATCCGACGACGGTCAGCTTTCCCAGCAACATGGCGGCGGTGGTTGGGCCCAACGGTTGCGGCAAGTCCAACATCATCGACGCCGTGCGCTGGGTGATGGGCGAAAGTTCGGCGAAGAACCTGCGTGGCGAGTCGATGACCGACGTCATCTTCAACGGCTCCAACACGCGCAAGCCGGTGACCCAGGCGTCCATCGAGCTGATCTTCGACAACAGCGACAACTCGCTGGTGGGCGAGTACGCCGCCTTCGCCGAGATTTCCATCCGCCGTCGGGTCACCCGCGACGCGCAGAACACTTACTTCCTCAACGGCACCAAGTGCCGTCGCCGCGACATCACCGACATCTTCCTCGGTACCGGCCTGGGGCCGCGCAGCTACTCGATCATCGAGCAGGGCATGATCAGCAAGCTGATCGAGGCCAAGCCCGAGGAACTGCGCAACTTCATCGAGGAAGCCGCCGGTATCTCCAAGTACAAGGAGCGCCGTCGCGAGACCGAGAATCGCATCCGCCGCACCCAGGAAAACCTGGCGCGCCTGACCGACCTGCGCGAGGAGCTGGAGCGCCAGCTCGAGCGCCTGCACCGGCAGGCCCAGGCCGCGGAGAAGTACCAGGAATACAAGGCCGAGGAGCGTCAGCTCAAGGCTCAGCTGCTGGCGCTGCGCTGGCAGACCCTGAACCAGCAGGTCGGCAGCCGCGAGCAGGTGATCGGTGACCAGGAGGTGGCCTTCGAGGCCCTGGTGGCCGAGCAGCGCAGTGCCGATGCCAGCATCGAGCGCCTGCGCGACGGTCATCACGAGCTGTCCGAGCGTTTCAACCTGGTGCAGGGCCGTTTCTATTCCGTGGGCGGCGATATCGCCCGCGTCGAGCAGAGCATCCAGCACGGCCAGCAGCGCCTGCGCCAGTTGCAGGACGACCTGCGCGAGGCGGAAAAGGCGCGCCTGGAAACCGAGTCGCACCTCGGCCACGACCGTACCCTGCTGGCCACCCTGGGCGAGGAGCTGGAGATGCTCCTGCCCGAGCAGGAGATGACTGCGGCCGCCGCCGAGGAGTCCGCCGCCAGCCTGGAGGAAGCCGAGACCACCATGCACGGCTGGCAGGAGCAGTGGGACAGCTTCAACCAGCGCAGTGCCGAGCCGCGTCGCCAGGCCGAGGTGCAGCAGTCGCGCATCGCCCAGCTGGAACAGAGCCTCGAGCGCCTGAGCGAGCGTCAGCGTCGCCTGGGCGAAGAATTGCAGCAACTGGCCGCCGACCCCGAAGACGCCGCCATTCTCGAACTGAGCGAACAGCTGGCCGCCGGCGAGCTGGAGCACGAAGCCCTGCAACTGGCCGAGGAGCAGCAGGCCGAGCGCCTGCAGCAGTTGCGCGAGGAACTGCAGCAGGCCGGTCAGGCGCAGCAGCAGGCACAGGGCG
This sequence comes from Ectopseudomonas khazarica, assembly GCF_017915135.1. Classification (NCBI taxonomy): domain Bacteria; kingdom Pseudomonadati; phylum Pseudomonadota; class Gammaproteobacteria; order Pseudomonadales; family Pseudomonadaceae; genus Ectopseudomonas; species Ectopseudomonas khazarica. The sequence goes on along the minus strand of NZ_CP068551.1, from coordinate 3,312,035 downwards.
AGTTGCAGCGTCTCGATGGTCGCCTGGCCTCGCTGGAGGCGCTGCAACAGGCCGCGCTGGACCCGGTGCAGGGCGCTGGCGAGTGGCTGCGCGAGCAGGGTCTGCAACAGCGTCCGCGCCTGGCCGAAGGGCTGCGCGTGGAGGCCGGCTGGGAGCTGGCGGTGGAGACCGTGCTCGGTGCCGACCTGCAGGCCGTGCTGCTGGACGATTTTGCCGGGCTGGATTTCTCCGCGCTGGAACAGGGCGAGCTGCGCCTGCTCAGCCCCGCCAGGGGCGGCATGCGCAACGCCGGCAGCCTGCTGGACAAGGTGGAGGCGAGCCACGACCTGTCGCCCTGGCTGGCCGGCGTGCGTCCGGTCGAGTCGCTGGAGCAGGCGCTGGCGGCGCGTGCGCAACTGGCCGAGGGCGAAAGCCTGATCAGCCGTGACGGTTACTGGGTCGGTCGGCATTTCCTGCGCGTACGTCGCGCTGCCGAGGCGGACAGCGGCGTGCTGGCGCGCGCTCAGGAGCTGGAGCGCCTGCAACTGGAACGTGAGGAGCGCGAGGCGGCGCTGGCGCAACTGGATGAGCGTCTGCTGGGCCTGCGTGACGAGCAGCGCCGTCAGGAAGAGCTGCGTGAGCAACAGCGTCGCCAGGGCCAGGAGCTTGGCCGCCAGCTGGCCGAGCTGAAGGCGCGGCTGTCCGCCAGCCAGGCCAAGGCCGAGCAGCTGGGCCTGCGTCGCCGTCGTCTGCACGACGAGCTGCAGGAAGTGGCCGAGCAGCGTGCGCTGGAGCAGGAGCAGCTCGGTGAAGCGCGCCTGCACCTGCAGGATGCGCTGGATGCCATGGCCCAGGACAACGAGCAGCGCGAGAGCCTGCTGGCCAGCCGTGACAGCCTGCGCGAGCGCCTCGACCGGGTGCGTCAGGAGGCCCGCCAGCACAAGGATCATGCCCATCAGCTGGCGGTGCGCCTCGGCTCGCTCAAGGCGCAGCACGACTCCACTCGCCAGGCGCTGGAGCGTCTGGAAATGCAGGCCGAGCGCCTGCACGAGCGGCGTGAGCAGCTGTCACTGAACCTGGAGGAGGGCGAGGCGCCGCTGGAAGAGCTGCGCATCAAGCTCGAGGAGCTGCTCGAACGGCGCATGGCGGTGGACGAGGAGCTGCGTCAGGCACGCCTGACCCTGGAAGATGCCGATCGCGAACTGCGCGACGCCGAGAAGCGTCGCAGCCAGGCCGAGCAGCAGGCGCAACTGCTGCGCGGCCAGCTGGAGCAGCAGCGCATGGACTGGCAGTCGCTCAACGTGCGGCGCAAGGCCCTCGCCGATCAGCTCGCCGAGGACAATTACGACCTGCACGGGGTGATCGCCACGCTGCCGGCCGATGCCACGGAGAGTGCCTGGGAAGAGGAACTCGAGCGCATGGCCGCGCGTATCGCGCGTCTTGGGCCGATCAACCTGGCGGCGATCGACGAGTACCAGCAGCAATCCGAGCGCAAGCGTTATCTGGATGCGCAGGATGCCGATCTGGTCGAAGCGCTGGAAACCCTGGAAAACGTCATTCGCAAGATCGACAAGGAAACGCGCAATCGTTTCAAGGAAACTTTCGATCAGATCAATGGCGGTTTGCAGGCACTCTTTCCAAAAGTTTTCGGTGGCGGCAGTGCTTATTTGGAACTCACCGGCGAAGATTTACTCGATACCGGTGTAACCATCATGGCGCGGCCCCCGGGCAAGAAGAACAGCACCATCCATTTGCTCTCCGGTGGAGAGAAGGCGTTGACCGCCCTGGCACTGGTGTTTTCCATCTTCCAGCTCAATCCGGCGCCGTTCTGCATGCTGGACGAAGTGGATGCGCCGCTGGACGACGCCAACGTGGGTCGTTATGCGCGCCTGGTCAAGGAGATGTCGGCAACGGTGCAGTTCATCTACATCACCCACAACAAGATCGCCATGGAAATGGCCGATCAATTGATGGGGGTTACCATGCACGAGCCGGGCTGCTCGCGTCTGGTGGCAGTGGATGTCGAAGAGGCACTGGCGATGGTGGAGAGCTGATGCGTCTGCCTGTGTAAAGTTGCCTTTCGTCGTGCTAGCTTATTGCCCACTTTTGTTACACGCGGAAAACGTCAGACAGAACATGGAGTTGGCGCCGCGTTTTATAGTCGAATCAGGGTCCGATCGATTGGATCTTTTTTTCACCAGAATTTTTAAGGGTCAGGTATTTCATGGAATTCGGTCTGCGCGAGTGGCTGATCGTTATTGGCATCATCGTTATCGCTGGCATTCTGTTCGACGGCTGGCGTCGCATGCGCGGTGGCAAGGGCAAACTCAAGTTCAAACTGGACCGCAGTTTCGCCAACATGCCGGATGACGACAGTGACCCGGATCTGCTCAGCCCGCCGCGGGTGGTTCAGCGTGACCTCGAGCCACAGCTGGATGAAGACGACCTGCCCTCGATGAGTGCCAAGGACCTGCCGCGCCGTCCGCGTAACGAACCGCAGCAGGGCGACCTCAACCTGGCCGTCGACGAGCCGGTGCCGACCCTGCTCAACCCGGTCGATGACGAGCCCGTCGAACCGAAGAAGCCCGCCAAGCCGGCTGCCGATGCCGCGCCGGTCGAGGAAGTGCTGGTGATCAACGTGGTTGCCCGCGATGATTTCGGCTTCAAGGGCCCGGCGCTGCTGCAGAACATTCTCGAGAGCGGCCTGCGCTTCGGCGAGATGGACATCTTCCACCGTCACGAAAGCATGGCCGGCAACGGCGAGGTGCTGTTCTCCATGGCCAACGCGCTCAAGCCGGGCACCTTCGATCTCGATGACATCGAAGGCTTCAGCACCCGCGCCGTGAGTTTCTTCCTCAGTCTGCCCGGCCCGCGTCATCCCAAGCAGGCCTTCGACGTCATGGTTGCGGCAGCGCGCAAGCTGGCCCATGAGCTGGGCGGCGAGCTGAAGGACGACCAGCGCAGCGTGATGACTGCGCAGACCATCGAACATTATCGCCAGCGCATCGTCGAGTTCGAGCGCCGGCAGTTGACCCAGAAACGCTAAAGAGCAGCGGCAAGCTGCGAGCCTCAAGCTCAAGCCAAGCGCTTGGCTTGGGGCTTTTTTGTTCTTGCCGCTGCAAGTTTGTCGCTTGAGGCTTTATCTGCAATGACCGACGTCGCCCAACGTATATCCGCACTGCGCCAGGAACTGGACGCGCACAACTACCGCTATTACGTGCTGGACGAGCCCAGCGTGCCAGACGCCGAGTACGACCGCCTGTTTCGCGAGTTGCAGGCACTGGAGGCCGAGCACCCGGAACTGGTGACGCCCGATTCGCCGACCCAGCGCGTCGGCGGTGAAGCCCTCGGCGCCTTTGGCGAGGTGCGTCATGAGGTGCCGATGCTCAGCCTCGGTAATGCCTTCGAGGAAGACGACCTGCATGCGTTCGACCGCAGCGTGCAGAGCGGCCTGGGCCTGGCTGGCGGCGACCTGTTCGGCGGCGGTGCCGAGGTCGAGTACAGCTGCGAGCCCAAGCTCGATGGACTGGCGGTGAGCCTGCTCTACGAGAACGGCCAGCTGGTGCGTGGCGCTACCCGTGGCGACGGCAGCACCGGTGAGGACATCAGCAGCAACGTGCGCACCATCCGCAACGTGCCGCTCAAGCTGCAGGGCGAGGGCTGGCCGCAGGTGCTGGAGGTGCGCGGCGAGGTGTTCATGCCCAAGGCCGGCTTCGAGGAGCTCAATGCACGCCAGGCCGAGACTGGCGGCAAGACCTTCGCCAATCCGCGCAACGCGGCCGCTGGCAGCCTGCGTCAGCTCGACCCGAAGATCACCGCCAGCCGTCCGCTGGAGTTCTGCTGCTACGGCGTCGGGCAGGTCAGCGGTGAGCTGCCGGGTACCCAGGTGGCCATGCTGCAGCAACTCAAGGCCTGGGGCATTCCCATCAGCCGTGAGCTGAAGCTGGCCAGGGGCGTGCAGGATTGCCTCGCGTACTACCGCGATATCGGCGAACGGCGCATGAGCCTGGCCTATGACATCGATGGCGTGGTGTTCAAGGTCAACAACATCGAGGACCAGCAGCAGCTGGGCTTCCGTGCGCGCACGCCGCACTGGGCCATCGCTCACAAGTTCCCCGCGCAGGAGGAGCTGACCGAGCTGCTCGACGTCGAGTTCCAGGTCGGCCGCACCGGCGCGGTGACGCCGGTGGCGCGGCTCAAGCCGGTCAAGGTGGCGGGTGTGATGGTAGCCAATGCCACCCTGCACAACATGGACGAGGTGGCGCGCCTGGGGGTGATGATCGGCGATACGGTGATCATCCGCCGTGCCGGTGACGTGATCCCGCAGGTGATGGCGGTGGTGCCCGAGCGCCGCCCCGATGATGCGCGACCGGTGCATATCCCCGAGCAGTGTCCGGTGTGCGGCTCGGCGGTGGAGCGTACCCAGCTGATCAAGCGCAGCAAGGGCAAGGAAAGCGTCAGCGAAGGCTCGGTGTACCGCTGCGTCGGTCGCCTGAGCTGCCAGGCGCAGCTCAAGCAGGCGATCATCCACTTCGTCTCGCGCCGCGCCATGGATATCGACGGCCTCGGCGACAAGACCATCGAGCAACTGGTCGACGAAAAGCTGATCGCCTCGCCGGCCGATCTGTACCAGCTGACCTTCGAGCAGATCATCGGCCTGGAAGGCTTTGCCGAGGTGTCCAGCAACAAGCTGCTGGCGGCCATCGAGGCCAGCAAGCGACCGACGCTGGCACGTTTCATCTATGCCCTCGGCATTCCCGATGTCGGCGAGGAAACCGCCAAGGTGCTGGCGCGCTCGCTGGCATCGCTGGCACGAGTGCGCCAGGCGCTGCCGGAAGTGCTCACCTACCTGCCGGACATCGGTCTGGAAGTGGCGCATGAGATCCACAGCTTCTTCGAGGACGCGCACAACCAGCAGGTCATCGACGCGCTGCTCGGCGCCTGTGGCCTGCAGTTGCAGGAGGAGGGCGAGCTGAGTGCCGAGTTCAGCGCCGTCGCCACCCTCGGCGGCATGCTCGACAAGCTCAATATTCCCAGTGTCGGTCCGGGTGCGACGCAGAAGCTGGCCGAGCGTTTCGGCAGCCTGGAAGCGGTGCTCGGCGGTGACTGGCTGGACATGCGCCAGACGCTGCCGGAGCGGCAGGCCAAGGCCGTGCGTGAATTCTTCGACGGCGAAGGCAACGCTCAGCGTGCCCGCGCCATCGAACAGCAGTTACGTGACTTCGGCATGCACTGGGAAAGCGAGAAGAAGGTCGTCGAGGGGCTGCCCCTGGCCGGGCAGACCTGGGTGCTCACCGGCGCATTGACGGTCAATCGCGATGTGGCCAAGGACAAGCTCGAAGGGCTTGGCGCCAAAGTGGCGGGCTCCGTGTCGGCCAAGACCCATTGCGTGGTGGCCGGGCCTGGCGCCGGATCGAAGCTGGCCAAGGCCAGCGAGCTGGGGATTCAGGTGCTGGACGAAGCGCAGTTCCGCAATTTCCTGCGTGACAAGCACCAGATCGAGCTGGATTGACACCGTAGGGTGGATGACGCTTTTTCCATCCACCACGGCGATGGATCGGTTGTGGATGGCCTTGCGTGGCGGTGGATCGGTGAAGCGTGATCCACCCTACGGTAGGGTGGATGACGCTTTTTTCATCCACCAGGGCGATGGAGCGGTTGCGGATGGCCCTGCGTGGCGGTGGATCGGTGAAGCGCGATCCACCCTACGGGTGGGTGGGTGGCGCTCTTTTCATCCACCAGGGCGATGGATCGGCTGCGGATGGCCTTGCGTGGCGGTGGATCGGTGAGGCGCGCTCCACCCTACGGGTAGGGTGGATGACGCTCTTTTCATCCACCAGGGCGATGGAGCGGTTGCGGATGGCCTTGCGTGGAGGTGGATCGGTGAAGCGTGATCCACCCTACGGTCTGGACTGGACGAAGTGCAGGTGTCGAACGCTGAACCTGTAGGAGCCGGCTTGCCGGCGAGCTGATCGGAGAAGCATCGCCGGCAAGCCGGCTCCTACGAAAAGCTTGGCGTCAGCCGGCGAAGCGCTGGTCGAGGTAGGCGATGATCGCCTTGGACTCGTACAGCCAGGTGCTCTGGCCGTTTTCCTCGATGCGCAGGCACGGCACCTTGATGCGTCCGCCCTGTTGTTCGAGGGTCTGGCGATGCTGGGCATCGTTCTTGGCGTCGCGCAGTTCCACCGGCAGGTTCAGGCGATGCAGGTTGCGGCGTACCTTGACGCAGAACGGGCAGGCATGGAACTGGTACAGCGCCAGGTCGGCAGTGGCCTGTTCGACCTGGGCCTGAGCCTCGGGGCTGCGCGCCAGCTTGCGCGGACGGCTGATCCAGTCACCGAACACGACCAGCTGGCCCAGGCCGATGCGAAGGGCTTTTAGCAACATTGTCTCTACTCCTGAAATGCGCACGGCCGTTCACGCGGGTGAACGGCCGTGGTTGTCCGCCGCTTAGCGAACCAGATTGAGGAACTCGCCACGGGTGGCCGGGTTCTCGCGGAACTCGCCGAGCATCACCGAGGTGACCATGGAGGAGTTCTGCTTCTCCACGCCGCGCATCATCATGCACATGTGCTGCGCTTCGATCACCACGGCGACACCCAGGGCGCCGGTGACCTGCTCGATGGCCTCGGCGATCTGCCGGCTGAGGTTTTCCTGGATCTGCAGGCGGCGGGCGAACATGTCGACGATGCGGGCGACCTTGGACAGGCCCAGCACCTTGCCATTGGGGATGTAGGCGACATGGGCCTTGCCGATGAACGGCAGCAGGTGATGCTCGCACAGCGAATACAGCTCGATGTTCTTCACCAGCACCATCTCGCTGTTATCGGAGCTGAACAGCGCACCGTTGGTGACCTCTTCGAGGGTCTGCTCATAGCCGCGGCAGAGGTACTGCATGGCCTTGGCGGCGCGCTTGGGGGTATCCAGCAGGCCTTCGCGAGAGACGTCTTCGCCCAGTTGGCCGAGGATGGCGGTGTAGTGTTGTTCCAGGGACATGGAGATTCCTGTTGGGTATCGAATGGCGCAGGGTAGGGCGCGAAACGGGGCCTGACAAGTGCGTCAGGCGCCTGGAGGGCACCTCCGCCGACTCCCTGCGTCGTTTAAGACAGGCTGGCAGGCCAGCCCGGTCGAATGCTCATTTGCTGCTCGTGCACTGCGAGGGCCTCGTCTGCGCCTCGCGGGCGGTCAATGCCCGTTCACTCGTCGCGGCCATCCATCATCGTGCGCTTGAGCATCACGTACACCGCGCCGGTACCGCCGTGCTTGGCCAGGCAGGACGTGAAGCCGAGCACCTTGGGGTGCTGGCGCAGCCAGGTGTTGACGTGGCTCTTGATCATCGGCTTGCGCCCGTCCATGCGCACCGCCTTGCCGTGGGTGACGCGCACGCAGCGGACTTCCAGCCTGGTGGCCTCGGCAAGAAACTCCCACAGGGTATCGCGGGCCTTCTCGACGCTCATGCCGTGCAGGTCGAGGCTGCCCTCGAAGGCGATCTGGCCCAGCTTGAGCTTGCGCATCTGGCCGTCCTGCACGCCATTGCCGGCCCAGTACAGCGGGTCTTCGGCGCCGACGTCGATGACGAACTGATCGGAAAGGCCGTCCACCTTGGTCTCGCCCTGGCTGATGGTCGCCGCCTGGCGCAGGGCCGTGAGCTGCTTGCGATCGGGTTTGGGTTTGCCGGTATCGGCGCGGTCGTGCTTGAGCGGCTTGACGCCACGCAGCTCGGCCTGGAACAGGGAAAAGTCGTCGTCTTGCATCGGTGGCTCCGCGAAACAGGCGGCTATCTTACCCAAATGCCAGGCGGTTACGCGCAGAAAGACGGACTCGACTGACGATCATCCCGCCCGTTGGTGATGCGGTATCGCGCTCAGTCGCGCTTCTTCATCAGGTTCGGTGACAGGCTCAGGTCGCTGGGGCGGTGCAGGCGTCTGCGGCAGCGCCGCCAGAAGGCGATGCCGGCCCAGAGCAGGAACAGACCGAGCAGGAGCAGGACAATGGCTTCGCCGGTCGAGTCGTTGAGCGTGCCCAGTACCGGTGCCCGCCCAGCCAGCGAGGCGACGCCCGCCATCCCCAGAAGAATGCCGAACGCCGCCAGCAACGCGCCCAGGCCAGCCCCGATACGCAGGCTCCAGCTTCTCGGCTGGCGCGGGCGCAGGCGGCGTGCATCGAAATCGTCGGACAGCTTCATTCCGATTTCCTCCGGGTTATCGGCGGTGTGACCGGTCGCTTTCTCTGGAGTTCCGCCTCTCTGGCAAGGTTGCGACGTGCGTCAAATCAGCGATTTGCTGTGCGGCACGAGGGTGGCGAAGTTGTCGCCCAGGGCGATCATCTCGATGCGATGGACCTCGGCTGCGGAGATCACGCTGCCGTCCGCGGCGGGCAGGTCGCGAGTCGCGCAGGCGGCGTCGACCAGTGTGCAGCGATACCCGTAGTCCTTGGCGGCACGCACGGTGGTACTGACGCTGGAGTGGGTCATGAAACCGCAGACGATCAGGTCGAGATGGCCGAGCGCCTGCAGACGGTCGTGCAGTTCGGTGCCGGCGAAGGCGTTGGGCAGGCGCTTCTCGACCACGATCTCGCCGGCCAGCGGAGCGGCTTCCGGCAGGTGGCGACCGCGTGGGCCGCTGGGGTCGAGCAGGCCGCCGGGGATGCCGAGGTGCTTGACGTGCACGATGTCGGCACCAGCGCTGCGCGCGGCAGCCAGCAGGTTGGCGATTTCCGCCAGCGCAGGGTTCAGGCCGGGCAGGGCGAGGACGCCGCTGCGGTACTCCTCCTGGGCATCGATGATCAGCAAGGTCGCATTGTTCAGGCTGGCCGGTGCGTGGCCACGACCGGTGAGCTGGAACATGGTTTGCGGATGGGACATCTCGGGCTCCTGGCTGATGGTGATAATGTGCCATTGTCCGCTTGCCAGCGCGGTCTGTGAACCTCTATCTGCGCCAAAGCTTGCTCAGTACAGATTGCCGGAGCAGAATCGGAACTGCCTTGAAGGACTCAGGGTCGTACGCAAAAGGAGTTGCCATGTCACTTTTGTCGCAGTTTTCCCCGCATTTCTGGCTGTTGTTCTCCATCGCCGTGGCCATTGCCGTGCTGCGCGAGTTGCGTCGTCCCAGTGACGATGGCGATTCCTGGCGCGACAAGCACTAGCCGCGCCGGGATTCGTTCGCCACAGGCCCATGCGCCTGCTGCCTGCTCTGGGCTAAACTTCCGCACTTTTCATCCGGAGGCCGCCCGTGACTGCTCTCACCACCCGTTTACGTACCCTGCGCGACTACATCCGCTGGGCCGTCAGTCGTTTTCAGGCCGAGCAGCTGTTCTTCGGCCATGGCACCGACAACGCCTGGGATGAAGCGCGCCAGCTGGTGCTCGGGGCGCTGCACCTGCCCTGGGAAATCTCCGATGCCTACCTGGACTGTCGCCTCGAGGGCGAGGAACACGCGCACCTGCAGGCGCTGCTCAAGCGACGCATCGAGGAGCGCGTGCCGACTGCCTATCTGCTGGGGGAGGCGTGGTTCTGCGGTCTGCCGTTCGTGGTCGACGAGCGTGTGCTGGTGCCGCGTTCGCCTATCGCCGAGCTGATCGATCGCCATTTCGCCCCCTGGCTGCCGAGCGAACCGGCGCGCGTGCTGGATCTGTGCACCGGCTCGGGCTGCATCGGCATCGCCTGCGCCTACGAATTCCCCGAGGCCGAAGTGGTGCTGGCCGACCTGTCCTTCGACGCACTGGAGGTCGCCAACCAGAACATCGAGCGTCACGGGCTGGAGGAGCGCGTGTACTGCGTGCAGGGCGACGGCTTCGCCGGTCTGCCGGGCCAGCGCTTCGACCTGATCGTCTCCAACCCGCCTTACGTCGACGCGGAAGACTTCGCCGACATGCCTGCCGAGTACCAGCACGAGCCGGCCATGGGCCTGGCCTGCGGCGACGATGGCCTGGACCTGGTACGGCGCATGCTGGCCGAGGCTGCCGACCACCTCAGCGAGCGTGGCCTGCTGATCGTCGAGGTGGGCAACAGCCAGGTGCATGTCGAAGCGCTGTATCCCGAGGTGGATTTCACCTGGCTGGACTTCCAGAACGGTGGGCACGGCGTGTTCCTGCTCGCCGCCAAGCAGTGCCGCGACCATCAGGCGCTGTTCCGTTCGCGTATCGGGGCGTGATGGGCGTGGTTGTTCGCCATGCATATCGGCATGGCGTGCACCGTTGATCGCGGCTGAAGCCGCTCCTACAAGAGCGGCGGGGTGATCAGCGCGTAGGGTGGATGTCGCTTTTTACATCCACCGCAACGTTGGCTCGAAACAGCGCGATCCACCCTGCGAGCGACAAGCCGATGCAAGTGTGGGAGCGGCTTCAGCCGCGATCCGGGAAGCTCGCCGCTCAAGCGCATCCAACCACGCTATGCGCCGAAGGCGTGCTCAGCGCGTGGCGATCCAGATCAGCAAGCCGGCCTGAAACAGGCTGAAGGCGATGAGGCAGGTGATGGTGAAGCGCAGGCCGGTATCCTCGCGCTTGAGGCGATCGACCCGGTCTTCCAGCTTGCGCAGCTTGACGCTCTGCTCCTGCAGGTTCTGGTCGGCCTGCTGCAGCATGGCGGCGGCGTCCAGCAATTCGATGATCTGCACCTTCTCGGCCTGCCAGTCGCCGTGCAGCGAGCTGACCCGCGGCGCACTGTAGAAGGGCTTGAGCTGCAACGGATCGCTGTATTCGATGGTGAAGCCCTGCGCCTTCAGAGCGTGGTCGCGCCGTTCACGGGCAGCTTCGTTGAAGTTGTCCTTGGTCGGCAGGGCGCCGCCCTCGACCTGATAGTGAGCGAAGTGCTTGCGCGCCCAGGCGATGCCCTGGGCCATGAGGAAGCGCCCGAGGCCCCGATTGGCCGGCTCCACGCTCAGGCCCTTGTCCGGGCCGAAGCGAATTTCCTTGCGCTGGTGGTCGGCCCAGACTTCCAGCAGGTTCTGCTGGCGATGCAGGCGCTGCCCGGGCACCTGCACGGTCAGGCGCAGCAGGCTGAGGTCCTTGGCGTTGCGCTCGACCCGGCCCAGCTGGACGAACCGCAGCGGCCTGGGGCCGGTCTCGCGGTCGACGGGCAGCGGCGCCAGGCGCAGCAGGCTGAACTGTTCCGCCGGCAGCTCAGACCAGGGATGTGGCGCAGCGGGCGTTTCGCTGCCTGCGGCTGCGTCTTCGGGGGCTTGCGCCGCCGGGGCTGGGTTCTCGCTCATGGACGTCCTGTGCGCTTGATCGGGTCATTTTGCAGGTTATCGACCGTTTTTCTCTGCGCTGGAGCGAATGAAGGCGACGATCCGCTCGCCCAGTGCACGGGCCAAGGGTAGCTGCGGATCGTCATAGGACGCTAGCTGTTCCTGCCAGGCTGCCGGGGTGATGCGCATGATGTGGTTCATGCCGGCGATCATGGCCAGCTCGGCGTCGGGCTTGGCCTGCTTGAGCAGCTCGGCGTTGTCCGGGCTGACCTGGGCGTCGTGGCTGCCCTGGACGATCAGCGCCGGGATGCGCAGTGCGGCGAAGTTCTCCGCCGGATCCTGGCGCAGCAGGCTGATCAGGTAGGGCTGCACGCTGGGGCGGTACACCACCTGCAGGGCTTCGGGCACCTCGGGTTGCAGCGTGCCGCGGATCAGGTTGGCGAGGATGTGCCGGCTCTCGGCGAGGAGAGCGGGCGGCAGGCGCATGGCCAGCTGCATGTCCAGCACCTGGCCGATGGGGTAGGCCGGCCCGGCGATGGATACCAGGGCATCGACCGGGCTGTCGGCGGCGGCGAGGCTGGCGATCAGTGCCCCCTCGCTATGGCCGATGAGGATCACGCGGTCGAAGCGCGGGTCGTCCTTGAGCTGCCTGGCCCAGCCGCTGGCATCGGCGACGTAGCGCTCGACACTGAGGTCGCGCTCATCCGGGGTGGCGCTGCGGCTGGCGGCGACGCCGCGCTTGTCGTAGCGCAGGCTGGCGATGCCGTTGCGGGCCAGTACCTGGGCCAGTTTCTTCAGCGCGTCGTTGTGGCCGCCTTCCGGGTTGTTGCCGTTGCGGTCGGTGGGGCCGGAGCCGGCGATCAGCAACGCGACCGGCAGCGGCTTGTCGCTCTGCGGCAGCAGCAGGCTGCCATGCAGGGTGCCCTGGTCGGTAGCGAGGCTGACGGGTTGTTGGCGAGTGGTGGCGGCCTGGGCCAGGCCGGCGATCAGGGTGAGGGACAAGAGCAGGGCTCGCAGCATGGTGAGGTTGGGGTAGTGGCAGACTGGCATTGGACGCCTGTGACCGCGCAAGGTTCGGGGTGAACTGCAAGGGGCTGGCAGGTATACTCGCCCACCTTGTGAATCGGGCCTGCGCAGCGGCAGGTCGGAGCTGAATCTCGCGGAGCGTCTTCCCATGTCCGGCAATACCTACGGCAAGCTGTTCACCGTCACCACCGCTGGCGAAAGCCATGGCCCGGCGCTGGTCGCCATCGTCGACGGTTGCCCGCCCGGTGTCGAGATCAGCCTGGAAGACCTGCAGCGTGATCTCGACCGCCGCAAGCCAGGCACCAGCCGCCACACGACGCAACGGCAGGAAGCCGACGAGGTGGAAATCCTCTCCGGGGTGTTCGAAGGCAAGACCACCGGTTGCTCCATCGGCCTGCTGATCCGCAATACCGACCAGAAGTCCAAGGACTACTCGGCGATCAAGGACCTGTTCCGCCCGGCTCACGCGGATTACACCTACCACCACAAGTACGGTATCCGCGACTACCGCGGCGGTGGCCGCAGCTCGGCGCGCGAGACCGCCATGCGCGTGGCCGCCGGCGCCATCGCCAAGAAGTTCCTGGCCAGCCAGGGCATCGTCATCCGTGGCTACATGAGCCAGCTCGGTCCCATCGAGATTCCGTTCAAGAGCTGGGACAGCGTCGAACAGAACGCCTTCTTCAGCCCGGACCCGGACAAGGTGGCGGAGCTCGAGGCGTACATGGATCAGCTGCGCCGTGACCAGGATTCGGTCGGGGCGAAGATCACCGTGGTCGCCGAAGGCGTGATGCCGGGGCTCGGCGAACCGATCTTCGACCGCCTCGACGCCGAACTGGCCCACGCGCTGATGAGCATCAACGCGGTCAAGGGCGTGGAAATCGGCGCCGGTTTCGCCTGCGTGGCCCAGCGCGGCACCGAGCATCGCGATGAGCTGACCCCGCAGGGTTTCCTCTCCAACCATGCCGGCGGCATCCTGGGTGGCATCTCCAGCGGCCAGCCGATCGTTGCCCACCTGGCCCTCAAGCCGACCTCCAGCATCACCACGCCGGGGCGTTCCATCGATGTCGACGGCAATCCGGTGGACGTGATCACCAAGGGTCGCCACGACCCCTGCGTGGGCATCCGCGCCACGCCGATCGCCGAAGCGATGATGGCCATCGTGCTGATGGACCACCTGCTGCGTCACCGTGCGCAGAATGCCGAGGTGCGTGTCACCACGCCGGTGCTGGGTCAGCGTTGAGCGACACGCCACGGGCGGCAAGTCGCGGGCGGCTGTGCCGCTGCCTCTGCGTGCCGCTTGAACCCTGCCGCTCATGACGGCGTCTCTGCCGTACTGGCGGCTGTCGGGTTTCTACTTCTTCTACTTCGCCTTGCTCGGGGGGACGGCGCCATTTCTGGCGTTGTACTTCGACCACCTGGGCTTTTCTGCGGCGCGAATCGGCGAGCTGATCGCGATTCCCATGCTGATGCGCTGCGTGGCCCCCAATCTGTGGGGCTGGCTGGGTGATCACACCGGTCAGCGCCTGCTCATCGTGCGCTTTGGGGCGTTGTGCACCCTGGCCTGCTTCGCCGGCATCTTCCTCGACAAGAGCTACGCCTGGCTGGCGCTGATCATGGCCACGCATGCGTTCTTCTGGCACGCGGTGCTGCCGCAGTTCGAGGTCATCACCCTGGCGCACCTGCGTGAGCAGGCCGCGCGCTACAGCCAGATCCGCCTGTGGGGCAGCATCGGTTTCATCGTCGCCGTGGTCGGCCTTGGCCTGTTGTTCGAGTGGCTGAGCCTGGATGCCTACCCGGCGGCGCTGGTGGTGATCATGGCCGGCATCGTCGCCGGCAGTTTCTGGGTGCCCAACGCCCAGCCGCTGCAGCGCCCGAGCACCCCGGAGCAGGGTGGTTTCCTGCGCCAGTTGCGGCGCCCCGGCATGCTCGCGTTCTACCTCTGCGTCGCGCTGATGCAGTTGAGCAACGGCCCGTACTACACCTTCCTCACCCTGCACCTGGAAGGCGTCGGTTACAGCCGTGGCGCCATCGGCCTGTTCTGGGCGCTGGGGGTGGTGGCGGAGATTCTCCTGTTCCTGGTCATGGCGCGCCTGCTGCAGCGCTATTCGCTGCGTGCGGTGCTGCTGGCCAGCTTTCTGATCACCGCCCTGCGCTGGCTGCTGCTGGGCAACCTGCCAGAGTATCTGCCCGTGCTGCTGCTGGCGCAGTGCATGCACGCCGCCACCTTCGGCGCTTTTCATGCCGCCTGCATTCACTTCGTGCAGCGCAGTTTCGCCGATCGCCAGCAGGGCCAGGGCCAGGCGCTCTACGCCAGCCTGGCCGGTATCGGCGGCGCCCTCGGCGCGCTGTATGCCGGGTACAGCTGGAACAGCCTGGGACCGGCCTGGACCTTCGCCATCGCCAGTCTGGTAGCCTTGCTCGCAGCCTTCATCATTGCCACCCGCCTGCCGCCCGAGCGGCCCTGAATCGAGTGCCCCGTCATGAGCAGCCTCAGCGTCCACCTGAACACCTCTCCGGAACTGCCGAACAAGGTTCTCAACCATGCCGACGATATTGCCAGCACCCTGGCGGCCGTCGGTATCGACTACCGTCGGCTGGAGCTGCCGCAGGCGTTGCGTCCCGGCTGCGAGGACAGCGAGTTCGACGCGGCCTACGGGCTGTGGCTGCAGGCGCTGATGGGGGAGCAGGGCTATGTGCGCCAGGAGCTGTTCAACCTGCAGCGCAATCATCCGCAGAAGCTCGAACTGCGTGCGCGTCACCTCGACGAGCAGGTGCAGGCGAAGGCCAGCGCCTGGCTGTTCATCGGCGGTTTCGCCCAGCTCAACGTGCATCTGGATGGCTATGTCTACGTGCTGCAGGGCGAGCGTGGCGATCTGCTGACCCTGCCGGGCGGCACCCGCCACTGGTTCGACCTGGGCGAGGAACCACACGTGCTGGCGCTGTGCCTGAGCCAGCAGGAAGAGGCGCCGGAACGCAGCGGTGAGGATATCGCCAGCCGCTTCCCGCGCCTGGGCGAGTGAAGCGCACGGTCAACCCGCAGGGAACCCGCGCCGGCCGCTGACTATCCTATGCAGGCAACCCCTCACACAGGAGTGTCGTCATGGGTTCCACCTTCAATGGGCTGATCGGCCTGGTCATCCTGGCCCTGGATATCTGGGCCATCATCAATGTGGTCAAGAGCGGTGCCGAGACCGGCATCAAGATCCTGTGGATTCTGCTGATCGTGCTGTTGCCGGTGGTCGGCCTGATCATCTGGGCGCTGATGGGGCCGCGCGGCAACGTCAGGATCTGACCCGGCCGTGCGGCTCGCGGTGCGCGCGGCCACAGGCGTGCACCGCGTTCACAGCGCCAGCTGCGCCTGGGTCGGCTGCAGCACGCCTTCCAGTTCCAGCAGCCACTGTTTGCGTGACAGGCCGCCGGCATATCCGGTGAGGCTGCCGTCGCGCCCGATCACCCGATGGCAGGGCACGATGATCGAGATCGGGTTGGCGCCGTTGGCGGTGCCGACCGCCCGCACCGCCTGGGGGCGCTCGATGACTCTGGCCAGCTCCGAGTAGCTGCAGGTACGGCCGTAGGGGATGGCCTGCAGCGCCTGCCAGACCTGCTGCTGAAACGCCGTGCCGCGTGGTGCCAGGCGCAGCTCGAAATGGCGGCGCTGGCCGGCGAAGTACTGGTCGAGCTGGCTGCACACGGCGTCCAGCTCACGGCCGGCAGGCCGCCAATCGTCCTCGATGCGCCAGGGCCTGCTGTCCAGCTCCATCAGCAGCAATTGCAGACCGCTGTCGTCGGCGGCGATGAACAGCGGGCCGAGCGGGCTGTCGTGGTAGCGATAGTGCATGCTTCAGCCTCCTGAATAGTTGTGCCAGAGATGCGCCGCGGCGTAGGCGCGCCATGGCCGCCAGGCCTCGGCACGCAGTTGCAGGCGTCGTGCGTCGATGCCTTCGGCGCCCCATACCGGGGCCTTGAGCAGGCCCAGGTCGCTGGCGGGAAACGCATCGGCCTCGCCGAACGCACGCAGGGCGATGTAGTGCGCCGTCCACGGGCCGATACCGGGCAGGGCGCACAGCTGTTCGATCAGCGCTGCGCTGCCGTCCTGCAGGCTCAGTTGCAGGCGGCCGTCGGCGATACAGGCCGCGAAGTGCTGCAGGCACTGCACGCGTTTGCCCGGCATGCCGATACCCGTCAGGTCCGCCTCCGCGATTGCCTGCGGGGTAGGGAACAGATGGCTGATGCCCACTGCCTGCGGCGTCTCGATCGGCGCACCGGCACGTTGCACCAGACGGCCGACGATGGTGACCGCTGCCTTGACCGCCACCTGCTGGCCGACGATGGCGCGCACGGCCTGCTCGAACGGGTCGAAGGCCACGGGCAGGCGCAAGCCGGGGTTGCGCTGCAGCAGCGGTGCGAGCAGCGCGTCGCGGCTGAGGTGACGGACTATCGTCTCGGGCTCGCTGTCGAGATCGAACATGCGGCGAACGCGCTGCTCGACGTGATCGAGATGGGTCGGCGAGGTGACCCGGCAGCGCAGTTCCAGCGCGTTCTGGCCGGCCAGCGGCATGACCTGCAGCCAACCGGGTACGCCGTCGATCATGAAGCCACGGCTGTAGCTGGCGGCGCTCAGCGACTCCAGGCCGGGAATCGCGCGCAGGGCGAAGTGGCTGTGGAACTGTTGCCAGTCCCAGGGCGGTTGGTAGGGCAGGAGCAGGGTGATGATGTTCATGGCTCGCACCCTAGCTCGGCATCGAGGGCTTGTCAGCGCGAAGATGACTTTCAAACTGCCAGCGGCTGGCCGAACGCGGTGGTCGCGCGTTGGTAGCGTCCGGGTGTCGTGCCTTTCCAGCGCTTGAAGGCGTGGATGAAGTTGGACAGCTCGCCGTAACCCAGGCGCTCGGCTATTTCCTCCAGGCTCAGTCCGCCAGCGGCCAGCAGCTCCTCGGCCAGCGCCTGGCGCACCTCGTCCTGCAGGCCACGGAAGTGGGTGCCTTCGTCGAGCAGACGGCGGCGCAGGGTGCGGCTGCTCAGGTGCAACTGGCTGGCCACCTTTTCCATGTCGGCCAGCTGTCCTGGCGATTGCAGCAACAGCTGGCGTACGCGCCCGGCCAGCCCCTGATGCAGCTGATGGCGGGCCAGCAGTGCCTGGCACTGCAGTTCGCAGGCCTGGACCAGCTGCGGGTTGGCGCGTGGCAGCGGGTTGTCCAGCAGGTCGGCGGAGAACCCCAGGCGGTTGTGCGCGGCGCCGAAGCGTGGCGCCTGGCCGAAGGCGGCGATGAACGGCGAGACGTCGGCTGGCGCCGCCTGGCGCAGTTCCAGGGCGAGCAAGGGCAACCTGCTGCAGAGCAGTTCGCGTACCACCACCAGCGCCGCAAGCATGTCACGCTGCACGATGAAGTCCTGCAGCACCGGTTGCAGTGCCTGGTCATCGAAGCACAGGCTGGCGACGGCGCCCTCGACGTTCAGGCTGATGCGGGTGAAGGCGTAGGTCAGGCCGTGATAGCGCAGCCCCAGCTCCGCCGCCTGGCGCACGTTGGCACTGCTGAGAATGGCGTAGCCCCAGGCGCCATAGGTGGTCAGGTGGTAGCGCCGGCCGGCCTGCAGGCCCAGATCGCCGACCCGGGGCAGCGCCTCGACCAGGTTGGCGATCAGTTGCAGCTCGCATGCGGCTTCGACCTCGCCGTTCAGGCCGGTGAGGTGCACGGGAGTGAGCCCGGTCCCGTGCAGGCACCTGTCCAGGCTCAGGCCGAGGTCGAGCCCCAGCTGGGTGAGCAACTGGACGCTGATGATGCTGCGCCGGGCAGGCCAGGGTGGTGGCATGAGTTGTCCGAAAATCACAATATCCTGGCCGACTATGCCATAACCCGGACGTGGCGAGGCAAGTAGCATCCCCTGATCGCCATAAATGGTGCCTCTAGAAACGTGGGCGAGGCAGTCAGCGCAAGGCGAAAACAGGCGAAAGCGCAGTTCACGACTGTAAATCAGCACCTTGAGCCTGTTTTTAACGCAGCGATGACAGGCGGGTAGTTCTTAGAGGTGCCCATACGGGTCGGGGAGACCACAATGCACAACAACCCCCGTACTGACGCGCCCTGGCGCGTGTTGATCATCGGCAGCGGCTTTGCCGGGCTGGGCCTGGCCATGCAGCTGCGCCAGGCCGGTCAGGAGGACTTCCTGCTGCTGGAAAAAGCCGGCGACGTCGGCGGCACCTGGCGCGACAACAGCTACCCGGGGGCAGCCTGCGACGTGCCCTCGCACCTGTACTCGTTCTCCTTCGAGGCCAAGCACGACTGGTCGCGCAGGTTCGCCCCGCAGGCGGAGATCCATGCCTATATCCGCCAGTGCGTGGAGAAGCACGGGCTGCATGCGCATATCCGCCTGAACAGCGAGGTGCTTGGCGCCGCCTTCGATGCGGCGCGCGGCATCTGGCGCGTCGAACTGGCTGGCGGCGAGGTGATCGAGACGCAGGCGCTGGTCAGTGCCTGCGGCCAGCTCAACCGGCCCGCCTATCCGCAGCTGCCGGGTCTGCAGAATTTCCGTGGCGAGGCCTTCCACTCGGCGCGCTGGCGTCATGACCTCGACCTGAGCGGCAAGCATGTGGCCGTGATCGGCACCGGCGCCTCGGCCATCCAGTTCGTCCCGCAGATCCAGCCCAGGGTAGCCAGCCTGAGTCTGTTCCAGCGCTCGGCTGCCTACGTGCTGGCCAAGGCGGATCGTGCCTATCGCCCCTGGGAGATCGCCCTCAAGCGCCGTCTGCCACTGTGGCAGCGTGCCGATCGCCTGCTGCAGTACCTGCACCACGAGGGGCGTGCGCTGGCCTTCATCCGTTTTCCCTGGCTGATGCGTGTGTTCCGCCACAGCTTCACCCGCCACCTGCAACGGCAGATGCCCGACGCCGGCAAGCGGGCGCAACTGCAGCCGGACTACCCCATGGGCTGCAAGCGCATCCTGATCAGCAACGATTACTTCCCGGCGCTGGCGCAGGCCAACGTCGAGATCGTCGATTCGCCGATTCACGAAGTGCGTGAACGTTCTCTGCTGACCGCCGACGGTCGCGAGCATCCCTGCGACGTGCTGATCTACGGCACGGGCTTCACCGCGACCGACTTCCTGGCGCCGATGCGCATCCGTGGTCTCGATGGCCAGGACCTGAACCAGGCCTGGAAGGACGGCGCGGAGGCGTACAAGGGCATCAGCGTCAGCGGGTTTCCCAACCTGTTCCTGCTGTACGGGCCGAATACCAACCTCGGCCACAACTCGATTCTCTTCATGCTGGAGAGCCAGTACGCCTATGTGCTCGGTTGCCTGCGTGCGCTGCGCGAGCAGGGCCTGCGCTATCTCGATCTGCGGCCGCCGGTGCAGCGCCGGTACAACGCCAGACTGCAACAGGCGACTCATCGAACGATATGGGAACAGGGCTGCGACAGCTGGTACAAGACCGCTACCGGCAAGAACACCAACAACTGGCCGGGTTTCACCTTCACCTATCGCCTCATGACCCGCACTCCGGAGCTTGCCGACTATGACTGCGTCCGCTGAATTCAACGCCCCCGCCGCCGAGCAGATGCTGCTGCGCGGCCTGTTGCGCGGTTTCCTGCGTCTGTTCTTTCGCGGGCTGGTGCGGCCACCGATGCCGGTTTCCGGGCAGCGCCGCGTGCTGCGCGCCCTCACCAGCGTCACCCTGACGCCGCGCGGTGTGCGTCGCAGCGCCTCGACCCTGGGCGCTCGCCCCTGCGAATGGCACCGCGCGCCTGGCGCCCGCGGCGGCGTGCTGCTCTACCTGCACGGCGGCGCCTTCATGATCGGTGGGCCGGATACGCATCGGGGCATCTGCGCCAGCCTGGCCAAGCGCGCTGGCCTGGACGTCTGTGCGCTGGATTATCGGCTGGCGCCGGAGCATCCCTATCCGGCGGCGCGCGACGATGTGGTGGCGGCTTACCGAGGCCTGCTGGAATCGGGGTATCGCGCGGAGCAGATCGCCATCGGCGGTGATTCGGCCGGCGGCAACCTCAGCCTGGTCGGCTGCCTGCGCATCATCGAGCTGGGCCTGCCGGCTCCTGCGGCGCTGGTGTGCTTCTCGCCAGCCACCGATTTCACCGGCGAGCGGATGCACCAGCCGCCAGCCGGCGATCCGCTGATCCACCCCAGCTGGGTCGAGCAGGCCGCTGAACTCTACTGTCCGGCCGGTGTGCCGCGTGACGACCCGGGCATGTCGCCGCTGTTCGCCGACCTGCGCTGCCTGCCGCCGACGCTGGTCCAGGTCGGCGAGGACGAGCTGCTGCTGAACGACAGCCTGCGCCTGGCCGAGCGCGCTACGGCGGCGGGCGTCGACATGCGTCTGGAGCGCTACCCGGGGCTGTGGCACGTGTTTCAGGCGCATGTCGGCGTGCTGCGTGCGGCGGATTACGCCATCGGGCGGGTGGCGGCCTTTCTGCGCGAACGGGGGCTGTGAGAGGGGCGTGGGCGCCCGGCTGGCCAATTGCCGCTGGTCGCCGGCTTCGTTACAAAGACTTTCCCTGCAGCGCGCACCTGGCGTTCAGCGACTACCCTTGCAGGGACGGCTTTCAGTCCGGCGCTCTGCCGGGCAGTCGTCTATGCGCTTGAAGTAGACACGTCGAGCATCCGCTCGATTCTCGGGGCGGCGCCAGCAGGGGCCGCGACACCGTCCAGCCGGGCGGTAGCAATGGGAAAGCGGTCAATCCATCCATAGCCTGAGAGGAGGTCGTTTATGAGCACAGCCTTCCACGAAGACTCCAGCACCTCGGTGCTGCGTCGGATGAAAGAAGGGGGGTTCGACTTCGCCCAGTTCCACCCGATCGAGTTCTACGCCATTTTTCCCGATGAGGAGCGGGCCAGAATGGCGGCCAGAAATTTTCGCGGCGAGTCGCTCAACGCCCAGGTATCCGCCCGTGAGGACGGCGCCTGGCACCTGCAAATCAGCAAAGTGATGTACGCCACCCATGCCGGTATTGGCGCGTTCGAGCATGACCTGGAGTCCATTGTCGTCCCGCTGGGCGGCACCCTGGACGGCTGGGGCGTAACCCAGGAGGTGAAAGCGTCGGCGGTCCGTTAGCACGCCTTTCCTGTGGTCTGGCGTGTTCTGCTCCTCTTTCCTGCCGGGGAAGAGGGGCGGAGGGCGCGGCTTACCTGCCGCTGAAGGCGAGCCGGGACAGACCGGCAGCCTCGACTTGGCCAGCGCCATCACGCAGACTGCGTGGCGGAGGTACTCATGGCCGATGTTCTGATCCTGACCCATATCGATTATTGCCCGCCCGCGCATCTGGCGCAGGTGCTGCTGGCGCGTGGTTGCAGCTTCGACGTGTTACGCGTCGACCTGGGCGAGCTGCGTGGCTATGACCTCGAGCGACCCAGGGCGGTGGCCGTGATGGGCGGCCCGATGAGCGTCAATGACCCCTTGCCGTGGATCGCCGACGAGGTGGCCGCCCTGCAGCGCCTCATCGCCCGCGAAGTGCCGATCATCGGTCATTGCCTTGGCGGCCAGTTGCTGGCCAAGGCACTCGGCGCCAGCATTCGGCGGATGCCCTACACCGAAGCGGGCTGGCAGGACATGCAGCGCCATGCGCAGGTGACGGACAGCCCCTGGCTGGTGCACCTGCCCGAGCCGTTCAGCATCTTCCAGTGGCACGGTGACACCTTCGCCCTGCCCGAGGGCGCGCAGGCGCTGTTCAGCAGCCGCTGGTGCGACAACCAGGCCTTCGCCTGGGGCGACAAGGTGCTGGCGCTGCAGGGCCACCCGGAGATGACCGAGCCACTGATCGAGTGCTGGCTCGATGACTGGGCGCACTTGCTCGATGAGCGCCAGCCCAGCCAGCAGTCCCTCGCCGAGATGCGCGACCAGCTGCCGGAGAAGGTCAGGGCGCTTAACCAGGTGGCCGAGGGCTTCTACGCGCACTGGCTGCAACTGGCGGGTCTGTGAGCCGGCACCGATAGCGCCGGCTCAACCTGTCGCTAGGGGCCCCAATAGTTGAAGTAGTAGAGGGTGCCGGGCTTGATCTCGATCTCTATCTCGCCGCCGCATCTGATCGAATGCACCCCTGGTGTCGTCTCTCCTGCCTCGTCGAGTGGCGCCGACCAGCTTTTTCCGTCCACCGAGAGCGTGTCGCAGCTGCCACCGTGGTCGTGCTCGATGACCAGGTAGGTCTTGCCATCGGCGCTCGGCTTGTAGCGGCCGCGAAGCTCGTAGGTGGCGTCCGCATCCATGCCGGCGACGTTCACCAGCAGGACGATGGCGATGGCCAGCAGGATGCAGGCCAGCAGGGCTCCCAGGGCGATCAGCGCATACTTGAGCACGCGCATCATGGCGCGGGCTCGTCGGCGATGATGGCCAGCAGATCGGTCACCCCGACATCCACCCCGGCCTGCGAGAGCAGGGTCGTTGCCTGGCCACGATGGTGGGTCTGGTGGTTGAACAGGTGCATCAGCAGGGCGAAGAAGTTCTTTCTCGCCTCGATCCCCCTGGTGTTGCGATAGGCCAGCGGCTGGTCCAGCTGCTCTTCATTGATCTCCGCAGCTAGCGCCTCGATGCAGGCGTCCAGCTGCACGCGCAGGGCGGTCAGCTCGCGGATGTTCGCGGCCATCGGCTGATCCAGGCGCGTGGGGCGTTGCAGCCCGGCGAGCGCCTGCAGCGCCCGATGGTTCGCCGGGTGTGCGGCATAGCGCCCGAGCCAGATCAGGTCGGCCACCACCAGGTGATTCAGGGTACCCAGGATCGAGCCGAAGAACGCGCCGCGCTCGGCGCTCAATGCCTCGTCGGGCAGAGCGGCAGCCGCAGCGTACAGGCGTTCGTTCATCCAGCTGTTGTAGCGCGCCATCTGGCGGATGTGCTCGATTCTCTGCATGGCCTCACCGCTGCTGTTGCCTGTCCTGAAGGCTATACCAATCTTCGCTGAGCAGCCCGTAGAGTGCCGAATCCGATACCTGCCCGTCGATGATCCAGCGTTGGCGGAGCAGACCTTCCTTGCTGAAGCCCAGGCGTTCCAGGGCCCGCCCGGAGGCGGCGTTGCTCGGGTCGATCTCCGCTTCGACGCGGTTGAGCCCCAGGGTTTCGAAGCCGTGGCGCAGCAGCTCGCGGGCCGCCTCCTGGATGTAACCCCGGCCCCAGGCGCTCGAGGCAATGCCGAAGCCGATCTCCGCGCGCCGCGACTCGGGTTCGTAGCTGAACAGCAGGCATTTGCCGATCAGCTCGCCGCTGTCCCTGTTGACGATGGCCAGGGTCAGGCGCTGGCCGTCGTGCATGGCCTGGCATTCCGCGCGGATGAAGTCCTGTGCCACGGCCTCGCAGGCCCAGGCCGGGGTGTTCCAGTACTGCATGACCTGGGGATCGGAAAAGATTGCGAACAGTGCCGGGGCATCCGCAGCTTCCAGTGGGCGCAGCAGCAGACGTGGCGTAGTCAGATGGACGGAAAGATCGGGCATCGGGATATCTCGTTCAGGTAGTCGGGGGGCTCATCGGCAATGGCTGCGCGCAACCGCTCACGCGCCTGGCTGGCAGCGGACAGGCCCAGCAGCGTTCGCACCAGGGCGACGACATCGTGCAGTGCAATCAACTGGCCCTCGCCGTTCCGCGCCGCCTGTTCGAGCGGGGTGTTCAGCTGGCCCGCTTGCAGGCAGGTGAAGGCCAAGGCCTCGGCGGGCATCGATCAGCATGATCCGCATCCACGACCCGGGCGCAGCGACGCTCGCCCGAGAGGTGAAGGGCAGGGACGTTAATGTGCACCCAGGGCAGTGGTCAAACGAATGCCGGCGGTCAACTATTACAGCGTTTCTCCGCCGGTATTCCCGCACCCCTGGCACCGCGTACGGGACCTGGGCGAGGGCGGGCACTGCTGCAGAGGGTGTCGGCTACTGGCTGTCCGGCTCCGACCACACGGCGAACTCGTTGCCGCCGGGCTCGACGAAGTGGAAGCGCCTGCCTCCCGGGAAGGCGAAGATCGGTTTGACGATCTTCCCGCCAGCGGCCTCGATCTTGTGCAGCGTTTCCTCCAGTCGCGCGCTGTAGAACACGATCAGCGCGCTGCCGTTTTCACTACGCGCCGACATCTCGGCGCTGAAGAATCCGCCGTCCAGGCCTTCGCCCGCGAATGCCGTGTAATCCGGGCCGTAATCCGTGAAATGCCAGCCGAATGCGGCCTGGAAGAAGGCTTTGCTGGCTGGCAGATTGCGGGTGGGGTATTCGACATAGTCGATCTTCTCGTGGGCAGGCATGCCGGGCTCCTTGGCTCTGTGTGCAGGGTGGATTCACTGACGGGATCTGGCCAGGTCGATGGCCGCCTGGATGGCTGCGCGTGCCTGCGGGCTGTTCTTCCAGCAGGTCGAGCCAAGCTGGGCCGATACGGCGCTGACGATATCGCCGACGCAGGCTTCGGCCAGATCGCCGAGTGAGTTGAAACCTATCTGCTCGAGTCGCCGAACGACGGTCGGGCCTACGCCCTTGAGGCTGATCAGTGCGTCGTATTCATGGGCTGGAAAGGGCATGGTGATGGCTACCGAGGGATTGAATTTGCCGTTGATCGACTGGCGCGTGTTCAGCGGCGCACCGTATGCGCGTTGACGAAGGCGTCGATATCTGCGGTCGACTGCAAGTGGTAGAGCGCCTTGCCGGCGGCGCTTGCCTCGATCTTGGCGAGCAAGGCGCTGGTCCAGAAACGTGGTGACAGGCGCAGGTATCTCCAGCTCGCCAGGGTGCCTTTCAGCACGGAGCTGCCCTGCGGCCAGCCTTCCGGTCTCACCCATGCGCTCTGCAGCAGTCGCTTGCAGGTGAACCAGTAGTGCTGCCAGTACGGCAGGTCGACGTAGATGAGCGTGTCTGCGGATTCCAGCCGTTGCCAGAAGGACTCCAGCGTGCCCAGACCTTCGATGATCCAGCCGTCCCGGTCCAGAATGGCGCGGTGCGCCGCGGCGTATTCCTCGTTCGCCACCTTGGTTCCGTCGGCTCGGTAGACCATCAGGTCCAGGGGGAACAGCTCGAGGCCCTTGGCCTGTGCCAGTTTCCTGCCCAGTGTGGACTTGCCGCCACCTGGCTTGCCGAAAACGGCTATCCGTTTCATGCCTCATCATTCCCTTCGCGTGCACTGCGTTGTGCCGGATGATTGCACGGCTGCCCGGCGCCTGGGTACTGCAGAAACGCCGCATGCAGGCGCGTGTCGGGTCGCCGTGGGGCGTCAGGTCGCGCTCAGGGCGTCACGCAGCGCCTGGGGCAGCGGGATGGGGCGCTTGCTCTCGGGGGACACGGCTACCTGCGTGAGGGTGGCGCGGAAGGTGACGTCGTGCGCGGCATTGCGGGCCTCGACGAAGAAGGAGAATGAGCTGGTGGTGAGATCGCCGCTGCGCACCTCGATGTCGATGACCTCGTCCCAGGCCATGGGCGCCAGGAACTCGATCGACAGCGCGCGGGCGGGAGGCAGAATGCCCATCGCGAAGAGTTCGCGTATGGCCGGCCCGCCAAGGGCGTGAGCCAGGAAGTCGTGCACCGCTTCGATGACGAAGTAGCTGATGCGTGGCGTGTAGACGATGCCGGCCGGGTCGCAGTCGCCGAAGAGAATTCGTCGCTTCGTTACAAAGCTCATGGGGAAGGTCTCGGGTTGGGCGTTGCTGGACGTACTGTGCGCCTGGAACCGCGCAGGTGCGCAACCCGGCGCAGCGGCTGAGCCACTGCGCCGGGTCGGGGTCAGCGGTTGAAGCGTTCGACCAGCGCGTACTGGCCCTGGGCGGTGCCGGTCAGGGCCTGGCTGAGCTTGGCCGTGTTCTGCGCCTCGCCAGCCGTCTGGTCGGCCAGCTGGGCGATGGTGGTGATGTTGCGATTGATCTCGTCGGCCACGGCGCTCTGTTCTTCCGCGGCGGCAGCAATCTGGTTGGCCATGTCGGCGATGTTGGCGACCGAATCGCTGATGCCGGACAGCGCCTGGTCGGCCTTCAGCACGCGTTCGACGCCTTCGTCGGCCTGCTTGCGGCCGATTTCCATGGTCATCACCGCTTCTTCGGCGGTGCGCTGCAGTTTGGCGATCAGCGTGTGGATCTGCTCGGTGGATTCGGCGGTGCGTTGCGCCAGCGACCGGACTTCATCCGCCACCACGGCGAAACCACGCCCCATCTCGCCGGCGCGGGCCGCTTCGATGGCCGCGTTGAGGGCCAGCAGGTTGGTCTGGTCGGCGATGCCCTTGATCACATCGACCACGCCGCCGATTTCATTGCTGTCCTGGGCCAGGCGGGTGACGGTCTCGCCGGTATCGCCCACCGACTGCGACAGGCGCTGGATCGCTTCGCGGGTTTCCTCGGCGATGCCGCGGCCCTCGCTGGTCAGGCGATTGGCCTCCTGGGTGGCGATGGCGGTGCGGGCGACATTACTGGCCACTTCCAGGGTGGTGGCGGCCATCTCGTTGACGGCGGTGGCGACCAGTTCGGTTTCGCTGCGCTGACGCTCCAGGCCGGCCGAGCTGTTGTGGGCCAGCTTGTCGGCTTCACGCGCCTGCTGGGTCAGGTGCTCGGCGGTGTCCTGCAGCCGGGTGAGGCAGGTCTTCAGGCGCGCACCCTGGCTGAGCATGGCCATCTCCAGGCGTGCTTCGGCGCCACGGCTGTCGGTGTACATCTGCGCGATCAGCGGGTCGGAGGTGGTCTGCTCGGCGATGCGCAGCAGACGCTTGATGCCACGGGTCTGCCAGGCGATGCCGGCCAGGCCCAGCGGCACGGAGAGCAGGGCGGCGAGGATGAAGCCCCAGTTGCTGCCCATCCAGTGGCCGATGAGAAAACCGATCTGGCTGACCAGGATAAACGGCATCCACGCCTGGACGATGGGCACCCACTGATTGCTCGCCGGAATGGCCGACTTTCCGGCGTTGACCCGTGCGTAGAGTGCCTCTGCGCGGCGTACCTGCTCGGCGCTGGGCTTGACGCGGACGGACTCGTAGCCGACCACCTGGTTGTTCTCGGTGATCGGGGTGACGTAGGCGTTGACCCAGTAGAAGTCACCGCTCTTGCAGCGGTTCTTGACGATACCCATCCACGGGCGGCCACTCTTGAGGGTCGTCCACATGTGATCGAACACGGCCGGCGGAACGTCCGGGTGGCGCACGATGTTGTGCGGCGCACGTTGCAGTTCTTCGCGGGTGAAGCCACTGATCTCGACGAAGGCGTCGTTGCAGTAGGTGATCTGACCCTTGAGATCGGTAGTGGAGATCAGACGCTGCTGCGCAGGGAAGGTGCGTTCGCGCTGGGTGACCGGTTGGTTGTTACGCATGGCAGGTATCCGTCGTTGTAATGCCCTGTCATCGGCCGGCAAGTGGCGAAGTTGAGGGCTGAATCCGTTTTTTGCGAGTGTAACGCTTTTTGAATGGCGTCACATTTCTGTCGCGATGGCGGCCGTCCCTGGCCCAACGAAGAATAGGCGCCCTGCCGCAGGAAGCAGCAGGGCATTTGCGTCAGTTGGCGATCATCTGGCGCAGCACGTAGTGCAGGATGCCACCGGCCTTGAAGTACTCGACCTCATTGAGCGTATCGATGCGGCACAGCACTTCGACCCGTTCCTGCTGGCCGTCCTTGCGGCTGACGATCAGGGTCAGGGGCATCTGCGGGCGCAGCTCCACGCCTTCGAGCCCTTCGATGGCCAGCGTCTCCTGGCCCGTCAGTGCGAGGGTGTTGCGATCGGTGCCGGGCTTGAACTGCAACGGCAGCACGCCCATGCCCACCAGGTTGGAGCGGTGGATGCGCTCGAAACTCTCGGCGATCACGGCCTTGACGCCCAGCAGGTTGGTGCCCTTGGCTGCCCAGTCGCGGCTGGAACCGGTGCCGTACTCCTTGCCGGCGACGATCAGCAGCGGCGTGCCTTCGCTCTGGTAGCGCATGGCGGCGTCGTAGATCGCCAGCTTGTCACCGCTGGGGATGTGCAGGGTGTTGCCGCCTTCCTCGCCGCCGAGCATTTCGTTGCGGATGCGGATGTTGGCGAAGGTGCCGCGCATCATCACCTCATGGTTGCCACGGCGCGAGCCATAGGAGTTGAAGTCGGCCTGGGCCACGCCATTGTCGCGCAGGTAGCGTCCGGCCGGGCTGTCGGCCTTGATGTTGCCGGCCGGCGAGATGTGGTCGGTGGTCACCGAGTCGCCCAGCAGGGCGAGGATGCGCGCATCGCGGATGTCAGTGATGCGCGGGGGATCGCCGGCGATGTTCTCGAAGAACGGCGGGTGCTGGATGTAGGTGGAGTCCGTCTGCCAGGCGTAGGTATCGGCCTCGGGCACGCTGATCGCCTGCCATTTCGCGTCGCCGGCGAAGACCTCGGCATACTCCTTGCGGAACATCGCGGTATCGACCTTGGCGATGGCGTCGGCGATTTCCGCCTGGCTCGGCCAGATGTCCTTGAGGTAGACCGGCTGGCCGTCCTTGCCGGTGCCAAGCGCGTCCCGGGTGAGGTCGATGCGCACGCTGCCGGCCAGGGCATAGGCGACCACCAGGGGTGGCGAGGCCAGCCAGTTGGTCTTCACCAGCGGATGCACGCGGCCCTCGAAGTTGCGGTTGCCGGAGAGCACCGAGGCCACGGTCAGGTCGGCCTTGGCGATGGCTTTCTCGATGGGCTCGCGCAGCGGGCCGGAGTTGCCGATGCAGGTGGTGCAGCCGTAGCCCACCAGGTCGAAGCCGAGTTTTTCCAGGTAGGGGGTCAGTCCGGCGGCCGCGAAGTACTCGGTGACCACCTTGGAGCCTGGGGCGAGGGAGCTCTTGACCCAGGGCTGGCGTTGCAGGCCCCGTTCCACGGCTTTCTTGGCCAGCAGGCCGGCCGCCATCATTACGCTGGGGTTGGAGGTGTTGGTGCAGGAGGTGATGGCGGCGATCACCACGGCGCCATCCTGCAGGCGGTGGGTATGGCCGTCGTCCTGGTAGTCGATCCCGCCGCTCTGCTGGTCGCCGCCGACGGCCGTACCGCCGCCGCCTTCATTGAGCATGCGGCCTTCTTCCCTGGCCGCCGGTTTCAGCTGCAGGCCGACGAAGTCGTCGAAGGCCTGGCTGACCTGGCCCAGCGCGACGCGGTCCTGCGGACGCTTGGGCCCGGCCAGGCTGGCTTCGACGCTGCCCATGTCCAGGCTCAGGCTGTCGCTGAACAGCGGTTCTGCCCCGGCTTCACGCCACAGGCCCTGGGCCTTGCTGTAGGCCTCGACCAGTTGCACGCTCGCTTCCGGGCGGCCGGACAGGCGCAGGTAGCCGAGGGTGATGTCATCCACCGGGAAGAAGCCGCAGGTGGCGCCGTATTCCGGTGCCATGTTGGCGATGGTGGCGCGATCGGCCAGTGGCAGCTCGGCCAGGCCGTCGCCGTAGAACTCGACGAATTTGCCCACCACGCCTTTCTTGCGCAGCATCTGCGTCACGGTGAGCACCAGGTCGGTGGCGGTGATGCCTTCCTTGAGCTTGCCGCTGAGCTTGAAGCCGATGACCTCGGGGATCAGCATCGACACCGGCTGGCCGAGCATCGCTGCTTCCGCCTCGATGCCGCCAACCCCCCAGCCGAGCACGCCGAGGCCATTGATCATGGTGGTGTGCGAGTCGGTGCCGACCAGGGTGTCGGGGTAGGCGAGGGTGGCGCCGTCCTCGCTCTTCGTCCACACGGTGCGCGCCAGGTATTCGAGGTTGACCTGGTGGCAGATGCCGGTGCCTGGCGGTACCACGCTGAAGTTGGCGAAGGCGTGCTGGCCCCAGCGCAGAAAGGCATAGCGTTCGCCGTTGCGCTGCATTTCCAGCTCGACGTTGTCGTGGAAGGCGCTGGAGGAGGCGTAGCGGTCGACCATCACCGAGTGGTCGATGACCAGGTCCACCGGCGACAGCGGGTTGATGCGCTGCGGATCGCCGCCGGCCCTGGCCATGGCGTCGCGCATGGCGGCCAGGTCGACCACCGCCGGGACGCCGGTGAAATCCTGCATCAGGACCCGTGCCGGGCGGTACTGTATCTCGCGGTCCGAGGCGCGCTGGTCGAGCCAGTCGACCATGGCCTGCAGGTCTTCGGCGCTCACGGTCTGGCCGTCTTCGTTGCGCAGCAGGTTTTCCAGCAGCACCTTGAGCGACTTGGGCAGGCGCTGGATATCGCCAAGGCGGCGGGCCGCCTCGGGCAGGCTGAAATAGTGGTAGGTGGTGTCGCCGATCTTCAGTTCGCGGCGGCAGTTCAGGCTATCGAGGGAGGGCATTGCACGTCTCCTTGGGCCCGCACGGTTCGGGCTATGTCTGATGGCGGCAGACTCTCAAGCTAGTCCCGCCTGACGAGTCTTGCGAGCCGTATCCTTGAATGTGCGTGGTTTGCGAGCAGTCGTAGCCGCTTCAAACGATGATGGCTACACAGTAGCTGGACAGGTTTGCAGGCCTCAGGTTCCCGCCTCAGGTATCATGCGCGGCTCAAGGAGACGCTTTGATGAATACCCTGTTTCTGCATTGCCGCCCCGGTTTCGAGGGCGAGGTCTGCGCCGAGATCAGCGACCTCGCGGCTCGTCTGGACGTGCCCGGCTACTCCAAGGCCAAGCCTGGCAGCGCGTGCGCCGAGTTCGTCTGCAACGATGCGGCCGATTGCGAGCGCCTGATGCGCAGCGTGCGTTTCAACCAGTTGATCTTCCCGCGGCAGTGGGCGCGTGGGCGCTTCGTCGAGCTGCCGGAGAGCGAGCGCATCAGTGTGCTGCTGGAGGCACTGGCCGACTACCCGGTGTGCGGCAGCCTGTGGCTGGAGGTGCTCGACACCAACGAGGGCAAGGAAGTCTCCACCTTCTGCAAGAAGTTCGAGGCCCCGCTGCGCAAGGCGCTGCTCAAGGCCGGCAGGCTGGTGGAGGACGCGAAGAAACCGCGCCTGCTGCTGACCTTCAAGAGCGGCCGCGAGGTGTTCGCCGGCATCGCCGAGGCGGATAACCTGGCGATGTGGCCGATGGGCATTCCGCGCCTCAAGTTCCCGCGCGAGGCGCCGAGCCGTTCCACGCTCAAGCTGGAGGAGGCCTGGCATCACTTCATCCCGCGTGAACAGTGGGACCAGCGCCTGGCGCCGGGCATGACCGCCGTGGACCTGGGCGCTGCGCCCGGTGGCTGGACCTGGCAGCTGGTCAACCGGGAAATCCGCGTCACCGCCGTGGACAACGGGCCGATGGCCGAAAGCCTGATGTATTCGGGGTTCGTGGTGCACCAGCGGGCTGACGGCTTTACCTTCCGCCCGCGCCATCCGGTGCACTGGATGGTCTGCGATATCGTCGAGAAGCCGGCGCGCACTGCCTCGATGATCGAGACCTGGCTGGGCGAGGGGCTGTGCCGCGAGGCGGTGGTCAACCTCAAGCTGCCGATGAAGCAGCGCTATGCCGAGGTGCGGCGCTTGCTAGAGCGCATCGCGTCGGGGCTGGCGGAGCGAGGCATGAAGGTCAGTATCGGCTGCAAGCAGCTCTACCACGACCGTGAGGAAGTGACCTGTCATCTGCGCCGCCACGGCAAGTGAGGGGATGAACCGGGCTCGGGCCGCAGGGGCCCGGCCCGGACTCCCGCGTCGTTCCGGAGTCCTCCCGGAGCGCGCGTGCGGGCCATCCCTGACACGCCGGAGCGCAGGCACTCTGCCGCAGTTGGCGAGCATGCGCCGCCCATCCAAGGTTGTGCGCGCAGGGTGACCTGGAGGTCAGCTTTGCGCGACAATGCGCGCCTGCCTGTGGAGCCCCCTATGTCCGAAGCCCTGACCCTCAATCACGATGACCTGCTCGACGCCAGTGGCCTGAACTGCCCCGAGCCGGTGATGATGCTGCACAACAAGGTGCGCGACCTGTCGCCGGGCGGCCTGCTCAAGGTGATCGCCACCGATCCCTCGACCCGTCGTGACATTCCCAAGTTCTGTGTGTTCCTGGGCCATGAGCTGCTCGGCCAGGCCGAGGAAGACGGCACCTACCTGTACTGGATCCGCAAGAAGACGGACTAGCCAGCCTAGGATTCGGCGTCGCGCCCGGCGCCTTTCCATCCCGTTTGCCCCGGCGCCAGGCCGCAGCTGTTCAGCACCTTCTGCCAGGCCTTGACGTGGCGCGCCGTGGCGGCGCGAAACGCCTGCCACAAGCCATCCTGTTCGCCAGCCAGTCGCTGCAGGTGCTCGCGGGTGGCCGCTGGAATGCCCTCGACGCGCTGCAGCTGGTGCAGCGCCGCCTGCCACTGCTGGCCGCGCTGGTCGACCTGCGCCAGGTACGGCTGCAGGCCGCCTGCGTAGAATTTGACGAAGATGTTCTGCAGGATGCGCCCGCGTGGCGTCGCCTGGCCCAGCGGGCACAGGGGGCGCGTGCGCTGGCGCTGCTCCAGCAGTTCACTGCCGGCGTCGAGGGTGTGGCGCAGGCTGGCCAGGCTGGTGATCAGCTGGCCGCCTTGCTCGCTGGCGTAGAGCGCGAAGAACAGCGGATCCAGGGTGTCGCTGCCCGGCGGCAGCTGGCGGGGCAGGGCCGCGCCGACGCTGGCCAGGCGCTGCAGGGCGTCGAGGGCGGCGTTGTCTTCCTGGCTGCCGAGCGGCAATGCCTGGTC
Source organism: Ectopseudomonas khazarica (assembly GCF_017915135.1). Taxonomy (NCBI): domain Bacteria; kingdom Pseudomonadati; phylum Pseudomonadota; class Gammaproteobacteria; order Pseudomonadales; family Pseudomonadaceae; genus Ectopseudomonas; species Ectopseudomonas khazarica. The sequence continues at coordinate 3,279,348 of NZ_CP068551.1, read as the reverse complement.
GGCGAAACGCAGGTAGTGCTCGAACTCCGGGCTGCCATTGAGTGCGTTCCAGAACACGGCGGGCAGTTGCCGGCGTTTCTCTGCGGCCAGGCGCTGCAGGGTGCCTTTCAGGCTGGCGCTGTCCGGCAGGTGCGGCAGGCAGTCGTCGATGGCGCGCAGCAGGTCGCCCTCGTAACCCAGGCGCTGGCTGGGCAGGAGCTGCTTGCCCAGGCTGCTGTTGCGCTGGCTGATGAGTTGCTGCAGGTGCGGGCAGCGCCGCGCATCGATCACCAGATCGAGCAGGCCGATGCGCAGTTCCGGCAGCTCCAGCAGGCGCTGGCGTCGCGCGGGCAGGCGATACTGGCTGAGCGTGCGCGTGTCGAAGGGCGCGAAGTCCGCACCGTCGAGCGAGCGCTGCAGGCGTTCGAGGTAGTCGCGCTGCAGCGCCAGCCCGTCGTTGCCCGGTTGGCAGCCGGCCAGCAGCAGGAGGCCGAGGAACAGGACGAGTCGTGTCATGGGCTCAGTCTAGAGCCGATCCCCCGGCTATCCAATCGCCCTCGTTCAGGCCGCGTGACGAATGCGCCTGCGTGCGCTGCGCGCCAGGCGAATGGCGAGCATCACCGCCGCGCAGGTCAGGCCGACCACCAGGCCCTGCCACAGGCCGCTGGGGCCGCTGGGTTCGCCGAGCCAGTCGGACAGCCCCAGGGCGTAGCCCACCGGCAGGCCGATGCCCCAGTAGGCGAAGAGCGTCAGCAGCATGGTGATGCGGGTGTCCTGATAACCACGCAGGGCGCCGGCAGCAGTGACCTGGATGGCATCGGAGAACTGGAACAGCGCGGAGTACACGATCAGCGTCGCCGCCACCGCGATCACTGCCTTGTCCGGGGTATAGATCTGCGCGATCTGCTCGCGCAGCAACAGCATCAGGCTGGCCGACAGGCAGGCGTAGCCCAGCGCGGCGCCCATGCTCACACCGGCCGCGAAGCGCGCCTCGCGCGGCTGCCCGCGTCCCAGTGCCTGACCGACGCGCACTGTGGAGGCCATGGCCAGCGAGTAGGGAATCATGAACACCATGGAGCTGAAGTTCAGGGCAATCTGGTGCCCGGCGACCACGGTCGCGCCGAGGCCGCCGATCAGCAGGGCGATCACCGCGAAGATGCTGGATTCGGCGAAGACGGCCACGCCAATCGGTACGCCGATGGCCAGCAGGCGGCGGATCACGGCCCATTGCGGCCACTCGAAATGAGCGAACAGCCCGCTGGCGCGGTAGTAGGGCGCCCATTTCACCCAGACCAGCATGCCGATCAGCATGAAGCCCATCACCAGCGCCGTGGCCCAGCCGCAGCCGACACCGCCCATGGCCGGCAAACCGAACTTGCCGTAGATGAAGATGTAGTTGGCCGGAATGTTCAGCATCAGGCCGATGATGCCCAGCACCATGGTCGGTCGCGTGTGGCCCAGGCCGTCGCTGAAGCAGCGCAGCACATGGAACAGCGCGACCGCAGGAAAGCCACAGGCCACGGCCCGCAGATAGCCCATGGCCGGGGTGACCAGGGCCGGCTCGACATTCATGTGGCGTAGGATGAACTCGGCATTCCACAGCAGCGTCGCCGCGCTGCCGCCCACGGCCAGGGCCAGCCACAGGGCCTGGCGTACCAGCGGGCCGATGCTCGGTTCTTCGCCGGCGCCGAAACGCTGTGCGACCTTGGGTGTGGTCGCCAGGAGCACGCCGGTCATCAGCAGGAACACCGGTACCCAGATCGAGTTGCCCAGCGCCACGGCGGCCAGGTCCTGCGGGCTGACGCGCCCGGCCATCAGCGTATCGACGAAGCCCATGGCGGTGTGTGCCAGCTGGGCGATGATGATGGGGGTGGCCAGCAGGAGCAGGCTGCGCAGTTCCGTGCGCACGCGGCCAAGGCGGGTGTCGGTGGACATTTCGGTTCTTCGGGAAGGCAGGAAACCGCGTAGTCTACGCCTTGACGTGTCGGTCAGGAAAGCTCGGTGTGACGCACCGTCAAGCGGCCTGCGGGGCGACGCTGACGGCGATGCTGGCTTAGAATGGACGCCTGCCTCGTGGAGCCCGCCATGCTGATAGTCGCTGACGAAAACATTCCCCTGCTCGATGAATTCTTTGCCGGTTTCGGCCGTATCCGCCGCCTGCCTGGACGTGCGATCGGCGCGGCGGACGTGCGTGATGCCGACCTGCTGCTGGTGCGCTCGGTGACCCAGGTCGACCGCGCCCTGCTCGAAGGCAGCAAGGTCCGTTTCGTCGGCACCTGCACCATCGGCACCGATCATCTGGACCTCGACTACTTCGCCGAGGCGGGCATCGCCTGGAGCAGTGCGCCGGGCTGCAATGCCCGTGGCGTGGTCGATTACGTGCTGGGCAGCATCCTCGCCCTGGCCGAGCGCGAGGGGGCCGACCCGGCCACGCGGGTCTACGGCGTGGTGGGCGCGGGGCAGGTTGGCGGGCGCCTGGTCGATGTGCTGCAGGCGCTGGGCTGGCAGGTGCTGGTCTGTGACCCGCCGCGACAGGCTGCCGAGGGCGGCGCGTTCGTCGATCTGCAGCGGATCATCGAGGCGTGCGACGTGATCAGCCTGCATACGCCGCTGGACGCGTCGACACGTCACCTGTTCGATGCCCGGCGCCTGGCCGCATTGCAGCCTGGCACCTGGTTGATCAACGCCAGTCGTGGCGCGGTCGTGGACAACGCCGCCCTGCGCGAGCTGTTGCCGATGCGGCGCGATCTTCAGGCCGTGCTGGATGTGTGGGAGGGGGAGCCGCAGGTCGATGTCGAACTGGCCGCGCTGTGCCAGCTGGCGACGCCGCATATCGCCGGCTACAGTCTGGACGGCAAGCTGCGCGGTACGGCGCAGATCTATCAGGCCTGCTGCCGCGTTCTCGGCGTGGCCGAGCAGGTGAGCCTGGGCGATCTGCTGCCGCCGCCCTGGCTGGGTGAGCTGTGCATCGACGCCAGCGCCGAGCCCGGCTGGCTGCTGACCAGCCTGTGCCGGGCGGTGTACGACCCAAGGCGCGACGACGCCGATTTTCGCCGCAGCCTCGTGGGCGAGGCCGCCACGCGCCGCGCGGCATTCGACCACCTGCGCAAGCACTACCCGATGCGCCGCGAGATCGACGGGCTGCGCGTACGCCTCCAGGGCGAAGCGCCGCAACTCGCCAGGCCGGTGCAGGCGCTGGGCGCAACCTTGGTGTAACGCTGCGGCCAGGCAATGAGGCGCTATCCATGCGCCTTATTTTTATGGGTATTAAATTGCATGCAATTTAATTGCTCGCTATTTTGTTCGCCACTCTCATCCATTCAGGACGATTCCCATGAGCAATGCGCTTTTCGATATTCCGGTCACCACCATCAAGGGCGAGCAGAAAACCCTGGCGGACTTCGGCGGCAAGGCCGTGCTGGTGGTCAACACCGCCAGCAAGTGCGGCTTCACTCCCCAGTACAAGGGCCTGGAAAGCATCTGGCAGCAGTACAAGGACAAGGGCCTGGTGGTGCTTGGCTTCCCCTGCAACCAGTTCGGCAAGCAGGAGCCGGGTGACGAAGGGGCGATCTCCGAGTTCTGCGAGCTGAACTTCGGTGTCAGCTTCCCGTTGTTCAAGAAGGTCGACGTCAATGGCAGCGATGCGCATCCGCTGTTCGTGCAGTTGAAGAAGCGTGCGCCGGGCCTGCTCGGCAGCCAGGGCATCAAATGGAACTTCACCAAGTTCCTGATTGGTGAGGATGGCCAGGTGGTCAAGCGTTTCGCCCCGACCACCAAGCCGGAAGAGCTGGGCAGCGAGATCGAAGCGCTGTTGCAATGAGTGCATCCGATAGCGCGCAACTGCAGCTGGACAACCAGCTGTGTTTCAAGCTGTACGCGGCGTCACGCGCGGTCATTCGTGCCTACAAGCCGATGCTCGACGCGCTGGGCCTGACCTACCCGCAGTACCTGGTGATGCTGGTGCTGTGGCAATGGCAGGACCAGGCGCCGGTGCAGCCCACGCTCAAGGCGCTCGGCCAGCGCCTGCAGCTGGATTCGGGGACCCTCACGCCGCTGCTCAAGCGCCTGGAGCAGATGGGCCTGGTGCTGCGGCGGCGTTCGGCCAGCGACGAACGTGAGGTGCATCTGGCACTGAGCGAGGCGGGGCAGGGCTTGCGTGCGCAGGTCCCGCCATTGAAGGCGCAGCTGCTGTGCCAGTTCGCCGATCAGGAGTTGCTGGAGATGGAGGGGCTGCGGCGCAACCTGGACCAGCTGCTGGCCAGGCTCAACGGCTGACGCTCTCCGGCAGCCAGGTGTTGAGCATGTTTGCCAGCTCCTCGCGTTGGAAGGGCTTGGCCAGGTAATCGTTCATGCCGGCGGCGCGACAGCGTTCGCGCTCGTCGGACAGCGCATTGGCGGTCAGGGCCACGATCGGCAGTTCCGGCCAGCGACCATTGCTGCGAATGCGTCGGCTGGCTTCGTAGCCATCCATCACCGGCATGTTGCAGTCCATCAGGACCAGGTCGACGGACTCCTGCTCCAGCACGTCCAGGGCCTCGGCGCCGTGGCCGGCGATCAGTACCTGGTAGCCGAGCTTGCTCAGCATGCCCTTGGCCACCATCTGGTTCACCGGGTTGTCCTCGACCAGCAGCACGCGGGCCGAACTCGAGCGGGTCGGCTTGGTCTGGGCGTCGGCATGCACGTCGCCGTCGTCGCTCTGCAGAATGTGCCGCAGCACCTGGATCAGGCCGCTGCGGGACAGCGGGCGGGCGATCTGCAGCAGGGGCATGAGACGCTGCGCCTGATCGTGCGGCAGGAAGTTGCCATAGGCCGTCACCAGCAGCACCGGTGTGCTGATGGCCGGGCGAATGCCGAGCAGGCACTCCGGGCAGTCGCTGATCAGCAGGTCGGCGTCGACACCGAGCAGGCTGGCATCGGTATCCAGGCGGCGGAAGCCCAGGCCCCAGGCGGGCAGCCATTGGCTGAGCATCTGCTGCAGGCCGCTGCTGGCGGCGGTCAGCGCGACGATGTTGCCTTGCAGCAGCGGCTGCGGGTTGGCCTGCGCATGCGTGGGCAGCGGCAGTTCGGCGCGGAACTCGCTGCCGAAGCCTTCCTTGGAGTCGAGGCTGAGCTGGCCATGCATGGCCTCGCAGAGACGTCGGGTCAGCGCCAGGCCGAGGCCGGTACCGCCATACTCGCGGGTGATGCCCACCTCGGCCTGGGCGAAAGGCTGGAAGATGCGCGCCTGGGCTTCCTCGGAGATGCCGATGCCGGTATCGCGCACGCGGATGCAGATCCCCTCGGGGCAGCGCGTCAGCGCCAGGTCGACGCGGCCGAAGCGGGTGAACTTCAAGGCATTGGACAGCAGGTTGCTGACGATCTGGCGCACCCGGGTCGGGTCACCCAGCACCTGCGCCGGCAGCGCGGGGTCGATCAGGCAGGTCAGCTCGACGGCACCTGCCGCGTTCTGCGACAGCAGGCTGGCGGTTTCTTCGGCCAGTGCGCCGATATCGAACGGGATGGACTCCAGTTCGAGTTGCCCGGCCTCGAACTTGGACAGGTCGAGGATATCGTTGAGCAGGTCGACCAGCACCTTGCCGGAGTCATGGGCGATGCCCAGCTGCTGGCGTTGTTCGGCACTGAGCGGGCCGTCCAGCGCCAGGGCGAGCATGCCCAGCAGGCCGTTGAGCGGCGTGCGAATCTCGTGGCTCATGTTGGCCAGGAAGGCCGAACGCGCCTGCGCCATGTTCAGCGCCGTGGTACGGGCGACCTCGAGTTCGCGGTTGGACTGGCTGAGGCGGGCATTGGTGGCCTTGAGTTCGGCGGTGCGCGCCGAAACGATGTTCTCCAGCTCGTTCAGGTACTGGGTCAGGCGGTCCTCGGCGTTGCGCCGCTGCTCGATTTCCTGGGCGATGCTCGACAGCTGGCGGTTGGTGACCTCCACCAGAATGCCGATCTCATCGCGCTCGTGGCCTTCCGGGCAGGGCACCGGGCGATGCTGCGGGTCCTGCGGGTTGCGCTCGCTGAGCGCGCGGATCACGCCGGTCAGCGGCTTGGTCAGCATGAAGTAGAACAGCACCAGCAGGATCAGCGACAGCAGCAGGCTGCGGGCGAAACCGGTCAGCAGGGTCAGCAGGGAGCGCCGCAGAAAGTGGCTGCCGAAGGCATAGGTGTCGACCTCCAGGCGCAGAATGCCCAGCGCCTCATGGGGCGCATGGGAGACGAAGAGCGGGTCCTGGAATTCGCGCTCGGCGCTGAACAGGCTATCGCTGAATACCCTGTAGCGGCTCTCGCTGCGCGGCCGGCTGACGCTGGCCAGCACCAGGCCGCTGTTGTCGATCAGCTCGGCGCGGGTAACCGCTGGCGAGCGCAACAGGCCGAGCACCAGCTCCTGGGCCAGTTCCGCGTCGATGTTGTAGGCGATGCGCGCTGCCGGGTTGTGGCTGATTTCCAGCAGGGCGCGAATCTCTCGGTTGATGGAGGCGTCTTCGCTGGCATAATCGATCGCCACCTGGGTGACGCTCAACAGCGTGCCGAGGATAAACGCCACCAGCACGGTCAGGCCGGCCTGTTTGAATGACAGGCGATTGGTGAGCGAAATATCCATGAATGTGTGCGTGTCTCTGATCCTTGGCGCATGCCAAGCATAGCTGATCGCGACGCTGTATCGGCAGAGCCTGCAACGTGCGGTTCTGCGCAAAAGGAGTAGTCGATCGTGGATTCCCGATTGCTGGACTTTCTGGTCCGCGCCGAGCAGGTGCTGGAACGCCTTGAACCCTTGCTGCCGGCGGTGCGCCCGCACGTGGACTGGAGCCACTGCGTGGCGGCGCGCTGGGTGCGTGATGGCCGCAGTGGTTTCCTGCAGCCGCTGGACGTGTGCCTGGACCTGTCGCTGAGCGATCTGCTGGGGGTGGATGTCCAGCGCGAGCAGCTGGCGCGCAACACCCGTCAGTTCGTCAGCGGCCTGCCGGCCAACCACGCGCTGCTGTGGGGGGCGCGGGGGACGGGCAAGTCATCGCTGGTGCGCGCCCTGCTCGCCGAGCACGCTGCGGCAGGCCTGCGCCTGATCGAGATCGAGCGCGACCACCTGGCCGATCTGCCACGGGTGGTGGAGCTGCTGGCGGGGCAGTCGCAGCGTTTCGTGCTCTTCTGCGACGACCTCTCGTTCGAGGCGGGCGAGGGCGACTACCGGGTGCTCAAGAGCGTGCTCGACGGCTCGCTCGAGCAGGCGCCGGACAATGTATTGCTGTACGCCACCTCCAACCGCCGCCATCTGGTGCCCGAGCGGCAGAGCGATAACGAGAACTGGAAGATGGTCGATGGTGAGCTGCACCCCAGCGAGGCCGTCGAGGACAAGATCGCGCTGTCCGACCGCTTCGGTCTGTGGCTGTCGTTCTATCCCTTCAGCCAGGAGCACTTCCTGATCGTCGTGCGTCATTGGGTCGAGGTACAGGCGCGCCAGGTCGGCCTGCGCTGGAACTGGGACGAGGCGCTGGAAAAGGCCGCCATTCGCTGGGCGCTGGGGCGCGGTAACCGCAACGGCCGTTGCGCCTATCAGTTCGCCCGTCACTGGGTCGGCCTGCAACTGCTGGAGCAACAGGCATGATCGATCTGTCGCAAACCGGCTCCGGTCTCGATGGCTACCGCTTGCTGAGCGCACAGCTGGAGGCGCTGCTCAGCGGCGAGCGGGATTTCATCGCCAATGCCGCGCAGTTCTCCGCCTTCCTCTTCCATGAACTGGCGGACCTGAACTGGGCGGGTTTCTACCTGGTCAAGGACGGCGAACTGGTGCTCGGGCCGTTCCAGGGCAAGGTTGCCTGCGTGCGCATCCCCATCGGCCGTGGCGTCTGTGGCGCCGCTGCTGCCAGCCGGCAGACGCAGCGCATCGAAGACGTGCATGCCTTCGCCGGGCATATCGCCTGCGACAGCGCCTCGAACAGCGAGCTGGTCGTGCCGCTGGTGAAGGATGCCCGACTGATCGGGGTGCTGGACCTGGACAGCCCGTCGCTCGGGCGTTTCAGCGAGGTCGATCAGGCCGGGGTCGAGGCGCTGGCGGCGATCTTCCTGGCAGCCAGCGACTGCTGAGCCGTGACGGGGCACCAGCGGCCGCGCACCTGCGCGGCTGCGTGCCCACGACCGGTGTACCTTGCGCAACGGCTCAGGACAAGCGCTGCTCAAGTCATTAAACTCGCCCGGTTCCCGCCATTCCGGATTTCGCACCATGCAGCACCCCGCCGAACACTCTCCGCTGGGCAAGTCCAGCCAGTACATCGCCGAATACAGCCCCGAACTGCTGTTTCCCATCTCGCGCACGACCAAGTGGGCCGAGCTGGGCCTGGATGGCGCCAACCTGCCGTATCAGGGCGTGGATTACTGGAACTGCTATGAGCTGTCCTGGCTGCTGCCGTCCGGCAAGCCGGTGGTGGCCATCGCCGAATTCGCCATCCCGGCCGATTCGCCGAACATCATCGAGTCGAAGTCGTTCAAGCTCTATCTCAACTCGCTGAACCAGACGATGTTCACCAGTTGGGACGAGGTGCAGGCAACCCTGGCCAGTGATCTGTCTGCGGTGGTCGGCAAGCCGGTGGCCGTACGTCTGCGTTCGCTGGCGGAAGTGGCGGAGGAGGGCGTGGCGACGTTGCCGGGCCAGTGCATCGACGAGCTGGAAATCAGCGTCAGCCAGTACGATCACCCGCAGCCGGAGCTGCTGCGTTGTGACGCCGGACGGGTGGAGGAGGCGTGCCTGCACAGCCACCTGCTCAAATCCAACTGCCCGGTCACCGGTCAGCCGGACTGGGGCAGCCTGGTGGTGCACTACCAGGGCGCGGCGCTGGATCCTGCCAGCCTGCTGGCCTATCTGGTGAGCTTCCGTCAGCACGCCGACTTCCACGAACAGTGCGTGGAGCGCATCTTCCTCGACCTGCAGCGCCTGCTGAACCCGCAGTCGCTGACCGTGTATGCGCGCTATGTGCGCCGTGGGGGACTGGACATCAATCCCTACCGCAGCACGGCGGCGATCACTAGCGAGAACGGTCGTCTCGCGCGTCAGTGATGCCATGAAAAATGCCGCCCTTGGGCGGCATTTTCTGCTGGAGGCGCCGGTGTCATCCGGCGCAGGCTGTTCAGATGCCCATGTTGGCCAGGCTTTGCATGATGTTGCGCAGGGTACCGGCGAGCGTGGGGTGGCTGGCCTCGAAACGCTCCACTGCCAGGTTGACGCCATCGACCAGCGTCGCATCCGGTGCAGCCGCGGCCTCGCGCGCCAGTTGCACCTCGATTTCCTGGGTCAGCAGGTAAAGCGATGCCCGTTCTTCCTCACTGAGCGGCGTGTCCTGGGCCAGGTGTTGCTGTAGGGCGTCCAGTTGCTGCTGCAGGTCGCTTGCTGGCATAGAGTTCTCCTTGTCGAATCGGCATAGGCATTGACCCCAGGCCATGCTGGAAGTTTTCCGCCTGTACCTGAAGGGTACTCCAAGCGCGGCGCTTTTGCCTGACCCGGATCAACCGCTCAGGGTCTTTCGCCCTTGCTGCGGCGCATGCCGATGTCGTCCAGGCTGGCGGCGATTTCGCCCAGGTGATCGACCACCGAATGAGCGCCCAGGCGATAGAGCTGCAGCGTGGCTTCGGCACGCAGGCGCTCCTGCTGGTTGCCGGCCAGCGCCTGCCAGTCGGCCGGGGCATGCCCGCACAAGGGGCCGCAGGCGGCCAGACCGATGGTCCAGCAACCGGCGTTCAGCCCGGCCTGCAGCAGCAGCGGGTTGCCGCTGACCAGGATGCAGCCGTCCAGGCGCTCGACCCCCAGCTGGGTCAGCGCTTGCCAGCAGCTGTCGGGGGCCGGCCAGGCTCTGGCCTGCTGCGGCAGGGCTGCCAGCACCGAGTCCGGCAGCGCCTCGGCCAGGCGCAGGCTGGCATCGCTCGGCAGCCTGTCGAGCCAGGCGCAAGGCACGCCACCGTCGGCCAGGTCATTGAGCAGGCGTTCGGCGCCTGGCGCCAGTTCGGCGTGTTCGCCGGCCACCTCGCTGAGCGTCTCCCGCAGGGCCTGCAGCTGCGCTGGCGTCGCGGGGCGCCCCAGTGAAGCCTCCAGTGCCTGCTGAGGGGTGTCGACAGGCGTTGTCGTGCTGCATTCGGGGTAGAGCCGTTGCAGGGCGACGGGCAGCGTGCGCGCGCCGAAGTCGACCAGGCAGCCGGATAGCTCGAAGAGGAGGGCGGTCGGAGAGGAGGGCATGGCAGCGTCCGTGACAGTGGCCCCGCTCAATCTACTGGTGCTGGATGACCAAAAGATGACCGTCAGGTGACGGTGAACAGCGCACGCACGTGTTCTGGCAGGGCAACGGAACGGCCGCAGGCGTGATCGACCCACACCAGCTTGCAGTAACCTTCGCCGTACAGCGTCTCGGGATCGTCCAGCGTGCTCAGGCGATGCTCGACTACCAGGCTGCTGCGACCAGCCTGGCCGGCGCGCAGCTCGACGATCACGGTCGCCGGGTGGACCACGGGTTTCAGGTAGGTGTGCTGGGTCTGCAGCACGACCGGGCCCTGGGGCACGTTGCTCATGGGCACGCCCGCCAGTTCGAGCCAGGCGACGCGGGCCTCCTCCAGGTATTGCATGTAGATGATGTTGTTGACGTGTCCGTAGCTGTCCATGTCGCCCCAGCGTACGGGGATGTGGGCGGTATGCAGCAGTGTCTTATCGGTCATGGCAATTGTTCGCTATGCTGCCCAAGACGGGCTCCTGGCTTTATACTACGCGGCCTTCGGGCCGCTGGCGGTGGCCACGTTATTTTCCTCAAGGAGAGAATTCAATGCATGTGACCGGTACTCGCTGGATCGCGCGCCTCGGCAGTCTGGTCGCGCTCGTTGGCCTGAGCTGCTTGCCTGTGCTGAGTCAGGCGGCGTCGGAGGATGACCCCTGGGAGGGCTTCAACCGTGCCATGTTCAGCTTCAACGACACGCTCGACACCTACGCGCTGAAGCCGGTCGCACAGGGCTACCAGGCCGTGACGCCGCAGTTCCTCGAAGACGGCGTGCACAATGTCTTCGGCAATATCGGCGATGTCGGCAACCTGGCCAACAACCTGCTGCAGGGCAAGTTCCACGATGCCGGCGTCGATACCGGGCGTCTGCTGTTCAACACCACCTTCGGTCTGCTGGGCTTCTTCGATGTGGCCAAGCACATGGGGCTGCAGAAGAACGACGAAGACTTCGGCCAGACCCTCGGCGCCTGGGGCGTGGGGAGCGGGCCCTACCTGGTGATCCCGTTCCTCGGCCCGAGCACCGTGCGTGATGCCACCGGCCGTGTACCGGACAGCTTCCTGACGCCCTATCCGTACATGGACCACGTGCCGACCCGCAACGTGAGCCGTGGCGTGGAAGTCATCGATACCCGTGCCAGCCTGCTGCAGGCCGAGCGCCTGGTCAGCGGCGACAAGTACATCTTCATCCGCAACGCCTACCTGCAGAGCCGCGAGTTCAAGGTCAAGGACGGTGAGGTCGAGGACGACTTCTGAGCACCTTGGCGGATGCAAAAAAGGCGGCCCTGGGCCGCCTTTTTCGTAAGGGCAGATTTCAGCTCATGGAGAGGATGGCCAGCCCGAGCGACTGACGGCCGTCCTCGAGGTCACTGATGCGCACCACCTCGGCCTGGGCATCGAGGCCCGCCAGCTCGTTGTGTTCGGAGGGGATGTGGACCTTGACCTTGTCGCCCATGCTCAAGGTGACTTCGGCCTCGATTTGCATGCCGGTACTGGAGAGATCCAGGCACATTGCCGGGATTTCCCGGCCAGCATGATGGAGGATGACTGGAGCTTCCAATCGCATGCGGATGTAGTCGCGTTTCTCGCTGTACGCTCGATCGTTCTGACTCATGGACCCTGTCCTCTTCTTATGAGCTCTCCCGCGGCTCTTATAACCCCCGCCGATTTGACCTGTAAAGCCGCCGAACGACGACCGGTCCCGGCTTGAATCGCTGGACAGATGGGAGTACCGTCTGCCCCTTGAAATCGCCCTGGCGCCACCGATGCGGCGCCGCGCTACGGGCAGTGACCAAAAATTGCCCTGGCGCAGTTTGCCTGGATACCCCATGCACAAAACCAGTGCCACTCTGCTGATCATCGACGACGACGACGTCGTGCGTGCAAGCCTCGCGGCCTATCTCGAAGACAGCGGCTTCAAGGTGTTGCAGGCCAATAACGGTTTGCAGGGGCTGGAAGTCTTTCAGCAGGAACACCCCGACCTGATGATCTGTGACCTGCGCATGCCGCAGGTCGACGGACTCGAGCTGATCCGCCGAATCAATGCGCTGGGCATCGAAGTGCCGGTCATCGTGGTGTCCGGGGCCGGCGTGATGAACGATGCCGTCGAGGCCCTGCGCCTGGGTGCGGCCGATTACCTGATCAAGCCCCTGGAAGACCTGGCCGTGCTCGAGCACTCGGTAAACCGAGCGCTCGACCGCTATCGCCTGCGCCAGGAAAACCAGCGCTACCGCGACAAGCTCGAAGCGGCCAACCGCGAGCTGCAGGCCAGCCTGCACCTGCTGCAGGAAGACCAGAACGCCGGGCGCCAGGTGCAGATGAACATGCTGCCGGTGACGCCCTGGCAGGTGGATGACCTGACCTTCGCGCACCAGATCATTCCGTCGCTGTACCTCTCCGGTGACTTCGTCGACTACTTCCGTATCGACGAACGGCGCATCGCCTTCTATCTGGCGGACGTCTCCGGGCACGGCGCGTCCTCCGCGTTCGTCACCGTGCTGCTCAAGTTCATGACCACGCGCCTGCTCTACGAGTGGCGTCGCGGCGGCGGGCTGCCGGAGTTCAAGCCCTCGGACGTGCTCGGCCACATCAACCGTGGGCTGATCAACTGCAAGCTGGGCAAGCACGTGACCATGCTCGGCGGGGTGATCGACCAAGACAGCGGTACGCTGACCTACAGCGTCGGTGGCCACCTACCGCTGCCCGTGCTGTTCGAGAACGGCCAGGCCCGCTATCTGGAAGGGCGTGGTCTGCCGGTCGGCCTGTTCGAAGAGGCCGAATATAACGACCTGGTCATGGCGCTACCCGAGTCGTTCAGCCTGACCCTGTTGTCCGATGGCATCCTCGACCTGTTGCCGGGGGATACCCTGAAAGACAAGGAACTGGTGCTGCCACAACTGCTTAGCCAGGCTGGCGGTACCCTGAGTGGTTTGCGTCAAGTTCTCGGTCTGGCCAATCTGGGCGAGATGCCGGATGATATTGCCTTGCTGGTGTTGAGCAGGAACCTTGCATGAATCCTGGGATGAGCCCCGGTCGCATCCAATTCGCCGAGCAGGACGGTACCTTCGTCCTGAAGTTCGTCGGTGAAGTCCGGCTGACATTGTGTTCAGCGCTGGATGCCACGATTGAAAAGATTTTTACCGCACTGAATTTTTCGGCCATCGTCATCGACCTGACCGAAACCCGCAGTATCGATAGCACCACGCTCGGTTTGCTGGCGAAATTGTCCATTCTGTCCCGGCAGAAGGTTGGCCTGTTGCCCACCGTGGTGACCACGCACGACGATATCACCCGCCTGCTGGAGTCCATGGGCTTCGATCAGGTGTTCAATATCGTCAACCGGCCGATCCCTTGCCCGGAGTGCCTGGACGACCTGCCTTCGCAGGATCAGTCCGAGGAAGTGGTCAAGGCCAAGGTGCTGGAAGCGCACCGTATCCTGATGGGGCTCAACGATTCCAATCGCGAGGCCTTTCACGATCTGGTCAGCGCGCTCGAACGGCACTGACCTCGGACGTAATCGAAAGGGGGGCGTCAGCGTGGCTGACGCCCCCTTTTTTCATTCAGGCCGTGGCGGTCAGCAGCGCCTCGAGCTTTTCCTGGTCGCGGGCGAACAGACGAATGCCCTCGGCCAGTTTCTCGGTGGCCATCGCGTCTTCGTTCAGCGCCCAGCGGAAGGCGCTCTGATCGAGGCTCTGGCGCGGCTCGCCCGCTGCCCCCGGCGCCAGCTGGCGGCTCAGCTGGCCGTCGTCCTCGGCCAGTTTCTGCAGCAGCTCGGGGCTGATGGTCAGGCGGTCGCAGCCAGCCAGTGCTTCGATCTGGCCGAGGTTGCGGAAGCTCGCGCCCATCACCACCGTGTCATAGCCATTGTGCTTGTAGTAGTCGTAGATGCGGGTGACCGACTGCACGCCCGGGTCTTCACTGCCGACGAAGTCGCGGCCTTCGGCCTTCTTGTACCAGTCGTAGATGCGCCCCACGAACGGCGAGATGAGGAACACGCCGGCATCGGCGCAGGCCTGGGCCTGGGCGAAAGTGAACAGCAGGGTCAGGTTGGTCTGTACGCCCGCTTTCTCCAGGCGTTCGGCCGCGCGAATGCCTTCCCAGGTCGAAGCGATCTTGATCAGCACGCGTTCGCGGCCGATCCCCGCTTTTTCATAGAGACCGATCAGGCGTTCAGCACGCTGCAGGGTGGCCTCGGTGTCGAATGACAGGCGTGCGTCGACCTCGGTCGAGATACGCCCCGGGATGACCTTGAGAATCTCCTGACCGACCGCGACGGCAAAGTGATCGCAGGCCAGGCCCAGGTCCCCCTTGCCCGCGTCGACGGCCTGGCGCAGGAGGTCGGCATAGCGGGGCAGGGCCGCGGCCTTGAGCAGCAGCGACGGGTTGGTGGTGGCGTCCACCGGTTGCAGGCGAGCGATGGCGTCGAGGTCGCCGGTGTCGGCGACTACGGTGGTGAACTGCTTGAGTTGTTCCAGCTTGGAGGTCATGACGTGGCCTTGTCGTTGCGGATGGCATGACCTTACCCGAGGCGCTCCGGGCGCTCAACGGTCGGGTCACTGACAAAATTTACCTGCATGGGATGCGCTTTTTGCTCGCTCGTTCGTCTTTATCTATACAGGCGTGGTAGAACGCCCCTGAGTCGGTGGAGTCCGACTTGTAACGAGCAGCCAAGGAACCCGAATTATGTCGACCCAGACCCAGACCTCTCGTTCACTCGAAGCTGTGCCGGACACGCGCCAGTGTCGTGAATGGCTACAGGCGGTCGGGCTGCGCTTCAGCATGCCCCGGCTCAAGGTGGTGGAGGCGCTGTGCGTGGCGGATGAGGAGCAGGGCGTATCCGCCCGCGAGCTGCATCAGCAGCTGTGTGACGCCGGCGAGCCGCTGTCCCTGGTCAGCGTGCGCCAGGTCCTGCGGCGCATGGAAGACAACGGCATGGTCCGGGCGACAGGGCGCAGCCGCTATCGCCTGGTGACGCCGGCTCAGTGTCCGCGCAGCAGTTCGGCTGCCTGATCGAGCAGGCCCAGCGGGTCCTGGACCTTGTTCAGGTCAGTCGACAGCAACTGGCGGAAGCGGCGTGCGCCAGGAAAGCCCTGGGCCAGGCCGAGTACGTGACGGCTGATGTGGTGCAGGGTGCCGCCGTAGCGCAGGTGTTGCTCCACGTAGGGACGCATGGCGAGCAGGGCGTCCAGGCGCGTGATGCCATTGCCTGGCGCGCCGAACAGGCGCTGGTCGACCTGCGCCAGCAGGAAGGGGTTGTGATAGGCCTCGCGGCCGAGCATCACGCCGTCGAACGTCTGCAGGTGCCGCTCGCATTCCTCCAGGGTCTTGATGCCGCCATTGAGGACGATCTCGAGGTCGGGGAAGTCCTGCTTGAGCTGGGCGGCGATGTCGTAGCGCAGCGGCGGAATCTCGCGGTTCTCCTTGGGCGACAGGCCTTCGAGGATGGCGATGCGCGCGTGCACGGTGAAGCTGCGGCAGCCGGCATCACGCACCTGGCCGACGAAGTCGCACAGCTCGGCATAACTGTCGCGACCATTGATGCCGATGCGGTGCTTCACCGTCACCGGGATGCTCACGGCATCCTGCATGGCCTTCACGCAGTCCGCCACCAGCGCCGGGTGGCCCATCAGGCAGGCGCCGATCATGTTGTTCTGCACCCGGTCGCTGGGGCAGCCGACGTTCAGGTTCACCTCGTCATAGCCATGTTCTTCGGCCATCTTCGCGCAGGTCGCCAGGTCCTGCGGGTTGCTGCCGCCCAATTGCAGGGCCAGTGGGTGTTCGCACTCGTTGTAGCGCAGGAAGCGCTCACGATCACCGTGGATCAGCGCACCTGTCGTGACCATCTCGGTGTAGAGCAGGGCATGGCGCGACAGCTGGCGCAGGAAGTAGCGGCAGTGACGGTCCGTCCAGTCCATCATCGGTGCCACGGAGAAGCGGCGGGACAGGGCAGGGCGTGTGGTGGTGGCTTTCAGGTTGGATTCTTGATGCATCGTCGATCAGTGCAGTTGAAACCTGCGCCCGTACCCTCGGCAGCGATGCTGAGGGTACCGGCAGGTGGGCAAGTAATCGGCAATTCTACCAAGAAAGCGCCTGCCCGGCGCAGTCGGACGTCGCCAGGCGCAGCGGCGCTGGTTATCCCCGATGTGCAGAATGCACGAGGGCGGGAAAGTCCCGCCCTCGTGCCGTCACGCAATCAACCGATGTAGCCGAACGCTCTCGGCAGATACAGCGAGAGCGGGGGCCAGTAGGTCGTCACCAGCATGACCGGCAGTGCCGCGAATGCCATGAAGCCGAGGGCCGGGCGCATGACCTGGGACATGCCCACATTGCCTATGCGACAGGTCATGAACAGGATCGGGGCCATAGGCGGGCTGTTGCAGCCGATGACCACGCTGGTGCCGACGATGGCTGCGAACTGAATGGGCTCCACGCCAATGTTCACCATCACCGGCAGCAGCAGCGGGCTGATGATAGCGACGACGCTGACATCGTCCATGATCATGCCGAGCAGGATCAGAAACACGTTCACCACCAGCAGAATGAGCAGCTTGTTCTGGAACAGGTCCATCAGCAGGTCGGTCAGCTGCTGGGGGACGCGTTCGAGGGTGAAGATCCGACTGGCCACGAAGGAGAACACCAGGATGACCATGATCACACCGGTGGTGGTGGCCGCCGCGATGAAGCACTCGGCGAGGCGCTTGAGATCCAGCTCGCGATAGATGAACAGGCCGACGGGGATGGAGTAGACCACCGCGATGGCGGCCGCCTCGGTGGGAGTGAAGACGCCGCCATAGATGCCGCCGAGGATGATCACCGGCAGCAGCAGCGCTGGAAATGCCTTCCACATGGAATTGCCGATCTCTTCGGCGCGCTGGCGGAATCCGACGGGCTGTTGCAGCGGATCGTGACCTGCACGCATCTTGATCCAGTTGATCAGGCACAGCAGCAGGATCAGCAGCATGCCCGGGCCGATGGTCGCAAGGAAGCAGGCGGCGACCGACTGGCGTGTCACCACGGCGAACAGGATCATGGTGATGCTCGGCGGGATGAGCAGGCCCAGCAGCGAGGAAATACCCAGCAGGGCGCTGGTGTATTCGCGCGGATAGCCATGCTTCTCCATCGGGCCGATCATGATGGTGCCGATGGACGCGACTGCTGCAGAGGCCGTGCCGGAGATGGCGCCGAACACGCCACAAGCGACGACCATCGACGAGCCCATGCCGCTTCGCGACTTGCCCACGATGGCCTCGACGAAGTGCACCAGGCGAGCGGCCATGCCCCCCGCCTGCATCAGGTAGCCGGTCATGACGAAAAGAGGGAGGGCCAGCAGGATGACGGAATTGACCGACCAGAAGCCGGTGGTCATCAGCGACGAGATATCGACCCCGTAACTGATGGCCAGCACCAGAGTCATCGCGGCGAATGAGAAGACAACCGGAACTCCGATCATCATCAGCATGATGACGACGACGATAGCAAGTATTGCGCCCATGATAAGTCTCTGTATCTCTTGTAGGTTTATCTGCGAGTGGCGGGTTCTGGATGTTCAGGCCTGTTCTTGATCAGGGCCGCTGCAGGAACGAAAGCTGTTGATGTCGTTCAGGACATCTCGCAGTTGATAGAAGATGAAGAGGATGCTGGCGACGAACAGGCTGCTCTGTGACAGGTACCAGGGCATTTTCAGCACGGTGCTGCTCTGGCCCTTGATGACGGCCCAATAGAGCAGGTCGTAGCTCCAGGAGGCGAAGAAGATCGCCATGACCAGCGATATCAGCGCGGCGACGATACGAAACGCCTGGATCGTCTTCGGGTTCTTGAACATGACCTCGATGAAGTCGGCCGTCAGGTGCGAGCGGTCACGTGAGGCGAGAACGGCGCCCAGCATGTACAGCCACATGGCGCCCAGCAGCACCAGCTCCTCGAGACCGAACACCGGTTTGCCCATCACGGCGCGCGCGAAGATGCCATAGGCCAGGAAAACAGCTACCAGAAAGCTGATTACGACGACGACCGGCTTGATGATGAGCATGAGAAATTTGTCGATCGACACCATCAGTGTCAGCAACTTGTTCATCAAGATGTCCTGCTGTTGTAAATAGAAAAAGGCAACCGTAAGACGCATGGGTTGCCTCAAGGCTGGCGTTATCGCCGGCTAATTATTCGGGGACGGAGGCGTTGGCGCGGATCTTGTCCATGATCTCTTTGCCAAGGGATTTTTCCGCTTCCGGCCATACCTCGGCCCGTACCCGCTTGACCCAGGCCTGCATGTCTGCGGTGGAGGGCTCGATGTACTTCATGCCGGCCTCCTGGGCCTTGGCAATCCACTTGTCGTCCTCGGCCTTGGCGTCCTTGAACTGCTTGTCGATCACGTGTTCTGCCGCCGAGGCGATGATCGACTGATCCTCGGCGTCGAGCGCCTCCCAGGTCGCGTTGTTCATCAGCATGGCGTAGGACGAGAAGTTGTGCTTGGAGTGCACGAAGTAATCGAGTTGGTCGCGGAAGTATTCGTAGTCCCAATAGATGACGTTGCTCGAGTCGCCGTCGACGACCCCGGTCTGAATCGATGTGTAGACTTCGGCCCAGTCGATCGGAACGGCCTGGAAGCCCATGGCCTTCATGGTTTGAGGCAGCGGGAATACGGGCTGCGACCGAACTTTCATGCCGGCGGCATCTTGATAATTGGTGGCATAACGGCCCTTGGTCGCGATGCCCCCGAAACCTTCGGGGTAGGGGCCGAAATACTTCAGGCCAATATCGGCATAGACCGGGTCGAGGATGTTCTTCAGCCAGCCGTCTTTGTCATAGGCTTTCAGCGCGTCGTCCCAGCCCAGGGTGAGGTAGGGGATGTAGTTGACGCCAAGGCGTTCGTCATACGAAGTCTGAGGCCAGGTCAACATCATATCGATATTGCCTTTTACAAGTTGGTCGAACAGTTCCTGTTGGCCACCAAGTTCACCCTGATAATAAATATCGACCTTCATGCGCCCGGCGGACTTTTCCTTTATCTGGTCGGCCCAGAGTTGCATGGATTTGGCCGACGCCGAGTCGCGATCACCGGATTCCAGTGCAAGTTTGAAGCTGTAGTCCTTGTTGCTTGCCAGTGCCCCTGTAGTGCAGCCCAGCGCCAGGGCGGTGGAAATGACGACTGCCTGTGATGCTTTAAATAGCGTTCGGATCGACTGTTTCATTTTTATCTCCGGGACTGTTGTTTGATTGCCGAGTCACGCGCTCTTCAATCTTTGTTGTGTCCAGATGGGTTGTTAACACGCCGGTCTGAACGGTATGTCGGTCGTCACTGAGCGTCAAGAAACAAAACCGGCGAGCAAACGATAACGTCACGTTATGGCAGCTCCCGCTATTCAGGTGCAAGGCGCGCCATTACCTGAAGTTATCGTTTGTGGAACATAAAAGTTGATTGTCGCGTGACGTCGCTTGTCATTAGATCTTGCGTCGTTCGTCTTTGTGTTTTGTTTCGAACCACGACAATTATTAATAGGTGAGGCCTATGCGATTTGAAGGAATCTATACCCCGGTAATTACGCCCTTTCGTGAAGACTTCAGTATCGACTTCGATGCATATATGGCGTCCATTGATTATCTGATCGAGGCCGGGGTGCATGGCGTTGTCGTGGGTGGCACGACGGGCGAGTACTACGTCGAATCTCACGACGAGCGTGTTCGCCTGCTCGAGATCGCGGTGGCGCGCTGTGCGGGGCGTGTGCCGGTGATCTTCGGCACCGGCTCGATCGATCCGAACGAGTCGATTCGCCTGGCCAGGGCGGCCGCCGAGTACAAGGCCGATGCGATCCTGGTCGCCACGCCTCCTTACTCGCTGCCGACCGAGCACGAAGTCGCGCAGCACGTGCTGGCGGTGGACCGCGCCGCCAACCTGCCGGTCATGCTGTACAACTACCCGGCGCGCATGGGCACGGTGATGGGTGAGGCCTGCCTGGACGAGGTGCTCGCTTCGCCGAACATCCGTTCCATCAAGGAAAGCTCGGGCGATATCAACCGCCTGCATCTGCTGATGCAGAAGTATCCCGACCTGCAGACTTCCTGCGGCATGGACGACCAGGCGCTGGAGTACTTCGCCTGGGGCGCCAGGAGCTGGGTCTGCGCAGGTTCCAACTTCCTCGCCGAGGAGCATATCGCCCTGTACGACGCCTGCGTCGTGGAAGGCGACTTCGACAAGGGGCGGCGCATCATGGGCGCGATGATGCCGCTGATGAGCGTGCTGGAGCAGGGTGGCAAGTTCATCCAGAGCGTCAAGCACGGCGTGACCCTGGCGGGTCGATTCGCCGGGGTGACCCGCAAGCCCTTGCTGGGCCTGGACGAGGCCGAGCAACAGCAGCTGGAAACGGTGATTCGCACGTTGAAGGCGAGCATTGCCGCGATCCAGAAGGAGGGCAAGTGATGAGCGACCTGCTGACCCTTGATGAGTATCGTGCCATTGCCGATGGCCTGAAGATCCAGACGCAGAGCTTCATCGGCGGGGCGTTCCGCCCGGCGCTGTCCGGACAGACGCTGCCGACCATCAATCCGGCGACCGGGGCGGTCCTGGCGGAGATCGCGGCCTGTGGCGCCGAGGATGTCGATCTGGCCGTACAGAGCGCCCGCGAGGCGTTCGAGGATGGTCGCTGGAGTCGCCTGCATCCGCGTGAGCGCAAGGAGACCCTGCTTCGTCTCGCCGAGCTGATGGAGCGCGACCGTCGGGCGCTGGCGGTGCTGGAGTGTCTCGATTCCGGCAAGCCCATTGCCGACTGCGAGACCATCGATGTGCCTGAAACCATCCACGTGCTGAAGTGGCATGCGGAGCTCATCGACAAGATCTACGACCAGACCGCGCCGGTCGGCTCGGACGTGGTGGCGATGGTCGTGCGCGAGCCGATCGGCGTGGTCGGCGCCGTGCTGCCATGGAACTTCCCGCTGCTGATGCTCGGCTGGAAGCTGGGGCCGGCGCTGGCTGCGGGCTGCTCGGTAGTGGTCAAGCCGGCGACCCAGACCTCGCTGACGGCGCTGCGTATCGCCGAGCTGGCCAGGGAGGCCGGCCTGCCAGCTGGGGTACTGAACGTCGTCACCGGTTCCGGCTCGGTCGTCGGCGCGGCGCTGGGGCGTCATCCGGATGTCGACATGGTGGCGTTCACCGGTTCGACCGAAACCGGCCGTCGCTTCCTCCACTACGCCGCCGAGTCGAACCTGAAAGAGGTGGTGCTCGAGTGCGGTGGCAAGAACCCCTGCATCGTTCTGGATGACGCCGAGGACCTCGATGCAGTCGCGGACCAGGTGGTCTCGGCGGCATTCTGGAACATGGGCGAGAACTGCTCGGCCGGCTCGCGTCTGATCGTGCATGAAAAGATCAAGGACGAGCTGCTGAGCCGGGTTTGCGCCAAGGCGGCCGAGTGGCGCACGGGCGAGCCGCTGGACCCGAGCAATCAGTTGGGCGCGCTGATCGACGGCGGGCACTTCGCCAAGGTGTGCAGCTATCTGCGCCAGGGCAGGGAGGCCGGCCATCGGTTGCTGCTCGGTGGCGAGGTGCTGGGCGACAACTTCGTGCCGCCGACGATTTTCGATGGTGTGCGCAGCAGTGACGTGCTGGCTCGCGAGGAGATCTTCGGCCCCGTGTTGGCGGTGGTGACCGTGTCCAGCTTCGAGGAGGCGATCGCGGTCGCCAACGACAGCGAATACGGTCTGGCCGCCTCCGTGTTCACCGCCAGTTCGCGCAAGGCCCTGCGGGCCGCGCGGGCCATCCGGGCCGGCACCGTTACCGTCAACTGCTTCGGCGAAGGGGATATCACCACGCCATTCGGTGGTTACAAACAGTCGGGCTTCGGCGGTCGTGACAACTCGATCCATGCGCACGATCAGTACACCGAGCTGAAGACGATCTGGATCAGCCTCGGGGACGAAACGATCGAGGGCTGAGGGCGGGCGCGCTGAGACGCACCGGTCGTCGTGCCCGTGCCCGGCGACTCGCCGATGCCCTGCCTGGGGCATCGGCGAGTCCGCTCGGCGGGCGGCCTGCGTCACGCCACGTTTGCAATTTCCTGCACATTCATGAGGGCGGTACTTGCCCTCTCTACCCAGCTGTCATCCTGGCAGGTCCGTTTATGAGCAAAACAATAAAGGTAAGGCGTCTGCCCAGGGATACAGGCCCTGCGGCATGGAACGCGATACTGTCTTCAGCACCTGTCTACCCGCAGCTCGATGAAGACATCGATGCCGAGTGGGCCGTGGTGGGCGGCGGATTCGCCGGCCTCGCTGCGGCTCGTCGCCTGAACCAGCTGGTGCCTGGGCAGCGAGTCGTGGTGCTGGAGGCCGGCCGGCTCGCCGAGGGGCCGGCGGGGCGTAACAGCGGCTTCATGATCGATCTGCCCCATGAGCTGAATTCCGAAACCTATGCCGGCGCCAAGGATGCCGACCTCAGGCAGATCCGCCTGAATCGGCACGCCATCGAGTTCGCCCGGCACACCGCCGCGGAGGCCGCAATGCCGAAACAGGTGTTCGACCCCTGTGGCAAGGTCACGGGGGCGGCGACGCAGAAAGGTGAGCAGCACATCGATACCTACAGCCGGCACCTGGCCTCGCTGGGTGAAGCGTTCAGGATCATGGATGCGACGGAGATGAAGGCCTGGACAGGCACGGACTTCTACCGTCGTGGCCTGTTCACCCCTCATTCCGTGATGATCCAGCCGGCGGCCTACATCCGCATGTCTGCCGCTGAGCTGAGCCGGCGAGTGTGCATCTATGAGCACAGCCCGGTCGTGTCGATGACCCTCGGTGACCGTCACGTGCTGCAGACGCCGAAGGGCAGGGTGCGCGCACGTCACGTGATCCTCGCGGTGAATGGCCATATCCAGTCGTTCGGCTACTTTGCGCAGCGCCTGCTGCACGTGTTCACATACGCCTCGATGACCAGGCCGCTGAGCGAGGCCGAGGTCAAGCGTCTGGGCGGCGTCCCGGACTGGAGCCTGCTCCCGGCCGATCCGATGGGTACGACGCTGCGCCGGGTGTCGAGCTATGACGGCAGCGGCCACCGCATCACCGTACGCAACCACTTCACCCTGAACCAGTCCATGGAGATCGGCGAGCGCCATATCCGTCGGGCTGCCAGGCTGCATGACCGTGCCTTCTCGGCTCGTTTCCCGATGCTGGACGGCGTGTCGATGGATCATCGCTGGGGCGGGCGTCTGTGCCTGTCGCTGAACTCGGTGGCGGCGTTCGGCGAGCAGGAAGAGCGGGTGTTCTCGGCTGCCTGCCAGAACGGCCTGGGCACCGTGAAGGGGACCTTGTCAGGCCTCCTCGCGGCGGAGCTGGCGCTGAATCAGCGCTCCACCCTGCTCGACGATTTCCAGGCCAGTGCCCAGCCCAGCCGCCTGCCTCCCGAACCCTTCCTGTCGCTCGGCGCCAATATGACCATGCGCTGGAAGGAGTGGCAGGCGGGGATCGAGTTGTAGCGGCCGACGATGCGCTGGCAGCCCACAGTTCACCGATGCGCTGGAGGATGATGTGACGCGACACTGGACGGCATTCTTCGAGGGTGTTCGAGCCCTGCTGCCAATGGTGCCGGGGGTCATTCCCTTCGGCCTGGTCACCGGGGTGATGGCGGTCGAGCAGGGATTCTCTCCGGGCGCCACGCTTGGCATGACCCTGCTGTTCTTCGCCGGGTCGGCGCAGATGGCGGCATTGCAGTTGCTGCGCAGTGATGCGGTCGCACTGGTGATCCTGCTCACGGCGCTGGTGATCAACCTGCGCTTCGTCATGTACAGCGCCTCGCTGGCGCCTTACCTGCATCACTTGCCCCGGCGCTGGAAATGGCCGTTGGCATACATGCTGTCGGATCAGGCCTATGCGCTGAGCATCATGAGGCTGTCGTCGGGTGGCGACCCTGTCCTGGGGTACTGGTTCTATGCCGGCAGTGCCTTGAGCATGTGGCTGAGCTGGCAGCTGTCGGTGATGGCTGGCGTCTTCATCGGCGCCGGGATACCCGCGAGCTGGTCGCTGGAGTTCGCCATTCCCCTGTCTTTCCTGGGGCTGCTGGTGCCGGCGATCCGCAACTGTGCCAGCCTTGCCGCCGCCTGCGTCGGCGGTGTCGTCGCGGTACTGGCTATCGGGCTTCCGTACAACCTGGGGCTGTTGCTCGCGTCTTTCTGTGGTATCTGCACCGGTCTGTTCGTCGGGCGCCGTCGTTCGCCAGCGCCTGCCAGTGCGACCAACAAGGAGGCGCCATGAACACGGATCTGGCGCTCTGGGCGCTGTTCGTCGCCATCGGTCTCGGCACCTTCGCGCTGCGGGTTTCCTTCATCCAGGCGTATGGTCGCCTGCGTATTCCGACGCTGCTCAGCCAGGCGCTCGCCTATGTGCCGGCCAGCGTGCTGGCCGCGCTGGTGTTGCCTGCCGTGACCCATCCCGGCGGCGAGATGGCGCTCGATCCGGGCAATGCCCGCCTGCTCGCGGCTGCGCTGGCTGCACTGGTCGCATGGCGCACGAAGAGCATCCTGCTGACCGCTGGCGAGCGGCATGGGCATGCTCTGGCTGCAACAGTCGCTGATGTAGGGCGCACAGCCGTCGAAGCACTGCAGCGCCGGTCAGAGCTGCTGCATCAGCCAGTCGCGCAGGCGACAGCAGGCATCGTCATCTTCCCGGTCTTCGCGGAACGTCAGGTAGTGCAGGCTCTCGCGATGCACGACCTCTTCGGCCAGCGGTCGTACCAGCAGCCCTTGTTCGATCAGATGCCCCACCAGGTGATGCCAGCCCAGCGCCACGCCCTGATGGCTGAGGACCATCTGGATCAGCATGTTGTAGTCGTTGGCATTGAAGAAGTGGGGGCTGTCGTGAGCACGGGCCTCCATATCGATATCGTTGAATGCCAGCCAGACGCCCCAGTCGACATGCTCGGCGACCTGTGAACGGCCGTAGGGGGTGAGGTTGAGCAGCACGCTGTCACGTAGCCCCTCGAGGCTGTTCAGTTCAGGGTGCTGTTGCAGATAGTGCGGGGTGCAGACGGGGTAGATGATGTCATGGAAGAGCGGCGTGCTGCGGTAGCCATCATGCACCTTGGCCAGCTTGGTGATGAAGATGTCGGGGCGTACGCCTGGCTCCATCGACAGGAAGTTCTGCGTGGTGATCAGGTTCAGGTCGATGTCCGGGTTGGCACTGAAGAAACTCGGCAAACGATGCGCCAACCACAATGCGGAGAAGGCCGGCGAGCAGCACAGCGTCAGTACCCGCTTGCGCGTGTTGTGGCTGCGGATGCGTTCGGCTGCCTGGGCGATATTGACGAAGGACAGTTGCACGGCGTCGTAGAAGATCGAACCGGCGGTGGTCAGCTCCACCGCGCGACCGGCGCGGGTGAACAGTTCCGCACCCAGGTAGCTTTCCAGCTCGCGAATCTGCCGGCTGATGGCCGCCTGGGTCACGCACAGCGCCTCGGCAGCCCTGGTGAAGTTCTGGTACTTGGCTGCGGCGATGAAGGATTTGACCGCTCGCAGCGACGGCATCTTGATCAGCGTCTGATCGGGCTCGGTGTGCATGACCATAACGAAAGGTATTCAACTTCCTGAATAAAAAGTCAATTCTGCAGCGTACGGGCGGGCCCTAGAATTGAAGAGGAAGGCAGGTGCAAACCTGTTCCGACAGACCCCCGAGAGTATCTGAAAGCGCTGGCCAAAGGGAACTGCGCGGGCGTCCTTTCCCGCAGGCCCGTGCCATCCCCGGCGCGGCTGCACGGACCGCGCCCTGAAGGCCTCGCCCGAGGGCGACGGCCACTGACTTCGATGGAGTTGCCAGCACCGTGAAATCCTCCTTCGAGAGTGTCCTGAGGGACAAGAACCGCATGCATCTGCGCCGGCGCCAGGATGACCGGCTTGCAGCCAACGGATTGCCGGTGGCCTTCGTGTTGCTGGAAAACTTTTCGATGATGGCGTTCACCGGAGCGGTGGATGCACTGGTCACTGCCAACCTGATGAACGCCACGGCGCTGTATGACGTACGCGTGGTGGGGTACCAGGACGTCGTCGTCAGCGATCTCGGTATCGCCATCTCGGTCGACTGTCGGCTCGCTGAGCTGAACGAGCGAGAGCAGCACATGATCGTGGTATGCGGCGGCTTCCGTACCGCTCTGCACGCCGAGCCGCTGCTGCGTGGCAAGTTGCGTCAGGCCGAGGCCTGCGGCGCTGTGCTCGGCGGCTTGTGGAACGGCGCCTACTTCCTTGCCGAAGCCGGGCTGCTCGACGGCCACGAGTGCGCCTTCCACCCCGACGGCAGGGTGATGATGAGCGAACTCTTCCCCAGGGTCAGGATGACCAGCCATTCCTATGTCGTTGCGCACAGGCGGATCAGCTGCGCGGGGGCGAACAGCTCGCTGAACATGATGCTGGAGGTGGTGCGGCAGACGGCGGACGCCGAGCTGGTCGGTTCTGTCGAAGAGGTGCTGGGCTGCGACAGGATGCGGCAGACCTACGATGTATCCGTCGCCTCGCTCGACCTGGACCCGCGCCTGCCGGGCTCGCTCAGAACGGCCCTGGAGCTGATGCACAGCAATATCGAAGACCCGATCGAGATCGGTGAGATCGCCCGCTACTCGGGGATTTCGCGTCGTCATCTGGAGCGCCTGTTCTGCCGTCATGTGCAGGCCACGCCTCCGCGCTATTACCTGGAGCTGCGCCTGACCCGGGCAAGGCAGTTGCTGCAGTACACCAACAAGGCGCTGCTCGAAGTCGCAGTCGCTTGCGGCTTCGTGACGCCTTCGCATTTTCAGCGGCGTTTCCGCGAGATGTTTGGCGTTGCACCCGGCAAGTTTCGCAAGAGCACGAGCGCTCTGGAGCCCTAGGTGCTTGTGACGGCGGCGTACCTGACGGAAACGAGCATGCGACCAAGGGTGTAGTGCCCCAGGGCGAAAGAAGGATTGTCCGCTACTGGTGGCGAGCCGAGGATTGTCGGCAGACTGCCCGAGATCGATGATCGATGCCCGAACCGGATGCGCCTGCCGCCCACACCCTGTACCTGGCCAACGGCGCACAGCTGTGCGTGCAGCGGCAGCCCTGGGCGCAGCGCGTCGGCTTGTGCCTGCGGGTGGCGGCTGGCAGCCATGACGAGCCGCCGGAGTATCCTGGCCTGGCGCACTTTCTCGAGCACCTGCTGTTTCTCGGCAGCCGCGATTACCCGGGCGAGCAGGGGCTGATGGTCTTCGCCCAGCGCCATGGCGGCCTGGTCAATGCCTCGACCCGGGCGCGGTATACGGATTTCGTCTGCGAGCTGCCGGCCGCGCAACTGCAGCCGGCGCTGGCCCGCCTGCTGGATATGCTCTGCTGGCCGCTGCTGGAGAGCGAGGCGCAGCTGCGCGAGCGCGACGTGCTGCATGCCGAGTACCAGGCACGCAGCCAGGATGGCGACAGTCGCATCGATCAGGCACTGGGGCAGGCGCTGGCCGCCGGGCATCGTTGTGGCGAGTTCCTGGCCGGGGATCGCCGCACCTTGGCCGTGGAGTCGCCGCATTTTCAGCAGGCGCTGCGGGCGCACCATCGGCGCTACTTCCGGGCCGGGTGCATGCGCCTGACCCTGGTCGGGCCACAACCTGCGGAACAGTTGCTGGCGATCGCCGAGACCTTGCTCGGGGCGCTGCCAGGGGGCGAGGGCGGCGTTGGTTCCGCGTCGCCGGCCGACCTCCTGCCGCTGCGCGCAACGCGCTGGTGTTTGCAGCAGGCGCGCCCTGCGCTGCATCTGGGGTTTGCTGCGCAACTCGCTGCCGGTAGCTGTGAGGTCGCCCTGGCGCTGTTGCTGGACGCGCTGCATGACCCAGCGCCCGGTGGCCTGCTGGCGGCGCTGCGGGAACGGCGGCTGTGCCGGCAATTGCAGGTGCGGGTGCTGTACCAGCACGCGGGGCAGTGTCTGTTGCGCCTCGACCTTGCCGGCGCCACGGCGGAGCAGGGCGGCGTCCTGCGCGCCGTCGTGCAGGATTGGGCCGCGCATCTGCGGGGGCATGCGCACTGGTCGTTGCGCCTGCAGCATCAGCAGCAGGCAGCCGCTCTCAGGTCGCTCGGCCTCGGCCCGCTGGCGCTGGCTCAACACCTGCAGACGCCTGCGCAGGATGACGACCAGACGCTGCGAGACCTGAGCGCTCTGCTGGCGGCCCTGGCGCAGGGTGACGGTCTGTTCGAACTGCACTGCGGCGACCAGGCGCAGCCCCGTTGGCCCGCCATCGGCCTGGCGCTGCCGTTACGGGCACTGGCGGAGCGATCGCCGGTGCCGGCGCCGGCGTACACATGGCAACTGCCTTGTGATGAGCCGTTGCTGGCTGGCGCCAGCGCGGCAGCGGCCGTTCTGCCGGTGGCGGAGCTGCGACATCATCCGGGGCAGGCCGAGGGCGGCCCGGCCGCTCTCCACTGGCGCGGCCCCTGTTCGGTGACGGCAGACGTGGCGGCCCTGGAGGCCACCCTGCAAGCACGCAGCGCCGACCTGCGCTGGCGCGGCGAGCGGCTTGGCATCGGCAGCCAGTTGAGCGTGCAGGCCTCCGGCTGGAGCCTGGCGCTGCATGGGCCCGCAGCGCTGTTGCCTGCATTCAGTGGCCTGCTGCTGCCGGTGTTGCTGGCGCCGCTGGATGAGCTGGCCGAACCGGAGGCTCAGGGCCTGCTATTGCGCGATCTGTTGCTGCGCCTGCCGCAGCTGTGCGAGCTGCCCGCTGCACCCCGGCTGCAAGGGCTGAGCGTCGGCCTGGGGGACGCCGGACAGGCGCAGCTGGCCGGGCTGTGCGCGGCCGTCGAGCCGCTGCCGGACATGCCGCCATGCACGGATGCGGCGCGAGGTCTCGACTGGCAGCGCCTGGCGCAGCCGGGCGCGGATGCGGCGTTGCTGCTGTTCTGTCCGCTGCCTGCCCGCGATGCACGCACCGAGGCGGCCTGGCGCCTGCTCGGGCAGGTGCTGCAGGGGCGTTTTTACCGGCGCCTGCGCGGCGAGCTGCAGCTGGGCTATGCCTTGTTCGCCGGCTTTCGCCAGGTCCAGGGCTGCCGCGGCTTGCTGTTTGCCCTGCAGTCCCCGCGGTGCGATGCGCCAGGCATCTTTGCCCATATCCGCGCGTTTCTCGATGAGCAATGCCAGTCGCTCGCCGTACTGGACGACGCGGCGCTGTCCGCTGAGCGTGATGCATTGCAGCTGGCTCTGGCCCCGGCCACCACCAACCGGGCACGCGCCGAGCAGCTGTGGCAACTGCACCAGGCCGGGCTGCCCGAGGCTCACCCGCAAAGGCTGCAGCGGGCAATGGCTGCATTGACGCCCCGCGATCTGCTGCGCGCGCACCGGCAATTGCTGCGCGCCGATGACTGGCGCGTGCTGGCCAGTGGAGCCGCGACGCCGGTCTAGGCTGCTCCCGTCTTTCCCTCTCCCTATCGAACCCGTGGCCGCTCGGCGAGCCCCGGGCGTTTCCCGTGCGTGCGTTCGCCGCGCCTGGCAGACGCCGTGCGCCGTCGTTCTACATCCAAGGGCTGGCGGGTACTACGACCTTTCTCCTGCTACCGGTAGCAGGCTGGTCGCGAGCCGCCTGAAGCGGGCCGGTCACTCCAGGCCAAAGCAGCAGGCAAACGCTGCCAAGGCAGCGTATGGCCGCCAGGGCGCGCTTTCGATAATCGCCTCCGACACGACTGCCCTGGCGGTCGCCACTCAAGCGGAGAGCGTTATGCACAACAACAAGATCGCCATCACTCGATTTCTGCCCCTGACCCTGGCCACCGCCGTCGCCCTGGCGACCGCGCAGCAGGCTGCCGCCGAGATCGTCCTGTACGACCAGGACGACACCACTTTCTCCACCGACGGTTATATCAACGCCTTCTACGTCAACAGTGACGTGGATCGCGATGGCGACCAGTTCGACCGCCGTCAGTCACGGGTGAAGATGGGTTTCCTGCCCAACTGGATCGGTTTCAACTTCGGCAAGCAGATCGATGACCTCAAGCTGACCGGGCGCTCGTCCTTCTGGGTCACCATCAACGACAGCGAAACCAACGGCACCGATACCGCCATCGACGTTCGCCAGTTCTACGGCACCGTCTCCAACCCGGAATGGGGCGAGGTGCTGGTGGGTAAGGACTTCGGCCTGTTCTCGCGCTCCAACATCTTCCTCGACGAGCTGCTGGCCGGCTACGGCAACGTCTCCGACACCCTGGGCCTGGTGGACGGCAATGGCGTGTCCTTCGGCAACATCGGCACCGGCTACCCGTACCCCTTCCCGACCTCGCAGATCACCTACCGCAACAACAACCTGGCCGAGGGCCTGCGCGTGGCGGTGGGCATCATGGACCCGGTCGACACCAACGACGACAGCGCCACCGGCAAGGCCTACCAGGAGAATCCCCGTTTCGAGTCCGAGGTCAGCTACCAGTTCGAGGTCGGCGGCTCGACCATCTACACCTGGATCAACGGCGCCTACCAGACCTCCGAGAACACCGACGACACCGTCGACACGGTGACCTCCAAGGGCCTCGGTTATGGCGTGCAGGCCAAGTTCGGCGGCCTGTCGCTGACCGGTTCCGGCTTCCAGGCCAAGGGCATCAACCCGTTCTTCACCAACAACCTGGGCGAGCCGACCCTGCGTGACATCGACAGCGATGGCTACCTGCTGCAGGGCTCCTACAGCTGGGGCAGGAACCGCCTGGCGCTGTCCTACGGCAAGACCGAGGACGACGGCAACGGCCTGGGCGTGGCGGCTGACTACGAGACCCGTGGCATCGCCTATTTCCGCACCATCAACGACAATCTCAAGCTGGTCGCCGAGTACAACCAGTACCAGATCGATGCCGCCGCCGGCAGCGGCCTGAACGAGGACACCGACACCTTCGCCGTGGGTGCGGTACTCAGCTGGTAACACGCAGCGTTCGAGGCCGGGCAGGGGGGGCGACCCTCGCCCGGCCTTTTGCCGTCTGTGGCTGCTGCATATCCCTGGCCCTGTAGCCCGGATGAAATCCGGGGCGTTTTCCGTTGCACATCCCGGATTTCATCCGGGCCACGTCGCGGCTGCATGGCTGCTGTGCAAGGCGCACCCTACCTAGGAAGGCCCGATCCAGTACTCAAGTAGCATGGGGCGGGCAAGCTGCGCTTCGTAGAATTTCCACTCGATCAGTAGGTGCATTGGGGCGTGGTATGGCCTTGGAACAGTCGCAAGGGGTGCTCAGGGCGGTATCCAGCACGAAGGACGTGGAACTGGCGGCCCAGGAACTGGCACGCCAGCTGATTCATCCCTATCTGGGCTTCGTGCTGTTCTTCTGCTCGGCCGAATACGACCTCGACGGCCTCGGCCAGGCGCTGGAGGCGCACTTCGGCGGCGTCAGCCTGGTCGGCTGCACCAGCGCCGGCGAGATCACCCCGCAGGGCTACGACCGGGGCTGCGTGGTGGCGCTGGGCTTCGACCTGCGCTGCTTCTCCATCGCCAGTGCGCTGATCGATGAGATGGAGCGCTTCAACCTGCTCGACGCGCAGCACCTGGTGGACGGCCTGGTCAAGGACTGCCGCAGCAACGAGCTGGCCTCGATCAAGGGCCACAGCTTCGCCCTGACCCTGCTCGATGGCCTGTCCAGCCGTGAGGAGCTGGTGCTCGGCGCGCTCAGCGCGGCGCTCGGCAGCATCCCGCACTTCGGCGGCTCGGCGGGCGACGACAACCACCTGACGCATACCCACGTCTATCACGGCGGGCGTTTCCACAGTGGCGCGGCGGTGGTGGTGCTGTTCAACACTTGGCTGGATTTCGAGGTGTTCAGCACCCACCACATCCAGCCCCGCGGCGACAAGCTGGTGGTCACCCGTGCCGACAGCACCAGTCGCCGGGTTTACGAACTCAACGCGATGCCCGCCGCGCAGGAGTACGCCGACCTGATCGGCGTTCCGCTCGATGCCCTCGATCACCGGGTGTTCGCCGCCTATCCGCTGGCGGTGCGCATCAGCGATCACTACTACGTGCGCTCCATCCAGCAGGTGCACGACGACCTCAGCCTGACGTTCTACTGCGCGGTGGAGAACGGCATCGTCCTCACCGCCATGCATCCCGGCCCGTTGCTGCCCAACCTGGAGCAGCTGTTCGCCGGGCTCGAACAGCGCCTGGGGCCGCTGCTGCTGACCATCGGTTGCGACTGTTTCCTGCGGCGCCTGGAAATCGAGAACGACGGCGGCGTCGAGTCGGTCGCCACGCTGCTGCGTCAGCAGGGGGTGATCGGCTTCAACACCTACGGAGAGCAGTTCAATGGCATGCACATCAATCAGACCTTCACCGGTGTCGCCATTGGCCGACCTGTCGGGCGTGGCGAGCGCTGATCTGCAGGCCCGCTGTGCGGCCCTGGAGCAGGAGAACGCCAAGCTCAGGCGCATCAACGCGGCGCTGATCGAACGGGTGGAGTCGATCCACTCCCGGGGGGACGACGCCTACGCGGCGTTCCAGCATTCGGTGGTGCTGTCGGA
Organism: Ectopseudomonas khazarica; assembly: GCF_017915135.1. Lineage (NCBI taxonomy): Bacteria > Pseudomonadati > Pseudomonadota > Gammaproteobacteria > Pseudomonadales > Pseudomonadaceae > Ectopseudomonas > Ectopseudomonas khazarica. The sequence continues at coordinate 3,246,709 of NZ_CP068551.1, read as the reverse complement.
GCAGGTGCGCGAACGCACCGATGCGCTGAACCAGGCGATGGCCGAACTGAAGTCGAGCAATCAGTTGCTCAGTGACGCGCGCCTGCGTGCCGAGACCGCCCACCAGCACCTGATCGACGCCATCGAGAGCATTTCCGACGCCTTCGTGCTGTTCGACGATCGCCAGCGCATCGTGCTGTTCAACAGCCGCTTCAAGGCCCTGTGGGAACGCAGCCGGGCGCGCATCGGCACCGGTACGCGGCTGGAGGAGATTCGCCGCCTGAGCCGCAGCACCGGGCTGGTGGTGGAAGCGCAACTGGGCCGCGAGGGCGAGCCGAGCCTGTTCCGCCTGCAGGACGGGCGCTGGGTCCAGGTCAGCGAGCGGCCGACCCGTGAGGGCGGGCTGGTGATCCTCTACACCGATATCACCGAGGTGAAACAGAGCGAAGCGCTGCGCCGCGAGCAGGCGCTGGCGCAGAAGTCCCGCCTGCTGCAGCGCGCGGTCGACAACCTGTCGCAGGGCATGGCCATGGTCAATGCCGAAGGGGCGCTGGAGCTGTGGAATCACCGCTTCCTCGAACTCTGCGGCCTGGCACCGATCAATGCCCACCGACCGTTCGCCGAGGTCATGGCCGAGAGCGAGCTGGAGCCGCTGACCCCGGAAAGCCGCGATGCCAATGGCAAGCTGTTGCGCCAGGTGGAAGTGCGCCTGTTCGATGGACGCATGCTCGAGGTGCGCACCCATCCGCTGCCCACCGGCGGCTTCGTCAACAGCTTCACCGATATCACCGAGCGCCATCGGCAGGCGCAGGCGCTGTGCGAGAGCGAGCGCTGGATCCGCCTGATCACCGACCACGTCCCGGCGCTGATCGCCTACCTGTCCGCCGATCTGGTCTACGAGTTCACCAACAAGGTCTACGAGGAGTGGTACTGCTGGCCGCGCGGCGCCATGCTCGGCCAGAGCCTGCGCGAGGTGCACAGCGAGGAGCACTGCCAGCGCCTGGAGCCCTACGTGGAGCTGGCGCTGTCCGGCGAGAGCGTGACCTTCGAGTTCGCCGAGACCAACCACAGTGGCCAGGAGCGCTACATGCTGCGCTCCTACGTGCCCAATCGCCTGGCCAGCGGCGAGGTGGTGGGGATCTTCGTGCTGATCCGCGACATCACCGAGCGCCGGCGTACCGCCGAGGCGCTGCACCAGGCCTATCAGCACCTGGAGCAGCGTGTCCGCGAACGGACCACCGAGCTGACCACGGTCAATGACCAGCTGCGCCGCGAGATCGACGAGCGCACGCAGATGGAGGCGCGCCTGCGCGAGGCCAAGGGCGAGGCGGAGCGGGCCAACCTGTCCAAGACCAAGTTTCTCGCGGCGGTCAGCCATGACCTGCTGCAGCCGCTCAACGCCGCCCGGCTGTTCACCAGCGCGCTGCTGGAGAAGCCGGATCTCTCCGGCTGCGAGCCGCTGGTGCGCAACGTCAGCAACTCGCTGGAGGATGTCGAGAGCCTGCTGGGCACGCTGGTGGACATATCCAAGCTCGATGCCGGGGTGATCAAGCCGGATATCGCGCCCTTCGCCGTCAGCGAGCTGCTGGAGAACCTGGCCACCGAGTACCGCCAGGTCGCCGGCAGCGAGGGGCTGCGCCTGGATTACCTGCCCAGCTCGGCGCTGGTGCGCAGCGACGTGCAGCTGCTGGCGCGGATACTGCGCAACTTCCTCAGCAACGCCATCCGCTACACTGCCAGCGGGCGCGTGCTGCTTGGCTGCCGGCGGCGTGGCAACAGCCTGTCCATCGAGGTCTGGGACAGCGGTATCGGCATTCCTGCGGACAAGCTCGGCGAGATATTCCAGGAGTTCAAGCGCGGCGATACGGTGCAGCGCAAGCAGGATCGCGGGCTCGGCCTGGGGCTGGCCATCGTCGACAAGATCTCGCGCATGCTCGGCCATCGCATCCGCGTGGCCTCGCAGCAGGGTCGTGGCTCGATGTTCGCCGTGGAGGTGCCGCTGACCCGCCGGGCGCCGCGCGTGCGCGCCGTGCAGGACAGCCCGGACCAGCTGATCGAGCGCCTCAGCGGCGCCCGGGTGTGGGTGTTGGATAACGACGCGGCGATCTGCGCCGGCATGCGTACCCTGCTCGAAGGCTGGGGTTGTCGCGTGGTTACCGCACTGTCCGAGGAAGACCTGGCGCGCCAGGTGGACAACTACCATGCCGAGGCCGACCTGCTGATCGCCGACTACCACCTCGACGACGAACGCAACGGCGTCGATGCCGTGGCGCAGATCAACGCCAGGCGCAGCGCACCGCTGCCGGCGCTGATGATCACTGCCAACTACAGTAACGAGCTCAAGCAGCAGATGCGCGAGCTTGGCCACAGTCTGCTGCACAAGCCGGTGCGGCCGATGAAGCTGAAGACGGCGATGAGTCACCTGATGGAGCGCGGGGCAGGGGCTTGAACGCGGGCCATATCCGTAGCGCGCTGCCTGCTCAGCGGGCAGATTTACAGGGCGTGAGTCGCAATCGGACGGTCTTTGTAGGAGCCGGCTTGCCGGCGATCAGGCCATGGATACATGGATCGCCCGAAAGCGGGCTCCTACGACAAGCAGAGCCGTAGGGTGGATGTCGCCTTTTACATCCACCGCAGCGGTGGATCGGTGAAACGTGATCTGCCTGTGATCAATCATCCGCGATCAGGCGCTTGCCCAGGCTCACCGAGGCATCGACCTGGTAGCCAAGCCGCTCGTAGAAGGCCAGTGCGGCCGCGTTGGTGTCGCGCACCTGCAGGCTCAGTTTGGGGCAGCCCATGGCCAGCAGCAGCGTCTCGATATGGGCCATCAGCTGGCGCGCCAGGCCGCGCTGGCGCTGCTGCGGGCAGACCGCCAGGTAGTTGACCCAGCCACGATGGCCTTCGTAGCCGGCCATCGCCGAGGCCACCAGGGTGCCGTCGATCTCGCCGACCAGAAACAGCTCGGGCTGCACCTGCAGCTTGCGCTGGATGTCCTTGTACGGATCGTTCCAGGGGCGAGTCAGGTCGCAGCGTTGCCAGAGGTCGACGACGGCGGCTTCGTCGCTCGGTTGAAAGGGGCGGATCAGCATGGCGGACTCCCGTGAATGAGGCCGCCGTTTTAGCACAAGCGGATGACGCTGGCGCTAGCGTCGCAGGTAGGAGGCGAAGTCGATGTCGCCGGCCGAGAGAATCGCCTGCACCCGGTTGTGCACGCCCAGCTTGCGCAGGATGGCCGAGACATGCGCCTTCACCGTGGTCTCGGCGATATCCAGGCTGTAGGCGATCTGCTTGTTCGACTCGCCCTTGGTCATGCGCTCGAGCACCAGCAGCTGCTTGCGCGTCAGGGCCTGCAGCAGTTCCGGCGGGATGCTGTGGTTGTCGTGATGCGGGCGCGAGCTGCCGCTCTTCTGCGAGCGGATGATGTCCGGCGGCAGGTAGACGTTGCCGTCGAGAATCTGCGCGATGGCGTCGGTCATCTGCGCCCGTGGCGAGGACTTGGTGATGAAACCCACCGCGCCATAGGTGATGGCCTGCAGCACGATCTGCTTGTCCTGTTCGGCGGATACGATCACCACCGGAATGGTCGGCGCCTCGTTGCGCAGGTTCATCAGCCCGCCCAGGCCGTGCATGCCGGGCATGTTCAGGTCGAGCAGGATCAGGTCCAGGTCGTCGTGGTTCTGGGTCAGCTCCAGGGCGCTGTCCAGGTCGGCGGTTTCCATGATCTCGCTACCGGGAAAACCGTCGGCGATGACGTTATGGATGGCTTCACGAAACAGCGGATGGTCGTCGGCAATCAGAATCTTGTACATGGCCTTGCACCTCGTTGTTGTGATTATGGGGTGGCGGTGGGCGTGAGGAAAGCAGCAGGCAGTTCGGCAGGTTGCGCCGGCACCAGGGGCAGGCCGGCCTGCTCCCAGGCGTCGATGCCGTCACGGTACCAGTAGAGCTGGCGGTAGCCCAGGGCATGGGCGCGGCGCGCGGCGTTCCAGCTCAGCCAGCAGTCGGAGCGGCAGTAGAACGCCAGCGGGTGCTGCTGGTCGCCGCCGCTGGCCTGCTCCAGGTAGTGGGCGAAGTAGCGCTGCCACTGGGGCGCGAGGTTGCCATCGCCGGCATTGGCCAGCCACAGGCTGCCGGGGAGGTTGGCGTGGGGCGCATCCTCGATGAAACGACCCTGCAACCAGGGGCGTCGATAGACGTCGATCAGCGTGGTTCGTGGTTGCTCGGCCAGCAGCCGCTGCAGGGCGGGGGTGTCGAGCGTCTGCACGCCTTGCAGCTGTTCCGGCGTGGGGCTGCGGTACTGCGCGCTGCGGTAGCCGTCTGCGTCGAACAGCTCGTCGGACTGCACCAGGCAGACCAGCAGCAGCGAGGCAAGCATCAGGCCTGCACGCAAAGGCAGACGGTACTTCATGGCAAGGCCTCTACTTATAGTTGTCCCGGTATTACAGGCCATGGTCGCAGGCTTGGGAATTCTACGTTGGAGAGGAAAACCAGTACCAAAGTAGTAGAAAGGCCTGGCGGAGCGGCGGCCGACTGCCCGTGGCAGGCGCCAACCGCTCGGGCTGGCGCGCCGTTTCAGCCGGCCTTGCGCAGGGCGGCATGCTGCGGGTTGAAGGTGAGCACGGCGAGCAGTGTCAGCACCAGGCTCAGGCCGATGCAGATCAGCAGTGCCTCCACCTGCAGGCGCAGGTACAGGGCGTTGCGCACCAGCTCCACGGCGTGAGTGAAGGGGTTGAACGCGCACAGCCAGTACAGCCACTCGCTGGACTCGCGCATCTTCCACAGCGGGTAGAGCGCGGACGACAGGAAGAACATGGGGAAGATGACGAAGTTCATCACCCCGGCGAAGTTCTCCAGCTGGCGTATGCCATTGGACAGCAGCAGCCCCAGCGCGCTGAGCAGCAGCGCCACCAGCAGCAGCGCCGGCAGGGCGGCGAGCAGGCCCCAGGCCGGTGGTTGCACGCCGTAGACCCAGGCGATGGCGAGGAAGGCGTACACCTGCAGCAGCGAGATCAGCGCCGTGGCCAGCAGCTTGGCCACCAGCAGGAAGGCGCGTGGCAGCGGGCTGGTGAGCAGCACGCGCATGCTGCCCATCTCGCGGTCGTAGACCATCGACAGCGACCCCTGCATGCCGTTGAACAGCAGGATCATGCAGGCCAGGCCGGGCACGATGTAGGTGTCGTAGGTGATGTAGGTGTCGTAGGGCTCGATGATGGCGATGCCCAGCGCCGCACGAAAGCCGGCGGCGAACACCAGCAGCCAGAGCAGCGGCCGCACCAGGGCGCTGAGAAAACGCGAGCGCTGCAGGACGAAACGCAGCCATTCGCGCAGCACGATGCCGCGCAGGCATTGCCAGTAGGCGCTCATGCTTGCGGCTCCTCGGTGGGGTGTTCGCGGCTGAAGCCGCTTCTGCGGGCCTGGGGATCAAGGTTCGCTCGCAGCGCCTCGCGCACATGGCCACGGCCGAGGGCTTCATCGCCGGTCAGGCGGGCGAAGCTGATGGCCAGGTCATCGCCCAGCTGGCCGGCCTTGCCCCAGGCCACGCGCTGGCCATGATGGAGGATCAGCAAGTCGTCGGAGGGCTCGACCTCGTCGAGCAGATGGGTCGTCCACAGCACGCACAGGCCCTGTTCGCGGCACAGGTTGCGCACGTGCCTGCCCAGCGCCAGGCGGCTGGCCGGGTCGAGCCCGGCGCTGGCCTCGTCGAGCAGCAACAGGCGCGGCTGATGGAGCAGGGCACGGGCGATCTCCACCCGGCGCCGATGGCCGCCATTGAGGGTGCGTACCTTGTCGTGGCGGCGTTCGCCGAGATCCTGGCGCAGCAGCTCCTCTTCGATGCGCGCCTGTGCCTCGCGTCGCGGCATGCCGTGCAGGGCGGCGTGGTAGGCGAGGTTCTGCTGCACCGAGAGGTCGAGGTCCAGCGTGCTCTGCTGGAACACCACGCCCAGCTGGCGCAGCGCCTGGCGCGGGGCGTGGCGCAGGCTGTGACCGAAGATGCGGATATCGCCCTGTTGCAGGTCGTACAGGCGGGTGAGCAGGGCGATCAGCGTGGATTTGCCGGCGCCGTTGGGGCCGAGCAGGGCGCCGAAGCGGCCGGGCGCCAGTTCGAAGGTCAGCTCGTCGAGCGCACGGCGGGCGCCGTAGGCGAAGCCGAGCGCCTCCACCGCCAGGGCCGTCATGGCGTCACCACCACGCCCCAGGGATAACGGCCGACCTTGATCGACCTGGTCACCTTGAGGCTGTCGACGTCGATCACCGAGACATCGCCACTGACGCCATTGGTGGTCAGCAGGCGCTTCTGGTCCGGCGTGAACTCCAGGTGCCAGACACGCCGGCCCACCAGCAGGTAGTCGAGAATCTCGTAGCTTCTGGCATCCACGACCGCGACGTGATTGGCCGGGCCCAGGGCGATGAAGGCGTACTTGCCATCGTCGCTGAGCTTGACCCCGACCGGCTGCACCTTGTCCGGGTGCACGCCCTTGATGGCGAAGTTGAGCACCTTGAGCAGCTGGCGCGAGTCCACGTCGAGCACCGTTACCGTGCCGCCGATCTCGGCCGAGGCCCACAGGCGCTTGCCGTCCTTGTCGAACTCGACATGGCGCGGGCGCTGGTCGACCAGGGTGTTGTCCACCAGTTGCTGGGTGCTGGTGTCGATCCAGTGCAGCATGTTGGTGGTCTCGCTGGTGTTGACCGCCCACTTGCCGTCCGGGCTGACGGCCATGCCTTCGGGCTCCACGCCCACGTCGATCTGCGCCAGTACCTCGTCGCTTTGGGCGTCGACCACGGTGACCAGCGCATCGTCCTCGTTGGAGATGTACAGCCAGCGGTCGTTGGGGTGCAGGGCGAACTGCTCGGGGTCGGCACCGGAGGGCAGCTCCTTGATGATCTTGCGTGTGGCCAGGTCCATCACCTGCACGCGATCCGAGTCGCTGGCGCAGATGTAAAGCAGCCTGTTGTCGGAGGACAGCAGCAAGCCGCGCGGGCGCATGCCCACCTCCAGCGTGGCGCTGACTTCCAGGCTGTCCAGGTCGATCACGCTGATGCTGTCGTCCTTCTCGTTGGACACGTAGGCAGTGGCGGCCAGGGCCGAGTGGCAGGCCAGGCCGAAGGCGACGGCGCAGGCGAGACGGGTCAGGCGCATGGGGGTGATCCTCTTGTTGTAGTTGTTGGCGGAGTCCTGCTTCTGTGGGAGGGGCTTCAGCCGCGACAACTGCTGTTGAAGTCCTCCCACAGGTGTTCTGAGCCCGCTTGCGGGCGATACCTGGCGATGATCGCCGGCAAGCCGGCTCCTACAGAGGCGTGCCTGCCAGATCGCACTTCACTTCCGGGCGGTCGTAGCCGAGGCTGTCCATCTCGTTGTTCGGGTGCAGGAAACCGTCCTGTGGCGAGGTGCTGACCAGCGCGCGGGGGTGTACCAGCGGGATCGGTTGGCGCAGTTCGCCGTTCCACGGGCGGAAGCTCAGCTTGCGTCCCTTGAAACCGTCCAGCGGCAGCTCGGCGGACAGCGCCAGGCGGCGGATGGCCCCGGGCTCGCTGGCGCGCAGCCTGGTCACGGCGGCGGCGATGCTGCGCACGGCCATCCAGGCGGCGAAATCGCGGTCGTTCATCCAGCGCCCGGCCAGCGCCTCGAAGCGCTTCTGCAGCTGCGCGGCGCCGAAGGTTTCCACCGTCTTGTGCCAGGCGGTCGGCGTGAGCCCCTGGGTGCCGGCCACCGGGCGCGGGTACCAGGTGTTGTAGGGCAGGTACTCGCCGAAGTCGCCGCGCTCGTCGGCCACCAGCACCACGTCGTACTCGGTGGCCTGGGTGAACAGCGGCATGTCGGCCTGGGCGCTGCGGCGCTGGTCGTTGTCGAAGCTCCACGGCTTCTCGGCGACGATGCGGTGGCCGAAGCGCTTGGCGGCGCGCCTGAGCGCAGCGGCGTAGGCGAGGTCGTCTTCGCTGCTGCCGGTCACCAGCAGCCAGCGCGTCCATTTGCGCACGGCGAGAAACTGCGCCAGGGCGTCGGCGAGCATGGCGCGACTGGGCAGGGTGTGCAGCACATTGCCGAGACATTGCTCGCGGCGCAGCCTGTCATCGGCGCTGCCGGCATTGAGCAGCAGGCTGTCCGGCAGGCGCTGGCTGAGCTGGCGCAGGGTGTCGGCGGGGGCGTTGACCACGAACAGGCGAATGCCGGCCTGGTGCTGCTGTTCGGCGGTGGCGAGCAGCGCCTGCGCCGTGTCGAGCTCGGCGCTTTGCAGTTCGAAGTGCTGCTTGAGGAAGCGGCCGGTGCTGTTGCTGTCGATGATCGCCAGTTCGGCGCCACGGCGCCCCGCATCGCTCGGTTCGGGGATCACGTTGGACAGCAACGGGCCGCGTGGAGGCTGGTACGCCAGGTAGCCGATGCGCACCTGCAGCGCGTCCGCTGCGACGGCGCTCAGCGAGCCGCAGAGGGCGGCGAGGCAGAACAGCAGGCGGCAACTGATGCGGTGCATGGGGCGACTCCGGCAGAGGATGTCGCCAGCATAGGAAGCGTCGCCGTCGCGGGATATATGCCCAAGGTAGCGACGTACACGTACGAAGGTCGTAGTTCGTCACGCCAGTCCGCACCGGCCATGCGCGGGAAACCTGGCCAAAGTAGCAGGCGCCCGCTACCAAGGTAGTAGAACGGTGCGAGTCATTGCTTCTTAGCATGGCGGGCAACGACCCATAACAATAACGGTGCCTGCCATGCGAACGTTCAAAGCCCTGCTGCTGCCCCTGCTGCTGATCATCAGCCTGCTCGGTGTCGACCAGCTGCACGCCGCCGGTGATCTGACCCGCCGCCCGGTGGCGCTGCCTGACCTGGTGCTGGGCAACGATGACAGCGACTACTTCATGTCGCAGAACGAATACCAGCTGGAGACGGGCCAGGCCTACCAGCTGCGGATCGTCTCCAACGGGCAGAAGGAATACGCCTTCCAGGCACCGGAGTTCGCCACGTCCATCTACCTGCGCAAGGTCGAGGCCGGTGGCGTCGAGGTCAAGGCGGTGACCCTGACCGAGCTGGAGTTCGAGGACGCCGGCGAGGCGGAGATCTTCTTCGTGCCGGTCAAACCGGGCAAGTTCCGCTTCTATGCCAAGGGCCTGGAAGGCAAGGGCATGCTCGGGCATTTCGTGATCAAGTAGATGACCGCGCTCGGCCGCATCAACCTGTGCGTCAGCCTGCTGTTCATGCTGGTGACCCTGGCCGGCCTGGCGCTGCTGCTGCGTCAGGCCAGCCATGACGTGCAGCGCGAGCTGCAGGCCGCCGAGGCGGTGCTGGAGTACCTGGGCGAGGTGGCGCGCAGCAACCCCGACAGCCTGCGGCCCGAGCTGACCGAGAACCTGCGGCATATCCGCGTGAGCTGGCTGCAGCCCGGCGAGCGGCCCAGGCAGCAGAGCGAGAACCTGGTCGAGCACTGGATCGCCAAGCGCCTGCTGGGCTCGGCACTGCTGCTGGCCGACAGCTGGCCGCTGGCCGATGGGCGCCGGCTGCGTATCGCCCTCGATCCCTATGACGAGATCGAGGAAATCTACGATTCGCTGCTGCAACTGCTGCTGCTCAGCAGCTTCGCCCTGATCCTCTGCCTGCTCAGCATCCGCTTCGCCGTGCGCCGTGGCCTGCGCGTACTGGACGAGCTGTTCACCGGCCTGCGAGAGGTCGGCGCCGGCCATTTCGACACCCGCCTGCAGAGCCACGGCATGGCCGAGGCGCAGCGTCTGGCCGGACACTTCAATGACATGGCGACCACCCTGCAGCAGGTCCAGGCGGACAACGCCGAGCTGACCCAGGCGCTGCTGGAGTTGCAGGAGCGCGAGCGCGCCCGTCTCGGCCAGACCCTGCACGATGACCTGGGCCAGTACCTCAGCGGGATCCGCGCCCAGGCCTGCCTGCTCAAAGTGGTTGCCGACCGGCCCTTGCAGGTGCAGGACACCGCGCGCCTGCTGGACGGCAACTGCGAGCGCCTGCAGCAGGGCTTTCGCAGCCTGATCCGCGATCTCTATCCGGTGGTGCTGGAGCGCATGGAACTTGGCGTGGCGCTGCAGCAACTGGCCGTCGACTGGCAGCAGGCGCACGGCATCCGCTGCCGGCTGGTGCTGGGGGCGCACCTGCCCAGCCTGCCGCTGGCGAGCAAGGCGCATCTGTATCGCCTGGTGCAGGAGGCGCTGACCAACGTCGCCCGGCACGCCGAGGCCAGCGAAGTGCGCATTCGCCTGCAACGACGCGGCCAGGGCTTGCGCCTGCTGGTCCGCGACGATGGCCGTGGCACCACGTTGCCATTGCGCCCCGGTATCGGCCTGCGTTCGATGCGTGAACGCAGCCGTAGCCTCGGTGCCGAACTGCGCCTGTACAGCCGGCCGCAGGCAGGCTGGGCGGTGTGCCTGAAGATTCCCCTGGAGGCGAGGCGATGAAAGTGCTGCTGGTGGACGACCATGCCGTGGTGCGCCAGGGCTACGCCAGCCTGTTGCGCGCCCTGTTGCCGGAGGTACAGCTGCGCGAGGCCTGCGATGGCGAGCAGGCCTTGCAGCGCGTGCAGGAGGAGATCCCGAACCTGGTGATCATGGACATCGGCCTGCCTGGCATCAGCGGCCTGGAAACCACCCGGCGCCTGCGCCAGCGCCTGCCGCAGCTGCGCATCCTGTTCTTCAGCATGCATGACGAGCTGCCCCTGGTGCGCCAGGCGCTGGATGCCGGTGCCATCGGCTACCTGACCAAGAACTCGTCGCCGGACGTGCTGGTGGAGGCGGTCCGGCGCACCGCCGCCGGCCACGCCTACATCGAGCAGCAACTGGCCACCCAGCTGGCCTGCAACCCGGCCAGCGCAGGCGGGGTCGACCCGCGCCTGCGCGAACTGACCCAGCGCGAGTTCGAGATCTTCGTCATGCTCGCCCGTGGCCTGCCGCCTCGGCAGATCGCCGAGAAGCTGTGCATCAGCGCCAAGACCCTGTCCAACTACCAGACCCTGGTGAAGAACAAGCTGCAGATCGGCTCGCAGGCCGAACTGGTGCACCTGGCCATCGACAGTGGGGTGGTGCGGGTGGGCATGGAGAGCGCCTGAGATCGCTCCAGCGGAAATCCCGTGCAATCGATCGGCTCGGCACGAGGCAGCGATCCGGTGTAGATTCCGCGGCAGGCTCAGCAGGCCTCGTCTGCTGCAACGCGGCGGACCCCGGTCCGGCCGTGATGGCACGAGGCGCGCTCGACAATCAGGGAGATAGCCATGAACAAAGGGATACCTGTCGCACTCTGCATGCTGGCGTTGGCGGCGAGCGGCGGCGCTTCTGCAGCCGGGAGCGCTGCGTTGCCGCGCCAGGATGGTTCATCCATCACCTACTACCTGGATGGCAACGGCAGTCGGACCTTGCTGGTGCTGATGCAGGGCTCGGACTGCAACAGCGTGGCGCACAACCCGGTCATCAACGAGCAGTTTTCCACCTTGCTCGAGGGGGCCGATGTCCTGACGGTGGAGAAATACGGGCTCACCCGCGCGACTGCCTGGAACCCGGCGGGGGACAGCCCCGACTGCCCCGAGTCGTACTTCAGCCATGATTCGCCGGAGCAGAGAACCCGTGACTACCTGCAGGTGATCGACGCCCTGGCCGGGCAGTACGGCTATGAGCAGCTGGTGCTGCTGGGGGGCAGTGAAGGCGCGGTGGTGGCGGCGCTGGTCGCTTCTCGGCGCGAGGACGTCAGCGCGCTGGTGACCCTCAACGGGGGTGGCCGGTTCTTTCACGACGACGTTCTGTACAGCATGGCTCGCGAGCTTCCCCCGGCGGCACTCGACGAGGCCAGGGCCGGGTTCCTGGGGTTCCGGGACAGAGTGATGAATGCCGAGACGATGGACCTGCGGATGAGTGGCCACGGTTTTCGCTGGTGGAAGAGCATGTTCAGCCTCGACCAGCGCGCCACCTTGCAGCAGGTCGAGGCGCCGTTGCTGATCGTCCAGGCGGAGCGCGACGAAAGCGTGTCGCCTGGCCTGGCGCGCGAGCAGGCGGAGCAGCTGCGCGAGGGCAAGAGTAACGTCGATTTCCTGCTGGTCGAGAATGTCGACCACAAGTTCAGGGACGACGCCGGCGAGAGCCGCACCGACGCGGTGATCGCGTCCGTCCGGGGCTGGCTCGGCCAGCAGCGAGTCGCCTGGAACTAGCCTGGCCAGCGGTGGATGAAGAGAGCGTCATCCACCCTACCCATTGCGTAGGGTGGACAACGCGAAGCTTGTCCACCTTGGCCTGCATCGTGTTACACCTCGATCCCTGCCCTCGGGACGCCACGCCCTGGCGGTTACCAGAGTGTGCCGCTGAGGCTGGCATTCTCCTGCAGGCGGTCCGGACAACGGTATCTTCAGCGGTGGATGAAGAAAGCGTCATCCACCCCACACAATGGGTAGGGTGGACAACGCGAAGCTTGTCCACCTTGGGCCGCATCGTGTCATGCCTCAATCCCAGCCTTTCGGGCAGGCCACGCACCCCGGCATGTTGGCGCCCTGGAAGTTGCCGAAGCGCACCCGTGCGCCGCTGAGGTTGGCATTCTCCAGGTTGGAGCCGCCGAGCTTCACTTCCTGCAAATTGGCATCTTCGAGGTGCGCGCCCTTGAGGTCGGCCTTGCTCAGCCAGGTCATTTCCAGGTTGGCCGCCTGCAGTTGCACGTCGTGCAGCTTGGCCCCGGAAAGACGGGCGAACTCCAGGTTGGCGGCACGCATGTCGGCGCCTTCGAATTGCGCGGCCTGGGCGAACAGGCCCCAGCCGCCGATGGCCACCAGGCTGGCGCCGGAGAGGTCGGCCAGACGCAGGTTGCTCTGCTGCAGGCTGGCGCGGTTGAGGTTGGCGCCGCGCAGCGTGGCTTTTTCCAGATTGGCCAGGTCGAGGTTGACGTGGCGCAGGTCCGCGCCGGACAGGTCGGCACCGGAGAGATCCATGTGGCGCATGTCCAGGTTGCGCAGGTCGGCCCCGCGCAGGTTGGCGTTGGGGCATTTGCTCTCGGGTTCGATGCGGCAGCCGTTGATCAGTGGCACGCCGTCGTTGTCGCTCTCGGCGCCGATGGCGTGGCTGCCGAGCACCAGCAGCAGGGCTGGGACGAGCAGGGGCAGGTGGTTCATGGCGGGTCCTCGGGTGAATTGATGGGGGAGGCGGTCGCGGCTAAAGCCCCTCCCACAGGCGGTGCGCCTGGTGTGTAGTCTGGGTGGAGCGGAGCGAACCCCAGGCAAGGCGCTGAATCGCAATGCCGCCCAGCCACTCCTACGAGTAAGGGCCTGGCGCACCGCGAAGGACGCCAGGCCTGTTGCCGTCAGCGTTGGGCGCTGGCCTTGTCCCAGCTGGGCAGCTTGAACACCCAGAAGGAGCCGCCCTGGGCCACCGGCTTGGTCAGCTCGGCCATATCGCCACCCCACAGCGGAACCGCGCCGCCGTAGCCGGCAGTCACGCCGATGTATTGCTCGCCGTCCTGCTCCCAGGTGATGGGCGGGGAGATGATCCCGGTGCCGACCTGGAACTTCCACAGCTCCTTGCCGTTCTTGGCGTCGAAGGCCTTGAAGTAGCCGTCGCCGGTACCGGTGAACACCAGGTTGCCCCTGGTCGCGAGCACGCCAGCCCACAGCGGCAGGCGCTCCTTGTGTTCCCAGGCGACCTTGCCGGTGGTCGGGTTCATGGCGCGCAGGATGCCGACGTGATCGTCATACAGGCGCTTGATGCGGAAGCCCATGCCCAGGTAGGCGGAGCCCTTCTTGTAGTGCGCTTCCTCGGCCCAGTAGTCCTCCTTCCAGTGGTTGGCCGGCACGTAGAACAGGCCGGTGTCCTGGCTGTAGGCCATGGGGTTCCAGTTCTTGCCGCCGAGGAAGGGGGGCGAGACCTCGACCACGGCACCCTTGGTTTCGCCGGCTTTCGGCTTGGGCGGACGCTGGCCTTCGTTCTCCACCGGGCGCCCGGTCTTCAGGTCGATGTGGCTGGCCCAGGTGATCTTGTCGACGAAGGGGAAGGCGTTCTTCAGCTTGCCGTTGGCGCGGTCGACCACGTAGAAGAAGCCGTTGCGGTCGGCGTGCGCGGTGGCCTTGGTGACCTTGCCGTCCTTGTCCTTGTAGTCGAACAGCACCAGTTCGTTGTTGCCGGAGAAGTCCCAGGCATCGTTCGGCGTGTGCTGGTAGAACCACTTCACCTCACCGGTGGTGGGGTCGACGCCGACTTGGCCGGAGGTGTACAGGCTGTCGTAGTCGTGCGGGTTGCCGCCGTCGCTGGTGCGTGCCCAGCCGTTCCACGGTGCCGGGTTGCCGGCGCCGATGATGATGGTGTTGGTTTCGGCATCGAAACTGGCGCTCTGCCACGGCGCGCCGCCACCCTGGCTCCAGGCTGCCTTCTTGCCGGTGGGGTGGTTGGGGTCATCCGGCCAGCTGGGGGCTTTCACGTCGCCGGTCGGGGTGCTGTCCTGGCCATTGAGACGGCCCATGTGGCCTTCGACGAACGGGCGCATCCAGACTTCCTCGCCGCTGTCGGGGTCGCGGGCGAACAGGCGGCCGACCACGCCGAACTCGTCACCGGAGCTGCCGTGGATCAGCAGTACCTTGCCGGTCTTCTGGTCCTTCACGAGGGTCGGGGCGCCGGTCATGGTGTAGCCGGCGGAGTGATCGCCGAACTTCTTGTTCCACACCACCTTGCCGGTGTCCTTGTTCAGCGCCACGACGCGCGCGTCGAGGGTGCCGAAGTAGATCTTGTCGCCATAGATGGCGGCGCCACGGTTGACCACGTCGCAGCACGGGCGGATGTCGTCGGGCAGGCGGTGGCTGTAGGTCCACAGGCGCTTGCCGGTCTTGGCGTCCAGGGCGAATACCCGCGAGTAGGAGCCGGTCACGTAGACCACGCCGTCGTGGATGATGGCCTGGGACTCCTGGCCGCGCTGCTTCTCGTCACCGAAGGAGTAGCTCCAGGCCGGGGTCAGCTTGAACACGTTGTCGGCGTTCACCTGGGCCAGCGGGCTCCAGCGCTGGGCGTTGGTGCCCATGCCGTACTGCAGCACATTGCTGGTGGTGCTGTGGTCGTTGGCGATGTCGTCCCAGGTGACCGGCTTGGCCAGTGCAGCCTGGCTCAGCGCCAGGCCACCCGCCAGCATCAGGGCAAGCGCCAGGGGGCGTGGGGTGCTGGGTAGGTTTGTTGTTGTCATCGTTGTGCTTCCCATTTGAGGTGGTAGGTCGCCGCAGTGGCACCGCAAGAATGCGGTTCTGGAGATGCCCTGCAGAGGCAAGCCGATGGTGGAACCCGGCCACCTGCGCGCCTACGGAAAAACTCCCGCCTTTGCCGGGAGGATTTCCCGGCCGGCACATGACTTGGCCTTGCTGCCAAGGCACTGGCAGAACCCCCACCCAAGCCCTACTACCAAGGGACTAGAACGCGACCACCAAAGCAGCATTCGATGCTCTGCGCGGCCTTTCTAAGATGGTCGCCACGAGCTCTGAACGGGCTGTCTTGCGTGCATTAGATGAGGTCCTAGCCATGAACAAGAAGATCCACTCCACCCTGGCGCTGCTGTTGCTCGCCGCATCGACCAACCTCTGGGCGCATGGCGATGTGGTCCCGCAGGCGGTCAATACCGACGGACTGGAGCCGCTGGGTGAGGAATGGCTGGAGGAAAACCCTTATCGCGATAACCCGCGGGCAATCGAGATCGGCTCCTCGGCGTACAACCAGAACTGCGCCGCGTGCCATGGCCTGGAGGCCAAATCCGGCGGCATCGCCCCGGACCTGCGTCTGCTGGAGCTGGGTGCCACGGGTGACGAGTGGTTCAAGGAGCGCGTGATCAACGGTGCGGTGCGCGATGGCCGCGTGTACATGCCGAAGATGGCCGACTACCTCAGCCAGGAGGCGCTGTGGGCGGTGCGCAGCTACCTGGAGAGCGTGCACGTCGAGGAGTGAGAGGCGGATGATCGATCTCCTGCACTCGGCCTCGCGCGCTGCGGCGCGACTCACTCATGCACGCGGCGATGCCGGCATGATCGCGGTGGGCGTGCGCCAGCTGATCCTCCTGTGCGGCCTGCTGCTGTCACTGGGGGCGGCCCAGGCGCAGGTGCGTGACTACGACCGCATCCAGGAGGAGGGCGTGCTACGGGTCGCGCTGTACCAGAACTTTCCGCCCTACAGCTTCGAGCAGGACGGCCAGCCGCGTGGCGTCGACTACGAGCTGGTCAAGGCATTGGCCGAGGGTCTGGGCCTGAAGCTGCAGGTGACCTGGGCGCCGCCAGGGGAGAAGCTCGACGACGACCTGCGCGATTACATCTGGCGTGGCCGGGTCACCGCGCAGGGGCAGCTGGCCGACCTGATGATGCGCGTGCCCTATGACCGCGAGTTCGCGCAGCTGCGCAACGAGCTGGGTGAGCTGGTCAATGAGCGGGTGGTGATGTTCGGTCACTATCAGCGCGAACGCTGGCAGCTCGCCTACGACCGGCGTCGCCTGGCCGAGGTGCCGAGCATCAATGCGCTGCAGAACCATCCCGTGGGCGTGGAAGTGGACAGCGTGCCGTCGTTCTACCTCAGTTCGGTGCGCGATGGCTTGCTGCGCTCGCAGGCGCGTCACTATCCGTCGCCGAGCCTGGCGTTCGCCGCCATGCGCACTGGCGAGGTGGACGCGGTGATGGCCCTGCGTGGCGAAGTGGACTGGCTGCTGCATGAGGCGGGGGATGCGCAACTGGCGCTGGCCGACAACGCCTACCCGGACATGGGACGGCAGATCTGGGACGTCGGCATGGCGGTGCATGAGAGCAACCGGCAGCTGGCCTACGCCCTGGAAGAACAACTGGAGAAGCTGATTCTCGATGGCTCGGTCGAGCGCCTGTATGCGCACTATGGCCTGCGCTACGAGAAGCCTGAATCCTATCAATGACGGGCGGAGGTGGACGATGGATTGGCGTAGCCTGGTGATGCTGGCCCTGTTCGCCTGGGCCTGGGAGGTGCGGGCGGCTGCGCCCGATCCGGTCACCTCGGTGATGTGGGACTACTACCATCAGCGCCTGCTCGCGGGGCAGCCCTTTGTCTTCGACGAGCGGATACGCCTCGAGGTGCCGCCGTTCGCCGAGGATGCCCGCCAGGTGCCGATCCGCATCGACGCCAGCGCCTACCGCGGCAAGGTCAGGCGCATCCTGGCCTGGGCCGAGCTCAACCCGATCCCGCGCATTCTCGACTTCAGCCCCGGCAAGCAACTGGAACCGAGCCTGGCCATTCGTATCCGCGTCGAGCAGGCCACGCCGATCCGCGCGGCGGTGCTCACCGAGGATGGCGTCTGGCATGTCGGCTCGGCCCGTATCGAAGCCGCTGGCGGGGGCTGCACGGCGCCCAGCGTGGTGCGTGCCGAAGCCGGCTGGGAGGAGCGCCTCGGTCAGGTGCTGGGCAAACGCTTCGTGCGTGGCGAGGACAGCCGCCTGCGCCTGCAGGTCTCGCACCCGATGGACAATGGCCTGGTCGGCGGTATCCCCGAGTTCTACATCGAGCAGGCCGAACTGCGCAGCGCCGATGGCCAGGTACTGGGGCGCCTCGAGCTGTTTCCGGCGGTCAGCGAGAACCCGACGCTGAGCTTCGACCTGCGCGGTGACCAGCCTGCCGAACTGTGGCTGCGCGACAACAACGGCAACGAGTTCCAGGCGGCGTTCTGAGCACGGCGGCTTGCCACATGCACAACCATTTTGGGGCACGTCCAGAACCGCAGGTGGTTCCTGAGGTGTCCTCCAGGGGGCTTCCATGCGCTGGATACTATTGCTCACCTGTCTGCTCGCCGGCCTGGCGCAGGCGCTCGACTATCAACTGCAGCCGCGACAGATCGCCGAGGGCGTCTGGCTGGTGGAGGGCAGCACCGACAACTTCGCCGCGGAGAATGGCGGCAACATCGTCAACGTCGGCTTCATCGAGACCGCCGTTGGCGTGGTGGTGATCGATACCGGGCCCTCGCGTCGCTACGGCGAGGCATTGCGCCAGCGTATCGAGCAGGTGACCGGCAAGCCGCTGCTGCGCGTGCTGCTCACTCATCACCACCCGGATCACGTGTTGGGCAACCAGGCCTTCAGCGACGTGCCCATCGCCGCGTTGCCGGGTACCACCCGCCTGCTGGCCGAACAGGGCGACGCCATGGCGGAGAACATGTATCGCCTGGTCGGCGACTGGATGCGGGGTACCGAGGTGGTGTTGCCCAGCGAGGCGCTGGAGGACGGTGAGCTGGAGATTGGCGGGCGGCGTCTGCGCCTGCTGGCGCTGCGCGGGCACACCGGCGCCGACCTGGCGATTCTCGATGAGCGCAGCGGCGTGCTGTTCGCCGGCGATCTGCTGTTCTACCAGCGGGCGCTGACCACGCCGAACAGCCCCGGGCTGGACGTGTGGCTGGCCGACCTGGACCGCCTCGAAGCCTTGCCCTGGAAGCAGATCGTGCCTGGCCACGGGCCGCTGGCCACGGATGCGGCGCCTTTCGTGCAGATGCGTGACTACCTGGGGTGGCTCGATGGCGTGCTGCGCCAGGGGGCGGAGCAGGGCGCGGAGATGAACGAGCTGATACGTGCGCCGATCCCCGAGCGCTTCGCCGGGGTCAGCCTGAGCCGCTACGAGCTGATCCGCAGTGTCAGCCACCTCTATCCGCGCTACGAGCGCAATGCCATGGGCCGGGTGGATCGCCAGGAGTAGCGGCGCGCATGCCGCGCGTACCCGCATCGTAGCCCGGATGAAATCCGGGGGGCGTGGGTATGGTTTCCCGGATTCCATCCGGGCTACGGGCTGATCTGGCCAGAGCCACAGGTTGCCCCTGTAGGAGCGGCTTCAGCCGCGATTCACGCACCAGGGCGTCGCCGCTAAAGCGCCTCCCACGGTCAGGTAACCCGGATGAAATCCGGGGGTGTGGGCATGGTTTCCCGGATTTCATCCGGGCTACGGGCCGATCTGACCAGGGCCACAGGTTGCCTCTGTGGGAGGGGCTTTAGCCGCGACCCGCGCGCCAGGGCGTCGCCGCTGAAGCGCCTCCCACGGTCAGTGGTAACCCGGATGAAATCCGGGGGTGTGGGCATGGTTTCCCGGATTTCATCCGGGCTACGGGCTGATCTGACCAGGGTCACAGGTTGCCTCTGTGGGAGGGGCTTTAGCCGCGACCCGCGCGCCAGGGCGTCGCCGCTGAAGCGCCTCCCACGGTCAGTGGTAACCCGGATGAAATCCGGGGGTGTGGGCATGGTTTCCCGGATTTCATCCGGGCTACGGCTGATCTGACCAGGGCCAAGGGGCGCTTCTGTGGGAGGGGCTTCAGCCGCGACCCGCGCACCAGCGCGTCGCCGCTAAAGCGCCTCCCACGCTCAGCAATCAGAGCTCTTCGTCGTCGCGAATCAGTACGTAGTGACGGCCGTGCTCGGTTTCTTCGTGGTCGTAGACGTAGTACATCACCACTTCGCTGAGACTGACCTGCACGGCGACGTAGTCGCCACTCTCGACCATGAAGAAGGCCTTGGTGGCCGGCTTGGCCAGGCACTCGATATGGGCGGTGACGAAGTGCAGCGGGTCTTCCTCGCCGAAGTAGTCCTCGCGTTGGTGTGCGTCCCAGTCGGTCGGCGGCTCGAAGGAGCCGGTGAGCAGGACCTTGCCGTCGCCCAGGTCCTGCTCTTCGGCATCCGGGTCCTGCTCGTCGGGGCGATAGACCGTGCAGTCCAGCGCATCGGGATGATCGAGAATTTCCTGGCGTGGATGGGGCACGGGTGTCTCCGGTCGATGGGGGCGGGGCGGCCAAGTGTCGGGCAAAGCGATTACCACTGCAATCGCGCCGATGCAGGTATTGCTACCAAGGAACGAGGAAAATCGGCTGGGGGTGCAATTGTTGGGGCGCCGGGTCGGGCCAAGAATTTGCGGCAGACCGGGAAAATTTCCCGGCAATAACAATGAACCCGCAGAGGTAGCCGCAATGAAACGTACCGGTCTTCGCCAGCCCTTCCTCCTCACCGCGCTGTGTGCAGCGATGCTGATGCCGTCCGCCGCCGCGCTGGCGGTCACCGACGCCGAGATTCTCAAGGACGCCACCACCACCGACGAGATCGTCACCAATGGCCTCGGCCTGCAGGGCCAGCGCTACAGCCCGCTGAACATCCTCAACGAGCAGAACGTCAAGGAGCTGCGCCCGGTGTGGACCATGTCCTTCGGCGGCGAGAAGCAGCGTGGCCAGCAGGCGCAGCCGATGATCAAGGACGGCGTGATGTACGTCACCGCGTCCTACTCGCGGGTGTTCGCCGTCGATGCGCGCACGGGCCGTGAGCTGTGGCAGTACGAGGCGCGCCTGCCGGACGACATCCGCCCGTGCTGCGACGTGATCAACCGTGGCGTGGCGCTGTACGACGACCTGGTGATCTTCGGCACCCTGGATGCCAAGCTGATCGCCCTGAACAAGGACACCGGCAAGGTGGTCTGGAGCAAGCGCGTGGCCGACCACAAGGCCGGTTACTCGATCACCGCCGCGCCGCTGGTGGTCAACGGCAAGCTGATCACCGGCGTGTCCGGTGGCGAATTCGGTGTGGTCGGCAAGATCGAGGCCTACGATCCGAAGAACGGCCAGGTGCTGTGGAGCCGTCCGACCGTCGAAGGCCACATGGGCTACGTCTACAAGGACGGCAAGGCGGTGGAGAACGGCATCAGCGGCGGCGAGGCCGGTAAGACCTGGCCGGGCGACCTGTGGAAGACCGGCGGCGCCGCGCCGTGGCTCGGCGGCTACTACGACGCCGACACCAACCTGCTGTTCTTCGGCACTGGCAACCCGGCGCCCTGGAACTCGCACCTGCGTCCGGGCGACAACCTGTATTCCTCCTCGCGCCTGGCGCTGAACCCGGACGACGGCACCATCCAGTGGCACTTCCAGACCACTCCGCACGACGGCTGGGACTTCGACGGCGTCAACGAGCTGATCTCCTTCGACTACCAGGATGGCGGCAAGACCGTGAAGGCCGCGGCCACGGCGGACCGCAACGGCTTCTTCTACGTGCTCGACCGCACCAACGGCAAGTTCATCCGTGGTTTCCCCTTCGTCGACAAGATCACCTGGGCCAAGGGCCTGGACAAGAATGGCCGGCCGATCTACGACGACAGCAATCGTCCGGGCTCGCCGAGCGCCAAGGAAAAGGGCAGCAGCGTGTTCTCGGCGCCGGCCTTCCTCGGCGCGAAGAACTGGATGCCCATGGCCTACAACCGTGACACCGGGCTGTTCTACGTGCCGTCCAACGAGTGGGGCATGGACATCTGGAACGAGGACATCGCCTACAAGAAGGGCGCGGCCTATCTCGGTGCCGGTTTCACCATCAAGCCGCTCAACGAGGACTATATCGGCGTGCTGCGCGCCATCGATCCGAAGAGCGGCAAGGAGGTCTGGCGCCAGACCAACTACGCGCCGCTGTGGGGCGGGGTGCTGACCACCAAGGGCAACCTGGTGTTCACCGGCAACCCGGAAGGCTACCTGCAGGCCTTCAATGCCAGGACCGGTGAGAAGGTCTGGGAATTCCAGACCGGCTCCGGGGTGATCGGCTCGCCGGTGACCTGGGAGATGGATGGCGAGCAGTACGTCTCCGTGCTGTCCGGCTGGGGCGGTGCGGTGCCGCTGTGGGGGGGCGAGGTGGCCAAGCGCATCAAGCACCTGAATCAGGGCGGCATGCTGTGGACCTTCAAGCTGCCGAAGGAGCTGGTGGCCAAGCACTGATCGCCGGGCGGCCAGCTCATCGGCCCCCTCGCTCATTGCCGGGAGAGGGGGCTGATCGCGGGCTGCTCCGGATTTCCTGACAACTCGAAGCCGATGGCCGGACCCTGTCCGGCCATCGGCGTTTCCGGGGGCGCGCCAAGCGCACCAGGCTGCTGCGAAATGCCACGGGCGAATTTTCGCCTGCGGGAACGCAAGACGCAGCGAACGGGTCTAGCCTTTAGCTTCCGCAGTCTCGCGCCTCGCTGCCAAAGGCCCATGCCAGAGAGCTTGCCGCTCTACTACCAAATGACTAGGCGATCTGTGCCATGGGCGCATACCGAGGTTCCGGGGGGCTTCCTAAGATCGAACCATGACTCGTTCCAACTACCGGGAGCGGGCTCCGACAACAAGAGAGGTCAGCATCATGATTTACGCGAAACCGGGTACAGCAGGCGCCGTCGTCACCCTCAAGCCGCGCTACGGCAACTACATCGGTGGTGAATTCGTCGCCCCGCTCAGCGGCCAGTACTTCAGCAACACCAGCCCGGTCGACGGCTCAGTGATCGCCGAATTCCCCCGCTCCAACGCCGCCGACATCGACAAGGCGCTGGACGCCGCCCATGCCGCCGCCGATGCCTGGGGCCGCACCAGCGTGCAGGAGCGTTCGCACATCCTGCTGAAGATCGCCGACCGCATCGAAGCCAACCTCGAACTGCTGGCCGTGGCCGAGACCTGGGACAACGGCAAGGCCGTGCGCGAAACCCTCAACGCCGACGTGCCGCTGGCCGCCGACCACTTCCGCTACTTCGCCGGCTGCATCCGCGCCCAGGAAGGCAGCACCGCCGAGATCAACGACGGCACCGTGGCCTATCACTTCCACGAACCGCTGGGCGTGGTCGGGCAGATCATCCCGTGGAACTTCCCGCTGCTGATGGCCGCCTGGAAGCTGGCACCGGCCCTGGCCGCCGGCAACGCCGTCGTGCTCAAGCCGGCCGAGCAGACCCCGCTGTCGATCACCCTGCTGGTCGAACTCGTCGGCGACCTGCTGCCGCCCGGCGTGCTCAACATCGTCCAGGGCTTCGGCCGCGAAGCCGGTGAAGCGCTGGCCACCAGCAAGCGCATCGCCAAGATCGCCTTCACCGGCTCCACCCCGGTCGGCTCGCATATCCTCAAGTGCGCGGCCGAGAACATCATCCCGTCCACCGTCGAGCTGGGCGGCAAGTCGCCGAACATCTTCTTCGCCGACATCATGAACGCCGAGCCGGCCTTCATCGAGAAGGCCGCCGAGGGCCTGGTGCTGGGCTTCTTCAACCAGGGCGAGGTGTGCACCTGCCCGTCGCGCGCGCTGGTGCAGGAGTCGATCTACGAGCCGTTCATGGCCGAGGTGATGAAGAAGGTCAAGCAGATCAAGCGCGGCAACCCGCTGGACACCGACACCATGGTCGGCGCCCAGGCTTCGCAGCAGCAGTTCGACAAGATCCTCAGCTACCTGGAGATCGCCCAGCAGGAAGGCGCCCAGGTGCTCACCGGCGGGGCGGCCGAGCGCCTGGAGGGCGACCTGGCCAGCGGCTATTACATCCAGCCGACGCTGCTCAAGGGCAGCAACGAGATGCGCGTGTTCCAGGAGGAGATCTTCGGCCCGGTGATCGGCGTGACCACCTTCAAGGACGAGGCCGAGGCGCTGGCCATCGCCAACGATACCGAGTTCGGCCTGGGCGCCGGCGTGTGGAGCCGCGACATGAACGTCGCCTACCGCATGGGCCGTGCGATCAAGGCGGGTCGTGTATGGACCAACTGCTACCACCTGTACCCGGCGCATGCTGCCTTCGGCGGCTACAAGAAGTCCGGGGTCGGGCGTGAGACCCACAAGATGATGCTCGATCACTACCAGCAGACCAAGAACCTGCTGGTCAGCTACGACATCAATCCGCTGGGCTTCTTCTGACAGCCAGCACAGGATCTGCTGCTGCATTGGCAGCAGGTCTCCGGCTCGCGGGATCGTGAGCCGGCCATGTACCCAGGGCGGTGCGCTCGCTCCGGCGCGCCGCCCCATTGCCAGGCGAGCAACCCTGTCCGGGTGGGTCTGCAGGCAGCCATGGGCCTGAACGGCAGCAGATCCTTATCGCAACGCGGCTTCGGCCGCGTTTTTTCTGCGCGCCGGTTGCCTGACCCCGGCGTTCCGCTGCTCGACCGTACCTACCAATGTCAGGCGAATCTCCTCCCAAAGTACCATTTGGCCACCTGCCTGGCGGGGGCTTAATGGGGTTGCCGGAATGCCCCGGCTGAATAACAAGAGGACCGCACCATGTGGACTAAACCCGCCTACACCGACCTGCGCATTGGCTTCGAAGTCACCCTGTATTTCGCCAACCGCTGATCGCTCCTGGCCCCGGCTCGACCGGGGCATCCCGCTGGTGACCCGTCATGCATATCCAGATTCTTGGCTCCGCCGCCGGCGGTGGTTTCCCGCAGTGGAACTGCAACTGCCGCAACTGCCGTGGCGTGCGCGCCGGCTCCCTGCGCGCGCAACCGCGCACGCAATCGTCCATTGCCATTTCCGATGATGGCGAGCGCTGGATCCTGTGCAACGCCTCGCCCGATATCCGCGCGCAGATCGAGGCCTTCCCGGCGCTGCAGCCGGCGCGCAAGCTGCGCGACACGGCGATCGCCGGCATCGTCCTGCTCGACAGCCAGATCGATCACTGCACCGGCCTGCTGACCCTGCGCGAAGGCTGCCCGCACGAGGTCTGGTGTACCGAGATGGTCCATCAGGACCTGACCACGGGCTTTCCGCTGTTCAACATGCTCAGCCACTGGAATGGCGGGCTGCAGCATCGCCTGATCGGCCTGGACGCCAAGCCGTTCAGCATTCCGGCCTGCCCGGCACTGAGCCTCACCGCCATCGCCCTGCGCAGCAGCGCACCGCCGTACTCGCCACACCGTGGCAACCCGCATCCGGGCGACAACATCGGCCTGTTCATCGAGGACCGGCGCAGTGGCCGCAGCCTGTTCTACGCCCCGGGCCTCGGCCAGGTGGACGAGCAGCTGCTGAGCTGGATGCGCCGCGCCGACTGCCTGCTGGTCGACGGCACGCTGTGGCGTGACGACGAGATGCGCGTGTGCGAGGTCGGCGACAAGCTCGGCAGCGAGATGGGTCACCTGTGCCAGAGCGGCCCGGGTGGCATGCTCGAGGTCCTCGAAGGCCTGCCGGCGGCGCGCAAGGTCCTCATCCATATCAACAACACCAACCCGATTCTCGACCTCGACTCGCCCGAGCGCGCCGAACTGGATGCGCAGGGTGTCGAGGTCGCATTCGATGGCATGAGCATCACGCTGTAACAGGCCGATGACAACAAGACGGAGTGCCGATGAGCCAACCTGCCATGAGCCCTGCCGAATTCGAGCAGGCGCTGCGCGCCAAGGGCGCGCTGTACCACATTCACCACCCGTTCCATCGCGCCATGTACGAAGGGCGCGCCAGCCGTGGGCAGATCCAGGGCTGGGTGGCCAACCGCTTCTACTACCAGGTGAACATCCCGCTCAAGGATGCGGCGATTCTCGCCAACTGCCCGGATCGCGAGACCCGCCGCGAGTGGGTGCAGCGCATTCTCGACCACGACGGTGCCCCCGGCGAGGAGGGCGGCATCGAGGCCTGGCTGCGCCTGGCCGAAGCGGTCGGCCTGGATCGCCAGCAGGTGCTGTCGCAGGAACTGGTGTTGCCGGGCGTGCGTTTCGCCGTCGATGCCTACGTCAACTTCGCCCGCCGCGCCAGCTGGCAGGAAGCGGCCAGCAGCTCGCTCACCGAACTGTTCGCCCCGCAGATTCACCAGTCGCGCCTGGACAGCTGGCCGCAGCACTACCCGTGGATCGACGGCAGCGGCTACGACTACTTCCGCAAGCGCCTGAAGGAAGCGCGCCGTGATGTCGAGCATGGCCTGCGCATCACCCTCGAGCACTACCGCAGCCGCGATGCCCAGGAGCGCATGCTGCAGATCCTGCAGTTCAAGCTGGATGTGCTGTGGAGCATGCTCGATGCCATGAGCATGGCCTATGAACTGCAACGCCCGCCGTATCACACGGTGACCGAACAGCGCCTCTGGCATCGGGGGATCGCGCCATGAGCCAGATGATGACGGAGCCATCCATGACCGCCTCGATCCTGGCCAACGTACCTGTCATCCGCCGTGGCTTTCGCCTGCAGTTCGAGCCGGCCCAGGGCTGCCACGTAATGCTCTATCCGGAAGGCATGATCAAGCTCAACGACAGCGCCAGCGAGATTCTCCAGCAGGTCGACGGCAAGCGCTCGGTGGCCGAGATCATCGGCAACCTGCACCAGCGCTTCCCGGACGTACCCGGTATCGACGAAGACATCCTCGCCTTCATGGAGGTGGCCCATGCTCAGTTCTGGATCGAGCTTCGCTAAGCCGGGCGTGCAGGTCGGGCCGCCGCTGTGGCTGCTGGCCGAACTGACCTACCGCTGCCCGCTGCAGTGCCCGTACTGCTCCAACCCGCTGGACTTCGCCCGGCAGGGCGCCGAGCTGTCCACTGCCGAATGGATCGAGGTCTTCCGCCAGGCCCGTGAACTGGGCGCCGCGCAGCTGGGTTTCTCCGGCGGCGAGCCACTGGTGCGCCAGGACCTGGCCGAGCTGATCGCGGCGGCCCGTGGCCTGGGCTACTACACCAACCTGATCACCTCCGGCATCGGCTTGAGCGAGGCGCGCATCGCCGAGTTCGCCGAGGCCGGGCTGGATCACATCCAGATCAGCTTCCAGGCCGCCGACGAGGAGGTGAACAACCTGCTCGCCGGCTCGAAGAAGGCCTTCGCCCAGAAGCTGGCCATGGCCCGCGCGGTCAAGGCGCACGGTTACCCGATGGTGCTCAACTTCGTCACCCACCGGCACAACATCGACAACATCGAGCGCATCATCGAACTGTGCCTGGAGCTGGAGGCGGACTTCGTCGAGCTCGCCACCTGCCAGTTCTACGGCTGGGCCGAACTCAACCGTGCCGGGCTGCTGCCGACGCGGGCGCAGCTGGAGCGCGCCGAGCGCATCACCAACCAGTGGCGCGACAAGCTGGCGGCGCAGCAGCACCCGTGCAAGCTGATCTTCGTTACCCCGGACTACTACGAGGAACGCCCGAAGGCCTGCATGAACGGCTGGGGCAACCTGTTTCTCGACATCACCCCCGATGGCACCGCCTTGCCCTGCCACAGCGCGCGGCAGCTGCCGGTGCAGTTTCCCAATGTGCGCGAGCACAGCGTCGAGCATATCTGGCGGCATTCGTTCGGTTTCAATCGCTTTCGCGGCGACGACTGGATGCCCGAGCCGTGCCGCTCGTGCGACGAGAAGCACAAGGACTTCGGCGGCTGTCGCTGCCAGGCCTTCATGCTCACCGGCGACGCCAGCAATGCCGACCCGGTGTGCAGCAAGTCGGCGCGGCATGACCTGATCCTCGCCGCCCGCCAGCAGGCCGAGGCCGCGCCGCTCGGGCTGGACGCCCTGCAGTTTCGCAACGAGAAGGCCTCGCGGATCATATGCAAGGCGTAGGTGAGCGCGACCCCGACTCGCTCTGGAGTGCCGAGCAGGCCGCTGCCGCCAGTGCCGATTTCGCCGAGCTGCAGGCGGCTCATGGTGGCCTGCTGTGGGTGGCCTTCGATCCTGAACGGGCGCGCTGCGGGCTGTTCTTCTGGCGCGATGGTGCGAGCCGGGAACTGACGCCAGCGGGGTTCTCCGTGCGCAGCCGGGTCTACGAGTACGGCGGCGGCGCCTGCTGCGCCACCGATCAGGGTGTGGCGTTGGTCAATGAGGCTGATCAGCAGGTCTACCATCTGCCGCTGGCTCCTGCGCAAGGCGAGCCGCAGGCGCTGACGGCAAACGCCAGTTGCCGCTACGGCGACCTGTGCTTCGTGCCTGCCTGGCAGGCGCTGCTGGCGGTCGAGGAAAGTCATGAAGGCGATGCTGTAGTGCATCGACTGGTGCGCATCGGCCTCACCGGCAAGCGTGACGTGCTGGTGGAGGGCGCCGACTTCTACGCGGCGCCGGTGGCCGATGCCGATGGCCGGCGCCTGGCCTGGATCGAGTGGGACCGCCCCGACCAGCCCTGGATCGCCACGCGCCTGTGCCAGCGTGAGTCCGGCGAGCGCACGCAGGTGATGATGGGAGAGCGTGGCGACCGCTCCCTGCAGCAACCGCGCTTCGATGCCCGGGGCCGTCTGTGGGTCCTGAGTGACCAGGCCGGCTGGTGGCAGCCGGAGTGCGTCGACGAGCGCATGACACTGGGCGTCGCACCTGGCGATCACGCCGCAGCGCCCTGGCAGCTGGGCGGGCGCACCTACCTGGCGCTGGACGATGGCGAGTTCCTGCTGAGCCGTTTCGAGCAGGGCACGGGCGTGCTGGTTGCCTGTGCGCTGGGCGCGAGCGCGACGGGGCACCACGCCGCCGGCGAACGTCGGCTGGCCACGGGCTTCACGCGTTTCCGTGGCCTGAGCGCGGATGCCGAGTATTTCTATTGCATCGCCGCCGCGCCGGATCGGCTGCCGGCGGTACTCGCCATTCGCCGCTGTGATGGCGCCCTGCAGGTCCTTGCCGGTGGGGCGCAGCCCTTGCCCGCGCCGCTGCTTTCCCGCCCCGAGGCCCTGAGTTGCCCGGTGGGGCAGGGCGAGCAGTGCCACGGCTTCTTCTACGCGCCTGTCCCGGCCGTGACGCGTCCGCCGCTGGTGATCTTCCTGCATGGCGGCCCGACCTCCGCCTGCTACCCGGTATTCGACCCGCGCATCGCCTTCTGGACGCTGCGCGGCTACGCCGTGTTCGACCTCAACTACCGTGGCAGCAGCGGCTATGGCCGCGCGTACCGCTTGCGTCTGGCCGGTGGCTGGGGTGAGCTGGAGGTCGAGGACATCCGCGCCGCCATCGATGGCCTGGTCGAGGCCGGGCGCGTCGATCCGCAGCGCGTGTTCGTGCGCGGTGGCAGTGCTGGTGGCTTCAGTGCGTTGCGCGCCCTGGTCGAGCTACCTGCGCTGCGCGGCGGCGCCAGCCTCTACGGTGTCAGCGATCCGCTGGCCCTGCGCAGGCTGACGCACAAGTTCGAGGCCGACTACCTGGACTGGCTGATTGGCGACCCGCAGCAGCATGCCGAACGCTACCGCACGCGCACGCCCCTGTTGCAGGCCGAGCGCATCCGCGTGCCGGTGATCTTCTTTCAGGGTGCCCTGGACGCGGTGGTGGTACCGAGCCAGACCGAAGCCATGGTCGAGGCCCTGCGCCAGCGCGGTTTGCCAGTCGAATACCAGTTGTTCGCCGAAGAACGCCACGGCTTTCGCCAGGCTGCCAATCTGGCCAGCGCATTGCGCGCCGAGCATGCCTTCTACCAGGGTTTGCACTGAACGCTGGTCGCATTGCATTAGCCGAGCAATGCAGTAGGCTGAGCGCCATCCATAACAAGAAACTTCAGGCCGTTGTATGAGCCACGATTTGAGTCAGCTGCGCAAGTTCGTTTCTCCCGAGATCATCTTCGGTGCCGGCTCTCGGCACAATGTCGGCAACTACGCCAAGACCTTCGGTGCACGCAAGGTGCTGGTGGTTTCCGACCCGGGCGTGGTCGCTGCTGGCTGGGCGGGTGACGTGCAGGCGAGCCTGCAGAACCAGGGCATCGACTACTGCCTGTACACCCGCGTGTCGCCCAACCCCCGGGTCGAGGAGGTGATGGAAGGCGCCGAGCTGTACCGCAGCGAGGGCTGCAACGTCATCGTCGCGGTAGGGGGCGGCAGCCCGATGGATTGCGCCAAGGGCATCGGTATCGTCGTCGCTCACGGGCGCAGCATCCTCGAATTCGAGGGGGTGGACACCATCCGCGTGCCCAGCCCGCCGCTGATCCTGATCCCGACCACCGCCGGCACCTCGGCCGACGTGTCGCAGTTCGTGATCATCTCCAACCAGCAGGAGCGGATGAAGTTCTCCATCGTCAGCAAGGCCGTGGTGCCCGATGTGTCGCTGATCGACCCGGAAACCACGCTGAGCATGGACCCCTTCCTCTCCGCCTGTACCGGCATCGACGCCATGGTGCACGCCATCGAAGCCTTCGTATCCACCGGCAACGGCCCGCTGACCGACCCGCACGCGCTGGAGGCCATGCGCCTGATCAACGGCAACCTGGTGGAGATGATCGCCAACCCGCACGACATCGCCCTGCGCGAGAAGATCATGCTCGGCAGCATGCAGGCCGGCCTGGCGTTCTCCAATGCCATCCTCGGCGCGGTGCATGCCATGAGCCACAGCCTGGGCGGTTTCCTCGACCTGCCGCACGGCCTGTGCAATGCGGTGCTGGTCGAGCATGTGGTGGCGTTCAACTACAGCGCGGCACCGGAGCGCTTCAAGGTGATCGCCGAGACCCTCGGCATCGACTGCCGTGGCCTCAACCATGCGCAGATTCGCCAGCGCCTGGTCGAGCACCTGATCGCCTTCAAGCATGCCGTGGGCTTCCGCGAGACCCTGGGGCTGCACGGTGTCGGCACCTCGGACATTCCCTTCCTGTCCAGCCACGCCATGGACGACCCCTGCATTCTCACCAACCCGCGCGAATCCACGCAGCGAGACGTCGAGGTGGTCTATGGCGAGGCGCTCTGACGAGGCGCTGGCCGGGCTGCTCGGTCTTGGCAGCCAGTCGGCGCGCAAGAGCCATTACCCGGAGCTGCTGGCGCGCCTGGAAGAGCTGGAAGTCGAGCGCAATCGCTACAAATGGCTGTTCGAACACGCCGTGCACGGCATCATCCAGGCCAGCCTGCAGGACGGTGTGCTGGCGGCCAATCCGGCGATGGCGCGCATGCTCGGCTATGACGATCCGCTGCAGGTATTGTGGGCACCGGACGACCTGGCCCGGTACCTGTTCGTCGGTGGCTTCGACGAGCTGGCGCTGATCCGCGACCGCCTGAGCCAGGGGCAGGCGTTGCTCGGCTACGAAACGCGCCTGCGCCGTCGTGATGGCAGCACCATCGATGTGCTGATGAACCTGTTGCTCAAGCCCGAGAGCGAAGGAGTCTTCGAGGGCTTCGTCGCCGACATCACCGAGCGCAAGCAGGCCCAGCAGCGCCTGCAGCTGCTCAACGACGAACTGGAGCAGCGCGTGGCCGCACGCACCTTCGAACTGCTCGAATCCAACCGTAACCTGCAGCGCCAGATCGAAGAGCGCGAACGCATCGAACTGGCCCTGCGCGAGGCACGCGATGCCGCCGAGACCGCCAATCGCAGCAAGGACAAGTACCTGGCAGCGGCCAGCCATGACCTGCTGCAGCCGCTGAACGCCGCGCGCCTGCTGATCTCCACGCTGCGTGAGCGGGCGCTGCCGAGCGCCGAGCACAACCTGGTCGAGCGCAGCCACCTGGCACTCGAAGGCGCCGAGGACCTGCTGGCCGATCTGCTGGACATCTCCAAGCTGGATCAGGCGGCGATCAAGCCGGACGTCGACACCTATCGCCTGGAAGAACTGCTGGCGCCGCTGGCCTCGGAGTTCGAGGGTGTTGCCGGGGCCAGTGGTCTGCGCCTGCGCGTGCAGATCGCCGATTGCGCCGTGCACACCGATTTTCGTCTGCTGACGCGCATTCTGCGCAACTTCCTCAGCAACGCCTGTCGCTATACCGAGGCGGGCGGGGTGCTGCTCGGTTCGCGGCGGCGCGGCGACTTCGTCGAACTGCAGGTCTGGGACAGCGGGCGGGGCATCGCCGCCGATCAGCTGGACAGCATCTTCCTCGAATTCAATCAGCTGGACGTCGGCCGCGCGGCGGAGCGCAAGGGGGTCGGCCTCGGCCTGGCCATCGTCGAGCGCATCGCACGCATGCTCGGCTACCCGGTGCAGGTACGCTCGCAGCCGGGGCGCGGCTCGCTGTTCAGCATCCGCGTGCCGCTGGCCCGCCAGCATCCGCTGCGCCAGGTGCAGCCGGCGGCGCAGGCGGTGCTTGGCAATCCGCTGCCGGGGCGGCGCCTGCTGGTGATCGACAACGAAGCGGACATCCTCCACAGCATGGCGGCATTGCTCGGCCAGTGGGGCTGCGAGGTGGTCACCGCGCTGGATCTGCCCGAGGCGCTGGAGAACCTGCAGGGCAGGGCGCCCGAGGTGATCCTCGCCGATTTCCACCTCGATCACGGCGTGCTGGGCTGCGAGGTCATCCAGCAGTTGCGCGAGCGCTTTTCCCGGACGATCCCGGCGCTGATCATCAGCGCCGACCGCAGCGACGCCTGTCGTCGCCAGCTGCAGGTTCTGGGGGCGCCACTGCTGAACAAGCCGGTCAAGCCGGGCAAGCTGCGCGCGGTGCTCAGCCAGCTGCTGCAGGAAACCTGAGCGGCGGCGGACTGGTGGTCTGAACCTGAGCGATTCGGATGCTGTCTATTGGCTACCTCATCCCTCAGGAGATAACCACAATGACAATTTCCATGAACCCCGCCATGCGTCGTCTGGCCGCTGTCACTGCGCTGTTTCATCTGCTGCTGGTCGCGCAGATCCCTGCGGCGAACGCCGCGATGATCGGCACTCAGGAGGTGATCGCCGAGCAGCAGCACCAGGTCGACCAGCAACAGCTGATGGCCATGCTCGATGATCAGCAGGTCAAGGACAAACTGGTCGCCATGGGCGTCGATCGCGAGCAGGTCGAGTCGCGTATCGCCAGCCTGACGCCGGCCGAACTGGCGCAGTTCAACCAGCAGCTCGATCAGGCGCCTGCCGGTGCCGGTGTGGTCGGCATCATCGTGCTGTTTCTGGTGATCTTCATCATCACTGATATGCTGTGCGCCACCAACATCTTCAGTTTCGTCAAATGCATCAATCGCTGATCCGCCTCTGCTGTATCGCATCCGTCGTTCTACTCGCAGCCTGCGCGCGGTCTCCGGTGTTATCGCCGGAGGCCCAGCGCCTGCCTGAACGCGTCGAGTTGACCGATGTGCCCTTCTTCCCGCAGGACGCCTATCAGTGCGGGCCGGCGGCGCTGGCCACCATGCTCAACCAGCGTGGCGTGCTGACGACGCCCGGTGCACTCAAGGACAAGGTCTACCTTCCCGGCCGCGAGGGCAGCCTGCAGGTCGAGATGGTCGCCGCTGCGCGCAACCATGAGCTGCTGGTCTACCCGTTGCAGCCGCGCCTGGAGGCGATACTGGCGGAGGTCGCGGCGGGCAACCCGGTGCTGGTGCTGCAGAACCTGGCGTTCGACTGGTATCCCCAGTGGCACTTCGCGGTGGTGGTGGGCTATGACCGCCGCGAACGCACGCTGGTCCTGCGTTCGGCCACCACGCGACGGCTCGAAGACAGCTTCACCAGCTTCGACAAGACCTGGGCGCGTGGCGGTCGCTGGGCAGTGCTGACGCTGCCGCCGGAGCGGCTGCCGGCGCAGGCCGACATGCATGCCTGGATGCAGGCGGCCAATGACCTGGAGCAGACCGGCAACGCCCAGCCGGCACGCCGTGCCTATCGCCGTGCGGCCGAGGCCTGGCCGGAGCAGGCACTGCCCTGGTTCGCCCTGAGCAACAGCCGCTATGCCGATGGTGACCGCAAGGGCGCCGAGCAGGCCTTGCGCGAGAGCCTCAAGCGCGAGCCCGACTTCGCCGCCGGCTGGTACAACCTGTCCCAGCTGCTGGGGGAGCGCAGCTGTGCGGGCGAGGCGCGCCAGGCCCAGGCATGCGCGCAGCGCCTGGCACCGCAGGACGCGCGCTTCGCCGCGCCGCCAGAGGTCGCCGGTTCGGCCGGACAGTGCCAGGCCTTGCCGGCCTGTCCATGAGACAAACGAAAACGGCGCCCTCGGGCGCCGTTTTCGTCGATGGGCTGGATCAGACGCCCAGCTTGTCGCGCAGCGTGTAGTACCACGCGCCGATGGCACTGAACGGAACCTGGAACAGGCGGCCGCCAGGGAAGGGGTAGTGCGGCAGGTCGGCGAAGGCATCGAAACGCTCGGCCTGGCCGCGCAGCGCCTCGGCCAGCACCTTGCCGGCCAGGTGCGTGTAGGTCACGCCATGGCCGCTGCAGCCCTGGGAGTAGTAGATGTTGTCGCCGATACGACCGACTTGCGGCAGGCGCGACAGGGTCAGCAGGAAGTTGCCGGTCCAGGCGTAATCGATCTTCACGTCTTTCAGTTGCGGGAAGGTCTTGAGCATCTTCGGCCGGATGATGGCTTCGATGTTGGCAGGGTCGCGTGCGCCATAGACCACGCCACCGCCGTAGATCAGACGCTTGTCGCCGGAGAGGCGATAGTAGTCGAGCAGATAGTTGCAGTCCTCGACGCAGTAGTCCTGCGGCAACAGGCTGGCGGCCAGCTCATCGGAGAGCGGCTCGGTGGTGATCACCTGGGTGCCGCAAGGCATCGACTTGGCGGCCAGCTCCGGTACCAGGTTGCCCAGGTAGGCGTTGCCCGCGACCACGACGAACTTGGCCTTGATGCGACCTTCCGGGGTGTGCACCAGCGGGTTGGCGCCGCGCTCGATGCGAATGGCCGGCGACTGTTCGTAGATCACGCCGCCGAGCGATTCGACTGCAGCGGCTTCACCCAGTGCCAGGTTCAGCGGGTGGATATGGCCGCCGCTCATGTCCAGCATGCCGCCGATATAGTTGTCGGTGGCGACCACTTCACGGATGCGCGCTGCGTCCATCAGTTCCAGCTGGGTGTGGCCGTAGCGCTCCCACAGCTTCTTCTGCGCTTCCAGGTGGCCCATCTGCTTGCTGGTCAGTGCGGCGAACACGCCGCCGTCCTTCAGATCGCACTGGATGTCGTACTTGGCGATGCGCTCACGAATGATGCGGCCGCCCTCGAAGGCCATCTGCCCCAGCAGCTGGGCCTGCTTCGGGCCGACAGTGCGTTCGATGACATCGATGTCGCGGCTATAGCTGTTGACGATCTGCCCGCCGTTGCGGCCGGATGCGCCGAAGCCGACCTTGGCCGCCTCCAGGATGCTGACCTTGAAACCGTTCTCCAGCAGGAACAGGGCAGTGGACAGGCCGGTGTAGCCGGCACCGATGATGCACACATCGGTTTCCACTTCTCCCTGCAGGGCGGGGCGTTGAGCGGCCTGGTTGGCAGAAGCGGCGTAATAGGATTGTGGGTATGCCGTGTGCGCCATATTGAACCTCTGTTCTTTATTTTTTACGAATGATCGGATGCTACCTGAGTTGCAAATAGCCGGCTAGTGGCTGTGCAAAATATTCAACGATCCTGCCGAACGTAAAAAATTGGACTATTTCAGTAAGTTAGCGAAAAAACTTGTTGACGCCCGAAAAGATCTGCGTAGAATGCGCACCCATCGAAGGCACATAGCTCAGTTGGTTAGAGCACCACCTTGACATGGTGGGGGTCGTTGGTTCGAGTCCAATTGTGCCTACCAAATCGATAAAAAGGGGTCGCCAAGCGACCCCTTTTTTATTGCCCGGATTTTTCGGGTGCTGCATCGCCTTTTGTGTTCTTTGTTGTTCGCGGCGGCTTGTCAGGGCTCAGGCTTTCTGAAAGCATCCGTACTCTTTACCTCCAGTGACTCTGGTTCGGTCTGGTTGGCCCTCGGGCTCCTGCCATTGTTAGGCAGATATACCGCCGAATCGCTTCCTGGCTCATCCCAACCCACGTGACCTTTGGTAGGGGTCACCACTAGGAGAGGAGGCGCCATGCCCATCATTACTCTTCCCGACGGCAGTCAACGTTCGTTCGATCATCCTGTATCCGTACTGGAAGTCGCTCAATCCATTGGTGCGGGTCTGGCCAAGGCCACCCTGGCTGGCAAGGTCAATGGCAGGCAGGTCGACGCCTGCGACATCATCGATACCGATGCCACCCTGCAGATCATCACGCCGAAGGACGAAGAGGGGCTGGAAATCATCCGCCACTCCTGTGCTCACCTGGTTGGCCATGCGGTCAAGCAGTTGTATCCGAATGCCAAGATGGTGATCGGTCCGGTCATCGATGAAGGCTTCTATTACGACATCGCCATCGACCGTCCCTTCACCCCGGAAGA
The DNA here is from genome assembly GCF_017915135.1 of Ectopseudomonas khazarica. Classification (NCBI taxonomy): domain Bacteria; kingdom Pseudomonadati; phylum Pseudomonadota; class Gammaproteobacteria; order Pseudomonadales; family Pseudomonadaceae; genus Ectopseudomonas; species Ectopseudomonas khazarica. The sequence goes on along the minus strand of NZ_CP068551.1, from coordinate 3,211,111 downwards.
CATGGCGGCCATCGAGAAGCGCATGGCTGAGTTGATCGACAAGGACTACGACGTCATCAAGAAGATGACGCCGCGCGCCGACGTCATCGAGCTGTTCAAGTCCCGTGGCGAGGAGTACAAGCTGCGCCTGATCGACGACATGCCCGATGAAACGGCCATGGGTCTGTACTTCCACGAAGAATACGTCGACATGTGCCGTGGCCCGCACGTGCCGAACACGCGCTTCCTCAAGGCGTTCAAGCTGACCCGGATTTCCGGTGCCTACTGGCGCGGCGACTCGAAGAACGAGCAGCTGCAGCGCGTCTACGGCACCGCCTGGGCGGACAAGAAGCAGCTGGCTGCCTATATCCAGCGCATCGAAGAAGCCGAGAAGCGCGATCACCGTCGTATCGGCAAGCAGCTGGACCTGTTCCACCTGCAGGAAGAAGCGCCGGGCATGGTGTTCTGGCATGCCAATGGCTGGACTGTCTATCAGGTGCTCGAACAGTACATGCGCCAGGTGCAGCGCGAGAACGGCTACCAGGAGATCAAGACGCCGCAGGTGGTCGATCGCATTCTCTGGGAGCGTTCCGGTCACTGGTCCAACTACGCCGAGAACATGTTCACCACGGCCTCGGAAAATCGCGATTACGCGGTCAAGCCGATGAACTGCCCGTGCCACGTGCAGGTGTTCAACCAGGGGCTGAAGTCCTACCGTGACCTGCCGCTGCGCCTGGCCGAGTTCGGTGCCTGCCACCGTAACGAGCCGTCCGGCGCGCTGCACGGCATCATGCGCGTGCGCGGTTTCGTGCAGGACGATGCGCACATCTTCTGCACCGAAGAGCAGGTGAAGAAGGAAGCGGCCGACTTCATCAAGCTGACGCTGGATGTCTACAAGGACTTCGGCTTCACCGACATCGCCATGAAGCTGTCGACTCGTCCGGCCAAGCGCGTGGGTTCCGAAGAGCTGTGGGATCGCGCCGAAGGTGCGCTGGCCGATGCGCTCAACGAATCCGGCCTGGAGTGGGAATACCAGCCGGGCGAGGGCGCTTTCTACGGTCCGAAGATCGAGTTCACGCTGCGTGACTGCCTGGGGCGTAACTGGCAGTGCGGCACCCTGCAGTACGATCCGAACCTGCCCGAGCGTCTGGACGCCAGCTATATCGCCGAAGACAACAATCGCAAGCGCCCGGTCATGCTGCACCGTGCGATCCTCGGTTCCTTCGAGCGTTTCATCGGCATGCTGATCGAACATTACGCCGGTTCCTTCCCGGCCTGGTTGGCGCCGACCCAGGCGGTGATCATGAATATCACCGACAAGCAGGCCGATTTTGCCCGCGAAGCGGAGAAAACTCTCAATCAAAGCGGTTTTCGTGCCAAGGTTGACTTGAGAAACGAGAAGATCGGCTTTAAAATCCGCGAGCATACCTTGCTCAAGGTTCCCTATCTCCTGGTTATCGGGGATCGGGAAGTCGAGACACGATCCGTTGCTGTGCGCACCCGCGAAGGCGTTGACCTGGGGTCAATGCCTCTCGAGCAGTTCGCCGTGCAGTTGCAGCAAGCGGTTTCCCGGCGTGGTCGCCAAGATTTGGAGTAAGAACTATTAAGCGTGATATGAGACAGGACAAGCGGGCCGCCCCCAAGGCGCCGATCAACGAAAACATTACCGCCCGCGAAGTGCGCCTGATTGGCGCAGATGGCGAGCAGATCGGTATTGTTTCGATCGATGAAGCATTGCGCGTGGCTGAAGAAGCCAAGCTAGATCTGGTAGAGATCTCGGCTGATGCAGTACCGCCAGTTTGCCGCATCATGGACTACGGCAAGCACCTGTTCGAGAAGAAAAAACAGGCTGCGATTGCCAAGAAGAACCAGCATCAGCAGCAGATCAAAGAAATCAAGTTTCGTCCAGGGACGGAAGAAGGGGATTATCAGGTAAAACTACGCAACCTGATACGTTTCCTTGAAGATGGGGACAAGGCCAAGGTATCTCTGCGATTCCGCGGCCGTGAGATGGCTCACCAGGAGCTGGGGATGGAGCTGCTCAAACGGGTCGAACAAGACCTGATCGAGCTCGGCACCGTCGAACAGCATCCTAAGCTGGAAGGACGCCAGCTGATGATGGTCATCGCTCCCAAGAAGCGTAAATAACCTCCCGGGCACTGGCAGGCCTGATGGTTATCAGTTGTTAATGAATGCGGAGTACTAAACATGCCAAAAATGAAAACCAAGAGTGGTGCTGCTAAGCGCTTCCTGAAGACTGCTTCGGGTTACAAGCACAAGCACGCTTTCAAGAGCCACATCCTGACCAAGATGTCCACCAAGCGTAAGCGCCAGCTGCGTGGCAGCTCGCTGATCGGTCCGTCGGACGTCGCAAAAGTCGAGCGCATGCTGCGCGTTCGTTAATCGGTCAAGATACTTAGAGGTAATTACTCATGGCTCGTGTTAAGCGTGGCGTTATCGCTCGTGCTCGTCACAAAAAAATCCTGAAGCTCGCCAAGGGCTACTACGGCGCTCGTTCGCGCGTGTTCCGTGTTGCCAAGCAAGCGGTGATCAAGGCAGGCCAGTACGCCTACCGTGACCGTCGTCAGCGCAAGCGTCAGTTCCGTGCACTGTGGATCGCTCGTATCAACGCTGGTGCTCGCGTCAACGGCCTGTCCTATAGCCGTCTGATCGCTGGCCTGAAGAAAGCGTCGATCGAAATCGACCGTAAGGTCCTGGCTGATCTGGCAGTGAACGAAAAAGCGGCGTTTGCTGCGATTGTCGAGAAAGCTAAGGCCGTTCTGGCTTAAGTCCCCCGACAATCACCGGGTTCGCCCGGTGGCAACGTCAAAGATAGGGGAAGAGCCTTAACAGCTCTTCCCCTATTTCGTATCTGGAGTCTGTAAATGGAAAATCTGGATGCATTGGTCTCCCAAGCGCTCGAGGCCGTGCAACAAAGCGAAGATATCAACGCCCTGGAACAGCTCCGGGTTCAGTACCTTGGCAAGAAGGGCGAACTGACTGCCCTGATGCAGACCCTGGGCAAGTTGTCGGCCGAGGAGCGCCCGAAAGCCGGCGCCCTGATCAACACTGCCAAGAGCCAGGTGCAAGACGCCCTGAATGCCCGCAAATCCGTGCTTGAGCAGGCCTTGCTCGCCGAGAAGCTGGCGTCCGAGCGTATCGACGTGACCCTGCCGGGCCGCGGTCAGGCCTCCGGTGGTCTGCACCCGGTGACCCGCACCCTGGAGCGCGTCGAGCAGTTCTTCACCCATATCGGTTACAGCGTTGCCGAAGGCCCGGAAGTCGAAGACGACTACCACAACTTCGAAGCGCTCAACATCCCCGGCCACCACCCGGCGCGGGCGATGCACGACACCTTCTATTTCAATGCGAACATGCTGCTGCGCACCCACACCTCACCGGTCCAGGTGCGCACCATGGAATCGCAGCAGCCGCCGATCCGCATCGTCTGCCCGGGCCGTGTCTATCGCTGCGACTCCGATATCACCCACTCGCCGATGTTCCACCAGGTCGAGGGCCTGCTGGTCGACGAGGGCATCAGCTTCGCCGACCTCAAGGGCACCATCGAGGAATTCCTCCGCGTGTTCTTCGAGAAGCCGCTGGGCGTGCGCTTCCGTCCGTCGTTCTTCCCGTTCACCGAGCCGTCGGCTGAAGTCGACATGCAGTGCGTGATGTGCTCGGGCAAGGGTTGCCGCGTGTGCAAGCAGACCGGCTGGCTGGAAGTCATGGGCTGCGGCATGGTGCATCCGAACGTGCTGCGCATGAGCGGCAGCGACCCGGAAAAATACTCGGGCTTCGCCTTCGGCATGGGTGTCGAGCGCCTGGCCATGCTGCGTTATGGCGTCAATGATCTGCGCCTGTTCTTCGATAACGACCTGCGGTTCCTGGCGCAATTTCGCTAGCGCCGTGCCCTCGTCATCGAATTCGTTTAAGGAGAACAGACAGTATGAAATTCAGTGAACAGTGGCTGCTCGGCTGGGTCAGCCCTGATGTATCGCGTGACGACCTGGTCGCGCGTCTGTCCATGGTCGGCCTGGAAGTCGACGCCGTTCAGCCCGTCGCCGGTGCCTTCAGCGGCATCGTCGTGGGCGAGATCCTCAGTGCCGAGCAGCACCCGGACGCCGACAAGCTGCGCGTCTGCCAGGTGAGCAATGGCGGCGAGACCTTCCAGGTGGTCTGCGGTGCGCCCAATGCCCGCGCCGGCATCAAGGTGCCGTTCGCCATGATCGGCGCCGAACTGCCGGGTGACTTCAAGATCAAGAAGGCCAAGCTGCGCGGTGTGGAATCGCAGGGCATGCTTTGCTCGGCTTCCGAGCTGCAGGTCAGCGATGACAACAGCGGGCTGATGGAGCTGGCGGCCGATGCGCCGGTGGGCCAGAGCCTGCGTGATTATCTCGGCCTGGATGACGTGTGCATCGAGCTGGGGCTGACCCCGAACCGCGGCGACTGCCTGTCCATCGCCGGCCTGGCTCGCGAAGTCGGCGCCATGTACGGTGCTGCGGTCACGCCGGTGGCTATCGATCCGGTGGCGCCGGCGCATGATGAAGTGCGTTCGGTGGACGTGCTGGCCGCGCAGGCCTGCCCGCGCTATCTGGGGCGTGTCATCCGCAACGTCGACCTGTCGCGTCCGACGCCGCTGTGGATGGTGGAGCGCCTGCGCCGTTCCGACGTGCGCAGCATCGATCCGGCTGTCGACATCACCAACTACGTGATGCTCGAACTGGGCCAGCCCATGCATGCGTTCGATCTCGCCGAGATCAACGGTGGCATTCGCGTACGCATGGCGGAAGAGGGCGAGAAGCTGGTGCTGCTCGATGGCCAGGAGGTCAGCCTGCGTGCCGATACGCTGGTGATCGCCGATCATCAGCGCGCCCTGGCCATTGCAGGGGTAATGGGTGGCGAGCACAGCGGCGTGAGCGGCAAGACCCGCGACCTGTTCCTGGAAAGCGCCTTCTTCGACAACATCGCCATCGCCGGCAAGGCGCGTTCCTATGGCCTGCACACCGATTCCTCGCACCGCTTCGAGCGGGGCGTCGACTCGCAACTGGCGCGCCAGGCCATGGAGCGTGCGACCGCATTGCTGCTGGAGATCGTGGGCGGTGAAGCCGGCCCGATCATCGAGGCCTGCAGCGAAGCCGACCTGCCGAACGTCGCTCCTGTGACGCTGCGTGCCGAGCGTATCAGTCAGATGCTGGGCATGGACATGGACGCGAGCGAAGTGGAGCGTCTGCTCACCGCGCTGGGTCTGGGCGTCAGCACCCAGGGCGCCGGTCAGTGGCAGGTCAGTGTGCCGAGCCACCGCTTCGATATCAGCCTGGAAGTCGATCTGATCGAAGAACTGGGCCGACTGTACGGCTACAACCGTCTGCCGGTGCGTTACCCGCAAGCCCGTCTGGCGCCGCAGGCCAAGGCCGAAGCGCGCGCCGAGCTGCCTGCGCTGCGTCGCCTGCTAGTCGCGCGCGGCTACCAGGAAGCGATCACCTACAGCTTCATCGATCCCAAACTGTTTGAGCTCTTCGCCCCGGGTGTCGAGCCGCTGCAGCTGGCCAACCCGATTTCCGCCGACATGGCGGCCATGCGTTCGTCGCTGTGGCCGGGTCTGGTCAAGGCGCTGGAGCACAACCTGAACCGCCAGCAGTCGCGCGTGCGCCTGTTCGAGAGTGGCCTGCGTTTCGTCGGTCAGCTCGAAGGTCTGCAGCAGGAAGCCATGCTGGCCGGCGTGATCAGTGGCAGTCGCCTGCCGGAAGGCTGGGCCAACAGCCGTGACGGCGTCGACTTCTATGACCTCAAGGCCGATGTCGAAGCGCTGCTCGGCTATGCCGGCGCGGTCGATGCCTTCAGCTTCGTGCCTGGCGAGCATCCGGCCTTGCATCCGGGCCAGACCGCGCGCATCGAGCGAGAAGGGCGTCTGGTCGGTTTCATCGGTGCCCTGCACCCGGAGCTGGCCAAGACCCTGGGGCTGGATCAGCCGGTCTATCTCTTCGAACTGGTACTGGCCGAGGTCGCTGCGGGTCGCATGCCGGCGTTCAGCGAACTGTCGCGCTTCCCCGAAGTGCGCCGTGACCTGGCGTTGCTGGTCGATCGCGAGCAACCGGCCGAAGCCGTGCTGGCGGCGATCCGCGAGACAGCGGGTGAATGGCTGACGGACCTCAAGCTATTTGACGTCTATCACGGTAAAGGCATTGATCCGCTTAGAAAAAGCCTTGCCGTCGGCTTGACCTGGCAACATCCATCGCGCACTCTTAATGACGATGAGGTGAGTACTACTACGCAAAATATCCTCACCTGCCTCGAACAAAGGTTCAACGCCACGTTAAGGAAGTAGCGTATGGGGGCTCTGACGAAAGCTGAAATGGCGGAACGTCTGTATGAAGAGCTCGGCCTGAACAAACGGGAAGCCAAGGAACTGGTGGAGCTGTTTTTTGAAGAGATCCGCCAGGCTCTTGAGCTGAACGAACAGGTCAAGCTTTCCGGGTTCGGCAACTTCGACTTGCGCGACAAGCGCCAGCGACCCGGTCGTAACCCGAAAACAGGGGAAGAGATTCCAATCACGGCTCGCCGTGTGGTCACTTTTCGTCCAGGGCAAAAATTGAAAGCCAGGGTCGAGGCCTATGCTGGAACCAAGTCATAACGACGAATTACCGGCAATTCCCGGCAAACGCTACTTCACCATTGGTGAAGTCAGCGAACTCTGCGCGGTCAAACCTCACGTTCTGCGCTACTGGGAGCAGGAATTCCCACAGTTGAACCCGGTCAAGCGGCGGGGCAACCGCCGCTACTATCAGCGCCAGGACGTGCTGATGATCCGGCAGATTCGAGCATTGCTGTACGATCAGGGTTTCACCATTGGCGGGGCGCGCCAGCGCCTCTCCGGTGACGAGGCCAAGGACGACACCACCCAGTATCGTCAGCTGATCAAGCAGATGATTGCGGAGCTCGAGGACGTTTTGCACGTCCTGAAGAAGTAAGGCCAAGAAAAAGTTGCCTTATTTCAAAAGCTTAATGTATAGTTCCTCCCGCTTTCGGTCACCCGGAAGCATCGTCGGGGCGTAGCGCAGCCCGGTAGCGCACTTGCATGGGGTGCAAGGGGTCGAGTGTTCGAATCACTCCGTCCCGACCAAATAACTCCACGACTTAGGCCAGTTCAGAGATGAGCTGGCCTTTTTCGTTTCGGGGACTTTTGCGGGACTTTTCATCCTGCCTTCCTCCTCAGTATCGTCAGCGCCGGCCCTCGCGAGCCCGTCGCCGATATCTTGTTGGCTTCATCGATCAATTTTCCCAGCTCTGCCGCCGAGTAGTGACTGGTGATGCTGCCGTTCTTGTGGCCCAGCAGGGCCCGCCTGTCTTCCTCGGTTACACCGGCTGCCCGGAGCCCTCTCCCGAAGGTGTGCTTCAGGTCGTGGATGCGGATCGAGGCGAATCCCTTCGGTGCCGGCCGCAGGAAGCGTTCCTGGTACTTCTTCGCCGCCCAGATCCGGGCCCTCTTCCAGGCGCTATCGTTCATCCGATGAACCGGTGTCGCCTTACCGTTCCTGTCGGGCATCCCATACGGGAATACCCAGACCGAATCCAGGCCACGCTGCCCCTCGATGACCGATTTGGTCACGTTGTTAAGCACCACGCGCCGCTCGTCGCCGTTTTTGATCCCGGAGCTCTCATGTCGGCCACCAAAATCCGCCGGTATGAAAAATACGCTGGTGCTGAGTTCAGGGATCGGTATCTCCCAATCCCAGCGAAGCTTCACGACCCCTGTTCACGTGAGCCGCTGTTGACCTTGTACAGATTCATACAGCACAAATGAGCGGGTAGCACGGTGAGAAGAATCGACCGTTCTTTGCGAGTAAGGTGTGTAATCCAGTTGCGTGGCTGCAGAGTTGGCTTTGTAGCAGCCTAGAGGGGATTAGCTGGGGGGAAGGAGCTTTTTTAGATGCAACGTAGAGACTCATAGCGGGCATGTTTTACTATTAGTGATTCGAAGAGCGTAGGGCACCCAATGAGTGAGCAAATAATCGAGCTGGGCTTTATCGACAAGCTAGTTGAGCTCAAGTACGCCTACCGCGACGACATCACCGACCGCGCCTCGCTGGAACGCAACTTTCGCGAGAAATTCAACGCACTCAACCGCGTCACTCTGACCGATGGCGAGTTCGCCCGCCTGCTCGACGAAATCGTGACCCCCGATGTGTTCACGGCTGCACGCACCCTGCGCGAGCGCAATGCCTTCACCCGCGAAGATGGCACCCCGCTGAACTACACCCTGGTCAACATCAAAGACTGGTGCAAGAACAGCTTCGAGGTGGTCAATCAACTACGCATCAACACCGACAACAGCCACCACCGCTTCGACGTGCTCATTCTCATCAATGGCGTGCCGTGTGTTCAGGTCGAGCTGAAAACCCTGGGCGTCAACCCGCGTCGCGCCATGGAGCAAATCGTCGAATACAAGAACGACCCCGGCAACGGCTACAGCAAAACCCTGCTGTGCTTCATGCAGATGTTCATTGTCAGCAACCGCGACAACACCTACTACTTCGCCAACAACAACGCCCGGCACTTCTCGTTCAACGCCGATGAACGCTTCCTGCCCATCTATCAGTTCGCCGACGAGGCGAACAAAAAGATCACTTATCTCGACCGCTTTGCCGAGACCTTCCTCGCCAAATGCACGCTTGGCCAGACCATCAGCCGCTACATGGTGCTGATCGCCAGCGAGCAGAAGCTCATGATGATGCGCCCGTATCAGGTCTATGCGGTCAAAGCCATCGTCGAGTGCATCGAGCAGAACTGCGGCAACGGCTACATCTGGCACACCACCGGCAGCGGCAAAACCCTCACGTCCTTCAAGGCCTCCACCCTGCTCAAGGACAACCCCGAGATCGAGAAATGCCTCTTCGTGGTCGACCGTAAAGACCTCGACCGCCAGACCCGTGAGGAATTCAACAAATTCCAGGAAGGTTGCGTCGAGGAGAACACCAACACCGCCGCATTGGTACGCCGCCTGCTGTCCGAGGACTACGCCGACAAGGTGATCGTCACCACCATCCAGAAACTCGGCCTCGCCCTGGATGAAAGCAGCAAGCGCAACAAACAGCGCAAACGTAACGACCAGCCTACCTACAAAGAGCTACTGGCCCCGCTGCGCGACAAACGCATGGTGTTCATCTTCGATGAATGCCACCGCTCCCAGTTCGGCGACAACCACAAGGCCATCAAGGAGTTCTTCCCCAAGGCCCAGCTCTTTGGTTTTACCGGCACGCCCATCTTTGAAGAGAACGCCACACGAGTAAAAGTGGAAGGCGAACAGGCGTCTTACCAAACCACCGATGAGCTGTTCGAGAAGCAGCTCCACGCCTACACCATCACCCACGCGATCGAAGACGCCAGCGTGCTGCGTTTTCATATCGACTACTTCAAACCAGAAGGCAAGAAAACGCCCAAGCCAGGGGAAGCCTTGGCCAAGCGCGCCGTGGTCGAAGCCATTCTCGCCAAACACGATATGGCCACCGCTCAGCGTCGTTTCAATGCCATTCTGGCCACGGCCAGCATCAACGACGCCATCGAATACCACGGCCTGTTTGCCGAGGTGCAACAGGCCAAACGCCAGGCCGACCCTGATTACCAGCCGCTGAATATCGCCTGCGTGTTCTCGCCGCCAGCCGATGACAATGCCGACGTCAAACAGATTCAGGAAGACTTGCCGCAAGAAAAGCAGGACAACGAAGAAGACCCAGAAGGCAAGAAAGCCGCGCTCAAAGCCATCCTGGCCGACTACAACCAGCGCTATGGCAGTAACCACAGCATTGGCGAGTTCGACCTCTACTATCAGGACGTGCAAAAGCGCATCAAAGACCAGCAGTGGCCCAATGCCGACTATCCCCATGCGCAGAAAATCGATATCACCATCGTGGTCGACATGCTGCTAACCGGCTTCGACTCCAAGTACCTGAACACCCTGTACGTGGACAAGAACCTCAAGTACCACGGTTTGATCCAAGCTTTTTCACGTACCAACCGCGTACTTAGTTCCGTTCAATTACCCAACAAGGAACCTACAGGGATAAAACCGTTCGGTAACATCCTCGACTTCCGCTATCAGCAAGAGGCAGTGGATACAGCCATCACTCTCTTTTCTGGAGAAAATTCCAGCCCGCAAGACCGCGAAATTTGGCTGGTGGACAAAGCCCCAGTGGTGATTGAAAAACTCCATACCGCCGTGCAGAAGCTCGACGACTTCATGCGTTCCCAAGGCCTGGCCTGCGCACCGGAAGACGTACACAACCTCAAAGGCGACGATGCCCGCGCCGCGTTTATCGGTCGTTTCAAAGAGGTGCAGCGCCTTAAAACCCAGCTCGACCAATACACCGATCTAACCGCAGACAATGCCGCCACCATCGAACAAATTCTGCCCAAGGAAAGCCTGCTGGGTTTTCGCGGCGCCTATCTGGAAACGGCACAGCGCCTCAAGGCCCAGCAGGAAAAAAACGACAAGGGTGAAGGCGGCAACAACGAAATCGTGGATCAGCTCGACTTCGAGTTCGTGCTCTTCGCCTCTGCAGTGATCGATTATGACTACATCATGGATCTGATGTCGCGTTTCTCGCAGCAAGAGCCGAGCAAGCAGAAGATGAGCCGCGAACAACTGATCGGCCTGATCCAGGCCGATGCGAAGTTCATCAACGAGCGCGACGACATTGCCACCTATATCGCCACCCTCAAGGCAGGCGAAGGCCTGAGCGAAAGCGCGATCCGCGAAGGCTACAGAAACTTCAAGCAACACAAGGACGCCGCCGAAATTGCGGAGATTGCTAGTCGGCACCAGCTCGCACCAGACGCCCTGCAAGCCTTCGTCGAGGGTATTCTGCAACGCATGATCTTCGACGGCGACCAGCTCAGTGACCTGATGGAGCCGCTCGACCTCGGTTGGAAAGCACGCGCCCAGGCAGAGCTGGCATTGATGAAAGAACTGCACAACTTACTAATTAAACGCGCCCAAGGCCGCGAAATCTCAGGGCTTAGCGCGTATGAGCAATAAAACAAAAACTACGAACAGAAAAGAAAATTGTCAGCCAAAATTAGTGCCAAAATTGCGACTCCCTGAATTCAGAAGCAAGGAAGGCTGGCGCATTAGGACACTCAAAGAGTTGTTATTTGAAGCAAAAAAACGAAATAGAGAGTTAGAATTTAGCCATAGCGACGTGCTGTCAGTTTCTGGTGAGTATGGTTGCGTCAATCAAATCGAATTTATGGGGCGTTCATATGCGGGGGTGAGCGTCAAGGACTATCACGTCGTTGAGCACGGCGACATTGTTTACACAAAGAGCCCATTGAAAAGAAACCCTTTCGGCATCATCAAAGCAAACAAAGGGAAGCGAGGCATTGTTTCGACACTATATGCTGTCTATCGGCCTTTTCCTGACTGCTCTACGACCTACTTGGATCATTTTTTTTCCGGAGACCATAACCTAAATTCATATTTGCAGCCCATTGTAAAAAAAGGCCCCAAGAATGACATGAAGGTTAATAACGCAGATGTCCTCAAAGGAGATATCTGCGTCCCAGAGCTGAAAGAGCAACAAAAGATTGCTGAGTTCCTGGACACTGTTGACGAGCTGCTTGCCTCACAATCCAAGAAAGTGGCTGCACTCAAGACCCATAAAAAAGGACTTATGCAGCAGCTTTTCCCCGGAGAAGGCAAAGCCAAACCTCATCTTCGGTTCCCCCAATTCGAAAAGGGGGGGGAATGGATGGAAAGCACCGTCGCAGAAAACGTTTTGACGATCACCCCCCCTAAGAAGCTACAGACCTCAGACTATCTGACGATTGGAAGCTTTCCTATAGTTGACCAATCACAGGATTATATCTGCGGATGGACGAATGACAGCGAGTCGTTGATAGATGTAGGTTTCCCAGTCATCGTCTTTGGTGATCATACATGCGCTCTCAAATATATCGACCGCCCTTTTGCGCAGGGGGCTGATGGCATCAAAATCCTCCGCCCTAGGGGGCAGATTGATACAGCCTTCCTTTTCTACTCTATGCAGGCAAATCCAGTAGTACAGGAAAGCTACAAGCGACACTTCTCTATGCTTCGAGAGAAAAAATTATTATTTCCTGATCCAAAGTCTGGTGAGCAGCAGCGCATCGCCGACTGCCTAGCCTCCCTAGACGATTTCATTACCATGCAAACTCAAAAGCTAGAAGCCCTCAAAACCCACAAAAAAGCACTGATGCAGCAGCTTTTTCTGTCCATGGCGGTGGTTAACGGATGAGCAACAAGCCAAAGGTCAATAGGTACGCCAACCTAAATACACTCGCAAGGAAGCTGCGCGACGATCTAGGCGGGGCAGATCTCATCCTCGTCTACGCCTACAATCGTACCGGCAAGACACGACTTTCGATGGATTTCAAGGATATCGGAAAGCGTAAGACGAAAAAAAATCCGGATGGCATAGCAGATACCCTTTACTTCAATGCGTACACCGAAGATCTGTTCACTTGGGACAATGACATTGAAAACGACACCGCTCGTGGCTTGGTAATAAACCAGGCATCGCGGTTCTTTGATGGATTCAAAAACGAGCCTCTGGAGCCGACCATTGATGAGTACTTGAAGCGCTATGCCGACTTTGACTTTGATTTCAAATTCCAAGAAGTGCAACAGGGCAAAGAATCCTTTTCAAGGCCGGTGTTCGTTAGCTTCCATAAAGGCGAGCAGTCGCACATCAAAATCTCCCGTGGTGAGCAGAATATTTTTATCTGGTGCGTCTTCATGGCCGTCTGTGAACAGCTTTTGAAATATCCCGACGCTTATCCAGCGGTCAAGCACGTCTATATTGACGACCCGATTTCATCGCTGGACGACAACAACGCCATCTCCGTCGCTTGCGACCTCGCCAAATTGCTTCGTCGTGCAGCAAGCAGGACAGGCCAGAATGGCGCAGCGGCTCCTATGAAGATCGTTTTTTCCTCTCACCACGCCCTCTTTTTCAATGTGATGTGCAATGAGATCGGGCGGGCCAAGGAAGGGGAGCCGAAGGTATCTCACAAGCGCTACTATCTGCATCGCGCGAATGGTGATAGTGCCTTTACCCTGCGAGCCACCGAGGACACGCCGTTTTTCCATCACGTCGCAGCCCTCGCCGAACTTCAGGTGGCCGCCAATCACAGCTCTGGCCGACTCTACACCTTTCACTTCAATGCGCTACGCAGCATCATGGAAAAAACGGCCTCGTTCTTTGGCCATGCCGACATTTCCTTCTGCCTTAAAGGGCTCGCGAGTGAAGAAGACACCGCGCTCTACAACCGTGCCCTCCAGCTGCTGAGCCATGGTAAATACGCCATCCATGAGCCGACCGAAATGGGCGAGGACAATAGAAATTTGTTCCGCCGCATTCTCCAAGACTTCATCAGCACATTTAAATTCTCCCTGCCTGACTTATCGGGTGCGAAACCAACTGCAGCGACTACTGCCGCCCCCCCCGAGCCCACAAGCGAAACCAGCACATGAATGACATCAATAGAAAACAACTTGGCCAAACCCTTTGGGCCATTGCTGATCAACTGCGCGGAGCTATGGATGCAGACGATTTCCGCGACTACATGCTGTCCTTCCTCTTCCTGCGCTACCTCTCTGACAACTACGAGATAGCGGCCCAGAAGGAGCTTGGAAAAGACTATCCAGAGTTGCCCATCGACGTTTTGCTAAAAACGGGGGCATCGACTCCTCTGCAAATCTGGTATGAGGAGAACAAAGCGGACATTCCGGCCTTCGAAAAGCAGATGCGCCGCAAGGTGCATTACGTCATTGAGCCGGTACACCTGTGGAACAACATCGCCAATTTGGCCCGCATCCAGGACTATGAACTGCTCTCTACGCTGCAAGCGGGCTTCAAATACATCGAAACCGAGTCCTTTGAAAGCACCTTTCAGGGCCTTTTCTCGGAAATCGATCTGGGCTCTCCCAAGCTGGGCAAGACTTACACGGAGCGCAATGCCAAGCTCTGCAGCATCATCCAAAGGATTGCCGAAGGTCTGACCGACTTTTCAAAAAACATTGATGCACTAGGCGATGCCTACGAATACCTGATCGGCCAGTTTGCCGCGGGCTCGGGCAAGAAGGCGGGCGAGTTCTACACCCCGCAACAAGTGTCCGACATCCTGTCTGCTATCGTCACCCTCGACAGCCAAGACCCAAAGACTGGCACTAAGAAACGTCTGGAAAGCGTGCTGGACTTCGCCTGCGGCTCGGGCTCGCTTCTGCTTAACGTGCGCAAACGCATGGGCGCCCATGGTATCGGCAAGATTTACGGCCAGGAAAAGAACATCACCACCTACAACCTGGCCCGCATGAACATGTTGCTGCATGGGGTCAAGGACGCAGAATTCGAGATTTACCACGGTGACACCCTGAGCAACGATTGGGACATCCTGCGTGAACTGAACCCGGCGAAAAAGCCCGTGTTTGATGCCGTGGTCGCCAATCCGCCCTTCAGTTACCGCTGGGATCCAAGCGATGCCATGGCCGATGATGTGCGCTTCAAGAATCACGGCATGGCGCCAAAATCGGCGGCGGACTTTGCCTTTCTGTTGCACGGCTTTCACTTTTTGAAAGACGAAGGCGTGATGGCCATTATCCTGCCCCATGGTGTGCTGTTCCGGGGCGGCGCCGAGGAGCGCATCCGCACCAAACTGCTCAAGGACGGCCATATCGATACCGTGATCGGCCTGCCCTCCAACCTGTTTTATTCCACGGGCATCCCGGTGTGCATTCTGGTGCTGAAAAAGTGCAAACAGCCGGATGATGTACTTTTCATCAGCGCGGCGGAACACTTCAACAAAGGTAAACGCCAGAACCAACTGACCGAAGAGCACATAGCCAAGATCATCAAGACCTACCAGTACCGCCAGGAAGAACCGCGCTATGCACGCCGGGTGGAAATGGAGGAGATCGAGAAGAATGGCTACAACCTGAATATTTCCCGCTACATCAGCACGGCCAGCGTTGAGAAGGAGATCGACTTAAATGTGGTCAATGCCGAGCTGGTCGAACTGGAAGACAGCATTCGCAAGGCGCGAGATAAACATAATGCCTTCCTAAAAGAGCTGGGCCTGCCGCCTCTAGTCTGAGTTCCGCGCTGTAGATTCGCAAAAAGGCTGCGCCCATAGGCTAGGGACTTTTGCGGGAAATCGTTGAAATCCGTTGGGTAACGTAGAGCATTATCTGCAGCGAGCGCTCAAAATTATCCCATTAAAATCAATGTTTTATGAGATCGACCTCCGGCATGGGGTGCAAAGGGTAGAGTGTTCGAATCATTCCGTCCCGACCAAGCGACTCCAATGGGAGCAGCCAGTTGAGCAATCACTGGCTGTTTTCGTTTTTGAGCTACGAGCATTCCTGGCGATTGAGGTGATATCCAGATCGACGCCGCTTCAGGTCAGGCTTGCGTACTAGGAAAATGAGTCAGCGAGCGTCTGGCTGGCAGCAGACACTGAAGGACGCAGGATCAAAAACCTCGCCAGCAAGCGAGGCTATGACGGGGCCCTCAATCAACCGCTTCCTTGCGTGCCGGCGATAGCGAAAAGTCCAGGGCTTCGGCGAGCAATTCCTGGTCGCGCTCGCCGGTGAGTTGACCGACCAGCTCCCACTGCTGGTCCAGTTCCTCGTTGATGGCTTGCATGCGTTCGATCATGCGTTTGGCAGACTTCTGCACAGTGGCGTCCTGGCTCTGCAGCTGATCGAAGGCCATGGCCGTCAGGTAGGCCGTCATGTGGGTCATGCTGCGAGCCATCAGGCCCAGTAGCTGCAGTAGCTGCTCTTCCTTGGCAGACATTGCGTGCTCCTATCGAGTCCAGGCTCCAGCTTAGCTGAATGGCCCGAAGTTCAGTGACGCATGTGTGTAAGCCTATTTCCATAGTTGAGGTACTACGTTGGCCCCAGTCTATTCGGACTTGTCTGGCGGGGCCGAGGTGTCCGAATAGCCCAGCGCTGATCGGGTCGAATCGACTCGCCGTGGATAGGGGCGTGCAGCTCTGCTTGCCGGCGATAGCGGCTCAGACCCGGCCTAGATGGAGGTCAGCCTCTTTTCCATGGGCTGGAAAATCAGTCCGGCGAACTCGCCAACTTCGCCGGTCAGGATGAATCCATAACGCTCGTAAGCTTTCACCGAAGACAGTGCTGCTCTTACCGTCAGCACGTCGCCTCTGGCATGTTCCATTGCCGCGTCGATCAGGCGCTGGCCGATGCCTTTGCGCTGGCAATGCGGCGCCACAAACAGCATCGCCACATGGCGTCCTTCCTTGAGTTCGATCAGCCCCGTCAGCGCGCCATCCTCCAGGCAGCCGAGCATGAGGTTGTCACCGGCCATGCGCTCGGCGAATGCCGATGCGTCTGCCAGCTTGCTGAAGGTCTCCACGCCCTGGGGCGGCAGCGAGGGCGCGACCGCCGGCATGAATGCGTCCATGCACAGGGTGCTGGCGCTGGGGAGGTCGTCGCGGGTCAGTTCACGGATCTGCATCCTGTTCATCCTTGTCCGGGCGGGTCTGGTTTCAAACACGGGGGCGCTGCTGGCGGGAAGCGGGGCTTGCTGTTCCCGGCGCCTTGCGATTGCGCTCAAGTCGACGTCTTGCCCGCCGACTAAACGGTGTAACGCCGTGCCTGTTCATCTATAACTCAGGGTAGGCATCTGGCGCGGGTATCCTGGCCAGGGCGCTTGTACGCAGATGGCACAGGCGATGGAGTATCGCAGCAACTGATCCTGCTGGTGGAACTAGGAGCGTTCGTAAGCAGTTCTGGTAGCCCCTTGTAGTGTCCCTCCCAAGTAGGAGTAATCGCATGGCTTTGGTCCCCGTTAGACTGTCCCAGCGCTTGACCCTGGGTTGCATCGTGCTTCTGATTCTCACCGCGCTGGCGGTGTTCTCGGTGATGGCCTTGCGTGGGCAACCCCGTGTGGTGGCGGCCAGTGGTGAGCTGATCGAGCAAACCGGTAGCGCCATCGTGCGTCAGTTGGCGCTGCAGCTGGCGCGTATCGAGGGGGT
The DNA here is from genome assembly GCF_017915135.1 of Ectopseudomonas khazarica. NCBI lineage: Bacteria > Pseudomonadati > Pseudomonadota > Gammaproteobacteria > Pseudomonadales > Pseudomonadaceae > Ectopseudomonas > Ectopseudomonas khazarica. Next base: position 3,194,098 of record NZ_CP068551.1, on the reverse strand, counting down.
GACGGCCAGCCTCGCGCATCTGGCCGAGGTGCTGCCGCGTGAGGAGGCGCTGTATCGCGATAGCCTGCCCAATCTGATCGACAATCAGGGGGACCGGGCGATCGCCGGTGGTGGCGTCTGGCCCGAGCCAAATGCCTTCAGTGACGGCGTCGAGCGCCGCAGTTTCTTCTGGGCGCGTGGGGCCGATGGTCGCCTGAGCTACTCGGACGATTACAACGCGGCGGACGGGCCTGGCTATCACAACGATGCCTGGTACACCGGCGCCCGTAGCAGCAAGCTCGGCCAGTGCCTCTGGTCGGAGGCCTATCAGGATGCGGTGACGGGGGTGCCGATGGTCACCTGTAGCGTGCCATACCAGCTGAGTGGCCGCTTTGCCGGCGTCGCCACGCTGGATCTGTTGCTGGATGATCTGGCGCGCTTTCTGACCGAGCAGGGCAAAGTCACCGATGGCTATGCCTTCGCGCTCGATCAGGCCGGCAACGTGCTGCATTTTCCGGGCATGACCGGCGGCAAGGGTGGCGCGATGGTCAAGTTCGCCGACCTGGCGCAGCAGCAAGGCTGGCTCAAACCGATTCAGGATGCGTTGAGCGGCAGCAGCGGCGGGGGCATCCGCAACATTGATCTCGAGCAGGATGAACAGCTCAACCAGGCCAGTCGCGTCAGTCTGTTCGTGATGCCGGATACCGGCTGGCTCATCGGCCTGGCGACGCCGCAGGAGCGGGTCACGGGCCTGGCCCATGCGCTGACCTGGGAAATTCTGCTGTTTCTGCTGCCCTTGCTGGCGGTGCTGCTGGCACTGGCCTGGCTGGCAGGGCGCAAGTTGATCGGCCAGCTGGAGGAAACCACTGCGCAGATCGATTCGCTGGGGCGCGGCTCTGCCAGCCGTGATGTCGAGTTGAGCGTGGAGCGCGAAGACGAAATCGGCGCACTGCGCCATGCCGTCAACCGCTACGCCGGGCAGTTGCGTACCATGCTCCAGCGCATTGCCGAGGAAGCCGATCACCTGCAGGCCGAGGCCGCGCAGCTGGGCGGTCTGAGCAGCACCCTGGCGGGGCGTGCCGAACAGCAGCGGCAGGAGAACACGCAATTGGCTGCCGCGATCACCGAGATGTCGTCGAGTGCGCAGGAGGTGGCGCAGAACACCAATGACTGCGCCGACACCGCGCAGAGTTCGCTGGTCATCGTGCAGCAGGGGCAGCAGAAGGTTGCGTCCAACAGTGCGGCGATCAAGGCGCTGTCCACGGAAATGGCGGGTGCAGCCTCGGTGATCAGCCAGCTGGAGAAAGACAGCCAGCAGGTAGGGGCGGTGCTGGATGTGATCAAGGCCATCTCCGAGCAGACCAATCTGCTGGCCCTGAACGCGGCCATCGAGGCTGCGCGTGCCGGCGAGCAAGGCCGTGGATTCGCGGTGGTGGCCGATGAGGTGCGCACCCTGGCGGGCAAGACCCAGTCCTCGGCCAATGAAATCGGCACCATGATCAGTGCGCTGCAGCAGGCGTCACGCCAGGCGGTGCAGGCGATGCAGGCGGGGGAGGCGCGCACGGAGCATGCGGTGGTCGAGGCCGAAGGTGCTGCCTCGGCGCTCTCCAGTTCGGTACAGAGCTTCGACGATATCTCCCAGCGCGCCCAGCAGATCGCCGTGGCGGCGCAGCAGCAGAGCCACGTCACTCAGGAGATCAACGAACTGGCGGTGCGCATCCACAGCATCAGCGAGGAGAACGCTCGCGATGCCCAGGCGCTGGATGAGGTCAGTAGCGCCATGCAGGCGCTGTCGTCCCGCTTGACCGGGTTGAGCCGGGGCTAGTCAGTAGCGTTTCGGGGCTCGGCGCCGGTCCGCAGCCCTGAAGCTCCGCCGAGTTTCTGAAAAAAGCACGACTTGGGCAAAGACCCTCTATTCTTAGAGTGATGCCACCTTAAGGGAATGGCTCAGCAGCGATGGGCTGTCAGCAGTGATCGTCGGCATCTAGGGAAACGCGCTTCATTCGGGCTGCTCTTTCCTGATCGACAACGGTTCTGTGGCCTCGCTATTGGTACGTCCAGATGGACCAGATCCTATCCCTCCTGTCGGAAACCGTTCCCCAGGCCCGCTCCCTGGAGCAGTTGGCTCGCCCTCTGCTGGCGCTGCTCGGCCAGCTCACGGGCATGGAGTCGACCTACCTGACGACCATCAACGTTGAAGAGGGCTTTCAGCGGGTCGAGATTGTTCGCAACACCGGGCAGATGGTCATCCCCGAAGGGCTCGTGGTGCCCTGGGCTGACACCCTGTGCAAGCGGGCTCTGGAGGAGAATCGCCTGTACTCGGACAACGTTTCAGAGTGCTGGGGTGATTCCGACGCCGCCCAGGCGCTGGGGATAAAGACCTACCTGAGTGCGCCCATCCGTTCCCAGGCCGGCCATGTGCTGGGTACGGTCTGCGCGGCAAGTTCGCAGCAGGTCGCCTGTTCGCCCAAGGTCGAACCGGTGCTGTGCTTGCTGTCGACGCTGCTGGGCTACTTTCTGGAGCGCGAGCTGCTGGTCGAGCAACTCCAGGCCGCCAACGCCGAACTGGCCACGCTTGCCCTGACCGACCCTCTCACCGGCCTCGCCAATCGGCGCGCCATCCTGCGCGACCTGGAGCATCTGTATGCCCTGGCGCAGCGGGACAACAGGTACGTGCTGATCGGGGTCATCGACCTGGACGGGTTCAAGCTCATCAATGACGTCTATGGCCACCAGGCCGGCGACCATTTTCTCCAGGGCGTGGCCAGCCAGCTCAAGCGCAGCCTGCGCAACAGTGACAGCGTTGGCCGCGTTGGCGGTGACGAGTTCATCGTCATCGCCCAGGGCGCATCGCCGGACAGCGCGGCCCTGGACCAGGAGCTGAGTACCGCCGCCAGCCTGATGCAGGAGCGCCTGAGTCGCGCGACGATCGGGCGCTACCCGTTGGGCGAAGGCGTGGAAGCCCTCGACTATCAGGGCGCGAGCGTCGGGGTCGCCGCCGTGATGCCCGCCGAAACCAGCGCCGAGGAGGCCATCATTCTGGCGGATGGCGAGATGTATCGCGTCAAGCAGCAACGCAAGCGTCAGCGCTCATAGGCGCGGCGCACCGAGCGACTCCTGCAGCCATCGCGCACCTTGTCCGAAAATGCTGGCAAACTTGCGCTTCGATTCTCGACAGGAGTTAGTCGATGTCCGTCAGCCCGGAGCTGTCGCCAGGCCTCATCGTCATTCACGGTAACCACCTCGAAGAGCTGCGTGCGCTCTCGGTGGCGTGGATGCGCCGCTATCCGCTGCGGCCGCTGGAGAATGAGGTGCTGCTGGTGCAGAGCAACGGCATCGCGCAGTGGCTCAAGCTGGCGCTGGCTGAACGCGATGGCTGCGGGATCGCGGCGGCGCTGGATGTCGACCTGCCTGCGCGCTTTCTCTGGCAGGCCTATCGCAGCGTGCTGGGGCGTGATGCGATTCCCCAGCAGTCGCCGCTGGACAAGGCGCCGCTGACCTGGCGCCTGATGCGTCTGTTGCCGCAGCTGCTGAGCGACGACGCGTTCGCTCCGCTGCGGCGCTTTCTGGCCGATGACCAGGATCTGCGCAAGCGCTACCAGTTGGCCGAGCGCCTGGCGGATCTGTTCGACCAGTATCAGGTCTACCGCGCCGACTGGTTGGAAGACTGGGCCAACGGCCAGGATCGTCTGCGCACGTCGCGGGGCGGCGAGCGCCCCCTGGATGACGCATCGCTCTGGCAACCGGCATTGTGGCGTGCGCTGCTGGCGGATGTCGGGCAGGAACACCTGGCCGAAAGTCGCGCCGGGGTGCACCCGCGCTTCGTCGCCCGCCTGGGGGAACTGGACAGCCGGCCAGCGGGCCTGCCCCGGCGCATCACGGTATTCGGTATTTCCTCGTTGCCCGCGCAGATGCTGGAGGCGCTGGCGGCCATGGCGCGCTTCAGCCAGGTGATGCTCTTCGTGCACAACCCCTGTCAGCATCACTGGGGCGATATCGTCGAGGACAAGGACCTGCTGCGCCACGAGTACCGTCGCCAGCGGCGCAAGGGCAATCCCGCCGGGCAGATCGGCCTGTTCGACGAGGCGGAGATGCACCAGCATGCCCAGCCGCTGCTGGCCGCCTGGGGCAAGCAGGGGCGTGACTACATCAATCTGCTGGATCAGTACGACGAGCCGCAGCGCTACCGCGAGCAGTTCGAGCGCATCGACCTGTTCAGCCCCGCTGCGCAAGACGGCCTGCTGGGTCAGGTGCAGAACGACATCCTCGATCTGCGCCCGCTCGAGGAAAGCCGGCGCACCTGGCCGGCGCTGCGGCCCGGAGAGGATCAGTCGTTGCGTTTCCACGTCGCGCACAGTGCCCAGCGCGAGGTCGAGGTGCTGCACGATCAGCTGCTGGACCGCTTCAGCAGCGACCCGAGCCTGCGTCCGCGCGATGTGATCGTCATGGTGCCCGACGTCAACACCTACGCCCCGCACATTCAGGCGGTGTTCGGCCAGTTCGCCAGCGACGACCCGCGTTTCATTCCCTTCACCCTGGCCGACCAGGGGCTGCGCGGCAAGGAGCCCATGGCGATCGCGCTGGAGCACCTGTTGCGTTTGCCGGAGAGCCGCTTCAGCGTCAGCGAGGTGCTGGACCTGCTGGATGTGGCGGCGCTGCGTGCGCGCTTCGCCATCAGCGAGGAAGCGCTGCCGACCCTGCGCCGCTGGCTGGAGGGCGCTGGCATCCGATGGGGGCTGGACGCCGCGCAGCGCGAGACGCTTGGCGTGGGCCACGGCCTGGAGCAGAACACCTGGCGTTTCGGCCTGCGTCGCATGCTGCTGGGTTACGCGGTCGGGCGTGGCCAGGCCTACGCCGACATCGAGCCGTTCGATGAGATCGGCGGGCTGGATGCCGCGCTGATCGGCCCCCTCAACCGCCTGCTCGATGCGCTCGACGCGTTGCTGGAGAACCTGCGCGAGCCGGCCAGTCCAAGCGCCTGGGGCGAGCGTTTGCGCAGTCTGCTCGAGGCATTCTTCCTCCCCCAGGACGAGCGCGACGAGGTGCTGCGCAATCAGTTGCTGGAGGCGCTGGACACCTGGCTCGAGCTCTGCGAAGGCGCCGCGCTGGAAGAGCCACTGCCGTTGGCGGTGGTGCGCGAAGCCTGGCTCGCCGGGCTGGACCAGGGGCGGCTGAGCCAGCGCTTCCTTGCCGGCGCGGTGAACTTCTGCACGCTGATGCCGATGCGCGCGATTCCGTTTCGGCATGTCTGCCTGCTGGGCATGAACGACGGCGACTACCCGCGCAGCCAGACGCCGCTGGACTTCGATCTGATGGCCGGCGACTACCGCCCTGGCGACCGCTCCCGGCGTGAGGACGATCGCTATCTGTTGCTGGAGGCGCTCCTCGCCGCGCGTGACCACCTCTATATAAGCTGGGTGGGGCGCAGCGTGCGTGACAACAGCGAGCGGCCGCCCTCGGTGCTGATCGGCCAGTTGCGTGATCACCTGGCCAGCGCCTGGCGCCTGGAGGACGGTGGCGATCTGCTGCACGCGCTGACCACCGAGCATCCCTTGCAGCCCTTCAGTCGTCGCTACTTCGCCGGCGATGCGTCGCTCTATAGCTATGCCCATGAATGGGCGGCGCTGCATGGCCAGCTGCCGGAGGCGCAAGGCGCTGATGCGCTGCCGGCCTGGGAGGAGGGCGGCACGCTCACGCCCGAGCTGTTGCAGAGCTTCCTGAGCGACCCGGTCAAATGCTTCTTCACGCGCCGGCTCAAGGTGCACCTGGATGAACAGGCCCAGCGTCAGCTGGACACCGAACCCTTCGCCCTGGACGGCCTGCAGCGCTACCAGTTGCAGGAGCGCCTGCTCAAGGCGGCGCTGCTGGCCGAGGAGGAGGCACCCGAGGCGGCACTGATGGTCGCGGCCGAGCGCTTGCGCCGCAGCGGGGTGTTGCCGCTGGCAGGCTTTGGCGAGCAATACCGGCAGGCGCTCCTGGCGCCACTGCCTGCGCAGGTTCTGCGATATCGCGCGCTGGCTGAACGCTGGCCGCATGCCCTCGAGTCGCCCTTGCCGCTGCATTTCGTTCAGGCCGATGTGCTGCTGGACGGCTGGTTGAACGGCCTGCGCCGCAATGCTGACGGCGCCCTGGCCAGCCTGCAGGCAGTGCCGGGGGCGCTGGCCAAGGAGGGCGCGTGGAAGTGGCACCGCCTGCTGCGGCCTTATGTGATGCATGTGATCGCTGCGGCCTGCGAGCTGCCGCTGACCACCTTGCTCGTCGGGGAAGACCGTTCGCTGGCCTTCGACCCTGTACCTGTCGAGCAGGCTCGCGAGATCCTCACGGCCTGGCTGCAGGGCTGGGGCGAGGGCATGCGCGCGCCGCTGCCGGTCGCGCTGAAAACCTCGCTGGCCTGGCTGCATGACGGCAACGAGGACAAGGCGCGTGCGGTGTACGAGGGGGGATTCAACATGACCGGTGAGGTGGCGGGCAGTGCCAGTCTGACGCGGCAGTTCCCCGATTTCACCTGCCTGACGGCCGATGGCGCGTTTGCCGAGTGGAGCGAGCGCCTGTACCGGCCTTTGCTCGACAGTGCCCCGCGCGCGCTCGAGGAGGTGCAGCCATGAGCGCCGTTCAACGTCCGCTGGCCCTGCGCTTTCCGCTGCACGGCAGTCGCTTGATCGAGGCCAGTGCCGGCACGGGCAAGACCTACACCATTTCCGCCCTGTACCTGCGGCTGATCCTCTGCCATGGCGGTGACGCGGCGTTCGCCGAACCCTTGCTGCCGCCGCAGATCCTGGTGGTGACCTTCACCGACGCCGCCACCCGTGAGCTGCGTGACCGCATCCGTGCGCGCCTGGTGGAGGCGGCGAGTGTGTTCCGCGGCGACGGCCAGGGCGATGCCTTGCTGGCGACGCTGCGCGATGACTTCGACGTCGCCCAGTGGCCCGATTGCGCCCGGCGCCTGGAGCTGGCCGCGCAGTGGATGGACGAGGCGGCCGTCTCCACCATTCATGGCTGGTGCCAGCGCATGCTGCGTGAGCATGCCTTCGACAGCGGCAGCCTGTTCAGCCAGACCTTGGAGACCGATCACAGCGAGCTGCTGGCCGAGGTCGTGCGCGACTACTGGCGGCAGCATTGTTACCCCCTGCAGGGCGCGGCACTGAACTGGGTCGCACAGCAGTGGGGCACGCCGGACGGGCTTGGCGTGCGCCTGCGCCCGTTGCTTGGGGAGGCGGCCGAGGTTTCCCCGCAAACGCTCGGCGTCTTGCTCGACCAGGCATTGAGCGCCCGCGAAGTCGAGCTGGCGGCGCTGAAGGCGCCCTGGCCGGAATGGATCGAAGAGCTGCAGCTGTTGCTCGACCAGGCCGTCGCCGACAAGCAGGTGGACGCGCGCAAGATCCAGGCGCGCTACTACAACCCGTGGCTGCACAAGCTGCGGGAGTGGGCGAGCGGCGAGGAGGCCGTGGTCGATCTGGGAACCGGCTTCAAGCGCCTGACGCCCGATGGCCTGGCGGAAGCCTGGAAGGGCGAGGCGCCGCAGCATCCGGCACTGCTGGCCATGGCCGAGCTGGAGGCGCGCCTGGGCGCACTGAGCGATCCGGGCGAGGCGGCGTTGCGTCATGCCGCCGCCTGGGTGCACGCGCGTTTCGACTGGGAGAAACGCCAGCGCGCCGAGATGGGCTTCGACGACATGCTCACCCGCCTCGATGTCGCGTTGCAGGGCGAGAACGGGCCGCGCCTGGCCGAGGTCATCCGCCGCCAGTTCCCGGTCGCGATGATCGACGAGTTCCAGGACACCGATCCGCTGCAGTACCGCATCTTCGACACCCTCTACCAGGTCGAGGCCAACCGCGAGGACTGCGGGCTGTTCATGATCGGCGACCCCAAGCAGGCCATCTATTCCTTCCGCGGCGCCGACATCCACACCTACCTGCGCGCACGCCGCGCGACTCATGGGCGCCACTACAACCTGGAAACCAACTTCCGCTCCAGCCAGGCCATGGTCGATGCGGTGAATGCGCTGTTCCTGGCAGCGGAGCGACGTGAAACCGGCGCCGGCGCCTTCCTGCTACGTGATGATCTGCCGTTCATCGAGGTCGGTGCGCAGGGCCGCAAGGAATGCTGGACGGTCCAGGGCCAGGAGCAGCCGGCGCTGACACTGTGGCACCTGAGCACGGATGAGCCGCTGTCGAAGAAGGCCTACGTGGAAGCGCTGGCGGGTGCCGCCGCCAGCGAGATCGTCGCGCTGCTCGATCAGGGGCAGAAGCAGCGGGCCGGCTTCCTGCGCGGCGGTGAATTGAGCGCGCTGCAGCCCAGCGACATTGCCGTGCTGGTGCGTGATTTCAGCGAGGCGCAGGCGATTCGCAGTGAGCTGGGCGCGCGCGGGGTGCGCAGCGTCTACCTGTCGGACAAGGATTCGGTATTCGCCGCCCAGGAGGCGCGTGACCTGCTGCTGTGGTTGCGCGCCTGCGCCGAGCCGGATCAGGACCGCCCGCTGCGTGCGGCCCTGGCCAGCGCCACGCTGGGCTTGCCACTGAGCGAGCTGGAGTGCCTCAACCTCGATGAGCGCAGCTGGGAGCGTCGCGTCATGCAGTTTCGCGGCTATCGCCAGTGCTGGCAGCGCCAGGGCGTGTTGCCGATGCTGCGCCTGCTGCTGCAGGACTTCAGCCTGCCGCAACGCCTGATGGGGCAGGACGATGGCGAGCGGGTGCTGACCAACCTGCTGCACCTGGCCGAGCTGTTGCAACAGGCCTCCAGCGAACTGGACGGCGAGCAGGCGCTGATCCGCCACCTCGGCGAGCTGCTGACCGGCGAGGGGCAGGGCGCTGACGAACAGGTATTGCGCCTGGAAAGCGACGAGGCGCTGGTGCGGGTGGTGACCATCCACAAGTCGAAGGGCCTGGAGTATCCCCTGGTATTCCTGCCATTCATCTGCGGCTTCCGCCCGCTGGATGAGAAGAAGCCGCTGCTGGTACAGGACGGTGAACGCCGCCGCGTGCTGCTCAAGGCGGACGAGGAGGCCTTCGAGCGTGCCGAGCGAGAGCGTCTGGGCGAGGACCTGCGCCTGCTCTACGTGGCGCTGACCCGCGCGCGGCATGCCTGCTGGCTGGGTGTGGCGGATCTGAAGATCGGCAACGCCAGGAAGTCGCGGCTACACCAGTCCGCACTCGGCTATCTGTTGGGCGGTGGTGAGGCGCTGGCGCAAAGCGCCGATCTCGAGGGCTGGTTGCGCGCCTTCGGCAGCGCTGCCGGCACTCGTCTGCAGGCGCCGCCCGAGGTGAGCGACACGCGCTATCAGCCACAATCAGCCGCTGCCTTCGAGGCGCAATGGCGAACGCCGGTGCGACGTGCGGCCGAGCACTGGTGGATCGCCTCGTACAGTGCACTGCGCCTGGACGAGGGCGAGCAGCGCAGCGCCCAGCGTCACGAAGATGCGGCGCCGGACAGCGCGGCCATCCAGAACGCCACGGATGATGAAGGCGCGGTGCTGGACCTGTCCGGCATGCCGGTGTCTGCGCAGGGCTTGCACCGTTTCCCGCGCGGGCCCAGCCCAGGCACCTTCCTCCACGGATTGCTCGAGCTGGCCGCCAGCGAAGGGTTCGCGCACTGCCTCGAGCAGCCCGAGGTCATGCGTGACCTGCTGGCCCGACGCTGCCAGCGACGGGGCATGCAGGGCTGGATCGAGCCGTTGCAGCACTGGCTGGCGCAACTGCTGGCGCAGCCCTTGCGCCTGGCCGAAGGCAGCGTGGCCAGCCTGGCGCAGCTGGATGACTACCAGTCGGAGCTGGAGTTCTGGTTCGAGGCGCGCCAGGTCGATGTGCGACGCCTCGATGCGCTGGTGCAGCGCTTCGAGCTGCCCGGCCTGGCCCGCCAGCCGCTGCGGGCCGACACGCTCAATGGCATGTTCAAGGGATTCATCGACCTGACGTTCGAGTATCAGGGGCGTTATTACGTGCTCGATTACAAATCCAACTGGCTGGGCGCTGACGACAGCGCATACACCACCGAGGCGATGGCCGAGGCGGTGGCCAGTCACCGTTACGACCTGCAGTACGTGCTTTATGTGCTCGCCCTGCACCGGCAGCTGCGTTTGCGGCTGGCCGACTACGACTATGACCAGCATCTGGGCGGCGCCCTCTATCTATTCCTGCGCTCGCCGCACAACGGGCAGTACCTGGCCCGTCCGCCACGGGCACTGATCGAGCAGCTCGACGCGCTCTTTGTCGGCGATGCCGGGGAGGTGCCGGCATGAGTGCGGTATTGCAGACGCGGGAGGCGCTCTTCGAGATGCTGGCCCGCTGGAGCGAGCAGGGCTGGCTGCGCGAACTGGACCGTTCACTGGCGCAGTTCTTCGGCGGGCTGGATGAAACGGCTTCGCCGCTCATGTTGCTGGCCACCGCGCTGGCCAGCCATCAGCTGGGCCAGGGGCACGTGTGTCTGGACCTGGCGGTCACCCTGAACGATCCGGACTTCGCACTTTCGCTGCCGCGGGAGGGCGAGGAGGCCGAACAGGGGCTGGCGTTGCCATCGCAGGTGCTGCAGTCGGTAAGCCTGGAGCAGTGGCTGGATGCTTGCCGGGCCAGCGCGCTGCTGGCGCCGGAGCTGGCGGCGCCACTGGTGTTGCGGGGGACCTGCCTGTACCTGCGGCGCTACTGGGACTACGAGCAAAGTGTCGCCGCGCATATCCGCAAGCGCCTGCAGGCCACGGCGCAAGAGCCGGAGCGGCTGGCCGAGCGCCTGGCCCGGTTGTTCCCGGAACCCTTGCAGGTGGCCGGTGAGCGCCAGGCGGACTGGCAGAAGCTGGCCTGCGCCCTGGCTGCATGCGGACGCTTCACCCTGATCACTGGCGGTCCGGGGACTGGCAAGACGACCACTGTCGTGCGCCTGCTGGCCCTGCTGCAAGAGGCTGCGGTGGCCGAGGGTGCTGCGCTGCGCCTGAGCCTGGCGGCGCCGACCGGCAAGGCTGCGGCACGGCTGACCGAGTCCATCGGTGGCCAGGTCGCGTCGCTGCCGCTGGATGACGCCATCAAGCAGCAGATCCCGACCACGGTGACGACCCTGCATCGCCTGCTGGGAAGCCTGCCGGACAGTCGTCATTTCCGCCACGACGCGAGCAACCCCTTGCCGCTGGACGTGCTGGTGGTGGACGAAGCCTCGATGATCGACCTGGAAATGATGGCCAACCTGCTCGATGCGCTGCCGCTGCATGCGCGACTGATTCTTCTGGGAGACAAGGACCAGCTGGCCTCGGTGGAGGCGGGGGCCGTGCTGGGCGATCTCTGCCGAGATGCCGAGCAGGGCGGCTACAGCGCGCAGACCCGGGCCTGGTTGCAGGCGCGCACGGGAGAGCAGCTGAATGATGCGTCGCTGGTCGAGGGGCAGCAGGCGCTGGCGCAGCATATCGTCATGCTGCGTCATTCCAGGCGCTTCGGTAGCGACTCCGGCATCGGCCAGCTGGCACTGGCGGTCAACGCCGGTGACGCGAGCCGTGCCAGGGGCGTGCTGGAGGCGGGGCATGACGATCTGCAGCGGCTGAAACTGGCTGGCGAGCAGGATGCCGCACTGGAACGCTTCATGCTCGATGGCGTCGCTGGCCTGGCACAGGGCTACAGGCACTATCTAGATGTGTTGCATAGGCAGCGCCCGGCCACTGACGCCCCCTCGCCGCAGTGGGACAGCTGGGCCAGGGCGGTACTGGGTGCATTCGACCGTTTCCAGCTGCTCTGCGCGGTGCGCAAGGGAAGCTGGGGCGTCGAGGAAATGAATCTGCGCATCGCCCGGGCCCTGCAGCGAGCTGGTCTGCTGGTTGCCGACCACGGCTGGTACGAGGGGCGGCCGGTGCTGGTGACGCGCAACGACTACAGCCTGGGCCTGATGAATGGCGACATCGGCATTGCACTGAACCTGCCGGATGATGAGCTGGGGCGCCAGGTACTGCGCGTGGTCTTCCCGCGCAACGATGGCAGTGGCGAGTTGCGCCATATATTGCCCAGTCGATTGAGCAGCGTGGAGACCGTGTTCGCCATGACCGTGCACAAGTCGCAGGGCTCGGAGTTCGAGCATTGCGTGCTGCTCATGCCGGATGCGCTTAACCCGGTATTGACCAAGGAGCTGGTGTACACCGGCATCACCCGTGCCCGACGCTGGTTCAGCCTGATCGAAAGCCGTGCCGGTATTTTCGAGCAGGCGGTGCTACGCCGTGTCGAGCGGCGCAGCGGCCTGCGCGAAGCGCTGGAGGCGGCCGAGTAATAAAAGTGCAATTTAAGCTTGACGCGCGTTCTGTGGGTTGTAGAATGCGCGCCACTTCAGCGATGAAGCTCTTCGAAAACTTCTTGTTAATCAATAAGTTAAGTTTAAAAGAGGGGTTGCAAAGCTGGATCGGGTGTGTAGAATGCGCGCCGGTCGACAGGGTGGTGGTTGAGCCCTGTTGGTGATTCGGTCGAGTGGATCGAAAGCGGTAGAAAAGAGGTGGTTGACAGCGGTTTTGAACGCTGTAGAATGCGCCTCCCGCTGGAGAGAAGAAGCTCTGATCGAAAGCGCAAGTGGTTGAGTAGAAAGAAAAAATTCTTCGAAAAACAGCTTGACAGAAACAAAGGCTGCTGTAGAATGCGCGGCCTCGGTTGAGACGAAAGACTTAACCAACTGTTCTTTAACAACTGAATCAAGCAATTCGTGTGGGTGCTTGTGAGGTAAGACTGGTAGTCAACTGATTATCAGCATCACAAGTAACACTCGTGAATTCGAGAGTTTATTTGCGATTGCTGAGCCAAGTTTAGGGTTTTCTCAAAACCCAAGCAGTATTGAACTGAAGAGTTTGATCATGGCTCAGATTGAACGCTGGCGGCAGGCCTAACACATGCAAGTCGAGCGGATGAGGGGAGCTTGCTCCTGGATTCAGCGGCGGACGGGTGAGTAATGCCTAGGAATCTGCCTGGTAGTGGGGGATAACGTTCCGAAAGGAACGCTAATACCGCGTACGTCCTACGGGAGAAAGCAGGGGACCTTCGGGCCTTGCGCTATCAGATGAGCCTAGGTCGGATTAGCTAGTTGGTGAGGTAATGGCTCACCAAGGCGACGATCCGTAACTGGTCTGAGAGGATGATCAGTCACACTGGAACTGAGACACGGTCCAGACTCCTACGGGAGGCAGCAGTGGGGAATATTGGACAATGGGCGAAAGCCTGATCCAGCCATGCCGCGTGTGTGAAGAAGGTCTTCGGATTGTAAAGCACTTTAAGTTGGGAGGAAGGGCTGTAGGCTAATATCCTGCGGTTTTGACGTTACCAACAGAATAAGCACCGGCTAACTTCGTGCCAGCAGCCGCGGTAATACGAAGGGTGCAAGCGTTAATCGGAATTACTGGGCGTAAAGCGCGCGTAGGTGGTTCGTTAAGTTGGATGTGAAAGCCCCGGGCTCAACCTGGGAACTGCATCCAAAACTGGCGAGCTAGAGTACGGTAGAGGGTAGTGGAATTTCCTGTGTAGCGGTGAAATGCGTAGATATAGGAAGGAACACCAGTGGCGAAGGCGACTACCTGGACTGATACTGACACTGAGGTGCGAAAGCGTGGGGAGCAAACAGGATTAGATACCCTGGTAGTCCACGCCGTAAACGATGTCAACTAGCCGTTGGAATCCTTGAGATTTTAGTGGCGCAGCTAACGCATTAAGTTGACCGCCTGGGGAGTACGGCCGCAAGGTTAAAACTCAAATGAATTGACGGGGGCCCGCACAAGCGGTGGAGCATGTGGTTTAATTCGAAGCAACGCGAAGAACCTTACCTGGCCTTGACATGCTGAGAACTTTCCAGAGATGGATTGGTGCCTTCGGGAACTCAGACACAGGTGCTGCATGGCTGTCGTCAGCTCGTGTCGTGAGATGTTGGGTTAAGTCCCGTAACGAGCGCAACCCTTGTCCTTAGTTACCAGCACGTTATGGTGGGCACTCTAAGGAGACTGCCGGTGACAAACCGGAGGAAGGTGGGGATGACGTCAAGTCATCATGGCCCTTACGGCCAGGGCTACACACGTGCTACAATGGTCGGTACAAAGGGTTGCCAAGCCGCGAGGTGGAGCTAATCCCATAAAACCGATCGTAGTCCGGATCGCAGTCTGCAACTCGACTGCGTGAAGTCGGAATCGCTAGTAATCGTGAATCAGAATGTCACGGTGAATACGTTCCCGGGCCTTGTACACACCGCCCGTCACACCATGGGAGTGGGTTGCTCCAGAAGTAGCTAGTCTAACCTTCGGGGGGACGGTTACCACGGAGTGATTCATGACTGGGGTGAAGTCGTAACAAGGTAGCCGTAGGGGAACCTGCGGCTGGATCACCTCCTTAATCGAAGACTTCAGCTTTCTCATAAGCTCCCACACGAATTGCTTGATTCACTGTAGAAGACGATGCTGTAACGCGGCGACCCTGTGATAGGTCTGTAGCTCAGTTGGTTAGAGCGCACCCCTGATAAGGGTGAGGTCGGCAGTTCAAATCTGCCCAGACCTACCAATTCAGGTGCAGATGCTTACGGGGCCATAGCTCAGCTGGGAGAGCGCCTGCTTTGCACGCAGGAGGTCAGCGGTTCGATCCCGCTTGGCTCCACCATTACAGCATGATCGTAGAGAGTTCAGAAATGAGCGCTTCAGGTGATGACCTGTTGAGTGCTGATTTCTGGTCTTTTGACCGGTACAAATCGTTCTTTAAAAATTTGGATATGTGATAGAAGTGACTAACGATGTGTTTCACTGCACATTGTTAATCAAGGCAAAATTTGTAGTTCTCAAGACGCAAATTTTCGGCGATGTCGTCTTCACGATTGAGACAGTAACCAGATTGCTTGGGGTTATATGGTCAAGTGAAGAAGCGCATACGGTGGATGCCTTGGCAGTCAGAGGCGATGAAAGACGTGGTAGCCTGCGAAAAGCTTTGGGGAGTCGGCAAACAGACTGTGATCCAGAGATCTCTGAATGGGGGAACCCACCCGGCATAAGCCGGGTATCTTGTACTGAATCCATAGGTGCAAGAGGCGAACCAGGGGAACTGAAACATCTAAGTACCCTGAGGAAAAGAAATCAACCGAGATTCCCTAAGTAGTGGCGAGCGAACGGGGACTAGCCCTTAAGTTGATTTGAGTGTAGTGGAAGGCTCTGGAAAGTGCCGCCGTAGTGGGTGATAGCCCCGTACACGAAACGCTCTTATCAATGAAATCGAGTAGGACGGGGCACGAGAAACCTTGTCTGAACATGGGGGGACCATCCTCCAAGGCTAAATACTACTGACTGACCGATAGTGAACCAGTACCGTGAGGGAAAGGCGAAAAGAACCCCGGAGAGGGGAGTGAAATAGAACCTGAAACCGTATGCGTACAAGCAGTGGGAGCCTACTTTGTTGGGTGACTGCGTACCTTTTGTATAATGGGTCAGCGACTTATATTCAGTGGCGAGCTTAACCGAATAGGGGAGGCGTAGCGAAAGCGAGTCTTAATAGGGCGCTTTAGTCGCTGGGTATAGACCCGAAACCGGGCGATCTATCCATGGGCAGGTTGAAGGTTAGGTAACACTGACTGGAGGACCGAACCGACTACCGTTGAAAAGTTAGCGGATGACCTGTGGATCGGAGTGAAAGGCTAATCAAGCTCGGAGATAGCTGGTTCTCCTCGAAAGCTATTTAGGTAGCGCCTCGTGTATCACTGCTGGGGGTAGAGCACTGTTTCGGCTAGGGGGTCATCCCGACTTACCAAACCGATGCAAACTCCGAATACCAGCAAGTGTCAGCACGGGAGACACACGGCGGGTGCTAACGTCCGTCGTGAAAAGGGAAACAACCCAGACCGTCAGCTAAGGTCCCAAAGTTATGGTTAAGTGGGAAACGATGTGGGAAGGCTTAGACAGCTAGGAGGTTGGCTTAGAAGCAGCCATCCTTTAAAGAAAGCGTAATAGCTCACTAGTCGAGTCGGCCTGCGCGGAAGATGTAACGGGGCTCAAACCATACACCGAAGCTACGGGTTCATCCTTTGGATGAGCGGTAGAGGAGCGTTCTGTAAGCCTGTGAAGGTGAGTTGAGAAGCTTGCTGGAGGTATCAGAAGTGCGAATGCTGACATGAGTAACGACAATGCGAGTGAAAAACTCGCACGCCGAAAGACCAAGGTTTCCTGCGCAACGTTAATCGACGCAGGGTTAGTCGGCCCCTAAGGCGAGGCAGAAATGCGTAGTCGATGGGAAACGGGTTAATATTCCCGTACTTCTAGTTACTGCGATGGAGGGACGGAGAAGGCTAGGCCAGCACGGCGTTGGTTGTCCGTGTTTAAGGTTGTAGGCTGGTTTCTTAGGTAAATCCGGGAGATCAAGGCCGAGAACTGATGACGAGCGTTCTTTTAGAATGCGAAGTGGTTGATGCCATGCTTCCAGGAAAAGCTTCTAAGCTTCAGGTAACTAGGAACCGTACCCCAAACCGACACAGGTGGTTAGGTAGAGAATACCAAGGCGCTTGAGAGAACTCGGGTGAAGGAACTAGGCAAAATGGCACCGTAACTTCGGGAGAAGGTGCGCCGGTGAGGGTGAAGTATTTACTACGTAAGCCCATGCCGGTCGAAGATACCAGGCCGCTGCGACTGTTTATTAAAAACACAGCACTCTGCAAACACGAAAGTGGACGTATAGGGTGTGACGCCTGCCCGGTGCCGGAAGGTTAATTGATGGGGTTAGCGCAAGCGAAGCTCTTGATCGAAGCCCCGGTAAACGGCGGCCGTAACTATAACGGTCCTAAGGTAGCGAAATTCCTTGTCGGGTAAGTTCCGACCTGCACGAATGGCGTAACGATGGCGGCGCTGTCTCCACCCGAGACTCAGTGAAATTGAAATCGCTGTGAAGATGCAGTGTATCCGCGGCTAGACGGAAAGACCCCGTGAACCTTTACTATAGCTTTGCACTGGACTTTGAGCTTGCTTGTGTAGGATAGGTGGGAGGCTTTGAAGTGGGGACGCCAGTTCTCATGGAGCCATCCTTGAAATACCACCCTGGCAACCTTGAGGTTCTAACTCTGGTCCGTTATCCGGATCGAGGACAGTGTATGGTGGGTAGTTTGACTGGGGCGGTCTCCTCCCAAAGAGTAACGGAGGAGTACGAAGGTGCGCTCAGACCGGTCGGAAATCGGTCGTAGAGTATAAAGGCAAAAGCGCGCTTGACTGCGAGACAGACACGTCGAGCAGGTACGAAAGTAGGTCTTAGTGATCCGGTGGTTCTGTATGGAAGGGCCATCGCTCAACGGATAAAAGGTACTCCGGGGATAACAGGCTGATACCGCCCAAGAGTTCATATCGACGGCGGTGTTTGGCACCTCGATGTCGGCTCATCACATCCTGGGGCTGAAGCCGGTCCCAAGGGTATGGCTGTTCGCCATTTAAAGTGGTACGCGAGCTGGGTTTAGAACGTCGTGAGACAGTTCGGTCCCTATCTGCCGTGGACGTTTGAGATTTGAGAGGGGCTGACCTTAGTACGAGAGGACCGGGTTGGACGAACCTCTGGTGTTCCGGTTGTCACGCCAGTGGCATTGCCGGGTAGCTATGTTCGGAAAAGATAACCGCTGAAAGCATCTAAGCGGGAAACTTGCCTCAAGATGAGATCTCACTGGGAACTTGATTCCCCTAAAGGGCCGTCGAAGACTACGACGTTGATAGGCAGGGTGTGTAAGCGCTGTGAGGCGTTGAGCTAACCTGTACTAATTGCCCGTGAGGCTTGACCATATAACACCCAAACAATCTGCTCTGACAGCAGAGGGTGTCGATGGTGAAGTCGACAGAAAGCCGAAAATTTGCGAGAGCTACAAGCCTCTATCACGTATCCAAGGGATCGCGCCCTACCGCGAGATCCCAACCGAATTGCTTGACGACCATAGAGCGTTGGAACCACCTGATCCCATCCCGAACTCAGTAGTGAAACGACGCATCGCCGATGGTAGTGTGGTGCTTCACCATGTGAGAGTAGGTCATCGTCAAGCTCCTATACGAAACCCCAGATCTCTAACGAGGTCTGGGGTTTCTTCTTTGCGCGGCAGAAAGTCGGGTGTGGACAGCGCCGGGCATGTGGGCGAAGGCTGATCGCCGGCAAGCCGGCTCCTACGCGGCGGCGCCTAGGCCTGAGTGCCACGAAATTCCCGTAGGAGCCCGCTTGCGGGCGATGGCGAGGGGAGAGGGGGCAGCAGGTTATACCGGCAAACCGGCATCCTGCCGGAGCGCGAGCACGTGGCGTATTGGCCACAAACAAAAAGGCCACCTTGCGGTGGCCTTTGTCGTTTCTGCTGTCAGTCGCCGCGGTATTCGCAGCCGCTGGTGCAGGTCTCGTGGATGCGTACCCGCGACAGTTCCGGCAGCAGCGGTTTGACCTGTTGCCAGATCCACTTGGCCAGTACTTCGCTGGTCGGGTTTTCCAGGCCGGGAATGTCGTTCAGGTAGTTGTGGTCGAGCTGTTCGTAGATCGGCTTGAAGATCGCCTTGATCTCGGAGAAGTCGCGAATCCAGCCGGTATAGGGATCGACTTCACCTTCGATGTAGATGGCGACCCGGAAGGAGTGGCCATGCAGACGGCCGCACTTGTGTCCCTCCGGCACGTGGGGCAGGCGGTGGGCCGCCTCGAAGATGAACTCTTTGAACAATTCCACTGAACAGCGCTCGCGTAATGATTTCGCCTGACTGGCGTTTGGCCGCGCAGTTTATCAGGTCTGTCCGTGAGCCTGGGCATTCAGTGGTCGCATGCGGGGCGCTCGATGCGGCAGTGCCCCGTGGCATTGGGCGTCACAGCGGTTGCAGGCGCTCGGCCAGGCGGCCGCTCTCCACCAGTTCGAGAAACTCGTCGCCAAGGCGAGCGCTTTCCGTCATCGCCTGGCGCCAGTAACGCTCGCGCCCGTCGTCGTTGCCCAGGTAGCGCTTGAAGTCGGTACGGTCAGGCAGCTTGCCGTGTGGCAGCTTCGCCAGGTATTCGCGAGAAGGGGCCAGCAGCAGGACATCCTGCAAGCGCGTGCGATCACCGCGGCGCCAGGGCATGCTCTTGTCGAACCAGCCCGGTATCACCCTGTCGGTGAAATGAGGATAGAGGACGATATCGTTCCCGCTGTAGGGCAGGTCGAGGTGATAGTCGAGCAGGCCGCCATCGCGATAGGCGCCGGGTTCCAGGCCGGGAATCTCGCGGATCGCTTCCATCACCATGGGGATCGAGCCGGAAGCCAGCAGGGCATGGCGCAGGTTTTCGGCTGTCAGGGCATGGAAGTGCGAGCGAAAGTCGTTCAGTTCCGCCAGCGGCGTCGTCTGCCGCGCATCATGCAGGATCACCCGGTCGAAATGCCGACCGAGGCGTTGCCGCGCCAGCAGGTTGTTGCCGATGACCGACGACAGACCGAGACTGAGCTTGCCCCGGTGGTCGTGCTGCAGCAGACCGTGGCTCTTCACCACGACGATGTGCAGACGATAGTGCGGGTTGGCGATGATGCTGGCGTCCTGGTCGGCCAGCAGCTCATGCAGCATCTGGCGGCAACTGCCGGATACGTCGGCCATGCTCACGCCCTTGGCGAAGCGCTGACTGGTGTAGAGCTCGCCGAGTCGACGGATACCGGCGGCCGGGTCCGGCAGGCAGGCACTGGCGAAGCGCCAGGAGCCGATGGATGCACCGATCAGCGCGCGTTCGCGAGGTGCGCGAGCCAGCCAGTCACCGAACAGCGCCAGGTCCAGGCCCTGAATGCCGATGCCCTTCGGGCCGCCTGCTGCGCCAGGCAGAATGCCGACATCCGCCGGGCTCAGGCCATGCTGGCGAATGCGTGCCAACGCTCTGGGGCCGGCCTTGAGGGTCAGGGCCGGGGACTTGATCTGGATCGCGCTCATCGATGCCTCCTTTCGCAACCGGCGATTATAAAGCGCCAGGCGGGCAGGCCAAGCGACTTCATGAGCTGAATGACGGCACTGAATTCAGCTTGAATTAAGTGCCTGGGCCTAGAGTGGTGAGTGTTGATTCACTGCTGGAGAGACCCATGAAACGATTGATCGCCCTCACGACACTTGCCACCCTCGCCAGCGCCGCTACCATGGCCCAGGCGCGCGACCTTGGCCCGGACGAGGCGCTGCGCCTGCGTGATGCGGGGACCATTCAGTCCTTCGAACAGCTCAATGAGACTGCCCTGGCGAAACACCCCGGCGCGCGCATCGAAGAAACCGAACTCGAGGACGAATACGGTCGCTACATCTACCAGGTGGAACTGCGCGATGCTCAGGGCGTGCAGTGGGACCTGGAACTGGATGCCAGTACCGGGGACGTGCTCAAGAATCACCAGGACGACTGATGAAGTTTCGACGTACCACCGTGCTCCTGCTGCTACTGGCCGGCGGCTTTGCCAGCATGCCAGGGCAGGCGCGTGATCTCGATCAGGACGAGGCGCTGCGCCTGCGTCGCGAAGGCGTCATCATGCCTTTCGAGCAACTGATGCTGCATGTGGCGCAGGCCTATCCGGATTCCACCCTGCTGGAAGCCGAGCTGGAGGAGGAGGACGGCGTGCTGGTCTACGAGGTGGAGATACTCACCACCGCCGGTGTGGTGCGCGAACTGGAGCTGGATGCCCGCGACGGGCGCGTTCTGAAGGACGAGGAAGACGACTGATGCGCCTGTTGCTGGTGGAAGACCATGTGCCCCTGGCCGATGAGCTGACGAGCAGCCTGAATCACCAGGGCTATGCCGTCGATTGGCTGGCGGATGGCCGCGATGCCGCCTATCAGGGCGCCAGCGAGCCGTATGACCTGATCATTCTCGACCTGGGCTTGCCGGGCAAGCCGGGGCTCGAGGTCCTGCAGGAGTGGCGTGCAGGCGGCCTGACCACGCCGGTGCTGGTGCTGACTGCGCGGGGTTCCTGGGCCGAGCGTATCGAGGGGCTGAAGGCCGGCGCCGACGACTACCTGACCAAGCCCTTTCATCCCGAGGAACTGGCATTGCGCATCCAGGCGCTGTTGCGGCGGGCGCATGGTCTTGCCAACCAGCCGCAGCTCGAGGCGGCCGGCTTGCAGCTGGACGAAAGCCGTCAATGCGTGACGGCTGGCAATGAGGTGGTCGATCTGACGGCCGCCGAGTTTCGTCTGCTGCGTTACTTCATGCTGCATCCCGGACAGATTCTCTCCAAGAGCCACCTGGCCGATCACCTGTACGATGGCGAGACCGAGCGCGACTCCAATGTCATCGAGGTGCATGTCAATCGCTTGCGCGGCAAGCTCGGGCGCAATGTGATCGAAACGCGGCGCGGGCAGGGCTATCGCTTCACCGGAGAACGCGGTTGAGGTCGATCCAGCGTCGGCTCGGCCTCGGCCTGGCCGGCACGCTGCTGCTGGCCGGCCTGGTCCTGGCGCAGGCCAGCCTGTGGGTGTTCGACCGTGGCCTGCGTGCCTACCTGGAGGATTCCTTGCGCGACGAGGCGCAAGGGCTGCTGACCGCCCTGGTGCGGGGGCCTTCAGGCCTGCAGCTGGATGAGCGGCGCCTCGATCCATCGTTCCAGCGGCAGTTTTCCGGGCACTACTTTCGCATCGACTTCTCCGACCGCAGCTGGCGTTCGCGCTCGTTGTGGGACCGCGAGCTGCTCAAGCCAAGCGGCACGGGTATGCAGGCCGAACTGGCCGACGGCCCGCAGGGCCAGCTGCTGCTGATCTACCGTGCCGACTACCGCCGTTATGGCGAGAACCTGTCGATCAGCGTGGCCCAGGACTACCAGCCGATACTGCAGAGCTTCCGCCACATGCAGTGGGTCGGGCTCGGGCTGGGCGGCGCCGCGCTGCTGCTGATGCTGCTGGCTCAGCGTTATACCGTGCGCCGCGCACTGCGCCCGCTGGAGCAGGTCCGCCAGCAGATCGTGCAACTGCAGCAGGGCCGCCGCAGCGATCTGGATGCGCAGGTGCCGGAGGAGCTGGAGTCGCTGGTGGCGCAGATCAACCACCTGCTGGCTCACACCGAGGACACCCTGAAGCGCTCGCGCAACGCCCTGGGCAACCTGGGCCATGCCCTGAAGACCCCGCTGGCGGTGCTGATCAGCCTGGCCGGGCGCGAAGAGCTGGCCGCGCACCCGCAGTTGCGCGCCAGCCTGCGCGAGCAGCTGCAGCAGATCGAGCAGCGCCTCAGCCGTGAGCTGGGCCGCGCGCGGCTGGCGGGGGAGGTGTTGCCGGGGGCGCGTTTCGATTGTGCGCAGGAGCTGCCGGGGCTGTTCGCCACCCTGTCGATGATTCACGACCGCGGGCTGTCCCTGGACTGGCAGGCACCGCCTGGTCTGGTGTTGCCACGTGACCGCGAGGACTTGCTGGAGCTGCTGGGCAACCTGCTCGACAACGCCTGCAAATGGGCCGCGCAGCGGGTGCAGCTGACGGTGGAGGAAGATGCCGACGGCTATCGCCTGTGCGTCGACGATGACGGGCCAGGCATCGCTGCCGAACGCCGCGACGCGGTGCTCGGCCGCGGCACCCGCCTGGACGAGCAGGTGGCGGGGCATGGCCTGGGGCTGGGCATCGTGCGCGACATCATCGAGGCCTGGAATGGGCACATCGAATTGCAGGACAGCCCACTGGGTGGGCTGCGGGTGATGGTCCGTCTGCCCCGGCGTTGAGCGAGGCGCAGGGGGCTCACATACCGTTGGCGAATGCCGGGTTGTCGAAGCTGATCGCCTCGCGCACCGGCTGCAGGGCGTGGCCGTAGCGCACCAGTACGTCGAGCGCATAGTCGATGCGGCCACGGATGCGTTCGTCGGCTTCGTCCACCGCTTGCGGGCCGTTCAGCACCTTCTCGACCTGGCGCACGATCAGGTGCTCCGGCAGGTAGCACAGGCGGCAGTTCTTGTAGCTGGAAGCGCGCAGTTCCGCGATGGGGTAGGCGCCGCCGATGCCGGATGAGACGCCCACCAGCAGGCCGGGCTTGTGCGCCAGTTCGGCCTTGCTGGCATAGATGAAGAAGTTCTTGATCGCCGGGCAGGCCATGCCATTCCACTCGGGGGCAATGATCACCAGCGCATCGGCTGTCGCGAGCTGCTGCCGATACAGGTCCCAGGGGCCGGTGTCTTCCGCCGGCCAGAGCGGCAGTGGTGCCAGCCCCAGGTCGATGACGCTGCTGGACTCGTGGCTGGTGTGGCCCAGCTCGATCAGGCGCTGACGCATTGCGCGAGCGACCTTTCCCGACTGACTGTTGTTGCGGCTGGAGCCGGCGACCAAGGCGATATTGAGCATGCTGCTTCCCCCGAAAAAGAACGCAGGCTAGGCGATTGCCTGCCTGCGTTGCAAGGAAAGCACCGCCAGTTCAGGGATGATTTGGCGTCATACGCGGAACTGGTCCATCAGGCTCTGCTGGTGGTTGGCCAGGCGGTTGAGGTTCTGGCTCACCTGGGCGGATTCGTCTGCCTGAGCGCTGATGGATTCGGTGACATCGCGGATCGAGGCGACGTTGCGGTTGATCTCCTCGGCCACCGAGCTCTGTTCTTCCGCCGCGCTGGCGATCTGCAGGTTCATGTCGGTGATCAGGCTGACCGCCTGGCTGATGCGTTGCAGCGCCGCCACGGCCTGGCTGACCTGGTCCACGCTCCCTTGCGCCTGGCGGTGGCTACTGTGCATGGTGCTGACCACTTCGCGGGTGCCGCTCTGCAGGCCTTCGATGACCTGGCGGATTTCTTCCACCGAGTCCTGGGTGCGCTTGGCCAGGTTGCGCACTTCATCGGCGACCACCGCGAAGCCGCGTCCGGCCTCGCCAGCCCGCGCGGCTTCGATGGCGGCATTGAGGGCGAGGAGGTTGGTCTGCTCGGCGATGGCGCGAATCACTTCGAGCACCGAACCGATCTGTTCGCTGCTGCTGGCCAGGCCTTCGACCTCCTGCATGGCGACGTTCATTTCATTGGCCAGCAGCTCGATGCTGTTGGTGGTCTGGCCGATGACCTGCAGGCCTTCCTGGCTCGCCTGGTCGGCATTGCGCGCGGCTTCGGCGGCCTGCGCGGCATTGTGGGCAACGTCCTGCGCGGTGGCGCTCATTTCCTGGAAGGCGGTGGCCACCTGGTCGACTTCACGGTACTGCTGCTGCATGCCGGCGCTGGTCTGGCTGGCGATGGCGGCAGACTGGTCCGCCGTGCCGCGGGCATCGATCACGCTGTTCTTCACGTCGGCGATGATGGGCTGCAGCTTGTCGAGAAAACGGTTGAACCAGCCGGCCAGCTCACCCAGCTCGTCCTGCCTGGCGTATTCCAGGCGGCGGGTCAGGTCACCTTCGCCGCTGGCGATGTCCTTGAGCATGGCCGCGACGCCGAGGATCGGGCGGGTCACCCCGCGTGCGGTCAGCCACATCAGCAGCAGGCCGGCGACGACCGCGACCAGGCCGATCAGCAGTGCTGCCAGGCTGTCGCGGGCACGGTTGGCATCGAGTTCGGCGCCGAGCGTGATGGCACGCTCCAGCAGCACCGCCTGGGGTACTTCCAGCAGGACGGTCCAGGGCTTGGCCTCGGGAATCGGCTTGAACGGGCTGAGCTCGCGGAGCATCTCGCCATGCTTCAGTTCCGCATCCTTGCCGTCCTGGATCAGGCCGCGCAACTCGCTGGCATGATCCGGGAATGCGCGCTCGACGGCTTGGCTCAGCAGGCTGCCATCGCGACTGTGGCCCGCGAGCAGGGCGCCGGGGCTGAAGATGCTGACGTGGCCCTGTCCGCCATACAGTTCGGCGTTGGCCTCCTGGCTGATCTGCTGCAGGCTGGCGAGGCTGATGTCGAGGCCCATGACCCCGATGATCTTGCCGTTCAGCTCCAGGGGGAAGGCGATGCTGGTCATCAGCGTCTTCTGGCCGCCGACGTCGTCGTAGTAGGGTTCCAGGACGCAGGCCTGGCGGGTGTCGCGGGGGCAGGTGTACCAGGCGTTGTAGGCCACGCCGTTGTCGCCGGGGGTGGTGTCGCCGAGCAGCTCTTCGGTCATCGCCTCGGACTCCAGTTCACCGACCGTGGCTTGCGACCAGTACAGCGCGAAGCGACCGACCTCGTTGCTGCCGAGTTCGGCCTGGTCGGCGAACAGCTCATCCTTGCCATCCAGCGCGTTGGGTTCGAACACCAGGTACAGCCCGAGCAGGCCCGGGTTGGCTTCGAGGCTGGTGCGCACCTGACGTGTGAGGTCTTCGCGCAGGTCGAACGCATCGAGGAAGCGCTTTTCGGCCTGTTCGCGCAGGAACAGGATCTGCCTGGAGAAACCCTTGCCGTACTGATAGGCGTCCATGAAATAGCGCTGGATGCGGATCGCCTGCAGCTCTCCACGGGCCTTCAGGCGCAGCTTGGCGCTTTCTTCCAGCATCCCGGAGCTGGCTTCGCGTACCAGGTTGGCGCTGCGGCTGGACTGGAACTGCGAAGCACCCACCAGCAAGGTGACGATGGCGAGCAGGCACAGGCCGGCGAGCAGGGTGATCTTCCACTGGATCGAAAGACGACTGAACAGCATGGTGCGTTCCTTTCTACATGGACTAATGCGGTTATCGGTGCCCAAGCAGTTTTCTTGACTACTATTTCACCTGGCCGAAATTATGCACGCATTGCTTGAAATTATGAACGACAACCCATTTTGACAGGATAGTCCGCATACGGCAGAGTACGCGGCTTTTTGCGCCGGCCAGGGCCGGCATACCTGCAGGTATACGTTTTATGAACGCTGTAATCGCCGCTGTCGGCATCATGCTGGTCCTCAGTCTCTGCCGCGTCCATGTGGTCGTGGCGCTGATCGTCGGGGCACTGGCCGGGGGACTTCTGGGTGGCCTGGGAATCGAAGGCACGCTGAATGCCTTCAACCAGGGGCTGGGCGGTGGCGCGACCGTCGCCTTGTCCTATGCCTTGCTCGGCGCCTTTGCCGTGGCGATCGCCAAGTCCGGCCTCGCGCATGCCCTCGCGGATCGGGCCCTGGCGCTGGTCGGCAAGCAGCAGGAGGGCAGTGGCGGTGCGCTCAAGTGGGTGCTGATCGGGCTGCTGCTGGCCGTGGCGATCTCGTCGCAGAACCTGCTGCCGATCCATATCGCGTTCATTCCGCTGCTGGTGCCGCCGCTGCTCTATGTGCTGAGCAAGCTGCAACTCGATCGCCGTCTGATCGCCTGCGTGCTGACCTTCGGCCTGATCACCCCGTACATGTTCCTGCCGGTCGGCTTTGGCGGCATCTTCCTCAATGAGATCCTGCTGGCCAACGTCGCCAAGTCCGGCGTCGACGTCAGTGGCATCAACATCAGTCATGCCATGGCCATACCGGCGCTGGGCATGCTCTTCGGCCTGCTCGTGGCCGTACTGTTCAGCTATCGCGGCAAGCGCGTCTATGACCTGGAGCGGGTCGCGCAGACCGAGCGCGTCGACGTGCAATACAACCCGCTGAGCCTGCTGGTCGCGGGGCTGGCCATCGCGGCGGCGTTCGTCGTGCAGCTGTGGCTGGACTCGATGATCATCGGCGCGCTGGCCGGCTTCGTGATCTTCTCCGTGTCCGGCGTGGTGCGCTGGAAAGAGGCGGATGGGCTGTTCACCGAGGGCATGAAGATGATGGCCATGATCGGCTTCATCATGATTGCCGCAGCAGGGTTCGCCGAAGTGATGAAGACCACGGGCGAGGTCAGGACGCTGGTGGACGGGGCGGCGACGCTGATCGGCCACAACAAGGCGGTCGGCGCGCTGCTGATGCTGCTGGTGGGGTTGCTGGTGACCATGGGCATCGGCTCCTCGTTCTCGACCATCCCGATCATCGCCGCGATCTTCGTGCCGCTGGGCGTGCAGCTGGGGTTCAGCCCGCTGGCCATCGTCAGCATCGTCGGCACGGCGGGGGCGCTGGGGGATGCGGGCTCCCCGGCATCGGACTCGACCCTGGGGCCGACCTCGGGGCTGAACGCCGATGGCCAGCACAATCACATCTGGGACAGCGTGGTGCCCACCTTCCTGCACTACAACCTGCCGTTGCTGGTGTTCGGCTGGGCCGCCGCTATGCTGCTGTAAGGGTCTGCACCTGCGCCGGATTAAGTTCTGCGCGCATCCTGTCGCTTAACTCCTGGGCGGGGCTGCCGATATACCCTTGCCCCCGTCTTGGTGTGCCTTCCCTCAAGGACAATAACAATGCGCCTGACATTGAAAACCAAAGTGATACTGCTTGCGCTGGTTCCGGTCATCCTCTTCGCCCTGGTGCTGAGCGGCACTGCGGCCAAGGTGCTGCAGAGCATGGCGGAGAAAGAGATTGCCCAGACGCGTGAGCGCCTGGTGCAGGAGAAGCGCAGCGAACTCGAACACTACATCCAGATCGCCCTCGGCGCTGTCAAGGGGCTCTACGACGGCGCTGCGCAGGGTGACATGGCCAGCCGCGAGCAGGCCATCGCCGTGCTCTCCAAGATCAAGTACGGCGCCGACGGCTACTTCTTCGGCCACGACTCCAACGTCGTGCGCCTGTTCCGCGGCGACAGCCCGGTGGACGTCGGCAAGAGCCTGGCCGACCGGCGCGACCCGAACGGTGTCTACATCAACCGTGAGCTGGTCAACGTCGCCAAGAACAACAGCTACTTCGTCAATTACTCCTCGCCGCTGCCGGGCAACGAGTCGGTGCTGGTGCCCAAGCTCGCTTACAGCTACTACCTGCCGAAGTGGGACATGGCCCTGGGTACCGCACTCAACCTGGATGGCATCGAGGCGCAGGTTGCCCAAGTGGAAACCGAGATCAAGCGCCGCATCGGCACCATCATCACCAGTATCGTGGTGGTCGCCGCCATCCTGCTGGTGGTCTTCGGGGTGATCGGCGTCTGGCTGGGCAATGCCTTCCTGCGCCCGCTGCAACAGATCAAGGCCAACCTCGATGACATCGCCGCCGGCGAGGGCGACCTGACGCGCCGCCTGCCGATCACCAGCGAAGACGAGCTGGGGCAGCTGGCGGGCTCGTTCAACCGTTTCGTCGAGAAGGTGCATGGCCTGGTCCGACAGATCGTCGAGATGACCGGCCAGCTCACCGAGCTGGTCGGCCAGGTGTCCGAGCAGGCGCAGCGTTCCGAACAGGCCATGTCGCAGCAGCGCCATGAGACCGACCAGGTGGCCACGGCGATCAACGAGATGTCGGCTGCCGCCCATGAAGTGGCGAAGAGCGCGCAGAACGCCGCCGAAGCGGCACAGCAGACGGACCGTGAGGGCCAGGCCGCGAAGACGGTGGTCGACGGCAGCATCCAGCGCATCCACTCGCTGGTCGAGGACATCCGCAGCAGCGGGGTGTCGCTGGACAGCCTGCAGCAGGACGTGCAGTCCATCGTCAGCGTGCTCGACGTCATTCGCTCCATCGCCGAGCAGACCAACCTGCTGGCGCTCAACGCGGCCATCGAGGCGGCACGTGCCGGTGAGGCCGGGCGCGGTTTCGCGGTGGTTGCCGACGAGGTCCGTGCGCTGGCCAGCCGGACCCAGCAGAGCACCCAGGAAATCCAGGGCATGATCGATCGCCTGCAGCAGGGCACCCAGGAGTCGGTGACCTCGATGCGGCGTTCCAGCGATGCCGGCGAACTGACCAGCGAGCAGGCCAACAAGGCTGGCGAATCGCTCGACGCCATCGCTCAGCTGATCGGCACCATCAACGCGATGAACGCGCAGATCGCCAGCGCCGCCGAGGAACAGACGGCCGTGGCCGAGGAGATCAACCGCAGCGTGCACCAGATCGCCGTGGCGGTCGACAGCGTGGCGGATGAAACCGAACGTGGCGCGCAGACCGCTCGCAGCCTGGCGGGCCTCGGTGAGCGCCTGGGCGCGCTGGTGCGTCAGTTCCGCATCTGAATCAGAGCGGTAGGTTCCAGCGATTGATCGCTTCGCTCAGGTGTTCGATCCAGGCGCGAACGGCCGGTGACATGCCGCGCCGGTGCGCATAGGCCAGTTGCACGTGCCCCTGTGGCACGTGCCATTGCGGCAGCAACGCGACCAGTCGGCCTGCGCGCAGTTCCTCGTGGCAGAAGGTCGTCGGCAGCATGGTGACACCCAGCCCGGCCAGCGCCGCTGACTTGCGAATGGGGAAGTCATCGATCGCCAGCCGGGCTTCCAGGGCGATCTCGCTGGCCTCCTGCGTCACCTCATGCACGAAGCGCAGGTGGATGCGTCGGTCGGCGCCAACCGCGCCCAGTGCCGGCAGCTGCTGCAGGTCCCGGGGGTGGTTCAGCTGCAGCCCGGCGATCAGGTCCGGGTGGGCCACGACATGAGCGTGCGCCGGCACCAGGCGCCGGGTGATCAGACCGGGTTCCTCGTCATCGGCCATGCGCACGCGCAGGGCCACGTCCACCGCCTCGTTGAGCAGGTCCACACGGCGATTGGTATGCAGCACTTCCAGCTGCACCTTCGGGTAGCGTGCGAGAAAGCTGTTGGTGGCTTCGGACAGCAGCGTCAGCCCGCTGGGGCTGGAGAAGCGCACCCGGCCACGCGGCTCGCTGGTCAGGTTGGCCACGGTTTCCTCGGCCTGTTCGGCTTCCAGCAACATGGCCTGGCAATGGCGCAGGTAGCGTTCGCCGATATCGGTCAGCGCCAGCTTGCGTGTGCTGCGCTGCAGCAGGCGGGCGCCCAGGCGCTGTTCCAGTTCGGCGATGCGCCGTGACAGGCGCGACTTGGGGATGCCCAGAATGCGTCCGGCAGCGGCAAAGCCACCGGCTTCCACTACCTTGGCGAAGTAGAACAGATCGTTGAGGTCATGCATATCATCGTCCTATGAGTGGGACGAACTATCGCATTTATGCCGCCTTATCGGCTATTGGTTTCATGAGTAGCATCTCTCCCATAGTTTTTGCCCTTGCGTCATTATCGGAGAGCTCCATGAAACTACTGCACCTCGATTCCAGCATCCTGGGTGATGCATCCGCTTCCCGTCAGCTCAGCAAGGCCGTGGTCGAGGCCTGGAGCGTCGCGTCCCCGGGCGTTCAGGTGACCTACCGTGACCTCGCCAGCGATGCCCTGAGCCACTTCTCCGCCGCCAGCCTGGTGGCTGCCGGTACCCCGGCCGAACTGCGCGACGCCGCGCAGCGCCATGAAACCGAGCTGGCCGAGCGCACGCTGGAAGAATTCCTCGCCGCTGACGCCATCGTCATCGGCGCGCCGATGTACAACTTCGCCATCCCCAGCCAGCTGAAGGCCTGGATCGACCGCATCGCGGTGGCCGGCAAGACCTTCAAGTACACCGAGAACGGCGTGGTGGGGCTGGCAGGCGGCAAGACCGTGGTGATCGCATCCAGTGCCGGTGGCGTGCATGCCGGCCTGCCATCTGGCCAGGCGCATGAGGACTACCTGGTGCGCATGCTGAACTTCGTCGGCATCGACGATATCGAGATCGTTCGTGCCGAAGGCCTCGCCTATGGCGACGAGCCGCGTGCCGAAGCCATGAAGGGCGCGGCGCAGCGCATCAGCGAGCTGTTCGCCACCGCCTGAGTCGGCAGCGCCAATGAAAGAGCCCGCTTTCGCGGGCTTTTTCATTTTCCGGGGCAGGCTCAGACGATGATGCCCTGGCTGCGCAGGTAGTCGTCGTAGGTGCCGCTGAAGTCGGTCACGCCGGTCTCTGACAGCTCGATGATGCGGGTGGCCAGGGAACCCACGAACTCGCGGTCATGGCTGACGAACAGCAGGGTGCCCGGGTAGTTCTCCAGCGCCAGGTTGAGCGCTTCGATCGATTCCATGTCGAGGTGGTTGGTCGGTTCGTCCATCACCAGCACGTTGGGCTTCTGGCAGGCCAGCTTGCCGAACAGCATGCGACCCTGTTCACCCCCGGAGAGCACCTTGACCGACTTCTGGATCTCGTCGGAGGAGAACAGCATACGGCCCAGAGCGGCGCGGATGTTCTGCTCGCCGCTGGTCCACTGGCCCATCCAGTCGAACAGGGTTTCGTCGGCTTCGAAGTCGTGCGCGTGGTCCTGCGCGTAGTAGCCGACCTCGGCACTGTCGGTCCACTTCACGGCGCCACTGTCCGGGGTCAGCTCACCGACCAGGGTGCGCAGCAGGGTGGTCTTGCCGATGCCGTTGGGGCCGATGATGGCGACGCGTTCGCCAGCTTCGACCAGCAGGCTGAGGTTGCTGAACAGCTGCTTGTCGTCGAAGCCCTTGCTGACTTTCTCCAGGGTCACGGCCTGGCGGTGCAGCTTCTTGTTCTGGTCGAAGCGAATGAACGGGCTGACGCGGCTGGACGGCTTGACCTCTTCGAGCTGGATCTTGTCGATCTGCTTGGCGCGGCTGGTGGCCTGCTTGGCCTTGGAGGCGTTGGCCGAGAAGCGGCTGACGAAGGTCTGCAGCTCGGCGATCTGTGCCTTCTTCTTGGCGTTGTCGGCCAGCAGACGCTCGCGCGCCTGGGTGGAGGCGGTCATGTACTCGTCGTAGTTGCCCGGGAACAGGCGCAGCTCGCCGTAGTCCAGGTCGGCCATGTGGGTGCAGACCGAGTTGAGGAAGTGACGGTCGTGGGAAATGATGATCATGGTGCTGTTGCGCTGCACCAGGACGTTTTCCAGCCAGCGGATGGTGTTGATGTCCAGGTGGTTGGTCGGTTCGTCGAGCAGCAGCACCTCGGGGTCGGAGAACAGCGCCTGCGCCAGCAGCACGCGCAGCTTCCAGCCCGGTGCCACTTCGCTCATCGGGCCGAAGTGCTGTTCCAGCGGAATGCCCAGGCCGAGCAGCAGCTCGCCGGCACGGGATTCGGCGGTGTAGCCGTCCATCTCGGCGAACTCGCCCTCCAGCTCGGCAACCTTCATCCCGTCTTCTTCGCTCATCTCGGCCAGCGAGTAGATGCGGTCGCGCTCGGCCTTGACCTCCCACAGGCGCTGATGGCCCATGATCACCGTGTCGATGACGGTGAACTGCTCGTAGGCGAACTGGTCCTGGCGCAGCTTGCCGAGGCGCACGTTGGGTTCGAGCATGACCTGGCCGGCACTGGGCTCCAGATCGTCGCCGAGGATCTTCATGAAGGTCGACTTGCCACAGCCGTTGGCGCCGATCAGGCCGTAGCGGTTGCCATTGTTGAACTTGACGGAAACATTCTCGAACAGCGGCTTGGCGCCGAACTGCATGGTGATATTGGCGGTGGAAATCAAAGTGCTTACCTATCAATAACTTAGAGGCGCTGATTCTGGTTCGATACCAATTTGATACCGATTTCGAGCTTATCCAGCTCGTCCCAGTCGGATGAGGAGTTGATCCAGCGCGCGTATGTGGTGAGCAGCATCTGCACGGAGTGGCCGAGCTGCTGGGCAATAAAGGCGGGCTTGAGGCCAGACATCAGGCAGATTGTCGCATAGGTGTGCCGGCAGTTGTACGGCGGACGGTATCGGATGCCCAAGGCCTGCAGCGTTGGGCGCCATTGGAAATGGACGTCGGATGTCTGCTTGAGGTGTACCTGGCCCTTCGACGGCAGCAGCACATGCGGCGTTGACGTGACCCGGCCAATACCCAGCAAGCGCCTGTCGGCGTATGCCTTGGCGAACCACAGTGCTCGCAGCGTACGCTGGTTCAGCAGCACGAACCGGTCACTGCCGGTCTTCGTGCGTTCCTCCAACTTTCCAAGCGCCACGGTGCGACGCACATGCTCCGTTCGGTGCGCCCAGTCCACGTCCTGCCAATGCAACGCCAGGGCTTCGGATATGCGCAGGCCGGTGAAGAACAGGAACTCGAACAGAGCCGTATAGATCAGAATTGGCCAGTGCGCAGTCTGGTACAGCCGGTCAATGATCCGTTCGGCCTCTGCCAACTGGAACGGATCGACCTCTTTTCGCGTGCGCTTCGGCAGCTCCAGCGATTCAGCTGGGTTCTTCTGCAGCAGCTGATCGCATGATCGCCGCTAGCTTCACTATGGCGTTGCGCTTCACTCCGGGCGATGTCCACTCTGTGAATCGATGGCATGGAGATGGTGACCAACCACGACGACAGCGTGACGCTGACACGGGAGCGTCAAAGCGAGCGATCTGGTTGTCGAGGCGGAGGAGGAGTTGGCGCCGGTGGAGGAGGAAGCACCATTCTGAGTGGCCACGTTGGACCGCTGGCGGCATAGCTTGGGCATGTCAGGTGCGCGTCGATGCTGCGCGAGGGCCCTCGAGGATGAGAGCTTGCTGGATGATGTAGATGGCGATGATGGGGGTGAGGATGGCGGCAATTCGCCCGATACTATTTCCGATACCCGTGGCCAGGCCAAGTAGCTGGAGTGCAACAAGTGCAACGGTGATGTGCGCCGCAACGGAAGTACGAAGGGCCGCAGCAATACCAGCGCGACCGTTGACAATAATATTCACAGCGAGCAGCGCCAGAAAAACAAAGTAGGAATTTTGTGCGATGACTCCTTGGAAAATCAGTTCCTTGCTCGGTGGAAAGCTGCTGATCAGGTTGTTGATCAGGCTGTTCCAGCTCAGCTGATACTCGTGGCCCGGAGCCGGAAATATGAATGACCTGATTACGAAGTAGATGAAGCAGAATGCAGTAGCGATCAGGGCAATCTTGATGTGATTCAACTTCTGTTCTTTCGAGTCCGCTAGGAGCCAGTCTACTGCTGCGAGTGTCAGGATCATAATTGGGATCGTCTCGCGCTGAATCACCGAAAGTGCAAGAGCAACGACAACAATCCACAGTTTCTGATTCGAGTAGCCATAGAAGCGACGTCTCCCCCGATTTGAGTAGCGCCAAGCTTTAGAGTCCAATCCCA
This sequence comes from Ectopseudomonas khazarica, assembly GCF_017915135.1. NCBI lineage: Bacteria > Pseudomonadati > Pseudomonadota > Gammaproteobacteria > Pseudomonadales > Pseudomonadaceae > Ectopseudomonas > Ectopseudomonas khazarica. The sequence goes on along the minus strand of NZ_CP068551.1, from coordinate 3,160,488 downwards.
GTACCCAGGAGATTGGACATGAAGAAGCGCTTCACTGAAGAGCAAATCATTGGCTTCCTGCGCGAAGCCGAGGCCGGACTGCCGATCAAGGAGCTGTGTCGTCGGCACGGCTTTTCAGAGGCCAGCTACTACCTTTGGCGCAGCAAGTTCGGCGGGATGAGCGTGTCGGATGCCAAGCGCCTGAAGGAGTTGGAAAGCGAAAACGCCCGACTGAAGAAAATGCTCGCCGAATCGATGCTGGAAATCGAAGTTACCCGCGAGGCGTTGCGAAAAAAGTGGTGAGCGCACCCTCCCGTCGAGAGCTGGTGCGCCACATGACGGCACGTGGCTTGAGTGAGCGTCGGGCGCTTCAGGTGATCCGCATGAGCGCCAGTGCATTGCGCTACCAGCCGAGACCGGATCGCAACCAGAGCCTACGTGAGCGCATTGTGGCCCTAGCGCATCGGCATCGTCGCTATGGCGCCGCGATGATCTATTTAAAGCTGCGCCAGGCTGGCGAAGTGGTTAACCACAAGCGGGTGGAGCGGCTGTATGCCGAAGCCCGCTTGCAGGTGAAACGACGTAAGCGCAAGAAGATCCCGATTGCGGATCGACAACCGCTGGGACGGCCACGTGCAGCTAACCAGGTCTGGTCGATGGACTTTGTGTTTGACCGCACGGCTGAAGGGCGTGTCATCAAGAGCCTGACTGTAGTGGATGACGCCACCCATGAGGCTGTTGCCATCGTGCCGGAGCGAGCCATAGGCGGGCACTCGTTGACGCGCATTTTGGATCGCCTGGCCATGTCACGCGGGCTGCCCAAAGCCATCCGCACGAACAATGGCAAGGAGTTCTGTGGTCGCGCCATGCTGACCTGGGCTTATCAGCGTGGTGTGAAGTTGTTCCTGATTGAGCCAGGAAAACCCAATCAAAACGCCTACATCGAATCGTTTAATGGACGCTTTCGTGATGAGTGCTTGAACGAGCACTGGTTCACCAGCCTGCCGCACGCCAAGGTAGTGATTGAGTCCTGGCGACGGGAATACAACGAAGAGCGACCGAAGAAAGGACTTGGAGGATTAACCCCATCCGCCTATGCCGAGCAACTGGCCTCAAAAGCCATTACATTGATTCAGGACTCTAACGCCAGCTGCTACTGAAGACGGGGAGACGTCGCATTTTGTAGAGCGCCCTGAGTGCTGCCGTGCTCGCTGCATGAGGCGTATATTGTATTAGCTGGCTGAGCGCTTTTGGTAGGTGGAGCCGTATCTATGGGCGGTTGCAGGGTAGTCATCGAAAAACACCGGCAGCTCGCATGGTTCTGCGCCTACGGGGCTACAAGAAGCTGAAGGGCGGCAAGCAGAAGCTGAACGACCTGTCGAGAAACTTCCACCACCTCCTGACGGTGAGCCTGAGGAACCTGCGGCGTGGCAGGGGCTCGACAACGTCGAACAACCGGGCATTGCGCAGGAGGCTCAAGAGTACGCGCGACTCGAAGACCTCGACTTCGTGTTGGAGGATGGCGAGCGGGTTTCAGCGTCTTTTTTCATCCTGAGAATCAATCCACCACCAGAAACAAAAGAGCAATCCAAAGTAAAACCAGCCAATCCACGAAATAAGGCCAGTGTTAAATTTTGCAATTCCACCGATAAAAAGAATTCCTGCGACCAGCGTGCAAACGGAGAGCATTCTGTTGCGATGGTAATATTTAATAATTATACCGATGACGCAAGCAAGGGCCAGCAAGCCTGCCCCTATCCAACATAATACGACAGCCACAGAACTAGTCCTTGGAATTGGTCTTTGAAGCGGCTACCTTGACACCATCAAGAATAGTAACCCCATCGGCAAAGATTAGAACACGATTGCTGGCCTTGTACCCTGGAACAGTAACCCAGTGATGCAATGCTGAGCCTTTATATTTTTCTAGCAGTAAAGGAATCGTGTTTCCTCGTATGACTGCCGCAATACTTACAGAGGCGCGCGCGACATCACCATAGCTCTCGTCGCCGGTGTAGAACTTGGACGCCGAACGATAGGCCTCGCCGACGAAGTCATCGGCAACGCATTGCACTGCAGGCCCATGGTAGATTTTGCTAACGTTGCACATCGCCCCGAGGTAGGTCGAGGTGCCGTCGACCATCATGTAGTTCCCGGCGATCGCGCCACCTGGTACCCGGCTCAGGGCCCATCCGGCATAGACGCTGGCCTCGCCGAGCAACATGTAGCCGGTCTGCTTGCCCAGTTCAAGCACGCTCTCGCCATAGCCGCGCCAGAACTCCTTATCCTGAACCGCGTCGAGAAATGTTGGGTCCTTGTAAGGTGATGACCCCGGCTGAGGGGCAGGAGGAGTGACTGGCTTATCGCTTTTCTCGGGGGGGGCGACGTGGACCATCGGAAGTATAGGCATCGGGTCATGGTCTGTATGACCTAGCGGCCCAGGCTGACGAAAAGTGGTCATGTTCATTCCTTAACTATTCAGTTTCCCTGCGATCAGCGCTGCAAAAGCGCTGGTGAACCTACCACAATTCAAGGGGGGCAGTTGGACGTAGTGCACAAAGCACTCTTGAGTCTAACTGTAGCGAAATGCTGCTTGCATCGAAGGCTGCTTGGGGTGGTTAGTCTCAAGGGTAAAGCGTGCACTCCTTATCCAAGTCGAGATCTTCCTGCATGGAAACTTCCCCATGCCACCGCATCGAACAACAGTGGCGGGACTTTCATCATGACGGCGATTGCCATGCAGAACAGGAGAATGCCGGCCAGGCCAACCAGTAGTCGCCGGTGGTCTGCCAATGCATGGCCAGGCCGCCCAGGAAGAGTGGGCCGACGATGCCGGCGGCCTCTTTCGCGGGCCTCTTCGGGATGAAAGGTTGTAATAAGAATGATTCGCTATTAATGTTCGCGCGGTCGCCATGTCCTGCATGGTGTTTTCAGCCTGGTGGTTTGGGCCGCGCTATGTCTTCGTCTGAAACCGATTCGATCATTCCTCTCGAGGTGCTGTACGGCACGCATCGCGGCTGGCTGCATGGCTGGTTGCGGCGCTCGGTGGGCTGTTCGCAGCAGGCGGCGGACCTGGTTCAGGACACCTTCCTGCGCCTGCTGGTACGTGGTCAGTCGGTCGATGACCGCGCGCCTCGGGCCTTGCTGGCGCGTATCGCGCGTGGGCTGGTGATCGACCACTGGCGACGGGATGCGCTGGAGCGTGCCTACCTCGACGCCCTGACGCAGTTGCCCGAGGCCAGTCACCCGTCACCGGAGGTGCGCTACGAGGCGCTGCAGTCCCTGGAGCGGATCGCGCAGTTGCTCGATGGCCTGAAGCCGGCCGTGCGCGAGGCCTTTCTGCTGTATCAGCTCGGCGGTCTCAACCATGCGCAGGTGGCTCGGCAACTGGGCGTGTCCAGCCGCACGGTCGAGCGCCATGTGGCCAGCGCGCTGCTGCACTGCTATCGCCTGTACTTCGAGTCGCCCAGATGAGCCGGACAGGGCAGCCACCTGAAGCCGTTGTCCGTTCGGCCATCGAGTGGCAGATGCGTCTGCGCGCCGATCCGGCCAGTGCCGAGCTGCAGCGTCAGTTGCATGACTGGCTGGCGCAGGACGAGCTGCATGACCTGGCCTGGCAACGCCTGCAGCAGATGGCCGGGCTGTTTCGCGTGGCGCCGCTGGCAGATGCCGCGCAGACCATCCCGTTGTTGCAGCGGGCCGAGGCTGACCTGAGCCGCCGGCGCATGCTCAAGCTGCTGGGGCTGACGGCGGGCAGTGCCACGCTGCTGGCAGCTACCACGGCGCCGGCATGGCGTGCGGATTTCGCCACGGCCACCGGTGAAACCCGGCGGCTGAGCCTGGCCGGCGATGTCGAGGTGTTGCTCAACACCGGCAGTGCCCTCGACGTGCATGGCCAGCAACTGCTGCTGCGCGGTGGCGAGGCGCTGGTGGAGGGCGCGCAATGGCAGCTGCGCTGCGCTCACGCGGACTGCCTGGGGCTGCACGCGCGGGTGTCGGTGCGTGAACGCGATGGTCGCAGCGAGATACGGGTCGAGCAGGGCGAGGTGCTGGTGCGTGCGGCAGCCGGCCAGCGGCAGTTGCAGGCGGGCGACGGGCTGGCGGTTTCGGCAACCCGCATGAGCGCGCTGGGCGCGGGGGCACTCGATCCCTTTGCCTGGGCACGGGGGCTGCTGGTGGTGCGCGATATTCGTCTGGCGGACTTTCTCGCCGAGGCCGGACGCTATCGGCGTGGCTGGCTGGGGTGCGATCCCGCGGTGGCCGACTTGCGCCTGTCCGGGGTCTTCCGCCTCGCCGAGCCCGAGCTGATGCTGCGCAACATCACCCATCTGCTGCCGGTCGCGCTGGTCGAGCGAACCCGCTGGTGGGTGCGCGTCGTGCCCGTCGCGTAAAAAAGTTGTCGGACTTTCGCCGCTCATCCGGTTTGGGGTGATCACTCCCTGAATGGATACCCTCATGCGTGCTACCCGCTCTCTGCCATCGCCGTTGCCACCCCGCCGGCTGTCCACTGCCATCTGTATCGCCCTGGCGCTGTGCGGCGGTGCCGCGAGTTCGCCACTGATGGCCGCCGAGCCGGCGCCCCGCATGCAGGCCCCGGATGTGCCGGGTGGCGCGCTGGACCAGGTGCTGAGTCTCTACGCCGAGCGCGCCGGCATCACCTTGTCGTATTCCCCGGAGCGGGTCCGTGGCCTGGTCAGCCCGGGCTCGACGGGGGCGCAGTCGGTCGAGGAGGGCCTGGCGCGGGTGCTCGGCGGCACCGGGCTGGTGGCGGAGAAGACCGCTTCCGGCTACGTGGTGCGGCCGGTCACGGCCGATGACAGCTATCAGCTGCAGCCGGTTACCGTCGAAGCCGCGCCGACGCAGAGCGCGTTTGCGCCGGTGCCGGGCTACTTCGCCAGCCATGCCAGCACGGCCAGCAAGACGGATCGCGCGATCCTGGAAACCGCGCAGAGCATCAGCGTGGTCACGGCCGGGCAGATCGCCGATCGCAAGGTCGACCGTGTCGAGGACGCGGTGGCCTACAGCGCGGGTGTGCGTACCGGCGGGTCCGGGCTCGACCCGCGTTTCGACCAGATCAACATCCGTGGCTTCGACACCACCATGTCCGCCGACTTCCTCGACGGCCTGCGCCAGCCCTACAACGGCTGGCTGTCGATCTACGCCACCGAGGCCTTTGCACTGGAGCGCATCGAGGTGCTCAAGGGCCCGGCCTCGGTGCTGTATGGGCAGATCAGCCCGGGGGGCATGGTCAACCGGGTGAGCAAGCGGCCGAGTCTGGACGCCAGGAATCGGGTGGAAATCCAGGCCGGCAATCATGAGCACCGGCAGGGGCAGTTCGATATCGGCGGCAAGCTGGACGAGGAGGGCGACGTGCTGTTCCGCGCCGTCGGTGTCTATCGCGACGCCGAGTACGACATCGAGCAGCTGAACAATGACGTGCGCCTGCTGGCGCCGTCGCTGAGCTGGCAGATCGATGCCGACACCCGCCTGACCCTGCTGGCCCAGTATCAGGAGCGGGAGACCGCTGCTTCGCCGATGCTCTACCACGATGGCAATCGCCTCACCGATTTCTGGCAGGGCGACGAGTACTTCGACAAGCTCGATCAGCGCCAGTGGACGCTGGGCTACGAGTTCGAGCACATCATCAACGACACCTTCAGCCTGCAGCAGAACCTGCGCTACGGCCAGCTGGATACCACCAACCAGTACCTGCAGCCCAACGGCACGATCAGCAACGGGGTGATGGAGCGCTATGCCGTCGGTGTGTACGAAGAGATGGAGTCGGTCAGCAGCGACACCCGCCTGGTCAGCCGCTTCGCCACCGGCACCTTGCAGCACACCCTGCTCAGCGGCTGGGACTACGCCTGGTTCGACAGCTCGGTGCTGTATGCCTCGGGGCCGGCGCCGTCCATCGACATCAGTGCGCCGGACTATCACCAGCCGGTCAGCCGCCCCGGCAACCCGCTGGCCGATCAGGACAACCTGACCCAGCGCAGCGGTCTGTACCTGCAGGATCAGATCGAACTCCAGCGCTGGCGCCTGTCCGCCGGTGTACGCCGCGACTGGGTGCATGTGCGCAACAGCGACAACCTGAGCGACAGCAACCGCCGCACCAGCGATTCCGCCACCACCTACCAGCTCGGCGCACTGTACCTGTTCGACAACGGCCTGGCGCCCTACGCCAGTTACGCCGAGTCCTTCCTGCCGCAGAGCGGGACCAACGCCAATGGTCCGCTCAAGCCCACCGAGGGCACGCAGTACGAGATCGGCCTCAAATACCAGCCGCCAGGCAGCAGCGCCCTGTTCACCGCCTCGCTCTATCACCTGACCCAGCAGAACGTGTCGACCCGTGACCCGCTCGACCCGCTCAACACGGTGCAGACCGGCGAACAGGTGTCACGCGGTCTGGAGCTGGAGGCGGTCGCCGACCTCAGCGAGCGCCTGCACCTGAACGCCAGCTACAGCTACAACGACCCCGAGGTGACCAGGAGCAATGACGGCAACGAGGGCAAGGAGCCGAAGGACACGCCGCGGCACATGGCCGCGTTGTGGCTGGACTACAACCTGCCGTCGGGTCTCGGTTTTGGCGCCGGCGCCCGCTACACCGGCAGCGTATACGGCAATGACATGAACACGGTGAAGAGCGATGACTACACCCTGTTCGACGCTGGCGTGCACTACGACTTCGCCGGTGAGCTGGATGGCGTGCGCCTGGCCGTCAACGCGCGCAACCTGACCGACAAGCAGTACGTCAACTGTCAGGACGGCTACTGCTACCGTGGCGAGGCGCGCAGCCTGATCACCAGCCTGAGCTACAGCTGGTGAGCGCCCTGAACTGGTTGCGCAGCGCTGTGACGGCGCTGCTGCTGGGTGGTCTGGCCGCCGCCCATGCCGAGCCGGTCAACCTGGACGGTAGCGAGCAATGGCTGATGAAAAGCGCCGAGGGCCGCGATTACCGGATCATGCTCAGCCTGCCGGAGGGCGACGTGCCCTATACCGGCGGCTACCCGGTGATCTACCTGCTCGACGGCAATGCCTACTTCCCGGCGTTGCATGCCGCCAAGCGGGCGCAGGAGCGCTGGCGCAAGGCAATCGTCGTCGCCATTGGCTACCCCAGCGATACGCCGCTGGATTTCGAGCGTCGTGCGTTCGACCTGTCGCCGCCGCAACTGCCCGAGCGCAACGATCCGCCGCAGGGCGGCCAGGACCTGTTTCTCGATTTCATCGAGCAGCGCCTGATGCCGCGGGTCAACCAGCGCTTCAAGGTCGATCGGGATCAGGTCAGCCTGGTCGGGCACTCGTTCGGCGGCATGTTCGCCATCTACACGCTGTTCACCCGGCCACAGCTGTTCCAGCACGTGGTCGCCATCAGCCCCAGCCTGTGGTGGCGTGATCGCTACCTGTTGGCGCATGAGCGTGCGTTCGTCGAGCGTGCGCGAGCAGGCGAGCTGGACCTGACCCACCGCAGCCTGAGCATGTGGGTGGGGGACCGGGAGATGCCGCAGGAGATCCAGGACGTGCGTTCGCTGCAGCTGCGCCTGGAGTCGCTGTCGCAGTACGGCCTGCGCAGCGATTTCCAGCTCGAAGCGGGCGAGGATCACATGTCGATTCCGTTTCGCGTCACCCCTCGCGTGCTGGAGGAACTGATGAGCACGCGGCGCTACTGAACCGCGCCCCAGGCAGCCCGCCGCATGCGCGGGCCGCCCCGGCAGATCATCATCTGCGCTGGTGTCCTAGGCTTTGTACGAAAGTCGTCGAGCGAAGGTCAGGCCAGGCGAAATCGCTGTGCTGTAAATGAGCATTCTGAGAGCGATTTCAACGCAGCATCACCGAGCGCAGGCACTATTCGTACAGAGCCTAGAGACGTGGCCGCAGCTTCAATTCCGGTGTGGGCTTGGGCGCACCGATGGCCGGATGGCTGTCGGGATGCTGCTCGATCATCTGGGCAATGCGGCGCAACTGCTCGAGCATGGCCTGGGCCAGGCCGGCCTGGGTACGGTAGAGGCCGGTGTCCGGGTCCTGCTGCAGGTCGTTGAGGCCCTTGAAGGGGTAGCTGTAGTGCCTGGCATCCGTGCTGAAGAAGCGCTGGTAGTCCTGGGGCGTGTCATGCAGCTCGCGGCAGGCTCGCTCCAGGCTCTGCAGCTGTTCGGCGACGCTGGCCAGTTGCAGGCGCAGGCGGATGATCTGGTGGTTCTCCCAGTTCATCGGCGAGGCCTGTGCACCGGGCTGCCAATGCGCCGGGTTACCGAAGCGCAGCACGAACTGCTGGCCGGCTTCGCGGCCGTAGCGGGTCAGCCGTTCGATACGCTCCCTGGGCATGTTCAGGTTGAGCCCACCTTCGTCCGGGGTCAGCTGGATCAGGCCGATGCGGTCGCGGAAGCCGGGCAGCAGCGACAGGGTCTCGTGGTTCCAGTCCTTGGCGACATTGCTGAGCTGGCCGAGAAAGCCGCGCAGGGCGGGCAGGCCGTGCAGCGGAAAGCGCCGCCAGTAGGCCAGCCGGGCGTCGCCGTTGTTGCGCGGAAAACGCACCCGTTGCGCGTCGGCGCCGTCGGTCGGTCCCAGGTCGAGGCCGAAGGTCGGGCGGCGCGGCAGTGCGGCGTCGAAGAAGTGGATGGGAAAGTTGGAGCTGATGCCGCCATCGGTGAACCAGCAGCGCTCCAGCCGCTTGCCGGGCTTGCGGTAGTCCACGGCATGCAGCGGCACGGCGCTGAGCAGCAGGGGGAAGCTCAGGCTCATGCGCACGGCGACGATCACCGGCAGGTCGTCCGGCACCGGCAGGCGCAGATAGCCGTCGTGCCGCTCGCTGTCGCTCGGGCGCTGGTGTGCGCTCATCCAGTCGACCACGCGCCGGGGGAACAGGCGGGCGAACTCCTCCTCGCGGAAATGGAACTGATTGTTCTCGCGCACCTGGTCGTCATCACGGAACGGCAGGCGGAAGGGGCGCGCCATGCTCAGGCAGGTGGTCATGACCTGCAGATCGATACCCTGCTTGCGCAGGTCGCCGAAGGTCAGCGGCCGCTCGCATTCGATGGCCTCGGCCTGGCCCGCGCAGAATGCCTGCTGACCACTGAGGCGATCGAGGTACTGGGTCAGCCAGGTGGTCAGGGCTTCCCCGGGGGCGCTGTCGTCCGTTGCCGGCATACCGGTACACAGGCCGAAACCATTCGCCGGGATTTCCCGCAGCGCAGGCACGAGCAGGCGCAAGACGAGCGCCAGGGTACTGCCAAGCGCCGCGAACAGCGCGACCCAGAGCCACACCAGCAGGCTGTCGCTGGCGATGGCGCTCCACCACAGCGGCCCTCCGGCGAGCAGGGCACCGAGCAGCGCGGCAAGCTTGTGTCGCGCCAGCATGACCTTCAGGGGCGCGACCACCCGTACCCAGGGGCTCTTGCCTTTGCTGTCGAGGATCGCGATGAAGGTGTCGAACAGCGTGCGCAGGGGCGCGACGGGCCTGAACAGCGCCAGCAGCTTGGTGCCGCGGCCACTGGCCGCAGGGGTGCAGAGGTGTTCGGGAAGTCGCTCGATTTCGGCGAAGCCGGCGGGGTCCTGCTGCAGCTGCCCCTGCTGGTAGCGCTGGCGGCCCAGCTCGGCAGCGGCCGCCGCTGCCGCGGCAATGGCACCGGCACTGGTACCGCCGATGCTGCGCAGACGAAATGCCTTGGCAATCTCGGTAATGGCCAGCGGATAGACGATGCCGCTGGTGATACCGCCCTTCATGATCAGGTCGCATTCCTGGGCGAAGACCGCCTGGCGCGAATCGTTCATCTACTGCTCCTAGTCGTCGTGCCGAACGCAGGCGCAGGCATGATAGCGCGGCTTTGCTGTCCATATGCCAGCAGCTTGGAACAGTACTGATCGGTCACGGCGTGTCCGGGGATTCGAGGCGGCGCTGCGGCGCTGGAAGAGCAGCGGCCATGCCATTCGGGCGCTCGAACCTGCCGGCAAGCCTGGGTACTCGGGTCTGGATACACACATGGCTTGCCAGGTCATTGAGATCGACCGCCGATGCTCATAACGTCTATGCCCATTCCGCACGCTGAACCCGACGCCTGGCCACCAGGACAGCGGCGCTCGGCAGAACAATAATCACGACGCCCGCGGCGCGGATGACGGGTGTCGGCAGGAGTCGCAGTTGAAAGCAGCCATCTCTCGTACCCTGACGCGAACGCTCACCAGCCCGACCCTGCGTGACTGGCGATGGCGCCTGGCCGCCGTGCCAAGGCGATTGCAGGGGCAGGAGCCGGTGGTGCATTACTTCCATCAGGCGGATGACCCTTACAGCCACCTGACCGCCTCGTTGCTGCCGCAGCTTCAACAGCGCTACCGGGTGCGGATCGCCAGTCACCTCGTGCCACCGCCCTCGATGGAAAATGCCCCCGACCTCGCGAGGCTTGGCGAGTGGTCGGCGCGCGATGCGCGGCGGCTGGCAGACCACTTCAAGCTGGCGCCCGTCCGCGAGTTTTCCGCGCCCGATGGCGGCGAGCTGCGCCAACGGCTGGGGCACTACCTGGGCGCGACCTTCTACTTCGAGGGCGAGTGGTACTGGGGGATCGATCGCCTGCATCATCTGGAACGCAGGCTGGCAGACGCAGGCCTGGCCGAGGCCGGCCTTCAGCCCCTCGTTGCACCGCCGGATCTGCTGCTGGAGGACGGCGTGAGCAGCACGCAAGCGCCGGTGCTGCATTTCTTCTGCTCGCTGCGCAGCCCTTACACCTGGATTGCCACGCCCCGCATAAGGCAACTGGCCGAGCACTATGGCGCTGAACTCAGGCTGAGATTCGTGCTGCCGATGGTCATGCGCGGTTTGCCCGTCCCCATCGAAAAGCGGCTCTACATCCTTCGCGACACCAAACGCGAGGCGGAACGCCTGGGGCTGCCGTTCGGGACGATTGCCGACCCGCTCGGGGCGCCAACGGAGCGCGGCCTGGCGCTGCTCCAGCATGCCATCGGGCAGGGCAAAGGGCCCGAGTTCCTGGAGTCGTTCCTGAGAGGCGTATTCGCCGAAGGGATCGACGCCGGCTCGGACCGCGGCCTGGCCCGGATCGCCCAGCGTGCAGGGCTGGACCCGGATGAGCTTGCCGTTGCCCTGGCCGACCCGAGCTGGCGGGCAGTCGCCGAGGCCAACCGGAGCGAGATGCTGGGCGAAGGACTCTGGGGTGTACCTTCGTTTCGCATCGATGACTTGCCAGCCCTGTGGGGGCAGGATCGTATCTGGATGCTGGAGCAGGACCTGATAGGTCAACTGACCCGGCGGGGTTGAGGGCGCGTGTGTCGGGTTTCATCCTCGGGTGAGCGTTCGATCTTGGCTGGAGGCAGCCTGTCGTGGAGGGCGGCTTTCGGCCAACAGCTGTCTGTTGCCACTGGGGGGCGTCCACAGTTGCTCGTTCAGCGTCTACGCGAGAGCGTTTCGTTCTCCATGCCCACGACGAAGTAATTCTATCCTATCTTCACTGGTACGGCGTCCCTGGCGGCGGGCGCAGTGCTGCACATGCTGCTACGTTGAGGAATCCCTTGCGAGGCCACAAGAATGAAGATCAGATCCAAGCTGCTGGTGAGTTTTCTGGTTGCAACGCTGATCCCGGTCCTGATCGTGGCGCTGCTGACTATCCGCAATGTCACGGAACAGGCCAGAGAGAATTTTCTGCTATCGAGCAGCCTGGACATGAAACTGGTGAATAGCAGTTTCACCACCTTTTTCGACTCGGTGGGCTACACCGTCTCGGCCTTGGCAGAATACCCGGCAGTCAGGGATGCCGACGGCGGTGCACTGAGTACCTACTTCGCCGAGGCGCGCAAGCCTGGCGAGGTCGCCACGGCCAAGGGCGGGCGCGAGAAGCAGATCTTCGATTACTTCTCCAGTATCGGTAAGAGCAACCCAACGCTTGGCTACGTCTACATGAGTGATACCCAGGGTGGCTACGTGGAGTGGCCGGGTACCGGCGACTACGGCGACTGGGACCCGCGCAAGCGCGAGTGGTACACCAAGGGCCGTGACGCCAACTTCACGCTGGCTCGTCGTGACGGCTACTACTGGGAACCGGACGACGCGGTCTATGTATCGGTGCTCAAGGGCTTCAAGGATAACGCCGGGGCGTTCTCCGGGGTCGTGGCGGTGGACGTGTCGCTCAAGGCGCTGACGGAGATGGCGCAGAAGGTACGCTTCGGCGAAACCGGTTTTCTGATGGTGGCGGAGGGGAGTGGCACCCTGCTCGTGGATGGCCATCAGCCGGACAACAACTTCAAGAAAATCAGCGAGCTGCCGGGTGATTACTTTGCAACTATCGCGAAGACCGACAATGGCCTGGTCGAGCTGGATATCGACGGCGTCGCCTACATGGCCAATGTCTATACGTCACCTGAGCTGGGCTGGAAGTTCGTTGGCCTGAAGCAGGCGGACGAGGTATATGCCAGTGCCCGCGAGCTGACCTGGTTGACCCTTGGGGTTTGCATCGTACTGGTCGCGCTGTTCGGTATCGCCGGGGTGATCATCGCCCAGCGGATCGCCAATCCGATCAACCTGGTGACAGGTGGACTGCGCGTCATCGCGCAGGGGGAAGGGGACCTGACTCGCCGCCTGGCGCGCCTCAGTTCGGACGAAACCGGGGAACTGGCCAGCTGGTTCAATCAGTTCATCGAGTCCATCCAGGGCATGATCCGGGTGATCAAGGACAATGCCGTCAGAATGGATGGCGTCTCCAGTGAGACCAGCAAGCGCACTACCGCGATGTCCGCCACGCTGCAGAGCCAGTTGAGTTCGGTGGAGCAGATCGTCACGGCCGTCACCGAGATGTCCTCGGCCGCCAATGAAGTGGCGAAAACCTGTGTGCAGACCGCCGACGTCTCGGAGCAGGGGTTGGCGGCCACGCGCAATGGCAAGGAGGTCATCGCGCGCAGCACGTCGGGGGTCAACAAGCTCGGCAGCAGCATCCAGAGTTCCAGCAAGGTGATTCAGGAACTGGAGAAGGAAACGGTCAATATCAACAACATCCTCTCGACCATTCAGCAGATCGCCGAGCAGACCAACCTGCTGGCGCTGAACGCGGCCATCGAGGCGGCCCGGGCGGGCGAGCAGGGGAGAGGGTTTGCAGTGGTCGCCGATGAGGTGCGTCATCTTGCCAAGCGCACCCAGGACTCCACCGGGGAGATCAACCATATCCTCAACCTCCTGGTCAGCCGAATCAAGGAAGTGACGGTGAGCATGAATCAGAGCCTGGTCGAGTCGGAGGGCGCCATCAGGTCGTCCGAGGAGGTGCTGGCGGCTTTCGAAAGCATCGAAGGCAAGGTGCAGATGATCCGCGACATGACCATGCAGATTGCGACCGCCACCGAGGAACAGCATCTGGTCACCGAGGAGATCAACCAGAACATCGTGACCATCAACGATGCGGTTGCGCAGATCTCGGCTCAGGCTGCCGAGGTCGAGAGCTACGCCGAAGAGCAAAGCGCGCTGAGCAGTGAGCTGAAGACGCTGGTCGGGCGTTTCCGTACGGATTGAGACGCGCGGGCAACGGTGTCTCGCCTCGACCATCCTGGCGCAGTGCTGTCCGGCCTGAGCTGCCTGCGCCAGCTGGTGTTCAGAGCGACCACGCACAGCGTGTTGATTGCGGAACGACGCGTCAGGCAAAGTCATGGTGGCTTGGGCAACTGTCCGCTTCTGCTTGGAAGCGGACGTCGTTGACTGGTTGCTATCGGCCAGAAGCGGTCCTTGGTCCAAGACGGGACTGGCTTTCACTTCGAATGAGCGAACCGGAAGTCGTCAGCCCGAGTCGGTTATACCGGCTCAGGCTTGCCGTATTTGGATTGCCAAGCGAGCGCCGGTTACTGTGCGAGCCAGCCACCGTCGATGTTCCAGGCGGCGCCCCGCACCTGTTCGGCTGCCTGGCTGCAGAGGAATAGCGTCAGCTCACCCAGCTGCTGTGGAGTGACGAAGGCCTGGGACGGCTGCTTTTCCGCCAGCAGTGCCATGCGTGCGGCATCCGGCGGTTCGCCGGCGGCGACGCGTGCGTCGATCTGCTGTTGCACCAGCGGGGTCAGCACCCAGCCGGGACAGAGGGCATTACAGGTGACGCCGCTCTGCGCGGTTTCCAGCGCCACTACCTTGGTGAGACCGAGCACGCCGTGTTTGGCCGCGACATAGGCCGCTTTGCCGAGGGATCCGACGCTGCCGTGCACCGAGGCAATATTGACGATGCGCCCCCAGTTGTGCGCGCGCATCTCAGGCAGGGCCAGGCGCGTGCAGTGGAACACCGCGCTGAGGTTGAGGGCGAGCACCGAGTCCCAGCGCTCTGTCGGAAAGTTTTCCACCGGTGCCACGTGCTGGATGCCGGCGTTGTTGACCAGGATATCGACCCGGCCGAACTCGCGACGAGCGTAGTTGAACAAGTCCTCGATTTGTGCGGGAGCGCTGAGGTCGGCGGCATGATAGCCGACGCGGCCGCCGTGGCGCGACAGCTGCTCGGCTGCCGTCTGCCAGTCGCCGAAGCCGTTGAGGATGAGGTCGGCGCCGTTGCGCGCCAGCACCTCGGCAATGCCGAGGCCGATGCCGCTGGTCGAACCGGTGACCAGGGCGGTTTTTCCACTGAGCGCCATAGCGTCTCCTGTTGTTGCAATCAATCTAAATGGGGCATTCATGGCCGCGGGTTCCGCGATCCGTTCCGAGTGCAAGGACGGATTGCCGCTTTACCGGGCCGACTTCACTTGTGCTTGCCTGTAGGCAAAAAAGCCGAGCCTATTCGGCCCGGCAAGGCTTCACGACGAGTAATCGCAATGTGCAGGCGTAGCCTTACCAGAGCGGCAGGCTGTAGCTGACGATGAAGCGGTTCTCGTCCAGGTCGCTGCCGAAGTTGCTGCGAGTGGTGGCGTTGCGCAGGCGCAGGCCCAGGTTCTTCAGCGGGCCACTCTGCACTACGTAGGCGATATCGGTGTTGCGCTCCCAAGTCTTGCCTTCGTTCTGCCCGGCGCCGCGGTCAACGTTGTCACCGGACAGGTAGCGGGTCATGAAGGTCAGCCCCGGCACGCCGACACTGGCGAAGTCGAAGTCGTAGCGCAGCTGCCAGGAGCGCTCGTCTTGGTTACCGAAGTCGTTGATCTGCACCAGATTGACCAGCGCGTTGTCGGCTCCGGCGATGTAGGCGAAGCCAGTGTCGCCGGAAAGGTACTGGTAGCCGGCGGTGAAACCCTGGCCGCCGAGGCGATAGGTGAATAACGCGCCGAAGGCGTCGTTGTCGACGTTGCTGCCGCCGTCGTCGGTCGAGCGGGCGTAGCGGATGTCCGACTTGAAGCTCTGGCCTTCACCCAGTGGCAGCTGATGCACCAGGTTGACTAGGTGCTGTTGGTAGATGCCGTCGAGGCCGCCATAGTAGTAGCTGGTGGCGAGTTCCGGGGTCCACTGGTAGCGGCCGCCAGCGAAGAGGAACTCGTCGCTGGTCTTGGCGTTGCCCAGCACGATGTTGCGCTTGCCTCCGTTGAACACGGCCATGTCCTGGTTATCCGAGGAGTCTCGCTGATTGACCTGGTCAATGCGGCCTAGGTCCAGGCTCAGGCCCTCAATTTCGTTGCTGTTCAGCCAGGCGCCGCGGAAGGTCTGTGGCAGCAGGCGGCTGTCGTTGCGCATCACGGCCGGCAGCACCGGCTGCAGGGTGCCGAGCTTGAGGGTGCTATTGGCGAGGCGCAACTTGGCGGTCAGGCCGGCCTCGCCGTATTCGTCCTGGGCGCGCTTGGGCGCCTCGCGATCGCTCTTGAGAATGCCGGTGCCGATCCGGTCCGGGCTGGAGTCGAGCTTGATGCCGAGTAGGCCGATTGCGTCGATGCCGAAGCCGATCGGGCCTTCGGTGTAGCCGGACTCGAAGCGCAGCATGAAGCCCTGGGCCCATTCCTCGGCCTTGCTCTGGGCCGCGCCGTTCTGGCGGAAGTCGCGGTTCATATAGAAGTTGCGCGCATCGAGCGCGGCCTTGCTGTCGTCGACGAAGGCCGCCGAGGCGGAGCTGCTGGCGATCATTACGGCACTGCCGCAAAGAATGCAGTAGAGGGAGCTGTGGTGCAGTCGCATGGTATTTCCTCTTGTTGTTCTAGGCCGCGTTGCGCGACCGCAAGGGGTAGAGCGAGAAGCGTGCCAGCGTTGTTCGGGGCGCTCCTTTCTGACGCAATGTTGCGTGCCAGAGCCTTTTGTCGAGGTTTGATGGCGTTTGGAAGGAGCGCCTGAGGTGTCTTGTTGGCTGGACATGCCTGCTGGTTCCGGCATTGGCTGTCCAGCCCGATGGACGGTGCCGGTCCAGGTGGGACCGGCACCTTGCACTTACCGGTCGCGCTGGCGACTGCGGACGCAGACGAAGCTGCTGGCGGTATTGACGTTGCCTTTGCCGCGGTACTTCGGCCAACCGGGGTATTCGCACAGTGGTCGGGTGCGGCCCGGCACGCCGACGCTGTCGACGACGATCTGCTTGCGCGGCGCGCGGCCGCGCTCGACCCAGTCCTCCAGTGTGCTCAGCGAATCCCAGCTGGCATTGAACACGGTACTGGCGGCATGGCCATAGCCGGGAATTTCGTAGTAGCGCAGAAAATGTCGGGTCTTGCCCGGCCCCATATCGCGCTGGATGCGCTCGTAGTACTCGGCGCTGGCGCGGCTGCTGACCAGTTGGTCGGCGGTGCCGTGGGCGATGAGTAGCTTGCCGCCGTGTTCGGCGAACTCTGTTAGGTCGGTCTGGTTGACGTCCTGGCGCAGCGACAGCTCGCTGATGCGCGGCAGCCAGGGGCCTGGGGCTTGCGGGTCGAAACCGAGGGAGTCGAAAGTCGGGTTACGCGTCACGAAGTGGCGCACCCATTCGTCCCAGAAGCCAGCATGGTAGGGCGCGCCATCGACGAAGCCGGTGCCGTGGACGGGCATCGGGTAGCTCGGCTGCAGGGTATTTAGGCCGAGCCGATTGACCAGCAATTGCAGGCCCTCGCCGGGCCGGCCGAGGTCGCTGCCCCAGGCATTGAAACCCGGGTAGTGGGTCTCGCCGCTGGCCAGCGGGAAATCGAAGCGGATCGGCGTGTTGAACACCCGTAGCGCCTGGATCTGCGCATCGGTGAGGCAGCGTGGCGAGCTGTCGGTGCCACCCGGGCAGCGCAGTGGCTGGCCATCGAGTGTGGCGCTGGCCGGGTCGAAACGCGCATTGCAGGAAACCTGATGGCTGATCACGCGGTCGCGTATGCCATCCAGCCCGTCGCAGGCCTGCAGGGCAGCCTCGAACAGGGCTGCGCGCTGCTCCAGACTGGGGAAGGCGCCGGGTGCGGCCAGGGCGCGGGTGATACGGCCGAATTGCAGGTTCAGCGCCAGGGCGTTATAGGCGGGGTAGAGGGCTATCGCGCCGTTGAAGTCTTTCGGCCACTGCTGCACCACCGCCAGTGCCTCGCGGCCACCAGTCGAGCCACCGGCGAAGTAGCTGCGCTCGGGCCGGCTGCCGTAACGCAGCTCGATCAGGTGCAGGGCGGCGTCGCGGGTCTTCTTCAGTGCGTCATGGGCATAGTTGGCCAGGGCTTCCCCATTCCAGGCAAAGGCGCCGGGGCTGAGCGGGTCGGCGACATGCCCGGAATCGCTGGCGAACACCGCATAGCCGCGGCCCAGTGGGGTGGGACGATCCAGCGGGCCGGCCGGCAGGTTGCCGGCAACGTCTGGCACGCTGCCGTTGTAGCCGCCACCGCCGTACATCATCGCCTTGCGATTCCAGCGCTCGGGTAGCACCAGACGCATGCGGATGGCGGGCGCGACAGGGTCGACCGGACGGATCTCAATGGCTAAGTCGCAATAGGCGCCGAAGGTCTGCGGTGCTCTGCCGCCGGCTGCCATTGGGGTGGCAGACAGCACCAGCGCGCCGCGGCTGGGCAGACCGATGGCCTGCTCCGGCACCTGGACGCCGAGCAGCTCGGCGCAGCCGGCAGCCTGAGTCGCTGGGCTGGCGAGTAGTGCGCTGCTCAACGCGGTTAGGGACAGTAGACAGCGCGACAACGGGTTGAAACGCACAGGGCTCATGGAATTTCCTTTTTCTTGTTTTCGGGACGCTACGTCGAACGGGCGCAGGAGCGCTCAAGCGAATCCCATGCCAGTGCGCTGGAAACAGCGTCTGGCTGGCGCCGATGGCTCTAGGTCGGGTGTGGGCGTGCGGGAGATGGGGGCGGAGGTGGATAACGTATGTCCACAATGCTGGACGTCCGTCCAGACCTCCGGATAGTCACAGCGACAGCGGGCACCGTTCAGGCGGTGCCGCGGCATCCTACTGAGAGATCACAGCTAGCGCTGGTTCAGCCCGTGCTGTTGCAGTTTGCTGTAGAGACTGGCGCGGGAAATGCCTAGCTCGACGGCGGCGCGGCGACGGTTGCCCTTGCAGGCGAGCAGGGTGTTCTGCAGGGCACGGCGTTCGGCCTGGGCGATGGTCTGCGCCAGCGGCTGCAAAGGTTCATCGGTGTCGAGCGCGCTGGGTTCGGCAACGCTGGTGGTCGACGCAAGTGTGCCGGTAATGCCTGCCAAGGCGAGCAGCGGCTGCAGTTGGGCGACATCCAGTAGCGGGCCGTCGCTGTCCAGCTGCGCCCGTTCCAGCAGGTTGCGCAACTCGCGCACGTTGCCTCGCCAGGGCTGCCGACTGAGCAAGGCCAGTCCCTTGCGGCTCAGTTCCATGGGCGCCTGGCCGGAGCGGTTGGCGATATCGTCGAGCAGGTACTCGACCAGTGCCGGAATGTCCTCGCGCCGCTCGCGCAACGGTGGCACGCGCAAGGCCAGGACATTGAGGCGGTAGTAGAGGTCGTCGCGGAACTCGCCGGCGGCGACCTTGGCCTCCAGGTCGATATGGGTGGCGGCGATCACCCGCACGTTCAGCGGCTTGACCTGATTGGAACCGAGCGGCTCGACCTCCTGTTCCTGCAGCACGCGCAGCAGCTTGGCCTGCAACGGCAGTGGCAGGTCACCGATCTCGTCTAGGAACAGGGTGCCGCCATTGGCTACCTCGAACTTGCCTATGCGCGCCTTGCGGTCGGCGCCGGTGAAGGCGCCGGGGGCGGTGCCGAACAGCTCGGCCTCGACCAGGGTTTCCGGAATCGCAGCGACGTTGACTGCGACGAAGGGGGCGTTGGCCCGCGGCGACAGGTTGTGGATGCCCTGGGCCAGCAGCTCCTTGCCGGTGCCGGTCTCGCCGCGCAGCAGCACCGTGGCGTCGAGTTGGGCGGCGCGCCGCGCCTGGCGTTTTACTTCGCTGACCGCTGCACTAGCGCCGATAAAACCGGCGATGGTGTAGCGCGCCCGACGGGCCTTGGCCAGCTCATGCTGGGTGGCGAGCAACTGGCTCTGCAGGTTGCTGTACTTGGCCATCAGCGGCTTGAGATGGCGGGCGCGGTCGAACAGCACGAAACCGAGCGCGCCGACCAGGGTGCCGTCCTCGTCGCGCAGCGGGATGCGGGTGACCACGAAGTGTTCGTCGCCGAAGGCCATCAGATCGAGCATGCTCGGCTGGCCGCTTTCGACCACCTCGCGCAGGCGGCTGGCCGGCAGCACTTCCTCGATCTGCTTGCCGAGCACGCTGCGTGCATCGCGGATGCCGATCTTCTCGGCGTACTTGTCGTTGATCCAGACGATGCGTGCCTGGCGATTGACCGCGATGGTGCCCTCGCACTGTGCGTCGAGGTGGTCGTACAGCAGCGGCATGGCCACCGCGCGGAAGCGCTCGGGGGACACGCCGACGATCAGGCCGTGCTGGTCGAGTTCATCGCGGGAGATGGCCATGGCAGGAGGAAGTCCTCGGAAATATGCACTCGATTATGGGAGCCGTCTGGCCGAGCAGGCAAGGCGGCCGGGATGGTCACGGACCGCCATAAACCTCGGTGGGCAGCCAGGTGGCCAGCGGCTGGAAGCAGAACACCAGGACCAGGCCGAGCAGCTGCAGGGCGATGAATGGCAGTACGCCTAAGTAGACATCGCGGGTGGTGATGCCCGGCGGGCACACACCCTTGATATAGAACAGAGCAAAGCCAACCGGTGGGGTGAGGAAGGAGGTCTGCAGGCACAGGGCGAAGAGGATCGCGAACCACAGTGGGTCCACGCCCATGGAGAACAGCACCGGCGCCACCAGAGGCAGGACGATCAGGGTAATCTCCACCCAGTCGAGGAAGAAGCCCAGCAGGAATGTGATGAACAGCACAGTGAGCAGCACGCCGGTCTGGCCGAACGGCAGGCCGGTCAGCGCTGCGCGCACCACATCGTCGCCGCCGAGGCCGCGCAATACGGCGGCGAATACCGTGGCGCCGATGAAGATGCCGAAGATGAAGGCAGCGGTGCGACTGGTCTGGTACAGCGCATCCTTGAGCACTGCCAGGCTCAGGTGGCGACTGAGGTAGGCCATCAGCACCGCGCCTGCGGCACCCACCGCCGAGGCCTCGGTGGTGGTGGCGATGCCGAAGAAGATCGAGCCGAGCACGGCGAGGATCAGCCCCAGCGGCGGTACCACGGCCCAGAACACATCGATGAGCGCACGAACATCGAGCGGTTGGCGATCCTTGGGGGCTGGTGCGAAGTCCTTCTTCAGCCAGGCGGCTATCAGGATATAGCCTATGTACAGCGCGCCTAGCAGCATGCCGGGGATCAGCGCGCCCATGAACAGCTTGCCCACCGACGCATCGGGGGTGCCTAGGCGGTCTGCCATCAGCACCAGCATGATGCTCGGCGGGATCAGGATGCCCAGAGTACCCACCGAACAAGCGGTGCCGACGGCCAAGCGCTTGTTGTAGTTGGCCTGCAGCATTGGGCCGAGCGAGAGCAACCCGAGCAGCACCACCGAGGCGCCGACGATGCCGGTGGAGGCGGCCAGCAGCACGCCGACGATCACCACGGTAACCGCATAGCCACCGCGCAGCGGGCCGAGCACTCGCACTAGGCTATGCATCAGGCGCTCGGCGATGCCGGAGCGGTCGAGCATGATGCCCATGAAGATGAACAGCGGCAGCGCTACCATCAGCTCGTTGGCAACGATGCCGTAGATGCGCGCATCGAGCACGCCGATGGTGCCGCTCCATGTGAACCACAGATCGGCATCGAAATAGGCCACCAGCACATGGCCGGTGACGGCGAAGACCAGGCCAACGCCTGCCAGGGACCAGGCCACGGGAAAGCCGAGCAGCAGCAAACCCATGAAGCTGGCGAACATGGCGATGACCAGAATTTGTTCCAGACCCATTACTTCAGCCTCGTGATCAGGAGTGTGGGTGAGCGTCAGTGGACTGCTCGGTGGCCCGGGGGAAATTGAGCAGCAGGGTGCTGCAGCGGGTGGCGCGAGCGAACAGAGCAATCGCTGTCAGTGTCAGGCCCAGCGGCAGCACGCTCTTGAACAGGAAGCGGTAGGGCAGGCCGCTCGGTGCCTGCGAGTGCTCTTGGTAGACGAAGGCGGTGTAGGCGTAGGCCAGCAGACTGTCGATCATCAGGGCGATCACCGGCAGGGCCAGCAATGCAATGCCCAGCAGCTCGATCCAGGCTTGCGTTCGCAGGGAGAATTTCTCGCGCAGTACGTCGACGCGAACATGATCATCGCGCACCACGGCGTATGCCAGCGAGAACATGGTAGCGGCACCGAACAGGTGCCAGGAAAGCTCCTCCAGGGCGATTGAACCGCGCGCCAGGATGAAGCGACTGAAGACGTTGCACAGCACCACCAGCAGCACGGCGATCCACAGCCAGGCGCTAGCCTGGCCAATGGCGACGATGCCACGGTCGAGCAGGTGGGACAGGCGGTTGTGCGGCAGCTCGGCGCCAGGCGCATGAGCGGCGGAGGTGGGGGATGGCATCGGAAAACCTCGGACCTATCAGGCAGGAAGACGCAGCGGGCCACAGCGTAGCCGGGCCCGTGCAGGTTCACAGGGCGTGATCAGTTCTGCTGGTCGAAGTCGCGCGGCAGGTAGCCCATGCGGTTCCAGCTGGCGTACTGGGTCATGAAGTCGCGCTGGCTGGTCAGCACACGCTTGAACATGTCGTCCTTGGCGGCCATCTCGTCCAGTACCTCGTTGGTCACCCGCTGCAGTTCATGCAGTACTGGTGCGGGAAGAACCTGGGCCTTTACGCCTTCCTTCTGGTAGTCGGCGAGCGCACCTGGTTGAGCCCACTCGCTTTCGGCGAAGCCCTTGAGGGTGGCCGACTCGCAGCCCATTTCGATCAGCGCGCGGCTCTGCGGCTCCAGCTTGTCCCACACGTCCTGGTTGACCAGCAGATGTGAGGTGGTCAGGGTCTGGTGCCAGCCCGGCATGATGTAGTTCTTGATGATCTGGTCGAGGCCCAGCATCTTGTCGATCGCCGGCTGGGAGAACTCGGTGGCGTCGATGGTTTTGCGTTCCAGCGCCTGGTAGATCTCCCCGCCGGGGATCATCGTGACCGAAGCGCCGAGCCTCTCCAGCACCTTGCCACCGATACCGGCGAAGCGGATGCGTAGGCCATCGAAGTCTTTGGTCTGCTCGATTGGCTTGGCGAACCAGCCGGCGCCTTCCGGGCCGATGATGCTGCACAGCATTGGGTGGATCTTGTGTGGCGCGTAGATCTCTTCCAGCAGCTTCTTGCCGTCGCCCTGGTAGTACCAGGCCAGGTAGGCAGGTGGCTCCATGTTGAACGGTGCACCGGAGTACAGCGGCAGGGCGGGGATACTACCCTGGTCGTAGCCGATCCAGGTGTAGCCGGCGGGGTACTTACCGTTGCTGACGGAATTCATGATCTCGAACGGCGGCACCAGCTCGCCCGGCTCGTAGTAGCGCAAGTTGATGTCACCGCCGGAGATGGTCTTAAGCGATTCGGACAGGTGCTTGATCGGGGTAACCAGGCCGACCAGATGCGAGGGGAAGGCCAGCGGTACCTGCCAGCGGATTTTCTCGGTGGCCATGGCCGGGCTGGCCAGCAGGCTAGTGACGACAACGCCGACGGACAGGCGGGAAAGCGATTGCTTGATGGACATGCTGAGTTCCTTCTTGTTGTATTTGTGGCGAAACGGGGCGCACTGCAGGGGCAGGCAGTTAGCGCCTAATGCAATGCGATCTTCATGCCAATAAAAAATATCTTTATTTATCAAATGCTTATATTTATTTTTGCGTTAGGAGTCGACGTCGTTCCGTAAAGTTGGACATGTCGCGTGAACAGCTTGCTCGACATGTCCAGTAATTCGGACATTGCTGTCTCTGCAGGTGGACAGACAGCACGGGCGACCAGGGTCGCCCGTGGTTTGGCGGAGCATCAGTTGCTGCACTGCCCGGCCTGGAAATAGCCGCTGGCAGTTTCCTTCACCCAGCTGTTCACCCCAGGCAGGCTGCCCAGGTACTGATTGCCGCCCACGGTGTAGTAGCCGTAGTAGGCGCGACCGGCCGTGACGTGGTTGAGGTTGGTGGTGTTCCAGTTCTGGCAGACAAAGCCTCCGCCAGTGCCGCTGCACGCTGCCGGCAACTGCGAATACCACTTGCCGGTTTCGCCTTCGTATAAGGCAACGCTGCTCCAGGTATCGAACGAGCCACCGATGTCCACATTGTCGCCATTAGCGTAAGCGCGCAGGCTGGATACGCCGCCGACATAGGCGCGCCCTGCACCGATATGAGCGTAGGGCGAGGCGCTGATCTTCTGGCAGCTGGCCACCGGCGAGTTCGAATCGACGACGTTCACCACTCGGGTGGCCGTCGTGCTGTTGTTGTCGCTGTCGGTGGCGCTATACAGGCAGCTATAGCTGCCCGCGGCCTGGGTATTCACGGCGCTGCAGTCGGCGCTGACGTTCAGAGAGCCGTCTTCAAGATCGTTGGCCGTGGCGCCGGGATCACTGAAGGCGCTGTTGAGCTCCGCAGTCAGTGGGTTGTCGCCTTGCAGCACAATGACAGGGTGGCCCTGCGGTTGGCTGCCGTTGCGGCTGTGGCGGCTGAAGAAGTCCCAGATGATATCGGGGTAGCTCGGGCCTATCTGCAGTGCCCATTTGCCATTGTTGCCTTCGGCGCCGCCGACCCAGTAGTGGCCGTGATCAGTGTCCTGCGCGTTGGGTGTGGTCAGTGGGCCATCGTAAAAAATGGTTTCCACCAGCGAGCGGGTCGCCGTGGTGCCGTCTTGGGTATAGGCAATGCGGTGGCAACTGTAGTTGTTCTGGTTGTATGGCGAGCAACTGGTGTCCGAGGCCTTGGTCGTGGCCGCAGTCTTGAAGTCGCCACTGCCAAAAACCTGCAGGTGGGCATCGCGCATGTTGTTGGCAGCGGTCTGCAATACGGTGCAGTCGTTCTTGTTCTGCAACAGCAGCAGTGGGATTGGGTAGCCATTGTCTACCTCGCCGGTGAGGTCACTGACCACCTGGCTGACCGCATGGAAGGTGGCCGACCCTGGGCACTGGCCGGACAGCGACACCGAGGAGGAGTCCTCGCTGTAAGGTAGACCTGACGCCGGTGCGGCGGCCGCCCAGTAGTCATTATGAGCGACGGCCGCGGCCATGCTCATCGCTCCGCCGGAAGACAGACCGGTGATGAAACGGCGGTTGGGGTCGATGCTGTAGGCTGCGTCGACCTGCTGGGCGATCTGATGCAGATCCTCGACTTCACCGGCCCCCTGGTGAATATGCTGCTCGAACCAGAAGCCCCAGCAGTTTTCGTTGCGCAGGCCGTCGTAGCTGGTGATGAAGGGCGCCACCAGGATGAAGCCGTAGCGGTCGGCCGCGGCCTTCATGCCCCAGTCGTTAAGCACGTCGTCGTTGGTTTGCTTGCAGCCGTGTAATGCCATGACCATGGGCGCGGGGGTGGTCATTGCACTGGGTACGTAGACCTTGTAGTGGCGCTCACGGGAGCCACTGTAGGCCTGTTGCGGCAGAGTGTAGGAATGGATCTCGGCGGAACTGGCAGGTGTCGGCAGGGACAGGGTCGTTAGCAATGCGAGCAGCGGTGCTGCAAGTTTTCGGCGTGGCAGTGAGCAGGTTTCCATGGGTTACTCCATTCTTGAACTTATTTTCGGAGGTATACGGTTTGGCTGAAGGCGCGCTGCGTCTGTCGCTCAGGCAAACCCACGGACGACTCGATGAAATATCCGTGCCAGGATGTTTTTCTCATTTTATTTCAATCGCTTGACTTTGGTTCTCGGGAAAATTTCGGCTGGCTGTCCAGCATGCTGGACAGCGCCGAGCGGTTAGGACGAGGACTGTTCAGTCGGCAGGACTCGGTTGTCCGGGAAACGAGTCAAAACTGTCCGGCGCAGTCGCCTCGTGCTGCGCCTGGCTGGGTTATTAGCCGTTCCCAAACCTCATTTGGAGCGTTGGTTCAACACTGAGTCGTAGTCTGCTTCTGACCGGAAGCGGTCATTGTCTGCGTACCAGGCTCATCGTGTCTGGCTCCCCTGGCCACCGTCACACAAGAACCGGAAACCTACCCGGTCCGGCGTCGTCTTTCCGGCCCTCCGCCGGGCGTTTCGGGCGCTAGCCCGTTGAGCCGCATGGTTACTGACATGCTCATGTCCGCACGGAGGGGAGGGGGGAGCGACGCATAAATCAGACAGATTCGGGGTATTTACTTGTTGGCGGGCAGCTACACTGAAAAAGCAGGTTGAGCTTCATATCGAATTCTTTCATGAAGGGCTTCCCCATGGTCATGACCGTCTCGTCAGTACTGCTGGATGAATGGCAGGAGCTTGCCAACCAGGCTGCAGAAGCTGCGCAAGTACCTGCTGCCTTGGTGATGCGTGTCTGGCCTGAGCAGATTGAGGTGCTGATCGCCAGCCTCGGGGATGAAAACCCCTATGAGGAACATGAGAAGGCCGATCTTGGGACGGGCCTCTATTGCGAGACCGTCATGGCTACCCATCAGCCTTTGCTGGTGCCTGATGCATTGAGCGATCCGGAATGGGCCAATAATCCTGATATCAAGCTGAACATGATCAGCTACCTGGGAGTGCCATTGGTCTGCCCTGATGACAGCATTTTCGGTACCGTCTGTGTGCTGGACCGACAGCCCAGGCATTACGACACGAAGACGCTGCGCATGCTGGAGTCGTTGAAAGCGATCATCGAGTCAGACTTCCATTCGGTGGTCGCTGGTGATCCCGTTCATGAGGGCAGCCGCAGTGGTTCGGAACGGCGGGCCTTTCAAAACTGCATTGCGGATCTTCGAGCCAGTAATGGTTCGCCATCGCCATCTGCCTGAACCGGGCGACGATGTCCCTGAAGATGATCGCGGGCAATACCCTTGTTCCGCGTCCCTATCTCAAGAAGTGGGCCCGGTGGCTGGCCCAGCTTCAGGAGATCACGCAGGCCGATGCCATTTGGCTGATGAGTCTGCAGGGCGACCGGCTGCAGACCGTACTGGATAGCGCTCAACCCTCGCTTGACCAGCGCACTGCCGCCAGTGAGCTGGCCAATCGCCTGGCTGAGCAGGCCATCACTGCGCGCGCCGTCGTCGAAGAGTATTGCGCTGAGGTGGGCTGCTGCTGCGTGAGTGTCCCGCTTTGTTGGCCGGATGCATCCGTTTATGGCGCACTGGTTCTGATGGCCGGGAAGAACGGCCGCAGCCTTCTGGAATGGCTCCGGCACATGCTCGAGTCGGATTTCCGCACCCTGCATTTCGTGCGTGCCATCGATCAGCATAAAAATCTGCTGGAGACGCGAATTGCCGAGCGGACGGACGATCTGCGCATGGCCAATGAGCGGCTTGCGCAGGAGTTGAGTCTGACCCAGCGCACCGCGCAGCTGTTGCGTCAGATGGTCATTCATGTGCCTGGTGGTGATGAGCATGGCTATTTCCACAAGCTCGTGCAGCAACTGGTTCAGATGCTGCGCGCCGAACATGCGTTTGTTGCCTTGATCGATGATCAAGACCCCAGTCGTGCAAGCACCATCTCCTGCTACAGCGGTAATGACTGGCACGCCAACTTCAACTTCGAAATTGCCAGAACCCCTTGTAGCCATGTGCACAAACGCCGCGGCGTGTTCACCTCATGCGATCTGGACAGCGAATTTCCCGAAACACAGGCCCAGTTCGGATTACAGGCTGAGACCTATCTGGGGGTTCCCCTGCTCGATGAAGCGGGGTGCACGTTGGGGGTCATGGCCGCGATGGGGGGAGGGGACATGCTGGAAGCCCATCTGGCCAATGAGGTCATTGAGCTGCTGGCTGCCCGAACCGGGTCTGAAATCCTCCGCATGCATACCGAGGATGAGCTGCGTCACCTGGCGCTTCACGACTCCTTGACTGGGCTGCCCAACCGTATCCATTTCAGAGGTCGGCTGGAGCAGGCCATTGCTCAGGCGGAACGTGCACATACCCATCTGGCCGTTCTGTTTATCGATCTGGATGAGTTCAAGACCATCAACGATAGCCTGGGGCACGATGTCGGTGACAGGGTGCTGGTACAGGCGAGCAAGCTACTCGAGGCCTCCATGCGCGACATGGATAGCGTGGCCCGGTTGGGGGGTGACGAGTTCGCGGCATTGTTGCCTGGTGCCGACTCTCTTGAGGCAGATGCTGTTTTTCAGCGCATCGCCAAAGCGATGTCCACGCCTCTTCTCAGCGAAGGCATCGAGCTGTTTCTCTCCGCCAGTGTCGGTTGCAGCCTGTACCCTGACGACGGCACTGACTCCGGTAGCTTGTTGCGCTCGGCAGATACCGCGATGTACCGCGCGAAAGCACTCGGCAAGAACCAACTGCAGTTCTACGCGCAACACAGCAAGCAAACGATCCAGCGCGACCTTGTCGTCGGCAATCGTCTACGCAAGGCGATCAATGCTGGTGAGCTCTACGTGGTTTACCAGCCCAAGATCGACCTGAGGGATGGATCGCTGGTCGGCGCTGAGGCCCTGTGCCGCTGGCATGATCAGGAGTTGGGTGAGGTTTCACCGGGTGAGTTCATACCGATCGCGGAGCGAGCCGGGATAATTTCAGACCTGGGTGCGCTGGTGATCAAGCAGGTGATCGCCGACTTGCAGGAGTGGCAGTGCCAGCAGATAGAGGTGCCCAAGGTCGCTGTAAACGTGTCTGCCAAACAGTTGCAAACCACGGAATTTACCCAGTGGCTGGCAGAGAGTGTGCGCAGTGCAGGCCTGAAGCCCCATCACCTCGTCATCGAGTTGACCGAAAGCGTTCTGATGGAGCGAAACGACATCAATCTACCGGTCCTGGCTGAGTTGGTGGCGTGTGGATTCCGGATCAGCGTGGATGACTTTGGCACGGGCTACTCCTCGCTTGCCTATCTCAAGCGGATGCCGATCAGCGAGATCAAGATCGATCGCAGCTTTGTCGAGCACCTGGCCGATGACCAGGGTGATCAGGCCATCGCTGCGGCCATTCTGACGCTCGGTCACACCCTGGGGCATGTTGTCGTCGCTGAAGGGATAGAGAACGAGCAGCAATTACGCGTTCTGCGTGCGTTGCACTGCGATGTGGGCCAGGGTTTTCTTTTCCACCGCCCGCTGTCGCGTACGGCCTTTCATGAGCTGTTGATGCATGAAAGTGGTAGCAAATAGCTCCTGCTTTCATCCTTACACCCAAGTCGCAACGGTGCTTCGCGATAACCAATTCGAGGCTGTTTGCTTCCGGCCAAAAGCAGCCACTGGCGACGATGAAATTATCAATTCACTCCGACCCCATTAGTTTTAGACGCCTGCTTTAGCCAATCCAGAATTGTCTTGGTTGTCTCTTCTGGCTTTTCCTCCTGAATCCAATGGCCTGTGTCCAGGCTGACAACTTCGACGTTTGGCACAAAGGCACTCAGGTTTGGGGACTTTGGGGTCGTATCGCGGTCCCCATAGATCGTTAGGGCGGGATGCGGAACAATCGGGCCCACGTCCGCCAAGAGATGCCAGTTGCGGTCCAGATTTCGATACCAATTGATACTGCCTGCGAAGCCAGAGGCCTCAAACGCGGCGTCGATGACAGACAATTCGGCATCTGTCATGAGCAGCTGTCCCCGCAGCACGCTGCTACGTGAGATTAGTGCGCTGCTAGAACAGGGTTTGTCATTTGTTCTGAGCCTGGTCGCGGCGGGGGACTGCATCTTCACCCATCTTCGGTTTCGCCATCTCTCTCGCCGAAGGTGGCCGCTGCTGCCAGGCATAGAAGCCGCTGCGTGATACCCGCAGCAGCCGGCACATCGGTGCTACGGGATAGCAACCGATCAACGCCTCGATGGCGCGGAACTTCACTTCGTGGGCGGCGAAAAGATGGCGAGCGCCTTTTTTAAAACATTGCGCTCCATGGTGACCTGAGCCAGCTGCTGGCATAGCCGGCGCAACTCAGCACTCTCGCCACGCTGCTTGCCATTGCCCGGAAAGGCATCGTCACCTTGCTGTTCGTACTGGCGCTTCCATTTGCCCAGCAGGCTTTCAGCGATGCCGAGCGTCTCGGCCACATGACGAAGCGGCGTGCCGGCAACCACCTGGTCTACCGCTTCACGTTTGAAAGATTCGGGAAAACGTCTTCTGGTCTGGGTCATGAACACGCCTTGCGGCGGACATTATCCACCTTAAGTCAGTGTCCACTCAGCCTGGGACAGACCACAATGCGCAGCACGAAAGCCCGGCCGGCTTGCCGGCAACCCACAATGGGTTAGGCATCTTCACTGCATCAGGTATTCCAATGTTCCAGCGTCCATAGATACTTCGCTTGGACTTAATCAGGGTGGATTACTGCTCTGACTTTAAGAAAGGTTTAAGATCAAGCCGAGAACGAGAACCATCAGGCAGAATTACTATTACTTCCGTCTCGGGATCATGCTTTATCTGGCGCGCTTGCTCCAATACTTTATTAGCTGCTTGTCGGCGCTCGATCATAGACGGATATTTTGATTCAACAAAAATAACGAACCCAATAACGAATGCCATAACCAACAGCAAGATTTTCCAGTCGCCATTTCCACGTCCATTATCGGGCATGTTATTTACCCCCCAACAGGATTATCTTTGAGCGCACCGGCGTCTTTGCCATGGGGCTTACTTTAAAACAGTAAGCTTGCTTGAACAGCCTTAGCCAACCGAGTGTTCAATTCGCCATTTTGGCGCTGAATTTCTGCCCCTCTACGCGCGGAAACCCTTGAGGTTTAGTAGAGGCATCAGAGCGTATCTGCTTAACTTCTGCCTGCAGCTCGTCACGCGACTTACATAACTCGAAACCTGGACTTCTGCAACAGCAAGGCGATTTAACCTGTCTTTTTTTTCAACTTGGCAAGCTCCTCGCTAGCAGCTTCATGCCGAACATTAGCGGCAGCCAAACGCTCGGCAGCAATTGCAAATTTCTCGGCAGTTACCGTTTCAATAGAGTCAATATCGCGAAGTTGTGCAACGCGAACGGCCGTCAACTCTTGACGCACTAGCCCTGCTTAATCCTGCGCCCCCGCAAGCTCTCTTTGTATTCGTCGTGAGCTACGCGCAGCTCTTCTTTATATTCATCTGCGCGGTGCTCGTTCTCCGTAAGCAGACAGTGACTGCGCGCCGGAAAGCGCTTGGGACACTGTCGTATAGAGACTTGGGCGCGCGGGATCACGAGCAAACACGATAATCCGAATACCCCAAAAACCCGTGCGGACTGATCCGCATGGGTTTTGGTTTGGATGCAGGATTACTGCACGGGGGATAGCGGGTCGTTTGCTGCTGAGGTCGGCACCAGAATGGCTGCCTCGGCCTCATAAGCCCGGTTAATGCGGTAATTTAGCTCTTCCGCTAAATCGTCCATATCGACAAGTTTCCCATCAGCATCGCGCAAACGCCCGTACCTGAAGACAACAATATGCTTACGAAAGGCTCGGCCTTTCGTAGCGCCTGGCTTGTTTAGAAAACTATCGGAACGCCCGTATTGGAAGGTCGGCACCGTTTCGATCTTTTCAGGCGTGATATGGAAGGTGCTGTTGAACTGGATATCCTTGTGCGTACAATAAGTCTCGATTTCAATCCCCTCAATCGAGGTGTACGGCAACATACGGTCAGCATTGAAAAACCATATACCGTCCTCCTTGAGGACCATCAGCGGCCTATCCCCTGCATTACGATTTGACCAGGCAGACGCAAACAACCACGCGGCACCAATCAGGAAAACCACGCCAAGGCCTGTAACGCCAGTCGCCTTTCCTGAGCTGAACGCTGCGATAGCGAGAACGACCAGAACAAGGCCAAGCCCTGCGCCCATAAAGAGAACTCGCCGGCTCTCCGTGAATGTAACGTCACCCTTGTTAATTTCCATGTTCACCCCTTTATCAGCTGCTGTAGCCAGCCACGCCGGCTGTCTGTATTTTCGCGCGCGCGAAAAATCTGTTTAATGCGGCAACGCTCACTGTCCGCCAAACGTCAACTCACCTTGCTTGAATACTTGCCGTGCAACATGCGGCGCCGATGGCGCCAAAATGATGCCCTTGTCAGCCACTTCGACGCGGACATTTGGGTATGTGATCTGTACGAGCTTGAGCGCTCTAAGAAATCCATTTTTGACGTCCAGCACAGCCCTGTCGCCCTTGAAGTTGCTACCAAACTGACCCATTAGCGCCTCCCATGGGATAGGCCGCGTTTTGCGATCGGTGTAGCTCATTCGATACGTTACTCGTGGCCATCCACCGTCTCGGTGCGGTCGCGCTTGATGTGGCTGGTCTCGCCGCGGTAGATGGTCTTGCTGCGGTCGTTGCCGACCCAGTGCGTCTCGTCGTGCTCGACTTCGATGTCCTGGTTCTTGTCTGCGGGATCCACAGCTGCTCTTCGCCCTTCTTGTCCTCGAAGCGCAGGGCCTCGGCGTTCTCGTAGCCGCCGCCGAGGCTCGAACGGATCAGGAAACCCGACTGCATGGCGTTGCCCGGCAGCTGCCACGGCGGCATCTGGAAGGCGTTGTACAGCCGGCTGGTGATCACCGGGCGGTCCGGGTCGTTGAGGTAGTCGACCAGCACTTCCTGGCCTATGCGCGGGATCTGAATGCCGCCGAAGTTCGAGCCCGCCCAGGGCGAAGACACGTGAATCCAGCACGAGCTGTTCTCGTCGCCATCGGACAGGTTGGTGTAGCCGCCGGGGTAGTCGAAGATCTCGTAGCTGCCGTGAGCATGCCCAGGCGACTGGTCGCGGCGGACCGCGAGGTCCGAGCGCGGCATGGTGAAGTTGTAGTCGTGGGTCATGTACTGGCCCGGCTTGAGCCCGCCCCCGGCGGACCAGACGTCCAGGTGGTCCTGGCCGGGGTAGGCCACGTCCGGGGCGGTCATGTTCTGGAAGATGCGGTAGTCGCTGCGCCGCGTGCCATACCACAGCCAGGGCTTGAGCAGGGCCTGGTAGAGGTAGTAGCGACCGTGCTTGCCGACCTGGGCGAACTGCATGCACTGGCCGTTCAGATGGCGCCTGGCGCCGCCGGCCAGCTCCATCTCCAGGGTCACCGGCGTGCCCAGAATGGCCTGCGGGTCGAAGCTCTTCTGCTCGCTCTTGAGCAGCAGCGTCAGTTCGAACAGCCGGGAAATTTCCTCATGCCCGCGCAGCGAGGAAAAACGCAGCGCACTACCAAAAACCGTGGTGACGTTGAACGCACGATTCACAATACAGTTCCCTTGTAATTCCATCCCTTTGGCGGGCGCCCGATTGCCGGAGTGCTGGCCAAGGCGGTACTGTGCCGCTACGCCGGAGGGGGCGACAAGCGCCCGTACGCGTGAAGACGACAGGCATCGCAAAAGAACGACTGTTCTTATTGAAAAATGAGATCGGTTTCGCGTTGCAGGGCGGGTTTCCAGGTGCTCCGTGTGACCTTCTATCCCGCTGCTAATGACAACCGCAGTGGCTACAGAGTCGGCCGGAGCCCCCCCCAAGAAGGCACCACAGATACGGCTCGTATCAGTCCGCTTCCGGCCAAAAGCGGTCATACGACTACTATTAATTCAAAGCACAGGCTGAAACCGAGTCACTCGCAAAAAACATCAACCAATGTCCAAGTTTCGTCGATCACAACAAAGGGGCGAAGCCTTTCAGGAGGCGGTAGAAAGCTGGCGACGGGAGCATTTGCGGACCCTTGAGTGCTTGTCTAGAGTCAAAAGGGAAGCCCCTTACACAAGGAGTCATCGCCATGCACGCGCAGAAGATACTCACTCGACTCGACACCCCCGGTACAACCCCGCTCTGGAAGGAGGGTGTGCAGAATTTTGTGTAACCGGGGTTGGGGTTACTGCTGCGGCAGCCGGTCTTCGTAGCTGATCGTAAAGCGCGTCAGCGCCGCCTTCCAGTCACGGATTGGCATCGTCCATTTCTTGCTGATGTTGCGTAGTGCCAGGTAGAACAGTTTCAGCAGTGCCTCGTCGCTGGGAAACGATCCGCGATTCTTGGTGATCTTGCGCAGGCTCATGTTCACCGATTCGATGGCGTTGGTGGTGTAGATCACCTTGCGAATCTCTGGCGGGAAGTCGAAGAACGGCGTGATACGTGGCCAGTTGCGGCGCCAGGACTGGCCAATCGGCAGGTAGTCGTCATCCCACTTGGCCTCGAACTCACCGAGGCGCAGTTCGGCCTCGTCTGCCGTGCTGGACTGGTAAATTCGCTTCAGGTCAGCAGCCACTTCAGCCCGCCGTTTCCACGACACATAGTTCAGGCTGTGTCTGACCATGTGCACGATGCACAGCTGCACGCTGGTGTGCGGGAACACCGCTTCGATAGCCTCAGGGAAGCCCTTCAGGCCATCCACGCAGGCGACGAAGATGTCCTGCACGCCACGGTTACGCAGCTCGGTTACCACCTGCAACCAGAACTTGGCGCCCTCGTTCTGGGCGATCCATAGGCCGAGGATTTCCTTCTCGCCAGCCAGATTGATGCCCAACGCCAGATACACCGCCTTCACTCGCACGGCGCCTTCGCGCACCTTGGTGTGGATGCAGTCGAGGTAGACGATGGGGTAGACCGCATCGAGCGGGCGCGACTGCCAGGCCTTCACTTCATCGGCTACGGCATCGGTCACCGAGGAGATCAGGCTGGGCGACACCTCGGCACCGTACATTTCCTGCAAGTGCGCCTGGATCTCGCGCACAGTCATGCCGCGGGCATACAGCGAGAGGATCTTGTCGTCGAAACCCGCCCAGCGGGTCTGGTGCTTCTCGACAATCTGCGGATCAAAGGTGCCATGCCGGTCGCGCGGCACTTCGATGGGCAACTCGCCGAACTCACCCTTGAGTTTCTTCTTGCTGAAACCGTTGCGGGTGTTGCCAGTTGGATTGCTTACCGGTTGATGCTTATCGTGGCCCAGGTGGTGGGTCAGCTCAGCATCCAGCGCACGCTCAACCAGCTTCTTGGTCAGTTGCTTGAGGATGCCGTCAGCACCGATCAGGTCTTCAGGATTCTGGTAGTTGGCCAGGGGCTGATCCAGCAGCTCGTCGGTGATGGGATGTTGCGTCTTGCTCATGGTGTCTCCGGTTCGGAGCGACAGTGTCGCTCATGAGCCGGTTACACAAAAATTCGGACACCCTCCACCGGCGCAGTGGCGCAGTGATACACGTACAAGCCCGAGGCCAGCGCCTTGAAGGTGAAGGTTGCTTCATTGCCCGGCGCGATCAAGGTCGGCTCCGCACCACCGCCCGGCCCGGTGACGGCGTGCAGGTCGATGTTGTGCGGCAGCTTGTTGCTGGCCAGGTTCTGCAGGTGCAGCTCCACCGTATCGCCTTCACGCACACGGATCATCTTGCCCGGAACGGTGCCGCCGAAGGTCCAGAACATGTAGCGGGTGCCGGGCGCGATCTCTTTCTCGACCTCCTCCACCGTCAGGTTGACCACCACCCGCGCCGGGGTTTTACGGGTGATCGGCGCCGGCACCGCCGGCGGTGCCACCAACTCCTGCACGATCACCGGCAATGCCGCCTCCGCCGCGTAAACCGCGCTTGCCGAGGCAAGCGCCCAGGCGCAAGAAGCCGCCACCAGTACCTGTTTTGCCCGTGTGTAATTGCGCTCTTTCATCGCTTAGCCCTCATCCATTACGGGTTGCAACACTCATGATTTTTTACGCCTGAGCCGATTAAGCGCCCGCGGCAGAGCATCCGCGCTTGACCAAAATCATTCGCCGGAAAAAAACTTAAGAGCGTGCAGGTTTAAGCCAATGGCACTAACGCAGGGAGCGTTGCAGGCCGTGCTCGCGGTGCGCCGCGTGGCCGTGTTCCAGCGCCTGGCACACGGCGCCGACCAGCAAGCGTCCGGCCGCCGGAACCTCTAGGGAATGAGGGGTAAGGATGATCAGACCGTCGCGATCCATCTGTTCCAGGCGCGGCCAGGCACCGGCGAAATGCGCGCGCAGATCGACGCCGAAGCGCACCTCCAGGGCGGCAAAGTCCAGCTGGAAATCACACAACAGGCGCTCGCTTGCCGCGCGCAACAGCTGCTCTTCGAGGTTGCAGCGCAGGCCGCGGAACAGCGCCAGCTGACCGATGGCCAGTTGCTGCTGGTAGTGCTGCACGTCGCCGATATTCTGCACATGCAGCTCGCCGATCTGGCTGTTGGCCGCCAGGCCCAGGCCGAGGTGGTCACACGCGTGACGGCTGAAGCCCTGGCAGTTGTAATGCAGCTGGCCGTTTTCCTGGGCGACAGCCAGATCATCATCGGCCAGAGCGAACTGTCCCAGGCCGATATAGCCATAGCCGGCCGCCAGCAGTTGCTCCACCGCATGGCGGCGCATGATCCACTTGTCCGCCTGGGCGGCATAGCCGCTGGCCACCAGACGCTGCAAGACGCGGTAGCGACGCGGTGGATGGGCATAGTCGAAGATCCGCACACGGCTGGGTTGCAACTCGATGATGGCCGCCACCTTGCGGGCGAAGCTGCTGGTGGTCTGCCAGGCCCGGCCATAGCCGAGGTCGATGTTCACTGAACGATAACCCAGGGTGCGCGCGGCCTCGATCAGCGAGCGCGTCTGCCGCGGGCTCTGGAAGTCCACCTGGGTCTTGCCATTGGCCGGGTTGATGTCCGGCACGCCGATGTTGGCGTGATTGAAGCCCTGCTCGCGCAGCAGGCCCATGGTCGCCCAGGAGCCATGGGGCAGATCGATGTCGATGCTGTTGTCGCCGCCGGCATAGGGCTGGAAGTTAAAGCGTCGCTGCAGATGCTCCATCAGACGACCGAGCTCGACGGCATTGGGCAGGCTGCCGGCGAGATGAAACTGCTGGACCCGCTGGGTCGCGCCAAGGTGGCAGCCGAGCATATCGATCTCACGCGCCAGGTGCTCCAGGTACACGCCAAGGTCCCCGGCCATCGGCAACTGCACGGCCAGAGACAGCGGGCGCTGTGCCAGACGGCTGCTGCGCATGGCACGCAACAGATCCAGGGCGGCAATGCCGCGATGGAACTGGGTGTTCTCCGGGTAACTGCCACCTGCCCGCGCGGCGTGTCCGTAGCGCTTGATCAGCGGACTGTTCCATTCAATGGCTGCACACATGTCGCGATCCTGGTCGAGCTTCAAGCTGCAGTCTCAGGGTTCGCCGAGAACAACCCATTGACCACCGTCAACTCAAGCGCCTGCCGCAGGCTTACTTCAAGCCCAGTCGTCGCGCCAGTTTATGCAGATTGCTCGGGGCGAGGTCGAGCAGGCGGGCCGTATTGGGTAGTTCGACGATCAGGTCGGCAAGCAAACTGGCTTCTAACATGGTCATTTTTACCCTATACGGTCAAAAGAACCTTGATCAATCAGGGTGAAATTAACCACGTCTTATAAATAATCGTTTAATTTCAATGACTTAATTCTGGCACGAGTCCTGCTATTGACCAGTAACCCTTCATCACTGATCAATTCCCAAGGACATTGCCATGACTCAACAGCTACTGGACCAGTCCCTCGGCGCCCTGGCCTGCGAGATTCCCGGCGCCACGCGGGTATTCCATGCCTTCAATCTGGACTTCTGCTGCGGTGGCCAGCTGAGCCTGAGCGAGGCCGCCAAACGCCGTGGCATCGCGGCGGAAGAAGTCGCCGCCGAACTGCAGGCCCTGCGCGGCCAACCCGGCAACGGCGAGGACTGGCGCCAGGCCCCCGCCGAGCAATTGATTGCCCATATTCTCAGCCGCTTCCACGCCCGCCACCGCGAACAACTGCCGGAGCTGATCCGCCTGGCCAGTCGCGTCGAACAGGTGCATGGTGAGCGCGACAACTGTCCCAACGGTCTGGCCGATCACCTGCGCGAGATGCAGCAGGAGCTGGAAAGCCACATGCTCAAAGAAGAGCGGATTCTCTTTCCGGTGCTGCTCGACGGTCTCGGCGCACGTGCTGCCGCGCCCATCTCGGTGATGCGCATGGAGCATGACCAGCACGGCGAAGCCCTGCAGCGCATCCTCGACCTGACCGACAACATCACCCCGCCGAGCAACGCCTGCAACACCTGGCGCGCCCTCTATCGCGGCCTGGACGAGCTGCGTAACGACCTGATGCAGCACATCCATCTGGAAAACAACGTGCTGTTCGCCAACGCCCTGCATGCCCCGGCCCCGAACCCGGCGTAAGCCAAGCCACGCCCGGCAACGGGCGCACCGACACCAGGAGCCACCGCCATGATCAAACGCGCCCTGCAGCCGCTGCTCTGGTTTTGCCTGCTGACTTTGACCCTGGCCCTGGCCAGCGGCCTGGCCCTCAGCGCCGCCAGCATCACGCCCTAGCTGCATTTCCACATCGCCCGATAGGCCTGACAGCGTCAGGCCCACCATGCCACCAACCACAGGGATGCCTCTCATGGTGTTGCACCGCGTACATCACCAGATTCTTCGCAGCCATCACTTGTTCGAACCGCTGAACGAGGAGCAGATGGACGAGCTGATGAGCACCAGCCAACTGCTCAATGTCGACAAGGGCTCGCCGCTGTTTCGCCAGGGCGAACCGGCCAGCGCGTTTTACTTCGTGATCTCCGGCTCGGTAAAGATCTACCGCCTGACCCCGGACGGCCAGGAAAAGGTCTTCGACGTGATTGGCGAGCGCCAGGCCTTCGCCGAAGCCATGATGCTGATGGACACCCCCAACTATGTGGCCAGCGCCGAAGCCATCGGCCCCACCCAGTTGTACAAGCTGTCCAGCCACACCTATATGCAGCTGCTGCAGAACAACAACCGCCTGGCCTTTGCCCTGCTCGGCCGGCTGTCGGTGCGCCTGCACCAGCGCCTCAACGAAATCGAGACCCTGTCGCTGAAGAACGCCACCCACCGCGTGGTGCGCTACCTGCTGACCCAGATGGCGCCGCTGCACGAGGCCGCCAGCAGCTTCGAACTGCCGATGGCCAAGCAATTGATTGCCGGCCATCTGTCGATCCAGCCGGAAACCTTCTCGCGGATCATCCGGCGCCTCACCGACGAACACATCATCAGCCAGGATGGCCGCCTGATCAGCGTTCTCGACCCCCAGCGCCTGCAAAAATTCGAGTGAGCCACAGGTCTGCGCCAGCGGCCTGACCCCGCCGGCGCAGACGCCACCAGCGAGCACCTGTCATGTCCCAATGCCTGTACTGCCAACGCGACACCCAAGATCCGCAAGCCAATTGCGCCCATTGCGGCATGCCCCTGCCGACCCAGGCCGACAACCTCAACCTGCGCCGCCAGCAACGCTTCATGTGGTTCTGCATCGGCCTGGCGCTGTTCTGTGCGGTCATGATCGTCTGGCTGCCGCGCAGCCTCACTTAGCCCCCAGCCTCCTCAACCAACAAGCCGTAGCCCGGACCACATCCGGGCGCGGCTGTTGGTGCGCGCCGTCCCTAGGGAATCCGCCTGCGGCCCTCGTCACAGCTGGGTCAACTGCCGGTACAGCTGCGGCAGGCGCAGGGGCAGTTGCTGCGGCTGGCGAATCAGGGTGTAGCCGTTGGCGCCGAACATATAGGGCAGGTAATCGCCACCCTGCTGGTCGATGGTGATGCAGAACGGCAACAGCCCGGCGCGACGCGCTTCCAGCACGGCCTCGCGGGTGTCTTCGACGCCGTAACGGCCCTCGTACAGGTCCAGGTCGTTGGGCTTGCCATCGGTGACCAGCAACAACAACTTGCGCTTCTGCTTGCACGAGCCCATCAGCTGCGTGGCCTGGCGGATGGCCGCGCCCATGCGCGTGTAGTAGCCGGGCTTGAGCGCCTGAATGCGTCCACGGGTGTGGTCGTCATAGCGCTGGCTGAAGGATTTCAGCTCCTGCATGCGCACCTGTTGCCGGCGCAGGGACGAGAAGCCGTACAAGGCGAACGGATCGCCCAGGGTCGAGAGGGTTTCACCGAACAGCAGCAGGCTGTCGATAACCACGTCGATGACCCGGTGCTGGTCGTTCAGGTGCGCATCGGTGGACATCGACAGGTCGGCCAGCAACAGGCAGGCCAGGTCGCGACGGGTGGCGCGCTGCTGCATGAACAGGCCGCGCTCGGCGCAGTGGCCGTGCTGGCGCTCGACGTGAAAATCCAGCCAGGCCTGCAGGTCCAGCTCGCTGCCCTGGGTTTGCTGGCGCAGCCACTGGCGATCATTGCGCAGGTGTTCAAACTGCCGGCGCAGACGCTTGGCCAGCGGCGCCAGGCGTGCCGGCAGGGGCTGCGCCTCGCTGCCGCGCGGCAGATACATCTGCAGGTTGACGAAATCCTGGTGCAGGGCCTGCTTGCGGTAATCCCACTCCGGCAACTTGATGCCGTCACCGAGGGGAATGTCGTCGACATCCGCCGGCGGCAGGTCGAGGTCCAGCTTCAGGCCGCCACCCTTGCGCAGGCGTTGTTTGGACAACGCCAGCTCGTCGAGGTCTTCGGCGACCCGCGCGGCGTCCAGGTCTTCGCTGTCATCGCTGCAACGGTCCAGCTCGATATGCTCGGACCAGCTGAACAGGTTCTCCAGACGGAAGATCAGCAGGCCGCCCTTGCTGGTGCTTTCTTCGACCCGCTTGGCCTGCTTGCGCGCCAGTTGCTTCTGCTCGGGGGCGTTCAGCAGCTGGCCGTCGCTCTCCTCGCCCAACTGGCAAGCCTGTGGCTCGCCAAGGTTCTGCGCCGGGTACAGCCACAGCGGCAAGGGCCAGGGCGCTCGTTCGCTGCGGGGAAATTGGTGGACGCTGCCAGGCTCGCGCAGGGCCTGGCACAAGGCCCGCTCCAGCGCCGCCTCGCCGCCAGCCAGCTGGCTCGGATCGGGGCGCAATTGCAGGTGGGCCTCGACCAGCCGCTGGTAACGCGGACGCAGGGCCGGATAGCGCTGTAACAACTCCGCCGTCCAGCGCTGGTTGTCCAGCGCCCAGTGGCGCATGTCGCCGGCCTGCGCGGCGAGCAGGGCCAGCCAGCGATACAGCTCCTGGTTCAGGCCCGCATCCGGGTACACCGCCAGGCTCGGCGGCAGGCGCAGGTTGCTGCTATCGCACCAGGCCACCGGCAGTTGCTTGCAGGTGCCGGCCACTTGCTGCAACAGGTTACGTCGCAGCAGCAATTGGCGTGGGCTGGCGGCCTCCAGGGCAATCCCGCTGGCGCCGCCCATGGCACGAAACAACAGGGCCAGCGGGCGCTGCAGGCTGGCCAGTTCGACCCGCGCCTCGGGAAAGTCCGGGCTGGCACGACGGGTGATAAAGCGGTGCCAGACGCTGCCCACCCACTCTTCCAATTCGACGGTAAAGGCCATGTATTTGCCTCGCGACGGTGTACAAGCAACAACGGCCCGCTGTACCAGCCGGACCGAGTTTCAGTTAGCCCACGACGGCCTTAGCGGCTGGCAGCCGGTGCGCCGGTCAGCACTTCCTGGCCGCGCCGCTTGAAGCTGAACAGGTAGCACGCCAGGCCGATGAAGAAGCCCACCCCGGCCGCCAGACGCAGCCAGAAGAACACCTGCAACTGATCGACGGTATTCATGAACGACAGCGCCGTGCCATCAATATCGGTTGGCAAGCGCTGCAGAATCACCTGCATC
This sequence comes from Ectopseudomonas khazarica, assembly GCF_017915135.1. NCBI lineage: Bacteria > Pseudomonadati > Pseudomonadota > Gammaproteobacteria > Pseudomonadales > Pseudomonadaceae > Ectopseudomonas > Ectopseudomonas khazarica. The sequence goes on along the minus strand of NZ_CP068551.1, from coordinate 3,119,719 downwards.
ACACCGGCAGCGGTGAGGAACAGGGTGATCAGCACCATGGACAGGGTCATCAACCAGAAGCCCCAGATCTCGATGGTTTGCGAACGCTCGTCGGGTGCTTCACCGATCCCGCGCAGACGCGGCATGGCATAGCTGATCAGGGTCATGACGATCATCGCGTAAGCGCCGTAGAAGGCCAGGTGACCGTGAGCGGCGGTGAGCTGCGAGCCGTGGGTGTAGTAGTTCACCGGAGCCAGGGTATGCAGGAAACCCCACACGCCGGCACCGAGGAACGCCGTCACGGTAGTGCCCTTGGCCCACAGGGTCGCGGCGCGGTTCGGATGCTGGCGACGACGCTTGCCGATCATGGTGAAGGCGAACAGCACCATGGCGAAGAAGGGAATCGGTTCCATCGCCGAGAAGATCGAGCCAACCCACAGCCACACCTCAGGCGCACCAATCCAGAAGAAGTGGTGACCGGTACCGAGGATGCCGGTAATCAGCGCCATGGCGATGATCACATACAGCCACTTCTCGACCACTTCGCGGTCCACGCCGGTGATCTTCACCAGGACGAAGGCCAGCATCGCGCCCATGATCAGTTCCCACACGCCTTCGACCCACAGGTGTACGACAAACCACCAGTAGTATTTGTCGCGCGCCAGGTTCTCCGGGTTGTAGAAGGAGAACAGGAAGAACACCGCCAGGCCGATCAGGCCGGTCATCATGACCATGCTGATGGTGGTCTTGCGGCCTTTGAGCAGGGTCATGCCGATGTTGTAGAGGAAGCCCAGGGCCACCACCACAATGCCCATCTTGGTGATGGTCGGCTGCTCAAGGAACTCCCGGCCCATGGTCGGCAGCAGGTCGTTGCCGGTCAGCTTGGCCAGGCCCGCATAAGGCACGAACAGGTAGCCGAGAATGGTCAGCACGCCGGCGGCGGCAAACACCCAGAACAGCACCTTGGCCAGCAGCGGGCTGTGCAGCTCGCGGTCGGCCTCTTCCGGGACCAGGTAGTAAGCCGCACCCATGAAGCCAAACAACAGCCAAACGATCAGCAGGTTGGTGTGCACCATCCGCGCCACGTTGAAGGGGATCAGCGGGAACAGGAAGTCGCCCACCACGTATTGCAGGCCCATGATCAAACCGAACAGGATCTGCCCGAGGAACAGCATCAGGGCAAACACGAAGTAAGGTTTAGCCACGGCTTGCGAGGCGAATTTCAGATGTGGATTTGCAATAGTCATCTATCAGCCCTCCTTGTTTGGCGGCCATTGGTTGGTGTCGATCTTCGAGGTCCACTTGAGGAACTCGGCGATGTCGTCGACCTCCTGCTCGCTCAAATGAAACTGTGGCATCGAACGACGACCCGGCACGCCCAGCGGCTGGATTTTCATCCAGGACTGCAGGAACGGTTTGAAGCCGGCATCTTCACCGCGACGGACAAACACATTGCCCAGCTCAGGTGCGAAGTACGCGCCCTCGCCCAGCAGGCTGTGGCAGCCGATGCAGTTGTTTTGCTCCCAGACCAGCTTGCCGCGCACTACCGCCTCAGTCATCTGTGCGGCATTGGAGCGCTCGGGAAAGGTCTGTTCTGTGTGGTAAGTCAAAGCCAGGAATACCAGGAAGAAGAACACGCTCCCCCCAAAGTAGATATTCCTGGCCATGCTCTTCGTGAAGGTCTCTGACATGGCCGCTTCCTCATTACTTGGCGCGCTCATTGTAGAAAGCGCCCTAACGAAACCCGCTTGATGGCAATCAAGAACATCCGATGGTTATGCTCGGGTATTGGCTTGGCGGCCAATAACTGCGCCAGAAACGGCAGATGGATATAGGAGGGAACTAGGGCGGACTCAGGAACGCAGCAAGCAGTCGCCAGCACGACCAGCCCCGGAAACCGGCCAAGCCTAAGATTGAGATTCGAACGGCGCAGCGCTGAAGGAGCGATTGGGCTGGTGTTGGCGCGGATTTATCCGCGAAATTCGCGGCTGAAGCCGCTCCTACGGCATGTTCCTGCAGCAGTTAACGGGCACATCGCTGTCCTAAACCCCACGCTGCAACCCCAACGTCAGCAGCACCAGCGCCCCCACCAGCAACGGCCAGCCCAGCAGCAGCCCGCGCCACAGCGGCGGCGCATGGCGCAGGTGCATAAAACTGTCGGCAATCAGCCAGGCCTTGACCAGGGCCGCCAGCAAGACCGCCGACGCCAGGGTCAGGCCGGTGCCGGCATTGCCCAGCTGCACACTGCCGACCGAGAGCAGCACCAGACCCAGCCAGGCGCCGATCAATAGCTGCGAAGTGGACATGACAACCTCGTCAATTGAGCACGTATACCAGGGGAAACAGCAGCACCCAGATCAGATCGACCATGTGCCAATAGAGCACGCCCGACTCCAGCACCGCATCGTCGCCGACCTGCTGGCGACGCCAGCAGCGCACCACCAGCCAGGCCAGGATGACCATGCCCAGCAGCACATGCAGGAAGTGAAAACCGGTGAGCAGCCAGTACAGGGTGTAGAAGCTGTTGTGCTCCATCCCCAGCCCCTGGCCAACCAGATGGGCATATTCGCTGAGCTTGAGCCAGACATACACGCTGGCCGACAGCAACGCAGCGAGCAACAGCCAGGCACCGCGCCGCGCCCGCCCGCGCCCCACCTGGACCTGGGCCAGAGCGGCAAGCAGGCCGGCGGTGAGCAAACTCAAGGTCAGGGCCAGGCCGATGGAACTGTCCAGCGCCGCGCGACTGCTGTGGAACAAGGCCGGTTGCAGGGCCTGGGTCACGGCGAAGGTGATAATCAGCAGGGCAAAGACCGTCAGCTCGGCGAGGATGAAAAACCACATGGCCAGATCGCCCGGCAGACGCCTGGCTGGCCGCGGAAGAACCACCTCGGCGCGGGCCTCCTGCGTCTCCCTGCCTCCTGCATCCCTGCAGCCGTGCGTTGCCAGTACCTCAGGCGAAGTGGACATCGACCACGTCCATCAACGCCGCCACCGTTTGCGGGTCATCCGACAGCGGCTCGGCCAGGCAGGCCAGGCAGGCCTCGCGCGGGCTCATGCCGGAGCGGATCATCCGCGCGGTGAAAATCAGCAGGCGGGTCGAGGCCACTTCCTCCAGGTCATGCTGTTCCAGGCGACGCAATGCCTGGCCGAGCTTGACCACCTGGGCCGCCAACGGCGCATCCACCTGGGCCTCGTTGGCCACGATGCGTTCCTCCTCGGCGGCTGCCGGGTAGTCAAAGCGCATGGCCACAAAGCGTTGCCGGGTGCTCGGCTTCATGCCCTTGAGCAGGTTCTGGTAGCCGGGGTTGTACGACACCACCAGCATAAAACCGGGCGGCGCACGCAGCACTTCGCCGGTGCGCTCCAGATAGAGTTCGCGGCGGTCGTCGGCCAGCGGGTGGAGGACCACGGCGGTGTCCTGGCGCGCCTCGACCACCTCATCCAGGTAGCAGATACCGCCCTCGCGCACCGCACGGGTCAGCGGGCCGTCCTGCCACCAGGTACCCTGGGCGCCGATCAGATGGCGCCCGACCAGGTCGGCGGCGCTCAGGTCATCGTGGCAGGCCACGGTGAACAGCGGCAGATTCAAGCGATGGGCCATGTGCTGGACGAAGCGGGTCTTGCCGCAGCCGGTCGGGCCCTTGATCAACACCGGCATGCCGTGCTGCCAGGCCTGCTGGAACAGCACCTCTTCATTGCCCAGCGCCTGATAGAACGGCGCAGCCCGCTCGGTATCGATTACCACTGTGTTTTCCGGCACCTTCACGACTGCTACCTCACCACGGGACTGTTCAGGACTACACGCTACCTGCCGGCAGGCACGCCCCTCAAGTCACCCGCGGGCGCCACTTGATTGCGGTCAAGCGACGGCGCAATCAGCCTGGTTGCAGCTACCAGTGCAGGTAAAACATCGCCTTGGCCAACAACACGATGAGCACCATCTGCGCCAGCACCGCCCAGTGCAGCTGGCGATACAGCGCCGGCGTCATGCGCCCGCTGCGCAGCAGCATGGCCACGGCGCCGAAGCTGAAAAACACACTCAGCGCCAGGGCAATCTTCAGGGTCAGCAAAGTGGCAAAACTGCTGGCCAACGGCGCGCTCAAGGCCTGCCGATGCTGCCAGGCCAGGCCCAGCCCGGCGCCATACACCAGCACCACGACGCCATGCAGCACCGTGCGGGTGCGGGCGCCGAGAGCACGCTCCAAGGTACCCAAGTACTGAGGATCGAGCTGCGGCTTGACCCTGGCGAGAATCGCCACCTCATAGAACAGCGTGCCGATAAAGCCGATGGCGCCGAGCAAATGCAAGACATGCAACAAGCCGTAACTACTCACCCCGATCTCCTCATACCGTGCGCGAGAAGCTGCCCTTCTGCGCCCCACCGATATAGGCATCGAAGGCCATGGCCACGCTGCGCATCATCAACTGGCCCTGGGGCAGCAGCACCAGCGCCTCGTCGTCGATCGTCACCAGCTGATCGGCCACGTGCTCGTCGAGCCGGCCCAGTGCCTCGGCGAAGTACTCCTTGAAGTGGACATTGTGGCGCGCCTCGATGCTGGCGAAGTCGATACGGCCATGGCACATCAGGTCGCTGATCACGTCGCGGCGCAACTGGTCGTCGGCGTTCAGACGATAGCCGCGGTGTACCGGCAACAGGCCCTGATCGAGTCGCGCGTAGTACTGGGAAAGCTCCTTGACGCTCTGGCTGTAGGTATCGCCGACCTTGCCGATCGAGGACACGCCGAGGCCGATCAGGTCACAGTCGGCAAAGGTCGAGTAACCCTGGAAGTTGCGCTGCAGGGTGCCGTCGGCGCGGGCCAGGGCCAGCTCGTCATCCGGCAGGGCGAAGTGGTCCATGCCGATATACACATAGCCGGCTGCGGTCAGGCGGCTGATGGTCAGCTCCAGCAGCTCCATCTTGCGCTCGGGCGGCGGCATATCTTCGCGGCGAATCAGGCGCTGCGCACGCACCAATTCCGGTAGGTGCGCATAGCTGTAGGCGGCGATGCGATCCGGGCGCAGGGCAATGATCTTGCTCAGGGTCACGTCGAAACTGGTCACGGTTTGCAGCGGCAAGCCGTAGATCAGGTCGACACTCACCGACTTGAACTGGGCCGCCCGGGCGGCGGCGACCAGGGCGTAGATCTGCTCCTCGCTCTGCTGGCGATTGACTGCGGCTTGCACGTCCGGGTCGAAGTCCTGCACGCCGAAGCTCAGGCGGTTGAAACCGAGCTGGCGCAGGTGTTCGATCTGTTCAGTGCTGATGGTGCGCGGGTCGACCTCGATGGAGAACTCGTGCTCGTCGCTGTCATCCAGATTGAACGCCTGATGTAGGCAGTCCATCAGTTCGGCCAGCTGCTCGCGGGTCAGGTAGGTCGGCGTCCCGCCACCAAGATGCAACTGGCTGAGTTTGCGCGTGCGGTCGAACAGCGCCGCCTGCATGGCGATCTCGCGCTTGAGGTAGTTGAGGTACTCGACCGCGCGATGGGTCTTCTGGGTGATGATCTTGTTGCAGGCACAGTAATAGCAAAGGCTCTTGCAGAACGGGATATGAATATACAGCGACAGCGCCTTGGGCGCGGCAGCCTGGTTGCTGGCCCGTGCGGCCGCCTGGTAATCGTCCAGGGCAAAAGCCTGATGGAACTGCGGCGCGGTCGGATAGGAGGTATAGCGCGGCCCCGGACGATCATACTTCTCGACCAGCGCGCGATTGAAACTCAGCGATTGATCCACTTCTATCATCTCAAGGCTTGAATAAATGGCGGCCATCGCCACCTGTGAATTGCGGGCTTACGCGGGTTGTACGCCTTGCCCTTGCGGTGACTTGCAGGCAGTGCCACCAATAGCCTAACGGGCAATCCTTCAGCACCCCATCAACAGCTAGCCCTGCTTGTAGCAGGAACCTTATGTCTACACAGCTTCGCTGGTAAGCAACTTTGTCCTGCATGCTAAACGGGGTGAGCAGTGGCGGATATGATACTCGGTAGATCCATAGCATCGCGCGAGGGAGCGTGGCCTGTTGGTTGATCCCACTGCATCCGTAAACTTCTGCTGAAAGATCGGTCGCTATGGAGAAACGTACAGAGCAGTCGAGTGGAAATTTACATGCGAGTCACCGCCATCGACGATGAGCGCTCTCTGGGAGGCCCAGCAACCGCTTGGGGGGTTTTAGATGGTTACGACAGGCCGCTATTGGCCGCGAGCAGCCAGTCGCCTGAATCAGCTTTCGAGCGCAGATGGCCTCCCGGTCAGATCAGGGCGCCCGCTGTCTGCAAACCCCAGCCCCCGACTGCTAGGCGCGGCGGCGTAGGTACAGCACCTGCGCCGTTACGCCGATGACCAGCGCCAGCAGCAGGCCGAGCTGCGTGCCGATCAGCAGCGGTGAATGCAGGTCGGTCACCAGAGGGTGGCCGTCCGGCACGCGGCGCAGCACTTCGGATAGCGTCGGCAGCATCAGCAGGAAGGCGGTCACGCTGAGCAGGATGGTTTCCAGGTACACGGCGGCTCGTCCCGGCAGGCCGATGTGGCCGACCCCGTAGCCTGCCACCAGCAGGACGAGGGTGAGCGCCGCGATGATGTTGCTCGCCGGCTGCCTGGCGATCAGAAAGACCGAGCCGGCGCCCAGCAGCATGAACACCAGGTACGCCATGCCAGGCACGGAGCGGGGCAGGATGCGGCCGTGACGGGCGAACATGTATGCCGCCAGTGGAATGGCCGGCAGGCTGCTCAGCGTATGTACCCAGCCAAGGGTGGAGATTCCGAACATTGGGTGCTTCCTCCGGTTGGATGATCGGCAAAGCCTTTGGCTGCCTGGTCGATGCCTGATCGCTTCAGGTCATGCGCCGTGCTGGGCTATGCTGGTGCGCCTACAGTAGTCAACGCAGCGCCGCCCCGACATGACCGATTCACCGGAACACTTGACCATTCTTCCGGAAATGCAGCTGGAAGGCTTCACCAGCGGAGACCTGCTGTCCCAGGTGCTCGCGCAGATACGCCTGACCGGCGACCGCGTGTATTCCGCTACGCTCGAGCCGGGTGAACGCCTGGCGCTGGAGTGCGGCAGCGCCCACGTATGCCTGCTGCAGACGGGGCAGGTGCAGATCCGGCGTGACGCGGAGGTGGCCATGCAGCTGGCGCCTGGCGATGTGTTCCTGCTGCCCCACGCGCTGGACGACCTGACGCTCACGGCCGCTGAGGGTCCCGCCACGCTCGCCATCTGCCGCTTCTGGTTCGATGCCGGCAGTTTCCGCGCCATGTTGTTCGCCCTGCCATGGCTGATTCATATCCGGCAGGCCGAGGCCGCTGCGTGGTCCGAGGGGCTGTTGCATTTCATGCTGCTGGAAGCCCGTGACGTGCAGCCCGGCGGGGCGCTGATGGTCTCGCGGCTGATCGACCTCACGGTCATCCGCGTGCTGCGCACCTGGGTCCAGCAGGGCGCCGCGTCGGGGTGGCTGGGCGGTCTGTCCGACGCCCGTATCGCACGTGCGCTCAAGGCCATTCATGAACAGCCCAGGCAGCAGTGGCGGATCGAGGCGCTGGCGAAGCTGGCCGGCATGTCACGCTCCAGTTTTTGTGAGCGTTTCAGCACACTGGTGGGGCGCGCGCCCTTGCGTTACCAGAACGAATGGCGACTGACGCTGGCCAGGACCCTCCTGGCCAGCCAGGACAGCCGCATCGGCGACGTGGGTTTTGCGGTCGGCTACGAGTCCGAGGCGGCCTTCAGTCGTGCCTACAAGGCCTTCTTTGGCCGCTCGCCACGGCAGGATCATGGCGCCCGGGCGGCGGCGAACGGAGCAGACCAGCCAGGTGGCTGAGGCATCGTGTGGAGGGCGGGCATGACCAACTGCACCTGCACCAGGCGCACTGAGGCCCGCCAGTCTTGGTGCCGGGCCTGCGCGTTCAGTCCGAGCCGTAGTTCATGATCGACAGCAGGCGGATCGGCACCTTCACCAGCTTCTCCGGGCCGTGCGGCACTTCGCCGTCGAAGGTCAGGCTGTCACCGGCCTGCATGGGGTAGAGCTGGTTGCCATGGCGGTAGACCAGTTCGCCTTCCAGCAGGTGGAGGAACTCGGTGCCGGGGTGGGCGAAGGTCGGAAACTCCTCGCTGGCATCGTCCATGCTCACCATGTAGGCCTCGAAGCTCTTCTTCGGTCCACGGGTGTGGTTGAGCAGGCGGTAGGTATGGCCCTTGTCGGTCCCTCTGCGTACCACTTCGAGGCCTTCGCCGGCCTTGACCAGCAGGGCGCTGCCACCTTGCTGGTCGTACTGGCTGAACAGCTTGGACATGGGCATGCCCAGTACGTCGCAGAGGCGGCTGAGGGTGTCGAGGCTGGTGGAGACCTGGGCATTCTCGATCTTGCTCAGCATGCCCTGGCTGATTCCGGCGATGCGCGCCACGTCGGCGATCTTCAGTTCCTGCGCCTGGCGCTGGCGGCGGATCTGCATGCCCAGGTATTGCTCGAGCTTGAGGCGGGGCGGTTTTTCCGGAGTGGTCGTCATACAGGCTTATTTCTTCTGTGAATAAAAAGTTCGCACCAGGAATGATCGGGCTGCCTTGCTTCGGTGCGTTTTTCGTTCGTGACTTTCCTCCTATGAAAGCATTTTTCCTCGGCAGATAGAAGAAAGACGCGGGTTGCCGGGGCGCCTCGCATGGGCATGACCAGTTGGCAAGCTGCTTGCATTTCTTTTGGGGAAATTAAAATTCCCCAGCGGAATAATGGCGACGCTACCGGAGGCCTTACCCATGTTGCCCAGCGAAACCCAGAAAATCATCGACCAGCATGGCATCAAGTACGTGCTGGCCCAGTTCGTCGATATTCACGGTGCGGCCAAGACCAAGTCGGTGCCGGTCTCGGGCCTCAAGGCGGTGGCCGAGGAGGGCGCCGGTTTCGCCGGCTTCGCCATCTGGGGCATGGGCATGGAACCGCACGGCCCGGATTTCATGGCCCGCGGCGACCTCTCCACGCTGATGCCGGTGCCCTGGCAGCCGGGTTACGGCCGCGTGGTGTGCATCGGTCATGTCAATGGCCAGCCCTGGCCCTACGACACCCGCTACGTGCTGCAGCAGCAGGTGGCACGCCTGAGCGAACGTGGCTGGACGCTGAATACCGGCCTGGAGCCGGAGTTCAGCCTGTTCCGCCGCGATGCCGACGGCAAGCTCTGCTCCGTCGACGCCAGCGACAAGCTGGAGAAGCCCTGCTACGACTACAAGGGGCTGTCGCGTTCGCGCGCCTTCCTCGAGAAGCTCACCGAGTCGCTGCAGCCGGTCGGCTTCGACATCTACCAGATCGACCACGAGGATGCCTGCGGCCAGTTCGAGATCAACTACACCTACAGCGATGCCATGGAGTCGGCGGACCGTTTCACCTTCTTCCGCATGGCCGCCGGTGAGATCGCCAACGACCTGGGCATGATCTGCTCGTTCATGCCCAAGCCGGACCCGCGCCGCGCCGGCAACGGCATGCACTTCCACCTGTCGATCGCCAGTGCCGGCAACAGCAACCTGTTCCACGACGCCAGTGACCCCAGCGGCATGGGCCTGTCGAAGATCGCCTATCACTTCCTGGCCGGCCTGCTCGCGCATGGCCCGGCGCTGTGCGCCTTCGCGGCGCCGACGGTGAATTCCTACAAGCGGCTGGTGGTGGGGCGTTCGCTCTCGGGGGCGACCTGGGCGCCGGCGTTCATCGCCTATGGCGACAACAATCGCTCGGCCATGCTGCGTATCCCCCATGGGCGCATCGAGTTCCGCCTGCCGGATGCGGGCTGCAATCCGTACCTGGTCACCGCCGCGATCATCGCCGCCGGCCTCGATGGCATCGACCGTCAACTGGAGCCGGGCACGGCCTGCAACGAGAACCTCTACAACCTGAGCCTGGAAGCGATTGCCGCACGGGGCATCAAGACCCTGCCGCAATCGCTCAAGGAGGCCTGCGATGCGCTGGAGGCCGACCCGCTGTTCCGCGAGGTGCTGGGGCCGCAGGTCGTCGACGAGTTCCTCAAGCTCAAGCGCATGGAGTGGGTCGAGTACAGCCGCCACGTCTCCGACTGGGAGATCGAGCGCTACACCGAATTCTTCTGAAGCTGCAAGCCACGGGCTTCGAGCCGCACGCAAGAGCGGTTCGAGGTGTTGCACGACATCTGTATCAACTCGGTCAGTTTGCAGCTCGCAGCTTGCAACTCCCGAACGAAGTGAGGACTGCCTTTATGTGTGGAATCGTAGGTCTGTACCTGAAGAACCCGGCGCTGGAGAACCAGCTCGGCGCACTCTTCGAACCCATGCTGCTGGCCATGACCGACCGTGGGCCGGACAGCGCCGGCTTCGCCATCTACGGCGACGAGGTGCAGGCGGGCTGGATCAAGCTGACCCTGCAGAGCACCGAGGCGGGGCATGACTTCAAGGGGCTGATGGGCGAGCTGGAAGGGCGCCTGGGCTGCTCGCTGGAGTGGTTCCAGAACGCCAGCGCCGCCGTGCTCAAGACCGATGCCGACGAAGCGGCGGTGCGCGCGGTGCTGGCCGAACTGGCGCCTGCCGTGCGGGTGATGAGCGTCGGCCAGAGCATCGAGATTCTCAAGGGCATGGGCTTGCCGAAGGACATCACCGAGCGCTTCTCGCTGGCGAAGATGAAGGGCAGCCACATCATCGGCCATACCCGCATGGCCACCGAGAGTGCGGTGACCATGGAGGGCAGCCATCCGTTCTCCACCGGCCAGGACCTGTGCCTGGTGCACAACGGCTCGCTGTCCAACCACTTCCGCCTGCGCCAGGAACTGCGCCGCCACGGCATCGAGTTCGAGACCGAGAACGACACCGAAGTGGCCGCCGGCTACCTGACCTGGCGCCTGCGCCAGGGCGACTCGCTGAAGGAGGCGCTCGACCATTCGCTGGTCGACCTCGACGGCTTCTTCACCTTCGCCATCGGCACGCGCGACGGCTTCGCGGTGATCCGCGACCCGATCGCCTGCAAGCCGGCGATCCTCGCCGAGACCGACGACTACGTGGCCATGGCTTCGGAATACCAGGCGCTGTCCAGCCTTCCGGGTATCGACAAGGCCAGGGTCTGGGAACCGGAGCCGGCCACCATGTACATCTGGGAACGCAGCGCCTGAGTCGTTCCTCGCCCGCTGCGCCCGCCGCCTGCTGCGGCAGAACCTCGCGATCCGCTTGCCGTGCCCCTGGTACCGGCTCGTAGCTCGCTGCGGTTCTCCCGCGCACCCGGCGCGCTGGCGACGGCCTGAACCCGACTCGCTACTTTTTGGGAGACAGCATCATGAAGACCATCGACCTTTCCAGCGCCTCGGTGCGCGACCTGAACCAGGCGCTGCACGAGCAGGCCAAGACCCTCACCGAGCGTGAATGGGTCGTCAGCAATCCCGGCGGCAAGCACAACCTGGCCGTGGGCCTGAACGAGTCGCTGAGCGTGGATATCGACGGCCACGCCGGCTACTACTGCGCCGGCATGAACCAGAAGGCCAGCGTCACCATCCATGGCAACGTCGGCGTTGGCGTGGCCGAGAACATGATGAGCGGCATGGTCCGCATCAAGGGCAGCGCCTCGCAGTCGGCGGGGGCCACCGCCCATGGCGGACTGCTGGTGATCGAGGGCGATGCCGGCGCACGTTGCGGCATCTCGATGAAGGGCGTCGACATCGTGGTCGGCGGCAACATCGGCCACATGAGCTGCTTCATGGGCCAGGCCGGGCGGCTGGTGGTATGCGGCGATGCCGGCGACGCACTGGGCGATTCGCTCTACGAGACACGCATCTACGTCAAGGGCACGGTGAAGTCGCTGGGGTCGGACTGCATCGAGAAGGACATGCGCGCCGAGCACCTCGAGGAGCTCGCCGAGCTGCTCAACCGCGCCGGCTTCGATGAGGACCCGGCCAGCTTCAAGCGCTACGGCTCCGCCCGCCAGCTGTACAACTTCAAGGTCGACAACGCTTCGGCGTACTGATCGCGCACCCTGCCCGACGAGGAACTGCATATGAGCGAGAAAATCACCCCGGTGCTGCGCGAATCCGCCACCTTCGACCGCCTGTCCATCCAGGAAATCCAGCGTGCTGCGGAAACCGGCATCTACGACATTCGCGGCGGCGGCACCAAGCGCAAGCTGCCGCATTTCGACGACCTGCTGCTGCTCGGCGCGTCGATGTCGCGCTATCCGCTGGAGGGCTATCGCGAGAAGTGCGGCACCGACGTGGTACTCGGCAATCGCTTCGCCAAGAAGCCGATCCACCTGAAGATCCCGGTGACCATTGCCGGCATGAGCTTCGGCGCGCTGTCCGCGCAGGCCAAGGAGGCGCTGGGCCGTGGTGCCAGCATAGCCGGCACCAGCACCACCACCGGCGACGGCGGCATGACCCCGGAGGAGCGCGGCCAGTCGCAGCACCTGGTCTATCAGTACCTGCCGTCGCGCTACGGCATGAACCCCGATGACCTGCGCAAGGCCGACGCCATCGAGATCGTCCTCGGCCAGGGCGCCAAGCCGGGCGGCGGCGGCATGCTGCTGGGCATGAAGGTCACCGAGCGCGTCGCCGGCATGCGCACCCTGCCGATCGGTGTCGACCAGCGCAGTGCCTGCCGGCATCCGGACTGGACCGGCCCGGACGACCTGGCGATCAAGATCGCCGAGATCCGCGAGATCACCGACTGGGAGAAGCCCATCTACGTGAAGATCGGTGCCAGCCGCCCGTACTACGACGTCAAGCTGGCGGTGAAGGCCGGCGCCGATGTGATCGTCCTCGATGGCATGCAGGGCGGCACCGCCGCGACCCAGGAGGTGTTCATCGAGCATGTCGGCATCCCGATCCTGTCGGCCATTCCGCAAGCCGTGCAGGCGCTGCAGGAGATGGACATGCACCGCAAGGTGCAACTGATCGTCTCCGGCGGCATCCGTACCGGTGCCGACGTGGCCAAGGCCATGGCCATGGGCGCCGATGCGGTCGCCATCGGCACCGCTGCGCTGATCGCCCTGGGGGACAACCATCCGCGCCTCGACGAGGAACTCAAGGCCATCGATTCGGCGGCGGGCTTCTACGACGACTGGCAGAACGGCAAGGACCCGGCCGGCATCACCACCCAGGACCCGGAGCTGGCCAAGCGCCTCGACCCGGTCGCCGCCGGCCGGCGCCTGGCCAACTACCTGCGCGTGCTGGTGCTGGAGGCGCAGACCATGGCCCGTGCCTGCGGCAAGTCGCACCTGCACAACCTCGACCCCGAGGACCTGGTGGCCCTGACCGTGGAGGCTGCGGCCATGGCCCGCGTGCCGTTGGCCGGCACCAACTGGGTGCCGGGGCAACTGCAGTACTGAGCCCCGGAGCGTCCATCCGAGGGGCCGCAACGCCAGGCGTTGCGGCCCTTTTTTGCGTGGCGCCGGCGCACTAGAGCCAGCGCCGCACCCGCTGGCGGTAGGCGGCGTAGTCGTCGCCGAACAGGCTGGCCAGCGCCCGTTCTTCCGGGCGGATCTGGAAGCGGTTCATGTACAGCACGAAGCCCGCCACGCCAAACAGGAGCAGTGGGGACGCCAGCAGTACGTCCCAGGCCAGCAGCGCGATGGCGAACCCCAGGTACATCGGGTTGCGGCTGTACTGGTAGATGCCGCCGACGACCAGCGCCGAGGCCTGCCCCGGCCGCAGCGGGTTGACGGTGGTGCGGGCGTTGTCGAACGAGCGTATGCCAAGCAGACAGATGGCCGCGCCGAGCAGCAGCACTGGCAGGGCGCCCGCCACCCGCCAGGAGGTAGCCAGGTCGATGCCGGGCAGGAGCGGGGCGGCCAGCCACATGAGCAGGGCGAACAGCAGGGCGATCAGTGGCGGCGGGATGCGTGCGTCCAGTAGGTGCATGGCGAGTCCTTGGCGGGGATGAGCTGGCGACTCTATGGCCTGTAGCCGCTACAGGGTCAAGCGGCAGCCGGCCCGGGCGTTCTTCACCGATGAAGGCGATGCTTCAGAAAGTCTGCGGATGCGCCGTGCCGGCGCGCGCTGCTCCCCGCTTGTGCAGCGTTGCCAGGCGCTGCGGGGGGCTTGTTCTGCCTGGGCCCCGATGCGCCGCAGGTTGCGTGGACATGGCATGGTCCATGCTTTCCTGTTGAGAACAAAAAGTTCCCATCGGGAATTTAACCGAGGCGCTTCGACCCCCGTCTTGCTGTCACCCAGGAGGACTTTCGATGACCAGTTCCAGCGCTGAACCGCTGTTCAGCACCCCGCGCTACGCCGCGACCGCCACGCCGACGCCGGCCAGTCTGCGTCTGCTGGTGGCTCAGGATGCCAGCCGCGCCGGCGGCCTGCTCGATCAACCGGGGCCGATGCGGCTGCTCACCCTGCATGGCGAACTCGCCGCTGCCGAGCAGCAGGAGTGCCTGCCAAGCACCGAGGCGCTGTTCCTGCGCCTGCAGATGCTGCTGGAGCAGGCTCCGGCAGGAACGCGCCTGCAGGTGGCCGGTGACGAGGCCTTTCTCTGGCATGTCTGTCGCCTGGCTCGGCATGCCGGCCTGCTGGCCGACGAGATCGAACTGTTCAAGCTGGGTGAGCGGCGGCGCCTGTACTGCGTGCACTGCAGCGAGATGCAGGATATCGGCAGCGAAACCGAGTGCAGCTGCAGGCACTGCGGGGTGAAGCTGTTCGTGCGCGAGCATTTCTCCCAGCGCCTGGGGGCCTACATGGGGGTGTGCCTCGATCCGGATCGGCCCTACGAGCAGGCGCAAGCCGGGGAGCGGCAGGCATGAGCGCGATGCTGGAGGTACAGGTCACCGCGGTGCGCCAGCTGACGCCGGTGGTGCGCGAATTCACCTTCGCCGCGCTCGACGGCAGCCTGCCGGGCTTTTCCTGCGGCAGCCACGTGCAGGTCGTGTTGCCGACCGAGGGGCGCACGCTGCGCAACGCCTATTCGCTGCTGAGCGACCCGCGCGACCGAGGTACCTACCGCATCGCGGTGCGCCTGCAGGATGACTCGCGTGGGGGATCTCGCTACCTGCATGAGCGGGTCCGGGTCGGCGACCGGCTGCAGATCGGCGTGCCGAGCAACCTGTTCGCGCTGCATTCGCAGGCACGTCATCACATTCTGGTGGCCGGTGGCATCGGCATCACCCCGTTCATGGCCTACCTCAGCGAACTCCAGGGCCAGGGCGCTTCATTCGAGTTGCACTACGCCTATCGCAGCGGCCTGACCGATGCCTATGCCAGTGAGCTGTGCGAGCGCCTGGGCGAGCGCTTCCGCGGTTACGATGCGGCCGCCGGCCAGCGCCTGCACTGCGCCGAGCTGTTCAGCGGCAAGCCGCTCGGCAGCCATCTCTATGTCTGCGGCCCGCAGCGCCTGCTCGATGAGCTCAAGGCGCTGGCCGAATGTCACGGCTGGTCCGCCGGACGCCTGCACTGGGAAGCCTTCGCCGCGCCCGAGCCGGGCGAGCCGTTCACCGTCGAGCTGGCACGCAGCGGCCAGCGTCTGCAGGTAGCGGGTGACCACAGCCTGCTCGAGGCGCTGGAGGCCGCCGGTGTCGAGGTGCCCAACCTCTGCCGTGGCGGCGTTTGCGGGCAGTGCACCACGCGCTACCTGAGCGGGGCGGTGGAGCACCGCGATCACTACCTGGATGAGCAGCAGCGCGGCGCAGCGCTGATGCCCTGTGTTTCCCGTGGTGGCTGCTCCGGCACGCTGCTGCTCGACCTCTGAGGAATCCGCCATGCCCGTCGTGCTCAAGCCCCTGGAAACCTACCGGGACGATTTCACCTTCAGCAACAGCCCCGAGGCCATTGCCCGCTTTCCCTTTCCGTTCCCCGAGGACAGCTACATGTACTCGGTGAACATCGAGCCGGCCACGCCGCGTGAGCCGGGCTCGGTGTTCGAGCACTGGTTCGACATCGACGAGCACTACGTCTCGGAGATGGCCGAGCGCGCCTGCGTCCTGGAGAAGGACCCGGAGCGCTGCCTGGTGATGCCGCACATGGCGCAGGCCGCCTGGGACAGTCTGGAGATGCTGATGGAGCATCTGGCGGCCGATTACCCCGAACACTTCGCCCTGCAGCGCGATGGCGACCAGTGGCTGTGGATCAACCGCCCGCTGGGCATCGAACAGCGCTTCACCTTCGGCGATGCCAGCACGCTGCCGTTCGAGCCACTGGAATACATCACCCGCCAGGCGCAGGGCGATTTCGCCGTGCTCGACCAGCGTGATGGCGACCTGTTCATGGACGCCGGCATGGTCACCTGCCCGGCGGACTGGTCGATCAAGTTCGACGCCGGCATGAGCTTCAAGCAGTGGCACGCGCCGGTGCCCGGTGTGGCACATCAGCTCGGGGTGTTCGAGCGGGCGCTGAAGTACCTGCTGAACATCCAGGTCGGCCAGCCGGTGCGCCGGCTGAACTGGACCATGACCATCAACCCGCGCATGGACACCTCCTCGGAGACTTTCCACGAGTGGGGGCACGAGCGCGGCCTGGTGACGGCGGAGAACGTCGCGCGCCTGGTGCACCTGCGCGTGGAGCTGCAGTTCATGCCGCGCCTGCCGCGCAGCAATGCGCTGCTGTTCGGCATCCGCACCTACCTGATCAGCCTGGAACAACTGGCCAGCAACCCGGCCTGGGCCTGCCGCCTGCACCGCGTGCTGCGCGACCTGCCGGACGAGATCGCCGACTACAAGGGCCTGACCCGCTATCGGCAGACGGTGGTCGACTGGTTGCGCCAGTTCGACCCGCAGGCCCAGGCCGCCTGATTCCATCCCCTGCGTGCGCAGGCCCAACGACGAACAACAGGAGAAACAGACATGGCCAATTCCTGGCGCATTTCCGCCCTTGCCGAGCGTCACCGCGCACTGGGCTCGCAACTCGAAGACTGGAGCGGCATGGGCACGGCCTGGACCTACGCCAGTGACCTGGCCGACGAGCACGAGGCGATCCGCACCCGCGCCGGGCTGATGGACGTGTCCGGGCTGAAGAAGGTGCACTACGTCGGCCCGCATGCCGAAAGCCTGCTGGAGTACGCCACCAGCCGCGATATCTCCAAGGTCTATCCGGGCAAGAGCGTCTACGCCACGATGCTCAACGAGGCCGGCAAGTTCGTCGACGACTGCGTGATCTACCGCACCGGCCCCAACGCCTTCATGGTGGTGCACGGCTCCGGCAACGGCCACGAGATGCTGCTGCGCTCGGCCCAGGGCCGGCAGGTGGCGGTGCTGTTCGACGACGACCTGCACGACCTCTCGCTGCAGGGGCCGCTGGCCGTGGACTTCCTCGCTGAGCAGGTGCCGGGCATTCGCGAGCTGCCTTACTTCCATCACCTGCAGACCCGGCTGTTCGACCGCCCGGTGATGATCTCGCGCACCGGCTACACCGGCGAGCGCGGTTACGAGATCTTCTGCAAGGCTGCCGACGCGCCGCTGATCTGGGACAGCATCCTGGACAAGGGCAGGGACCTGGGCATCATCCCCTGTGCCTTTACCGCGCTGGACTGGCTGCGGGTGGAGAGCTACCTGCTGTTCTTCCCCTACGACAACTCGGAGATGTATCCCTTCGCCGACCAGCCGGCCGGCGACACCCTGTGGGAGCTGGGGCTGGACTTCACCGTGTCGCCGACCAAGGGGGATTTCCGTGGCGCCAGCGAGCATCGGCGCCTGCAGGGCAAGGAGCGCTTCCGGATCTTCGGTGTGCTGCTCGACGGCGACAAGGCGGCCGAGGCCGGCGACACGCTGTGGGCCGGGGGCAAGCAGGTCGGGGTGATCACCTGCGCCATGTATTCGCGGCTGTCCGGCAAGTCCATGGCCATCGCCCGCATGGAGGTGCCGTACGCCGAGCAGGGCGCGGCGCTGGAGGTCAAGGGCAGCCTGGCGGTGAAGGCCATCGCCCACAGCCTGCCGTTCGACGACCCGGAAAAGAAGAAACGCACGGCCAAGGGGTGAGGCCGCTCCCGCGACGGGGAACCGTCGCGGGCACTGCAGTCCAGGGGCAAGGGAGCAGGGCCGCAGGGACGTGGTCCGACCTGCTCGCACAAGGAGCACATCATGGCCTGGTTGAATGGCTGGGGGTTTCTGCTGCTGGCGGGGCTGTGCGAGGTGTTCTACGCCTCGATCATCCCGCGCACCGATGGTTTCACACGCTTATGGCCGAGCCTGTATTGCGGCTTCTTCCTGCTGCTCAGCATCTACCTGCTGAGCCTGTCCGTGCGCGTGCTGCCACTCGGCCTGGCGTATGCGGTGTGGGTCGGTATCGGCACCCTGGGCACGGTGGCCTATGGTGCGATGTTCCTCGGTGAAAGCCTCAACCTGTTGCGCAGCCTGTGCCTGCTGATGATCATCGCCGGCATCGTCGGGCTGAAGCTGTTCAGCCCCGCACCACTGGCCTGAGGCGTTCAGCCATGCGCGTTCAGGTGTTGCAACACGTGCCATTCGAGGATGTCGGCAGCATGGCCGACTGGTTTCGTAGCCGTGGCGCCGAGCTGCACTACAGCCGTTTCTACGAGGCGGATGTGCAGTTGCCCGATCCGGGCAGCTGCGACCTGATCGTCGCCATGGGCGGGCCGATGAGCGTCAACGACGAAGTCGAGCTGCCCTGGCTGGTCACGGAGAAGGCGTTCCTGCGCCATGCCATCGAGGCCGGCACGGCAGTGCTCGGGGTATGCCTGGGCGCGCAACTGATCGCCAGTGCACTGGGGGCTCGGGTTCAGGCCAATGCACTGCCGGAGATCGGCTGGTTCCCGGTATCGCGGGCCGAGTCGGCTGGTGAGGACTGCTTCGCCTTTCCCGAGCGTGTCGAGCTGCTGCACTGGCATGGCGAAACCTTCGAGCTGCCGGCCGGTGCCAGGCTGCTGGCCTCCAGCGAGGCGTGCCGGCACCAGGCGTTCCAACTCGGTCGACGGGTGATCGGCCTGCAGTGCCACCCGGAAATGACTCCGGCCATCGTCAGCGAACTGCTGCGCGAATGCGCCGCCGAGTTGCAGCCGGGGCCCTGGGTGCAGAGTGCAGCGCAACTGGCCGCTGAGCCCGGCCGCTATGCAGCGGGCAACGCGTTGATGGCGCGGCTGCTGGACTACCTGATGGCCGCGCGCTAGCGCCCCGGCTTCAGGTACCAGGCCCAGGGGTCACGGCTTTCGTAGCGGGTGATCTGCTTGGTTTCCAGGTAGTTGTCCAGGCCCCATTCGCCCAGTTCGCGGCCGATGCCGCTGCGCTTCACGCCGCCCCAGGGCAGTTCGCTGAAGGTCGGTTGCGAACAGTTGATCCAGACGATGCCGGCCTGCAGCCTGCGGGCGAGTCGTTCGCAGCGTTCGAGGTCGGCGGACATGACGGCGGCGGCCAGGCCGAACTCACTGTCGTTGGCCAGGCGCAGGGCGTCGGCCTCGCTGTCGAAGGGGTTGACGCAGACCACCGGGCCGAAGATTTCCTCGCGCCACAGGGCACAGTCCAGCGGTACGTCGGCGAACACCGTCGGCTGCATGAACCAGCCCTGCTCGAGACCTGCCGGCGGCTTGCCGCCGCAGACCAGGCGCGCACCATCGGCGATGCCCTGGGCGATCGCGGCGCTGACCTTGGCGTGCTGGCCGGCGCTGACCAGCGGGCCCAACAGCACGCCGTCCTCCAGACCGTTGCCGATGCGGATCTTGTGCGCTTCCTCGCTCAGGCGCTGCAGCAGATCGGGGTACAGCGCGCGTTCCACCAGCACGCGTGACGTGGCGGAGCAGACCTGGCCCTGGTTCCAGAAGATGCCGAACATGATCCATTCCACCGCCGCTTCGATGTCGCTGTCGGCGAAGACCATGAAGGGCGACTTGCCGCCCAGCTCCAGGCTGATGTTCTTCACCTCGCGGGCGGCGGCCTGCATGATCTGGCTGCCGGTGGGCAGGCTGCCGGTGAAGGCGATCTTGTCGACGCCCGGGTGTTCCACCAGCGCCGCGCCGGCTTCGCTGCCGAGGCCAGGCAGCACGTTGAGCACGCCAGGCGGCAGGCCGGCATCGTTGGCGATGCCCGCCAGTTCCAGGGCGCTCAGTGGCGTCAGTTCAGAGGGCTTGAGGACCATGGCGCAGCCGGCGGCCAGGGCCGGGGCGACTTTCCAGGCCGCCATCAGCAGGGGGTAGTTCCAGGGGATGACCGCTGCGGCCACGCCCACGGGTTCGCGCATCACGCTGGCGCGAAAACGAGCATCGCCCAGAGGAACGGTGCGCTCGTCGTCGTCCAGATCGGCGGCGAGGTCGGCGTAGAAGTCGAAGCAGCCGGCGGCGTCGGCGATATCCCATTGCGCCTCGGGTAGTGGCTTGCCGTTGTCACGCACCTCGAGCAGCGCCAGTTCGTCCTGGCGGGCACGGATGCCGTTGGCGATGCGCCTGAGCACGGCGGCGCGCTGGCGACCGCCGAGGCGCGGCCAGTTGCCCGTGTCGAACGCGCGCCGGGCCGCACGCACGGCCAGGTCGACATCGGCGCGGCCGGCGGCGGCAACCCTGGCCAGCAGGCTGGCGTCGCTGGGATCGAATACGTCGAAATGCTCGCCGCTCTGCGCGGCGAGCCACTGGCCATCGATGAACAGGTAGGGGCGCTCGAGCATGTGGGCTCCTTGCCGAAAAAGAGGGAAGGTCGATGTCGCGGGGGAGGGTAGCGCATACCGCCGGGGGCGGCAGGCGCAGGTGGCCGGCGGCGGGCGCCGCCGGCCGGGGGCTTACTTGAGCTTGGGCAGCTTTTCGTCCGGCAGGGCGTAGCTGTGCTTCTCGTGGATCATGGTGGCGATCAGCGCGTAGAGGCTGACGCCGGCCACCAGCAGGCTGATGAAGACCAGGATCGCGGGCTTGTCGGCGAAGGTGAATACGGCGCTGGCGCCTTCGTAGGTCGTGATGCTCATGCTGTGTTCCTCGCAATGGGCCTGGCCGCGTGTGCGGTCAGGCTAGGGAAAGAGTCAGGCGGATTTCGGCTCGGCGGTGGCCAGCGGAGCCGGCTCGCTGCCGCCGACGCTGGTGCTCGGGCCATACATCGAGGTCCATTCCGGGTAGGCCTGGGCCGGTACTTCGGTCAGGTCCAGACCACGCTCCTCGGCATGTGCCGGTACGCGCAGCAGGTCGGCTTTCTTCAGCGCGTAGGACAGCAGGTAGCCAGGGATGAAGCCCAGGGCGGCCATGACCACGGCGCCGCCGAGTTGGCCGAGGAAGCTGATCGGTGGCATGCCGTTCACGTTCGGGTAGCCGGCGAGGAAGATGCCGCTGATGACGATGCCGGCGAAACCGCCGAAACCGTGCACGGCGAAGGCGCCCACGGCGTCGTCGAGGCGGAACTTGAGCAGCAGGTTGTTGACCAGCGGCGCGGTGGCCGACACGGCCATGCCGATCAGGTAGGCCAGGCCGGGGTGGTAGAGATCCAGACCCGGTGCCACGGAGATGATGCCGACCAGGCCGCCGGACATCATCCAGAACGGCTCGCGGGTGGTCAGGTAGGCGCCGATCAGGCCGCCGGCGAAGCCCATCAGGGTGTTGAAGGCGAAGGCCGAGAGGTTGGTCGGCTGGCCGTAGATGTTGATCCACTGCGCGCCCGAGTTGTAGATGATGCAGCCGCCGAGGAAGCCGAAGAAGCCGACGATGATCAGCATCAGGCCGACCACGCTCATCGGCATGCTGTGGCCGACGATGGCATTGGCGCTGCCGTCGGCGTTGAAGCGGCCGATGCGGGCACCGAGGTTCATGACCACCGCCAGGGTGAAGAAGCCGGCGATCATGTGCACGCAGCCTGCCGCGCCGACGTCATGGAAGCCCCATTTGACGGTCAGCCAGCCTTCCGGGTGCCAGCCCCACGCCGCCGCCAGCAGCCAGAGGAAGCCGCCGAGGAAGATGGTCATGATGATGAAGGCGCTCATACGCGTCCGTTCGATCAGCGCACCGGAGAGAATCGAGCCGGTGGTGGCGGCGAACATGGCGAAGGCGGCCCAGAAGATACCGGTGGCGTTGTCGCTGATGTTCGGCCCCATGGACTGGCTCCAGGGCATGCCGGCGAGGATGGCGTCCATGCGCGGCACGATGCCGTCCGGGAAGCCGTTGTAGACCGCCCAGCCGAGCAGGAACACGCTGGGGACGATGAAGCCGAAGGCGAGGATGTTCTTGACGCCGGCGGCCAGCGCATTCTTCAGGCGCGACGCACCGATCTCGTACGACAGGAAGCCCACGTGAATGCAGATCATCAGGGCGATGCACCACCAGTAGAATATTTCCATATTCAGGGTGTTGGTCATCTCTATGAGGGCCTGTAGCTCCTCCAGAGTGGGTGTCTTCTGCTCTTCCATCTATCAATCCTCGATGCTGTTCTTGGAATAGGTGTCGGTCATGGCAGTGCGTTGAAGGGCGCTCGGACGCTTTTATTTATCTGTAGTTATAAAAAATTCCCAAAAAGAATAGGCAATCCTTGTGCCAGAAGTGCCGTCTGGCGCCAGCGCCGGGGACGCTGGCCACGGCTGGAAAGGCTGGTCAAAAAATGCCCCGTTAGTGTTCAGTTAGGGGGCATCACGCCTGAAAATGGGTCGTTCTTCAGCGGTTCTGCTGCAACATGCCCTGGATCTGCTGCACCGATTCCTGGGTGCGCCGGGCCAGGTTGCGGACCTCGTCGGCGACCACCGCGAAGCCGCGTCCCTGTTCGCCCGCGCGCGCGGCTTCGATGGCGGCGTTGAGGGCCAGCAGGTTGGTCTGTTCGGCGATGCTCTTGATCACCCCGGCGACCTGGGCGATCTGCCCGTAGGTGGCCTGGATGCTGGCCTGCTCACGCTCGTGCATGTGCGCGGCGGCTTTCTCGTCGCTGATCTCGCGCACCGCGCCGGTGACGTAGAGCAGCTTGCCCTGGGCATCGCGCAGGCAGCGGCCGCGCTCGCGGAACCAGACTTCGCCCCGTGTCTTGTGCTGCATGCGGTACTCCACGGCGTAGAAGCTGTCGCCGCTCTTGTCCACCATCGAGGCGTTGAAGGCCTGCATCACGGCTTTCAGGTCGTCCTGATTGACCACCTTGAAGTAGCTGTCCCAGCCGTCGGGAAACTCGGCGCGGCTGTAGCCGATCAGTTCGCGGAACTGCTCGGACCAGCGGATGAGGTTCTGCGGGTGGTCCGGGTCGCCATCGACTACGTTCATCGCCCAGCAGCCCTCGGTCAGGGTGCGCTTGGTCAGCTCCCAGACCTGGCGCTCTTCCTCCCAGTGCGCACGCTCTTCCAGGAAGCCCTGGTTGTGCGCCTGGCTGGCGTGCAACTCGTCCTGCAGCCGTGCACTCTGCTGCTCGGCCTGGAGCAGGCGGCGCTGCAACGCCGCATAGTCCTCGGCGCTGCAGGGCGCGGCAGGCTGCTGCTCGCTGTGCTGGCGAATGCGCTGCAGCTCGTCCCAGTCGCGTTGCAGGCGCTCCAGGCTGCCGAGCAACTGCGGCTGCTGCTGCAGGTGCGGGCGGGCGCCTGCCGGTTGGCGGTGGCTGAGCAGGTGCTCGAGCCACTGGTTGAGTTCACTGGCCAGGTTTCGGGTCGTATTGCTGAACCACATCGGCCGATCCTCCTTGGACGTTGACGAAGGTGCTGGGGAGTTGCCAAGCAATTCCCTGTCCAAGTCGCGAGGTCGTCGTTCGCGATGTCGCCGCGAACGGCCGACTTTCAGCCGCGCACACGGCTCTTGTCCGGGTCGAAGGCCACCGTGCCATGGGCGACGCTGGCGCCGATGCGCTTCTGCTGACCGTCGAGCTTGCCGATTTCCACGCGGGTGCCCGGCTCGCAGTAGTCGACCGCCAGGCGGCACAGGGCGATGTTCTTGCCCAGGCTGGGCGAGCGCGTGGCGCTGGTCACCACCCCGACCTGGGCACGGCCGACGTGCACGCAGTCGCCATGCGCAGCCGGCTCGTTGCCGTCCAGCTCGAGGCCGACCAGACGCTGTTGCGGGTGCTCCTTGCGCCGCAGCAGAGCCGCGCGGCCGATGAAGTCGTCCTGCTTGCTCTTGAGGGGCACGCAGAAACCGATGCCGGCCTCGAACGGGTCGGTCTGGTCGCTGAATTCGTAGCCGGCGAAGATCAGTCCGGCCTCGATGCGCAGCATGTCCAGCGCATGCAGCCCCAGTGGCGCCAGGCCCAGCGGCTCGCCGAGCTGCCAGAGGCGCTGCCAGACCTGCATGGCGTGGTCCGGGTGGCACCAGATTTCATAGCCCAGTTCGCCGGTGTAGCCGGTGCGCGACACCATCACGGGCGGGCCGTCATAGTCGTTCAGGCGGCCGATCAGGAAGCGGAACCAGCCCAGCTCCTCCAGCGTCGGCTGGGTCGCGGGCGTCCAGATCATCTGGCTGAGCAGGGCGCGGCTCAGCGGGCCCTGCACGGCGATGTTGTGGATCTGCTCGGAAGCGGACTTGATCCATACCTTCATGCCCAGTTTCGCCGCCTGCTGACGCAGCCACTCGCCGCCGAAGTCCTCGCCGCCGATCCAGCGGAACGCATCCGCGCCGAGGCGCAGCAGCGTGCCGTCGTCGAGCATGCCGCCGTGCTCGTAGCACATGGCGCTGTACACCACCTGGCCGACCGCCAGCTTGCGCACGTCGCGGGTCAGGCAGTGGTTGAGCAGCGCTTCGGCGTCGGGGCCGAGCACCTCGAACTTGCGCAGCGCGGAGAGATCCATCACCGCCACGCGTTCGCGGCAGGCCTGGTATTCCTCCAGGGTGCCGTAGCCGTCGAAGTGGGTCGGCGTCCACCAGCCGCGGTAGTCGATGAACTGGCGGGTGAGGGCGCTGGTGCCAGGGTGAAAGCCGCTCTCCCGGGTCAGCACCGGGTCGGCATCGGGGGTCATGCGGTTGGCCATGGCGATACTGAAGCGCTCCTTGTCGGAATACAGGCGAATGTGGATGTCGGTCGGCTGCCAGCCGTTGGCCGGGTCGATGTCGTCCGGGCACGCGCTGCTGGCGCAGACCAGCTCGCGCATGGCCTTGAGCAGCACATAGTCGCCAGGGCGCGACCAGGGCTCGTCGAGGGTCAGCTGCTGGTGCGCGTCGACCCCGGTGTTGAAGAAGAAGTTGATCGCCGGCCAGCCGCGCCGGCCCTGCACGCCATGGGCGGCGAGGGCACGGCTGATGTTGTCGCTGCAGTTGGCGTGGCCGAAGTAGCCCTGCGTTTCGTAGTAGCGCGCGGTGCAGGCCAGGGCGAAGGTGTCGTGCCGGCCAACGGTGTCGCGCACCACTTCCAGCATCGGCTGCAGATCACGATCGAAGAACTTGCTGAACAGGCCGGGGCCCGGGTAGGCGTTGCCGTTGAGGGTGCGGGTGACGGTGGGGTCGAGGTCGATCTCCCGCCCGGCGTCCAGGCCGCGGCGGTCGAAGGCGACGAAGTCCGAGCATTGCCGCCCGGCGACGTCGAGCACCTGGATGTACTGACCGGGGGCGACGACGTAGTCGCGCGCCGTGCCGGGGGCGAGGGTGAACTCGTCGATCACCTCGCCGAGCGGAGCGGGCAGGGCCGGCAGCAACAGGCTCGCCGGATTGGCGCGCTGGATGATCAGGCGCAGTTCGCTGGCACGTTGCTGCGCGTCCACGGCCACCGGAGCGCCAGGCGCCGCGACCACCACCAGCACTGCCGCGCTGCTGGTGAAGGCGCGGCTGAAGCCGGCAGGCGTGCCCGCTGGCCACAGACGCGCGGCGGGCGGCAGGTGGCGGCAGTCGACCCGGCGTTTGCCCAGGCCGCTGGCGACGTGCAGCGACTCACGGCTGCCGTCGCTGAGCAGGCGGCCGATGAAGTCGGCGCCGGCGCTGCCCTGCAGGCCGAGAGCGGCGAGCGCTTCGCGGCCGTTGTCGTCGAAGGCCAGCAACTCGCCGCACTGATCGCCTTCGCGGTCGATCACCTCCAGGCGGTCGCCGGGTTCCAGGGCGATCACCGTCAGGCCGCCGGGGGCGACGCGATGGCGTTCCAGCCCCGGCGCGCGGGCGAACAGCGCCGGCTCGTGCGGCCGGCTGATCACAGGTTGCAACATGAGAGGCTCCGCAAGGATGGAGGATGAGGCGGCGGTTTTTCGCAGGAGCCGGCGTCAGCTCACGGCCTTGATGGCCGCCTGGGGCGTGTCCGCCAGGTAGGCCGCGAGCGAGTCGTCCAGCGCTTCCAGCCAGGAGGTGTGGTGCGGCGTGGCCAGGGTGCCGGTCATCAGTGAGCGGTGGCACTTGTTGCGGTAGCCCATGATGTCGTCGTACTTGTCGTGCTTCCACTCGAGGAAGGTCTGGTTCACCGCGGCGATGTCGAAGCTCGGGTAGTCGGTGGCATCGATCAGCGTCTGGATGTACTTGCCCTGGAATTCGAACATTTCCTGGGCGTTCTTCAGGGTCAGTTCTTCCTCGCGCCAGGCCAGGTCCTCGGCGTGCATGGCGGCCTGCTCGGGCAGGGCGATGCGCCCGAGGATCACGTCGCGGGCGTACCAGGCCTGGGCATCGAACATGTTGAAGCTGTACCACTGGTCCTGCATGCCGAGGTAGATCAGTTTCGGGTTGTCTTCCCACAGCACGCCCTTGTACAGGTTCAGGGGCCACAGGCGGTTGTCGGTCTTCAGCCGCAGCGCCTCCGCGAGGAAGGGGAAGTGGTGCTTGTAGCCGGTGCACAGGACGATGGCGTCGATGTGCTTGCTGGTGCCGTCGGCGAAGAACGCGCTGCTGCCCTGGACGTGCGTCAGCAGGGGTTTCTCCTCCCAGTTCTCCGGCCACCGGTAGCCCATCGGCGCGGTGCGGTAGCAGCTGGTGATCGAGCGTGCGCCGTACTTGTAGCACTGCGAGCCGATGTCCTCGGCCGAATAGCTGGAGCCGACGATGAGCACGTCCTTGCCCTTGAATTCCAGGGCATCGCGGAAGTCATGGGCGTGCAGCACGCGCCCGGCGAAGCTCTCGAAACCCTCGAAGTAAGGCACGTTGGGCGTGGAGAAGTGGCCGCTGGCGACCACCACGTAGTCGAAGCGCTCGGTGCGGGTGAGGTCCTGGTCATAGCTGTGCACGGTGACGTCGAACTGGCCGCTGGCCTCGTCGAAGCTCACCCCGCGCACGGCAGTGTTGAACTGGATGTAGCGGCGCACGCCGGCCTTCTCGACGCGCCCCTTGATGTAGTCCCACAGCACTTCGCGCGGCGGGTAGGAGCCCATGGGGCGGCCGAAGTGCTCGTCGAAGGTGTAGTCGGCGAACTCCAGGCATTCCTTCGGTCCGTTCGACCACAGGTAGCGGTACATGCTGCCGTGCACGGGTTCGCCATGCTCGTCGAGGCCGGTGCGCCAGGTGTAGTTCCACATGCCACCCCAGTCGCTCTGCTTTTCAAAGCAGACCAGCTCCGGGATGTCCGCGCCTTTGGCCGCAGCGGACTGGAAGGCACGCAACTGGGCCAGGCCGCAGGGGCCGGCGCCGATGATGGCGATGCGAGTGGTCATGGTGGGTCTCCCGTGTCGAGGGTTCTAATGATTTTCAGGAAATAAAAGTTCCTTGTGGGAAATACGATACGGCCCTGACACCGGCCTGCAATTCGCCCGGAAGGAATACCTCCTTGGGGGTAGGCGGACGTCCGACACTGCCCCGCAGCGGGGCTTACCTGCGTCGTGCTGGTGCGGTGCGGCGGCGTCGGTGATTTCTCTCAAGGAAATAATCTTTCTTGTCAGTGCTTTGCAGGGCGGCGTTGGGGCATGGAATTTGCTGGTTCCATCCACCATCACGGGCCATGGCGGAGAGCGCATGCTCCAGTTGCTACTGCGTACCTTCCTGGTCGAGCGTCGACCGCGAGACGTGCCGGAACCGCCGGCCTATCGCCAGGCACTCGCCGCATTGCCCCTGCGTCTGTTGCAGCAGGCCGGTGCCGATGCGCCGTTGCTGGAGCTGCTGCCGCACCTGCAGCGGGCATTGCAGGCGGCGGCCGTGCAGCTGTCGTTGCCGCAGCTCGGCGCACCCGGCTGGCGCCACCTGGGGACAGCGGAGGACTGGGTGGCGGGCGACTGTCCCGCGCACTGCATCGAACCGCCCTTGCCGGGCCGGGTACGCCTCTGCCCGGGCTGTCTGGCCCAGGGCCGCTACCGTGCCCTGGCCGGCCTTTACCAGGAGGACCGGCAGGGGGCGCTGTTGCGGGTGGATTTCCCGCAGCGCCCGCAGCTGTGGCAGCGCGAGCGCCTGCGTGAGATGAGCCGCCCCCTGGGCGAGGCGTTGCAGGCCTTCGCCGAGGAGCGGCGTCTGCGCCGACGCGAGCTGAGCGCCGAGCGCGGCGTACTGGCGCGGGAGCTGCACGATTCGGTGGCGCAGCAGCTCAGTTACCTGCAGATCCGCGCCAGCCGCCTGCAGACCGTGCTGGACGAGCGCCAGCACGATGCCGCGCAGGTCATGCTCGATGACTTGCGCGACGGCCTGCGGGTCATGCACCGGCAGGTGCGCGAACTGATCAGCAGCGCGCGGCTGACCATGGATGGCCGCTCGCTGCGCCAGGCACTGGAAAGCTCGGTGGAGGAGTTCTCGCGCAGCAGCGGCTGCGTCTTCAGCCTGGACAACCGCCTGCCGGCCCATGCGCTGCCGAGCGAGGCGCAATTGCAGGTGCTGCAGATCGTGCGCGAGGCGCTGGCCAACGTCGTGCGCCATTCGCATGCGCGGCAGGTGTGGATCCGCCTGTGGCCACAGGGCAGCGGCGCGGTGGTCGAGGTGCATGACGACGGTGTCGGCTTGCCGGCGCAGCCGCCCGAGGGCGGGCATTTCGGTGTGACGATCATGCGTGAGCGGGCGGCGGCCATTGGCGCGCAGCTGTCGATCGAGTCGGCGCCGGGACGCGGCACCTGCGTGCGCCTGCACTGGGGGCGGACATGAGCGCGCCCTTCAGCCTGCTGTTGATCGACGATCATCCGCTGCTGCGTCGCGGGCTGGCCGAGCTGTTCGAGTCGTCCGGGGAATTCCGCGTGGTCGGCAGCGTTTCCGGCGGCGCCGCAGGCATCGAGCTGGCGCGGCGCGTGGAGCCGCAGATGATCCTGCTCGACCTGCACATGCCCGGTCTGGATGGCCTTGACACCCTGCACATGCTCAAGCTCGACCTGCCGGCCAGCCGGGTCATGGTGCTGACCGCCTCGGCCGCCCGCGACGATCTGCTGGCCGCGTTGCGGGCAGGTGCCGATGGCTATCTGCTCAAGGACCGCGAGCCGGAGGAACTGCTGGATGCGGTGCGGGCCTGTGCCAGTGGGCAGGCGCGGCTCGATCCGGCGCTGTCGGCGCTGCTGGCCGGCGGCATGCGCGATGACGTGTCGCACGAGCCCGCGCGTGTCGAGCTGACCGAACGTGAGCGGCAGACGCTGGCGCTGATCAGCGAGGGTTTCAGCAACAAGCTGATTGCCCGGCAACTGGGTATCAGCGAGGGCACGGTGAAGGTCTACGTGAAGCATCTGCTGAGCAAGCTCAACCTGCGTTCGCGCCTGGAACTGGCGGCCTGGGCGCATCGCAGCCAACTGATCGATGGCGCGGGAGGGCAGTGATGAAGCGGCTGATCCATTATCTGGGCCGCCTGGGTGGCCGCGTGGCCAGGGCCGAGGCCGGCGCGCTGGGTTTCGATGAACTGCCGGTGGCGCTGATCCAGCTGGACGCGGCCGGGGCGATGCTGCGTGGCAATCGTGGCTGGGAGCTGCTCAGCGGGCGGCGCGTGGGCGACTGCCTGGGCCTCGACCACCGCCAGTTCCTGCACATCGAGGATCGCAACCTGTGGCAGCAGGCGATGCAGGGTCTGGAGACAGGCGCGGCACCCTGGGTCGGCAGCCTGCGCTACCTCGGCCCGGCTGGCGAGCTGCACTGGGTCGAGGTGCGCCTGGTCCGGCGGCCGGGTGGCTTTGTCGCCAGCCTGGCCGATATCAGCGCCCAGGTCCCCGTGCACCAGCAGTTGCAGGCGCGCCATCGCAGCCTCAACAACCTGCTCGATGGCCTGCCGCTGATGGTCTACCGCTGCCGCAACAACCGCCACTGGAGCATGGAGTACGTCAGCGCCGGCTGCCTGGAGCTGACCGGCCATGCACCGCAGGCGCTGGTCGACAGCCAGAGCCTGACGTTCAACAGCCTGATTCATCCGCAGGATCGCGAGCGGGTCTGGCGTCGCGTCCAGGAGGGCGTGCGCGTCGCACGACCGTTCGCCTTCGACTATCGCCTGCTGTGCGCCGACGGCAGCGAGAAGGCGGTCAGCGAACGTGGCCGTGGCATCTACTCGGACCTCGGCGATCTGCTCGGGCTCGAGGGGGTGGTGATGCAGCGCGACCTCGACCCCGCCTGCGTGCAGGAGATCGTCGCCGGTTTCTACTGACAGCAAGAACGTTCAAGACCCGACCCGGACCGCCTGGCTAAGCTCGTCTGCCCAAGGAGGTTCCATGTCCCGTCAACACGAGTTCACCCAGGGTGCCCGCGATATGCTGCCCATGCTGCTCGGCGCCATTCCCTTCGGCATCATCTTCGGCAGCCTGGCCGGTTCCGCCGGGCTCGATCCCTGGCAGACGCAGGGGATGTCCCTGCTGGTCTTCGCCGGCTCGGCGCAGTTCATCGCCATCAGCTTGCTGGCGGGCGGTGCCGGCATCACCGTGGTGCTGCTGACCACGTTCGTGGTCAACCTGCGCCATGCCCTGTACAGCGCCAGTATGCAGCCCCACGTGCGCCACCTGCCCAAGCGCTGGCGCATGCCGCTGGCCTTCTGGCTCACCGACGAAGCCTACGCGGTGGTGGTGCAGCGTTATGCGCGGGGTGACCAGGGCGCCCATCGCCACTGGTATTTCCTCGGTGCGGCGCTGGCCATGTACTGCAACTGGCAACTGTGCACGCTGGTCGGCGTGCTGTTCGGCCAGGCCGTGCCGAACATCGGTGCCTGGGGCCTGGACTTCGCCATGCTGGCGACCTTCATCGGCATCGTCGTGCCGATGCTGCGCAACCAGCCACAGGTCGCCGCCGCCCTGGTCGCGGCAGGCGTCGCGCTGGTCTGCCATGCGCTGCCCTACAAGCTTGGGCTGATGGCCGCCGCAGCCAGCGGCATCGTCGTCGGGGTATGGCTGGAGCGGCGTCGGCCGCTGCTGCAGGAGGAGCTGGTCTGATGGATATCTGGTTGCTGATCCTCGGCATGCTGGCGATTACCTTCGTCACCCGCTACAGCCTGTTCGCTTTCCCCGACCTGCGATTCCCGCCCCTGGTCCGGCAAGGGCTGCATTACGTGCCGACCGCCGTGCTGAGCGCCATCGTGGTGCCGGGCATGCTGTTGCCGGACGGGCAACACTGGGCGCTGAGCTGGAACAACGCCTACCTGCTGGCCGGCCTGGCGGCCATCGCCATTGCCGCCTGTACCCGGCATCTGCTGGCGACCATCGGCGGCGGCTTGCTGGTGTTCTTCCTGTTGCGCTGGGCCTTCGGGCAACTGCCCATCTGACGAAGGGCGGCGTCAGCGTCACGCCTCGCGGCCCTCTACACCAGCGCGCTGACCTTCAGTTCGCGCTGGCTCAGGCGCAGGTAGTGTTCGCTGGCCTTGAGCAGCAGGGCCTGGTCATCGACGCTCAGCTCCTGATGTTCACGGCCTTCGGCCTGGCTGCGGTACAGGCTCTCGCCAGGGCGACGCTGCAGGCACTGGTAGCGTTGCTGGCGCGCCTCCACCTTGAGGCTCAGCAGGTCGACGTAGGCGACGCGCATCTCGTCGCTCTGCCCGGTTTCCAGGGCACTGCGTTGCAGCGGCGGCGTGTGGGTGAAGGGCGAGGCCGACAACATGACGTGCTGGCACTCCTGCAGGTCCGGGCGATGCTCGCCGTCGAGCAGCCAGCGGCCACGCAGATCGCGCTGCAGGCAGATGCGGCGCTGGCCGTGGTTGTCGACCTTGAGCCAGAGGCGGCGGAAGCGCCAGCTTGCGTCACAGTCGATCAGGTAGTTGGCAACGATGCTGTTGCCCTTGATCACCTGCATGAGGTGGCTGGTCGCGTGGATGCCGTGGGCATCCTGACTCAGGCGCAGGGTTTCCACGCCGGGGGTGTGCCAGGGTTTCCATACCAGGGTCTGCTGCATCGGTCGACTCCATGCCGAGCGCGAAACAGGAGGGAAGGGCGACTGCGCGCAGAACACGTTCCCTCGTGTTCCATGAGTTGTTATGGCGCGCAGGATAAAGCGATGGCAATGTGATGTCTGTCAGCATTTGCTGACAATTGCGCAATTTTTTGCGCTGCAGCTTCAGGCTTTTCGGGTGAGCGGTTGCTGCTCGAACGCGACGCCTTCCAGGCCGTGGGCCTGCAGTGCGCGAATGTTGCCGTGGTCGCTGCCTTGCGGCGTGGCCAGCACGCTACGGTAGTGCTCGCCGAAGGCGCGCAGCGCTTCTTCCTGGCTGAAGCCTTCCAGCAGTGCCAGGCCCAGGGTCTTGCACGAGCCTTCGTTCTGTCCGGCGGCGTTTTCCACGGCGCCATTACGGAAGGCGCTGGGCTGGTAGTCGTAGTGCTCGGCGACGAAGGCCAGGGTTTCGCTGAAGGCGAAGTCGTCCTGCAGCAGGCGGCTGCGCAGGGCGCTGAGAGCGGTCATCAGTGTTTTCCTTGTTCGAATGCGGCCTTCTGTTCGGCCGATGCTTCTGTCTGGTACTTGGCTTTCCAGTCGGCGTAGGGCATGCCGTACACCGTCTCGCGGGCCTGATCGACGCTGACCTCGAGGCCCTGATCGTCGGCCGCGGCCTTGTACCACTTCGACAGGCAGTTGCGGCAGAAACCGGCCAGGTTCATCAGGTCGATGTTCTGCACGTCAGAGCGCGTGCGCAGGTGCTGCAGCAGGGCGCGAAAGGTTGCGGCTTCCAGTTCCAGACGTTGTTGTTCGGTCATGGCGGGCTCTCCGGGATTAGATGGCGGCGATGATAAGAGCCTCGCCGGGAGGCAGCAAGCCGCCGTCAGCGATGGCCGGCGAGGGTGATGGACACCGATTCGGCGAAGCGCAGGGCATGGGGTTTGTCCACTTCCACCTCGGCGTAGCGCACGGCCTGGTGGGCCATGACCAGGTCGAGAATCTCCTGCGTCAGGCGTTCCAGCAGGGCGAAGCGGTTGCCTTCGACATGGGCGATGATCGCCTTGGTGATGGTGCGGTAGTTGAGGGCGTGGTCGATGTCGTTGACTTCCACGGCATCGACTGCCGGATAGAGGATGGTCAGGTTGATCAACACGTCCTGCTTGTTGTTGATCTCCTCTTCCTTGATGCCAATGTAGGTGCGCAGGCGCAGGTCCTTGACGCGGATGCGCGCCATTCCGGGTTCCAGTCGCGGCATTAGCTGTTCCGTCCGATCAATTGCAGGAATTCGTGACGAGTGTTGCAGGACTCGCGGAAAGCACCAAGCATTACCGAGCTGCTCATCACCGAGTTCTGCTTCTCCACGCCGCGCATCATCATGCACATGTGCTTGGCTTCGATCACCACGGCGACGCCGGCGGCTTTGGTCACGCGGGCAATGGCATCGGCGATCTGCTTGGTCAGGTTTTCCTGGATCTGCAGACGCCGCGCGTACATGTCGACGATGCGCGCCACCTTGGACAGGCCCAGCACCTTGCCGGTGGGGATGTAGGCCACGTGCGCCTTGCCGATGAAGGGCAGCAGGTGGTGCTCGCACAGCGAGTACAGCTCGATGTCCTTGACGATCACCATCTCGTCGTTGTCGGACTCGAACAGCGCGCCGTTGACGATCTCCTCCAGCGACTGCTGATAGCCATGGCAGAGGTACTGCATGGCCTTGGCCGCGCGTTTGGGCGTGTCGAGCAGGCCTTCGCGCTCGGGGTTTTCACCGAGGCCCTTGAGAATTTCGCGGTAGTGCTGGGAAAGGGGTTCGCTCATGGCAGTGTCCTGATGAGTGGGCGCCTCACTTGAGGTGGCGACCACCATTGAGGGTAAGGGTGGTTCCGGTCAGGTAGGGGTTGTCGAGCAGGTAGCGCAGGCTCTGATAGAAGGCCTGTGGGCCGGGCTCGATACCCAGCGCCGATTTCTCCAGGGCCTTGGCGCGATAGGCCTCGTCGTCACCCGCGTTGAACATCAGCAGTGCCGGGGCGATGCCATTGACCTTGATACGGGGGCCCAGGCGCGCGGCGAACGACAGGGTCAGACTCTCCAGGCCGGCCTTGCTGGCGCAATAGGCCGAACGATTGGCGCTGCCCTTGCGCACCACGTCGTCGCTGACGTGGACGATATCCGCCTGTTCGGACTGCAGCAGCAATTCGCTGCAGTGCAGGTTGATCAGGTAGGGCGCGAGCATGTGCACGGTGAACAGCTGGCGGAAGACTTCGGCTTCCGCGCCTGGCGTTTCCGCCAGCCACTGCGAGGCGTTGTGCACGATGGCACGCAGGCCTCGGCACTGGCTCCTGAGCTGTTCGATGAAACGCATGATGCCGGCTTCGTCGCTGAAGTCCGCCTGCATGGCAATGGCGCCACGCTCACGCAACCGCGCGATGCTGTCGCGTTCCTGGCGATAGCTGATGATCACCGGTTGACCCTCGTCGAGCAGGCGCTCGGCGCAGTACAGGCCGACCCGCTGGCCGGCACCGGTGATCAAAATGGGTAAAGAGGCAGCGCTCATGTGCGACTCACGCAGAAAGGGCGAAGGCCTGGCTGTACCGCCCTTGGGTACCTGACCAGTGGCAGGCGGCACGCACCAAGCCATGGACAAAGCTATACCAGAGCTGTCGCTTGTACAACCATGTGAAGCGTGCGGGTTTAGCGTCTGGGTCAGCTGGCTTGCCCATTTTGCTGACTTTAAAGGCTTTTTTGCTCAGTTATGCTTGGCAGCTTGTTGTACTTTATTTGTACATTTATTGTTGCGTGTATAGGTTTTCGGCGGCCAGCGGGCAGAACGCAACCGGCCAGCACAGGGCTGGCCGGTCGTCGAAACGGTCAAGGGTCAGGGTTTGCCGATGCTGGCGGCACGCCTGCTCAGACGCGTCTGATAGTTACCTTGCAGCCAGGGTTCGAGCAGCCGGGTCGAGAGCGGTATGAACAGGTAGGTCATCAGTGGCGTCAGGGCCAGCGTCGACAGCAGTATGCGGGTCACCAGCGACAGGTCCGCCAGCCAGGGGCCGAACAGCAGGTTGAAGGCCAGCGAGACGGGAAAGAAGGCCAGCCAGATGGCCACGCTCTGTTTCCAGCGCGGAGGTTGGCGAAGGCTGCTGCCGAACCAGGCATCGAGGCCGACGGCGCGTTTCTCCTGAGGCTGGGCGAACAGGCCGGCGCCCCGTGCGAGCCAGGCCTGGCGCGAGGCCGAGTGTTCCCAGGAGGCCATGGTCTGCTCGTCGCTGAAGCGGAACACGATCTGGAATTCGTCGTCACCTGGCGGTGGCGCCAGCACGCCGGAACCGAGATAGCCGGGGAAGTCGGTGGCGAGGTGTTCGCCTTCACGCAGCCAGGCGATGAAGTCGTGATAACGACCGTTGGCGACGCGGCGCGCCACCATGAGGGTAACAGGGGACATTGTGTATCTCCTCGAATGTTGCCTTGGCCGGGTGGGGCATCAGGCGCTGTCGGGCACGGGGTGCTGTGCTCGACGAAAAATGCAGCAAGGATTATTCCGGTTTTGTGCAAATTAGCCAGCCCCCTCATATGGCGCGGGCTCACAGCCGCCAGGCGCGCAGGCAGGCACTGTCGAGCTGCACCCAGGCAGGGCGCATGGCGCCGTTGGAGCTGCATTGTTGTGCAGCGCACGGCGTTGTATAGGGTGTGTGCACAGGCTGGGTTACAATGCCGGCCTGTCACTTGCCGCGATGCCCGAAGCCATGTCCGAACTCGCTGGTGTCACTTCACTTGCGTCCAATGCCTTGAAGCAGGAAGAGCTGTTCCCGATCCGCGAGGTGTCGCGTCTGACCGGGGTCAACCCCGTCACCCTGCGTGCCTGGGAGCGGCGCTACGGGCTGATCCAGCCGACGCGTACCGACAGTGGCCATCGCCTCTACTCCCAGGCCGACATCGACGCGGTGCGCAGCATCCTGGCCTGGATCGAGCGCGGTGTTGCGGTCAGCAAGGTCGGTTCCATCCTGGCCAAGAGTGCCAGCAGTCGCACGGCTCCGGCGCCGGCCTACAACGAGGTCAGCGGTGATGACTGGAGCCAGTGGCAGGAGCAGCTGCGCAGTGCCCTACAGCATTTCGACGAGGCCAGCGTGGCGCGCCTGTATGGGCAGATCTTCTCCTGCTACCCCTTGCCGGTGGTGTTCCAGGACATCCTCATGCCGGTCTGGCAGGAGCTGCTGCTGCGCCAGGACGATCCGGGTCAGCGCAGCGAATGGCTGATGCTCGATGCCTTCCTGCGCGGACGTTGCTGGCAGCGCCTGCAGCTGGGGCGCGACGAGTCGCGGCAGCGCGTGCTGCTGGTGGCATTGCCGAATCACTGTCGGGAGCTCGAACTGCTGGTCGCCGCGCTGCTGCTCGGCAGTCATGACATCGACGTGACGGTGATGGGGCCGGGCACGCCGCTGACCGACCTGGCGCTGGTCTGCGAGCGCATGCAGCCGCACGCGCTGGTCATCTTCAGCCAGCAACCGCCTGGCGACGAGCTGCCACGACAACTGACGCGTCTCGCACTGGGGTTGCAATGCCCATTGTTGCTCGCCGGGGAAGGGGCCGATCTGGCCGAGGAGAGCCTGGCCGGCTCGCCAATCGCCTGCCTGGGGAGCGAGGCGCGGCTGATGCAGCGGCGCCTCCGGCAGTTCCTGGCCGGGCATCTCGATACCTGAACGGGGAGCCTGCCGGCGCTGCGTCAGACGATGGCTTCAGGCTGTTGCCGATGCTCGCTGTGCTTCTCGAAGAGATACTGACGCAACGTCTGCTCGTCTTCGGCGTGCAGGGTTTCCACGCTGTAGGCGTAATGCCGACGGTCGACGCGCCGGACCAGGCAGGCGCGCAGCTGCACGCGGCGCTCCATCGGCAGCATCAGTTGCAGCAACTGGTCCTTGGCCGGAGTACCGGCCTTGGCGTACTGCACCAGCATGCCGTTGTTCGACAGCTCCAGCGCCGTCAGTCCACTGGGCTGCTCGTTGCCGTCGAGCAGGGGCAGCGGGCCGGGCAGTTGCAGGCGCCAGGGGCGTTCGTGCAAACCCTGCTCGAAGATCAGCGGGGCGCCAAGCTCCAGGCGTGACTGCGTCTCGCTGTCCTGGACCAGATACAGCGGAAAGCTCAGGTGCTCGTGGTCGCTGTGGGTGTTCAGGCTCAACTGCCGGGCGTCGCTCACGTGGCTCAGCAGTGCGCTCAGCTGCTCGCCGATGGCCAGCTGCGCGACAGCCGCCGAGCGGGGCGCGCGCAGGGGCTGGGAGATGAGTTCCTGGATGAAATCCAGCTCGGCCTGGGTCAGCAGTGGGTCGCGTTGCATGGAATGAGACTACAAGGGGGGTAAACCCTTCGGACTGCGTTACCGGCGGATAGTTTTGTCCGTTCGTCAGCTTTTCAGGCGTGCCAGCTCGGCCTTCAGCTCGGCCACTTCGCTTTCCAGCTCCTTGACGCGCTGCTGGGCCTGTACCTGCTCGGTGACGTCCTTCTGGATGCCGATGTAGTAGGTCAGCTGGTCGCCTTCGTTGAGCACCGGGGTGATCGACAGCTCGTTCCAGAAGGCGCTGCCGTCCTTGCGGTAGTTGCGGATGATCTGGCGGCAGGGCCGTTGCGCCTTGACCGCATCGCGAATCGCCTGCAGGCCGGCCTGTGCGCGGTCGCTGCCCTGCAGGAAACGGCAGTCCTGGTAGAGGATGTCGTCGCTGGCGTAGCCGGTCAGACGCTCGAACGCCGCGTTGGCATAGATGAGGATGTTGTCTTCACCTTCCTGCTCGGCCACCACGATTCCGTCGTTGGAGGCGTCGACTACCAGTTGCAGTAGCTTGGCATTGATCATCGGTTCGATTCCGCAAAGGATATGCAGAGCATTCTAAAACATCGGGTCATGCTGTCTACTTGCGGCATAATGCGCGGCGTTTTTCCTGTTTCTGGAGTTGTCATGAAAGTCGCCATCGTCTCGGGATCGGTCTACGGCACGGCCGAGGAAGTCGCCCGCCACGCCGAGCGTCAGCTCAAGGCTGCCGGGCTGGATGCCTGGCACAAAGCGAACATGAGCCTCGATGAACTGCTGGCGTTCGCCCCCGATGCCTTGCTCACCGTTACCTCCACCACCGGCATGGGCGAGCTGCCGGACAACCTGCTGCCGCTGTACAGCGAGCTGCGTGACCGTCTGCCGGCCATGGCGGGGCGACCCGCCGCAGTGCTGGCGCTGGGCGACTCCAGCTATGACACCTTCTGTGGCGGCGGCGAGCTGATGCGCGAGCTGTATGCCGAGCTGGGCCTGCGCGAGGCGGTCGAGATGCTGCGCCTGGACTCCAGCGAGACGGTCACCCCGGAAAGCGACGCAGAGCCCTGGCTGCAGGCGCTGGCTACTGCGCTGAAGGGCTGACATGCACCCGCGTGCGCGGCAGTTGATCGAGCGCCTCGGCCTCGACGCGCATCCGGAGGGCGGTTTCTACCGGCGGCTGTTCGTTGCCTCGCAGCGCGATGCGCAGGGGCGGGCGGCCTCCAGCGCCATTCTGTTCCTGCTGCCGGGTGGAGTGGTGAGTCGCTGGCACCAGGTCGATGCCGATGAGCTGTGGCATTTCCACGAGGGCGATCCGTTGCAACTGCTGATCGCCGATGCGCCTGGCAGCCCGCGTTGCGAGCTGCTCGGTCCCGTCGAGGGCGAGCAGTTGCCGCAGCGCGCCGTGCCTGCCCATGCCTGGCAGGCCGCCCGTTCGACAGGGCCCTACACCCTGGTCGGCTGCAGCGTGGCACCGGAGTTTCAGTTCGCCGGCTTCCGCTTGCTGGCCGATGATCCGCAGGCTCAGGCGCAGTGGCCGCAGCTGGTGGCCGAGTATCCCGAGCTGCTCTGACACGCCGATCACCACGGCGAATACCCGCTTATCGCCCCTCGGCGCGCCAGCCTCGTGACCCGCAAAGCCATCAAGATGGCTGCCAGGGAGACTACCGCCCGACAAGCGCAGGACTAGACTGCGGACACCACCGACCAACAAGAATATCGAGGTGACCGCCGTGAATGCTCCGCTGAAACTCCCTGCCGTGAAGAATCAGGTCTCCGAGGCCGAATGGCGCACCCGCGTCGACCTCGCGGCGTGCTATCGCCTGATCGCGCTGTACGGTTGGGATGACCTGATCTTCACCCATATCTCGGCCAAGGTGCCGGGCACCGAGGATTTCCTCATCAACCCCTACGGGCTGATGTTCCACGAAATCACCGCGTCGAGCCTGGTCAAGGTCGACCTGGCCGGCAGCAAGCTGATGGACAGCCCGTTCGACATCAATCCGGCCGGCTACACCATCCACAGCGCGGTGCACGAGGTGCGCCACGATGTCGGTTGCGTGCTGCATATCCATACGCCGGCGGGCATCGCCGTGTCGGCGCAGAAACAGGGCCTGTTGCCGCTGTCCCAGCAGTCGCTGTTCGTCCTCGCCAGCCTGGCTTACCACGGGTACGAGGGCGTGGCGCTGAACCATGACGAGAAGGCGCGCCTGCAGGCCGACCTGGGCGACAAGAACTTCATGATCCTGCCCAACCATGGCCTGCTCACCGCCTTCGGCAGCATCGCCGATGCCTTCCTCGGTATGTTCA
This sequence comes from Ectopseudomonas khazarica, assembly GCF_017915135.1. NCBI lineage: Bacteria > Pseudomonadati > Pseudomonadota > Gammaproteobacteria > Pseudomonadales > Pseudomonadaceae > Ectopseudomonas > Ectopseudomonas khazarica. The sequence goes on along the minus strand of NZ_CP068551.1, from coordinate 3,080,228 downwards.
CCCTGCAACGCGCCTGCGAGATCCAGGTCATGGCGCAGGGCGCGGGCACCGAGCTGATCCACATCCCGCAGCAGATTCTCGATGGCGCCAGGGCGATGATCGCCGGGGTGATGAAGACGCAGCAGGGCATGGGCGGCGCATTGCCCTGGCCGGCGCTGCTGCGCAAGCTGGATCAGCAGATGCCGGGCTACGACCAGTGAGCGAACTGCCAGGCATCGACCTGCAGCACTGGCAGGCGCAGGGCCGGACCATGACCTTCGCCGGCCAGCCGATACGCTACTGGCTGGCAGGCGCGGCGGATGCCGAGCCCCTGCTGCTGATCCATGGCTTCCCCACCGCGAGCTGGGACTGGCATCGCCTGTGGGCACCGCTGGCCGGGCGCTACCGGCTGATCGCCTGCGACATGCTCGGTTTCGGTTATTCGGCCAAGCCGCGTGGCCATGCCTACAGCCTGCTGGAGCAGGCCGACCTGCAGCAGGCGCTGCTGGCGCAGGTCGGCGAGCGACGCCCCGTGCACGTGCTGGCGCACGACTATGGCGACAGCGTGGCGCAGGAGCTGATCGCCCGCCATCAGGAGGGGCGCCTGCAACTGGCCAGTTGCGTGTTCCTCAATGGCGGCCTGTTCCCCGAGACCCACCATCCGGTGCGCGTGCAGAAACTGCTGCTGGGCCCCCTGGGGCCGCTGATCGGGCGGCTGTTCTCACGGCGCAAGCTGGCGCAGAGCTTTGCCCGCATCCTCGGTCCGCATACCCAGGCCAGTGAGGCCGAGCTGGATGCGCTGTGGCAACTGATCGAGCACAACAACGGCCCGGCGGTGATGCACCGTCTGATCCGCTACATGCCCGAGCGGCGCCAGCAACGCGAGCGCTGGGTCGCGGCGATGCAGGCGACGCAGGTGCCGATGCGCGTCATCGATGGCGCCGTCGACCCCATCTCCGGTGCGCACATGGTGGCGCGCTACCGCGAGCTGATCACCGCGGCCGATACCGTGCTGCTGGAGGGCATCGGCCATTACCCGCAGCTCGAGGCGCCTGACCAGGTGCTCGCGCATTATCTGCAGTTCCGTGATCTGCCGGAGACCGTGGCATGCAGCGCCGAACACTGCTGAAAGGTACCGCCGTTGCTGGCGTGGCTGCGCTTGGCGCCGGGTTCTGGGCCTTGCCCGGTGGCCCGTGCCCGGCTGCGCTGAGCCTCGCTGCCGCGCAGCAGGTGCTGGCCGATCTGCAGGGCAGGGCGCTGCAGAGCCTGCGCGGCTGGAGCCCGAGCGAGGTGTTCAATCACTGCGCACAGAGCATCGACTACTCCATCGACGGCTACCCCCGGCTCAAGCCGGCCTGGTTTCGCCACAGCCTCGGGCCTGCGGCATTCGCCGTGTTCAGCGCACGCGGCGGCATGCGGCACCCGCTCGACGAGCCGATTCCCGGCGCGGCTGCGCTGCTCGAGCCGGACCGCCAGGAAGCCGCGCTGCAGCGGCTGCGCAGCGCCTTCGTGCGTTTCGCCTCATACCAGGGCGAGTTGCAGCCGCATTTCGCCTACGGTGCGCTGAGCCACGGCGAATATGCCGCCGCGCACGTGATGCACCTGTACGACCACCTGAGTCTGCTGCGCCTCGCATAAGGTCGCATTATCGGCCGTCATTCAGGTGCCGCGCGCGCCTTGTGAAGCGTGCGGGGCTGCCTGACACTCGGGGCATTCACATTCTGCCGAGGGAGCTTTCGATGAGCGATGCCATCCGTTTCGAAGATCAAGTGGTCATAGTCACCGGTGCCGGTGGTGGCCTGGGCCGCGCCCATGCCCTGTTGTTCGCCCGTCACGGGGCCAGGGTGGTGGTCAATGATCTGGGCGGCAGCACCCATGGCGAAGGGGCCAACGCGTCGGCCGCGGACAAGGTGGTGGAAGAGATTCGCGCCTTCGGCGGTACGGCGGTGGCCAACCATGATTCGGTCACCGATGGGGACAAGATCGTGCAGACCGCGCTGGATACCTTCGGCCGCATCGACGTGCTGGTCAACAATGCCGGCATCCTGCGCGACAAGAGCTTCCACAAGATGGAAGACGCCGACTGGGACCTAGTCTACAAGGTCCACGTCGAAGGCGCCTACAAGACCACCCGTGCCGCCTGGCCGCACCTGCGCGAGCAGAATTTCGGGCGGGTGATCTTCACCTCGTCCACCTCGGGCATCTACGGCAACTTCGGCCAGAGCAACTACGGCATGGCCAAGCTCGGCCTCTATGGCCTGACCCGCACGCTGGCCATCGAAGGGCGCAAGAACAACATCCTGATCAACGCCATCGCGCCCACCGGCGCCACGCGCATGACCGAAGGGCTGATCCCGCCGCAGGTGTTCGAGCAGCTCAAGCCCGAGCTGGTCAGCCCGCTGGTGGTGTACCTCGGTAGCGCCGCCTGCCAGGACACCGGCGGCCTCTACGAGGTCGGTGGCGGCTGGATCGGCAAGGTGCGCTGGGAGCGCAGCCTGGGTGTCGGTTTCGATCCGCGCGCCGGTTTCAGCCCTGACGACGTCGCCGCGCAGTGGCAGCGCATCTGCGATTTCGACGGCGCCGCGCATCCGGCGGACAACGTCGAGGCGCTCAAGGAAATGATGGCGAACCTGCAACAGTACGCACTCTGAGCGACACCGGCAGGGACCAGGGCCGACTTCGATGTCGGCCTTTTTCGTCGTGCTTGCGGCCGCTGGCGCATCGGCGAGGTACCGGGCCGCACTTTCGTCGGGTGCCGTCGGCAGGCACTGCGGCTAAGCTCGACGCATCATCATCAGAAGGAATGACCGATGCGTCGTCTGCTGTCGTCGCTGCCCATCGTCCTGCTTGCCGCCTGTTCCACGCCTGGGGCCTTCTTCGGCGCCACCGAGGGTGAAGTCTTCGAGCCGCATGTGCTCAGCGACGAGAATCGCGCCCTGGTCTACCTCTATCGCCCGCGCAACGATTGGGCCGACCAGGAACTGGAGGCGCCGGGGCTGTTTCTCGACAACCAGCTGATCGGCAGCCTGCCGAGCAACGGCTACCTGGCATTCGAATTCGAGGCGGCCAACTACAAGCTGGAAATGCGCCGGCCACTGGCGGGCAGCTTCTGGACCTTGCTGGCCGACGGCCCGCTGGATTTCACCCTGATCTCCAGCTTCACCCTGGATGCTGCCGTCGGCGGCACCTACTACCTGCGTTACGACGAGGACGGCCCGCCACCACAGGGCGGGGCGCTGCAGAGTGGCGGCGATGGCCCCTTGCAACTGGTCTCGGCCGAGTTGGCGCAGCACGAACTCGGGGCGACCCGCCTGGTGCAGCCGATGGCCCGCATCGCCGCCAGCCACCAGGAGCCGGAGCGACCGCAGCGTGGTTTCTGGCGCTCGATCGGCGAAGCGCTGGACAAGGTCGGTATCTGATCGCGTCGGGGAGTAGTACCCGGTTGTTACCTGTCGGAAGCTTTAGGGGCGAATAATGGCCTCGTTCAACCTACCTTCAGGAGACGATCATGGCTGCCAAGAAAATTCTCATGCTGGTCGGCGACTACGCCGAGGACTACGAAACCATGGTGCCGTTCCAGGCCCTGCAGATGGTCGGTCACACGGTGCATGCGGTGTGCCCGGGCAAGGTCGCGGGGCAGACGGTGCGAACCGCCATCCACGACTTCGAGGGCGACCAGACCTACAGCGAGAAGCCCGGGCACAACTTTGCCCTGAACCATGACTTCGACAAGGTCCGCGCCGAGGATTACGACGCGCTGCTGGTGCCCGGTGGCCGTGCGCCCGAATACCTGCGACTGAATGCGGACGTCGTCGCCCTGGTCAAGGCGTTCGCCAGCGCGGACAAGCCCATCGCTGCGGTTTGCCACGGCCCGCAACTGCTGGCGGCCGCCGGTGTGCTGGAAGGACGCGAGTGCAGCGCCTACCCGGCCTGTGCGCCGGAGGTGGGGCTGTCTGGCGGCACCTACGTGGATATTCCGGTGGACCAGGCGCACGTGCAGGGCAAGCTGGTCACGGCGCCGGCCTGGCCTGCGCATCCGGCCTGGCTGGCGGCGTTTCTCAAGGTGCTGGGGACGGAAATCCGTCTGTAGCGCAACGTGGCCCGGAGCGGATTCGGGGTGCATCATGGCGCCATTCCCCGAACGCATCCGGGCCGCAACGCCCGAGAGGAGACAGCGCCGATGTGCGAACTCTATGTGAAGGCCGATCCGATTCTCTACGAGTCGCGCTCACGCTCGCTGCGCATTCGTGGCGTGGTCACCACCTTGCGCCTGGAGAACCAGTTCTGGGACATCCTGCGTGAAATCGCCGAAGTCGATGGCATGACCACCAACCAGCTGATCACCAAGCTCTACGAAGAGGTCATGGACCTGCGTGGCGAGGTGGTCAACTTCGCCTCGTTCCTGCGCGTCAGCTGCACCCGCTACCTGGCGCAGAAGGCCGGGCGGCAGGTGCCGTTGCGGGTGGTGGGCGCGGGCAGCTGAATCAGGGGTACATCCAGAAGTTCGGATGCGCTTCCGCGGGTGTGTCGGCGGTTTGCCGGGCGGGACGGGACGACTGCAGGAAACGTTTGATCAGGCTCATGTCTGGGGCTCCTGGGTGATGGGACGAACAAGCGGCCATGATCGGTGTGGCAGTCTCATTGAGAAACTGGATTGTTTCTATGCTGGCAATTATCAATGGCTATGCCTGAGCGATTGCCCGCCACTTCAGCGGGCAACCGGCGCCTCAGACCAGGCGTCGAGGCAGGCGTACGCTGACCTGCAAGCCACCGAGCGCCGAGTCTTCCAGGCTGATGCTGCCCTGATGCAACTCCACCACCCGGCGTACGATGGACAGCCCCAGCCCCGCACCCTGGCCGTCGCCAAGACGAAAGAAGCGTTCGAACAGGCGCTCGCGCAGTTCCGCCGGTACCCCGGGGCCGCTGTCCTGCACCTGCAGCACCAGCGCCTGCGCGCTGGCCAGCAACTGGACCTGGATGCAGCCACCCGCGGGTGTGTACTGCACTGCGTTGCTCACCAGGTTCTGCAGCAGAATACCCAGGCTTGGCGCGTCGGCGACGAGGTCGTAGTCGCCCTGATCGTCGGCTTCCAGGACCAGGTCCTGCTGGCGGTTCAGGGCCAGCGGGGTGAGTTCGGCCAGTTCGCTGCGCAGAAACGCCAGCAGGTCCGTCTTGCCCATGCTCAGGCGCACGCTGTTGGGGTCGAGGCGCGCCAGGGTCAGCAACTGGGCCACCACGCGGGTGGCGCGGTCGACACCGCCGGCCAGCTGGCGCAGGGCTTCGTCGCGGTCAGCGGCATCCGGCGCTTCCAGGGCGTTCTGCGCGTGGATACGCAGCACCGCCAGCGGCGTGCGCAGTTCGTGCGCGGCATCGGCGATGAAGCGTTTTTCCTGCTCCAGCAACTGGTTGACCTGCAGCAGCAGGCGGTTGAGCGCGGCGGCCATCGGTTCCAGTTCGTTGGGCAGCGGCGGGAAGACCAGCGGCGACAGGTTGTCTGGTGCCCGGCCACGAATGGCGTCGGCCATGCGCTGCAGGGGGCTGAGCCCCCAGCCGACCGCCAGCCACAGCAACAGCCCGACCAGCGGCAGGCCGATCAGCAACGGCTGCAGGCTGCGCTGGGCGATCTTGCCGATCAGCTCGCCGCGCACATCCTCGCGTTCGCCGGCCAGTACCCAGTGGTAGTCGCGGCTGTCATGCAGGACGAATACCCGCCAGCGATGCTCGCCGATGTTCAGCGTGTGGTAGCCGATCAGGTAGCGGGCCAGCTGCGCCAGGCGCTCGCGCATCGGCTGTTCGCCATCGGGCAGGGCCAGGCCGAGCTGCTCGATCATGTCGTTGAGCAACCCCGGCGGGGCGCTGGCGGACTGGAACAGCAGCTCGCCATCGTCGTCGAGCATCTGGAAGGCCAGCTTGCCTTCGTATTCGTGACCGAGCAGGTTCTCCGGGTTGCGCGCGCTGTGCAGCAGCAGCGCCTCGTCGAGCACCGTCTGCATCTCGCGGCGCCCGCTCTCGTCGAGGTCGTGGCGTACCAGCCCCATCAGCAGGCGCGCGGTCTGCGACAGCTGGGCGTCGAACAGCTCGCGTACCTCGTGCACGGAGTCGTTGTAGATCTTGTGGCTGATCAGGCCGAAGCTGGCGGCGAGCATCAGCAGCAACAGAACCAGCAGGCGGGTGCGGATGGAGCCGAAGGTCTTCAGCACCCTCATTTGTCCACCAGATAACCGACGCCACGCACGGTGCGGATCAGCTCCGGGAAGAACTTCTTGCGCAGGTGGTGCACGTGCACTTCCAGGGCGTTGCTTTCCACTTCCTCGTCCCAGCCATACAGCGCCTGCTGCAGCTTGTCGCGGGTCAGCACGCGGCCGGGCTGGATCAGCAATTCGTGCAGGAGGAGGAATTCCTTGCGTGGCAGGTTCACGGTCTGGCCCTGGTACTCGACCATCTGGCTGGCCGGGTCGAGGCGCACGCCGCGGTATTCCAGTGCCGGTTGCGGGCGCTGGAAACTGCGCCGCAACAAGGCCCGCAGGCGCGCCTTGAGTTCGGCCACGTCGAATGGCTTGACCAGGTAATCGTCGGCGCCGGCATCGAGCCCGGCGATGCGGTCGCCGGTGGCATCGCGGGCGGTGAGGATCAGCACCGGCACCGGGTTGGCGGCGGCCCGCAGGTGCTTGAGCACCTGCAGGCCGTCCATGCGCGGCAGACCGAGGTCGAGGATGACCAGTTCGAAGCTTTCGTGGCTCAGGGCGTGCAGGGCGCTGGCGCCGTCCTGCAGCCAGTCCACGGTGTAGCCCTCGGGTTTCAGCGCGGTACGAATGCCTTCGCCCAGGGCCGGGTCGTCTTCGACGAGAAGAATGCGCATGGCAGCTCCTGCAGATGAATTACTTGAGTTTACCCTCGACCTGCTGCAAAAGCGCCTGGGCTTCCGCGCGGCGTCCCTTGTCAGCCAGTTCGCGGCCTGGACGGTCCTTGGCGGCCAGGGCTTTCTGCAGCGCGCCACGGGCTTCTGTGTAGCGCTTCTTGCGCTGCAGGTAGTCAGCGTAGAAGTAGTTCGGGTCGATGCCGTCGGGGTTGATCGCCAGGGCCTGCTTGAGCAGTTTCTCGGCTTCGTCGTCGTCACCGAAACCGATCGGCCAGCCGGGCACCTGGTAGTACAGGCTGCCAAGGCTGGTGTAGGCCGAGCCGGCCAGTGCCTGCGGGTCGATCGCCAGGGCCTGCTCCAGGCTGGACTTGGCCTGCTTGACCAGGCTCAGCGCGCCGAGGCCACCCTTGGCGCCAGCCTGGGTGCTGAGGATGATGCCGCGCCAGATCAGCAGCTCCGGCGCCTTGGGTTCGCCGGCCAGGGCTGCGTCGGCCTGCGTGACCAGCTTGCCGAAGGCTTCTTCGCGCTGCTTCTCCGGCAACTGGTAGTTGATCTCGGCCCAGCGCGTCTGCAACTGGTGCAGCTGGGTCTGGCCGCCCTCGCTCAGGGCGAAGGCGGGCAGGGCGGCACAGCCGAGCGCGGCGATGATCAGGGTGCGAAATGCGTTCACGGGGCAATCTCCTCAGTGCTTGTGACGGGCGAAGCGTTGAATGATCGGCAACTGCTTGCGCAGGGCCTGGTCGACCACCCGCGGCAGCAGGCCGTTGAGGCGCACGAACAGGCGCTCGGGCCAACCCAGGTAACGTTCTTCCTGCTCGTGGCGAATGGCCTGGAGCAGTTCGCCGGCGACCTGCTCGGGGTCGTCCATGGCCACCCCCAACTCGTCGTTCATCGCCACCACGCTGGGCGCGTTCATCGGCGTGCGGGTGGCCCGTGGCGCGAAGTAGAGGACGCCGACGTTGGTGTCGGCCAGTTCGCGGCGCAGTGCTTCGGAGAAACCGCGCAGGGCGAACTTGCTCGCGCAGTAGGCGGCGAAGCCCGGGTAGCCGATGGTGCCGAAGGTGGAGCCGACGTTGATCAGCAGGGCCCGGCGCTGTGCCCGCAGCAGTGGCAGCAGGCGCTGGGTCAGCTGCAGCGTGGCGGTGACGTTGAGACCGATCAGCTCGGCGATCTGCTGCTCGTCCTGCTGGTCGAGCAGGCCGAAGCGATTGACCCCGGCCGCGTTGATCAGGCAGTTGAGCCCGCCGAAGTTCTGCGCCGCGGCGACCAGCGCATCCCGCCCGGCCCGTGTGCCGATGTCGGCCTGGACCAGCTGGATCTGTTGCGGAAAGCGCTTGAGCAGCGGCTCCAGCGGCTCCAGGCGGCGGCCGGCCAGCAGCAGGTGGGCCCCATCACTGGCCAGGCGCTCGGCCAGGGCCTGGCCGATGCCACCACTGGCACCGGTGAGCAGGGCGCGGCAGTCCGTTGGTTGCATGGCGTCACTCCTCCGTGGACAGCGGCAGGCTGCGGAACATGTCGCCGTACAGGCGGTAGACCACCTTGGCGGTGTGCACCACGGCGGCCTTGTCGTCGTCGTTGTCCAGGCGGTTCATCAGCTTCTTGAAGAACTCGATGTGCTCCAGGTCCAGGCTGCCGTGGGAGTTGAGGTAGCTGAACGCCTTGTTCGGCAGTTGCAGCTTGTCCTGGATGATGCCGGCCGCCTGGGTGGCCAGGGCGATGCTGGTGCCTTCGAGGACGTTGACCATGCCGAAGAAACTCACCGGGTTGTGTCGGGCGATGCGGTCGTAGACATAGGCCACCATCAGTTCGGTGGGCAGGCGCGGGGTGCCGTTGCGCACCGCCTCCTGATCGGCGCCACAGGCGGCGATGTCGTTGAGTACCCACTCCTGGTGGCCGTACTCCTCCTCGATGTACTCGGCGATGGCCTCGCGCAGCCACTCCAGACGCTCCGGCAGGCGCGCGCCGCAGGCCATCAGCAGCGGCACGGTGTGCTTGACGTGGTGGTAGGCCTCGGTGAGGAAGGCGATGTAGCTGTGCAGGGCGACCTGGCCGGTCATCGCCTGCTGGATGATCGGTGCGCCGAGCAGGTAGTCGCGTTCGACCTGGGTCTGGGCCAGCAGGGATTCGTAGAAACTCATGCGTGTACTCCTTCGGCCATCAGTTGGGCGATGGCGGCTTGGTAATGGTTGAACAGGGCAGGGCGGCGCAGGCGACCGTTGGCCGTGGCCAGGTCGTTGCTCGCGCTGAAAGGCGTGTCGGCGCGCAGCCAGTGGTGCACGCGGGCGTAGTCCGGCAGTTCCTGGTTGACCGCGTCCACGGCCGCCTGCAACTGCGCGTCGGGGGTGTTGGCAAAGCGTGGCACCAGCACGGCGACGTTCGCCGGCAGCGCCTCGCCATGCAGCCAGGCCTGGGCAATGGGCAGTTGCTGGACCAGCTCGGATTCGACCCACTCCGGGTTGACGTTGCGCCCGTAAGCGGTGATGAACTGATGCTTCTTGCGCCCGTGCAGCACCAGGAAACCCTGCTCGAAATGGCCGAGGTCACCACTGCCCAGCCATTCGCCTTGCGGCGCCGGCTCGCCGAGGTAACCGAGCATGCGTGCGCCCTTCACCAGCACCTCGCCGTCGTCTGCCAGCCTGACCTGCAGGTGCCCGAGCGGCTTGCCGGTGCTGCCGATGCGGCGCGCTTGCGGGGTATTGAGGCAGACCACCGAGGCGCACTCGGACAGGCCGTAGCCCTCGAAGATCGGCAGCTCCAGCGCGTCGGCACGTTCCAGCAGCTGCGCGGAGACCCGGCCGCCACCGACCGCGACGAAGCGCAGCGAGCCCGGCACCGGCAGCCTGCGCTCGGCCGCGCTGACCAGCGCCAGCAACAGCTGCGGCAGCAGGATCAGGCTGTTCGGCTGGGCTGCCTGCAGCGCCTGGAGAAAACGCGCCAGGTCGAAGCCGCTGGCGCCGCTCAGGCCGATCCGCGCCATGGGCATCAGTTCCACCCGGGCGCCGGCCAGCAGCGGCGCATAGACGCCGGCGATGTTCTCCAGCAGGGTGGCCAGCGGCAGGATGCACAGGTGCCGCTGCACGTCACGGCTGGCGCTGGCCTCGACCAGGCTGCCGGCCACCGCCAGTTGCGTGGCCAGGTCCAGGCACACGCCCTTGGGCTGGCCGGTGGTGCCGGAGGTGTAGGTGATCTTGCAGGTGCCGGGGTGCAGCTCGGCCGCGTGCGCCACGCTGCGGCGATGGATGTCACCCTCCAGGCTGGCGAAACCGGGCGCACCGGCGCCGATCAGCAGGTCGATGCCGGCGCTGTCCAGCACGTGGCGCTGCTGGTCGGCGGAAAAGAACGCCGGCAGCGGTACGCAGACCAGGCCGGCATGCAGCGTTGCCAGGTCCCACAGCACCCAGTCGATGCCGTTGTCCAGGGCCAGGGCCACGCGCTGTGCACCCAGCTCGCGCAGGTGCCGGCTGCGGCTGGCCACGGCTGCCAGCAGGCCGTCGTAGGTCAGCTCGTGGCCATCCTCGGCCAGCGCCGTGCGCGGGCCGAAGGTGGCCATGCACGCGAACAGGGATTCAGCTGCAGACCACATCGGGCATGTCCTCCAGGGCATAGAGCGGTTGATGGCCGAGGCGCGGATAGGCGCCCAGCTGCAGCAGACGCTGATGACCGCCATGGATGTCGCCGGCCATGACCAGCGGGCGGTTGTCGTAGTAACGGCCCCAGTCGGCCAGTTCCTCGCCCATGCGCGCCGGATCGGCCTCGCCCAGCGCGATGGGGGTCAGCCCCAGGCGCTGAAAGCTGTTGAGCAGTGTCGGTGTGCCGGTGAAGGTGACCCAGCGAAACCCCAGGGCCACCAGCAGGTCGGTCAGGGCGACGATCAGCAGACGCGCGGCACCCGGGCTGTCGGCAGCCAGGTTGCCCACCTCCACGACCTCGCCGCGGCCAGGCTGGGCGTGGCCCAGGCGTGCGCCGATGGCGTGCTGGATCGGTTCGTCCAGGTAGCGTTCGAGAAACAGCGGGCCGCTGCTGCCGCTGCGCACGCCGACGGCGCCGAGCAGTTGCCCGGCCTGGTTTTCCAGGCCGAACAGGCAGGGCATGAAGTGCCGGATATGTGCGTCGTACTGCACTTCGAAGCGCTGGCGGATGAACTGCTCCAGCGCCGCGCGGCGGGCACTGTCGGGAGAAGCCAGGTGAAGTTCGTAACTGTCGCCACGACCGATGCGGGCAACGGGACGATCATGATGCGCCCAAGGTAGTTCCATGTGTGGAACCTCGCTGATGAACCTGGGAGCGATTGTGTGGAGCCTGGCTTAACGTTGTATTAAGTGATGGAAAAACGCGGGATCACCCGCAAAGGGCGGCGGTGGACGGAGGGGCGGCAGGGGCATGAAGGTGATCACAGTTTGTGCCACTATCGGGCCTGCAACTCTGCTAAAGACTTGCCATGCCCGGAGCACGGTGCTTTGCTGGCCGGCATTCGTGCGCAGACGACACACGACTTCAGATCAAGGATGACCCCCATGCCTGCAAGGCTCATTGCCCGGCGCAGCCTGTTCGCCTGCCTCCTGGCGCTGTTCGCTTCCACCTGCCAGGCGGCTGTGGTGGAGTGCTCGCTGAACACCGACCGATCACAGTTTGGCTCGCAGTTGGAGCTGGCCATCGATGGCGATGCCTGTGCCCAGTTCAGCGTCGGCTTCCTGTTCTATACGCAGCAGGAGTACGAGCAGAGTCGGCTCTGGTATGCCAGTGCGGCAGAGCAAGGTGTCACCCGCGCGGCATTCGAACTCGCCTTGCTGTACCGCGACCATCTGCTGGACGATCCTGGCGCTGAGCGGGTGCGCTGGATGAGCATGGCAGCCGAGCAGGGGCTGGTGCATGCGCAGATCGAGCTGGCGATCGACTACATGGAGAATCCTGGCGATAGCGCTGAGCGGGTCAGGGTCATGTCCTGGCTGGAACAGGCCGCGCAGCAGGGCGACGTCAAAGCCATGTACCTGCTGGGATGGCTCTACGGGAACGACGCCTCGGGCGTTCAGGACATGGCCAGCGACGACGAGCTGGGCATGCACTTCAGTCTGGCCGACGACAAGGCGCTGTACTGGACCTGCCAGGCGGCCGAGAGGGATGATGCCGACGCGCAGATGAGCCTCAGCGATGCCTACAGCTACGGGCGTGGCACCCGCGTCAACCAGGTGCAACGGCGGCTGTGGCTGGAGCGCGCGGCCAGCAACGGCAGCGAGGAGGCCCGTCAGTGGCTGGATACCAGCGACATGGCCTGGTACAGCCGCCTGGAGCGCTGGGTGAAATGGCAACTGGTGGATGAGACGGCGCGTTGCCCGGACGAGGCAATGGCGGCGTTCAGCGAATAGAACAGGCAACTGGCAGGGAGGGAATCCGCATGCGTATCCAACTGGTTTCTGCGTTGTGCGCGCTGAGTCTGGCCGCTCTGGGCGTCCAGGCACGTGACACCAACGAGGTGGTCACCGCCGATCGCCAGGATGCGGCCATTGCCGCCGCGGTGCGCGAGGCGCAGCGTACCCTGGATGACTTCCTGCAACTGGCCGCCGCGCCCCCTGCCGGCACCCAGGGGTTCCGGGTGCAGGTCATGGTCGAGGACGAACATGGCATCGAGACGTTCTGGATCACGCACTTTCGTGTGCTCGATCAGGGCTTCGTCGGCGAGGTGGCCAACGAGCCCCGTGTGGTCAAGAGCGTGACCTGGGGGCAGCAGCTGCGCTTCAGCCGCGAGCAGATCACCGACTGGGGCTACCTGCGCAACGGCCGCCAGGTGGGCAGCTTCACGGTCTGTGCACTGTTCAAGCAGATGCCCGCCGAGCAGGCGGCGTACTACCGCGAGGAGCACGGTTTCGACTGCTGAACGCCCGGCACGCGGCGCTCAACCCACCTGCGCGACCCAGTCGCCCAGGTTGTAGTAGTTGCTGATGCGCGCGACCTTGCCGGCCCTGATCTCGAAGAAGGCGCCGGCCGGCAGCACGTAGGTCTGCCCACTCGCCGGCGGCAGGCCTTCGTCGTCGGCCAGGTATTCGCCGTGGACCACGAATTCGGCTGCGGCGCGGTCGCCGCCGGCGTTCTGCATGATCACGATGTCGCTCAGGCGCTCGCGGTAGCAGCGGTTCATCTTGTCCATGAAGGCGGCGAAGGTGGCCTTGCCGACCTGGCGCTCACCCTGGTTGATGTCGTGCACCACGTCGTCGGCCAGCAGGTCGAGGAAGGCGGGCATGTCCCCGGCGTTGAACGCGTCGTAGTAGGCCTGCACCAGTTCGGTGGCGGTCATGGCTAAGTTCCTTTCGTAGCGTGGTTAGTGGTTTGTCGGCTCGCATGATAAGTTCGCCCCTTCTCGTCGGCATAGCCGCCGGCGTCATCCTGCTGCTGGCGAACGACTGCCGATGGACATCGAATTGCTCCAGGGGCCGCAGATAGCCCCCCACATCGAAGACCTGGCGCGCCTGCGCATCACGGTCTTCCGCGATTTTCCCTACCTCTACGACGGCAGCCTCGACTACGAGGCCGAGTACCTCGACACCTATGTGCGCAGCGCGGGCAGCCTGTGCGTGCTGGTGCGCGACGCGGGACGGGTGGTGGGGGCGTCCACGGGGCTGCCGCTGGTCGACGAGAGCGAAGCCTTTCAGCGCCCCTTCATCGCCGGCGGCTGGGACCCGGCACGCCTGTTCTACTGCGCCGAGTCAGTGCTGTTGCCGGCCTGGCGCGGGCGCGGCCTGGGCGTGCGTTTCTTCGCCGAGCGCGAGGCCCATGCGCGGCGCCTGGGGCATATCGACTGGTGTACCTTCTGCGCGGTGCAGCGAGCGGTCGACCACCCGCGGCGCCCCGAGGGTTATCAGCCGCTGGACGAATTCTGGAAGCGCCGTGGCTATCGCCACCACCCGGAACTGCATACCGAATACCACTGGTGCGACCTGGACGAGACCGAGGAATCGGCCAAGCCCATGTCGTTCTGGCTCAAGGAGCTTGTTGCATGATCAAGGTTGCCGCCTGTCAGTACCACATCGACCTGTTGCCGAGCTGGGAGGCCTATGCCGACCACCTCACCGCACTCTGCGAGGAGGCGGCCGGGCAGGGCGCCGACCTGCTGCTGCTGCCCGAGTACGCCGGGCTGGTGCTGACCGGCCTGTTGCCCGAGGCCGAGCGCGGTGACCTGCACGGCTCCATCGCCGGCATCCAGCCGTTGCTGCCGCGCTGGCTGGCGCTGTGCGAGCAGCTGGCGCGACGCCTGAACGTCCATCTGATGCCGGGCTCGGTGGCGGTGCTGGACGATGATGGCGTCTATCGCAACCGGGCCTGGTTGTTCGGCCCGCAGGGCAACCTGGGTTCTCAGGACAAGCTGATCATGACCCGCTTCGAGGTCGAGCACTGGCACATCGCTGCCGGCAATGGCCTCAAGGTGTTCGACACGGCGCTGGGCAAGCTGGGCATCCTGATCTGCTACGACAACGAATTCCCGCTGCTGGCGCATACCCTGGCCGAGGCCGGCGTGGACCTGATCCTGGCGCCGAGCTGCACCGATACGGTCGCCGGCTTCCACCGCGTGCGCATCGGCGCCCAGGCCCGCGCCCTGGAGAACCAGATCGCCGTGCTGCATTCACCCACCGTCGGCCTGGCGCCCTGGTCGCCGTCGCTGGACGAAGGCTACGGCCGCGCCTCGCTGTACGTGCCTTCGGACTACGGCATGCCGGCCAGCGGCATCGTGGCCGAGAGCGATGAGCTGTGCCCTGAGCGCAGCCACTGGCTGATCTGCGAGCTGGACCTGGACGAGGTGCGCCGCGTGCGCGAGCAGGGGCAGGTGTTCACGCGTCGCGACTGGCCGCGGCAGCTGGACGACGGTCGGCTGGTGCTGCGTTGACCGTCATCGAGCAGGCCCCGGCGGACTCGCCCCAGGCCGCGTACGAGCGGGCGCTGGCCAGCGGTTTCGTCGCCGATGCCGCGCAACAGCGTGCGGTCCTCGCGCTGCAGCATTGCCACGTCGCCCTGCAGCGTGGCGAGCAGCCAGCGGGCGTCTACCTCTGGGGCCCGGTCGGACGCGGCAAGACCTGGCTGATGGACAGCTTCTACAACAGCTTGCGGGTGCCGGCGCGGCGCCAGCATTTCCATCATTTCATGCAGTGGGTGCACCGCCGCCAGTTCCAGCTCACCGGCAATGCCGACCCGTTGCGCCTGCTGGCCGAGGAGCTGGGGCGCGAGGTGCGCGTGCTGTGCTTCGACGAGCTGTTCGTCAGCGACATCGGCGACGCCATGCTGCTCGGCCGCCTGCTCAGCCTGGTGGTGGAGCAGGGCGTGGTGCTGGTGACCACTTCCAACCAGCCACCCGAGCGCCTGTACGAGGGGGGCTACAACCGCGAGCGCTTCCTGCCTGCCATCGCCGCGCTCGAGCAGCACATGCAGGTGGTGGCGGTGGATGGCGACGAGGACCATCGCCTGCACCCCGGTGTGATCGCGCAGCGCTATTGGGTGCGGCAGCCGCAGGCGCTGGCCGAGGCCTTCGCCCGCTTGAGCGCGGGACAGGAGGTGGTGCAAGGGCCGCTGCAGCTGACGCACCGCTGCATCGCGACGCTGGGCCACAGCCCGGCGCTGCTGTGGTGCCGTTTCAGCGAGCTGTGCGAGCAGCCGCTGGCCGCCGCCGACTTCATCGAACTGTGCCAGGGACACACGGCGATCTTTCTCAGCGAGGTGCCGCGCCTGGGCGGGCCGCCACGTGAGGGGCGCATTGCCCGGGGTACCGAGGACGGCGCCGAGCGCGTCGACGCCGGCGACCGGCAGCTGCCGGCACTGGCGCGCAACGACGATGCGGTACGGCGTTTCATCGCCCTGGTCGACGAGTGCTACGACCGCCGCGTGGCGCTGTACATCGATGCCGAGGTGGCGCTGGATGAGCTGTACACCCAGGGCTACCTCGACTTCGCGTTCCAGCGCACCCGCAGCCGGCTGCATGAAATGCAGCTGCAGCGCTTCGGCAGCTGATCAGCCCGCCAGGTACTGCTCGGTCGACAGCACCTGGGCATAGGCGAAGGCCAGCGCGGCCATGTAGGCGGCATGCACCTCGGCGGCGCCGATCGATTGCCCCTCGAACGTCTGCTCGCGTGTCGCGCAGGCGTCGTGCACCACACAGGTGGCGTAGCCGAAGTCGCTGCTGGCGCGCGCCGCGGCATCGATGCACATATGGCTCATGGCGCCCACCAGGGTGACCTGTTCGATCGCGGCCTGATCGAGCAGGGCCTTGAGCTCGGTGTCGAGGAAGGCATTCACGCGGTGCTTGAGCACCACGGCTTCGCCGGCCAGTGGCTGCACGCTGGCGTGGATGCGCGCGCCGTCGGAGGCCGGGGTGAAGAAGGGCGCGTCGGCGCTCTGGAACTCGTGGCGGACGTGGATCACCAGGTCGCCGGCCTGGCGCGCCGCCTCGAGGATGCGCGCCGCGTTGCCCGCAGCCGCGTCCATGTCGTGCAGCGTCCACTTGCCGCCGTTGAAGTAGTCGTTCTGGATGTCGATCAGAATCAGGGCACGCTTGCTCATGTTGCTCTCCATGGGATGATGTGCAGCGAACATTAGCCGTCACGGCGCTGGCCCGGGATGGGCGTGGCCGACAATTTGCGGGGAGAAACTGACAATGAGCGGGCGCTGCCTGGAAATCGGGTTGTTGCTGTATCCCGGCGTGCAACTGGCGGCGGTGTACGGGCTGGGCGACCTGTTCGCGGTGGCCAACCGCATGGCGGCCAGCCCGGAGCGCGAGGGGCTGGGCCGCTTGCGGGTCAGTCACTGGCAGGCGGATGACGATGGCCAGGTCCGGCGGGTGTTCGACAGCCAGCCGCAGGCCGACGGCGCGCCGCAGGTGGTGGTGCTGCCGCCCTGCCTGGATGCCGCCGCCGGCTACGTGCTGCACAGCGCCTACCGCGACTGGCTGGCGCGCCTGCACGGCTCGGGCGTGACCCTGGCGTCGGTCTGCGCCGGCGCCTTTCCCCTGGCAGCCGCCGGCCTGCTCGACGGCCGCACGGTGACCACCCACTGGGCGCTGGCGGGAGAGTTGGCGCAGCGATACCCCAAGGTGCGGGTGCTGCCCGAGCGCATGGTGGTCGACGATGGCGACCTGGTCACCGCCGGCGGGTTGATGGCCTGGACCGACCTGGGACTGGCGCTGGTGACGCGCTTGCTGGGGCCGACCATCGCCGCGGAAACCGCGCGCTATCTGGTGGTGGACCTGAACCGTGAATCGCAGCGCCAGTTCAGCAGCTTCGTGCCCAGTTTCGATCATGGCGACGCGGCGGTATTGAGCGTCCAGCACTGGCTGCAGGGCCAGGCCATGGCCGATGCCAGCCTGAGCGGCATGGCCGAGCGCGCGGGCCTGGGCGAGCGCACGTTCCTGCGGCGCTTCCGTGCCGCCACGGGCCTGAAACCCACCGAGTATTGCCAGCAGGTGCGCGTGACCAGGGCGCGCGAGTTGCTGGAGTTCACCCGTCAGAGCATCGACCAGGTGGCCTGGCAGGTGGGTTATCGCGATGCGGGGGCGTTTCGCAAGGTGTTCACCCGCCTGGTGGGCGTGGCGCCGGGCGACTACCGGCGCCGCTTCGGCAGCGCGGCGCGCTAGAGCGAATCCTCGGCCGCCTTGCCGGCGAGGTTGGCGCGCGTCGGCATGGCGAGAATCTCCGGCAGCTCCTCGCGGGCGAAGACCTCGTGCAGGCGGCGCAGCCGTACCGCCGGTCGTTCAGCGGCCTTTGCCAGATCGGCTCGACCGTCGTCTAATGCCGGCTGTTCTCTGCCCTCGATGAGGAGTGCCCGATGATCCTTGGCAAGTCGCTCGCCCAATGGTGCGCGGAATACCCGCTGCTCGACGAGTTGATCGCGCTGCACGAAACCAGCTGGTTCAATCCGGGCGTGGCGCCTGTCGCGCAGGCACTGGCCGACGTCGGCCTGAGCGCCGCCGATGTAGCCGACGCCAGCGCACGGCTGAAGCGCTTCGCCCCTTATCTGGCGCGGGTGTTTCCGCAGACGGCAGGCAGTGGCGGCATCATCGAGTCGGACATCCTCGCCCTGCCGCGCATGCAGGCGTGGCTGAGCGAGCAGGGCGGCGGCGACGTCGGCGCGCTGTGGCTCAAGCGTGACAGTCATTTGCCGATCTCCGGCTCGATCAAGGCCCGTGGCGGCATCTACGAGGTGCTCAAGCACGCCGAGGAACTGGCCCTGGGCGCCGGACTGCTCGGTCTCGACGACGATTACGCCTGTCTCGACAGTGACGAGCTGCGTGCCTTTTTCGGCGGTTACCAGGTGGCGGTCGGCTCCACCGGCAATCTCGGCCTGTCGATCGGCATCATCAGCGCGCGGCTGGGTTTCCAGGCCACGGTGCACATGTCCGCCGATGCCCGGCAATGGAAGAAGGACAAGCTGCGTGCCCATGGCGTGAGCGTGGTCGAGTACGCCAGCGACTATAGCGTCGCCGTGGAGCAGGGGCGGCGCCAGGCCGAGGGCGACCCGCGTTGTCATTTCGTCGACGACGAGAACTCCAGGCACCTGTTCCTCGGCTACGCCGTGGCCGGTGAGCGCCTCAAGCAGCAGCTGGCGGCCGCCAGCGTCGTGGTCGATGCCGAGCATCCCTTGTTCGTCTACCTGCCGTGCGGCGTCGGTGGAGGGCCGGGCGGCGTGGCCTTCGGCCTGAAGCTGGCGTTTGGCGATGCGGTGCACTGCCTGTTCGCCGAGCCGACGCATTCTCCGTGCATGCTGCTGGGCGTCTACAGCGGCCGGCATGACGAACTGGCGGTGCAGGATTTCGCTATCGACAACCGCACGGCGGCCGATGGCCTGGCGGTTGGCAGGCCGTCCGGTTTCGTCGGACGTGCGATGCAGCGCCTGATCGACGGCTATTACACGGTCAGCGACGATCAGCTGTTCCGCTACCTGGCGCTGCTGGAGGAGACCGAGGGGCAGCGCCTGGAACCTTCCGCCCTGGCTGGCATGCCGGGGCCGTTGCGCGTGCTGGATGAACGGCAGGGCTATCGCCAGCGCATGGGCCTCACGCCGCAGCGCATGGCCCGGGCGACTCACCTGGTCTGGGCCACCGGCGGCAGCATGGTGCCGGAGGCGGAGATGGACAGTTACCAGGCGCGCGGCCGGCAACTGCTGGAGCGCGAACGCCACGCCTGAAAACGCAGAAGCCCGGCACGGGGCCGGGCTTCTCCTTGCAGCTTGCAGCGTATCGCTTGCGGCTGCCTTACTTCACTTCCACCGCCAGGCTTTCAGCGATCTTCTTGTTCCAGATCGCCGGGCCGGTGATGTGCACCGACTCGCCGTTGGTATCGACGGCGACGGTGACCGGCATGTCCTTGACCTCGAACTCGTAGATGGCTTCCATCCCCAGCTCGGGGAAGGCCAGCACCTTGGACTTCTTGATCGCCTGGGCCACGAGGTAAGCGGCACCACCGACAGCCATCAGGTACACGGCCTTGTTGTCCTTGATCGCGTCGATGGCGATCGGACCACGCTCGGACTTGCCGATCATGCCCAGCAGGCCGGTCTGTTCGAGGATCTGACGGGTGAACTTGTCCATGCGCGTGGCGGTCGTCGGACCTGCCGGGCCCACCACTTCGTCACCGACCGGATCGACCGGGCCGACGTAGTAGATGAAGCGGCCCTTCAGGTCCACCGGCAGCGTTTCGCCCTTGTTCAGCATGTCGACCATGCGCTTGTGCGCGGCGTCGCGGCCGGTGAGCATCTTGCCGTTGAGCAGGATGGTCTCGCCCGGCTTCCAGCTCTGCACGTCTTCCGGGGTGATCTCGTCGAGGTTGACGCGGCGTGCGCTCGGGCCGGCTTCCCAGACGATTTCCGGGTAGGCGTCCAGATCCGGCGCTTCCAGTTCGGCAGGGCCGGAACCGTCGAGCACGAAGTGGGCGTGACGGGTGGCGGCGCAGTTGGGGATCATGCACACCGGCAGGCTGGCGGCGTGGGTCGGGTAGTCCATGATCTTGACGTCGAGCACGGTGGTCAGGCCGCCCAGGCCCTGGGCGCCGATGCCCAGCTGGTTGACCTTCTCGAACAGCTCCAGACGCAGCTCTTCGATGCGGTTCTGCGGGCCGCGGGCCTGCAGTTCATGGATGTCGATGTGCTCCATCAGCACTTCCTTGGCCATGACCGCGGCTTTCTCGGCGGTGCCGCCGATGCCGATGCCGAGCATGCCCGGTGGGCACCAGCCGGCGCCCATGGTCGGCACGGTCTTCAGGACCCAGTCGACGATGGAGTCGGACGGGTTGAGCATGGCCATCTTCGACTTGTTCTCGGAGCCGCCGCCCTTGGCCGCGACGTCCACTTCCACCTTGTCACCGGGGACCAGCGAGTAGTGGATGACCGCCGGGGTGTTGTCCTTGGTGTTCTTCCTGCTACCTGCCGGGTCGGCCAGGATCGAAGCGCGCAGGACGTTTTCCGGCAGGTTGTAGGCGCGACGCACGCCTTCGTTGATCATGTCGTCGACGCTCATGGTGGCGCCGTCCCAGCGCACGTCCATGCCGACCTTGACGAACACGGTGACGATACCGGTGTCCTGGCAGATCGGGCGGTGGCCAGTGGCGCACATGCGCGAGTTGATCAGGATCTGCGCCATGGAGTCCTTGGCGGCCGGCGACTCTTCCTTCAGGTAGGCCTCGTGCATGGCCTGGATGAAGTCAACGGGGTGGTAATAGGAGATGAACTGCAGCGCGTCGGCGACGCTCTGGATCAGGTCGTCCTGCTTGATCACGGTCATTGGGGCGCTCCTCTATCAGGGAACATCTATGAGCACGCGCCGGGTCATGACCCGGCGCGACGGCGAAAAGGGCATCTCAAAAAACACCTCGCCGGCGTGTTCTGCACGGCGGCAGTCCTGCGCGCGCAGCGCGGTGTTTTTTCGAGGTGCCCCGAAAAGGCGCGGCAGTATACCGCGACGGCCGCGACCGGCACAGCCGCCGAAGGTCGATGGCAAAGGCGGCGGGTGCTTGTCAGCGGCCTAGGATTTTTGTGATCACAGGGGTAGAGTAAGGCGATATGCCATTATGGGACGGAGCCCATGAGCCCAAGCACTCCTCGGGGAACGCAGCGCAGCCTGCAGAGCCTGTTGCTCAAACGCTTCGCCATGGCCTTCAGCACGTACGTGATGATGGCGCTCGTCTGTTGGTTTGCCGTGTTCAACGGCCTCTTCATCGGTTCCGTATCGACCGCGGCCTGGCTGACGCTGGGCGTCATGGGCAGCCAGCTGGTGTTTCTCTGGCTGTTTCTGTCCGGGCGCAACCTGCGTTTCGACGACCCCAGCCTGACCGAGGCCCAGGTGCTGGTGGCGCTGGCCTGGCAGCCACCGGTACTGGCCTTCTTCGACACTGCGCGTGGCGTCCTCATGGTCTTCTACGTGCTGATCCTGCTGTTCGGTGTGTTCCAGTTGCCGCCCCGGGTGTTCGTGCGCTGCGCGCTGTTCGCCTTCTTCGGCTTCACCGCGATGGTGCTGATCGAGGCCTACCGCATGCTGCTGGTGGACCCGAGCATGGCCTGGCTGCAGGTCTGGGTGCTGTTCATCCTGCTGGTCTGGCTGTGCCTGTTCTCCAGCTACGTGCAGGCGATGCGCAAGCGGGTGCGTCAGCGTCGTTTCGCCCTGCAGGCGCACCAGGACACCCTGCGCGGGATGATGCGGCAGCTGGAGGACCTGGTGGCCACCGACGAACTCACCGGGCTGTTCAACCGCCGGCATTTCCTGCGCCTGGCCGCACGCGAGCTGGAGAACATGGGGCCCGGACGGCAGCATGGCCTGGCGCTGATCGATCTGGACCATTTCAAGCGAATCAACGATGCTCACGGTCACGCTGCCGGTGACCGGGTTCTGCAGACCTTCGCCGCAGTCGCCCGCGCCTGTCTGCGTGATGGTGATGTCATTGCCCGCTACGGCGGTGAGGAGTTCGTCCTGTTGTTGCCCAATACCGATGCCGATCAGTTCACGGCCTGCTGCGAGCGTCTGCGCGAGGCCTTCGCCAGCGCCGAGCCGGTTGGCGTGGTGGTCGACAACCTGAGCCTTTCCGCCGGCATGACCCTGCTGCTCGCCGGGGACGAACTCGATGAAGCCCTGCAGCGCGCCGACCAGGCGCTCTACCAGGCCAAGCGCGGTGGCCGCAACCGTTGCGATGCCAGCTGGGAGCGTGCGGGTGCCTGAGCTGCGCGTGGGGGATCGGCAGTTGCAGGTCGCTGGCCAGAGCAACCTTCTCGATGCGCTGCTCGGTGGTGGTGTGGCGGTGCCCTACAGCTGCCGCGCGGGCAGTTGCCATGCCTGCATGGTGCGTTGCCTGAACGGGGAACCGCTGGATCGTCGGCCGGAGGCGCTGGCCGCGGACAAGCGTGCGCAGGGCTGGCGCCTGGCCTGCCAGTGCCAGGTGGTGGGCGATCTCGAGGTGGAGCCCTTCGATCCGCAGCGCGATGGCCTGGCGGCCAGGGTCGTTGCGCTCGACTGGCCGAGCCCGCAGGTCCTGCGCCTGCGCCTCGAACCGGCCAGGCCGCTGCGCTATCGCCCCGGCCAGCACCTGGTGCTCTGGACCGAGCAGGGGGTAGCGCGTCCCTATTCGCTGGCCAGCGTGCCCGGCGAGGACGACTGGCTGGAGTTCCACATCGATTGCCGCCTGCCTGGCGCCTTCTGCGACGCTGCCCGTCGGCTGCAGCTCGGCGATGGCCTGAGGCTGGGGGAGCTGCGTGGCGGGGCGCTGCACTACGATGCCGACTGGCAGGCACGGCCACTCTGGCTACTGGCCGCCGGCACCGGGCTGGCGCCGTTGTACGGTGTGTTGCGAGAGGCGCTGCGCGAACAGCACCAGGGGGCTATCCGCCTGCTGCACGTGGCGCACGAGGCGGCCGAGCACTACCTGGCTGACGAGTTGCAGGCACTGGCGCAACAGCATGCGAATCTGCAGGTCAGCCTGGTGACGGCGGCGCAGTTGCCGGCTGCTTTGGCCGAACTGCGCCTTGTTTCGCGACAGACCCTCGCCTTACTCTGCGGCCATCCTGAGACGGTCGAAAGTTTCTCGCGACGCCTCTACATGGCCGGTCTGCCGCGCAGCCAGATGCTTGCCGACGTCTTCCTACCCCGCGCCTGAGGTGTACGCCGCCTCCGGCCTGCAGCACGCCAGCCAAGGCCCCGGAGCATTGCATGAACGAACATCTGCATATCGAACGTGATGGTGGTCTGTTGACCCTGCGCATGCAGCGCCCGGACAAGAAGAATGCCCTGACCCGCGCCATGTACGCCGGCATGGCCGAGGTGCTGGACGCAGCCGAGCGCGACGCCAGCGTGCGCGTGGTGCTGCTGACCGGTGGCGAGACCTGCTTCACCAGTGGCAACGACGTCGCCGATTTCATCCAGGCGCCGCCCACCGGTCTGAACAGCGAAGTCTTCCAGTTCATGCGCGCCCTGTTCGATTTCAGCAAGCCGGTGGTCGCCGCCGTGGCCGGGCCTGCGGTCGGCATCGGCACCACCCTGTTGCTACATTGCGACCTGGTCTACGTCAGTGGCGATGCGCAGTTGAAGATGCCCTTCGTCAACCTTGGGCTGTGCCCCGAGTATGGCTCCAGCCTGATCCTGCCGCGCCTGCTGGGCCATGCGCGGGCGGCCGAGCTGCTGCTGCTTGGCCAGGGCTTCAGCGGGGAGCAGGCGGCCGCCTGGGGCATTGCCAATCAGGCGCTCGACGGTGGCGCGGCGACCCTGCGTGCGGCGCATGAGGCGGCGCTGCGTTTTCTCGATCTGGCCCCTTCGGCAGTCGCCGACAGCAAGCGCCTGATGCGTGCACCGGGGCGCGAAGAGCTGCGCAAGGTGATCGAGGAGGAGGGCGCACTGTTCGGCCAGCGCCTGCGTTCGCCCGAGGCCATCGAGGCGCTGTCGGCATTCATGCAACGCAGAAAGCCGGATTTCTCCCGGTTCGCCTGAGGCCCCTGGCCGGAGCACCGGCCCTGCTTGCCCCTGGCGTCGACGCGCCGGCTTCCCGAGAATGGTCGACCGTACGGCATGCGCCGTGATCGACCCGCCTTGAGGACGCGTACATGACAGACCTGGTGATCCGCGAAGCAGCCCCGGAGCAGGTGCCGCTCGAACTGCTGTTGCTGGCCGACCCGAACGAAAGCAAGGTGCGCGCCTATCTGCCCGGCTGCCGTTGCTTCATCGCCGTGCAGAACGAGCAGATACTGGGTGCCTGCGCGGTTACCCGGCCTGTGCATGGGGTGGCGGAGCTGATGAGCATCGCTGTCTGCGCACGCCAGCAGCGCAGTGGTGTCGGCAGTCGATTGCTGCGGGCAGTGATCGATGCCGTGCGCGATTCCGGCGCCCGTGCGCTGGAGGTCGGAACCGGCAGCTTCGGCTACCAGTTGACGTTCTATCAGCGCCAGGGTTTTCGCGTCACGGCCATCGACCGTGATTTCTTCGTGCGCCATTACCCGCAGCCGATCCACGAGGAAGGCATCCAGCTGCGGGACATGCTGCGGCTGACGCTGGAGTTTGCCGAGCAGGCATGAAAAAGGCCGCTCGATGAGCGGCCTTTCCGGTTCAGCTGTGGGTCACACCATCTGATCGCCGACGTGGAGGATCTTCATGGTGTTGGTGCCGCCGGTGCCATGGTAGCTGTCGCCCTTGGTCAGGATGACCCAGTCGCCCGGTTCCACCACGCCACGCTTGAGCAGCTCGTCCACCGCGGCCTGGCTGACCTTGTTGGCCGGCAGCGAGGCGGGGTCGAACGGCACGGTGTAGACGCCGCGGAACAGCGCCACGCGAGCCTGGGTGTCGCGGTGCGGGGTGAAGGCGAAGATCGGGATGTGCGAGCGGATGCGCGACATGATCAGCGGGCTGTAGCCACTCTCGGTCAGGCTGATGATGGCCTTGACGCCAGGGAAGTGGTTGGCGGTGTACATGGTCGCCAGGGCCACGCTCTCGTCGCAGCGCTCGAAGGTACGGCCCAGGCGGTGGCTGGACTTCTGGCTGGTGGGGTGCTTCTCGGCACCCAGGCAGACGCGGGCCATGGCCTGCACGGCTTCCACCGGGTACTCGCCGGCGGCGCTCTCGGCCGACAGCATCACCGCATCGGTGTAGTCCAGCGCGGCGTTGGCCACGTCGGACACTTCGGCGCGGGTCGGCATCGGGCTGTGGATCATCGACTCCATCATCTGCGTGGCGGTGATCACCGCTTTGTTCAGACGACGGGCGTGGGCGATGATCTTCTTCTGGATGCCGACCAGTTCGGCGTCGCCGATTTCCACGGCGAGGTCGCCACGGGCCACCATCACCGCGTCACTGGCGCGGATCAGGCCGTCGAGGGCTTCGTCGTCGGCCACCGCTTCGGCGCGCTCGATCTTGGCCACCAGCCAGGCGCTGCCGCCGGCTTCGCTCAGCAGGCGACGAGCGTATTCCATATCGGCAGCGTCACGCGGGAAGGACACGGCCAGGTAGTCCAGCTCCATTTCGGCGGCGACCTTGATGTCGGCCTTGTCCTTGTCGGTCAGGGCAGGGGCAGTGAGGCCGCCGCCACGGCGGTTGATGCCCTTGTTGTCGGACAGCGGGCCGCCGATCAGCACGCGGCAGTGCAGTTCGTCGGCACCCTTGAGTTCGACGCGCATGACCACGCGACCATCATCGAGCAGCAGGTCATCACCGACGTCGCAGTCCTGGATCAGCGCCGGGTAGTCGATACCGACCACGTCCTGGTTGCCGGCGGTGCGCGAGTGGCTGGAGGACAGGCGGAACAGGTCGCCATCCTTCAGTTCGATACGCTTGTTCTCGAACTTGGCGATGCGGATCTTCGGCCCTTGCAGGTCACCGAGCAGGGCGACGTGACGACCGTGCTTGGCCGCCAGTTCACGGACCAGGGCAGCACGCGCCTTGTGGTCATCCGGCGTGCCGTGGGAGAAGTTCAGGCGGGCCACGTCGAGGCCGGCGATGATCAGTTGCTCCAGCACTTCCGGCGAGCTGCTGGCCGGGCCCAGGGTGGCGACGATTTTGGTGCGGCGAAAGGTCATGCACGAACTCCCTAGTGAACGATGTCGGGGAGGCTACTACGGCGCCAGGCTGTAGTCATTGTTCCTGTGCACTACCCTTTGCCCGCCGGCTTGATCACCAGCAAGTCGCATTCGACCCGCTCCAGCACCCGTTCCGCCGTGTGACCGATCAGCAGGCTGTCCAGATGCCCACGGGCGATGGCGCCCATCAGCAGCAGACCGATATTGTGCTCGCGCACGAACTGCGGGATGACCTCTTCGGCGAAACCGTCCAGCAGGTGAGCGTGCCCGGGGTCGATGGCGTGCCGGGCGATCAGCGCATCGAACGCCTGGCGATGCTCGTGATGGCACTGGGTCACGTAGTCTTCATATTCCTGCGCTACTTCGGCGTCGAACATCAGCGAACGCGGCAGCGGGGCCTGGGCATGCAGATAGTGGGCGTCCAGGCCCAGCCGGGCCTGCAGTGCCTGGCTGGCGGCGATCAGTTGATGGTCGAGGGCGGCGGGCTTGTCGGCGCTATGCAGCGGGTCGAGCGCGACGCACAGGTTGCTGCCTCGCGGTGCGGCGTCGTGCACCAGCCACAACGGCACCGGGCAGCGGCGGATCAGCTGCCAGCTGGCGTCGCCGAACAGCAGGCGGCGCAGGGCGTTGCCAGGGTGGGCCGAGGTGAACAGGATGTCCGGTTGCAGCACGGCGACGCGGGCGAGGATCTCCTCATGGCGGTGTTTGCTCCAGCGCACGTCCACCTCGATCTTGAGGCCTTCCTGGCTCAGGTGGGCGACGCTGGCCAGCAGGTCGGCATGGCGCTGCTGCACGAGGGTGTCGCGGATGCGCTGGAACAGGTGGCCGTCGAGCAGGCCGCCGTCGAGTTTCGGGTGGTAGTCGACCTGCAGCAGGTGCAACTCGGCCCCGGTCTGCCGGGCCAGCTCGGCGGCGCGCAGCAGGGCGGGCTGTTCTGCGTGTTCGGTGTCGATGACGACCAGCAGTCTTTGCAGTTTCATGGCAGCGTCCTCGGCCTGGGTGTCCTGACATTACAGACCCTGGCGCGGCGAACGGCATTGATGTGGGTCAGCGCGCGCCCGGATTCAGGGCCAGGTCGAGGTGGCGGGCGGCCTTGGCGTTCAGCTCGCCTTCGGGGAACTGCACCAGCAGGCGACGCAGGTAGGCGATGGCCTTGTCCCGGTTGGCGGCCGAGTTGTCCGGCGCCATGTGCATCAGGGCCAGTTGGTACAGCGCCTTCTCCTTGATGTCGGCGGGGACGTGCGGGTCCGCTAGGCCCAGCATGTAGAGTTGTTCGGCCTCGTCGACCCGGCCCTTGAGCACGGCGCGGCGCGACAGCAGGGTCATGTCCGGATCGAGGCTGGGCTTGTACAGATCGAGGTTCTGGCTGGGTTGCCAGTGCGCCAGCAGCTCGCGCGATGTCTGGTGGATAGGCGCGTTCTCGCGCTGGCGGATCGTCTCGATACGCTGCTCGGCGCGATTGGCCGCCTGGCTGGCGGGAAATTCGTTGAGCACCCGGTAGAAGTAATTGAGGGCTTTGGGGTCGTCGCGCTGCTCGTTGAAGCGGTTCATGTAGATCAGGCCGATCTGGTACAGGGCGATGGCGCGTACCTCGTCACTCAGCTGGCGGTCACGGTAGCCCTCCAGATACAGTGCTTCGGCCTTGTCGCTATGGGCGTCGCGAATGGCCAGGGCGCTGTAGGTCAGCAGGTCGCCTTCGTCCTCGATGGCCGCCGTCATGCGCTTGGTCTTCAGGGCCTTGTACTCGACCACCTCGTTAGTGGTGACCTGGGCGATGAACAGCGGGGTGGTCGGTGCGCAGGCACTCAGCAGGCAGGCGCCGACGGCGAGGGAAATCAGGCGAACGAACAGCATGCAGGCTCCTTGGCCGGAACGGGCCGATGTCGCGCAGTCTAGTCAGGGCGCTGGGCAGCGCCAAGGCGATGGCGGCAAAACCCATCGGAGGTTTGTCGCTGTTCAGTTTTTCCGGCGCCTGTCGATACACTGCACATCGGAGGAATTACCCATGCGAACCCTGATCATCCTGGCCGTGGCGCTGCTGGCCGCGGGCTGCACCCGTGTATCGCTCGACCACCACCTGAACAACGCCTACCGCGCGTACCACGAGGGTGACTGCTCGCGCGTCGAACTCGAACTGTCACAGGCCGAGCGCAAGAGTCGTTCGCGCACCTACCTGCAGCCGGAAATCTCCCTGCTGCGCGGGCAGTGCCTGGAGCGCGAGAGCCTGTTCGTCGACGCGGCACAGACCTACCAGTTCATCATCGGCCGCTACCCGGCTAGCGAGTATGCCTACCGTGCCCGTGCACGCCTGCAGACGCTCGAGCAGCTAGGCCACTACAATCCGGCCGCGCCCGCCAAGGCCAGCCCGGCGGCGCTGTGAGCCATCGGTCGCGGGTCATTTCGTCGAGCTGCCGCGCGGTATAAGCTGGCGCATGTACCTCTGGAGAATGGCCATGCGCCGCTTGTTGTTGATCGCTGCTCTGCTACCGGCCCTGGCCACGGCGGAGATCTATCGCTGGACCGATGAGCAGGGCCAGGTGCACTTCGGCCAGCGCCCCGTCGCGGGCGCCGAGAGGGTCGAGGTGAAGCCGCAGGTCGTCGAGCGCGACGCGCAGACGCGCGAGCGTGAGGCGCGTAGCCAGCGCTTCTACGACGCCCGGCGCGACGAGCAGCAGCAGGCTGCCGCCGCAGCGGCCAACCAGCGCCAGGAACGGGCCAGCGAATGCCGTGATTTGCGCCGCCGCCTGGCACAGATCCCGGAAGGTTTCTCCTACTACCGCACCGATGCCAATGGCGAGCGCATTTACTACAGTGATGAAGAGACGGATACCGCTCGTCGCCAGCTGCGCGATCGCATCGCCGAACGTTGCGGCTAGGGCTGGCCTAGTGGCCGGGGGCGGGCCATACTCAAGACCCTTTGTAGCGATTCGCCACCATGCGCAGCCAGCGTCGAATCGAACGCCATCAGTTGCCCTACTACCTGAAGGTGTTCAATCGCATCACCGACAAGCCGATGGGCTCCATCGGCAATGTCTCCCTGGACGGCCTGATGCTGATCAGCCAGCTGCCGCTGCTGGTGGGTGCGCGTTTCGACATGCGCCTGAAGATTCCCGGTCAGCAAGGTGTGCGCTTCATCGACGTCTCCGCCACCTGCCAGTGGTGCCGCGAGGATGTCACGCCGGGCTGCTATGACTCCGGCTTCGCGCTGGTCGCGCCCCCCGCCGAGTATGTCGAGATGATCGAGGCGCTACGCTACTACTTCAGCTTCCATGGTCTGCCGGCATCGGCCTGAAGATCACTCGTTTCAGTGCACCGCAGGTGCTCTCTGCAGATTGCGCAGGCGCTGGCTCAGCTGCAGGCGCAGGCCTTCCTCCTCACAGAACAGCAGGGCACGCTCCAGGTCGTAGCGTTCGCCCTGCGGGCAATCGAGCTGCTGGTAAACGTCCGCACGGGCCAGGTGGTCGGCGAGGTTCGGCGGGCCGAGCTGGAGCACGCGCTCGGCATCCTTCAGCGCGGCCATGGGGTCATCATGCTGCAGGTGCAGCTGCCGCAGGTTGCGTGACAGGCGCTGC
This sequence comes from Ectopseudomonas khazarica, assembly GCF_017915135.1. Classification (NCBI taxonomy): domain Bacteria; kingdom Pseudomonadati; phylum Pseudomonadota; class Gammaproteobacteria; order Pseudomonadales; family Pseudomonadaceae; genus Ectopseudomonas; species Ectopseudomonas khazarica. The sequence goes on along the minus strand of NZ_CP068551.1, from coordinate 3,050,810 downwards.
AGCATGGCCGCTGCATCGGCGGTCTGCAGGTGTACGGCGCTGAGTTCGACCCCCGCACCCTGCTGACGATACAGCTGCTCGCGACAGTCGCGGGTGTACAGGCGGCGGCCGCCACAGGGGTCGAGCAGGTGGTCGGCGCCTGGCACGCGCAGCATGAAATGGCCGGGAAAATTCACCCCTTGCAGCGGAATGTCCAGGCGTCGTGCCAGCTCCAGGGCGATCAGCGCCAACGCCAGTGGCTGGCCACGGCGGCGGCGCAGCACCTCGTGGAGCAGGGCATGGCGTGGGCGTGTCACGCTTTCGTCGTCTTCCTGGTAGTCGAGTTCGGCGAGCCGGCGCAGCAGCGGCTGGGCCAGCTCGCGCGCGGGCAGGGCCGGCAGTCCGGCGCTGACCTGCAGCTGCAGTGCGTGCAGGTCGGCGAGCAGGTTCGCCGGCTGCAACTGTTCGTCATGTTCGGCGGCGATCCACAGCGCTGCCTCGAACAGGGCAGGCGGGTCGCGTTGCAGGCACTGCAGGCAGGCTTGGCGTGGGCTCATCGCATTCTCCGGTGGCTTCTGCTCTTGTAGCCCCTGGTCGAACGCTCGTCCAGTTGCCCTCACCTATACTGTGGCCTGAAGTCAGACCGGGAGCTCGCCCATGTTCAGCATGATGGAAGCCGCCCGCCTCGAGGCCCTGCATCTGGCTGACGATCCCGTCAGTGGCCTCAAGGCCGTTATCGCCATTCACAGTACCCGACTCGGGCCGGCGCTCGGTGGCTGCCGCTACCTGGCCTATCCCGACGAGCAGAGCGCCATCCGCGACGCCATCCGCCTGGCTCAGGGCATGAGCTACAAGGCGGCGCTGGCCGGCATCGACCACGGTGGCGGCAAGGCGGTGCTCATCCGCCCGGCGCACCTGGACAGCCGGGCCGCGCTGTTCGAAGCCTTCGGGCGCTTCATCGAAACGCTGAACGGACGCTATATCACCGCCGTCGACAGTGGCACTTCCAGCGCCGACATGGATTGCATCGCCCTGCATACCCGGCATGCGACCAGCACTTCCAGTGCGGGCGACCCGTCGCCGCATACGGCACTGGGCGTATTCGCCGGTATCCGCGCCACCGCCCAGGCACGGCTGGGTGGGGATGATCTGGAAGGGTTGCGCATCGCCGTGCAGGGGCTGGGTAATGTCGGCTTCGCCCTGGCCGAGGCGTTGCATGCGGCGGGGGCCGAGCTGCTGGTCAGCGACCTGGACGCCGGGCGTGTGCAGCTGGCCGTCGAGCAGCTCGGTGCCCAGCCGATCGCCAGCGAAGCCTTGCTGACCACGCCCTGCGACATCCTCGCGCCCTGTGGCCTTGGCGGTGTGCTGAACCGGCAGAGCGTCGCTCACCTGCGCTGCGCCGCGGTCGCCGGGGCAGCCAACAATCAGCTGGCCAGCCCGGAGATCGCCGACGAGCTGGAGGCTCGCGGCATCCTCTATGCGCCGGATTACGTGCTCAATGCCGGCGGCCTGATCTACGTGGCGTTACGTCACCGCGGCGAGGGGTTGCCGGCCATCACCGCCCACCTGGCGCGGATCAGCCAGCGCCTGACCGACATCTACGCCCACGCTCAGGCGGAGAAGCGCTCGCCCGCCAGGGTCGCCGACCGGTTGGCCGAGCACCTGCTGTACGAACGCTAGCATTCGCTCGCCTGGCCGCGCTGCGGGGCCAGGCGGAAGACCAGCGTCAGGCCCAGCAGGATCGCGGCCATGCCGACCAGGGCATGTGCCGAGAGTCGGTTGCCCAGCAGCAGATAGTCGAGCACGCCGGTGGTGACCGGCACCAGATAGAACAGGCTGGTGACGTTGACCAGGTTGCCGGCCTGGATCAGGCGGTACAGCAGCAGCTGCGCGCCCACCGAGATCACCAGCCCCATCCACAGCAGTGGCAGCAACAGCCCGACATCGTACTCCACGCGCCAGTCCTGGCTCGGCAACAGCAGCAGGCTGGCCAGCAGGCACAGGCCGTACTGCAGCGGCAGTGCGTGCATGGGGCTCTGCCGCAGGTTCTTCTGGGCGATGCTGCCCAGGGTGATGCAGAGCAGGGCGCCGAGGGCGAACAGCATGCCGCTGACCGGCAGTGCGCTGTACAGCAGGCTGTCGCTGACGACGATCGTCAGGCCGCCGAGGGCCGTCAGCAGACCCAGCACGCGCAGCGGGGAGGCGCGCCGCTCCAGCAGCATCAGGGTCAGGATGGGTTGTACGCCCAGCACCGTGGCCAGTACGCCAGGCGTGATGCCCTCGGCCAGGGCCAGCATGTAGCAGATGCTGTAGCCGCCGATCATCAGCAACCCGGCCCTGGCGGTCGAGCAGCGCAGGCCGCGTTGCGGCAACCAGATGCCGGAATGGCTGGCGAGCAACGCCAGGGCCACGCAGGCCAGGGCGAAGCGCAGGACGAGAAAGGCGAACGGGGACGCATGGTCCAGGCCGAGGCGGGCGAATATGGCGCCGGCAGACCAGAGCAGCACGAACAAGGCTGTCGCGCCGTAGCGGGACAGAAGGGTCGAAGGGAAACGCATGATGGAACACCTGTCGATAAATCCGCGTGAGCTCCGTGCGCACGGGCGCAGCTCGGCAAGGCCGATAGGACGGAGCGGGAAGGTGCGGGGTGAACCCGCTTAGACGGCTGCCGGCGGAGGGGGAGTGCCGGCGTGACAGGCAGGTGGCGGCGCACAGCCATCGGCAGCGGCGCGGTAGGCGGCGCTGGCGAGATCGTTCGGGCGATGCGCGAGCAGGGTCATGGAAATGGGGTGACTCGGTTGTTGAGGTCCTGAGGCTAGCCTGAGCGGTCGGCGTGGTCAATCCGCATCGAACTCGCCCTGGTAGCACACTGCCGAACTCGGCGTGTCGCGTCGCAGCAGCTCCTCCTCGAGGAACTCCGCCAGCACGCGTGCGTTGTTGTGCGCCTCATCGCGTGCGGCGTAGAGCAGCGTCAGGGTGCCACCTGCCGCCCAGTGCAGCAGGCGCTGCCAATGCTCGGGGTGGCAGGCCAGTTCGTGGCGGTAGGCAGCGCGAAAGTCGGCGAAGGCAGGGGCGCGATGGCCAAAGCCCTTGCGCAGGGCGGTCGATGGCGCGACATCGGGCAGCCAGGCGTCGCACGCCAGGGCGTCCTTCGCCAGCCCTCTCGGCCACAGGCGGTCGACCAGCACACGCTGCCCGTCGCAGGCTTCGGCTTCCAGGTACACCCGTTTGCAGCGGATCATCAACCGGCTCCTTGCCTGCGGCAACGCTGCACTTGGCGTCGTGCGCGTGCTCGTTTAGCGTGGGGGAGGAGGAATCACCATGGACTATTTCATCATCGTCGTCACTACTGCGACCGGCCTGTACTTTCACTGGTGGCTGTTTCGCCGCATTCGTCAGTGGAGTGACCGCGACCTGGCACTTTCCTTCGCCGAGGGAGACGAGCCCAAGCGCCAGTACATGCTGGAGCAACTGGCCCGTGCCCGGCACGAGGGCATCAGCCGCCGTGAACTGCCCGCCTGGCTGGAGCAGGCAGCGACGCAGTATCGGCCAGGCAGCGCATGACCCCGAGGCCTCGACCGTCGAGCACGGCGAGGCCTACAGGGCTGGTCATTCGCTGGCCGCTTCGGCCTCGAGTTCGTCGAGCGCATCCGGCTGGTTCTTGAAGGCCTTGGCGAACACGTCGCGGTTCTTGGCCATGAAAATGCCGATTTCCTCGCCTTGCTCCTCGTTCAGCGACGGCACTGCCTTGTGCAGCACCTCGGTCAGGCGCTCGGCCAGTTCGAGCATCTTGTCGTAACGATCGGCTTCGGCCTTATCCATGAACAAGCGCTCCGGGTCGCGACTGCTGCGGTACACCACTTCGACGGCCATTCATCACCTCATCTGCCTTCATGCGTGTCTATCGGTAACTGTTTATTTGTACAGTGCTCGAAGCATAAAGAACTCGCTGCCGTTTTGCCAGCAGCGAGTGCCAGGAATTCAGCGGTCGCTACGGATCGGGCTGAATTCGGCGGGTACCCAGGCATAGCCCTGGGTGTCCTTGCGTACGTGGCCGAGGCCGGGGAAGGGCAGGTGCGCGCCGGCAACCCAGAGCTTGTCCCTGGCTGCTTCGGCGAGGAGGCGCTGGCGGGATTCCAGGGCCTTGGCGCTGTCGACGTCGAACTCGATGACCACCTCCGGCCTGGCGAACTGCACGGCATGGTTGTGCACGATGTCGCCCCATACCAGCAGGCTCTGCCCGCCCGACTGGAACAGGTAGGACGTGTGTCCGGGGGTATGCCCGGGGCTGGCCACCAGGCTGACGCCGGGCAGCAGCTCGCCCTGCGCTTCGTAGGGCTTGAGCTTGTTCATCCTGGCGTAGGGCGCAACGGCCTGCTGCGCCAGCTTGAACATGCCCTGCATGCCTTCGGGGGCCTTGGCCATGGTCGCCTCGTCGAGCCAGAAGTCGGCTTCCGCCTGGGGCACTTCCACGGTCGCGTTGGGGTAGGCCGGGCTGCCGTCGGCGTTGACCAGGCCGCAGGCATGGTCCGGATGCAGGTGGGTGAGCAGCACGGTATCGACCTGTTCCGGCTGGTAGCCGGACGCCTTGAGGTTGTTCTGCACCACGCCCAGCGTCGGGCCGAAGCACTGGGCGGCGCCGGTGTCGACCAGCACCAGGTTGTCACCGGTATTGATCAGGTAGGCGTTGACCGCGGTCTGCACGCCGTTCTCGGATGCGACGAACATGCGCGCGAGCAACGACTGCAGGTCCTTGTCGTCGATGCCCTTGAGCAGGCTGGCCGGCAGGTCGGTGTAGCCGTCGTACAGGGCCGTGACCTCGAAGTCCCCGAGCGCCATGCGGTAGTAGCCCGGCACCTGGCTCTTCTGTGGTGCCGGTGCGGCTGCCTGCAACGGCAGGCTGACCAGGGCGAGCATGGCGGATGACAAGGCGGTGCTCAGCGAGAAAAGACGCATGGGGAGATCCTTCGTTGAGTGGGGATGCCGCAGTGTGCGATGCCGGAGGCCGTCTTGGCGAGCCTGTCCTGTGCTTTCCGCGTCGAGCCGCCCGCTCTGGCCGGGCCTTGCGTCACATTGCCGCATCATCCTCGCGTAGGTCTTTTTCCTGCATGATGGTGGCCTGTGAATGCCCGCGGTGGGTGTTCGGGACGTCGTGCCGGGTTTGCTGGGGAGTTGAAGGATGAATTGGGCTGAGCGCTTGCGCGAACACATGCACGGTCTGGCGGAGTCGCTGGGCAACCTGCTGATGGAGGCGTTCCATTATCTGGCGCTGTTCGCCATCGGGGCGATCACTGCCTGGGCCGGGGTGATGGCCTTCATCGGCATGCTGGAGAAGGGCCACATCACGGTCGATGACATCCTGCTGCTGTTCATCTACCTGGAGCTGGCGGCCATGGTGGGGATCTACTTCAAGACCAACCACATGCCGATCCGCTTCATGATCTACGTGGCGATCACCGCGCTGACGCGCCTGATGATCTCCGACATCTCCCACACCCACAAACCAAGCTGGGGCGTGGTGATGGTGTCCGGGGCGATCCTCCTGCTGGCACTGGCGATTCTCGTGGTGCGCTATGCCTCGTCGCGCTTCCCTGCGGCTGCCGGCCCGGTGCCGCGTGGCAAGGTGCGCAACCGCGAGGATGCCGAAGCGGAGCGCGACGATGCCGCCGACTGAGGCGCATGCGCTATTGCAGTGGGGCGAACAGGGCGGCCAGGTCCGCCTCGTCCAGCTGCCACTGTCCCTGGCCACCGCTGCCTAGCACGCCCTCGGCCAGGCTGGCCTTGGCTTGCTGCAGGTGCTGGATCTTCTCCTCGACGCTGCCACGGGCGATCAGCTTGTAGACGAACACCGGCTTGTCCTGGCCGATGCGGTAGGCGCGGTCGCTGGCCTGGGCTTCGGCGGCAGGGTTCCACCAGGGATCGAAATGGATCACGGTGTCCGCTGCGGTGAGGTTCAGGCCGCTGCCGCCGGCCTTGAGGCTGATCAGGAACACCGGGAACTCGCCGGCCTGGAAGCGTTGCACCGGTGTGCGGCGGTCCTGGGTGCTGCCGGTCAGCTTGGCGTAGGCGATCTTGCGTGCCTGCAGCTCCAGTTCGATCAGCGCCAGCATCGAGGTGAACTGCGAGAACAGCAGCACGCGGCGGCCTTCTTCGACCAGCTCCACGAGCATTTCCAGCAGGGCGCTGAGCTTGCCCGAGTCGGCGGCGCTCAGGTCGCTCGCGTCGTCGCCGAGCAGGCGCAGGTCACAGCAGCTCTGGCGCAGGCGCAACAGGGCTTCGAGGATGACGATATGGCTGCGTGCCAGGCCCTGGCGGGCAATCTCGTCGCGTACCTTCTGGTCCATGGCCAGGCGCAGGGTTTCGTAGCGGTCGCGCTGCAGCTGGGTCATCTCGACCCACTGGATGATCTCGGTCTTCGGCGGCAGCTCGCTGGCTACCTGCTCCTTGGTGCGGCGCAGGAGGAAGGGGCGGATGCGCCCGCCCAGGTGCGCCAGGCGCTGGGCATCGCCACGTTTCTCGATGGGCGTGCGGTAGTCGCGGGTGAAGGCCTTGGCGTCGCCCAGCCAGCCGGGCATGAGGAAGTGGAACAGCGACCACAGCTCGCCCAGGTGATTCTCCAGCGGCGTGCCGGTCAGGCACAGGCGCAGGTCGGCCTGTACCTGCGCAGCGGCAGTGGCGGCCTTGCTGCGCGGGTTCTTGATGTTCTGCGCCTCGTCGAGAATCAGCAGGCGATAAGACTGCTGGTTCAGCGCCTTGAGGTCGCGCGGCAGCAGGGCGTAGGTGGTGAGGATCAGGTCGTGCGCGGCGATCTCCTCGAACAGCGCCTTGCGCTTGTTGCCGTGCAGGGCGAGCACGCGCAACTGCGGGGTGAAGCGGGCCGCCTCGTCCTGCCAGTTGGGGATCAGGCTGGTGGGCATGACGATCAGCGCGGGCTTGTCGAGACGTCCGGCCTGCTTTTCGCAGAGCACGTGGGCCAGTGTCTGCAGGGTCTTGCCCAGGCCCATGTCATCGGCCAGCACACCGCCCACGCGCAGTTCGGCGAGGGTCTGCATCCAGTTCAGCCCCTCTAGCTGATAGGCGCGCAGTTCGGCCTGCAGGCCTGCAGGCGCGGCCACTTCTCTGACCTGCAGTCGTTGCAGGCGCTGGGCGAAGCCGCGCAGCTCGTCACCGCCTTGCCAGTTCAGCGCCGGACCCTGCGCCAGTTCCGCCAGGCGTGCGGCATCGGCACGGCCCAGGCGCAGCGGCAGGTGGTCCTCGCCCGGATCGCGGAAATACAGCTCACCCAGCGTCGCCAGCAGCGGCTTGAGGCGGGCGAAGGGCAGGGCGATGCGCTTGCCGCCCTGGGGCAGGTTGACCAGCAGGCGATCCTCGTCGGCACGCTGGGCCAGCGCTTCGGGGGTCAGCAGCCAGGGCGTGCGGCGAATCGCCTGCAGGAGGATCGGCAGCAGGCTCAGGCGCTGACCTTCCACCTCGATGCCGAGCTCCAGGTCGAACCAGTTCTGCTGCGGGTCTTCCTCGACTTCGGCGTACCAGTCCTCGACCTCCGCCAGGTTGTACTGGAAGTCCGGGCGCATGTGGATCTGCCAGCCTTCGGCGCGCAGTTGCGGCAACTGGTTCTGCACGAAGCCGAGCCAGTCGCGCTCGCCCTCCAGCTCGAACGGCTCGCCGGCATCGGCTGGCAGGGCGTCGCTCTGCCGCAGGGCGACCTGCAGGCCAAGCTGTTCCAGGCGCTTGCGCAGCTGCGCCTCGGCGTTCGCATCGCGGATGACGCGCAGGTTCAGGTCGGCCTGGAGGCGCTTGACCAGGTCCTTGGCCGGCTTGCCGAAAGCCAGATGCCCGGCGTAGTCGAAGGCCAGTGCGGCGCGGTGCTGGGTCTGCTCCAGCATGCGCCCCTTGCGTGCATCGAAGTGCACGCGCACGTGGCTGCCCAGGGTCAGCACAGGGACGGGGCTGATGCCCTCCAGGCGCTGTTCGGCGACTTCCTTGCTCGGCACGATCAGCTCGGACAGGTCTGCGCCGCTCTTCTGCACGGTTTCCAGGGTGAGCAGGGCGGCGACCACGTGCTTGCAGTTGAAGCCGACCGGGCAGCTGCAGTGCCCGGTCACGCTCCACTTGCGCCCGTAGGGGTGCAGGGTGATGCGCTGCTGGTAGGTCTGGCCGGAGCCCCGGCAGTTCGCCAGGAGGCTGTGATCCCTGAGGCTGAGCAGCTTGCTGCGCTTTTCCTCGGCGTAGGCGATGCCCCGGCGCAGGTCGCCGGCGCCGAACTCGGAACGCCAGTCTTCCTGGCGCAGATGATGGATGTCGAGGGGCATCAGAACAGCCCCACAGTGGCGAAGGTTTGACGCATGAGCCAGCCGCGTGAATGCAAAGGGACCGATTTTCGCACAGGCGCGGGTGCTTGCGCAGGCACCCATGGTCGGTTCGCGCGTTACTTCCTGGCCTTGACGCAGCCGTGGCGCTGCTCCTTCGACGGCGGATAGCCGAAGAACGAGGCGTAGCACTTGCTGAAGTGGCTGGGGGAGACGAAGCCGCAGGCGAGACCGACATCCACGATTGGCAGCTCGGAGTGCTGCAGCAGGCGGCGGCTCTCGGTGATGCGCAGTTCCATGTAGTAGCGCAGGGGCGTGGTGCCGAGCTGCTCCTGGAACAGCCGTTCGATCTGGCGCGGCGAGCGGCCGGCGTACTGGGCGAGCTGGGCCACCGTCAGCGGCTCCTCGATGTTGCTCGCCATCAGGTTGATCACTTCACGCAGGGGTTCGCTCATCTTCTCGTGCAGCGCCGGCCGCGCGCGGCGGTAGCGGGATTCCTCGAACGCGAGGATATCCACCACGGCGTCGGCCAGGTGACGGCCGTACAGCTGGTTGATCCACTCCAGCACCATGTTGAAGGCGCCGGTCGGGCTGGCGGCGGTGAGCCGGTCACGGTCGACGATGTAGCTTTCGCTGGTGACCTGGCTGTCCTTGGCGATTTCCGCCAGGGCGGCGCGGTGTTCCGGGTGAATGGTGCAGCGGTAGCCGTCGAGCTGGCCGGCGCGGGCCAGGAACCAGGCGCCGTTCCACAGCCCGGACAGGGCGATGCCCTTGTGTTGCGCCTGTTTCAGCAATTGTCCCAGTTCCGGCATGTCGCGCAGCGCGGTGCGCAGGCCGCCGCATACCACCAGCAGGTCCAGTTCCGCCAGACCTTCGCTGCCGGCACGTGCATCGGGGCAGATGACCAGGCCCAGATCGCTGGTCACCGAACCGCCGTCGAGGCTGAGGGTCCGCGTGGCGAAGGCCTGGCTCTGGATCAGGTTGGCGGTGATCAGGGTATCGAGCGCCTGGGTGAAGGCGGGCAGGGAGAAGTGCTCGAGCAGGATGAAGCCGACGCAGGAAGTCTGGATCGTTTCGCGCTTGTCGCCCACGAAACGCACGTTCTGGCCCTGCATCGCCTCGCTGAACTGTCGTCTGGTTACCAATCGCGACCTCGTCGTGCACCCGCGCAGGCACCACCGGCGTGCCTGTCTGTCCGGTGCCGCACTATAACCTGCGTTGGCCGGATCAGGTTGGCTCGAACGCCTGGCGATAGCGGCTGGGGGTATCCCCCAGCGCCTGGCGGAAACGATTGCTGAAATGGCTGGCGCTGGCAAAGCCGCAGGTCATGGCCACCTGCGCCAGGTTCTGGCGGGTGTGGCGCAGCAGATGGCAGGCCAGCGCCATGCGCCTGGCCAGCACGTAGCGGTGCGGCGGCAGGCCGAAGCTGCTCTGGAACATGCGGGCGAAATGGTATTCGGAGAGGCTGCAGAGGCTGGCCAGGATATCCAGCGACAGCGGCTCGGCCAGGTGCTGCTCGATGTAGTCACGCACGCGCCGGCGCACTGCCGGTGCCAGGCCGCCCTTCAGGCGCAGGCCCTGGCGCAGGCCGACCTGGTTGAGCAGGGCATGGTCGAGCAGCTCATGCGCCAGGCTGCTGGCCAGCAGGCGCTCACCGGGCTCCTGCCAGTCGAGTCGGCAGAGCTGGCGAAAGCGCCCGGCCTGCTCGGCGTCCTCGAGGAAGGTCGCCTCTTGCAGCTGCAGGCTGCGCGGCTCACGGTCGAGCAGGGCGACAGCGCCGAGGGCGAACTGCTCCTGCTCGATATAGAGGTGGGCGAGCTGGATTTCGCCGTTGATGATCCAGGCCGACTGGTGCTCGGCGGGCAGGATGCACAGGCGGTCCGGCGCGCCGCGGTTGCCCGGTTGCTCGCGGCGGAAGGTGCCGGTGCCACCGGCCAGGTAGCAGGACAGGGTGTGATGGCTGGGGGCGAGGTAGTCGCGTGCATCGTGGGCGTTGCTCCAGTGCGCCACCGCCAGGCCGTCACCCAGCTCGGCAATGGCGTGCAGCCGCGCATGCGGCGAGCGGCTCATGCTCTGGAATACCTGCAGGTTGTCGAATGTCGCCATCAGCTTCTCCCGGATGCCGTCATGCTACACCCGCCATCCGGTAACGCCAGTCGCCGCGCGAAAAATGCGCAAGTTCGTGCAAGTGGCGGCGGTGCGTCCCGGATTGCGACCGCCTGGCTGCTCGCGTGAAGTACGGGCCGAGGTTTTTTGCGCGCGGCTACGGCGGCGCAGGGCGAGTCGGAGTATCGTGGCGAGCACTCGAACAATGATTCGCATCCCGGATGCCCTTCTCGATGACTGACCTGCGCTCGTTCGCCCTCGCTTCCCTGTTGATCACCCCCGGCCTGCTGGCTGCCGCCCCCTCCATCGATGACAAACCCGCCTTCATCGCCGACCTGGTCAGCCGCATGACCCTGGAAGAGAAGGTCGGTCAGCTGCGCCTGATCAGCATCGGCGGCGACATGCCGCGCGAGCGCATCCGCGAGGAGATGGCGGCCGGGCGCATCGGCGCCACCTTCAACTCGGTGGTGCGCCCGGAGAACCGGCCCATGCAGGAGGCGGCGCTGCGCAGCCGCCTGGGCATTCCGGTGTTCTTCGCCTATGACATCATCCACGGCCATCGCACCACCTTCCCCATCGGCCTGGGTCTGGCGTCGAGCTGGGACATCCCGGCCATCGAGAACAGCGCCCGGGTCGCGGCGTTCGAGGCCAGTGCCGACGGCCTCGACATGACCTTCGCGCCGACCGTCGATATCTCCCGTGATCCGCGCTGGGGGCGTACCTCGGAGGGCTTCGGCGAGGACCCCTATCTGGTCTCGCGCATTGCCGCTGCCATGGTGCGTGGCTATCAGGGCAGCGACCCCAGCGATCCGCAGCGCATCATGGCCAGCGTCAAGCACTTCGCCCTGTATGGCGCCGTGGAGGGCGGGCGCGACTACAACGTGGTCGACATGAGCCCGATGCGCATGTACCAGGATTACCTGCCGCCTTACCGGGCGGCCATCGATGCCGGTGCCGGCGGGGTGATGGTCGCGCTCAATGCCATCAACGGTGTTCCCGCTTCGGCCAACAGCTGGTTGCTGCGCGACCTGCTGCGCCGCGACTGGGGGTTCAAGGGCGTGGCGTTGAGCGACCACGGGGCGATCACCGAGCTGCTGCGCCATGGCGTGGCCAGCGATGGCCGCGAGGCGGCGCGTCTGGCGATCAGCGCCGGCGTGGGCATGAGCATGGCCGACACCCTCTATGACCAGGAATTGCCGGGCCTGGTGCGCAGCGGCGCGGTGCCGCAGCGCGTGCTGGACGAGGCGGTCAGCCATGTCCTGGCCACCAAGTACGACCTCGGCCTGTTCCACGACCCGTTCCGCCGTATCGGTCGCGCCGAGGATGACCCGGCCGACGTCAATGCCGAGAGCCGCCTGCACCGTGCCGATGCGCGGGCGATGGCGCGCGATGCCCTGGTACTGCTGGAAAACCATGGCGACACCCTGCCACTGAAGAAGACGCAGACCGTGGCCCTGATCGGCCCGCTGGCCGACTCGCCGGTGGACATGCTCGGCAGCTGGTCGGCGGTGGGCGTCGCCGAGCAGGCGGTGACCCTGCGCCAGGGCATGCAGGCGGCGCTGCAGGGCCGGGGCAAGCTGCTGTTCGCCCAGGGCGCCAACGTCACCGACGATGCCCATGTGATCGACTACCTCAACCAGCTCAACTGGGATCGCCCGGAGGTCGTGCAGGACAAGCGCACGCCGCAGGCGATGCTGGAGGAGGCGGTCAGGGTCGCCCGCCAGGCGGACGTGATCGTCGCCGCGGTCGGCGAGGCGCGTGGCATGTCCCACGAGTCCTCGAGCCGTACTCGCCTGGACCTGCCTGACAGCCAGCAGGCCTTGCTGCGCGCCCTCAAGGCCACCGGCAAGCCGCTGGTGCTGGTGCTGATGAACGGCCGCCCCCTGGCACTGACCTGGGAGAAGGACAATGCCGACGCCATGCTGGAAACCTGGTACAGCGGCATCGAGGGCGGCCATGCCATCGCCGATGTGCTGTTCGGCGAGCACAACCCGGCGGGCAAGCTGCCGATCACCTTCCCGCGTTCGGTCGGGCAGATCCCCAGCTATTACAACCATCTGCGCCTGGGCCGTCCGTACACCCCCGGCACGCCCGGCAACTACACCTCGCAGTACTTCGAGGAGCCCAATGGCCCGCTCTATCCATTCGGCTACGGCCTGAGCTACAGCGACTTCCAGCTCTCGGCGCCGAAACTCTCGGCACCGCGCATGACGCCGGATGAGCGGATTCGCGTCAGCGTGACCCTGAAGAACGCCGGACCGCGTGCCGGCGCGACCGTCGTGCAGCTGTACCTGCATGACGAGGCCGCCTCGGTGATCCGCCCGGTGAAGGAACTCAAGGATTTTCGCAGGGTCAAGCTTGAGGCAGGCGAGACTCGCGAGCTGAGTTTCGAGATCGACGAAAGCATGCTGCGTTTCTTCGATGCCAGCCTGCGTCATGTCAGCGAGCCGGGTGCCTTCCGTGTCCAGCTGGGGCTGGATTCGCAAAGCGTGCAGGAAGCGCGTTTCGAACTGTTGCCACGCCAGTGAGGGGTGGCCCTAGGAGGCAGAAAATATACTCGCGCGACCACCTGTGCCGGACTTCACGATCTGGTAATAATGCGCAGAAAGAATCCGCGCATGCGCAGGCACCACCGTCCGGTCGGTCGTCCGCATCGCGCTCGCGCTGTCCCATTCGCCTGTTTTCAACTCTCCGTAGCGGTCGCCACCGGGCTGGCCGCTGCCTGTCAGTACGTGTTGCCCTGGAGGCTGTGTGTCGATGAGTCGTTGTTCTGGAGCCCGTATGGGCAAGGCCGGCAAGCTGGCCCTCTGTGTGCTCCCTCTGTTGTTCGCAGCCCAGAGCTGGGCATTCGAGCTGGACGATGTGGCGGTCAAGGCCAAGGCCCTGGCAGCCGAGAAGTACCGCGCGCCGCAGAGCAATCTGCCGGCCTCCCTGCGCGACCTGCCGTTCGCCGGCTATCAGAAGGTGCGCTTCCGTGAAGACAAGGCTTACTGGCGCGACGGCAAGACGCCGTTCCAGCTGTACTTCTTCCACCAGGGCATGCATTTCGACCTGCCGGTGAAGATCAACGAAGTGACCGCCGAGGGCACGCGCGAAATCAAGTACGACCCGGCGATGTTCGACTTCGGCGACCTCGACCTGAAAGCGGAGGACCTCAAGGATCTCGGTTTCGCCGGTTTCAAGGTGATCCACGAGCTGAACGAGGCGGGCCGTCAGGATGAAGTGATGAGCGTGCTGGGCGCCAGCTACTTCCGCATCGTCGGCAAGGGCCAGGTGTTCGGCCTGTCCGCACGCGGGCTGGCCATCGACACCGCGCTGCCGTCGGGCGAGGAGTTCCCGCGGTTCACCGAGTTCTGGATCGAGAAGCCGCAATCCGACCGCGGCACCTTGCTGTTCTATGCGCTGCTCGACTCGCCACGTGCCACCGGTGCCTACCGCATGGAGATCGACCCGGGCCGCGACAGCGTGCTCGACGTGCAGGCCAAGGTCTACCTGCGCGAACCGGTGGAGAAACTCGGCATCGCGCCGCTGACCAGCATGTACCTGTTCGGCGCCAATCAGCCTTCGCCCCGTCACAACTATCGCCCCGAACTGCATGATTCCGACGGCCTGGCCATCCACGCCGGCAATGACGAGTGGCTCTGGCGCCCACTGAACAACCCGCAGCGCCTCAACGTCAGCAGCTACCGCATCGACAACCCGCGTGGTTTCGGCCTGATGCAGCGCAACCGCGATTTCGGCCAGTACCAGGACCTCGACGACCGCTACGAGCTGCGCCCGAGTGGCTGGGTGGAAACCGTCGGCGACTGGGGCACCGGCCATGTCGAGCTGGTGGAGATTCCCACGCCGGACGAGACCAACGACAACATCGTCGCCCTCTGGCGCCCCGACAACCAGCCCGCCGTAGGCGAGGCGCTGGACGTCCACTACCGCCTGCACTTCAGCCGGAACGACGCCAAGCTGCATGACCCGCAGCTGGCCATGGTCACCCAGACCCGCCTGTCCGAGGGCGACGTGAAGCAGGCCAACCTGATTCGTCAGCCCGATGGCAGCACCGCCCTGGTGGTGGACTTCGCCGGCCCGGTGCTGGCCGAACTCGCGGAGGACGCGGCCATCGAGCCGCAGGTGAGTGTCGACGGCAATGCCGAGATCGTGGAGAAGAACCTGCGGTACAACCCGGTGAGCAAAGGCTGGCGCCTGACCCTGCGCATCCTGGTCAAGGACCCGGCACAACCGGTGGAAATGCGTGCTGCCCTGGTGCAGGACGGCAAACCCCTGTCGGAAACCTGGAGCTACCAGCTGCCTGCCCATGAATAACTCCCTCGACGATACGCTGATCCAGGACTACCTGGAGGAACTGCCGCTCGACCCGCAGCGGCAGGAGGACCTGGTTCACCGCCTGGAGGAGGGTGGTGACCTGGCCACCCTGCACCATGCGCTGCAGATGCCGGAGGCGGCCAGCAGCGAGCCCCAGGAGGAAACGCGCGAGCTGCTCGAGTCGGTCCCGGCACGCCTGGCAATGGGCTGGCCGGACGCACTCGAACGCGGTTGCCGCCTCGTCGAGGATCACCAGGGCCGGCCGACCATCGAGTCGACCCCGCCGATCAAGCGCACGCGCATCGTGCCGGAGCCCTGGCAGACCAACATCCTCGACCGTGGCTGGCGACGCCTGAAGGGCGAGAAGCCGACGCCACGCCCGCGTACCCGCGAGACCGAGGATTTCGCCGAGGCGCGCTGGCGGCAGGTCGCGTCGATGCGCCGTGCTGCCCTGTTGCTGCTGATGGTGGCGCAGACGGTGGTCGCCACCTGGTACATGAAATCGGTGCTGCCGTACCAGGGCTGGTCGCTGGTCGACCTGGGCCTGGTCTTCGAGCAGCCGCTGCGCGAGTCGGCGCGACAGATCCTGCCGTACGTGGTGCAGACCAGCATCCTGGCGCTGTTCGCACTGCTGTTCTGCTGGGTTTCGATGGGCTTCTGGACGGCCCTGATGGGCTTCTTCCAGCTGCTGCGCGGGCGTGATCGCTACAGCATCTCGGCCACTGCCTGCGGCAACGAGCCGATCTCGCCGAAGGCGCGCACCGCGCTGGTCATGCCGATCGCCAACGAGCACGTGCCGCGGGTGTTCGCCGGCCTGCGTGCGACCTTCGAGTCGCTGAAGGCCACCGGGCAGCTGGAGCATTTCGATTTCTTCGTGCTCAGCGACAGCAACGACCCGGACATCTGCGTCGCCGAACAGCAGGCCTGGATGGAGCTGTGCCGCGAAGTGGAAGGCTTCGGGCGCATCTTCTATCGCCGCCGGCGGCGCCGGGTGAAGCGCAAGAGCGGCAATATCGACGACTTCTGCCGGCGCTGGGGCAGCAACTACCGCTACATGGTGGTGCTCGATGCCGACAGCGTTATGAGCGGCGACTGCCTGACCAGCCTGGTTCGTCTGATGGAAGCCAACCCCGGCGCCGGGATCATCCAGACCGCGCCCAAGGCGTCCGGCATGGACACCCTCTACGCGCGCCTGCAACAGTTCGCCACCAGCGTGTACGGGCCGCTGTTCACCGCCGGGCTCAACTTCTGGCAGCTGGGTGAGTCGCACTACTGGGGCCACAACGCGATCATCCGCGTCAAACCCTTCATCGAGCACTGCGCCCTGGCGCCCTTGCCGGGCACCGGTGCATTCGCCGGGGCGATCCTCTCCCACGACTTCGTCGAGGCGGCGCTGATGCGCCGTGCCGGCTGGGGCGTGTGGATCGCCTACGATCTGCCGGGCAGCTACGAGGAGCTGCCGCCGAACCTGCTCGACGAGCTCAAGCGCGACCGGCGCTGGTGCCACGGCAACCTGATGAACTTCCGCCTGTTCCTGGTGCGCGGGATGCACGCGGTGCATCGCGTGGTGTTTCTCACTGGGGTCATGTCCTATCTGTCGGCACCGCTGTGGCTGCTGTTCCTGGTGTTGTCCACCTGCCTGCTGGCGATCCACACGCTGATGGTGCCGGAGTACTTCCTGCAGCCCAACCAGCTGTATCCGCTGTGGCCGCGCTGGCAGCCGGAGGAGGCGGTGGCGCTGTTCTCGGCGACCATGACGCTGTTGTTCCTGCCCAAGCTGCTCAGCGTGCTGCTGATCTGGATCCAGGGCGCCGAAGCCTACGGCGGGCGCCTGCGCGTGCTGCTGTCGATGCTGCTGGAGGCTGGCTGTTCGGTGCTGCTGGCACCGGTGCGCATGCTGTTTCACAGCCTGTTCGTCAGCGCAGCCTTCCTCGGCTGGTCAGTGCAGTGGAACTCGCCGCAGCGCGTGGACGATTCCACGCCCTGGAGCGAGGCCTTGCGCCGTCATGGTTCGCAGGTGCTGCTGGGGATCGCCTGGACAGGGCTGGTCGGCTGGCTCAACCCGGACTTCCTCTGGTGGCTGGCGCCGATCGTGGTGTCGCTGATCCTCTCGCCGCTGGTGTCGGTGCTGACCAGCCGCACCGCGCCCGGTCTGGCTACGCGGCGCAGCAAGCTGTTCCTCATCCCGGAGGAGCACGAAGTGCCGCGCGAACTGAGCAACACCGCCGAGTACGAGCGCCTGAACAGCGCGCGTGCGTTGCGCCAGGGCTTCCTGCGGGCGGTGGTCGACCCGCTCTACAACGCCCTGGTCTGCGCCATGGCGCGTGCGCGCCATGCCAAGGTGGTGCCTGCCGCCGAAGCCTTGCGTGACGAGCGGATCGAGGAAATCCTCGCGGCCGGCCCGCAAGGGCATGTCGAGGCCACGCGCTGGCGCCTGCTCAACGACCCCGACGGCATGGCGCGCCTGCATGCGCGAATCTGGCAGGAGCCGCAGCAGCACAGCTGGCGCGAGGCCCGCGACCGCTTGCGCGACGCCTGAGCAATCGACCCTGTGTCGCAGGGTCGCCTGCGACACACTTGCTTACAGCCAGGTTTTTCCATTGCTACCTGCCTCAGTGCACCATGGCGTCTTGCGATGACACGGGCCCTGAGACAGAGCCTTGGCCACCTATCTGGTGAAAACAAGATGGCATGTTCCCGCTCCTCCATCGCAATTGCCGGGCTGTTTCGCTGCGTGCACAGGAGGAGCCGTGCGTGGCGACGCCATTCACCTGACCTGATAGGAACCTGAATATGTCGAGCCTCAATGATTCTGCACAGCGTTACGGCGTTGTGTCTCGTGTTTTGCACTGGGCCATGGCGGCGCTGCTGCTGTGGCAATTTCTCACTGTATTGGCGCCGGAAGACAGTGCTCTGGAGACGCTGATCGGCGGTACGCACAAGTCCGTCGGCCTGCTGCTGATGGTACTGGTGGTCATCCGCCTGGCCTGGGCACTGTACAACCGGGGGCGTCGTCCTGCCGCGTTGAGCCGAGCCGCCAGCCTGGGGCATCGGGTCCTCTATGCGCTGATGCTGGTGATTCCGTTGTTGGCGCTGATGCGCCAGTACGGTTCCGGGCGGGCCTTCGAGGCATTCGGCATGACCATCATGTCCGGCTTCGAGGGTGGCAAGATCGAGTGGATGATTGCCCCGGCCAGCCTGTTGCACGGCAACCTCGGCCAGCTGTTGCTGGTGCTGATCGTCGGGCATGTGGTCATGGCATTCGTCCATCGTCGCCAGGGCGATGTGGATGTGCTCGGGCGCATGCTGGGGCGTTCGTCCTGAGCGCTATGGCGAATGTCTTACACGCCGAAGCGGTAACCGCTGCTGTTGTCGCTTCGGTCAGATCCCTAATCTACACACATCCCCTGCAGCGACGGATCGCTGAGGATCACGGATGATGACCAGGCCACGATGGCTACCGACAGGATGTCGGATGGTTGGGAAGAAACCCGCTTCGGCGGGTTTTTTGTTGCCTGCGCAAAAGTCAGGCCGCTCGCCGGCGCGGGCGGCATCTGGCGTTCAGGGCTCGCGGCTGACGAACAGCAGCAGCCCGAGCAACGGCAACCCTGCGCCCAGCAGCGCCGCACCCTGCCAGCCGAACTGCTCGTAGATCGGGCTGGCCAGCGCCGAGCCGATGGCCCCGCCGATGAAGATGCTGGTCATGTACAGGGCGTTGAGGCGGGCACGACTCTGCGGCTCGAGGGCGTAGATGCTGCGCTGGCCGAGCACCATGCTCATCTGCACGGCGAAGTCGAGGACGATGGCGGTCGCCACCAGGCCGACCCAGCCCAGGCCGTCGCTCAGCAGATCGGGGACGAAGGCCAGCGGCGCCAGCAGCAGTGCGACCAGGCTGGCGCGGTAGGTATGCCCGGCATCGGCCAGGTGCCCGGCGATCGGCGCTGCCACCGCGCCGATGGCGCCGGCCAGGGCGAACAGGGCGATGTCCTGCTGGCTCAGCCCCAGGTGACGGGCCAGCTCCAGCGGTGCCGCGGTCCAGAACAGGCTGAAGCTGGCGAACATCAGGCCCTGGTACAGCGCCCGGCGACGCAGGATCGGGTAGCGGCGCAACAGTTGCACGAGCGAGGCCAGCAACTGGCCGTAGCTGGCGCGGTGAGCGGGCGCATGGCGCGGAATGGTGGTGGCGATCACCAGGCTGATCAGCAGCATCAGGCTGGCGGCCATCAGGTATACCGCGCGCCAGCCGAACTCGCCGGCCACCAGGCTGGCCAACGGCCTGGCCAGCAGGATGCCCAGCAGCAGGCCGCTCATGATGTTGCCGACCACGCGGCCGCGGCTGGCCTCCGGCGCCAGGTTGGCCGCCAGCGGGATCAGCATCTGCACCGACACCGAGCTCAGGCCGATCAGCAGCGCCAGGCCGAGGAACAGGCCGGGCTGGGTGGCGAACGCGGCCGCCAGCAGGCAGAGCAGGGCGGCGGCGGTGGTGATCAGCATCAGCCGGCGGCTTTCCAGCAGGTCGGCCAGCGGCACCAGGAACAGCAGGCCGAGGGCATAGCCGATCTGCGTCCGCGAGACGATCAGGCTGGCCCGCTCGGCGTCGAGGCCGACATCCGGGGCGATCAGCTCAATGATCGGTTGTGCGTAGTAGAGGTTGGCGACGATGGCGCCGCAGCACAGGGCGAACAGCAGCACCAGTGTCTGCGGCAGGGATGGGGACTCGCCCGTGAGCGAGGAGGTCTGGCTGGTCATGCGCTGTTCTCGGTGGCAATGGACGGCAGGCGCAAGAGTAGGGGGCCGGCTGGCTACGGAGAATCCACCGTCCGAGCAACAGTGCGTTGCGTGGCGTGCAACGCCGCTCAGGTCTGCAGCAGGCCTTGCAGGAACGCACTGAAGGCGGCGATCCGCCTGGAGCCCCGATGGTTCGGCAGGTACAGCAGGTGGATGGTGCCTTCGTGAGGCCCGGGTGCCACTTCGTAGTCCGGTAGCAGGCGCTGCAGCTGCCCCTCGGCCACGTCGTCGCGCACCAGCCAGTCCGACAGCAGCGCCACGCCCTGACCCGTCAGGGCCGCCTGGCGCAGGATATCGGCGTTGTTGCTGCGCAGGCGTCCTGTGACCGGCACCTGCAAGGTCGCGCCGTCCTGCTCGAAGCGCCAGTAGTGCGCCGGGCTGCCGTAGTCGTATTGCAGGCAGGCGTGCGCCTGCAGCGCGCTCGGATGCGCGATCGGCGGAGTGCGCGCCAGGTACTCCGGGCTCGCCACCAGCCAGCGGCGGAAGCGGCCAACCTGCTGGCTGATCACGTCATCGCTGACGATGGATGATCCCAGGCGCAGGGCCAGGTCGATGCGTTCGCTGAGCAGATCGACCACCTCGTCGGTGACGCGCAGAGTCAGCTCCAGTCGCGGGTGGCGCTCGAGCAGTTCGCCCAGGTGCGGCGCGATCAGGCGGCGGGCGAACTCCACCGGCACGCTCACTGCCAGGCGACCGCGTACCTCGTCAGCCTTGTCGGCCACTGCGGCGTCGGCCTCGTCGAGGGCGTCGAGTATGGCCAGGGCGCGTTCGAAGTAGTCCCGCCCGGCTGCACTGACGCTGACCTGGCGTGTGTTGCGGTTGAGCAGCACGCAGCCCAGCTCCTGCTCCAGCGCGTTGACCGCGCGGGTCACCGAGGAGGTGGCCAGCCCCAGCTGCCGTGCAGCAGCGGAAAAACCGCCGCAGCGAACGGTGGTGACAAAGGTGCGCAGCGCCAGCAGCTTGTCCATCGAGTGCCCCGGTTGAGAATGTCCGCTGTCAGCTTGCGCGATTGCCAGGCACTAAGCCAGGCATTGTGTGGCGCCCTGTGCCTTGCGCGTGTACCACAGCACCCGGCTGACGCCACGGGTGATGGCCACGTAGGCCAGGCGCCGCGCCTCGTCCTGCATGGCCTGGTCGTAACTGCCGGTGAAGAAGCCGCATTGGGCGTAGAGGGCATTGCGCAGCGGGTGTTTCTCCACGGGCAGGCAGTCGTCGAGGATGATCGCCACCTCGGCCTGCAGGCCCTTGGCGCGGTGGATGGTCAGCGCTCTCACCGGCAGGGCCTTGTCGAGCTGCGCCCGGACCTGCTGCAGCGGCTCGTTGCGGCGGCTGAGCAGCAGCACGGCGGTGCGGTCGGCGCCGGGGCGGCTGGCGACATGCGTGCACTGCGCGCGGATTTCGTCGAGCAGGCGCGGCAGGCCGTTGCCCAGCTCGAAGCGCTGGATCAGCTTCACACCGTGGTCGCCCGGCTGCATGGCCTTGGCCGCGACGCAGGTCTTGGCCTGCTTGCTGCGGACCTCGGCGAGCACTTTCTCGGCGTCGCGCAACACCGGCTCGATGCTGCGGTAGTTGGTGCCCATCAGCAGGGTGGTGCTCCTGCCACGGCCACGGCTGGGGAAGTGCCGGTCGAAGTCGATGAACAGCTCCGGCGAGCTGCCGCGCCAGCCGTAGATCGACTGCCAGTCATCGCCGATGGCCATCAGGCTGATGCGCTCACCGGCGCCGTGCAGGCGGCGATGCACGGCCTGCAGCCACAGCACGATCTGCGGCGAGATGTCCTGGAATTCGTCGATCAGCAGGTGGCCCAGGGCGAGCAGGGCCGGCCCCGGCTTGCCGGCATCGGCACGTTGCAGGCGCTCGCTGAGTTGCGCGAAGGCGCCGTTGAAGCTGATCAGTCCCTGGCTGTGCAACAGGGCCGTGAAATGCTCCTGGAAACGCTGCATGGCCTCGATGAAGTCCCGTTCGCGCGCCGCGCATTGCAGTGTCTTCACGTCCAGGTGGTCGAGGCGGATACCCAGGCTGGCGGCGAAGTCGATCTGCCCGTACAGCAGTTCGAACAGGGGCAGGGCGGCGAATTCGCCGGGCAGCTTGCAGGCGTCCAGTGGCGCCTTGGCGGTTCTGCCCTGCGTCTCCTGCGGCGCGGGTAGCTTGAGCAGGCGATGACTGAGGAGGCGAAAGCGCGCGTCCTCGGCATAGGCGCTCTGGTAGGCCTGCTTGAGCAGGCGCTGCTGGGCCGGGCGCAAGCGTGCGCCGGTCAGCGGGTTGTCCGGCTCCGCGGCGGGCTCGTCGAGCTGCTCGAACCAGCGGGGGCTGCCCAGTTGCTCCTTGGCCAGCGCCGCCATGGCTGCATGAAAGGTACGCACGCACTGGCGGGCATCCTGCCCGTACTGCCAGAAGTCGAGCAGGCGCTGCAGGCGCTCGCGCAGTTCGCTGCACGAGGCGTTGGTGAAGGAAATCACCGTCAGCCGCTGCGGGTCGATCTGCAGGTGGCAGAGCATGAACACCACGCGCAGCACCAGGGTGCTCGACTTGCCCGAGCCGGCGCCGGCGAAGATGCGCGTCAGCGGGGCGCGGCACAGAATCATCGCCCACTGTTCGTCCGACGGTGCGCCGATCAGCCCGGCGCCGACGGCCTGGGCCACCCGCTCGCGCATGGCCTGCACCTGCGCCTCTTCGATCTTCAGGCGGGTGGCGGGGTAGATGCCGGCCGGGCCAGGCTTGCTCCTGGCCGCCTTGCCGCTGCTGCTCTTCTTGCCTCCGCTGGCTTTCTTGCGCGCCTGCTTGCGTGCCGGCTTGCGCGGTTGTGCGGCCTCACGCTCGGCGCGCAGGTAGGCGGTGGTGCGGGGGAAGTAGCGGGCGAGGGCGCTGGACAGCAACTGTTTGTAGCGGGCGACGGCAGAGAGCATGCAGTGAGAACGACTTGTCTGGCAAAAGCCGCATGATAAAGCCTTGGGCGCGATGGCAGGCAGTGATGGCGCAGCGATAAATGCGCAACTTTGTGCAAGCACGAGGCCTGCGCTGCTTCCAGACTGTACGCAGTCTTGGGAGAAACTCGATGAACCTGTCGCTCTACCTGCTTACCGTACTGATCTGGGGCACCACCTGGATCGCCATCAAACTCCAGGTCGGCGAGGTGGCGCTTGCCGCCTCCATCGCCTACCGCTTCGCCCTGGCCTCGCTGGTGCTGTTCGTCATGCTCTGGCTCAGCGGGCGCCTGCAGCCGCTGGATCGCCGCGCCCAGGGGATCTGCGTGGTGCAGGGGCTGTGCCTGTTCTGCCTCAACTTCCTGTGTTTCTACACCGCCAGTCAGTGGATTCCCAGTGGCCTGATCGCGGTGATCTTCTCCACCGCGACCCTGTGGAACGCGATCAATGCGCGGCTGTTCTTCAAGCAGCGCATCGCCAGCAACGTGTTGCTGGGTGGCGCCCTTGGCCTGGGCGGGCTGGGGCTGCTGTTCTGGCCCGAACTGGCCGGCCACCAGGCCACCCGGGAAAGCCTGCTGGGCATCGGCCTGGCGCTGTGCGGCACGCTGTTCTTCTCGGCCGGCAACATGCTCTCCAGCCTGCAGCAGAAGGCCGGTCTCAAGCCGCTGACCACCAACGCCTGGGGCATGCTCTACGGCGCCCTGATGCTGGTGCTGATCTGCCTGGTCAGCGGCACGCCGTTCGCGTTCGACTGGAGCCTGCGCTACGTCGGTTCGCTGCTGTACCTGGCGATTCCCGGATCGGTGATCGGTTTCACCGCCTACCTGACCCTGGTCGGGCGCATGGGGCCGGAGCGTGCGGCCTACTGCACCGTGCTGTTTCCGGTGGTGGCGCTGAACATCTCGGTGTTCGCCGAAGGCTACCAGTGGACGGCCCCGGCGCTGCTCGGCCTGGGCCTGGTGATGCTGGGCAACGTGCTGGTGTTTCGCAAACCCCGGCCGGTGCTGGCGCAGGCCCGCGCCTAGGTGCCGCGAATCAGCTTGCGCAGCATGAAACGATTGGGGTGGCTGGCCTCGGCCACTTCGCGCGGCACCGGCAAGGGCTCGCCGTTCAGCCAGGCGGCGATCAGCTCGCCTGACAGCGGCGCCGTGATCAGCCCGCGCGAGCCATGGCCGTTGTTGATGTACAGGCCGGGCAGCCAGGGGCAGGGTGCGTCCGGCACCTGGCGGGCGTCCCTGGCCAGCACGGCATAGGCCTCGGCGAAGGCCGACTGCTCGGCCAGTGGCCCGACCAGCGGCAGGTAGTCCGGGCTGGTGCAGCGGAAGGCGGCGCGGCCCTGCAGCGTCGCCGGATCGAGCGCCGGCGCACCCAGGCGCTGGCTGAGGTCCGTGGAGATCGCCTCCAGCAGCGCCAGGTTGCCAGCGTGTTCGGCAACGCTGGGCGTGAGGTCGTCACTGTGAAAGTCGAAGCTGGCGCCGAGGGTGTGTTCCCCCTCTCGCGGCGGGGCGACATAACCTTCGGCGCAGACCACCGTGCGCAGCGCGCGGCTGGCATCGCTGGCCGGCAGGCGGCTGATCTGCCCACGAATGCGCTTGAGCGGCAGGTTCGCGGCAGGCAGCAGGCGGCCGATCTCGGCGGCGCAGGCCAGCACCACGACGGGCGCCTCGGCCAGCACACCGTCGGTCCCGCTGACCTGCCAGCGGTCAGCCTGGCGCTGCAGGCCCAGCGCCTCGCGGTAGGTCTGCAGGCTGATCAGCGGGTGCTGCACCAGATGCCGGCACAGCGCCGGCGGGTGCACCCAGCCGGCATCGGGGTAGAACAGACCACCGGCGGGCAGAGCGACAGCGGCGCGCTGCTCGGCTTCGGCCTGGCTCAACGGCTGCAGCAGGTCGGCGGGGAAAGCCGCAGCCAGTTTGCCTTGGCGTTCGCCTTCCTTGGCGTCGAAGGCCAGCTGCAGCACGCCGCAGGCATCCCAGTCCTGGCCGCGCTGCAGGCGTTCGAGCAGGCGCCGGGTGTGGCCGAAACCGGCGACGATCAGGCGCGACAGCGATGTGCCATGGGCCGAGAGCTTGAGGTAGAGCACGCCCTGCGGATTGCCCGAGGCCTCGCGGGCGACGTCGTCCTGGCGTTCCAGCAGGGTCACCCGCCAGCCGCGCGCGGCCAGGCTGGCTGCCGTGGCACAGCCGGCCAGACCGGCGCCGATGACCACGGCATGGCGTTCGGCGCTGGGCGGCTCGGGGCGGGCGAACCAGGGCGCGACGCCCTGGCGGTGGGTGTGCTGGAAAGGCCCGGCGAGCATCTCGCGCTTGTGGCCGAAACCCTTGATGCGAACCATGGCGAAGCCGGCTTCGATCAGCCCGCGGCGGACGAACCCCGCACTGGTGAAGGTGGCCAGGGTGGCGCCGGGTGCGGACAGCCGGGCCAGTTCGGCGAACAGCTCCGGCGTCCACATCTCCGGGTTCTTCGCCGGGGCGAAGCCATCGAGGAACCAGGCGTCGACCTGTGCGTCGAGCTGCGGCAGGCAGTCGAGCACGTCACCGATCATCAGCGTCAGCACCACGCGGCCGCCGTCGAGCAGCAGGCGCTGGAAACCCGGATGAATCGCCCGGTACTGCGCCAGCAGCGGCGTGGCGAAGGGCGCCAGTTCCGGCCACAGGGCCAGGGCACGCTGCAGGTCGGCGGCGCTCAGCGGGAATTTCTCGACGCTGACGAAATGCAGGCGGGCATCGGCCGGCGCGTGTTCGGCGAAGGCCTGCCAAGCGCAGAGAAAGTTCAGCCCGGTGCCGAAGCCGGTCTCGCCGATCACCAGGCTGCCGCCGGCCGGCAGGGCCTGGCAGCGCTCGCTGATACGGTTGTGGGCGAGGAACACGTGGCGGGTTTCCTCCAGGCCGTTGGCGCGGGAGAAGTACACGTCGCCATAGCTGCGTGACAGTGGCTGGCCGTGTTCGTCCCAGTCGAGCTGGGCGTTGTGCAGATCGGGCATGACGGGGTTCCGGGCAGAGCAGGCGGCGATTCTACCCGTTGTGCAGGGTGTTTTCCCGGCCCAGGTCAAGTCGCGACACTTCGGCGTCAGGCAAAGTCGCGGCCTATCCGTTAGGCTGTCATGACCATTCCAGGGAGGTCACTGCATGTTCGAATCCGCCGAAATCGGCCGCACCATCGACAAGGCCACGTTCGAGGCCGAAGAGCCGGCGTTGCGCGAGGCGTTGCTGGAAGCGCAGTACGAGCTGAAGCAGCAGGCGCGCTTTCCGGTGATCGTGCTGATCAATGGTGTCGAAGGGGCCGGCAAGGGCGAGACGGTCAAGCTGCTCAACGAATGGATGGACCCACGGCTGATCCAGGTCAGCACCTTCGATCTGCAGACCGACGAGGAGCTGGCGCGTCCGCCGGCCTGGCGCTACTGGCGGCAGCTTCCGCCCAAGGGGCGCATGGGCGTGTTCTTCGGCAACTGGTACAGCCAGATGCTGCAGGGGCGGGTGCACGGGCGTTTCAAGGATGCCGTGCTGGACCAGGCCATTGATGGTGCCGAGCGCCTGGAGCGCATGCTCTGCGACGAGGGTGCGCTGATCTTCAAGTTCTGGTTTCACCTGTCCAAGAAACAGATGAAATCGCGCCTCGAAGCGCTCAAGGACGATCCGCTGCACAGCTGGCGCATCAGCCCGCTGGACTGGCAGCAGTCGAAGACCTACGACAAGTTCGTGCGCTACGGCGAGCGCATCCTGCGTCGCACCAGCCGTGACTATGCGCCCTGGTACGTGGTCGAGGGCGTCGACCACTACTACCGCAGCCTGACCGTCGGACGCATCCTCCTCGAAGGCCTGCAGGCGGCGTTGGCCAGCCCGCAGGGGACGAAGTTGCAGCCGCATGCCGCGCCGCTGATCTCCAGCCTGGACAATCGCGGCCTGCTGGCCAGCCTGGACATGACCCAGGCACTCGGCAAGGACGACTACAAGGAACAGCTGGCCACCGAGCAGGCGCGTCTGTCCGGCCTGATGCGCGACAAGCGCATGCGCAAGCACGCCCTGCTCGCGGTGTTCGAAGGCAACGACGCGGCGGGCAAGGGGGGCGCGATTCGCCGGGTCACCGGCGCCCTGGACCCGCGCCAGTACCGCATCGTGCCGGTGGCCGCACCAACCGAGGAGGAGCGAGCGCAACCCTATCTGTGGCGGTTCTGGCGGCACATCCCGGCGCGCGGGCACTTCACCATCTTCGACCGCAGCTGGTACGGCCGCGTGCTGGTGGAGCGGGTCGAGGGCTTCTGCAGCGAAGGCGACTGGCTGCGTGCCTACGGCGAGATCAACGACTTCGAGGAAGAGCTGACCAGCGCCGGGGTGATCCTGGTGAAGTTCTGGCTGGCCATCGACCAGCAGACGCAGTTGCAGCGCTTCAAGGAGCGCGAGCAGATCCCGTTCAAGCGCTTCAAGATCACCGAGGAAGACTGGCGCAACCGCGACAAGTGGGATGACTACGCCGATGCGGTGGGCGACATGGTCGACCGCACCAGCACCGAGATCGCTCCCTGGACGCTGATTGAGGCCAACGACAAGCGCTTCGCCCGGGTCAAGGTCCTGCGCACCCTCAACGAGGCCATCGAGGCGGCTTTCGCCAGGGACTGATGCCTGTCGCGGCTGAAGCCCTTCCCACGGTTTCCGTGCGCATCGGCAGGCGCGCTGCGCATGGGCCGGAATGGTGGGGCGTCTGTAGGTACGCATCGGCAGGAACGGCGGAGTGTCTGTGGGAGCGGCTTCAGCCGCGATGCTTTTGATCGTCACGGGTGCCACCTGGGCGACAGGGCCTGGCGAGGGTGTATCGGGCGGCCTTCGCCGCAGGCTCAGGCGCTATCGCGGCTAAAGCCGCTCCTACGGGTTGGTGTATATCGACCGGAACGGTGGATCGTCTGTAGGCGCGCATCGGCAGGCGCGCTGCGCATCTGTGGGAGCGGCTTCAGCCGCGATGCTCTTATGATCGTCATGGACGGCAGCTGTGCTGCGGCCTGGTGAGGGGATCGGGCGGCCTTCGCCGCAGGCTCAGGCTCTATCGCGGCTAAAGCCGCTCCTACGGGATCGTGCGCATTGGCCGGAACGGTGGGGCGTCTGTAGGTACGCATCGGCAGGAACGGCGGAGTATCTGTAGGAGCGGCTTCAGCCGCGATGCTTTTGATCGTCACGGGCGCCATCTGGGCGACGGGGCCTGGCGAGGGTGTATCGGGCGGCCTTCGCCGCAGGCTCAGGCTCTATCGCGGCTAAAGCCGCTCCTACGGGATCGTGCGTATCGGCCGGAACGGTGGAGCGTCAGTAGGTGCGCATCGGCCGGAATGGTGGGGCGTCTGTAGGTACGCATCGGCAGGAACGGCGGAGTGTCTGTGGGAGCGGCTTCAGCCGCGATGCTTTTGATCGTCACGGGCGCCACGTGGGCGACATGGCCTGGCGATGCTCTTGAACAGCGCAACTACCATCCGGGCTGGCCAGTCCCGGGCCATGCTTTCGGTCGAGCGGGCCTCGCCCCTGGCCCCATCGACCCGTATACGCCAGATCAATGATGGTCGCTTCCCGGCAGTAGCTGGATTTATCTTCGGTGCATTCGCCATCCAAATAACAACGAGGTGCGTCATGCGTGAAGTGGTGATCGTCGACAGCGTACGGACTGGCCTGGCCAAGTCCTTCCGCGGCAAGTTCAATATGACCCGGCCGGACGACATGGCCGCCCATTGCGTCGATGCCCTGCTGGTGCGCAACGGCATCGACCCGAAACTGGTCGATGACTGCATCGTCGGGGCGGGCTCCAACGAGGGTGCGCAGGGCATGAACATCGGTCGCAACGTCGCGGCACTCTCGCGCCTGGGCAACCCGGTAGCGGGCATGACGCTCAACCGCTTCTGCTCCTCCGGCCTGCAGGCCATCGCCATCGCCGCCAACCAGGTGGCGTCCGGCTGCAGCGAGATCATCGTCGCTGGTGGCGTCGAGTCCATCACCATGACCCTGAAAAGCATGAACATGGACAACCTGTTCAATCCGCTGTTGCAGCAGGACAACCCCGGCATCTACTACCCCATGGGCAAGACCGCCGAGATCGTGGCCAGCCGTTATGGCGTGACCCGCGAGGCGCAGGACGCCTATGCCCTGCAGAGCCAGCAGCGCACCGCGCGTGCCCAGGCCGCAGGCCTGTATGCCGACGAGATCGTGCCGATGGCGGTGAAGTACCAGGTCGAAGACAAGGCCACGGGCGAGAAGCGGATCGTCGACGGCGTGGTCGAGGCGGATGACTGCAACCGCCCGGACACCACCCTGGAATCCCTGGCCAAGCTGCAACCGGCGTTCGATCCGGCCGGCAGCGTGACGGCAGGCAACGCCTCGCAGCTCTCCGATGGCGCCTCCATGACCCTGGTGATGAGCCTGGACAAGGCCCTGGAGCTGGGCCTCACGCCCAAGGCGTACTTCCGTGGCTTCACCGTTGCCGGTTGCGAGCCGGATGAGATGGGCATCGGCCCGGTGTATTCGGTACCCAAGCTGCTCGCGGCCAAGGGCCTGAGCGTGGCCGACATCGACCTGTGGGAACTGAACGAGGCCTTCGCTTCGCAGTGCCTGTACTGCCGCGACACCTTGGGCATCGACAACGACAAGTACAACGTCAATGGCGGCTCCATCTCCATCGGCCATCCCTTCGGCATGACCGGCTCGCGCCAGGTCGGCCACCTGGTGCGTGAACTGCAGCGGCGTGAGCTGCGCTACGGCATCGTCACCATGTGCGTCGGCGGCGGCATGGGCGCCACCGGGCTGTTCGAGGCGTATCGCGGCTGACGAGGCACTGTTCGGCGCCCGTGTCGCCACGGGCGTCGGAAACGCTGGGCAAGGCGTGCCTTCGGCGCCTGCCGCGTCGGCTTATTTTTTCCTGCCTGCGCTGCCTATAATCGGCCTCCGTCAGCCCCAGCCTGCGAGTCGCCGTCGATGCCCTTTGCCGAGAACCTGATCGCCTTCACCCTGGCAGCCAGCCTGCTGACTCTCACGCCGGGCATCGACACGGCGCTGGTGCTGCGCACGGCTGCCGTCGAGGGGCGGCAGCAGGCCTTGCGCGCCGCCCTCGGTATCAATGCCGGCTGCCTGCTCTGGGGCGCGGCGGTGGCCTTCGGGCTGGGTGCGCTGCTGGCCGTCTCCGAGTTCGCCTACAACCTCCTCAAGTACTGCGGCGCGGCCTATCTGGCCTGGCTCGGGCTGAACATGCTGGTGCGCCCGCGCACCTCGCTGGCAGCGGCGCAGGCCTCCGGCACGCCTGGCGCCAACTGGTTCCTGCGCGGTCTGCTGGGCAATGTGCTCAACCCCAAGGTGGGCATCTTCTACGTGTCCTTCCTGCCGCAGTTCATTCCGCACGGGCAGCCGCTGATTGCCTGGACCTTCGCCCTGGTGGGCATCCACGTGGCGCTCAGCCTGGTCTGGGCGCTGCTGCTGATCGGCGCGACCCGGCCGCTCGGCCACTGGCTGCGCCGTGAGCAGGTGATCAAGTGGATGGATCGCGGCACCGGCCTGGTGTTCGTGCTGTTCGCTGCACGTCTGGCCCTGAGCCGGCGCTGAGTCCCGCCACGGCGGCGGCATGCTTTACTCTGTGCCGGCACAACAGACGACCAGGCGGTGACGATGGATCGGTTTCAGGAAATGAGGGTGCTGCTGGCGGTGACCGAAGCCGAGAGCTTCGCCGGTGGCGCCAAGCTGCTGGGCATCTCGCCACCCAGCGTGACCCGTGCCGTCGCGGCACTGGAGGCACGCCTGGGCACGCTGTTGCTGGCCCGCAGCACGCGCAGCCTGCGCCTGACCGAGGCCGGCCAGCGGTATGTCGAGGACTGCCGGCGCATCCTGCTCGAACTGGAGGAGGCCGAAGAGCTGGCAGCCGGTGGCAGCGTGCGGCCGCGTGGCCGGCTGACGGTGACGGCACCGGTGATGTTCGGCGAGCTGTTCCTGATTCCACGCATCGCCCAGTACCTCGATCTGTACCCGGAGGTGGAGATCAACGCGCTGCTGGTCGACCGCGTGGTGAACATGATGGAGGAGGGCATCGACATCGCCGTGCGCATCGGCTCGTTGCCCGAGGGCGATCACCTGGCACTGCAGGTCGGTCAGGTGCGCCAGGTGCTGTGCGCGTCTCCGGCGTTCCTCGATCGTGTCGGGCGGCCACGCCATCCGGATGAGCTGCGCAGCGCGCCCATCGTCATGCCCAGTGGCAGCGGGCTGCTCAGTCACTGGCAGTTCAGCGCTGCGGACGGCGCCTTCGGTTTCACCCCCACACCGCGTTTCACCGTCAACTCCAACCAGGCGGCGATCAGTGCGGCGCGCCT
Organism: Ectopseudomonas khazarica; assembly: GCF_017915135.1. Classification (NCBI taxonomy): domain Bacteria; kingdom Pseudomonadati; phylum Pseudomonadota; class Gammaproteobacteria; order Pseudomonadales; family Pseudomonadaceae; genus Ectopseudomonas; species Ectopseudomonas khazarica. Next base: position 3,020,064 of record NZ_CP068551.1, on the reverse strand, counting down.
GGGCTGGGGCTACACCCGTGTGCTGTCCTACCAGGTCGCGGCGGCGGTGGCCCGTGGCGAGGTCGAACTGGTGCTGGAGGCCTTCGAGCCGCCTGCGCTGCCGGTGCACATCATTCATCAGGGCGGTCGCCAGGTCTCGGCCAAGGTGCGTGCCTTCGTCGACCACTGCGCGGCGAGCTTCCGTGCCGACCCGGCCTTGCGGGCGGCCGGCCAGCCCCCGGCGGCATGAACCCGTACCGCGAGATGCAGGTGTTTCTCGCCGTCGTCCAGGCGGGAAGCCTGGCCGCTGCCGCTCGGCAGTTGCAGCTGTCGCCGGCCAGCGTGATGCGCAGCATCGCCGCGCTGGAGCGGCGCCTGGACAGCAGGCTGCTGCTGCGTGGGCCGCGTGGCGTCAGCCCGAGCCCGGCCGGTGAGGACTTCGCCGAGCGCTGCGAGAGCATTCTCCAGCGCCTGGCAGAGGCCGAGCGCTCCGTCTCGGGGCTGCACGCGAACCCGGCCGGGCATCTGCAGGTGGCGCTGCCGTTGCTGATGATCCATCAGGTGCTGACGCCCATCGCCCTGGGTTATCTGGCCGCGTTTCCCGACGTCAGCCTGACCACCCTGGCGCGTGAAGAGCTGCCACGGCTGGTGGAAGAGGGCGTCGACCTGGCGCTGGTGGTCGGCCATCTGCCCAGCTCGTCCGGCTTCGCCGTGCCGCTGGGCCAGGTGCGGCCGCTGGTCTGCGCGGCGCCGGACTACCTGCAGCGCCGGGGCCGGCCGGACACTCCGCAGGCCTTGCACGCGCATCGCATCATCGCCACGTCCTCGACGGGGCATGTCGCCGACTGGCGCTTCGCCAACCAGCAGACGAAGCTTGCGCCGCGCCTGGTCTGCAATACCGCGCAGGCCGCGATTCGGGCGGCCGTTGCCGGTTTCGGCCTGACGCGCTGCCTCAGCTACGAGGTCGATCAGGAGTTGCGCAGTGGTCAGCTGCAGACAGTGCTGGACGACTTCGCCGCCGCGCCCCTGCCGGTGCAGCTGTACTACCGCGAAGGGCGCCGGGCTGCCGCGCGGGTGCGCAGTTTTCTCGATTTCGTCGTGCCGCGCCTGCGTGCCCACCCGGCATTCCGGCCCTGAGCGACTGCTTGATTGCAGAAAGTGAAATAGTGGATTGCCTTGGATGGGGATTCTTTTCATCGATGGATGAGGTGAACATGGCCCCATCGTCGCGAAGGCAAGTCGTCTCGCGGTGACCTTAGCCAACCCCAAGGAGTCATCGCCATGTCCCGTCCCGCTATCAAGCTGTACAACTTTCCCCGTTCCGGCCATGCCCACCGCGCCGAGCTGATGCTCTCGCTGCTGCAACTGCCGACCGAGCTGATCTTCGTCGATCTGGCCAAGGGCGAGCACAAGACGCCAGAGTTCCTCGCGCTCAACCCCTTCGGCCAGGTACCGGTGATCGATGACGGCGGCACCATCATCAGTGACTCCAACGCCATTCTCCTGTACCTGGCCACGCGTTATGGCAATGACGACTGGCTGCCCAAGGAGCCTGCCGCCGCCGCCCGCGTGCAGCGCTGGTTGTCGGTGGCAGCCGGCCAGGTGGCCTTCGGCCCGGCTGCCGCGCGCCTGGTGACGGTATTCGGTTACGCCTTCAACAGCGAAGAGGTGATCAATCGCGCCCATGCCCTGTTCAAGATCATGGAAGGCGAGTTGAGCGACACCCCGTTCCTCACCGGTGACAAGCCGAGCATCGCCGACGTCGCCAACTACTCCTACATCGCTCACGCGCCGGAAGGCAACGTGTCGCTGGAGCCCTACCCGAACATCCGTGCCTGGCTGGCGCGCATCGAGGCGCTGCCGGGTTTCGTGCCCATGCCGCGCACCGCTGCCGGTCTGCAAGCCTGATCCACGCCGGCTGCCGGGTTACCGGCAGCACCTCTGAAGGAGGGCGCAACATGCAACAGCTCCCCAGTCACCGGCACTCGCCCTGGCATGCAGGTGAAAGGCAATTGCAGGAGAAGGTGGGCGTCGCCGAGCGCATGGAAGTGCTCGGGCAGAAGGTTATTCGCGACTACATGCCGGATCAGCATCGCGAGTTCTATCACCAGTTGCCCTTCATGATCGCCGCCGCCGTCGATGGCTCGGGCCAGCCCTGGGCGACCCTGATCGAGGGCGAGGAGGGCTTCGTCACCTCGCCCGATCCACGCAGCCTGTCGTTCGATCTCGACGCCATGGCGCTCGATCCACTCGACCCGGCCACCGCCGGCCTTGCTGCCGGCGAGGCCATCGGCCTGCTCGGCATCGAGCTGCACACGCGGCGGCGCAACCGTATCAACGGGCATATCCAGCGGGCCTCGGCGCAGCGCCTGGAGATCGGCGTGGAGCATTCCTTCGGCAACTGCCCGCAGTACATCCAGCTGCGCCACTACCAGCGGGTGCCCGAGGGGCGGGCCAGCGAGCGCCTGGATGCGCACGAGCTGGATGCGCGCAGCGCCGCGATGATCGCCAGCGCCGATACCTTCTTCGTGGCCAGTTACGTCGAACACGACGATGGCCGGCGCTCGGTGGACGTTTCGCACCGTGGCGGGCGCGCCGGTTTCGTGCGCGTGCAGGGCAATCGCCTGACCATCCCGGACTACGCCGGCAACCTGCACTTCAACACTCTGGGCAACCTCAGCGTCAACCCGCGGGCCGGTCTGCTGTTCGTCGATTTCAGCAGCGGTGACGTGCTGCAGCTGGCCGGGCGTGCCGAGATCATTCTCGACAGCCCGCTGATCAGGCTGTTCGAGGGTGCCGAACGGCTGTGGACCTTCGATGTCGAGCAGGTGGTCCTGCGTCCTGCGGCGGCGTCGCTGCGCTGGGCGTTCGAAGCCTACGCACCGACCAGCCTGATGACCGGCACCTGGGCGCAGGCCGACGCACGGCTGCGCGAGCGCGAGCAGCGCAACGCCTGGCAGCGCTGGCGCGTAAGCAGCGTGCAGCAGGAGAGCGCCGATATCCGCTCACTGGTGCTGGCACCCGAACTGGGCGATGCGCCACGCTTCGCCGCGGGCCAGCATCTGCCGATCCGGATCACCCGCGCCGACGGGCAGCAGCTGCTGCGCACCTACAGCCTGTCCAGCGCGCCATCGGATGCTCACCTGCGTATCAGCGTCAAGGCACAGGGCCAGGTTTCCAGGCACCTGCACGAGCAGGTCCGGGTTGGCGATCTGCTCGAGGTACGGCCACCGCTGGGCAGTTTCACTCTCGATAGCGCCAGCCCCCGTCCCGTGGTGCTGATCGGTGCCGGTGTCGGCATCACGCCACTGCTGTCGATGCTGCGCGAGCAGGTGGCTCTGGAGCAGGGCAAGCGCATCCATTTCTTCCAGGGCGCACGTTGCCTGCGCGACCTGCCGTTCCAGACCGAACTGCGTGAACTGCAGCAACGTGGCAAGGGGCTGTTGCACGTTCACCGCGCATTGAGCGCGCCTGAGGCCGGTGCCGAGCTGGGACGTGACTACGAACAACAGGGGCGGATCGATCTGCAGCAGATCAAGCACGCGCTGTCGTTCGATGACTACGACTTCTACCTGTGCGGGCCGGCGGCCTTCACTCAGACGATCTACGACGGCTTGCGCGACCTCAATGTGGCCGATGAGCGCATCCATGCCGAGGCGTTCGGCCCCTCGACGCTGACGCGCCGCCAGGCCGGAGGGGCCAGTGAAGCGGCCCAGCCGCCTGCGGCGAGCGAGCCGGTGCCGGTGTACTTCACCGCCTCGGCCAAGGAGGCCCGTTGGACACCGGGCAGCGGCAGCCTGCTGGAACTGGCGGAGAGCCGCGGGCTGACGCCTGAGTTCAGTTGCCGTGGCGGTTCCTGCGGTACCTGCAAGACGCGCCTGGTCAGCGGTGCGGTGCACTACCCGAATCCGCCGGCACAGCTGCCGGAGGGCGATAGCGTGTTGATCTGCTGCGCGGTGCCGGCTGCCAGCGAAGAGCGGCAGAGCCTGGTGCTGGACCTCTGAGCGAGGCCTGGGCACCTGTCAGGCCTCGCTGATCATCCTCACGGGCGAGGTGTAGGTCTTGCTGCAGATGCGATCGCGTCCCTCGGCCTTGGCCCTGTATAGCTGCTCGTCGGCCCAGTTCAGGTGCTGCTCCACGCTGGCGCCAGCGTTCGGCGGCAGGGTCGCGCTGCCGATGGACAGGGTCAGGACCGTGGCCACGTCCGAACTGCGGTGTTCGATGGCCAGGCGCTTGATGGCTTCCTGCAGGCGTTCGGCTACCTGGCGCGCGCCGGCTTCGTCGGTATCCGGCAGCAGGGCGGCGAATTCCTCGCCACCGAAGCGCGCGACGAGGTCATAGGGACGGTTCAGGGTGTTGGCCAACGCCTGGGCGACGTCACGCAGGCACTGATCGCCGCGCAGGTGCCCGTACTGGTCGTTGTAGCGCTTGAAGTAGTCGACATCGATCATCAGCAGCGACAGAGGCTTCTGCTCGCGCTGGGCCTGCGCTCTGGCCGCGTCGAAGCGCTCGTTGAAGCCACGGCGGTTGAGAATGCTGGTCAGGCCGTCGATCAGGGCCATCTGACGCAGATAGTCGCTCTGCAGTTTCAGGCGCAGGTGGTTGATCACGCGAGCGCGGACCACCAGCGCGTTGAAGGGCTTGCGGATGTAATCCACCGCGCCGAGCTCGAAGCCCGTGGCTTCATCGTCCTCATGGCTCTTGCCGGTGACGAAGATGATCGGGATCTCGCTGGTTTCGGGGTTGGCCTTGAGGCGCCGACAGACTTCATAGCCGTCCATGCCGGGCATGACCACGTCGAGCAGGATCAGGTCAGGGCGCAGTTCACGGCTGATGGTCAGTGCCTGTTCGCCATGGGTGGCCATGAAGACATCGCACTCGGGACGAAACAGCTCGTGCAGAACCCGGATGTTGATTGGCTGGTCATCGACCACCAGCAGTTTTGGGCGTCCATGGAAAAACGGTTTCAGGCGCTCCAAATCAATCCCCTATGGCAGAGTGCTGTAAATCTTGAAGCAATCGCTTGGCTCGCTCGAAGTCAAGGGAGGTCACGGCCTGACGCAGCGCATCGAACAGGCTGTCGAGATGTTGCGGTGCATGGGCAGCGAGTGCCTGCACGGTCTCCAGCGCTGCAAGGTTGCCCGTATCGAGTTGTACCTTAAGCGCTTCCACCTCCTGCGTCCACAATCCAGTGGTTGCTGGCGCGGCTGGGCTGGCCGGCTCCTCGGGGATGGCGAACATCGCCTGCAGACGGGCGTGGCTCTCCTGCAGCGACTGCTTGAGCTCGCTCAGCCAGTCATCGTCGCCATAGGCGCTGTCCGGGGTCTGGGCGAAACGCCGTTCCAGCTCGGCGAATCGGGCGGACAGCTCCATGGCGCCCATGGTGCCGGAGGTGCCCTTGAGGGTATGCAGGTCCTTGAGCATGGCCGGCAGGTCTCGTGCCTGCCGGTGCGCCTCCAGTTGCGTCAGCTGCTTGTTCAGTTCGTCCGGGAGCAGGACCAGCATCGAGCGCAGCAGATTCAGGTTGCCGCCGAAGCGCTTGAGGATGGCTTCGGCACCTTCCACTTTGCCCGGCGGCTGCGGGTCGCTCGCGGCAGCGTCGTCGAGGCCGCACCAGGTGCGGATCACGGCGACCAGCTTTTCGATGTCGATGGGCTTGCCCACATGGTCGTTCATCCCGGCCGCGAGGCAGGAGTCGCGGTCGCTGTTCGACGCGTTGGCGGTCATGGCGATGATGGGTTGTGCCGGCTGACCCGACTGCTGGCGGATGCGCCGCGTCGCTTCCAGCCCGTCGATATCGGGCATCTGGATGTCCATGAGAATGGCGTCGAATGGCGGCTCGCTGCCCAGCGCCAGTTCGACGCCCTGCAGACCACCTTCCGCCAGGCTGACCTCGGCACCTTCGCCGATCAGCAGTTCACGCGCCACCTGACGGTTGAGGGCGTTGTCCTCGACTACCAGCAGGCGCAGGCCCTGCAGGCGCTGGCCCAGCTTGTAGCCCGGAACGGGCAGGGCGCGGCTGTCGCCATGACGTGCGCTGAGGATGCTGGCGATCAGCTGGCGTGGGGTCACCGGTTTGGTGAGGAAGCCGGCGAACGGGGCGTCGGCCTCGCTGTAGCGATCGGCCAGGACCTCGCGGCCATGGGCGGTGATCATGATCACCGTGGGCGGTGTGCGTTCGTTCCGCCCCTGTGCCCGCAGGCGCTGGGCCGCTTCCAGGCCGTCCATGCCCGGCATGCGCCAGTCCATCAGCACGATGTCGTAGGGCGGCTCGGCCCGCTGCACCTGGTCCAGCGCCTCCTGGCCGCCGACCGCAGTGTCGGCCAGCCAGCCCAGGCTGTGCGCCGTCTGCTGCAACAATTGCCGGGCCAGCGCGTTGTCATCGACGATCAGCAGGCGCAGGCTCTCCGACCGGTCCGCCGGCTCGGCCAGCAGATTCGCCTGCGCGCCGATGCCAAGCTCGATCTCGAACCAGAAGCGGCTGCCTTCACCCTGGCGGCTCTCCACCTGCAGCTCGCCGCCCATCAGTTCCACCAGGCGCTTGCAGATCACCAGGCCCAGCCCGGTGCCGCCGTAGCGCCGGGTGGTCGATGCCTCGGCCTGGGTGAAACCGTCGAAGATACGCTGCAGCTGTGCCTCGCTGATGCCGATGCCGGTGTCGCTGACGGCGATCCGCAGGCGCACCTGGTGCGGCGAACGCGCCACCTGATGCAGGCTGACGACCACCTGGCCGGATTCGGTGAACTTCAGCGCATTGCCGGACAGGTTGATCAGCACCTGCTGCAGGCGCAGGCTGTCGCCGCAGAGCACGTCCGGCAGCGAGGTGTCGACATCGAACATCACCTCGATGTCCTTGTCGCCCTGATTGCCGGCCAGTACCACCGCCAGGTCGCTGAGCATGGGCTCCAGCTCGAAGTCGTGGAGGTCCAGCTGCAGCTTGCCGACCTCGATCTTCGAGTAATCGAGAATGTCGTTGAGCAGGCCCAGCAGCGAGTGAGCCGCTCCCTGGGCCTTGAGGATGTAGTCGAGCTGGCGCGGGTTGAGCTCGGTCGCCTGCACCAGCTGCAGCATGCCCAGTACGGCGTTCATGGGCGTGCGAATCTCGTGGCTCATGTTGGCCAGGAAGGCGCTTTTCGCCGCGCTGGCGGCATCGGCCTGTTCCTTGGCGTGGCGCAGGCGTGATTCGAGCTGCAGCTGGGCGGTGATGTCGCGGTTGATACCCGTCACCTTCGCCGGCCTGCCCATGGCGTCGTACTCGACGTGGGCGCCGGCCTGGATATGCAACACCTGGCCATCGGGCCTGACGATGCGGAACACCACGTCGAAGGTCGAAACCCGGGCGAGGGCCTCCTGCAGGCTGGCCTCCATGGCGGCGCGATCCTCCGGGTGGATGCGTGCCTGCCAGTGCCCATAGCTGAGGCCTTGTTCGCGCTGCGACAGTGGGTAGTCGTAGAGCTCGAACATCCGCTCGTTCCACTGCAGCTGGTCATCGCCCGGGGTCCAGGACCAGATGCCCAGCTCGGCCACCTCGGCTGCCATCGCCACCTGATCCCGCGCGGCGAGCGCTTCGCGGCGCAGCCGCTGTTCTTCGGAGAGGTCGAGCGCGATGCCCAGGTAGCCGGTCAGCTGTCCGCTGGTGTCGCGCATGGCGGTCACCATCAGCGTCACGGCAAGCCTGGAACCGTCCTTGCGGATATAGGACCACTCGCGGCTCTCCGCGCCCTCCAGCTCCGACTTGTGCACGAAGACGCGAAAACCGCTGATCGGCTGGCCGTATTCCTCGCTCAGTTCGCGGCTGCGCGCCTCCACCTCCTCGGGCAGGTGGAACACCGCCGGCTTCTGCTTGCCGATCATCTCCTCGGCGCTGTAGCCCAGCAGGCGTTCCGCGCCGCGATTGAACACGCGGATGGTGCCTTCCAGGTCGGTGGCGATGATCGACACCTCGGAGGCCGACTCCAGTACGTTGTTCAGCAGCAGGTTGAGCTCGCTCAGCTCCTGGGTGCGCTTGCCCACCTGTTCTTCGAGGCTGGCGTTGAGTTCGAGAATGCGTGCCTCGGCGGCTTTCTGCGCCGAGATGTCGCGCACGGTCTTCGACAGGCCGGTCAAGACGCCACTGGCATCGATCAGCGGGGAGATCGAAGCGGAAACGTCTACCAGGCTGCCGTCCTTGCGGTGCCGTTGCGTATCGAAGTTGCCGATCGGCTTGCTCGCCGCAACGTTGGCGAGGATGTTCCGCTCTTCCTGAAAAAGGGCTTCGGGCACGATCAGTTCGATCAGCGTATGGCCGATGGCCTCGTGCGCGGTGTAGCCGAAGATCCGTTCTGCGCCGTGGTTCCAGCTGATCACCGTGCCATCGAGTGACTGACCGATGATGCCGTCGCTGGAGCTTTCCACGATCGCGGCGGAGCGTGCCTGTTCGGCGAGGATCTGCCGATGGCGCTGGCGATTGACCAGCAGCACGCCGGCGAGGCTCGCCAGCAGCAGGCTGACCAGGCTGCCGACCAGCATCACCAGGCGCGGCGAGGCCTGGTGCAGGCCGGCGACGAAACCGGGGTGGGCCAGCAGTTCGACCTGCCAGTCGCGCCCGTAGATATGCCGTGATACCGCGTGTCGAGCGATGACAGGGGCATCGTCGCTGGCTTCGCTGGCGTAGAAATCGACGACATGCCCGGCGTCGGTGACGTCGCTCAGTTGCAACTGCAAGCCGTCGTTGCTCAGTTTCAGGCCTTGCAGGACCTCTTCGGTCAGCAGCGGGGCGTAGCTCCAACCGATGCCCTTGGCCATGCGCTCCTCGACGCTGTCCGGGGTGACGGCACCGCGATAGATCGGCAGCAGGATAAGGAAGGATTGCAGGGGATTGCCGGTCGCCTGCACCAGGGTGATGGGCCCGGTGATACGCACCTCGCCGCTGGTCAGTGCGGCGAGCGCTGCGCTGCGGCGGTTGTTTTCCGAGGCGATGTCCAGGCCGACGGCGGGGAGATTCTGCTCGACCGGCTCGATGTACTGGATGATGAAACGCTCGCCATCGTGTGGCGTCAGCTGGCGAATCTCGAAACCGGGCATGTCGTCGGCGCGGGCCTGGGCGATGAAGCGCTCCTGTTCCGCTGCCGGCACCCGCCGGATGAAGCCGAAACCACGGGCGCCGGGAAACTCGCGATCAACGTCACGCGTCTTGCTGTAGCTGATGAAGCGTTTGCGGGTGATGCCGCCGTCACCGCTGGCCAGCACGGCCCCGCGTGCTCCGCGCAAGCCGTACTGATAGAGCTCGATGCGCTTGGTGACGACGTCCGCAGCGCGTTCCGTGGCTTCGGCAAGTTCATCCCGGGCCTGTTTTTCGTTGGTCTGTTGTACCCAACCGGCCACCAGCGCGGTAGCGGCCATGCCCGTTGCGAAAGTCAGCAGGACGATCAGTCTCAATGTGGTTTCTTCTTTTCTGCGAGGTGATCAGTTGTGCTCGAGTGCCGGTACCAGATCCAGGCTCTTGCGCAGTTGCTCGAAGGGCATGGGGCGGCAGTAGAGGTAACCCTGCATCAACTCGCAGCCCAGTGCGAGCAGTTGCTGCGACTGTTCGCTGCACTCCACGCCCTCGGCGACCAGCTCCAGGTGCAGTGCCTGGCCCATGCGCACGATGGCCTCGATGATCGCAGCATCGCTGCGATCCGTCAGCATGTCGCGCACGAAGCTCTGATCGATCTTCAGCACATCGATCGGCAGGCGCTTGAGGTAGGACAGGCTCGAATAGCCGGTGCCGAAGTCGTCGATGGCGATGCGCACGCCCATGTGCTTGAGCTCGTCGAGCAGGGCCCGGGTCTGGTCCATGTCGCGCGCCAGCACCCCTTCGGTGATCTCCAGTTCCAGCAGTTCCGCTGGCAGGCCGGTGTCGTTGAGCACTTCCTTGATCATGTCGAGGAAGGACTCCTCGCGGAACTGCACCACCGAGATGTTGACCCCGACGCACAGGCGCTTGCCCTGGTCGAGCAGCAGCCTGGCGTCGTGGCAGGCCTGGTGGAGGACCTGCTTGCCGATCGGTACGATCAGGCCGGTTTCTTCCGCCAGCGGGATGAAATCGGCAGGGGAGACCAGTTCGCCGTTGGCTCGGCGCCAGCGGATCAGCGCCTCCATGCCGCAACTCTGCTGACGACTGACATCGAAGCGAAGCTGGTAGAAGACTTCGAAGACCCCCGACTCCAGCGCGCTGCGCATATGGCTTTCGAGCAGGTGGCGGGCTCTGGCATCGCTCTCGATACTCTGGGAGAAGAAGCGATAGCGGTTGCGACCCTCCTGCTTGGCCTGGTACATCGCGGCATCGGCCTGGCGATAGAGGGATTCGAGATCGTCGCCGTCATCCGGAAACACGCTCACGCCGATGCAGGCGGACAGGTCGAAGCGACTGCCTTCGATGTTCATCGGCATCGCGATGACTTCCAGCAAGCGCTCCACGTAGTCGCTGATCACCTCCGAGCGCTGGATATCGGTGACCAGGATGACGAATTCGTCACCGCCCTGGCGGCTGACGGTGTCCAGGTAGCGCGACACCTCGGTCAGGCGTGCGCTGACCTCCTTGAGAATCAGGTCGCCCGTCGAGTGGCCCAGGGTATCGTTGATGCCCTTGAAGTTGTCCAGGTCCAGCAACAGCAGGGCAAGACGGCTGCCGCTGCGCCGTGCTTTCTGCAGCATCTGCTCGGCGCGGTCACGCAGCAGCATGCGATTGGGCAGGTTGGTCAGCGCATCGAAGTAGGCCAGCCGCTTGGCTTCCGTCCGCAGGTTGAGGTGCGCACGGACATGGGCACGCACCACGGGAATGCTCAGCGGTTTCTGGATGAAGTCGATGGCGCCTTGCTCCAGCGCCGCCACTTCGTTCTCCGTCTGGGTGTGCGCGGTGACGAACAGGATGGCGGCATCGCACAGCTTGGCGTCGGCCTTGATCAGGCGGCACAGCTCGAAACCGCTCATGCCGGGCATCTCGATATCCAGCAGGATCACGTCTGGCCGGCAGAATCGAGCGATCTCCAGCGCCATGCGCCCATCATGGGCGATATGCACCTGTGCCAGCTCGTTGACCGCCGCTTGCAGGATCTGCAGGTCGCTGGACTGGTCATCGACGATGAGAATGACGGGAGATGGGTCGAACCTGTTTTCAGACATGCCATAACTCCGGAACTCCACTTTCCTGAGGGTGAGACTAGACCAGTTCATGACATGTGCAGGCCGTTTGCGCCGTGCTTCATGGCAGATAGTCAGCCGGTGTAGGCAAGGCCCGGCGCTGGCGGTGCAGCGGCGGACTGGCTGCTGCGGGGCAGCTGCGAGATTCAGGGCGTTCGGCGCCGGATTGGCCAGGGTTTGGTGGGGGGCGACGCGCCCGGACGAGAGGGTTGCGCTGGGGAAAAAATCGGATGGGCGGTCGCACCGTGGATGGCTGTCGCCAGGTGCGGAAGGGCCCGAGGTGTCGGTTCAGGGCCGACAAGGGCGCTGCGAAGCGGGAAGGCTGCTGCCGTTTTTCACGAAAACGGCAGCAGCCTCGGATCATCCTTGTGGCTGTGCCTCTTCCAGCGATCTGCGGTAGGCGTCGGCTTCGTCCTGCGAGGGGAAGATGCCGACCAGCTCTCCATTCTGGATCACATCCCAGACCACGGCTCCCATGGCGCGGGCTTCACGGGAAAGATGTTCGCTGTCACGCTCGTGCACGATCACGTTCATGCTTGTCTCCTCGAAATACGGATGCGGCGAAATGTCGCATTCCGTTTATACGCTTCGTTAGCAAGCTAATTAAACCGTCGATCTGGCAAAGGACTGTTGCATCCATGCAACGAGCGAAACGGATTTTTCGTTGTCATGGGGCACTCGGCGCCGGCGCGTGGCCGTGGCATGCGGGGTCAGGCACGCCCGTATTGCTGGCGATTTTGCGCGGGCGTCAAGCCGGTCAGCGCCTTGAACAGGCGCCGCAGATTGGTCGCGCGCTGATACTTCAGGATGGCGAAGTGCTGACGTTCTGATCCCGGCCTGCCGCGCGCTGCGTCATCCAGCGCCGGTACTGGCGAGTCCGGAAGATGTCCTTCACCTGCTGCGTCAACAGCGCCCACAGCGGCGACACGCCGGGCTGGCTGTCTCGGCCCTGGCTGAGCTTGTGCAGCTGGTATTTCACCACTGCCATGTTCGCCAGCGAGGCCAGCACCTTGTTCTTCCAGGTGATCGGCGGCAGTTGCGGGGCGCTGCCCAGGCCGAGTTGCCAGTCGCGCGGCAGGTTCGGCTCGATGGCCAGCGCGGTGCCGATGCCGACCATCTCGATGCCACTGGCCAGCACGTCCTGGGCGATCGGTGCGCGACGGATGCCACCGGTGACCATGACCGGCATGCGCGCCACCGCGCGAATCTCGCGGGCGAATTCGAGGAAGTAGGCCTCACGCGCCAGGGTGCGCCCATCGCGCGCCTGGCCCTGCATGGCCGGGGCCTCGTAGCTGCCGCCGGACAGTTCGACCAGGTCCACGTCCAGCTCGTTGAGCAGGCGCACCACCTGTTGTGCGTCGTCGGCACTGAAGCCGCCGCGCTGGAAGTCCGCCGAGTTGAGCTTGACCGCCACGGCGAAGCCGGGTGAGACCACGCCGCGCACTGCCTTGACGATCTCCAGCAGCAGGCGTGCGCGGTTTTCCAGCGAGCCGCCCCACTGGTCGCTGCGCTGGTTGGTCAGGGGCGAGAGGAACTGGTTGAGCAGGTAGCCATGGGCGGCGTGAACTTCCACCCCGGTGAAACCCGCCTGTTCAGCCAGGCGCGCGGTGCGGGCGAAGCGCTCGATCACGTCCTCGATCACCGCCTCGGTCATCGCCTGTGGCGTGGCGAAGCGCTTCGACAGGTTGCCCAGCTCCAGCGGCACCGCCGAGGGCGCCCAGGTCGGTTGGCCCAGGTTGGCCTGCATCTGCCGGCCAGGGTGATTGATCTGCAGCCAGAACTGCGCCCCCTTGGCGCGGCCAATGCGGGCCCAGCGCTGGAAGCGGGCCAGCTGCTGCTCATCCTCCAGCACCACGCCACCCGGCCCGGTCATGGCGCGCCTGTCGACCATCACGTTGCCGCTGATCAGCAGGCCGCTGCCGCCCTCTGCCCAGGCCTCATACAGGCGCAGCAGCGGTTCGGACGGCGCGTGGTCGGCGTCCGCCATGTTTTCTTCCATCGCTGCCTTGGCGATGCGGTTGGGAAGGGTCGAGCCATTGGGCAGGGTGAGACTGTCGAACAGATTCATGGGGGGCATCCTCGGCTGAGCGTGAGGTGACCTTAACGTTAAAGTTCACTTTAATGTCAATGGCCCATTTCATCCCGGAACAGTATTTTTGCAACCCTGAAAAAACAGCGTTCGAGCCGCTTGACCCTGGGTGGCCGGCTCGTCAGCGAATCGGCTGCCTGCCTACCTCTTCACGCGTTTGCCCGGCTCGTTAATCTCCCCCAGATTCATCTTCGACAGCACCCGCTTGGCGTTGGCTGCACAGTCCAGGTCACCGGGTTTGCTCTCGATCTCATGGATCAGCGCGAGCAGGTGCGTCTTGCTCTGAGCGAGCCGCTGCTCCAGCGCTTCGATGTCGCGGACCTTGCCCAGCAGGGTGTCGAGCAGCTTGCCATGCTCCCATTGCGACAGGTCCTGCGGCAGCAGGCTGCGCAGCTCGTCGAGGCTGAAGCCGGCCTGCTGGGCGGTGGTGATCAGGTTGAGCACCAGCACGGCTTCTTCCGGGTAGCTGCGATAGCCGTTCGCCTGACGCTCCACCAGCTTGAGCAGGCCGATGCTCTCGTAGAAGCGGATACGCGAGGCTGCAAGCCCCGTGCGCGTCGCCAGTTCACCAATCTTCATCTCTGTCCCGCCACTCTGAAAGGTCGTCCGATTAAGCCTAACTTTAACCTTCAGGTCTGGCCATGAGCGACCTCGGATGCATGCAGGTTTGGCGAAATGTGCCCGGCAGGGTGCAATGCTTCGCGTCTATGCTTGTCTGACTTTTCAATCCGGCAAGTCTCCGGCTCGCGACAACTTTTTCACCAGGCAGACCATTTGAAGCGTTCGATACTCACCGCAGCCCTGCTTTGTCTGCTCCTGAGCCCGCTGGCCCGCGCGGATGCGTATCGAGTGATCACCGAAGAGTGGGCGCCCTACAACTATCGGGAAAATGGCCGGCTCACGGGCATGGCCACGGAGATCGTGCGGGCGATCATGGCGCTGACCGGTGATGACTTCGAGATCACCCTGCTGCCCAGCATGCGCACCACGCGCACGCTGCAGAGCCAACCGCGCACGATCATGTATTCGCTGTTTCGCACCCGCGAGCGCGAGCCGCTGTACAAGTGGGTGGGGCCGATCCTCGAAGAGTCCATCCATCCCTATCAACGGGCCGATGCGTCACAGCCGATAGACACCCTGGAGCAACTGCTGCAGGCGCCACGTGTCACCACCCGGCATGCCGGCCTGGTTCCCGATGTGTTGCAGTCGCTGGGGTTCACCAACCTGGACAGGAGTGCGGCGGAGAGCTATCAGCTCTACCGCATGCTGCTGGCGGGGCGCACCGAGGTGATAGCGGGGGACACCGATGCCGGCGTGGCGTACTACCGCCGGCAACTGAACATCGCCACCGATGCGCTGCGGCAGATCCCCGTCGAGCTGTATCGCTCGTCGTTGTACATCGCCTTCAGCCGGGACAGCGACGATGCCCTGGTCAGCGCCTGGGCCGATGCCCTGGAGCAGCTGCGCCTGTCGGGAGAGCTCGCCCGTATCCAGAGGCGCTACGAGCAGATGCCGGAGCGCTAGAGCCAGGGCGCAGAGCCAGCAGGGGCTCTGCGCGGGTGGCGGGCTCGCTTCAGATCCAGCGATCGTTCTGCGCCGTGCGCTCGCCACCTTCTTCGCCGGTGTTGAGCACGCCACGGGGTTCGATGAGCATCATCTTCACCTCCTGCGCGGCGTAGGGCTTGTGCTCGACGCCGCGGGGCACCACGTAGAGTTCGCCGGCTTGCAGCAGCACGTGGCCATCGCGAAAGTCGATACGCAGCTGGCCTTCGAGGACGAAGAAGGCTTCGTCGGTGTCGGCATGCGAGTGCCAGATGAAGTCACCTTCGATGCGGACCACCTTGAACTGGTAGTCGTTCATCTCGGCGACCACTCTGGGCGACCAGTGTTCGTCGATCAGCGCCAGCTTCTGCTGCAGGTTGATCGCTTGGGTGGCCGGGGTAGGGGATTGCTGGGTCATGCGGGGGCTCCTCGTTCTGGTTGTCACCAGCCTAGCGAGGCGCCGCGGAGGCTTCTTGTACGATCCTACAGCTTGAGCATGCCGAGCCAGCGTGCCGGTGACAGGCCGAAGGCGCGGATGAAGTGGCGTGTCATGTGGCTCTGGTCGAAGAAGCCGGCGATCAGTGCGGCATCGGCCAGTGCCACGCCGGCATGCATCAGCGCGCGGCAATGGTCGAGGCGACGCAGGGTGACGTAGCGGTAGGGGCTGGTACCGAACAGGGCGCGGAAGTCCCGTGACAGGCTCCAGCGATCCCGGCCGCTGGCGTGTTCCAGGTCGTCCAGGGCGATGTTCGTGTCGAGGTGGGCATGGATGTAGGCACGGGCGCGCTCCGCTGCGACGTAGTCGAAGGCGCGGCGGCCGCGACGCTGGCCGGCCACGGCTTGCAGCGCGTGGGCCAGGTCATAGATGGCGTCGTCTTCCTCCAGCGTTTCGAACGCATGGTCCATGGTCTGCAGGAAGGACTCGCTGGCGTGGCGCAGACGGATGTCGTCGGAGAGGCCGCCGGCGATGAAGGGCAGGGGCCGACCACCGAGCACCCGCTGGATCAGCACCGGGTCGATGTAGAGCATGCGGTAGCGAAAGCCTTCGTCGGTGCCGGCCATGCCATCGTGCACCTCGTCGGGGTGCAGCACCAGCGTGCCGCCAGGCAGGCTGTGGCGCATGGCGCGGCGATAGCGAAAGCTCTGCACGCCGGACAGCGTGCGGCCGATGGCGTAGGTGTCGTGGCGGTGCGGATCGTAGCCGTGGCCGCTGAAATACGCCTCGATGCGTTCGATCCTTCCCGGCATCTGGCTATGCCGGACCCAGTCACGTTCAGCACTGCGTCGACTCACGGACGAGACTCCTGGCCATCGATGCGATGGCGGTTGACCCGCCACATGTTAAGGCAATGGCGTGCGAGAAGGCGATCCGTCGCCACGCTCGGCCTGCCTGCCGAGCATGCAGAACGTCTCGTCAACCTGGCGCCTGCCAGTCGCGCAGTGCATCCAGCACCACGCGGAAGGCGGCCGTCTGCTGGCGCCGGCTCGGGTAGTACAGGTGATAGCCAGGGAAGCTGTCGGACCATGCCCCGAGTACTTCGGTCAGCGCTCCGCTGTCCAGATAGGGCCGTACCTGGGTATCCGGTAGCTGCGCCAGGCCGACGCCGGCCAGGCAGGCATCGAGGATCTGCAGCACGCTGTTCATGATCAGCGGGCCGCCGACACGTACGCGGAATTCGTTCTCGCCGCTGCCGAACTCCCAGGAGTAGAGGCCGCCGTGCGTGGGCAGGCGCAGGTTGATGCAGCGATGCGCGGTCAGCTCCTCCGGACGGCGCGGGGTACCGTACCGCGCCAGATAACCAGGGGTGGCCACGGTGACCATGCGCATCTCGGGACCGATGGGAACGGCGATCATGTCCGCGTCGATGATGCCGCCCAGGCGTATGCCGGCATCGAAGCGTTCGGCAACGATGTCGGTGAGTCCGTAGTCGGTGATCAACTCCACCACCACGTCCGGGTAGGTCTCCAGCAGCGTCGCCAGCTTGGGCCAGACGACGTGGCGGGCAGCGAACTCGTCGGCGGTGATGCGCACCGTACCGGACGGGTGCTGGCGCAGGTCGGAGATGGCGCTCAGGTGCGCGTCGATGCGCTCGAGCAGCGGCGCGATCTCGAGCAGCAGCTTCTCTCCCGCTTCGGTGCGCGTGACGCTGCGGGTCGTGCGCGTCAGCAGGCGCACCCCTAGGCGCTCCTCCAGGCCGCGTATGGTCTGGCTGACTGCCGAAGGCGAGACGCCGAGGCGCGCGGCGGCGCGGGTGAAGTTGCGCTCCCGTGCCACCGCGATGAAAACCACCAGATCATCCATGCCGCCCGTGAACATTGTTAAGTACTGCTTCATACCGAGTTAATTATTTTGCGTATACACGAATCAATCTGCCGTCGCTACCTTTGTCTCCTCGAGCAACGAATGAGGTGACCGACATGAGTGACAGCGATCTGGCCAGTGCCGACATGCAGGTTCACCGCGCAGGGTCGAGCCAGGCCATCGTCGGCCCGGCCGAGTGGTTCACCGGGCGTGTGCGCATCGATCGCATCTTCAACGCGCCGGCTCCTGCGCGGGTTGGCGTCGCGGTGGTCAATTTCGAACCGGGTGCGCGGACCAACTGGCATACCCATCCGCTGGGTCAGGTGCTGCTGGTGACCGATGGCGTGGGCTGGACGCAGTGCGAGGGTGGGCCGAAGACCGAGATTCGCCCCGGTGACCTGATCTGGTGCAACTGCGGCCGCCGCCACTGGCACGGTGCAACCGACAGCAGCGCCATGCAGCACATCGCGATCAACGAGTTGCTCGATGGCAAGCCGGTCGACTGGCTGGCGCCGGTGACGGACGCCGAGTTCCTCGCCGGCCCGGTGAAAAAGGACTGAGCCGCCGTCATTCCCTTCCCCTCAAACAGGAGCCTCTCATGGGCAACTACATTTTCGCGTTGAGTGAGCAGGTGCGCCGCCACCCGGTCAGCTATCGCAATCGCTTCGGCATCGAGCTGGCCGGCGACCTCTACCTGCCCGCTGACTTCCACAGTCGTGACGACTGGCCGGCGCTGATCATCGGCGCGCCTTATGGCGGGGTGAAGGAGCAGGGGCCGGGCGTGTACGCCAACGAGCTGGCCCAGCGCGGTTTCGTGGCACTGACCTTCGATGCCTCGCACAATGGTGAATCCGGCGGTTCGCCGCGGCGTCTGTCGTCGCCTGAGCTGTTCGTCGAGGATTTCCACGCGGGTGTCGACTTTCTCGGCAACCAGGCTGGCATCGCACGTGACGCCATCGGCGTGATCGGCATCTGTGGCTCCGGTGGCTTCGGCCTCAGTGCCGCGCAGGTCGACCCGCGCATCAAGGCCGTGGCCACCGTGAGTCTGTACGACATCTCGCGCCTGCATGCCGAGGGCTTTGCCGGCAGTCTGGACGAAGCCGCACGCAGGGCGACGCTGCAGGCCCTGGCCGAGCAGCGCTGGAGCGAGTTCGCCAGCGGGCGGGCGACGCTGGGCGAGCGCGGAGCACCGTTGCAGATCGATGCCGATACGCACCCGATAGGCCGCGAGTTCGGCGAATTCTATTCACGGCCACGCGGCTATCACGCCAATTCCAGCACCCAGTTCACCCAGACCTCGGCACAGGGCTTCATGAACTTCCCGCTGCTGGACAAGCTGCAGTGGATCTCGCCACGGCCGCTGCTGCTGATCGTCGGCGAGCATGCCCATTCGCGCTTCTACAGCGAGGACATCTACGCCGCTGCCAGCGAGCCGAAGACGCTGCAGGTGGTGCCCGGCAGCAATCACGTCGACCTGTACGACCGTACCGATGTGATTCCTTTCGACCAGCTGCAGGTGTTCTTCCACGACGCCCTGCAATGACCAACCGCCGGCTGACGGGGAGCCCGTCGGCCGACAGGGGTTACACCGCACGTTGACTCAAGGAGATGTGATCCGCATGAACAAGCAGATCTTCACCGCGGCGCTTTGCGTCGCGGCCCTGCAGACCGGCCCAGCCGGTGCTGCAGAAACGGGCGGGGGCGAGCAGCAGATTGTCCGTGCCGGCGCTCAGGCCTCGATCGCCGGCCCGGAGCGGTTCTTCACCGGCCGTGCGCGGATCGACCCGATCTGGCCGGCCGATGAGCACATCAATACCTCCGGTGCGCTGGTTACCTTCGAGCCCGGCGCACGTTCGGCCTGGCATACCCATCCGGCCGGTCAGCGTCTGCTGGTTACCGCCGGCGTCGGCCTGACCCAGGAATGGGGCAAGCCGATCCGGGTAATCCGCCCCGGCGACGTGGTCTGGTGTCCGCCAGGCGTCAAGCACTGGCACGGCGCGGCTCCGGACACGGCGATGACCCATATGGCGATCACCGCGACCCTGGACGGCAAGAACGTCAACTGGCTGGAGAAAGTGAGCGATGAGCAGTATGGCCAAACGCATCGGGACTAGATCGGGCCTGGCCATCGCTGCACTCGGCGTCGTTCTGGGCCTCGGCGAACTGGCGCGCAGCGCCATCGCCGAGGAGAACCCGGAGCAACCCGCCAGCAGCCGCGCAACCCTCGATTCACGTCAGCAGGCCATCGTGCCGATTGCAGCGTTCGCTGCCGCCGGTGATATCGCGAGGCTCAACGGCGCCCTCGAACAGGGCCTCGACCTCGGCGTGAGCATCTGCGACGCCCGCGAGGTGCTGGTACAGCTCTACGCCTATGCGGGTTTTCCGCGCAGTCTCAATGCGCTGTCCGAGCTGATGAGGGTCGTCGAGGCACGCAAGGCCAGGGGCATCGAAGATGCGCTCGGGCGCGAGCCGAGTCAGCCCGTGCCCAAGGGCGATGCGCTGCTGGCTGCCGGCACGGCCAACCAGACCAGGCTGGCCGGAGCAGTGGTCGAGGGGCCGTTGTTCGACTTCGCCCCGGTAGCCAACGAGTACCTGCGCGCTCACCTGTTCGGTGCCATCTTCGAACGTGACAACCTCGACTGGCAGAGCCGTGAACTGGCGACCCTGAGCATGCTCGCGGCACTGCCCGGCGCCGAGGCGCAACTGCAGGCGCACATGCGCATGAGCATGAACATCGGTGTCAGTGCCGCACAGTTACGGCAGCTGAGCGAGGTGCTGGGGGAGCGCGTCACCGTCGAAGCTGCCGAGCGCGCCCAACAGGCGCTGCAGCGCCAGCTGAGCCCGTAACAGGTTTCGGCCCGGCTGGCCTTCGCACAGGCTAGCCGGCGCTCGGCAGATGATCCGCAGGGTCGAAGCGCTCGCCGGTGTCCAGGCGAATTCCGCGCAGGTGCCGGGTGTGCAGGTACGAGGCATGCAGTGCCTCGGCGAAGTAGCTGATCAGGAGCGAGCGGCGACGTGCGCCGCTCGGGTTCAGGCTGCCCGCGTGAATCAGGTCGACATCGAACAGCAGGATGTCACCGGCCAACCCGCAGAGCTGCACGGCGAGGGATTCGTCATTGCTGTCGAATGGCGGCGCTCCCGGCTGCATCCGATGGCTGCCGGGCACGATGCGGGTGGCGCCGTTGTCCTGGCCGTAGTCGTCGAGGTACACCAGGGCATTGGCGATGTCGCCCGGGCGTTGCTGTGACAGATCGCGATGCAGTTGCTGATGGCCACCGCCTGCCAGGGGTTCGCGGCCTTCCACCTGGGCGATGAAGAAACGCTCGCCAATCAACGCACTCACCCCCGCCAGAAGCAGCGGCAGGCGGCAGATGTCCAGGACCTGCGCATCATCGTCGAGCTGAGCGTGGCGCCAGTCCGCACCTCGCGGCACGGGCCACTGATCCGAAGGTCTGACGCGGGCATCGAACAGGCCGCGCAGCGCGTCCAGCCCATCCGCCGGCACGGCCTGGCGCAGCAGCACGTAGCCGTCCTGACGCAGGCGTTCATGGTCGATCATGGCGTTGTCCTTCTACTCGATGGCGGTCACGGGCCGCTCCCGCCGCGATCCTGCAACGGCAAATTCACCCACAGCCCGTGAGCAAGACTGCATACAATGCGCGCCTGATCATTTCGAGCCATGCACATGGCTGCCCCGAACGAGGAATACGCCCCATGGCCTCCCCAGACAAGCAGAAGAAACGCGCCCAGCGGGCCAAGGCCAAGGCCAAGCAGAACCGCATGGGCAAGCCGAAGAGTCATCCCATCCATCCGTTGCTGGCCAACGCGCAGATCGATGAGCCGTTCGATGATGTGGAGATCGACCTGAGCACCTTCGACTTCGCCGACATCAAGGAAAACGGTTTCGACCCGGCGCATTTCGACGACCTGTTCCAGGCGATGGCAGCGGCCGAGGGCATCAGCCTGCTCGCACTGTGCCTGGTGTTCCTGCAATACCCGGTGCTGGAACTGGTGGTTGCCGAAGAGGCGCAGGATGACGCGACCGATTTCATGATGGGCCTGCTGATCGCCTATCGTGCAGCCTTCCACGACGAAGACGAAGAGGCCGCCGTGACCTGGATCGGCAGCGACGCCTTCCAGGCTGCCTACAACGACGCCTCGACTATCCTGCAGCGGAAGAACGCGCGCGGCTGATTCCCCCATCGTTCAGCCTTGCAACGCGGCCTCTATCCTGGCGATGTCGATCTTGCTCATGGTCATCATCGCCTCGAAGGCACGCCGGGCCGCCGCACGGTCCGGGCTGCCGATGGCGGCCGTGAGGATGCGCGGGGTGATCTGCCAGGATATCCCCCACCTGTCCTTGCACCAGCCGCACTCGCTGGCCTGACCGCCGTTGTCGATGATCGCCTGCCACAGGCGATCGGTTTCGGCCTGATCGTCGGTCGCCACCTGGAACGAGAAGGCCTCGTTGTGGCGGAACAGCGGGCCGCCGTTGAGTCCCAGGCAGGGGATACCCATGACGTCGAACCTCACCGTCAGCACATCGCCCTGCTGGCCGGAGGGGTAGTCGCCGGGGGCGTGGTGCACGGCCAGCACGGCGCTGTCGGGAAAGGTCTCGGCATAGAAGGTGGCTGCCTCCAGCGCGTCGCGGTCGTACCAGAGGCAGATGGTGTTCTTGCTGTTCATCCTGAATGTCCACGGTTGCAGCATGGACTCCAGAGTCTAGACGCGCGGCTGCGGATGGCGCATGAACCCGCGTGTTGCTAAAGCCGCGTCAGGAGCGGGTGCTCTTGCTGCTGTCCATCACGATATGACTGGTGATGGACGAGACGTGGGGCAGGGTGCCCAGCACGTTGGTGTGGAAGTCCTTGTAGGCGCCGATGTCGGCCACCTCGACGCGTAGCAGGTATTCAACCGCGCCGGTGATGGTGTGGCACTCCACGACCTCGGGTGCCTCGGCAATGGCCCGTTCGAACGCTTCGAGGCTGGCCTTGGTGTGCTTGGACAGCCCCACCGTGAGATAGACCACGCAGCCGATGCCGAGTCGCGACCTGTCGATCACCGCCTTGTAGCCGGTGATCACGCCGCTGCGCTCCAGTTCCTGCACACGTCTCAGGCAGGCGGAGGGCGACAGCCCCACCTGTTCGGCCAGCTTCACGTTGGTCTGGCGGGCGTCTCTGGAAAGCTCGTGCAATATACGTTGGTCTATTCGATCGATATTGGTCATATCTTGTGTTTCATCAGCTGATGCATCAATGAATTGCAATCGAGTTGCGCGCTAAAGGCAATAAAATTGTGCAATCGAAATCCAGGTGGACATGACCCAGCCAATGACCGATACCAGCGTGCTTCTCTCGTTTCTGCTCTTCTGCGTGGTGATGACCGGCACGCCAGGCCCGAACAATGCGATGGTCCTGCTGGCCGGTGCGCGTGTCGGGGTATGGCGTGCGATGCCGCTGGTGGCGGGCATTTCCGTCGGCGTCGGCCTGCTCCTGGCCGCACTGGGGCTGGGCCTCGGCACGCTGCTGTCGGCCATACCCGGCTTCGATGTGGCGCTGTGTGTCGTCGGCGCAGCCTACATCCTCTGGCTTGCCTGGAAGATCGCCAGCAGTGGCCCGTTGCAGGTTCGTGATGACGACACCGCACCCATGGGGGTCTTCGGCGGGGTGGCATTCCAGTGGGTCAATCCCAAGGCCTGGGCCGTGACCATCAGCGGCGTGGCGACTTACGTGCCAGCTGAGCATCACGCTCAGAACGTCCTCCTCGCGGCCGTGATCCTGCTGTTGGTCTCCGTGCCGTGCGTCGGCATCTGGGCCGTTGGCGGCGCGACGTTTCGCCGTCTGCTGATGCACCCCCGCTATGCGTTGCTGTTCAACCTGGGCATGGCGTTGGTGCTGCTCGTGGCCACGCTGCCGGCGCTCGTGCAAAGCCTGGCGCTGTAGCGCCAGGCTCCGCATTGCGGCGGCGCCTGAGCGGCCTGCCCATGATTAAAAAAGAAGCCGCCCAACGAGGCGGCTCAAAGGGCCAACCCGAAGGGCCGGCAAGCAGGGGAGTAGCCCTGTTGTAGCGCGTGCGTCAGTGCGCCCGCACGCGAAGTCAGCGCACAGCCGCCAGATACAGGCCGCAGGCCAGCGCGATCAGTCCGGCCGGTATTGCCGTCAGCGATATCCTGTCGATCAGTCTGGACTGGGCAATGACATTGCCCAGGTCGTCCCGTTGCGCGGCAGCATGCCGTTGCAGTACCGGCACCAGGCAGATCATGTTGCCCACTACGGCTATTGCACCGGCGACTACTTTCAGCGCGTAGATGCCATCGAAGCGTCCAGGCTCGAAAAGCAGGATGCCGCTCAGCAGCACGACCAGAAAGGCAGGCATTTCGAAGAACAGATCGATCTTGCGATGCAACTGGGCAACGGTGAAGCCGTGACTCCTGCTCTGGGCTCGGGTCCGTTCCAGCAGATATTCCACGGCGACCACCCCCAACCAGAAGGCAACGGCGAACAGGTGAAGCTGAAGCAACTGATAGTGGTTCATCACTTACCCCCTTGGTCTCGAACCAGACCAGGTGTCTGGTTGGGCTCGCCGACCCGGCGATCCGGGTGATCACGCTGAAGAAAACGCCTCAGGCCTTCTCGGGTTTCTTCGTGGTGTATGGACCGGTTGAAACACTCGGCCTCGATGCGTAACCCCTCGGCCAGAGGCTGGCCGAATCCACGCACTGCAGCTTCCTTGTCAGAGCGCATGGCTGGTTGTGGCAGTGCGCAAAGGAAGGTCGCCAGTTCCATCGCGCGGGCCAATGAATGGCCCTTCGCGACGACCTCGTTAGCCAACCCCATGGCCAGCGCTTCGTGCGCGGAAATGACTCGCCCGGTCAGGATGAGCTCCATGGCCCTGCCCATGCCGATTATTCGCGGTAGTCGCTGGCTACCACCGTCAGCGAGTCCGATGTTCCAGCGTCGGCATGTCACGCCGAACGAGGCGTGTTCCTCGGCAATACGGATGTCCGCGAAACAGGCCCATTCCAGGCCCCCGGCGTACGCCACGCCGTTGACTGCCGCGATCACGGGTTTGTAGATGTCGGTCCAGCGGCTGGGGCCGAGAATGCCGGGGCGCTCTCCACGATCGTGTGCTGCGATCTCCTCGGCTGAAGATGGCACCAGGGTCAATCCTGCTTCCAGGTCGCCGCCGGCGCAGAATGCCTTGTCGCCGGCGCCTGTCATGATCGCGACCAGCGCCTCATCGTCGTCGCGAAAGCGGCGCCAGGCCTCGATCAGTTCTTCATGCGTGGTGGGGCCAATGCAGTTGCGTTTCTCGGGACGGTTCAGGCGGATGATCCTGATCGGCCCGAGGGCCTCGTATTCGATTTCGGTAAAGACCATTTCGGCGGCTCTCTTGTTGTTATCGGGACGCTTCAGTACCAGGTGACGCACTGTTCGACAGGGAAGCGTAGCCTGGGAGCGTGGATCGCCCGCTCCCCCGGTTGGCCTACTGCCAGGAGCATGATGGGGATTGCCTGGCGGGGTAGGGGCAGGACCTTCCTCAACCGCTTCTCATCGAAGCCTTCCATGGGGCAGGTGGCGTAGCCATGGCTCTGGAACGCCAGCATCAGGTTCTGCGCCGCCAGTGCGGTGGATTTCACCGCCCAAAGGCGCATCTGGCCCTGGCTGTTGGGTGTGCGCATGACCGCTTTGCGCAAGCCTGTCACGTACGTCAGGCCGCGCTTCAGCAAGCCCCTCCATCCCAGTTGCCCCTGGTTGTACTGGCGTGGCGCGCTCGTCGTGTAGAAGCGCTCGACGGCGGGCGGCACCTCGGTGGCGGGCCAGCGTTGCAGAATCTCCTGGCACGCGAACTTCCAGGTATCGGGGCGTGCCAGAACGGCAATGATCAGGGGCGCTCTGGCTGCACGTTGTCCCAGACAGACCGGGTGCAGGCGTTCGAGCCGCTGCGGGTCTGTGACGACGACGAACGACCATGGCTGAAGGTTGCATGAGCTGGGTGCCAGGACGGCGGTCTCCAGGCAATCCCTGATGACGGCATCGGGCACCTGCTGCTCGGTAAAGCAACGTACCGCACGGCGCCCGTCGACCAGCGCGCGAAAGCCGGCGGCTGTGCTATCTGTCGTCGTGCCGTCCGCCGTGGTCATTGCGCGACGCTCGCATCGGCATATGGGTGGGCGCTGCTATCAGCGCTGATCGCCTGGAACCAGTCGAGCATTTCATCCCAGATGTATGTGGAGGACGCTCTGAAGTAGCCCATGTGGCCGATGGGCTTACCCGTTTCGCCAGGCTTCAGGTCCTGGATCGCCAGGTCTGCATTGCGGTAGCCCTTGACGAACGCGTCCCGCGACGCGGGAGGTGCCCAGGGATCATCGACGGCGTTGGAGAACACGCAGGGCAGGCGAATGTCGGCATATTTCCTGGTCACAGCCTGCATGGACGGGTCGTCAAAGAAGTAGTGGGGGTGCGCGCACCAGCGTTTCCAGTCCTTGTAGACACCCAGCGGCAGGTCATCGCCCATGCCGAGAAGGCTCCAGGCCATATAGCCTTTCCAGGAAACGATCAGCGGCAGGATGGTGGACCACAGGAGGCGAACCTTGAACGCTTCTGCCCTGGGCATCCAGCCGGCCCAGCCGGCACCCGAGCCGAAGCAGTAAGCGGCGCTGACCTTGTGGTGATTGGGCAGCAGGCCGAGGCCATGACCGCCGAACGAGTGTCCCACCCAGTAGAGCGGCAGGTCGTCTGCCATGAACTCCACTGCCGCAGCCAGGTCCTGGAACCCCCAGTCCAGATAGGACATCTCGAAGCCCTTGAGCGACCTGGGTCGTGAGTCGCCGACGCCCCGGTAGTCAAGGGTCAGCACATTGAAACCCTGTGCACTCGCGTGTTCTGCGAAACGCCGATAGAAGCGCTGCTGAACGCCGGTGGCGCCGGCCACGATGAGGTTGCCCTTTTGCCTGCCACAGGCAGCGTAGCGGGTGGCCGCGAGACGATAGCCATCGCTGGCCAGCAGGCTGATCGGCTCGACCATACCGGGATGCTCGGACAGGCGACTCATTGGTTTCGCTCCCGCGCATGGCTTTCGATCAGCGCTTTGCGCAGGACCTTGCCCACGGCGCTCTTGGGCAGTTCGTCGCAAAAGATGATGCGCCGTGGTCGTTTGTAGCTGACCAGGTGTTTTTCGCAGTGTTTCATCACGTGTTGCTCCTCCAGGTAGGGTTGGCGGCGGACGATATAGGCGACAGGCACTTCTCCGGCCTTGTCATCAGGTGTAGGTATCACCGCCGACTCACGGATGCCTGGATGGGCATTGAGGACGCGCTCGACCTCAGAAGGGAAAACCTTGAATCCGGAGCAGATGATCATCTCCTTCTTGCGGTCGATGATGCGGAGATAGCCGTCGGCATCGAAGGTGCCGACGTCACCCGTTCGAAAGAAGCCGTCGGAGGTGAACGCCGAGGCGTTGTCAGCCTCACGTTTCCAGTAGCCGCTCATGATTGCCGGGCTTCTGACGCAGATCTCGCCCTCTCCGATGGTGACCTCGCTGTCGCTCTCGTCACGCAGCGATATCTCGATTCCGCTGACCGGCAGGCCGACCGATCCAGGCCGGGAACGGCCCGCCGGATTACAGGAAATCAACCCGGTTTCGGTCATTCCGTAGGCCTCGGTTATGTGGCACCCGGTAACCTGATGCCAGTGCTTGGCGGTAGCCTCAGAGACGGGCATGCCGGCGCCAAGGCAGATGACCAGCGAGCTGAAATCAAGGGCTCTGAACTCACCGTGCTCGAGCAGAGCGCTGTACAGCGTGTTCACGCCGGGAAAACTGCTGATGCGATGACGTGCCCACTCTCTGGCCAGGGCTGCAGTATCTCGTGGGTTCATCACCGGCACGGCCTTGCCTCCTCGTGCCAGGCTGAACAACAGGTTGCCGAGGCCGAGGATGTGGTAGAGCGGGACGGCCAGCAGCAGGACGTATTCGTGCTCGGCCCGACCGCTCAGATGCTGCCGCAATGCCGAGTACTGCTGTGCCACGTTGTACAGCAGGGCACGATGGCTGATCGGGACGCCCTTGGGTTGTCCCGTCGTTCCGCCGCTATAGATGATGAAGGCGATCTGCCGAGCCTCGGGCCTTGCCATCTGTTCGCTGGCGACGGGGCGGGTCGATGTCACGCGCCGCCAGGACACCGCGTTCTCTACGGCTGCCGATTGTCCTCGAAGGCGTCTCTTGGCGATCCAGTTCACCAGCGGGCGCCTCCATCCCAGCATGTCGCCCGGGGTGACTCGGACCGAGATTGCGATGCCTGCCGCCTGTACTGCATGCTGCATCGGGCCGCTCATGGGGTCGAAAAAGAATACGGCCTTGACGTCGCTGTCCTGGAATATGTGAACCAGTTCCTGCCCGGTGTAGAGCGGGTTTACACATACGGCTGTCAGTCCTGCGCGGATGATGCCCAGGCAGGCAATGGGATGCGCCAGGAGATTGGGCAGGACAACAGCAACGCAGGCGCCTGGCTCGAGCCCCTGACGTGTCAGCCAGGCTGCGATCGAGGCACTCATGGCCTGCAGGTCGGCATAGCTGACATCCACGCCCAGGGCCGAAAGCGCAGCGGCTTCAGGCGCGCGAACAGCACCTCGGCGAAGCAGTTCATCCAGCGTGTCCAATGCCGGTTCATGCAGTTCGTTGTTGTCCTGGGTGCTCACGACCCTCAACCTGCTGTTCTCTTTCTTGTTCGGATGATTCATCGAGGGCTGCTCTGGCTGACCATGTGGGCATTGGCTACGGGTGTACGAGAGGGGCGAGGGCACGCCTCTCTCGCCAGGGCGGGTGCTAGCGGCCTTTGAACAGCGGCTCACGCTTCTGCAGCATGGCCATGACGCCTTCGCGCACGTCTTCGCTGCTGATCAGGCTGAACAGCAATGCGTTGAGCTGCGAAAGCGCTGCGTCATCGCCCTCGTCTCTGGCCTGGAAGGCTGACTGCAGCGTCGCCTTGATCGCGAGAGGCGCTGCCTTGGCGATGCGCTCGGCATACAAGATGGCGCGGGCCAGCTCCTGGCCGGGCTCGACGACCTCGGTCAGCAGGCGCATGTTCAGTGCGTCGTTTGCGCCGAACTCTTCACCCGTCAGCATGTAGCGCATCGCGTTGGTCCAGCCGGCCGCTTGGGTGAAGCGCACCGTGGAGCCACCGGAAGGCGGAATGCCGCGCAGCACCTCCAGGTGCGCAAAGCGCGTGTTCCGGGCGGCGATGGCGATGTCCGCGTTGAGCACCAGCTCTATCCCGGCCGTCCAGCAGGTGCCCTGTACCGCAACGACGACCGGCTTGGTGCGGCGCGGTTTGGACACGCCCCAGGGATCGATGCCTGTGTCCGGGTATTTGAATCCGCCGGAGGCCAGCTTCGGCGTCAGTTCCATCAGGTCAAGCCCGGCCGTGAAGTGCTCGCCGTGAGCGAAGACCACCGCACAACGCAGTTCGTCGTTGCCTTCGTATTCGCCGAGGGCGAGGGCCAGGTCCGTGAGCATGGCGCTGTCGAAAGCGTTCCGTTTCCCGGCCCTGTCCAGACCGACCAGGAACAGGTTGCCGCGTTGTTCACGGGTGACGCGACCTGGGCCGCTATTCGCTTCGCTCATGAGATGCTTCTCCTGCGATGGGTTAGGCAGTGAATTATTACTTACCGAATGTTCGGTTTGAGAAAGCTAACCAAACATTTGGTAAGCGTCAAATTGAGAAGACATGGCTTATGTCGTATGATCAGCCCGCATTATCGAGAGCAGGAAATGTCCGTGCGTCCGTCAAAGATTTCTCGCGAAGAGCTGCTGCAACGTTGCGCCAACACCTTCAAGCGCCTGGGCTATCACGGCACCACGATGGATGCGCTGTCGACGGCCTGCGGCCTGACCAAGGCATCGTTCTATCACCACTACCCCAACAAGGACGCGTTGTTGAAGGACGTCCTGGGGTGGACGCACCAGCGTCTGAAGGTGTCGTTGTTCTCGCTCGCCTATGAAGAGGGGAGCCCTCCCGAGGAGAGGCTGCATGACATGGGACAGAAGGCGAAAAAGCTGTTCCAGGACGACTCCATCGGCTGCCTGATGGGGGTCATCGCCGTTGATGCCAGCTACGGCCGAAAGGAGTTGATGGAGCCGATCCGCGCATTTCTGGACGACTGGATCGCCGCATTCGCCAAGCTCTTCGAGCCAGGAGATGCCGCTGGCGCTGAACCCAAGGCTAGGCAGCTCGTTGCCGATTACGAAGGGGCGATTCTGCTGGCGCGAATCTACAACGACCCGTCCTATATCGACGCGGTAACACGGCGAGCCATCGAACAGCTCAAGCCGACTGACTAGGAACCTTGTCCCCTGGGGTACCAGCGGACTGGGTATTGGTCAGCATCCCTCACCTGAGTGATTCCCTGAACGGTACTGGATATGCAGAAAGCAACGTCGCTGATCGATGAGATTGCCGCAGACCTGAACGGTCTGGAGCAGATGGAAGCGCTGCTTCGCTCACCGAGGAAAGTCGGGATATTCGAGTCATTGAAGCTGGAGTTCGCCGAGGTGACCAAAGGGCGTGTGGTGGTGGCCGGGATCCCCGACGCGCATGCCTACAATCCGATCGGGACGGTGCACGGCGGGTACGCTGCGACGATGCTGGACTCGGTCTGTGGCTGCGCCACCCACACCCTGCTGCAGGCCAACCAGGCCTATACCACCCTGGAGCTGAAAGTGGCATACCACCGTCCCATCACCCGTGACACCGGTCAGGTGCGTGCCATCGGCGAGGTGATGAGCGCCGGCAGGCGAGTGGCCTTTACCGAAGCCCGCATCGTGGACAGCCAGGACAGGCTCCTGGCCTCGGCGACCTCCACGCTGCTGATCATGGAAAAGCCAGCTTCGGGCAAGTGAGTGTCGGCGTCGGGCCTGATCTTTCAGGCCCCTGTGCAGGACTCAAGTCGAGCTCTCCAGCGCCCGCTGGAGTTCCTGCCATATGGCGTTCAGGGGCTCGGCACTTCGCGCGGCACGACACAACGCAACCGAGCCCTCGATCGAGGCGATGACCAGCACTGCCAGGCTCATTGCTCGAGCCTCCGACGCGCCGGAACTCAGCAGCGACTGGCTGATGATGCCTTGCCACTCGCGGAATATGGCGTTGGCCTGGTCCAGCAACTGCTCGTGGATCCGGTGATCCTGTTCCGGGCTGGCATCCCCGCGCTGCTCCGACGAATACTGCTCGACGGCCACGGCGAGCACCGCACAGCCGGCCTGAAAGTCCGTCTCCTCCAGCATCTGCCGCCACCTTGCGACGAAACATTCCAGGCCGACCACGGTGCCGTGCCGGGCGAGAAGTTCTGCCAGCGGAATACTCACCTCACGGCCTGCATGCTCGACCGCCGCCTCGAGTAATTGCTGCTTGCCCCCTGGGAAGTGGTAGGCAATGGACCCCCTTGGCGTAGCGGAGTGGCGGACCACCTCGCGAACGCTGGTGGCGCATACCCCGCGTCGGCGCAGCAGGTCCGCAGCGCCGAGGATCATCCGATCGCGTGTCGATAGAGTCATGTTTTGATTATGCCATCCGTCATATTTGATGTAGTCTCAGTCGTGGCACTATGTCACGTGGCATAGTCGTCTTCCACCCCTGTCCGCATGAGGCGACAACAACATGAATACCCGCCCGCTGCTTCCCAATCCGATTACCTCGATATCCAGAGCGTCGCTCGATACCCCGGATGGCTGGTTGCCATACCCCCTGGGAGACGATGTCCTCGAGGGCCAGCCCGATACCAGGATGAAATTGCTGCGTACCGTGGGTGTGAAAACGCCACACAAGTCGGTGGCTTTTTTCACCTCGCAGCCGGCAAAGTTTCACTGGCGGTTCGACAACGATGAAGCCTTCGTTCTGATCGAGGGAAAGATCGTGATCACCATGGATGATGGCGAGCGCCATGAGATGGGACCTGGGGATGCCATCTCGATTCCGGCCGGGCGAACCGGTGTGTGCGAGGTGCTCGAGTTCAGCCGGAAATTCACGGTCGTCACCAGCGGCGCCCAGGATTGATCGGGTTCACTCCATCGCTTCGTCGATGAGCGATGTGCCGCAGCGCAGGCCACACAGTGCTCGGGCCTGACTTCGGCCTGTATCGACGGCGTTGCTGCTGACCCAGGACGAAGCGATGGGGGCTACCACCGCTTCGTTTCCAGCCAGGCGTTCCTGCAGTCGCCATTCTGCAAGGCCTGGAACAGGCTCTGCTGACGAGGACGGGGAGGTCTCCGGAGCTCAGTCACCATCAGTCAGGCGGCCGTGCTGAAAACATCGAGGGGGCTACCCGTTCGTGCCATCTGTCGGCGAGGGCGAATTGTTCAGGCGGAGGTCCGGGGCATGTGCCCGACGGGCGGCTAAATGCTGAATTGACATATCGGTAAATCTCGATATTATCGCGACATGGACCTGATCAGCATATTCAAAGCCCTGTCGAACCCTACGCGCCTCGAGATCCTCAGAAGGTTGAAGGATCCCGAGAAGGGCTTTCCTCCGCAGGATGAAGGGGACGTGCACACGGTGGGTGTCTGCGTCAGCAGCATCCAGGAAGGTGTCGGTCTGTCGCAGTCGACGGTGTCCGATTACCTGGCGACGCTGCAGCGAGCGGGGCTGGTGGAGGTCCGTCGTGTCGGGCAGTGGACCTACTACAAACGCAACGAAGCGAACATCAGTGCGCTTGCCGAGTTCCTTGGCAAGGAGCTGTAATCTTTTGATCTGATATATCGATATTTCTCGATATCCCTTTTTCGCGAAGTGAGGGTTGAAGATGGCCTGAGAGCAGGAAATTTCGCGAATCTTTTTGCGTTTATATATCGAAAAATCTCGATATCCCTTTTTATCGAAGCGAGGAAATACCATGAAAGCGTTGGTTCTCAACTCATTTGGCGGCCCGCAAGCCTTCGAGCTGCGTGACGTACCCAAGCCAGTGGCGCAGGCAGGGCAGGTACTGGTGCGGGTGCATGCAACGTCCATCAATCCGCTGGACTTCCAGGTCCGGCGCGGTGATTACGCCGATCTGGTGCCATTGCCGGGCATTACCGGGCATGACGTCTCCGGTGTCGTCGAAGCGGTCGGGCCGGGCGTGACGAGCTTCGCGCCGGGCGACGAGGTCTGGTACACGCCACAGATCTTCGACGGTCCGGGAAGCTATGCCGAATATCACGTCGCCGCCGAAGGCATTGTCGGCAAGAAACCGGCGGCGCTGAGTCACCTCGAGGCCGCCAGCCTCACCCTGGTCGGCGGCACGGCCTGGGAAGCACTGGTGGTGCGTGCTGCGCTGAGGGTGGGCGAGCGCACCCTCGTGCATGGCGGTGCCGGTGGCGTCGGCCATGTGGCGATCCAGCTGGCAAAGGCCATGGGCGCCAGGGTGTTCACCACCGTGCGCGAGGCAAACGTCGAGTTCGCCAGAGGGATGGGGGCCGACGTGGTCATCGACTACGAGAAAGAGGACTACGTTGACGCCATCCTGCGGGAAACCAATGGCCAGGGCGTCGATGTGATCCTCGACACCATCGGCGGCGAC
Source organism: Ectopseudomonas khazarica (assembly GCF_017915135.1). NCBI lineage: Bacteria > Pseudomonadati > Pseudomonadota > Gammaproteobacteria > Pseudomonadales > Pseudomonadaceae > Ectopseudomonas > Ectopseudomonas khazarica. Next base: position 2,987,438 of record NZ_CP068551.1, on the reverse strand, counting down.
ACGCTGTCGCGCAGCCCCGATGCGCTCGCGCAACTGGGGCGCGTGGTCTCGATCGTGGACATTGCCCAGCCGCAGAACGTCATCCAGGCCTGGGGCAAGAACGCCAGCTATCACTTCGTCTTCACCCGGCAGAACCGCGGCAAGCTCGATGAGCTCCGTGCCCTGGTGGAGCGTGGCCAGCTGCGGCCGCATGTTGGCGCCGTCTATTCGCTTGCGGACGTTCCACGTGCCCATGCGCTGCTGCAGAGCCCCAACAATGGCCTGCGCGGCAAGATCGCGATTGCCATCGAGCCCTCACTGCTTTCGTCAGCGCACTCGACCGTTCAAGCCACCCCGGAGGCAACCCCATGATTCACGAGATTGCGCTGTTGCCCATTCACCGCGAGCGTATCGAGCCGTTCAAGCGCGCCTTCGCCGACGTCGAGTACCTGCTCCGGCGTGCCGAGGGTTACGCCGGCCACTTGCTGGCGCAAGGCATCGAGACGCCGGACGTGTTCAACCTCATCGTGCGCTGGCGTTCACTCGAGGATCACGCGCCGGGCTTCGAGGCGAGTGAGGATCACCGCCTCTTCATGGCGGGGCTGGAGGCGTACTTTGCACAGGAGCCGCAGGTCTACCACGTCGAGGCGGTCATGCCCGGTGAGTCTCCGGCGCCAGGGGCATTCACGTTCGCCGAGTGAGTCGTCGTGGTCGCGCCTCGATCCGGCAGTCGGTTGCTTCCTGCTTCACGGCTGCCGGATCGCTGGCCATGGCCAGGCGCAGCGAACCGAAGAAGAGCGCGAGGGCGTCAGTGGTGGTGCGGGCGCGTGACTTGGCGAATAATCGCGGCCACTCCATCGTCGTCGAGCCATTGTCGGAATGTCCATGAGCACCACCTTGCCGCCCCTCGTTCTGTCGATCCAGTCGCATGTGGCCTGGGGCCATGTCGGTAACGCCGCTGCAGTCTTCCCCTTGCAGCGTCTGGGCTTCGAAGTGCTGCCGATCCATACCGTGCAGTTCTCCAACCACACCGGTTATGGCCAGTTTCGCGGCCAGGTATTCGGTGCCGAACATATCCGCGACGTGCTGCTGGGGTTGCGTGAACGTGGCGTGCTGCCGCGTCTGGCGGCCGTGCTTTCCGGTTATCTGGGGGATGCCGATAGCGGGCGGGTGATTCTCGAGGCGGTGGGTGAGATTCGCCAGCACAACCCGGCGCTGCGCTACCTGTGCGACCCGGTGATGGGCGATGTCGGGCGTGGTGTGTTCGTCAATCCGGCGATTCCCGATTTTCTGCGGGATCAGGCCATTCCCTGCGCCACTATCATCACCCCCAACCAGTTCGAGTTCGAGCTGCTGACCGGCAGCCAGCCGGCCAGCCTGCAGGAGGCCGTCAAGGTCGCCAGGCAGTTGCGCGGACGCGGGCCGGATGTGGTGATCGTCACCAGTCTGGCGACTGCGGACATCCCCGAGGACGAGCTGGGCACCCTGGCGGTGAACGGCGAGGGCGCCTGGCTGGTGACGACACCGCGACTGGCGCTGCACCCCTTGCCAAACGGCATGGGCGATGTGTTCTCCGCCACCTTGCTGGGTCGCCTGCTGGCGGGTCAGGCCCTGCCGCAGGCGCTGGAGCTGGCGACCGCGACGCTCTACGCGCTGGTCGAGCGAACGGCGCAGGGGGCGCGCGACCTGCCGCTGGTCGCGGCGCAGGAGCAGATCGTCGAGCCGGCCCGTGCTTTCCTGGCCAGGCGCTTGCCCTGAACGGGCGTTCGTCGGAATCGGCGTGATCTCAAAGTGATATCGCGGTAATCTGGCCCTGTTTTCGGTCGCGCCTCGAAGCCGTGACCGTTTCTACGGATGGATTTTGACCTTCAACTCCAGCAGGCCACCATCACAGTAGAAGCGTTGTCATGCCGTACCGCCGACTTGTTGCCTCCCTCCTGGCCGTGGCCCTGTGCCTCGTCGCCAATCAGTCTCTCGCTGAGCAGATCAGCGGGCAGCTGCACATCAGTCTGACCATTCTCAAACGCTGCGAAGTATCCGCCGAGCGTGACCAGCAGGCCGTTCGCGTACTCGGCAACGGTTGCGAGCAGGCCGCGTACCAGCTGCAGGACGGGCGCGGGCGGGCGCTGCCGCTGAAGCCCGATGCAGCGGCGGCGTCGGTCTCCACGCAGTCCGTCGCGGATGCCGGCTCGACGCTGGTGGTCTACTGGTAACGCCTCAGTAGTTGATGATCAGCAGCACGTTGTCGGTGTACACGCCGACCGGTGCGTTGGCCTGTGACGGGTCGAGAATCGCCTGGTAGGTGAACGTCTGCGAATCGCCCGTGCCACTGGCGCTCAGTGGCGAGCCGCTGTTCCAGATCAGGCTGCTGCCGTTGTGATAGAGGTTGTAGCGCAGGTAGTCGCTGCCGTTTCTCAGCCGTCGCCAGGGGGCCAGGTAGTTCTGCCCGTCATCGAAGGTCAGCGTATAGCCCTCGGTGCTGGTGCAGGTCACCGCGAAGGTGCGTTGCTGGGCGGAAAACTGGCTGATCAGCGCATTGGCGCCGAAGTCCACGGCAGGCAGCGTGTCGATGCGACAGGCCTTGGTCACGACCAGGGTGATGGTCAGCGTCGCCAGGGAGCCGCTGCCCCAGTTGGTCGGGGCGCCGCAGATGGGCAGGCAGCTCTGGGTCAGTCCGGGGCTGCGGCTCCAGGAACAGAGGTTGAGCGCACCAACGGTGCAGATGGCCCAGTCCCAGCGCAGGGTGATCGTGGCGGTGTAGGTGCCAGCCGGCACATTGGGCCCGGGGTTGGTGCGAAAGTACAGGCCGATGGCGCTGGAGCTGCCGCCCAGTGCGACCAGGTTGATGGCGTCTAGCTGCTGGGGCTGGCCGGCTACCAGCGTCTGGCTGTAGCCGGAGTCGCGGTAGATCGAGAAGGGTATCTGGTTGCCCTGGCCGTCCTGCAGGGCCAGGGTCCCGGCATTCTGCAGCGTGACCCTGACATAGGCGGCGGCCAGTACCTGGAGCACGCCGGGGCAGGAGAGACCCGCACCGGCCGCGGCCTGCTGCTGGGTGGTGCGCAGGCTCAGTGAGTTGCTGCTGCCGAGGCTCACCGACGCCGCATAGATGCCACAGGCATGGGCCGGGGCGACGAGCAGGAGGCAGCAGAGCGTCAGCGCGAGGGCCAGCCAGCGGGTCATGGCCGGGCACCGTCGTACTGGCAGGGAAGCGGGCCGACCAGGGTAATTTCCACGGCGTCATCATCCAGAGTGAACCGGCTGCTGCAGGTCCTGCCATCGGCCAGGCGCACGTCGAGGCGGTTGTCCTTGGCCAGACCTTCGAAGTACAGCAGCCCGTCCCAGCCGATGTAGGTGCGTTGGCCGCTGGGCTGATGGGTCACCTGGCTGCCTCGCGGCAGCGGGCGACCCTGGCCGTCGACCAGCTGGATGCTGGCGGAGAGGGTCATCACCATGGCGAAGTTGAGCAGGGCGCCGCTGCCCTGGTGAACCGCGATGCGCTTCTGGGTTTCGCTCAGGTGCAGGTTGCTGGGCATGTCCAGCAGGTCGACTTCGTACTGTCCGGGGTAGTAGGACGGCACCCAGGGCACCAGCAGATAACCCGCTCTGTCGGTGCGGCCGAGCAACTGGTGCTCGTAGTGCACCGGCACGCCTGACTGGCCTTCGGTGCTGACCAGGACGAAGGCGTCGTCGATGCGGTTGCTGGCGAACAGCTGTCCCTGCATCGCCACCAGGGAGCCGCTGACGCCGCCCCACTGCGTGGTCTGGCCGTCGTTGCTGTAGACACCTGCCTGCACCTGCGCATGGCGCGAGCGCCAGGTCAGGTCAGGTCGGCTTGGCGGAAGTTGCTGTCACCCTCGGCCACGCCCAGGTTCCAGCCCAGGCCACCGTCGCTGGGCGCGTTGCGACTGTAGTTGGCGCGCACGCTCTGCCTACCGTTGTTGTCCCGCTCCACGCCCGTGGTCAGGCTGGAGTAGAGGTCGAAGGGCACGACCAGCTGGGCCTGGATGGCGTGCGTCGCATCGTCCAGCTGACGGTTGAAGGAGAGGTAGAGGCTGCTGTTGCCCCACAGGCTGCGCGACCACGACAGGTTGATCAGGCGGGTCCGCTGGCCACTGTGTTCTTCGCTGGCGAAGTAGCCGATACCGAACGAGCCGAACCCTTCCGGGCTGAAGCTGAAGGTCAGCTGATCCTGCAGTTTGCTCAGCGGGCCGCCCGCGAGGTCGCTGTCCAGCGCCTGGGCGACGCTGAGGTCGGCATAGTCGGCGGTGCGCTGAATGCGCTGGGCGGTGACGCCGAAGCGGCGCCCGTAGTAGCTGTAGCCGAGGCTGTACTGCTGGCCGTTGCCGATGCCAGCGCTATGGCTGATGGAGCTGGTCAGGGTACCGAGCAGGCCGAGCCCGACGGTGGCGCCGATGCCGGCCTGCCTGAGCCCGGCGCCATTCTCGCCGTGCGCCTCCAGGGTGAGGCTGTCGCTCAGACCGTAGCGCAGGCTGCCGCTGCCGACGAGACGGCCGTAGGCGAAATCTTCCACGCCATAGTTGCGGCGCAGCTTGCCCAGCGACAGGGAGAAGTCGGAGAGGCCTTCGCGCAGCAGGCTGTCGGTCACGTAGAAGGGGACGGTCGTCGATACCTGGCGGCCCAGCACGTCGGTGGTGACCAGGGTCGCGGTGCCGGCGCCGCTGATATAGGGCACGGTGTTGAGGGTGAAGGGGCCAGGGCGCAGGTCCTGCTGGCTGACGCGGGCGTCGTCGATGAACAGGTCCACCGTGCTGGGCACCGTGGCATCGCCGTCGAAGCGGGGCAGGGGGTAGGTGATCAGGTCCGGACGCAGGGCAAACTCGCGCGACAGCTGCACGCCACCGAGGCGGACCGCGCTGTTCCAGGTCAGCGCGCCGGTGATCAGGTCGCCGCCGCTCAGGCTGAGCATGCGTTGCTGGTCGTTGAAGCGCCAGGTGGTGTCGTAGCGGGTGTAGCCGTCGCGGTAGCCTGGGCCGGAGAAGCTGTGGCGATACACGCCGGTGTTGGAAATCATGCCGAAGCCTTCGAAGACGCGTTGCTCCAGCCAGGTATTGGCATAGTGGCCGGCGTTCTCGGTGTGGCTGTAGTAGAGGTCGTAGTTGAACAGCGCGCCGAAGGCACTTTGCGCCGGCATCGGTTCGCTCAGGCTGCTGGGACCGAAGCGCTGGTGTGGCAGCCATTCGCTAGGCAGGGTCAGCAGCAGGCGCTGACTTTCCTGCTGATAGTCGCTGTGCAGCGCGTCGATCCGGTCCAGGGCGACCCAGGGCGGCGGCTCGGGGGGCAGGCGAACGCCGGCGGCGAGCAGATCCTCGCGCTGGACGAACAGCCGGCCCTGATGTTCTCTCACTTCCGTTACCTTGCCGCTGGACAGTTGATTGACGATCAGTTCCAGATACAGCACCTGAGCCTGGGCCAGTTGCTCGGCGTCATCGGCATGGGCCGTGCGTATGCAGAGCACGGCTGCCAGTAACAGCAACAGGGGCAGTGAGCTACTCAGTGGCCAGTGCCTGCGCTTGACGACTCTCGTTGATGCGCGCCTGTATGCGCCCGCTGCGAACCCCGCTCGGCATCGGCCAGCGCATCCTGGCGCCGGGCAGGACGTAGCCGAGCAGTCCTTCGGCGACGGGCTGGGGGCCGTTGGCGCGCAGCAGTTCCACCTGCGACAGCCTGGCTGGTGCGGGGCCGACGTTGTGCAGGTGGAGGAAGGTTCCGGCGCGTTCCTCGACGAAGCGGTAGCGCAGGTCCGGCGCCAGTGGCTGACCCTGATCGGGTGCTTCGCGCAAGCCGTCATCCAGATAGGCTCCGGGGCCGACCACGACCAGCGGCACGGAGTAGCGCATCTGGAACTGCACGCCCAGCTGCGACGGATTCGCCCTGGGCGGCAGCACCTCGTCGACCAGTACCCGGTAGGTGCGCAGGGTGCCGGGCGGCGGCGGTTGCAGGTTGACCAGCCTGACCAGCTGGCGCTTGCCCGGTTGCACGGTGGCCATCGGCGGGCTGCCGACCACCTGCTTCTGTTGGCTCAGGCGGTCTGCGAAGGCTTCCTGCTCCCAGGTCATCACCCTGACCTGCAGGTCCACCGGCTCCAGGCCACGATTCTCCAGCCACAGTGCGGCTGACTTCTGGCGATCCGCCTCGATCATCGGGTTGATGGGCCAGATGAGTATGGAGGTGGCCGCCTGCACGGCGACGCTGAGCATCGCTGTCGCCAGCAGGCAGCCGAGCAGCAGGGCGCGCGTGCACATGGCTCAGTAGCTCACGGTAACGGTGACGGTATCGGTGTAGAGGCCGGCCGAGGGCATCGGGCTGACGCTGAACAGGCGGGCGTACACCGGGTAGGTCTGGCTGCCGCCGCCACTGGGGAAGTTGATGCTCATGCGCGTGCCTCCGTTGCTGTCGTCGCCCCAGATGATGCTGCGGGCGGCATCCTGATAGAGCTGGTAGCGCAGGCGCTCGCTGCCCAGGGCGAGGTAGCGGCCCAGGCCGACGCTGCTGGCGTTGAGCCCGGCATTGAGCGAGACGCTGATCGAGGTGCCGGGAGAGCACTGCAGGACGATGGAACCGTTGCCCGGCGTGCTGGCGATGTCCAGGTTGACTGGCAGGCTGCTGACCTGGCCGAACGACAGGTTGCCGAACGAGGTGGCGTCGCTGGCGCCGCTGCCAAGCAGGCAGCCCGCCACGATTTCCGCGCGCAGCTGGAAGCTCTGGCTGACGATCTGGTCGTTGACCCCGGTATCGCCGAGGACCGGCACCACGGGTGCAGCCAGCAGGGTCAGGCAGGCGAGGCCGGCTGTCGTGGGCGAAAGGGCTCGGCACGGCATCACCAGCTCACCGTGACGGTCAGGGTATCGCTGTAGTTGCCCGGCAGCGGCGCGCCCTGGGCCGGTACTCGGGCATAGACCGGCAGCCACTGGTCCTGGCCGTTGCCCATGGCGCTGACGCCGGTCGTATCGTCCCAGACCGTGGCGTGGTCGGCGCTGGTGTAGAGGTTGTAGCTCACCACGTCGGCGCCAGGCCCCGCCATCTGCCGGTTGCTGGTGGTGCCGCTGTGGCCGGCGTTGATCAGCACGCGATAGGGAATGTTCTGCTGGCAGTTGATGCGCAGGGCGCCTGCTCCGGGCTGGCCCACGCGCTCGATGAGGTTGTCGAGCCTGAGGTGGGTACCGAAATCCAGGGTGCCGAAGCTGACCCCGGAACCGCTGTCGCCGCCTGCCTGGCAGGCCGGCAGTACCTCCACGCTGAGGCCGACCGTGGCGGTCTTGTCGACCGCAGGCAGAACGCCCGGGGTCAGCAGGAGTAGCAGGGCGATCAGGCGGTGCATGGCGATTCTTCCTTGGTAGGCGTGACGTCCTCTTGCACGGGCCGTGAGGGATTACCAGGCGATGGTCACCTGCACGGTGTCGGTGTAGGTGCCGGCGACGGGCGTGGTCTGCGCGGGTACGCGGCCGTAGACGACCACTTCTTCGTCATTGCCGGTACCGGTGCCGGAAAGCACGTTGCCGGTGGCGCCGCCATCGCCCCAGGACTGCGTGCGACCGGCATCCTGGTAGAGGTTGTAGTCGATCAGGACGCCGCCGCTGTTCATGCGTCGTTGTCCGCCGCTGGCGTTCTGCCCGGCGTTCAGCGCGATGGTGTAGGGCGTGTTCTGCGTGCACTGCAGGCCGAACGAGCTGCCGCCGGAGTTGCCGAGGGAGCGGCCGTCGATCAGGTTGTTGAGGTCGTTGTAGTCACCGAATGACAGCGAGCCGAGGGTGTTGCCGCTGCCACTGGGACTGCCGTTGGTGACCGTACAGCCACTGCCGATGGTGATCTGGATGTTCAGTTGACCTTGCAACTCGCCGGCCGAGAATGCCGGTGCGGAGAAGAAGAAGAGGGTCAGTACCGCGCTTCTCATGACGCACTTCATCGCTCGAGTCCCTTCCAAACGGAGTTGCTTGGACCATAGTTCAAGCTCGTCGGAGGCTCAAAGACGGCCCGCCCCGTCCGGTTGGCGCAGGCAACGAATATTGCGAATAAATGACTGATTGGTCAGGAGAATTTGTCCGTGTAAGCAATAACCGGAATGACGAACCGGTGATGGCTTACAGGGTTTTCAGAATGCAGCGTCCGGGCCGGATTGCCCGGCCTGGCGCTTTACAGCCGGCTCACTCCGGCAATCACCGGGGTACCGCTCAGCGGGTCGCTCAGCAGTGTGCAGCGCACGCCGTACAGGCGTTCCACCAGCTGCGGCGTGACGATGTCGTTCGGGCTGCCGCTGGCAACGATCCGCCCCTGGTGCATGGCGATCAGGTGATCGGCGTAGCGGCAGGCGCTGGACAGGTCATGCACCACCATGACGATGGTCTTGCCGGCCGCGGCCAACTCGCGGATCAGCTCGAACACCTCGATCTGATGGCCCAGGTCGAGCGCCGAGGTGGGCTCGTCGAGCAGCAGCAGCGGCGTGGTCTGCGCGATGGCCATGGCCAGCCAGGCACGCTGGCGCTGGCCCCCGGACATGGACTCCAGAGGCCGATCGGCCAGTTCGACCAGGTCCGCCGCAGCCAGCGCGGCGTCGACGATCGCCTGATCCTCCTCGCTCCATTGGCGTAGCAGGCTCTGGTGCGGCTGACGGCCGAAGCGGATCAGCTCGCTGACGGTCAAGCCATCCGGCGCGCTGGCATCCTGGGGCAGCAGGGCCAGCCGCCGTGCGACCTCGCGCGAGGGAAGGCTGCCGATCGCCTTGCCGTCGAGCAGCACGCTGCCGGCGCTGGGCTTGTGCAGGCGGGCCAGGCCGGCAAGCAGGGTGGACTTGCCGCAGCCATTGGGGCCGACGATGGCGCTGACCTGGCCGCTGGGGATCGTCAGGTTGAGCGTGTCGATGATCAGGCTCTGGGCATAGCCCATGCTCAGTTCACGGGCTTCCAGGCTCACGTCCGTCGGTCTGGCGTCGGCGAGCAGGGAGGAAAGGTGGGTCATGTCGAACTCCGTGAGGGCTGGCGCAGCAGAATCCACAGCAGGTAGGGGCCGCCGACCACGGCGGCGATGATGCCCACCGGAATCTCGATGGGGGCCAGCAGGGTGCGCCCGACCCAGTCGGCGAGGATCATCATCAGCGCGCCGCACAGCGCGGCATTGAGCACCGGCACGCCGTGCCGGCGGCCCAGGTGACGTGCCATCTCCGGTGCCGCCAGGGCGATCAGGCCGACCGGGCCGACGACGGCAACAGCCAGGGCCGTGAGCCAGACGCAGAGGATCAGGGTGAGCAGGCGCATCAGCTGCAGGCGCACGCCGAGGCCGATGGCGACGCTGTCGGAAAAGCGCATCAGGCTCAGCGCGTTGATCAGCAGCTTGGCCAGGGGCAGGCCAAGCGCCAGGCCGATGCCGAGCAGCAGCACCGAGTCGGCCGGGCGCGCATTGAGGCTGCCGACGGTCCAGGGGTAGGCCGCGTTGGCCGCGTCCATGTCGCTGCGCGCCAGCATGAGATTGGTCAGTGCGCCGAACAGCGCGCCGATGGCGATACCGACGACGATGAAGCGGTAGCCACGCGCGCCGCCGCCTGCGGCCAGGGCGAAGGTCAGCACGGCGGCGGTGGCGGCCCCGCTCAGGGCCAGCGCCGAGGGGGCAAGGCTGGTCGGCACCGCCACGATGGAGGCGACCGCGAAGGCGGTGGCGCCGTTGTCGATGCCGATCACCCCCGGCGTGGCGAGGCGGTTGCGCGCCAGGGTCTGCAGCAGGCAGCCGGCGGCCCCGAGGGCGGCGCCACTGAGCAGGCCGGCGACGAGGCGCGGCAGGCGCAGCTCCTGGATCAGGAACACCTGCAACGGCTCACCCTGGCCAAAGGCGGCCTGCAGTGTCTTCCAGGGCGTGAGGGCGTCATCGCCACTGGCCAGGAGCCAGGTGCTGACGGCGACCAGCAGGGCCCCCAGAATCAGGCCGACCGCCAGGCTGCGTCGATGCAGCAGCAGGCTGCATTCGCCCAGGCGTAGCAGGGAGTGGCCACTGGGGGCGAGGCGGGGGCGTGCGGATAGATGCTTCATGTCACAAGGTCGGCAGGCGATGGTTGCGCACCACGGCGATCAGGATCGGTGCACCGACGAAGGCGCTCACCACCCCCACCGGCAGTTCGTAAGGCTGCACCAGCAGGCGCGAGATGACGTCGGCCAGGAGCAGGACGCAAGGCCCCAGCAACATGCTCAGCGCCAGCGTGCGACGGATGTCGGAGCCGACCAGGCGCCGCGCGATGTAGGGCACGATCAGGCCGATGAAGGCGATGGGGCCGGCTGCAGCCGTTGCCGTGCCCACCAGGATCGCCACGGCCAGCAGCGTGCCCAGGCGGGTCAGTTGCGGGTGGTGGCCAAGGCCGCTGGCAACGCGTTCACCCAGGGCCAGTGCCGCCAGTGGACGGACGACGATCAGTGCCAGCAACACGCCGGCGAGCAGCCCGGGCATGCTCCACTCGAGCGTGTCGAGGGGGCGTCCGGCGAGGGCGCCGATGACCCAGAAACGCATCTCGTCGGCGGTGCGCTGATCCCACAACAGCAACAGGCTGCTGAGTGCGCCGAGCATGCCGGAGAAAGCGGCGCCGGCCAGCACCAGGCGCACCGGGTCATCGCCCACACCGCGCAGACGGGTGACCAGCAGCACCAGCAGGCAACCCAGCAACGCGCCGAGCATGGCGACGCCCAGGTGCAGGCTGGCGGCGGAGGCGCCGAGGTTGATGGCCAGCACCACGGCGAAGGAGGCGCCGGCACTGACGCCCAGCAGGCCCGGTTCGGCCAGTGGATTGCGGGTCACGGCCTGGAGCAGCACCCCGGCCGCGCCGAGGGCGACGCCCACCAGCAGAGCCAGCTCCGTGCGTACCCAGCGCAGCTCGAAGACGATGAAGCGGGCGTCGTCATCCTGGCCGCCCAGCAGCGCATGGAAACTGGGCAGGATGCCGATGTCACCGGCCCCGAGCAGCAGGCTGGCGCCACATAAAAGCAAAAGGCACAGGGCGGCGAAGCCTAGTGCCTTGGCAACGGTCAGGCGTGAGGCGGGCATCAGTCGAGCAGTGCCTTCTCCACGTCATCGAGCACCTGCTGGGCCGCCAGGTAGCCGGAGCTGCTGCTCCAGATCTGCCCATCCACGGTCATCACCTGATCGTCGGCGACGGCTTTCAGGCGCGTGAAGGCCGGCTGCTTGCGGGCATCGTCCAGGGCCTTGCGGCCGTCGGGGTTGAGCGTGGCGAGGAAGATCCAGTCGGCATTGATGCGCGACAGGTTTTCCAGGCTGAGCACGTCGCTGTGTGGCTTCTTCTCCTGGGCGGCCGCCAGCGCGTTGGGGCGCAGGCCGAGGTCAGCGAGCAGCTGACCGACGAACAGGTGGCTGGACATGATCACCGGCCCTTGCGGGTTCCAGCGCACCACGCTGATCGCCTGGCCCTGTGGCAGGCGCTGGCGCAGGGCAGCGCTGCGCGCGTCGATTTCGGCGATGCGCTGCTGGCCTTGCTGCGCCTTGTCGAGCGCCTGGGCGTAGGTCGCGTAGGTGATGCGCCAGTCCTCGAAGCTGTTGCCCTTGGGCACCACGGTCGGGGCCATCAGGCTCAGCTTGGCGTACAGCTCGGGCGACAGTTCGCTCGAGGCCAGGACCAGGTCGGGCTGCAGGCGCAGGATCGCCTCCAGGTTGGGTTCGCGCACGCTGCCCACCAGGGTGATCGCGCCAGCCTTGGCCTTCAGATAGTCCGGCACGTCGTTGCCACCCCGGCTGGCCAGCGTGCCGACGGGTTGCACGCCCAGCGACAAGGCGGCATCCAGCGCGCTATCGCCCAGTGCGACCACGCGCTGCGGCGTGCCGCTGAGTGTCAGCGGGCCATTGGCGCTGTCCAGCGTGCGTTCGCTGGCTTGCAGGGGAAGGTTGAACAGCAGCGTGGCGGCGAACGCCAGCGCAGTGCGTTGCACGAAAGAGGGGATGGACATGCAGGACTCCAGGCCGAAAGGGCTGCAATGACGCCGCCCCATACAGGATCGAAAGCAAGCTATCTTTTACCCTCAAGCGTAATGAAAATCCATTGCGTTTACGAAGTTTTTACAAGGACATCGCTCAAGCTCCGCCTGTGACAGGTGTCTGCAGGGTGGTCATTTTCATTTCTGCTTTGAAACTCCTAGCGCGTTCATCGGCTTCTTTCATGCATTCGAATGCTGCAGACTAGCGCGCATTTCCTTCCCTCCATCGATCAGGAGAGTGTTCATGAGCCCCGTTTCCTTCGCCCGCCAGCGCTACACCACCAAGGCTTACGATGCCAGTCGCCAGGTGGACCAGGCGATCATCGACGAGCTGCTCGAACTGCTGCGCCTGGCCCCGTCGTCGGTCAATTCGCAGCCGTGGCACTTCGTCGTGGCCAGCACCGCCGAGGGCAAGGCGCGCCTGGCCAAGGGCGCCCAGGATGGCTTCGCCTACAACCAGCCGAAGATCCTCAACGCCTCGCACGTGATCCTGATCTGCGCGCGTCGCGACATCGACGACGCCTACCTGGCCGACGTGCTGCAACAGGAAGCCGACGATGGCCGCTTCCGTGACGATGCGGCCCGCACCGGCCAGCACAACACGCGCAGCAGCTACGTCGAACTGCATCGCGGGCTCGGCGACATGCCGCACTGGACGGAGAAACAGGCCTATCTGGCACTGGGCACCCTGCTGCTGGGCGCGGCTGCCAAGGGTGTGGATGCCACGCCGATGGAGGGTATCGACCGGGCGGCGCTGGACGAGGAACTGGGCCTGGCTGCCCAGGGGCTGAGCAGTGTCGTCGCCGTGGCTCTGGGCTACCACAGCGACGGCGACTTCAATGCGGCGCTGCCGAAGTCGCGCCTGCCGGCCGAGCGCGTCTTCACTCACCTCTGAGCACACGGCCCCTGCGCAGGGGCCGCGTCGCCATCATTCCGGCAGCTTGGCGATCACCTTGATCTCGAAGTCGAAGCCGGCCAGCCAGGTCACGCCGATGGCCGTCGCGGTCGAGTAGGGGGCTTCGCCCCAGTACTCGGCCGCGACTTCCCAGATGGTCTCGAAGCGCGAATGCGGGTCGACCATGAAGATGGTGGTGTCCACCACATCGTCGAAGCTGCTGCCCGCCGCGGCAAGAATCGCATTGAGGTTGCTGAAGGCCAGGCGCACCTGCTCTTCGAGAACCGGTTCCGGCGAGCCGTCCTTGCGACTGCCGACCTGGCCGGAGACGAACAGGAATCCATTGGAGCGCACCGCCGGCGAGTAGCGGTGAAGTTCATAGAGCGCATGGCGATCGGCCGGGAAGACCACGTCACGTTTGGGGTTCATTGCACACCTCCATCTGGGCTGCGCTGCAGCCGTTGTTAACGATGGAGTCACTGTAAGAAGACGCCTGGCCTGGATAAACGCGCAACTCTGGTCATGACTGTTTGTAGAATCCAAACAATCAACAGTCGAGAGAGACGCGAAATGGACCGTTTCGATGCGATGCAGGCGTTCGCGCGCGTGGTCGAGACCGGCAGCTTCACCAAGGCTGCCAGCACCCTGCACATGAGCAAGACCAGCGTGACCCAGCTCGTCCAGCAACTCGAGGCGCGCCTGCGCGTGCGTCTGCTCAACCGCACCACGCGCAAGGTCAATGTCACCGCCGACGGCGCGGCCTATTACGAACGCGTGGTGCGCCTGCTGGCCGATGTCGACGACGCCGAGACCAGCCTGTCCAGCGCGGCGATGGCGCCCCGTGGACGCCTGCGGGTCGACGTGCCCAGCCCCTTTGCGCGGATGCTGCTGATTCCGGCACTGCCGGCGTTCTACGCGCGCTATCCGGAGATTCAGCTGACCCTGGGGGTGAGCGACCGCATCGTCGACATCATCGGCGAGAACGTCGACTGCGTGGTGCGTGGCGGCGAGATCACCGACCAGTCGCTGATCGCCCGCCACGTGGGCGACCTGCAGCTGGGCATCTACGCCACGCCAGGCTATCTGCAGCGCAGCGGAACGCCGGGCCACCCGCGCGAACTGGAAGAGGCGGGGCACAGCACCGTGGGTTTTCTCTGGTCGCGGACCGGCAGGGCCTTGCCCTACGCCATGCAGCGGGGTGGCGAGCGCATCGAGGCGCAAGGTCGGCCGCTGCTGACCGTCGATGATGGCAATGCCTATCTCGCGGCCGGCCTGGCGGGCCTGGGCATGCTCTGGCTGCCGCATTACATGGCCGCGCCACACCTGGCCAGCGGCGAGCTGGTGCGCCTGTTCGAGGACTGGCAGATGGCGCCGATGCCGATGTACCTGGCATTCGCGCCGAACCGCCACGTCAGCGCCAAGCTGCGGGTGTTCATCGACTGGGTGGTGGCGCTGATGGCCGAGCATACCCCGCTGTCGGCGCGGCGCTGAGCCTAGAGGGCCGCCGTCCCCGAGGCTGACGAGCGGGCAGCAAAGAATTGTCTTGACCGCAGAGAATGATCGTTCTACCTTGCTGAGAACGATCATTCTCTGCAGTGCCTGAACCATGCTCGAAGATGCTTCCATCCAGCAGCGCCTGCTGCAGACCACCGAAAGCCTGATCTACGCCGGGGGCATCAACGCCACCGGCATGGATGCCATCGTCAAGGCCTCGGGGGTGGCGCGCAAAAGCATCTATCGCCTGTATCCGACCAAGGAGGCCCTGGTGGCGGCGGCGCTGCGTGCCCGTGACGAGCGCTGGATGCGCTGGTTCATCGATGGCACGTCCAGCGGCGAGCCGCGTGCGCGGCTGCTGGCGATCTTCCCGCTGCTGCGCAGCTGGTTCGAGTCAGCGGACTTTCGCGGCTGCGCGTTCATCAATGCGGCTGGCGAGACCGGCGATCCGAGCAGCGAGATTCGCGCCGTGGCGCGGCTGCACAAGCAGCGCCTGCTCGGCTACCTGAACGAAATCACCGCCGCCTGTGGCCTGGCCGACGCTGCCGGCGTGGCCAGGCAACTGCTGTTGTTGATCGACGGCGCTACCGCCGTTGCCATGGTCACCGGCCAGGCCGATGCCGCCGACTGTGCCGGCCAGACCGCGTCGATGCTGTTGCAGACCCCGAATGCCCAGTGATGGGCGCCATTCCCTGAAAGCAAGAGGTGCCGTTATGTCGTCCAATGATGAAATCCGTCCGCCGCTACCGCCGTTCACCCGCGAGAGTGCCATCGAGAAGGTCCGTCTCGCCGAGGATGGCTGGAACAGCCGGGATGCGGCCAAGGTCGCCAAGGCTTACAGCCTGGATACGCGCTGGCGCAACCGCGCCGAGTTCGTCGACGGGCGCGGTCAGGCGCAGGCCTTCCTCGAGCGCAAATGGGCCAAGGAGCTGGAGTACCGTCTGATCAAGGAACTCTGGGCGTTCACCGACAACCGCATCGCCGTGCGCTATGCCTACGAGTGGCGTGACGACTCGGGCAACTGGTTCCGCTCCTACGGCAACGAGAACTGGGAGTTCGGCGCTGACGGCCTGATGGTCAATCGCTACGCCTGCATCAATGACCTGCCGATCACCGAGGCCGAGCGCAAGTTCCGCTGGCCACAGGGGCGCCGTCCGGATGATCATCCGGGTCTGTCCGAACTGGGGCTCTGAACGGCTCGCAGGCACGGGACTTGCTGCTTGAATGCGTCGATGACCCCGAACTCCAAGGATGCCGAATGAATCGCAACGATCTGCGCCGTGTCGACCTGAACCTGCTGGTGATCTTCGAGACCCTGATGTTCGAGAAGAACCTGACGCGGGCTGCGGAGAAGCTGTTCCTCGGCCAGCCGGCAGTCAGTGCGGCGCTGGCGCGCCTGCGCGACCTGTTCGACGACCCGCTGCTGGTGCGCAACGGCCGGGGTTTCGAGCCGACGGCGCGGGCCCTGGCGATTCTCCGGGAGCTGCAGCCGGCGATGGACACCATCTCGGGCGCGGTGAGCCGTGCCCGGGAATTCAACCCTGCGACCAATCGCGACACCTTCCGCATCGGTCTGTCGGACGATGCCGAGTTCGGGCTGTTTCCGGCGCTGCTCAATCAGCTCCGTGAGGAGGCGCCGGAGGTGGTGATCGTGGTGCGGCGGGTCAACTTCCTGCTGATGTCATCGATGCTGGCGTCGGGGGAGATCTCCGTCGGCGTCAGCTACACCACCGAGCTGCCGGCCAATGCCAAGCGCCGCAAGCTGCGCGAGATGCGCGTCAAGGTGCTGCGCGGCGATGATCGGCCAGGGCCGCTGACGCTGGACGAGTACTGCGCCCGGCCGCATGCGCTGGTGTCCTTCTCGGGCGACCTGTGCGGCAACATCGACAACGATCTGGCGCGCCTCGACCGTTCGCGGCGCGTGGTGCTGGCAGTGCCACAGTTCAGTGGCTTGCGCTCGATCATCGCGGGGACGGAAATGCTCGCCACGGTGCCGGATTTCGCGGCGGCAGCCCTGATCGAAGGCACCAGCCTGCGCGCGGATGACCCGCCATTCGAGCTGGTCAACTCGGACCTGTCCATGGTCTGGAGCGGGGTGACCGACAACGATCCGGCCGAGCGCTGGATCAGGAGCAAGATCGTCGAGTTCATGGGCGAGCCGGGCGCCTGAGCGGGGCTCAGTCGCGGTAGAACACCTGGATCAGGTGATAGCCGAACTGGGTCTTCACCGGGCCGTGCACCTCGCGCAGGGCCTTCTTGAAAATCACCTGGTCCACCGCGCGGACCATCTGTCCGGGACGGACTTCGCCCAGGTCGCCACCTTTCTTGCCCGACGGGCAGGTGGAGTGCTTGCGCGCCAGCACATCGAAGGCTTCGCCGGCGGCGATGCGCTTCTTCAGAGCCGCCGCTTCCGCTTCGGTCTTGACCAGGATGTGGCGGGCCATTGCCTTTGCCATTGATGGGCTCCTCAATTCTGTCAGCGCGCTATTGTGCCAGCATTCGCTGCGCCAGCAGAATGACGTCAATTTTATGGGTCGTGCGTTGTCCGCACTGCAGGTAATCATGGCCTATGGTATTTCAATCGCTGTTGACGGAAGCGCCGCCATGGATCTCCCTGCAATGCTGAAAGTCCTGTCCACGCAGGACGGTTCCGATCTCTATCTCTCCACCGGCGCGCCGCCCTGTGCCAAGTTCAATGGCGTGCTCAAGGCGCTCAGCCAGGAGCCGCTGAAGGCGGGGGACGTGGCCGCCATCGCGGATTCGGTCATGGATAGCGCGCAGCGCGAGGAGTTCGAGCGCGAACTGGAGATGAACCTGGCGATCTCGCTGGCCGGGGTCGGTCGTTTCCGCATCAACATCTTCAAGCAGCGCAACGAGGTGTCCATCGTTGCGCGCAACATCAAGATGGAGATTCCACGCTTCGAAGACCTCAAGCTGCCCGAGGTCCTGCTCAGCACGGTGATGGAGAAGCGCGGCCTGGTGCTGTTCGTCGGCGGCACCGGTTCGGGCAAGTCGACCTCGCTGGCTGCGCTGATCGATTACCGCAACCGCAACAGCGGTGGCCATATCATCACCATCGAAGACCCGGTGGAGTACGTGCACCGGCACAAGAAGTCGATCATCAACCAGCGCGAGGTGGGCGTGGATACACGCAGCTTCCATGCAGCGCTGAAGAACACCCTGCGCCAGGCGCCGGACGTGATCCTGATCGGCGAGATCCGCGACCGCGAGACCATGGAGCACGCACTGGCCTTCGCCGACACCGGGCACCTGGCGATTTCTACCCTGCATGCCAACAACGCCAACCAGGCGCTGGACCGCATCATCAACTTCTTCCCTGAAGAGCGTCGCCCGCAGTTGCTAAATGACCTGGGCAACAACCTCAAGGCCTTCGTTTCCCAGCGCCTGGTCAAGACCATCGACGGCAAGCGCCGCGCGGCGGTGGAGGTGATGCTGGGGACGCCGACGGTGCGTGATCTGATCAAGCGCAACGAATTCTCCGAGCTCAAGGAGATCATGGAGAAGTCGAAGAACCTCGGCATGCAGACCTTCGACCAGGCGCTGATCGACCTGGTGCACGACGGCGCCATCGACGAGGAGGAGGCGGTGAAGAACGCCGACTCGGCGAACAACGTGCGCCTGAAGCTCAAGCTCTACCGCGACAACCCGGCCAATGCCAAGCCCGCGCCCGTCGCAGCGGCTCCGGTGGCGGCACCGGCTGCAGCGCCGAAGGTTGCCGAGGCGGGCGACTGGGGGCTGGAACTGAAGCTGGAGGACATCGAGGAAGAGCAGCCGCCGGAGGATCCGGGGCGCCAGGGTATCTAGGGCGTGGGCCAGAGCATTGGGCGGTAGGCCTGGCGTAACCGCTGGCTGACGCCGTCGTGGTCGAGCTGGGCGATGGCGTCGCGCAGCTGCGTCACCAGCTGGCGGTCGCAGTCGAGCGAGCAGGCCAGGTAGAGGTCGGTGCTTGCCAGGGGTGGGCTCATGCGCAGCTCGTGCCGGCGCGCCGCCGATTTGTGCCAGATGTACAGCGCCTCGTCGATGCCGGTGAACCAGGCATCGATGCGCCGCAGTTCGAGCAGGCGGGCCGGGTTCTCGCCAAGCCGGATCTGCACGATCTGCTGCTCGGCGAAGCCCTCGCGGCGCAGCGTCTCCACCTGTGCGGTGCCCAGCCCGACACCGATGCGCTGGTAGCGCCGGCGCGCCTCGGCGAAGCTGGCCACTGGCTCGTCGAGGCTGAAGAAGGCGCGCTCGAGCAGCATGATCGGGGCTATCCAGGTGTAGCGCGCCTCGCGCTGCGGGGTTCGTGACAGCGGGATGATCAGCAGGTCCTTGCCCTTGCTCACGGTGGCCTGCGCCCGCAACCAGGGCTCGGCGATGATTTCGGTCAGGCGACCGCTGCGGGCGGCGGCGGCCAGCACCACGTCACCGACCATGCCGTTGCCGCCTTCATAGTCGTGAAAGGTCAGCGGCGGGGCGTCGGGCAGGTACAGCTTTACCGGCCCTGCTGCGGCTGCACAGACGGCAGCGCTCAACGTCAGGACAAACAGCAGGTGTTTGAAATGAGGCACGGTGAACATCCTGTTGTTCAGTGAAAAAACAATAGACGCAAGCGGCTATTACCCTGAGGTCCGTGAGTCTCCGTGACTGGCAGGTGGTGCGGCCGGGCAGGTGCTCGTCGGGAAAATGGCGTCATTATAATGAGCAAATATGCCTGAAGGCTAATTGCCATTATTCGGTGCGCTTGCCTGTGTTGCGCGAAGGCTCTGGCACGGGGATTTGCCGGCATTCGCCCGTTCGGCTGGTGTGTTCGCGCCGTGCTGCGCGCTGCAGACTGATGCGGGGTTTCAGTTCTGCAGCTGCGCCAGATCGCGATACAGCTCCAGGGCCTTGGGGTTGGCCAGCGCATCGGTGTTCTTCACCGGCCGCCCATGAACGACATTGCGCACGGCCAGTTCGACGATCTTGCCGCTGATGGTGCGGGGAATGTCAGCGACCTGAACGATTCGCGCCGGTACATGGCGTGGCGTGGTGTTGGCGCGGATCACCTGGCGAATCTCGTCACACAGGGCGTCGTCCAGGGTCGCGCCATCGCGCAGGCGCACGAACAGCACGACGCGCACATCGCCATCCCACTCCTGGCCGATGGCGATGGACTCCAGCACGCTCGGTACCTTTTCCACCTGGCGGTAGATTTCCGCGGTGCCGATGCGCACCCCGCCGGGGTTGAGCACGGCATCGGAGCGACCGTGGATGATCAGGCCGCCGTGCGCGGTTTCTTCTGCGTAGTCGCCGTGCGCCCAGACGCCGGGGAAGGTGGTGAAGTAGGCCGAGCGGAATTTTTCGCCGTCGGCATCGTTCCAGAAGCCGAGCGGCATCGACGGAAAGTGCCGGGCGCAGACCAGCTCGCCCTTGGCGCCATGCAGCGGCCGGGCGTCCTCGTCCCATACCTGCACGTCCATGCCCAGGCCCTTGCACTGCAGTTCGCCGCGCCATACCGGCAGGGTCGGGTTGCCCAGGGCGAAGCAGGAGACGATGTCGGTGCCACCGGAGATCGAGGACAGGCAGACATCGCGCTTCACGTCGCGATAGACGTAGTCGAAGCTCTCGTGCGTCAGCGGCGAGCCGGTGGACAGCAGGGTCCTGAGTGTCGTCAGGCGATGGCTTTCCCGTGGTTTGACGCCGGCCTTCTCCAGCGCGGCGATGAACTTGGCGCTGCTGCCGAACACGGAGATGCCCTCGGCGTCGATCAGGTCGATCAGGCGGGTGGGCTCGGGGTACAGCGGCGATCCATCGTAGAGCACCAGGGTGGCGCCCAGTGCCAGGCCGGATACCAGCCAGTTCCACATCATCCAGCCGCAGGTGGTGTAGTAGAACAGGGTGTCGTTGGCGCCCAGGTCGGTATGCAGGCCCAGTTCCTTGAGGTGTTGCAGGAGCGTGCCACCGACGCCATGGACGATGCACTTGGGCACACCGGTGGTACCGCTGGAGTAAAGGATGTACAGCGGCTGGGAGAAGGCGAGCGGGACGAACTGCGGCGCGCCGCCGGGCTGGTAGAAGTCCTGCCACAGGCTGATCTGCGCGGATGACCTGTAATCCTCGGGGCTGGCCTGCAGGCGCGTGTACGGCACGATCAGCAGCTGCTCCAGGCTGGGCAGCCGTTCGAGGATCTCGCCCAGCTTGGCACTCAGGTCCAGCTCCTTGCCGGCATAGCGGTAGCCGGCAGCGGCGATCAGCACCTTGGGCTCGATCTGGCCGAAACGGTCGATCACGCCCTGGGTGCCGAAGTCGGGCGAGCAGCTTGACCAGGTGGCGCCCAGGCTGGCACTGGCCAGCATGCCCACCACCGTTTGCCAGGTATTGGGCATGAACGCCGCCACCCGGTCGCCGACACCGACGCCGGCATCGCGCAGGCTGCGTTGCAGGCCGGCGACATGGGCGGCCAGTTGCGCGTAGCTGAGCTGCTCGCGGCGACCGTCCTCAGCCACGGCCACCAGCGCCGGGTGGCCGTCGCGACGGCGCAGCAGGTGTTCGGCGAAGTTCAGGGTGGCGCCGGGAAACCACTGCGCATCCGGCATGGCCGGGCCTTCGTGCAACACGCACTCGGCGCGCGCATACCAGCGCACGTCGAAGACATCGGCGATGGCCTGCCAGAACGCCTCGCGCTGCGCGACGCTCCAGGCGTGCAGGGCGGGGTAGTCGGCCAGCTGCAGGGCATGGCGGTGGTTGACGAAGTGGCGCAGGGCTTCCATGCGGCTGGCCGCGACACGTTCGGCGCAGGGTCTCCACAGAGGTTGCGGCATGATGAGTCCTCGTGGTCGTCGTGCTCAGCCTTCAGCTTAGCTCGACCGCCGGGCCTCATCGTCTCCCGGCGCTAGTGACTCAGGCGCGCGCGTGCCACGCGTGAACCGTTGGCCTTGCCCAGTACCTGGCAGATGCGCTGGCCAGCGGCGATCAACCTGTCCATGTCCACGCCGGTGTCGATGCCCAGGCCTTGCAGCAGGTAGAGCACATCCTCGCTGGCGACGTTGCCGGTGGCGCCCTTGGCGTAGGGGCAGCCACCGAGCCCGGCGACCGAGCTGTCGAACACGCTGATGCCTTCGAGCAGGCTGGCGTAGATGTTGGCCAGGGCCTGGCCGTAGGTGTCATGGAAGTGCCCGGCCAGCCGTTCACGCGGAACGTCGCGGCTGACCACGTCGAGCAGCGCGCGGGTCTTGCCCGCGGTGCCGGTGCCGATGGTATCGCCCAGCGAAACCTCGTAGCAGCCCATGGCATGAAGCTCGCGTGCCACTGCGGCGACCTGCTGCGGGGCGACGTCGCCGTCGTAGGGACAGCCCAGCACGCAGGAGACGTAGCCACGCACGCGCACCTTGGCGGCCTTGGCCGCCTCCAGCAGCGGCACGAAGCGCTGCAGGCTGTCGGCGATGGAGCAGTTGATGTTCTTCTGCGAGAAGGTTTCGCTGGCCGCGGCGAACACCGCCACTTCCTCCACCTTCGCCTCCAGCGCGGCCTCGAAGCCCTTGAGGTTGGGGGTGAGCGCCGCATAGGTGATGCCTGGCCGGCGCTGGATGCCGCTGAACACCTCGGCGGAGCCGGCCATCTGCGGCACCCATTTGGGCGAGACGAAGCTGCCGACTTCGATATAGAGCAGGCCGGCGGCGCTCAGGTCATCGACCAGGCGCACCTTGTCGGCGACGCTGATCGGCTGTTTCTCGTTCTGCAGGCCGTCGCGCGGGCCGACTTCGACCAGGCGCACGGAGTGGGGCAGGTTCATCGGTTTTCCTCGTCGGTATCCGGTTGTAACGCATGGAGTGGACATCGTTTTGCATGTCCACCTCGATACGGGTGGGTGCCCTTGTGGTGGATCGATACAGCGTGATCCACCCTACGGTTCGCGTTCAATCCGTGCGTAGGGTGGACATCGCCTTTCATGTCCACCTCGATGCGGGTGGGTGCCCTTGTGGTGGATCGATACAGCGTGATCCACCCTACGGTTCGCGTTCAATCAGTGCGTAGGGTGGACATCGCTTTTCATGTCTACCTCGATGCGGGTGGGTGCCCTTATGCTGGATCGATACAGCGTGATCCACCCTACGGCTCGTGTTCAATCCGTGCGTAGGGTGGACATCGCCTTTCATGTCCACCTCGATGCGGGAGAGCGCCCTGATGGTGGATCGGTGCAGCGTGATCCACCCTACGGTTCGCGTTCAATCCGTGCGTAGGGTGGACATCGCCTTTCATGTCCACCTCGATGCGGGTGGGTGCCCTTGTGGTGGATCGATACAGCGTGATCCACCCTACGACTCGAGTTCCACCAGCACTGTGCCTTCGCTGACCATTTCCCCTTCGCAGCAATACAGCGCCTTGACCGTGCCAGCTTCGGGCGCGCGGATGCTGTGCTCCATCTTCATCGCCTCCAGCACCACCAGGGCGGTGCCGGCCTCGACCGTCTGGCCGGCCTCGACCAGCACACGGACGATGCTGCCGTTCATGGGCGCGCCCAGGCCGCCGTGCTGGGCATGGCTGGCCTCGGCCGCCGCGATGGGGTCGAAGCGGGTGATGGCATGCAACTCGCCATGCCATTGCAGGTAGAGGGTATCGCCACGGCGCATGCAGCGCAGGCGCTGGCGCGTGCCCTCGATATCCGCCTGCAGGGTGTCGTCACCGAAATGCGCCTGGTTGCCGGCGCGCACCTTGCGGTTTGTGCCCTGGCAGCTCAGGTGCAGGTCGACTTCTGCCGCCCCGGCGCTGCGCCAGCCACTGCGGTTGGCCCAGGGCGAGTGGCTGTCGTCGGTACGCTGCAGGGCCGCCTCTGTCTGCACCCAGGCGTCGGCGGCGAGCTGCCAGAAGCGCTCCGGCAGTTCGCCGGGGCTGGGCAGCAGCTGCTGCTGGTGGCGGGGGATGAAACCGGTATCCAGTTCGCAGGCGGCGAACGCCGGATGGGAGAGGATGCGGCGCAGGAATGCGAGGTTGGTCCTGACGCCGCCGACCAGGGTTTCGTCGAGCATGGTCAGCAGGCGCAGGCGTGCCTGTTCGCGGTCCTCGCCCCAGGCGATCAGCTTGCCCAGCATGGGGTCGTAGAAGGGCGAAACGCTGTCGCCCTCGGCCACGCCGCTGTCGAAGCGGCGACCGTCGCCGGCCGCACCTTCGCGGTAGAGCGCCAGGGTGCCGGTGGCCGGCAGGAAGTCATGATCCGGGTCTTCGGCATACAAGCGCACCTCGATGGCGTGGCCGTTCAGCGGCACCTGTTGCTGGCTGATCGGCAGTGGCTCGCCACGGGCGACACGAATCTGCCAGGCCACCAGGTCGAGGCCGGTGATGGCCTCGGTGACCGGGTGCTCGACCTGCAGGCGCGTGTTCATTTCCATGAAGAAGAAGTCGCCGCGCTCGTCGAGCAGGAACTCCACCGTACCTGCACCGACATAGCCGATGGCCTGCGCGGCCTTGACCGCTGCCTCGCCCATGGCACGCCGCAATTCGGTGCTCAGGCCGGGGGCGGGGGCTTCCTCGACCACCTTCTGATGGCGCCGCTGGATCGAGCAGTCGCGTTCGTTGAGGTACAGGCAGTTGCCATGTCGGTCGGCGAAAACCTGGATTTCCACATGGCGGGGTTTGAGCACGTACTTCTCCACCAGCATGCGCGAATCGCCGAAGGCCGACTGCGCCTCGCGCTGGGCGGATGCCAGGGTTTCGCCCAGTTGCGCCTCCGACTCGGCGACCTTCATGCCCTTGCCGCCGCCGCCGGCAGCCGCCTTGAGCAGCACCGGGTAGCCGATGCGTGCGGCGGCCTCGCGGAAGGTCTCGAGGTCCTGCTTGTCGCCATGGTAACCGGGCACCAGCGGCACGCCGGCCGCTTCCATCAGCGACTTGGCGGCCGACTTGCTGCCCATCGCCTCGATGGCCGAGGCGGGCGGGCCGAGAAAGACCAGCCCGGCCTGCTCGATGGCCTGGGCAAAACCGGCGTTCTCCGAGAGGAAGCCATAGCCGGGGTGGATGGCCTGGGCACCGCTGGCCTTGGCGGCGGCGATGATCCGGTCGATCAGCAGGTAGCTGTCGGCGGGCTTGGCGCCGCCGAGATCGACCGCCATATCGGCTTCCCGGACATGCCGTGCCTCGGCGTCGATGGCGCTGTGCACGGCCACGGTGCGGATGCCCATGGCCTTGGCCGTGCGCATCACCCGGCAGGCGATCTCGCCCCGGTTGGCGACCAGCAGGGTATCGATATGGGTGGGCTTCATGCTTGCGGCTCCTGCCAGGCGGGCGTGCGTTTTTCCAGGAAGGCTCGGAGTCCTTCCTGGCCCTCGGGGCTGATGCGGATCCGGGCGATGGCATTCTCGGTGTAGCGACGCAGGGCCGGGGTCAGCTCACCGCTGGCCACTTCGCGCAGCAGGTCCTTGCTGGCGCGCATGGCCTGCGGGCTGTTCAGCAGCAGGTTGGCGACCCAGGCGTCGACCTGCGCCTCCAGTTCATCAGCGGGGTAGCACTCGGCGAGCAGGCCCAGTTCGCGGGCGCGCTTGCCGTCGAAGCGCTCGGCAGTCAGGGCATAGCGCCTGGCCGCGCGTTCGCCGATGGCCTGCACCACGAACGGGCTGATCACCGCCGGGGCCAGGCCGATGCGCACTTCGGAGAGGGAGAACAGCGCGTCCTCGCTACCGATGGCCAGGTCGCAGCAACTGGTCAGGCCCACCGCGCCGCCGAACGCCGCCCCCTGCACCACGGCGAGGGTGGGAATCTTCAGTGCGGCGAGGTTGTACATCAGCTCCGCCAGCTCGCGCGCGTCATTCAGGTTGGCGTTGTAGTCGAGCCCGGCCGCTTGCTGCATCCAGGCCAGGTCGGCGCCGGCCGAGAAGTGCTTGCCGCGGCCACGCAGGAGGAGGAAGCGCAGGCTCTTGTCTTCGCCCACGGCATCGAGGGCGAGGATCAGCTCGCGAATCATCTCGGCGTTGAAGGCGTTGTTCTTTTCCGCCCGGTTCAGCCACAGGGTGGCGAAGCCGCGTGTATCGGTTTCAAGCTGTACGGTGGTGAAGTCGGTCATATCTCGTCGCTCTCAGATCTGCGGTGTAGGAGCCGGCTTGCCGGCGATGCTGCTGATCGCCCGCAAGCGGGCTCCTACCGGCTGCTTTACATGCGGAACACGCCGAAACGGGTCGGCTCGATCGGCGCATTGAGGCTGGCGGACAGCGCCAGGGCCAGCACGTCGCGGGTCTGTGCCGGGTCGATCACGCCGTCATCCCACAGCCGGGCACTGGAGTAGAAGGCGTGCGCCTGGTGCTCGTACTGCTCGACGATGGGCTGCTTCAGGCGCTGTTCCTCGTCATCGCCGAAAGGCTGCCCGGCGCGTTGCGCCTGTTCGCGCTTGACCTGCACCAGCACGCCAGCGGCCTGTTGCGCGCCCATCACGCCGATGCGTGCGTTGGGCCACATCCACAGGAAGCGTGGGTCGTAGGCGCGGCCGCACATGCCGTAGTTGCCGGCGCCGAAGCTGCCACCGATGATCACGGTGAACTTCGGCACCTGGGCACAAGCCACGGCGGTGACCAGCTTGGCGCCATGCTTGGCGATGCCGCCTTCCTCGTACTTCTTGCCCACCATGAAGCCGGTGATGTTCTGCAGGAACAGCAGCGGGATGCCGCGCTGGCAGGCCAGCTCGACGAAGTGCGCGCCTTTCTGCGCCGATTCGGCGAAGAGAATGCCGTTGTTCGCCAGGATCGCCACCGGGTAGCCGTTGATGCGGGCGAAACCGCACACCAGCGTGGTGCCGAACAGCGCCTTGAACTCATCCAGCTGCGAGTCGTCGACGATACGGGCGATGACTTCGCGCACGTCGAACGGCTGCTTGGCATCGGCCGGAATCACCCCGTACAGCTCCTCGGCCGCATGGCGAGGGGCGATGGGCGCGCGGCTGTCCAGCTGGCCGAGCTTGCGCCAGTTCAGGTTGGCGATGCTGCGCCGGGCCAGGGCCAGGGCATGTTCGTCGTCCTCGGCATAGTGGTCGGCCACGCCGCTGGTCTTGCAGTGCACGTCGGCGCCGCCCAGTTCTTCGGCGCTGACCACCTCACCGGTGGCGGCCTTCACCAGTGGCGGGCCGGCGAGGAAGATGGTGGCCTGCTCGCGGACCATGATGGTCTCGTCGCTCATTGCCGGCACATAGGCGCCGCCAGCGGTGCAGGAGCCCATCACGACCGCGATTTGAGGAATCCCCATTGCGCTCATGTTGGCCTGGTTGAAGAAGATGCGGCCGAAGTGCTCGCGATCCGGGAACACCTCGTCCTGGCGCGGCAGGTTGGCGCCGCCGGAGTCCACCAGGTAGATGCACGGCAGGCGGTTCTCGCGGGCGATGGCCTGGGCGCGCAGGTGCTTCTTCACCGTCAGCGGGTAGTAGGAGCCGCCTTTCACCGTAGCGTCGTTGGCCACGATCATGCATTCCACGCCCTCTACACGGCCGATGCCGGCGATCACCCCGGCTGCCGGCACGTCCTCGCCGTAGACGTCATGGGCGGCGAGCTGGCCGATCTCGAGGAAGGGCGAGCCGGCATCGAGCAGGCGGTTGATGCGTTCGCGCGGTAGCAGCTTGCCGCGCGCGGTATGGCGCTCCTGCGCCTTGGTTCCGCCGCCCTGCTGAACGCGGGCGAGCAGGGCGCGCAGGTCGTCCACCTGGGCGAGCATGGCGGCCTGGTTGGCGGCGAACTCCGGCGAGCGGGTGTTGATCTGGGTGTGCAGGATGGCCATTGGCGCACTCCGAATTGCAGGCTTTAGCTCCCCTCTCCCGTTCACGGGAGAGGGGCTGGGGGAGAGGGTGGTGCTAGCACCTCCGGCCCTCTCCCTAACCCTCTCCCACAAGTGGGAGAGGGGACTGTCCGCGCTGTTTGAGGGTTATTTGGTTTCGTTGAACAGCTCGCGGCCGATCAGCATGCGGCGGATTTCGCTGGTGCCGGCGCCGATCTCGTAGAGCTTGGCGTCACGCAGCAGGCGGCCGGCCGGGTACTCGTTGGTGTAGCCGTTGCCGCCGAGCAGCTGGATGGTGTCCAGCGCCATCCTGGTGGCCATCTCGGCGGTGTAGAGGATCACCGCGGCGGCGTCCTTGCGCGATTCCTCGCCACGGTCACAGGCACGGGCGACGTTGTACAGGTAGGACTTGGAGGCGTTCATGCCGGCGTACATGTCGGCCAGCTTGCCCTGCACCAGCTGGAATTCGCCGATCGACTGTTTGAACTGCTGGCGCTCGTGCACGTAGGGCAGCACCACGTCCATGCAGGCGCTCATGATCCCGGTCGGCCCGCCGGACAGCACGGTACGTTCGTAGTCCAGGCCGCTCATCAGCACGCGCACGCCACCGCCCTCGGCGCCGAGCACGTTCTCCTCCGGCACTTCGCAGTCCTCGAACAGCAGCTCGCAGGTGTTGGAACCGCGCATGCCCAGCTTGTCCAGTTTCTGGTGACGGGAGAAGCCCTTGAAGTCGCGCTCGACGATGAACGCGGTCATGCCGCGCGAGCCGGCGTTGACGTCGGTCTTGGCGTAGATCACGTAAGTGTGGGCATCCGGACCGTTGGTGATCCACATCTTGTTGCCGTTGAGCACGTAGCGGTCGCCGCGCTTCTCGGCGCGCAGCTTCATCGACACCACGTCGGAGCCGGCATTGGGCTCGCTCATGGCCAGGGCGCCGACATGTTCGCCGGAGCACAGGCCGGGCAGGTACTTGAGCTTCTGCTCGTGGCTGCCATTTTTGTGGATCTGGTTGACGCACAGGTTGGAGTGCGCGCCGTAGGACAGGCCGACGGAGGCCGATGCACGGCTGATCTCTTCCATTGCCACGACGTGGGCCAGGTAACCCATGTTGGTGCCGCCGTACTGCTCGTCGACGGTCATGCCGAGCAGGCCCATGTCGCCGAACTTGCGCCACATGTCCATGGGGAACTCGTTGTCGCGGTCGATCTGTGCGGCGCGCGGGGCCAGCTCCACCTGGGCGAAGTGGTGCACGGCATCGCGCAGCATGTCGATGGTCTCGCCGAGGCCGAAATTCAGGGTTGGGTAGCTCATGGTTCCACCTGTGTCTTGTATTTGTTGAAAGGGGATCAGCTGTTCGTCTCGGCGAGTGCCGCCAGACAGCGTTCCTCCGCGGTATCCAGTTCGAGCTGCATCTGCTGGATGTCGAGCAACTGCTGCTCGAGCTGGGCGCGGCGGGCGGCGATCTTGTTCATGAAGGTTTCCAGCTGCTTGCGGTTGCCGCCGCTGGGGTCGTAGAGGTCGATCAGTTCCTTGCACTCGGCCAGCGAGAAACCGATGCGTTTGCCGCGCAGGATCAGCTTCAGGGCGACCAGGTCCTTGGGCGAGTAGATGCGTTCCTGGCCACGCCGCTCGGGACTGAGCATGCCTTGCTCTTCATAGAAGCGGATGGCGCGGGTGGTGACGTCCAGCTCGCGGGCCAGATCGGAGATCGAAAAAGTCGTGGGCATGGGGTTGTCTCGTTTACCTTTACGTTAACGTAAGCTTGTGCGAATCTTCCTGTCAACACCCCCGAGGGGCCCGACTGTGGCATCACTTGTGCTTGCCAGGGCAGGCACCCTTTACGGGCTCGAGTCCTGGGTGTAGACCTTTACCGGTGCACGAGGCTGCCGAGTTGGAGCGAGATATGGCGCAGAGCTTCCAGACAGACCCACTCAAGGATTCACGACAGGCTCGCCTGCGCCTGGTCGCCGATGGCCAGCTTCCGCCAGGCGTACTGCGCGAAGAGATCGACGCGTCGTGGCGGCGCAGCCTGGGCCATGGGCTCGACTGCCTGGAGGGCGAGCGCAGCGATTTCTTCCACGACCTGCGCTTGCTGCTCGACGACAATCGCATGCTCATCGATGCCGCGACTCCGGAGATGGAGTACCTGGTGACGCAGCAGGGGCGCGCTGGCCTGGTGATACTGGGTGATGCCCAGGCCAATGTCCTGGCCATCGAAGGCCCTGACGACTACCTCAAGCAACCGGGGCTGCGTGACCTGCGTCCCGGCAGTTGCTGGAGCGAAACCCTGTGTGGCACCAACGCCATCGGCACGGCCGTCGTCGAGGGCCGGCCGACGCTGATCAACTGTGGCGAGCATTACCTCGATCGCCTGAGCCCTTTCTCCTGCACCTCGGTGCCGTTGCGTGACCCCCAGGGACGGATCGTCGGTGTTCTGGACGTGACCCGCGAAGGCATCATGGCGCAACCCCAGGACAGCCTGACCATGCTGATGCTGGCGGCCGGCAACATCGAAAGCCGGCTGTTCGGCCTGTGCTATCCGGACCATCTGGTACTGGCCTTCCACAGCCGCCCGCAATACCTCGGCAGCGCCTGGCATGGCCTGCTGGCACTGAGCCTGGATGGCGAGGTCCTCGCTGCCAACGAGCGGGCGTGCGAGTTGCTCCAGCTGTCGCGTGAGACACTCACCGGGCGTCGCGCCAGCGAGCTGATCGGCGAGCGCTCGCCGCAGTTCATCGCGCGCCTGCTCCAGGGTGGCATCAGCAGCGTGCAGACCGCCAAGGGCGAGTTCTTCTTCCGCACATTGCAGGTTCCCCGACCTGCCAGCCCGGGTACGGGAGTACCGCCGCGTACCCGCCCGGGTGCCGTTGCCCGACCGCTGGAAGACCTGGCCGGGCAGGACACCCGTTACGCACGAGCCTTGCGCATGGCGCGCCAGGGCCTGGCCAGCGACTTGCCCGTGCTGTTGCTGGGCGAGACCGGTACCGGCAAGGAGGTGGTGGCCCGTGCCCTGCACCAGTCGGGGCGGCGGGCGGACAAACCCTTCGTCGCGGTGAACTGCGCCGCGATCCCCGAGGGACTGATCGAATCCGAACTGTTCGGTTACCGCGAGGGCGCCTTCACCGGCTCGCGCCGTGGCGGCATGGTCGGGCGCCTGATGCAGGCCCAGGGCGGCACGCTGTTTCTCGATGAGATCGGTGACATGCCGCTGGCCTTGCAGGCGCGTCTGCTGCGCGTCCTGCAGGAGCGCAAGGTGGCGCCGCTGGGCGCCGCTGAAGAACAGGACATCGACGTGGCGCTGATCTGCGCGACCCACCATGACCTCAAGCGCCTGGTGCTGGAAAAGCACTTCCGTGAAGACCTCTACTACCGTATCAACGGCGTCAGCCTGCGCCTGCCGGCCCTGCGCGAGCGAAGCGACCTGGAGCAGATGGTGGCGAGCGTGCTGCACAGGCATGGAGCCGCACATGTGACCCTGGACAGGCCGCTGGCCGAGCTGCTCGGCAGCTACGACTGGCCGGGCAACATCCGCCAGCTGGAAATGGTCCTGCGCGCGGCGCTGGCGATGCGCGAGGAGGGCGAAACGGTGATCGGCCTGGATCACCTCACGGACAGCCTGCTCGATGAACTGACCGGCAGCTGCCGGCAGAGTGGCAGCATCCGCGAGAACGAGATGGAGCTGATCCGCACCAGCCTGGAGCGCCACCAGGGCAATGTCTCCGCCGCGGCCGATGCCCTGGGCATCAGCCGGGCGACCCTGTATCGCAAGCTCAAGCAGATGGGCAAATGATGGCTCGCCCCCTTGCTGCGGGTGCTGTAGCGGGGCGGCCATGCCCAGATTGCTGACCCGGCTGGTCGATACCCACGACCCCGAACTGTTGCGCCGATCGCTGGCCTGGCTGTTCGGCTTCGTCAGGCCGCATCGGCGTGCCATCGCGGCCTTGCTCGGGCTGTCGCTGTGCGCCTCGCTGCTGGTGCTGGCGCAGCCGTGGCTGACCAAGAGCCTGATCGACGACGGCTTGCTGGCCAGGGACTTCCCGCGCCTGCTGCAGGTGGCGCTGGCCATGGTAGCGGTCGGCATCCTCGGTACCCTGTTGTCCGGTATCAATCGTTACCTGCATACAGGTTTGTCCGGGCGCATCCTGTTCGCTCTGCGCGATGACCTGTATCGCCACCTGCAGCAGCTGTCGCCGGCCTTCTACGGGCGCAAGCGGCTGGGCGACATCCTTTCGCGGCTCGATGGCGACGTGGCGGAAATCCAGCGTTTTGCCGTGGACTCGCTGTTCTCCGCCGTCTCCAGCGTCATCGGCCTGCTCGGCGCGGTGGCGTTGATGCTGGTCCTGTCCTGGCAGCTGTCGTTGCTGCTGGCGCTGCTGATCCCCCTCGAGGTTCTCTGGTTGCGCTGGATGCGGCGCAAGGTCGAGCGCGAGGTGCGCAGCCTGCGCGAGCGCTCGGCGGATGTCTCGTCGTTCCTAGTCGAGACCCTGCCGGCGATGAAGTTCATCCAGGCCAGCGCTGCCGAGCAGCGTGAGTCTGCGCGCCTGGAGGGGCTGGGCCAGGGCTACATGCGCCAGTTGCTCAAGGTGCAGGTGACGGAGTTCTTCACCCACGCGCTGCCCGGCACCCTGACCTCGTTGTCACGCGCCTGCGCCTTTCTGATCGGTGGCTACTGGGTCATCCAGGGCACCTGGCAGGTGGGCGCGCTGATTGCGTTCTCCACCTACCTGGGGATGGCCGTCGGGCCGGTGCAGAGCCTGCTGGGCCTGTATGTGGCCTTGCAGCGCATGACCGTCAGCCTCGGCCGGGTCATGGAACTGCAGCAGGAACCGGTCAGCGTGCGCCAGCCCGCTGCGCCGTCACCCCTTGCCGAGGGGGGCGGGGAACTGCGCCTGGAGGACGTGCACTTCAGCCATGAGCAGCGCAGCGGTGCAGTGTTGAGGGGCGTCGACCTGGTGATCCCGGCGGGGCTCAAGGTGGCGATCAGCGGCGCGTCCGGGGTGGGCAAGTCGACCCTGATCGATCTGCTGCAGCGTTTCTATGATCCTGACCAGGGCCGGGTGCTGCTCGATGGCGTCGACCTGCGCGAGCTGGACCTGTTCGCCCTGCGCCGCAGTATCGCGGTGGTCAGCCAGGATATCGTGCTGTTTCGCGGCACTTTGGCAGAAAACCTTTCCTACAGCGCACCGAGCGCCAGCCGCGAGGCGCTGCAACGGGTTGCCCGGCTGGCGCGCCTGGACGAGCTGATCGCCAGCCTGCCACAGGGCCTGGACAGTCCGCTGGGCGAGCGTGGCCAGCAGCTCTCCGGCGGCCAGCGGCAGCGCATCGCCATTGCCCGCGCGCTGCTGCAGGAGCCGCGCATCCTGGTGCTCGACGAGGCCACCTCGGCGGTGGACGAGACCACCGAGCGCGAGGTGATCGCCGCCATCGACCAGCTCTTCGCCGGGCGCACGCGCATCCTGATCAGCCACCGGCCATCGACGCTGCGCGAGGCCGACCTCAGCCTGTGTCTGCAGCAGGGCCGGTTGCAGCGCCTGGAACCGGCATGAGCATGGACAGCACGCTGCGCATCGGCTTCGTCGACAGTGGATTCGCCCCGCATCAGGCCACCCGCGTCAGCCATGCCCGGCGCTTCTGGCTGCAGCACGAGGTACTGGAGCAGGGCGAGCCCCTGCCCGATGCCCTGGGGCATGGCACTGCGGTGTTCGATGCGCTGTCCTCACCGGCAGAGCGGGCTTGCATCTATAGCGCTCAGGTGTTCGCCGGGCATTGGCAGACCAGTCCGCTGCAGATTGCGGCGGCTTTGTACTGGCTGCTGGAGCAGGACGTGCGCCTGATCAACCTGAGCCTGGGCCTGCGCAGTGATCGCCCGGTGCTGCGCGAGACCTGTGCCGAACTGCAGGCCGCCGGCGTGATCCTCTGCGCCGCCAGCCCGGCGCAGGGCGAGCCGGTCTACCCGGCCAGCTATCCCGGGGTCATCCGTATCAGTGGCGACGCCCGTTGTCAGGCCGGACAGTGGTCCTGGCTGAACAGCGCCCAGGCCGATTTCGGCGCCCAGGTTCGCGGTCCTTCGGGACTGGCCGGGGCCAGCCTGGCCTGCGCGGCGCTCAGCGGGCAGATCGCCGGCTACCTGGCGCAGCATCGCAGCGCCGATCGGCAGGCGGTGTACGACTGGCTGCGCCATGAGGCGGCGCATCTCGGCCCGGAGCGGCGCCGGTGAACGCGCCACGGATCGCGGTGCTCGGCGCAGGGCCCGCCGGCTGCGCGGTGGCGCTGGGCTTGCAGCGTCTGGGCTACCGGGTCTGGGTGATCAGCGAGTGGCGTCGTTTCGCTGCGGTGGAAGGGGTGTCCGCACGGGTGCTGGAGGGGTTGCGTCAGGTCGGCCTGCACCAGGCGCTGGCCAGTGCGGCGCCGCCGACGCCGCGTCGGGTACGCTGGAGCGGTGTGGACCAGCTGCTCAACGACGAGCGCCTGTTAGATCGCCCGCTGTTCGACGCGGCCCTGCGCCGCGACCTGGCGGACGCCGGTGTCGAGCTGCTGCAGGGGCGGATACGCCAGCTCGGGCAACAGGGCGAGCAGCAGCGGATCGTGCTGGAGGATGGCCGGTCGCTGCTGGCGGACTTTCTGGTGGAAGCCCGGGGACGTCAGGCACCGTTGGGCGAAGGGCGCCTGCGTGGGCCGGAGACCCTCAGTCTGCTCAGCAGCTGGCAGGCTGAGCCGGGCCGTGCAGGTTCGGCCGTCGAGAGCCTGGCAGATGGCTGGGCCTGGATGGCGGCGCTGGCCGATGGCCGTTGCTACTGGCAGATCACCCTGGACGCCGCTGCCGCCGAACTGCCCCCACGCGACGAGCTGCTAGCCTATTGCGCGGCGCGGCGCCAGGCATCGGCGCTGGTTCAGGCCTTGTTCGGCGATTCGGCCAACGCCGCTGCGCCGGTGCATGCGCGCAGCAGCACGGCGATTCTGCCCCGGCAGGTGGTGGGACCGGGCTGGATTCGCGTTGGCGATGCGGCGATGGCGGTCGATCCGTTATCGGGCAACGGTGTGTTCCAGTCGCTGTCCTCGGCGTTGCAGGCCCCGGCGGTGATCAACACCCTGCTGCAGCACCCCGAACGCACGCAACTGGCCTGCCGCTTTCACCAGCAGCGCATCGAGCATCTGTTCATGCGTTTCGCCCGGACCGGGCGTGACTTCTATACGGCGGAGCCGCGCTGGGCCGATGCTGCGTTCTGGCGCGCGCGGCGTGGCTGGCCGGACGCACAGCCACTGCATGTCGACGCCGATATCGCCCGGCTGCAGGTGGCGAGCATGCCGGTGCTCAACGATGGCCTGATCGATGAGGCCGAGGTGGTGCTGACGGCCGATCAGCCGCTGGGGATCTGGCACATCGACGGCGTGGCACTGGCGCCCATCGTGCGCAGCCTGCAGGCGGGGCGCCTGGAGGCTGCGCTGGCCGCTCTGGCACCCGCATCGCGGCGGACTGTCCAGGGCTGGCTGCTGCAGCAGGGCTACCGGCCCTGATCGGGCCGGACCATGTCACAGCTTGATCAGCACCGATTTCAGCTCGGTGTAGTGGTCGATGGCGGCTGCGCCCATTTCCCGGCCGACGCCGGAGAGCTTGTAGCCGCCGAACGGCAGGGCCGGATCGAGCGCGCTGTGGCAGTTGACCCAGACCGAGCCGGACTTGATGCGCGGAATCATCCGGTGCACCGAGGCCAGGTCGTTGGACCAGATGCTGGCGCCGAGGCCGTAGGGGTTGTCGTTGGCCAGGCGCACGACCTCGTCGACGTCCTCGAACGGCATGGCGACCAGCACCGGGCCGAAGATCTCCTCCTGCACCAGGCGATGCTGCTGGTCGACGTCGACGATCACCGTCGGCTTGACGAAGTAGCCTGGGCCGAAGCCCTCGCCACCACAGGCGATGGTGGCACCCAGTTCGCGGCCGAGGTCGATGTAGCCGGTGACGCGCTCCTGCTGCCTGGCGGAGATCAGCGGGCCCATCTGCACGTTGGGGTCGAGGCCGTTGCCCAGTTTCATGCCGTTGGCGATGCCGGCGATGTCGGCAACCACATTGTCGAAGTGCTTGCGGTGCACGTACAGGCGCGAGCCGGCGCAGCAGACCTGGCCCTGGTTGAAGAAGATCGCGCTGGCAGCGCCGGCCGCGGCTTCGGCGAGGTTGGCGTCGGGCATGACGATGGTCGGTGACTTGCCGCCCAGTTCCAGGGTCACGCGGGTCATGTTGTCCATGGCGGCCTTGCCGATCTGCTTGCCCACTTCGGTCGAACCGGTGAAGGTCAGCTTGTCCACACCCGGATGGCGGGTGAGGGCGACGCCGGCATTGAGGCCGGTGCCGGTGACCACGTTGAACACCCCGGCCGGGTAGCCGGCCTCGAGCACCAACTCGGCCAGCTTGAGAGCGGTCAGCGGCGTTTCATCGGCAGGCTTGAGCACCAGGGTGCAGCCGGTGGCCAGCGCCGGGCCGAGCTTCCAGCAGGCCAGCAGCAAGGGGAAGTTCCAGGCGACGATGGCGCCCACCACGCCGACGGCTTCGCGGCGGATGAAGCCATGGAAGTCCTCGCCCGGCATCAGCGGCAGCGAGGGCTCGACCGTGCTGCCTTCGATCTTGGTGGCCCAGCCGGCCATGTAGCGGAGGAAGTCGATGGCCAGTTGCACGTCCATGACCTGAGCCACGGCGGCGCTC
Organism: Ectopseudomonas khazarica; assembly: GCF_017915135.1. Classification (NCBI taxonomy): domain Bacteria; kingdom Pseudomonadati; phylum Pseudomonadota; class Gammaproteobacteria; order Pseudomonadales; family Pseudomonadaceae; genus Ectopseudomonas; species Ectopseudomonas khazarica. The sequence goes on along the minus strand of NZ_CP068551.1, from coordinate 2,951,671 downwards.
TTGCCGTTGTTCAGACACTCCAGCTCGGCCAGCTGCTGCGCATCGCGCTCCATCAGCTCGGCCAGGCGCCACAGCAGGTTCTGGCGGTCGCGCGGGCGCATGCGGCTCCAGGCCGAGTCATCGAAAGCCTGGCGGGCGGCGCGGACGGCGCGGTCGACGTCGTCGGCACTGGCCGAGGGCACCTGACCGATGATCTCGCCGGTGGCCGGGTTGCGAAAGTCCAGGGTGGCCCCGCTGATGGCGTCGCACCATTCGGCGCCGATCAGCATCTGCAGCTTGCGGTTGAGGAAGGCGTGGGTCTGGGGCAGGACGGGCAGGTCGGCAAACATTGGGGGTACCTCTGCTTATTGGAGTCGCGGTGACCTTTCGCAACCCTCGTGCCAATGCTCGATCCGCGAGGTAAGAGATTGATATGGAAAGAAAAGGTTCGGAGATTCGTGCTCTGTCGCAGCAGCCCGCTGTTGCAGATTGAGACGGCCTGAGACGGGCCTGGGACGGCCTCGGCGTCCCGCATCGGAGAAGCCTGGGTGCGTTCGTCTCAAGCTGGAACAGCCTGTCGCGAATTTAGACGCCGCAGGCTCGATCCCGTCGGCCAGAAAACCCTCGTTTTACCGCTAAGTCCTTGCTGCGAATGCATTTGTCCCTGTGTGGCACGCAATGTGTATTTGCTCTGGCCAGGCGCACCTGCTCGGGGTGCGGATCATAAGAACAACACCGTGGAGGTCTGACCTTGAAGACGACTCGACTCCGGCAGCGTGCGGGCATCCTGGCTCTGGCCATGACCTCGCTGATGCTCGCCCAGGCCCAGGCAGCGCAGGAGGGGCAAGCCCTCCTCGAGTCCAAATGCGTGGGCTGCCATATTCCCGAAGGCGGCGACGCCATCAGTCGTATCAGCCACCAGCGCAAGACCCCCGAGGGCTGGCTGATGAGCATCGCGCGCATGCAGCTGATGCATGGCCTGAACATCGCCGATGACGAGCGCCGCACCCTGGTCAAGTACCTGGCCGACAAGCAGGGCCTGGCCCCGGATGAAACCGAGGGGGTGCGCTACGCCATGGAGCGTCGCCTGAACACGGTCGAGACGTTCGACGAGCAGTTGAGCCAGACCTGTGGGCGTTGCCACTCCGGGGCCCGCGTCGCCCTGCAGCGCCGGCCGGCCAAGGAGTGGGAGCATCTCGTCCACTTCCATCTGGGGCAGTGGCCGTCGCTCGAGTACCAGGCGCAGGCCCGTGACCGTGACTGGCTCGATCTCGCCCTCGCGGAGATGGTGCCGGAGCTGGCCAAGCGCTACCCGCTGGACAGCCAGGCCTGGTCCGAATGGCAGAAGGCCAAACCCGAGGCCAAGGTGCTGCTGGGCCAATGGGCGTTCAGTGGGCACATGCTGGCCAAGGGTGATGTGCGTGGCGTAATGACGGTGAGCGCCGACACGGGTGACACCTTCAAGGTCGAGGTCAACGGCCAGTACGCCGATGGCACGCCCTTCGTCGGTGGCGGTTCGGCCATTCTCTACAACGGCTACGAATGGCGCGGCAACGTGAAGATCGGTGACACCCGCATGCGCCAGGTCTTCGCGGCCCTGAACGGCGAGATGAAAGGGCGCATGTTCGATGCCGAGCATGACGAGCGTGGTCTGGACTTCAGTGCCGCCCAGCAAGGCCAGGCCAGGTTGCTGGCCGTGCAGCCGGCTTATGTCAGGGCCGGTAGCGAAGTCGAGCTGACCCTGGTGGGCAGCGGCTTGCAGGGCCGCGCGCAGCTCGGTGCGGGCCTCGAGGTGGTGAAGGTGCTCGAGGCCACCCCGACGCAGGTGCGGTTGCGGGTCAAGGCCGCAGCCACGGCTGCGCCGGGCCGTCGCAGCGTCGTACTGGGCGATCTCGGGGGCGTCGACCTGGCGGTGTACAAGGACATCGCCGAAGTGAAAGTGGTGCCCGCGTTCTCCATCGCCCGTGTGGGCGAGAACGGTGGTTCGACGCCCAAGGTGCAGGGCCGCTTCGAGGCCGAGGCCTGGGGCAGGGATGACGAAGGTCAGCCCTACCGGATCGGCTACCTGCCGGCCAAGTGGTCGGTACAGCCCTTCGATGAGCGCGCCAGGGAAGACGAGGACGTGAAGTTCGCCGGGCAGATGCAGAAGGACGGCGTGTTCGTCCCTGGCGCTGCTGGTCCCAACCCGCAGCGCAAGATGATGACCAACAACGCCGGCAACCTGAAGGTGATCGCCGAGCTGGAGGAGGGTGGCCAGAAGGGTGAAGGCCAGCTGATCGTCACCGTACAGCGTTGGAACAACCCGCCGCTGCCCTGAGGGGCAACGGCCCGGGCGGGGCCACGCCCTGCCCGGATTCGCAACGACGATTGGGAAAACTTCCGGGAGGTCGCCATGGGCGCAATATTGAATCTGGTCGAGCGCAACCTGCACGAAGTGCGAGTGGATGCCGACCGCATGCTGTTCCACATTCCGAGCAGTTCGCTGTTCGCCGCCGATGACGTGACGGGCGGCATCATCGACGCGCTGCGTCAGCAGAGCTGCTCGTCCGAAGACCTGGTGCGGCGTCTGGCCGACCGTTTCGCCGGGCAGGCCATCGATGAAACGCTGCGCGAGCTGATCGCGCTGGAAGTGGTCAGCGACGGCTCGCCACTGACGCCGGAAATCGGCATCGCCAGGGTCGAACGCACGGCGCTGAACACCGTGGTGCTGAACGTCAACACCGGCTGCAACCTGAGCTGCACCTACTGCTACAAGGAAGACCTGGACAAGCCCTCGGCCGGCAAGAAGATGCAGGTGCAGACCGCCGAGGCCTCGGTGGAGATGCTGCTCAAGGAGTCGCCGGACGAGCAACGTTACAGCGTGGTGTTCTTCGGCGGCGAGCCGCTCTCCAACCGGGCACTGATCGAGCACATGGTGGACTACTGCGAGCGGCGTTTCGCCGAGGCGGGCAAGCAGGTGGAGTTCATCATGACCACCAATGCCACATTGCTCACCGAAGAGATCATCGACTACCTCAATGCCCATCGCTTCGGGTTGTCGATCAGCATCGACGGGCCGAAGACGGTGCACGATCGCAACCGCATCACCGTGGGCGGGCAGGGCACCTACGACGTGGTGCGGCGCAAGGTCGACCTGCTGCTGTCGCGCTATCGCAGCCGTCCTGTGGGGGCGCGGGTGACCCTGACGCGCGGTATCACCGATGTCGAGACCATCTGGAACCACCTGTTCAACGAACTGGGTTTCGCCGAAGTCGGCTTCGCGCCGGTCACCTCGGGAGACATGGCCGACTACAACCTGACCGCTGAGGAACTGGTCGAGGTCTTCGCCAACATGAAGGCCCTCGGCCGGCGCTACCTGGACGCGGCGCTGGAACACCGCAACATCGGCTTCTCCAACCTGCACCAGCTGATCACCGACATCCATGAAGGACACAAGAAGGCGCTGCCCTGCGGCGCCGGCCTGAAGATGCTGGCGGTGGACCACAAGGGCGAGCTGAACCTCTGCCACCGTTTCACCGGTTCCAGCATGCCGACCTTCGGCAATGTGCACAGCGGCGTGAAGCAGGTCGAGCTCAACGACTTCCTGTCCCAGCGCCTGGATCGCTCGGGCACCGGCTGCGACAGCTGCCGCATTCGCAACCTGTGCTCCGGCGGCTGTTATCACGAGAGCTACGCCCGCTACGGCGACCCGACTCACCCGACCTATCACTACTGCGAGCTGATGCGCGACTGGGTGGACTTCGGCATCGAGGTCTACAGCCGCATCATGGCCGTCAATCCGGCCTTCATCAGCAGCTACATCTCTCCGCGGAAGGCGCACTGACATGAAACATCTGAAGCCGCTCAACAACAAAGCACAACTGCTCGAACAAGCTGCAGCCGAAGATCGTATCGAAGAGGTCGTGGCCATGAGCGCCGTGGCCGGCTGCACCGCCACCACCGATCCGGGCTGGGAGGTGGACGCCTTCGGCGGTGTGAGCTCCCTCTGTCAGCCGATGGAGGCCGACCTCTACGGATGCTCCGACCCTTGCTGGTGGCCGGCCCAGGTGCCCGACATGATGAGCACCTATCAGGACTGGAACGCCACTGCCCAGGATTCGTCGCAGGACTGGCGCAACCTCAACACCGTATTCCCGAAAGACAAATGACCGGCGCGCAGAACAAGAGGGGACAGCGTATGAAACTCCAAACCATCGCCAGCCTGGCGACCGTCGTCGCCGGGCTCGCCCTGGGCAGTCATGCCAATGCTGCGGCGCAGGCCGGCCCGGCGCTGAAGGTCGGTCAGGAATACCTGATCGCCACCAACTATCCGAACAACCTGCATGTGGTCGATCTGGCCAGCGACACCCTGTACAAGACGTGCCAGCTACCCGATGCGTTCGGCCCCGGTACCGCGATGATGGCGCCGGACAACAGGACGGCGTACTTGCTCAACAACCACTACGGTGACCTCTACGGCATCGATCTGGACGATTGTCGCACGGTGTTCCACGCCCGGCTGTCGCGCAGCCCGGGGGAAAAGGTGCGCTCGATGTTCTCCTTCGCCCTCAGCCCGGATGGCAAGGAGCTGTACACCACGGTCAACCCGACGCAGATGATGAGCGATCACTATGTGGTCAAGCCGCCGCGTCTGGAGGTGTTCGATACCGCCGCCGGGCTCGATGCCCAGCCGCTGCGCAGCTTCCCGATGCCGCGCCAGGTGTACCTGATGCGCGCCGCCGATGACGGTTCGCTGTTCGTCGCCGGGCCGGACATCTACAAGATGGACGTGCACACCGGCCAGTACGAGGTGGCGGTGCCCCTGCGCAACTGGCAGCGGCCGCTCTACAGTGCACCGGACGTGCTGTACTTCTGGCCACACCAGACCGCGATGCACGATTTTTCGATGCTCTACACGGCGGCCCGCTTCCAGGATGATACGCAGGACCTGGCGAGCGCCGACTACCGCTACGGCTACCTGAGCATCGACCTGAAGACCGGCAAGGCGGTCGTGGAGGATTTCGCCTCGCTGACCGAGCTGTACTTCACCGGCCTGCGCTCGCCCAAGGATGCCAACCAGATGTTCGGCGTACTCAACCGCCTGGCCAAGTACGACATCAAGGAACAGAAGCTGATCAAGGCTGCCAACCTGGAGCACACCTACTACTGCATCGCCTTCAACACCGAGGGTAGCAAGCTGTACCTGGCCGGCACCTTCAACGACATCGCGGTGTTCGACCCGGATACGCTGGAGAAGATCAAGAACATCAAGCTGCCAGGTGGCGACATGGCGATCACCACCACTCAGGTATTTACTCGATAAGGTTGCTCGCAGTGGCGAAGGTCGCATACCCAGGCGACCTTCCGCTGTGATAATCGACAGGTTTCGCGGCCCGTGCCCCAATGGCTGGCCGCCTGTTCAGCGACGATCCCATTACAAAGACAAGAAGGGAAAGCCATGAATCACCCGAGTTACACCCGTGGGCGGCAGGACAAGGACTTGCTCGCCATGACCATCGGCGCGGCGTTCGACGCCACGGTCGCCCGGTTCCCCGAGCGTGAGGCGCTGGTCGTGCGCCATCAGGGCCTGCGTTACAGCTGGCGAGAGCTGGCCGAGGTGGTCGAACGCCATGCCCGCGCCCTGCTCGCCCTCGGCATCGAGAGCGGCGACCGCCTGGGAATCTGGGCACCGAACTGCGCCGAGTGGTGCATCACCCAGTTCGCCAGCGCCAAGATCGGCGCCATCCTGGTCAACATCAATCCCGCCTATCGCAGCAGCGAGCTGGAGTACGCGCTGAAGCAGTCCGGCTGTCGCTGGGTGATCTGCGCCGATGCCTTCAAGACCTCCGACTACCATGCGATGTTGCTCGGCCTGGTGCCGGAGCTGGCGGACGCCGAGCCGGGCCGGCTGCAGTGCGAGCGCCTGCCGGAATTGCGTGGCGTGGTCAGCCTCGCGGCCAATCCGCCGGCTGCATTCCTGTCCTGGGCCAGCCTGCAGGCAAGCGCCGCGTCGGTCCCTGTCGAGGCGCTGGTCGAGCGCCAGGCCAGCCTGCAGTTCGATGACCCGATCAACATCCAGTACACCTCCGGCACCACCGGCTTCCCCAAGGGGGCCACGCTGAGTCACTACAACATCCTCAACAACGGCTACATGGTGGGCGAGAGCCTCGGCCTCACCGAGCACGACCGCCTGGTGATCCCGGTGCCGCTGTACCACTGCTTCGGCATGGTGATGGGCAACCTGGGCTGCGTGACCCATGGCTCGACCATGATCTACCCGAGCGATGCCTTCGATCCGCTGACCACCCTGCAGACCGTGGCCGAGGAAAAGGCCACTGCCCTGTATGGCGTGCCGACCATGTTCATCGCCGAACTGGACCATCCGCGACGCGGCGAATTCGACCTGTCCAGCCTGCGCACCGGCATCATGGCCGGCGCGACCTGTCCGATCGAGGTGATGCGCCGGGTCATCAGGGAAATGCACATGAGCGAGGTGCAGATCGCCTACGGCATGACCGAGACCAGCCCGGTATCGCTGCAGACGGGCCCCGAGGACGAGCTGGAGTTGCGCGTGACCACCGTCGGCCGCACCCAGCCCCAGCTGGAGAGCAAGATCGTCGACGGCGACGGCAGGATAGTGCCGCGCGGCACCATCGGCGAGCTGTGCACGCGCGGCTACAGCGTGATGCTCGGTTACTGGAACAACCCGCAGGCCACGGCCGATGCCATCGACCCCGGGCGCTGGATGCACACCGGTGACCTGGCGTCGATGGACGACAATGGCTACGTCTGCATCGTCGGGCGCAGCAAGGACATGATCATCCGCGGCGGCGAGAACATCTATCCGCGCGAGCTCGAGGAGTTCTTCTTCACCCACCCGGCAGTGGCCGACGTGCAGGTGATCGGCATCCCCTGCGAGCGCTACGGCGAGGAGATCGTCGCCTGGGTCATGCTGCACCCCGGCCATGAACTCGACGAGGAACAGCTGCGTGCCTGGGCCCGGGAGCGCATCGCGCACTTCAAGGTCCCGCGTCACTTCCACTTCGTGGACGGCTTCCCGATGACGGTCACCGGCAAGATCCAGAAATTCCGCATGCGCGAGATCAGCATCGAGCGCCTGGCCCAGGTACAGAGCGGCTGAGTGACGGTGGCGATTGCCAGCGCGGTGTTGCCCTGCGACAGTGGCGGCTCGTCAGGCGTTGCAGGGAAAGACATGACGGCCATCGTCGCCGAGAAAGGCACCATCTCCGTCCAGCTGGTGGCCGAGGCACTGCTCGAGTGGCGCCGCCGCGGCCTGCCGGAGGCGCCGTTGCTGGCGCAAGCCGGCATCACACCGGGGCAGCTGCTGCGACCTTATGCGCGGGTCTCGGCATCGGCCTACGCCCAGCTGTGGCGGGCCATCGCCCTGGCCATGGACGACGAGTTCTTCGGCATGAATGCGCGGCGCATGAAGTCTGGCAGCTTCGCCTTCATGGCCCGCACGGCGCTGCGCGAGGCCGACCTGGGCAGTGCACTGGAGAGCATGCTGGGCTTTCTCGGCCTGATCTTCGATGACCTGCGGCCGCGCCTGGAGCGTCAGGGCAGCCTGGCGCAGATCGTCCTCGACGAGTCTGGCGAAGTGCCGGGGCGGGCATTCTCCAGCTTCACCCTGTGGCTGATGTTGCACGGCCTGGCCTGCTGGCTGGTGGGGCGGCGCATCGCCATTCTCAGCGTCGAACTGCGCTGCGCCATGCCGGATTACTGCGGTGATTACCGGGTGATGTTCAGCGACAATCTGCGCTTCGGGCGCGCCAGCAATCGCCTGCTGTTCAACGCCGACTGCCTGGAATTGCCGCTGCGTCGCAGTGAGCGCGAGCTGCGCCGCTTTCTCGCCGGTGCGCCGGGCAACATCCTGGTGCGCTATCGCGACCCGCAGAGCCTCGGCGCGCGCATCAAGGCCTACCTGCGCAGCCTCAACGCCGGGCGCTGGCCCGATCTCGACGCCCTGTCCGGGCACTTCTACATGGCCCCTTCGACCCTGCGCCGCAAGCTGGCCCAGGAAGGCCAGTCCTATCAGGGGCTCAAGGACCAGGTGCGTCGTGACCTGGCCATCGCGCGCCTGGACGAGGGCGCCAGCCACTTCGCCGAGCTGGCCTACGAGCTGGGGTTCGCCGACACCAGCGCCTTCTACAAGGCCTTCAAGAAGTGGACCGGCACCACCCCGGGACAGTACCGCGCCCTGGAGGGCGTGGACTGAGCGGCGCTGTCAAAAACGCTCGCTTCGATCGACCTGTTTCGACATTGCCGCCTTGCGGCCCCTGGCGCGACCATCGTGGCACTCCAACAACAAGAACACCGGAGGCTACCCGATGCGCGACTACTTCACCGCTGCCCGCGAGTTCGATTACGCCAGTGCCGCTTCCAGCACCCTGGCCGGCGACCTCGACGCCCTGAATGCCTGTGTCGAATGCTGCGACCGCCACGCCCAGCCAGGGCGCGTCGCGCTGCTCTGGGAGGGGCGCAACGGCGAGCGTGCCGAGTGGACCTTCGCCGCCCTCAAGGACGCCGCGTCGCGTTTTGCCAACCTGCTCCAGGCCCGTGGCGTGGGCCCCGGCGATTGTGTCTCGGGCATGCTGCCGCGCACGCCGGAACTGCTGATCACCATCCTCGGAACCTGGCGCGCGGGCGCGGTGTACCAGCCGCTGTTCACCGCCTTCGGGCCCAAGGCCATCGAACACCGCGTGCGCAGCGCCGGCAGCAAGCTGGTCGTCACCGATCTGGTCAATCGCGCCAAGTTCGACGAGGTAGCGGACGCGCCGCCGGTGCTGACGGTGGGTGACGATTTCCAGGCCGAACTGCAGCGCCAGCCGGAACACTTCGAAGCGGTCATGCGCAAGGGGTCCGATCCCTTCCTGCTGATGTTCACCTCCGGCACCACCGGCCTGGCGAAACCGCTGGCGGTGCCGCTGAAGGCCATCGTCGCCTTCGTCAGCTACATGCGCGAGGCGGTCGACCTGCGCGCCGAGGACCGATTCTGGAACCTGGCCGATCCAGGCTGGGCCTACGGTCTCTACTACGCGGTGACCGGGCCGTTGGCGATGGGCCATGCCACGCTCTTCTACGAAGGCGGTTTCAGCGTCGAAAGCACCTGCCGGATCATCCGCGACTACGGCATCAGCAACCTGGCCGGCTCGCCCACCGCCTACCGCCTGCTGCTGGCGGGCAAGGGCGAGGTGGAAGCCGCGATCAAGGGGCAGTTGCGCGCCGTCAGCAGCGCTGGCGAGCCGCTGACCCCGGAGGTGATCCGCTGGTTCGCCGAAGGGCTCGGCTGCGTCATCCATGACCACTACGGGCAGACCGAGCTGGGCATGGTGCTGTGCAACCACCACGCGCTGCAGCACCCGGTGCGCCTGGGCGCCGCCGGGTTCGCGATGCCTGGCCACCGTGTCGTGGTGCTGGACGAGCAGCAGCGCGAACTGGCGGTCGGCCAGCCTGGCATCCTCGCCCTGGACATGCCGCGTTCGCCACTGTTCTGGTTCTCCGGTTATCAGGGCCTGGAAACCCGCGCCTTCGTCGGCGACTACTATCTGAGTGGTGACACCGTCGAGCTCAATGCGGATGGCAGCATCAGTTTCGTCGGCCGCGCCGATGACGTGATCACCACCTCCGGCTACCGCGTCGGTCCCTTCGATGTGGAGAGCGCGCTGATCGAACACCCGGCGGTGATAGAGGCCGCCGTGGTCGGCAAGCCCGACCCGGAGCGCACCGAGCTGGTCAAGGCCTTCGTCGTGCTGCATGCCGGCCATGCCGCCGACGCCGAATTGGCCGAGGGGTTGCAGCAGTATGTGCGCCAGCGCCTGTCCGCCCATGCCTATCCGCGCGAGATCGAGTTCGTCGCGGAGCTACCCAAGACCCCGAGCGGCAAGATCCAGCGCTTCCTGTTGCGCAACCAGGAAATCGCCAAGGCCCAGGAGGCCGCCGCTCACTGATTCGAAGGAGTAAAGAACGTGCGTATCGAGAATTCCGTTTTCCTGGTGACCGGTGGCAGCTCCGGTCTGGGCCTGGCCACCGCCCGCGAACTGCTGGGGCAGGGCGGCAAGGTGGTGCTGGTGGACATCAACGCCGAGGCTGGCGCCGCGCGTGCCGAGGAACTGGGCAGCAACGCCCGCTTCGTGAAAGCGGACATCACCCGCGAGGAGGATGCCCGCGCTGCGGTGAATGCCGCTGCGGAAGCCTTCGGTGGCCTGCAGGGCCTGGTCAACTGCGCCGGGGTCGCGCCGGCCGAGAAGGTCATCGGCCGCAATGGCGTGCATGGCCTGGAGAGCTTCGCCCGCACGGTCAGCGTCAACCTGGTCGGCAGCTTCAACATGCTGCGCCTGGCCGTCGAGTGCATGGCCCAGGGCCAGGCCAATGCCGATGGCGAGCGTGGCGTGATCATCAACACGGCCTCGGTCGCGGCCTTCGATGGGCAGATCGGCCAGGCTGCGTATGCGGCCTCGAAGGGCGGCGTGGTCGGCATGACCCTGCCGATTGCCCGCGAACTGGCTCGCCACGGCATCCGCGTGATGTGCATCGCGCCCGGCATCTTCGAGACCCCGATGATGGCCGGCATGCCCCAGGAGGTCCGCGATGCCCTCGGCGCCGCCGTGCCGTTCCCGCCGCGCCTTGGCCGGCCGGCAGAGTACGCGGCACTGGTGCGCCATATCGTCGAGAACGCCATGCTCAACGGCGAGGTGATTCGCCTTGACGGTGCGATACGCATGGCCGCGAAGTGAGGAGACCGTCATGAACAAGGATTCCATCGTCATCGTCAGTGCCGCCCGTACCGCCATGGGTGGCTTCCTGGGGGACTTCAGGGAGATGAGCGCGGCCCAGCTCGGCGCCGCTGCCAACCTCGCGGCTCTGGAGCGGGCCGGCATCGCCGGCGACGCCGTCGACGAGGTGATCATGGGCTGCGTACTGCAGGCCGGCCAGGGCCAGGCGCCGGCGCGTCAGGCCGCACTGGGGGCCGGGCTGCCACAGTCGGTGGTCTGCTCGACGCTGAACAAGATGTGTGGCTCGGGGATGAAGGCCGTGATGCTGGGCCACGACCTGCTGCGGGCTGGCAGCGCCGACGTGGTACTGGCCGGTGGCATGGAGAGCATGTCCAACGCGCCCTACCTGCTGGAGCGCGCGCGTGGCGGCTATCGCATGGGCCACGGCAAGGTGCTCGACCACATGTTCCTCGATGGCCTGGAGGATGCCTACGACAAGGGACGTCTGATGGGCACCTTCGCCGAAGACTGCGCCCAGGCCTACGGCTTCACCCGTGAGCAGCAGGATGCCTTCGCCATCGCCTCGCTGACCCGTGCGCAGAAGGCCATGCGCGAGGGCCGTTTCGCCGCCGAGATCGTCCCGGTACAGGCCCGCTGCGGTCACGAGTGGATGACTGTCAGCGAGGACGAGCAGCCGCCCAAGGCGCGCATGGACAAGATTCCCGGCCTCAAGCCGGCCTTCCGCGAGGGCGGCACGGTGACGGCGGCCAACGCCAGCTCCATCTCCGATGGCGCCGCGGCGCTGCTGCTGATGCGCCTGGAGGAGGCGGAGAAGCGTGGCCTGCAACCGCTGGCGCGGATCGCCGGGCATGCCTCCTTCGCCCATGCGCCGAACCTGTTCACCACCGCGCCCGTCGGCTCTATCCAGCGTCTGCTGGCGCGCACGGGCTGGAGCCTGGGCGAGGTGGACCTGTTCGAGGTCAACGAAGCCTTCGCCGTGGTGCCCATGGTGGCGATGCGCGACCTCGACATCCCCCACGACAAACTCAACGTCCACGGTGGCGCCTGCGCCCTGGGTCACCCCATCGGCGCTTCCGGCGCGCGCGTGCTGGTGACGCTGCTCAATGCGCTGGGGCAATACGGCCTCAAGCGCGGCGTGGCCTCCCTGTGCATCGGCGGCGGCGAGGCCACGGCGGTGGCGGTCGAGCGCCTGTAAGGAGAACGAGATGATTCCGAACGAAGATGAAATCCTCATCCGCGACATGGCTCGCCAGTTCTCCCAGGAACGCCTGAAGCCCTTTGCCGCCGACTGGGACCGCGAGCATCGCTTCCCTGCGGAGGCCATCGCCGAGATGGGGCAGCTCGGCTTCATGGGCATGCTGGTGCCGCAGCAATGGGGTGGCGCCGAGACCGGCCACCTGGCCTACGCCATGGCGCTGGAGGAGGTGGCCGCCGGTGACGGCGCCTGCTCGACCATCATGAGCGTGCACAACTCGGTGGGCTGCATGCCGATTCTCAAGTACGGCAGCGAGGAGCAGAAGCAGCGCTTTCTCCGCCCGCTGGCCGAAGGCAGCATGCTCGGCGCCTTCGCCCTGACCGAGCCTCAGGCCGGGTCCGATGCCAGCGACCTGCGCACCCGCGCGCGGCGCGATGGCGATCATTACCTGCTCAGCGGCGCCAAGCAGTTCATCACCTCCGGCAACCAGGCCAGCATGGTCATCGTCTTCGCCGTCACCGATGCCCAGGCGGGCAAGCGGGGCATCAGCGCCTTCATCGTGCCGACCGACACCCCGGGGTTCTCGGTGGTGCGGGTGGAGGACAAGCTTGGCCAGCATGCCTCCGACACCTGCCAGATCCAGCTCGACGAAGTGCGCATTCCGGCGAGCCTGCGCCTGGGCGAGGAGGGCGAGGGCTACCGTATCGCCCTGGCCAACCTGGAAGGTGGGCGCATCGGTATCGCCGCGCAGTCGGTGGGCATGGCCCGTGCCGCATTCGAGGCGGCGCGGGACTACGCTCACGAGCGGGTGACCTTCGGCAAGCCGATCATCGAGCACCAGGCGGTGGCCTTCCGCCTCGCCGACATGGCCACGCAGATCGCCGTGGCGCGGCAGATGGTGCATCACGCCGCCAGCCTGCGCGAGGCGGGTCAGCCATGCCTGACCGAGGCGTCGATGGCCAAGCTGTTCGCCTCGGAAATGGCCGAGAAGGTCTGCTCGGCGGCGATCCAGACGCTGGGCGGCTATGGCTACCTGAAGGACTTCCCGGTCGAACGCATCTACCGCGACGTGCGTGTCTGCCAGATCTACGAAGGCACCAGCGACGTGCAGCGAATGGTGATCGCGCGCAGTCTCTGACTGATGGTTTGTTCATTGTAGGAGCCGGCTTGCCGGCGATCATTACTTAAAAAGCATCGCCGGCAAGCCGGCTCCTACGAAGGCAGCGTTCAATCGAGCTGATACTGCACGCCCGCGCCGACGTACCAGGCGCGCTCCGGGCCGGGCTCGTAGTAGCGACCGTTGCCGTCACCGACGATCACCGAGCCGATGTAGTCGCGGTCCAGCAGGTTGTCGATGCGCAGGACCTGGTTGAAGGTCAGTGCGCCGACCCTCTGCTCGAAACGTGCCTGCCAGTTGAACAGCGCGTAGCTCGGCGCGCTCCTGGCGCTGTTGCTGTCTTCGACGTACAGCTCGCTGCGGTACATCGCCTCGATGGCCGTGCTGACGCCTGATGCCGGTTGCCAGTTCAGCTCGCCATACAGGCTGTGCGCGGGAATGCCCGGCAGGTGATTGCCCGCGTCGATCATCCGGCCGTTGCTGCTGAACGCCTGGCTGTAGGTGGCGTCGATCCGGGTATAGGCGAGGTGGGCGCGCAGGGTCTCGCTCAGACGGCTCTCCAGCGCCAGCTCGATGCCGCGCCGGCGGGTCTGCGCCGCGTTCTGGAAGCGCGAGCGACCACCGCTGGCCGACGCCACCACCAGTTCGTCGTCGGTATCGATCTGGAACAGCGCCAGCTGCAGGCGGGTGCTGGCGGCCAGGCGCGCCTTCAGGCCGACTTCGATCTGCTCGCTGGTGGCCGGTTTCAGGTCGAAGCCGAAACCGCCGTTGGCGCCGGAATAGGACAGCTCGTTGAGCGTCGGTGTCTCCAGTCCCTGGCCCCAGCTGGCATAGACACTCAGTGCCGGCAGCAGGGCGTAGCTGGCGCCCAGGGTCGGCGTCAGCTCGCGGTAGGTGACCGAGCCGCTGTCGTCGCCGTTGCCGAGGAAGCGGTCGTCCACCTCGAACTCGACCTGGTTGTGGCGCAGGCCCGCCTGCAGATCCAGCTTGCCCAGCTGCCAGGCGGCCTGGACGTAGGGCGACAGGCTGGTCACCCGGTTGCGCTCGTCGCGGCGCAAGGCGCCTTTGACACCGAGCGTGCTGCCGTTGAAGTTCTCGTAGCCCTGGCGATCGTCGCGGGATTGGTCGTAGTCCACCCCGGCCGTGAGGGTAAGCAGACTGCCACCCAGGTCGAAGGGCTGAATCCAGCGGTTGCCGATGCCGTGAAAGCGCCGCTCGAAGTCGATCACGCCGCCGGAGTGGGTGGGGTTGCCCTGTACCGCAGGCGGAATCGACTGGTACTGAATCACCCGGCGCGTACCGCTGTAAAGCGTGCTCTGCCAGGTACCGGCGGCGAAGCTGCGCTCATAGTTGAGGGCCAGCTGGCGGTGGTCGATGCTCTTGCGCGTATCGAACAGCAGGGCACTGGGCGCTGCCGCGCGGCGGTCACTCTGCACCTGCGCCCAGGTCAGGCCTTGCGGGTCCTGGGTGTCGTCCTGGTCCAGCTCGCTGACGCTCAGGCTGAGCGTGCTGAGGTCGTCGGGGTGGAGGGTCAGCTTGGCGAAGGTCTTGTCGAGGATGGCGCCGCTGTGGTCGCGGTAGCCGTCGGTCTCGAAGTGCGAGCGGTTGATGATGAAACCGGCCTGTGCGTTGCCGCCTTCGGCACTCAGGCGCGTGCGGCGGGTGCCGTAGGCGGCCTGGGAGGTGTCGGCGGAGACCCTGGGCGCGCCCTGGCCGTCACGCGAGAACAGCTGGATCACCCCGCCGGAGTTGCTGCCGTAGACACTGGCGAAGGGCCCGCGCAGGACCTCGATGCGCTCCAGGGTGTCGAGGTCGAAGGTGGCCGCCTGGCCCTGGCCGTCGGGATTGGACAGCGGCACGCCGTCGGCCAGCAGCTTGATGCCACGGATGCCGAACGCGGCGCGGGCGCCGAAGCCGCGCGAGGAAATCTGCAGGTCCTGCGCATGGTTCTGGCGGTTCTGCACCACCAGGCCGGGCACGCTGCCCAGTGCCTCCGAGAGATTGACGCCGGGCTTGCCCAGCGTGGCCTGCTCGGCGTCGATGCGGTTGACGGAGAAGGGCAGCCGCCAGCCGCTGGCCTGGTAGCGGCTACCGGTGACGACCAGGGGCTCGGCCTGGTAGCGGGTGTCTTCGGCCTGCGCGGCCAGTGGCAGGAACAGCGTGGGCAGCCACAGGCGAGGGCTTGGCCGGTGCATGAGCGAAAGGTCTCCCAGGAAGCAGGTGGATGATCTTGGCTTGGTCGATCAGTGGCGACCAGTGACAAGCCGCAGGCGGCGACAGAAATGCTCTACGAAATGTTGCCGGGGAGGGTTGTCGGATGTTTTGGATAGCGCTAACATCCGGCGCAAACAATGAGCGGCCCACATCGATGGTGCCCTGGAGTTTCCATGCAACAGCAGCCTTCCGTACCGCCTGCCCGCACCGCCCTGGTGGTCATGGGCGTCAGTGGCTCCGGCAAGAGCGATATCAGCCAGGCGGTCGCCACCGCGCTGGGCTGGCGCCATATCGAGGCCGATCATTTCCATCCTGCCGAGAACGTCGCGCGCATGCGCGCCGGTATCCCGCTGAGCGATGCTGACCGCCGCCAGTGGCTGGATGCCCTGTGCGAGCAGATGCAGGCGGCGCAGGCCGCAGGCGAGGGCTTCGTGCTGGCCTGCTCGGCGCTCAAGGGCGCCTATCGCGAGCGTCTGCGCGGCGCGGTGGCGGGGTTGCAGTTCGCGCACCTGCATATCGATCACGCCACCGCCTTGCAGCGCGTGGGCGCACGGCCCGGGCATTTCATGCCGACATCGCTGGTCGACAGCCAGTTCGCTACCCTCGAATCGCCCGCTGACGAGCCGCTGGTACGGGTGCTGGATGCCCGGCAGTCGCGGCAGGCGCTGGTCGAACAGATCACCGCCTGGGTGTGGCGCGACCTGCCGGAGATTGACGCAGGTGACGCCGCCGGCATTCTCGAGACTGAGATTGATAGCGCTAACCAAGAGGCGCAGCTGGGCGCTGAGCCCATCTATGAAGGACGTGTGGCACGCCTCTTCGATCGCCTGACCGACGGCCTGATGGCCGCACTGATGGCGTTCATGGTGGTGGCGGTGTTCGCCAACGTGGTGTTGCGCTACGTGTTCGGCACCGGTTGGCCGGGCGCGGAAGAACTGTCGCGCCTGGCGTTCGTCTGGCTGGTGTTCGTCGGCGTGGCCTCGAGCATGCGCCGCGGCGAGCTGATGACCTTTCGCATGATTCGCGACCGCTTCCCCGTACTGGCGCAGCGCCTGCTGGATTCGCTCAGCTGGATCCTGGTGGCCGGCGCCAGCCTGCTCTCGGCCTGGGGCGCCTGGAACCAGGTGCAGTTCGGCTGGGGCAATGTCAGCACGGTGGTCGGCTACCCGGTGGTGCTGGCCATGTTCCCGGTGCTGGCGAGCATGCTGGTGCTGGCGATCCTGGCGTTCGTGCAACTAATCAACCTCTGGCGCCGCATCCCCGAGCGCTCGCTGAACCGGGCGCTGGCCGAATGATGCCGGGCCCACTCCAACAAGACGGGCAGTGCCCAACGAGGATGCGCCGATGACTGTCGCAGTGTTTCTTTCCTCCCTGCTCGGGTTCATGGCGTTCGGCATGCCCATTGCCTTCGCCCTGATCCTCACGGCGGCAGTGCTGATGTGGTACCTGGATTTCTGGGACGTGCAGCTGCTGGCGCAGAACCTGCTGGCGGGTGCCGACAGCTTCCCGCTGCTGGCCGTGCCGTTCTTCATCCTGGCCGGCGAGCTGATGAACGCGGGCGGCATCTCGCGGCGCATCATCGCCATGGCCCAGGCCTATTTCGGGCACCTGCGCGGTGGCCTCGGCTATGTCGCCATCGCCGCAGCGGTACTGTTGGCCAGCATGTCCGGTTCGGCGTTGGCCGACACCGCCGCGCTGGCGACGCTGCTGCTGCCGATGATGCGCCAGCGTGGCTATCCGCTGCATTCGTCGGCGGGCCTGGTCGCGGCGGGCGGCATCATCGCGCCGATCATTCCGCCGTCGATGCCGTTCGTGATCTATGGCGTGGTCACCAACACCTCCATCAGCCAGCTGTTCATGGCCGGCCTGGTGCCGGGGCTGATCATGGGCGGCGGCCTGATCATCGCCTGGACCCTGATCGCCCGCGGTTTCACCGAGCCGACACCGGAGAAGGCCAGTGCGGCCGAGCGCCGTCGCGTGCTGGTCGACGGCGCGGCTGCGCTGATGCTGCCGGTGATCATCGTCGGCGGCCTGCGCCTCGGCATCTTCACGCCCACCGAGGCGGCGGTGGTCGCGGCGGTCTATGCGTTGGCGGTTTCCACCTTGCTGTACCGCGAGCTGGACTGGGCAGGGCTGATGGAAACCCTGACGCGCGCCAGCCGCACCACGGCGTCGGTGATGTTCCTCTGCGCTGCGGCAACGGTATCGGCCTACATGATCACCCTGGCGCAGCTGCCCGACGAGATCGGCGCCATGCTCGGGCCGCTGGCCGAACACCCGCGTCTGCTGATGCTGGCGATCATGTTGTTGATGATCGCGGTGGGCATGGTCCTCGACCTGACGCCGACCATCCTGATCCTGGCACCGGTGCTGGCGCCGATCGCGATCAAGGCCGGGGTCGATCCGGTGTACTTCGGCGTGATGTTCGTGCTGATCGGCTCGATTGGCCTGATCACCCCGCCGGTCGGCACCGTGCTCAACGTGGTCGGCGGCATCGGCAAGTTGCGCATGGAGATCCTGGTGCGCGGCGTGTTGCCGTTCTTCCTGATCTACCTGGGCATCGTCGCCTTGCTGGTGGCGTTCCCGGCTGTCGTCACCGTGCCGCTGGCCTGGTTGCGCTGAGTTGACCCACCGGCACTGGCACGCCGGTTTCATTCACAACAATAAGAGGTAGTCCCGATGAAACGTCCACTGCTCGCCGTCCTCACCGCTGCCATGCTGTGCAGCCCGCTGGCCAGCCTGAGCGCGCATGCCGATGACGTGCGCTCGCGCATGATCCGCTTCGGCTATGGCCTCAACGAGAACAGCAACCAGGGCCGCGCGGCCAAGCTGTTCGCCGAGGAGGTGGCCAAGGCCTCCGAGGGCAAGCTCAAGGTGCGCACCTTCGGTGCCGCCAGCCTGGGCTCCGACGACCAGATGCAGAGCGCGCTGATCGGTGGCGCGCAGGAGATGATGGTCGGCTCCACCGCGACCCTGGTGGGCATCACCCGGGAAATGGCGGTCTGGGATACGCCGTTCCTGTTCAGCAGCGCCGAGCAGGCCGATGCCGTGCTCGACGGGCCGGTCGGTCGCCAGGTGATGGACAAGCTGGAGGAAAAGGGGCTGGTCGGCCTGGTCTACTGGGAGAACGGTTTCCGCAACCTGACCAACAACACCCGGGCGATCAACCGGCTGGAAGACTTCTCCGGCGTCAAGCTGCGGGTCATGCCCAATCCGGTGTTCCTCGAAACCTTCAAACTGATGGGCGCCAATGCCGTGCCGCTGCCGTTCTCCGAGCTGTTCACCGCCCTGGAGACCAAGGCCGTCGACGGTCAGGAAAACCCGTTCAATACCATTCTCTCCTCGAAGTTCTATGAAGTGCAGAAGTACCTCACCGTGACCAACCACGTGTACAGCCCGTGGATCGTCACCGTGTCCAAGCGCTGGTGGGACGGCCTGTCGCAGACCGAGCAGCAGATCCTCCTGGAGGCGGCGCAGAAAGCCCGCGATTTCGAGCGCCAGGACACCCGTGAGGAGGCCGCCCGTGCGCTGGCGCAGCTGAAGGACAAGGGCATGCAGATCAACGAAGTGGCCCCCGCCGAGGTGCAGCGTATGCGTGAGCAGGCTGCCCCGGCGATCGCCAAGGTGGTCGATACGGTGGGGCAGCAACTGTTCGATCAGGTCCAGGCCGAGGTCGACAAGGCTGCACGGTAAGAGCCGGCCCGTGCACGACTGACGGGCCGACTCGAGGTTTCGCGGGGCACGCAGGTGGCAACGCTCCTTGCATGGTGGCGTTGCCCCGGGCGGCGTGTCCCGCGCTTTATTCATCGGCAGGGCTGGTAGAATTGCCCGCTGATCATCAATGGAGGCGCTATGAGCCAACGCCGTCGCCGCTCTGCCGAGCGTGTCACCCTGTCCGATGTCGCCAAGGCCGCGGGGTGTTCGCTGATGTCCGCGTCGCGCGCTCTCTCGCAGCCGGGGCGGGTGTCCGATGCGTTGCGCGAGCAGGTGATGCGTGCGGCCCAGGCGCTCGGGTACGTGCCCAACCCGGCGGCGCGGGCATTGGCCAGTTCGCGCTCGAACCTGGTGGCGGTGGTGATTCCCTCGCTGTCGAACTCGGTGTTCGTCGATACCGTCGAGGCGATCCAGCGGGTGCTGATGCCCGCCGGCTTCGAGATGATGATCGGCGTCAGCCATTACCGGGTCGAGGAGGACGAACGCCTGCTGCGCTCCTACCTGGCGCACCAGCCGGCCGGCCTGCTGGTGACCGGATTCGAGCGCAGTGACGCGGCCCGCGAGATTCTCGGTGCCAGTACCTGTCCGCTGGTGACGCTGATGGAACTGAGCGAGGAGCCGGAGGACTACTGCGTCGGCTTCTCCCAGATCGAGGCCGGTGCGGCGATGACCCGTGCCCTGGTGCAGCGCGGCTATCGGCATATCGCCTTCGCCGCCGCGCAGCTCGACCCGCGCACCTTGCAGCGGGCCGAAGGGTACCGCCAGGTGATGCGCTATCTGCAGCGTCACGACCCGGCACTGGAGCTGCTGACGCCGGAGCTGTCGTCCATCGGCCTGGGCGCCGAGCTGCTCGACCGCCTGCTGGCGCAACAGCCGCAGATCGATGCGGTGTTCTTCAACAACGACGACCTGGCCATGGGGGCCTTGTTCCGTGCGCGTCAGCTGGGCCTGGATGTGCCGGGGCGGTTGGCCATCGCCGGTTTCAACGACCTGCCGGCGGCGGCCTGGATGCACCCGGCGCTGAGCACCGTGCGCACCACCCGTGGGCAGATCGGCGAGCTGGCGGCGAACATGCTGCTGGCGCTGATGCGTGGCGAGACGCCCGAGCAGCACTGCGTCGACGTCGGCTTCGAGCTGGTGATGCGCGACAGCGCCTGACGCGATTACTGGCCCTTGTTCGCGGCGGCCAGTTGCTCGGCCGCTTCCAGGCGCAGGCGCTCACGTTCGTCGAAGCGTTCCGTTGCCAGCGCGTCGATGGCGGCGCGCTTGTCAGCGCTGCTGAGCCCCGGGTTGGCTTCGATCTGCGCCTTGGCGGCGAGATAGGCCTCCAGGCGCCTTTGCCAGTTCTGTCTCTGACCGTCCAGCGTCTCCAGGCGGGCAGTGGCCTCGGCGCCGACCAGTTGCTGGCGCATCTGGCGAATCTGCGCCGCGCTGGCGCCCTGCGCCTGCAGGCGCGCGGTGTTCTGGCGCAGCTCCTGCTGCAGTTGCGGCAGCACGGCGTCCTGCAGCGCTTCCGGCAACGATGCCCGCAGCCTGTCGATGGCGGCGCCTTTCTCCTCGGCGCTCATGCCGGCGTCGTGCTGGATGGCCAGGCGTTCCAGGGTGAAACGGTTGTAGCCTTCCTCGCGGCCGAAGAAGGCCTGGTGGGTTTCGTCATCGAAAAGCCGCGCCCGCAGGGCCTGCACCGCGCTTTCGCGTTGGCGCAGCGCATCGAGGCTGGCCATCTGCGGCAGGTCACGCTCCAGCAGCACCAGTTCGCGCTTGTAGTTCAGGTACTGGTCCAGCAATGCCTGGGCACGGGCGCGCGCAGGCTCCTGCAGCTGTGCGTCGATGTAGCCGCGCAGGCGTGACACGCTGGCGTCCAGGCTCTCTTCGCCGATGCTGGCGAGAAAGTAGTCGAAGATGCGGCGGATATCCTCGCTGATGATCAGGTTGCCGGCGGCATCGACGCGAAAGCGGCCGTCGACCTCGGTGCCGACGAAGGAGCCGGGCAGGGCCAGGCTCGCGGTTCTTTCGGGGGCGGGTGGGGACATGGCAAGGGTGTCCGCCGACGTCGCAGGCGCAGCGATCTGCGGCGCGGCAGGCGCTGTGCTGGCTGCGCTGGGCAAGGGCCCCTGGTGTGCGGGTTGCAGGTAGAACATCAGCGCCAGGCTGGCGCCAATCAGCAGCGGCAGGGCATAGAGGATTTTCTTCACATGTGACTCGATGCGTCAGGGAGGGGGTGTGCCATGGGCATCGATGTCGCGATGCCCATGGCTCGGGTGGAGCACTCGGTCAGCCTAGAGCCCGGCGTTCTTCAGGCGGTTGGCGTGCTGGCGGTAGACGGTGACCGGGTCGGTCTCGAACAGGCTGGTCAACCCCAGGGTCTGGTTGACCTCGTCGAGATGGTTCATCCGGTAGTTGTCGCGGATCACCTGGCCCATGCGGGAGCTGCAACGGCCCACCAGGCCATCGTTGGCTTCGCTGCCGAAGGTCAGCGAGGAGGCGCCCATCAGCAGGTCGCTGGGGTCGAGCAGGTTGGTCAGCGGGCTGGTGCCGCTCCAGGAGTAGTAGCGCACGCCATTGACGCTGTAGGCGCCTTCGCCACAGGCGCTGGTGGGCAGGCCCTGCGGGAACTTGGCGTTGAAGCGCGCGGCGCCTTCGCT
This sequence comes from Ectopseudomonas khazarica, assembly GCF_017915135.1. Lineage (NCBI taxonomy): Bacteria > Pseudomonadati > Pseudomonadota > Gammaproteobacteria > Pseudomonadales > Pseudomonadaceae > Ectopseudomonas > Ectopseudomonas khazarica. The sequence goes on along the minus strand of NZ_CP068551.1, from coordinate 2,930,074 downwards.
GTTGAGCGACTCCAGCGAGCCGAGTGCATTCTGCGGCGTGGTGCTGGAGCTGCCGGAGAGGAAGTTGATCAGCGTGCCCAGGCCGTTGACGATACCGGCCAGCAGAGGGGTGGCCACCGGCCCGGCAGGCCCGTCGCTGATGCCCTTGAGGAAGTCGGCGGCGGCGGAGCCCTTGTGTGGCGCGCCGACGCTGGTGACCGAGGCGACCAGGTCCGGACGCACTGCGGCGACGTAGCGAGTGGTCGGCCCGCCGTGGCTGTGGCCGATCAGGTTGACCTTGCCTTTGCCGCTGATGGCGACGATCTCCTCGACCTGCTGCAGCAGCTGTTCGCCGCGCGCTTCGGAGGTGTCCAGCTGGCTGACCTCGGTGACGTACACGCTGGCACCGTCACGCCGCAGGGCAGCCGGGATGCCGTACCAGTAGTCGATGCCGAGGATGCTGTCGAAGCCGAGCATGCCGTGGCCGAGGACGATGGGGTACTTGGTCTGGGTATAGCCGGAGGAACCGAACCAGAATGCCTGGGTCTGGCCGCTGGCGAGCAGGCCGGCACCGAGGCAGAGGGCGAGCAGGGTTTTATTGTTCTTCATGGGCGCTCTCGTGGTTTGTTGGGCAGTCAAGTGCTTCCTGCAAGCGGATCGCGCCCATCCCGTGGCGCGTACGGCGCAAGAACGATGGCAGGAAACATGCCAGTGCCGTCGATTGGCGCGGGACGCCTCTATTCCGGTCGTTCGCCACGGATCGCCGCATGCCTCGGGTGCATTTCGCTGTTACGGGTCGACACGTCCAGGCGAGTAAATGCTGTGGGCTGGCAGCATGCGGAGGGCTGCAACGGCGCCGCGAAGACGGGTGGAGGCGCTGTCGAACGCCGGGATGCCCTCTCGGCCAATCGAAGGTTGGGGTCGGGCTCAGAAGCGCCTTGACAGTTTGTCGTGGGCTTCTCTAGGATTCGCCCTGCGCCGATTTAAACAGCTACTTGCGGGGCGCCTCAGGGTGTTGTCATCGACACCTGAAATTCCGCTAAAGCGCTGGTTCGGTGTCGCCTCTCACCGCTGCCCAGCGGGATTCTCGAGGCGGAGACTCGACCATGATCTGTCCCCAACCCCTTATTCGCCTGGCGCCCATCACTTCGGGCCTGCTGCTGCGCAATCCGCGCGTGCTGCTTGGCGGCAGCCATCAACCCACCTTGTTACGTTATCTCGAAGGCTGGCCCAAGCGCTGGTCGGGGTCGCGTGCGTTTCGCATCCAGTTCGTGCAGAACGGCGAGTCGCTGAGCCGTTTCGCCCGCGACAGCTTCGATCTGGCCGTGATCCAGGCACCCAGCGCCGAGCAGCTCGAGCAGACCGTTGGCGAACTGGTAAGGGTGGCGCGTCAGGGCCTGATCACCCGGCGCTAGCAACGACTCTTCGTTATCCGAGGCCGCCGACCGCCCCTGCGGCAGGGGCGCCGGTCGCGCGCCGTCGATTCACGGATAGTCGATCTCGACGATGTAGCAGGTCTTCTCGCCGCCCGGGCTGTGTACCCGAACCTCGGCATCCAGCGGTTTGCCCACCAGAGCGCGCGCCAGTGGCGAGTCGATGCTGATCTGGCCCTGCTTGAGGTCGAACTCGTCCGGGCCGACGATGCGGTAGCGCGACTGTTCGCCGTCCTCGTCCTCGATGGTGACCCAGGCGCCGAAGTACACCTTGTTCGGGTCCGAGGGCCTGTCGCTGACGACCTTGAGCTTCTCCAGACGCTTGGTGAGAAAGCGCACGCGGCTGTCGATCTCGCGCAGCATCTTCTTGCCGTAGGTGTACTCGGCGTTCTCCGAGCGGTCGCCCTGCGCCGCCGCCTCGCTGACCGACTGGGTCACCTGTGGCCGGCGCACATGCCACAGCTCGTGCAGTTCGGCGCGCATGCGCGCTTCGCCCTCCGGGGTAATCAGGGGCGTACCGGCGGGGCGAGGGGGGCGATAGCGGCTCATGGTGGCTCTGTGGGCTGGAGGGGGCGCCAGTCTAGCAAACCCCTCCGGCGCTGCTCAGCCTTCGCGTAGCACGCTGAGCGGACTGGCGTTGAGGGCGCGGCGGGTTCCCAGTACCCCGGCCAGGCCGATCAGCAGGGCGCCGATCAGCGGCAGCAGAAGCAGCCAGGGGTGCGGTTGCCAGCTCATGTCGAAGGCATAGCGATAGAGCAGGAAGCTCACCAGCTCGCAGCCCAGCGCGGCAAGCAGGCCGGCGGCGGCGCCGAGCAGACCGAACTCCGCGCGGCGGGCGCTGACCAGCAGGCTGCGCTCGGCGCCCAGCGCCCGCAGCAGGGCGCCCTGGCGGATGCGCTCGTCCAGCGTCGCCTGCAGCCCCGCCAGCAGCACGGTGAGGCCGGCAGCGAGAACGAACAGCAGCACGTATTCGATGGCCAGGGTGACCTGCGCCAGGATGCTGCGCAGCTGCGCCAGCAGGGCGTCCACCTGCAGCAGGGTGACGCTGGGGAAGGCGCGGCTCAGGGCGATCAGCTCGGCATCGTGGCCGGGCGGCAGATAGAAGCTGGTCAGGTAGGTGGCGGGCAGGTCCTGCAGGGTCTGTGGCTCGAAGATCATGTAGAAGTTGGGCTGGAAGCTGTCCCAGTCCACCTGGCGCAGGCTGCTTACCTGGGCCTCGCGCTCGATGCCGCCGACGTTGAAGCGCAGGCGGTCGCCCAGCTTCAGCTGCAGACTTTCGGCCAGTTCGGCCTCGACGGATACGCCGGGCAGTTCGCTGGCATGGGCAGCGCCCCACCAGCTGCCGGCGGCGATCAGGTTGTCGGCGGGCAACTGCTCGGCCCAGGTCAGGCTCAGGTCGCGTTGGATGGCGCGTTCGCCGCGGCTCTCCTTGGTCACCAGTTGCCGCACCGGCTCATCGTTGATCATGATCAGTCGGCCCGGTACCACGGGGTACAGCGGGGCGGGGTGCGGCGACAACTCGGCCAGTCGGGCGGCGAAGGCATCGCGCTCGGCGGGCAGCACGTTGAGGGCGAAGTGATTGGGCGCATCCTCGGGCAGCTGATCCTGCCAGGTATCGAGCAACTCGCCACGCAGCAGGGCGATCAGCGCCATGGCCAGCAGGATCAGGCCGAAGGCCAGCGACTGACCGGCGGCGGCCAGCGGGTGACGCAACAGCTGGCCAAGGCCCAGGCGCCAGGGCAGGGCGGCTTTCTGCAGGAGCCGACGCAGGCTCTGCAAGCCCAGCAGAAGCAGGCCGCCGAGCAGCGCAGCAGCGAGCATGCCACCGCCCAGCAGGGCGAGGGTCAGGCGCAGGTCCAGGCTCAGTCGCCACATGATCACGCCCAGCGCCACCAGTGCCGCGCCATAGACCAGCCAGGAGCTGGCCGGTACCGGCAGCATGTCGCGGCGCAGCACGCGCAGCGGCGGCACGCGACCCAGCGCTGCCAGTGGCGGCAGGGCGAAGCCGGCCAGCGCCACCAGGCCGGTGGCCATGCCGGCCAGTGCCGGCCAGATGTCGGCGGGTGGCAGGTCGGCGGGAATCAGCCCGCGCAGCAGATGGAACAGAATGTACTGACCGGCCCAGCCGAGCAGGGCGCCCAGCACACAGGCGATCAGCCCGAGCAAGGCGAGCTGCAGGGTGAAGAGGGTCAGCGCTTCGCGTCGCGACAGGCCGAGGCAACGCAGCAGCGCACTGGCATCGAAGCGCCGCGCGGCAAAGCGTGCTGCCGACAGTGCCACGGCCACGCCGGCGAGCAGAACGGCGGCGAGGCTGGCCAGGTTCAGGTAGCGCTCGGCGCGGCCCAGCGCACCGCCAACCTGGCGGTTGCCGTCGCGCGGGTCGTCCAGGCGCTGGTTCGGTTGCAGGCCCGCTTCGACGGCCTGGCGGTAGGCGGCCAGGGCCTCGGCATCGCCGCGCCAGAGCTCGCGAAAGCGCACGCGGCTGCCCGGTTGAACCACCTCGGTGGCGGCGAGATCGTCGAGATTGATCAGCACGCGCGGCGTCAGGCTGTAGAAGTCGCCAGCGGTGTCCGGGTCGTAGGTGAGCACGCGGCTCAGGCGCAGGCTCTTGGCGCCGATCTCGATCTCGTCGCCGACCTTCAGGTTCAGCGCCACCATCAGACGGGCTTCGGCCCAGGCCTCTCCAGGTCCTGGCCCGGAACCCACTTCTTCCGCCGCATAAGGCTCGGGCGCACTGCGCAGCTCGCCGCGCAACGGGTAGCCCGCGCTGGCGGCCTTGACGCTGGCCAGCTGGATGCCGTCCTGAGCGGCGACCACGCTGGAGAACTCCACCGCACGCGCATGCTCGAGACCTAGTTCGAGGCCGGCATCGATCTGCGTCTGATCCGCCGGTGTGCTCCCGCTCAGGCGCAGGTCGGCGGCGAGGAACTCGCTGGCGCGCAGCAGCATGGCGTCGTTCAGGCGTGCACTGAAGTAGCCGATGGCACTGCTGGCGGCCACCGCGACGAGCAGGGCGAAGAACAGCACGCGCAACTCGCCGGCACGGGCGTCACGCAGCAGCTGGCGGGCAGCGAGCGAAAGCAGGCGGACAGCGGGGACGCGATTCATCAGGGCTCCACGCGGTCGATCAGGTGCCCGGCCTCCAGGCGGATCAGGCGCTGGCAGCGATGCGCCAGGCGCTCGTCATGGGTGACCAGCACCAGCGTGGTGCCACGCTCCTGGTTGAGCTGGAACAGCAGGTCGCTGATGCGTTCACCCGTGTGGCTGTCGAGGTTGCCGGTCGGCTCGTCGGCGAACAGCACGTCCGGATCGGCGGCAAAGGCGCGGGCAATGGCGACGCGCTGCTGTTCGCCGCCGGACAGTTGCCGCGGGTAGTGGGTCAGGCGTTGCCCCAGACCGACACGTTCGAGCAGGGCGCGTGCGCGCGAGCGGGCATCGACGTGGCCTTCGAGCTCCAGCGGCAGCATCACGTTTTCCAGGGCGTTGAGGCTGTCGAGCAACTGAAAGGACTGGAAGACGAAACCGACATGCTCGGCGCGCAGGCGTGCGCGCTGGTCTTCGTCGAGTTCGCCGAGGTTCTTGCCGGCCAGCAGCACGGCGCCGCCGCTGGGCAGATCGAGACCGGCCAGCAGGCCGAGCAGGGTGGATTTCCCTGAGCCGGAACTGCCGACGATGGCCAGGCTGTCACCCTTTGCCAGGTCGAGATCGAGGTCGTGGAGGATCGTCAGCTCGCCTTCCGTGCTGCTGACCACTTTGCTAAGGTTCCGCGCAGCGAGAATGCTCGAAGTCATGGAGATTCCAAATGCGTGCATGGTGGCTCAGTGGTGCCTTGGCCCTGATGTTCTGGGCTCAGGGAGCGGTTGCAGGCACCCTGCTTGTGGTCGGCGATAGTATCAGCGCCGCTTTTGGCCTGGATAGCCGCCAGGGATGGGTCGCCCTGCTGGAAAAACGCCTCGAACAGGAGGGCGTCGAGCACTCGGTGGTCAATGCCTCGATCAGTGGCGACACCAGCGCAGGCGGCGCCGCACGGCTCTCTGCGCTGCTTGCGGAGCATCAGCCGGCGCTGGTCATCATCGAGCTGGGTGGTAACGATGGCCTGCGCGGCCAGCCGCCTGCGCAATTGCAACAGAATCTTGCGTCGATGGTCGAGAAGTCGCGGCAGGCCGGGGCCAAGGTGCTGTTGCTGGGTATGCGCCTGCCGCCGAATTACGGGGTGCGCTATACCACGGCCTTCGCCCAGGTCTATGTAGATGTGGCGGCGCAGGAGCAGGTCGACCTGGTGCCCTTCTTTCTCGAGGGTGTCGGTGGCGTGCCGGGGATGATGCAGGCCGATGGCATCCACCCGGGCGAGCCAGCGCAGGCGCTGTTGCTGGACAACGTCTGGCCCAGTCTCGAGCCACTGCTGTGAGCCTGGCCCACGCCTGAACCGAGTGCGGGCCGAGGCTTTTCCGGCTCGTGCCTTTCGGCTAATGTGGCCGACCTTCCACGGAGCTCCAGATGCCGCGTCCCGCCTGGTCCTTGTATGCCTACCACCTGATCGAGCCAGACGAACAGCTGGACCTGTTCGCCTGTCGCGAGGTGCGCGTGCATCTGGTGGCCCGGCAACTGCGCCTGGGCGGCCATGCCGATCGCACGCTCTGTGGTGGGCTGCTTCCGGCGCAGCCGCGCTGGCACCAGCTGGACAAGGCCTGGCTGCGTGATCGGCGCCTGTGCCCGGATTGCCGTGCGACCTTCGAGGCGCAGCGGCAGGGGCTGTGCTCCAACTGGGCGGATGGCTGACGTCTGCCCGGCTGTCGAATGGCGGTGTACAATCGCCGCAACATCACTCAACTCTTCAAGGACATCCCGGATGTTGTCGCGCTTCTCTGCGGTCAACCGCTGTCTGACTCTGCTCGCGCTGTGCTCCAGTGCAACCGTTCAGGCGCTCGAATTTCCCTTGCCCGCGCCTGGTGAGGACGTGGTCGGCCAGGTGCAGGTGATCAAGGCCAAGTACGAAGACACCTTTGCAGATCTGGGAACCGCCAACGACCTGGGCTATCTGGAAATGGTCGCGGCCAACCCGGGCGTCGACCCCTGGTTGCCGGGTGAGGGCGCCGAAGTCATTCTGCCAACCCGTTACGTGCTGCCGTCCGGGCCGCGCGAAGGCATCGTGATCAACCTGGCCGAATACCGCCTGTACTACTTCCCGAAGGGGCAGGACGTCGTGCACACCTTCCCCCTGGGTATCGGTCGTGAAGGCTGGGGCTCGCCGCTGGGGGCCGGTCGCGTGACCGTGAAGACGCCGAACCCGGCCTGGTACCCGCCCAAGTCGATTCGCGAGGAGCACGCCGCCGAAGGTGACCACCTGCCGACCTTGGTGCCGCCAGGTCCGGACAACCCGCTGGGCCCGTACAAGCTGACGCTGTCGTTCCCCGGTTACCTGATCCATGGCTCGAACAAGAAGTTCGGCATCGGCATGCGTGTCAGCCATGGATGCTTCCGCATGCTCAACCACAATGTCCTGGAGCTTGCCGCGATGGTGCCGGTGGGTACGCCGGTGCGCATCGTCAACGAGCCCTACAAGTTCGGAGTGAGCGACGGCAAGGTATACCTGGAAGCGCATGCGCCCCTGGACGACGAGGGCAACGCCTCCGTCGTCGACAAGCACACGGCAGTGATCAACGCGCTGCTCAAGCGTGACGAACTCAGTGGCCTGCGCCTGGACTGGGAGATGGTGCGCGAAGTGGTCGCCGCCGAAGATGGCATGCCGGTGCCCATCGCCGCGCAGGTCGACAACGCGGTAGCCAGCAATTCGACGTCACTCTGATTCGTTGCTGACCGAGCCCGCCCGCATTCGTGCCGGCGGGCTTTTCATTGCCTGCGGGGCGGTTGTCGCGGCAATAAAAAAGGTTCTTCGCGGAGTCTGGGGGAAGAGCGCATTGACAGTCAGGGAAGTGGGTAAATTGGCAGTCGCCAAACGAACCAACCCCCACGCCCTGCTGCCACCGTGCATCCTATTGATCTTGCCCAGTTCTGGCCAGGCTACGCAGTCGTCGCCTGTCGCCCCTCTGCCGACAACATCCTGTTGATCGAACTCAAGCCTCAAGCCGACGCCATCCCCGAATGTGGGCGCTGCGGCCAAGCTTGTCCGCTGATCCACGAGCGCCGACTGCGTCGGATACGCGATCGGGATTTGTTGGATCAGCGCGTTCTGCTCCAGGTGCCTGTGCGCCGCGTTGACTGCCTGCGCTGTGGGCGGGTGACCGAGCGGATCGCCTGGCTGGAGCCGGCGTCACGTCTGACGCGGCGCTTGCAGGCCTGGCTCGAGGCTTTGCTGCAACTGCTGCCGATCAGCCACGTCAGCCGCCTCACCGGCATACACTGGCACACGCTCAAGCAACTCGACAAACGTCGGCTGGATGCCGCCGTCGGCACCTTCGAGCCGGGTGATGTGCGTTGCCTGGTGATGGACGAGTTCGCCCTGCACAAAGGCCATCGCTACGCCACGGTGATCATGGATGCCGAGCGCACGCGGGTGCTATGGGTCGGTCATGGCAACAGCCGCGAGGCGATCCGCCCATTCTTTGAGTTACTGGGCGAGCGCTGCCAACGGATCGAAGCGGTGGCGATGGACATGAACACCGCCTTCGATTTGGAGGTGAAGCGGCACTGCCCTCAAGCCGAAGTGGTGTACGACCTGTTCCATGTGGTGGCGCGCTACGGGCGTGAGGTGATCGACCGTATCCGCGTCGACCAGGCCAATCTCCTGCGCGATGACAAACCGGCACGCAAGGTGGTCAAGCAGAGCCGCTGGCTGTTGCTGCGCAATCGCGAAAACCTGAAGGACGGCCAAGCCGTGCAGTTGCAAGAGTTGCTCGCCGCCAACCAGCCATTGGCCACGGTCTACGTGCTCAAGGATGCGTTAAAGGAAGTCTGGTACGCCCCCAATGTGCGGGAGGGCTGGCGGCGCTGGCGAAGTTGGCTGCGGCATGCTCGGGACAGCGGTCTGGCGCCGCTCCAACGCTTTGCCCGGAATCTGCGCAAATACGCCCGTGGCATCCTCGCAAGCGCCCGCTTCCCCCTGCACACCAGCGTCCTGGAAGGCGTGAACAACCGCATCAAGGTGATCAAGCGGATGGCCTATGGCTTCCGGGACTCTGACTACTTCTTCCTGAAAATCAAGGCCGCCTTCCCCGGGAAAGCGCGATGAACCATAAAAAAGCCGGCCCAGTGAACTGGGCCGGCTTTCGAAAAACCGAGTCGCGAATTACTTGCGGCTGGCTTTTTCCAGCATGCGCAGAGCGCGCTCGTTGGCTTCGTCAGCGGTCTGCTGAGCTTTCTGAGCGGCAGCCATGGCTTCATCAGCCTTGCGGTAGGCTTCGTCGGCACGGGCTTGGGCGCGAGCAGCTGCGTCTTCGGTAGCAGTCAGACGAGCTTCGGTTTCTTTGGACATGCTGCTGCAACCGGTAGCCAGAACTGCGGCCAGAGCCAGAGCAGAGAATTTCAGAACGTTGTTCATCGTGTTCCCCTTGAGGTGGAGTTTTCCATAAAAAGCAATTTCCCAACTGCGGGAAATTAGCCGGCCTACATACTACCTATTACTTTTAGTAAGTAAACGGAGCTGGAGCAAGAGTTGCACTTTTTTTTTCCGTTATGTGAGGCTGAAAGCTAGAAAGTATGGGGGTTGCTTAAAAAACAGCCAGTTTTGCCGCAGTGGCGGCACAGGGCCTGTACGAACTGTTATAACTGTCTCGTCTTCAGAACTAAAACAATAAAGTGGGGTATGCAGATGCTGGGGAATTTGGGGCTGTTACTGGGCTTGGCGCTACTTATCTTCATGGCGCTGCGCGGGGTGAACATCTTTATCGCCGCGCTGTCGTGTTCGATCCTGGTCGCGCTGAGCAACGACGTGGCGGTGCCCAAGGCCCTGCTAGAGCATTTCCCGTTCGGCCCGCTGGGAGCATTCACCTTCGCCGGCAAGTTCTTCGTGCTGTTTCTCTGCGGCGCCATCTTCGGCAAGGTGATGGCAGCGAGTCAGGCGGCCAGCAGCATCGCTCAGGCGATCACTCAGGGACTGGGCACGCAGCGCACGCTCTGGGTGGCGATGCTGGTGTGTGCGGTGCTGACCTACGGCGGCGTCGTCGTGTTCGTGGTGATCTTCACCATGTATCCGCTGGGTATCACCCTGATGCGCGAGGCCAACCTGCCCAAGCGTCTGTTCTGCGCGGCCATCGCCCTGGGGGCCGGAACCTTCACCATGACGGCGCTGCCCGGTTCGCCGTCCATCCATAACGTGATCGCCGCCAGTGCCCTGGGCACCGACCTGTTCGCGGGAGCGTGGATCGGCCTGTTCGCCTCGCTGGTGATGATCGGCCTGGGGATGGCCTACCTGCAGCGCGAGTGGCGCCTGGCCCGTGAACGCGGCGAGGGCTTCGAGGCCAATGCCCAGGACGAGCGTATGCAGCAGTTGGCGGGCGTGCCGGGCAGCGGGCCGCATTGGGGTGTCGCGCTGGTGCCGATCGTCGTGGTGCTGGGGGTGATTCTGCTGCCGCGCCTGCTCGCGCTCTCCGGCCTGGCGACTGCCGGCGAGGGCGCGTTCGCTCGGTTGCTGGCATTCAGTCTGGCGCAGCCGATCCTCTGGCCGAGCCTGGCCCTGGTGATCGCCACGGGCGTGGCGGTGCTGCTGTTTCCCGCATTGCGTCGCAATACCCTTGGCCTGCTGGGGCAGGGCGCGGACGACGCGATCATGCCGTTGCTCAATACGGCTGCGGTGATCGGCTTTGGCGGTGTGGTCACGCAGACGGCGGGCTTCGCGCAGTTCGCCCAGTGGGTGCTGGCGGTGGAGCTACCGCCGCTGTTGTCCGTGTTTGCCTCCGTCAGCGTGGTCTCGGGCATCGTCGGTTCGTCTTCCGGCGGCCTGCAGATATTCATGCAGACGCTGGCGCCGCGCTACCTGGAAATGGGGTTGGAGCCCGAAGTGCTGCACCGTATCGCCACTATCACCGCCGGTGGGCTGGACTCGCTGCCGCACTGTGGCGCGGTGATCGCCATGCTGATGATCATGGGCCTGACTCACAAGCAGGCCTACAAGGACATCTTCGTCATCACGGTGCTGATTCCGGTGCTGGCCGCGCTGCTCTGCATCGGGCTGCTGAGCCTCTGATTGGCGGGTTTGGCCTGTGTTAGACTTGTCAGCTTGCAGTCGTTCAGGCAGGAATCGCATTTGCGCTTTTGCCGAAGCGCCGGTATGAAGTAAAGATGTGTCGCGAGTGTTTCGCGGCTAGAGGAGAGAAGATGAGCGAAGGGTTGTCCATTCACCATGACCAGGCGAGTCATCAGTTCGTGACCACCGTCGAAGGTGATCGTGCCTATCTGGCCTATATGGATCTGGGCAAGCAGACGCTGGACATCTATCGAACCTTCGTACCCAACGCACTGCGCGGCCGCGGTATCGCTGCGGCACTGACCGAACATGCCCTGCGCTACGCCGAAGGCCAGGGTTACACGGTGATTCCGTCCTGCTCCTACGTCGAGCGCTACATGGAGCGTCGTCAACGCCATCAGGCCAGTTGAGCGCGTAGCGTCGATAGCAAAACGCCGGGCATTGCCCGGCGTTTTCGTTACTGCTGTGGCGATCAGCCGCGTTGACGCTTGGGCAGCACATCCTTGAGCTTGGCGTGCATGCTGCGCAGGGTCTTCTCGGTGGTGTCCCAGTCGATGCAGGCATCGGTGATGGAAACCCCGTACTTGAGATCGTCCAGGTTCTTCGGAATCGACTGGTTGCCCCAGCCCAGATGACTTTCCACCATCAGGCCGACGATGGACTGGTTGCCTTCGAGAATCTGGTTGGCCACGTTCTCCAGCACCAGCGGTTGCAGAGCCGGGTCCTTGTTGGAGTTGGCATGGCTGCAGTCGACCATGATGTTCGGGCGGATGCCGGCTTTTGTCAGTTCCTGCTCACAAATGGCGACGCTGACCGAGTCGTAGTTCGGCTTGCCGTTGCCGCCACGCAGCACGACGTGACCGTAGGCGTTGCCCTTGGTGGTGACGATGGATACGCCGCCTTCCTGGTTGATGCCGAGGAAACGGTGCGGGCTGGAGACCGACTGCAGGGCGTTGATCGCCACGGTCAGGCCGCCGTCGGTACCGTTCTTGAAACCGACTGCCGAGGACAGGCCCGAAGCCATTTCCCGGTGCGTCTGCGATTCGGTGGTGCGGGCGCCGATGGCCGACCAGCTGATCAGGTCCTGCAGGTACTGCGGCGAGATCGGGTCGAGCGCTTCGGTGGCGGTGGGCAGGCCCATCTCGGCCAGGTCACGCAGCAGCTGGCGGCCGATGTGCAGGCCGTCCTGAATCTTGAACGAGTCGTCCAGGTAGGGGTCGTTGATCAGGCCTTTCCAGCCGACCGTGGTGCGTGGCTTCTCGAAGTACACGCGCATGACCAGGAACAGGCTGTCGGACAGTTCGGCGGCCAGCACCTTGAGGCGCTCGGCATATTCGTGAGCTGCCTTGATGTCGTGGATGGAGCAGGGGCCGACTACCACGAACAAGCGATGATCCTTGCCATCGAGAATGTCGCGTACCACCTGGCGACCATGGGATACGGTCTGCAGGGCGGCATCGGTCAGGGGAATCTCGCGTTTCAGCTGATCGGGGGTGATCAGGGTTTCGTTGGAAGCGACGTTGAGGTCGTCGATCGGTAAATCAGCCATCGTGCTACTCATCGGGTCAGGTCGTCGGGTCACGGGTGCCGGCCGCCAGGGGCCCCCTGAGGCGGTGCACAGCTAGTTTGTGCAGGGGGAGCCGAACCTTAGCGCGTACGCGGCTGCGCGACAATGGGCGATGAGTCCAATGAGCGTCATAGAGGCGGCGTATCGCTGCGAGAGGGTGTTGCGCTTCCTGCGTGTCCGGGAGGGCGGAACACCGTCAGGCGAGGTAGGGGAATTCGGCGGCGTGCTTGGCGATCCAGTCCTGGGCGCACTGCTCGATGGCGACGGCGTGGCCCGATTCCTGTTCCAGTTGCTGTCGATAGTGCTGGATATGGCACACCTGTTCGACCATGCGTGCGCGAAACAGGGTGTCTTCGTCAATGAAGGCGATGCCCACCAGGTAGCCGTTCTCCAGGCGTCGGCACCAGGCCACGACGCCGGGGTAGCGCGCCAGCTCGCCCAGCAGCGGAATGCGCAGCTCGACCGATGTGCCGCGGCGAAAGCCGCGCGTCGAGTTGCATGCCACCCCGCCCAGGCTGATATTGTTCAACCGCTGCCTGGGTATGCAGGCCTTCTTGCGCAACACCAGTTCCACCGGCATGTCGCTTGGATGACGCAGAAACTTACGCATGAACACCGACCTCGAATGCAGGCAAACTGATATCAGTGAATTCAGTATAGCGACGCAACTGGAACTGACCGACCTGGATGCCGACCGCCGCCTGCTCGATCTTTCCGGTACGTCGCTTGTCGTGTTCACAAGCACGGGCTGTGCCAGTTGCCGCTGGGCGCGTCAGGTGCTGCCTGGCCTGGGCTTGCCGATCGAGCGTCTGTGCTGGATCGACGCTGGGCATAACGCCGGATTGGTGACGCGCTACGAGGTTTTTCACCTGCCGGCGCTGTTTCTGGTTCGCGATGGCCATTTCTTTGGCGCGTTGCGCGCCCGTCTCACTCATTCCGATCTGATCACCGCCATGGACGAGGCTCTGCGTCGTCCGGCTGAGGAGCTACCTTGATGTCTCAAACCCCAGCACCGCGCATCGGCGTCATCGGCACGGGGGCCATCGGCGGCTTCTACGGGCTGCTGCTGGCCAAGGCCGGACATGACGTGCATTTCCTGCTGCGCAGCGAATATGCCGCGGTGGCCGAACAGGGCCTGCGCCTGAACAGCAGCGTGCACGGCGCGCTGACCCTGGCGCCGGCGCAGGCCTACCGGCGAATCGAGGACATGCCACCCTGCGACTGGCTGCTGGTGGGGGCGAAGACCACGGCCAACGCCGAGCTGGCTCCGCTCATCGCCAGGGCTGCCGCTCCCGGCGCCAGGGTCGTGCTGTTGCAGAACGGCCTGGCGGTGGAGGACGAGTTGCGTCCACTGCTGCCGGACGGCCTGCACCTGCTCGGCGGCCTCTGCTACATCTGTGTCCATCGCAGTGCGCCTGGCGTGATCGAGCATCAGGCGCTGGGCGCGATCAACCTGGCGTACCACTCCGGGCCGGCAGGTGACGAGGCGTCGCGTCTGGAGCTGGTGGAAGAGGGCGCGAACCTGCTGCGCAGCGCCGGGCTGGACTCGACGCCGATGCGTGACCTGACCCAGACGCGCTGGCAGAAACTGGTGTGGAACGTGCCCTACAACGGTCTTTCCGTGCTGCTCGATGCCGACACGCGGCGCCTGATGGCCAACCCCGACAGCCGCGCCTTGATCGGCGACATCATGCAGGAGGTGGTGCAGGCCGCGCAGGCACTCGGCCACGGCATGCCGGAGCAGTACGCAAGCAAGCTGCTGGCCGCTACCGAGCGGATGCCCGACTACCTGCCGAGCATGTACCACGACTTCGCCCAGGGCCGCCCGGCAGAGCTGCATGCCATCTACGCAGCACCTCTGGCTGCGGCCGACGCCGCTGGCGTCGACATGCCCAAGGTGCGCGCGCTGTATCAGGCACTGCGTTTCATCCAGGCGCGCGGGGAGGCCTGAGCATATGGGCAAGGGGTTGGGCGACAAGCTGGTGCTGGCGATTTCCTCGCGGGCATTGTTCGATCTGAGCGAGAGCCACCAGATCTATGAAAGCGAGGGGGTGGAAGCCTATCGCCGTTATCAGATCGAGCACGAGGACGAGGTCCTGATGCCGGGTGACGCCTTCCCCCTGGTGGAGAAACTGCTGGGCCTCAATCAGCGCCTCAGCGAGCAGCGCGTCGAGGTGATCCTGGTGTCGCGCAACAGCGCCGACACGGGGCTGCGCGCCTTCAACTCGATCCAGCACTACGGCCTCGGCATCTCGCGCGCGGCGTTCGTCGGTGGACGCAGCCCCGACCCTTACCTGGCAGCCTTTGGTTGCCATCTGTTTCTCTCCACCCATGCCGATGACGTGCGCAATGCGCTCAAGGCCGGCTTCGGTGCCGCCACGCTGCTCTCGGGTGGCACGCGGCGGGCGAACAGCAACGAGCTGCGCATCGCCTTCGACGGCGACGCCGTGCTGTTCTCCGATGACTCCGAGCGCGTCTACCAGAGCGCTGGCCTGCATGCGTTCCAGAGCCACGAGCGCGAGGCGGCGCGGCAGGCGCTGCCTGGCGGGCCGTTCAAGCCGTTTCTCGCGGCGCTGCACAGCCTGCAGCAGGAGTTTCCCGAGACGGACTGCCCGATTCGCACCGCACTGGTGACCGCACGCTCGGCGCCGGCGCATGAGCGGGTGATCCGCACCTTACGCGAATGGAACATCCGCCTGGACGAGTCCTTCTTCCTCGGCGGGCTGGACAAGTCGGCGGTGCTCGAGGCGTTCGCGGCCGACGTGTTCTTCGATGACCAGACCGGGCACTGCGAGAAGGCCCGCCAGGTAGTGGCCACGGGGCACGTGCCGCACGGGGTGAGCAACGAGTCGCAGCCTTGAATCTGGTGGCCGCTGCCACCTTGCATATAGCCATTCGTCCTAAATAACGCCGCCGACCTTGCTTTGTCTGATGCGCTGCTAAGCTCAAACAAGGGCCTGCGTCTGCAGTCAAGGAGGCCGCGTGATTCGCTCGATACTCTATGCCACCGATCTGGGGCTTTATGCCTCCTACGTCTTGCAGCACGCCCTGGCGGTGAGCCGCAGTTTCAAGGCCGATCTCTATGTCGTCCATGCCGTCGAACCCATGGGGCTGTTCGCCGAGTCCGTGCTGCAGACCTACCTGGATGAAGACACCCTGGACGAGTTGCGCCGCAACGGCCTCGGTACGGTCATGGCCAGCATCGAGCAGCGTGTTCTGGAAGGCTTTCGGGATGAGCTGGGGGACGGGCTTCAGGACCTGCATCTGATTCGCGCGGTGCGAGTGCTGCAGGGCGATCCGCCAACGGTGATTCTCGAGGAGGCGCAGAAACTTGGGGTGGATCTGCTGGTCGTAGGCAGTCACAGCCATGGCGCGGATCTCGCGGTGCCGCTGGGGCGTACGGCCGCGCGTATCGTGCAGTTATCGGAGGCACCGGTGTACCTGGTGCCCATGTTGCAGCATCGCGGACATGGTGACTTGTAGGAGGGTGTAACTAATAAAACGATCTATGCTGATGTATTAGACCAATAATATGGTTATATAAGGCGTTGACAGGCTGCTGGCCTGCCTTACTGCTCTGAGGGAAATCTATGAAGCTTCAGCAACTGCGCTACATCTGGGAAGTCGCGCACCACGACCTCAACGTATCGGCTACCGCTCAAAGCCTTTACACCTCGCAACCAGGGATCAGCAAGCAGATTCGCTTGCTCGAGGATGAGCTGGGCGTGGAAGTCTTCGCCCGCAGTGGCAAGCACCTGACCCGTGTCACCCCCGCCGGAGAGCGGATCATCACCACCGCAGGAGAGATTCTGCGCAAGGTGGAAAGCATCAAGCAGATCGCCCAGGAATTCTCCAACGAGAAGAAGGGCACCCTGTCCATCGCCACCACGCACACCCAGGCGCGCTACGCCTTGCCGCCGGTGATCAGTGCCTTCATCAAGCAGTACCCGGACGTCTCGTTGCACATGCACCAGGGCACGCCGACGCAGATCGCCGAGATGGCCGCCGATGGCAGCGTCGACTTCGCCATCGCCACCGAGGGCCTGGAGCTGTTCAACGACCTGATCATGATGCCGTGCTACCGCTGGAATCGCTGCGTGGTGGTGCCGCAGGGGCATCCGCTGGCCAAGCTGCCGAAGCTGACGCTCGAAGCGCTCGCCGAACATCCCATCGTGACCTACGTGTTCGGTTTCACCGGGCGCTCGAAGCTGGACGAGGCCTTCAGTCACCGTGGGCTGACGCCCAAGGTGGTGTTCACCGCAGCCGACGCCGACGTGATCAAGACCTATGTGCGCCTCAATCTGGGCGTGGGCATCGTGGCCAAGATGGCCGTCGACAGCAAACTCGATCAGGACCTGGTGGTGCTGGACGCCGACGAGCTGTTCGAGCCCAGCGTGACCAAGATCGGTTTTCGCCGGGGCACCTTCCTGCGTGGCTTCATGTGCGATTTCATCGAGAAGTTCGCCCCCCACCTCAGCCGTGAGATGCTGGCCAAGGCGGTGCAGTGCCACAACAAGTCCGAACTCGAAGAGCTGTTCGAGGGCGTGAAGCTACCGGTGCACTGAGCCTGCGATGCAAACGAAACATGGCGCCCTGGGGCGCCATGTTTCGTTTCAGCTACCTGCCACTCAGTGGCTGAGGTGCAGGCCGCACTCGCGGTTGTCCTCGCCCTTGGTCGGGTCGAAGTAGTCGAACTCGTTCGGCAGGTCATGGGCGACCAGGTACTGGTACAGGTCCTTGGAGGTCCAGTGCAGCAGCGGTGCGACCTTGATCAGGCCGTCCGGGTTGATGCTCACCGGGTCCATCTGCGCGCGGACGGCGGTATCGGTGGCACGCAGGGCAGTGAACCAGACGCTGGGCGCCGTTTCGCGCAGGGCTCGGGCGAAGGGCTCGAGCTTCACCTCTTCGGTGAATGCGGCGTGACGCGGATCGTCCAGTGCCGGGACCGGGCCGTCGATGGCCTCGCGGTGAGCGCGCGAGCGCTTGGGCAGGTAGGTGATCAGGTTGAGGTTGAGCTTGCGGGCCACCTCGTCAGCGAAGCGGTAGGTCGCCTCGGTGTTGTAGCCGCTGTCCATCCAGACCACCGGAATGTCCGGCTTGACCTGGCTGACCATGTGCAGGATCACCGCTTCGAACGGGCGGAAGTTGGTGGTGCAGATGGCGGGTTTGCCCAGCCCGATGGCCCACTGAACCAGCTTTTCAGGCTGGTTGCCGAATTCGGCATTGAGCGCGTCCAGGTCGAGTTCCATGCTGAGGACTCCAGATCGTGTGCGTGAGGGCGCGATCTTAACAAAGGCTGGTTATGCTTCTAAATAACAAGCTACTTCTATGACCTTTCATGCAGTTATAAGCCGCGCGGATTGCGTGACCACCGCCCACTCGTTAGAGTGCCGGCTCCCTTTTTGGCTCAACCGAGGAGTGTCCTGTGGAAATCGCGTGTCTCGACCTGGAAGGTGTACTGGTCCCGGAAATCTGGATCGCCTTTGCGGAAAAAACCGGCATCGAGTCGCTCAAGGCGACCACCCGCGACATTCCCGACTACGACGTGCTGATGCAGCAGCGCCTGCGTATCCTCGACGAGCATGGCCTGAAACTGAAGGACATCCAGGACGTGATCGCCACGCTCGAGCCGCTGGAAGGCGCCGTGGAGTTCGTCGACTGGCTGCGTGAGCGTTTCCAGGTGGTGATTCTCTCCGACACCTTCTACGAGTTCTCCCAGCCGCTGATGCGTCAGCTCGGCTTTCCGACGTTGCTGTGCCATCGCCTGATCACCGATGAGCATGATCGCGTGGTCAGCTACCAGCTGCGCCAGAAGGATCCCAAGCGCCAGTCGGTCATCGCCTTCAAGAGCCTGTACTACCGCGTGATCGCCGCGGGCGACTCGTACAACGACACCACCATGCTCAGCGAAGCCCACGCCGGCATCCTGTTCCATGCCCCGGACAACGTGATCCGCGAGTTTCCGCAGTTCCCGGCGGTGCACAGCTATGCCGACCTCAAGCAGGAATTCCTCAAGGCGTCGAATCGCACGCTGAGCCTGTGACCGCCCAACTGCTGTCTTGAAAACGCCGCGATTTCCGTGAGAAATCGCGGCGTTTTTCTTGCTGCTCGCGTTGGGCTACAGGCGTTCCAGCGTTTCCAGCAGGACCTTCACCTTGGTCACCGACTCCTGGTACTCGGCCTGCCAGGCCGAGTCGGCGACGATGCCGCCACCGCCCCAGCAACTGACCTTGCCATCCTTGACCAGCAGGCTGCGGATGGCGATGGAGCTGTCCATTTCGCCGCGCACGTCCAGGTACAGCAATGAGCCGCAGTAGAGGCCGCGCCGGCTGGGCTCCAGTTCGTCGATGATCTGCATGGCGCGGATCTTCGGGGCCCCGGTGATCGAACCGCCGGGAAAGCTGCCGGCGATCAGGTCCAGTGCGTCCTTGCCGGGCGCCAGCTCGGCGGTCACGCAACTGACCAGGTGGTGCACGTTGGGGTAGCTCTCCAGGGCGAACAGTTCAGGTACCTTCACCGAGCCGATACGGCAACTGCGGCCGAGGTCATTGCGCAGCAGGTCGACGATCATCAGGTTCTCGGCGCGATCCTTGCGGCTGGCCAGCAGCTCCTCGGCCTGGGCCAGGTCGTCCACGGCATCGACGCCGCGACGGCGGGTGCCCTTGATCGGACGGGTTTCCACCTGGCCCTCGCTGACCTTGAGGAAGCGCTCCGGCGAGAGGCTGAGGATGGCGTTGCCATCGCCCAGGTTCTGGAAGCCCGAGAACGGTGTCGGGCAGGCCTGGCGCAGCGCCAGGTAGGCCGCCCATGGGTCGCCTTCGCAGGGGGCCTGAAAGCGCTGGGCGAAGTTCACCTGGTAGCAGTCGCCAGCCAGGATGTACTGCTGGATGCGCTCGATCGCCTGGCGGTAGTGATTCTCGTCGATGTCGGCCTGGAACGGCTGGGACAGCCGGAAGCTCGCCTGGTCCTCGCGGCTCGGGGCCTCGAACAGTGCCAGCAGACGCTGCCGTTCGGCCTGCGGCAGTGCGGGGTGGAACAGCAGGTGGCTGGTGCCGAGCTGGTGATCGCTGATCAGCGCCCAGGCATACAGGCCGAAGCGCGCATCCTGCAGGGCGAGGTCATCGACGCTGTGTGCGGGCAGCGCTTCCAGGCGCCGACCGAAGTCGTAGGAGAGGTAGCCGATCAAGCCGCCGACGAATGGCAGCTCCATTGCGCTCGGCGCCTCGGCGTTGCCGAGGCTGTGCAACGCGCCACGCAGGCGTTGCAGAAAAGCGTTGGCCGATTCGTCGTGCGCGGGCGCCAGTTCTGCCAATGGCCATGCGCTCATAAGGTCATAGCGTCCTCGCTTGGCACTCGGGCGTCCGGCGTCCAGCAACACGGCGCCGGGGGCCTGGCGGATGCGCTGGAAATAGTCGCCAGGGTCCGTCCGGTAGGGAAGAGGGTGCAGAGAACAACTGGGCATGCGGGCAGTCGGGAATTGGCTGAAAGGGCGATTGTAGTCTGCCGCTAACATTCATCCTAGAGCTTCTGCCGGGTTTACTCCGGCGCACAGGGCTGATTAGTATGGAGTGCTTGCGGAACGTTGAACCGTTGTACCAGAACAATAATTAATGAAGGGATCCTGGCTATGGATGAAGTCATAGGTCCAGCCGCTGGAAGCCTGCAGCGTTCGAAACTTTCGCCGCCCCAGGCATCCACCGAGTATCTGCTAAGACCCCAGGTGGAGGCTGCGCTGTCAGCCCATCCCCATGCCCGCCTCGTGCTTTTTTCCGCGCCTGCCGGCTTCGGCAAGACCACTGCCCTGATGGTGCTGGCCGAGCGACACCGCGAGGCTGGTGGTGCCGTGGCCTGGGTATCGCTGAGCGCCGATGATGACGATCCCGTGCGCTTCTTCCAGCAACTGATCGACGCGCTGGGGCGTGCCTTGCCGGGCCTCGGCGAGGATGCGCTGGGCTATCTGCGCAATACCATGCGCGTGCCGGTCGAGGCCGTGATGGAGAGCCTGCTGGCGGAAATGGCGCAGCGCAGCGAGCCGCTGCTGCTGGTGCTCGATGACCTGCACCTGCTCCAGGACCCGGAGCTGCTCGCCGCTCTCAACCGCCTGGCCAAGCTGGCGCCGGCGAGCTTCACCCTGGCCATCGGCAGTCGTTCGCAGCCGGCCCTGAGCCTGGCCACCCTGCGTGCCAAGGGCATGCTGCTGGAGTTCGGTGCCGACGAGCTGCGCCTCAATCCCGAGGAGGTGCGCAGCTATCTCGAGCGCAGCGGCCTGCAGCTGGAGCCTGACGCACTCAAGGCCCTGTACAGCCACACCGAGGGCTGGATGGTGGGCGTGCACCTGGCCAGCCTGTGGCTCAGGCACCATCCGCAGCCCGCCCAGCGGATGGCGGAGCTGGGCGCCGACCAGACGGCGGTAGGCGACTACCTGCTGCGCTCGGTGTTCGAACAGTTGCCGCAGGCGCGGCAGGAGCAATTGCTGGCGCTGGGTATCGCCCAGCAGCTCAGCGGTGATCTGGCCAACGCCTTGTGCGGGCGTCAGGATGGCCAGCAGCTGCTGGAGGAACTGGAAGCCATGCAGCTGTTCCTCCTGCCGCTGGACCGTGAGCGGCAGTGGTACCGCTTCCACAACCTGTTCGCCGAATTTCTCCGCGCGCGTCTCAAGGAGCGCGATCCCGAACGCTTCAAACAGCTGCATTTCAACGCCAGCCTGTGGTTCACCAACCACCACATGCAGAACCTGGCCATCGAGCACGCCTGCCTCGCCGAGGATGCCGAGATGCTCGCGGCATTGCTCGACGGCTGCGGTCTGGAGCTGATCAACCGTGGGCAGTTGAACCTGATCTACAAATGGCGCCAGCACGTACCGGACGACATCGCCCTGCGTTTCCCGGTGCTGGTGCTCGCCGATGTCTGGGCGCGGGCTGCCGAGCTGGGTTTGAACGAAGCCAATCGCATGCTCGACGAGCTGCTCGAGCGCTGGGGCGAGTCGCGCAGCAGCGGGCCGCTCAGCGACAAGCTGCTCGCGACCCTGGCGATCAAGGCGGTGATTGCCCTGCAGAAGGACGACCTGGATACCTGCGTCAGCCTGGCGCGTCGCATCGAGGCGCAGCTTGGTCAGCACACCGCCTTCCTCGAGGTGGCGATACTCACCGTCGGCGCGCTGGCCAACGTCATGCTTGGCCAGGCGGAGCAGGCGCGCAAGCTGCTGGCGCTGGCGCAGCAGCGCAACCACTTCCTCGAAGGCCGCTACCTGGACATGCAGCTGGCCAACGTGGAAATCCTGCTGTGTCTGGAACAGGGGCGGGTCAAGCAGGCGCAGCTGCTGTTCGAGCAGTTGCGGGCGCGGATGATGCCCTGGTTCGGCGAGCGCTCGCGTGCGCTGGTCCTGCCGACCATCAGCGAATGCCTGATCGCCTACCAGCAGGGGCGCCTGGACGGCCTGCAGGATCGACTGCGCTGGGCGCTGGCGACCGTCGACGTGATCAACCCCATCGATCTCTACGCCCAGGCCATGCTCTGCCTGGCGCGGGTGCAACGTCTGCAGGATGCGCCCAAGGAGGCCAGCGCGACGCTGGTGCTGATGCAGAACCTGGCTGCGCGCAACAATTCCTGGCGCTTCTACGTGCAGGCGGTTGCCGACGAGATCGCGCTGACCCTGCAGGAGCCGACGGCAGACCGCAGCAAGCGCGCCGAGCAGCGCCTGAAATCGGTCGACTGGAACAAGCTGGCCGCGCACTACACCCAGCGCAGCTTCAACCCGGTGCTCTGGGCGCTCGGCCTCAGCCGCATTCGCCTGCAGCAGGCACGCGGACACTTCAGCGAGGCCCTGCACGAGATCACCCAGTTGCGCAGCCAGTTGCAGAACGGCTGGCACGGTCTGCACCGCCTGCGCCTGGATCTGCTGGCGGCCCTGAGCTACCAGCGGCTCGGCTATCAGGAGCGTGCGCAGAGCCTGCTGGTGCAGTGCCTGATCGGCGCCGAACGGGAAGAGGCGCGCAGCCTGTTCATCGAGGAGGGCGAGGCGATTCGCCAACTGCTCCAGCAGCTGGAGTCGGCCGAGCGCCAGCCAGCGCTGCAGGCCTTCATTCGCAGCCTGCTGTCCGCCTGGCCCGGGCAGGCGTCACGCCAGGCGCTGGACACGCTGGAGGAGGGGCTGACCGAGCGTGAACGCGAGGTGGTCTGTCTGGCGGCCAAGGGCATGTCCAACGAGGAGATAGGTCAGCAGCTGTCCCTGGCCCTGGGGACGGTCAAATGGCACCTGCACAACATCTACGAAAAACTCAAGGTGCGTAACCGCACTCAAGCCATCCGCCGTGCTCGCGAGCTGAGTCTACTGGAATCATGAACAGCCATAATCCCGTGTGCCAGGTCAGTGTGCCGTTGCTGCGCACCAAGCTTTATCCGGTTCATGCCGAGGGCGCGCTGCTGCTGGAGCGCTCGGCATTGCTCGAGCGTCTGCTGGAGGCGCGCGAGCAGCGTCTGATCGTCCTCAGCGCTCCTGCCGGGTTCGGCAAGAGCACCGTGCTGAGCCAGCTGCGCGGTCGTCTGCAGCAGAACGGCGCGAGAGTCGCGTGGCTGTCCTGCGATGAAAGCGACAGTGAACCGGCGAGGTTCCTGCAGTA
This sequence comes from Ectopseudomonas khazarica, assembly GCF_017915135.1. Lineage (NCBI taxonomy): Bacteria > Pseudomonadati > Pseudomonadota > Gammaproteobacteria > Pseudomonadales > Pseudomonadaceae > Ectopseudomonas > Ectopseudomonas khazarica. The sequence continues at coordinate 2,907,334 of NZ_CP068551.1, read as the reverse complement.
TCTCGTGGCCGCCGTGCAGGCCGCCTGTCCCGGATTCGGCGGCAGCGCCTCGGCGTTGTTGCAGGGCGAGATCAGCTGGCCGCTGGAAGCGGTCATCGATGCCTTTCTCGATGACCTGAAGGCGCTGCGGGAAGACCTCTACCTGATGCTCGACGACTTCCACCGCATTCGTCATCCATCCCTTGGCCAGGGCTCGCGCTACCTGATCGAGCGCCTGCCCAGGCATGTGCGGCTGGTGGTCAGCACGCGCTATCAACCCCGTTTTCTCGAAGAGCCGCCATCGCTTGGCGCCTGGGCGTTCTGGCTCAAGGCGGAAGACCTGCGCCTGACCCGTGCGGAAACCGCCGCGTATTTCCGTGACATCAAGCGCCTTGCCCTGGAGGAGAGTGAGCTCAACCAGCTGTACGCCCGCACCGAAGGCTGGATCACCGCGCTGCATCTGGCGGCACTGGCCTTGCCACGGCAGCGTGATCGGGCAGCCTTTCTTGCCGGATTGTCGGGCGCCGAGCGCAACATCGCCGATTACCTGGCCGAGGACGTCGTCGCCAGCCTGCCGGAACCCGTGCAGCTGTTTCTCGACCAGACCTCGGTGCTCGACGAGTTCAACGCGCCACTGTGCAATGCCCTGACGGGTCGCCAGGACGGCGCCGAGATGCTGCGCCGCCTGCAGGGCGAGCAGCTGTTCGTGATCCCGCTGGACGAGCAGGGCGAATGGTTCCGCTATCACCACCTGTTCGCCGAGTTCCTGCAGGGGCGCCTGGCCAGGCGCGGCGATCCCGCACACCTGCTGCATGCGGCTGCGCGCTGGTGCGAAGGGCGTGACCTGGCCGACAAGTCGATCAAGTACGCCCTGCGCGCCCGTGACTACGGCTTTGCCGCCGAGCTTCTGGAGCGCCAGGGCGCGCGCCTGATCGCCGGCAACCGGGTCTACGGCATCCTCGCCATTCTCAAGGACATTCCCCCGGTGGTGATCGCCGAGCAGCCAGTGTTCCAGATCTTCTATGCCTGGCAGCTGGCCTTCGAGCAGAAGTTCGCCGAATCCGAGGCGTTGATCGAGGAGGTCAGCACGCGCCTGACCCAGGGCCGCGGCAAGGGCATGCATTTCGGTCTGATCGAGCTGCTGGCGGCTGCCCAGGTGCTCAAGGCGCTGGTGCTGCTGTATCAGGACAAGCTCGAAGCCTGCCTCAAGGTCGCCGGCCACTGGCTGGCCCTGGTGCCGCAGAACCAGCCGGTGTTCCGCGCCAGCCTGGCCTGCGTGCAGGCGGCGGCATTCGCGCTGCTGGGCGAGTTCGGCGAGGCGGCCAAGGCGATTGCCGTGGCCCGCGAGAATCTGCGTCAGTGCGAGAGCGAGTACCTGCACGTGATGGCCAGCCTGATCGAGGCGCTGATCTGCAAGGAATATGGCGAGCTGGAGCGCGGCCGGGCCCTCGCCGAAACCGCACGCGCCCGTGTGGAACAGGTGTTCGGCCGCCGCAGTCGGGTCGGTGGTCCGCTGGGACTGGCCTATGCCGATCTGCTGTACGAGCAGGACCGGCATGGCGCGATACTCGCCGAATTGCCGCTGGCCACGACCTGGCGCGACGTGGCGACACCGGTGGAGCTGATCAGTCGCGGCAAGCTGGTCATGGCGCGGGCACGCTTCTTCGCCGGGGCTGCCGAGCAGGGTCTGGAAGAGCTGGACGAATGGCTGGCGGGCTTGCAGGGGCCGGGCTATGAACGGGTGTTCGCCATCGGCATGGGCTGCAAGGTGCAGTTTCTCCTGTGGCTGCGCCGGCCCAACGAGGCGCAGCGCATCTATCTGCAGCTGGAGCGCCACCTGGCGGCGCTGCCCATCGAGCGTTACGGCGACGCGCACACCGCGCTGGCACTGAGTCAGGCGCGCCTGGCATTGAGCGATCGGCGCGTGGACAAGGCACAAGCCAGCCTGGAGGCCTGCCTGGCCAAACAGGGGGCCGAGCATCAGCGTGACCGGCGCTTGCGCCTGAGCTTGTTACTTTCTGTGGCGTACTGGCGCAAAGGTAACAGCGACAAGGCCTTCACCCTGCTGCGCGCGACCCTTGAAGAGGCCTGGCAATGTGGCTACCGCCGTCTGTTCCAGGACGACGCCATCTGGTTGCTGCCGCTCTGGGAAGCCTGGCACGAGGCCGAGCCGAAGCCGGCTGCGGCCTGGCAGGGCGTGGCCGAGATGCTTCGCGAGCAGTGTCGCCGGCTGTCCATCGATCCTGAAAGTTTCGAGGAAAATCAGGATGTTAGCCACCGCGAGCGGGAGATCCTGCGGCTCGTGGCCGCCGGCCTCTCCAACCGCGACATCGCCCAGGCGGTGCACCTGTCCGAGGCCACCATCAAATGGCATCTGCACAACCTGTTTTCCAAGTTGGGGGTACGCAGTCGTACCCAGGCCGTGCTCAAGGGCAAGAGCCTGGGATTGCTTAGTGAGGCATGACGGGAATTGAGGACCGTCCTACCTGCTCCATCCCTTGGATGGGCTGGCAGGGGCAGGGTGGATCAGTAGCTTGTAGCCATCTCGGAGCGCCATGCGCTGCGTGAATCCAAACCTGGCGTACCTAGGGAAGCCGCGACAGGTCTGGTGATCGGCATGAGCCGATCAGGCTGCTCGTGACAGGACGTCACCGGCAGAGCCCGGGGCCCCCCCATTTGAACTGTGGAGATAACAACAATGATGACCCTGAAAAAACTCGCTCTTGCCGCCGCCGTCATGGCTGTTCCGTTCGTGGCCCAGGCCGACCTGAAAGCGCTGGATGACTCCGACCTGGCCGGCGTCACCGGTCAGGCTGGTATCAGCATCGCCGGTAACTTCGATGCCACCATCGGTTCGATCGTCTACACCGATACCGAAACCGGTGTCAGCGACGGCAGCAACAGCCTGAGCCTGAACACCGTCACCCTGTCCGGCTTCAACATCGACGAAGCCAACCCGCTGACCGTCGACGTGGTCGACAACAAGCTGGAAATCGGCCTGCCGGGCATCAACGGCGGTGTCGCCGTGGACGCCGTGAAGATCGGCAACGGCACCATTGGTGGCGTCGCCATCAACGGTCTCGACATGGCCGGCTCCACCGTCAAGATCTGGGGGCATTGATCCTCGCTTGAGCTGATCCGCAGGAGCTCTGCCGCTGTTCGCGGCCGGGCTCCTGTCTCGTTGTATGCAGTCGCGGATTGACCAATGATCGAAATTCTCGTGGGCAGCCTGATCGGTTTGTACGGTTTCACCGAGGCTGTCGACACCAAGCCGCAGCCAGCCGGGACGGTGAACATCACCCAGCCGCTGCTGCCCAATGGCCCGCTGCGCGAGTCGGTGGTGCTGGAGCCGATGAGTCAGTTGCAGTTTCGCAACGTGATTCGCCAGGCCTACGACTACAGCTGCGGGTCCGCGGCTCTGACCACGCTGCTCGACTACTTCCTGGGGCGCAACCTGGAAGAGCGCCAGGTGATGGAGGGGCTGCTGCATTTCGGCGAGGCGGAAAAGATCGTCGAGCGGCGCGGTTTTTCGTTGCTCGACATGAAGCGCTTCGTCACCGCCCTGGGCTACAAGAGCGGCGGTTTCCGGGCTGCGTTCGATGACCTTGCGCAGCTCGAACACCCGGCCATCGTGCCGATCGAGTACGCCGGCTTCAAACATTTCGTGGTGGTGCGCGATGTCTACAACGACCACGTGTTCATCGCCGACCCGGCGCTGGGCAACATCAGTTTCACCCGCGTGCGTTTCGAGGAGATATGGGATCAGAACGTCCTGTTCGTGATCTTTCCCAGTGGCAATGAGCCGGCCAACGCCATGGCGCTGACCGACCGTGACCTGCGCATCATCGATGACCGCACCATCAGCATGCTGGCTTTCCGCGAGTTTCCGCAGATGGCCAAGTTCACCACGAATCAGGCCGACCGCTTAGGGTCGGGAGGCGACATCCAGTACATTCGCCGCAAGTGATTCACCCGGCATAACAACAACGATCTGGGGATAGCGTCATGGGAGTTTGGGGGTACGCATGGCTGGCCATGCTGGCGCTTGCTGCAGCACAACCGGTCCTGGCCGAGGAGGCCACGGTCGACGATGCGCGTGATGCGCTGACCAAGAAGGACGATGACGCCGACAGCGCCAAAGCGCTGGAAGAGGTGTTCCAGGCCGCCGAGAAGAGCTACACGCTGCTCAAGAAGGGCGAGCGTACGCTGACCTACGGCTTCGACTACTCGTTGCTGCGCGATACGCAGATCCAGACCGTGCGCACCGGGGAGAACGTCTACAGCGTGATCGGCCAGAGCGAGGCGCAGCACACCTTCACCAACTCCTTCACCTTCGACTACGGCGTCTGGGACAACCTCACCTTCAGCATGCGTGTGCCGTTCCTGGCCAAGTACGACACCGAGCGCGACCTCAGCACCTACAGCCTTGGCGACGTCTCCGCCAGCCTGCGCTGGCAACCCTGGTCGTCCGAGCGCGGCCGGCCGGTCACCACCCTGTTCGCCACCCTCGGCCTGCCGACGGGGGACAGCCCCTACGACGTCAGCCTCGACGATGGCCTGGCCACCGGAAACGGCTACTACAGCCTGGGCGTCGGCGCCAACATGTCCTACGTGATCGACCCGGTGGTGCTGTTCGGTTCGCTGGGTTACACCTACAACCTGCCGATCCGCGATGCCGACCAGGTGCGTGGCGGCCGCCTGCTGGAAGAGGTCGAGCCCGGCTCCAGCCTGTCGCTGAGCATGGGCTTCGCCTACGCGCTGTCCTACGACGTCTCGCTGGCGACATCGCTGCAGATGGCGCACAACCTGGCGCCGACGTTCAAGTTCAGCGACGTCACGCTGGAAGGGAACGAACAGACCAGTGCGGTGATGAACTTCTCGCTGGGCCTGCGCACCGCGCCGAACACCATCGTCAACGTCAATGCCGGTTTCGGCATGACCGAAGATTCGCCCGATGTCCTGCTCGGGATCTCCATGCCCCTTGATATCAAGGGCCTCAAGGCCGAGTAAGCAGCGAGCGAACCGGATATGAATCATCTTGCCAAGCTGCAGGCGCTGCTGCTGGTCGGGTTGGTCGCAGCTTGCGTCCTGCCCGCACAGGCGCAGTTGGCCAACAACCTGACCATCGGCAACCCCAAGGCCATGGCCATGGGCAACGCCGTGACCGCCGACTCCACCGGCATCGATGCCGTGCACTACAACCCGGCCGCCCTGAGCAAGCTCAAGGGGCGGCAGACGACGGTCAAGCTGCTCAGTGGGGTGATGGACATTCGCGCCAAGTTCGAGGCCCGCGAAGGCTATGGCTTCATGGGCTACGACGACGACCCGTTCAAGAACTCCAGCAGCCGCACGCTGACGCCTACCATGTACCTGCCCGGCGTCGGCGGGATGACCGAACTGCCGCTCCTGGTGGCGCCGCTGGCGGGGTTGTCGATCAACCCGCCAGGCTCGAAGTTCACCTTCGCCACCAATGTCTACGCACCGATGGCGCTGGGCTATTCACGAGACTCGGACGACGATCCGGGCCGTTTCCAGGGGCGCCAGGTGTCGTTGCAGCGCATCACCTACTTCTCGCCGTCGCTGGCCTACCAGGTCAACGACGAGCTGTCCCTGGGCTTGTCCATCGGCTTCTCTCACCAGGCGGTGGCGCTCAACCAGGACTTCCGCAACCCTGGCATGCTCACCGGTCTGACCCGCGTTCTCAACGAAGCGCTGTGCCTGCCGGGGCTGGATGACTTCATCGGCGCGCTCATCAATGTCTGCAGCGGCAAGATCGGCCCGTTCGACTCGCTGGCCAACCTCGATCTCGACCTCGAACAGAGCCTGTCGCCGAGCTACAACCTGGGTATTCTCTGGGAGCCGACCGACTGGTTCGCCTGGGGGGCGACCTACCAGAGCGAGGCGCGGATGAACCTCAAGGGCAAGTACCGCATCGACTACAGCGAGGACTGGGCAGGCTTCTGGTCGGGCCTGCAAGGCTCGCTGTTTGGCCAGATACTCAACCCGATCTTCCCTTATGGGGTCGACCAGGAGGCCGGCAACGCGTCCTTGAAACTGACCTATCCGGACGCCTTCAGCACCGGTATCAAGGTGCGCCCCTTCGACAAGTGGCAGTTCAACCTGGACCTGCGCTGGGTCGATTACAGTGACTGGAACAAGTTCGAGATCGAGTTCGACCGCGAGCTGGATCTGCTGCGCATCGCCACGACCTTCGGTGGCGGTAACGCCACCAGTCGCAGCATCATTCTCGACCGTGGCTATCGTGACACCTGGAGCTGGGGTGTCGGCGTGCAGTACGACGTCAATGATCGCCTGGCCTTGCGCGCCGGCTACGAGTACCGCCCCTCGGCCATTCCCGAGAACAAGGCAGACGTGCTGGCGCCGGTCGGCGATGCCGATCTCTACGGCCTGGGTCTGGGGTACCGCTGGGACAAGGACAGCACCATCGATATCGGCTTTAACTACTTCGTTTCCAAGCAAAACATTCCGGCGGGCAGCAGTTGCAACGTCAGCTGCGAAGGCCTGGACAACCTGGTCTACAACCCTTACGCCGGGCTCAACGTGGAAACCACGGTCAAGGCCTACATCTTCTCCATGACCTACACCTCGAGGTTCTGAGACCATGCGCAGGCTCGCGTTCGCTCTGTTGCTCCTGCCCGTCGCCTGGCAGGCCGACGCCAGCAGCCGTTATCTGACCTGGGTCGACGAGCAGGGCCGGGTGCACAACACCTTCGTCGATACACGCTTCGCCGAGCAGCAACGTCAGGCGAGGCTGCATGCGGAAAAAAGCGACCAGGCCCGCCTGGGCGAGGGCGGCACCTGGCCGGGGAGTGCGCCGAGCACCGGGGAGAGCAAGCGCCGCTATTTCACCTGGGTCGATGGCAATGGCCAGCTGCAGAACAGCTTCTATGCCGGTGCACAGGTCGCTGGCGCGTCCGGGAACGACCACGTGCTGGCCAGTGGCGAGCGGGCAGGGGACTACATCGACTCGGAGGTGCTGGAAGGTCGTGGTTTCTCCCGGGGTACCTCCGACAGCCCTTACTACACCTGGGTCGACGAGCAGGGGCGCATGCACAACTCATCCGTCCCGACGCGCTCTGGCCGCTCCGACGTCGAGGCGCCCTCCAGCGTTCGTTACAGCGAAGGCCGGCAGATCGAGTTCGAGCGCAGCAAGCCGGCGCTCCCCATGCTCGACGGGCAACCGACCGCCGCCATGCAGGCGTTGCTCGCCGGCAGCCAGTCGCGTGGTGACGGGCTGTACAGTGAATTGTCGACACGCTGCTGTGGCCAGTTGCGCGACAGCGATTTCACCGTGCTTTCGGCCGAAGAGCCGCGTTACGAGGAGCTGGACCGCTTCTCGCCGAGCTTCGATTTTCCCATGGGACGCAGCTACTACGCGGCCGTGAAACTGCCGGCATCACGGCGCAGCTATGGCTTGCGGGTGCGCAGTTTCGCCAATCGCCAGGTGGTCTATCCGTCACTGCTGTTTCTCGATGAAGCCAAGCAGCCGACCCGGCTGGTCAGCGATGCGGTGTATCAGCTGCACCCGGAAACCTGGTACCGCTACGCCTTCATCGAGGGGACGGTGCAGGTGCGTGCCGAACGCGGCGAGCGCTACGTGCTGCTGATCACCACCGACGAGGACCGCAGCCTGCAGACGCTCGACAACAAACCGTTCAAGCGCCCCTTGCAGGCGCTGGCGGTGGATGAGGCGGGCATGCAGCGCCATGCGCATGCCGATGAAGGGGCCTTCGAGCTGGCGATCATGCGCTAAGGGGAGGTGTGGGGGGCTACCCGCCATGCGCGGGCGGGCAGCAGCCTCCCTGCAAGACAGGGAGGCTTGGGCGTCAGACTTCCTTGCTGACGACGTGGCCGAACAAGCCCTGGGAGAAGCGTACGCGTTCCTCGGCGTCTTCCTGCAGACCCTTGGCTTTCAGCTCTTCCAGGTGGGCCTCCACCGCGTGGGCGCGATGGGTCAGACCGCAGTCGTTGGCGATCTGGATGTTCAGGCCCGGGCGGGCGTTGAGTTCGAGGATCAACGGCCCCTTGTCCTGGTCCAGGACCATGTCCACGCCGATGTAGCCCAGGCCGCAGAGCTCGTAGCAGCCGGCGGCGAGCTTCATGAAGCCATCCCAGTTCGGCAGTTGCACGCCATCCACCGCGTTGGTGGTGTCCGGGTGCTTGCTGATCTTGTTGTTCAGCCAGGTGCCGCGCAGGGTGACGCCGGTGGCCAGGTCGACACCGACGCCGATGGCGCCCTGGTGCAGGTTGGCCTTGCCGCTGGACTGCCGTGTTGGCAGGCGCAGCATCGCCATCACCGGGTAGCCCATCAGCACGATGATGCGGATATCCGGTACGCCCTCGTAGCTGATGCTCTTGAAGATGGTGTCCGGGGTCACGCGGTACTCGATCAGCGCGCGATCGCGGTGGCCACCGAGCGAGTACAGCCCGGAGAGGATGCTGGAAATCTGCTGTTCCAGCTCCTCATGGCTGACGATCTTGCCGGAGACGGTCTTGAAGCGATCCTCGAAGCGGTCCGCGATCACCATGATGCCGTCACCGCCAGCGCCCTGCGCCGGCTTGATGACGAAGTCGTTGCGCCCGGCGATGATCTGGTCGAGCTTGTCGATGCCTTTCTCGGTATCGATGATGCCGTACAGCTCCGGTACATCGATACCGGCTTCGATGGCGCGTTCCTTGGTGATGATCTTGTCGTCGACGATGGGGTACAGGTGCCGTTTGTTGTACTTCAGCACGTAGTCCGCATTGCGTCGGTTGATGCCCATGATGCCTTTGGCTTCAAGGGCCTTCCACGTCTTGATCAGGCCGAACATGGTCTTAGTCCTTGAGGAAGGCTTTGAAACGGAACAGTTCGGTCAGGCGATAGCCGCGGTAACGACCCATCGCCAGCATGAAGCCCACCAGGATCAGCAGGATCGCCGGGAAGGTGAACACGAAGTACACCAGCTCCGGAACCATCATCAGCAGGTGTGCGACGGTGGCGGCGAACAGGGTACCGATGGCGACCTTGAAGGCATGGCCGCCGCCGCGCTCTTCCCAGGTGATCGACAGGCGTTCGATGGTCATGGTCAGGATCACCATCGGGAACAGGGCGACGGACAGGCCGCGCTCCAGACCCAGCTTGTGGCTGAACAGGCTGATGGCGGCGATCAGCACCACCACGAAGGTCAGCACCACCGACAGGCGTGGCAGCATCTGCAGCTTCAGGTGTTCCAGGTAGGAGCGCAACGACAGGCCGAGCGCCGTGATCACGGTGAACAGGAAGATGCCGAAGCCCAGCTGGGTTTCGCGGAAGGCCAGGGCGATCAGCACCGGGGTAAAGGTCCCCAGGGTCTGCAGGCCACCCAGGTTGCGCAGGATGAGGATCACCAGTACGCCGATCGGGATCATGACCATGATCATGAAGGTCTGCTGGGTCTGCAGGGGCAGGCCGTACAGCGAGTACTCGAGGAAGCTGGCGTCGGTGTTCTCGTCGGTCAGCTTGGCCAGGCGGATGGCATTCATCTCGCTGTTGTTCAGGCTGAAGCTGACCTGGGCCTGACGACCCCCTTCGAGGTTGACCAGCTCTTCGTCACCGATCCACCAGACCAGGCGATCGGCAGGCAGACCCTGCTCGCCGGATTCGGGATTGAAGTACAGCCATTTCTGGCCATTGAAGCTGCGCAGCCACAGCTCGGGCGACTGGGCGACCTCGGCCTGCAGGCGAATGGTGTGCACGCGTTCCATCGGCACGTGAGCGATGGACAGCAGCAGCTCGACGACCTTGGCCTTGTTGACGGTGGACGCGTCGCCGCCGAGCAGCAGCTTGACGTTGTCGTCGTTGGCGTTGTTGACGCGCTTGATGGTCTCGCTGATGAAGGTCTCGACATCCGCGGAGTGCTGGCGGATCGGCGCGAGCAGCGCTTCTGCAGCGATCTTCTCCGGGCCTTCCACGGCAATGCTGTCACGGAAGATCGGCCCCTTGGCAGGTGCCTGCTCGCCGCTGTAACGCTTGGTCAGCACCAGGCGGTAGTAGAGGGTCTGCTTGCCGTTGGCGCGACGGGCCGACCAGGTGACGCGGCGATTGCCGTCGACACGGTTGACGCTGACGCCATAGTTGTTGGAGATGAAACTCTCGTTGAGGCTCACGTAATCCTGGTTCAGCGGCGGTACGAACATCTGCAGCTTGACCGGCTCACGCGGGCTGGCCTGAAACTCGACCTTGGCGTCGATGTTCCACAGATCGTCGGTCTCGTCCTCGGTCACCGGGATGCCGAGAATGAAGATTTGGTATGCCGTAATCAGAACGCCCAGGGTCACCAGCAGGGTGATCAGGACTTTCAGATGCAGGTTCAGAGAGCGCATGGGAATTACTCGCCAGGGGTTGCGTCATCGGTGCAGCCGGGTTTTCCAGCTGCATATTTTAGGCTTGGATCGACCATGGCACCGAAATGCTTGAGGGCTTCGGAGCCGATCAGAAGCGGGTATTGGAATGCACTTCGGTCGGTCAAGTTCACTTCAATTGTGCGCAGGGCCTGCCCCATGCACAGTTCAAGGTCGATTACAGGGCGCGCGGTGTAGGTCTTGCCCTCGTCCGGATCGTAGTCGCCGGCACGGCGTTTGATCTTGCTGATACGCGCCAGAGGGCGCTCGATCGTGCGCTCGTGGGTGTCGTCGATGGCCAGCACGAAACGCACCCAGGTTTCCCCGTCGCGTTTGAAGCGTTCGATGTCTCGGGCGCTGAGCGAGGCGGTCTTGGCGCCGGTGTCGAGCTTGGCTGCCACCTGGAGGTCGAGCTCTTCGATGTAGATGTATTCGTTCAGGCCATAGACAGACTTGCCCATGGCCAGAGCAGGGCAGGACAGGGTCAACAGGCAGAGCAGCAAGGAGAAGGGTTTCAGTCTCATGAGTCCTTGAGAGGTCTTGCCAGAAGAGGGTGATGAACAGCGCCTGGAGGCATCCTGCCAGACACTTGTCCGCCATGAAGTCTAGCAGGCGAGGCAGCGGACGCTGGCCGGGCTTGAGTTCGGCGAATTCTAGCATGGGGATTTTCCATGCTGACAGACGCTTATGTAGCTTTCTGCAAGTAAGGTCGCGCTTTTCAGACCTGGCTGAGTTGAAAATATTGTCGACAATACTTTGGTCTGCTTTGACTGGTTCGGCTTTTGAGCGTAGTTTTGCACCTATAGAAATGCTCTGGTGTCGACAATCATGCTGCTCGAATCGAATGAACTGGTCACGCCTCAGGCGGATTCGGAAACACTTTCCGAGCATGTCTTTCGCTTGATCCAGGCGGCCATCGTCAAGGGCGAGATCGCTCCTGGCAGCAAGATCTCCGAGCCGGAGCTGGCGCGTACCTATGGCATCAGTCGCGGCCCGTTGCGCGAGGCGATTCACCGCCTGGAGGGACAGAAGCTGCTGGTGCGCGTCCCGCACGTGGGGGCGCGGGTCGTATCGCTGAGCCATGCCGAGCTGATCGAGCTGTACGAGATCCGCGAATCGCTGGAAGGCATGGCCTGCCGCCTGGCTGCCGAACGCATGACGCAGACGGAAATCGACGAGCTGCGCCGGGTGCTGGAACTGCACGAGCAGGACGCCGCCTTCAAGGCGGGGGTCGGCTACTACCAGCAGGAAGGCGACTTCGACTTCCACTACCGGATCATCCAGGGCAGCGGCAATCGCACCCTGGCCAAGCTGCTCTGCGACGAGCTGTATCAGCTGGTGCGCATGTACCGCCTGCAGTTTTCCGCGACGCCCAACCGGCCGCGCCAGGCGTTCGCCGAGCATCACCGCATTCTCGATGCCATCGCCGAGCGTGACGGCGAACTGGCTGAACTGCTGATGCGCCGTCATATCGGCGCCTCCAAGCGCAACATCGAGCGCCACTACGTTGCCCAGAACGGGCAGGGCGCGCTCACCACTCCATCCAAGACCCGAGGTGATTCATGACTCAGCTTTCCGCCGGCCAGCGTTTCCGCCAGGCCCTCGCCATCGAGAGTCCGCTGCAGGTAATCGGTGCGATCAATGCCAACCACGCGCTGCTGGCCAAGCGCGCGGGCTTTCGCGCCATCTATCTGTCCGGCGGTGGTGTGGCGGCCGGCTCCCTCGGTTTGCCGGACCTGGGCATCAACACCCTGGATGACGTGCTGACCGACGTGCGGCGCATCACCGATGTCTGCGACCTGCCGCTGCTGGTGGACATCGATACCGGCTTCGGTCCCAGCGCCTTCAACATCGAGCGCACCATCAAGAACCTGATCAAGGCCGGTGCCGCCGCAGCGCACATCGAGGACCAGGTCGGCGCCAAGCGCTGCGGTCACCGTCCGGGCAAGGAAATCGTCTCCTGCGAAGAAATGGTCGACCGCGTGCGTGCCGCCGCAGACGCCAGGACCGACCCCGATTTCTTCCTCATCGCCCGTACCGACGCCATCCAGGCCGAAGGCGTGGACGCCGCCATCGAGCGCTGCCAGGCCTACGTCGAGGCCGGTGCCGACGGCATCTTCGCCGAGGCAGCGTACGACCTGCCGACCTACAAGCGTTTCGTCGATGCGCTGAACGTACCGGTACTGGCCAACATCACCGAGTTCGGTGCCACGCCGCTGTTCACCCGCGACGAACTGGCCTCGGTCGGCGTCGCCATCCAGCTCTATCCGCTGTCCGCCTTCCGCGCGGCGAACAAGGCAGCCGAGAGTGTCTACACCTCGATTCGCCAGAACGGCCATCAGAAGGACGTGATCGAGCTGATGCAGACCCGTGCCGAGCTCTATGACCGCATCGGCTACCACGCCTTCGAGCAGAAGCTCGATGCGCTGTTCGCCGCCGGCAAGAAATAAAGACAAGAACAAGGATTCGAGGAGATAACCATGAGTGCCACTGAAACCACCCCTGGCTTCAAACCGAAGAAGTCCGTCGCCCTGAGCGGCACCGCCGCCGGCAACACCGCGCTGTGCACCGTTGGCCGCACCGGTAACGACCTGCACTACCGCGGCTATGACGTGCTCGATTTCGCCAATCGCTGCGAATTCGAGGAAATCGCCCACCTGCTGGTCCACGGCAAGTTGCCGAACGTCGCCGAGCTGGCCGGATACAAGGCCAAGCTCAAGGCGCTGCGTGGCCTGCCGGCCGGGGTGAAGGCCGCGCTGGAGCAGCTGCCGCCGTCGGCGCATCCGATGGATGTGATGCGTACCGCGGTGTCCGTGCTCGGTTGCCTGGCGCCGGAGAAGGACGATCACAACCATCCGGGTGCCCGCGACATCGCCGACAAGCTGATGGCCTCGCTGGGTTCGGCGCTGCTGTACTGGTACCACTACAGCCACAACGGCAAGCGTATCGAGGTGGACACCGACGATGACTCCATCGGCGGCCACTTCCTCCATCTGCTGCACGGCGAGAAACCGCGCGAGTCCTGGGTGCGTGCCATGCACACCTCGCTCAACCTGTACGCCGAGCACGAGTTCAATGCCTCGACCTTCACCTCGCGGGTGATCGCCGGCACCGGCTCGGACCTGTTCTCCTGCATCGCCGGCTCCATCGGTGCACTGCGCGGGCCGAAGCACGGCGGCGCCAATGAGGTGGCCTTCGAAGTGCAGAAGCGCTACGACAGCCCGGACGAAGCCGAGGCCGACATCCGTGCCCGGGTCGAGCGCAAGGAGGTGGTGATCGGCTTCGGTCACCCGGTCTATACCGTCAGCGACCCGCGCAATAAGGTGATCAAGGAAGTGGCTCGCGAGCTCTCGGTGGAGCAGGGCAACAGCAAGATGTACGACATCGCCGAGCGCCTGGAGAGCGTGATGTGGGACATCAAGAAGATGTTCCCCAACCTCGACTGGTTCAGCGCCGTCAGCTACCACATGATGGGGGTGCCCACCGCGATGTTCACCCCGTTGTTCGTCATCGCCCGCACCGCCGGCTGGTCCGCGCACGTCATCGAGCAGCGCATCGACGGCAAGATCATCCGCCCGAGCGCCAACTACACAGGCCCCGAAGACCTGAAGTTCGTGCCGCTCAAGGATCGTAAATAATCATGACCGACACCGTGAATAGCCAATACCGCAAGCGCTTGCCCGGTACCGCGCTGGATTACTTCGACGCCCGTGAGGCGGTCGAGGCGATCCAGGCCGGCGCCTGGAGCAAGCTGCCCTACACCTCGCGCGTGCTCGCCGAGCAGCTGGTGCGCCGCTGCGAGTCGCAGGACCTGACGGCGTCGCTGGAGCAATTGGTCTATCGCCGGCGCGACCTGGACTTCCCCTGGTATCCGGCGCGCGTGGTGTGCCACGACATCCTGGGCCAGACCGCGCTGGTCGACCTGGCCGGCCTGCGCGATGCCATCGCCGACAAGGGCGGCGACCCGGCCAAGGTCAACCCGGTGGTACCGACGCAACTGATCGTCGACCACTCCCTGGCCGTGGAGGCAGCGGGGTTCGATCCGGATGCGTTCGAGAAGAACCGCGCCATCGAGGACCGTCGTAACGAGGATCGCTTCCACTTCATCGACTGGACCAAGACCGCGTTCAAGAACGTCGATGTGATCCCGGCCGGCAACGGCATCATGCACCAGATCAACCTGGAGAAAATGAGCCCGGTGATCCAGGCGCGTGGCGGCATCGCGTTCCCCGACACCTGCGTCGGCACCGACTCGCACACGCCGCACGTCGATGCGCTGGGCGTGATCGCCATCGGCGTCGGCGGCCTGGAGGCCGAGACCGTGATGCTCGGCCATCCATCGATGATGCGCCTGCCCGATATCGTCGGCGTCGAGCTGACCGGCAAACGCCAGCCGGGCATCACCGCCACCGATATCGTCCTGGCTCTGACCGAATTCCTGCGCAAGGAGCGCGTGGTGGGTGCCTACGTCGAGTTCTTCGGCGAAGGGGCCGACAGCCTGTCCATCGGCGACCGCGCGACGATCTCCAACATGTGCCCGGAATACGGTGCCACGGCCTCGATGTTCTACATCGACGAGCAGACCATCGACTACCTCAAGCTCACCGGTCGCGAGCCGGAGCAGGTGGCGCTGGTCGAGCACTACGCCAGGACCCTGGGGCTGTGGAGCGATGCGCTGACAAGCGCGGAGTACGAGCGGGTACTGCGTTTCGATCTGGGCAGCGTGGTGCGCAACATGGCGGGGCCGTCCAACCCGCATCGACGCCTGCCGACCTCGGCCCTGGCCGAGCGCGGCATCGCCGATGAAGCCAAGCTGCAGTCCGGCAAGGGCGAGGAAGCCGAGGGGCTGATGCCCGACGGCGCGGTGATCATCGCGGCCATCACCAGTTGCACCAACACCTCCAACCCGCGCAACGTCGTCGCGGCCGGTCTGGTGGCGAAGAAGGCCAATGCCCTGGGGCTGGTACGCAAGCCCTGGGTGAAGACCTCGTTCGCGCCAGGCTCGAAGGTCGCCAGGCTGTATCTGGAAGAGGCCGGCCTGCTGCCGGAGCTGGAGAAGCTCGGCTTCGGCATCGTCGCCTACGCCTGCACCACCTGCAACGGCATGTCCGGTGCGCTCGATCCGCAGATCCAGAAGGAGATCATCGACCGCGACCTGTACGCCACCGCCGTGCTCTCGGGCAACCGCAATTTCGACGGGCGCATCCATCCCTATGCCAAGCAGGCCTTCCTCGCTTCGCCGCCGCTGGTGGTGGCCTACGCCATCGCCGGCACCGTGCGCTTCGATATCGAGCAGGACGCGCTGGGTACCGATGCCAACGGCAATCCGGTCACCCTGAAGGACCTCTGGCCGAGCGACGAGGAGATCGACGCCATCGTCGCCGCCAGCGTGAAGCCGGAGCAGTTCCGCCAGATCTACATTCCGATGTTCGACCTCGGTAGCGTGCAGGAGGCGGAAAGCCCGCTGTACGACTGGCGACCGATGTCCACCTACATCCGTCGTCCGCCGTACTGGGAAGGCGCGCTGGCTGGCGAGCGCACGCTCAAGGGCATGCGTCCGCTGGCGATCCTGCCGGACAACATCACCACCGACCACCTGTCGCCATCCAACGCCATCCTGGCGGACTCGGCGGCGGGCGAGTACCTGGCGAAGATGGGCCTGCCGGAGGAGGACTTCAACTCCTACGCCACCCACCGTGGCGATCACCTGACCGCGCAGCGTGCCACCTTCGCCAACCCGCAGCTGGTCAACGAGATGGTCGTGGTCGACGGGCAGGTCAAGAAGGGCTCGCTGGCCCGCGTGGAGCCGGAAGGCAAGGTCATGCGCATGTGGGAGGCGATCGAAACCTACATGAACCGCAAGCAGAACCTGATCATCGTTGCCGGTGCCGACTACGGCCAGGGCAGCTCGCGCGACTGGGCGGCCAAGGGCGTGCGCCTGGCTGGCGTGGAAGTGATCGTCGCCGAAGGCTTCGAACGCATCCACCGTACCAACCTGGTGGGCATGGGCGTGCTGCCGGTGGAGTTCAAGCCGGGCACCACGCGCCTGACCCTGGGCCTGGACGGTACCGAGACCTACGACATCGAAGGCGAGATCTCGCCGCGTTGCGAGCTGACCCTGGTGGTCAACCGCCATGACGGTGAAGTGCTCAAGGTGCCGGTGACCTGCCGCCTGGATACCGCTGCCGATGTCAGCGTGTACAAGGCCGGTGGTGTGCTGCAGCGCTTTGCCAAGGACTTCCTCGAAGGCGCGGTGGCCTGACCTCGCAGGGTGGATCACGGCTCATTCATCTACCGTGGAATCCGCCACGGTGGATGGAAAGCGCCATCCACCCGGCGTCTGGCACGTAGCCCGGATGCAATCCGGGCATGACCAAATCTGCTTGCCCCGGATTGCATCCGGGCCACTTTTTCAGGACTGCACTCATGGCTCATCTGCCGCAAGTGAAAATCCCCGCTACCTATATCCGTGGCGGTACCAGCAAGGGCGTGTTCTTTCGCCTGCAGGATCTGCCCGAGCGCTGCCAGGTGCCGGGCGAGGCGCGTGACCGGTTGTTCATGCGCGTCATCGGCAGTCCTGATCCCTATTCGGCGCATATCGATGGCATGGGCGGTGCGACCTCGTCCACGTCGAAATGCGTGATTCTGTCGGCCAGCAGTCAGCCGGAGCACGATGTCGATTACCTCTATGGCCAGGTCTCCATCGACAAGGCCTTCGTCGACTGGAGCGGCAACTGCGGCAACCTGTCCACGGCAGCGGGGGCGTTCGCCATCCATGCCGGCCTCGTGGACCCTGCGCGGATCCCGCAGAACGGCACCTGCGTGGTGCGCATCTGGCAGGCCAACATTCACAAGACCATCATCGCCCATGTGCCGATCAGCAACGGCCAGGTACAGGAAACCGGCGATTTCGAGCTGGATGGCGTGACCTTTCCGGCGGCGGAGATCGTGCTGGAGTTCCTCGACCCGTCCGACGATGGCGAGGAGGGGGGCTCGATGTTCCCCACCGGCAACCTCGTCGACGACCTGGAGGTGCCTGGCATCGGCACCTTCAAGGCGACCCTGATCAGCGCCGGTATCCCCACGGTGTTCGTCAATGCCGAGGACATCGGCTACCAGGGCACCGAGCTGCGCGAGGCCATCAATGGCGACCCGGCGCAGCTGGCGCGTTTCGAGCAGATCCGCATCGCCGGTGCGCTGCGCATGGGCCTGATCGCGACTGCCGAGGAGGCTGCGACCCGTCAACACACGCCGAAGATCGCCTTCGTCAGCCCGCCCAAGGATTACCGCACCTCCAGCGGCAAGCAGGTGCAGGCCGGCGAGATCGACCTGCTGGTGCGTGCGCTGTCGATGGGCAAGCTGCACCACGCCATGATGGGCACCTGTGCGGTGGCCATCGGCACGGCGGCGGCGGTGCCGGGGACCCTGGTCAACCTGGCCGCCGGAGGTGGTGAGCGTGAAGCGGTGCGCTTCGGCCATCCGTCCGGCACCTTGCGCGTCGGTGCCGAGGCCCGGCAGGTCGAGGGTCAGTGGGCGGTGACCAAGGCGGTGATGAGCCGCAGCGCGCGCATCCTGATGGAAGGCTGGGTACGGGTGCCGGGCGACAGCTTCTGAGTCGCTCAGTGCTGGCTGGTACCCAGCAACAGGCCGCCGGCGCCGACGAAGAAGGCGCCGGTGGTGCGGTTCAGGTTGCGCACGCCACGGGCACTGCGGATCAGGCGGCGAATCTGCAGGCCGAACAGCGCATAGAGCAGCGAAGCGGCGTACTCCGCCAGCAGATAGGTCGTGCCCAGGTAGAGAAACTGCTCGGCGGCAGGCTGATCGGGGCGGATGAACTGCGGGAAGATCGCCGCGAACAACAGGATGGCCTTGGGGTTGCTGATGCCGATGAGAAATTCCTGGCGCGTCGCCAGCCACAGGGTGCGCCTGGGTTGCGTCAGACCTTGCTGTTCGTCCAGGGCGAAGGCGCGGCTGCGCCAGGCGCTGACACCCAGGTAGAGCAGGTAGGCGGCGCCGATCCACTTGATCGCGGTGAACAGCTGTTCGGAGGCCATCAGCATGGCGCCGAGGCCGACCGCCGAAATGAGCAGGAAGAAAGCGAATGCGATAACCCGCCCGGTGGTCGCCAGTACGGCGGTCGTCACACCATGACGGATACCGTTGTTCATCGCGCAGAAGTTGTTGGGCCCCGGGGTGATGGCGATCAGCAGGGCGATCGGGGCGAACAGCACGGCATCGTTGAGCGTCATGGCGGGCTCGCGGCAGGTTATTTGAGACGGCGTTCCACGCCTTTTTCCACCAGGATCTTGGCGGAAATCTCTTCCACGGAGAAGTGCGTGGAGTTGATGAAGGCGATGTTCTCGCGGCGGAACAGGCTCTCCACCTCGCGCACCTCGAACTCGCACTGCGCATAGCTGGCGTAGCGGCTGTTGGGTTTGCGCTCGTGGCGGATGGCGGTGAGGCGATCCGGGTCGATGGTCAGGCCGAACAGCTTGTCGCGGTACTTCTTCAGCGACTCGGGCAGCTGCAGGCGCTCCATGTCGTCTTCCGTCAGCGGATAGTTGGCGGCGCGGATGCCGTACTGCATGGCCATGTACAGGCAGGTGGGCGTTTTGCCGCAGCGTGACACGCCGACCAGAATCAGGTCGGCCTTGTCGTAATAGTGGGTGCGGGCGCCATCGTCGTTGTCCAGGGCGAAGTTCACCGCCTCGATGCGCTCCATGTAGTTGGAGTTCTGGCCGATGGAGTGCGACTTGCCGACGGAATAGGAGGAGTGCGAACTCAACTCCTGCTCCAGCGGCGAGAGAAAGGTGGAGAAGATGTCGATCATGAAACCATTCGCGGTATCGAGGATCGCACGAATGTCACGGTTGACGATGGTGTCGAAGATGATCGGGCGCATGCCGTCTCTTTCGGCAGCGGCATCGATTTGTTGTACCATGGCGCGCGCTTTTTCGACGCTGTCGATATAAGGGCGGGTCAGTTTGGTGAATTGAATGTTCTCGAACTGCGCGAGCAGGCTCTGGCCCAGGGTTTCGGCCGTGATGCCGGTGCCGTCGGAGATGAAGAAAGCGGTTCGTTTCATTTGCGCCAAAGGCCTTAAGCTGAGTTCGATTCTTGGCTATGATAGGCCGCGTTTTTCGCCGGCCCCATGGGGTCTGGCATTGTTACTTATTCAAGGGCAAGGCCACAATCTTGCGGCAACCTGTCGCCGGAGCGTCCAGCCCCCCGAGAATTTGCGTGAAGGCTGCCAGCTGGAGCCCTGCAGGGCCTAAGTGCAGCGGGCTTCACGCGAGTTCTGAGCTTTTCCAACATTCTAGTGGAGAGATCACCTTGGTAGAGTACGTAGTTTCCCTCGATAAGCTCGGCGTCCACGATGTAGAGCATGTGGGGGGCAAAAACGCATCCCTCGGCGAGATGATCAGTAATCTGGCGGGTGCCGGCGTCTCGGTTCCCGGTGGTTTCGCCACGACCGCCCAGGCCTATCGCGATTTCCTCGAGCAGAGCGGCCTGAACGAGCGCATCCACGCCGCACTGGATGCGCTGGACGTCGATGACGTCAACGCCCTGGCCAAGACCGGCGCAGAAATCCGCCAATGGGTGATGGACGCCGAATTCCCGGCCCGTCTCGATGCCGAGATCCGCGAAGCCTTCGCCGCCATGAGCGCCGGCAACGACAACATGGCGGTTGCCGTGCGTTCCTCCGCTACCGCCGAAGACCTGCCGGACGCGTCCTTCGCCGGCCAGCAGGAGACCTTCCTCAACATCCGTGGCGTGGACAACGTGATCCGCGCCGCCAAGGAGGTGTTCGCCTCCCTGTTCAACGACCGCGCCATCGCCTACCGCGTGCACCAGGGCTTCGACCACAAGCTGGTCGCCCTGTCCGCCGGCGTGCAGCGCATGGTGCGTTCGGAAACCGGCACCGCCGGCGTGATGTTCACCCTCGATACCGAGTCCGGCTTCCGTGACGTGGTGTTCATCACCGGCGCCTACGGCCTCGGCGAGACCGTGGTCCAGGGTGCGGTCAACCCGGACGAGTTCTACGTGCACAAGCCGACCCTGGAAGCCGGTCGCCCGGCGATCCTGCGTCGCAACCTGGGCAGCAAGGCGATCAAGATGGTCTATGGCGACGAAGCCAAGGCCGGCCGCTCGGTCAAGACCGTGGAAGTCGACCGCGCCGAGCGCGCCCGTTTCTGCATCAGCGATGCCGAGGTCAGCGAGCTGGCCAAGCAGGCCCTGATCATCGAGAAGCACTACGGCCGCCCAATGGACATCGAGTGGGCCAAGGACGGTGACGACGGCAAGCTGTACATCGTGCAGGCCCGTCCGGAAACCGTGAAGAGCCGTTCCAGCGCCACCGTGATGGAGCGCTACCTGCTGAAAGAGAAGGGCACCGTGCTGGTGGAAGGTCGCGCCATCGGTCAGCGCATCGGCGCCGGCAAGGTCCGCGTGATCCACGACGTCTCCGAGATGGACAAGGTCCAGCCGGGCGACGTGCTGGTCTCCGACATGACCGACCCGGACTGGGAGCCGGTGATGAAGCGCGCCAGCGCCATCGTCACCAACCGTGGCGGGCGTACCTGCCACGCGGCGATCATCGCCCGTGAACTGGGCATTCCGGCCGTGGTTGGCTGCGGCAACGCGACCAGCGTGCTGAAGGACGGCCAGGGCGTCACCGTTTCCTGCGCCGAAGGCGACACCGGTTTCATCTTCGAAGGCGAACTGGGCTTCGACATTCGCAAGAACTCGGTCGACGCCATGCCGGACCTGCCGTTCAAGATCATGATGAACGTCGGTAACCCGGACCGCGCCTTCGACTTCGCCCAACTGCCCAACGAGGGCGTGGGCCTGGCCCGCCTGGAATTCATCATCAACCGCATGATCGGCGTGCACCCGAAAGCGCTGCTGAACTTCGCCGGCCTGCCGCCGGAGATCAAGGACAGCGTCGAGAAGCGCATCGCCGGCTACGGTGACCCGGTCGACTTCTACGTCGAGAAACTGGTCGAGGGCATCAGCACCCTGGCCGCCGCGTTCTGGCCGAAGAAGGTCATCGTGCGCCTGTCGGACTTCAAGTCCAACGAATACGCCAACCTGATCGGCGGCAAGCTGTACGAGCCGGAAGAAGAGAACCCGATGCTCGGCTTCCGTGGTGCCTCGCGCTACATCAGCGAGTCGTTCCGCGACTGCTTCGAGCTGGAGTGCCGCGCACTGAAGAAAGTGCGCAACGAGATGGGCCTGACCAACGTCGAGATCATGGTGCCGTTCGTGCGTACCCTCGGCGAAGCCAGCCAGGTGGTCGAGCTGCTGGCCAGCAATGGTCTGTCCCGTGGTCAGGATGGCCTGAAGGTCATCATGATGTGCGAGCTGCCGTCCAACGCCCTGCTGGCCGATGAGTTCCTGGAGTTCTTCGATGGTTTCTCCATCGGTTCCAACGACCTCACCCAGCTGACCCTGGGCCTGGATCGCGACTCCGGCATCGTCGCGCACCTGTTCGATGAACGTAACCCGGCGGTGAAGAAGCTGCTGGCCAACGCCATTGCCGCCTGCAACAAGGCGGGCAAGTACATCGGCATCTGCGGTCAGGGCCCGTCGGACCACCCGGACCTGGCGCGCTGGCTGATGGAGCAGGGCATCGAGAGCGTGTCGCTGAACCCGGATTCGGTACTCGACACCTGGTTCTTCCTGGCCGAGGCCCAACCGGCCTAAGCCTCGCGATCGACCGAAGAAGGGCGGGTTGATCCCGCCCTTTTTTTGCTTTTCAGGCCGTCGAAAGCGATCGTGCAGACGCTCCCGACGGTTTTCGTTGCCTGCCATCCGAGCAGGCAGCCCCCTGGTCCGTCGCTGACGGCGGCATGAATTGCTTTCGGCAGTTCTTTCGCATGCCGTTCAGCGCCATTGTGGTCTCCGTGGTCCATGCAGAGCAGTAGTGAGCTTTTCCCGGTATCTCTGATCAGCGCCGAGTTGCGTGGCGACCTCAGTGAGGACATCTACCTTCTCAAGCCCAACAACAGCCCGGACCCGAGTGTCGAGCTGGCGCTCACGCGTCTCGGGCCGGCCCGCCACGAGGGTGGCCGTGGGGTGCCCGTGGTGCTGCTGCATGGCAGCTTCTCCAACCGACGCTTCTGGTACTCGCCCAAGGGCATCGGCCTGGGCGCGCACCTGGCGCGGGCCGGTTTCGATGTGTGGATCGCCGAAATGCGCGGTCATGGCCTGTCGCCGCGCAACGAGTGCTACAGCAGCAACAGCGTGGCCCAGTACGTACGTTACGACCTGCCGGCCATCGCCGACTTCATCTTCGAGCAGAGTGGTCAGGTGCCGCACTGGATCGGTCACTCGCTGGGCGGGGTGATCCTGGCCGCCGCCTTGGGCGGTGGCTATCTCGACGAGGCACGGGCGCGCTCGGCGGCACTGTTCGGCAGTCAGATCAGTCGCATCTACTGGCCGCTTAAGATCCCGCCGGTGGAGTGGGGCAGCCGCCTGTTGTTGCGTGCCTTTCCCTACCTGTCCGGGCGGCGTCTCAAACGCGGTCCCGAGGACGAGCCCGTCGGGCTGGCGTTGGAAACCCTGCGCTGGTTGCGCCTGTTCGGGCGTTTCGCCGACGACGAGCGGGACTGGTGGGCCGGGCTTGCCGAGGTGCGCCTGCCGCTGCTCGCGGTGAGTGCCGCCGGCGACCACCAGGACCCTGCCTGGGCTTGTCGCAAGCTGCTCGAGCAGTGCTCGGCGGCGGACTCGGAGTTTCTCCTGCTGGCCAAGACGGCTGGCTTCTCCAGCGATTTCGGCCATATCGAGATGCTGGTCAGCAAGGAGGCGCAGCGCGAGGTATGGCCGCTCGCCGAATACTGGTTGCAGCACCTGCGATTGCCCGATGGCTTCGCCGAGCGAGGCGCCAGCCAGGACGCTTGAGGGGTTGCGGGCGTTTCTTCATGGCGCGCTTGACGCTAATATGTGACGCATCAGGCGCAGCCGGTCATTTTCAGGATTTGTTGCCAGTCACTCGTTCGCCGGGCGCAGCCGCATTGCGCTGAATTGTCCCGGCGAGCGCGGGTCAATGAAGGTGACCCCGGCGCCAGCCGCCCTTGCTTATCCAATGTCGAAAGGAGTTCTGTCATGCACTACGTCACCCCCGATCTGTGCGATGCGTACCCGGAGCTGGTTCAGGTGGTCGAGCCGATGTTCGCCAACTATGGCGGCCGCGATTCCTTCGGTGGCCAGATCGTCACGATCAAGTGCCACGAAGACAACTCCCTGGTGAAGGAGCAGGTCGACCTGCCTGGTCAGGGCAAGGTACTGGTGGTGGACGGTGGCGGCTCCCTGCGCCGTGCGCTGCTCGGCGACATGCTCGCCGAGAAGGCGGCCAAGAACGGCTGGGAAGGCATCGTGGTGTATGGCTGCATCCGTGACGTCGACGTGATCGCGCAGACCGATCTCGGCGTGCAGGCGCTGGCCAGCCACCCGATGAAGACCGACAAGCGCGGTATCGGCGACCTCAACGTGGCCGTGACCTTCGGTGGCGTCACCTTCAAACCGGGCGAGTATCTGTACGCCGACAACAACGGCGTCATCGTGTCGCCGCAAGCGCTGAACATGCCGGAGTGAGTGCGATGCCGGGGCCGAATGCCGCGCTGCTGCATGCCTTCGTGCTCGACGGGCAGGGCGGCGCGCGCAGCATCGAGCGCAGCCAGCTGGACAGCCTGCAACTGGCCGAGCAGGAAAGCCTCTGGCTGCACTGGGATCGTAGCCAGGAGCAGGCGCAGCGCTGGCTGCGCGAGAGCAGCGGGTTGGACGAATTCAGCTGCGACCTGCTGCTGGAGGAGAACACCAGGCCGCGCCTGCTGCCCTTGCCGGACCATGAGCTGCTGGTGTTTCTACGGGGTATCAACCGCAACCCAGGGGCCGAGCCGGAGGACATGGTCTCGGTGCGCATCTTCGCCGATGCCAGGCGCATCATTTCCCTGCGTCTGCGTCCGCTGCTGGCGACCGATGCGCTGATCGCCGATCTGCAGGCCGGCAAGGGTCCCAGAACCTCCTCCGAGCTGCTGCTGGAGCTGGCGCGCCACCTGACCAGTCGCGTCGACGATCTGGTGACCGAGCTGAGCGAGCAACTGGATGACGAGGAAGACCGTCTCGACGAAGACGAATGCTACCGCCCGGATCACGGCCTGATGCTGCAGGTGCGCCGACGCGCTGCCAGCCTGCGCCGGTTCCTGGCGCCGCAGCGTGACCTGTATGCGCAGCTGGCACGCAACAAGCAGCCGTGGTTCGTCGAGGACGACGATGACTACTGGAACGAGCTCAACAACAGGCTGACGCGCTACCTGGAGGAGCTGGAGCTGATCCGTGAGCGGGTCGGCCTGGTGCTCGAGGCGGAAAGCAGCCGGCTTGGCGAACGCATGAATCGGATCATGTACCGCTTCACGGTGATTACCGGCCTGTTCCTGCCGCTGAGCTTCCTGACCGGGCTGCTGGGCATCAACGTCGGCGGCATTCCCGGGGCTGACAATCCCACCGGTTTCTTCGTCGCCTGCGGCCTGATGCTGCTGCTGGCGGTGGGGCAGTTGTTGCTTTTCCGCCGCTGGCGCTGGCTGTGATGTGTGACTCATTGCCCGGCCATGACGTCTAGCCGTGACATCCCGTGAGGTGCGCATGCACGATCCATTTGAAGAATCTCTACGCGATTTGCTCAAGTCCTCGCCGTCCAGCCATGACGACGATGCCTGTCTGCACCGGGTTCTCAAGACCGCCAACCGGCAAGTCGGTGCGGGCGATCTGTTCAGCCTGATGGGGCACTGGGCACAGGCCTTGATGATCGCCCTGAACAACGGTTCGGCGCATGTGGCGCCGGTTTCGCGCCGTACCCAATCCTCTGCTGCTGCTGATAAGGCTGATTGAAATGGAACTCGACCCCTGGACCCAAAGCCTGATTTCCGCGATGACCGCACTCTGGACCAAGGTTGCCGGCTTCATTCCCAACCTGTTCGTTGCGCTGGTGCTGGTGCTGCTCGGCTTCGTCGTCGCCAAGCTGCTCGATACCCTGCTGTCCAAGCTGCTGGGCAAGGTCGGCCTTGATCGCCTGATGACCGGCACTGGCCTGACCAAGATGCTGGCCCGCGTGGGCATTCACGCCTCGGTGTCGACCCTGATCGGCAAGATCGTCTACTGGTTCGTGCTGCTGATCTTCCTGGTCTCGGCCGCGGAGTCCCTCGGCCTGCAGCGGGTTTCCGCCACGCTCGACGTGCTGGCGCTGTATCTGCCCAAGGTGTTCGGTGCCGCGCTGGTGCTGCTCGCCGGCGTGCTGCTGGCGCAACTGGTCAGTAGCCTGGTACGTGGCGCCGCAGAAGGCGTGGGTCTGGAGTACGCGCACGGTCTCGGTCGCGTGGCCCAGGGCCTGGTGATCATCATCAGCATTTCCGTGGCCATCGGTCAGCTGGAAGTCAAGACCGACCTGCTCAACAACGTCATCGCCATCGTCCTGATTTCCGTCGGGCTGGCGGTTGCACTGGCCCTGGGCCTGGGTAGTCGGGATATCGCCAGCCAGATCCTGGCAGGCATTTATGTGCGCGAGTTGTACCAGGTCGGGCAACAAGTGCAGGTGGGTGATGTCGAAGGGCAGATCGAAGAGATCGGCACGGTGAAAACCACCTTGCTCACCGACAGCGGTGAGCTGGTATCCGTCGCGAATCGAGTGATGCTCGAGCAACGCGTGAACAGTCGCTGACGCCAATCTGTTATTTTATGTAGCTGCCCGGCAAGGTGTGACCTGTCGGGCACTTTTCGTCCTGACCGTCGGCCCGACCCGTTTTGAACAAAGTTCAGCCACTGCCCAAGCGCTACGACCCCCGCGAGCTCACCGATGAAGAGCTGGTGACGCGCGCCCATGACGAGCTGTTTCACATCACGCGTGCTTACGAAGAGCTGATGCGTCGCTACCAGCGCACGTTATTCAATGTGTGCGCACGTTATTTAGGGAACGAAAGGGACGCTGATGATGTCTGTCAGGAAGTCATGCTTAAAGTGCTCTATGGCCTGAAGAACTTCGAAGGCAAGTCCAAGTTCAAGACCTGGCTGTACAGCATTACCTACAACGAGTGCATTACGCAGTATCGAAAAGAGCGGCGTAAGCGTCGATTGATTGACGCCTTAAGTTTGGACCCACTTGAAGAAGCGTCCGACGAAAAGACTCCCAAGGTCGAGGAGCGAGGCGGTCTGGACCGCTGGCTGGTCCATGTCAATCCGATCGACCGAGAGATTCTCGTGTTGCGTTTTGTTGCAGAACTCGAGTTTCAAGAGATTGCAGACATCATGCACATGGGCTTGAGCGCGACGAAGATGCGCTACAAGCGAGCATTGGATCGGTTGCGGGATAAATTTTCGGAAACTTCCGAAACTTAGTTCAGCTTTCCGACCACTAAGGGGATGGCGAGACCTGATAAAATCGCCGCCAAGTTGCCGACTGATTTACCTGGCAACTGACTAACCACCAAGATGGGGATTTAACGGATGAAAGTAAAAAACACCTTGGGCGTTGTGATTGGCTCTATCGTTGCCGCAACTTCCTTCGGCGCGCTGGCGCAAGGCCAAGGCGCTGTCGAGGTGGAGGGTTTCGTCAATCGCTACTTCGCCGACTCTCAGCGTGACTTCGCTCACGACGAAGGCAACCTGTTCGGCGGCAGCATCGGCTACTACCTGACCGACGACGTCGAGCTGGCACTGTCCTATGGCGAGTACCACGACCTGCGTGGCGAAGGTTCTGCCGGTAGCAAGAACATCAAGGGCAACCTGACCGACCTGAAGGCCATCTACCACTTCGGCCAGCCGACTGCCGGTCTGCGTCCGTACGTGTCTGCCGGTTTCGGCCATCAGAGCATCGGCGACGCCAACGGCAGTGGTCGTAACCACTCCACCCTGGCTATCGCAGGCGCTGGCGCCAAGTACTACTTCACCGAGATGTTCTATGCCCGCGCTGGCGTGGACGCTCTGTACAACATCGACCAGGGCGACACCGAGTGGCAAGCCGGCGTCGGTGTGGGTCTGAACTTCGGTGGTGGCAGCAAGCCGGCTCCGGCTCCGGTCGTCGCCGCTGTCGAGCCGACTCCCGAGCCTGCTCCGGAACCGGCCATGGAAACCGTTCGTGTCGAGCTGGACGTCAAGTTCGACTTCGACAAGGACCGCGTGAAAGAAGAAAGCTACGGTGACATCAAGAACCTGGCTGACTTCATGAACCAGTACCCGCAGACCACCACCACCGTTGAAGGTCACACCGACTCCGTCGGTAGCGATGCTTACAACCAGGGGCTGTCCGAGCGTCGTGCCAACGCCGTGCGTAACGTGCTGGTCAACCAGTACGGTGTGGACGGTGAGCGCGTGAACGCTGTTGGCTACGGCGAGACTCGCCCGGTTGCCGACAACGCCAGCGACTCCGGCCGCGCCATCAACCGTCGCGTTGAAGCCGAAGTGGAAGCCCAGATCAAGCAGTAATGCATCTGGCGCTCTGAGAAAACCCGGCTTCGGCCGGGTTTTTCTTTTTCTGCGCGCTCATCCGTGCGCCAGCTGCGCAAGATCCAGCGTGGCGCGTTGTTGCACGACCTCGCCGATGACCAGGATCGCCGGGCTCTTCAGGGCGAAGGCTGCCGCATCGTCGAGCATGCTGGTGAGGCGGCTGCGGCATTCGCGCTGCTGTGGCAACGAGGCGCTCTCGATCATCGCCACCGGTATCTCGCTCGGCATGCCGCCGGCGAGCAGTCCCGTGCGGATGTCCGCCAGTTTCGCCACGCCCATGTAGATCACCAGCGTCGTGCCGCTCTGCGCCAGCGCGGCCCAGTTCAATGCGCTGTCGTCCTGGGTGTGGGCGGTCAGCAGGGTCACGCCACGGGCCGTGCCACGCAGGGTCAGGGGGATGCCGCAGCTGGTTGCGCCTGCCAGGCCGGCGGTGATGCCGTTGACGATCTCCACCTCGATGCCTCGTGCGGCCAGCCAGTCCGCTTCTTCGCTGCCGCGGCCGAAGATGCACGGGTCGCCACCTTTCAGGCGTACCACGCATTTGCCCTGGCGGGCGTAGCGCAGCATCAGGCGATGAATGAAGGTCTGTGGCGTGGAACGGCATCCGCCACGCTTGCCCACCGGGATGATGCGCGCTGCGTGGCTGTGTTCGAGCACGGCCGGGTTGACCAGATCGTCGATCAGGACGATCTCGGCCTGCCGCAGTGCCTTGACCGCCTTGAGGGTGAGCAGCTCCGGGTCACCGGGGCCTGCGCCTACCAGCCAGACTTTTGCACTCATGTCAGGTTCCTCACAGGGTTTGCGCAACTGGCCGGGTGGCCAGCAGGCGCTTGATTTCGGGGACGCAGGAGCCGCAGCTGGTGCCGCAACCGAGCGTCTGCTTCAGGTCGGCCAGGTCGAGACCCTTGGCAATGCCGGCGCGGACCTTGGCCTCGCTGACGTTCAGGCAATTGCACAGGACCTTGCTGGGCGCTGCGCCGACGTTGCCGGGTGGCGCCGACAGGGGGGCGAGCAGCCAGCGCTGCTGGTCGCCTGTGAGTCGTCCGTCCTGCCACACGCTGCGTAGCCACTGGCCGGCGAGCGTTTCGCCGGCCAGTCGGAAACCGCTGATTCGGCCTTCGTCCAGGCGTACGCGCTTGCTGATGGATCGGCTCGGATCGTCATAGGCCAGGATCGGTCCGCTGCTGAGCTGCAGCAGCTGATCGATCCGCTCGAGCAGCTCCGAGGCAGGAGGCTCGGCACTGGCTGCACGGATCAGCAGTGCCGGTCGTTCGCGGCCGGTCGGTACCAGGCTGGCGTAGGCGAACGCCTCGAACAGCGGGCGCAGGGCCTGCAAGCGGCTCTGCACCTCGCCCTCGACCAGCGCGACGAGGCGCCAGGGCAGCTGGGCCTTGCTGACTTCGACGCTGGCATGCTTGAGCTCGGGCTGCCTGGACAGCGGATCGACGGCGGGCAGGGTCAGTGCGTTGCTCCCCAGTCCCTTGAGAAAGCGCTTGCCCCAGTGCATGGGCAGCCAGGCCTGGCCAGGTCGCAGGGCATCGTCTGCCTGCACCGGCAGGATCAGGCTGCCGCGGCGGCTGCTCAGTGTGATCAGGTCGCCGTCCTGCAGCTGGCGGCGCTGCAGATCCTCGGGGTGCAGGCTCAGTGTCGCGGCTTCGACATGGCCGAACAGGCGGGAGGCCGTGCTGGTGCGGCTCATGCCGTGCCACTGGTCGCGCAGGCGCCCGCTATTGAGGATCAGCGGGTAGTCGGGGGTGCAGGGCTCCTGGGGCGCCAGGTAGGGATCGGCATGGAAGCGGGCGCGGCCGGAGTCGTGCGGAAAGCGTCCATCCGTGTAGAGGCGCATGGTGCCTTGATCAGCGCCGGGCGGAAATGGCCACTGCTGCGGGCCCAGTTCGTCCAGGCGTGCGTAGCTCAGCCCGGACAGGTCGAGGTCGCGCCCTCGGGTCAGTGATTTGTATTCCTCGAACAAGGCCTCGGCGCTGCTGAAGTCGAACAGGCTGGGGCGTTCGGGGTGCAGGCGCTTCTCCAGGCGTCGGGCGAAGTCGCAGGTGATCGACCAGTCGGCGCGAGCCTGGCCCGGGGCCGGCACGGCAGGGCGTACATGGCTGACGCGGCGCTCGGAATTGGTCACCGTGCCTTCCTTCTCGCCCCAGCTGGCGGCGGGCAGCAGCAGGTCGGCATGCTCGCATGTCTCGGTGTGGCGAAAGGCTTCCTGGACCACCACGAACGGGCAGGCGGCCAGGGCCTCGTGCACCCTGCGCTGGTTGGGCAGCGACTGGGCCGGGTTGGTGCAGGCGATCCACAGCGCCTTGATGCGCCCGGCGTGCAACGCATCGAACAGCTCGATGGCAGGCAGGCCCGCAGTGCTCGGCAGCTGTTCGATGCCCCAGTAGGCGGCCACTTCGGCGCGGTGCTCGGGGTTGGCCGCATCGCGGTGTCCCGGCAGCAGGTTGCTCAGGCTACCGGTCTCACGGCCGCCCATGGCATTCGGCTGGCCGGTGAGGGAGAAGGGCCCGGCACCGGTCTTGCCGATCTGCCCGGTGGCCAGGTGCAGGTTGATCAGTGCGCTGTTCTTGGCGCTGCCGGCGCTGGACTGGTTCAGCCCCATGCACCACAGCGAGAGGAAGCTCGGCGACTGGCCGATCCAGCGCGCGCAGGTGAGCAGGTCGTCGCGGCTGATCTGGCAGAGCTCCGCGACCCTGGCCGGCGGATAGTCGTGTACATGTCGCTCCAGGGCGGCGAAGCCTTCGGTATGCGCGTCGATGAAGTGCCGATCGATCCAGCCTTCCTGCAGCAGCACATGGAGGATGCCGTGAAACAGCGCGACGTCGCTGCCCGGCTGCAGCGCCAGGTGCAGGTCGGCCAGCTCGCAGGTCTCGGTACGCCGGGGGTCGACGACGATGATCTTCATCTGTGGGCGTCTGGCCTTGGCCTCCTCCAGGCGACGGAACAGCACGGGATGGGCGTAGGCCATGTTGGAGCCGGCGATCAGCAGGCAGTCGCTCTGCTCGATGTCGCTGTAGGAGCAGGGCGGTGCATCGCTGCCGAGGCTGCGCTTGTAGCCGACGACGGCAGAACTCATGCACAGGCGCGAGTTGGAGTCGATGTTGTGGGTGCCGACCACGGCGCGGGCCAGCTTGTTGAAGGCGTAGTAGTCCTCGGTGAGCAACTGCCCGGATATGTAGAATGCGACGCTGTCGGGGCCGTGCTGGCGGATGGTCTCGGCGAATACCGTGGCGGCATGATCCAGCGCGCTGTCCCAGTCCGTGCGCGAGCGCGCCAGGCTCTTGCCCAGGCGCAGCTCGGGGTAGAGTGCGCGGGCATCGAGGTCGCCGGTCAGGTGCAGGGTCGAGCCCTTGCTGCACAGCCGACCGTAGTTGGCGGGATGCTCCGGATCACCGCTGACGCCGAGAATCCGTGCGCCGTCGTGTTCGATCAGTACCCCGCAGCCGACGCCGCAGTAGCAGCAGGTGGAGGCGGTGACGTGATGGCTGGTCATTGCTGACACTCCTTGCGGGCGGCCGCCGGGCCGCTCAGGCGCATTGCCTGGTGGGCTCGCGGGTCTGGCTGTGGGCGGACTGGCTGCGTGTCGCGAGTTCACCGAACATCAGTGCGTCGCGGAGCTCGCCGATGTGGCGTTTCTCGTGGATCAGCCGCAGATACCAGGCGCTATCGGCGGTGTCGCCGTACAGGCAGGCGCCGACCAGCAGGTCATCCTCGATCACCAGTTTCTTGTAGATGCCGTTGAGCGGGTCGCGGAGCGTGATGCTCTCGGTGCCTGGTGCGCCCATGAAGTCGCCGGCCGAGAACAGCTCGATGCCGGTGACCTTGAGCCGGGTGGCTGTCACGGAGCCCGGGTAGCGCGCGAAACCCAGCTGTGCCAGGTGATTGGCGCAGACCCTGGCCTGTTCGTAGAGCGGTGCCACCAGGCCATAGGCGACGCCGCGATGAGCCGCGCATTCACCGATGGCGTAGATGCGCGGGTCGTAGGTCTGCAGCGTGTCGTCGACGACGATGCCGCGATTGCAGGCAAGGCCGGCGCTCTGCGCCAGTTCGATGTTGGGGCGGATGCCGGCAGCCATCACCACCAGGTCGGCGGGGATTTCCTGGCCATCCGCGAGCTTCACGGCGCGCACGCGGCCGGCGCCGTTGTCCAGCAGCTCGGCGGTCTGCCTGCCCAGCAGCAGATTCAGCCCTCGCGCCTGCAGCGACGCCTGCAGCAGCGCTGCGGCGCTTCGATCCAGCTGACGATCCAGCAGCCATTCGCCGATGTGCACCACACTCGTTTGCATGCCGCGCAGCTTGAGGCCATTGGCGGCCTCGAGGCCGAGCAGGCCGCCACCGATGACCACGGCATGTCGATGGGTCCTGGCGGTGTCCATCATCATGCGTGCATCGGCCATGTCGCGGTAACCGATGACCCCTTCGAGCCGGTTGCCAGGGATCGGCAGCATGAACGGGCTGGAGCCGGTGGCGATCAGCAGGCGGTCGTAGGGCGCCTGGCTGCCGTCATCGGCCACTACCCGGCGTGCCTGGCGATCGATCTTCACCACTTTGCGCCCCAGTTGCAGGCGGACGCCGTTCTTCGCATACCAGTCGAGGTCATTGAGAATGATGTCCTCGAAGCCCTGCTCGCCCGCCAGCACCGGCGACAGCAGGATGCGGTTGTAGTTGGGCCGAGGTTCGGCACCGAACACGGTGATGTCATACAGCCCCGGCGCCAGCTTGAGCAGCTCCTCGAGGGTGCGTACACCTGCCATGCCGTTGCCGATCATCACCAGCTTGAGTCTTTCCACGCCGGTTCTCCCGAATGCGCCATCACGTAACGCTGGCTGCCCATCGGGCGTGCCAGGGTAAGCAACTTGCCGGGAGCGGTTTGCCGCTCGCCGGGCTTGGAAGGTCGCCGCCAGGAATGACAGGCAACAAAAAAGGCGTCCCGCTAGTTACCTAGCGAGGACGCCTTTGTCCAAGTCCCGAGTCTCCGGGAAGTGCGGCGCTCTTCGTTGAGCGTCGCGCTTTGATCAAGTTGTGCCTTCAGTAATGCAGCGCTTGTGCCAAGTCGCCCGAGCCGCTGCTGTCGGGCGTTTCAGGGCAGGGTGGTGGCTCGCCTCGTGGCGCGGGTGCACTGTTTCAACGCCGGATGCGCTGATCTGGTGCGCGGCGCCGTCGGCTTCAGCGAATGGAATCGATCTGGCGCGCCGGACTTGCCAGTGCTGCGACGACTCCGCAGAACGCACTCGCCGATGCCGAAGTGGCGTGCGTAGGCAGGGGCAGTGCGAGCAGGGACCAGGCCGAGAGGCTGGCGATCAGAGCCGTGCGTTGAGCGCGCTTGCGTATGGCTGGCATTGCGGTTCCTCCCAAGGTCAGCCTGGCATGCTGCCGATTCGTCGATGAACCTAGCATGACAGGCTGTTTATCGTTATGCCCTAAGGCGTAGCAGAGGATTCAGCAACTGTCACGCCAACAGGTCAGTTATCCGACCACACGATTGACCTTAGGGAACTTGGCGCCGAATTCCTGCGGCATCTGCACGACCTTCGACTGACGGTAATCGAAGAACACGAAGCCGGACTTGGCCATGGCCACCAGCGTGCCGTCGGCAGGGCGGGTGATGCGAAAGGTGATATCGCCGCCGTACTTGTTGAAGTCCATGACGCCCACTTCGAACAGCAACTGGTCGCGTGCATGCGCCTCGGCGCGGTAGGTCGTCGCCAGGTCGGTGACGATGATGCCCACGCCATTGCCGTCGCTCTCGCGGATGCCGAATTCGAACAGGAAGCGTGCACGGGCCTCGGAAATCATCGAGATCATCGAGTCATTGCCCAGGTGGTTGGCGCCGTTGATGTCGGTAACGCGAACGGTGAGATGGGTGCTGTAGCAGTACTGGTCTTCGGGAAAATCGAGGGTCAGGCGCGCCATGATCGTGTCACTGTCGGGGAAAGTGGCGATTGTAAGCGCCTGGCCAGCTCATCGGTGCAAGCTGTTGAGGTGGTAGAAGGTCACACGACCGCCTTCGCTGTCCGGCCCCGAGTTGTCCTGGATATAGGCGCCTGCCTTGAAGTAGAGGTACTGGGTGTCCCAGCTGCTGCTCAACTGGCGGTAGTAGGAGCCAGCATCGCCGTCCTTGCTGGACACGCTGATACCGATGCGCCCGCTGGGGGTGACGCGCAGGTCGTAGCCAAAGCGCTCGCCCAGCTGCACGTTCTCGGCCAGCAGGATGTTCTTCACTTCACTGTCGCCCGGCCGGGCGCGCAGCAGCAGTTCGATGCGGCCGACACCGCGAAGGTAGTGATACTGCAGCTTGAGCAGCGGATCGTTCTGGCTGCCGGGTACGTCCGTGCTGTGGATCTGCCCGATCACCACCTTGTTGCGACTCGGCACCTGGTCGACCTGCAGCACCGCGCTCAGGTAGCTGTCCGAACTGGCGTGCAGCCAGTTGTCGAGGCTGCCGTCGCGCAGGGTCTCGCGCAGCTCGCTACGCGGGTAGCGGGCATCGGCCGTGCGTGAGCCGGTCACCGGTACCCAGAAGGTCACGCTGCCGTCGGCGTTGCGCCGGAAGTAGCGGCTCTCGTAGCCATTGTTCAGGCGCTCGGTGCTGATGGTGGTCGGCGTCGGGTCGGTGGGAATCGACAGGTTCCAGGTGGTGAGATCTAGCACGGGACTCTCTGCTCGTCGGTTGAAGGCACTTCTTCGTCCCCCTCACGGGCCAGAGGTTCAACCGCGCCGACCCTCGAGCCGGCGCGGCAGAGCCACGTCAGGCCGCAGGGCGCTGCTGACGCTGGTAGAGGAATTCCAGTACCGCGGCCCGGTAGGCGTGGTACTGGCTGTCGTGCGCCAGCGCCATGCGCTGCCGAGGCCGCTCGAGATCGACCTGGAGGATTTCACCGACGGTGGCCGCCGGGCCGTTGCTCATCATCACGATGCGGTCGGACAGCAGCACGGCTTCGTCCACGTCGTGGGTGATCATGATCACCGTGTTGCCCAGTTCGGCGTGAATCTCCATCAGCGAATCCTGCAGGTGCGCGCGGGTGAGGGCGTCGAGCGCTCCGAACGGCTCGTCCATCAGCAGCACCTTGGGTTGCATGGCCAGGGCGCGCGCGATGCCGATGCGCTGCTTCATGCCGCCGGATATC
The DNA here is from genome assembly GCF_017915135.1 of Ectopseudomonas khazarica. Taxonomy (NCBI): domain Bacteria; kingdom Pseudomonadati; phylum Pseudomonadota; class Gammaproteobacteria; order Pseudomonadales; family Pseudomonadaceae; genus Ectopseudomonas; species Ectopseudomonas khazarica. Next base: position 2,872,340 of record NZ_CP068551.1, on the reverse strand, counting down.
TCGCCGGGGCGTTTGTCGCGCGCGTGCGTCATGTGCACCAGGGCCAGGTTGTGTTCGATCCAGTCACGCATTTCCGCGCGCGTCTTCTGCCTGCGAAATACCTGGCGTACGGCCAGTTCGACGTTCTCGTAACAGGTCAGCCAGGGCAGCAGGCTATGGTTCTGGAACACCACGGCGCGTTCGGGGCCGGGTTCGTTGACTTCCCGGCCATCGAGGATGATGCCGCCGGCCGTGGCCTGATGAAGCCCGGCGACGATGTTCAACACGGTGGACTTGCCGCAACCGGAATGGCCGATCAGCGAGACGAACTCGCCTTTGGCGATCTTCAGATTGACGTTCTGCAGGGCGCGGAACAGGCCTTTATCGGTGGGGAAATCGATGCCGACATTGGTCAGTTCGAGGTGGGCGTGGCTCATGGCGGTTCTCCTGGGTCAGCGCAGTACGGCATTCTTGTCCCAGCTGAACAGGCGCTGGAGCAGAAGCATCAGACGGTCGAGGGCAAAGCCGATCAGGCCGATGACGATCACCGCCACCATGATCCGCCCGAGTGAATTGGAGCTGCCGTTCTGGAACTCGTCCCAGATGAATTTGCCCAGCCCCGGGTTCTGCGCGAGCATCTCGGCGGCGATCAGCACCATCCAGCCAGTGGCGAGCGACAGGCGCAGACCGGTGAAGATCATCGGCAGCGCCGCTGGCAGAACGATGCGCCGCACATGGCTGAGCGGCGACAGACGCAGCACCTTGCTGACGTTGTTGAGGTCCTTGTCGATGCCGGCCACGCCCACGGTGGTGTTGATCACCGTTGGCCACAGGCAGCACAGCGCCACGGTGAGGGCCGAGGTCAGGAACGACTTGGCGAACAGCGGATCGTCACTGACATACAAGGCGCTGACCAGCATGGTCACCAACGGCAGCCAGGCCAGTGGCGATACCGGCTTGAACACCTGGATCAGCGGGTTGAGCGCGCTGTACAGCGATTTGCTGAGGCCGCAGACGATGCCCAGGGGGATGGCCACCAGCGAGGCGATGACGAACCCGGCCGCCACGGTATAGAGACTGGTGAAGATCTGCTGGATGAAGGTCGGCTTGCCGGTGTAGGGGCGGATCTTCACCTCGGCGGCCGGATTGCTGGCCAGCAGCCTGGCGTTGCGTTCGTCCTGGCGCTGGTAGAACGCGGCGGCCTTCTCCTGCTCGCGCTGATGGGCGGCGATCAGCCCGGAGAACTGCTCGCTGACCTGCAACGGGCCGGGAAACTGGCCCAGGCTGGTCTGGATGTGATTGGCCAGCCCCTGCCAGCACAGCAGGAACAGGGCGATGCCCAGTGCCGGCAGGATCAGGCTGCTGGCCAGGCGCTTGAGCAAGACGCTGTGACGCGCCGTCTTGAGGGTCTGCTGAATCGGAGTGGCGACGTTCGGGTTGCTCATCGTCCTGTCCTCGGGTCGGTTGAGGCCGCGACCAGGCGCGGCCGCTGGTGCCTTAGAGCGTGCGGTCGCCTTTCAGGCCGATGCTGAACTGCTGCAGGTAGGCGTTGGGCTGATGGCCGTCGTAGACCACGCCGTCGATGGTGTCGGCCAGCGGTTCACGGAAGCCATCCTCGTCGGCCGGCGGGAAATCGCTGGCCTGCGCGTGGCCTTCGGCGACCAGCTCGGCAGCGGCCTGGCGATAGATCTCCGGGAGGAACACGCGCTTGGCCGTTTGCACGTACCAGTCGTCCGGCTTGGCGTCGGCAATCTGCCCCCAGCGACGCATCTGCGTCAGGTACCAGATGGCGTCGGAGTAGTAGGGGTAGGTGGCGTGGTAGCGGAAGAACACGTTGAAGTCCGGAACCTCGCGCTTGTCGCCTTTCTCGAACTCGAAGGTGCCGGTCATCGAGTTGGCGATGACCTTGGCATCGGCGCCGACGTACTCTGGACGCGAGAGAATCTCCACCGCCTCGGCGCGATTGGCGTTGCCGTCCGCATCCAGCCATTTGCCGGCGCGGATCAGCGCCTTGATCAGGCGCTTGTGAGTCTCCGGATTGGCTTGCGCCCAGCTGCGCGAGACGCCGAAGACCTTCTCCGACATGTTCCTGCGAATCGCGTAGTCGGCCACCACCGGCACGCCGATACCCTTGAACACGGCTGCCTGGTTCCAGGGCTCGCCGACGCTGTAACCGCTGATGGTGCCGGCTTCGAGTGTCGCCGGCATCTGCGGCGGCGGCGTCACCGAGAGCAGTGCCTGGGCATCGATCTGGCCGCTGATGTCGCCCTTGTTCGGGGCGTAGTAACCGGGGTTGATACCGCCAGCCGCGAGCCAGTAGCGCAACTCGTAGTTGTGCGTCGACACCGGAAACACCATGCCCAGGTTGAAGGGCTTGCCGGCGGCGGCGTACTGCTCGATCACCGGCTTGAGCGCGTCGGCCTTGATCGGGTGCACGGGTTTGCCATCGGCCATTGGCACCTGTGGCTTCATTGCCTGCCAGACCTCGTTGGAAACCGTGATGGCATTGCCATTGAGGTCCATGGTAAAGGCCGTGACCACATCCGCCTTGGTGCCGAAGCCGATGGTGGCCCCCAGTGGCTGGCCGGAGAGCATGTGCGCGCCGTCCAGTTCACCGTCGATCACCCGGTCCAGCAACACCTTCCAGTTGGCCTGCGCCTCGAGCGTGACATACAGCCCTTCGTCCTCGAAGTAGCCCTTCTCGTAGGCAATGGCCAGTGGCGCCATGTCGGTGAGCTTGATGAACCCCAGTTTCAGTTCGGCTTTCTCCGGTTCAGCGGCGTGCAGCAACGGCGCGCTCAGCAGACTCAGGGCAAGACCCAGCGAAGACAGGCGGCGGGGCGATAGGCGATGGAGCATGGCATTTCCTCGACTGACAGAAACGAAAAAAGACGTCGCAGACAACCTGCTGCCGATGGCAACGAGGAGTCTTTGACGTCTTTGTCGGTGTGCCCGAATCGCCGCCGTTGGCGATCTGGAGCGTGGTCAGGGTTTCCTTAGCAAGGCCTTTGCCAGCTTTCGCCGTGACTGCCCTGGGATACGGATAAATCCATATCTTTCAAGGACCTGGCTCTTCAGTGGCGGCTCCGTCAGGGTGCTCGTTCCTGCTGCGGACTGCCCAAAGACTGTGCAGCAGGATGATCGCTGGCCGATTTCGGAGCGTGGCGCGCGCCTCAGTGACAGGACTGCTGTTGTTTCAACTCGACGAAGTCACGCAGCCAGTGCAGCACCTCGACGGCCTCCCAGCGGGCGGGGTCGAAGAGCGCATAGGCTAGGCCCTGGTAACCGACCACATCGAGCTGGCGGTGATAACCGGCACGCTGCAGCAGGGCTTCGATTTCGGCGAAGCAGGTATTGAAGTGCTGACGATTGAAGGGCGTGCGGTTCTCCGTGACGATGCCTTCGAGCAACAGCTCATCGACCATGTCGCGTACGCGTTCCAGCGGCATGCGGTTCACTCGGTGTTTCAGCTGTAGTACGTCCAGCATGGTGGCGCTCCTGTGCAGTCGATCGTTTACCTGCCCAATAGGGTAATCGAAAAATACTGTACAAATAAACAGTATTGGGTGATAGTGGCCTCATTCCGGCGACGACAACCTGCTCACTCTGCGAAGCGAGCACCTTGCAAGGGGTATTGGCAATGCAACAGATGCTGATGACGATTGTGCTATTGGTCCTGCTGAGCGGATGCGCCCAACCTCAGGTCGAACGGCCCCAGGCCAATGGCGCTTACCTGGTCATAGAGGGCGAGCAGGCCTGGGCGGTGCTGGTGTCCAATGGCCGCCGGGTCGAAGAGGCGGGCAGGGTGCTGGATGTGGTCCGTCTGCCGAGCCCCCACTCCAATATCGCGGCCAGTTATGTCATCGAAACGCCCAACTGCGGCAAGCTGCAGTGGTTGACCGAGCGGCACGGCATGGCGGAAGGCGATACGACCTTGCTGCCCGCAGCGTTCAACGAGCAGTTGAGCAATCCTGACTGCGTGCTGGCGCAGGGTTTGAGCCGCGCCTGGACCGCACTGGATTACTCCAGCTGAGCAGGGCGCCTCGATCAGGGCACAAAAAAACGCCGCGACTATAGAAGTCGCGGCGTTTTCTTTTGCAGCATGAGTCCTTCGTGGGACTACATCAGGTGTTGCTTGTCCATCTCGATGGCGGCATCGAGCGTTTCCAGCAAGGCCTTGCGCACCTTCAGCTTGGTGTTCTTGTGCGCGGTCATGTTGATCTTCTTCATCTGCTGGGCTGCGGCCTGAGCGGTAGCCAGCAGCTGCTCGCCGGGCACGACCTTGTCCAGGAAGCCGGCATCGACTGCACCTGCCGGGTCGAACATTTCGCCATTGATCACCGAGCGGTGGAATGCCGACTTGCGCAGGCGATCACGTGCCAGTTCGATGCCGACATGGTGCATGGTCATGCCGATCTGCACTTCGTTCAGGCCAATGTTGAACGGGCCCTCGACACCGATGCGGTAATCGGCAGACAGCAGGATGAACGCGCCTTTGGCCACAGCGTGGCCTGGGCAGGCGACGATGATCGGGTAGGGGTGAGCGAGCATGCGCCGCGCCAGCGTGGAACCTGCCGCCACTAGGTTGACGGCGTTCTGCGGGCCGGAGGTCATCACCTTCAGGTCGTAGCCGCCGGAGAGGATGCCTGGCTGGCCTGTGATGATGACGATGGCGCGATCCTGTTCCGCACGGTCGAGTGCGGCATTGAAGGCAGCGATCACGTCAGGGGAGATGGCGTTCACCTTGCCATTGCTCAGGGTCAGGGTGGCGATGCCATCTTCGAGTTGATAGCTGATCAGGTCGCTCATGGCAGTTTTCCTTGTTGGCGCCGCGGGGCTGAATGTGGGCAGAAGGTACTCAGCCGAACCGCTCTGGTAAAGCGCTGTGACTGACCGGCTGGTCAGTGTTTCTGCCTATCGCGGCGATGCCGAATGGCAATTGGTCGTGCATGGAGGCTGACATTTAAGGTAGGCCGCATATCCGAGGAGCGCCCATGAACAGCCTTTACTCCACCCTCTATCTGATTGCCGTGCTCGGCTTGCTGCTGGCAGCCGTCGTGCTCAGCGACAGCCTCTATCTGCGCAGCCCGTCCGGCGTCCTGATGCTGTTCGGCATCGGGCTGTTCCTATCCCTCGGTTTTCTGCTGTTTGGCCACATCCGTTTCGACGAACCCCCCTCCGGCGAGCCCCAGGAAAACCGCTTGCGCTCTTAAGCGCATGAATCCTTTAAAAAAATTTGCCATTCGTAAAACATTCGACTACATTAGCGCACCTCGACGGGCTGCACGCCAAAACGTCGAGATCCGGTGAAGTGTCCGAGTGGTTGAAGGAGCACGCCTGGAAAGTGTGTATACGGGAAACCGTATCAAGAGTTCGAATCTCTTCTTCACCGCCACTTTCGCAAAGCCCCTGAGAGAGCAGTCTCTCAGGGGCTTTTGCTTTCTGCTTTCTGCTTTCAGATTTTTGCGTGATCCCGTCGCCAGGCCGCGCGCGGCTATATCCCTTCGTGAATTCGCTTCCCTCTACCAGCCCGTGCCAAGTGCCATTGGCAATGGCCATGGTCACTATCGAGAGCACTGATTTCCGCTCGCCAGGGCATCGGCCTACTGTTGGCTCCAATACAGATAGCGTTGAGTTGGAGGTCATCATGCCCCGTATCGATGTGGTTTCCCTGGTTGGCAGCGCCGTACCTGCCGAGCTTCGTTCCGATGGTCTCATGGCGTGCTGGCTGTTGATGGTTGACGGTCAGCCCAAGGCGGTCCCTTTGCGTCGCGAGACGCTGCGCTTGCCTGCCAGGCTGTCTGGATGCTGAGCAACATTGCTCGCCCTGAGGGCGACCCGCTTCTGGCCTGACACCGCTTTACCCCGCGCTCGCTCCAGCGCTCCCTTGGCCCGCCTCTGGCGGGCATTTTCTTGTCCGGCAGGTACAATGGCGATCATTTTTCGAGGGGCGCGGCGTGGCCAGGTGGGACATTTTCTGCAGCGTGGTGGATAACTACGGTGACATCGGTGTGACCTGGCGGCTGGCCCGGCAACTGGTGGCCGAGCAGGGGCATGCCGTGCGCCTGTGGGTCGACGAGTTGCCTGCCTTCGTGCGCTTGTGTCCAGGCGCTAGCGCCAGTGCCGACTGTCAGTACCATGCAGGCGTCGAGGTGCGGCGCTGGTCGCAACCTTTTCCCGCTGTGGAGCCGGCGGATGTGGTGATCGAGGCATTCGCCTGCCAGTTGCCAACGACTTATATAGCGGCCATGAGTGGCGACGCCGTGACGCGACTCTGGTTGAACCTGGAGTACCTCAGTGCCGAGGACTGGGTTGCCGGTTGTCATGCCTTGCCGTCGCCGCAGGCGGGTGGGCTGCAGAAGTTTTTCTTCTTCCCGGGATTCACGCAGGGCACTGGTGGGCTGCTGCGCGAGACGGATCTGTTGGCCCGTAGGCGGGCGTTTCAGGCCGATCCAATGGCTCAGCAGGTATTTCTAGAGGGCCTTGGCGTAGTGCGTGATCCAGACGCTCGGCTGGTTTCCCTGTTCGCCTATGAAAATGCCGGGCTGGCCAACTGGCTCGACGCCATGGCTGGCGACTCACGCGCGACCCAGTTGTTGGTGCCGCAGGGCAAGGTGCTCGTGGATCTGCAGCATTGGCTCGGTGAAACGCAGTTGATACCAGGCGACCAGCGCCGCTGCGGTAGCCTGCATGTGCAGGTACTGCCTTTCGTGGCGCAGGACGATTACGATCGCCTGTTGTGGTGCTGCGACTTCAATGCCGTGCGCGGCGAAGATTCGTTCGTGCGTGCGCAGTGGGCCGGTCGGCCTCTGCTCTGGCATATCTACCCGCAGGAGGAAGGCGCGCACTGGGACAAGCTGGAGGCTTTCCTGGCGCTGTATTGTGTCGATCTGAGCCCTCGGGCTGCGGCTGCGCAAGCCGAACTCTGGCGGGCATGGAATGCCGGGCGGGGGATGAATGACGCCTGGTCGGAGGCGCTCGAGTGCTGGCCGGAGCTGTCGGGGCATGCCGAGCGCTGGTGCGCCCGACAGGCTGCTCAAGCGGATCTTGCCACGGCGCTGGAACAGTTTTACCGAAATTGGCTATCATACGCGGCCTAGATTTCTGTACCTCCCGCATATTTCGGATATCCGCATGAAAACTGCACAAGAAATGAGAGTCAACAGCGTGGCCCTGATCGATGGCCAGCCGTGGCTGATCCAGAAGGCCGAGTTCACCAAGTCCGGTCGTAACAGCGCCATCGTCAAGATGAAGCTGAAGAATCTGCTCAACGGCTCCAAGACCGAGACCGTCTACAAAGCCGACGACAAGATGGAGCCGGTGATTCTCGAGCGCAAGGAAGTGAACCTGTCCTACATCAGCGGTGAGGACTACGTGTTCATGGATCCGGAGTACAACTCCTACGAACTGCGTGCCGAAGACCTGGAAAGCGTTCTGCCGTTCATCGAAGAAGGCATGAACGATGTCTGCGAAGCCGTGTTCTTCGAAGGTAAGGTGATCTCCGTCGACCTGCCGACCACCATCGTGCGTCAGGTTGTCTACACCGAGAACGCCGCCCGTGGCGACACCTCCGGCAAGGTGATGAAGCCTGCCAAGCTGCGCAACGGTACCGAGATCAAGGTTGCCGAGTTCGTCGATATCGACGACTGGATCGAGATCGATACCCGTGACGGCTCCTACAAGGGCCGCACCCAGGCGCCGCAAGCCTAAGCTTGAGCGTCACCAGAAAACCCGGCCTTCGCGCCGGGTTTTTTATGGTCTGTGTTCGCCTGTGCAACAGGTCATTGCTGCGGCGCTGCCAGGCTGGCCAGCAGGACCTGATCCCAGGGGGGCGGAAAGCCGAAGCGCTGCTTGAGGAAGCTCAGCAGCAGGCGGGTGCGCGGGCTGGCCTCGCGCTCCAGGCGCAGGGCATAGATGCTGACCGGCTCCACCGCAGGCAAGCCGTTCTCGCAGAACAGGGGAATCAGCTCGCCACGCTGCAGGTGCTCGCTGCTCATCCAGGTCGGCAGGTGCGCCACCCCTAGGCCGGCGAGGGCACTGAACAGCAGGGTCTCGGCATTGTTGCTGGTCTGCCGCAGGCGCTTGGGCTTGCATTGCTGCAGCTTGCCGTCGACCTCGAAGCGCCATGCATAAGGCGGTGCCAGGCTGTCCCAGTCGAGACCGTCGTGCTGCTCCAGCTCCAGCGGGCTGCGTGGGATTCCGCGGCGGCGCAGGTAGTCCGGGCTGGCGCAGACGATACGTGTCATCGAAGCCAGTGGCGTAGCCACCAGGCGGCTGTCGGGCAGTGGTCCGATGCGCACCACGATATCCACTTCACCCAGGTGCTCGCCCTGCAGGTCGATGAAGCTGTCGATCAGGCGCAGCTGTACGTCCAGCCCGGGATTGGCCCGCAGGAAGTCGGCGATCGCAGGCGCCAGGTGGCGCCGGCCAAAGGGAGTGGGCGCGTCGATGCGAATCAGCCCTTCCGGGGCGCTGCTCAGCGACACCGCCTCAGCGCGGGCCAGGTGCAGCTCGGCAAGGATGCGCCTGGCCCGTTCGGCGAACGCCAGGCCGGCCGGGGTGACGCGCACCGCGTGGGTACTGCGGCTGAACAGGCCGCTGCCCAGGGCGCGTTCCAGGGCATCGATTCGCCGGGCGACCGCCGAGGGGGTCAGCGGGTGGCGTCTGGCCGCAGCGGAGAAACTGCCGGTTTCCAGGACGTCGAGAAATAGCTCCAGCTGGTCGGTCAGGGCATCGGGATTCATGCGGTGTTCTGCTTGTGCGTGAATGGCAAAGCCATTTTGCATTCTTGTGCGTTTCCATACTAGCTGCGCCTCTCTAAGATGCGCCCTGGCATGGAGGTGTCATGAGCCTGATCGATCTGTTATTGAATCTTGTCCTGGGCGCTGCTCTGGGAACCGTGGGTGGGCTGTTCGGTATCGGCGGCGGCCTGATCGCCATTCCGGTGCTGGGCGTGCTGTTCGGTCTGGATCAGCAACTGGCTCAGGGCACGGCCCTGGTCATGGTGGTGCCCAACGTGATGCTGGCGATCTGGCGCTACAACCAGCGCAACCGCATCGATTTGCGTCACGCCTTGCTGCTTGGCATCACCAGCCTGGTGTGTGCCTGGCTCGCTTCGCTGTACGCCGTGGAGCTGGACTCGCGCACCATGCGCTGGGCCTTCATCGGTTTCCTGCTCGCCCTGGCCGCTTACAACCTGGTACGCATGATGATGGCGCAGGCGCCGAGCAGCAGCGAGCTGCGTCATCCCTGGGGCTGGTTCGGGGTGCTCGGCGGTGTGTCCGGTGCCATGGGCGGTCTGTTCGGCGTGGGCGGCGCAGTAGTCGCCACGCCGGTGCTGACCAGTGTGTTCGGCACCACGCAGGTGGTGGCGCAGGGGCTGTCCCTGTCCCTGGCGCTGCCCAGTACCGGGGTCACGCTGCTGACGTACGCGTTGCATGATCACGTCAACTGGTGGATGGGTGTTCCCCTGGCGGTTGGCGGTCTGCTCAGCATCAGCTGGGGCGTGCGTCTGGCCCACTCGCTGCCGGAGCGTCTGCTGCGCAGCCTGTTCTGCGTGTTCCTGCTGATCTGCGCACTGATGCTGGGCCTCGAAGCCAGCGGGCTATAGGCGAAACCCCTCGACGATGTGGTCGGCCAGGCACTCGGTGACGGGGGACTGGCTGCTCTCGTTGCGCAGCAGCACGATGCTGGTCAGCGGCAGCAGTGGCAGGCCCTCGGCTTCACCGAGGATGCGCAGGTCCGGGGTGATCAGGCTCTGCAGCTGTGCGGTGACGGCCAGGCCCGCGCGCACGACGGCGAACAGCGCCGACAGGCTGGGGCTGGTGTAGGCGATGCGGTAGGGACGCGCCATGGCATCGAGCGCGTTGCAGGCCCACTCCCGGCAGAAGCAGTCAGCATTGAACATCGCCAGGGGCATGGGGTTCTGCTCGTGCGGGCAGAAGCCCTGAGCGACGGCCCAGGCAAAGCGCTCCTGGCGCAGCAGTTGGCCAATTTCCTTGCCCGGCTGACGAGTGACGATGGTCAGGTCGAGGTCCTGGCGCAGCAGCAGCTGACCCGAGGGTTCACAGTGAACCTCGACCTGCACCAGCGGATAGGCCTGGGCGAAGCGCGAAAGAATCTCCGGTAGAAAACGCATGACGTAGTCATCCGGCGTACCGATACGCACGGAGCCGACCATGTGCGGCTCACGCAGGGTATTGAGAACTTCACCGTGCAGCTTCAGGATACGGCGCGCATAGCCGAGCAACACCTGGCCCTCGGGGGTCAGGCGAACCTGGCGGCCATCGCGCTCGAACAGCGCGCGCTGCACCACGTCTTCCTCCAGCCGCTTCATCTGCATGCTCACTGCCGATTGCGTGCGATTGACCGTTTCGGCGGCGCGTGTGAAGCCGCCGGTGTCGGCAATGGCGACGAAACTGCGCAGCAATTCGGTATCGATACTGGGGTGGAAGGCCATTCATCAATCCTCGAGATGGATTCCATAAGAAACATTCGTTGGATTGATCTTAATCCTGGCTCGACACTGATGCCAACCCCACAGGGAGGGCATCGAGATGAAAGGTCAAAAAGGTTATGCGTTGGCTCAGGCTATCCACTTCGACCGTCTGCCATCGCTGGCAGAAATGTGGCGTGTACTGCGGCGCTGGCGTCAACTGGCTCGAGAGCGTCAGCAACTGGCGCGTCTGGATGGAGCGGCGCTGAAGGACCTCGGTCTATCCCGGGCCGATGCGTTGCAGGAGGCCGAGCGGCCGTTCTGGGATGACCCGCTGAGAAAGTGAGTCGTGATCATTGGAGTGACTGAATGACCGCTGTACGCAAGGGTGCGGACTTTTTCCTGTTTCAACTGATGTTGCTGCTGTGCGCCATATGGGGCAGCCAGCAGGTCGCCATCAAGCTGGCGGCCGAGGACATCGCGCCGATGTTGCAGGTGGCATTGCGCTCGGGCATCGCTGCCGTGTTGGTTGGCATTCTGTTGCTCTGGCAGCGCGGTTGGCGGGGCTGGCTGGGAAGTACCTGGCTGGCAGGGATGCTGGCTGGCGTGCTGTTCGCCCTGGAGTTCTTCTTCATCGCCCTGGGGCTGCGTTACACCTCGGCCTCGCACATGGCGGTATTCCTCTATACCGCGCCGATTTTCTCGGCGCTGGGGCTGCACCTGATGCTGCCCAGCGAGCGCCTGCGCCGCTTGCAGTGGCTGGGCATCGCGCTGTGCTTCGGCGGCGTGGTGATGGCCTTTGGCGTGGGCGGCGAGTGGAGCGAGATAGACGCCGACGTTCTGCTTGGCGATGCACTCGGGCTCTGTGCAGGCATGGCCTGGGGCGCCACTACCGTGGTCGTGCGCGGTTCACGCCTGTCCGAGGCGCCGGCGGGGCTCACCCTGTTCTATCAGTTGACGGTGGCCTTCGTCCTGCTGCTCGGCTATGCCCTGGCGATGGTCGATCTCGGGCAGGTGCGCTGGACGCCGCTGGCCATCGGCAGCGTTCTGCTGCAGGGCGTGGTGGTGTCGTTCTTCACCTATCTGGCCTGGTTCTGGCTGTTGCGTCGTTATCTGGCTTCGAACATGGCGGTGTTCTCGTTCATGACGCCACTGTTTGGCGTGACGTTCGGTGTGCTGGTTCTGGATGAACCGCTCACCCTCAACTTCATCATCGGCGCCGCGCTGGTGCTGGCGGGGATCATGCTGGTCAGCAGCGAGCGCTGGCTGAAGCGATACCTTGCCGGCCTGCGCGGCCAGTAGCGGTCTGGAGGCAGTTCGTGTCCGTTCATCATTTGGCTCAGCTCAACATCGCGGCAATGAAGGCGCCCCTGGAGTCGGCGGAGATGGCGGACTTCGTCGCCAACCTGGAGCGGATCAACACACTGGCCGAGGCGGCGCCGGGCTTCGTCTGGCGACTGCAGGACGAGGCGGGGGATGCCACGGCGATCAGGCCGTTCGGGGATGAGGTACTGGTCAACATGTCGGTCTGGCAGGATGTCCAGTCGCTCAGCGACTACGTGTACAAATCCGCGCATACCGAGATGCTCAAGCGCCGACGCGAATGGTTCGGGCGCATCGAGCAGGCCCACCAGGTACTGTGGTGGGTGCCGTCGGGGCATCGTCCAGACGTGGTGGAAGCGGCCGAGCGCCTTGCGCACCTGCGCGAGCATGGCGCGACGGCGCATGCCTTCACCTTCCGCCATGCGTTCGCGGCGCCGGCCTGATAGGCTGGCGCGTCATGACTCTCTCACTCTCTCTCGCCGAGGCACGTCGCCTGGCCCTGTCTGCCCAGGGCTTCGGTCGTGTGTCACGTGGCGCCATCGCTCATCGGCAACTGCAGGCGCAGATCGAGCGTCTGGGTGTGCTGCAGATCGATTCGGTCAACGCCGTTGTGCGCTCGCATTACCTGCCGGCGTTTTCCCGCCTTGGCCACTACCAGGCCGAGCACCTCGACGAGCTGGCCTGGGGGCGCACGCGGCGTCGGCGTCTGTTCGAGTACTGGGGGCACGAAGCGTCACTGCTGCCTCTGGAGCTCTATCCACTGCTGCGCTGGCGCATGCGCCGCGCCGCGGACGGCCAGGGTATCTATGGCCAACTGGCGAAGTTCGGGGTCGAGCGGCGCGACGTGATCGACTCGGTGCTGCAGGCGGTGCGCGAACGCGGCGCACTGGGCGCTGGCAGTCTCAGCACACGCAGCGAGAAGGCCGGGCCCTGGTGGGACTGGAGCGCGGAGAAGACCGCGCTGGAGTGGCTGTTCGCTGCGGGTGAGGTAACAGTGGCCGGGCGTCGTGGCTTCGAGCGCCTGTACGATCTGCCGGAGCGGGTGATCCCCGGCGAGCTGCTCGATCAGGCCGAGCTGGATGAGGATGAAGCGCAGCGTCGCCTGCTGCTGCGCTCCGCCGATGCCCTCGGGGTGGCCAGCGAAAAGGATCTGCGCGACTACTACCGACTGAACGCGGGCGACAGCAAGCGCCGAGTCGCCGAGCTGGTGGAAGAGGGCGCGTTGCTGCCGGTGGCGGTGCAGGGCTGGCAGCAGCCGGGCTATTGCCGCGGCGAGCCGCGCATTCCGAGACGCATACGCCACAGTGCACTGCTGTCACCCTTCGACTCGCTGATCTGGGCGCGCGAGCGGACCGAGCGGTTGTTCGGTTTTCGCTATCGCCTGGAAATCTACACGCCACAGGCCAAGCGGGTGTATGGCTACTACGTGCTGCCGTTCCTGCATAACGAGCGCCTGCTGGCGCGGGTGGATCTGCGCAGCGAGCGCGCGGCGGGGCGTCTGGCGGTGCATGCCGTGCATCTAGAGGAGCGCGAGTTGAGTGAGGCTGCACGGTTGGCGTTGCTGCAGTCACTGCAGGCGCTTGCGCAATGGTTGAGGCTGGAACGGGTCAGCCCCGCGCCTTCTGCGGCCAGGATTCTGCTTGAGTAGACGCTGCCTGCGCCAGAGCGGCGCAGGCAGGCAGGGGGCTTACTACTTGTCTGCCGCGATACGCTGGCGGATATGTGCAGCGCGGTCGGCGGAGCCAGGGTGGGAATCGAACATGCTGCTGTCACCGCCACCAAGCTTGGCCAGCTTGTCGAATGCGGTGGCCAGGCCTTCACGCGCAATACCGCGTTTCTTCAGCAGATCGTAGGAGAAATCGTCGGCATCGCTCTCCTGCGACTGGGAGAACTGAGCATTGACCAGCGCCTCACCCAGTGCGCCCAGCTGTGAGCTGGAGAGGGCGGCGACAGCACTGTTGCCGGAGGCGGCAGCAGCGTCACGGGCAACCGAGGTGGCATAGGCAGTCTGCATTGCCTTCTTGCTGTGGCCAAGGGCTACGTGACCCATTTCATGCCCCAGCACACCTTCGACTTCGTTGTCGTTCATACGGTCCATCAGGCCGCTGTAGACGCGAACGCAACCGTTGGCCATGGCCCAGGCGTTGATGTCGTTGGTCAGGTAGACCTTATAGTTGACCGGGATGCCGCCGGCGTCGCTGCCGAGGTTGGCGGCGATCTTCTTCAGGCGCTTGCTGTATTTACTGCTGGCCGGGGCGATCTTCGCCTGTGAGTCCATGTGCGCGCAGGACTCATCGGACATGGCCTTGACATCGGCGTCGCTGAGTGTGGCGGCCTGGAAAGCTTTCATGCCAGTGCTGAGCATGGAGTCAGCGCTCATGTTCTGGCAGCCGGTGAGCAGGGTAGCAAGTGCGAGGGCGGAGAGAGAATACTGCAGCTTCATGGCATCGTCCTTAAACGTTAGCGGTTGGCAATTCATCTGGCACCGGCTTCCAGCCGGCGCGCTATTGTCGATGATCCGCCACGCGATTAAACGTGAACCGATTGGCATTCTGAACGACTGCCCGGTCAAGTGGCCATCATTCGCCCTGGGGCGCTGACCGCCAAGGCATCTAGCTACCGATGCGCGCCTCCTTGAGGGTTTCCGCGATCATGAACGCCAGCTCCAGCGACTGGTCGGCATTCATGCGTGGGTCGCAGTGCGTGTGGTAGCGATCGGACAGGCCGTCCTCGGTGATCGGTCGCGAGCCGCCGATGCATTCGGTGACGTTCTGCCCGGTCATTTCGATGTGGATGCCGCCGGCGTGAGTGCCTTCGGCCTGGTGCACGGCGAAGAACTGCCGCACCTCGGCCAGAATCTGCGCGAAGTCACGCGTCTTGTAGCCGCTGCTGGCCTTGATGGTGTTGCCATGCATCGGGTCGGAGCTCCACAGCACCTGGCGACCTTCGCTCTGCGCCTTGCGCAGCAGACGCGGGAAGTGGGCTTCGACCTTGTCTGCGCCCATGCGCACGATCAGGTTGAGGCGGCCCGGATCGTTCTCCGGGTTGAGGGTGTCGATCAGGCGGATCAGTTCATCCGGGTCCATGCTCGGACCGACCTTGACCCCGATGGGGTTCTCGATGCCGCGCATGAACTCGACGTGGGCACCATCGAGCTGGCGGGTGCGATCGCCGATCCACAGCATGTGCGCGGAGCAGTCGTACCAGCGGCCGGTCAGGCTGTCCTTGCGCACGAAGGCCTGCTCGTAGTTCAGCAGCAGCGCTTCGTGGGCGGTGAAGAAGCTGGTCTCGCGCAGTTGCGGTGCGCTGTCCATGCCCACGGCGCGCATGAACGACAGGGTTTCATCGATACGCCCGGCGAGCTGGTGGTACTTCTCCGACAGCGCCGAGTTGGCGATGAAGTCGAGGTTCCACTGGTGCACCTGGTGCAGGTCGGCAAAGCCGCCCTGGGCGAAGGCGCGCAGCAGGTTGAGGCTGGCCGTGGCCTGGTGGTAGGCCTGCAGCAGGCGCTCCGGGTCGGGAACGCGGCTTGTCGCATCGAAACCGATGCCGTTGACGATGTCGCCACGGTAGGCCGGCAGGGTCACGCCGTCGATGGTCTCGCTGCCGGCAGAACGCGGCTTGGCGAACTGACCCGCCATGCGCCCGACCTTGACCACCGGGCAGCCGGCGGCGAAGGTCATGACGATGGCCATCTGCAGCAGCACCTTGAAGGTGTCGCGAATCTTCGCCGCAGAGAATTCGGCGAAGCTTTCGGCGCAGTCGCCACCTTGCAGCAGGAAGGCACGCCCCTGGGTCACCTCGGCGAACTGGCGGCGCAGCTCGCGCGCTTCGCCCGCGAAGACCAGCGGCGGGTAACCTGCCAGGGTCTGTTCGACACGGGCGAGGTGGCTGGCGTCAGGGTATTCAGGCTGCTGCTGGATGGGCTTGGCCCTCCAGCTTTCGGGGCTCCAGGCGTGCGGCATGCGACATCTCTAACGTTGATCGGGCGGAGGCGCATGGTAACCGATAAGCCCTGCTGCCCGTACGTGTATCGACGGCGCCACGGCTCATGACGCCGTGGCGGGCTGCAGGTCGCGCGCTGGCGACGTTCGTGGCAGCACCTCGCGCCCCGGCAGGAAGCGTCCATAGTGCCGCGCCGTGCCCAGGTCCTGCGGGTACTCCAGGCCACGGCGATAGGCGATCCGCCCGTTGATCAGGGTCAGCTCGACGGCGGCGTCGTTGCGCTTGACCACGCGCTGCAGGCCCAGCACCTCCATGGGCGCCTCGTGCAGCGCATCGAGGCTGTCGTCGAGTCCCTGCGGATTGATCAGCACCAGGTCGGCGCGATCACCGACACGCAGGTAGCCGGCATCGACGCCGATGAAGTCGGCCAGCTCGGCGCTACAGCGGCGTACCGCCTGGCCCAGGGGCATGAAGGGCTCGCCCGCCAGTTCGGCGTCACGCACGTACTTGAGAAAGCGCAGCGGGAAGTTGTACTGGGCGATGGAGCGCAGGTGCGCGCCGGAGTCGGCGAAGCCGGGGTGGGTCCAGGGACTGGCCAGCAGCTGGCGCATGATCGCTTCGCGCTGGTTGCCGTAGCAGGTCGTCCACTTCAGCGCCTCGCGGTACTGGCAGGCCAGTTCGAAATAGGCGTCCACCGCGTCCAGTCCGCGAGCCTGGCCCAGTTGCTTGAAGTTCTTGCCTACCAGGCTGGCGTCCGGGCATTCGCTCACCCAGCAGTCGGAGAAGTCGCGGTGCCACAGCCCCTTGCTCAGTACCGCCTTGACCTGCTTCTTGAACAGCGCGCGGAACGCCGGCTCCCGGACCTTGGCATAGAGTTCGTCCGGGTCCTTGATGTCGCGCAGCACTTCGCCGGCGCCGAACTCTTCGAAGGTGTTCACGTTGAGGCCCTCGAGGCGCAGGGTGAAGGGGGCTGGCAGCGTCTGCCAGCGGAAGTGACCGCGCAGGACCTTGTTCGCCAGCCAGCCGGACAGCCGCGTGAAACGATGCAACAGCGGCTGCGACTTGAGGTCGAGGGCGGTGAGCATGGTGCATTTCAGCGGCTTCCTGAACCAGCCGTGGGCCTGCCACAGAAAGGCGAAGACGTTGACCTTGGTCACCGCGTTCGGCGCTCCCTGCAGTACCGCGCCGCGCCGCCGCAGCACGGCGAACAGGCGCGAGAATTCCTTCCAGCTGGCGAAGGTGGACGGTAGCGGGCTGGACCAGGCGCGGTCGCCGTCCATCTTGTCCAGGCGGGTGGTCATCACCGACAGTCCGATGCAGCCGGCATCCAGCGCCTCCTCCAGCAGCTGCTCCATGCGTGCGAGTTCGTCTTCGCTCGGCTTCACCCGGCGGGTGGCGCGTTGCAGGCCCATCACCGCCACGCGCAGCTCGGAGTGACCGAGGAAGGAGTTGACGTTCGGCCCCATTGGCAACTGATCGTAAAAGGCGCGATAGCCCCTGGCGTCTCGCCAGGTCTTCTTCTCCTGCAGGATCGGCAGCACGTACTCGCGCGGGACCGCCTCGACACGGGTGAACAGGTCGGAGCAGTCCTCGGCTTCCGCCAGCACCATGCTGATGGAGCAGGAGCCAATGGTCACGCTGGTGACGCCATGGCGCACCGACTCTTTCAGCGCCGGCGCCGCGATGACTTCGGCATCGTAGTGCGAGTGGATCTCCAGAAAGCCCGGGGTGACCCAGTGGCCCTCGGCGTCTATCACTTCGCCGCAACCGTCTTCGTTCAGCGGGCTGAGGGCGAGCACGTCGATCTTGCCGTCCCTGATGCCGATATGGCGCAGTGCGCCGGGGGCACCGCTGCCGTCGAAATACAGGCCGTTCTTGATGATGATGTCGTAGCTCATGGCAGTCTCCAGGGCGCCAGCAGCAAGAGGCCGGTGACCAGTAGCAGGAAGTGGATGGCGATGCGGAAGTGCCGCTCATCGACGCGTCGGTGCAGCTGCTCGCCGAGCCACACGCCGAGAGGCAGCAGCGGGGCGTAGCTCAGCACCTGTGGCAGCGCCGGCAACAGGCGGCCGTCGCAGAGAAAGGCCAGGGTGAGCAGGCTGTTGAGGGTGAACCAGACGCTGATCAGCGTGGCGCGCAGGCGCGCCTTGTCCAGCTCGGCGCCGGCCAGGCCGTAGACCAGCAGCGGGCCGCCGGACGCGAACAGGCCGTGGCTGACGCCGGCGCACAGGGTGATGAGGCGGGTGGCCCAGGTTGGGCGCTGCGCCAGCCTGTATGTCCGGCGCAGGCGCCATAGCTCGCGTCCGGCGAAGCAGAGGATCAGCGCGCCAAACGCGGTCTTCAACAGCTGGACGTCCAGATAGGGCAGCAGGCAGTAGCCGAGCAACGTGCCGGCGAGCATGCCTGGCAGGATGTTGCCAAGCAGCAGGCGCCGGTCGATCAGGCGCCGATGGCGCTGCACCAGGTAGCCGGTCATGCAGACGTTCAGCGGTACCAGGATCGGCAGCAACTGTTCGATGGGCAGCAGCAGGGCACCCAGCGAGAGGGCGATGACCACGCTGCCGAAGCCGGTGATCGCCTCCAGGGTGTAGGCCAGCAGGATGAAGGCGCCGAGGGCATAGGGGGCCGCCGTGATCACCTCAGTTCTCCGGCGAAGCGCCGGCTCATCTGCCGGTAATACAGCGCTGGCGCCAGCCGCCAGAGCAGGCTCGCCAGCCAGCTGCCGCGATCGGGGAAAAGGCGTTCGCGGCGCTGGTGGAGCGCAACGAGGATCGCCTCGGCCATCCACTCGGCGCTGCGCACGTTGCCGATGGTCGAGCGTGCGTGGCGAGCCGGCTGGCCATCTGCACCCAGCGCATTGCGGTCGATGGGGGTATCGAGAAAGCTCGGGTAGACCAGCAGCAGGCCGATGCCGTCAAGGCCGATCTCGGCGCGCAATACCTCGAAGGCCTGGCTCAGCGCGCTTTTCGCTGCACAGTAGCCTGCGCGCCCCAGCACCGGCATCCAGCCGGCCATGGAACCGATGGCCGCGACCTGGCCACGGCTTTCACGCAGCAGGGGCAGGGCGGCCAGGGTCAGTTCCAGCGGTGCGTGATAATCCACGGCCATGACCTTGCGAAACACCGCCGGCGTGGTACGCACCGTGGGTGAGCGGTGGGTGATGCCGGCATTGTTGAGCAGCACATCCAGGCGCCCGAAACGTTGGCGGCAGGTCTCCAGCAGGTGCTGATGCAGCGCCGGGTCGGTGATGTCGCCGGGTACGCCGAGGACGCGCTCGGTGCCCAGCGTGTCGACACGTGCGGCGAGGCCCTGGCTGTCGATATCGGTCAGCAGCAAGGCGTCGCCCCGGGCATGGCAGGCGCGCGCAAGCTGCCAGCCGAGGCCGCTGGCGGCGCCGGTGATCAGAACCACTCGCATCATTTTTCTCCGAGGTTGGCCAGCGGCGTCAGCAGCGCGTCGGGCTGGAGGGGGTGGCGTGACCAGAGCCAGGCCAGGCCGAGGCCGGATATCAGGTGCCAGCAACCCCAGAAGGCGGCGATCAGCAGCATGCCGCCGGCCTGCGGGAAGAAGGTGAAGATGATCACCAGGCCCAATGCCGAGTTCTGGATGCCGACTTCGAGGGTCAGCGCCCGTCGGTCGGCGGGCGGCAGGCCGCTCAGTCGCGCGCTCAGATAGCCGGTGCCCAGCGCCAGCGCGTTGTGTGCCACCACCAGCCAGAAGAACAGGTGGAAGTGTTGCGTGAACTGCTGCAGGTTGCGGCTGAAGGCCAGTGCCACGAACGCCAGCATCACCAGCAGGGCGATCAGTCGCAGCGGCTTCTCCACTTTCAGTGTCAGTTGCGGGAAACGCCGGCCGACCCACATGCCCGCCAGCAGCGGCACGCCCAGTACCAGCAGCACGAGCAGGAGCAGGCTCAGCGGATCGAGGGCGATCTGCGTCAGGAGCGGGCGCGTGTGCGGGTTGAGCCAGGCGTAGAAGGCGAAGTTGAGTGGCGTCAGGACGCTGGCCGCGACGCTGGACACCGCAGTCATGCTTACCGACAGCGCGACGTTGCCACGGGCCATCCAGGTCATGATGTTGGAGAAGCTGCCGCCCGGGCAGGCCGCGATCAGCGTCATGCCCAGGGCCAGCTCCGGCTGGATGGCCAATGCCCAGCAGGCCAGGCAGGTCAGCGCCGGCAGCAACAGGAACTGCGCCAGCAGGCCGATCACCGGCGCCCTGGGGGCTCGGGCAATGCGCCGGAAGTCCTCGGCGCGCAGGTCGAGCGAGACGCCGAACATCATCAGCGCGACGATCAGGTTGATCAGCACCAGGCTGCTGGGGTCGAAAGCGATATTGACCTGCTCCACGTTCATGCCCCCTGTGTCGCGGGTGTGACGTCGCCGGCCAGTTCGCGGCGCAGCGCCGCGCTGTGTTCGGCGATGCGTCTACGATAGCTGTCCTTGTGCACGTAGTAGGCCATGCGCTCCAGTTGCAGGTACTGGTAGCCGCCGTCCAGGCGTTGGCCGGCCTGGGCGCGGATGGTTTGGCGCAGGGCCTGCGCGGCAGGGCTGCCGGCCTGCAGCTGGCGGATGTACAGAGAGACCAGCTCGGCCTGCTCGTCACGCCCCTGCCAGCCCAGGCCGGAGGCTTCGACCATACCGAGCATGAACAGGTCGTCGTGTTCGGGGTGAAAGACGTTGAGGTACAGCTGTGGCGCGCCGGCATCCTCCGGCCAGTTCAATTCGCTGCGGGCGATGAAGGGGTAGTCCAGCCGGTAGCCGGTGGCCATCAGGATCAGGTCGTACTCCGCCTGCTCGCCGTTGGCGAAGGTCACGCAGTGGCCGCTCACCGCGTGGATGTCGCCACGGGGGCGGATATCGCCGTGACCGATATGGTGCAGCACCAGCGAGTTCATCACCGGGTGCGATTCGTACAGGCGGTAGTCGGGATCTGGCAGGCCGTACTGCGAGGGTTTTCCCACCAGGGCGCGCACCAGCAGGCCGTCGATCGTCTGCTTGAGGCGGCGCGGCAGCCTGATCGCGCCGCCGAAGGTGTCGGTGGGCTTGCCGAGGATGAACTTGGGCAGGAAGTAGTAGCCGCGGCGTACCGACAGGTCCACCGAGGCGGCACGGTGCACGGCGTCCACGGCGATGTCGCAGGCCGAATTGCCGCAGCCGAGCACCAGCACGCGCTTGTCGGCGAAGATATCGGCACGCTTGTAGGCGCTCGAGTGCAGCAGCTCACCCTGGAAGTCACCGGGCAGTTGCGCCAGGTTGGGGGTGTGCAGGGTGCCGTTGGCGATCAGCACGCCCTCGAAGTGCCATTCGCGCTGTTCGCCGTCACGCTCGCTGGTCAGTCGCCAGCCCTGTGCGAGGCGCTCCAGCTTCACCACGCGGGTATCGAACTGGTAGTGCTCGTAGAGGCGGAAGTGTCCGGCGTAGTCGCGGAAATAGCGGCGCATCTCACTGTGATGCGGATAGGGCGCAACATTGGCGCGCATGGGGAATTCGCTGAACTCGGTGGTGCCCTTGGAAGAGATCAGGTGGGCCGAGTGGTACATGGTGCTGTGCGGATTGTCGATGTCCCACAGACCGCCGACGTCGCTGTGCAGCTCGAAGCCGACGAAGTCGATACCCTGTTTCTTCAGATGCCGGGCCGTGCACAGGCCCATGGGGCCGGCGCCTATGATGGCGTACATGGCGAACCTCGTTATTGTTATGAGTAGCAGCGCAAGTGGTGGAATTATCGCGTGACCTGGGGCGACTGCTTCAATGACAATTGGCGCCGTTAGCCCGCCTCTTGTGGTACGGGATGTCACTGTTGGAGAGGGAGCCATGCCAGGATTGCCGTCGAGCGAAGAATTGCAGTTGCAGGACGAGGTGCTGCTGACCGAGGTGCGTGACGCCTTCGGGGTGATTCGCGTGGTGCAGATTGGCGCCTACCGTTTTCTCGAGTTTGGCGACGCGATCGAGCAGAGCTGCGTATTCGTCGGTGATCCCAGCTGGCTGGAGTACGACTACACCCGCGCCATGCTGCTGGGCGCGCTTTGCCACGACGCGCCGGAGACCGCGCTGTTTCTCGGCCTGGGCGCCGGCAACCTGACCCAGGCGTGCCTGAAGTTTCTGCCGCTGGAGGATGTCGAGGCCATCGAACTGCGCCCCGACGTGCCGCGCCTGGCCATGGAGTTCCTCGGCCTGGACGACGACCCGCGCCTGACCATCCGCATCGGCGACGCCACCGACCTGCTCGACAGTGCGGAAAGCGCTGACCTGATCTTCCTCGACCTCTACACCGACCAGGGGCCTGGCGTCGGGCACCTGGCCTGGCGTTTTCTCGAACAGTGCCAGGCCAAGCTCAATCCCGGCGGCTGGCTGATCATCAACCAGTGGGCCAGCAACGACGGCAAGCCCCTGGGGGCGGCGCTGTTGCGCGGCCTCTACCATCGGCACTACTGGGAATGCCCGGTGAAGGAGGGCAACGTGGTGCTGCTGATCCCGGCCGACCTCGACCAACGCTTGAACATGGGGCGCCTGCAGGCGCGGGCCGGTGAGCTGGCGCCGCGCCTGGGCTATGCGCTGCAACCGCTGATCGAGGCGATGCGTCCGGCTACCTGATGCACCGCTGAGCGGTTCGCTGCCCGAGAAAGCGCAAAAACCAGCACCTGGGTCAGGATTTTCCGGTATAGTGCGCGCCGGCCAAATTTCCGGCCACGTTCAGGTAGTGCAATTCGCCCGGGGCTCGACTCCGGCAGCCAGTCCCGCTGCGGACTATCCTTGACGATTCACTTTCATCACGTTTTCGCAAATCCCCGCCGAACCAGGCTGCCAGGGTGACCCACAAGGTCTTGCACGGCATGCGCAGCTTTGGAACATGGGTCTTTGCGGATGCACTTGAGGCAGACCCATGACCCAGGAAACCGGCGGCTTCGCCGCGCTCGGACTTCATCCCCATATTCTCGCCGCTCTGACCGCCGTCGGTTACGAAGAGCCGTCGCCGATCCAGGCGCAGGCCATTCCGGTGATCCTCGCGGGCCACGACATGATCGGCCAGGCGCAGACCGGTACCGGCAAGACGGCCGCATTCGCACTGCCGCTGCTGTCCAAGATCGACACGGCCAAGCGTGAGCCGCAGGTCCTGATCCTGGCGCCGACCCGCGAGCTGGCCCTGCAGGTGGCCACCGCCTTCGAAACCTACTCCAAGCAGATGCCGGGCGTGAACGTCGTTGCCGTCTACGGTGGCGCACCGATGGGCCCGCAGCTCAAGGCCATTCGCCAGGGCGCGCAGGTCATCGTCGCCACCCCGGGCCGTCTGGTCGACCACCTGCGTCGTGACGAGAAAGTGCTGTCCACCATTCAGCACCTGGTCCTCGACGAAGCCGACGAGATGCTCAAGCTGGGCTTCATGGACGATCTGGAAATCATCTTCGAAGCCATGCCGGAAAGCCGCCAGAGCGTGCTGTTCTCCGCCACGCTGCCGCACTCGATTCGCGCCATCGCCGAGAAGCACCTGCGCGAGCCGCAGCACATCAAGATCGCGGCCAAGACCCAGACCGTCTCGCGTATCGAGCAGGCGCACCTGATGATCCACGCCGATCAGAAGACCAACGCCGTGCTGCGCCTGCTGGAGGTCGAAGAATTCGACGCGCTGATCGCCTTCGTGCGTACCAAGCAGGCCACCCTGGACCTGGCCGCCGCGCTGGAAGCCAAGGGTTTCAAGGCTGCCGCATTGAACGGCGATATCGCCCAGGCACAGCGTGAGCGCGTGATCGACTCGCTCAAGGACGGTCGCCTGGACATCGTCGTCGCCACCGACGTGGCGGCGCGTGGTATCGACGTACCGCGCATCACCCACGTGTTCAACGTCGACATGCCGTACGACCCGGAGTCCTACGTGCACCGTATCGGTCGTACCGGCCGTGCTGGTCGCGATGGCCGTGCGCTGCTGCTGGTCACGCCGCGTGAGCGTCGCATGCTGCAGGTGATCGAGCGTGTCACCGGGCAGAAGGTCGGCGAGGTCAAGCTGCCCAACCCGCAGCAGGTGCTGGATGCCCGCATCAAGAAGCTGACCGCCAGCCTGGCGCCGCTGGTTGCCGATGCCGAGGCCAGCCATGGCGATCTGCTCGACCGTCTGACCGCCGATATCGGCTGCAGCCCGCGTGCCCTGGCGGCAGCGCTGCTGAAGAAGGCCACCAATGGCCAGGCCTTGGATCTGGCCAGTGTCGAGCGTGAACAGCCGCTGGTGCCGGGTGTGGGCGCACCGCGCGAGCGCCGTGAGCGCGATACCGATCGCGGTGGCGAGCGTGGCGAATACCGCGAGCGTCGTGCGCCGATGCCGCTGGCCGAGGGTCGCGTGCGTTGCCGTACCGCACTGGGCAACCGTGACGGCATCGCCGCCAAGAACCTGCTGGGCGCGATCCTCAACGAGGGCGGCCTGGCCCGTGAAGCCATCGGCCGTATCCAGATCCGCGAAACCTTCAGCCTGGTCGAACTGCCGGAAGAGGGCCTGGATCGCCTGCTCGGCAAGCTCAAGGACACCCGCGTGGCCGGCAAGGCGCTGAAGCTGCGTCGCTACCGCGAGGACTGATTCGGGACGGGCTTGCCGCCCGGTTTCGAGCGCCATGAAACGCCGCATCCCATTCCGGGATGCGGCGTTTTCGTTTGTGTACCTCGGGTCGTCCTAGCGGCGGGCGGTTTCGCCGCGTGTGGCCTTGGTGGCGAGGCGTTCGAAGACCTCGGGGGTGAACGCGGCTTCACCGGCTTCGTCGAGTACTTCTCGCGGATGCTCGCTGCCGGGAATGCTGCTGTCGAGCATGCTCAGCAGCTGCGTGCCGCGCCCGGTCAGGACAAAGTTCTCGCCATTGCCGCCTTCGCTCTCCGGGCGTGGCTCGATGAAGCCGTTTTCCAGCAGGCGCGCTTCGTAGCGGGTCGCCTGGGTGCGCAGGTGGTCGAGGTCGACTGTTGCAGACAGGCCCTGCTCATCGGCCAGGTCTTGCGCGTACTGGCGCGGGGCGAAGGGTTTGCCGGCGCAGTTCTGCGCCTCATGCAGCAGGCGTTCGACCAGATCCCAATTGTGCGTCATGGCAGTGTCTCCTCAAGCGATGGGCTCAATGAGTCCGACTGCACGGGGAGGTGACGGTTCGAATGGATTGCACGGGCGGTAGCCCGGAAACGAAAACGCCCCGAACCAGTCGGGGCGTTTCTCGTCGGCGCGCTCAGGCGCGGCGGCGGAACAGCGGTTGCGGCTGGTCGGCCGAGGCCTGATAGACCTCGCTGTAGTCCTCGAAGGCTTTCAGCGCATCGACCGGGTCCTTGTCGGCACGCAGGGCGAAGGCATCGAAGCCGACGCGGCGCAGTGCGAACAGCTGGTCGCGGAGGATGTCGCCGATGGCACGCACCTCACCCTTGTAGCCATAGCGGGTGCGCAGCAGGTAAGCGGTGGAAGAGTGGCGGCCGTCGGTGAAGGCGGGGAAGTTCAGGGCGATGACCTGGAAGTGCGCCAGGTCGTCGGCGATCTCTTCGATTTCCTCGCCAGCCTCCAGCCACACACCCAGGCCGCCATCGCGGGCTTTCAGTGCATGGCCATGCTCGACCCACAGTGCCAGCGGCACGATGACGTCGTCGCAATTGGGGATGGCGTCCAGGGTCACGTCCTTGGCCAGCAGGTGCCAGGTCTCGTCGATGACCTGGTCGTTCTTAATGATTCGCTGCATAGACGCGCTCCTTGAACGGGTCGATACCGATGCGGCGGTAGGTATCGAGGAAGCTTTCTTCTTCGGTGCGTTGCTCGACGTAGACCTTGATGATCTTGTCGACCACGTCCGGCATGTCGTCCTGGGCGAAGGACGGGCCGAGAATCTGCGCCAGGCTGGCATCACGGCCGGCGTTGCCGCCGAGCGACACCTGGTAGAACTCCTGGCCTTTCTTGTCCACGCCGAGAATGCCGATATGGCCGACATGGTGGTGACCACAGGCGTTCATGCAGCCGGAGATGTTCAGGTCGATGTCGCCGATGTCGAACAGGTAGTCGAGATCGTCGAAGCGGCGCTGGATGGCTTCGGCCACCGGGATCGACTTGGCATTGGCCAGCGAGCAGAAATCGCCGCCGGGGCAGCAGATGATGTCGGTCAGCAGGCCCACGTTCGGCGTGGCGAAACCCTGTTCACGCAGCTCGCCCCACAGGGTGAACAGCTGACGCTGTTCGACGTCGGCGAGGATGATGTTCTGGTTGTGGCTGTTGCGCACTTCACCGAAGCAGTAGCGATCGGCCAGGTCGGCGATGGCGTCGAGCTGCTTGTCGGTGACGTCGCCCGGTGCCACGCCGGTGGGCTTGAGCGACAGGGTCACGGCCACATAGCCCGGCTTCTTGTGGGCGAAGGTGTTGCGCTGGCGCCAGCGGGCGAAACCAGGGTGTTCGGCATCTTGCTGGGCGAGCAGGGCGTCTTCGTCCTGCAGGGCCTGATAGGCCGGGTCGACGAAGTGCGTGGCAACGCGTGCGACTTCGGCGTCGGTCAGCGTCATCGGGCCATCCTTCAGGTGCGCCCACTCGGCGTCGACGCGCTCGGCGAAGACTTCGGGGGTCAGCGCCTTGACCAGGATCTTGATGCGCGCCTTGTACTTGTTGTCACGACGGCCATAGCGGTTGTACACGCGCAGGATGGCATCGAGATAGGAAATCAGGTGCTGCCACGGCAGGAACTCGTTGATGAAGCTGCCGACGATCGGGGTACGGCCCAGGCCGCCGCCGACGGATACACGGAAGCCCAGCTCGCCGTCGTCGTTCTTCACCGCTTCCAGGCCGATGTCGTGCACCTCGATGGCCGCGCGGTCGCTGACGGCACCGTTGACGGCGATCTTGAACTTGCGCGGCAGGTGGCTGAACTCGGGGTGGAAGGTCGACCACTGACGGATGATCTCGCACCAGGGGCGCGGATCGACCACTTCATCCTTGGCCACGCCGGCGAACTGGTCGGTGGTGGTGTTGCGGATGCAGTTGCCGCTGGTCTGGATCGCGTGCATCTGCACGGTGGCCAGCTCGGCAAGGATCTCCGGTACGTCTTCCAGCTCCGGCCAGTTGTACTGCACGTTCTGCCGGGTGCTGATGTGCGCGTAACCCTTGTCGTAGTCGCGGGCGATGCGCGCCAGCACGCGAACCTGGGCAGACGACAGCAGGCCGTAAGGCACCGCGACACGCAGCATGGGCGCGAAGCGCTGGATATACAGGCCATTCTGCAGGCGCAGCGGGCGGAATTCCTCGCCGCTCAGCTCTCCGGCGAGGTAGCGGCGGGTTTGATCGCGGAACTGCTTGACGCGATCCTCGACGATCTGTTGATCGTACTGGTCATATACGTACATGAAGGGTCCTGTTTTCAGGCTACTTACTGCCAATCAGCGCGCACGGCCGCGCACTCCCCGAGGAGCCGGGGCACGATACCAGCTCAGGTTTATGCGTAAAAGTGATGTTTGAATATATAAACCTGACTTTAAGGAATAAGACGGGCCCAGAGCATAACCAGAAGGTTTGAGCGAACCGCAAGGCTGGTCTTAAATGCACTGTGCGGTACCCACAAGCACAAGAAGAGGGGGAGCCATGAGCGAGCACAGCGAAGTCGAAAATGCCGACAGCGTCATCGATGCCTGGGCAATCTTCAGCCTGATCCTGATCGCGGTCGGTACAGCGATCTTCTGGGTCAGCGGACAGTAAGGATCGGGGCCGACACGCATCAGCGGTCGGCCTTTTGCCACTGGAGCCCTATACTGCGCCCGATGTTTTTTCGGAGGCGCGCTGTGATCAAGTGGATGATGGGGCTATGGCTGGTGCTGTGCGGCGTACAGGCGCTGGCGCAGGTGCGAGCGCCCTCCGTCGTGTTCCTCAATCCGGGGCATTCCGATGAGCCGTTCTGGCGCGAGTATTCCCGCTACATGCAGGATGCTGCGCAAGACCTCGGCCTCGAGCTGAGAGTGCTCTACGGTGAGCGCGACCCGGCGCGCATGCTGGGCAACGCTCATGAAGTCCTGCGGGGGGATCACCCCGATTACCTGATCTTCACCAACGAACAGTTCCAGGCCCCCGCGCTGTTGCGCCTGCTCGAAGGCAGCAATATCCAGCTGTTCGCCCTGCACAGCACCCTGACTCCGGAGCAGCAGGCGCTGCTCGGCGGCAGCCGCGAGCGCCACGGTAACTGGCTGGGGAGCCTGGTGCCCAATGACGAGGAAGCGGGTCACCTGATGGGGCGGGAGCTGATCGCCCTGAGCGAGGGGCGGCCGGCCGAGCTGCTGGCCTTTTCCGGGGTCAAGCAGACGCCGTCTTCCGAGTTGCGCCTGGCCGGGCTGCATCGCGCACTGGCCGAGGCGCCGCACGTGCGCCTGGTGCAGGCCGTGCATGGTGAATGGCAACAGCAGCGCGCCTACGAGCAGGCGGCCAGCCTGCTGCCTCGTTACCCTGACGTGAGCCTGATCTGGGCCGCCAACGATGAAATGGCCTTCGGTGTCATGCGCGCAGCCGGAGAGCTAGGCAGGGCACTGCGCTATGCCGCCCTGAACAACTCCGAGCGGGCGCTGCAGGCGCGCATCGACGGCCGGATCGAGGTGCTGGCGGCAGGGCACTTTCTTCTTGGCGCCTGCGCGCTGGTGATGCTCAACGATCACGCCAGGGGCTTCGACTTCATCGAGCGTGGTGGCAAGGACCAGGTGGCGCATCTGCTGCGCCTGATCGACCGGGCGCAGGCGCGGACGCTGCTCGAGCGCCTGTCTCGCGCCGAGATCGGCATGGATTTCCGGCGCTTCAGCAGCGAGCTGCAGCCGAAACAGCAGCGCTACGACTGTTCGGTTGCCCGCCTGCTGGACTGATCAGCCGACAGCCAGGTGCAGGATCAGCTTCACTGTCGCCAGCAGGATGACGACGAACAGTACGGTGAACAGCACGCCCAGCATGATGAAGTGGCCGGGCTTGCCACGGCTGAAGTCGCGGCTGCGGTTCTTGCCGCTCTGCACGCCGAGCGCGGCAGCCAGCACGCTCTGCAACATTTCCCGAAACGTCAGCGGTGCCTGTTCGGGGTCTTTCTCCTGATCGCTCATGGTCAGCCTCTCCGTCGCTGCAGCAAGCATAGTCCGCCGCTGGCGAATCGGCACACCGGCCTAGGCTGGCTCGAGCGAATCAGGCAATCTGACAGGGCGCCGACAACCGATACCGACCATGCCCGAGAACCTCTTCCCCGACGATGCCGCGCAGACCGAGCGCACCCGCGAGACCATCCTGCGCTACCACCTGAGCTGGAAACACCGTGACCTCGAGGCGGTGATGGCCCTGTACCACCCGGACATCGAATACAACGACTTCTATCAGCAGCGCTGCATGCGCCTGGCGGACCTGCGTGAGTACGTGGAAAACAACCTGCCGCGCCGTCCGGGCGAGCTGCTGGAGCATGTCGATCGCATCCGTATCGACGGCCATACCGCGTTCATTCAGTACTGCACCAGCTTGCAGGGTGGGGAAGGGCTGGTGTCATTCCGCACGGGCGAGGCCATTACCGTGCGCGACGGCCTGATCTGGCGTATCAACGAATACGCGACCCTGGTGCGTGAGGCGCGCGGGGCGGGTGAGGGTGGTGCTTCACGGCCCGCGATCAGTCGCCTGGGCCTGTCGACTCGTCAGCTCGGGCAACTGGCGCAGGACCTGCAGGAGTACTTCCAGAGCAGCCAGCCGTTTCTCGACCCCGAGCTGGACCTGCAACAGGTGGCGGCCGCCACCGGCTATAGCCGCAACCAGATTTCCCATTTGCTCAACCAGGTGCTCGGCGAAAGCTTCTACCGCTACGTCAACCGCGCCCGCCTGCAATACCTGCTCGACGGGTTGCAGGTCGGCAGCGACCTCAAACGCATCGACGAACTGGCCTTTGCGGCGGGCTTCAACTCGCTGTCGGCGTTCTACACCTGCTTCAAGCGGCATACCGGGCTGTCGCCGAAAGCCTATCTACGACATCTTATGACCACGAGCTAGCAAGAGCATCAGGCGCTGCCTGGCGGCTCGCTGACTCATCCATGAACGATGAAACGGCCCGCGAGTAGCTGGCACTTCCACTCCAGCATATTGCAGCAACCTCAACTGCAGAGTGCCCGGCGCTACGACTGATGAATTGATTGCCGCGCCTCATGAACAGCCACGTTTCTTGCTCACCTGGATCGAGGATATCGGGCAGATCGGCAATTTTCCTCGCGGGCACGCACGCAAGACAGCGACCGTTCGACGCCTCTAGCCTTGGGCCATCGATTGATGACGGAGGCGAGGATGAATTCCTGGCGCAACATCAGCCTGTGGATGGATCAGCTCGACGAGCCCCTGCAGGCCCGAGCCGCCTTGCAGGCGGACCTGCAGGCGGACGTGGCGATCATCGGCGCGGGCTATACCGGGCTGTGGACGGCCTACTACCTCAAGCGCCAGGCGCCGCAGCTGCGCGTGGTGATCCTGGAGGCCGAGACCGCAGGCTTCGGTGCTTCCGGGCGCAACGGTGGCTGGCTGATGGGCAATCTGCTCGGCGAGGATCGCATGCTGGCCGCCTTGCCCGCGGCCGAACGCAAGGCCTCGTTCGACCTGCTGCACGGCATTCCCGATGAGGTGGCGGCGGTGGTCGAGCGCGAGGGCATCGACTGCGACCTGCGCAAGGGCGGGGTGCTCTATTGCGCCGCGCGTTACCCGGAGCAGGAGGTACGCTTGCGCGAGTATCTCGCCGAGCTGCGCGCCCTGGGCCTGGGCGAGGAGGACTATCGCTGGCTGGCACCGAGCGAGCTGGGCGAGCAGTTGCGCATGGCCAATGCCTACGGTGCGCTGTACAGCCCGCACTGCGCGACCATTCAGCCCGCCAGGCTGGTGCGCGGGTTGGCCCGCTGCGTCGAGGGCATGGGCGTCGAGCTGTATGAACGCAGCCCGGTGATCGACTGGCAGCCCGGCGCGGTGCGCACGGCCCAGGGCCGCGTCACGGCCGACTGGGTGGTGCCGGCCATCGAGGGCTATGCCGCGACCCTGCCGCCGCTGGGCAATCACCAGTTACCGGTGCAGAGCCTGATCGTCGCCACCGACCCCCTGCCTGCGGATGTATGGGCGGGAATCGGCCTGGAGCGTGGCCAGGCGTTCAGCGAGTTCAGCCGGCAGGTCACCTACGGCCAGCGCAGCCTGGATGATCGGCTGATCTTCGGCGCGCGTGGCGGCTATCGCTTCGGCGGGCGCCTGCGTAGTGACTTCAGCCTGACCCGGGACGAACTGGACCTGCGTCGCTACCTGATGGGGGAGATCTTCCCGCAGCTGCGCAACCTGCGCTTCACCCACTCATGGGGCGGCAACCTCGGCATGGCGCGGCGCTTCCAGCCGCACATGTTGCGCGATGCGCGCAACCGGATTGCCCTGGCCGGCGGTTACGGTGGCGAGGGCGTGGGGGCCACCAACCTGGCCGGGCGAACCCTGGCCGACCTGATTCTCGGACATGACAGCGAGCTGCTGCGACAGCCCTGGGTGCTGGCCGACAGCCCGGTTTCCCGTCTGCGCCGCTGGGAGCCCGAGCCATGCCGCTGGCTCGGCTACAACGCGATCATCCGCAGCTTCGTCCACGAGGACGAGGTGCTCGCCAACCCGCGCAGCCCGGCCTGGCGACGACGCCTGGCGCAAGCCGTGGCGGGGCGCATGGAAAGCCTGATGAGCTGAGCGAGTGCCTGGCTCTCACCGAACTTCAACCTGGAGCTCACATGAACATCACCCATTTCCGCAATACCCCGGACATCGTCCTGGAGGAGTCCAACCCGGTGGCCGTGCCGCTGAGCGAGCCGGTGGCGGTGGCCTCGACCACCAGCGTCGAACGCAGCGATGGCGTCGAGACTGGCGTCTGGGAGTGCACGCCAGGGCGTTGGCGCCGGCAGATCGTGCAGCAGGAGTTCTGCCACTTCATCGCCGGGCGCTGCACCTTCACCCCGGATGGCGGCGCACCGATCGAGATCGCAGCAGGTGACGCACTGATGTTGCCGGCCAACACCCTGGGCATCTGGGACATACAAGAAACGCTGCGCAAGACCTATGTGCTGATCTTCTGATCCGGCGCTTTTTTCAGTGACTGCCTAGAACAACAACTCACGAGGTAACCCATGCTGAAGAAACTTCTACCGTGCCTGTTGCTGGCCGGTACCGCCCACGCCGCCGACAGCGTGCGCATCTACAACTGGACCGACTACATCGCCCCGGACACGCTCAAGCAGTTCGAGCAGAGCAGCGGCCTGGCGACGCACTACGATGTCTACGACAGCAACGAGACGCTGGACGCCAAGCTGATGGCCGGGCGTTCAGGCTATGACGTGGTGTTTCCCTCCAACCACTTCATGGCCCGGCAGATTCAGGGAGGTGCGCTGAAGAAGCTGGACCGCAGCAAGCTGCCCAACTGGAGCAACCTCAACCCGGTGCTGATGAAGGCGCTGGAGGTGAACGACCCCGGCAACGCGCATGGCTTCCCCTATCTGTGGGGCAGCACCGGCATCGGCTACAACGTCGACAAGGTGCGTGAGGTGCTGGGCGACGATGCGGCGATGGACAGCTGGGACGTGTTGTTCGACCCGAGCAAGCTGGCCAGGCTCAGCCAGTGTGGCGTGGCGATTCTGGACAACGGCCCGGAGATGCTGCCCATTGCCCTGCATCACCTGGGCTTGCCCCATCACAGCAAGAACCCTGACGACTACAAGCGTGCCGAGGCACTGCTGATGGA
The DNA here is from genome assembly GCF_017915135.1 of Ectopseudomonas khazarica. Lineage (NCBI taxonomy): Bacteria > Pseudomonadati > Pseudomonadota > Gammaproteobacteria > Pseudomonadales > Pseudomonadaceae > Ectopseudomonas > Ectopseudomonas khazarica. Next base: position 2,839,941 of record NZ_CP068551.1, on the reverse strand, counting down.
GATGCGCAAGAACGTGCGTTATTTCCACTCGTCCAAGTACGTCGGCGACCTGGCCAATGGCGAGATCTGCATGGCCGTGGGTTTCTCCGGCGACATCATGCAGGCCGGCGCGCGAGCCGCCGAGGCAGGCAACGGGGTGAAGATCCGCTATGAGATCCCCAAGGAGGGCGCGCCGATCTGGTTCGACATGGTGGCAATGCCGGTCGACGCCAGCAACGAGGAGGGCGCCTACGCCTTCATGAACTACCTGCTGCAGCCGGAAGTGATGGCGGCCATCAGCAACCACGTGAAGTATGCCAATGGCAACGCCAAGGCCGATGCGCTGGTCCAGCCGGCCCTGAAGGCCGACCCGACCGTGTATCCGCCGGAGTCGGTGATGGACAAGCTGTACACGCTGGAGGCCATGCCGCTGAAGATCGACCGGGTGCGCACGCGCATCTGGAGCAAGGTCAAGAGCGGCGTCTGATCACCACCCGCCCTGGATAGCACAAACGCCGCGAGCCTCTGCAGGCTCGCGGCGTTTTCCTGTGCTTCGCTGGCAGCCGGGCGCTGCCTGCCCAGACGTCAGACCTTGAAGCGCCCCAGCAGGCTGTCCTGCTGGCCAACCTGTTCCACCATCGAGGCGCACTGGCGCACCTGTTGCTCGGCGCCGCCAGCCAGCTCATGACTGATGTCGCGGATGTTGGTGGTGTTGCGGTTGATTTCCTCGGTGGTTGCGCTCTGTTCCTCGGCCGCCGTGGCAATCTGCAGGTTCATGTCGTTGATGCGGGTGATCGCCTCGCGGATGCGGCCGAGCATGTCGTTGGCCGCGCCGGCTTCTTCGGCGGTCTTGCTGGCCGTATCACGGCTCTGCTGCATGCGGCTCTCCGCCTGGCGTACGCCGCCCTGCAGCTGGTCGATCATCTGGCGGATTTCCTGAGTCGCCTGCTGCGTGCGCGAAGCCAGCGAGCGAACCTCGTCGGCGACCACGGCGAAGCCGCGTCCGGACTCGCCGGCACGCGCGGCCTCGATGGCGGCGTTGAGGGCCAGCAGGTTGGTCTGCTCGGCGATGCTGGTGATCACCTGCAGGATCGACTCGATGTTGTGGCTGAGCTTGGCCAGTTCGTTGATCGCGTGGCTGGTCTGGTCCATCTCGTCGGCCAGGTGGCGAATCGCCGAACTCGACTGCGAGACCACGCGCACGCCGCTTTCGGTCTCCTCGTTGGCCGCGACGGCCGCCTGGGCTGCTGCCTGGGCGTTGCGCGCCACTTCCTCGGCGGTGGAGGCCATCTCCTGCATGGCGGTGGCCAGCTGGTCGAGTTCCTGCAGTTGCTCCTGCAGGCGGCGGGCCGCCTGTTCCGACTCCTGCGATGTCAGCGCGGTGCTTTCGCGCACCTGGTGCGAGCTGCCCATCACATCGCCGATCAGCGTCTGCAGGGTTTGCAGGAAACGGTTGAACTCCAGCGACAGCTCGCCGATCTCGTCATTGCTGGTGATCGCCAGGCGCCGGGTCAGGTCGCCTTCGCCGCTGTTGATCTCGCGCAGCGAGGTGCTGAGCAGGCCGAGCGGCTTGAGCAGGCTGTTCATCAGCAGGCCGAGCACCACCAGGCTGATGGCCACGCCTACCACGGTGCCGCCCACGGCCAGCCAGGTCAGGCGATCGGCCTCGGCCATCACCACGCTCTCGTCGAGCACCACGCCGATGTACCAGTCCATGCCGCGCAGATTGGGCAGGGGGGTGAAGGACACCAGCAGGCTCTTGCCGTCGGCATCGACCTCGTGCAGTTCCTTGCCCAGGGCCGGGCTCTGGCCATCGAACAGCTCGCTGTAGGCCTTGCCGTTGTAGCTGGCGTCCGGGTGGGAAATGATGTTGCCCGAGCGGCTGAGCAGGAAGGCGTAGCCGGCGCCGTTGAAGTCCAGGGTGTTGACCGCGTCGGCGACCGACTGCAGGCGGATGTCGCCGCCGAATACGCCGAGGAACTTGCCCGCATCGCTGATCCGGGCGACGGCGGAGATGAGAATCTCGTTGGTGGTGGAGTCGACGTAGGGTTCGGTCAGCACGGCCTGGCTGCCGGCCTTACCGGTGGCGTACCACGGGCGTTTGCGGCCATCCCAGTCGGCGCTGGGCTTCCACTCGTCACTGTTCTTGATCGGCTTGCCGTCCGCTTCCAGTGCGCCGAACACCAGAATGAACTCGTTCTTCAGCAGCGGGGCATCGAAGACCCGCTGGTTTTCTTCCGGGCTGTAGCTGCTGTCGATGGTCTGTGCCATCAGGTCGATCAGGCGCAACTTGGCGTTGAGCCAGTTCTCGATCTGCCTGGCGAGCGCGTTGCTCGACTCGGTGATACTGGATTCGACCTGACTGCGCAGGGTGTCGCGCACCTGGCTGACCTGGGACAGCGACAGCAGGCTGGTAGTAAGGAACAGCACGGTAGCGGCAGCGATACCGACCTTGTGGGCAATCTTCATGAATGGGCTCCTGAGCGCCAAAACGACGGGGCTGCATCCATGCAATGCGGCTTGTGGCAAACCTATTACAGTGCCGGTATTTCACCGACAGGACGTGTGGTCTCTCTGTAGAGGGGCTATCGGCTGGCGGATGCCATTCTTGAGCGTCAGGCGCGACTTCTGTGCAGGCGACTGGTGTTGACCACGTCCACGGCGCGGGCACGCAGCTGGCCACAGCCGCCGTCGACATCCTGGCCGGCCGAGTTGCGCACCTTGGTCAGCACGCCCCGGCTGTGCAGGTAGCGGACGATCTCGACGATACGCTCGCCATCGGGGCGCTGGTACTCGTCGGCTTCCAGGCTGTTGTACGGGATCAGGTTGAGCACCGCGAACTTGCCCTTGAACAGACGCAGGATGTTGTCCAGCTCCGCCTGGCTGTCGTTGATGCCTCTGAGCAGCGTCCACTGGTACTGGATCGGATAATCGATGGTGCGGGCGTAGGCCTCGCCCAGCTCCATCAGCCGTTCGGGGTCGATGCGCGGGGCTCTCGGCAGCAGGCGCTGGCGCAGCTCGGCATCGGTGGTGTGCAGCGACAGCGCCAGGGCAGGGCGCACGCGTTGCTGCGGCAGGCGCTCGAACACACGCGGGTCACCGACGGTGGAGAACACCAGGTTGCGGTGGCCGATTCCTCCTTCGGTGCCAAGCAGATCGATGGCTTCGAGCACGTTGTCGAGGTTGTGCGCGGGCTCGCCCATGCCCATGAACACGACTTTCTTCACGGCGCGGCGGCGCCGGCCCAGCACCACCTGGGCGACCATTTCGGCACTGCTGAGCTGACGCAGCAGGCCGCTCTTGCCGGTCATGCAGAAGGTGCAACCCACGGCGCAGCCCACCTGGCTGGAGATGCACAGGCCGTCACGCGGCAGCAGCACGCTCTCGACCATCTGCCGGTCGGCCAGCTCCACCAGCAGGCGTGACGAACCGTCGGCCCCAGGGTGCTCGGTGCTGACCCTGGCCAGTTGCTCGAGGCTGGCGGCGATTGCCGGCAAGCCTTCGCGCACCGTCAGCGGCAGGAAGTTCTCGGTCTTCTGGTGCTTGGTCCCGGCATCCAGCGGCTTGCCCTGCAGCCAGGCACGGGTGATGCGCCCGATATGCTGGGGTTTGGCGCCAAGGTCGGCGAGACGGCGAGAAAGTTCGGTGAGCTGCATGGGGCGCGCATGCTACCACCGCCGCGCGCCCGTGCGTAGGGCGTTTCAGCGCGCCGCGAGGAACTGGCCGTAGCCCCGCGCGTGGCCCAGCTCGGTGGCGATGCGTTCGTCGTCCACGGCCAGGCGGCCATTGATCAGCACATGGCTGACGCAGCCGGGATTGCGGCAGACCATGCGCGGGATGCCGAAGCCCTGCATCTCGTCCCAGTTCTCCTGCTCCAGGTTCTGCCGCAGGCCCTCGGGGTCGAGCAGCACCAGGTCGGCGCGGTCACCCAGACGGATGTAGCCGGCGTCGATACCGAGCCAGTCGGCTTGTTCGCCGGTCAGGCGATGGACCGCCTGTTCCAGGCTCATCACCGGCTGGCCCTCGTCATGGCTGTCCTTGACCAGCTTGAGAAAACGCAGCGGCAGGTTGTAGAAGGCCATGTTGCGGATGTGGGCCCCGGCGTCGGAGAAGGTGATCAGGGTGTTGGGGCTGCGCACCATCTCGCGCAGCTTGTCGCGGCGGTGATTGCCGATCACGGTGAACCAGCGTAGCTGGCGGCCGTGCTGCACCACCATGTCGAGAAACAGGTCGACGACATGCAGGCCGCGTTCGCGGGCCACGTCGGCGAAGTTCCTGCCCACCAGCGAGGTGTCCGGGCAGCCGAGGATCACCGCGTCGCCGAAGTCGCGCTGCCACACCCGTGGCGACAGTTTGTCGGCGTAGTACTTGCGGAAGGTGCGGCGGTACTGCTCGTCCTGCAGCAGCTTGTTGCGCTCCAGCTGGTCCTTGACGTCCAGGGCCATCTCGCCCGCGCCGAATTCCTCGAACAGCACGATATCCATGCCGTCGGCGTAGATGGCGAAGGGCGTGGGCAGCAGTTGCCAGCGGAAGTCGCCGCCCAGGCGATTGGTCAGCCAGGCGGAAACACGGGCAAGCAGCGCCAGGCTGCGGTTGCCCTTGAGGTCGAGCAGGGAAATCAGCGTGGTCTTCAGCGGCTTGCGCAACAGGCCGATGGCCTCGCCGAGGTACTGGGTGATCTGCAACGGGTTGGCGGCGTTGGGCGCGCCCTGGTGCACCCGGCCGCGCTGGCGCAGCAGGCGGTTCAGGCGACGTATCTCGCGCCAGCGTGCATAGGTGCTGGGCAGGCTTTTCGACCATTCGCGGTCGCCGTCGATCTTGTCCCATTTCAGGCACATAGTGGACAGCCCGAGAAAGCCGCAATCCAGCGCCTCTTCGAGTACGGCTTCCATGCGCTGCTGTTCCGCTGCGCTGGGCACGACCTGGCGGTCGGTGGCGCGGTGCAGGCCCATCACCGCCACGCGCAGGTCGCTGTGGCCAAGGAAACTGATCAGGTTCGGCCCCAGGGGGTGCTGGTCGATGAACTCGCGCCACTGCCGTGGGCCGCTCCAGGTCTTGCGTGTCTGCAGGATCGGCAGCACCTTCTCGCGCGGTACGGTTTCTACGCGGGTGAAGATGTCGGATGCATCCTCGGCCTGGCTGCAGACCATGCTCAGCGAGCAGCTACCGACCAGTACCGTGGTCACCCCGTGACGCACTGACTCCGACAGACCGGGGGCGACGATCAGCTCGGCATCGTAATGGGTGTGGGTGTCGAGGAAGCCGGGGGTGATCCACTTGCCACGGGCATCGATGACGCGCTCGGCCAGGTGCTCGTCCAGCGGCTCGGCGCTGATCAGGGCGACCCGACCATCCTTGATGGCCAGGCTGCGAATGGAGGAGGGGGCTGCGCTACCGTCGAAGTAGCGGCCGCTTTGCACAATCAGGTCGTACTGAGCCACGGATCACCTCGGATTTTTTGTTGTTGTGGGGTGAGACTAAGCCGCTGGCGAGCGTGCGACTTGTCATGACACGACAAACACCGCATCTTCGTCGGGCAAGCCCTTCACGGAGTGGCCATGAGCATTCGCTACGAGGTACGCAGCGCCGCATTGACCGGATTGCCGGCCGAGGTGACGGCACTGGGCGGCAACCTGGATGACCTGCTGGCGGCGGTTGGGCTGAACCGCACGGCGCTGGCCGACGGCGACCGGCTGATCCGTATCGAGCAGGTGATCCGCCTGCTCTGCGAAGCGGCGCGGCAGCTCGCCTGTCCCGACCTCGGCCTGCGCGTGGCTGGCCACCAGGGGCTGCAGATGCTCGGGCCACTCGGTCGCCTGCTGGCGCGTGAGGCCGACCTGCACGGTGCCTTTTCTGCTGCGCAGCGCTATCTGGCCTTGCACAACAAGGCCGAGCACTGGCGCCTGTCGGCCATCGGTGACCAGGTTGAGGTGCGCCGTATCGAACATTTCTTCGCCGAGGAGGGCGGCCAGCAGTACCGGGAAATGGCCATCGCCGCCTGTGCCCGCATGGTGCGCGCCATGGGCGGGGCCAACCTGCATCCGTTGCGAATCGCGTTCAGCCACAGCCCCGTCGCGTCGCTCGCCTGCTACCGGCGGCACCTGGGCTGCGAGGTGCTGTTCGACCAGGAGCACGACTGCCTGATTTACACCGCCAGCGTGCTGCAGCGTCCGGTGCTGGCCATGGCCAGGCGCGATGAGCAGCATCTCGACGACTACCTGCGTACGCTGCTCGACGGCCTGCAGGACAGCCTCGAACTGCAGGTGCGCAGCCTGATCACGCAGACTCTCGGCATGCGTCAGCATTCGCTCGGCCACATCGCGCAGCTGTTATGCCTGCATCCACGCACTTTGCAGCGCCAGCTGCAGGCGGAGGGGTTGCACTTCAAGCAGCTGGTGCACCGGGTGAAGATGGATACCGCGAGCTGGCACGTACAGGCATCGAACATGCCCCTGACCCTGCTCGCCGACGTACTCGGCTATGCCGATCTGGCTGCCTTCTCCAAGGCCTTTCGCAACGAGTTCGGGCAGTCGCCGTCGGCCTGGCGACAGCTGCATGGCAACCTGCCGGACAGATAGCCTCGCTCAGTGCGGCGCCGCCGCGACCACCTCGAAGCGCAGCACGCCGATCATCTGCCCGGCTTCGGTGACGACCCGCACCTGCCAGCGACCTTCGGGCGCGCCGGGGAAGTTGAGCTTGTGCGTCCAGGCGCGATAACCCTCCTTGCGGCCGCCGTGGATATCCAGGGCGATGCGCTCGACTTCGCGGCCATCGTGCTGCCAGACGTGATAGATGCGTTCGTTCAGTCCGCGAGGCGCGTTGATCGAGGTGTAGGCATAGATGCCGTTGGCGCGCAGCTGCTCGGCGGTGATGCGTTGCAGGCTCTCGCCCGGGGTGCGCTGCGTGCCGTCGAAACGGTCGCTGATCGCCACTTCGGTCAGCCACAGGGTGGCGGGCGGCACCCACACCCGCGCCATCCAGCCCGCGCCGGCCATCACCAGCGGCAGCGCGGCCAGCAGGACGATGCGCCGCCAGCCGGCGAAACCGATCAGCCCCGGCAGGCTGGGCAGTGCCAGCACCGTGGCGACCAGCAGGGCGATGCGGTAGCTCTCCGGCGTGCTGAGGTGAAAGATGATCGGCAGCGCCGTGAGCATGACCGCGAACAGCGCCAGGCTGTGCAACATCAGCAGCAGCCAGCGCCGTGGCGCCAGCCAGCGGTAGTAGATGGGGTCGGTGATCGAGGCCAGCGCCGCGACGCCGAGCAGGCCGCTGAACAGCAGTTGCCCGCTGTTCCAGGTGGTGGTGATGAAGAAGAACGGCAGGACGAAGAACAGGCTCTCCTGGTGGATCATCTGCGTCGCGTAGCGCAGCAGCGGCAGGGGCAGCTCGAAGCCGAAACGCCGGGCGATGCGTTCACGCAGCAGGCTCTCCATCATCAGCCACAACCAACTGACCAGCAGCACGACACCGAGGACCTTGGCCAGATGGGCCTGGCGGTCGACCAGTACGAAGCTGGCCACGCCGGAGCAGAAGCCGAACAGGGCGACGAGGCCGGGATAACGCTGGATCCAGGCAATCAGCGTGGGCACGCGATCGAGCAGGGCTTTCATGGGAGCGACGCGCTACTGTGATGGGCGGGCATCCTAGGTAGTGCGGGCCCCGGGTGCAAGCGAATCGTCGGCGCTGCTGGCGATCAGGCGCGGCTTGCGGCACTATTGCGCCCCCGTTTCACCACCGAGTCCGATCACGATGAAATTCATCCATCAACGCGAGCAACTGGAAGAGGGCGATCTGGTGGTCATCCAGTGTTCGCAACCCTGCAACATCCGCCTGATGAACGACGCCAACTTCCGCGCCTTCAAGAACCGTGGCCGGCACAGCTATCACGGCGGCGCCTTTATCAAGTTTCCGGCGAAGATCAGCGTGCCTTCCAGCGGCTTCTGGAACATCACCATCGACACCGTCAGCCGCAAGGCCGTCAGCGTGACGCGCAAGCCACAGCTCGAATACAGCATCACCATCAAGCGCCAGCGCCGCGCCGGCATCTAGTTGCCGCCCCGAGGGGCGCTCGCAGTACCGGCAAGGTACCCGGCGGCTGCGCCGCTCGGGTACCGCTGAACCCGCGCCGTCGCCTCAGTCGTCGTAGCCGAGATTGGGCATCAGCCAGCGTTCGCTGACGCCGATGTCCTGCCCCTTGCGCTTGCTGTACTGCTCGATCTGGTCCTTGTCCACCTTGCCGACGGCGAAGTACTGCGCCTCGGGATGCGCGAAGTACCAGCCGGATACCGCCGCCGCCGGGAACATGGCGTAGTGCTCGGTGAGGAACACACCGCTACGGCCGGCCTTGTGGTAGTCGGCCTCGGGGTCGAGCAGCTTGAACAGCGTGGCTTTCTCGGTGTGATCCGGGCACGCCGGGTAGCCGGGCGCCGGGCGGATGCCGTTGTACTGCTCGCGAATCAGCGCTTCGTTGTCCAGTTGCTCGCCTGCGGCGTAGCCCCAGTACTCCTTGCGCACACGTTCGTGCAGCCACTCGGCGCAGGCTTCGGCCAGACGGTCGGCCAGCGCCTTGACCATGATCGAGTTGTAGTCGTCGCCCTTGGCCTCGTAGGCCTTTGCCACTTCCTCGGCGCCGATGCCGGCGGTGGTGATGAAGCCGCCGACATAATCGGTCTTGCCGCTTTCCTTCGGCGCGACGAAGTCGGCCAGGGACAGGTTCGGCTTGCCGTCCGGCTTGATGGTCTGCTGGCGCAGGTGATGCAGGGTGGCCAGTTTCTCGCCGCCGTCGCCGTAGACCTCGATGTCGTCGTGGGCGACCTGGTTGGCCGGCCAGAAACCGAACACAGCGCGAGCCTTGATCAGTTTCTCGTCGATCAGCTTCTTCAGCAGCGCCTGGGCGTCGTTGAACAGGCTGGTGGCCGCTTCGCCGACGACCTCGTCGGTGAGAATGCGCGGGTACTTGCCGGCCAGGTCCCAGGAGATGAAGAACGGCGTCCAGTCGATGTACTCGACCAGGGTCGCCAGATCGATGTCGTCCAGCACGCGGGCACCGGTGAAGCCTGGCTTCGGTGCTACGTAGCTGGCCCAGTCGAAGGCCGGCTTGTTGGCGATGGCGTCGGCATAGCCCAGGCGCTCGGTGCGCGAGGCGCGGGCCGAGGTGCGCTCACGCACCACCACGTATTCGTCGCGGGTCTTCTGCACGAAGTCGCTCTTCAGCTCCTTCGACAGCAACTGGGTCGCCACGCCCACGGCACGCGAGGCGTCGGTGACATAGACCACGGCGTCGTTGCTGTACTGCGGGTCGATCTTCACCGCAGTGTGCGCCTTGGAGGTGGTGGCGCCGCCGATCATCAGCGGCAGGTTGAAGCCCTGGCGCTGCATCTCCTTGGCCACGTGCACCATCTCGTCCAGCGACGGGGTGATCAGGCCGGAGAGGCCGATGATGTCGCACTTCTCATCCCTGGCGGTCTGCAGGATCTTCTCCGCCGGCACCATCACGCCGAGGTCGACGATGTCGTAGCCGTTGCAGCCGAGTACCACGCCGACGATGTTCTTGCCGATGTCGTGCACGTCGCCCTTGACCGTGGCCATGAGGATCTTGCCCTTGGCCTCCGGCTTGTCGCCTTTTTCCGCTTCGATGAAGGGGATCAGGTGCGCCACCGCCTGCTTCATCACGCGGGCGGACTTGACCACCTGCGGCAGGAACATCTTGCCCGAGCCGAACAGGTCGCCGACCACGTTCATGCCGCTCATCAGCGGACCTTCGATGACTTCGATGGGGCGCGCGCACTGCTGGCGGCATTCCTCGGTGTCCTCGACGATGAAGGCGGTGATGCCCTTGACCAGCGCGTGCTCCAGGCGCTTGCCGACCGGCAGCGAGCGCCATTCCTCGTTCTCCACTTCCTTGGCTGTGCCGTCGCCTTTGAACTTGTCGGCGATGGCCAGCAGCGCCTCGGTGGCGCCGTCGTTGCGGTTGAGCACCACGTCCTCGACCGCGTCACGCAGCTCTCTCGGAATCTCGTCGTAGATTTCCAGCTGGCCGGCGTTGACGATGCCCATGGTCAGGCCGTTCTGGATCGCGTAGTAGAGGAACACCGAGTGGATCGCTTCGCGCACCGGGTTGTTGCCGCGGAAGGAGAACGACACGTTGGACACACCGCCGGAGCTGAGCGCGTAGGGCAGCTCGTCACGTATATAGGCGCAGGCCTCGATGAAGTCCACCGCGTAGTTGTTGTGCTCCTCGATGCCGGTGGCGACGGCGAAGATGTTCGGGTCGAAGATGATGTCTTCCGGCGGGAAGCCCACTTCATTGACCAGGATGTCGTAGCTGCGCTGGCAGATTTCCCTCTTGCGCGCAGCGGTATCGGCCTGGCCGACCTCGTCGAAGGCCATGACCACCACGGCGGCACCGTAGCGCTTGCACAGGCGGGCGTGGTGCTTGAATGCCTCGACGCCTTCCTTCATGGAGATGGAGTTGACGATGCCCTTGCCCTGGATGCACTTGAGGCCCGCTTCGATCACCTCCCACTTGGAGGAGTCGATCATGATCGGTACGCGCGAGATGTCCGGCTCACCGGCGATCAGGTTGAGGAAACGGACCATGGCCGCCTGGGAATCGAGCATCCCTTCGTCCATGTTGATGTCGATCACCTGGGCGCCGGCTTCCACCTGCTGCAGGGCGACCTCCAGGGCTTCGGTGTAGTTCTCCTCGCGGATCAGCCGGGCGAACTTGGCCGAACCGGTGATGTTGGTACGCTCGCCGACGTTGACGAACAGCGAGCTGCGATCGATGGTGAAGGGCTCCAGGCCGGACAGGCGGCAGGCCTTGGGAATCTCCGGGATGACGCGCGGGGCATGCTTGGCCACCGCCTCGGCGATCGCCTTGATGTGCGGCGGGGTGGTGCCGCAGCAGCCGCCGATGATGTTGAGCAGGCCGCTGGCGGCGAACTCCTCGACCACCGCTGCCATCTGCTCCGGGGTCTCGTCGTACTCACCGAAGGCATTGGGCAGGCCGGCGTTGGGGTGAGCGGAAACCTGGGTGTCGGCCTTGGCGGCCAGTTCGGCCAGGTACGGCCGCAGCTCCTTGGCACCGAGGGCGCAGTTCAGGCCGACGGAGATCGGCTTGGCGTGGCGCACCGAGTTCCAGAAGGCTTCGGTGGTCTGCCCGGACAGGGTCCGGCCGGACGCGTCGGTGATGGTGCCGGAGATCATGATCGGCAGTTCGACGCCATCTTCCTCGAACACCTGCTGCACGGCGAAGATCGCCGCCTTGGCGTTCAGGGTGTCGAAGATGGTCTCGATCAGGATCAGGTCGGCGCCGCCCTCGATCAGGCCGCGCGTGGCTTCGGTGTAGTTGTCCACCAGCTCGTCGAAGGTGACGTTGCGGTAGCCGGGGTCATTGACGTCCGGGGAGATCGAGCAGGTGCGGCTGGTCGGGCCGAGCACGCCGGCCACGAAGCGCGGGCGATCCGGCGTTTCCAGGGTCTTGGCATCGCAGACCTCACGGGCCACGCGGGCGCCGGCCACGTTCAGTTCGTAGACCAGCGACTCCATGCCGTAGTCGGCCTGCGACACCTGGGTAGCGTTGAAGGTGTTGGTTTCCAGGATATCGGCGCCGGCATCCAGGTAGGCCTTCTCGATCTCGGCGATGACCTTCGGCTGGGTCAGCAGCAGCAGGTCGTTGTTGCCCTTGACGTCGCTCGGCCAGTCGGCGAAGCGCTCGCCACGGTAATCGGCTTCTTCCAGCTTGTAGCTCTGGATCATGGTGCCCATGCCACCATCGAGGATCAGGATGCGCTCCTTCAGTGCTTGCTGGAGGGCTTGTAGGCGGGCGCTGCGATCGGACATGGGTAACTACCTGAGCAAAGCGGAAACAAAGGTGCGCGATGATAGCAAAGCTGCAGGGTTCTGGAGCGCCGGCGCCATGTCCATGAATTTCATTCATGTTGCCGGTGGCGAGCTGTCGTTAGAATCGCGTCACCGCCATCAAGGATGCTGTCATGCTCAAGCCCGCTGTTCTGTTGTTCCTGTCACTTGCAGCCGGCGGCCTGGCCCGCGCTGAGCCGATCTCCTACAGCGATGACGTCGAGCCGATCCTCACCCACAAATGCGTGGCCTGCCATACCTGCTACGACGCCCCCTGCCAGCTCAACCTCGGCAGTGGCGAGGGCATCCTGCGCGGTGCCAGCAAGCAGCTGGTGTACGACGGCACGCGTACCAAGGCGCAGGCGACCACGCGGCTGTACCTGGATGCCCAGGGCGAGGAAGCCTGGCGCAAGCGTGACTTCCACTCGGTGCTCGATGCGCAGAATGGCCAGGCGGCGCTGATCAAGCGCATGCTCGAACTCGGTCGCAGCCAGCCGCTGGAGCCCAATGCCAAGCTGCCTGACAACCTGGATATCGCCATCACGCGCAGCAACACCTGCCCGACACCGGGCGAGTTCGCGGACTACGCACAGAAGAACCCTCACGGCGGCATGCCATTCGCGGTGACCGGGCTGGAAGACGCCGAGTACGCGACGCTGGAACAGTGGCTGGAGCAGGGCGCGCAGGTTTCCGAGCGGGCCGTGCAGCCCAGCGTCGAGGAGCTGCGCCAGGTCGAGACCTGGGAGGCGTTCCTGAACGCGCCGGGCGCCCGGCAGAACCTGGTCTCGCGCTGGCTGTACGAGCACCTGTTCCTGGCCCATCTGCACTTCGACGGCGGCGAGCCGGGGCATTTCTTCCAGATGGTGCGTTCGCGAACGCCCAGTGGCCAGGCCATCGACCCGATCGCCACGCGGCGCCCCAATGACGATCCCGGTACCGAGTTCTACTACCGCCTGTGGCCGATCCAGGGCGTGATCGTGCACAAGACCCACATCACCTATCCGCTGGGCGAGGAGAAGCTGGCGCGGGTCAAGGCGCTGTTCTTCGCCGACGACTGGACGCTCGACGCGGTGCCCGGCTATGGCGCGCAGCGGCGTGCCAATCCCTTCGAGACCTTCGCCGCGATTCCGGCACGGGCGCGCTATCAGTTCATGCTGGATAACGCCGAGTATTTCGTGCGCACCTTCATCCGTGGCCCGGTGTGCCGCGGGCAGATTGCCACCGACGTGATTCGCGACAACTTCTGGGCGCTGTTCCAGGACCCCGAGCATGATCTCTATGTCACCGATGCCGAGTACCGGCGCGAGGCCACGCCACTGCTGGCGATGCCGGGGCAGTTCGACGACATCGGCGATCTGCTCGGGCTGTGGCGCAACTACCGCGACAAGCGCAACGAGTACGAAGACCTGCGCCAGGACGCCTACGCCGATGCACCGCCAGCGGACTGGGCGCACATCTGGAGCGGCAATGACAATGCACTGCTGTCGATCTTCCGTCAGCATGACAGCGCTTCGGTGCGCAAAGGCCTGCTCGGCGAAATTCCACAGACCCTCTGGTGGATGGACTACCCGCTGCTGGAACGCACCTATTACCAGCTGGTGGTCAATTTCGACGTGTTCGGCAACGTCTCGCACCAGGCGCAGACGCGCCTGTACTTCGACCTGATTCGCAATGGCGCCGAGGTGAACTTCCTGCGCCTGCTGCCGGCGGAATCACGCGAGGGCTACCTGGACGACTGGTACCAGAACAGCGGCAAGCTGAAGATGCTGCTGGACTACACCTCGGTCGATCACCGCAGCCCGAGTGCGCTGAACCTGGCCGGGCGGGACCCCAAGCAGCAGTTCGCCGAACAGCTGCTGGCGCGTTACGCCACGCTCAATGCGCGGCCCGACCCGATCAATCGCTGCAAGGGCGCGCGCTGCTACCGCGAAGGCCTGTCGAAAGACTTGCAGCACGTCGAGCAGACCCTGGCGCGCCTGACCAGCCGCCCGGCGGGTGGCTTGAAGGTCATCGACCAGTTGCCCGAGGCGACGATGCTGCGCGTGGAGCTCGACGATGGCTCGCGCGAGATCTACAGCGTGCTGCGCAATCGCGCGCACAGTAACGTGGCCTTCATGCTGGGCGAGGAGCTGCGTTACCAGCCGCGCCTGGACACCCTGACCATCTACCCGGAGGTGCTGAGCAGCTACCCGAACTTCCTTTTCAGGCTGCCAGCCAGCGATATCGATGAGTTCGTCAGACAGATGGAGGGCGTGACCGACCAGGCATCGTTCGAGCGCATCGTCGAGCGCTGGGGCATACGCCGCAGTCACCCCGAGTTCTGGCGCTACTTCCATGACCTGAGCGAGCACATCCGTGCAACCCAGCCCCTGGAGGCGGGGGTGCTCGACATGAATCGCTACGAGAACCTCTGACGCCATGCCGACCTCTCGCCGCTCGCTGGGATGCGGGCGGGCGAGGGGGCAGTCTCTATCCTGAGTAAATTAGTAGGACTATATTCAGGGCGTCAGTTGGCGTACACTTCGCTCCATGACCGTGAGGAGTTGCCATGAGCACTATTACCATTACCGATGCCGCGCATGACTACCTGGCCGAGCTGCTGAGCAAGCAGGACACTCCGGGTATCGGCATTCGTATCTTCATCACCCAGCCGGGTACGCCTTACGCGGAAACCTGCATTGCCTACTGCAAGCCGGGTGAGCAGAAGCCGGAAGACAACGCCGTTGGCCTGGCCAGTTTCACGGCCTGGATCGATGGCGTCAGTGAGCCGTTCCTGGAGGACGCGGTGGTGGATTATGCCACCGACCGCATGGGCGGCCAGCTGACCATCAAGGCGCCGAACGCCAAGGTGCCGATGGTCAACGAGGACAGCCCGCTCAACGAGCGCATCAACTACTACCTGCAGACCGAGATCAACCCGGGGCTGGCCAGCCATGGCGGTCAGGTAAGCCTGGTCGACGTGGTCGACGAAGGCATTGCGGTGCTGCAGTTCGGTGGTGGTTGCCAGGGCTGTGGTCAGGCCGACTACACCCTCAAGGAAGGCATCGAGAAAACCTTGCTGGAACGCATTCCCGAACTCAAGGGCGTGCGCGACGTGACCGACCACAGCAATCGCGAGAACGCGTACTACTGAGTCCGCGTCAGGCGTAGCGAAGGGGCGACCAGAGTCGCCCCTTCGTCGTTTCAGGCCTTGTGAACGCGCTGGGTGGAAGCGGGGAAGCGCTCGAGCTTCTCGGCGGGGCGAATCGGCCGCTTGACCAGCTCGCCGCCGCAATTGGGGCAGCGCAGCGCCAGCGCCTGCTCGGCGCACGTGCGGCAGAAGGTGCATTCGAAGGAGCAGATCAGGGCGTCGACACTGGCGGCAGGGAGATCGCAGTCGCAGCGTTCGCAGTTGGGGCGCAGCTCAAGCATGGCGATGGGCTCGGCAGAGGATCGATTCGTCCAGTCTGCAAGCGGCGGTGGCTGCGCGCAAGATGCTCAATCCAGGCAGGGGCGCCAGGGCGCCCCGAGCGCGGACGACTTACTCCGGCATGCTCCACGGCGCCAGGTCGAAGCCCTGGCTGCGCAGCTCGTCACGAGAGCGCTGCAGGGCATCTTCCAGCTGCTGCGGGTCGCTGTAGGTCGCGCTGGAAAGCTGGCGGCCAAGCAGGCGAGTGCTGGTGCGGTCGATGACGCTGATGCTGACGACGCCGGTGCCATCCTGCGGAGCCCAGGCCACGCACTGGAACGGGCGGAAGGCACGATCGGCAATCAGCAGGGCTTCGTTGAAACGCAGCGGTGTGTTCATGGGGTCGGTTTCTCCGAGTTGATCCCAACAGTTAATTGCGGCCAGTCCATTATCGACTTGGCCTTTCGTTACTGTTGATGAACTCAGTGCACCCATAAGTCACAGGTTGCTGAAAAAAGTTTTTATTGCCTGTGCGGCGTGTCCTGGCGAGAACTTTGTGCGTCTCGCCATTACAACTTTCTACTGCGAAAGTTCCGTACCCGTTTCTTCTTCATCGACCTGAGACGCACTGTTCTCGGGGCCTGCAGCGGCCGGCGCAGCGTTGCGTTGATGGCGATAGGCGCTCACCGCTTCATATACCGACTTGCGCAAACGGTTGATGCCGCCAATAGGGCGGTGCGCTGCAAGTGCATGCCAGGGGTTGAAGGACAAATTGTCGCAGAAGAGATTCTGTTCGCGGCTGTCGAAGTCCTGAGGCGGCACGGTAATACGGGCCACACTTTCAAACGGCGACAGTTTTTCATCCCATTCGACGGAGGGGTCCTCGATGGGCATGTAGTACTGCGCCTCCTGTTTTTGCACCTGCAGTTCGAAACAGGCGGGCGCGCGGTCCAGCGACAGTTGCTGGTACAACGCGTTGCGCAGGAAGTTGGGCAGTGCGGTGTTCTGCTCCGGCAACTGATAGGGCGGGCAGTTCTGCGGCGCGGGCACTACGCGGTATTTGATGTTCAGGTCGCCAAGCTTGAACGGCGCGATGGAGTTGTAGGTGGTATCAACCGGGCTCTCCGGCGCCGGTGAAAGCGTCTTCAGGGCGATGACCAGATGGCGCACTTCCCAGGTGCGAGGATCCCAGCTGGGGAAGAAGGCCTGTACTTTCTGGCCGTCGGCCTGGGCCGCGAAGTTGCTGCGGTATTCGGCCACGTCGCGAACGAAGAAAGCGGGGTGGTTGAACATCACGAAGTCCTGCTCGCCGGCATGTTGCGGGCTCTTCATGAGTTTCTCGCCGGGCACGTCGAGCAGCTTGATCGCCATGCCGCGCGCATCGCGGGCGCGGTCGAACTGCGGGTAGGCATTGCCATTGGACAGGCGCATCCAGGCCTGCCAGACATGCCCGGGCTCGCTGAACACGCCCTGGCGCAGCGACGCGTCCAGGTCTGCCAGGACCTGCACGTCCGCCCTGACGCAACCGTGAGCCTTGGCATGGGCGTCGCGCAGCACGCGGGTATTGTCACGGTGCTGCTCGACGATGCGCACGGCATCCTCGATGATCAGGCGGGTCAGCGCCGCCTCGTCCGCAGGGATCTGCTCCTGCGTCGACACCGGGCCGGAGAACTTCCAGGCGTAGTAGAGTTCACCGGCGCCCCAGCCAACGAGGCCGATCAGCGCGACGGTGAGCAACAGTTTACCCAGCAGACGACCCAGCCAGAGCCAGAGACCTTTCAACATCGTTGCAATCCTTGTTCTAGAACGTATCGGTTGAAATCAGCCTTCGCAGCTCGGGCCTGGTGTCCAGGGGCGCACGGCGACATCGCTGAGCTGGTTTTCCAGCGCGCTGTTGCCGAGCACCTTGAGGTACTCGATCAGCGCGAGACGCTCGTCCGGCGACAGGGCGCGGCCGATCACACCTTCCTGGCGGCAGCCATCGCGGAACTCGTGGCCGCCATTGCCATTGCCGGTTACCCGGGTGTCGAGCAGGAAGCCGCCGCTGAAGGCCTCGCTGCGATACCCCACGCGTACCGGGTCGAATTCGAAGTTGCCGACCCAGAACTGGCTTTGCCGCTCGTAGACCGGCGAGAGCAACTCGAACAGGTTGGGCACCGAGCCATTGTGCAGGAACGGCGGGGTCGCCCAGATGCCGTCGAGTGGCCGGGCCTTGTAGCCGCGTTTTTCCTGCACGCCGATGGCTAGGCCATAGCCATCCATGTCGTAGCGCTGGCGCGGGCCGATACCGGCATCCTGGTAAGCGCGGTTCTCCACGTAGGCGGTGATGTAGGCCAGGCCCTTGGCGCTGGAGATGCTCTTGAAGTCGACGTCCTCCAGGCTGGCGCCGAACAGCTTGACGTCCAGGCGCGACAGCTCGGCCTTGGTCCAGCCCAGGCGGCTGATATCGAAGCGGTGATCGGCGATGTTGTCGGCGGTGGTCGGGTCGGTGCCGACGATGCTGGTCGGGACGATGCGCATCCGCCATTCGGGATCACGCGAGGGCGCCAGGCGCTGGTCGCGTGGCTTGGGATCGGGAGCATGGCAATAGGCACAGTTTTCCAGATACAGCGCCTTGCCACGGCTGGCCAGCGGCAGGTCCACCTTGCCGAACACGGCTTCCGGCCACTTCGGCGGCTGCAGCTGTTTCAGCGTTTCCTCCAGGGTGTGGAGGTCATGCACGCGCACGCTGGAGGCATAACGATCGGCCTCGGCAACGCCCTTGCCGTGCTCGTCGAGCAGGTCCAGGCTGGCGCCGACGCCAAGGGCCTCGCCGACATTGCGCGCCATGGGCTGCATGGCCGAGCCGTTCCATTGCACCCAGTCGAACTTCCAGATGTCCCAGAGTTGCGGGTAGCTCACCGGGGCATTGGCGACGCGATAGTTGGCTTCATCCAGCACGTCGCCGAACACGGTATTGGCGATGCGGCCGAACGCGTCGGTGCGTCCAAAGCCTTCTTCGGTCGGATACAGGCCGCGATGCCAGTCGTTCATCGCCGTGGCCAGCAGGCGGTCGAGCACTTGCTTGAAATCCTCCCGCAGCTGATCCCGGCCCTGCGGATACTGCTCGCCCAGCACTTGCTGGGCGAAGCGACGAAACTTCAGCGGGTTGTAGTAGGTGAAGGCCATGCTCATGCCCAGTGCCTGGCCGAAGCCGCCACCACGCAGCGTGGGTACGGTGGACGCCAGGGAGTGCAGGGCGGCGCCGCCATCGATGCGCACTGCCTGGCCCTTGTAACGCAGCTCGCCGGTATGGCAGGCGGCGCAACTGATATCGAGGAAGCGCTCGCCGCTCTCGTCGTCCTGATGACGGGTGAAACCGACGGGCAGGTTGCCGGGGTTGAGGTCGCTGGCCTGCTGGTTCGGATCGGTCAGGAAGCCGAAGCGGGCGAGGTAGTCGAGGCGAGCGAACTTCTCCTTGCCGAAGGGCATCTCCAGCGCCGTGAACCAGTCGTAGCGCAGGCCCTTAACCGTGGTGCCCTGGGGGGTGTAGTAGTAAGTCTGGCGCTGCTCGTCGTTCCACTGCTGCAGATAGTGCAGCTCCTTCGGCGGATCGAAGCTCGGCAAGTTGGGGTTGGCCACGTAGTACAGCGCGACTGCCAGCCCGATCAGTGCCAGCAACACAATGAGCTTCAGGGTATGACGGAGCAGACGCATCCAGGACTTCCTTGTGGCGTTCTTATTGATCGGCTTGTTATGCCAATACTGCAGGCCATTGGCAAGTTGCCATCGTGGCAATTATGAAAACTCTGCAATAACCAGCGGGAACAACCCATATAGAGAAATGATCCATGGAGCGTCAAAGTTCTTGCTAGCGTTACAGTTGTGAGCGCCAAATCGTTGTTTTTTATGGGATTACAAAATAATGGCGCCAAGGATGGAGTATGTTGGAGGCTGTTTCCGGCACATCCCGGCAATTACTGGTGCTTGAGCCGATCGGTGCATGCGAAGCACTGCTTCCGCTGTTGCAGGATGCTGGTTGGTCGTTGCGCCGCTGCACAACGGAAACGCTCGTCACCGCGACTAGCCATGTGCTGCTGCTCGATCTGCATGAACAGCCGTTACCCAGCTTGCTTGCACACTTGCGGCGAACGGGGCTCTGCTGCGTCGCGCTCGCGGCCAGCCAGCCGGCAGCTTCCAGCGAGCTGGATGAGCTGGCCCATGAATGGCTGTTCGCGGTGCTGTCGTTGCCGGTGGACGTGCCAGGCCTGCTCGAGACCCTGCAGCAGGCCCAGGCAGGCGCTCGCTTGCTGCGCTCGAAAAGCAAGAAACCACGGCAGTTCCTGGGCAACAGCGGCCAGGCCCGTAGCCTGCGCAAGCAGCTGGATGAACAGGGCAGGAGAGACGGGCCACTGCTGATTCGAGGTCCGCGTGGCAGTGGCAAGCACCTTCTGGCGCAACTGCTGCACGAGCGCACCGCCTCTGCGCAGCGGCGGATGCTGCAGGTCGATGTCACGCAGTTGCCTGGAGGGCTGTTCGATCAGGCCGGACACTCAGCGACTCTGGCTGCGGCAGCCAGCACGACGATTCTGCTCGAAGGCATCACGACCCTTTCGAGCGCTGACCAGCAGCACCTGCTGCACCACCTGCAGGGCCACCCCGGCCTGCGTTTACTGGTCATCAGTGGCGATGAACTGGAGGTGGCGCTGCAGGCGAAGCACTTTCGCGAGGACCTCTATCGGCTGCTGAGCGCCCGGCAACTGCATACGCCGGCCCTGAGCGAACATCCCGGCGATCTGCTGATGCTCGCAGAGCACTTCGCCAGGCGTCACGGCGTGGCTATCGGGCGCCACCATCGGCGTTTCAGCGAGGAGGCGATCGAAGCCATGATGGCGCATGCCTGGCCGGGTAACGTGCGCGAACTGCGCAACCGCCTGCTGCGCGCCCTGGTCCTGTCACAAGGGCGCCAGATACTCGCCTCGGACCTTGGCTTGGAGGCACCGCAGGCAACGGATGATGACCCGGTGACCCTGGAGGACTACATCCTGCGCGCCGAGCGTCAGGCGTTGAACGATGTGCTGGGGCGCTACACCCACAACATGAGCCAGGCAGCCCGCACGCTCGGGGTTTCCCGGCCAACCTTCTATCGGTTGCTGCACAAACATCGACTGCGCTGAGGGGGCGTTACTGTTTCGCCGGGGAAACACTGCTAAGGTGCACGGCAAACGTATCGCGGGAGATCTTCATGCATCCGTTCGACGCCGAAAAGCCGCCGCAGCTGGCCGTCCTGCTGGGCTATGCCGGGCTGCTGCCCTTCGTCAGCGGCGCCGCCGGGATCTGGGTGATTCCGCTGGGCTGGCGGCCTTACGTACTGGACGCGCTGCTGGATTTCGCCGCAGTGATCCTGGCCTTCATGGGCGCGATCCACTGGGGCCTGGCGATGCGTGCCGAAGAGACCGACGAGAATGCCAAGCTGCAACTGGGCCTGTCGGTGGTTCCACCGCTGCTCGGCTGGGCGGCATTGGCCAGCGGCCTGCCCATCGCACTGACGCTGCCGATCTTCCTGTTGTCGTTCATCGGCCTGTACCTGGCCGACATGCATGCGGTACGCGTCGGCCTCGCACCGCAGTGGTATCCCGCATTGCGCACCCCCCTGACCCTGGTGGTGTGCACCAGCCTGCTACTGGCCTGGGCCAGCGTACTGATCCGCTGACCCAAGTAGTGTCGCCACCTGGGTCATTGCGGCTTCGCGGCGCTCGGCCCAGTCGCCGGACAGGGCGACGTAGCGCTGCCCGTTGTCCTGCAGCCAGTCGTGGCAGGCGCGGTGGAATGCCTGACGCTCGGCCAGCAATGGCTGGCAGCGTTGCCCGTCTTCGATCCAGGGCACGCCTGCGGGGTCGAGCAGCAGGTGCAGATCGTAGTGACGGGCCCGCAGCTCGGTTTCCAGCCAGCCCGGACAATCAGCGAACAGACAGCGACTCCAGAGCAGGTTGCTCAGCAGGTGCGTGTCGAGAATCAGCAGTGCAGGTCGCGCGGCACGCGCAGCATCTTCCCAGGCCAGCTGGCCACGGGCGATATCGTCGATGTCGGCATAGCAGGTGTCGCGCTGATGCAGGTCGATGAAGTGACGCACGTACTCGCCCACCACCACGCCGCCGAAGCGCGCCTGAATTTCCGCCGCCAGCCAGCTCTTGCCGCTGGACTCCGGCCCGGTCAGTACCAGGACCTTCATGGCGCGTAGCGCAGCGCGGGGTCACGCCGCCAGCTCAGCCAGCCGCTCATGGCCAGCGCGGTGAAGGCAGCATAGAGCCCGGCAGTGAGGTACAGCTGGCTATGGACGAAGAACGCCACGTAGCAGAGGTCGACGACCACCCAGAGGGCCCAGCACTGCAGGCGTTTCTGGGCCATCCACAGCTGGGCGACCAGGCTGAATGATGTCAGCGCGGCGTCGAGCCAGGGTGCGCTGGCATCCGTGTGATTGGCCATGAGATAGCCAAGCAGCCAGGCTCCGAGCGCCCCCATCGACAGGCCCGCTGCCAGGCTGGCGAGGCTCAGTCGACTGACCTTGCGCCCGTCGTGCTGGTCTCCGCCGCGTGTCCACTGCCACCAGCCGTAGAGCTGCGAGCCCGCGAACAGCAGCTGCAGAAGCAGGTTGGAGTACAGCCGCCAGTCATAGAACAGCCACGCGTACAGCAGCACCATCAGCAGGCCGATGGGCCAGCACCAGGGGTTCTGCCTGACCGTCAGCCATACCGCGACGATGCCGAGCCCGGCAGCAATGAGTTCAAGCCAGGACATCCGGCATCCTCGGAGCGATGAAAGGGTAGCGATTGTACTGGTCTGGCCGGCCTCAGCACACCAGGCTGTCGGCCTGCCGATAGAGCGTCAGCAGTTTGCGGGTGATGGTCTGCTGGATGTCGTCGCGCTCGAAGCTCGACAGGCGCTCCAGACGCGCCAGCTGCAGACGGTGCAGG
This sequence comes from Ectopseudomonas khazarica, assembly GCF_017915135.1. Lineage (NCBI taxonomy): Bacteria > Pseudomonadati > Pseudomonadota > Gammaproteobacteria > Pseudomonadales > Pseudomonadaceae > Ectopseudomonas > Ectopseudomonas khazarica. The sequence goes on along the minus strand of NZ_CP068551.1, from coordinate 2,817,759 downwards.
TGGATGTAGGGCATCTGCTGGTCGAACTCGCGCAAGTCGCCCTTCATCAGTACCGGCAGGAACAGGTCGCCCACCTTCTTCTGGTTGCTGATGATCTGTGCCAGCGCCGGTTTGAAGGCCATGGTCTTGGGTGTCGGGCCGCCGTCGACGATCTGCGTGCTGAGCAGCAGCCCCGGCTTGCCGAGGACCTTGCCGGGCAGCACGCAGAGCCCGGTCTTGCGGATGGCGTGGCTGTCGATGCCATGCAGGGTGTCGTGAAAGGCGTAGGGGTTGGGCAGCACCACCATCTTGCGCCCGAGGTCGGTGGGGAAGTGCAGGCTGTAGTTGGTATACAGCTGCCCCACCGATTCGGAGTACACGCACAGGCGATTCTCGAACAGCTTGATGAAGCGCTCGGCCAGCTCGCGCCGGGCCATGCTGTCCAGGTCCCAGATCAGGTCCTGGTTCTGTGGCCGACTGAAGTCGACCTCCTGATGTTGCATGTTGCTCATGAACGTCTCATACGCGGAACTGCCCCAGCAGGCGATTGAGCTGGTCAGCCAGTTGTTTCAGGTGCTGGCTGGCAGCACTCGACTGTTCGGCGGCCTCGGCCGTGTTGTGGGCCAGTGCCGCCGTCTGGGTGACGTTCTGGTTGATGTCTTCAACCACATGCGATTGTTGCAAGGTGGCGCTGGCGATGGAAGCGTTGAGTCCGGCCAGATTGCGCAGCGACTGCGCAATCTGGGCAAGGCTTTCGCCGGCCTGGCTGGCCTGTTCCACGGTCAGCTGAGAGGCACGGCTGCTGTCGTTGATCACCTTGACGGCAGCTTCCGAGTTGCCCTGCAGGCGCTCGATCATGCCCTGGATCTCGGCAGTGGACTGCTGGGTGCGCTGCGCGAGCAGACGCACTTCGTCCGCGACCACGGCGAAGCCACGCCCCTGTTCGCCGGCACGGGCCGCCTCGATGGCGGCATTGAGGGCGAGCAGGTTGGTCTGCTCGGCAATCGAGCGGATCACTTCCAGGACACTGCCGATCTGCGTGCTTTCGCTGGCCAGCGACTGGATCACCTCGACGGCCTTGTCGATGGTGCCGGACAGCTGGTCGATCTGGCGCAGGCTGGCGTCGATGTTCTGCTGGCCCTGGCCGGCCTGGTCCTCGGCGTTCTGCATCTCGCTGGAGGCATGCTCGGCGTTCTTCGCCACGTCCTGCACACCGTAAGTCACCTGGTTCACGGCGGTTGCCACCAGTTCCATCTGCTGCGCCTGCTGCTGGCTGTGGCGCTGCGCCTCGCTGGAAATGTCGCCAAGCGAGGCGGCGGCCCGATCCAGCGAGCCGGCCGAGTCGAGCATCTGCCGGATGACCTGGCGCAGCTTTTCGGTGAAGGCGTTGAAATAGGTGGCCAGCGCGGTCAGTTCGTCGCGTCCGTGGCTGTCGAGGTTACGCGTCAGGTCGCCTTCGCCGCTGGCAATGCTGGCCATCGCGTCCACGGCGGCCTGCAGCGGCTGGACGATGCTGCGGGTGATGAGCACCACCAGCACCACCAGCAGCACGGCAATCAGCAGGCCGATGCTCATCGCGCTCAGCGCCTGGGTCCTGAACTCGGCCTGTACGTCGTCGACATAGACGCCGGAGCCGATGATCCAGCCCCAGGGTTCGAACAGCTCGACGTAGGAAATCTTCGGCACCGGGTCACTGGCACCCGGCTTGGGCCAGCGGTAGTCGACCTGGCCGGCCCCCTTGCTGCGGCTGATGGCGACCATTTCGTTGAACAGTTCCTTGCCATCCGGGTCCTTGAACGCGGAGAGGTTCTGGCCTTCGAGCTTGGGGTTGGTCGGGTGCATGATCATGACCGGGGTCTGGTCATTGATCCAGAAGTACTCCTGGCCGTCGTAGCGCAGGCCGCGCACGACTTCCATGGCCTGCTTCTGCGCCTCCTCGCGACTCAGGGTGCCGGCGCTCTCCAGGCCATGGAAGTACTTGAGGATGCCGGCGGCGCTCTGTACCACATGCTGGGTCTTTTCCGACTTGCCGAGATACAGATCGGTATGGATCTGCCGCAGCATGTAGGCGCCCTGCAGGATCAGCGTCAGGATGGCCAGCACCAGGATCAGCCATAGACGCCGGCTGATGGGAAGACTACGTAAGCTGTTCATGGACGTATTCCTGATTGTTGTAATTGTCGGGATCAGGGCCACCTCGATGGAGGGCAAGGCAATACTGTCACATCAAGGCATTATTCACTCTAGTTGTCTGATAGCATTTCGGCCGCCCTTCGCCAAACCTGAGTGCTGGCCGGGCCAAGCCGCGTCAGGGAACTTCCGCGATCGATTTGTGTCCCAGGGCCGGGGCCGTGCTCCACGTTTAGTCTTGCGCATAAGGCACCTGCCGCGTTTTGGGAGATTCAATGGATATCTGGATGGCTTTTCAGGCCCTGATGCTGGGCGTTGTCGAAGGGCTGACCGAGTTTTTGCCTATCTCCAGCACGGGGCACCTGATCGTGGTCGGTGACCTGCTGGGTTTCAACGGCGAAAAGGCCACCGCCTTCAAGATCATCATCCAGCTGGGCGCGATTCTGGCGGTGATGTGGGAGTTCCGTGCGAAGGTCGTCGGCGTCCTCGTCGGCTTGCCCAGCGATCCGAAAGCCAGGCGTTTCAGCTTCAACCTGTTTCTCGCATTCATTCCGGCGGTGATCTTCGGGCTGGCCTTCGCGGACCTGATCGAACACTGGCTGTTCAACCCCATCACAGTGGCCACGGCGCTCATCCTGGGTGGCATCGTCATGCTCTGGGCGGAGCGCCGGGAGCACCCGATCCAGGCGGAGTCGGTGGACGACATGACCTGGCAGCTCGCGCTCAAGGTCGGATTCGCGCAGTGCCTGGCGCTGATCCCGGGGACGTCCCGTTCCGGGGCCACGATCATCGGTGGCCTGGTCTGCGGCCTGTCGCGCAAGGCCGCGACCGAGTTTTCCTTCTTCCTGGCCATGCCGACCATGGTGGCGGCCACGGTCTATTCCCTGGTCAAGTACCGTGACATCCTGCAGACGAGTGATCTGCCGATCTTCGCCATTGGCTTCGTCAGTACCTTCATCGTCGCCATGATCACCGTGCGTGCGCTGCTCAGATTCATCACCAACCACAGCTATGCGGTGTTCGCCTGGTACCGGATCGCCTTTGGCCTGCTCATTCTCGCGACCTGGCAACTGCACCTGATCGACTGGAGCACGGCGCAACCGTGAGTGGCGCCGAACGCAGGGGGCGCCTGAGAAGCTGGAACGACGACAAGGGCTTCGGTTTCATCCAGCCCGAAGGCGGCGGGGCGGACGTCTTCGCCCATATATCGGCGATGCGCGGTGACCGTCGCCCGCAGAGCGGTGACCAGGTGCTGTATGTCGAGGGGCGAGACGAGCGCGGGCGCCTGCGCGCCGACCATCTGCGCCTGGCTGGGGAGCTGAGTCTCGATCGCCAGGCAATCCGGCGCAAACCGCAGAACCCCGCTGCGAAAGGATCAGCGCCGCGTACGGCGCGCAAGGCCGTGGGCCAGGGCTCCATCCGCCATCTTCCGGCCAAGGTCACGGTCTTCCTTCTGCTCTGTGCCTTGCCCCTGATCGCCGCGCTGAAACTCTTCGACCAGGGCCTGTGGTGGCTGTTGCCGCTCTACCTGTCAGCCAGCCTGCTGAGCGTCCTGCAGTATTGGCTGGACAAGCGCAGCGCACAGGACGGCAGCCGGCGCATCGCCGAGAAGACCCTGCATCTGGTCGAGCTGCTGGGCGGCTGGCCAGGGGCGCTGATCGCCCAGCAACTGCTGCGCCACAAGACGCGCAAAGTCTCCTACCAGATAGTGTTCTGGATGATCGTCGCTGCGCATCAGGTGCTCTGGCTCGACCTGCTCTGGCTCGACGGCACTCATATTGCCCGCTACGTCCCGTTACTCGTCCAGTAACAAACCGGGCTGCAGCCGCTTGGGTAGCCGGCGCACCACCAGCTGATGCGAGCGCGTGAGCAGCTGGGTCAGTTCCTGACCGGCAAGCGGCAATTGCCTGGCGCTCATGCTGATCCAGTGAGCGCGGGCGAGGTACGGGGCAGGGCGGATGCCCGGCCGGTCGACGTAACCGAGGAACAGGTCGCTGTCGACCTTGAACGCCAGGTCTTCGCCGAGAAAGTCGAGAATGGCGAACATCTTGTTGCCGGCGACGGAGAACACCCGGTTGCTGCCCCACTTGAAGTCCTCGCGAGCACCGGGCAGGTTCAGGCAGAAAGTGGCAATCTGTTCGGGTGTCATGGTGGGTTCCGCTGGATTGTCCGAGAACAGTCTAACGAGCGCAGCTACGCCTGCGTATCCCGATTTACCTAGCAGCAGCCGTTGCCACTGATCGATGCTCCTGGCGAACGTCAGCCTCAGGGGAACGATCAGCCCTGGTTATTTTGGTGGCGCTTTACCGGCCCCTGAGCTTGTCTTGTAGACTTTCGCCAACCAAGCCCCTGAGCGAACTTTGTCTCGTTCGAGTTCAAACCGATACTTTTCATGACCGTTGATCACCATTTTCGGCTCTTCTTCCTATTGCTAGGCCTGTTGCTGCATGCGCTGCCAACCTGGGCCGGGGCGCGTGTCGTGGATGCCGTCGAGATGGCGCAGGAGCCGCTGTCGCTCACGGCGCAGGTTGGCGTGCTGCAAGACCCTTCGCGGGCCTTGACGGTGCAGGCGGTCAGCACCGCCGAAATGGCGCGGCAGTTCCAGCACGGCCTGGCCAGTGGTGCATCCTTCGCGCTGGGGTTTACCCGCTCGGCCTACTGGTTTCGTCTCGATATCGGCAACAGCGGCGATGAGCCCGTGCAGCGACTGCTGGTGGTCAGCAATCCGCGCATTTCCCTGGTGGATGCCTATGTGCCGGACGGGCAGGGTGGCTATGCCGTCTGGCGCACCGGGGCCGATCGTCCGCAGACCAGCAAGGCCTATGACAACCGCAACTTCGTCTTCCCGCTGCAACTGGCGGCGCATTCGCAGCAGGCGGTCTATCTGCGGGTCGAATCGAGCATCGGCTTGCTGGTACCGTTGCAGCTCTGGTCGGTCGAGGCATTCCACGCTCACGAGCGCAACGACTACATGGCGCGCAGCGTCTACGTGGGCATCGCGGTGGCGATGATCCTGTTCAACCTCATGCTGTTCATCGCGTTGCGGGAGCGGATCTACCTGCTCTACGTCTGCTTCGTGCTCGGTGCGGTGGGCTGCGTGACCATCAAGAACGGCATGGCGCCGGACTGGCTGCTGTTCGGCCTGCCGCTCAACTCCAACGTCGCCTATTACGCCAGTGCGTCCCTGGCCCTGAGTGCGCTGATGCTGTTCATGCGGCGCATGTTGCAGACCGAGGTGACGCTGCCCTGGGGCGACCGCCTGTTGCGCGGCATGATCCTGTTCTTTCTGGCCAGTCCTGTCGTGTTCGCCCTGGCGCTGCCCCAGGTGTCGCGCTATGCCATCCTGCTGTTCCTGCTCGCCGCCGTGGTGATGATCGGCGTGGGCGTGGCCTGTGCGTTGCAGCGTCAGCGCAGCGCCTATTTCTTTCTGGCCGCCTTCGGCCTGCTGATTCTCGGTGGTGCGAGTACCACCCTGCGTGCCCTTGGCGTGTTGCCGACCAATGTGTTCACCGAGGATGGCCTGCAGCTCGGTTCATCGCTGGAGATGTTGCTGCTGGCATTCGCCCTGGCCGATCGCATCAACGTGATGCGCCAGGAGAAGCTCCAGGCCCAGGCGCAGCTGTTGCAGGCGCAGAACCAGCTGGTGGAGAGCCTGCAGCGCTCCGAGCGCGAGCTGGAGCGACGTGTCGCCCAGCGTACCGAGGAGCTGCAGGTACTCAATCAGCGCCTGGAAACCCTGAGCATGACCGATGCCCTGACCGGCATCGCCAACCGCCGCCAGTTCGACGAGCTGCTGGCTCTGGAGTGCAAGCGTGCCGCGCGCCATGCAGCGCCTCTGGGCCTGGCGATCATGGACGTGGACTGGTTCAAAGCCTACAACGACCGCTACGGCCATCCTGCAGGCGATGCCTGCCTGCGGCAGATCGCCCAGGCGCTCGCCACGGCCCTGGGCAGGCCCACCGATGTCATCGCCCGCTACGGTGGCGAGGAATTCGTCCTGCTTGCACCGATGAGCGATCTGGATGGCACCAGCGCGATTGCGCAGCGCCTGCTCGAAGCCGTCAGGTCATTGCAGCTGGCGCATGCCGACTCACCCTTCGGCGAGGTCACGCTCAGCATCGGGGTCGCCGCGTTGCTCGCAGGCGAGCAGCAGGCGCAGGCGCTCATGCAGCGCGCGGATGCGGCGCTCTACCGGGCCAAGCAGTCAGGGCGCAACCGCGTCGAGGGATAAAAAAAGCCCCAGGGCATCATCCCTGGGGCTGAGGAGGATCGGCAGGGCAGCCGATCCGGGGGAGAGCGGGTTCAGGCCTGAGGTTGCCAGCCGCCACCGAGCGCCTTGTAGATCGCGACGATGCCGCTGTACAGCTCGACCTCGGCCGAAGCCTGGGCGTCTTCGGCAGCCAGGCGTTCACGCTCGGCATCCAGCAACACCAGGAAGTCCACCGTACCTTCGCGGTAACGGATCGCCGCCTGCTCGGCGGCTGCACGGCTGGCTTCCGCCTGACGCACCAGCGAGATCAGGCGCTGCTGACGCTTGGCGTAGTCACTGAAGGCGTTCTCCGATTCTTCCAGCGCCAGCAGCACCTGTTGCTCGTACTGCGACAGCGCGCCGTCCGCTTCGGCCTCGGCGCCGCGCAGGCGGGCACGCACGCTGCCAAGGTCGAACGCCGCCCAGGTGATGCTGGGCGCCACGCCCCAGGCGCGTGCTGCAGATGCACCGAGTTGCGAGCCACGGCCAGCGGTGAAACCGAGGAAGCCTGACAGGCTGACCCGTGGGAACAGGTCCGCAGTGGCCACGCCGACCTCGGCGGTAGCCGCCGCCAACTGGCGCTCGGCCGCACGGATGTCCGGGCGGCGACGCAGCAGATCGGCCGGGTTGCCAATCGGCAGGGCCTTGGCGATCACCGGCAAGGGTTTCGCCGTCAGGTCGATTTCCAACTGCTCCGGCCGCTGGCCGAGCAGGGTGGCGATACGGTTCTGCGCACGCACCTGTTGGGCCTGTAACTGCGGCAGGCTGGCCTCGGTCGCGGCCAGTCGTGCATCGGCGCGCAGCACGTCCAGTTCGTTGCCGACGCCGGCGTCGCGCAGCTGCTCGGTGATGGCGCGCGAGTCCTGCTGGTTCTTCAGGTTCTTGCGGGCGATGCTCTCGCGCAGTTGCGCGCCGCGCAGCGTGCCGTAGGCATCGACCAGTTCGGCGATCAGGCTGACCTGCAGTTGGTAGTAGTCGGCCTCGGCCAGCTCGATGCGCGCTTCACTGGCTTCCAGCTGACGCTGAATGCGTCCGAACAGGTCCACTTCCCAGGCCATGTCCAGGCCCAGGTCGTAGCGTTCCTGACGGATACGGTCTTCACTGGTCGGTGGCTGCTGCGCCTTGCCGAACTCACCGCTGGCGCGGCTGGTGACCGTCGGGAAACGGTCATTGGCCACATCGTCGCGGATCGCCCTGGCTGCACGCAGGCGGCTGAAGGCCACGCGCAGCTCGCGGTTGTCCTGCAGCGAACGCTGCACCAGCTGATTCAGCGTCGGGTCATCGAATTGCTGCCACCAGGTCGCTTCGAAGCGCGAACGGTCGTAGTCGGCGCTCTCCAGCGCGTCGATGCGCGCCGGGTCGGTAGCGGGTGCCCGGTAGTCCGGGCCTACGGCACAGGCCGACAGCGCCAGGGTCAGGAGGGCGGGGGCAAAGGCTTTCATGCATGCGACTCCTGCAGGCGAACGGCTTTCTTGGCTTCGCGCTTCTCCACGAACCCACGGATCAGGACATAGAACACCGGGGTGAGCAGCAGACCGAAGAAGGTCACGCCGATCATGCCGGAGAACACGGCCACACCCATGGCATGGCGCATCTCGGCACCGGCACCGCTCGACAGCACCAGCGGTACCACACCCATGATGAAGGCGATGGAGGTCATCAGGATCGGGCGCAGACGCAGGCGGCAGGCTTCCAGCACGGCGGCGATGCGATCGAGGCCTTCTTCCTGTTTCTCCTTGGCGAACTCGACGATCAGAATCGCGTTCTTGCACGCCAGGCCCACCAGTACGATCAAGCCGATCTGGGTGAAGATGTTGTTGTCGATGCCGGCGATGATCACCCCGGTAATGGCGGCGAACAGCACGGTCGGCACGATCAGGATCACCGCCAGCGGCAGGCTCCAGCTTTCGTACTGGGCAGCCAGCACGAGGAAGGCCAGCAGCACGCAGAGCGGGAAGATGAAGATCGCCGTGTTGCCCGCGAGGATCTGCTGATAGGTCAGGTCCGTCCATTCGAAGGTCATGCCGATGGGCAGTTCTTCGTTGAGCAGCTTGGCGATCGCCGCTTCGGCCTGGCCCGAGCTATAGCCTGGCGCCGCAGCACCGTTGATCTCAGCGGTGAGGAAGCCGTTGTAGTGCATCACGCGGTCGGGACCGGCACTGTCGTCGACCTTGACGAAGGTCGACAGCGGCACCATTTCCCCACGGTTGTTGCGCACCTTGAGCTGGCCGATCTGCTCCGGCTCCAGGCGGAACTGCTGGTCGGCCTGGACGTTGACCTGGTAGGTCCGACCGAAGCGGTTGAAGTCGTTGGCATACAGCGAGCCCAGGTACACCTGCAGGGTGTCGAAGATATCGCTGATGGCGACGCCGTGGGTCTTGGCCTTCTCGCGGTCGATGGCAGCATCCACCTGCGGCACGTTGACCTGGTAGCTGGTGAACACCGACATGGGGTTCAGCTCGGGCAACTGGCGCGCCTTGTTGAGGATGTTCTGGGTCTGCAGGTACAGCTCTTCGTAGCCCAGGTTGCCGCGATCCTGGATCTGCAGGCGGAAACCACCGATGGTGCCGAGCCCCTGTACCGGCGGTGGCGGGAAGATCGCGATGTAGGCGTCCTGGATGTCGGCGAACTGGGCGTTGAGTTCGGCCGCGATGGCGTTTGCGCTCATCGACGGGTCTTTGCGCTCATCGAATGGCTTGAGCGGGGTGAACACGATGCCGCTGTTCGGGCTGTTGGTGAAACCGTTGATCGACAGCCCCGGGAACGCCACCGTGTTCTCGATGCCCGGATGCTTGGCCGCGATCTCGGACATGCGCTTGATCACCGCCTCGGTGCGGTCCAGCGTGGCCGCGTCGGGCAGTTGGGCGAACGCCACCAGGTATTGCTTGTCCTGCTGCGGCACGAAGCCGGTCGGGGTGCTGGAGAAGCCCATGTAGCCGAGCACCAGCAGGCCACCATAGACCAGCAGGGCAATGCTGCTGCCACGCAGTACGCGCCGCACGGTGCCGACATAACGGTTGCTGGCGCGGTCGAACAGGCGGTTGAACGGGCCGAACAGCCAGCCACCGAAGAGCTTGTCGAGGATGCGCGAGAAGCGGTCTTTCGGCGCGTGGTGATCCTTCAGCAGAATGGCGGCGAGGGCCGGCGACAGCGTCAGCGAGTTGACCGCCGAGATCACGGTGGAAATGGCGATGGTCAGCGCGAACTGCTGGTAGAACTGCCCGGTGAGGCCGGAGATGAACGCGGTCGGAATGAACACCGCGCACAGCACCAGGGCCGTGGCGACGATCGGGCCGGTCACTTCCTTCATCGCCTGGCGCGTGGCTTCGACGGGCGACTTGCCCAGGGCGATGTTGCGCTCGACGTTCTCCACCACGACGATGGCGTCGTCCACCACGATGCCGATGGCCAGCACCAGGCCGAACAGCGACAGGGCGTTGAGCGAGAAACCGAACAGGTGCATCACCGCGAAGGTACCGATCAGCGAGACCGGCACGGCGGCCAGCGGGATGATCGAGGCGCGCCAGGTCTGCAGGAACAGGATGACCACCAGCACCACCAGCACGATGGCCTCGAGCAGGGTGTGCACCACCGCTTCGATGGAGCCACGGACGAAGATGGTCGGGTCATAGACGATCTCGTAGTCCATGCCCTGCGGGAAGCTCTGCTTCAGCTCGGCCATGCGCTCACGCACCGCATCGGAGATGGCGATGGCGTTGGAACCCGGACGCTGGAACACCGGGATGGCCACGGCCGGCTGGTTGTTCAGCAGCGAGCGCAGGGCGTACTGGTTGGAGCCGAGTTCGACGCGGGCGATATCACGCAGACGGGTGATCTCACCGTTCTCTCCGACACGGATGATGATGTCTTCGAACTCTTCCTCGGTGACCAGGCGGCCTTGCGTGTTGATCGACAGCTGGAAGCTGTTGCCGGCGTCCGATGGCGGCGCGCCCAGCGCACCGGCAGCGACCTGACGGTTCTGCTCACGGATCGCGGTGACCACGTCGGTGGCGGTCAGGCCGCGCGAGGCGACTTTGTTCGGGTCAAGCCAGACACGCAGCGAGTAGTTGCCCATGCCGAACAGCTGCACGTCACCCACACCGTCCAGGCGTGCCAGCTCGTCCTTGACGTTGAGCGCGGCGTAGTTGGACAGGTAGAGCATGTCGTAGCGCTGATCCGGCGAGGTCAGGTGCACCACCATGGTCAGGTCAGGCGAGGCCTTGTCCACGGTCACGCCGAGACGCTGTACCTCGGTGGGCAGCGTCGGCATGGTGCGGGTGACCCGGTTCTGCACCTGCACCTGGGCGTTGTCCAGGTCGGTACCCAGGGCGAAGGTGACGGTGAGGGTCAGCTTGCCGTCGTTGGTCGATTGCGACGACATGTAGAGCATGCCCTCGACACCGACGATGGCCTGCTCCAGTGGCGAGGCCACGGTTTCGCCGATCACCTTGGGGTTGGCGCCGGGGAAGTTGGCGCGAACCACGACGGTGGGCGGCACCACTTCCGGGTATTCGCTGATCGGTAGCTGGAACAGCGAGATGGCACCGCCGATCAGGATCAGCAGTGACAGCACAGCGGCGAAGATCGGCCGCTGAATGAAGAATTGCGAGAAATTCATGGATCTTTCCTCAAGTCACGCTGGCGTGATCAGCCGCGCGGAGAGTGAGCATCGATTTTTTCGGCGGCGACACGCGGAGCCTGGCTGCCATCGACGGCCTGGCGCATGCGAGCCAGTTGCTCGAGCGTGCCTTCATCGGCCATCGACACCGGCTGCGGGTCGACGGTGGCGCCCGGCATGGCACGTTGCAGGCCGTTGACGACGATCTTCTCGCCCTTGCTCAGACCGCTGCGCACGATACGCAGGCCTTCCAGCTTCGGCCCCAGCTCGATGGCGCGATAGGCCACGGCATTGTCGGCGCCCAGCACCAGGACATACTTCTTGCCCAGGTCGGTGCCGACGGCCTCGTCCTTGATCAGCGTCGCGGCATAGGGCTTGCTGCCGACCAGCTTCAGACGCGCATACAGGCCGGGGGTGAAGCGGCCATCCTCGTTGTCGAAGACGGCGCGGCCACGGATGGTGCCGGTGCGCGGGTTGACCTGGTTGTCGAGGAAGTCCAGCTGACCCAGGTGCGGGTGGTCGGCTTCATCGGACAGGCCGAGGTAGACCGGGCTGGCGCCACGGGCATCGGAACCGGATTCACGAGCCAGTTCCACATACTTGAGGAAGGCGCGCTCGTCCGCATCGAAGTAGGCGTAGACCTTGTCGGTGGACACCACCGAGGTCAGCAGGCTTTCGCCGGCACCGACCAGGTTGCCTTCGGTGATCTCGGCGCGGCTGACGCGACCGTCGATGGGCGAGGTGATGCGGGTGAAACCGAGGTTGAGGCGAGCGTTCTCCAGTTCGGCGGCGATGGCGGCGACCTCGGCCTTGGCTTCGGTCGCGGCGCTGGCCCGGGCGTCGGCCAGTTCGGCGGAGATGGCGTTGCTCTGGCGCAGGCGCTCGCCACGGCGGGCCTCGCTGGCTGCACGTGCCTGGTTGGCACGCGCCTGTTGCAGCTGGGCCTCGAGGCGTTTGACTTCGGCCTGGAATGGACGCGGGTCGATCTGGAACAACAGATCGCCTTTCTTCACCAGCGAACCTTCGTCGAAGGCCACGCGATCGATGTAGCCCGAAACGCGCGGGCGAATCTCGACCGACTGCGGTGCCTCCAGGCGACCAGTGAACTCATCCCACTCGTTGATCGGTTGTTCGATGACTTCGGCGACGCTGACCTTGGGGGCCGGCATCTGCGCCTGAGTCTGAGGCGCCTGATCGCAGCCGCTCAGGGCGATGACGCTGGCGAGCGCCAGGGGGAATATCCAGATGTTCTTGTGATGCTGTTCCATAGATGACTCCGCCAGTCGGATTTGTGGATGGGCGGAGTCTGCGGCGAGTCAGAGGGTGCTACGAATCGAACACCATGAAGTTGAATATCATCAGGAATGATGAAAGACAGAGTTCTATCAATTTTGAGTCATGATAGTGCGAGAAAGTTCCTGCCGGCACCTGCATGGTGCGTTTTCAGAGGCTGTCGGGGTCACCGCAGAACATCTGGATGCGCGAACGCAGCCAGCGTTCTGCCGGGTCGTTGTCCTGCGCGCCGCGCCAAGCCATGTGCAGCTCGAATGTCTGCGCCGGCAGCGGCAGGTCCTCTGCGCGCAGGCCACCGGCCGCGGTCAGGGCCGCGGCGGTGTAGTCCGGCACGCTGGCGACGATGTCGGTTTCCGCCAGCAGGGTGGCTAGGCCGTTGAACTGCGGCACGGCCAGTACCACATGGCGTTCGCGCCCGACCTTGGCCAGCTCGTCGTCGATGAAGCCGGTGAGGTCTCCAGCGAAGGACACCAGGGCATGAGGGCGCGCGCAGTAGTCATCGAGGCTCAGCGCGCCGGGCACGGTGTCTGCACGCAACAGCTTGGCCTTGCTGCGCCGCAGGACCTTGCGCTTGGCGTTGGCCGGCAACTCCTCGGTGTAGGCCACGCCCACGGAGATCTCCCCGGAGGCCAGCAGCCCCGGCATCATCAGGTAGTTGGTACGGCGAATCACCAGCACCACGCCTGGTGCCTCGGCGCGCAGGCGGCGGAGCAGGGCGGGGAGCAGGGCGAACTCGACGTCATCGGAGAGGCCGATGCGAAACACCGCCTTGCTGGTAGCCGGATCGAAGTCGGCAGCGCGGCTGACTGCGGTGGAGATGGAGTCCAGCGCGGGCGAGAGCAGGGCGAAGATCTCCTGTGCCCGTGGCGTCGGCTCCATGCTGCGCCCGGTACGCACGAACAGCGGGTCATCGAACAGCGTGCGCAAGCGTGCCAGCGCCGCGCTGATGGCTGGCTGGCCGAGAAACAGCTTCTCCGCAGCCCGGGTCACACTGCGTTCGTGCATCAGCGTCTCGAAGACGATCAGCAGGTTCAGATCGAGGCGACGCAGGTCGTTGCGGTTCATCCAGGTACCATCCGAGGGGACACGGGCCTTGTCAGCACCGCGTTGCAAATGAGAGCCTTGCCGGCACAAATAGTACGGGCAGTGCGCAGCGGATTGAAAGTCGCTGAATCACTGACAGGCATGAAGACTATCGATAGAGTCTGATAGTGTCGCCGTCGCACAGCGGATAGAGTCCACAATCATTGAAGTGTTAATCCGCGATCAAGCTCGAGGTAAGCGATGTCCCGCATGATCCGTTTTCATAAGTTCGGCGATGCCGATGTGCTCCAGTACGAAGAGGTTCCGACGCCTGTGCCCGGCCCTGGTGAGGTGCTGGTGCGCGTTCAGGCAGTCGGCCTGGGCTGGAAAGACGTATTGTGGCGTCAGAACCTGGCGGCCGAGCAGGCCAAGCTTCCGGCAGGCACCGGCTTCGAACTGGCCGGCACCATCGCCGCCCTGGGCGAAGGCGTCAGCGATTTCGAGATCGGCACCGCCGTCGCCGGCTTCCCGGCCAGCACGCCGAACCGCTATCCGACCTGGGGCGATCTGGTGCTGATGCCCAGCCATGCCCTGACCCGCTATCCCGAGGTGCTCAGTCCGCTGGAAGCCAGCGTGCACTACACCAGCCTGCTGTTCGGCTACCTGGCGCTGGTCGACCTGGCGCACCTGAAACCGGGGCAGCATGTGCTGATCACCGAGGCCAGCCACTGCATGGCGCCGCAGACCGTGCAGCTGGCCAAGGCGCTGGGGGCGAAGGTGATCGTTTCCACCAGCTCGGCGGATGATCGCGAGTTCCTGCGTGGTCTCGGTGCCGACAAGGTGATCGCGACCGAGGAGCAGGACCTGGTGCTCGAAGTCGAACGCTACACCGAGGGCAAGGGCGTCGAGGTGATTCTCGACCAGTGCGCCGGGCCGCAGATGAAGCTGCTGGGTGACATCGCCGCGCCGCGTGGCAAGTTGATCCTGTACGGCATCAACGGCGGCAACGATACCGCGTTCCCGGCCTGCGCCGCCTTCAAGAAGCACCTGCAGTTCTTCCGCCACTGCGTGCTGGACTTCACCGGCTGCCCGGAACTGGGCATCGAGCCCAACAACGAGGCGGTGCAGCGCGCGCTCACCCACATCAACCAGATGACGGCCGACCGCCTGCTGACGCCGGTGATCGACAAGGTGTTCGACTTCGAGGACTTCGTCGAGGCGCATCGCTACATGGAAACCTGCCCCAACCGCGGGCGAGTCGCCTTGAAACTGGCTGCGGATTAAAGTCCGCAGCCAGCTGGTCGCTATACCCGGTAGGCCTACCGTTCGTTCAAGGATCGTTTCATGAGTCTCATCACCGGCGATGCGCTGTCTCTGCTGTTGTTTCGTTTGCATAGCGGCCGACTGCTGGGAATCAACCTGCTCAAGGTCAACGAGATCATTCCCTGTCCGCCGCTGACCAAACTGCCCAACCGTGGGCCGAACGTGCGCGGCATCGCCACGTTGCGTGGCTCCGCGCTGACGGTCATCGACCTGTCGCGTGCCACGGGCGAGGCCGGGGCCGCCGACGAGGACGACGGCTGCCTGATCGTCACCGAGCTGAGCCGCTCGCGTCAGGGGCTGCACGTGAAGAGCGTCGAGCGCATCGTGCAGTGCTCCACGCGCGACGTGCGCCCGCCGCCCGCAGGCTCCGGCAACCGGGCCTTCATCACCGGGGTGACCCAGATCGACGGCGCCATCGTGCAGATTCTCGATATCGAGAAGGTGCTGCACGACATCACGCCAGCCCTGGAAGAGGCGCCGGTCGGGCAATTGCTCGATGGCCAGGACGGACAGATCCTGCAGGGACGACGTGTGCTGCTGGTCGACGATTCGCAGGTCGCGCTGCAGCAGACGCTCAACGTCCTGCGCCAGCTGGGCCTGGACTGCACGGCGGTACGCAGTGCCCAGGCGGCGCTGCAGCAACTGCATGAATATCGCCAGGCGGGCATGCCCTTCGAGCTACTGGTGTCCGACATCGAGATGCCCGAGATGGACGGCTACAGCCTGGTGAGGGAAATCCGCCGCAGCGCCGACATCGCCGATACCT
Source organism: Ectopseudomonas khazarica (assembly GCF_017915135.1). Lineage (NCBI taxonomy): Bacteria > Pseudomonadati > Pseudomonadota > Gammaproteobacteria > Pseudomonadales > Pseudomonadaceae > Ectopseudomonas > Ectopseudomonas khazarica. The sequence goes on along the minus strand of NZ_CP068551.1, from coordinate 2,802,378 downwards.
ACGTGTTGCTGCACACCTCACTGGACAGCACCATGAATACCGAAAAGGCCCGCTCGGTCGGTGCCAACGCGATGCTGACCAAGTTCTCCTCGGTCGACCTCACCCGGGCACTGCTGGACGCCTTCCGGCAGATCAGCGACTCGCACTGACGTCGTTGCCACCTTGCCGCCCAGCGGCAAGGTCTTGCCTCCCATTGCCGCTGCTGGAAACGAACAAGCCCTGTGTTTTCAGTGGCTTGCGTCATTCTTTCATGTTGGCACGCGCCTTGATTCCAAGCCCCTGGCAACTGCAACTCAGTCAAGGAGCGAGGCATGAGTATCATTGGAGGTGTAGGCAACTACAGCGGCGTGTCGCTGAGCGGTTTCCGCGGCAAGCAGAACGAGCAGCAGGATGAACAAGCGCTCGTTACACGCGAGGTCGGGAAAACCGTGCGCACGGCGAATGCCGAGTCGGAGCGCGAATTCCAGGCCAGACAAGCCACGGAAGAGGGGTTTGCCCGCCTGCGGGTAGCCCTGCAGAACGGCGCCGATGAGCAGACCGAAACCAGCGTCGGCTCGGGACAGGTGGAGAAGAAGGAGGAAGACGACGGCAAGGCCGCACTCGAGGCGTTCAAGGCCTACATGGCGATGACGCCGGCGGAAAAGATGCGCGACCGCATACTCAAGGAAATGGGCCTGACCGAGGAAGATATCGAGTCCATGCCGCCTGAGCAGCAGAAGGCAGTGGAGGAGACGATTGCCCAGCGCATGCAGGAACGCGCCGAGATTCAGGCTGCTTCGGACGAGGATAGCCACTCGTACGGGCTGGTCTGAGGACTCTCAGTCCTCGCGCTGAACGATGAGATCGGTCAGTCGCCGGACATAGGGTGCAGCCAGCAGTACCACCGGGATCATGCTCAGCCAGGTCAGTAACCAGGTCGTGCTCCAGCTGAGCATGAACGGACCCAGTGCCATCCCCTTGGGGTTGGCGATCAACGCCGCGATGGCGCTGGTGATGGCGGATTGCAGCAGCCCGAATACCTGCGGCCGGTACTGGCGATTGATGCGTGGCACGCGAACTCTCCTGCAGTCAAAGACCCGCGACAAGGCACTTCGACCCGGATTCGCCAGAGGGTGGCGGTGTGGCAGGGCCTTGCCCGTATGACCAGGCGACTGTCGCCAGGGGCTGCAATCAGGTCTGGCCTCGAGCATATACCGCTTGGGGGGTGTGATGTCAGGTGGTTGCGCTGTCGAGCGGCACGCGTCGCCGTGGCCGACAACGCAACTCGCAACGGCGCAGCCCCGGACGCACAGGGCGTCCGGGGCTGGCAGCGGGTCAGGCAACGACGGGGATCAGCGGGTCGGCCGCCGCCAGCGCGACATCGCGCTTGGCCTCCGGCGGGTAGATCCACTTGGTGTTGATCTCGGTCTTGATGGCCTTGCCTTCCTGGCCGGTCAGCAGCACCTTGCGCTCCCAGCCTTCGGTGAAGACAGCGCCCCAGGCGCCGAGATCGAGGCAGGTCACGTACTTGGGCTGACTGTAGGGGATCGCTTCGACACCCAGCAGATCGGCCGCCGCGTTGTTCCCCGACGAGCGCCCCAAGGCGATGGCGTGCTGGCAGGTCATCAGCGCATGATTGCCCAGCTCATCCACGGCGGCATAGGCCGTATCGCCGGTGGCATAGATGCTGTCCTGGCCCAGTACCTTCAGGTTGCGGTCGACATGCAGGCGTCCGAAGGCATCGCGCTCGCCATCGATCTGCTGGGTCAGTGGCGAGGCTTTCACCCCCACGGTCCAGACCACGGTGCTGGCCTCGATGCGCTCGCCATCGTCGAGTTGCACGCCCTGTTCGTCGACCATCGATACCGGGCTGCCGAGCTTCCAGGTGACCCCCAGCGCATCGCTGGCTTCGGCGATCACCGAGGCGATCTGCTCGCCCATCGCGCTCCCCACCTGCTTGCCCATGTCGACGACGATCACCCGCACATCCGCCTCGTCGCCGAGGATGGCGCGCAAGCGCGCCGGCATTTCTGTTGCCGTTTCGATGCCGGTGAAGCCGCCTCCGACCACCACCACGGTGTTTCGCGCCTGGCTGGCCGGCTTGTCACGCAGGCTCTGCAGATGAGCCTCGAGCTTTTGCGCCGATTCGAAGCTGTCGACATCGAAGGCGAAGCGGTCGATACCGGCCAGAGGAGGGCGGGCGACCTGGCTGCCGGAGGCCAGGATCAGCCGGTCGTAGCTCAGTTCGGCCTGGGCGCCGCCCGTTTCGCGGTAGATGACGCGCTTGCCGGCGGCATCGATGCGCGTCGCACAGCCTTGCACGAAATTCACGCCGACCGCATCGAACAGCGGGCTGAGCGGGGCAACGGTGGTAGCCAGGTCGGTTTCGTAGAAACGCGGGCGCACGCGGAGTTCGGCTTGCGGGGCGAGGAGGGTGACGCTCACATCCAGACGCTGGTGCTGGTCCAGCAGGCGAATGGCGCTCAGCGCGCTCCACATGCCGGCAAAACCGGCGCCGATGATCAGGATTCGTTGTTTCATGTCGTTGTTCCCGTAGCGAAGAAGAAAGGTGCTGGCTGACTACGGGATGAATTGTGCGGTTGCATTGGATCAGTGTATTGATCCAATATTTGCAAGAATTACTGATCCACTTCGGAGCGCACATGGCTGCCGACAAAACACCGCCAGAGGTAGTCTTTCTGCCGCTGGGAACGCCGGAAGAGGGTGTCAGCCTGCAGAGCTGGCTGTATGAGTCGCTGCGCGCCGCGATTCTCCTCGGGCGTCTTCCCGCAGGCAGTAAGCTGCCCAGCACGCGCGCCATGGCCGAGTACTACAAGCTGGCCCGTGGCACGGTGCAGGCGGCCTATCAGCAGCTGCTTTCCGAGGGCTACCTGCAGGCCCGAACCGGCAGCGGGACACGCGTCAGCGATGTACTGCCGGACCCGACGCTGAACGCGGGATACGTCCGACGCAAGGTGGTGGCCGAGGTGAAGGAAAGCCGCAGCGCCCCCGACACGCCCTGGTTGAATCGCCTGGCGGAGATCGATCCGATCTTCTCCCGACGCACGCTGCCCAGTGGACTGCGTCCTTTCTTCCCTCATCGCGGCGACATCAAGGCCTTCCCCATCGACCTGTGGCGCAAGCTGCATACCCAGCAGTTGCGCAGCTCGCGCCTGTCCATGCTGCTGGACTCCGATCCGGCGGGCTTGCCCGCGTTGCGCGAGGCGGTCGCGGGCTACCTGGCCATTGCCCGTGGGGTGCAGGTCTCAGCGTCGCGCATTCTCCTGCTCAGCACCGTGCAGCAAGGGTTGGACCTGTGCCTGCGGCTGCTGGCACCGGGCGAATCGCAGGTGTGGATGGAGGACCCGGGATACCCGGGCGCACGCCAGCTGATGGAGGTATCCGGTGTGAGGCGTGTGGACGTGCCGGTGGATCAGGCCGGCCTCAGGGTCGATGAAGGCGTGCGCCTGGCGCGTGATGCGCGGCTGGCGTACGTCACGCCTTCGCGCCAGGCGCCTCTGGGTGGCGAGCTGTCGCCCGCACGGCGTCTGGCCCTGCTGCAATGGGCGCAGGAGCAGGGTAGTCATATCTTCGAGGATGACTATGACAGCGAGTACCGCTTCATCGCCAAACCCATCCCGGCACTGCGCTCCATGCCGGGCGCCGAGCACTCGGTGATCATGGCCGGCACGTTCAGCAAGCTGCTGTTTCCTGCGATCCGCCTGGCCTACCTGGTGCTGCCCGAGCATCTGGTCGAACCGTTCACCCGCGCTTCGGCGCTGTTGTCGCGGCATGCCAACGGCCTGGCGCAGGCGGTGCTGGCCGATTTCATTCACGAAGGGCACTTCGACCGCCATGTGCGGCGCATGCGCAAGATCTACGCTTCCCGGGCCGATGCCTTTGCCGAAGCCGCGCACAGGCATTGGCGCGGATTGATCGATGTGCCGGAGATTCGCGCGGGGATGGACATCGCCTGCCGCTTGCACGTCGAGGATGAACAGCTGGCGTTCGAGCGTTTGCAGGAGGCCGGCATCGGCTCGATACCGCTGTCGCGCTACTGGGTCGCCAATACGCAGGCACCCGGCCTGATGATGGGGTTCGCCGCCTACGACGAAGCGGCGATCGAGGATTCGGCCAAGGCTCTCGTACAGGCCTTGCGGGCATGAAGGGTTGCCCCGACCAGGGTCGGGGCAGGGGGCATCACAGGATGCTCAGCGGGTACTCGACGAACGCACGAATCTCGTTGAGGTCCGGACCGACATCGGTGCTCGAACGATAGATCGAGTTGCGCAGGCGCAGGTGCAGGTCCTTGGCCGCGCCACTCTGGACGGTGTAGCTGACCTGGTTGAAGATCTCGCGCTCGGTACCCTCGTTGTCGTTACCGGTGTCGATGTTGTCGCCACGGACGTAGGCGAACTTGTAGCGCAGGCCCGGCACGCCGTACTCGGCGAAGTCCAGCTCGTAGCTGGCCTGCCAGGACCGCTCATCCTTCAGGTTGAAGTCCGAGTAGTAGGAGTTGGCCAGGTAGATGCTGCTGCCGCCATCACCGTAGTCGTAGGCGAAGCCGGCATCGCCGCTGTTACGCTGATGCGCCAGGATGAACGCGTGGGCGCCGACGCTGTACTTGGCGGCTAGGCTCCAGATGGTGTTGCGGTCGCCTTCGCCGTCGCCACCAAAGTCCAGCGCGGCGCTGGAGCCGGTGTCGTACTTCGTGCGGTAGATGTTGAAGTCGAAGTTCAGCGCCTGATCGGCCGCCAGTGCCAGGTTGTAATTGACGTTGGCGTAGTAACGCTTGTACATGTCCTCGAGGTCGGCGTGGTAGACCGCCAGACTCAGGTCATCGCTGACGGCGTAGCTGCCGCCGAGCACATCGATGCTCTTCAGGCGGTTGGGGTCGCGCGCCGAGTCGCCCATCGGGCTGTCAGCGGTGAAGCGCCCGGCATTCAGCTCCAGGCCTTCGATCTCGTTGCTGGTTACCAGCGTACCGGTGAAGGACTGCGGCAGCAGGCGGCTGTCGTCATGCGCCAGAACGGGCAGGGAAGGGAACTGATTGCCGTACTTGATCACGGTGTTGGAGACGCGCAGTTTCACTGCACCGCCGGCCTGGGAAAGCTCATCGACCGGACGACCGTCGCCGTCGGTGTCGAAGAAGGCGCGGTAGTTGCGTCCACGACCGCTGTCGAGCTTGATGCCCAGCAGGCCGAAGGCGTCGACGCCGAAGCCGACCGTGCCCTGGGTGAAGCCGGACTCGAAGGTGGTGATGAAACCCTGGCCCCAGGTCTTGGCATCGTTGGTGCGGTCTTTGTAGTCGCGGTTGAAATAGGCGTTGCGCAGCAACAGGTTGAGGCTGGCATCCTCGACGAAACCGTTGGCTTCGGACTGGCTGCTGGCGTGCGCCAACTGGCCACCAAGCGCGAGGCTGCAGGCCAGCGCGAGACCGTGTTTTCTGTACATGAGTGCTCCCGGTGTTTGTGTGCTGTTCTAAACGTGCCCCACATCGAGGTAAGGCCCGGCCCAGAGGGCGCGCTTAGAGTTATCACCATGCTGCCGGCGGCACTATTTGAGCTGATTGATGATCACTATCGATGACTTCGATGGGGTGTTTGCGGATGCACCCGGTAGGCTTCGTCCCGATGAAGATTCCTGGGCAGCGACAGTTGACTCCGTGACAAGGTCGTTGCTCTGGCTCCACTTCATCTCCTTTGGTTAAGACGACTTGTGACCGCCTGGGTCTTCCAGTGCGGTCTTTTTTTGTCCGGGAGACAGGGACCAGGCCACCGCCAGCTTCAGCAACCGGCGGTGGCCAAGGCCGCGAATGACTACTCGCGTTACGGTTGCTTAGCGAAACAACCCGGCATTCGCTGCCAGAACCTCATCGGCGCACTGTGCATCCAGGTGGCCACCCGGAGCACCTGCGACACCGATGGCGCCGATGACGGTGTCGCCGGCCTTGACCGGAACCCCGCCACCCAGCAACAGGAAACCCGGAATATCGGTGAGATTGGCTGCGCCGGGGTTCTTCTGTGCGTTCTCCATGATTGCCAGCGTAGGGGCCTTGGCCGACGCCGAGGTGAAGGCCTTGGCCCTGCTGGCCTCGATCGTGTGTGGGCCGGCGTTGTCCGCGCGGGCAAAGGCCTTCAGCAGGCCGGCACGATCCACCACCGAAGCGCTGACGTTGTAGCCTTTGGCGGAGCAGGCCGCGACGGTCGCACTGGCGAGCTTCTGCGCGTCGGCCGTCGACAGATTGCCTTCATTGAGAACCGCGCCGTTGGCGACGTTGACGAGGGCGAACGAGCAGAGCAGGGCAGCTAGGGACGAACGAGTCATGGGACTTTCCTTTTAGTCGGATCAGGAGTCGCCAGTCTGGTCGCATGCCCCTCGCCGCGGTATTCGCCCGACTACTCGTCGTTCTCCGTAGCGCTACGGAGACGGTTCATCCAGCAGGCTGGCGTACTGGCGGATCAGCTGTGCCAGCGAGTCGGCCTCGAGCTTGTCGAAGACGTTGGCCCGGTAGGTTTCCACGGTTCGCGGCGAGAGCTCCAGCTCCCGCGCGATCTCCTTGTTGCTCATGCCTGTGACAATGCGCACCAGCACGTCATGCTCGCGCCCGGACAAGCGCGCCAGGCGCTCGCTGGCCGCCAGGCTGACGGCCTGACGCTCCCGGCTGGCGATATGCAGACGTACAGCGGCTTGCACCGCATCCAGGAACACATCGTCATCCACGGGCTTCTGCAAGAACTCCATGGCACCGCCCTTGAAGGCGCGGCGACACAGATCGACGTTGCCATGCCCGGTCAGCATCACCACCGGCAGATCGGAACATTCGGCGAGCCGTTCCAGTACCTCCAGCCCACCCATGCCCGGCATGCGAATGTCCAGCACGACGCAGCCGATCGACTGCGCCGACAGCGTGGCGAGAAACGCCTGCGGATCGCCATGGCTTTCGCTGCGCAAGCCGACGCTGCGCAGCAGCAGGGCCAGGCCATCACGCACGGCGTCATCATCGTCGACCAGGTAAACCAGCGGGGAATGGGAGAGGGCGTTCATGCATCGGCTCCGGCAAGCGGTAGGCGCAGGGTGAAGCAGGCGCCGCCCGTGTCCAGGTTGCGCGCGCTGAGGCGGCCGTCCATGGCGCCGGCCAGCGTCTCGCACAGTGTCAGGCCCAGCCCCATGCCGTGCTGGCGTGACGTATAGAACGGCTCGAACAGGCGTGGTAGCGCTTCGTCTGCGATGCCCGGACCGTCGTCGCTGACATGGAACACATACGCATCGTCCTCGACGCCGCCACTGACCTGGATGTTGCGGGTGCCACTCATGTCAGCTGCGTTCTGCACCAGGTTGTGCACTATCTGCTCGAGCGCGACCCGATCGCCCAGCGGGCATTCGCCCGGGCTGGCATTGGACCAGCTCAGGCGAATGCCCTGGCGGGCCAGCTCCTCGGCGCGTAGAAACAGTAGCGAGGCCATCAGCTGCTCGGCATCCACCGCTGCACGCGTCGACGGCGAGCTGGACTGCACCAGATCGCGCAATCGGCGGATGATGTCCGCCGCACGGCGTGCCTGGGCAGCGCTGGCAAGCAGCGCCTGGCGCACGGCAGGGCGCTCGTCCTCTTCGTCGAGCAGGCGCTCGGCTGCACGCACCTGGGCGAGAATCGCCGTCAGTGGCTGGTTCAGCTCATGGGCGATGCCTGCGGCCATTTCACCCAGCGAACCCAGGCGGGCCATCTGCGCCAGGCGGGCTTGCTCCTGCTGTCGCCGAGCCTCGGCGCGCGTGCGCTGCCAGGCCGTGCCGGCAACGGCCAGCAGAGCGCTGGCGAACGCCCATGTCAGCCATGCCGGCCAGGGCCAGTCGGCTGGCGTCAGGGTCCGCCAGCTGTGCAAGGCAAAGGGCTGGCTGACGGCTCCCAGCGGTTTGCGCAGGTCGAACGTCCAACCCAAGGAAAGGTCCCCAGGCTGACGGGCCAACAGCGTGAGCGGCCCGTTGCCCAAGTCCAGGGTCAACACGCCCAGTGATGGCGGGAATTCATCGGCGGAGAGCAATTGCCGTGCATCCAGCAACAGGCTCCAGCCTGACGGCGCGACCAGCCAGTAGCGCGACTGTTCCTGAGGCAAGGTGACAGGCCGCTGCAGTTGGCGCGCTCGTTCGAGTATTCTCGCCAGTTCAGCAGGCGCTGCCTGAGTTGCCATCCAGGTGCCGTTGCGAAACAGCCCGAGACCCTGCAACTGCGGCATGCTTGGTTGCAGGCTGGGCAACAGGCGTTCGGGCGCCGGCGGATTCGCCAACGCCGCCAGCGTTGCCAGGACGGCCTCATGCTGCACGGTCTTCTGACTGAGCATGCGCTGGGCGATGCTGGTGTCCTGGAAGAAGCGTTCGTAGTTGGCAACGCCGTCCTGCCAGCCAATCCAGGCTGCACCGGGGCAGAACAGGATCAGCCAGAGAAAGGGAACGCTGAATCTGGGCGATGATTTCATGGGCCTCATCATGCCTGTCGCATTGGCCGTCCACCATCCGTAGTGCTGCGGAGGTTTCAGGCCGGTAGCGGTATCTGTTTTCATGTGTTGGTTGCATGCGTGCGCAGAGTGTTTTGTCTGGCGCCCCTGGTGGTTTCTTCCAACCCAATACTTCGCATAATGTATATTATGTTAAATCATGTATATCGATGACCACCTCCCGGCTTGCTGTGGCTCCTGTGTCGTACGTCAGCTAACTGGAGAATTCCGTCAAGGATGAGAATTCAAAAAAGCCCTTCTGGATCATATGCCTACGATTGGGCTCTGGTGTGCCAATCAGCGAGTCGCGCATTTTTCTCCTAACCCGCGCTGCTGCGCGCTGGTGGGACATGGCGATCTGATTGCTGAAATTGACGTTACGCATGGGCTCATGCAAAGCAGCGAGCAACCTAGAACTCAACCAGCACCGATCCGTTCAGCTCCTCACGCAGCGTCCGCCACGGTGGCAAGTGCTGGTCAAGCAGCCCAGTAAAGTGTTCGTTGTGATGGCTCTCCAGCAGATGCGTCAGCTCGTGAACCACGGGTGTACTCCAGGCACTGCACGGGCTTTTCGCCAGTTCTAAATTCAGCCAGATGCGCTGAGTTTCGATGTTGCACGTACCCCATTTGGTTTTCATGCGTTTGATGCCCCAAGCGCTGACCGTAACGCCCAAGGATGGCCTGCCACTTCTCCAACAGCTCCGGAACGAGTTTTTTCAGCTCTGCACGGTAGAACGCATGGAGAAATTCCTGTTTTTCTCTGGCGTCGTATCCGGGCGCACAGTCAAAAGCATCGAATCCTCCCCTCCGAGGCTCAGCCAGGGTGTGCCGCCCTCTTCTATTACCCTGAGCCGATACCGCGGCTGCCCAGGATTTGGGAGGCTGTTCAATTTCACAGTCTCCAGCCGTCAATGTTCCAGAATGTTGACGGTGTAGTAGCCGGGCTGATCAGCGATTTCCTCGTAGCGCACGAGCCCCTTGAGATCTCCCTTGAACGCTTCTAGAGCCTCGGCCCCAAGCAACAACTTGCGCATGGGCTGGAGGATTAGGCGAGCGACGTCGTCGAGTGTGTTCACCTGTGCCAGCTCTACTGAGTAGGCCCATGAGCGCGGAGCGCCAGGCCGGTCTTCGAAGACAAAGAGCAACCCAGAGTCCAACAACTGCTCGCCCGGCTCAAGCGGGAAAATCATTGCGCAGCCAGGGAACTCCGCCGGGCCATAGGCCCAGCAAAATACATGGATTAACGGTAAGCGGTTTCCACCCGTCGCGATGCCGTCGCCCGCCAGACTGATCTGGAACCCCAAGTACATCGATGCGCTGCGCTTCGGCTTTATGATCAACGGGATATCATAGATGACATCGGTGCTGACCCACTGGTTATCGGAGTTTCGAGTATCGTTACTCCAGTGCTCGGAGGCAAAGAGCCTGGCCAGATCCGGCTCCGACAGCATCCGGTTGATCTCCTCCGTAACCAACGTGCTGAGGTTATCAACCTCCTGGCCGACCTTGGTGACGTACTCAAAGGATGCTGAAATCTGATTGCCCAGCATGGATCACTCCTTGACTTGATTCGTGAAGAAAACCGGCCTATCGCCAAACTCAGAGATGTCTGGCGGGACGAGCCCGGCGATGCCGTTACTACCCTTCCAGAACACTCGTTTATTGAGGTCAGGGGCTTCAGGCGCCACAATCCACTTGAAGCCAAGGAATGGGGTTATCCCCATAAGCCCAAGCAAGTGTGCACTGTGCTTGGCCCAGGTCTGAAATTGACGACTCCCGCCTTTCGCGGAGTAAGTGGCGCAGTACAAGACATGGTGCCAGTTGAGAAGGCGACGTCTCCCCCGATTTGAGTAGCGCCAAGCTTTAGAGTCCAATCCCAGTACCCAGGAGATTGGACATGAAGAAGCGCTTCACTGAAGAGCAAATCATTGGCTTCCTGCGCGAAGCCGAGGCCGGACTGCCGATCAAGGAGCTGTGTCGTCGGCACGGCTTTTCAGAGGCCAGCTACTACCTTTGGCGCAGCAAGTTCGGCGGGATGAGCGTGTCGGATGCCAAGCGCCTGAAGGAGTTGGAAAGCGAAAACGCCCGACTGAAGAAAATGCTCGCCGAATCGATGCTGGAAATCGAAGTTACCCGCGAGGCGTTGCGAAAAAAGTGGTGAGCGCACCCTCCCGTCGAGAGCTGGTGCGCCACATGACGGCACGTGGCTTGAGTGAGCGTCGGGCGCTTCAGGTGATCCGCATGAGCGCCAGTGCATTGCGCTACCAGCCGAGACCGGATCGCAACCAGAGCCTACGTGAGCGCATTGTGGCCCTAGCGCATCGGCATCGTCGCTATGGCGCCGCGATGATCTATTTAAAGCTGCGCCAGGCTGGCGAAGTGGTTAACCACAAGCGGGTGGAGCGGCTGTATGCCGAAGCCCGCTTGCAGGTGAAACGACGTAAGCGCAAGAAGATCCCGATTGCGGATCGACAACCGCTGGGACGGCCACGTGCAGCTAACCAGGTCTGGTCGATGGACTTTGTGTTTGACCGCACGGCTGAAGGGCGTGTCATCAAGAGCCTGACTGTAGTGGATGACGCCACCCATGAGGCTGTTGCCATCGTGCCGGAGCGAGCCATAGGCGGGCACTCGTTGACGCGCATTTTGGATCGCCTGGCCATGTCACGCGGGCTGCCCAAAGCCATCCGCACGAACAATGGCAAGGAGTTCTGTGGTCGCGCCATGCTGACCTGGGCTTATCAGCGTGGTGTGAAGTTGTTCCTGATTGAGCCAGGAAAACCCAATCAAAACGCCTACATCGAATCGTTTAATGGACGCTTTCGTGATGAGTGCTTGAACGAGCACTGGTTCACCAGCCTGCCGCACGCCAAGGTAGTGATTGAGTCCTGGCGACGGGAATACAACGAAGAGCGACCGAAGAAAGGACTTGGAGGATTAACCCCATCCGCCTATGCCGAGCAACTGGCCTCAAAAGCCATTACATTGATTCAGGACTCTAACGCCAGCTGCTACTGAAGACGGGGAGACGTCGACGTCGCAGTACGTTGTTACTTTTCTGCAGACACGGACCACCCAAGCTGTCGAGTTTCGCTTCACGTTCCTGGTCGGCAAATAGGCTTAGCATGGGCTGGCAGCCCTGTGAGTTGGGGCTGCACGGATTTTAAAGGAGATGGTAGGTTTTTGGAGGTTCCCTTGAGCTTGACAGCTTAATTACCTCGAGAATTTTATTTCTTGCTTTTCCATTAAAAGTGTCAGCTTATTAAGCTTGTAAGTGACGCTTTTGCCCCCTCCCCCCCCTCACACCTTGCTCTAGATTAGACTCAAAAAAAGTCACCACATAAAACTCTGAGTCTTCGGCAAGTAGTAAAGAGTAGCCTTCGTGATCAATGTTTTGAATTTCATTGAAATCACTCAAGGCTAGAGAAATTGCAAGCCCATGATTGTAATCAATGATAGTGTGAATTTTTTCCATTGAGCGCACTGCACTTGAATTGATTAATAATAAAAATACAATTAAAAATCCTGCTCTCACTTAGTTTGCCCCTGTGCCTATAGTGGATATTACTCCAGATCCGGCGTCTAGCTTTGCCGAGCTGGTCACGGTGGCCACCTACTATGGCCCTGCCTACCAGATCACTGACATGACCGGTTCTATGGCCGGGCAGGCCATCCATTCGATCCTGCTCAACTGCCATGTGCCGATAAACCAGCACAGTTTCACCCTGCGCTACGGTGTGCTGGTGAAGAAAATCCCCGGCCTCAGCGAGGAGCAGAACCGCGCCATGGCCATGGCCTACGTCGAGCAGGCGCGCGCCGCCTTCTACGAGGATGTGGCGATCTGGCAGAGCAAGACCCGAGTCGACAATCCGCTGCTGTGTGACGGCGACGGCCCGGTCTACCAGCTGCGCAAGTGGTACGAGCAGTTCTATGTCGATGCCGCCGAAGTCCCGCACGAGAACGCCGAACGCCATGAATATGTGGTGAAAGGCTGAAGACGGCGCCCGTTGGCGCGGCGGATTGCTCGAGGAAGCTCCGACAGCTCGGCTGCGCGTGACGGCCAGGGTCTCGCCAACTCCCCCGGCGGGATCTTCTGGCCCCTCCCTCTCATCGTACTCGAACAGCAACCTTGTTCCGCGCCGAGCGCTGGAGCACCGCTGCATTCGCGCGCCGCAGGCGGCAAGTGCCTGCGCGCACAGGCACGGAGGCGATCTAGTTCACTCGGACGAGGACGCTCTTTCCGAGGCGCCCTAAGGTGAAGGCACAACAACAACCGCGCTGGCCTGCCCCGCAGGTGAAGCGCCCAGCCTGAGGTGCGCCATGAAGACCTCCACCTGCTGCACGCTGCTCGCCGTTACCGTGATTGTCGGCCTGGCCGGCACATTGATCATGTCGCGTCCCCAGCCCCAGATGACCCTGCTCGTCTGTCCTGCGCCCCAGGGCGGATGCTACCTGCCACCGCCGAGTATCGGGCGCCTGATCCCATGAGCGGCAGCGCGTCGAGCAGCACGACGCGCTTTCGCCCGATGGAGACGCAACCGCTCGCTCAGGCCGATACCGCCTTCAGGCGTGCGTTCGCCGCACTCACCGGGTGCGTCCTGTGGCGGTTCTCGAAACAGAAATTGGTCGCCTGCACGTAGCCCTCGGCCGAACCGCAGTCGAAACGCTGGCCCTTGAACTTGTATGCCAGCACGCAGCCTTGTTGCGCCTGCTTCATCAAGGCGTCGGTGATCTGGATCTCGCCGCTCTTGCCGGGCTCGGTCTGCTCGATCAGCGAGAAGATGTCCGGCGTCAGGATGTAACGGCCAATAATCGCCAGGTTCGACGGCGCGTCTTCCGGCCGAGGCTTCTCCACCATGCGCTCGATGCGGAAGATATCGTCACGCAGCGCCTCGCCGGCGATCACACCGTAGCGCGACACCTCCTCCATCGGTACTTCCTGGATGGCCACGATCGAGCATCGGAACTGTTCGTAGAGCTTGACCATCTGGCTCAGTACGCCGTCGCCTTCCAGGTTCAGGCACAGGTCGTCGGCCAGGACCACGGCGAACGCTTCGTCACCGATCAGCGGACGGCCAGTGAGGATGGCATGCCCCAGGCCTTTCATCTCCACCTGGCGGGTGTAGGAAAAGGTGCATTCATCGATCAGCTGGCGAACACCGCTCAAGGACTTCTCCTTGCCGGTGTTGGAGATTTCGTGTTCCAGCTCGTAGCTGATGTCGAAGTGATCTTCCAGCGCGCGCTTGCCACGCCCCGTGACGATGGCGATTTCCGACAGGCCGGCCTCGAGCGCTTCTTCGACGCCGTACTGGATCAGCGGCGTGTCGACCACCGGCAGCATTTCCTTGGGCATCGACTTGGTCGCGGGAAGAAAGCGTGTGCCGTAGCCGGCCGCGGGAAAGAGACATTTCTTGATCATGGATTCCATACCAAATTCAGAGACTGGGTACAGAACCTGACCAGCCTGGCGGCCGATCGGTTCAAGAAATTTCATCCGCGCCTGCGAAGCAGGCGTCGGTTTCAGCCGTTGTCGGGATAACGACTGACTTCGATCAGGTTGCTGTCCGGATCGCGGAAATACACCGACTCGATAGGCCCGACGGCGCCCGTGCGCGCAACGGGGCCCTCCTCCACGGACACCCCCTGCCCGGCCAGGTGTTCCAGCACCTGCGCCATCGACCACTGGGTGATCAGGCAAAGGTCGATGGCACCCGGCGTCGGCCTGGCCGCCTTGGGCTCGAACTCGCGCCCTGCCTGGTGCAGGTTGAATTTCTGCCGGCCGAAGACCAGTGCGCTGCGCCCGGCGCCGAAACGCTCGTGGCGCATGCCCAGAACGCGCTCGTAGAAGTCGACGGTGACGTCGATATCCGCCACCGTCAGTACCAGGTGATCCAGTCGTTCGATCATGCTCAATGCCTGTCCAGTAGATGAAAACGCGGCAACCCGAGGTGCCAGTGAATTGCAGCCAGACGCGAGGCCAGCACGACCAGCATCGCTGCGGCCGTGTCCACCCAGTGCGGCGTACCCAGCATGCGCAGGGCGATGAAGGTCAGCGCGCCGGCGATGCAGGCGGTCGCGTAGATTTCCTTCTGGAAAATCAGCGGAATCTCGTTGCACAGAACGTCGCGAATGACGCCTCCGACCACCCCGGTCATCACGCCCATGATCACCGCCGTGCTGATTGGCGTACCGTGCTGCAACGCCAGCTCGGTACCGTACACAGTGAACACGGCGAGGCCGAAGGCGTCGGCGATCAGCAGGCCCTTCTCGTGAATCGGTCGCGTCATGCGTACCCAGGCGACCGTGCCCAGGGCCGCCAGCGATGCGACCAGGATGTAGGTGTCGTCACGAATCCAGCTGACCGGATGGTTGTCCAGGATCAGGTCACGCAAGGTGCCACCGCCCAGCGCGGTGACGATGGCCATCACCAGCACGCCGAACAGGTCCATGGACTTGCGCCCGGCCATCAGCGCGCCGGTGATGGCGAATACCGCTACGCCGAACAGGTCGGCGATGTAGAAAAGTCGCTCCATGCTGCGCTCAGCGGCTGACCGGCGTGCGCAGGGTGACGAACTCCTCGGCCGAACTCGGGTGCACCCCGATGGTCTCGTCGAAGATCTGCTTGGTCGCACCGGCCTTCAGCGCGATGGCCAGGCCCTGGACGATCTCGCCCGCCTCCGGGCCGACCATGTGGCAGCCGAGCACGCGATCGCTGTCGGCGTCGACCACCAGTTTCATCAGGGTGCGCTCCGGGTTGTCGGTCAGGGTCAGCTTCATCGGCCGGAAACGGCTCTCGAAGATCTTCACCTTGTACCCGTCCTCGATGGCCTGTTCCTCGCTGAGCCCGACGGTGCCGATATTCGGCAGGCTGAACACGGCGGTCGGAATCATGCGGTAGTCCAGCGGGCGGTATTCCTCGGGCTTGAACAGGCGACGGGCCACCGCCATGCCCTCGGCCAGCGCCACGGGGGTCAGCTGGACGCGACCGATGACGTCGCCCAGGGCGAGGATCGAGGGCGTGGATGTCTGGAACTGCTCGTCCACGGCGATGTAGCCGCGCTCGTCCAGCTTCACCTCGACATTCTCCAGGCCGAGGTTGTCCAGCATCGGCCGGCGGCCGGTGGCGTAGAACACACAATCGGTGTCCAGCACGCGACCATCCTTGAGCGTCGCCGCCAGGCTGCCATCGGCCTTGCGTTCGATGCTGGCGATATCGGCGTTGAACTGCAGGTCCAGCCCCTTCTTGCTCAGTTCCTCTTTCAGGTGCTCACGTACTGCGCCGTCGAAGCCGCGCAGGAACAGGTCGCCGCGATACAGCAACGTGGCCTGCGCGCCGAGGCCGTGGAAGATGGAGGCAAATTCGACCGCGATATAACCACCACCCACCACCAGCACACGCTTGGGCAGCGTTTTCAGGAAGAAGGCTTCGTTGGAGCTGATGGCGTGCTCGCGGCCGGGAATATCCGGAATCTTCGGCCAGCCACCGGTGGCGATGAGAATGCGTTCGGCACTGTGGCGCTCGCCATCGACTTCGACGGTGTGGGCGTCGACGATGCGCGCATGGCCCTCGAACAGGCTGACCCCGCTGTTGACCAGCAGGTTGCGGTAGATCCCGTTGAGGCGCTCGATCTCGCGGTTCTTGTTGGCGATCAGCGTTGCCCAGTCGAAGTTCGCGGCGCCCAGCGACCAGCCGAAGCCCTCGGCCTGCTCGAAATCCTCGGCGAAGTGCGCGCCGAAGACCAGCAACTTCTTCGGCACGCAGCCGACGTTCACGCAGGTGCCGCCCAGGTAGCGGCTTTCGGCAACGGCCACGCGCGCCCCGAAGCCAGCGGCGAAACGCGCCGCACGCACACCGCCGGACCCGGCACCGATAACGAAGAGATCGAAGTCGTAACTCATTGCGGCCTCCTTGAACAGGTCGCCAGCATACCCGAAAGCCAACGGCTAAGCTGAGTCCAGGAGGTGTACGCCATGCGCCCTGCCCTGACCCACATTGCCCTCCATGTACCGGACCTGGACGCCTGCATCGATTTCTATCGCCGCTACTGCGGCATGCAGGTGATCCACCAGCGTCCGGGCAAGGGCACGCGCATCGTCTGGATGGCCGAACCCGGCAAGGAACACCAGTTCATCTTCGTCATCATGCCCGGTGGCCAGGACAGGCATCTGGCCGCGGATGACTACAGCCACTTCGGTTTCGCGCTGGAAAGCCGCGCCGATGTCGAGCGCATTGCCGCCATGGCCGCCGCCGACGGCTGCCTGATCTGGCCGCCGCGCGACGAGCCCTACCCGGTCGGCTTCTACTGCGGCCTGCGCGATCCCGCAGGCAACTACGTGGAGTTCAGCTACGGCCAGCCTCTGGGGCCGGGTTCGGAGCAGATGCCGATCCCCTGAAAGCAAGACGCCACCCGAAGGTGGCGTCGTGTCGATCAGCCTGCGGATCAGAACGCCTTGCCGGTCTTGTACAGATTCTCGAAGCAGAAGTTGGTCGCCTCGATGTAGCCTTCGGCGCTACCGCAGTCGAAACGCTGGCCCTTGAACTTGTAGGCCATCACGCAGCCCTGCTGGGCCTGGCGCATCAGTGCATCGGTGATCTGGATTTCACCGCCCTTGCCAGGCGGGGTGCTGCGAATCAGGTCGAAGATATCCGGCGTGAGGATGTAGCGGCCGATGATCGCCAGGTTCGACGGCGCGTCTTCCGGCTTGGGCTTCTCCACCATGTTGCTGACGCGGTAGATGTCGTCACGGATCATCTCGCCGTCGATCACACCGTACTTGTAGGTTTCGTCACGCGGGACTTCCTGGATCGCGACGATGGAGCAGCGGAACTGGTTGTACAGCTTGACCATCTGCGCCAGCACGCTGTCGCCTTCCAGGTTCAGGCACAGGTCGTCGGCCAGGACCACGGCGAACGGCTCGTCGCCGATCAGCGGCTGGCCGCACAGAATGGCGTGCCCCAGGCCTTTCATCTCGACCTGGCGGGTGTAGGAAAAGCTGCACTCGTCGATCAGGCGGCGAATGCCGACCAGGTATTTTTCCTTGTCGGTGCCCTTGATCTGGTGCTCGAGTTCATAGCTGACGTCGAAATGGTCTTCCAGAGCGCGCTTGCCGCGACCGGTAACGATGGAGATCTGGCTGAGGCCAGCCTCGAGTGCCTCTTCGACCCCATACTGAATCAGTGGCTTGTTCACCACCGGCAACATTTCTTTCGGCATGGCCTTGGTGGCGGGCAGAAAGCGGGTACCGTAACCGGCAGCGGGGAACAGGCATTTCTTGATCATGGGACTCCCTGATGGAGGATGAATGGCGCGCCCAGTCTATCAAGCCGCGCTGGCCTTACAACTGCCGACTGCTGGCCGACCGATGCCGCGGTACAAAAATCCCTGCTCGGCCAGCTGAGCCGCGTCGTAGATGTTGCGCCCATCGAACAGCACCGGCATGCGCATCGCCCCGCGTATGCGTGGAAAGTCCGGCTGACGGAACTGCTTCCACTCGGTCACCAGCACCAGCGCGTCGGCTCCCTGGGTCGCCGCATAGGGCGAATCGCTCAGCAGCAACTGCCCCGACTCGACCGCAGCGGCGTAGCGCGCAGCCACGCCGGCAGTGGCTACCGGGTCGCAGGCCTGGACCCGCGCACCCGCCGTGAGCAGCGCCTCCAGCAGTACCAGGCTCGGCGCTTCGCGCAGGTCGTCGGTGCCAGGCTTGAACGCCAGGCCCCAGAGCGCGATGACCCGCCCCTGGAAATGACCGTTGAAGTGCTCGCGCAAGGCCTGGAACAGCAGGGTCTTCTGCAGCGCGTTGCGCGCTTCGACCGCGCGCAGGATGCCCGGCTCGATGCCTTCATGCTCGGCGGTGCGGATCAGCGCCTTCACGTCCTTGGGGAAGCAAGAGCCGCCGTAACCGCAGCCGGCGTAGATGAAGTGGGTGCCGATGCGCCGGTCGCTGCCGATACCACGGCGGACCTCCTCGACATCCACACCCAGGCGCGCACAGATGCCGGCCATCTCGTTGATGAAGGAGATCTTGGTGGCGAGAAAGGCATTGGCCGCGTACTTGCTGAACTCGGCGGCACGCACGCCCATGCAGAGCAGGCGGTCGTGGTTGCGCAGGAACGGCGCGTACAGCCGGCGCAACAGCTCGCGGCCACGCTCGTCGTTACAACCCACGATGACCCGGTCCGGGCGCATGAAGTCCTCGACGGCAGAGCCCTCCTTGAGGAACTCGGGATTGCTCGCCACCACCACGCGCGCGCGCAGCCCACGCCGCACCAGCCCCGCGTTGACACGCTGCTCCACCCGGCCAGCGGTGCCGACCGGCACGGTGGACTTGTCCACGACCAGGCAGTTGTGATCGAGCTGTTCCCCCAGTTCGTCGGCAACCGCCAGCACATGCGTCAGGTCCGCCGAGCCATCCTCGCCGCTTGGCGTGCCCACGGCGATGAACACCACCTCGGCGCGCCGGATGCCGGCGCGCAGCTGGGAGGTGAAGCTGAGCTGGCCGCTGGCGAGCTGCGCCTTGAGCATCGCCTCAAGCCCCGGTTCGTAGATCGGCACCTCACCGCGGGAGAGCATCGCGACCCGCTGCGGATCACGCTCGACGCAGATCACCCGGTTGCCCATCTCGGCAAAGCAGGTCGCCGTCACCAAGCCCACGTAGCCTGCTCCAATCACGCCTATCTGCATCGCAGCATCCTCCAGAGGTTTGCTGCGATTGCAACCAATCGCGGTGGCAGCGATGTGACGGAGCGGAGAAGGAAAGATGACAATGGCCGCGCTCGGGCAACGCCCTCAAGCGTGATGCCTGACGGTCACGGGGCTTGGCGCAGGTCAGACGCCTACGACGGGTTCCGGGATGAAGCCTTCGTCCCGTAGTGCCTTGACGACGCCACGGATCAGGTAGTTGTTGGAGAAACCGATCGTGTACTGCCTGGAACCCTCGGCGACCGGGCGAAGCATGCCCTGGTCGACCAGCTTCTTCAGCTGGTAGGTCCGCTGATTGGCGGTCAACCCAGGCAGCGCAGGCGCCAGGTCCGCAGACTTCACCACGCCTTGCCTGATGGCGAGCTTGAGCACGCCCTCCTCGGTCGCCGTGATCAGGCTGCGATTGCGCGCGATATCCACGGCGGGATTGAGGATATGCCGGGTCAGGTACTCGAAATCCGTCAGGCGATCCACCTTGTCCAGCTCTTCGCGCACACCCTCCAGAACATAGATACACCAGTTTTCCAGGCCCTCCGCTGTGCCGCTGTCCGCGCCGGAAAGCATGGCGTAGTAACGCTCACGGTCATTGCAGAAGACCGCCGTAGGATTCAGCAACCGGCCACCGACGTTCACGTTGAAACCGTACTTGATCAGCAACGCGTAGGTCAGCAGCCTCACCACGCGCCCGTTGCCGTTACCGAACGGGTGGACCCAGCCAAAGCGGTGATGAGCCAGCGCCACCTTCATCAGGTCGTACTTGGATGGATCAGGCCGGTTCACGAAATCGACCAGTTCGCTCATGTAACCGGGGACGGAAACCGCATCCGGTGGAACATGGGGCGACTGGGAAATACGGACGCCCCCCGACCGATAGGCTCCGGGTGTGCGGTCACCCTCTCTTTCCAGATCGTCGACAGCAAGCTGATGCAGCTCGCGGATGAAATGCTCGGACAGCGCATCTCCGGGGCTCATCGAGCTCTCGATGTACTCCATCGCCCGTTCGATGTTCGCGACCTCCCGCAACTGGTCGCTCTCCTGCTGCCGCCCCTCGACCTTGCTTTCGACGTAATCCGCCAGTGTCGTGTGGTTACCTTCGATCCGAGCCGAACCCAGGCTCTCCAGCATGTGGAAGATGCCTTTCAACTGGTAGAACACCGGCAACGGCGTACTGCCCTGTAGCTGCAGGCGCCGCAGGTGCTCGAGCTCGTTGAGCACATCCACCAGAGGCGAAGCGAAGGAAGGGTTCAGAAGCTGGAGTTCATGATGAGCAAATGGCGACATACGCAGGATTATCTCAAAAAACAATCTCTACTATCTTGAAAAAAGACCATGAAAGCCTTGATTACAGAGGGCTTCGCGACCAATCACTCATGAAGCTATCTTGAATCAGTGGCCGTATCAAATGAAAAATGACCCTGCGCGGAACTGGAAAGGCAGCCAGTGCGGCATCTGACACGAACCTGCCGACTCTCGTGCCGTGCAGCATGGAGTAAGGACTACGAGACGCTGGTGCGTGAGCGCGGAGGCCAGGTCGGTTCTGGGGCAGGAAAGCCATGGAGATTCGAGAGGCTGGCGCGTCACTAGCTATCCTGAGCGAGGCACAAGATAGCTGTTTGGATAGTCGGCTGCCTGCCTCTGCGGCGATGGCGGGAGAAGAGACCCCAGGGGGACCTTGGGGATCGCCAGAGCTCGTGTTTCGCTAGATGGTGCCGAAGCCGGACTCGAACCGGCACGCCATTGCTGGCGAGAGATTTTAAGTCTCCAATTAATGCTCTTAAAAACAATAACTTACCTCATTATTTGTTCCGCAATCGACCGGCATCAGGCTTGCTGCAGCCCCCAGATTTCGGGGGGGGGCAGCAAATTGCGGAACGTTCCCTATGGTACTGTTCGTGAGATCCCTTGATGCGGCCGGACTAAAACATCGACTGATGGAGTGCCAGACGCCTCCGCTTTGCGATGAACTCGAACCGAAGAGATATCCAGCTCCTCCACAAGCGCTTCTTGATCCCGCTGGCCGGTTAGCTGGCCGACCAACTCCCACTGCTGATCCAGCTCTTCATTGATAGCCTGCATGCGCCCGATCATGCGCTTGGCCGAACTCTGCAGTGCTGCATCCTGGCTTCGCAGCTGTTCGAAGGCCATAGCGGTTACGGATGCGGTCATGTGGGTCATGCTGCGAGCCATGAGGCCCAGCAACTGTATCAACTGCTCTTCCTTGGCAGACATGGCGTACTCCTCCAGAGGCTGATTACCAGCGTAGCTGATGGGCTCGCTGATTACGGAAGCAAAGCTGTAAGCCATTAGCCATACCTGGAGTGAGATCTCTACCCAACGGCCCCACAGGCCGCAAGATTGAGGGCTCGACACCTCACCAACTACGCCACAGTAGGTTGCCATCCTGAAACCCTCGGGCTAGAGTGCGCCCGTCGTGGTAAGTCCCATGACCGGGTGTAGCAACCTAGGAAACCAAGATGCGGCAGCGTCATAGCGCATAGCCAGTGCCTCGGCACTGCGTTATCGCGTCTCTATGGCGGGCCGTACGGGGCAGGCTTTTGCCTGGCCGGTTCCCTTGGTTCCCGGTTTGCTACCCCCGTGCGGTCCGCCTCCATATTGTGTAGCAACGATTGGTGGCGGCTCCTTAATCGAACCAAGGAGCATAAGGAAAATGCGCTACCCCTTTTTTACCAGAGAGCTCCGCCTTGGGCTTCAGTTCTTGCTGTCCACCTCTGATCGGGAGGTGCGCCATGGCTGAGTTCGAATCCTGCGTTGTACCTTTTCCGCTGCAGCGAAGCCCGCTGCATGAATCCGAACGCTCTCCCCTACCCTCTGAAGCTGCCGCTGAACTGCGTGGCGTGATGCTCGGCAATCTGCTTGATCAGCTGGCTGAACCCGAAGGCTTGCAGCCGGCGGATCTGCGCGTGCGTATCGCTGCTTATTCAGCGCTGGCTCTGCTCGATGAAATGGTCGTGCTCTACCGCCGCGCCCTCTCTGACGTTCGAGGAAGTGCCAGATGAGCAAGAGCGTGATGACCTACCTTCCGCCTCATGATGGCCATCCAGGTATGGAGATCGCCTGGGCTGCCGACTGCAGAGAGGCGTTCAACCAGGGCGTGAAACTGGCCCAGACCTGGCTCGACAATGCCCGCAGCGGATGGCTCTGGGCAGTAATGATCGCCGAACGCGATCTGCTGCCCTGCGCTATTGAGAGGCGAGCTTTTGAGGTAGGTTTCCTGAGTCGTATCCACCAGCGTATGTGCTCACATATTCGCTGCGGTGAGCAGGCCGAGATCTATACCGCGGGTGATTGTTTTGGCCACAGAAAGACCCTGACGCTCGCCGGAGCGAGCTGTCAGGGCTGACCTGAGCCATGGCAAATGCCAATGAAGTGACCTGTTTACACAGACCAGGAAGGAAGGTTCTGAGCTAACGGAGTGCAGGGTCAGCGTACTGACTGTTTGCACTTCGTTAGCCCAGAGACCGGAGAATATTTCGGTAGCGGCCGTCTGCCAATCGTTTTGATGGAGCACTGGCTATAGGTGGCGACCAGCCTCGTTCCTTTCTCGTTGTTGGTGCAGGCCACATCTGCAGTTCTACTGCTCGCCAACAACGCCTCTAGGCGTTTTACGCCGTGTCGGCAGAGCCTGCGCGCTGCGCTTGCTGGTGGCGTCTATAAGATTGGTGGAATGGCGGTCTTGCTTTTTCCTCTCACCCTATCACGGCGTTCTCGCCGTCAAGGGCTGCATGCGCTTCGCGCATATGCGGCTGGGCCGGCTATCGCCCCCTGACTGCTGCGCTGCGCCGTGCTTGACCGGTTCCGGGCAATTCCGCCCGAGCAACTGGAGCATGATCATGTCGCAGCTTTCTCTCGCCCTTGACGCTTCTCTGATGATTCGCGACGAGCAAGGTCGCTATCTGCCTGCCACTGCAGAACAGATCCTGGATGCTGCTCGCAAGGTGATCGATCAGAAGGTTCAGCGAGGTGCAGCCTTCACATCTTCGGAGCTCGTCAAGGAGTACCTGATCGCGAAGCTGGGTGGCTTTGAGCACGAGGTTTTCTCAGCGCTGTTTCTGGATGCCAAGCATCGCCTGATCCAGTACGTCGAGATGTTCCGCGGCAGCATCGACAGTGCCTCTGTGTACCCGCGCGAGGTGGTGAAGGAAGCGCTGCGTCTGAATGCAGCTGCAGTGATCTTTGCGCATAACCATCCAAGCGGAAATCCAGAGCCAAGCCAGGCTGACAAGGTGCTCACACAGCGCTTGAAAGAAGCCTTGGCGCTGGTCGATGTCCGCTCGCTGGATCACATCATCGTGGCAGGCCAGCGCACCGTATCTTTCGCTGAGCTTGGGTTGCTATGAACCAAGGGGGGCAGAGCCCCCTTTTTGCTGCGCCCTTTCAGGCATGTGCGGCATGTACCAGAGCCTGCTTTATTTCCCGGCCGACAACAGCTCGCGAATAGAGATCAGCGCACGGCCAGATACAGCCAGCCTTGGACCGTCCATACGGCGGCCATATCCGAAACTCAATGATGGTTGGCACGATCAAAAGCAAAAACTTGTTAGTGAACAGGAACTGATTGCGCAGAGTTTGGAGTTCCGCCTGGCGAGTCAGGGAGTTATGTGCGATAGCGGACAGACGCCTCACCTGTTTCAGAGCCTGATGACTATTCACGCATCTGGATCCGCGAAACGGCATGCTAGCAACCCTGGAGTGACTACTCTTCGCTGGCCTGTCCGAACGCTGACGCCGCACGCCAGGAAGCAAATGGATACTCCGTGGTCTAGCCTCATCCGGCGGTTATGGCGCTCTACGCCTCGTACATTTGAATACGAGACTGTCCTGCGCTCCGAACTGTTCAGTGCCGAACAAATGGCCAACCATGGTGCCGAGCTCGCTCATCAGCATCGCCTCAGCCCGCACACGACCTCCGACGCCTTGCTGGAGCGACTGACCGAGAACGCCAGGGTACTAGCCAGCAGTTGCCAGGCCATGACGGCAGCGACGCTTTCCAGCCAACGGGCTACGCCCGCCGCTGAGTGGTTGCTGGATAATTTCTATCTGATCGAAGAGCAGATACAAACCGCGCAGAAGCACCTTCCGAGAGGCTATTGCCGCGAGCTTCCCGGGCTGTCCAATGGCCCCTCGTCGACCCTGCCCCGCGTGTACGACATCGCCCTGGAAACCATCTCCCACGGGGATGGACGGGTCGACAGCGAAAGCCTGGGGCGCTTCATCATGGCCTACCAATCCAGCACTGCGCTGACCCTGGGCGAACTGTGGGCCGTGCCCATCATGCTGCGCCTGGCGTTGATCGAGAATCTGCGCCGAGTGGCGTCACGGGTCATGGCCAGTTGGAATGATCGCAACCTGGCCAACCATTGGGCAGACCGTTTGAGCGAAACCGCAGAGCGTGATGCCAAGAGCATCGTCCTGGCGGTAGCGGACATGGCGCGCTCACCACTGCCCATGACCAGCTCCTTCGTTGCCGAACTGACGCGCCGGCTGCAGGGGCAGAATACCGCGCTGATCCTGCCGCTGACCTGGATCGAGCAGACACTGGCGGAATCCGACCTGAACATCGAGCGTCTGGTGCAGTTGGACGCGCAATCACAGGCAGCCGAACAGGTTTCCATCAGCAACTGCATCAACAGCCTGCGCATGCTCTCGGCCACCGATTGGCGCAAGTTCGTCGAGCACATGAGTGGCGTGGAACAGGTGCTGCGCGAGGACCCTGCCGGCATCTACGCGCGCATGGACTTCGCCACCCGCGATCACTATCGGCATGCGGTGGAGCGCTTGTCCCGAGCGTGCCAGCACGACGAGACAGCAGTCGCGCACGCGGCGCTCGAACTGGCCACCGGCGCGCCGCCCGATACACCACGCACGGCCCATGTCGGTTTCTACCTGGTCGATAAAGGCGTACCGGCACTGGAGCGACAGCTCGGCGTGCGGCTGTCGCTCATCGAGCGGGGGCAACGCCTGCTCAGACGTGCGCCTCTGTATTTCTTCCTGACCCCGGCACTGCTGCTCAGCGCCATATTGGCCTGGCCCCTGCTGGCCCTGGCGCATGCCGATCATTGGTCGCCGCTTTACCTGGCCATGCTCAGCGTACCGATTCTGCTGATGACCAGTCGCCTGGCCATCGGCCTGGTGAACTGGCTGGTGACCCTGACGATGCCGGCGAACATGTTGCCGCGCCTCGATTACAGCGAGGGCATTCCCACAGATGCCTGCACCCTTGTGGTCGTACCGACCCTCATTGGCAGCACGCAGGATGTCGATGAACTGGTGGAAGGCATGGAGGTGCGCTACCTGGCCAACCGCGACAGCAATCTGCATTTTGCCCTGCTCACCGACTTCCTCGACGCGCAGCAGGAGACGCAGGATGAGGATGCCGAGCTGCTGGAGCGAGCCAGCCAGGCAACCGAAGCGTTGAATGACAAGTACCCGGCCATGGCAGGCAGCCGGTTCAACCTGCTGCACCGGCCCAGACGCTGGAACCCGACCGAACGACGCTGGATGGGGCATGAACGCAAACGCGGCAAGCTGAGCGAGCTCAATGCCCTGTTGCGCGGCCAAGGGCAAGAACGCTTCGCCTTGATTGTCGGCGACCTGGCGAGGCTGCAGCAGACTGTCTACGTGATCACCCTGGACACTGACACGCAGCTACCGCGTGATGTCGCGCGCCAGCTCATCGGGACCCTCGCTCACCCGCTGAACGTGGCACAGTTCGACGCCAGCCAGCGACGCATCATCAGCGGTTACGCCATCCTGCAGCCACGGGTCGGCATCAGCCTGTCGAGCATCGCGCGCTCGACCTACGCCCACCTGTTCGGCAGTGATGCAGGGATCGACCCTTACACGCGCGCAGTTTCCGACGTTTACCAGGATCTGTTCAGCAATGGCTCGTTCATCGGCAAGGGCATCTATGCCGTGGATGCCTTCGAGCGGGCGCTGGTGGATTGCCTGCCGGCAAACCGCATCCTCAGTCATGACCTCATCGAGGGGTGCTATGCGCGCTCCGGCTTGATCAGCGACATCCAGGTCTATGAGGAATACCCCGCCTGCTACAGCGCCGATGCCAAGCGGCACCACCGCTGGATTCGCGGCGACTGGCAGTTGCTGCCCTGGTTGCTCTCATGCCCGCCCTCGGCTGGTTGTAAGCAGGCTATCCGCCTGGATGCCCTGGGCCGCTGGAAGATCCTCGACAACCTGCGCCGCAGCCTTGAGCCGACGGCTTTTCTGTGCGCGCTCCTATGGGCCTGGTTCGCCAGCTCGCAGCCGCTGCTGTGGGTACTGGCGATCATGGCCCTGGTGCTCACGCAACCCTTGCTGGGTCTGTTGCTTGAATTGCTGCACAAGCCGCCCGAGGTGCCTCTACGCCTGCATCTGAGCACAACCATTGGCAGCAGCGCATCGAGCTTTCAGCGTGCCCTCTTGCCACTGGTCTGGCTGCCGTTCGAGACGCTCAACAGCCTGGATGCGATTGGCCGAACGCTCTGGAGAGTGCTGGTCAGTCATCGCAACCTGCTGCAGTGGAACCCTTCTCGGCAAGTCGAGCGCTGCAGTCGTAACGATCTATCCGGGCTGTACCGCCTCATGTGGGTATGCCCAGCGCTGGCCGCTGGCCTGTTCATTCTGCTGCTCATGCAACCGCTGACATTGGCCGTCGCAGCCCCTTTTCTGCTCGCCTGGTCGGTAGCCCCCGCACTCGCCTGGTGGCTGAGCCAGCCATCGGCCTCACCGGCGTTCGAGCCCACTGCGCACGAGCGACGCTTCCTGCACCAGCAGGCACGGCGGAACTGGGCATTCTTCGAGGATCTGGTCGGGCCTGCGGACAACTGGCTGCCGCCGGACAACATCCAGGAACAGCCAGTGGCCGTCACCGCGCATCGCACCTCGCCCACCAACATGGGGATGGCCCTGCTGTCCCACCTGGCCGCCCATGATTTCGCCTATATCGGTGGCGGGCGCTTGCTTGCCCGCCTGGAACACATGCTGACCAGCATGGCGCTGCTGCCGCGCTATCGCCGGCATTTTTACAACTGGTACGACACGCTCACCCTCAAACCACTGGCACCGCATTACATCTCGACGGTGGACAGCGGCAACCTCGCTGGCCTGCTCATGACACTTCGCCAGGGGCTGCTGGAGCTGCCTGATACGCAGCCGGATGACGCACGCACGCTGCAAGGCCTGAGAGATTGCCTTGATGTCCTGCAGGAATCCGTGCTGGATGCCGGCCTGGACGAACAGCTTCTCGACGAGTTGCTCAAGGCGTTGGCAGAGCCTGCGCTCACCGACTTGCTGCCTACCCTACAGCGCTTGCTCGAGCAAGCCGAGAAGCTGACCATGCCCCTGGCTCAGCAAGAAGAGCCCAGCTACTGGCTACAGGTGCTGAGTGCGCAATGCCGAGACCTGAGTGCTGAAATGTCCAGCCTGCTCCTGCCAGGCGAACGCTCGCGACGCTTCACCTGGCGGCGATTGGCAACGCTCGATACCAACGACTGGCCGGCAGACGAGCAGGTGCCGACGCGCAAAGCCAAAGCCTGCGCAATGGAGCGAATCGCGCTGGTAGAACGCCTGGCCAAATTGGCAGGCGACCTGGCAGACATGGATTTCACCTTTCTCTATGACCCGCAGAGAGACCTGCTGGCCATCGGTTACAACGCCGATGAGCAGCGTCTCGATGGCGCCTACTACGACCTGCTGGCCTCGGAAGCACGACTGACCAACTTCGTCGTGATTGCCCAGGGTCAGTTACCACAGGAGGGCTGGTTCGCCCTCGGCCGACTATTGACCAGCAGCGGTAGCGTCCCGGTGCTGCTGTCGTGGACCGGCTCGATGTTCGAGTACCTCATGCCACTGCTGGTCATGCCCAGTTACCCGAACACCTTGCTGGATCAGACCTGCAAGGCCGCCGTGGCGCTCCAGATCGATTATGCCGGCAAGCTCGGCCTGCCCTGGGGCGTATCCGAGTCAGGCTACAACGCCCTCGACACGCAGTTGAACTATCAGTACCGCGCGTTCGGCGTTCCAGGCCTTGGCTTAAAGCGCGGACTCGGTGACGACATCGTCGTCGCCCCCTATGCATCGGCTCTGGCGCTGCTGGTGGCGCCTGCTGAAGCCTGCCGCAATCTGCAGGCGCTGGCAGACATGGGCATGGCCGGTCGCTATGGTTTGTACGAAGCGCTGGACTTCACCAGCGCGCGCTTGCCCCTGGGGCGCAGCTCGGCGGTGATCCAGTCGTTCATGGCCCACCACCAGGGCATGAGCTTCCTGGCGCTGGCTGCCGTGCTACTCAAGCGCCCCATGCACCGGCGCTTCGAGGCCGATCCACAGTTCCAGGCCACCGCCTTGCTCCTCCAGGAGCGCATGCCCAAAAGTGCGCCCCAATACCTGCACGCGCCCCAGATGCAGCAGGAGGAAGTGGCCACTCGCGCCGATGAGAGCAAGTTGCGCGTCTATACCCACCCCGATCGCGCTCATCCTGCCGTGCAGTTGCTCTCCAACGGCCATTATCACGTAATGATCAGCCATGCCGGCGGCGGCTACAGCCGTTGCGACGAGCTCGCCGTCACCCGCTGGCAGGAGGACGTGACCTGTGACGCCGCCGGCACGTTCTGCTACCTGCGCGACACCGCCAGCGGTGCATTTTGGTCAAACGCATTCCAACCAACGCTGCAGCGTACGGAGAGTTTCGAGGCGATATTCACCGATGCCAGGGCCGAGTTCCGTTTACGCGAACGGGATATCGATACGCATACGGAGATCGTCGTGTCCCCCGAGGACAATGCCGAGCTGCGGCGTCTGCATATCAGCAATCGTGGCACCACGCGTCGCTCCATCGAACTAACCAGCTACGCCGAAGTGGTGCTGGCACCGCAGCGCAGTGACTTGGCCCATCCGGCCTTCAGCAAACTGTTCATAGAAACCGAGCTGCACGCGGATCTACAAGCGATTCTGTGCACCCGCCGGCCACGCTCGAAAACGGAACGCAGCACCTGGCTCTGCCATTTGCTGGCCGCCCATGGCGTTGACATCGAGGCGATCTCCTACGAAACCGACCGAGCCCGCTTCATCGGTCGCGGGCGCAACCTGGCGCAGCCGGCGGCCATGGATGTCGATGAGCTCTCCGGTACGGTCGGCGCCGTGCTCGATCCCATCGTGGCGATACGCTGTCGATTCATCCTGGAGGCCGGTCAAGGCGCCATCCTCGATCTGGTAAGCGGTGTCAGCGACAGCCGTAGTGGGTGTCTGCACCTGATCAACAAATACCGCGACCGCCATCTCGCCGATCGCGTCTTTGATCTGGCCTGGACACATAGCCAAGTGCTGCTGCGGCAACTGAACATCAGCCACGCTGATGCACGCCTGTTCGAGCAGATGGCCGCGTCGATCATTTACAGTACACCCTCACTGCGTGCGCCCCCTCAGATCCTGGCGGCCAACCAGCGTAATCAGAGTGGGCTCTGGGGCCAGGCCATCTCGGGCGATCTGCCGATCGTACTGCTGCAAATTTCCAGCGCCGGTAACATCGAACTGGTGCGGCAACTGGTACAAGCCCATGCCTACTGGCGCCAAAAGGGGCTGGTAGTCGATCTTGTGATCTGGAACGAAGACCAGGCCGGTTACCGGCAAAACCTACAAGACCTCATACTGGGCCTGGCGACCTCCGGCAGCGAGGCGAATCTGCTAGATAGACCCGGCGGCATTTTCGTCCGCCCGGTGCAGCAGCTGTCCAGCGAGGATCGGATTCTGATGCAGGCCGTGGCGCACCTGGTGCTCAACGACAGGCATGGCCGTCTGTCCGAGCAGATCCGTCATCGCAAGGCAGGCCCGGCCTTGCCGATGTTCGATGCGCGCTTGCTGCACAAGCCCGCGCGCAGCTCAACACTTCCGGCGCCAGACCCAAGCCTGTTACTGAGCAACCCCTATGGAGGATTCAGCGCCGATGGCAACGAATACGTCATTCGTCTGATGCCTGGTCAGCCGACTCCGGCGCCCTGGGTCAACGTGATCGCCAACCCCCAGTTCGGCACGGTGATATCGGAAAGCGGCAGCGCCTACACCTGGCATGAAAATGCTCACGAATTCCGCCTCACGCCGTGGTGCAACGACCCCGTCACCGACGCCAGCGAAGAGGCCATCTACCTGCGCGACGAGGACAATGGCCACTACTGGTCACCGACTGCCCTGCCCTGTCCGGGAAACGGTCGTTACCTCACCCGCCACGGGTTCGGCTACAGCCTGTTCGAGCACACTGAGGACGGCATCCAGACCAAGCTGCGCATCTACGTGGCACTGGAGGCACCGATAAAGTTCTCGCAGTTGCTGGTGCGCAACACCTCGGATCGTCCACGGCGACTCTCTATCACCGGCTATGTGGCCTGGGTTCTGGGCGAACTGCGCAGTCAATCGACCATGCATATCGTCACTTATGCAGACGTGGACACTGGCGCTCTGTTCGCACGCAACGCCTACTCGATCGAGTTCCCTGGCCGAGTGGCGTTCTTCGATGTCGACATGCCGCTCATGAGCATTACGGCCGACCGCGGCGAATTCATCGGCCGCAATGGCAACCTCAAGGCACCGGCAGCCATGGCTCAGGAACAGCTGTCAGGGCGCAGAGGCACTGGGCTCGACCCCTGCGCCGCGCTGCGCGTGGGGATCGAACTGGCGCCCGGGGAGAGCCGTAAGGTGATCTTTCGCCTCGGCGCCGAGCAGAACGCAAAGAGCGCATCTCACCTGGTTCAACGCATGCGCGGTAGCGCGACGGCAGCGATCGAGCTAGAAATCGTTCGCACCCACTGGCGCTCGACGCTGGCAGCGGTGCAGATTGAAACACCCGAGCCGGCGCTCGATGTCCTGGTGAACGGCTGGCTGATGTATCAGGTCATCGCCAGCCGCTTCTGGGCACGCAGTGGTTACTACCAGTCTGGCGGAGCCATCGGCTTTCGCGATCAATTGCAGGACGGCATGGCGATGCTGCACACCGAGCCGGCAGCGGTGCGTCGACATTTGCTGCTGTGCGCAGCCCACCAGTTCATCGAGGGCGACGTGCAACACTGGTGGCACCCGCCGATGAACCGTGGCGTGCGCACCGGCTGCTCCGATGACTATCTCTGGCTGGCCCTGGCGACGAGCCGCTACGTGCAGGTCACGGGTGACCACAGCGTGCTCTCGGAAAGCGTCGGTTACCTGGAAGGCCGCACACTCAATGACGGCGAGGAGTCCTACTACGATCTGCCCGGCCAGTCGGCTCTACGAGAAACGCTTTACCAGCATTGCGTGCGCGCCATCGAGCACAGCCTGCCACGCGGCGTTCACGGCCTGCCGCTGATGGGCCATGGCGACTGGAATGACGGAATGAACCGTGTCGGTGAACAGGGCAAGGGGGAGAGTGTCTGGCTCGGTTTCTTCGGCCATGAAGTGTTACGCCAGTTCGCGACCACCGCCGAACTCAATGGCGATCCGGACTGTGCACGCCGCTGTCGGCAGGAGGCAACGCTCCTAGGTGAAAACCTGGAAAGCTACGCCTGGGATGGTGCCTGGTATCGCCGCGCCTACTTCGACGATGGCACGCCACTGGGCTCTGCCAGCAACGACGAGTGCCGTATCGACTCCATCACCCAGAGCTGGTGCGTACTCTCCGGTACGGCACCCGAGCAGCGCCAGCGGATGGCCATGGAGTCGCTCGACCGTCACCTGTTTCGTCGCGACATAGGTCTGATCAAGCTGCTCACCCCGCCCTTCGATAGCGATGCCATGGAACCTGGCTATATCAAGGGCTATCTACCCGGCATCCGCGAGAACGGCGGCCAGTACACCCACGCAGCGGTCTGGGCAAGCATGGCCTTTGCCGCGCTCGGCGACAGCACGCGAGCCTGGGAACTCCTGCACGCCATCAACCCGATCGCCCATGGAGACAGTGCCGCTGCGATTGCGACCTACAAGATCGAGCCCTACGTGCTGGCTGCCGATGTCTACGGCATGCCGCCGCATGAGGGGCGTGGCGGCTGGAGTTGGTACACCGGCTCCGCCGGGTGGATGTACCGCTTGATCGTCGAGTCCTTGCTCGGTGTGCAGCGTAGCGGCGCCTTCCTGCATATGCGTCCGCTATTGCCGGCACACTGGCCCGGTTTCACCTTGCACTACCGTTATGGCGCCACGCCTTACCGAATCACGGTGCGGCGCACAAATCAGGATGAGCAGACGATCGACCTCGATGACATCCGTCTTGAAGGCGATAGGCTGCCGTTGCGTGATGATGATCGGGAACACCATGTGGACATCAAGCTGCCGCTGAATCTCATCGGCAGCCCTGACCCCGTCATGCCGCCCACTCAGCCTTTTGGCATCATGGAGTAACCTCAAATGAGCAGACTACTTAGCGACATCATCAAAGGAAAATGGCGGCAGCTGGCTGGTCCGGCCATGATCAACTGGGATGAGTTGACCCTTAATGAACTGATCAAATCCGAAGGGGATCAAGATAAATTGACCCACCTCGTAGAGGCACGCTACGGCATGACCCACGAAGAAGCAGAAAAACAGGTGCTGAGCTTCTTCGAGCGCAATCGCACCACCTGATACCTACACACGTCTTGAAGACGCAGCCTGCTGGAATGACCGAACAGACGAGCAAAAGCCTTCAGCCGAGCTAGCTATCCATCAAGTCATCTTGCAAGTCTCGTGTCGATTGTTCGCGCCTATCGCGCCTGAGAAGTCGACGTTCACGCTGCTCAACCTCTTGCTGGTGACTGCTCGAATCAGAGCTCCCGGGCAAGTACTGGTCAGCAGGTTTACTTGGTTGGTCAGTTTTTTTGGGCTTGTGCATATCGTTCACCAATCGGAATTATCCGACGCGAAGCAGACGCGCCATCCATTTGGATACTGCCACCCCGTATTCACTCGATCCGTACGCTGGCACGCATACACTGCGGTCTTCACCGATAGACTGCACTGCACCGAAACGAGGGATGGCCTCGCATTCATCGGTGATGCCATGGCTGGCTGCAGAATGGATGAAAGATCAGGACGCAATGGCACAAGTAGCACCGCTGGTTTGACTGTCTGCGGGCTAGCCCAAGGACTTGATGCAACATGTCAGTTAGTAAGCAAATTATCGACCGGAGGCCCTGAAAACCATGATCGACTCCCTGATGTTGAGCGTGGCACGTATCACAACTATTGCGGGTACACAGGTGCTGACGAATGCCAGCGGCTTCTTCTTCGCCCGCGATGAGCGCTTGTTCCTGGTCACCAGCCGTCACGTGTTGATCGATGAGCCCACTGGTCATCACCCGGACTGCCTGGAGATAGAGGTCCACACCGATTCGAGCAACATGGCCAGCTCCACAGGCTTTTCAATCCCTCTTTACCGCAACGGCGGAAGTCTATGGCGCCAAGGTTTGGATAGTGCCGGCGAGATCGATGTGGCCGTGATCGAAATCGAACGCCTAGCACTGCCTACTGCCATCGCCTACCACGCCTTCAGACCAGAACATTTGCTGGAGCCTCAGGAGCACATCGAGATCGGCAGTCAGTTGCTAGTGGTCGGTTTTCCGCTTGGTTTCCATGACAGCGTTCATCACATGCCGGTGGTACGCCACGCAATTCTCGCCTCCTCTTTCGGCCTACGCTTTCAGGGCCTCGGTTATTTTCTCACCGATGCCCGCACTCACCGCGGCACCAGTGGTGCACCAGTGGTGATGCGGGCCCTCGATCCAGCCGTCGGGCGGCAAGCCCTGCCGTGGCGTCTGCTGGGTATTCACTCGTCTCGAGTCGACCTAGGCAGCCGTGACTTGTTGCTGGACGAGGCGCTGGGCCTTAACTGCACCTGGTATGCTGATATCTTGATGACGCTGACCGAGCACTAATTTCCAGCTTAAGCTCGGCAGCGCACCGACCAGCCCCCACCCGCCTGTCACAGTCCTCTCCCCGGCACCCCGCACCTTTGCAGTTGCCGTTTTAGCAAGAGGTCATTATGCACAAGCCCACCCACAAACAACCGGTCAAGAATTCGGATAAAACCGAAGGCCAAGCCCAGAAACCGGCAAACGCCAGCCCCGTCCAGCCGTTCTATAAGGCGGATCGCGATCCGGTCATCAGCAAAGACAGCTTTGAGGGCCCCGCCAAGTCGCCTCAACAACCCAAGGAAGCGGCCAACCAAACCAAGCCGCAGGCCACTCAGGACAAGCGCAACGCGCAGAACCAAGAGCCGAAAAAGTCATGAGCCTGCCCAGTACAGATGCCCTCAAAGGCAAATGGCAGCAACAGGTCGGCGCCGCAAAGATTGCTTGGGGCAAACTGACCGAAGACGAGTTGCTGAAAACCGAAGGCCAGGAGCAGAAACTGGCTGGTCTGCTCAAGGAGCGTTACGCCCTCACGCGTGACGAGGCCGACAAACAGGTCAAGAGTTTCCTGCAGAAATGCAAAAGCTGATCTAACCCCACACCCCATCGCTCCGCGTCATGCGGAGCGCTTGGCTGCCTGGTGTTCAGCGCCAAAGCCCCCTCTACTACCTGCCTCACTGTCGCAAGCGTACATGTGCTCACGTGCGCAGCCTTACAGATTGGCAGCCCTGCCTACGCCATGCTGAGCGCCACCCCACCTCTCAGACCTGCTAAACCCACCCCATCATCAACGCTGCAAAGAGCCCGTCATGAGCCTGGGCACCATTCTGCTGGTCGTGCTGATCCTGCTGTTGGGCGGCGCCATTCCCACCAGGCCCATAGCCGCCGCTGGGGCTGCATGCCCAGCGGCGGCCTGAGCCTGATCGTCAATTCTGGTGCTGCTCGGCCGGATATGAATCTGGGCCTGCCCTCGGTGCGTCAACGCACCGACCGCCAGCCCACGCGCTGCCAAGCTGCATCACCGGTATTCGCCACAGCCGATGCCGGTGCAACGCCCTCTCTCCACTTCAGCCAGGCGACAGCTAAACACGTAGCGCCGCCGGCTTTCTCGCAAAGGATTATCACCATGCATACGCAACCCCGTACCCTTCTACTGGCGTCTTCACTCGCTTTGGCCATCGCCACGGCGAGTGGTGGTGCGTTAGCGGAAAACATGTCCAAGGACATTACCGAGGCACGTCAGGAAAGCCAGATCTGGACCGCCTACTCCATCAGCCCCTACCTGCGCGCCAGCGCTCTCAAGGTTTCGGTGGAAAACGGCAAGGCGACCCTGAGTGGCCGAGTGACCGAAGAAGCCAACAAGGAGCTGGCCAATGAGATCGCGCTCGGCGTCAGCGGAATAGATTCTGTGACCAACAACATCGTCGTCGATGCGAAGTTCACCCCGAGCAAATCCAGCGATGCACTCAGCTTCGGCGACACCATCGACGACGCCAATACCACGGCAGCAATCAAGTCCAAGCTGCTTTGGAGCCGACATGCCGAAGGCATGGATACCAAGGTGGTTACACGCGATGGCAAGGTCACCCTCAGCGGCACCGTGGGCAGTAGCGAAGCCCGCGAGTATGCGGTTAGCCTGGCGATGAGCACCAATGGCGTGACTTCGGTCGACAATCATCTCAGGATCAAGGCAGATAAGCCGGATATGGTTGAAAGTGGCAAGCAGGCAGCCAGCGAAGTCGGTGACGACATCGTCGATAGCTGGATCACCACCAAGGTAAAATCCACTCTGCTCTATTCGCGCAATGTCGGCGGCACGGGGATCGATGTCAGCACCGAGAACGGTATCGTCACCCTCAGCGGCAAGGTTCTCGATGGCGCCGAAAGAGCCCTGGCGGTGAAACTCACGGAAAACGTACGCGGGGTGAAAAGCGTGCAATCGAAGGCGCTAACCTTCTAAATTGAGGGAACTGCGCCAGGTCAGCCTCGGCAGGCTGACCTTTCTTCGCTATTGCAAACCGTAGCGTGCTAACAGCCATGTCCCAGGCAAACCAAGCAACGCTGATGTCGGAAATGGCCCGCAACGCAGCGGCTATACTGCTCGCACAAGGCAGTTGCTAGCAGGTACTGAATGTATCCGTCAGCCCTGCATGAACCGTTTAGCTCGACCAGCCGCCATGCCCACGCTGGATCATATCCACATCCGTGCAGGCACCACCGGAGGCCGTCAGCACTTCAAGGACCGTAGTGGTTTCCTCGGCGCTGCTGGTACTGACCAACAGCACAGTGCTGCCCGCTTCTATTTTACGATGAGTCAGCGGCGAGCGCCGGCCCGCGAGGGTGCCAGGAGACACTGAGGCGACCCCAGCCATGGCACCGAGGAAGGCCCCGAGGAAAGCGCCCCAGCCAATGAGCTTGATCGGTGCGAGCAGCAAGCCCATGTCCGTGATCGTCAGAGCAGCCTGGATCAGGGCGCCGAGACCAGCACCGATCAAGGCACCGATAGAACCATCCATCAACATCGCATCGCGCACCGCCCGACTCTTGACCCGAGTCGGCAAGTTCAACGGCACGAGCTCACCGGCGATCAGGATCTTCATCTGCTCGCGTGACAAGCCGCGCTGTATCAGTTGCAACAGAGCGTGTTCGGCCTTTTCACGCAAGGCAAAACTGGCGGATAGGTTGTGACTGTAGGTGTCCACTGTACTACTCCCGATTGGTTCCGCACGCAGGGTGCGCACAGCTTCAAGCTAAGGCCCGGACGCGGTGACGTCTGTGCGCTCGCATACCTTGGCATCGCAATACGACCGAAACATAGTGCGCTAGCGCACGGTGGACCTGCGGCACATGGCGCAACCTGATCAGTGATCGTGTCCGGCAACCCCGGACGTTGCGCTACCACTACCATATTCAATAGCGAGGTTCACCATGACCAGACCACACCTGCTGCTGCTTCCAGGATTACTCTGCGATGCGCGCCTCTGGCAACACCAGGCCGCAGCTCTCGCCGCCAGCGCGCACGTTTCGGTCGCCGACGTCAGCGATGAAGACTCCATTTCCGCCATGGCCCGCGCGGTACTTGCCAAAGCACCGGCCGATGAGTTCGCCCTGGCCGGTTTTTCTCTGGGCGGCTATGTCGCCTTGGAAATTTTCCGCCAGGCAACGCAGCGTGTGCAGGCCTTAGCCTTGCTGAATACCAGCGCCAGGCCCGACACTGACGAAGATAGCGAAGCCCGAATGCAGTCGATACGTCTGGCGGCGATAGATTTTCCCGCCGTCACCGAAGGGCTGTTACCAAAACTGGTGCACCCGGCGCACCTGGATGATCTGGGCTTGCTAGAGGTGATCCGTGCCATGGCCAACAGCCAAGGCGCACAAGTCTGCATCAACCAGCAGCGAGCCATGATCGGCCGTGTCGATAGCCGACCGGATCTGTACCGGATCGCCTGTCCGACCCTAGTGCTGTGCGGCAGCGCCGATGCCATTACCCCACCGAAAGTGCACCGGGAAATGGCCGACGCCATCACCGGCGCGCAGCTGACCATCATCGAAACCTGTGGTCACCTGTCTCCGCTGGAGAAACCGGACACCGTCTCCAAGGAGCTGAAAAACTGGTTAGCGCGGCTGTAGCCGCAAACGGAGCCAGGCATCAGGCCCCAGAGGGCTCAAATTCAACCGTTAAGGCGCGAAATTTGCCATCCAGGGTACCGAACAACCCCGCGCCGGTGAGCATGCCACACACGAACTGGCTATGGCCCGGCAAGCGCCGAAGCAGCAGTTCAGGACTAGGACATGCTGATGGCCATGCGCTTGGCCGAACAGCCGGTATGCCGTTCAGACAGCGCCTGCGTTAGGCCAAATCACGCAGCGGCAGGCTGAACTGACGACTGTATTCGTCTTGCATCTCGGCATAACACTCGCAGGCCGCCGCTTCCAGCCTCGCCCGGTCGATTATACCAATCTCGCCACGACAGTAGTGAATCAGGCCGCGTAACTGCAGAGCCCCAGCGGCAATAGTCACCCCACTGCGGCGCACCCCGAGCATGTTGGCCAGGTATTGATGGGTCAGATGGAAATGGTCGGTATGGGCGCGGTCGTGTGTCATCAGTAACAAACGCGCGAGGCGCGGTTCCAGGGCATGGAAGTGGCCGCAGGCGACGTTCTGCGACAACTGCACCTGCAATACGTAGAGATAGCACTTGAGCCGACGCATTAGCCGCGGTCGGGCCAGCAGTTCCTCGTGCAACGCTTCGATGCTGATACGCAGGGCGCTGCCTGCACCCTGCACCACAGCCCGACTGGGCGCCGTTTCGATCCCCAGTATAAGGGTGACACCAAGCATGCCTTCATTGCCGATCAACCCTAATTCCAGCGGCTTATGGCCGCGTAGGGTGATCACCTGCGAGATAGAGGCTGTGAGCGGAAAGTACAGGTAGTGCATCGGCTGGTTCACCTCGCATAGGAGACACCCAAACTGTAATTGCACTGCTTCACAGTGCCGCAGCACGGCATTACGCTCCCTGATTGGCAAACCGGCCAGGAGCAGATTCTGGATAGCACCTGACATTGGCAGGTTCCTGCGGCACAGGGAAATCGGAGAGGGGCGGAGCAGGTGCCTGACTATCCCGCTTCGCCAGTCTGGGGCAAGCCGGTGTCGGCGCTCTGTTCGCTACGGCACGCAACGCTTCAGTTGACCTGACGTTGCGGCACGTATGGCAGCAGTCGGTCAGTCTCCTTCTTTACCACCGCGTAGCACTCGCAACTGAGCTGTTCCAGCTTGTGCCGATCAAGAACGGTGATATGCCCGCGGCTGTACTCGATCACGCCCTGGCGCTGCAACTTGCCAGCCGCCTCGGTCACGCCTTCGCGGCGCACACCGAGCATGTTGGCGATCAGCTCCTGAGTCATGGTCAGCTGGTTGCTCGGCAACCGGTCGAGCGACAACAGCAGCCAGCGACACAGTTGCTGGTCGATGGAGTGATGACGGTTGCACACCGCGGTCTGCGCCATCTGGGTGATCAGCGCCTGGGTATAACGCAGCATCAAAACCAGCAGTTCACCGTGGCGATCGAATTCCGCCTTGAGCAGCGGCCCCTTAAGTCGGAAGGCATACCCGCCACTCTGCACTACCGCCCGGCTAGGCGTGCTCTCGCCGCCCATGAATAGAGCGATGCCGACCAGTCCCTCGTTGCCGACTACGGAAATTTCCGCCGAAGCGCCACTCTCCATCACATAGATCAGCGAAATGATCGAATCAGTGGGAAAATACACGTGACGCATGGTATCGCCTGACTCGTAGAGCACCTTGCCAAGCGGCAAGGGTACCAGCTCGAGGTGCGCGAACAGACGCTGGCGCACCTCGGCAGATAAGGCCGCCAGCAGATGGTTCTGCTGCGGCTTATGCGACTCGTGCATGATCAGACTCTCTCGGTGTAACGCGTAGCGCAAAGATTCCAGCATACGCCCAATGGTCAAGCACTCTGTGCGGTAGCGTACAGAGTCCGATACACGGCCGCTTGCAGAGGTAAGAATCTAAGTCAATAGCGATGCTGGATACACTCCCTCCCCTGCTACGCCATTAATCGCGAGATTGACGGGCCTAAGTGCTACAAACATCAGGCCGGCGACAGCTATCGGCCGATTCTGTTGAGAAATTCCTGTCGCGTGTTGCCGATGAAGGAACGTGACCGACGTTGAAATTTCGCTCGCTCAGGCCCGCGAATATGCCGAGACTCTTACCCTGCAATCAACCGGCTTGAGTGAGCGCGTTCGCCCATGGCCGCGTGAAAGAACTGATAGTTGTTCCCACCGACCTGTTTGGCGTGATACATCGCCATATCTGCGTGTTCTAGCAAGGTCTTCGCATCTTTTCCGTCCGCCGGATAGACACTAATGCCGATGCTAGTGGTGACGCATAACTGCTGTTGATCGATGCGATATGGCTGGGCTAAGGCGAAGAGTATTTTCTGCGCGGCGACGCGGGCATCCTGCTGGCTATGCCCTTCCGTCAAGAGGACGACAAACTCATCACCGCCATTACGACAGACCGTATCCGACCCACGAACGCAATCTGAAAGACGCTGTGCCACCATCTGAAGAAGTTGATCGCCACTAGCATGTCCGAACGAGTCATTGATATGTTTGAAGTTATCAAGATCGAGGAACATCAGGGTAACTGAGTGTCCATTGCGCTGCGCCAGGCTAACCCCCTGACTGATTCGATCATTGAGCAGAACGCGATTGGGTAATTGTGTAAGGAAATCATGCTGCGCCAAGTAAGCAAGGTGCACAGATCTTGAGTGAGCCTCGGTAACATCATGGAACACCACCACTGCTCCCGTGAGGTGACCGCCAACACTGATAATCGGTGCCACGGAGTCCTCAATCGCGACCTGTGTACCATCACGACGTATCAGCAGCATGCTGACATCCATTCCCTGCGGCAATGCGCGGAAGGTCAAGCTGGGTAGACCATTTCCGCTTCGGCCACCGAGCGTAGGCATGATGTGCTCAATGGGCTGCCCTCTGGCTTCACCGCGTGGCCAGCCGGTCAGGATTTCAGCAGCGCAGTTGAGATAGTCAACAGCCCCCAGCAAGTCAGTGGTGATAACAGCATCTCCAATTGATTCGAGAGTGGCCTCTGCCCGCTCCTGCAGTATCTGCAGACGGTTCTGGCGGATGCAGGCACGCAGCACCTGCTCCAGCAGATAGCTTGACCCCTGGTCTTTGAGCCAATACCCCTGCGCATACCGCTGCTGGGCTTGCCGTGCCAGAGATTGGCTAGCTACCCCGCAGAGCACTAATATCGGTGTTTTTGGAGCTTCCGCCCGCAGCTTCTGCAGGCTGTCTAAACCGTGCCTGCCAGGTAGCTCCAAGTCCAGCAGTATGGCGTCTACCGATCCTTTCCTAAGCCTAACAACAGCCTCCTTCAGAGAAACGACTCGCTCTGCGGACAAAGCGCTCCCCGTCGATCCGCCAAGCATCCCCTGCAATTCGCGATAGGCCAGCTCATCGACCGTGACAATTAGAATGTGCTCATTCATCGGCAAGTCCTCAGCGCACCTTGTAAAGCAGCATCGAGCTCCTTACTTCTGGCGGCGAATTTCAGCCTAGTCTCCGACCTGGAGTGGCGGCGCGAAAGCGGCATGTTCCTGGCGTTATACCATCTCACTTCGTTTAACAGTGCCAGAGCAGTGACTTATATCGAACTCTGTCAGGAACTTTTTGAAGGCAATGCTCATTCCCGCAGCATCTGCGGCGATGGCCGCTGCAACGTTCCCAGCCAGTCTTTGAGGTTGCTGGTTACACGATGCGGTTGTTCCATCGGCGTCAGGTGACCAGATTCCTCGATTTGTGCCAGTTGTGCACCTTCGATTGACTGCTGCATTTCCAAATGTAGCGCGGGCGGCGCTATCAGGTCTTGGAGCCCGCACAACAAGAGAGTGGGGCAGGCGATTTGGCCAAGACTCGCACGACTATCCATACGCCCGAGCAAGGCTCGCTGCTGGCGTATGAAGGTTACCGAACCAAGGTGCTCAGCCATCACCATGACCTCATGCACCAGGGCTTTGTTCTGAAGATGACCGGGGTGCAGCAACCTAGGCAATAGAGCGGTCACCACGGCCGGAAAGTCGCACTCGGCCTGGCGCATAAGCTCCAGACGCGCCTGCGCATCCAAGGTGCTATCGGCATGTGCACTGGTATCCATCAGCGCTAACGCGAAAACGCGATGAGGTGCCCGACGCATGATTTCAAGCGCCACATCCCCTCCTAGGGAATGACCCACAAGGGCGAAGGTTTGCTCCGGGGCCTGCGCCAAAACTTGACTTGCAAGTTCGGCAACGGAGTCAGACTGTGTCAGGTCGGCGTGCGTGATATGTGCGATCTCAGCGAGTTCCTCAGCCTGGTGCCGCCACAGTCGGTAATCACAGAGCAGTCCTGGTAGAAGCAGAAGATGCGGCTTGTTCATGGCAGTACCTCTGTACTCAATTAAATGCTGCGCACGTAACCTGCAGGTCTGTCTTCATACTGCACTCGCACCGGTGTCACTACCGTTCGCTAGCGCGCATACCAGTCGGTACGAACTGATCCAGTTTGGAGGTTCCACCGTTTCCTCTCACCCTATCACGGCGCTCTCGCCGTCAAGGGCTGCATGCGCTTCGCGCATTTGCGGCTGGGCCGGCTTGGCCTTACCACCCCTCAGGTGATCGAGGACTGCATGCGTTACGGGCTCGAACAGCGCATCCATTGCATCTAGGTCCAAGGCGATGCCGGAGGTATTCTTACCGGCTGCATACTGGGACCGCAGGCATGTTGTGACGGCCAGTCGAACGAGCGCCTCCTACCATTTGTCGGCCACACTGGCGGTGTGCGCGCAGCTTTTCTGTTGCACGGCTGGCGTAGCTGGCCACCTCCTCTTGCGGAGACTCCAACTCGGTCACCCGGTAGCTTGTGAATGCTGCACGCCACCAACCCGAACACATCCAAGTCCTCGCCGTCGCGCAGGCGAATGCCTGTCGTGACCAGGGCCTTACTGACAAAAGTGCAGCCTTTGCGGGCAGCCGACGCCCCCCAAGAAGGGGGCGTTTATGAGCCGCTTCCTAGATTGGCCTACTGCCTAGCGCGAGTTGCTTAATCTCCAGCGATCCCATCTGGTAAGCCGTCCATTTGCGATCTGGCCTTCCGCCCAGGCGCTGATAAAAGGCTTCTGCGCGCTGGTTCTCGACCAGTACGTCCCATTTCAGCCGACCTGCGCCTTTGGCCAGTCCCCAAATGGCAACTTGTTGCAGCAGGGCCTGCCCAAGACCTGCACTGCGACAGTGCTCGGCGATATAGAGCTCTTTAAGTAGAAAGGTTGGCCGCAGGTCGTATGTGAACGGGATTTCCAGCACTACGGCATAACCTGCCAACTCGCTATGCCAGTCGGCGACAAAGATCCTGCATTGAGCCGAAGGGCCAAAGGCACGACTTAGCAGGGCCTGTTCATCGACGTTAAAGTCAGAGAGATAGTCCTCATATTCGGCCAGCGCGCGCATCAGCCTGATCAGTGCCGGCACGTCCTTGGGGACGGCCGGACGAACTACATGAATAGGATTCAGCATGAGCAGGAAACGGCGGATTTAGATGCGTTATGAGGAACATCTTCCCCTACGAGAGTCAGCCCCTCATCCAGCCAACCTGTAACACCACCAAGCATTTCCTTCACGGCATAGCCAAGGCCAGAGAGCCGCACGGCGGCACGGTGAACCCCATTGCAATGAGGCCCGGCACAGTAGACAACAAACAGCGTATCGGGACTGAAGGCGGCCAGGCGTTCAGCCGTCATTGCTCTGGACGGGATATTGATGGCGCCGGGGATATGACCGGCAGCAAAAGACGCCGGACTGCGGACATCTACCAACAGATAGCCGCCTTCACCCGCCTGCTGGCTGTGGTAGACGTCCGAACAGTCGGTTTCAAAACGCAGACGGCTACTGAAATGGGCTAGAGCTTCCGTACAAGTGGCCACGGGGAATTCGTTGATCAAGCTTGGCATGAGTATCTCCCGGTTGATGAAAGTGGCCCCACTGTAATTACGTGCTTCGGCACGCTACAGTGGCGAACCTGACATCAACTGGTAACTTTCCGCCAAATGCAGAACGACCCTGGTTTGGTAGCGGTGCTGGCCTACGATGGTTTGTGCACTTTTGAATTCGGCATTGCCGTTGAGATTTTCGGTCTACCAAGACCAGAGTTCGACTTTGCTTGGTATCGCCATTGCATTGTCGCAGTGGATGATGGCCCCATGCGCGCCTTGGGTGGCTTGCAGGTTACTGCTGACGCCGACCTCAAGGTGCTGGACGAGGCGCGTACCATCATTGTTCCAGGTTGGCGTAACCGTGATGAG
Source organism: Ectopseudomonas khazarica (assembly GCF_017915135.1). Taxonomy (NCBI): domain Bacteria; kingdom Pseudomonadati; phylum Pseudomonadota; class Gammaproteobacteria; order Pseudomonadales; family Pseudomonadaceae; genus Ectopseudomonas; species Ectopseudomonas khazarica. Next base: position 2,758,466 of record NZ_CP068551.1, on the reverse strand, counting down.
CAGCCACCTGAGGCGCTACTCGAGGCACTGCGCAATGCCTATGTGCGCGGCGCGCGGTTGCTGTCGATTTGCTCAGGTGTCTTTGTGCTGGCCGCTGCCGGACTGCTTGATGGCAAGCGGGCCACAACGCACTGGCGTTATACCGATGAACTGGCTTCGCGCTTCCCGGCAATAGATGTAGATCCAGCGGTGCTCTATATGGACAACGGCCAAGTGATTACCTCAGCAGGTAGTGCTGCGGGGATAGATGCGTGCCTGCATCTGGTCGAGCGCGACTTCGGTGCTCATATTGCCAACTGCGTGGCGCGCCGTCTGGTGATGGCCCCGCAACGTCCCGGCGGACAGGCGCAGTTTATTCCTGCACCGGTACCTCAAGTGCCCCGGGATGACCTATCAGCAGTGCTGGAGTGGGCGCGTCAGCATCTGGACAAACCGTTGACGGTAAGCCAGCTGGCGGCGAAGGCATTAATGAGCGACCGCACCTTTTTGCGTCGATTCAGTGAATCAACAGGCATGTCACCCAAGGGTTGGTTACAGCATGCACGCATGTCTCTGGCCCGTTCGCTGCTTGAAAGCACCAACCTGAACAACGAACAAATTGCCGAGCGATGCGGTTTTGCTTCCGTCGAAAGCTTTCGCGTGGCATTTCGCAAATTAGTCGGCGTGGCTCCGTCTTTCTATCGCGAGAGATTCGGACAACGTTAGGCTCTGTTGCAAGTCGATAAAGGTTTCTCCCGTAGGCAGACTCAATCGCGTACCAGGGGCGGCATCTGGCCGGCTCCTGTTTTTCGTCAACAGCAACCCCCGGCCAGAAAAAACAGGGGGGATTCACTTTGCTCTGGCCGTATATCGCAACGTGCCTACGACAGGACACACAGGGCCGCGCAAAGGAACGAGAGGAACATGACATATTATGATCAACCCCCTTCATTTTGATCTGCAGTCCCTACGCCTGTTTATCCTCGCCGCCGAGTGCGGAAGCCTGACTAGGGCTTCCGAACATGCACACTTAACCCTTTCTGCCGTCAGCAAACGAATTACTGAGCTCGAGCGCACGGCAGACTGCGCACTGTTTGTAGTGGTCTACTAATCCCGGACACCCATTTAGGGCGAGAATACTCGCCATAGAGAGGTGTCTGATGACCAAGCGACGTCGTTCCTTTACGCCCGAGTTCAAACGGGAGGCCGCCAGTCTGGTGCTCGACCAAGGCTATAGCCATATCGAAGCAGCCCGTTCATTGGGGCTGGTTGAATCGGCTCAGCGCCTGGTACGCCATGGCCGACGTCATGTGGATCACCCCACTGCGTGATGGCCTCAATCTGGTGGCCAAGGAGTTCGTCGCCGCGCAAGGCCTGCTCGGCGGACGCGGTGTACTGGTGCTGTCGGAATTCGCCGGCGCCGCCGCCGAGCTCAAGGGCGCATTGCTGACCAACCCGCACGACCCGGCCGACCTGGCGCAGACCTGCTACCTGGCGCTGAACCTGCCGAAAAGCGAGGCCCAGGCGCGCCTGCGCGAGCTGTTCGATATCGTCTGCTACAACGACATTCGCCGCTGGGGCGAGGAGTTCCTGGCGGGCGTGCAAGTGCAGGAAGAACCCAAGCCGCTGACGTTGGCGAGCTGAGAAAGCCCTTCGCGGCTGAAGCGGAATGCCGCCCAGCCGCACCTACGGCCTAACTGGTCTGCTAGGAGCGGCTTCAGCCGCGAAGGCGCACTCCCCTTTTTCCGGAATGGCATACGAACCAGTCGTAGGGTGGCACCAAGGCGGGGAGATGCATGACCATCCGCCCAGGGTGGCGACATGGATCTGCCACGCGTTCGACCAAGCCATGCTTCACTGGATTGAAATGCAGGTAATCCATATGCCGCTGGTAATCACCTTCATCACGAATACGGTGCTACCAGAAGCGCCGCCGCCACAGCCCTGACTCACGACGCAAACTGCGGCTCAAACTGATCGCACAGAACCCCGGCAAGGCCTGAGAAGTCAGGCGCTTGATCATCGACCAGCGGGAGCCAAAATCTGCATCCCCTTCAGGCAGGCGCCAGACACAATGCAGATGATCGGGCAGCAGTATCCAACCTTCGATGATGAAGGGACGGTGTAAACGGACTCGTTCGATGGCGCGGCGCAAGGCCACACGCAATGGCGCCTTGGTCAGCACCGGATGACGCTGGTGGCTGACCGGCGTGAAGAAATAGCAGGCGCCCGCATCGCGAGCGCGGCGGTAGTTGGACATTCCTTGTCTCCTGAATTCTTGCCAGCAGATTCAGGATAGTCGGCGGTGCGCGCGGCCTAGGCGGCCCCGCGACACCCTACGGTTTGAACAGCGTAATTCCCGTAGGGTGCGCCGCGCGCACCGGCTCCAACTCAAATCAAACGCGGAAGCGACTGACCATGGACTGCAACTGGCCGCCAAGGCGCGCCAGCTCGGCCGAGGATTTGGCCGTTTCGTCGCTGGCGGTGGCGGTCTGCTCGGATACGTCGCGTACGCTGAGGATGCTGCGGCTGATTTCCTCGGCCACGGCGCTCTGTTCCTCCGCAGCGGCGGCGATCTGCTGGTTCATCGACTGGATGCTGGACACCGCGAGGGTGATGCTACCCAGCGAGTCGCCGGCCTTGCGCGTCAGCTCGACACTGCTGTCGGTGAGGTTACGGCTGTTGCGCATCACCGCCGCCACCTGCTGGGTACCGCTCTGCAGCCCGGCGATCAACGCCTCGATCTCTTCGGTGGATTTCTGCGTACGCTGCGCCAGGCCGCGTACTTCGTCGGCGACCACGGCAAAACCGCGACCTGCTTCGCCGGCACGTGCTGCCTCGATGGCGGCGTTGAGTGCCAGCAGGTTGGTCTGCTCGGCCACCGACTTGATCACGTCCATCACGCTGCCGATCTTGTCGCTTTCCTGCTGCAGGCCGGTCATCGCCTCGGAAGAACGCCCTACTTCGGCAGCCAGACGCTCGATCTGCGAAATCACCTCGGCCACTACCTGGTCGCCCAGGCGCGCCTGGCCGTCCGCGTCGTTGGCCGCTTGCGAGGCCTGCTCGGCGTTACGCGCCACTTCCTGTACGGTGGCGGACATTTCATGCATGGCGGTGGCCACCTGATCGGTCTCACTCTTCTGGCTGTTGGCACCGGCGCTGGTCTGCTCGGTGACCGCCGACAACTCTTCGGCGGCGCTGGCGATCTGGGTGACGCTGTCGCGGATGCCACCGATCAGCTCGCGCAGGGTCGTGGCCATGTGCTGGATGCCCTGCTGCAGTTGGCCCATCTCGTCGCGGCGATCGACCCGCACGCTGGCCGTCAGGTCGCCCTCGGCAATGCGCTGTACCGCGCCCAGCGTGTCTTGCAGTGGACGGGTGATCTGCCGGGTGATGATCCAGGCAGCCAGCACGCCGAACAGCAGCGCCAGCAGCACGGCGATGATCTGCCAGGTGCGCGCCTCGGCGCTCTCGATGGCCAGACGCTCGATCTGGAACTTGTACAGGGTGTCACTGATGCGGACGATCTCGGTCTGCTGATCGGTCATTTCCTGACGGGTCCGGGCAATATCAGCAGTGGCATTCTTGAAGGCCTGCACGGTCAGTTCGAACTGCCCCAGGGCCGCCTCGATACGGCGCACGGCATCTTGCTGGGCGCTACCGAAAGCCTGCTGCAGCGCACCGAGGCTGGCTCGGGCCATGGCGATACGCTCGGACAGCGCCTGTTCGGTTTGTGCATCGGGTGCGCTGTCATAACGCTCGAGCAGATAACGCAGGCGCAACAACTGACCATGGGTGATCATCAGAGCCTGCAGTTGCGTGAAGCGATCGGCATCGTCTTCCGGCAGAAGCTCAACACTGCGCCGCATGTTGGCCAGCAGCTCGCTCAGTTGCTGGTCTTCGACGTTCGCCTGGTCGCGCACCTCAGCCGCTGCCGCGTAGGCTGCGCGCATCCCCGCCAGGGAGCGCTGATAGTCCTGGTTATAGCGGTCCTGCTCCTGCAGCAACTTGACGTTGGCCGGGTTCTTGAAGGTTCCCAGCAGCTTCTTCTGCTGCTCGAGGTAAATGTTCAGATTGTTCAGCAGGCGCTCGGTACTGACTGCATCGCCCTTGGCCAGCATGAACTGCAGGCGAGCGATGCGCAGGTTGGTCAGCGTGTTATTGAGCTGGGTGATCTCGCTCATCCAACCACTGCGCTGGATCACGCTGCCCAGACCAGTCCAGGCAGTCCAGGCCAGCGCCAGGGTAAGTGCCAGCACCAGGCCGAAGCCGAGCGCCAGTTTGCGGGTCACACTAAGATTAGCGAACCAGGTATTCATGAAATTCTCCAACTGCGGGTGTTTCTGGGTTTCGCTGGAGAGTTGTTTTTATTGGCGCCAGCACAATGACATTAGCTGACGTATGTATCGGCCAATGCGACACAGATTTTAGAGCAATCCGATATGCGGTAGCAGCGCCGCCACTGGCACGCCTCAGCTCAACAGCTGCAAGGCCTCGGTACTGCATTGCTGGATACGTGCCCAGTCGCTGCTTTCCACCCACTCGCGCTGGAACATCCAAGTGCCGCCTACGCACATCACGTTGGGCTGCGCCATGTAGCGCTGCAGGTTGTCCGGGGTGATGCCGCCGGTGGGGCAGAAACGCACCCCGCCGAAAGGCCCGGCCAGCGCCTTGAGCGCCGCGACGCCACCGCAGATCTCCGCCGGGAACAGCTTGAAGCGGCGATAACCCAGGGCGTAGCCAACCATCAGTTCCGATGCGCTGCTCACACCCGGCAGCAGCGGCAGCGGGTTATCCAGCGCCGCCAGCAACAGCTCACGCGTGCTGCCCGGCGTGACGATGAACTGCGCACCGGCGGCGGTCGCCGCGGCGAGCATGTCTTCATCCAGCACGGTGCCAGCGCCAACGCAGAGTTCGGGGCGCTCGGCGCGCAGGCGGCGAATCGCCTCCAGGCCATGCTCCGAGCGCAGGGTCACTTCCAGCACGCGCAGACCACCAGCGGCCAGGGCGTCGGCCAGCGGCAGGATGTCCGCCTCGCGGGCGATGGTGATCACCGGCATGATCCGCGCCTGCGCGCAGATGCGGTCGATCTCCGCGATTTTGTCGGCCATGCGCGCGCGCTGGCCTTGGTCGAGGCTGGTCATGTCAGAGGCACCAGTGGATTTCGAGGGGGGAATGCAGGAACGCACGAATCGGCAGTTCGGTGATTTCACCAGACTGCAAAGCTGCGTTGAGTATGTTCAGTTTTGTCTGGCCCTGGATTGCCAGCAGCGGCAGGCGTGCGCTGGCCAGCACGGGCAGGGTCAGGCTCAGGCGTTGCGCCGGCTCACTGGGGGCGAGCATCGGCAGCACGCGACGTGCGCAGCCAGGTTGCAGCGCCTGGCTCAGATTAGGGATATTGGGGAACAGCGAGGCGGTATGCCCATCGTCGCCCATGCCCAGCACCAGCACCAGCACATCGATCGGCGCCAGCTCGGCAACCGCGGCATCGGCCAGCTTGGCTGCCTGTTCGAGATTGCCAGCGACCTGGTAAAGGCTGAGAAAACGCGCTTCAGCGGCTGGGCCACGCAACAGGTGACGGCGCACCAGCGCCTCGTTGCTGGCGGCGTGGTTGACCGGCACCCAACGCTCGTCGGCCAGGCTGACCCGCACCTGTGCCCAGGGCACGTCCTGCTGCGCCAGCGCTTCGAAGAACGGCACCGGGCTGCGCCCGCCGGACACCACCAAGGTCGCCTGACCGCGATTGGCGATGGCCTCACGCAAGGCATCAGCCACGCGCACGGCCAGCGCCTGAGCCATTTGTCCGGCAGCGTCATGCGGACAGGCCCGGACGCCTGGCGGCAGTTGCAGTTCAGAGATCGCCATACCAGCTCCTGCCATCACGGGTGATCAAGGCAACCGACACCATGGGTCCCCAGCTGCCGGCGGTGTAGGGTTTCGGCGCTTCGCCGAGGCGCTGCCAGCCGTCGATCAACTGATCGCACCACTGCCAGGCGTATTCGATCTCGTCCTTGCGCACGAACAGGTTCTGGTTGCCGCGCATCACTTCCAGCAGCAGACGTTCGTAGGCATCGGGAATCCGCGTGCTGCGTTAGGTATCGGAGAAGCTCAGCTGCAGCGGGCCGCTGCGCAGCTGCATGCCCTTATCCAGGCCCTGATCCTTGGTCAGCACCTGCAGGGCGATGCCCTCGTCCGGCTGCAGGCGGATGATCAGCTTGTTGCCGATCAGCTGGCGCTGCTCAGGGGCGAAGATGTAGTGCGGCGGCGCCTTGAAGTGGATGACGATCTGAGACAGCTTCTGCGGCATGCGCTTGCCGGTACGCAGGTAGAACGGCACGCCGGCCCAGCACCCGCCAGACGCCGGCCTTGGCGTAATCGATGCGGCCGATGGCGGCACTGGAGCGCTGGCGTTCGCGACGGCCATTGCGCACGGCACGCCAGAGCTGGGGCAGCAGGCTGCGCGCTGCCGGGTCGACAGTCGGTCCCTGCAGCACCAGGCGCTCCACCCGCTCGGGGTGGCGCACGGCCAGGGCCGTGAGGATCTGGCAGCCGTAGGAATTGCCGATGAAGGTGGCCTTGTCGATGGCGCAGGCGCTGAGCCAGAGGTCGAGCACATCGGCCAGTTGCTCGACGCTCAGCACGCGCCGTGGCGTGCCCGTCGCGCTCTCGCCGTAGCCCGGCAGGTCCGGCGCCAGCACGCGGTAGCCGTTGTCGGCCAGCGCCCTGGCCAGCGGCTCCATGTAGCGACTGGAGATGACCAGCCCGTGCACCAGCACCACCACCGGTGCATCGGCAGCGCCGACACTGCGGGTGAACAGCCGCCAGGGGCCGGCCTGAACATGATGACCGTCGATGCCCAGGGCGCGACTGGTGTCGCTCAGCGCCGGCGCGCTCGCCAGTTGCCGATAGCGACGCGTGGCTTCGAAGGTGCCGAGCGCGACGGCGATACCGACCAGGGCGCAGATCCAGGTGCGTGATGGCAGATGAGGCATAAGGACTCCGATGACGACGAACCTGTCTCTTTCGAGGTCCGGCGTATCGTCGAAGTACCACCTATTTTGGTTCTTCGTATTCTCGCGGGGAGGACACGCTTGATACCGGACTGGCAATTACGTGTTAGCTGTGATCTCTCAGTAGGTTGTTCATCCGGGGCATTCCCGGAATTCTGGAAGCGCGACCAACACAGCCTTCCAGGAGCCCCGGATGAACCTGCATAAACATGCCCGTCTTACCCCGCGAGGTCGAGCCCTTCTCGTGCAGCGCATGCTCAACGGTCTGCGAGTCGAAGATGCGGCACAAGCCGCTGGCGTCAGTGTGCGTACAGCCTACAAGTGGCTCAAACGCTTTCGTGAGGAAGGTGAGATTGGCCTGATGGATCGTTCATCACGTCCGCACTCATGCCCCCATGCCACGGCAATCGCTCTGGTCGAGCAACTGATCGAGCTACGTCGCTCTCGCAAGACTTACCGGCAGATCGCTCAGATACTCGGCCTGGCCGTCAGTACCGTGGCCCGCCGCCTCAAGCAGGCCGGCTTTCATCGGCTGGCTGAGCTGGAACCCGCTCCTGTGGTGGTGCGTTATGAATACGCCAATCCTGGCGATCTCCTGCACTTGGACATCAAGAAGCTTGGCCGCTTCTGGAAACCCGGGCATCGAGTCACTGGCGACCGTCAGCAGTGCTCCGACGGCGCCGGCTGGGAGTTCATGCACGTGGCTATCGACGATGCGTCCCGACTGGCGTTCACCAGCCTGCATCCAGATGAGCGCGGCAGCAGCGCCTGCCGGGCCTTGCTGCAAGCACTGCGCTACTACCGCGGGCTGAACATCTGCTTTCGGCGCGTCATGACAGACAACGGCGCCTGTTATCGGTCCCGGGCGTTTCAACGGTTGTGTGCTCGACTCAGGCTGAAACACATCCGTACCAAGCCCTATACGCCACGCACCAACGGTAAGGCCGAGCGCTTCATCCAAACGAGCCTGCGTGAATGGGCCTATGCCCGTAGCTACGACACTTCACAGCAGCGAGCAGCGCACCTGCTGCCCTGGCTGCATCACTACAACTGGCACCGACTGCACGCCAGCCTCGGATACCTGCCCCCGATCAGCAGAGCACCGCTTCCACTGAACAACGTACTGGGTTTACACAGTTAGCTGTCGATGACTTGGCACTATCCCTTAGCGTGTCGTCTGATCTGCTGGGTTTCGCCCCTTACGGGCGACTCACTTTCTTTGCTTGTGCAAAGAAAGTAAGCAAAGAAACACACCCCTGCATCCGAGCTAGGCGCCCCCGCCCTGCTGCGCCGGGGTTCCCTCGCTCCATCACCGCTCCAGGGGCACGCTGCGAAGGGCCATCCCTGGCCCATCGCAGCTCTCGCGACATCCACGTCGCTCAACCCCTTCCACGGTGATTCCACTCGGCCTCCTGAAGGGGACTTGGGCGTCGTCTGTTCCATCGCAGTTGAAGAGCAAAGGCAAAAGCCAGACGCCGCCAATTTCAACTTCGCAAAGATTATGCAAGCTCGCGCCTCGGTCCCGTCAGGAGGCCGAAACGTAGCGCAGCGGAGTGACAGCCGCAGGCAGGCCCGAAGGGTGAGCGCAGCGAATCAAGGTGTGGCGCCCGTAAGGGGCGCAACCCAAAACGTTCAGCCGACGCGGTAGTGGAGGGTGCTAAGCCAGTAAGCGATACGCACACAAACTTGCCAGTCCGGGGTCAACCCGCACTTTCCCCTGAACCCGCGAAGCCCACCTTTTTGGGCTCGGCAGCGTAGAGGCAGCCGCCAGCGCCGGCTCGGTACGCCACACGCCGTGATCAGCCGTAGATCGCCGGCTCGCGATAATGCCGCGGACAGGCCTGGCCATCGGCGCGGAACAGGTGGCACTTGCTGGCCATCAGGCCCGCGGCGAAGGTTTCGCCCACTGCCACGCGGCGGTCACCATCGCTGCGCAGGGTGATGATGTGCTCCACCCCTTCCAGGCTCAGGTAGATCAGGTTGTGGTCGCCCAGGCGCTCGGCCACGCTGATCTGCCCGTAGAAGGCGAAGTCGGCCTGCTCGGCGGCGACGAAGTGCTCCGGGCGCACGCCCAGGGTCAACTCCTCGCCGGGCTCGACGCCGGTGCCGTCGACCAGCACTCGCATGCGGTAGCCGCCGGGCATCTCGATCTCCACCGCCTCGCTGCTGGCGCTGAGCGCGCGCACCTGGAGGAAGTTCATCTGCGGCGAGCCGAGGAAGCCGGCGACGAAGCGGTTGCGCGGGTAGTGGTAGAGCTCCAGCGGCGCACCGACCTGGGCGATGCGCCCGGCCTCGAGCACGACGATCTTGTCGGCCATGGTCATGGCTTCGACCTGGTCGTGGGTGACGTAGATCATGGTGGACTTCAGGCGCTGGTGCAGGCGCGAGATCTCGATGCGCATCTGCACGCGCAGGAAGGCATCGAGGTTCGACAGCGGCTCGTCGAACAGGAACACCTTGGGCTCGCGCACCAGGGTACGGCCGATGGCCACACGCTGACGCTGGCCGCCGGAAAGGTCCTTGGGCTTGCGTTCGAGCAGCGCATCGAGTTGCAGGATGCGCGAAACCTCCTCCACCTTGCTGCGGACCTGCGCCTTGCCGATCTTCGCCAGCTTGAGGCCGAAGGCCATGTTCTCCGCCACCGTCATGTGCGGGTAGAGGGCGTAGGACTGGAACACCATGCCCACCGAGCGATCCTTGGGCGGCAGGTCGTTGACCCGCTGACCGTCGATCAGCAGCTCGCCGGAGCTGATCTCCTCCAGCCCGGCGATCAGCCGCAACAGGGTGGACTTGCCGCAGCCGGACGGCCCGACGAAAACCACGAATTCGCCGTCCTCGATGTCCAGGTCGATGTTGCGGGTGATGGCGGTGCCGTCGTAGTGCTTGCAGATGTTGCGCAGGGTAACGCTGGCCATGGGATACCTCTCGAACGGGGCCGGGAACCTATGGATTGGGCCCGGCCGGAAAGCTTAAGAACCTGCAGGAGCCGGACAGGCTCCTGCAAACGCAAGGGGCCTAGTGTCGCGACAACCATGAGATGTCGATCGCTGTAGGGTGGGTTAGCGGCGCCAACCGCCGAACGCTCGGACACTCCCAGGGTGGTGCGCCGCGTAACCCACCAAGCGATTGACCGCGTTGCGCCGATGGTGGGTTACGCCGCGTCACTTATGCGCTGATGCCGGTTAATGGCGGTATGCGGCTAACCCACCCTACGGGGGATCGCAGTAGCTGGGTAAGACCGCGATCAACCAACACTTCATGCATGTCGCGGCACTAGCCCAGCAGCCGGGCGAAGCCGAACCCATGGGCCGGCAAGTGTACCCAACTGCCGAGGAACTCGGCCGTGCTGGACGGCACGCTCTCCAGCGGCTCGACCATCAGCGGCAGGTCGTAGCGGCGCTCGCGGTCGCCCAGATTGAACAGGCACAGCCAGGCCTGCTCGCCCAGACGCCGTTCGAACACCAGCAGGTCGTCGTCGTGGTAGCGCACCTGGATATCGCCGTCGATCAGCAGCGGCTGCTCCTGGCGCCAGGCGAGGAAGCGCCGGTAGCTGTTGAGCATCGAGGCCGCGTCGGCCTCCTGCACGTCCACCGCCAGGGCGCGGTGGCGTTCGTCCAGCGGCAGCCAGGGCCGCTCACTGGAGAAGCCGGCGTGGGCGCCGTCGCGGCTCCAGGGCATCGGCGTGCGGCAACCGTCGCGGCCCTTGAACTCGGGCCAGAAGCGGATGCCGTAGGGGTCGACCAGATCCTCGTAAGCCAGCTCGGCCTCCGGCAGGCCCAGCTCCTCGCCCTGGTATAGGCACACGCTGCCGCGCAGCGACAGCAGCAGCGCCATCAGCAGGCGACCGCGCGCCGGGCTCTCTTCGCCGGCCAGGGCCCAGCGGCTCATCACCCGCACCACATCGTGGTTGCCCACCGACCAGCAGGGCCAGCCGTCGCTGAGTTCGCGCTCGATGCTCTCGATGGTGTGGCGGATGAACGCCGGGCTGCACTGGGCGGTGAGCAGGTCGAAGGAATAGGCCATGTGCAGGGTATCGCCGCCGCTGGTGTAGGCGGCCATGGTGCGCAGCGAGTCGTCGCAGCCGATCTCCGCCACCGTGGCGGTGCCGGGGTAGCGCTCCAGCAGCGCGCGCAGGCGGCGCAGGAAGTCGAGGTTCTGCGGCTGGGTCTTGTCGTACAGGTGGCGCTGGTAGGCGTAGGGGTTGTCGGCGCGCACGCCGATGCCGCCCTCGCGGATGTCCGGGTTTGGCGGGTTGCTGCGCAGCGCCTGGTCGTGGAAGTAGAAGTTGGCAGCGTCCAGGCGAAAGCCGTCGACGCCCAGCTGCAGCCAGAACTCCATGTCGCCGAGCAACTGCTGCTGCACCGCCTCGCAGTGGAAGTTGAGGTCCGGCTGGCTGGCCAGGAAGTTGTGCAGGTAGTACTGCTTGCGCCGGCCCTCCCAGGTCCAGGCCGAACCGCCGAACACCGACAGCCAGTTGTTCGGCGGCGTGCCGTCCGGGTTGGGGTCGGCCCAGACGAACCAGTCGGCCTTGTCGTTGCTGCGGCTCGAACGGCTCTCGGCGAACCAGGGATGCTGGTCGGAGCAGTGGTTGAGCACCTGATCGATGATGATGCGCAGGCCGCGCTCGTGGGCGGCCGCGACCAGCGTGCGGAAATCGTCGAGGGTGCCGAAGATCGGGTCGACGCCGCGGTAGTCGGAAACGTCGTAGCCGAAATCCTTCATCGGCGAGGTGAAGAACGGCGACAGCCAGATGGCGTCGACGTTGAGGCTGGCGATGTAGTCGAGCTTGGCGATTACGCCGGGCAGGTCGCCGACGCCGTCATCGTTGCTGTCGAGAAAACTGCGTGGGTAGACCTGGTAGATGACGCCGCCGCGCCACCAGTCCTTGCGAATAACAGCCATACAGCAAGCCTTTTGTTGTTCGTGATGACAGCTCCACTCTAGGCAAGGGGGCAAGGCGTCACATCCTCCCCGCTGGGGTTTTCGACGGCGTAGCTGGTGGCCGGCAAGGGGGAGGAGTTTTGGGGATGGACACCGTGCGCGGGCAAAGCCGTAGGGTGTCGCGGGGCCGCCCGGGTCGTGCGCACCAACCCGCGCCTATCGAAGCGCCAACGCATACGACAGATGCCCCGACCACGCATCGGTGCGCACGGCGCACCCTGCGGGGCCGGGATATCGGTTCTCCCCTACTCGCCCTGAATCTTGCTCAACAGGCTGCGCGCCAGCTGCACCGCCTCGCTGCGCTGGGTGATGGCGAGCTTCTGGTAGAGGCTGCGGATATGCGTCTTGATGGTGGTCTGGGCGACGTTGAGGTGTTCGGAGATCTGCTCGTTGGACAGCCCGGCGTGGATCAGGCTGAGCACCTGCCATTCGCGCCGGGTCAACGGCGAATGGCGGATCAGCTCGGGCACGTCGGGGCGGTTGATGATGTCCTGAATCACCGCCTCGTCCAGGGTGATGCGGATCGCCCGGCTGAAGTCGCGCTGCTGCTGGGCCAGCTGGATCAGGCGCTCGGCGCGCTGGTGTTCCAGCTCGTCGAGGCGACGCTCGTGCTGCAGTGCCTTGAGCATGGCGATCAGCGGCTTGCCCAGGCGCAGGAAGCTGCCGATGGCGCCGGTACCGCTGGCCAGGGTCAGCGCCTGGTGCAGATGGTCGAGGCTGCTCTGGCGTTCCTCGCGCTGCCAGTAGGCCAGCGCCTGGAGGATATGGTTGCGGTTCTGGTCCATCACCAGCTGGTGGCGCTCGGCATCAAGCTGTAGCTGACGCAGGATCGGCAGCGCGCGGTCGCCCTGGTTCAGCGCCAGGTAGGCGCGCACATGGTTGCGCGCGTTGCGCTGGGCGAAGTGGTTGGCCCCCGGCTTGAGCGGCGGCGCGGTGGCAAGCCACTGGCGGATGCTGTCCTTGTCCTGGGTCGAGTCCCAGTAGGTGAGCATCACCGCGTGGGCGTTGGCCTGCCAGTCGATGTGGTAGTCGTCGCCGGCCAGCAGCGTCTTGAGCCGGCCGATGTAGTCGGCACACTGGTTCTGCTGGCCGCGCGCATGGGCAACGCGGGCGAGCAGCACGTAGCACTGCAGGAACCAGTGGTCGCCCACCGTATCGAGTATCTCCAGCCCCTGCAGGGCGCACTGCTCGGCGGCATCGAGGTGGTGCCACTCCAGCAGCACCTGGCCGCGCACGCGGTGGATGAATTCCATGATCGGGGTGACCGGCAGCTTTTCCTGCTCGATGTACTGCAGCGCCCGCTCCTGCAGGTTGTAGGCCTTCTGCAGGTGGCCCTGGGCGACGGCGATCTCCGACAGCTGGCCGAGGCTCCACAGCACCGGGTGCGAGGCGTTGATCTGCTGCGCGCGGCGCACGTTTTCCTCGTGCTGATGCTGGGCCTTGGCCAGATCGCCCTGGACGAAGTGCGACTCGGCCAGCACCGACAGCGCCGCGACGCGGGAGGTGCGCATGGTCAGCGGCTCGAGCGCCAGTGCCTGGCGGGCGAAGGCCATGGCACGCTGCTGGTCGCCCTGGTTGATCGCCACCTGGGCGCGCACCGCCTGGTATTCGGCCTCGATGCGCTGCCACTGCTCGGCACTGAACTGCTCGCGCTGCACCGCCTCGCCGGCCTGCAGCCAGCGCTCGACCTGATCGCTCTGGTACTGGTTCTGCGAGGCCCAGGCCTGCAACAGGGTGAACAGCGGCGACTCGGCCACACGGCTCTCCGGCAGCACGGCCAGGCAGCGCTGCAGCAGCTCCAGACGCCCCTGGCGATAGAAGTGACGGCCGTGGGTCTCGAGAATTTGCGCCACTCGCTGCGGATCATGCGCCAGCAGCGCATGGCGGGCGGCCTCCTCGGCCATCTTCTCCTCGAGCAGCGCCTCGGCGGCGCGCAGGTGCAGTTCGCCCATGCGCTGCGGATGATGGGTGGACAGCTCGTTGCGCAGGAAGCTGGCGAACAGCGGGTGGTAGGCGAACCACTGACGCAACGGGTCCACCGCCTGGATAAACAGGCCGCTGCGTTCGAGGTTTTCCAGCATCTCGCGGCCGTTGCAGCTGTCGGTCAGGCGGTCGGCCAGCGGCGCGCTGAAGCGCTCGAGCAGGCATGTGGACTGCAGAAAATCCTGAGTGGCGCCGTCCAGGCCGTAGAGCACCTGCTCACGGAAATAGTCGCGCACGTAGGGATGGCCGAGTTGCAGCGCCTCGAGAAACAGGTCCATGCCGCGCCCGGTCTGCACCTCCTGCAGGGTCAGCTGCAGCGCGCAGGGCCAGCCGCCGATGCGCCGGTTGAGGCGCTCGACCTGCTCGCGGTTGATGGCGATCGGCAAGCCCAGATCCAGTAGCGCCTGCACTTCGTCCAGCTCGAAGGCCAGGTGGCTGGCGTCCAGCGCCAGCAGCTGACGCTTGACCCGCAGCTCGGCCACGCCCAGGTCCGGCAGGCCGCGGCTGCACACCAACAGGGTCAGCCAGGGCGGCGTGTTGCGCAGGAAGAAGCGCAGCGCGGCGATCACCTCGCGGTTGCGCAGCGCCTCGAACTCGTCGAGCACCAGCAACAGCGGCGGGTGCTCGGCCGGCAGTTCGGCGAGCAGGCGGGTGAGCAGACCGTCGAGGCCGTCGTCGCCCTGCTCGGCGCGATTGACGCACTGCGGACAACCGCCCTCGAGCTGGCGATGCAGGGCATTGAGCAGGTAGCGGCCGAACTGCCGCGGGCTGTTGTCGTTGCCGTCGAGATTGAGCCAGGCCACGGCGCCGGCAAAGGCTGCGGCCCACTGGCTGGCCAGCACGGTCTTGCCGAAGCCGCTGGGCGCCTGCAGCACGGCCAGGCGCACCTGGGGCAGGCGCTGCAGCCACTCGTCGAAGCGCGGCCGCGGCAGCAGGCCGGGATGAATGGACGGCGCGGCCAGCTTGGCCGGTATCAAAGGCAGTGGCGGACGGGCCGCTGTGGTCATGATCCTCTCCCGTTATTTATCGTTGTCCGGGTTTTGGCGAATCTTACATCGGTATCGGGTGGCGGGTTTCAACCGCCTTGCGGTTGATCACGCCTAACCCGTAGGGTGTCGCGGGGCCGCCTAGGCCGTGCGCACCAAATCGTGGCTACCCCTTAACGCCCCCCGCGGTCAGCCCACCGACTATCCACTTCTGGCAATAGAGGAACACCAGGGTGATCGGCAGACCGGAGAGCACGGCGGCGGCGGCGAAGTCGCCCCACAGGTAGTTCTGCTCGTACAGGTACTGCTGGGCGCCGACCGACAGGGTCAGCTTGTCCACGTCCAGCAGCAGCACCGAGGCCATGGGGTATTCGGTGATGCTGGTGATGAAGGCGAGGATGAACACCACGGCGAGGATCGGCACGCTCATCGGCAGCAGGATGTGCACGAAGGCCTGCCAGGTGGTGGCGCCGTCGACGATGGCGGCCTCCTCCAGCGAGGCGTCGATGCTTTCGAAGTAGCCCTTGATGGTCCAGATATGCAGGGCCATGCCGCCGAGCGAGGCGACGATCACCGCGCCGTGGCTGTTCACCCCGAGCCAGCCGGCGTGCTTGCCGAGCTGGTCGAACAGGGCGTAGATGGCCACCAGCGACAGCACCGGCGGGAACATCTGGAAGATCAGCATGCCCTTGAGGATCGGCCCCTTGCCGGCGAAGCGCATACGGGCGAAGGCATAGGCGCTGGTGGTCGACAGCAGCAGGATCAGCGCCGAGCTGATGAAGGCGATCTTCACCGAGTTCCACAGCCAGGTCAGCACCGGGAACGGCGGCTGGGTCACCGAGCCATCGGCATGCTGGTAGGGAATGCCAAGGGCCAGCGACCAGTGCTCCAGGGTCGGGTTGTCCGGCAGCAGGCTGCCGGTGGCGAAGTTGCCTTCGCGGAAGCTGATCGACACCACCATCAGCAGCGGGAAGACGATCAGCGCGATGAAGCCGAGCAGACTTGCATGGGTCAGCCACAGGCGGTATTTCACGGATTTCGGTTGCACCATCGCCATGGCGGGTTCCTCAGACTTTGACTTTCGACAGTTTCAGGTTGAGCCAGGCCAGCGCGCCCACCACCAGGAAGATCAGCGTGGCGATGGCCGCCGCCAGGGCGAAGTTCTGCCCCGAGTCCTGGAAGGCGATGCGGTAGGTGTAGCTCACCAGCAGATCGGTGGTGCCGGCCGGGGTGGTGGCGCCGATGATGTCCGGGCCGCCGCGGGTCAGCAGGGTGATCAGCACGAAGTTGTTGAAGTTGAAGGCGAAGCTGGCGATCAAAAGCGGCGCCAGCGGCTTGATC
Source organism: Ectopseudomonas khazarica (assembly GCF_017915135.1). NCBI lineage: Bacteria > Pseudomonadati > Pseudomonadota > Gammaproteobacteria > Pseudomonadales > Pseudomonadaceae > Ectopseudomonas > Ectopseudomonas khazarica. The sequence continues at coordinate 2,742,226 of NZ_CP068551.1, read as the reverse complement.
AGAAGCGGCAGGGTGATCTTCAGCAGGTTGTCCAGGGGCGTGGCGCCATCCATCGCCGAGGCCTCGTAGAGGTCGCGCGGAATGGCCTGCAGCAGGCCCATGCACAGCAGCAGCATGTAGGGGTAACCCAGCCAGGTGTTGACCATCAGGATCATCGAGCGGGCCAGGGTCGGGTCGCTGAACCAGTCCGGGCGGATGCCGAACAGGCCGTTGAGCAACAGGTTGATCTCACCGAAGTTCTGGTTGAACAGGCCGCGGAACACCAGGATGGAGATAAAGGCCGGCACCGCGTAGGGCAGGATCAGCATCAGCCGGTAGAACGCCTTGCCGCGCACCAGATCCCACTGCAGCAGGCTGGCCAGGACCAGGCCGACGGCCAGGGTGAAGAGCACGGTGAGGCCGGCGAAGGCCACGGTCCAGACGAAGATCTCGAGGAAGGGCCCGCGGATGCTCGGGTCGGTCAGTACCCGGGTGAAGTTGCTGGTGCCGGCGAACACGGTGAAGCCCGGCGCCACCTTGTTGCCGTGGCTGTCGAGGTAGAAGCCGGTGGTATGGTCGGGCTCCAGGCGCTCGTTGCTACGCGTGTTGAGCAGGTCGCCGTTTTCCAGCAGGCGGTACAGCGGCTTGACCGCCGCCACCTCGCGCAGGCCGTACAGACGCAGCAGCTCGCCGTCGCTGCCGCGCAGCACCCACTGCTCCAGCTCGGCGCGGCGCTGGATCACCTCGCGCAGCGCCAGTGCCTCGCCCAGCTCGCCGGGTTCGCGTTCGGCCCTGAGCGCCAGCGGCTCGCCGGCCGCGTCGCCGGTCGCATCCCCAACGAGAGGCGGCGAGACGAACGCGCCGCGCTCGCCCTTGTCGACGCGCAAACGCAGCTCGCCGGCCTCATCGCGGTGCAGGCTGAAGGCGTAGCGCTCGCCGGCCAGGTAGGTCTGGCGCAGGTGATAGCGCTGCACCTGCTCGAAGCTCAGCAGATTGCTGCCGCTGTAGTTGGTGAAGCCGATGCCCACGGTGTACAGCAGCGGAAAGATGACGAACACCAGCATGCCCGCCAACGCCGGGTAGATGTAGCGATGGGCGTAGGTGCGGCGGCTGATGAACACGTAGCTGGCGATGCCGGTGACCACCAGGCCGAGCAGGGCGAAGGCCAGTTGCTGCTGGGCATAGAGCGCCAGCACCAGATACAGCGCCAGGACATTGAACAGGCCCCACAGGCTCCAGCGCAGGCCGGCACGTAGCGACGGCAGGGAAAACAGTTTCATGGGCGTACTGGCCACGGCGGCGGAAAGATTGACGACGGACATCAGGTTTATAGCCTCGGAGCGGGGCCGCCGCGACGCCAGGCGTCGACGGCGGCCGGATTTCACTTGGCGATGCGCTTGGCGGCGTCGTCCAGCGCGGCGTCCACGGTCTGCCGACCGGAGGTGATGTTGCTCAGCGCCGGCGCCATGGCCGACCAGAAGGCGCCCATCTCCGGCACGTTGGGCATCGGCTGGCCGAGCTGGGCGTTGTCGAAGGTGGCCTTGATCAACGGGTCGCTGGCCAGCTCGGCCATATAGGCCTTGTTCGGCACGGCGCCGAGCGGCACGTCGGCACTCACGGTCTTGAGCCCCTCGACCTGCAGCAGGTAGTTCTCGAGGAACTCCACGGCCAGCGCCTGGTTGGGGCTGGCGGCGTTCAGCGCGGCGGCCATCACCCCGCTGAAGGGCCGGCTCGGCGCGTCGCCGACCGCGGGAATCGGCGCCACGCCGAAATCGATGCCGCTCTTCTTGGCGTTGGCCCAGGCCCAGGGGCCGCTGATGAACATGGCCGACTCGCCCTTGTTGAAGGCGGCCTCGGCGACGCTATAGTCGGCGCCCTTGGGCATCACCCCGGCGTCGATCAGCGCCTTGAGGGTCTGCGCGCCCTGCTTGGCGCCGGCGTTGTTGACCCCGGTGCGACTGGTGTCGTAGCCGCCCTCGGCGGCGGCGAAGGCATAGCCGCCGTTGGCGGCCAGCAGCGGCCAGGTGAAGTAGGTGTTGTTGTAGTCCCAGAGGATGGCGCGCTTGCCGGACTTGGCCAGCTCGGCGTTGAGCGCCAGCACCTCGTCGAAGCTGGCCGGCGGGGTCGGCACCAGCGCCTTGTTGTAGAGCAGGCCGATGGCCTCGACCGCCATCGGGTAGCCCCACAGCTTACCGCCGTAGGTCACCGCCTCCCAGGCGAAGTCCTCGATCTCGCCCTGGACCTTGGCGCTGGGGGTGATCGGCGAGATCAGCCCGCTCTGCGCCCATTCGCCGAGGCGGTCGTGAGCCCAGATGAAGATGTCCGGGCCGTTGCCGGTGGCGGCGGCCTGCTGGAACTTGTCGGTGGCACTGTCCGGATGGGCCACCTCCACGGCGATGCCGGTGTCGGCGGTGAAGCGCTCGCCGACCTTGGCCAGCCCCTTGTAACCCTTGTCGCCGTTGATCCAGATGACCAGCTTGCCCTCCTCGATGGCGGCCTGGGCCGGCAGGGAATGGCTCAGGGTGGCGGCGAGGCCGATGGCGACTGCGCTGAGCAGCGTCTTGTTCATGTCTTGTTGTCCTCGTGGCTTCTTGTTTTTGATCCACAACCGCGGCGAGCCGGTGAGCGCTCTGCCAGCCCGGTCATCCTCGACCGAAAGGGCAAGCGCCACATCCTCCCCGGTCGCGCTCTCGAGGGCGTAGAAGCGGGGGCGTAGTCTGCCAGCGCCTCCCTGAAAAAAGTATGCACCCCTGCCCCTTCTGCGCCTGTTGCAGGCGGCGTGGTGCGGGTGTACTGGAGGCTCGCCAGTTGCAGGAGAACCCCATGCGCCGCCCTTCGTTGCCGACTTCGCTCACCACCCTGGCCTGCGCCCTGCTCTGCCAGTTTGCCAGCGCCGAGCCGCAGCTGCAGGCCTGGCTGGATCAACGGCCAGTGCCGCTGCAATGGAATAACTCCGCGCCGCAGCGCTACAGCGTCGAGCTGGAACTGAGCGCCGGCCAGTTGCGTCTGCAGGCGCCCAATGCCAGCGGCAGCGCCCAGCCGCTGGCCTTGTACCAGCGTCAGGACTGGCACGCGGGCAGCTCACTCAGCCTGCAGATCGGCGAGCCCGGCCGCTATCGCCTGCTGTTTCAGGAAGACGCCCAGCCCCATCTGCGCCTGCTGCCGCTGCGCGAGCAGGCGCCGCGCAGCACCTGCCGCACCTGGCAGGGCGAGGCGCTGAGCGTCGCGGTCGGCCAGGTATTCGCCGATGGCGAGGTGCTGCGCGATGCCTACAGCGGCCAGTTGGCCACGGTGGAAAACGGCCGTATCGAGCTGACCCCGGCGGCGCATAGCGACGGCCTGCTCCTGCTCGAGCCAACCGAGCCGGCGCCAGCGCCCGCCCACGACTGGCGCAATGCCACGGTGTATTTCGCTATCACCGACCGCTTCGCCAATGGCGATACCGGCAACGACCGCAGCTACGGGCGCCAGCCCGACGGCGAGCAGGAGATCGGTACCTTCCATGGCGGCGACCTGCGCGGCCTGACCGGCAAGCTCGACTACCTGCAGCAGCTGGGGATCAACGCACTGTGGATCAGCGCGCCCTTCGAGCAGATCCATGGCTGGGTCGGCGGCGGTGACAAGGGCGACTTTCGCCATTACGCCTACCACGGTTACTACGCCCTGGACTTCACCCGCCTGGACGCCAACATGGGGACGGAAGACGAGCTGCGCGAGCTGATCGCCCAGGCTCACGCCCGCGGCATCCGCGTGCTGTTCGACGTGGTGCTCAACCACCCCGGCTATTCGACCCTGGCCGACATGCAGGCGCTCGGCTTCGGCGCGCTGCGCGGCGGCATGCAGCAGTACCTGCCGCCGCGCTGGAGCGACTGGCAGCCGGAGAGCTTCGAGAACCTGCACGCCTACCACAACCTGATCGACTACCAGCACGACGCCTGGCGCCAGTGGTGGGGCAAGGACTGGGTACGCGCCGACATCGCCGACTATGACAGCCCGCCCAGCGTGCTGGTCGACCCGCGCCAAGGCTCGCTGGCCTTCCTCCCCGACTTCAAGACCGAGAGTCAGCAGCCGGTGTCCCTGCCGCCCTTCCTGCTGCGCAAGGCCGACACCCGCGCCGTGCCACGCGAGGGCTACCGGGTGCGCGACTATCTGGTGGAATGGCTGAGCTTCTGGGTGCGCGAATTCGGCGTCGACGGCTTTCGTGCCGATACCGTCAAGCACGTCGAACTGGAGAGCTGGGCGGCGCTGCGCCAGGCAGCCGACAAGGCGCGCGCCGAGTGGTCGGCGGCCAACCCCGATGATCCCATGAGCGGCAGCCCGTTCTGGATGGTCGGCGAGGTGTTCGGCCACGGCCCGCAGGCCAGCGTTTACCAGGAGCACGGCTTCGACGCGCTGATCAACTTCGACTTCCAGGGCGAGCTGGCCGCCAGGGGCAGCGAGTGCCTGCGCCAGATCGAGGACGGCTACCGCGACTACGCCGAGCTGCTGGCCAACGACGCGCGGCACAACTTCATGAGCTACGCCTCGTCCCACGACACCTCGCTGTTCTTCGCCGACCAGGGCCATCAACTGGCGCGCCAGCGCGGCCTGGCCGGAGCCCTGCTGCTGGCACCCGGCGCGGTGCAGATCTACTACGGCGACGAAAGCGCGCGCCCGCTCGGGCCCACGGGTTCGGACCCGCACCAGGGCACGCGCTCGTCGATGAACTGGGACGCCCAGCAGCAGGCGCCCATCGCCGAACTGCTGGCGCACTGGCGCCTGCTCGGCCAGTTCCGCGCGCGCCACCCGGCCATCGGCGCCGGCCGCCACCAGCAGCTGTCCACCCAGCCCTACGCCTTCGCCCGCACCCTCGGCGAAGACCGGGTGGTGATCGTGCAAGGACGTTGATGATTTCTCAGCGCGCGGAGTCCGTAGGGTACGCCGCGCACCACCTGCTACCCGGTACCGTCATGACACCAGAACAACAACGCCGTCAAAGCCAGCTGGCCTTCGCCGCCAGCCGCGCCGAACTCGAAGTAGGCTCGCTCGCGGGTTGCCCGCTGCCCCTCGACCAGTTGCTCGCCACCCGTGCCAGTAGCCCCTGGGTGCGTCGCCATTTCGGCAGTGGGCTTACCGCAGAGATCTACCAGATTGAGGTCAGCGGTAGGCTGTGGACGCTCAAGCGCGCACGTAATCCGTGCAAGGTGAAGAACCCCGACGGCCAGACCTCGTTTCTCAACGAAGTGCAGCGCCGCAGCGAACTGCAGGCACTCAAGCGTCAGGAACAGTGGCACGAGGCTCTCGGTGCGATAGTCGAGACCCGCTACGCCAGCTATCGCCAAGGTCTGCTGCTATCGCCGTGGATCGCCGGCGAGGCGGTCAGCGAGTGGGACGAGCGGCGCCTGCTGCAGCTGTTCGATACGCTGCTGGCGCTATTGCAGCTGGGCTTCTTCGAGTGGGACCTGTGCCCGGGCAACCTGCTCGACGACGGCCGCATCCGCTTGTTCGACTTCGGCTATATGTACCGCTTCGACCCGCTGCGCGCGTGCAACAGCAACGGGCTGCTGACCCCGCAGCACCACGGCGCCGAGCGCTTCGAAACGCGCTGCTACTACGCCTATCTGCTGGGCCTGGAGCGCGAGCGCGGGCAGAGCGCCGCCCTGACCGCGCTTGAGCTGGAAAAGCGCATCGCCCTGGAGTGCTACCGGCGCCTGCGCAGCCATCTGGCTGGACGCGGCGCCAGCGCCACGGTACTGGCCTGGCTGCAACGCATCATCGACCAGTGGCAGGACGCGCTGGGCGGCGGCCTCGACGGCCTGTACCTGCGCGAGGCCTGGCGCTCGCACCTGAGCGATCTGGAGGACGACCTCGGCGGCCAGACCTGCACGCCGCTGACCCTGCAGCGCATCGCCTGGCTGCAACGCTGCCTGGACGAATGCGGCGCCCAGCTGCGGCGCCTGGAACTGCTCGAAGGCCGCACCCCGGACGCCTGGCGCGCCGAGCTGGAACAGGCGCTGCAGCAGGCGCATGAGTGGCAGGTTGGTGAATAGGCAGAGCTAGCAGGCCGTTGAAAAACGTAGGCGAGGCAGCCAATGCAAGGCAAAAATAGGCGAAAAAGCGGAGTTTACGAGCTGTAAATGAGCATTTTGATCGGACTCGCGCACGAGCCTGTTTTTAACGCAGCAGTGGCAACGCAGATAGTTTTTCAACAGCCTGCTAGGCGGCCACGCGCGCCCCCTACAAAGGCCTGCCGTGTTCTCAGGGTGCGCCGCGGAGCACCGCGGCCTCGGTGGCTCTTTCTGCATACCCCATCCAGCGGCGACAACTCGACCGGACCGGGAATAGGCGCCGGTCTGGCAGATCGGCGTTTATCCCTGGTGCGCACGGCGCACCCTAGGGCTCGCCGCACCATATCCGCAGACTTACATATCGGCGTATCGGCACCATCGTAGGGTGCTCCGTGCGCACCGAGCTTGCGCGGTCACTCGCCGAACGCCCTCTCATCCTCCGCCACCCCGCCCCAATCCGCCGGATACACGCCTTCGCGCAGCAGGCACCGATCGCTCAGGTCAGGTAGCGGGCGCACAGCGCCTGCTGCTCGGCCACCATGGCCACCTGGCGCTCGCTGCTCTCGGTGATACCGACGATGCGCTGCATGTTGTCCTCGGCCACCGCGTGGATGTCGTGCATGCTGCGCGTCACGTCTTCGGCAGCCAGGCGCTGCTGGGCGGTGGCCTGGCTGATCTGCCGCGACATGCCGGCGATGGCGCCGACCTGCTCGTGGATCCGCTGCATCGCCTGATCGGCCTCGCCGACCTGGGCCAGGTTGGCTTGCATGTGCTGGCGGCTCAGCTCCAGCGACTGTACCGCCGCCTGGATGCCCTGCAGCAGACCGTCGATATGCGACTGGATCTCGCCGGTGGAACTGGCCGTGCGCAAGGCCAGGCTGCGCACCTCGTCGGCGACCACGGCGAAGCCGCGGCCCTGCTCGCCGGCACGCGCCGCCTCGATGGCCGCGTTGAGGGCCAGCAGGTTGGTCTGCTCGGCGATGCTGCGGATCACCGCGAGGATCTGGCCGATGCGCTGCCCGCCGACCTCGACCTCGGCGATCTCGGCCACGCTGCCCTGCAGCTGCTGCGCCAGCGCCCGGGTGCTGCGGATGGTGCCGGCCATGATCTGGCTGCCGCTGTCGACGCAGGCGCCGACGCTGTCGACCCGCCGCGCGGTCTGCTCGGCATGCACCGCCACCTCGGCGAAGCTCGATTCCATCTGGGTCAGGCTGGCGGCCAGCGCACCGATGCTCGAGCGCTGCCGATCCAGGCCCTGGCGCGCCTCGGCGCAGGAATCGGCATTGCCACGGGCGATGGCGTCCTGCTGGTCGGCGGCGCGGCCCAGCTGCGCCAGGGCGTCGCGCAGGTTGCCGGCGACCCGATTGACGTCCGCCGCGACCCGGCCGAACTCGTCTGCCCGCTGGTAATCGCAGCGGCCGCGCAGATCGCCCTCGGCCAACCGGTTCAGCGCGCCGGACACCGCTCCCAGCGCCCGGCGCATGGTGCGGCTGAGCCAAATGCCCATGCTCAGGGCGATGCCGAGCGACAGCGCGGCCAGCCACAGCAGGCGATCGAAGCCGCGCCGATAGGTCAGGCGCGCCTGTTCAAGCTGCGCCCGGGCGTCGCGCTCGCTCGCCTCGATCAGTTGCCCGACCTGCTCGCCCACCTGCGCCTGCAACGCCTGCAGCTGGCGCTTGCGCTCCTGGTTAGCCTGCTTGTCGGCGAGCCAGCCGGCGTACTGGGCCAGCGCGCCCTGGCCGTCGAGCAGCAGGTTGCGCTTGATCTCGGCGAACTCGCCCCGATAGGTATGCACATAGTCGGTGCGACTGTCCTGGTGGGGCAGTAGGTCGTCCAGCACCCGCCCCAGCTTGTCATGCAGATTGGGCATGCGTTCCCTGACCTTGGCCTCGGCCTGCTGCAGGCGCTGCGGCGAGGCGCTGCCGACCGCGTCGAAGACCAGTGCCTCGACCTGCTCCAGCGGAATGATGAACTGCTTGAGCGAGTAGGCGACGTAGTCGTCCTTGGTGACCGCCTGCACCCTGAGCAGGTCCTGCTTGAAGCGCGACAGTTGCAGCTGCAGGTTGCGCAGCGTCACCGCAGTGCGCTCGACCCGCGCCAGCACCTGGCGCTGCGCCTCCAGCAGTTCGCGGCTCTGCGCGTCCAGCTGCGGCAGCAACTGCCCCAGCCGCACCAGCTCGGCCTGTTCGGCGCCGTTCCCCAGGGTCCGCATGACGTCCAGGCGGGCGTCGACCCGTTCGGCATGCTGCCCATGCGCGGTGGCGAAGGCCTCGAGTTCCTCGGCGCGTTCGGCGCCGAGGGCATCGGACAGGTTCTGGGTCAGGCCCTGCAGGGCACTGAAGAAGCTCTGGCTGGCCTGCAGCCGCGCGGCGCTGTGGGCGATGCGTTCGCCCGAGCCCTGCAGCTCGCCGATGGCGCTCAGGCTGCTGCCGCCGAGCAGCACCAGCAGCAGGGCCAGCGCCGCGATCAGCAGGTACAGCCGCGGCAGGAAGCCGACCTTGAAGGCGGTCAGCCGGTTTACAAGAGGGGACAACATCGATCTCTCCTGTCGATAGAGACCGGGCCGCCGGGAACGGCGCGGCGGCCCGGCAGACTCAGAAGCCGCCGCTGGTGGTGGCCCCGACCGTAACCGTCAGGCTATTGTTGCCTCCCGGCTGCCAGGTCTTGACCTGCGCCGGGTCGCTCTCGTTACGGATGATGCATTTCCACTCCAGCTGCTGGCCGGCCGGCAGGGCGATGCTGCCCTTCCAGGTCGGGTAGGCGCTGGTGTCGCTCAGGCGCACGGCGCCGGCCGCGCTCCAGTTGCCCAGCTGGGCGACGTTACCCACCGCATAGACGCTGTCGCCCCACTGAGTCACGCCGTTGTCGCAGCGGAAGTTGACGCTGACCAGCTCGCCCTGATCTTCATCGTCACCCTGGCCGCTGCGCCAGATACGGATCGCGCCGTTGTCGGCGTTGAGCGCCTCGGTGAAGTCGCCGCTGGCCACCTGGCCGGGCGAGTCCAGGTTGGAGTCCAGGGCGATCAGCAATTGCTGCTGGCTGCCGCCGACCGTCGCCACCAGGCCGGAATAACCCGAATGGAACTGGATCGCCGAGGCGGCCTTGACCCCGGCGGCGCGGCGGATCTGGATCAGCTGGCGGATGAAGTCGCCATGGCCCCAGTCGTACATGTGCGGCCAGTACACCACCGGCGTGCCCGGGCTGCTGAGGATGTAGGCGTAGGCCTGCTTCAGCCGCGCGTCCGGCAACGGCCAGTGGTGCTGGCCGCCGTTGGGGCCGGGCGAGTAGCCGGTGTCGTGGTTGTCGACGAAGGTCACCGCCACCTCGCGCCAGCGCGCATCGGGGTTGCCGTTGAGGCCGTGGCGCCAGTCGGCGATGCCGCCGTTCTGCATGCGCTCCTTGAGGGCGAAGTCGAACACCGTGCACTTGGCGCGATCGGACCAGTCCTTGAGAATCTGCTGCCAGCTGGCGCCGTTGCGCCAGTCCCAGCTCGGGTACTCGCCCGGCGCCTTCCACAGCTCGCCGAGGCAGAAGCCGTTGTCGTGGGCATCGCTCATCCAGTTGGCGACCCGCTCGCCGGCGTAGCCGCGGACGAAGTCGAAGCGAAAGCCCCCGGCGCCATACTGGCTGCGCAGCCTGGCGAACTCGTCGCGGAACATCGCGTAGTTCTGCGGATGGCCGGTATTGAGGTCGGCGTCGCCGCCCATGAAGCGGTCGCCGTCGTCGCAGTCGTTGGCGTAGTTGCCCGGGTCATTGCAGTCGTGGCGCCACAGCCCCTGTCCGGCCGGCAGGTTGATCTCCTTGTCCGGGTAGCCGCGGTTCATATGGTTGGGCACCACGTCGTAGATGGGTTTGACCCCGGCCGCATTGAGCGCGCCGGCGGCCTGCTTGAGCAGGCTGTCGCTGCCGTAGCGGCCGTTCTTGTCGAAGTCGTGCCAGAAGTAGCCCTCGCCGCCGCCCGAGGTGCCGTTGGCCGGGTCGCTCCAGCTGGAGAAGTCGCGCCAGGGCACCGGCATCCAGATCGCACTGAAACCGTCGGCGGCCAGGGTCGGCGCCATGCTGGACAGGGTCGCGTACCAGTCGCTCGAGGTGGTGCGCACGGTGTTCCAGTGAAAGCCCTGGAGGATGATTTCGTCGCCGCCGTGGTAGCGCACGCCGGCGGCAGTCTTGCCCGGTGCGTCGGCGGCGCGCACCAGGTTGCCCCAGGGATAGGCCAGCGGGGCCATGGCCAGCACCAGGCCGGCCAGTCGCAGGTATCGGTTCATCTTGAAGCTCCGTTGTTGTCATTGTTGTGAGCATCCGACTACGGGGGGCAGCCCCCGGATGGACTGATCGGGCCGCGCGCGGGCGACCCGATCACGGCAGCCTGCCGCGCCTGGCCGCGCCGCCAAACCTCCCCCGCGCAGTTTCTGGCGGCGTAGAGCGCAGGCGTAGGGCAGCCACGCTTGCGCCATCCCCCCTGGCGCCGCGCTACGCCCCGCCGCTCCGCCTGGAAAAAAGCGCCCCGGGGAGGATGTGGTGGCGCCTTGCCTTGCCCGACTCTTGCCCGAAGCGCCACCGGGCCGACTGCCTGCCCTGTCGCGCCCAGTCAGTCCGACACCGAATCCAACAAGAAAGAAGGACCCACGATGAATACCAAGCAACCCGCCCAGCTGCTGCGTCCCAGCGCCCTGTTCGCCGCCATGCTGCTGGCCACCCCGGCCCTGGCCCTGGACTTCCATGGCTACATGCGTTCCGGCATCGGTGCCACCGCCGGCGGCGGCGACCAGGCCTGCTTCCAGGCGGCCGGCGCACCGGCCAAGTACCGCCTCGGCAACGAATGCGAGACCTATGCCGAGATCGGTCTCGGCCATGAGGTATGGAAGGAAGGCGAGCAGAGCTTCTATATCGACAGCATGATCGCCTACAAGTCGGACCAGGCGAACGACTGGGAGGCCACCGACAGCGACAGCGGCAGCGCCTTCAACAACGGCACCAGCTCGATCCGCCAGTTCAACGTGCAGGCCAAGAACTTCCTGCCCGCCCTGCCCGGCGCCACCCTGTGGGCCGGCAAGCGCTACTACAAGCGCAACGACGTGCACATCAACGATTACTACTACTGGGACGTCTCCGGCCCCGGCGCCGGTATCGAGGACATCGACCTGGGCTTCGCCAAGGCGCACGTGGCCTGGATGCGCAACAACGATGGCGACTACGTCTACGAAGGCACCGGCACCGGTACCAACGTGGCCAACGACACCCTCGACCTGCGCCTGACCGACATCGACTTCAACACCGACGCCAAGCTGGAGCTCGGCTACGACTACGGCAAGGCCAACCTGAGCGACCTCCAGGAGAAGGACCCCGGCTACACCAACCAGAAGGGTCATCTGGTCACCGTACAGCACATCCAGGGCAACTGGTTCGGCGGCTTCAACAAGCTCGCCCTGCAGTACGGCACCGACGGCATCATCGGCAGCACCGGGCGCAACAGCACCGGCAACAGCGACGGCAAGATGTTCCGTCTGGTCAACCAGGGCGTAGTCGGCCTGACCGACGACATCGAGATGATGTACGTGCAGATCTACGAGGATAAGGACTTCGACAACGACTCGGGGCAGACCTGGACCTCGTTCGGCGTGCGCCCAGTGTACAAGTGGACCAACACCATGAGCACCGCGCTGGAGTTCGGCTACGACCATATCGACCCGCAGGCCAAGGGCGAGAAGTCCCGCGACCTGAAGAAAGTCACCCTGGCCCAGCAGTGGTCGGCCGGCCGCAGCTTCTGGGCACGTCCGCAGATCCGTGTGTTCGCCACCTACGCCATGTGGGACGGCGGAAAGTACAACGCCGCCAGCGAGTCCATCGACGCCGGCGACGACGACGGCCTCACCTTCGGCGTCCAGGCCGAGGCCTGGTGGTAAGCGCTCGGGCATCCGTTGCATCCGGCTGCCCGGCAATACCGTAACGCTGCTCCTGTGGTCCTTGCCCCGGTTCTGCAATAGGCCGGGGCCTTTTACCAGGCGTGACATAAAAAGAGGAATAACCCATGCCACCGTTCAAGATCGCCAGCCTCGCGCTACTCACCGTTCTGTTAACCGGCTGCGCCAGCGAACCGCTACGCCGCATCGATGCCCTGAGCGCCAGCCCGGCGCCCCTGCAGACCTCCGCCGGCAGCGCCGAACAGGCCCTGGCCGCCGCGTCATCCTGCTGCGCCTCGCTGCGCGAGCTGCCCTACCAGCCGATCCCGGTGAACTTCAGCGGCGAGGTGCGCATCGACACCAGCGCGCCCGCCTTCGCCTTCGACAGCGGCAAGAGTTTTTTCCGCGCCTTCCAGCTGCCGGCCTCCAGCAAGTCCTTCGAGATCCGCCTGTACAGCCAGGCCGGCGACACGGTGCTGGCGCCCAACGCCATGCTGCTCGACAGCCGGTTCCGCGTCACCCGCCTGCTCGGCACCGAGGATTTCGTCTACGCCCCGGCTTCCGGCTTCAAGGGCGACAGCCTGGACGCGCGCCTGCGCGTCGACCGCCTGTACCCGGACAACCCCGGCAACGAACACTACCTGGTGCTCTACACCAGCGAGGCGCAGATGCGCGGCCAGACCGTCATCGAGCACCCGGCCAAGGCCTTCGCCCGCGCCCTCGGCAACGAGGCGCCGAACATTCCCGACCCGGTGGCCCAGCATGCGCCGGTGGGGGTGATCAAGATGGTGCTGATCGAGGACCAAGTGGCCGGCCAGCAGGCCAACAGCTACGTGCCGCCGTTCAGCATCGGCCGCGAGATGGGCAACCAGCTACCCAGCGTACCGGCCCCGGCCGTGCTGCCGGAGACCCAGGCCTACTACCGCCAGGGCATCGACGCCGCCCTCGCCGGCAAGGATCTGGAGCGCGCCCTGCGCCTGGCCGACGAAGCGGGCCGGGTCGGCGACGACAGCGCCAAGGCCTACCTGCTCGAACGTATCCAGATCCGCTGAAACGATCGCCCCGGGGTGACCTGGCCGGCGCCACCGCCGCAGCCGTAGGAGCCCCGCCCCGGGGCGAAGCTGTGCTGGCTCCGGGTTGCCGTCCCGCGCATTCGCCGCGGGGCGCGGCTCCTACAGAGGCGGGCAGGCTTGACGACTGACCGCCCAACCAGAGGTCGATATGAGAACAACAATAAGGCTCGCGACACTGATTCTGCTGTGCACCGCCCCCTGGCCAGCCCTGGCCTTCGAGAAGAACGTGCTGACCGTCTGGATCGGCCAGGACAAGGGCTTCAACGGCCTCGCCGAGATCGGCCAGCGCTTCACCGCCGACAGCGGCATGCCGGTCAGGGTCGCCACCCCGGACGACCTCGCCGTCCAGTACGACAAGTTCGCCGCCACCACCAAGGGCCCGGATATCGTCATCTTCGCCCATGATCGCTTCGGCTCGTGGATCAACAACGGCCTGCTCGAGCCGCTCCAGCCCAGCGCAGAGGCCCTGCAGCGCGCCCCCGGCTTCGCCTGGGAAGCGCTGACCGTGGGTACCCAGCGTTTCGGCTATCCCCTGGCCACCGAGGTGGTCAGCCTGCTCTACAACCGCGAGTTGGTTGCCAGCGCGCCGCGCAGCCTCGCCGAGGTCACCGCACTGGACCGGCGCCTGCGCACGCAGGGCAAGCGCGCCATCGCCTGGGACTACAACAACCTGTACTTCTCCTGGCCGATCATCGCCGGTGCCGGCGGCTACAGCCTGCACAAGCAGAGCGGCATCTACGACCTGGCCGATGTCGGCGTCGCCACCCCTGGCGCCATCACCGGCATGCAAGCGCTCAAGCAACTGCTCGACGACGGCGTGCTAGAACCCGGCGACGATTACGCCAGCGCTCTGGACGGCTTCAAGCAGGGCCGCATCGCCATGATCGTCAACGGCCCCTGGGTGTGGAACGAGCTGCGCGACGCCGGACTCGACTTCGCCATCGACTATGTACCGGGCATCGACGACGCGCGCCGGGGCAGGCCCTTCGTCGGCATCCTCGCCGCCGCGATCAACGCCAACAGCCCGCACAAGACGCAGGCACAGCGCTTTGTCGAGAACTACCTGAGCAGCGCCGAGGGCCTGCACAGCCTCAACGCCGACAAACCGCTGGGCGCGGTGGCCAACCACGAGGTCATGGCCGAGCTGCGCCACGACCCGCTGATCGAACACACCTACGAGTCCGCCGCCAGCGGCGAGATCATGCCGGACATCCCGGAGATGAAGCGCTTCTGGGCTCTGTTCAACTCTCGTCTGGGCGCCATGTTAAAGGGCGAGAAGCCGATCGCCGCCACCCTGGAAGAGATCGCCCAACGCCTGCGCGCCGCCGGCGAGGTGCAGGCCTGGCGCCGTCGCCACTACCCGACTGCCGACTCCGCGGCGGGGCCGTCCTGAGCGACCCCACTCTCCAATCCCCTCCAGGGAAATTCGGGCGGCCTCGGCCGCTCTTTTTTTTGGCGATCCCGGGCCGGGTTCAAGGCTGCCGGCTCTGCTGGTGCGTATGGCACAGCCTGCGCTCGTGCGCCGCAATCGCGCTCTATTAGCGGCTGAGCAATGCCTGCGGCTGCCTCCCCAGACGCGCCGGTATGGTGTCACTCGTTGCATCTTCTCTTTCGAATATTCCGGCTTGTCTACCTTCGGCACGGCTGATCCAGCCCACGCCGATTGCGGGGGATATCGGCGGGTTTCAAATATACGGATACCCGCATATGTTATGGCCCGACATTCAACCCGCGGACGCCGTCATGGCCGAACTGCTCACCCCACCACCGTGTTCAAGTGCCTGGCCGACGACACCCGGGTGCGCCTGATGCTGCTGATCGCCCGCGAGGAGGAGCTGTGCGTCTGCGAGCTGACCTGCGCCATCGGCGAGAGCCAACCCAAGGTCTCGCGCCACCTGGCCCAGCTGCGCAGCGGCGGCCTGCTGGCCGACCGGCGCCAGGGTCAGTGGGTCTACTACCGCCTGCATCCGCACCTGCCGGACTGGGTGATCGCCGTGCTCGAGACCACGCTCGCAGCCAATCGCCACTGGCTGAACCCGGACAGCAAGCGCCTGGCGGCCATGGGCGAGCGCCCGCAACGCAGCGCAGCCTGCTGCTGAACCTTTCCACCTGCCTAACGAGGCCAACGCCATGAGCATCAAAGTCGGTATCAACGGATTCGGCCGCATCGGCCGCCTGGCCCTGCGCGCCGCCTGGGACTGGCCGGAACTCGAGTTCGTGCGGATCAACGACCCGGCCGGCGACGCCGCGACCCACGCCCACCTGCTCAACTTCGACTCGGTGCACGGCCGCTGGCGGCACGAGGCCGGCAGCGACGGCGACTGCGTGGTAGTCGGCGGCCAACGCATCGCCGTCACCGCGAACAAGGCCATCGCCGATACCGACTGGAGCGATTGCGATCTGGTGCTCGAAGCCAGCGGCAAGATGAAGAGCGTCGCCGTGCTGCAGGGCTATCTGGATCAGGGCGTGAAGCGCGTGGTGGTCTGCGCGCCGGTCAAGGAGCCCGGCGCACTGAACGTGGTGATGGGGGTCAACCAGCAGCTGTTCGACCCGGCCGTGCACCGCATCGTCACCGCGGCGTCCTGCACCACCAACTGCCTGGCCCCGGTGGTCAAGGTGATCCACGAAAACCTGCGCATCCGCCACGGCTCGATCACCACCATCCACGACCTGACCAATACCCAGAGCATCCTCGATACGCCACACAAGGATCTGCGCCGGGCGCGGGCCAGCGGCATGAGCCTGATCCCCACCACCACCGGCTCGGCCATGGCGATCGCCGAGATCTTTCCCGAACTGCGCGGCAAGCTCGACGGCCACGCGGTGCGCGTGCCGCTGGCCAATGCCTCGCTGACCGACTGCGTGTTCGAGGTCGAGCGCGCGACCAGCGCCGAGGAGGTCAACGCCCTACTCAAGGCCGCCGCCGCAGGCCCGCTGGCCGGCATTCTCGGTTACGAGGAGCGGCCGCTGGTGTCCATCGACTACCGCAGCGACCCGCGCTCGTCCATCGTCGATGCGCTGTCGACCCTGGTGGTGGGCGGCACCCAGGTGAAGATCTACGCCTGGTACGACAACGAATGGGGCTACGCCAACCGCGCCGTGGAGCTGGCGCGCATGGTCGGGCAGGCCAGCTGACTCTGCTCTTGTGGGAGGGGCTTTAGCCGCGACCGGAGCGCCACAAGTCGCGGCTAACGCGAAATGCCGCCCAGCCGCTCACACAGGCCATGTTCCTTAACGTTGCGCACAGCCTAGGCGGCCCCGCGACACCCTACTGGATAACCTTATGCACGCCCTCGCCCGGCTCACCCCCGAAGTGCGCCAGTACCTGCTGGTCACCGGCAACTACTGGGCCTTCACCCTCACCGACGGCGCGCTGCGCATGCTGGTGGTGCTGCACTTCCACAGCCTGGGCTATACGCCGCTGGCCATCGCCGCGTTGTTCCTGTTCTACGAGATCTTCGGCGTCGTCACCAACCTGCTGGGCGGCTGGCTCGGTGCACGCATCGGCCTGAACCGCACCATGAACCTGGGGCTGGCGCTGCAGGTGCTCGCCCTGCTGATGCTGACGGTGCCGGCGGCCATGCTCACGGTGCCCTGGGTAATGGGCGCGCAGGCACTGTCCGGCATCGCCAAGGATCTCAACAAGATGAGCGCCAAAAGCGCGATCAAGCTGCTGGTGCCGGACAGCCGGCAAGGCACGCTGTATCGCTGGGTGGCGCTGCTGACCGGCTCGAAGAACGCGCTCAAGGGCGTCGGCTTCTTCCTTGGCGGCGCCCTGCTCGGCCTGCTCGGCTTCGCCGGCGCGGTGCTGGCCATGGCCCTGGCGCTCGGCGCCATCTGGCTGGCCAGCCTGGCGCTGCTGAAGAAGGACCTGGGCAAGGCCAAGGCCAAACCCAAGTTCCGCGACCTGCTGTCCAAGAGCCGGGCGATCAATATCCTCTCGGCCGCCCGCCTGTTTCTGTTCGGCGCGCGCGACCTGTGGTTCGTGGTGGCCCTGCCGGTGTACCTGGCCACTGTGTTCGGCTGGGACTTCTGGTGGGTCGGCGGCTTCCTCGCCGTCTGGATCATCGGCTATGGCATCGTCCAGAGCCTGGCCCCGGCGATCACCGGCAAGCGCAGCGGCCAGGTGCCGGACGGCCGCGCCGCTTTCGTCTGGGCCGCGCTACTGGCCGGCCTGCCGGCGGCCATCGCCCTCGGCCTGGGCAGCGCACTACCGGCGCAGACGGTGCTGATCGGCGGACTGCTGGCGTTCGGCGTGCTGTTCGCGGTCAACTCCTCGCTGCACAGCTACCTAATCGTCAGCTACGCCCAGGAAGACGGCGTGTCGCTGGACGTCGGCTTCTACTACATGCCCAACGCCCTCGGCCGATTGCTCGGCACCCTGCTCTCCGGCTGGGTGTTCCAGAACTGGGGCCTGGCGGCCTGCCTGTGGCTGTCGAGCGCCTTCGTGCTGGCCGCCGCGCTGATCTCGCTGGGGCTGCCGCGGCATCGCGCCTAGCCGCTCAGGGCGCGCGCATGCCGCGCGCCGCCTCGCTGAGATGGAACCAGGTCGGCGCATCCAGTTGCAGTTCGGCGCCGGCCAGGGCCTCGTCGATGCGCGTCTCGCGCAGGCTGCCGAGAATCGGCAGCGGCTGACCCGGCAAACGGCGCAGCCAGGCCAGGGCGACCTGCATTGGCGTCGCCTGCAGCGCCGCGGCTACTTCCTCCAATTCCTGCTGCAGCGCCGGGGCGAAACGGCCTCCGGCCAGCGGCGACCAGGCCAGCACCTGCAGACCGTCGGCCTGCAGCGCCTGCAGACGACCGTCCCACACCGCCTGCTGGGCGGCGAGCGACAGCTCGATCTGGTTGCAGCGCAGCGGCAGCTCGCGGCCGAGCACCTGCCAGTGCAGCGGCTCGGCATTGGACAGGCCGAGCCAGCCGACCTTGCCGACCGCGACCAGCGCCTGCAGCGCCCGCGTCACCTCGTCCAGCTGCAGCAGCGGATCGGGCCGATGCAGCAGGAAGCCGTCCAGCCGCTCGACGCCCAGGCGCTGCAGCGAGGCCTCCACCGCCTGGGTCAGGTAGCGGGCGCTGCTGTCGTAGTGCTTGACCCGCCAGCGCGAGACGTCCTGCGCCGCCGGCACTATGTCGGCCTTGCTGATCAGCTGCAGGCGCTGGCGCAGCGCCGGACGCAGGCGCAGGGCGGCGCCGAAGCGCGCCTCGCACTCGCCCAGGCCGTAGATATCGGCGTGATCGAAACCGTTCAGCCCGCGCTCCACGCAGCGCTCGACAAAACCGAGCAGCGCCTGCGGCGCGGCCAGCTCGGGATAGTCGAGCAGGCGCATCATGCCCAGCAGCAGCGGCTGGCGGAGCGGAAAGCTAGTCATGGGAGGAGTCCAAGTAATTGGTGGTGCGCACAGCGCACCCTACGGGTTTGCCGCCATCCCGTAGGGTGCGCCGTGCGCACCAACAGAGCCGGCGGACGGCGCATGAAATCGACCATTGCCGGTCGAGTCCGCGCTGCGGCCCTATCAATCCAGCAGCTGCAAGGCCTCGGCGCTGCACTGCCGGATACGCGCCCAGTCGCCCTGCTCGACCCATTCGCGCTGGAACATCCAGGTGCCACCGACGCACATCACGTTGGGCTGGGCCATGTAGCGCTGCAGGTTGTCCGGGGTGATGCCGCCGGTGGGGCAGAAACGCACGCCGCCGAACGGGCCGGCCAGCGCCTTGAGCGCGGCGACGCCGCCGCAGACCTCGGCCGGGAACAGCTTGAAGCGGCGGTAGCCGAGGGCGTAGCCGATCATCAGCTCGGAGGCGCTGCTCACCCCCGGTAGCAGCGGCACCGGGCTGTCCAGGGCGGCCAGCAGCAGCTCGCGGGTGCTGCCCGGGGTGACGATGAACTGCGCCCCAGCATCCGTGGCGGCGGCCAGCATGTCCTCGTCCAGCACGGTGCCGGCGCCGACACACAGTTCAGGACGCTCGGCACGCAGGCGGCGAATCCCTTCCAGACCGTGCTCAGAGCGCAGGGTCACTTCCAGCACGCGCAGGCCGCCGGCGGCCAGGGCGTCGGCCAGCGGCAGGATGTCCGTCTCACGGGCAATGGTGATCACCGGCATGATCCGCGCCTGCGCGCAAATGCGGTCGATCTCGGCGATTTTTTCGGCCATGCGCGCGCGCTGGTCTTGGTCGAGGCTGGTCATGTCAGGGGCACCAATGAATTTCGAGAGGGGAATGCAGGAAAGCGCGGATCGGCAGCTCGGCGATCTCACCCGGCAGCAGCGCCGCGCTCAGTGTGTTCAGTTTCGCCTGGCCCTGGATCGCCAGCAGCGGCAGGCGCGCACGGGCCAGTACCGGCAGGGTCAGGGTCAGGCGCTGCGCCGGCTGGCTCGGCGCCTGCATCGGCAGCACCCGGCGCGGGCAGTCGGCGCGCAGCGCCTGGTCGAGATTGGGACTGTCCGGGAACAGCGAGGCGGTGTGGCCGTCGTCACCCATGCCGAGCACCAGCACGTCGATCGGCGGCAATTCGGCAAAGGCCGCATCGGCCAGCTCCGCCGCCTGCTCCAGGCTGCCGGCAACCCGGTACAGGCCGAGGAACTTCGCCTCGGAGGCCGCGCCACGCAGCAGATGACGGCGCACCAGCGCCTCGTTGCTGCCGGCGTGATTGACCGGCACCCAACGCTCGTCGGCCAGGCTGACCAGCACCTGCGCCCAGGGCAGCGCCTGCTGCGCCAGGGCCTCGAAGAAGGCCACCGGGCTGCGCCCGCCGGACACCACCAGGGTGGCGCTGCCGCGGCTGTCGATGGCCTGGCGCAGCGCCTCGGCCACGCGCAGGGCCAGGGCGTCGGCCAGTTGCTCGGCCGCGGCGTGGCTGCGGGCGCTGACGCCCGGCGGCAGGTCGAGATCAGAGATCGCCATACCAGCTCCTCCCGTCGCGAGTGATCAGCGCCACCGAGGCCATCGGCCCCCAGCTGCCTGCCGTGTAGGGTTTCGGCGCTTCGCCCAGACGCTGCCAGCCGTCGATCAGCTGATCGCACCACTGCCAGGCATACTCGATCTCGTCCTTGCGTACGAACAGGTTCTGGTTGCCGCGCATCACCTCCAGCAGCAACCGCTCGTAGGCGTCGGGGATGCGGGCGCTGCGATAGGTGTCGGAGAAGCTCAGCTGCAGCGGGCCGCTGCGCAGCTGCATGCCCTTGTCCAGCCCCTGGTCCTTGGTCAGCACCTGCAGGGCGATGCCCTCGTCCGGCTGCAGGCGGATGATCAGCTTGTTGCCGATCAGCTGGCGCTGCTCCGGGGCGAAGATGTAGTGCGGCGGCGCCTTGAAGTGAATGACGATCTGCGACAGCTTCTGCGGCATGCGCTTGCCGGTGCGCAGGTAGAAGGGCACGCCGGCCCAGCGCCAGTTGCGGATGTCGGCACGCAGGGCGACGAAGGTTTCGGTGTCGCTCTGGGTATTGGAGTTCTCTTCCTCCAGATAGCCCGGTACCGGCCGTCCATCGCTGCTGCCAGCGACGTACTGGCCACGCACCACGCGCTGGCCGAGCTGCTCGACGCTGATCGGCTCCAGCGCCTTGAGCACCTTGACCTTCTCGTCACGGATGCTGTCGGCGGAGAGGTCGCTGGGCGGGTCCATGGCGATCAGGCAGAGCAGCTGCAGCAGGTGGTTCTGGATCATGTCGCGCAGTTGCCCGGCCTGATCGAAGTAGCCCCAGCGGCCCTCGATACCGACCTTCTCGGCCACGGTGATTTCCACGTGGGAGATGTGGTTCTGGTTCCACTGGGTTTCGAACAGGCTGTTGGCAAAACGCAGGGCAATCAGGTTCTGCACCGTCTCCTTGCCCAAGTAATGGTCGATGCGATAGACGCGGTTCTCCGGGAACACCCGCGCCACCGCGTCGTTGACCGCACGCGAGGATGCCAGGTCGTGGCCGATCGGTTTCTCCAGCACCACCCGCGTGCCCTCGGCCAGCCCGACGGCGGCCAGGTTGGCGCAGATGCCGCCATACACCGATGCCGGGGTGGCGAAGTAGGCGACCAGCTGGTCCTGTGCGCCGGCCAGCTCGGCCAGGGCCAGGTAGTCCTCGGCCTGAAGAAAATCCATGGTCAGGTAGTGCAGGCGCGCCTGGAAACGCGCCAGCGCGCCCTCCTCCAGCTCCTTGGCCGGCACGTACAGGCGCAGGGCCTGCTCGATGGCGGTCAGATGGCGCTGTGGCTCGCCGGCTTCGCGGGCCAAGGCGAGGATGCGGGAGTCGTCGTGCAGTAAACCGGCGCGATCGAGCTGGTAAAGCGCGGGAAACAGCTTGCGCAGAGCCAGATCGCCGAGGGCGCCGAACAGGGCAAAGGTACAGGATTCGAGCTTTATCGCGGCCATGATGTTTGTTCTTCTATCAAGATGCGCTAGAAATACCGTGTAACAGCGGTTAAATCAAGAACAAATGTTGTAATAACAACAACATTTTTCCATTATCCGGATAAGCAGTGGTGAGTCACAGGCGGCATCAGTAGGATAGGCCGGCCGTTTGGCTAGCTGTGTAAACCCAGTACGTTGTTCAGTGGAAGCGGTGCTCTGCTGATCGGGGGCAGGTATCCGAGGCTGGCGTGCAGTCGGTGCCAGTTGTAGTGATGCAGCCAGGGCAGCAGGTGCGCTGCTCGCTGCTGTGAAGTGTCGTAGCTACGGGCATAGGCCCATTCACGCAGGCTCGTTTGGATGAAGCGCTCGGCCTTACCGTTGGTGCGTGGCGTATAGGGCTTGGTACGGATGTGTTTCAGCCTGAGTCGAGCACACAACCGTTGAAACGCCCGGGACCGATAACAGGCGCCGTTGTCTGTCATGACGCGCCGAAAGCAGATGTTCAGCCCGCGGTAGTAGCGCAGTGCTTGCAGCAAGGCCCGGCAGGCGCTGCTGCCGCGCTCATCTGGATGCAGGCTGGTGAACGCCAGTCGGGACGCATCGTCGATAGCCACGTGCATGAACTCCCAGCCGGCGCCGTCGGAGCACTGCTGACGGTCGCCAGTGACTCGATGCCCGGGTTTCCAGAAGCGGCCAAGCTTCTTGATGTCCAAGTGCAGGAGATCGCCAGGATTGGCGTATTCATAACGCACCACCACAGGAGCGGGTTCCAGCTCAGCCAGCCGATGAAAGCCGGCCTGCTTGAGGCGGCGGGCCACGGTACTGACGGCCAGGCCGAGTATCTGAGCGATCTGCCGGTAAGTCTTGCGAGAGCGACGTAGCTCGATCAGTTGCTCGACCAGAGCGATTGCCGTGGCATGGGGGCATGAGTGCGGACGTGATGAACGATCCATCAGGCCAATCTCACCTTCCTCACGAAAGCGTTTGAGCCACTTGTAGGCTGTACGCACACTGACGCCAGCGGCTTGTGCCGCATCTTCGACTCGCAGACCGTTGAGCATGCGCTGCACGAGAAGGGCTCGACCTCGCGGGGTAAGACGGGCATGTTTATGCAGGTTCATCCGGGGCTCCTGGAAGGCTGTGTTGGTCGCGCTTCCAGAATTCCGGGAATGCCCCGGATGAACAACCTACTGAGAGATCACAGCTAGCCATTGCCCTGCTGCCAAGCCCGTTCAACCGCCTGTTAGGAGCTCCCTATGGATCGCGTGCGCAACCTGCTGGAACAAATCCAGAGCCGCCTGGACGACCTGAACAAGGCCGAACGCAAGGTCGCCGAAGTGATCCTGCATGATCCGCAGCAGGCCACGCGCTTCAGCATCGCCGCGCTGGCCCAGGCCGCCGCCGTCAGTGAGCCGACGGTCAACCGTTTCTGCCGCTCGTTCGGCGCCAACGGCTACCCGGAACTGAAGATGCAACTGGCACAGAGCCTGGCCAGCGGCGCCGCCTACGTCAGCCGCGCGGTATCGGCGGACGACGGCCCCGAGGCCTACACCCGCAAGATCTTCGGCAGCACCATCGCCTCGCTGGACAGCGCCTGCCAGAGCCTTGACCCGCAGCACGTCAGCCGTGCGGTCGACCTGCTGATCCAGGCGCGGCAGATCCATTTCTTCGGCCTCGGCGCCTCGGCCTCGGTGGCGCTCGACGCGCAGCACAAGTTCTTTCGCTTCAACCTGGCAGTGTCGGCGCATTCCGACGTGCTGATGCAGCGCATGATCGCCTCGGTGGCGCACACCGGTGATCTGTTCGTGATCATTTCCTATACCGGGCGCACCCGCGAACTGGTGGAGGTGGCACGCCTGGCGCGGGAGAACGGCGGCTCGGTGCTCGGCCTGACCGCCGCCGGCTCGCCGCTGGCCAAGGCCAGCACCCTGAGCCTGGACATTCCGCTGCCGGAGGACACCGACATCTACATGCCGATGACCTCGCGCATCATTCAGCTCACCGTGCTCGACGTGCTCGCCACCGGGGTGACCCTGCGCCGCGGCGTGGATTTCCAGCCACACCTGCGCAAGATCAAGGAAAGCCTGACCGCCAGCCGCTACCCGGCGGACGAGGAGCCGATCTAGGGCGATCATCCGCCTTTCGGCGGCAGGCACGCCCCAGCGACCATCAATCCTTCAGCAACAGCGACCGCCCTTCCATTTCCGCCGGCAGCGCCAACCCCATCAAGTCCAGCAGGGTCGGCGCAATGTCGCACAGCCTGCCATCCCCGAGGGCGAACTGCCCGGCCCGTCCGCTGACCAGGATCAGCGGCACCGGATTGAGGGTATGCGCGGTATGTGCCTGACCCGACTCGGCGTCGCACATCTGCTCGACGTTGCCGTGATCGGCGGTGATCAGGCACTCGCCACCGGCTGCCAGGGTCGCCTCGACCACCTCGCCCAGGCAGGCGTCCAGCGCCTCCACGGCGCGCACCGCCGCATCGAAGCTACCGGTATGGCCGACCATGTCGCCGTTGGCGTAGTTGCATACGATCAGATCGAAGCGCCGATCCCGGATCGCCTCGACCAGGCGCGCGGTCAACTCGGGCGCGCTCATCTGCGGCCGCAGGTCGTAGGAGGCGACGTCCGGCGACGGGATCAGGATGCGCTCCTCACCGGCGAATGGCTGCTCGCGCCCGCCGTTGAAGAAGAAGGTGACGTGGGCGTATTTCTCCGTCTCGGCGATGCGCAGCTGGGTCTTGCCGAGCCCGGCCAGGTATTCGCCCAGACTGTTACGCAGGCTTTGCGGCGGGAAGGCGCAGGGCCCGTCCAGCTGCTGCGAATAGCGGGTCAGGGTCAGCAGCCGGCGCTTGTCGACCAGGCGCGCGCTGGCGAAGCCGTCGAAGGCCGGATCGACCAGCGCCTGGCACAGCTGCCGCGCCCGGTCGGGCCGGAAATTCATGAAGATCAGCGCATCCTCCTCCGCCAGCGCGACCGCCTCGCCGATGCCGGTAGCCTGGACGAACTCGTCCGACTCACCGCGGCCATAGGCCTGCTGCAGCCCGGCCTCGGCCGTGGCCGCCCGGAACTCGCCGCGCCCCTCGACGATCAGCCGGTGGGCCGCCGCGATCCGCTCCCAGCGATTGTCGCGATCCATCGCGTAGTAACGACCGATCAACGAGGCGATGCGCCCCTTGCCCAGCGCATCCAGCTCGGCCTGCAGCTGCGCGATGAAGGGCCCGGCGCTCTGCGGCGGAGTGTCGCGGCCATCGAGGAAGGCATGCACGTAGAAGCGCTCGATGCCGCGCTCGGCCAGCACCCGGCAAGCGGCGATGATCTGCTTGGCGTGGCTGTGCACCCCGCCCGGCGACAGCAGGCCGAGCAGGTGCACCGCACCACCGCGGCGCCGCGCGCCGTCGAGCAGCTCGACCAGCGCCGGATTGGCGGCGAACTCGCCATCGGCGATGGCCCGGTTGATCCGCGTGAGGCTCTGGTACACCACGCGCCCGGCGCCGAGGTTCATATGGCCGACCTCGGAATTGCCCATCTGCCCCTCGGGCAGACCGACCGCCAGGCCCGAGGTGGCGATGCGGCCGTGCGGATAGTGAGCGAACAGTGCGTCCAGGGTCGGCGTACGCGCCGCGGCCAGGGCATTGCCCTCGACCTCCCGGCGCAGGCCGATGCCGTCGAGAATGATCAGGGTTCGGGTGGTCATCGGCGCCTCTCAGAAGATGTAATCGGTGGTCAGGAAGCTCGATTCGCGGTTGCGGATGATCTCGCTGACCAGCGCCTTGTTGCCGTCCTGGAACTTGGTCGCCACCAGGGTACGGATGGAGAACACGCGCAGCGCGTCGTGCACCGACAGGGTGCCTTCGGCCGAGTTCTTGCGACCGTTGAACGGGAAGCTGTCCGGGCCGCGCTGGCACTGGGCGTTGATATTGATCCGGCCGACCTGGTTGGCGAAGGCATCGACCAGCCGGCCGACCTGGGCCGAGTCGCTGCCGAAGATGCTCAGCTGCTGGCCGTAGTCGGAGTCGAGCACGTAGTCGATCACCGTCTGCAGGTCGCGGTAGGGCACCACCGGCACCAGCGGGCCGAACTGCTCCTCCTGATAGATGCGCATGGCCGGACTCACCGGGTAGAGCACGGCCGGGTAGAAGAACGACTGGCGCGACTCGCCGCCGTCGGCATTGACCACCCGCGCACCCTTGGCCACGGCATCGGCCAGCAGGGTCTGCAGGTAATCGCATTTGCCCGGCTCGGGCAGCGGCGTCAGGGCGACCCCGGGTTCCCAGGGCATGCCCGGCTTGAGCGCGGCCAGCCCGGCGCTGAACTTGTCGAGAAAGCTGTCGACCACATCCTCATGCACGAAGAGGATCTTCAACGCCGTGCAGCGCTGCCCATTGAACGACAGCGCCCCGCTCAGCGCCTCGCTCACGGCGTTATCCAGGTCGACCTCGGGCAGCACGATGCCCGGATTCTTCGCGTCCAGGCCCAGCGCCGCGCGCAGGCGGTGCGGGCGCGGGTGCAGCTTCTTCAGGTCGCTGGCGCCCTTGTGCGTACCGATGAAGGCGAACACGTCGACCTTGCCGCTGGCCATCAGCGCGCTGACGGTCTCGCGGCCGCTGCCGTAGATGACGTTGATCACCCCGGCCGGGAAGCTGTCGCGGAACGCCTCGAGCAGCGGGCGGATCAGCAGCACGCCGAACTTGGCCGGCTTGAACACCACGGTGTTGCCCATGATCAGTGCCGGGATCAGGGTGGTGAAGGTCTCGTTCAGCGGGTAGTTGTAGGGCCCCATGCACAGGGTCACGCCCAGCGGCACCCGGCGGATCTGGCCGAGCGTGTCCTGCTCCAGCTCGAAGCGGCTGGAGCGACGGTCCAGCGCCTTGAGCGCCTCGATGGTGTCGACGATGTAGTCGCAGGTGCGGTCGAACTCCTTCTGCGAGTCCTTGAGGTTCTTGCCGATTTCCCACATCAGCAGCTTGACCACCGCCTCGCGCTGCTCGCGCATGCGCGCCAGGAACGCCTCGACGTGCTGGATGCGCTCGGCCACGCGCAGGTTGGGCCAGGCACCCTGACCGTTGGCGTAGGCACGCACCGCGGCGTCCAGGGCGGCCAGCGCCGCCTCGGCGTCGAGCCGCGGCGTGCTGCCGAGGATCACCTGCTCGTCGCCCTGTGCGGTGGCCAGGAACACCGGGCTGCGCACCGGTGCCAGCGACCCCTCCCAGGTGCGCAGCTGGCCATCGACCAGGTAGTCGCGCTGCTCGATGGGCGCGCCGGGGCGGTATTGCTCGGGAATCTCGGCCAGGGCCGGAAACAGGCGATCGAGACGGTTGGCAGCGCTCATGGCGTCAGCTCCTCTGGGGGGAAGATCGAAGCGCCGCAATAGGCGGCACGGCCTTGCAGCGCCTGCTCGATGCGCAGCAGCTGGTTGTATTTGCCGACCCGGTCGGTACGACACAGCGAACCGGTCTTGATCTGCCCGGCGCAGGTGGCCACCGCCAGGTCGGCGATGGTGGTGTCCTCGGTCTCGCCGGAGCGGTGCGAGATCACCGCGGTGTACCCGGCATCCTGGGCCATGCGGATGGCATCGAGGGTCTCGCTGAGACTGCCGATCTGGTTGAACTTGATCAGGATCGAGTTGCCGATGCCGCGATCGATGCCCTCCTTGAGAATCCGGCTGTTGGTGACGAACAGGTCGTCGCCGACCAGTTGCACGCGTTTGCCCAGCTTCTCGGTCAGGTAGGCCCAGCCATCCCAATCGCTCTCGTCCATGCCGTCCTCGATCGAGGCGATCGGGTAGCGCTGGCACAGCCCGGCCAGGTAGTCGGCGAAGCCGGCGGAGTCGAAGCTCTTGCCCTCGCCGGCCAGCACGTAGCGACCGTCGCGGTAGAACTCCGAGGCGGCGCAGTCCAGCGCCAGACTGATGTCCTTGCCCAGTTCATAGCCGGCGCGGCGCACCGCCTCGGCGATCACCACCAGCGCCTCCTCGTTGGACGCCAGCGAGGGCGCGAAGCCGCCTTCGTCGCCCACCGCGGTGCTCAGGCCGCGCTCGCCGAGCACCTGCTTGAGCGTATGGAAGACCTCCGCCCCCATGCGCAGCGCCTCGGCGAAGGAGCCGGCGCCGATCGGCTGGATCATGAACTCCTGGATGTCGACGTTGTTGTCGGCATGCTCGCCGCCATTGATGATGTTCATCATCGGCACCGGCAGGCTGAACCGCCCCGGCTGGCCGTACAGCGCCGCCAGGTGCTCGTACAGCGACATGCCGAGCGCCGCGGCAGCGGCCTTGGCAGCGGCCAGCGACACCGCGAGGATGGCATTGGCGCCCAGCACGCTTTTGCTCTCGCTGCCGTCCAGGGCGATCATCGCCGCGTCCAGCTCGCGCTGGTTCAGCGCATCCAGGCCGAGCACGCGCTCGCGGATCGCGCCGTCGACGTTGGCCACCGCGCGCTGCACGCCCTTGCCCAGGTAGCGCGCGCCGCCGTCGCGCAGCTCCAGCGCCTCGCGACTGCCAGTGGAGGCACCGGACGGCACGCTGGCGATGCCGACCGCGCCGCCGGCCAGGGTCACCACGGCTTCGACGGTCGGGTTGCCGCGCGAGTCGAGGATCTCGCGAGCGGTCACTTGCTGGATGCGGGTGTCAGTCATTGCCTTCGCTCTCCGGGGAAAGGGTTGCAGGGGTTGGCTCGACGGGCGCAGCGGCGAGCAGCTCGCGCTGCTCGGCATAGGCTTCGCGAAAATCGAAGTCGCGCGGCCACTCGAATTCGCCGGCGGGCACAGGGCCACCGGACTGAAGGGGCGTATTCATGGGAACTCCTAGCAAACGTCGTCGCCGACGCGGATCACCCGCAGGCAGTTGGTGCCACCCTGGGCATTGGCATGGTCGCCGCGCGAAATCAGCACATGATCGCCGTCGGCCACCACGCCGCGGCGCAGCAGCTCGTCGACCGCGCGGGCGTTGATCTCGGCCAGCGGCAGGCGCTCGCTGTCGAACGGGATGGTCTGCACCCCGCGGAACAAGGCGACCCGGTTCTGGGTGCGCGGATTGCGCGAGAAGGCGTAGATCGGCAGGTGCGAGCGGATCCGCGACATCAGCCGCGGCGTGTCGCCGCTCTCGGTCATGCAGATGATCGCCTTGACCCCGTGCAGGTGGTTGGCCGCGTACATGGCCGCCATGGCGATCGACTCGTCGATCTTGTGGAAGACCTCATCCATGCGATGGCGCGAGCGATGCGCCAGCGGGTGCCGCTCCGCCCCGACTATGACCCGGCGCATGGCCTCGACCGTCTCGATCGGATAGGCACCGGCCGCGGTCTCGACCGAGAGCATTACCGCATCGGTGCCGTCGAGCACGGCGTTGGCGACGTCGAACACCTCGGCACGGGTCGGCAGCGGCTGGCTGATCATCGACTCCATCATCTGCGTCGCAGTGATCACCACCCGATTGAGGCTGCGGGCGCGCTCGATGATCAGCTTCTGCACCGCTACCAGCTCGGCATCGCCGATCTCCACGCCGAGGTCGCCGCGCGCCACCATCACCCCGTCGGAGGCTTCGATGATCGCATCCAGCACCTGCAGCTCGGCGACCGTCTCGGCGCGTTCGATCTTGGCGATCATCCCGGCCTCGCCGCCCGCCTCGCGCAGCAGCCGGCGCGCCAGCTGGATATCGGCGGCGTCTCGCGGGAAGGACACCGCCAGGTAGTCGACCTGCATCTCGGCGGCGGTGAGGATGTCCTCGCGGTCCTTGTCGGTCAGTGCCGCCGCCGACAGACCGCCGCCCTTGCGGTTGATGCCCTTGTTGTTCGACAGCGGCCCGCCGACCAGCACCTCGCAGAGCAGCCGGCTGGCCTCGACGCGCTTGACCTCCAGCTCGATGCGGCCGTCGTCCAGCAGCAGGATGTCGCCGGGGCGGCTGTCGCCGATCAGCGCCTCGTAGTCGATCCCCACCGCCTGCTCGTCGCCGGACTGCTTGTCCAGTGCTGCATCGAGGGCGAAGACCTGGCCCTTGGACAACCGCACCTTGCCGGCGGCAAAGCGGGCGATGCGGATCTTCGGCCCTTGCAGATCGCCCAGCACGGCGACGAAGCGCCCGTGCTTGCGCGCCATCTCGCGCACCAGGGCGGCCCGGGCGATGTGCTCGGCGGCGCTACCGTGGGAGAAGTTCAGGCGCACCACGTCGACACCGGCCAGCACCAACCCCTCGATCGCCTCGGGGCTCTCGGTGGCCGGGCCCAGGGTGGCCACTATTTTCGTTCTTCGTTGCACAGTTCAACCCTCATAAAGACCTGCTTGCATACAGGACAGGGACCGGAATCGACCTAGGCACAAGCCGTTCGCGCGGCAGCCGACACAAGTGCCCGCCAGCCCCGCATGACCACCACCCGCCGAGCCCGCGCGCCACCCGCCAGATCGAACCCCAGGCAAGCTGCAGCGGACAGAAAAGTGGTTAACTTAAGAATATTTTCAATTAATACCCCTAAAATTCAGAGCAAGCAAGAAAAAATGTAGTAATAAAAACAATATAAACATCCACTCGCCCCCATCGTCGGCGGCACCGGCAAAGGCTGAAATGGCGGCGCCCCAGCGCGCGCTGCGCGAGCGCGACGCTGCCATGACCTCAGTCGCGCCTTTGCCGGCAACCCGCGAACGGCAGATCACAGGCGCCGTCAGCCGGTAGCGGGCGTCCTCTGGGGGGCGCTATCGACCCGAGCGTCGGGGGGCGCGAAGAGCCGGCGGCGCTGCGGTCGTCAGACGCCTTGCCGCGAACGAACCAGCGACGCGACACGCACAATGTGCCGCTCACGGTGGGACCGCCGGGCGGCACCCGCCTGCGCCAGTTCAAGGAAAGCCTGACCGCCAGCCGCTATCCGGCGGATGAGGAGCCGATCCAACGAATCGGCAGTGATGGGCCGGTGCGCATGACGCACCGGTTCGCGGCGCCGCGCCGATAATCGAGTGCATGGTGCGCACACCCCAGGCGGCCCCGCGACACCTATACGAGCTTCGGCGATAAACCTTTTGCATACGCGCGCACCGCCGCTAGCCAGCTAGGCGGTCGCTAGCCGGCCAACCCCGCGCGCAAGCTCAACACTCCCTCCTCCCCCGGCCGCAGGCAGAGGCTGTCTGGCCCGCAGCTGGCGGCCTCGACGCAGAGAAA
This sequence comes from Ectopseudomonas khazarica, assembly GCF_017915135.1. Classification (NCBI taxonomy): domain Bacteria; kingdom Pseudomonadati; phylum Pseudomonadota; class Gammaproteobacteria; order Pseudomonadales; family Pseudomonadaceae; genus Ectopseudomonas; species Ectopseudomonas khazarica. Next base: position 2,711,751 of record NZ_CP068551.1, on the reverse strand, counting down.
GCCCAGGCTCTCGTTCCAGCCGACATCGGTCAGCGGGCGACTGCCCGGGTGCCAGACCACGCTGTTGGCGCCGCCGCGGGTGTCGATGGCCAGGCGCCGCTGCCAGGGCAGATCCTGCAGCTGCAGCACGCCGGTGTGGCGGAAGATGCGGTGGCAGCCGTCCTCGATGCGCAGCTCGCCGTGCTGGCGGCAGTCGGCGCGCGCCAGCAGGTCATGGCCGCTGGCGCCATCCAGGCCGAGCAGCGTCACCCGCGAGACGTCGCTGATGCGCCAGTAGGCATGCAGCGCATGGCTGAGCCGGCACGGCTCGCTGTCCTGATGGCGGGTCACCAGGCGCAGCGCCAGGGTCTCGCCCAGCTCGGCCTCGAGACGCAGCGTCCAGTCGCACAGCTCGAGCTGCCAGAGCAGGCGCACGCCCTGCTCGCTCCAGTCGCAGGCCTGCAGCTGCCAGTCCTCGCTCAACCGGGCCCAGCCATGCGACGGCCAGCCGCTCTCGCTGGGATGGCGACCGAACCAGGGCCAGCAGATCGGCACGCCGCCGCGAATCGCCGCACCCTGCGGCCAGTGCCCGGCGCACCACAGCCAGGGCCGCTGAGCGCGCGGCTGGAAATGCAGCAGCTGCGCGCCCTGACGGCTGAACGCCGCCTGGAACAGGCGGTGTTCCAGCAACAGCAGCTCGCGCCCCTGGCGCACCGTCCAGCGCTGACGCGCCTGGCCGGGCTCGGCGAACAGCTCGGCCAGGGGATGCAGTTCGGCGCCGCCTGTGGCGGCGCCGAGCGGGCGCGAGGCGCTTACCACCAGTGCTCCACCTGCACGCCGAAGTTGTAGCCATGGCGCGCGGTGTCGAAGGCGCCGCTGTCGGACAGCGCCGAGCCGGCCGCCATTTGGTTGGCCGCCTGCTGCGCCGCGCGGTTCCAGGTGGCGTAGGTGTAGTACAGACGAAACTCCGGACGCGCCCAGAAACCGGGGCCGGACGGCGACCAGGTCGGGGCGATGGTGAACTTGGTCAGCTTGCGCGTGCCGTCTGTGGCATCGACCTGGTCGTGGCCCAGCTCGCCGACCAGCTTGAACTGCTCGGTGAAGGCGTAGCTGGTACGCCCGCCCACCGACAGCCAGTCCTGATCGTCGCCGTCGGGCCGGGTGTCCTTCTGGTAGACGAACTGCACCTGGCCGCCGAGGCGCGGCGTGGCCTGCCAGTCGAAGAATTCCACCAGGCGCCAGCTCTTGTTGTCGCGATCGAGGGTGACGTCGCCGGTATAGCCCAGACCGGTGCCGGGGCCGCGGCCGTACTGCAGGGCGAAGGTGTTGACGCCGCCGAAGAAATCGCTCTGTTTGTGCTGCGCGGTGATCGCCCAGCCGCTGTTGGCGCCGGTGCTGTCGGGCTTGTCGATGTAGCTGACGCCGAACTCCAGCTCGCCGCCCGGGTTGACCTGGAAGCCGCCGACGTTAAAGTCGTGACGGTTGATGTAGGGCTCCTGGAAGTAGCTGTCCTTGCGCGAGAAGGCGTAGCTGTACTTCAGCCCACCGTACTCGAAGTCCTCGATACCGGCGCCGGTGGCGCTCTGGTTCCAGTAGTAGAAGTCGCTGATATGGATGTCGTTACGCCTGTAGAAGCGGCGCCCGGCCCACAGCGAACCGCCGTTCAGCGCTGGCACCTTGCTCCATTCGACGTACATCTGGTTCATCCGCGCGAAGCCGTGCTCGCCGGTGAACTCCGGCGTGTGGCCGTACTGGTTGTACAGCTGGGCCATACCCTCGATGCTCAGCACCGAGCCGTCGTCCAGCGTCAGCAGGTCCTGGCGCAGGTCCAGCTCGATGTATTGCTCGCACTCGTTGCCGAGGCGGTACTTGGACTGCGCACCGGGCAGCTGGAAGCAGGACTGGGTGCCGCCGTTCTCCGAGCCGCCGGCGCCGCTGCGCATATAGCCGGTGAACTCCAGGGCCTGCGCCTGGGGCGCAGCCAGGGCCAGGGCCAGCAGGCAGGGGGCGCCGAGCGAATGGAAGGCAGCTTGTTGGGTGGTCTTCATCGTTGCTCCTGATTGTTTTTATTTTTACGGATGCTGCGGATAGCCGCCGCAGCGACGGGTTATTGCCCTGGTTGCACCGTACCGGAAGTAGCCCGGATGAAATCCGGGCTACGACGTCAACGCCCCTTGAGCTGCGCCACCTTGGCAGGCTCGGCGACAGCCGACTTTCCCCGCGGGCGCAGACGCTCGCCGCTGGCGGCGTCGAACAGCAGCACGCGCGCCGGATCGAACTGCAGATCGAGACTGGCGCCGGCCCGCGCCGCGGCGTCCGGCGCCAGACGGCAGCACACCTTGGTCTGATTGAGGCTGACGAACACCAGGGTGTCCGGGCCGGTCGGCTCGACCACCTCGACCTCGGCGCGCAGGCTCGGCTGCGCTGCAGCGGCGCCTGCCAGCTGGATCTGCTCGGGACGCACGCCGAGAATCAGCTCGCGCCCTTCCAGCTCCGTCGCCACGCCCAGCGGCAGCTCGCAGCGCGCCTGACCGGAATCAAGCAGCCCAAAGCACTGGCCATCACGCACCTGCGTGCGCAGCGGGACGAAGTTCATCGGCGGCGAACCGATGAAGCTGGCGACGAACTGGTTGGCCGGGTCGTTGTAGATTTCCTGCGGGCTACCGAACTGCTGGATGATACCGTCCTTCATCACCGCCACCTTGTCGCCCAGGGTCATGGCCTCGATCTGGTCATGGGTGACGTACACCGTGGTGGTCTTCAGGCGCTGGTGCATCAGCTTGATTTCGGTGCGCATCTCCACACGCAGCTTGGCGTCGAGGTTCGACAAGGGTTCGTCGAACAGGTAGATCTTCGGCCGCCGCGCCAGCGCTCGGCCCATGGCCACGCGCTGCTGCTGGCCACCGGAAAGCTGGCCGGGCTTGCGCGTCAGCAGATGCTCGATCTGCAGCAGCTTGGCCACGCGCGCCACCTCGGCCTCGATCTCGGCCGGCGGCAGCTTGCGCATCTTCAGGCCGAAGGCGATGTTGTCCTTCACCGTCATGGTCGGGTACAGCGCGTAGGACTGGAACACCATGGCGATGTCGCGATCCTTGGGGCTCATGCCGCTGATGTCGGCGCCGTCCACCAGGATCGCCCCGCCGCTGATGTCCTCCAGGCCGGCGATGCAGTTCATCAGGGTGGATTTGCCGCAGCCGGAGGGGCCGACCAGGATCAGGAACTCGCCGGACTCGATGGCCAGTTCGATGTTCTTCAGGGTGTCCGCCAGGCCGCTGCCATAGGATTTGTTGACGTTGCGCAGTTCGAGGGTAGCCATGTCATTTCTCCAATCTTGAAGGCATCAGCCTTTCACCGAGCCGGCAGTGAGACCGCGCAGAAAATATTTGCCGGCCAGGATGTAGACCAGCAGCGTGGGCAGCCCGGCGATCATCGCCGCGGCCATGTCGACGTTGTATTCCTTGGCCCCGGTGCTGGTGTTGACCAGGTTGTTCAGCGCCACGGTTATTGGCTGGGTGTCGCCGCTGGCGAACACCACGCCGAACAGGAAGTCGTTCCAGATCTGGGTGAACTGCCAGATCTGGCAGACCATGATGATCGGCACCGACATCGGCAGCAGGATGCGTCCGAAGATGGTGAAGAAGCCGGCGCCATCCAGACGCGCCGCGCGCACCAGCGGCTCGGGAATGCTCACGTAGAAGTTGCGGAAGAACAGCGTGGTGAAAGCCAGGCCGTAGACCACGTGCACCAGCACCAGGCCCTCGGTGGTATTGGCCAGGCCGAGCTGGCCGAGGGTGAAGGACGCCGGCAACAGGATCACCTGGAACGGCAGGAAGCAGCCGAACAGCAGCAGGCCGAAGAACAGCTGCGAACCGCGAAAGCGCCACATGGCCAGCACATAGCCGTTCAGCGCGCCAAGCAGCGTGGAGATCAACACCGCCGGGATGGTGATCTTCACCGAGTTCCAGAAGTAGCCACCGATGCCGTCCCAGGCCTTGACCCAACCGATGACAGTGAACACGTCCGGGATCGACAGCAGGTTGCCGCTGCGAATGTCGTCGGGGGTCTTGAAGCTGGTCAGCAGCATCACCAGCAGCGGCACCAGGTACACCGCGCAGGCCAGGATCAGGGTGGCGTGGATGGCTATACGGCTGAAGCTGAATGCCCTCATCCGGCGCTTCGCGCCGCCTTCTCCCTGGGGGAGAAGGACATCGGCAGATCGTCGCTGCGCGACGCTCACACTAGTCATGGCGTTTGCCTCGCAGTTCGGAATACAGGTAGGGCACCAGGATCGCCAGCACCGCGCCGAGCATCAGCATCGCGCTGGCGGCGCCGAGGCCCATCTGGCCGCGGGTGAAGGTGTGGGCGTACATGAACATCGCCGGCAGGTCGGAGGCGTAGCCGGGGCCGCCGGCGGTCATCGAGGCGACCAGGTCGAAGCTCTTGATGGCGATATGGGCGAGGATCATCAGCGCGCTGAAGAACACCGGGCCCAGGCTCGGCAGGACGATGCGCAGGTAGATGCTCGGCAGGCTGGCACCGTCGACCTGGGCGGCGCGGATGATCGATTGATCGACGCTGCGCAAGCCGGCGAGGAACAGCGCCATGACGAAGCCCGAGGACTGCCACACGGCAGCCATCACCAGGCAGTAGACGACGCGATCCGGGTCCACCAACCAGTCGAAGCGAAAGCCCTCCCAGCCCCAGTCACGCAGCAGCTTGTCCAGGCCCAGGCCAGGGTTGAGCAGCCACTTCCAGGCGGTGCCGGTGACGATCATCGACAGCGCCATGGGGTAGAGGAAGATGGTGCGGATAAAGCCTTCGCGGCGGATGCGCTGATCCAGCAGCACCGCCAGGAACACGCCGATGACCAGGCTGATGGCGATGAACAGGCCACCGAACAGCAGCAGGTTCTGGCTCGCCACCCACCAGCGGTCGTTGTCCCATAACCGCGTGTACTGCTGCAGTCCCACAAAGTTATAACTGGGCATAAAACGCGAGTTGGTGAATGACAGCAGGAAGGTCCAGCCGATATAGCCGTAGAAGCCCACCAGAACGATGACCATGCTCGGCGCCAGCACCAGCTTGGGCAGCCAGCGCTGCAGGACGTCCAGCGGTGAGGCTTTGGTGATGACTGCGTTTGAACTCATGGTTGACTCCATTGCGTGCTGCGTTGATGCGTAAAACATCCGTAGCGGACCCGTAGGGCGTACTCGCGAAGCAGTACGTCGGCGATTACAGCCAGCACGCGTAGCCGGCGGACTGTTCGCTGCGCTCCTGAGTCCGCCCTACCGATTGCGAGCTGCCCTGCCCCAAAACCTGAATCTCGGCGCGGCCGATCCCGTGGCGCAGGCCTAGGGGCATGCGCCTGGGATCACGGGCTTGATAGCGGCGGGTTGCACCCGCCCTACGGCAAGGGCCGGCTACGCGGCCCGGAGACTCACTGCACCGCCTGAATCGCCGCCGCCAGTTGCTGGGCGGCGCGCTTGGGATCGGCCTTGGGATCGTTGAAGAAGTTGGTCACCACGTCGAATACCGCGCCCTGCACGTAGCTGGACGCGGCCATGCCGTGGGCCAGGCTCGGCTGCAGACCGCCGCCGGCGGCGGCCTCCTTGAAGTCGGCCATGGACTTCTGCGCGCAGGCGTCGAAGCTGCTCATGTCCTGGTCCATGCGCACCGGGATCGAGCCCTTGTTCTGGTTGAAGAACTCCTGGAACTCGTTGCCCATCACCGTGCGCGCCAGGTCTTCCTGGGCCTTGCGGTTGTCGGCGTTGCTCAGCTTGAACATGGCCAGCGAGTCGATGTTGAAGGCGAAGCTGCCCTGGGTGCCGGGGAAGGCCAGGCATTCGTAGTCCTTGCCGGCGACCTTGCCGGCAGCAGTCCACTCGCTCTTGGCCCAGTCGCCCATGATCTGCATGCCGGCCTTGCCATCGATCACCAGACCAGTGGCGCTGTTCCAGTCACGCCCAGCGGCGTCGGCGTCGATATAGCCGCGCAGTTTCTGCAGGGCAGCGAACACCTCGACCATCTTGTCGCCGGTCAGGGTGGCGCGGTCCTGCTCGACGAAGGCCTTGCGAAAGCCCTCGGGGCCGAGAATGCTGAAGGCCAGGTCTTCGAACACGGTGCCGTCCTGCCAGGGCTGGCCGCCGTGGGCGATGGCGATGAAACCGGCCGCCTTGAGCTTGTCGGCGGCGGCGAAGAATTCGTCGAGGGTGGTCGGCGGCGTGGCGCCAGCCTTCTCGAATACTTGCGGGTTGATCCACAACCAGTTGACCCGGTGCACGTTGACCGGCACCGCCAGTTGGTAGCCACTGCCGCGCACGGTGCGGATCAGCCGCGGCGGCTTGTCGGTGTCACGCAGGCGCTGACGCAGACGACTGACAGCCATGTCGACGATGCGCTCCAGCGGCATCACCTCACGGCCACGGGTGGCGTTGCCGATGGTGTCGCGGTCGAGAATCTGTTGCGGGTGATCGAGAAACAGCTTGAGCAGGGCGAAGTCGGCGCCGGACAGCATCACCTCCTCGCCGTCGCGGTGGAACAGCCGGTGGCTGACCATGTCCAGGCGCCAGTCATCGAATGCCAGCACCTCGCCGCTGCGTTCCTGGGTGAATTGCGCACGGCGCAGCAAGGCCTTGATTCGCGCCAGCAGCTCGCGCGGGCTGAACGGCTTGCCGAGGTAGTCATCGGCGCCCAGTTCCAGGCCGATCACCCGGTCGGTTTCGTCGGAGCTGGCGGTGAGCATGATCACCGGCACCTGGGCGAAGCGCTGGTGTTCACGCACCCAGCGGCACAGGCTGAAACCGTCCTCGTCGGGCAGCATCACGTCGAGGATGACCAGGTCGGCCGACGCCGCACACAGGCTCTGGCGGAAGGCGCCGCCGTCGGCCACGGCGCGCACCTGAAAGCCGACACGGCTCAGGTAGGTATCCAGCAGTTCGCGAATTTCCTGGTCGTCATCGACCAGCAGAATCGATTTGCCGGGCTGGCTCATGGTCCGCCACCTTTGTTGTTATGGCTGTGTAAATCCGGGGTTCTATCAAGGGTTCTCCCGGATTGCATCCGGGCTACGCTCCGACGCCTGTTGCAAGGCCACGCCGGCGCCGGTCAGGCCGGGGTACTCGGCCGTCACCAGCCACACCGGAATGCCGTCAAGGTAATGGCTCATACAACCCTTGTCGCGGAAACTCTTGGCAAAACCGCTGGCAAGAAAACGCTCGGCAAAACGCGGCACCACACCGCCAACGATATACACCCCACCGCGTGCGCCCAGGGTCAGCACATTGTTGCCGGCAACGCGCCCGAGCCAGACGCTGAACTGCTCCAGCACCTCGGCAGCCACCGGCTCGCCGGCCAGGCCGGCAGCACTGACCGCAGCCGGCGTACCGTGCTGCGGCGGCTGTCCATCCAGCTCGCAGATGGCGCGGTACAGCGCCAGCAGGCCATTGCCGCTGAGCACGTCCTCGGCGCGTACATGGCCCAGTTGCCGATAAAGAATCTGCCAAAGCTCGGCCTCACGCAGGCTGCCGATGGGTAGATCGACGTGACCACCCTCCCCCGGCAGCACCAGCCAGCGGCCATCAGCCTGCTCCAGCAGCGTACCGACGCCCAGGCCGGTGCCGGCGCCTATTACCAGTACCGGGCGATCTGCCTGCGGCTCACCTGGGCACACCTGCACGCGCTCATGCTCGGCCAGACGCGTCATACCCAGGGCCATCGCGGAGAAGTCGTTGATCATCAGCAGCTCGTCGACCTGCAACGCCTGGCAGAAGGCTGTGCGATCGATGCGCCAATGGTTGTTGGTAAAACGGAACAGGTCACCGCTGACCGGCCCAGCGCAGGCCAGGCACACCGAGCCTATCGCCCCCAACGGCAGGCCCTGGGCCTGCAGATAGGCCATGATGGCCTGCTCCGGCCCGTCGAAATCGGCGGTCGGCAGAACCTGCACCGCCTCCAGTTGCTCGTCACGCCACAGGGCAAAGCGTGCGTTGGTACCACCGATATCGCCGACCAGAGCCAGTTTCACGAGAACGTCTCCTGAGCGAAGGCCGTTCGCTGATCGGCAACTGCAGAAAATTGAGGATGCATGGCATCGACTCCAAATCCGAATTATTTTTGTAGTTCAGACAACGCGCACCACAGTAAACCCGAAAATTACGCCTATCAAGCCAGATAAAGTTGTAATAACAACAATATTTTGTACCCCACTGCAGCCATCATCCAGCCCCTCGCATCCAGCTCCAAGCATGACCCCGGACAATATCTGCGTCTTTGCTGCGACCTAGACTGGCATTTTGCATCGGCGCATGGCGGGTTGCACCCGCCCTACTGGCCATCCGCTTGGAGAGCTGCAGCATGTCACCCGATATCGTCATCGTTGGCGCCGGCCCGGCCGGTCTTTGCCTGGCCCGCGCCCTGTCCGGGCAGGGTCTGTCCATCATCGTGCTGGAACGCCAGGCCGAGCAGGCGTTGGCCGAACCTGCTTTCGACGGCCGCGAAATCGCCCTCACCCACGGCTCGCAAGCCCTGCTCGAGCGCCTCGGCCTGTGGGCACGCCTGCCCAGCGAAGACGTTGCCGTGCTGCGCGATGCCCAGGTGTTAAACGGGCCCTCGCTGTTCGCCCTGAAGATACGCGCCGAACAGGTCGGCGCCGAGCGACTCGGCCATCTGGTGGCCAACCAGGCCATTCGCCGTGCCGCCTATCAGGCCGTGAGCGAATGCGCCGATGTGCAGTTGCGCTGTGAAACCAGCATACGCGCCATCGAGCAAAGCCAGAGCGAGGTGAAGCTGGTGCTGCGGGACGGCCAGGTGTTGCAACCACGCCTGCTGGTCGCCGCCGACAGCCGTTTCTCGGAGACGCGCCGCCAGTTGGCTATCGGCGCGCAACTCAAGGACTTCGGCAAGACCATGCTGGTGTGCCGCATGCAGCACGAACAGGACCATCACCAGGTAGCCTGGGAGTGGTTCGGCTACGGCCAGACCCTGGCCCTGCTACCGCTCAATGGCCGACAATCGTCGATGGTGCTGACCCTGCCGCCGCGCGAGATCGAACGCCTGCATAAGCTGGACGAAGCCACCTTTGCCCGTGAGATGGAGCAACGCTTCGACCGCCGCCTGGGCGCCATGCAACTGCTCAGCAGCCGCCACGTTTACCCGCTGGTGGGCGCCTACGCACGACGCATGGTCGGCAACCGCTGCGCCCTGCTCGGCGATGCCGCCGTGGGCATGCACCCGGTCACCGCGCATGGCTTCAACTTCGGTCTGATTGGCGTGCAACTGCTCAGCGACGCCCTGCTGGCCGCCCATGGCAAACACCAGGACATCGGTTCAACATCAGCGCTGGCCCGCTACGAACGCCAGCTGCGACTGGCCACCTGGCCGTTGTACCAGGCCACCAACCTGCTGGTGGAGCTGTACACCAACGATCACCTGCCCGCCCGTCTGCTGCGCGGCGCCGGCCTGCGTGTGGCGCAGGGTCTGCTGCCACTGAAAAAGGACATCGCCCCACTACTGTCCGGTTAAATGAGCGCGCGAGTCGCCGTAAGGCTTGGTTGGCGTGGGTTTCAGGGCGATAAAGCGTGGTGTCGATTTGAACGGCGGAAGCTGACTTAGGCAATCATCTGGGCTTTGGCTCGGAGATGCCCATGAACACCGGCAAGACACTGTTCGCCCAGCTCATGGACTTCCTGCCCTGGACGACCTTCGCCCGCTACGTTGCACGCTACAGTGGCGATAAGGGCGTTAGAAAGCTGACCTGCGCGGAACAATTCAGGGCGATGGCTTTCGCCCAGTTGACCTATCGGGAGAGTCTGCGCGACATCGAGGCATGTCTGTCGGCCCAGGAAGCCAAGCGCTATCACATGGGGTTTCGCGAGCCTATTCGACGCGCGACGCTGGCCGATGCAAACGAATCGCGTAACTGGCGCATCCATGCCGACTTTGCTCAGCGCTTGATTGCACAGGCCCGAGCGCTGTACGCCAGCGAGGATCTGGGACTGGACTTATCCAACACCGTCTATGCGCTCGACTCCACCACCATTGACCTGTGCCTGTCGGTCTTTCCGTGGGCGCACTTCCGTACCACCAAGGCGGCCGTAAAAATGCACACGCTGCTCGACCTGAGGGGCAGCATTCCAAGCTTTATTCACGTATCCGACGGCAAGCTGCACGATGTCCATGCCCTCGACATGCTGGTGCCGGAAGCGGGCGCCATCTATGTCATGGATCGTGGCTACGTCGATTACGCGCGACTCCATGCCCTGCATTTGAGTGGGGCTTTCTTCGTCACGCGGGCCAGGTCGAACATGGATTTCCGCCGTGTTTATTCGGCGAAGACTGATCGCTCAACGGGCCTCGTTTGCGACCAGACAATTGCGCTCAATGGTTTCTATGCCAAGCAGGACTACCCAACGCATCTGCGCCGTGTTCGCTTCAAGGATCCTGTAACAGGCAAGACACTGGTCTTCCTCACCAATCAAATGACCTTACCAGCCGCGACCATCTGCGCGCTCTACAAAAACCGCTGGCAAGTGGAGCTGTTTTTCAAGTGGATCAAGCAGCACCTGCGGATCAAGCGCTTCTTCGGTACCTCGGAGAATGCGGTCAAGACGCAAATCTGGATCGCGGTATCGGTCTATGTCCTCGTCGCCATCGTCAAGAAACGACTCAACCTCGACGTCTCGCTCTACACTTTGCTACAGGTTTTGTCGGTCTCCCTTTTCGAAAAAATGCCCTTGCAGCAAGCACTTGCAGTCGGCGATTCCACTTCATCAGAGGGCGTCGATACCAACCAATTGAATCTATTCACAATTTAACCGGACAGTAGTGGGTCGCTGGCACTGCGCAGTGCATCGGGTGTCTTGGCTTCACCAACGATGCAGGCGGTAGCTCCGCGCTTTCGGCTTGTGACACTGGTAGGCGAAAAGCGCTGGCTCAACATCTCGGCGCATAACCCAAGCCGGTGCGGCAGGTAACGGCTGGAAAATTCCAAGCGCACCAAGGCTGCCATAGCCATAACGCTGCGTGGCTGTTATGGCTATGGCAGCGCCGCCCCTCATGCGACTTTGAACCGGCCAACCAGCTGCTGTTGGTACTCAGCTAGGCGCGCCAGCTCCAAGCTAGTCATCGCCGTCTGTTCTGCACCGGCGCTCACCTGAATCGCCACGTCGCTGATTTCGACGATGTTGCGGTTGATATCCTCGGCCACTGCACTCTGCTCCTCAGCTGCCGTCGCAATCTGAAGATTACGGTCACTGATCGCCGAGACTCCTTCAGCAATTTCGATCAACAACTCACCTGCTCGCCCGATATTGCTGGCCCCAGCCTGCGCCTTCGACAACGTCTCCTGCATTGATCGCGCTGCTCTGTCGGCACCGCCTTGTAAAGTAGCGATCATTTCCTGAATGCTGCCCGTCGATTCCTGGGTTTTCTGGGCAAGCACTCGCACCTCGGACGCAACGACAGCAAAGCCTCGTCCATGCTCACCGGCACGTGCTGCCTCAATCGCAGCATTGAGGGCGAGCAGATTCGTCTGATCGGCGATGCCCCGAATCACATCCAGTACGGAGGAGATCGAATCACTCTCTCTCTTGAGGTCGGCGATAATGCTGGCGGTTTCATCCGCCTGGGTGGACAACTGATGAATGAGGCCGATGGTGCTTTCTATCTCGGCACGTCCTTGCACGGTGTTAGCATTGAGCTGCTGCGACAGCTCGGCGGCATCGTTGGTGCTTCTCGCGACATCCCTTACGGTCGCGCTCATCTCGTTGATGGCCGTCACGACCAATTCTGTTCCCTGGCGCTGCTTGTCGATGCTCTGACTCGTCTGCACCGTCACGGCTGACGACTCCTCGGCAGCTGTAGCTACTTGTGCGGTCGCATTGCTGATCTCTCCTACGACATGTCGCAGTTCAACTGCCATCGCATTCAAGTTGCGCGATATCTCTCCAAACTCGTCGCTGCCTTCGTACAGCGCTTTAGAGGTCAGATCTCGTGCTGAAAGTGCTACCAGCGCATGATTGACGTCCCGCACGGCCAGCTTGATGTTCCGAATGATGAGGTAGGAAAGGCCCGCTACTACCGAGAGCGCAATGACCACTGCCGCCAGTGTAAGCCACAACGCCTCGTAAGCCCCATCGCGAGCACGTCCGGCCAACCGCCCCACATCCTGCGCCAGGTCCTGCTCCAACGCCCCCATCAAGTCGATCCGCTTGGTCGCTGTCTCGAACCAACTCTCGCTGTTGACATCCAGGCGTTGCCCAATCGGTACGTCAAAGGCAAGGCGCTGGAGTCTTTCTACTTCTAGCGCGCTCGGATCTTGCAACTTCTTGTCTAGCGAGCGGACGAATTGCGCGTCAGCCGTGCGACGGAAGCCGTCCATATATGCCGAAAACTCACCCAGGTTCCGGCTGAAGGATGCAAGCATCGGAGCATCGAAGTGCCCCTGATTAAAGACGACCCCAAGCATCGCGCGCTCACGACCGGCCCGTTCCTTCATTTCGATGAATTGGTTCAATCCACCTAGAGCTCGCGCAAGCCCCACGTTTTCAACGCTACGCTCCACCGCATGGGTAAAACCGATCAACGCCTTGATATATCCGGTAAAGCGAGCTCCGGACTCAACATTGCTGATTGCTAATTTATCTACCTGCGCACGTAGGGGCTGAAGCTCATCGAGTGCTGTCAAAGCGGTACCGATCAGAGCGCCGTTGCGTACGGATAATGCTCGTGCGTCATCTAACGCCTTGTTAGTAGCTTGCCGCATCTCCGGCAACCGACGCCCCATGATCCGCCCTTGGCTCCCCAGATAAACGCCGCTCGCACCTCGCTCGCGCTGCAGAGCGGTGATCAGATGGCTGACGGTCTGCGCCGCCTCACTTGCCTCCACTGTCTTTTCCATCTGCCTTACGGTGTTATAGCTATCACTTATGTATGAGCCCGCCAGCCAGAGAAAACCAATCATGGGGCAGGCGAGTATCAAGATGAGCTTCAGGCTCAAGCGAATATTTCTAAGCATGTGGACCTCAATGCTCCGCTCTGCGGAGCTGGAAGTTGCAGAAGGCAAGTACATCTCGCCTTCGGCGTCGCCGATAGGAAAGCGCGCCGGGGCGTTTAATATGTTTGTTTCGAGCCGTTAGACTTCTGGTGTGTGGGGCGGGGCATTGCCGGCACAACACCTGCTCCGTAGCTTTTCGGCCACAGTCTTGGCTGGTGGGAATTCTTGGTGTTTTCTGGTGCCGCGCACCTGACCTAAGTCAACAAAAAAACGCCGACTCAACGCCGCTCATCGGGCGAGATGCAGCGGCATAAATTGGCGTGAAGCGGACAAATCATCGGCCCCAACCAGATGCCACCAGTCTCTCGCCATCTAGCGCGATCGCGCAGTACGCCTTGACGCATACGAATTTCGACGCGTCATTTTCAAAAGCCTCTAAGCCGGTAGATTCCGGCATAACGCAGAAGCCTATGAACCGACGCTGAAACACCGACCGATGTCTTTCTTGGCGGTGAGCAAGCTTAATCGCCACCGGTTTCGTGGAGGCCTCCCCCCTTGAGAAGATGAGGCCATGAGAAAGACTACGACCTACGCCCCTGAAATCCGTCTTAGCGCACCGCCGCCCCCATCTCTCGTACCAGTTGCCAGAACCGAGGTGGCAACTGATCGGGGTCAAGACCGTCAAGCAGGTTTTTTACACCCAGGCCCAAGTCAGTGTCGCCCTCAATCACCAGACGTCGGCGGAAGAACAGAGTGTCAGGATCTTCCTGACGGCTCGCCAACAGCAAAAAGTCTCGCCACTGCCCTCGGATGCAAACGTCCACTGCATCGCGCCGGGCCACGCGCAACTGCGTGTCCTGGTAACTCAGGCACCAAGTCAGACCAAGGTCGATGATCTCCAGGCGCAACCAACGATCATGCAGAAGGTCGAAGGCCCCCTCGGCCAGCGGTACGGCAAATAGCCGCCTGACCGCCTGCTCGATGACCAGGCGCTGCATGACGAAGGGTACGTGCCGTCCATACGGCAGCAACGGCTCGCCGAATTTCACCAGCCACCGCGCCATACTCATAGGCCCACAGCCTCGATCGTCAGCATGCCAGGTCGGCCATGCCAGTAGCCATTGCAGCCACTGACCGCCAGTGGTGGTAGCGCCCCGTCACGCACCGCGGCGAAGTCGTCGATCACCTGCCCCATACCCTCGCTGCGCGGGCTCAGGCGCAGCACATCCACACCACACGTGGCAATGGCCTGATAATCGGCCAGCAGGTTTCCGACCTCGGAGGACATGGTCTGGATACCGTTGAGGGTAAACAGCGCCTGCCCCTCCTGACTGAGCAGCGGAATGCCCTCAGGATAGTTCTGGCAGCAGAACTGGCAGTCGTCCTTTGGCCGGTTCTCAGCCCGCGCGGTGAAGCAACGCGCCGAGTAGGCCAACGGCAAATGGCCATAGGCGAACAGTTCCACTTCAGGCCGCCCCACCTGCAGAGCATCGAGTTGCTGCAGGCAGTCCTGCAGCAGGAGACCGGAACACTCCACCGGTGGCACCCAGCGCTGCAAACCACACTCCAGCAACTCGTGCAGGGCATGGGCGTTGTACAAGTTAAGCGCCGGTCCGGCGACGAAATGCCGGCCGCGCTCGGCGAGCAGTTGCACCGCGCCCATGTCGTTGGCCTCCACCAGCAAATCGCCGTTGTCGCACAGGCGGCGGAGGCTGGACAGCTCGGAAGCAGCCTCGACCAGCGCCAGTCCGGACAGCACCAGCTCGGCGCGGCTGCACTCGCGCAGCTCGCGGGCAAGGCCGAGCCAGTCGTCCAGCGACAGGGCACGGCGCTTGGAACAGACGGTTTCGCCCAGGTAGATGATGTCAAGCGGTTGAGCGGCCATCTCGGCGTAGAAATCCAGCAGCTTGCTGCGGCTCCAGTAGAACAACACGGGTCCCAGGCTCAGTTTCATAGGCTCCTCACTGCCAGGATCGGTGATATGCACCGAGGGTCGTCTGGCTGCCTTCAGACAGCCCTGCCAGGTCCTTGCGCCAGCGCTCCTGCACGGCAAAACGACCGCTGGCATGGGCATCCAGCGCTTCGCGCCAGACCCTCGTGACCTGCTCGACATAGGCTGGGCTGCGCTGGCGCCCCTCAATCTTCACTGCGGCGATGCCTATCTCGGCCAATTGCGGAACCAAGTCGATGGTGTTGAGGCTTGTCGGCTCCTCCAGCGCGTGGAAGCGCTGGCCGTCCACCAAAAAACGGCCCTTGCACAGGGTCGGATAGCCGGCCGGTTCGTCTGGCGCGTAGCGGTCGATCAGTACGCCGCCCAGACGCGAGCTGAGGCCCTGGGCTTCCTCCTGCCAGCGCACCGCCTTAGCCGGCGAACACACCCCGCAGAGGTTGGGCGACTCGCCGGTAACATAGGACGACAGGTGACAACGCCCCTCGGCCATGATGCACAGACTGCCAAAGGCGAATACCTCCAGCGGCACCGTGCTTTTCTCGGCCACCTGGCGCACCTGAGCCAGCGACAACACCCTAGGCAACACAGCGCGCCGGATGTTGTAACGCTGCTGGTAGAACGCCAGGGCAGCGACGTTGGTGGCCGAGCCCTGCACCGAGAGGTGCAGGTTGAGATCGGGATGCCGCCGGCTGGCGTAGGCCAGCACGCCGGGATCGGCAGCGATCAGAGCATCAACCCCTAGTGCGGCGGCTTGGTCCACCGCGCGCTGCCAGCGCGCCCAGCCCTGGGGCTGGGCATAGGTGTTGACGGCAACATAAAGCTGTCGGCCACGCTTACGGATCAGGTGCAGCCCCGTCTCCAGCTGCCGCTCGTCCAAATTGAGCCCGGCGAAATGACGGGCATTGGTGTCATCGCGAAAGCCAACGTAGATGGCGTCCGCGCCTTGCTGCAGGGCAACCTTGAGGGCGGGTAGACTGCCCGCCGGACAGACCAGATGCATGAATCGACTCCTACTTCAACGACGATGCGCCACTCTAGGCGTCGTGAACCTGAACGCCTTGATTGTGGTCAAGCCACTCATGCCAGCAGGCTGTCGAGCGCCAGAAACCCCACGGGCTCGCCAGCGCGCAGGGTACGCCCCGCCTCCACCACGGCCAGGCCCTCGGCCCAGCTCATGGCACTTAGCATGGCCGAGCCCTGCTGGGCATGTGGCACCACACGCAGCTCACCATCCCTGACCTCGAGACGGGCGCGCAGGTACTGGCGCCGCGCATTGGCCCTGGGCCAGTCGAAACCGGCGGGCAATGGCAGTGCGCGTGACGACACGTCGCTGCGCCCCTGTGCCGCCAGCAGGAAGGGCCGCGCCACCACCAGAGTGGTAAGCAGCGCCGCCACCGGGTTGCCGGGCAGGCCGATCCACGGCGTACCACACACCCTGCCGAAGGCGAAGGGCTTGCCCGGCTGGATGGCCAGGCGCCACAGGTGCAGCTCGCCAAGCTCGCGCACCGCCTGCTTAAGGTGATCCTCCTCACCGACCGAGACGCCGCCGGAGCTGATCAGTACATCCCATTCGGACGCTGCGAGGCTTAGGGCGTCGCGACTGGCGCTCAGCTCGTCCTCCAGGACACCGCAGTCGTCCACTTCCAGTCCCCAGCCGCGCAGCGCGGCGCGCAGGCTGTAGCGATTGGCGTCGTAGATCTGTCCGGGATGCAGCGGTTCTCCCGGTTCGCGCAGTTCGTTGCCGCTGCTCAGCAGGCCTACGCGCAGACGCCGGTGCACCGCCACCTCGGCAATACCTAGGCTGGCCAGCAGGCCCAGCTGCGGCGCGCGCAGGCAGATGCCTGCCGACAGCACACAGGTACCGCGCTCGAACTCCTCGCCGCGCCGACGCACATGGTCGCCGCGGGTACAGACGGGCAGCCAGACGCCCTCGCCCTCCAGCCGCACCAGCTCCTGCGGCACAACGCTGTCAGCGCCAGGTGGCAGCGGCGCGCCGGTGAAGATGCGCACCGCATGCCCTGACGGCAGCTCCTCCAGCGCCGCATCGCCGGCGGCGATACGCCCGGCCAGCAGCAGGTAGCCCGGCCCGCCCTGCAGATCGGCGGCACGCAGCGCATAACCGTCCATGGCGCTGTTGTCCCAGGCCGGCATCGACCGTAGGGCATGTACCGGCTCGGCCAGGGTGCGACCCAAGGCCTGCTCCAGGGCTACCCATTCGACCGCCGGCGGCGTCGGCACTTGGGCCAGTAGGTCAACGATGGCTTCATCGACCGGGCATAGCCCGGGCTGGTCGCAAGCGCAGCCGTTCATGCGCGCGACCCGCACAGCACCGTGGCCTGCTCGGGCAGGCGCTTGAGGTGGGGCACGAAATTGCACGGCCGCGTACGGCAGTCCAACTGCTCACGGAGGATCCCGTTCCAGGCTGTGCTGCAGGCACCGGGCGAACCGGGAAGGCAGCACACCAGGGTGCCGTTGCTGATGCCGGCCAGGGCGCGCGACTGTACGGTAGAGGTGCCGATCTCGGTCAGGGAAATCTGCCGGAACAGTTCGCCGAAGCCATCCACCATCTTGTCCAGCAGCGGCGCCACGGCCTGCGGCGTGTTGTCCCGCGCGGTGAAGCCGGTCCCGCCAGTGATCAGCACCACCTGCACCAGCGGGTCGGCAACCCAGGCACACAGGCGTGCACGAATCTGCCAGATGTCGTCGGGCACCAGCGCCCGCTCGACCAAAGCGTGCCCGGCGCTCTCCAGCGCCTCGATCAGGGTCTGGCCCGAGCCATCGCTGGCCAGGTTGCGGGTATCACTGACGGTCAGCACGGCGATGCACAGTGCCTGGAACTCGGGGTTAGACAAGTGAGCCATTTTGGCGCCTCCATAGTATGACTGGACGCAGCCTGAGCCCGCGGGAGCGTCCCGCCCATTCCCCAATGGAGGTATCACCAATGACCAACGCGACAAACCTTGACCACGGTCAAGGCTGCCACGTACCTGGGTATTAGCCTGAACGCGAAACCAAGGCCGGGAGGCGTTTCGCATGGCCAAGAAATTCCCTCTGCACCCGAGTCATCCCGAACGCATCTGCTGGGGGTGCGACCGTTACTGCCCGTCGGACTCGCTGGCATGCGGCAATGGTGCGGACCGCACTATGCATCCGGCCGAGATGATCGGCGATGACTGGTACCTGCACGGTGACTGGGGCATCGAGGTGCCTGAGCCGGTGGCGGATGCCGAGCAACCGCAGCACCGGTCGCGCTGAGGGCTACCAGCGTCGTGCGGCGATCGCATCACTAGCGCGCGCATCCACCCACTGAGCGCCCTGCGCGCACATTTCCTTCTTCCAGAATGGCGCCCGTGTTTTCAACTGATCCATGAGATAGGCGCAGGCCTCGAAGGCTACCTGCCGATGGGCACTGCCAACACCAACGAAGACGATCGGCTCGGCCGCCTGCAGCAGGCCGTGACGATGCACGATTAGCACCTCGTGCAGCGGCCAGCGGACTCTGGCTTCGGCCTCGATGCCGGCCAGGGCCCGCTCGGTCATGCCAGGATAGTGTTCAAGGAACATCGCCCGCACCTCCCCCGCATCGCCATAGTCGCGTACCAAGCCGACGAAGCTAGCCAGCGCACCGACACCAGCGCAGCGCTCCTGCAACTGGTCGAGCAGCTGCGCCGCGGAAAAGCTATGCGCCTGAACCTGCACGCTCATCTTAGCCTCCGGTGACGGGCGGGAAGAAAGCGATCTCGTCGCCGTCCTGCAGCACCTGATCGAGCCCGCAGAGTTCCTGATTACACGCGCACATCAAGTTTTGCGCGGCCAGTGCCGACCAGGCACCGCCACGCGCCACCAGGTTCTGGCGCAGTTGATCTACGCTGGTCAGCTGCGGCTGCCAGTCCAGGCACTCGCGGTCCAGCCCAAGTTGCTCGCGATACCCCGCGAAATAATGGACTTCCAACATACTTCTCTCCTCAGTTTTCAGGGGGCCAAACGCACGTGGCGCCGCCCTCTACAGTCAATTGGTAACGCAGGCAGCCATGCAGACAATCCGGGCGCCCTGCCCAGAATTCCATGCTGACGGGATCCCCGCCTGGACGACGGACCTGCTGAGTAAGCGAGCAGAGCCAGCGGCGCATGGGAGCCTGCCGTTCTAGCCGACTGTAGCCATGCTACTGGTGGCACATGCCACTCAGTTGATCGCTTCTCCACATGAGGCCGCTCCAGTCTGCTGGCACGCGTTGGCGCCCACCTTGCGTTGGATCAAGGCACCCGGTAAGTCCCCGAAGCGCCTCCGCTCTTCTCCAACAGGCGCACGGCCTCGATACACATGCCGCGATCCACCGCCTTGCACATGTCGTAAATGGTCAGCGCGGCGACACTTGCAGCAGTCAGCGCCTCCATCTCCACGCCCGTCTGCCCTGCCAGTTTGCAGCGCGCGACGATATGCACGCAGTCCTCGCCCTCGGCCTCAAGCTCGACCTTGACGCTTGTGAGCATGAGCGGATGGCACAGGGGAATGAGGTCGGAAGTCTTCTTCGCCGCCTGGATACCGGCGATGCGCGCCACGGCGAACACGTCGCCTTTGGGATGACGGCCATCGGCGATCATCGTCAGGGTGGCGGGCAGCATGCACACACGGGCTTCGGCCACGGCCTCGCGGCAGGTCACCGTCTTGTCGGTGACATCCACCATGCTGGCACGGCCGTGGGCATCGAGATGGGTCAGCATAGGTTTCTCCATAGTCAGATTAAGTCGAGCCGCCGTGCCAGCTTACGCAGATTGCTCGGGTCGATTGCCAGCGCCCGTGCGGCGGTGGCCCATTTGCCGCCATGCTGCGCCAGAGTGTTCTGGATCAGTTCGCGCTGATAGCGGTCCACAGCCTGGTGCAGGCTTTCGCTGGGTACCAGCGGCACAGCCGACGGGACGCTGCTCGGCACCGGCACCGGCGCCGGGCCATCCAGCCCAAGCCAAGGTGCCTCGATACTGAGCAATGCGGTGCGCGACTCAGCCTGGCTGAGCACCTTGAGCGCGGCGCGGCTGATCACATGCTCCAGCTCACGCACGTTGCCCGGCCAGGAGTAGGTCAGCAAGGCGCGCTCAGCATCGGCGGACAGGCGCAGGCAGCGCAGGCCCAGGCGGGCACGGTTGAGTTCGAGGAAATGCCCGGCCAGCACCAGCACGTCCCGGCCGCGCTCGCGCAACGGCGGTATGTGCACCGGGTAGACAGAAAGGCGGTGGTAGAGGTCGGCGCGGAAACGTCCTTCACGCACCTCCTCGTGCAAGCGCCGGTTGGTCGCGGTGATCACTCGTACGTCGACATGCCTTGGGCGGTCAGCGCCCAGGCGCTGAATCTCGCCGTTCTGCAGGGCGCGCAACAGCTTGGCCTGGATTGACAGCGGCAGCTCACCTATCTCGTCGAGAAACAGGGTGCCACCATTGGCCGCCTCAAAGCGTCCGGCGCGCTCTTGCGCGGCACCAGAAAACGCCCCCTTCACATGGCCGAATAGCTCACTCTCAGCCAGGGTCTCCGGGAGTGCGGCGCAGTTGACGTAAACCAGCGGCTTGCGCGCGCGCGGCGAGTGGGCATGCAGCCAGCGGGCAAACAGCTCCTTGCCTACGCCGGTCTCACCTTGCAGCAGTACCGGCAGCTCGGAGTCCGCTACGACGCCCAGCTCGTCGAGTAACTGGCATAACACCGGGCTGTCGCCGAGGATGGTGCCGCCAGTCTCGTCACCAACCTCACCCTCCTCCCGTCGGGCCAGGCGCAGGCTGCGAATTTCGTTTTCCAAGCGACACATCCGCAGTGCTGCCTCGATCAACAGGGCATAACGCTGCAGGCGCTGGGTGGCGTTGCGGTCAAAGGTACCGCGGCGCAGGGCATCCAAGGTCACAGCCCCCCATAGGCGGCCGTCGAGAAACAGGCTCATGCCCATGCAGTCGTGCACCGGTAGCGGCTCATCTGGACTGTCCTGCAACAGGCCGTCGTAAGGGTCGGGCAACTCGCTGTAGGCGGCGAATTGCAATGGCTCGCGCTGTGCCAAGATCTGCGCCAAGCGCGGATGCCGGGCGATTACGAAACTGCGCCCCAGCGCTTCGTGGGCCAAGCCGACTGCAGCCTGCGGCCGCAGGCTTTCGCCATCCAGACGCAACAGCACCACCGCACTGCAAGCGAATATTTCGCGCAGGCTGACAACCAGACGCTGCAGGCGTACAGCAGATGGTAGCTCGCTGGCCAGATCGGCGAGCAAGGCGTTCTGCAGAGGGGTGAAATCTACCATTTCGGGTATCCGCTACCTGATTTCTTCCGGGTAGATTAGACCCTGGCGGCACGCAAACCCTTGATTTCCGTCAAGTTGAAAAGCGGCACGGGGCTTGCGATGGAGCATACAGACCAATATGTCTGATAGGAGAACTCCATGGCCACCCAACTACTTGACAGCACCCTAGGCAATATTGCCTGCAGCATCCCCGGTGCGACCCGGGTGTTCCACGAATTCCACCTCGACTTCTGCTGTGGCGGTCAGAAGAGCCTACGCCAGGCCGCACAGGAGCGTGGCATCGATGCCGACCACGTACAGACACGCTTGCTCTCTCTCAGTGGCGAAGCCCAAGACACGGAGGATTGGCGCACGGTCGCGGACGAGCGGCTGATTGAGCACATTCTGCAGCGCTACCACGATGTGCACCGTCAGCAACTGCCGGAGTTGATTCGTCTCGCCGCGAGAGTCGAGCAGGTGCATGGAGGTCGTGAGCACTGCCCAGTGGGACTGACCGATCTGTTGATCGACATGCAACAGGAGCTGGAAAGCCACATGCAGAAGGAGGAGCAGATCCTCTTCCCGATGATCCTACGTGGCGGCGGCACGATGGCAGGTGGCCCAATCTCAGTGATGCGTTACGAGCATGACCAGCACGGCGAAGCGCTGGAGCGTGTCGTCGAATTGACCGATGACATGCAGCCACCGGCCAATGCCTGCAACACCTGGCGCGCGTTGTACCGCGGACTTGACGAGCTGCGCTGCGACCTGATGCAGCACATCCACCTGGAAAACAATCTGCTGTTCCCGCGTGCCCTCGGTAAGGAGGTACAGCATGGGTGAGTACCGCAAACTCTGGTGGGCATTGATCGCCGTACTCGGCGTGACTTTCTGCGTACTCGGCTGGTTCGGCCGCGAGGTGTATCGTCAGGCGCCGCCAATCCCAGAACAGGTGCAGAGCACCGACGGCAGCCTGCTATTTACCAACGTGGACATACTAGACGGGCAGACCGCATGGCAGAGCGTCGGCGGTATGCAGCTCGGCTCGATCTGGGGCCACGGCGCCTACCAGGCACCGGACTGGACTGCCGACTGGCTGCATCGCGAACTGACGGCGTGGCTCGACCTGGCCGCGCAGCACACCTACGGTGTGCCCTATGCCCAGGTGGACGAAGACCACCAGGCCCTGCTGCGCCAGCAACTCAAGCGCGAATACCGTGGCAACCAGGTGCAAGGCGAGGTGCTGGTGCTCAGCGAACGCCGCGTCGCCGCTGTCGAACAGACTGCGGCCTACTATGAGGCGCTGTTCGGCAAAGACCCGGCCCTGCAAGGCAGTCGCAAGAGCTTCGCCATGAAGGAGAACACCCTGCCCGACGCCGCCCGGCGCGAGCAGCTGACCCGCTTCTTCTTCTGGACAGCCTGGGTCGCCGCAACCGAGCGCCCAGGGCATGACGCCACCTACACCAACAACTGGCCCCACGAACCGCTGATCGACAACAAGCCCACTGCGGAGAACCTGATCTGGTCCATCGTCAGTGTGATACTCCTGATTGCCGGTATCGGCTTCCTGGTCTGGGCCTGGGCCTTCCTGCGCGATCACGAGGAGGATGAACCGACTGCACCGGCCCACGACCCGCTCAGCCTAGTGGCCCTGACGCCATCGCAGAAAGCGCTGGGCAAGTACCTGCTGCTGGTGGTCGGACTGTTCGCCTTTCAGGTCGTGATCGGCGGTGCTACTGCGCACTACACGGTGGAGGGCCAGGACTTCTATGGCTTCCCGCTATCGCAGTGGTTCCCCTACTCGCTGCTGCGCACCTGGCACATTCAGAGCGCTCTGTTCTGGATCGCCACCGGCTTCCTCGCTGCGGGTCTGTTCCTCGCACCCATCATCAGCGGCGGCAAGGATCCGAAGTTCCAGAAACTTGGCGTCGACGTGCTGTTCTGGGCACTGGTGGTCGTGGTGCTCGGCTCCTTCGTTGGCAACTACCTGGCCATCGCCCAGATCATGCCGGCCGAGTGGAATTTCTGGCTCGGTCATCAGGGCTACGAGTACGTCGACCTCGGTCGCCTGTGGCAGATCGGCAAGTTCACCGGCGTGGCCTTCTGGCTGCTGTTGATGCTGCGCGGCATCTTGCCGGCCTTCCGCCAGCCCGGCGACAAGAACCTGCTGGCCCTGCTGTCGGCCTCGGTGATCGCCATCGGCCTGTTCTACGGCGCCGGCTTCGCCTACGGCGAGCGCACCCACCTGTCGGTGATGGAGTACTGGCGCTGGTGGGTGGTGCATCTGTGGGTGGAGGGCTTCTTCGAGGTCTTCGCCACCACCGCGCTGGCCTTTATCTTCTCCAGCATGGGCCTGGTCTCCAAGCGCATGGCCACCACCGCCAGCCTGGCCTCGGCCTCGCTGTTCATGCTCGGCGGTGTAC
The DNA here is from genome assembly GCF_017915135.1 of Ectopseudomonas khazarica. Classification (NCBI taxonomy): domain Bacteria; kingdom Pseudomonadati; phylum Pseudomonadota; class Gammaproteobacteria; order Pseudomonadales; family Pseudomonadaceae; genus Ectopseudomonas; species Ectopseudomonas khazarica. The sequence continues at coordinate 2,688,156 of NZ_CP068551.1, read as the reverse complement.
CGGGCACCTTCCACCATCTGTACTTCTCCGGCACCACCACCCCAGTGATGGCAGTGGGCGCCACCTTCAGTGCCCTCGAAGTGGTGCCGCTGATCGTGCTCGGCTATGAGGCCTGGGAGAACTGGCGCCTGAAGAGCCGTGCGGCCTGGATGGAGCGGGTCAAGTGGCCGCTGATGTGCTTCGTCGCCGTGGCCTTCTGGAACATGCTCGGCGCTGGGGTGTTCGGCTTCATGATCAACCCGCCGATCTCTCTGTACTACGTGCAGGGCCTCAACACCACACCAGTGCATGCCCATGCCGCGTTGTTCGGGGTCTACGGCTTCCTCGCCCTGGGCTTCACGCTGCTGGTGCTGCGCTATATCCGCCCGCAGATGCAGTTCAACCAGGGACTGATGAAGGTCGCCTTCTGGTGGCTCAACGCAGGCCTGGTGCTGATGATTGCCACCAGCCTGCTGCCCATCGGCATCATCCAGTTCCACGCCAGCGTCAGCGAGGGCCTGTGGTACGCCCGCAGCGAGGCCTTCATGCAGCAGGATCTGCTGCAGACCCTGCGCTGGGTGCGTACTTTCGGCGACGTGGTGTTCATCGTCGGCGCCCTGGCCATGGCCTGGCAGGTGGTCATTGGCTTCTTCTCACCTGTCCCCAGGAGCGTGCCGCTGCGCGCGCAAGGAGGTGCCCGAACGATTAATTAAATACGTTGGATGTGTATTGGCTAGGCTCGGCCCGCGATACGCGGGTCGAGTCGTTGTTGGCCTCGCCTAGACTGAAACATGAAGTTTCCCGAACGGAGTCGCACCATGCATACACACAAGATTCTCACGTACCTCGACACTCCCGGCAGTCGCCCGCTATGGCAAGTGTTCTGGCTGCAGGGCGTGCTGCTCAGCCACCTGCTGTTTGGCGCCATCCTGCTGCTCTACCGGCAAGTCGACAGCGTAACGCTGGCCCTGCTGCTGGCGGCCTTCGTCAGCTACACCGCCTGGGTGCTGAACGCGGTCTGGCGCAACGCCGGCAACGTGCGCGAGCCCATCTACGGCGAGATCGCCCGCTTCCTGACCGTGGCCTGGTCGATCAATGCCGTGCTGGCCTCGTTCTTCCTGCTGCTTGCCCACCTGCAGCCGTTCGGCCACGGCCTGCCGTTCTGAGGCTCAACCCGGCGGCGTGAGATAGGCCGCCGTCTACCCGCGCTGCTGGGCGCTGGCCTCCAGCTCCCAGCTCGCCAGGCTGCGCAGATGTACCTCATCGGGGCTGTCGGCGAAGCGCAGCGCGCGACCCTAGGTGTAGAAGTCCGCCAGCAGCGTATCCGGACTCAGGCCCGTAGCACCGAACACCTGCATGGCGCGGTCGACCACCCGGCAGAGCATACGCGGCACCTACGCCTTGATCATGGCGATCTCCCGGCGCGCCGCCCTGGCGCCTACTTCATCCAGCATCCAGGCGGTCTTCGGCACCAGCAGACGCGCCTGCTCGATAGCCAGTCTCGACTCGCCGATCCAGTCGCCGATATTGGCATACTGCGCCAGATAGCGGCCGAATGTGCGGCGCTCCTGGCAGCGCTCCAGCAGCAGCTGCAGGGCCAGTTCGGCCATGCCGATGGCGCGCATGCAGTGGTGCACTCGCCCCGGTCCTAGGCGCACCTGGGCCATCATGAAGCCGTCGCCCTCCTGGCCGAGCAGGTGATCGCACGGCACCCGCACATCGCGCAACAAAATCTCCGCATGACCTTCTGCCGAAACATGGTTGAGCACCGGAATATTGCGCAGCACCTGCACGCCAGGGGTATCGAAGGACACCAGCAGCATGCTCTGCTGACGATGGGGCGCGGCCTCGGGATCAGTCTTGCCCATCACGATCAGCAGACGACACTGCGGGTGACAGGCATTGGCGATGAACCATTTGCACCCGTTGAGGACGTAATGCTCGCCGTCACGACGGATCAGCGTCTGCACGTTGCCGGCGTCCGAGCTGGCCACATCCGGCTCGCTCATGGCAAAGGCCGAACGGATCTTGCCTTCCAGTAGCGGCAGCAGCCAGCGCTGGTGCTGCGCGGGGCTGGCAGAAACAGGCTCCACAGCCCTTCGCTGCGCGCCAGGGCCTTGAGGTCGTTCATGAAGGAAACCGGCAGGCATCAGGCCTGCACCTCCGCCAGCCACTGGGCATGACGCGGCACCACATGGGTATCCATGAAATCCTGCAGCTGCCGGCGTAGTGTTTCCACTCTGGTGCTGAAGGCAAAGTCCATCGCATCCACCTCGGGGGGGGGGCGGTGAGACCAGCCGAAGTCAGCACCGGCCCGACTCGAAGAATGCTGGGCGGCATGGATGAGCAGGTATCACGGCGCCGCGAAGCCGAGCCGAGCCGAGCCGAGGTTGACCAGCGTTATGGCGCGTGTTCGTCACCCGCTCTAGAAGCGGTAGTCCATCCCCACGCTCAGGCTGCGTTCGTTGCCGCTGAGGAATGTCGGTTGGCTGGCGTCGGCGCGATTGCGGATCACATAACTGCTGGCATAGACCTCGTCGCTCAGGTTGTCACCTTGCAGATACAACGACAGCCCTTCATTGACCTTGTAGCTGGCCTTGAATCCCCAGAGGGCATAGGAGTCCTGATAGTTGTTACGGGTGTTGGCATGGTCGGTCGGGGTGTCCTGCGGCAACCAGCGCAGGTTCGGGCCGATGCTCCACGGGCCGCGGCGATAAAGCAGCTCGCCCGCCCACAGCTGGCGTGGTACACCTGCGATCTGATTGCCCTCGAACTCGCCGCCACGGAAGGTGAAGTCACTGAAGGTCCAGGCCAGGCGATAGGCCAGGTCCCCGCCAAGCGTGGCGGAGGTCGGCAGCAGGCCCTTGATTCCCGCCTCGACGCCGCGATGGCGTGTGCGCGATGCGTAATTGTAGGTACCTACCCTGACGCCCAGACTGTCGGAGGTGGAGATCAGCTCGTCATCCACGTCACTGTGGTACAGCGACAAGCTCCACTCGTTGCTGCCAATACGCCCCTGGCCGCCGATTTCGTAGGTGGTCGCGCGCTGCACATTGAGCTCAGTCAGCGACGCCGTGGCCTGCGCCGGCGCAGTAGGTGGCACCTGCCCGACGACAATCTCCCAGAAGGTTGGCGCCTCGTGACTACGGCTGATGTTGGCGTACCAGCGCTGGTTTTCACTGGGCGTCCAGTTCAAGCCGATCTTCGGCGTGGCGAAGTCCCAGCTCTGATCCAGGCTGGCGTTGCTGTTACGCGAACTGGCATCCCGGCTGACATCACTCCATTTCAGCTCGGTGACCAGGGTCCAGTCCTGCGCCAGATGCCAGTCCAGCCCAGCCAGCAGATCGACGTTACGCGCTTCGAGGTCGAAGTCGCCGAAGCGCTGCAGGCGACTGCCGTCCTGGCCGCTGTTGGCATAGAGCTCACGGGTTATGTCGCTGTAGGACCAGCCAGCACCGAAGCGATAGTCGAACAGGCGCTGCTCGCCTTCCAGGCTCCACTGGGCTCCGAGCGTGTCGCTGTCGGTCAGGGTATGGCTGAGCGGGTCGGTGAAGTCGTCCACCGTATTCTGCCCGTAGACACCGAAGCTCTGTTGCCAGCCAGTGCCCTGCCACTGGGTGCGGTTGGCCAGGCGCAACTGCTGGGTATCACGATGCGGATCGCGCCGATATACATTGAGCAGGTGATCCTGCGCCGTATTGCCGTCTCCAAGTACGCTACGCGGATCATCTTCCAGACGCGCCTTAGTGATGACGTTAGGAATCTCGAAGGTGAGATCGCTCCAGGACAGGTAGCTGCGATTCTCCACGCCATCCCCCAAGTCCAGGCCAAAGTTGCTATGCACCAAGGTGCGGTGCGAAGCAGAGTGATGACGATAACCGTCGTACTGATCTTGACTGATGCTCACCCGCGCATCGTGCCCGGCCTCCGCCAGGCCGGCAGCGACCTGCACGGCCTGGCGACCGAAACTGCCACTTTCCAGGCGCAAACGCCCGGCCTCGTCGGCACCGGTAAGCGAATTGAATTCCAGCTCGCCACCCAGCGTGGTGGCACCCGGGCTGCCGGCGTTGGCACCGCGTCGGACACTGATCCAAGAAGCATTACGCGGCTCCAGCAGGCCCATGACGAAGGAGCCATCGGCCTCGTTGAGCGGTAACCCGTCTTGTAGCAGTAGTACGCCACGATTGACCGGATTGCTCTGAATACCCGAGCCGCGGATGTTCAGGCGCGGCTGATCGGTGCCTCCGAAAAAGTCCTGAATCACCAAACCGGGCTGATAGTCCAACGCATCACGCAAGGTCGCCAAACGCGTTTCGCTCTGCGGCGTGGCCAGGTTGGTACCGCCAGGCACTCGGGACAGCTCTTCGCGCTCAGCTTCAACCGACTGATTTGCTGGAGCCTGGCGTTGACCGCTGATTGCCAGTGGCTCCAACTCGACCGGATCGGCAGCACAATCCATCAGTGGCAGAGCGCCCAGAAGTGTCAATGAAAGATACTTCAGGTAAAAGGTTCGACGCATGACACTCTCCTTCACGAACAGAAATAAGCTCACCAGCTCAGGTAAAACATGCCCTTGGCCAGCAACACGATGCCGACCATGTGGGTAAACACGCTCAGGTGAATACGGCGGAAATAGGTGGAATTCATGCGCCCGCTGATCACCAGGAACATGGCCGTGCAGAAGTGTCCGAGCACACTCAGCGCCAGGCAGATCTTCAGGGTCAGCAGGGTGCCGAAGGAGGAAGCCAGCGGGTCGGCCAGTTGTGGCAGGTAACGCAGCCAGACCATGCCCAGGCCGGCGCTGAACAGCACCAGTAGTACCCAAGGCATCAGGCGGCGCCCGCGTTTGCCAATGCCCTGCTCCACCTGGCGCATCACCGCGGGCGGCACGTGCTTGCGCACACCTTCAAGAATCAACACTTCAAAGAACACCGCGCCGATGAAGATCAGAGCGGCGAACAGGTGCAGGGTCAGCAGAATGGGATAGCTCACGGTAGCGAAGTCTCCAGGGTCATCAGGGTCTGGTGGAGCGCCTCAGCCAGCACCTCCGGTGCGCGGTCGGCGGCGTCGAACGTCTGCAGCCCGCCCGCATTGAGCAGCACGAAGCGTTCAACCAGGCCGACCAGTTCGCCCGGGTGATGGCTGACGCACAGCAGAGCCGCCGCGGATTGCTCGAGCCAGTCGCGGCAGATATCGATCAGGGTCTTGCGCAAAGCCGGGTCCAGCGCACTGAACGGCTCGTCGAGCAGCAGCAGGTCAGGCTCCACCGCCAGCGCCCTGGCCAGCGCCACGCGCTGCGCCATGCCCCCAGACAGCTGATTCGGCCAAGACCGTGCGTACTCACTGAGGCCTACCCGCTCCAGCCACTCGGCAGCCACACATCGCGCCGTCGCCGGGTCACGACCGGCCGCGCGCAAGGGAATTTCGAGGTTCTCGGCCACTCGGCACCAAGGCAGCAGGCGCGGCTCCTGGAAGGCCAGCACGGCGTGGCGGAAGCTGCTCTGCTGGTTACCGCGCTGCGCCTTCAGGATTCCAGCCGCCAATCTCAGCAGGCTGCTCTTGCCGGCACCGCTCGGGCCGAGGATCCCGACCCGCTCGCCACTTCGTAGCCGAAAGTCGACCTGCCGGAGCACCGTGCGCCCGCCCAACTCGAGGTCGATTGAGTACCAATCAAGCATGGGCGGCCTCCTGCCAACGCCCCATGCGCCGCTGCAACGGCTGTAGCAGCACGAATTCCAGCGCCGCCACCAGCAGCAGTATCAGCAGGGTCCAGGCGTACAGCCCGGCGCTGTCGAAGGTGCTGCGTGCATTGGCCAGAGCAAACCCGGCGCCGCTTTCAGCCCCCAGCACCTCGGCCATCACCACCAGGCGCACACCACTGCAGGTGGCAATCAGCAATGCCGCACCGAGCGGCGCCGCCAGGGCCGGCACGTACAGATAACGCAGTTTCTGCCACGGGCCGAAACGGTAGACGCGAACCATCTCCAACAGGCCGCGATCGACCATGAGCATGCCCTTGACGGTATTCACGTACATGCCCGGCGCCAGCATCAGCACACTGATGAACACCACCATCGCCGAGCCCAGGCCGAACCAGAGCATGGCCAGCACCACGACCACCACCGGCGGGGTCGCCATCAGCAACCAGCGCAAGGGCTCCAGCAGGCCGCGCAGACGGGCATCCAGGCCAGCCAGCAGCCCCAGGCAAAAGCCCAAGAGACAGCCAAGGCCAACCCCGAGGCCGATGCGCAACAAGCTGGCGCCGGCATGCACACGAAAGTCAGCTTCAAACGGCAGCTGCCACATGGCTTTGAGGGTCTGCAGCGGAGTAGCCATCAGCAACGGCCCCAGGTTCAGTGCCAGCAACTGCCAGCCCAGCACGATCAGCACGGCGCCCAACAACGCCCAGCGCCAGGAGGTGGGACGGATATCGTTCATGCTCATGGCCCGTAGAATTCGGCGTTCGGCAGCGAACCACCGATGGCCTGTGGATGGCGCTCGGCGAGCAGCCGATAAAGCGCTTCCAGCTGCTCGCGAGCCTCGCTGGCGGGACGGGACTCCAGACGCGTCACGCGAATCGACTCCTCGACGGCAGCCACCGGCAGGTGCGGCAAATGCCGATGGACCAATTCCGCACACTCACGCGGCTGAGCACTGCACCAACGCGCCGATTGCGCATAGGCCTGCTCCACGGCACGCGCCAGTTCGTGCTGCTCGGCAACGCGCGCGCTGGCCATGATTCCCGCCTGGGGCAGCTCGGGGTTCGCGGGATATGCCTGGTTCCAGGCATTCTCCAGGCTCTGCACGCGTCGCAACGGCGCGCCGTTCTGCTGCTGGTTGCGCCACAACAACAGGGAAACCGCTGGTTCCACCAGTAGCGCGTGCTTGGCGCGCCCGGCCAGCAGCAGGGCCTGGGCATCCTGGCCATCGCGTACAGGACGCAGGGTCAGGTCCTTGCCCGCTTCCAGGCCGTGGCTGCGCAACAGCTCATCAACCAGCACCGCAGGCAGGTCGCGCTGAAAGGGCATCACCAGTTCCTCACCCCTGAGGTCAGCAAAGCCCTGGATCGCCGGATCACGGCTGACCAGCCAGATGATCCCCCACACCGAGACGTTCAGCAGGCGCACCGGCAGGCCGCGTCCGGCCACCAGAGCCGGCAGATTGACCGGTACCGCGCTGTAGTCGATCTCGTCGTTGGCCAGCAACACGCGCAACTGGTCCGGGTTCTGCCACAGACGGAACTCGACGCGTTTGGCGTGCGCCTTGAGCGCCCCGCTTTCGACCATGTGCAGCAACGGGAAACTGACCACAGCGCTAGGGCCGGCCAGGCGCAGGACCTCCTGCTGGGCTTGCGTTGCTGGCGCGAGCAACGCTGCACAAGCGGCTAGACAGAAGGAAGCCAACCAAGTGCAGGCTGGCCGATTGAATGATACGAGAATAAGTCTTATCTTCATTCGCACATCATTACAGCCGGCACAGCAGCTACAAATGACAATTGTTAAGTTTCCCGCAGATCGCAGCGCTTGCCTGCAACTGCTCTCGTCAGTCCCCCTGTTCGCCGATCTGCCCGGCGAGCTGCTGGCGATGCTCGTCCGCTCAGCCACGCAGTTACGTGTCGAAGCGGGTGAATTGCTGTTTCGCGAAGGCGAGGCCGCCGAGCACTTTCTGCTGGTGCGCCACGGCAGCGTGGAGATGATGCGTTTTACCTGCGAGGGCGAGGAACGGGTCTTTCACCTGTTCCACAGCGGTCAGTTGATCGCCGAGGCCGCCATGTTCATGCCCCATGGCCGTTACCCGATGAACGCCAGAGCACAGTGCGACAGCGAGCTCTATCGCCTGAACCGGGCGGCACTGCGCAAGGCCTGCGAAAACGATTCGGTATTGGCCATGCGCATGCTGGAAAACCTCAGCCTGCGCCTGTATCGCCAAGTCAACGAAGTCGACTGGCTCACCGCCAGCTCGGCCTCACAGCGCTTGGCGGCTTACCTGCTCAAACTGCACCAGCGCCAGGGCGAGCAGCTCAACCTGCCGATTAGCCAGCGCCAGCTGGCCACTCACCTGGGAATCCGTCCGGAGTCTCTCAGTCGTCTGCTGTCCGACTGGCAGCAGGCTGGCCGCCTTCGCGGCCGCCTGCGCCAGTGGGTGCTGTGTGACCTGAGCTACCTCAAGCAACTTGCCAGCGCAGCCACCCGTACCTTCTAGGCAGTCTCAGTCCACAGCACGCGGCCTGCGCCTACCAGTTCAGCACGAACATCGCTTTGGCCAGGAACAGAATGCCGAGCATCTGTATCAGCACGCTGAGATGGATCAGGCGAGAACGCGCTGGCGTCATGCGCCCGGTACGCATGAGGAAAACCACGAAGAGAAAGTGGCAAAGGATGCTCAGCGCCAGGCAGATCTTCAGCGTCAACAGGGTGCCGAAGCTGCTGGACAAGGGATCGGCCAGCGCAGCGCGATAGTGCCAAGCCAGGCCGATACCCGCGCCATACAACGCCAGCACCACCCAGTGCATGACCTGGCGTGCGCGCTGACCGAGGGCCTTGGACAGCCGCTCGCGGGGCTCGACGTCCAGCTGTCTGGCCGCTCGGCTGAGGATCATCACCTCAAAGAACACCCCGCCGATGAAGAATGCTGCAGCCGTCAGGTGAGCGAATTTCAGTAACAGATAAAGCACACATCCTCCCTAGCCCGGATGACCGTCGGCGCGTGTGCGACACAGCATCGGGCCGTAGCAGTAGAGAAACTGTGCGAAAGCCAAACACCAGCACCCCGCCGCCAGCCAGAGCGCCGGCTGATAGGCAAAGGACACGCCAAGGACACGCAGCAAGGCGGCCAGGTTGAGCATCAGGAACGCCACCGCGAAGCCACGTGGCAGTTGCAACGGACGACCGGTGTGCCCCAACGAGACTCGCGCCAGCATGGCCAGGATAAGTCCGGCCATGGAGCCGACCGTCAGGCCATGCAACGCCTGGCTGAACGGCACCGGGCCACCAACATGCCACAGCGCCAGTCCCAGACAGGCCACCACCAACCAGGCGTAAGCCAGGTGCAGCGACCACAGCAGCGGCACCTGCAGCAGCGCGCGATCAAACCAGCGCCACAGGCGGATACCATGTCCTAGGCCGAGCACCAGCATCAGCACCGCGCCAAACCAACTCGGCAGCAACAGCAGGCCGATCGCGCTCAACAGGGCCGCCAGGACACTACCTACCAGCAACAGCCAATCCAACCAGGGCCATGGCTGAACGGCCTCCACCCTTCCCAAGCCGCGCTGAGTGAAGAATGGAATCACCCGCCCGCCGATTAGCGTCATCATCGCCGCCACCAGCCAGATGGCGGCCAGGCTGCCCTGACGCTGCCAGCCATCATGTTGCTGCAAGATGCCCAGAAGGTTCAGTAGATCCGCTGCTGCCAATAACGAGAGAACCAGCACGATCGGATAGTTGCGTCGTTGCCGCACTGCCCAAAGCAGACGAGCCATGACGCCGGCAACCGCCAGCAGGAAAGCCAGGTTGACCAGCAACAATAGCCATGTAGAAGGTAGCCACCAGGCGGCTCGCCCCACTAGCCAGAGACCAGCCAGCACTGCCAGCGGTCGGCCTGACAGGCTTGGCTGGCCAGTCCAGGTCTGTACTGCGGTTAACAGGAAACCGGCGATGATGGCTCCGGCAAAGCCAAATACCAGCTCATGCCGATGCCAGGCCAGCCAACCTCCCGTCGGCGCGGGGAGCGACCAGCCCTGTAAAGCAGCGACCCAGAGCGGAATGGCCAGCGCCGCCATGAGTGCACCGAGCAGAAAGAATGGACGAAAGCCCAAGCGCAGAATCGGCGCGATGGCCATGGCCTTACGCTTATCGATGATCAACATAGATTTTCCACTCACGTTGAGGCGACTGGCGAGCAACCAGTAAAACCTCGGGACAGTTGAAATTGAGTAGACGCGGATCATCCTCCCGGCACGCCAGCTCGCAGATGCCCAGACGCTGCCATAGGCGACTTGGACTGCGCTCTCCAGTTACCCAGGCCCGGTCGATGTCGACTAGCAGCGTGCGTGGCAGCACGCAAAGCAGTGGTTGCAGGCGTTCGCCCTGGCGCACCACGGCGATTTGCCCAGGCCGAGCCAGAGCCAACTGCTGCAACTCTTCCAGCAGTTCCGATTCGACAGCGGGCAGATCACAAGGCGCCACCAGCAGATGCGTTCCACGCATGCTGCGTAGCCCAGCCAGGATTCCAGCCAAAGGCCCTGGGTAGCCCGCCTGATCATCACTCAGGGCTCGATCACAGAGCGCGGCATAGCGCCTCACGTTACGGTTACAGGAAATAATCAGCTCACCAACCAGTGGGCGCATCTGCCTGACAACCCACTCTGCCATCGGCCTGCCGCACCACGGCACCAGTCCTTTGTCCACCCCCCCCAGCCGGGAGCCCTGTCCACCGCTCAGCACCAGCCCAGTAAACCACTCCCGCATCGGTACCTCTTCAAAGCCATTCAGCACCGGCGGTTGCCAATGCACATCTTGCATGACCCAAGACAAACCCAGTGCAGGTAGCTAGCAAGAGAGGCCTGTCTGACTATTCAAGCCCCTCAAGCAGCTTATTGATGTGCAGGGCGTTGTTCACCACCTGCTCCATATGCACCTGCAATGCTTCGGTTACATGTGACAGCCCGTTCTGCTGGAACCAGCGAGAAATCAACTGCACCGACTCAACTAGAGCAACCTGGTTGCGATGAGTCAACAGTATGGCTGTTAACAATGGATTCTGGTCCTCCACGTCCCGCTCCTAGGTTATGGCTCGCTTGGCAAAATCGCTTATAGAGCTTTACAGAACCATACCTCTATCTGGGTATCTCCAATGCTCCAGATAAAATTGACGAGAATCATTATTGATTGAACTCAAGCTTTCTAAGCTGCTGCCAACACTCCCAGCTATGGAAGCAAACAGCATGAAGTTACTCCCACTGCTCCCCCTCGCCGCCATGTTCGCCATCCCTTTTGCCTCTGCCCGCGAATACCCCATCGGCGAGCCACAACACTGTGCCGGCATGGAGGTCGGGGCTGTATATCTGCAGCCAATCGAGATGGACCCGCCGGGGATGATGAAACCCGCCGCCGAATCTGACGTACACATGGAGGCTGACATCAGTGCTCTGGAGAACAACCATCACGGTTTCCAGGAAGGCAGCTTCGTGCCCTACCTTGAGATTTCCTATCGCCTACAGCGCGCTGGCAGCGACAAGCTGATCGAAGGTGACTTCCACGCCATGGTCGCCAGCGACGGCCCGCACTACGGTGACAACATCAAACTAGACGGCCCTGGTCAGTACCAGCTGACCTACACCGTGTCACCACCGGGTGGTCACCATCACGCCTTCGGCCGCCATACCGACAAGGAAACGGGCGTGGCACCTTGGTTCAAGCCCTGCGAGCTGAACTACAGCTTCACCTACGCTGGCATCGGTAAGAAAGGCGGCTACTGAGTCCGTAACGTATTCAGCTCACAGGAAACGCCTATGAGATGTCCTGCTGTCTTTACCTTCGCGCTGGCGTTGCCAGCGTGGAGTGCCTCGCTGCCCAGCTACGAGCTGGAGATACGTGATGGGCATTTCACCCCGCCCCACCTGACGGTTCCAGCCAAGCAACGTTTCAAGATCATCGTGCATAACCGCGGCGCGGGCCCGGTCGAGTTCGAAAGCCTGCCTTTGCGGGTAGAAAAGGTACTTGGCCCAGGCGTCAGCTCATTCGTGGTGATCCATCCACTCAAGCCCGGTCGCTACACCTTCTTCGACGAGTTTCATCTCGATTTGCCCGGCGGCTACATCGAGGCTCAATAAGGAGTTCCCATGGAACAGGCACTATTGATCGTCTGGCGCGAGAGCGTCGAGGCACTGTTGGTCATTGGTCTGCTGCATGCCTGGTTGAGCCGCCAATACAATGCACGCCAGCTTTTGCGCAAGCTCTGGGAGGGCGTCGCTGCAGGCATCGCCCTGGCTGCCCTGCTGGCCCTGTTGATGGTCGTGGCTGGCAGTTGGATGAGCGGCACTCCCGGTGAGTGGTTTCAAGCCGCGATGAGCGCTCTGGCCAGTTTGCTGATTCTGCAAATGGTGGTGTGGATGTCGCAAAACGCCGGCAATCTTCGCAATGCGCTTGAGAGCCGAGCCCAACAGGCCCTTGCGCACAGCCGACACAGTGGGCTGACACTGCTCGCGACACTGGCTGTAGCCCGAGAAGGCAGCGAGATCGCGATTTTTCTCTATGGTGCAGTCGGCTCCGCCAGCGCCATACAAACCATCGCAGGCGCCCTCCTCGGTGGAGCGCTCGGCGCGCTAAGCTTTGTGCTGTTGCAACGAGGCAGCCGGTTTCTCGACTGGCGACGGTTCTTCACCATCAGTGAAACCCTGTTGCTGCTGCTAGGCGGCTCAATGCTGATGAATGCACTGGATCGCACCACCGGTCAGTTGATGGGGATGGATCTTCCTGAGGCGCTATATGGCTGGCTGGGCGACCCACTCTGGGATACCTCGGCCTGGCTGGATGACGGTGCGCGCATTGGCGGGCTGATTGCCGGAATGACCGGCTACCGGGCCATGCCATCAGCGGTTGCTGTAGCCGTACTTGTTTCATACTGGCTGCTGGCCTGGTGGCTAAGGCGACCCAGGGCAAACTCACCCAGCATTCGCGCCGCAACATGAAACTGCTATTCAGCCGTTGCCTAATGGGCATAGGCAACGGTCTGCGCCGCCATTCCGTTGCTGTACAGCGAGCGCAATGGATTGTGGTCTTGTTCTACGTCGTGCTACTGGTCACTCCTGCACTCCTGCCTCTGCCCGACAACCAGGCACGCATGCTCGATAACCTCACACTGCTCGCCCAGTTCGTGTTCTGGGGCATCTGGTGGCCCTTTGTGCTGCTCTCGGTGGTGCTGTTCGGGCGCATGTGGTGCGGCCTACTTTGCCCGGAGGGTGCTCTCAGTGAATGGGCCAGCCAGCACGGTATGGGGCGTGGCATCCCGCGCTGGATGCGCTGGGCTGGCTGGCCCACGGTAGGCTTCCTGGCCACCACCCTGTACGGCCAACTGATCAGCGTCTATGACTACGCCCAGGCTGCGCTGCTTATTCTCGGCGGATCGACCATCGCCGCCATGCTGGTCGGTTTCTTCTATGGCCGCGGCAAGCGCGTCTGGTGCCGTTATCTGTGTCCGGTCAGCGGTGTTTTTGCTCTGCTGGCCAAGCTCGCGCCCATGCATTATCGGGTCAGTGAAGAACGCTGGCAGGCCAACCTGCCGCCGCATCTGCCCGCCCCCAACTGCGCACCGTTGCTGGACATCCGCCGCATGCGTGGCGCTTCGGCCTGCCACGCCTGCGGCCGCTGCAGCGGACAACGCGACGCCGTACGGCTAATTGCCCGCTCCAGTAATGAGGAGATCGTGCATCTGGGGGAGCACGGCAATCTGTGGGAGGCCCGCCTGCTGTTGTACGGAGTGATCGGCCTGGCCATGGCTGCCTTCCAGTGGACGATCAGCCCCTGGTTCATCGCGCTCAAGCAGAGTATGGCCGAATGGCTGGTCGCACATGATCAACTGTGGCCTCTGCAGGCTGATGCGCCCTGGTGGGTACTGACCCACTACCCACAGGTCAACGATGCCTTCACCTGGCTGGATGGCCTGAGCATCTGTCTATATCTGGTACTCGGCGCCTTGCTCCTGGGCGGCGGGATTCACCTGCTTCTGATTGCCGGCAGTGTGCTGGCAGGCAAGCCGCTCGCCTTTGCCCGTCATCTGGCCCTCTGCCTGGTGCCGACTGGCGCTGCTGGTCTGTTTCTCGGTCTGTCGTCGACCACCGTCAAACTGCTGCGCTATGAAGGCCTGCAACTGCTCTGGGTAAACCAGGCCAGAGCAGTGCTGATAGTTGCCGCGGGTCTGTGGAGCCTGTACCTGGGCTGGCGTGTCTGTACCCAGTTACCCTGGCAGAGCCGCCAGGCTCCGATGCTGGCCCTGTTGCTGAGCAATACGCTGCTCGGCTATGGCTGGTGGTTACAGTTCTGGGGCTGGTGAATCAACTTGCGCGAAGCTCGAAACGCTCGAATAGCTGCTCGAAATAGGGCCAGAGTTCAGCCGCCTGGGCCGGCGTGGCAGCACTGCCCAAGTCGCTGTCGAGCATCTGCTGGGGGCGCGCCAGTTGTACTGCGAAACGCCGTACGCCAAGCCCCGCCAGACGCTCTCCAAGACGCTGCAGGCGCCGACAGTCGGACAGGTTCCAATGCACCGTGGTACGGCACTCGTAGTCCACACCGCTCTCAAGCAGCAGCTCCAGACTGCGCCAATTGGCCTGGCCGCTGGCGCTGACACCAGTAATTAACGCAACCTCCTCCTCTAGCGCCTTAACGTCGAAACCGACCCAGTCGCACTGCGCCAGCGCACGGCCGAAGGAGGCCGGCTTGATCCCGGCGCTGTGCAGGCCGACCTTGAAGCCCAGCTCGCGCACCCGGCGCATGGCGGACGGCAGTGCCGGCTGCAGGGTCGCCTCGCCGCCGGAGAACACCACCGCCTGCAACAGCCCCTGGCGCCGGCGCAGGAAGCCCAGCACCTTGTTCCAGCTCCATTCGGTAGGGCCGCCGCAGCGGATCAGCTCGGGGTTGTGGCAGTAGCGGCAGCGCCAGGCGCAGCCCTGGCAGAACAGTACGCAGGCCAGATGATCGGGGTAGTCGAGGGTGGTCATGGCTTGCAGCCCGCCGATGCGCAGCGGGCGAAAGGCATGACGCGAAGGCACTGAAGGCATGCTCGTGGCTCCAATGGCGGACATGGCGAAGCCCGGGCCATCACCGATGGCCCGGGCTTCGGACTGACTCAGCGCGGCTCGGCGAAGTGCTGGCGCTCGCGATGCTCGGACTGCTTGCCGAGATTGAAGGCCGCCACCGGACGGTGGTAACCCATCACGCGGGTCCAGACCTCGCAGCGCTGGCGCTGGGCTTCGGGAAGTTGCACGGGTGCATTCATGGTGTCGCTCCTTGCTGTGGATGGAATCGTGGTCAGCCGCCGCAGGCGCCGCAGCACTGCTGTTTCTGCAGCAGCGCCTCGTCGCACTTCGGACAGAACTCGTGTTCACCGGCCAGGTAGCCGTGTACCGGGCAGATGGAGAAGGTCGGGGTGATGGTCAGATACGGCAGGCGGAAGCGCGACAGCGCGGTGCGCACCAGCTGCTTGCAGGCCTGTGCCGAGGAAACCCGCTCGGCCATGTACAGGTGCAGCACGGTGCCGCCGGTGTACTTGCACTGCAGCTCGTCCTGCAACGCCAACGCCTCGAAGGGGTCGTCGGTGAAGCCCACCGGCAGCTGCGAGGAGTTGGTGTAGTACGGCGCCTCGGGCGTGCCGGCCTGGAGGATGTCGGGGAAGCGCTTGCGGTCTTCCTTGGCGAAGCGGTAGGTGGTGCCCTCGGCCGGGGTGGCCTCCAGGTTGTACAGGTGGCCGCTCTGCTCCTGGAACTGCACCAGGCGCGCGCGCACGTGATCCAGCACCTGCAGCGCCAGCTGGCGACCGCTCTCGGTGTGCATGCCCTCGCGGTCGCCGCTGAAGTTGCGCAGCATCTCGTGCAGGCCGTTGACCCCGATGGTGGAGAAGTGATTACGCAGGGTGCCCAGGTAGCGCTTGGTGTAGGGGTAGAGGCCGGCATCCATGTGGTGCCGGATCACCTTGCGCTTCACCTCCAGGCTCTCGAAGGCCATGTCCAGCAGCGCGTCGAGGCGCTGCATCAGGCCGTCCAGATCGTCCCGGTACAGGTAGCCGAGGCGCGCGCAGTTGAGGGTCACCACGCCGAGCGAACCGGTCTGCTCGGCCGAGCCAAACAGGCCGTTGCCGCGCTTGAGCAGCTCGCGCACGTCCAGCTGCAGGCGGCAGCACATCGAGCGCACCTGGTTGGGCTGCATGTCCGAGTTGAGGAAGTTCTGGAAGTACGGCAGGCCGTAGCGCGCGGTCATGTCGAACAGGCGCGTGGCGTTGTCGCTGTCCCAGGGGAAGTCGTGGGTGATGTTGTAGGTCGGGATCGGGAAGGTGAACACCCGGCCCTTGGCGTCGCCGGCCATCATCACCTCGATGTAGGCGCGGTTGATCAGCTCCATCTCGGCCTGCAGCTCGCCGTAGCAGAACGGCATCTCCTGGCCGCCGATCACCGGCACCTGCTCGCGCAGGTCTTCCGGGCAGACCCAGTCGAAGGTCAGGTTGGTGAAGGGCGTCTGGGTGCCCCAGCGCGACGGCACGTTGAGGTTGTAGATAAACTCCTGCAACGACTGACGCACCTGCTGATAGCTCAGGTTGTCCTTGCGCACATAAGGTGCCAGGTAGGTATCGAAAGAACTGAAAGCCTGGGCGCCGGCCCACTCGTTCTGCAGGGTGCCAAGGAAATTGACCATCTGCCCCAGGGCGCTGGACAGGTGCTTGGGCGGGCCGGCCTCGACCCGCCCGGGGATGCCGTTGAGGCCCTCATGCAGCAGGGTACGCAACGACCAGCCGGCGCAGTAGCCGGCGAGCATGTCGAGGTCGTGGATGTGCAGGTCGGCCTCGCGGTGGGCCCGACCGATGTCTTCGCTGTAGACCTCGTCCAGCCAGTAGTTGGCGGTGACCTTGCCGGACACATTGAGGATCAGCCCGCCCAGCGAGTAGCCCTGGTTGGCGTTGGCCTGCACACGCCAGTCCTGGCGCGACAGGTATTCGTTCATCGAGGCGGCCACGTCGATCAGCTGCTTGCGCTCACGGCGTAGGCGGCCATGGCGCTCGCGGTAGACGATGTAGGTGCGGGCGGTCTGGTAGTAACCGGCCTCCATCAGCACCCGCTCGACCCGGTCCTGCACCTGCTCCACGCCCACGCAGTGGAACTCCAGCAGGCGCGCCAGTACCGCGTCGGCCAGGGCCTTGGCCTCATGCGCCTCGAACTCGCCCGTGGCCTGCCCGGCGGCAGCAATCGCGCGCTCGATCTTGGCCGCCTCGAAGGGCACTTCCTGGCCATCGCGCTTGAACAGCGCCTGCGGTCGATAGGGGACCTGATCCGCACACATCTATCACCTCCTGACACATCATCTAGTTGCTGTTAGCAACGAAAAACACAAGATGCTGTGCAATCTACGTCAGGAGGCCGGATGCAACTTGACCGTGATCAAGTTTGCCCGCAAACCTGCGCTCAGGCGTTCGCGCCGACCGGCGCCAGGGGGTATCCTGCAGTGCATCAGGCTCCTCAGGAATCACTTGCCATGACCAGTTCACTGCGCTTCGACCGCTCGCTGGTAGAGAAATACGACCGCCCGGGGCCGCGCTACACCTCTTACCCCACGGCGCCCCAGTTCCGCCAGGCCTTCGCCGAGGACGACTACCGGCAAGCCGCCGAACGCAGCAACCGGGCGCCCGCCAAGGCCTTGTCGGCCTATATCCATATCCCCTTCTGCCAGAGCCTCTGCTACTACTGCGCCTGCAACAAGATCATCACCCAGAAGACCCACCGCGCCGTCGAGTACCTGGATTACCTCAAGCGCGAAATCGCCCTGCAGGCGGCGCTGTTCAGCCCGTCGCGACGCCTGACCCAGCTGCACCTCGGCGGCGGCACGCCGACCTACCTGAGCAGCGCGCAGCTCGCCGAACTGATGGGCTGCCTGCGCCAGCACTTCCGCTTCGATGAAAGCGACGATCACGAGTTTTCCATCGAGGTCGACCCGCGCACCATAAGCCGCGAACGCATCGCCGAGTTGCGCGCGCTGGGCTTCAACCGTCTGAGCTTCGGCGTGCAGGACTTCGACCAGCAGGTGCAGGCCGCCGTCAATCGCCTGCAGAGCGAAGAGCAGACCTACGAGCTGGTCGCCGCCGCCCGCGAGGCCGCCTTCAAATCGGTCTCGGTGGACCTGATCTATGGCCTGCCGCTGCAGACCGTCGCCAGCTTCGACACCACCCTGGACAAGATCATCGCCCTGCGCCCGGATCGCATCGCCGCCTACAGCTATGCGCACCTGCCGGAAATGGTGCGTGCCCAGCGGCTGATTCGCCGCGAGGACATGCCGCCACCGGAGCGCAAGCTGGAGCTGCTGGAGCTGACCATCCAGCGCCTGACCGCGGCCGGCTACGTGTATATCGGCATGGATCACTTCGCCCTGCCCGACGACGAGCTGTGCCTGGCCCGCGAGGCAGGTACGCTGCAGCGCAACTTCCAGGGCTACTCGACCCACGCCGACTGCGACCTGATCGGCCTCGGGGTGTCGTCGATCGGCAAGGTGAGCGACAGCTACAGCCAGAACGTCAAGGAACTCTCGCAGTACTACGCGCGCATCGACCAGGGCCTGTTGCCGGTGCACCGCGGCTACCGCCTGAGCGACGACGACCTGCTGCGGCGCGAGGTGATCACCGCACTGATGTGCCATGGCCGGGTCGAGTTCGCGGAACTGGAGGCGCGCCACGGCATCCACTTCCTCGACTACTTCGCCGAGTCGCTGGCCCGGCTCGAAGAGCACCTGGCCGACGACCTGGTGCAGATCCACGCCGATGCGCTGGTGCTGCTGCCGCGCGGGCAGCTGATGATGCGCAGCGTGGCGATGGCGTTCGACGCCTACCTGGGCGAAGGCCAGAGCGGGCGTTTCTCGCGTACCGTGTAATAAAAAACCACCGGCCATGGCGGAGCAACGCCGCCTGGCAGGTGGTAACGGCCCAAGCGTGGGCCAGCGGGAGTTGATCAGCCGCCGGTGGCGTTCATGAAGCGCAGGATCTGCACGTCCCCGGTGTCGAATTCGTGGCGCAGCGGTTTGCGCAGCAGCCCCTGACGGATGGCCGCCAGCACCGGGGCGTCGTCGCATGGGTGACGGCGCAGCAGGCCGCGCAGGTCGAGCGAATGTTCGTGGCCCAGGCACAGCAGCAGACGCCCCTCGACCGTGACCCGCACGCGGTTGCAGGTCGCACAGAAGTTGTGGCTGTGCGGCGAGATGAAGCCGATGCGGCTGTCGGGGAAGCCCTGCAGGCGCACGTAGCGCGCCGGTCCGCCACTGTGCTCGGCGCTGTCGAGCAGGCTGTAGCGCTCGGCAATGCGCGCGCGCACCCAGTCGCTGGAACAGTAGCTCTCGCCGCGCTCGCGCCCCACCTGCCCCAGCGGCATCTCCTCGATGAAGCTGATATCCAGGCCGCGGTTCAGGGCGAAGTCGACCAGGTCCGTCACCTCGTCGGCATTGCGCCCGTGCATCACCACCACGTTCAGCTTGAGGTTGGCGAAGCCGGCCGCCTGCGCGGCCTCGATACCGGCCAGCACCTGGCCCAGTTCGCCGGTACGGGTGATGGCGCGAAAGCGTTCGGGGCGCAGGCTGTCCAGGCTGATGTTGAGGCGCTTGACCCCCGCCTCGGCCAGCGGCCTGGCCAGCTTGTGCAGCTGTGAGCCATTGCTGGTCATCACCAGCTCGCGCAGGCCCGGCAGCGCGGCGATGCGCTGGCACAGACCGACCACACCGGGACGCACCAGCGGCTCGCCGCCGGTGAGGCGGATCTTGCGCACGCCCTGGGCGACGAAGATCCGCGCCGTACGCTCCAGCTCTTCCAGCGTCAGCACCTGCTGGCGTGGCAGGAAGGTCATGTCCTCGGCCATGCAGTAGACGCAGCGGAAATCGCAGCGGTCGGTGACCGACAGGCGCAGGTAATCGATGCTGCGGCCGAAGCCGTCCTGCAGCAGGCTGCTCATGGTACTCCCCAGGCCCTGGGCCGGTTTACTGCAACAGCGGGCTGTCGGCGCCTTCGAGCAGGATGCCCTGGATGTCCGCCTCGCCGATCAGGTTCTTCAGGTACTGCGCCACGGCCACCTGCCACACACGCTGGTCCAGCTCGGCGCAGATGCTCTTGTGCACCGCCTCGAACGGCAATGGCTGGCCCTCGAGACGCTGCTCCACCAGCACCACATGGAAGCCATAGCGGCTTTCCAGCGGCTGCCCGGCCAGGCCGAGCGGCAAGCGGAACAACTGGCGCTCGAACTCCGGCACCGTCTGGCCCTGGCTGATCTGCCCCAGCGCCCCGCCCTGCTCCTTGGAGGGGCAGGCGGAATGCGCCATGGCCAGCTCGGCGAAGCGCTCGGGCTGTGCCTGCAGCTCGGCGATCAGCGCCTGAGCCTGGTCACGGGCCTGGCTGCGCTCCTCGGCATCGTCGGCCGGGCAGGCCAGCAGGATGTGCCGGGCCGCCAGCAGCGGCGCGCTGGCATAGCGCGAGCGATTGCGCTCGAAGTAGGCGCGGCAGGTCGCCTCGTCGGCATGCGGCAGCGCCACCTCACGCTCGATCAGCGTGCGGGTGGCGGCCTCCTCCTCGCTCTCGCCCGCGGCCGCGCGTACCCGGATATCCAGCGCGCTGATGCGCTGTTGCAGCAGCTCGCGGATCACCAGTGCCTGGCTGGCCAGGAAGATGGCTTCCTGGCGGGTGTTCGCCGGGTGGTACTGCAGCTCCTGGGCGATTGCCTCGGGCGCGATGGCGACACCATTGACCTTGATCCGCGGCCACTCCTGCTCGCTGCTGGCGATCAGTTCCAGCGAGGGCTCATCCTCGCTTTCGTCGTCCGCGGCCGGCGCCTGCTCGACCACCGGCTCGAACGCATGCACACCGGCCTGCGCCGGCTCGGGCACCACGACCTGGCTGGCACCACCGGCGCAGCCACCACCACCGTTGCCGCTACCTCCGCATCCACAACCCATGTCACACCTCCACGCATTCGTTTGGCGGTGGGTGACGCCACCCACCTTGCTGGTCCCGGATGACGCTGACGCCTGTCCGGGCTACACGACTCAAGATTCATCCGCTGTGGACCGGCCGGCCGACGCGCAGCCGATCCCGACGTTGCCTCAGGCCTTCTGGCGCACGATCTGGTAGCGCCGCCCCAGGTACCACACCGGCGCGCTGACGATGTGCACCAGGCGGGTGAAGGGGAACAGCACGAACAGGCTCAGGCCGAGGAACACGTGCAGCTTGTACACCAGGCTCACCGGGGCGATGGCCGCGGCGGCCAGCTGCGGCTGCAGGGTCACGGTGTACTGCGCCCAGTCGGCCAGCATCACCATCACCGAGCCATCCATGTGGTGGGTCGAGGCATAGATGGTGCCCAGGCCCAGCAGCAGCTGCACCAGCAGCACCACCAGCACCAGGATGTCCGAGCAGCTGGAGCTGGCGCGCACCCGTGCGTCGCTCAGGCGGCGCTTGAGCAGCATCAGCAGGCCGATCAGGCACAGGCCGCCGAACAGGCCACCGGAGACCATCGCCAGCAACTGCTTGTTCTCGGTGCTGATCACATGGTGATAGACCGAGGCCGGGGTCAGCAGGCCGACGAAGTGGCCGGCCAGCACGAACAGCACGCCGACATGGAACAGGTTGCTGGCGATCCGCATGTAGCGGTGTTCGGCCGGGGTGCGGTTGAAGATCTGGCTGGAACCGGCCTTCCAGCTGTACTGCGACAGATCGAAACGCGCCCAGCTGCCGATCAGGCAGACCGCCAGGGCGATATAGGGATACACGCCGAAGGCGAGGAAGTTCAGATTAGCCATTGTGCACCTCCTGGGCCGGCGCGCTGGCCGCCCCGTCCTGCTTGAAATCGATCCAGTGCAGCGGCACCGGCACCTCTTCGCGAGCCTTGCCCGGCATCGTGGTCTGGCTCGGGCAGCGGTCCTGCTGCTCGGCCTGGAGGAAGTCCACGGCCTCCTCCTCCCACAACTTGTCCAGCGCTTCCAGGCTGTCGTCGCGCACCTCGCCGGCCACCTGCTCGCGCACCTCGGCCACCGCCACCGCCGGCTGCTCGCCGGCGATCTGCAGCAACGCGCGGAAGCACGCGGCGTAAGGGCTCTCGCGTTCCTCCAGGCGCGCCGCCAGCAGGGCCAGCAGGTGCGCCACGTCAGCCAGGCCCTCGCGGGCCTCGAGGTCCTCGCGGCTGGCCAGGTACTCCAGGTACAGCGGGATATAGTCGGGCAGCTCGCGCACGCCGATGGCGAACCCGGCGGCCTCGTACTGCGCCATCAGGTCGACCATGGCCTGGCCGCGGTCGCGCGACTCGCCATGCACATGCTCGAACAGCAGCAGCGACAGGGCGCGACCGCGGTCGAACAGCTCGGTGTAGCGCTCCTGCACATCCATCAGCTCGTCACCGGCCAGCTCGTCGAGCAGGCGCAGCAGCGAGCCGCGCTGGTCCGGGCTGATTTCGCGGGCACTGCAGATGGCCTCGTCCAGCTCCTTGTGGGCGCTGCGCAGCGCCTCCTCCGGGTAGTCGAGCAACAGGGAAATCACCTTGAGAATCTGCATGGTCATTCCTCCCAGATCTGCACGGTCTTGAGGATGTCGCGCTTGTTGGCCTTCTTGGCGCCGAACATGTTGGTGTCCGACGAGCCACTGCAGCCGCTGCCGAAGCTGAAGCCACAGCCGGAACGCTCGGCGAAGGCATCGCTCATGGCCTCCTCGCGGTGCGCCGACGGAATCACGTAGCGATCCTCGTAGTTGGCGATGGCCAGGTAGCGGTACATGTCCTCGCACTGCGCCACGGAG
This sequence comes from Ectopseudomonas khazarica, assembly GCF_017915135.1. Classification (NCBI taxonomy): domain Bacteria; kingdom Pseudomonadati; phylum Pseudomonadota; class Gammaproteobacteria; order Pseudomonadales; family Pseudomonadaceae; genus Ectopseudomonas; species Ectopseudomonas khazarica. Next base: position 2,665,662 of record NZ_CP068551.1, on the reverse strand, counting down.
AGACCGACCGACTCCAGCACCTTGAGGTCCTGCACGCCGTCGACCTGCTCGGCGCGCTTGTAGGCACGCATCGCCAGCAGGCGCTTGAGGGCCAGCTTGACCGGCTGCTCGTCACCGGCGGTGAGCAGGTTGGCCAGGTAGCGTACCGGGATGCGCAGGCTGTCCACGTCCGGCAGCACGCCATCCATGCTCACGCTGCCCTTGGCGGCGGCGTTCTGGATCGGCGACAGCGGCGGCACGTACCAGACCATCGGCAGGGTGCGGTATTCCGGGTGCAGCGGCAGGGCCAGCTGCCAGTCCACCGCCAGCTTGTACACCGGCGACTTCTGCGCGGCCTCGATCACCGACAGCGGCACGCCGTCCTTCAGCGCCTGCTCGATCACCTTGGGGTCAAACGGGTCGAGGAAGATCTCCAGCTGCTTCTGGTACAGGTCCTGCTCGCTCGGGGTGCTGGCCACCTCGTGGATGCGGTCGGCGTCATACAGCAGCACGCCCAGGTAGCGGATGCGGCCCACGCAGGTTTCCGAACACACGGTCGGCATGCCGGCCTCGATGCGCGGGTAGCAGAAGATGCACTTCTCGGATTTGCCGCTCTTCCAGTTGAAGTAGATCTTCTTGTACGGGCAGCCGCTGATGCACATGCGCCAGCCGCGGCACTTCTCCTGGTCGATGAGGACGATGCCGTCCTCCTCGCGCTTGTAGATCGCGCCGCTCGGGCAGGAGGCCGCGCACGCCGGGTTGAGGCAGTGCTCGCACAGGCGCGGCAGGTACATCATGAAGGTGTTTTCGTACTCGCCGTAGATATCGGCCTGCACCTTGTCGAAGTTCTTGTCCTTGCGCCGCTTGGCGAACTCGGTACCGAGAATCTCCTCCCAGTTCGGGCCCCACTCGATCTTCTCCATGCGCTGGCCGGAGATCACCGAACGCGGCCGGGCCACCGGCTGGTGGTTACCCAGCGGCGCGGTGTGCAGGTGCTGGTAGTCGAAGTCGAACGGCTCGTAGTAGTCGTCGATGCTCGGCAGGTCCGGGTTGGAGAAGATGTTCGCCAACACGCGGAACTTGCCGCCGATCTTCGGGTTGATCGAGCCATCCTTGTTGCGTACCCAGCCGCCCTTCCACTTCTCCTGGTTTTCCCACTCCTTCGGGTAGCCGATACCGGGCTTGGTCTCGACGTTGTTGAACCAGGCGTATTCCATGCCTTCGCGGCTGGTCCAGACGTTTTTACAGGTGATCGAGCAGGTGTGGCAGCCGATGCACTTGTCCAGGTTCAGGACCATGCCCACTTGTGAACGAATTTTCATGTCGGCTCTCCTCACTCGATCTCGGTCGGCAGCGGTTGTGGCAGGGCGTCGCCGTTAGGCCCGTCCAGCCAGTCCACCTTGTTCATCTTGCGCACCACGACGAACTCGTCGCGGTTGCAGCCCACGGTGCCGTAGTAGTTGAAGCCGTAGGCCAGCTGGGCGTAGCCACCGATCATATGGGTGGGCTTGAGCACCACGCGGGTCACCGAGTTGTGGTGGCCACCGCGGGTCTGGGTGCTCTCGGCGCCGGGCACGTTCACGATGCGTTCCTGGGCGTGGTACATCATCACCATGCCTTCCTTGACCCGCTGGCTGACCACCGCGCGGGCGGTCAGGGCCCCGTTGGCGTTGAAGCACTCGATCCAGTCGTTGTCCTCGATGCCGACCTTCTTGGCGTCGATCTCGCTCATCCACACGATCGGACCGCCACGGCTCAGGGTGAGCATGATCAGGTTGTCGGTGTAGGTGCTGTGGATGCCCCACTTCTGGTGCGGGGTGATCCAGTTCAGGCAGATCTCCGGGTTGCCGTTGGACATCTTGCCCTTCACGTAGCCGGTCGAGCGGGTGTTGATCGGCGGCCGGTAGCTCATCAGGCCCTCGCCGAAGGCCAGCATCCAGGGGTGATCCTGGTAGAACTGCTGGCGACCGGTGATGGTGCGCCACGGGATCAGCTCGTGGACGTTGGTGTAGCCGGCGTTGTAGGACACATGCTCGTCTTCCAGGCCGGACCAGGTCGGGCTGGAGATGATCTTGCGCGGCTGCGCCTGGATATCGCGGAAGCGGATCGCCTCATGCTCCTTGGGCAGCGCCAGGTGGCTGTGATCGCGACCGGTGAACTCCGACAGCGCGGCCCAGGCCTTCACGGCAACATGGCCGTTGGTTTCCGGAGCCAGCGAGAGGATGACCTCCGCCGCGTCGATGGCCGACTCGATCTTCGGCCGGCCCTGGCTGACGCCCTCCTCGCGCACCTTGTAGTTCAGCTCGCCGAGGAACTCGACCTCGTGCTCGGTGTTCCAGTTGATGCCCTTGCCGCCGTTGCCCAGCTTGTCCAGCAGCGGGCCGAGCGAGGTGAACTTCTTGTAGGTGTTCGGGTAGTCGCGCTCGACCACCGTGATGTTCGGGCAGTTCTTGCCCGGCTGCGGCGCCACGCCCGCGGTCTTCCAGTCGCTGCCACCGAAGGGCTGCGCCAGCTCGCCGGGGGTGTCGTGCAGCAAAGGCACTGTGACCAGGTCCTGCTCGACGCCCAGGTGCCCCTTGGCCATCTCGGAGAAGGACTTGGCGATGCCCTTGTAGATCTCCCAGTCCGAACGCGCTTCCCAGGCCGGATCGATGGCGGCCGACAGCGGGTGGATGAAGGGGTGCATGTCCGAGGTGTTCATGTCGTCCTTCTCGTACCAGGTCGCGGTCGGCAGGACGATGTCGGAGTACACGCAGGTCGAGGACATGCGGAAGTCCAGGGTAGTCACCAGGTCGAGCTTGCCGATGGCGCCCTCGTCCACCCACTCGGCCTCGTTCGGCTTGAAGCCGCCGCGCTTGCCGAGGTCCTCGTTCATCACGCCGTTCTTGGTACCCAGCAGGTACTTGAGCATGTACTCGTGGCCCTTGCCCGAGCTGCCCAGCAGGTTGGAGCGCCAGATGAACATGTTGCGCGGGAAGTTGACCGGGTTGTCCGGCTGTTCACAGGAGAAGCGCAGCGAGCCGTCGGCCAGCGACTTGGTCACGTAGTCCACCGGCGACAGACCGGCGGCCTTGGCGTCGCGGCAGATCTGCAGCGGGTTGCGGTTCAGCTGCGGGGCGCTCGGCAGCCAGCCGGCGCGCTCGGCGCGGATGTTGTAGTCGAGCATGTGCTCGGGGAACTGCGACTTGTCAGCCAGCGGCGAGAGCACCTCGTGAATGCTCATCTTCTCGTGGCGCCACTGCGAGCTGTGGTTGTAGAAGAAGCTGGTGCCGTTCATCTGCCGCGGCGGACGGCTCCAGTCCAGGCCGAAGGCCAGCGGCAGCCAGCCGCACTGCGGACGCAGCTTCTCCTGGCCGACGTAGTGGGCCCAGCCACCACCGGTCTGACCGACGCAGCCGCACAACATCAGCATGTTGATCAGGCCACGGTAGTTCATGTCCATGTGGTACCAGTGGTTCATCGCCGCACCGACGATGATCATGGAACGGCCCTTGGTCTTGTCGGCGTTGTCGGCGAACTCGCGGGCGATCTGGATGGCTTTCTCGCGGCTGACGCCGGTGATCTTCTCCTGCCAGGCCGGGGTGCCCGGCACGCGGTCGTCGTCATAGTGGTTGGCGACGTTGGCGCCGCCCAGGCCACGGTCGATACCGAGGTTGGCGGCCATCAGGTCGAACACGCTGGCGACCCGCGCCTGGCTGCCGTCGGCCAGGATCACGGTGCGCACCGGTACGCGGCGCAGCTGGATCTCCTCGCCCGGCACGGCGGTGAAGTATTCGTGGGTCTGCCCGCCGAAATAGGGGAAGGCGACTTCCGCCACTTCGCCACTGTCGATCTGGCTGAGCTTGAGATCGATCTCGCGCCCGGCACCGCCCTCGCGGGCTTCGATGTTCCACTTGCCCTTCTCGCCCCAGCGGTAGCCGATGGAGCCCTGCGGCGACACCAGCTCGCCCGAGGCGTCGACGGCGATGGTCTTCCACTCGGGGTTGTTGCCCTGGCCGAGGCTGTCGGTCAGGTCGCTGGCACGCAGGAAGCGCTCGGCGCGGTAGCTGCCGTCCTGCTCATTGAGCAGCACCAGCATCGGCAGGTCGGTGTAGCGCTTGGCGTAGTCGGTGAAGTAGGCGCTGGGCTTCTCCAGGTGGAATTCCTTGAAGATGACGTGGGCGAAGGCCTGAGCCAGCGCCGCGTCGGTGCCCTGCTTGGGGTTGAGCCAGAGGTCGGTGAGCTTGGCCACCTCGGCGTAGTCCGGGGTGATGGCCACGGTCTTGGTGCCCTTGTAGCGCACCTCGGTGAAGAAGTGCGCGTCCGGGGTACGGGTCTGCGGAACGTTGGAGCCCCAGGCGATGATGTAGTTGGAGTTGTACCAGTCGGCCGATTCCGGCACGTCGGTCTGCTCGCCCCAGACTTGCGGCGAGGACGGCGGCAGGTCGCAGTACCAGTCGTAGAAGGACAGGCACACACCACCGATCAGCGACAGGTAACGGCTACCGGCGGCGTAGCTGACCATGGACATGGCCGGGATCGGCGAGAAGCCGACCACGCGGTCCGGGCCGAACTGCTTGACGGTGTAGACGTTGGCCGCGGCGATGATCTCGTTGACCTCGTTCCAGCTGGAACGGATGAAGCCGCCCATGCCGCGCTTGCTCTTGTAGCTCTCGGCCTTGACCGGGTCGCTGACGATGCTGGCCCAGGCCTCGACCGGCGCCAGGGTCTTGCGTGCTTCGCGCCACAGTTTGAGCAGCGGCTTGCGCACCTTGGGGTATTTAAGGCGGTTGGCACTGTAGATGTACCAGCTGTAGCTGGCGCCGCGCGGGCAGCCACGCGGTTCGTGGTTGGGCAGGTCGTTACGGGTGCGCGGGTAGTCGGTCTGCTGGGTTTCCCAGGTGATCAGGCCGTTCTTCACGTAGATCTTCCAGGAGCACGACCCGGTGCAGTTCACCCCGTGGGTGGAGCGCACGATCTTGTCGTACTGCCAGCGCGAACGGTAGACGTTCTCCCAGTCACGCGATTCCTTGCGGGTCTCGCCATGGCCGTCGGCGAACTCCCCCTGCTTGCGATTGAAGAAGCGCAGCTGGTCGAGTATGTGGCTCATTTTCTCTTCCTCTCAGGCTGAGCGCGGGCGGCCCCGCGCTCGTCATTTCTTGGGTTGTGGCGGACTAGCAGGGGGTCTCTGCGCCCTTGCGCGAGTACCACCACCAGGTGACCAGGATGCAGCTGACGTAGTAGCCAACGAACACGTACAGGGCGACCTCGGGCCCGCCGGTGAGGGCGATGGAGCTGCCGAAGGACTTGGGAATGAAGAAGGCGCCGAAGGCCCCGATGGCCGAGCTGAAGCCTAGCACCGCGGCCGATTCCTTGCCGGCGGCCTTGATCGCCTGCTCCTTCTCGGCGGCGCCCTTACCGGCGCTGAGGCGCTCGTGCAGGGTGCGGAAGATCACCGGGATCATGCGGAAGGTCGAACCGTTGCCGATGCCGGTAGTGACAAACAGCAGCATGAACATGGCCAGGAAACCGTAGAAGTTACCGCCCTGGCCGTGCTGCGGCAGGAAGGCGATCACCCCGAACACGGCGGCGATCATCAGCACGAAGTTCCACAGGGTCACCCGCGCACCACCGAGTTTGTCCGCCACCCAGCCGCCCAGCGGACGCACCAGGGCGCCGACCAGCGGACCGAGGAAGGCGAACTGCAGGGCGTTGACCCCAGGGAAGGAATGCTTGATCAGCAGCGGGAAGGCCGCAGCGAAGCCGATGAAGGAACCGAAGGTGGCCAAGTACAGCCAGCACATCAGCCAGTTGTGCTGGCGCTTGAAGATCACTGCCTGCTCGGCGAAGGACGCCTTGGCACTGGCCAGGTCGTTCATGCCGAACCAGGCCGCCAGAGTGACCGCCGCGATCAGCGGCACCCACACCAGGCCGGCGTTCTGCAGCCACAGCTGACTGCCGTCGGCCAGTTCCTGCGGCTTGCCGCCCACCGCACCGAACAGGCCGAAGCCGATCACCAGCGGTACCAGAAACTGCATGGCCGACACGCCCAGGTTACCCAGCCCGGCGTTCAGGCCCAGGGCGGTGCCCTGCTGCGCCTTGGGGTAGAAGAAGCTGATGTTGGACATGCTGGAAGCGAAGTTGCCGCCGCCGAAGCCGCACAGCAGGGCGATGATCACGAACACGCTGTAGGGCGTGCCCGGGTCCTGCACGGCCCAGCACATCCAGATAGAGGGAATCAGCAGCGAGGCAGTGCTCAGGGCGGTCCAACGGCGCCCGCCGAACACAGGCACCATGAAGGAATAGAAGATACGAAAGGTGGCCCCGGACAGCCCGGGTAGAGCCGCCAGCCAAAACAACTGGTCGGTGCTGAAGGCGAAGCCGATGGCGTTCAGGCGCACGATCACCGTACTCCACACCATCCATACGGCAAAGGCGAGGAACAGCGCAGGAATCGAGATCCACAGGTTACGGGTGGCGATGGCCTTGCCGGTGGAACCCCAGAAATGTGGGTCCTCCGGGCGCCAGTCCTCGATCACAGGCCCTTGCCGGGGCGGCTGCCCCATGGCCGGATTCTTGGTTGCGGACATGCTGAATCTCCTTGTCAGGAAGCAGAATTCATGGAAGCGGTGGAACCCGAACCCATGACTGGGGTTTTGCGAACCTCGCTGAAGTACATCCAGATCAGAGAAACCCAGACCACGCCGTACAACAGCATGAAGGCGGAAGAGCGCACTCCAGTGAGGTCGACCAGCACGCCGAACATGATCGGCAGGACGAAGCCGCCCAGGCCGCCGGCGAGGCCGACGATGCCGGACACGGCGCCCATGCGATCAGGGAATTCGTTGGAGATGTACTTGAACACCGAGGCCTTGCCGAAGGCCCAGGCGATGCCCATGACGAACATCAGCGCGGTGAACACCCAGACGTTGAGGCCGATGTGGAACGTCTGCGGGCCGTTGACCGTGTGCACGGTGAAGTCGGTCTGCGGGTAGGAGAGGATGAACAGGCACACCCAGCTCACCCACATCACCCACCAGGTCACGCTGTGCGCGCCCCACTTGTCCGACATCCAGCCACCGATGGCGCGCAGCACGCCGCCCGGCAGGGAGAAGCAGGCGGCCAGCAGCGCCGCGCTCTGCAGGCTGAAGCCGTATTCCTGCACGTAGTACTTGGTCATCCACAGGGCCAGCGCGACGTAGCCGCCGAAGACGATCGAGTAGTACTGGCAGTAGCGCCAGACGCGCGGGTCCTTCAGGGTCTTCAGCTGCTCACCCAGCGACACGCTGCTCGGTACCCGGTGCGCCTTGTTCTCGTAGGTGAGGAACCAGAACAGCAGCGCGGTGATGAACATGATCGCCGAGTAGACCTTCGGCACCATCTGCCAGCTGGCGGCGGCGATGATCGCCGGGGCGATGAACTTGGTCAGCGCCGAGCCGGCGTTGCCCGCGCCGAAGATGCCCATGGCCAGGCCCTGGCTGGACTTGTCGAACCACTTGGCGACGTAGGCGATGCCTACCGAGAAGGAGCCGCCGGCCAGGCCGACGAACAACCCGAGGACGAGGAACTGCCAGTACTGGGTGGCCTCGCTGATCAGGTAGATCGGCAGCACGCAGACCAGCATCAGCACGAAAAACACGATGCGTCCGCCGAAGCGGTCGGTGAGCATGCCCAGCGGCAGGCGGATCAGCGAACCGGTCAGGACCGGCGTCGAGGCCAGCAGGCCGAACTGGGTCTCGTTGAGCTGCAGCAGTTCCTTGATGGGTACACCGAGTACCGCGAACATCATCCACACCATGAAGCAGATGGTGAACGCGGCGGTACTCATCCCCAGCACCAACCCCTGTTGCATTTTCTGGCTCACCATGAACGCTCTCCCAAGCTGTTTCATGGCTGCAGGCTATTGCCAGGGGGGCCGTCGTTTCTTGATCTGGATCAAGGAGCACCGGCGCCCTTACGACCTACCATTGCCCCAACTACCACCAAAGTGATAGTGGCAAAAATCAAGAATAAATCCTTTTAAATCATTGATTTATCGCAACAACAGAGCCTCGGCCGGTGGATCGCGGAGCGCTCCGAACTCTTTGGAGGTAGCGCGATGCTGGACTGGTTCAAGGGCTCGTTGCCGGCCCGCGCCGGGCTGGCGGTGATACTGATCGCCACCCTGGCCTTCTGCAGCGCGATCAGTGCCGTGCTGATCGCCATGGTCAGCGAGGACGACGCCGCCGCCATCAACACCGCCGGCTCGCTGCGCATGGCCACCTACCGCCTGAACTGGCGCCTGGAAGCCAATGCCGACGCCACCACCATCGCCGCCCTGCGCGACGACATGCAGCGGCGCCTGGACAGCAACTCGCTCAGGCACATGATCGGCGACGAGCCCGACGATCCGGTCGGCCATGCCTTCGCCAACATCCAGCGTCAGTGGCGCGAGCAGTTGCTGCCAGCCCTGGAGCGTGGCGACCGGGTTACCTTCCAGCAACAGTCGGAGATCTTCGTCGGCCAGCTGGAAAACTTCGTCATGCAGCTGCAGAAGCAGAGCGAGAAGCGCCAGAGCTGGCAGCAGAGCATCCAGGGCGCGGCCCTGCTGATGACCGTGGTGATCCTGCTGGTGGGCATGTTCGAGCTGCAGAACAGCGTGATCACCCCGTTGCAGGAGCTGGTCGGCGCCACCGAGCGCTTCCGTGCCGGCGACCTCGACGCGCGCATCGAGTACCGTTCCATCGATGAACTGGGGCAGATGGCGTTGAGCTTCAACGCCATGGCCGACGCCATCGAGGAATCGCACCGCACCCTCGAATCGCGGGTGGCGGAAAAGACGCAGAACCTGGCGCAGAGCAATGCCGCCCTGGAGCTGCTGTACCAGAGCAGCCGCAGCATCGCCAGCAGCCCGGCCAACGCCGAGCAGCTGGACGAGCTGATCGACAGCTTCCAGCAGCGCCTGCCCGGCCTGCGCCTGACGCTGTGCCTGAAAGGCGATACCCAGGCGCCGGTGGAGCACCTGATCGCCCTGCACGGCAACGAGTCGCGGGAAATCTGCGCGCGCAGCGACTGCGCCAGCTGCCAGCGCCATACCCAGCCCAACGGCCTGGACTTCATCATCAGCTCGCAGGGCAACAGCCTGGGCGAGCTGTGCGCCCACTACGAGGACGGCCACACCCCGCGCCAGTGGGAGCAGGAGTTGATCCAGGCGCTGGCCAACCTGATCGGCACGTCGCTGTCGCTGGAGCGCCAGCGCGAGCAGGACAACCGCCTGCTGCTGCTCGACGAGCGCACTACCATCGCCCGCGAGCTGCATGATTCGCTGGCCCAGGCGCTGTCCTACATGAAACTGCAGGTCAGCCGCCTGCAGACCCTGATCCGCCGCGGCGAAAGCAGCGAGGTGCTGCTGCAGGTCAGCGACGAGCTGCGCGAGGGTCTGAACAGCGCCTATCGCCAGTTGCGCGAACTGCTCACCACCTTCCGCCTGCAGATCCAGGACGGCGGCATCGAGCAGGCCCTCGACGACACCGCCCGCGAGTTCGCCGAGCGCGGCAACCTGCGCGTGCTGCTGCACGCCGAACCGCTGGCCTTCACCCTGTCGGCCACCGAGCAGATCCACCTGCTGCAGATCGCCCGCGAGGCGCTCTCCAACTGCGCGCGCCATGCCCAGGCCAGCCAGGCCTGGGTGCACCTGCGTCAGTGCGGCGAGAATGTCGAGCTGCTGGTCGAAGACGACGGCATCGGCATCGATCCCGCTTACGACAGCCGTCACCACCATGGCCTGAACATCATGCAGGAGCGCGCCCGCAGCCTGGGCGGCAGCCTCGCATTGACTCCCCGCGAGCCCCTGGGCACCCGCGTGCGTCTGCTGTTCTGTCCGGAATTCCTGCGTCAACCGACTCCCGAGGCTCTTTCATGAACGCCACCCTGCCCCACACCCTGCTGCTGGTCGACGACCATCCGATGATGCGTCGCGGCCTGCGCCAGCTGATCGAGCTGGAAGGCGACCTGACCGTGGTGGGCGAAGCCAACAACGGCCTCGAGGCCTGCGAGCTTGTACAGCGCCTGACTCCCGACCTGGTGGTGCTGGACAACAACATGCCGCAGCTCAATGGCGTGGAGACGCTCAAGCGCCTGCGCGAGCAGGGCTTCGCCGGCAAGATCCTGCTGTTCACCGTGTCCGACGCCGAGCACGACGTGCGCGACGCCATGCGCTTCGGCGCCGACGGCTACCTGCTCAAGGACATGGAACCCGAACACCTGATCGCCCGCCTGCGCGAAGTACTGCGCGGCACCCTGGTGATCAGCCCGTCGCTGACCACCGTGCTGGCCCAAGCCTTGCGTACCCCGCAGGGTGCCAGCTCTCTGGACCTGACCGAGCGCGAACGCCAGGTGCTGAAAATGATAGCCGCCGGACTGAGCAACAAGATGATCGGCAATAAGCTCGGTATCACCGAGGGAACGGTCAAGGTGCATGTGAAGAACCTGCTGCACAAGCTCGGCCTGCGCTCGCGAGTCGAGGCGGCCGTATGGGCACTAGAGAATCTCTAGCAACAACTTGTCTGCACGCTGGCATTGACTCACCTCCCGAAACTCACCTCGGTAACGGTTCTCTCGCTGTAACTCAATGCCTCGAACTCCACCTCAGTGGGTTGAGATGCCCTAGTCCAGCGTTCAGCCTAGGAACTGACAAGAAGGTCATGAGCTGTGTCAGGAACCGCACCGTCACTGCGTAACGGAACTTGATTCCCGTCAAGGGGCCATCCGCCGTATGCACTAGGGTAGGACCGTCACAACCTATAGAGACAACTCATGACCCACACAATCAGGCTCGTCCGAACGGTCACCCCGCACCCACTCCGGAGAAAGCCTTGAGATCCCTACTGCGCACCCTACTACTGCCCGGGCTGCCCACTTTCGAGGCACCGCTGAACGCCAATCAGCGCCGTTTTAAGGCCCTGCATCTCGCCAATCGGCAGGCCTTCCTAGGCCAGCAGGCCCTGCTCTACTGTCTGCTCGACGATCACGACATGGCCCGGCGTCATTGCCAGGCTTGCCTGGACGAGCTCAACAAGTGTTGCAGCCGCCTGCAAGCGCTCATGGAAGGGAGCGCCGAACAGCAACGCGTCGACACCCTGGCCCGGCTCTCGCAGGGCTACGCCCTGATGCTCGGCGCCAGCGAGGATGATGAATTGCGGCATGCGACACTCGCTGTCGGCGAGCTACTAATGCTGCGTTCTCTAGAAGTGGCCAAGCGACTCGCCGCCGGCTGTGACTCGCCCACTGCAAAGTGGCTGACGCAGTGCGGCCGGATCTATGCCTACAGTCAACGTACCCTGTGCGTACTGGCACTGAGCGAGTCGCTGTCCTTGCGCCTAGATCGAGCATCGCTACTACTAACCTGCCACGAACACTGTCATCAGGCACTGGTCGAACTCGACCGGCTGGCCGCCTGCCACACCGAGGCAAACCAGTTGCTGCGCGAACTCGAGCAGTTGCATCAATGCTCATCCCGAGAGCCTGACGCCCCCTGGCTGCATCAGATCAGCACCAGCCTGCTGTTCAGCTTAAAGCGTCTGGAAGACTTCCACGCCTGAGTCTGCCTCTTTGGAGGTAACGCCTCGGAGGAATGGGCCACGCATGCGCGACCACCTAACATGCAGGACATGGAGGTGGACCATGCTTACCGATTCCACGACCCAATCTGCACTACGCAAGCATTACCTGTTCGACCGCCTGCCGCAGCCTCTCTTTCAGGAGATCTGTTGCCTGGCCATCCGAAGACGCTTGGAGGTCGGTGGCGTACTTTTCCACCAAGGCGATGCGGCAGACCGTTTCTACCTACTGCTCGATGGACGTATTACCCTGACCCGTGTGCTGCCAGAAGGCCAAGAAAAGCTAGTGGAGGTGATCTCGTCAGGGCAGAGCTTCGCTGAGGCGTTGATGTTCAGCGGCACCCGTTACTATCCTGTGACAGCCAGCGCGCTCAAGCCGAGCAGCCTGATTAGCATTGACGCAGGGCACTACCGGCACCTTCTTGAGGAGCAGCCCAAGACCTGTCTAGAGCTGCTCGGCCACCTGAGCGCACGCCTGCACCAGCGCCTCAACGAGATCGACACCCTGGCCCTGGGCAACGCCAGTCGGCGCGTGGCGCGCTACCTGTGCCAGGAACAGGAGGCTCGCAATGGCATCATCCAGCTCAGCGCACCCAAACGCCTGATCGCCACTCAGTTGGGCATCCAACCGGAAACATTCTCGCGCATCCTGCACCGCCTGATCGACGACGGCCTTATCGCCATGGAACGGCGAGTTATTCGTGTACTCGACCAGCCGCGATTGGCCAACTACCACGACTGAATGCAGCCCGCGAGGAGGTCAAATGCGCGATCCCAAGCTACCCCTGGTCTACTCCTGCTCCGGCTGCTCCAATGTCGCGCAGTTGGCCAACACTCTGGCGGTGCGCCTTGATCGCGCTGGTCTGGCGGAAATGTCCTGCATTGCCGGAGTCGGCGGACGAGTTGCCTCGCTAGTCAGCAAGGCAAATAGCGGTCGGCCGATCCTTGCCATCGACGGCTGCCGCCTGCAATGCGTACGCGGCTGCCTCGACCAGCATGGCGTACGCGCCAGCGAACACTTGGTGCTCAGCGAACAGGGCCTGAAGAAACGCTACGGTGAGGATTTCAGCGGCGAGACGGTCGAACAGATCTACCTCGAAGTGGTCGACCTACTGGCCGGCGAACGTATGCAGAAGCGTTTCCGGAGGCCGCAGTTGGTTGAGTGAGTCTCCGAGCCCCCAGCAATACTGCGCTGGAAGGAAGCTTAGCGGCGCCAAAATCTAAACGATAGATGCTGGCAGCACCTGAGGTGAAACTTTCCTTGCTTCTTCCAAAGCAGGGGCTCTTGCCCCCTCAAAATCAAGAAAAATAGACGGTTTCCACCCGGCCGCTGCGCTAGGTGGATCCTCCGCGATTTTTCCTGATTTTTTCACGACCGCCTTAGTCGCCCTAGTCGGCAGGGGTTCATGCGCAGCGCAAGCGCAGAACCCTGAAGACGAAGGAGCGAAAGCCATGAGCGAACACATCAGGATCTACGTTGCCGACCTGGCCGCCTACAACGCCGGTCACCTGCATGGCGTCTGGATCGACGCCACTCTGGAGTTGGACGACATCCAGGCGCAGGTCAGTGCCATGCTGACGGCATCGCCGGTTGAGAGTGCGGAGGAGTATGCAATCCATGACTTCGAGGGCTTCGCCGGGTATCGCCTCGGCGAGTATGAAGGCCTTGAGAACGCCCATGAGATCGCCTGCTTCATCGAAGAATATCCCGAGTTCGGCGGCGCCCTGCTCGCTCATTTCAACGACCTGGAGCAGGCGCGCAAGGCGGCAGAGGAAGACTATTGCGGCTGCTACAGCTCGCTGGTCGACTACGCCCAGGAGCTGACCGAGGAAACCACCAGCATTCCGACCCACCTGGCGATGTATATCGATTACCGCGCCATGGCCCGTGACATGGAATACAGCGGCGACGTGTTCACTTTGGAGACGGGCTTCGAGCAAGTACATGTGTTCTGGTGTCGCTAGGCCAGCAGAAGGCACCGGGGCGACCCGGTGCCTTGTTCTTTGCGCCCCTGTCCTGCCGGCCACCCGCGCGCCCCACCCGGAAGGCTGCTGCACGGGTGCGCGCCCCGGCGATCAGCCTGGAACAACCACGTTGTGCTGCCAGTTGATTGAGACCGTTACGGTCTTACGGTTTTGCCCAAATCCGTCGATCCGTATCCACGGATTTGCTGATTGGTGGGGAAGCGGATCTACGTTTTTACGGATTTACGGAAGTACGCCGATGCGGCTTTCAGGCTTTGTGGAAAGCCGTAGATCCGTATATCCGTGGGGCTACGCGTGCGGAGCTTGGCGTGCTTGGGCACCATGGCCGGTGACGCGCGTAGATGGGCGTACTCGGTCAGCGTCCAGACCTTCCCGGTATCAATCCTCGCCCCTCCTGCCTGCGTATTCGCCCAGACCCAACCCGGCATGATCGGGCGCGACGGCTGCCGCACGGTGCACCTCCCACGTCAACGGAGGACACACCATGTCGCAGTCAACCAATCTTTCCCATCACTCGCGTCGCATCGATCTCGATGCCCCGCTGCACCGCAAGGCTGGGCCGACGGCTCATGCCATGCGGCCCGTGGAGGGCGCTGGCGAGGCGCAAACACCACAGACCTGCCCTCCCCCTCGCTACCTCACCAACAGCGAAGCCGCGGCCTTCCTGCGGCTGTCGCCGCGCACGCTGGAGAAGCAGCGGGTAATCGGCGGCGGACCGCGCTTCCACAAGTTTGGCCGACGGGTGATGTACGCGGTTACCGACCTCGAGGCCTGGGCCGGTGAGCGCAGCTTCGAGACCACCTTCGATCCCGAGTACATCGACCGCCACCCGGGAGCACAGCGTGATGATCAATGAAACCTTCGCCTATGAATCGTCGGCATCTCGATTTGACTTCGCAGAGCGAGCAACTGGATCTATTCCGCGCCCTGCCGGGGGATATGGCGCCACGCGACGCCCAGGATCTGATGGCGCATCCGTTCTTCTCGCTGGCCAAGTCGCGGCGCACCGTACCGATCGACTTTCGCTCGGGCGAGGTGACGGTACGTGTAGAAGGCACGTTGGAGCATGGCATCGCCACGATCTGGGATGCCGATATCCTGATCTGGGCGGCCAGCCAGCTTGTCGAGGCGCGCGATGCCGGCATCCCCACTTCGCGACTGATGCGTGCGACGCCCTACCAGATCCTGCGCTTCATCGGCCGCGGCACCTCGCTGCGCGACTACCAGCGCCTGAAAGCGGCGCTAGATCGGCTGCAGTCGACCAGCGTGGCCACCTCGATTCGCGAGACCACCGGCCGACGCCTACACCGTTTCTCCTGGATCAACGAGTGGAAGGAACTGGCCGCGGCGGATGGCCGGCCACTGGGCATCGAGCTGATCCTGCCGGACTGGTTCTACAGCGGGGTGCTGGATCAGGCCTTGGTGCTGACCATCGACCCGGCCTACTTCCGCCTCACCGGCGGCATCGAGCGCTGGCTGTACCGACTGGTGCGCAAGCATGGTGGCAAGCAGAGGGACGGCTGGCAGTTCGACTTTCGCCACCTCTACCGCAAATCGGGCAGCTCGGCGCGCTACTCGGACTTCGCCCTCGACCTACGTGCGCTGGTGGCTCGCCAGTCGCTACCCGGGTATCGCCTGGAAGTGGTGCGTCTGTCCCGTTCGACCGAGCTGCTGGCCTTCCGGCGCGTGCCGTAGACGGCACGGGGATATCTTCTGGAAAAGCTGTGAATCCAGACGTGCTTTCAGGCGCACGCCGGCCCGTGCTATCAGGAGCGCGGTGCACGTGCCTTCAGGCGCACGAACGCCTCTGCAGACCACGGCTGGCGCGCCTTTCAGCCCTCTCTAACATTACTAACTTAAAAGCTCTAACTTGTTATTGGGGCAGCGCCTGTGTGTGGACAGGTGCTGATCGGGGCAGTCTGACCGGGGAGATCCGGCCATGATCGTCGCCCTGCTCAACCAGAAAGGCGGGGTGGGCAAGACCACCCTGGCCACCCATATCGCCGGCGAACTGGCCCTGCGCGGACAGAACGTCATCTTGCTCGATGCCGACCCACAGGGCTCGGCACTGGACTGGACACAACGGCGCAGCCAGCAGGGCTTGCCCAGGCTGTTCAGCGCCGTCGGCCTGGCGCGCGAGACACTGCACCAGGAAGCCCCAGAGCTCGCCCGTCGTGCCGATCACG
This sequence comes from Ectopseudomonas khazarica, assembly GCF_017915135.1. Lineage (NCBI taxonomy): Bacteria > Pseudomonadati > Pseudomonadota > Gammaproteobacteria > Pseudomonadales > Pseudomonadaceae > Ectopseudomonas > Ectopseudomonas khazarica. The sequence continues at coordinate 2,649,935 of NZ_CP068551.1, read as the reverse complement.
TGATCATTGACGGACCACCGCGCATCGCCGCCCTCGCCCGCTCGGCGTTGCTGGCGGCAGATCGCGTGTTGATCCCGGTACAGCCCAGCCCCTACGACCTGTGGGCCAGCGCGGAGATGGTCAACCTGATCCGCGAGGCACAGGTGTTCAGGCCCACGCTGCGCGCGGCGTTTGCCATCAATCGCCGCGTCAGCACCACGGTGATCGGCCGGGAAGCCCGCGGCGCCTTGGCCGAGCAGCCGCTACCGGCACTGCAGGCAGAGGTACGCCAGCGCATCGTCTTCGCCGAAAGCGTGGCAGCCGGTCGCCTGGCGCGTGAACTGGCGCCGGACAGCGCCGCCGCGCGCGAGGTCAGCAGCCTGGTCGACGAGCTGCTGAGGTGGTCACCATGAGCGGCAAGCGCATCGGTATCGGTGCACGCCCGCTGGCCGATCCGCAGGCCGAAGCCTGGATACGCCAGGGCGCCGCCGTCGACAGCGGCAAGGCCGAGCGCTACAGCGCCCGGCTGACGCTGGACGTGACGCCGGCACTGCGCACGCGCATCAAGCTGGCGGCCTTCGACCGCGGCGTGACCATGGCGGAAATGCTGCGCGAAGTGCTGGAGCAGCAGTTTCCGGAGAGCGCGTCATGACGTTGTGTGCTCGCGGCATGCGGTGGCCACTGGCGCTGCTCGCCGGCAGCCTGGCAGCAATGGGTTGGGCAACGATTGCAACGTCGCCACCACGGCTGGTCTACAACGCGTCCGACAGCGTGCCCGTCGGCTGGTACCGCATTTCGCCGGCCAACTCGTTGGAGCCGGGCGATCTGGTGCTGGTTCATCTACCGCCGGAGGCAAGGTCGCTGGCGGCGCAGCGCGGCTACCTGCCGGCGAACGTGCCGCTGTTGAAGACCGTGGCGGCGATGGCGCCGCAGCGGGTGTGCATGTTGGGCAGTCAGGTGCGTATCGATGGCGTCGTTGTTGCCAGGCGCATGAGGAGGGATCGACAGGGGCGCGCGCTGCCAACCTGGCAGGCCTGCCGGCGCCTGGTTGGCGACGAGCTGTTCCTGCTCAGCAGCAGCAACCCGGCGTCGTTTGACAGCCGCTACTTCGGCCCGATATCCGCCGACGCGGTGATCGGTCGGGCGCAGCCCTTGTGGCTGGAGTCGCGTCGATGAGCTGGCCGTTTCCCTGTCGCCCCGCCTGCCGACTGCATGCGCTCGACGTGCGCGGTCGCGGGCCGCCTGGCTGCAGATACCTCTGCCCTCGCCTGCCGGCCAGGAGCTTTGGAAGTCGCCATTCTGCCTCCCCTGATTACCCAGCTCAGCAGCGCAAAGGCACGGAAAAAGCGGAGGGCAAGATAAAAGGGGGCGGCACTTCGTTGGCCTGGAAAGCAGTCTGCACGGGGGTTGGCGGCGACACAGCGCCGGTGTCGCCAGGTGCCGAAATAGTGCTCGCCCTACAGTTTCACTGGCCGGGAAGCGTGCCTGACACGCCGTACTGCGATCAACTTGGAGGAGTCCAAACATGAGCAAAGGGAGTCGTCAGGACGACGAATTGCGTTTTCGCCCGCAGCCGGGCAAGCCGCAGCAACGCGGTCAACCCTTCGTCAATCAGGTGCTGCGCCAGGCCAACAAGGCCGGCACCGGAAATCCGCGCAAGGCGGGCCACCAGCCCGGCGCCCGCCTCGGCCGCGGGCATGTCGCCGCTCGTTTCAGCGCGCAGCAACTGCCGTCCAACGCCCGTCGCGTCACCATCAAGACACGCTTGGTAAACCTGCGCCAGGCTGGCAAGCGCTCGACGCTCAGCCACCTTCGCTACATTGAGCGCGACGGAGTCAGTCGCGAGGGCGATCCGGGTCAGGCCTATGGATCATTGACCGACCAGGCCGACCTCAATGCGTTCGAGGAACGTTGCTGGGATGACCGCCACCAGTTTCGCTTTATCGTCTCGCCCGAGGACGCTGAGCAACTCGACGACCTACGCACCTACACCCGCCACCTGATGAGCCGGATGGAGGCCGACCTCGGCACCCGCCTCGACTGGGTGGCGGTCGACCACTGGAACACCGACAACCCGCACACCCATATCGTCCTGCGCGGCAAGGACGACACCGGCAAGGACCTGGTGATCGCCCGCGACTACATCGCCGAGGGCATGCGCAACCGTGCTTCTGAGCTGGCCACCGAATGGCTGGGGCCGCGCACCGAGCTGGAGATCCAGCAGAGCCTACAGCGCGAGGTGCAGCAGGAGCGTTTCACCAGCCTGGATCGCAACCTGCTGCGCGAACGCCTGGCCGGCGGCCTGAGCCTGAAAACACTTGCAAACCATCCACGTCGGCAACTGCTGATCGGCCGCTTGCAGCATCTGCAGAAGCTTGAACTGGCCCATGAAGTTCGACCTGGGCATTGGCTCCTGCATGACGACGTCGAGGCGACCCTGCGCGCCATGGGCGAGCGCGGCGATATCGTGCGTACGATGCAACGGGCCATGGGTAGCCTGCAGCGCGAGCTGGCGGTCTTCGAGCCGGGCAAGGATGGTTCTGTTGTGGTCGGTAGGATCGTATCCAAGGGCCTGGCCGACGAGCTAAACGACCGCGGCTATCTAGTGGTCGACGGCCTCGACGGCAAGGCGCATTACCTGGCCCTGCCTACCCGTGCGGAGCTGGCCGACTACCCCATCGGCGGCCTGGTGGAAACACGCAGTCTGAGCAAGCCGCGCGCGGTGGATCGCTCGATTGCTTCGCTGGCTGCGGACGGCCTTTATCGAACCGATCATCACCTGGCCCTGGCACGCTCGCAGTCGAGCGACGGACATGATCCTGATGCACTGATCGAGCGTCATGTGCGCCGCCTCGAAGCCCTGCGCCGGGCCGGTATCGTCGAGCGGTTGGCCGAGGGTGTCTGGCGGGTGCCGGCCGACCTGCCCGAGCAAGGCCGGCAGCATGATGCTCGCCGCCTGGGCGATGTCGCCGTCGAGCTGCGCACACCGCTGCCCCTCGAGCAGCAGGTACGCGCCGTCGGCGCGACCTGGCTGGACCAACAGCTGATCGGCGGCAACCGCGAGCTGGTCGACAAGGGCTTCGGCAAGGAAGTGCGTGAAGCGTTGCGACAGCGTGCCGACTTCCTGGTGGAACTGGGGCTGGCCGAACGCCAAGGCCAACGCGTGGCGCTCTCACGCAACCTGCTGGCCACCCTGCGAGGACGGGAGCTGGCCGCAACGGCGCGCGAGATCTCGGCGCAGACGGGCATGCAGTATCGCCCGGTAGTCGAGGGCCAGCGCGTCAGTGGGATCTACCGGCGCAGCGTGCAGTTGGCCAGCGGCCGTTATGCCCTGCTCGACGATGGCATCGGCTTCAGCCTGGTGCCGTGGAAGCCGGTGATCGAGCAGAGGCTCGGGCAGAGCGTGTCGGCGGTGATTCAGGGCAACAGCGTGTCCTGGCAACTGGGTCGCCAGCGCGGGCCGTCGATTGGTTGAGCAACAGGCGCCGGGGCTTATACCAGCGCCGGCTCCTGTTGCAGCCACTGCTCGAAGTCGCGGCTCTGCGGCATACCTTCCTTGGCTGCGTAGTAGACCAGCCGCAGGTGGCGATCCTCGTCGATGGTCAGCGTGGTGTGTTCGAACACCACCTGGCCGACCGAATCGATCTTCAGGTGACGGATCCCCTGGCAAGGGCCGTGGATGTCCTGCTGTCGCCACCACTCCCTGAAATCCGGCGAGGCCTTCTCCAGATCCTTCACCAGAGCGGCGATATCTGGATCCTGGGTCGCCCGCACGAAGTCGCGGCGGAAGCTGGAGAGGATCTGCAGCGCCTGCTCAACCCAAGGGTTGAACAACTCGCGCATGGCCGGGCTGGTGAACAGCATCCACAACAGGTTGCGGCGATCCGCCGGCAGCGCGGAGAAGCCAAACACCCGGTCCGCCGCAGCATTCCAGGCCAGCACATCCCAGCGCAGGTTGAGCACATAAGCCGGACGTGACGGCAGATCCCCCATTAGACGGTGAATCAGCGCCGGCACCGTGCACCAGGTCTTCCCTGGCTCTGGCGGGAGGCGCTGGTGAGCGAGCAGGAACAGGTGACGACGCTCGGTGGCATCCAGCTTGAGCGTGCGCGAAAGGTTGTCGAGGAAGGTCGCGGAAACGCTGATGTCCCGGCCCTGCTCAAGCCAGGTGTACCAGGACAAACCCACCCCGGCCAGGGCCGCGACCTCCTCGCGACGCAGCCCCGGCGTGCGCCGTCGACTACCGGCGGGCAGGCCCACCTCCTCCGGCGAAATTCTTTCGCGGCGGCTACGCAGGAATTCGGCCAGCTCTACCCGAGTGCGTTCAGCTGTGCGAGGCGCGCTCATCCGGTTACCTCCAGTACTAGGATAAACAGTCAAATTGTAACCCCTATAAATCCCGAGAAGAATAGCCCGACCTGGCCGCAATTACCCGTGTCAGGGCTCTCGCTTGATGAGGAACCACACAGAGACGTGTCATCAACTCGCTAAGGAGATAAACGGATGTACCAAGCACTTCTTCGGGAACAACTGGAGACATTGAAGTCCTCCAACCAGTACCGCACCTTCACCACCCTCAGCCGCATCTGCGGCCAGTACCCGCTGGCCAAACTGGATGGCCGTGAGCAAGAACCGGTGGTGGTCTGGTGCAGCAACGACTACCTCGGGATGTCGCAACATCCTGCAGTGCGCGAACAGATGCACGATGCGTTGGAGACCTACGGAGCGGGCTCCGGCGGATCGCGTAATATCGGCGGTTCGCACGAGGTGTATTCCAGTCTGGAAGCAAGCCTGGCTGACTGGCACAGCAAGGAAGCGGCGCTGGTCTTCCCCACCGGCTTCGGCTCCAATGACGCCACCCTCCAGTGCCTGCTGCGGCGCATCCCCGACTGCGTGGTGATCAGCGATGAGCTGAACCACGCCTCCATCGTCAACGGCATTCGTTCCACGCCCAACGAGCGCAAGATCTTCCGCCATAACGACGTCGAGCATCTGGAGCAGATTCTCGCCAGCTACCCGCTGGGTCAGCCGAAGATTGTGGTGTTCGAGTCGATCTACTCGATGGATGGGGACATCGCCCCAATCGCCGAAATCGTTGCGATCGCCAAGCGCTACAACGCCCTCACCTACCTCGACGAGGTGCATGCGGTGGGCATGTACGGCCCACGTGGCGCCGGTATCGCCGCCGAGCTGGGCGTGGCCGATCAGGTGGACATCATTCAGGGCACCATGGCCAAGGCCATCGGTGTGATCGGCGGCTACATTGCATCGACCCAGGTGATCGTCGATGCAGTGCGCTCCTTCGCCACCGGCTTCATCTTCACCACCTCGCTGCCGCCGGCAATTACCGCAGGCTGTCTGGCCAGCGTCGAACACCTCAAGGCCAGCCGCGCCGAGCGCGATCGCCTGCATGCCCAGACCGCCAAGCTGCGCGAGCGCCTCAAGCACCATGACGTACCGGTGATGCCCTGCTCGCAGACGCATGTGTTGCCGGTGCTGGTGGGCGAGGCCAAGCGCTGCAAGGTGGCGGCCGAGCGCCTACTGCATACCCACGGCGTGTACCTGCAGCCGATCAACTATCCATCCGTGCCGGTAGGGACCGAGCGCTTCCGCGTCAATGCCACACCGAACCACAGCGATGCGCAGATCGAGCACCTGGCGCTGTCGCTGCGCGAGACCTTCGATCACTTCAGCATCCCGCTTGCGTCCGAGGTGTTTGCTGCGGAGGTGGCCTGAGATGGAACAGTCCTTCTTCACAGTACGTCCGGCGAACCAGGCCGACCTGGCCCGTTTGGTGGAGCTGCGCGCGTATCTGCTGGACGGCACCAACGCCAGCTATTCGAGCAAGACGCCGGAGGACGCGGCGCGCTGGCGGGCGGCCTACCGCACCTGGCTGAATAGCCGCCTGAACGACAGCGACTGCGTGCAGATCCTCGCCGCCGAGCACAGGGAATCCGGCCAGATGCTGGGTTGCGCGACCGCCATCATCGACCAACGCGCGCCGGCACCGGGCTGCCTTAACGGCCTGTCCGGCTGGGTGCAGTCGGTGGTGGTGGAACCGCAGTGGCGGGGCCGTGGCATCGCCAAGCAACTGATGCAGCACCTGCTGCGCTGGTTCGCCAACCGCGACGTCGGCTGCGTGGTGCTGCAGAGCACCGCGGATGCCGGCACGCTGTACCAGACCCTCGGCTTCGCCGTCAGCGACGAGCGCCTGCTGATCCGTCAGGAGGCCTCGGCATGAAGATTCTGATCATCGGCCTGGGCTACGCCGGCAACCGCTACCGCCGCGCCTTCGAACATATCGCCACGAGTACCGGCCTGCCGCTGTCTCTAGCCTATGTCGGGCGTCGGCAGAAGACGACCGAACTGCCCTACTTCGATAACGTTGGCCGCGCGCTGCTGGTGTTTGAGCCGGACATCGTGGTGGTCAGCGTCAACGACCACAGCCATGCGCCTGTGCTCAAGCAGTTGGCCGGCTACCGGGGCTTCGTGCTCTGCGAGAAACCCCTGGTCACGCCTGCTGACGACCTGGATGAGCTGCTCGGTGCGCTAGATCGGATCAGTGGCTTTGCCCTGGACCTGGTGGAGCGCTACTCGGATGCGACCCAGCAGTTGCGCGACTGGGTCGAGCGCCATGACTGGCAACTGGTACGTGCCAGCTTCCACTGGGGCAAGGACCGTATCAACGACTACCGCCCCACCTGCGGCGTGACCAGCGAGGTGATTCATGCCCTGGATCTGCTCGGCTGGATCTGCCCGCGCGCCGGCCAGCTCCAGCTCGATGGCGTGCTCGGTGTGCGCTCGGACTTCTCCATCTCCGGCGCAGAGGTGCTCGACACCTTGCAACTCATCGCCAGCTTGGGCGAAGCGCGGATCACCGGCTACGCCAGCTTCGTCAACATCGTGCGCCAACGCACCGTGGATTTCAGCTTCGTCGATCGCGATACCCGGCTGATCCATGCGCGCCTGGTGTTCGACACGCCGCGCTGGGATCACGACCAGCTGCGGATCTGGACGCGCGGTGCCAACGGCGCCGAGGAGCTGCTGCACGAGTTCGCCACCGCGCCCGACGAGCCTGGCCTGGACACCCTGCACAAGCTCTCGCGGCTGTGCCGGCAGGTGGTGCGCGCCGTGGCGCTCAAGGAGACGCCCCGCCAGCCCTTCGCGGGGCTCGACACCGCCGTGGCGCTACAGCGCCTGCTCAACGACCTGGAAACCCATGCCCGAGCCCCAGCACCGGCGCGCTACGTCCATGGCGAGACGCGCGTGCTGCTGGCCGAGGACAGCGACCTGGAAAGCCTCGGTTAACCCAATCACAAGGAGAACGACTATGTGTGGAATCGCTGGATGGCTGTCATACAGCCAGAACCTGGAAACGCAACGCGACACCCTGCAGCGCATGACCGACACCATGGCCCGGCGCGGGCCGGATGCCGGCGGGCTGTGGATCGACGGACCGGTCGGCCTGGGCCATCGGCGCCTGTCGATCATCGACCTGGAGGGCGGTCGCCAACCGATGACCGCCCTGCACGGTGGCCCGCGCGAGGTCGCGGCCATCACCTACAGCGGCGAGGTCTACAACTTCCGCGAGCTGCGCACCGAACTGCAACGACTTGGCCACCGTTTCGAGACCCGCAGCGACACCGAGGTGGTACTGCGCGCCTATGTCGAATGGGGCGAGGCCTTCGTCGAGCGGCTCAACGGCATGTATGCCTTCGCCATCTGGGACCTGCGTTCGCAAGAGCTGCTGCTAATTCGCGACCGCATGGGCGTCAAGCCGCTTTATTACTTCCCCACCGCGGACGGTGTAGTGTTCGGCTCCGAGCCCAAGGCGCTGCTGGCCAACCCGCTGGTACCGCGCAAGGTGCGTGCAGACGGCCTGCGCGAGATCCTGGAGATGGTGAAGACGCCAGGCCATGCGGTGTTCGCCGGCATGCGCGAGGTGATGCCGGGCGAGATCGTGCGCATCAACCGCCAGGGCCTCGGCCGTCGCCACTACTGGAAGCTGGAAGCGCGCGAGCACGAACACACGCTGGACGAGACCATCCGCCATACCCGCGACCTGCTGGAGGACATCGTCGACCGCCAGATCGTCGCCGATGTGCCGTTGTGCAGCCTGCTCTCCGGCGGCCTGGATTCCTCGATCATCACCGCGCTGGCGTCGAAGAAGCTGCTGGCCGCCGGCAAGGAAAACATCCGCTCCTTCTCCGTCGACTTCGTCGACCACGGCAGCGGTTTCACCGGCGATGCCGTGCGCGGCACGCCGGATGCGCCCTTCGTGCGTGACCTGGTGGAGATGATTCGCTCCAGCCACCAGGAGATCGTCCTCGACAGCCGCGAGCTGGCCGATCCGGCGCTGCGTGCACAGATCGTTCGCGCCCTCGACCTGCCACCGGCCTTCTGGGGCGACATGTGGCCATCGCTCTACCGGCTGTTCCAGGAGGTGCGCAAGCACTCGACGGTGGCACTGTCGGGCGAGAGCGCCGACGAGGTCTTCGGTGGCTACCGCTGGTTCCACGATCCGGAGGCGATCCAGGCCGATACCTTCCCCTGGCTGGCCTCGGTCACCGGCAAGTACTTCGACGGTAAGACCCTGTTCGATCCAGGACTGCTGGCCCAACTCGACATGCACAGTTTCCTGCGTGACAGCTACACCCAGGCCATTGCCGAGGCGCCGGTGCTGCCGGGCGAAAGCGCGGTCGACCAGCGCATGCGGCAGATGAGCTACGTCAACCTGACACGCTTCGTGCAGACCCTGCTCGACCGCAAGGATCGCATGAGCATGGCTGTCGGCCTTGAGGTGCGGGTGCCTTTCTGCGACCACCGCCTGGTCGAGTACGCCTTCAATATCCCCTGGGCGATGAAGGCCTTCGACGGGCGAGAGAAAAGCATCCTACGCGCGGCGACCCGCGACCTGCTGCCAGAGTCGATCAGCGAGCGGGTGAAGAGCCCATATCCCTCGACTCAGGATCCAGCCTACGAGCAGGCGCTGCGTGATGCCCTGGCCGCTATCCAGGCGGATCACAACGCGCCGGTGACGCCACTGCTCGACAGCGGCCGTATCCAGCAGACCCTGGCCAAGCCGCTCGACAGCGTCTCGCCCATGTACGAGCGCATGGGTATGGAGCTGGCGGTCGGCCTCAACACCTGGCTGAACGAGTACGACGTCAGCCTCGAACTCTAGTCCCCAACCGGATACGGCCCCGGTGCGGGGTCGCATCCCTACGCTGTACCACCCACGCGTTCTTGCAACGCAAGCGAGTCCGAGCATGCACACACCCAACCAATCACCCATCTACCTCATAGCGCTGGGGGCCTTCGCCCTCGGCATGGCCTCCTACGTCACCGCCGGGTTGATCCCGATGATCGAGGCCTCGTTCGCGGTCTCCGTCGCGGTGGCTGCACAGTTGGTCACCGCCTTCACTCTGGCTTATGGCCTGGGTTCGCCGATCTTCGTGGCCCTGACCCCAGCACACCGTCAGCGCGCCGGCTTGTTGCTGGCCTTGGGCCTGTTCGTCATCGCCAACGCCGCCAGCGCGCTGGCCGAGAGTTTCACCGCACTTATGGTCTGGCGCGCCATCGCCGGTATCGGCGCCGGCGTCTACCTGGCCATGGGCATCGGCGCCTCGGCCGCCGTGTCCACCCCGGAACGCCGCGGCAAGGCCATTGCCATAATCATGGGCGGCATGGCCAGCGGCGTGGTGCTGGGCGTGCCGCTCAGCCTGCTGATCGCCGAACAGCTGGGCTGGCAGGCCGCCTTGTGGCTCGTAACCTTGCTCGGTCTGGTGGCCCTTGTCGGCCTGCTGCTGAAGCTCCCTTCCCTGCCGGCAGCCACCGCCACCACGCTGGGCCAGAAGCTGGCTATCCTCGGCGACGGCCATGTGCTGGTCATCCTGCTGGTGTCGCTGCTCGCCGCCATCGCCAGCCTGGGCATGTACACCTTCATCGCCCCATTGCTGGCTGACCCGGCCTACGGCGCGGTGCGTTCGGTCACCCCCTATCTGTGGGTCTGGGGCATCGGCGGCGTGCTGGGCAGCTTCCTGATCGGCCCCCTGGTGGATCGCATCAAGGGCCCGGTGCTGACCTTCGCCATCATGCTGATCCTCGCCGTGTCGCTGTTTGTGCTGCCGCTGACGGCGGCCCTCAGTACCTGGCTGGTGATGCTGCCCATCGCGCTATGGGGCGCGGTCGGCTGGGCACTGCAGGTGCCGCAGAACAACGAGCTGATCCTGGCACGGCAGGCCCAAGGTGACGGCAACCTGGCCATCGCCCTGAACGAGTCGGCGCTCTACCTGGGCAGCGCCATCGGCGCCGCGGCCGGCGGCTTCGTGCTGCTGTTGCAAATGCCCACCTGGACCCTGGCCGCCAGCGCCGGTGGTGTCGCAGCCCTCGGTGCCCTGCTGCAGGTCGTCAACCTGCGTCGCCAGCCAACCTGGAACGGCGACGTGCAAGCCGAACCCTACAACTGACGGAGGAAAGGCCGTGGAACTGCGCCACCTTCGCTGTTTCATCGCCGTCGCAGAAGAACTGCACTTCGCCCGTGCCGCCGCGCGCCTGCATATCGAACAGTCGCCCCTGTCGCGGATCATCAAAGAGCTGGAGTACCGCCTGGGCGTGCAACTATTCGAGCGCACCACGCGGCGCACGCGCCTGACCTGGGCCGGCAAGGTGCTCTTGGAAGAAGCGCGTCGGGTGCTGGCCGTGGTCGACCAGGCCAAGGCCAGCGTCAAGAGCGCGGCGGCCGGCTACCGCGGACGTATTCGCGTCGCGCTGTCCGACGGTATACCCCAGGCACGCCTGGCCGCCCTGCTCGCCCAGTGCCGCGAGGAAGAACCCGAGGTCGAGATCTGCCTCTCAGAAGTCACCTTTAGCGAGCAGGTCAGGGGCCTGAACGACGACCTGTTCGACATCGGACTTGCACAGTCCGACGAGGTTGGCGATGGCCTGGTGGCCGAGCCGGTCTGGTTCGATCCGCTGGTTGTGGCGGTACCTGCCCGCCACCCACTGCTGAGCTACCGGCGCGTGCCGCTCGACGAGGTGGTGCGCTACCCGTTGGTCCTTTGCGATCCGCAAGTTTGCGAAGGCTTCTGGCAACAGCTGCAGCGGGTGCTGGGCGCCGTGGATACGCGACTGACTATTGCTGACCGCGTTCCAACTCTGGATCTGATGATGGCGTTGGTGGCCGCGGGTTACGGCCTGGGCTTCTCCAGCCTGGCGCGCATCAACGAACTCAACAATCCGGACGTCGTGGCCAGGCCGCTAGACGGCTGTGCATCGATGCTAACCACCTACTTGGTAAGGCGCGAAGGCGATCCAGCCGAGCAACTGGCCAGGTTTATCGAGCGGGTCAGCCCGGCAGAAACTCAGGTGATGCTGCCGGATCACAGATCACACAAGGAGATCGCCTGATCGCATCAGGCACAAGATATCCCCTCGCAGCGCGCCTGTCAGAAGAGAGTCTTAGCGGCAGCCCACTCAGGCTGCCGCATTTGTTGTATCTGGCCAACAAGCCTCTTTCTTGACAAGAAGACACTCTCCATTAAATATACGCAAATAGCGCATACAAATGAAAGCATTGTTCGTTGAACTGTCACCCTTTGAGCGCAACCGAAAAGCCCACCTCGATGATGACGAGTACTCGCTATTCCAGCAGATGCTCTTGACCAACCCGGAGGCAGGCGCAGTCATCGCCAACAGCGGTGGTCTACGGAAGGTCCGTTTCGGATCGGTCAGGCGCAACAAGGGGAAGCGAGGTGGCGTTCGGGTGATTTACTACTACTGGCTCCGCGGTCTGCAGTTCTGGCTCTTCACCCTGTATGACAAAGACGAACTCGATGACCTGAGCAGTGACCAGCGTAGGCAGCTGAAAGCGCTCCTTGAGCGCGAAGTGAAGGCGAGGCAAGCACCATGACCAAACGCGATATTTTTTCCGAATTGATCGAAGGCTTTGACGACTTGGCCGCAGCACGTGAAGGCAAGCGTACGCTGCGTACTCAAAAGGTTGAATACAAGCCAATCGAACCCGCGACAGGTGCGGAAATCGTCGCACTGCGCGAAAAGCTGCAGATGTCCCAGGGTGTATTTGCGCAGGCCATTCACGCCAAGCCAGCGACTCTCAAGAACTGGGAACAGAACCGCTCAAAGCCCAACGACCAGGCTACTGTTCTCATCCGTATCCTGAACAAGCATCCGGACCTCATACGCGAACTGGCGTAGATCACCAGAGCGCAGATGGTCCCTGTAACAACAGCAAACGGGCAGAATCACTCGCCGGGTACTCAAATAGATTGGGAAGCGATGTGAGGCGAGCCGCATGCACAGCCCTTCACCACAACTCGTTCGCCCTCCGTCAGCGTCTACAGGACACTGATGGCTCTGCGCGCTGTCACCTTGATCATCCAGCCTACCCATCTCGATGATGATCTGGAGCGGAAAGCAATCAGAGTCAACCGGCTTACAACGTTGCTAGCCGAATAGTTCCCAGCGCTGAGAGTGAACCCTACAATCAGGTAGGGAGCGACCTCCGGCCACGGACTGCCGATCACAACCGGCAGAAATCGGCCCAGACCGTGTAAAAACGCAGCAAACGATGACCATCAACTTCCGGGGATTTTCTCAGCGTCTAGGAGGCCGTCGGAGGCCCAATCAGGCGCAATCGATAATTCTGGTTGCTATGGCACTTTCGGCTTCAGTACGCCTGCTGGAGGGCGGTACGAGTCGTAGAACAGGCCTCAGGCCTTCATCGCTGCCATCAGGGCACCGCTGCCCAGCACGTTCAACACGCGTTTGAGATTGTAGGCGAGCACATGCAGGCTCATCTCGGTACTCACTCGGTCGAGAGTCTTGGTGAGGAAGTGGGTGGCGCCCATCCAGCTCTTCAGCGTGCCGAACGGGTGCTCGACCGTCTGACGGCGGATTCGCATCATTTCAGGCGCTTGATCCAGGCGACTCTGCATCGCTTCGAGCACTGCCTCATGCTCCCATCGGCTCACTCGGCGCTCTGAGCTAGGCGTACAGTGCTCTTTCAACGCACAACCCTGGCAATGCGAACTCCAGTAGCGGTGCAGTTTCAGCCCTTTTTCGACGCTTGAGAACCGCCAGATCAGGCTTTGCCCAGCCGGGCATCGATACTCGTTCTTGGCTGCGTCATAGATGAAATCACCTTTGCCGAAGCGACCAGCCGCTGTCGCTCCCGAGGTCAGCGTCTTGGGCACGAAAACGGTGATTCCAGCCTCATGGCACGCCAGGATTTCTTCGCCTTTGAAATACCCTCTGTCTGCGACCGCCGAGAGTTCCTCGACACCCATGGCCTCTCGCGCTTGCTTGGCCATGGAGCTCAGTTGGTCTCGATCGACCCCGTCGTTCGTGACCTCGTGGGTCACGATCAGGTGGTGCTTCGCGTCGACCGCCGCCTGCACGTTGTAGCCGACTATTCCGCTGCCCCGGGTCTTCATTGAGCGGGCATCGGGATCGGTCAGGGAGATCTGTTTATCCGGTGTTTCGTTGAGCTGTACCTCGATTTCCTTGAGCTCCCGCAGCTTAGTTTTCAAGGTCGCAATCTTGTCGTGGAGGCGTTCGGCTTTGACCTGCGCCACGGCCGGTTCCTGGCGATCAGCGGTATCCAGTGCGGTCAGGTAACGGTTGATGCTGGACTCGATCTCCTCCATTCGCCGCTGAAGCTTGGCGCTGGTGAAATTGCGGTCACGGTTGTTGACCGCCTTGAACTTGCTGCCATCAATGGCTACCAGCGCTTCAGAGAACAGGCCAAGTTGCTGGCACAGCACCACGAACTGCCGACAGACGCCGCGGATTGCCTTGCCGTTATCCTTGCGGAAGTTGGCGATGGTCTTGAAGTCCGGCATCAAACGTCCGGTCAGCCACATCAACTCAACGTTGCGCTGACTCTCGCGTTCGAGACGTCGACTGGACTGGATACGGTTGAGGTAACCGTAGATGTAGATCTTCAGCAGGTCAGCAGGATGGTAGGCGGGTCTGCCGGTTTCCGCCGGGACGACACCCTCGAAACCCAGTAGGCCAAGGTCGAATTCATCGACGAAAACATCGACCACCCGCACCGGGTTGGTGTCCGCCACGTAGTCATCCAAGCTCTCGGGAAGCAGTGTGCTTTGCCCTCGGTGCTCTCCCTGGATAAAGCGCTTCATTGGCGTCCCCCGCTGATTTTGAATCCATCAAATCACAGCAAGGACGATGCCAACGTTTTTACACGGTCTGGGCCAATAGCGGACGTAGTCAATAGACCACTTTTCGGTAGGTGCGCGTTCATTAAAGCGAGGAGCTAGCAGGAGGCACTCTGGATCAGGCCTTCAGTGTCCTTCGATCAACTCCCCGAACAACTCCCTGACCTTGACCTTGGCATCTGCCAGCGCAACTCGGCCTTCATCGGTAATTTCGTACATGCGCCGCTCACGGCGCCCGGTGCGCTCATGGTGCGAGCGCAGATAACCCTTCTTTTCCAGGCCGTGCAGCATCGGATACAGGGTGCCCGCGCTGAGCTCGTAGCCGTGGTGTCGCAACTCCTCAATGATGGCCAGCCCGAAGATGGGGGCCTCGGCCGCGTGGTGCAGGATGTGCAGGCGGATAAGCCCGCCGTAAAGGTCTTTGTCGGTCATTCGCCGTATCTCACAGGGCAATGCTCAACAGCCCGCCCAGGACACCGCTGCCGAGCACGACCAGCCACGGCGGCAGCTTCCAGAACATCAACGCCACCAGTGCCACAAGGGCCAGGCCAAAGTCTTGCGGGCCATGAATCGCACTCGTCCACACGGGCTGGTAGAGAGCAGCCAGCAGCAGGCCGACCACGGCCGCATTGATGCCCAGCAGTGCTGCCTGCGTGCGTAGGTTACGGCGCAGGTGTTCCCAGAACGGCAAGGCACCCACCACCAGCAGGAAAGAGGGCGCAAAGATAGCCAGCAGGCAGATCAGGCCGCCAAGCCAGCCAGTCGGTGCTTGGTTCATCGAGGCGCCGAGAAAGGCTGCGAAGGTGAACAGCGGCCCCGGCACGGCCTGCGTCGCACCATAGCCCGCGAGGAATGCGTCATTGTCGACCCAGCCTGTTGGTACGACCTCCGCTTGCAACAGCGGCAGCACGACATGCCCGCCACCGAATACAAGCGAGCCGGCGCGGTAGAAGGCATCCACCATCGCCAATGTCTGGTTCGGGAACACAGCTGCTAGCAACGGCAGCCCCAGTAGCAGGGCTAAGAACAGGGCCAGCCAGAACAAGCCAACGCGACGTCGCACGCTGATCGGTAGTGGATCATGGGCCTCGCCCTGCTGTGGTTTGAACAGCAGCAGGCCGACGATGGCTGCAAGGATGATGACACTCACTTGCCCCCAGGCAGAGGGTACGAGCAGCACGAAGCAGGTCGCCGCCGCCATGATGGAAATACGCGGTGCATCGGGACACAGATTGCGCGCCATGCCCCAGACCGCCTGGGCGACCACTGCCACGGCCACCACCTTCAAACCGTGCAGCACACCAGCAGGCATTGCATCACCATAACTGGCGATGCCGAGTGCGAAGAGGATCAGGGCCATTGCGGAGGGCAAGGTGAAGCCCAGCCACGCGGCCAGCGCGCCGCGATAGCCGGAGCGCGACAGACCGAGCGCGATACCGACCTGGCTGCTGGCCGGCCCTGGCAGAAACTGGCAAAGGGCAACCAGATCCGCATAGCTGCGCTCGCTCAACCATTGTCGGCGCACCACGAACTCATCGCGGAAATAGCCCAGGTGAGCGATTGGGCCGCCGAAGGAGGTAAGCCCCAAGCGGAGGAAGATTAAAAAAACAGCCCAAGGGCTACGGTCAGTCTTAGTGATTTCAGTCATGGCCATTACTTGATCTGTGACAGGGCTGGATGAAATTCTCGATCTACGATAGCGTAAATCGATAATTGAGGTCGAGCATCATGGAACTCGTTCTGATCGGCTTTGCAGCACTGCTGGCTTCCGGGCTGACGTTGCTCTCTGGCTTCGGCCTAGGGACGGCACTGATGCCAGTGTTTGCCCTTTTCTTCCCCTTGCCGCTCGCTGTTGCGGCCACCGCCGTGGTGCACTTCGCCAACAATCTCTTCAAGCTCGGGTTGATGGCCCAGCAGGCTGATTGGTCGGTTGTGGTGAAGTTCAGCGTGCCGGCTGCCCTCACGGCAATCCTGGGCGCAGGCTCACTGACGTTCTTCGACCAACTGCCGCCTCTCTGGCACTACAGCATTGCAGGGTCAAGTTTCGAAATAACGACAGTGAAAGCTGTCATTGGCAGCCTAATCATCCTGTTCGCATTGCTTGAAATGTCCACGCGGTTTCAAACGCTGGCCTTTCCTACGCGCTGGCTTCCTGTAGGTGGGGCGCTTTCGGGTTTCTTTGGCGGTCTATCGGGAAACCAAGGTGCATTGCGTTCGGCGTTTCTGCTAAAAGCGGGCCTGTCTAAAGATGTTGGCGCAATGCCGGCCCGCTCCGCTTCGACAGCACCCTGCAAGACGAGGCTTGCGCCGTAACAGGCCGCTCCCGCGCCACATTGCCAACGCAACGGGTTTTCAACGGTCTGTTAGGTTGATCCCAGTCAAGGACTCACCCGACCGCGCTGGCTCATGCTCAACTTGTCGCCGCAATGACATTTGCGCCGGGAGATGCATCGCCTGCGAATGGAAACAGTGATCCGGAACAAAAGCTTGCTTACCCATATCGGTAAATTTAACGTGCATCCACCCAGTACATTTGTTGCTGGGTTTTTCCACCGGGGCGGGCTCAGATCCTCCCCTCAATTAGCCTTGAGGAAGTACTCATGAAAAAAATCCTGGTTCCGCTGTTCGCCCTGAGCGGCGCGCTGATGCTGCAACCGGCGATTGCTCAGGACGGCGAAGCGCTGTTCAAGAGCAAGCCTTGCGCAGCCTGCCACAGCATCGATGCCAAGCTGGTTGGCCCGGCATTCAAGGAAGTCGCCGCCAAATACGCGGGCCAGGAAGGCGCAGCCGACCTGCTTGCCGGCCACATCAAGAACGGCAGCCAGGGCGTCTGGGGTCCGATCCCGATGCCGCCAAATGCTGTAACCGAAGAAGAAGCCAAGATCCTCGCCGAGTGGGTTCTTAGCCAGAAGTAACCTAGCGTCCTGGAGGACGTCATGACAGTGTCCCGACACGCAGTATCACGTTTGGGGCTCGCCCTGGCGCCCCTCCTCCTGATTCCCGCAGCCCTGGCCGCGGCACCTGATGCCGAACGCTGTACATCTGCTTGCGATCGTAGAGCCGCGGAATCAGGTGATACAGCGAGCCGATGGAGATCATCGCCACCCAACCGAGGGCGCCGGCATGTACGTGGCCGATGGTCCAGTCGGTGTAGTGGGACAGGGCGTTGACGGTCTTGATGGCCATCATCGGACCTTCGAAGGTGGACATGCCGTAGAACGCCAGCGACACCACCAGGAAGCGCAGCACCGGATCGGTGCGCAGCTTATGCCAGGCGCCGGAGAGGGTCATCATGCCGCCCCAGCTGGGCGCGAGCAGAATCACCGACATCGCCATGCCCAGGCTCTGCGCCCAATCCGGCAGTGCGGTGTAGTGCAGGTGATGCGGGCCGGCCCAGATGTACAGGGAGATGATCGCCCAGAAATGCACGATGGACAGGCGATAGGAATAGATCGGCCGCTCGGCCTGCTTCGGCACGAAGTAATACATGATGCCGAGAAAGCCCACCGAGAGGATGAAGCCCACCACACTGTGCCCATACCACCACTGGATCATCGCGTCGGTGGCGCCGGAATAGACCGAGTAGGACTTCATCAGGCTCACCGGCACCAGCGCGTGGTTGATCACGTGCACCATGCCGGTGACGATGATGAAGGCGCCGAAGAACCAGTTGCCCACGTAGATGTGGCTGACCTTGCGATACGCGATGGTGCCGAAGAACAGGTAGGCATAGGCCAGCCAGACCAGGGTCACCCAGGCGGCGATCGGCCATTCCATCTCCGCGTATTCCTTGGAGGTGGTGTAGCCCAGCGCGTAGCTGACCACCATGGCGACGCACGCGGCTTGCCAGGCCCAGAAGACGAACTCGCCGAGGCTATCGGAGATCAGGCGAACACGGCTGGTGCGCTGCACCACATAGAGTGAGGTCGCGAACAGCGCGTTACCGCCGAAGGCGAAGATCACCAGATTGGTGTGCATCGGCCGTACGCGACCGAAGCTGGTCCAGGGCAGATCGAAATTCAATACCGGCCAGACCAGTTGCGCCGCAATGAACACGCCCAGGCCCATGCCGATGATTCCCCACACCACCGTCATCAGGGTGAACTGACGCACGACGCGGTAGTTGTAGAGGGGAGATGCCGATGTGGACGCTTCGATCATGGACGTGCATGAGGCAACTACGCACGCGCCTGGGGAACACAGGCATGCCGCGCACCTGCCACTCCTTCGTGAGGTCAGGTTCGTGAGCGCGGCAAGCGGCCGCGTCGGCTGGGAATGCCGCCCATTGTCGACCGACCGTTGAGTTATCTCTAATGAATAGTGTTGCCGTTATAGCGCAATTTTTTTGCTATATATGTGACGCTTCGACGGTACGCGAAACATTAGCGATGCGCGGCTTCAAGCGATCGCCGCGTAGGCCTGACGTCCGTACTGCTCCACCACCGCGGCGACGATGCGCATCACTTCCAGGTTGGCTTCTTCCATCTGCTCAAGATGCCGCAATGCCTTCTCCAGATGCTGCGCCTGGAAGGCATCGATGGCGGCCTGGCCCTGATCGTGCACTGCGGTGTGCGGCCACTCGATCCGCTGGAAGTGCTCCAGGTCCTGCATCTCGCGGTTGCCTTCCCCGTAGTACCAGCGGCCGAAACGACATTCGCGCTCGCTGGGCAGCTGCGCGCTGCCCTGGGTATCGCTGCCGAGCAGCTGATTGTAGACGACGAACTTGAGCGACAACTCGTCGAGGTTGGCCAGTTCGATACCGGCACGGAACGACGAATTGTCGATGCCATGCCGCATGCTGCCGGCCAGCTGATGCAGGGTCCGCATGGCGCCGACGGCCAGCTCGGTGGTCTGGCTGAAACCCTGGGCGAGCTTGCCCTGCAACTGGATGTAGTCGTGAACGCTGGCGATTTCGGCCTGGACTTCGCCGATCTTGCGCACGATGTCCTCGGTGGCGAGCGCGGTCTTTTCCGCCAGGCTGCGAATCTCCCCGGCCACCACGGCGAAGCCGCGCCCCGCCTCACCGGCCCGGGCAGCCTCGATCGCGGCGTTGAGGGCCAGCAGGTTGGTCTGGCTGGCGATTCCGCTGATCAGATCGACGATCCCGTTGATCTCCTTGGAATGGCCGGCCAGGGTGTCGACTTTGTGCGAGGCTTGGTTGAGCCCGCTCTCCATGTCCGAAGCCTTGCTCTGCAGCTCGCCGAAATGCTTCTGGTTGCTCAGTGCCGCCGAGGCCACCTGCTCGGCATGCGCCTTGTTCTGGCCCAGCTGTCCGGTGAGGTATTCGAACGAATCCCCCAGATGCGCGATCGAGTGGCTGAAGCGAATCAGGTTGCCGGCCACGCCGCGGTAATAATCGAACTGCCGACCGCTGGTTCGATTGGCCTGCCTGGCGGCCTCCAGCTCCTGCTCCAGTTCGGCGATCCGCAGGCGTTGCTCGTCACAGGTCGCCTGGAGGCGGTCCTGTTCCTGCTGCAGCTTGCGCGCCGTTTTCTTCCATCCAAACAGCATCGAGGGTTCCTCGCTCTTTCAGCTCAGGGTGAAGCCGTTATCGACGACCCAATCCTGACCGTAGACGCCACGCGCTCCTTGCGACAGCTGAAACAGAATCACGTTGGCCACCGCGGCCGATTCCAGGAAATGCCCCGGCAGCAGGCGCTGGGCGATGCCATCGGCCACGCCCTCGAGCTGCTCGTCCGACAGGCCCAGGGCGCCCCAGATCGCCGTCGCGGTAGGGCCGGGCGAAACCATGTTGATGCGCACGCCCAGCGGCGCGAACTCCACCGCCAGGGTACGGACCTGCGCCGCCAACGCCGCCTTGCTGGCGATGTAGGCCGCCAGGCCAGGATAGGTCGAGCGCATCAGGAAGGTACCGATGAAGACCACCGAAGAGGATTTCGCCAGCTCATGACGCAACACCCCTAGCGTGTTCAACGCACCCGCTCCGTTGACCGCCCATTGCCGATCGAACGCCGCCATGTCGAGGCCATCCGCCAGCTCGGCGATACCGGCATTGGGCACCAGATAATCGACCTGCCCCAGCTGCGCGGCGCGTGCCCGCAAGGCCTGCAAGTCGGCCGGCACGGTCACGTCGCCCGCCAGCCAGACCAGTTGCTCCGCGTAGGTCTGCAGCAGCGGCTCCAGTCCGCCCAGCGCGCGGGACATCGCCAGCACCCGGGCGCCGCGTTGCAGCAGTGCCGTGCACAGCGCCAGTCCTATGCCCGAGCTGGCGCCGGTGACGACCGCCAGGCGATCCTGAAAATCGTTTTTCATCATCATCTCCGATGCTCGACATTGCCGAGCCGCAAGCTGCCCCTCCCCTCCGGGAACGGACAGCGGTTTGGAACTCTCGCCGGCAGACCTGAACGGGCCGGCATCGCACTCAGCCCGGATGCCCGTCGACCCGCGCGGTGACCAGCATCGGTGCGTAGCGCCAGACATACAGCGCGAAGGCCGACGCCCAGCAGATCGCCGCCAGCCAGAGCCCCGGCACAGGCCATGCGGTCGCCAGGAATACGCGTGCGAAGGCGCCCAGATTGAACAGCACGAAGGCCCAGACCACGCCCGCCGGCAGCTGCAACGGCCGGCCGGTGTGACCGAGGGTGACGCGCGCGATCATTGCCAGGATCAGCCCGCTCATGGACCCCACGCTCAGCGCGTGCAAAGCGGGGCTGGATTGCGCCAGCACGCCGAAATGCCACAGCGCCAGGCCGAAGCAGGCCACCACCAGCCAGAGCATCGCCAGGTGCAGCGACCACAGCAGCGGCACCTTTCTGAGGTCGGCGTCGTACCAGCGGATCAGGCGCAGCAGATGTCCCAGACCGATAGCCAGGAACAGCAGCCCGATCAGCGCATGGGGCGCCAGCGCCACGCCAACTGCATGCAGAAGCGCGATCAGCGCACTGCCGACCAGCAGCGACCAGTCGAGCCAGGGCCAGGCCTTGACCTGCGCCGTACGTCCCAGGCCGCGCTGAGTGAAGAAAGGAATCACCCGGCCGCCGATCAGCGCCATCAGCGCCGCCACCAGCCAAAGCCCCGCCAGTACGCCCTGGCGCTGCAGCGCGTCATTGCCTTGCAGCACGCCGGCCAGCATCAGCGCATCGGCACCGATCATCAGCGTCAGCACCACCACGATGGGGTAGTTGCGCTGCTGCCGCACGGCCCAGAGCATGCGCGCCATCATCCAGGCGACGACGAGCAGGAACAGCAGATCCAGCGGCACTAGCAGTGGCGCCGGCAACCCGAGCAGCCAGCCCAGGCGCGCCGCCAGCCAGATCAGCGCCACGCCCATCAGGCGGTTGCCGGAAGGCGCCACCTGACCGGTCCAGGTCTGGACCGCGGTCAGCAGGAAGCCAGCGACGATGGCCATGGCGAAGCCGAACAGCATTTCGTGACGGTGCCAGGCCAGCCAGCCGCCAGTGGGTTGGAAACCGGGCCAGAAACCCGTCCGGGCCGCGACCCAGAGCGGAATCGCCAGCAGCGCATAGACGCCGCCAGCGAGGAAGAAAGGACGAAAGGCGAGACGCCAGACAGGCGGGATACTCAGGGCTTTTCGCCGGTCGACTACTTGCACGGAAGGCCTCCAGGGTTTTCTTCTAAGCCCGCCGCACAAAAGCGTCACTGCGCGGCGGAAACGACGCTCCAGCCAATGCGGGAGCCAGGACTACTTTCTACAGGGTAGGCGGCCTCGACAGACTTGATTGCAATCAGCTTTTTACCGAGGCGAGGGGAAAGCGACAGCCGGTGGGGCGAAATACGGTGTAGGGTCTGTTGCCGTTTCGTCGCGAGCCGCGCACGAAATGGCAACAGACCCTAGCAACGAACGAAAGAAGCCGGTCACCGGCAGTCCGCAGAACCGCACCGCAGAATGGCATGAGCGAAGCGATACCCAGCGTGACGCACCTGCACGCGATGGGCTGTGGCCTGGGTGATACGAAGCCTTCTCTTCCTGGCGGAAGAGAACTGGGAGAAGCGTGCCTCCAGCGGGCCGGGTCCGCCCTTCGGTGAACCCGGAGCAGAAGCCCTTACTTGAGTTCCGGCTTGACCGGCTCCACCTGGGCCGTGCTTTCACCCTCGCTCACCGACTTGCGAAAGCCCGCGATCGCGCTGCCCAGATCCGAGCCCAGGCCACGCAGGCGCTTGGTGCCGAACAGCATGACCACGATCAGAAGAATGATCAGAAGCTGCCAGATGCTGATACCCATCATTTTGCTTACCTCGATTGCGTCGAATGCGGTCAATGACCCGCGTGATCGTTGTGTTCGGTTTCGGACATGTGCTCATGCATGTCGTGATGCTGCATGTCCGCGCCCTGCTGCAGCACCGCATGGTCGATCTCTTCGAAGCGCAGCACCCGTCCGCCATGCTCGGCAGCGAGCTGCTGCGCCTGCTGCTCGTCGGCGAAACTGGCCAGGGAGACACCCATGGCGCCCTTGAGCGGCGTACCGGCGACGTACCAGGCCGTGCGGGCGTCGATCAGGTGCTCGTCGCTGGGGTGCGCCCATTCGCTCTTGCCCATGTCATGCACATAGAGCTTGGCATCGAGCAGCTTGTTTTCCGGCTGCAGGTACCAGCCGAGCATCTCGGCGGTGGAGCAGAACTTCTTCACGCCGGCCTTATCCACCGCCTGGCCTTTCGGGCCGGGGAAGTCGGCGATGATCATGCCGCAGACGTGGCATTCGTCACTTTCATGGAAAGCCACCGGGTCGAGCGATTGCTGGACTTCTTGCTTGTCGCCACAGGCGGCCAGCCCGAATGCCAGGAGCATCGCGAGCAGCGCCTGGGCGCCGGTACGGTACAGATTGTTCATCATTCGTTTCCCTCCAGAAAGTCAGGCCAGGCGCCGACGGAAGATGCCATAGGCCAGCAGCAGCGATGCGCCTGCCCAGGCCAACAGGCAGAGCCAGAGCACGGCGTTCGGCACGGGCAGGTCGCTGCCCAGCGACAGCACGCCCATGGCGCCGCCGCCTTCGAAGCCGGACAGGTTGATCAGCCGGTAGATGTCGGTGGGGTTGAGCAGCAGCAGCCAGGGCAGCAACTCGGGGCTGAACTTGCCTTCGCTGAGCACCAGCAGCGCCAGCAACACCAGGTCGAACACCAGCACGAACAGGAACCAGATCCCCAGCGCCAGGCCGGCGGCGCTGGATTTCTCGTTGACCTTGCCGCTGAGCACGTAAGCCAGGGCAAGGAACACCCAGCCCAGCAGCGTGGAGGAAACCATGAAGCGACCGAAGGCCCAGAGCAGCAGGCCCAGCTCGATATCCTCGACCAGCAGAGCGATGGCCAGCGCGGCGCCGCCGAAGCCGATCAACACCGCCAGGGCAAGGATCAGCCCGTGGCCGACGAACTTGCCGAGCAGGATCTCGCCGCGCCCCAGCGGGTAGGTCAGCAGCAGCATCAGCGTGCCGCCTTCGTCCTCGCCAACGATGGCGTCATAGGCCAGCAGCAGCGCGATCAGCGGCATCAGGAAGGTGGCCAGGCTGGCCAGGCTGGCGATGGTCGCCGGAATCGAGGTGAACCCCACCTGCCCCGAGGCGGCCGCACCGAGCCAGGCAATGCCCACGGCCAGCACCGCGAACAACAGGCTGATGGCCAGCAGCCAGCGGTTGCGCAGGCCATCGCTGAGTTCCTTGCGGGCGATGTTCCAGACCTGGTTCATACCCTGCCCTCCGCGGCCTGCACATCGCCGGCGCGCTCCATGTAATAGCGGTACAGATCCTCCAGCGAAGGCTGGTGGATTTCCACATCGTCGGGTTCGCTTTCCCCGAGCAGCTCACGCAGCAACGGCAGCTTGTGGCCGTTGATGGCGATCACCTCGACGCCATCCTCGCCGAGACGCTGCGCCGAGTGCCCCGCATTGGCCCAGCGCTCCAGCCAGGCCTCGCTCTGACTGATGCCACTGGCGCGGATACGCACCGGCAGGCCGGCCTCGCTGCGCAGCTGCTTGAGGCTGCCGATGGCCTGCAGGCGCCCCTTGGCGAGAATCGCCGCACGGTTGATATGCGCCTCCACGCCGGGCAGCACGTGGGAACAGAGGATCACGCTGGTACCCGTCTGGCGCAGCCGATCGATCAGCAGGTAGAGCTCCTGGGTGGCGATGGGGTCGAGCCCCACGGTAGGTTCGTCGAGCAGCAGCAGGCGCGGCTCGCCGAGCACCGCCTGCGCCAGGCCGAGCCGCTGGCGCATGCCCTTGGAATAGGTCTTCACGCGGCGATCGGCGGCGTGGGCGAGGCCGACCTGCTCGAGCAGATCGTCCACCTGGCCCAGCGGCGTGCTCTTCAGGCGCGCGAAATGACGCAGGGTCTCGCGCCCCGTCAGTTGCGGATAGAAGGTGACGTTCTCCGGCAGATAACCCAGGTGGCGGCGCACGTCGGTGGTGCGCGGATCGCGACCCAGTACCTGGACGCGCCCTTCGCTGGCCTGCAGCAGGCCGAGAATCAGTTTCATGCTGGTGGTCTTGCCGGCGCCGTTATGGCCGAACAGCCCCAGTACCTCGCCTTCGCCGAGGTTCAGGTTCAAATCATGCAACACGGTCATGTTGCCGTAACGCTGGCTGACGCCCTGGATCTCGACGGCATTCATGAGTGGGGCCTCTGCGTTGTGTTCATCGGTTCCTCTGTCACGCCTCGGGTAGGCGGCTTCATCAACGGATGGCTGTCCTGTACGCCCGGTGACTTGATCACCGGAAACGCGCGCTGCACCCAGCGCAGCACTTCGATGCTCGGGCTGTTCATCAGCAGACGCACCTGCGGATACATCCACAGCAGGCGATCGACGTTGTCGTTGGGCTCGTAGGCGATGTCGCCCAGGCCGTCTTCGTTGCGGTCCCAGCCCAGGTAGTCGCTCCAGTAGTTGCCGCGCCCGTCGACCGACCACTCCTGAGTCCGTATGGCGACGTACTTGACCTGCTGCGCGTTGCCGACGAAGGCGTTGCTGGAAATACGGTTGTCTTCCGAGCCGGCGGTCAGATGGATACCCAGATCGCTGCGCTGGAAGTGGTTGTTCTCGATGGTGTTGAACAGCGAGTTGTAGATGAACAGCGCCTTGCCTTCACCGCCGCTGATCATGCTGTCGCCACCGGTATCGCCACGCTCGACATCGGTGACGAAATTGTCCTTGAGGGTCGAGTAGGTGATGTAGTTCATCAGGATGCCGTAGTTCTGATCCTGCTCGGAGCGGTTGCCGATCACGGTCAGTTTGCGGCTCTGCATCAGCGCGTAACCGGTACGGGTGCGGCGGGTGATGTTGGCGATCACGCGGTTCTCGTGGGAGAACATGTAGTGCACGCCGTAGCGCAGGTCCTCGAACAGGTTGCGCTCGATGCTGTTGCCGTTGGAGTTGTCGATGTAGATGCCGTCGCGGGTGTTCCAGACATGGTTGTCGATGACCCGGGCACCGCGCACGGAGAACAGGTGGATGCCGTTGCCGCGATCCTGGGAACGCAGGCCGAGGTCGCCCTCGATACGGTTGCCTTCGACCAGCAGGTCACGGTTGCGATCGGCCCAGATGCCGAAGCCCGGCCCTTGCAGGTCGTTGTTGCGAATCTGCGCGCCGGTGGCGGTCGGTTCGAGGAAGATCGCCGCGTTCATCGCCGTGAGGTCGCGCCCCCAGTCACGCAGCGCGCACCCCTCGATGGTCACGTTCGCTGCGCGCACGGTCAGGACGTTGCCTTGCCCCGGCGCCTTGATCACCGCACCCGGCGCGCAGTGCAGCGCCAGCGGTTGATCGATGATGAATTGTCCGGTGTATTCGCCGGCGGGCAGTGTCCAGCGGTTCTCGCCCTGCGCTTGCAGCGGCAGCGAGGTGAGCGGTTGCGGTTCCGCCAGGGCGGCTCCCGCGGGAATCATGAGCGCGGTAAGCGCCAGGGTGTAGCACGCACGCATAGCCTGAAATCTGAGCACATCAATTACCTTCTCTTCAGCGTCAGGCGGGTTCGGGAACCCGGCGAAGCCAGTTCGCCGGGTTGGAAATGATCATTGGAGCGACTCGGCGCCACGCTGCGCGATGGCATCATCCACCGCTCCCACGACCAACACCTGGCCTCAGGCCGGCTCGACGATCATGCGGCCGACCATCTCCATGTGCAGCGCGTGGCAGAACCAGCTGCAGTAGTACCAGTGCAGGCCGGGCTTGTCCGCCACGAAGGTAATGGACGAGGTCTGCTGCGGGCTGATCTCCATGCTCACGCCATGGTTGACCACCACGAAGCCGTGGGACACGTCTTCGATCTGGTCGGTGTTGGTCACCACGACAGTCACTTCGTCACCCTGCTTCACGGTGAAGTCGGTGATGCCGTAGGCCGGCGCCATGGAGGTCATGTAGACACGGACTTTGTTGCCGTCGCGGATGACCTTGTTGTCGGTAGTCAGGTTGATACCGTCCTTCTCGGCCATCTTCACGGTCGGCGCGAAGAACGGATCGTTGCGGTCCCAGATCTTCTTGGTCTTGATCTGGTCGCGACGGGCCATGATGCAGTCGTGCGGCTCGGCGAAAGTCGGGCCGTCGTGCACCAGCTTCATCTCGTCGCCGGAGATATCGATCAGCTGATCGTTTTCCGGGTGCAGCGGGCCGGTAGGCAGGAAGCGGTCCTTGGAGAACTTGGACAGCGCCACCAGCCATTTGCCGTCGGCTTCGCTGGTTTCGCACAGCGAGGCGTGCAGGTGGCCCGGCTGGTAGTGCACGTCGAGCTTCTGCTTGATGTAGTTGACCTTCTCGCCCTTGTAGGCGCGACGGGCCTCTTCCATGTTCCACTTGACCACCTGGCTGTCGATGAACAGCGTGGTGTAGGCGTTGCCGCGACCGTCGAAGGTGGTGTGCAGCGGGCCGAGACCCAGTTCCGGCTCACCGACCACCACGTCACGCTCGTCCTTCAGCTTGCCGGCGAACAGGTCGGGCAGCATGTCGATGGCGATCATTGAGCAGGTCGGCGACAGCTTGCCGTTGGCGATGAAGTACTTGCCATCGGACGAAGTGTTCAGGCCATGGGGGTTCTTCGGCACCGGCACGTAGCGGGTGAACTCGCTGTTCTTGCCGTCCTTCTTGCGCCCATCGACCACCGGTACCTTGGAGTCGCCCAGGGTGATGAACTTGCCGGCCTTGACGGCTTTTTCGATCGCGTGGATGTCGAATACCACCACCCAGTCACGCTCGTTGCGCATCATCCCGCCCAGGTCGAAGGCCTTCTCCGAGTTGTAGCAGGTGGCGGCGGCGAAGCGGCCGGTGTAGTCGGCGTCGGTGTTGTCGAGGTTGCCGTCGACGATCACCTGGAAGGCCATCTCCATGCTTTCCGCATCGATGGCGTTGTACATGGTGTAGCTGTTCTCGTCCTGCAGGTCGAAGACCTTGCCATCGTTCGGGTGCGGGATGATGAACTCGGCGTTGGCGAAGACATACTTGGTGTGCGGCACCTTCTGCAGACGCAGACCGTGGATCGCCTGCACGTTCGGCACGGTGATCATCTTGTCGCACTTCATGATGTCGAGGCGGATACGCGCGACGCGGCTGTTGGCCTTGTCGTTGATGAACAGGTACTTGCCGTCGTACTTGCCGTCGGTCATGGAGATGTGCGGGTGGTGGCAGTCGCCGTTCAGGAACTTGGCGCTGTCGCCCATGATCGCGCGGCTTTCGTTGGTCAGGCCCCAGCCGGTGGCGGAGTCGACGTTGAACACCGGAATACGCATCAGCTCGCGCATGGACGGTACGCCCAGCACGCGGACTTCGCCCTGGTGACCGCCGGACCAGAAGCCGTAGTACTCGTCCAGCTCGCCCGGTCCGACGTGAATCTTGGATTGTGCGTCCTTGACGGCTGCCGCCCAGCTTTCGCGGCTCATGACGGCACCACCCAGGGCAGTGGCCGCCACCGCGGCACCGGTCAGGGCACTTGCGCCGAGGAAGCCGCGGCGACTCAGGCCGTCCTTCTCCAGCGTTTGCGGGGTGTTCTTGGAATCATTGTCGCTCATGGGTTTTGCTCCTAATTGAACATCTTCAACACGGTCGACCGACCAGTTTTGAGCGTTTCGCCCGGTGGCGATCACTCAGGATTCCACCACTTGCACTACAGGGATCAGCTCGGCCCCGACCGGCGCTTTCTTGTCGCGCTTCTTGCGCTTGTTCTTCTGAATAAGCGGCGGGCACTTGTTTTCGTTGTGGTAGGTCATCTGGCAGTCCAGGCAGTAATGGCATTCGTTGTGGTTGATATGCCCGTCCGGATGAATCGCCTGCACTTCGCATTCATTGGCGCAGATCTGACAGGGGTTGCCGCATTCCTTGCGCCGCTTGAGCCAGTCGAACAGCCGGAAGCGACCGGTGATCGCCAGCCCCGCGCCCAGCGGGCAGACGTAGCGGCAATAGACCTTGCGAGTGAAGATGTTGATTACCAGCAGGAACACCGCGTAGGCGACGAACCACCACTGGCGGTCGAACTTCAGCGTGATGGCGGTCTTGAAGGGTTCGATCTCGGCGGCCTTCTCGGCCATCATCATGGATTCCAGCGAGATGCCGAACAGCACCAGCAGCACGATGTACTTGATGGCCCAGAGCCGCTCGTGAACGCCGAAGGGCAGGTCGTACTGGGGAATCTTCAGCTTGCGCGCGGCCTCGTTGATCAGCTCCTGCAGGGCGCCGAAGGGGCACAGCCAGCCGCAGAACACGCCACGCCCCCACAGCAGGATGCTGGCGGCGGTGAATACCCAGAGAATGAAAATCACCGGATCGGTCAGGAACAGCTCCCAGCGGAAGTCCTGCACCAGCGCATGGACGAAGGTCAGCACGTTGACCACCGACAGCTGCCCGAGGGCATACCAGCCGATGAACACCACGGTGAAGACCAGGTAGCCATGGCGCAGCCGCTTGAGGAAGTTGGGATGCTGGGTGAATTTGTCCTGCAGGAAGAGGATGACCGTCAGCAGCGCCAGCGCGACCAGGATCACCCCCACCTGGAAGCTCTTCTGGTACCAGATGTTGACCCACAGCGGCCGGTTGGCTTCCTCGATGGCGGCCAGCTCTTCGGCAGTCAGCGGTACCCGCTCGATGTACTCCTCGGGCATCACGTAGGGCATCTCGAAGCTGGTGAAGATGCTCTCCACCGGGCCGACCTGGCGACGCACCAGCAGCTCGAGGTTCCAGGGCGAGCCCGGATCGAAGCGATACTGCTCGCGGGCAGTGAAGATCGCCATCTCGAAAAATTCCGGCATGCCTTCGGCATACACGTCGGACAGACGGATGAAGTCCAGGTCGCGGAAGCTGATGGTGTCGCCGAACTGGCGCAGCTGAACCCGATCGAAGATGCCGCCACGCACGTAACCCGAGCCCTTGAATGAGTATTCGCCGTTGGCCAGCACCGCGAAGGCATGCTCGCCCGGCTTGAGGTTCGCCATCAGATCGGCGTACTGACGCTCGCCCAGCAGGTTGCGGCCAATGGTCGGCGGGTTCAGGTGCGTGGCGTAGAGATCGATGAAGGTTTCGTCGCGCTGCTCCGCTGCGGCAACGTCGACACCCTCGGCCTCGGTGCCCTTGAAGGCATCGTCGACCTGGCCACGGGTAAGGTGCATGCGACGGATGGCGCCATTGCCCACCAGCTCGGTCCAGCTGGTCGGCTGGAAGACGTCCTCGCGCACCAGCGCCGGCTTGGGGCGCGCGGTGGCGCCCGCCTCGACCAGCCCCAGATCCACGGCCACGGTATGGGCCGCACGCATGACGATCTCGTTGATCACCATCACGGTCACGGTGGCGCCGGTAACGGCGTCGACCGTGACCGCGCTCTTGTCGCTGGAACGACCGACTACCACGCGCTGGTCGACGTGGATGCCGCTGTAGTTGGCGTTGAAGTCGTGAACCTTCTGCTCGGGAATACCGATGAGCACGATGGGTTCGTGGTGCTCGAGCATGTAGGCATCGACGATGACGCCCTTGGGGTCGAGCAGGATCTGCATGTTGATCGGCTTGCCGGAGTAGGCCGGCATGTCCGTGACGTTGATGCTCTGGAAGGCGTACCCGTAGATCGTGCCCACCCCGTCCGCAAGGGTGCGCACCTGGTACTCGCCCTCGGGCTCGGAAATTTCGGTGACTTTCGGGAAAAGCAACTCGATGCGTTGCTGCTCTGCTTCGTACTCTTTTGCCTGTGCCACGGATACACAGAACATCAAAGCCAGGAGGATCGTAAAGCCAGCTACCCAGCGGCGCGAGGTGCCGACGACTGCAAAACCTAGGGATTTCATGGATTTACCTTACTTCCACTGCTGGATGTAGTCGCCATGTTAGGGATGTCGCCCCAAGCCATCCTTGACGCTGATCAACCTCACGTCCTTGGGAGCTGTTTCATTGCGCCAAGTCAATGCCGTGCCGCTTAGTCACGTAAGACTCAGCCTAGACGATATCCTCTGCACTGTCTCCCGGCCGAAGCGGCGCCGCCTGGGGAGCCGCCCGCATCACCGTCGTTCACTTCCGTCCAGGCGGCGTCAGGTAGGCCGCGGTTGCACCTCGATTCGCTTCGCTGGCCTTGATCTCCATGCGCGCGATGCTGCGCAGATGGACCTCGTCGGGACCATCAGCATAACGCAGCGCGCGGCCGCCGGTTCACATGTCGGCCAATGGCGTATCCGGTGTCAGACCCATGGCGCCGTACGCCTGCATGGCCCGGTCGACCACCCGTGTATGCATGCGCGGCACCAACGCCTTGATCATGGCGATCTCCTTGCGGGCTGCCTTCGCTCCCACTTCGTCGATCATCCAGGCGGTCTTCAGTACCAGCAGGCGCGCCTGCTCGATCTCGATACGCGATTCGGCGATCCGGTCTGCGATGTTGGAATACTGCTGCAGGTAGCGGCCGAACGCCTTGCGCTCCTGGCAGCGCTCGATCATCAATTCCAGCGCCAGCTCCGCCATGCCGATCGAACGCATGCAATGGTGGATGCGCCCCGGCCCGAGGCGCGCCTGCGCCATCATGAAGCCCTCGTCCTCCCGGCCCAACAGGTTGCCAAGCGGAACCCGCACGTTGCGCAGCACCAGCTCGCTGTGGCCCTCGGGAGCGATGTGGTTCATCACCGGGATGTTGCGCACCAGCTCGACACCAGGCGTATCGAAGGGCACAAGGATCATGCTCTGCTGATGGTGCGTGTCGGCTTGCGGATCGGTCTTGCCCATCACGATCAGCAGCCGGCAGTCGGGGTGCGAGGCGTTGGTGATGAACCACTTGCGCCCGTTGATCACGTACAAACAGGGCAAAGATAACCAATATTGACCAGTCGATAGACAGCATCAACGCGTCGCTCAGTACGCTGGGTCTCAAAGGTTTCTTGGTGGTGCGGGAGGAAGGCGATTTGCCCCGTTACCGCTTGGAAAGACCGGTTCAGCAGCAGGGCGTCTTCAAGACCCTGAGCGAGGGCGAAAAGACGTTGATTTCGTTCCTGTACTTTCTAGAGGTTTGCAATGGAGACCTAGATAGCAAGAGCGGTAAGCTCAAGACAAATCGCGTCATCGTTATTGATGATCCAATTTCCAGCCTGTCGCACAACTATGTTTACGATATCGCATCGTTGATCTATCGGAGGGTGTTAAGCCCAAAGGATCGGTTCAAGCAGGTTTTCATCCTGACCCATAATCTTTTTTTCTTTCATGAAATGCTCAAGCATCTGAAGAAGGCTGATGATTGTTCGTTATTCAGAATCACCAAGGCGCAATACAGCAGTGTCGTCCCAATGAAGGCAACTGATGTGCAGAACGATTACCAATCCTTCTGGCAGGCGATTAAAGACGCCCAGGCAGGTCGAACCTCAGTATCTGTCATCCCCAACATGATGCGGAATATCCTTGAGCACTATTTCAATTTTGTGCATAGACAGGATGAGCTCGCAAAGGCATTGCAGGAGTTGGCTGAGGAGGATATTGAGTTCAAGGCGCTTTATCGCTATGTCAATCGTGAATCGCACTCCGATGCCATAAATCTTACAGATTTTGGTGAGATCGAGCCTAGTCATTATGTTGAACGATTCAGGCAGGTTTTCGTACGCACTGGTTTTGAGCAGCACTACGAGAAGATGATGGCCTAAGCGAACAGGCTTCAGATTTATTTCCCTACGTCCGTTCTGGCCGCTTTGAGCCTGTCGCATTAGACCGGAGTCGGCCAGAAGCAGACGGCCGGATGCGCCTACGAAATAGATATTCTTAATACGTAAATGCATAAGCCATCTACAAAAAATAGCAGTGCCAAATTATTTTTCGTAGAGATATCATGACTGCGTTGCTGGATTACGTCTCTGATCAACTTAAAGCACACTCAATCGATATTACCAAGGCTGTCACACAGGCAATAAATATTCAGCTTCTTAAAACTAAAGTCGCGCTTCTGAATAAGGCCTGTCCAAGCATGCCATCCAAAGTGTTGTAGACCTGGTTTTGGTGTAATCCGCCCACGGCTTTAATACGTATAAATTCCTAGATAGATTGCGGCACAAGCACCAAAGCTTGGTGTTTGATCACGGGAATATGACGACTGTCTTATACTGATTTATCCGAGTAGATAATTAGCGCAATGCGCAAAGCTAAGCAGTTCCTTTGTGCCACAACTGCAACTCAGATTGACAGACGCTGACAAACTCTCCGCAAAGGAGATTTCTATGATTTTTTTGCTTAATTCCAGCATGCCAAGCTTAGAATTGGGTTGGTTTGTATATTCATACTAATTGTCACAGGGTTGTTTAGCATCACATGTCGAGCATATAGATGAGCAATGAATTCGATATTAGCAAAGTCGAAGAGCGCTTGAGAATAGCTCAACTCAAAGGAGATATCGATGAGCTATCTCTACTTCTCGACGACTCCCTGTCGTTTACAGCCCTTGATGGAACGCTAGTCAGTAAAGTGGATGATTTAAATCTGCACAAGTCGCCAAATTTTTCTATAACCAAGATGAATGTGATTAATCGGTGGAGTCAGTATTTTGAATACGCTGCGGTCCTATCAACTCTCATAAATGTGACATCCATCATAGACGGGATTACTATAAATCAAAGGATCCGTTACATACGTATCTGGTATCGGTTTGGTGATGATTGGCGCGTTGTTTCAGGAAGTATGAAGGCTTTGTGAATTTTTAATTTTTGCGACAGCTTTATAGAGTACACACTTTTCTAAGACTAGCAGATAATCTCTTCGTGGCGGCTGTCAGGCCAACCAAGATCCGATGAGAACTAATGCTGGCGTATATAGTTTCACTATTAGCGAGCAAGAGCATCACAAAGCAGATCAAAAACTATACGTATGCATCGAGCTGTGCGTAATTCCCTGTGGGTAACCAGCCAGATCGGAAATGGTACTGGTGGCACGTCCTCAAGCACACGGACAACACCTGCGGTGTCATTAGCAATATCCTCAATCTGAGCACCTATTCCAAAACCGTGGCGTACCATTTCCCAATGAGTCGCGGTGTTATCTGCAAAACAGCGGAAATTAGCGGCTGTTACTGGCAGGCCATGAGCTTGCAGAAAGGCCAGATAGTTTCCGGATCGGTCTGCGCCAATAAAATCATGGTGTGCGATATCAGCAGCCGTACGTGGATGGCCATTTTCGCGCACCCAACTCTCTGAAGCATAAAAATATCCAAATGCATTGCGAACCAATCGGCCAATTAGCTCAGGCTCCGTGGGCGAAACATGGCGGATAGCGATGTCTGCCTCACGACGAAGCAAGTCACTGAGGCCATCCGTTGGAACAACATCCACAAATATTCCAGGCGCGAACTTACGGAGCCGAAGCAAAATTTTGGGGAGCAGGTAGGATGCAATTCCGTCACAAGCCGATACCGAAACAACGCCCTCTAGAGATTCCGAGCGACCTTTAGCAGAGAGCCCCAGGTCTCTAGCCGCAGCCCCCATCAGACGTGCATGCACCAATAGCTCACTGCCCGTTGACGTCAGCACCATGGCTTTGCCTACCCGCTCGAAGAGCGTCACTCCTAGGCTTTGTTCAAGCGCGGCGACCTGGCGACTGAGAGTGGGTTGCGTCTGCCCGAGCTTGCGCGCT
This sequence comes from Ectopseudomonas khazarica, assembly GCF_017915135.1. NCBI lineage: Bacteria > Pseudomonadati > Pseudomonadota > Gammaproteobacteria > Pseudomonadales > Pseudomonadaceae > Ectopseudomonas > Ectopseudomonas khazarica. The sequence continues at coordinate 2,615,742 of NZ_CP068551.1, read as the reverse complement.
GCTGCCGACAACGAGCCGGCTTCTGCTGTCTCCAGAAAAGCTCGTAGCTGATTCCAGTCGACCTTATCCATGCGTAAATGCATATGTCCTCTGCAATTTATCTCAATACCGCCGGGTGATTAGCCGGGATAGTATCAACCGTGCTGTCGTATTTCGCTATATACCCATGCAAAGGATGCACACCCATGCGCTCACCTGTCATCTCTCCCGGCGACCGAGGCTCTGAAGATACAACCTCTGCTGCCATGGCCAACAAAGCGCGCTTCTGGAATCGAGTTGCACGCAAATATGCGAGTGATCCTATTGCTGACTTGGTAGGTTATGAAAGGACGTTGCAGCGCGTAAAAGAAACGCTGTCAACGGACTATGAGGTGCTGGAGATCGGTTGTGGCACAGGATCAACCGCACTGCGATTGGCTCCTGCCACGCGACGATTGGTGGCTACAGATATATCCGAACAGATGATTGCCATCGCTAGGGAGAAACTCGCTAGCCAACCGATGCCACAACTAAGTTTCAATTTGGCAGATGCTGATGGATCTTTATCAGAAGATAACTCTTACGACATTGTCTTAGCATTTAATATGCTGCATTTAGTGTCGAGCTTATCTCAGACGCTTAAATTGGTAGTCAAGTCTCTGAAACCAGGAGGCTTACTAATCTCCAAGACGCCCTGCCTGAATGAGATGAATCCCCTTATACCAAAAATCGCCTTACCTCTGATGAAAGCTGTAGGAAAAGCTCCGCCTGTTTTATGTTTCACTGCTGCGCAGTTACAGGACGCCATGATAAAAACTGGATTACAGATCATTTCTGCAGAGCGCCACGGAAGTAAAGGCAATGATTTTCGTGCTTTCATTATTGCTCGGAATATTAATTCCTGAAATTAATTACTGAGTCTCTACACCTAGACCAGGCCGATTTAGCACCCAGCCAAACATGAATAGAACACAAGAAATATCTTCTGAATGGAAGTTATTTCTTTGAGCATAACTTTGTCAAAAAAAGGAGTTTTAAAATGAAAAAACATGCTTTTGCCTTTATCTTTAGCGCTCAATTTTTCCTGGGTGGCTGTGCCAGCAATAGCGGCCAGCTTGGTGAACATACGCCTCTGCCTGAGCAACGTCAGCAGTCGAATCTAAATGGAGGAAGTGCAGTTTCCTCAAAAAATTCTGATGCTGGCATAACCGTTCGGGATACTGTGGATACAGTACAAGATATTACACAGAATGCTCGCGAAGCCAAATCTACTGCATATGAGCTAAAGCAAACCATAAATGAACTTAAAGGACTTATGGAGGGCTGGTAAGTTGAGAGCTTATACAGTTTCATATTGCGCCTCGTTAGTGACTCTTTTGCTTTTCCCGTTCGATGCCCAGGCTCGTCCATGTGTAGAGGGGGTTTGTCTGGGGGATTCAATAAATGCGGTTAAAGCGTTCAAATACGAATCTGTCGACTCATTTGGGCGCCAATTATCCCCGCGCCAGAAGCGGAAGTTAGATGCTGCCTACCCAAGGTACCCGGCAGAGTTGGCCATGCCACTTTTACAGGGCCGCTTTGATAATAGAATACTTATGATGTTGCCTGCAGTGAGCAAAGCATGCTCACCTAGAAGCATGATTGGAAAAACGCTTAAGCCAGCAGGTGTGGAAACACAATTCACATTGCAACTTGATACAGCTGGAAATTGGAAGGTTGTGGGTATTGCACAGGTATTCCCTCCTCTAGCTCGTGATGAGTTGAGCAGGCTTAATGTCGACCTGGACAAGCAGTACGGGAAGTATTCAATACACTCTACAAATAAAGCGCCACATTATGCGTATGTCTTCAATCCCAACCTGGCAAAACCCTATTTCGTGCTAACTCAACCCGTGCCAGATAAAAAAGCGATGGAAAGATACAGGAATAATTGCACTTGATGAATATTCGATGCTGTGCACCTTTTTAATCCTGAGGGCAACAAGATCTATCAGATGGTCAGCGCTCATATCTGATGTTTGTTTTTTTATCCTGGGACGGGAGGTGAAATGGTAAAAAATATATTAGCTTCAGCTTCGGCAATCGTAGCAGCCGCAATTCTTGTTTATCTGATTGCCCCAGACTCAAAGCTATATAGCTACTTTGTTGGCATTGAGCGTGCCTATGCCGGGCTTGAGTTAAAACGACTAGAAATCGATGGATTGGAAGTTGAGCATCTTCGCGGAGGGAGTGGTCACCCTTTAATTTTGCTGCATGGCTTTGGAGCAAATAAAGATAACTGGAATCGAATTTCCAGATACCTTGTTAAAGACTTTGATGTGGTAGCGATCGATTTGCCAGGATTTGGCAATAGTACAAAGAACCCTGATCTAGATTATGACGTTCGCACACAGGTTAAAAGGCTTAAGTCGATAGTTAATGCATTAAATATAGATAACTTTTATATAGCAGGTAGCTCAATGGGCGGGTACATTGCAGGTAATTTCGCTGCAAGATACCCTGAAAATGTGCAGCGCTTATGGTTAATTAGTCCGTTTGGCGCTCAAGACTCAGAGTTGAGCGAGATGTTTGAGTTCACCCAAAATGGCGGGCATCCAGTTATTTTGCCGAGAACCAGCAGAGAGTTTTCAGAGTTGCTGGATTTCGTATTTGTCAATCCACCATATATCCCTTCACCAATCCTAAATCATTTGGCTGCCGAGTTTGAGTTAGATTTTTATATGAATGAGAAAGTATTCGACCAGATACATAGAATGACGGATGGAATGCCGCATCCAGAACTGCCTCTGGATAAAGCTCTCACATCTTACAAGGGGCCAGTTCTTATATCTTGGGGCGAAAGAGATAGAGTTTTGCATTGGTCAGGTTCTTTAGCTTTAAAAAAGGCAATTCCACATGCGGAAATCAAGATAATGAAGAACATTGGTCACTTGCCTATGGTGGAGTCTCCTGCGGAGACTGCCATGTCATTTTTGTCCTTTCATAGAGACTAGGTCAGCGGATATATTGACTGAATATATGGGGTCGCTGCTCCTGCAGTGAGGGATTCTTGATACTTTCTTGGATTGCTTATAACAACAATATTTTTATATTGACACTAAGTCACCCCCTTGTTTCTCACTCACTTTGAATGTCCGCTCCTGGCCGGTTAGCGACGGCCTGACTTCGACCGTCGCTATACATGGTCAAACCTCGGTCTGCTCCGCCATTTCCAAGGCGTCGTCGACCTCAATCCCAAGATATCGAACGGTGCTCTCCAGCTTCGTATGGCCGAGCAGCAATTGAACCGCCCGCAGGTTCTTCGTCCGGCGATAGATCAGTGATGCCTTCGTACGTCTCATTGTGTGAGTGCCATACATGGCCGGATCGAGGCCAATGGCTTTCACCCAGCCCTTGACGATACGAGCGTATTGACGAGTGGATAGATGGTCTGAGGTGTGCAGCCTGCTCGGGAAAAGGCAGTCTTGGTTACGGAGCTGGGCTTGGTGTATCCAGGCCGCGAGAGCAGACTGTGTTTGCTCAGTAATTTCGAACTGCACTGGCCGCTTCGTTTTCTGCTGCATAACCATTGCTCGTGATGACACATGCTCGCCATGAGCAACGTCGCATACACGAAGCTTGGTTAAGTCGCAGGCTCGGAGCTTGCTGTCGATTGCCAGATCGAACAGAGCCAGATCACGGGTTCGTTCTGCAAGTTGAAGCCTTACTCGGATGGCCCAGATATCTCTCAGCCGGAGCGGGGTTTTCTGCCCGACCAACTTTCCTTTGTTCCAGGGCCGGCAGCTGCAGGTAGCAATGATGTTCATGGCAAGTCCTCCACATGTGGGAGGACAAGCATGGCTAGCCAAAGCAGTAGTCGCTAACCGGCCAATAGCGGTCATCAGGTGTCTACAGAAACAGGGGCTATTCAGTGCTGACTTCCAGAGCAGAGAGAGATGACCTCGAAGTCTGCCACAGCAACCGGCTTGCCAAACAGATAACCTTGAAAGTGCTTACATCCGCTATCACTCAGGGCATCACGCTGAGCCAAGGTCTCTACGCCCTCAGCAATGACTTCGAGATTAAGACTATGCGCCATAGCCAAGATGGCGCGAACTATAGCCAGACCGCTCGTGTTTTCAGGTAAGTCACGCACAAATGACTGGTCGATCTTCAACTGATCGAGCGGCAACTGTTGAAGGTAAGCCATGGACGAATAACCGGTACCGAAATCGTCGATGGAAAAGCGAATGCCCATCTCCCGTAGTGACTGCATGCGCATCACTGCCTTCTCCTTGTCAGTGAGCAACAGTGACTCAGTTATTTCGAGCTTTAGGCGCAGTGGGTTGGCCTGGGTTTCATCCAACAAATGCTTAATCAGATCGATAAAGTCATCCCTGTAAAGCAGTCTGGAGCTAATGTTAACTGACAAGCTCAAAGCAGCTCGCTGCGGCTGGTTTGACCAGCAGGCAAGGAGCTCGCAGCCCTGGCGCAAGGTTGCAAGATCCATCACTTCAATAAGGTCGCTGCGTTCAGCGATCTCGATGAATACGCCGGGCCCCAAAATACCACGCTGGGGATGCTGCCATCGCACAAGGGCCTCTGCACCTTCGAGATAGCCATTCACCCCAGCCTGTGGCTGCAAGTAAATGACAAACTCTTCTTCGGCTAGGCCGCGACGAATATCTTCTTCGAGTTGCAGGCGCTTGCTCACCACAGCCTGCATCTGCGGGTCGTAGAAACTGAGTGCGTTCTTGCCCAAGGCTTTTGAGCTGTACATGGATAAGTCCGCATGCTGCATCAACTCATCCACCGAGTGGTGAGCATCATTGAACATCACAATACCCAAGCTGGCGCTATTGTTGAACCGATGACCGCTGACTAAATAAGGCTCACGCAACGCCTGCAATAACTTGATACCTATGTGCTCAACCTGGGTGCCTGCCTCCTCGGCACAGGACTCCAAACCCTCCAACAGGATTACAAACTCATCCCCGCCAAGACGTGCCACGGTGTCCTGTTCTCGAAGCGTTTCAGTAAGGCGCTTGGCCACCTGACATAGCAACTCGTCGCCAACTTGGTGACCATAAAGGTCGTTGACGTTTTTGAAGTCATCCAGATCAAGAAAAATTAGTGCGCCATACATGCCTTTCCGGCCGCATAAGGCCATCGCCTGTTGGAGACGGTCACGCAACAAGCGCCTATTGGGCAAATTAGTCAGTGGATCATAGAAGGCCAGATGCTGAATTTTCTGCTCGGCACTTTTGCGCTCAGTGATGTCGGTGAGGGAAGCCACGTAGTTAATGACCTGACCTTGCTCATCACGTACGGCGCTAATTGTTAGCCACTCTGGGAACACTTCATTGTTCTTGCGGCGATTCCAGATCTCACCCTCCCAGAAGCCGTTTTCAGAGAGCGTTTTCCAAAGCTCTTGGTAGAACTCAGGGCCTTGATGGCCAGAGCCAAGCATGCGGGTCGGCTGTCCTAAAACTTCAGTTTCGGTATAACCGGTGATGCGCGAGAACGCTTTATTGACTTTGATAATCCTGGTTTGAGCATCGGTTATTATCATGCCTTGCTGGGACTCGAAGGCGATAGCAGCAACCCTTCGATCCAGATCATAAGCAATCCGGTCAGTTATATCCCGAGCCATAAGCACCACTGCACGACGGCCCTGAATAAGCGTATCTAAGCGACGCGCACGCGCTTCGAAGGTGCGATGACCAACCTGGGTTTGCATACCATATTCGATGGTTTGTGGGCGGTCACTGGCCAGAGTACGGCTTATAAATTTATGGAATAAATCTGCCTGGCTTGCCGGCAGTACATCTTGCAGGCGCTTTCCAAGTAACTCCGAAGCCCCAGTAAAAAGCAGGTCATTGTCTGGTGTCTTGATTTTCAGGTAGCGCCCATCCTCATCGAGCACCAGTGATAAATCAGGTACTGCTTCAGTAATCGCACGCAAATATGCCTCGCTCTGCCGCAAAGCCTCGCGGGCTTGTCTCTGTAGCTGAACATCCCTTAACAACAGACCTAGGAGCAGCGTTGCGGGTATCAGCACTGCAACGAGAGGCAATAGTGCATGCTTAAGGAACAAGGCAAAATGGTCGACTGGTAGTAGCGCCAGATTCAACACCTGCAAGCCTTGAAGCACAACTCCAAATACCAGCAGTGAGCCGATATTAAAGGGCACCCATCCCCGCCGATGTATGTAACTAAATGCCAGCCCCATTAGTATCGGCATCAATATATTGAGCAGCCCAGGGATAACACCTATACCTCCTAGCCAAAGGCGAAACAAACCTGCCATGCAACCTGCAATCGCGCCAACCAGTGGCCCGCCGAAGAACGCGGCCATACTTAGCACTACTGTGCGACCATCGAAAATTATCCCATCAGTCAGCACCAATGGGATTTTCATCCCGGCAATACAAACTGCGCCGAATAATAGGCCTGCGCAGACTTTACCCAGCCGCTCATACCCGTCCAGATACCGCATGATCATCCCATGTAGCCAGCACAGTGAGATCAGTAGGGTTATGTTCTCGATAAGGTCTATAAACATTCAATCTTCCACTGTGTAGAACGATGTCAGCCGAAGGTTAGCAAGCGCAACGGTATTAATTTGACCGCGCGCGCAGACTGGTAATAGTAGGTAAAAGTAGCTCACATAAAGCTTTTCCAGGCCATCTCTTGAAGCATTTCGCTTACTCCCTGCAACAGCACGTAGCAATCTGTATCGACCTGGTTCAGCTTTTCTACAAGCCAGGTTCCGCAATAGGTGAAGAACGCGAAAGCCATTCCGCTACGTAGCAGGGTCAGTTTGGCACTAAGAATGTGTGCCTTGTGACTTCTGGGTCGACGTCTTTGCTTGCGCTAATGCTTGGATACGGCCTAATTTTTTACAATACGCGGCCGATTACCGAAAGAAGAACAGCAGCGCCTTCCGGCACTAGCCAGTGGCTTCGCTGGAAAATGATATCATTACGCCACCACCAAGAAGGCTTATGAAAAATGCGTAAAAACCTCCCCCTAACAGGCCGCGAGCGAAGCTTTGATCAGTCGCAACGACTGATTTCAGCAACAGACTCGTCGGGAAAAATCCTCTACTGCAATGATGAGTTTGAGGCGATAAGTGGCTTTACTCGGGCAGAACTGATTGGCAGCCCGCACAACATCGTCAGGCACCCCGACATGCCACCCTCTGTCTATGAGCACATGTGGCAATGCCTCAAGGCCGGAAAGTGCTGGATGGGTATAGTGAAGAACCGCTGTAAAAATGGTGATCACTACTGGGTTGAAGCCTACGTTACGCCGATCACTGAAAGCGGTAAGTTGATCGGGTACGAATCCGTTCGAACGAAACCGAGCCCTGAGCGCGTCAACAGAGCAAGCGCGCTGTACGACAGCATCAACGAAGGCAAGCTCAGCTCAGCATCCGCAGACCATTTTAGGTCATTGCTTGGGCAACTTTTTGCCCCTATTGCCATAGGCCTTGCCGGTGCGGCTCTAATAAGCTCTATGGGAGCAAGCTTTTGGATGGCCATCGTTCCGCTTTTTAGTGCTCCAGCTGCGGGCCTTATGGCAGTAAGGCGTTTGCAGAATCGTGTCAACGCTGCTCTGGGTGAAGTGCCGGATGCTTTCGACAGTGAACTGGCCGCTAAGGTATTCACTAAAGATAAGGGCGTTACAGCCAAGCTGCGTATGGTTTTAATCAGTGAAGCAGCACGAATTCGAACCGTTCTCACACGCTTGGGTGATTATGCCGAGCAGACTAGTCAGGGTGCTGCGGATGCTCAAACGCTTGCCAGCAAGACCAGGCATGCGTTGGCAGAACAGCGTGCTGAAGCCGATATGGCAGCAACAGCCATGACAGAAATGACCGCCTCGATTAACGAGGTAGCAGCCAATATCCAGCTCACAGCTGAGGAAGCACAGAGCGCCTCTAGTCTGGTGGCACAAGGAAGTGAAGTCGCGGACACAACGCTAAAAGTTATAGAAGCCTTATCCGTAACAGTGGATCAGGTCACTTGCGCAGTCGAAAGTCTTGCAACCGAAACGGACTACATCAATACCGCAGCGAGTTTGATCCAATCAATCGCTGATCAAACAAATCTACTCGCACTAAACGCTGCGATTGAGGCAGCACGGGCCGGCGAGCAAGGCCGTGGTTTTGCTGTTGTTGCTGACGAAGTACGCTCATTGGCGCAAAAAACAAGAGAGTCCACTGAGTCGATTCAGAAGATCATTAGCACCTTGCGTAATAGCGCAGTAAACGCAGTAGAGATCGCCCGCAAAGGTAATGAGGACGCTGAGCAAGGCGTAAAGCGTGTCAGTGAAACACAGCAAGCCCTTGAAGGAATAAAATCAGCCATGGAGCGCATAAGTGCCATGAGCCAGCAAATGGCTGCGGCAGCAGAAGAGCAAGCTCACGTTGCTGAAGATATTTCACGACAGATTAACCACATTGCTGAGGCTGCTGATGAGAGCTTGGGGAATGCCTCCAAGGCTAGTGATAGGGGGCAGGAGTTAGAGAAAACCGCGTCAGATCTCCATGGCCTGACGGAGCGCTTTAATACCTAGAACACTGTTTGCCAGAAGCGTGCGGCAAGCATCGTGTTGCATCGATTGATGCGCCTGGAATGGCTGCGCTCGCAGACAGGGTATCTTCGACGAGCTGGCCGCTACGGTTGTAAGTCTCAAGTGGCTTCACCGAATCATCTGACGCACCTATCCAATGTCATCGAACCCAACAAAGTCTGGGACAAGGACATAACCTACATCCACACCTATGAGGGTTGGTTATTTTTGGCGATTGTGCTCGATCTGTTTTCTCTTCAGGTCATTGGCTGGTCTGTGAAGCCGCAGATGGCCAGCGATCTGGCTATTGATGCATTGCTGGTGGCTGTTTGGCTGCTCAAGCCCAAGCAGGATGTGATGTCTCACTCAGACCAGGGTAGTCAGTTCAGCAGCGGTGACTGGCAGAGTTTCCTGAAAGCTAACAACTTGCTTGGTGGCATGAGTCGACAACGTAAACGTCAAAGGTTGTAGATACCATTCTGAAAGCGAAACACCAACTTTTATAGATGCCGGATGACTGCTCTTGGCCGGTTTCTGCCTGTCGCCAGGCGCAGCTTCGGATAGACATCTACCTCGTGTAAACACCCCGCTGAGCTTTTCCACCGACCGCCCCAGCCTGCTGTGTTGCCCCTACCTTCTTAGTCCTCGACAAAACGGTCTTTGACCCCTCCCCTCCCAATGCCGAACCTCTCGCCCGCGGCACATCCGCGTGCCGTGCGTTTTGCCTGGGAGGTTGGGTTCAGGGATGCAAGCGGCGACAGTGCTGTACGGCCAGGTTCTGGTGGTGCTGGCAATTACCTTGTCCGGGGTGTGGGGTGCTACGCAGTGCACAGCTGCTGCGCTCGGCTACCAGGCTCGCCTGGGGGCACCCTGGTTCGAGCTGCTGGGTACACCGGTCTATCACCCCTGGCGCCTGTTCGAGTGGTGGTTCGTCTTCGATGCCTATGCGCCGGAGGTCTTCAATGTCGGCGGTAGCATCGCTGCTTGCAGCAGCCTGCTGGCGTTGGTGGTGGCCATTGGCATGGCGATCTGGCGGGCGCGCCAGGCACGCCGAGTCACCACCTACGGCTCGGCGCGCTGGGCCGACGCGGATGAGGTGCGCAAGGCTGGCCTGACCCAGCCTGCGGGTGTGTTCCTCGGCCAATTCGACAATCAGTATCTGCGTCACGAAGGCCCCGAACATGTGGTGACCTTCGCGCCGACGCGCTCGGGCAAGGGCGTCGGCCTGGTGGTACCCACTCTGCTCACCTGGCCGGCCTCGGCGGTCATCCACGACATCAAGGGCGAGAACTGGAGCCTGACCGCCGGTTGGCGCTCGCGCTTCTCCCACTGCCTGCTGTTCAACCCCACCGACCTGGCCTCGGCAGCCTACAACCCGCTACTGGAAGTGCGTCGCGGCGCCCATGAGGTGCGCGACGTGCAGAACATCGCCGACATCCTGGTCGACCCAGAAGGCGCGCTGGAGCGGCGCAACCACTGGGAGAAGACCAGCCATGCACTGCTGGTCGGCGCCATCCTGCACGTGCTCTACGCCGGCCAGGACAAGACCCTGCGCGGCGTTGCCAACTTCCTTTCCGATCCGGCCTGCACCTTCGAGCTGACCCTGCACCGGATGATGACCACGCCGCACCTGGGCGATGCACCACATCCAGTGGTGGCCTCAGCCGCGCGGGAAGTGCTGAACAAGAGCGACAACGAGCGCTCGGGTGTGTTGTCCACGGCCATGTCCTTCCTCGGCCTGTATCGCGACCCGACGGTGGCCGAAGTCACCTCACGCTGCGACTGGCGCATCGCCGACCTGATCTCGGCCGAGCATCCGGTATCGTTGTACCTGGTCGTGCCGCCCTCGGATATCAGCCGGACCAAGCCGCTGATCCGCCTGATCCTCAACCAGGTCGGCCGGCGCCTGACCGAGTCCCTCGACGGCTCCGACGGCATCGAGCGCCGGCACAAGCTGCTGCTGATGCTCGATGAGTTTCCGGCGTTGGGGCGGCTGGATTTCTTCGAGACGGCCCTGGCCTTTATGGCCGGCTATGGGCTGCGCGCCTTCCTCATTTCGCAATCGCTGAACCAGATCGACAAGGCCTACGGCCAGAATCACTCGATCCTCGACAACTGCCATGTGCGGGTGACCTTCGCCACCAACGACGAACGCACCGCCAAGCGGATCTCCGAGACCCTGGGCACTGCTACAGAACTGCGCGCGCAGCGCAACTATGCCGGCCACCGCCTGGCGCCCTGGCTGGGCCATCTGATGGTCTCGCGCCAGGAAACCGCACGCCAGCTGCTGACTCCGGGCGAGGTGATGCAGCTGCCCAGCGACGAGGCCGTGGTGATGCTTTCGGGCCTCGCACCGATCCGCGCGAAGAAGCTGCGCTACTTCACCGATGCCAACTTCCAGAGCCGGGTACAGCCGGCGCCACGCTTGCAGCCGGGCCACTACGCCGACGCACCGGCGCCACGCCCGGACGACTGGAGCGGCCTGGCCGTGCCTGAGGCCGTAGACGCTTCAGCGGCCGACCTGAGCGATGACGAGACCGTCGAGGAAGGCGGCCCACGCCGTCAGCCGGAGCTAGCAGAGCTCGCCCAGTTGCCGGATCACGACGAGTTGACCAGCGACCTGCTGTTGCTCGACGAGGACGACATTTCCACGCCCTTCCCCACCCAGCCGGATCCGCGCCTGCAGCGCGTGGCGCGGCTGGCCGCCCTCGACCCTGACGATGGAATAGCCCTATGAGCCGAGCCCGCCTCAACCTATTTATTCAACCCGAGCATGCCAAGCGCCTGAACGAATTGGCGATCACCAAGGGCGTGTCGAAGTCCTCAATCATCGCTGCGGCGTTAGCCTCCTGGCTGTCACCCGAGTCCGGCGAGCAGCGCGAGGTGGCCATGGCCAAGCGCCTGGACCGGCTATCGCGCCAATTCGAGCGCTTGGAGCGCGACCAGCACATCCTGATCGAGACCGTGGCGCTCTACGTGCGCTACTACCTCACGGTCAGCACGCCTGTACCCGAGGCTCACCAAGAAGCAGCACGCGCGCAGGGCAAGCTGCGCTTCAGCCAGTTCGTCGAACAACTGGGGCGCCACCTGCAGCGCGGACGCAGCCTGGTCAGGGATATGCAGGAAGAGGTTCAGGCAGAGGCCCTGGGTTCGGGAGAGCGTCCATGACTGTTGCCTCCTCCCCAGTGCTGAGCGTTGCGGCAACGTCCCTGGAGCGGCGCACGCGCATGCTGCGAACGGCGATGGGCCCGCAGATCGCTGCTGCCCTTGACGACCCGGACGTGGTCGAGGTGATGCTCAACCCCGACGGCGTGCTCTGGATGGATCGCCTGTCCGCCGGCCGCGCCCATCTGGGCACGCTGGCAGCTGCCGACGGTGAACGGATCATCCGTCTGGTCGCAGCGCATGTCGGTCAGGAGGTACATCGCAACAAGCCGCTACTGAGCGCCGAGTTGCCAGGAACTGGCGAGCGCTTTGAAGGTGTACTGCCGCCAGTGGTGGCAAGCCCCACCTTCGCCCTGCGCAAACGCGCAGCCGGCGTCATTCCGCTGCAGCAGTACGTGGCCGACGGCATTCTCAGCGCTACTCAGGCAGAGCACCTGCGCGCGGCCGTACACGAGCGACAGAACATCCTCGTGGCCGGCGGCACCAGCAGCGGCAAGACCACTCTGGCTAACGCATTGCTGGCCGAGGTGGCCGGCAGTGGTGACCGTGTGCTGGTGCTGGAGGACACGGTCGAGTTGCAGTGCCCGGCCCTCGATCACGTTGCCCTGCGCACCAAGCACGGCGTGGTCTCCATGGCTGATCTGGTGCGCAGCACGCTGCGTTTGCGCCCCGATCGCGTGGTGGTCGGCGAGGTTCGCGGCGGCGAGGCGCTGGATCTGGTCAAGGCGTGGGGCACCGGTCATCCCGGCGGTATCGCCACTATTCATGCCGGCTCTGCACTGGGCGCACTGCTGCGCCTAGAGCAACTGATTCTGGAAGTCGCCCTGACCGCGCCGAGGGCGTTGATCACCGAGGCGGTCAACCTGGTGGTGTTTCTATCCGGGCGTGGCCACACGCGCTATGTCCAGCAGATCGCCCGCGTCACCGGCTATGACGAGCGCGGCTATCAACTCACGTCCATCGCCCCCGCATTCATTCCTTCGCTACCTCAGGAAAACAGCCATGACTGCCTGCCATCCACGCGTTGCTAATCGTCGCCGCTTCATCGGCGCCTTGATGCTCGGTGCCCTCTGCCTGGGCGCCTCCCTGCCTGTGCTCGCAGCCGGCTCCGGCATGCCCTGGGAAGGACCGCTGCAATCGATCCTTGACTCGGTACAGGGTCCGGTGGCGCGCATCATCGCAGTGATCATCATCATTACCACCGGCCTGACGCTGGCCTTCGGCGACACCAGCGGCGGCTTTCGCAAGCTGATCCAGATCGTCTTCGGCCTGTCCATCGCCTTCGCCGCGTCGTCGTTCTTCCTCAGCTTCTTCAGCTTTGCCGGCGGGGCGGTGGTCGCATGAACGGCGAACGCGAACTCATCCCCGGCTTCGAGGTGCCGCTGCACCGCTCGCTGGCCGAGCCGATCCTGCTCGGTGGCGCACCACGCAACGTGGCGATCCTCAACGGCACTCTGGCGGCAGTGGTAGGCCTGGGCCTGCAGCTGTGGCTGCCTGGCTTAGCGCTCTGGTTGGTAGGCCACTCGCTGGCGGTGTGGGGTGCCCGCCTCGACCCGCAGTTCCTCCAGGTGTTTGCTCGGCACATCAAGCAGCCGTCGCTGCTGGATGTGTGAGGAGGCCGCCATGCTGAACCTCACCGAATACCAGCGCCGCCCCGCCCAACTCGCCGACTGGCTGCCCTGGGCCGGCCTCGTCGCCCCCGGCGTGGTGTTGAACAAGGACGGTTCACTCCAACGCAGCCTGCGCTTTCGCGGGCCAGACCTGGACAGCGCCACCCAGGGCGAGCTGGTGGCAACCTCGGCGCGCCTGAACAATGCCCTGCGTCGCCTTGGCTCGGGCTGGGCGCTGTTTATCGAGGCCGAGCGCCTAGCGGCAGCCAACTACCCTGACAACGACTTTCCTGAACCCTTGTCCTGGCTGGTGGACGAGGAGCGCCGTGCCGCCTTCGAGGCGCACGGAAGCCACTTCGAGAGCAGTTATCACCTGACGCTGCTCTACCTGCCGCCGGAGGAATCGCGCTCGCGCGCCGCCGGCCTGCTCTACGAGCACCGGGCGCAGCGCGGCGTCGACTGGCGCGAACGACTGGCTGCCTTTGTTGCTGAGACAGATCGTTTCTTCGACCTGCTGGACGGAGTGATGCCAGAGCTCGCCTGGCTCGATGACAGCCAGACGCTGACTTACCTGCATGCCACGATTTCGCCCCATCGCCAGCGGGTGGCTGTACCCGAGGTGCCCTTCCACCTAGATGCCCTGCTGGCCGACAGTCCCCTGACCACCGGCCTGGCGCCACGCTTGGGCGAGCAACACCTACGCGTGCTGTCGGTACGTGGCTTCCCCACCTCTACCTGGCCAGGCGTGCTGGACGACCTCAACCGTCTGGGCTTCGCCTATCGCTGGTCGACCCGCTTTATCTGCCTGGAAAAGGACGAGGCCGAGAAGGAACTGGTGCGCCTGCGCCGGCAATGGTTTGCCAAGCGCAAGGGTGTCCTGGCGCTGCTGCGCGAAGCGATCTTCCAGCAGGAAAGCCCGCTGCTCGACAGCGATGCGGCGAACAAGGCCAGCGACGCCGACGCGGCGCTGCAGGAACTCGGTGCCGACCAGGTGGCCTTCGGCTATGTGACGGCCACCGTGACGGTGAGCGATACCGACGCCCAGGTCGCCGACGAGAAGCTGCGCCGGGTCGAGCGGGTGATCCAGGGCCGTGGCTTCGTCACCATTGCCGAAAGCCTCAACGCGGTGGAGGCCTGGCTGTCGTCGATCCCCGGCAACGCCTATGCCAATGTCCGCCAGCCGCTGATCTCCACGCTCAACCTGGCGCACCTGATGCCGGTCTCGGCAGTCTGGGCCGGCCCGGCGCGGAACGAACATCTGGATGGCCCGCCATTGGTGATCACCCGCACCGATGGCGCGACGCCATTTCGCCTGACCACCCACGTTGGCGATGTCGGCCACACACTTGTGGCTGGCCCCACGGGCATGGGCAAATCGGTTTTGCTGGCGACCCTGGCCCTGCAGTTTCGGCGCTACCCTGGTTCGCGCCTGTTTCTGTTCGACATGGGCCGTTCGCTGCGCGCAACGGTGCTGGGCCTGGGTGGCGAGCACTACGACCTCGGCGGCGACAGCGACCTGGCCTTCCAGCCCCTCGCGCGCATCGATCAGCCGGGATACCGAGCCTGGGCTGCCGAGTGGCTGGAGGCGCGCCTGCTCCAGGAAGGCGTGGCCGTCGGCCCCGAGCAGAAAGCTGCGCTGTGGACGGCACTCGACAGCCTGGCCGGCGCGCCCGAGGCGCAGCGCACACTGACCGGGTTGTCCATGCTGCTGCAGGACAACGCCCTGCGCCAGGCGCTGCAGCCCTACGTGCTGGGCGGCGCCCATGGCCCGCTGCTGGATGCCGATCAGGACCGCCTCGGCACGGCTGCTGTGCAGTGCTTCGAGATGGAGGAACTGATGCACAGCAAGGCGGCGGTGGCCGCAGTGCTGAGCTACCTGTTCGCCCGTTTCGAGGAGCGCTTTGACGGCGCGCCGACCCTGCTGATCCTCGACGAGGCCTGGCTGTTTCTCGACGATCCGCTATTCGCCGCGCGCATCCGCCAGTGGCTCAAGACCCTGCGCAAGAAGAACGTCAGCGTCATCTTCGCCACCCAGTCGCTGGCCGACATCAAGGACTCCAGCATCGCTGCGGCAATCATCGAGAGCTGCGCCAGTCGCATCTTCCTGCCCAACCCGCAGGCGGGCGAGCCGCAGATCCGAGACATCTACCAAGGATTCGGCCTCAACGACCGGCAGATCGAGATCATCGCCCAGGCCACGCCCAAGCGTGATTACTACTACCAATCGCGCCTGGGCAACCGCCTGTTCGACCTCGACCTGGGACCAGTGGCGCTGGCCTTCGCCGCCTCGGCCAGCCCGGCCGAGCAGCGCGAGATCGACCGCATTTTGCAGACGTCCGGCGCCGCCGATTTCGCCCCTGCCTGGTTGCGTCACCGTGGCCTGGACTGGGCCGCCGACCTGCTCACCGCTTATCCCTCGTCACGCAAGGAGTGCCTGCCATGAGATCCCCTGCCCACCGCTTTCCCGGCGCAACGCTGCTGGTACTGGGTCTATTGGCCGTGAAGCCGGCCAGCGCTTTCACCGTAATCGATCCGACCAACCTGGTGCAGAACACCTTGACCGCAGTACGCACCCTGGAGATGGCGAACAACCAGGTTCGCCAGTTACAGAACGAAACCCAGATGCTGCTGAACCAGGCCCGTCATCTGCAGCGCCTGGACTACAACGTGGTCAGCCAGTTACGCGCGAGCCTGGCCAATACCGAGCGACTGCTCGCCGAGGCGCGAGGGCTGGCCTACGAAGTGCAGCGCCTGGATCAGGAGTTCAGCCGACTCTACCCGAACGAGTACACCGGCGACGTCAGCAGCCAACGCCTGGCAAAAGAAGCACGCGAACGCTGGCAACAGGGCCTCGACGGGCTGCATACGGCGCTGCGTGTACAGGCTCAGGTGACGCAGAACCTGGCCGAGGATGAGAGCGTCTTGTCCGCTCTGGTGCAGCAGAGCCAGTCCGCGGGTGGCGCCTTGCAGGCTGCCCAGGCTACCAATCAGTTGCTGGCCCTGCAGGCCAAGCAGTCGATCCAGGCGCAGCAACTGCAGATCACCCAGAACCGCGCCGTCGCCCTGGAGCTTGCCCGTCAGTCTGCAGCGGCCGAGGAGGCGCGTGAACGGCGGCGACGCTTTATGGGCAGCGGCACGCCCTATACCCCCTACCCCGTGCAGTTCTATCGGTAGGGAGGTGCCCTCATGAGATTCCTGACACTGCTACCGCTTCTGGTGCTGGTCGCCTGCGGACAGAACGACAACGGGGTCATGGCTCGGCAAGACGATGCGACTGAGCGCTTCTACTCCGGCTGCGCCCGGCCCGGCGAGTTTCTCCGGCCTACCGACTTGCCCGGGATTCCGCCAAGCTTCGACGAGGACGTGCAATGAACGACGTCAGCGTGATCGACCGATTCCTCGAGGTGTTCGGGCTGTATATCGACACGGGCTTCGGCCTGCTCGGCGGCGAGGTGGCCTTTCTCACCATGACCCTGGTGGTGATCGACATGACCCTGGCTGGGCTGTTCTGGGCCATGGGTGGCGAGGACGTCAGCGCCAAGCTGATCCGCAAGACTCTGTACGTTGGAGCCTTCGCTTTCATCATCGGTAACTTCAACATGCTGGCGAAGATCGTCTTCAACTCCTTCGCCGGGTTGGGCCTGCTGGCGGCGGGCTCGGCACTGAGCCCGGCCGAGTTCCTGCAGCCGGGGCATCTGGCGTCAGTTGGCATTGAGGCAGGACGGCCGTTGCTCGAGGAGATCCGTCACCTCAGCGGCTTTCCCAAGGTGTTCGGCAACCTCGACAGCATCCTGGTGCTGTTTTTGGCCTGGCTGGTGGTGATCGTCAGTTTCTTCTTCCTGGCTATCCAGCTGTTCGTCACCCTGATCGAGTTCAAGCTGACCACCCTCGCCGGCTTCGTCCTGGTGCCCTTTGCACTGTGGAACAAGACCGCCTTTCTCGCCGAGAAGGTGCTGGGCAATGTGGTCGCGTCCGGCATCAAGGTGCTGGTGCTGGCGGTGATCGTCGGCATTGGCAGCGGGCTGTTCGCCGAGTTTCAGGCCGTGCCGGACGAGCCTTCCATCGACCATGCACTGGTGGTCATGCTCGCCTCGCTGGCCCTGCTGGGCCTGGGCATCTTCGGGCCGGGCATTGCCACCGGGTTGGTCTCCGGCGCACCGCAACTGGGTGCTGGTGCAGCAGCCGGTACAGCGCTCGGCGCGGTGGGCATGGCTGCTGGTGCTGCTGCAGTCGCCGCAGGTGTCGGGGGCGCGGTATTGGCCGGCGCACGTATGGCACCCGGTGCAGGGCGCTTGGCAATGGGCGGCGCTCGCTCTCTGGCAGGAGCCCCTTCCGGCGCTGCAGCAAGTGGCACCCCCGCTGCTTCCGATCCTGCAACTGCCCCAACCAAACAGCCCGACTGGGCCAGGCGCCTGCAGCGCAGGCAACAACTCTCGCAGACCACCAGCACGGTCGCCCATACCCTACGTGGTGGCGATGGCGGTGGCTCATCACCTGGGCCGCAGATCCGCGACCCATCGAATTCGTAAAGGAGGACGAGGATGCGATTCAGACGTCCACGGGTGCGCTACAGCGACACTCCTCAACCTGTCACCCCTTACCAGGCCGCGGCACAGGCCTGGGACCTGCGCATGGGCAGCAGCCTGGCGCAGGCACGCAACTGGCGACTGATGGCCTTCGGTTGTCTGGGCCTGGCGCTGCTGATGGCCAGCGGGCTGGTCTGGCTTTCGGCGCAGTCGACGGTAACGCCCTACGTAGTGGAGGTCGACAACCTCGGCCAGGTGCGCGCCGTCGGCGAAGCCGCCAGTCCCTACCAGCACCAGGATGCGCAAATCGCCCATCACCTGGCGCGCTTTATCGAGCAGGTGCGATCGCTATCAATCGATCCGGTGGTGGTGCGGCAGAACTGGCTGGAGGCCTATCACTCCACCACCGACCGCGGTGCGGCAACCCTCAATGATTATGCCCGCGCCAACGATCCCTTCACCCGGGTCGGTAGGGAGTCGGTATCGGTCGAGATCACCAGCGTGGTGCGTGCCAGCGACAGTTCGTTCCAGGTGCGCTGGATCGAACGCCGTTTCGTGAATGGATCAGCCGCCGGCCTGGAGCGCTGGACGGCGTTGATCTCGCTGGTACTGCAGCCTCCGCGTACTGAGGAAAAACTTCGTCGCAACCCGCTCGGCATCTACGTCAACGGCCTGTCCTGGAGCCGTGAGCTGGACACTATGGAAGGAGCCAAGAAACCATGAAAACCGCCCTGAACCTCTGCATCTGCCCTTTGCTGCTGAGCGTGCTGGCCGGCTGCGCCAGCCAGGAACCGCCAGTGATAGCGCTGGATGAACCGTTAGAAGCGCAGCGCCTGCCGGAGCCGCCCAAGCCCATCGAAGTAGTGGAAGTACCCAAGCCCTTGGCCCTGCCCGCACAGCTCAAGCCACTGCCGGAAACTCAGCGCAGCAAGCCGGTCAAGGAGCCGGCCGATGAGCGCGTGCGGGTCTCGCGCGCCAATCGCAACGCTCGGGTGGCACCGAGCCGCGAGGGCTATATCAACGCCATCCAGATCTGGCCCTACTCCGATGGCGCGCTGTACCAGGTGTACGCCAGCCCGGGCCGGGTGACCGCGATCAACTTGCAGCCCGGCGAGGAGCTGGTCACCGTGGCCGCCGGCGACACCGTGCGCTGGATCGTGGGCGACACCTCCAGTGGCAGCGGCGACGAGTTGCGCATCAGCGTGCTGATCAAGCCGACCCGTGTCGATCTCAAGACTAACCTGGTGATCACCACCACGCGGCGTACCTACCTGATCGAGCTGACCTCCACCGAGCAGGCCTGGATGGCCTCGGTATCCTGGGATTACCCCAGGGATCGCATGCTCGTCCTGCAACGCCGTGCCAGTACAGCACAGGCCGCGGCACCGGTGGATGCCGGCCTGGCGCTGGAACAGCTGCGCTTTCGCTATGCGATCAGCGGCAGCAACCCGCCCTGGAAACCGCTGCGCGCGTTCGATGACGGTCGCAAGGTGTACATCCAGTTCCCTGCCGGCATCGCCCAGGGCGAGCTGCCGCCGCTGTTCGTGATCGGCCCGGAAGGCGACGGGCAACTGGTCAACTACCGCTTCCGCTCGCCCTACTACGTCGTCGACCGCCTGTTCGGCGCTGCCGAGCTGCGCCTGGGCGCCGACAAGGGTGACGTGGTGCGGATCGAGCGCACCGACGGCGTGGCACGGAGGCCATGAGCATGACGGCCAAGAACGACAACCAAGCCGCAGCAACCTCGCTACCGCCCAAGGAGGCGCCGGAGTCGCTGGAGCTGCGCGCCAAGCCTCGCCCGGTTACCCGCCTCAACCCACGCATGCTGGCGGCAGTGGTGGGCGGCCTATCGGCTGCGGTACTCGGAGCCATGCTGTGGTCGCTACAACCGCAGCAGCGCCGCCAGGGCGCCGAGCCGAACGAGCTATACAACGTCGACCGCGTGGCACGCTCCGAGGGGCTGGAGCAGTTGCCGGCGGACTACTCGCAGTTACCGCCTCCACCGGCTCCCGAGATACCGCAACTGGGGCCGCCGCTGCCCGGCGATCTGGGCGGGCCAATCCTCAGGGCAGAGCAGCAGGCGCAAGGTTATGGACATGGGCCAGATGCCGCCGAAGCAGAGCGCCTGGCCCTGCTCAAGGAAGCCGAGGAAGCAGCGCAGTCCTCGGTATTCTTCCAAACCAGCAGCGCGCGGAATTCAAATATCGCATCTGGTGGTGGCGCTCAACTCGATTCCCCGGCTCTGGGTATGGCGTCGTCAGGCGCAGTAGCCGCCGCAGGAACACCAACGCAGCAGGAGCGGAACGAGGCGTTTCTCAGTAAATCCGTAAACGCACAAATCCGTAATTCCGGATTGCTGCAGATGCCTGAGTCGCCTTACCAGGTGATGGCCGGCACCGTCATCCCGGCAGCACTGGTAACCGGCATCAAGTCTAATCTACCCGGCGACGTGATCGCCACGGTGACCGAACCGGTCTACGACAGCGCCACCGGCCAGCATGTGCTGATCCCTCAAGGCTCGCGCCTGCTAGGCCGCTACAACAGCCAGGTGAGCTACGGGCAGAGCCGCGTGCAGGTGGTATGGCAGAGGGTGATCCTGCCGGACACCTCGTCCTTCCAGCTCGACAACCTGATAGGTACCGACGCCGCCGGCTATGCCGGCCTGGAGGATGGCGTCGATTGGCACTGGGATCGGATCGTCGCTGGCGCGGCCATGACCAGCCTGCTGGGTATCGGAGCCGAGCTGGCGGCACCGACCAGTCGCACCGATGGCGACCGCATCATCATTGCTGGGCGCGACAGCCTGCAGGACACGGTGAATCAGGTTGGCCAGGAGGTCACCCGTCGCAACCTCGATATCCAGCCCACGCTGACCCAGCGCCCAGGCCTGCCCCTGCGTGTGATCGTCAACCGAGATCTGGTGCTGCGCCCCTACCAGCCCGCCTCCACTAACCAGAGGAACCCGCAATGAGCACGACCAAGCTACGCCTCGGCCCGCTGCCGAAAACCGAGAACCTGAAGCTGACGTTCACCTGCCCGGCCAACCTGAAAGCTGATCTCGAGCGCTACGCGGCGCTGCACTCACAGACCTACGGTGAAGAGGTCGACGCCCTGACGCTCATCCCGCACATGCTGGAAGCCTTCATGGCGAGGGATCGGGTGTTCAGGAGAACAAATACACAATCTTGCACCGGCAATTGATAAGTCTGCATTCCCCCTCCCAGCTGCCGTGATTACAACGGAAGAAAACCCACACACGGTTGAAAACCGTGACCTAATACATCACACTCATCACTATGATCGTAAGCTTCCGGCACAAAGGTCTACGCATTTTCTTTGAATCTGGCTCAACCAAAGGCATTCGGGCCGACCACGCAAAGCGCCTGGGCCGAATGCTGAGTTTTATGGATAGAGCCAATGAACCCGCCGACCTCGACATACCCGGTTGGCGGCTACATCCCCTCAAAGGGGAACTGGAAGAGTTCTGGTCACTCACCGTCAATGGAAACTGGCGGGTGATCTTTCGATTCGTGGGTAGCGACATCGAGCTCGTCGACTACCTTGACTATCACTAAACAGGAGGGGGTTATCCATGGCCATGTTCAACCCACCGCATCCTGGTGAAACCCTGCTTGAGGACGTGCTCCCCGAACTGGGCATCAGCATTGCCGAACTTGCCCGCCGCCTTGGCTTTGCGCGGGAATCCCTGTCTCGCATCTTGCACGGCCATGCGCCGGTCAGTCCGGATTTGGCTGTTCGCCTAGAATTGGCCGGCATCGGCAAAGCTCGCACCTGGCTCGGGGTGCAAGCCGACTACGACCTTTGGCAAGCCAGACATCGTGAACAGCCGCACATCGAGCGCTTTGCCGCGATTGCTTAGTTCCGTATGGAAGAACGAGGGAGGCGACTTGGATGAAAGGAAAAGCTCTTGGGCGCAATTCCAGCCCGCTGTCGACTTTTTTCAGGAGCAGCTCTGATACAGCCAAGCGCACTGCTTACGTTGCAGCAGCTGAGCGCGCCATCGAAAGTCAGCGCAAGGTGCTCGAAGAAGCCAAAACCATTAGAGAGACTCAGGCGCTTGCCTGAATAATTGCCGAACCAGCAAGAAGCCGCCGCTCAGAGGCGGCTTTTTTGTGGGAAAAATCCATGGATCCACAGAGCGTCAGAGACGCTTGAGGTCTCTCCACTCCTGCAATGCCTCTAGCACCGCCTAACTCACCGTATTCCCCCCACTACCCCGCAATACTCCCCTTCCGGTTGAGGCCCGTCAGAACGTGCCATATGGTGCCAAATAGACACCTTTCACGTATCACACAATCGCCGGTATGGTATCGGCGGGATCGTTATCCATGGAAGCGATACAGTTTTTGAGCCACGAGCAAGTCTGTGAGTTGACTGGCGCCAAGATAAGAGCGAAGCAAATCGAGGTCCTACGCAGAAACGGCATACCCCATACGATCAAAGCAAATGGCTGGCCATGTGTGATTGCGGCCAATCTATTACCAGTGTCGAAGGTTAGCGTTGAGCGAGAAGTGACCTGGAGGTCGAGGAAGGCAGGATAGATGGGACGAAGACCAACAAACCTAGGGGCAATTCCGCGCCTGCGTGAGCGAAAACGCGGAAGCACGACATACTACTTCTATGACACCGGAGGCCGGCCAAGGAAGGAGATTCCCCTTGGTCGAGATTACGGTCTGGCAATAATGAAGTACGCTGAACTTGAGCGCGATAGAACAGCTACAGAGCTACAACAGAAAGTCATTACGTTCGGGTATGTGGCTGGGAAATACCAAGTAGAGATTATTCCTACCAAGGCCCCCGGTACCCAAACGAAAAATCGCCAAGAACTGCGCAAGCTACTAGAGTTTTTCGACGACCCGCCAGCCCCACTTGAAGCGATCCAGCCTCAACACATTCGCCAGTATCTACGCTGGCGGCAATCCGCTCCAATTAGCGCGAATAGGGAGAAGGCTCTTCTCTCAGCAATCTGGAACTATGCACGAGAGATGGGTTACACCGCTCTTGCTAATCCGTGCGCGGGGGTGAAAGGCAACAAGGAAAAAGGACGCGACGTCTACATCGAAGACAGCCTCTTCCATGCCGTTTACTCAAAAGCCGATTCTGGCTTACGCGATGCGATGGACTTGGTTTATCTGACAGGACAACGTCCTGGAGATACCTTGCGCATGGACGAACGAGACATCAGAGACGGGCATCTGCATGTAAAGCAGTCAAAAACTGGCACCAAACGCCGCATTGAGGTTACAGGCGAACTCGGCCTGCTACTGGAAAGGATCAAGGCTCGAAAAGCAGGCCACAAAGTGCGCTCGACGAGACTGGTAGTGGCGGAGGATGGAATCGCTATGACTCCGGCAATGCTCCGCTCCCGGTTCGACAAGGCTAGAAAGGCGGCAGGTATCGAAAAAGCAGAGTTTCAGCTACGTGATCTACGGGCCAAAGCAGGCACCGACACGGCTGAATCAAGCGGAGACATCCTAAAAGCTAGAGACCAGCTTGGCCACACCACGGTAGTCATGACGGAGCATTACATCAGGGAGCGGCGAGGAAGAAAAGTGTCGCCAACAAGGTAATTGCGGAAAAAAACTGGAATTGCGGAAAAAGTGGTAAGAGAGTCGATATCTGTAAGTGCTTGATTTTAAATGGTGCCCGAAGCCGGACTCGAACCGGCACGCCCTTGCGAGCGAGAGATTTTAAGTCTCCTGCGTCTACCGATTTCGCCATTCGGGCGGTAGCGCTGTGCGAAGGGCTGGACTATATACAGCCCTCCACGTCCTCGCAAGGCACGCAAAAGGTGCCATGGAGAATGAAAAAGGCCTCGTAAATCATTGATCTACGAGGCCTTTGGATTGGAGGCTGAGGTCGGAATCGAACCGGCGTTCACGGATTTGCAATCCGGTGCATAACCACTCTGCAACTCAGCCTTAAATCAAATGAGCCGCCTTGGCGACTCGTGTAAAACTGGAGCGGGAAACGAGACTCGAACTCGCGACCCCGACCTTGGCAAGGTCGTGCTCTACCAACTGAGCTATTCCCGCTTGTCTTGTCGACGGGCGCCATTCTATAGAATCGAATCGCGACGTCAACCCTTTGATTCAAAAAAACTTATTTCTTTTCCGAGGTGGTGCTGAGGTGCGGCCAGGCGGCCAACAGATACTGCAGCATCGACCACAGAGTCAGCACGGCAGCAATGACCAGCAGCACGTAACCGACGATGACCCAGAAGGTGAACTGTGGCGGGTTGCCGAGCAGGATGACCAACGCCAGCATCTGCGCCGCCGTCTTCCACTTGCCCAGGTTGGACACCGCCACCTGGGCACGGGCACCCAGCTCGGCCATCCATTCACGCAAGGCGGAGACCACGATCTCGCGGCCGATGATGATCGCCGCAGCGAGCGTCAGCCAGAGATTGGAGTGCTCGGCCGCAAGCAGCACCAGCGCGACAGCCACCATCAGCTTGTCCGCGACCGGATCGAGGAAGGCACCGAATGGCGTGCCTTGCTCCCAGCGCCGTGCCAGGTAGCCATCGAGCCAGTCGGTCGCAGCGGCAATCGCGAAAACGCCGCTGGCTGCCCAGTAGCTCCAGGAGAACGGCAAATAGAACAGCAGGATGAAAACCGGGATCAGCGCGACCCGGAGCACGGTAAGCAAGTTGGGGATGTTCATCGGCACAACTAGGCTGCGAGGTGAGCGAGCATTCTACTCGCTGTGCAGGGTCGCATAAATCAACTCAGCGAGCTTTTTACTGATTCCGGGTGCTTTGGCGATTTCTTCGGCGCTGGCACGCGAGAGCTCCTGCAGACCGCCGAAATGATTGAGCAACTCACGCCGCCGCTTGGGCCCGATACCCGCAACCTCCTCGAGGGTGGAGGTACGCCGGGCCTTGCCGCGGCGCGCACGATGCCCGGTGATGGCGAAACGGTGGGATTCGTCGCGGATCTGCTGGATCAGGTGCAACGCCGGCGAATTGCCGGGCAAGGTGAACTCATGTGCCGCGTCGTTCAGGTACAGCACTTCGAGGCCTGGCTTGCGCGTGGTGCCCTTGGCCACGCCCAGCAGGATCAGGTCGGGCACGGCCAGTTCCTGCAACACCTCACGGGCCATGGCCAGCTGGCCTTTGCCGCCGTCCACCAGCAGCACGTCGGGCAGCTTGCCTTCGCCATCCTTGATCTTGCTGAAGCGCCGGGTCAGCGCCTGGTGCATCGCCGCGTAGTCGTCGCCTGCGGTGACGCCTTCGATATTGAAGCGCCGATAATCGGACTTCAGCGGACCCTCGGGGCCGAACACCACGCAGGAGGCGACCGTCGCCTCACCGCTGGAGTGGCTGATGTCGAAGCATTCCATGCGCTGCGGCGGCTCATCCATCTCCAGCACCGTCGCCAGGGCCTCGAAACGCTCGGTCATGTGCTCGCGATTGGCCAGGCGCGCAGCCAGTGCCTGCTCGGCATTGGTAACGGCCAGCTGCTGCCAGCGTGCCCGGGTCGCCCGCACCCGGTGACTGATCGTCAGGCTGCGTCCCCGCAGCGACTCTATCGCCTCGACGAGCGTGGCGAAATCCTCATGCTGCACGTTGACGATCAGCTCGCTCGGCAGGTCGCGTTCCGCATTGCCCAGGTAGTACTGGGCGAGGAAGGCCATCAGCACATCGCCGCCCTCCTCCTCGATGGCTACCTGAGGGAAGAAGTTCTTGCTGCCCAGCACCCGGCCACCGCGAACGCTGATCAGATGCACGCATGCGCCGCCCGGATTGAGCATGACCGCGACCACGTCGACATCCCCGGTGCCGCCCTCCATGCTCTGCTGATCCTGCACGCGCCGGAGCATGGCGATCTGGTCACGCAATTCGGCCGCGCGCTCGAACTCAAGGGCCATGGAGGCCTTTTCCATGCTGACGGACAGCTCCTCGCTCAGGGCATTGCTGCGCCCATCGAGAAACATCACCGAGTGGCGCACGTCCTCTGCGTATTCCTCGGGGCTTACCAGGCCCACGCAGGGCCCCTTGCAGCGCTTGATCTGGTACTGCAGGCAGGGACGCGTGCGGTTCTTGTAGTAACTGTCCTCGCATTGGCGGACGAGAAAGGTCTTCTGCAGCAGGCTGAGACTTTCACGGATGGCCAGCGCACTGGGATAGGGGCCGAAGTAGCGCCCCTTGGCCTTCTTCGCGCCGCGATGGATGCCCAGCCGCGGGAAGTCGCCATCGGACAGGAATACGTAGGGATAGGACTTATCGTCGCGCAGCAGGATGTTGTAGGGCGGCCGCCATTCCTTGATCAGCGTCTGCTCGAGCAGCAGCGCCTCGGTTTCGTTGGCGGTGATGGTGGTTTCGATCTGCGCGATGCGCGCGACCAGCGCGGCGGTCTTCGGTGCCTGGCCGGTCTTGCGAAAGTAGCTGGCGAGGCGTTTCTTGAGATTCTTCGCCTTGCCCACGTACAACAGGCGCGCCTCGCCATCGAACATACGATAGACGCCAGGGCGACCGCTACAGGTCGCGAGGAAGGCACTCGAATCGAACGGAGCGGACATCGGCTAGTTGGCGGCGTCGACCATGCCGTGGCGCACAGCCAGCAGTGCCAACTCGACATCGCTGGTGATGGAGAGCTTCTCGAAGATGCGATACCGATAGGTATTGACGGTCTTCGGCGACAGGCAGAGCTTGTCCGAGATGTTCTGCACCTTGTGGCAATTGGCGATCATCAGGGCGATCTGGATTTCGCGCTCGGACAACAGGTCGAACGGCGAGCCATTGCTCTGCGGCTGGAAGGACTTCAGCGCCATTTGCTGGGCAATCTGCGGGTCGATGTAGCGCTGCCCGGCGAACACCAGGCGGATGGCCTGAACCATCTCGTCGAGCGCTGCACCCTTGGTCAGGTAGCCGGCGGCGCCAGCCTGCAGCAGGCGGGTCGGGAACGGATCGTCTTCGCAGACGGTAACGGCGACCACCTTGATGTCGGGGTGGCTGCGCATCAGTTTGCGTGTGGCTTCCAGGCCGCCGATGCCAGGCATCTTGACGTCCATCAGCACCACGTCCGGCTTGAGTTCACGAACCTTGAGCAAGGCTTCCTCACCGGTGCAGGCCTCACCGACGACCTGCAAGCCGTCGATGTCAGCAAGCATGCGCGTGATACCCGTGCGAACCAGATCGTGATCGTCGACCACCAGCACCTTAATCAATCGCCACCTCGTTGCACCTTGTCAGCCACCGTGCAGCGACGGTGAGGTTGAACTTGCCGGCCACCTTAGCAAAAAAGCCAGGGACTGACCTAGCTTGACGCACGGAAGTCAAAAAGCAAGCGTCAGATTAAGATCGGGAATTGCTCAGGGCAATACAGGGAAATGGCGGAAGCGGTGAGATTCGAACTCACGCATTTGCCTCTGACCATACCCGCAGCCCGCATTCTTCCGTGCTCGCCCGTGTGTTAGCCGGCAGTTTCTGTTCCCAGGTCATTCCCAGCTATCTGAACGTGCCAGAGCAGGCCCCCCCAGGCGGCGGCGATTCTACCAATTTATGTTGAGCCGTGGGGAAAAGGTAATTTTGGTAATCGGTCAGTCTTGAATCGGCGAAAGCCCAGTTATTTCAATTGGTTAGCTCGGATTCAGAAAGGTAATAAAATGGTAATTACCAGGTTAGGAGATTACCCAAGGCGGCAGTCAGGATGCCGAAACTAAAAATCCTTTAAAAACAGTAACATACAGAAATATTACCTTTGCGATTACCAAAGCTTACCCCTCAAGGTAATCGTTCAAGCCCAGTGTTTTCGCGGGCTACAGCCCAGCGAGAACACCTCATTACCGAAATTACCCTTTCTCGATACCGCCTCAGCCTTGCCGGCCAATGTGCTCGGCAGAGCGCCTGTAAGAGGGCCACGGTGCAGGGATTCGCAGGGTATTGCCGCAGCCAGAACGCTGTATGCAGCCCCCAGCCTGGGCCGTCTGGCCCTACCCGCGGCCTGCAGGGAAAACGACACGTTTAGCGGGCAGGCGTGGAGGGGGGAAGACTGCGCGCGCCGGGTGCTGCTACCCCCTGCCACCCCCTGGCCTGGCGAGCGGGCACAAAAAAGCCGCCCGTGGGCGGCTGGTGTGTAGCTGGTGCTGCTGATCAGCTGTCGCTGTCAGTGGTGCCGGGGAGCCTGAACTCTTCGAAGCGGATGACCTCCTCGCCCAGCCACTCATTCACCTGCAACAGCTTGGCCTGGATGGGCTCCAGTTCGTTCATGGCCCAGATGGCGGCGGCGTCCTTGATCGAGCCGAAGCCACCAGCGTTCTGCGGCACAATGCCAATCAGCTGAGGCGGAATGCGCAACGCGGCGAGCAGATCGTCGCGGCTGATGTTCTTGATGGCGGCAAAATCATCCTTGGCTGACACCTCGCTGATGGGGATCAGCTGGATGCCATCCTTCTTGCCACCTGGTGCATACATGAACAGGTTGCGGAAGTTGCCCGGCCCCTTGCTGTTCTTCATCGCCTCGCGCAGATCGGTGACGAAGCTCTCGTCCTTCACCGCGTCGTGCATGTAGAGGATGAACCCCGCGTGTGACCCGTTCTGGTAATACTTGCGGCGGAACAGGGTCGCGCTCTCATTCAGCAGCGCGCTCTGTAGGGCCGCCATCCACTCCGGCAGCCCGTAGATTTCCTGGTTGATATCCGCCTCGCGCACGTGCCCAACGCTGCCCGTCTTGAACTCATGTTCATCTTTCCAGCCGCGCACCTGGTAGTACGTTTCGAGATCCACACCACGGCGCACATACTTCGCCAGTACCGGCTGTAGGCCCATGGCCTGGCGCAGCATGTTGTCCTTCTTTTCCAGGTAGGCATTGCCGCACCAGCCGAAGTCTGTGGCGAACTGCTCGAACGCCTGACGGCTCAGCAGTCGGTGCGGCTTGAAGGTCCGCACCAGCATGTTGCGGCGGAAGTTCAGCCCCGATTGCAGATAGACACTGGCCTTGGTCGACCTGGCCAGGCCGTCGAGCG
This sequence comes from Ectopseudomonas khazarica, assembly GCF_017915135.1. Lineage (NCBI taxonomy): Bacteria > Pseudomonadati > Pseudomonadota > Gammaproteobacteria > Pseudomonadales > Pseudomonadaceae > Ectopseudomonas > Ectopseudomonas khazarica. Next base: position 2,586,917 of record NZ_CP068551.1, on the reverse strand, counting down.
ACATCGGCGGCTCATACCAGCGGCCATTGGCCCAGCACTCCAGGTAGTCCAGCACTTCCCGGCGATCCAGTACCGGCACCGGGTCCCCGAACGTAAAGGCTTGAGCGCCTGCGGCGCCCTGCCCGGTCAATACTTCGCCTTCACGCGTTGGTTCGGCTACGGCAACCTGCTGGCCACCCTGCTGCTGTGTGCTCATCTAGCAAATCTCCATGATGGCCGTGTTGGTAGAGGTATTGCCTTCCAACGGCTCGTTGAACAGGGCATGAAACAGCGCCCAGGCCAGATCGGCATGCCCGGTCGCCTCGCTGCGCCCTGCTGTGTAAGTGAAACTGCGTCCGCTGGCCGTCATCGTCTTGCGGATGGCCATCAGCGATTGCGCGATATCCGTGGCACCGGCGTCGAACTCAAGCCGGCCTTTGCGCACCACATCCCATGCCTTCATCACCAGCTGGGTTTTCACCTCTGGGCTGTAACTGAAGGTCCGCAGACCAGGGAAGAACTGGCGCACCAGCTGCGCCACCCCGGTGCCCATGCCCGTGGTGTCGATGCCGATATAAGTGACCCAATAGATTTGCGTGAGCTGGCGGATTTTCTCGGCCTGCGCCTCGAAGTCCATGCCCCGGAACTGGAAGCGATCCAGCACCCGGAACTTGCCGCCCTGCTCAGTCGGCGGGGCCAGCACAACAAGGCCGGCGCTATCGCCGTTCTCGGCAGGGTCATAGCCCAGCCACACCTGGCGGTCGCCGAACGGCCGGGCCGCGAACGGCTTATAGTCCGGCCAGTCCCAGGACTCGACCATGCACGGTTGCAGCATCGTGAGCGGGAAGATGCTGTCGCCGTCGTCGACGAACTGGCACATCAGCAAGTTATCGAAGGCCGGCCCGTCGTACTCAAGCCGCAACTCGTCCAGGTCGAACAGATCGCAGCCGCGCGCCTCGGCGTCCAGAATCGTCACGATCTGCCGCCACACCTTGTCCTCGCACAACCGCCCCATCTGCAGCGCGTCGTGGCTTACATCCAGCTTGATATGCTGCGCAGTCGGGCGCCCCTTGTTCAGCCGCTCCCCGGTCCAATACACATAGGCCGGGTGCGCCATCGAGCTGGGCGTCGAGAAATAGGTCTTCCGCCAGTGCTTGTGCAGCGCCATGCCCGAGGCCACCTTGTTGATCTCGGCAAAGCCATGCACCCAGAAAAATTCGTCGAAGTAGAAGTTGCCGGACCGCCCCTGCGCCGTGCGGAAGTTCGTGCCCAGGAAATGCAGCTCCGCGTTGTTCCACAACACGATGGGGTCGCCGGTCAGCTTCACGCCCAGCACCTCATTCAAGAACGCCTGCATGTACGTCTTGAACTGGTGCGCCTGCGCCTTGCTGGCAGACAGGAAAATCTGGTTGCGCCCCGTGGTGATCGCGTCGATCAGCGCCTCGCGGGCGAAGTAGAACGTAGCGCCGATCTGCCGCGACTTCAGAATCATGCGCGTGCGCTGGTCGCCAGCCCGGAACCAATCGAGCTGATAGTCGAAACAGCTGTCGCGGAACGCCTCGACCAGCGTCTCGATCTGCTCCTCGCTCAGTTCGTTGCGGACGGCTTGTTTCTTCGGCCCGTCGTTGCGCTTGGCGATGTTCGGGTTTAGATCGGTCTCCGTCCCGCCACCCTGGTAACGCTGGATTCGCGCCTGCCGCTCAAGCTGGCGGTGCAGCAAGTCAATTTCCTTGAAATCACCGCTCGACTTGCCCTCTTTCAGGATCAGCTGCACTAGGCGCGCTTCCAGCGCCCCGCCGATCCGCTCCACGTTGTCCGCCCGGTCCCACTCGTCGCGGCTTTTCCAGCTATGGACCGTGCGTTCTTTCTCGCCCAGGTAGTCGGCGATATCGGTGACGCGCCACCCCGTCCAGTACAGAAATTTTGCCTGGCGGCGGGCGTCGGTGATGGGTGCGGGCTGGGCGATAGCATTCATGGCGCCGATGCTGCCGCCCGCGCGCGCGAGTCGTTACCGGCGCAGGTTGTAGCGCCCCGCGCTACAACCTCGGCTCGTTGCCGCGCCCTGCCCAGCTGCCGACCATGCCCTCAACGCGAAACCCGCACCGAGGATTACCCAGCATGGCCGCCAGCACCGCCCCCGCCAAGAAATTCCGCTCCAAGTGGTTCCGTGTCGCCGTCGAAGGCGCCACCACTGATAAACGCAAGATCGAACGTTCCTGGCTGGAGCAAGCCGCCAAGAACTTCAACCAGAACACCTATGGCGCCCGTGTCTGGCTGGAGCACCTGCGCAGCGTACTGCCTGACAGCCCATTCAAGGCCTACGGCGACATCACCGCCGTGAAGACCGAAGAAGTCGACATTGCCGGCAAGAAAAAGCTGGCCCTGTTCGCGCAGATCGAGCCGACGCCCGAACTGATCGCCATGAACAAGGCCAAGCAGAAGATTTACACCTCGATTGAGATCGACGACAGCTTCTCCGACAGCGGTGAAGCCTACATCGTCGGTCTGGCCGTCACCGACTCCCCCGCCAGCCTTGGCACCGAAGTGCTCGCTTTCTCCGCGCAAAAGCCGGACGCCAACCCGTTCAAGGATCGCCACTACTCCGAAACCTCGATGTTCTCCGAAGCCATCGAGACCGAACTCACGTTCGAAGAGATCGAAGACACCCCGAGCATGTTCGCAGCCCTGCGCGGCAAGGTCAGCGAGCTGCTGGGTAAGAGCAAGGAAAAGGAAGGCATGGACGCCGCCAATTTCAGCGAGCTGGGCGCCCTGATTGAAGACCTGGCCGACCACGGCGCCAAACAGGCCGAAGCCTTCAACGCCATGAAAACCGCCCACGAAAAGCTCCAGGCCGACCACACCAAGCTGGCCAGCGACTTCGCCGACTTGGCCAAGCGCCTGGAGAAAACCCCGAGTCAACAGTACAGCCAACGCCCTGCGGTAACCGGTGGTGACGGCTCAACCCTCACCGACTGCTGATCCCCAACGGACGACGCCCCAGCCAAGGAACACCGGAGTAACCCCATGCGCAACGATACCCGCAAGCTCTACAACGCCTACCTGCAGCAAGTAGCGGCCCTCAATGGCGTTGACGACGTCACCACCAAATTCGCCGTGGAGCCCACCGTCGCCCAAACGCTGGAAACCCGCATCCAGGAATCCAGCGACTTCCTGTCGAAGATCAACATCACCCCGGTACGCGACCAGGCCGGTGAGAAAGTAGGCCTGGGTATTTCCGGCCCGGTCGCCAGCACCACTGACACCAACACCCAGGACCGGCAGACCCGCGACCTCAGCTCGCTGGATGAACGCGGCTACTTCGCCTCTCAGACCAACTTCGATACCCACATCCGCTATGCCAAGCTGGATCAGTGGGCCAAGTTCCCCGACTTTCAGGCTCGCATCCGCGACGCCATCATCAAGCGCTGCGCCCTGGATCGCATCATGATCGGCTGGAATGGCACCGCCCGCGCCGCCACCTCCGATCCAGTTGCCAACCCGTTGCTGCAAGACGTCAACATCGGCTGGATGCAGAAAATGCGCGCCGAGAACGCCGCGCGCGTTATGAGCGAAGTGCAAGCCGCAAGCGGCAAGATTCAGATTGGCGCCGGTAAGGACTTCGAGAACCTCGACGCCCTGGTCTACGCCATGGTCAACGAGTTCCTCGAACCCTGGTACCAGGAAGACTCCGAACTCGTCGTCATCTGCGGTCGCAAGCTGCTGGCCGACAAGTACTTCCCCATCGTCAACCAGAACCATGCGCCGACTGAAACCCTCGCGGCGGACCTGGTCATCAGCCAGAAGCGTATTGGCAACCTGCCGGCCGTTCGCGTGCCCTACTTCCCGCCGAACGCCCTGATGGTCACCCGCCTCGACAACCTGTCCATCTACCCGCAGGAAGGCACCCGCCGCCGCACCGTAGTCGACAACGCCAAGCGCGACCGCATCGAAAACTACGAGTCCGTCAACGAAGCCTATGTGCTTGAGGACCTGGGCTGTGCCGCCCAGGCCGAAAACATCGAGCTGAGCTGAGGCCTGCCGCCATGACCAACCCATGCCGCCAGCACTTTCTGCGTGTCACCGCCGCCCAACAAGCGGCGGCAACACCGCAGAATCAGCCCATGGCTGATTCCAGTGCCTACACCATGCAGATGGCCCAGCTGCACCAGCACTACCAGCAGCTTCGTGGCATCCAGAGCACCCAAGCCAAGGAAGAGCTGAAAGCCAAGTTGCTGCCCGACTACGCCCCCTACATCGACGGCGTGCTCGCCAGTGGCCAGGGCGCCCAGGACGAGGTGGTGACCACCGTCATGCTCTGGCGCTTCGACGCTGCTGACTACGAAGGCGGCCTGCAGATCGCCGCCTACGTGCTCAAGCATGGCCTCGAAATGTCCGACAACTTCGCTCGTAAAACGCCCTGCTTGATCGCCGAAGTAGTCGCCGAAGCCGCGCTCAAGGCCGCCCGTGCTGGCAACGTCTTCGACGTCGGCATCATTGCCGAAGCCGACCGGCTTACTGCCGCGCACGACATGCCGGACGAAGTACGAGCCAAGGTCAAGCTGGCTATCGGTCTGCTGGCCGCCAATATGGTCGACGAGAAAGAAGCCAAGCCCAGTGACTTGCAGTGCCTGGAAGTGGCACAGCACTTCATCCCCCGCGCCATCGAGCTGCACGAACGGTGCGGCGGAAAGAAAGCCCTGGAGCGCGTCGAGCGCCTCCTGAAAAAACACGCTGAGCAAAAGCCCAGCTAACCGAGCCTTCCCCCGGCACCCCGGCGGCTCGGGGCCGATCAGCATGGTTCATTCCTACCCAGCTGTGACGCCCCGACCACCGCCGTTTTATTCGAGCGGCCAGACATGAGCGCATTCGTCGGCGGCGGCGACAACCCCGCCTTTACCCTCACCAACGACGGCTTCTGGCCCAACATCGACGGCGACGACCTGCGCGCAGCACAGCGCATCGGCGCCGACGTCAGCAACATGCGCCTGGAGACCGCAGCGGTCGCCGCCATCATCAGCATCAACCGTGAACTGCGCCCCCTCAAGATGCGCCACCTGGCCGCCGGCCACGACATCCTGCAGGCCGTGCCGGCTGACCAGGTCAACGGCACCAGCGAACTCGTGCATACCTACCTGCGCGCCATCTACTGCACCACCAGCGCCGAGGTGGCCGAGCGCTACCGCAACTACGACACCACCAACAGCGGCACCGCCAAGGCCGAAGAAGAGAACACCAGCGCCGACGACTACCGTCGCGACGCCCGCTTCGCCATTCGTGACCTGCTCGGCATCAGCCGCAACACCGTCGAGTTGCTCTGATGAACACCACCCACGCCCAACAGGGCGACACCCTCGACGACATCTGCTGGCGGCACTACGGGCGCAGCGTGGGCGTCGTCGAAGCCGTCATCGAAACCAACCCAGGCATTACCCGGCACGGCCCCGTTCTGCCCACCGGAACCCCCGTAAAACTGCCCAGCGTCGCCCCGCAACCCACCGCCACCGGCGTGGTGAACCTATGGGACTGAGGAATGAAAAACATGCCTGACCGCCCCGAAACCTGGGCTTGGCTGCTCGCCTGGCTGGAACACCACCACCCGCTGGTCTACGCCGCCGCCCTCTCCGCGTCCATCGCCTCGGCTCGCTTCATCTACAGCGGCGGCGCCATCAGGCGCGCCCTGGGCGAAGGGTTCATCTGCGGCCTGATCACCCTCGCCCTCACCAACGGCTTGCCCTGGCTCGGTGTACCCGTCGAGTTCGCCCCCTTCTTCGGCGGCCTGGTCGGCCTGATCGGCGCCGACGGCGTGCGCACCGGCCTCAAACGCCTCTACAGCAGAAAGGTAGAAACCCTATGACACAGCCCATCGTCCTCAAGCACGGCGCCAAAGGCCAAGCCATCGTTCAACTGCAAAAAGCCCTCAATGCCCACGGCGCCAAACTGGTGCCGGACGGCGACTTCGGCGACGAAACCGAAAAGGCTGTCCGCGCCTACCAGCTCAAAGTGGGCCTGGTAGTCGATGGCCGCGCAGGCGAGAAAACCCTCCTCGCCCTGGCCGGCGCCGACTGTCGCAGGCTGCTGCACAACAGCCACCTGCTCGCAGCGGCCAAGCGCCTGGGCGTCGAGCTGGCCGCCATCTACGCGGTGAACGAAGTCGAGAGCGCCGGCGCCGGCTTCCTCGCCAACGGCAAACCCAAGGTGCTTTTCGAGCGCCACGTCATGCATCAGCGTCTGTCCCTGGTGCGCAATGAAGACGACGACAGCGCCGCCCTGCTCGCCCATGCCGACCAGCTCGCCGCCACCTACCCCGCCCTGGTCAACCGCAAGCCAGGCGGCTATGCCGGCGGCGTGGCAGAGCATGTGCGCCTGGCGCAAGCCCGCCTGATCGACGCCCTGGCCGCTGACGAGTCCGCATCCTGGGGCGCCTTCCAGATCATGGGCTACCACGCCACGCGCCTCGGCTATGCCAGCGTCGCCGAGTTCGTCGACCTGATGCACCGCAGCGAGGGCGACCAGTTCGAAGCGTTCGTCCGTTTCATCGAAGCCGACCCGGCCCTACTCAAGGCCCTGAAGGCCAAGAAGTGGGCCGACTTTGCCCGCCGCTACAACGGCCCCGCGTTCGCCCGCAACCTCTACGACGTCAAGCTCGACCGCGCCTACAAGCGTCACGCCGACTGCGGCTGTGGTGGGCAGAAGGTGGCGGCATGACGCTTGGATACACCACCGCAGCGCAAGCCTTAGCGCACGGCTGTACCCACCACGGCAGCTACTACGGCATCCCTCTTTGGATGGGGGACATCGATAGCGAAGCTCCACTGGTATTCGCCAAATGGGCGCCGCTCGATCTGCTAATCCTGCCGTTCTCGATCATCGAAGGTCTGCTGTTCCCGCTGGTGCATGGTCCGGACGCTCAGCCCATGTTCATGTTCAAGGTAAAGAGGGAAATCGAATGACCCGCGCCCCCTGCCTGCTCCTGCTCGTCGTCCTGCTCCAGGGCTGCACCGTCATTCAGTCCGCCCAATGGGCCGTGTCCCGCTACTGCGGCCTGCCAGTGCCAGCCCGCAGCGCCAACCGTGAGGCCGTCGCCCTGGCGCTCGCCCCCAACCGCCTGACAGTCGACTGTGCGAGGGACCAATGATCGAGCCAACCGACTACTGCACCGCCTTCCCAGAGGGCTGGTGGCAACACTGCTGCGAAGCGCATGACGCTGCCTACGACGCGCAGATCGGCAAGGCCCAGGCGGACAAAGAGCTGCTAGCCTGCGTCGTCGAATCCCGCCCAGGCTGGGCGGAACAGTCCCCCATGGCCGCAGATGGCGCCTCGGTGCTGGTCGGCCTGCTCATGTTCGCCGGCGTCTCCCTGTTCGGTCGGCGCTTCTACAAGCGCGCCGGCAAGCAGCAGCCCAAGCCATGAGGAAGCCAAACGCCCTGCGCGCCCACCTGATCGCCGCTGTTCCGCAACTGCGGCACAACCCGGACAAGCTCCTGGTATTCGTCGATGAAGGCGCCACCCGGTGCACCGCCGCGCAAGGCCTGTCGCTGGAATACAGCTACAAGCTCAACCTGATCCTTACCGACTTCCCCGGCAGCCCCGACGCCGTATTCATCCCGCTGCTTGCCTGGCTGCGAGAAAACCAACACGAGCTACTGGCCAACCACGACAACAACACCCAGGGCATTCAGTTCGAGGTGGACGTTATCGACAAAAGCAAGGTCGACCTCGCCATCACCCTGCCGCTCACCGAGCGCGCCATCGTCAGCAAGGGCGCGGGCGGCGTGCTCAGCGTCGACTACCCGCCCGAGCCGGCGCTTACCCCGCACCTGCCGGCTACCAACTGGCAGCTATACAGCGGCGCCGAGCTGCTGGCCGAGTGGATGAGCACCGACGCCGAAGGCGCCGCCACCGAGATCGAAACCCCACACCCAGGCCCGCGCCGTGGCTGACAACCTGCACGCCCTGGAAGACTGGGCCGGCGCCCTGCTCGCCAAGCTCCAGCCCGCCCAGCGCCGCCGGCTCAACCAACAGATCGCCCGCGAACTGCGCCGCCGCCAGCAACAGCGCATTGCTGCCCAGCGCAACCCGGACGGCACCCCCTACGCCCCGCGCAAAGCCCGCCAGCCTCTGCGCAGCAAGCAAGGCCGCATCAAACAGAAGATGTTCACCAAGCTGCGCCAGGCCCGCCACCTCAAGCTACAGAGCGACGCCAACCGCATCGGCATCGCCTTCATGGGCCGCGTTGCCCGCCTGGCCCGCGTCCATCAGTACGGCCTACGCGACCGCCCAGGGCGCAACGCCCCCGACGTCCAATACAACGCCCGCGAGCTGCTCGGCTTCGCCGATGCCGACCTCGAAATGATCCGCGACAAACTGCTCCAGCACCTCGAAAGCGCCGGCGCGTTGTAGCGCCCCCCGCTACAACCTCGGCCCCGTGCGCCACGCGCGCGCGAGCTGCACAGTCGGCGCATGAATACCGCCGACCTCGCCCGCCGCCTCGACAACCTGCTCCGCCTCGGCACCATCGCCGAGGTGGACGTCGCCGCAGCGCGCGTGCGCGTCGCCACCGGGCAACTGCTCACCGGCTGGCTGCCGTGGCTCGCCCTGCGCGCCGGCACCACCAGCCACTGGAGCGCGCCGACAGTGGACGAGCAGGTTGTCCTGTTAAGCCCATCCGGCGAACTCACCCAGGGCGTGGCCCTGATCGGCCTGTACAGCGACGCCAACCCGGCCAACGGCAACAGCGCAGACGTACACCGCACCACCTACCCGGACGGCGCCGTGATCGAGTACGACCAGGCGGCCCACAAGCTACGCGCCACCCTGCCCGGTGCCGGTCGCGCCGAGCTGTTCGCCCCTGGCGGCATCACCATTACCGGCACCGTCACCGTAACCGGTGACGTCATCGCCAACGGGGTCAGCCTTACCAAGCACGTGCACCTGGGCGTTATGCCCGGTACCGGCGTCACCGGAGCGCCCCAAGCATGAACCGCAACACAGGGGGCGACCTGGCGCGCCTGGCGCACATCCGCCAATCCATCGGCGACATTCTCAGCACGCCTATCGGCTCGCGCCTCATGCGCCGCGAATACGGCAGCCACCTGCCCGAGCTGATCGACCAGCCCCACAACGACTACACCCGCATGCTCGCCATAGCCGCCATCGCTGCCGCCGTCATGCGCTGGGAACCGCGCGTGCGCATCAGCCGCGCCCAGATTCGCTACGGCGCCACCTGGCCCCAGGGCGTGGCCGACATCGAAGGCACCCTCGTTGACAGCAACGAGGCCTTCAACCTGCAAGTGCCGCTACAGCTTGGAGCCATCGCATGACCCTGGCCGCTCCCGATATCGTCGAGCCGCTCGACTACGAGCAAATCTTCCAGGCGCGCAAAGCCGGCCTGCTCGCCCTGCTGCCAGCCGACCAGCGCGAGGCCACCGCCGAACTGCTGGAGCTGGAATCCGAGCCACTCACCAAACTGCTGCAGGAGTCCAGCTACCGCGAGCTGCTGCTACGCGCCCGCATCAACGACGCTGCCCGCGCCAACCTGATCATCTATGCCGAAGGCCTGGACCTGGACCACATCGGCCAGCTGTTCGGCCTGCCGCGCCTACAGGGTGAAGCGGACGCCCGCTACCGCGAGCGCCTGCTCCTGCGCATTGCCGCCATGGCCGGCAACGGCACCCGCGAGCACTACATCCTGGTCGCCATGAGCGCGAGCCTGGCCGTGCGCAGCGCCGAGGTTATCCAGCCCAGCGCAGGGCGCGTCGACGTCGTGCTCTGGCTGCAAGAAGGGGCTGACGGCCCTGCGACGCTGGCCGCCTGCTGGGCTGCCTTCGATGCCCCCGGCGCCAAGATGCTCGGCGTCACCCTCGGCGTTCGCCTGGCCCAGGCCACCCCCGTCGACGTCACCGCCAGCATCTGGCGCGAGGCAAGCGCGCCCACCAACCTGGTGGAGCTGCTGGCCACCAGCTTCCGCGCCCAGTTCGCCGCCCATGCCACCCTGGGGCGCGCCATCGCCCGCAGCTGGGTCACCAGCACCCTGCATGCCGCTGGCGTTGCCCGCGTGGAACTGGCCATGCCGGCAGACATCAGCATCGCCGCGGACGGCTTCGCCACCCTGCGCACCCTGCAGCTCACCGACCGGGGCCAGGCATGAGCACCACCCTACTGCCGCCCAACAGCACCGAGCTGGAGCACGCCTGGTCGCGCCTCGGCCTGGGCGAGCTGGAGGCCCTGGCCGATCTGCCCGCCGGCGTACAAGTCACCCTGCCGCCAGGCTTCGCCCCGGTGCTGGCCGCCCAGTATTTCCTGGCCCAGTTCGCGGAATACTTCGACACCCCCGAGCAGCTGCTCGCCGCCGGCCTGCCCTGGCTGCGCGAGCGCGGCACAGGCGCCGGCGTAGAGCGCGCACTGGGCTGGATCGACATCACCGCCACCGTCGAAGAAGACGGCCCACTCCTGCACCTGGACCCCGGCAGCCCCCGCGCCCCGGCTCGCCTCGACGACATCCGCAAGCTTATCGCCGCCAGCATCCCGGCCCACGTCCGCTTCTACCGCCTGTTCCACGGCTACGACGTGCGCCACGCCCGGCTCGATCGCTCTCGCTGGGACGGCTCCCTCCTCGATGACGACAGCGGCCTGATCGTCGACGGCCTCAAGCTCAGCTTCGGCGAGCGCCACGCGGCCCAACTGCCAGCACCGCCGCGTGCGGCCCTGCCAGCGCGCACCCACGCCCGCGCCCTGCTACTGCGCCGCGACAGCATGTATTGGGACAACTGGGTCACCGACAGCACCTGGGAAATGGACCTGTTCGGCGGCGTCGGCTCCATGCACAGCGCCCTGCTGCCAGTGCGCGAGCTGGGCGCCCCCTGGCTGCTGCTCGCCCGCGTACACCTGGGCAGCACCGTGCGTGATCTGCCGCCCCTGCAACCCGCCGCCACCGCAGCGCGCAACAGCATCACCCCCGAACGACACCCGCGCCGCAAATGGCGCGGCCCATGGGTCGGCCCCTGGCGCCTGCCCATCTACAGCAAACACAGCACAGAGGACTGACCCCCATGGCCGCACTACAAGACGACGGGCGCATCGGCGAATGCGCCATTTTCATCAGTCGCTCCCTGCACTTCGCCTGGGGGCGTGGGAACCCGGCATGGGACGCCGCCCCCGAGCCGGAGCCGACCACCGCTTCCGCACTGGTTGACGAGATCGGCCGCCGCAGCGTGACGCAAGCACAGTTCGTGCAGCCCGACCCAGCAGGCGAAATCGAGCTACCAGGCGGCCAGCGCTTCACCCCATCGCCCGCCCCCACCAAATGGGCGCATGTGCGCGTGGTGTTCGACTACAACGACGCCGCCGGTGAAACCGTGCGCGAAGTCGGCCTGTTCTTCGATACCCAGGTAGACCCGGCACTCCCGGCGGGTCAGCGCTACTTCACCCCCGCGCAACTGATCAACCCTGGCCGCCTCAAGGTGCTGGAGCGCCTGCCAAACAAGCTCATCCGCGAAGCGGGTGTGCGCCAAACCTTTGAATACATCCTGCCGTTCTGAGGCCCGCCATGACCGAACACTACGACCGCTTTGACCAGGCAAAGAACTACGACCGCCACCTGTTCCGGCCCGACCGCATCTTGCAGAGTGCCGAGTTCAACGAGCTGCAGAGCGCCGAGCATCAGCGCCTCAAGGGCATTGCCGACGTCCTGCTCAAGGATGGCGACATCATCCGTGACGCCGGCCTGGTGCTGGATCTCGAAACCGGCCACGCCACCCTTGAAGCCGGCGCCATCTACCTGGACGGCGCCGTGCGCGGCATCGCCCCTGCTGCGCTCACCGTGCCCCTGGTCGGCACCGTCACCATTGGCGCCTTCATGCTCAGCGAGGTCATCACCGCGCAGGATGACCCCGCCTTGCTCAACCCCGCAGCCGGCACCCGTGGCTACAACGAACCCGGCGCCGACCGCCTGCGCCTTACCCCCACCTGGGGCCTGGAAGGCAGCCGCAACGATGCCGAGTTCTTCCCGGTCTACACCGTCGTCGACGGCAACGTCCGCCAGAAAAGCGCCCCGCCGAACCTCGACGTGGTCGCCCAGGCCATCGCCCGCTACGACCGCGACAGCACCGACGGCTGCTATGTCGTGCGCGGCCTGGTCGCCGAGCTGCTCAGCAGCACCCCCGAGGACTCGCAAACCTGGCTGATCAACGCAGGCCGTGCGCGCATCAACGGCTTCGGCGTCGAGCTGGCCACCTCCCGCCGCATCATCTACGACGCACAGCCCGACCTGCGCCTGATCGCCTCTGAGCCACACCTCATGGCAGGCCCGGCCCGCCAGCGCATCAACGTCAACCGCCCGGCCATCGCCGAAGTGGTCACCCTGCAAATCACCGCCGAGCGCACCGTCGACGTCGTGCATGGCGCCTACGTCGGCGCCGCCGACGTGCTGCCGGACAACTCCGTCATCAGCATCGAGCGCGTCTGGCAGGGCACCACCGAGTACGCCGCAGCCGCCGACTACACCCTCGGCGCGGCGGCGGTGGACTGGGCGCCGGCAGGCGCTGAACCCGCCACCGGCTCCACCTACAAAGTCACCTATCGCTACATCGCCAGTCCCGAAGCGCTCGACCCGGATGACACCGGCCTCTACGTCGAGGGCGCCGTCGCCGGCACCCTCGCCCTGGTCACCTACCGCGCCAAGCTGCCGCGCATCGACCGCCTGTGCCTGGACGAAGGCGGCGGCGCGGTGTGGGTGCGTGGCGTGTCGGCCCTGGACAACCCTGTCGCCCCCAACGTGCCCGCCAACCTGCTGTCCATCGCCACCGTGCGGCAAACCTGGCTGCCCGCGACCCGCAGCGTCACCGCAGACGGCGCCCGCATGGTGCCCATGTACACCTTGGGCCGCATGCAAGCCATGATTGACGAGGTCTACCAGCGTGTGGCCGAGCAGCGTTTGCTGTCCGACGCCAACGTCCGCGACCAGGGCATCCGCCGGGGCGTGTTCGTCGACCCATTCCTGTCCGACGACATGCGCGACGCGGGCATCGAGCAAAGCGCCGCCATCGTCGACGGTGAGTTGGTATTGCCCATCACCGCCACGGGCCTGGCCACCGCCAGCGCAGACGTGACCAGCCCGCAGCGCTGCCCCAGCGTGCCGCGTGTGGCCGTCGAGCAAGTGGCCCGCACCGGTGCGATGAAGGTCAACAGCTACGGCGCGCAGCTGCCCATGCCGGCGCGCGTCACCCTGGAACCCGCCGTAGACCGCTGGACGGAAACCGAAACCGTCTGGGCCTCGCCCGTCACCAAGCGCATCGCCATGCCCACCGGCCAGCACCCGCACCGCTGGTACACCGGCAACTACGTCACCAGCACCCAGGTCACCAGCAGCGTCAGCACCGAGGCCATCTGGACCCTGCGGCAGATCGACGTAGCGTTCGAGCTGCAAGGATTCGGCGCTGGCGAGCGGCTGATCCGTGTGGTGTTCGACGGCATCGACGTCACCCCGGTGCCGATCCTGTCCGCCAACGGCCAAGGCGTGGTCAACGGCGCGTTCCACATCCCCGAGGGCGTCACCAGCGGGCGCAAGACGGTGTTTTTCGTCGGCGAAGGCGGCAGCCGTGGCGAGGCCGAGTATTACGGCGAAGGCACCCGCGAGATTGAAGAAAAGCAACAGGTCACCACCGAGTCGCCGGAGTACGTCATCAGCTTCAGCGACCCGACCCAGACCACCACCCCGACCGTCTACCCGCCAGGCCTCGGCCCGGAGAACTTCGCATCCACTCAGGCATGGGTCACCCGCCTGAAAATCTACGAGATGCAGAACGGCACCTGCATCCTTGACCCGCTGGCCCAGACGCTGCGCGTGGACAAGCTGTGCCAGGTCGAATCCGTCGACCTCATGCTCACCACCCTGGGCGCAGACGGTAAGGACATCCTGGTGCAACTGCGCACCACCGCCAGCGGCATGCCCAGCACCGCCGTGCTGGCCGAGGCGCGCATCACGCCGCAGGCAACCGGCGTGCTCAACGTCACCTTCGACATGCCCGCGTTGCTGTGGCCAGGTCTGGAGTACGCCATCGTTGTGCTGACCGACTCCAACGAGCATGAACTGGCCATCGCCACCCTGGGCGCCTACGACCAGGACGGCGGCGCTTGGGTATCGGCCCAGCCGTATCAAATCGGTGTGCTGCTCAGCTCGGCCAACGCCGTCACCTGGACGGCGCACCAGGACCGCGACCTGTGGTTCCGCCTCAACGTCGCCCAGTACACCGCCACCCAACGCACCATCGACCTCGGCACCCTGGACGTCGAGGACGTGACCGACTGCGTGTTCATCGCCGGCGGCGTATCCCCATCGCCCGAGGCCACCGTCGACTACAGCCTGACCCTGCCGGACGGCTCCGTGCTGCCAGCGGCTGACCTGCAGGCCATCCAGTTCCCGGCGCCGGTGACCGGCGAGATCGCTGTCAGCGCCCACCTGCGCGCCAGTGAGGGCGTGTCCGGCATTCTGCGCGGCCCTACCCAGCTGGCCCTGGGCGTCCTGCAACCTGGCGGCACCTACGTCAGCCGCGCCATTCCGGCCGGCGCCAACGTGCGCCTGCGCGTGGTGTTCGATGCCGTGTTGCCGGCCGGCAGCAACGTCGCCGCCGAGTACCAGGTCGACGCCGGCGCCTGGCAGGCCTGCGACGCCCCCACCGCCAAGGCCCTGGGCAACGGCGCGCTGGAACTCAGCAGCGTAACCGCAGGCATCACCGGGGCCGTCGTGCGCGTGCGCCTCACCCTCACCGGCACCCCGGCGGCGCGCCCGCGTGTGCGCGACCTACGCGTGATCGTTTCGGAGTAAGCCCATGATCGACAACCGCACGCCCAACTACAGCTGGCCGCTGATCCACCCGGACAACGACCAGGAGGACGACGTCCCACGGCTGCTGCTGACCCTGCTACAGATCGATGCGCTGATCGCCAGCATTCAGCTTGACCTGGCCCTGATCAGTCCCGAGGCCATCGGCGCGCTGCCGGTCGCTGGCACCGCCGTGGCCGCCGAGCGCCTGGCCACGGCCCGCCGCATCAACGGCGTGCTGTTCAACGGCACGCAAGACATCACCATCAGCACCGGGGAATTTGTTGCGGTGCCGGCACCGGACGACGTGACGCTCGCCCCCCTGGGATTTGCCCAGATCACCAACGCCGATGCCCCTGTCACCGTCAGCCTGCCGGCGGCGCCGGAGGCCGGGCAAGAAGTCATGGTCGGCAACCTCACCGGTCGGCTCGATCACCGCATTGCAGTCGACAAGATCAACGGGCGCGCCACCGACGGCCACCTCACCCTCAACAAGGCGTTTGTAATCGTGCGGCTGCGGTTCATCAGCGCCGACTACGGCTGGAGCATTCTGTAATGACCAATCTGACGCAGTTCATCAACGGCGGCATGCTGTTGAAACAGCAGATCATCACCGCCAACGGGGATTGGGACCGACCTGTTGGCCTGGCCGGCAATACCGTCTATGTGACGTTGATTGGTGGTGGAGAGGGCTGTGGCACGAACACCCCCACAGCAGGAAACGGCGGTGAATACTTCATTCGAGTGCCGGTTGATATCGGTGATGACATGTCGGTGCCGTGTACGATTGGCGCTGGCGGGATCGGCGCCGGGACATCATCGACCTCCTATAGCCCAGGCGGGACCACTTCCTTCGGTGCTTTCATTTCGGCGCTTGGTGGCAGTACCAGCGCCGGAGTCGGGACCCCTGGCGGAGGTCGCCAAAATAACAGCACCAATCCGACTCCTGTGCAGAACGGATCGGACACCCCCCTGGGTTATGGGGGGAAAGTTATTGCATACACCAGTTCCACCCTAGTGGCTGGCGGCGGTGGGGGTTTGATTCTGGATACCAGTCGCACTGTTGGGCAAACGACTAGCGCCATGTCAGCAGCCATGGGGTATGGCGCCGGTGCTAACTACTCGGCGGGCCTGGTGCGCAACGGCGCCCCCGGCGCAATCCTGATCGAATGGCCGGAGGTGGTCTGATGGCACGCTATGCATTGATCGTCGCCGGCATCGTTCACAGCACGCCCGAGTATGCCGAGCGTCCCGAGTTCGCCCCCAGCATCGTCCTGATCGAACTGCCGGAGGGATCACCGGTCGCACCGGGCTGGCTGTATGACGGCGCGCAGTTCACCGCGCCCGCACCGCAACCTGTACCACTGCCCACCAGCGCAGACGTGGACGCCGAGCGCGACCGGCGCATTTCCGCCGGCTTCATGTTCCAGGGCGTGCGCTATCAGTCCCGCCTGCCATCTGCCAACCAGCCAGGCGACTGGGACGTGTTCAGCGGCAAAGCGCTGGAGGCACTCATCGCCATCATGGCCGGCGCGCTGGCCGGTGATCTGCGCTGGTCTGATCCGGCGGCAGACTTCGCCTGGATCGCCGCCGACAACTCCCGCGTGCCCATGGATGCACAAACCGTGATCGAGCTGGGCAAGGCAGCAGCCGCGCACCGCTCGGCCCACACCTTCGCCGGCAGTGACCTCAAGGCCATGGCCACCATCCCAGCGGACTACACCGCCGACCACTGGTGGCCCGCTATCAACTAAATGCAAACATTCAATGCGACAACCCGAAATGGCTGCATGACTATAATCAGGACGTGAACCGCAGCCTTCAGCTTTACTCCCTTGCCGGCCCTCCCCAGCGCCGGCTTTTTTTTGGTTGTAACGCCCCCCGCTACAACCACCGGCCCTCGCTCAAACATCGCGCGCGCGACACGCTAAAGGCTCACTGATCCGCCCCAGCAGGAGCCCCCAACTATGTCCGCCACTGGCTACCACCACGGCGTGCGCGTTGTCGAAGTCAACGAAGGCACGCGCCCCATTCGCACCCCAGCCACCGGCGTGGTCGGCATGGTTTGCACCGGCAGCGATGCCGACGAAACGGTTTTCCCCCTCAACAAGCCGGTATTGCTCACCGACGTGCTCAGCGCCACCGGCAAGGCTGGCACCCTGGGCACACTGGCGGCCAGCCTCGACGCCATTGCCGACCAGGCCAACGCCATCACCGTCGTGGTACGTGTGGCCGATGGCGAGGGTGCCGACGACGCCGCCAAAGCAGCGGACCAGGCCACCAAGGTCATCGGCGGCGTGGACGACCAAGGCCGTTACACCGGCCTCAAGGCCCTGCTCGCAGCCGAGGCGCAACTCGGCGTAAAACCGCGCGTGCTCGGCGTGCCGGGGCTGGACTCGCTGCCCGTGGTCCAAGAGCTGATCATCACCGCGCAGAAGCTGCGCGGCTTCGCCTACGCCAACTGCTGGGACTGCGCCACCGTCTCCGACGCCATCGCCTACCGCGAGGCCTTCGCCGCCCGTGAGCTCATGCTTATCTGGCCCGACTTCATCGAGTGGAACACCGCCAGCAACAGCGAGCACGTCGCCAGCGCTGCCGCCCGCGCCCTCGGCCTGCGCGCCCGCATCGACGCCGAAACGGGCTGGCACAAGACCCTGTCCAACGTCGCCGTAAACGGCGTGACGGGCCTCTCGCGTGACGTGCATTGGGATCTGCAAAGCCCCGACACCGAAGCCGGCCTGCTCAACGCCAGCGAGATCACCACCCTGATTCGCCGCGAGGGCTTCCGCTTCTGGGGCTCGCGCACCTGCGCAGACGATCCGCTGTTCGCCTTCGAGAACTACACCCGCACCGCCCAGGTGCTGGCCGACACCATGGCCGAGGCGCAATTCTGGGCCATGGACCGCCCCATGCACCCCTCCCTGGTGCGCGACATGGTCGAGAGCATCAACGCCAAGTTCCGCGAGCTGATTCGCGGCGGCTACCTGATCGGCGGGGAATGCTGGTACGACCCAGCCGCCAACGACAAAGACACCCTCAAGGCCGGCAAGTTGTACCTCGACTACGACTACACCCCCGTCCCGCCGCTTGAAGACCTCACCCTGCGCCAGCGCATCACCGACCGCTACCTCGTCGACTTCGCCGCGCGCGTGACCGGCTGAGCCCAACAACCCAGCGCGGCCAGGGCCGCGCCACCGGAGAGCCACCATGGCACTGCCTAAAAAACTCAAGAACATGAACCTGTTCTACAACGGCCACAGCTACATGGGCGTGGTTGCGGCCGCCACCGTGCCCAAGCTGGCCCGCAAGATGGAGGCCTATCGCGGCGGCGGCATGAGTGGCCCGGTCAAGGTCGACCTCGGCCACTCCGATGACGGCCTGCAGATGGACTACACCCTCGGCGGCCTCGTACTGCTGGAGCTGCGCAGCTTCGGCGCCGTGCGTGCCGACGCCGTACAGCTGCGTTTCGCCGGCTCCTACCAGCAGGACGACACCGGCACGGTGACGCCGGTCGAAGTCGTCGCCCGTGGCCGCATCGAAGAACTCGACATGGGCGAAGCCAAGCCCGGCGAAAACACTGAGCACAAGGTCAGCATGACCCTCAGCTACTACAAGCTGATCGTTAATGGTCGCGTCGAGATCGAAATCGACCTGCTCAACATGATTTACATCGTCGACGGCGTGGACCTCGAAGCCGAGCACCGCGCCGCCATCGGCCTGTAACCCCCATAACCCACCCGCGAAGCTGGCCTCGGCACTCCTGCGCCGCTGGCCAGCACCTACAGCAAAAGGAAAACCAGCATGGAAACCAAAAACCCGAACGAAGAAGTGGTCCCGCTCGACACAGCCATCCAGCGCGGCGAAACCACCATCACCGAAATCACCCTGCGCAAGCCCAACAGCGGCGCCCTGCGCGGCGTCACCCTGCTCGATCTGGCACAGATGGACGTGCTCGCCCTGCGCAAGGTGCTGCCGCGCATCTCCGAGCCCACCCTCACCGACCACGAAATCGGCCAGATGGACCCCGCCGACCTCACTGCCTGCGCCGTAGTGGTGGCCAGTTTTTTGGTGCAGAAGTCGGCGCGCGAGGCTGCCCTCACTGCGTAGAAGACGCCATGGCAGACCTCGCCCTGGTATTTCACTGGCAGCCGGCGTCCATGGACGCCCTGCCACTGGCAGAACTGATCGACTGGCGCGAACGGGCCAGAGCAAGGTGGGAGCAAGACGATGGCGCGTGACCTCAAGATGCAACTGGTCCTGCAGGCCATCGACAAAGCCACGGCCCCCATCCGCGCCATCACTCAGGGCAGTAGCGGGCTCGGGCGGGCGCTCAAGGCCAGCCGCGACCAGCTCAAGTCGCTGAACGCCCTGCAAAACGACATCAGCAGCTACAAGAAACAGCACACCGCCGTTCGCGAGACGTCCGAGCAACTCGCCAACGCCCAGCAGCGCATGCGGGGTATGCGTGAACAGCTCAAGGGCATGACGGCGCCCTCTGCGGCGTTCCAAAAGAGCTTCCTCAACGCCAGCAGGGAAGTGGATCGCCTATCGCGAAAGCACCAGGAGCAGCGAGCGGAGCTGCGCCAATCCATTACCCGTTTCAAGGAAGCGGGCATCAGCACGTCGTCACTCAAGAGCCGTGAGAAGACGCTCGGCGATGAGATCGACGCCGTAAACCGCAAGATCAAGGCCCAGAAGGATCGGCTGGCCGAGCTGACCCGCCAACAGGAACGCCTGGCCCGAGCGAAGCAACAGTACCAGCGCACCCAGGGCCTGTCCGGCAGCATGGCCGCCAGTGGTGCCGGTGGGCTTGCGACCGGTAGTAGCATTCTCTACAGCGGTGCGCGCTTGCTCGCCCCTGGCGTCGCCTACGGCGCGCAGATGAGCGAGCTGCAGGCCATCACCCGCCTGAACAAAGACGACGAGCGCTTCAAGGCGCTGAAGGGCCAAGCGCGCGAGCTGGGCGCATCCACCGCATTCAGCGCCAACGAGGTCGGCGCCGGGCAAACCTTCCTGGCGCGCGCCGGCTTCACACCCGAGGCAATCCGCGCCTCGATGGGCGACATTCTCGACTTGGCCTTGGCCAACAACACCGACCTGGCCCGCACGGCGGATATCGCCTCGAACATCAGCAGCGCCTTCAAGATCGACCCCGAGGTCCAAGGCAACATCACCCGCGTGGCCGACGTGCTGTCCGGCACCGCCGCACGCGCCAACGTAGACCTGGAGATGCTCGGCGAAACCATGAAGTACATGGGTTCCGCCGAAGGCCTGGGGCTTACTCTGGAGCAAGCCGCCGCCATGTCCGGACTGCTCGGCAACATCGGCATCCAGAGCAGCCAGGCCGGCACAACCATGCGTGCCATGCTCAACCGGCTCTCGGCCCCGGTGGGTGCTGCGAAAAAATCCATTGCCGCGCTTGGCCTGGAGATCGCCAACGCTGACGGCAACATGCGCGACATCCCTGACTTGCTCGGCGAGATCGCCCGCAAAACCAAAGACATGGGCAACGTCGAACGGGCCGCTCACCTCACGGCCATCTTTGGTGTCGAGCCAGGCTCAGGCATGGCCGAACTGATCAACCAGAAGGGCCTGGGCGGCCTGGACAAGCTCCTGCAGGAGCTGATGAACGTACAGGGCGAGAACGCCCGTATGGCCAAGGTCATGGCCGACAACATCGACGGCGACCTGAAGGGCCTGAGCAGCGCGTGGGAAGAAGTCGGCAACACCATCGCAGACGCCAACGAAGGCCCGCTGCGCGACTTCATCCAGAGCATCACCGGTGTGGTTCGCGGTATCAGCGCCTGGATGAAGGAGAATCCCCGGCTCACCGCGCAGATACTGAAAACCATCGCGGGCTTGGGCATGCTGCTGGCCATCGGTGGCGGCCTCACTGTCATGCTCGCATCAGTCATCGGCCCCTTCGCCATGGTGCGCTACGGCATGATGCTGCTGAGCATCAAAAGCCTCGGCTTGGTCAGCTCCATTAAAACCGTTGGTACTGTGTTGTTGTGGCTCGGCCGGCTGGCCTTGGCCAACCCTATCGGCCTGGTCATCACCGCACTGGTGGCAGGTGCCTACCTCATCTACCGCAACTGGGATCGCGTCGTCGCGTTCTTCTCCGGCATCTGGGCTGAACTCAAGGCCGGCGCCAATGGCGGCATTTCCGGCATCACTACCACCCTGCTCAACTTCAGCCCGTTGGGCCTGTTCTACCGCGCCTTTGCCGCCGTCATGAACTACTTCGGCCTTGAGCTACCGGGCAGATTCAGCGAGTTCGGCGGCATGCTCATCGACGGCCTGGTGAACGGCATCACCAACGGCCTCGGGCGCGTCAAGGGCGCGATCGAGAACGCCGGCGGCGCCACCATCGGCTGGTTCAAGGACAAGCTCGGCATTCGCAGCCCGTCGCGCGTGTTCGCCACCCTGGGTGACGACACCATGGCGGGGCTGGCCGTGGGCCTGCGCCGCAGTGAGGCGCGCCCACTCCAACAACTGGCGAGCACCGCCAAGCAGCTCACCACCGCCGGCGCCATCACCCTGGCCACCGCTGGCAGCAGCCTGGCCATGGACAACCGCCCGCCACTGGGCGCCCGTCATGCCCCCGCCGCGCAGCTCAGCCAGCCGGCGCCGGTCACCATCCACGTTCACCCCAGCGCCGGCATGGACGAGCAATGCCTCGCCCGCCTGGTGGCCATCGAGGTCGCCCGCCAGCAGCACGCCCAGCAGGTGCGCAGCCGCAGCAGCCTGCAGGACCAGGAGTAACCCCGCATGATGATGTCCCTGGGCATGTTCGTGTTCAGCCTCGAAAGCCTCGCCTACCAGCAGCTCCAGCGACAAACCGACTGGCGCCACCCCAGCACCAGCCGCATCGGCGCGCCGCCCGCCTCGCAGTTCCTGGGCCGTGGGGAGGATGAAATCACCCTCCCTGGCGTGCTTTTCCCCGGCCTGGTCGGCAGCGTGCGCAGCCTCGACAAACTGCGCGACATGGCCGACACCGGCGCCGCCTGGCCCATGGTGGACGGCAACGGCTACGTGCTGGGCGCCTGGGTCATCGTCGCGCTCAGTGAGACGCGCGCCGAGTTCTTCCAGGACGGCACCGCACGCCGCTATGAGTTCTCCCTCAAGCTCAAGCGCGTGGATGAACGCCGCGTCGACCAGCTCGGCAGCAACGCCAGCGGCCTCTGGGGGCTGCTGTGACAGCGGAGCGCGCCAACTACCCGCACCCCATGTGCCGGGTGGTGGTCGGTGGCGTCGACATCACCAGCAAGGTTACCCAACGGCTGATCAGCCTCGACCTCACCGACAACAAGGGCATGGAGGCCGATCAGCTCGACCTGCGCCTCACCGACCACGACGGGCTGCTCGCCATCCCCCCAACCGGGGCCAGCATTCGCTTGTGGCTGGGCTGGAGTGATACCGGGCTGGTCGACAAAGGCGCCTTCACCGTGGACGAAACCGAGCACAGCGGCGCGCCCGACGTGCTCAGCATCCGCGCCCGCAGCGCGGACCTGCGCGGCAACCTCAAGAGCAAGCGTGAGCAAAGCTGGCACGACACCACACTCGGCCTGGTGGTCGCCGAGGTCGCCGCCCGCAACGGCCTACTGCCGCTGATCGCCCCCCAGCTCGCCCTTGTTTCCCTGCCGCACCTGGACCAAGCCAACGAGTCAGATACCAACCTGCTAACCCGCCTGGGCCGGGAGCATGATGCCATCGCCACCATCAAGGCCGGGAGTATCCTGTTCATGCCGGCCGGCGGCTCGATCACCGCCAGCGGCCTGGCCCTGCCACACGTTCACCTCACCCGCGCAGACGGCGACAGCCACCGCTACCTGCAGGCCGACCGCGACAGCTACACTGGCGCCAAGGCCTACTACTACACCGTGGCAGGCGGGCAAAAGCGCGAGGCCATCGTCGGCGCCGGCGACAACCTCAAGGAACTGCGCCACGTCTACGCCGACCGCTCCAGCGCCCTGCGCGCCGCACGGGCCGAATGGCGGCGCATCCAGCGCGGCAACGCCACGCTCAGCTACACCCTCGCCCACGGCAGGCCCGAGCTGCTGCCCGACCAGACCTTCACCCTCACCGGCATAAAACCCGAGATCGCCGCCATCAACTGGCTGGTGGAGCGCATCCGTCACAGCTACACGCCGGACAGCTTCACCACATCCCTGGAGCTGACCAGCAAAGCAGCTGACGAAGGCGATACCTCCCTATTGGAATAGATCAGGGCTGCATACAGGCAAGGTTGATGGCAAAATCCGAGGTTTACATCAGTGGATTCAGCAAATGGAACTTGTAGACACAATTATTGAGCTGCTAAAGAGCGATCTTGGGATTGGCACGATTCTTACTATAGTAGTCGCCCGCATAGGCAAGGCCTTGAGTATGTGGAGCAACATACTTGAACTGCATGACAAAAGCTTTGTGCGTCGAAAGCTCGACAAGATCAAGAACCTGCGCAAAGACACATCAGACGAAGATGTCCTGGCCACCTATCTAGATCGTCAACTCAACAGCGAAAAATTCCGGATTGCCTCGGGCATCTCTGCCAATCCAGTAGAGATGGCTTGGCTTATCCAACTGGACAAAACCGGCCTATGGAATCAAAAACAGATAAAAGCTGTTGCAAGATACCTTACAACTGACCAAGACACTAAGACCGCCAGGCTGACCATCAGCAAACCGGATCAATTAGGTGCCCGCCTTAGCATAATAGCGGGTGCAATCATGCTGGCACTCGGGGCTTTCTTCTGGATAAGCTTATATATAAAGGCTGGTACATTAGGCCTCTACGCGGGAGCACCTATATTCGTTGCATACACAGTCGCGGCCGTTATGTTCTCGGGCGGCTTCATTAACTACAAAGTCGCTCGAAAGATCGAAGCCTACCTCAAGCGCAACCCCTTACCTGCATAAACATCGGCGAAAACAATGAGCACGCCTAATCACGTCCAGATCATCTACGGGCCGGACGGTGCGCCGGCCTTCGTCGTCATTCCCTATGCAGACTATGTGGCCACACAGCCGCGGGACGCTCCAGTGCCCAATGAAGTAGTGGGTTACATGGTGAAAGAAGGCTTGACCGCTGTCGGGGCCTGGCGCCGCCACCTGGGCTTTTCGCAAGCCGAGGTGGCGGAGCGCATTGGCATCAGCCGGGCGGCCTACGCGCAGCAGGAACAGGCGAAGAAACCACGCAAACCCACCCGCGAGAAGATCGCCGCAGCCTTCGGTATCAGCCCCGAGCTGCTCGACCTGTAAACGACGAAGCCCCGCGCTCGGCGGGGCTTTTCTAGTCGGGGCATTCAGCAGTGTTTGAAAAATCAGCTGTGCTTTCTGCAAAGGCAACGTTGATTTTGTCGATCAGCCAGCGGTCATCGCTCGCAACATACTTGAGCTTAAAGACCACCGGAGCACTCTCTTTGTCGTACCCATTAATGCTCAGGCAGCCTTCATTCTGCGTAGAGAACTCGTAATGGCTATCAACTCGCCGCATGTAATCTTTAAATAGTAACTGCTGCCTAGCGTCCGGGTTGGTTTTATAATTCTCTCCCAGCAGGGACGGGCTGAAAAACTGATGCGCCACATCAAGGACATTGTTGTTGCTAGCGACTTCATTATAGGTTGAAAATGCTTTGTAGATTGGGGTGTTTGAGCGCTGTTCAGTTACGCAGCCGACGATAGACGACGCACATAGAATGCCGGCAAATACCTTCTTCATATCATCGCCCCATTATGTTCTGCAGTTCAGCTTCATAGGCGTCGTGACGCCCATCAAAGGCTCTAGCAGCACGACACAGCAAACCCGAGCACGATGTTATCAGCTGCTTCAAGTCAAACATCCCGCTCACACTTAAAGAAAGATACTCCAAGCCAAAACTTGCAGTATAGCCAACCTGCATTCCATCTCTATTCTCAAAGCTAACGCTAATGTTTTTTACTTTAGCGCCAATGGTTTTCAGCGCTGGAGCCCCGCTAAACGTAAGATAACCCGCAGATCCAGATAAAGTTGCATTACCGTCTTGATCCACCGCCAGCTTCGCATGACCTGCTTTCGCCAATATCTTTACCGTAACGTCCTTATCTTTTGAGTAAGCCAGCTCCAAGAGTTTTGCGACGGTTATTTTTGCTTCAGCCCTTTCAAATGACATGAGATATCCCTAATCAATTTCCATACCGCTGTTTATTACAGCAGTACAAAGCTACATAAGAGCTATTGCCTCTACAGGAATCTGCTCGCACAACGTGTTACTTAGTAACCAAGGGCGTGATCAAGTTCACGAAATACTTACGAATGCATACCGCCACCGGCACTTTGACAGCTGCGCAAAAGCAAGCCCCGCAATAGCGGGGCCTGATCATTCACTTGGGTGAATCTCGCGTCGCCAGCGCCTCGATCGCACGGCGCATAAACGCCTGTTCGCCCTGGTCTAGCTGGCGGTAGAACCGCAGCAGCAGCCTTTCCTCCGGCGTCAGATACTCCCTCTCCGGCTGTGCAACCCGCTCCGCCAGTTGCTCCCCTACAGCCGTTTTTACATCGGTGTTCATCTGCATACTCCGTTAATGGCAGTTGAACCCTGACCATAACGGCGGCTTTCAGAATCCCAAGGGCACAGCCTAAAGCGGGTCGCCCACCAGCACCGCTTTACCGATATCGCCCTCGCAGCCATCCTCACCGGGATGCCATTCCAGCGTGGCACTCTCGCCAACTAGATCCACATACAGAAAGCGCTGAAGACACTCCCCCATGCCATCCGTATTGATAGCCACCAGGCGCTGGTCATCCCAGGTGGTCACCTCATAGTCGAACGCCTGCGCTTCCAGATCCTCGCCGCTGTCGTGGTGCAGTAGCGAGGCGTAGGCCTCAAAGCAGGTCTGCCGTTCACGGTTGCAGATAATTTCCGACGCATTCGTGGTGCCGTGGTCATAGCCTGCAACCGTGCGCCAACCGCCAGAAAGGGCTAGGCCGTTGCTCTGGTCAATTCGCAGCGGGGGAATGGTGGTGGCGGTGCGCTCCAACGGCGCAGGACTGACGATCCAGGCGGCCGCATAAGCGGCCACCAGGGCAGAAGCGAGGGCAACGGAGAGGTAGCGAAGAATGGGCATGGTCGTATTCCTTTTCGTGGGTGGCGCCGTCCTGGCACAGCAATTGTAGACCATGTGAACCGGAGCAAAAGGCCAGCTTTACTTCTTGTAAATTTGTAGTGACAACACTTGTAAACACTGTCTTCAAGCCCCGTATAATCGCGGCCGATGATAGGGAGGCACGAATGCCAACAGCTGTATCACTTTTCTCGGGTTGTGGCGGATCGGACGCAGGCGTCATCGCGGCCGGCTTTGACGTCATTATGGCCAACGACATCCTGCCCTATGCGCGTGACGTCTACCTGGCAAATTTCCCGGAAACCGACTACCGCCTTGGCGATATCTGCGGCATTCAGGACTTCCCTGCGGCCGACCTTCTAGTTGGCTGCTACCCCTGCCAAGGCTTCAGCCAAGGCGGCGCCCGCGAGGCCAACCGGAAAATCAACACACTCTATCTTGAGTTCGCACGTGCGTTGGGCATCATCCAGCCGCGTGCATTCATAGCAGAGAACGTTTCAGGGCTGCGCCGCAGCACCTATCGCCACCTGCTTGAGGATCAACTCGCCAAGTTCTCGGAAGCAGGCGAGCACGGTTACAACGTCTACTGGCGCCAGATCAATGCCCATGAATACGGCGTTGCACAAGAGCGCAAGCGGGTTGTCATCGTAGGTATTCGCAAGGACATGAACGCCGAGTTTGAATTCCCGGCGGCTACTCATGGCCCGGAGGCTGATCAGCCCTTTTTCAGCATCGGAGAAGCCCTGGAAGGTTTGCCAGAATGGCCTGAAGGCGAGTTCTGCGAAGACCCATTCCACTGGTACTACCTATCGCGCAACCGCCGCAGGGACTGGAGCGAAATCAGCAAAACGGTTGTCAGCCATATGAGACACATGCCACTGCATCCGGTGAGCCCTGTCCTAAAACGGATTCACACCGACAAGTGGGAATTTGAGACGGATGCGCCCGCTCGCCGCTTCTCCTTCCGTGAGGCCGCACGCCTCCAGGGCTTCATGCCACGCTACACCACTCACGGCGGAGATATGATCTTCCCCGACACAGTGGAGAGCCGTACCAAGGACGTTGCTTACAACATGCTGAGACAGCGTTACAAGGTAGTGGGCAACGCTGTACCACCACCTATGTTTGAGGCAGTGGCCGGTGCACTGCCTGATATCTGGGAAGATGAATAAAAGGGGCGTTACAGCCCCTTTTATTTTAATGCCTTAACCATCTGTGCATTTATATCTAGCAACTGAGACCTGAACATAGAATTAATGTGATTAGAGTTTCTTTCACACAACAGCGACAGCCTTGCACGATCCAAGACAATACCGACTTCGGTACTCAACTTTGCTATAACCAAATGTCCTGGTATATGACGAGGAACTGCAAATGCAGGCGTAAACTCAACAAAAGAGACCGGCTGAATATACTCGTTTAGCTTCTTTGCAGACAAATCACCGAGTTTATCTTGCCAATTCTCCCCGCAAGCACACTGACCAAGGATCATAAGCTGTCCTAGCCTTTGATCCTGAAAGCACTTCCAAGCAACAAAATCCAGGCCATAGTCTTTAACATTAACGGGATCTTTGACATCCGCATAAGCAAAACGAGGCGCCCAAATAAATTCACCGCACATAGCGTTTATTTGAGCAATCATCCCTTTAAAGGATGCAGGCTCATTATGCCTTCTAGGCCAACCGCAGCGCACGCTTTTCGCATGCCCGCCCAAATACAAACGAGTGGCCTCTGCCGAAATATATTCAAACAGAACTGCAGCCTCGTCAAAAATCGCACTACTTTTATTAATGAGAGTTGTAAGCAGGCAAAACTCATAAACCAACGTACTGCTTTTACGGTATCGAATAGAGGAAAGATCTACAGAAAAGGGGTATGAACGACCGGAAATAGTAGATCGCCTACTAATCTCTTCAAGTACAGGCCCAACAACAAAATCAAGCGCCTCCTCCTCAGCAACCCAAGTATAATCATGGCCTGGCAAGTCTGCATGATGCTCGTCAGCCATGATGTCGTCTTGCACACCTGCATCAACAGGAGAAGCCCCATTTATAATGGCGTTCAACTCTGTCTGATCAGCATTACTAGCCGCAGAAAATAAAACACCACGCCGATCCCAAGCAACATTATCCGTATTATAAATCATCTGGCAGAGTTATATCCGAATCACTGTAATTCTTGAGGCGACCGTAAACATCGACACTGCGGTTCACTATAGCCTTTCCCGAGGGCAGCAAAGCGGCTGCATCAGCGATTGACAATGACCTATCAGCAAGAAGCTCCAATGCCCGGGTCAAGTTAGCCTCAATCTCACCAAAGGCCTTAGTTAACTGATCTACTGGCGCCCTAGTAAGCTCCTCAATTCTTCCAATCGAGTAACCTTGAGCAAGAAGGTTTCTCTTAACAGGATCAGCCAAGGCACCTGCCAAAGTACTTAATTGACGAGAATCATCAATTGCCGGCAACTTAGATGTAATCTTGTTACCAAACATATAGGTAACAGCTGCAGCACTGTCTGCCCGCTTGTCCGCCTTAACGGGCTTCGGATTCGTTGGCTCATTACCAACAAGACCAAGCCACTCCCTGACTTGAGGATAATTTAAAAGTGTATAGACCCAAGAGAAAGGAAAGAGGGGGTTACTACCTCGCCCTTTTCTTAAGCTGCTTGCAGGGTCAAAAAGCCCTTCATCACGCAACTGATTAATAAAATAGAAACCCTCAAGCAGCCTTTCAATTGTCCTATTTTTATCCCCAGTAACCTGGCTGATCTGATCGAGATTCATCTCGCCACTTCTGATAATTTCATCGATCCATGCGGCTTTGGCGTAAGAATCCCACGCCTTAGCAGACATAATGTGACGAACACCCAAATAGGAATGCAAGAGCGTACGGTCTTCGTTGTGCTCGAACACCTGCACAGGGACTTTAGTGTCCTCAGTCCATATGTCTTTACATTTTCCGGCAAATTTCTCACCGAGGACAGTTTGATTCTTAGAGCGATCAGCGCCGGCAAGAATCAGGCACGCTGCCAAACGGCGATTACCTTCAACAACGACATATTCATTGTCACTATTTTTTAGCGCAATTAGCGGCTCAGCAGAAAAATATCCATTATAAGCCAGTGAACTTATGACATCTTCTACGCCAAAATTTTCAACAATAAAATCCACTACATCAGTTTGATTCCGGCGCGCCCCCTTTTCCATCCCAAAGCGAGGGTTATTAACATCAAGATTTAAGTCCTTCAGAGAGACCAGACTTATTTCTTTTCCAGTATCATTATTTTGAACCACTGTCTGACTCCGTAGAATTCATAGCAATGTCGGTCTTTAGGCACAGTGCCACGACTCGGGAGCACCGAATTCATCCATTCCTAAGAACGCTCGCCAAAGCAGACACCATTTTATGGGTATGCTGCCGTTCACTCTCTGGCAACTGGCGGTAGTGCTCGATTAAGTCGCTTTCGTCGCTATCAAGGCTGCTGCTGGGCTTAGGCGTGCGCTGGCCCGTAACCACATACAGCACGTCAACGCCCTTCTCTGCCACCGCCGCCAGATAGGCCGCATCGGGGTAGCGCTCCCCTTTTTCGTAGTTGCCCTGGGCGTTCGCCTTAACCCCGCCCAGCTCACCGAAAGCGCCCTGGTTGAGGCCAAGTCGCTCCCGCTCTTCGCGCAGGCGCTCGCCAATTCCACTCATTTGGATAGAAAACCCCATTGACACCACTCATTTGAGTGGTAATCTGTGCGCCATTGAATGCTTTTGAATGGTTTTGAATGATGCACGCCATCCGTACCCCAGCACAAGCAAAGGCCTGGATCGAAAGCCAGGGCAAAACCGTTAAGGAATTTGCCGAAGCCAACGACCTCGATCTGCACACCACCTATCAAGTGCTCGCCGGCACCAAGAAAGGCAGAAGCGGCAAGGCCCACAAAGCCGCCGTCCTACTCGGCATCAAGGAAGGCACGGTCGCACAGTAGTGCGCCAGGCCAAGGGGGGAAACGAGAAGATGAAGCGCCCGATTCTTGATAGCCGCCGCCGCGCCGTGCTGGCCGTGGTGGCCGCCTTCCCAGGGGGCCGCGAGTGCGCTGCCACCTGCCTGGGGCTGGACCTCAAGCCGTTCGACAACAAGCTGTACGAGAACCCCGGCCACCGCCCACTGACGGACGAGCAAGTGCGCCAGTTGGAGACGGTCGCCGGCACCACCTACCTGCCCGACTACCTAACCGGCCTCTACAACGGTGTGTTTGTCGCCATGCCTGAACCGGCCGACACGGACAACATCGACCTGCTGGCCCGCGCCATGGGGACAGCGGTCAAGCGCGGCAAGGTCGACGCGATGATCCTCAAGGCGCTGGAGGACGGCGAAATCAGCGAGGCCGAACTGGCCAGCATCATCGCCGCCCATCGCCAGCACATCGCCGCACGCCATGCCGAAGTTGGCGCCATCCTCGCCCTGCACAGGAAGCCCCAGCCATGACAGTCCCAACCGGTGGCGGCTACCGCGCCCTTTGCCCTGCCTGCCGCAGCCCAATGCGTATTCGCGGCAGCAAGGACCAGGCAGCGACGTTCAAGACCATGTATGCCCAATGCACCAACGTGGCTTGCAGTGCGGCCTATACCGGCTCGCTGAGCTGGGACTATGCCCTTAGCCCGTCCGGCCTCGACGCGCCCCGCGTCGTGCTGCCCCTGGCACCCTCCGCACGGCGTCAGCAGGCGCAGCGCGATAGTCGCCCCGAGTCCAACCAGCTGGACCTACTCGACGCCCAGGAGGCCAGCACATGAACACCGCCCAGCCACTGCCGCATGACTACCGCAGCCAGATGCAGAGCCTGGCCAGGGCCTATGTGCTGACCCATCGTGACGAGCACCTCAGCGACTCGGAGCAACTGGCCGTGCGCGCCACTCGCCACCTGGTGCACAAGTACGACGTACCGCTGTTTCTGGCCCCGCGCCTGGTGGCCCTGGCAATCAGCGAGCTACCTCCGCCCGCTTCATAACCGTTAAACGCACCACCTACCGCCCTGCCCGCCTCGCGTGGGTAAGGGGAAGTTGCACCCCAAAGGAGGCCCTGTATGGCCGATGTGACCATCGCAATGACGCTCAGCACTACGCAGGCGCGGGCCTTCCTTCGTTACCAGCTCAATCAATACGAGGTTCTCATGGCCGAGGTCTGGCACTCCGATCGTTACCGCACCGTGCCCGAGGGCATGCGTGGCCCACGTGTGCTGAAGGACTACCCGCACATTGCCGGCTTGCACCGCTCTATCCGCGCACTGCGCAAGCAGCTGCAGGAGGCGCAGGCGTGAAAGCCATGGA
This sequence comes from Ectopseudomonas khazarica, assembly GCF_017915135.1. Lineage (NCBI taxonomy): Bacteria > Pseudomonadati > Pseudomonadota > Gammaproteobacteria > Pseudomonadales > Pseudomonadaceae > Ectopseudomonas > Ectopseudomonas khazarica. The sequence continues at coordinate 2,555,701 of NZ_CP068551.1, read as the reverse complement.
CAAAGCCGTACGCCTGGAGGTGCTGAGCCGCCTGGAGCGCAACTACGGCCTGCAGCAGATGAAGGGCACGCACTACCTGCGCAAGGGCACGTGCCCGGCCTGCGGCAAGAAGGAGCTGTACTCGCGCAGCGACGAGCCCTGGTTCATCAAGTGCGGCCGCGAGAGCAAGTGCGGCGAGCAGTGGCACGTGAAAGAGCTGTTCGAGGATCTGTTCGACGACTGGAGCAAGCGCTCGCCCGCGACCGATGCCGAGCCCAACCGCACAGCGGACGACTACCTGAGCTTTGCCCGCGGCTTCGACCTTGGTTTGATCAAGGGCAGCTACACCCAGGAGAACTACTGGGACCGCGACCTGGGCATCGGCTCGGCCACGGTGCGCTTCGCCCTGGAGCACGGCGGCTACTGGGAGCGCTTGATCGACCGGCCGCACCGCTTCGGCAAGAAGAAGGCGCGCTTCGCCACGGGCAAATCACCCAAGGGCTACTGGTGGTGCCCGCCGGGTGTGGACCTGCTGGCGGTGAAGGAGCTGTGGATCGTCGAGGGCGTCTTCGACGCCATCGCCCTGCTCCACCATGACATTGTGGCGGTATCGGCCATGAGCTCCGGCGCCTTCCCGGCGGAATCGCTCAAGGAACTAGCCCGCCAGCGTGGCGGCAAGCTGCCGCGCCTGGTATGGGCGCTGGACAACGAGCCAGGCGCGCACCGTTACACCCGCAAGCACGTAGCCATGGCCACCGCCCTGGGCTATGAGTGCCGTGCTGCGCAGATTCCTCAGCGTGACCGCAAGGTGGACTGGAACGACCTGCACCAGCGCTGGCAGTTCATCGACAACGCCGAGCAGCGCATCGAGCAGCGTGAGCGCGATATCAAAGCCGCCCGCTATCACGGCGCCCTGCTGCTGGCCGAAAGCGCCGCCGAGAAAGGCGCGCTGATGTACGAATGGCGCGAGCGCCACGAATTCCACTTCGCCTTCGAGAACCGCCTGTACTGGTTCAAGATGGACCTGGAGAAGTTCAACAAGGCGATGCAGCAGCTGGAGGAATCCGAGCGCATCGAAGACCGCCAGCTCACCGACAAACAGCGCCGTGACAAGGCCCTGCGCCAGTGCGGCGCCGTGTCGGAAATCGCCAACTGCTACCCGCGCGCGCTGTACTTCCAGCGCAACGAGCTGACGGACGAAAGCTGGTACTACTTCCGTGTGGACTTCCCGCACGATGAACCCACCGTTCGCAACACCTTCACCGGCGCCCAGGTGGCGGCAGCCAGCGAGTTCAAGAAGCGCTTGTTGGGTATGGCCGCCGGCGCGGTGTTCACCGGCAGCGGTGCGCAGCTGGATAAGATCATGCGCGAGCAGCTGTTCGGCCTGAAAACCGTGCAGACGCTGGATTACGTCGGCTATAGCAAAGAGCACGGCTGCTGGGTGTTCGGTGACCTGGCCGTGCGCGGCGGTGTGGTGGAGAAGGTCAACACAGAGGACTACTTCGAGTTCAAGAAGCTGCGCTTGAAGACGTTGCAGAAGTCCATCCGCATGGAGATCAACGCCGAGGGGCATGACTACCGCACGGACTGGCTCGATTGGCTGTGGCAGTGCTTCGGCGCACAGGGGCTCATTGCCCTGGTGTATTGGTTTGGCTCGCTGTTCGCCGAGCAGATCCGTGCGGAGTTTCAGAGCTTCCCCTTCCTGGAGGTGACCGGCGAGGCCGGCGCGGGCAAGTCCACCTTGCTGATGTTTTTGTGGAAGCTGCTCGGCCGCCAGGACGAGGAAGGCGACGACCCGCTCAAGATGACCAAGGCCGGCCTGCGTCGCTGGCTGAGCCAGACCGCCGGCATGCCGGTGGTGGTGCTGGAAGCCGACCGCAGCGGCGAGGAAGGCGGACCGATGAAGGTGTTCGACTTCGACCAGTTCAAGCCGCTGTACAACGGTCGCGGCCTGGGCCTGACGGGCGTGAAGAACGCCAGCACAGATACCAACGCGCCCCCCTTTCGCGCCGCCCTGGTGTTCAGCCAGAACGCCACCGTAGCGGCGTCCGAGGCGATCCTTACGCGCATCATCAAGCTGCACTTCGTGCGTCCGAACGTCACCAGCGCCAGCCGTGCAGCGGCAGACAACCTGAACCACCTGCAGGCGACGGACGTGAGCCACTTCCTGCTGTTGGCCACCAAGGCCGAACAGCAGGTGCTGGAGGTGTTCCGCAAGCAGGTGAAGGAGCATGAAATCACCCTGCGCGCGATCCGCGACATCCGCATCGAGCGAATCATCAAGAACCACGCGCAGTTGCTCGCCCTGCTCGATGCCCTGCGCCTGATTCTGCCCATCACTGACGAGCAGCACCGCGCCACGCAGCAAGAGCTGATCGCCATGGCAGTGGAACGCCAGGGCGCGGTGAATTCGGACCCCGAGGAAGTGCGCACCTTTTGGGATGTGTACGACTACCTGGAATCCCTTGGTGACAGTGCGGTGGTCAACCACAGCAAGAAGCCGGACGTCATCGCCATCAACCTCAACGAGTTCGCCGAACGCGCTGCCGAGCACAAGCAGAAGCTGGCGGACGTGGCGACCCTGCGCGGCCTGCTGAAGAACAGCCGCTCGCGCCCCTGCATCGACATCAACCGGGCCGTGGATAGCGCCGTGCGCACGGCCTACAACGCCCGCAATCCCCTGGCACCACGCTGCCCCACGGTGAAGTGCTGGATGTTCAAAGCGTAACCCCAACCCGGCGCGGCAACGCCGGCTCAACCCCGAAGGAGAAGCACCATGCAAGTCGACCACGAAACCCGCACAGACAAGGCCATCACGTTGCTCGGCAGCGGCCTTGCGCTCGTTGCTCTGTTCACGCTGTGCAGCGTTGCCCCGGAAGCGCTGCTCGCCATCATCCACTGATCCAGCACGCCCAGGCGCGGCAACGCCTGGGCACCACCCGAAGGAGAACCACCATGCAGTCAGCACACGCCCGCATGCAGGACGACCTAAACCGATTGGCTGTGGAAGAAGCGGAACGCCCATACATCCGCTCCCAAGGTATTGAGGCCTTGCACAAACTGTTGCCAGTCGCCCGGCGCGACACCGGGCAGAGTCGCGTTTGTGCCCAGTTCCTGCTGAGCCTTTACAACGGCAACGCCTTCCCATTTCCCCTCACCGATCTGCGTGGCCTGGACACGCCGCTGTGGGATGCCTGCATTGCGCTGCTGCGCCTTGATCGTCGCCCGGAAATGGAGGTGCACCATTACGTCGAGAACGGCGAGGCCATCTGGTCGGAGCTGAAGCTCAAGTGGGCGCCACGCCCTGACTGACCCGGCCCGCCCTGGTGAGCGACAACTCACCAGGGCACCCTTGGAGAACTGCCATGCACCTACAACCACTCCACCGCTGGCCGCTACTGGCGATGGTCACCGTCCTCGCCGGCGTCACGGCCACGTCGGTGGCGCTGGCCATATCCGCGTTGATAGCAGCGCCCCTTCTCGCAGGCCTATTCGCCTCGGCCGCAGTAGTGCTGGACCTGTTCAAGTACGCCGCCTGGCCACTGGCCCTGATGCTGCTGGCAGCCCGCCGCACACTGGCCGCGCTACTGATGATGGCCAGCGCCCTGGCCCTGGGCGCCGTTTCCGGCTGGGCCACCTATGACCGGCTGATGACCTCGATCATCACCAGCCAGGCCGAGCACCAGGCGCAGCACGGACAACGCCAAGCCGACCTGCTGGAGCTGCGCCAGGCCGACGCCACCCGCATCGAGCAGCTAGACGCCGAAGCGGTCGCCATCCATCACCAGGCAAACGCCCTGCGCGAACGCGGCATGGTCACCCGCGCCCTGGAGCTGGAGGCCGCCGCCCTCGCCCGCATCGACGCCTTGCGCAACGCCGCCCAGCAGCGCCGCGACAGCGCATCGCAGGAACTCACCACCCTGCGCAGCCAACCGGCCAAGGCGGCAGGCCTGTCGACGGAGCTGGCCACCCTGCTGTGCATTGGCTTCGCCCTCGCGCTGGAAGTGGTGCCGGCCATGATCCTCAGCGCCCTGCGCCCCGTTCCCGAAACCGCCCCAGTAACCGTGCAAGCACGCCAGAAACGCGCCGAGGAACGCCCCCAGGAACACCCGGTAACCGAGCCGGAAACGGCTACAGGCACCGGCCTACCGCCCGAGCTGCTGGAGCTGATCTCCCGCACCGATCACGGCGCCAAGCTTGCCGTGCGGCAGGTGGCGAAGGAATTGAGGATGGGCAGCGAAAGAACCACCCGACTGATGCAGCAGGCCGCAGAAGCCGGCCTGCTGAGCAAGACAGCCGCCGGCTACGTGGCGGCATAAAGAAAGGCCCCGGTGAGCGGCAACTCACCAGGGCCGGACCAACCCCGAAAGGAGAACCACCATGCAAGCAGAACCCAAAGAAGTCAGCGCCGACAAGGCTACCACACAGCAACAACGCACACGCCCAACCATGGGCAGCCACAGCCTGGACCTGCCCAGCATTTGCGACATCTGCGGCGGCGCACGCTCTACGCGCAAGCACGCCAAGTGCAGCCGCATTCGCCAGCAAACCAAGCAGACTGAGTGGTCCGCCCTCATGGCCGAACTCGCCGCCAAACGCCTCGCCAAGCAGGAGCGCCGCCGTTATGCACGCTGATTCGGCATCTGTGGCCGTGCTCTTCGCGCGCGCCGACAGCATCTACAAAACCATGTCTGGCTGTGACGTCTACGACATCCAGCGCGACGCTATGACCTTTGCTGGCGGCGCTCCGGTCGTTGCCCATCCGCCATGCAGGGCCTGGGGGCGTCTCCGTCAGTTCGCCAAACCGCGTCTGAACGAAAAGCAGTTGGCGCTGTGGGCAGTTGACCAAGTCCGTGCAAATGGTGGGGTGCTTGAGCACCCTGCCACCAGCCTCTTGTGGCAGGAAAAGCCCCTGCCTGAACCTGGCTATTTCGACGCCTGGGGTGGCTGGACGCTGGTTATTTCGCAGTGGTGGTGGGGACACAAGGCCGACAAGCTGACCCGTCTTTACATCTGCGGTGCCAAACCGGACCAATTGCCGGCTATTCCCTATCGCATGGGCGAGGCCAGCCACGTAATCGCGTCCAGCAAGGCGCGGCAAAAACTACGCTATCGCCCCGAGGTAACCAAACGGGAGCGCGAGGCAACACCGCGTGACCTGGCCGCGTGGCTTATTGAGGTCGCACGCACATGCGGCGCGAGGAATGCGCCATGACCATCATCGCACCGGTTATCCGCTACCACGGCGGAAAGTTTCGGCTTGCCCCGTGGGTAATCGAGCACTTCCCACCCCACCAGGTGTATATCGAGCCATTCGGCGGCGCGGCTGGCGTGCTGATGCAGAAGCCCCGCAGCCATGGAGAGGTTTACAACGACCTGGACGGCGATATCGTCAATCTATTCCGCGTGCTGCAGGACGCAGCACAACGCGACCTGCTGGCCGAACGTCTGGTGCTTACGCCATATGCCCGCGAAGAGTTCGAACAAGCCTGGATCTTCACTGACGAGCCAGTAGAGCGAGCACGCCGCACAGTGATCCGCGCGCAGATGGGCTTCGGCTCGGCTGGAGCCAGCAAAGGCTCCACCGGATTCCGCATTGACTGCTATCGCCAGTACGGTACTGCCCAGCAGCTATGGGCTCGCTACCCGGAACAATTGAGCGCGATCGGCAAACGCCTAGCCGGCGTTCTGATCGAGAACCGGCCGGCGATCGACATCATGCTCGCGCACGACTCGGCCCTCGCACTGCACTACGTCGACCCACCGTACATGCACGACACCCGCGTACGCGGTGCACAGAAGGGCCGGTACTACCGACACGAGCTGGACGACGACCAGCACGCCGAGCTGCTGGGCACCCTCAGCAAGCTGCAGGGCATGGTCGTGCTAAGCGGCTACCCGAGCGACCTTTACCGGGAGTGCCTCGACAGCTGGACGATGAATAGCACTTCGGCCCGGATTAGCGCCGGCCGGGGCGGCGACACCCGCACCGAATGTCTCTGGCTCAACCCAGCGTGCATGGAAGCACTTGCGCGGCGCGGTCTGTCGCTGGAGTTGACTGTATGAACCGCCAAGTCATCACCACCGGCAGGCGATTCGGCAAGCGCCTCTGGCCGCTGTTCAGCTACGCCAAGGCGCACGGCTGGAAGATCACCAAGACCAACGGTGGCCACCTTCGCCTGATCAAGCCTGGCCGCCCTATCGTCCACACCAGCAGCACGCCGAGCGATTGGCGTGCCGTGCGTAACGCCGTCTCCATGCTGGCCCGGGCGGACGGTTATCGCGTACTGGAGGTGGACCGTGGCTGACCAGGCCGACCGCCAACACATGCACGAATGCGAGGCGCGCCACTGGCTGCGCCTCGGCTACACCAGCGCGGCGATGGTCGACGAGCTGCGCGAAAAGATCACCGCCAAGCGTGGCGCCGCTGCGGCCGAGCGGCTGATCGAGGAAATGCGCCGGCAGTGGCAGCGCCGGCGCGAGTGGCTCAGGAGGGAGCATGCCTAGACCAGGACGCGACAAACGCCACTCGACTCTGGCCCGTTCTGCGGCAAGTATACTGGATACTCAACCAGTATTCTTGCGCTATGTACTACGACGTCACCCCGCTCTATCACCTCGGCAAGCGCCGACCCGCGCGCGACGTGCAGGCCAGCCAACGCTTGCGTTTGGACGTGCAGGTTTACATGAACCCGGAGGGACCATCCGGCGGGCCGTGCCTGACCGCCTGCGCGGGTGGAAACAACATGCAAGACCCTATCCCCAGGCTCTACAACGTCCATCTGGAGGGCATGGCCACCCTTGGCATGGTGCTGGCGGGCGTCGAGGTGATCGACGGCCAGGTCTTCCATCAGGCCTGGCATTGCCGCCCGCTGGAAGAGGCCGTGGTAATTCCCTGGTCGGCCTGCCCACGCTCGTCGCTGGATCTGCTGATCTGAGGCATTCGTTGCCGGCATAACAAGAAACAACCGCTGCATCTTCTCGGCCCGACCTCGGGCCGAGCTTCTTATCGGCCCATACACTGGGCTTTTCGTGTGCCGGGGGGCGCAGATGGCAAAGGGTGTAGAGGTGCGCGGCAACCGCGTGCGTGTGTATTTCCGTTATCAGGGCGAACTGTGCCGCGAGCCGTTCAATGGTGATGCAACGCCCGACAACATCGCCCAGGCCGAACGCCTAGTCGGCATGATCGAGTACGAAATCAAGGCGGGCACATTCAGCTATGCCCGCCACTTCCCTGACTCGCCCAAGGTGAAAACCAACACCTTCGGGCACTACCTGGACCTATGGCTTGAGATCAAGCGCAACCAGCTCGCCGCCAGCGGCTTCCGTGGCTACCTGAGCCGCGTGGAGAACCATATCCGCCCGCGCTGGGGCGATGAACAGGCCGACCAGATCGACCACCTGGACATGCAAGCATGGGTACAGAAGGAGCTGATGGCCAAGCTGCATAACAAGACGGTGCGTGAAATCGTCAGCAACATGCGTCAGGTGTTTCGCCTGTACCGCACCCGCAACAAGAGCGCCCACGATCCCACGGACGGGATTGCAATCACTCTGCCCGATACCGAAGACCCGGACCCGTTTACACGCGAGGAAATCGACACACTGCTCAGCGCTGAGAGCGACCGTGTGCAGGAACTGAACATGATCGAGTTCATGCTCTGGTGCGGCCCGCGCGTAAGCGAGGCAATGGCGCTGACATGGGAGGACGTAGACCTCGAAGCCGGCACGGTGACTTTCCGTCGCGCCCGCGTGCGCAGTCAGTACAAGGTGACGAAGACACGCCGCTCGACGCGCAAGGTTCAGCTACTGGCGCCGGCGCTGCGCGCCCTGGAACGCCAGGTGGCGCACACAAAGAGCATGAAGCCGGTGGAAATCGAGGTGGTGGACCGGGACAACCGCACGCGGCGCAAGCAGGCCGTGCGCTTCGTCTTCCACAACTCGGCGACCAATCAGGCCTATTCGACGTCCGACAACCTGCGGAATGTGTGGTGGAAGGCGCACTTGAAGCGCGCAGGCATCAAGCCACGCGGCCCGAACCAATGCCGGCACACGTTTGCCAGCCAGATGCTGAGCAGCGGGATTGCAACACCAGAGTGGATTGCTGACCAGATGGGGCACACGTCCACGGCGATGATCTTCAAGCACTACGCCAAGTGGATCAGCAAAGACGGCCCCGACTTCGTGGGCATGCTCAACAGGGCCTTGAACCTGCTGTAACACCCCACCGGGAGGGCCATTCGACTGCCCTCCCTGCTTACCTCTATTCCCAAAGTGTTCCCAAAACGCTCCCTTGCGGGCTTCTATTTTGAGAAACCCCTTACAGGACAGGGCTTTAGATGGCGGAAGCGGTGAGATTCGAACTCACGGATAGTTGCCCATCGACGGTTTTCAAGACCGTTGCCTTAAACCACTCGGCCACGCTTCCAGATTCTTTCTACGGAGGGTTCGAGACCGCTGTCTCGAAGCTCCGCCTCAGTGCGGGCGGCAATCTTACCGGAACGCAACACACTGTCAAACTCTCTGTCTTGGCACAGGGATCGGCTCTGCTATGATCCGGGCATTCGAGTAACGGAATCCTTGTGCCACAGGAGCGTCGCCATGCAAGAGCAAGACTACGTCATCAATCATTCGCAGGCTGAGCAACAGGAAGTCAGCAAGGTGTTGCGCAACACCTACGGCCTGCTGGCCATCACCCTGGCGTTCAGCGGCCTGGTGGCGTTCTTCAGCCAGCGCGCGAACCTGCCTTACCCGAGCTTCTTCGTGGTGCTGATCGGCTTCTACGGCCTGTTCTTCCTCACCTACAAGCTGCGTGATTCCGCCTGGGGCCTGGTTTCCACCCTCGCGCTGACCGGTTTCATGGGCTACACCCTCGGCCCGATCCTCAACCGCTACCTGGGCATGGCCAACGGCGCGGAAGTGATCAGCTCGGCGTTCTCCATGACCGCCCTGGTGTTCTGCGGCCTGTCCGCCTACGTGCTGACCACCCGCAAGGACATGAGCTTCCTCAGCGGCTTCATCACCGCTGGCGTGTTCGTCCTGCTCGGCGCCATGGTGGCCGGCTTCTTCTTCCAGATCAGCGGCCTGCAGCTGGCGATCAGCGCCGGTTTCGTGCTGTTCTCTTCGGCCTGCATCCTGTACCAGACCAGCGCCATCATCCACGGTGGCGAGCGTAACTACATCATGGCCACCATCAGCCTGTACGTATCGATCTACAACCTGTTCGTCAGCCTGCTGCAGATCTTCGGCATCATGGGCGGCGACGACTGATAGGCTTTCGTCCCCCTTCGAGCCCGCTTCGGCGGGCTTTTCTTTTTTATCCACTCGACTTTGTGCGCCGCAGGCCCCTGGCCTTATCATTGCGGCTGTTTTTCGCTTCGCCGGACGCCCCATGAAGTTTGCCATCGCCCTGTTCGCCGCCCCTCACCTGCCTGCCTCGCGGCGCGCGCTGCGCTTTGCCCAGGCAGCGCTGGCTGGCGGCCATGAAATCGTCCGCCTGTTCTTCTATCAGGACGGCGTGCACAGCGCCGCCAGCAATATCGTCACCCCGCAGGATGAGCTGGACCTGCCCGGGGAGTGGCGTGAGTTCGTCACCGGCAACGACCTGGACGCTGTGGTGTGCATCGCCGCAGCACTGCGCCGTGGCGTGCTCAACGACGAGGAGGCGCAGCGCTATTCGCGCCCTGCGGCCAACCTGGAGGCGCCGTGGGAGCTGTCCGGCCTCGGCCAGTTGCATGAAGCCGCACAACAGGCCGATCGACTGATCTGCTTCGGAGGCCAGTGAATGAGCAAGTCGCTGCTGATCATCAGCCGCCAGGCGCCCTGGAGCGGCCCAGGTGCCCGTGAGGCGCTGGACATCGCCCTGGCCGGTGGCGCATTCGACCTGCCGATTGGCATGCTGTTTCTCGACGATGGCGTGTTTCAGCTGAACCAGGGCCAGCAACCAGGCGCGCTGCAACAGAAAGACCTCGGCGCCAACCTGCAGGCGCTGCCGATGTTCGGCGTAGAGGATCTGTACGCCAGCGAGCGCAGCCTCGCCGAACGCGGCCTCGCCGGCAACGAACTGAATCTGGCGGTGCAGCGTCTCGACGACAGCGCGCTGACCGCCCTCCTCGACCGTTACGACCAGGTGATCACAGTCTGATGGCCACCCTGCACATTCTTTCTCATTCGCCATTCGCCGACAGCCGCCTGGCCAGTTGCCTGCGCCTGCTCGGCGCCCAGGACGCCCTGCTGCTCTGTGGCGACGCGGTCTACGCCTTGCAGCCTGCAACCGCCAACCTGCAGGCGCTGCAGTTGATGCCCGCCAGCGTCGCGCTCTACGCCCTGGACGAAGACCTCGCCGCGCGCCACCTGCAAGCCCCCGAACGCGTACAGGCCGTGGACTATCCGGGCTTCGTCGAACTCTGCACCCGCTACGCCAAGGTCAACAGCTGGTTATGAACACGCTGAACGTCGCTGGACAGCATATCGCCCTGGACAAGGACGGCTACCTGGTCGACCTGCAGGATTGGTCGGGCCCGGTGGCCGAGGCCCTGGCGGAGGCCGAGGAGCTGCAACTGAGTGCCGAGCACTGGGAAATCCTCCAGCTGCTGCGCGCCTTCTACAACGAATTCCAGCTGTCGCCGGCCAATCGCCCGCTGATCAAGTACGTGGCCCTCAAGCTGGGCCCGGAGAAAGGCAACAGCCTGCACCTCAATCGCCTGTTCAAGGGCACGCCTGCCAAGCTGGCGGCCAAGCTGGCCGGCCTGCCCAAACCGACCAATTGCCTATGAATCTGATCACTCCCGCCGAACACCCTTTCGCCCAGTTCGTGCGCATCCTCGGCAAGGGCAAGCGTGGCGCTCGCGGCCTGACCCGCGAAGAAGCACGCGAGGCCATGGGCCTGCTGCTCGATGACAAGGTCGAGGACACCCAGCTTGGCGCCTTCCTGATGCTGTTGCGGCACAAGGAAGAAAGCGCCGAGGAACTCGCCGGCTTCACCGAGGCGATTCGTCCGCGACTGGCTGCCCCGGTTATCCAGGTCGATCTGGACTGGCCCAGCTACGCCGGCAAGAAACGCCACCTGCCGTGGTACCTGCTGGCAGCCAAGGCCCTGGCGAACAGCGGCGTGCGCATCTTCATGCACGGCGGCGGCGCCCACACCGCCGGACGCCTGTATACCGAGCAGCTCCTGGCCCTCCTGGAGATACCCCGCTGCCATGACTGGCCGTCGGTGCAGCATGCGCTGGACCAGCAACACCTGGCCTACGGCTACCTGGGCGACTGGATGCCGGCGCTGCAGCGCATGATCGACCTGCGCAACACGCTGGGCCTGCGCTCGCCGATCCACTCCCTGGCCCGCGTGATCAACCCGCTCGGCGCACGCTGCGGCCTGCAAAGCATCTTCCATCCCGGCTACCAGGCCGTGCATCGCGAAGCCAGTCGCCTGCTGGAGGATTGCGCCATCGTGATCAAGGGCGAAGGGGGCGAGATCGAGGCCAACCCGGATTCGGCCTGCCACCTCTATGGCACCGCCAATGGCGAGGACTGGGATGAGGAATGGCCAGCGCTCTCGGCGCAGCGCCACGTCAAGCCGGAGAGCCTCGACCCGGCACGGCTGAAGGCCTTCTGGCACGGCGAGCAGGAGGATGCCTATGGCTATCTGGCGGTCATCGCCACCATGGCCACCGCGCTGCGCGGCCTTGGTCTGGCGCGTGAGGACGCCTTCGCCCAGGCGAAGATGCGCTGGGACGCCCGTCTTCAATCAATCTCTTCGATGGATTGAGCCAGCTTTTTCAACGCTTCAATCGAGCCGGTGACGATAGACTCCAGTTTCATTCAAAACGGAGGCAGGCGTCATGGGCTTGTTGATCGATGGGCGCTGGCACGACCAGTGGTATGACACCGGCAGCGGCGGACGTTTCCAGCGCGAAAGCGCGCAGCGGCGCAACTGGGTGACCGCCGACGGCGGCGCGGGGCCAAGTGGCGATGCCGGTTTCAAGGCCGAGGCCGGCCGCTACCACCTGTACGTTTCGCTGGCCTGCCCCTGGGCGCATCGCACCCTGATCCTGCGCAAGCTCAAAGGGCTCGAATCGCTGATCGATGTGTCGGTGGTCAGCTGGCTGATGCGCGAACAGGGCTGGACCTTCGATCGCGACTTCGGCTCCAGCGGCGATCAACTCGACAACCTCACCTACATGCATCAGCGCTACACGGCGGACGACCGTCATTACAGTGGGCGCGTCACCGTGCCAGCGCTGTGGGACAAGCAAACCGGCGGCATCGTCAGCAACGAGTCGTCGGAAATCATCCGCATGTTCAACGACGCATTCGACGGCCTGAGCGGCAACGACCTGGATTTCTACCCCGAGCCATTGCGCGAGCGCATCGATCAGCTCAACGAGCGCATCTATCCGGCGGTGAACAACGGCGTCTATCGCGCAGGCTTCGCCACTACCCAGGATGCCTACGAAGAGGCCTTCGACGAGCTGTTCGACATGCTCGATGAGCTCGAAACGCTGCTAGACGGGCAACGCTATCTGGCCGGGCATTACCTGACCGAAGCCGACATCCGCCTGTTCACCACGCTGATCCGCTTCGACGCCGTCTACCACGGCCACTTCAAGTGCAACCTGAAGCGCATCGAAGACTACCCGAACCTGTCCAACTGGCTGCGCGAGCTCTACCAGTGGCCCGGCGTCAGCGAGACGGTGGACTTCACCCATATCAAGTCGCACTACTACGCCAGCCACGCCACCATCAACCCGACGGGTGTGGTGCCCAAGGGGCCGCAGCAGGACTTCATGCGCACGCACGATCGCCAGCGCCTGCCGGGCAAGGGCGTGTGGCAAAAAACCGAGCGCTAGGTGTGATCTCTCAGTAGGTTGTTCATCCGGGGCATTCCCGGAATTCTGGAAGCGCGACCAACACAGCCTTCCAGGAGCCCCGGATGAACCTGCATAAACATGCCCGTCTTACCCCGCGAGGTCGAGCCCTTCTCGTGCAGCGCATGCTCAACGGTCTGCGAGTCGAAGATGCGGCACAAGCCGCTGGCGTCAGTGTGCGTACAGCCTACAAGTGGCTCAAACGCTTTCGTGAGGAAGGTGAGATTGGCCTGATGGATCGTTCATCACGTCCGCACTCATGCCCCCATGCCACGGCAATCGCTCTGGTCGAGCAACTGATCGAGCTACGTCGCTCTCGCAAGACTTACCGGCAGATCGCTCAGATACTCGGCCTGGCCGTCAGTACCGTGGCCCGCCGCCTCAAGCAGGCCGGCTTTCATCGGCTGGCTGAGCTGGAACCCGCTCCTGTGGTGGTGCGTTATGAATACGCCAATCCTGGCGATCTCCTGCACTTGGACATCAAGAAGCTTGGCCGCTTCTGGAAACCCGGGCATCGAGTCACTGGCGACCGTCAGCAGTGCTCCGACGGCGCCGGCTGGGAGTTCATGCACGTGGCTATCGACGATGCGTCCCGACTGGCGTTCACCAGCCTGCATCCAGATGAGCGCGGCAGCAGCGCCTGCCGGGCCTTGCTGCAAGCACTGCGCTACTACCGCGGGCTGAACATCTGCTTTCGGCGCGTCATGACAGACAACGGCGCCTGTTATCGGTCCCGGGCGTTTCAACGGTTGTGTGCTCGACTCAGGCTGAAACACATCCGTACCAAGCCCTATACGCCACGCACCAACGGTAAGGCCGAGCGCTTCATCCAAACGAGCCTGCGTGAATGGGCCTATGCCCGTAGCTACGACACTTCACAGCAGCGAGCAGCGCACCTGCTGCCCTGGCTGCATCACTACAACTGGCACCGACTGCACGCCAGCCTCGGATACCTGCCCCCGATCAGCAGAGCACCGCTTCCACTGAACAACGTACTGGGTTTACACAGCTAGGCCGCAGGGTGGATGAGGCCTTCTTCATCCATCGATACCCAGCCACGGTGGATCGATGAAGCGCGATCCACCCCACGTATCAGACGTGGCCCTGCGCACCCTCGAACCAGGCCAGCTTGTCACGCAAGGTGACCACCTCGCCGACGATGACCAGAGTCGGTGCATGCACTTCATGCTCGGCCACCAGTTGCGGCAAGCTGTCCAGGGTGCCAGTGAACACCCGCTGATTCTGCGTGGTGCCCTGCTGCACCAGAGCCGCCGGCGTTGCGCCCGAACGACCGTGGGCGATCAGTTGCTCGCAGATGGCGGGCAACCCCACCAGGCCCATGTAGAACACCAGCGTCTGCCCTGGGGCCACCAGGTCCTTCCATGGCAGATTGCTGCTGCCATCCTTGAGGTGCCCCGTGACGAAGCGGACCGACTGCGCATGATCGCGGTGGGTCAACGGAATGCCCGCATAGGCGGCGCAACCCGACGCGGCGGTGATGCCTGGCACCACCTGGAAGGGAATGTCCTCCGCGGCCAGTTGCTCGATTTCCTCGCCACCACGGCCGAAGATGAACGGGTCGCCCCCTTTCAGGCGCAACACGCGCTTGCCCTGCCTGGCCAGGTCGATCAGCAGCTGGTTGATCTGCTCCTGCGGCACCGCATGATCGGCGCGGCGCTTGCCCACGTAGATGCGCTCGGCATCGCGGCGGCACAACTCGATGATGGCTGGCGCCACCAGGCGGTCGTAGAGCACCACATCGGCCTGCTGCATCAGGCGCAGCGCCCGGAAAGTCAGCAGGTCCGGATCACCGGGGCCGGCACCGACCAGATAGACCTCGCCCAGCGCTCGCGGCGCGGCGCCAGCCAGGCGCTCCTGCAGAAGACGCTCGCCCGCCTCCGGTTTGCCAGCGAAGACGCTCTCGGCAATCGGCCCCTGGAAGACATCCTCCCAGAATACCCGGCGCTGCTGCACATCGGGAAACATCTGTTTGACCCGCTCGCGAAAGCGCTTGCCCAGGTTGGCCAGTTGCCCATAGCTGGCAGGAATCCAGGTCTCGATCTTGGCCCGGATCAGTCGCGCCAGTACCGGCGCATCACCACCACTGCTGACGGCAACGATCAGCGGCGAACGATCGACGATCGCCGGGAAGATCACACTGCACAGCGACGGCGCATCGACGACGTTGACCGGGATACCGAGCGCCTGGGCTTCGGCGGACACCTGCGCGTTGAGCGTTTCGTCGTCGGTCGCCGCGATGACCAGGGCCACGCCCTGCAGGTCGCTGCTCGCATAGCCGCGCAGGAAGATGCCGGCCGAGCCAGCCAGCTCCTGCAGCTCGCTACGCACCTCGGGCGCAACGACGCGCAGGCGCGCACCGGCATCACTGAGCAGGCGCGCCTTGCGCAGCGCGACCTCACCACCGCCGATCACCAGTACCGGGCGATCCTGCAGCTTGTGGAACAGCGGAAGAAATTGCATCAGGTCAGCCTCAGCGAAGGTCGGTTCGCAGAATGCGTCGTGCACACCCTGCCGCCATTGAAAACGGGGCAGCCGTGCCGCCCCGTTCCATGCATCGCGATGAGCGGCTCAGCCGATCACTTCGATACCACCCATGTAGGGCTTGAGTACCTCGGGCACGCGAATGCTGCCGTCGGCCTGCTGGTAGTTCTCCAGCACCGCGACCAGGGTGCGGCCCACGGCCAGGCCGGAACCATTGAGCGTGTGCAGCAGCTCCGGCTTGCCGGTTTCCGGGTTGCGGTAACGCGCCTGCATGCGGCGCGCCTGGAAGTCGCCGCAGTTGGAGCAGGAGGAAATCTCGCGGTACTTGTCCTGGCTCGGCACCCAGACTTCCAGGTCGTAAGTCTTGACCGCAGAGAAGCCCATGTCGCCGGTGCACAGTGCCAGCTTGCGATACGGCAGCTCGAGCAACTGCAGCACGCGCTCGGCATTGGCCGTCATGCCTTCCAGCGCTTCGAAGGAGGTCGACGGTTCCACGACCTGCACCATCTCGACCTTGTCGAACTGGTGCTGGCGAATCATGCCGCGCGTATCGCGGCCGGAGGCCCCTGCCTCGCTGCGGAAGCACGGCGTGTGGGCGACGAACTTCAGCGGCAGCTGCTTGGCGTCGAGGATTTCGCCGGCGACGATGTTGGTCAGCGACACTTCGGCGGTCGGGATCAGGTACAGATCGGCCTGGTCTTCACGGGCGATCTTGAACAGGTCTTCCTCGAACTTCGGCAGTTGACCGGTGCCCTGCAGCGCCGGCGCCTGCACTAGGTACGGGGTGTAGGCCTCTTCGTAGCCGTGCTCGCCAGTGTGCAGGTTGATCATGAACTGCGCCAGGGCACGGTGCAGGCGCGCGATGGGGCCGCGCAGCAGGGCGAAACGGGCACCGGAGAGCTTGGCGGCAGTCTCGAAGTCCAGCCAGCCGTGCTGCTCGCCCAGGGCGACGTGATCCTTGATCTCGAAGTCGAAGCTGCGCGGTGTCCCCCAGCGCGCGACCTCGACGTTCTCGTCCTCGTCGGCGCCGACCGGCACGGATTCGTGCGGCAGGTTGGGGATGTTCAGCAGCAGGTTGTCCAGCTCGCCCTGGATCGCGTCGAGCTCGCGCTTGCCGGCTTCCAGGTCGCTGCCCATCTGGTCCACTTCCGCCAGCAGCGGCGCGATGTCTTCACCGCGCGCCTTGGCCTGGCCAATGGACTTGGAACGACTGTTACGCTCGGCCTGCAATTGTTCGGTGCGCACCTGCACCGACTTGCGCTGACTCTCCAGGGCCTCGAAGCGGGCGACGTCGAGTGCGAAGCCACGGGTGGCGAGGCGCTCGGCGATTTCGGTGAGTTGCGTGCGGACGAGTTTGGAGTCGAGCATGTTCGGGTCTCAATACATCGGCGAAATGGTTAATGACCAGCAAGCTGGCGCGGGTTGTGGAGTGTAAAGCCTTAACGGGTCAGGATGCCAATCGGGCCAGACTCAGGCCGGCCCAGGCTGCCAGCAGACCGCCAAGGATGCTGAAGGCCAGATAGCCGAAGGCTTCGGGTGCGCGCCCGCCCTCCATCAGCTTCATGATCTCCAGGCTGAAGGACGAAAACGTGGTGAAGCCACCCAGCACGCCGGTGATCAGCCCGGTGCGCAGCTCCAGTGGCAGGTCGGTACGGGTGAGGAACAGGCCGGACAGCAGACCGATCAACAGGCAACCCAGCACGTTGACGGTGAGCGTGGCCAGGTAGAAGTGCCGCGGCCAGTTGCCGGCGACCCAGCTGGCCACCAGAAAGCGCATCAGCGAACCGACAGCCCCCCCTGCCGCCACGGCAAGCGCCACACGAATCATCTCTTTCTCCTTTGTCGGGTGCTGCTGGAATCCAGGCTGCGCAGGTGCTTGAGCTTCTCGCGAATCTTCGACTCCAGGCCTCGCGGCACCGGCTGGTAATACTCGCGCGGCTCCATTTCATCCGGGAAATACACTTCGCCAGCGGCGTAGGCATTGGGCTCATCGTGGGCGTAGCGGTATTCCTCGCCATAACCGAGCTGCTGCATCAGCTTGGTCGGCGCATTGCGCAGGTGCAGTGGCACCTCCAGCGAGCCGAACTCGGCGACATCCTGCTTGGCTGCCTTGATCCCCAGATACACCGCGTTGCTCTTGGCTGCGCAGGCGAGGTAAGTCACCGCCTGCGCCAGCGCCAGGTCGCCCTCGGGACTGCCCAGGCGCTTGACCGCATCCCAGGCGGCCAGACACAACGGCAACGCACGCGGGTCGGCATTCCCGACGTCTTCGCTGGCCATGGCGACAATGCGCCGGCAGATGTAGGCCGGGTCGCAGCCGCCGTCGAGCATGCGCGCCAACCAATACAGCGCGCCATCGGGGCTGGAGCCGCGGACGGACTTGTGCAACGCGCTGATCTGGTCGTAGAAGGCTTCGCCGCCCTTGTCGAAACGCCGGCGGGTATCGCCCAGCAGGTTGTGTAGCGAGGCCACGGCGATCTCGCCACCATCCTCGGCCAGGTCGGCGGCGTTCTCGAGGAAATTGAGCAGGCGCCGGCCATCGCCATCGGCGGCGGCCATGAGCATGGCGAAGCTTTCCTCGGGCAGGCTCAGGTGACGCTCGCCCAGGCCTTTCGGGTCGCTCAGCGCGCGCGCCACCAGCTTGCGCATGGCCGCCTCGTCGAGGCTCTTGAGCACATAGACGCGGGCGCGCGACAGCAGTGCATTGTTCAGTTCGAACGAAGGGTTCTCGGTGGTGGCGCCGATGAAGATCAGCGTGCCGTCTTCGACGTAGGGCAGGAAGGCATCCTGCTGGCTCTTGTTGAAACGGTGCACCTCGTCGACGAAGAGGATGGTGCGACGGCCATATTGCGCGGCATGCTGCTGCGCCACCTCGACCGCCTGGCGAATCTCCTTGACCCCGGAGAGCACCGCCGAGATGGTCTCGAAATGCGCATCGCTGACCTTGGCCAGCAGGCGCGCCAGGGTGGTCTTGCCTACCCCAGGCGGCCCCCAGAAGATCATCGAATGCAAGGCGCCCTGTTCCAGCGCTTCACGCAGCGGCTTGCCAGGCCCCAGCACATGCTCCTGGCCGACGTATTCATCCAGGCTGGTAGCACGCAAACGCGCAGCCAGGGGCTGCGCGACGGGTTGGCGAGCGAACAGGTCCACCACTTACTCCTGGATGACGTCCGCACCTTGCGGGATGTCGAAGCTGAACAGGCCGTCGTCGACCGGCTCGTTCATCTTCACATTGAGGAACAGGATATTGGTGCGCTGACCAATGCTGTCGATCAGCTGCATGTCGTTGAGCACGCGATTGCGGAACGACAGGCGCAGGCTGTCGAACAGGCTGTCCTTGGCCTTGGGCTTGAGGATGAAGTCGACCACGTTGCCGCCTTCCTTATAGTCGATATCGAAGTTCTCGCGAATCTGCGACACGTCACCGGAGAGCAGCAGCGCCGGGGTGTGGGTCAGGCGCTGGTCGAGGGTCTGCACGGTCACCTGCTCCAGGTCCGGGTCGTACAGCCAGACCTTCTTGCCGTTGGACACCAGCAGCTGCTCCATCGGCTGGTCGGTATGCCAGCGGAACAGCCCCGGGCGCTTGAGCACCAGTTGCCCGGCGGTTTCCTGCAACTGGGTGCCGCTGGCATCGAGCGTCAGTTGCGAAAAGCGCGCACTGATGGTCTGCGCCTGGTTGAGCAGCTCGGTCAGGCGCTGGGTGGCCGCCTCTTCGTCAGCCTGGGCAGTCAGCAGGGTAAAACTCAGAACAGCCAGCATCAGCAGGCGAATAACACGCATAGGAACCCCTTTAGTCCGTGTGAGGATGGCGAGATGACTCCGCACCTCGCATTGCTCGGCCGCATGAACGACCGTGGAATCTTGTAGACCGCGAATCGGGCGGTTTGTCCGTGAGATGCCGAAGTCAGTCGCGCGACGGCCCGGGCGCGATGACCTCGCGCGAGCCGTTGGTGTTCATCGAACTGACCACGCCGGCCATCTCCATCGCCTCGATCATCCGCGCGGCGCGGTTGTAGCCGATCTTCAGCTTGCGCTGCACTGCAGAGATGGAAGCACGACGGCTTTCCAGCACGAAGTTGACGGCTTCGTCGTACAGCGGATCTTCCTCGCTGCCCTCGCCGCCTTCGCCACCACCGCCTTCGAAGCCGCTGCCACCACCCTCCTCGACGCCCGCGAGGATGTCCTCGATGTAGTCGGGCGAGCCGCGCTGCTTCCAGGCCTCGACCACACGGTGCACTTCATCGTCGGAGACGAAGGCACCATGCACGCGGATCGGCAGGCCGGTGCCGGGCGGCAGATAGAGCATGTCACCATGCCCCAGCAACTGCTCGGCGCCACCCTGGTCGAGAATGGTGCGCGAGTCGATCTTACTCGACACCTGGAACGCCATGCGGGTCGGAATGTTGGCCTTGATCAGACCGGTGATCACGTCCACCGAAGGGCGCTGGGTCGCCAGGATCAGGTGAATGCCCGCAGCCCGCGCCTTCTGGGCGATACGTGCGATCAGCTCTTCCACCTTCTTGCCGACGATCATCATCATGTCGGCGAACTCGTCGACGACCACCACGATGGTGGGCAGCGGCTTGAGCAGCGGCGGCTCGTCTTCCATGCTTTCGCGACGGAACAGTGGATCGGTCAGCGGCGTGCCGGCTTCGATGCCGTCCTTGACCTTGCGGTTGAAGCCCGCCAGGTTGCGCACGCCCATCGCCGCCATCAGCTTGTAACGGCGCTCCATCTCGGCCACCGACCAGCGCAACGCATTGGCGGCCTCCTTCATGTCGGTCACGACCGGGCACAGCAGGTGCGGAATGCCTTCGTAGATCGACAGCTCGAGCATCTTCGGGTCGATCATGATCATCCGCGCCTCTTCCGGCGTGGACTTGAACAGGACCGACAGGATCATCGCGTTGACCCCCACCGACTTACCAGAACCTGTGGTACCGGCCACCAGCAGGTGCGGCATCTTGGCCAGGTCGGCGATCACCGGACGTCCGCCGATGTCGTGCCCGAGGGCCAGGGTGACCGGCGACTTGGCATCGTCGTACTCGCTCGACGACAGCACTTCGGAGAAGCGCACGATCTGCCGGTCTTCGTTGGGTATCTCGATGCCCACGGTGGTCTTGCCGGGAATCACCTCGACCACGCGTACGCTGACCATGGCCATCGAGCGTGCCAGGTCCTTGGCCAGGTTGGAGATGCGGCTGACCTTGACGCCGGCAGCGGGCTGAATTTCGAAACGGGTGATCACCGGGCCCGGATGCACGGACTCCACCACCACCTCGACGCCGAATTCCTTGAGCTTGATTTCCAGCAGGCGTGACATGGCCTCGAGCGACTCGGGCGAATACTGCTTCTGCTTCTTCTCGGCGACATCGAGGATGGAAATCGGCGGCAGGCTGCCCTCGATGGCGCTATCGACGAACAGCGGCGCCTGTTTCTCCTTGAGCACGCGCTTGCTCGGCTCCGCCGCCTTGGGCGGCGCAGGCGGCGTGATCACCGGTGCCGGGCGCTTGTCGCGCTCGCTCATGTGCTTGCTCAGCGACTCTTCGCGTTCGAGCAGGCGCTCCTTGACCTTGGCCTGTTCGCGGCGGTCAGCGACCACGGGCGCGGCCACCTCGATGACGCGGTCGTCCAGCTCACGCAGTTGCGCGACCATCTGCTTGCGTTCGCTGCGGGCATTCCACCAGCCCGTGATGGCGCCATGGATCAGTTCGATCAGATCGAGGGTGATCTTGCCGGTCAGGTCCATCACGCGGAACCAGGACAGGTCGGAGAACACCGTCAGGCCGAAGAGGAACAGGGCCAGGAATACCAGGGTGCTGCCTTGTACGTTCAGCGCATGCACGGCCAGATCGCCCAGGCTGGCACCCAGCATGCCACCACCGGAGCCCTGCATGCCGGCATCCGCCGCGAAATGGATGTCGCCGAGTGCGGCGCCAGAGAGAATCAGGAACACCAGGCCGATGCTGTGCCAGGAAAACAGCCAGCCATTCCAGTGCCAGGGTTGGTTACGGGTGCGGAACACCTGCCAGGTCTTGGCCGCCAGCAGCAACGGGAAGATGTAGGCGAAATAGCCCAGCGCACCGAACAGCGCGCTGGAGAGCCAGGCGCCAATGCTGCCACCTGCGTTGATGATGCGCTCGACCTGCACGCTGTTGTCCCAGGCCGGATCGGCGGCGTTGTAGGTCAACAGTGCCATCAGCAGGTACAGGCACATAGCGCCCAGGGCGATCAAGGCGCCTTCCTTCAGTCGATACTGAAGTTTCTGACGCCAATCGATAGTCTGGGTGGTGGAATTCTTCAAAACAGCCATTTCCTGCGCCCTGGGCGCGTCCATCTGATGATTGATCGCGGAAGCGGCCTATTGTAGGGCCTGCCTGGTGCTCAGGCCAATTGCCAAGCTCCCGCACTTGCCCTGCTTCGGTGTAGCATAGCCGCCAGCAGCTTCCATGCGGCTCAATTGGAGCACGCATTCTCTTTTGTGACAAAGGCTTATGGGGTTTTTTTATGAGCGAAGTCAAGCATTCACGCGTGATCATCCTGGGTTCCGGCCCTGCCGGTTATAGCGCCGCCGTGTACGCCGCGCGCGCCAATCTCAAACCCGTGGTCATTACCGGCATCCAGCCTGGCGGTCAGCTCACCACCACCACCGAAGTGGACAACTGGCCGGGTGACGTCGAAGGCCTCACCGGCCCTGCCCTGATGGAGCGCATGCAGAAGCATGCCGAGCGCTTCGACACCGAGATCATCTACGACCATATCCACACCGCAGAGTTGCAGAGCCGCCCCTTCGTCCTCAAGGGCGACAGCGGCACCTATAGTTGCGACGCGCTGATCATCGCCACCGGCGCCAGCGCCCAGTACCTCGGCCTGCCGTCGGAAGAGGCATTCTCCGGCAAGGGCGTTTCCGCCTGCGCGACCTGCGACGGTTTCTTCTACCGCAACCAGGTGGTCGCAGTGATCGGCGGCGGCAACACCGCTGTGGAAGAGGCACTGTACCTGTCGAACATCGCCAAGGAAGTGCACCTGGTGCACCGCCGTGACAAGCTGCGCTCGGAGAAGATCCTGCAGGACAAGCTGTTCGACAAGGTCGAGAACGGCAACATGCGCCTGCACTGGAACCACACCCTCGACGAAGTGCTGGGCGACCAGACCGGCGTGACCGGCGTACGCCTGAAAAGCACCCAGGACGGCAGCACCCAGGACCTGGCCCTGGCCGGCGTGTTCATCGCCATTGGCCACAAGCCGAACACCGAGCTGTTCGTCGGCCAGCTGGACATGCATGACGGCTACCTGAAGATCAAGGGCGGCAGCGAAGGCAACGCCACTGCCACCAGCATCGAGGGTGTGTTCGCTGCCGGCGACGTGGCCGACCACGTCTACCGCCAGGCCATCACTTCGGCCGGCGCCGGCTGCATGGCCGCGCTGGATGTCGAGAAGTTCCTCGACAGCAACTGATGGCACCAGGGCGAGCACCCCGCTCGCCCTCCCCTGCCCCGCGGACGGACGCGCATGCTGACCTGGCTGCAACGTGATTCCCTGCAGTTCCCGCCACTGGCCAAGGCCATGCGCGAACCGAACGGCCTGCTGGCTGCGGGCGGCGACCTCAGCGCCGACCGTTTGATCAGCGCCTATCGCCACGGCTGCTTCCCCTGGTTCCAGGACGGCCAGCCGATCCTCTGGTGGTCACCGGACCCGCGCACCGTGCTGCTCCCCAACGAACTGCATGTTTCGCGCAGCCTGGCCAAGTTGCTGCGTCAGCAACGCTACCGCGTCAGCTTCGACCAGGATTTCGCGGCTGTGATCAACGCCTGCGCAGGGCCACGCAGCTACGCCGACGGCACCTGGATCACCCAGGGCATGCAGGATGCCTACCTGCAGCTGCATAAGCGCGGCATCGCCCACTCGGTCGAGGTCTGGCTCGACGACGAGCTGGTCGGCGGCCTCTATGGCCTGGCCATGGGACAACTGTTCTTTGGCGAATCCATGTTCAGCCGCGCCGACAACGCCTCGAAAGTCGGTTTCGCCACCCTGGTGGGCAAGTTGCATGAATGGGGCTTCGCGCTCATCGACTGCCAGATGCCCACGCAGCACCTGCACAACTTCGGCGCCAGGGCCATACCGCGCGCCACGTTCGCCGAATACCTGCAGCGCCACCTCGACCTGCCCAGTGCAGCGGACTGGCTCGCCTAGTCGACTGGCCAACCCTGACATACACTCTTAGTCAGGTTTTCCCGAGACACCGCCATGACCGAGCTGGCCCGCCTGAAGTTCTATGCCACTCAGCCACATCCATGCAGCTACCTGCCGGAAGAACAGGCGACGACCCTGTTTCTCGACCCCAGTCAGCCCATGGACGTGCTCGTCTACGCCGAACTTTCGGAAATGGGCTTTCGCCGCAGCGGCGATCACCTGTACCGCCCACACTGCCAGCAGTGCACCGCCTGCATCCCGGCACGCATCCCGGCAGCGCTGTTCACGCCGAACCGCCAGCAGCGGCGCATCCTCAAGCGCAACGAGGACGTCAGCGTGCGCTCGGTGCGCCCGGCATTCACCGAAGAGTATTACGCCCTCTACGTTCGCTACATCGAGCAGCGCCATGCCGATGGCGACATGTACCCGCCCAGTCGCGACCAGTTCTCGACCTTTCTCGTCCGGGACCTGCCATTTTCTCGTTTCTATGAGTTCCGCCTGCGCGGCAAACTGGTCGCCATCGCGGTCACCGACGTGCTGCCGAACGGCCTGTCGGCGGTCTACACCTTCTATGATCCGGACGAGGAGCGCCGCAGCCTCGGGCGCTTCGCCATTCTCTGGCAGATCGGCGAGACCGCACGTCTGGGCCTCGAAGCCGTCTATCTGGGCTACTGGATCAAGAACTGCCGCAAGATGAACTACAAGACCCAGTACCGGCCCATCGAGCTGTTCGTCAATCAGCGCTGGACACGGCTGACCTAGCGCACCTCCCGCCCCTTCAGCCCCAGGCAAAGCACCAAGCCACTTGGCGCAGCCCCCTGTTTTCGGGCACAATGCACGCCGCTTTTGCCTGGGGCCAGTCGCGCCGGGCCATTTCCTGGATACCGAGGGCTTTACTGCATGTCGAAAGAAGACAGCTTCGAAATGGAAGGCACTGTCGTCGACACCCTGCCCAACACCATGTTCCGCGTGGAGTTGGAAAACGGGCACGTCGTTACCGCGCACATCTCCGGCAAGATGCGCAAGAACTACATCCGCATTCTCACTGGTGACAAGGTGCGCGTCGAGCTGACACCTTATGACTTGAGCAAGGGCCGCATCACCTACCGCGCCCGCTAAGCCAAGCACCAAACGAAAACGCCCGGCGACTGCCGGGCGTTTTCGTTTGCGCGTGCAGCGCGGGCCTCCCTGGCCTACACCGCCGCATCCCGATCAGGCGACTTCCGCCGTCGTCTCGAACTCGAAGCTTGGCTCGCCATCGCGAATGTCGATGTGCACCACACCGCCATGCTCGGCCAGCTCGCCAAACAGGATTTCCTCCGCCAGCGGACGCTTGATCTTGTCCTGGATCAGTCGCGCCATCGGCCTGGCCCCCATCATCACGTCGTAGCCACGTTCGGCCAGCCAGCTGCGCGCCGCGTCGCTGACTTCGAGCGTGACCCGCTTGTCCTCCAGCTGCGCCTGCAGTTCGGTGAGGAACTTGTCGACGATGCTCTTGATCACTTCGTGGCTCAGACGGCCGAACTGGATGATGGTATCCAGGCGGTTGCGGAACTCCGGCGTGAAGCTCTTCTTGATGACTTCCATGGCATCGGTGGAGTGATCCTGCTGCGTGAAGCCGATCGACGCACGCGATGCGGTTTCCGCACCGGCATTGGTGGTCATGATCAGGATCACGTTGCGGAAATCCGCCTTGCGCCCGTTGTTGTCGGTCAGCGTGCCGTGGTCCATCACCTGCAGCAGCAGGTTGAAGACTTCCGGGTGCGCCTTTTCGATCTCGTCGAGCAGCAGCACGCAATGCGGCTGCTTGGTGATCGCCTCGGTCAGCAGGCCACCCTGATCGAAACCGACGTAGCCGGGCGGCGCGCCAATCAGGCGCGACACGGTATGCCGCTCCATGTACTCGGACATGTCGAAGCGCACCAGCTCGATCCCCATGGCCTTGGCCAGCTGCCGCGCGGCCTCGGTCTTGCCCACCCCGGTGGGGCCGGCGAACAGGAAGGAGCCGACCGGCTTGTCCGGTGCCTTGAGGCCGGCCCGCGACAGCTTGATCGCGGTGGCCAGCGAGTCGATGGCGGCATCCTGACCGAATACGGTGAGCTTGAGGTCGCGCTCCAGGTTTCGCAGCAGCTCCTTGTCGGAGCTGGACACGTGCTTTGGCGGAATCCGCGCGATCTTGGCGACGATGTCCTCGACCTGCGCCACGTCGATGCGGGCCAGACGCTTGTCTTCCGGCTGCAGGCGCTGGTAGGCGCCCGCCTCGTCGATCACGTCGATGGCCTTGTCCGGCATATGGCGGTCGTTGATGTAGCGCGCCGCCAGCTCGGCCGCCGCACGCAGCGCCTCATCGCTGTATTCGATGTGATGGTGCTGCTCGAAGCGGGCCTTGAGCCCCTTGAGGATGCCGTAAGTGTCATCCACCGAAGGCTCAACCACGTCGACCTTCTGGAAGCGCCGCGCCAGTGCGCGATCCTTCTCGAAGATGCCGCGAAATTCCTGGAAGGTGGTCGAACCGATGCAGCGGATCTCGCCGGAGGACAGCAGCGGCTTGAGCAGGTTGGAAGCATCCATCACCCCGCCGGATGCGGCCCCGGCACCGATGATGGTGTGGATCTCATCGATGAAGAGGATGGCGTGCGGACGCTTGCGCAGCTCGTTGAGCAGCGATTTGAAGCGCTTCTCGAAGTCGCCACGGTACTTGGTGCCCGCGAGCAAGGCGCCCAGGTCCAGCGAGTAGACCACGCTGTCGGCAAGCAGGTCAGGCACCTGTTCGTCGACGATGCGCTTGGCCAGGCCCTCGGCGATGGCGGTCTTGCCGACACCGGCCTCACCGACCAGCAGCGGGTTGTTCTTGCGCCGACGCGCGAGGATCTGCGCCACGCGCTCGACCTCGTGCTCGCGCCCCACCAGCGGATCGATCCGCCCCTGGCGCGCAAGCTCGTTGAGGTTGCTGGCATAGGCATCGAGCGGATTGCCGGAGGTAGCGGAATCACCGCCCTCCTCATCCTGCATGTCCTGATCGCTTTCGTGGTGATCACCATGCCCCGGCACCTTGGAGATGCCATGGGCGATGTAGTTGACCACGTCGATACGGGCCACGCTCTGCTGCTTGAGCAGGAACACCGCCTGGCTTTCCTGCTCGCTGAAAATCGCCACCAGCACATTGGCACCGGTGACTTCACGCTTGCCGGAGCTCTGCACGTGGAACACCGCGCGCTGCAGCACGCGCTGGAAGCCCAGGGTCGGCTGAGTCTCGCGCTCCTCGTCGTGCTGGGGAATCAACGGAGTGGTGGAGTCGATGAATTCCTGCAGGTCATGGCGCAGCTTGTCGAGGTTGGCCCCACAGGCCCTTAGAACACTGGCGGCGGCCTCGTTATCCAGCAGGGCCAGCAGCAGGTGCTCGACCGTCATGAACTCATGACGTTTTGCACGGGCCTCCTTGAAAGCCAGATTGAGGGTGACTTCGAGCTCTCGATTCAACATAGCTTCACCTCATACCCAAGTGGCCGGCGTTAACCGTCCTTCTCTATTTCACAGAGTAGCGGATGCTGGCTCTCACGCGCATATTGGTTGACCTGCATGGCCTTGGTCTCCGCAATGTCGCGCGTGTAAACCCCACACACCGCACGCCCCTCTGTATGGACGGTCAGCATGATCTTGGTCGCCAGCTCCCGGTTCATGCCGAAAAAGGTTTCAAGTATTTCGACGACGAAGTCCATCGGTGTGTAGTCGTCATTGAATAGGACCACCTTGTACATCGGTGGTGCCTGCAGTGCTGGCTTGGATTCCTGAACAGCGATACCAGAGGAGTCATCCTCATGCTCTGCCGGGTGATCCTGATTGAATGTTAGTCGAATCTGGCTACTTGCATGCATGCTGAATTCAGAGGTTCAGGGCTGGGCGAACTGGGATGCTAGAGGGAGTTTGACTGAGTTCTCAGCCATCCGCCGTATAGCCTTGACTATCGGCAAAAGGGTGTTACAACCAATGAATACCCACTAGTGGGTATCAGGGGTTCCACGCCTTCGCCCAGCCTGGTCGGTTATCGCGCGGAATCGAAGTGGATGATACTCCAGAGATGGAGTCCTTTGCAGAGGGATATCAGCATGCTCAGCGGTAAGGTCAAGTGGTTCAACAACGCCAAAGGCTATGGATTCATCCTGGCCGACGGCCGAGATGAGGACCTGTTCGCCCACTACTCGGCCATCCAGATGGACGGTTATAAAACGCTCAAGGCCGGCCAGCCGGTCCGCTTCGAGATCGTGCAGGGTCCCAAAGGACTGCATGCCATCAATATCAGCGCGGTGACCGCCACTCAGGACGCCCCAGCGGCCGTACCCCAGGCGCAAGATATCGCGAGCACTGTCGAAGTCTGAGCATCCTGGCAAATCGCCACAAGAAGGCCGGTCATGTGACCGGCCTTTTTTTCATGCGCTGATCGAGTATCCGATCACATGTGGCTGATCATCGCGTCACCGAACTCGGAGCACGACAGCAGGGTCGCACCCTCCATCAGGCGCTCGAAGTCATAAGTGACAGTCCTGGCCGCGATCGCGCCATTGGTGCCCTTGATGATCAGGTCGGCGGCCTCGCCCCAGCCCATGTGGCGCAGCATCATCTCAGCCGAGAGGATGACCGAACCCGGGTTGACCTTGTCCTGGCCGGCGTACTTAGGCGCAGTACCGTGAGTGGCCTCGAACATTGCCACCGAATCCGACAGGTTGGCCCCCGGCGCGATGCCGATGCCCCCGACCTCGGCCGCCAGGGCGTCGGACAGGTAGTCACCGTTGAGGTTGAGCGTGGCGATCACGTCATACTCGGCCGGGCGCAGCAGGATCTGCTGCAGCATGGCGTCGGCGATCACGTCCTTGACCACGATGTTCTTGCCGGTCTTCGGGTTCTTGAACTGCATCCACGGGCCGCCATCGAGCAGTTCGGCGCCGAACTCCTCACGGGCAATCTCGTAGCCCCACTCCTTGAAGGCACCTTCGGTGAACTTCATGATGTTGCCCTTGTGCACCAGGGTCACCGAGCCACGATCGTTGTCGACCGCATACTGCAGTGCCTTGCGCACCAGACGCTTGGTGCCCGCCTCGGAAACCGGCTTGATGCCGATGCCGCACATGTCGGTGAAGCGGATCTTCTTGACGCCCATTTCCTCGGTGAGGAACTTGATGACCTTCTCCGCCTCGGCGCTGCCGGCCTTCCACTCGACACCGGCATAGATGTCTTCGGAGTTCTCGCGGAAGATCACCATATCCACGTCGCCCGGCTTCTTCACCGGGCTGGGCACGCCCTCGAACCAGCGCACCGGGCGCAGGCAGACGTACAGGTCGAGCTCCTGGCGCAGGGCCACGTTGAGCGAACGGATGCCGCCACCGACAGGCGTGGTCAGCGGCCCCTTGATCGAGACCACGTAATCACGCACGGCCTCCAGGGTTTCTTTCGGCAGCCAGGTGTCCTGGTCGTAGACCTGGGTGGCCTTCTCGCCGGCGTAAACTTCCATCCAGGAGATCTTGCGGGTGCCGCCATAGGCTTTCTCGACGGCCGCGTCGACGACCTTGATCATCACCGGAGAAATATCGACGCCGATGCCATCACCCTCGATGAACGGGATGATGGGGTTGTTCGGTACATTCAGTGACATATCGGCGTTGACGGTGATTTTGTCACCGCTGGCTGGCACCTGGATCTTTTGGTATCCCATGCTGGACTCCATCTTGTGGTTAGACAGTGTGCATCCCCGAGAGTAGCGCAAACCGCTTGGCGAGACACATGTGCGAAGGTCTTATTCAACTGGGCATTCTGCGGCGAGGTGCCGCAGTGGTATACTGCTTAGGTGACTAACGAGTCATAAGGGGCGACCTGACTGGAACCAGACAGCAGCCTCTTGCAACCGGTAGACGGCCACCACTGCCTGTCGGTTCGAAATGCTCGACACTCTACGGGTGCATCCAACATCACCGCGGCGAGTCCTCGACCCGGCCCCACCATCCTGGGGCTCAAGCGCCTACCCGCGCAGGTCGAGTTTCTATGCGCGCTCAGCAAAGAAGAGAGTTAACCCTAAATGTCCACCCCTTCGAAGATCATCTACACCTTCACTGACGAAGCTCCAGCCCTTGCCACCTACTCGCTTCTGCCCATTGTGGAAGCCTTTGCCGCCTCGGCTGACATCTCCGTTGAAACCCGCGACATCTCTCTTGCTGGACGGATCCTGGCAAGCTTTGCCGACCGCCTGGACGCCGACAAGCGCATCGACGACGACCTCGCCAAACTGGCCGAACTGACCCTGCAGGCCGACGCCAACATCATCAAGCTGCCGAACATCAGCGCCTCCGTGCCGCAGCTCAAGGCTGCCATCGCCGAACTGCAGGCGCAGGGCTACGCCATCCCCAGTTTCCCGGAAGACCCGCAGAGCGAAGAAGACAAAGAAGTTCGCGCGCGTTACGCCAAGGTCCTGGGCAGCGCCGTGAACCCGGTCCTGCGTGAAGGCAACTCCGACCGCCGCGCCCCGGCCGCCGTCAAGGCCTACGCCCGCAAGCACCCGCACAGCATGGGCAAGTGGAGCATGGCCTCGCAGTCCCACGCCGACTACATGCGCGGCGGCGACTTCTTCTCCAGCGAGCAATCGATCACCATGGCCAAGGCCGGTGACGTGCGCATCGAGTTCGTCGGCAAGGACGGCAAGGTCGAAGTCAAGAAGCAACTCGCCCTGCAGGAAGGCGAAGTGTTCGACAGCATGTTCATGAGCTGCCGCAAGCTGCGTGACTTCTTCGAGAAGACCCTGCAGGACTGCAAGGAGACCGGCGTGATGTGGTCCCTGCACGTCAAGGCGACCATGATGAAGGTCTCCCACCCGATCGTCTTCGGCCATGCCGTCAGCGTCTACTACAAGGACGTGTTCGACAAGTACGGCGACCTGTTCAAGGAGCTGGGCGTCAACCCGAACAACGGCATCAGCAGCGTCTACGACAAGATCAAGTCGCTGCCGGCCTCGCAGCAGGAAGAAATCCTTCACGACATCCACGAGGTCTACGCCCATCGCCCGGAAATGGCCATGGTCGACTCGGTCAAGGGCATCACCAACCTGCACATCCCGAGCGACGTGATCGTCGACGCCTCGATGCCGGCGATGATCCGCAACTCCGGTCAGATGTGGGGCAAGGACGGCAAGCAGAAAGACACCAAGGCCGTCATGCCGGAGAGCACCTACGCGCGCATCTACCAGGAGATGATCAACTTCTGCAAAACCAACGGCGCGTTCGACCCGACCACCATGGGCACCGTACCGAACGTCGGCCTGATGGCGCAGAAAGCCGAAGAGTACGGCTCTCACGACAAGACCTTCGAAATGACCGCCGACGGCACCATGCGCGTCGTCGCTGCCGACGGCAGCGTGCTGATGCAGCACGAAGTCGAAGCCGGTGACATCTGGCGTGCCTGCCAGACCAAGGATGCGCCGATCCGCGACTGGGTCAAGCTGGCCGTCACCCGCGCCCGTCAATCCGCCACCCCGGCCATCTTCTGGCTGGACCCGGAGCGCGCCCACGACTGCGAACTGCGCAAGAAGGTCGAGCTGTACCTGCAGGACCACGACCTGACCGGCCTGGACATCAGCATCATGGGCTACAACGAAGCCATCCGTGCCAGCATGGAGCGCCAGATTCGCGGCCAGGACACCATCTCGGTGACCGGCAACGTCCTGCGTGACTACCTGACCGACCTGTTCCCGATCATGGAGCTGGGCACCTCGGCCAAGATGCTGTCCATCGTTCCGCTGATGGCGGGCGGCGGCATGTACGAAACCGGCGCCGGCGGCTCGGCACCCAAGCACGTGCAGCAGCTGGTCGAAGAGAACTACCTGCGCTGGGATTCGCTCGGTGAGTTCCTGGCCCTGGCCGTGTCCCTGGAAGAAACCGGGATCAAGACCAGCAACGCCAAGGCCAAGGTTCTCGGCAAGACCCTGGACCAGGCCACTGGCAAGCTGCTGGACAACAACAAGTCCCCGGCGCGCAAGGTCGGTGAAATCGACAACCGCGGCAGCCACTTCTACCTGGCCCTGTACTGGGCCCAGGCCCTGGCCGCCCAGGACGACGACGCAGCCCTGAAGGCTCACTTCGCACCGCTGGCCAAGCAGCTCACCGAGCAGGAAGCCACCATCGTTGCCGAACTGGCTGCCGTACAGGGCAAGCCGGCCGACATCGGCGGCTACTACCGCTCCAACCCCGAGCTGACCAGCAAGGTGATGCGCCCCAGCAACACCTTCAACGCCGCCCTGGCCTCGCTGAACGCCTGATAGGGCTTGAGCGTGAAAAGAACCCCGGCCCCGTGCCGGGGTTCTTTTTTATAGCGCGAACCCCTGCCCCCCAACACTTCCCCGTGGAGCCAACGACATGCAGTGGCAACCCCATATCACCGTGGCCACGGTCATCGAAGACCAGGGCCGCTTCCTCTTCGTCGAAGAGTTCAAGGCCGGGCGTCTGGTGCTCAACCAGCCTGCCGGACACCTGGAAGCCAACGAATCGCTGCGCGAAGCCGCGCTGCGTGAAACGCTCGAGGAAACCGGCTGGGACGTGGAGCTGACCGGCCTTCTGGGCATCTACCTCTACACCGCGCCAAGCAACGGCGTGACCTACCAGCGCGTGTGCTTCAGCGCCCGTCCACTGCGCCATGACCCCGCGCGCGAACTGGACAGCGACATCAGCGGCATCACCTGGCTGAGCCGTGACGAACTGGCCGCGCAACCCGAACGCTGGCGCAGCGAGCTGGTACTGCGCTGCGTGGATGATTATCTGCAGGGTGTCAGCGGCTCACTGGAGCTGCTCCGTGACTGACCGTCGCGGCGGCAACGCCGATCCCGCGCACGCGGCGCGTCGTCGTGTGGGGCGGACCAAGGCTTTCTGGTAGACTCGGCAGCTTTTCAGGCTTCACTCGCAGATTCCCATGCAAGCACCTAGCACCCAACGCGTGATCGTCGGCATGTCCGGCGGCGTCGATTCGTCCGTTTCCGCCCTGCTGCTGATGGAACAGGGCTATCAGGTCGAAGGCCTGTTCATGAAGAACTGGGACGAAGACGACGGTACCGAGTACTGCACCGCCATGGACGACCTGGCCGACGCCCAGGCCGTATGCGAGCGCATCGGCATCAAGCTGCACACCGCCAACTTCGCCGCCGAGTACTGGGACAACGTGTTCGAGCATTTCCTCGCCGAATACAAGGCCGGACGCACGCCGAACCCGGACATCCTGTGCAACCGCGAGATCAAGTTCAAGGCCTTCCTCGACTACGCCCTGTCGCTCGGCGCCGACCTGATCGCCACCGGGCACTATGTGCGCCGCCGCGATATCGACGGCCGCACCGAGCTGCTCAAGGGACTGGACCCGAACAAGGACCAGAGCTATTTCCTGCATGCCGTCGGCGGCGAGCAGATCGCCAAGACCCTGTTCCCGGTTGGCGAGCTGGAAAAACCGCAGGTACGCGCCATTGCCGAGAAGTACGAACTGGCCACGGCGAAGAAAAAGGATTCCACCGGCATCTGCTTCATCGGTGAACGTCGTTTCAGCGACTTCCTCAAGCAGTATTTGCCTGCCCAGCCGGGCGACATCGAAACCACCGACGGCCAGGTGATCGGGCGCCATCACGGCCTGATGTACCACACCATCGGCCAGCGCCAGGGCCTCGGCATCGGCGGCATGAAGGACGCCGGCGATGACCCCTGGTACGTGCTGCGCAAGGACCTGACGCGCAACGTGCTGATCGTCGGCCAGGGCAACGAACACCCCTGGCTGTTCTCCCGCGCCCTGCTCGCCTCGGAAATCTACTGGGTCAACCCGGTGGACCTGAGCAGCCCGCGTCGCCTGACCGCCAAGGTGCGCTATCGCCAGCGCGACCAGCTCTGCACCCTGGAGCAGAGCGAGAACGGCTACCGCGCCGTCTTCGACGAGCCGCAGCGCGCCGTCACCCCGGGGCAGTCCGTGGTGTTCTACGACGGCGAGGTGTGCCTCGGCGGCGGCGTGATCGAAAGCGCAGAAGCCTGGCACGAGGACGCCCGATGACCCCGCTTCAGGAGCAACTGGTTGCACTCGGCGCCGTGTTCGAAGCGGCCGTGCTGGCGGACAAGATCGCCCGCACCGGCCAGGTCAGCGAAGCCTCGATGAGCTGCATGCTCGGCAGCCTGCTGGTACGCGACCCGAAGAGCACGCTGGACGTGTATGGCGGCGACGACCTCAACCTGCGTGACGGCTATCGCGCCCTGATCAGCTCGCTGGAGCGCAATCCGGCCGCCTTGCAGCGCGAGCCGCTGCGCTATTCCCTGGCCCTCATCGGCCTGGAGCGGCAACTCGACAAGCGCGACGACATGCTGCAGATCATGGGCAGCCGTCTCGACCAGATCCAGCAGCAGGTGGAGCATTTCGGCCTGGTGCACGACAACGTCATCGCGGCCTGCGGCGGCCTGTATCAGGACACCATCAGCACCTTCCGCCAGCGCATTCAGGTGCATGGTGACATGCGCTTCCTGCAGCAGCCGAACAATGCCGCGAAGATTCGCTCCCTGCTGCTGGCCGGCATCCGCTCGGCACGCCTGTGGCGACAACTGGGCGGACACCGCTGGCAGCTGGTATTCAGCCGCGGCAAGCTGCTCAAAGAACTCTATGAACTGATGCGCACCTGACCATGAGCCCAGCCAGCCGCAGCGTCAAACCCCTCCAGGGTGCCCTGCTGCTGGCGCTCTCGGCCCTGTTGTTCGCCTTTACCGGCGTTGGTATTCGCGAGATATCCGTCAGCGTCAACAACGAGTCGGTGGTGTTCTTCCGCAACCTGGTCGGCGTGCTGTTCTTCCTGCCCCTGGTCCTGGTCCGCGGCGTCGCGCCGATGCGCACCACTCGCCTCAAGTCGCACCTGTGGCGCACCACCTACGGCCTGGCGGCGATGTACTGCTTCTTCTACGCCATCGCCCACCTGCCCCTGGCTGACGCCATGCTGTTCACCTACTCGGCGCCGGTCTTCACCCCGCTGATCGCCCATCTCTGGCTGAAAGAGCCGCTGACCCGGCGCATGCTGGTCAGCAGCCTCGTCGGCCTGTGCGGCGTGCTGCTGGTGGCCAAGCCCAGTGCCGCACTGTTCGAGGGTGCCGCCCTGATCGGCCTGGCCGCCAGCCTGCTGGCAGCCTTCGCCTTCGTTTCCATCCGTGAAATGAGCGACAGCGAGCCGGCCACCCGCATCGTTTTCTACTTCTCGCTGTTCAGCGCGCTGTTTTCCGCCATTCCGCTGACCTGGAGCTGGCAGCCGCTGGACGCCACCCAGCTGGGCTGGCTCGTCGGCATCGGCCTGCTGGCCACCGCCAGCCAGATCATCATGTCCCGCGCCTACGGCCTCGCGCCGCCGGGGCTGATCGGCCCCTTCGCCTACCTGGCCATCGTCTTCGGCGGCATCATCGCCTGGCTGCTCTGGGACGAGACGCCGGACACCCTGTCGCTGCTCGGCGCGGCGCTGATTTTCGCCGCCAGCCTGCTATCGGTCGCCAGACGCAGCGCATAGGCGGCGAAGCGTTGGTTTTCATGTATGATATGCGCCCTTTTCTTCAGAGGTCGTCCTGGCGCGCGAGCCAAGGCCCGTTTCACCCAAGCAGGCCCGACGCAACGCGGCACCCGGACGACTGATCAGCCCGACAGCCCGAGAACGCCCACATGCAGCTTTCCTCGCTCACCGCGGTTTCCCCCGTCGACGGCCGCTACGCCGGCAAAACCAGCGCCCTGCGCCCCATCTTCAGCGAGTACGGCCTGATCCGTAGCCGCGTACTGGTCGAAGTGCGCTGGCTGCAGCGCCTCGCCGCGCACGAAGGCATCCCGGAAGTGGCGCCCTTCTCCGCCGAAGCCAACGCCCTGCTCAACGAGCTGGCGGAAAACTTCGCCGTCGAGCACGCCGAGCGTGTGAAGGAAATCGAGCGCACCACCAACCACGACGTCAAGGCCGTGGAATACCTGCTCAAGGAGCAGGCCGCCAAGCTGCCGGAGCTGGACAAGGTCAGCGAATTCATCCACTTCGCCTGCACCAGCGAGGACATCAACAACCTGTCCCACGCGCTGATGCTGCGTGAAGGTCGCGACGACGTGCTGCTGCCGCTGATGAAGCAGCTGGCAGGCGCCATTCGCGAACTGTCGGTGAAGTTCGCCGACGTACCGATGCTGTCGCGCACCCACGGCCAGCCGGCCTCGCCGACCACCCTGGGCAAGGAACTGGCCAACGTCGTCTACCGCCTCGAGCGGCAGATCGCGCAAGTCGCCGCCGTGCCGCTGCTGGGCAAGATCAACGGCGCCGTGGGCAACTACAACGCGCACCTGTCGGCCTACCCGAGCATCGACTGGGAAGCCAACGCCCGCCAGTTCATCGAAGGTGACCTGGGCCTGACCTGGAACCCCTACACCACCCAGATCGAGCCGCACGACTACATCGCCGAACTGTTCGACGCCATTGCCCGCTTCAATACCATCCTGATCGACTTCGATCGCGACGTGTGGGGCTACATCTCCCTCGGTTACTTCAAGCAGAAGACCATCGCGGGCGAAATCGGCTCCTCGACCATGCCGCACAAGGTCAACCCGATCGACTTCGAGAACTCCGAAGGCAACCTGGGCATCGCCAATGCAATCTTCCAGCACCTGGCCAGCAAGCTGCCGATCTCCCGCTGGCAGCGTGACCTGACCGACTCCACCGTGCTGCGCAACCTCGGCGTCGGTTTCGCCCACAGCGTCATCGCCTATGAAGCAAGCCTCAAGGGAATCAGCAAGTTGGAGCTCAATGCTCAACGTATTGCTGAAGACCTGGATGCCTGCTGGGAAGTGCTCGCCGAGCCGATCCAGACCGTGATGCGCCGTTACGCCATCGAGAACCCCTACGAGAAGCTCAAGGAGCTGACCCGCGGCAAGGGCATTAGCCCCGAGGCCCTGCTGGCCTTCATCGACGGCCTGGACATGCCGACCGCCGCCAAGGAAGAGCTCAAGCAACTGACCCCGGCGCGCTACATCGGTAACGCCGTGGCCCAGGCCAAGCGCATCTGAGCGACACCAGCCTCGAGGACGCCCGGCTGAGCCGGGCGTTTTTGTTTAAAGGTTTTTATCCATTTCAAGGGCTTACCGATGAATCCTGATACTCCGCTGCAATTGCTGGGTGGCCTCACAGCCCGCGAGTTCCTGCGCGACTACTGGCAGAAGAAACCGCTGCTGGTGCGCCAGGCCATCCCCGATTTCGAGAGTCCGATCAGCCCGGACGAACTGGCGGGGCTGGCGCTGGAAGAGGAAGTCGAATCGCGCCTGGTCATCGAGCATGGCGAGCGCCCCTGGGAACTGCAGCGCGGCCCGTTCAACGAGGACACCTTCCAGGACCTGCCGGAACGCGACTGGACCCTGCTGATTCAGGCGGTCGACCAGTTCGTGCCCGAGGTCGCCGAGCTGCTGGAGGACTTCAAGTTCCTGCCCAAGTGGCGCATCGACGACCTGATGATCAGCTTCGCCGCCCCCGGTGGCGGCGTCGGCCCGCATTTCGACAACTACGACGTATTCCTGCTGCAGGCCCATGGCCATCGCCGCTGGCAAGTGGGCCAGATGTGCGATTCCGACAGCCCGCTGCTCCCCCACGCCGATCTGAAGATCCTGGCCGAATTCGAACCAACTGAAGAGTGGGTGCTGGAGCCCGGCGATATGCTCTATCTGCCGCCGTGCCTGGCCCACAACGGCATTGCCGAGGATGATTGCATGACCTATTCCGTGGGCTTCCGCGCGCCAAGCGCTGCCGAAGTACTGACCCATTTCACCGATTTCCTCGGCCAGTTCCTGCCCGACGAAGAGCGCTACAGCGACGCCGACATCCAGCCGAGCGAAGATCCGCACCAGATCCAGCGCGACGCCCTGGAGCGCCTCAAGGCCCTGCTCAACGAGCACATGAGTGACGAGCGCCTGCTGATGACCTGGTTCGGCCAGTTCATGACCGAGCCCAAGTACCCCGAGCTGGTCGCTGGCATCGAGATCGGCGAAGAGGATTTCCTCGGCGCCCTGGAAGATGGCGCGATCATCATCCGCAATCCCAGCGCACGCATGGCCTGGTCGGAAGTCGGCGAAGACCTGGTGCTGTTCGCCAGCGGCCAGAGCCGCCTGGTCACGGCTCGCCTGCGCGAACTGCTGAAGCTGATCTGCAGCGCCGACGCGCTGCATGTCGAGAACCTCGGCGCCTGGCTGGCCGACGACGAAGGGCGTACCCTGCTCTGGGAACTGGTCAAACAGGGAAGCCTGGGGTTCGCCGATGAGTGAGATCACTGTCCGCGTGGCGGACTGGCATAAGGACAATGCCGAGCTGCGGCGGATTCGGGACACCGTTTTCGTCGCCGAACAGTCCGTTCCGCCGGAGCTGGAGTGGGACGCCGAGGACGCCGATGCCGTGCATTTTCTCGTCGAGGAAGGCGACTACGCGGTCGGCACGGCGCGCCTACTGCCCGACGGCCATATCGGCCGCGTCTCGGTGCTCAAGGACTGGCGCGGCCTCAAGGTGGGCGAGACGCTGATGCAAGCGGTGATCGCCGAGGCGGAAAAGCGCGGCCTGCGTCAGCAAATGCTCACCGCTCAGGTGCATGCCACGCCGTTCTATGAAAGGCTAGGCTTCAGGATAGTCAGCGACGAATATCTCGACGCCGGCATCCCGCACGTGGACATGGTGCGCACCAGCCAGTAGAGGAAGCGATGGACAACGAAGACGCCCCGGTCGATACGGACGATACGCAAGCGCCCAGCGAGCTGGCGGCTATCGAATTCGAGTCGCCGGGGCGTTTTGCCGTGCACAATCCCGAGCCCGTCACGCCAGATGTCGCGCAGTGGGAGCCGGCGCCCTTCATCCTCGGCCAGCACGAGCGCCTGGAGCGCTTCAGCCAGCCGCAGGAGGCCCGCGCCCACGTCCTGGCGCTGATCCAGCAGGCGCAGCGCAGCCTGTGCCTGTACAGCGACGATCTGGAGCCATGGCTGTATCACCACAGCAGCGTGCAGCAGGCCTGCACCCGCTTCCTGCTCTCCAGTCCGCGCGCGCGCCTGCGCATCCTGTTGCGCGACCCGACGCGCGCGGTGAAGGATGGCCATCGCCTGCTCACCCTGTCCCGGCGGCTGTCGTCCAATCTGCATATCCGCAAGCTCAACCCCGATTACCCCAGTGACGAACTGGCCTACCTGATCGCCGACGACCGAGGCCTGCTGCTGCGCCCCGAGCTCGACCAGCAGGCCGGCTACGCGCTGTATGCCGACCCGGCACGCGTGCGCCAGCGTCAGGCCCAGTTCGATCAGGCCTGGGATACCAGCATCACCGATCCTGACCTGCGGAGCTTTCTGCTATGACCCTGCGCACGCTGCTCGCCACCCTGCTCCTTGGTCTATGCCTGCCCCTGCATGCGGCGACCGAAGTGATCCCACTGAACTACCGCACCGCCGACGACGTGCTCGGCGTGGTGCAGTCGATGCTGGGCAACGAAGGCCGGGTCAGCGCCTATGGCAATCAACTGATCGTCAACGCATCGCCGGGCAAGATCGGCGAAGTTCGCCTGCTTCTGCAGCAGCTCGACACCCAGCCACGCCGGCTGCTGATCACCGTGGAAAGCAGCGACAGCAATTACCAGAACGATCGCGGCTACCGCGTCGACGGCACGCTCAGCGCCGGCAACGCCGAGGTCCAGGTGGGGCGCGGCGAGGTGAATGGTCGCGACCAGGTGCGCATCATCCGCCGCAGCACCGACAGCCGTGGTGGCGGCACCCAGCAGGTGCAGGCGACCGAAGGCTATCCGGCATTGATCCAGGTGGGCCAGAGCGTGCCGCTGACCACCACCAGCACCGGCCCCTACGGCCAGGTCTATCAGGACACCCAGTATCGCGACGTGACGCGCGGCTTCTACGTGACGGCCAGCCTGTCCGGCGAACTGGTGCACGTGACCATCAGCAGCCAGCGTGACCGCGTCAGCAGCAACCGCTCCAACGTGATCGACGTGCAGAGCACCGACACCCGCGTCAGTGGTCGGCTCGGCGAGTGGATCACCCTGGGGGGCGTCAGCGAGCAAACCAGCTCCGACGGCCGCGACGTGCTGCGCCGTCAGACCACGCAAGGCCGCGAAGACATGTCGCTGCGCCTCAAGGTCGAAGCCCTCGACTGACCCCCGACCAAAGTCGCATGCCCCTTTCGCCCTGCGCAGCATGGACAGTGCGCGCAGCCCGCGAAATGCCTGAAACGCCCGCCCCATGGGCTGCCATCAATGACCAACCGGTCATCTACTGAATATGTAGTAGTTTTAAAAAACCACTACAAAACGTTTGACGAAGCATTTCACCAGAGGCATGATGGCCTCGCTCCCGCTAGCCAGGGGTCCTGAAAAGGATCTCCAGATCGCCCGCGAAGTACTTCGCGACGATCCGTGTCCCAACAGCCCACAAGGCCGTACGACGAGGTTGCGACTGGAACGTAGTTGTCCTGAGGGACGGGGAAGCGTTTAGCGTCAGACAGATCGAAAGCCCAGCAGGTGCCCAAGGTTTCCACGAGCCGACCCGCACCGGCGACGTTACCGAACTGTTAGCTGCATCCCCCCTCCTCGCGGTACATCCTCGCCCCAGCCGTTTTCTCGCCGTTCAAGTGGAAGCCTCCCGCAGCCGCCGCATCCGTGCGCGCATTGAGTGGGTAGTCGGTGCTCAACCAACACATTTTCTGAAGGATTGACCATGTCCGCATATCAAAACGACATCAAGGCTGTAGCCGCTCTGAAAGAGAAATTCGGCAGCAGCTGGAGCGCTATCAACCCAGAGTCCGTCGCCCGTATGCGCGCTCAGAACCGCTTCAAGACCGGTCTGGAAATCGCTCAGTACACCGCTGACATCATGCGCAAGGACATGGCCGAGTACGACGCCGATTCGTCCGTCTACACCCAGTCCCTGGGCTGCTGGCACGGCTTCATCGGTCAGCAGAAGCTGATCTCGATCAAGAAGCACCTGAAGACCACCAACAAGCGCTACCTGTACCTGTCCGGCTGGATGGTCGCGGCCCTGCGTTCCGACTTCGGCCCGCTGCCGGACCAGTCGATGCACGAGAAGACTGCCGTCTCCGACCTGATCGAAGAGCTGTACACCTTCCTGCGCCAGGCTGACAGCCGCGAGCTGGACCTGCTGTTCACCGCCCTGGACGCCGCCCGTGAGGCTGGCGACCACGCCAAGGCTGCCGAGATCCAGGCGCAGATCGACAACCACGAGACCCACATCGTCCCGATCATCGCCGACATCGACGCTGGCTTCGGTAACCCGGAAGCCACCTACCTGCTGGCCAAGCGCATGATCGAAGCCGGTGCCTGCTGCATCCAGATCGAGAACCAGGTTTCCGACGAGAAGCAGTGCGGCCACCAGGACGGCAAAGTGACCGTTCCACACGCCGACTTCCTCGCCAAGATCGCTGCCGTTCGCTACGCGTTCCTCGAGCTGGGCATCGACAACGGCGTGATCGTCGCTCGTACCGACTCCCTGGGTGCCGGTCTGACCAAGCAGATCGCCGTGACCAAAGAGCCGGGCGACCTGGGCGACCTGTACAACTCCTTCCTCGACTGCGACGAAATCTCCGACGCCGAGCTGGGCAACGGTGATGTCGTGATCAAGCGCGAAGGCAAGCTGCTGCGTCCGAAGCGTCTGCCGTCCAACCTGTTCCAGTTCCGCAAGGGCACTGGCGAAGACCGCTGCGTACTGGACTGCATCACCAGCCTGCAGAACGGCGCCGACATGCTGTGGATCGAAACCGAGAAGCCGCACGTTGGCCAGATCAAGGGCATGGTTGACCGCATCCGCGAAGTCATCCCGAACGCCAAGCTGGTTTACAACAACAGCCCGTCCTTCAACTGGACCCTGAACTTCCGCCAGCAGGTGTTCGACGCCATGGCCGCCGAAGGCAAGGATGTTTCCGCCTACGACCGCGCCAAGCTGATGAGCGTCGAGTACGACGAGACCGAACTGGCTCAGGTTGCCGACGAGAAGATCCGCACCTTCCAGCGCGATGGTTCCGCTCAGGCCGGCATCTTCCACCACCTGATCACCCTGCCGACCTACCACACCGCCGCGCTGTCTACCGACAACCTGGCCAAGGGCTACTTCGCCGACCAGGGCATGCTGGCCTACGTGAAAGGCGTTCAGCGTCAGGAACTGCGTCAGGGCATCGCCTGCGTCAAGCACCAGAACATGGCTGGCTCCGACATCGGCGACAACCACAAGGAGTACTTCGCTGGCGAAGCTGCTCTGAAGGCAAGCGGTAAAGACAACACCATGAACCAGTTCCACTAAGAACGGTTCTCTGCTGCGGACCACGCATCCGCAGCAGTTCTTTTGCCTAATCCGCCCCGACCCTGCCGGGGCTTTTTTTATCCCCTGCGTTCAACCTGCCGGGCAGGCGCATGAGCGCCCTTTTCTGGCCGATTTGTGCGGCAGTGCGCAGGCACTGTCACGATTCCGTCGTTTTCCTTGATTAGCGTCATAGCTCCGTCGATCAGCCCAATCAAGGAGCCCACCGTGCGTATCGAACAAGAGCAAGACGTGCTATTCGGCAATGGCGATGAACCCCTCAGCAACGCCTCCAGCAACCCCCATATCAATGACCTGATCGAGGCCGGACTGAGCCGCCGCCAGGTGGTTGCAGGCGGTGCGGCACTCGGTGTCATGGGCTTCCTCGGCGTCGCCCTGCCCGGCAGTGCCGAAGCCGCCGGGAATCCGCTCAAGGACCTGCTCGAACGCCTGAAGAAACGCGGCAAGCGTCTGCCGTTCACGGCGGTGGCGGCCGGCTACAAGGCCACACCCTTCATTCCCTGGGGCACGCCCATTCGCGGCAGCTTCCCGGCATTCCTCGACAATGCCGGCAACAGCGCCGCCGATCAGGCCGATCAGGTGGGCATGCACCACGACGGCATGCACTTCTTCCCCATCGATGGTCAGCGCGGTGCCGGCCACAAGAGCGACCACGGTCTGCTGGTCCTCAACCACGAGTACATCGACGCCCCGCTGCTGCACCCCAACGGCCCGACGCTGGTCGACGGCAAGCGCAGCAGCGCCGACGAGGTCCGCAAGGAAATCAACGCCCACGGGGTTTCGGTGGTGGAAGTTCGTCGCAACCGCGGCCAGTGGGAGGTACTGCCCAGCGCCCGCAATCGCCGCATCACCGGCGCGACACCGATGCAGATCAGCGGCCCGGCGCGCGGCCACGCCCTGCTCAGCACCCGCTACAGCCCGGACGGCACCGCCACGCGCGGCACGCTGAACAACTGCTCTAACGGCTTCACCCCCTGGGGCACCTACCTGACCTGCGAGGAAAACTGGGCCGGCTACTTCGCCAGCGGCGACGCCGAGCGTCCGCGCGAAATGACGCGCTACGAAGTCGGCAGTGCCAGCCGCTACGGCTGGGATCACCTGGCCGGTGA
Source organism: Ectopseudomonas khazarica (assembly GCF_017915135.1). NCBI lineage: Bacteria > Pseudomonadati > Pseudomonadota > Gammaproteobacteria > Pseudomonadales > Pseudomonadaceae > Ectopseudomonas > Ectopseudomonas khazarica. The sequence goes on along the minus strand of NZ_CP068551.1, from coordinate 2,512,701 downwards.
CGAATTTCAGCGCTTCAACGCCACCCGCCTGGCCGCCAACGCCAGTGGCGACTATCGCAACGAGCCCAACCACTTCGGCTGGATCGTCGAGATCGATCCCTTCGCCCCCGAAGCCGCACCGGTCAAGCGCACCGCCCTGGGCCGCTTCGCCCACGAGGGCCTGGTGTTCGCCCCGACCAAGCCGGGGCGCCCGGTGGTCTGCTACTCCGGCGACGACTCGCAGAACGAGTACATCTACAAGTTCGTCAGCCGTGGCAAGTACATTCCGGGGCGCAGCAACGGCAGCCTGCTCGACGAGGGCACCCTCTACGTGGCGCGCTTCAAGGCCAATGGCAAGGGCGAATGGCTGGCGCTGGACATCCGCAACAAGGCCTTCCAGGCGGCCTGCAGGGCTGCCGGGGTCAGCTTCGCCGACCAGGGCGAGGTGCTGATCAACACCCGCCTGGCGGCCGACATCGTGGGCGCCACCAAGATGGACCGGCCGGAATGGGGGGCGATGAACCCGCAGAACGGCGACATCTATTTCACCCTGACCAACAACACCTCGCGCACCGTCGTGGACGCCGCCAACCCGCGCCCGGCCAACGCCTATGGCCACATCATCCGCTGGCGCGAGCAGAGCCGCGATCATGCCGGCCGCGAGTTCGTCTGGAGCCTGTTCCTGCTGGCCGGGCCGGAAGGCGACAGTCTCGACCCCAACGGCAGGCCGCTGACCGCCGACAATCGCCTGGCCAGCCCGGACGGCCTCTGGTTCGATAACGACGGTCGCCTGTGGATCCAGACCGACATGAGCGGCAGCCAGCTGGCCAGCGGCCCGTTCGGCAACAACCAGATGCTGGTGGCCGAGCCCGTCACCGGCGAGGTCAAGCGCTTCCTGGTCGGCCCGGTTGGCTGCGAGGTCACCGGCATCACCGCCACGCCGGACTTCCGCACGCTATTCGTCAACATCCAGCACCCGGGTGAAGGCTCGACCTCGACGAACTTCCGCAGCACCTGGCCGGACGGTGCCGGTCGCCGTCCACGCTCGGCCACCGTGATCGTCACCCGCGACGACGGCAAGCCGCTGCTCTGACCCAGCCGCGCCCCTCTCGCGCCACCGCGCGAGGGGCGGCGCATGCAATCGACGCATGGAACAGGCAAGGCGCAGCCGCGGCTTCTAAGCTGGAACACACTCGACTCGCGCAAGGACCGCCCATGCCTCGCTCTTCCCTGCTGTTCGGCAGCTGCCTCGTATTGGGCAGCGTGACACTCGCCTGGTACTGGCAGCGTCCTGATACCCTGCATTCCGCCATCCCGCAGCCCGCGCAGGTGCCCACGGCGCAAGCCGCGCAAGGCAGCCCCGCGCCAGCCCCGGCCGACCTCAGCGAGGAGCAGCTGCAACTGCTGGCGAAACCCGAAGTTCAGCAGCAGGAACGGCGTCTGGAGTTCCATCGGCGTTACCGGGGCTTCATCGAGCACGCCAGCGAACTCGACGCTGACGGCCGCGAGGCGCAAGCGCAGCAACTGAGTGAAGGCGTCGACGCACTGGAACGCAGGGGCGAGCTGGCGCTGAGCGAAGCCTTGCTGCTGCAGATCGGCCTGATCAGGGCCGTCAGCACAGACGAGCAGGAACAGAAGCGCCGCGCCGAAGCCCTGATCAGGCGTTACCAGGCCCTCAGTGCAGAGCGCGAGGCCAGGCAGGCGCAACGGGTCGACCCGAACTTCGCACGCTACAAGGCCGAGGAGAAGCGCATCGTCGAGGAAGTGCTGGCCCTGCAGAGCATTCCCGACGGCCTGTCCCGCGATCAGTACCTGCGCCAGCGTCTGCAGGAGGCGCGCGAACGCAACTATCGACAACGCCCGGACAGCTAGCGCCGCGGCAGAGGCGCCGCCGCAGCACTAGCCGATCATCCGTTCAGAGCAGTTGGTCGAGCAGGTAATACAGCAGATTGAACGGCTTGTTGCGGTCGGCCACATCACTGCTTTCCGATGCTTCCAGCACTTGCCCGCTGCCGTCGAGCACGCTGCTGACGAAGTTGTCCAGTTGCAGGTTCTGCTCCTGGATATCGGCATTGGCGAACTCGATGATGCTGGTGCAGTGGCTTTCGTTGACGTCACGAAACTGCGGGAAGTAGCCCCCGACATTCCCCAGGCTGGCCAGCTGGCTGCGCAGGCGCGACGTATCGGTCGCCCAGCGTTGCTTGATCAGCGCTTCCTTGGTCGCCTGGTCCGGCGCGTTGACGATCTCCGGATAGAAGCGCTCGTAGGAATAGGCGGAGTAGTTCAGGTCCTGCCAGAAGTGCGTATGGCCCATGCGATCACCCGGCAGGTTACTCGAGAGCGCCGGGTAGAGGCTGCCCAGGTCGCTCCTGTCGAAGCCGGGCAGGCGCGCCTGCAGGTACTGCAGTGGTCCCTGCTCGGCATCCAGGCCCCAGGCCTGACGAATGAAGGCTTGCAGCGGATAGGACGGATAGCGCTGGTTGTCCCCCGCCAGGGCGGTGTAGACCGGCCCGGAGTCGTTGACCAGGTAGCCGCGACTGGGCGCCATGTCCTGGCGCAGGTTGGCATAGTTGGTCAGGCTGCCGGCGCCGCCGGCGCTGCACCCTGTGGTCAGCATCTGCGTGGGGCGCGGCAGGTTGTCCTTGAGCCACCCCACCACGGCGCGCATGTTGCGCAGGCCGTTGTGATGCCAGACCAGGGGCTGCTGCCCCTGCGGGTCGTCATACACCGCCACCTTGTCGCCGGAATAGATGTCACCGGTGCAGTACGGCACGTAGACCATGTTCCAGTTCTGCGTCTTCACCCGCGTCCAGGGATGCAGGCGCACCACGAACGGGCTGACCAGGCTCGCCCCCGGATTGAGCAGCGACATGTAGTCGTCGGCGATCCCGTCGGGGTTGCGCGCACCGCGAATGCCGGCCTGCCCGCTGCAGCTGGCGTAGTCCCAGCAGGCACCGCCACCCTCCAGGTAGACGATGGTGTTGCGGGTATTCGGCACCCGGTTGATGAAGAACTTGTAGGGCGAGCCATTGCCGCACACCGCGCCGGTTTCCGGCGCCATCTGGATGGTCTGCCAACCGTAGTAGTTGCTAGCATTGAAGCCACTGTTGAAGCCGCTCGGATTGGCCAGCAGCGGATAAGGCCCGACGCGCTGCGCCGGCATGACCGGGTTATCGGCCCCAGGAGGGGAAACCAGATTGCTCAAGGTCTGCCAGAAGCTGTAGTCGCCCTGCTCGGCGCTGGCAGGCGCACTCAGGGCGAGTAGCAGAACGACAGGAACGATACGCGACAGGGACTGGGCGACAGGCATGGCAAAACCCCTCATCTTGTTATTCGTACGAAGGGCCGGCATACCCAGGCAGGGGCAACAGCGCAGACCCAGCGGTTGGTGGGCACTGCTCGATCAATGATGCATCGCGCTCCGGCGATTCATGCACGCTAGTACAAGATCGCGGGCGCAACACCCAGGAAGGCATATCGTTTAGTGATAATCGCGGCTTCTGCTTATACCTTTGCCCATGACACAGGCCTGCACCTGCTGCTTTCGCCCCAACACCAAAGTGGCAATGAATTGCTCATTTCGCGGCGGCTCATCCGGGACGGAAATAAGGCAGATTAGTCAGCTGAATTTGCGGCGCAAAGTTGCCAGCGAGGGGTTGCCAGCTATAGTTGCGGGGACGACGGGACGAGCGAAAGGCTCAAGAACGGCACTGCGGGCGCCTGTCAATCACAAGCTCGACAGAAATGATCAAACTGCGAGAATAATTTTTCTCTGAAAAATTTACTTACAGTTGGCGTGCACATAGTATTGTATACACACTTTGCGTCAGCGCCCTCGATGGCGTTAGGCGACTACTAAATTAAAAGCCGTTCCTTAATTTCAAGGAGTACCGGCATGCCTGATGCGGTAACGACCATGTCCCAGAACTGGGCTTTCGCTGTTTTCTTGCTGGGTGTCTGCGGGCTCATCGCCTTCATGCTCGGCGTCTCCAGCCTGCTTGGCAGCAAGGCGTGGGGCCGCAGCAAGAACGAGCCGTTCGAGTCGGGCATGCTTCCCACCGGCAGCGCGCGTCTGCGCCTGTCAGCCAAGTTCTATCTGGTCGCGATGCTCTTCGTGATCTTCGACGTTGAAGCCCTCTATCTCTTCGCTTGGGCTGTCTCGGTGCGCGAAAGCGGCTGGGCGGGCCTGATCGAAGCTACAGTTTTCATAGCAATTCTGTTGGCAGGTCTTGTCTATCTTTGGCGTATCGGCGCGCTCGATTGGGCACCGCAGGGACGTCGTGAACGGCAGGCGAAGCTAAAACAATGAGGCTTTGGCGATGCAATACAAACTTACTCGGGTCGACCCGGATGCGCCCAATGAGGCGTATCCGATCGGCCAGCGGGAGGTCGTCTCCGACCCGCTGCTAGAGGACCAGGTTCACAAGAACATCTACATGGGCAAGCTCTCGGACGTGCTGAGCGGCGCGGTCAACTGGGGGCGCAAGAATTCCCTGTGGCCGTACAACTTCGGCCTCTCTTGCTGCTATGTGGAAATGACCACCGCCTTCACCGCACCGCACGACGTCGCACGCTTCGGCGCCGAAGTCATTCGTGCGTCACCGCGTCAGGCCGACTTCATGGTCATCGCCGGCACCTGCTTCATCAAGATGGCGCCGGTCATCCAGCGTCTCTATGAGCAGATGCTGGAGCCCAAGTGGGTCATCTCCATGGGTTCATGCGCCAACTCCGGCGGCATGTACGACATCTACTCGGTCGTTCAGGGCGTGGACAAGTTCCTCCCCGTGGACGTCTACATTCCCGGCTGCCCGCCCCGTCCGGAGGCGTTCCTGCAAGGCTTGATGCTGCTGCAGGAATCCATCGGCCAGGAGCGCCGCCCGCTATCCTGGGTCGTAGGCGACCAAGGCATCTACCGTGCCGAAATGCCTTCGCAAAAGGAACAGCGCCGCGAGCAGCGAATCGCCGTTACCAACCTGCGTAGCCCTGACGAAGTCTGAGCCGATGCTTGCCTGCGCAAGCCTCACGCCCACTTTCTACGTTGTTCGATAGCGACCGAGACCATGACTGCAGACACCGTTGTGTCCATACCGCCATACAAAGCTGACGACCAGGACGTCGTCGCCGAACTGCGCGCCCAATTCGGCGACGACAGTTTCACCCTGCAAAGCACCCGCACCGGCATGCCGGTTCTCTGGGTCGCCCGCGAGCGCCTGATCGAGGTGCTCACCTGCCTGCGCAAGCTGCCGCGCCCCTACGTGATGCTCTATGACCTGCACGGCGTCGACGAGCGCCTGCGCACCCAGCGTCGCGGCCTGCCGGATGCCGACTTCACTGTGTTCTACCACCTAATGTCGCTGGAGCGTAACAGTGACGTGATGATCAAGGTGGCGCTGCGCGAGGGCGATCTCAACCTGCCGAGCGCCACCGGCATCTGGCCCAACGCCAACTGGTACGAGCGTGAGGTCTGGGACCTGTACGGCATCACCTTCACCGGCCACCCGCACCTGAGCCGCATCATGATGCCGCCGACCTGGGAAGGCCACCCGCTGCGCAAGGACTATCCGGCGCGCGCCACCGAGTTCGACCCCTTCAGCCTGACTCTGGCCAAGCAGCAGCTCGAGGAAGAAGCCGCGCGCTTCCGCCCGGAGGACTGGGGCATGAAACGCGGCGGCGAGCACGAGGACTACATGTTCCTCAACCTCGGCCCCAACCACCCTTCCGCGCACGGTGCCTTCCGCATCATCCTGCAGCTCGACGGTGAAGAGATCGTCGACTGCGTGCCGGAGATCGGCTACCACCACCGTGGCGCCGAGAAGATGGCCGAGCGCCAGAGCTGGCACAGCTTCATCCCCTACACCGACCGCATCGACTACCTCGGCGGGGTGATGAACAACCTGCCCTACGTGCTGGCCGTGGAGAAGCTGGCCGGCATCAAGGTGCCGCAGAAGGTCGACACCATCCGCGTGATGCTCGCCGAGTTCTTCCGCATCACCAGCCACCTGCTGTTCCTGGGGACCTACATCCAGGACGTCGGCGCCATGACCCCGGTGTTCTTCACCTTCACCGACCGCCAGCGCGCCTACAAGGTGATCGAAGCCATCACCGGCTTCCGCCTGCATCCGGCCTGGTACCGCATCGGCGGCGTCGCCCACGACCTGCCACGCGGCTGGGACAAGCTGGTCAAGGAGTTCGTCGACTGGCTGCCCAAGCGCCTCGACGAGTACGAGAAGGCGGCACTGAAGAACAGCATCCTCAAGGCGCGCACCATCGGCGTGGCGCAGTACAACACCAGGGAAGCGCTGGAATGGGGCACCACCGGTGCCGGTCTGCGCGCCACCGGCTGCGACTTCGACCTGCGCAAGGCGCGCCCCTACTCCGGCTACGAGAACTTCGAGTTCGAGGTGCCGCTGGCCGCCAATGGCGACGCCTACGACCGCTGCATGGTCCGCGTGGAAGAGATGCGTCAGAGCATCCGCATCATCGACCAGTGCCTGAAGAACATGCCGGAAGGCCCGTACAAGGCGGACCACCCGCTGACCACACCGCCACCGAAAGAGCGCACGCTGCAGCACATCGAGACCCTGATCACGCACTTCCTGCAGGTTTCCTGGGGCCCGGTCATGCCGGCCAACGAAGCCTTCCAGATGATCGAGGCGACCAAGGGCATCAACAGCTATTACCTGACGAGCGACGGCAGCACCATGAGCTACCGCACCCGGATTCGCACCCCCAGCTTCGCCCACCTGCAGCAGATCCCCGCAGTGATTCGCGGCAGCATGGTGGCGGACCTGATTGCCTATCTGGGCAGTATCGACTTCGTCATGGCCGACGTGGACCGCTGATCATGAGCACGCTAATCCAGACAGACCGTTTCGTCCTCAGCGAAACCGAACGCTCGGCCATCGAGCACGAGATGCATCACTACGAAGACCCGCGCGCCGCCAGCATCGAGGCGCTGAAGATCGTGCAGAAGGAGCGCGGCTGGGTGCCGGACGGCGCCGCCGATGCCATTGGCGCGATCCTCGGCATCCCCGCCAGCGACGTCGAGGGCGTCGCCACCTTCTACAGCCAGATCTTCCGTCAACCGGTCGGCCGCCACGTCATCCGCGTATGCGACAGCATGACCTGCTACATCGGCGGCCATGAGTCGGTGCTCGCCGAGATGCAGCAACAGCTCGGCATCGGCCTCGGCCAGACCACCGCCGACGAGCGTTTCACCCTGCTGCCGGTGTGCTGCCTGGGCAATTGCGACAAGGCCCCGGCCGTGATGATCGACGACGACACCTTCGGCGACGTTCGAGCGGACGGCGTAGCCAAGCTGCTGGAGGACTACAAATGAAGACCCTCACCTCCATCGGCCCGGCCAACCGCATCGCCCGCAGCGAAGAGACCCACCCGCTGACCTGGCGCCTGCGCGACGACGCCCAGCCGGTATGGCTGGCCGAGTACCAGGCGAAGAACGGCTATGCCGCCGCACGCAAGGCGCTGACCGAGATGGCCCAGGCCGACATCGTGCAGACCGTCAAGGAATCCGGTCTCAAGGGCCGCGGCGGTGCAGGCTTCCCCACGGGCGTGAAGTGGGGCCTGATGCCGGCCGACGAATCCCTGAACATCCGCTACCTGCTGTGCAACGCGGACGAGATGGAGCCCAACACCTGGAAGGACCGCATGCTCATGGAGCAGCTGCCGCACCTGCTGGTGGAAGGCATGCTGATCTCGGCTCGCGCGCTCAAGGCCTACCGTGGCTACATCTTCCTGCGCGGCGAATACGTCGACGCCGCCGCCAACCTCAACCGCGCCATCGAGGAAGCCAAGGCTGCCGGTCTGCTGGGCAAGAACATCTTCGGCTCCGGTTTCGATTTCGAGCTGTTCGTGCATACCGGCGCCGGGCGCTACATCTGTGGCGAAGAAACCGCGCTGATCAACTCGCTCGAAGGCCGCCGCGCCAACCCGCGCGCCAAACCGCCCTTCCCCGCTGCCGTCGGCGTGTGGGGCAAGCCGACCTGCGTCAACAACGTCGAGACCCTGTGCAACGTGCCCGCCATCGTTTCTGGCGGTGTCGACTGGTACAAGAGCCTCGCCCGTCCGGGCAGCGAAGACCATGGCACCAAGCTGATGGGCTTCTCCGGCAAGGTGAAGAACCCCGGCCTGTGGGAGCTGCCGTTCGGCGTCAGCGCGCGCGAACTGTTCGAGGAGCATGCCGGCGGCATGCGCGACGGCTACCGGCTCAAGTGCTGGCAGCCGGGCGGCGCCGGTACCGGTTTCCTGCTGCCCGAGCACCTCGAGGCGCAGATGTACGCTGGCGGCATCGCCAAGGTCGGTACGCGCATGGGCACCGGCCTGGCGCTGGCGGTGGACGACTCGATCAACATGGTCTCCCTGCTGCGCAACATGGAAGAGTTCTTCGCCCGCGAGTCCTGTGGCTGGTGCACGCCGTGCCGCGATGGTCTGCCGTGGAGCGTGAAGATTCTCCGCGCCCTGGAGCGCAAACAGGGTACCGCCGAAGACATCCAGACCCTGCTCGGGCTGGTCAACTTCCTCGGCCCGGGCAAGACCTTCTGCGCCCACGCACCCGGTGCGGTGGAGCCGCTGGGCAGCGCCATCAAGTATTTCCGTGAAGAGTTCGAGGCCGGTGTGGCGCAGGTGGCGAGCACGCCCCGCACGCCGGCGACCGCGAGCTGAACAGACGAATTCCCTTAGCCAGCCGCTTTAGCAAGCGGGTAAACGAAGACTCAAAGAAATGGCCACTATCCACGTAGACGGCAAAGATTTCGAAGTCGATGGAGCGGACAACCTGCTGCAGGCCTGCCTGTCCCTCGGCCTCGATATCCCCTACTTCTGCTGGCACCCCGCGCTTGGCAGCGTCGGGGCCTGCCGGCAGTGTGCGGTCAAGCAGTACAACGACGAGAACGACACCCGTGGTCGTATCGTCATGTCCTGCATGACGCCTGCCACCGACAACACCTGGATCAGCATCGACGACGAGGAATCCAAGGCGTTCCGCGCCAGCGTCGTCGAATGGCTGATGACCAACCACCCGCACGACTGCCCGGTGTGCGAGGAAGGCGGTCACTGCCACCTGCAGGACATGACGGTGATGACCGGGCACAACGCCCGTCGCTATCGCTTCACCAAGCGCACCCACCAGAACCAGGAGCTTGGCCCGTTCATCGCCCATGAGATGAACCGCTGCATCGCCTGCTACCGCTGCGTGCGCTACTACAAGGACTACGCCGGCGGCACCGACCTGGGCGTGTATGGCGCCCACGACAACGTGTACTTCGGTCGCGTCGAGGACGGCATGCTGGAAAGCGAGTTCTCCGGCAACCTGGTCGAGGTCTGCCCGACCGGCGTGTTCACCGACAAGACCCATTCCGAGCGCTACAACCGCAAGTGGGACATGCAGTTCGCTCCAAGCATCTGCCATGGCTGCTCCAGCGGCTGCAACATCAGTCCCGGCGAGCGCTACGGCGAACTGCGCCGGATCGAGAACCGCTTCAACGGCTCGGTCAACCAGTACTTCCTCTGCGACCGCGGCCGTTTCGGCTACGGCTACGTCAACCGCGAGGATCGCCCGCGCCAGCCACTGCTGGGGAGTCAGCCGCTGGGCATCGATGCCGCGCTGGACAAGGCCGCCGAGCTGCTCGAGGGCAAGCGCGTGATCGGCATCGGCTCGCCGCGCGCCAGCCTCGAAGCCAACTTCGCCCTGCGCGAACTGGTCGGTGCCGAGCACTACTACAGTGGCATCGCGGCCGCCGAGCTGGACAACATTCGCCTGATCCGCGACATCCTGCGCAACGGCCCGCTGCCGACGCCGACGCTGCGCGATGTCGAGCTGCACGACGCCATCTTCGTCCTCGGCGAAGACCTGACCCAGACCGCTGCGCGCCTGGCCCTGGCCCTGCGCCAGGCGGTCAAGGGCAAGGCCACCGAGATCGCCGCCGGCGCACGCATCCAGGACTGGCACATGGCAGCCGTGCAGAACGTCGCCCAGCACGCCCGGCATCCCCTGTTCATCGCCAGCGTCGGCGAGACCCGCCTGGATGACGTCGCCGCCGAGAGCGTGCATGCCGCGCCGGCCGATCTGGCCCGTATCGGTTTCGCCGTGGCCCACGCCATCGACCCCAGCGCCCCGGCCGTGGACGGCTTGGAAGCGGAGGCGCGCGAGCTGGTACAGCGCATCGCCGCTGCGCTGACCAACGCCAGTCGCCCGCTGATCGTGTCCGGTGCCTCGCTGGGCGACAAGGCCCTGATCGAAGCGGCCGCCAACATCGCCAGCGCCCTGAAGAACCGTGAGAAGAACGGCTCGCTGAGCCTGGTGGTGCCCGAGGCCAACAGCCTGGGCCTGGCCCTGCTCGGCGGCGAATCCGTCGACGCCGCGCTGCAGGCCCTGAGCAGCGGCCAGGCCGATGCCGTGATCGTGCTGGAGAACGACCTGTACCGCCGCGCCGATGCTGCCAAGGTCGATGCCGCGCTGGCTGCCGCGCAGAGCGTGATCGTCGCCGACCACCAACGCACCGCGACCAGCGAACGCGCCCACCTGCTGCTGCCGGTGGCCAGCTTCGCCGAGGGCGACGGCACCCTGGTCAGCCTCGAGGGCCGCGCCCAGCGTTTCTTCCAGGTCTATGAGCCGAGTTACTACGACAGCAACATCCTGATCCGCGAGGGCTGGCGCTGGCTGCACGCGCTGCACAGCACCCTGCAGGGCAAGGCCGTGGACTGGACGCAGCTGGACCAGGTCACCGACGCCTGCGCCGCCAGCAACCCGCTGCTGGCCGGCATCAGGGACGCCGCGCCGAGCGCCGCGTTCCGCATCAAGGGCCTCAAGCTGGCGCGCGAACCGCATCGCTACAGCGGTCGCACCGCCATGCGCGCCAACATCAGCGTGCACGAGCCGCGTCAGCCGCAGGATCAGGATTCGGCCTTCGCCTTCTCCATGGAAGGCTACGCCGGCAGCAAGGAAGACCGGCAGCAGATTCCGTTCGCCTGGTCGCCGGGCTGGAACTCGCCGCAGGCCTGGAACAAGTTCCAGGACGAGGTCGGTGGTCACCTGCGCGCCGGCGACCCCGGCGTGCGTCTGCTCGAGGCCGCTGGCAACGCGCTGCCCTGGTTCGCGGTGAACGCTGCGTTCAACCCGGCGGCCGGTACCTGGCAGGTGGCGCCGCTGCACCACCTGTTCGGCAGCGAGGAAAACTCCGCGCGCGCCAAACCCATCCAGGAACGCATGCCCGAGCCCTATGTGGCCCTGGCCCGCGACGAGGCGGCTCGCCTTGGGGTGAACGACGGTGCGCTGCTGGCCCTGCGCGTCAACGGCCAGGCCCTGCGCCTGCCGCTGCAGGTGCGTGACGATCTGGGCGTCGGCCTGGTCGGCCTGCCGCTCGGCTTGCCGGGCATTCCGGCGACGCTCGCCGGTGCCAGCGTGACCCTGCTGCAGGAGGCCGCACAATGAGCTGGTTGACGCCCGAACTGATCGAGATCGTCATCGCCGTACTCAAGGCCATCGTCATCCTGCTGGTGGTGGTGGTCTGCGGTGCGCTGCTGAGCTTCATCGAGCGGCGCCTGCTCGGCTGGTGGCAGGACCGCTACGGCCCCAACCGCGTCGGGCCGTTCGGCATGTTCCAGATCGCCGCCGACATGATCAAGATGTTCTTCAAGGAGGACTGGACGCCGCCGTTCGCCGACAGGTTCATCTTCATCCTGGCACCGATGATCGCCTTCTCGGCGATGCTGATGGCCTTCGCCATCATCCCCATCACCCCGACCTGGGGGGTGGCGGACCTGAACATCGGCATCCTGTTCTTCTTCGCCATGGCCGGCCTTTCGGTCTACGCGGTGCTGTTCGCCGGCTGGTCGAGCAACAACAAGTTCGCCCTGCTCGGCAGCCTGCGCGCGTCGGCCCAGACCATCTCCTACGAGGTGTTCCTGGCCCTGGCACTGATGGGTGTGGTGGCGCAGGTCGGCTCGTTCAACATGCGCGACATCGTCGATTACCAGGCGCAGAACCTGTGGTTCATCATTCCGCAGTTCTTCGGCTTCTGTACCTTCTTCATCGCTGCCGTCGCCGTGACCCACCGTCACCCGTTCGACCAGCCGGAAGCCGAACAGGAGCTGGCCGACGGTTACCACATCGAATACGCCGGGATGAAGTGGGGCATGTTCTTCGTTGGCGAGTACGTCGCCATCGTCACCGTCTCGGCCCTGCTGGTGACGCTGTTCTTCGGTGGCTGGCACGGCCCGTTCGGCATCCTGCCGCAGATCCCGTTCTTCTGGTTCGCGCTGAAGACGGCCTTCTTCATCATGATCTTCATCCTGCTGCGCGCGTCGATCCCACGCCCGCGCTATGACCAGGTCATGGCCTTCAGCTGGAAGTTCTGCCTGCCGCTGACCCTGATCAACCTGCTGGTGACCGGCGCATTCGTGCTGGCCGCGGCCCAGTAAGGAGAAACGCAATGTTCAAATACATCTGGGACGTGCTGGTCGGCACCGCCACCCAGCTACGCAGCCTGGCCATGGTCTTCAGCCATGGTTTTCGCAAGCGTGACACCCTGCAATACCCGGAAGAGCCGGTCTACCTGCCGCCGCGCTACCGGGGCCGCATCGTCCTCACCCGCGACCCCGACGGCGAAGAGCGCTGCGTGGCATGCAACCTGTGCGCCGTGGCCTGCCCGGTAGGCTGCATCTCGCTGCAGAAGGCCGAGACCGATGACGGTCGCTGGTACCCGGAGTTCTTCCGCATCAACTTCTCGCGCTGCATCTTCTGCGGCCTGTGCGAGGAAGCCTGCCCGACCACGGCGATCCAGCTCACCCCCGACTTCGAGATGGGCGAGTTCAAGCGCCAGGATCTGGTGTACGAGAAGGAAGACCTGCTGATCAGCGGCCCCGGCAAGAACCCGGACTACAACTTCTACCGCGTCGCCGGCATGGCCATCGCCGGCAAGCCCAAGGGCGCCGCGCAGGACGAGGCCGAGCCGATCAACGTCAAGGGACTGCTGCCATGATGCTGACAACACTCTCCCTGCCCCTCGCCCGCCACCGTGCGCGGGCTACCGTGAGGAGCCTGTAATGGAATTCGCGTTCTACTTCGCCGCCGGCGTGGCGGTGGCATCGACGGTGGGGGTGATCACCAACACCAATCCGGTGCATGCCCTGCTCTACCTGATCGTCTCGCTGCTGGCGGTGTCGATGGTGTTCTTCGCCCTTGGCGCGCCCTTCGCCGGCGCGCTGGAAATCATCGTCTACGCCGGCGCCATCATGGTGCTGTTCGTCTTCGTGGTGATGATGCTCAACCTCGGCCCGGCCGCTGCCGATCAGGAACGCAGGTGGCTGACGCCCGGCATCTGGGTCGGTCCGGCCATTCTCAGCGCCCTGCTGCTCGGGCAGTTGCTCTACGTGCTGCTCAGCCATGTCAGCGATGCCCAGATCGGCCATACCACGGTCGAAGCCAAGGCCGTCGGCATCAGCCTGTTCGGCCCCTACCTGCTGGTGGTGGAGCTGGCCTCGATGCTGCTGCTCGCCGCCCTGGTCGCCGCCTACCACCTGGGCCGCCATGACGCCAAGGAGCCCACAGCATGACCGGTATACCCCTGGAGCACGGCCTGGCCCTGGCCGGCGTGCTGTTCTGCATCGGCCTGGTCGGCCTGATGGTGCGGCGCAACATCCTGTTCATCCTGATGAGCCTGGAGGTGATGATGAACGCCGCAGCGCTCGCCTTCATCGTCGCCGGCGCCCGCTGGGGTGCGGCTGACGGCCAGGTGATGTTCATTCTGGTGATCACCCTGGCAGCCGCCGAGGCCAGCATCGGCCTGGCGATCCTGCTGCAGCTGTATCGCCGCTTCAACACCCTGGATATCGACGCTGCCAGCGAGATGCGCGGATGAACCTTCTAGCCCTGACTCTATTCTTCCCGCTGCTCGGCTGGCTGCTGCTGGCCTTCTCGCGCGGACGCCTGTCGGAAAATACCAGCGCAGTGATCGGCGTCGGCTCCATCGGCCTGGCGGCTGCCAGCGCCGCCTGGGTGATCGCCGCCTTCCTCGGCAACCCACCGGCTTCAGGCGCCTACAGCCTGACCCTGTGGCAGTGGATGAGCGTCGAAGGCCTGGCGCCGAGCTTCACCCTGTACCTGGACGGCCTGTCCGTGACCATGCTCGGCGTGGTCACCGGCGTGGGTTTTCTGATCCACCTGTTCGCCAGCTGGTACATGCGTGGCGAGGAAGGCTACTCGCGCTTCTTCGCCTACACCAACCTGTTCATCTTCAGCATGTTGCTGCTGGTGCTCGGCGACAACCTGCTGGTGCTGTTCTTCGGCTGGGAAGGCGTGGGTCTGTGCTCGTACCTGCTGATCGGCTTCTACTACAAGCACGTGCCCAACGGTAACGCCGCGCTCAAGGCCTTCATCGTCACCCGCATCGGCGACGTGTTCCTGATGATCGGCCTGTTCCTGCTGTTCCTCAACCTCGGCACCCTGAACATCCAGGAGCTGATGGTGCTGGCACCGCAGCGCTACGTCGCGGGCGACACCTGGCTGTGGCTGGCCACGCTGATGCTGCTCGGCGGCGCGGTGGGCAAGTCGGCGCAGTTGCCGTTGCAGACCTGGCTGGCCGACGCCATGGCCGGTCCGACCCCGGTGTCGGCGCTGATCCACGCGGCGACCATGGTCACCGCCGGCGTCTACCTGATCGCGCGCACCCACGGCCTGTTCCTGCTGACCCCGGAGATTCTCGAACTGGTCGGCATCGTCGGCGGGGTGACCCTGGTGCTGGCCGGTTTCGCCGCGCTGGTGCAGACCGACATCAAGCGCATCCTCGCCTACTCGACCATGAGCCAGATCGGCTACATGTTCCTCGCCCTGGGCGTCGGTGCCTGGGACGCGGCGATCTTCCACCTGATGACCCATGCCTTCTTCAAGGCCCTGCTGTTCCTGGCGTCCGGTGCGGTGATCCATGCCTGCCACCACGAGCAGAACATCTTCAGGATGGGCGGCCTGTGGAAGAAACTGCCACTGGCCTACGCCAGCTTCGTCGTTGGCGGCGCAGCCCTGGCCGCGCTACCGCTGCTGACGGCCGGTTTCTACTCCAAGGACGAGATACTCTGGGAAGCCTTCGCCAGTGGCCACGGCGGCCTGCTCTACGCGGGGCTGACCGGCGCTTTCCTGACTTCGATCTACACCTTCCGCCTGATCTTCATCGCCTTCCACGGCGAGCAGAAGACCGAGGCCCATGCCGGCCATGGCATCGCCCACAACCTGCCGCTGCTGGTGCTGATCGTGCTGTCGACCTTCATCGGCGCCTGGATCACCCCGCCGCTGGCCGGCGTCCTGCCGGAAAGCGCCGGGCATGCCGGTGGCGAGGCCAAGCACAGCCTGGAGCTGCTGTCCGGGCTGATCGCGGTCAGCGGCATCGTCATCGCTGCCCTGCTCTTCCTCGGTCAGCGCCGCTTCGCCAGTGCCGTGGCGCAGAGCGCGCCGGGTCGCCTGCTGAGCGCCTGGTGGTTCGCCGCCTGGGGCTTCGACTGGCTCTACGACAAGCTGTTCGTGCGTCCCTACCTGCTGCTCTGCCACCTGCTGCGCCGCGACCCGATCGACCGCAGCATCGGCCTGATCCCGCTGCTCGCGCGCGGCGGCAATGCCGCGCTGGTACGCAGCGAAACCGGTCAGGTGCGCTGGTACGCCGCCTCGATCGCCGGGGGCGCCGTGCTGGTGCTCGCCGCCATCCTATTTTTGAGTTAAGGAAAACAGCCTGATGATTCTGCCCTGGCTAATCCTGATCCCCTTCATCGGCGGCCTGCTGTGCTGGCAAGGCGAGCGCTTCGGCCACGTCCTGCCGCGCTGGATCGCCCTGATCACCATGGGCCTGCTGTTCGGCCTGAGCCTGTGGCTGTGGGTCAGCGGTGATTTCACCCTGGCGCCAGCCCCGGACGGCGGCCCGCGCTGGGCCCACGAATTCGTCATCGACTGGATCCCGCGTCTGGGGATAACCATCCACCTGGCGATGGACGGCCTGTCGGTGCTGATGGTGACGCTCACCGGCCTGCTCGGCGTGCTCTCGGTGCTCTGCTCGTGGAACGAGATCCAGAACCGCGTCGGCTTCTTCCACCTCAACCTGATGTGGATTCTCGGCGGCGTGGTCGGCGTGTTCCTCGCCGTCGACCTGTTCCTGTTCTTCTTCTTCTGGGAAATGATGCTGGTGCCGATGTACTTCCTCATCGCGCTCTGGGGTCACAGCGGCAGCGACGGCCGCACCCGCATCACCGCCGCCACCAAGTTCTTCATCTTCACTCAGGCCAGCGGCCTGGTCATGCTGGTGTCGATCCTCGCCCTGGTGTTCGTGCACTTCAATCAGACCGGCGTGCTCAGCTTCAACTACGCCGACCTGCTGCAGACCGAACTGGCGCCAGGCACCGAATACCTGCTGATGCTCGGCTTCTTCGTCGCCTTCGCGGTGAAGTTCCCGGTGGTACCGGTGCATTCCTGGCTGCCCGACGCCCACGCCCAGGCACCGACCGCAGGCTCCGTGGACCTCGCCGGCATCCTGCTGAAAACCGCCGCCTACGGCCTGCTGCGCTTCGCCCTGCCGCTGTTCCCCAACGCCTCGGCGGAGTTCGCACCGATCGCTCAGTGGCTCGGCGTGTTCGCCATCGTCTACGGCGCCCTGCTGTCCTTCGCGCAGACCGACATCAAGCGCCTGGTGGCCTACTCCAGCGTCTCGCACATGGGCTTCGTGCTCATCGCCATCTACTCCGGCAGCCAGATCGCGCTGCAGGGCGCGGTGGTGCAGATGGTCGCTCACGGCCTGTCCGCCGCGGCACTGTTCATCCTCTGCGGCCAGCTCTACGAGCGCCTGCATACCCGCGACCTGAGCCAGATGGGCGGCATCTGGGCGCGCATGCCCTGGCTGCCGGCCATCAGCCTGTTCTTCGCCGCTGCGGCGCTGGGCCTGCCGGGCACCGGCAACTTCGTCGGCGAGTTCCTCATCCTGATCGGCAGTTTCCCGAGTGCGCCCTGGGTCGTGGTACTGGCCGCCTGCGGCCTGGTGCTCGGCTCGGTGTATGCCCTGGCGATGATTCACCGCGCGTACTTCGGCCCGGTGCGGCAGGAGGCGGCATTGCCCGGTCTGAAAGCCCGCGAGCTGTCCATGGTACTTGGCCTCGGGGCACTGCTGATTCTGCTTGGCGTCTACCCGCAACCGGTGCTCGACACCTCCGCTGCCAGCATGCATGGCGTGCAGCAGTGGCTGGCTGGCGCCCTCGATCAACTCGCCTCGGGCCGGTAGGGTAAGGATTAGAGACTCATGGAACATCACGCTGTCGAATTCACCCTGCAACACCTGATTGCCCTGCTGCCGCTGCTGGTGACCAGCCTCACCGTGGTGGTGGTGATGCTGGCCATCGCCGCCAAGCGCAATCACACCCTGACCTTCATCCTCTCGGTGGTGGGCCTGAACCTGGCGCTGCTGTCGCTGATTCCGACCCTGGAAGTCACACCGCTGGCGGTCACCCCCCTGCTGCTGGTCGACAACTTCGCCTGCTACTACATGGCGCTGGTGCTGGCCGCCAGCCTGGCCTGCATCACGCTGATCCACGCCTACCTGGGCGGCGAGTCGGGCAAGGGTTACCCGGGCAACCGCGAGGAGCTGTACCTGCTGGTGCTGCTGTCCGCTGCCGGCGGCCTGGTGCTGGTCAGCGCGCAACACCTGGCCGGGCTGTTCATCGGCCTGGAACTGCTGTCGGTGCCGACCTACGGCATGATCGCCTACGCCTTCTTCAACAAGCGCTCGCTGGAAGCCGGGATCAAGTACATGGTGCTGTCGGCGGCAGGCAGCGCCTTCCTGCTGTTCGGCATGGCACTGCTGTACGCCGAGTCCGGCAACCTGGCCTTCGCCGACCTCGGCGTCAGCCTGGCACGGGAAAGCACCCTGCTGGTCCAGATCGGCATCGGCATGATGCTCATCGGCCTGGCGTTCAAACTGTCGCTGGTGCCCTTCCACCTGTGGACGCCGGACGTCTACGAAGGCGCGCCGGCGCCGGTAGCGGCGTTCCTCGCCACCGCCAGCAAGGTGGCGGTGTTCGCCGTGCTGCTGCGCCTGTACCAGATCTCGCCGGCCACCGCTGGCGGCTGGCTGAACGAGCTGCTGACGCTGATCGCCATCGCCTCGATCCTGTTCGGCAACCTGCTGGCGCTGCTGCAGAACAACCTCAAGCGTCTGCTCGGTTATTCCTCCATCGCCCACTTCGGCTACCTGCTGGTGGCGCTGGTCGCCAGCCAGGGGCTGGCCGTGGAAGCCATCGGCGTGTACCTGGCCACCTATGTGCTGACCAGCCTCGGCGCGTTCGGCGTGATCACCCTGATGTCCACGCCCTACAGCGGCCGCGATGCCGATGCGCTGTACGAGTACCGGGGCCTGTTCTGGCGCCGTCCGTACCTGACCGCCGTGCTCACGGTGATGATGCTGTCACTGGCCGGCATTCCGCTGACCGCCGGCTTCATCGGCAAGTTCTACGTGATCGCCGCTGGTGTCGAGGCGCAGCTGTGGTGGCTGCTCGGTGCCATGGTGCTGGGCAGTGCCATCGGCGTGTTCTACTACCTGCGGGTGATGGTCACGCTGTTCATGCGCGAACCCAACCTGCATCGCCACGACGCCCCCTTCGACTGGGGCCAGCGCGCCGGCGGCATCATGCTGCTGGTGGTCGCACTGCTCGCCTTCTTCCTCGGCGTGTACCCGCAGCCGTTGCTGGAACTGGTGCAACAGGCCGGACTGGTCGCCCTCGCGCAGTAAGCCAAAGCCCCGCAGATGCGGGGCTTTTTCTTCTCAGGCTCGCCGGGAAAAGTCACTGCGACACTGCGGGCTTAATCGCGACAGCCTGTAGCGCTAGCGCCGGGCCACCAGAAACAGACGCGGGAACGGCAACAGCACGCGCCCATCGGCCTGCTGCGGGTAGGCCTCGGCAATCGCCGCCTGGTAACGCTGCAGGAAGGCGGCCTGCTGCTCGGCATCCAGCGGCTGCAGGAACGGCCGCAGCGCAGTGGACTTGAACCACTCGACCACCGCCCTGGCGTCGTCCAGCACATGGAAGTAGGTGGTGCGCCAGATATCCAGCTCGCTGGCATGCGCGCCGAGGATGTCGTAATAGGCCTGCGCAGTGTGCCGCTCGGGGTGCTGCACATGACCGATACGCGCTGCCCATGGACCATCGGCCGCCACTTCCCTGGCCAGGCGATGCGCCGGTTCCTGCAGGTTGTCCGGCGTCTGGATCGCCAGCCAGCCGCCCGGTGCCAGCTGGGCCAGCAGACGCGGGTAGAGCTGCGCGTGATCGTCCAGCCACTGCAGCGAGGCGTTGGCCAGGATCAGCTGCGGCGCGATGTCGGCCTGCCAGTGCTGGATATCCGCCAGCTGCACGCTGACCTGCGGCAGCCGTTCACGCGCCGCGCGCAGCATGTCCTCGCTGCTGTCGATGGCGACGATGCACGCCTCGGGGGCATGCGCCTGCAGCACCGCGGTGGAATTGCCGGGGCCGCAGCCCAGGTCCACCGCCTGCTCGATGCCCTCGCGGGGCACAGCCGCCAGGAGATCCTGGACAGGACGGGTACGCTGGCGTTCGAACAGGGAATACTGCGTGGCGGACCAACTCATCGGGGCGCTCCTGGATGACAGAGGGAGCGGCACAGGATAGCAGGGCTGCTGGATACGTTGCGCACCGGCAAGTTTCCGCTGTGTCTTCCCGGGCACATGGCGGTTATCCGCCACCTAATGTGCGCTGGATCACAGCCTTTTCACCATCCCAGGCACTCTGGCGGATATTCGCCACACTGGCATAAGCCTTGCCATGCAGGACTTCAACTCTGGTCGGGTATCGGGTACTGCCGCACCCCTTGCCGTCATTGCGTGCCAGAGTCGACCAACACAGGGCTGCCGAAACGAGCGCCCAAACCGACAAGAAGAAAAGGAAGCAGTATGTTCAATCCAGTCCGCGCCCTGGCCACCTGCGCCCTGGCGTTAGCCGCCTTCAGTGCCAACCCGGCACTGGCCGATGAACCTATCCTGATCAAGTTCTCCCACGTCGTTGCCGATGGCACGCCCAAAGGCCAGGGCGCACTGCTGTTCAAGCAACTGGTCGAGGAACGCCTGGCTGGCAAGGTAACGGTCGAGGTCTACCCCAATTCCAGCCTCTATGGAGACGCCAACGAGCTCGAAGCCCTGCAGAAGGACGAAGTCCAGCTGCTGGCACCGTCGCTGGCCAAGTTCGAGCAATACACCAAGCAGCTGCAGGTCTTCGACCTGCCGTTCCTGTTCGACGACATCGAGGCGGTCAACCGCTTCCAGAAGCGCTCCAAGGGCCGCCAGCTACTGCGCTCCATGGAAGATCACAACATCGTCGGCCTGGCCTACTGGCACAACGGCATGAAGCAGCTCTCGGCAACCCGCGCGCTGCACACGCCAGGCGATGCCAACGGCCTGAGCTTCCGCATTCAGCCTTCGGCGGTGCTGGAGGCGCAGTTCCGCCAGATCGGCGCGAGCAGCCAGAAACTGCCCTTCGCCGAAGTCCTCAACGCGCTCAAGAGTGGCCAGGTACAAGGCGCCGAGAACCCCTGGTCGAACATCTACAGCAAGCAGCTGCACGAGGTGCAACCCTTCATCAGCGAAACCAACCATGGTGTGCTGGACTACATGCTGGTGAGCAACTCGCGCTTCTGGTACAGCATTCCGCACCACATCCGCACCGAACTGGAAGCCATCATCGACGAAGTGACCTACGTGGTGAACCAGCAGGCGGAGGCCGCCAACCAGACCGATCGCCAGCGCATCATCGACTCCGGCCGCAGCCAGGTGATCACCCTCACCAGCGAGGAACGCGAAGCCTGGCGCAACGCCATGCGCCCGGTGTGGCAGCAGTTCGAATCGGTGATCGGCAGCGACGTGATCAAGGCCGCACAGACCGTGAATCGCAAGCAGCACAAGTGATGCGAAAGTGGTGTGGCGGTTTTCCGCCACGCCTATTGGCAAACAACCGCGCGCCATAAGAATGCAACATCATGGCAACGGCAGCGCCTTGCTCTTCGCAGTCACCGTCCGCCTCTGACTATGCAGCGGCAGAGCTATTCCAAGAAATAGATGACACAAAAAGACGCCCGCTCTCGGCTGAGAACGGGCGCCTCCACATGCAGCAGCTGTTACTGCCAGTTGGCCGCAATGACCGCATTCAACTGATCACGCTGTGTCTGCGTCAGTTCGATCTCGCCACCCGCTGGCGCACCGAAAGCAGCCATGGCGTTGACCAGGCCATCCACCTGATTCGCATACAGCGACGACCCACCAGCCTGGATCAGGTCAAGTTGCTGGGCTGGGTTGGCATACCAGTCCTGGATGGTGATGCTGTCCTCCGAACCCGACACATCGATCACCAGGTCGCTGCCACTACGTGACAGCCACAGATCCTCGCGGACGATACCTTCGATGCTCAGCACATCGGTGTCGACATCCGGGGTGTTGGACAGATTATTGATCACATCCTGACCGTCCCCGAGAGCAAACACGTAGGTGTCGCTCCCAGCTCCACCAAGCAGGTAATCATTGTCGGAGCCGCCATCGAGCAAATCGTCCCCACCATCGCCCCACAGCTGATCAGCGCCGGCACCACCGAACAACGTGTCATTGCCCAGGCCGCCACTCAGCTTGTCGTCGCCGTCACCACCCTTCAGCTGATCGTTACCTTCACCACCGTCAAGCAGATCATTACCAGAACCACTGTTGAGCAAATCATCCCCATCATCGCCCCGCAACTGATCAGCACCAGCACCACCGAGCAACGTGTCACTGCCCAGGCCGCCACTCAGTTGGTCGTCACCGTCACCACCCTTCAGCTGATCGTTACCTTCACCACCGTCAAGCAGATCATTACCGGAACCACTGTCGAGCAAATCGTCCCCACCATCGCCCCGCAGTTGGTCAGTGCCGGCACCACCGAGCAACGTGTCACTGCCCAGGCCGCCACTCAGTTGGTCGTCACCGTCACCACCCTTCAGCTGATCGTTACCTTCACCACCGTCAAGCAGATCATTGCCGGAACCACTGTCGAGCAAATCGTCCCCACCATCGCCCCGCAGTTGGTCAGTGCCGGCACCACCGAGCAACGTGTCACTGCCCAGGCCGCCACTCAGTTGGTCGTCACCGTCACCACCCTTCAGCTGATCGTTACCTTCACCACCGTCAAGCAGATCATTGCCGGAACCACTGTCGAGCAAATCGTCCCCACCATCGCCCCGCAGTTGGTCAGTGCCGGCACCACCGAGCAACGTGTCACTGCCCAGGCCGCCACTCAGTTGGTCGTCACCGTCACCACCCTTCAGCTGATCGTTACCTTCACCACCGTCAAGCAGATCATTGCCGGAGCCACTGTCGAGCAAATCATCCCCATCATCGCCCCACAGCTGATCAGTGCCGGCACCCCCATAGAGCAGATCATCACCGGCACCGCCCAATATTTGATCGTTTCCACCTCCTCCCCATTGAATATCTTGTCCAGATCCACCGACCAAGTGATCGTCCCCAGCAGTTCCATGCATTGGTCCGCCATGCTGAGCCGCTTCGATGCGATTGGGACTTATGATCAATGGCAGGCTGTGCTGCGCACTGGCACCAGCAGCGTCAGTGGCTGTAATGATTAAGGTCATTGAACGGCTACCTTGCGCTACGCCACTGAACTCGCCCGTGACACTGTCCAGGTACAGCCACTCGGGTAGATCACCGCCGTCTGCCAGACGCGCGCTGTAGATCAAATCGTCGCCATCACTGTCGACGAAAGAGCCGGATGGCAAGGTATAGCGCCATGCCTGACCAGATGTAGCGGTCTGCTCATCCAGCGAACCAATCGCTTGCGGGGCATGATTAGGCATTGCGAGAGGCGGCAGCTCAATACCCAGTGCACCGTTCGAGAATGACGAGATGACAACCTGACCGGCCTTTGGCACCCCCTCCTCATCCAGCAATCGCAATGTCAGCGTGTTCATGGAAGGATCAAGACTCAATAGGAAAGTGCCGTCGAGGGCATGCCATAGGTTTTCAGCCGTGGCACTCAACAACTCGCCTTCAATCGCGAGTCCATCGAGCGTTACACTTCCGATGCCATCCACATCGAATATTCGTGTATCGCTACCCTCTATTCGATACGAGTCCAAAGCATAAACATCATAGCCCTCACCGCCCTCCAAGGTATCGTTGCCGGCACCGCCATAAAGCAGATCATCCCCCACACCACCGTTCAGATAATCATCACCGCTGCCTCCCTGAAGTGTATCGTCCCCCCCCTCACCATAAAGTTGGTTGCTTCCTCCATAGTCGTACACGGTGTCATGACCAGCCCCACCGTACAAAAAGTCATCCTGAAAAGCCGACCCCAGCAGATAATCATCCCCCTCCGTCCCTCTGGTGGAACGGAGGCGTAAATCTATTTCCGTCGAATCCCACACCGAGCCATCAGCAAAAAGAATCGTCCCTAATGGCTTGTTATCGAACAACGTCCAGTTGACAACCCGAATGCTATCGTCACTGTTGTCTGCGAAATGGACCAGCAGATCACTCCCATCCAGATCAATGCGCACATCGTCAGGGCGGATCTGGCTGCCAAATTGCAAAGTATCTAGTCCTCGGTAGTCAGGCTCCCCCAAAATATCCGGATTACGCCAGGAGCCAAACCGAGCGGCTAGTAGTTCGGTCACTTGCTCGTCCGGCATTCCAGCCCAGAGCGCCTGCAATCGCCCACCGTAATAAACATCCAACTCGGAATAGTTGTACTCCTGATCAGACAGGCGACCTAGTTCAAAAATGCGGTCGTGGCCATCACCTCGCTCGAACAAGTATGTATCGGCGGACAGGCTGGCAAAAATCTCGTCATCACCTTGCCCGCCACGATAGGTATTACCCTCACCGTAGTACTCATCCAAAGAGGCCCCCAGCCGATCACTACCGCTCCCGCCGAGAAGTGTATCGGCCCCCTTTCCACCGACCAGATAATCACGGTCATCACCACCAGTCAGATGGTCATCACCCTGGCCGCCAAAGAGAGAGCCGCCGCCCGACAAGGTATCGTTGCCATCTCCACCGACAAGCCTGCGCTCCCCCGCAGTCGCCTCTCTTGAAAGCACCTGACCCGTCGCATAGTTGTCAGGCATTGGCCCCAGGCCCGCCTGGTCTATCAACTCCCCCAGGCCTACGGTGGAGCCATCGGCAAACCGGATCTTGTCGACCCCAGTTCCTACAGGGTCATGGGCAAACGGCATCACCAACCGCACCACCTGCTCGCTTCCCCAGGAAATGTCCAGGGTCGTCACCCCCATCACACCACGCAGTTCACCTTGATTGGCTCCATGCAATACCGCGTCCTTGACGTAAACCTCATGTTGCGCCCACCCCCAAGCCAATTGCAGGTCGGCGTTCCCGACGCCTTCGGGCAGAACCAGGACATCATCCATTTCCTCATTGAGGGCCGAGCTGTAGGCATATACCGGGGCCATTCCATTGTCGCCCTGACCATATCCGGTGATTTGGATTGGCGATCTGTCATCACTGACAAAGTCAATACCATCTCCTTGCAAGACTAGGTAAGTATCTGCGCCCTGACCTCCCTCAAGCGTATCGTCGCCAGTGCCACCGATCAGCACATCGGTGCCTGTCGTACCCAATATATGGTCATTACCCGCGCCGCCATCGAGAAACACCCCCAACTGCCCAGGCGTTGCCTCGGAGAGTTGCAAACCCTCAATGCTGTCGTTACCGCGGCCACCATGGAAGATATTGCCCTGATAAACAAAGACGTACCCGCCGTTGTCATCACCATAAGCAACCTTCATTTCGGTGGTGCGACTCGAGGTATAAGTCTCATAGACCTTATTCACTCTGGTAGAACCCGAGTTGGAGCCGCTGGGTCCGTTCACAAGCCAGCCGCTCAGTTGGCCGTTCTCGTAGACCTCACCGCTGCCTGGGCCAACCACGGAGACCAATCCGCTGACGCCACCACCGTTATTGACCATGCTCAGAAATTGTTCGACTGAGACGAAACTCCCGCCGCCGGCTGAACCCCCACTGCTGCCTACTGCACTTAACTGAAACTGCTCGGTGCTTTCTACTCGGGAAGAATGAGAGGACGAGTATGCCTGGGACGACCGAACCGTGAGTTGGCCATACTCTTCTACGAATACCAACCTATAGGATTTGTTGTATTCGGTACGCCGCGTCCGAGTGTCAGACATCGAAAGCGAATGATACTGACCATCCTCCTGTAGATATGCACCTTGCGCCTGCATTTGTTTGCCGAAACCCGCAATCACCTGCTGCTTGAACTGACGCTCGGCGATTGCCACGCTCGCCGAATGATCAGATGAGACAACGCCCAGGAACGCCTCCAGGCTACTCAGTCCATTCACCGACTCGACCTGCCAATCCTGGCTCGAAGAGAAGTAATCTTTGATGCGTACACCATCGAGCGAGCCCTTGAGCCCGATCAGCAGATCCTCACCCTCCTGGCGCCTGACCAGATCTTCCGGGAAAACATCGTAGGCAACCCTCAGGATGGAAGAGGCGCCTGCGGAAACCTCGACAAGATCCTGCCCCATGCCCCGTTCGAAGGCATAAGTATTGGTTCCTGCACCGCCGATCAGCGTGTCATTGCCACTGCCGCCCGACAGAAAATCATCTCCCTCTCCACCATCTAACCAGTCATTACCGGAGCCACCCAATAGGTTGTCGTTATCGGCACCGCCGTACAGCTCATCATCGCCGTCACCACCACGCAACTCATCGACACCACCTCCCCCCAGCAGCGTATCGTTACCGGCACCACCATAGACATGGTCGTCTCCCCCCTGTACGTCAATGAAGTCCCCACCAGCACCGCCATGGGCCTCGTTCGCGCCATCGCTACCATAAAGACGATCACCATTCTCGCTAGCGAACAGCAGTGGAATGTCCACGTCCTGCAACGCCTCAGCGAGCGACAGAGAAGAACCATCGGCGAACTCAAAATGATTGATCGTGCCCGACAGGCCATCCTGAATCAGCACCCGATCCTCACCATGACTCACCTGCAGATAATGCGTCCCGGAGACCGATGTAAAGGCCCGAAACGCCAGCGATACGCGCTCAATACCTTCAGAAAACATCAACCTGTTGTTGCCACCCTCATCGATGATCAGCTCCTGGCCATAGCCCAAGCCAAACACAAACCGATCATCCCCGGAGCCACCTCGTAGAGTGTCGTTACCACTACCGCCGTCAAGCAGGTTGTTACCCGAATCACCCTGTAAGTAGTCGTTGCCTGCACCGCCAAGCAACGTATCGTTTCCGACGCCACCGAGCAGCAGGTCGTGGCCTGCGCCACCGAGCAGGGTATCCAGACCATCCCCACCTATCAGCGCGTCATCGTCCGTACCGCCATCGAGGTAGTCGTTGCCATTGCCCCCGACCAAGGTGTCGTTACCAGCCTCGCCATACAACCAGTCATTACCGGTCAACGAAGAAACATCATCCGAGTTCAGGTGATCCTCACCTGCCAGCCAGTCGTCGCCGGCACCACCCAGCAGAGTGTCATCACCTCCCATGCCAAACAGAGTGTCGTTATCTGCACCGCCATCGAGGTAATCATTACCGTGGTATTGCGCGGACGTGGTGCGGTCGTCGCCAAACAGCTTATCGTTGCCTTCATCGCCGAACAGTTGGTCATGCCCGCCGTTACCCTGGATCCGGTCGTTACCCTCTCCACCGACCAGCAGATCATTGCCATGCCTGCCGCCCGGCATGCGTGAACTTGGCATGACCTTCGACTCGCCGTCGAAGCCGTCACCAATCAACGTGTCGTTGCCGATGCCACCAACCAGCGTGTCACGACCCTCACCGCCGTGCAGGTAGTCGTGCCCACCGTTACCTTCAAGGTAGTCATCGCCGGCATAGCCATCGACGAAGTCATTCCCGTCCCCGGCAAACACCACATCATTTCCTGCCTGCGCCAGCGGCGCATAGCCCGTGGTGCCCGAAACATAAGCGACCAACTGCATGTCCTGACCAATTTCGACACTGCGCAGCCGTAGAAACAGGTCCGGCATCAGATTGGACGTCACTCCATCGGCCAGGATGATGTCGTCGCCGTCTCCCCCCATGATGGTGTCGGCCCCCGCACCACCAAATAGCCCATCCGCACCATTCGACCCCATCAACTGGTCATCGCCGCTACCACCATCCAGCCAGTCACCAGATATTCCTTTATCGTCCCCCGACAGTGGATTAGCGACACCATATCCACCCACTGCATAAGCATAAATTTGGTCACTGCCAGCGCCGCCAAACAGCCGGTCACTGCCATCACCCCCAACCAAGGTGTCCGCACCACTCCCCGAGTACGCCTGGTCGTTCCCTGCCCCCATGTCTATCAGGTCATTTCCACCCAACTGCCCATGAGCAAAGTTGAGATCATCGTCACCACCCAAGGCTTGAATGACATCATTACCGCTGGTGTCGATAAGATCATCGCGTGAGTCGCTACCCGTGATATTGGTAGACACGCCTTGAAACGGATCAGAAGGCTCTACATAACCTTCCAGAGTTATTCCTAGATCCCCCGAGGAGTAATTGCGGATTAAGACACTGTCCCCCTCTCCATATGACACCAGCAGATCGGAACCGGATAGCAGAAAGCGAACCTTCTTATCATCACTCAGCCAACCGTCTGCGTCCGGAGCCAGGCGAACGGCTAAGCCATATTTGATATCATCTATCCACAACTCGCCCAGCCCATCGGCATCGATCAGCGTGTCATGTCCATCGCCAGTAGCGAATTCGTATCGATCATTGTCGTTACCGCCGACCAGCGTGTCGCTATCTTTACCGCCAATCAGTCTATCGTCACCGCTGCCGCCTTCGAGGTAGTCGGCGCCGATTCCACCCGTGAGGGTGTCGTTGCCCCTCTCCCCATAGAATCGATGCCCCGCCTGGGAACCCTGTGGCGCCTCGATGAGGTCGGCGTCCTCCTTGCCGAAGACGATCCGCGAAACGTCCCCCACCTCGTGGATATGCATGACCAGCCCCGTGCTCCGATCGTCCAGCAACAGCCCCCGGTCGCCATCGACCAGCGGAGTCTGCGCATCGGTAATCCCGTCGATCAGGGCCAGCTCCAGCTTCCAGTGCAGCAGTTCGGCCCGGTCGCGCAGCCATTCGGCAGTCAGCTCGCCTTGGCCTGTTGTCGGGTCGTAAAGGCCCAGTCCGTCTCTAGAGGAATAATCCAGGCCGGCCAAGGCGAAAGGGCTCAAGGCCAGCAAGGCGATTCGGTACGCCTCGCCACCCGGCGCAGTGGCCAAATCGGCAATAGCCTGGGCACCAAGCCCCACCAGGCTGACCACACTGGCCTGCTGCCCATCCAACGCATCGCGGATGCCATAGATGCGTGAATACAACGACTCGCGGCTCTCCGCCTCGCCATTCAAGGGGCTGTAGCCTGGTAAAACCTGGGCTCCCCACGCATCGAGCACGGCCTCGAAACTCGCCAGATTGTTGGTGGAAGCGGCCTCGAAAATAGGGTTGAGGCGCGCACTCACCAGCGCAAAGTCATCGACCGCCAACGACGCATCGATCCGCACAAACAGATCCATGATGGCCAGGGCATCGGTCATCTGTTCCTTGCCATGCCCGAAGGTGGTGCCGAGCCCCCATGACTCGATGAAAACCTCCCCATGCCCGCCTTGCTGCTTTAAGCCAAGGTAGGAGTCCATAGTCACAATCTCGGGGCCTGCCGATCCATAGAGGTTGTAGATGCGCCCTCCAGCGAACTTATCCGCACCACCGAGCATGCCAAACACGTTGGCGATATTGGTCCAGCCCTTCGATCAACTCGGTCGCAAAACCCGCCCCGTTGATCGTCGTCGCCTCGGCGCCGGTCTCGGGAAACAGCCGGGTGAATGCCGCTGCCAGATGGCCGCCCAGACTATGGCCCGTAACGTCCAGCTCCACCTGCTGGCCATGCAGCACGCCCGATCCCAAGGCCCGATGATCATCGTAGTATTCCTGAGACTCCACGAACTCGATGGTGTACACCATGCCCGTGGGCATATCGATGATGATGTCACTACGGGCGCGCAATGCCAGTTCGTAATCGCTGGTGCCAATCGGAGTGGTCAGCCTTGCCGCGGCCAGAGCTGCGGTTTCGCCCAACAGCAGCGACAACTGCGCAACCTGGTAGGAGGCAGCAGCCTCGGCATTGAGGTACTGCCAGTCGTTGTACATATCGACGATCTGGTTGATCGCCAAGCCGTCCAGCACTATGTCGGCTATGTCCGTCTCGACAATATCGCTCCATGCATTCCCCGGCTCCGTGCCGCGAGTCGCGTATATGTATTTGCCCGTTTCCTTGGATTGAAACAGCGTGGCAGAGAAGCCATTGCTTGTATTCTTGGTGTGGCTAATGACACGCCAAGTATTGATAAATTCTTCGGCTTGGGTCTGGCTAAAACTCCCCCCTCTCTCGGGCTCCTGAAGAATATCTGCAACATCCTCATCAGAAAAGTCACCACCCAGATACTCAAACAACGTATACGAAGCCTCTGCCAATTGAGCCCTATCAAAAAAACTCATAAATCAACCTCCTTGCCGATTTCTCTATATTTTTTCTTAATAGCTAGAAAGCTAGAGTACCCAGGACTGCATAGAAAGTTGCCAGCCCATATCTTAAATGCCAACGCCCCCATACCACCACGCTTATCATATCCAGTACTAACAGCAACCTCCCTAACCAAGACCTCTCCACTATAAGCATCACGTATCTCTTGAGTTATAATATTCACAGGAATAATACTCATAAGATCCCTGCGAACCGAATGCACCAACCTTGGGTTTAAAACATTATCCGCCAATTGAGGAGGCGTCCTTTGCCACACAATCGCCCCCCCGGGCCCTGAATTTTCGGCCAACCATTGATCTGGGGTTTTATAGACCGTGATACCTGCCTGAGTCGCACAGTAATACCTGCCTATCAGAAAGGTAGGTATTTGCTCATAAGCCACCAGCAGATACATGACAAGCCCTGCAGCCGCACACCAAGGCCACCTTCGTCGTCCACGCTTCTTCGCCCACTTCCCAACCAGAACTATCACACCAACGGAAAGTGCCAAATACAAAGCAATACACGCCAACAAGATGAGCCCTATCATTCCATGTTCACTCCTGTAACCGATCTAGAAAAAAGGGGACAGATTTATTTTCTAGACTCAAAACAGACCCAAATAGACCAAAAAATAAATCCACCCCCTTTTCCTTATCACCGTCATCAAGCTTTTTTGTCAAGCTGGCAATATTTTCTGATGAAAGAGCCATAACAACTTCCTTAGTCAATTACAAACAAAGCCATCAATTAACTCGCGAACCCGAGAGTCAATATCATCTATAGAATCAAGCAGTTCTTCTTCGAAGGTAACTTCATAATTAATCGAGGCATTATAATAATTGTCAAGCTGGCACCTGGCGCCAGAGTTACAGCCTATAACATAGGAATAATCATTAGTCCCCGACGGAACCAAGTAATACTTAAACATTGCAGCGCGCGGACGATCTGATGTCAGCCTTGTATATCTACCGACCTGCTCTTGCTGTGCGCCGCTCAAGTTATTCTGCCACTGCTCACTAGCTGACTTCTTGCCGTCCTTCAAATAACCAATTTTCACACCAATTTTTCTTTTCTCTATCTCATCGACCTCCCTCTTTGATATTTTTTTACGAATCTTATAAAAGTCAATTCTGTCCAGGTATACGTTCCATGGCTCAAGACCATCTGCTTCCGCAGCAAGAGAAAGCCCGATGCCCGAGTCAGGATAAAATGAATTAGAAAATACAAAATATGATTTCGCAACACAAAACTCTTTATCACCCACGGACAGCTTATACTCGTGCATACTTGTCGAGTGATTAAAGACCAGCCCTCCACCATAAAAAGAGATCACAATCCGATCCCCATAGAAGACTACTAAGCTCGCCATTAAGGCCAAAAAAGCCAGTATCGACAGCCTATTTTCCTGCGAGTTGTCACTATCATCAGCTTTTTCCGACATCCCTTCATATCTCAATATAAAATAATTCCGCTGTTTGATACTTCTAAAGAATTGTCCCTCCGAATGCTCGACAGAATTATGCTGGTATAGTCTCTTTGGCCAACCTCGATGGAGTAATCTCGGGCTTTGCACCGTGCCATATGGCGTAACTGCTGATTTTTTTGCGGGAGGGCCAATGCTTCTAGCAATCGCTCGCTCATTGCTCCGATATCGAAGAAATCCACTAACCAGCCGTTGACCCCATCTTGGATGACTTCCCGCACTGGAGCCGTATCGGAAGCAATCACCTGGCAGCCGCAGGCCAACGCCTCCAGCAGCGACCAGGACAAAACGAAGGGATAAGTCAGATAGACGTGTACTGCCGATACCTGCAGTACCTTCTTGTAGGTGGCGTAAGACACTTTTCCAAGAAAATGCACTCGACTCAAATCCACCTGATTCTCGCGCAATAACTTGGTACGCCAATTAGGGGCATCCTTGGGTTTACTGCCGTAGCTCACGTCATCACCACCAACGACCACCACCTGACAAGTCGGGTGTTCCTTGAGGATTTTCGGCAGCGCGCGCATAAAGCAGTGAAAGCCCCGATACGGCTCCAGATTGCGCGCCACATAGGTCACCACCGGGTCGCCGGCCTTCAGTTGCTGACCATTGGGTAGCCTAAGTACTGCATCGGGATCAGGGCCGAGATTGGCTGTATCGATGCCTTCATGAATGACCTTGATCTTGTCCTGGTAAGCGGCAGGATGCAGGCTGTGTTGCCAGTGGGTCGGGGTAATGGCGGCGGCGCAGTTCTCCAGGTTGAGCAGGTGCAGTGCGTTGCGACTGTGGATGCTAGCGGCACCATTCAGCGTCAGCGGAAACTCGGGATCGAAGCCTGCATCCGCTCCATCGGTGCGGTAGTAGTACTCGCAGAAATGGATCAGCTTGCTATCTGGAAAAGCTTGCTTGGCATAGAGGGTTTCACCCCAGCCGGGGTGAGCGACGATCACATCCGGGCGGTAGCCCTTGGCCTTGATGTCGAGCAGCAGGCGTAGTACCTGCTGGCCATGCAGTACACCTTCTTCGAAGGTGCGTGCATAAGGGTGGGTTTCCTTGCTGGCAGGGCGGTGTGGGCGGTAGCGATACAGGCGTATTCCTGCCAGGCCCGGCGCGTGTTCGCGACCAATCGCGCATACATTGACGTCAGGTTGCCGGGCCAGGTGTGCAGCAATATGGCGAAACTGACCAGGAAAGTTCTGGTGGATGAACAGGATATTCAATTGACCACCTGCAGCTTATCGGTTTCATTGGCAGCTTCGAGTAAGGCCACAAGTCGTGTCATGACCTGCTGGCCCGTTGGCTGACCGCTGGAGAATTGCCGTGCTCTCTCGTAGCAACTATCGAGTTGTTTGATGTCGAACCCGAAGACTTTTGATTCGGCAGGCCTGAACGGCATCAACCCCAGCTGTTGCCCTACCGCTGCAAGAGCGGTTCTGAACTGTTCTACATGAGTAGGGATCAGTAACAGTGGTTTGCCCGCCCGCAGACTATGCGTCACGGTTCCAATGCCTCCGTGAGATAGTGTGAAGTCACACGCCTCAAGTATCGAATCAAGCGCCAGTGGTTCCAAGCTCAGGTTGACCCTGCCTGTCTGCCGCAATCGCTCCATCAACTCTTTAGGCCAAAGCGGTAGATAGGCCATCACGCGAAAGCCATTCGCGACACACCACTCAAGGGCTGGAAGTGATTCTGTGCAGTTGGGTTTAAGGTAGGCGAATACCTTTTTCCCACTACCTTCCGGCCACGCCAGACAGTTCCCATGTCTGGGCGACTGTAGCGGCCCTAGGTGCCGCTCGGGCGAGTGATAGCCAAAGTGGTTGAGTTCAGGCCAGGTCAACCAGTACGTTTCATGATCGAACAAGGCGGAGAAGCAGCTCAGAGGTTTTAAGCTAAGCCGGTTCAAGGCCTGATTAACGTATTCAAGTACACGGGCTTCCCTCTCCAGTAGCTGTGCAGCGTCCAACGAGCGCCATTGCCGCAAAGGTGGAAAAGGCTTAGAAATAGGCGGGCAAAAGAAGCCGTTATCGAGAGAAACCACGCGTAAATCTAATGAGCGGGCCGCCAGCCCTGCCGTGGGAGATGCCTCGATCAGGACACGATCAGGTTTCAATAGCTGTAGCAGTGAGCGCCACGCCTGGATGAGCCCAGTCAGGCTTGAGATGCTGTTAAACCCTTGCGCTCTCAGGATATCCGCATGGTTGAGTGGGAGTTCTCTTGGACGGGGGGCCGTTGACAGCGGTGCTTGATACCAAGCAATACCTAATGGATACAAGTAGCTAAAGGCATGTCTCGTGTCCTTGATGATGGCGGTTACCCTATGGCCGTGAGCTTGCAAAGCCTGCCCAATGCTGGCCAATTGGGTTATGTGCCCGAGATCCGCTCCAATTTCCCAGCAGTACACGAAATGCATCACCCCACTCCTTGGCGGTTGCACGCAATGTTTCAACGCTCAGCCAAACTCTCGTCCACGTATTGCTGCAACGGGCTGAGGAAGTAATCGATCACCTTGCGCTTGTCGGTCTTCACCTCTGCCCTGATCGACATCCCGGGCGACAACGCTACCTGTTGGTCGCCCACCACAATGCTGTTCTCCTTAAGCTGTATGCGCGTGCTGTACACCAGTCCCAGACGCTCATCCTCGATGGCGTCGTCGGAGATGCTCACGACCGTGCCGTGCACCACGCCGTACTTGGTGAAGGTGAAGGTGTCGACCTTGACCTCCACCTCCTGGCCCGGGCGCACGAAGCCGATGTCCTTGTTCTCCAGCATGGCCTCGACTTCCACCGGCTGATTGCTGGGCACGATGACCATCAGTGGCTGAGCTTCGGTCACCACGCCGCCGGCGGTGTGGATCGCCAGTTGCTGGACGGTGCCGTCCACCGGTGCGGTGAGGTGCATCAGGCGGTTGCGTTGCTCGGCCTTGCTCAGTTCCTGTTGCAGGCCAGCGGCGCGCTGTTCGGATTCATGCAGGAGGTCGAGCATCGCCCGGCGGGTCTGCGCCAGTACGCTCTGGCGGCGGCTCTCGGCCTGTTGTTTGGCCGCCTGCAGCTCCAGCACGCGCGCCTGTTGCACGGCCAGCTCGCGCTCCTGATCCAGGCGCTGCTGTTCCTTTTCCAGGTAGGCGTGCTTGGCGACATAGGCCTTGTCGAGCAGGCGCTTGTAGTCCGCTGCCAGTTGTCGGGCGATGGGCAAGGACTCCTGCAGCTTGGCCACCCAGGCGCGGGCGGCCTGGATCTCCGCCGTGCGCTGGGCGATCTCGGCATCGCTTTGCTGCAGGGTGCTCTGCAGTTCCAGGTACTGGCCCCGCAGCCAGGTCTGTGCCGAGCGCTGCAGGGCTTCGCTGGCTTGCGCGATACGGCTGGCCAGGGAGGCGGGCTCTCGGCCTTCCTCGATGGCATCAAGCAGGGCACCGGCCCGGGCGCTGTCGACCTGGGCCGCCAGCAGGTCGCTCTTCAAGCGCTGGACGTCAGCACCGGTGATCTGGGTGTCCAGCTCGACCAGCAGCTCGCCTGCCTTCACGCGCTGCCCGTCGTAAACCTGGATGGCCTTGACTACCGCCACTTCGCTGGGCTGGATGACCTTGCTCTTGCCGCTGGGCACGATCTTGCCGGTGGCGGTGGCGACCACGTCGATCTCACCGATGCAGGCCCAGAGCAGCGCAACCACGGCGAACGCGATGATCGTCCACTGAATGATCCGTGGTGCGGGTGAACGGGCGCCTCCTGCAGCGCCAGGGCGGCGGGCAGAAAGTGCACTTCGTGATTGAGCCGTGGCGGTGCATCCATCGCCTGGCGGTTACGCCAGGAGTGGCGCCAAGCCTGGCGGTAGCGGTTGATCAGCTCGCGCTTGGCACTCATGCGGCACCGCCTTGCTGCAGGCGGTGCAGACGCGAATAGTGGCCGGCCTGGTGGGTGAGCAGTTCGGCATGGCTGCCCTGCTCGACGATCTGCCCGCGATCCATCACCAGGATGCGGTTGGCGTCGCGCACCGCACTCAGGCGGTGAGCGATGATGATCACCGTGCGGCC
Source organism: Ectopseudomonas khazarica (assembly GCF_017915135.1). NCBI lineage: Bacteria > Pseudomonadati > Pseudomonadota > Gammaproteobacteria > Pseudomonadales > Pseudomonadaceae > Ectopseudomonas > Ectopseudomonas khazarica. The sequence goes on along the minus strand of NZ_CP068551.1, from coordinate 2,477,581 downwards.
CTTGCAGATGGCCTGCATGTTCTGCTGGATGATGCGTTCGGACTCGTAGTCCAGGGCGCTGGTGGCCTCGTCGAAGATCAGGATGCGCGGGTTGCCCATCAGTGCGCGGGCGATGGCGATACGTTGGCGTTGCCCCCCGGACAGCGAGGCACCGTGTTCACCGACCACGGTGTCGTAGCCCTCCGACAGCTCCAGGATGAACTCATGGGCGCCGGCCATCTTCGCCGCCTGCATCACCTGCTCGATCGGCGCACCGGGGTCGGTCAGCGCAATGTTCTCGCGGATGCTGCGGGCGAACAGCATGTTGTCCTGCAGCACCACGCCGATCTGTCGGCGCAGGGAAGAGACATCGGCCAGGGCCAGGTCCATGCCGTCGACCAGCACCCGGCCGCGTTCAGGCGTATAGAGGCGCTGCAGCAGGCGAGTCAGGGTGCTCTTGCCCGAGCCGGAGCGACCGACCACGCCGATCACGTCGCCAGCCTGAATGTGCAAGCTGATGCCGCGCAGAATCTCCGAGCCATCCGGGCGGTAGCGGAAGTGCACCTGATCGAACTCGATCTGCCCTTTCAGCGGTGGCAGCGCGCTACGGGTGGCCTGGGACAGCTCGGTGCGGGTATTGAGGATGTCCCCCAGGCGCTGCACCGAGACGCCGGTCTGCTGGAAGTTGGTCCACAGCTGGGCCAGGCGCATGATCGGCTGTGAGACCCGCCCGGCCAGCATGTTGAAAGCGATCAACTGGCCGACCGTCAGGTCGCCCTCGATCACCAGGCGCGCGCCCAGCCAGAGGGTGGCCACGGTGACCAGCTTGCCGATGAAACCAACACTTTCATTGGCCAGCATGGAAAGGTTCTGCGTCTTGAAACTCGCAGCTACGTAGCCCGCGAGCTGGTTGTCCCACTTGCGGTTGATCTGCGGTTCCACCGCCATGGCCTTGAGGGTATCGATGCCGTTGACCGTCTCCACCAGAAAGGCCTGGTTCTCCGCGCCCCGGGAGAAACTCTCGTTGAGGCGCGCGCGCAGGACCGGGGTGATCAGCAGAGACACCAGGAAATACAGCGGCAGCGACAGAATCACCACCAGCGTCAGCCAGCCGCTGTAGTAGAACATCACCGCGATGAACACCACGGAGAACAGCACGTCGAGGATCAGCGTGATGGCATTGCCGGTGAGAAAGCTGCGGATGTTCTCCAGTTCACGCACCCGCGCCACCGAATCCCCCACCCGACGGGCCTGGAAATACGCCAGCGGCAGGGTCACCAGATGGCGGAACAGCTTCGACCCCAGCTCCACGTCGATGCGGCTCGCGGTATGCGCGAACACATAGCTGCGCAAGCCCGACAGCAGAGTCTCGAAGATCATGATGCCGAGCAGGCCGATGGCGATCACATCCAGGGTCGACAGGCCACGGTGCACCAGCACCTTGTCCATCACCACCTGAAAGAACAGCGGCGTGAGCAGCGCGAAGATCTGCAGCACGAACGACACCAGCAGCACTTCGCCCAGCAGTTTGCGGTACTTGACGATGGCGGGAATGAACCAGGTGAAGTCGAAACGCGACAGCTCGCCCGCCAGTGAGGCTTCGGAGCGAATCAGGACCAGCTCGCCCGCCCAGCGCGCCTGCAACTGTTCGAACGAAAGGACCTCGGGGCGCTGCGCCTGCGGGTCGTGAATCAGAACCTGGCTCTTGCCTTCATCGATACGGGCGATGATGAAGAAGCGGCCATCCTGATCAGCCGCGATTGCAGGCAACGGGACATGCGGCAGGCGCTCGATGGAACTGCGTGCGGACTTGGCCTTGAGGCCGAGCTTCTTCGCCGCCAGCAGCAACTCGGCACGACCAAAAGCACGGCCATCTTCGGCGAATTCATGAGCGAGTTGCTCCGGGGAGGCCGCTACATTGTGGAAGCGTGCCAGCATGACCAGGCAGGCGAGCCCTGAGTCCAGCTCGCTGTCAGCTTTGGAATTCGAATCGTCACTGGCCATTGTTTCATCCTTGAAACGGCTGTAGGCATGACCAGCGTCTGCATGGTCAGATCTCCAGATACAACAGGACCTGGCATGTCGTCAATCCTGTAACCTAAAAACGTGACACAGATGACCCAAACAAATTATCTGGGCAGGTCGGCAGAACGCTGATCCAGCACCGCTCCCTGCCTACATGCGAAGCATGGGACATGACCTAACGCAGCGCCTCTCCGCGGGAGCTGATGGGCGCAGGACTGTCTAGCTGCTCGACCTGCCAGCCGCCGCCCAGTGCCGCGATCAGTTGCACGCTGGCCAGCAGGCGATTGCCCAGTAGCGTCAGGTTCGAGCGTTCGTTGCTCAATGCCGTCGCCTGCACGGTGACCACGCTGTTGTAGTCCACCGTACCGGCACGGTACTGGTTCTCGATCAGGCGCAGCGCTTCACGCGCGGCATCCAGCGCTTCCTGCTGCACCCCGCTCTCCTGCTCCAGCACGCGCAACTGCACCAGGTAGTCCTCCACTTCGCGGAAGCTATCCAGCACGGCCTGGCGGTACTCGGCCACGGTCTGGTCGTAGGCGGCCTCGCTGCGTTCCAGTTCGGCCCGCCGTGCGCCGCCGTCGAACAGGGTCAGTGCCAGCTGTGGGCCAAGCGACCAGAAGCGGTTGGGCACCTCGATCCAGTCGGCGAAGCTGCTACTGCGATAACCGCCCGTGGCGGAGAGGCTCAGATCGGGAAACCAGGCTGCTTCGGCCACGCCGATCTGCGCGTTGGCGGCCATCACCCGGCGCTCGGCGGCCGCCACGTCCGGACGCCGCTCCAGCAGTTGCGAGGGCAGCGCCAGCGGTATCGCCGGCAAGGCCGGCAGGCTTTCGCGCGGCGCGATCGACAACTGCGCCGGGCTGACACCCACCAGTACGGCGATCGCATGCTCCAGCTGCGCGCGTTGCCATTGCAGGTCGATGGCCTGGGCCTGGGTACTCTTGAGCTGGGTGGTGGCCTGGCTCACGTCGGATTTCGGCACGATGCCGGCGCGGTACTGGTTCTCGGTCAGACGCAACGAGCGTGCATAGGCGGCGACCGTGGCATCGAGCAGGCGCGACTGCTCGTCGAGCACCCGCAGTTGCAGGTAGTTCTGCACCAGCTCGCTCTGCAGGCTCAGGCGCGCGGCGGCGAGATCCGCGGCACTGGCCTCGAACTCGGCACGACTGGCCTCCAGGCCACGGCGCAGCTTGCCCCAGACATCCAGCTCCCACGCCGCGCTGAGGCTCAGGTCATAGCTCTTGCTGATGCCCGATGCGCTGGTGCTGCTGTTCGTCCCCGAGGCGCCCTGCCCCGAACGCGTGACCCCGGCGCTACCGGACAGTGTCGGGTAGAAGCTGGCCCGGGCGCCGCGCACCAGTGCGCGCGCCTGGCGGTACTGAGCTTCGGCTGCCGCCAGGTTCTGGTTGGACAGCTGCAGGCGCTCGACCAGCGCGTTCAGCTCGGCATCGCCGTACAGGGCCCACCAGTTGCCGCGCGCCAGGGCATCGGCCGGGGCCGCCGAGGTCCAGCCCTCGACCTGCTTGAACTGTACCGGCGTGGTCAGTTCGGGGCGCTGATAGTCCGGGCCGAGGGCGCAGCCCGCCAGCAGCCCGAGCAGCCCGAGCAGCAGGATCAGGCTGCAGGAACGCGGCAGGCGCCCGGCCCGGAGCGCACGAGCAGGAGGAAAAACATCTGGGAACTGGACGGGTTTCATAGCGGATTATCCAACGAAGCATCGGTACGCACGCCGCGCCAGCGATTGACGCGATGGCGCAGGCGGTCGAAATAGAGGTAAACCACCGGGGTGGTGTAGAGCGTCAGCAACTGGCTGAGAACCAGGCCGCCGACGATGGTGATGCCCAGCGGCTGGCGCATCTCCGAGCCTTCGGCGCTGCCGAGCACCAGGGGCAAGGCACCGAGAATGGCGGCGAGCGTGGTCATCAGGATCGGCCTGAAGCGCAGCAGGCAGGCCTGGCGGATAGATTCCTGCGGGCCGAGCCGTTCGCCGCGCTCGAGCTGCAGCGCCAGGTCGACCATCAGAATGGCATTCTTCTTGACGATACCGATCAGCAGGAACAGCCCCAGCAGGGAGATCAGGCTGAATTCCATGCCCACCAGCTGCAACGCCAGCAAGGCCCCGACACCGGCCGAAGGCAGCGTGGAGAGGATGGTCAGCGGATGCACGTAGCTCTCGTAGAGCACGCCGAGGACGATGTACACCACCACCAGCGCCAGCAGGATCATCAACGGCTGGTTGCCCTGGGTCTGCTGGAAGGCGGCGCCCGTACCACCCATGGTGCCCTGCACCTCGGTGGGCAGGCCGAGCCGCGCCACCGCATCGTCGATCGCCCGGCTGGCCTGGTCCAGGCTCACGCCTTCGCTCAGGGCGAAACCGATGTTCTCGGAGGCGAACTGGCCCTGGTGGTTGACCCGGTCTTCCTCCAGGCTGCGTTCCCAGCGGGCGAAGGTGGACAATGGCACGCGCGCGCCGTCGGCGGTGATTAGCTGGATCTGATCCAGCGCCTCGGGGTACTGCGCATAGCGCGGGTCGATTTCCATGACCACGCTGTACTGGTTGAGCGCTTCGTAGATGGTCGACACCTGGCGCTGGCTGAATGCATTGTTGAGCACCGAGGTGATCATGACCATGTCCACGCCCAGGCGTTTCGCCGTCTCACGGTCGACCACCAGGCGTATCTGCTGCGCGCCGTCGTTCTCGCTGGCATCGATGTCGGTCAGCTCGGGCAGCGCCCGCAACGCATCGCGCACCTTGGGCAACCACTCGCGCAGCGCATCGAGGTCATCGGAGAGGAGCATGTATTCGGTCTCCGAACTGCGCCCTTCCCGCCCGCCGATTTGCAGGTCCTGATCCGACATGAGGAACATGCGGCCACCCGGCACCTTGGGCACTTCCCTGCGCAGACGGTTGATCACCTCCTGCGACGACAGCCCGCGTTCACCGATGGCCTTGAGCCGCACGATCATGAACGCATTGTTGATGCCACCGCTGCCGCCGATGAAGCCCGCCACGCTGTCCACCGCCGGGTCGGCCAATACGGCCTTGCGGAAGGCCTCCATCTTCGGCTGCATGACCTGGAACGACAGGCCGTCGTCGCCACGGATGAAACCGATCAGCTGGCCGGTGTCCTGCTGCGGCATGAAGGTCTTGGGAATGCTGACGAACAGGTAGACGTTGAGCGCGATGGTGGCGATGAAGCTCAGCAGCATCAGCAGCGAATGGTGCAGGGCCCAGTCCAGCGTACGCCCGTAGACGGCCAACACCCGGCTCTGCACGCGGTCGCCCCATTGCTGCAGGCGGCTGCGCGACTGTTCGTCCTCGGCCCTGAGCCAACGCGCGCAGAGCATCGGCGTCAGGGTCAGCGACACCAGCAGGGAGATCACCACCGCTACCGCGAGGGTGATGGAGAACTCGCGGAACAGGCGCTCGACGATGCCGCCCATGAACAGGATGGAAATGAACACCGCCACCAGCGACAGGTTCATCGACAGCAGGGTGAAACCGACCTCGCGCGTGCCCTTCAGGGCTGCCGCCATGGGTGTTTCGCCATCGTGGATGTGGCGGGCGATGTTCTCCAGCACCACGATGGCATCGTCCACCACCAGGCCGGTGGCGATGATCAGCGCCATCAGCGACAGGTTGTTGAGCGAGAACCCCAGCAGGTACATCGCGGCGAAACTGCCGATCAGCGAAACCGGTACCGCCAGGGCCGGGATCAGCGCCGCCCGCCAGCGCCCGAGAAACGCCAGCACCACCAGGATCACCAGGCCGACGGCGATCAGCAGGGTCTGCTCGGCTTCATGCAGGGTCGCGCGAATCACCGGCGAACGGTCCATCGCCACCTGCAGCTCGACACTGGCGGGGATCACCTCGCGCAACGCCGGCAGTTGCTCGCGGATATCGCTGATGGTCTGCAGGATGTTCGCCCCGCTCTGCCGGTTGATCACCAGCAGCACGGACTCGCGGTCATTGTAGAAGCCGCTGTTGTAACGGTCCTCGACGCCATCGGTCACCGTGGCCACGTCGCCGAGGCGCACGGCGGCACCATCCTGATAGCGAATGATCATCGGGATGTAGTCGGCGGCCTTGGCCAGCTGGTCGCTGGCCTGCACCTGCCAGCGACGCTGCTCGTCCTCCACCGCCCCCTTGGGACGCAGCGCGTTGCTGGAGGCGATGGTCTGGCGCACCTCGTCGAGGGCGATGCCGTAGTGATCGAGCAGGCGCGGCTCCAGCGACACGCGCACGGCAGGCAGGGAGCTGCCGCCGACCTGGACTTCACCCACGCCACCGACCTGCGCCAGCTTCTGCGCGAGGATGGTCGAGGCCACATCGTACAGCTGCCCCTTGTCGAGGTTCGGGCTGGTCAGCGAAAGCACCATGATCGGTGCCTGCGACGGGTTGATCTTGCGGTAGGTGGGCATGGTGCGCATGCCGCTGGGCAGCAGGTCACGGGCCGCGTTGATCGCTGCCTGTACTTCGCGGGCCGCGGTATTGATGTCCTTGTCCAGGTCGAACTGCACCATGATCCGCGTGCTGCCCTGGCTGCTGCGGCTGTTCATCTGGCTGATGCCGGAAATGCTGCCGAGCGAGCGTTCCAGCGGCGTGGCCACGGTGGAGGCCATGATCTGCGGGCTGGCGCCAGGCAGGCTGGCCTGCACGGTGATGGTCGGAAAGTCCATCTGCGGCAGCGGCGCCACCGGCAGCAGGCCGAAGCTGACGCCACCGAGCAGCATGATCGCCAGGCTCAGCAGCAAGGTCGCCACCGGGCGACGGATGAAGGGGGCAGAGAGATTCATGGGCACACGCTCTGCTCCCTCTCCCATTCATGGGAGAGGGCTGGGGAGAGGGTCACCAACGCGACGCGATACCCACCCTCTCCCCCGGCCCCTCTCCCGCAAGCGAGAGAGGGGAGGAAAAGCCCGGCACCGCTCATACCGACACCCCGGCGCCGCTGCGCCCGCTGACGCGGCGCGACAGCCGATCGAAGTACAGATAGATCACCGGCGTGGTGAACAGCGTCAGCACCTGGCTGAGCAGCAGGCCGCCGACCATCACCAGGCCCAGCGGCTGGCGCAGCTCGGCACCGGAGCCCGAGGCCAGCATCAGCGGAATGGCACCGAACAGCGCCGCCAGGGTGGTCATCAGGATCGGCCGGAAACGCAGCAGGGCCGCCTGGTAGATGGCGTCCTGCGGCGCCATGCCCTGATTGCGTTCGGCCTCCAGGGCGAAGTCGATCATCATGATCGCGTTCTTCTTGACGATGCCGATCAGCAGGATGATGCCGATGATCGCGATCAGCCCCAGGTCGTTGCCGGTGAGCAGCAGGGCCAGCAAGGCGCCGACCCCGGCCGACGGCAGCGTGGAGAGAATGGTGATCGGGTGGATGTAGCTCTCGTAGAGCACGCCGAGCACGATGTACATGGTGACGATGGCCGCCAGGATCAGCAGCAGGGTCGATGACAGCGACGCACGGAACGCCTCGGCCGCCCCCTGGAACTGGGTGTTGATACCGCCTGGCAGGCCGATGTCCTGCTCGACACGCTCGATCACCGCTACGGCTTCGCCGAGCGAAACGCCGGGCGCCAGGTTGAACGACAGGGTCACGGCGGGGAACTGACCGATGTGGTTGACCAGCAGGCTGGCCGGACGCTCCTCGATGTGCGCCAGGGACGACAGCGGCACCTGCAGGCCATCCGTGGTGGGCACATGGATCTGGCGCAGCGCGGCCAGGCCGATACGCCCGCCGTCACGGCTTTCCAGGACCACGCGGTACTGGCTGGCCTGGGTATAGATGGTGCTGATCTGGCGCTGGCCGAAGGCGTCGTACAGCGCATCGTCGATATCGCCGACGCTGATGCCGAGGCGCGCGGCGGCGTCGCGGTCGATATCCAGGTACACCTGCAGGCCACGGTTCTGCAGGTCGCTGGCGACGTCGGTCAGCGCTTCCTGTTCACGCAGCGCCTCGACCAGGCGCGGTGTCCAGGTTTCCAGCAGGTCGTTGTCCGGCGACTCCAGGGTGAACTGGAACTGGGTCCGGCTGATGCGATCCTCGATGGTCAGGTCCTGCACCGGCTGCATGTACAGCTCGATACCGGGGACCTTCGCCAGCTCCGGACGCAGCCGCTCGATCACCTCGCTGGCGGTGACATCGCGCTCGGCATGGGTCTTCAGGTTGATCAGCAGGCGCCCGCTGTTGAGCGTCGGGTTGTCGCCGTCCACGCCGATCGACGACGACAGGCTGGCCACCGCCGGATCACGCAGGATCACATCGGCCAGGCGCTGCTGGCGCTCGCTCATGGCAGTGAAGGACACCGACTGCGGCGCCTCGGAGATGCCCTGGATCACGCCGGTGTCCTGCACCGGGAAGAAGCCCTTGGGCACCGCCAGGTAGAGCAGCACGGTCAGGCCCAGGGTCGCCACGGCCACCAGCAGGGTCAGCGCCTGATGCCGCAGGACCCATGACAGGCCCACCCCGTAGCGCTCGATCATGGCATCGATGAAGCCGCCCGCCAGGTGGTAGAAGCGCCCTTCCTGCTCGGGCCGTTCCACCTTGAGCAGGCGCGCGCACATCATCGGCGTCAGGGTCAGCGACACCACCAGTGAGATCAGGATCGCCACCGCCAGGGTGATGGCGAACTCGCGGAACAGGCGGCCGACGACATCGGCCATGAACAGCAGCGGAATCAGCACGGCGATCAGCGACAGAGTCAGCGAGACCAGGGTGAAACCGATCTGCCGGGCCCCCTTGAGCGCGGCGTTCAGCGGCGTCTCGCCCTCCTCCAGATGGCGGGCGATGTTCTCCAGCATGACGATGGCATCGTCGACCACGAAACCGGTGGCGATGGTCAGCGCCATCAGCGTCAGGTTGTTGATGGTGAAACCGGCCAGGTACATCACCGCGAAGGTGCCGATCAGCGACAGCGGCACGACGATGGACGGGATGATGGTCGCCGACAGCTTACGCAGGAACAGGAAGGTCACCATCACCACCAGGGCGATGGCCAGCAGCAGTTCGTGCTGCACGTCGCGCACGGCGGCGCGGATGGTTTGCGTGCGGTCGGTGAGCACCTTGACCTCGACGCTCGCCGGCAGGCCTTCGGTGAGGTGTGGCAGCAGCGTCTGGATGCGGTCGACCACGTCGATCACGTTCGCGCCGGGCTGGCGCTGGACGTTGACCAGCACCGCCTGGTTGCGATTGGCCCAGGCCGCCAGGCGCTCGTTCTCGGCGCCATCGACGATCTCGGCGACGTCCTTCAGGCGTAGCGCGGCGCCGTCCTGGTAGGTGAGGATCAGCTCGCGGTACTCGTCCACCGATTTCAGCTGGTCGTTGGCATCGAGCTGCGAAACCCGCGTCGGCCCGTCGAAGTTGCCCTTGGGCTGGTTGACGTTGCTGGCGGTGATCAGCGTGCGCACGTCGGCCAGGCTCAGGCCATAGGCCGCCAGCGCCTCGGGATTGACCCGGATGCGCACCGCCGGACGTTGCCCGCCGGCCAGGGTCACCAGGCCCACGCCGCTGGTCTGCGCCAGTTTCTGCGCCAGGCGGGTATCGACCAGGTCATTGATCTGCGGCAGCGGCAGCGTGGTCGAACTGACCGCCAGGGTCAGCACCGGGGTATCGGCCGGGTTGACCTTGTTGTACACCGGAGGCGCCGGCAGGTCGCTGGGCAGCAGGTTGCTCGCCGCGTTGATCGCCGCCTGCACCTCCTGCTCCGCAACCGCCAGCGACACGTCCAGGTTGAAGCGCAGGGTGATCACCGAGGCGCCGCCGGAGCTGGTCGAGGACATCTGCTTGAGGCCGGCCATCTGCCCGAACTGGCGCTCCAGCGGCGCCGTCACGGCGCTGGTCATCACGTCCGGGCTGGCGCCTGGATAGAGGGTCAGCACGCGGATGGTCGGGTAGTCCACTTCCGGCAGGGCCGACACCGGCAACAGGCGATAGGCGATCAGGCCGCTGAGGAAGATCGCCACCATCAGCAGCGTGGTGGCGACCGGCCGCAGGATGAACGGGCGCGAGATGTTCATGCGTCGTTCCGCGCTGCGGCCTTGCCCGGTTTGCCCTTGCCTGCCGCGTCGCCGGCCTGCGTGGCGCTGGCGTCGATCACCTCGACCTGGCTGCCGTCGCGCAGGCGGTCGGTGCCCTCGAGCACCAGGCGCTCACCGGGCTGAACGCCTCCGGCCACCATGCTGCGCTCGGCATCGCTGGCGGCGATCGTCACCTGGCGCACGCTGACCTTGCTGTCGCTGTCGACCACGTAGACGAAGGTGCCCTGGGTACCGAACTGCACGGCAGCCGACGGAATGATGGTGGCGGCCTCGCGGGTTTCCACGCGCAGGCGCACGTTGACGAACTGGTTGGGGAACAGCATCTGCTCGGCGTTGGCGAAACGCGCCTTGAGCTTGACCGTGCCGGTGGCGGTGTCGATCTGGTTGTCCAGGCTCTCCAGCACGCCCTCGGCCAGGCGCAGGCGCTCACCGCGATCCCAGGCTTCGACGGCCAGGGTCGCGCCTTCGTTGCGGCGCTTGAGCACCGCCGGCAGATCCCCTTCGGGAATGGTGAAGATCACCGCGATCGGGTCGGCCTGGGTGATCACCACCAGCGGCGTGGTATCGCCGCTGCTGACCAGGTTGCCAAGGTCCAGCTGGCGCAACCCCAGGCGTCCAGCGATGGGCGCGCGGATCTGGGTGAAATCCAGGTTCAGCTTGGCCGTGGCCACGTCGGCCTGGTTGCTCTGCAGGCTGCCACGATACTGGTTGACCAGCGCCTGCTGGGTATCGAGGGTCTGCTTGGCGATGCTGTCTTCGGCGTAGAGTCCCTTGTAGCGCTGCAGGTCCAGTTCGGCATTCTTCAGTTGCGCCTGGTTTTCCTGCAACGCGCCTTGTGCCTGCTGCAGCGCCACCTGATAAGGACGCGGGTCGATCACTGCCAGCAGGTCGCCAGCCTTGACCTGCTGGCCCTCCTCGAACAGCACCTTGACCAGCTCGCCGTCGACGCGCGAACGCACGTTGACCGTGTTGTAAGAGGTCACCGTGCCGAGCGCCTTGAGTTCGATGGCGAAGTCACCCTGCACCACCGGCGCCACCCGCACCGGGACCGGGCCCGTGTCACCGAAGCGGCCCCGCCCCATCTGCTGCTTCTGTGGCTCGCTCGGCCAGAACCACCACAGCAGGACGAGCGACAAAGCGAGCAGTGCCAGGCCGATCAGCCACTGGCGAGAGGTATTCGAGGGGGATGGAGAAACGTTCGACATGGCAGGCGTGGGATCACTTTTTCTGGGAGTCGGCACGATAAGCACTCGCCCGCGTCAAGCAAAGCCCATTTACCGGCTATTTACGCTGCACTTACGTAACCAACTGTTTGCGTCCGGCCTTGGCCGGAGATTGGCCAGCAAGGCGGACGCCTTTTGCGGCAGCAACGAAAACGGCCTGCAGAGCAGGCCGTTTTCAGGTGACGCCTGGCGACTTACTTCAGCACGGCCAGGGCAGCGGCATAGTTCGGCTCGTCGGCGATCTCGCCAACCAGCTCGCTGTGCAGCACCTTGTCGTTCTCGTCGAGCACCACCACGGCGCGCGCGGCCAGGCCGGTCAGCGGGCCACTGGCGATGGCCACGCCGTAATCCTTGAGGAAGCCGGCACCGCGCAGGGTGGACAGGTTGACCACGCTTTCCAGGCCTTCCGCGCCACAGAAACGCGCCTGGGCGAACGGCAGGTCAGCGGAGATGCACAGCACCACGGTGTTGTTCAGCTGGCTGGCTTCGGCGTTGAAGGTGCGCACGGAGGTCGCACAGGTCGGCGTGTCGACACTCGGGAAGATGTTCAGCACCTTGCGTTTCCCGGCCAGGCTGGCCAGGGTGACGTCGCTCAGGTCGCCTGCGACCAGGCTGAAAGCCGGAGCCTGTTGGCCCGCTTGCGGCAGCTGGCCGTCGACCTGCACCGGGTTGCCTTTGAGAGTGACTTGCGCCATGGGAATTTTCCTTATCGTTCAGGGAGTTGAAGGGCGGATAGGTGACTTGGGCGGCACGCTGACGAGCGCCCTGTCGAATGGCAGGTCACGGCCCGACCATCCGTCCAGACTAGCGCAGAAGCGCGGCCGATACACCTGCGAGCATGTAGGGATATAGCAAAAATCAGAAGTCTCGCCGGTAGAACAGGTCCAGCGAACTGGCCAGGCCACTGGCCGCCTCGAGATACAGGCGACGGGTCAGCTCGTAGCGCAGGGCGATGGTGTTGGCCGGCTCGAACACCCCCACGCCATAGCGCAGGCTGAGGCGGTCGGTGAGGTTGCCGCTGGCCACCACGCTGGTGGTCAGGCCGCTGCCCTCGGTATCCAGCTGGAAGTCCTTGATGCCCAGGCTGCCTGCCAGGCTGGTGGTCAGCGAACTGCTACCCGCCAGGCCCAGCGCCAGGGCCGCCTGACCAAGCATGTTGTTGTCGCCGCTGCCCTGCCCCATCGGCCGCCCCAGCACCAGATAGGACAACGCCTGCTCCTGGCTCATGGCCGGCTCGGCGAATACCGTGGTGCTGGGTTGTTCGGCACTGCCGGACAGGCGAATGCCGGCCACCACGTTATCCACGCGGCGAATCGCCTCGACATCGAGGAACGGCTGATCGATCGGCCCGGTGAACAGCAGGCGCGCGCGGCGGATGGTCAGGCGCTGGCCGTAGGCGCGGTAGCGACCATTGACTAGGTCCAGTTCACCACGGGTGTCGAGGTCGTCGCCGATGTGCATGCGGCCGCGCAGATCGGCGCTCAGGCCAAAGCCGCTGAAGGCCAGCCTGTCCTGGCCGACCTCGACATCGACGTCCATGGCGATGCCCAGGCCCTGCTCGGCCAGCGGTTCCTCGCGACCGACCACCCGGGCGTCGCCGGACAGCTTCACCGTGGACGGCGGCAGTTCACGCACGCTGATCAGGCCACGTGGCACGCCCACCTTGCCGCTGACGACCAGATGCTGCTCGCGCAACTGCAGGCGCAGGTCGGGCTCGACCTCCAGCTCGGCGTAGGGCTCCACCTTGACCGGCAGGTGCTGACCCAGCAGGGTCAGCTCCGCGCTCAGCCCGGCGGCCCAGTTCAGTTGCCCGTTGAGCTGGCCACTGCCCTGCTCCCCACTGCGCCAGTTGCCGGACAGCTGCACCTGCTCGCCGGCAATCAGCGCCTGCACCTGCAGCGCCTCGAGGCTCACCGGCAACGCGCTGCCGGACAGCGCACCGCCCTGCAGACGCAACTGGCCATCGATCTGCGGCGCCAGCAACCCGCCCGCCAGCCTGCCAGCGCCCTGCAGGCGGCCTTCGAGTGTTTCCGCCATTGGCACGAAGGGGCGCAGCACGGCCAGGTCGAAGCCGCTCAGGCGGAACTCGCCGCTGATCGGTTTGCTCTGCGGCCGTGGGTCGATCCGCGCCTGCAGCGACAGCTCACCCAGGCGCTCGCTGAGGAAACGCAGCTGGCTGTCGACCCGTTGCGGGCGCAGGCTGCTCTCCAGACGCAGGCTGTCATAGGGGAAATCCAGCCACTGCTCCTGCTCCGGCTGCCGGATACGCAGGGTGCCGGCACCGGCGTCGAGGGTGATCTCGCCATTGGGGCCGCTTTCGCGCAGATCGACCTTGAGCCGGCCGGCCAGCTGCCCTTGCCAGGCAAAATCCTCGGGCAGCCAGGGTTGCAGGCTGGCCAGTGGGAAGTCCTGCAGGCGCCAGTCGAGACTGGGCTGCGGCATCAGCCGCTGCTCGCCACCACACAGGCTGGCCGCACCGGACTGCCAGCAGTGTGCACCCAGGTTCAGCCGGCCGCTGGCCAGGCGTTCCAGGCTGGCGGCCTGTTGCAGCTGCCAGTCCTGGCCACCGCTCTGGACACGGCCGCTGGCGATACGCCCTCGCCAGTCGCCCTGTTCACCGAGCCGGCCATCCAGCGCCAGCGCCAGTGTCAGCAGCGGCCCTTGCAGGTCCAGCTGCAGCGCCTGGCGTTGTAGGTCGCCACGCGCTTCGGCCTGCAAGCGCCCCAGCAGGGTGTCGCCAATGCGGATACCCCGCAGGTTCAAGGCGATGTCCGCCTGCTGCCGGGCATCCAGCGTCGCATCCAGTTGCAGGCGACGCACGCTGGGCTCGCCGAATGCCAGCCGTTCCCCGGTCAAGGCCAACTGCCCCTGTGCAGCCTGCCGGCTGCCGGCCAGCGCCAGGCGCCCCTGCAACTGCCCCTGCAGGCCGGGCCAGAGCTGCCCGAGACGTGGCAGCGCCAGGTCCAGCTGGCCACGCAAGCGCTGCTCGAGCGCGCCCTGGCCGCTGATGCGGTTGTCGCCCAGGCGCACCGACAGCCGATCCAGCTGCCAGTGTTCGCCACTCCCGGCCCCCTGCACTTGGAGCTGCGCAGGCTGGCCGCGCAGACGGCCGTTGAGGTCGATATCGGCGCGCGCCTGCAACACGTCCGCGGCGAAACGCCCCGAGGTGTTCAGCGGGCCTGCCAGCGTGCCCGGCATCTCCGCCAGCCAGTAGCCGGGGTCGAACTCGCTGAGCTGCAGCATCGCCTGCCAGTCGATGCCCGTGGCGAAGCCAAGCCTGACCACACCCTCAGCTCGTCCCTGCCCGGCCACCAGCTGCAACTGAGGCAGACTGACCTGGCCAAGATCGCCGCTGACCGGGCTGCTCAGGCTGAATTCACCGGCCGGCCCCTGCAGCTGTGCGCTGAAGTTACCCAGGTAGTTGCCCTCGCTGAAACTCATCTCGGCCTGCAGGCGGTGCAACGCCACCGGGGGCGGCTGGTCCAGCGGATAGAGGCGCTGCCAGGGAAAGTCCTGCCAGTCCAGTCGCGCATCGATGCTGAACACGTCGCTCCAGTCCAGTGTGCCGTCGAGCTGTACATGCTGCTCCTCGGCCTGGATGCGCAGCGCGTCGATCTTCGCCCCCTGGGCATCGACGCGGCCGCTGAGCCGCACCGGCATGGGCGCCTGCTCGGCCGGCAGGCTGGCCGTGCCGTCGATGCGATAGCCGGCAGCCAGATCGCCCCTGGCCTGCAGGTCCAGGTCGCGCAGCTGCAGGGTCGCCGGCAAGGCGCTGCTGGCCTGAAACTCGCGACTGCTCAGATGCAGTTCCGCCGGCAGCTGCTCGGCCAGCGCCTGCACCTTGCCCTGAATGCGCGCATCCAGGTAGCCGCTGCTGTCTGCGCTGAGCTGCAGGGTGCCCTGCAGCTCGCCCGCCACCTGCAAGGCGACCTGCCAGGGCCTGTCATCGACCTGCGGCAGTTGCAGGCGGCCGCTCAGGGTCAGCGGCCAGTCGCCCTGTGGCGTCAGTTGACCGCTGACCTCCAGCTGCAGGTCATCACGCTGCAAGGTCAGGCGCTGCAGATCGACGCCCTGCTCGTTCCAGTTGCCGATCAGCTGCAACTCCGTCAATTGCGACTGCCCGTCCAGGCGCAGCTCACCCAGGCGGATATCTCCGAGCTGCAGGCGCAGGGGCAGCTTCAGGCTCGGCAGGCGCAGCGGCGCGGCGCTCGCCTCGCTCGGCGGCACGCTCAGCGCGGCCTGCTCGAGATGCACGCGGTCGAGGCACAGGGTCAGGCGCAGCAGGCAGGAAGGTGACCAGGCGAAGTCCACTCGCTGCAACTGCAGCTGCGCATCCGCCTGTTGCCAGCGCACACGTTCAGACTGCCAGGCGCCACCCAGACGACCGCTGAAGTGCTCGACCTCGAGCCCCGGCACCTGGGCCAGCAGCCAGCGACTGCCTCCCTGGGTACCGAGCAGCCCCGCCAGCGTGGCGCCCAGTACCAGCAGCAGCCCCAGTGAAGCGGCGAGCAGGCCTTTCAGCAGGCGCCACGTCATAGCTCGGGCCCCATGGAAAAATGCAGGCGGATGCCGCCATCGTCATCCAGGGCGTGGGCCAGGTCCAGGCGCAGCGGCCCGACCGGCGACACCCAGCGCACGCCGAAGCCGACCCCGGTCTTCAGCGTTGGCAGCTCCAGCGAGTTGAAGGCATTGCCCTGGTCGATGAAGGTCGCCAGGCGCCATTTGTCCGTGAGGCTGTACTGGTACTCGGCGCTGACGGCGAACAGGTAGCGGCCGCCGATCTTGTCGCCCTGGTTGTTCTCCGGCGACAGGGTCTGGTAGTCGTAACCCCGCACGCTCTGGTCGCCGCCGGCGAAGAAGCGCAAGGACGGCGGCACGGCGGTGAAGCCGTTGGTCTCGGTGCCGCCGAACTGCACGCGACCGAGCAGGCGATGGTTGTCGAACAGCGTGGTCAGCCCCTTGAGCATGACGTTGCCGTGCAGCACATTGGCGTCGGACAGCACCCCGTCCACGGCGCCACGCAGATCGAACTGCAGGCGATAGCCCTGGTTCGGATCGAGCCGGTTGTCGCTGCGCAGCAACGAATAGCTGGCGCCCGGCATCAGCAGGGTACTGAGGCCGGAATCGTCGCCCAGGCGATACTCCTCGCGCTGCCACTTGAGCGAGAGCACCCGCTGCCAGCCTCCGGAGCGCTGGCTGTGCCATTCCGGCCCCAGGCTGAGCAGGCGGCTGAGGCTGTCCTTGCTGGCCAGTTCCTCGTACTGATAGCCACCCGCCAGGCGCAGCTTGTCCGTCAGCGGCGGATCGCCCGGTATGTCGTACCACAGCCCGACGTTCTGCCGTGGCGCCGACAACTCGCTCTCTATGCCATAGCTATGCCCTTGCGGGTTGCGCCAGTGGCGCGTCCAGTTGGCCCGCAGGCGCGGCCCGACGTCGGTGGAGAAACCCAGGCCCAGCCCCATGGAGCGCGGCTCGCGCACCTGCAGCGCCACCGTGACGGGAATGCGCTGCTGATCGGCCTGCGTAGGGATGGCATCGACCCGTACCGATTCGAAGTAGCCGCTGGATTGCAACGCCTGGTACAGCTCGGCAATCAGTTCGGAGTCATAGGGCGTGTCCGCCTCGAACGGCGCCATGCGCCGCAGCAGCGCTTCGTCGAAGGGGAAGTCGCCGGTGAAGCTGAGATCACCCAGGCGGTAGCGCGGCCCGCTGACGAACACCAGCTCGATGTCGGCCACCCCGGCGTCCGGGTCGATCAGCAGGCTCTGCCGGGAGAAACGGCCATCGAAGAAGCCATAGCGCGAGGCCTGGTTCTGGATCAGGCGCTTGGCATCCTCGTAGCGCCCATGGTTGAGCACGGCGCCCGGCTGCAGACGGCTGGCGCTGGGCACGCGAAAGGCCGCCAGGTCACTCGCCGGGCCCTCGATACGGATATCGACAGTGCGCAGGCGCACACGCTCGCCGGGCTCGACCTCCAGCACCAGGCGCGGCGGTTCACCTTCGTCGACATGGCTGCGGATACGTGCCTGGTAGTAGCCCAGCGCCTGGGCGGCCTTGTCGGCCTCGCCCTCGACGATGCGGCGCAGACGGCGCAATGCCTGCCGGTCGCGCCCGTCCAGGCTGCCGACATAACCTTCGATATTGGCTTTCAGAGCGGCGTTGCTCGGGGTAATCCGTACGTCCAGTTCGTTCGCGGCGAAAGCCCCCGAACTGATCAGCAACAGCGCCAGGCTGCGCCTGATATGTCCATATACACTCATGGCGGAGGATGCTACCACGGAGCAGAGCCCCAGCCAGAGCCGTCGCGTACCGGGCAGACAGCCGGGGTTCAGGCGCTGGCGCGCACCACCGGCTGCGGGTTGGGATGAAAGAACACGTGCTCCACCACCGGGCCGAGCGCCAGTTCACCGATTTCCTCGTAGCCCTGGCGGCGATAGAACTCCAGGTGCCTGGCATTCCCGGTATCCAGCACCACCCCCTGCGAACCGCTGTCCTGCGCGCACCAGTCATGCAGCGCCTCGAGCAGCTGCTCACCACGGTGCTGGCCCTGGAACTCGGGATGAACGCCGAGCAATGGCAATACGTGGTAGGGACCCGGCGGCAGGCAGGCGAGCACGGCATCGTGGTAGTCGAGATAGCGACGGGTGCAGCTAAAGCCGGTGGTCAGCAGCATGCGCAGGCGCCAGCTCCAGCTTTCGGTGATGTCCAGCCGCCGCTGCGGCGGTGCGATCAGGGCCGCGCCGATCAGACGATCGTCGATCAGCAGGCCGATGGCCGGCAGGTCCTCGGCAAAGTGCTGCTGCACCAGCTCGCGAATCGTCGCGCGAACACGCTGATCGAACCCCGGCCGATCCGCGTCGAACAGATAGCCGAAGGTGGGTTCGTGGCGGTAGGCATGGTAGAGCAGCGAGCGCACCTCACGGGCGTAACCACCATCGAGCATGCGCACTTCTGCAGGAGCGTTGTGGGGCATGGCGGACCTCTGTTGTTATAGGTTGTGGGCCAGATGGTTCTCGGATGACTCAGGCGCTGTCCGTTCCGGCCTGTTGATGCACGGCCCGGACTTCGCCCGCTGACTTTTCGTACAGACCCTAGCACCGCCATGCCATGCTCGCCAGGCGCTGGCCGCAGCCGTGAAGGATCGGCTAGCATCGCCTTTTGCCCAGGACCCGCTGCCCATGAAAATCGTTTCTTTCAATATCAATGGCCTGCGCGCGCGCCCTCATCAACTGCAGGCGCTGATCGAGAAACACCAGCCAGACGTGATCGGCCTGCAGGAAACCAAGGTGTCCGATGAACAGTTCCCGGAGGCCGAGATCCGTCAGCTCGGCTATCACGTGCACTACCACGGGCAAAAGGGCCACTACGGCGTCGCCCTGCTCTCGCGCCAGGAGCCGCTGAGCCTGCACAAGGGTTTCCCGGGCGATGACGAGGAGGCCCAGCGACGTTTCATCTACGCCACCTTCGCCGACGCCGCGGGCAAGCCGGTCACGGTGATGAACGGCTACTTCCCCCAGGGCGAAAGCCGCGACCACCCCGTGAAGTTCCCGGCCAAGCAACGCTTCTACGCCGACCTGCAGCAGCTGCTGACGGAAGGTTTCGATCCGCAGCAGGCGCTGGTGGTGATGGGCGACATCAACATCAGCCCCGAGGATTGCGACATCGGCATCGGCGAACCCAATCGCCTGCGCTGGCTGAAAACCGGCAAGTGCAGCTTCCTGCCGGAAGAGCGCGAGTGGCTGGCGACCCTGAAGAACTGGGGGCTGGTGGACAGTTTCCGCCACCTCAACCCCGAGGTGAACGACCGCTTCAGCTGGTTCGACTATCGCAGCCGGGGTTTCGAGGACGAACCCAAGCGCGGCCTGCGCATCGACGTGATTCTCGCCAGCCAGGCGCTGCAACCACGCCTGCTCGAAGCCGGTATCGACTACGAACTGCGCGGCATGGAGAAACCTTCGGATCACGCGCCGATCTGGCTGCAGATTGCTGAATGATCCACGCAGGCTAGGCTAATTCGATAACGCCATCATTTTCTCCGGTGGCGATCTCGAGGGTCCGGCCATGAGCAGTTCCGCCACCTCACCTCCCGACGCCCGCCACTGCGCAGCGGGCGTTGCAGCCCTGGTTTGCCTGCTGGTACTCGGTGCTTGCCTGTTGGGCATCCTCACCCGCCCGATCGGCCACCTGGCGGCGCTGTGGCCGGCCAACGCCGTACTGCTCGGTGCCCTGGTCCGGTTTCCCCGCCTGGCTCGTCCGGCCGGCTGGTGCGGCGCGTTGTGCGCCTATCTGCTGGCCGACCTGCTGGCCGGCAGCAGCCTGCAGCAGACCCTGCTGCTGAGCGCCGGCAACCTGTCGGGGGTGATTGTCGGCTTCCTCCTGCTCAGGCGCCTGCACGCCGGTCATCGCAGCCTGCGCACGCCCGCCTCGGTGCCTTACCTGGTGCTGGCTATCGTCGCGGCGGCCGCTGCCTCCGGCTGCTTCGGCGCAATCACCGACCCGCTGCTGTACGGCGGCAAGCCGATGGGTGGCTGGGTGTTCTGGTTCATGACCGAGCTGGTCAACTACATGCTGTTCCTGCCGGTCATGCTCACCCTGCCCGCATGCCGGGCCGTGCGCACCGAGCGGCGGCGCCGCCCGCTGTGGACGGCCGAACAGGCGCGCAAGCTCCTGCCACTGCTCGGGCTGCTGATCTCCGCGGCGCTGTGCCTGCTGATCGGCGGCCCCGGCGTGGTCGCCTTCCCGGTGCCGGCGTTGCTGTGGTGCGCCCTGAGCTACCGACTGTTCAGCACCGCCTTGCTGACGTTCCTGGCCAGTGGCTGGGTGCTGGTGTCGATCGCCCTGAACGGCCTGTCGCTGGCGCCGCTGGACGTCAACTCACGGCCGGTGCTGCTGTCGCTGCGCCTGGGCGTGTCGCTGATCGCCCTGGCACCGCTGACCGTGGCCAGTGTGATGTCGGCGCGCAACGAACTGCTGCAACGCATGCGCTACCTGGCCAGCCATGACCAGCTGAGCAGCCTGCTCAACCGCTGGGCCTTTCGTGAGCAGGCCAGCGAACAACTGAGCCTGCTGGCTCAGCAACAGCGCCCCCTGGCCTTGCTGATGCTGGACATCGACCATTTCAAGCTCATCAACGACAACCATGGCCATGCCGCCGGCGACCAGGTCCTCAAGGCCTTCGCCAACCTGGCGGGCAGCGGCCTGCGCAAGGACGAACTGCTGGCGCGCATCGGTGGCGAGGAATTCGCCCTGCTGCTGCCCGGCTGCGACCTCGAACAGGCACGGGAAATCGCCGAACGCATTCGCCAGCGCTTCGGCGACACCCAGGTGCAACTGGACACGCAGACGATCAGTTGCACCCTGAGCATCGGGGCAGTGGTCGCCTGGCCACCCTTCGGCGACCTGGACGGCCTGCTGTTGGCGGCCGACCGCATGCTCTACCAGGCCAAGGCGCTTGGCCGCAACCGCTGCGAGATCACCTTCCTCGGCGGCGCCGCGGAGCCCGGTGCAGAGCCACCCGGCGGCCCGCTGTAACCTGACTGTCATTCAATCGACTTATTCTGCGCACACTTTCTCCCACCCACTAGAAGGTGCCTGCCGCATGCCGCGCGCCCTGTCCTACGCTGATCGCGACCTCTGGGGTCGTACCCTGTCCCTGCTGTTCATCGGTTTCATCTGCTACGCCCTGCCCCTGTCGGTGTTCGCCGCCCTGCCCGCTTCCCAGGGCAACCAGCCGGTCCTGCGCATCCAGGGCTCCAACACCATCGGTGCCAAGCTCGGTCCGGAACTGGTCAAGGGCCTGTTCGAGGCCCAGGGGCTGCGCGACATCCGCAGCGAAGCCGGCGCCCGGGAAAACGAGCAGCGCATCGTCGGCCGTCAGGCCAACGGCCGCAGCGTGATCGTCGAGGTGGCGGCCCATGGTTCCGGCACCGGCTTCGCCTCGCTGCAGAACGGCAGTACCGACCTGGCCGCCTCGTCCCGCCCGATCAAGGACAGCGAAGCCGCCAGCCTGGCGAGCCTGGGCGACCTGCACAGCCCGCAGAGCGAACAGATCATCGCCATCGACGGCCTGGCGATCATCGTCCACCCCGGCAACCCGATCAGCGCCCTCAGCGTCGAGCAGATCGCCCAGCTGTTCTCCGGCGAGATCAGCGACTGGGCCGCCCTCGGCGGCAAGTCTGGCAAGGTGCAGGCCTACGCGCGTGACGACAACTCCGGCACCTACGACACCTTCAAGGAACTGGTCCTGGCGCCAGGTGGCCGGACGCTGGCCGCCAGCGCCCGGCGCTTCGAGTCCAGCAACCAGCTCTCCGACCTGGTCAGCGGCGATCCCAACGGCATCGGCTTCATCGGCCTGCCCTACGTTCGCCAGGCCAAGGCCATCGCCGTGGCTGCGGGCGAATCGCATCCGATGCTGCCGAGCACCTCGCTGATCGCCACCGAGGACTACCCGCTCGCACGCCGCCTGTTCATCTACAACGATCCGCAACTGGAAAATCCCTGGGCGCGCGCACTGATCGACTTCGCGCACAGCCCTCGCGGCCAGGCGATCGTCGACAGCGCTGGCTTCATCGCCCAGACCGTGCAGGCGATCAAGGTCGCCCCGGAAACGCAGATGCCGAGCGACTACCGCCAGCTCGCCGAGCAGGCGCAGCGCCTGTCGGTGAACTTCCGCTTCCAGGAAGGCAGCGCGACCCTGGACAACAAGGCCTACCGTGACCTGCAGCGGGTCATGGACTACCTAAAGCAGCACGACAAGCTGCGGAACAAGGTAGTGCTGGTCGGCTTCGGCGACCCCAAGAGCGACCCCGAGCGCGCCGCACTGCTCTCCAAGCTGCGGGCGATGGCCGTACGTCGGGAACTGGCCAAGCAGGGCGTACTGTTCCGCGAGATCACCGGCCTGGGCAGCGAACTGCCGGTAGCGGCCAACGACCAGGACAGCGGGCGCATCCGCAATCGCCGCGTCGAGGTGTGGGTCTACTGACCACGCCAATATTCCTCGTCAGGGGGCTTGGCAGTTTCTCGGCGCGGCGTTAGCCTTTGCTCCGCGTGACGCCGGGCCCCTCTGGCGGTGAGCTGCTCACCGTGATGTCGGAGTCACTGAGTCGATTTCTTTCAACTCAGGCAGACACAGGGAGGGCTCATGGACGCTCTACTCGCCTTTTTGACATCCCCACTCTTCGGCACACCCGGCTGGTTCTGGCTGGCCTTCCTGCTGCTGATCATCGCCCTGCTGGTACTCGACCTCGGCGTGCTGCACCGCGACCAGCATGAAATCGAGGTGCGTGAAAGCCTGCTGCTGTACGCCGGCTACTTCAGCGTCGGCGTCGCCTTCGGCGGCTGGATCTGGTGGCAGCTCGGCGGCACCAAGGCCATGGAGTACTACACCGGCTTTCTGGTGGAGCAGTCGCTGTCGATGGACAACGTCTTCGTCATGGCGATGATCCTCGGCTACTTCAACATCCCCCGCCGCTACCAGCACCGCGTGCTGTTCTGGGGTATCCTCGGCGTCATCGTGCTGCGCGCGCTGATGATCGGCCTGGGCACGGCGCTGGTGCAGCAGTTCGACTGGATTCTCTACCTGTTCGGCGCCTTCCTGCTGTTCAGTGGCGTGAAGATGCTGCGCAGCAACGATGAAGAGGCGCACCCGGACCTGGCGCAGAACCCGCTGCTGCGCTTCGTGCGCACGCGCATCCGCGTCACCGACGACCTGCACGGCGGCCGCTTCCTGGTGCGCCTGAAGGATCAGGCCAGCGGCAGAGCCCTGCTCTACGCCACACCACTGCTGCTGGCGCTGGTGCTGATCGAACTGGCCGACCTGGTGTTCGCTGTCGACAGCGTGCCCGCCGTCCTGGCCATCTCGCAGGACCCGTTCATCGTCTACACCTCGAACATCTTCGCCATCCTCGGCCTGCGCGCGCTGTACTTTGCCCTGGCCGCACTGATGCACCGCTTCATCTATCTGAAGTACGCCCTGGCGCTGGTGCTGATGTACATCGGCGGCAAGATCTTCCTGCATGACCTGGTCAAGGTTCCCGCCCTGCTCTCACTTGGCGTAACCTTGGGCTTGCTGGCCGGCGGCGTGTTGCTTTCCCTGCTCAAGACACGCGACCGGAAGGCCATCGACTAGCCAGGAGTCGCGATGCCTGACGTCTGCATAGAACTCATCGAGCGCCAGGGTCAACGCCTCTGGCAGGTACGCCTCGGCCGTCGCGCGCTGACGTTCCAGGACGAGCTGGCAGCCCGTCATTTCGCCGCGCAACTGCACATGCGCCTCGGCTGGCTGGGCCAGACCCAGCCAGCCGAAGACCGCCTGCCCTGAGGCGCAAACGCAGAGGCCCGCAGAATGCGGGCCTCTTCATCTACAGCGGCTGATTCAGCGGCTGGCTTTCATCATTTCGCGCGGCACGTACTTGCCGATCTCGTACTTGCCGATCGCCGCACGGTGCACTTCATCCGGACCGTCCGCCAGGCGCAGGGTACGCTGCATGGCGTACCAGTAGGCCAGCGGGAAGTCGTTGGAGACCCCGGCGCCACCGTGCATCTGGATCGCCCGGTCGATCACCTTGAGCGCCACGTTGGGCGCGACAACCTTGATCTGGGCGATCTCGCTGGCGGCGATCTTGTTGCCCACCGTGTCCATCATGTAGGCCGCGTTCAGCGTCAGCAGGCGCGCCTGGTTGATCTCCATGCGCGAATCGGCGATGTGATCGATGTTGCCACCCAGGCGGGCCAGCGGCTTGCCGAACGCCGTACGGCTCACGGCGCGCTTGCACATCAGTTCCAGGGCGCGCTCGGCCATGCCGATCGAACGCATGCAATGGTGGATACGGCCCGGGCCGAGGCGGCCCTGAGCGATCTCGAAGCCGCGCCCCTCGCCCAGCAGCACGCTGTCGTAAGGCACCCGCACGTTCTCGAACAGCACCTCGGCATGGCCGTGCGGGGCGTCGTCATAGCCGAACACCGGCAGCGGTCGCAGTACCGTCACGCCGGGCGCGTCCATCGGCACCAGGATCATCGAGTGCTGCTGGTGGCGCGGCGCGTCCGGGTTGGTCAGGCCCATGAAGATCATCACCTTGCAGCGTGGGTCGCAGGCGCCGGACGTCCACCACTTGCGCCCGTTGATGACCCACTCGTCGCCCTCGCGACGCGCATTGGCCTGCATGTTGGTGGCGTCCGACGAGGCCACCCCCGGCTCGGTCATGGCGAACGCGGAGCGGATCTCGCCGGACAGCAGCGGCTCCAGCCATTGCCGCTTCTGCGCCTCGCTGCCGTAGCGCACCAGGACTTCCATGTTGCCGGTGTCCGGCGCCGCGCAGTTGAAGGGCTCCGGGCCGATCAGCGAACGGCCCATGATTTCCGCCAGCGGTGCGTATTCGGTGTTGCTCAGGCCGGCGCCGTAGTCCGACTCGGGCAGGAACAGGTTCCACAATCCCTCGGCCTTGGCCTTGCTCTTCAGCTCTTCCATGATCGCGGTCGGCTGCCAGCGGTCACCTTCGGCCACCTGCTGCTCGAATACCGCTTCGGCCGGATAGACGTGCGCTTCCATGAATGCGCTGACGCGCTCACGCAGCTCTTGAACCTTCGGGGAATAGGCGAAATCCATGGGCAATACCTTCTGGCGGATCGGGTGTGATGTCGGTGTGGAAATGATGCTAGAACAGCGCTTAAGATTTATCTAACCTATTTTCAGCGTGTATGAACATTCATAACCGATATATGATCGATTGATATCGACAGCCCTGGAGTGCTTGCGGCATGAACTTGACCAAGGTGGATCTCAACCTCTTCATCGTCTTCGACGCCATCTACACCGAGGCCAATCTGACACGTGCCGGACAGATCGTCGGCATCACCCAGCCGGCGGTTTCCAACGCCCTCGCCCGCCTGCGCGAAACCTTCAACGACCCGCTGTTCGTGCGCACCGCCCAGGGCATGGTGCCCACGCCGATGGCGCAGAACATCATCGGTCCGGTGCGCAACGCCCTGCAGCTGCTGCGCGTGTCGGTGCAGGAGAGCCGCACCTTCAACCCGCAGCAGGCCGGCAAGACCTACCGCATCAGCATGACCGACCTCTCCGAGCAGATTCTCCTGCCGCCGCTGTTCCAGCGCCTGCGTCGCCTGGCGCCGAGCGTGTGCATCGAGAGTTTCCTGGCCAAACGCCGCGAAACCACCAAGGAGCTGGCCGCCGGGCGCCTGGACTTCGCCGTCGACGCCCCGCTCAACACCGACCCGCAGGTGCGCCACGTCAAGCTGCTGGATGACCGCTACGTCTGCGCCATGCGCCCTGGCCACCCGCTGGCTAAGGAGAAGATCAGCCTCGACGAATACCTGTCGCTGACCCACATCCACATCTCCAGCCGCCGCAGCGGCCTCGGCTATGTCGACCTGGCCCTGGGCAAGATGGGGATTCAACGCAAGATCGCCCTGCGCTCGCAGCACTACCTGATGGCCAGCAGCGTGATGCAGCAGACCGATATGGTGATGACCGTGCCGGAGCGCTTCGCCCGCCGCCACAACCTGCACCATGTGACCTTGCCGGTGGGCGACGTGCCGGCACTGGAAACGCACCTGTACTGGCACGAAAGCACCGACCAGGACCCGGCCAACCGCTGGATGCGCGAGCAGATGATCGAGCTGGCGCAGCAGGTCGCCGCGCAGGAGAAGAAGGCCGAGCAAGCGCCGGCAGCATGATCGCCCGGCGCTGAACGCAAGAAGGCCCGCATTGGCGGGCCTTCCTGTTGCTTGCGAAGCGAATCAGCCGGCGATCTTGCCGTCGAGCGACAGCTTGCCGGCACCTTCGAACACCAGCGCGATGCTGATCGCCAGCAGCGCCAGGGCGAACTCGTAGCCGTTGTTGCTCATGAAGAAGCCGTTGGCCAGGTGCACGCTGAAGATCGCCACCAGCATGGTCACCGCCAGCACCGCAGCCGCCGGACGCACCAGCAGGCCGATGATCAGTGCCACACCGCCGAAGAATTCGGCGCTACCGGCCATCAGCGCCATCACGTAGCCCGGCGCCAGACCGATGCTTTCCATCCACTGCGCGACACCGGCCAGACCATAGCCGCCGAACCAGCCGAACAGCTTCTGCGAACCATGCGCGGCGAAGGTGAGGCCGGCGATCACGCGCAGAATGGTGATACCCATGCCGGCCTGGCTGGCGGTGATGCTCTTGATCAGGTTGTTCATTGCAAGGCTTCCTTTGATGTGTGAGGTAGATGGCGCACAGAATATCCAATTTATTCGATTTAAAAATCGCAAAATACCGCTAACGATAATCGAAAAAATAGATACCTATTTAACCGTCAGACGCTGTCCTTGCGGTTCGAGCAAATAGCGCTCGCGGTCATAAGCAAGGTAGTACTTATTCACCGAGTTCACATAGCTCACGACCCCCATCCCCATCTGCTCCATGGCCACCCGCTCGACCTGGAAGAACCACTGATTGGGATTGAGGCCACGCCGACGCGCTTCCGCCCGCAGGCTCTGCACCCGTTGCGGCCCGAGGTTGTATCCCGCCAGGACGAAGGCCATGCGCTCACGCTCGTTGAGCTGCGGGCTGTTGAAGAAGTTGCGCCGAATCATCGCCAGGTACTTGCTGCTGGCCTGGACGTTGGCGTCGACCTGCGTGATGTTGCTGACGCCGACGCTGCGCGCCGCCGCCGGCGTGATCTGCATCAGCCCGGTCGCCCCGCTGGCACCGCGCGCCGCAGGATTGAGGGTCGACTCCTTGAACGCCAGCGCCGCCAGCAGCAGCCAGTCGAAGCCCTGCTGCTCGGCATGTTTCTGCAATACCGGGCGCACCTTCTCCAGACGCTGGCGCTCGGTTCGCCCCAGGGGCGAATGCACCTTGTACAGGCGCCGATAGACGCGCTGGAAGGCACTGTCCTGATCCGCCGGGGCCTGATAGCCGCTGAAGAAGCGGTCGATGCTGGCGCGCAGCATCGGCGCGTCGGGGCGCACGAACCACTTCATCTCGCCATCGCGTGCCAGCACCAGCTGCTTGTCGACGCGCAGCCTGGGCATCACCTTGGCCCAGCGCTCGGCAATCGGCAGCTCCACCGCCGTGCGTTCGAAGATGCCGGCCTGGACCATTTCCAGGACGTCCTCGACCGCCAGGCTGGGGTCGACCCACTCGACCACGATGGGCGGCAGCTTGCGCTCCGCCAGTTGCTGATTGATCCGCCGCAGCGCCTCGCCGACCGCGCTGCCTGCTGGCAGCGAAAGACTGCGCCCGGCCAGCTGCTCGAGGCTGCGGTAGTGCCGGTTGCCCTGCTTGGATACCAGCACCAGCGGTACCTGACGGCGAATCGCGGCACTGGCGCTGACATCATGACCGGCGCGAACGCTGAGCAGCTCCCCGGGGGCGACGAGATCGCCCTCGCCGCGCTGCAGGGCGCCAAGCAACTGGTCCTTGGCCTTGGGGATGATCTTCAGGGTGATGCTGCGCCCGTCGCGGGCGTTGCGATTGAGGTACTGCTCGAACGCGCGCAGACGGTGGTACTCGACACCGATGCTCTGCCCTTTCACCAGGCCCGAGCTGTTGCGGCTCTGATTGACCAGGACGCGCAGCTCGCCGCTGGCGCGAATCGTCGACAGGTCACGGGCGCTGCGCGTCTGGCTGCTGACCTCGGGCGGGCCTGCCAGGCGTGCGCTGACCGGCAGCGGCAGCGCGACCAGCAGGCACAGGATCAGCAGCAATCGCGACATCGACTCTCCAACAATGGCAGCAGGCCGGCGAAGCCTCGCGGGGGTGCTTGATCTGCTGCTCGCGGATGCGCGCCAAACGGCAACTGACTGCGAAGCTGCCAAACAAGTTCCCTGGGCCGACACGGGGGCGCGGAGATTGGCACAGGCGCGCCCCGCCACGCCAGCCCATGGCCCTCCGCCGGTCCTGAAAACAACTACCAAGCCGTTGTTTTCAATCGACTTCCTGACGAACGGATGGCGTCTGCTATTCTGCCCCCCTCGCGCTAATCAGGTGGCACCATGCAACTCGTCGACATCGCCGTCAATCTCACCCACCCCAGCCTGGCCGCCCAGTCCGAGGCGCTGCTGGAGCGCGCCTATGCAGCCGGCGTCTGCCAGATGGTGCTGACCGGCACCAATCTGAACGAAAGCGAGGCCAGCCTGGCACTTTGCCGACAGCTGGACGCCAGCGGCCAGCGACTGTTCAGCACGGCCGGCATCCACCCGCACGATGCCAGCAGCTGGAGCACGACCAGCAGCACCGCCCTGAAAGCACTGCTGAACGAGCCCGAGGTCCGTGCCGTCGGCGAATGCGGCCTGGATTTCGACCGCGACTTCTCACCCCGGCCCATCCAGGAAAAGGCCCTGGAAGAACAGCTGGCGCTGGCGGTGGAACTGCAGATGCCGGTGTTCCTCCACGAGCGCGAGGCCAGCCAGCGCCTGCTGGAGATCCTGCGCAGCTATCGTGACCAATTGCCCGCTGCGGTGGTGCACTGCTTCACCGGCGAGCGCCGTGCCCTCTATGCCTATCTCGACCTCGACCTGCACATCGGCATCACCGGCTGGGTCTGCGACGAACGCCGTGGCACCCATCTGCATCCATTGCTCAAGGACATCCCCGCCGAGCGCCTGATGCTGGAGACCGATGCCCCCTTCCTGCTGCCACGCAGCCTGCGGCCCAAGCCCAGGAGCGGGCGCAACGAGCCGGCCTACCTCGGCGAGGTCCTGCGCGAAGTGGCACTGCATCGTGGCCAGAGCGAACAGCAGCTGGCGGCGCAGTCGACGGCATGCGCACGGGCATTCTTCGCCATGCCGACCATACTGGAGAGTGGCAGCACGGACTCTTGATTGACGTCAAGACTCTGACCTTGCCCCAAGGCATACTACTGGCACATAGCCAATAGTGAACGCAGCGAAACGGATAACGACAGCATGGGCGCCTGGATCAGCGATCTTTCTCTCAAGTACAAATTCTGGGCGGTCAACGCCGTCGCATTCGTCATCAGCCTGATGCTGGTGCTGTTCGCCCTGCACACCGAGCAGGCGGCCCGCAGCCTCGATGCGCGCCAGGCAGCCAGCGCCCAGGCACGCCTGCTTCAGCAGTGGCCGCAGCAGGCGACACTGCCCAGCTCCGGCAATGTCCAGGTACTGCAAGGCGATGCCTCCCTGGCGAATGCCCAGGGTGCGGCCGATGCCAGCGGCTGGCAGGTACTGAAACACGACGCCTGGTTCGACAGCATGCCGGCGGTTGGCGCGCAGCGGGTTTCGCTCGCCGACGGACGCAACCTCGCCGTAGTGGCGCGGGCGCCGAGCCTATTCGACCTGTTCACCGAGCACGCGCTGTCCTATGCCCTGGCGGTGGCGGTGCTCATGTTGCTGTTGCTGGCGGCCTCGCAGTTGCTGATCCGCTTCCTGCTCAGCCACCTCAACACGCTCAAGGACGTGATGCTGCAGGCAGAACGCAGCGGTGACCTGTCATTGCGCGTACCGCTGGACAGCCGCGACGAGGTCGGCCAGATGGCTGCCGCCTTCAACGCCATGCAGGCCGGCTACCAGCGTGTGGTCGGCACCGTCGGCCAGGTCGCCAGCGAACTCGACAGCGGCACGCGCAACATGGCCCAGCGCATGGGCGCGGTACGCCAGGGCATGCTCAGCCAGCAGAGCGAAACCGACCAGGCCGCCACGGCGATCAACGAAATGTCGGCGACCGTGCAGCACATCGCCGATCACGCCGGCACGACCCGCGACCAGTCGCTCAGCGCCGACCAGCTGGCACGCGCCGGCCAGCAGGTGGTCGAACGCGTGGAGCAGTCCATCGCCGCCCTCTCCCAGGGCGTGCGCCAGAGCGCCGGCAGCATCGAGCGCCTGGCCGAGGATAGCCAGCACATCAGTCGCGTGGTCGGCGTCATTCATGGCATCGCCGAACAGACCAACCTGCTCGCCCTCAATGCGGCCATCGAGGCTGCCCGCGCTGGCGAAATGGGTCGCGGCTTCGCCGTGGTCGCCGACGAGGTGCGCAACCTGGCCAAGCGCGTACAGGACTCCACCGACGAGATCACCCAGATGATCGGCAACCTGCAAGGCGGCACTCGTGACGCCGTGGAATTCATGCGCGAGAGCTCGGAGAACGCCAACCAGTGCGTGCAGCTGGCACAGGAAGCCGGAGAGTCGCTGGAAGCGATCACCGCCGCCGTGGCCCTGATGCGTGACAGCAACACGCAGATCGCCGTGGCAGCTGCGCAGCAGAGCCAGGTGGCCGAGGAAATGAGCCGCTCGGTCGTCGGCATCCGCGACGTCACCGAGCAGACTGTTGGCCAGACGCTGGAATCGGCAGCCACCAGCCAGCAACTGGCCACATTGGCGGCCCAGCTCAACCAGGCGATCCGCCAGCTCAAGCTGTAGGGTCGCTGGAAGCTATGCCGGTCATAGCCAGAAACGATTCGTCGCCCGCGCCGGAGCGCTCATAGACTGGTTGCACCCCCCCGAGGAATGCAACATGAGCGCCCTTCTGCTTGCCCCGTACAGCACCGCCCGCGCCATTCAGCAATTGGCGGCGTGCCTGCTGCTGCTCGCCGTGGCCCTGCTGGTGACGGCCGCCTGCCAGCCCAGCGCGCTGGCCCTGGCTCTGGCCGGCATCGGCCTGCGCGCCGCCTTCGTCCTGCGTCGCCATGCCGGCGCGAGCCACGCAACGCCCTGAATCCGCGCGCCTCCGTTCGTCGGGCCAATTCAGGCGCCCAGGCTAAACCACGATAGCATCGAC
This sequence comes from Ectopseudomonas khazarica, assembly GCF_017915135.1. Classification (NCBI taxonomy): domain Bacteria; kingdom Pseudomonadati; phylum Pseudomonadota; class Gammaproteobacteria; order Pseudomonadales; family Pseudomonadaceae; genus Ectopseudomonas; species Ectopseudomonas khazarica. The sequence continues at coordinate 2,446,581 of NZ_CP068551.1, read as the reverse complement.
AATATATTGACCGATGGCAGCCGCTTTTTTATGTCACGACATTTTATTGTCACGTGTTGCGTGACGTTTTTCTGTCTGACCGCGGTCAAGGCGGAGCCCGTTCCCTACCCGCAGGACCGGACGGCGCTGCGCCTGTACCTGGCCGACGGCCGCCAGCAGAGTTTCACCCTGCACCAGTTGCAGCGTTTCCCGCAAAGCACCGTTCGCCTGCGTGACGCCAGCGGCAAGGAGCAGCTGTGGATGGGCGTGTCCCTGCCGTGGCTGCTGCAATCCATGGATGAAGAAACGCACGACAGGCCGGTGTACACCCGCTCGCTCAATCACTACTCGGTGGTGATCCCGGCGGCCGATATCCAGCGCTACCAGCCGTTGATCGCCTACCAGCGCGACGGCCAGTTCCTCTCCATCCGCGACCTCGGGCCGCTGTACCTCATCTATCCGCTCGACGACTACCCCGAACTGCACCAACAGGTGTTCTACAACCGCTCCGTCTGGCAGCTCAGCGAGATTCACGTCGAATGAGTTCGATTGCAACGCCCCCCGTTTCGCCCTCCCGTCACCGCCTGAAACTGTCCGCCCTGATCACCCTGGTGCTGGCCATGGCACTGGTCACGCTCGGCTCGCTCTGGCTGGTGCAGGAGCAGGCACGCCAACTGGCCCTGCCGACGCTGCACAACGAGCTCTGGCAGGCGTACCAGATCGACAACGAGATGAACCACTTGCTCGACGCGGCGCACAGCCTGCGCAAGGGTGAGCTGGACAGCGACGATCTGGTGGTGCGCATCCAGGTGCTGCGCAGCCTGACCCAGTCACTGGAACGCCACCATCTGTTCGACTTCCTGCCCGAGTCGCAGTCGATCACCCAGGGCACGCTCGATCAGATCATCGGCCTGAGCCGCGACTGGGATGCACGCGCGCGCTGGGGTGACCCGCAGGGTGTCCGGCAACTGGCCGAGGAAATCCATCAACGCCTGCCGCAGCTGCTCAAGCCGATGCACGAGGTGATGGTGGCCAGCAAGATTTCCCTGGCCAACAAGATCGACGCCAAGCGCCAGCTCCTGCACCGCTGCTTCATCGGCCTGGGCTGGACACTGCTCGGCCTGCTGCTCGGCGGCGCCCTGCTGGTGTCGCGCCTGGTCAGCGACTACCGCAAGGCGCGCACGCTGTCGCACAACCTGGCCGAGCTGAATCAGCACCTGGAGCAGCGCGTCAGCGAACGCACCGCCGAGCTCAGCGAGGGCCAGGCGCTGCTGCGGCAGATCCTCGACGCCAGCCCCAGTGACGTGGCGCTGATCAGCGACGACGGCAAGCAGGTGCATTTCGTCAACCAGCGGCTGCGCGAGCGCCTGGAGCTCGATGCCAGCAGCGACTTCTCGCTGAGTCGCCTGTTCAGCAACGCCCGCGAGGCCGTGCATTTCAGCGAGGCCTTGCAGGCCCGCCAGCGCCTGGACGGCTGGGAGACCCAGTTGACCGGAGCCGAACCTTACTGGGGCGTGGTCTCGGGACGCGTGCTGGAGTATCACGGCAGGCCTGCGTTGCTGATCTGGAGCTACGACATCAGCCTGCGCAAGCAGATGGAACAGGAGCTGCTGGTGCTGGCCACCACCGATGCGCTCACCGGCCTGAACAACCGCCACGCGTTCCTGCAGCGCGCCGGCGAGCTGTTCAAGAGCGCCGAACGCTTCGACCAGCCCTGCACCCTGCTGATGCTCGACATCGACCATTTCAAGGCGATCAACGACAACCACGGCCACCAGAGCGGCGACGAGGTTCTCGCCCGCCTGGGCGAGTTGCTGCGCCAGGTGCTGCGTGAAGTGGACATCATCGGCCGCCTCGGCGGCGAGGAGTTCGCCGCCCTGCTGACCCAGACCGACCGTTGCGACGCCCTGCAGGTGGCCGAGCGTCTGCGCCTGAGTGCCAAGGCACTGGCGCTGAACGGCGCCGACGGCCAGTAACTGGGCATCACGCTGAGCGTCGGCCTAGCCGAGCGCCGCCCCGCGGAGCCTCTGGAAGGTGTGCTGGCGCGCGCCGACAGCGCGCTGTACCGGGCCAAGGCAGAGGGCCGTAACCGCACCGCCCAGGCCGTCGACTGAGGCCGCTCAGCCGAACACCGTCACCGTCTGCCGGCTCAGCGCCAGCAGGTCGCCCGCCGGGCTCCACATGGCTGCGGCGACATGCCCATAGCCATCGCGTGCATGCTCGATCTCGGCGCGGTACAGGCACCACTGCTCGGTCGTCAGCGCCTGCAAAGGCTGGACGAACTCGATCGTCCAGGTCAGCGAGCTACCGGGCGCCGGGCTGCTCAGGTGTGGCAGTACCGCTGGCGGCCAGGCGTCGACCAGCGCCAGCAGGTAGGCCTCGTCCAGCGGCTGGGCCGCCTGCTCGCCGCGCAGGCGCACCCAGCCGCCCATCTGCCGCGAAGGATTGTTGCTGAACGGCATGCCGCCAATGCCCCAGCGCATGGCCAGGTAACGGGTGAATTCCGGCGTCACGCCCGGCACGTAAGGCAACTCCTGGCACTGCTCGACCGGCGTGATCTCCGGGGCTGCCAGCGCCGCCACGTCGACCGCGGAGGCACGCGACGCGCCAAAGCTGCCCTGCACCACCGTCACCACCTGGCCATCCTGGACCGCGCGCAGGAGCATCTGGCTGACGGCCTTGCCCTCGCGCAGCACTTCCGCCTGGAAGCTCACCGGCACGTGCGGGGCGACGGGACCGACGAAGGTGATCGCCAGCGAACGCACCGGGCGCCCTTGCGGGACCTTGGCACGCATGGCCTCGAACGCCAGGGCGGCGACCAGGCCACCGAAACTGGCACGCCCCTGGCCCCATTCGGCCGGTATCACCACGGCATCGGGATCGCGGCGCACCGCGTCGAGCAATTGCAAAAGCGTCATACGGACCTCGCGCGTCATCAAGGGCGATGATCTTAGGGGATGGCACAGCCTGGAAGATAGGCCGACAAGATGCCGATTCGGTCATATTGCCGGCGAAAATGTCGCCTCATTCGCTCAGGGGAAAGTCGCCGAACAACGCGATCAGGGCCCCGTCCGCACGCTCCTCGGCAGCCAGCTGCCCCTGCAGCCAGGCCTCCCGGCAGGGATGCAGCGCCTCGATCACCTCGCTCTGCGCCAGCCACTGCAGGTGATCGTGCCAGTCGCCCAGCGCGCTCTGGGCGCGCTTGAGCCGCGCCAGCGCCGCCCTGTCCAGGCCGCTCTGCAAGGGATAGGTCTCGCCCGCGTAGCGCACCCGCTTGATCAGCAGGCGCAGGCGATGGCGGTCGTGCGCTGGGTCACGCAGGGCCTGCGCCAGCTGCGCCTGCTGACGCCGCAGGCGACGCCGGATGCGTTTGCTGACGCTACGCAGCTGGCCACGCCGTGCTGCCTCGCGCCAGGCAACCGGCCAGCTGTCGAGCAAGGCGATCAGTTCGGCCAGTTCACGACTGCTGGCCACTGCCGCAAAAGCCCTGGCATGCGCCTCCTGGTCAAAGGCGAGCAAGCGGGTCAGGCCCATGCGTTCGAGTTCGGCCATCAGCACCTCGCGATCACGCAAGGGACCAGTCAGCCGGCCGAGTACCGCGGCGGCCTGCTCCAGGGCATCCAGCGTCGCCAGGCCGCGCATGGGGCGCAGCAGGCTACGCAGCTGGCGCAAGGTGATGCGCAGGTCGTGCAACGCCTCGGCGTCGGTGAATCCGCTCAGGCGGGCCTGGCAGGCATATAGCCGTACCTGCAGGGCCAGCACACGTTGCAGGCTGCGCTCGATCAGATCGCTCATGCTCGCTACTCCTTGACGCTCAGGGTGACGACCAACAAACCCGTCGCGCCCGAAAAAACCTAATTCAGCCAGCGCCAGGGCAACGCCTGGCGCAACTTACCCAGCGCCTGACGCAGCGCGGCCGGCGCCACGGCCTGGCCGGCGTACTGCTGGCGCTCGAAACACGCGGCGAACGCCTGGATCTGCGCCGCCTGCGCCGGCAGTTCCTGGCTGGCGCGCCGGGCGAAGGCACGCATGCCCTCGCCGGCCTGCCGATGCACGCCATGCCGTGCCAGCAGACGCTCGAACCGTCGCAGCACCTGACGCAGAGGGTCACGCCGCTGCTGCCAGGGCTTGAGCAGCCACAGCGCCAGCAGGCCGAGCAGCGCCGCACCACCCCCGACCAGCGCCAGGGCGAGACGCTGCCAGTCGAGACTGCCGAACCAGCTCTGCAGCAGGCTGAGCTGTTGTTCCCCCTGATAACCCAGCACCCAGCGCTGCCAACCGTAGTTGAGACGCTCCCAGCTCAGGCGCAACTGGTTGAGCCAGGCCAGTTCCCGGTAACGCAGCGGCGAGAAGGGTTGGTCGTCGAGAAAACCGTCCTCTTCGCTCAACGCCTCCTGCAGGCCCTGCTCGATGCGCTCGGGAGCGACCTGGAAGGTCGGGTCGACGCTGCGCCAGCCGGTCCCGGGTTGCCAGTACTCGACCCAGGCATGGGCATCGAACTGGCGAACCTGGATGTAGTTGCCCGAGGGGTTGAGCTCGCCACCCTGGTAGCCGGTCACCACGCGTGCCGGGATGCCGGCGGCACGCAGGACGAAGGTCATGGCCCCGGCGTAGTGGGCACAGAAGCCACTGCGGGTGTCGAACAGGAATTCGTCGACGCTGTCCTGCCCCAGCGTTTGTGGGCGCAGGGTGTAGGCGAACGGCTCACGATTGAAATGCCGCAACAGCGCGTCCACCAGCGCATCGGCCTGCGGGTACTGGCGCTGCAGTTGGGCCGCCCAGGCGCGACTGCGCGGATCGCCCTGCGCCGGCAGCTGCAGGGCATGGCGCAGCGTCGACGGTTGCGCCTCGGCCTCGCGCAGGGCCTGCAGCCAGGAACGCACCTGGTAGAGCAGGCTGCGGTCCACGGGGCGACGGTTCTGCCAGCGGAAGTCGCTCATCATGCGCGTGCCATCCTGGGCGACCTCGCCGACATCGAGCGCGAACAGCCAGGGTTTGCCGCTGGGCTGCATGATGATGCTGTAGTCCAGCGGTTGCCCGGCCTTGCTCCACTGCGGCGCCCTGGGCAGCTGCGCCAGGCTCGATTGCGACCAGCGCCGACCATCGAATCGGTCCAGCGTCAGCGCCCGCCAGTACAGCTGGTTGCGGGGCGGCACGGCGCCTTCGAAACTGGCGCGAAACGCCAGCTCCGAGGAGCGGCTGAGCTCGGCGATATCGGCTGGTTCCATGCTGTCGGAGAGGCCGGTCCGGCCCTTGTCGCTGGGCATCGGCAAGGACCACAGCGGTCCCATGCGCGGAAAGAACACGAACAGCAGCAGCATCAGCGGCAACGCCTGCAGCAGCAGGCCGCCGGCAAGACGCAGGGTGGGCCAGGGCCGCTCGGCAACGCCGCTCTGCTGCAGACCGACCAGGGCAGCCAGCAGCGCCGTGACCGGCAGCAGGCTGTAGAGCGCGGCGACGATGCCATCCTCGAACAGGTAGGCGGTGACCACGCAGAAGAAGCCAAGGAAGACCAGCACCAGCGCGTCACGCCGCGTGCGCATCTCCAGCAGCTTGAGGATGAAGGTGGCGATCAGCAGCACCACGGCGGCATCCAGCCCGACCAGGGTCCCCCGCGAGAACAGGATGCCGATCAGGACCAGCAGCACCAGGCCGCCCTTGACCCAGCCACCGGGGTAGCGCGCACGCATGCGGAAGATCTGCACCCGCCAGCTCGCAGCGCCCAGCCACAGGGCGATCATCCACATGGGCAGATGCACCAGGTGCGGCACGATCACCAGCACCTGCGCCACCAGCAACCAGGTCAGGGCAATGCGCGGAATGCCTGGCAGCCGGCTCATGGACGTTGCCCGAACAGCGCCAGGGCGCGCAGGCAGGCATCGCGATGCGCCTCGCCAACGTCCGCAGCGATCGACGTGCCCGGCAACTGCAGGCCGAAGGGCTGCTGCCGCGCGGAGAACTGCAGCACCCAGTGGCACAGCAGCGACAGGCGCATTTCGCTGTCGCCAGCCAGGCTCTCGTAGTCGAGCCACAGGTCCCGCCCACTGAGCATGGCGAAGTCCTTGACCAGCAGCCCCTGGCCGCGCGAATAGGCCTTCCAGTCCAGCCGCCGCTTGGAATCGCCCGGCTGGTAGTCACGCAGTCCCTGGAAGTCATCGGCACCCTGGCCACGCGCCCGCATGCCTTCGTCGTCGTCCTCGCCGAGACCGGCGGACACGGGCAGATCGCCTTCCAGCGGGCGCGGGTAGACCAGCACCGACTGGTCCAGGTCGACCCAGCTCCACGCCACCAGCAGGCCCAGCGGGAAGCGGCTCTCGACCCGCAGACGACCGGGCCGCAACCAGCCACGTCGCCGCGCCGGCAGGCTCACCTCCACCTCGCACTGGCCTTCGCGCGGCACATCACGCAGCACCAGCTCGGCCGGTGGCCAGCCCAGGGCCACGGCCTGGTGCTCACGCCTGCGGCTTTCCAGGCGCACGCGAAAGACGGCCTGCTCACCCACGAACACCGCCCCGCCGCCGCCCGCCTTCAGCACCAGCCCGGCAAGATTGCGATAGGTGTGCAGGATGGCGACGACGAACACCGCCATCAGCAGGAACGTCAGGCCATACGCCAGGCTGTTCTGGTAGTTGATGGCGACCAGCAGCATCAGCACCAGGGCGACGGCGAAGGCCGCCCCGACCCGACTCGGCACGATGAAGATGCGCCGCTGATTGAGGCGAACGCTGGCCGCAGGCGGGATGCGCCGGGCCAGCCAGCGTGCCCAGAGGGGCCTCAGCGCCGTGCGCATCAGAGCGCCGGAACTTCGCGCAGCAGCCACTGCACCAGGCTGCCGCCACCATGGCCGGCCGGATCGGCGCGTTCGCGCAGGCGGTGACCGACCACGGCGGGCAACACCGCCTGCACGTCCTCGGGAATCAGGTAATCACGCTCGGCGAGCAGCGCCCAGGCCCTGGCCGCAGCCAGCAGCGCCAGGCTGGCACGGGGCGACAGGCCCCAGGCGAACTGCGGCTGGCTGCGGGTAGCCTCCACCAGGCGCAGTACGTAGTCGATCAGGGCATCGCTGGCGCGAATCTTCGGCACCTCGGCCTGCAGGCGCGCCAGTTCGGCATGGTCGAGCACCGGCTCGAGCTTGGGCAGGATGTCGCGCCGCGCATCGCCAAGCAGCAGTGCGCGCTCTGCCGCCTGGGCCGGATAGCCGAGCGATAGGCGCATGAGGAAACGGTCGAGCTGGGATTCGGGCAGCGCGAAGGTGCCGCCGCTGCTGACCGGGTTCTGCGTGGCGATGACGAAGAACGGCTCGGGCAACGGCCGGGTCGCCCCCTCGATGGTGACCTGCCCTTCCTCCATGGCTTCGAGCAATGCGCTCTGGCTCTTCGGCGTGGCGCGGTTGATCTCGTCCGCCAGCACCAGTTCGGCGAAGATCGGCCCCTGGTGAAACACGAACTGCCCGGTGTCCTTGTCGAACACGGAGGTGCCGAGAATGTCGCCCGGCAACAGGTCGGAAGTGAACTGGATGCGCTGGAAACTCAGCCCCAGCACCCGCGCCAGGGCATGACTGAGGGTGGTCTTGCCCATGCCGGGCAGGTCCTCGATCAGCAGGTGACCACGCGCCAGCAGACAGGTCAGCGCCAGACGCACCTGCGCCTCTTTGCCCAGTACCACCTGATTGACCGAGTCGAGGCAGGCATCCAGTTTGGTTCGCATCGTTTGCTCCTTGTACGGACTGCCGATGCTACTGGGCCACTCGGCCGGGGCAAAGCGCCATGTAACCTTTGCTCACGAAACTGTGAATGGCCGTCCAAAGTGCGCCGCAGGCGAACAGCGCGGCCTCACAGGCGGAAGTGCCCCGCCATGCCCTGCAATTCGCGCCCCAGTTCGGCCAGCTGAATGCTGGACGCCGCCGTCTCGTCCATCGCCGTGGCCGACTGATCGGCGATGTCGCGGATCGAGGTGACGCTGCGGTTGATCTCTTCGGCGACGGCCGTCTGCTGCTCGGCCGCCGCGGCGATCTGCTGGTTCATCTCGGAAATCAGCGTCACTGCCTCGGCAATGGCCACCAGGGCGACTTCGGTCTGGCTGGCGTCGTCGACGGTCTTTTCCACCAGCCCGGCGCTCTGCTCCATGTCTGCCACCGCACGCCGGCTGCCCTCGCGCAAGGCGGAGATCAGCGACTCGATCTCCGCCGTCGATTGCTGGGTACGCTTGGCCAGCGCCCGCACCTCGTCGGCGACCACCGCGAAGCCGCGGCCCTGCTCGCCCGCACGGGCCGCCTCGATGGCGGCATTGAGGGCAAGCAGGTTGGTCTGCTCCGCGACGCTCTTGATCACCTCCAGCACCGCGTCGATACGCTGGGTATCCTGGCTCAGGCGCTGGATGCTGGCGGTCGTGGTGTCCATCGCCCGGGCCAGCTGCTCGATGCGTTGCAGGGTCTGGCGGACCACCTGGCTGCCATTGCCCACGCGCTGGTCGGCCTGCTCCGTCGAAGCGGCTGCCGCCTCGGCGTTGCGCGCCACTTCGTGCACGGTGGCGGTCATCTCGCTCATGGCCGTGGCCACCTGATCGGTCTCCAGTTTCTGCCCGTTGACGCCCTGGCGGGTCTGCTCGGCGGTCGCCGAAAGCGACTGAGCCGAGTTGGAAATCTGCGCCACGCCACCCTGCAGGCGGCCAACCATGTCGCGCAGGTTGCCGGCCATGCGCTGCATGGCAGCGAGCAGCTGGCCGATCTCATCGCGGCGGTCCTGCTCGAGGTGCACGCTCAGGTCACCGCCGGCGACCGACTCGGCCAGCGCGATGACGCGCTTGAGCGGCCTGACGATGACCAGGCTGATGATGATCGCCGCCGCAAGGCCGAAGAGCAGCGCCAGCGCCGCAGCCACCACGATCAGGCCACTGCTGGCCTTGCGCTCCGCCTGCATGGCCTGCTGCTGCGCCTGCAGTGCCTGATCGACACGCTGCAGCAACAGTTCGACCTGGGCGACGAGCTGGGCGTAGACCGCCTTCTGCTGCTGCAACTGGCTGGCGTACTCCTGCAGGCGTTCGTTGAACGAGTCGACGTTGACCACCACCTCACCGAGCACGGCGGAATAGCCGGGGTCGTCCAGCGCATCGCGCAGCTCTGCCGCCAGGGCCTGCGCCTCGCCCGCCTGGGCGATCTCCGCCTGTTCGGTGGTGTCCGCACGGCGGCTGGCTTCCAGGCGCTGGCGCGCCTGATCCAGCGCCTGCAGCAGCAACTGGTGGATCTTGCCGACCTGCCCCGCCTGCAGCACCGAGTCACCGCCCCGCTCACCCTGGGAGCTTTTCAGCAGGTCGACGCCATCCTCAGACAGCCCCTCCTGCAGCAGGTCCAGGCTGTTGGCCGCAGCGACCACCAGCCAGTCGGCAGCCTGCAAGGACAGCTGCATGTTGTCGGTCAGTTCGACATAGCGCGCGAAGGCCGTGCGGTAGTCGGCCAGGGCCGGCTCGACCTGCGCCAGGATCGCCGCGCTGTCGCTGTCCAGCTCGCCCTGCAGCGCCTGGCTGGCCTGGAGGATGGCATCGGCCTGCTCGTTGAGCCGTTCTGCATGCTGACTGTCGCCGGCTAGGGCGAAGGCCTGCTCGCTCTGGCGCATGCGCAGCACCTGTTCACCTAGAGCGCTCATGCGCTGCTGCAGTTCGGCGCCGGCGCTGACTTCGCGCAACGCCAGCAGGCCGGTGGCGGCCACCAGCGCGGTCAACAGCAGCACCAGGGCGAAGCCCAGCATCAGTTTGCTGGCCGTACTCAAGCTGGCCAGCCGCTTGGTCAATGAGCTACCCATGACATCCCCCTGCCTACTGCAGCCAGCCCAGAATCCTGAAACATAGGAGCAGCGCCCTGCTGGCGACAAGCCAGCAGGCGGCAGGATGGCCGGAACAGTTAACTGGAGGTCGTTTTCAGAACGAATTCAAGGGCGTTGCATGTTGAAGACATCGCGCGTGCGGCAATAGGCGCTGCCGCCCAGGCGACCGACCAGATCAAGCTGCAGCGGGTCGAGACGGCCCTGCTCGGTCAGCAGCGCGTCGTCGATATGGGCCAGCAGCACTTCGGCGAAGATCAGGTGACTGTTGGGCTGCTGCGCGGGGTACGGCTGGATCTGCGCGACGCGGCACTCGAAGGTCACCGGGGCGCCGACGACACGGGGCACGTCGATGCGCTCGCAGGGCACGCTGGCGATGGCGCAATGCTCGAACTCGCTGACCTCGTGGGGCAACACCGCAGCGCTGGCATTCATCGCTTCGGCCTGCGCGAAGCTCACCAGCTGAATCGCCAGTTCGCCACTGGCCTGGGCGTTGCGCAGCGTGTCCTTGAGACTGCCGTCGTCACGGGTATTGACGTTGACCAGCAGCGTGGGTGGATTGTCGCTGATCACCTGGAAGAAACTGAACGGTGCCAGGTTGGCGACGCCCTCGGGCGAACGACTCGACACCCAGGCGATGGGGCGCGGCGTGACGCTGGACGCCAGCCAGCGATAGGCATCCAGAGGGCTCAGGGCAGAGAAGTCGAGCTGCATCAGCGCCCCGCTCGCGATTCGCGGATGTAGAAGCGCGCGCGCTCGGCCTTGCTGGTACAGCCTTCGTAGGCCTCGAACTGCTGCTGGGTCTTGGCAGCCGTCAGCAGCGACAACGCCTTGGAATAGCTCACGGTGCCAGCGAAGCCTTCGGCCTCGGCGATGCTCAGCTCCTTCCATGCGGCATCCAGCTGGTTGGCGCAGGTATCGCGGTAAACCGTCTTGCCGGCACAGCCGGTCAACGCTACCGCGAGCAGCGGCAAACAGATCCAGTGTTTCATCAACCACACTCCTCGAACGGACATGACTACGGATTGGCCCAGTCTATGACGCTAAGGCCGGGCGAAAGTGCCCGGTTCAGCGTTCGCTGCGACTGCGCAGGTACTCCACCACCGCCTGCTGCTCGCCCGCGAACTCGATGCGTCCGGACTTGCTTTCACGTTGGAACACATACATAGGATCGTAGTACTCAACCAGCAAAGCTTCGATCCAACCGCGATGGCTGTCGACCACGCCATCGTTCTGCTGCTCGTGCAGCGCCTGCTCCATGATCGCCGCCAGGCGCTGATAACGCTCGCCGCCCAGGCGCCGGGTGATATTGGCCAGGCTCTCGCGCAGCCGTGCGGCGAATGCGGGGAATCCCTCCTCCGCCCCCTGCACCGCGACGAACTCGGCGCACAGTTCGACGACATAGGCCTGCAGGATGCGCTCGATGCGGTTCTCCAGGCTGTCTTCCAGCCACACCAGCGGGTAGTTCTGCATGGCCTGGTGCAGCGACAGCGGCAAGGAGCAACGACCGATCAGGCGTGCCTCGTCCTCCAGCACGAACTGGCGCTGGCCAGTCGCCTGGCGCTTGAGCAGATCGATGGCCAGGGCGTTCTCGAAGTCGATCTGCGCCGGCTGGCCACTGGCACGCTTGCCGAAGCTGGAGCCGCGGTGATTGGCATGCGCCTCCAGGTCGAGGCTGTTGCCCAGCTGGCTGATCACCTCGGTCTTGCCGGTACCGGTCATGCCGCCCACGAGGACGAAATCGCACTCCTCCACGGCCTGTTCGGTGATGTGCAGGAGGTAGTTGCGCATCGCCTTGTAACCGCCGACCACGCGCGGATAGTCGATGCCGGCCTCGCTCTTCAGCCATTGCTGGACGATCTGCGAACGCAGGCCGCCGCGAAAGCAGTACAGGTAACCTTCGGGGTTGGCCTTGGCGAAGCGGGCCCAGGCCTCGATGCGTTCGTCCTTGCTGCGCCCGCTGACCAGCTGGTGCCCCAGCTCGATGGCGGCCTGCTGGCCGTGCTGCTTGTAGCAGGTGCCGACCTTCTGCCGCTCCACATCGTTCATCAGCGGCAGGTTGATCACGCCCGGGAAGGCGCCCTTGTGAAATTCGACCGGCGCACGGGCATCCATCATCGGCCGGTCGTGCAGGAAGATGTCGCGGTAATCGGTGCAGTTGTCACGCATTACAGCACCTCGACCGCGTAACGCTGTCGCTCGACCATCTCGCCGATCGGCGCGAGGTCCAGCCCCAGTTCGGCAGCGACCGCCAGAAACTGCGCCTCGCCCTCCGGCGCCACGGCCACCAGCAGCCCGCCGCTGGTCTGCGGATCGCACAGCAGCAGCTTGCTCAGCTCGGGCAGCGGCGCGATCCGCTCGCCGTAGCTGTCGAAGTTGCGCAGGGTGCCGCCCGGCACGCAACCTTCCTGCAGGTAGTATTCCGCGCTCTGCAGACGCGGCACGCGGGCGAACTCGATGCGCGCACTGAGGTGGCTGCCGTCCGCCATCTCCACCAGGTGGCCGAGCAGACCGAAGCCGGTGACATCGGTCATCGCCCGCACGCCTTCCAGCTTGCCGAAACGGCTGCCAGGCTTGTTCAGCGTGCACATCCAGTCACGCGCCAGGCCGATGTCGGCGTCGCGCAGCTTGGCCTTCTTCTCGGCCGTGGTGAGGATACCGATGCCCAGTGGCTTGGTGAGGTACAGCTTGCAGCCGACCGTCGCGGTGTCATTGCGCTTCATGTTGCCCTTGCTCACCAGCCCGGTGACGGCGAGGCCGAAGATCGGCTCGGGGGCATCGATGGAATGGCCGCCGGCCAGTGCGATACCGGCTTCGTCGCAGACCGCGCGGCCGCCACGGATCACCTCGCGGGCGACTTCGGGCGCCAGCACGTTGACCGGCCAGCCGAGGATGGCGATCGCCATCAGCGGGTCCCCGCCCATGGCGTAGATGTCGCTGATGGCGTTGGTCGCGGCGATACGGCCGAAATCGAACGGATCATCGACGATCGGCATGAAGAAGTCGGTGGTCGACACCACTCCGCGCTCCTCATCGATGGCATACACCGCGGCATCGTCGCGCGATGCATTGCCCACCCACAGCTTGGGGTCGAGATTCTGTGCGCCACTGCCGGCAAGAATCACCTCGAGCACCTTGGGCGCGATCTTGCAGCCGCAACCGGCACCGTGGCTGTACTGGGTCAAACGAATGGGTTCGCTCATGCTTCTCTCTCACTGCGACGACTGGCGACGGATTCTAGCAAAGACCGCCTTGGCGCAGCGTCATCGCGCGAGTAAGGTCGTGGCCTGAACGGGGGATTTTTCACATGAGCAAGAAAGTGGCGCTGGTACTGGGCTCGGGGGGAGCGCGTGGCTATGCGCACATTGGCGTGATCGAGGAGCTGCAGGCACGCGGTTACGAAATCGGCTGCATCGCGGGCTGTTCGATGGGCGCGGTGGTCGGCGGCATCTTCGCCGCCGGCAAGTTGCGCGAGTACCGCGAGTGGACGGAGAGCCTGGACTACCTGGACGTGCTGCGCCTGCTCGACGTCAGCTTCCGCCTCGGTGCGATACGCGGCGAACGGGTGTTCGGACGCATCCAGGAGATCGTCGGCGAGGTGGACATCGAGAACCTCGACATCCCCTTCACCGCCGTCGCCACCGACCTGACCAACCAGCAGGAAATCTGGTTCCAGGAAGGCTGCCTGCACCAGGCCATGCGCGCTTCGGCGGCGATTCCCAGCCTGTTCACCCCGGTGGTTCAGGGCAAGCGCATGCTGGTCGACGGCGGCCTGCTCAACCCCTTGCCCATCGTGCCGGTGGTCTCCAGCCACTGCGACCTGATCATCGCGGTCAACCTCAATGCCACCAACCATACCCATTACCAGCTGCCGGTGATCGAGCGGCCGGCCGCCCTCAAGGGGCGCATCGACCAGATGATGAGCAGCCTGGGTTCGCGCCTGCCCAGTTTCCGACGCAAGAGCGAGGATGAAGTCCTGCTGCTGGCCGAGGGGCAGCAGCAGGCCGATGACATCAGCCCGGCCGCGGCACCGAGTCATGACGATGACGAAGCGGCGCCGAAATCCGCCAGCGGTTCGCACGTGGCGGAGTTCAGCGGGCCCGCCTCGCTGCTGGAGCTGGTCAACCAGAGCTTCGAAGTGATGCAGACCTCGCTGGCGCAGTACAAGATCGCCGGTTACCCGCCGGACATCCTGATCAACGTGCCCAAGCGCGTGTGCCGCTTCTTCGAGTTCTACAAGGCGCCGGAACTGATCATGCTCGGCCGGCAGATCGCGCGCGACACCCTGGACAAGTACGAAAGCGAGCGCGGCTGACGATCAACCGCGCGTCTCCTCGTCCGCCAGCGGCTTGTCCACCAGGTTCTCGGCAGGCGGCGCGCGGTCCGCCACCCAGTCGCTGAGCAGGCTGTAGGCCACGGCCAGCAGGGTCGGGCCGAGGAACAGCCCCATGAAGCCGAAGGCAAGAATGCCGCCGAACACCCCGAGCAGCACCACCACCAGCGGCAGGTTGCCGCCGCGGCTGATCAGGTAGGGCTTGAGGATGTTGTCCACGCCGCTGATGACGAAGAAGCCCCAGACCCCGAGGAAGATCGCCATGCCGATCTCCCCCTGCCAGACCAGCCAGGCCACCGCCGGCCCCCAGATCAGCGGCGGGATCATGATGAAACTGAAGGCGAAGGTGAGCAGCCCCAGCACCAGCGCACCCGGCACCCCGGCGATGACGAAACCGATATAGGCCAGCACCGCCTGCGCCGCTGCCGTGCCGATCACCCCGTTGACCACCCGCTGCACCGTGCCGGCGACCAGCTCCAGGTAGTGATCGGCGCGGTCACCGATCAGGCGCTCCAGCAGGCTGTGCACGAACACGGCCAGGCGCGGGCCGTCACGGTAGAAGAAGAACACCAGCACCAGGCTCAGCGCCAGCTCGACCATGCCGCCGCCGATTTTCGCACTGCGCGCCACCAGCCAGTTGCCCACCTGGCCCAGGTAGGGTCGCACGGTGTCGAAGAACGCCGCGCCCTGCTGGTCGATGGTGTGCCACATCTCCACCAGGCGCCCGCCCACCAGCGGTATCGCTTCCAGCCAGCTCGGCGGTGGCGGCAGGCCTTCGACCTGCAGGTCCTTGACCAGTGCATTGGCGTCCTTGATGTGATCGGCAAGGTTGAACCCCAGCCAGACCAGCGGCACGGCCACCAGCACCACCCAGACCCCGGTGAGGATCCCGGCGGCCAGCGACATGCGGCCGTTCAGCAGTTGCGTCAGCAGGCGCATCAGCGGCCAACTGGCGAACGCCAGCACCGCCGCCCAGAACAGCGCCGACCAGAATGGCGCCAGCACCCACAGGCTGGCCGCCAGCAAACCGAGCAGCAGAATCTGCACCAGCAGACGATCATTAGTGGCCATCAATCGAAACTCCATTCGACGAAACGACAAAGCGCCCGAGATGGGCGCTCTGCAAACTTCCCCCGGCACGCCCCTGCTTAACGCAGCAGCCGCACATTCAGCGTATCGCCTTCGCCCTCACCCAGTTCGAGCCGGGCCTCGCGCACACGCTGCGCCATCAGCGCTTCGCGCCAGGCCGGCGCCTGGCCGCCGGACAGGCTGACACGCAGGGTGCTGTCCAGATTCAGGCTGCGCGCCAGCACCTCGACCCAGGCGCTGTCGGCCTTGGCATCCACCGGCAACTGCAGTTGCCCATCGCTGCGCAGTTGCCGCAACAGGGTCGCAGGCGTCGGCAGCAAGGTACCCAGCGGCGCGTCGGCATCCAGCTGCTCGGCATGCAGGTAGGCCCGACGGTTACCACGGGTGATGCTGTACAGCGCCAGCAGGCTTTCATGATTCGGCTCGGCCAGGCGCAACAGGGCATAGGCCTGCTGGTCATCCGAGCCGTACAGGGTGGAATTGCCGAACACCGCATTGGCCCACAGGCTGCTGGAGCCGCACTCACGCCCCTGGCACCAGTACAGCAGCTCTGCGCCCTGCTTCAGCAGGGCCTCGCGCGATGCGCTGAAGACCTGGTCGGCACTGTGGGTGCCCGGCAGCTCGTAGGTCACGGCCTGATGCCGGCCCTGCGCCTGGATTTCGCGCTCGTAGCGCAGGCGTCCGCTGATGCGCCGGACCGAGCCCTGCGGATAGATGCGCTCGGCCGCGGGCTCCTGCGCGAAGGCCACGATGTGGCTTGCAGGAAAGCGCGGCAACGCCTCGAGGTCACGGCTACCGGGCACATCGGCAGCGGCGGCGAGCAGCGCGCCGCTGAAGACGCTGGCAAACAGCGCAGAGAACAGCTTCATGCCTCCCCTCATCGAGTGAACATCCTCTGAGGGGAAACGGTAGACGGTCTTGCTGAACAATGAGTGGCGACTTCGAAAGAGTCGATCATGCGATCCTCCATGGCAGACCGCCACACCTTTCCCCAGGAGCCGCCGGCAAGTCAAGGCACGCGCAGGAATGGATTGAAACAATCCGCTACGAGTTGCGCCCCCCGCTCGTCGTCGAGGTGCAGGTGGTGACCGCCCGGCAGCCTGTGCACCTCGAACGGCAGGTCCTGAAGCAAGGCCCTGACCGCAGGTTGCGCGCCCATCATGCCCTGCTCCGCCAGCACCAGGCTGACCGGGCATTGCAGCGCGCGGACGAAGGCCTGCGCATGCGCCCAGCTCAGGCGCAATGGCGAAGGCAGGGTCAGGCGACTGTCGGTGCGCCAGGTGTAGCCACCCGGCACCGGCATCAGGCCACGCTGGGCCAGCAGCTCGGCGGCCTCACGGCTGACCGCGCCGACACCCTTCATGCGCGCCTCCACGGCACGCGAGACCTCGGCATACACCGGCTTGCGCTTGTCACTGAGCTGTTGCCGGGCACGTAGCGCCTCGCCGAGCTTCTCCGGGGCCTGTTCGGCCTCGCCGGTATAGGGCACCAGGCCATCGATCAGCGCCAGGCGCGCGACCCGCTCCGGCAGGGCTGCCGCCAGCAGCACGGCGGTAATCGCGCCCATGGAATGGCCGAGAATGGAGAAGCGCGACCAGCCGAACTGTTCGGCCACCTGCAGCACATCGAAGGCGTAGTCCCACAGGGCGTAGCCGGCACCTGCCGCACGGTGCTCGGAATGGCCATGCCCGGCAAAGTCCAGGGCGACGATGCGCAATCCTTCGAGCCTGGGCGCCAGGCGCGCGAAGCTCGCCGCGTTGTCCAGCCAGCCATGCAGGGCCAGCACCGGCACGCCATCCTCGGGGCCATACAGGTGCGCCGCCAGTTCGATGTGCGGCAGGCTCAGGCGTACTTCTTCGAAACCGCTGTTCATGCTCTCTCCTCCTGGCCGCCGGCCCAGCGCAGGAACAACTCGCGCAACAGCTCGGCAGTCGCCTGTGGCCGCTCCAGAGGGAACATGTGCCCTCCGGGCAGGCTGTGATATTCGGCCCGCGGCATGCTGCGCAGCAGGCGTGCGTGGTGCGGCAGGACCACACGGCTATGGCGGCCGCGCACCATGGCCAGCGGCACCGCCAGCTGCTGCGGTCGCCCGGGCGAGGTGTGCGGCACGCTGCGATAGATGCTGATCTCGGTGGCCGGGTCGAAACGCAGGCGCAGGCCCTGCTCGTCAGCCTGCAAGCCGTGGCTGACATAGGCATCGAGGCATTCGGGATCGAAACGGCGGAACAGACTCTTGCCGGCGAAGTAGTCACGCGCCTCGTCCGAGTCGGCGAATGCTTCACGCCGCCCCAGGGTACGCCCAGCGGGCGTGATGCGGTCGATGAAGCCGAAGCGCTTGGCCGCACGGATCACCATGCGATCGGCCAGCGTCAGCACCGGCGAGTCGAGCATCACCACGCCGCGATACAGCTCCGGACGGAGCAAGGCGGCGTGATAGTGCAGCACCCCGCCCAGCGAGTGGCCCACGCCCCAGACCGGCTCGTCACTGCACTGCAGGTGATGGATCAGCTCGTCGACCAGGTTGGACCAGTTGTCATTCACCGGGAAACGCGGGTCGTGGCCGTGCTGCTGCAGGTGCCGAATCTGGAAGTCCGGCGCCAGGGCTGCGAACAGCTTGCCGTAGGTCGCGGACGGAAAGCCGTTGGCGTGAGCGAAGAAAAGCGGCTGCGGCATGCATGAAACCCGAGGAAGTCAGTACCAGCGCGATTCTCCGGCAGCCCGCCAGGTACGACAATGACCGTAACCGCCATTGATGGCGGCGCAATGGTCAGGACTATAACAACAGGCGGCCGACGATACTCGCCGCCACCAGCAGGAACACCAGGCCGCAGACGAAATCGATGGTCGGCGCCACCTGCAGCAGGCGCTGGCGCATCAGCGGCCGGCTCAGGGTCATGCCGAGCAGACTGAACCAGAACAGGCTGAGGCCGAACAGCAGCGCCGCGCAGGCCATCTTGCCGGGCAAGGACATGTCCGCGGGCACCAGGCTGGTGAGCAGCGCGAGGAAGAACACCAGCGCCTTCGGGTTGCCCAGGTTGGTGAACACGCCCCGCAGCCAGGGACCGAACACCGAGGGCGCCAGTTCGCCGTCCAGGCGCCGATTGCCCGGGGCCCCGCGCCACCAGGCCTGCACCGCACCGACACCCAGCCAGGCCAGGTACAGCGCCCCGCCGACCTGCAGCAGGTCGAACAGCCACTGCGTGCGACTGAGCAGCAGCGCCACGCCGCTGAGCACCAGGGTGCCGTGCAGGAGAATCCCGCAGGCCAGGCCCAGCGCGCTGAGCAACCCGGCACGCTGCCCCTGGTGCAGCGCCGTACGCACGACCAGCGCCACATCGGGGCCGGGACTGATGAGCGCTACCGCGAACACGGCAGCCAGCGACAGCAAGACGGACGTCTCCTGCATGGTGAACTCCACGAGATTGAAGAGATGAATCGGGGCGGCTGGGCTCAGCGCTGACGCAGTCGCGCGGGTGGCAAGCCGTAGGTACGACGGAACAACCGCGAGAAATGCGCCTGGTCGTAAAAGCCCAGGCGCAGGGCGATTTCGCTGAGCGACTCGCCCGCCAGTACCAGCGGCAAGGCGCGCTGCAGGCGCAACTGCGTCAGCCACTGATGCGGCGGCAGGCCGGTGTGCTGGCGAAAACGCCGCAGCGCCTGCCAGGGGCTCATCGCGCAGAACGAGGCGATTTCCTCCAGCGAAGGCGGATCGTCCAGGCGACTCTCCAGCCATTCGCGCAGCTGCTGCCAGGTACGGCTGTCGAATACCCGGTCGGGCTCGCTGACACGCAGGGTCGAGCCCATGTCCAGCAGATAGGCCAGCGCTTGCCAGAGCGCGCTTTCCTGCGCCAGCGTCGAACCGTCGAGCATGGCCGCATGAAAACGTTGCAGATGCTGCGACAGCAGCGGATGACGCAGGCTGGTGGTGGTCAGCCTGGGCGCACCCTGGCGCCCATCGCTGAGGGTCCGGCTGGCCTCGTCGAGCCAGTGCGGGTCGAAGGCCATCACGCGGATGCGATAGCTCTCTCCCTCCAGACACGCTCCATCGTGGATCCCCTCCGGCGCCATCAGCAGCACATCCCCTGCCCCGACCTGGCGCCGCTCGCCACGATAGGCATAGCGATGCTGCCCCTGGATCAACAGGCCAACGTGGTACTCCAGGTGGAAGTGCCGAGGGAAGGTAAAGCGGCGGTACTCGGCGTCGATCAGGCGAACGCCGGGCAAACTGCTCTGGATGTGAGTGATCTGGTCCATGGCGCCTACTCTAGCGCCATGTGCCGGGTAAATCTTGGATGAAATTGCAGCCTCGGCACCCGCTAAAGGGCGCCGCTGCCGGGTTCGCAAAGCCTGTTCACGATCTCGACGGCGAAATCACCCGAAGAGGCGCGGTTCAGCTGCTGTAGATGCGCATCTTGAGGGGAGTTTCAACACCGCTTGGCCAACGCGCAGCAGATCGTCGACAGGCGATCAGGCCTTCGGCGGCTGCTCACCCAGGGGCACGATGGCCATGGTCAGGCGCGAGATGCAGCTGGTCTTGCCATCGTCACCGCTCAGACGGATATCCCAGACGTGCGTGGTACGCCCCAGGTGCACCGGGCGGGCCACGGCATGCACCCGGCCACTGCGCAGGCCGCGCAGGTGGTTGGCGTTGACCTCCAGCCCGACGCAGTAGAAACGCCGGTTGTCGATGCACAGGTAGCTGGCGGTGGAACCCAGGGTTTCCGCCAGCACCACCGATGCCCCGCCATGCAGCAGGCCGTAGGGTTGATGGGTGCGCGCGTCGATCACCATGCTGGCGCTGATGGAGGCGTCGTCGAACGACTCGAAGCGAATGTCCAGCACTTCACCGACGGTGTTCTTCAGGGTCGCGTTGAGTTCATCGAGATCGGGAGTTCGTTGCCACAGGCCCATGCTGGTAGTACCTCACGTCCACTGGAGACCGGGCCGGCACGAACCGGCCCACCCTGTTCAGTCGTGCCAGAGCACCGCTTCGCTGCGCTCCTGCCACTCGGCGAAACGCTCGCCGTAGGTGCCCTCGATCACCGCCCGCTTGATCTTCAGGGTCGGAGTGAGGAAGCCGTTCTCCACCGCCCAGACCTCCTTGACCAGGACCAGCCCCTGCAAGCGCTCATGCTGATCGAGACGACCGTTGACCTCGCTCAGCAGGGCCTTGAGGCTGCTCTCCAGATCGCTGCGGCTGTCATTGGCCGCCTCCTGCCGCCCCATCTCGGAGAGCACGCACAGGGCGATGGGCTGCGGCAGCCCGTCGCCGACCACGCAGACCTGCTCGATGCGCGAATGTTCGCCGATGCGGTTCTCGATCGGCGCGGGCGCCACGTACTTGCCCTTGCTGGTCTTGAAGATTTCCTTGATCCGCCCGGTCAGGCGCAGGTTGCCCTCGGCGTCCTGCTCGCCCTTGTCACCGGTGCGCAGGAAGCCGTCGTCGGTCAGCGCTTCGGCGGTCTTGATCGGGTCCTTGTAGTAGCCCTGCATCGTGGCGCCACTGCGCACCTGCACCTCGCCGTCCTCGGCAATGCGCACCTCGACGCCCGGGTTGTTCTGGCCGATCCAGCCCTGCTTGAAACTGCCGGGCCGGCATACATGCGAGTAGCCGCAGTTCTCGGTCATGCCGTAGACCTCCTGGATCTCCATGCCCAGACGGCGATACCAGTTGAGCAGCGCCTCGGGGACGGGCGCCGCACCGGACAACGCGTAGCGGATGGCATCGAGCCCCAGCCCGGCGAGCACCTTGCGCCCGACCAGTCGGCCGATGATCGGCAGCCTGAGCAGGCGGTCGAGCTTGTGTGCGGGCATCTTGCCGTACACGCCCATCTGGAACTTGGTCCAGATCCGCGGCACGCCGAACATCACCGTCGGCCGTGCGCGCTTGAGGTCTTCGAGGAAGGTGTCCAGGCTCTCGGCGAAAAAGATCGTCTGCCCGGCATAAAGAGACGCCAGCTCGACGAACATGCGCTCGGCAACGTGACACAGCGGCAGATAGGAGATCAGGCGATCGTCCTCGCCCACGCCGAACAGCGCGGTGGCGTGGCCGGCAGCGAAGCCGAAGTTGGAGAAATTGTGCATCACCCCCTTGGGCATGCCCGTGGTGCCGGAGGTGTAGATGATGGTGGCCATCTGATTGGCCGCCAGCTTGGGGTCGTCCTGGATCGGCGTGCTGCGCTGCAGGTCGTCCCAGCTGTAGTCGAAGTCGCCCGGTGCATGCAGTGGCAGGCTGATGGTCGGCAGGCCCTGCGGCACGCCCGGAGCCATCGCCGCCCAGTCATCGAGCTTGCCGACGAAGGCCAGCGCCGCTTCGGAGTGCTCCAGCACCTGTTGCATCGACTCGGCGGTGAGGTTGGGATACAGCGGCACGGAGACATGGCCGGCCATCCAGATCGCCAGATCGCTGATGATCCAGTGCGCGCAGTTCTTGGAGATGATGGCGATGCGGCTGCCCTGCGGCAGTTCCCGGCTGCGCAGCCAGCTGGCGGCCCGCCGCGCCTGGTCGCCGACATCGGCCCAGCTCAGTTCCAGCAGCTGACCGCCACCCAGCGGCTGCACCATGTAGCGTTTGTTCGGGTGCCTTGCTTCACGTTCGTAGAACAGCTCGAGCGGCAAACGGATTGCATCAGCCACAGGGCTTCCTCCTTGTTGTTTTTGTAGGAATCGACCAAGCACTTGCTTGGTCGACTATTCCACGCAGACACAGGAGGCGCAAGTTAAGAAATGTTTCTCGACAGGACACATCTCGCCAGGGCTTGCGTCAGTCCGCAGCCCCTGGCGGATCAGTGCGGATGGATCAGCGCGAGCAGCTCCATCAGCCCCGCAGCCGGGATGTCGCCTTCCAGCTCGGCCAGGCTCGCGGTACGCATCGGCAATGGATCCTGGCGGTGCCCATGCACCAGCAGGCCACCCAGCGCGCCGATCAGGGGCTGGTGACTGACCAGCAGCACCTCGGCTCGCTCGCGCTCGTCGAGGTACTTCAGCACGTCACGCGGGTCGCTGTCGGGCGTCAGCCAGGGCACGGTGTTCACCTTGCCAGCGAAGCCGAGCGTCTCGCGCACCAGCTCGGCCGTCTGCTGAGCGCGCACGTAAGGGCTGGCGACTATGGCTGTCAGCGGCCGGCCAGCGAGCTGGGCGGCCGCCTGCTGCACCTCGTTGCGGCCATGGGCGGTCAGCTCGCGAGCGGCATCGCTCGCGGCCCGAGGCTCGGCCTCGCCATGTCGCAACAGCCACAGCCTCACAGCTTGGGCTCCTCGTCGCGCACCGGATGCGCAGCGGGTGGAATGCTGTGTGCGGCCTCGCCTTCCGGCGCCCGCGGCGTCGGCCAGTCGGCGAACGGCCAGGGCTTCTCGTCGCTGTTGAAGGTGCCGAAGCGACCGATCTGCGCCAGGTACTGGCTCAGGCTGTCGCCAAAGCCCAGCAGACTGGCGTTCGGTGCGCCGTAGAACAGGCGATAGCCGAGTTGCAGCAGCACCACGGCGCCGAGCAGCAGCTCGGCCAGTTGCCAGACGATAACGAAGATCACCATCCACAGAATGCGCAACAGAATCGACTCGCGCTCAAGCTCCTGTTTTTCATCGCTCATGCTTCAACTCTCCTTGATTGACTTAGCGCTGCTAGAAACCTGCGGTGGGAATGAAGTCGACGTCGGTCTTGGGTTCACCGGCCATCAACAGCTCGATCACCTGAGCCAGCGTACGCCCCTCGAAGAGGATGGCATGCAGGCCCGCGACCAGCGGCATGTAGACGTCGAGTTCCTCGGCACGCGCCTTGAGGACCTTGAGCGTGTTGACCCCTTCGGCCACCTCGCCCAGGCGCTCCACCGCCTCCTGCAGGCTGAGGCCCTCGCCGAGGGCGAAGCCGACCTGATAGTTACGGCTTTTCGGTGACGAGCAGGTGACGATGAGATCGCCGACCCCTGCCAGCCCCAGGAAGGTCATGGGGTTGGCGCCGAGCTTGACGGCAAAGCGGGTCATCTCGGCCAGGGCACGGGTGATCAGCATGCTCTTGGTGTTCTCGCCCATGCCCAGCGCGGCGGCCATGCCGGACATGATGGCGTAGACGTTCTTCAGCGCACCGCCCAGCTCGACACCGAAGCGATCGGCGCTGGCGTAGACCCGGAAGGTCCGGCCATGCAGCGCCTGCTGCACGCACAGGCACAGCGCTTCGTCTTCGCTGGCGATCACCGTGGCGGTCAGTGCGTGGTCGGCGACTTCCTTGGCCAGGTTCGGGCCGGACAGCACGCCGATACGCGCCTGCGGGGCGATCTCTTCGAGAATCTGGCTCATCAACTTGAAGCTCTTGGCCTCGATGCCCTTGGTGGTGCTGATCAGCATCTTGTTCGCCAACTGCCCGGCCACGGGCTGCAGGGCGTCGCGCAATGCGCTCGACGGCAACGCCACCAGCACCAGCTCGGCCTGCTGCAGCACGCCGGCCAGATCGCTGGTCGGCTCGATCCCGGGGTGCAGCTTCACGCCCTTCAGGTAGCGCGGGTTCTCGCCACTCTGGCGCATCTGCTCGGCCTGTTCAGGGTCACGCATCCACTGCAGGACACGCTGGCCGTTCTCTGCCAGCAGATTGGCCAGGGCGGTACCGAAGCTGCCGCCACCCAGGACGGCAATGGGTTGAAGCTCTGTCATATGTCTTCCGAATGAGGCCATGGGTGATGGCGGTCTGCGCTCATTATACGGAGCCGAGAGTACCCGGCCAGGGCAAAAGTTCAGCACGGACGGGCAGATAGATGGCACAAACGCGAATTACCGCAGAGTGCGCGCGCCTGCCACTGGTAAAGCCCGGCAGCTGCGTTAACATGCCGGATCGACGTCAGTTGCCAAGGACAATTCGTGCCAACAGGCAAGCCTTTGCCCGAGCCCTGCCCGCCACGCTCAGACGCGGCAGCGCCACATCCAACCAGGGACGGTAGGGCCTCGAGGCAACGCCGTGGCTGGAACATTCATACCCGCACGCAACTGATCAGCGTTGGCCCGGCGCTGCTGCTGACCCTGTTGCTGACGGGTTTTCTCACGTTCACGCGCCTGCAGGACCTGCGCCAGGAGCAGGGCCACACCGGCCAGCTGATCGCCAACCAGCTGGCGCCAGCCACCGAGTACGGTGTGCTCAACGGCGACCTGAGCATCCTGGAAAACCTCCTGCGCGCCACCCTGAGCACGCCCGACGTGCGCTTCGCCGAAGTCCGTGATCGCGACGACAACATCCTGGTGTACGTCGAACGCGCCAAGGAACAGGGGCAGAGCACCCCGCAGGTGGAAGTCTTCCAGGCCGCGATTCGCCTGCACGCCTCGCAGACCCGCGAACAGCTGCCGCTGGGCAAGGTGCTTGGCAACGGTTACCTGGGGCGCGTGGTGATCGGCATGTCCAACGACACCTTCAATGCCCGCCAACAGGAAATCCTGCTCAAGGCCGGCGTGCTCTCGCTGGTCGCCCTGCTGCTGACCTTCCTGCTCGCCAGGCGCCTGGCCAGACGCCTGGCCCAGCCGCTCAGCGCCATGGGTCAGGCGCTGGAGCGCATCCAGAGCGGCGACTACCGACCGGCGCTGGTCGAACGGGGCAACGACGAACTGACCGACCTGGCCCGCCACATCAACAACCTCGCCTGTGCGCTGGAACAGAGCGGCCAGGAACAGCAACAGGCGATTGCCGAGCTGATCCAGGCACGCGAGGAATCCGAACAGGCCAACCGCGCCAAATCGGACTTCCTGGCGATGATGAGCCACGAGCTGCGCACCCCCATGAATGGCGTGCTGGGCATGCTGCAGCTGCTCGAGACCACCAGTCTCAGCGACGAACAGGCCGAGTACGCGGCGCTGGCCACCGAATCGACCGAGCACCTGCTCAAGGTGATCAACGACATCCTCGACTTCTCCCGCATCGAGCGCGGCGCGCTGGAGCTGGAAGCCATACCCTTCAACCTGCTGGAGTTGCTGCAGAGTTCGATCCAGGTGTTCCAGCACAGCGCCCAGCAGCGCGGTCTGCAGCTGCTGCTGGAGAAACAGGCCGGACTGGAGCAGCTGGAAGTGCGCGGCGACCCGACACGCATCCGGCAGATTCTGGTCAACCTCATCGGCAACGCACTGAAATTCACCGAAGAAGGCCACATCCGCGTCGAGACCCACTGGCAGCCGCTGGATGAGCAGGTGCTGTGGTTCACCTGCGCCGTCCACGACAGCGGCATCGGCATCGACAGCGAACGCCTGGAACACATGTTCGACGCCTTCCAGCAGGCCGACACCTCGATTTCCCGACGCTACGGCGGCACCGGCCTCGGCCTGCCGATCGCCAGGACCCTGGCCGAGCGCATGGGCGGCACCCTGCGGGCAGACAGCCAGCTGG
The DNA here is from genome assembly GCF_017915135.1 of Ectopseudomonas khazarica. NCBI lineage: Bacteria > Pseudomonadati > Pseudomonadota > Gammaproteobacteria > Pseudomonadales > Pseudomonadaceae > Ectopseudomonas > Ectopseudomonas khazarica. Next base: position 2,421,012 of record NZ_CP068551.1, on the reverse strand, counting down.
GCAGCGGCTCGGTGTTCACCCTGGAAATTCCGCTGCCATTTCGCACCTACAGCGAACGGCCGCATGACCATGAGAACCTGCCCCTCGGCCAGGACGCAGGCGATGGCCAGGCCGTGCTGCTGGTAGAGGACAACCCGGTCAACCAGACGGTGATCGAGGCCATGCTGCGCAGCCTCGGCTATCAGGTCAGCCTGGTCGGAGACGGCCAGCAGGCGGTGCAGAGCTGCACGCAGAACGACTATGCGGCGATCCTGATGGACTGCCGCCTGCCCGTCATGGACGGCTACGAAGCGACCCGACAGATCCGCCTGCTGCAACAAGGCCAGGATGTACCGATCATCGCCCTGACCGCCAATGCCCTGCAGGGCGACCGCGAAGCCTGCCTGGCGGCCGGGATGAACGATTACCTGGCAAAGCCGTTCAAACGTGCGGATCTGCAGCGCATTCTGCAGCGCTGGCTACCGGTGCGACCTTAGGCCAGTAGCCCTGATGACGAACACGGGTTACAAGGAGAAATTGCAGGGTCTGTGACATTGCGCGGCCAGCGGAGTACAACTGTACTCACTGCGCTGTGACTTTCACCACAACGCAACAGTCTATGACTAGGCTGCCGGCATATGCCCACCGGGCGTGGCCGGCCAGGACGATTCGCCCAGCCTTAGAAGCGTGGGGACAATTGAGGAGCTCGCATGACAAAACAAAACGCCTACACCCGGGAAGACCTGCTCGCCTGCAGCCGCGGCGAACTGTTCGGCCCGGGGAACGCGCAACTGCCCGCCCCCAACATGCTGATGATCGATCGTATCGCTCACATCAGCGAAACCGGCGGCAAGTACGGTAAAGGCGAAATCGTCGCTGAGCTCGATATCAACCCGGACCTGTGGTTCTTCGGCTGCCACTTCCAGGGCGACCCGGTCATGCCCGGTTGCCTGGGCCTCGACGCCATGTGGCAGCTGGTCGGCTTCTACCTCGGCTGGCAGGGCAACCCCGGCCGCGGCCGTGCCCTGGGCAGTGGCGAAGTGAAATTCTTCGGCCAGGTACTGCCGACCGCAAAGAAGGTCACCTACAACATTCATATCAAGCGCACCATCAGCCGCTCGCTGATCCTCGGCATCGCCGACGGCAGCGTCAGCGTCGATGGTCGCGAGATCTACAGTGCCGAAGGCCTGCGTGTCGGCCTGTTCACCTCCACTGACAGTTTCTGAAGGACTTGCACATGCGTCGTGTCGTGATTACCGGTCTGGGCATCGTTTCCTGCCTGGGCAGTGACAAAGCAAGCGTGGCCAGCAGCCTGCGCGAGGGTAAATCGGGTATCCGTTTCAACCCAGCCTACGCCGAAATGGGCCTGCGCAGCCATGTCTCCGGCTCGGTCAACCTGAACCTGGAAGAGCTGATCGATCGCAAGATCATGCGCTTCATGGGGGATGCCGCCGCATTCGCCTACCTGTCCATGGAACAGGCGATCAAGGACTCCGGCCTGACTCCCGAGCAGGTTTCCAACCCGCGTACCGGCCTGATCGCCGGCTCCGGCGGTGCTTCCACCTTCAACCAGATGGAAGCCCTGGACACCCTGCGCGAGAAAGGCGTCAAGCGCATCGGCCCATACCGCGTCACCCGCACCATGGGCAGCACCGTTTCCGCCTGCCTGGCCACGCCGTTCCAGATCAAGGGCGTGAACTTCTCCATCTCCTCGGCCTGCGCCACCAGCGCGCACTGCATCGGCCAGGCCATGGAGCAGATCCAGCTGGGCAAGCAGGACGTGGTCTTCGCCGGCGGTGGTGAAGAGGAGCACTGGAGCCAGAGCTGCCTGTTCGACGCCATGGGCGCCCTCTCCACCCAGTACAACGAGACCCCAGAAAAGGCCTCGCGCGCCTACGACGCCAAGCGTGACGGTTTCGTCATCGCCGGCGGTGGCGGCATGGTCGTGGTCGAGGAACTGGAGCACGCTCTGGCCCGCGGCGCGAAGATCTACGCCGAAATCGTCGGCTACGGCGCCACCAGCGACGGCTACGACATGGTCGCCCCGAGCGGTGAAGGCGCCGTGCGCTGCATGCAGCAGGCACTGTCCACCGTCGACACCCCGATCGACTACCTCAACACCCACGGCACCTCGACACCGGTCGGTGACGTCGCGGAAATCCGTGGCGTACGTGAAGTGTTCGGCGACAAGGCACCGAAGATCAGCTCGACCAAGAGCCTCTCCGGCCACTCGCTGGGCGCCGCCGGCGTACAGGAAGCGATCTACTGCCTGCTGATGATGGAGAACAACTTCATCGCCGGCTCGGCCAACATCGAAGAGCTCGACCCGGAAGTCGCCGACCTGCCGATCCTCTGCAAGACCGAGGAAAACGCCAAGGTCGACACCGTGATGAGCAACAGCTTCGGTTTCGGCGGCACCAACGCCACCCTGGTGCTCAAGCGCTGGAACGGCAAGTGATCGCCACCCGGCTGTAAGCAGAACGGCGCCCCAGGGCGCCGTTTTCTTTTGCCGGCTGCGCTCAGACCTTGAAGCGTGCCACCAGGCCGTTGAGGTCCACCGCCAGGCGCGACAGTTCCTGGCTGGCCGCGCTGGTCTGGTCGGCGCCGGCCGAGGTCTGCATCGACAGATCGCGGATATTGACCAGGTTGCGGTCGACCTCGCGCGCCACCTGCGCCTGCTCCTCGGAGGCGCTGGCGATGACCAGGTTGCGCTCGTTGATCGAGGCGATCGCCTGGGTGATCTGTTCCAGCGCCACCCCGGCAGCCTGTGCGACCTCCAGCGTCGAGCGCGCACGCCCGTTGCTGCCCTGCATGGAGGTGACGGCACGCTCGCTGCCGTCCTGGATGCCACCGATCATCTGCTCGATCTCCTGGGTCGACTGCTGGGTGCGGTGCGCCAGCGCCCTCACCTCGTCGGCGACCACGGCGAAACCGCGCCCGGCTTCCCCGGCACGAGCAGCTTCGATGGCGGCGTTGAGCGCCAGCAGGTTGGTCTGCTCGGCAATGGAGCGGATCACGTCGAGGACCTTGCTGATCTCGCGTACACGTTCGGCCAACTGCTCCACCTCGGCCGCCGTGCTGCCGACGTCGTCGCTGAGCTGGCTGATCGAGTCGACGGTCTGGCGCACCTGTTCGCGTCCCTGCTGCGCGGTGACGTTCGACTCGCGCGAGGCCTCCGAGGTGCTGACCGCATTGCGCGCCACCTCCTCCACGGCGGCGGTCATCTCGTTCACCGCGGTAGCGGCCTGCTCGATCTCGGTGTTCTGCTGGTGCAGGCCGCGGGTCGCATCCTCGGTCACCGCATGCAGCTCCTCGGAGGCCGAGGCCAGCTGGTTGGAGGAATCGGCGATGCCCTGGATGGTGCTGCGCAGGCTCTGCTGCATGCTGCGCAGCGCCAGCAGCAGGCGCGCCGGTTCATCCTTGCCCTCGGCCTCGATGTTCCGGGTCAGATCGCCCGAGGCCACGACCTCCGCCACCTGCACCGCCTCGCTCAGCGGCGCGACGATGCTGCGGGTCAGCAGCATGGCCAGCGCGACGGTGATCAGCGCCGCCACCAGCATCATCACGATGCCCCAGACACGTGCCGACTCGAACACCGCGATCGATTGCGTGGCGGCATCGGCGGCGCCGCTGCGATTGAGCGCGGCGAGCGCCGTCAGCGCCCGGGAAATGTCATCGGCATGCTGATTGATCGTACCGCTCATGACCCCCTTGGCCTGCTCGAAATCGTCCTGGCGGACGAATGTGGTGATCTTTTCCTGCTCGCCCAGGTAGTCCGTCTTCGCCTGCTTGAAGCGGTCGTAGAGCGCGCGCTCCTCATCGCTGGAGATCAGCTTCTCGTAGTTGGCTTCGGCCTGGCCGAGCTTGGCCCGCAGCTCCTCGACGGTACGCAGGCTGGCCTGTACCGTCGCCGCATCCTGGCTGACCAGCATGCGCAGGGTGAGTGCGCGCAGACGCTGAGAGTCCTGACTCAGCTCCCCCAGCGCCATGACACTGGGCAGCCAGTTGCTGTCGACCGCAGCGGACTGCTTGCGCATTTCGGACATCTGCAGCAGGGAGAACATCCCGAGCAGGATCACCAGCAACGCCACCAGACCGAAGCCCAGGGCTGCTCTAGGTGCAATGGACAGATTACGCAGCGACATGTGGCGAAACTCCTTTTACGCACGGAAATCGAGACCTCCGCCGCGTGATCCGGCGGGGGACCTGGGGAAACTGAAGCCACTCCCTGCGTAACTATCGGCACGGCGCGCCAGCGCTTGATAGCGAACCTGCGCTAACGGCGCAGCGCGCTGGCCATCGCCTGATCGACCTGGTGACGCCACTTCCGGTCACTGCGCTGCTGATCCCGCGCCCAGCGCCAGCCGTCGGCATGTTGCACCTGCTCGCACTGGCGAAAACCGTCATCCCAGCCCTGCGCATACAGCGGCTCCCGCTGATAGCGTAGCGGGGCTTTGTCGAACCCGCCCAGCGGGCCGACCATCGCTCGTCCGGAGCTGCAACCGGCCTCGAAGCCGTCCACGTAGGTCGGCGGATAATCGGCCGCGAGCAACTGCTCGCGCAGGCTGGCGCAGCCACCCAGCAGCGCCAGCGTCAGGATGCCGCCGAACAGGCGCGATGCGCCCACCTCACACGCCCTCGACCAGCGACGTGAGCTTCGCCTTGAGTGCGCAGAGTGCCCAGGGGCTGGTGCTGCAGGCACCGCTTTCGAGAGCGATGCGCAGCGCGCCGACATCGGCCCCGCGGATATAGCGTTCGGCATCGCCCATGCGATCCTCGCCACCGAAGCCTGCACCGGCCATCTCCGCCAGCGCCTGCTCCTTGCTCCAGCCCTGGTAGATCACCCGGTACATGGCGGCGATCAGTCCCGTGCGGTTCTGCCCGTGCTTGCAGTGGATCAGCACGGCACCACGACTTTCGCCCTCGCGAATGCTACGCAGCGCGGCGATCACATCACTGTCGTCGACACGATCGGTATGCATCGGCAGGTGCACCTGGGTGACCTGCGGATCGCGCAGCCATTCAGCGTCGCTGTGCTGGTAGAAATTGACCACCGTGGTCACGCCCAGCCGTTGCAGGGCCGGCCAGTCAGTGGCCTTCGGCAAGGCGCTGCGGTACAGCCCCGGCCCCATGCGGTACAGGTTCAGGCGCGGTTCCAGAGATTGCGCCCAGCCCGCCGGGTGAGCCGGTTCGAGTGGCAGCGCGCTGCTGGCGCCCCAGGCCATGCTCAGTGGCAGCGCCAGCAGAGCGCCGAGGAACACCAGTGCGGCAAGACCCAGTCGAGCCAGTTGCAGATAACCTGTCATTGAAGCTGCCCTCCCATCACCAATCGAGCATCCGCGGAGTGAACAGCCGGCGCGCGGTAGAGCACGAGCCGGTAGGTGACCAGGCAGATGACCCAGTCGATCAGCAAGGTCCAGACGTTGTGCGAGAGGAAGTGCGCGCCTTGCAGCATGCGTCCGAGCGAGAACAACGAACCCAGGCCCAGCGCCACGGCCAGGGCAACGCGGGCGGCCCGTGGGCGGCGATCACGCAGGACGAAGAACAGCGCCAGCAGCGAGAAGCCTGCCGAGGCATGCCCGCCCGGCCAGCAGCGCCCGGGCTTGGCCGTGGGGGCCCGCTCGGCGAGCAACGGGGTGAACTGCTCCTGGCCGCCGAACTCAGTGAGGCTCCAGGGGCAATGCATGCCGGTCAGGGCCTTCAGCGGTGTTACCACCGAGGTCGACAGGCCCAGCGCCAGCACCAGATAGCCCAGCGGCCGGCGCCATGCGCGCAGCCTCGTCGGCAACAGGCTGAGGACGAAGCCGACGATCGCCAGCACACCGACGACGATCACGGCCTGCTTGGCGCGGTCATGCAGAATGTCCTCCAGCCAGAAGCTGTGGCGCCCGATGAAGCCCTGCCCCGGTTCGTAGAACAGGTTGGCCAGGGCGAAGTCCAGCGGGGCCGGGTCGATCAGCAGCAAGGCCGCCATCAGGGCCAGGGGGATGCCCAGGGCCAGGCGAAAGTCCAGATAACGCGAAGTCATTGAGGTCTCCTCGGCGGCACTAGCGCTGGCTGACATGCTGCGCATCGCCGCTGTCGGCCTGCCAGGCGATCAGGCGCTTCTGGTAGGCATGGCTGGCCCCCTGGTAGTAGGCGATGTCACGGCGCAGCAACGGGTCGGTGGTGTCGACACGCGCCTCGTGACTGAGCCCCAGGGCGTCTTCGTGGCGACGCATGCCCTGCTGCGGGCTGAGAATGGCCAGGTCATGCCCGTCGAACAGCCCCAGGTGCTGGTAGTTGCCCAGCAGGGCGCGGCCCGGCGCATGGTCCTCGCGCAACACGTTGCGACCGAAGAAGGTGGACACATAGTCGAGGTTGAGCAGGCCCATCAGCGTCGGCGCCACGTCGATCTGACTGACGACGTCGGTGTACTCGGCCTGCTTGACGTGCTTGGGCGAATAGACGAACAGCGGGATGTGGTAGTTGGCCACCGGCAGGTCCTCGCGCCCGGCGCTGCCGGCCGTGTGGTCGGCGACGAAGACGAACAGGGTGTCGTCGAACCAGGGCTTGCTCCGTGCCTCGGCCAGGAACTGGCCGATGGCGTAGTCGGTGTACTTCACCGCGCCTTCGCGCCCCTCCCCCGACTTGATGTCGATACGCCCATCGGGATAGGTGTAGGGACGATGGTTGGAGGTGGTCATCAGCTGCAGGAAGAAACGCTTGCCACTGGCATGATCGGCATCGGCCACCTTCATGGCCTGGCGATAGAGATCCTCGTCAGCCATGCCCCAGGCGTTCTGGAAGCTCATGTCGGCGTCGGCGACGCTGCTCTGGTCGACGATGCGGTAGCCGTTGCCGCCGAAGAAGGCGTTCATGTTGTCGAAGTAGCCGCGCCCGCCATAGACGAACACGCTGTCGTAGCCCTTGGCGCCCAGTTGCTGGCCCAGGCTGGCGTAACCGGATTCGCGGCCGATGCGCTTGACGATCGACCGCCCCGGGGTCGGCGGAATCGACAGGGTGATCGCCTCCAGGCCGCGATCGGTGCGGGTGCCAGTGGCATACAGGTTGGTGAACACCAGGCTGTGCTTGCGCAGCTCGTCGAGGTTCGGCGTCAGCCCGCGAGTGTCGCCGAAGCTCCCCAGGTACTTGGCGCTGAGGCTTTCGATGGTCACCAGCACCACGTTCAGTGGCTTGGCCTTGCCGGGGTTGTCGATGACCCGGCGGATGTCTTCCGGGTCGCGACCGATGAAGCGTGCATTGGGTTCGCTGACTTCTTCGCGCAGCAGCCCCGCCACCGCACCGTCCGGCAAGGTGGCGTAGAACTGCCGGTAGTCCAGCTCGTTGTTGCGGAAAGCGGCGAAGAACTGATATGGGCCGTTGCTCGCCAGCTCACGCTGATAGGTGTTGCCGCCCAGGCCGCGCGGTGCGTCCTGGCCGACCAGGCCACTGCACAGGCCGACCAGCAGGGCCAGCATCAGCACGCCATAGGCCGACCGGCTGAACGGCAGGCGCGGAGCCTGCAACGCGGCGTGCAGGGTACGACGCAGGGCGAAGGTCAGGCCGATGGCCACGACCGCCAGGAGCGACAGCAGCGGATAGATCGGGTAGGACTCGAGGATGTTGTTCACCACCTCCTTGGAGTACACCAGGTAGTCGACGGCGATGAAGTTGAAGCGCACCCCGAACTCGTCCCAGAACAGCCACTCCGCCACGGCGGTGAAGAACATCACGAACAGGCTGACCGCGACCACGCCGACCAGCATGCGCTGGTGCCAGCGTCGGCGCCACAGCCAGGCCGGGCACAGCAGCAGGTACAGGGTCATGGGGATGGCGGCGTAGACCAGGAAGCTCAGGTCATAGACCAGGCCGACGCCGTACAGCCCGAACAGGTCCGTCAGTGACACGCTGGCGTCGCCCAGGTGGCTGAGCAGCAGCACGCTGCGCGTCAGGAAGAAGACCGCCAGCCAGGCCAGCAGAATGATCGACAGATAACGAAGTTGCGCGTAATGGAGCCGAGGCATCGTATGATCCTTGTGGGATGAACGAGCCGAAGTCTGCTCAGTGCGCCGTGAGCCGTTCGTCAAAGCCGTGTGAAAAATTCGTCAAACCCGGGACTATTCGCCGATGCGCATTCTGGTCATCGAAGACAACCGCGACATCCTCGCCAACGTGCTGGACTACCTGCAGCTCAAGGGTTTCAGCGTCGACTGCGCCCAGGACGGCCTCAGCGGCCTGCACCTGGCCAGCACCGGGCATTACGACCTGATCGTGCTGGACATCATGCTGCCGGGCATCGATGGCTACCAGGTGTGCAAGCGCCTGCGCGAGGACGGCCGCAACGAGGTGCCGATCCTCATGCTCACCGCCCGCGATGCGCTGGACGACCGCCTGCAGGGCCTCAACGCCGGAGCCGACGACTACCTGATCAAGCCGTTCGCCCTCTCCGAACTGGTGGCCCGCATCGAGGCCATCCTGCGGCGCAGTCAGGGCACCCGCAAACGCCAGCTGCAGATCGCCGACCTGCTCTACGACCTCGACACCCTGCACGTCAGCCGCGCCGGCCAGCCGCTCAAGCTCAACCCACTGGGGCTGAAGCTGCTGGCCATCCTCATGCAGCGCAGCCCGGCGGTGGTGCGCCGCGAAGCGCTGGAGGAAGCCCTGTGGGGCGACGACTGCCCCGACAGCGACAGCCTGCGCAGCCACGTCCACCAGTTGCGCCAGGTGCTCGACAAGCCCTTCCCGAGCCCCTTGCTGCACACCATCCACGGCGTGGGTTACCGCCTGGCGGAGAACGAGCATGCTGGCTAAGCAGCCTTTCGAACGGCGCATCCTGATCGCCTTCGTGCTGATGACCGTGATGGTCAGCGGCCTGTTCTCGCTGAGCATCGTCGCCGTGGTGCACTTCATCGAGGAGCACCTGGTCTCACAGGAGATGAGCCGCGAACTCGGCGAAACGCTGAACGAGGACATCCACCACGGGCGCCCGCCGCGTCTCGACTCGAGCACCCGCTTTTTCTCCTCGAGCAACCCCGACTACGCCATCCCGGCCGAATACGACGGCCTGGCGGAAGGCTTCAACGAGGTCGTCAGTGGCAACGAAGCGCTCTATGTCTACGTGCAGGAGATCAACGGCCAGACCTACATGCTGGTGCAGGAGCAAGAGGAATTCGAAGCCCGCGAAAATGCCCTGTTCAACGTCGTGCTGGCGGGTTTCCTGCTCACCGTGGTCGCCGCCTGGGGCCTGGGCCTGATCACCGCGCGCAAGGTGATGGCTCCCGTCACCCGCCTGGCGCAGCAGGTGCGCCATCGCGACCAGCTGCATCCACTGGCTCCGCCCCTCGCCCCGGACTATCCGGATGACGAGATCGGCCAGCTGGCCGCCGCCTTCGACAGCACGCTGGGCCAGGTGCGCCAGTCGCTGGAGCGCGAACGCCTGTTCACCAGCGACGTCAGCCACGAGCTGCGCACGCCGCTGATGGTCATCGCCACCTCGTGCGAACTGCTCGCCGAAGCGCCCCTGGCGCCGCGCGAGAAGGAGCAGCTGGCACGCATCACGCGGGCGACCGAGGAGATGCGCGAGCTGGTACAGACCTTCCTCGAACTGGCGCGCGACAAGTCCAACGAGGCGGTGCTCATGGGCACCCGTCCGCTGGCCACCATCGCCCAGGAGCAGGCCAGTCGCTGGGGCGCACTGATGAAGGAGAAAGGCCTGGACTTCCAGCTGATCGAAGAAGGCCAGGACGACGGTCGCTACAACACCACCTTCCTCGCCACGGTGATGGCCAACCTGCTGCGCAACGCCCTGCACTACACCGAACGCGGTAGCGTGCGCCTGATCCTGGAACGCGGCGCCTTTCGCATCGAGGACAGTGGCGCGGGCATTCCGCCCGAGCAGCACGAGCGTATCTTCCAGCCGTTCGTCCGTGGCGCCCAGGCGCGCGGTGAAGGGCTCGGCCTGGGGCTGTCGCTGGTCAAGCGCATCTGCGCCAAGCAGGGCTGGAGCGTCAGCCTGCAGAGCGAACCGGGCGATACGCGCTTCCGCGTGGCCCTGAGCAGCGAGGCTTGACGTTTTTTTCACATCTCTTTGACATTGCCTTGATGCCGCGACGCCTAGGGTGACGAACGTATCCATCAGCGGACGTTCGTCATGCCCAAGCCAAGCCCCATCGAGCTGGAATTCTCCCGCAAGTACGATCTCGACCACGCCCAGCACTACCTGCACAAGCATCGCGACGGCCTGGCCCGTCGCCTGTCGCACTGGCGCGACGTACAGGTGGCACGCCATGCCCTGAAGCTGGCCGATGAACCCAATCTGGTACTCGACCTGCCCTGCGGCGCCGGGCGATTCTGGCCCATGCTCTGCGAGCAGCCCAACCGGGTGATCCTCGCGGCGGACAACTCCGCCGACATGATCGCCACCGCGCGTGCCGCGCAGCCGCCCGAGGTGGTGGCCCGGATCAACAGCTTCCGCACCTCGGCCTTCGATATCGACCTGGGCGCCAACGCCGTGGATTGCATCTTCTGCATCCGCCTGCTGCACCACATCGAGTCCGCCGAGCACCGCGTCGCCGTGCTGCGCGAGTTTCACCGGGTCAGCCGTGACAGCGTGATCGTCTCGCTCTGGGTCGATGGCAACTACAAGGCCTGGAAGCGTCGCCGCCTGGAAGAACGCCGGGCGGCCGAGGGCCGCGCCACGCAGAACCAGAATCGCTTCGTCGTGCCGCGCGCAGTGATCGAAGGCGAATTCCGCCAGGCCGGCTTCGAGATCATCGGCCACCTGGACTTCCTGCCGGGCTATGCCATGTGGCGCACCTACGTGCTGCGCAAGGAGGCCTGAGATGGGCGTCCTCACCGAGAAGGCCATCGGCGCCCTGCCCGCCACCGAATTCGATCGCTGGTGGCACAGCCCCGGCGAGTGGGTCGAGCCGGCCAATCAGCGCCGTGGTGGCGATAGCGGCGTGCTGCTCCTGCAGAGCCGGGACAACGCCCGGCCGCCGCTGTACTGCAAGCGCCAGAACGGCCACATCCATCGGTCACTGCGCCATCCCCTCGGGCGCCCGACCATCCTGCGCGAGCTGCAGGCCTACCGGGCCCTCGCCCGCCTCGGCATCCGCACGCCCAACATCGTCTACTGCGCGGCACGCCGTCAGGCCGGAGACTGGCAGGCGCTGCTGGTCACCGAAGCCCTGCAGGGTTTCATCAGCCTGGAGCAGTGGTATGCCCAGCAGATGCCCACCGCGCTGACCCGGGAGATGCTGCGCCAACTGGCCCTGACCCTGGCCCGCATGCACCTGGGCGGCTGGCAGCATGGTTGCTGCTACGCCAAGCACATCTTCGTCAAGGTACGCGGCGCCGACGATGTCGATATCGCCCTGCTGGACCTGGAAAAGGGGCGCCGCCGCTGGCGCGTCGCCAGTGCTTCCCGGCACGATCTCGGCCAACTGCAACGCCACCGTGGCGACATGCCTGACGGCGACGTGCAGTACCTGCAGCAGGCTTACCAGCACGCGCTCAACAACCCCTGGGGAGTGCTGCAGCCATGAGTGAGGCCCCCGACCTCGACGCCCTGTCGTTCAAGGGCCGTAGCGGCCTGACGCGGATACTCAACGCCACCGGTTACTCGCTGGCCGGCCTGCGCGCGGCCTATCGGGGCGAGGCCGCTTTCCGCCAGCTGGTGTGGCTGAACCTGGTGCTGCTGCCGCTGGCCTGCCTGCTGGATGTCAGCCGCGCCGAACGCGTCCTGCTGATGCTGACGCCGCTGCTGGCACTGGTGGTGGAGCTGCTCAATTCGGCGATCGAAGCGGTGGTCGACCGCATTTCGCTGAACCTGCATCCGCTGTCGAAGCAGGCCAAGGACATGGGTAGCGCCGCGCAGTTGCTGGCGCTGCTGATCATTGCCCTGACCTGGGCGCTGATCCTGCTCTGATCAGCGGACCTGGAAGCGCTGCTCGGCCAGCTTGCGATCGCCCTGATAGACGATGAAATGCCACTCGCCGGGCACCACCTCGTGGTGTTCGGTGAACTCGAACGCCATCACGTCCTGCGGCGCCCCGACCACCAGCTTCTGCTGCACTTCGAACTTGTCGTGACGCTGACCATCCGGGGTGACCACGCCAGGCGTCAGGTACAGCAGGGTCAGCGGCAGATCACCCTCGCGCTTGCCGGCCAGGCTGTAGCGCATGCCGAACTTGGTGCCGAGCCTGGCGGGAATCTCCTCGGTACGCTCGATATCCTGATTGCTGCGCGTCAGCACTCGCTCTCCAGGCTGGAAATCCTTGTACTGGCTGCTGAAAACGCCGTATTCGACCGGACCTTCCACACGCACATCGGCCTGGACCAGGCCGGAGCAGGCCAACAGGCCGGCAATCAGAGTCATTCGGGTGTGATGCATGACGCGCTCCTCGTTGAAATGAGCGCGAGCCTATGACGCCCGAATGACAGGTTGATGACAACGGATCAGGGGTCGAGCTCGGCCTGCACCCTGCGCGGCAGCACAGAGAGGAAATTGTCGCGCGCGACCTTGTGCGCCACGTCCTCGGGAAGCGCGTCGAGGAAGGGGTCGAAGCCCGTCATGTAGTCACCCAGGCTGTCGAAGCGCCCCACCACGTCCGAGCCGATCATGAAACGCTCCGGGTAGCTGCTGACCAGGTGGACCCAGTCCGGGTCCGGCTTGCCGTCCGCATCCAGCAGATACGGGCGCAGCATGGTCCAGGACAGGTCGATGTACAGATTGGGGTACTGGCCGAGCATGCGTTCCAGGGTGTCGAGGAGAAAGTCCAGCTTCTGCTGGTGACGGTGAATCTCCGCGCTGGTGCCGGCATGCGCCCAGATGAAGCGCACATGCGGATGATTGCGCAGCGGCGCCTCGATCTCCTCCAGATACAGCGGTTCCCGCTCGCGCTTTGAGGTGACGTTGGAGTGCAGCATCACCGGCAGGTCGTACTCCGCCGCCAGGTGAAACACGCGGGCCAGGGCTTCGTTGTCGGCGCGCGGGGCACTGCCGTGAATCAGCGCGGTCAGGTCGTCATGCCGGGTGAACACCTCGCCGATGCCCTGCCACAACCCCGGGTCCAGTTCGAGCATGCGGCGGATATGCGCATCCGCGTTCTTGTCGTTGGGATTGAAGCCGGAGAGAAAGGGATGGAAGCGCTTGCGCTGCTCGGCCGGCAGGCGCTTGTAGGCGGCGGCGATGAACACGTCGGTGGCGCTGTACCAGTATGCGTTGGCATCGTCACCGGCGTAGTAGCGCGGACGCTTGGGCTCGTCCTCGTCCCATTTCTTGGCCACCGGAATACCGGAAAACATCACATGCTCGACATTGTTCTCGGCCATTTTCTCCAGCAAGGCATCCATGCCGGCGCTTTCCTGGAAGAAGTCGACATAGTGCAGGTGAGCATCGCTGTAACGGTAATCGCGCGCCTCGGCGCTGCAGGCAATCGCGGCACTGAGCGCGACTATCCATGACATCTTTCGGCGTATGAGCACGTCGAGTCCTCCTGACGGTACGAGCACCATAGACCCGCGGCAGGTGGGGCAAGTTCGCTGGCCCCTTACCGTTCGCCGCACCCCGCTGGAGCGGCCGGCACGACCGGCGCACCAGATTCGCCCGCCGCCACCCGGCACCGCCCGCAGTCAGGGCCATGCGGGCGGTGCGGGATGATGGCACCTGGCTTGCAGTGCGTCGGGTAGACCGAAGAGGGGAACCATCATGCTGCAGTTGCTGCGCAAGCCCGCCCGCAAAGCCAGGGACGAGGCCGCACTGGATGCCTTGTTTCAACAACACGATCTCACCATCCGGTTGCCGGAACACTATCAATGGATGACGCGCCTCAACGATTTCAGCGCCGGTCTCCAGCAGCGCATTCGTGCCAGCCTGGGCGCCGCCGTCGGCATCGCCGCGCATGCCCCGCAACTGGCCCGCATCGCCGCAGCCAACCAGCAGAGCGGCCAGACCCTGGCGCAATCGTCGGAGCTGATCGCCAGCGCCAGCGAACAGGTCACCACCACCCTCGACGCGGAACTGGTGCCGGGTGCCGGCGCGGTCGCGCGCCTGTCGGCGGAGGTGTCCGCGACCCTGCACCAGTGCCAGGAAAGCGGCCAGGCCGTGCTGAGACAGGTCGAGGTGATCGACGCCAGCGAGGCGCAGCTGGCCCAGGTCATCCAGCGCCTGGCCGGGCAGCTCGACGAGGTGAGCAAGGTCATCGGCGTGATCGCCAGCATTTCCCAGCAGACCAACCTGCTGGCACTCAATGCCGCGATCGAGGCCGCCCGGGCCGGTGAGCATGGCCGAGGCTTCGCCGTGGTCGCAGAAGAGGTTCGACGCCTGGCGGGCCACACCACCGACGCCACCGGCCAGGTCAGCGATATCATCGAGCGCTTCCGTGAAGGCATGCAGCAGCTCGGCGATGCCGGGCAGCACATGAACCAGGCGGTGGCCGACGGTCGCGCCGGTATCCTCGCCGTCAGCGACGGCTTGGGCAGCACCCGCCAGGCCATGGACCGGCTGGATGCCCAGGTCGGCCAGATCGCCGCGGGTACCGAGCAGATCGGCCAGGCGGTGCGCTCGATCAACGGCGACGTGCAGAACATCGCCCAGGTCGCGGGTGAACTGCTGGGCAAGGCCGGTCAGGTACTGCACCACAGCAAGGCAGTACGTGAGGATGGCGACCGCCTGCTCGCCGGCCTGGGTGACTTCCGCCTGGAAATCCACAGCGCGGTACGCGCCAGCGTCGAACAGCTGGCCAGGCAAGCGGCGCTGTCAGGGGATGTGGCGGCTGCCGAACGCCTGCTCGGCGAAACCCTGGCACGCGATGCACGCTTCGAACTCTTCTACCTGGTCGACAGTCGCGGCGTGCAGATCTCCGAGAACGTCTTCGCCGCCGACATCGCACAAGGCAGCGCGGCCAGTTGCCGGGGCCGGGACTGGAGCCAGCGGCCCTGGTTCCGCGCCGTGGCCGAGCAGATGCGCAGCCACATCACCCAGGTCTATCGCTCATCGGCGACCGACGACTTCTGCTTCACCGTGTCGGTACCCATCGTCGATGCGCAGGGCCGCCTGCTGCGTGTGCTGGGCGCCGATGTACGGCTGTCGGCACTGGTGTGATCCTGCTGCACTGGGCTAGGCTGGCGGACATTGCCGTCCAGCCTCGCATCCTAAGGAAGAGCCATGATCCGCATCCATCACCGCAAGGGCCTGCAACAGGCGATCGAAATCGGCTCGCACCAGCTCCTCGGGGACGTCGCGCCCGAGCTCGGCGGAGAAGGTGCCGGCCCCGATCCGCATGACCTGTTCGACGCCTCGCTCGGTACCTGCAAGGCCATGACCCTGCTGCTCTATGCGCGCCAGCGTGGCCTGCCGCTGGAAGGTATCGACGTCAACGTCGAGCGTGACGACAGCGAGGAGCGTGAAGGCAACTACCGCCTGGTCGTCGAGCTGGCGCTCAGGGGGCCGCTGGACGATGCCCAGCGCCAGCAGCTGCTGCGCGTCGCCGACAAGTGCCCGATCCACAAGCTGATGACCAGCACCGACATCCAGGTCGAGACCCGTCTGGCGGGAGCACTGGCATGAGCGAGCTGCAGCTGATCCGGCCACGTGCCGAGGACATTTCCGGCCAGCCGATCCTGCGCCCCCTGCCCTCGGCACGCTTTCGCAGCATCGGTCCATTCGTCTTCTTCGATCACATGCTGGAACAGGCGTATCCCGCTGGCAGCGGCATGAACATCGCCCAGCATCCGCACATCGGCCTGTCCACCCTCACCTACCTGTTCGAGGGCCAGCTGCAGCACAAGGACAGTCTCGGCTCCGATCAGTTGGTCGAGCCCGGCGACGTCAGCTGGATGACTGCCGGCGATGCGGTGGCCCACGTGGAGCGCACCCCGCAGGCGCAGCTCGGGCAGAACAAGCGCTTGCACGGGCTGCAGGTGTGGCTGGCGCTGCCGGAGGCCGAGGAACGCTGCGCGCCCAGCTACAGCCACCACCCTGCGGCAACCCTGCCATGCAGCGACGCGCTTGGCGTGCGCATCACCCTGATCGCCGGCAAGGGCTTCTGCCTCGAATCCCCTGTCGCGGTTCGCTCGCCGACCCTCTATGCCGAGCTGCGCCTGGCCGCCGGCGCCAACCTGGTGATTCCGGCCGAGCACAGCGAGCGCGCCCTGTACCTGATCGACGGCGACGCCGAACTGGATGGCGAAGCGCTGCCAGCCCGCGCCATGGCCGTCATCCCTGCCGGAGAAACCCCACTGCTCGGGGCCTGTGGCGAATGCCACCTGGCCCTGATCGGCGGCGAGCCCATCGGCCCACGCCGGATGAACTGGAACTTCGTCGCCAGCAGCGCGGAACTGATCGACCAGGCCCGCCAACGCTGGGCGGCCGGCGACTGGCCACAGGTACCAGGCGAAACCGCGCGCATCGAACTGCCGCGCTGAAAACACCCAATCACCGGCAGGCAGCAGCGGCTGCCTGCCGACCCGCAAAGGATTGCCCGCATGCCCCGACTCCACTCATTGGCCTGGCTGCTGTTCCTGCCCGCCTGTGCCCTGGCCGAGCTGCCTCGCTTCGAACCGCAGAACGGGTTGCAGGCCCAGGTGCTGCAACAGGGCGACGGCTACGTTCTGCAGCAGCCCGACGGCAGCCGTATCGAACTGAGCATTCCCGAGGGTAACGAGGTGGACGCCGCGCCCGGCTTCGAGGTCGACGACTACGACTTCGACGGCCATCCCGACCTGGCCATACGCGTGCCCGTGGGCATGGTCAACTCGAGCTACCACCTCTACCTCTATCGCCCCGACCGGCAGGGCTTCGAGCGCCTGCACATGCCCGAGGCCCTGCTGGACCGCGCCAACTGCGGCGAGCTGTCGGAGCTGCAGGCCAAGCCGGCCGAACGCGCCCTGTACAGCCAATGCCGCAGCGGCCCGCGCTGGTATTACGACGCCTACCGGTTCGATGCCTCCGGCACGCCCTGGCTGTACAAGACGCTGCAGATGCGTCACCACGACCCGGACGCGCCGGTGTTCTTCCACGTATTCGAAAGGACCCTCGATCCGTACGGCAAGGTCATCGCCAGCCGCGCCCTCGACGACGCTGATCAGCCCGTGAGCTGGACCGTCCCCAGCCCGCGCCTGTATCTGCATGCGCGACCGACCGCCAGCAGCCGGAGCAAGGCGTACCTGATCGCCGGTGACGTCTGCGAGGTGCTGGACCAGCAAGGCGACTGGCTGATGATTCGCTACCTCTCGCGCAAGGGCCCGCTGGAGCGCTGGGTCTCGCTCGACGAGGCCTACAGCCGCCCCTGAGGCGACCTTGCACAGGTTTTTTATTGCCTGGCGATGATCCAGTCGTCGTGCTGGCGGGTATAAGCTGCAATGAGGATTTCTCAGGCCGACGGACACCCCATGGCTGCGCGCGAATTCGACTATGAAAGTACCCTGGAAGCCTGTGCCCGCCGAGACGAGCGTGCCTTCCAGGCCCTCTACCGCCAGGAAGCCGGGCAACTGCTGGGGCTGGCCATCAGCATGCTCGGCCGTCGTGATGTCGCCGAAGACTGCCTGCACGACGCCTTCGTGCGCATCTGGCAGCACGCCGCACGCTACCGGCGAGAGCTGGGCAGCGGTCGTGCCTGGGTGCACAGCATCCTGCGCTACCGGGTGCTGAACGCGCTGCGCAGCGGCACCCGCCACATCGAGATGGACGACGGCTTCATCGAGCGCGTACTGGACGACGCTCCCCAGGCTGAAGCACAGGCACTGGAACGCTCCGAGCAACGCCTGCTGCGCCATTGCCTGCAGCGCCTGGAACGGCCACGCCGTCAGCCGATCCTGCTGGCCTTCTATCGCGGCCTGACGCACGAACAGATCGCCCAGCGCCTGAGCACCCCTCTTGGCACCATCAAAGGCCGTATCCGCGCCGGCCTGCGCGCGCTGCAGGAGTGTTTGCAAGCATGATTCCGCATGATCCCGAAGAACGCCGCGCCATGATCGGCGAATACCTGCTCGGCCTGCTCGACGCGTCTGACGCTACCGAGATACGCCAGCTGCTGGAAGAGGATCAGGACGCCGCCCGCATGGCCCTGGAGTGGGAACGGCATTTCCTCGAACTGAGCGACCAGCTACCGCCCCAGCAGCCCTCCCCGGCACTCTGGACGCGTATCAGGCACAGCCTGGGGACGACAGACACGCCGCGCAGCGGGCTCGCGGCCAGCTGGTGGAACAGCCTGCTGACCTGGCGCCTCACCACTGCGGCTCTGGCCATGGCCCTGCTGGTCGCCATCCTGCTGCCCCTGCTGCAGGCTCCGCAGGTCGAAGGTGAACGCTATACCGTCGTCCTGCAACAGCCAGGGCAAGCGGCTCAGCCCGGCTGGGTGATCCAGGTCGGCGGCGACGGCACGCTGCAACTCGAACCGCTGGTCGCCGATCGCATTCCCGAAGGCCGCACGTTGCAGTTCTGGACGCTACAGGACCCGGCTGACGGCCCAAGATCGCTGGGGCTGGTCGAGGCTGGCCAGCCACTGCATCTGCCCGCCGAACGGATAGGCGCGGTACAGGCCGGGCAACTGTTCGAGCTCACCCTGGAACCCGCAGGCGGCTCACCCTACAACCGCCCGAGCGGACCGGTGCAATACATCGGCCGTGCCGTGCTGGCCAGCGCCAACTGATGGATCGCCGGCCCTGCGGCCGGCGATTTCACCCTCCGCAAAATATTTTCTGCCTGCCGACATCCAGCGGCGTTCCTCGCGGGTATTGCTATCAGGTGTTTCGTCGAGGCACCTGCGAAGCCACCACGCGGCTTCGTCTCGATGCTGAACCGTTGAGAGGAACCATCATGAAGCGCATCACCCTCCTGTGCACCGCCAGCCTGCTGACCCTGGGTGCAGGTGCAAGCCATGCCACCGAACTGATCGCCCTGGGCACCGATGGCAAGCTGTTCAAGATCAATGTCGCCGACCTCAGGGTCGCAGCCAGCATGAACGTCAGCGGTGCCAGCGACCTGCGCGGCCTGGACGTGCGCCCGGCCAGCGGCCAGCTCTACGCGCTGGGTGGCAACGACCGGCTCTACACCCTGGACGCCAGCAGCGGCAAGGCGACGCCCGCCAGCACGCTGAAGACCGCACTCCCCGGCAACAGTCAGGCCGTGGTCGACTTCAACCCGGTCGCCGACCGCCTGCGCCTGATGAGCCCGGACGGCACCAACCTGCGGGTCAATGTCGACACCGGCGAGGCGGTGGTCGACGGCAAGCAGGCCTACGGGGCGGACGGCCCCTACGCGGGGCAGCAGCCGCAGGTGATTGCCGGCGCCTACACCAACTCCTATGCAGGTACGCCGAGCACGGCGCTCTACAACATCGACCTGGCCAGCGGCAGCCTGATGCTGCAGAACCCGCCAAACGATGGTGTGCAGCAGCTGGTGGGCAAACTGGCGGATGGCTTGCAGACGGCCGCACTGGACATCGCCAGCGACGGCAAAGGCGGCAATACCGCCTACGTGCTGACAGGCAAGACCCTGCACCAGTTGGACCTGGCCAGCGGCAAGCCGACCACGCTGGGAGATATCGCGAACCTGCCTGACGGCATCATCGACATCAGCGTATTGCCTGCGAAATAGCACCACCAAGGCTGCGCCCACCGGGCGCAGCCTCCCTCATGACGGATCACGGCTCGGCGAAGACCTCGTCGAACAGGTCGTTCATCGCCTTGAACGCCCGCGCGGCAACCACCGGGTGGTACTGGTTGCGCCCCGGCACGTTGGCCTTGGGATCGGTGAACGAATGCACCGCGCCACCGTAGCTGACCAACTGCCAGTCGACCGCGGCGGCCTTCATCTCGGCGACGAAGCCATCCACCTGTGCCTGAGGCACCGCCGGATCATCCGCACCGTGCAGCACCAGCACCGGCGCCTGGATGTTCTTCGCATCCGCTGGGTTGGGGGTGTCCAGATTGCCGTGGAACGAAACGAAACCCTGTAGCGGTGCGCCCGAGCGAGCCAGTTCGAGCACCGCGCCGCCGCCGAAGCAGAAGCCGATGGCGCCCAGCCTGCGGGTATCCAGGGCGACCTCGTCACCCTGCGCCTTGAACACCTCGACCGCCGCCTGGGCGCGCCTGCGCATCAGCGCGCGGTCGGCGCGCACGCTCGTGGCGGCGGCCCTGGCCTCGTCCGCATTGCTGGGGCGCACCGCCTTGCCGTACATGTCGGCGAGAAACACCACGTAGCGGCTGCCCGCCGCACGGGCGGCCTTGGCCACGGTGTCGTCGTTGACACCCATCCAGTTGGGAATGGCCAGCAAGCCGGGACGTGGCGTGGTGACCGAATCGTCGTAGAGCAGAACGCCCTCGAAGGCTTCGCCGTCGATCTCGTAGGGAACCGCCTTGGCCACGACGGCCGCGTCGGCAAGGCCGGCGAATGCTGCGCACAACAGGGGAACCCATGTCTTCTTCTGCATGCTGAGACCTGCCCTTGGCAATGGTGAGAGTTCAACGATAGACCGCCGGCGGTCGATGACCAAGCCGCAGCACCCGGCAGTGTTGCACAGGACATGTCAGGCGACGGGCTGCTCGGCCCAGCGTTCCTTGATCTGCAGAATCTCCGGCAGGCAGCCGATGAACAGCTCCACCAGGCGCGGATCGAAGTGTCGCCCGCTCTGCTCACGCAGAAAGGCCACCGCCTGCTCGACGGGCCAGGCCTGCTTGTAGGGCCGCACGCTGGTCAAGGCGTCGAACACATCGGCAATCGCGACGATGCGCCCCTCCAGGGGAATGTCCTCACCGCAGAGGCCGTTGGGATAGCCGCTGCCATCCCACTTCTCGTGATGCGACAGGGCAACCCGCTGCGCCGTCCTGAGCAGCCCGGAGCTGTGTTCGCCGATGATCCTCGCACCGATCTCCACATGCTGGCGCATCACCTGCCATTCGGCATCGTCCAGCTTGCCCGGTTTGCGCAGTACCGCATCGGGAATGCCGATCTTGCCGACATCGTGCATGGGCGCGGCGTGCAGCAACTCCTCCGCAGCGCTCTCGGAGAAGCCGGCAGCCAGGGCCAGCACCCTGGAGAAGTGACTCATGCGAATCACATGCAGGCCCGTCTCGTTGTCCTTGTACTCGGCCGCCATGCCCAGGCGCTGGACGATCTGCAGACGGGTGTGGGTCAGCTCGTCGACCCTGACCAGCGACAGGTGGGTACGCACCCGGGCGCGCACGATGGGCGGGCTGATCGGCTTGGTGATGTAGTCCACCGCACCGACCTCGAAGCCGTGCGTCTCGTCCTCCACATCGCCCAGGGCGGTGACGAAGATCACCGGAATCCCCTGCAGCAGCGGGTTGGCCTTGAGCTGCTCGCACACCTGGTAGCCGGTCATGCCCGGCATCATCACGTCGAGCAGGATCAGGGCCGGTTGCTCGCGCTCGGCCATTTCCAGCGCGCGCGCCCCCTCCTTGGCGAACAGCAGGCGGTAGTCATCCTGCAGTACATGCCGCAGCACCTGCAGGTTGGTGGGTTCGTCATCGACCAGCAGCAACAGCGGACGGGTATCGGCGACCGGGCTCATGATGGGGTGGTTTCCTCGTCTTGCAGCTGCAACAACAACCGATCCAGCGCAGCCAGGGCCTGATCGAAATCGAACTCGTCGAGGGCCTGGCGCAACTCGCTCATGCTGTTCGCAAAGGCCGTGCCGCTCAGTGCCTGCTCGAGCGCGGACAACGCCTGGTCGTCCAGCCCGCCCCTGGCCAGCACGGCCCGCAAGTGGCCGGCGCGCTCGCGCAGCAGGCCCGGATCAGCGGCCGCGGATTCTAGCGCATTGCTCTCCTCCGGCAACTGCGGCAACGTTTCGATGACGGCCTGCAGGGCCTGTTCGAGTTCGACCAGAAGCGCGCGCAGACTGTCCACGTCACGCGCCTCGAAGCCCTGCTCGAGGCTGCGCCCCAGCTGCGTCAGACGGGTCAGCGCGAGGTTGCCGGCCGCGCCGTGGAAACGGTGTGCCAGTGCCCGGCCTTCGTCCCACTCGGCGGCCTCGAGGAACTGCCTCATGCTCGCCACCAGTGCGCCCTGCTCCTTGATGAAGGCAGCGATCGCCTGGGCCATGCGCAGCGGACCGCCCCACAGGTGGCTGCCGCGCACCCAGTCGAACAGCCCCGTCTCCACGTGTGGCCCGCTGGCGCCAGCGGCACGGGCGGTCTCTGTCACGCCGAGCAGCCTGGCCATCTCCCAGAGCAGCGCGGTCATGTCCAGCGGCTTCGAGGCGAATGCGTTCATCCCGGCGTCCAGCGCGGCCTGACGGTCGCGATCCAGCACACTCGCCGTCAACGCGATGATCGGTATCGCCTGGCGCCCTTCGCTGGCTTCCAGCTGGCGAATCCGCCGCGTGGCCTCCAGGCCATCGACACCGGGCATCTGCACATCCATCAGAATCAGGTCGAAGCGCTCCTCGCCGAACGCCCGCAAGGCGCTCTTGCCATCGGCGACGCAGCGTACCTGGTGGCCCCGGTACTGCAGATTGAGCTGCAGCAGTTCGAGATTCTGCGGCACGTCATCGGCCGCCAGGATGTTCAGTACTCCCAGCTCCGGCAGCGTGGTCGGTTGCTGAGGCGCAGCGCGTTTACCGACCTGCAGGGGCAACTCGACACTAAAGCAGCTGCCCTGCCCCTCGACGCTTTCCACGCGCAAGCGCCCGCCCATCAGCTCGACGAGCTGGCGAGAAATGGTGGTCCCCAGGCCGGTGCCACCGAAACGCCGGCTCATCGAGGCGTCGGCCTGGGCGAAAGGCTCGAAGATCTTCTCCAGGCGGTCGGCGGCGATGCCGATGCCGGTGTCCTTCACCGCCAGGCGGATCGCACCAGGCTCGCCAGAGACCTTCAGGCACACCTCGCCGTGCTGGGTGAACTTGACCGCGTTGCCCAGCAGGTTCGTCAGCACCTGCTGCAGGCGCAGCGGATCGCCGCAGAAGAAGTCGCTGACCGTGGCCGGGTAATCCAGGTGCAGTTGCAGCCCTTTGCCTTCGGCGCCGAGGCGCTGGGTCGTGACGACCTGCTCGCACAGCTCGCGCAGGGAAAAGTCCAGTTGCTCCAGCTCGATCGCGCCACGGTCGAGCTTGGCCGTGTCGAGGATGTCGTTGAGCAGCCCGAGCAGCGAGCGGGAAGACTGCTGCACCGTCGTCAGGTGCCGCCGCTGCTCGGCCGACAGCGAGGTTTCCAGGAGCAGCTCGGTAAAGCCGATGATGGCGTTCATCGGCGTGCGGATTTCATGGCTCATGTTGGCCAGGAAGCTGCTGCGCGCCGCAGCGGCCGCTTCGGCGTGATCGCGGGCGGCGCGCAGTTCCTGTTCCATCACCCGCCGCGGGGTCAGGTCAGTGGCCAGCTTGACGACCTTGAATGGCTTGCCGTCAGTGTCCAGGATCGGGTTGTAGCTGGCCTGGATCCAGACCTCGCGCCCGCCCTTGCCGATGCGCCGGTATTCGCCCGTACGGAAATGCCCGGCGCGCAGCTCCTGCCATATCTGGTGATACTTCGCACTGGCGACCAGTTCAGGGTCGCAGAACAGCGAATGGTGCTGCCCGAGCACCTCGGCCCTGTCGTAGCCATACAGGGCCAGGGCATTGTCGTTGATGTCGAGAATCGTACCGTCGAGGTCGAACTCCGTGAGCGCCATGGCCTTGCTGATGGCCGTCACCTTGCCTTCGTACTCGGCATTGCGCCGCTTGGTCTCGGTCTGATCCAGCAGCACGCCGTCGATCCAGCGCGGCACGCCATGCTCGTCGCAAACCGCACTGCCGCTCTCCCAGATCCAGTGCTCCGCCCCGGCGCTGTCGAACAGCCGGTACTCGACGGTGTAGTTGCGGCCCTGTTCGATCGCCTCCACCACCTCGCTGGCGACTCGCTCGTAGTCATCCGGGTGGTACATGTCGGCGATCGAGCAGCGCCGGTTGATGAAATCGTCAGCGCTGCGCCCGGTCAGGGTCTGCACCGCATCGCTGATGAACAGCATGCTCCAGTCGCGATCCAGCAGACAGCGGAACGACACCCCCGGAATGTTGCTGATCAACGAGCGGTATTGCTGCTCGCTGTCGCGCAGCGCCTTCTCCATGCGCTGCCGCTCGCTGATGTCGGCGACGAACACCACGAACAGCGGCCGGCTGTCGACATGGGTGATGCCGACGCTGATGCGTATGGGCTTTTCCTTACCCTGGCGCGTCAGGCCGATCAGGTCCTGCTCGCCCCTGGGCAGGCTCAGGTTGCCGGTGCGCAGGTAGCTGGCCAGCCGCTCCTCCACCTCGCGCACCAGGCGCGCAGGCACCAGCGAGCGGATGTGCATCCCCACCATCTCCTGCGGGCTCCAGCCGAACAGGCCCGTCACCGCGGGGTTGGCGGAACGCACCCGGCCTTCGTAATCGACGGTCACGATGGCGTCCAGGGCGGTGTCGAAGATCGAGCGCAGGTGCTGCTCGCTGGCCTTGAGCTGCAGGCTCAGGCGGCGATAGCGCAGCAGGGTGTTGGCGGCCACCACGAACACCGTCAGCGCCACGGTCAGCAGGGTAATGGCGATGGCGATGTAGCCGCTGTCGACCACGGCCATCGGGCTGTCCGACTCGGGCGTGCCCACGAAGCGAGCGGCCGCCATGCCGGTGTAGTGCATGCCACTGATGGCCAGGCCCATGACCATGGCACTGATCAGCAGGGCCCAGAGCGCAGGCAGGCGCCCTTCGAGGCCGAAGCGCACCCACAGCGCGATGATGGCCAGGCCGATGGCCACGACGATGGATAGCGCGAACATCCAGGGGTCATAGCGCAGCAACGGCGCCATCTCCATCGCCGCCATGCCGCTGTAATGCATCGCCCCGATCCCGGCGCCGACCAGCACGCCGCCGACGCACAGCTGCACCAGGCTCAGATTGGGCCGGGCCAGCAGGCTCAGAGCCACCCAGGAGGCGCCGAGGCTGGGCAGCATCGAGAGCAGCGTGATGCCCAGGTCGAAACGCACGGCGGCACACAGCTCGAACGCCAGCATCCCGAGGAAATGCATGGCCCAGATGCCCCCGCCAAGTGCGAGCGAGCCGGTGAGAATGGTGACCTGTCGAGCGATGGGCTGAGTGCTGTTGCGGGCTTCGCCTGCGAGTTGCAGTGCCATGCCTGCGGCGAATACGGAGATGGCAAGAGACAGCAGTACCAGGACGGGGTCGTAACTGCTGAGTATCAGGACGCCGGGGTCCGCACCCATGATGAAGAACAGCTCGAGAATCGACATACAACCCCAAGGAAAACGCCGACAAATGCTATCGGAATGCAATCATCTGAAACGACGGGATAGTTCTTGTCAATTGCGGCCTGTCTATCGCGCCCCATGAAAAAAGCCCGCCGAAGCGGGCTTTTCACAAGCTTAGCCGGTCAGGCGGACAATTCCACCAGCAGCTTGTTGAGGCGCTGCACGTACGCGGCCGGGTCCTTCAGGCTGTCACCGGCAGCCAGCGCGGCCTGGTCGAACAGGATGTGCGACAGGTCGGTGAAGCGGTCTTCGTCCGGCTCGGCATCCAGGCGCTCGATCAACGGGTGCGCCGGGTTGAACTCGAAGATCGGCTTCGCGTCCGGCACCTTCTGCCCGCTGGCTTCGAGAATCTGGCGCATCTGCAGGCCGAGGTCCTGCTCGCCGATGGCGAGAATCGCCGGCGAGTCGGTCAGGCGGTGAGACACGCGCACCTCGGCGACCTGCTCGCCCAGGGCACCCTTGAGGCGCTCGATCAGCCCTTCCTTGGCCTTGGCGACTTCCTCCTGGGCCTTCTTGTCCTCTTCCGAGTCCAGCTTGCCCAGGTCCAGATCGCCACGCGCCACGTCGACGAACTGCTTGCCGTCGAACTCGGTCAGGTAGCTCATCAGCCACTCGTCGATGCGATCGGTGAGCAGCAGGACCTCGATGCCTTTCTTGCGGAAGACTTCCAGGTGCGGGCTGTTCTTGATCTGTGCGTAGCTCTCGCCGGTGAGGTAGTAGATCTTGTCCTGCCCGTCCTTGGCACGGGACAGGTAGTCGGCCAGCGACACCGATTGCTCGTCGCCTTCGCCGGCGGTGGACGCGAAGCGCAGCAGACCGGCGATCTTCTCCTTGTTGGCGAAGTCTTCCGCCGGGCCTTCCTTGAGCACCTGACCGAAGGCCTTCCAGAACGCCTTGTAGTCGTCCGGCTTGTCCTTGGCCAGTTTCTCCAGCATGTCCAGCACGCGCTTGGTCAGGGCCGACTTCATCGAATCGATGACCGGACCGGACTGCAGGATCTCGCGGGAAACGTTCAGCGACAGGTCGTTGGAATCCACCACGCCCTTGATGAAACGCAGGTACAGCGGCAGGAACTGGTCGGCCTGGTCCATGATGAACACGCGCTGCACATAGAGCTTCAGGCCCTTGGGCGCCTCGCGGTGGTACAGGTCGAACGGCGCGCGGCCCGGCACGTAGAGCAGCGAGGTGTACTCCAGCTTGCCCTCGACCTTGTTGTGGCTCCAGGACAGCGGGTTCTCGAAGTCGTGGCCGACGTGCTTGTAGAACTCCTGGTATTCCTCGTCCTTGATCTCGGTACGCGGACGGGTCCACAGGGCGCTGGCGCGGTTGACGGTTTCCCACTCGACCTCGGCAGGCGCGTCTTCGCCGTGCTGCTCCTTCGGCAACTCGATGGGCAGGGCAATATGGTCAGAGTACTTCTTGACGATGTTGCGCAGGCGCCAGCCATCGGCGAACTCTTCCTCACCACTCTTGAGGTGCAGGACGATGCGCGTACCACGCTCGGCCTTGTCGATGCTGGCGACTTCGAACTCGCCCTCGCCCTTCGACGACCAGTGCACGCCTTCGCTGGCGGCAGCGCCGGCACGTCGCGTGAAGACTTCGACCTGATCGGCCACGATGAACGCCGAATAGAAGCCCACGCCGAACTGACCGATCAGGTGCGAATCCTTCTTCTGGTCGCCGGACAGGTTCTTCAGGAAATCGGCGGTACCGGATTTGGCGATGGTGCCCAGGTGCGCGATCACTTCATCGCGGTTCATGCCGATGCCGTTGTCTTCGAGGGTGACGGTCTT
Organism: Ectopseudomonas khazarica; assembly: GCF_017915135.1. Lineage (NCBI taxonomy): Bacteria > Pseudomonadati > Pseudomonadota > Gammaproteobacteria > Pseudomonadales > Pseudomonadaceae > Ectopseudomonas > Ectopseudomonas khazarica. The sequence goes on along the minus strand of NZ_CP068551.1, from coordinate 2,394,015 downwards.
GGCGTCCTTGTCGAAGGACAGGCGAATCTTCAGCTCGGCGCCGCCTTCGAGCAGTTCGGGCTTGGCCAGCGCCTCGAAGCGCAGCTTGTCGGCGGCATCGGACGCGTTGGAAATCAACTCGCGAAGGAAGATTTCCTTGTTCGAGTACAGGGAATGGATCATCAGGTGAAGCAGCTGCTTCACCTCGGTCTGGAAGCCCAGGGTTTCTTTTTGAGTTTCCACACTCATGGTCTTCTAACTCCATCTGCAGGACAGGAACCGCTATCGCGGCGGATGTCCTGCAGATGGGGGCAACCTGATGGATTTCAAGGGCCTAGGGTTCCAGCAGCTCCAGGTTGCCGATCTCCTGCGGTTTGAAGCTGAAGCTGGCCTGCCCGCCGCCGCTGCCCAGTTGCTGGCTGATGCGGATACTGCCGTCGTCGTCGACGCCGACGAAGCGCCCCTCCACGGTGCCCCCGCTGGCACGCTTGAGGCGCATGCTGAGGTTGCGGTACTGCTCCGGGTTGCGCTGCAGGCGTGCCAGGCTGAAGCGCTGACGACGATCGATACGCCGGCTGAGGCGCTCCTCCGTCGGGGTCGCCTCGGACGGCGGCGCGGCCTGCGCCACGGTGGCCTTGGGCAGCACCGGGAAATGGTCGCCTTCGACACTCCAGCCCTGGCTGGCGCTCTTGTGCAGGCGCAGCGCCAGGCGCTCGTCGCGCTGCTCGACCCGGGCCTCGACCTCCAGCTCCAGGCGGTCGCCGCCAAAGGTGAACGGCGGCAACTTCAGGTCATGCACATCGCGGCTGGCGAAGCGTCGTTGCAGGTAGTCCTGCAGGACATGGGCAACGGTGTCGCGCGAGTCGAAACGCCTGTCGACCTGACCATCGACATAGCGCAGACGGTCACGATAGAGCTCGACACGGCCACTCAGGCTGGTTTTGAAGCGCGGCGGCAGGACCAGGTGAAAGTCACCGACCAGACGATTCGGCGCCTGCGGCTGCAGATCCAGGTGCAGGGTGTAGCCTCGGCTCAGGCGCCGCGCCTCGGGCAGGTCCTGTTCCGGAAGCAGCCAGCTCAGTTCCACCTCGGGCAGATCGCCGCTGTCCTGTGGCAGAACGTCGATGCGCACGGGGCCCTCGACAGGCGGTGGCAAACGGATGCTCAGTTCGCGCAGGGCAAAGAAGTCGAGCCCCTCACGCAGGCTCAGCACGCCATCGATCAGCTCGCCCTGTTGCGGCCGAAATGCTTGGCCGTTGAGCTCGCCATCCAGGTCGATGGCCAGTTCAGCCGGTGCCTGGGCTTCGGGCTTCAGCCAGTCGAGGCGAACGATCGCGGCAAGCCGTTCGGCATCCTTGCTGGCGAGCAAGGTGAAACCGACCACCAGCGGGATCACTCCCAGGCCGATGAGCATCACGGCACTGCGCGCGCGCGCCCAATGGCGCACCACATAGATCAGGGTGAGCGGCGGTAGCAGGCTGCCCCACCCCCACAGCAGGCTCGTGGCGAAGGCCCGCATGACCAGCCAGACCAGACCGGCCAGCATCAACAGCAGACCACCGATTATCAGCAACGCATCCATCTACAGATTCCTTGTCATCATTTCGCTGCGCTACCGATCCGTTCCGTCATGCAAGCAATCACCTCGACAAGGGCTCAGGGCTCATCGACCTTGAAATGGGCACGGGCTGTGGCAATCGGCTCGGTCTGGCTGGTCTGCCAGGCATTGATCGCCACGTTGGCGACCCGTCGCCCCTGGCGCCAGACCTGGCACTGCGCATAGGTGTCACGATAATGGCCGGCGCGCAGGTAATCTATCGAGAAGTCGATGATTTTCGGCAAATGTGGAATTCCCATGAACATCAGCAGATGCAGCATGGCGGCATGCTCCATGAACCCGGCGATCACGCCGCCATGCAGCGCCGGCAGTACCGGGTTGCCGATGCAGTCACGATTGGCCGGCAGGCGAAAGACCATGTCATCGCCCAGGCGCAGGCACTCGATCCCCAGCAGCTTCGCGTAGGGGATCAGGCTGATCAGCGGGTCGTAGTCGTTCTGCTGGTGCGCGCGTGCGACCAGCTGCTCCAGGTTGAGCTCGCTCATGCCGCACCACCCTGCTGAATGTCTTGTTTCAGCTCTCCGCCGCCTTGCGCGGCCTTGCCCATGCGCATGAAGGCGCCGACCACGTGGGCGATGGGCTGCTCGGGGTCATCCTGATAGGCGTAGCCACGGGTGAAGATGACGTTGGGGGTCACGCGATAGCACTCGGCGAAACCGAACACATCCTTGCCCGGCTCGGCGGGATGCATGTAGTCGATGCGCAGGTCCAGCGTCGGGCAGATCTCGAACTCGGGCAGCACGCACACGGTGGAGATGCCGCAGGTGGTGTCCATCAGCGTGGTGATCGCCCCGCCATGGATGACGCCGGTATCCGGATTGCCGACGATGTGCGGCGCGTACGGCAGGCGCAGGGTCAGGCCCTTGCTGTCAGCGCGCTCGACCGCCATGCCGAGCACCTGACAATGACGCAATGCAGCAAGAAACCGCTGCGCGCGATCCTCAATCGACTGTTCACTCATCTCTCTACTCCCGACCGCACCAGCAGCAATGCCTGGGGCACTCCTGACGTCCGCATGCGTTGGACAATGGATCGCAGCTGCCAGACGCGTTTCCGGGCGGCGCCGGCGCGGTGCAACGGCCCGACACGCGCGCTGGCAGGCTGCAAAAAGGGCTGCGCATCATAGCGCCTCGAGGCGCTGCCTCACACCGGCGTCGTGCCAGCGAAACGAAAACGCAGGGAACTTGCGCAGTCGATCAAGGTTCAGAGTGGGTGTGCGCTCTTGGGGTCAACCCAGCCACCTATAACTCTCACACATGGAGTGATGACTGTGAACAAACCTCTGACTTATGCCCTTCTGCTTGCCACCGCCCTGGGTCTCGCCGCCTGCGAGAAAACCCCGGAAGACAAGATGGAGTCAGCCAAGGAGTCAGTCTCCGAAGCCATGGAGAATCTGGGCAATGCGGCCGAGGAAACCGGCGAAGCCATCGAGCAGAAAACCAACGAGGCCCTGGGCAACGAGCCCACCACCGGCGAGAAGATCGAGAATGCAGCCGACGACGCGGCCAACGCCCTCGAAGATGCCGGCAACAAGGCCAAGGACGTCGTGGACGGCGAGTAAGCCTCAGGCGCCTGCGAAAAGGCCCGCATTTTGCGGGCCTTTTTCATTTCAATGCCGGGCTGATCATCAGCAGCAGGCTGCACGCCAGGCCCACGACCCAGACCAGGCTGCGCTGCCAGTGCAGGTCCCACCAGTAGAGCAGCAGGTACAGCACACGACTGACGACGAAGGTCACCGCCAGCACGTCGACGAGCACGCCGTAGGTCTGGGTGACATGCGCCATCAACACGCCGACGGCGAACAGCGGGAAGGCCTCGATGCTGTTCAGGTGCCCGGCCAGCGCACGTGCGCCAAAGCCGGTGAGACGCGCCTGCTGCGCGCGCGGATGGTGGTTGTCGTAGCGACCACCACCCTCCTTGGCCATCGCCTTGGCGACCGGCGCCTTGGCGATGAAGATCAACAGGGCACTGATGAACACACACCAGAACGGCAGACTCATTCACTCTTCTCCTTGGCCACGTCCGTAGCCGGTGTTGGGGTATAGACCATCACTTCCAGTACATCCGAATGGAACTCGCGGCGGTAGAGGATCAGCACCACGCCGGTGGTCACCAGCATGAAGAACCAGGGGTTGATGAACCAGGCCAGCGTCGACATCCCGAAATAATAGGCACGCAGGCCGAAGTTGAACTGGTTCGCAGCCATCGAGATGACCCGCGCGGTGCGCTCGGCGAACGCCTTGCGCTCCTGCTCGGTGACATGGCGCTCCCCCACCATCGGCGCGGAACCGACCAGCACCGCTGCGAAGTTGTACTGACGCATGCACCAGCTGAAGGTGAAGAAGGCGTAGACGAAAATCACCCCCAGGCACAGCAGCTTGATCTCGGACAGGCCGCGGCTGGCCGGTTGCACGAAGGGAATGTCGGCCAGCAGCGAAAGGGCCCGGTCGGACGCGCCGAGCACGGTGAGGATACCGGCCAGGATGATCAGCGTGCTGGAGGCGAAGAACGACGCGTTGCGCTCCAGATTACCGATCACGTTGGCATCGGCAATGCGGTTCTCGCGCAACAGCATGCGGCGCATCCAGTCCTCGCGGTACAGGTGCAGCACGCTGGCGAGACAGGGCGTGGTCCGGCCCTTCCAGGACGCGTAGCGGGTGTAGCCGCCCCAGCACAGGACGAACCAGAGCACGGCGAGAAAGTGAGGCAGGTACGGGTAGCTGTCGAGCATGCCAACTCCTTGTATGACTGCCGCGGATTATAGCCAGAGCGCCAGGCGACTTGTTCGACAAAAAGAAGGCCGCCTCGTGGGCGGCCTTGCTTTGACGGCGACGCGCCTCAGGCAGTGGCGCCCTGGCGCAGACCGAGGATGCGGTCGAGCACCACGACCAGCGCCAGCGTGATCGCCACCGGCAGCAGCCAGCCCAGGCTCTGCCCTGCCAGCGGCAACTGGCCGAACCACGCCGGCACCTTGTCTGCCCACGGCGTCGCTGCGACGCCATCGGCCACGCCGAAGATCAGCGTCACCGCCATCACCGGCACGAAAACCAGGGACTGCGAGAGCCACAGGCGGTTGGCCAGGCTCAGAGCGACCAGCACGATCGCCAGCGGATAGAGGCCGACCAGCACCGGGATGGAGAAGCTGATCAGCTGGGTCAGGCCCTGGTTGGCCACGATCAGGCTGAACAGGCCGAAAACGATCACCACGCTGCGATACGACACCGGCAGCAGCTTGCTGAAGAACTCGCCGCAAGCGGTCAGCAGGCCGACGGCGGTGGTCAGGCAGGCCAGGGTGATGACCACTGCCAGCAGCAGGCTGCCGGTGGTACCGAAAGTGTGCTGGACGTAAGTGGTCAGGACCTGCACGCCGTTTTCCGCATCGCCGGCGATGCCCTGGCTGGTGGCGCCGAGGTAGAACAGCGCCAGGTACACCAGCGACAGGCCGATGGCGGCGATCACCCCGGCGACGATCGAGTAGCGGGTCACCAGGGCGCCGTCGGTGACACCACGGTCACGGATGGCACTGGCGATGACGATACCGAATACCAGGGCGCCAAGGGTGTCCATGGTCAGGTAGCCCTGGAGGAAACCCTGCACCAGGGGCGCCTCGCGATAGCTGTCGGCGACCACGCCGATCTCGCCAGCCGGTGCGAACAGCGCAGCACCGCCCAGTACCAGCAGTGCAGCCAGCAATACCGGGGTGATGAACTTGCCGATACGGTCGACCAGTTGCCCGGGGTTGAGCGAGAGGAACAGGACGGCAGCGAAATAGACCAAGGTGTAGATCAGCAGCGGCGTGCCCTCGTTGCCGGCGAACGGGGCGATGCCCATCTCGAACGACACCACCGCCGTGCGTGGCGTGGCGAACAACGGCCCGATGGCCAGGTACACCGCCACGGCCAGGATCGCACCGGCGACCTTGCCCAGCGGCGCGGTGAGCAGGTCCATGCCGCCGCCGACACGGGCCAGCGCCACGACGGTCAGCAGGGGCAGCCCGACACCGGTCAGGAGAAAGCCGACTGCGGCAGGCAGCAGGTTGGCCCCGGCAGCCAGGCCGGCGCTGGGCGGAAAGATGATGTTGCCGGCGCCAAGGAACAGCGCAAATGTCATGAAGCCAAGGGCCAGGAGATCCGAGCCTTTCAAACGAGTCATAGAGGGGAATACCACGGGCAGGAAATCGAAGAGTTGCGGGGGTTTCCTCAGGGATCAGGGAAACGTCGCCCGAGCGTTTTGGCTCGAACCACTGCTGGTATCGCCAGGCGCTTGTGGCGCCACGGACACGATAAGCCGCGCATACTAGCGAAAACCGCGCAGCAGCAGCACAGTTGCCGGACGAGCTGTCGAACTGGCGTAACTGCCTGTCGCCTCAGCAACAGTTACCGTGCATTTCCATGCGGCTGCTCACGCCGCGCCGCACCAGAGCGGGCAGAAAAACAAAAAGGCCACCCGAAGGTGGCCTTTTTGCGAGCATCAGGAACGCTTAGGCGTTCTTGACTTCCCAACCGGTCAGCTCGGCCAGGGCCTTGCCGATGTCAGCCAGGGAACGCACGGTTTTCACACCCGCGTCCTGCAGTGCAGCGAACTTCTCGTCTGCAGTGCCCTTGCCGCCGGAGATGATGGCGCCAGCGTGGCCCATGCGCTTGCCGGGAGGAGCGGTCACACCAGCGATGTAGGAAACTACAGGCTTGGTGACGTTGGCCTTGATGTAGGCAGCCGCTTCTTCTTCAGCCGAACCGCCGATCTCACCGATCATGACGATCGCTTCGGTCTTCGGATCTTCCTGGAACAGCTTCAGGATGTCGATGAAGTTGGAGCCCGGGATGGGGTCACCGCCGATGCCCACGCAGGTGGACTGGCCGAAACCGGCGTCGGTGGTCTGCTTGACGGCTTCATAGGTCAGGGTGCCGGAACGCGACACGATGCCTACCTTGCCTGGCAGGTGGATGTGACCCGGCATGATGCCGATCTTGCACTCGCCGGGAGTGATCACGCCCGGGCAGTTCGGGCCGATCAGGGTAATGCCCAGCTCGTCGCAGATGACTTTGGCATCCAGCATGTCCAGGGTAGGAATGCCTTCGGTGATGCAGACGATCAGCTTGATGCCGCCGAATGCAGCTTCCAGGATCGAGTCCTTGCAGAACGGAGCCGGAACGTAGATGACCGAAGCGTCGGCGCCGGTGGCTTCGACGGCTTCTTTCACAGTGTTGAACACTGGCAGGCCCAGGTGGGTAGTACCACCTTTGCCCGGAGTCACGCCGCCAACCATCTTGGTGCCGTAGGCGATGGCTTGTTCGGAGTGGAAAGTGCCCTGCGAGCCGGTGAAGCCCTGGCAGATGACTTTGGTGTCTTTATTGATCAGGACGCTCATTACTTGCCCTCCGCAGCTTTGACGACTTGCTGAGCAGCGTCGGTCAGGCTGGTTGCCGCGATGATGTTCAGGCCGCTTTCAGCCAGGACCTTGGCGCCCAGCTCGGCGTTGTTACCTTCCAGGCGGACGACCACCGGGATCTTCACGCCGACTTCTTTCACGGCGCCGATGATGCCTTCGGCAATCATGTCGCAACGAACGATACCGCCGAAGATGTTCACCAGAACGGCAGCAACGTTGCTGTCGGACAGGATGATCTTGAAGGCTTCGGTCACGCGCTCTTTGGTCGCGCCGCCACCTACGTCGAGGAAGTTGGCTGGCTTGCCGCCGTGCAGGTTGACGATGTCCATGGTACCCATGGCCAGGCCGGCACCGTTGACCATGCAGCCGATGTTGCCTTCCAGGGCCACGTAGTTCAGCTCGAAGCTGGCAGCGTGGGCTTCACGAGGATCGTCTTGCGACGGATCGTGGAAGGTCTTCAGCTTCGGCTGACGGTACATGGCGTTAGCGTCGATGTTGATCTTCGCGTCCAGGCAGTGCAGGTCGCCGTCGGCCTTGATGACCAGCGGGTTGACTTCCAGCAGAGCCAGATCGTGATCTTTGAACAGCTTGGCCAGACCTACGAAGATCTTGGCGAACTGAGCGACCTGCTTGCCTTCCAGGCCCAGCTGGAAAGCCAGCTCGCGACCCTGGTACGGCTGAGCGCCGACCAGCGGATCGACGGTGGCCTTGAGGATCTTCTCAGGGGTTTCGTGGGCCACTTTCTCGATGTCCACGCCACCTTCGGTGGACGCCATGAACACGATGCGACGGCTGGAGCGGTCCACTACAGCGCCCAGGTACAGTTCCTTGGCGATGTCGGTGCAGGATTCGACCAGGATTTTGCTGACCGGCTGACCATTGGCGTCAGTCTGGTAAGTCACCAGACGCTTGCCCAGCCAGTTGGCGGCGAAGGCTTTGGCGTCTTCCTTGCTCTTGACCAGTTTTACGCCACCGGCTTTACCGCGGCCACCGGCGTGGACCTGGGCCTTGACGACCCACTCGCTGCCACCGATTTTTTCGCAGGCTTCTGCGGCTTCTTCCGGGGTGTCTACCGCGAAGCCCTTGGATACAGGCAGGCCGTATTCAGCGAACAGCTGCTTACCCTGATACTCGTGAAGATTCATGCTTGTCTACCGTCTTCGTTTAGGTATTGCGCATTCGGCGCTGTACTTTTGATACCGCGCCACCTGTGACTGCCGAGGCAGTCCGCCGGGCATTCCGCTGCGAGTCGAGCTCGACGCGGGCCACCCGCCGTGGTTCTGCTTGCAAAAACCACCGCGACGATGAGGCGATTACGCGACGCCCCACCTACCACGGCGGCTTACAACAACTCGGGCGGCCGGCAGATGCCGACCACCTTTCACACTTAGCGCTTCTTGCGGTTGGCGATGTGGATCGCGCCACCGTTCACTGCCAGGGCCGCTTCGTGCAGCGCCTCGGACAGGGTCGGGTGCGAGAAGACCATCATGCCCAGGTCTTCGGCGCTGGTGCCGAATTCCATACCGATGGCGCCTTGCTGTACCAGCTCGGCAGCGCTTGGGCCGATCACGTGAACGCCCAGTACGCGGTCGGTGTTGGCATCGGCGATGACCTTGACCAGGCCGCCGGTGTCGTTGGCAGCCATGGCACGGCCGCTGGCAGCGAACGGGAAGGTACCGATGTTGATGGCAACGCCCTCACCTTTCAGCTGCTGCTCGGTCTTGCCGACCCATGCGATTTCCGGGTGGGTGTAGATGACCGACGGGATCAGGTCGTAGTTCATCTGCGCCTTGTGGCCGGCGATACGCTCGGCGACCATCACGCCCTCTTCCGAGGCCTTGTGCGCGAGCATGGCGCCACGCACCACGTCACCGATGGCGTAGACGCCCGGTACGCTGGTTTCGCACTGATCGTTGACGTAGATGAAGCCACGCTCGTCCAGGTCCACGCCGCTGTCGGCGGCCAGCAGATCGGTGGTCACCGGGCGACGGCCCACGGCCACGATCAGCTTGTCGAAGACCATCTTCTGCTCGCCGTTGGCGTCGGTGAAGCTGACGGTGACCTGCTTCTTCTTGACTTCCGAACCGGTGACGCGAGCGCCCAGGCGGATGTCCAGACCCTGCTTGGTCAGGGTCTTCTGGGCTTCCTTGGCGATCTGCTCGTCAGCAGCGGCGAGGAACTTGTCCATCGCTTCCAGCACGGTGACTTCGGAACCCAGACGGGCCCATACCGAGCCCAGCTCCAGACCGATCACGCCAGCGCCGATGACGCCCAGCTTCTTCGGTACGCTCTGGAATTCCAGGGCGCCGGTAGAGTCGACGATGACGTCCTGATCGACCGGAGCCGGCGGAATCTCGACCGGCTTGGAGCCGGAAGCGATGATCACGTGAGCGCCTTCGACCACCTGGGTCTTGCCGTCGGTGCCGGTCACTTCGACCTGCTTGCCAGCCAGCAGCTTGCCGTGGCCTTCCAGCAGGGTCACGCCGTTGGCCTTGAACAGCGAGGCGATACCACCGGTCAGGTTCTTAACGATGGTGGCCTTGCGCCCGATCATCGCCGGAACGTCGATGGTCACGCCCTTGGCTTCGATGCCGTGAACGGCGAAACCTTCCTTCGCTTCGTGGTACTTCCAGGAGCTGTCCAGCAGCGCCTTGGAGGGGATGCAGCCGACGTTCAGGCAGGTGCCGCCGAGGGCGGTCTTGCCGTCCTTGCCCTGATATTTTTCGATACAGGCGGTCTTCAGACCGAGTTGCGCTGCTTTGATGGCGGCAACATAGCCACCAGGGCCGGCACCGATGACTACCACGTCGAATTTCTGGGTCATAACGTATTCCTTCTCGAATAAACCGGACGGCCCTGTAAACAGGGCCGCCGTGGAGGAGACTGGCTTTTAGATGTCCAGCAGCAGGCGAGCCGGGTCTTCAAGCAAGTTCTTGATGGTCACCAGGAAGGTCACGGCTTCCTTACCATCGATCAGGCGGTGGTCGTAAGACAGCGCCAGATACATCATCGGGCGGATCACCACCTGGCCGTTGATCGCCATCGGACGCTGGATGATGTTGTGCATACCCAGGATGGCGGCCTGCGGCGGGTTGACGATCGGAGTCGACATCATCGAACCGAAGGTACCACCGTTGGTGATGGTGAAGGTGCCGCCGGTCATTTCTTCGATCGCCAGCTTGCCGTCACGGGCCTTCTTGCCGAAGGTGGCAATGCCGTTCTCGATTTCAGCCAGGCTCATCAGCTCGGCGTTGCGCAGAACCGGGACCACCAGGCCACGGTCGCTGGATACGGCGACGCCGACGTCGGCATAGCCGTGGTAAACGATGTCGTTGCCGTCGATCGAGGCGTTGACCGCCGGGAAGCGTTTCAGCGCCTCGGTAGCCGCCTTGACGAAGAACGACATGAAGCCCAGGCGTACGCCGTTGTGGGACTTCTCGAACAGGTCCTTGTACTTCGAACGCAGCGCCATGACTTCGGTCATGTCGACTTCGTTGAAGGTGGTCAGCATGGCCATGGAGGACTGCGCCTCGACCAGACGCTCGGCGATCTTGGCGCGCAGGCGGGTCATCGGTACGCGCTTCTCGGTACGGTCGCCAGTGGCGACTACCGGAGCAGCAGCGGCCGGAGCGGCAGCCGGCTTGGCAGCAGCGGCCGGCGCGTTCTTCTTGGCTTCGACGGCGGCGACCACGTCTTCCTTGGTCACGCGGCCACCCTTGCCGGTGCCGGCGATGCTGTTCGGGTCGATGCCGTTCTCTTCGGCCAGCTTGCGCGCAGCCGGGGACAGGATCGCATCGTCACCGCCAGCAGCGGCCGGAGCAGCAGCCTGGGCAGGCGCAGCGGCAGCGGCCGGAGCGGCAGCCGGAGCAGCGGCGGCAGCGCCACCTTCGGTCAGTTTGCCCAGCAGCTCGTTGGACAGAACGGTGTCGCCTTCGTTCTTGATGACTTCAGCCAGGACACCATCGGCCTCGGCCAGGACTTCGATCACCACCTTGTCGGTTTCGATGTCGACGATCAGCTCATCGCGCTTGACCGCTTCGCCCGGCTTCTTGTGCCAGGTGGCCACGGTGCCGTCGGCAACCGATTCCGGGAAGGTTGGGGCTTTGATCTCGATAGCCATTGTATGCGTTTCCTTAAATTCGGTTTTACCGCCAGGTGGCACCTGCCACCTGGCGGATGAAGGCGTTAAACAGTAAAGGCGTCCTGCAGCAGTTTTTCCTGCTGCTCGGCGTGCATCGAGGCATAACCGCAAGCCGGCGCTGCCGACGCATCACGACCGGCGTACTCGAGGAACAGGGCCTTCTTGTGCGCAGTGGCGACGCGACGCATGTGGTGCTGACTGCAGTACCAGGCGCCCTGGTTCATCGGTTCTTCCTGACACCAGACGATGTGCTTGAGGTTCTTGTACGGTGCCAGCGCCTCGGCCAGGTCCTCTTCCGGGAACGGGTAGAGCTGCTCGATACGCACGATGGCGATATCTTCGCGGCCCTCGGCACGACGCTTCTCCAGCAGGTCGTAGTAGACCTTGCCGCTGCACAGGACCAGACGCTCGACCTTCTTCGGATCCAGCCCATCGATCTCGCCGATGACGGTCTGGAAGGAGCCTTCGGCCAGATCGTCCAGGGTCGAGATGGCCAGCTTGTGGCGCAGCAGCGACTTCGGCGTCAGCACCACCAGCGGCTTGCGCAGCGGACGGATCACCTGGCGACGCAGCATGTGGTAGACCTGTGCCGGGGTGGTCGGTACGCAGACCTGCATGTTGTGCTCGGCGCACAGCTGCAGGTAACGCTCCAGACGCGCCGAGCTGTGCTCAGGCCCCTGCCCTTCGTAACCATGCGGCAGCAGGACGGTCAGGCCGCAGAGACGACCCCACTTGTGCTCGCCACTGGAGATGAACTGGTCGAACACCACCTGGGCACCGTTGGCGAAGTCGCCGAACTGGGCTTCCCAGATCACCAGCGCGTTCGGCGTGGTGGTGGCGTAGCCGTATTCGAAGGCCAGTACGGCTTCCTCGGAGAGGTAGGAGTCGTACAGCTCGAACTTCGGCTGACCGTCGTACAGGTTCTTCAGCGGAACATAGGTCGCGGCGTCCTTCTGGTTGTGCAGCACCGCGTGGCGGTGCGAGAAGGTGCCACGGCCGATGTCCTGGCCGGTCATGCGGATCGGGTGACCTTCGACCAGCAGCGTGGCGTAGGCCATGGTCTCGGCGAAGCCCCAGTTGATCGGCAGGCCACCGGCGCCCATCTTCTGGCGATCCTCGAGAATCTTCGCGACCTGACGCTGGACGACGAAGCCTTCCGGGATTTCCAGCAGCTTGGAGGACAGATCCTGCAGGGTCTTGAGGTCGAAACGCGTGTCGTGACGCGCGGTCCAGGCGTGGCCCAGGTACGGACGCCAGTCGACGAACAGTTCCTTGTTGGGCTCCTTGACCAGGCTCTTGACCACGTGCTGACCGTTGTCCAGCGCGGTGCGGTACTCGTCGATCTTGGCCTGCACGTCGTCGTTGCTCTGCACGCCGGCCGCAATCAGGGCATCCGCGTACAGCTCACGGGTGGTGCGCTGCTTGGAGATCTGCTGGTACATCAGCGGCTGGGTGCCGTTCGGCTCGTCGGCCTCGTTGTGACCACGGCGGCGGTAGCAGACCAGGTCGATGACCACGTCACGCTTGTACTGCATGCGGTAATCGACGGCCAGCTGGGTAACGAACAGCACCGCTTCCGGATCATCGCCGTTCACGTGGAAGATCGGCGCCTGGATCATCTTGGCCACGTCGGTAGCGTACTCGGTGGAGCGCGCATCCAGCGGGTTGCTGATGGTGAAGCCGACCTGGTTGTTGATCACGATGTGGATGGTGCCGCCAGTCTTGTAGCCGCGGGTCTGCGACATCTGGAAGGTTTCCATGACCACGCCCTGACCGGCGAAAGCCGCGTCGCCGTGGATGGAGATCGGCAGGACCTTCTCACCACCGGCATCGCTGCGGCGATCCTGACGGGCACGTACCGAGCCCTCGACCACCGGGGAAACGATTTCCAGGTGCGAGGGGTTGAATGCCAGCGCCAGGTGCACTTCGCCACCCTGGGTCATCACGTTGGACGAGAAACCCTGGTGGTACTTGACGTCACCGGAGGACAGGCCTTCGGTCTTCTTGCCTTCGAACTCGTCGAACAGGTCGCGCGGGTTCTTGCCGAAGGTGTTGACCAGTACGTTCAGACGGCCACGGTGGGCCATGCCGATGACGATTTCCTTGGTGCCATAGGAACCGGAGCGCTGGATGATCTCATCCAGCAGCGGGATCAGGCTCTCGCCACCTTCCAGGCCGAAGCGCTTGGTGCCCGGGTACTTGGTGCCCAGGTACTTCTCCAGGCCTTCGGCAGCGGTGACGCGTTCGAGCACGTGCGCCTGAACCTCGGCGGAAAACTGCGGGCGACCGCGTACGCTTTCCAGGCGCTGGGCGAACCAGTTGCGCTGACCGGAATCGACGATGTGGGTGAACTCGGCCCCGATGGTGCGACAATATGTCTGCTGCAGCGCATCGCGGATTTCGCGTAGCGTTGCTTCTTCTTTGCCGATGTACAGTTCGCCAGTACGGAACGTGGTATCCAGATCCGCATCGGTCAGACCGTAGTGATTGATCGACAGATCAGACGGCGCAGTGCGCACCCACAGACCCAGAGGGTCGAGCTGGGCGGCCTGATGGCCACGCATGCGGTAGGCCTGGATCAGACGCAGCACTTCCACCTGCTTTTTCTCGTGCTCGCTGCTGACGGCCCCGGCGGAAACCGGCTGGGCACGACGCGAATTCTTGGCGAGCAGGACGAAATGATCGCGAATGGTCGAATGCGATACGTCCGTTGCAGCGCTGCCGTCGGTCGGCAACTTCTGGAAGTAAGTGCGCCACTCTTCTGGCACAGCGTTGGGATCGTGCAGGTAGAGCTCGTAGAGCTCTTCCACGTAGGCAGCGTTGCCACCGGATAGGTGGGCACTGTCCCACATGCGCTGCATCACGCTTTCTTGCATGCTTGGTCACCCTCGGTAAGGGGACACCACCGGCGTGAAAACCGCATGGTCCGATCAGAAGTCATGATGCTGCGACTCGGATACAGCCACTTGGGTTCCCGCAGATAGCCCGGGTACCAGCCCGGATGCCCCTGCTGGTCGTCATGTTTTTCGAGTATGAACCGCGGCTTTGTGGGCTGCGGTTCTGGCTTTTGCTGCGAAACCGACCGGAGTCGGTCCCGCAGGTGTTACAGGTATAGCAACTTGCGAATCAGGTACCGCTCTGCAGCAGCATGTTGCGCACGTGACCGATGGCCTTGGTCGGGTTCAGGCCTTTCGGACAAACGTTGACGCAGTTCATGATGCCGCGGCAGCGGAACACGCTGAACGGATCATCCAGGGACGCCAGACGCTCGGAGGTCTTGGTGTCGCGGCTGTCGGCCAGGAAACGATAGGCCTGCAGCAGCGCAGCGGGACCGAGGAACTTGTCCGGATTCCACCAGAACGACGGGCAGCTGGTCGAGCAGCAAGCGCACAGGATGCACTCGTACAGACCGTCGAGCTTCTCACGCTCTTCCGGCGACTGCAGACGCTCGATGGCCGGAGCCGGCGTGTCGTTCTGCAGGAACGGCTGCACTTTCTCGTACTGCTTGTAGAAGATGCTCATGTCGACGACCAGGTCACGAATGACCGGCAGCCCCGGCAGCGGACGGATCACCAGCTTGCCACCCTTCAGCCCCGCTGCGGACAGCGGAGTGATGCAGGCCAGACCGTTCTTGCCGTTGATGTTCATGCCGTCGGAGCCGCACACGCCTTCACGGCAGGAACGACGATAGGAGAAACCCTCGTCCTGTTCCTTGATCAGCGCCAGCACGTCCAGGACCATGATGTCCTTGCCGTTGGTGTCGATCTGGAAGTCCTGCATGAACGGAGCAGCGTCTTTCTCCGGGTTGTAGCGATAAACACTGACTTGCAACATATCAGTCACCCTTAATAAGTCCGAACCTTGGGTTCAAACGCCGGAACGGTCTTCGGCGCGAAGTTCACGTCACGCTTGGCTACGCGCTTCTCACCCGGGAAGTACAGGGAGTGGCACAGCCAGTTCTGATCGTCGCGCTCTTCGAAGTCTTCACGAGCGTGGGCACCACGGGACTCCTTGCGAGCCTCGGCGGCAACCGCAGTCGCTTCGGCAACTTCGAGCAGGTTTTGCAGTTCCAGCGCCTCGATACGCGCAGTGTTGAACGCCTGGCTCTTGTCGGAGATCTTCACCGTCGCGATACGCTCGCGCAGGTCGGCCAGTTGTTGGATGCCCTTCTGCATGTATTCGCCGGTACGGAATACACCGAAGTAGTTCTGCATGCACTGTTGCAGCTCGCGCTTGAGCGGCGCGACCTCTTCACCGGTGCTGCGCTCGTTGACGCCGGCCAGACGGGCCAGCGACTGCTCGATGTCGGTTTCGCTGGCGCCACGCACCTCGACACCTTCCTTGAGCGCTTTTTCCAGGTGCAGGCCAGCCGCGCGGCCAAATACCACCAGGTCGAGCAGCGAGTTGCCGCCCAGACGGTTGGCACCGTGCACCGATACGCAGGCGACCTCGCCCACGGCGAACAGACCTTCGATGATGGTGTCCTTGCCGTTGGCGTCCTGAGTGATGGCCTGGCCATGGATGTTGGTGGCCACGCCGCCCATCATGTAGTGGCAGGTCGGGATCACCGGAACCGGGGCAACGACCGGGTCGACGTGCGCGAAGGTCTTGGACAGTTCGCAGATGCCCGGCAGACGGCTGTGCAGCACTTCTTCGCCGAGGTGATCGAGTTTCAGCAGTACGTGGTCCTTGTTCGGGCCCACACCGTTGCCGGCGATCACTTCCTTGACCATGGAACGGGCGACGACGTCACGACCAGCGAGGTCCTTGGCGTTCGGCGCATAGCGCTCCATGAAGCGCTCGCCATGGGCGTTGATCAGGTAACCACCCTCACCACGGCAGCCTTCGGTGACCAGTACACCAGCGCCGGCGATACCGGTCGGGTGGAACTGCCACATTTCGATGTCCTGCACCGGCACACCGGCACGCAGGGCCATGCCCACGCCGTCACCGGTGTTGATCAGGGCGTTGGTGGTGGAGGCGTAGATACGGCCAGCACCGCCAGTGGCCAGGACCACGGCCTTGGAGCGGATGTATACGGTCTCGCCGGTCTCGATGCAGATGGCGATGATGCCGACGATGGCGCCATCCTGGTTCTTCACCAGGTCGACGGCGTACCACTCGTTGAGGAACGAGGTGCCAGCCTTCAGGTTGGCCTGGTACAGGGTGTGCAGCAGCGCGTGACCGGTACGGTCGGCAGCGGCGCAGGTACGAGCAGCCTGGGTCGGATTGTCCGGCCCCTTGGACTGACCACCGAACGGACGCTGGTAGATGCGGCCCTGTTCGGTACGGGAGAACGGCAGACCCATGTGCTCGAGCTCGAACACGGCTTCCGGACCAACGGAGCACATGTATTCGATGGCGTCCTGGTCACCGATGTAGTCGGAGCCCTTGACGGTGTCGTACATGTGCCAGCGCCAATCGTCATTCGGGTCGGCCGAAGCGATGGCGCAGGTGATGCCACCCTGGGCGGAAACGGTGTGCGAGCGAGTCGGGAACACCTTGGTGACCACGGCAGTCTTGTGACCACCCTGGGCCAGTTGCAGCGCAGCACGCATGCCGGCGCCGCCGCCACCTACGATGATGGCGTCATAGGAAAGAGTACGGATGCTAGACATGAATCAGAAACCCCACAGAATCTGCACGCCCCAGACGAACATCGCGAACATGGCGATGCCACACACGGCCTGGAACAGGAAACGCACACCAGTCGCCCACTTGCCCAGCGCCATCGGCGTCAGGTAGTCGGTGGAAATGGTCCACATGCCGACCCAGGCGTGCACGCTCAGTGCAACCAGTGCCAGCAGGCTGAAGATGCGCATCGCGGTACTGGAGAACAGGCCGTGCCATTCGGCGTAGCCCATGCCCGGATTGCAGATCACATAGCCCAGCAGGAACAGCGTGTAAGCCGCGAGAACGACCGCAGAAACGCGCTGAGCCATCCAGTCATAGAGGCCCGAACGCGAGAAGTTCGTGACATTAGTTACCATATCCATACCCCCAGCAGCACGATCACGACCGCAGCAACGGCGATGACGATTTTCGAGCCCAGCTTGCCGCCTTCCAGCGTCTCACCGATGCCCATGTCCATGATCAAGTGGCGCACACCGGCCACCAGGTGGTACAGCAGAGCGGACAGAAGACCCCAGATCACGAACTTGGCCAGCGGGCTGGTCAGGCATTCTTTCACCTGGGCGAAGCCCTCTTCGGACGCCAGCGACTTGTCGAGGCCGAACAGCAGAATGGCGATACCGACAAAGAGGATGACACCGGAGATACGGTGAAGAATGGACGTGTAAGCGGTGATTGGGAGCTTGATAGTCCTAAGGTCTAGGTTTACAGGTCGTTGGCTATTCACGGCTTTTTATCACACTGAGAGCCCCTAAACTTCAGGGCAAAGTTGTTGGGAAGTGCACTGGTCAGGTACCCATCACCCAAGGAGTGACGACCGCCATGATATGGCCGCAAAGCCCCTGGCGGTCGGGCGCAGAGTATAGACAGTTAGCAGACTAATGACAATGCAATGGCCTACCCCAAAAAGCGCATTGCAGCCTGCAAACAAATGGCGTAAATAGCGGCCTTTTTTCGCTGAAAATCCCGCCCAAACCCTTCTACTGCCTGGGTTCTCGCAAATTGACTTTCGAATTTATCCCACTATAGTGGTGCGGGCCCTGCGTGGGGGGCCGTCTGATGATTTCAAGCATAACTAGGAGGCCACATATGGCTGACAAAAAAGCGCAGTTGATCATCGAGGGCAATGCCCCCGTCGAACTGCCCGTTCTGACCGGCACTGTTGGTCCCGATGTAATCGATGTGCGGAGCCTGACCGCCACGGGTCGGTTCACATTTGATCCTGGTTTCATGTCGACCGCCTCTTGCGAGTCGAAGATCACCTATATCGACGGCGACAAAGGGATTCTGCTGCACCGCGGCTACCCCATCGAACAGCTCGCCGAGCAATCCGACTACCTGGAAACCTGCTACCTGCTGCTCAACGGCGAACTGCCGAGCAAGGAAGAGAAAGCCAAGTTCGTCAGCACCATCAAGAACCACACCATGGTTCACGAGCAGCTGAAGACCTTCTTCAACGGTTTCCGCCGTGACGCCCACCCGATGGCCATCATGTGTGGCGTGGTCGGCGCCCTGTCCGCCTTCTATCACGACTCGCTGGACATCAAGAACCCGCAGCACCGTGAAGTATCCGCCATGCGCCTGGTCGCCAAGATGCCGACCATCGCCGCGATGACCTACAAGTACTCCATGGGCCAGCCCATGATGTACCCGCGTAACGACCTGAACTACGCGGAAAACTTCCTGCACATGATGTTCAACACCCCGTGCGAGATCAAACCGATCAGCCCGGTGCTGGCCAAGGCGATGGACAAGATCTTCATCCTTCACGCCGATCACGAGCAGAATGCCTCCACCTCCACCGTACGCCTGGCGGGCTCCTCGGGCGCCAACCCGTTCGCCTGTATCGCAGCCGGCATCGCCGCGCTCTGGGGCCCGGCTCACGGCGGCGCCAACGAAGCCGTGCTGACCATGCTCGACGAGATCGGCAGCGTGGACAACATCGAGAAGTTCGTGGCCAAGGCCAAGGACAAGGATGACCCGTTCAAGCTGATGGGCTTCGGCCACCGCGTGTACAAGAACTTCGACCCGCGCGCCAAGGTCATGAAGCAGACCTGCGACGAGGTTCTGGCGGAGCTGGGCATCAACGATCCGCAGCTGGAGCTGGCCATGAAGCTGGAAGAGATCGCGCGCAACGATCCTTACTTCAAGGAGCGCAACCTCTACCCGAACGTGGACTTCTACTCGGGCATCATCCTCAAGGCCATCGGCATTCCGACCTCCATGTTCACCGTGATCTTCGCCCTGGCACGTACCGTGGGCTGGATCTCGCACTGGAAGGAAATGCTCTCCGGTCCGTACAAGATCGGCCGTCCGCGCCAGCTGTACACCGGCTACGAGCAGCGCGACCTGCCCGCCGACCGCGACTGATCGATCGCTGCACGACAAGAAAGGCTGCCATCCGGCAGCCTTTTTCATTCCCGCCTGTCAGCGCCCCTCGACCCGGGCACGCAAGCCCTGCAGGGTCTGCAACGGCGCGTCGACGACGAAGCTGTTGGCCAGCCACGAAGGCACGCTCCCGCCCGGCTCGGTATGCACCTCGTAGGTCACCTCTACCCTGCCCTCGCCCATTGGCTGCAGGTGCCACTGGCCGTCTACCCGCTGCACCCGCACGAAATCATCGTTTTCCGGCAGGCGCTGCGGCACCGCCTCCAGCACCCGCGTGACAGTGCCATCGGCCTCCGTGCGCGTCGTGACCTCGATCACCGAGTCGCGCGCCTTGACCGGCCAGGGCATGTCGAAGCGCGTGTACACCTCGCTCACCTCGCCCTCGTGCTCGAGCAGGCGTTGCTGCTGGCAACTGAATATCCAGGCACAGGAGCCGGCGACATCCTCCTGGGCGGCCTGCACGGCGGCCAGATCCCCCTTGATCGTCACCACGCCGCGATAGGCCTTGTACTTGGAACCCGGCACGTCGGCCAGATAGACGCGCACGCCATCCTCCTCACGCTCCAGCTGCCATTGCCTTTCGGCAGCCTGGGCAGCGCTTGCACACAGCATCACGGCCAACACGGACATACGGATCATCTTGGAACCTGCTCTCTGGGTAGTGTTTGCGTTTCGACCGCAGCAAGGGGAAACGGGTTCAGCCGTCAGACCGTCGCCTGCTCCAGCCAGCCGAGCATGCGAATGGCGCTGTCGCGACTGTCGCCGCAAAGCTCGACCTCGGCCTTGAACGCCAAGCAGACGGGCGGCCGCTCCGGTTTGCCGAACAGGGCACAGAGCGCATCGACGGACAGATGAATGCAGCGCACACCCGCCGGCTTGCCGTCGGGCATGCCAGGGATGGGCGAACTGATGGAGGGCGCGACGCAACAGGCGCCACAGCCGGCACGGCATTCCATGGGGAACCTCGACGAGGCAGAACGAACGGCGCGATGCTAATAAGCCGCGCGCCGTCAGTCGAGGGCTTTCGTGATCAGCGGTTACGCTGCAGGCGCGCCAGCAGGCTGGAGGTATCCCAGCGTCCACCGCCCATGGCCTGGACGTCGGCGTAGAACTGATCGACCAGCGCCGTCACCGGCAACTGCGCACCGTTGCGGCGCGACTCCTCGAGCAGGATCGACAGGTCCTTGCGCATCCAGTCGACGGCGAAGCCGAAGTCGAATTCCCCGGCCAGCATGGTCTTGTAGCGGTTCTCCATCTGCCAGGACTGCGCGGCGCCCTTGCTGATCACATCGACCACCGCCTGACCATCGAGCCCGGCGCACTGCGCGAAGTTCAGCGCCTCGGCCAGGCCCTGCACCAGGCCGGCAATGCAGATCTGGTTGACCATCTTGCTCAGCTGCCCGCTGCCCGCAGGCCCCATCAGGCGCATCATCCGCGCGTAACTCTGGATCACCGGTTCGGCCACCGCATAGGTCTCCGCCTCGCCGCCCACCATGACCGTCAGCACGCCGTTGACCGCCCCCGCCTGGCCACCGGAGACTGGCGCATCGAGAAAGCCCAGCCCGCTCTCGGCGGCCATGCTCGCCAGCTCGCGGGCGACATCGGCGGATGCCGTGGTGTGGTCGACCAGGATCGCCCCCGGCGACATCCCGGCGAAGGCGCCCTGCTCGCCCAGGATCACGCTGCGCAGATCGTCGTCGTTGCCCACGCAGCACATCACCAGCTCGGCGCCCTGCGCGGCCTCGCGCGGCGTCGGCGCCGCACTGCCGGCGTACTCGCCGAGCCACTGCTCGGCCTTGCCCGGCGAGCGGTTGTACACCGTCACCTGGTGACCGTTGCGGGCGAGATGCCCGGCCATCGGATACCCCATCACGCCCAAGCCGATAAACGCGACCTTAGCCATAGCAACCTCCTGCGGACATAGGCGGCAGAGCCTAACACGACGTTTGCCCTCGCCGGAAAGCCCTTCCATACTGCCAGCGGACCCGCTCGAACCGGGCATCGGACGCTAAGGAGTGCCAATGGGACATTGGTTGGTCATCGACCTGGAAGCCACGACCGACGAAGGCGGCTGGCCGGTGGAAGAAATGGAAATCATCGAGATCGGTGCCAGCCTGGTCGGAGCGGACGGCCATGAACGCGACCACTTCCAGCGCATCGTCAGGCCGCAACGACGCCCCTGCCTGACCGATTTCTGCCGTCAGCTCACCCACATCACCCAGGCGGACGTCGACAGCGCGGCGCCACTGCCCCAGGTCTGGGCGCAGTTCGAGCGCTGGCTGACGCAGCATGCGCCGCGCCTGGTCGGCTGGAGCAGCTGGGGCGATTACGACCGCCGCCAGCTGCACCAGGAGTGGCGCCAGCACCAACTCCTCAGCCTGCTCGCCGATGTGCCCCACCTGAACCTCAAGCAGGCCTTCGCCAAGGCTCGCCAGCTGCAGCGCCCGGTAGGCCTGCACAGCGCCCTGCAACTGGCCGGCATGCAGTTTCAGGGGCAGCAGCACCGTGCGCTCGAGGATGCCCGCAACACCGCTCGCCTGCTGCCGCTGGTACTGCCCATCAAAGGGTGATGACGAAAAAAAGGCGCTTGGGCATACTGGCGCCCCTTTTATGGCCATGCCCGCCGTGGCGGCCTGCCTTCGGGGCGGCGCCAGGCGACGTTGCAAATGGCTCCCAGCAGTTTGTCCACCCACTTCCGAGGAATCGCAGATGTTCAAGGTCAACGAGTACTTCGACGGCACCGTCAAATCCATCGGCTTCAGCATGGCTGAAGGCCCGGCCACCCTCGGCGTCATGGCCCCGGGCGAATACGAGTTCGGCACCAGCCAGCTGGAAGTGATGCACGTCGTGGCCGGCGCCCTGACCGTCAAGCTGCCGGGCACTGACAGCTGGACCACCTTCGAGGCCGGCAGCCAGTTCACCGTCGAGGCCAACAGCAAGTTCCAGCTGAAGGTCGCCGTGGATACCGCGTACCTCTGCGAATACCGCTAAGCCGCAAGCCTCATGAAGAACCGGCCCCTGCGGCCGGTTTTTTCGTTGAACAGCACCAGGACACAGCCTCATGCCCCGCCCCGCCCTCCTTGTCCCCATCGCCCTGCTCGTGGTGGCCATGACCTCGATCCAGAGCGGCGCATCGCTGGCCAAGAACCTGTTCCCCCTGGTCGGCGCCGAAGGCACCACGGCCCTGCGCCTGGTGCTTGGCGCGATCATCCTGTCGCTGGTGATGCAGCCCTGGCGCGCCAGGCTCGACCTGCGCAAGTGCCATGCCCTGCTCGCCTACGGCCTGGCCCTCGGCGGCATGAACCTGTTGTTCTACATGTCGCTGCAGAGCATTCCGCTGGGCATCGCCGTCGCCCTGGAGTTCACCGGGCCGCTGGCCCTGGCGCTGTTCTCGTCGCGACGCCTGCTGGATTTCGTCTGGGTAATCCTGGCCATCGCCGGCCTGTGGCTGCTGCTGCCCACCGGCGCGACGCAAAGCGCCATCGATCCGCTCGGCGCGGGCCTGGCACTTGGCGCCGGCGTATGCTGGTCGCTGTACATCATCTTCGGCCAGAAAGCCGGCGCGCAGCATGGCCGTCATACTGTCGCGCTGGGCACCTGGGTTGCCGCATTGCTGGTCCTGCCGGTCGGCCTGTGGCACGCCGGCGGCGACCTGTTCGACCTCGACCTGCTGCCCATCGCCCTCGGCGTGGCGGTGATGTCATCGGCGCTGCCGTACAGCCTGGAAATGATAGCCCTGACACGCATGCCCGCGCGCACCTTCAGCGTGCTGATGAGCCTGGAGCCGGCGATAGCCGCGCTCTGTGGCTTGATCTTCCTCGGCGAGAAGCTGCTTTGGGGACAGTGGCTGGCCGTGGCGGCGATCATCATCGCCTCGACCGGCGCCGCCGCCACCATCAAGCCGCAACGTTAACTGCCGAACTGCAGCTCTGCCAGGCGCGCATACAGCGCGCTGCTGTCGATCAGCTCGGCATGCCGGCCAATGGCGGCCAGACGCCCGCGCTCGATCACCGCGATGCGGTCGGCCTGCTTCACCGTGGCCAGACGATGGGCGATCACCAGGGTCGTGCGCCCGGCCATCAGCGACGGCAACGCCTGCTGGATCAGGTGCTCGCTTTCGGCGTCCAGCGCACTGGTCGCCTCGTCCAGCAGCAGGATCGGCGCATCGGCGAGCAAGGCGCGGGCAATCGCCAGGCGCTGGCGCTGCCCACCGGACAAGCCCAGCCCCGCCTCGCCCAGATGTGTCTGATAGCCCTGCGGCAGGCGCTGAATGAACTCGTGCGCATGCGCGGCGCGCGCAGCGGCCTCGACCTCGGCCTGACTCGCATCCAGGCGACCATAGCGGATGTTGTCTTCGATCGAGCCGTAGAACAGCGCCGGGTTCTGCGACACCAGCGCGAAGCAGGCACGCAGCTCACGTGGATCGAGCTGATCGATCGGCACCCCGTCGATGAGGATACGCCCTTGCTGTGGGTCGAAGAAGCGCAGCAGCAGATCGAACAGGGTCGACTTGCCGGCCCCGGAGGGGCCCACCAGCGCCAGCGTCTCGCCCGCGGCTACCTGCAGGTCGACGCCGTCGATGGCATAGCTGTCCGCACGTGACGGATAGGCGAAGCGCACCCCCTGCAACTCGATGCGCCCCTGCACTGGCCGCTGCAGCGGCTGCGACCGTTCCGGCGCCACGATGGCGTTGCGCGAACGCAGCAGCTCGCCGATGCGCTCGGCCGCCCCGGCTGCACGCTGCAGCTCGCCGATCACCTCGCTCAGCGTACCGAAGGACGAGCCGACGATCAGGCTGTAGAACACGAAGGCCGCCAGCTCGCCACCGGAAATGCGTCCGGCGATGACATCCATGCCGCCGACCCAGAGCATCACCCCCACCGCGCCGAGCACCAGCACGATCACCACCGTGATCAGCCAGGAGCGCTGGGCGATGCGCTTGCGCGCGACATCGAAGGCCGCCTCGGCGGACTCGCCGAAACGCCGCTTGTCTTCATCCTGGTGGTTGTAGGCCTGCACGGTCTTGATCTGCCCCAGCACCTCGCCGACGTAGCTGCCGACGTCGGCCACGCGATCCTGACTCTGCCGCGACAGCGCCCGCACGCGCCGGCCGAACAGCAGGATGGGCACCACCACCAGCGGCAAGGCCAGCAGCACGATGCCGCTGAGCTTGGGGTTGGTGACCACCAGCAGGATGCTGCCGCCGATGAGCATGATCAGGTTGCGCAGCGCCATCGACAGCGATGAACCGATCACCGATTGCAGCAAGGTGGTGTCGGCGGTCAGCCGCGACTGGATCTCCGAACTGCGGTTGCTCTCGTAGAAACCGGGGTGCAGCTCGATCAGGTGATCGAACACCCGGCGGCGGATGTCGGCGACCACCCGTTCACCGATCCACGACACCAGGTAGAACCGCGTGTAGGTGCCGAACGCCAGTGCCAGCACCAGCACGAAGAACAGCAGCAGGGAATGCCGCAACGCGGCCGGTGACTGCGTGGCCAGGCCCTGGTCCACCAGCAGCTTGATGCCCTGGCCCATGGACAGGGTGATGGCCGCCGTGAACAGCAGCGCCAGCAGTGCACCCAGCACGCGGCCGCGATACGGCGCGATGAAGCGCCAGGCCAGGCGGACGGCGCCACGCTGGCGAGAAGAAAGCATCGATGTCATGACAGGTCTCAGGAGTCAGCAGCCGAGGGCGCTTCGGCCAGCCAGGCCACTGCGCACAAGGCCAGCGCAGCCAGGTTGGTGGAAAGCGGGTTGAACGCCTGAAGCAACAGATGGGGACTGAACAGCGCAACATCAAGCCGCAGCACCAGCAATACCGCGACAGCGACCCGCAGCGGCCAGCGCCGGCGACGCATCGTCAGCAGAACGATACCCGGAGTATTTCCCCCGCGCCGGCGATGCGGGCGATCAGTTCCGGCGCGAACAGCGGGTGCTGCGGAAGCCCATGGACACCGATCATCGCCACCTCGTCAGGACTGAGCCAGAGGATCTTCGGCGCCAGCCGATGCCAGATGAACACCAGTGCCGGGGCCAGGCGATCCGCACCAGACGCGGCTCAGTCATGCAGGAAGCGTTCGCCATGGTCGGCCGTGGGCAGCAGGCAGACGTCATGCCGACCGAACAGGCGGTAGCGATTCAGCGCGATCCGGTCATAGCACCAGTCACGCAGCGGCCTGGGCACCAGGCGCAGCCAGCTCAACCCGCGCCACGGCCAGGGCAGCCTGGCGAGAATGCGCAGCAGCGCGGAGGAACGCAGGTGCAAGCCCTGCTCGTCGATCAGCGCCATACTGTCGAAGTGATCGGTCGGCAGGCCGTACCAGGCCAGCAGCGCCTGACCCTGTGCGGACTGCACCGAGGCCAGACGAAAGCGTCGTTCGGGGTCATGCCGGATGAGAAACTTCGCCCAGCCGTTGCACAGCTTGCAGACGCCGTCGAACAGCACGACGCGCTCTCCAGCAGCCAGCCCCGGCGGCAGATTCGACTGCGTCATCGCGCGGCACTCGCCTGTTGCGCCTGCGGGCGATAATGGCCGGTGATCCGGAAGGTGAACAGGATGTCCTCCTCCTGCGTGCCACGGCCGATGTTGTGCAGCACCAGCGGCACGCCATCTGGCGCCCGACGGTCGCTGACGATGCCGATATGGGTGAGGCCACGCCCCAGATCCCAGGTGACGATGTCACCGGCCGCGTAGGCGGCTGGCTCCTGGCTGACCGGCAGGGACCAGCCCTGGCGCGCGAACCAGGTCATCAGGTTCGGCACGCGGCGATGGTCGATGTTGCTGTCCGCCCGCTTCAGCCCCCAGTGCTGCGGATACACCGCGAAGTTGCCACGCATGTCGCGGTGCACCGCCTCCTGCAGGTCCAGCCCCTGCTCGCGCAACGCCCGGATCACCACATCGGTGCAGACCCCGGTGGCCATGGGTACATCGCCGCCCGGGTAGCTCAGGCGCCGGTACGCCGGATCATAGCTCAGGGTCACACCCACCTGCTTGCGCGCATCCAGCACCAGCCGGTCGGCCTCGATGGCTTGCGCGGCGAACGCCAGCGACCAGGCCAGCAGCAGCATCACTACCCGCATTTCGATCTCCTATCGACTCAGGGGATAAAGCAATTCTTCCTTGTAGCCTGCCCAGACCCGCACGGCATCGGGAAAGGCGTCGTCCAGCGTCACGTCGCCGCTGTCGACCAGCAGCGGACGGCCTTCCAGCGTCGCCAGCTTGCGCTTGGTGGCGACCACCCGCAGGCGCTCCAGGCCGACTTCGCGCAGCACGCGCGGGCTGATCTGCTGATTGCCACGGCCGATGACATGCCCCTGGCCGCCGATGGCGGTCACCAGGATGTAGGCGGGATGGCCAGCGACCAGGGCGAACAGTTCGGCCTCGTTGACGTCGCGGGCGATCACCTGACCATCCTCGATCACGTCGACGCCCAGCAAGGTTGTTTCCAGCCCCAGGTTCTGCGCCAGGCCGTGCAGGGTCGAACCGGGGCCGAACACATAGCGCACGCCCGACTCCCACTCTGCTTCCAGCCAGGCAGCAAGGTCGGCCAGCACCAGCTCCTCGGACTCCATGCCGCCCTGCTTGACCGCCTGCACATAGCCGCCCTCCTGCGGCACGCACAGTTCGCCGTACCAGCGCGCGGTAACGCGCCCCTCACGCAGGGCGCTCTCATCGATATCGCGCACCTCGCCACTGGCCAGGCGCACCAGGCCGCCCTCCACCAGGCGAGCGGTCAACTCGCCCGCCGCGCGCGGGCTGATGGCATAGACCCCGGACTGGATCTTCACCCCGGCCGGGATGCCCAGCACCGGCTGCCCGTCTCGCACCACCGCGCAGACATCGCGCGCCGTCCCGTCACCCCCGGCGAAGAGGATCAGCGCCACACCGGCATCCTGCAGTTGCTGCACGGCGCGCCGGGTATCCTCGGCAGTGGTCGGCTGCGCACCCAGCGAGCCCAGCAGGCGGTGCTCGAAACCCATCTGCGCCAGCAGATCGCCGCCCATGGCACCGGGATAGGTGACGAACTCGATACGCTCATGCAAGCCCTGCAGCTGTTCGAGCGCGGTACGCGTACGCTGCGCCGCCTTGGCCTCGACACCCAGCGCCAAAGCCTGCTCGGCCATGCCATCGCTGCCCTTGAACGCAGCCGGACCGCCAAGCCCGGCCAATGGATTGATGATCAGCCCAACATGAAAACGCGACATGTATTCCTCGTTCCGCGCAGGCTGGCACGCAGCCTGCAATACCACTTTCGCACTGTGTTTCGTGACGGAATTCCGCCGTCGCAGCTGTCACCGCGCCTTCATCTGGACTTCCTAGAATGGCGCGCATCATTGATCAGGAGACAGGCCATGAGCTTGCACGACAACGCCGCCCAACACCCCGACACATCGGCCCGGCAACTGCCGGTCGGGGGCTTCGTCATCGACGCCGAAGGCCGCGAAGTGCCCATCACCGAAGACATGATCCAGCGCGCCTGCAGCGAACTGGAAGAAAACCGCCAGGCCAGCGACAAGCCGGATTGAATCGCACGCCAGACAGGATCGAGCCTGGCGCGCAGGCTCAATCGCGCGGTACCAGCTTCAGCGACAGCGAGTTGATGCAGTAACGCAGCCCGGTAGGCCGTGGCCCATCGGGAAACACATGCCCCAGATGGGCATCGCACTTGGCGCACTTGACCTCGATGCGGTGCATGCCGTGGCTGAAATCGTCGACGCTGGCGACCACCTCGTCGTTGACCGGCTGGAAATAGCTCGGCCAGCCACTGCCGGAATCGTACTTGGCAGCGGAATCGAACAGCGCCTCGCCGCAGCAGGCGCAATGGTAGATACCCGGCGTCTTGCTGTCATGGTACTCGCCAGTGAACGGCCGCTCCGTGCCCCCCAGGCGGCACACGTGAAATTGCTCCTGCGACAGCTCTTCGCGCCAGGTTTCCAGGGATTTGTCGACTTTATCCACGGGCTGCTTTCCTCCTCGACGATCAGGTGAACGGTGGCGACGGTGAATCTTCGTGATCACGGCCAGTCCAGGCGCAGTCCGCACGGCACTGCCGCCATCCTCCGCCTCGTTGCCAGGGTAGCAGGCATGAAAAAAGCCCGACTGGTACCTTTGCCGCGATCAGGTCGCCACGTATGATTCGACCCCAGTCTGTCACCCACGTTACAGGCTGCCAAGACTCACCCACGGGGAATCTCGGCAGCCTGAGCCGGTGGGTTCTTCATAGATCGGGATCCCATACATGCAGGTCAGCAAATCGAACAAGCTCGCCAACGTCTGCTACGACATCCGCGGGCCCGTGCTCAAGCACGCCAAACGCCTGGAAGAGGAAGGCCACCGCATCCTCAAGCTGAACATCGGCAACCCGGCACCGTTCGGTTTCGAAGCACCGGAAGAGATCCTCCAGGACGTCATCCGCAACCTGCCGACCGCACAGGGCTACAGCGACTCCAAGGGGCTGTTTAGCGCGCGCAAGGCGGTGATGCAGTACTACCAGCAGAAGCAGGTCGAAGGCGTCTCCATCGAGGACATCTACCTCGGCAACGGCGTCTCCGAACTGATCGTCATGGCCATGCAGGCCCTGCTCAACAACGGTGACGAAGTGCTGATCCCGGCGCCCGACTACCCGCTGTGGACCGCCGCCGTGGCGCTGTCCGGCGGCAAGCCGGTGCACTACCTGTGCGACGAACAGGCCGGCTGGTTCCCCGACATCGCCGACATGCGCGCCAAGATCACCCCGAACACCAAGGCGCTGGTACTGATCAACCCGAACAACCCGACCGGCGCGGTGTATTCGCGGGAAGTCCTGCAGGACATCGTCGAACTGGCCCGCCAGCACAACCTGGTGATCTTCTCCGACGAGATCTACGACAAGATTCTCTACGACGAAGCCGTGCACATCAGCACCGCCTCGCTGGCACCGGACGTGCTCTGCCTGACCTTCAACGGCCTGTCCAAGAGCTACCGCGTGGCGGGCTTCCGCTCCGGCTGGGTAGCCATCTCCGGGCCCAAGCACCGGGCACAGAGCTACATCGAGGGGCTCGACATCCTGGCCAACATGCGCCTGTGCGCCAACGTGCCGAGCCAGCATGCGATCCAGACCGCCCTCGGCGGCTACCAGAGCATCAACGATCTGGTGCTGCCCAACGGCCGTCTGCTGGAACAGCGCAACCGCGCCTGGGAGCTGCTCAACGACATCCCCGGCGTCAGTTGCGTCAAACCCATGGGCGCGCTGTACGCATTCCCGAAGATCGACCCCAAGGTCTGCCCGATCCACAACGACGAGAAGTTCGTCCTCGACCTGCTGCTCTCGGAAAAGCTGCTGATCGTGCAGGGCACCGCCTTCAACTGGCCCTGGCCCGACCACTTCCGCGTGGTCACCCTGCCCCGTGTCGACGACCTGGAGCAGGCCATCGGCCGCATCGGCAACTTCCTCAAGGGCTACAGCCAGTAAACCGGCATGGACCTGCAGATAGACGATTTCTACAAGGACGCGGCCAGCGGCCTGCTCATGCTCTACCAGGCCTTCCCGCGCAAGATGGCGCTGTACGTGGAAGACCTGATTGGGCGTGAGGAACCGGACGAGTTCGGCCTGCCCAGCAAACGCCATCAGGCCTGTCTCGGCGCACTGCTGTGGCTGGCCGAGGAAGGCTACCTGCGCTTCGAGTCGACCATCGCCTACGATGCGCTGGATCAGGCGGTGCTGACCGAGAAAGGCTTCCTGCGCCTGTCGCGCTCCATTCCCCACGCCCTGCGCGAAGGCGAAGTGCTGCCGCCGAGCGTGCGCCGCGTGCACGCAACGCTGGCCTTCCAGCTGCGCGAAGCCCTGGCGCAGCGCCACGGCGAGCGCACCGCACGGCTGACTCGCCTGCTGTTCGAGAGCACGCTGCACGGCCAAGAGACATAGTTTGAAATAGTCGCCGGTTGAAAGCCCCGGGGGCGCGCCCTTATATAGCCCGCATTACTCGTACGTCTTTCCCGTGAGGAGTCCGTTCACACCATGATGCGCATTATGTTGTTCCTGGCCACCAACCTGGCGGTCCTGGTTATCGCCAGCATCACTCTCAAACTGCTGGGCGTCGACCGCTTCACTGGCCAGAACCACGGCAGCCTGCTGATCTTCTGCGCCGTGTTCGGCTTCGCCGGCTCGCTGGTCTCGCTGTTCCTCTCCAAGTGGATGGCGAAGATGAGCACCGGCACGCAGATCATCACCCAGCCGCGCACCCGCCACGAACAGTGGCTGCTGCAGACCGTCGAGGAGCTGTCCCGCGA
Source organism: Ectopseudomonas khazarica (assembly GCF_017915135.1). Lineage (NCBI taxonomy): Bacteria > Pseudomonadati > Pseudomonadota > Gammaproteobacteria > Pseudomonadales > Pseudomonadaceae > Ectopseudomonas > Ectopseudomonas khazarica. The sequence goes on along the minus strand of NZ_CP068551.1, from coordinate 2,363,597 downwards.
AGCCGGCATCAAGATGCCGGAAGTCGGCATCTTCCCGGCCTACGAGTCCAACGCCTTCGCCACCGGCTGGAACAAGAACGATGCGCTGGTCGCCGTCAGCCAGGGCCTGCTCGAGCGTTTCTCGCCGGATGAAGTACGCGCGGTGCTGGCCCACGAGATCGGCCACGTCGCCAACGGCGACATGGTCACCCTGGCGCTGATCCAGGGCGTGGTGAACACCTTCGTCATGTTCTTCGCACGCATCTTCGGCAACTTCGTCGACAAGGCGATCCTGAAGAACGAGGAAGGTCACGGCATCGGCTATTTCGTCGCGACCATCTTCGCCGAACTGGTACTGGGCATCCTGGCCAGCATCATCGTCATGTGGTTCTCGCGCAAGCGCGAGTACAAGGCCGACGAAGCCGGCGCCCGCCTGGCCGGTACCGGTGCGATGATCGCCGCCCTGCAGCGCCTGCGTGCCGAACAGGGCGTGCCGGTACAGATGCCCGACAGCCTCACCGCCTTCGGCATCAACGGCGGCCTGAAGAATGGCCTCGCCGGCTTGCTGATGAGCCACCCGCCGCTGGAAGACCGCATCGAGGCGCTGCGCCGCCTCGGCTGATCGACAGCCGCAAAAGAAAAGGCGACCCCAGGGTCGCCTTTTTCATGACGCTGCCGAATCAGCGCCGCGTGAGGTGGAACACCACCTCGTCCACCGCCTCGAGCTGGTTCTCGCTGAAGCGCGGATTGCCGCTCAGCACATCCTTGCGTTCGACCTCCTGCAGCGCCCAGCCCCCGCTGAAGAGGCGCTCGGCCTCGGCATCCTCGACCGAGAATGGCGGGCCATCCATGCGCTGCTGGTCGTAGACCAGGGTCACCAGCAGCCCCTGACAGGCAGCCGGCAATATCGCCTGCAGGTGCGCGGCGTAGCGCTCGCGCATCTCGGCCGGCAAGGCGATCAGCGCCGCACGGTCATAGAACGCCTGGCAGCCGGCAACGTCCTCGCCAGTCAGGGCGAAGAAATCGCCACAGAGAATCTGCAGGTTGCCGGCGGCATAGACCTTGTACGCACCGCGTTGCGATATCTGCGGCTGCACATCGCGCTCGGCGAAGAAATCCTGCACGGCGCGCTCGGCCAGCTCCACGCCGATCACCGCATGCCCCCTGCTCCGCCAGCCAGGCCAGGTCGAGGCTCTTGCCGCACAGCGGCACCAGCACCGTCGCCTGCGCCGGCAACCCCAGGGCAGACCAGTGACGACGCAGGTAGCCGTTGACCTTCTCCTGGTGAAAACCAATCTGGCTACGCGCCCAACGATCCTGCCAGAACGCCTCGTGCATCAGAAACCCTCCATGAAATTCGATAGGAATACTCAATAATTTATACTGGAAGTCGATACATCCAGCGCCGAAGATGGCCACATCCTACTTCAGGAGCCAACTTCCATGCTGCCTTCCCTGTACATTTCCCATGGTTCCCCCATGCTCGCCCTGGAGCCCGGCGCCAGCGGCCCGGCACTGGCGCGCCTGGCCAGCGAACTGCCGCGGCCGCAGGCCATCCTGGTGGTCTCCGCGCACTGGGAAAGCCGGCGCCTGCTGCTCACGGCGGCTGAACGACCGGAAACCTGGCACGACTTTGGTGGCTTTCCCGCGGCGCTCTACGCCGTGCAATACCCGGCCCCCGGCGCTCCGCAGCTGGCCGAGACGATCGCCCGGCAACTGGACGCCGCCGGCCTGCCTGCCGAGCTGGACGCACGCCGCCCCTTCGACCATGGCGCCTGGGTCCCGCTGTCACTGATGTATCCGGACGCGGACATCCCGCTGCTGCAACTGTCGCTGCCCAGCCAGCTCGGCCCCGAGCTGCAGACGCGCGTGGGCCGAGCGCTGGCGAGCTTGCGCGAGCAAGGCATATTGCTGATCGGTTCCGGCAGCATCACCCACAATCTCGGCGAACTGGACTGGCGGGCCGGGCCGGATGTCGTCACACCCTGGGCCAAGGCGTTTCGCGACTGGATGGTGGAGCAACTCGAAGCCGGGGACGAGCAGGCGCTGCACCACTACCGCCAGCGGGCGCCAAGCGCCGTGCGCAACCACCCCAGCGAAGAGCACCTGCTACCGCTGTTCTTCGCCCGTGGCGCTGGCGGCAGCTTCTCCGTGGCGCACACAGGCTTCACCTACGGCGCACTGGGCATGGACATCTACCGCTTCGACTAGCCGTCGTTCCTCACGCTGTCCCAGGCGATCTGCGCCAGCAGCTCGCGGCAATCGCGCAGCTCGCTGCGGGTCCGCCCAGCCAGCCAGTTGCGCGCCAGATCCTGCGTCGGACCGATCACCACCGAGGCGAAGCAGTCATCCGGCAGTGCCTTGAACAGCCCCTGCTGACGGTATTCGGCCAGCGCCGCGAAAATCTGCGCGAAGTGCGCGCGGTTGGCCTCGCGCAGCGCATCACCCATCTCCCCCGCCTCGACCCGACTGCGGCTGTGCAGAATGAAGCGCGCCCAGTCCGGGTTGGCCACCACCCAGTCGATGTAGCTGGTCACCAGCAGCCTGACGCAGGCCTCGGCGCTGTCTGCGCTGGCGAAACCGCGTTGCAGCATTTGCGCGTACTGCGCGGTGCCGCTCATGTACAACGCGGCGATGATCCGTTCCTTGTTGCCGAAGTGGTGATACAGACTGCCGATGCTCGCACCGGAGCGGTCACGGATCATCTCGATGGTGGTGCCATCGACCCCCTGCTCGGTGACGCAGGCCAGTGCGGCCTGGAGGATTTCGTCTTTGCGTGATGGACGGGCCATGCCGCTCCTCGATGACTAGAATATTTTTCTAGAATAATTTTCTAACGCTCGTATACTGCCTCGGCGCGCGCTCATCTTCAATCGCAGACACGCAGGAGAGAGTCATGAGTCAGATGTTGCAGATGTTCCAGCAGGCCGGCGCTGCCCAGTTCAGCGCGATGATCGGCCAGGTCGCCCCCTACTTCGCCAGCATCGCCCCGCAGATGGTCGAGTTGCGCCCCGGCTACGCCGAGGTGCATTTCGCCAAGCGTCGCGAAGTGCTGAACCATATCGGTACGGTGCACGCCATCGCCCTGTGCAACGCGGCGGAACTGGCCGCCGGCAGCATGACCGATGCCTCGATTGCCAGCGGTTGCCGCTGGATTCCCAAGGGCATGACGGTGGAATACCTGGCCAAGGCCGATGGCGACATCCGCGCGGTGGCCGACGGCAGCGCGGTGGACTGGAGCCAGACCGGCGACATCAGCGTGCCGGTGATGGCCTACGTCGGCGACAAGCCGGTATTCCGCGCCGAGATCACCATGTACGTCAGCCAGGCCTGAAAACACGAGGCCCGTCATGACGGGCCTCGTACCTGCATTCAGTCCAGTCGCACCAGGATACGGCCGACCATGCCGCCGGAAAGTATGCGCTCGATGGCTGCCGGCAACTCCGCCAGGCCAATTTCCTGGCACAGCGGCGCAAGATCGAGTTTCCACTGCAGCGAGAGCTTGTCCCACATCGACGCCTTGACCACCAGTGGCAGCTCCACCGAGTCCACGCCCAGCAGGTTGACCCCACGCAGGATGAACGGCAGCACGTTGGCCTGGAAGCCAACGCCGGCCGTCAGCCCGCAGCAGGCCACACTGGCGCTGTGACGCAGCGACTTGACCACGTTGAACAGAATCTCGCCGCCCACGGTGTCCACCGCGCCGGCCCAGCGCTCCTTGAGCAGCGGACGCTCACCACCCTGCTGCAGCTCCTCGCGGCTGACGATCTCGTCGGCCCCGAGCCCACGCAGGAAATCGCCCTGCTCGGCCTTGCCGGTCGCGGCGGCGACCCGGTAGCCCAGTTGCTTGAGCAGCACCACGGCAATGCTGCCAACGCCGCCCGTGGCGCCGGTGACCAGCACCGTGCCGGCCTCGGGAACCACACCGGCCTGCTCCAGCTTGTCCACGCACAGTGCGGCAGTCAGTCCGGCGGTGCCGAGGATCATCGCCTCGCGCAGCGGCAAGCCCTGCGGGCGCTTGATCGCCCAGGCAGCCGGCACGCGGATGTACTGGCCAAAACCGCCCGCCGTGTTCATGCCCAGGTCGTAGCCGGTGACGATCACCTCGTCGCCCACCGCGAACTCGGCCACGCCGGACGCCTCGACCACCCCGGCGGCGTCGATCCCCGGCGTATGCGGATACGCCTTGGTGACACCACGGTTGCCGCTGGCGGACAGTGCATCCTTGTAGTTGAGCGAGGAGTAGCGCACCCGGATCAACAGCTCGCCCTGCGGCAACTGTTCGACGTTGCGCCCGACCACTTCACGCTTGAAGGCGCCAGTGGCGTCTTCGCTGACCAGCAAGGCCTTGAACTCAGTCATCACCCTCTCCTCTTGTCATTGTTCGCGGTGTACGCCGTACACGAAGCGCTACCAGAAACGCTGCTGATTGAGACGACTCAACCAGGTCAGGACGAAGCGGTCCAGCGCCATGCTGGCAGCCAGGCCGACACGCTCCTGCAGGCTCTTCTTCTGAGCGAAGTGCAGATGGAACAGTTCAGCCTCGGCGGCCCGCTCGGCCAGGTACTGGTCGCTGGTCTTCAGCTCATCCACCAGCAGCCGCTCCTGCGCCGCCATGCCCAGCCAGACCTCGCCGGTGGCGATGGCATCGATGTCCAGTTGCGGGCGATAGCGCGCGACGAAGCCCTTGAACAGCTCGTGCGTGGTTTCCAGGTCTTCCTGGAACTTCTCCCGGCCTTTCTCGGTGTTCTCGCCGAATACGGTCAGGGTACGCTTGTATTCGCCGGCGGTGAGCACTTCGAAGTCGATCTCGTGCTTCTTCAGCAGGCGGTGCACGTTCGGCAGCTGCGCCACCACGCCGATGGAGCCGAGGATGGCGAACGGCGCGCTGAGGATCTTCCCGCCGATGCAGGCCATCATGTAGCCGCCGCTGGCCGCCACCTTGTCCACGCATACCGTCAGCGGTATGCCGGCATCGCGGATGCGCACCAGTTGCGAGGACGCCAGGCCGTAGCTGTGCACCATGCCACCCCCGCTTTCCAGGCGCAGCACCACCTCGTCATCGGCCTTGGCCATCGACAGCAGCGCCGTGACCTCGTGGCGCAGGTTCTCGGTGGCCGATGCCTTGATGTCGCCATCGAAGTCGAGCACGAACACCCGCGCCTTGCTCGACGGCGCCTTCTTCTCCTGCTTGGCTGCCTTGGCCTCGGCCTTGCGCACGGTCTTGAGCTGATCCTTCGACAGCACGCTGTGCTCGAGACGCTCGCGCAGGTCCTTGTAGAAATCGTTGAGCTTCTGCACCTGCAACTGGCCGTTGCCGCGTCGCCCCTTGCCGCGCGTGGCGGCCACCACCAGCAACACCGCGACGATGGCGACCAGCACGGTCAGGGTCTTCGCCAGAAAGCTGGCGTACTCGCTAAGAAACTCCACGGATCCCCCTTGGGTAATACAGCGGCGCCTGGGCGCACAAAGGCTCAAGCATACCGGCGCGGCAACGGGTCGGCCAAGCGCGATGGCGGTTCAGGAATGCCATACAAGCATTTCAAACAAGCGTATGTTTTTTCATTGACAGCCCCCGAGCTTCCTCATAACCTCGCGAAACCTTCAACGTGCCGAGACCGATACGGACGTGGGCAGCATTTACCTGATTCGACATGGCCAGGCTTCATTCGGTGCAGACGACTACGATGTCCTGTCTCCCGTCGGTGTACGCCAGGCCGAAGTGCTGGGCGAGCACCTCGAGCAGCTCGGCATCGTTTTCGATCGCTGCGTCAGCGGCAGTCTGCGCCGCCAGCAGCATACGGCCACGTCGGCCCTGCAGCGCATGAGCAGCGCCCCGGCGCTGGACATCGACGCCGCCTTCAACGAGTTCGATGCCGACGCGGTGATCCGCAGCCTGCTGCCCGGTCTGCTGCCCGAAGAACCCGAGGCGCTGCACATCCTGCGCAACGGCGCGCAGAACCGTGCCGAGTTCCAGCGCCTGTTCGCCAAGCTGATCCAGCGCTGGGTATCGGGCGAGCACGACACGCCCGAGCTGCAAAGCTGGCAGGCCTATGTCGAGCAGGTCGCCGGCGGCCTGCAGCGGATTCTCGAACAGGCCCACAGCAAACAGAACATCGCCATCTTCACGTCCGGCGGCACCATCACCGCCCTGCTGCGCCTGATCACCGGCGTACCGGCAGAGAAGGCCTTCGACCTGAACTGGCAAATCGTCAACACCTCGCTCAGCCTGCTGAAGTTTCGCGGCAGCGAGGTAAGTCTGGCTTCCTTCAACAGCCATGTGCATTTACAGCTGCTGAAGGCGCCGGAGCTCATCACCTACCGTTGAGCTCCAGCCCACTGCGGCCATCAGGCTGCGCGAAAAACCCGAGAAAAGGATAAGACCATGAGCGTTGCTGACATCGTCCAAACCATGCAATCCAAGTTCAACGCCAGCGCCGCTGCGGGCCTGGATCTGGTATTCCAGTTCAACATCGAAGATGGCGAGAACTACGCACTGATCGTCAAGGATGGCACCTGCGCCATCGAACAAGGCGACAACCCGAACGCCAACGTGACCCTGATCATGGACAGCGAAACCCTCAAGGGTATCGTCAGCGGCGAAACCGACGGCATGCAGGCCTTCATGGCTGGCAAGCTGCGCGCCGAAGGCGACATGATGCTGGCGATGAAGCTGGGCGAACTGTTCCCGGTCTGATCGGCGAGCCGAGCGCAAGACACGAAAACCGGAGTCCTGGACTCCGGTTTTTTATTGCCCGGCATCCTGGACGGCACCCTTGCAGACTGCCGCCAGGCGACGTCAAAAGCGTTCTCCTTGAATTTTTTCCACACCGGTGCACTGGCGAACGGCTCAGCGCGAAGATGACTGATCAGGCAGTTTGATCGTGGTGCAACACGCCCGCCTATAACGGCGCGTATTGCTTGTGACAGCCTGAGTGCAGCATTAGATTAGCCAATTATCTAGGGCACCCATCATAAGTAGAAGGGATAAGCATGGCGCTCACTGACCAGTCCACCCGTATCCGCTCAGGCGAAGAGCTCGACGCCAGCGTCATCGACGCCTACCTCAAGGCCAACATTCCCGGCCTGAGCGGCGAAGCCAGGATCAGCCAGTTCCCTGGCGGCGCTTCCAACCTGACCTACCTGATCGAGTACCCGCAGCAGGAGTTCGTCCTGCGCCGTCCGCCGTTCGGCCACAAGGCCAAGTCGGCGCACGACATGGGCCGCGAGTACCGCATCCTCAACCAGCTCAACGCAGGTTTCCCCTACTGCCCCAAAGCCTACGTGCACTGCACCGACGACGCGGTGATCGGCGCCGAGTTCTACGTCATGGAGCGCGTCAAGGGCATCATCCTGCGCTCCGAGATGCCGGCCGAGCTGAACTTCACCCCGGAGCAGACCAGTGCCCTGTGCAAGAGCTTCATCGACAAGCTGGTGGAGCTGCACAACGTCGATTACAACGCCTGCGGCCTGGGTGACCTGGGCAAGCCCGAGGGTTACGTCGAGCGTCAGATCAAGGGCTGGAGCGATCGCTACGAGAAAGCCCTGACCCCGGATGCGCCGACCTGGGAACCGGTCAAGGCCTGGCTGAACGACAAGATGCCGGCCGACCATCACAAGCCGGGCATCGTGCACAACGACTACCGCTTCGACAACGTCATCCTCGACCCGAACAACCCGATGCAGATCATCGGCGTGCTCGACTGGGAAATGACCACCATCGGCGACCCGCTGATGGACCTGGGCAACACCCTGGCCTACTGGATCGAAGCCGGCGACCCGGCGCCGGTGCAGCTGATGCGCCGCCAACCGAGCAACGCCCCCGGCATGCTCACCCGCCAGCAGTTCGTCGACTACTACGCCGAGCAGGCCGGCATCGAGATCAACAGCTTCGATTTCTACTACACCTACGGCCTGTTCCGCCTGGCCGGCATCGTGCAGCAGATCTACTACCGCTTCTATCACGGCCAGACCCAGGACAAGCGCTTCGCCCAGTTCATCCACATGAACAAGCTGCTGGAACAGATGTGCCTGCAGGTCATCGGCAAATCCACTCTCTAACCCCGGGGTAACCACCATGTCCAAGACCCAACTGTTCGATCTCGACGGCAAGATCGCCTTCGTCTCCGGCGCCAGCCGTGGCATCGGCGAGGCCATCGCCAAGCTGCTGGCCCAGCAAGGTGCCCATGTGATCGTATCCAGCCGCAAGACCGAAGGCTGCCAGGCCGTGGCCGACGCCATCGTCGCGGAAGGTGGCAAGGCCACCGCGATCGCCTGCCACATCGGCGAGATGGAGCAGATCACCAGCGTCTTCGCGCAGATCAAGGAGCAGTTCGGTCGCCTCGACATCCTGGTCAACAACGCCGCCACCAACCCGCAGTTCTGCAATGTGCTGGACACCGACCTGGGTGCCTTCCAGAAGACCGTGGACGTGAACATCCGTGGCTACTACTTCATGTCCATCGAAGGCGGCAAGCTGATGAAGGAAAACGGGGGTGGCAGCATCATCAACGTCGCCTCGATCAACGGCGTCTCCCCCGGCGAGTTCCAGGGTATCTACTCGGTGACCAAGGCTGCGGTGATCAGCATGACCAAGGTGTTCGCCAAGGAGTGCGCGCAGTTCGGCATTCGCTGCAACGCGCTGCTGCCGGGCCTGACCGACACCAAGTTCGCCTCGGCGCTGACCAAGAACGACGCCATTCTCAAGCACGCCCTGCAGCGCATCCCGCTCAAGCGTGTGGCCGACCCGAGCGAGATGGCCGGCGCCGTGCTGTACCTGGCCAGCGAAGCCTCCAGCTACACCACCGGTGTGGCCCTCAACGTGGACGGTGGCTTCCTCTCCTAAGGCCCTGGCCAGAATGAAAAAGGCACCCGATGGGTGCCTTTTTCGTTTCAGGACGACCAGCCACACGCACGAACCGGTTTCACTGACGCATCCCGCGACCACTGACCAGCAGGCGGATGCACAGCGTGTAGAGCGCCGCGGTGGCCAGCAGCATGAAACCGATGGCCACGCCGATACGGATGTCCGACACCCCGAGGATGCCGTAGCGGAAGGCGTTGACCATGTGCAGGATCGGGTTGCCCAGCGAGACCGCCTGCCAGAACGGCGGCAGCAGGGTGATGGAATAGAACACCCCGCCCAGATAGGTCAGCGGCGTCAGCACGAAGGTCGGAATGATCGAGATGTCGTCGAAGTTGCGTGCGTACACCGCATTGACGAAGCCACCGAGGGAGAAGATGGTCGCCGTCAGCAGCACCACCAGCACGGTCACGCCGAGGTGATGCACCTGCAGGTGGGTGAAGAACAGCGACAGCATGGTGACGATCACGCCCACCGCCAGCCCACGCAGCACACCCCCGACGACGAAGCCGATGAGGATGGTGTGCGGCGATACCGGCGACACCAGCAGCTCCTCGACGTTGCGCTGGAACTTGCTGCCGAAGAAGCTCGACACCACGTTGCCGTAGCTGTTGGTGATCACCGACATCATGATCAGCCCCGGGACGATGTACTCCATGTAGGTGAAACCGCCCATGTCGCCGATCTGCCGGCCGATCAGATTGCCGAAGATGACGAAGTACAGAACCATGGTGATCGCCGGCGGCAGCAGGGTCTGCGGCCAGATGCGCAGGAAGCGCCGCACCTCGCGGTGGACGATGGTACGCAGGGCCACCAGGTTGGCGGCGAATTCGCTGTTGAGGTACTGGGTATTCATTGCGCCACCTTGGCCAGGTTCTTTTCCACCAGGGAGACGAACAGCTCCTCCAGGCGATTGGTCTTGTTGCGCAGGCTGAGCACCTGCACCTGCTGCTGCGCCAGTTGCTGGAACAGGGCATTGAGGCCCTGGCTCTTCTCCACCTGCACCTCCAGGGTGTGGTGGTCGAGCAGGCGCGCCGGGTAGCCGACCAGGTCAGGCGCCTCGCGGTAGGAGTCCTGCAGGTCGAGCAGGAAGGTCTCGACGTGCAGCTTCTTCAGCAGGTCCTTCATGCTGCTCAGCTCGACGATGCGACCATGGTCGATGATGCCGATGTTGCGGCACAGCTGCTCGGCCTCCTCCAGATAGTGGGTGGTGAGGATGATGGTGATGCCCTGCTTGTTCAGGTCGGTGAGGAAGCTCCACATCGAGCGACGCAACTCGATGTCCACCCCGGCGGTGGGCTCGTCGAGGATCAGCAGGCGCGGCTGATGCACCAGCGCGCGGGCGATCATCAGGCGCCGTTTCATGCCACCGGACAGCTCGCGCGAGGCGACATCACGCTTCTCCCACAACCCGAGCTGGGTCAGGTACTGCTCGGCACGCTCCTTGGCGATGGAGCGCGGAATGCCGTAGTAGCCGGCCTGGGTGACGACGATGTCGAACACCTTCTCGAACTGGTTGAAGTTGAATTCCTGCGGCACCACGCCCAGACAGCGCTTGAGCGCATAGGGCTCGCGGTCGAGGTCGTGGCCGAACACATTGACCGTACCGCTGCTCTTGTTCACCAGCGTGGAGAGAATGCCGATGGTGGTGGACTTGCCGGCGCCGTTGGGTCCGAGCAAGGCGAAGAAGTCTCCCTCGGCGACGTCCAGATCGATGCCGTGCAGGGCCTGGAAGCCGTTTCCGTAGGTCTTGGTCAACTGGCGAATGGTCAGGGCGGAGCTCATGTAGATGGGGTTTCCCGCGCGAGTGAGGTCATTGAAGGCAGCTCTGAAAACATGGACGAAGCAGTCAGCACGATACCGACGGCGGCCCTGCGAGAACAGGCGAAAAGCGCTCGCAGCCGCGCTGCAGATCAGCCGGGCCAGCAAAGCGTTTTCAGAGATGCCTTGTTGATGAGGGCGAAGAGGCGTGATTGCAACCAGGTGTTTCCGCTCTTCGCAGGCATGCACCCTACCGACCCTGGCGTGCGGAGAAAAGGCCGTCGTGACGATCTTGACTATCGACTCAGTCGATAACGCCCGCCTCGCGCTGCATGTCGCCGCTGGGTTGCTGCGCGCCCGGCTCGAACAGATGTGGGTAGCAGTGGCGCAGATGGCCGAAGAACAGCTGCTCGGGCAGGTCCTCGAACTGGCCGTGGTCCTGCAGGTATTCCATGTAGCGCTCGCCCTGCTCGTTGTAGGGGTGGAAGACGCTGTCACAGGTACCGTCGAACGCCAGCGGCGCCACCTTGAACACCCGGCACAGCGCCTCGTTGAACGCAGGCGTGGCCTTGACCCAGCGACCATCGAGGTACAGCTCGGTATAGCCATGCATGGCGAACACCTCGCTGCGCAACAGCTCCAGCAGACGCGGGGTGGACAGGTGATTGCGCACGTCGGCCAGGCCGATGCGCGCTGGAATGCCGCAGTGCCGGGCGCAGGCCGCGAGCAGGATGGCCTTCGGCACGCAATAGGACTCCCCCGCCAGCAACGCATGGCTGGCCTTCAGCGTCTGTGCATCGAGGCTGAAGGCATAGGGGTTGTAGCGAATCTCGTCACGCACGGCGAGATAGAGTGCGACAACCTGACTGCGCGGTTCTCGTGACGCACCACGGTAACGTTCGGCGAACTCGATTACCCTCGGGTGGTCACTGTCAATGAAGCGGCCGGGACGTAGGTAGGTCTGCATGGGGGCTCCTGAAGTTCGTTTCAGTGTAAGCCTGCCGATTGCGCCAACTTAACGACGATCCGGCCAAGCTCACCGCCCTTGCCGCCATTTATAGCTATGCTCGGGGCGTCGCCCGCTCGAATCATGGAGGAATGCAAATGCTCGTCATCTGGTTGCTGGTTCTGCTACTCGGGGTCGTCTATCTGGCCCATAGCCGTACCGCCGCCCTGCCCGCGCTGGGCATCACCGCCGCCTACCTGTTGGCCATGGCCCTGTTCAGCCCGGTACCCGGCTGGCTGCAGCTGCTGCTGTGGATCGTCACCGGCGCGGTCGCTGCCTTCATGCTGCTCGGCGACCTCCGCCGGCAGCTGTTCACCAGCCCGCTGTTCGCCTGGTTCCAGCGCGTGCTGCCGCCCATGTCGAGCACCGAGCGCGACGCCATCGAAGCCGGCACCGTCTGGTGGGATGGCGAGCTGTTCAGCGGCAGACCGGACTGGGACAAGCTGCTGGCCTACCCCAAGGCCACGCTGAGCGAGGAAGAGCAGGCCTTCATCGACGGCCCCACCGAGGAACTCTGCGGCATGATCAGCGACTGGCAGGTCGGCCAGCAGCTGGACCTGCCGGAGAAAGCCTGGCAGCACATCAGGCAGCACGGTTTCTTCGCCCTGATCATTCCCAAGGAGTACGGCGGCAAGGGTTTCTCCGCCTACGCCCACTCGCAGGTGGCGATGAAACTGGCCACCCGCAGCGGTGACCTGGCCTCCACCGTGATGGTGCCCAACTCGCTCGGCCCTGCCGAGCTGCTGCTGCACTACGGCACCGACGCGCAGCGCCAGCACTACCTGCCGCGCCTGGCCAGCGGCGAGGACATCCCCTGCTTCGCCCTCACCGGCCCGCTGGCAGGCTCCGATGCCGGCGCAATGCCCGACACCGGGATCATCTGCAAGGGCCAGTGGAATGGCGAGGAAGTCATCGGCCTGCGCCTGAACTGGGAGAAGCGCTACATCACCCTGGGCCCGGTCGCCACCCTGCTCGGCCTGGCGTTCAAGGCCTATGACCCCGAGCACCTGCTGGGCGACCAGGAAGACCTCGGCATCAGCCTGGCCCTGGTGCCCACCGAGACCCCTGGCGTGGAAATCGGTCGCCGCCACCTGCCGCTGGGCGCCGCCTTCATGAACGGGCCCAACAGTGGCAAGGACGTGTTCATTCCGCTGGACTACCTGATCGGTGGCCAGGAGTACCTCGGCAAGGGCTGGATGATGCTGATGAACTGCCTGTCGGTCGGTCGTTCCATCTCGCTGCCGGCCGTCGGCACCGGCGCCGCCAAGTTCACCAGCCTGACCACCGGCCAGTACGCCCAGTTGCGCGAGCAGTTCAACGTGCCGCTGGCCGCCTTCGAAGGCATTCAGGAGGCCCTCGCGCGCATCGGCGGCAACGCCTGGCTGATGGACAGCGCGCGCATCCTCACCGCCAACGCCGTCGACCTGGGCGAGAAACCGTCGGTACTGTCGGCGATTCTCAAGTACCACCTCACCGAGCGCGGCCGCGAGTGCATCGGCCACGCCATGGACGTGCACGGCGGCAAGGGCATCATCATGGGCCCGAACAACTACCTGGCCCGCTCCTGGCAGGGCGCGCCGATCTTCATCACCGTCGAGGGCGCCAACATCCTCTCGCGCAACCTGATGATCTTCGGCCAGGGCGCCATCCGCTGCCATCCCTATGTGCTCAAGGAAATGGCCCTGGCAGACCGCGAGGACAAGGACCAGGCGCTGGCCGAATTCGACACGCTGCTGATGAACCATATCGGCTTCGCCGTGGGCAACGCCGCCAGCAGCTTGCTCCTGGGCCTGACCCTCAACCGCCTGGGCCAGGTTCCCGGCGACGACATCAGCCAGCCCTACTACCGTGCGCTCAACCGCCTGGCGGCTGCGTTCGCCCTGTGTGCCGACAGCAGCATGATGCTGCTCGGCGGCGACCTGAAGCGCCGCGAGCGCCTCTCCGCGCGCCTCGGCGATGTGCTCAGCCACCTGTACCTGGGCTCGGCGGCGCTCAAGCGCTATCACGACCTGGACTACCCGGAGGCCCTACGGCCGCTGCTGCGCTGGGCCATGGAGGAAAACCTGTACCACGCCGAGCAGGCCCTCGATGAGTTGCTGGGCAACTTCCCCAACCGCCTGTTCGGCTGCCTGCTCAAGGTGCTGGTGTTCCCGCTGGGCCGCCGCCATCAGGGGCCGAGCGACGAACTGGATGGCGAAGTCGCCGCGATCATCGGCCGCCAGGCCGGCGACCCGGCCCTGGAGTCGGTCCTGGAAGGCTGCTATCGCCCGCAGGCCGACCAGGATTCGGTCGGCGCCCTGCAGCATGCGCTGAACCTGGTGCACGCCAGCCACGATGCCCGCAAGCGCCTGCACCAGGCGCTCAAGGATGGCAGCCTGCAACCGGCCCCCGGCCAGGACGCCATCGAAGCGGCGATTGGCGCCGGCATTCTCGACGGCGAGCAGGGCCAGCGCCTGCAGGATGCCGAAGCGGCGCGGCGCCGCGTGATCGACGTCGACGACTTCGCCAAGGAAGAGCTCAAGCTCGGTCGCGGCAAGGTGCGCTGACAGCAGCCGGCACCAGGCCGGCAATCACCCGGACGGGACAGCGGGCGCCAGGAACTCTATACTCCTGCGCCCGTTTTACCCTTCAGGAAATCGCATCATGGCCAGCCATCTCGAACACCACCTCGCCCTGCTCAACCACCTGCGCGGCATCCTCGTCGCCCTGGGCGAAGCCGAACAGGTGCTCGACGACAGCCACGCCCTGTTCCTCGAACGTTACGACGAACTGCTCGCCGAACTGCCGCGCGACCCGGTCTCCAGCCAGTACCTGGGCCAGGACCTGATCAGCCAGGTGTTCAACCGCTACCCGCAGATCGCCCATCTGGTGCCGCGCGACCTGCTGTGGTTCTTCGGCGGCGATTGCCTGCACTTCATGCCGGACGAGGAAATTGCCCTGTACCAGACGCTCGATGAACGTCGCTTCGCCGCCGAAGAGAACGGCGAGCCGTTCGACTGGCACCAGGAAAAGCAACTGCTGACCCTGCCCACCGACGGCGCCCGGCACTGATCCGCACCTGAATGCACTACGAGTCGTCGTGTCGCAGGTCGTGGCGATGACAGCGCGCTGGTTTCGTGCATAAATACCCCCACCAGTATTTATGAGGATCGATCATGCGCACCCTGCTGCTCGCCGCCCTGCTTACCAGCGACACCCTGTATGCCGCCACGCCCTGGCAGGAGGACGCGGCCAAGCAGATACCTGCGTTCGCCGAACAGCTGCTCGGCACCGTGCGCCAGGCCATCGCCGATGGCGGGCCGGGTGCAGCGGTCCAGGCCTGCCACGCACTGGCGCCGCGGATCGCCAGCGAACACAGCCGGCAGACCTGGCAGATCGGCCGCACGTCCCTGAAGGTACGCAACCCGGACAACGCCCCCGATGCCTGGGAGCGCCGTGTACTGCAGGATTTTGCCGCCGCAGCCGCCAGCGGCACGCCCGTCGCGCAGCTGCGCCATGCCGAGGAAGTCGACGGGCAATACCGCTACATGCAGGCCATCGCCGTCGGCGAGCCTTGCCTGGCGTGCCACGGTGCGACGATCAGGACAGAGGTAGAGAATGCGATTGACCAGTACTATCCGCATGATCAGGCCCGCGGCTACCAGCTTGGCGAACTGCGCGGCGCCTTCACCCTGAGTCGCCCCATCGCACAGGACACGCCATGACCGAACCTACCGACCTGCACGCACGCATGCTCGAGCAGCAACAAGCGATGCTCAAACGCCTGGCCCGGGTCGAGGGCCAGATACGCGGCATCCAGGCGATGATCAGGCGCGGCGAGGATTGTGCCGCCATTGCCCAGCAGTTCTCGGCGGCGCGCAGTGCGCTGGACAAGTCCTATCGGCTGATGCTCACCTGCCTCATCGAAGAAGCCATGCTCGACCCGGAGCAGGACACCGAAGCGTCACTGCAGCGCGTGCGCGAGATCTTCACCAAGTACACCTGATCACCCCTCTCCGGCGTGCGTTCGAGTCCGCCGGATCTGGCCAAAGCCAAGTCATTCAACGACTTGCAGGACGGTTATGGCCGTCCTGAACAAGGCCACCCTCGCTTATTCCATATCAATCTATGCATAGAACCAAAACACAGTTAAGCTCTTTCTTAACTAAATACTCCCACGGGTATGAGAAGGAGCCTGGTCATGCAGCCCGATGTCGTCGAATTCTTCGATCCTGCCACCTACACCTACAGCTATGTGGTCATTGACCCAACCTCGCAGCATTGCGCGATCATCGACTCGGTGCTGGACTACGATGCCGCCTCCGGGCGCACCTCGCACGCCAGCGCCGAGCGCATCGTCGCCTTCGTCAGGGCACGCGATCTGCACGTCGAGTGGCTGCTGGAAACCCACGTGCACGCCGACCACCTCTCCGCCGCGCCCTTCCTCAAGCGCGAACTGGGCGGCCAGTTGGCCATCGGTGAAAACATCAGGGTGGTGCAGAACACCTTCGGCAAGCTGTTCAACGCCGGCAGCGAGTTCGCCACCGACGGCAGCCAGTTCGACCGCCTGCTTCGCGATGGTGACGAGTTCCGCATCGGCGAGCTGCGTGGCCGGGCCCTGCACACCCCTGGCCATACCCCGGCCTGTATGACTTACCTGATCGGCGACGCCGGCTTCGTCGGCGACACGCTGTTCATGCCGGACTACGGCACCGCGCGCTGCGACTTCCCCGGCGGCGATGCCCATGTGCTGTTCCAGTCGATCCAGAAGCTCTTCGCCCTGCCCGACGACACCCGCCTGTTCATGTGCCACGACTACAAGGCAGCGGGCCGCGACGATTTCCGCAACCAGACCACGGTCGCCGAACAGCGCGCGCACAACGTGCACGTTCACCAGGGCATCGCCGAGGCCGATTTCGTCGCCATGCGGCGCGAGCGCGACGCCACCCTGGGCATGCCCAACCTGATCCTGCCCTCGGTGCAGGTCAACATGCGCGCCGGTCAGCTGCCGCCGGCCGAAGGCAACGGCACCCGCTACCTGAAGATCCCTCTCGACGTGCTCTGAGGTCATCACCATGGAATCGCTCAAGCGCCTGACCCCGTTCATCGCCGTGGCAGCCCAGTTGCAGCCGGCGGACATGGGCATGCTCGCCGCTGCCGGTTTTCGCAGCGTCATCAACAATCGCCCCGACGGCGAAGAGCAGGGCCAGCCCGGCTCCGCCGAACTGGCGGCCGCCGCCCAGGCCAATGGCCTGGAGTACTACCACCTGCCCGTGGTTTCCGGACAGATCGGCGACGACGACGTCAGCGCCTTCAATGCCCTGCTGACACAGGCGCGTGGCCCGCTGCTGGCGTTCTGCCGAAGCGGCACTCGCTCGACCAGCCTGTGGGCGCTGAGCGAGGCCCACCACCTCGACCCGCAGGTGCTGCTCAGCACCGCAGGCGAGCAGGGTTACGACCTCAGTGGGCTGGCACCACGCCTGCAGCAACGCTGGCAGCAGGCGCCGCTGCCCCAGGCGCAGTCCGCCAGTACGCCCACCCAGCGCTACGACGTGGTCGTGGTCGGAGGCGGCGCGGCGGGCTGTGCGGTGACCGCCAGTCTGTTCAAGCGCAACCCCGAGCTGCGCATCGCGGTGATCGAACCGCGTGAGCAGCACTACTACCAGCCGGGCTGGACCCTGGTCGGTGCCGGCGTGTTCGACCGCGCCCGCACCGAGCGCCCGATGGCGCGCTGCATTCCCCATGGCGCGCACTGGATCCACGCGGCGGTGGCCGGTTTCGAGCCGGAGCAGCAACGGGTGGTGCTGGAAGACGGCAACCGGATCAGCTATCGCGCCCTGGTCGTGTGCCCCGGCCTCAGCCTGCACTGGGATGGCATCGAAGGTCTCAGGGAGACGCTGGGCAAGAACGGCGTGACCTCCAACTACCAGTTCGAACTGGCGCCCTATACCTGGCAACAGGTACAGAACCTGCGCGAGGGCCGCGCCCTGTTCACCCAGCCGGCCATGCCGATCAAATGCGCGGGAGCGCCGCAGAAGGCCATGTACCTGTCGTGCGACTGGTGGCTCAAGCAGGCGGTGCTGGCGCAGATCGACGTCGAGTTCTGCTCGGCAGGCGCGGTGCTGTTCGGCGTCGCGGCCTTCGTTCCGCCGCTGATGCAGTACGTCGAGCGCTATGGCGCACAGCTCAACTTCAATACCGATCTGATTGCCGTCGATGGCCCCGCCAGACGGGCCTGGTTCCGGCAGACCGATGCCAATGGCGAAAGCCGGACGATCGAGAAGACCTTCGACTTCCTGCATGCCGTCCCACCCCAGCGCGCCCCCGAGTTCATCCGCCAGAGCCCGCTGGCGGGTGCCGATGGCTGGCTCGAGGCCGATCACGAAACCCTGCGCCACCCGCGCTTCGGCAACGTCTTCAGCCTGGGCGACGTCTGCGCGGCACCCAATGCGAAAACCGCAGCCGCCGTGCGCAAGCAGGCCCCGGTCGTCGCCGAGAATGTGCTGGCGCTGCTCGCTGGCCGAGGCCCACAGGCGATCTATGACGGCTACGGCTCCTGCCCGCTGACGGTGGAGCGCGGCAAGGTGGTGCTGGCCGAATTCGGCTATGGCGGCAAGCTGCTGCCGACCTTCCCCCTGGACCCGACCGTACCGCGCCGCCTGGCCTGGGACCTGAAGGTGAAGATGATGCCTGGCATCTACTTCGACCTGATGCTCCGGGGCCGCGAGTGGCTGGCCGAACCCAGGCACCTGCCGCATCAGCCCCTGGCGGTGGAGGCACCCGCAGCGTGTGACTTCGACAAGGAGCAGAAATGAAGCTGGGCCACTGGCTGCCCTGTCTGCAATGGGGGCGCACGTACAACCGCGCCAGCGCCTCGCAGGATGGACTGGCCGCGGTGATCGTCACGCTGATGCTGATCCCGCAGAGCCTGGCCTACGCCATGCTCGCGGGCCTGCCGCCGGTGACCGGCCTGTACGCCAGTATCCTGCCGCTGCTGGCCTATGCCGTGTTCGGCACCAGCCGCACCCTGGCCGTCGGCCCGGTGGCCGTGGTCTCGCTGATGACCGCCGCCAGCCTGGCACCGCTGTTCCCTGCCGGCAGCCCGGAATACATCGGCGCCGCGATGCTGCTGGCCTTGCTCTCGGGCCTGCTGCTGGCCGCGATGGCCATGCTGCGCCTGGGTTTCGTCGCCAACTTCCTCAGTCATCCGGTGGTTTCCGGCTTCATCAGCGCCTCCGGCATCCTCATCGCCGTCGGCCAGCTCAAGCACCTGCTGGGCGTCTCCGCCTCCGGCGAGAACCTGCTGCACCTGCTGCCAGAGCTGCTGCAGGCACTGCCGCAGACGCACTGGCCCACGCTGATCATCGGCCTGCTCAGCCTCGCCTGGCTGGGATGGGCCAGGGGTTACCTCAAGCAGACGCTGCAACGCCTCGGGCTGTCGCCGCAGCTGGCCGGCAACCTGGCCAAGGCCGGGCCGGTGCTGGCCATCGTCGTCGCGATCATCGCGGTCAGCCTGCTGCACCTGCAGCAGGCCGGGGTCAAGGTCGTCGGCAGCGTGCCCCAGGGCCTGCCCGGCCTGACACTGCCGACGCTGAACCTGGAGCTGGCCGTGCAGCTGCTGCCGGCCGCGCTGCTGATCAGCCTGGTGGGCTTCGTCGAGTCGGTCTCCGTCGGCCAGACACTGGCGGCGAAACGCCGCCAGCGCATCCAGCCGGACAACGAGCTGCTCGGGCTGGGGGCGGCGAACCTCTCCGCAGCCTTCAGCGGCGGCTTTCCCGTCACCGGCGGTTTCGCTCGCTCGGTGGTCAATTACGATGCCGGGGCGCAAACCCCCATGGCCGGCGTGTTCACCGCCATCGGCATCGGCGTCAGCGTGATGCTGCTGACACCCCTGCTGCACGACCTGCCGCAAGCGGTGCTGGCAGCCACCATCATCGTCGCGGTGCTCAGCCTGGTGGACCTGCGGTCACTGCGCCATACCTGGCGCTACTCGCGCCAGGATGGCGCAGCGCAGGCCGCGACCCTGTTCGGCGTGCTGCTGATCGGTGTCGAAGCCGGCATCCTCATCGGCGTCGGCCTGTCGCTGCTGCTGTTTCTCTGGCGCACCAGCCAGCCGCACATGGCCGTGGTCGGCCAGGTACCGGGCAGCGAGCACTTTCGCAACGTCGAGCGCTTCGCCGTGGTCGAGTCACCCAGCGTGCTGTCGCTGCGTGTCGACGAGAGCCTGTACTTCCCCAATGCCCGCTATCTGGAAGACCGTATCGGCGAGCTGATCGCCAGCCGCCCGCAGGTGCGCCACCTGGTGCTGATGTGTCCGGGCGTCAACCTGATCGACGCCAGCGCCCTGGATTCGCTGCACGCCATCGTCGAGCGCCTGCATGCGGCCGGCGTGCAGCTGCACCTGTCCGAGGTCAAGGGACCGGTGATGGATCAGCTGCGCCGCTCCGACTTCCTCGAACGCTTCGCCGGCCAGGTATTCATCAGCCAGTTCCAGGCGCTCAAGCACCTGGCGCCGCAGCTGACCCGGGAGACCCTGGAGCGTGCCGATACTCCCTCCCCCATACGCGACGAAAGGAACGTTTCATGAAGAGCGCACATGACCTGGTGGCCGCTGCCAGGAGCCGCATCGACGAAGTCGATCTGCCGCAGGCTGACGCGGCCATCCGGGCTGCCGACCTGCTGATCGACGTGCGAGAGGCGGACGAGTTCAGCGCAGCGCACATTCCCGGCGCCGTCCACATCCCTCGCGGGCTGCTGGAATTCAGGCTGAGCAACGACCCGCAACTGGCCAACCGCGACCTCAGGCTGGTGCTCTACTGCAAGAACAGTGGACGCTCGGCGCTGGCCGCCGACGCCCTGCGGGAAATGGGCTACCGCCAGGTGCTTTCCCTGGCAGGTGGTATCGATGCCTGGCAGGCCGCCGGACGCGACGTGCTCGCCCCCAGCCTGCCGGAATTCGACTGAAACGGCCCGTGACCGGCAACGCCTGTCACCGTCGGCAAGCTAATCGCGGTTCTACTGACCTGCATCAATCCCCGGCACTTCTATACTCCCCCAGGTAATCAGTAACATTAGGACACACACTGCCAGCGAGCGTCGCCCGCTCAGGGCCGCCCGCTGCCGGCAAGGAGCTCCTGGATGTCCGAACGCCAACCCTCCGCCTCCGCATGGCGCATCCCGCTGGTACGCGAGATCGCCGTGATCCTGCTGATCAAGCTGACCCTGCTGCTGAGCATCAAGGCCATCTGGTTCAACGAGCCGGCCGTCCCCGGCGACGGCCAGCAACGCGTCGAGGCCCACCTGTTCGGCCCCGCTACCACCCCCTCTTCAATACCCACCGAGGAGAAACCGAGATGATCTCGGAATCAGTCGTCGACCTGTCACGCCTGCAGTTCGCCATGACAGCGATGTATCACTTCATCTTCGTGCCCCTGACCCTGGGCCTGGCCTTCCTGCTGGCGATCATGGAGTCGGTCTACGTGATGACCGGCAAACAGGTCTATCAGGACATGGTCAAGTTCTGGGGCAAGCTGTTCGGCATCAACTTCGCCCTGGGCGTCACCACCGGGCTGACCATGGAGTTCCAGTTCGGCACCAACTGGGCCTACTACAGCCACTACGTCGGTGACATCTTCGGCGCGCCACTGGCCATCGAAGGGCTGATGGCCTTCTTCCTCGAATCCACCTTCATCGGCCTGTTCTTCTTTGGCTGGGATCGCCTGTCCAGGCTGCAGCACCTGACCGTGACCTGGCTGGTGGCACTGGGTTCGAACCTCTCGGCGCTGTGGATCCTGATCGCCAACGGCTGGATGCAGAACCCGGTCGGCGCCGAGTTCAACTTCGAGACCATGCGCATGGAGCTGACCGACTTCGGCGCCCTGCTGTTCAACCCGGTGGCCCAGGTCAAGTTCGTGCACACCGTGGCGGCCGGCTACGTCACCGGTTCGATCTTCGTCCTGGCGATCTCCAGCTACTACCTGCTGAAAAAGCGCGACCAGGGCTTCGCCCGCCGCTCCTTCGCCATCGCTTCGGCCTTCGGCCTGGCCTCGATCCTCTCGGTGATCGTCCTCGGCGACGAATCCGGCTACGAGATCGGTGACGTGCAGAAGACCAAGCTGGCCGCCATCGAAGCCGAGTGGGACACCCACCCGGCACCGGCCGGCTTCACCCTGTTCGGCCTGCCCAACCAGCAGGAGCAGCGCACCGACTATGCGGTGAAGATTCCCTACGTGCTGGGCCTGATCGCCACCCGCTCGCTGGATGAAGAGGTCAAGGGCATCAAGGACCTGCTCATCGAGCACGAGGCACGCATCCGTACCGGCATGAGCGCCTACGCGCTGCTGGAGCGCCTGCGCGGCGGCGACAAGTCGGCAGAGACCATCGCCGCCTTCAACGAGGTCAAGAACGACCTGGGCTACGGTCTGCTGCTGAAGAAGTACACGCCGAACGTGGTCGATGCCAGCGAAGCGCAGATCAGGCAGGCGGCGCTGGACACCATCCCCAACGTATTCAGCCTGTTCTGGACCTTCCGCATCATGGTCGCCTGCGGCTTCCTCATGCTGGCGCTGTTCGCCTGCGCCTTCTGGGCCTCGGCGAAGAAGAACGAGGAAAGCAAACCCTGGCTGCTGAAATGGGCGCTGTGGAGCCTGCCCCTGCCGTGGATCGCCGCGCAGACCGGCTGGTACGTGGCCGAGCATGGTCGCCAGCCCTGGTCGATCGGCGAGGTGCTGCCGACCCACCTGTCCGCCTCCAGTCTGTCGACCGGCGACATCTGGGGCTCGCTGACGGCGCTGATCGCCTTCTACAGCCTGCTGCTGGTGGTGGAGATGTACCTGATGATCAAGTTCGCCCGCCTCGGCCCCTCCAGCCTGCACAGCGGACGCTACCACTTCGAGCAACAGCAGCCGGCCCACGCCTGAGGACTTCGTCATGTTCGACTACGAAACACTGAAACTCGTGTGGTGGCTGCTGATCGGCGTGCTGCTGATCGGCTTCGCCCTGACCGACGGCTTCGACATGGGCGCCATGGCGCTGATGCCCTTCGTGGGCAGGACCGACAACGAACGCCGCGTCGCCATCAACACCATCGCCCCGCACTGGGACGGCAACCAGGTATGGTTCATCACCGCCGGCGGCGCGCTGTTCGCCGCCTGGCCAATGGTCTACGCGGTGGCCTTCTCCGGACTGTACTGGGCGATGCTGCTGGTGCTGTTCGCCCTGTTCTGCCGGCCCGTCGGCTTCGACTACCGCAGCAAGGTCAGCGACCCGCGCTGGCGCAGCGCCTGGGACTGGGCCCTGTTCGTCGGCGGCGCGGTGCCTGCGCTGGTATTCGGCGTGGCCTTCGGCAACCTCTTCCTCGGCCTGCCGTTCCAGCTCGACGACATGATGCGTTCGACCTACCACGGCTCCTTCTTCGCCCTGCTCAACCCGTTCGCGCTGCTCTGTGGCGTGGTCAGCCTGAGCATGCTCTGCGCCCATGGCGGCGCCTGGCTGATGCTGCGCACCGAGGGTGACCTGGCAGCACGTTCGCGCCGCGCCACCTACCTCTGTGCCCTGGTATTCCTGGTTGGCTTCCTTCTCGCTGGCAGCTGGCTGGCCATGGGCATCGAAGGCATGACCCTGGCCAGCGCCGTGGATGCCGGCGCCGCCCTGAACCCGCTGAACAAGCAGGTGATCGCCGACAACGCCGGCTGGCTCGGCAACTATGCCCGTTACCCGGTGACCCTGGTCGCCCCCGTACTGGCCCTGCTCGGCGCCCTGCTGGCGATTCTCGCCAGCACCTGGCGACGCGCCGGCCTGGCCTTCGCCGGCAGCAGCCTGATGATAGTCGGGGCCATCTGCACCGCAGGCTTCGCCCTGTTCCCCTTCGTCTTCCCCTCGAGCCTCGATCCGGCCTCCAGCCTGACCCTGTGGGACGCGGTATCGAGTCGCAAGACCCTGGGCATCATGTTCGTCGTCGCCTGCATCTTCGTTCCGCTGATCCTCGTCTACACCCTGTGGGGCTACGTGAAGATGTGGGGCAAGCTCAACGAGCAGAGCATCGAAGCCAACCCCCACGGCCTGTATTGAGGAGAAACGCGATGTGGTACTTCACCTGGATTCTTGGCGTGCTGCTGGCCTGCAGCTTCGGCATCATCAACGCCCTGTGGCTGGAAACCACTCAGGACCTCGACACCGAGAGCGAGCATGAGTGAACTTGCCCTGAGCGAGCGCGCGCCACTGCGCGCGCTCTCCTGGCTGCTGGCGATGCCCATGGCGCTGGTGCTGCTGATCCATCCCGGCGCCATGCTCGACAGCCAGGGAGGCTACAGCCATTCGCTGCTGATGCTGGTGATGTGGGGCGTGTCCTGCGCCTTCATCCACGGCGTCGGCTTCACGCCGCGCCTGCGGCTCTGGCGCACGCTGTTCTCGCCCTGGCTGGGCTGGGGGCTGTGCGGACTGGGCTATGCCCTGCTGGGCCTGGCACAAGCGACCTGAAGGCAAATCGCAGAAACGAAAACGCCGCTCGAATGAGCGGCGTTTTCGTTTATTTGGAGCGGGAAACGAGACTCGAACTCGCGACCCCGACCTTGGCAAGGTCGTGCTCTACCAACTGAGCTATTCCCGCGGTACAACTTGAAGTGGCGTCCCCTAGGGGACTCGAACCCCTGTTACCGCCGTGAAAGGGCGGTGTCCTAGGCCACTAGACGAAGGGGACCTGGAACTTCGTTTGAAACCCTGCCGAAGCAGTATTTCGAAAATCTGGAGCGGGAAACGAGACTCGAACTCGCGACCCCGACCTTGGCAAGGTCGTGCTCTACCAACTGAGCTATTCCCGCATGTACAACTTAAAGTGGCGTCCCCTAGGGGACTCGAACCCCTGTTACCGCCGTGAAAGGGCGGTGTCCTAGGCCACTAGACGAAGGGGACACACCCCGGAACATCAAACAACTTTCCGGCTTCCTTCGCTCTGTTTCTAGCATTGCGCTGGAAGTGGCGCGCATTCTATGGAGCCTTTCGGAGTCCGTCAACCTCTCTCTAAAAAATTTTTAAAATCAAAGACTTCAGACCATAAATTGACATGGCACTAGGAGCCATGCGGCCAAGCCACTACACTCGGTCGAAAAGTCGATTTCCGAGAGGTCCCAAGCAGTGTCCGCACTCGTGATTACCCTGCTGATCGTCGGCGGCATCGCCCTGTTGATGGTGATTGCCTATATCAACCACGCCGTCGAGAACAGCAAGCTGGAGAAGGCGCGCCAACGTGCCGACCTGCTCGACCGCATCCGGCGCTGCCAGGACCTCTCCGAACGTCTGCCAGGCCAACTGATGACCCCGCAGCTGAAGCTGCTGCTCGCCAAACTGCAACTGCAGGCCAGTGAACGCCTGCTGCCGCTGGAAAAACAGAACGCCACGCTCAAGACAGACATCGAGACGCTGAAGGCGCAGATCGCGCAAGGCGAATCCATCGCGGTGAAGAATCCCCCACAACCGATCGCCAACGAAGCCAAGGCCAAGGATGTGCGCTTCCTGCTGGAGAACCTTCACGCCCTGGTCACCGGTTCGGTACAAGGCGGGCTGCTGCCGGCCAACGAAGGCAAGCACTGGCTGAAGCAGATCCGCCAGATGCTGGTGCTGGTGCATATCGAGTTCTTCAGCACCCTGGGCCAGGCGGCCCTGCAACAGAAGCAGCCAGGACAGGCCCGCCTGGCCTTCGAGCGAGGCGTCCAGTACCTGCGCAAGCAGCCTGAGCCCGCCCAGTACCAGGCGCAGCTCAAGCGCTTCGAAGAGCAGCTGGCGCGCGCCAACGCCATGGTACTCAACAACAACGCCCCGAGCGCCGAGGAGTCCAGCGAGCTGACCGAAGGCCTGAAGAACCTGGGAGACGACGACTGGAAGAAGAAGAACATCTACGACTGAGCCTCGCGCGACTTCATCCGGCCCAGTCGAAAACACCGTACGCCGAGAGAAAGGAACTGAAATGAGCCTGACCGTCTACGGGGCACCCCTGTCCCCTTTCGTCCGCAAACTCTGCCTGTGCCTGATCGAAAAGGAGCTGGATTACGAGCTCGAAGTGGTCATGCCCTTCGGCCAACCCGACTGGTTCCGTGAGCTCAACCCGCTGGGGCGCATTCCGGCCTTTCGTGACGGCGACCTCAAGCTGGCCGACTCCAGCGTCATCTGCCAGTACCTGGAAGAACGCTACTCCGAGCGCAAGCCTCTCTATGGTGCGGACGCGCAGCAGCGCGCCCAGGTCCGCTGGCTGGAGAAGTACGCCGACTACGAGCTGGCCCCCTTGTGCACCTTCACCGTGTTCCGCCATCGCGTGCTGAAAACCAGCATGGGCCAGCCCTGTGACGAGGACAAGGTGCAGCAGACGCTCAAGGACAAGCTGCCCGGCCATTTCGACTATTTCGAGACAACCCTGGGCGACGCGCCCTACTTCCTGGGCGAGCAACCGAGCATGGCCGACCTGGCGCTGGCCAGCCAGCTGCTGAACATGGAACACGGCGGGGAGACACTGGACGCTGCGCGCTGGCCGAAGCTGGCTGCTCACTACCAGCGCATCAAGGCCAGCGCCTCGATGCAGCAATTGCTCCCACGCGAACTGCGCACGCTGGAAAAGATCGGCATCAAGCGCTAAGCCGGAACGCCCGCTGGGCATACAACCCAACCGAAACGCCCCTGAAAGAACAATGCCCCTGATCCTTGCGAGGATCAGGGGCATTTCACGTCACCTGAGTACTGCGCTTACCAGTCCTTCAGCGCCGCCTCGGCAGCAGAATTCATCGGCTCGGCCAGCAGCCCGGTCGGGGTCAGGCTCACGCTGTACACGGCATCCGCCGCGATCGGCAGGTAGGTCACCCGCAGCGCCTGCGGATCGAACAGCAGCAGGTCACGCTGGCTCAGGCGCAACCAGCGCCACAGGTCGACGCCATAGGGACTCTCGGCCAGCTGCACGCGGCCATGCTGCGCCAGTGCCTGCTGCTCGATGGCGAGGAAACGCCCGGAAAGGCGCTCCAGGCGGTAACCGGGCTCGAGGCCGATCAGCTCGGCCAGGCCCTTCCAGCGAATCAGCCGGCCATCGAGCTGCCACATGTCCCCCTCGAGGGTGACGACCCGCTCCCGCCCGCCTTCCAGCAGGCTGACCCGATAGCGCTGCGGGCCATCCGCCTTGAAGCTCAGCGTCACCAGCGGCTTGCCCGGCTCCAGCGGCTCGTAGGTATACAGGTCGTAGGCCACCAGGCCTATCAGGCCGGCCAGTGCGAGAAACGCCAGGCCGCAGGTGCCGCGCAGCCAACCGAGGAACCAGCCTGTATTGAGCAGAACGCGCAATGCCACCAGTAGCGCCAGCACGGCCAACAGCGCCACGGCCCAGGCCAACCCATCGTATTGCATCGCTCGCATTCCTTCTCTGACGAAATCCCGGCATTATGCGCAGCTCTCCCTGCCACGAACAGCCGCCAGGCTGCGCACTTGCCCACAAGTCGACATTTTTAATATGCCCCTGCTCGAACTCGCCATCGACCCCAGCACGCTGGCCATCCTCGCTCTGGTTGCCTTCATCGCCGGTTTCATCGACGCCATCGCCGGCGGCGGTGGCCTGCTGACCATCCCGGCACTGCTGACCGCTGGCCTGCCACCACACCTGGTGCTGGGCACCAACAAGCTCTGCGCCACCTTCGGCTCGGGCACTGCCGCACTGACGTTCTACCGGCGCAAACTGTTCGATCCGAAACAGTGGCGCAACGCCCTGCTGGCCACCCTGATCGGCGCCCTGCTCGGCGCCGTCATCGCCCACTGGATGCCGGCCGCCTGGCTCAATCAGATGCTGCCGGCCGTGGTCTTCGCCTGCGGCATCTACCTGCTGTTCGGCCGCATGCCGGAGGCCCCGGCCGAACACGACCTGCCGATCGCCAAAGCCCGCCAGTGGCCTCAAGGCCTGGGGCTCGGTCTCTATGACGGGGTGGCCGGCCCTGGCACGGGCGCATTCTGGACGGTCAGCAGCCTGCTGATGTACCCGCTGGACCTGGTTCGTGCCAGCGGTGTCGCACGCACCATGAACTTCGTCAGCAACGCGGCGGCACTGGTGGTCTTCATCGCCTTCGGCCAGGTGGCCTGGGTGCTCGGCCTGAGCATGGGCGCAGCCCTGATGATCGGCGCCTTCCTGGGCGCGCGCACCGCGATCAAGGGCGGCTCGAGATTCATTCGCCCGGTGTTCATTCTGGTGGTATTGGCACTGACCGCCCGCCTGGTCTGGCAACACTGGGTCGCCTGAGCGACCTCGCACCGCGCACGAGCAGGCCTTGCGCCTGCTCTGTCAGGCCTGCAGTTCGGGCTCCGGCAGGCCCAGGCGGCGAGCCACGTAGAGATCGATCAGGTAGCGCGCGATGGAGCGCGAAGCCGGCAGCGGTGGCAGGTCGTCGACACGGAACCAGCGCGCGTCCTCGATCTCGTCCTCCTGCATGACGATGTCGCCGCCGGCATACTCGGCATGGAAGCCCAGCATCAGCGAGTGTGGGAACGGCCAGCCCTGGCTGCCAATGTACTGCAGGTTCTGCACCTCGACACCGACTTCCTCGCGCACTTCACGCGCCACGCAGTGCTCCACCGACTCGCCTGGCTCGACGAAGCCGGCCAGGGTGCTGTAGATCCCCGTGACGAAACGCGGCGAGCGCGCCAGCAGGACCTCATCGCCGCGCGTGACCAGAACGATCATGCTCGGTGAAATCCGCGGATAGTGCTGCGATTCGCAGCTGTCGCAGCGCATCGCCCGCTCGCCAGGCAACTGCCGTGTCGCAGCCCCGCAGCTGCCACAGAAACGGTGCTCGGCATACCAGGTGCCGATCTGCGCGGCGTAGGCGAGCATGCGGAAGGTTTCCGCCTCGCCCTGCAACATGAACTGACGCAGGCTCTGCCAGCTGCAGCCCTCGAGCTGTGTCGACGGTTTCACCTGCAGCAGGTAGACCGCATCCTCGCCGAAGTAGCCAATGCCCTGCTCACCGACTATCTCCAGGTCCTGGCGCTTGATCCAGTCACGCGGGAACAGGACGCCGTTGCTGTCAGCCAGAAAGTGCTGCTGGTTGTACAGCAGCGCCCAGCCCCCCGCCTGCGCGGGATCGAGAAAGGCATTGCGCCAGGCCATCAGGCGGCCACCGGCATGCCCAGCGCCTTGACGCTTTCCTCGGCCAGGTCGAGCACGCTGGGCCGCGTTTCCGGACGCATCACGGCACCGGCTTCCAGGTAGTACTCCAGGCTGCTGAGGGCATCAGCCAGGGTTTCGAGCATCTGCTCGGAGGGCATCTGCCCCGAATCGAGCATGCGCGTCTGGATGTAGTCGGCGCAGGCGCCGACCAGGTTCGCCGCACGACGCTGCTCGAGGAACCACAGACCACCCCGGACGGCCTGCAGGCTGAACGGTACGTTGGCCAGGTGCATCTTGTCGCCACCCGCTTCCAGGTAGGCGGTGATGGCCCGCTTGGCCAGCGCCAGGCCGGCCTGAGCCTCGTCGACCACCACGATGCGCGCTTCGTTGAGCTGGTGATGGGCGAAGGAGTCGGCCTCGTTGCCAGGCTCGGCCGCCGCCGGCCGCGCCTCTCGACCCTCGCCCCGCTCCAGGCTGGCCACCATACCCTCGACGTACAGCACCGCGTCGGCAAGCTTGTGCAGCTGCTCCGGTTGCGGCGGTGTCTCGGCATTCCAGGCGGCGACGTGCGGCAACTGGGCGCTGAGCGAGTTGCCAGCGGAATTCAAGCCGACCATGCCAAGGGTCTTGGCCAGCTTGCCCAGCAACGCATGCAGGGTACCCAGGGTCTCGCCCTGTAGGGTGCCGCGCTCGAGCAGGTCGAGCATGTCCTTGACGCTGGCCAGTTCCTCACGGATCGCCGAGGACAGCGAACGCATCACCGCCTTGCCCGGCCCGGACAGGCGCTGGTATTCCTCTTCCAGCAGGTGATCGGTGAACGGCAGCGGCGTCAGGCCGAATACCTCGCGCATGGCGCTCGCCTGGGGGCCGTGGCTGTCCGCCAGCGCGACGAGGTACAGCAGCTCCTTCAGCAGGCTGCGCGGGGCTTCGTACTGCGGGTTGCCCAGCATCAGCTTGAGTTCGCGGTCGACCCGCGAGAACAGCTGCTTGCGGGACTTGCGCGCCAGCAATTGTGCGTCGCACTGCGCCTCGATGGCCGCAGCGCCGATCCAGCACATGCGCCCGCGCGGCTCGTTGGCGAACAGGCTGTCGAGGCGCACCATCGCCCGCACCATCAGCTTCAGGCTGGCCTGCGGGTTCTGTTCGCGGATGAAGCCCAGCAGGCCGACCTGGTACATGTGCCGCAGGCGCTTACCTTCCGCCAGCTTGGCCGCGCCATCGAGCGGCTGGGTCGCGGTGTGCGGCCGCGCATGATCGAGGCGCACGCTGAAGAAGAAGCTCTCCGGCAAGGGCTGCTGCGCACCGGCCTGGCGCAGGTCATTGATCGCCGGCAGCAGCAGCTCGGGCATTTCCTGGCGATGGGCATCGACGTTTTCCAGGTAGCGGCGCAGCACGTGCAGCGCATTGCTCAGCGCCGCCAGCTGCACGTCACGCTCCTCGCCCGCCCCGACCGGAATGTCGGTGGCCTGGTCCAGCACTTCCTGGGCCAGCAGTTCGGCCCCGGCCAGCTCGATCAGGTTGAGCGTGCCACGCACCTGCTGCAGGCTCTCTACCGCCTGCTGCAGCAGGCTGCCGTTGTGCCGCTCGGCAATGAAATGCTCCAGGCTCTGCTCGGCCTCTTCCATGGTGACGAACAGCTCGTCGCGCACCAGACTCAGGGATGTGGCTCCACTTACCATGCTCTATGCACCTCGCGGTTCGCTCGCATCAAACGACAGTGGAACGGCATCAGTCGGCGAACTCCGGCTTCTGCTTGCTCATGTGCGCGGTCATCGCCAGGCGCAGGTCTTCCGACTGCAGCATGGCGGCATTCCAGGTGGCAATGTATTCGAGACCATCGTCGACCCGATGATCACGCATGTAGCGAATCATTTCCTTGGTTCCTCGTACCGCAATCGGTGATTTGCTGGCGATCTCCGCGGCGATGCCCATGACCCCGTCCAGCAGCGCCTCCTGGCTGGCATAGGTGCGGTTGACCAGGCCGATACGTGCGGCCTCGCTGCCATCGATGCTGCGTCCGGTGAAAGCCAGCTCGCGCATCATGCCATCGCCGATGATACGCGGCAGACGCTGCAGGGTGCCGACATCCGCGGCCATGCCCATGTCGATCTCCTTGATGGAGAACTGCGCATCGGCCGTCGAATAACGCATGTCGCAGGCGCTGACCAGATCGATGGCGCCACCGATGCAATAACCCTGGATCGCCGCCAGCACCGGCTTGCGGCAGTTGTCGACGGCATTGAAGGAGGCCTGCAGCTCGAGAATCTTGCGGCGCAGGGCATCGGCGTTGCGACCGACGTCCTTGCCCAGCTGCGCGCCGACCGAAGCCAGCAGCATCAGGTCGATGCCCGAGGAGAAATGCTTGCCCGCACCGGAAAGCACCACGACACGCACTGCGTCGGTGGCATCGACCCAGCGGAAGATCTCGATGATCTCCCGCCAGAAATCGGCGTTCATCGCGTTGACCTTTTCCGGACGATTGATCTGCACATGGGCGATCTTGTCCGCCAGGTCGACGCGGAAGGCTTTGTAGTCGGACATGGCAGGCATCCTCAGCCGCAGCTCGGCACAATAATTATTTTGTGATTAATAACCGAGCAACTATAACAAGCACGCCATAAAAGTCGATGCTTGCCAGTGTGACGCAGGGCACGCCCCGGATGTTAACGAACGCTTTGAATATCCGTGGTAAGGGTTTGATCTGCCGAGAATCCCGCTCCCCGGCAGAGCGACCCTGCGGTCATTCCATCAGGCAATCCACGCAGTACTGCCCCGCCTCGGTCTGCAATCCGTGCACGTCGATGTCGAAGCCCGGGAAGGCCTGGTCGAAGGTCCGCGCGAAGGCCAGATAGTCGAGAATAGAGCGCGTCGCTGCCGTGAAGCGCTCGCCCGGCATGATCAGCGGAATGCCCGGCGGATAAGGCACCAGCATCACCGCCGCGATGCGCCCCTGCAGCTGATCGATGGGCACTGCCTCGACCTCGCCGCGCACCAGCCGGTCATAGGCATCGGCCGGTTTGATCGCCACCTCGGGCAGCGCCGTGTACATGCTCTTCAGCGCCTTGGCCGTGGCGTTGTCGCGGTAGCAGCCATGCAGCGCATCGCACAGGTCGCGCAAGCCCATGCCCTGGTAGCGTCCGGCGCCGGCATGGGCGATGGACGGCAGCACGTCGATCAGCGGCAGGTTGGCATCGAAGCTGCGCTTGAACTCCAGCAACTCGGTCAACAGCGTGCTCCACTTGCCCTTGGTGATGCCCATGGAGAACAGCACCAGGAAGGAGTACAGGCCGGTCTTCTCCACCACCAGACCGCGCTCCCAGAGGAACTTGCTGACCACGGCGGCGGGAATGCCCTGCTGCTCCAGCTTGCCCGCCGCGTTAAGGCCGGGCATGACCAGCGTGACCTTGATCGGATCGAGCAACACGTAGTCGTCGGCCACCTCGCCGAAGCCATGCCAGTCGGCATCCGGCTGCAGCACCCAGTCGCCCGTGGCCAGCTCATCGGCGCCGTCGACCGCCCCCGGCTGCCAGATGCTGAACCACCAGTCGTCAGCACTGAGGTTGCGGCGCACGTTGGCCAGGGCGCGGCGGAAGCTCAGCGCCTCGTCGAAGGTTTCCTGGATCAGCGAACGACCGGCCGGCCCCTCCATCATCGCCGAGGCCACATCCAGCGAAGCGATGATGCCGTACTGCGGCGAGGTCGAGATGTGCATCATGAACGCCTCGTTGAAGCGATCACGGTCGAGCTGGCGCTGCCCGCCATCCTGCACATGGATCATCGACGCCTGGCTGAAGGCCGCCAGCAGCTTGTGCGTCGAATGCGTGGTGAACACCAGCGGCGAGTGCTCGTCGCACTGGGTGCCCATGCCAAAGCGCCCGGCGTAGAAGTCGTGGAAGGCGGCGTAGGCGTACCAGGCCTCGTCGAAGTGCAGCACCTCGACCGAATCGCCCAGGGCCTGCTTGACCATCTCGGCGTTGTAGCAGAGCCCGTCGTAGGTGGAGTTGGTCACCACGGCCAGCTTGACCTTCGGCGCCCGACCGCGCGCCAGCGGGCTGGCGTCGATCTTGGCCTGGATCGACTCCCGGCTGAACTCGCTCAGCGGAATGGGGCCGATGATGCCCAGTTCGTTGCGCTCGGGGCAGAGATACAGGGGAATCGCCCCGGTCATGATGATCGAATGCAGGATCGACTTGTGGCAGTTGCGGTCGACCAGCACCAGGTCGTCCCGGCCGACCATCGAATGCCAGACGATCTTGTTCGCCGTGGAGGTGCCGTTGATCACGAAGAAGGTGTGATCGGCGCCGAAATTGCGCGCAGCCCGTGCTTCGGCCTCGGCCAGCGGCCCGGTGTGATCGAGCAGCGAGCCCAGTTCCGGTACCGACACCGAGAGGTCCGAACGCAGCGTGTTCTCCCCGAAGAACTGGTGGAAGGCCTGGCCCACCGGGCTCTTGCGATAGGCCACGCCACCGCCGTGCCCGGGCGTGTGCCAGGAGTAATTGGACTGCGCGGTATGCTGCACCAGCGCCTTGAAGAAGGGCGGCAGCAGGCCTTCCAGGTAGTTGTGCGCGGCACGCGCCACCTGCCGCGCCAGGAAGGACACGGTGTCTTCGTAGAGGTAGAGGATGCCACGCAGGTGGTTGAGATCGGCCATCGCCTCGGCCGGGGCATTCTCGATGGTGACCTGCTCGCCGAGGGCGAAGATCGGCAGCTGCGGCGCCCTGACCCGCGCCACGCGAATCAGCTCGACCATGTCCTGCAGCAGCCGGCTGTTCTCACCGGCGCCCTCGGCGGCGACGAGGATGCAGGCCAGGCCATGGTGGGTCGAGGCGACGATGCGACCCTCGGCTGCACTGGCGGTGGGCAGGATGCTGAAGCCGTCCTGGGTGAGTTCCTGAGCGATGGCGCGCACCCGATCACCGGCCACGGTGTCGGCCTTGATGTCGCGGTGCACGATTAGGACGGGAAACTTGAGATCTTTATACATTGTGACGTCCTGAAGGCTGGCAGGCCTGGCCTGCCCATCGCCTCAGGTTAGAGGCTCCCCCCTGGCGGCGGAACCCCCTGTGCATCACGCTATAAGAAAAGGTCGCAATTGCGCTGTTCGGTTATTCCGGCGCCTTTTCCAGCTGGGCCCACAATGCCGGGCCGCCGGAGGATTTCTCGATGGCGGCGAGCCGCGTCAGATGCGCCGCCAGCTCGTCTTCACTGGCGCGGATGACCCGCGTGCGAGGACGACCGGCATCCAGCCGGCGAATCGGCGTGGCCTGCTGGCGCCCGCTGCCATCGCCATCACCGCCCTCGCCCGCCAGCGACAGGTGGGTCTGCCCACCGGTCATGGCCAGGTAGACGTCGGCCAGAATCTCGGAGTCGAGCAGTGCGCCGTGCAGCTCACGGTTGGAGTTGTCCACGCCGTAACGCTTGCACAGCGCATCCAGACTGTTGCGCTGCCCCGGATGGCGCTCGCGCGCCATCATCAGGGTATCGAGCACCGAGCAGTAGTCACTGACATCGGCGCGCTCGCTCTGCCCCAGCAGGGCGAACTCGTTGTTGATGAAGCCGACGTCGAACGCCGCGTTGTGGATGATCAGCTGGGCGCCCTTGATGAACTCGTAGAATTCATCGGCCACTTCCCTGAAGCGCGGCTTGTCGGCCACGTAGTCGTTGGTGATGCCGTGGACCGCGATGGCGCCTTCGTCGATCTCGCGGTCCGGATTGAGGTAGACATGGAAGTGACGCCCGGTCAGGCGCCGCCCCAGCAACTCGACACAACCGATCTCGATGATCCGGTGCCCGTCCGTGACCGGCATGCCCGTGGTTTCGGTATCCAGCACCACATAGCGGTTGGGGGTGTTATCGGTCGTCACGCCTTGTCTCTCTCATCGTTCAGGTTGCCGCACAAGCGCGACATGTTAACCCAGGTTGCCGGGCATCACTCAGCGCGCTGCGCGCACCTCGTCGACACCACGGTTGGCCAACTGGTCGGCACGCTCGTTGCCCGGATGCCCGGTGTGACCACGCACCCACTGCCAGCTGACCTGGTGGCGATTCACCTCCTCGTCCAGCTTCTGCCAGAGGTCGGCATTCTTCACCGGCTCCTTCGAGGCGGTTTTCCAGCCACGCTTCTTCCAGTTCGGCATCCATTCCTGGATACCCTTCATCACGTACTGCGAATCGGTCACCAGCTTCACCGCGCAAGGGCGGGTCAGCGCGATCAGGCCGGCAATCGCGGCCATCAGCTCCATGCGATTGTTGGTGGTACTCGGGTCGCCGCCCCACAGTTCCTTCTCCACGCCCTTGTAGACCAGCAACGCGCCCCAGCCGCCGGGGCCGGGATTGCCCTTGCAGGCGCCATCGGTGTAGATCACCACTTCATCGGTTTCAGACATTCATCAGCTCTGTACGGGTTTGACCAACCGGGGCGCGGCGCCTAGCTGTCCAGATCGCGCCGGCTGACCTTCGCCACCGGCATCGGCAACAGCTTGCCCATCGGCTCGCGGCGCGCCTGCCGCAGCGGACGCAAGCCGACCACCAGCTTGCGCGCCACCAGCAGGTAGAAGCCGGCACCCGGCAGCTGCCAGGTATCGCCCCAGCGCTCCATCCGGCGCAGGCGCATCTGCCAGGCCAGTGAAGCGAGCGGCGGACGATAGCACCCGAACCGGCGTTTCTCCAACGCAAAGCCGAGCAGTGCCAGCCAGTCGCCAACGCGCCCGGGGTCGATGCAACGCGCCTTGCTCAGGCCATCGCGCGCGAACAGGCGGCGAGCGCCCCACGCGCTCCAGGGGTGAATGCCCAGAATCAGCAGATGCCCACCGGGCCTGACGCTGCGCGCCGCCTCGCGCAGCAGGCCGTGAGGCGACAGGCTGAAATCCAGACCGTGCTGCAGCAGCACCACATCGGCGGCGTGCTCGCCCAGTGGCCAGGACTGCTCTTCGCAGACGATCTGCACGCCGGGCAGCGGCGCCCCCAGGCGCACGTTGTGCTGAATCTGCCCGGCCTCCGGCGTGCGCTCGGCACCCGGACCGTAACTCACCAGATAGCCGCCGAAGAAACGCGCCAGCTCGTCTTCCAGCAAGCGCCGCTCCTCCTCCAGCAGCAACTGCCCGAGCGGCCCGGAAAGCCAGTCGCGCGCCTCGCTGATGAGCTTGAGCCACTCAGGATCGGCCTGAGCGAATACCTGATCGGTCATCGCTGCCTCCGCATGACAGTCTCTGCATCCAGTGTCTAAGATGCACCTTTATATCCAGCTTAGCGACCCACAATGATTCAGATCGACGCGCTACCGGCCTTCAACGACAACTACCTCTGGCTGCTGCAGGAGCCGACCAGCAAGCGCTGCGCAGTGGTCGACCCGGGCGATGCGGCGCCGGTGCTGGCGTGGCTGGAGGCGCACCCCGGCTGGTGCCTCAGCGACATTCTCATCACCCACCATCACTTCGACCATGTCGGCGGCGTCGAGACGCTGAAGAACGCCACCGGCGCCCGCGTGGCCGGCCCGGCGGCAGAGAAGATCCCGGCACGCGAGCTGGACCTGGGCGACAACGACACGCTCGAGGTGCTCGGCCTGCGCTTCCAGGTTCTTGCCGTTCCGGGACACACCCTCGGCCACATCGCCTACTACAACGCCGAGCAGCAGCTGCTGTTCTGCGGCGACACCCTGTTCGCCGGTGGCTGTGGCCGCCTGTTCGAAGGAACGCCGCAACAGATGCACGCCTCGCTCGGCCGCCTGGCTGCCCTGCCCGGGAGCACGCAGGTCTACTGCACCCACGAGTACACCCTCAGCAACCTGCGCTTCGCCCATGCCGTGGAGCCGGACAACCTGCGCCTCAGCGAGCGCCTGGCCGAAGTGACGCGCTGGCGCGAGGCGGGCCGCATCAGCCTGCCCTCCTCGATCAAGCTGGAACTGGCCACCAATCCGTTCCTGCGCACCGACGCGCCAGACGTCATCGCGGCGGCTGCGAACCGTGCGGGCGAATCCCTCGACGAAGCCAGCGCGGTGTTCGCCAGCCTGCGTGCGTGGAAGGATAAATTCTGATTCGCCGACGAACGCGCCGGCGCCTTGCCAGCAGCGGTTTTCTGGCGCCATGACCCAGGCATATTGAACCAAGTGAGAGGGATACAGGTCACAATTGGCTGGTGAAAACTTGACCAACCTTGACCCGATTCCTAGAATCGCCCGATCTTTTTGTCGGGAAAAACACCTCACCCAATGCCTTTTTTGTCACGTAAGCCATTGAATTTCAAGGCATTGGCGCGAAGCTCTCGAGTGCTCGCGGTGATGTGTTGCATAACCCTGGCCGGCTGCCAGAGCCTGCCCAGCGAGGGCCCGGACGGCGCGACCGATACCTCGCGCGCCGTCGGCCTGGAGCGCGAGCCCGAGTGGCTGAGCAACGAGATCAAGCCGCGCGAGTACAACGATATCTGGGAGCGTCTGCGCGATGGCTTCCAGCTGCAGGACGAGATCGGCGTCAACCCGCGCATTGAGCGCCTGCGTCTCTGGTACGCCAGCAACCCCCGGCACGTCAACGCCGTCAGCGAACGCAGCGCGCCGTACATCCACTACATCGTCGAGCGACTGGCAGAGCGCGACATGCCGATGGAACTGGCACTGCTGCCGGTCATCGAGAGCGCCTACGACCCCCAGGCCTATTCCCCGGCGAACGCCGTCGGCCTGTGGCAGTTCATCCCCTCCACGGGTCGCCACTTCAATCTGCGCCAGACCAACTGGTATGACGGCCGCCGCGACGTCACCGCCTCCACCCAGGCAGCGCTGAACTACCTGAGCCGCCTGCACGAGATGTTCAATGGCGACTGGCTGCTCGCCCTGGCCGCCTACAACGCAGGCGAAGGCCGCGTCAGCCGCGCCATCGAACGCAACGAGAAACTCGGCCTGCCCAGCGACTACTGGAACCTGTCGCTGCCCAAGGAAACCGAAGACTACGTGCCCAAGCTGCTGGCCCTGTCGCAGGTGATCCTCACCCCCGAGGCCTACGGCGTGAACCTGGCGCCGATCGCCGACGCGCCCTACTTCGAACAGATCGCCATCAAGCAGCACATGGACCTGTCCCGCGTGGCCAAGCTGGCCGACCTGGACGAAGAGGAACTGCTGCAACTAAACCCCGCCTACAAGCGCGGCATCACCCTGGACGGCCCGCAGCACCTGCTGGTGCCTACCGACAAGGCGGAAATGCTCAGCGCCAACCTGGCACTGATGAAGCCCCAGGAGCTGGTCGACTGGCAGACCTATACCGTGCGTTCCGGCGATAGCCTGCATGCCATTGCCAATCGCAATCACCTGACCGTCAGCATGCTCAAGGACGTCAACCGCCTGAGCAGCAACAACCTGCGCATCGGCCAGGTGCTGACCATTCCGGGCAAACCCGGCGCCCAGCCGAGCGAGCCGCTCTACCAGCAACGCAGCACGCTGGCCAGCGCAAGCCGCACCTACAAGGTGAAGAACGGCGACAACCTCTGGCAGATCGCCCGCGAACACCAGGTTGCGGTGCATGACCTGCGCCGCTGGAACGCACTGCAGGGCAACAACCTCAAGGTTGGCCAGGTGCTCAATCTGGCCGCCGCCGAGAGCGCACCACAGGCCGTCGCCGCGACACGCCGGCAGAACGCCGCACACGACAAGGCGACCTACTATCGCGTGCAGCAAGGTGACTCGCTCTACGTCATCGCCAAGCGCTTCAAGATCGAACTCAAGCACCTGCAGGCCTGGAACCCGCGCAGCAATACGCTGCGCCCAGGGCAGATGCTGACGCTCTACCTGCCCTGATCAGCGCTTGCTGATCGCCTCCAGGCAACGCCCGGTCAGCTGGGTAAAACGCTGGAACGCCACGAACTGCTCGTGGCGCAAGGCGCGGCCGGACAAGCGACTGTCGGCATAAAGCACGCCGATCTCCCGCGTACCCGCGACGATCGGTGCGATGAAGAACATGCCACTGCCGAGGCTGCGGCGAATCGGCTGGGTGACCAGCTCGGCCAGGTTGTAGCTGGCCGGCACCCCCATCCAGATCGCTTCGCGATGGCGCAGCACATAGCTGAAGATGTGCGGCTGTTCCGTCTGCTCCGCTGGCAGGACGAAGTCGTCCAGCCAGTGCTGGGTGTCTTCGCCAACCACGCGCTTGGCGCGAAAGCGACTCTGGCCATCGGCCAGCACCGTGAGCATGACCCGCTCCAGCCCCACCCCACGATGCAGGCCCTTGAGCAGGGTATCGAGCACCAGGCCGACATCGGCTCGCGCACTGACCATCAGCCCCAGGTCCTGCAGCGCCTGCTGCATCAGCAGCAGGTCCGGCTGCAGGAGCCGCGCGCGCCGCTCCTCCTGCTGCAGGCGAATCTGCTCCGGGTCGGTATTGGGTATCAGGCAGCACAGCTTGCTGGCACCGAAGGTCGAGGCGACCTTGACGGCCTCCTCGGCGCTGGCCAGCACCTGCTGCAGGGTTTCCTCCTGGGTCAGCGCAGTGAAGCTGGCCACCTTGGCCAGCACCTCCTCCATCTCTGCGCAATCCCAGCCATCTAGCGCGGCCTCGCTGATACGCACGCCCAACTGCACGGCATAGGCGGCGGGGTCGTGCTGATTGCTCCCGGCCTGCGCCAGGCTGGCGGTCTCACCCAGGTTCCAGCTCTTCAGCAAGGCCTGCGTCAGCTGTCGGAAACTGGTGCCGAGAACCTCGCGCACCGCTTCATCGACGTCCCCCCCTGGCCGCTCGAGCACCGCGACCAGCTCATCGGCCTGCTCGCCAGCGCAGCCCCAGAACGCCAGCTCACCCAGGTGATGCAGCAAGGCGGCGATGAACACCTCTTCGGCGTGCCCGGACAAGGCGTAGCCCGCGATATTGCGCGCCTGCACGGCGGCGTGGAAGGAACGCGCGAGCAGCATCTGCAGCTGCTCGCGCGGGGTTCGGGTCAGCAACCCGTCGATCAGGCTGACCGACAGGCCGATCAGGCGCACGTTCTCGAAACCGATCAGGACGATGGCCCTGGAGATGGTCTTGATCGCTTCCTGCGACGGGTTGTAATAGACGCTGTTGCCGACGCGCAGCACCTTGGACGTCAGCGACGCGTCGCGCAGCAGCACATCGGCCAGCTGCTGCACCGAGGCGGAGTCCTGCTGGGCGAGGCGCTGAAGGTCCTGCACGACGGCGGCCAGCGCGGGGAGTTCGGCTTGGTTGAGGCGATCGATCCATGACTGCAAACCATGGCTACGTTCCGGCAAAATCTTACCCTCTAGGTGTCTCCTTCAAGTGTATGTCAAAGCGCCACGACTGCTCGCTCGCCAGCCCACTCTTTTTCCTGCCGATACAAGCTGTTACTGTACCGCTCAAGAAGCCCAAACGCCGCCATGGATCGGATCTCACCTCCCGATGCGACCCCTCCTCCTGCCGTTCCTCAGCCTGGCCTTGAGCTTTCCCGCCTCTGCGACTATCAGCGAGAGCCACGGCTACGCCCAGTTCGGGACGCTCAAGTACCCTGCCAGCTTCAGTCACTTCGACTGGGTCAACGCCGACGCGCCCAAGGGCGGCACGTTGCGCGTCATGGCGTCCGGCACCTTCGATACGCTCAACCCCTACACGTTCAAGGGTACCAGCCCGATCGCCACTGCACATTTCCTGCAGTACGGCGTCAATGAACTGAACGAACCGCTGATGGTGGGCACCGGCGCCTACGACCCGTCGGGCGACGAGCCGGCCTCCAGCTATGGCCTGATCGCCGGAAGCGTGGAGTACAGCGAAGACCGCAGCTGGGTGGTCTTCAACCTGCGCCCGGAGGCGCGCTTCAACGATGGCAAGCCGATCACGGCCTATGACGTGGCCTTCTCCTATCGCCTGCTGCTTGCCGAAGGCCATCCGCAGTACCGGACCAACCTGCAGGAGGTGAAGCGTGTCGACATCCTCGGCCGCCACCGCATTCGCTTCGTCTTCAAGCGTGCCGGCAATCCCCTGTTGATACTGCGCCTGGGGGAACTGCCGGTCCTGCCGCAGCACTACTGGAAAGGCCGCGACTTCAAGAGCACCACCTTCGAGCCACCACTGGGCAGCGGCCCCTACCGCATCGTCGAGGTCGTGCCCGGGCGACGCCTGGTGTTCGAACGGGTGAAGAACTGGTGGGGCAAGGACCTGCCGGTCAATCGCGGCAAGTACAACTTCGACCGGGTGGAAGTGGAGTTCTACCGCGACAACAACGTGGCCTTCGAAGCGTTCAAGGCCGGTGAATTCGATTTCTACATCGAGAACCAGGCAAAGAACTGGAGCAACGGCTACGACTTCCCGGCCGTCGCCCGCGGCGAGGTGGTTCGCGCCGAGATTCCGCACCGCATCCCGACCCAGACCCAGGCGCTGTTCATGAACAGCCGGCGCGCCCTGTTCAGCGACCGTCGGGTGCGCGAGGCACTGGGCCTGATGTTCGACTTCGAATGGACCAACCGCACGTTGTTCAACAACGCCTACGTGCGCGCCGCCAGCTACTACCCCAACAGCGAATTCTCGGCGACCGGCAAGCCCGAGGGCGCCGAGTGGCTGCTGCTGTCACCGCACCGCGACAAGCTCCCCGCCCGCCTGTTCACCGAGCCACCGACCCAGCCAGTGACCAACGGCCGTGGCATCCCCCGGGAAACCTTGCGCCGTGCCCTCGGTCTATTGGCCGAAGCCGGCTGGAAGCCGGTCGGTCAGGAGCTGCGCAATGCCCGCGGGCAGCGTCTCGAATTCGAGATCATGCTGGTCAACCCCAGCCTCGAGCGCATCCTCCAGCCCTACACCGCCAACCTTGCCAGCATCGGCATACAGGCCAATCTGCGTACCGTGGACCGCGCCCAGTACAAGCAACGCCTCGATCAGTTCGACTACGACATGATTCTGCTGACCCTGCCACAAACCCTCAGCCCGGGCCTGGAACAGTCGCTGTATTTCCACTCCAGCCAGGTAAACGTCAAGGGCGGCAAGAACTACGCCGGAATCAACGACCCGGTGGTCGACGAGATGATCGACAAACTGCTCTCGGCGCAGACCCGCGACGAACAGATCGCCGCCACCCGCGCCCTCGACCGCGTGCTGCTGTGGCAGTACTACAGCATCCCCAACTGGTACATCAATTATCACCGCCTGGCGTACCGCAATCGGTTCGCCTTCGTCACCACGCCGCCCTACACGCTGGGCCTGCGTACCTGGTGGCTGAAGCCAACGGAGAACGCTCGATGACCCACCCGCTGCGCAGTTTCCTGCTTCACGGCAGCAGCCTCATTCTGCTCGGCCTGGCCGGCCTGGCCTCCGCCGCCCCGCAACACGCCGTCACGCTGTATGACGAACCGCCCAAGTACCCCGCCAACTTCACCCACTTCGAGTACACCAATCCCGATGCGCCCAAGGGCGGCACTTTCCGCGAGGCCGGTTTCGGCGGCTTCGACAGCCTCAACCCGTTCATCAGCAAAGGCGTGGCCGCCGACGACATCGGCCTGATCTACGACACCCTCGCCGTACAGAGCATGGATGAGCCCTTCACCGCCTACGGCCTGATCGCGGAGAAGATCGAGAAAGCGCCGGACAATGCCTGGGTGCGCTTCCTGTTGCGCAAGCAAGCGCGCTTTCATGACGGCACCCCCGTCACCGCCGAGGACGTCAAGTTCACCTTCGATACCCTGATGGAAAAAGGCGCGCCCATGTACCGCGGCTACTACGCCGACGTCGACCACGTCGAGGTGGAGTCGCCACACAGCGTGCGCTTCGTGTTCAAGCATGCCGGCAACCGCGAGCTGCCGCTGATCGTCGGCCAGTTGCCGGTACTGCCCAAGCACTGGTGGGCCGAGCGCGACTTCGCCAAGGGCAATCTCGATGCTCCGCTGGGCAGCGGCCCGTACCAGGTCGACCGGGTCCAGGCCGGGCGCAGCATCCGCTACGAACGGGTCAAGGACTGGTGGGCC
This sequence comes from Ectopseudomonas khazarica, assembly GCF_017915135.1. Taxonomy (NCBI): domain Bacteria; kingdom Pseudomonadati; phylum Pseudomonadota; class Gammaproteobacteria; order Pseudomonadales; family Pseudomonadaceae; genus Ectopseudomonas; species Ectopseudomonas khazarica. The sequence goes on along the minus strand of NZ_CP068551.1, from coordinate 2,320,966 downwards.
AAGGACCTGCCGGTCACCCGTGGCTTCTACAATTTCGACGCCATCCAGATCGACTACTACCGCGATAACACCGTGGCCCTGGAAGCGCTCAAGGCGGGTCAGTTCGACTATTGGCTCGAGACCAGCGCGAAGAACTGGGCCACGGCCTACAACACGCCGGCCGTCGCCAACGGCCAGCTGATCAAGGAAGAGATCCAGAACCGCAACCCCACCGGCATGCAGGGCTTCATCTTCAACACCCGCCGCCCGCAGTTCCAGGACCGCCGGGTGCGAGAGGCACTGGGCCTGCTGTTCGACTTCGAGTGGGCCAACAAGCGCCTGTTCAACGGCGCCTACAGCCGCACCCACAGCTACTTCGACAACTCCGAGCTGGGCTCCAGCGGCTTGCCGGGCGACGAGGAACTGGCGATTCTCGAGCCGCTGCGCAACCAGATTCCGCCCGAGGTGTTCAACGAGGAGTTCCGCGTGCCGGTCACCGACGGCAGCGGCATCATCCGCGAGCAGCAGCGCCGCGCCTATCAGCTGCTGCAACAGGCCGGCTGGCGCATCGACGGCGACCGCATGCTCGATGCCAACGGCCAGCCGGTGACGTTCGAATTCCTCCTCGCGCAGACCGAGTTCGAGCGCATCCTCCTGCCCTTCAAGCGCAACCTTTCCGACCTCGGCATCGAACTGGTCATCCGCCGTGTCGACGTCTCGCAGTACATCAACCGCCTGCGCTCGCGTGATTTCGACATGATCGTCGGCGGCTTCGGCCAGTCCAACTCGCCCGGCAACGAGCAGCGCGAGTACTGGCACTCCTCCAGCGCCGACAACCCGGGCAGCCGCAACTACATCGGCCTGAAGGACCCGGCCATCGACCAGCTCGTCGAAGGGCTGATCAACGCCGACTCCCGGCAGGACCTGATCAGTCACACCCGCGCCCTGGATCGCGTGCTGCTGTGGGGCTACTACGTGATCCCCAACTGGCATATCAAGACCTGGCGCGTGGCCTACTGGAATCGCTTCGAGCATCCCAAGGTCACTCCGCTCTACGACATCGGCCTGCATACCTGGTGGGTACGCCCCGGTCTCGAGCAACCGGACGAAGAACAGCAACAACCCGCTGAACAGGCGGAGCAATAAGCATGCTGGCCTATATCATCCGCCGTTTGCTGCTGATCATTCCGACCCTGTTCGGCATCCTGGTGATCAACTTCATCATCATCCAGGCCGCGCCAGGTGGCCCGGTCGAGCAGATGATCGCCAAGCTCGAGGGTTTCGAGGGCGCCACCAGCCGCATCGCCGGTGGCGGCGCCGAAGTCTCGGTGGCCGGCTCCAACTACCGCGGCGCCCAGGGCCTCGACCCGCAGCTGATCAAGGAAATCGAGAAGATGTACGGTTTCGACAAGTCGGCGCCGGAACGCTTCTGGATCATGCTGAAGAACTACGCGCAGCTGGACTTCGGCTCCAGCTTCTTTCGCGACGCCCAGGTCATCGACCTGATCATCGAGAAGATGCCGGTCTCCATATCACTGGGCCTGTGGAGCACCCTGATCATGTACCTGGTCTCCATCCCGCTGGGGATCGCCAAGGCCACCCGGCACGGCAGCGCCTTCGACATCTGGACCAGCTCGGCGATCATCATCGGCTACGCCATTCCCGCCTTCCTCTTCGCCATTCTGCTGATCGTGCTGTTCGCCGGCGGCAGCTACTGGGACTGGTTCCCGTTGCGCGGCCTGACCTCCAACGACTTCGAGTCGCTCAGCCTCGGCGGCAAGATCCTCGACTACCTCTGGCACCTGGTGCTGCCGGTCACGGCACTGGTCATCGGCAACTTCGCCACCCTGACCCTGCTGACCAAGAACAGCTTCCTCGACGAGATCAACAAGCAGTACGTGATCACCGCCCGCGCCAAGGGCCTGACCAACCACCGCGTGCTCTATGGTCACGTCTTCCGCAACGCCATGCTGCTGATCATCGCCGGCTTCCCGGCGGCCTTCATCGGCATCTTCTTCACCGGTTCCCTGCTGATCGAAGTGATCTTCTCCCTCGACGGCCTCGGCCTGATGAGCTTCGAGGCGGCAATCAACCGCGACTATCCGGTGGTCTTCGGCACCCTGTTCATCTTCACCCTGCTGGGGCTGATCGTGAAACTGATCGGTGACATCACCTACACCCTGGTCGACCCCCGTATCGACTTCGAAAGCCGGGAGTGTTGAGCATGAAACTGTCCCCGCTCAATCGCCGCCGTCTCGACCGTTTCAAGGCCCACAAGCGTGGCTGGTGGTCGCTCTGGCTGTTCCTCATCCTGTTCGGCCTGAGCCTCGGCGCCGAACTGATCGCCAACGACAAGCCGCTGGCCGTGCGCTACGACGGCGAGTGGTACTTCCCCGTGCTCAAGCGCTACCCGGAGACCGTGTTCGGTGGCGAATTCCCGCTGCAGGCCAACTACAAGAGCCCGTACATCCAGGACCTGATCGCAGAGAAGGATGGCTGGATGCTCTGGCCACCGATCCCGTTCAGCTATTCGAGCATCAACTACGACCTGGAAGTCCCGGCCCCGGCGCCGCCCTCGGCGCAGAACTGGCTCGGCACCGACGACCAGGGGCGCGACGTGCTGGCGCGGGTCATCTACGGCTTCCGCATCTCGGTGCTGTTCGCCCTGACCCTGACCCTGGCCAGCTCGGTGATCGGCGTCATCGCCGGCGCCCTCCAGGGCTTCTATGGCGGCTGGGTCGACCTGCTCGGCCAGCGTTTCCTGGAAATCTGGTCCGGGCTGCCCGTGCTCTATCTGCTGATCATCCTGGCCAGCTTCGTGCAGCCGAACTTCTGGTGGCTGCTGGGCATCATGCTGCTGTTCTCCTGGATGAGCCTGGTCGACGTGGTCCGCGCCGAGTTCCTCCGTGGGCGCAACCTGGAATACGTGCGCGCCGCACGCGCGCTGGGCATGGGCAATGGCGCGATCATGTTCCGCCACATCCTGCCCAACGCCATGGTCTCGACCATGACCTTCATGCCCTTCATCCTCACCGGCGCGATCGGCACCCTGACCGCTTTGGACTTCCTCGGTTTCGGCCTGCCTCCGGGCGCGCCCTCGCTGGGGGAACTGGTCGCCCAGGGCAAGAGCAACCTGCAGGCGCCCTGGCTGGGCATCAGCGCCTTCGCCGTGCTGGCACTCATGCTGAGCCTGCTGGTGTTCATCGGCGAGGCCGCCCGCGATGCTTTCGACCCGAGGAAATGACATGAGCCAGAACGAAACCCTGCTGCAAGTTCGCGACCTGGCCGTCGAGTTCGTCATGGGCGAGCAGTGCCAGCGCGTGGTCGAGGGCGTCAGCTTCGACATCCACAAAGGCGAGACCCTGGCCCTGGTCGGCGAAAGCGGTTCGGGCAAGTCGGTCACTGCGCATTCCATCCTGCGCCTGCTGCCCTACCCCCTCGCCCGCCATCCGTCCGGCAGCATCGAATACGTCGGTGAAGACCTGCTCAAGCTCGGCGAGGGCCGCCTGCGTGGCATTCGCGGTAACCGTATCGCCATGGTCTTCCAGGAGCCGATGACCTCGCTCAACCCGCTGCACAGCATCGAGAAGCAGATCAACGAGGTGCTAGCCCTGCACAAGGGCCTGCGCGGCAAGGCCGCCAGTGCGCGCACGCTGGAGCTGCTGGAACTGGTCGGCATTCCCGAGCCGAAGAAACGCCTGAAGGCCTACCCCCACGAGCTGTCCGGCGGCCAACGCCAGCGCGTGATGATCGCCATGGCCCTGGCCAACGAGCCGCAACTGCTGATCGCGGATGAGCCAACCACCGCGCTGGACGTCACGGTGCAGCTGAAAATCCTCGAGCTGCTCAAGGATCTGCAGGCGCGCCTGGGCATGTCGTTGCTGCTGATCAGCCACGATCTCAACCTGGTGCGCAGAATTGCGCATCGCGTATGTGTCATGCAGCGCGGTCGCATCGTCGAACAGGCGTCGTGTGAAGAATTGTTCCAGGCTCCGCAGCATCCCTATACCAGGGAACTGCTCGGTGCCGAGCCCAGCGGCGAACCTGCGGCCAACCCCGTGGGCCAGCCGCTGCTGGAAGTGGACGACCTGCGCGTGTGGTTCCCGATCAAGAAGGGCCTGCTGCGTCGGACGGTGGATCATGTCAAAGCGGTGGACGGCATCAACTTCAGCCTGCCCCAGGGCCAGACCCTGGGCATCGTCGGCGAGAGTGGCTCCGGCAAATCCACCCTGGGCATGGCTATTCTGCGGCTGCTCGCCAGCCAAGGTGACATCCGCTTCCAGGGTCAGCATCTGCAGGGCCTTAGCCAGCAGCAGGTACGTCCGCTGCGCCGGCAGATGCAGGTGGTGTTTCAGGACCCCTTTGGCAGCCTGAGCCCACGCATGTCGGTGAGCCAGATCGTCGGTGAGGGTCTGCGCATTCACGGTATGGGCAACGAGGCGGAACAGGAACAAGCCATCATCGACGCGCTTTTGGAGGTAGGGCTGGACCCGCAGACGCGGCATCGCTACCCCCACGAGTTTTCTGGCGGACAACGGCAGCGGATTGCCATTGCCCGAGCACTGGTGTTGAAACCGGCGCTGATCCTGCTCGACGAGCCCACTTCGGCGCTCGACCGCACGGTACAGCGTCAGGTGGTGGAGTTGTTGCGCGGCTTGCAGGCCAAGTACAACCTGACCTATCTGTTTATCAGCCATGATCTGGCGGTAGTCAGAGCGCTGAGCCATCAGCTGATGGTGGTCAAGCAGGGCCAGGTAGTCGAACAGGGGTCTGCCGAGTCGATCTTCAGTGCACCGCAACACCCTTATACGCAGCAGTTGCTGGAAGCCGCTTTCATGGCCCCGGCAACGGCTCACTGATCCTTGAAACAGGAAGAGGAATAGCACAATGGGTTTTCTAACCGGTAAGCGCGTACTCATCGTTGGCGTAGCCAGCAAACTGTCCATCGCCTCGGGTATCGCCGCCGCCATGCACCGCGAAGGTGCCGAGCTGGCTTTCACCTACCAGAACGAAAAGCTCAAGGGTCGCGTCGAAGATTTCGCTGCCGGCTGGGGCTCCAGTGCCGACCTGTGCTTCCCTTGCGATGTGGCCAGCGACGAGGAAATCGCCGCGGTATTCGAAGCGCTGAGCAAGAAATGGGATGGCCTGGACTGCATCGTCCACTCCGTCGGTTTCGCTCCGGGTGACCAGCTGAACGGCGACTTCACCGACGTCACCACCCGTGAAGGCTTCAAGATCGCCCACGACATCAGCGCCTACAGCTTCGTCGCCCTGGCCAAGGCCGGTCGCGAGATGATGAAAGGCCGCAACGGCAGCCTGCTCACCCTCTCCTACCTGGGTGCCGAGCGCACCATGCCCAACTACAACGTCATGGGCATGGCCAAGGCCAGCCTGGAAGCCGGCGTTCGCTACCTCGCCGGCAGCCTCGGCCCGGAAGGCACCCGCGTCAACGCCATCTCCGCCGGCCCGATCCGCACCCTGGCCGCCAGCGGCATCGCCAGCTTCCGCAAGATGCTGGCCGCCAACGAGAAGCAGACCCCGCTGCGCCGCAACGTCACCATCGAGGAAGTCGGCAACGCCGGCGCGTTCCTCTGCTCCGACCTGGCTTCGGGCATCAGCGGTGAAATCATGTACGTCGACGGCGGCTTCAACACCACCGCCATGGGCGCCATGGAAGACTGATCCGCGCCGCTCCCGGCAGAGCAGTTGCCGGGAGCGTCTCGCTGTCATCCCCGGATGGCAGGCAATAAAAAACCCGCACGCCGTGCGGGTTTTATTATTGCCTGTTCCAGCGCCTCGCCAGAGGCACTGGAGGAGCGACTCAGAAGCGCTCGATATCGGCTTCGGCGGCCAGCTGCTTGCGCAGTGCGGCGAAGTCCTGCTGGCCTTCGCGCGAGGCCAGGAAGTTGCGGTACATGGCCAGTTGCTCGGCCGCCAGCGCTTCCTCCGGCACGTTGACGCCATCCAGGCGCAACAGCACGTAGTCACCCGTGTTCAGGGTCACGCCGGCAAAGGTCGGCTCACCCGCCTTGCTCGGCTTGGCCATGCGGAACAATGCCTGCAGTACCTTGGGCTCCACGCCGTCCTGGCTGCGGGTAACCGCTTCCTGGACCTGCCAGCCGGCATCCTGGGCCTCGCCAGCCTGGGCTGCGGCCAGGCGCTTCTCACCCTCGGCCTTGGCTGCCGCGCTTGCACGCTCCTGCAGCAGATGACCGCGAATGCTCTCGGCAACCTGCTCCAGCGGCAACTGCTCGGGCTGGTTGTGCTCCTTGACGCGAACGACGACGACGGTGCTCGGGTCCAGCTCGATGGTCGAGCTGTTGGCGCCATCCTCGAGAACCTCGGGGCTGAATGCCGCCTGCAGCACCTGACGATTGGCCGTGATGCCGGTAGCGCCGCCTTCGCGGCCAACGGGCTCGCTGACCTTGACCTCGAGACCGAGATCCTGAGCCGGCTGCGCCAGATCCGAAGCCTCGAACGCCGCATCTTCCAGTTGCTTGGTCGCCTCGACGAAACGCTGCTCGACCTGCTGCGCCTTGAAGTCACGTGCCAGCTTGTCCTTGAGGCTATCGAAGCTCGGCACCTCAGGCGACTGGACACCCAGCAGCTTGATCAGGTGCCAGCCGAACGCGCTCTTCACCGGCGCGGAGACTTGCCCCTGCTGCAGTGCATAAAGCGCCTCTTCGAAGGCCGGATCGTAGACGCCAGGGCCGGCATAGCCCAGATCACCGCCGTCGGCGGCCGAGCCCGGATCCTGAGAGAACTCCTTGGCCAGTGCCGCGAAGTCTTCGCCAGCGTCGATGCGCGCCTTGATTTCCTTGGCCTTGGCACGGGCCGCCTCGTCATCACCCTCGATGAGAATGTGCGCGGCATGGCGCTGCTCGGCGAGGTTGGCGATCTCGCTCTCGTACGCCGGCTTGAGGTCCTCGTCACTCACTTCGATCTGATCGAAGAAGCTGTCCTTCTTCAGCTCGACGTATTCCAGCACCACCTGTTCAGGGCTCATGAACTCGCTGGCGTGCTCGTCGTAGTAAGCCTTGACGTCGCTGTCGCTGAGCTCGACCGCAGCGGTGTCGGCCTTGATGGTCAGGCTGGCGAAATCACGCGTCTGACGCTCGAGATTGGCGAAGGCAAGCGCCTGCTGCTCGGTGACGAAGCTGCTGGCACCGATGCCTGCGCGCAGCTGCCCGATCAGCATTTCCTCTTCCAGCATCTGGCGGAACTGCAGGCGGGTGTAACCCATCTGGCGAATCACCTGGTCGAAACGCGCCGCGTCGAAGCGGCCGTCGGCCTGAAACTCCGGCGTCTGCAGGATGACCTGGTCGAGCGCGGTCTGCGAGAAGGCGAAACCGGCGTCGCCAGCGGCCTGTAGCAGCAGCTTGCGGTCGATCAGACCCTTGAGCGAAGACTCGCGCAGCAGCTTGTCATCGAGCTGCGAAGCATCGAAATCACGCCCCAGTTGCTGCAGCAACTGACGACGCTGCATCTCAACGGCCTGACTCAGCTCGTTGAGGGTAATGGTGTCACCGTTCACGTCTGCAGCGTTGTTACGATTGCTGGTTCCCGTGACGATGGCTTCGAAACCGGTAAATGCCATCAGCATGACGATGAGGCCGATGATGGTTTTGGCAATCCAACCGCGTGAATTGTCCCTGATGTTTTGCAGCATGCTTCCCCCAGAACGACTGTACAGAGCCACCAGCCGCGCAATATGGGTAATGTCCAGATAGAGGAAAGGCGCATCCTTGGATGCGCCTTCTCGTAATGCGTTAAGCGGTCAGTGCAGAAAAATTGAAACCACCTGCTCTGCGCCTAACAACCACCGGGCATGGCCCTGGCGGCGAGGCAAACCCGGAAGACGCTTAATTGACGGCGTCTTTCAGAGCCTTGCCGGCTTTGAAGCCTGGGATCTTGGCGGCGGCGATGCTGATCGGCTTGCCGGTCTGCGGGTTGCGGCCAGTGCGAGCAGCACGCTCTTTGACAGCGAAGGTGCCGAAGCCAACCAGTACAACGGAGTCACCAGCCTTCAGGGCGCCAGTGACGGATTCAATCACTGCATCCAGCGCGCGGCCAGCAACAGCTTTCGGGATATCAGCAGATGCAGCAATGGCATCGATCAGTTCCGACTTGTTCACTCTAAGTCCCCTTATTTCTGTTGAGTTTGTTTCTTGATTTTTAGTGTAAGCAAAGCGGGTGCTGGAAGGCCTGCCGACACAATAAAAGCCGTTTTATAGCAAGGGCCGAAAAATTGTGTCAAGAAAGCCCCCCTGCTAATGCGTGCTGATTCGCTCCTTGGAATCAGACTCGCGCTTGTCATCCGTTGCAATCATCTCGGGAGCCGCATCAGGCAAGGGCTCCGGGGCGTATTGCAGCGCAATTTGCAGGACCTCGTCAATCCATTTAACCGGTTTAATCTGCAGGTCTTGTTTAATATTTTCCGGAATTTCTTTCAGGTCACGCACATTTTCTTCCGGAATGATCACCGTCTTGATCCCACCACGGTGAGCGGCCAGAAGTTTTTCCTTGAGCCCGCCGATCGCCAGCACCTGACCACGCAGGGTGATTTCCCCCGTCATGGCGACGTCCGCGCGCACCGGAATCTGCGTCAGCGCCGACACCAGCGCCGTGCACAGGCCGATGCCTGCACTCGGGCCATCCTTGGGCGTCGCACCTTCCGGCATATGGATGTGAACGTCGCGCTTCTCGTTGAAATCGCCGGGAATTCCGAGGCTTCTGGCACGACTGCGGACCACCGTCATGGCAGCCGTCATGGACTCCGCCATGACATCGCCGAGGGAACCGGTCTTGATCAGATTGCCCTTGCCCGGCACCACCGCCGTCTCGATGGTGAGCAGCTCGCCACCCACCTGAGTCCAGGCCAGACCGGTCACCTGACCGATCTGATCCTGCTGCTCGGCAAGGCCATAGCGATGCTTGCGCACGCCCAGGAAGTGCTCCAGCGACTCCGCCGTCACCGTGACCTGGAAGCGCTTCTCGCGCATGTGCTCCTTCACCGCCTTGCGGCACACCTTGGCAATCTGCCGCTCCAGGCTGCGCACACCCGCCTCGCGAGTGTAGTAACGAATGATGTCGCGAATCGCCGCCTCGTCGAATGCCAGTTCGCCCTTCTTCAGGCCATTGGCCTGGATCTGCTTGGGCGCCAGGTACTTGATGGCGATGTTGACCTTCTCGTCCTCGGTGTAACCCGGCAGACGGATGATTTCCATCCGGTCCAGCAGCGGGCCGGGGATGTTCATCGAGTTGGCCGTGCAGAGGAACATCACGTCCGACAGGTCGTAGTCGACCTCCAGATAGTGATCGTTGAAATTGTGGTTCTGCTCGGGATCGAGGACTTCGAGCAGCGCCGAGGCGGGATCGCCGCGCATGTCCTGCCCCATCTTGTCGATCTCGTCGAGCAGGAACAGCGGGTTGCGCACGCCGACCTTGGTCAGTTTCTGGATCAGGCGCCCAGGCATCGAGCCGATGTAGGTGCGGCGATGGCCGCGAATCTCGGCCTCGTCACGCACGCCACCCAGGGCCATGCGCACGAACTTGCGATTGGTCGCGGTAGCGATGGACTCGGCCAGCGAGGTCTTGCCCACGCCAGGCGGCCCTACCAGGCACAGCACCGGGCCCTTGAGCTTCTTCACCCGTTTCTGCACGGCGAGGTACTCGAGAATGCGTTCCTTGACCTCTTCGAGGCCATAGTGGTCGGCATCGAGGATGCTCTCCGCACGCACCAGGTCGAGGCGCACCTTGCTCTCGGCCTTCCACGGCACGTTCACCAGCCAGTCGATATAGGAGCGCACCACGGTGGCTTCGGCGGACATCGGCGACATCTGCTTGAGCTTGTTCAGCTCCGCATTGGCCTTGGCCAGCGCCTCCTTGGACAGGCCCGCGTTGTCGATGCGCTTGCGCAGCTCATCGAGCTCGTTGTGCCCCTCGTCGATGTCGCCCAGCTCTTTCTGAATGGCCTTCATCTGCTCATTCAGGTAGTACTCGCGCTGGCTGCGCTCCATCTGCTTCTTGACGCGACCACGGATGCGTTTCTCGACCTGCAGCAGGTCGATCTCGGCATCCAGCAGGGCCAGCACGTGCTCGACACGCGCGGACAGGGAGGTGATTTCGAGGATTTCCTGCTTCTGCTCGATCTTCAGCGCCATGTGCGCGGCCATGGTGTCGACCAGGCGGCTGGGCTCATCGATGCTGTTGAGCGACGAAAGCACCTCGGCGGGCACCTTCTTGCCCAGCTGCACGTACTGTTCGAACTGGCTCAGCAGGCTGCGCGTGAAGACTTCGGACTCGCGCTCGGCGGTTTCGCCCTCTTCGATCAGCAGCACCTCGGCACGGCAGTGCTCGTCCACCTCGAGGACACGCTCGATGGAGCCGCGCTGCTCGCCCTCGACCAGCACCTTGACGGTGCCGTCCGGCAACTTGAGCAGCTGCAGCACGGTGGCGACGGTGCCAACGCGATAGAGGTCCTGATCATCCGGATCATCGACCGCCGGGTTCTTCTGGGCCACCAGCAAAATCTGCTTGTCACCCGTCATCGCGGCCTCGAGGGCCTCGATGGATTTCTCACGCCCGACGAAAAGCGGGATGACCATGTGCGGATAGACCACAACATCGCGCAACGGCAGGAGAGGCAATTCGATGGTTGTCTTCATGATTTCGGCTCAGCGGCGGCCATAAGGCCGTAAACAGGCGGGATTACCCTTGGCTTTTAAGATGGGGGCAGTGCCCGTAAAAAACAAGCGCAATGTCCACAAAAGCAAAGGGCCCCTGGGGGCCCCTTGCGTGCATCGTGTGACAGGCGTTACGCGTCTGGCGCGGCCTTCGCGGGCGGCTCGCTGTTCTCGTAGATCAGCAGCGGCTTGGAAGAACCATCGATGACGCTCTCGTCGATCACCACCTTGCTCACGTCCTGCTGGGACGGGATTTCATACATGGTGTCGAGCAGAATGCCCTCCAGGATCGACCGCAGACCACGCGCACCGGTCTTGCGCTCCAGGGCCTTCTGCGCCACGGATTTCAGCGCATCCGGACGGAACTCCAGGTCCACGCCCTCCATCTCGAACAGCTTGCCATACTGCTTGGTCAGCGCGTTCTTCGGCTCGGTCAGGATCTGTACCAGGGCCGCCTCGTCCAGCTCTTCGAGGGTCGCGATGACCGGCAGACGACCGACGAACTCGGGAATCAGTCCGAACTTGACCAGATCGTCCGGCTCGACCTCACGCAGCGACTCGCCGATCTTCTTGCCCTCTTCCTTGCTGCGCACCTCGGCACCGAAACCGATACCGCCCTTGGTGGAGCGGGCCTGAATGACCTTCTCCAGGCCAGCGAAGGCACCGCCGCAGATGAACAGGATATTGCGCGTGTCGACCTGCAGGAACTCCTGCTGCGGGTGCTTGCGGCCGCCCTGCGGCGGTACCGAAGCCACGGTCCCCTCGATCAGCTTGAGCAGGGCCTGCTGCACGCCCTCGCCCGATACGTCACGGGTGATCGACGGGTTGTCGGACTTGCGCGAGATCTTGTCGATTTCGTCGATGTAGACGATGCCCATCTGGGCCTTCTCGACATCGTAATCGCACTTCTGCAGCAGCTTCTGGATGATGTTCTCGACGTCCTCGCCCACGTAACCGGCCTCGGTCAGCGTGGTCGCGTCGGCGATGGTGAACGGCACATTGAGCAGGCGCGCCAGGGTTTCCGCCAGCAGCGTCTTGCCCGAACCGGTCGGACCGATCAGCAGGATGTTGCTCTTGCCCAGTTCGACATCGTCTTTCTTGTCGCGCTGATTGAGACGCTTGTAGTGGTTGTACACCGCTACCGACAGCACCTTCTTCGCACGCTCCTGACCAATCACATACTGATCGAGGATGCTGCTGATTTCCTTGGGTGCCGGGAGTTTGTGCGCGCTGCTCTCGGCCTGGGCTTCCTGCACCTCCTCGCGGATGATGTCATTGCACAGGTCGACGCATTCGTCGCAGATGAAGACGGAAGGACCGGCGATCAACTTGCGCACTTCGTGCTGGCTCTTGCCGCAGAAGGAGCAATAAAGCAGTTTGCCGCTGTCCTCACCGTTACGGGTGTCAGTCATTCGATCAATCCAATACGGTAGGCTTGAAACACAAGATGAAGGCAAATGCGGGCATTTTCAAGGGCACGAATCGTCCCCGTGCAGAATGCCCGCAGCCGGCGCCTCATCTACACCGGCATTTTACGCTTCTCATGCACCGCATCGACCAGGCCGTACTCGACGGCACGCGACGCGCTCATGAAGTTGTCGCGGTTGGTATCACGCTCGATGGTTTCCAGGTTCTGCCCCGTGTGATGCGCCAGCAACTCGTTCAGGCGCTCACGGATGAAGAGGATTTCCTTGGCATGGATCTCGATATCCGAGGCCTGACCCTGGAAGCCGCCCAACGGCTGGTGGATCATCACGCGCGAGTTCGGCAGGCAGAAACGCTTGCCCTTGGCGCCGCCGGCCAGCAGGAAAGCACCCATGCTGCAGGCCTGACCGATGCAGGTAGTGGACACGTCCGCCTTGATGAACTGCATGGTGTCGTAGATGGCCATACCGGCCGTCACCGAACCACCCGGCGAGTTGATGTACAGGTGAATGTCCTTGTCCGGGTTCTCTGCTTCCAGGAACAGCAGCTGGGCGCAGATCAGGTTGGCCATGTAGTCCTCGACCTGACCCACCAGGAAGATCACACGCTCCTTGAGCAGGCGCGAGTAGATGTCATAGGCACGCTCGCCACGAGCGGACTGCTCGATGACCATCGGCACCAGGCCGCCAGCGGCCTGGATTTCAGGCATGTTTTGCATAAAAGGATTGCGGGACATGTCTTGCGCTCACTCCCTAATAGTCATGTCTCAAATACACATAAGCCAGCACGGAGGCTGGCTTATGGTGGTGTTCTCGAACGAGGTGACCCGATCAGTCGGCTTTAGGAGCTTCCGCCGGCTTGACTGCGTCTTCGTAGGAAACCGCTTTATCGGTCACGTTGGCCTTCTGCAGAACAGTATCTACAACTTGTTCTTCCAGTACAACCGAACGCACTTCGTTCATCTGCTGATCGTTCTTGTAGTACCAGGCGACCACTTGCTCGGGCTCCTGGTAGGCGGAGGCCATCTCTTCGATCAGCTCGCGCACACGGGCCTCGTCAGGCTTCAGCTCGAACTGCTTGACCACTTCCGCGACGATCAGGCCCAGCACGACGCGACGCTTGGCTTGTTCTTCGAACAGTTCGGCCGGCAGTTGGTCTGGCTTGATGTTGCCACCGAACTGCTGAACAGCCTGCACGCGCAGACGATCCACTTCGTTGCCGATCAGCGCCTTCGGTACTTCGACCGGGTTGGCAGCCAGCAGGCCGTCCATTACCTGGTTCTTGACCTTGGACTTGATGGCCTGGCGCAGCTCGCGCTCCATGTTCTTGCGAACTTCGGCGCGGAAGCCTTCCAGACCGCCTTCCTTGATGCCGAACAGGGCGAAGAACTCGTCGTTCAGCTCAGGCAGTTGCGGTGCGGAAACGCTGTTCACGGTCACGGTGAACTCGGCGGTCTTGCCGGCCAGATCGAGGTTCTGATAGTCCTCGGGGAAGGTCGGGTTGATGACGCGTTCTTCACCCGCCTTGACGCCGACCAGAGCCTCTTCGAAGCCTGGGATCATGCGACCGGAGCCCAGTACCAGCTGAGTGCCCTTGGCGCTGCCGCCGGCGAAGGCTTCGCCGTCGATCTTGCCGACGAAGTCGATGTTCAGCTGGTCGTCGTTCTCGGCAGCACGCTCGACGGTTTCGAAGCGAGTGTTCTGCTTGCGCAGGATGTCCAGCATGTTGTCGACATCGCTGTCAGCCACGTCGGCCTGCAGGCGCTCGATGGCGATGGAGTCGAAGCCGGAAACCTCGAACTCGGGGAAAACTTCGAAGGTCGCGACGTATTCCAGGTCCTTGCCCTTCTCGAAGGACTTCGGCTCTACCGCAGGAGCGCCGGCCGGGTTCAGCTTCTGCTCGACCACGGCTTCATAGAAGGTGGCCTGGATCAGGTCGCCCAGTGCTTCCTGACGAGCGGCGTCTTCGTAACGCTGACGGATGACGCTCATCGGCACCTTGCCAGGACGGAAGCCAGGAACCTTGGCACGACGGGCAGTCTGTTGCAGACGCTTGTTGACTTCGGTCTCGATGCGCTCGACGGGGACGCCGACGGTCATGCGGCGCTCAAGAGCAGAAGTGCTTTCAACAGAAACTTGCATGGATATTCCTCGTTGCACAGACATAAGCCGGCTCGAACCGGCCCCGAATCAAGGCCAAGCATTCTAGAGGGTCGATATGAAGAAGTCACCCTAGAAACAGGCGGCAATGCGGGGGGATTTGTAAGATGGTGCGGACGGAGAGACTCGAACTCTCACACCTTGCGGCGCCAGAACCTAAATCTGGTGTGTCTACCAATTTCACCACGTCCGCGTGGTTTCAAGCTAAAAACAAAAACGCCAGGCTTTTGGCCTGGCGTTCTGGAATATGGGGTGGACGATGGGAATCGAACCCACGACACCAGGAGCCACAATCCTGTGCTCTACCAACTGAGCTACGCCCACCATATTGCATTGCTTACTCAAATTGCCTGACCGCCAAATGGCGCACCCGGCAGGACTCGAACCTGCGACCATCCGCTTAGAAGGCGGATGCTCTATCCAGCTGAGCTACGGGCGCTTATCCATCCGCTAACGCAGACTTAGAAGCTTTCGGCTCCAGCCTCACCACGGGGGCTTGGCTCTTGCCGTCTCACCCAGCGAGTGGCTGTTCCTGAGAAGCGGGGCGAATGTTATAGACGCTTACGCACCTCGTCAACAGAAAAAATCAAAAAAATTCAGCGATATAAAGGAGTTACGCGAAAACGACGGCAGGCGCCTTTGCCCGGGTGAGCACCCATGCGAGAATGCGCGTCCTTTTTTCATCCTTATTAATGGTTAACCAGCGTAATGACCGCACAACTGATCGATGGCAAGGCGATCGCCGCCAGCCTCCGCCAGCAGATTGCCAAACGCGTCGCCGAACGCCGCGAACAAGGCCTTCGCACTCCGGGTCTGGCCGTGATCCTGGTCGGTACCGATCCTGCCTCCCAGGTCTATGTGTCACACAAACGCAAGGATTGCGAGGAAGTCGGCTTCCTCTCGCGCGCCTATGACCTGCCGAGCGACACCAGCCAGGCCGATCTGCTGGCCCTGATCGACGAGCTCAACGACGACCCGGCCATCGACGGTATCCTGGTGCAGTTGCCGCTGCCCGAGCACCTGGACAGCTCGCTGCTGCTCGAGCGCATTCGCCCCGACAAGGATGTGGACGGTTTCCACCCCTACAACATCGGCCGCCTGGCCCAGCGCATGCCGCTGCTGCGCCCCTGCACGCCCAAGGGCATCATGACCCTGCTGGAAAGCACCGGCGTCGACCTCTACGGTCTGCACGCGGTGGTGGTCGGCGCCTCGAACATCGTCGGCCGCCCGATGGCCATGGAGTTGCTGCTGGCCGGTTGCACGGTCACCGTCACCCACCGTTTCACCAAGGACCTCGCCGGCCATGTCGGCCAGGCCGACATCGTCGTGGTCGCCGCCGGCAAGCCGGGGCTGGTCAAGGGCGAGTGGATCAAGCCGGGTGCCATCGTCATCGACGTCGGGATCAACCGCCAGGAAGACGGCAAGCTGGTCGGCGACGTGATCTACGAGACCGCCCTGCCCCGCGCCGGCTGGATCACCCCGGTACCGGGCGGTGTCGGCCCGATGACCCGCGCCGGCCTGCTGGAAAACACCCTGCACGCGGCCGAGCACCTGCATGAGTGATCGCTGCGGCTGAATCGAAAACGGCACCCAAGGGTGCCGTTTTTTTTCGCGGCTGAAACCGCTCCTACAACACAGGCATCGGCCTCACTTGCGCGCCTGCTCCCAGGACTTGAGCAACTCGTCGTAGGCGATGGTTTCGCCCTTGGGCTTCTCGTTGGCCAGCTTGGGCTTGGGTGCACCCGGCTGATCGAACCAGTACTGCGGATCACGCGGCTCGTTCAGCTTAGGCCCGCACTCGCCAAGCACGTTGGAGCGTTCCAGGCGACCGAGCATGGTGTCCTGCGCGGCAGCCAGACCATCGAGCGCCTGCTGTGGCGTCTTGTCGCCACTCGCGGCTTCGGCGATGAACTGCCACCACAGCTGGGCCAGACGCGGATAGTCCGGCACGTTGGTGCCGGTCGGCGTCCACTGCACGCGAGCCGGGCTGCGGTAGAACTCCACCAGACCGCCAAGCTTCGGCGCTATGTCCGTCATGGCCTGCGAGTTGATGTCCGATTCGCGAATCGGGGTCAGGCCGACCAGGGTCTTCTTCAGCGAGACGGTCTTGGAGGTGACGAACTGGGCGTACAGCCAGGCCGCCAGGCGCTGCTTCTCCGGGGTCGACTTGAGGAAGGTCCAAGAACCGGTGTCCTGGTAGCCGAGCTTCATGCCCTCCTCCCAGTACGGTCCCTTCGGCGACGGTGCCATGCGCCATTTCGGCGTGCCGTCCTCGTTGACCACCGGCAGGCCCGGCTTGGTCATGTCGGCGGTGAAGGCGGTGTACCAGAAGATCTGCTGGGCAATGGCGCCCTGCGCCGGCACCGGACCGGCCTCGGAGAAGGTCATGCCCTGGGCTTCCGGCGGTGCGTACTGACGCATCCAGTCGACGTACTTCTGCGTGGCGAACACTGCCGCCGGGCCGTTGGTGTCGCCGCCACGGGCAACGCTGGAGCCCACCGGGCGGCAGCCGTCGACGCGAATGCCCCACTCGTCCACCGGCAGGCCATTGGGCAGGCCCTTGTCGCCGCCGCCAGCCATGGAGAACCAGGCATCGGTGAAGCGCCAGCCCAGCGACGGGTCTTTCTTGCCGTAGTCCATGTGGCCATAGACGCGCTGGCCATCGATCTCCTTGACGTGCTTGGAGAAGAACTCGGCAATGTCTTCATAGGCCGACCAGTTGACCGGCACGCCCAGCTCGTAGCCGTAGATTTCCTTGAACTTGGCCTTGAGTTCCGGGCGCTCGAACCAGTCGGCGCGGAACCAGTAGAGGTTGGCGAACTGCTGATCCGGCAGCTGGTACAGCTTGCCGTCCGGCCCGGTGGTGAAGGACGTGCCGATGAAGTCCTCGAGATCCAGGGTCGGCGAGGTGTAGTCCTTGGCTTCGCCAGCGATCATGTCGCTGATGGCCACCGCCTTGCCGTAGCGCGCATGGGTGCCGATCAGGTCGGAGTCGTTGACCCAGCCGTCGTAGATGTTCTTGTCCGACTGCATCTGCGTCTGCAGTTTCTCGACCACGTCGCCTTCCTGCAGCAGGTCATGGCGCAGCTTGATCCCGGTAATCTCGCTGAACGCCTTGGCCAGCACCTTGGACTCGTACTCGTGGGTGGTGATGGTTTCCGACACCACGCTGATATCCATGCCGCGGAACGGCTCGGCGGCCTTGATGAACCACTGCAGTTCGGCGAGTTGCTGCTCGGGTGTCAGGGTCGAGGGGTTGAACTCCTCGGCGATCCATTTCTTGGCGGCCTCTTCATAGGCATCCGCCCAGGCCGCACCGCTCAAACCGGACAACGCCAGCAAGGCGGCCAACGCCATGCTATGTCGGGTCTTGTTGTTATTGTCGAACATAGAGACCTCCATCTCAGGATATGGGAGAGGCAAACCGGTGGCAGCCCGGCTCAGCCCCAGCGCATGACTGCGCACAACCACAACAGCGATAGCAGTGACGCTATCCACACGCTCCAGTCGGTCACGCCTATCACCAGCAGGTGCAGGTAGGCGCTACCGAGCAGACCGATGAACAACCGGTCACCACGGGTCGTGGCGATCGGCAGAAAGCCCTTGCGTTCCACGCAAGGCCAGCGCAGCTCCACCAGCGTCATGCCGGCCAGCAGCACGGCGATGCCGGCGAAGAACAGCGCAGTCGGTAAAGTCCAGGCCATCCAGCTCATGACGAACCTCCTTACACGCGACCGAGGGCAAAGCCCTTGGCCACATGATTGCGAACGAACCAGATCACCAGCATGCCGGGAATGATGGTCAGCACCCCGGCGGCGGCCAGCACGCCCCAGTCGATCCCCGACGCGGATACCGTACGGGTCATCACCGCGGCGATGGGCTTGGCGTCCACGGATGTCAGGGTGCGCGCCAGCAGCAGCTCGACCCAGGAGAACATGAAGCAGAAGAAAGCCGTGACGCCGATGCCGGAACGGATCAGCGGGATGAAGATCTTCACGAAGAATTTCGGGAAGCTGTAGCCGTCGATATAGGCCGTCTCGTCGATTTCCTTGGGCACGCTGGACATGAACCCTTCCAGGATCCACACCGCCAGCGGCACGTTGAACAGGCAGTGCGCCAGCGCCACGGCGATATGGGTATCGAACAGGCCGATGGACGAATACAGCTGGAAGAACGGCAGCAGGAACACCGCCGGCGGCGCCATGCGGTTGGTCAGCAGCCAGAAGAACAGGTGCTTGTCGCCGAGGAAGCGGTAGCGCGAGAAGGCATAGGCCGCCGGCAGCGCCACGCTGAGCGAGATCAGGGTGTTGAGGCTGACGTAGTACAGCGAGTTGAGATAGCCCTCGTACCAGCTGCGATCGGTGAAGATCACCCGGTAGTTTTCCAGGGTGAAATGCTGCGGCCACAGGCTCAGGCCACCGAGAATCTCGGTGTTGCTCTTGAACGACATGTTCAGCAGCCAGTAGATCGGCACCAGCAGGAAGAGGAAGTAGATCAGCAGAGCCAGGCGTTTGCGTAGCATCATGGTCGGCCTCAGCGATTCTTGTCGTCGTGGGTCATGGCGGTATAGAACAGCCAGGACACCAGCAGGATGATCAGGAAGTAGACCAGCGAGAACGCCGCCGCCGGGCCCAGGTCGAACTGACCGATGGCCATCTGCGTCAGGGTCTGGCTGAGGAAGGTGGTGGCGTTGCCCGGGCCGCCCCCGGTCAGCACGAACGGCTCGGTGTAGATCATGAAGCTATCCATGAAACGCAGCATCACCGCGATCAGCAGCACGCTCTTCAGCTTGGGCAGCTGGATATGGCGGAACACTGCCCAGTTCGACGCACGGTCGATGCGCGCCGCCTGATAGTAGACGTCGGGTATCGCCCGCAGCCCCGAGTAGCACAGCAGCGCCACCAGCGACGTCCAGTGCCAGACGTCCATGATCAGCACCGTCACCCAGGCATCCATGGTGTTGGCGGCATAGTTGTAGCTGAGGCCCAGCTTGTTCAGTGCCCAGCCCATCAGGCCGATGTCGGCACGGCCGAAGATCTGCCAGATGGTGCCCACTACGTTCCATGGAATCAGCAGCGGGATGGCCATCAGGATCAGGCACAGCGACGCCCAGCGCCCGCGGGTCGGCATGCACAGGGCGATGGCGATGCCCAGCGGAATCTCGATCAGCAGCACGCAGGCGGAGAAGATGAACTGGCGCAGCAGCGAGTCGTGCAGGCGCGGGTCCTGCAACACCTGGCGATACCAGTCGACGCCGACGAAGTAGCGCGTGGCCGGATCGAAGATGTCCTGCACCGAGTAGTTGACCACCGTCATCATCGGCACGATGGCACTGAAGGCCACCAGCAGGAACACCGGCAGGACCAGCCACCAGGCCTTGTTGTTCTGTACCTTCATGGCGCCACCTCCACCAGGTAGTCATCGGCATAGAGCATCAGCCACTGCGCCGGAAAGCTCAGGTAGACCTGTTCGCGTGGCACCGGCTGGTCCTCCTGCAGGCGTGCCTTGAGCACCTGGCCGTCGAGGTCGAAGGTAAGGATCTTGTAGGTGCCGAGGTCCTCGACGTGCAGCACGCGCCCGCACAGCGCGTCTTCATAGGCGCCGTCCCAGACATGCACGAACTCGGGGCGGATGCCCACCTGCAGGCGCCTGCCGTCCAGTTCGGCCAGGCGCTGGTTGAGCGCGTCGGAAAGCGGCAGCACGGTATCGGCGAAACGCACGCCACCTTCGCAGCGCTGCACGTCGATCAGGTTCATCCCCGGGCTGCCGATGAAGTAGCCGACGAAGGTGTGTCCGGGGCGCTCGAACAGTTCGCGCGGCGTACCGAACTGGACGATCTGCCCGCCATACATCACCGCGATCTTGTCGGCGAAGGTGGAAGCCTCCAGCTGGTCGTGGGTGACGTAGACCATGGTGATGTTGAACTGCTCGTGGATCTGCTTGAGCTTGCGCCGCAGCTTCCACTTCAGGTGCGGGTCGATCACCGTCAGCGGCTCGTCGAAGAGAATCGCCGATACGTCGTCACGCACCAGGCCACGCCCCATGGATACCTTCTGCTTCTCGTCGGCGGTGAGGTTGCGCGCCTTCTTGCGCAGCAGCGGATGGAGTTCGAGCACCTCCGCGATCTCATGCACCTTGCTGGTGATGCGCGCCTCGTCCATGCCCTGGTTACGCAGCGGGAAGGCCAGGTTGTCGAACACCGTCATGGTGTCGTAGACCACCGGGAACTGGAACACCTGGGCAATGTTGCGCTGCTGCGGCGACAGTGCGTTGACCGCCTTGCCGTCGAACTGCACCTCGCCCTGGGACGGGCTGAGCAGGCCGGAGATGATGTTGAGCAGGGTCGACTTGCCGCAGCCCGAGGGGCCCAGCAGCGCGTAGGCACCGCCCTGCTGCCAGATGTGGTTCATCTCGCGGATCGCATAATCCTCCGGCGCCTTCGGCGCACCGCTGTAGCTGTGCGCGAGGTTGTGCATACGAATCTCGGCCATCAGGCAGCCCTCCCCTGGCGACGACTGGGTGCCTGGACCAATTGCCCATCGGCGGCAAAGACGAACAGCTTATGGGTCGGGATGTAGATGAGTATCGGCGTATCCACCGCGTACTCGTGCACGCCCGGCAGGTGCAGTACCAGCACGAACTGTTCGTTGCGCACGTGCAGGAAGGTTTCCGAGCCACTGATCTCGGCCAGCTCCACGGTGACCGCCAGTTCCAGGTCATCGTCGTTCGACGGCACCAGGCCAATATGGCTCGGGCGCACGCCGAAACGGTACTCGCCTTCGGCGATGTCGCGCAGGTCCTGATTGAGCGGAAAGTGCACGCAGTCGGCAAAGCTCACCTCGCTGCCGCTGATCCGCCCCGGCATCAGGTTGATCGCCGGCTCGGAGAACAGCTCGGCGGCCAGCACCTGCTGCGGACGGTGATAGACATCGGCGGTCTTGCCACTCTGCACCACCCGCCCCTCGTGCAGGATGGTGGTGGTGCCACCGAGGGCCAGCGCCTCGTTCGGCTCGGTGGTGGCGTAGATGGCGATGGTGTGGCGCGCTTGGAACAGCTCGCGCATTTCCTGGCGCAACTCCTCGCGCAGCTTGTAGTCGAGGTTGACCAGGGGCTCGTCGAAGAGGATCAGCGACGCGTCCTTGACCAGCGCCCGCGCCATGGCCGTGCGCTGCTGCTGACCACCAGACAGTTCCAGTGGGTAGCGTGACAGCAGGTTGTCGATGCGCAGCATGCGCGCCGTGCTCTCGACCTTGTCGGCGATCAGCTCCCTGGCCATTCCGGCCTGGCGCAGCGGCGACGCGATGTTCTCGAACACCGTCAGGGTCGGGTAGTTGATGAACTGCTGATAGACCATCGACACGTTGCGCTGACGCACCGGGACGCCGGTGACATCGGCGCCGTTCATCAGCACGCGGCCGCTGCTGGGTCGATCCAGGCCGGCCATCAGGCGCATCAGGCTGGTCTTGCCGGCCAGGGTGCGGCCCAGCAGGACGTTGAAAGAGCCGGGTTCGAAACTCAGGCAGGCATCATCGATATGCACCTGGCCGTCGACGATACGGGTGACGTGTTCGAGCTTGAGCGACATGGCCTGTCCTTTTTCTTGTCGTGCCATTCGATTACGAACACCTTAGCGACAAGCATGCCAGGGCCGAAAAACATCAACTATCCATTTGATAAACAAGAAAAAAAGCGAAATTTCTGGAAAGCTCATCGCGACCTGACTGAACAGCTTTGCACAAGCGGATGTGAACAACTGAACAGTTCGACTGTTGACTTTGAACAGTTTTGAACAAGACTGGACGGACGCGACGCAGGTCGCGAGCACATCGCGGCGCAGATCGCGAACCTACAAGAAGAGAGCGTCCATGACAGAAGCTGCCCGCGCGCAGGCGCACGACACCATCATCGAGCAATCCTGGTCGCGCTGCCGTGACTACGGCCTGACCCACCAGAGTCCGCCCTGCTTCGACCCGCCCCCTCCCGGTGAACTCTCGGCCCTGCTGGAGAGCCGCCAGGCGCTGGTACAGACCACCCACCAGGAAGTGCTGCCCTACTACGGCACCATCCTGGCCAACTCCAACTGCCTGATCATGCTCGCCGACGAGCAGGGCCGGCTGTTGCAGTCCTGGGGCGACCAGCGCTTCATCGAACCGCGCCAGGCCGCGGGCTTCGTCGCCGGCGCCAGCTGGCTGGAGCGCTACACCGGCACCAATGCCATCGGCACCGCGCTCAGCTGCGGCCAGGCCGTGCACATCCAGCACGACGAGCACTTCCTCAAGGCCAACCGCTTCATGACCGGCTCGGCCTCACCGATCTTCGACGAACAGCGACGCATGGTCGCCGTGCTCGACGTGTCCAGCGACAGCTACCTGCCGCCCGCGCACACCCTTGGCATGGTCAAGATGATGAGCCAGTCGGTGGAGAACCGCCTGATCCTCAAGCTGTTCGCCGAGCAGTACCACCTGCTCAGCTTCAATACCAGCCTGGACAACCTCGACAGCCCCTGGGCCGGGCTGGTGGTGTTCGACGAGCAGGGCCACGTGGTCTCGGCGAACCGCCGCGCTGACAACCTGCTCGGGCAACCCCTTGCCTACTGCGCCATCGAGCAGCTGTTCGACGTGCCGCTGCAGCAGTTGCTCAACCAGCCGGACAACCTGCCCTTCAACCTGCGCACCAGCGGCCACTTTCGCTTCCACGCGCGGGTGCGCCGCCCTACCCGGCCAGCCCCCGTTCAACCCCGCGACTTCCGCCCGCCGCTGACCAGCCGCAGCGAGCAGGAGCCGCCCCTGCACGCGCTCAACCTGGGCGACGCCAGGGTGGACAAGGCCATTCGCCAGGCCGAGCGCCTGCTGGAGAAGGACATCCCGATTCTGGTGCAGGGTGAAACCGGCGCCGGCAAGGAGGTCTTCGTCAAGGCCCTGCACCGCTCCAGCTCACGCGCCAGCCAGGCGTTCATCGCGGTCAACTGCGCCGCCATCCCGGCGGAGCTGGTGGAGTCGGAGCTGTTCGGCTACGAGAAAGGCGCCTTCACCGGCGCCAGCCAGAAGGGCCATATCGGCCTGATCCGCAAGGCGCACAAGGGCACGCTGTTTCTCGACGAAATCGGCGACATGCCGCTGCGCGTCCAGGCCCGATTGCTGCGCGTCCTGCAGGAACGCTGCGTGCAGCCGCTGGGCAGCAGCGAGTTGCACCCGGTGGACGTGCGCCTGATCTCCGCGACCAACCGCCCGTTGCGCCAGGACATCGACAATGGCCAGTTTCGCGCCGACCTCTACTACCGCATCAGCGGCCTGAACCTGGAGCTGCCGCCGCTGCGCGAACGCACCGACAAGGCGGCCCTGTTCCAGAAGCTCTGGGAACAGCACCGCGAACCCAGGCAGTGGGCGGGGCTCAGTCGCGAGGTACTCGAACTGTTCCAGCGCCACCCCTGGCCGGGCAACCTGCGCCAGCTCAGCAGCGTGCTGCGCGTCGCGCTGGCCATGGCCGACGACCAGCCGATTCGCGCCGAACACCTGCCGGACGACTTTTTCACCGACCTGCCCGGCGCGGCGCAGCAGCCGTCACTGCCCGTGGCAGACAGCGACGACCTGGCCAGCCAGTACCAGGCCTGCGGCGGCAATATCTCCTACCTGGCGCGCCACCTCGGCCTGAGCCGCAACACCCTGTACAAGCGCCTGCGTGAACAGGGCGTCAGGCCTTGATCACGCGCCGCACCCAGACAGCCGGCCGCCATCCGCGCTGCATGCCCGCCGCCGCCAGCAGGATGGCCGCGACACCGAACCACTGCAGCGGGCTCAGCCAGTGGTCGAAGGCCAGCCAGTCGACCAGAATCGCCGCCACCGGGTAGATGAATGACAGTGCGCCGGTCACCGCCGTCGGCAGTTTCTGGATCGCGCCATACAGCAGCAGGTACATCAACCCGGTATGCACCAGCCCCAAGGCCAGCAGGCTGGCCCAGGCGACTTCGCCCTGCGGCAGTTCACGCCCCATCAGCGGCGCCAGCAGGATCACCCCGGTCACCAGCTGGATCAGCGCGATCAGGTGCGGTGGCGTGTCGCTGAGGCGTTTGACGATCAATGCGGCGATCGCATAGAGCAGCGCCGCCCCCAGCGCCAACCCGATGCCCATCAGGTAGTTGGCGCCGGCCACGGCACCCCGGCCATGGGCACTGACGATGGCCAGCATGCCGACGAACGCCAGGGCCAGCCAGGCGAGCTTGAGCCAGGTCAGGCGCTCGCCGAGAAACAGTGCCGCCAGCCCCACCAGCATGAACGGCTGAACGTTGTACACCACCGTGCTGACGGCGATGGAGGCCTGCGCGTAGGAGGCGAACAACAGCAGCCAGTTGCCGACGATGGCCACGCCGCTGAGCACGCCCAGCAGCAGCACGCGTCGCCCGAGCAGCTCGGCGCGCAACAGACCGAGCGCGGCGCAGACCAGCAGCAACGTGCCGCCACCGATCAGGCAGCGCCAGAACACCACGTCCACCACCGCCTGGCCGGAGAGCAGCACGAACCAGCCGATGGTGCCGGAAATCAGCATGGCGGCGATCATTTCCAGCGAGCCACGCTTGAGCTTGTCGTCCACGGGTCGATCCTCATTGAAATGAGCTGCCATTATGCGAAGGTGCAACTTCTCGCTCCATGGAGAATCTGAGGCAGAATCCAGCCCTCACCTTTTTTACAACGGCAGATTCCGGCTTTTACCTAACGAGGCCTGCAATGACCGATGAAATCGACCAGACCCTGATCGCCGCGTTGATGGCCGACTCGCGGCGTTCGCTGAAAGCACTGGCACAGCTCAGTGGCCTGTCCTCCCCCAGCGTGGCCGAACGCCTGCGCCGCCTGGAGGAGCGCGGCGTGCTGAGGGGCTACACCGTGGAGATCGACCCACGGCATTTCGGCTACCAGTTGCAGGCCATCGTTCGCGTCAGGCCGCTGCCCGGCAAACTGCACGAAGTCGAACGACTGATCCAGGCCACCCCCGAATTCACCGAATGCGACAAGGTCACCGGCGAGGATTGTTTCATCGCGCGCCTGCACGTGCGCTCCATGGAACAGCTGGACGAGGTGCTCGATCGCCTCAACGGCCATGCCGAAACCAACACCGCCATCGTCAAGAAGACCTCGGTCCCGCGCCGATTGCCACCGATGAACTGACAAGGAACGCTCATGCCCTCCTCCCTACGCCCCCTGCTCGCCGCACTCGGCCTCTGCCTGGCCAGCCAGAACGCGCTCGCCGAACTGCGCCCGGCCGTCGACGCTGCCGTGAAACCCGTGATGCAGGCCTACGCCATCCCCGGCATGGCCATCGCCATCAGCCACAAGGGGCAGCAGCACTTCTTCGACTATGGCGTCGCCTCCCGCGAAAGCGGCCAGGCCGTGGATCGTCACACGCTGTTCGAGCTGGGCTCGATCAGCAAACTGTTCACCGCCACCCTCGGCGCCTACGCGCAGGCGCGTGGCACCCTGAACCTCAGTGACAACGCCAGCCAGTACCTGCCAGCCCTGCAAGGCAGCGCATTCGACCATATCAGCCTGCTGGACCTGGCGACCTACCGCGCCGGCGGCCTGCCGCTGCAGTTCCCGGACGCGGTAGACGACGAGCGTCAGATGCTCGACTACTACCGCAACTGGCAGGCCGTCTATCCGGCCGGCACCCGTCGCCTGTATTCCAACCCGAGCATCGGCCTGTTCGGCCACCTGGCGGCGGCCAGCCTGGCCGAACCCTTCCAGCAGGTGATGGAGCAGGACCTGCTGCCACGACTGGGCATGCAGGAAAGCTACGTGCAGATACCGGCCGGGCAGATGCAGCACTACGCCTGGGGCTACCGCGACGACAAGGCCATGCGCGTAGGCCCCGGCGCCCTGGATGGCGAAGCCTACGGGTTGAAATCCAGCGCCACCGACATGCTGCGCTTCATCGAGGTCAACCTGCACCCGGATCGCCTGCCCTCGCCGCTGCACCAGGCCGTCAGCGCCACTCATCGCGGCTACTACCAGGTCGGTGACATGACCCAGGCCCTCGGCTGGGAACGCTACGCCTACCCCATCAGCCTGGAACGGCTGCAGGCCGGCAACTCCGCCGACATGGCCCTGCAGCCACATCCCGTCGAGCGTTTCGCCGTGGCCAAGCCTGCCGAAGGCGATCTGCTGCTGAACAAGACCGGCTCGACCAATGGCTTCGGTGCCTACATCCTGCTGCTGCCCGCACGGGACACCGGGCTGGTGATACTCGCCAACCGCAACTACCCCAACGCCGAGCGTGTGCGCCTGGCGCTGCAACTGCTCGAGGCCATTGCACCCTAGCCGGCGCAGCTCGTGAGCCAAACGACGACGCCCGCCGCTGAGGCGACGGGCGTCGTCGATCGAGAAGCTGAGGTCAGGCCGAGAAACCACCGTCGATCGTCAGATTGGCGCCGGTGATGTAGGCCGCTTCGGGGCCTGCCAGGTACGCCACGAAACTGGCGATTTCCTCTGCCTTGCCATAACGCGGCAGGGCCATGGTCTGCTTCAGCGACTCGGCGAAATCACCCTGATCGGGGTTCATGTCGGTATCCACCGGGCCAGGCTGAACGTTGTTGACCGTGATGCCGCGCGGCCCCAGGTCACGGGCCAGCCCCTTGGTGAAGCCGGCCACCGCCGCCTTGCTCAAGGCATAGACGGAGCCACCGGCGAACGGCATGCGCTCGGCGTTGGTGCTGCCGATGGTGATGATCCGCCCGCCCTCGCCCATCACCCGGGCAGCCTCCTGGCTGGCGATCACCACGCTGCGCACGTTCACGTCCAGCGTGCGGTCCAGATCCTCGATGCTGAAGGTTTCGATGGGGGCGACGGCCAGCACACCGGCATTGTTCACCAGAATATCGAGGCCACCGAGACTCTCCAGCGTATGGCGGATGGCGGCACGAATCGCCTGTTCGTCACGACTGTCGGCCTGAATCGCGATGGCGCGGCCACCGGCCGCTTCGATACCGGCCACGACGTCGAGTGCACCCGCAGCAGAGGACACGTAGGTCAGGGCCACTGCAGCGCCTTCCTGCGCCAGGCGCTGGGCGATCGCGGCGCCAATGCCGCGCGAACCACCTTGGATGAATGCGACTTTGCCTTCGAGGGTTTTCTTGATGCTCATGGGAATCTCCTGGAACTGAGGTTTGATTGGGACACGGACTCAGTATTCACCCAGGACTCACAACCAATAAGCCGGCAATTGCTATATTCATTCGATACCAATGGTTTACAGGCGACCCATGGAAACCCTCAGCAGCATCGAGTGTTTCGTCCGCACGGCAGAAGCCGGCAGTTTCGCCGAGGCCGCCAGGCGCCTGGGCCTGACCCCCGCCGCTGTCGGCAAGAACGTTGCACGTCTGGAGTCCAGCCTCGGAGTGCGCCTGTTCCTGCGCAGCACCCGGCGCCTGACGCTGACCGAGGCCGGCGAACGGTTTCTCGCGCAGGTGAGCGGCGGGCTGGCGAGCATCCAGAGCGCGGTGGCCAATCTCGCCAGCAGCCAGGGCCAGCCCGCTGGCCGGCTCAAGGTGAGCATGGGCGTCGCCTTCGGCCGTGATTACATCCTGCCGCACCTGAGCGACTTCCTCGCCCGCTATCCGGCGATCACCCCAGACTGGCACTTCGACAACCGCGCCGTGGACCTGATCGGCGAAGGCTTCGATGCGGCCATCGGCGGCGGCTTCGAGCTACCGCCCGGTGCGATCGCTCGCCAGCTGGCCCCCGCTCATCGGGTGCTGCTGGCCTCGCCAGGCTATCTCGCCAGGCATGCTGTCATTCGGACGCCGGAGGACCTGGCACGGCATGACGGTATCCTGATCCGCTCGCCGCAGACCGGGCGCGTACGCAGCTGGCCCCTGCGCACGGCGGATGAGCGCCAGGCCACCCTGGAGCTGAACCGGCGCATGACCATGAACGACCCCGAGGCCGCCTGTCATGCCGCCCTGCAGGACCTGGGCATCACCCTGGTCAGCACCGTGCACGCGCTGCCCTACCTGCAGCGCGGTGAGCTGCAACGGGTGCTGCCGGACTGGTACGTGGACACCGGCAGCCTGAGCCTCTACTTCAGTGCGCAGAAGCTGCTGCCGGCCAAGACGCGGGGGTTCATCGACTTCATCGTCGAGCGTTTCCGTGAACACCGCTGGGCGCAGCGTTTCGATGCGCGCAACCCCATGGCCGCCACCACGGAGCCCCCCCGAAAATGACGAAGGCCGCTTCACAGCGGCCTTCGTCGTTCAGCGTCGGGGCTTACTCGGCCAAGCGCCAGGTGGTACCGCCCTTGCCGTCTTCCAGTACCACGCCCATGGCGGTGATCTGGTCACGGATGCGGTCGCTTTCCGCCCAGTTCTTCTCGGCACGCGCCTGCAGGCGCG
This sequence comes from Ectopseudomonas khazarica, assembly GCF_017915135.1. Lineage (NCBI taxonomy): Bacteria > Pseudomonadati > Pseudomonadota > Gammaproteobacteria > Pseudomonadales > Pseudomonadaceae > Ectopseudomonas > Ectopseudomonas khazarica. Next base: position 2,292,341 of record NZ_CP068551.1, on the reverse strand, counting down.
CGGCGATCAGTGCCTCGACCTCGGCCGCATCGACCTTGCCGGCAGCGCCCGCCTGAAGGAAGGCTTCCGGCTCCAGCTGCAGCACGCCCAGCACGGCGGCCAGCTGCTTGAGCTGGGCGGCCAGGCCGGCAGCGGCCTGCACGTCGGATTCGCGCAGGCGGTTGACCTCACGGATCATCTCGAACAGCACCGCACAGGCTTCCGGCGAGTTGAAGTCGTCGTCCATCGCCGCACCGAAGCGCTCGACGAAGGCTTCGCCACCGGCAGGCGCCAGCTCCGGCAGGCCCTTGAGGCCGTTGTAGAAGCGTTCCAGGGCGCCCTTGGCTTCCTTGAGGCTCTCTTCGGAGTAGTTGATCGGGCTGCGGTAATGGCTGGACACCAGCAGATAACGCACCACCTCCGGGTGATACTTCTCCAGCACCTCGCGGATGGTGAAGAAATTGCCCAGGCTCTTGGACATCTTCTCGCCATCGACGCGCACCGCCCCGGCATGCATCCAGGCCTTGGCGTACTGCTTGCCGGTCGCCGCCTCGCTCTGCGCGATCTCGTTCTCGTGGTGCGGGAACACCAGGTCCGGGCCACCGCCGTGGATGTCGAAGGTCTCGCCCAGGCAGCAGGTGGACATCACCGAGCACTCGATGTGCCAGCCCGGACGGCCCTTGCCCCACGGCGAGTCCCAGCTCGGCTCACCCGGCTTGGCGCCTTTCCACAGAACGAAGTCCAGCGGATCTTCCTTGATTTCGTCGACTTCGATGCGCGCACCGATCTTCAGCTCGTCGATCTTGCGCCGCGACAGCTTGCCGTAGGTCTCGAACTTGGTGACGCGGTAGTACACGTCGCCATTGCCCGGCGCATAGGCGAAGCCCTTGTCGATCAGGGTCTGGATCATCTGGTGCATGCCGGCGATATGGCCGGTGGCGCGCGGCTCGATGTCCGGGCGCAGCACGGACAGACGCGCTTCGTCCTCGTGCATCGCGGCGATCATGCGCTCGACCAGCGCCTCGAACGGCTCGCCGTTCTCGTTGGCGCGGCGGATGATCTTGTCGTCGATGTCGGTGATGTTGCGCACGTAGGTCACGTCATAGCCGCGCTGACGCAGCCAGCGGGTGACCACGTCGAAGGCGACCATCACGCGGGCGTGACCGATATGGCAGTAGTCGTACACGGTCATGCCGCACACGTACATACGCACCTGGTTGCCGATCAGCGGCTGGAAGGCGTCCTTGGTCTTGCTCAGGGTGTTGTAAATGCTCAGCATCTTTCTCTAATTCCTCAAGCACGGCTTGCAAGGCAGCGCGCGATGATCAGGCAACGCGGGGCGAGGTGAGGTGAGCAAACGCTTTGCCAACCTCGCATCGACGCTGCCTGATCGAGCGCAGCGATTTGCCAGCCGCTATTGCCCCCAGGAGTCGCGCAGGGTCACGGTACGGTTGAACACCAGGGCATCGGCGGTCGAGTCCTTGTCCAGGCAGAAGTAGCCTTCGCGCTCGAACTGGAAGCGATCGTCGGCAGTAGCCTGGGCCAGCGACGGCTCGGCACGGCAACCGGTGAGCACCACCAGCGAATCAGGGTTGATGTTGTCGAGGAAGCTGCCGCCCTCTTCCGCCTTCTCCGGGTTGGCCGAGCGGAACAGGCGATCGTACAGGCGCACTTCGCAGGCCACGCTCTCGGCTGCCGGCACCCAGTGGATCACGCCCTTGACCTTGCGCCCTTCCGGGTTCTTGCCGAGGGTGTTCTCGTCGTAGGAGCAACGCAGCTCGACGATGTTGCCGGCGGCGTCCTTGACGGCCTCGTCGGCGCGGATCACGTAGCTGCCGCGCAGGCGCACTTCGCCACCGGGGATCAGACGCTTGAAGCCGTCCGGCGGGGTTTCCTCGAAGTCGCTGGCATCGATGTAGATCTCGCGGGAGAACGGCAGCACGCGCACGCCCATATCCTGCTTCGGGTGGCGCGGCAGCTCGAGGTTCTCGACCTGGCCTTCCGGGTAGTTGGTGATCACCACCTTGAGCGGCTTGAGCACGCACATGGCGCGCGCGGCGTTGGCGTCCAGGTCGTCACGAATGGCGAATTCCAGCATGCCGATATCCACCAGGCCGCCGGCACGGTTGACGCCGATCATGTCGCAGAAGGTGCGGATCGACGCCGGGGTGTAACCGCGACGGCGGTAACCGGACAGCGTCGACATGCGCGGGTCGTCCCAGCCATCGACGTGTTTCTCGTCGACGAGCTGCTTGAGCTTGCGCTTGCTGGTGATGGTGTAGTTCAGGTTCAGGCGGGCGAATTCGTACTGACGCGGCGCCGCCGGCACCGGCAGGTTGGCCAGGAACCATTCGTACAGCGGACGGTGATCCTCGAACTCTAGGGTGCAGATCGAGTGCGTCACGCCCTCGATCGCGTCGGACTGACCGTGGGTGAAGTCGTAGCTCGGGTAGATGCACCACTTGTCGCCCGTCTGGTGGTGATGGGCGTGGCGGATGCGATAGAGGATCGGGTCGCGCAGGTTGATGTTCGGCGAGGCCATGTCGATCTTGGCACGCAGCGAACGGGCGCCGTCCGCGAACTCGCCGGCCTTCATGCGGGCGAACAGGTCCAGGTTCTCCTCCACCGAACGCTCACGGAACGGGCTGTTCTTGCCCGGCTCGGTGAGGTTGCCACGGTATTCGCGCATTTCTTCGGCGTTCAGATCGCAGACGAAGGCCTTGCCCGCCTTGATCAGCTCGATGGCCCAGGCATGCAGCTGGTCGAAGTAGTTGGAGGCGTAGCGCTCTTCGCCCGCCCACTTGAAGCCCAGCCACTCGACGTCGGCCTTGATCGCGTCGATGTATTCCTGGTCTTCCTTGGCCGGGTTGGTGTCGTCGAAACGCAGGTTGCACTGGCCGCCGAACTCTTCGGCCAGGCCGAAGTTCAGACAGATGCTCTTGGCATGACCGATGTGCAGGTAGCCGTTGGGCTCCGGCGGAAAGCGGGTCACGATCTGGGCGTGCTTGCCGCTGTCCAGATCGGCCTGGACGATGGGGCGCAGGAAGTTGGCGGCTTTTTCGACGGTGGGCTTGCTCATGGTGTCCTTAACAATACTGGCGCGGCACAGGGTAGGCCGCCTCGGGCAAAGTCCGTATCATAACCAACCTGTCAAGCCCCTGACAGGGTGCATGCCACCCTGACAAGCGCTGTTCATCCACGAGCCGAGCGCTCGAACCTGCCTCATCACGGATACGACCATGATCAAACTGCACACCAACCACGGCGTCATCACCCTGAACCTGTTCGCCGACAAGGCCCCGGAAACCGTGGCCAACTTCGAGCAATACGTGAAGGAAGGCCACTACGACGGCACCATCTTCCACCGTGTGATCGGCAACTTCATGATCCAGGGCGGCGGTTTCGAGCCGGGCATGAAGCAGAAGCCGACCCGTGCACCGATCAAGAACGAAGCCAACAACGGTGTCGCCAACAAGGTCGGCACCGTCGCCATGGCCCGCACCATGGAGCCGCATTCGGCCAGCGCGCAGTTCTTCATCAACGTCGCCGACAACAGCTTCCTCAACCACAGTGCACCGACCGTTCAGGGCTGGGGCTACGCCGTGTTCGGTGAAGTGGTCGAAGGCATGGACGTGGTCGAGAAGATCAAGGGCGTCTCCACCACCATGAAAGCCGGCCACCAGGACGTACCGGTCGACGACGTGATCATCGAAAAGGCCGAAGTCGTAGCCGAGTAAGTCGATGATCCTGCTGATCTCCGATCTGCACCTCGAAGAGAAACGCCCGGACATCACCCGGGCGTTTCTGCATTTTCTCGCCACGCGCGCGCGCCAGGCCGAAGCGCTGTACATCCTCGGCGACTTCTTCGAGGTCTGGATCGGCGACGACGGCATGTCGCCCTTCCAGCATGAGATCGCCCGCGCCCTGCGCGAGCTGAGCGATGCCGGCACGCGCATCCATCTGATGCACGGCAACCGCGACTTTCTCATCGGCAAGGCATTCTGCCGCGAGGCCGGCTGCACACTGCTCCGCGATCCCTGCACGGTGCAGCTGGGCGGTGAACGCGTACTGCTGATGCACGGCGACAGCCTGTGCACTCTGGATGTCGGCTACATGAAGCTGCGGCGCTGGCTGCGCAACCCGCTGTCACTGCTGATCCTGCGCAACCTGCCGCTCGCCACCCGGCAGAAGCTGGCACGCAAGCTGCGCAACGAAAGCCGCGCGCAAACGCGGATGAAGGCCAGTGAGATCGTCGACGTCACGCCGCAGGAAGTGCTCAGGGTCATGGCCGCGCATGGCGTGCGCACGCTGATCCATGGCCACACCCATCGCCCGGCCGTGCATGAGCTGGAAGTGAACGGCCAGCCGGCACGGCGCATCGTGCTGGGCGACTGGGATCGCCAAGGCTGGGCGCTGCAGATCGATGACGAGGGCTTCAACCAGGCGCCGTTCGAGCTTGCTCCCGCAAACGCCTGCGAGCCGTAGCCATACAATCCTGTAGGAGCGGCTTCAGCCGCGAAAGCGATGTAGGGCGGGTGAAACCCGCCATCTCCCTCACGGCGGGTTTCACCCGCCCTACCCAGCCAAACGCCTCCAAACCGTAGCCCGTACAAATTCGTAGGAGCGGCTCAATCTGAGGTCGCCACCGCCGCCGCGGCCTTATGCCGGTACACCACTGTGGAAACGGAACTGCTCGTCCGGCATGGTGATCAGTTCCTGCTCCACGGCCCTCACCACCTCGATGCGCGCATCGACATCGGTCGCATCGCCGTACAGGTAAGCGAGCTTGAGATAGCCCCGGTAGTGGCGCCCTTCGCTTTCCAGCAGCCCGGCGTAGAACTTGGCCAGCTCGGCGTCCAGACGCGGCACCAGCGCGGCGAAGCGCTCGCACGAGCGCGCCTCGATGAAGGCGCCCACCACCAGCACGTCCACCAGCCGCTCGACTTCGCCATTGCGCAGCAGCGCACGCAGGCCGGCGGCGTAGCGCGAGGCCGATACGTGGCGAATCTCGATACCCCGGCCGCGAATGATCTTGCTCACCTGCTCGAAGTGCACCAGCTCCTCACGGGCCAAACGCGACATTCTCGCGGTCAATTCGGTCTTGGTTAGGTAGCGTCCCATGAGGCTCAGGGCTGTCTGTGCGGCCTTGTACTCCAGGTTGCGGTGATCGAGCAGCAGGATTTCCTGCTGACGCAAGGCCTCGTCCAGCCAGGCATCCGGGGTGGCGACGCCGCCAAGAAAGCCGAGAATTTCCTGCAGGATCGACACAGGTTCTTCGCCGTTACTCGGAATATGCTCGGCATTTGACATCATATTTGAAGCGCTCATGGTGCTGGCGAGGTTGAAAATGGCGGGCCATTATACGAGTGACAGGCCCGTCGACCAGCACAGCGTTGATACAGGTCAACGAGCGGCTGAAGCCGGCGCACCTATAGTTGGATAAGCGCTATTCATTCTCAGGGAGACGACCATGCAAGCGATTCGCAGTATTCTGGTGGTGATGGAGCCCCAACACCCGGAAGGCCTGGCACTGAAGCGGGCCAGACTGATAGCTGGAGTCACCCAGTCGCATCTGCACCTGCTGGTGTGCGACAAGAAGGGCGATCACAGCGCCTGGCTCAACGACCTCAGCAGCGGCCTCGCCCAGGAGGGCTTCAGCGTCTCCACCCAGCAGTCCTGGCACGACAACCTGCACCAGACCATCATCACCGTGCAGCAGGCCGAAGGCTGCAACCTGGTGGTCAAGCAGCACCTGCCGGACAACCCCCTGAAGAAAGCCCTGCTCACCCCCGAGGACTGGAAGCTCCTGCGCTACTGTCCGGGGCCGGTGCTGATGGTCAAGACCGACCGCCCATGGACTGGCGGCAGCATCCTCGCCGCCGTGGATGTAGGCAATGCCGATGGCGAGCATCGCACCCTGCATGCCGGCATCATCAGCCACGGCTACGATATCGCCGGGCTGGCCAAGGGCACCCTGCACGTCATCACCGCCCACCCGACGCCCATGCTGTCCGCCGTCGACCCGACCTTCCAGCTGAAAGAAACCATCGAGGCGCGCTACCGCGAGCAATGCCGCAGCTTCCAGGCCGAGTACGACATCAGCGACGAACGCCTGCACGTGGTCGAGGGCCCTGCCGACGTGGTGATCCCGCAAATGGCTCACCGCCTCGGCGCCGCCGTCACGGTGATCGGCACGGTGGCGCGCACGGGGCTCTCCGGCGCCCTGATCGGCAACACGGCCGAGGTGGTGCTCGATGCACTGGAAAGCGATGTCCTGGTGCTCAAGCCGGATGAGGTGATCGCCCACCTCGAAGAACTGGTGGCGCAGCGCTGAAGCTGCCTCCGAAATGAAAATGCCGCTCGAGGTCGAGCGGCATTTTTGTATCTGCCGGTGTCGGGCTAGACCCGTACTTCCAGGCCTTCGCGCAGGAATTTCGGAGCGATGTAGCGCTCGTAGTGCGCCTCGGACAGGAGGAAGAACTCGCGGTCGATGGCATCGCGCAGCTCGGGCAGGCCCCAGTCGCGAAACTCCGGGAGCAGCACCATGCCGTAAGCCTCCAGCTGATTGATCATGCGCGCGCCGCGCGCGATCAGCTGATACGCCCAGCAATAGGGCGACTGCTGCGGCACGAAGCGGATCTGCCGCTGCTCCAGCTGGCTCCGCAGGCGCTGCTCGTCGAACACCTCCAGCTTGGCCGCCATCACCTGCACCAGCAGGACTTCCAGGCGCGTCCAGACGGCGCGCTTCTCCTCGTCGCCGTAGCTGTTCCAGTTGATCACCTCGTGGTGGAAGCGCTTGCAACCGCGGCAGACCACATCGCCATAGACGGTCGAACACAAGCCTACACAAGGCGTCTTGATGCGCTGATTGGACATGGCAAAGCAATATAGACAGCAGAACGGCCGAGCATCTTAGCCCTTTGTCTAATCCAGATCACCCCTACCAATACGGGGACGTCGGCTTAACTTTGTCCGCGCTTTCCAGTAGAATCGGCCCGCCTTTTACGGCGCCAATGTCCGTTGGAAGCTGTTTTCAAAGCGTCACGAGCACAGTCGATCCTGCAGGTACGATGGCGACGCAGCCGCTCGAAGTCCCCCCGAGCGTCTGCGTCAGCCCTCATCAGAACCCGTCCTGCCGGCGTAAAACTTTGAAAGCAGCTTCTACAAGAGACTCATGCAATCTCGGCTGATCGGCTCATAAAGTCGAAAAGCGCCTGGTTCGTGAGTATCTGGATCGCGTCCCGGACAACCCTTTGGGACCACTGATGAGGGTAATAACTGTGCTTGAAGCCTATCGCAAACACGTAGCAGAGCGTGCCGCTCAGGGTATCGTGCCCCAGCCGCTGAACGCCGAACAAACCGCAGGCCTGGTCGAGCTGCTGAAAAACCCGCCGGCTGGCGAAGAAGAATTCCTCGTAGACCTGATCACCAACCGCGTGCCGCCAGGCGTGGACGAAGCCGCCTACGTCAAGGCCGGTTTCCTCTCTGCCGTTGCCAAGGGCGAAGCCACTTCCCCGCTGATCAGCAAGCAGCGCGCCGCTGAACTGCTGGGCACCATGCAGGGCGGCTACAACATCGCCACCCTGGTCGACCTGCTGGACGATGCCGCCCTCGGCACCGTTGCCGCCGAGCAGCTCAAGCACACCCTGCTGATGTTCGACGCCTTCCACGACGTCGCCGAGAAAGCCAAGGCCGGCAATGCCAACGCCAAGGCCGTGCTGCAGTCCTGGGCCGATGGCGAGTGGTTCACCAACAAGCCGGCCATCGCCGAGAAATACAGCCTGGCCGTGTTCAAGGTCCCGGGCGAAACCAACACCGACGACCTGTCCCCTGCCCCGGACGCCTGGTCGCGCCCCGACATCCCGCTGCACGCCCTGGCCATGCTGAAAATGGCCCGCGACGGCATCGTGCCGGAGCAGCAAGGCGCCATCGGCCCGCTGAAGCAGATCGAAGAGATCAAGGCCAAGGGCTTCCCGGTCGCCTACGTCGGTGACGTGGTCGGTACCGGTTCGTCCCGCAAGTCCGCCACCAACTCGGTGCTGTGGTTCTTCGGCGACGACATCCCTTACGTTCCGAACAAGCGTGCCGGCGGTTTCTGCTTCGGCACCAAGATCGCTCCGATCTTCTACAACACCATGGAAGATGCCGGCGCCCTGCCGATCGAGTTCGATGTCTCGAACATCAACATGGGCGACGTGATCGATGTCTACCCGTACGCTGGCAAGGTCTGCAAGCACGGCACCGACGACGTCATCACCACCTTCGAACTGAAGACCCCGGTGCTGCTCGACGAAGTCCGCGCTGGCGGCCGTATCCCGCTGATCGTCGGCCGTGGCCTGACCGAGAAGGCGCGTGCCGAGCTGGGCCTGGGCGCTTCCGAGCTGTTCAAGAAGCCGGAGCAACCGGCTGACAGCGGCAAGGGCTTCACCCTGGCGCAGAAGATGGTCGGCAAGGCCTGCGGCGTCGAAGGCGTGCGTCCGGGCACCTACTGCGAACCGAAGATGACCACCGTCGGTTCCCAGGACACCACCGGCCCAATGACCCGCGACGAGCTGAAAGACCTGGCTTGCCTGGGCTTCTCCGCTGACCTGGTGATGCAGTCCTTCTGCCACACTGCGGCCTATCCGAAGCCGATCGACGTCACCACCCACCACACCCTGCCGGATTTCATCCGCACCCGTGGCGGTGTGTCCCTGCGTCCGGGCGACGGCATCATCCACAGCTGGCTGAACCGCATGCTGCTGCCTGACACCGTCGGCACCGGTGGCGATTCGCACACCCGTTTCCCGATCGGCATCAGCTTCCCGGCCGGTTCCGGCCTGGTGGCCTTCGCCGCCGCCACCGGCGTCATGCCGCTGGACATGCCGGAATCCGTTCTGGTGCGTTTCAAGGGCAAGATGCAACCGGGTATCACCCTGCGTGACCTGGTCCATGCAATCCCTTACTACGCCATCCAGAAAGGCCTGCTGACCGTCGAGAAGAAAGGCAAGAAGAACATCTTCTCCGGCCGCATCCTCGAGATCGAAGGCCTGGACAACCTGACCGTCGAGCAGGCGTTCGAGCTGTCCGACGCCTCCGCCGAGCGTTCGGCCGCCGGCTGCACCATCAAACTGCCGGAAGCGGCCATCGCCGAATACCTGCAGTCCAACATCACCCTGCTGCGCTGGATGATCAGCGAAGGCTACGGCGATGCCCGTACCCTGGAGCGTCGTGCCCAGGCGATGGAAGCCTGGCTGGCCAACCCGGTGCTGATGGAAGCCGACAAGGACGCCGAGTACTCGGAAATCATCGAGATCGACCTGGCCGAGCTCAACGAGCCGGTACTGTGCGCCCCGAACGATCCGGACGACGCCCGCCTGCTGTCCACCGTGGCCGGCGACAAGATCGACGAAGTGTTCATCGGTTCGTGCATGACCAACATCGGTCACTTCCGCGCTGCCGGCAAGCTGCTGGACAAGGTCAAGGGCGGCATCCCGACTCGTCTGTGGCTGTCGCCGCCGACCAAGATGGATGCCCACCAGCTGACCGAGGAAGGCTACTACGGCATCTACGGCAAGGCCGGCGCGCGCATGGAAATGCCGGGCTGCTCGCTGTGCATGGGTAACCAGGCTCGCGTCGCTGCCAACTCCACCGTGGTCTCGACCTCCACTCGTAACTTCCCGAACCGTCTGGGCGATGGCGCCAACGTGTACCTGGCCTCTGCCGAACTGGCTGCGGTCGCTTCGATTCTCGGCAAGCTGCCGACCGTCGAGGAGTACATGGCCTACGCGAAGGACATCGACAGCATGGCTGGCGACATCTACCGCTACCTGAGCTTCGACCAGATCGCAGACTTCCGTGAAGCTGCGGCCAACGCCCAGATCCCGGTCGTTCAGGCCTGATCCCAGCGTTGTGACAATAGCCCCGCCCAGTGCGGGGCTTTTTCATGGGCGCCGGAAAGGACCTTTTGCCGCACTGTCTTGCAGACGTTACGGCAGCAGCTAATGTCATTTGTGGGGATTCCCCCGCAACCTTTCAGGAGCACATCATGAAGCCATGGATCATCGTAGCCCTGTGCCTTTTCGGACTGGTCGGCTGCGCCAGCGAGTACATCATCACGACCACTGACGGCCAGATGCTCACCAGCGATGGCAAGCCCAAGCTTGACTCCGATACCGGCATGCTTCAGTTCACCGATAGTGAAGGCCGCAAGCAACAGATCCCGCAGACCAGCGTGAAGCAGGTTCTGGAGCGCTGAACGCACTGGCATACCCCTTGCTTCAACCCCATGCAAGCAGCCTTTCCAACGACGGATAGGCTCGATCGACAACGGCGTCGTATCTGATCCGGCCATCCGCGCCGGATCGGGTACGACGTTTTTTTATGGCCAACCATCCCTGCCCACCGTCACCGGTAACGCCATGAGGCGGGCGCGGCGTTCTGATGCACGGCTGCCGTTATTTGCGTGAGCGTTAAGGAAGCGACATGAGCGAACACGACACCCCTCGCGACGACGCCCCGGCCTGGGGCAGCGATGCCCCTGAGAAGAGCGTCCTGAACATCGGCTTCATGGCCCTGAGCGACTCCGCCTCGGTGGTGGTGGCCGCCACTCAGGGCTTCGCCGAGAAGTACGGACTGAGCCTCAGGCTGCATCGCCAGACGTCCTGGGCCAGCCTGCGCGACCGCCTGCTCAGCGGCGAGCTGGATGCCGCGCACAGCCTGTACGGGTTGATCTACGGGGTGCAGCTGGGCCTCGGTGGCGCCCCCGCCACCGACATGGCAGTGCTGATGGGGCTGAACCAGAACGGCCAGAGCATCAACCTGTCGCACAGCCTGCAGGCGGCCGGCGTGACCAACGGCGAGGCACTCAGGCAACACGTGCACCAGCATGAGGCACGCCTGACCTTCGCCCAGACCTTCCCCACCGGCACCCACGCCATGTGGCTCTACTACTGGCTGGCCAGTCAGGGCATCCATCCGCTGCGCGATGTCGACAGCGTGGTGGTCCCGCCGCCACAGATGGTCGAGCACCTCGAAGCGCGGCGCATCGACGGCTTCTGCGTCGGCGAACCCTGGACCGCCAAGGCCGTCGACGAACAGCTGGGCTGCACCGTCACCACCATCCAGGCGATCTGGCCGGACCACCCGGAGAAGGTGCTGGGTTGCACCCGCGCCTTCGTCGAGCAGAACCCCAACACCGCGCGCGCCCTGATCATGGCCGTGCTCGACGCCGCCCGTTTCATCGACGACAACGAAGAGAACAAGCGCAGCACCGCCCAGCTGCTCAGCGGCAGCGAATACGTCAACGCCCCGGTGTCAGCCATCACGCCACGCTTCCTTGGCCAGTATCAGGACGGCCTGGGGCGCACCTGGCAGGACGAGCACCCGCTGCGCTTCCATGCGGGCGGCCTGGTCAACCAGCCCTACCTGTCCGACGCCATGTGGTTCATGACCCAGTTCCGCCGCTGGGGCCTGCTGCGCAGCGACCCGGACTACCTCGGCATCGCCCGCCAGGTGCAGCAACTGGCGCTGTATCGCCAGGCCGCCAGCGCGCTGGGCATTGCCGTACCCGCCGAGATGCGCAGCTCCACGCTTCAGGACGGCACCCGCTGGGACGGCAGCGACCCGGCCGCCTATGCCCGCAGCTTCCACCTCCACGCCCTGGCCGACAGCCCGGCTGCCGCCCTGTAACTGCCCGGAGAGCCATCGATGCTGCGTATCCTGCTGATCAACGACACGCCCAAGAAGGTCGGCCGCCTCAAGACCGCGCTGGTCGAGGCCGGCTTCGAGGTGATCGACGAATCAGGGCTGACCATCGACCTGCCCGAGCGCGTCGAGGCGGTGCGCCCCGACGTCATCCTGATCGACACCGAGTCGCCCGGACGCGACGTCATGGAACAGGTGGTCCTGGTCAGCCGCGACCAGCCACGGCCGATCGTCATGTTCACCGACGAGCACGACCCCGGCGTGATGCGCCAGGCGATCCAGAGCGGTGTCAGCGCCTACATCGTCGAGGGCATCCACGCCCAGCGCCTGCAGCCGATCCTCGACGTCGCCATGGCGCGCTTCGAGAGCGACCAGGCCTTGCGCGCGCAATTGCAGGCCCGCGACGCACAGCTGGCCGAACGCAAGCGCGTGGAGCTGGCCAAGGGCCTGCTGATGAAGATGAAGAGCTGCAACGAAGAGGATGCCTACACCCTGATGCGGCGCCAGGCCATGAGCCGCCAGCAGAAGCTGATCCAGGTCGCCGAACAGATCATCGCCATGCACGACATGCTCGGCGGCTGAGCAACTGTACCGCTGAAACAGTTCACTGTACCGGTACGGACTGTATCAGTCAGGCAACTGTTACAGTCGCCTTCGCCGGCGCCTGTGTATGCCCCGTCCCGCCGGCCTCGGCTAGGGTAGACAACCCCTAGCCGAGGAACCCTTCATGACCGAACACGACCTGCTGGCCGAAGCCGACCGCCGCGCCCTCGCCTACCTGGACGGTACCCCCACGCGCCGGGTCTTCCCCGACGCCCCTGCCATCGCCGCCCTGGCCGCCTTCGACCAGCCACTGCCGGAGCAGGGTCACGCCGCCGAGCAGGTGCTGCGCCAGCTCGATGACATCGGCTCACCCGCGACGGTGGCGAGCAACGGCGGGCGCTACTTCGGCTTCGTCATCGGCGCGACGCTGCCGGCGGCGGCCGCCGCCGAACGCCTGGTGCTGGCCTGGGACCAGTGCGCCTCGTCCTTCAACAACTCGCCGGTGGCGGACCAGCTCGAACGGGTCGCCGGGCGCTGGGTATGCCAGGCCCTGGGGCTGCCGGCGCAGAGCGCGGTCGGCTTCGGCACCAGCGCCACCGCCTGCACCCTGACCTGCATCGCCACCGCTCGACGCAAGCTGCTCGCCGGGCAGGGCTGGGATTTAGATGGCGATGGCCTGGCCGGTGCGCCAGCGCTGCGCGTGGTGCTCTCGGAGACGGCGCACGTCACCGTGAAGAAAGCCCTGCGCGTGCTCGGCTTCGGCATGAATCAGCTGATCTACGCACCGGTCGACGAACGCGGGCGCATCGACCCGGCGCGTCTGCCGCCGCTGGATGCACGCAGCCTGCTGATCCTGCAGGCCGGCGAGGTCAACAGCGGCGAGTTCGACCCGTTCGCCGAACTGATCCCCAAGGCCCGCGCCGCTGGCGCCTGGGTGCATGTCGACGGCGCCTTCGGGCTCTGGGCGCGGGCCTCGTCGTCGGCGCACCTGGCCGCCGGCATCGAGCAGGCCGACAGCTGGACCTGCGATGGGCACAAATGGCTCAACACCCCTTACGACAGTGCCATGGCCATCTGCCGGGACGCCAGCGCCCTGGCTGCGGCGATGAACAGCGACGCCGCCTACGCCATGGCCAGTGCCCACGCGCAGACCAACCTGACCCTGGAGTTCTCCCGCCGGGCGCGCGGCGTGGCGATCTGGGCGGCACTGGCCAACCTCGGCCGCGACGGCCTGCGGCGCATGATCGACCGACACATTCGCCAGGCCCGCCTGCTCGCCGACGCCCTCAGCGCCGGTGGCTACCAGGTGCTCAACCAGGTGCCGCTGAATCAGGTGCTGGTACGCGCCGACTCGGACGCACAGACAGACGCCATCCGCGAGGCGGTCCAGGGCAGTGGCGAGGCCTGGTTCGGCCCGACCCGCTGGCAGGGACGCCCGGCGTTCCGCCTGAGCGTCTCGTCCTGGCGCACCACTGACGAGGACATCCAGGCCCTGGCCGAACTGCTGCTGCGACTCAAGCGCCAGAGCGGCGCATAGCGCGCTGGACAGCCTGGCGGCCACAGGCGTATCGTCGCCGCCAGGTCACAGCAGTGACCAACGTCGCTCGGACGGTTCCGGGCGCTTACGTATCCGAGGAAATCATGGCAGAGAACGCCAAGCGCCGCTTTGCGCGCATAGATCGTCTCCCCCCCTACGTCTTCAACATCACCGCCGAACTGAAGATGGCTGCACGCCGTCGCGGTGAAGACATCATCGACTTCTCCATGGGCAACCCCGACGGTGCGACTCCGCCGCACATCGTCGAGAAGCTCGTGCAGGTCGCCCAGCGCGAAGACACCCACGGATACTCCACCTCCCGCGGTATTCCACGCCTGCGCCGCGCCATCTCGCGCTGGTACAAGGACCGCTACGACGTGGAGATCGATCCGGAAAGCGAAGCCATCGTCACCATCGGCTCCAAGGAAGGCCTGGCGCACCTGATGCTGGCCACCCTGGATCATGGCGACACCGTGCTGGTGCCCAACCCCAGCTACCCGATCCACATCTACGGTGCGGTGATCGCCGGCGCCCAGGTGCGCTCGGTACCGCTGGTGCCGGGCGTGGACTTCTTCGCGGAACTGGAACGCGCCATCCGCGAGTCGATTCCCAAGCCGAAGATGATGATCCTGGGCTTCCCCTCCAACCCCACCGCACAGTGCGTGGAGCTGGACTTCTTCGAGCGCGTGGTCGCCCTGGCCAAGCAGTACGACGTACTGGTGGTGCATGACCTGGCCTATGCCGACATCGTCTACGACGGCTGGAAGGCCCCGTCGATCATGCAGGTGCCAGGTGCCAAGGACATCGCGGTGGAATTCTTCACCCTGTCCAAGAGCTACAACATGGCCGGCTGGCGCATCGGTTTCATGGTCGGCAACCCCGAGCTGGTCAACGCCCTGGCGCGGATCAAGAGCTACCACGACTACGGCACCTTCACACCCCTGCAGGTGGCCGCCATCGCCGCCCTGGAAGGCGACCAGCAATGCGTGCGCGATATCGCCGAGCAGTACCGCCAGCGTCGCAACCTGCTGGTCAAGGGGCTGCACGAGATCGGCTGGATGGTAGAGAAGCCCAAGGCCTCGATGTACGTCTGGGCCAAGATTCCCGAGGCCTACGCGCATCTGGGCTCGCTGGAGTTCGCCAAGAAGCTGCTGGCCGAAGCCAAGGTCTGCGTGTCGCCCGGCCTGGGCTTCGGTGACTACGGCGACGACCACGTCCGCTTCGCCCTGATCGAGAACCAGGACCGCACGCGCCAGGCGCTGCGCGGGATCAAGGCGATGTTCAGGGCCGACGGCCTGCTGCCGGGCAAGCCCGCCAGAGCCGAGCAGGAACAGTGACAGAGGGCGCCGCAAGGCGCCCTTTCTCCATCTGCGGCAAAGCTGACAAGATCTGCGACAATTCATGACGTTTACCAACCTCAGCTGGTAGTTCCGGGGAATTGCCCGGCAGAGTGAACGCCCGTACACTGCGCGCCCCTTCCCTGACGGTCGTACCTCGATGCTCTTCGTTCTGCGCATGCTGCTGATGGGCGTGCATTTCATCTTCGCCGGGCTGCTAGGCCTGCTGCTCGGCCTATGCCGCCCCTTCAACCCGGACAACAGCCGCCTCTGCGCACGCCTCTACTCGCTGCCCGCGCTGTGCCTGCTGCGCCTCAAGCTCAAGGCCGACGTCCGCCCGCTGCTGGAACACCAGCGCTCATGCGTGATCATCGCCAACCATCAGTCCAACTTCGACCTGTACGTGCTGGGCCGCGTGGTGCCCAGACGCACGGTGAGCATCGGCAAGAAGAGCCTCAAATGGGTGCCGTTCTTCGGCCAGCTGTACTGGCTGGCGGGCAACGTGCTGATCGACCGCAGCAATGCCCTGGCTGCCAAGTGGGCCATGCTGACCACCACCGCAACCCTGCGTGATCACGACACCTCGATCTGGGTGTTCCCGGAGGGCACGCGCAATCTCGGCCGTGGCCTGCTGCCGTTCAAGAAAGGCGCCTTTCAGATGGCGATCAACGCCGGTGTTCCGATCATTCCGGTGTGCGTGAGCAACTATGCCAGGTCCATGCGTCTCAACCGCTGGAACAGCGGCCGCATCCTGATCCGCTCGCTGCCGGCCATCCCCACTGCCGGCCTGAGCCTGGACGACATGCCGGCGCTGATGGAGCGCTGCCAGCAGGCCATGCGCGAGTGCATCAGCAGCATGGACGCGGAACTGGCCAGCGCCTGACTGGCAGGCGGGTTGTCGGTGCGCACCGACAACCCGCGGCAACCATCAAAACGATCGATAGTTACTCTGCTGCACATCCATTATTCAATCGAAATGCCTTGAGCGATTCTGTGCCCACGCCTACCCAAGACCTGGAGCACGGACATGTCACGCCTCGCACAAGCGGCCCGCAACGGCGCCCTCGCAGCCATCGGCCTGTATCTGATCAGCACCTCCACGGTGCTGGTGCTGAGCTATGCCAGCCTGAAGCCAAGCACGCCGACCTTCGAACAGTCGGCGCCGCTGCAGACGCTGATCAGCCAGCTGCCGGCGCTGTTGCGCGCCCTCTCGCCGAGCTGAGGTGCGGCCATGCTCAGAACCCAACGGAGCCGCCTGCTGATGCTTGCCGGCATGGCCCTGCTGACCACCCTGCTGGCCTTGGTCGGCATCGGCAAGGGCTCGGCTGGCGCGGTGGCGCGCAACATCGAGTGCAGCCACAAGCTCGCCCATCACCTCGACCTGGCCGAGAGCCTCAAGCGGCAACGCAGCAGCCCGCCACCCAGCCGCGACGAGCGCTTCTCGCCCTACTTCCTGCCCGTCAGGCAGGCATGAAAAAGCCCGGAAATCCGGGCTTTCTGACTGCGAATCAGGCTCAGACCTTGGCTTTCCTGCCCTGGGCGACGAAACGCATCATCCACTCGCCCACCACACTGCCCTGCTGGGCGTGCTTGAGGCTGTCCACCCCTTGCTGATAGACCTGCTCGCCAAGGTGCTGCTGACGCAGCTCGAGCAGCGCCCGCGAGTAATCGTGGATGAACTCGGGGTGGCCCTGGAAGCACAGCACCTGATCCTCGATGTGGTACGCACCGATCGGGCAGAAGTCGCTGGACGCCAGCAGCGTGGCCTTCTCCGGCAGGCGAGTGACCTGGTCCTGGTGGCTGATCAGCAGTTGCAGCTCGTCCAGTGCCGGGCTCATCCACTCCGGATTGCCCTGCAGGCGATAGCTGTGCACGCCTACGCCCCAGCCCTGCTCGGCACGCTCGGCCTTGCCGCCCAGCAACAGCGCCAGCAGCTGGTGACCGAAGCAGATGCCCAGCAGCTTGTCGCCACGCTGGTAGCGCTCGAGCAGGTACTGCTTGAGGGTCTGGATCCATGGCTCGCTGCCGAACGAATCCGCCTTGCTGCCGGTCACCAGGTAGGCGTCGAACTGCTCGCTGTCGGGCGGGTAATGCCCCTCCACCACGTTGTAGACACTGAACTCCGCCGCAACCGGTTGCTGAGCGAAAAGCTGCTCGAACATACGGCCATAGCCCTGATACTGGTCGACCAGTTCGGGACGGAGGATGTCAGTTTCCAGGATGCAGATACGCAGTGACATGAGGTTTCCTGTGTGAGCACGAAGGTAGGACGATTTGTGCGTTTTTCTTAACACATGCCCCCACACAAAGAAATAGCCAAGCCTGATTTACACGCATATTCGGCGTTCCGGAGCCCTGTGCAAGGCTGCGAACATTCGTCAATTAAAATTGACATCGCCCTGACGCAATGGCGCTGCACGAGGCGCTATCAGCCGCTTCGATAGTTACCATGCACACCATTCACTTCTGTGATGGCGAGCCTGCGGTGAATATCACTTCACCGGGCAGTCGCCCTCATCACACAGAAGGAAATCGATCATGAGCATTTATGCCGCGCTCGCCAGCTTCGCCGCTGCTTCCGCCTTCCAGACCTCCGCCCCGGCTCGCCCTGCCCCTGCGGCACCGGCAAACCGCGACGTCCGTTCCAGCTGACGACCCGCCAGGAGAGCCGCCATGCACAGCCAACTCAGCCTGGACGCCTATGGCGTCACCTACGTTCACCTGCAAGACGACGGCCTGCAGTTCGAGAGCGAAGCCGCCCTGCAGCTCGATGACGGCAGCATGCTGACCCTGCGCATGCCGACCCGCTACAGCGAGATGCTGGCCATTCACGAAGCGGTGTGCATTCAGCAGGGCTGGTGCCAGGCGGCCTGACGGACGCTCCCCAAAAAAGAAACGGCCCATCGGGCCGTCTCTTTGCACACCAGTCGCCTCAGAAGCACTCGTCCTTGGCCGCCTTCTCCAGCAGCAGCGCCGGCGGCAGGAAGCGCTCGCCATATTGCTCGGCCAGGTACTGCGCACGGGCGACGAAGTCCTTCACCCCGTACTGATTGATGTACTGCAGCGCACCGCCCGTCCAGGCGGCGAAGCCAATGCCGAAGATCGAGCCGACGTTGGCATCGGCCACCGACTGCAGCACGCCCTCCTCGACGCAACGTACCGTTTCGATGGCCTGGATGAACAGGATCCGGTCGCGGACATCCTGCTGCGGAATCTGCGCATCGGCCTTTTCGAAACGCGCCTTGAGCTCGGGCCACAGGTGCTTCTTGCCAGCGGCCGGGTAGTCGTAGAAACCCATGCCCGCCGCCTTGCCTGGACGCTTGTACTCGCCCAGCATCATGTCGATGACCGCGAAAGCCGGGTGCTCGGGGATGGATTTGCCCTCTGCCGCCAGATCCTTGATGGTCTGCTGGCGGATGTGATTCATCAGGCTCATCGACACTTCATCGCTGATCGCCAGCGGGCCGACCGGCATGCCGGCGTTGCGTGCCTCGTTCTCGATCATCGCTGCGCTGACGCCTTCGCCAAGCATGGCCAGGCCTTCGTTGGTGAAGGTGCCGAACACCCGCGAGGTGAAGAAGCCACGGCTGTCGTTGACCACGATGGGGGTCTTCTTGATCTGCATGACGTAGTCGAAACCACGCGCCAGCGTCTCGTCGGAGGTCTTCTCGCCGCGGATGATTTCCACCAGCGGCATCTTGTCCACCGGACTGAAGAAATGCAGGCCGATGAAGTTCTCCGGCCTGGCCACGGCAGTCGCCAGGCCGGTGATCGGCAGCGTCGAGGTGTTGGAGGCGATCACCGCATCGCCCAGCGCGGCGGCTTCTGCGGCGGCGGTGACCTTGCCCTTGAGCGCACGATCCTCGAATACCGCTTCGATGATCAGGTCGCAGCCCTCGAAGTCCGCCTCGCTGTCGCTCGCCTTGATCAGCCCGAGGAAGGCGTCGCGCTGCTCGGCGCTCATGTGCCCCCTGCCGACCTTCTTGTCCAGCAGCCTGGCCGAGTAGCCCTTGCCCTTCTCCGCCGCTTCCACGGACACGTCCTTGAGCACCACCTCGATACCCGCCGCTGCCGATACGTAGGCGATACCCGCACCCATCATGCCCGCGCCGAGCACACCGACCTTCTTCGTCCGGGTCTTCGGGTAACCCTGCGGGCGCGAACCGCCGGCATTGATCTCATTGAGCTGAAACCAGAAGGTGCCGATCATGTTCTTCGCCACCTGGCCGCAGGTCAGCTCGGTGAAGTAGCGCGCCTCGATGATCTGCGCGGTGTCGAAGTCGACCTGCGCGCCCTCGACCGCCGCGCACATGATTTTCTCCGGCGCGGGGAAGCAGCCCCGGGTCTTGTCGCGCAACACGCTCGGGGCAATGGCCAGCATCTGCGCCACGTTAGGTGAACTCGGCGTCCCCCCCGGAATCTTGTAGCCCTGCACGTCCCAGGGCTGCCGCGCGGTCGGGTTGGCGACGATCCAGGCACGCGCCTTGGCCAGCATCTCCTCGCGGTCGCCGGCCAGCTCATGGATCAGCCCGGCCTTGAGCGCTGCTTCCGGGCGCACCTTCTTGCCTTCGGCCAGGTACGGCAGCGCCTTTTCCAGGCCGAGGATGCGCACCATGCGCACCACGCCGCCGCCCCCGGGCAGCAGCCCCAGGGTGACCTCCGGCAGGCCGAGCTGCACATGGGGCTCGTTCAGGGCGATGCGCTGGTGGCAGGCCAGGGCGATCTCCCAGCCGCCACCCAGCGCGGCGCCGTTGATGGCCGCGACCACCGGCTTGCCGAGGGTCTCGAGACGGCGCAGCTGGCCCTTGATCTTGAGGATCATCTCGTAGAAACCCTGGGCGTCGGCCGGGGTGACCTGGATCAGTTCGTTGAGGTCGCCGCCAGCGAAGAAGGTCTTCTTCGCCGAGGTGACGATGACCCCGGCGATGGTGTCCTTTTCCGCCTCCAGGCGGTCGACGATCTCGGCCATGGCCTCGCGGTACACCGCGTTCATGGTGTTGGCACTCTGGCCGGGCATGTCCATGGTCAGGACGACGATAGCGTCCTGGCCTTTTTCGTAGCGGATGGCGTCAGTCATTTTTTCACGTCCCAAATATTCGGGGAGTGCTTCAGGGGCGTCACGCGCGCGGCTCAGGCAAGGCGGAAATCATTGGACTTCCAGCGCCGCGTGGCCGAGCGCAGTCGCCCGTGACAGCTCCTAGATACGTTCGATGATGGTGGCGATACCCATGCCACCGCCCACGCAAAGGGTGGCCAGGCCATAGCGCAGCTGGCGCTTCTCCAGTTCGTCGAGCAGCGTGCCGAGGATCGCGCAGCCGGTGGCGCCCAGCGGGTGGCCCATGGCGATCGCGCCGCCATTGACGTTGACCTTGTCCTCGCTCACGCCCATGTCCTTCATGAACTTCATCACCACCGAGGCGAAGGCCTCGTTGACCTCGAACAGGTCGATGTCATCCACCGCCAGCCCCGCCTTGGCCAGCGCCTTGCGCGTGGCGGGCGCCGGACCGGTGAGCATGATGGTCGGATCGGTACTGGTCACCGCCGTGGCGACGATGCGCGCACGTGGTTTCAGGCCCAGTTCGCTGCCCTTGGCCGCGGAGCCGATCAGCATCAGCGCGGCGCCGTCGACGATGCCGGAGCTGTTGCCCGGCGTGTGCACATGCTCGATACGCTCGACATGGCTGTAGACGCGCAAGGCGGTGGCATCGAAGCCCATCTGCCCCATCATCTCGAAGCTGGGCTTGAGCTTGTTCAGCCCCTCCAGCGTCGAGTCGCCACGGATGAATTCGTCATGTTCGAGCAGCAGGATGCCGTTCTGGTCGCGGACCGGCACCAGGGACCTGGCGAATGCGCCATTGCCGCTGGCGCGTGCGGCCTTCTGCTGCGAACGCAGGGCGAAGGCATCGACGTCCGCGCGGGTGAACCCTTCCAGCGTCGCGATCAGGTCGGCGCCGATGCCCTGCGGCACGAAATTGGAGTGAATGTTGGTTTCCGGGTCCATCACCCAGGCGCCGCCGTCGGAACCCATGGGCACGCGTGACATCGACTCGACGCCACCGACCACCACCAGGTCCTCGAAGCCGGAGCGCACCTTCATCGCCCCCATGTTCACCGCCTCCAGCCCCGAGGCGCAGAAGCGATTGAGCTGTACGCCCGCCACGCATACGTCCCAGTCGGCCACCATCGCGGCGGTCTTGGCGATGTCGGCGCCCTGGTCGCCTACCGGCGTCACGCAGCCCAGCACGATGTCGTCCACCTGGCTGGTATCCAGATCGTTACGGGCTTGCAGGGCAGTCAGCAGGCCGGCGACCAGCTGGACGGGCTTGACGCTGTACAGCGCGCCGTCCTTCTTGCCCTTGCCACGCGGCGTGCGTACCGCGTCGAAAATATAAGCTTCGGTCATGGCATCCTCGGAAGGTCATGCGGCGCTGGCGATCACGGCGCCGCGCCGGTTCTTGTTTGAGCGTCCCTACCTTAGCGCCACGAGGCCAGCGCTCAATGACCGAAGCGCTCAGCGCCATTGACCACTGAGCTCAGACGAACGGTCGTTTGTTCGTCAACGGGCACATGGGCCCGAGCAACCTGTCTGCCACAAGGCATGCGGCCTGCGCGCCTGGCGCGCGTCATAGCGCGTGTTTCCTAGCAGCCAGCCATTAGCAACCAAGTCATCTAAGAAAGCGCAGACGGCAGCCCTAGAGTTAGTCATGCACCTTGACGAAAACCGGTGCAGGGAACCGTCGCTGGGTCATGCCGGGGCGGTCGATGGAACTACGCCCAGGCAGCAGCTCGCCAGGCAGACCGGCAGGCGTCCGACACGACGCCCATAACAACAAGAGGCATATGGCCATGAACAAGCAGCCGAAATACCGTCAGGCTGGCGTCATTCTCTTCGCCACGGCGGTCATACTGATCCTTCCCAACCTGACCCGTCTGGTCAGCTGACCCAGCAACGACCCCGCTGCTGTGCAGACGCCGTGGTGCGCTCGGCACAGGGCGGGTACTTTCCCATGACCTGGTGACACCCCGTCTGGACGGCGCGCCCGCATCGGGCAAAGATAGTTCGATCCCTCGCCAGCCCCGGAGCCAGACATGCGCCTCGCCATTCTCTTCCTTACCGGCCTGTTCACCCTTGCCGGCGCCCACGCCGCGGAAGTGGACCAGGCTGCCGCACTCGAGACGCTGCAAGACGAAGACAGCCTGCTGATCGACGTGCGCAGCGCCGAGGAATTCGCCGACGGCGCCCTGCCCGGCGCCATCAACCTCGAACATGATCGGATCGCGGAACGCATCGCCAGCGTGGCACCCGACAAGGACCGCCCGCTGGTGCTGTACTGCCGCAGCGGGCGGCGCTCCTCATTCGCGCAGGACAAGCTGCAGGCACTGGGCTACAGCCGGGTGATCAACGCAGGCGGCTATGACGACCTGCTGCCGCTCCTGGAGCGCGGCGAATGAGGGGGCTGCTGGTCAGCCTGATGTTTCTTGGCTGTTCCCTCTCGCTGCAGGCCGGCGAGTTCGCCGCACAACTGAACGCTGGCACGCGCAGCTGGAGCAGCAGCGAACTGTTGCACCACCCTCAGGCCCGCGACATCGAGATCGCCGACGACGTCAGCTACAAGCGCCCCATGCGCTACCGTGCGGTCCCGATCCGCGCGCTGCTCGAGGGCGTGACGGCGGGCGATCACCTGCAGGCGGTGGCATCGGACGGCTTCGCCGCTGAGCTTCCGGCCGCCCTGCTGCTGGCCGACGAGGGGGCCAAGGCCTGGCTGGCCATCGAAGACCCGGACGAGCCATGGCCACCGCTGGCCCAGGGCAAGGCCAGCGCGGGGCCGTTCTACTTGGTCTGGACCGACCCGCACGCCAGCCAGATCAGCCCCGAGCAGTGGCCCTTCCAGGTCGTCAGGATTCGCCAGCTGGCGGCGGTGGAGCAACGCTTCCCCGCCCTGCTCCCGGCCGGTGACGCGAGCAGCGAGGTGCAGGCCGGCTTCGCCCTGTTCCAGAAGAACTGCATGGCCTGCCACCGCCTCAATGGCGCCGGTGACTCCGCGTTCGGCCCCGATCTGAATATCCCCTACAACCCCACCGAGTACTTCACCGGCGACTTCCTGCGCCAGTACATCCGTGACCCGCAAAGCCTGCGGCGCTGGCCGCAGGCACGCATGCCCGGCTTCTCCGAGCAGGTGCTCGACGCCACGCAGCTGCAGCAGCTGATCGCCTACCTGCAGCACATGGCCACGCGCAAGCTCCCGCCGCCGGGCTAGCCCGGCAGGCTCTCCTCCAGCGCCTCGCGAATCAGGCTCTGCAGCAACTGCATCGGCTCGCTCGGCTGCGTCTCGGCGCGGTGCAGGGCCAGCTCCAGCGTCGGCAGCGACGGCAACCCGCTGCTGCCGCTCGGCAGGACCTCGACGCCGGCCGGCAGGCACAACGCCGTACGCCCGGTGATGCCCAGGCGCGCACGCGCGGCGGCCCACAGTCCCCCCAGGTTGGCGCTGGAAAACGCCACGCGCCAGGGCAAACCGGCACGATCCAGCGCCGCGCATGGCTCGGAACGGAACAGGCAGGCCGGCGTGGCCCGTGCGGGCACGGTGCTGGGCATGGCCAACACCCTGGTGTTCGCCGGCATGTTCCTCACCCCGACGCTGGTCGCCGCCGGCCTGCGCCACGGTGACTGGCCGCTGGTGTGGGGCGTGGCGGCCCTGCTGACGCTGGCAGCCTGGCCGCTGCTGCGCGCGGCGGGCTGAGCGGCCCTACTGCTGGCGCACCTGCAGCAACGGCGCGACCTGCACCTGCGCATGCATCTGCTCGCAACCACCGCCACGGCGCATGCCGCGCACCGGGCAGGCATCGAGGTAGTCCAGGCCGACCGCCAGCTTCAGGTGACGCTCCGGGCGTGCCAGGCAGTTGGTCACGTCGAAGCTGTACCAGGCATCGCCGACCCAGGCCTCGGCCCAGGCATGGCTGGCCAGGTGCTCGGCATCGTCCGTGTAGAGGTAGCCCGACACGTAGCGCGCCGGCACCCCCAGGCTGCGAGCACAGGCGAGGAAGGCATGGGAGTGGTCCTGGCAGACACCACGGCGACCGGCGAAGGCCTCGGCGGCACTGGTATCCACCTCGGTGACGCCCGGCTGATAGACGATATGGGCATTGAGCGCATGCATCAGGTCGATCAGGCCGTTGCGGTCGCTATGCGCCCTGGCGTGCTGCGCGGCGAACTCGCGAATGGCGTCATCCGCCTGGGTCAGGCGGGTGAAGCGCAGGAACGGCAACGCCGACTGCTGCTCGTGCTCGGCCTCGCACGTCTCGTCGATCTCCACCTGGCCCCGGGCGCCGATGACGATGGCCTCGTGCGGCTCGTCCAGGGTCAGCACATGCAGGATGTTGCCGTACGGATCGATCTGCGCATGCACCGGGCGCGGCAGATCGAGCTGCCAGCTGAGCACCTGCTGTCGCTCGCTGTCATGCGGGGTCAGGCGCAGGTACTGGATACTCGCGCGCACCTGATCATCGTAACGGTAGGTGGTGTCATGACTGATCGAAAGTCTCATGCGACCTCCAGATAGGACGTGTGGATGGTGTTGCCCAGCTGGCGCACCAGCAGGATGAAGTCGGTCAGCCAGGCGTGCAGACCTTCGTCGAGCACTTCGTCGATGCTGGTGTAGCGCAGGCGCGCATCCAGTTCGGCGGCCAGGCGCTGCGCGGGGCGACCGTTCTCCCCCGGTAGACCGGCGAGCATCAGGTTGAGTTCTTCCATGCAGGCGCGCAGCGAACGCGGCACGTCCGGACGCAACAACAGCAGCTCGGCGACCTTGCGCGTGCGCGGCGAGCCACGGTAGATCTCGGCGAAGGCCTCGAACGAGGACAGCGCACGCAACAACGCGCTCCACTGGTAGTAACTGCGCGCCGTGCGCTCCTCCAGTTCGTCGATCTCTTCGCCGAGCATTTCGTAGCGCGCATCGAGCAGGCGCAGGGTGTTGTCGGCGCGCTCGATGAAGGTGCCCAGGCGGATGAAGCGATAGGCCTCGCCACGCATGATGGTGCCGAAGGTGGCGCCACGGAACAGGTGCGAGCGCTCCTTGACCCACTCGCAGAAGCGACTGATGCCGTAACGCCCCAGGCCCTGCTCGGCGATGCCGCGCATTTCCAGCCAGGTGGCGTTGATGTTCTCCCACATGTCGGCGGTGATGCGCCCGCGCACCGCGTGTGCATTGCTGCGCGCCGCCTGCAGGCAGCAGTAGATGCTGCCGGGGTTGCTCGCATCGAGGGCGAAGAAGTGCAGCATGCGCTCGGCATGCAGCGGGCCATGACGCTCCAGGTATTCGTCCAGCGTGCCGGTGATGAGCAGCGGCATGGCCAGTTCGTCGAGGCCGTCGCCACGGCCGTCCTGCGGCATCAGCGACAGCGAGTAGCTGACGTCGAGCATGCGCGCGAGGTTCTCGGCACGCTCCAGGTAGCGCGACATCCAGTACAGATCGGAGGCAGTACGACTGAGCATGATTAGTCCTCCACCACCCAGGTGTCCTTGGTCCCGCCGCCTTGCGACGAGTTGACCACCAGCGAGCCTTCGCGCAGTGCCACGCGCGTCAGGCCGCCAGGCACCAGGCGGGTTTCGCGGCCGGTCAGGACGAACGGGCGCAGATCGATATGGCGCGGTGCGATGCCGCGCTCGACGAAGGTCGGGCAGGTCGACAGGCTCAGCGTCGGCTGGGCGATGTAGGCCTCCGGCTTGGCGATCAGGCGGGCACGGAAGGTCTCGATCTCGGCCTTGCTCGCCGCCGGCCCGACCAGCATGCCGTAGCCACCGGAGCCCTGGGTTTCCTTGACCACCAGCTCGGACAGGTTGGCCAGCACGTGGGACAGCTCCTCCGGCTTGCGGCACTGCCAGGTCGGTACGTTCTTGAGAATCGGCTCCTCGTCCAGGTAGAAGCGGATCATGTCGCCGACGAAGGGATAGACCGACTTGTCGTCCGCGACGCCGGTGCCAATGGCGTTGGCCAGCACCACGTTGCGCGCGCGATAGGCCGACAGCAGCCCGGCGACGCCGAGCATCGATTCGGGATTGAAGGCCAGCGGATCGAGGAAGGCGTCGTCGAGACGGCGGTAGATCACGTCGACCTGGCGCGCCCCCGCGGTGGTGCGCATGTAGACCTTGTCGTCACGCACGAACAGGTCCGCCCCCTCCACCAGCTCCACACCCATCTCGCGGGCCAGGAAGGCGTGCTCGAAATAGGCGCTGTTGAAACGTCCCGGGGTCAGCACCACGACCGTGGGGTTGTCCAGCGGGCTGGAGCTCTTCAGCGCATCGAGCAGCAGGTTCGGGTAGTGATCCACCGGCGCCACGCGCTGCGCGGCGAACAACTCGGGGAACAGGCGCATCATCATCTTGCGGTCTTCGAGCATGTAGCTGACGCCGCTCGGCGTGCGCAGGTTGTCCTCGAGCACGTAGTAGCTGCCGTCGCCATCGCGTACCAGGTCGACCCCGGCGATGTGCGCGTAGATGTCGCGATGCAGGTCGAGCCCCTGCATGGCCATCTGGTACCCCTCGTTGGCCAGCACCTGTTCGGCCGGGATGATGCCCGCCTTGATGATGCGCTGGTCATGGTAGAGGTCGGCGAGGAACAGGTTGAGCGCCTGCACCCGCTGGATGCAGCCACGCTCGACGATGCGCCACTCGCTGGCGGGTATGGCGCGTGGAACGATGTCGAAGGGAATCAGCCGCTCGGTGCCCTGATCGTCGCCGTAGAGGGTGAAGGTGATACCCGCGCGGTGGAACAACAGATCGGCTTCGCGCCGGCGCTGGGCCAGCAGCTCGTCCGGCGTTTCCGCCAGCCAGCGGGCGAACTCTCGGTAGTGCGGGCGGACAGCGCCACTCGCGTCGTACATCTCGTCATAAAAGGTGCGGGCCATGCCGTACTCCTTGTCACCCGGACTTGCAGCATCCTCTGCAAGGCCCGAGCCAGCACTATTAATCCTTTAATTTCAACAACCTAGCAAATGATCGAATACTCCACGCACCATCAAGGTGCGGCGCGATGTTGCCGTCACAACCTGTCGCCCCATTAGGTGGCGCAGGAGCGGCGAACGCCTCGCGATGCAGGCAGAAAGCCTGCACCACCCGCTCCACGCCGGACGCGGCCAGCTGTCCGTCACATTGCGTGACCGCCCGGTCAAGTGCAATCGCTTTCGCACGCAGACGACGGCATGACCTGCCCCCGGCTGAAGCGCCCCCTCACTGCCTGGAGGCGAGAAACTCGGCAACGACCTGCACGGCCGTGTCGAGGTGCTGCTCATGAGTGTAGCCCGACGCCTTCAGCGGCTTGAGGTCGTGGTCGGCGGCGGCCAGCCAGTGCAGGTCGATGGCCGAGGACAATGCGTAGGCGGCGACCGCCTCACGATTACCCAGCGCATCGCGTTCGCCCTGGACGATCAGCGTCGGCGTGCGCAGCTCGGCCAGGTGGGCAACGCGGGGCTTTTCCGGTTTTCCGGCAGCATAGAAAGGGTAGCCCAGGCAAACCAGGGCAGCCGCCCCCAGTTCGTCTGCCAGCAGACTGGCCATGCGCCCGCCCATGGACTTGCCGCCGATGGCCAGGGGCCCTGCGACGCGTTGGCGCACCTGGGCATGGACGTCACGCCATTGCTGCAGCAGTTGCGCCTGGGGATTGGGGGGGCGCTTGCGCCCATCCACACGGCGCTGGGCCATGTAGGCGAACTCGAAGCGCACCACGCGCACGCCGCGCGCGGCGAGCCCCTGCGCCATGCGCTGCATGAACGGACTGTCCATCGCTGCGCCTGCCCCGTGCGCCAGGATCAGAGTGGCCGTTGCCGCCTGCGGCGGTTCGTCCCACAACCAGGACAGCCCCTGCTCACATTGATCGGCGTCAATAAACCCAGATGGCCCTTTGCTCATGCTTGCCTCGCGTCGATATCCGTGGTGTTCATGGCCTGCTCATGCCTAGGGGTGCCACGGATGTCGGCCGCTCTGCCATAACCGTGGATGGAAGCCCAGACATGAACACAACAACCCGTTCCGCCTACAACTACAGGGTGGTTCGCCAGTTCGCCATTATGACGGTGGTTTGGGGCATCGTCGGCATGGGACTCGGCGTATTCATCGCCGCCCAGCTGGCCTGGCCCGAACTGAACTTCAACCTACCCTGGACCAGCTTCGGCCGGCTCCGCCCACTGCACACCAATGCGGTGATCTTCGCCTTCGGTGGCTGCGCACTGTTCGCCACCAGCTACTACGCGGTGCAACGCACCAGCCAAACCACGCTGTTCGCACCCAAGCTGGCTGCCTTCACCTTCTGGGGCTGGCAACTGGTGATCGTGCTGGCCGCCATCAGCCTGCCGCTGGGCTGGACCAGCTCCAAGGAATACGCCGAGCTCGAGTGGCCGATCGATATCCTCATCACCATCGTGTGGGTGTCCTACGCCATCGTCTTCTTCGGCACCGTCATGCAACGCAAGGTCAGCCACATTTATGTGGGCAACTGGTTCTTCGGCGGTTTCATTCTCACCGTGGCGATCCTCCACCTGATCAACAACATGGAGATTCCGGTCACCCTGACCAAGTCCTACTCGCTGTACGCGGGTGCGACCGATGCGATGATCCAGTGGTGGTACGGCCACAACGCCGTGGGCTTCTTCCTGACCGCCGGCTTCCTGGGGATGATGTACTACTTCGTGCCCAAGCAGGCAGGTCGTCCGGTCTATTCCTACCGCCTGTCCATCGTCCACTTCTGGGCGCTGATCGCGGTCTACATCTGGGCCGGTCCGCACCACCTGCACTACACCGCGCTGCCGGACTGGGCCCAGTCCCTCGGCATGGTGATGTCGCTGATTCTCCTGGCACCGAGCTGGGGTGGCATGATCAACGGCATGATGACCCTCTCCGGCGCCTGGCATAAGCTGCGCACCGACCCGATCCTGCGCTTCCTGGTGGTCTCCCTGGCCTTCTACGGCATGTCCACCTTCGAAGGCCCGATGATGGCCATCAAGACCGTCAACGCCCTGTCCCACTACACCGACTGGACCATCGGCCACGTGCACGCCGGTGCCCTGGGCTGGGTCGCCATGGTGTCGATCGGCTCGCTGTATCACCTGATTCCCAAGGTCTTCGGTCGCGAGCAGATGCACAGCATCGGCCTGATCAACGGCCACTTCTGGCTGGCCACCATCGGCACCGTGCTGTACATCGCCTCGATGTGGGTCAACGGCATCACTCAGGGCCTGATGTGGCGTGCAGTCAACGAAGACGGCACCCTCACCTACTCCTTCGTCGAAGCGCTGGAAGCCAGCCATGTCGGCTTCGTGGTGCGGGTGATCGGTGGCGCCATCTTCTTCAGCGGCATGCTGCTGATGGCCTGGAACGTCTGGCTGACCGTGCGTAGCGCCGAGTCGACCGAGATGGAAGCCGCTGCGCAGTTCTCGGTAGAAGGAGCCCACTGATGAAACACGAGATTCTCGAGAAGAACATCGGCCTGATGGCACTGGTGATGATCCTGGCGGTCAGCATCGGTGGCCTGACCCAGATCGTTCCCCTGTTCTTCCAGGACGTCACCAACGAGCCGGTCGAAGGCCTCAAGCCTTACAACGCCCTGCAGCTCGAAGGTCGCGACATCTACATCCGCGAGGGCTGCGTCGGCTGCCACTCGCAGATGATCCGCCCGTTCCGCGCCGAGACCGAGCGCTACGGCCACTACTCCGTCGCCGGCGAAAGCGTCTGGGACCACCCCTTCCTCTGGGGCTCCAAGCGTACCGGTCCGGACCTGGCCCGCGTCGGCGGCCGCTACTCGGACGAGTGGCATCGCGCTCACCTGTACAACCCGCGCAACGTCGTGCCCGAGTCGAAGATGCCGGCCTACCCCTGGCTGGTGGAAAGCACCCTCGACGGCCAGGACACCGCCAAGAAGATGAGTGCCCTGCGCACCCTTGGCGTGCCCTACAGCGACGAGGACATCGCCGGGGCCGGTGATGCGGTCAAGGGCAAGAGCGAGATGGACGCGCTGGTCGCCTACCTCCAGGTGCTTGGCACCGCCGTGAAGAACAAGAGGTAAGCGCCATGTTGGAATTCATCGATGTGGGCACGCTGCGCGGGCTGGGTACCGCGCTGGTACTGATCGCCTTCACCGCAGTCACCTTCTGGGCCTATAGCGGCGAGCGCCGCGACGAGTTCAACGCAGCGGCCAACCTGCCGTTCGCCGACGACAAGCCCGATGTCTGGAGTAACGAAGCATGACCGCCTTCTGGAGCCTATACATCACCCTGCTCACCGTGGGCACGCTGATCGCGCTGTTCTGGCTGATCTTCGCCACCCGCAAGAGCGAAGTGCACAAGAACCCGACCGAGCAGACCATGGGTCATGCCTTCGATGGCATCGAGGAGTATGACAACCCGCTGCCCAAGTGGTGGTTCATGCTGTTCCTCGGCACCCTGGTGTTCGGCGCGGCCTACCTGCTGCTCTACCCGGGCCTGGGCAACTTCAAGGGCCTGCTGCCGGGTTACAAGGACGGCTGGACCCAGGTCAACCAGTGGCAACGCGAGATGGATCGTGCCGATGAGCTGTACGGGCCGATCTTCGCCAAGTTCGCCGCCATGCCCATCGAGGACGTGGCCAAGGACGAGCAAGCCCTGAAGATGGGTGGCCGCCTGTTCGCCTCCAACTGCTCGGTATGCCACGGTTCCGACGCCAAGGGCAGCTACGGCTTCCCCAACCTGGCCGACGACAGCTGGCGCTGGGGCGGCGAGCCGGAGACCATCAAGACCACCATCCTCAAGGGGCGTCACGGCATGATGCCGCCGCAGGGTGCGGTGATCGGCGAAGACGGCGTGCGCAACGCTGCCGCCTACGTCCTGACCCAGCTGGCCGGCCGCGAACTGCCGGAAGGTGAAGTCGCCGACGTCGCAGCAGGCGAGAAGATCTTCTCCACCACCTGCTTCGCCTGCCACGGCGCCAGCGGCACGGGCACCCCTGCCCTGGGTGCACCGGACCTGACCCGTCCGAGCGCATTCATCTACGGCAGCAGCTTCGCCCAGCTTCAGCAGACCATCCGCTATGGTCGCAGTGGCAACATGCCGCCTCAGGAAGACTTCCTGGGTAACGACAAGGCCCACCTGCTGGCGGCCTATGTGCTGAAACTGAGCCAGGGCAAGAACGAGTAACTCCCGCTTTGCCGGCGATCATCCCCTGGTCGCCGGCCCCTCCCCGCACCTGTGCGACCCAGTGTCGCACCTGCCGACCAATAGCCCTGCAATTTTCTTGATCTGGGCTAAGCTGCCTTTCAGTCGCCATCTGACACAACTCCAAGGCGATCCCTTCTTAGCGCTGCGCAAACTGGTTGCGCCAAAGCTGCCAGAGCTGTCTCCGGGGCCTGCCCGCAGTCCCCTTGAAAGGCTCTGAAACCCCGTTCGTGTCGGCATGTTGCGTTGCAATGGCTACCTGCTTTCTCCATACTTGCCGCCGATTTTTGCCCCATAAAACTCCATTAACCGTGGAACCCCTAGCATGAGCACAGCAATCAGTCAGACTGCTTATAACTATAAGGTGGTCCGCCAGTTCGCCATTATGACGGTGATCTGGGGGGTCATTGGGATGGGTCTAGGCGTGTTCATCGCCGCACAACTCGTGTGGCCAGAACTCAACCTGGGCCTGCCGTGGACCAGCTTCGGCCGTCTGCGTCCCTTGCATACCAACGCGGTGATCTTCGCTTTCGGCGGATGCGCCCTCTTCGCGACCTCGTACTACGTGGTCCAGCGCACCTGTCAAACGCGTCTGGTCTCCGACGGTCTGGCTGCCTTCACCTTCTGGGGTTGGCAAGCGGTCATCGTCCTGGCGGTGATCACCCTGCCCTTGGGCTACACCAGCTCCAAGGAATACGCCGAGCTCGAGTGGCCGATCGACATCCTCCTGGGTGTGGTCTGGGTCACCTACCTGCTGGTGTTCTTCGGCACCATCATGAAGCGCAAGACCAAGCACATCTATGTGGGCAACTGGTTCTTCGGCGCCTTCATCCTGGTCACCGCGATGCTGCACATCGTCAACAGCATGGAAGTACCGGTCACCCTGACCAAGTCCTACTCCATGTATGCCGGTGCCACCGACGCCATGATCCAGTGGTGGTACGGTCACAACGCCGTGGGCTTCTTCCTGACCACCGGCTTCCTCGGCATGATGTACTACTTCGTACCCAAGCAGGCCGAGCGTCCGATCTACTCCTATCGCCTGTCCATCGTCCACTTCTGGGCGCTGATCACCCTGTACATCTGGGCCGGCCCGCACCACCTGCACTACACCGCACTGCCGGACTGGGCCCAGTCCCTCGGCATGGCGATGTCCGTGATCCTGCTGGCGCCGAGCTGGGGTGGCATGATCAACGGCATGATGAGCCTGTCCGGCGCCTGGCATAAGCTGCGCACCGACCCGATCCTGCGCTTCCTGGTGGTCTCCCTGGCCTTCTACGGCATGTCCACCTTCGAAGGCCCGATGATGGCCATCAAGACCGTCAACGCCCTGTCCCACTACACCGACTGGACCATCGGCCACGTGCACGCCGGCGCCCTCGGCTGGGTAGCGATGATCTCCATCGGTTCGCTGTATCACCTGATTCCCAAGGTGTTCGGTCGCGAGCAGATGCACAGCATCGGCCTGATCAACGCGCACTTCTGGCTGGCCACCATCGGCACCGTGCTCTACATCGCCTCGATGTGGGTCAACGGCATCACCCAGGGTCTGATGTGGCGCGCGGTCAACGAAGACGGCACCCTCACCTACTCCTTCGTCGAAGCGCTGGAAGCCAGCCATGCGGGCTATGTCGTGCGCATGATCGGTGGTGCCTTCTTCGTCACCGGCATGCTGCTGATGGCCTACAACACCTACCGCACCGTGCGTGCCGCCAAGCCGGCTGAATACGATGCGGCTGCGCAGATTCCCGCCGGAGTAGCTCACTGATGAAACACGAAATCATCGAGAAGAATATCGGCCTGATGGCGCTGCTGATGGTGATTGCCGTCAGCATCGGTGGCCTGACCCAGATCGTCCCGCTGTTCTTCCAGGACGTCACCAACGAGCCGGTCGAAGGCCTCAAGCCCTACACCGCGCTGGAACTGGAAGGCCGTGACATCTACATCGCCAACGGTTGCGTTGGCTGCCACTCGCAGATGATCCGTCCGTTCCGCGCCGAGACCGAGCGCTACGGCCACTACTCCGTCGCCGGTGAAAGCGTCTGGGACCACCCCTTCCTGTGGGGTTCCAAGCGTACCGGTCCGGACCTGGCCCGCGTCGGCGGCCGTTACTCGGACGAGTGGCACCGCGCCCACCTGTACAACCCGCGCAACGTAGTGCCCGAGTCGAAGATGCCGGCCTACCCCTGGCTGGTCGAGAACAAGCTCGATGGCAAGGACACCGCGAAGAAGATGGAAGTCATGCGTGGCTTCGGCATCCCCTACACCGATGAAGATATCGCCGGTGCTCGCGATGCCGTGAAAGGCAAGACCGAAATGGACGCGCTGGTCGCGTACCTGCAGGTTCTCGGCACTTCCATCAAGAACAAACGGTAAGACGCCATGGATATCGGGACTATTCGCGGAATCGGCACGGCGGTGGTGTTCATCGCCTTCATCAGCGTGGTGCTCTGGGCCTACAGCAGCAAGCGCAAGTCGGGCTTCGACGAGGCCGCCAACCTGCCCTTCGCGGATGATCCCGAAACCAAGCGCGACCAAGACTCTTCCAGGAGCAATAACCAATGACCACGTTCTGGAGTTGGTACGTAACCATCCTCTCCCTGGGCACCATCTTCGCCCTGACCTGGCTGATCTTCGGCACCCGCAAGGGCCAGCGCCAGGAAGTGACCGACGAAACCGTCGGCCACAGCTTCGATGGCATCGAGGAGTATGACAACCCGCTGCCGAAGTGGTGGTTCATGCTGTTCGTCGCCACCATCATCTTCGCCCTCGGTTACCTGGCCCTCTACCCGGGCCTGGGCAACTGGAAAGGCCTGCTGCCGGGCTACGACTACGTCGACAGCGAGAGCAAGACCCCCTTCGCTGCCGGCGTACAGATCGCCGACGGCTCCATGCGTCACGCGGGCTGGACCGGCGTGCACCAGTGGGAGAAGGAAATGGCGCGCGCCGACGAGCAATACGGCCCGCTGTTCGCCAAGTACGCTGCCATGCCCATCGAGGAAGTGGCCAAGGACGAGCAAGCCCTGAAAATGGGTGGCCGTCTGTTCGCTTCCAACTGCTCGGTGTGCCACGGTTCTGATGCCAAGGGCAGCTACGGCTTCCCCAACCTGACCGACAACGAATGGCGCTGGGGCGGCGAGCCGGAAACCATCAAGACCACCATCCTCAAGGGTCGCGAAGGCGCCATGACACCTCAGGGTCCGGTCATCGGCGAAGATGGCGTGCGCAACGTCGCCGCCTACGTCCTGACCCAGCTGGCGGGTCGTGAGCTGCCGGAAGGCACCGAAGCCGACATCGAAGCGGGCCAGAAGGTCTTCGCCGGTACCTGCTTCGCCTGCCACGGTGCCGACGGCAAGGGTACCCCTGCCCTGGGCGCCCCGAACCTGACCAACCCGGCAGCGTTCATCTACGGCAGCAGCTACGCGCAACTGCAGCAGACCATCCGCTACGGTCGTCACGGCAAGATGCCGGCCCAGGAAGAATTCCTCGGCAACGACAAGGTCCACCTGCTGGCCGCTTACGTCTATAGCCTGTCGCACAAGGCGCAGGAGCAGTAAGCGTAGAAGGACTCTTTTGACAAGGGTCAATGAACGCCCGGGTCGCGACTGCTGGTCGCACCCGGGCGTTGTCTTTCAGGCGTACCATATAGCCACCGTGAACTGACCCTGACCGGCACGCATCGGCCCGGGCTGCCAACCAACCGCCGTGGTATGCATTGATGAGCGAACAGATTCCCGTCCAGGACATCACCCCTCCTTCCGCCAAGAATGCCAGCGTCGATCTGTACGCCAGCCGCGAGAAGATCTACACCCGCGCATTCACCGGCCTGTTCCGCAACCTGCGCCGCGCAGGCGGAGCACTGCTGTTCATTCTGTTCTTCGGCACCGTCTGGCTGAACTGGGAAGGCCGTCAGGCCGTCTGGTGGAACCTGCCGGAGCGCAAGTTCCACATCTTCGGCGCCACCTACTGGCCACAGGACTTCATGCTGCTGTCCTGGCTGCTGATCATCTGCGCCTTCGGCCTGTTCTTCATCACCGTGTTCGCAGGCCGCGTCTGGTGCGGCTACACCTGCCCGCAGAGCGTGTTCACCTGGGTGTTCATGTGGGCCGAGAAGGTCACCGAGGGCGACCGCAACCAGCGCATGAAGCTGGACAAGCAGCAGATGAGCGGCCACAAGCTGGCGCGCAAGGTGGCCAAGCACGGTATCTGGCTGGGCGTGTCCCTGCTCACCGCGATCACCTTCGTCGGCTACTTCACTCCCATCCGCGACCTGATTCCCGAGCTGCTGACGCTGCAGGCCGGCGGCTGGGCGCTGTTCTGGGTCGGCTTCTTCACCCTGGCCACCTATGGCAACGCCGGCTACCTGCGCGAACAGGTATGTATCTACATGTGTCCCTACGCACGCTTCCAGAGCGTGATGTTCGACCAGGACACCCTGATCGTCTCCTACGATCCGCGTCGCGGCGAGTCTCGCGGCCCGCGCAAGAAGGACGCCGACTACAAGGCCCAGGGCCTGGGCGACTGCATCGACTGCAAGATGTGCGTGCACGTCTGCCCCACCGGCATCGACATCCGTGACGGCCTGCAGATCGAGTGCATCGGTTGCGCCGCCTGCATCGACGCTTGCGACAGCATCATGGAGAAGATGAACTATCCCAAGGGGCTGATCAGCTACACCACTGAACACAACCTGTCCGGACGCAAGACCCACCTGCTGCGCCCGCGCCTGATCGGGTACGCTGTCGCGCTCGTCGCCATGATCGGCCTGTTCGCCTGGGCCGTGGCCAACCGCCCGCTGGTCGAGCTGGACGTGCTCAAGGACCGTGTGCTGTTCCGCGAGAACGAGCGCGGCCACATCGAGAACGTCTACACCCTGAAGATCATGAACAAGGCGCAGCACGACATGACCTACGTGATCACCGCCGACGGTCTCGACGGTCTGGTCTACGAAGGCAAGCGCGAGGTTCGCGCCCTGGCGGGCGAGGTCTACTCCTTCCCGGTGGAACTCTCCATCGCGCCGGAGAAGCTGCCTTCCAGCGCCAACAACATCGTCTTCCACGTACAATCCGCGGATGACCCCAGTATCAAGAACGACGCCGACAGCCGCTTCATCGGCCCAAGCGTCCGCTGACAACGGAAAGAGCATGACCGAACACGCACCATCGCCAGCAAAACCCTGGTACAAGCAGTTCTGGCCCTGGTTCATCATCGCCCTGCTGGGCTACTCCGTGGTGCAGGGCCTGGCCCTGCTCACGCTGGCCACGCGCAATCCACCCGGGCTGATTTCCGATGACTACTACGACGTCGGCAAGGGCATCAACCAATCGCTGGAGCGCGAGCAACTGGCCGAGCGCCTGCAACTCCACGGCGAGCTGGTGCTCGATGGCGCCACCGGCGTCGCGACCCTGGTGCTGGAGGGCAACAGCCGCCCGCAGCAGATCGTCCTCAACCTGATCTCGCCGACCCAGCCGGAGCGCGATCGTCGCGTCATTCTGCAGCCCGGCGCCGATGGCCAGTACCGTGGCCAGATGGTCGACCAGGTCAGCGGCCGGCGCTTCGTCGAACTGCTGGGCCAGGAAGGCAGCCAGAGCTGGCGCCTGTTCGAGGAAGAGAACATTGCCGACGGCAAGGCCATCATGATCGGTGACAATCCCTCCTACTGATCATGCCCGCCCCTACGCCCTGCTATCACTGCGGACTGCCGGTTCCCACCGGCAGCCATTTCCACGCCACGGTCCTCGGCCAGCCCCGTGACCTCTGCTGCCCCGGCTGCCAGGCCGTGGCGGAAGCCATCGTCGCCGGCGGCCTCGAGCACTACTACAGCCACCGCAGCGAAAACGCCGCCAACCCGCAGACCCTGCCCAAGGCCCTGCCCGACGAGCTGGCGCTGTACGACCGCAGCGACGTGCAACAGCCCTTCGTGCAGCACGAGGGCGAGCTGAGCGAAACCCAGCTGCTGATCGAAGGCATCAGTTGCGCCGCCTGCGGCTGGCTGATCGAGAAACACCTGCGTGGCGTACCCGGCGTGGCCGAGGCGCACCTGAACCTGTCCAACCACCGCCTGCAGGTGCGCTGGCAGGATAGCCAGATCCCGCTCAGCCAGTTGCTCGCCGAGCTGCGCCGCATCGGCTATGCCGCTCACCCCTGGCACGCGGACGAGGCCGCCGAGCGGCTGGCGGCGGAGAACCGCAGGCGCATGCGCGAGCTGGGCGTGGCCGGCCTGCTGTGGATGCAGGTGATGATGGCGGCCATGGCCACCTGGCCGGAATTCAACGTCGACCTGACGCCCGAGCTGGACAAGATCCTGCGCTGGACCAGCCTGTTCCTCACCACCCCCATCGTCTTCTACTGCTGCGGGCAGTTCTTCCGCGGCGCCCTGCGCGACCTGCGCACCCGCCACCTGACCATGGACATCTCCGTCTCCCTGGCGATCGGCGGGGCCTACGTCGCGGGCATCTGGTCCACCGTCACCGGAGTCGGCGAACTGTACTTCGACGCCGTGGGCATGTTCGCCCTGTTCCTCCTCGCCGGACGCTATCTGGAGCGGCGTGCGCGCGAGAGAACCGCTGCGGCGACCGCACAACTGGTCCAGTTGCTGCCTGCATCCTGCCTGCGCCTGGCCGGTGATGGCCAGAGCCAGCGCATCCTGCTCAGCGAACTGCAGGTCGGCGAACGGGTGCTGGTGCAACCCGGTTCGCTGGTACCTGCCGACGGGCGCATTCTCGCCGGCCAGTCCAGCGTCGACGAATCCCTGCTGACCGGCGAATACCTGCCGCAGGCGCGCGCTATCGGCGACAGCGTCACCGCCGGCACCCTGAACGTCGAAGGCCCGCTGACCGTGGAAGTCCAGGCCCTGGGCGATGCCACGCGGCTGTCCGCCATCGTCCGCCTGCTCGAACGTGCGCAGAGCGAGAAGCCACGCCTGGCGGAGATCGCCGATCGCGTTTCGCAGTGGTTCCTGCTGTTCATCCTGCTGGCCGCCGCCCTGGTCGGTTTCATCTGGTGGGAAATCGACTCCAGTCGCGCCTTCTGGGTCGTGCTCGCCCTGCTGGTCGCCACCTGCCCCTGCGCACTGGCCCTGGCCACACCGACGGCGCTGACCACCGCGACCGGCAGCCTGCACAAGCTGGGCATGCTGCTGACCCGTGGCCATGTCCTCGAAGGGCTCAACCATATCGACACGCTGGTGCTGGACAAGACCGGCACGCTCACCGAGGGACGCCTAACCCTGAGCGCCATCCATCCGCTGCGCGAACTGGATCAGGACAGCTGCCTGGCGCTGGCCGCCGCCCTGGAAAACCGCTCCGAGCACCCCATCGCCCGCGCCTTCGGCCAGGCACCACGGGCCGCCGATGCGGTCGACAGCCATCCGGGCCTGGGCCTGCAGGGCAGCGTCGACGGCCGTCTGCTGCGCATCGGCGAGGCCCGCTTCGTCTGCGCGCTGAGCGGCCAGCAGGTACCGGAGATTGCCGGAGAGCACGGCCAGTGGTTGCTGCTGGGCGACGAGCAGGGGTCACTGGCCTGGTTCGTCCTCGACGATCGCCTGCGCGACGACGCTCCCGAGCTGATCGCCGCCGCCCGCGAGCGTGGCTGGCACATCCACCTGCTGTCGGGCGACAGCTCGCCGATGGTCGCCGAGGTGGCGCACCAGCTCGGTATCGAGGACGCCCGTGGCGGCCTGACACCGGACGCCAAACTGGCAGTGCTCAAGCAGCTGCACGGCGAGGGGCGCCGTGTGCTGATGCTCGGCGATGGCGTCAACGATGTACCGGTCCTGGCGGCAGCCGATATCAGCGTGGCCATGGGCTCGGCCTCCGACCTGGCCAAGACCAGCGCCGATGCGGTCCTGCTGTCCAACCGCCTGGGCAGCCTGGTACAGGGTCTGGCCATGGCCAGGCGCACGCGACGGATCATCATCGAGAACCTGTGCTGGGCGACGCTGTACAATGGCATGGTCCTGCCCTTCGCCGCGCTCGGCTGGATCACCCCCATCTGGGCGGCGGTCGGCATGTCGTTCAGCTCACTGCTGGTCGTGCTCAATGCCCTGCGCCTGAGCCGCAGCCCGAACAGCTAGGCACGAACCGCGCTCGGCGCTGTGCGTGCCTACCCATACGCCCCCACGGAGACCGCATGCCCGCGCTCTACATCCTGATCCCCGTCGCCATCGCCCTGGTCGCCTTCGCCATCTGGCTGTTCTTCTGGGCCGTGGACAGCGGCCAGTACGACGACCTCGACGGCCCCGCGCACAGCATTCTCTTCGATGACGAAGACCCGCTGCACAAGGCGGGCGTGGAACAGGCCGAAGAGCAGAGCAAGCAGGACAAGCCCGATGCTTGAGCTGGCGCCCCTGCTGGTGTCAGCCCTGATTCTCGGCCTGCTCGGCGGCGGCCATTGCCTGGGCATGTGCGGCGGCCTGATGGGTGCCCTGACCCTGGCCATTCCTCCCCAACAACGTGCTCGCCGCCTGCAGCTGCTGCTGGCCTACAACCTCGGGCGCATCCTCAGCTACAGCGCCGCCGGGCTGCTGCTCGGCCTGGCGGGCTGGGCCGTGCGCGGTAGTGCTGCCGAGGTCGTCATGCGCAGCCTCGCGGCCCTGCTACTGATCGCCATGGGCCTGTACCTGGCCGGCTGGTGGAGCGGCCTGACCCGCATCGAGGCGCTCGGCCGTGGCCTGTGGCGGCATATCCAGCCGCTCACCCGCCGCTTCATGCCGGTCAGCAGCCTGCCGCGCGCGCTGGTGCTCGGCGGCCTGTGGGGCTGGCTGCCCTGCGGCCTGGTCTACAGCACACTGCTGTGGGCCTCCAGCCAGGGCGATGCCCGCGTCAGCGCCCTGCTGATGCTGGCGTTCGGCCTCGGCACCTGGCCGGTCCTGCTGGCCACCGGCCTCGCCGCCGAACGCATCACCGCCCTGCTGCGCCAGCGCGGCATCCGCATGGCGGGTGGCCTGCTGGTCATCCTGTTCGGCCTCTGGACCCTGCCCGGCCCGCACCAGCACTGGCTGATGGGGCATTGAAGGCGGCTGCAAGCCAGAAGCTGCAAGCTGCAAGCTGCAAGCTGCAAGCTGCAAGCAGATGCACGATAGAAAGTGGCCGGATCGCTTTGGCGCCAGGCAGCGACGACAGCTCGACGCCCCACGCGCCCTTGATTCAGATCAAGCCGCCCGCCCAGCTGCATCCCTAGACTGGCCGCACAGCCTGACCAGGATTATTTCCCATGCTCGAAGCCATCCAGTGGGACGCCGATCTGATCCGCCGCTACGATCTCGCCGGCCCACGCTACACCTCCTACCCGACTGCCGTGCAGTTCCACGACGACATCGGTCCGTTCGACCTGCTGCACGCCCTGCGTGACAGCCGCAAGGCCGGCCGCCCGCTGTCGCTGTACGTGCACATCCCGTTCTGCGCGCACATCTGCTACTACTGCGCCTGCAACAAGGTGATCACCAAGGACCGTGGCCGCGCCCTGCCCTACCTGGAGAAGCTCGAGCGCGAGATCGAGATGGTCAGTCGCTACATTGGCAAGGAGCAGGTCATCGAGCAACTGCACTTCGGCGGCGGCACGCCCACCTTTCTCAACCACGACGAGCTGCGCCGGCTGATGCAGCACCTGCGTCAGCATTTCAACCTGCTGGATGACGATTCCGGCGACTACAGCATCGAGATCGACCCCCGCGAAGCGGACTGGTCGACCATGGGCCTGCTGCGCGAGCTGGGCTTCAATCGCGTCAGCCTGGGCGTGCAGGATCTCGACCCGGAGGTGCAGCGTGCGGTCAATCGCCTGCAGACGCTGGAAGAAACCCGCGCCATCATCGAGGCCGCGCGCACCCTGCAGTTCCGCTCTGTGAACATCGACCTGATCTACGGCCTGCCCAAGCAGACGCCGGAGCGCTTCGCCCGTACCGTCGCGGAGGTGATCGCCCTGCAACCGGACCGCCTCTCGGTGTTCAACTACGCCCACCTGCCCGAGCGCTTCATGCCGCAGCGGCGCATCAACAGCGAGGACCTGCCAGCGGCAGCCGACAAGCTGGCGATGCTCCAGGCCAGCATCGAGCAGCTGGCCAACGCGGGCTACCGCTACATCGGCATGGACCACTTCGCCCTGCCGGATGACGAACTGGCGATTGCCCAGGAAGAAGGCACCCTGCAGCGCAACTTCCAGGGCTACACCACCCACGGCCATTGCGACCTGATCGGCCTGGGCGTGTCGGCCATCAGCCAGGTCGGCGACCTCTACAGCCAGAACGACAGCGACATCGCCAGCTACCAGCAAAGCCTCGGCAACGGCCAGCTGGCCACCCGTCGCGGCCTGCACTGCAACGCCGACGACCGCCTGCGCCGCGCGGTGATCCAGCAGCTGATCTGTCATTTCGAACTGGATTTCCGCGGTATCGAGCACGCCTACGCCATCGACTTCCGCGACTATTTCGCGGCTCTCTGGCCAGACCTGCAACGCCTGCATGACGACGGCCTGATCGAACTGGGCGAACACGGCATCCGCGTGCGCCCTGCCGGACGCCTGCTGGTGCGCTCGCTGTGCATGCTGTTCGACCGCTACCTGAACGACCAGGTGCGCCAACGCTTCTCACGGGTGATCTGAAGCGCCGAGCGCCAGCGCTGCCTGAGCGCTGGCAGGCGAGTCAGGCCACGGACAGGCTCGCCACCGTCTGCATCTGCTGCTCGGTGAGGTTGCTCTCACGGATCAGCTTGATCAGATTGGCATTGGCCGAGGTCAGGGCGCCGTTGAGTGACGCCAGCTCGCTTTGCAACCCTTCCAGTTGCTGGCGCTTCGCCTCCGGATCGAGGC
The DNA here is from genome assembly GCF_017915135.1 of Ectopseudomonas khazarica. Classification (NCBI taxonomy): domain Bacteria; kingdom Pseudomonadati; phylum Pseudomonadota; class Gammaproteobacteria; order Pseudomonadales; family Pseudomonadaceae; genus Ectopseudomonas; species Ectopseudomonas khazarica. The sequence continues at coordinate 2,250,284 of NZ_CP068551.1, read as the reverse complement.
TCTGATCGCTCATCAGCGCCTCGATCTGCGCCTGTTTCTCGGCGATCTGCGCGCGCAGCTCACGGATCATCTTCAGCAGGTCCTTGATCGCCCTGGGCAGGTCGCTGTCGTCGATGTCCTTGTTCTTCTCGGCGCTCGCCGACATGCTCTTGCCCAGGTTGGAAAGGCTCACGCGAAGCCCTTCGCGCACCTCCTCCGGGCTCCGTTCCACTGCGGTATTTTGTCGCTGAACACCCTGGACGAGATTGCCCAGCGGGCCGCCGATATCGATACGCATCACGCTGCTCCCTGCCTTGGACGATAGTGCTACAGTCTGCATCGGCCGCCGCAGGGCAAACTTGAGCATCCGGTCAGGCCTCAGATGGCTAGCCCCTGCCTGCCCCGCTGCGGTACCCTTACGATCATTGCGTGTATATCGGGAAGCCCAACGATGTCCGAGAGCATCAAGTTGCGTACGCAACATCAAGCCCATTGCAAGGATTGCAGCCTGGCTGCCCTGTGCCTGCCCATTTCGCTGAACATGGAGGACATGGACGCGCTGGACGACATCGTCAAGCGTGGCCGTCCGCTGAAGAAAGGCGAGTTCCTGTTCCGCCAGGGCGATGCCTTCGGCTCCGTTTTCGCGGTACGTTCCGGCGCCCTGAAGACCTTCGGCCTGAGCGATGGCGGCGAGGAGCAGATCACCGGCTTCCACCTGCCCAGTGAACTGGTCGGCCTGTCCGGCGTCGATGGCGAGCGCTACCCGGTCTCCGCCCAGGCCCTGGAAACCACCTCCGTGTGCGAGATTCCCTTCGAGCGCCTGGACGACCTGGCCCTGCAACTGCCGCAACTGCGCCGCCAGCTGATGCGCATCATGAGCCGCGAGATTCGTGACGATCAGCAGATGATGCTGCTGCTCTCGAAGAAGACCGCCGACGAACGCATCGCGACGTTCCTGGTCAACCTCTCGGCCCGTTTCCGCGCACGCGGTTTCTCGGCCAACCAGTTTCGCCTGGCCATGTCGCGCAACGAAATTGGTAACTATTTGGGCCTTGCGGTCGAGACGGTGTCTCGCGTATTTACCCGCTTTCAGCAGAACAAGCTGCTCGAAGCCGAGGGCAAGGAAGTGCACATTCTCGATCCGATCGAGCTGTGCGCCCTGGCCGGCGGCAATCTAGACGTTTGAGTTCGCACGATTCTCGCGGGCTCAACGCATTCAGGACCCCACGATGATTTTCGACGAATTCAGCATCAAGACCCTGATCCGCCCGGTACCGGACTTTCCCAAGCCGGGCGTGATCTTCCGCGACATCACTCCGCTGTTCCAGTCGCCACGCGCGCTGCGTCTGGTGGCCGACAGTTTCATCCAGCGTTACGTCGAAGCCGAGTTCAGCCATATCGGCGCCATGGATGCACGTGGCTTCCTGATCGGCTCGATCATCGCCTACGAGCTGAACAAGCCGCTGGTGCTGTTCCGCAAACAGGGCAAGCTGCCGGCGGATGTCCTCAGCGAGGGCTACCAGACCGAGTACGGCGAAGCCTTCCTCGAAGTGCATGCCGACAGCCTCTGCGAGGGCGATTCGGTGCTGGTCTTCGATGACCTGATCGCCACCGGCGGCACCCTGATCGCCGCCGCCAACCTGGTGCGACGCATGGGCGCCGATGTGTTCGAGGCCGCCGCCATCATCGATCTGCCCGAGCTGGGCGGTTCGCAGAAACTCCAGGATGCCGGCATCGCCACCTTCACCCTGACCGCCTTCGCTCTCGACGACCATTGAGCCTCCGGACCCGCCCTCTCGCGGCGGGTCACGCTCGGGTACCCATCGACCCTTCTCGCTGAAATGACCATGCAAGCATTCGAACTCGACCAATCACCCGACTGGCGCAAGCGCCTGGGTGCCCGGATGGACAGCCTGACCACGCAACGCGTGGTCACCCTGCTGATCATCATCAACGCCGCCATTCTCGGTCTGCAGACCTCGCCGTCGCTCATGGCGGACTGGGGCAAGCCACTGCTGATCCTCGACAGCCTGATCCTCGCCTGCTTCGTGATCGAGCTGGCGCTGCGCTTCGCGGCGCACGGCGTCGCCCTGCTGCGCAATCCCTGGGCGGTATTCGACTGCGTGGTGGTGGCCATCGCCCTGGTGCCCGCCAGCGGCCCCTTCGCCGTATTGCGCGCCCTGCGCGTGCTGCGGGTGCTGCGTCTGGTCTCGATCAACCCGAGCATGCGCAAGGTGGTACAGGCCCTGCTCGCCTCGCTGCCCGGCATGGGCAGCATCGTCATGCTGATGGGGCTGGTGTTCTACGTCGCGGCGGTGATGGCCACGCAGCTGTTCGGCGCGAGCTTCCCTGAGTGGTTCGGTAACATCGGCGCCAGCCTGTACACCCTGTTCCAGGTGATGACCCTGGAAAGCTGGTCGATGGGCATCGTGCGCCCGATCATGGAACAGCACCCGCTGGCCTGGCTGTTCTTCGTGCCCTACATCCTCGTCGCCACCTTCATGATGCTCAACCTGTTCATCGCGGTGATCGTCAACGCCATGCAGAGCACGCACGAGCCGAGCGCCGAGGAGCTGGCCGCCGCCGCACGTGAACAGGCCATTCTCGACGAACTGCGCGCCCTGCGCAGTGAAGTGGCCGAACTGCGCCGCAACACGCCCTGATTTGCGCTACCGCGCGCCCGGCGTCTCGCGTCGGGTCGCGCCCCTCCCCAGACAGCCAGGCAGCACACCCGCCTTAAGTTGGCGGCGCCAGGCGCCGCCACACCCGATAGTTACATCGTTCAATGACACAGTTGGCCTGTCGAGGTCCCGGCACCTCGACCCGAATGCTGTCACCCGGAGCCGCACGATAACCGGGAGCGCCAACTCCCCTTAAGAGGACACGAACGATGAGCGCCAGCGCCACCCTGCCCCAAGCGAAATCCAGCTTCCCGGTTCGCCGCATGGATTTCAGCTTCAGCGAGACACCGAAATACTGGTTCTACGACGACCCTTTCATGAGTCAGTTCATGAACAACCTGTCGTCGCTTTTTCCCTACGGCGAGAAGTTCTTCGTCGACAGCGTACGGGCGGTCCGCGACCAGGTCAGCGAGCCGCAGCTGAAGAAGGACATCAGTGCCTTCATCGGCCAGGAGGCCATGCACTCCAAGGAGCACGCGGCGTACAACGACTACGCCAATGCCCACGATATCGATCTGGAGCGCCTGGAGCTGCGCATCAAGGTGCTGCTGGAATGGGTCACCCGCTTCAGCACCAAGAAGCATCGTCTGGCCGCCACCTGCGCCCTGGAACACTTCACCGCGACCATGGCCGAGCAACTGCTCAAGCGCGAAGACCTCACCACGCAGATGAACGACCCCAAGCTCTATCAGCTGTGGATGTGGCACGCGATCGAGGAGAACGAGCACAAGGCGGTCTGCTACGACGTCTACCAGAAGGTCTACGGCGGCTACTTCACCCGGACCCTGGTGATGCTGCTGACCACCGTGATCTTCTTCGGCGTGATCGGCTGGTTCCAGATCCACCTGCTGCGCAAGGATGGTCAGCTGTTCAACTGGCGCAGCTGGGGCTTCGGCCTGAAGAAGCTGTTCGGCCCGCGCAACGGCTTCTTCACCAAGCTGATCGGCCCTTACCTGGACTACTACCGCCCCGGCTTCCATCCGAAGGATCACGATACCGAGAAGCTGGAGAACCGCTGGCGCGAGCGCCTCGGCTTCAACAGCTGAGACCCCTGCAGGGCGGCCCAGGCCGCCCTTTTTCATGCAAGTGTGCAGCCGCGAAAGGCATCGCGGCTGAAGCCGCTCCTGCAAAAGCCCTCCATGCCCTGCATATCCCACCGCCGCCGGCGTCCCTCAGCCCAGCCGCAGCTGCCCCATGCTCTGCAGCACGCTGGCGCCGGTGAACAGCATGACAATCTGCTCCTCGGCCAATGCACAGATCGCCTCGCGCCGATGCGGCTGGCCGATGTAGTCCAGCGACTGCTCGAACAGACTGCGACTGATCAGCCCCGAGACCTGGCGCACGGCCGCCGCACTGACGATCCCCGGCAGCAGCTTGAACTCGACGATGTCGGCGGCCATGTCGTCGGCGAAATCATCCATCACCTGGCGCAGAGCCTCGCGCAGCACCGGTGAGGCGCCATGCAGCTCGCGGACACCGATGATGAAGGCCTCCGGGTGCGCGGCAACGAAGTCGAAGAACAGCTGCACCGTCTCGTGACAGACGCGCCGCCCACGCCCCAGGTCGATCCCCAGCAGCCTGGGCAGTGCCGGCCCCTGCTCCTTGACCGCGCGCTGTGCCGCCTCGCGGCGCAGGTCGCGCAACGGCTGGCGCAACAAGCGGGTGATCTCGCCGATCACGCTCAGGCCGAGATCGTCGACATCACGAAAGTGCCGGTAGAAGGTATTGGGGTTGAGGCCCGCCTCGCGGGCCAGTTCGCGCAGCCCCAGGCTGCTGAGGCTGCGGCTGGTTGAGGTGAGGCGTAACGCCGCCTCCATCAGCAGGCGCTTGCCGGGCGCCTCGCTGGCCTTGTCACGCACCTGCGCTTCGTCGTCGTGCATCCCTTCCCCTATCTAAAGTTGGCTTGCTGGCCCGATGCCTTGCCGCCGAGTATACACATGTCTACCTTGGTATACAGATGTAGACACCAACAAGAACGACAAGCAGGAGTCCGGCCATGAATGCGCCCGTGTCACCCCCTACCGCTGCCCGCCATTGCAAGATCGCCATCCTCGGCAGCGGCTTTTCCGGCCTCGGCATGGCCATCCGCCTCAGGCAACAGGGCGAGCAGGACTTCCTGCTGTTCGAAAAGGAGGCCGGCGTCGGCGGCACCTGGCGCGTGAACAATTACCCAGGCTGTGGCTGCGACGTGCAATCGCACCTGTACTCCTTCTCCTTCGAACCGAATCCGAACTGGACGCGCATGTTCGCCAAACAGCCGGAAATCAGGGCCTACCTGGAAGGCTGCTGGGAGAAATATCGCCTGCAGGACAAGACCCGGCTCGGCACCGAGGTGGTGGAGATCCGCTGGGACGAGCAGGCCGAGCTGTGGCACCTGCAGGATCGCGCAGGCAACCGCTACAGCGCGCAGTTCGTGGTGTCGGGGATGGGCGCCTTGTCCACGCCATCGATTCCCGCGCTCAAGGGCCTGGAGAACTTCAGTGGCGAGGTGTTCCACTCGCAGCAGTGGAACCACGACTACGACCTCTCCGGCAAACGCGTGGCGGTGATCGGCACCGGTGCCTCGGCCATCCAGTTCGTGCCGCAGATCCAGAAGCAGGTCGAGCACCTCGACCTCTACCAGCGCACCGCTCCGTGGATCATGCCCAAGCCGGATCGCGCCATCCGCGACAACGAGCGCAGCCGCTTCAAGCGCTTCCCGCTGGCGCAGAAACTCTGGCGCGGCGCCCTCTACAGTATCCTCGAGAGCCGGGTGATCGCCTTCGCCTTCGCCCCGCGCCTGCTGCGCATGGCCCAGGGAATCGCCAAGCTGTACATCAAGAAGCAGATCAAGGACCCGGTGCTGCGCGCCAAGGTCACCCCGGACTACACCATGGGCTGCAAGCGGGTACTGATCTCCAATGACTACTACCCGGCGCTGACCCAGGCCAATGTCGACGTGATCACCGATGGCATCGCCGAAATCCTGCCACATGGCGTGCGCACCAGCGACGGCCAGGAACGCGCCGTCGACGCGATCATCTTCGGCACCGGCTTCACCCCCAGCGATCCGTTGCCACGCGGCACGGTGTTCGGCCGTGGCGGCGTCGACCTGCTCGACACCTGGCCGGAAGGCCCGGAAGCCTACAAGGGCACCATGACCGCCGGCTTCCCCAACCTGTTCTTCCTGATGGGACCGAACACCGGCCTGGGCCACAACTCCATGGTCTACATGATCGAGTCGCAGATCACCTACGTGCTCGGTGCGCTGCGCCAGATCGACGACGGGCGCCTGCAGAGCCTGGAGCCCAAGCGCGAAGCGCAGGATGCCTTCAACAGGAAGATCCAGGGCACCCTCGGCGCCACGGTGTGGAACGCCGGCGGCTGCATGAGCTGGTACCTGCATCCGGTCAGCGGACGCAACTGCACGGTATGGCCCGGCTTCACCTGGCGCTATCGCATGCTGACCCGCCACTTCGACCCGCATGCCTACCACTTCAGCCGCAAGCAGGCCGCCCACCCGGCGCAAAGCAACGCCATCACCTTCGATGCCCAGGAGGCCAGCGCATGAAATCCTTCGAAAACAAGGTAGCCGCCATCACCGGCGCCGGCTCCGGCATCGGCCGCGCCCTCGCCTGGCACCTGGCTCGCCAGGGCTGCCACCTGGCGCTCTCCGACGTCAACGTCGAGGGCCTCAGGGAAACCGCCGAGCAGGCGCGCAAGCTGGGCGTCACCGTCAGCGAGCAGCGCGTCGACGTTGCCGACCGCGCCGCCGTCGAAGCCTGGGCGGAGCAGGTCGTCGTCGAGTTCGGCCGGGTCAATGCCATCTTCAACAATGCCGGCGTCGCTCAGGGTGGCACGGTGGAAGGCAACGACCACGCCGACTACGAGTGGATCATGAACATCAACTTCTGGGGCGTGGTCAACGGCACCAAGGCCTTCCTGCCCTATCTCAAGAATGCCGGCCAGGGCCATGTGATCAACGTTTCCAGCGTCTTCGGGCTGTTCTCGCAGCCCGGCATGAGCGCCTACAACGCCAGCAAGTTCGCCGTGCGCGGCTTCACCGAGTCGCTGCGCCAGGAGCTGGACATGGCCAACTGCGGGGTTTCCGCCAGCTGCGTCCACCCCGGCGGCATCCGCACCAACATCGCCAAGACCGCCCGCATGAACGACAGCCTGGCCAAGGTCACCGGCCAGGCCGCCGAGCAGGCACGCCAGCAGTTCAACGACCAGTTGCTGCGCACCACGCCGGAGCAGGCGGCCAAGGTCATCGTCAACGGCGTGCTGGCCAACAAGCGGCGCATCCTCATCGGTGCCGACGCCCATGTGCTGGACTGGATGCAGCGCAGCATGCCGGCGCTGTATCAGCGCCTGGTCACCCTGTCGATGCGCCTGGCCGCACGCTTCGCCCCGAGGCCGCGCAATGCCGGCAAGGCCAGCGAAGCGACCGAATAGCAGGCTGCATGCGAACACAGGGCCGGCGCACTGCCGGCCCTGTGCGTTTGTCGGGTAGTGCCCGGGGCGTCCGCAGCTGCGCTAAGGTATGGCAATAGACGCACCCTCATCCACGCGGCGCCGCCACCGGCCCCGGCTGGAACCTCGGTGCGGCGTCGACACCGAGGGCGGCACCTTGATCCAGAAGGTGGCCTCATGAGCGTACTCACCTGCACCCACCGCGACCACACCATCCGCGCCAGTGTCATGGAGCACCCCGGCTTGCCCACGCCCTGGGCCGGCGGTTGCCAGATCACCGATCCTGCCGGCCACACCAGCAAGCGCCAGACGCTGCCGGTGGACTACGCCTTCATGGATGACCTGGACAAGGCTCAGCACGCCTCCATCGCGCACGGCAGATGGCTGGTGGACCAGAAACTGGACCACGGTCGCAACTGGCACTGACCGCGCCCTGCGTGCACGAGCGGGGCGCCCGCCAGCCGCGCAGCGTCTCCTGGCGCTCCCGCTGCGGGCCTGAGCTAGCTGCGGTCGCGCAGCGGATCGAGCAACGGCTTGAGGCCGTTGTGATCGATCTCCTGCATCAGTGCCAGCAGCTGGCCCAGCTCGCCCTTGGGAAAACCCTCGCGGGCGAACCAGTTGAGGTAGTGCCCGGGCAGGTCGGCGATCAGCCGGTCCTTGTACTTGCCGTACGGCATGCGGCGGGTCACCAGGAGTTTCAGCGCTTCGGGGTTCATCGTTCGCTCGGGTCGTCGAAAAACAATCCGCCCATTGTGCCAGGCCTCAGCGACTCAATGCCTCACGCACGAAGTCCAGGCGGTCCTGGCCGAAGTACATGTCGTCTCCGACGAAGCAGGTCGGCGCACCGAACACGCCACGCCTGACCGCTTCCTCGGTGGTCGCCTTCAGCGCTTCCTTCACTGCGGGCTCGCCGATCTGCTGCTGCAACGCCGCAGCGTCGAGGCCGGCCGCCGCCAGCACTTCCGCGACCCTGGCTGGGTCGCCCATGTTCACGCCATCCACCCAGGTCGCCTGGAACAACGCCTGCAGCGCGTCGTCGAGGCGCTCGGGCTGGTGCAGCTGCACCGCCACCAGCAGGCGCATGAGGGTCAGGGTGTTGATCGGGAAATGCGGATTGAAACGCATCGGCACGCCGTAGCGCTCGGCGTAACGCGCCAGGTCGCGAATCATGTAGCGCCCCTTGGCCGGAATCATCGCCGGCGAGGCGTTGCCGGTCGCCTGGAAGACGCCGCCCAGCAGCATCGGCCGATAGACCAGCGCAGCGCCACAGTCGCGGCACAGCGCCGGTAGCTGGGTATGGGCCAGGTAGGAGGCCGGGCTGCCCAGGTCGAAGAAGAACTCCACCGTCTTGCTCATCAGCTTCACTCGCTCGTTGTTGTGGTTATCGGCTTGCACAGGTTACCAGCGCTCCATCCACGGCCGCAGGTCCAGCTCGAACGTCCAGGCATCGCGAGGCTGGGCGTGCAGGAACCAGTAGCTGTCGGCGATGTGCGCGGGGTCGAGGATGCCATCCTGATCCTTCCTGGCATACAGCTCGGGGAAGCTGTCACGAATGAAGGCCGTGTCGATCGCCCCGTCCACCACCACATGGGCCACGTGGACGTTCAACGGCCCCAGCTCGCGCGCCATGCTCTGCGCCAGGGCGCGAATGCCGTGCTTGGCCCCGGCGAAGGCGGCGAAACCGGCGGCGCCACGCAGGCCTGCGGTCGCCCCGGTGAAGAGGATGGTGCCGCGACCACGCCCGACCATGCGCCTGGCCACCGCCTGGCTGGTGAGGAAGCCAGCGAAGCAGGCCATTTCCCAGATCTTGAAATACTTGCGCGCGGTTTCATCGAGGATGCTGCAGGGCACGTTGGCGCCGATGTTGAAAACCATCACCTCGATAGGGCCGATATCCCGCTCGATGCGCTCGACCAGTTCGGCCACCTGCTCCTCACGCCGCGCATCGGAAGCAAAGCCATGGGCTTCGCCGCCCTCGTCACGGATCTGCTCCAGCAACGGCTGCAACTTGTCCAGGCTACGCCGGGTGACGCAGGCCACATAGCCTTCGCGGGCGAAACGCCGGGCAATGGCGCCACCGGTGGCATCACCGGCGCCGATGATCAAAGCGACTTTCTTGTTCTCGTTCATGGCTTCCTCCTTTTAACTAACGATCGTTAGCTGAACGAACGTTATGCTATGCTCCCGGACAGGTCAAGCCACCCTCATCCACGGAGCCTCTCATGCGTTATTCCGCCGAACACAAGGCCGAAACCCGCGAACGTCTGCTCGCCAGCAGCGGCGCCATCGCCAAGCAGCAGGGCTTTGCCGTGACCGGCGTGGATGCGCTGATGAAGACCATAGGCCTGACCGGCGCGGCGTTCTACAGCCACTTCCCGAGCAAGGACGAGCTGTTCGCCGAGCTGATCGAGCGCGAGCTGCGTATCAGCCTGCAGCGCCTGGGGGGCGAGCCGGGCGCTGCCGGGCATGACAAGCTGCAGCGCTGCCTGGCGGCCTACCTCAGCCTGGCGCATGTCGAGCAGCCCGACAAAGGCTGCGTGTTGCCGAGCCTGGGCGCCGAGATCGCGCGTGCCGACGAGCGCGTCCGGCAGCGCACCGAGCAGCAGATTCTGCAACTGCAGGAAACCTGGGCCGAGATCATCGGCGACCGTCAGCTGGCCTGGACGATCCTCGCGCAATGCCTGGGCAGCCTGCTGCTGGCACGCATGCTGGCCAGTCAGGACACGCGCCAGCAGGTGCTGGATGCCAGCCTGGACATGCTCGAACACACATTGAAGCCTGTCGGCTGAGCACGGATGCCGTTAACCTAGACGGAACATCCCTGCCAGGACCGCACCATGTCCCACACCCCTTCCCCGCTGGTTGGCGAAAGCCCCCTGCATGCGATCGAGGTCCGCATCCTCGGTTGCCTGATCGAGAAGCAGCTGACCACCCCGGAAAGCTATCCGCTGACGCTCAATGCCGTGCAACTGGCCTGCAACCAGAAGACCAGCCGTGAACCGCTGATGAACCTCGAATCCGGCGAAGTCGGGCGCTACCTGCGCAGCCTGGAAGGCCGGCAACTGGTGCATCTGCAGATGGGCAGCCGGGCGGACCGCTGGGAACAGCGCTGCGACAAGCAACTGGAACTGGTCAAGCCGCAGACGGTGCTGCTCGGCCTGCTCATGCTGCGCGGACCGCAGACGCTCAACGAACTGCTGACCCGCAGCAACCGCATGTACGACTTCGATGACGTGGCCGAAATCCAGCACCAGCTGGAACGCCTGATCGGTCGCGGCCTGGCCATGCTGCTGCCGCGCCAGGCGGGCCAGCGCGAGGACCGCTACATGCATCTGCTGGGTGAACCGGCGGACCTCGAAAGCCTGCTGGCCAACCGCCCGAGTGGCCGCAGCGAGGCCGCGGCACCTAACGAAGATCGCCTGGTCGAACTGGAAGCGCGCATCGCTGCGCTGGAAGAACGTCTGGCGCGCCTAGAAGGCGCGCAATGACCGCTACCCCCATGGAAAAGGAGCCCAACGCGTTGAACCTCAAGACTCGTTTCAGCCTGATCATCGCCACTGCCCTGCTCGCAGCCGGCTGCAGCAGCACCGCGGAAAAATCCCAACCGGCAGTCACCCCTGCCGACCCCAGCCAGGGCTGCACCTCCTCGGCGGTGGAGCACCTGAAGGGCGAGACCGCGACCCCCGAGCTGCTGGAGCAGGCACGCCAGCAGGCGGGCGCCAGTACCGCGCGCATACTGACACCCGGCAGCGTGGTGACCCTGGAATACAATAGACAGCGTCTCAACCTCAACGTCGATGACCAACGCGTGATCACCCGCGTTTCCTGCGGCTGATTGCAGCGCTGCGGATCGCTCCGCAGCGCTTGCGCCGACACTGCCCACCACCCTTGCACAGGCCAACGCCATGACCTCCCAAGTGGAACCCTGCGCCGAGCTGATGCTGGACAACCAGCTGTGCTTCGCCCTCTATTCCACCTCGCTGATGATGACCAAGACCTACAAGCCATTGCTGCAGGCACTCGGTCTTACCTACCCGCAGTATCTGGCAATGCTGGTGCTGTGGGAGAACGAGGGCATTACCGTCAGCGAGATCAGCGCGCGCATGCTAACCGATCCCGGCTCGCTGACGCCGCTGCTCAAGCGTCTGGAGAGCGAAGGCCTGCTGCAGCGCCAGCGCAGCAGCCAGGATGAGCGTGTCGTGCAGCTGTACCTGACCGACAAGGGCCGTGCCCTTCACGAGCAGGCCAAGGCCTTGCCGGCGTGCATCCTCAAGGCCTCCGGCCTCAACATCGACCAGCTGGGCGACCTGCGCGATGATCTGGTGGCCTTGCGCAAGCACCTGCAGGACGCCCTCTGAAACAACGCCTGCTTCTGCCCGGCCTGCGCATGAAAAAAAGACCCCGCGACCGTCACCGGTCGCGGGGTCTTGCTTTGTCGAGCGGGTGGCGGCCACGGCCCGCACTGCCGTGAACAGGACGCCAGGGCTTACGCCTGATTGCGCACCTGCTCCCAGGTCAGATCCAGGCACTTGCGCGCCTTCTCCACCAGTTCGTCCACTTCCGCCTGGCTGATCACCAGTGGTGGCGCGATGATCATGGTGTCGCCCACGGCGCGCATGATCAGGCCGTTGCTGAAGCAGTGGCCGCGGCAGACCATGCCCGCCCCCACATCAGCGGAGAAACGCTTGCGCGTCGCCTTGTCCTGCACCAGTTCGATGGCGCCGAGCATGCCGATACCGCGCACTTCGCCCACCAGCGGGTGATCCGCCAGCTCGCGCAGACGCTTTTGCAAATACGGTGCCGTTTCCGCCTTCACCCGCTCGACGATGCCTTCTTCCTTGAGGATGCGCAGGTTCTCCAGGCCCACCGCCGCCGCCACCGGATGCCCGGAATAGGTGAAGCCGTGGTTGAAATCGCCATGCGCCTCGATCACCTCGAACACCTTGTCGCTGACGATCAGGCCACCCATCGGCACGTAGCCGCTGGTCAGCCCCTTGGCGATGGTCATCAGGTCGGGCTGCAGGCCGTAGTACTGGCTGCCGAACCACTCGCCGGTACGGCCGAAGCCGCAGATCACTTCATCGGCGACGAAGAGGATGTCGTACTTCGCCAGGATCTCCTTGATCCGTGGCCAGTAGCTGTCCGGCGGCACGATCACCCCACCGGCACCCTGGATCGGCTCGGCGATGAAGGCCGCCACGTTCTCCTCGCCCAGTTCGAGAATCTTCTTCTCCAGCTGGTCGGCGGCCCAGATGCCGAACGCTTCCGGCGACTGCTCGCCACCCTCACCGAACCAGTACGGCTGCGGGATGTGGGCGATGCCGGGAATCGGCAGGTCGCCCTGCTCGTGCATGAACTTCATGCCACCGAGGCTGGCGCCGGCCACGGTGGAGCCGTGGTAGCCGTTCTCGCGGCCGATGATGATCTTCTTGTTCGGCTGGCCCTTGCACGCCCAGTAGTGGCGCACCAGGCGCAGCATGGTGTCGTTGCCCTCGGAGCCGGAACCGGTGAAGAACACGTGGTTCATGCCGGCCGGTGCCAGCTGGGCGATCGCCTGGGCCAGCTCCAGCACCGGCGGGTGGGCGGTCTGGAAGAAGGTGTTGTAGAACGGCAGCTGACGCATCTGTCGGGCAGCAGCCTCGACCAGCTCCTCGCGGCCATAGCCGACGGCCACGCACCACAGGCCGGCCATGCCATCGAGGATCTTGTGCCCCTCGCTGTCCCACAGGTGCACGCCACGGGCCTCGGTGATGATGCGCGGGCCGTTCTCGGCCAGCTGCTTGTAGTCACTGAACGGCGCCAGATGGTGGGCCTGGCTCAGGGCCTGCCAGTGTGCGGTTTTCGAGTTGTTCATGTCGCCTCCTTCGATCCGGGACATCACAGGTACCAGCGGTATTCACGCGGGCTGATGTCGTGCATGAAGGCCAGGTGATCCTGGCGTTTGTTCTCGCAATAGACCATGACGAACTCGCTGCCGAGGCCCGCCGCGACACGCTCGCTGGCTTGCATGCGGCGCACGGCGTCGAGCATGTCCTTGGGGAAATCGACGCCGCTGCTGCGGTCATCGTTGAGCGGTGCGATGGGCTCGACCCTGGCGTCGAGCCCCTGCTCGATACTGGTCAGCAACGCCGCCAGGACCAGATAGGGATTGGCGTCGGCACCGGGCAGACGGAATTCCAGGCGCAGGTTGCGGGTGTCCGACTCGGGGATGCGCACGCAGGCGTCGCGGTCCTCGAAACCCCAGCTGGCCTGGCTCGCCGAGTTCACCTGAGCGCCGAAACGGCGGTAGCTGTTGTGGTTCGGCGCGTAGATCGGCATCAGTTCCGGCAGCAGGCTCAGGCAGCCGGCCACGGCATGGCGCAGCGGACGCTGGTCGTCACGCGCCAGCAGGTTGTCACCCGCTTCGTCATACAGGCTGACATGCACATGCATGCCACTGCCGGGGTACTGCAGGTAGGGCTTGGCCATGAAGCTGGCGCGGTGGCCGTGCTGCAGGGCCACGCCCCGCGTGACCCGGCAGAACAGCGCGGACCAGTCGGCGGCCTGCATCGGGTCGGCGTTGTGGCTGAAGTTGATCTCGAACTGCCCCGGACCGATCTCGGCAGTGATCACCGTGGTGTCGATGCCCTGCAGGCGCGCGGTCTCGCTGATGTCGTCGAGCACCTCGGCGAAGCGCGACAGGCGCTCGATGTGCATGTTCGGCTGGTCGTCGGCGTCGCCACTGAGGTCATCACGCGGGTATTGCGGCAGGCCTTCCTTGAGCGCCTTGTCGAACAGGTAGAACTCCAGCTCGAACGCCACCACCGGACGGATGCCACGCGCCGCCAGGCGCTGCACCACCCGCGCCAGCACCTCGCGCGGCTCGAACTCGATGGGGGCGTCGGTGCCGTCGGAGCTGATCAGCATCTGCCCCAGCGGCTGGCGCTCCCAGGTCACCGGCTTGAGCGTGCCGGGAATCAGACGACGCGGCGCATCCGGGTCACCATCATGGAAGCAGTAGTCGCCGATCTCGTGGAGCCCGCCCTGGGCGCCGAGCAGCACGCAGTTCTGCGGCAGCTTCAGGGCACTGCCGGCGGCGACCTTCTCCAGCATCTCGATGGGATAGCGCTTGCCGTAGAAATGCCCGGGAATATCCAGGCAGATCAGGTCGACGAAGCGCACCTCGGGGTGGGCCTGGCGAAATTGGCGGACTTCGTCGAGCAGCTCGACTCGGGTGGCGTTCATGATGGTCATTTCCGGTCAACGGGAAGGTTCAGGTGTAGATCCACAGCACGCGCGCAGGCGCATCGCCCTGGTTGGCGTAACGCAAACGCGCGTAGCTCGGGACCTGGAAGGCATCGCCCGGGTACAGGGTGGCGCTCTCTTCGTCCTCGCCCAGCCACAGCGTCAGCTGGCCCTCGAGCACGTAGCCGGCCTGCTCCGAGCGGTCGCTCATCTGCCGCTCGCCACTGCTGGCACCGGGCTCGAGCAGGCTGTCGACGACCATGAAGGCGCCCTGCAGGGTCGGCGATGCCATGATGTCGGTGATGCCGCCCGCCAGGTACAGGGTGCGACGCTCGTCCGGCCGGGTGACCCAGTCCAGCGCCTTGGGTTTGGGCAGGCTGTAGAAATAGGTCGTCGGCACATCGAGGGCTTCGCTGATCGAGGTCAGGTCTGCGACCGTCGGGCGCGACAGGCCACGCTCGACCTGGGAAAGAAAGCCCACGGAACGCCCGATACGCTCGGCCAGTTCATTGAGGGTGACCTTCTTGTGCTTGCGCAGGTCGTGAATGAGAACCGCCAGCGCGGCCATCTCCAGGTTCTTGTCCATGTCAGGGCTGTCCATTTCAGAAGCTGTCTCTCAGTCGATACCAGGCCTTGCCGATGGCCTCGAGCGGCGCAGCCAGGCGTTCTCCAAAGGGAAAGTCGGGATTACGCAGTTGCCGGTACAGCGCCAGCTCATCCTCGTTGCCGAGGATGGCGTCGCTCACCACCCGTGCCGCCGCCAGGGTCGGCAGCACGCCATGCCCGGAGAAGCCCTGCAGCCAGTAACGCCCGTTCTCCCCGCCGATGTCCGGCGTGCGCGCGCGGGTCACGTCGATATGGCCGCCCCAGGCGAAGTCGATGGCCACGCCTGACAGCTGCGGGAAGACACGCTCGAGAATGGGCCGGGTCGCCGCCGCCATGTCCTGCGGCAAGCCGCCCAGGTAGGTACAGCCTCCGCCGAACAGCAGCCGGTGATCCGGCGTGCGGCGGAAGTAGTCGAGGACGAACTGATTGTCGGTGACGCAGGCATTGCGCGGCAGCAGCGCCTCGGCACGCGCCGCCCCCAGCGGCTCGGTAGCGATCTGGTAGGTGCCCACGGGCAGTATGCGTCGCGCCAGGCGCGGCTCCAGATGGTCGATGTAGGTGTTGCAGGCCAGCACCAGGTTGCTGGCCTGCACGCTGCCTTGCTCGGTACGCACGCGGTAGCCTGCAGCATGCGCTTCCTGGCTCAGCGCACGGCTCTGCTCGAAGATGCGACCGCCTGCCGCGACGAATGCCTCGGCCAGGCCAAGCGCCAGCTTGAGCGGATTGACGTGCCCGGCCTGCGGGTCGTAGAGCCCGGCACGGTAACGCTCGCTGGCCACCCACTCCGGCATCTGCTCACGCGAGACGAACTGCAGGGTGCGGTGCCCCCACTTGCTCGCGGCCTCTTCCTGCCATTCGTGCAGCTGTGCCACGCGCCGGGGCAGCACGGCCGTCCACAGATGGCCACGACGGTAGTCGCAGTCGAACGCATGGCGCTGCGGCAGCTCGCGCAGCTCGTTCGCCGCCCAGGCCATGCCGTCCCACAGACGCCGGGCACCCTCGATGCCAAGGGCCTTTTCCAGTGGCGGCATGTCGCACGACCAGCCCAGGATCGCCTGGCCGCCATTGCGCCCCGAAGCCGCCCAGGCCACGCGACTGGCTTCCAGCACGATGACCTGCAGACCCGCCTCGGCCAGGCGCAGCGCGGTGTGCAGGCCGCTGAAGCCCGCACCGACCACCAGCACATCGCACTGCACCTCACCTTGCAGGCGCGGATGATGGCTCAGCCGGTCCTTGCAGCTATGGGCGTAGTAACTGTCGACGTGCTCATGGGCGTGGCGAAACATAGACGACTCATGAAATTTAAAATAATTAATTTCATGAAAATCTATAGCGATAAATTCACAAAGGCAAGTCAGGCGACTTGTTGCTGCAGCTCCATCGCGCATTCGAGATGGGTGAAAAGCCCCTCCTCTATGGCCTGCGCCAGTACCCGGCGCAGGCATTCGCTACCGAGAAAGGCGTCTCGTGCTGCGGCCGAGTGCCACTGCCCTTCGACCTCCCAGGTCAGCGGGTCGCCACGCAGCGGCAGGACCCGCAGTCCCTGGCAGCCGGGAATGTCCCGGCCGATCTGATCTAGCCGGGCCAGGCACTGCCTCAACCGGACGGCGCGGTCATGGCGAGCGCGAATGGTCATACGGTGAACGATGCTCATGGCAACCTCCTGGAATGGATCAATGCAGATCGGCAGCCTGTCGCTGCAGAACATGGGGCGCGGCTTGCGGATCGGCGAAAACCGCTTCGCCACCCGCTCGAGAATCGAGCCAGGCAGTGGCGAGCAACAAGAGTGTCAGTGGTGCGATCAGCCATTTGCTGGACATGTGGCGGGCTCCTTCGGACACGTGGGGCACCGCTTAGCGGGTGGCGTAGCTACTTCAAGCGTTCGCGCGACGCAGGGACACGGCGCGATGACTACAGAGATTAACCGCCTGGTCACGGCAGCGTTAGCCGGATACTGGCCGATCATTGCCTAAAACTGCACGATCTACCGCAACCCCACATCGCAGACCAGGACTGGCAGCATTCCTGAAACACTCTGTTTCACGGGACGTTTGCCCATTACTGGCAAATATTTGCCCAATCCTGCAGGCGCCCATGACTTGCCTGAAAAACCTGGCTAGTCTTCGCAGACCTTCTGGAGGAGCGCCATGCAGTCACTCACCCATACCGCCACCAATCTCGACACTCCTCTTGCCGAGCTCAGCCATGAAATGGCGCGCCTCGTCGAACGCTTCGTCCCGGAGGATGGCCTGCACCTCACCGCCATCCCCGGTCTCAAGCTGGCGCGGGCCACCACCCCGAGCCTGCCGATGCAGACGGTCTACGACCCCTGCCTGTGCATCATCGCGCAGGGGCGCAAGGAGATACGCCTGGGCGACGAGCTCTATGTCTACGATCCGCTGAACTACCTGGTGGCCTCGGTGGTGCTGCCGGTCACCGGCCGGGTGATCGAGGCCAGCCCGGAAGCCCCCTACCTGAGCCTGGCACTGGAGATCGACCCGGCGCTGATCAGCAGCCTGCTGACCGAGATGCCACCCATCCCGGCACCCGACGCGGCCTCGCAACGGGCGCTGTTTCTCGATCGCCTCGACCCGCGCCTGCTGGATGCGGTGATTCGCCTGCTGCGCCTGCTGGAGACCCCACGCGACATCGCCATGCTGGCCCCGCTGGCCCTGCGTGAAATCTTCTACCGCATGCTGCTCAGCCCGCAGGGGCATCGCCTGCATGAAGTGGTGGTGGCCGACAGCCAGAGCCAGCGCATCTCGCGCGCCATCGAGTGGTTGCGCAAGAACTTCGATCAGCCGCTGCGCATCGAGGAGCTGGCCCGCGAGGTCAACCTCAGCCCCTCGACCCTGCACCATCGCTTCAAGGCCGTCACGGCCTTCAGCCCGCTGCAGTACCAGAAGCAGCTGCGTCTGCAGGAGGCACGCCGGCTGATGCTCTGCGACAACCTGGAAGCGGCGGCGGCCAGCTATCGCGTGGGCTACGAAAGCCCCTCGCAGTTCAGCCGCGAGTACAGTCGCCTGTTCGGCGACCCGCCACAGCGCGACATCGCACGCCTGCGCCAGGCGGCGCAGAACCAGGTCGCGTCCTGATCAGAGGCCCATCTGCTTGGCGATGATCTCGTTCATGATCTCTCGCGTGCCACCGCCGATGGAAAGGATGCGATTGTCGCGATACAGCCGTTCGACCAGCGATTCACGCATGTAGCCCATGCCGCCGAGGATCTGTACCGCATCGTAGGTCAGGCGATCGGCAATATCGGTGGCGAAGTTCTTGGCCATGGAGATTTCCTTGACCACGCTCCTGCCCGCCGCCATCTGCGCCGCCTGGCGGTAGGTGAACTCGCGGGAGACCTCCAGCTGGGTGGCCATTTCGGCCAGGCGATGCTTGAGCACCTGGAACTTGCCCACCGGCTTGCCGAACGCCTGGCGCTCGCGGGCCCACTTCATCGATTCGTCCAGGGCCAGTTGCGCCGTCATGTTGGCCATGATCGCCAGGCTCAGGCGCTCGCTCTGGAAGTTGGCCATGATGCAGGCGAAACCGGCGTTCTCGACGCCAATCAGGTTGTCCACCGGCACCTTGCAGTCGGCGAAGAACAGCTCGGCGGTATCCGATGCCCACCAGCCCATCTTCTTCAGCTTGCGCCCCACGCTGAAGCCCGGCGTACCCTTTTCCACCAGCAGCAGGCTGACACCGCCGAAACCTTCGCCACCGGTGCGCACTGCCACCGTGTAGTAGTCGGCACGCACACCACTGGTGATGAAGGTCTTGCTGCCGTTGATGCGGTAGTGGTCGCCCTCGCGCACGGCACGGGTCTTCAGGTTGGCCACATCGGAACCACCGGACGGTTCGGTGACCGCGAGCGCCATGATCTTCTCGCCGGCCAGCACCTGGGGCACCACGCGCTCGCGAATGGCCGGCCTGGCCCATTTGACTACCGGCGGCAAGCCGATATCCAGGGAGCCGAGCCCCGCCACCAGGCCACCCGAGCCACAGCGCATCAATTCTTCGCTGGCGGCGACCTTGGCGAATACGTCACCTTCGTGGCTGCCGCCGTACTGCTCCGGATAGCCGATGCCGAGAATGCCTGCCGCCCCTGCCTTGAGGTACAGCTCGCGGGGAAACTCCTCGGCCTCTTCCCAGTCGTCGATG
Organism: Ectopseudomonas khazarica; assembly: GCF_017915135.1. Lineage (NCBI taxonomy): Bacteria > Pseudomonadati > Pseudomonadota > Gammaproteobacteria > Pseudomonadales > Pseudomonadaceae > Ectopseudomonas > Ectopseudomonas khazarica. The sequence continues at coordinate 2,231,187 of NZ_CP068551.1, read as the reverse complement.
TGCGGAAGGATCTCGCGCTCGACGAAACGCCGAACGGAGTCGCGAACCAGTTGGTGGGATTCATCGAAATACGACTGAGGGGCGGCCATGCGGGTACTCCCGTTATTGTTTTGGCCACCCTAACCTAGCGCTTGCTTGGTTTTCAAGCGAGCGTTTCATTTCTGCCCGCGCAGCGCGCGCCTGACCCGTACCTGCATGGCATAGGCTGGCGCCTCGACAGCCTCGAAATCACGCGTGTAGCGCTGGGCGAATCCGCTGCTGCCCCACTCGCGATACTGTCGTACGTGCCAGAGTTCGTGCGCCCAGAGGGCAGCATCCTGGCCGGCGGCATCAGCGCTGCGAAACACCACCACATCGATCAGAGTCACGGCCTGCACGTCCGGGTTGCGCAGCATGACGCTGGCAGCGTCCATCGCGTCGGTGCTGCCCACGCGAAAGCGCACCTCGTCGAGCAAGGCGTCATCGTAGAACGGCGCAAGCTGCGCGCGAATCATCAGGGGTATCGGCTCGGTGCCAGCATTCAGGGCCGCCTGGCGTGACTGCTGCAGCCAGGCTTCTAGGTGTGCGGCGGCCAGGTTCAGGCCATCTTCACGCACGCGGGCCGGATCGGGCACACACAGACAGCTCTGCCCCAGGCAAACCGGGATCTGGCCGAGCGCGCACTGCGCACTTGCCGCAACCGGTATCCCGAGCAGGAGCGCCAGCGCGACACGGCGCACGAAATCGCGGCCCATGGGCAGCGCGCAGCGTGGGTGCGAAGGGTCAGAGCGTGATCGGACGTCGGCCGGCCAGTGCGTGCGCCAGCGTGCCGCCGTCGACCAGCTCCAGCTCGCCCCCCAGCGGCATGCCGTGGGCGATGCGCGAAGCGACCAGGCCCTTGCCGGTAAGGATCTGCGCGATGTAGTGCGCCGTGGCCTCGCCTTCCACCGTCGGGTTGGTAGCGAGGATGACCTCGCTGAAGGCACCGGCGTCGATGCGCTCCAGCAGCTCGGGAATACCGATGGCTTCCGGCCCCAGGCCATCGAGCGGCGACAGGTGCCCCTTGAGCACGAAGTAGCGCCCCCGATAGCCGGTGTGCTCGACGGCGTAGACATCCATCGGGCCTTCCACCACGCACAGCAGGCTGTCGTCGCGACGCTCGTCGGCGCACAGGTGGCAGATGTCGTCCTCGCTCAGACTGCGGCAACGCTTGCAGTGCCCCACCCCTTCCATCGCCGCATTGAGTGCCTGCGCCAGGCGCTGGCCGCCACTGCGATCACGCTCGAGCAACTGCAGAGCCATGCGTTGCGCAGTCTTCTGCCCCACACCAGGCAGGATGCGCAGGGAGTCGATCAGCTGGCGAATCAGAGGACTGAAGCTCATGGTGTTCCTACAGGTTGATAGCCCGGACGCGCTCCGGGGAAATGGGCCAGGCAACAGGCCCGGATAGGCACTGAGGCCAGCCACCACCCTGCGCGCACGAGCGCCATGTCAGGCGTGGTGATCAGCCGACGTGCGGGGCAAGGCGCAGGTAGACGAAGAAGCGCCGTATGCGGGAGCGCATGCGAGTTCCGCGTCCGCCTGCAACGCCGCCCTGTGCGTCGGCTGGACGGCACGAGGCCGGTCAGAAAGGCATCTTGAAGCCTGGCGGGAGCTGCATGCCGGCCGTCATGCCGGACATCTTCTCCTGGCTGTTCTGCTCGACCTTGCGCACCGCATCGTTGACGGCCGCGGCGATGAGGTCCTCGAGCACTTCCTTGTCTTCCTGCATCAGGCTGTCATCCAGGGTGATGCGCTTGACGTCATGGCGGCCGGTCATCACCACGCTGACCAGGCCGGCACCGGACTGGCCGGTGACTTCGGCATTGGCCAGCTCTTCCTGCATCTTCTGCATCTTTTCCTGCATCTGCTGGGCCTGCTTCATCAGGCCTGCCATGCCACCTTTCATCATGTCGGTATCCTCGGGTGTTCGTGTTAACGGGAGGTGTCGAGTGGTTCGATACTGTCGTCGCGCACCTTGGCGGCGAACTGCTGGATCATCTGCTGCACCAGCGGATCGGCCTGGATCGAGGCCTCGGCACTGCGCTGGCGCTCGGCACGGCGACGGGCCGCCGCCTGGGCCGGTGTCTCTTGCTCGGGCTTGCACAGCTCGATACGCAACTTGATGCTGCGCCCCTGCTGCTGATTCAAGGCATCGTTGAGACGCCGCTGCTGGGTCGGATTGAACAACGCACTGTGCGCCGGGTCCAGGTGCAGCAGCCAGTCATCGCCATTGGCCTCGATCAGCGTGCAGTTGGCCGCGATGCTGCCGGTCATGCCGCCCAGACCCAGTTGCGGGAACAGGGACAGCCACTCGGCGGCCAGGCCCGTGGCGGGTTTGGCCGCAGGCAAAGGCTCTTCGACCTGCGGCGCCGCGGCTTCGCTCTGACCGAAATCGTAGTCGAGCGTTTCGGCGTCCATCTCGACGTAGTCGTAGTCACCGGGCGGCGGCTCATCGTCGCCAGCGTCAGCGTCGGCCTCTGCCTGCACGATCGCATTGGCGACCGAGGCCACGACCTCGGCCTCCAGCGGCGCCACGACAGGCGCCGACGGCGCTGCCACGACTTCAGGCTGGGCAACGGCAACAGCTTCTGGCGCCTTGGCGGTGTCCCAGGGCAGATCGACGACGGCTTCAGGCGCGACGGGTGCTGCTGGCTCTGGCTCTGGCTCTGGCTCTGGCTCTGGCTCTGGCTCTGGCGGCAGGCTGGCGGCGGTTTCGGGCGTGTCAACGACCGCTACCGGCACGTCCGCAACCGGCACGTCCGCAACCGGCACGTCCGCAACCGGCACGTCCGCAACCGGCGCAGGTTCGCTCGCGGCCGGCACAACGCTCGTGTCCGGTGCCACGGAAGCAGGCTCGGCGGCCGCCGGCATGACAGGCGCAGGCGCAGCCGCTACCGGGGCAGCGGCAGGCGCCGGGGCAGAAACGACAGGAGCCGGCATAGCGGTGCCGGCCACTGGGTTCGTCCGGGAATCAGCAGTGGCCTGGCTGATCCCCAACGGCTTTAGCGTGACCCTGGGAGCATCGTCGGCTCCCGCAGGGCGGAAGGCCAGCATGCGCAGCAGGACCATCTCGAAACCACCACGCGGCTCAGGCGCCAGCGGCAGATCGCGACGGCCGATCAAGCCCATCTGGTAGTAGAACTGCACATCCTCGGCAGGCAAGGCCTGGGCCAGCTGCAGCACGCGCTCGCGGTCACCCTGACCGTTGTCCACCGCGTCCGGCAGCGCCTGGGCGATGGCCACGCGGTGCAGCACGTTGAGCATCTCCGCCAGCACGCCATTCCAGTCCGGGCCCTGCTCCGCCAGATGACGCACGGCTTCGATCAGTGCGCGCGCATCGCCTTCGATCAGCGCGTGCAGCACGCCATAGACCTGGCCGTGATCCAGCGTGCCGAGCATGGCACGCACATCGGCGGCCAGCACCTTGCCTTCACCGAAGGCGATGGCCTGGTCGGTCAGGCTCATGGCATCGCGCATCGAACCATCGGCGGCGCGCCCCAGCAGCCACAGGGCGTCATCTTCGAACGGCACGTTCTCGGCGCTGAGGACATGGCTCAGGTGCTCAACCACCCGCTCCGGCGGCATGTTCTTCAGGGAGAACTGCAGGCAGCGCGACAGCACGGTGACCGGCAGCTTCTGCGGGTCGGTGGTGGCGAGCAGGAACTTGACGTGAGGTGGCGGCTCTTCCAGGGTCTTCAACAAGGCGTTGAACGAGCTGGTGGAGAGCATGTGCACTTCGTCGATCAGGTAGACCTTGAAGCGCCCACGGGTCGGCGAATACTGCACGTTGTCGAGCAGCTCGCGGGTGTCCTCGACCTTGGTACGACTGGCGGCGTCCACTTCGATCAGGTCGACGAAGCGCCCCTCGTCGATCTCCCGGCACACCGAGCAGGTCCCGCAGGGCGTGGAGCTGATGCCGGTCTCGCAGTTCAGGCACTTGGCGATGATCCGCGCAATGGTGGTCTTGCCCACCCCACGGGTACCGGTGAACAGGTAGGCGTGGTGCAGGCGCTGGCTGTCCAGGGCATTGATCAGGGCTTTGAGCACATGGGTCTGGCCGACCATTTCGCGGAACGAGCGCGGACGCCATTTACGTGCAAGAACCTGATAACTCATGGAAAACCGTCATGTGAGGAAAGCAAAAGTGGGCTAATCCTAGCGGAGCGACCGGCAAATTGCATCCGCCAACCGAGCCACTGAAAAGGCCCCTTGTCGAGTTGCGAAACAGTGCTGTTCATTTATTGCGCAATACAGTATGATTCGCGCCGTTCGTACCAAGCTGCAAGTCATCCAGGCCCTCGCGCCTCCCCGCTGGTTTCCCGGTTCAACGTCTAGCGCATTCCTGCGCAGCCGCCCTCCCCGATCCCACCTGCTGACTGATCAGGCCGACTCGCCACTCACGTTAACTGGCGCAGTTCCTCCGCCTGCCTCCGACGTACTGACCACGCCGAAGAACCGTAACAATGGAACTTTATCGTGCTAATACAGCTCCGATCGGTTGACTGCTATGGCCGCTTTTCGGCCAACCCCATGGAGCGACACCACGCGCAACGAAGCGCACATGCTTTAAAGGAAACACTTAGAAAAATGCATACTCAACATCAGATTCAGAAAGCCATCAGCACGCTGACCCACGCCTTCGCCCCGTTCGACTGCCGTATCCAGGCAGCGCGCAAAGGCAGCTTCAGCTTTACCCTGGTCGACAAGACCGGCATTGCCCAGTACAGCCAGCGCCTGTACCCGGGCCAATACGGCGACGACTCGCTGCAACAGGTGATCGAGCGCACCCGCCAGTCGCTCATCGCCTGAACCTATCGCTCATCCTGAGGTCCAAACTGGCCAATCTCAGGATGGAGTAGGTCATGGAATTCACCAACCAGCAACTCGTCGATCACCTGTTCACCCCGCTGCGTGCCAACTTCAGCTCCCCACGGCCGGACGGCAGCGTCATCCTCGCCCTGCTCGACGAGAGCGACAGTACCGTCTACAGCCGCGTGCTGGCCAAGCCACAGCTCGACGACCAGAACGCCTTCGCCCAGAGCCTGGAAGACATCCGCCTCGAACTGGCCGTACGCGCTGGCAACATCCCTGCCGAACTGCGCAAGACGCTCAAGGAACAGGACAGCGTACTGAGCTATCGCACGGCCTGAAGCAGAGCGCCGTCAACAGAGCGCCCGATGCCATTGGCATCGGGCGTTTTCGTTCATGGCGCAACGATCGCCGCATGCCGCACGAATGCGCATGGACGGGCGGTGACGAGCAGGCGGCAGCCCTGGCGATGCGCGCGCAAGCCAAGAAGATGATCGAAGTGGGGAATCGCAGATTGGAGGCGAGCCCTGCCAGCCACACCCCGGCACACGATGTTCCCGCTGTGGCTGCTCCCTTCCGGGCCTGACCAGGTTCACAGGTAATCGTTGCGAGGGGACCGACAGGACCCACCATCACGCAGCCCGTCATTGCGACGGGCCGCGCCATTGTAACGACTAAACGCAAAGTTACAACCGGTTCAAACACTTAGATGCGTTGCAGCACCCTCTCACACGCGAAAACGCCCCACCAGCTGCGCCAGACCGTGGGACAGCTCGGACAGGTGCTGGCTGGCCCGCGTGCTCTGCTCGGAGGTCTGCGCCGCCTCGTTGGAGAGGTCACGAATGTCGCTGATGTTACGGGCGATCTCCTCGGTCACGCTGCTCTGCTCCTCGCACGCCGTGGCGATCTGCGCGGCCATGTCGTTGATGCGCTGCACCGACTCACCAGTGACGTTCAACGCCTGGTCGACGCCGGCAGCCTGATCGACGCTCTGCCGGGCCCGTTCGCTCCCCGTGTGGGTCGCCTTGACCGCGTTCTGCACCCCGACCTGCAAGCGCTCGATCATGCCCTGAATGTCCTTGGTGGACTCCTGGGTACGCGCCGCCAATGCCCTGACCTCGTCGGCCACCACCGCGAAGCCTCGCCCCTGCTCGCCGGCACGTGCCGCCTCGATGGCGGCGTTGAGCGCCAGCAGGTTGGTTTGCTCGGCGATGCCCTTGATCACGGCCAGCACCGCGCCGATGTTGGCGGCCTCCTGCTCCAGGGTCTGGATGGTCGAGGAGGCGCTCTCCACTTCCTGCGCCAGCTGACGGATCGAGGCGATGGTCGCCCCCACCACCTCGGCTCCTTCGCGTGACTGTTGCTCGGCACTGCGCGCTGCATCCGCCGCATTCTGCGCATTGCGCGCCACCTCATGCACGGCCGTGCTCATTTCCGTCGCGGCGGTGCTGACCTGGTCGACCGCCGCATGTTCACTGCTGATCAACTGGTCATTGGCTGCCGCCAGACCGGCAAGGTTCTTCGCCGAGTCGGCCACCTCGTCGGTGACCCGCCCCACTTCCTTGATCAACGGCTGCAGCTTGTCGAGGAAGCGGTTGAAGGCATGGCTGAGCTGGCCCAGCTCGTCCTTGGACAGCACGTCGAGACGCACGCGCAGGTCGCCATCGCCATCGGCGATCTGCTCGATGCGATGCAGCAGGCTGTGCAGGGGACGCGTCACCAGCAGCGGGAAGCCGATGACCAGCAGCAGGCAGACGGCCAACCCTACGGCAATGACGATGCCCTGCTGCCAGGCCAGTTCTTCGCCACGGGCGATCGCCGCAGTGCCCACGGCGTTGGCGGAGCTGTCCTCCATTTCGCCGAGCTTGTTGATGGCGCCACGCATCACCTCGAACTGCGCCTCGCTGTCACCGAAGCTGAGGTGGCTCGCCTCCTCGGGGTTGCTGGCGGCCAGCTGCAATACTTTCAGGGAGGTGGCTTTCCACAGTTCGAAGCCGCGATCGAACTCGGCGACCAGCGCCATCGCTTCGCTGCCGGGCTGCATGTCCGCGAACTTGTGCACGCGGTCATAGGCCTGTTGCAGGTTCTCGGTGTGCGCGGCGCGCAGTTCCTCGAGATGGCTCCCCGAATCCTCGTCGAGCATACTGCGCTCGGCGATGAACGCCTGGTAGAGATCCCGGTCGGCATTGAGCAACAGGCTGATGCCTGGCAGGAAACGGTTGGTCAGGGTCGTCGAGGAATCGGCCACCTGCGTGATGCCACGCATGCCGAGCACGCCCATGGCCACCAACAGGGCCGCCAGAAGGAGGATGGGCAGGGCAATTTTCCAGCGAAAACCAAGGTCAGTGAAGGCACGCAGCATGATTGCACTCCAGTATCAATCAGGTAAGAGCAAGCATAGTCGAGGCTGGCAAAACTGATTCGTCAGCCTTCCTGGCCGTGAGCCTAGGCACGAAGGCTTAACACTTCGTTAAGCCCGATCAGGGTGCGTAATGCGGTTGCACAGGCTTGGCTCCCCTCTCCCATTTATGGGAGAGGGGCTGGTGGAGAGGGCTGAAAATGCCGCAAAGCTGCCAGTGCCCCCTCTCCGAACGCGGCCCGCCCTAACCCTCTCCCCAACGGGGCGAGGGGACTCGCGTCCGACCACCTTTTATGTGGACAGCATTCCGACCAGGGTCCCGGCTTTTTTATCCACCACCCGGAACCACCCGACCCGCTGCGACACTAAGCCCTATCGGAAGTGTCTGCCACGGCACTCCCGGGCTGTACCTTTTGTGCTAGCTTTCCCTCGTTTTCGGCTGCCCGGGCGCGAGCCAGGGCACCGAACCCCTCATCTGCAAACGGAGTTACATCATGGCAATCACCAAAGACCAACTGATCAGCGACCTGGCCGAGGCCGTTTCCCTGCCGAAAGCCACTGTCCGCACCCTGATCGATCAGCTGGGCGAAATTGTCGGCGACGCGCTGGAAAACGACGGTGAGATCACCCTTCCTGGCATCGGCAAACTGAAGGTGAGCGAGCGTCCGGCCCGCACCGGCCGCAACCCGCAGACCGGCAAGAGCATCGAGATCGCGGCCAAGAAAGTGGTCAAGCTGGTGCCTGCCAAGGCGCTGAGCGATGCGCTGAACTGATTGTCTGCCGGCCCGGACGCAATGCCGGGCCGGTCTGTTTCAGCTTACTTCAGTACATTCAACTCGGTGACGACGTAGCGACTCCCCCGCTGCTCCACCTGAAAGCTCACCTTCTCCCCGCCTGAAACGCCTTCCAGCAATTTCGGCTCGCCCACCTCGAACACCATGGTCATCGGCGGCATGCCGACGCTGGCGATGGGGCCGTGACGCAGGGTGACCTTCTGTGCGGCGATGTCCACCTTGCGCACCTCGCCCTGGCTCAGCGGCGCGGGTTCGGCGGCCTGCAACGGCAGGCTGAACAGGGTGGCCAGGGCCGTGATCATCAATGTGCTCTTCATACGTGCATTCCTCCAGCAGGTCATTCGGCCAACACCTGGATGCGGCCAGTCATGCCGGCCTGGTAGTGGCCGGCGATCAGGCAGGCGAAGTCGAACTCGCCTGCACGGTTGAACGTCCAGATCATCTCGCCGCTCTGCCCGGGCGCGACATGCGCCATGTAGGGCTCGTCGTGCTCCATGCCGGGAAACCTGGCCATCATCGCGGCATGCTGATCCAGCTCGGCTCGGGTGCCGATGACGAACTCATGCAGCAACTGCCCGTCGTTGTGATGAACGAAACGGATGGTTTCGCCCTGCCTGACCTGCAGGCGATCCGGTGTGAAACGCATCTGGTCGCCCATGCGGATGTCGATGCTGCGGTCGACCTGTGCAGCGTTGCCAGCGATGCCCCAGGGCTTTTGTTCCATCGGCATCGCCGCGGCATCGTGAGTGTCATGGGCTTCGCCGTGGGCAAGTGCCAACGGGCTATTCAGGACGCCACCCAGCGTCAGGGTCAGGGCAAGAAGCGATAGGGTTTTCATTCAGGATGATCCTCGATTGGTCTGCTGACCGGGCCGCGCGTGGCAGCCCGGCGTGTTTTCAATGCCCGGCATGGCCACCGGGTTTGCGTACCTGCACGTCCACCGGCGCCTCGACCGGCCGCTCGAGCGGCATCGACTGACCGCCGCCGTCACGCGTGCGGCTCGGCTCGGCCAGGGCGCCTGTCCACTCGTAGGCCTGCGAACCAGGCGGATGCCTGAACCAGCCCGGATTGCGGTAATCACCAGCGGCCTGTTCCTTGCGCACCTTGAGCAGGGTGAACATGCCGCCCATCTCCACCGAGCCGAAGGGCCCGTCACCGGTCATCATCGGCACGGTGTTGTCCGGCAGCGGCATCGGCATCTCCGCCATGTCGGCCATACCGCGCTCGCCCATCACCATGTAGTCGGGCACCAGCCTGGCGATCTTGCCGGTCATGTCGCGGTGATCGACGCCAACCAGCGTCGGCACGTCGTGGCCCATGGCATTCATGGTGTGGTGGCTCTTGTGGCAATGCAGTGCCCAGTCGCCCTCCTCGTTGGCGATGAACTCCATCTGGCGCATCTGCCCCACCGCCACGTCGGTGGTCACTTCCGGCCAGCGCGAAGCCAGTGGCGTCGGCCCGCCGTCGGTGCCGGTCACCTCGAATTCGTGGCCGTGCAGATGGATCGGGTGGTTGGTCATGGTCAGGTTGCCGACACGCAGGCGCACCCACTCGCCCTGACGCGCCACCAGCGGATCGATGCCGGGAAACACGCGACTGTTGAAGGTCCACAGGTTGAAGTCGAGCATCTGCATGATCTTCGGCGTGTAGGCGCCGGGCTCGATGTCGTAGGCGTTGAGCAGGAAGCAGTAGTCGCGGTCCACCTCGCTGATCAGCGGGTGGTGCTCCCTGGGGTGGGTGACCCAGAACCCCATCATGCCCATGGCCATCTGCACCATCTCATCGGCATGCGGGTGGTACATGAAGGTGCCGGGCCGGCGCGCGACGAACTCGTAGACGTACGTCTTGCCCACCGGGATCGCCGGCTGGGTCAGGCCCGAGACGCCGTCCATGCCGTTGGGCAGGCGCTGGCCATGCCAATGGATGCTGGTGTGCTCGGGCAGCTTGTTGGTGACGAAGATGCGTACCCGGTCGCCCTCCACCACCTCGATGGTCGGCCCCGGTGACTGGCCGTTGTAGCCCCACAGGTGAGCCTTGTAGCCGGGCGCCAGCTCGCGCACCACCGGCTCGGCGACCAGGTGGAACTCCTTGACGCCGTTGTTCATGCGCCACGGCAGCGTCCAGCCGTTGAGCGTCACCACCGGGTTGTAGGGGCGCCCGCTGCCTGGCTGCAAGGGCGGCTGGGTATCGGCGCTGGCCTGCAGCACCGGCTCGGGCAACGCGGCCAGGGACACCCGGCTGACCGCCGAGGTGGCGACCGCCGCACCGATGGCACTGGCGCCGAGAAAGAAATCACGTCGTGAAACCATGTCAGCAGATCCTTGTTCAGTGGCCGCCAGCGGCCGGCTCGGTACTGGCGACTGGCGCCGCGGCGAGCGTGGGATTGGGTGTGCCCAGCAGGGCCATGTCGAGGTCGGCGCGGGCCAGCCAGAAATCACGCTGCGCCTGCAGATAGCCATCCACCGCCAGCACCTGGCGACGGGCGTCGGCAAGCAGTTCGAAGGTGCTGATGAACATGCCGTTGTAGCGCAGCAGGTTTTCCTCGGCCATGCGCTGGCGCAGCGGCAGGACCTCGACGCGATAGTGGCGCGCCAGTTCGAAGGCATTGCGATAGACCTGGTAGGCCTCGCGCACCTGCGAACGGGCATTGATCGCCGTCTCGGCAGCCCGGTTGAGCGCCTGGCGATACTGCGCCTCGGCCCTCGCCACCTTGGCGCCGCTCCAGTCGAACAGCGGCAGTTCGACGCTGATCTCGTAACCGCGCTGGGTCGGTTCCTCGTTGGAGCGGTTGTTGACCACGCCCAGCTCCAGCACGTTGACGAAGCGCGTGGTGCGCGTCAGCCCAAGGTTCTGCGCCAGCCGCTCGACGTCCAGGCGCATCGCCTGAATGTCCTGGCGCTGGTTCATAGCCAGGCGCTCCACCTCCGGCAGTTCATCCGCCGCATCCGGCAACGGCGGCAAGCGCTCGGGCAGGCGATAGGCAATCTGCTCGCCCCACAGGCCGAGCAGCCGGGTCAGCCGCTCGCGGCTGGCCACCCGCGCCTGTTCGGCACGCAGTACGGCGATCCCCGCCTCGGCATAGAAGCCCTGCTGCTCGGCCTGCTGCAACTTGCTGAAGTTGCCGACCGCCGCCAGCCGCCTGGCCAGTTCGGCGCCGGCTTCGGCGGCCTCCAGCACCTGCCGCGCGTAGACCAGCCCCTCCTCCGCCGCGACCGCCTGGTACCAGGCCTTGCGCGTCTCGCTGGCCAGCTCGACCACCGCCAGGCTGGTGCGGCGCTGCAACTGCTCGAAGCGCCTGCCTTCGAGACGCGAGGTCATCGGCAAGGCGATCAACCGCGCCAGGTTCAGGTGCAGGCCGCGCTCGTATTCCACTTCGCGGCCTTTCTCCAGGCGCCCGTAGGAGAAACCGGGATTGGGCAGGCGCCCGGCCTGTACCCGCTCGGCTTCGCCAATGCCCAGCTCGTCGAATGCAGCCTGCAGGCCGCGATTGTTGAGCAGGGCCAACTGCACCGCCGCGTCGAGGTTCAGCGGCTCGGCCAGCAGTTCGCCGACGCGCGCCTCGATCTGGCTGCGCCCGGCGTCGTCGCGCGCCCAGAGCACCTGCTTGTCCAGCTGACGTTCGGCGTCCTGCTGCACCGCGTCGAATCCGCCGTCCTCGCTGAAGCTGGCGCAACCGGCCAGCAGCGACAGGGCACAGAGCAGCGCCAGGGGTTTAATGATGGTCATGACCACCTCCCGAAGCAGGCTCGGCAGATGACTCGGCCGGCTGTGCCCAACCCTCCATGCTGTAGGTACGCCAGCCGCCGATACGACCGACCTGGTCGTTGGCCTCGCGCCAGTCCTGCAAGGGTTCGTCGGTGTGCGTGCGGTAGTCGCTCAACGGCGACTGGTAGACCTGTGCCGGCACCGCGGCAGCGGCATCCAGCGGGTCGGGCTGGACGGCCAGCAGCACGCCGGGCAGCGCCAGGGCAAAGGCACCCAGCGACCACCCGGCAATCGGATGAAACTTCATGATGTGTTCTCGCGTAGGGCGGCCAACCGGCCGCATGAGCTACAAGCGCCGGTCTACGGCGCTAACCTCGGGGGCTCAGGCGAGAAAAGGACGCGGGGGGCGTTCAGGCGTGTCGGCCACGCCGATGACGAGGCGATCGGGCCAGGCCATGGGCGGCTCGGCGCTTCGCGCGATGCTGTGATTCAGGAACGGCTCGCCGGGCGCGGCGACACCGACGCAGAAGGCGCACAGGGTGCAGACACCGCCATCCGCGGCGGGCGCGGCATCCTGCTGCAGGTCAGACGCGTCGGCCGTGGCCATGCCATGAGCCATGCCGGACGCGCCATGCTCCGCCATGCTCATCGACATGACGCTGCTGCGGTGAACCTGCTGGCAAAGTTGCATGCCGAGCGCCGCCATGGCCTGTGTCGGCAAGGCCAACATCAGCATCCAGATCAGGGCGGTACGCAGGGTCTTGCGCATAGAGGTCGTGCAGCCGGTTCAGCAAGCGATGTTCGGATTATCCTTACACCGGGCGCTTTGTCCAGCGCTACAAGGTCAAATGCCCGGCGTACAGGCCATAGCCGGCCACCACGGCGGTCAGCAGCACCGCGCTGAAGATCAGCCATTCATGGGGCCGGAACAAGGCCTGGCCCAGTTCGCGCTTGGCCCGCTGGAACAGCAGCACGCCCGGCGCGTAGAGCAGCGCCGACAGCAGCAGGTACTTCACCCCGCCGGCATACAGCAGCCAGGCGGCATAGAGAATCGCCAGCAGACCGACCAGCAGATCCTTGCGCCGTACTGCGGCTTGCGCCTCGTAGGTCTCGCCACGCACCACCAGCAGCAGCGCGTAGATCGACGACCACAGATAGGGCACCAGGATCATCGACGAGGCCAGGTAGATCAGCGACAGGTAGGTGCCCTGAGCGAACAGGATGATCAGCAGGAACAACTGGATCATCGCGTTGGTCAGCCAGAGCGCGTTGGCAGGCACCTTGCTGGCGCTCTCCCGGCGCAGGAAGGCCGGCATGGTGCCGTCCTTCGCCGCGACGAAGAGGATCTCCGCGCAGAGCAGCGCCCAGGACAGCAATGCACCGAGCAGCGAGACGGCCAGGCCGACGCTGATCAGCACCGCGCCCCAGCGCCCCACCACATGCTCCAGCACACCAGCCATCGACGGGTTCTGCAACGCGGCCAGCTCGGGCTGGCTCATCACCCCCAGCGACAGCAGGTTGACCAGCATCAGCAACGCCAGCACCCCGAGAAAGCCGATCACCGTGGCGGTGCCGACATCCCTGCGCCGTTCGGCACGCGAGGAGTACACGCTGGCCCCCTCGATACCGATGAACACGAACACGGTGACCAGCATCATGTTGCGCACCTGCTCCAGCACGCTACCGAACTGCGGGTTGCTGCGCCCCCAGATATCCCGCGTGAAGACGTCGCGATCGAACGCCAGGCCGACGATGACGATGAACAGCAGGATCGGCACCAGCTTGGCCACCGTGGTGACCAGGTTGATCAGCGCCGCCTCCCTGATCCCGCGCAGCACCAGGGCATGCACGCACCAGAGCAACACCGAGGCGCAGCCGATGGCCAGGGGCGTATTGCCCTCGCCGAAGGCCGGGAAGAAATAGCCCAGTGTAGAGAACAGCAGCACGAAGTAACCGACGTTGCCCAGCCAGGCGCTGATCCAGTAGCCCCAGGCCGAAGAGAACCCCATGTAATCGCCCAGACCGGCTTTGGCATAGACGTATACACCACCGTCCAGCTCCGGTTTGCGATTGGCCAGGCCCTGGAACACGAACGCGAGCGCCAGCATGCCCACCGCCGTGATTCCCCAGCCGATCAGCACCGCACCGACATCCGCCCGGGCGGCAATGTTCTGCGGCAGCGAGAAGATCCCGCCACCCACCATCGAGCCCACCACCAGCGCGGTGAGCGCACCCAGGCTCAGTTTTCGACTTCCGTCCGACATGGCGGTCCCTCTGCGAGCTACCGCCAAACTCTAGCAGGCCGTTGAAAAACGTAGGCGAGGCAGCCAGTGCAAGACGAAAACAGGCGAAAAAGCGGAGTTTACGAGCTGTAAATGAGCATTTTGAGCCTGTTTTTAACGCTGCAATGGCAATGCAGGTAGTTTTTCAACAGTCTGCTAGACCAGAGCGGTGAACCTACCAGCACACTTCCCCGCTCAGCCCAGCATCGTCACGTGATGCGGGTGGCTGGCCACGCGATCGAGCCAGGCACGCACCGCCGGGAAGGCTTCGAGACTGAAGCCGCCTTCGTCCGCGACATGGGTATAGGCATAGAGCGCGATATCGGCAATGGAGTAGTGCTCACCGACCAGATAGGGCGTGCGTTCGAGCTGCCTCTCCATGACCTTGAGCGCCTTGTAGCCGAGCTTCAGGCAGCGTGCGTGCTCCTCGCGACGGTCCTCGGGCATCCCCTGGTAGAGCTGGATGAAGCGCGCCACCGCGACATAAGGCTCATGGCTGTACTGCTCGAAGAACTGCCACTGCAGCACCTGAGTACGCAGGCGCGGCTCGCTGGGCAGGAACTCGCTGCCATCGGCAAGGAAGTTGAGAATGGCGTTGGACTCCCACAGGCAGGTGCCATCGTCCAGCTCCAGCACCGGAATCTTGCCGTTGGGGTTCTTCGCCAGGAAGGCTTCGCTCTGCGTCTCGCCCTTGAGGATATCGATGGGAATCCACTGGTACGGCTTGCCCAGCAAATGCAGCATCAGCTTGACCTTGTAGCAGTTGCCCGAACGGTAGTCGCCATAGACCTTGAACATCGCGTTGCCCTCCCTATCAATCCTCGCGGCAAGCTCGCCGCCAATCACCCTGCCTGCCGGAGCTGCCGTGTCCGGAGCACTCGCGACTCACGCCGCGCCTGCAGGCAAACAACCGTCACGCACCCTGCGCACCACGGATCACCGCAGCCAACCGGCGCAAACCCTCGCCCAGGCGCTCCGGCGCCACATGGCTGAAGTTCAGTCGCAGATGCCCGGGGTTGGCGTCCGGGTCGATGAAGAACGGCTCGCCCGGCATGAAGGCGACATTCTGCGCCAACGCCGCATCGAGCAGCGTACGGGTATCGAGCGGCTGCTTCAGGGTCAGCCAGAAGAACAGGCCGCCCTGCGGAACCTCCCACTCGGCGAGATCGCCGAAATGCTCCAGCAGCGCACCCTGCATGGCGTCGCGACGGATACGGTAGAAGTCACGCAGCTCGGCCAGGTGACCACGGTACTGCTCGCTGCCCAGCCACTGCAGCGCCTGCCACTGACCGATGCGGTTGGTGTGCAGGTCGGCCGACTGCTTCAGACGCAGCAGGTGCGGGTACAGGTCCCTGGTGGCGATCAGATAGCCCACGCGCAGGCCCGGCAGCAGCGTCTTGGACACGGTACCGGTGTAGATCCAGCTGGCTTTGCGCAGGCGGCTGACGATGGGCGTGGCGCTGCCGGCATCGAACACCAGCTCACGGTACGGCTCGTCCTCGATCAGGGTCACGCCGAATTCGTCGAGCAGCGCCGCCACGGCCTCGCGCTTGGCTTCGCTGTAGCGCGTGGCGGACGGATTCTGGAACGTCGGGATCAGGTAGGCGAAAGCCGGCTTGTGCTGTTCCAGGCGCTGGCGCAACACGGCCAGCTCGGGGCCGTCGGCCTCCTGCGGCACGCTGATGCAGTCGGCACCGAACAGCTGGAACGCCTGCAGCGCCGCCAGGTAGGTCGGCGCCTCGAGCAGCACTTCGGTGCCCGGATCGATGAACAGCTTGGAAGCCAGGTCCAGCGTCTGCTGCGAGCCGCTGACGATCAGCACCTGGCTGGCATCGCACGGCACCCCCAGGGCACGCGCCTCGGCAGCGATGGCTTCGCGCAGCGCCGGCTCGCCTTCGCTCATGCCGTACTGGCCCATGCTCGCCGGCATCTCGGCCCAGTCCACCTTCGGCAGCATCGGTTCGGCCGGCAGGCCACCGGCGAAGGACATCACCTCCGGACGCTGCGCCGCGGCAAGAATTTCACGGATCAGGGAGCTTTTCAGGCGGGCGATGCGTTCGGAGAAGGCCATGGTGTGTCCTGGGGTGCCAAAGTCGTTTAATTAAGTCAAACTGCTTGACCGAAACTACGCCGCCACCCAGAGATACGTCAATATGACTGACCTAAAAAATTTCTCCGAGAAATTTTTAACGTCGCCCGGCGACAGCCCCCAGGGTGGCCTCAATGGTGCGCAGGTCATGCGCAATTCCGCCGCCCAGCAGGCCGCCATGGAGGCCTTCTTCTTCGGCTATCAGGCCTTCACCGCCAAGCCCGACGAGATGCTGGCCAAGCGCGGACTGTCGCGCGTGCACCACCGCATACTGTTCTTCATCGCCAAGTACCCGGGCCTGAATATGAGCGAACTGCTCGGTTACCTGGGCGTCAGCAAGCAGGCACTGAACATGCCGCTGCGCCAGCTGATGGAGATGCACCTGGTGCAGAGCGAGGCGGCTGCGGACGACAAGCGCAAGCGCCTGCTGGTGTTCACGCCGGAGGGCGCCAAGCTGGAACAGGCCCTGCGCCGGGAACAGGCCCGCCTGCTGCAGCGCGCGTTCGCCGAAGTGGGCGAAGACGCCGTGCAGGGCTGGCTCCAGGTCAACCTGGCCCTGGCCTCCAGCCACAGCAACTAGTCCGGGCCGTGGCCCCTGTAGCTGGCCTTCTGCAACCATCCATCGCCGATTTGACGCAGCGATTGCGTCATGGCCGCCTCCTCTGCGAACATATGCGAATCATTATCAACTCAACTTAGATCTCGCGAGGGGCGTGTGTCGGTTCAGGACTCCAGCAATCAGCAGTTGGTCGGCCTGCTCTACCGCGATCACCGCGACTGGCTGTTCGGCTGGCTGCGCAAGAGCCTGAACTGCGCGCAACGCGCGGAAGATCTGAGCCAGGACACCTTCGTCCGCCTGCTGGGGCGCACCGAGCTGCACAGCCCACGCGAACCCCGCGCCCTGCTCACCACCATCGCCAAAGGGCTGCTGGTCGACCAGTTCCGACGCAATGCCCTGGAGCGCGCCTACCTGGATGAGCTGGCACTGGCCCCCGAGGCCGTGCAACCCAGCCCGGAAGAACAGGCGCTGGCCCTGGAGCAGCTGGCGGAGATCGATCGCCTGCTCGGTCAGCTGTCGAGCAAGGCGCGCGCGGCATTCCTCTACAACCGCCTGGACGGTCTCGGCCATGCCGAGATCGCCGAGCGTCTGGGGGTCTCCCCTTCCCGCGTGCGCCAGTACCTCGCCCAGGGCCTTCGCCAGTGCTATGTCGCGCTGTATGGGGCACCGCAATGAGCCAGGTTTCGGCTCGCGCCCTGGATGAGGCGATCGCCTGGCAGCTGTGTCTGGGTTCGGGCAATGCCAGCGAGCAACAGCACCGCGAGTTCGCCAGGTGGCTGGCCGTCCACCCCGAGCATGGCCTGGTCTGGCGCCGCCTCGGCGGGATCGATCAGCAACTCGCTGCGGCCAACACGCCCCTGGCGCGCCGTGCGCTGCTGCAAGGCGGCATCAACCGCCGACGCAGCCTGCGTCGCCTGGGCGGTGGCACCCTCGGCCTGCTGCTTGCCGCCGGCGTCGCCCTGACCCTGCTGGTTCAGCAGCGCCCGCTGGACGACTATCTGGCCGACTATCACACCGCAAGCGGCGAGCAGCGCGACCTGTTGCTCGCCGACCGCAGCCAGGTGCGCCTCAACAGCCGCAGTGCGCTGGACGTGGAGTTCGACGCCAGAGAGCGTCGCCTGCGCCTGCGCAGTGGCGAGATCCTGATCCAGACGGCCAAGGGCGATACGCGCCCGTTCATCGTCGAGACCGAGCAGGGCCGCCTGCACGCGCTGGGCACGCGCTTCCTGGTGCGCCGCGAAGGTGCGGCGACCGAGCTGATCGTCCTGCAGTCGGCTGTCGCCGCCAGGCCGCGGGCGGCCACCGAGGAGCGCATCATCCACAGCGGCGAGCAGGTGCGCATGGACCGCCATCACCTGAGCGACAGCTCGCCCGCGCCGGTCGGCGCCGACGCCTGGAGCCGCGGCATGCTGGTGGCGGACAACCTGCCGCTGCAACAGCTGATCGACCAGCTGGGCGAATACCGCAGCGGCTACCTGGGCCTCGATCCGAGCCTGAGCGGCCTGCGCATCAGCGGCAGCTTCCCGCTGCACGACAGCGACAAGGCACTGGCCGCCATCGCCCTCAGCCTGCCCGTGCAAACCGAGCGACTGGGCCCCTGGTGGACTCGCGTGGTGCCCCGGGAAAAATAGTTTTCCCTCCCCCCTGTCACTTTTTCGTTCTGCTTCGGCAAGAAGGCATTGAGATACATTAACTCTTAGGAGACGTTCGCAATGTCCTTCCGCCCTGCTCCGTTCCGCCACACACTGCTGGCCCTCACCGTCGCCTGCGCCGGCCATGTCGGCCTGGCCCACGCCGAAGCCTATCAGTTGCCGGCAGGCCCACTGGCGCCGACGCTCAATCAGATCGCCAGCCAGGCCGGCGTGACCCTGAGCATCGACCCGGCCCTGACCGAGGGCAAACGTTCGGCGCCGGTCAGCGGTGACTACGAAGCCCTCGACGCGCTGAACCAGGCACTGCGCGGCACCGGCCTGCAGCTGCAGGGACGCGGCGGCGCCTACAGCCTGGCCCCCGCAGCGGAAGCGGCGATGGCCCTGCCGGACGTGACCGTCACCGCCAGCGAGCAGGCGGCCGAACGCGCCCTGGGCCCGACTCGCGGCTACCTGGCCAACCGCACGGCCACCGGCACCAAGACCGATACGCCACTGCTGGAAACCCCACGCTCGATCTCCGTGGCCACCCGCGCGCAGATGCAGGATCGCAAGGTGCAGAACCTCGACGATGCCGTGCGCTACATGCCCGGCGTGATCGCCAGCAGCTACGGCAGCGACAGCCGCGCCGACTGGATGAAGATCCGCGGCTTCGAACCGATCCAGATGCTCGATGGCCTGCCGCTGCCCAAGGGCAGCTACACCATGGCCAAGCTGGAAACCTGGAACCTGGAGCGCGTCGCCGTGCTGCGCGGGCCGGCCTCATCGGTCTATGGCCAGACCCCGCCCGGTGGCCTGGTCGATGCCGTCAGCCGCCGGCCGCAGGCCGAGAGCAGCCATGAGGTGCAGGTGCAGATCGGCAACTACCAGCACAAGCAGATCAGCTTCGACAGCACCGGCAAGATCGACGACGACGGTCGTTTCCTCTACCGCTTCAGCGGTGTCGGCCGTGACAGCGGTACGACTGTCGAGCATATCGACGATCAGCGCTTCAACCTGGCGCCGAGCCTGACCTGGAACATCGCCGACGAGACCAGGCTGACCCTGCTCGGCCAGTTCAACCGCGACGATACCGGTGGCACCAGCCAGTTCCTGCCGTTGCAGGGCACCAAGCTCGATACGCCGGCAGGCAAGGTCGACTACAACAAGAACCTCGGCGACCCCGACTGGGAGTTCTACGACAAGACCTTCTATGCCCTGGGCTATGCCTTCGAGCACCGTCTCGACGACATCTGGCAGTTCCGCCAGAACCTGCGCTACAGCAAGCTCGAACTGGACAACCAGATCATCACCGCAGGTGGCTGGTCCGGTGCGGTCAGCGACGACGGCAGCGTCAGCCGCGGGGCCAACGTGTACGACGAGAACATCAGCCATTTCGCCGTGGACAACAACTTCCAGGCCGACTTCAGCACCGGCGCGCTGGATCACACCCTGCTGCTCGGCCTGGATTACCTGCGGGTGAATACCGACTACCGCTGGCTCTACGGCAGCGCACCGAGCAGCAACATCATCACCCCGGTCTACGGCCGGGACTTCAGTGGCGTCGCCTACAGCGCCTTCCAGGACTACAACCAGAAGCGCCGCAACACCGGCCTCTACCTGCAGGATCAGATCGCCCTGGACGCCTGGCGCCTGACCCTCGGTGGGCGCTGGGACCGACTGGAAACCGACTCGGTGTTCCACAACGCCAGCGACGCCAAAGACAGCCGCCGCGACAGCCAGTTCAGCGGCAACGCGGCGCTCAGCTACGTCTTCGACAGCGGCTTCACCCCGTACCTCTCCTATGCCGAGTCCTTCCAGGCCGAAGCGGGCGGCAGTGGTGGCGAAGCGTTCAAGCCCAGCACCGGCAAGCAGTACGAACTGGGGGTCAAGTACCAGCCACCCGGCAGCGACCTGCTGCTGACCGCTGCGGTCTATGACCTGAAACGGCAGAACATCGTCACCACCAACGTCGCCGGGGCTACCGAGCCGGTCAGTGAAGTCCAAGTACGCGGCCTGGAGCTGGAGGCCACCGGTAACGTCACGGAAAACCTCAGCCTGACCGCGTCCTACACCTACACCAACAGCAAGATGACCGAGGTGGGCGACCCGCGTGACAAGAACCGCGCGCTGCCGCTGATCCCCGAGCATCAGGCGTCCGCCTGGGCCGACTACGACTGGCATCAGGGCGCGCTGGCAGGCTTCGGGGTGGGCTTCGGCGCTCGCTTCGTCGGCTCCACGGACAACATCGCGGTCGGCAGCATGGGTTTCGTGCGCGCCGCCTCCGACGGCCACAGCAGCGCCTACACCGTCTACGATGCCGTCGTGCGCTACGACCTGGGCCAGCTCGATAGCAGCCTGCGCGGCGCCAGCCTGTCGCTCAATGCCAGCAACCTGTTCGACAAGGAGTACCTGGCCACCTGCGACGGCTTCTACTGCTATGCCGGCGACCCGCGCCGGGTCACTGCCAGCCTCGACTACAAGTGGTAGGCAGGCACGCCACCGGGGTCGCCCAGCGGGCGGCTCCGGCCCTATGCAACACCCTCAGTCAACCTGCTCCGGCAACTCGGCCGCCGCACTGAAGAACACCCGCATCAGCGCCACTCCGGCACCGAGCAGGGGCAGCACGGCCAGCAGCGCCAGTATCACGCTGGCCAGCATCACCCCGCCGACGATGTCGAGCCAGGCCATCACCTTCAGCGCCGGATAGGGGCATGCCACCTTCAGCAGGCGAATCCCCAGCCAGGCGGTGCAGGCGCCCATCAGCGCCAGCAGCAGCATGTAGCCCAGCGTCGGCCAATCCAGGGCGGTGAACAGCTGCTCGCCGAATGCGCTATCCGCCAGTTCCAGCGACACCGTCACCAGCAGCAGGCTCCAGATCGGAGCCGCCAGATGCCGGGCGGCGAAACGTGCCTCGGCGAACGCCTTGAAGCGCAGCAGCAGGTAGCAGCCAAGCAGCACCAGCATCAGGCTCAACCAGCCGATGTAGCTCTGCAGCCGCTGCGCCTCGCGCTCATCCAGCCATGCGCCGGCCAGGGTCAGGCCGACCACCAGGGCATTGGCCAGCACCGCCACCAGCGCCAGCCAGCCAAGCACGCGCAGCTGGCGGGCGCTCCAGCCCGGCAGTGGCGGCCCCCCACGACGGTCGAGCAATTCCACCTGCGGTGCGCTGTAGGGATTGTCCGGCTGCATCACCCTGCCCCTGTTCGACGATGGCTGCAGGCTAACCAGCCAGGTCCCGCTTGAACAGACTGTACGGTTCAACCCAGGCGTGGCTGTATCGCGACTTCATGCCGGCAGCGCAATAGGCTTTGCCAGTCACCGGAGAACAACAATGACGCCCGAACTCCTGCTCGCCTTCATCACCTTCGCCTTCGTCACCTCGGTGACGCCGGGGCCCAACAACATGATGCTGCTGGCCTCGGGCGTGAACTTCGGCTTGCGCCGCAGCATTCCGCACATGCTCGGTATCAGCCTGGGCTTCATGCTCCTGGTGACGGCGACAGGGCTGGGCCTTGGCCAGCTGTTCGAGCGCGTGCCCGTGCTGCACGAGGTGCTGCGCTATGTCGGCGCCGCCTACCTGCTCTACCTGGCCTGGAAGATCGCCCAGTCCGGCGCCCCGCAGAGCCGCGAGAACCCGACCGCGAAGCCCTTCACCTTCCTCCAGGCTGCCGCCTTTCAATGGGTCAACCCCAAGGCGTGGATCATGGCCATCGGCGCGATAACCACCTATACGCCGCAGGACGGTTTCTTCAGCAACGTGCTGCTGATCGCGGCGCTGTTCGCCCTCGTCAACTGCCCCAGCGTGGGCCTGTGGACGGTGGCTGGCAGCCTGCTGCGCAACTGGCTGGACAATCCGCGCCTGCTGCGCGCGTTCAACATCGGCATGGCCCTGCTGCTGGTCGCCTCGCTCTATCCCATCCTCGTCGACACTGGAATGTTCTGATGCAAGATGTCGCCCCTACCCGCCTGCGCCCGCTGGCGGACACCTCCACTTCGGCCGTGGTCGCCGGCTTCATCGCCATGCTCACCGGCTACACCAGCTCCCTGGTGCTGATGTTCCAGGCCGGCCAGGCGGCAGGCCTGAGCGCTGGCCAGATATCCTCGTGGATCTGGGCCCTGTCGATCGGCATGGCGCTGTGCTGCATCGTCCTCTCGCTGCGCTACCGCGCGCCGGTGATGATCGCCTGGTCCACCCCGGGCGCCGCGCTGCTGATCACCAGCCTGCCGCAGGTGTCCTACGGCGAAGCCATCGGCGCCTACATCCTCGCTTCGGGCCTGATCCTGCTGATCGGCCTGACCGGCACCTTCGATCGCCTGATGCGCCGCATCCCTGCCTCCATCGCCGCCGCCCTGCTGGCCGGGGTGCTGTTCAAGATCGGCCTGGAAATCTGCGTGGCAGCCGAGCAGCAGCCCACTCTGGTGGTCGCCATGCTGCTCGCCTACCTGTTCGGCAAGCGCCTGTGGCCGCGCTACGCGGTACTCGCCGCGCTGATCGTCGGCAGCCTGCTGGCCGGCCTCTTCGGCCTGCTCGATTTCAGCGGTTTCGAACTGCAGCTGGCCACGCCGCAATGGACCACGCCGAGCTTCTCCCTGGCTGCGGCGATCAGCATTGGCATCCCGCTGTTCATCGTCGCCATGGCCTCGCAGAACCTGCCGGGCATGGCCGTGCTGCGCGCGAATGGCTACGACGTACCGGCCTCGCCGCTGCTGACCAGCACCGGCCTGGTGTCGATCCTGATGGCGCCGTTCGGCAGTCACGGCATCCACATGGCCGCCATCAGCGCCGCCATCTGCGCCGGCCCGGAGGCCCACGAAGACCCGCACAAGCGCTACACGGCGGCGGTCTGGTGCGGTGTGTTCTACGCCATCGCCGGCCTCTTCGGCGCAACGCTGGCCTCGCTCTTCGCCGCCCTGCCGGCCGCGCTGATCCTGTCCATCGCCGCGCTGGCGCTGTTCGCCTCGATCATCGGCGGCCTGACCCAGGCCATGAGCGAACCGAACGAGCGTGAAGCGGCGCTGATCACCTTCCTGGTCACCGCCTCGGGCATGACCCTGGCAGGCGTCGGCTCGGCATTCTGGGGCATCGTCGCCGGCCTGCTGACCCTGGCGATCCTCAACGCCGGCAAACGCTGAGCGGGTTCAGGCGCACTCGCGAGGGGCTCCTGCGGAGCCTCTCGCTTTGCTGCGGCTACGCCCCGTCGCCCTGAGCCACCGGCTCGACCAGCTCAGCGCCGTGTACGTGGTTGACCCACAAGCCGAACAGCGCCGCCGTGACGAACATGATCAGGCTGTAGATCGCCGCCGGAATGGCCATGGTCGGGTTGTTCAGCAACGCCGGGCTCAGCGCCAGCGCGATGGCCAGGGTGCCGTTGTGGATACCGATCTCCATGGCGATGGCCTGGCGCAGATCGAGCTTGAGCAGGCGCGGCACGCAGTAGCCCACCGCCATGCTCAGCAGGTTGAAGGCCAGCGCCGCACCACCCACCGCCGGCGCGTACTCGACGAAGGTGCGCCAGTCCTTGGCCACCGCCAGCAGGATGATCAGCAGCAGGAACAGCGCCGAAACGATCTTCACCGGCTTCTGCATGCGCTCGGCGAAGTGCGGGAAACGGCTGCGCAGCCACATGCCGATGGCAACCGGACCGAGGACGATGGCGAACACCTGCACCACTTTGGCGAACTGCAGCGGAATGGCCTGGTCGGCGGACATGAAGTGCGCCAGCGACAGGTTGACGATCAGCGGCATGGTCAGGATGGCGACCACCGAATTGACGGCGGTCAGGGTGATGTTCAACGCCACGTCGCCATGGGCCAGGTGGCTGTAGAGGTTGGCCGTGGTACCGCCCGGCGAGGCCGCCAGCAGCATCAGGCCGACGGCCAGCGCCGGCGCCAGGCCGAACAGCTTGGCCAGGAAGAAGCAGGCCAGCGGCAGCAGGAGCAACTGGCAGGCCAGGCCGATCAGCACCGGCCGGGGAAACTTGGCCACGCGGGCGAAGTCGGCCAGGCTCAACGACAGGCCCAGGCCGAGCATGATGATGCCCAGCGCGGCGGGAAGGAAAAGCGTCAGCAAGGGATCGGCGGTCATTATTGTTATCGCTCCTGTTCAACCTGGCAGGATTCTGCGCAGTCAGGGCCACCGCTGACAGTGGCCCTGCGTGCCAAGATTCGCCCGTGATCGCCCCCCGCACGGGTGCGATCAGATCGCCGTGGCGCCACCGTCGACGGCCAGGGCCTGGCCGGTGGTGAAGCCGGCGTGATCGCTGCACAGGTACAGCACAGCCGCGGCGATCTCTTCCACCTTGCCGATGCGCCCGACCGGATGCATGGCGGCGGCGAACTCGGCCTTGCGCGGGTCGGCCTCGTAGGCGCGGCGGAACATGTCGGTGTCGATCACGGCAGGGCATACCGCATTGACGCGCACCTTCTTCTTCGCGTACTCCACTGCCGCCGACTTGGTCAGGCCGATCACCGCGTGCTTGGAAGCCGCATAGATGCTCATCTTCGGCGCCGCCCCCAGGCCCGCCACCGATGCCGTGTTGACGATGGCGCCGCCACCCTGGGCCAGCAGGAGCGGTATCTGGTGCTTCATGCACAGCCACACGCCCTTGACGTTGACGCCCATGATCGCGTCGAACTCGGCCTCGTTGCCGTCGGCCAGCTTGCCCTGCTCGATCTCGATACCGGCATTGTTGAAGGCGTAGTCCAGGCGGCCGTACTGGCTCAGGGTCGCCTCCATCAGGGCCTTCACCTCGGCATCGCGGGTAACGTCGCAGCGCACGAAGCAGGCGTCACCACCGGCGGCACGAATCAGCTCGACGGTGCCTTCACCGCCAGCCACGTCGACATCGGAAA
Source organism: Ectopseudomonas khazarica (assembly GCF_017915135.1). Lineage (NCBI taxonomy): Bacteria > Pseudomonadati > Pseudomonadota > Gammaproteobacteria > Pseudomonadales > Pseudomonadaceae > Ectopseudomonas > Ectopseudomonas khazarica. The sequence goes on along the minus strand of NZ_CP068551.1, from coordinate 2,206,086 downwards.
CCACCACCTTGAGCCCTTCGGCGGCGAATGCCTGGGCGGTGGCGCGGCCTATGCCGGCCGCGGCGCCGGTGACCAGGGCGACCTGGCCGGAAAACGTCATGCTCATGTCTGCTTCCTCGCAGCGATTCTTGTTGAATTGGCGAGGAGTCTAGCCAGACGGCTGGACGCAGAGCAGCACTATCAGGCTCTGGAGTGACAGGTCATGCAGGGCGCTGATGGCGTGGCGCCCTGGGTCGGCGCGCGGCTCAGCCCTGCAGTTCGGCGACCACGGCGGCCAGCGCCTGCGCCGGGTCGACGGCCTGGCTGATCGGACGACCGATCACCAGGTAGTCGGAGCCGGCATCCAGCGCCTGACGTGGGGTCAGAATGCGCTTCTGGTCGTCGGCACTGCTGCCGGCCGGACGAATGCCGGGCGTCACCAGTTGCAGACGCGGCTGTTCGAGCTTGAGCGCCGGCGCCTCCTGCGCCGAGCAGACCAGGCCATCGAGCCCCGCTTCGGCAGCCAGGCCGGCCAGACGCAGCACCTGCGCCTGTGGCGTTACGTCCAGGCCGATGCCGGCCAGGTCCTGCTGCTCCATGCTGGTCAGCACGGTCACACCGATCAGCAGCGGCTTGGCGCCAGCCAGCTTGTCCAGTTCGTTGCGGCAGGCCGCCATCATGCGCAGGCCGCCGGAGCAATGCACGTTGACCATCCACACGCCCATCTCCGCCGCCGCCTTGACCGCCATCGCCGTGGTGTTCGGAATGTCGTGGAATTTCAGGTCGAGAAACAGCTCGAAGCCCTTGGCCTGCAGCGCCTCGACCACTTGCGGGCCGCTGCGGGTGAACAGCTCCTTGCCGACCTTTACCCGGCACAGCGCCGGATCGAGCTGGTCGGCCAGCGCCAGGGCGGCGTCACGGCTGGGGAAGTCGAGGGCGACGATGATGGGGGTTTGGCAGGCAGGCATGGGACGGCTCTCGGGCTGGGTCAAAAACGCCGCGCATTGTAGCGCAAAGCGACCGGGCGCTGGAGCAGCACGCCACCCGGCGCCACCGCAGAACGCGCTCGCCTGCCGCAGGCCGCAGAGCAGGCGCGGCCGACGGCATGCAATCAGGCGATCAGCCGCTCTCGCAGGCGCCCGAGCATGCCCATCAGGCTGCCGACCTTTTCCTGCTCACGCTCGTCACGCGGCACCTCGGCCAGGCGGCTGACCACCTGCTGCGGCTGCGCGCGCCAGATCGCCGCCTGTTCGGCGGCAGCCTTGAGGCCCTTGTCGAACAGGCCACGGCGAATCGGCTTGGGCAGGTAGCGAAAGATCTGCGCCTCGTTGACCAGGCGCAGCAGGGCCTGGGTGTCCTGAAACGGCGTGACCACCAGACTGAGCAAGCGCGGGTGGGCCTGGGCCAGGGTCTTGAGCAGCGGCGCGGTGTCTTCGCCGGCAAGCTTGAGGTCGCTGACCAGGATATCCACGCGCTCGTTGTTCAGTTGCAGCATCGCCTCGGCGAGGTTGCGTGCACGCAGCAGGCGATGCCCCCCGGCCACGCAGAACTCGCCGACCACGGCGAGGGTGTCGGGCTCGTCGTCCAGCAACAGCAGCGAGAGCGGTGCGCTCAGCTGTTCGTGGGTAGTGGCAAGCAGCGGCTGGGCCTGACGCACGGCCAGCTCGGCGGCCTGGCGCAGGGTGAAGGCCATTTCCTGCTGATCCCAGGGCTTGGTCAGGTAGCGGAAGATGCCACCGTTGTTCAGTGCTTCCACCGCCGCATCCAGATCGGAGTAGCCGGTCAGCAGGATGCGCAGGGTGTCCGGTGCGATCTCGCGCGCCTCGGCGAGCAGCTGCGCCCCGCTCATCTGCGGCATGCGCTGATCGCTGACCAGCACGTGGATGTGCTCGTCACGCAGGCGCTGCAGGGCGCGCAGCGGGTCGCTCTCGGTCAGCACCTCGTAGTGACGCCGGAATTGCAGGGCGAGGCTGCGCAGAATGCGCTCTTCATCGTCGACGAACAGTATGCGAACGGGTGCGGACATCAGGCGCTCCTTTTCATGGCGACGGTGACGGGCAGTGGCAGGCTGATCAGGAAACGCGTGCCGCGTCCCGGTTCGGAGGCGACACGGATCTGGCCGCCGTGGTCCTGGATGATCTTGTAACTGATGGACAGGCCGAGGCCGGTGCCCTGCCCCACGGGCTTGGTGGTGAAGAAGGGGTCGAAGATCTTCGCCAGGACCTCGGCCGGCATGCCGCTGCCGTTGTCCTGCAACGAGACGTGAACACCCTGCTCGTCCGCCCAGCTGCGGATCTGGATGCGCCCGACCCCGTCGATGGCCTGCGCCGCGTTGGTCAGCAGATTGAGCAGGACCTGGTTGATCTGCGAGGGCGCGCAGGCAACGCGGGGCAACTCTCCGAGCTGCTGCACCACCTCGGCCTTGTCCTTGATGTGGTTGCGGGCGATCAGCAGCGCACTGCGGATGCAGTCGTTGAGGTCGACCTCTTCGCTCATGGCCCGGTCCAGGCGGGCGAAGTCCTTCAGGCCGACCACCAGTTCGGCGATCTGCTCCAGGCCATACAGGGTGTCCCCGTAGAGCTGCTGCAGGTCCTCGGCGAGCAGCTCCGGGGCCGCCTGCCGGCGCGCCTGTTCGGCAGCCTGCAAGGCCTCGCCCAGGCGCGCTTCGTCGCAGCCGGGATCGTTCAGGCACTGGCCCAGATGAGCCTGGGCCGCGGCCAGATCGAACAGCGGCGCGCTGAGCTCACGCAGCAGCTGCACGTTGTTCTTCACATAGCCCAGCGGGGTATTCAGCTCGTGGGCAACACCCGCCACCATCTGCCCCAGCGAGGCCATCTTCTCCGACTGCAGCAGCTGCGCCTGGGACTCCTTGAGGTCCACCAGCGCCTGGCGCAGCACGCGATTGCGCTGCGCGACCCGCGCCTCCATGGCCTTGAGCAGGTCGAGCACGGTACCCAGGCCGCAGTAGTGGCCCTGGCCATCGATGAGGATGAAGTCCTCGGTAATCGGGTACTGCAACTGCGCCGTGACCTGCTTGGCCGCCTCTTCCAGGCCGGCCTCGAGCGAGACGATCAGCGGCGCGGGATTCATCACCTCGCCCACCGGGTGGCGCCCGCGCAGGTCGCGGCCGAAGCGCTGCATGAAGATGTCCTGCAAGGTGGCGCGGCTGACCAGCCCCAATGGCAGTCCCTGGTCATCGACCACCGGCAGGGAAAGAAAGGCGCGGTGCTCGGCCGCCAGAAACAGGTCGGCCACCTCATTGATACTCATCGACGCAGCGAGTGGTTCGACCGCTCGCATCAGCGATTGCAGCGCTCTGGCTTGGGTCACGAACAGCCTCCCCCAGCTGTCTGAAAGTCGCCATTCAAACAGCGCCAAGTTGCCATCATGTGACAGAGATCACGATCGCCCCCGTGCTTCAGGCGCAGCCGAGCGCCGTCGGGGAGCCCGCCTGACAACAGACAGCCGAGCGCGTATGGTGAAGGTCCATCCCCCGAGAGGAACCCTCCATGCCCTGGTACGCCTGGCTCATCCTGGTTATCGCCCTGGGCTCCATCGTCGGCAGCCTGCTGATGCTGCGTGACACGGCGAAGAAACTGCCGTTGACCGAGGAGCAGCTCAAGCGCATTCACGAGCGCAATGCCGAACAGGACGCCAAGGACAATCGCGAACGCTGAAGCGGCGACTCATCGACCTGCCGCGACAGACTCGAACAGGGTCGCCGAACGGCTCGCCCACTCCTGCTAGACTGCGCCCCTCGCCCACGAGGAGGCGCCATGCCCCTGCACCTGCGCTTGCTGATTCCAGCCTTCACCCTGGCGCTGGGTTTCGCGACGGGTTTCATCCAGCCGATCGGCCTGCTGCTCGGCGCGCTGTTCAGTGCTGCCGTGCTGCTCGGTCATCGATCACTGCCAAACGGGCCGTGGGCCATCCTGGCCCTGCTCGGCGGCATTGCCCTGGCCGCGCACCTGTTGCCGGGCTTCAGACCATGGTCGCTATGGGAGCCGCGCAAACTGAGCCCTGACGCGGCACCTTACGCGCTGCGCCTGTCCTGGGACAAACTGCTGGTGGGCATGACGCTGCTGGCCTGGTGGCTGGGGCAACCCGGCAAGCCGGCGCTCTCCTGCACGCGCGCCGGGCTGGTCTGCATCCTCACGCTGCTCGCCGTGCCGCCGCTGGCCATTGCCCTGGGCCTGGTCGCCTGGCAGCCGAAATGGCCAGATGGGCTCTGGCTGTGGCTGGCGGTCAATCTGGGCGTTGCGGTGGTGGCCGAGGAACTGCTGTTCCGTGGTGTGCTGCAGCCCGCCCTGACCCAGCGCCTGGGCACATGGCCGGGCCTGCTGCTCACCGCCGCCCTGTTCGGCGCGGCTCATTTGCCGTTCAGCGCGCTATTCGCCCTGCTGGCTGCCGTGGCCGGTCTCGGCTACGGCCTGGCGTTCCACTACAGCGGGCGCCTGAGCCTGGCGATCGCTCTGCACGCTGCGGTCAATCTTCTGCACGTGCTGCTGCTGAGCTACCCACTACGACTGGCATGACGGCGATGCGATACGGCGAGAAGATCCGCTCGAGCTCGCCCTTGGCCCGTAGTCGCTCGAGCAAGGCGGCGAACGCCTCGGGGCTGATCGGCGAGCCGGCACGGACCATGGCGTGATGGTGGTAAACCTGATCGATGCGCTCTGAAATCAGCAGCGCGCGGGCATGCTCGCGGTTGCGCTTGATGAAGTCGTAGAGGTTCGAACGGGTGACCAGCGCAATGTCCGCCCGACCGCGCAGGACCATCAGCAGGTTGCTGTCATGGGAATGGCCGAGGTTGGCGTTGTAGGTCCGGGTCAGGAATTCAGGGTCGCTGTTGAAGTCGGCGAAGCCGTAGTGGTAACCACGGTAGAGGGCCAGGCGCTTGCCCTGCAGCTGATCGAAGTAGTCCTGGCCACGCAGCTCCTCGTCCCGCGCGACGAACAGCTCGGCATCCTCCAGCCCCATGTCGACGGCCGTGGCATCGATGTCCTGCCAGCCCCAGCTGGGGTTCTCGAAGATCGCCATGTCGATGCGCCCGCGCTGCAGATCGCCGAAGCGCCGCACGATGGCCGTGGGCAGCATGGTGAAGTGATAGTCGCTCTGCTCCTGATTGAGGGCTTCGAGCAGCTGCGGCAGCAGCCCGGTCGACTCACGCGCATTGGATTTGTCGACATAGGGAGGGAAATGCGCACCGCCGACCTTGACGGTCTCGGCTGCGGAAACTGCACCGACGAGCAACAGCGAGACAGCACTCAGCCATCCGTGAATCCAGCGCCGCGAATGCCGCATGTCGACTCCCCAAAAAAATCCTTCTTCTAGTTGTGGTGCAGCCTACCCGAGTCTTTGCTGACCAACCAGATAGTTTTTCAGTCCGCTACTACTTTGCCAGCCAATGTCAGACGATAGCGTCGAAGTAGCGCAGGAAGCTCACCATTTTCTTGTAACTCACTCAGCATTCCGGCTACCTGATCGGGTGTCAGCACCCCGCCAGGACGCAGCAACACCTGATGGCGATACTGCTGGTCGACACGCTCGGAAACCAGCAGTTCGGGCACCAGTTGCGGGTTCCGGTCGAGGAACATCTGCAGGTACGACCAGGTCACCACCGCCACATCCACCCGACGCGCCAGCAGCATCCGCAGGTTGCTGTCATGAGAATAGGTCATAAGCGCATCGAACGTATGCGCGAGGTACTCGGGATCCGCCTCGAAACCCGCGAAGCCATAATGGTAGCCACTGTACAGGGCCAGACGCTTGCCCTTCAGGTCGTCGAAATACGCCTGGCCACGCCCTGGTTCGGCTGCCGCGACGTAGACCTCGGCATCGTCGATGGAAAGGTTCAGCTCCAGGTGCGGCGTCGCGTCCCAGCCCCAGAGGCTCGACTCGAAGAAGATCAGGTCGAAGCGCCCGCCCTGCAGATCACGATAGCGGCGGGTCGCCGACGTCGGCACGAGCACGAAATGGTATTGCCGCTGCAATGCATTGAGCGCATGCAGCAGATCCGGAACCAGCCCCTGCGGATGCGGCGACTCGGGTTTGTCCAGATAGGGAGGGAAGTGGTAGCCGCCGACACGCACCTCCTGCGCCGCGATGGCCGTTGGCACATTCAGCAGCGTGAGGTAGGTAAGCAGACAAGCAACTAGCGCACGCAAACTCGACCTCGCGTCACGTAATACAGGGTGCGATACGCCTCGGAACCCGCCAACGGTCGTCATCGACCCTAGCTTAGTTCAATTTGCTCAAGCTTCCTTGCAGACCAATGACAAGGCCTCTTCGGCCAGCTGATCCAGGGTCATCGGGCCCTGGGAGCGGAACCAGGTGGTGGTCCAGCTCAACGCGCCGGTAAGGAAGCGCCGCTGGATGAACGGGTCGCCGTTGAAGTAGCCCGCGTCGCGCGCCTCGCCCAGCACCTCCAGCCAGATCTGCTCGTAGGTGTCACGCAGCGCCAGCACCTGTGCCTGCCCCGCCTCGGAAAGCGAACGCCATTCGTAGACCAGCACCGCCATCGCCTCGCCGGTACCGCCCATGATCGATTGCAGCTCGCAGCGAATCAGCGCCAGCAGGCGCTCGCGAGTGCCTTGCGCCTGCGCCAGCGCCGCACGCATCAGCGCGGTGTTGTAGACGATGGTCTCCTCCATCACCGAGCGCAGGATCTCGTCCTTGCTCTTGAAGTGATGAAAGATGCTGCCCGACTGGATGCCGATGGCGGCGGCCAGGTCACGCACCGTCGTGCGTTCGTAGCCCTTGCTGCGAAACAGATGGGCGGCCATCTGCAGCAGCTTGCCGCGTGCGCTGTCCGGGTCGGTAATCCGGCCTGTCTCGACCAGTTCCTGCATTACCGCCTGGGCCCTGTGTTCTTCCACGCTGACTGATCCCCCTCACTGCCCTGCCCGGCAATTGTTCTGATGAATTCTCGATGCTGCCGGCAAGTACTTGTCTTGCATGATGAAATGTATGCGCCGAACACCTACCAAGCAAGCGCTTGGGCGCATTTTTGGCCGTTTTGCCCTCTCCCGGCGCTTTTCAACCAAGCGCTTGCTTGGTAATGTCGACGCATCCCTTCAATGTGTCACGGGCCATCACAATGACTAAAACCGTACGCATCGGCTGCGCCTCCGCATTCTGGGGCGACACCTCCACCGCCGCCGCCCAGCTGGTTCGCGGGGCCGAGCTGGACTATCTGGTGTTCGACTACCTGGCCGAGATCACCATGTCGATCATGGCCGGCGCACGGATGAAGAAGCCCGACGAGGGCTACGCCCGCGACTTCGTCGAGGTGCTCACGCCCCTGCTCGGCGAACTGGCGCACAAGCGCATCCGCGTCATCAGCAACGCCGGCGGGGTCAACCCGATGGCCTGTGCCGCGGCCCTGAAGGCGGCCTGCGAGCAGGCCGGCGTGCAACTGAAGATCGCCGTGCTGCATGGCGACAACCTGCAGCCCAAGCTTGGCGAACTGGTCAAGGCCGGTACCCGCGAGATGTTCAGCGACGCGCCGCTGCCGCCCTTCTGTGTATCGGTCAACGCCTACCTGGGCGCACCGGGCATCGTCGCCGCGCTCGAACGCGGCGCCGATATCGTCATCACCGGCCGCGTGGTCGACAGCGCCGTGGTCAGCGCCGCCCTGGTGCACGAATTCGGCTGGGCCTGGGACGACTACGACAGGCTGGCCCAGGCCGCCCTGGCCGGGCACATCATCGAATGCGGCGCGCAGTGCACCGGCGGCAACTTCACCGACTGGCGCGACGTGCCGGACTACGAACACATCGGCTTCCCCATCGTCGAGGTCGCGGACGATGGCCATTTCGTCGTGACCAAGCCGGAACGTTCCGGCGGCCTGGTCACGCCTTTCACCGTCGGCGAGCAGATGCTCTACGAGATTGGCGACCCGCGCGCCTATCTGCTGCCGGACGTGGTCTGCGATTTCACCCAGGTGCAGCTGAGCCAGGTCGGCCCTGACCGGGTGCAGCTGCAGGGTGCCCGCGGTCTGCCTCCCGGCGACCGCTACAAGGTCAGCGCCACCCACCCGGACGGCTTCCGCTGCACCGCCAGTTTCCTGCTCGCCGGCATCGATGCCGTGGCCAAGGCCGAACGGGTCAGCCAGGCGATCATCCGCAAGACCGAAGAGCTGTTCGCCGAGCGCGACTGGGGTCCGTACCAGGAGGTCAGCATCGAGCTGCTCGGTAGCGAAGCCACCTACGGCGCCCATGCCCATCGCCGCTACAGCCGCGAAGTGGTGGTGAAGATCGCTGCACGTCACGCCAGGAAGGAAGCACTGCTGCTGTTCTCCCGCGAGATCGCCCAGGCCGCCACCGGCATGGCCCCCGGCCTGACCGGCATCGTCGGCGGACGACCGACCGTGTACCCGGTGATCCGCCTGTTCAGCTTCCTCGTGGACAAGAGCGCCTGCGCCTTGGAGGTGGAGATCGACGGCGAGCGCCAGCCAGTCGGCCTGCCGCAGGTGGCGGCCTTCGACCCGACCCAGGTGCCCGCCCCCGCTGCCCTGCCCATCCCCATGGACGACGCCGACAGCGCCGTACCCCTGGTGCGCCTGGCCGTGGCGCGCTCCGGCGACAAGGGCAACCACAGCAACATCGGTGTGATGGCGAGAAAGCCCGAGTACCTGGCGTGGATCGCCGCCGCGCTGACACCCGAGGCGGTGGCTCAGTGGATGGCCCACACTCTGGATGCCGAGCAGGGACGCGTGAGCCGCTGGTACCTGCCGGGCAGCCACAGCCTCAACTTCCTGCTGGAGAACGCGCTGGGCGGTGGTGGCGTCGCCAGCCTGCGCATCGACCCGCAGGGCAAGGCGTTCGCCCAGCAGTTGCTGGAGTTCCCGGTGCCGGTGCCAAGGGCGCTGGCTGAAGCGCTGTAGGTGCCAATCGCAGGGTGGATGACGCGTCATCCAGCCACCGGCTTCGGGTGGGAAACGCTGCGCGGCTTCCACCTTCCATGTTGTAGTAGCGGTCGGGCGACGTATCGCTTCAGCCGCGATCTGGACTGGGCAAGAGCATCGCGGCTGAAGCCGCTCTTACGGAACCGAGAAGGACAACAAGAACAATGAGCTACGACTCCGTATTCCGACCCGGCCTGTTCGCAGGCCAGACCATCCTGGTCACCGGTGGTGGCAGCGGCATCGGCCGCTGCGTGGCCCACGAACTGGCCCATCTCGGCGCTCACGTGGTGCTGGTCGGGCGCAAGCAGGACAAGCTGGAAAACACCGCGGGCGAGATCATCGAAGATGGCGGCAGCGCCAGCTGGCATGTCTGTGACATCCGCGACGAAGACAGCGTGAAGGCCATGGTCGCCACGCTGATCGAACAGCGCGGGCGCATTCACCAGCTGGTCAACAATGCCGGTGGGCAGTTCCCGGCGCCGCTGATCGGCATCAACCAGAAAGGCTTCGAGACCGTGGTGCGCACCAACCTGGTGGGCGGCTTCCTGGTGGCCAGGGAAGTCTTCCTGCAGAGCATGAGCAAGCACGGCGGCGGCATCGTCAACATGCTCGCCGACATGTGGGGCGGCATGCCCGGCATGGGCCACTCGGGCGCGGCGCGGGCCGGCATGGAGAACTTCACCAAGACCGCCGCCTACGAGTGGGGCCACGCCGGCGTACGGGTCAACGCCGTGGCACCCGGCTGGATCGCCTCCAGCGGCATGGACACCTACCCCGAATCGATGAAGAACATGATCCGCAACCTCAAGGATCACGTACCGCTGCAACGCATCGGCAGCGAGTCCGAGGTGGCCGCGGCCATCGTGTTCCTGCTCAGCCCCGGCGCCAACTTCATCAGCGGCAACACCATCCGCATCGATGGTGCCGCCAGCCAGGGCACCCGCGCCTGGACACTGGGCAAGGCGACGAACAGCGAGTCGTACAACGGTTTCCACCGAGCCTACGTGCCCGACGTACTGAAAGACCAGGAGTAAGGCGATGCCTGTGATCCAATCGGAAATCGACGTACATGGCGACGCCTTCGCGCAGAACCGCGAGGCCATGCTGGCGGCCATCGCCAGCTTCCGCGACGTGGAACAGAAGGTGCTCGACAAGGCCCAGGAGGCCAAGGCCAAGTTCGACAAGCGCGGCCAGCTGCTGCCCCGCGAGCGCATCAGCCTGCTGCTCGACCTCGGTGCGCCGTTCCTCGAACTGGCCTCGCTGGCCGGCTACAAGCTGCACGACGACAAGGACGGCAGCCAGGCCGGTGGCGGGCTGATCGCCGGCATCGGCTACATCGCCGGGGTGCGCTGCCTGGTGATCGCCAACAACAGCGCGATCAAGGGCGGCACCATCTCCCCCACCGGCCTGAAGAAATCCCTGCGTCTGCAGCAGATCGCGGTTGAGAACAAATTGCCGGTGGTGACCCTGGCCGAGAGCGGCGGCGCCAACCTCAACTACGCCGCCGACATCTTCGTCGAAGGCGCACGCGGCTTCGCCAACCAGGCGCGCATGTCCGCCATGGGCCTGCCGCAGATCACTGTGGTGCACGGTTCCAGCACCGCCGGCGGGGCCTACCAGCCAGGGCTGTCGGACTACGTTGTGGTGGTGCGTGGCAAGGCCAAGATGTTCCTCGCCGGCCCGCCACTGCTCAAGGCCGCCACCGGCGAGATCGCCAGCGACGAGCAACTCGGCGGCGCCGAGATGCATGCCCAGGTCGCCGGTACCGCCGAGTACCTGGCCGAGAACGACGCCGATGGCGTGCGCCTGGCCCGCGAGATTCTCGCCATGCTGCCGTGGAACCAGCAACTGCCTGCACGCCCGGCGAAAACCTGGCGCGAGCCGCTGTACCCGGCCGAGGAGCTGCTCGGTCTGGTACCAGCCGACGCCAAGAAGCCCTATGACGTGCGCGAAATCATCGCGCGCATCGCCGATGGCTCGGCGTTCCTCGACTTCAAGAACGAATTCGACAGCCAGACCGTCTGCGGCCACCTGCAGATCGAAGGCCAGGCCTGCGGTTTCATCGGCAACAACGGCCCGATCACCCCGCAGGGTGCGGCCAAGGCGGCGCAGTTCATCCAGCTGTGCGAGCAGAGCAATACCCCGATCCTGTTCTTCCACAACACCACCGGCTTCATGGTCGGTACCGAGTCGGAACAGCACGGCGTGATCAAGCATGGCTCGAAGATGATCCAGGCGGTGGCCAACGCCACGGTGCCCAAGCTCACCATCGTCGTCGGCGGCTCCTACGGCGCCGGCAACTACGCCATGTGCGGACGTGGCCTCGACCCGCGCTTCATCTTCGCCTGGCCCAACAGCCGCACCGCGGTGATGGGCGGCGCCCAGGCCGGCAAGGTGCTGCGCATCGTCACCGAGGAGAAACACGCCAAGGAAGGCAAGGAGGCCGACCCGAAGATGCTCGACATGCTGGAAACCGTTACCGCGCAGAAGCTCGACAGCCAGTCCACCGCGCTGTACGGCACCGCCAGCCTGTGGGACGACGGCCTGATCGACCCGCGCGATACGCGCAAGCTGCTGGGCCTGTTGCTGGATATCTGCGCCGAAGCGAGCCTGCGTCCGTTGAAGACGAGCAGCTTCGGCGTCGCCAGATTCTGAAAAACCCAGGGCGGGTGCAACCCGCCGCCAGCCCCATTCGATACGGAGCACAACAACAATGATCTTCACCCAGGAACACGAAGAACTCCGCCGCACCGTCCGCAACTTCGTCGACAGGGAAATCAACCCGCATGTCGATGAATGGGAGAAGGAAGGTCGTTTCCCCATCCACGACATCTTCAGGAAAGCCGGCGAACTGGGTCTGCTGGGCATCTCCAAGCCGGAGCAGTTCGGCGGCATGGGCCTGGACTACAGCTACTCGATCGTCGCCGCCGAGGAGTTCGGCACCATCCATTGCGGCGGCATTCCCATGTCCATCGGCGTGCAGACCGACATGTGCACGCCCGCCCTGGCCCGCTTCGGCTCCGACGCGTTGCGCGACGAGTTCCTGCGCCCGGCCATCAGCGGCGAGATGGTCGGCTGCATAGGGGTTTCCGAGGTCGGTGCCGGCTCCGACGTGGCCGGTCTGAAGACCAGCGCACGCAAGGACGGCGACGACTACGTGATCAACGGCAGCAAGATGTGGATCACCAACTCGCCATCGGCGGACTTCATCTGCCTGCTGGCCAACACCAGCGACGACAAGCCGCACGTCAACAAGTCGCTGATCGTGGTGCCGATGAAGACGCCGGGGATCAGCGTCAGCCCGCACCTCGACAAGCTCGGCATGCGCAGCTCGGAAACCGCCCAGGTGTTCTTCGACAACGTGCGCGTGCCGCAGCGCTACCGCATCGGTCACGAAGGCGCCGGCTTCATGATGCAGATGCTGCAGTTTCAGGAGGAACGCCTGTTCGGCGCGGCCAACATGATCAAGGGCCTGGAGCACTGCGTCGACAGCACCATCGACTACTGCAAGCAGCGCCACACCTTCGGCCAACCGCTGATCGACAACCAGGTCATCCACTTCCGCATGGCCGAGTTGCAGACCGAGATCGAAGCCCTGCGTGCCCTGGTCTACCAGGCCACCGAGCAGTACGTGAAGGGGCGTGACGTGACCCGCCTGGCATCGATGGCCAAGCTCAAGGCCGGTCGCCTGGGCCGCGAGGTATCCGACGCCTGCCTGCAGTACTGGGGCGGCATGGGCTTCATGTGGGACAACCCGGTGTCGCGCGCCTACCGCGACGTGCGCCTGGTCAGCATCGGCGGCGGTGCCGACGAAATCATGCTCGGCATCATCTGCAAGCTGATGGGCATCCTGCCCGGGAAGAAGAAAGCCTGAACGCAGGGTGGATCACGCCTTATCGATCCACCCTGACGGTGGACGTAAGAAGCGACGTCCAGCCTACGCGCCGAAACGCCATTGCCGTGCGGCGGGTTCCACCCGCCCTACACCGAGGTATGCGATGAACGACCTGCCCCACTGCGAAACCCTGCTGCTGAACCTCGAGAACGGCGTGCTGCACGTCACCCTGAATCGTCCGGACAGCCGCAACGCCATGAGCCTGGCCATGGTCGGCGAGCTACGCGCCACCCTGGAAGCCGTGCGCCATGAGCCGGAGGTACGCGCCCTCGTCCTGCGTGGCGCGGACGGCCACTTCTGCGCCGGTGGCGACATCAAGGACATGGCTGGCGCCCGTGCCAGAGGCGGCGACGCCTACCGCGAGCTGAACCGCGCCTTCGGTGCGCTGCTGGAGGAGGCCCAGGCCGCACCGCAGGTGCTGGTGGCCGTACTGGAAGGCGCCGTGCTCGGCGGCGGTTTCGGCCTGGCCTGCGTGTCCGACGTGGCCATCGCCGCCAGCGACGCCAGATTCGGCCTGCCTGAGACCACGCTGGGCATCCTGCCGGCGCAGATCGCCCCGTTCGTGGTGCACCGCATCGGCCTGACCCAGGCCCGCCGCCTGGCGCTGACGGCCGCCCGTGTGGACGGCGCCGAGGCGCTGCGCCTGGGCCTGGTGCATCACTGCGAGGCCGACGCGGCTGCGCTGCAACAGCGCCTGCAGGACACCCTGGCACAGATCCGCCAGTGCGCGCCGCAGGCCAATACCCAGACCAAGGCGCTGCTGCTGGCCAGCGAACGCGAGGCGCTCGGCCCACTGCTCGACCGCGCGGCCGAACAGTTTGCCGCCGCCGTCACGGGCGCCGAGGGCGTCGAAGGCACCATGGCCTTCGTGCAGAAACGCAAGCCGAAATGGGCGCAATGATGGCTTGGACGGCCTGACACCGCCGTCCTTTAGGAGCAACCGCTGGGTGGCTGTCGCTTTTCACATCCGCCCGCGCACGTACCACACACGGTGGATCGAGACAGCGCGATCCACCCTACGAACATCGTGGCCCGGATGAAATCCGCGGATCGCCGCACAGGAGCACGAAGATGCCCGCATTCAACAAGATCCTGATCGCCAACCGTGGCGAGATCGCCTGCCGGGTGATGCGCACCGCCCTCGAGCTCGGTTACCGCACCGTTGCGGTCTACTCCGAAGCCGATGCCGACGCCCGCCATGTGCAGCTGGCCGATGAGGCGGTGTGCATTGGCCCCGCCCAGGTGAGCCAGTCCTACCTGCGTATCGATGCCATCATCGAGGCGGCGCGCCGGACCGGCGCCGACGCCATCCACCCCGGCTACGGCTTCCTCTCCGAGAACGCCGATTTCGCGCGTGCCTGTGCAGACGCCGGCATCGCCTTCATCGGCCCGAGCGTGGACGCCATCCACCTGATGGGCAGCAAGCGCCTGTCGAAGATCGCCATGCTGGAAGCCGGCGTGCCGTGCATTCCGGGCTACGAAGGTGCCGCCCAGGACGACGACACCCTGGCCAGCGAAGCCGAGCGCATCGGCTATCCGCTGATGATCAAGGCCAGTGCCGGTGGCGGCGGTCGCGGCATGCGCCTGGTGCAGGCATCCGCTGAACTGCTGGCGCAGATTCGCACGGCCCGCTCGGAGGCGCAGAACGCCTTCGGCTCCGGCGAGCTGATCCTCGAACGCGCGGTGATCCGCCCGCGCCACGTCGAGATCCAGGTGTTCGGCGACACCCACGGCAATATCGTCTACCTCGGCGAGCGCGACTGCTCGGTGCAGCGCCGCCACCAGAAAGTGGTAGAGGAAGCGCCCTGCCCGGTGATGACGCCCGAGCTGCGCCGCGCCATGGGTGAAGCCGCGGTGAAGGCGGCGGCCTCGGTCAGCTACGTCGGTGCCGGCACGGTGGAGTTCCTGCTCGACGCCAGTGGCGAGTTCTTCTTCCTGGAGATGAACACCCGGCTGCAGGTGGAACACCCGGTCACCGAACTGATCAGCGGACAGGACCTGGTGGCCTGGCAGATTCGCACCGCTGCCGGCCAGCCACTGCCGCTGCGCCAGGAGGAAATCCGCCTGCAGGGTCACGCCATCGAAGTGCGCCTGTATGCCGAGGATGCCGCCGCCGGCTTCCTGCCACAAACCGGCCAGGTTCTGCGCTGGGAGCCGGAGCTGCTGCCGGGTGTGCGCATCGACCACGGCCTGCTCGAAGGCCAGGCCGTCACGCCCTTCTACGACCCGATGCTGGCCAAGGTCATCGCCTACGGCGAGACCCGCGACGACGCCCGGCGCAAGCTGGTGCGCGCCGTGGAGCGCTGCGTGCTCCTCGGCGTCAACGGCAACCAGCGTTTTCTCGCCAACCTGCTCGAACACCCGCAGTTCGCTGCCGGCAACGCCACGACGGCGTTCATCGCCGAACACTTCGAGAACGATCCCAGCCTGCAGCCACACAGCGCCAGCCTGGCCGAGCTGGCCATCGCCGCCGCCCTGCTCTACCAGGCTTCAGCAGGCGCGCGCGCACATCAGCCGGGGCTGTCCGGCTGGCGCAACGCGGGCGGTGCACCCTGGCGCTGCGTGCTCAAGCAGGGCGAGCACAGGCATGCCGTCGAGCTGGCGGTCGCCGCCGGCGGCCCTCAGGCACAACTTCGCGTGAGCCGGGGTGACGAGCAGCTGTGCCTGCGCCTGCTGGCCAGCGACGGACGCTGGCTGACCCTGGAGCTGGACGGCGTGCGCCGCCGCCAGGCTTATCACCACGAAGGCGAGCACCTGTGGCTGTATGGCGAGCAGGGCAACCTGGAACTGCTGGACGTCACCCACGAACCGGCCGGGGGCCAGAATGCCGCCAGCAGCGGTGCGGTGAAGGCGCCGATGGACGGCGCCATCGTCGACGTCCTGACCAGCGAGGGCGCCAGCGTCAGCAAGGGCCAGCTGCTGCTGGTGCTGGAAGCCATGAAGATGGAGCACCCGCTCAAGGCGGGTGTCGATGGCATCGTCCGGCGGATCGGCGTCAGCCAGGGCGACCAGGTCAAGAGCCGTCAACTGCTGGTGGAAATCGAAGCTTCAGAAACCTGATGCGAGGTGGATGGCACTGCATCCATCCGCCCCGACACCACCCGGGTGGGTGAACGGAACGTCATCCGCCCTACGACAACAACGAGCCCCGGAGCACTCCCATGTCACTTTCTGCCAAGACCCTGTTCATTACCGGCGCCAGCCGTGGTATCGGCCGTGAAATCGCGCTCAAGGCCGCCGCCGAGGGCGCCAATATCGTCATCGCGGCCAAGAGCGCCGAACCGCATCCCAAGCTGGAGGGCACCATCTTCAGCGTCGCAGCCGAAGTCGAGGCCGCTGGCGGCAGGGCGCTGCCCCTGCAACTGGACGTACGCGACGAACAGGCCGTGGCAGCCGCCATGGCCCGCGCAGCCGAGCATTTCGGCGGCATCGACGCGCTGGTCAACAACGCCGGCGCGATCAAGCTGGTGGGGGTGGAGCGGCTCGAACCCAAGCGCTTCGACCTGATGTACCAGATCAACACCCGCGCCGTGATGGTCTGCAGCCAGGCCGCCCTGCCCTATCTGAAACAGAGCGCCGGTGGGCATATCCTCAACCTGTCGCCGCCACTCAACCTCGACGCCAAGTGGTTCGCCCAGCATGGTCCCTATACCGTCACCAAGTACGGCATGAGCATGCTGACCCTGGGCATGAGCGAGGAATTCAAGAAGTACGGCATCAGC
This sequence comes from Ectopseudomonas khazarica, assembly GCF_017915135.1. NCBI lineage: Bacteria > Pseudomonadati > Pseudomonadota > Gammaproteobacteria > Pseudomonadales > Pseudomonadaceae > Ectopseudomonas > Ectopseudomonas khazarica. The sequence goes on along the minus strand of NZ_CP068551.1, from coordinate 2,189,582 downwards.
GTCAACTCGCTGTGGCCGAAGACCATGATCGCCACCGCCGCCATCGAGTTCGAGCTGGGCAGCCGCGACGCCTTCAAGCGTGCGCGCACCCCGGCGATCATGGCCGACGCGGCCCGTGCGATCCTGGCGAGCGAGGGCCGCAGCATCAGCGGACGCCTGCTGATCGACGAGGACATCCTGCGCGAACAGGGCCAGAGCGATTTCGAACAGTATCGCTTCGACCCCGCAGGCGACAGCCTGATACCCGACCTGTTCGTCGACTGAACACTGCGGCCCTTCGTAGCCCGGATGCAATCCGGGGATTGGCTCTCGGGTCGTCCCGGATTGCATCCGGGCTACGGCTGCACGCGGGCCCATGGCGGAGCGGACCTGCTCTGCCACCTGGGCGCGCCCTGAAGAGCGACGCCTATTTGCCGATCTGCCCTCGCCCGCATGCGCCAGGGCCATGGCTGCGCCCAGCCAGGCCAACTAGAGTCAGGCCTCGCGTCCCACGACTGACACCCCAAGTGCGAGCCCCATGAGCCAAACCGATCTGATTTCGCCCATTCGCTTCCTGGCCCACCTGCCGCAGCACCTGCCACGCGTGCCGCGCATGCTGCGTGGCCTCTACTACGCCGGCATCCGCAACCGCGAGAAGCCGCTGTCACTGGCCTGGGCACTGCAACGCGCCGCCCGGCATCACCCCGAACGCCCGGCACTGATGGACGAGCAACGCCAGATCAACTACCGCGACTTCAATGCCTGGGCCAACCGCCTGGCCTGGGCGTTCAAGCGCGAGGGTGTCAGGCATGGCGACGTGATCGCGGTGATGCTGGAAAACCGCCTGGAGCTGCTGGCGATCCTCGCAGCCCTGAGCAAGCTCGGTGCCGTCGGCGCACTGATCAACACCACCCAGCGCGGCAAGGTCCTGGCGCACAGTTTCAATCTGGTCGAACCGCGCCTCCTGGTGATCGGCGACGAGCTGCTCGGAGCCTTCGAGGAAATCGCCGAGCACCTGCACGACCCGCATGCTCGCCGCTACTGGGTAGCCGATCAGGACTGCCTGGTCGATGCGGGACGGCCGCCGAGCGGCTGGGCCAACCTCATGCAACTGGGCAGCGGCCAGGCGCAGGACAACCCACCGGACAGCCTGCGCGTACGCATGAAGGATGCCTGTTTCCTGATCTACACCTCCGGCACCACCGGCCTGCCCAAGGCCTCGATCATGAGCCATGGCAAGTGGATCAAGGCATACGGCGGCTTCGGCCACTCCGGCCTGACCCTCAACGCGCACGACGTGCTCTATCTCACCCTGCCCTGCTACCACAACAACGCCGTCACCGTATGCTGGAGCGCGGCGCTGGCCGGCGGTGCCGCCATTGCCCTGCGGCGCCGTTTCTCCGCCAGCGCCTTCTGGAGCGACGTGGCGCGCTACCGGGCCACCTGCTTCGGCTACATCGGCGAGCTGTGCCGCTATCTGCTCAACCAGCCCGTGCACCCGGCGGAGCAGGACAACAGCCTGCGCTGCATGATCGGCAACGGCCTGCGTCCGTCGATCTGGGCCGAGTTCAAGCAGCGCTTCGGCGTCCGGCAGATCACCGAGTTCTATGCCTCCAGCGAAGGCAACATCGGCTTCACCAACGTGTTCAACTTCGACAATACCGTCGGCTACACACCGGCCACCTACGCCATCGTGCGCTACGACCTGGAGAACGACTGCGTCCTGCGCGACGCGAAGGGCTTCCTGCACAAGGCCGACAAGGGTGAAGCAGGCCTGCTGATCAGCGAGATCAGCGCCAAATGGCCCTTCGACGGCTATACCGACCCGGCCAAGAGCGAGTCGGTGATCCTGCGCAATGTGTTCAAGCAGGGCGACGCCTGGTTCAACACCGGCGACCTGATGCGCGATATCGGCTGCAAGCACGCGCAGTTCGTCGACCGCCTCGGCGACACCTTCCGCTGGAAAGGCGAGAACGTCTCCACCACCGAGGTGGAGAACGTGCTCGGTGCCTTCCCCGGCGTGGAAGACGCGGTGGTCTACGGCGTGGAGATTCCCGCCACCAACGGCCGCTGCGGCATGGCTGCACTGCGCCTGACGCCCGGCAGCGATCTCGATGGCGCAGCGCTGGCGAGCTACCTCGACGCGGAGCTGCCGGCCTACGCCGCGCCCCTGTTCATCCGCCTGCTCGGCGAAGTGGAGACCACCGGTACCTTCAAGTACAAGAAAACCGATCTCAAGCAGGCTGGTTACGATCCGGCCCGGAGCGACGACCCACTCTACGTGCGCCTGCCCGACACTGCGCACTTCCAGCGCCTGGACAGCACGCTGCACGCGGCCATCGTGCGCCAGGACTATCGTTTCTGATCAGGGTTGCCGGACGGGTAGCGTCAATCCTGCCGCCTACTGCTTGAACTCGAACTGCACCTCGGCGCCTTCGATCGAATCCCAGTAATCGTCCTCGCGCTCATTGCTGATCAGTCGACCGCTGATCTGGAATGGGCTCTGCAGTTCGGGCTTTTCGCCAAACAATGGCGGCAGCAGCGGTGCAAGATCCTCGCGGGTTTCGCCCTCCAGGGCCTGCGCGAACAGCTCCTGCGGCACGCTCAGGTCCAGTGCTGGCGTCGATTCGGACTTGGCTCGAGGCGCCTTGCCGACCTCGGCCTTGGGCTTCGCGGCAGGCTGCGGCTCGGCACGGGCGGGCGTGGCTTCGACCGCCTCGGCCGCTAGCTGCGCGTCGACAGGCGCTATGCTGGCCACCTCGACTGCTGGCGCCTCGACGGCAGACTCGACCACCAGCGGAACGGATTCCGGCCGTTGCGCGACGGGGTTTGCCGCACGCTCGCAGGCGCTCAGCAAACCCAGGCACAACAGCAACAGAACGGACTTACGCATCATGGGACAACGGCAACTCTGTGAATGAGACAACCATGCTCCTCCGACCGGACATGGCTGGCAAGCCGACTTACATGACCTTTACCTGACATCAGTCTTGCGGCGGTTGCGTGGCCAGATGCGTCAGTTCGGCCTCGATATCCAGCTGCGGGTAGTCAGCCTGCAACTTTTCGTACAGCAGCTGGGCCTTGTCCCTCTCCCCCGCTCGACGCAGCTCGAGCAGGCGCAGCAAGGCCTCGCGCGGCTCGCTCTGAACGACCAGCTCGGCCAGCGGTTCGCTTGCAGCGGTGCTGGCCATCGGGGCATCGGCCAACGCCGCCGGGGCGACCGGGGCGGCCTGGCGTGCCATGACCTCGCTCTTCATGCGCTCTCGCGGCTCGGCCATACGCGCCACCGACTCGTTCTCCGCCGCACGCTTGGCGGCCATCTGCGCCGGCGGCGCCGGGCTCATCACCACGCTCGGCGGCACGCTGTCGAAGGCCTCCGGCGTCTGCTCCAGCGTGCGCCAGGTCAGGCTGACGCCGATGCCCAGGCAGGCCACACCAGCCAGCGCCACCGACCAGCGTTGCCGACCGCTGCCGAACAGCCACTGGTGCAGGCGCTGCCCCCAGCCGGCCTCGGCCGCAGCCGCGCCCTTGGCGTCGCGCGCGGCCGCGCTGGCCGCCATCAGGATGCGTGCATCCAGCTCGGCCGAGGGCTCGCCACTGCCGTGGGCACGGAAATGCGCCAGCAGCGCCTGTTCGTGCTCCAGAGGTTCTCGTTCATCTGTCATGCGGACAACTCCTCGCTGGCCAGCAGCCGGCGCAACTTCTGCAGGGCGTAGCGCAGACGGCTCTTGACCGTCTCGGCCGGCGTGCGGGTCAACTCGGCAATCTCGTTCAGTTCCAGGTCGCCATGGGCGCGCAGCAGGAACACTTCGCGCTGCTCCTCCGGCAAGTCGGCCAGCGCCGCCTGCAGCCGCTCGCTGTCACGCGTCAGCCCCCAGTGCTGCTCCGGCCCGGGCTGCGGGTCAACCTGGGCATGCTGGCCCTCATCGTAGGGCTCGTGCCCGGTCTGCTGCCGCCCGCTCTTGCGCCAGTGGTCGATCAGGCGATTACGCGCGATCTGATACAGCCAGGTCTTGAACAGCACGGCCTCGCGCTGCTCGCTCTGGCTGCGCACCAGGCTCATCCAGGTTTCCTGGAACACTTCCTCGGCCAGGGCATGCTCGCCGCACAGTCCGAGCAGGAAGCGAAACAGGCCTAGCCGATGGCGCTGGTACAACGCGTTGAAGGCCGCGGCATCGCCGCGGCGGTAACGCCGCAACAAGGCGGCGTCGTCATCCGTGAGAGGTGCGATCACTGCAGGGCTCGTGTCTGGGTCGAGCCGGAAGTTTGCAGGCTCTGGGCGATTTCGGCCAGCTGAATGAACTCGCCACGCAGACCAAAGCGATCCTCGCCCTTGGCCGAGCGGGCCAGCTCGATACTGCGCGCCAGGTCGAAGTCCCCGGTGTAGCGACCACCCTTGAGCTGCTGGGCGAACGCCGCCACCGCCGCAGCAAAGCGCAGGTCTTCGCTGGCAGTGGCGATCGGCTGCGCCTGCGCGCGCAGGATGGGACGCTCCAGCAGACGGCTCGTCGACGTGCCAGGAGCCTTGTAGCGAATGCGCAACCAGGCCAGTTCACCCGCGCCGCTCTCCGGCTGCGTGCGCGGCTGGTAGCGCAACGGCTCCAACCAGCCCTTGGCGCCGGCCGGAACGATCTCGTACAGCGCGGTGACGCTGTGCCCGGCGCCGATCTCGCCCGCGTCGACCTTGTCGTTGCTGAAGTCCTCGCGCTTGAGTGCACGGTTCTCGTAACCCAGCAGGCGATACTCGCTGACCTGCGCCGGGTTGAACTCCAGCTGCAGCTTCACGTCGCCTGCCACTGTCACCAGCGTGGAACCGAGCTGGTCGACCAGCACCTTGCGTGCTTCACGCAGGTTGTCGATATAGGCGTAGTTGCCGTTGCCGGCATCCGCCAGCTGCTCCATCAGGCGTTCGTTGTAGTTGTCCACGCCAAAGCCCAGGGTCGTCAGGGATACCCCGGTCTTGCGCTTGTCCGCAGCCAGTTGCTTGAGGCTGTCGAAGTCACTGATGCCGACGTTGAAGTCACCATCGGTGGCCAGCAGGATGCGGTTGATGCCGTCCTTCATCAGGTGTTTCTGCGCCTGCTGGTAGGCCAGTTGAATACCCGACTCCCCCGCCGTCGAGCCGCCGGCCGTCAGCTGCTCGATGGCGCCACGAATGGCCGCCTTGTCGCTGCCCGGCGTGGAGTCCAGCACCACCTGGCTGGCACCGGCATAGGTCACCAGCGACACACGGTCTTGCGGGCGCAGCTGGTCGACCAGCAACTTCAGGGTGCCCTGCACCATCGGCAGGCCCTCCCGGCGGTGCATCGAGCCGGATACATCGACGAGGAACACCAAGTTGGCCGGCGGCATCTCCTCGACGCGGCGATCAGACGCCTTGATGGCAATACGCAGCAGGCGGGTCTGCGGGTTCCAGGGTGTCACCGCCAGTTCGGTGCTGACGCCGAACGGCGCATCGCCCTGGGGCAACGGGTAGGCATAGGGGAAATAGTTGACCAGCTCCTCCAGGCGCACCGCATCCTGCGGCGGCAACTGCCCGCCGTTGAGGAAGCGTCGCACGTTGGCGTAGCTGCCGGTGTCGACATCGATGCTGAAGGTGGACACCGGCGTCTCGCTGACGGCGAAGACCGGGTTGTCGGCGTAGGCCTGGTACTGCTCGCGCGACTCGTCGCGATAGCCTGGCGGCAGGACATCGGCGAGAGGTGCAGGCGCATGGGCGAGCTGCGCCATGCGCTTCTGGCTCGGCTCGGCGAGCATCTCCAGCGCGGCTGCCGGCTTGGCCGCGCGCTCACGCAGGACCGGTGCGGCTTCGGCTTTGCTGGCCTGCGCCTCGGGCTCCGGCCCGGAAGCACTGCACGCTGCCAATGCCAGCAAGGCACCAGCCGAGAACCCGACGGCAAGCGGGCGAACGAACGACGAACGATGGGGGGACATGTGGCACCTCCTGGGCAATGGCACGAGACCTTCGCTCAGGTAGACGCAGCCCCCTCCCCGGACGGGTTAACGCCCGCCGATATTTTCACGATTCCCAGACGCCGCCGGCTTCCTGGCACAACTGCGTGGCCAGCATGCCCAGCGTCATCAACGCCCGCTCCGCCTCGCGATTCCACGGGATGCCGCAGTTGAGGCGCACGCAATGGTTGAACTGCTCGGTGTTGCTGAAGATCAGCCCCGGCGCGATCGAGATGCCCTGCTGCAGCGCCCGCACATGCAGGTCCTTGGTGTTGACCCGCGCCGGCAGGCTGACCCAGAGAATGAAGCCGCCCTTGGGCCGGGTCATCTGCGTCCCTGCGGGGAAATACTGCTGCACCGCCAGCTGGAAGGCGCTGAGATTCTTGCGGTACTCCTGACGGATATGCCGCAGGTGGCGGTCATATCCCCCGTTCTCCAGGTAAGCCGCCACCGCCATCTGCGTGACGCTGCAGGCCGAGTGCGTGGTAAAGGTCTGCAGGCGCTGAATCTCGTCCTGATACTTGCCGGCGACGATCCAGCCGATGCGCACCCCGGGCGACAGCGTCTTGGAGAAGCTCGAGCAGTAGATCACCCGGCTCTCGCGGTCGTGCGACTTGAGCGCCTTGGTCGGCCCCTGCTCGAACATCAGCTCGCCGTAGATGTCGTCCTCGACGATCTGGAAGTCGTAGTCCCCGGCCAGGCGCAACAGCTGGCGCTGGCGTTCCTCGGGTATGGTGCCACCCAGCGGATTGGACAGCCGTGCGGTCAGCACCAGCGCCTTGATCGGCCACTGGTTGGCCGCCAGCTGCAAGGCCTCGAGACTGATGCCGGTCGTCGGGTCACAGGGAATCTCGATGACCTTGAGCCCGAGCAGGTCGGCCAGCTGCAGCAAGCCATAGTAGGTCGGCGACTCGACGGCGATCAGGTCGCCCGGCTTGGTCAGCACGCGCAGGCTCATCTGCAGGGCGTCGACGCAACCATGGGTGATCACCACCTCCGACGGATCGACCACCACACCCGCATCGCGCATGCGGATCGCCACCTGGCGGCGCAGCGGTTCGAAGCCGGGGCTGAACATGTAGCTGAACGCGCGTGGACTGTGAAAGCGGGTGACCTTGGCCAGTTGCTGGTGCAGCGCCCGAACCGGCAGGTAATCGACGTGCGGCACCGCAGCGCCGAGCGGGAACACCCCCTCGCGCCGCGACTCGGTCAGCACCTGGTTGATGATGCTGGCACGGGTGACCAGCCCAGGCCGCTCCACCTTGGCGATATCCGGCGTCGGCGCCGTCAGCGCGGGCGTCTGGTGCACGTAGAAGCCTGACTGGGGCCGCGCCCGGATCAACCCCTGGTCCTCGAGGTTGGCATAGGCCTGCAGCACAGTGGCGTGGCTGACATTGAGCTGTGCGCTCATCTTGCGCACGGACGGCACCCGCTCCCCAGGCTGATAGACGCCACGACGGATGTCCTCGGCCAACTGCTGGGCGATGCGCTGATAGAGCAACAGATTGGTCATGGATCATCCTCCGGGTCACTGAACCGTAACAGTAACCGATTGCTACACAATTGTACCGGCACAGATTAGAACAGTTTCCTTCATACAGCACCCACTGGGTATCTGTGTCTCGCCAGCAGTGCCAGAGGTCCGGATGACAGGCAACAAAAAACCCCGGCCAGTGCCGGGGTTCTGGGTAACGCCTGGGTCAGCGTTCGGCGCCGAGCCTGCCGCGCTCGTCGGAGAAGACGATCTCCACCCGGCGATTCTGCGCCCGCCCGCGCGCCGAGGCATTCTCGGCCACGGGGAAGTCGACACCATAGCCCGCGACCTGGATGCGCTTGGCGTCGATACCGAGGTCGACGAGCAGATCGGCCACCGCCTGCGCACGTGCGCGGGACAGCGCCAGGTTCTCCGCCGCATCGCCGGTGTTGTCGGTATAGCCTTCGATGCGTACACGCCGCTGCGGGTTGATCTGCAGGAACTGCACGAGCTTGAGCACCGTGCGGTTGGCCGCAGGCTGCAGATCGGCACGGCCGGCATCGAACAGCATGTCGCCGAGCGTCATCACCAGGCCACGCTCGGTCTCGCTGGTGGCCAGGCTGACCATCTGCTCCTCCAGCCAGCCATTGTGCTGCTGCACACTCAGCAGCTTGGCTTCACGCAGGGTTAGCTGCAGGCGCTGACGCTCCAGCTCGAGCTTGGCCGCGCGCTCCTGATTGAGGTTGATGTCGCTGTGCTGCCGGGCGATCTCGGCATAGCGCTGGCTGAGGTAGGCGTAGTGACGCACGTCCGCCGCGCTGCCCCAGTAACTCGACAGACGCTCGGCACGTGCCAGCGACTCACCGGCGCGGATCACGTCCTTGGGTGCTGCCCGCAGGACACCGGGGTCTTCCTTGACGGACTGGAAGCTCAGGCGCGCCTGCTCCAGCGTCTCTTCGTTCGCCGCCTGGTTCAACGCACAGCCACTCAGCAGCGCAGCCCCCAGCAACAGACCACCCAGATTGCCGAAAGCCCTCATCACATGGCCCCCAGCTGCTGGCGCAGTCGATTGATACGCTGATTGATTTCCAGCAACTGCTCATGCCCCTTGGCATTGATATGTTCGGCTTCGGCCAGGCGTGCATCCAGCTCGGCCTGCTCGGCCAGCAGACGCGCGGCCTTGTTCTCGCCGTCCTGCATCGCGGCCTGGGCCTGGGCGAACTTTTCTTCGGCCAGGCGCAAGGAGGCCGATTGCTCACCGTCCACGCCCAATGTCCGGGCCTGGGTCAGCGCCTGTTCGGTCAGGCGCAGTTGCTCGACGGGAGCAGGATCGCTGGCGCAGGCGGTCAGGCCCAGCACCATGAGCAAGGGAAAGGTTCGTTTGATCACGCAAGTTTCCTACTGAGTAACGTCGCCAACCGGGTCGGGCTGCATCTGCTGCGCCTTCCACAACTCCATGTTGTGTTGCAGGAACTGCTCGGGCAGCCCGGCGGCGACCAATTCTGTCATCTTCCGCGCCAGCTGTCCGCGCAACCACGGCTCGTTGCAGGCCGAGTTGTGCGACAGGGTGAGGTACAGGCCCTCACTGGAGATCGGTGGATCCAGCACCTCGAGGTCATCGTCCACGCCCAGGGTCTCGGCCAGCGCCAGCCCGGGATAACGCTCGTAGAGCACATAATCGGTGCGCCCGAGCAGCAGCTTCTGAAACGCCTGGGTCAGGCTGGAAACACCTTCCAGGGTCAGGTTTTCCTTGGCGAAGCTATCGAACTGCTGGCCGAAGCTGTTGCCCACCAAAGTATCGCCGGTATGCCCCTGCAGATCGATCCAGCTGCCATAGGCGAACCCTTCGTCCTTGCGCACCCAGACCACGCTGGGCGTGAAGAAGAACGCCGGATGCACGTAATCCATGTTCTCCAGACGCGGCAGCGTGATGAATGCGCCGGCGAGCAGGTCGACACGCCCGGTGCGCACCTCGTCCTGCGCCCGCGACCAGGGGCCGGTGTAGATCACGTCGACCACCACGCCCAGTTCCTTGGCCAGGTGTTTGAGCAGGTCGGCATTGGCCCCGATCAACTGCTGCGGGTTCTGCGGGTCGCGCCACAGGTAAGGGGGGTATTCCGGGTTACCGGTCGCCACCAGGCGCTCGCACTTGCCCGCAGCCAGGCCGGTAAGCGGCATCAGGACCAAGGCGCACCACAGCAACAGCGACTTAAACGGATAACGCTTAGGCATCGGCTACTCTCGGTTCATGCGTTGATCGGCAGGATGACGAAGCATCCCGGAAACCTTCAGTGTTCATGCTAGCTTAATGGCGCCGCCATAATAATTCGCGATAAGGACGCGCCATGAAAAAACTGCTGCTCTTGCTACTGGTGCTGCTGTCAGCCAGCGCTGCCATCCTCTACGCCTTCCCCTCGACCCAGCTGGCGGGGTTGCGCCTGATCGAGCAGTATCGCGCCGGGCTCAGCCATGAACGACTGCGTGTCGGCGATCTTAACATCCATTACTACCGGGGAGGACCGGACACGGCCGAAACCCTGGTATTGATCCATGGCTTCGCTGCGGACAAGGACAACTGGCTGCGCTTCTCCCGCGACCTGACCCACGACTATCAGGTGATTGCGCTGGACCTGCCAGGCTTCGGCGACAGCGACCATCCCGCCGGCAGCTATGACGTCGGCACCCAGGCCGAGCGCCTGGCCGGCATTCTCGACGCGCTGGGAATCGAGCGCGCCCATGTCCTGGGCAACTCCATGGGCGGGCACATTGCCGCCCTCTACGCCGCACGCTATCCGCAGCGTGTCAGCTCGCTGGCGCTGTTCGACAACGCCGGGGTCGAAGCGCCGCACAAGAGCGAACTGTTCCAGCTGCTGGAGCGCGGCGCCGACAACCCGCTGGTGGTGCGCAGCCAGCAGGACTTCCAGCGCCTGCTGCAATTCGTCTTCGTCGAGCCCCCGTACCTGCCGGAGTCGCTCAAGCAGTACATGGCTGAACAGAGCATGGCCAACGCGGGCCACTACGACCAGGTGTTCCAGCAACTGGTCGAACGCTACATTCCCCTCGAGCCGGAACTGCCCAAGATCGAGGCACCGACCCTGCTCCTCTGGGGCAAACAGGATCGCGTGCTGGACGTGTCGAGCATCGACGTCATGCAACCCCTGTTGCACAGGTCCAGCGTGGCGATCATGGACAACGTCGGCCACGCCCCGATGCTCGAACGCCCCGAGGAAAGCGCCCTGCTCTACCGGCGCTTCCTCGACAGCCTGCAGCAGCCTTGAAGCCAGGCAATAAAAAACCCGCTCATCAGAGCGGGTTTTTCGTAGCGGGAAAGCAGGTCAGACCAGCTTTTCCAGCTCCGGTACGGCTTCGAACAGGTCAGCGACCAGGCCGTAGTCAGCCACCTGGAAGATCGGCGCTTCTTCGTCCTTGTTGATCGCCACGATCACCTTGGAGTCCTTCATGCCGGCCAGGTGCTGGATCGCGCCGGAGATACCGACGGCGATGTACAGCTGCGGCGCGACGATCTTGCCGGTCTGACCGACCTGCATGTCGTTCGGCACGAAGCCGGCGTCGACAGCGGCGCGCGAAGCACCGACGGCAGCGCCCAGCTTGTCGGCCAGGGCGTACAGGTGCTTGAAGTTGTCGCCATTGCCCATGCCGCGGCCGCCGGATACGACGATCTTGGCAGCGGTCAGTTCCGGACGGTCGGACTTGGCCAGCTCTTCGCCGACGAAGGCGGACTTGCCGGCATCGGCCGGGCCGGATACCGCTTCAACGGCGGCGGAACCACCTTCGGCGGCAGCGGCGTCGAAACCGGTGGAACGCACGGTGATCACCTTGATGGCAGCCGAGGACTGCACGGTAGCGATGGCGTTACCGGCGTAGATCGGACGCTTGAAGGTGTCGGCGCTCTCGACCGCGATGATCTCGGAGATCTGGTCGACATCCAGCGCAGCGGCGACGCGCGGCAGGATGTTCTTGCCGTTGCTGGTAGCGGCAGCCAGGATGTGGCTGTAGCCCTTGCCCAGTTCGGCAACCAGCGGCGCGACGTTCTCCGGCAGCTGGTTGGCATAGGCGACGTTGTCGGCCAGCAGAACCTTGGACACGCCAGCGACTTTGGCAGCGGCTTCGGCAGCAGCGCCAGCATTGGCGCCGGCTACCAGCACGTGAATGTCGCCACCGATCTTCTGCGCTGCAGCGACGGTGTTCAGGGTAGCGGCAGCCAGGGCGGCATTGGTGTGTTCAGCGATAACCAGGATAGTCATTTAGATTACCTTCGCCTCGTTCTTCAGTTTCTCGACCAGTTCAGCCACGGACTTGACCTTGATGCCGGCGCTGCGAGCGGCCGGTGCTTCGACTTTCAGGGTCTTGACGGTGGAGGCAGTGGAAACGCCCAGCGCGTCCGGAGTCAGGGTCTCCAGCGGCTTCTTCTTGGCCTTCATGATGTTCGGCAGCGACGCATAACGCGGCTCGTTCAGACGCAGGTCGGTGGTGACGATCGCCGGCAGGTTCAGCGCAACGGTCTGCAGACCGCCATCGATCTCACGGGTCACGTTGACCTTGTCGCCAGCCACTTCGACCTTGGAGGCGAAGGTGCCCTGGCCGAAGCCAGTCAGCGCACCGAGCATCTGGCCGGTCTGGTTGTTGTCGCTGTCGATGGCCTGCTTGCCCATGATCACCAGCTGCGGCTGCTCCTTGTCGACCACAGCCTTGAGCAGCTTGGCCACGGCCAGGGAGTTCAGCTCGTCATTGGACTCGACCAGGACGGCACGGTCGGCGCCGAGAGCCAGCGCGGTACGCAGTTGCTCCTGGGCAGTGGCCGGGCCGATGGTGACGACGACGATTTCGCTCGCCACGCCCTTCTCCTTCAGGCGGACGGCTTCTTCCACGGCGATCTCGCAGAAGGGGTTCATGGACATCTTGACGTTGGCGAGGTCGACGCCGCTGTTGTCCGCCTTGACGCGAACCTTGACGTTGTAGTCAACCACTCGTTTGACAGCTACAAGAACCTTCATGGATTCCTCGTTACTCTCCGGTGAATAAGAATCTCGCCAAGGCGAGCCTGGTCAGCGATACAAATTGGCAGGAGCCAACCTTTTAGCCCAGACGGCGAGCGCAAAACCGCCCGTATCTTGACCCCGCGGCCTGGCTCGGTCAATACAGCGAACCGGCCGGTCATCCGCGATGTAGTAGGATTCTAACAGGCCTACAGAAAATTCAAACAAACGTTTGTATTGGCCCGCTGGAAGGGTGTAGATATAATGGCCGCGCCGCACTCAGGGATCGAGCTGCGCCCTCCAACATAAAACATCGAAGAGCCTTGAGTAGGAGATAGCCTGTGGAACGCGAATTTATGGAATTCGACGTCGTCATCGTCGGCGCCGGCCCGTCCGGCCTGTCAGCCGCCTGCCGACTGAAGCAGAAAGCCGCTGAAGCGGGCCAGGAGATCAGCGTCTGCGTGGTCGAGAAAGGCTCCGAAGTCGGTGCGCACATCCTCTCCGGTGCCGTATTCGAGCCACGCGCCCTGAACGAGCTGTTCCCTGACTGGAAAGAGCTGGGCGCCCCGCTGAACACCCCGGTCAAGCGCGATGACATCTATCTGCTGCGCGATGCCGACAAGGCTACCCGAATTCCTGACTTCTTTGTGCCAAAAACCATGCACAACGAAGGCAACTACATCATTTCCCTGGGCAACCTGTGCCGCTGGCTGGCGCAACAGGCCGAGAACCTCGGCGTCGAGATCTATCCCGGCTTCGCCGCCCAGGAAGCGCTGATCGACGAGAACGGCGTGGTACGCGGCATCGTCACCGGCGACCTGGGTGTGGACCGCGAAGGCAATCCCAAGGAAGGCTACTACACCCCCGGCATGGAGCTGCGCGCCAAGTACACCCTGTTCGCCGAAGGTTGCCGTGGCCACATCGGCAAGCAGCTGATCAAGAAGTACAACCTGGACAGCGAAGCCGACGCCCAGCACTACGGCATTGGCATCAAGGAAATCTGGGACATCGATCCGGCCAAGCACGAGCAAGGCCTGGTGGTGCATACCGCAGGCTGGCCGATGGACATCATGGGCACCGAAAACACCGGTGGCTCCTTCCTCTATCACCTGGAAAACAACCAGGTGGTGGTCGGCCTGATCATCGACCTGTCCTACGCCAACCCGCACCTGTCCCCGTTCGACGAGTTCCAGCGCTACAAGCATCACCCAGTGATCGCCAAGTACCTGGAAGGCGGCAAGCGCGTCGCCTACGGCGCCCGTGCCATCTGCAAGGGTGGCATCAACTCGCTGCCGAAGATGGTCTTCCCCGGCGGCGCGCTGATCGGCTGCGACCTCGGCACCCTGAACTTCGCCAAGATCAAGGGCAGCCACACGGCGATGAAGTCCGGCATGCTCGCCGCCGACGCGATCGCCGAAGCACTGGCCGCCGGCCGCGAGGGTGGCGACGAGCTGAACAACTATGTCGATGGCTTCAAGGCCAGCTGGCTGTACGACGAGCTGTTCCGCAGCCGCAACTTCGGCGCCGCCATCCACAAGTACGGCGCCATCATCGGCGGCGGCATCAACTGGCTGGACCAGAACATCTTCGGCGGCAACGCGCCCTTCACGCTGCACGACAACAAGCCGGACTACGCCTGCCTGAAGCCGGCCGCCGAATGCGCGAAGATCGCCTACCCGAAACCGGACGGCAAGCTGAGCTTCGACAAGCTGAGCTCGGTGTTCCTCTCCAATACCAACCATGAAGAAGAACAGCCCTGCCACCTCAAGCTGGCCGACGCGAGCATCCCGCTGGCGAAGAACCTGCCGCTGTACGACGAACCGGCGCAGCGTTACTGCCCGGCTGGCGTATACGAGGTGGTGACTCAGGAAGACGGCGAGAAGAAGTTCCAGATCAACGCGCAGAACTGCGTGCACTGCAAGACCTGCGACATCAAGGACCCGGCCCAGAACATCACCTGGGTGGCGCCGGAAGGCACTGGCGGCCCGAATTACCCCAACATGTAATTCGCCTCGGCATGAAAAAGGCTCCCTCGGGAGCCTTTTTCATTGCGCCATGCTGACGCGGGAGGGGCTTTAGCCGCGAAGGCGATTTTGCGAACTCGCCACCAAAGCGCCTGCCACAGACCCGCTCAGTCCTGATAGATCATCTTGCGGCTCATGCCGCCATCGATGACGAACTCCTGGCCGGTGATGAAGCCCGCCGCATCCGAGAGCAGCCAGGCGACCTGCGCTGCGACATCCTCGACCGTCCCGACCCGCCCGACCGGATGCTGGGCATGATCGAACACCGACAACGGTTCCAGGCGCTGCTGTGACGGATCACGCGCATCGATCCAGCCAGGGCTGACGCAATTGACCCGGACGTCCGGGCCGAGGCTGATGGCCAGCGCATGAGTCAGCGCCAGCAGACCACCCTTGCTCGCCGCATAGGCCTCGCAATCGGCTTCGGACTGGCTGGCCCGGGTCGAGGCGATGTTGACGATGGCACCGCGATGCCCGCGCAGATAAGGCGCGCAATGCTTGGCCAGCAGCATCGGTCCGGTCAGGTTCACCGCCAGCATGCGATTCCAGCGCTTCAGATCGAGCGACTCCAGCGCCGGCGTGTGCGGCTCGGCGATAGCGGCACTGCACACCAGGGCATCGAGGCGACCGAACTGCCCCAGCACCTCGGCAACACCGAGGCTCACCTGATCTTCCTTGGCCACGTCCACGGCCACGAACCAGGCGTTGTCACCCAGCGCACGCGCGACCCTGGAACCCCGCTCCCGATCGATATCGGCGAGCACCACCTGCCAGCCCTCGGTGATCAGCCAGGCGCTGATACCCAGGCCAATGCCACGCGCAGCACCAGTGACCAGCGCGACACGCCCGTTGTTGGGCGTATCGTCGTTACCCCACTCCAGCATGCTCAGAGTGCAGCCAGGCCGCGTGCAAGATCAGCTTTCAGGTCCTGCAGCTCTTCCAGGCCCACGGCAAGGCGGATCAGGCTATCGCGGATACCGGCATTGGCGCGCTCCTGCGGCGTCAGGCGCCCATGGGACGTGGTCGCCGGGTGAGCGATGGTGGTCTTGGTGTCGCCCAGGTTGGTGGTGATGGACACTACCCGCGTGGCGTCGATCACCTTCCAGGCCGCGTCGCGACCGCCCTTGACCTCGAAGCTGACCACCGCACCGAAGGCGCTCTGCTGCCGCTTCGCCAGTTCGTGCTGCGGATGGCTGGGCAGGCCGGCGTAGTAGACGCGCTCGACCTGCGGCTGCTGCTCCAGCCACAGCGCCAGCTGCAGGGCGCTCTCGCTCTGCGCGCGCATGCGGATGCGCAGGGTTTCCAGGCCCTTGATGAACAGCCAGGCATTGAACGGGCTCAGGGTCGGGCCGGCGGTGCGCAGGAAACCCACCACTTCCTTCATCTGCTCGCTGCGCCCGGCCACCACGCCACCCATGCCGCGGCCCTGGCCGTCGATGTACTTGGTCGCCGAGTGCATGACGATATCGGCGCCCAGCTTCAGCGGCTGCTGCAGGGCCGGCGTGCAGAAGCAGTTGTCCACCGCCAGCAGGGCACCGTGCGCATGAGCGATTTCGGCCAGCGCCGCGATATCCACCAGCTCGGCCAGCGGGTTGGACGGCGACTCGACGAACAGCAGCTTGGTAGTGGGCCTGAACGCCGCCTGCCAGGCATCCAGGTCGGCCAGCGGCACGTAGTCCACCTCGACACCGAAACGCTTGAGGTACTTCTCGAACAGGCTGATGGTGGAGCCAAACACGCTGCGCGATACCAGCACATGGTCACCGCCGCTGCACAGGCTCATGACGATGGCGAGGATCGCCGACATGCCCGACGCCGTCGCGACCGCCTGCTCGGCGCCCTCCAGCGCGGCAATGCGCTCCTCGAAGGTGCGCACGGTGGGGTTGGTGTAGCGCGAGTACACGTTGCCCGGCACTTCGCCGGCGAAACGCGCAGCCGCATCGGCGGCCGTGCGGAACACGTAACTGGAGGTGAGGAACAGCGCCTCGCCGTGCTCGCCCTCTGGCGAGCGACGCTGACCGGCACGCACCGCCAGGGTGTCGAAGCCTGCGTCGTCGAGATCGCTATCGAGTCGCCCAGCATCCCATTCCAGTGTCATCTTTCTACCTCACGAATAAGTAGCCCGGATGCAATCCGGGAACTTCAGTGTGACATTCCCCCGGATTGCATCCGGGCTACGACCGAGGGCAGGCATCCCCTGCCCCGTGCTTCAGTTGTTGTGCAGATCGATGATCGCACTGACAGCCTGCGACTTGGCCTTGCTGGCATCGTTGCGCGCCTGCTCAATGCGATTCAGGTAGGCCTCGTCGACATCGCCGGTCACGTACTTGCCATCGAATACCGCGCAGTCGAAGTTGTCGATCTTGATCTTCTTGCTGCCGCTGACCGCCTCGATCAGGTCCTGCAGGTCCTGGTAGACCAGCCAGTCGGCGCCGATCAGCTCGCCCACCTGCTCGGTGGTGCGACCATGGGCGATCAGCTCATGGGCGCTGGGCATGTCGATACCGTAGACGTTCGGATAACGCACGGCCGGTGCGGCGGAGCAGAAGTAGACGTTCTTCGCCCCGGCTTCGCGTGCCATCTGGATGATCTGCTTGCAGGTGGTGCCACGCACGATGGAGTCGTCCACCAGCATCACATTCTTGCCCCGGAACTCCAGCTCGATGGCATTGAGCTTCTGCCGTACGGATTTCTTGCGCGCCGCCTGGCCGGGCATGATGAAGGTTCGGCCGATGTAGCGGTTCTTGACGAAGCCCTCGCGGAACTTGACGCCCAGATGGTTGGCCAGCTCCACCGCGGCAGTACGGCTGGTGTCCGGGATCGGGATGACCACGTCGATGTCGTGCTGCGGACGCTCGCGCAGGATCTTCTCGGCCAGCTTCTCGCCCATGCGCAGACGCGCCTTGTACACCGAGATGCCGTCCATGATCGAATCCGGACGCGCCAGGTAGACGTGCTCGAAGATGCACGGCGCATAGCTCGGGTTCTTCGCGCACTGGCGGGTAAACAGACGGCCATCTTCGGTGATGTAGACCGCCTCGCCCGGAGCCAGATCACGGATCAGGGTGAAACCGAGCACGTCCAGCGCGACGCTTTCCGAGGCGATCATGTACTCGACGCCTTCGTCGGTGTGACGCTGACCGAAGACGATCGGACGAATGCCATTGGGGTCGCGGAAGCCGACGATGCCGTAGCCGGTGATCATCGCCACCACCGCGTAACCGCCGACGCAACGCTCGTGCACGTGGGTGACCGCGGCGAACACGTCTTCCTCGGTCGGCTGCAGCTTGCCACGCTGCGCCAGCTCATGAGCGAAGACGTTGAGCAGTACCTCCGAATCGGAGTTGGTGTTCACGTGACGCAGGTCGGACTCGTAGATTTCCTTGGCCAGCTGCTCGACGTTGGTCAGGTTGCCGTTGTGCGCCAGGGTGATGCCGTACGGCGAGTTGACGTAGAACGGCTGCGCCTCGGCCGAGCTGGAGCTGCCAGCGGTCGGGTAGCGCACGTGACCGATGCCCATGTCGCCCACCAGGCGCTGCATGTGGCGCTGCTGGAACACATCACGCACCAGGCCGTTGTCCTTGCGCAGGAACAGGCGACCATCATGGCTGGTCACGATGCCGGCAGCGTCCTGGCCGCGATGCTGAAGGACGGTAAGCGCGTCATACAGCGCCTGATTGACGTTCGACTTGCCGACGATACCGACGATGCCACACATGTGCCACGACCCCTGCTAGATAGTTCAGGCTAATTCAGCGACCAGCGCAGCGGTTGCTCCGCACTGGCCACTCTTTTAAAGCAGATCGGCTGGGTGAGCCGCTCCACCGGAAAACCACTGACCGGACCACCCCAGAATGAGGTTCTTCGACCAGTCGGCGACCATCAGAAAATGCGACACCAGCTGTGACTGCTGCCACCATTCGTCCTGCTCCACCGGCGCCAGGCTGACCAGCCCCACCAGCACCACCACCAGCAGGCCACCCCGTGCGGCGCCGAATACCATGCCGAGAAAACGGTCGGTACCGGACAGGCCAGTCACGCGAATCAGCTCACCGATGAGAAAGTTGACCAGAGCGCCGACCAGCAAGGTGGCGATGAAGAGAATGGTACAGGCCGCTATCACCCGTGCAGAAGGCGTATCGATAAATTCGACGAGATGCTGGGCCAGCGCGCCACCGAACATCCAGGCGACGATGCCCGCGATGATCCAGGTCAGCAGCGACAGGGCTTCCTTGACGAAGCCGCGCTTCAGGCTGATCAAACTCGATATGGCGATGACGGCGATGATCGCCCAATCGACCCAGGTGAATACCACGGTGCGGCCTACCAGCGGAAAAGGCGGAACATTTTACCAGAGCCCGGCGCATCGGGTAACCGGGCGATGAAAAGTCCCGCCTTCCAGGCCATGTGAAAACGTCGCGAGCGAAGGTCAGGCAAGGCAAAAACGACGTCGCGTTCGGCTTCACGGGCTGCAAACGCGCATTGCGAGGCGTCCCTTGACGCAGCATGGCCAAGCGCAGGAGTTTTCACACAGTCAGCTTCAACCGGCCTCTGGCTGAAAACGCACGACGAAACCGCTGAGCTTGTGCTGGCGATTGAGCTGGTCACGCAGGCGCTCGGCCTCGGCACGCTCGATCAGCGGACCGACGAAGACCCGATTCATCCCCTCGAAGGTGCGGATGTACGCGTTGTAGCCCTGGCTGCGCAGGGTCTTCTGCAAGGTTTCCGCACCGCTGCGGCTGGAGAGACTGGCCAGTTGCACCGACCAGCTGATCGGCAGGCTGTTGGCATCCAGGCGAGCGTCCGGCTTGGCCGGCGCCGTGGTCGCCACTGGCGCGGGCTTGCTCGGCTCCGGCTTGCTCGGCTCGACGACAGGCTTCGGCTGCTCCTGCACCTCGACCACCTGCGGCGCCTCGTCCTCGACCGGAATGGGTTCCTGCGGCAACACCTCGGGCTCGACCACCTCGGCCGGCTGCACGATGATCTCGGCAGTCGCCGGCGCTTGCGGCATGTCCGGAGCGTCGACCACGACGCGGCGCATCTCGTCCTCGCGCGACAGCAGCATCGGCAGGAAAATCACCGCCAGTGCCACCAGCACCAGAGCACCGACCATGCGCTGCTTGAGCCCCTTGTCCAGCATTGCCATCCCCCAATCCCCTTATCAAGCCGGGCGGGCCAGCCAGTCCAGGGCCTCGGCCACGCAGAAAAACGATCCGAACAACAGAATCTCGTCACCCTCGGCCGCCCGCTCGCACTGCGCGTCCAGTGCGGCATGCACATCCGGGTGCAGCGTCACCACAGCCCCCAGCCCTTGCAGGTGGTCCGCGAGGGCCTGCGCCGGGCGCGAACGTGGCGTGGCGAGTGGCGCCACGGCCCACTCGTCGACCTCACCGAGCAGCGGCGCGACGACCCCCGGCAGATCCTTGTCCGCCAGCAGACCGAACACGGCCCGACGCTTGCCGCTCACCGGGCGACTCTGCAGACGCTGCGCCAGATAATCGGCGGCATGGGGATTATGCCCAACATCGAGCAACAGTGTGAGTGCCTTGCCACGCCAATCCACCTGGCGACGATCCAGACGCCCGGTCACCCGGGTCGCCAGCAAGGCCCGACGGATCGCCTCGGCGGACCAGGGCAGCGGCAGCAGCGCGTAGGCCTGCAAGGCCAGCGCGGCATTCTCCATCGGCAGATCGAGCAGCGGCAGCTGTTCAAGCCGCAGTACCCTGCCCTGCGTATCGAGACCGTACCAGGACCAGTCCTGCTCATCGACGCTCAGGTCATAGTCACGCCCACGCAGGTAAAGCGGCGTGTCCAGGTTCAGCGCCTGGTTGAGCAAGGGCTGTGGCGGATCGAGGTCTGCGCACAGCGCCGGCTTGCCGGCGCGCATGATCCCGGCCTTCTCGAACGCCACCGACTCGCGCGTGTCGCCCAGCCAGTCGGCATGGTCCAGGCCGATGCTGGTGATCAGCGCCAGGTCGGCATCGACGAGATTGACCGCATCCAGACGCCCGCCGAGCCCGACCTCGAGCACGACCGCGTCCAGCCCGGCGCGCTCGAACAGCCAGAAGGCCGCCAGCGTGCCCATTTCGAAGTAGGTCAGGGAGATCTCACCGCGCGCCGCCTCGACCGCCGTAAAGGCCTGGCAGAGCTCCGCGTCGCTCGCCTCGCGCCCCTGCAGGACGACACGCTCGTTGTAGCGCAGCAGGTGCGGCGAACTGTAGACGCCGACGCGCTGCCCCTGCTCGGCGAGCAGGCTGGCGAGAAAGGCACAGGTAGAGCCCTTGCCGTTGGTGCCGGTCACGGTGATCACCAGCGGCGCGGGCTTGCCCAGGCCGAGCCGCCGCGCCACCTCGCGCGAGCGATCCAGGCCCATGTCGATGGCCGAGGGATGCAGTTGCTCGAGGTAGGCGAGCCACTCGCCCAGGCTACGTTCGATCATGCAGTGGCCGGCAGCGCAACCGGAGAAGGACGATTCATCAGCTGCGCCAGCAGGCGAGCCAGACGCGGACGCAGTTCGTTGCGCGAAATGATCATGTCGATGGCGCCATGCTCCAGCAGGAACTCACTGCGCTGGAAGCCTTCAGGCAGTTTCTCGCGCACGGTCTGCTCGATCACGCGCGGCCCGGCGAAGCCGATCAATGCCTTGGGCTCGGCCACGATCACGTCGCCGAGCATGGCCAGGCTGGCGGAGACGCCGCCGTAGACCGGATCGGTCAGTACCGAGATGAACGGCAGGCCTTCTTCACGCAGGCGCGCCAGCGCAGCGGAGGTCTTGGCCATCTGCATCAGCGAGATCAGCGCCTCCTGCATGCGCGCACCACCGGAAGCGGAGAAGCACACCAGCGGGCAACGGTTCTCCAGGGCGTAGTTGGCCGCCTGCACGAAGCGCTCGCCGACGATGGCGCCCATGGAGCCGCCCATGAAGGAAAACTCGAACGCGCAGACGGCGATCGGCATGCCTTCGAGCGTACCGCTCATGGAAATCAGCGCATCCTTCTCACCGGTCTGCTTCTGTGCGGCGGACAGGCGATCCTTGTACTTCTTGCTGTCGCGGAATTTCAGGCGATCGACGGGTTCCAGATCGGCGCCCAGCTCTTCGCGACCATCGGCATCGAGGAACAGGTCGATACGCGCACGCGCGCCGATGCGCATGTGGTGGTTGCACTTGGGGCAGACGTCCAGGGTCTTTTCCAGCTCGGGACGATAGAGCACGGCATCGCAGGACGGACACTTGTGCCACAGGCCCTCGGGCACAGAGCTCTTCTTCACCTCGGAACGCATGATCGAGGGGATGAGTTTGTCTACCAACCAGTTGCTCATGCTGTCATTTCTCCATAACCGTTGGTTCGGATGGACGCCTCATCATGAAGCACCCACCTCCAGCAATTCTTTTCTGCCGTATCGATGGCGCGCACAAACGGGCCACGGCGGCGTGACAGGCTAATTGACGGCCCCGCCGCAGTCGCCGTCACATTGCGCGTCAACGACTGCCCGCACGAACGCGCGAATCTTGCTTGCATCCTTTATGCCTTTGCTCGCCTCCACCCCGCCACTGACGTCGACGGCATAAGGCCTGACCTGACGAATCGCGCTGGCGACGTTGCTCGCGTCGAGGCCGCCGGCCAGAATGATGGGCCGGCTCACGTCCTGCGGCACCAGAGACCAGTCGAACGCCGCACCGGTACCCCCGGGCACGCCCTCGACGAAGGTATCGAGCAGGATGCCCCGCGCACCGGCATAGGGCGCCATCATCGCAGCGACATCCTCCCCCGCACGCACCCGCAGCGCCTTGATGTAAGGGCGAGCGAATCCTTCGCAGTCGGCCGGCGACTCGTCGCCATGAAACTGCAGCAGATCCAGGGGCACTTGCGCCAACAGGGCCTGCAACTGCTCACGCGGCATGTTCACGAACAATCCGACGCTGGTCACAAACGGTGGCAAGGCCTGCACGATCGCCACCGCCTGCTCGACACTGACCGCGCGCGGGCTCCTGGCGTAGAACACCAGGCCGATGGCATCCGCACCGGCCTCGACGGCTGCCAGCGCATCCTCAACCCGGGTAATGCCGCAAATCTTGCTGCGCACGCGCATCGACTTCACACCTCTTGATCGGCGAACGCCGGATGTTAGCAAAGGCCTAGCCCGCCCGCACATCCGCCAGCCCGGAGAGAAAGTGCGGCCCCAGGTAGCGCGACGGCAATTCGAACTCTTCGGGATACTCCACCTGGATCAGATAGAGTCCGTAAGGATGTGCCGTCACCCCACCACTGCGTCGCTCCGCTCGCTCCAGCACCTCGCTCACCCAGCCTGTCGGACGCTCTCCGGCGCCAATGGTCATCAGCACTCCGGCGATATTGCGCACCATGTGATGGAGGAAGGCATTGGCCCGAACGTCCAGCACGATGAAGCGGCCATGCTCGATGACTTCCAGGTGATGCACGGTCTTGATCGGCGACTTGGCCTGGCACCGGGTAGCACGGAACGCGCTGAAATCATGGGTACCGACCAAGGCACGGGCCGCTTCGCGCATGCGCGCCACATCCAGCGGACGGTGATTCCAGGTCACCTCCTCGGCCATGTGCGCCGGGCGGATCGGGTCATTGTAGATGACATAGCGATAACGCCGCGCCATGGCGCTGAAGCGCGCATGGAAATGCGCCGGCATCACCTTCGCCCAGGTCACGCTGATGTCCTTGGGCAGGTTCATGTTGGCGCCCATGATCCACGCGTGCAGCGACCGCTCGACAGCGGTGTCGAAATGCACCACCTGGCCACTGGCATGCACCGATGCATCGGTGCGCCCGGCACAGTGAATGTTCACCGGCGCACCGCCGGCAACCTTGGACAGGGCACTTTCCAGGCAACCCTGAATGGAGGCGACCTGGCCGCTCTGGCGCTGGAAACCGCGGTAACGTGCGCCCTTGTATTCGAGGCCCAGGGCGATTCTGGAAAAGCCAGCGGCCGCCATTTCGGCGGCCGCTACAGGTACTGCTTCAGACATGGATTCGATCAAACCAGCTTGGCAATCATCTCGCGAGCTTCCTGCTGCTGGGCGTCGCTGCCTTCGGCAACCACTTCGTCGAGGATGTCACGCGCACCCTCGGTGTCGCCCATATCGATGTAGGCGCGCGCCAGGTCCAGCTTGGTCGCGGTCTCATCGGTGCCGGAGAGGAAGTCGAAGTCATCGTCACCCTCCAGCTCGCTGGCGATACCGTCGGCTGGCGCCAGCGGCGCGTCCTGCGGTTCGTCGAGGTCGGTGGAGAGCTGGTCCAGCTCGGCCGTGACTTCATCCAGCTGCGCCGCGAAACTGTCGGCTTCCACCGCAGGCTGGGCCGGGCTCTCGTCGTCGAGCGACAGATCGAAATCCGCCGGCAGGTCGAGGTCGGCAGCAGGCGCTTCGTCCGGCAGATCGAGGCCGAGGTCGGCCAGATCATCGGCCGGCTGAGCAGCCGGGGCGTCGTCGTCCAGGCTCAGCAGGAACTCGTCGGCATCGTCCGCAGCCGCCGTCGACGGCTCATCCAGATCCAGACTGAAGTCGGACAGGTCATCGGCAGACTGCGACAGCTCGACCTTGTCGTCGTCCAGGGACAGGTCGAAGCTCAGGTCATCGTCGCTGGCCGCTGCCGGAGCAGCCGGCTCGTCGACCAGACCGAAATCCAGGTCGTCATCCAGCGACAGCGGCGCTTCTTCCGCCTTGGCAGACTGCACGTCGCCACCCAGGTCGGACTCGAGATCATCGAGGCTCAGGTCGAAGGCATCGTCGAGGTCGTCAGCGGCTGCAGCAGCCGACTCGTTACGCGGCTCATCCAGGCCGAGATCATCGAGACTGAACTCGCCGATGTCGTCCGAGGACGCCACGGCAGCCGCCGCGCCAGCGCCGGCAAAGGCAGCGATGGCAGGATACTTGGCCTTGAGCTGCTCGGCTTCGGCGTTCACGCCACCGAACTCGCGCAGTTCGTTGTCCTGGCGGGCGAAACCTTCGCGATCGCCCAGTTCGGCATAGACCTCCATCAGTTTCAGACGCAGGTCGCTGCGGTGCGGCTCGTCATTGATCGCGTTCTGCAGCAGCTCGGCAGCCTGGTTGAAACGGCCATAGGCGATGTAGATGTCCGCCTCACCCAGGGCATCGCCGGTCTGCGCGGAAACGCGCTCCTCGGCGCCAGCCGGTGCAGCGGCGGCGGCTGGCTCGTCCTCGAGGCCGGCGAAGGTGTCTTCGGGCATGTCGAGTTCAGGAGCGAAGCCCTGATCTTCGGCCAGCTCGTCACCCAGCTCGTCATGCTGCTCCGCTTCTTTCATCGCATTGCGGCGCGACAGAGCCATCAGGCCGACCAGCAACAGCAGCAGTGCACCACCGCCCGCCAGACCCAGGGTCATCGGGTTGCTCATCAGGTCATCGATGAAGCTCTGCGGAGCAGGTGCGGGAGCCGGAGCGGCAGGCTTGCTCTCCTCGACCGGCTGAACCGGAGCGGCTGGTTCAACGGCAGCAGCCGGCTCACTGGCCGGCTGTTCGGTGGCGGCGGCGCCGTCTTCGACGGGCGCCTCCAGCTCTTCGGAATAGTTGTAGTCAGTCGCCGCCTCTTCAGGCGGCGAGACCGGAGGCGTCGCCGCCTCCGAGGCCGGCGGCACCGCTTCGGGCTCCGCAGCGGGCGCCTCCACTTCCGGAGTCACCTCGGGTGTTTCAGGCGTTGGCGCTGCGGCCGGAGTAGCGGCCATGTCGGCCTGCATCTTGGCCAGCTGGTTGTCCTTGAGTTCGATCAGGCGCTGCAGCTTGTCCAGCTGACTCTGCAGATCGCCAACCCGGCTCTGCAGTTCGGCATTCTCACGACGCGTCGAGTCGAGGCTTTCCTGCGTCACCGCCAGCTTGTCGGCCAGGGCCTTGCTGTCGGCCGAACCGGTGTCACTGCCGCGCGTGGACTTGCCCGCATCGGCGGCGACCAGTTTCAGGCTGTCCCCGGTCTTCGCCGTGGACGGTGCGGCACCAGCCTCGGCACGGCGGGTGGCATCCAGCTGCCGCGACGCGACAGCACGACCTTCACGCCAGGCAGCGTTCTGCTCGGCAACCTGGGCGACCGCTTCGGCGTTGCTGCGACGGCGAATCTGCTGCTCATCCGGCAGACGCAGCACCTGACCGCTCTTCATGCGGTTGATGTTGCCGCCGATGAAGGCGTCGGGATTCAGGTCCTGAATGGCCAGCATGGTCTGATTGACCGAGCCACCGCCGACGCGCTGGGCGATTTCCCAGAGGGTGTCGTTGGCCGTGGTCTTGTATTCGTTGCCGCTGATGGCGCGCGAAGCGGGCGCCGGGGCAGTCGGACGCGGCGCGGCGGCAGGCTTGCTGCTGGCAGTGGGCGTTGCTGCCGGGCGCGGCGCCGGGGCTGCTGCCGGCAACTTGGGCGCGGCCGCTACGGTCGTCTGCGGGGAGTACAGCGGCGGGTCCAGCAGCAGCGTGTATTCACGCAGCAATCGACCGTTCGGCCAGAGCACTTCCACCAGGAAGTTGAGATAGGGCTCGCGCACCACCTTGCTGGAGGTGACACGAATCACGCTCTTGCCGTTCGGCTTCAGCACAGGGGTGAATTTCAGATCGGTCAGGAAGTACTGACGATCGACACCCGCCTTCACGAAGTCTTCGGGAGAAGCGAGGCTGGGAATGACTTCGTTGGAGGCCAGATCACGGACCTCCAGCAATTCGATTTCCGCTACCAACGGCTGATTCAACGAGGATTGCAGGGTAACTTCACCCAACCCCAGCGCATGCGCCATACCGGAAGACAGCGCAGAAGCCGCTGCGATTGCCAGCACTAGTTTGCGAACCCGAACCATAGCGTTATCCCTTGTTTTATCTTTTTCTCGGCTTGCGAGAAGGTCTTGGTAATTGCTGCCTGCCTCCGCTCCTAGAGCGGCTCCCCATTCAGCAATCAACTCAGCCAGTATTGCCAAGCTAGAAAGATTCTTCAAATTTCTAGGTAAGTATCTTTTACAGATAGTGTTTTATCAATAACTCGGCTATTTGCACAGCATTCAGGGCGGCGCCTTTTCTCACATTATCAGACGCAATCCACAAATTGAGTTGCCGTGGATCGCTCACACCACGACGAACGCGCCCAACATAGACCAGATCCTGGCCGACCGCGTCACCCACCGCCGTCGGATAATCGCCCGCCTCGACCAGCTCGATTCCCGCTGCCGTTTCCAGCAGACGCTGCACCGCCGCGATATCGATATCCACGTCACTCTGCATGGCGAGTGCCAGGCTGTCACCGAAGAATACCGGCACCAGGGCGCAGGTCGCCCCCACCGCCAGCCCGGGCAAACCCGACAGTTGCTGCAGCTCGGCGGCCAGACGCTTCTCCAGTTCAGCATGCCCCTGCTCGTCCACCGCACCGACCTGCGCCAGCACATTGAAGGCGATCTGCCGATCCACCGCCTGGGTTTCCAGCGGGCGGGCATTGAGCAGCTCGGCCGTCTGCCGCGCCAGCTCCTGCACGCCACTGCGACCCAGCGTGGAAATCGACAGCATGGCATTCAGCTGCACCTGGCGTGGCTGCAACAGCGGCTTCAGCGCTGCCAGCACCACCGCGCAGGCAGTCGCCGAAGGCGTCGGCACGCTCACCTGCCACGGCGCAGTCAGGTCTGGCGTTGCGCCCTCGCCCAGTTCGGGCAGAACGCACGGCGCCAGATCCAGCGGCAAGGCGGCACTGAGATCGATCAGCGAACAGCCGGCAGCACGCACGGCCTCGTGAAAAGCCCGCGTCACCTCCACGCCCGCGGCAAAGAATGCCAGCTGGACCTGCGTGAAATCGAACGCCTCGAGCGACCTGACCCGCAGCTGACGCCCGCGGAAGGAGAGGCTCTGCCCGGCGGACTCGCTACTGGCCAGGAGATGCAGGTCCTTGACCGGGAAGTCGCGCTCCTCGAGCAGTTCGACCAGCGCCTCACCGACATGACCGGTGGCGCCGACCAGGGCGATATTGATGGTTTTGCTCATGCTTCGATCTGCCGCACAAAAGGAGCGGCACTGTAACCGCGCCCTTCTTGCCACCGCAACTGCAAGCCCGGAAACGACGAAGCCCCGCTACCGAGGTAGCGGGGCTTCGTCTGCATCACGCGTCTGCGGTGCGCCTCAGCGCTCCAGCAGGATTCGCAGCATGCGCCGCAGCGGCTCGGCCGCGCCCCACAGCAGCTGGTCACCCACGGTGAAGGCGCCCAGGTACTGCGAGCCCATGTTGAGCTTGCGCAGGCGGCCGACCGGTACGCTCAGGGTACCGGTCACGGCAGTCGGGCCGAGGTCGCGGATGGAGTCTTCGCGATGGTTCGGCACCAGCTTGACCCAGGGGTTGTGCTGACTGATCAGGCCTTCGATGTCGGCCATCGGCACATCCTTGTTCAGCTTGATGGTCAGCGCCTGGCTGTGGCAACGCATAGCACCGATACGCACGCAGATGCCGTCGACCGGGATCGGGCTCTTGAAGCGGCCGAGGATCTTGTTGGTCTCGGCCTGCGCCTTCCACTCTTCACGGCTCTGGCCGTTAGGCAGTTCCTTGTCGATGTAGGGGATCAGGCTGCCGGCCAGCGGCATGCCGAAGTTGTCGACCGGGAAGTCTTCGCCACGCATGGCCTCGGCGACCTTGCGGTCGATGTCGAGGATGGCGCTGGCCGGGTCGGCCAGGTCGTCCGCGACAGCGGCGTTGATCGCACCCATCTGCTTGATCAGCTCACGCATGTTCTGCGCACCGGCACCGGAGGCGGCCTGATAGGTCATGGCGCTCATCCACTCGACCAGGCCGGCTTCATACAGGCCACCGAGCGCCATCAGCATCAGGCTGACGGTGCAGTTGCCGCCGATGTAGTTCTTGCTGCCGGCATCCAGCGCCTGGTCGATCACCTTGCGGTTGACCGGGTCAAGCACGATCACCGCGCTGTCGTCCATGCGCAGGCTGGAGGCGGCATCGATCCAGTAACCCTGCCAGCCGGCTTCACGCAGCTTGGGGAAGACTTCGTTGGTGTAGTCACCGCCCTGGCAGGTCAGGATCACGTCCAGGCCTTTCAGGTCGTCAATGTTGTAGGCGTCCTTCAGCGGCGCAATGTCCTTGCCAATCGCCGGCCCTTGGCCGCCAACGTTGGAAGTGGTGAAGAACACCGGCTCGATCAGGTCGAAATCCCGCTCCTCCAGCATGCGCTGCATGAGCACGGAACCGACCATGCCACGCCAACCGATCAGACCTACACGTTTCATAACGACTACACCTATATAAACAGCCCGCCGGAACCACCCCGGCGGGGCTGGAAAGATTACAGACTACGCAGCGCTTCGACTACTGCATCACCCATCGCGGAGGTACCGACCTTGGTCTTGCCCTCGGACCAGATGTCACCGGTGCGCAGGCCCTGATCCAGCACCAGGCTCACGGCTTTCTCGACGGCATCGGCGGCGGCGACCTGGCCGAAGCTGTAACGCAGCATCATGGACACCGAGAGAATGGTGGCCAGCGGGTTGGCGATGCCCTGGCCGGCGATGTCCGGCGCGGAGCCGTGGCACGGCTCGTACATGCCCTTGTTGTCGGCATCCAGCGAGGCCGACGGCAGCATGCCGATGGAACCGGTGAGCATCGACGCCTCGTCAGACAAAATGTCACCAAACATGTTGTCGGTGACCATCACGTCGAATTGCTTGGGCGCACGCACCAGTTGCATGGCGGCGTTGTCGACGTACATGTGGCTCAGTTCGACGTCCGGGTAGTCCTTGGCCACTTCCTCGACAACGGCGCGCCACAGCTGGCTGGACGCCAGCACGTTGGCCTTGTCCACCGAGCACAGCTTCTTGCCACGGACACGGGCCATGTCGAAGCCGACCTTGGCGATACGGCGGATCTCGCTCTCGCTGTACGGCAGGGTGTCATAGGCCATGCGCTCGCCGTTCTCCAGCACCTTGCTCTCGCGCGGCTGGCCGAAGTAGATGCCGCCGGTCAGCTCACGCACGATGAGAATGTCCAGGCCGGCGACGATTTCCGGCTTGAGGCTCGAGGCCTCGGCCAGTTGCGGGTACAGCAGCGCCGGGCGCAGGTTGCCGAACAGGCCCAGCTGCGAACGGATCTTCAGCAGGCCACGCTCCGGACGGATGGCCGGGTCGATGCTGTCCCACTTCGGGCCGCCGACGGCACCGAGCAGAATCGCATCGGCCGCGCGCGCGCGCGCCAGGGTCTCGTCGGCCAGCGGCACGCCGTAACGGTCGATGGCCGCACCACCGAGGTCATCGAAGCTCAGCTCGAAGCCCAGGCTGTACTTGTCGTTGGCCAGGTTCAGCACCTTGACCGCCTCGGCCATGATCTCCGGACCGATGCCGTCGCCAGGGAGAACCAGAATCTGTTTCATAAAAAGATTTCCTTCGGAAATAGCTACAAGCTTCAAGCTGCAAGCCACAAGCGCAAGCCGCTTTCACGAGCAGCCTGAAGCTTGCGCCTTGCAGCTCCTGTTATTTGATCGCGCCGAACAGCCAGGGACTGCCCTGCTGGTAGCTGGCCTCGAAGGCCTTGATCGCGTCCTGATCCTGCAGGGTCAGGCCGATGTCGTCCAGGCCGTTGAGCAGGCAATGCTTGCGGAAGGCATCGACCTCGAAGCTGTACTGCACGCCATCGGGACGAGTCACGGTCTGCGCCTCGAGGTCGACGGTCAACTGGTAACCCTCGGTGGCCTCGGCCTGCTCGAACAGCGCATCGACCTCTGCATCCTTGAGGATGATCGGCAGCAGGCCGTTCTTGAAGCTGTTGTTGAAGAAGATGTCGGCGAAGCTCGGTGCGATCACCGTGCGGAAACCGTACTCGTCCAGCGCCCAGGGCGCGTGTTCACGCGAAGAGCCGCAGCCGAAGTTCTCGCGCGCCAGCAGCACGCTGGCCCCCTGGTAACGCGGGAAGTTGAGCACGAACTCCTGGTTGACCGGGCGCTTGGAGTTGTCCTGGTTCGGCTGACCGACATCCAGGTAGCGCCACTCGTCGAACAGGTTCGGACCGAAACCGGTGCGCTTGATCGACTTCAGGAACTGCTTGGGAATGATCTGATCGGTGTCGACGTTGGCCCGATCGAGCGGGCAGACCAGGCCGGTGTGTTGGGTAAAGGCTTTCATCTTCTAGCTCCTCAGGCCTGGATCAGTTCACGAACGTCGATGAAACGACCGGTCACCGCCGCAGCGGCAGCCATGGCCGGGCTCACCAGGTGGGTACGACCACCCGCGCCCTGGCGGCCTTCGAAGTTGCGGTTGGAGGTGGACGCGCAATGCTCGCCACTGCCCAGCTTGTCCGGGTTCATCGCCAGGCACATGGAGCAGCCCGGCTCACGCCATTCGAAACCGGCCTCGATGAAGATCTTGTCCAGCCCCTCGGCCTCGGCCTGCGCCTTGACCAGGCCGGAGCCCGGCACCACCAGCGCCTGCTTGACGGTCGCCGCGACCTTGCGCCCCTTGGCCACCTCGGCGGCGGCACGCAGGTCTTCGATGCGCGAGTTGGTGCAGGAGCCGATGAACACGCGGTCGAGCTGGATCGCGGTGATCGGCTGGTTAGCAGCCAGGCCCATGTACTTCAGCGCCCGGGTGATCGAGTCCTTCTTCACCGGGTCGGCCTCGACAGCCGGGTCCGGCACGTTCTGGTCGACGGCCAGGACCATTTCCGGCGAGGTGCCCCAGCTGACCTGCGGCTTGATCTCGGAGGCGGCAAGCTCGACCACGGTGTCGAACACCGCATCGGCGTCGGAGACCAGGTTCTGCCACTGCGCCACGGCCTTGTCCCAGTCGCTGCCCTTGGGCGCGAACGGGCGATCCTTGACGTAGGCGATGGTCTTCTCGTCCACCGCCACCAGGCCGACACGGGCACCGGCCTCGATGGACATGTTGCAGATGGTCATGCGGCCTTCCAGCGACAGGTCGCGGATGGCGCTGCCGGCGAATTCCAGGGCATGGCCATTGCCACCGGCGGTGCCGATCTTGCCGATCACGGCCAGCACGATGTCCTTGGCAGTGACGCCGAACGGCAGCTTGCCCTCGACGCGCACCTGCATGTTCTTCATCTTCTTGGCCACCAGGCACTGGGTGGCGAGCACGTGCTCGACCTCGGAGGTGCCGATACCATGCGCCAGCGCACCGAAGGCGCCATGGGTGGAGGTGTGCGAGTCGCCGCAGACCACGGTCATGCCCGGCAGGGTGGCGCCCTGCTCCGGACCGACCACGTGGACGATGCCCTGGCGCACGTCGTTCATCTTGAACTCGAGGATGCCGAAGTCATCGCAGTTCTCGTCCAGGGTCTGTACCTGGATGCGCGACACTTCGTCGGCGATGGCGTCGAGGCCGCCCTGGCGCTCGGCCCGGGTGGTCGGCACGTTGTGATCCGGGGTGGCGATGTTGGCGTCGATGCGCCACGGCTTGCGCCCGGCCAGACGCAGCCCCTCGAAAGCCTGCGGCGACGTCACTTCGTGAAGGATGTGACGATCGATGTAGATCAGCGAGGAACCGTCATCGCGACGTTTCACTTCGTGCATTTCCCAGAGCTTGTCGTAGAGCGTCTTGCCGGCCATCAGCGTTACCTCATCAGCGTGTTTCTATGCCAGGGCGAAAAGGCCCTTTGGCTTATGGGGTGAAATGCTATGATCGCGGCACGAATAACTCAAATTCATATTTTTCATCCAGGAGATTCCCCAAAGGAATCCACCCACACCGCAAGCTGCAAGCGACAAGCCGCAAACAATGCCGCGCGACTCGACCTGCCGCTTGCAGCCTGCCGCTAGGAGCTGCCGTTATGGATCTGGCCAACCTCAACGCCTTCATCGCCATCGCCGAAACCGGCAGCTTTTCCGAAGCCGGCGAGCGCCTGCACCTGACCCAGCCTGCGGTCAGCAAGCGCATTGCCGGGCTGGAACAACAGCTGGGCGTGCGCCTGTTCGATCGCCTGGGCCGCGAGATCGGCCTGACCCAGGCCGGTCGCGCCCTGCTGCCACGCGCGTACCAGATCCTCAATGTGCTGGACGACACCCGCCGCGCCCTGACCAACCTGTCGGGCGAAGTCAGCGGTCGCCTGACCCTGGCCACCAGTCACCACATCGGCCTGCACCGCCTCCCTGCCCTGCTGCGCGCCTTTACCCGCGCGCACCCGCAGGTCGCGCTGGACATCCAGTTCCTCGACTCGGAAGTGGCCTATGAAGAAGTGCTGCATGGCCGCGCCGAGCTGGCGGTGATCACCCTCGCCCCGGAAACCCGCGAACCCATCCGCGCCGTGGCCGTCTGGGACGACCCGCTCGACTTCGTCGCCGCGCCCGAGCACCCGCTGGCACGCAGCCAGGCCGTCAGCCTGGCGGACGTCGCGCAGCACCCTGCCGTATTCCCCGGCGGCAACACCTTCACCCACCACATCGTCCAGCGCCTGTTCGAAGCGCAGGGGCTGACGCCCAACATCGCCATGAGCACCAACTACCTGGAAACCATCAAGATGATGGTCTCCATCGGCCTGGCCTGGAGCGTGCTGCCGCGCACCATGCTCGACGACCAGGTCGCTCGCCTGCCGCTGCCCGGCATCCAGCTCACGCGGCAGCTGGGCTACATCCTGCACACCGAGCGCACGCTGTCGAACGCGGCCAGGGCCTTCATGGCGCTGCTCGACAGTCAGCGCGACGACCTTGCGTAGGCGGCCAACCTGCGACTAACGTGGCGATAGACCACTACGCAGGAAGCCAAATGCCTTCGACGCCCGCCATGCTTCTCACGCGCACCAGAGGAGGGTTCGGCCATGGCCAGATCGACTGACCAGACACCGCCCCTGCCGCACATTCCGGCGATGGACCCCGTCGAATTCGAGCAGGCCTGGCAGGATGCGCAACGCTTGCTGGCCGCGCTGAACGGCGCCCACCTCGGCACCTGGTACTGGGACATCCGCAGCGGCCAGGTGAACTGGTCGCGTGGCGCACAGGCCCTGTTCGGCCTGGACCCCAACCGCCCGGTCACCCGCGAGCTGCGCTACATCGAGCTGATCCCCGAGGAGGAGCGCGCCGAGGTCCTGGCGACCTTCCACAACATCCTCAAGGGCGAGCCGATCAGCAAGGCCCTGCGCCACCGCATACGCTGGCCCGATGGCAGCCTGCACTGGCTGGAGATCACCGGCAGCCTGCAACACGAGGCCGATGGCCGCCCGCGCATGTTCGGCGTGATCCGCGACATCAGCGCCCAGCAGGAACGCGCGGAAGCGCTGCGCGCCTCGGAAGAACGCTTCGCCAGCCTGTTCCGCCTGAGTCCCGACATCATGATGCTGGTGCGCTACGACGACAGCGAGATCGTCGAGGTCAACCAGCACTTCACCCAGGCCTTTGGCTGGGGCGCGAGCGAGGTGCTCGGCCGCCCCACCGCCGACCTGGATATCTGGGTGCATAACGCACAGCGCGACCACCTGCGCCAGCAGGCGCCTGTCAGCCAGGACCCCGTGATCCAGGAAGTGCAGCTGCGTACCCGCAGCGGCGAGATCCTCGACGGCATCCTCTCGAGCCAGTACATCGAACTGCAGGGCGAGCGCCTGATGCTCTGCACCTTCCTCGACACCAGCGAACGCAAGCGCGCGGAGAACGCCCTGCGCGCCAGCGAGGAAAAATTCGCCAAGGCCTTCATGCACACGCCGGACGCGGTCGCCATCACCGAGCGCGCGACCGGTCGCTTCATCGAGGTCAATCGCAGCTTCGAGCAGCAGTTCGGCTGGAGCAGCGCCGAGGCGGTGGGCCGTACCTCGCTGGAGCTGGGTGTCTGGGCCGACCCCGATGACCGCCTGCGGATGCTCGAAGCGCTCGAGGCCGGCAGCCTGAACAACCTGGAGGTGCGCCTGTTCAGCCGCGACGGCAGCGTCAGCATCAACCTGCTGTTCGGCGGCGTCATCGAACTGGACAGCGTCGAATGCCTGGTGCTCACCGTGCGCAACATCACCAGGCAGCGCGCCCAGGAGCAGGCGCTGCAGGAGAGCAAGCAGCGCCTGAAACTGGCGCTGGAGTCCGCCGATCTGGGCACCTGGGACTGGCACATCCCCAGCAGCCGGCTGTTCGCCAGCGCCAGGGCCGCGGAGCTGCAGGGCTTGTCGGCGACACCCTTCGAAGGCGCCTTCCTGGACTTCTTCCGCCAGGTACCGATGGCCGACCGACACAGCCTGCGGCAGAGCTACCAGCAACTGGTCGAGGAACGCCGCAACCACTACCAGGTCACCTACCGGGTGCAACTGAAAGATGGCGGCCTGCGTTTTCTCGAGAGCACGGCCAAGCTGCAGCTCGACGAGCAAGGGCAGCCGCTGCGCATGGTCGGCACACTGGTGGACATCAGCGAGCGGGTCGTGCACGAGCAGCGCGTCAGGGCCTCGGAGGAGAAGTTCGCCAAGGCCTTCCACTCCAGCCCGGACGCCATCACCATCACCGAGCGCGACAGCGGCCGCTACATCGAGGTCAACGAGGGCTTCTCGCGCATCACCGGCTACCAGAACGCGGAAGTGATCGGCCGCACCTCGCACGACCTGAACATCTGGGCCTATCCCGATGAACGCGCGCGGATGATCGAGCACCTGACCCAGCATGGCCATGTCCTGCACATGGAAATGCATGGCCGCCACCGCGACGGCGAAGTGCGCCTGGTCGACGTGTCCGTGCAGACCATCGAACTCAACGGCGTGACCTGCCTGCTGCTAACCGCCCGCGACATCAGCGAGCTCAAGCAGGCCCAGGCACAGGTCCAGCACCTGGCGTATCACGACGCGCTGACCAACCTGCCCAATCGCGCCCTGCTGATGGATCGCCTGACCCAGCAGATTTCCCTGCTCAAGCGCCACGATCTGCGCGGCGCCCTGCTGTTTCTCGACCTCGATCACTTCAAGCACATCAACGACTCGCTCGGCCACCCGGTGGGCGACGCCGTGCTGCGCCTGGTCACTGCGCGCCTGGAAGCCAGCGTGCGCCTGGAAGACACCGTGGCGCGGCTCGGCGGCGACGAGTTCGTGGTACTGCTCTCGGGCCTGGAAGGGAAACGCTCCGAGGTGACCCGCCAGGTACGCCAGGTCGCGGAAAAGCTGCGGCAACTGCTGGCAGAGCCGATGCTGCTGGACGGCCATCGCCTGCAGGTGACCCCGAGCATCGGCGTCGCCCTGATTCCCGACCACGGCAACACCCCGGCGGACCTGCTCAAGCGCGCCGACATCGCCCTCTACCGCGCCAAGGACTCCGGGCGCAACGCCATCCAGCTGTTTCGCTCCACCATGCAGGAAGCCGCCAGCGCCCGCCTGCGCCTGGAGAACGATCTGCGCCTGGCCCTGGCGCGCGGGGAGTTCGAGCTGCACTTCCAGCCCCAGGTCGACGCCCGCGACGGCAAGGTGGTCGGCGCCGAGGCCCTGCTGCGCTGGCAGCACCCGCAGCTGGGCCCGCAGTCACCGGCGCAGTTCATCCAGGTTCTGGAAGAGAGCGGTCTGATCATCGAGGTCGGCAGCTGGGTCCTCGCCGAGGCCTGCCACTTCTGCTCCCAGCTGCTGGTCGGCGGACTGATCGACAGCGAGCGCTTCAGCCTGTGCGTCAACATCAGCCCGCGCCAGTTCCGCCAGCACGAGTTCGTCGAGCGGGTCGCCAAGAGCCTGAAGGACAGCCGGCTGCCGAACGCCATGCTCAAGCTGGAGGTGACCGAGGGCATCGTCATCCAGAACATCGACGATACCGTGGGCAAGATGCTGCGGCTGAAGAAGCACGGCGTCAGCTTCGCCATGGACGACTTCGGCACCGGCTACAGCTCGCTGACCTACCTCAAGCGCCTGCCGGTGGACATGCTGAAGATCGACCAGTCGTTCGTGCGCGACGCCACCAGCGACCCCAACGATGCCGAGATCATCCGCGCCATCATCGCCATGGCCCGCAGCCTGGACCTGGAACTGATCGCCGAGGGCGTCGAACAGCAGGAACAGCTGGACTTCCTCCAGGCCCTCGGTTGCCACCTCTATCAGGGCTACCTGTTCAGCAAGCCGCTGCCCCAGGACGCCTTTCGTCAGCTCTTGCAGGCACAGGATCGCTGACCCCCGAAACGCAGAAGGCGCCCAGTGGGCGCCTTCCTTTCGCAGCATGAACGGGGATCAGCTTTCCAGTGCCGGGCGCTGGCTGCCGATCGGGATGCGCTTGGCCTTGGCCTCTTCCGGCACGATGCGCTCCAGCTCGACGTTGAGCAGGCCGTTGACCAGGCTGGCGCCCTTGACCTCGATATGGTCGGCCAGGCGGAACGACAGCTTGAATGCGCGCTGGGCGATGCCCTGGTGCAGGTAGCTGACGCTTTCCGCGCTGCGATCACGCTTGTTGCCGACCACGGTCAGCACGCCACGCTCGACCTGCAGTTCCAGGTCGTCCTCCTCGAAACCGGCAGCCGCGACCACGATGCGGTAGTGGTCCTCGCCGTGCTTCTCGACGTTGTAGGGAGGGTAGGAGCTGCCAGCGTCGTTGCTACGCAGGGCAGATTCGAAAAGATCGTTGAAACGGTCGAAACCGACGGACTGGCGGAACAGGGGGGCCAGGGACAGTACGTTGCTCATGAGTATTCTCCTGATGATTCAGCAAGTGTCATAGCGCGGGACCCGACTTCGGCATCCCGCAGTCACTTATCTGAGGCCACCCGGAAAAATTTCAAGGCTTTCCCTGTCAAGCCCTGTTCGCATCCACTGCTGCAGCCCCGAGCAGGCGATCGATGCGCTCGCAGTCCTGCTCGCGGCGGACCTCGGCGAACAGCGCGACGGCCTCGGGGTAGGTGCGGGTCAGCATCGCCAGCCACTGCTTCAGGCGCCCCGGCGCGTAACGCGGTGCCAGCTTGCGCCGGGCCTGCTGCCAGAAATCCAGCAGCAGCGGCTGCAGTTCGGCCCAGCCCATTTCCTGCGGTTCCTCACCAGCCCTGAGCGCCGCGATCTGCCGCGCCAGGCCCGGCCGCGATACCAGCCCACGACCCAGCATGATGTCGTCCACCCCACTGATCTCACGGCAGCGCCGCCAGTCATCCAGGGTCCACACCTCGCCGTTGGCGAACACCGGAACGCCGACCACCTCCTGCACCCGCGCCACCCACTCCCAGTGCGCCGGCGGCTTGTAGCCCTCGACCTTGGTCCGCGCATGCACCACGATCTGGCTCGCCCCGCCTTCGGCCAGCGCCCGCGCGCAATCGAGCGCCCCTTCCTTGCCCTCGAACCCCAGGCGCATCTTGGCCGTGACCGGAATCTCGGCCGGCACCGTACGCCGCACCTCACGGACGATGGCATGCAGCAGCTCCGGCTCCTTGAGCAGCACCGCCCCACCCCGCGACTTGTTCACGGTCTTGGCCGGGCAACCGAAGTTGAGATCGATCACCGGCGCGCCCAGGGTGCAGGCGAATGCCGCGTTATCGGCCAGGCACTGAGGATCGGAGCCGAGAAACTGCACGCGCATCGGCGTACCGGCCCGGGTGCGTGCGCCGCCGAACAGCTCGGGGGCCAGCTTGTGGTAGGTGGCGGCGGGCAGCAGCCGCTCGCTGACGCGAATGAACTCGGTGACGCACCAGTCGATGCCGCCGATGCGGGTCAGTACGTCGCGCAGGATCTCGTCGACCAGCCCCTCCATGGGTGCCAGGGCGATTTGCATGAGGTTGTCCGGGGAAAATGGGGCGCACAGTTTAAGGGGTCGCGCGCCGTGCGCAAGATGGGCGACACTGATCGCATGGATAGCCACAGGAGCTGCCGCCATGCGTCATACCGCACTCGTTCTGCTCGGCCTGCTGTGCCTGGGGGCCCATGCCAGCGACACCCTGCCACGCGGCGTCGAACATCGCCCCCCGGCCCCTGCCGTCGGTGCGCCGGCCCGCCTGATCTTCAGTCGCGACAACAACGCTCCGAACGCCTGCAATGTGGAGCTGTACATCAATCAGCAAGTGGTGGCAAAGCTCGGCCCGGACGAGCGCACCAGCCTGGACCTGCCCAGCGGCGAGCTGAGCATCGCCGTGGCCATGTCACCCGATGGCTACTGCGGCGGCCGTGGCCCCGGAGCGGCCCAGTCGATAGTGCTGGGCCCGGGTGAAACCCGGCATTTCGCCATCGTGGTGAAAGCTGAGCAGGTGTTTCTCGCC
This sequence comes from Ectopseudomonas khazarica, assembly GCF_017915135.1. Lineage (NCBI taxonomy): Bacteria > Pseudomonadati > Pseudomonadota > Gammaproteobacteria > Pseudomonadales > Pseudomonadaceae > Ectopseudomonas > Ectopseudomonas khazarica. The sequence goes on along the minus strand of NZ_CP068551.1, from coordinate 2,151,044 downwards.
CCGCTGTTCAACTGAGGGCGAGTCACAGCTCCAGCGGATAAGGCTGCAACAGCGCCTGGCCATAGCCCTCGACGAACTCCACCGGCATGCGCTTGGGGCGGCCACTGGACAGCTCGATGCAGACGAAGGTGGTCTTGGCCCGCAGCAGCGTCGTACCGTCCTCGGGACGCAGCAGCTGGAAACGCCGATCCATCTTCAGGCGCTGATCGGATTCGACGATCCAGGTCGCCATCTGCAGACGCTGCCCCTCATAGGCGCTGGCCAGGTAGTCGATCTCGTGTCTGACGACCGCCATGGCGCGGTCCAGGCGCCGGTACTCCACCAGGTCCAGCCCGAGGAACTGCGAGTGGCGCCAGGCACAGCGCTCCAGCCAACTGACGTACACCGCGTTGTTGGCATGTCCGAGCCCATCGATATCGTCAGCCGTGACATCGATATCGATCAGAAAGGGGCTGGGCAGGTCCCAGGTCATGGTCTTGTCTCCAGGCTTGCCGCAGAGGCTGCGGACGGGGATTGATGCCGAGCGCCGGCTCGCACGCCTGGCGACGCCATCAGCCGCGACTCGACGCCCGCATGATACGCCGCAACGCCGATCCGTGCAGGGCCGAGCTTTCATCGCGTCATCTCAAAGCGCCATAATGCCGCGCAAGTGCCCGAGAGCCGAGAACGAGCAATTGACTGCCGCCCTGCGCCTACTGATGCTTCTGCTGCTGCCAGCCCTGTCCTGGGCGGGCAGCCTGCCGCTGCCGATCGGCCAGGCGCAGGTCCTGCCCGGCCCCTACATGCAGTACTGGAAGGACCCGAGCGGCAGCGCCGACTTCACCGACGTGCGCAACCTGCCCGACTCGGCCTGGCAGGAGGTCGGCCGGCGCGACGCCAGCTTCGGTTACGGCGGCAGCGCCTACTGGCTGCGCCTGGACGTTCACAACCCCCACCCGCGCTCGCTCGGCTGGGTGCTGCTGGTCGGCAACCCCCTGCTCGATCAGCTGGATGCCTACGGCCTGGACGGCAAGCGTATCTACCGTGCCGGCGACCAGCGCCCGTTCGACTGGCGCTGGGTCGAGCATCGCCAACTGCTGCTGCCGCTGCAGGTCGGCCCCGGCGAACAGCGCCGCATCTGGCTGCGCATGCAGACTGCGGGCTCGGCCAACCTCAGCGCCAGCCTGATGACCCGCGACGCCTTCGACCACCAGGAACAGCGCAGCCTGCTGCTGCAGGGCCTGTTCTTCGGCGCACTGATCGCGATGTTCATCTACAACCTGAGCATCTTCGGCATCACCCGTGATCGCAACTACCTCTGGTACAGCCTGTTCGTCGCCAGTTTCGGCTTCTACCAGTTCATCCAGCTGGGCTTCGCACTGCAGTGGCTCTGGCCCAATGCCCTGACCTGGCACCAGCTGAGCTTTCCATTCGCCTCCGCGCTGGCGACGCTGTTCGGCATCCAGTTCACCTACGGTGTGCTGGAGCTGGACAAGGCGCCAAAGGCCTATCGCCGGACGACCAGCCTCCTCAAGGCCTGCACCTGGCTGGTCCTGGGCATGGCCCTGTTCGGCCCCTACACCCCGGCCCTGATGGGCAGCTTCGTCATAGTGGCCGCCTGCGCGATAGCGGCCTTCGTGATCACCCTGCTGCGCTGGCGTGCCGGCTTTGCCGCGGCGCGCCTGTTCGCCCTGGGCTGGTTCGTGCTGATCAGCGCCAGCCTCGCCAGCATTCTGACCGGCACCGGCCTGCTGCCCTACTCCTTGCTCACCCTGCACATCCAGCAGATCGGCGGCCTGATCGAGATGACGGTATTCTCCGTCGCCCTCGCCGCACGCATTCGCCAGGCCCAGGAGGCCGAGCGCGCAGCCCAGGCCAGGCTGATCGACCAGGAACGTCGCCTGCGCAGCGAGCAGGCCAAGCACCTTGAGCTGCAGACGAAGATCAGCGAGAGCCTGGATCAGCACGTGCAGGAGCGCACCGCCACCCTGCAGGACACCCTGCAGCAGCTCTCCAGGGCCAACCTGCGCCTGGCCGAACAGAATCGCCGCGACGGCCTCACCGGCCTGTTCAATCGCCAGACCCTGAACGAAGAACTGGTGCGCGCCTACGCCCGCGCCGAGCGCAGCCGGCAATCGATCGCCGTGTTGATGCTGGATCTGGATCACTTCAAGCAGGTCAATGACCGTTATGGCCATCTCGCCGGCGATGCCTGCCTGCGTCATGCAGCCGAGCGTTTCCAGCAGCGCCTGCGCAGCAGCGACCTGCTGGCCCGTTTCGGCGGCGAGGAGTTCGTCGCCCTGCTCGACAACACCGACCTGACGGGCGCCCTGGACCTGGCCGAGCAGTTGCGCGAGGACCTGGCCCAGCACCCCTGCCCCTACCAGCAGCAGGACATCCCGCTGAGCCTGAGCATCGGCCTCTACGCGGGCGTGCCCAGCGAACCGGGCTGCGCCGAACACTGGCTGGACCTGGCCGACCGCGCGCTGTATCGCGCCAAGGCAGCCGGGCGCAATCGCGTGGTCAGCTACGACGCCACGGCCTTCAGCGACGCCTGACGCACCTCGCCGAGCAGGTCGAGCACGGCCCGCACGATCGCCGGATCCCCCAGCAGCCGCTGGTGCCCACCCGCCGGCAAGCGCAGCAACTGACTGTCGAACCAGGCCTGGTGGATCAACTCGGCCTCGCTGACCGGCACCACTGCATCGTCCTCGGCGTGCACGACCAGCCCCGGAACGTTCAGCTGATAGCGCTGCACGTCGAGGTGCGCAGCGGGAATGCCTGCATGGGTTTCCACCTGACGCACGAAATGCGCACGAGCCGCCGCAGGCAGACCCATGAAATGGGCGAAGCCTCGCAGCACCCCGAGAATCCGGCTCGGCGCCGCGATGCTGACCAGCGCGTCGGTGCGCAGGCCCATCTGGATGGCCAGCAGCGCGCTGGCCCCGCCCATCGAATGGCCGATGATCGCCTGCAACGGCGGCAGCTCGCTGGCCGCCTCGAGCAAGGCGCGGGCAAACAGCACGACATTCGCCTCACGCCCCGGTGAGCGCCCATGGGCGGGCGCATCCAGCGCCACGACACCATAGCCGGCATCGACCAGGCCACGGATCAGCAGCGCGAACTGGGTCGGCCGCCCCTCCCAGCCATGCATCAGCAACACCGTTGGCCCGCTACCCCAGCGCAAGGCCGAGAGACCGAAACGCAGCGTGATGCGCTCGGCGCTGTTCAGCAACGGCAGCTCCCAGTCGCGCGGCGGCAGGTTGCGCGGTGTCATGAAACGTTCGCGCAGTCGGCTGGCGAGCAGTTGCGGGGCCACTCGCCCCAGAGCTGCATTGACGCCACGTACCCATGTCATCTGGTTCATCATCGTCTCCTCGAAAGCCGATCTCACAGCACCGCCGCTTTGGCGGCACGCAACAAGCGGTCGGACAGCTCACCGGCGCCCAATGCCCGGGCAAGCGCCAGACCACCTACCATCAGCGCCAGGTCAGCCAGCGCCGTATCCGCCTCCTCCGGCGTGGCGCTCATCTGCGCCACCATCTGCTCCACGTGCTCGACCAGGGCCAGACGGAAGCCGTCCGGCAGGCGTTCGATCTCCGCCAGCGTGCTGGGCAGCGGGCAGCGATCAGCGGGCTCGTCGCGATGCCGACGCGACAGGTAGAAGGCTGCCAGCAGCGCCCTGCGCTCCCTGCCGTCCAGGCGCTGATCGACGCCAGCCAGGCGCTCCCTGCGCACACCGAGCAACTGCCTGAACGCCTCCAGCATCAGCGCATCCTTGCTGCTGAAATGCGCATAGAAGCCACCCACCGTGAGCCCCGCCGCCGCCATCACCTCGGCAACGGCCGGGTCGCCAGGGCCGCGCTCGGCAAGGACTCGCCCAGCGGCCGCGAGAATGCGCTTGCGGGTTTCGTACTTGCGTTCGGTCATGGCTGCGGCTCCTTTATATGACGATCACAATATTACAGTCATCATCTTTTCTTGCAAGCAGCCGCGACGACCATCGGTCGTCTTCACGGCAGCGACAGGAATGAGCAGGCAAACAAAAGGTTCTTCGCGGAGTCTGGGGGAAGAGCGCGTTGACAGTCAGGGAAGTGGGTAAATTGGCAGTCGCCAAACGAACCAACCCCCACGCCCTGCTGCCACCGTGCATCCTATTGATCTTGCCCAGTTCTGGCCAGGCTACGCAGTCGTCGCCTGTCGCCCCTCTGCCGACAACATCCTGTTGATCGAACTCAAGCCTCAAGCCGACGCCATCCCCGAATGTGGGCGCTGCGGCCAAGCTTGTCCGCTGATCCACGAGCGCCGACTGCGTCGGATACGCGATCGGGATTTGTTGGATCAGCGCGTTCTGCTCCAGGTGCCTGTGCGCCGCGTTGACTGCCTGCGCTGTGGGCGGGTGACCGAGCGGATCGCCTGGCTGGAGCCGGCGTCACGTCTGACGCGGCGCTTGCAGGCCTGGCTCGAGGCTTTGCTGCAACTGCTGCCGATCAGCCACGTCAGCCGCCTCACCGGCATACACTGGCACACGCTCAAGCAACTCGACAAACGTCGGCTGGATGCCGCCGTCGGCACCTTCGAGCCGGGTGATGTGCGTTGCCTGGTGATGGACGAGTTCGCCCTGCACAAAGGCCATCGCTACGCCACGGTGATCATGGATGCCGAGCGCACGCGGGTGCTATGGGTCGGTCATGGCAACAGCCGCGAGGCGATCCGCCCATTCTTTGAGTTACTGGGCGAGCGCTGCCAACGGATCGAAGCGGTGGCGATGGACATGAACACCGCCTTCGATTTGGAGGTGAAGCGGCACTGCCCTCAAGCCGAAGTGGTGTACGACCTGTTCCATGTGGTGGCGCGCTACGGGCGTGAGGTGATCGACCGTATCCGCGTCGACCAGGCCAATCTCCTGCGCGATGACAAACCGGCACGCAAGGTGGTCAAGCAGAGCCGCTGGCTGTTGCTGCGCAATCGCGAAAACCTGAAGGACGGCCAAGCCGTGCAGTTGCAGGAGTTGCTCGCCGCCAACCAGCCATTGGCCACGGTCTACGTGCTCAAGGATGCGTTAAAAGGAAGTCTGGTACGCCCCCACTGTGCGGGAGGGTTGGCGGCGCTGGCGAAGTTGGCTGCGGCATGCTCGGGACAGCGGTCTGGCGCCGCTCCAACGCTTTGCCCGGAATCTGCGCAAATACGCCCGTGGCATCCTCGCAAGCGCCCGCTTCCCCCTGCACACCAGCGTCCTGGAAGGCGTGAACAACCGCATCAAGGTGATCAAGCGGATGGCCTATGGCTTCCGGGACTCTGACTACTTCTTCCTGAAAATCAAGGCCGCCTTCCCCGGGAAAGCGCGATGAACCAAACAAAAAGGGGCCACCTCGTGAGAGGCAGCCCCTGGGTTCCGCAAATGCGGCAAGAAAATGGCGTCCCCTAGGGGACTCGAACCCCTGTTACCGCCGTGAAAGGGCGGTGTCCTAGGCCACTAGACGAAGGGGACGAAACCTTCGAACGACAAGGCCAGCACGAGGCTGGCCTTGAGTGTGATTGGTGGAGCTAAACGGGATCGAACCGTTGACCTCTTGCATGCCATGCAAGCGCTCTCCCAGCTGAGCTATAGCCCCGAATCCTTGCGGTCGGCTCGCAACACCTGCGCGTTGCGACTGGAAAATGGCGTCCCCTAGGGGACTCGAACCCCTGTTACCGCCGTGAAAGGGCGGTGTCCTAGGCCACTAGACGAAGGGGACAAAACCTTCGAACGACAAGGCCAGCACCTGGCTGGCCTTGCGTGTGTTTGGTGGAGCTAAACGGGATCGAACCGTTGACCTCTTGCATGCCATGCAAGCGCTCTCCCAGCTGAGCTATAGCCCCGAAACCTTGCGGTCTGGCTGCAACGCCTGAGCGTTGCGGCTGGAATAAGTGGCGTCCCCTAGGGGACTCGAACCCCTGTTACCGCCGTGAAAGGGCGGTGTCCTAGGCCACTAGACGAAGGGGACGCAAGACCCTGATCGTGAATCGACTCACATCGATTCTGGCACTCCCGAAGGAGTCGAGATTGGTGGAGCTAAACGGGATCGAACCGTTGACCTCTTGCATGCCATGCAAGCGCTCTCCCAGCTGAGCTATAGCCCCATCTCGAGGACGGGGCGCATGTTAAGAGCGCCCCGATTGCCTGTCAACAACATTTTTCCTTCCGGCCCAAAGTTTTTGCCACTAGAACAACTACTTAGAGCCCACACAGGGTAAAACCGAGCGTGACAGGCGCTTTGGCGACGGCAGCAGCAGGCAGGCTCGCGCCACAACTCAGTTGATGGCCGCCAGCAGCTTCTCCCACTCCTTGGTCTCTTTCTTCGAGGTGCCACCGAGCAGCTCCAGGGCCTGGCGCAGGCGGAAGCGGGTCAGGTCCGGGCCGAGAATCTCCATGGCGTCGAGCACCGACACCGAGCTGGCCTGGCCGGTGATGGCGGCGAACATCAGCGGCATGGCATCGCGCAGCTTCAGCTCGAGGTGCTCGACCACGGCCTGGATGCAGCCGGTGATGCGCTCCTTCTCCCACTGCCGCAGCGACTCCAGCTTCCACAGGATCAGCTGCATCAGCTGGCGAACCTGGTCAGGCGACAGCTTCTTGTGCTCGAACAGCTTGGCATCGAGGTTCAGGCCACCGGAGAAGAAGAAGCCGGCCAGCGGTGCGATCTGGCTGAAGGTTTCCACCCTGCCCTGCACGTGCGGCGCGATCTTCATCAGGTACTCGGGGTTGAGCGCCCACTTCTGCACTTCGGCGGCGAAGGTTTCCACCGGCAGCTCACGCAGCCACTGGCCGTTGAGCCAGGACAGCTTCTCCAGGTCGAAGATCGGCCCACCGAGCGACACCCGGTTGATGTCGAAATGCTCGATCATCTCAGCCAGGGAGAACTTCTCGCGCTCGTCCGGCATCGACCAGCCCATGCGCCCCAGGTAGTTGAGCATGGCCTGCGGCAGGTAGCCCATGCGCTCGTAGAAGGTGATGCTGGTGGGGTTCTTGCGCTTGGACAGCTTGCTCTTGTCCGGATTGCGCAGCAGCGGCATGTAGCACAGCGCCGGCTGCTCCCAGCCGAAGTATTCGTACAGCTTGATCAGCTTGGGCGCCGACGGCAGCCACTCCTCGCCACGCAGCACGTGGGTGATGCCCATCAGGTGGTCGTCGACCACGTTGGCCAGGAAATAGGTCGGCAGGCCATCGGCCTTCATCAGCACCTGCATGTCCATGCGATCCCAGGGGATCTCGACATCGCCACGCAGCATGTCCGGCACCACGCAGACACCCTCACTGGGCACCTTCATGCGCACCACGTGCGACTCGCCGGCGGCGATGCGCGCTTGCGCCTCGGCGGGCTGCAGATGCATGCAGTGGCCGTCGTAACGCGGGGTTTCCTTGTTGGCCATCTGCTGCGTGCGCACTTCATCGAGGCGCTCGGCGGAACAGAAGCACGGGAAGGCATGGCCCTTGCTGACCAGCTCGTCGGAATATTTCTTGTAGATCTCGCCACGCTCGCTCTGCCGGTACGGGCCGTGCGGACCACCGACGTCCGGGCCCTCGTCCCACTCGATACCCAGCCAGCGCAGTGCGTCGAAGATCTGCTGCTCGGACTCGCGGGTCGAACGCAGCTGGTCGGTGTCTTCGATACGCAGGATGAACTGGCCACCGTGCTGGCGAGCGAAGCACAGGTTGAACAATGCGATGTAGGCGGTGCCGACATGGGGGTCGCCGGTCGGCGATGGCGCGATACGGGTACGAACGGTGGTCATGAATGCTCTCGGAAGGAAGACACGAGGTGTATTGATCAAGCGGGCGATGTTATCAGGCCTGCCGCCCCCGGCTCCAGCGACCCGCCACGGGTGATCGGCAAGCTGGCGATGAGGAAGTCGAGGAAGGTCTTGACCTTCATGGCCTGGAAGCGTCGTGACGGGTAGATGGCGTAGACCTCGCCCACCGGCAGGCGCGCCTCCGGCAGCAGCTCGACCAGGCGCCCGCTGCGCACCGCCTCCTCGCTGATCATGACCGGCAACCCGCAGATCCCGGCGCCAGCCAGTGCCGCCTCACGCGCGAAGGTGATGTTGTTGCAGGTCATCACCCGCTGGCAGGGCAGGTTCTCGCCCAGCAGTGGCCAATAACGCGGCGCATCGTGCTGCAGGAGGATCGCCCGATGCCCCTCCAGCTCGGCCACGCTGCGCGGCACACCGTGCGCGGCCAGATAGGACGGACTGGCGCAGAGGCGCCGGCCACTCTCGAACAGTTTGCGCGCGATCAGGGTCGAGTCCTGCGGCTGCCCAACCTGGATGGCGATGTCCACGCCCTCCTCCAGCGGGTCGACCAGGCGCGAGGTCAGCTCCACCTCGGCGTTGATCTGCGGGTACTGGCGCATGAACTCCCCCAGCACTCGCCCGAGGAACAACTGACCGAACTCGATCGGCGTGGTGATGCGCAACAGCCCGGAAGGCTCACGCTGCAACTGCATGACGGCCTGCTCGGCCTCGGCGAAGTCGAGCATGATCTGCCGGCAGCGCTCGTAGTAGGCCTGCCCCACCTCGGTCAGGCGCAGCTTGCGCGTGGTGCGATTGAGCAGGCGCACACCGAGGCGCTCCTCGAGCAAGGCGATGCGCCGGCTCACGGTGGACTTCTGCATGCCCAGGCTGGTCGCCGCCTGGGTGAAACTGTGGCACTCCACCACTCGGGTAAAGATCAGTGCGTCATCAAGCCCCATGATTGTTCCTCATAAGCAACAAAGCATGCCAAGTCTAGAGTCTACTAGCGCAAAGGGAACACTGTTAAATTCGCTTACATTTCTCCGCCGCTTCCCGAGCCTCACGCATGCCCGCCAAACTGCAACGCCGTCTTCTCGTCTTCGTGACCCTGCTGGTGCTGATCGCCGGCGCCCTGCTCATCCAGTGGCTGTTGATCGGCCGCTACCAGGAAAGCACCGACAACGCCTACGTGCAGGGTGAAATCACCCGCGTCTCCAGCCAGCTCAATGCGCGCATCGAAAAGGTGCTGGTGCGCGACAACCAGCACGTGGAAGCCGGCCAGTTGCTGGTCGAACTGGAGAACAGCGATTTCCGCCTGGCCCGCCAGCGCGCCCTCGCCGCCCTGGAGACCCACCAGGCCGAACGCGCCCAGGCACAGAGCAAGCTCGACCAGCAAGGCAGCCTGATCGCCGCCAGCCAGGCGGACGTCGCCGCCAGCCAGGCCACCCTGGAACGCGCGCAGATCGACCTTGGCCGCGCACAGACGCTGCGCAAGCCGGGCTACGTCTCCGAAGAACGCGTGACCACGCTGGCCGCCGACAACCGCGTGGCCCGCTCGCAACTGGCCAAGGCCCAGGCGGACCTGCAGGCCCAGCGCCAGCAGGTGGCCAGCCTCGAAGCCGAACTCAAGCGCCTGGATGCCCTGATCCTTTCCGCCCAGGCCGATCTGGAACAGGCCGACCTCAACCTGTCGCGTACACAGATTCATGCGCCGATCAGCGGCATGGTCGGCCAGCGCTCGGCCCGCGAAGGCCAGGTGGTACAGAACGGCGCCTACCTGCTCTCGCTGGTACCCGATCAGGACATCTGGGTGCAGGCCAACTTCAAGGAAACCCAGATTGGCCGCATGCGTCCGGGGCAGAAGGCCGAGCTGCTGTTCGACAGCTATCCCGACACCCCCGTCGAGGGCCACATCGACAGCCTGTTTGCCGCCTCCGGCGCCCAGTTCAGCCTGCTGCCGCCCGACAACGCCACCGGCAACTTCACCAAGGTGGTGCAGCGCATCCCGGTCAAACTGACCTTCTCCGCCGACAACCCGTTGCACGGCCTGATCCGCCCCGGTATGTCGGTGGAGGTCACCATCGACCTGCGCAGCGACGAACACCATGGCGGGTGATGCACTGATCCGCCCCACCGAGGAGCCCAGCCGCCGCGACTGGATCGCGGTGATGAGCGCGATGCTCGGCGCCTTCATGGCGGTGCTGGACATCCAGATCACCAACTCCTCACTGAAGGACATCCAGGGCGCGCTGTCCGCCACCCTGGAGGAAGGCTCGTGGATCTCCACCTCCTACCTGGTGGCCGAGATCATCATGATCCCGCTGACGGCCTGGTTGGTGCAGCTGCTGTCGGCACGGCGCCTGGCCGTCTGGGTCTCGGTCGGATTCCTGATCGCCTCGCTGCTCTGCTCCATGGCCTGGAGCCTGGAGAGCATGATCGTGTTCCGCGCGCTGCAGGGCTTCACCGGTGGCGCACTGATCCCGCTGGCGTTCACCATGACGCTGATCAAGCTGCCCGAGCATCACCGCGCCAAGGGCATGGCGCTGTTCGCCATCACCGCCACCTTCGCGCCCTCCATCGGCCCCACGCTTGGCGGCTGGCTGACCGAGAACTGGGGCTGGGAATACATCTTCTACATCAACGTGCCGCCCGGCCTGATCATGATCGCCGGCCTGCTCTATGGCCTGGAGAAGAAGGCGCCGCACTGGGAACTGCTGAAGACCACGGACTACGCCGGCATCGTCACCCTGGGCATGGGCCTGGGCTGCCTGCAGGTGTTTCTCGAAGAAGGTCATCGCAAGGACTGGCTGGAGTCGCAGCTGATCGTCGGCCTCGGCAGCGTGGCACTGGTCAGCCTGATCCTGTTCGTCATCCTGCAGATCTCACGCCCCAATCCGCTGATCAACCTCGGCGTCCTGCGCGAGCGCAACTTCGGCCTGGCGAGCATCTCCAGCGTGGGGCTTGGCGTGGGGCTGTACGGTTCGATCTACGTGCTGCCGCTGTACCTGGCGCAGATCCAGGGCTACAACGCCATGCAGATCGGCGAAGTGATCATGTGGATGGGTGTGCCGCAGCTGTTCCTGATCCCGCTGGTGCCCAAGCTGATGAAGATCATCTCGCCGAAATGGCTGTGCGCCCTGGGCTTCGCCCTGTTCGGTGCGGCGAGCTTCTTTTCCGGCGTGCTCAACCCGGACTTCGCCGGCCCGCAGTTCAACCATATCCAGATCGTGCGCGCGCTTGGCCAGCCACTGGTGATGGTCACCGTCTCGCTGATCGCCACGGCCTACATCCTGCCGCAGGACGCCGGCTCGGCCTCGAGCCTGTTCAACATCCTGCGCAACCTCGGCGGCGCCATCGGCATCGCCCTGCTCGCCACCCTGCTCGACGCACGCGCCAAGGTCTACTTCGATTACCTGCGCGAATCCATTGTGCCGACCAACCCGCAGGTGGAACAGCGCCTGCAACTGCTGACGCAGACGCTGGGCAGCGAGCAGGCCGCGCTGGCCAGGCTGAGTCAGATCGTCCACGAACAGGCGACGATCATGGCCTACAACGACGCCTTCCACTTCATCGGCATTGCCCTCGCCGTGAGCATGCTGGCGATTCTGCTGACCCGAAAACTGCCGCAGAACATGGCAGGCGCTGGCGCAGCACATTGAGCCCCGCCCGCCGTAGGGTGGATGCCGCTTGTTACATCTACCAGGCACGGTGGATCGACAAAGCGCGATCCACCCTACGCCAACACCTCCCCCGTAGGAGCGGCTTCAGCCGCGAATCCAGCCGTAGGGTGGATGCCGCCTTTTGCATCCACCGGGGACGGTGGATCGATGAAGCGCGATCCACCCTACGCCGACACCTCACCCGTAGGAGCGGCTTCAGCCGCGAACCCAGCCGTAGGGTGGATGCCGCCTTTTGCATCCACCGGGGACGGTGGATCGATGAAGGGTAATCCACCCACGCCGACACCTCACCCGCAGGAGCGGCTTCAGCCGCGAATCCCAGCCGTAGAGTGGACGCCGCTCCATCCGTCCACCACCTACGCACGCAACGGTGGATGAGAAGAGCGTCATCCACCCTACGCGACACGCAGAGGCGTAGCCCGGATGCAATCCGGGGGCGACCGCCCGAGATCAGACCTGCAACAGCCGATCCCGCAGTTTCTGAATCTCGTCACGCAGCTGCGCCGCGGCCTCGAACTCCAGGTCGCGCGCCAGGGCGTACATCTTCTCTTCCAGCTGGCGAATGCGCTTGGTGATCTCGCTCGGCGAGCGCAGCTCGGCCTCGTAACGCGCGCTCTCCTCCGCCGACTTGGCCATGCCCTTGCGCTTGTTGCTGCGCGCCCCCGGCACCACCGCGCCTTCGAGGATGTCCTTGACGTCCTTCTGCACGCCCCTGGGCACGATGCCGTTGGCCTCGTTGAAGGCGATCTGCTTGGCGCGACGTCGCTCGGTCTCGCCGATGGCGCGCTGCATCGAGCCCGTCATGTTGTCGGCATAGAGAATGGCCTTGCCGTTGAGATTACGCGCCGCACGGCCGATGGTCTGGATCAACGAGCGCTCGCTGCGCAGGAAGCCCTCCTTGTCCGCATCGAGAATCGCCACCAGCGACACCTCGGGCATGTCCAGGCCCTCACGCAGCAGGTTGATGCCCACCAGCACGTCGAAGGTGCCCAGGCGCAGGTCACGGATGATCTCCACCCGCTCCACCGTGTCGATGTCCGAGTGCAGGTAACGCACCTTGACGTCGTGATCGCCCAGGTAGTCGGTCAGGTCTTCCGCCATGCGCTTGGTCAGGGTGGTGACCAGCACACGATCGCCCGTCGCCACACGCAGACGAATCTCCGACAGCAGGTCGTCGACCTGGGTACGCGCTGGCCGCACCTCGACCTCGGGGTCGACCAGCCCGGTCGGCCTCACCACCTGCTCCACCACGCGCCCGGCATGCTCGCCTTCATAGGGGCCGGGCGTCGCGGAAACGAAGATGGTCTGCGGGCAGGCCGACTCCCACTCCTCGAAGCGCATCGGCCGGTTGTCCAGCGCCGACGGCAGGCGGAAACCGTACTCCACCAGCGTTTCCTTGCGCGAGCGGTCACCCTTGTACATGGCGCCGACCTGCGGCACCGAGACGTGGGATTCGTCGATCACCAGCAGCGCCTCGTCCGGCAGGTAGTCGTACAGGGTCGGCGGCGGTGCACCCGCCGGGCGCCCCGACAGGTAGCGCGAGTAGTTCTCGATGCCGTTGCAGTAGCCCAGCTCGAGGATCATCTCCAGGTCGAAGCGGGTGCGCTGCTCCAGGCGCTGCGCCTCGACCAGCTTGTTCGCGCCGCGCAGGTACTCCAGGCGCTGCTGCAACTCGACCTTGATGTGCTCCACGGCCTCCAGCAGCGTTTCGCGCGGGGTGACGTAGTGGCTCTTGGGGTAGAAGGTGAAGCGCGGCAGCTTCTGGATCACCTCGCCGGTGAGCGGATCGAAGGCACTGATACTCTCCACCTCGTCGTCGAACAGCTCGACGCGAATGGCCTCGAGATCCGACTCCGCCGGGAAGATGTCGATCACATCGCCACGCACCCGGAAGGTGGCGCGGGCAAAATCCATGTCGTTGCGCGTGTACTGCAGCTCGGCCAGCCGGCGCAACAGGGCGCGCTGGTCCATCTTGTCGCCCCGGTCGAGGTGCAGCACCATCTTCAGGTACTCCTCGGGGCTGCCCAGGCCGTAGATCGAGGACACGGTGCAGACCACGATGACATCCTGGCGCTCGATCAGCGCCTTGGTCGCCGACAGGCGCATCTGCTCGATATGGTCGTTGATCGAGGCGTCCTTCTCGATGAAGGTGTCCGACGACGGCACATAGGCTTCCGGCTGGTAGTAGTCGTAGTAGGAAACGAAGTACTCCACCGCATTGTTCGGGAAGAACGCCTTGAACTCGCCATAGAGCTGTGCCGCCAGCGTCTTGTTCGGCGCCAGGACCAGGGTCGGCCGCTGCACCTGGGCGATCACGTTGGCGACGGAGAAGGTCTTGCCCGAACCGGTCACCCCCAGCAGCGTCTGGTGCGACAGGCCGGCCTCCAGCCCCTCGACCATCTGCCGAATCGCCTCGGGCTGATCACCGGCAGGCTTGAAGCGGGTCACCAATTGAAAATCGGACATGCAGCACCTCGACAAATTAGCTGTGACGCATCCCATCGGACGGCGTCAAAAGCCATGAATTGCGGGGCGAGTTGGCAATAGCGCCAAGTAGAGTCGAATTACCTGGCAAAAGGCCTTAATTCAGGGCTTTGCGCTGTCGCCCCCTGGATTCAGGGTCGTTATACTAACGCCCCGTTTACGCGCTCCCTAGCGCTTTCGTTGGGGACGCCTGGCCACCCACCCCTCACTCGAGCTGCCGCACCCATCATGAGTCTCTTCTCCGCCGTCGAAATGGCTCCGCGCGATCCCATCCTGGGCCTCAACGAAGCATTCAACGCAGACACCCGCACCACCAAGGTCAACCTTGGCGTAGGCGTCTACTACAACGAGGAGGGGCGAATTCCGCTGCTGCGCGCTGTCGCAGAAGCCGAAAAAGCGCGCATCGAGGCCCACGCCCCGCGTGGCTACCTGCCGATCGAAGGCATCGCAGCCTACGACAAGGCGGTACAGGAACTGCTGTTCGGCAAGGGCGCAGCCCTGATCGAGGACGGCCGCGTCATCACCACCCAGGCCCTGGGCGGCACCGGCGCACTGAAGACCGGCGCCGACTTCCTCAAGCGTCTGCTGCCGGAAGCCACCGTCGCCATCAGCGATCCGAGCTGGGAAAACCACCGCGCGCTGTTCGAGTCCGCCGGTTTCCCGGTGCAGAACTACCGCTACTACGATCCGTTCAGCAATGGCGTGAACCGTGGCGGCATGCTCGAAGACCTGCGCAACCTGCCGGCCCGCTCCATCGTCGTACTGCACGCCTGCTGCCACAACCCGACCGGCGTCGACCTGCAGCTGGAAGACTGGAAAGCCGTGCTGGACGTACTGCGCGAGCGCGAGCACGTACCCTTCCTCGATATCGCCTACCAGGGTTTCGGTGACGGCATCGAGCAGGACGCCGAGGCCGTGCGCCTGTTCGCCGAGTCGGGCCTGGAGTTCTTCGTCTCCAGCTCCTTCTCCAAGTCGTTCTCGCTGTATGGCGAGCGCGTCGGCGCCCTGTCGCTGGTCACTAGCAGCCGTGAAGAGTCGACTCGCGTGCTGTCGCAGCTCAAGCGCGTGATCCGCACCAACTACTCCAACCCGCCGACCCACGGCGCCACCGTGGTCGCCAACGTGCTCAACAGCCCTGAACTGCGCGCCATGTGGGAAGCCGAACTCGGCGAAATGCGCGATCGCATCCGCAGCATGCGCCTGGCCATGGTCGAGCAACTGGCGGCGCTGGGCGCCAAGCGTGACTTCGGCTTCGTCGCCGAGCAGCGCGGCATGTTCTCCTACTCCGGCCTGACCGTGGAACAGGTGGAGCGCCTGAAGAACGAGTTCGGCATCTACGCCGTCGGCACCGGTCGCATCTGCGTCGCTGCGCTGAACCATGGCAACCTGGATAGCGTGACCCGCGCGATTCACGCCGTACTCTAAGCCTCGGCAGTACTGCAAAAACGCCGGCTTGCAAGCCGGTGTTTTTGTATGCACCACAACCGCATCCGCAGGAGGGGCTTTAGCCGCGATCGGCTGCCGTCGCGGCTAAAGCCCCTCCCACGGGACCAGCGCCGCACAGACTACATCGCAGTGAAGCCGAAGCCAGAGCAAAGTGTTGACTTCCCCTTTTTAATCAGTAAGATACGCTCCGTTGTTCCGCGATAGCTCAGTCGGTAGAGCAAATGACTGTTAATCATTGGGTCCCTGGTTCGAGTCCAGGTCGCGGAGCCAAATTCAAGAACCCAGCCTAGCGCTGGGTTTTTTATTGCCTGCCGGACTCTCACCAGGGACTACGTCCCAGGTTATTCGCTTCGCTCACCCCTCCGAGGCCGCGCTGAAGCGCGTTCAGCTACGCTGTCGAGTCCAGGTCGCGGAGCCAAATTCAAGAACCCAGCCTAGCGCTGGGTTTTTTATTGCCTGCCGGACTCTCACCAGGGACTACGTCCCAGGTTATTCGCTTCGCTCACCCCTCCGGGGCCGCGCTGAAGCGCGTTCAGCTACGCTGTCGAGTCCAGGTCGCGCTTCCAGAATTCCGGGAATGCCCCGGATGAACAACCTACTGAGAGATCACACCTAGCGCTGGGTTTTTTATTGCCTGCGGACTCTCACCAGGGACTGCGTCCCAGGTTATTCGCTTCGCTCACCCCTTCGGGGCCGCGCTGAAGCGCGTTCAGCTGCGCTGTCGAGTCTAGGTCGCGGAGCCAAGTTCAAAAGCCTCGAGGGCCGCGTGAATCGCCACCTGGTTGGTGCCTTCCCGCTTCCTGCCCCAGAACTGGCCCCGGTCAGCACCCACAAAAACGCAAAAGGCCGGTCAAGGACCGGCCTGGGCAGGGACGCCCGCAAGCGTCATTTCACACTCAGCTTGTCGCGATTCTTCTCCAGCGTCGCCTTGCCAATTCCCTTCACCTCCAGCAACTCATCGACCGTGGCGAAATCACCGTGCTCCTCACGGTACGCGACGATCGCCTGAGCCTTGGTCACACCGATGCCGGCCAACTCACGTTGCAGCGTTGCCACATCAGCGGTATTCAGATTGACCAGACCGGTTTGCGCCACCTGAGCGGCTGCCGCTTTCGCGGGCTCGGCCTTTGGGGTTTCAGCTGCAGTCGCAGCCAGGGGAAGGGAAACGAGGACAGCCAAAAGCAGTGAAGAAAGACGGACTTTCAACATGGGAAACACTCCTTGTAAATGAAAAAGCGAAGCCTTCTTGGCTTCGCCCTCCAAACTACACCTTATCCCCCGGCTGTCAAATCCTCGCCTCAGCGCTCCCGGTTCCGCAGGTGGATCCAGTCGACGATCTCACCCTCAGGCACGTAGCCATGCACCGTTTCGCGCAGCAACATGCGCACACGCGCGTAGTCATCCTCGTCGACGGCTGCCAGCAGCGCCTGAAGACGCACCTTGAGCTCCTCCCAGGGCAGCATGTCCTCCTCGGCACGCATGATCATCGGATGCTCGGTCGGCTTCACATCCTCGCCAATCAGCAGCTCCTCATAAAGCTTCTCGCCAGGGCGCAAGCCCGTGAACTCGATGGCGATGTCGCCATGCGGCGTGCTCTCGTCGCGGACGGAAAGCCCGGAGAGGCGAATCATCTTCTCGGCCAGATCGGCAATCTTCACCGGTGAGCCCATGTCGAGCACGAACACGTCGCCGCCCTGCCCCATCGACCCCGCCTGGATCACCAACTGCGCCGCCTCGGGAATGGTCATGAAATAGCGCGTGATGTTCGGATGCGTCACCGTCACCGGCCCGCCCTGCTTGATCTGCTCCCTGAACAGCGGAATGACCGAACCGGAAGAACCCAGCACGTTACCGAAGCGCACCATGGTAAAGCGCGTCTTGTTGACCTGGTGGACGCCCCGCTCCTGGCCGAAGAGCAACGGCGCCGACTCACGACTCAGCGCCTGCAGCACCATCTCGGCCAGGCGCTTGGTGCTGCCCATGACATTGGTGGGACGCACGGCCTTGTCCGTGGAAATCAGCACGAAGTTGGCGACACCCGCCTTGATCGAGGCCTGCGCAGCATTGGTGGTACCGACCAGATTGTTCAGCACGCCTTCGGCAATATTGTGCTCGACCATCGGCACATGCTTGTAGGCCGCTGCATGATAGACAGTGTTGACCCTCCAGGTCTGCAGAATGTCGAACAGGCGTCCGAAGTTCCGAATAGAGCCCAGGATCGGCACCAGTTTGATAAATAGCGACTCCCGTTCGATCCGCTGCTGCAACTCGCTATGAATGCTGTAGAGATTGAACTCGCTGTGCTCGAAGAGCAACAGGGTGCGCGCACCACTAGCCAGTATCTGCCGGCACAACTCGGAACCGATAGAGCCACCGGCCCCTGTCACCAGGACGATCTGATCCTTGATACAGTGCTCGAACAGGTCCTGCCGGGGCGGCACTGCATCGCGCCCCAGAAGGTCAGCGATATCGACCTCCTGGATATCCTCGACCTTCACGCGCCCACTGGCCAGGTCGGCGAAACCAGGAACACTGCGCACATGCAGGGAATAAGGCGCCAGCGCATCGAGAATCTCTCGTCGGAGCGCACGGGTGATCGAGGGCATTGCCAACAGAATCTCGGTCGCCCCCGTTTCATTGATCATTTGCTGAATATGCTTGAAAGAGTAGACACGCAGCCCCGCGATAGTGCGAGTCGCAATGCCGGAGTCATCATCAATGAATGCAACCGGACGCATCGCTTTACCCAGACGCAAAGCAGCTACCAGTTGGTTACCAGCCGCACCGGCCCCATAGATAGCAACTTTGGAAGTGCCGTACTCGATATCGCGGCGGCGAGCAATCGGTTCAAACCAGTCCCCGATGAAGAATTGGCGCATGACCAAGCGCAAACCGCCCAGCAGCAGCAGACTCAACCACCAATAATTAAAGATCATGGACCTTGGCACGAGCGCCGTCGGTCCGCGATACCAATAAACTGCCAGGGACAATACCAACGTAGCCAAGGTCACCGCCTTGACTATGGTGATAAGCGCATCGTTGCCTACGTAGCGCATCACCGCCCGATACATTCCCAGTCGAATGAATATCGGCAGTGCAATGGCAGGCGCGATCAAAAACAACCAGCCATGCCCATCAAAGGGCTTTGCCGCCTGCCAATCCCCCAAGCGAACTGCAAAGGACAACCAAAGAGCCAACCATATCAGAAATGTGTCTGCCAACAGTTGCAATAGACGCTTCTGACGCCTCGGTAGCGCGACCAGAAACTGACGCAAACCATCCATATAAAATCCCAAGTCATCCATCACTTTGCGCCCGACTGATCTTTAGCAACGCTGTTTTCCGGCATACCCGCGCGCAAACGCCAGGCAAGCAGGCACAAGGGACTGTAGGCGAGCAGAAGCCCAAGGACGCCTTCCAGCCAGCCGGTGACGACCAACATAGCGATTGGCAGCAACCAGAACAGATTGATCGCAATCACCGCCAATGTCACCGGCAGATGCCTACGATAGTGACGTGAGGCGAATTGATAAGCGTGACTACGATGCGCCTCGTATACACGCTCCCCCCTGAACAAGCGACGCAACAATGTATAGGTTGCATCGACGATAAAAACCCCGAGCAGGATCAACCAGCCCCACAGCAACTCCGGCCTCATCCACCCGGCCTGAAGGGATAAAATTCCCAATATGAGCCCAAGAAAGCCGCTGCCAGCATCGCCCATGAAGATCTTCGCCGGAGGAAAATTCCACAACAAGAACCCCAATACGGAAGCGGCAAGCAGCAATGGCAACACGATGTTCCCGGACGGCATTCCAGATGCTGCACAAAGCAAGGCAGCAGAAACACACACACAGATCGCCTCGCAACTGGCAAGTCCGTCGATACCGTCCATGAAATTATAGAGATTGAGCATCCATACGAGGTAGAACGCCGCCACTACATGACCCAACCAGCCGAGCCGCCACTCACTACCGAGAAAGACCAGAGGCGGCAGTCCACCCAACCAGTAGAGTGCCCAAATGGCCGCTGCGAAGTGTCCGAGCAGACGTAAGCGTGCAGCGATGTGCCCATGATCGTCGAGAAACCCCAGCAACGCAGTAAAACCGCCAGCACCTACCAGCGCCCAGAGCACATCGCTAGCAACTGCCAGATCCGACTCACGAGCAATAAAAAGTCCCAACACGTACACCAACACAATCGCCACACCACCGCCTCTCGGCGTAGGGGCACTGTGCGAGCTACGTTCGTTTGGTACATCCATCAAGCTGTAGACCAGAGCATACCGGCGCAGCAATTCCGTCAAAACAAAAGCCAGAACAGCCAGCAAAGCAGCAAGAAACAGGAGCGTCATGATTTCGAACCAACCAAATAATGCATCACAGTCCAGACCAGCGGCATTCGTTGCTAACAACCACGCAAGCCAATCGACTCTACCGCTGAGGGGACTTTATGGACGGCAGAGCAAGTCATCATTGCCCTCCACCCATGAACTGTACGGAACCACAAGCGCGTAATGCCATTCCGGCACAGCGCGCCAGGACTGAACGGGCCTAGGCAGCAACTCCAGACCTCTTTGATAGGCCGCCATCAAGTGGATTGCCAGCCGATTTCTTCCGATCCCAACAAACCGTAGAGAGTTCGGATGTACAGGGTATTCTTGCAAAAAAAATGGCAACGCCTCTTTGGCAGTCCTTGGCAACGCAGGGTCTTCCTGGCAAGCCTGGCCGACCTGTCGCTCTCGCAATGCGTAAGCCTACGCACGTTATAACTGAATTGTCGCCCTGCACTTTGTAAATTTCATTCCGAGTATTCCATCTGGACAACTCTTGATGAACCCTATAGCGGAATATCCCTACGCGCTCTGGCCAGGGGCGATGGCTAACGCTGGCGGATGAGTTCAAAGAATTGGGCGCAATTCTGGAAGACACGCCCCACCAACATGCCTCCCTCTTACAGGCTAAGTTTGGTGTCGCTCCTCGATAGTAGCGCCCCTGATTTCGGTAGCTGAGACAGTCCTGAGAGACGGAGAAGTCAAGCTTCGCAGGCAGCGCTATACGGCGCTAGCTCACTGAAGGATCGGGCCATCGGTGGGAGGCGTCAGCCCTGATGCGTTTGAAAGCGCCTCGCTAGGAGGCCAGGAAATCTCTGACGGCCTGGGCCAGTTCAGCGAGCCAGTTGGAAAATACAGCTATTCGTCTTCATTGACCCGATCCCGCAGCTCCTTGCCTGGCTTGAAATGCGGCACGAACTTGCCGTCCAGACGCACCGACTGGCCGGTTTTCGGGTTGCGCCCTACGCGCGGGGCGCGGTAGTGCAGGGAGAAGCTGCCGAAGCCACGGATCTCGATGCGATCCCCTGTCGCCAGCGCCTGGGACATCTGCTCCAGCATGGTCTTGATGGCCAGCTCGACATCCTTGGAGGAGAGCTGACCCTGGTGAGTGACGATTCGTTCGATCAACTCCGACTTGGTCATGGTTTTCCCTTCTTTTTCAAGCGGCTAGAAGACTCGATGGATCGGTTTTAGCACGCTGGTCAGCTTTTGAACAGCCCAAAAAACAAGGTGTTAGCGCAATATCCGGATTGAGAGTTGATGACTCAGGCATAAGCGCCGCATCACGCACACATTCAGCGGGCGCGGCGAGTGCCGCCAGCCGCTGCATGTCAACGGACCGATGAGAGCCGCAGAAACGAAAAAGGGCGACCCGAGGGCCGCCCTTTTCTTCGATGAATTACCTGAACTTAGTTCTGGTTTTCCATCTGAGCACGGATCAGATCACCAATGGTGGTCGGGCCGGTGCTTTCAACGTCTTGCTTGTTACGCAGTTCCTTCATCGCGTCCTTCTCGTCCTCGACGTCTTTCGACTTGATGGACAGGCTGATAACGCGGGACTTGCGGTCAACGCTGATGATCTTGGCTTCTACTTCGTCGCCTTCCTTCAGGACGTTGCGCGCGTCTTCAACGCGGTCACGGCTGATTTCGGAAGCTTTCAGAGTGGCTTCGATCTCGTTGCCCAGGTCGATGATGGCGCCCTTGGCATCCACCTCCTTCACAACGCCGCGGACGATGGTGCCCTTGTCGTTGAGGGAGACGTAATTGCTGAACGGATCGTCTTCCAGCTGCTTGATGCCCAGGGAGATGCGCTCGCGCTCCGGGTCGACCGACAGGATGACGGTTTCCAGCTCGTCGCCCTTCTTGAAGCGACGCACGGCTTCTTCGCCGGCTTCGTTCCAGGAGATGTCGGACAGGTGAACCAGGCCGTCGATGCCGCCGTCCAGACCAATGAAGATACCGAAATCGGTGATCGACTTGATGGTGCCGGAGATCTTGTCACCCTTGTTGAACTGACCGGAGAAGTCTTCCCACGGGTTGGTCTTGCACTGCTTGATACCCAGGGAGATACGACGACGCTCTTCGTCGATGTCCAGAACCATGACTTCCACTTCGTCGCCGACGTTGACGACTTTCGACGGGTGGATGTTCTTGTTGGTCCAGTCCATTTCGGAAACGTGCACCAGACCTTCAACGCCTTCTTCCAGCTCAGCGAAGCAGCCGTAGTCGGTCAGGTTGGTGACGCGCGCCATGACGCGGGTGTTTTCCGGGTAACGGGCTTTGATGGCAACCCATGGGTCTTCGCCCAGTTGCTTCAGGCCCAGGGATACGCGGTTGCGCTCGCGGTCGTACTTCAGAACCTTGACGTCGATCTCGTCGCCAACGTTGACGATTTCGGACGGGTGCTTGATGCGCTTCCAGGCCATGTCGGTGATATGCAGCAGACCATCTACGCCGCCCAGGTCAACGAACGCACCGTAGTCGGTGAGGTTCTTGACGATACCTTTGACCTGCTGGCCTTCCTGCAGGGATTCCAGCAGAGCTTCGCGCTCGGCGCTGTTCTCGGCTTCCAGGACACTGCGACGGGAAACGACAACGTTGTTGCGCTTCTGGTCCAGCTTGATGACCTTGAATTCCAGCTCTTTGCCTTCCAGGTGAGTGGTATCACGCACCGGACGGACGTCGACCAGGGAACCCGGCAGGAACGCGCGGATGCCGTTGACGTCAACGGTGAAGCCGCCTTTGACCTTGCCGTTGATAACGCCCTTGACCACTTCTTCAGCGTTGAACGCAGCTTCCAGAACCAGCCAGGATTCAGCGCGCTTGGCTTTCTCGCGGGACAGCTTGGTTTCACCGAAGCCATCTTCAACCGCGTCCAGCGCAACGTGGACTTCGTCACCGACCTTGATGGTCAGCTCGCCTTGTTCGTTGAAGAACTGGTCGAGCGGGATGACGCCCTCGGACTTCAGGCCGGCGTGTACGGTAACCCAGTCACCGTCGATGTCGACCACGATACCGGTGATGATGGCACCCGGCTGCATGTCGAGGGATTTCAGGCTTTCTTCAAATAGTTCTGCAAAGCTTTCGCTCATGTTGATTCCTGTTGATCAAGGGCGGGGATTCGCCCAAACCACATTCCAGACCATGTGGGTTCGTTCATGTAAAAAGAGGCCTGCGGGACAAGGACTGGTCTCCCGCATGCCTCCTTGCGAGCTTTCCGACTTAGGACAGCCGGAGCTCTTACCCGGCGAGATCGCGCTCAGCGACCTCACGCAGAATTCGTTCTAGCACTTGCTCGATGGAAAGCTCGGTCGAATCCAGCAGGATTGCGTCTGCGGCAGGCTTCAGCGGTGCCACTGCGCGCTGGGTATCGCGCTCATCGCGTGCCCGAATCTCATCGAGAAGACTCGCGAGATTAACATCATCGCCCTTGGCCTTCAACTGCAGGTAGCGGCGGCGAGCACGCTCCTCGGCGCTGGCCGTGAGAAAAACCTTCAGCGGCGCCTCGGTGAACACCACCGTTCCCATGTCGCGGCCATCGGCGACCAGGCCCGGCATTTCCTGGAACGCGCGCTGACGCTGCAGCAGCGCTTCACGCACCGCCGGCAGCGAGGCGACCATGGAAGCGCCCGCCCCCACCTGTTCGTTGCGGATGGCGTCGGTGACTTCCTCGCCTTCGAGAATGATGCGCTTGTCGATGAACTGCACATCCAGATGCGCCGCCAGTTGCTTGAGCGCTTCCTCGTTGGTCAGGTCGATGCCGTGATTACCGGCGGCGAAGGCCAACAGGCGATACAGGGCGCCGGAGTCGAGCAGGTTCCAGCCCAGCTGCTTGGCCAGCAGCGCGCAGAGCGTGCCCTTGCCCGAGCCGCTCGGCCCGTCGACGGTGATGACCGGGGCGCTCATGCCTTGCCCTCTTCTGCCACGTTGATGCCCACTTCGGCCGCCAGGGCGAGGAAGTTGGGGAAGGAAGTGGCGACGTTGGCGCAGTCGTGAATGCGGATCGGCGCGCTGGCGCGCAGCGAGGCGACGCTGAAGGACATGGCGATGCGGTGATCGCCATGCGCCCAGACCTCACCACCACCGATGGCGCCGCCTTCGATGACGATACCGTCCGGGGTCGGCTCGGCCTTGACGCCCAGCGCAACCAGGCCATCGGCCATGACCTGGATACGGTCGGACTCCTTGACCCGCAGCTCTTCGGCGCCGCGCAGCACGGTGCGGCCTTCGGCGCAGGCAGCAGCCACGAACAGTACGGGGAACTCGTCGATGGCCAGCGGCACCAGGTCTTCCGGGATATCGATGCCCTTGAGCCTGGCCGCGCGTACACGGATGTCCGCAACCGGCTCGCCGCCGACTTCACGCTGGTTCTCCAGGTTGATGTCGCCGCCCATCAGCTTGAGGATGTCGATCACACCGGTGCGGGTCGGGTTGATGCCCACATGCTCGAGCACCAGCTCGGAACCCTCGGCGATGCTGGCAGCGACCAGGAAGAAGGCCGCCGAGGAAATGTCGGCGGGCACCTCGATACGGGTCGCACTGAGCTTGTGCCCGGACTCGACGCACGCCGTGGCGCCCTCGACGCTGACGGGATAGCCGAAGCCGCGCAGCATGCGCTCGGTGTGGTCGCGAGTCGGCGCCGGCTCGGTCACCGAGGTGCTGCCAGCGGCGTACAGGCCGGCCAGCAGCAGGCAGGATTTGACCTGGGCACTGGCCATCGGCATCTCGTACGCCATGCCGGTCAGGCGCTGGCCACCCTTGATGGTCAGCGGCGGACGACCTTCCGGAGCAGTCTCGATCACCGCGCCCATTTCCCGCAGCGGCTTGGCCACGCGATTCATCGGGCGCTTGGACAGCGAGGCATCGCCGGTCAGGGTGGTATCGAACGGCTGCGCGGCCAGCAGCCCCGAGAGCAGGCGCATGGAGGTACCGGAGTTACCCATGTACAGCGGGCCGGCCGGCGCCTTCAGGCCATTGAGCCCGACACCATGGATGGTCACGCGGCCATGATGCGGGCCTTCGATGACCACGCCCATGTCGCGAAATGCCTGCAGGGTAGCCAGGGCATCTTCACCCTCGAGGAAACCTTCGACCTCGGTCGTGCCTTCGGCCAGCGAACCCAGCATGATCGAACGATGCGAGATGGATTTGTCACCGGGTACGCGAATACGGCCGGCCAGTGAGCTACCGGGTTTTGCCAGGAAAATCAGATCGGTCGAGTGCATAGCGTCCACATAGGCCCTGCGGGCCAGAATTTTGCTGAAATGTTCGCGGGCCACACGGGCGCGGGTGAACACGCCCAGCAGTTGATGCCCATCCCCAGCGTCGACCGCGTCGCGCAGGGCGTCGAGGTCGTCGCGAAACGTGTCCAGCGTACGCAGCACGGCCTCGCGATTGGCGAGGAAGATATCGTGCCACATCACCGGATCACTGCCGGCGATCCGCGTGAAATCGCGGAAACCACCAGCGGCGTAACGGAAAATCTCCAGGTTCTCGCTGCGCTTGGCCAGCGAGTCGACCAGGGTGAAAGCCAGCAGATGCGGGAGATGACTGGTCGCGGCGAGCACCTGATCATGATGCTCCACCTCCATCACCTCGACAGCCGCCCCCAGCTCGCGCCACAGGCTCTCGACCAGTGCCACGGCTGACTCATCGCTG
The DNA here is from genome assembly GCF_017915135.1 of Ectopseudomonas khazarica. Classification (NCBI taxonomy): domain Bacteria; kingdom Pseudomonadati; phylum Pseudomonadota; class Gammaproteobacteria; order Pseudomonadales; family Pseudomonadaceae; genus Ectopseudomonas; species Ectopseudomonas khazarica. The sequence continues at coordinate 2,125,691 of NZ_CP068551.1, read as the reverse complement.
TGCTCGCAAGGCGTGAGGATGACCTTGTGCCGGCGGAACAAGCCGGCGTTGGCAGCCTCCACCCCGCTCTGCTCGGAACCGGCGATCGGGTGCCCGGGCACCAGGCGCACGTGCTTGCCGGCGAAGGCCAGGCGCGCGGCACGCACGACATTGCCCTTGGCACTGCCGACATCGGTCAGAACCGCCGTGCCGAGATCGAGCTTCGCCAGCTCGGCGAGCAGCTTCTCCATGGCCAGGATAGGCACTGCCAGCTGGATGACATCGGCACCCTGACAGGCGGTGGCCAGGTCAGACTCGCAGTGATCGACCACCCCCAGCTGCACGGCCAGTCGCCGCGACTCGGCATCCAGGTCGACACCCACCACTTCGCGACACAGGCCACGCTCACGCAGCCCCTTGGCGAAGGAGCCACCGATCAACCCGAGGCCCACCACCACGAGGCGGCCGATCTTAGGGGCATTCGATTGCACGGCCGTTACAGTCACGCCGAGAGCACCTTGGCCAGCGCCTCGAGGAAGCGCGCATTCTCCCTCGGCAAACCGATGGAAACGCGCAGGAAGTTCGGCATGCGGTAGCCCGCCATCGGCCGCACGATCACCCCTTCGCGCAGCAGCGCCTGGTTGATCGCGGCCGTGTCGCGCCCGAAGTCGACGGCAATGAAGTTGCCCTTGGACGGAATCCAGCCGAGCCCCAGGGCGCGCAAGCCGTCTTCCAGCTGCTGCATGCCGGCGTCATTGAGACGACGGCTCTCGGCCAGGTAGTCGCTATCGGCCAGGGCCGCGCAGGCGGCGGCCAGCGCCAGGCTGTTGACGTTGAACGGCTGCCGCACCCGGTTGAGCACGTCGGCGATGGCCGGCGAGCTGATCGCGTAGCCAACTCGCAGCGACGCCAGGCCATAAGCCTTGGAGAAGGTACGCGAGACCAGCAGATTGGGATAACGCGCCAGGTAGTCCAGACCATCCGGCAGCTCATCACCCTCGGCGTACTCGATGTAGGCCTCGTCCAGCACCACCAGTACCGACTCCGGCACCTTGGCCAGGAAGGCTTCCAGCGCCTCGGGGCCGAACCAGGTACCGGTCGGGTTGTTGGGGTTGGCGATGAACACGACGCGGGTGTCGTCGTCGATCGCAGCGAGCATCGCGTCCAGGTCGTGACCGTAGTCCCGGGCCGGCACGATCTTGCCCTGGGCACCGACAGCCTGGGTGGCAATGGGGTACACGGCGAAGGCGTAGTCGCTGAACACGGCATTGAGGCCCGGCGCCAGGTAGGCGCGAGCGACCAGCTCAAGGATGTCGTTGGAACCATTGCCCAGGGTGACCTGCGCCGCATCGACGGCGTAGCGGCTGGCCAGGGCAGCCTTGAGGGTGAAACCGTTGCCATCCGGATAGCGGGTCAGCTCATCCAGTTCGGCACGAATCGCCGCCAGCACCTTGTCGCTGGGGCCCAGCGGGTTCTCGTTGCTGGCCAGCTTGACGATACCGGCCGGATCGAGCCCCAACTCGCGGGCCAGCTCATCGACCGGCTTGCCTGGCACGTAGGGGGAAAGCTTCTGCACGCCTGGCTGGGCCAGGGTCAGGAAATCACAAGTCATAGCTGCAAGCCTCAAGCTCTAAGCCACAAGCCAGGAGCCAGAGCGCCGCTCACTTGCAGCCTGTGGCTCGCAGCTTGTGGCTGCAGTTTAAAGTACCGCCTTCGGATAGGAACCCAGCACCTTCAGCGCCACGGCCTCCTGAGCCAGTTTTTCCAGCACGTCCTTGATCAGCGGATCGCGATGGTGGCCGATGAAGTCGATGAAGAACACATAGGTCCACTTGCCGCTGCGCGACGGACGGGTCTCGATGCGGGTCAGGTCGATGCCGTTGTTATGGAACGGCACCAGCAGCTCGTGCAAGGCACCCGGCTTGTTGCGCATGGAGACGATGATCGACGTCTTGTCGTCGCCGGTCGGCGGCACTTCCTGGCTGCCGATGATGAGGAAGCGCGTGGAGTTGTCCGGGCGATCCTCGATCTTCTCGGCCAGCTTGGTCAGGCCATACAGGTTGGCAGCCATGTCACCGGCGATGGCCGCGCTGTTCCACTCGCTCTTCACGCGCTTGGCCGCATCGGCATTGCTGGAAACCGCCACGCGCTCGACGTTGGGGTAATGCGCATCCAGCCACTTGCGGCACTGCGCCAGCGACTGGGCATGGGAATAGATACGGGTGATCTTGTCGGTCTTGGTGGTCTCGCCCACCAGCAGGTGGTGGTGAATGCGCAGCTCCACCTCACCGCAGATGACCATGTCGTGTTCGAGAAAGCTGTCCAGCGTGTGGTTGATCGCCCCTTCGGTGGAGTTCTCCACCGGCACCACGCCGAAGTTCACCGCGCCGGCGGCGACCTCGCGGAACACCTCGTCGATGGCGGCCATCGGCACGCTGACCACCGCATGGCCGAAGTGCTTCATCGCCGCCGCCTGGCTGAAGGTGCCTTCCGGGCCGAGGTAGGCGACTTTCAGCGGGTTCTCCAGGGCCAGACAGGAGGACATGATTTCGCGGAACAGCCGCGCCATCTCCTCGTTGCCCAACGGCCCCTGGTTGCGTTCCATCACGCGCTTGAGCACCTGAGCTTCACGCTCGGGACGGTAGAAGACGGGCGACTCGCCCTCCTTCAGCTCCTTCATCTTCACCCGCGCGACTTCTTCGGCGCAGCGCGCACGGTCGCTGATCAGCTCGAGGATACGCTCGTCCAGATTGTCGATGCGAACCCGCAGCGCCTGCAGTTCCTGCTCGGACATGTCAGCCATGCTCCTTCTCGAACTCGACCATGTAGGCCACCAGCGCCTCGACCGCATCCAGGCCGACGGCGTTGTAGATGGAGGCACGCATGCCCCCCACCGAGCGGTGCCCCTTGAGGTTGAGCAGGCCACGCTCGTCGGCGCCGGCCAGGAACACCTTGTCCAGCTTCTCGTCGGCCAGACGGAACGGCACGTTCATCCAGGAACGCGCATTGTGCGCGACCGGGTTGCTGTAGAAGTCGCTGTCGTCGATGGTCTTGTACAGCAGGTCTTTCTTGGCGCGGTTGATGCGCTCCATGGCCTCGACGCCGCCCTGCTCCTTCAGCCACTGGAACACCAGGCCGGAGAGGTACCAGGAATAGGTCGCCGGGGTGTTGTACATCGAGCCGTTGTCCGCCGAGACCTTGTAGTCGAGCATGGTCGGGCAGCTCGAACGAGCGCGGCCGAGCAGGTCTTCGCGGACGATCACCACCACCAGGCCGCTGGGGCCGATGTTCTTCTGCGCACCGGCGTAGATCAGGCCGAACTGCGAGACATCCAGCGGACGCGAGAGGATGTCCGAGGACATGTCCGCCACCAGGGGCGTGTCGCCCACCTGCGGAATCCAGTCGAACTGCAGGCCGCCGATGGTTTCGTTGCTGCAGTAATGCACGTAGGCGGCATCTTTCGACAGCTGCCAGTCGTTCTGCCCGGGAATGGCGAAATAGTCGTGCGCCTTGGCGCTGGCGGCGACATTGATGGCGCCATAGCGACGCGCCTCTTCGATGGCCTTCTTCGACCAGATACCGGTCTCGACGTAATCCGCCACGCCGTCTTCCGGCAGCAGGTTCAGCGGGATCTCGGCGAACTGCTGGCTGGCACCGCCCTGCAGGAACAGCACCTTGTAATCACTGGGCACAGCGAGCAGATCGCGCAGGTCCTGTTCGGCCTGGCTGGCGATGGCCACGTACTCCTCGCTACGGTGACTCATCTCCATGACCGACAGGCCCTGGCCCTGCCAGTCGAGCATTTCGGCCTGGGCACGTTGCAGTACAGCGGTCGGCAGCGCGGCCGGGCCGGCGCAGAAGTTAAAAGCTCGCTTGCTCACTTCTCTTCTCTCAATTCATTTCGATGGGTTCACCCCATCCTATGACCTGAACCTGCGATCTGTGGGAGGGGCTTCAGCGGCGACAGTCGCGGCTGAAGCCCCTCCCACGAGGCGCGTATTTATTCCTCGCTGCCTTCCTCGGCGTCGGTGACCGGTGCCTCGGCGCCTTCTTCGGCGACCTCGACGCCCTCCTCACCTTCGAGCAGTTCGTCGTCCTCGACCGGCGTAGGCTCCTGCACACGCTCCAGACCGACCAGGGTTTCATCCTTGGCCAGCTTGATCAGCGTCACGCCCTGGGTGTTACGACCCGAGCTGGAGACTTCGTCGACGCGGGTACGCACCAGCGTGCCCTGGTCGGAGATCAGCATGATTTCCTCGCCGTCCTGCACCTGGATGGCACCGACCAGCTTGCCGTTGCGCTCGCTGGTCACCATGCCGATGACGCCCTGGCCACCACGGCCACGACGCGGGAACTTGCCCAGGCCGGTGCGCTTGCCGAAGCCGCGCTCGGATGCCGTGAGGATCTGCGCACCGGACTCGGGAATGAGCATGGAGATCAGCTCCTGATCCTTGCCCAGGCGCATGCCACGCACACCGCGCGCAGTACGACCCATGGTGCGTACCTTGCTTTCGGCGAAACGCAGCACCTTGCCAGCGTCGGAGAACAGCATGACTTCCTTGGCGCCATCGGTGATCGCGGCGGCGATCAGGGTGTCACCCTCTTCCAGGCGCAGTGCGATCAGGCCGGCGCTGCGCGGACGGCTGAACTGCACCAGCGGCGTCTTCTTCACGGTACCGAAGGCGGTGGCCATGAAGATGTAGGCGCCCGTCGGCTCGGCGACCAGCTCGGGGGTTTCGCCCTCGACTTCCTCGACTTCCTCGACCTCGGCGACTTCGACGGCTTCGCCTTCGATCACCACGCCTTCTTCGTCCAGGTCCTCATCGGCACCGGCGCTCTGCTGCAGGGCCTCGAGGTCGATCTGCAGCATGGCGGTGATGCGCTCACCCTCGTCCAGCGGCAGCAGGTTGACCAGCGGACGGCCGCGCGCGGTGCGCGACGCCTCGGGGATCTCGAACGTGCGCAGCCAGTACACCTTGCCCTTGCTGGAGAACAGCAGCAGGGTGGCATGGCTGTTGGCGACCAGCAGGTGCTCGACGTAGTCCTCGTCCTTCACCCCGGTGGCCGACTTGCCCTTGCCGCCACGGCGCTGGGCCTCGTAGGCCGCCAGCGGCTGGCTCTTGGCATAACCGCCATGGGAGATGGTGACGACGCGCTCTTCCTCGGTGATCAGGTCGGCGATGGTCAGGTCCTGACGCGAGGCGATGATCTCGGTACGACGGGCATCACCGAACTCGGCCTTGACCTTCTCCAGCTCCTCGCGGATGACTTCCATCAGGCGCTCGGGGCTGGTCAGGATACGGATCAGCTCACCGATCAGGGCGAGAATTTCCTGGTACTCGGCCAGCAGCTTCTCGTGCTCCAGGCCGGTCAGGCGGTGCAGACGCAGCTCCAGAATGGCCTGTGCCTGTTCCGGCGACAGGTAGTACTTGCCGTCACGCAGACCGTATTGCTCGTCCAGCCCTTCCGGGCGGCAGGAGTCGGCGCCGGCGCGCTCGACCATGGCTTCCACCGCGCTGGATTCCCAGGCCGTGGCAAGCAGACGCTCCTTGGCCTCGGCCGGCGTCGGCGACGCCTTGATCAGCTCGATCACCGGATCGATGTTGGACAGCGCCACGGCCTGGCCTTCGAGGATGTGGCCACGCTCGCGGGCCTTGCGCAGCTCGTAGACGGTCCGACGGGTCACCACTTCACGGCGGTGACGGACGAACACCTCGAGCATGTCCTTGAGGTTCATGGTCTTCGGCTGACCGTCGACCAGCGCCACCACGTTGATACCGAACACGCTCTGCATCTGGGTCTGGGCGTAAAGGTTGTTCAGCACCACGTCCGGCACTTCGCCACGACGCAGCTCGATCACCACGCGCATGCCGTCCTTGTCGGACTCGTCACGCAGCTCGGTGATGCCTTCGATCTTCTTCTCCTTGACCAGCTCGGCGATCTTCTCGATCAGACGCGCCTTGTTCAGCTGGTACGGCAGCTCGGTGACCACCAGCTGCTGGCGGTTGCCGGACTTGTCGATGTCCTCGACCTCGACGCGGGCACGGATGTAGATGCGCCCGCGACCGGTACGGTAGGCCTCGATGATCCCGGCACGGCCGTTGATGATGCCGGCAGTGGGGAAGTCCGGGCCCGGGATGTACTGCATCAGGTCATCGACGGTCAGCTCGGCGTTGTCGATCAGCGCCAGGCAGCCATCGATCACCTCGGTGAGGTTGTGCGGCGGGATGTTGGTGGCCATGCCCACGGCGATACCCGACGAGCCGTTGACCAGCAGGTTCGGCACCTTGGTCGGCATCACCGCCGGAATCTGCTCGGTGCCGTCGTAGTTCGGCACCCAGTCCACGGTTTCCTTGTCCAGGTCGGCCAGCAGCTCGTGGGCCAGCTTGGTCATGCGCACTTCGGTGTAACGCATGGCGGCGGCGTTGTCGCCGTCCACCGAACCGAAGTTGCCCTGACCGTCGACCAGCAGGTAACGCAGGGAGAAGTCCTGCGCCATCCGCACGATGGTGTCGTACACCGCAGTGTCGCCGTGCGGGTGGTATTTACCGATCACGTCACCGACCACACGGGCGGATTTCTTGTAGGGCTTGTTCCAGTCGTTGCCCAGTTCGCTCATGGCGTACAGCACACGACGGTGGACGGGCTTCAAGCCATCGCGCGCATCCGGCAGCGCACGCCCGACGATCACGCTCATCGCGTAGTCGAGGTAGGACTGTTTCAGCTCGTCTTCGATATTGACCGGGAGGATTTCTTTGGCCAGTTCGCCCATGAGAAGCCTGGTTCCTTTTTCTGGTGAAACTCCGCGTCATTCTTCCTGAACGCCATGGAGCACGTCGCGATAGCTTCGAGCCATCAGCGACTCACGACAAATCAACGAGTTATGTCACGATTCGATGCAGTGAAGGCGGCTGTGACCAGCCCCCCTGAAAACTGCCGGAGATTACCACAAAGCGTGCCGCACACCTACCCCGCGACAGGGAGTGCGCGGCGCACTTAGTGCAGGCGCTTGCGGCACATCAGTTGCGTCATCTTCGCGCTGTCCGGGCGCTCGACCACGCCTTTTTCGGTCACGATGTAGTCGACCAGGTCAGCTGGCGTCACGTCGAACACCGGATTGACCGCATGCACATCCGCTGCCATCCGGTGCCCGGCAACGTCCAGCAGCTCACGCCCATCGCGCTCCTCGAGCAGGATGTCCTCGCCGCTTTCCAGGTTCATGTCGATGGTCGAACTGGGTGCCACCACCATCAGCCGCACGCCATGGTGCATGGCGTTGACCGCCAGCTGATAGGTCCCGATCTTGTTGGCCACGTCGCCATTGGCAGTGATGCGATCGGCGCCGACTATCACCCAGGTGATGCCCTTGGTCTTCATCAGGTGCGCGGCCGCCGCATCGGCGTTGAGACTGACCGGCACGCCGTCGCCGGCCAGCTCCCAAGCGGTCAGGCGCGCGCCCTGCAACCAGGGACGGGTCTCGTCGACGTAGACATGCTCGACCAGCCCTTCCAGGTGCGCAGCGCGGATGACCCCGAGCGCGGTGCCAAAACCGCCGGTGGCCAGCGCCCCGGCATTGCAATGGGTCAGCAGCACCTGCGGATTGCCCTGGTGCTTGCGAATCAGCTCCATGCCGAGCTGCGCCATGGTCAGGTTGGCCTCACGGTCACTGGCGTGAATGCCGATCGCCTCGGCCTCCAGCTGCTGCAGCGCCTGCTCGTCATCCTTGAGCCGCGCCAGGCGCTCGCGCATGCGCTGCAGGGCCCAGGACAGGTTCACCGCAGTAGGACGCGACTGTTCCAGGCGAGCGAAGTCGACCTCCAGTGCAGCGCGCCAGTCACCGCCCGCCTGCAGCCTGGAGCGCGCCGCCAGCACCAGGCCATAGGCCGCCGCGATCCCGATCGCCGGCGCACCGCGCACCACCATGTCGCGAATCGCATCCGCCACCGCTGCCGCGGAGTCGTAGCGCAACCAGGTCTGCCGATGCGGCAACAGGCGCTGGTCGAGCAGATAAAGCGCACCATCGCGCCACTCGATCGCCTGGACCTTCTCCACCGCCAGCAATTGCTCGCGCATCGCGCACCCCACCCTTAACCATCAAAAAATCGCGGATTATACGCAGAGAAGCAGGCGCCAACCGAACAATCCAGCAGCCCCGGCGACTTCAAGCAACGCGCGTTCATCTATACACTGGCGGCCTTCCATGCAGCCTTCAAGCCAGACGGACACGCTCCCATGCCCCAAGCCCCTCTCGACCTTCTGCTCCTGCCGACCTGGCTGGTGCCCGTGGAGCCGGCTGGCGTGGTGCTGCGCGAGCACGGCCTGGGCATTCGCGACGGGCACATCGTGCTGATCGCCCCGCGCGCCGAAGCCCTGCGCCATCCCGCCAGCGAGGTGCGCGAACTGCCGGACTGCCTGCTCGCCCCCGGCCTGATCAACGCCCACGGCCATGCGGCGATGACCCTGCTGCGCGGCATCGCCGACGACCTGCCGCTGATGACCTGGCTGCACGAGCACATCTGGCCGGCCGAGGGCAAATGGGTCGACGAGGCCTTCGTCCGCGACGGCACCGACCTGGCCATCGCCGAACAGATCAAGGGCGGCATCAGCTGCTTCTCCGACATGTACTTCTACCCGCAGACGGCCGTCGAGTGCGTGCACAAGGCGGGCGTACGCGCGCAGATCACCGTACCCGTGCTGGACTTCCCCGTCCCCGGCGCGCTCAACGCCGCCGAGGCGCTGCGCAAGGGCCTGCAACTGTTCGACGACCTCAAGCAGCACCCGCGCATCCGCATCGCCTTCGGCCCGCACGCACCCTACACGGTCAGTGACGACAAGCTCGAACAGGTGCGCATGCTGGCCGACGAGCTGGATGCCGGCATTCACATGCATGCGCATGAAACCGCCCAGGAAGTGGCCGAGGCCGTCGCCAAGCACGGCGAGCGCCCCCTGGCCCGCCTGGCCCGCCTGGGCCTGCTCGGCCCGCGCTTCCAGGCCGTGCACATGACCCAGATCGACGACGACGACCTGGCCCTGCTGGTCGAGCACAACTGCAGCATCGTCCATTGCCCGGAGTCCAACCTCAAGCTGGCCAGCGGCTTCTGCCCGGTCGAGCGCCTGTGGCAGGCCGGCGTCAACGTCGCCATCGGCACCGACGGCGCCGCCAGCAACAACGACCTGGACCTGCTCGGTGAAACGCGCACCGCCGCCCTGCTGGCCAAGGCCGTATCGGGCTCGGCCACGGCCCTGAACGCCCACAGCGCGCTGCGCATGGCCACGCTCAACGGCGCCCGCGCCCTCGGCCTGGACGCCCAGGTCGGCTCGCTGGAAACCGGCAAGCTGGCCGACCTCGTCGCCTTCGACCTCTCCGGCCTGGCCCAGCAACCGGTCTACGACCCGGTATCGCAGCTTGTCTACGCCAGCGCTCGCGACTGCGTGAAACACCTCTGGGTGGGCGGCAAGCAATTGCTGGACGAGGGCCGCCTGACCCGCATGGACGAGCGCGAACTGATCGCCAGGGCCAGGGACTGGGGCAGGAAAATCGGCAGAGGCTCGCCCGAACCTGCGACAAACTGACATACATTGAACGAACCCGCGCCGCCCCACGCCAGGACTTAAACTGGCAACATGACGGCGATACGCTTTCCATGCTTTGAAAGAGATGCTTATGAGCAACGTCGACCGCGCCGAAATCGCCAAATTCGAGGCCCTGGCACACCGCTGGTGGGACCGCGAGAGCGAGTTCAAACCCCTGCACGACATCAACCCGCTGCGGGTCAACTGGATCGATGAACGCGTCAGCCTGGCCGGCAAGCGCGTGCTGGACGTCGGTTGCGGCGGTGGCATCCTCAGCGAGGCCATGGCCCAGCGCGGCGCGACGGTCACCGGCATCGACATGGGCGAAGCCCCGCTCTCCGTCGCCCAGCTGCACCAGCTGGAGTCTGGCGTCGAGGTCGAATACCGGCAGATCACCGCCGAAGCCATGGCCGAGGAGATGCCCGGCCAGTTCGACGTGGTCACCTGCCTGGAGATGCTCGAGCACGTGCCGGACCCCTCCTCGGTGATCCGCGCCTGCCACAAGCTGGTCAAGCCGGGCGGCCAGGTGTTCTTCTCCACCATCAACCGCAACCCCAAGGCCTACCTGTTCGCCGTCATCGGCGCCGAGTACATCCTGCGCCTGCTGCCACGCGGCACCCACGACTTCAAGAAGTTCATCCGCCCCTCCGAGCTCGGCGCCTGGAGCCGCGCGGCGGGCCTCGAGGTCAAGGACATCATCGGCCTGACCTACAACCCGCTGACCAAGCACTACAAGCTGGAAGCGGATGTCGACGTCAACTACATGATCCAGACGCTGAGGAAAGACTGATGCGTTTGCGCGCAGTTCTGTTCGACATGGACGGCACCCTCCTCGATTCGGCGCCGGACTTCATCGCCATCACCCAGGCCATGCGCGCCGCTCGTGGCCTGCCGCCGCTGGCGGACAAGGCCATTCGTGACCAGGTTTCCGGCGGTGCTCGCGCCATGGTCGCCTGCGCCTTCGACGAGGACCCGGATTCCGCGGCCTTCGAGACCCTGCGCCAGGAGTTTCTCGAGCGCTACCAGGAACACTGCGCGGTCCTGACGCGCCCGTTCGACGGCATCGAGGCACTGCTCGGCGACATCGAGCTGGCCCGCCTGCAGTGGGGCGTCGCCACCAACAAGCCGGTGCGCTACGCCGAGCCGATCATGCAACGCCTGAATCTCGCCGAGCGTTCGGCGGTGCTGGTCTGCCCGGATCACGTCAAGCAGAGCAAGCCGGCCCCGGACATGCTGCTGCTCGCCTGCCAGCAGATGAACGTCAAGCCCGAGGAAGTGCTGTTCATCGGCGACGACGCCCGCGACATCGAGTCGGGTCGCGCCGCCGGCTGCCGGACCGCCGCCGTGACCTACGGCTATATCCACCCCGAAGACAACCCGCGCAACTGGGGGGCCGACGTCGTGGTCGACCACCCGCAGGAACTGCGCGCGGTGCTCGACCGCGCCCTGTGCGGCTGCTGACGCAGCAGCCGCACGCGCCACACCAGGCATGCTGCCTGCCCCCGTCTTTCGCTTTATCTTGAGACTTGCAGCCCGAGGCTTGCAGCTCGCCGAAGGAGATTGTTCATGTTCGATTACAGCGCCCGCCCAGACCTGCTCAAGGATCGCGTCATCCTGATCACCGGCGCCGGCCGGGGTATCGGTGCCGCCGCCGCCAAGAGCTTCGCGGCCCACGGCGCGACCGTACTGCTGCTGGGCAAGACCGAGGCCAACCTGAGCCAGGTCTATGACGAGATCGAGGCGGCCGGTCACCCGCAGCCGGTGGTGATCCCCTTCAACCTGGAAACCGCCCTGCCGCACCAGTACGACGAGCTGGCGGTGATGATCGAGAACGAGTTCGGGCGCCTCGACGGCCTGCTGCACAACGCCTCGGTCCTCGGCCCGCGCACGCCGCTGGAACAACTCTCCGGCGACAATTTCATGCGCGTGATGCACATCAACGTCAACGCCATGTTCATGCTCAGCAGCACCCTGCTGCCTCTGCTCAAGCTGTCGCAGGACGCCTCCGTCGCCTTCACCTCCAGCAGCGTCGGCCGCAAGGGGCGCGCCTACTGGGGCGCCTACGCGGTCTCCAAGTTCGCCACCGAAGGGCTGATGCAGGTGATGGCCGACGAACTGGACGGTATCAGCAACGTGCGCGCCAACAGCATCAACCCCGGCGCTACGCGCACCGCCATGCGTGCCCAGGCCTATCCGGGGGAAAACCCGGCCACCCGCCCGCTGCCCGAAGACATCATGCCGCTGTACCTCTACCTGATGGGACCGGACAGCAAAGGGGTCAACGGTCAGGCCTTCGACGCCCAGTGACCCGCCCACTGCGGGCCGCAGGCAGCTGCGGCCCGCCGCATGACAGAAATATGCCACCACCCTGCCCTGGCGGCAGCACATTGCCAGCATTGGCGTCAGACAACCGGCAAACGCTTGCCACGTGACATTTTTTCAACCGGCTAAGTGACTGACTTCACAGGAGTTTCAGCTCACTTGAACCACTTGGCATGATATTCGCTCTAACCCTCTCGTCGCACCATCGCGCCAGAGGTTCTGCTCCATGGTCCCCCCCAGCCGTTCCAACACCATCGATTTCGACGCGGCCAAGCTGCAGCGTCTCGGCTTCGCCGGCAATCGCAACCTGCCGCTCAAGCCCGCCAGCCTTGTGGAGCTGTACCATCAGCTGAGCCTGCAACTGCAGACCAGCCTGGATGCGGAGCGCATCCTCAACCTGTTCTTCCGCGAAGTGCAGCGCCTGGTGCCACTCGACGCCCTGGCCTTCCAGCACCCGTCGCAGGACCTGCGCCTGGAACTGGGGGAACGCGCGCCGCACTCGGCCGGCTATCGCCTGAGCCATGAGGGGGAATACCTGGGCGAACTGATCTTCAGGCGCAAGCAGCGCTTCTCCGAAGAGGAACTGGTGCAACTGGAGGCGCTGCTGGCTTGCCTGCTGTTCCCGCTGCGCAATGCGCTGCTCTACCGCACGGCCCTGCAGAGCGCGCTGCGCGACCCGCTGACCGACACCGGCAACCGCATCGCCATGGACCAGGTGCTGCAGCGCGAGGTGGATCTGGCCCGCCGCAACCTGCAGCCGCTGTCCCTGCTGATGCTGGACATCGACCACTTCAAGTCGATCAACGACAACCATGGCCACGCACTGGGCGACGAAGTGCTCAAGGCCGTGGCCCAGACCCTGAAGAATCAGCTGCGCAACATCGACATGGTGTTCCGCTTCGGCGGCGAGGAATTCCTGGTCGTGCTCTCGGGCACCAGTCGTGAGGGCGCAGCCCTGGTCGGCGAACGCCTGCGCTTCGCGGTGATGGAGCTGCAATGCCTGGACGCCGGCCGCCCCATCGACGTGTCGATCAGCCTTGGCTGCGCCTGCCTGCTGCCCGGCGAGTCGAGTGACAGCCTGTTGCGCCGCGCCGACAACGCCCTCTACGTGGCCAAGCGCGAAGGACGCAACCGCCTGTCGATGGCAGGCTGAAAGCGCACCACGCCGGCAATGAAAAAGGGACTCCATGGAGTCCCTTTTTCATCACTCAGCGCTTGCGGCCAAAGCCTGGGCGCTGACCATCGCCAGTGGGCGAACGCTTGTCCGGCCCTGCCGGACGCGGCTTGCGGGCGGGGCGATCGGCGAGTTCGACCGCCGGGCGCGGCTGGCGCTTCTTGGTATCGCTCGGACGCTCGGCGACCGGCGTACCACGCCCACCCTCACGGCGTTCATCGGCACCCTTGCGCGGCGCACGCCCCGGACGGGCCTCGCCAGCGGCTTCGTCCTTGGCCGGACGCAGCACGCGCTTGCCGCGCACGTCCACCGGCTTGGCCGACTTGCGCTGCAGGCGGTCGAGCTTCTCGCGGGTCTTTTCCTTCATCGCCGGCAACGCCTGCGGGGTGAGCCCGACTTCGGCGCTGAGGATGTCGACCTCGCGCTGATCCATCTCGCGCCAGCGCCCCATGGTCAGGTTGGAGGTCAGGAACACCGGGCCGAAGCGCACGCGCTTCAGACGGCTGACCACCAGCCCCTGGGATTCCCACAGACGGCGCACCTCGCGGTTGCGGCCTTCCATCACCACGCAGTGGTACCAGTGGTTGAAGCCTTCACCGCCAGGCGCTTCCTTGATGTCGGTGAACTTGGCCGGACCGTCCTCGAGCATGACGCCCTTCTTCAGGTTCTCGAGCATTTCCTCGGTCACCTCGCCGCGTACCCGCACCGCGTATTCGCGGTCCATCTGGTAGGACGGGTGCATCAGGCGGTTGGCCAGCTCACCGTCGGTGGTGAACAGCAGCAGGCCGGTGGTGTTGATGTCGAGGCGGCCGATGTTGATCCAGCGGCCTTCCTTCGGTCGCGGCAAGCGGTCGAAGACGGTCGGACGGCCTTCCGGATCGTCGCGGGTGCAGATCTCGCCATCGGGCTTGTTGTAGATCAGCACGCGGCGTACCGAGCCGGCGATCTCTTCGCGCTTGAGCAGGCGCCCATCGAGCGCGATGGCGTCGTGACTGTCGACGCGCTGACCGAGGGTCGCGGCAACGCCATTGACCTTGACGCGGCCTTCGCCGATCCAGGTCTCGATCTCACGACGTGAGGCCAGCCCCATGCGGGCCAGGACTTTCTGCAGTTTCTCGCCTGCAGGGCGTGGTTGTTCGTGTTCGTTCATCTGGGCACCTCCCGGTGTGACAAGGGTAGAAACGGGCGCGAATCATACGCGTGTGGGCTCCTGAAGCCTAGCAGGCCAGGCGCAAGCGGGGAAAATCGCTAAAAATTCCCACCCAGCGGGAACCCGATTTCACTAGACGAAAAAAATCATCAAGGATGCCGAGCATGAACTATTCGAACCCCACCGACCGCCTGCTGCAGATTCTCGTCACCCTGGGCCGCTCGCCACAGGCGCTGTCGGCCAAGGAACTGTCGGCCAGCCTGGGCCAGCCGCTGAGCAGCACCTACCGGCACCTCAACACCCTGCTGCGCTGGGGCCTGGCCGAAGACCAGGGCCACGGCCGCTACCTGCCGGGACCGGCCTGCCTGCTGCTGGCCAAGCGCTTCGACCGCGACTCGACCCTGGTCAGCCTGGCCAAGCCCGAGCTGCGGCGCCTGGCCGAGCTGAGCAAGGAAAGCGTAGGGCTGATGCTGCCGAGCAACGGCCAGGTGATCTGCGTGGAGCTGATCGACAGCCCGCAGCCGCTGCGCTGCTGCTACCAGAAAGGCCTGGCCCAGCCGCTGCTGCACGGCGCCTCGGCCAAGACCCTGCTGGCTCACCTGGAGCCCAGCGAGCTCGAGGCGCTGCTGACCCAGCAGGGGCTGGGCGCCAGTCAACACGCAGCGCTGCGCGAAGAGCTGGAGCAGATTCGCGCCTGCGGCTACAGCACCAGCCTGGGCGAAATCGACGAGGGCGTGTGGGGCGTGAGCGCCGCCCTGCTCGACAGCCGTGGCCGCCTGCACGGCGCGCTGAGCCTGATGGGCCCGGCCAGCCGCGTGCAGGCGCGCGCAGAGCAGCTGCAACGCTGGACCCTGGAGAGCGCCGCGCGAGTCAGCGCGCGCCTGGACTGAGACGAGAGAGAACGAACCCCATGCACGCACACCTGGACATGACCCCCTGGCAAGGCCGCATCGACGCCGGCGAAGGCAGCGACGCCCGGCGCTGGCACCAGTGGGTACAGCCACTGGACCACGCGCCGCAGCCCCCAGGCGTGGCCCTGCTGGGCTTCGCCTGCGACGAGGGCGTGCAGCGCAACCAGGGTCGCCCCGGTGCCTGCGAAGGCCCGCAGGCCCTGCGCCGGGCCCTGGCCAATCTCGCCTGGCACGCGCCCCATGCCCTCTACGATGCCGGTGACGTGCGCTGCGAGGATGCCGACCTGGAGCAGGCCCAGCAGTGCTTTGCCGCCGATATCCGCCACCTGCTCGACGCCGGCCACCTGCCACTGGGCCTCGGCGGCGGCCATGAGATCGCCTTCGCCAGCTACAGCGGCCTGGCCGATCACCTGGCCGAGCACGCCCCTGAGGCACGCATCGGCATCCTCAACTTCGACGCCCATTTCGACCTGCGCCACGCCGAGCGGGCCTCCTCGGGCACGCCGTTTCGCCAGATCGCCGAGCGCTGCGCGCGCCAGGGCCAGCCTTTCCACTACTGCTGCCTGGGTGTCAGCCGGCCCAACAACACCGCCGCGCTGTTCGCCGAGGCCGAGCGCCTCGAGGTGCGCTACCTGCTCGACCACCAGATGCACGCCGGCAACCAGGCGCAGATCGAGCAGACCCTGGAGCGTTTTCTCGGCGAGATCGACCAGCTCTACCTGACCCTGTGCCTGGACGTGCTGCCCGCCGCCCAGGCGCCCGGCGTCAGCGCCCCGTCCGCGCATGGCGTGGAGCTGGCGCTGGTGGAACGCCTGCTGCGCCTGGTCAAGGCCAGCGGCAAGCTGCGCCTGGCCGACATCGCCGAACTCAACCCGCGTCTGGACATCGACGCCCATACCGCTCGCTGCGCCGCACGCCTGGCCGCCTGCCTGCTCGAGTGACCCCTGCCACCGCCCACCCCTAGAGAACAATGACAATGATGACTCTGAACCTCGACGCCCTGACCACCACGGCGCTCGCCTTGCTGCTGCTCGGCGGCGGCGTGCTGCTCAAGCGCCACAGCCGCGTGCTGACCTTCCTCTGCGTACCGGCACCGGTAGTCGCCGGTTTCGGCTTCGCCCTGGTGATCTGGCTGCTGCGCAAGCTCGACGTGCTCGAGCTGACCCTCGACACCGCCCTGCAAGGTCCGCTGATGGTGGCCTTCTTCACCACCGTCGGCCTCGGCGGCAGCCTCGGCCTGCTGCGCCACGGCGGCAAGACGCTGTTCATCTACCTCGGCGCCTGCTGGGCGCTGGCCATCCTGCAGAACCTGGTCGGCGTCGGCGCCGCCGGGCTGTTCAACCTCGACCCGCTGCTGGGCCTGATGGCCGGCGCGGTGTCGCTCGAAGGCGGCTTCGGCGCGGCGGCGGCATTCGGCCCGGTGGCCGAAGGGCTCGGCGCCCAGGGCGCGGCCACGGCGGCGCTGGCCGCGGCCACCTTCGGCATGGTCGCTGGCGGCCTGCTCGGCACACCGGTGGCGCGCTGGCTGATCAGCCGCCACCAGCTGCGCCTGGACAGCCACAACAGCGCCGAGCTGAGCCAGCTCGAACGCGCCAGCCAGGGCAGCGTGGGCACGCTCGACAGCGCCACCCTGCTGCGCCTGCTGACCTGCATCCTGGTGATCATGGTGCTGGGTTTCTGGCTCGGCGGCGCGCTCGACGCGCACCTGGGCGTGGTCCTGCCGAGCTACGTCGGCGCCATGTTCGTGGCCATCATCGTGCGCAACCTGAATGACCGCATGCGCCTGCTGGAACTGCCCGACAGCGCCATCAGCACCCTGGGTGACGTCAGCCTCGGGCTGTTCCTGACCATGGCGATGATGAGCCTGAAATTCTGGGAACTGGAACAGCTCGGCCTGCCGCTGCTGGGCGTGCTGTTGATCCAGGTGGTGATCATGCTGCTGCTGACCCTGTTCGTGCTGTTCCGCCTGCTCGGCCGCGACTACGACGCCGCCGTGCTCTGCGCCGGCTTCATGGGCCACGGCCTCGGCGCCACGCCCAACGCGGTGGCGAACATGGGCGCGGTCTGCGAACACTACAAGGTGTTTTCCTACAAGGCGTTCATCATCGTGCCGCTGTGCGGCGCCGTGCTGATCGATATCGTCGCGCTGCCGGCGATCACCTGGTTCATCAACGCCTTCGCCGGTTGATACAGCGGGCGGCGGACCTCAGTCGTCCGCCGCCGGCCGTGGCTCGGGCTCGTCCGCTTCCAGCGCCTCGGGTTCGGGCTCGGACTCCGGCTCGGGCAAGTCGTCGAAATCGGTCTTGAGCCCCAGCTCCATGGTGTCGAGTTCGGCCAGCAGGCTGCGGAAACTGGTTTCCTCCCGTGGCTCGGCGGCCTCGCCCTCCTCCTGCAGCGCCAGATCGGCGCGCGCCTGCAGCCCTTCCGGCACTTCCGCCTCGTCATCCAGCGCCAGTTGCGGCTCGGGCTCCAGCTCCCGCAGCGCGGCCAGCGGCGGCAGTTCGTCGAGGCTCCTGAGGTTGAAGTGATCGAGAAAGCCCTTGGTGGTGGCGAACATCGCCGGCCGCCCCGGGACGTCGCGATAGCCCACCACGCGAATCCACTCGCGCTCGAGCAGGGTCTTGGTGATGTTGCTGTTGACCGCCACGCCGCGTACATCCTCGATCTCGCCACGGGTGATCGGCTGCCGATAGGCGATCAGCGCCAGGGTTTCCAGCAGCGCGCGCGAGTAGCGCTGCGGCCGCTCCTCCCACAGCCGTCCGACCCAGGGGGCGAAGCGCTCACGCACTTGCAGGCGGTAGCCCGAGGCGACTTCCTTCAGTTCGAATGCACGCCCCTCGCAGCTGCGCGCCAGGATGCCCAGGGCCTCGCGAAAGACGCCGCTGTCCGGACGCTCGTGCTCCTCGAACAGCTCGAACAGGCGCTCCAGGGACATGGGCTTGCCCGCCGCCAGGAGCAGGCCTTCGAGCACGGTGGCAAGCTGGTGCGGATCGGACAGCGTCATGATCAGGTAAACCTGGGGGCAAGAAGTGAAAGGGGCCACATTAAATGCGGCCCGGCAGTCTAGCAAATGCCGAGGGGCGCTTCAGGCCGGATTGGCCTCGTGCGCCGCGATGATCTCGGCGACCAGCAGCGGGTCCGGCCCGTCGAGAAAGTATTCCTCGGCCAGCGGCGCCCGCAGGCGCATGAAGGCGTCCTCGCCGACCTGCAGGGTGTGCCCGGGGGCCATCTGCGCGCCGCTGCTCAGCAGGTAGCTCATCACGTTGTCGAACAGCTCCGAGTAGCGTTCGCCCTCATGATGCCCCTCGGCCAGCACGGCGAAGTCGGCGATACCGAACACGCCACCGCCGTAGGTACGCATCCAGGTGCCCTGCACGCCTTCGACGTCGTATTTGACGAAGCCGCAGTAGAGCGCGGTCAGCGGCATGCCGCGCAGCACGTCCAGGCTCTCGCGTCCCAGTCCCTGGTCATTGAAGATCGCTGCGGGCAAGGAGGTCCTGCCACTCTCGTTGAGCACCGCGATGGCACCGAAATGCGCCAGCGCACCGGCGACCGCGGCCAGCACCACGTATTGCTCCAGGGGGTCGTCGTCATGCCCGGCGTAGTACAGCAGGACATGGCTGGCATGGGCGCGCACCTCATCCTTGAGTGCCTGCGGGTAATGCGCGGGGGCCACGCAGGACTCCAGCGATTGCGCAGGGAACGGCGCATCGAAGCCGAGCAGTCGCACCACGTGCTCTCCCCAGCCGGCCAGGGCGAAGAACTGTTCGACTTCGTCGGACACCTCGCAGCTCGCTGCGGCCATTTCCGGGTGATAGGCACGCAGGACGCGGGTCAGCTCATCCTGATCCAGCTGCAGCGCAGCCGGGAACAGCACCTGCAGGCTGACTCGCCCTTCGCTGGCGGGATTGGCGACCAGACGGGCCGGCTCTGCGGCAGCGTCGTCGCGGCGACCGAAGAAACGCGAAAAGATACTCACCTGAAACTCCCTTTGTTCAACGCTTCCCAGGACGACTCGCGCGTTACGCCTCCACATCCTGCTCGATGCGGGCTCGTACATGGATGGCGGCAAACGGCGCATTCTGCACCAGTTCGACCAGCGATTCCTTGATCAACTCGAGAATTGCCATGAAGGTCACAACCACGCCGAGCCGCCCTTCCTCCGCAGCGAACAGCTCGACGAAGGGCACGAACGCGCCGCCCTTGAGACGCTCCAGCACCTCGCTCATGCGCTCGCGGGTAGACAGCGCCTCACGGGTGACCTGATGGCTTTCGAACATGTCGGCGCGGCGCAGCACCTCGGCCATCGACAGCAGCACCTCTTCCAGGCTGACGTCCGGCAACAGCTTGCGCGCCCTGGCCTCGGGGGCATCCAGCCGGGGCACGATGACGTCGCGGCCGACTCGCGGCAGCTCGTCTAGGTCTTCGGCGGCCGCCTTGAAACGCTCGTACTCCTGCAGGCGGCGGATCAGCTCCGCACGCGGGTCATCCTCTTCGTCCTCGGTCTCGGTCGAGCGCGGCAGCAGCATGCGCGACTTGATCTCGGCGAGCATGGCAGCCATCACCAGGTACTCGGCGGCCAGCTCCAGGCGCACCGACTTCATCAGCTCGACATAGCCCATGTACTGCTTGGTGATTTCCGCGACGGGGATGTCGAGGATGTCGATGTTCTGCTTGCGGATCAGATAGAGCAGCAGGTCCAGCGGCCCCTCGAACGCTTCGAGAAACACCTCCAGGGCGTCCGGGGGGATGTACAGGTCCAGCGGCAGTTCGGTGACCGCTTCGCCATACACCAGGGCGAACGGCAGCTCCTGCTGGGCACCAGCCTGGTTGTCCATCGACGGCGTGACGGGTTCACTCACGGCGAGCGCTCCTTCAGCGGTAGTTCAGGCCCATGGCCATGCGCACCTCGGCCAGGGTGTCGCGTGCCTCGTCACGTGCGCGCTCGGCCCCTTCGGCGAGGATGCTGCGGACCAGATCCGGGCTGTCCTCGTAGTCGATCGCACGCCGCTGCAAGGGCGCCAGCTCGCTCTGCAGCGAGGAGCACAGGCGGCTCTTGCAGTCGAGGCAGCCGATCGCAGCGCTGCGGCAGCCTTCGATGACCCAGTGCAACTGCTCGTCGCTGGAGTACAGCTGGTGCAGCGACCACACCGGGCAGCGCTGCGGTTCGCCCGGATCGTCGCGGTGCACGCGCGCCGGGTCGGTAGGCATGCGCCGCAGCTTTTCCTCCAGCTCGGCATCACTGTCGCGCAGGAATATCGCATTGCCGCTGGACTTGGCCATTTTCTGCCCGTCCAGCCCCGGCACCCGCGAGAACTCGGCGAGAATCGGCTGCGGCTCGGTCAGGATCACCTTGCCGCCACCCTCCAGATAGCCGAACAGGCGCTCCTGGTCCCCCAGGGTGAGGGTGCTCTGCTCCTTGAGCAGGGCGCGGGCGGTTTCCAGCGCCTGCGCATCGCCCTGCTCCTGGTAGGCCTTGCGCAGATTGCTGTAGAGCTTGCCGAGCTTCTTGCCGAGTTTGCCGACGGCGGCTTCGGCCTTCACCTCGAAGTCCGGCTCGCTGCCATACAGATGGTTGAAACGCCGCGCCACTTCGCGGGCGAATTCGATGTGCGGCAGCTGGTCCGCGCCGACCGGGACCTGGCCGGCGCGGTACAGCAGGATGTCGGCGGCCTGCAGCAGCGGATAACCGAGGAAGCCGTAGGTGGAAAGGTCCTTGCCGGACTGACCGTCCTGCTGCTCCTTGTACGACGGCACGCGTTCCAGCCAGCTCAGCGGGCAGATCATCGACAGCAGCAGGTGCAGCTCGGCGTGCTCGGGCACCTGCGACTGCACGAACAGCGTCGCCGAACTGGGGCTGACGCCGGCCGACAGCCAGTCGACCGCCATGTCCATGACATGCTGGGACAGTTGACCGACCTCCGCGTACTCGGTGGTCAGCGCATGCCAGTCGACGATGCAGAAGAAGCAGTCGTACTCGTGCTGCAACCTGACCCAGTTCTTCAGCACGCCGTGATAGTGCCCGAGGTGCAGACGACCGCTCGGACGCATTCCAGAAAGCACCCGACGTTCGGAGTCGTTAAGGCTCAAACCGTTCTACCCAAAATCCAGACAAGGCCACGGAGTATAGGGCAGCAGCGGTCACAACGGAAAAGGCGCGTGACAGCCCATCTCAGAGATCGTGAAACGGCGCGGGATCGCCGCAGCCGACCCGCACGACTTCAGGGCTGTCGTCCGCCAGATTGACCACGGTGGAGGCCTCCAGCCCGCCGAAGCCGCCGTCGATGATCAGGTCGACATGATGCTCGAGCACCTGGCGCATCTCGTACGGGTCGGACATCGGCAGCTCGTCGCCCGGCATGATCAGGCTGACGCTCATCAGCGGCTCGCCGAGCTGTTCCAGCAGCGCCAGGGCGATGGGATGGCTGGGCACCCGGATACCGATGGTGCGGCGCTTGGGGTGCAGGAGCATGCGCGGCACTTCGCGCGTGGCATTGAGGATGAAGGTATAAGGGCCGGGGGTGTGATTCTTCAGCAGGCGGAAGGCGGCGGTATCGACCTTGGCGAACAGGCCGATCTGCGACAGGTCGCGGCAGACCAGGGTGAAGTTGTGCTTGTCGTCGAGCTGGCGCAGGCGACGAATACGCTCGACCGCATTCTTGTCGCCGATGGCACAACCCAGGGCATAGGACGAGTCGGTCGGATAGACCACCACGCCGCCGCCACGAATGATCTCCACGGCCTGTTTGATCAGGCGTGCCTGGGGGTTTTCCGGGTGCACCTGGAAAAATTGACTCACGCTTGCTCCCTGCTCATTGAGTGACAGCGGATGGCTGTGCATGTTCGAAGCGCTCCCAGAGCGCCGTCAGGTCATCGGGCAACGGGCGGTACATGCCCAGTTCGGACCAGTCGCCCGGCGCATGGAAATCGCTGCCGACACTGGCCATCAAGCCAAATTCACGCGCCAGGATCGCCAGGCCACCGACCTGCTCGGCCGGCTGCATGCCATTCACCACTTCCAGGGCATGCCCACCCAATGCCGCGAAGTCGGCCACCAGGCGTCGACGCTTACTGCGAGTAAAGTCGTACTGCCACGGATGCGCCAGGCTGATCCAGGCCCTGGCCGAACGCAAGGTGGCGAGGGTTTCCTCCAGCGTTGGCCAATGCTGTTTGACATCGCCCAGCTTGCCCGAGCCCAGCCACTTGCGAAACGCCTCGGCGCGGTCACGCACATGGCCGGCACGCACGAGGAATTCGGCGAAATGCGGCCGCGCCGGCGCATTGCCACTGTCGCCCAGCTCCTGCTGCACGGCCCGGGCGCCCTGCAGCGCACCCGGCATGCCCTTGGCCGCCAGGCGCCGGTCGATTTCCTCGGCGCGCTGCCAGCGCCCATGGTGCAGGGCCTCGATGGCATCGCGTAGCGCCGGCGCCTCGCGCTCGAAGGCATAGCCGAGCACGTGGATGGTCGCACCACCCCAGGTGCAGGACAGCTCGATGCCGTTGATCAGGCGCATGTCCAGGGCAGTCGCCGCACGCCGCGCCTCATCGAGGCCTTCCAGGGTGTCGTGATCGGTCAGCGCCAGCACCCGCACGCCACGCTCATGCGCCCGGGCCACCAGTACGGCGGGGGCCAGGGCGCCATCGGAGGCGGTGCTGTGGCAGTGCAGATCGACAATCATGGCGGCGCTTTCGTTGAGATTGATGTTTGTTATTATGCCCCACATCCGCGCCAACGCTGTCGCCGTATGGCGCAAATGCTTCATCCCTCCCCCGCTTCGACCCTGAATTAAGGATTGAGATGCTCTACGCCATCATCGCCACCGACGTCGAAAACTCCCTGGAAAACCGCCTGGCCGCGCGCCCTGCGCACCTCGCCCGCCTGGAACAGCTGAAGCAGGAAGGCCGCCTGCTGCTGGCCGGCCCGCACCCGGCGATCGACAGCAACGATCCGGGCCCGGCAGGTTTCAGCGGCAGCCTGATCGTTGCCGAGTTCGACTCTCTGGAAGCGGCGCAGAGCTGGGCCGACGCCGACCCGTACCGCGCCGCGGGCGTCTATGCCAACGTGCTGGTCAAACCCTTCAAGAAAGTGCTGCCCTGAACGGACAGCCGCCACGCTGCTCGCGCCTACAAGGAATCGCCATGCGCTCGATCCCGTTGTCCCTGCTGGTCGCCCTGGTGCTGATCGGCTCTGCGGCACAGGCAGAAGAGGAAACCGTTCCGCCTGCTCCTGCGCCAGTCAGCGTCGACGCCGACGACCACCAGCTGCTCGAACAGCGCCTGGCGCAAAGCGAACAACTGCGCAGCGAGCAGGAAGCGAGCAGCACCGTGCAGTTGCAGCGCCTGCGCCAGGAGAACCAGCGCCTGCGCATGCAGCTCAAGGAAAGCCAGGCGCAGGTGCAACCCAGCCTGCTGAGCGACACGCAGACCTGGTTCGCCCTGGGCGCCGGGCTCAGCCTGGTCTCGATCTTCGTCGGCGCGTTGCTACGCGGCAATCGCAAGAGCCGCCGCGAGTGGATCAACTGAACCATGAGCCGACTGCTGCTGATCGACGATGACCAGGAACTCTGCGAGCTGCTCGCCAGCTGGCTGACCCAGGAAGGCTTCCAGGTCACCGCCTGCCATGAAGCCGGCAGCGCCCGCCAGGCCCTCGCCTCGCAGGCGCCCGACGCCGTGGTGCTGGACGTGATGCTGCCGGACGGCAGCGGCCTGGAGCTGCTCAAGCAGCTGCGCGGCGAACATGCGGAGCTGCCCGTGCTGATGCTTTCGGCCCGAGGCGAGCCGCTGGACCGCATTCTCGGCCTGGAGCTGGGCGCCGACGACTACCTGGCCAAACCCTGCGACCCACGCGAGCTGACCGCCCGCTTGCGCGCTGTGCTGCGGCGCACGGCGCCCGCACCGGCGAGCAGCCAGCTGGAGCTGGGCGACCTCAGCTTCAGCCCCAATCGCGGCGTGGTCAGCATCGCCGAACATGACGTGCCGCTGACCCTGTCCGAGAGTCGCCTGCTGGAGGCTCTGCTGCGTCAGCCCGGCGAGCCGGTGGACAAGCAGGCCCTGGCGCAGCTCGCCCTGGGCCGCAAGCTGACGCTCTACGACCGCAGCCTGGACATGCACGTCAGCAACCTGCGCAAGAAGCTCGGCCCGCACCCGGATGGCCGCCCGCGCATCGTCGCCCTGCGCAGCCGTGGCTATTACTACGCCCCCTGAAGGCGCTGCCGGCGCTGCGTAAACAGCCTGCAACATCGCCTTTACCCAAGCTTTACCGTCGCCTGACCGCCCTTGACCTTGACCGCCGCATACTGAGCCCATCCGGTCGTTACCGGTTTCGAGACAAGGAGAATCACCATGCGCAAGACCCTCACCGCCCTGCTGTTCGCCGCGACCCTGCCGACCCTGGCTTTCGCCATGCCCATGGAAGACGGCGGCCCGCGTCATCACGACCGTGGCCCCGACATGTTCAAGGAGCTGAACCTGAGCAAGGAGCAGCGCCAGGAGTTCCGCAAGCTGATGGGCGAGCAGATGAAAGCCCATCGCGACATCACCAAGCGCTACCTGGACAAGCTGCCGGAAGCCGAGAAGCAGGCCATGAAGAAAGAGCTGGACAAGGCGCGCGCCGACCAGCACAAGGCCCTGCGTGACCTGCTCAACCCGGAACAGCAGAAGGCGTTCGACGAGCACCAGAAGAAGATGGAGGCACGTCGCGCCGAAATGGCCGAGTTCAAGGCCTGGAAGGCCGACAAGGACAAGAACGCCAACTGACATCCATCTCCATCGATCCGCCGCCGCGCCCTCCGGGCCCGGCGGCTTCTGCATGAGGACATCGCGTGCGTTCATTGTTCTGGCGCATCCTGGCGACATTCTGGCTGGCCATCGCCCTGGTGGCCGGCCTGTCCCTGCTGCTGGGCCGCGCCCTCAACCAGGACGCCTGGGTCCTCAGCATGCACCCGGGCCTGGACGGCCTCGACAGCGAGTGGGTCCGGCGCTACGAGCACGATGGGCAGGAAGCCGCCCAGGACTTCCTCGAACAGCGCAAACGCCGCTACCGCATCGACACCCAGGTGCTCGGCGAAAGCGGACAGTCGCTGGTCAGGGGCACCTTTCCATCACGCGCCGCCGCTTTCGAGGCGCGCCAGCGTGATGAACGACGCCTGCCCTGGCGCCGTCTGACGGCCGAGTACACCAGCCCGGACAGCGGCGAGAGCTACCTGTTCATCTACCGTATCCCGCACCCCGAACTCGCCGCCTGGCACCGGGGCAGCCTGTTCTGGCCGCTCAGCGCGCTGGTGATCGCCCTGGTGGTGCTGACGCTGTTCAGCCTGCTGCTGACGCTGTCGATCACCCGCCCGCTGGACCGCCTGCGCGGCGCCGTGTACGACCTGGGGCAGACCGCCTACCAGCAGAACAGCCTGGCGCGCCTGGCCACGCGCCGCGACGAGCTGGGCCTGCTGGCCAAGGACTTCAACCGCATGGGCGAACGCCTGCAAGGACTGATCGGCAGCCAGCGCCAGTTGTTGCGCGACGTTTCCCACGAGCTGCGCTCGCCCCTGGCCCGCCTGCGCATCGCCCTGGCCCTGGCGGAACGGGCCAGCCCGGCAGAACGGGACAAGCTGTGGCCGCGTCTCAGCCAGGAATGCGATCGCCTGGAAGCGCTGATCAGTGAGATCCTGGCCCTCGCCCGCCTGGATGCCGACACGGGCGCAGCGCAGCCGGTCGACCTCGCCGCCCTGCTCGACAAGCTGCAGGAGGACGCGCGCCTGACCGCTCCCGAACAGCGACTGCAGATCGACCTGGAGCCGGGCATTCAGCTCATGGGCTGGCCGGACATGCTCGAACGTGCGCTCGACAACCTGCTGCGCAATGCCCTGCGCTTCAATCCACCCGAGCAGCCGGTGCTGATCCGGGTGCAGCGCCAGCAACAGCGCCTGCTGCTGAGCGTGCGCGACCACGGCCCGGGCGTTGCCGAGGCGCACCTGCAGCAGTTGGGCAAGCCGTTCTTTCGCGCGCCGGGTCAGAGCGCAGCCGGGCATGGCCTGGGGCTGGCCATCGCCCGCCGCGCGGCACAGCGCCACAGTGGCGAGCTGCTGCTGGCCAATCACCCGGAGGGCGGCTTCATCGCCACCCTCAGCCTGCCGCTCAAGCAGCAGACGAGCTGATCAGCGCAGCGCTCAGCCGTTCCAGGCGCTGACGAAATCCTCGAGCGCCAGCTCCGGCGCGCGACGCAGCTCGCGCTCCGCTGTGCCGAGGTAGAGATAGGCGATGATCTGCTCGTCCGCCGCCAGGCCCAGGCCCTTGCCGACATGCGCGTCGTAGGCCATGTCGCCGGTGCGCCAGACGGCACCGATACCCTGGGCATGAGCGGCCAGCAGCATGCCGTGCGCCGCACACCCGGCGGCGATCACCTGCTCGGACTCGGGAACCTTGGGATGCGCCTGGACCCGTGCGATCACCACCACCAGCAGCGGCGCACGCAGCGGCATGCCACGGGCCTTGCTCAGCGCCTCGGGCGTTGCCTGGGAATCCTTCACCTGCAGCGCCTCGGCGAACAATTCGCCCATGCGCTCACGCGCCTCGCCCTCGATGGTGAGAAAGCGCCACGGACGCAGTTGCCCGTGATCAGGGGCACGCAGGGCGGCGCGGAACAGCAGCTCACGCTGCGCCGCATCCGGCGCCGGGTCGACCAGACGGGGAACGGAAACACGGTTGAGCAGAGCGTCGAGAGCCTCCATCGGCCACCTCCTTGAAACGAAGAACGCGCATTCTCGGTGCTGCACGCTACAGGCTGCAAGCTCAGGCGGAGGCCTGAAGCCCGGCAATGCGGCACCGGCGCTGCTGGAGGCGACGGTCAGGCGACCCGGTCGGGCGATATCACCGGTTTCACCGGTGGCGTCAACGGCGGCAGTCCATGTGCCTTGCGGGCCTCGTCACAACGCGGGTTGTGCACGCCGTTCTCCCAGGAGGCCTGGAAGTCGCGGCAACTGCTCGAACGCTGCTCGTACAGGGTGCAGCGCACGCCGCCGCCGACATCGCCGAGCAGCTGGACACAACGTGCCGGCTTGCTCTCGGTGCCACGCATCGCGACATAGTGAGGGCTGATCTGGATCACCTGTTCATCGGGGACGCTGCCGCCAGCGGATTGGCATTCGCCCCAGAAGAAGGACACACGAAAGAACGCGCAGCAGGCGCCGCACGTGAGGCAGGGATTAGCTTCGGACATTTTGGGGAAGGACTCGGAAACCGACGGACGCCGGCAACGGACGGCTATTCTATGCGCGGCCATGCGCTTGTAAAGCCCCCTCCCCCGGCTCGCGAGAAAAGCGCTGCAAGCGGCCATGGCCGGGCGCTGAGAGGCGCATGCGCGAGCACGCTGGAGAGGCTCGCTTACACTGCCCGCAAAGCGCGTTCTCGCCTGCCAGCGCCACGCCCGCCTGGTTTTCACCCAGCCGGGTTGCAGCGGTTTACAGCCGCCCGTCGGTGGGTAGAATGGCGCATTTCCAACCGCCAGAGCCCCCTACATGGCCTTGCCGACGCTGCGCATCATCGGATTCATCATCGGCATATTCCTGATTACCCTGGCGGTGAGCATGGCCATCCCCATGCTGACCCTGCTGATCTTCGAGCACCCCGAAGACCTCAACGCCTTCCTCTGGTCCAGCCTGATCACCCTGATTGCCGGCCTGGCGCTGGTCATCCCCGGACGTCCGCAGAATGCCCAGCTGCGCCCACGCGACATGTACCTGCTCACCACGGGCAGTTGGAGCGTGGTGTGCAGCTTCGCCGCGCTGCCCATGATGCTGATCGCGCACATCAGCTACACCGACGCGGTTTTCGAGACCATGTCGGGTATCACCACCACCGGTTCCACGGTGCTGACGGGGCTGGATCACCTGTCGCCGGGCATCCTCATCTGGCGCTCCATGCTGCAGTGGCTCGGCGGCATCGGCTTCATCGGCATGGCAGTGGCGATCCTGCCGCTGCTGCGCGTGGGCGGCATGCGCCTGTTCCAGACCGAATCGTCGGACTGGGGCGAGAAGGTGATGCCGCGCTCGCACGTGGCCGCCAAGTACCTGCTGCTGGTTTACGTGGCCCTCACCCTGCTGGGCATTCTGGCCTACTGGGCTGCCGGCATGAACCTGTTCGACGCGGTCAACCATGCCATGACCTCGATTTCCACCGGTGGCTACTCCACCTCGGACTCGTCGCTGGCCAACTGGCCACAACCGGCCGTGCACTGGACGGCCGTCGTCCTGATGCTGCTCGGCGGCATGCCCTTCATGCTCTACGTCGCCTTCGTCCGGGGCAACCGCCAGGCCTTGTTCAAGGATCATCAGGTGCGCGGCTTCATCGGTTTCCTGCTGCTGACCTGGCTGGTGTTCGGCACCTGGCTGTGGATCAACTCGGAATACGCCTGGCTGGACGCCATTCGCATCGTCGCGGTGAACGTCACCTCGGTGGTCACCACCACCGGCTTTGCCCTCGGCGACTACACCACCTGGGGCAGCTTCGCGGTCCTGCTGTTCTTCTACCTGACCTTCATGGGCGGCTGCTCCGGCTCGACCTCCGGCGGCCTGAAGATCTTCCGCTTCCAGGTCGCCTACGTGCTGCTCAAGGCCAACCTGATGCAACTGGTGCACCCACGGGCGGTGATCAAGCAGCAGTACAACAACCACAACCTGGACGAGGAGATCGTGCGCTCGCTGATCACCTTCTCCTTCTTCTTCACCATCACCATCGGCGTCCTCGCCCTGGCACTGACCCTGACCGGCCTGGACTGGGTCACCGCCCTGACCGGCGCCGCCACCGCGGTGTGCAACGTCGGGCCGGGCCTCGGCCCGATCATCGGCCCGGCCGGCAACTTCGCCAGCCTGCCCGACTCGGCCAAATGGCTGCTGTCCATCGGCATGCTGCTGGGCCGCCTGGAAATCCTTACCGTCCTGGTGCTGGTCACCCGCAGCTTCTGGAAACACTGATCGATGCCTCTGTCCAGCCTGCGCATTCTCGCCTTCATCAACGGCATTTTCCTCATCACCCTGGCGCTGAGCATGCTGGTGCCGGTGATCACCCTGCTGATCTTCGAACAGCCACAGGGCATCAATGCCTTCCTCTGGTCCAGCCTGATCACGGCCCTGACCAGCATCGTCATGATCGCCCAGGGCCGACCGCAGCAGACCCAGCTGCGCCCGCGCGACATGTACATGCTGACGGTTTCGAGCTGGGTGATGGTGTCGATCTTCGCCGCCTTGCCGTTCATCTTCGCCGAGCGCGCGAGCATCACCGACGCCTACTTCGAGAGCATGTCCGGCATCACCGCCACCGGCGCGACAGTCTTCAGCGGCCTGGACGACATGTCGCCGGGCACGCTGATCTGGCGCTCGCTGCTGCACTGGCTCGGCGGTATCGGCTTCATCGCCATGGCCGTGGCGATCCTGCCGATGCTGCGCATCGGTGGCATGCGCCTGTTCCAGACCGAGTCCTCGGACCGCTCGGAGAAGGTCATGCCGCGCTCGCACATGGTCGCCAAATACATGGTGCTGGCCTACGTCGGCCTCAGCGCCATCGCCGTACTGGCCTTCTGGCTGGCCGGGATGGGCCTGTTCGATTCGATCAACCACGCCATGTCGGCCATCGCCACCGGCGGTTTCTCCACCTCCGACTCGTCGCTGGGCAAATGGCAGCAGCCCGCCATCCACTGGGTCGCGGTGCTGGTGATGATTCTCGGCAGCCTGCCCTTCGTCCTCTACGTCACGGCGATGCGCGGCAATTACCGGCCCCTGCTGCGGGATGCCCAGGTGCACGGCTTCCTGCTCCTGCTGCTGGGCAGCTGGCTGGTGCTGGCCTGCTGGAAATGGATGACCACCGACCTCTACTGGCTCGATGCCCTGCGCCTGGTGGCGGTGAACATCACCTCGATCATGACCACCACCGGCTTCGCCGTCGGCGACTACCACCTGTGGGGCCCCTTCGCCAGCATGATCTTTTTCTACCTGGGCTTCGTCGGCGGCTGTTCCGGCTCGACCGCCGGCGGTCTCAAGGTGTTCCGTTTCCAGGTGGCCTACATCCTGCTCAAGGCCAACCTCAAGCAGCTGATCCACCCGCGCGCGGTGATCAAGCAGCAGTACAACCGCCACCGCCTGGACGAGGACATCGTTCGCTCGATCCTCGCCTTCGCCTTCTTCTACACCATCACCATCGCGACGCTGGCGCTGGCCGTGGCCATGTGCGGGGTGGACTGGATCACCTCGCTCACCGGCGCCGCCGCCATGGTCTCCGGGGTGGGCCCGGGGATGGGCGAGATGGTCGGCCCGGCAGGCAACTACGCCGGCATACCCGACCTGGCCAAGTGGCTGCTGACCCTGGGCATGCTCCTCGGGCGCCTGGAGATCCTCACCGTGCTGGTGCTGCTGTTCCCCGCCTTCTGGCGCCACTGAGACGGCAGCGCGCCCCTGTCACTGGCCGGGCACACGCCGGCTGCGGTATTCCCCCGGCGTCTCGCCGAACCAGCGGCGAAACGCCCTGAAGAAGTTGCTGGGGTCGGCAAAGCCGAGCAGATAGGCGACTTCCAGCAACGTCAGGTCGACCTGCCCCAGGTACTGCTCGGCCAGCTCGCGGCGGGTGTCGTCGAGCAACTGCTGGTAGCTGGTGCCCTCCTCCTGCAGCCGTCGCTGCAAGGTGCGCTGCGACAGGTGCAGCGCCTGCGCCACCACCTCGCGTCGCGGCTCCCCCTGCGGCAAGAGGCGGCACAGCACCTGGCGCGCCTGATGGGTCACCCGGCTGCTGCAGAAGCGCGCCAGGTACTCCCCGGCAAAGCGGTCGTGCAACTGCGCCAGGGCCTCGTTGGCGCTGGGCAGCGGGGCCTCCAGGTCGGCGCGCTCGAAGATCAGCCCGTAGTGCTCGGCATTGAAGCGCAGCGGCGCCTGGAACACCTGCTGGTAGGGCGCCAGGTCGGCAGGCGCAGGGCCTTGCAGGCGGATTTCACGCGGGCGGATGAGCTTGCCGGTCATCCAGCGACAGAATGCCAGGCAGTAGGCCAGCGAAGCCTCGGCGCTCTGTCGCGCCGGCGGCAGGCGGTCGCCATGGATGGCCAGGGTCAGTGCGTAACCGTCGGGCTGCGCCAGGAAATTCAGGTCGGCCCCTTCGCCGATGATGCGCTGGTAGCGCACCAGCCGGGTGAAGCCGTCGCGCAGGTTGCGGCTGGACATCAGCGCGTAACCCACCACATGGAAGGACGCAGGACGCACCACCTGCGCCATGTTCAGACCGATCGCCGGGTTGCCGGACAGGGCCACGGCGCGCTGCCACAGGCGGGTCATGCCATCCTGCGGAAAGCGCGCATCCGGGTCGTTCAGCGCGGCGTAGTCCATGCCCAGTTCGGCGAACAGCCCGGCACAGTCGACACCGCCCAGCTCCAGCGCCTGCACGATGGCCAAGGCCCAGTTGGAAGATGTGGTTCTTTCACTCATCGTCTTGTTCTTATGTAGATCAGGCCAGCAAGGTCAGAGTTGGCGGCCCAAGGATACTAGACTGGCACCTTAAGTCAGTGGCCCATGGAGACAGCCGCTCTAGACTGACACTGACAATAACAGGAGGTGCGCCATGACCGCCCAGACCACCGAACGCTTCCAGAGCTTCGCCGCGTTCTACCCCTACTACCTGCAGGAACACAGCAACCCGGTGTGCCGTCGCCTGCACTATGTCGGCAGCCTGCTGGTGCTGACGATCCTCGCCTACGCCCTGGCCACCCAGCAATGGCTGTGGCTGCTGGCCATGCCGCTGGCCGGCTATGGCTTCGCCTGGGTCGGCCACTTCGTCTTCGAGAAGAACCGCCCCGCCACCTTCCAGTACCCGCTCTACAGCCTGATGGGCGACTGGGTGATGCTGAAGGACGCCTTCACCGGGCGGATTCGCTTCTGACCCCGGCGCCAATCCAGAACAACAAGAACGAGAACGACCATGAATAGCCGAGCCCGCTTCACCCACATGGAAGACGGCCAGGCCGAGGACTGGGCCATCATCGCCCAGGATTTCGCCGCCTATGCCGCCCAGTTGCCTGCGCGCATTCTCGACCACCTGCGCCTGCTCGATGGCGACTTCGGCGGTTTCCCCGTCGACCGCCTGACCCACTCGCTGCAGACCGCCACCCGCGCGCACCGCGACGGGCGTGACGAGGAATACGTGGTCTGCGCCCTGCTCCACGACATTGGCGATACCCTCGGCAGCTACAACCACCCGGATATCGCGGCGGCGATCCTCAAGCCCTTCGTCAGCGCCGAGAACCACTGGATGGTGGAGAAGCACGGGATCTTCCAGGGCTACTACTTCTTCCATCACCTGGGCATGGATCGTCACCTGCGCGAGCAGTTCAAGGACCACCCGCAGTACCAGGCGACCATCGAGTTCTGCGCCCGCTACGATGCCGCCGCCTTCGATCCGGACTACGAAAGCCTGCCCCTGGGCTACTTCGAACCCATGCTGCAGCGGGTCTTCGCCAGGCCGAAGAACTCCATCTACCTGGCGGCCATGGACGACGCGAACGCCTGACCGCCGGCCACTGTTACGCCACCGTTCGGCGGTCATGCTTGGCTGGCCGCCGTACCCTTGGTTATGATCCCTGCCCTGTAGAGCCTCTGGCTCAGGTCTTGCAGACCAGCCAGGCGTCCAGCAGAGACGCCAGAATTCCAGCAGGGACAGTTCCAGCAGATGAAGTCAGTCACCCTCAGCCGTGCCAACGGGCTGCCGACGCCGCCGTTGCGCGAATACTATTCGCGCGTGCTGGCCTATATAGCCACGGCCGCGGCCATCGCCGCCGGAACCTACGTCGGGCATTTCACCTACGACGTCCTCTGGATGGTGCCCTACGCGCTGCTCTACCCGCACCTGGCGCACAACCTCAGCCGCCGCTTCAAGCGCGACTACCCGCAACAGACCGACCTCACCCTGCTGTTCCTCGATGCCATCCACGCCGGCGCGGCCTGCGTGCTGCTCGGGTTCTCCACGGTACCCAGCCTGATGTTCATGCTGACCCTGTGCTTCAGCGCCCTGGTCATCGGCGGCCTGCGCTATCTGGGGCTGGCGCTGCTGGTCGCCGGCAGCGGCATGGCGCTGTGTGCGGCGCTGGTGGAGATCCACCCCAATACCAGCACGCCGACTCCCGTGGCCCTGGTCAGCATTCTCTTCGCCACCTTCTACATCTGCATCACGGCGTACTTCGTCAACCAGCAGGGGTTGCGCCTGGCGCAGGTGCGCAGCGAGATCAAGCGCGAGCAGGAAAAGGCCGCACGCCTGGCCCGCAACCTGGCCAAGTACCTGTCCCCGCAGGTGTGGGAGTCGATCTTCACCGGCAAGAAGACCGTGCGCCTGGAGACCCAGCGCAAGAAACTCACCGTGTTCTTCTCCGACATCAAGGGTTTCACCGAGCTCTCCGAAGAGCTGGAAGCCGAAGCGCTGACCGACCTGCTCAACACCTACCTCAACGAGATGTCGAAGATCTGCCTGAAGTACGGCGGCACCATCGACAAGTTCATCGGCGACTGCGTCATGGTGTTCTTCGGCGACCCCAGCAGCAACGGCGCCAAGAAGGATGCGGTAGCGGCGGTTTCCATGGCCATCGCCATGCGCAAGCACATGAAGGTGCTGCGCCAGCAATGGCGTGCCCAGGGCATCACCAAGCCGCTGGAAATCCGCATGGGCCTCAACACCGGCTACTGCACGGTAGGCAACTTCGGCGCCGACACGCGCATGGACTACACCATCATCGGCCGCGACGTGAACCTCGCCAGCCGCCTGGAAAGCGCGGCGGAATCCGGCGAGATCCTCATCTCCCACGAGACCTACTCGCTGGTCAAGGACGTGATCATGTGCCGCGACAAGGGCCAGATCACGGTCAAGGGCTTCACCCGTCCGGTACAGATCTACCAGGTGGTGGATTTTCGTCGCGACCTGGGCGCCACCTCCAGCTACGTCGAGCACGAGCTGCCGGGCTTCTCCATGTACCTCGACACCAACGGCATCCAGAACTTCGACAAGGAACGCGTGATCCAGGCGCTCAACCAGGCGGCCGAGAAACTGCGCGACAAGGTCATTCTCTGAGGTGAACCCTCCGGGCAGCTGCGCTGCCCGGCCCCCGGCGTAGCCAGGACAGTGCCTACAGCGCGGTATCCGCCAGGGCCTCGTCCAGCACCACCGGCTCACCGTCGATCAGCGGCTGCAGCGCCAGGAATTCCAGCGCCGAGGCGCGCCAGGACTGTGCCGCCGCCAGCTCGGCGCAACGCCCGCGATCCAGTTCCAGGGCCGCCAGGCAGGCCGCTCCCAGGTCCTCGTCCATCACACCACTGAGCCCCTGCTGCAACACGTCCAGCGGCCCTGCGACGGGGAACGCGGCAACCGGCGTGCCACAGGCCAGTGCCTCCAGCATCACCAGGCCATAGGTATCGGTGCGCGAAGGGAAGACCAGCACCGAGGCGTCCTGATAAGCCTCGGCCAGCGCCTGGCCACGGCGATAGCCGAGAAAGCTCACCTGCGGGTAGCGCAGCTGCAGCGCTTCACGCTGCGGGCCATCGCCTACCACACGCTTCTCGCCGGGCAGCGCCAGGTCGAGAAACGCCTGCAGGTTCTTTTCCGGCGCGATACGCCCCACGTAGAGAAACACCGGCTGCGCCTTCGGCTGGCGCGTCCCGTTCGGGCTGAACAGGCCGGTGTCCACGCCCTTGCGCCACAGTTGCAGGCGCTGCAGGTCCCACCCGGCGAACTCTTCGCGCAGGCGTTCGGTGGTCACCAGCACCGCCTGGCTCGGGCGATGGAAGGCGCGCAGCAGGGCATAGCCCCAGCGCGGCGCGATCCAGGGCCAGCGGGTGCTGACATACTCGGGGAAGCGCGTGTGGATCGCCGTGGAGAAGGCCAGACCACGCTTGACCAGCCAGCGCCGCGCCGCCCAGCCCAGCGGCCCTTCGGTCGCCAGGTGCACGCAGTCGGGGCGAAAGTCGCGAATCAGCGCGCCGACCCTCCAGAGATTCCACACCAGCGGAATCTCCGGGTAGGTCGGGCACGGCACGGAGCGGAAGTCAGCGGGCGACAGCAGCTTGACCTGATGACCGAGGCCGCGCAGCTCGCTGATCAGCGCCGCCAGGCTGGTGACCACGCCATTGACCTGGGGCGCCCAGGCATCGGAGACGATCAGTATTCTCATGCACTGGTCTCGAGCGCCACGGCCTGCGCGTCGCTGGCTTCGCGCGCCTGCGCCTCGGCCAGGCGGTAGAGCTCGATCTGCCCGTCCCAGTGCTCGATCAGTGCCGTGCAGGACTCCACCCAGTCACCGCAGTTCATGTACTCGACACCACTCACCTGGCGGATCTCGGCGTGGTGGATATGGCCGCAGACGACGCCCTGCAGGCCACGCTTGACGCACTCGTGTGCGATGGCTTCCTCGAAGTCGCTGATGAAGTTCACCGCCGTCTTGACCTTGTGCTTGAGGTACGCCGACAGCGACCAGTAGCCGTAGCCCCAGCGGCTGCGCCAGTGGTTCAGCCAGCGGTTGAGGGTCAGGGTGAATTCGTAGGCCGAGTCGCCGAGAAACGCCAGCCAGCGGTGGTAGCGGGTGATCACGTCGAACTGATCGCCATGAATGACCAGCAGCTGGCGGCCATCGGCGGTGACGTGCACGGCCTCGTCCACCAGTTGGATGTTGCCCAGCAGCAGGCTCGAATAGCGGCGCAGGAACTCGTCGTGGTTGCCGGTGACGTAGATCACCTCGGTGCCCCGCTTGCTCATGGTCAGCAGGCGGCGAATGACGTTGGTGTGCGCCTGCGGCCAGTAGATACCGCCACGCAGCTTCCAGCCGTCGATGATGTCGCCCACCAGGTAGATGCGGTCGGCGTGATAGCGCTTGAGGAAGGCCGCCAGGTGCTCGGCCTGACAGTCGCGAGTGCCGAGATGCACGTCGGAGATCCACAGGGTGCGGACACGTTGCTTGCGGGTGGGCTTGGCGAGCTGGGCGCTGGTCATGGGCTGCCTCCGGCTGGGTTTAGACGAGCTTGAGGCGTGGCGGTGAAAGGATTGTGACGGGAAAAAGACCGTTCGATGACGCAGCACGCCGTCACCCCAAGGCGTTACACTCCTGCGTTCACCGAGGAACCGCCATGCTCCCTGCCCTGTCCCTGCGCCACTACAGCCATGAAGTGCTCTGCCACAGCCATGACCACGCCCAGCTGGTGTTCGGCCTGACGGGTGAGCTGCAGTTCGAGGTGGAGGGCCTGGGCAGCCGCGTGCTGCGTCATCACCTGGCGGTGGTACCGGCCGAGGCCCGCCATACCTGCGGCAGCCCGCGTGGCAGCCAGTGCCTGGTGCTGGACCTGCCAGCCAACGACTGGCTCGCACGGCAGCTCGGCCATCACGCGGACAACATCCAGCGCCTGCTCGAACGCCCCGGCGCCCTGCAGCTCGACCCGACCCAGGGCCAGTTGCTCAACTGGCTGGCCAACGGCCCGATCAACGACGCGGTGATCGCCGGTCAGGGCGCCGCCCTGCTGCTCGGCAGCCTGGCGTGCCAGCAGCCCGCCGGCGAAGCGGCACGCTTGCCGCTGTCGGCGCTCGACCACTATATCGAGCAGCATGTCGCCCATCCCTTACAGGTTGCCGACCTGGCCCGACTGGCCGGCCTGTCGGTCGCCCGCTTCCATGCCCGCTTTCTCGCCGATACCGGGCGCACGCCCATGGAGCACATTCGCCAGTTGCGCCTGCAACGGGCCGAACAGCTGCTGCGCGACAGCGAACTGCCCGTCGGCGAGATCGCCGCCCGCGTCGGCTACACCTCGCAAAGTGCATTCACCGCCGCGCTGTCCCGCCACCTGGGCATGACCCCACGGCAACTGCGGCGCGATCGCCAGGCCCTGCGCCACGGCTGAGAGCCTCGCGACAAAAGCCGTCACTCCCGCGACAGACAGCCATCGCCAGCCCCTCTAGACTGCGCGGCATCACCGAGGAGTACCCCATGCAAACCATCGAATGGCAGGATTTCGAAAAAGTGGAGCTGCGCGTCGGCACCATTCGCAGCGCCCGCCCCAACGAAAAAGCGCTGAAACCCGCCTACGTGCTGGAAGTGGATCTTGGCGAGCTGGGCATCAGGACCTCCAGCGCGCAGATCACCGCGCACTATGACTGCGAGGGCCTGATCGGCCGCCAGGTGCTGTGCGTCTGCAACTTCGCCGCCAAGCGTATCGCCGGCGTGCGCTCCGAAGTGCTGGTCACGGGCGTCTACGACAGCGAAAACCGCGTGGTACTCGCCGGCTTCGACAAGCCGCTCGACAACGGTGCGCGTCTGGCATGAAGGAACGTAACGCCCTGCTGGCGATTCACCTGGGCGCCCTGCTGTTCGGCCTGTCGGGCATCTTCGGCAAGCTGGCGGCGACCACACCGGAGATGATTGCCGGCGGTCGCGCCTTCTTCGCCGTGCTTGCCCTCGGCCTCGCGACCCTGCTCTGGCGCCGCACCGACTCGTCTCGCCCCAGCTGGCCCCAACTGGCCCGGCTAGTGCTCGGCGGCCTGCTGCTCGGCAGCCACTGGCTGGCCTTCTTCGAGGCGGTGAAAATCTCCGGCGTGGCCATCGCCACCCTGGGCTTCGCCAGCTTCCCGGCGTTCACCGTACTGCTCGAAGGCACCCTGTTCCGCGAGCGCACACGCCCCATCGAATTCCTCATGGTCGCCCTGGTGTGCCTGGGGCTGATCCTGGTGACTCCCGAGTTCAGCCTGGGCAGCGATGCCACCGTGGGCTTGCTCTGGGCCATCCTGTCGGGCCTGCTGTTCGCCCTGCTGTCGCTGCTCAATCGGGCCAGCACGCATGGCCTCGACCCGATACAGGCGGCCCTGTACCAGAACGTCACCGTGCTCGTCGTGTTCATGCCCCTCGCGGCCCCACTGGTGCCCAGCCTGCGCCCGCTGGACTGGCTCTGGCTGGCGATGCTGGGGATCTTCTGCACGGGCCTGGCGCACAGCCTGTTCGTCGCCAGCCTGCGTGTGCTCAAGGCACGTACCACGGCGGTGATCTTCGCCCTGGAGCCGGTCTACGGCATTCTCTTCGCCTGGTGGCTGTTCAGCGAACAGCCCACCCTGCGCATGCTCGCGGGTGGCTTGCTGATCATCAGCGCCATCTTCGTCTCGGCGCGGATGGCGCGCTGAGCCTGCCGGCATCAGGCTGCAGCGCGCAGCGACCCCGCCAAGGACGTCAGCCGCTCAGTTGACGCTGTAGCCGCGCCCCGTCAGGCAGGCGCCCAGGGCGCGACGGTAACGCTCGGTGGAGTCGGCCCCCACCGGGCGGGTCGCCGTAGCGGGGTCGAAACCGCTCTGCCCCACCGCCCAGCGGTGGCACTCGTAGCGATCACGGCCCTGCAGCTCGGTGCTCTGGCCGTTGGCCGGGTAGGCGATCACTTCATAGCTGGCGACGCTGTTGCCCTGCACCGCAGGTGGCGGCGTGACCACGACGTAGCGCTGGGCATTGGCGTTCCACAGGTAATAGGTACCAGCGGCGACGAAATACAGCGCGCTGCCGATCCACAGTTCACGCGCGCCGTCCGGCAGGCCGTGGCGATGCCCACCACCCGGACCGGGCCCCGCATTGCCCCAGCCCGGCCCGCCAGGGCCACCCGGACCTCCAGGCCCGGGCGGACCGGCCAGGGCCTGGGTAGACAGCGCCAGAGTCATCAAGGCCAGGATCATTGAACGTTGCAGCGACATGTTTCACCTCTTCACGTGACGGCCTGATCGGCCCGAGGCAAATTATTCGCGCGCCGCCGTGGCAGCGGGGTAAGCCCTGTGTAAAGAGGGGGTAAAACTCCTGATACACGGCTCTCAGGGACGGTCGTTGTGGCCCAGGTCACGCGCCGGGTCGATCAGGTCGCGCACCCGCCGCTTGAGCTCCTTGGCTTCGGGAAAACCGCCGTCGGCCTTGCGCTCCCAGACCTGCTGGCCATCGCACAGGATGCGGAACACCCCTCCCGTGCCCGGCTCCAGGCTGACTCGTCCCAGCTCGTCGGAAAAGGTGCTGAGCAGTTCCTGGGCCAGCCAGGCGGCGCGCAGCAGCCATTGGCACTGGGTGCAGTAGGTGATGATGACTTCTGGCTTGTTATCGGACATGGAGAGGCTCTGGGACTGGACGGACGGTGCCTATAATAGCGGCCCTCGAATACGTCTCGCCCGGTATCTGTCATGCGCCGCCTGCTCTGCTCGCTGTTCTGTCTCCTCGCCCTTCACGGCCTGCCCAGCCACGCCGCCGAACGCGTCGGCCTGGTGCTCTCCGGTGGCGCGGCTCGAGGCCTGGCGCACATCGGCGTGCTCAAGGCGCTCGAGGAGCAAGGCATCCGCATCGACGCCATCGCCGGCACCAGCATGGGCGCCATCGTCGGCGGGCTGTACGCCGCCGGCTATTCGGTGGAAGAGCTGGAACGCCTGGCCCTGGAGCTGGATTGGCAGCAGGCGCTGTCCGATTCGCCGCCACGCGAGGACATCCCCTTTCGCCGCAAGCAGGATGACCGCGACTTCCTGATCAAGCAGAAGCTCAGCTTCCGCGACGACGGCAGCCTCGGCCTGCCGCTGGGCGTGATCCAGGGGCAGAACCTGGCGCTGCTGCTGGAAAGCCTGCTGGTGCACCGCAGCGCCACCCGCGACTTCGACAAACTGCCGATTCCCTACCGGGCCGTGGCCACCGACGTGGTCAGCGGCGAGCAGGTGGTCATGCGCAGCGGTCACCTGCCGCAGGTCATGCGCGCCAGTATGTCGATTCCTGCCGTGTTCGCGCCGACGGAAGTCGACGGCCGCCTGCTGGTCGATGGCGGCATGCTCAACAACGTACCGATCGACGTGGCGCGGCAGATGGGGGTGGACCATGTCATCGTGGTCGACCTCGGCATGCCGCTGAAGCCGGCCGACGAACTGCATACCGTGGTCGATGTGATGAACCAGTCGATCAACCTGATGATGCGCAGGAACTCCGAAGAACAGCTGGCCACCCTGGTCGATGACGACGTGCTGATCCAGCCGGCGCTGGCCGGCTTCGGGGTAGCCGATTTCAATCGCGGCGAGCAGATGATCCTCGCCGGCTATCGCGCCACGCAGATCAAGGCCGAAAGCCTCGCCCGCCTGCGCACCAGCAGCGCCGGCAGCCCGGCACTGGCCATGGCGCGCTCGCTCGAGCAGCGCAACCCGGTGATCCGTGAAATCCACGTGGAGAACGATTCCAAGGTCGGCGACGAGGTCATCCGCAGCCACATCCGTCAGCCCCTGGGCGAACCCCTCGACGTGGAGCGTCTGCAGAAGGACATGGGGACGCTGTACGGCCTGGACTACTTCGAGCGCGTGCAGTACCGCGTGGAGGCGCTGGACCAGCGCGGCAGCGCCCTGGTGATCGATGCCCGTGGCAGGCGTACCGGCACCGACTACCTGCGCCTGGGGCTGAACCTGTCCGATGACATGCGCGGCGACAGCGCCTTCAACATCGGTGCCAGCTACCGCGTCAACGGCATCAACACCCTCGGTGCCGAATGGCTCACCCGCCTGCAGCTGGGTGACCGCCAGGAGCTGTACAGCGAGTTCTACCAGCCGCTCGACGCCGGCTCACGCTACTTCGTCGCCCCCTACCTGTTCGGCGAGGCGCAGAACGTCGAGGCGATACTGGATAACGACCCCATCGCCGAATACCGTCTGGAGCGCTATGGCTACGGCCTCAATCTCGGCCGACAGATCGCCAACAATGGCGAGATCCGCTTCGGCATCGGCCAGGCCTGGGGCGAGGCCGACGTGCGCGTGGGCGAGCGTGACCTGCCCAGCTTCAGCTTCAGCGAGGGCTACTACGAACTGAAGTACTCCTTCGACACCCTGGACAACCTCGACTTCCCGATCAAGGGCGAAGACATCGGCCTGCTGTTGCGCCAGTACGACAAGGGCCTGGGCTCGGACGACGAGTACAGGCAGTGGCAGCTGGAGCTGAACAAGGCGCTGACCCACGGCCCCAACACCTGGCTCCTGGGGGGTCGCTACGGACGCACGCTGGACGAAGCCGAGGTGGTGACATCCGGCTTCATCCTCGGTGGTGCCCAGGAACTCTCCGGCTTTCGCCAGGACTCCCTGAGCGGGCAGAACATGGCCCTGGCGCGCATGATCTACTACCGCCGCCTGACGCAGAGTTCGCTGCTGCCCCTGGACCTGCCGCTCTACCTGGGCTTCTCGCTGGAACGGGGCCGCG
This sequence comes from Ectopseudomonas khazarica, assembly GCF_017915135.1. Taxonomy (NCBI): domain Bacteria; kingdom Pseudomonadati; phylum Pseudomonadota; class Gammaproteobacteria; order Pseudomonadales; family Pseudomonadaceae; genus Ectopseudomonas; species Ectopseudomonas khazarica. Next base: position 2,084,364 of record NZ_CP068551.1, on the reverse strand, counting down.
CCTGGAACAACGACAATGCCTTCGACAGCGGCTACATCAACGCCGCCAGTGTCTTCCTCGGCCTGGACACGCCCCTGGGGCCGCTGAACTTCAGCTACGGCTTCAACGACGAGCGCGAGAAAGCGCTGTACCTCAACCTCGGCAAGAGTTTCTGACGCCAGTAACGACCAGGCCGCGCATGAGCGCGGCCTGGTCGGCTAGCACGGTGAACGGGCTCAGGCGATTTCCGCCAGCAACTGGCGAGCGGCCCGCTTCTGCTCGTCATCGCCCTGATCGATCACCTCGTTGAGGATGTCACACGCGGTGGCGACATCGCCCTGCTTGATGTACGCCAGGGCCTGATTGAGCTTGGCCATGTGCGCGGGGTTGCCGGCCAGGTGGTCGAAATCCCCCTGCAGCGCGGCGGTGGCATCGGCATCGCCGGCGAACGCATCGAGGAAGTTGTCGTCCAGCTGTTCCTCGTCGTCGAGCAGGACCATCTCCATCTCGCCAAACGCGCTCAGTTGCTCATCCTCGTGCGGCAGCTCGAAGACCTCCGGCAGCTCCTGCAGGTTGCTGGAGAACGACGCGTCGAGCTCAGGCTCGGCGGCTGCCTTGGGCTTGGCCTGGACGGTGGTCGAGAACGGGCTGACCAGGTCCCAGTCGGCATCCAGGGACAGATCATCGAGGTTGAGCTGAAAGTCGGGCTCGGTGACCGGCTCGTCCGGTGCTGGCGCCGCTGCCTGAACGACAGGCTCGCTCGGCTCGGGCTGCGCCGTCCGCAGGTTGGGATGCCTGGCTTGCAGGGCGTCGAGACGCGCCTCGTCGAAGCCCTCGGCGCGCAGAACCGCTTCTTCACGGGCGAAGGCCTGGCCATCGCCCTGCTGCGCCAGGACTTCCAGCAGGCGAAAGCGCAGGTCACTGCGTTGCGGCTCCTGCAACAGCGCCTTGTTCAACTCGCCGCGCGCCTCGCTGAGACGGCCATAGGCGATGTAGACGTTGGCCGCCTCCAGCGGATCGGTCGGTGCCTGCGGGCGCTGCACGACCGGGGCCGGCGTCACCCTGACGGCCGGCGCCACGGCGGCGACAGGCGCGGCCTCGACGACCCTGGGGCGAGTCACAGGCTGCGCCTTGGCGGCAACCTGCACCACCGGCGAGGCCCTCTCGCGACGCCGTGCGGCCCAGAACAGCGCACCGAGCAGCAGCAACAGACCTGCGCCACCGGCGAGCAGCGTGGAAAACCAGCCACCTGTTTCCGTGGCCGGTGCCTGCGGCTCGGCCGGCACCTCGGCTGCGGGTTGCACGACAGGCGCTTGCGGCGTGCGCTCGGCGGCGAGCTCGGCCAGTTGCGCGTCTTTCGCCGCCAGCTGGTCCTGCAGTTGCTGAACCTGCAGCTGCAACTCGGCCAGGCCCTGCTGCAGTTGCAGGTTCTCGGCGGCCTGGCTGGCCAGTTCCAGATCGACCTGGCGCTGTTTCTCGGCCAGCAGTTGCAGGCTGTCCGCCTGCTCCGGCGTCGGCTCCAGCGCGGTCAGCGGCGCACTCACCGGCCCCTCGGCACTGAGGCTGCTCTCGGCAACGGGCTCCGCTGCTTGCTCCGCCACGGGCGCAGTCGGCGCGCTGGCCGCAGCAGCGCGCGCGGCATCGGGCAGCAGCAAGTCGGCACCGGCCTGCAGCAGGCCTGCGTCGCCGCTGATGAACGCCCCCGGATTGAGGGCAAGAATGCCTTCCATCAGCGCCTGCTGAGACAGCCCGCTGCCTTCCTCGCGCAGACGCGCCGCGATCGACCACAGGCTGTCGCCGCGCACCACCTGATGACGATGCCCCGCCACGGCAGCCGGCGGCGTCACGCTACGTATCGACGATGCCGGTGCGGCCTGGCGAGGCGCCTGGGCAACGGGCACCGCAGTGGAGGCTGCCACCGAGGAATAGGCGGAGGAACCCGGCGGATCGAGCAGCACGGTGTATTCACGCAGCAACTGGCCGTTGGGCCGTGCCACCTCGACGATGAAGTTCAGATAGGGTTCACGGACCGGGCGACTGGACACCACCCGGATCACGCTGCGCGAACCGCGCAACAGCGGTGTGAAGCGCAGGTCGTTGAGAAAGTACAGGCGCTCGACACCCGAGCGACTGAATACCTCGGCAGGCGCCAGGCCGACGCGTACGTCCTGCGCGCCCAGGTCGCCGACTTCGAGCAACTCGATCTCGGCCTCCAACGGCTGATTCAACGCCGAATGCAGCGTGATATCACCCAACCCAAGCGCCGGTGCCATTCCCGAATAGAGAGCGGAACCCGACGCCAAACCCAACATCAACTGACGCACCCGAGCCATGTGACCTCCAGGGTTATCCAGGCTCGAACGCCGCCTCCTCGACTTCCTGTCCGGGCTTCCCTTGACCGGGAGGCTGGCGCCCTCGAAAAACGCAAAGGACGATCAACAGAGTCCCTGTCCAGACCGTCCTGAATTGCATTATGGCTACTAATTCACAAAGTAGCGGATTAGGCGTCAGTTTGCCGACGAAAGCACAGTGCCATCAACCAACTTCAGTCAAAAGTAAGGCACAAAAAGCGCTTGACCGAGTGGACGGAAAAATGCCAACCAGATCTCATTTCACCAGGTTGGCCAGCACCCGCGCGTGGACCTGCTGGCAGCGCCGCAGGTCGTCTTCGTCGATGCCGGCGAAGACCTCGTGGCGCAGTTGGGTGGAAATCGCTTCGATCTTCTCGATCAGCGGCTGCGCCTTGGGTTGCAGCGCGATCTTCTTGGCGCGACGGTCCTCGGGTACCGCCACGCGGGTCACCAGCTCCTGGCTTTCCAGGCTGTCGAGCAGGCGCGCCAGGGTTGGCCCCTCCACGCCCACGCTCTGCGCGAGCTCGCGCTGAGTAGGCATTTCAGTGAAGCGGGCCAGGTGCAGCAGCACCAGCCAGCGCGCCTGGGACAGCCCCAGGCCGACCAGGCGGCGATCCAGTTCCGAGCGCCACGCGCGTGACAGTTGGGCGACTTGCATGGCAAAGCGATGTTGATCGGGGTAAGACATGGGCAAGCGAACTCATACAAAGGTAAAAAACTAATTATTAGCCAGCTAGCCATAACCCGAGGCGCAGAGCAAGCGCGGATTTCGCCGGTCCGTTGCAGAATACGACGGCAACGCCCTCTGACTCAGGCTACGACCTGATTGCGCCCGAACGCCTTGGCCTCGTAGAGCGCACGGTCCGCCTGCTCGTAGAGTTGCTCCAGTTCGGCCTGGACGCCCGGAGTCAGGCACGCGACGCCGATGGACATGGTCAGCACCTCGGCGCTGTCGGAGCCGCGATGGGCGATGGCCGCCGCTTCCAGCGACTGGCGCAGGGCCTCGGCACGCTGCCGGGCCTCGTCGGCAGCGATGTCGAACAGCAGCAAGGCGAACTCCTCGCCACCCAGGCGCACGCCCATGTCCAGCGGGCGCCGTGCAGCCTGCTCGATGAGCATGCCCACGCGCTGCAGGGCCGCATCGCCGGCCTGGTGGCCGTAGCAGTCGTTGTAGGCCTTGAAGTGGTCGATGTCGCACAGCAGCAGAGCCAGCGGCTTGCCGTCACGTTGCGCCTGGCGCCACAGGCGCTCGAACTGGCGATTGAAGCTGCGCCGGTTGTGCAGGCCGGTGAGGCTGTCGTGATAGGCGAGCAGACGCATCAGGCGACTGACCAGAAAGTGCTCGCGCGATTTGTATTCCAGCAGGTAGCAACCGACGGCGCCGGTGAGATTGCCGAACGCAAGGAACAGCACATTGTTGATCAGCCTCGCCGCCGGCAAGCCGGCGAGCAGTTCCGCCACCACGTAGGCCGTCAGCACGACCAGCGAACAGGCGAGCGCCTCGCTCAGGCGCAATCCCACCAGAAAATAGGCGGCCATGCTCACCAGCAGCAGCCCCTCGTAGGGATAGCCGGAATCGACCTGATGGACGATGCCGACGATCAGCGCGGCCCCCACGCCCAGGGTGAGGATGCACGCCATGCTCAACGGCAGCAGCAGATGGGTGTGGCGACGCTGCAGGATCAGCGCGGCACAGACCAGCAGGATGACCAGCACCACGAACCTCACGCCGAGCACCCAGGCGAGGTGCGACGCGGGCACCACCAGCAGGTCCAGCACCGCCAGTGCCAGCCAGATGACCATGGCGACACTCAGCGCGAAACGCTTGAGTTCGAAGCTGTCGTCGAGCAGGTGGGCGCGGTATTCACGCTCCAGCGCGCGCGCGAAGCGCAGACCACGAAACCCCAGGCTCAGCTGGTCTGCGTAGGGGCTCGGGCGGACTTCATCGAGCCAGGCGTGAAAGTTGGGCACTGCTACCTCGTCGTCAGGCGGCCTGCTCCACACCTTAGCCGCGTCATCGTGATGCCGCCAGAAACAGCCAACCGCTAGAGTTCGAACTCGGCCTGCAGGGCCGCGCGCACGCAGTACAGCACCGCCTCGTCGACCCGCCCGGCGAACAGCGGCGCGATCTCACTGACCGCCGGCAACTCGCCCTCACCGTCGAGGAAGCTCTCCTGGATCTCGCCCAGCAGCTCTTCCGGCAGGTCCAGCGCCTGCTCCAGGCTCAGTTGCTGCTGCGCGATGGCTTCGGCGAGCAGGCTGTAGACATTCTTCTCGCTGCAATTGAGCTGGCCGGCGATCTGCGCCGGGGTCATGCCGGCGCGTGCCAGGCTGACCAGCTCGTGACGCAGGTCCGCGACCGGCGCCGGTGCCTCGTCCTGGGCGTTGCCAGCCAGCACTTCGAGGAAGGCCTGACCATAGCGCTCCAGCTTGCGCGCGCCCACGCCGCTGACCTCGGCCATCTCGCTCAGCGAGCCCGGCTGGCTGCGCAGCATCTCCAGCAGGGTGGCATCGGGGAAGATCACATAGGGCGGCACGCTGTGCTCCTCGGCCAGCTTGCGGCGCAGGCTGCGCAAGGCTTCCCACATCTCCCGCTCATGCCCCTGCACCAGCTGGCTGGCCGCACTGCTGGAGGCCTTGACCGCCTGCGCCGGCTTGGGTTCGCGACGCAGTTGCAGGGTAACCTCGCCTCGCAGCAGCGGCCGGCAGCTCTCGTCCAGGCGCAGGCCACCGAAGCCCTCGAGGTCGACATCGGCCAGGCCACGCGCGACCAACTGGCGGAACAGGGTGCGCCACTCGACCTCGGAGAAGCCCTTGCCCACGCCGAACACCGCCAGGTGCTGATGACCGGAGGCGCGGATCTTCTCGTTGTCACGCCCCAGCAGGATGTCCACCAGGTGGCCGACGCCGTAGCGCTGGCCGCTGCGATAGATGGCCGACAGCGCCTGCCGCGCCGGCTCGGTGGCGTCCCAGGTTTCGACGCCGTCGATGCAGTTGTCGCAATGCCCGCAGGGCTGTTCCAGCACCTCGTCGAAATAGGCCAGCAGCGCTTGGCGCCGGCAGCGGGTCTCCTCGCAGAGGGCCAGCATGGCGTCGAGCTTGTGCTGCTCGATGCGCTTGTGGCGCTCGTCGCCCTCGGAGTTGTTGAGCATCTGCTTGAGGAAGATCACATCCTGCAGGCCGTAGGCCATCCAGGCATCGGCAGGCAGGCCGTCACGCCCGGCACGACCGGTTTCCTGGTAGTAGGCCTCCAGCGACTTGGGCAGATCCAGGTGGCAGACGAAACGCACGTTGGGTTTGTCGATGCCCATGCCGAAGGCGATGGTGGCCACCATGATCAGGCCTTCTTCATTGAGGAAGCGCTTCTGGTGGTAGGCCCGCAGCTCGTTGGGCAAGCCTGCGTGATAAGGCAGCGCCGGGAAGCCCTGGCTGCTGAGGAAATCGGCGACCTCCTCGACCTTCTTGCGCGACAGGCAGTAGACAATGCCGGCATCGCCCTTGCGCGCCGCCAGAAAGCCCAGCAACTGCTTGCGTGGCTGATCCTTGGGCTGGATGCGATAGAAGATGTTGGGCCGGTCGAAGCTGGAGAGAAAGCGCTCGGCATGCTCCAGGTGCAGGCGCTGGACGATCTCCTCGCGGGTACGCTTGTCCGCCGTGGCGGTCAGGGCGATGCGCGGCACCGCCGGGAACAGTTCGGCGAGCTGGCCGAGCTGCAGGTACTCTGGGCGGAAATCATGCCCCCACTGCGACACGCAGTGCGCCTCGTCGATGGCGAACAGGGCGATGTCGAGGCCCTGCAGGAAATTCAGCATCCGCGCCTGCACCAGGCGCTCCGGAGCCAGGTAGAGCATCTTGATCTGGCCACGGCGGATGCGATCGGCGATTTCGCGCTGCTCATCGGGGCTCAGCGTGGAGTTCAGCGCCACGGCCGCCACACCCAGCTCATCCAGCGTCGCGACCTGGTCGTCCATCAGCGCGATCAACGGCGATACCACCACGGCCAGGCCGTCGCGCATCAGCGCGGGAACCTGATAGCACAGCGACTTGCCGCCGCCCGTGGGCATCAGCACCAGGGCATCGCCGCCACCGGCCACGCGCTCGATGATCGCGGATTGATTGCCGCGAAAGGCGTCGTAGCCGAAAACGTCTTTGAGAATGCGCTGGGCGTGGTCGAGCATGAAGGCCTCCGAATGAAGCCGGCTATTATGCCGCACTCTTGCCGGTGACGGTTCCTCACCCCGTCCGAAGCCGTTCTTTTTCTGCCCCCTCGGACTTGCCGCTATGGCCGCAAGGCCCCGTGTAGACTAGAATCCAGCCTCGTTTAATCCTTCAAGGTAGCCCCACGATGTCCTTCGCTGAGCAACTGTCCCGCCTGCAAGCCTTCCTCGATGCCGACGAGCTGCACGAAGAAGCGCTGGACTATGTGGCCGCCCATGGCTACCTCACCGCCCTGTCGATCTGCCCGGACCAGGTGCCCGAGCGCGAGTGGATCGACGCCCTGTTCGCCGAGCCGCCGCACTACCGCAGCGACGCCGAGCGCGAAGAGATCGAAAGCACCCTGGTTCACCTCAAGGCGCATATCGCCCGTCAGCTGGCTGGCGAGGAAGAACCCGAGCTGCCTTGCGACCTGGACCTGGGCGACGAGCCGGACGACTCCGACCTGCGCGGCTGGTGCATCGGTTTCATGGAAGGTGTGTTCCTGCGCGAAGCCGTGTGGTTCGAGGACGCCGAAGACGAAGTCAGCGAGCTGCTGCTGCCGATCATGGTCGGCTCCGGTCTGTTCGACGAGCAGCAGGAATTCGCCGAGATCGCCCGTGACCGCGACCTGGTCGACAGCATGATCGACCAGATCCCGGAACTGCTAACCGCCCTGTTCCTGCTGTGCCAGGCACCGGAAGAAAAGCCGGCGCTGCTCAAGCCCCGCCACTGATTGGCCACGGCCGGGGTCAACCCGGCTGTTTCCGCCCATGCCACGTGATATCCAGCCCAGCCGCCACCGCAGCGTCCGTTACCTGTTGCTGGGCATCGGCTGGCTGAGCGTGGCCCTGGGCGTCATCGGCATCTTCCTGCCGGTGCTGCCCACCACCCCGTTCCTGCTCCTGGCCGCGGCCTGCTTCGTGCGCAGCTCACGGCGTTTCTACATCTGGCTGGTCACCCATCGGCACCTCGGTCCATGGATTCGCGACTACCTCGAAGGCCAGGGCATCCCGCTCAAGGGCAAGGTCTATGCCCTGCTGCTGATGTGGGCGAGCATCGCCCTCTCCTGCTACCTGGTGCCGCTGCCCTGGGCGCGCGCCTTCATGCTGACCAGCGCCGTGCTGGTCAGCCTGTACATCCTCAAGCAGAAAACCCTGCGCACCCGCTGACCGTGTCTTGCGGCCGGCAGATTGCCAGCCCATCGCCTAGACTTCCTCGATCAGACCCAGAGACCCGACCCCATGCGACGGCTACGCGTTCAGGGATGGCGGTGGCGGCTGCTGATCCTCTCGATCGGCGGCGGGTTGCTGGCCGGCCTGTCGCTGGCGGACTGGGATTTCGCGCTGATTCTCAAGAATGCCGAGAGTCGCTACGGCAACCTCGGACCGGCGCGCGAACGCATTCTCGACTGGGAGGCGTTGATCAAGAGCAGCGCAGCGCTGACCGAGGCCGACAAGCTCAACGAGGTCAATCGCTTCTTCAACCGCAAGTTTCGCTTCGTCGACGACATCAAGCTGTGGCGCGAGAACGACTACTGGGCCACGCCGGTCGAGGCGCTGGTCAAGGGTGCCGGTGACTGCGAGGACTACTCCCTGGCCAAGTACTTCACCCTGCGCCGACTCGGCATTCCTAGCGAGAAGCTGCGCATCACCTACGTCAAGGCCCTGAACTACAACCAGGCGCACATGGTGCTGACCTACTACGCCAGCCCGACAGCCGAGCCGCTGGTGCTCGACAACCTGATCAACGACATCCGTCCCGCGTCCCAGCGCAAGGACCTGCTCCCGGTGTACGCCTTCAACGCCGAAGGGCTCTACCTGCCGGGTTCGAACGCCCGCAAGAGCGACTCGAAGAAGCTCTCGCGCTGGCAGGACGTCCTGAAAAAAATGCGTGCCGAGGGCTTCGCCGTGGGCGAAGGCTAGGAGGAAAGACATGTCTCTACTCAAGCAACTGTTCCTGGCCATCTGCCTGTTCCTCGTGGTGGCTTTCACCGGCAGCTTCGTGGCCAGCGTCGAGACCTCGCGCGAGCAACTGCTCAGCCAGCTGCGCTCGCACGCCCAGGACGCCGCCACCGCCCTGGGGCTGTCGATGGCACCGCATGTCGACGACCCGGCGATGCTCGAACTGATGGTCAGTTCGATCTTCGACAGCGGTTATTTCGCCAGCATCCGCGTGGTCGACATCGCCGAAGGCAAGGTGGTGGTCGAACGCAGCAACGACGCCCGGCCGGAGAACGTTCCGGGCTGGTTCATCGATCTGGTGAATCTGCAACCCGAGGGCGGCGATGCGCTGATCATGCGCGGCTGGGAGCAGGCGGCGCGGGTCGAGGTGCTCAGTCATCCGCAGTTCGCCCTGGCCAGGCTCTGGGACAGTGCCATCGGCAGCCTGCTCTGGCTGCTGCTCTGCGGCCTGGTCAGTGCCATCCTCGGCGGCTGGCTGCTGCGCACGCAGCTGCGTCCGCTGGACAACATGGTGCGTCAGGCACAGGCCATCACCCGCCGGGAGTTCCTCACCCTGCCGCGGGTACCACGCACGCCGGAGCTCAAGCGCGTGGTACTGGCGATGAACCAGATGGTCGACAAGCTGAAGACGCTGTTCGCCGAGGAAGCCGCGCGCAGCGAGAAGCTGCGGGCCGAGGCCTACCAGGACAGCCTCACCGGGCTGGCCAACCGCCGCCAGTTCGATATCCGCCTGAACAATCAGCTGGTGCAGAGCGAACAGAACGCCGAGGGTTACCTGCTGCTGCTGCGCGTCAACGATCTCGCCGGTCTCAACCAGCGCCTGGGCGGACAACGCACCGACGCCCTGATCGAGGCGCTGGGCGAACAACTGCGCAACCTGCTGAGCGCTCCGGGGCGCAGCAAGTGGCTGGCATCGCGCAACCGTGGCGGCGAATTCACCCTGCTCGCCCCGGGCCTGAGCGGCGACGATGCGGACCACCTGGCGAACGAGATCAGCGACGCGCTGCACAGCCTGAAGCAGACCGGTGCCAGTGACTGCGAGCCGGTCGCGCACCTGGGCATCGCCGCCTTTCGCCCCGGCGAGCAGGCCACTGCGGTCCTCGGCCGCGCCGATCAGGCCCTGGCCCAGGCGCAGAGCCACACGGACAGATGCTGGGCACGCCTGGACGACTTCACTGCGCAGAGCAACCAGGGCCTGCACGACTGGCGCGGCTGGATCGACGACGCGCTGAACCAGGGCAAGCTGCAGCTGTATTTCCAGCCGGTAGCCGAATGCCACGGCGGCACGGTGATGCAGTACAAGGTACTGGCGCGCCTGCTCGACGCGCAGGGCGAGGCGGTCACTGCCGGCCGCTTCCTGCCCTGGATCGAGCGCCTGGGCTGGTCCGCGCGCTTCGACCTGGCGATGCTCGAACACAGCCTGCAGCACCTGGCGCGACATCCCAGACCGCTGGCCCTGAGCCTTTCTGCGGCCACGCTGCGCAACGCCACGGACAAGGCCCGCCTGCTGGAAGTCCTCGCCCGTCATGCCGAGCTGGCGCACCTGATGACGCTGGAGATCGACGAACACTATCTGCCACCGCCTGCCGAGCTGGAGGCCCTGAGCCAGAGCATTCGGGGGCTTGGTTTCAACCTGGGGCTGCAGCACTTCGGTGGTCGTTTCAGCCTGATCGGCAACCTGACGCACCTGGGCCTGGCCTATCTGAAAATCGACGGCACCTACATCCGGGCCATCGATCAGGAAAGCGACAAGCGGCTGTTCATCGAAGCCATCTATCGCGCGACCAACAGCATCGACCTGCCATTGATCGCCGAGATGGTGGAAACGCAGGGAGAGCTCGCGGTGCTGGCGGAACTTGGCATCCACGGGGCCATGGGCCGACTGATCGGTGCGCCCACCCCCTGGAGCGATCGCTAGAGACCGGCGCCCCGATCAGACGCAGCGGCATGGCCCTCGTGCGCTGCGGGGCAGGCGATGCAGCGCCGGGAGTCAGACCAGATGGTGCTCGTCGTCGCCGAGCAGGCCGCTGAGACCTTCGATTTCGGCACGGGCGATGGCACGCTGGTCGAGCTTCTGGCGCGCCGCTTCAGGCAGGTCCGTGTAGCGAATGACACCGCGCTCCACCAGCACGCTGACGACGTCCTCGAGTACCCGCACCAGCTCCAGGTCGGATTGTTTCAGGCTATCCAGGCGGGCCTTGACCTCCTCCTTGGCGGCCAGCCAGTTGTGCAGTTCTTCGCTTTCGACTGCCAGGGTCTCGGTCATGCCGTCGAACGGTTGATGATCGACTCTCAGCAGGCGCCCTGCCGCATCGCGCTGTACGTATACCATCCGTGCCTCCCGCAACCACACGTAGAAAAGCCCGCTGCCAAGTATGGCAGCGGGCCTACTCTAGTTGAGAGCGCTCGCCAAGGAAACCGTGGTGAGCGCTCGGAGCGGTCAGGCCACCAACTGGTGGTTGGTCAGCATGCTGTCGATTATCTCCACAACGCTACTGCCGGAGCCACCGCCAACGATGCTATCGGCCAGGGTGATGGTCTGGTCGATGGTCGCACTGTCTTCCACCGTGCCCGTACTTGAGATGCTGATCACCGTGCTTCCGGGATCGCTGTCGAAGTCGAAGCTCAGGTAATGGCTAAGCTCGTCGGCATCGCCAGCATCGGTCACCCCGACCAGCAGATCGGATAGATCCAGGGCATCGTCAGCCGCGAAGTCCATGACCACATCGTGATAATTGCCGCTCTGGTCACCGGCATTCCACACGAAGGTGTCACTCCCCCCACCGCCAATCAGCACGTCGTCGCCGGTCGCACCGATCAATACCTCGTCGGCATCGGTCCCCTCCAAGCGGTCGTCGCCGAGCAGCCCCTGCAAGACATTGCCGCCAGCGTCATCGGGTGTATCGTCGGGTACCGTGATCGGCTCGGGCGCCGGTGGCGCGATCGGCAGTACCGGCGTATCGCTGGTGATGGCGATGACCAAGTTGGCCTCGCTCATGTCGCCGTCAGGCTGGGTCAGGCGATAGATGAAGCTGTCCTCCTCGCCGGCATTGTCATGGTCGGCCTCGGGTGTGTAGGTGTAGGCCCCGTCGCTGTCGATTTCCAGGCTGCCCCAACTACCAGCCACCGTGGTCGGTCCCGTCACCTCAATGAAACTGCTGCCATCCCAGATGCTCAGCACTGCCCCTTCGCTGCCCTTGCTGTCGACATTACCCGATGGGCTGGGGTCGGTCAGCACGTTGCCTGAAGCGGCCACAGCGGTGTCGACCAGCATCCCCGCAGCCACCGTCACCAGGGTGATGTTGTCGATGTTGACGCGGTATCTGGATGAGCCGGAACTGACGTCGTTGGCCTCGAAGAGCAGGCGATAGGTACCCTCGCTCAGGTCCAGCAGGCGGATGGTCGAACCATCGATTTCGCTGCTGACACCGCTCACCGCGCTCCAGCCACTGCCGGACTGGCTGTAGAGGCGCCAGCTGAACTGATCGCCGGGATTATCGGCGCCCTGATCGACATCGAACGACAGCGTCCCCATGGCGCCACTGTCGATACTGAACGAAGGCGTGGCGACCAGGGTGCTGTCCCCGGCGCTGCTGTCGGTATCGCGCAGTTGCAGGGTGCCGCTCTGCACCCGGACACCATTGCTGTTGTTGTTGCCGGCGATATCGCTAACGCCCCAGCGGTTTGCCGGCACGCTCAGCACGTCGGTGCTCTCGACCACCGTACGCTCATCACCGAACGGCAGGAAGTCGTTGCTGGCATCGAAGATCCAGGGATTGCCGGGCACTGAGCTGTTGCTACTGGTGGAGAAGTTGGCCAGCACGGTGACGACCGGACTCGGGTCGACCAGTTCCTGATTGACCTCGGCTACGTTGTAGTTGTCGTAGGCCTGCACCTCGCTGCTGTCGGTGATGGTCAGGACCAGGTCTGCGCTGACGCCGTCGCCATCACCGTCGACCAGGGTGTAGCGGAAGGTTTCACTCAGATCCTCAGCCACGTCCTGGTTGAAGCGATAGCTGTAGTCGCCGGTGACCAGGTTGACGCTGAAGGTCGCACCGCCGTCAGTGGTAAAAGTCAGTGTCTGGGTGCTGCCGTCATAGTCTGACGAGCCGCTGCCATAGGTCATGCCGGCATGCACGATGGAGAAGATCGGCTGCGCCGCGTGGCCATCGGCGCCGAAGCCGTTGCCCCCCTCGCTGAGCAGGTTGCCATTGATTTCGCTGCCGCTGACGGTGCCCTGCAGGGTATCGTTGAGCTGGTTCAGGTCAGACACCAGGATGGCGCCGGTGTTGGTACCGGTGATGCCGTCATAGGCGATGGGGTCGAGCAGTGTCTTGTCCAGGGCGCTGCCCAGGCCCATGCCCAGCGAGAAGGCACGGATGTCATTGGTGTCGAGGAAACTGGTCCAGGCCGCCTCTTCGACGGCATCGATACCGTCGCCCAGTTCCGGGTTGTACTGGCCGCCGTCGTTGCCGCTGGGATTGGCATTGGACAGGGTCGGCTGGCCGTCGGAGAGAAAGTAGGCGACGTTCTGCACGCCACTGCCGGTCAGCTTTTCAGCGGAGCCGAAGGCGTCCATGGCCTTGATCAGCGCATCGTCATAGTTGGTCGAACCATTACCGGCATTGTCGCTCAGTGCGCTCAACCAGCTCTGCGCCTCGGCGGCGGTCATCCAGACACCTCCGACAGGGCTGGCACTGGAGTTGAAGGTGACGATCCGCACCATCACATCGCCCAGTCCGTCGTAGCTGTCCACCAGGCGCTGGACCGCGTCCCTGGCCAACGCCAGCTTGGTATCGAAAGCGCTGACGCCGGGCGGTGCATTGTCCATGCTGCCGGACAGATCCAGTATCACCATCAGGTTGGTATCGATGCCCTGCGGCTCACTGGTGGAACGCTCGATATCGTCCGGGCTAGCCGGCGAGTCGTCGTCGACGGTGATGGCCAGGTTGCCGCTGGCCGGAGCCGTCGGCGCGCCGGCATCCCAGACCTGGTAGCCGATGTTCAGCAGCAGGTCGTTTTCATCGGCTGTGCCCGGCACGCTCGGCGCCGGATGGTCCAACGGCTGGAACAGCTCGAAGCGGTACTGGCCGGTCGCCGGATCGGTCAGTTCGAGTTCGAATACCGGGTCGTCGTTCTCGTCGAACGCTGTCAGTGTCTGGTCGTCGTTGCTCAGCTGGTAAGACAGCGCCAGGCCACCGGAACTCAGGCTGCCCAGGGCACTGGGGTCCCAGGCGAAGCTGCCGAAGTTGTCCACTTCGTAGCCGAGCGTACCGCTCGTGCTGGCGTTTTCTCCGTCAGCATCATTGGGGCCATCGGCAATACCGTAGAGCAGCCCGTCCTCGTCGACCAGCCCCTCGCCGTCACCACCTACCGGATCGCCCGCCGCCAGGTTGAGGGTCAGGGTCGCCGTGGCACTGTCGCCATCGCGGTCGTTGATGCGGTAGGTGAAGGTTTCGCTGCCCTGGGTCGCCCCGGCTGCCGCGCTGTAGATCAGGTTGCCAGCGGCATCGATCTCCAGGGAGCCGCCCTGGCTGCCCAGGCCGATGATCTGCACCGGGGTGACATCGGGCCGGCCGTCCTCGCCGAAGCTGTCATTACCGAGCAGGTCGTCGATATGCCCGACCTGCAGGTCCTGCGCAGTACGCGGCACCTCGCCGGCAAGCACGTCATCCTGCGCGCTCGGGCCGTCGTCGCGGAAGCCCATCACCAGCCCCAGGTCGATACTGGCCGAGGCCTCGTCACCGTCGGAATCCGTGATCGTGGCCTGCAGGCCGACCTTGTCGGCGCCAAGCAGCAGCAGTTCATCGGGCTGCGAGGTGGGATGGACGATGGCTCGCAGCTGAGTCAGTGTGACCACCCCGGCACTGTCGACGGCCAGGGTGAACACCAGGTCGCCGCCCACCTGGGTCCGCCCTTCGACCTGGTTGCCGTTGAGCGAAAGCATCACGGCCTGACCTGAGGCCGTGTCGAGCAGCCCGGAGTCCTGGGCGCTGACCACCAAGTCATAGGTCAGATCACCCGGCACGTCAGCGCCATACTCACCGTTGAACGCCGAGCTGAAGTCCACGCTGGCAGTGGCATCAGGGGTGCCGAGCAGGGTCTCGTCGACCTGCAACGCCAGGCCCCAGCTGACATTGGTGCTGACGTCGTTGTAGTCGTAGTCCGGGCTCTCGGTGAGGTCCTCCCAGTTCTGGTTGCCCGGCAAGGCATTGTCTTGCAGGTGCGAACCGCCGGGGTTGAACTCGGCACGGTCAAACAGCACGTTGGCTCCGCCATCACCGACGAGCGGCACGCCGCCCAGCATGGCCTGCCACTGGCCACTGCCATCCAGTTCGAAGGTCACCGGCGAGCCGTTGACCAAGTCGGCATTGAGGCCGCCATTGGGGATGATGAAGAAGCCCACGTTGCTGGGATCGAGCCCGCTCAGGTCGAAGCTGGCGCCCACGCTTTCAAGGTGAACGTCGGACCAGATCACCACACCTTCTAGAGGATTGCCGCTGCCATCGACGCTGTAGTAGCCATAGCTGTTGGAGAAGCCGGCATCACTGCCCAGGTAGGTAACCTGCGACTCGAGCCCCGGCTGCAGGGCCTGCATGGTCGGGGTGTCATCGTCGACAGTGACCTGGAGCTGGCCGGTGGCGCTGTCGCCGTCGCCATCGGTGACGACGTAACCGATCTGCAGATCGATGTCGTTCTCATCCAGCCCGCTGGGGTGCCGCAGCGCCTGGTGCAGCTCGACCTTATACTCGCCGAGCGCCGGATCGGTCAGCGTCACGCTCACTAGCAGGCCACGGCTGCTGTTGATCGACAACGTGTTGGTGGCAGCATTCCAGACCGAGGTAACGGCCTCTGTGCCCAGGACCTCTGGCCCCGTCAGCGCGATGCTGCGCAGGCCGTCGACGCCAGCGTCGAACACCAGGGTGCCACTGACCTGGGTGTTGGTCCCGGAAACGTCGCCGGTGCCGCCATTTATACCGTTGACCAGGCCCTCGTCATCCAGCGCATGGGGCGCGCGAGTGACATCGGCGCGCGGGCCGTCGTCTTGGAACGACAGGTATCCGCCGTTGCTGCTGGCCAGCTCCAGACGACCGGTCGCGCTGATGGCGTCGTCATCGCCATCGGTACGAGTCACCTCATAGACCAGCTCCAGCGCCCCGACGCCGTCGATTCGCAGGTTGGCCACCTCGTCGAAACGCGCATCGTTGTCGTCGTGCACCAGCGCTTCGAACAGGGTGGTCTGCAATTGCGGCCCGTCGCCGGTGTTGATGATGGCGATCGAGAACACCGTCTGCGAGGTACCGTCAAGGCCCAGAATGACGCTGCTGTCGAGAGGATCGACGAACAGCGTGATCGGCCCGCCGTCCACCGCCACCAGCGTCGTGGCCAGCCCGCCGGCCGGCACGCCGGCAAAGCTCAGCGTGCCACTCAGCGCAGCCTGGCCGTCGGCGCCGGCTGCGCCACCGAGGCTGAACAGTGCGCCCAGCCCACCGCTGATCTGCGTGGTCACCTGGCCCAGCGCGCCTGTGACGTCATCGCTGACATAGGGCGTGTCGGTGTCGTCATTGCTGGCATAGCGGTCCGAGGCTCCCACCGTCTCATCCACCACGATGTCCAGCTGCTCCAGCCTCTCGGCATCCAGGCCGACGCTGAGGGTCGGCACGTCGTCTTCTATATCGATCACCAGGCTGCCGGGGGCAAAGCTTCCGCCGACCGGGTCGCCGTCACCGTCGGTGGCCAGCAGCAGTGCCGAAAAGTCCAGCCGCAGGTTGCTGCCACCGAGGGTCTCGGCGTCCGAACCATTGGCCAGCGGGTGATCGACCGGGCCTTGCAGGTTGAAGCTGAAGCTGCCATTGGTATCTACCACCAGGCTGAACACCGGCGCGCCGCCGGCGCCTGTTGCACTCAAGGTGCTGCCATCGGCCGAGACGCTGTAGCTCAGCAGGGCTCCGCCCGAGCTCAGACCCAGCGCCTGCAAGCCGGACAGCGCACCCGGCTCAGTGCTCAGGCTGAAGCCGCCGCGCCCGTCGGCGCCGAAGCTGACCAGCGCATCGAGGGTGCCGGGTTCGCCGCTGACGCTCAGCATCTGGTCGACGCTTTCACGGTTGCCGTTGCCCAACGCGTCTTCATGCACCAGGCCGAATATCCCGCCCTCCTCGGACAGCTCGTTGATCAGCGGCACATCGTCCTCGACGTCGATCACGAAGCTGCCGACCGGGAAACCGCCGGCGAGCGGGTCGCCATCACCATCGGTGGCCACCAGCAGCGCCGAGAAGTCCAGCGCCAGGCCAGTGCTACCGAGGGTCTCGAGGTCCGAGCCGTTGTCCAGCGGGTGATCCAGCGGGCCTTGCAGGGTGAAGCTGTAGCTGCCGTTGCTGCCCACCACCAGGGTGAACACCGGTGCGCCTCCGGCCGTGGCGCTCAGGGTGCTGCCATCGGCCGAGACGCTGTAGCTCAGCGCTACCCCGCCGGAACTCAGGCCCAGCGCCTGCAAGCCGGACAAGGCGCCCGCCGAGCTGCTCAGGGAGAAACTACCGGGGCCGTCGGCGCCAAAGCTGACCAGGGCGCCGAGGCTGCCGACGCTGCCGCTGACGCTCAGCACCTGCGCGGCGCTTTCGGTATTGCCGTTGCCCAGAGCGTCCTCGTGCACCAGGCCGAATACCCCGCCGACCTCGGAGAACGAGTTGCTGATGGGCACGTCATCTTGCACATCGATCACGAAACGTCCTGCGGAGAAACCGCCAACGATCGGGTCACCATCACCGTCGATGGCTACCAGCAGCGCCGAGAAGTCCAGCGCCAGGCCGCTGCTACCGAGACTCTCGATATCCGATCCATTGGCCAGCGGATGATCCAATGGCCCTTGCAGGGTAAAGCTGTAGCTACCATTGCTGCCCACCACCAGGGTGAACACCGGAGCGCCACCGGCCGATGCGCTCAGGGTGCTGCCATCGACCGAGACGCTGTAGCTCAGCGCCACACCGCCAGAACTCAGGCCCAGCCCCTGCAGGCTCGCCAGCGCCGCCGGCGCGCCGCTCAGGGCAAAGCCGCCGCGCCCGTCGGCGCCGAAACTCACCAGTGCGTCGAGCGTGCCCGCACCACCGCTGACGCTCAGCACCTGGCCGCCGCCTTCGGCGTTACCATTGCTCAGCACGTCCTCGTGCACCAGGCCGATCACGGCCTGGCCGGTGGCGCCGGCCTGCGTCGGGACGTCATCCTCGATGTCGATGACGAAACTGCCGGAAGCAAAGCCGCCCGCGACGGCATCACCATCGAAGTCGGTGGCCAGCAGCAGCGCCGAGAAGTCCAGCGCCAGGCTGCTGCCACCGAGAGTTTCGCTATCGGAGCCATTGGCCAGTGGATGATCAAGCGGCCCCTGCAGGGTGAAGCTGTAACTGCCATCGGCACCCACCACCAGGGTGAACACCGGCGCACCAGCGGCGCTGGCGCTCAGGGTGCCGCCATCGGCCGAGACACTGTAGCTCAGCGCCACACCGCCGGAGCTCAGGTTGAGCGCCTGCAGGCCTGACAATGCGCCTGGCTCGGTGCTCAGGCTGAAACTGCCGCGCCCGTCAGCGCCAAAGTCGACCAGCGCATCGAGACTACCAGCGGCACCGGAGAACGCACTGGTCTGCGCCGGCACGCTGCCGGGCTCGGCATTGCCGCCGGGCAGCACATCCTCGTGTACCAGGCCTGCCACCTGCGGGCGGTCGTCGCCAAGAATCTGCTGCGGGCTGTCATCATCGACCAGGATGCTCAGGGTGCCGCCGATCTGCGTACCGCTGCCGTCGGTGATGCTGTAGCCGAGCGAGAGCAGGATATCGTTCTCGTCACTGCCGCCCAGCGTCCCGGCGGGGTGATCGAGCGGAGCGAAGAGTTCGAACTGGTAGGCGCCGCTGACCAGGTCGGTGAGCTGCACCACGAATACCAGGTTACCTCCAGCCTGTGCACTCAGGGTCAGACCATCGTCGCTCACCGTATAGCTCAGCGTCACGCCGCCCGAGCTCAGGTTCTGCTCGACTAGGCCGGTGCTCGACCAGGTGAAGGAGCCGGCGCCATCCGGACCGAAGTCATAGCCCAGCAAGCCGCTGACCTGGGTCGGTTCGCCGTCCAGGTCACCAGGACCACCGACGATTCCTCCAGCCAGCCCCTCTTCATCCACGGCGTTGTTCGCCGTGCTGGTGGTGGGAATACCGTCGGCCGCTGCATCAGCAGTCGCTAGCGGCTCGCCATCGGGGAATTCAGGGCCGCTGTTAAACCCCTCGGTTGGATAACCGATGACCGGATCGAGTGCGCCGCCCACTTCGGTCAGCAGCACGAAAGAGTTGCCACCGCCGGCACCACCCGCGCCACCTGCACCGGCACCCGGACCGGCGGCAGTCGCCTCGCCCTGCAGGGTCGGGTCATCGCCAGCCTCGATCGCGGCCTGCAAGCGCTCGACGTCGGTCAGGTCATCGTCGGTGGGAGGCTGTGGCGCCTCGACCACCGGTGCCTGGGTTTCACCCCGGTACGCGAGCATCTGTGCGTCGAGCGTGATGCTGCTATCGCGGCCAAGGGTCAGTTGCTGACCGTTGGTCATGGAGACTGCCACGGCGCCGGTTGCTCCGGTCACCAGTTGCTCCCCTGCGTAGACGCGATCGCCCTCGCTGACAGGCCGGCGCGATCCGTCGCTCGCTACCGCGAAAACCTCGCCGACAACCTGACTGACGATACCGATGAGAGTAGCCATGATTCCATCCTCACTACAGCTGCCGACCACCGCCGACACGTACCTACCGAAAGGGTCAGAACACCTTTTCGAAGTCGGGGGACAAGCCCTGACAGCTGATTGAAATGGAACGGCGCAAAATCCAGAAAAACGCGACTGACAATAAAATGTCACCACAGCATGCGTCGAACTACTCCATCAGATGAATCCCCGATTTTTGATGCCTGACTGCTCACTGCAGCTGCGCAACCCACGAAAAATGAGCACTTGCGCCGCTAGCACCTTCAAACAATGTGCTGCTTTTCGCAGACTTCATAAGATTTTTTCCGAATAGGGGTTGTGAAAAAATCTTCTTAGGTTCTTCGAAAGTTGTTCTTAGCTCTGATGTTACAAGCCTGAAACGGTTTGACAGGACAAAACGCCATTTTTATGGCGACAGGATAAGAACTTCAGTAAGGAGAAACGCCAATGCGCACCCTAACCCCTCTATGGAGCGCCATGCTTTTGGCGACGGTCTGCAGTCAGGCATACGCCATGAACCTCACGGAAGCGATCCAGAGCACGCTGGACAACCATCCGGAGATTCACGCCGCGACCAACAACCGCCTGGCATCGGATGAGGATGTGAAATTCGCCAAGGGCGGCTACCTGCCGACCGTCGATCTGCTGGTCGGCTACGGCCGGCAGAACACCGACAGCCCCAGCACCCGCGCCCTGGGCGACCACAACACGGAAACTCTCAACTACCGCAACGCGGAGCTGCGCCTGCGGCAGATGCTGTTCGACGGTTTCAACACGCCCAATGAAGTCGCCCGTACCGAGGCCGTGGTCAACTCCCGCGCCTATCGCTTGCTGGGCACCTCCGAAAGCCTCGCCCTGCGTACCGTCGAGGTCTACCTGGATGTGCTGATGCGCCGCGAGATGGTCTCCCTGGCGCGCAACAACCTGCAGGCGCACCAGCGCATCAACGACCAGATCGGACTGCGCAGCCGTCAGGGTGTCGGCAGCACCGCCGACCTCGACCAGTCCGAAGCCCGTCTGGCTCTGGCGCAGAACAACCTCTATACCGAGGAGGTCAACCTGGCCGACGCCGAAGCCAACTTCTTCAGCGCGGTCGGTCGTCTGCCGGATCAGCTAGAGTCGCCCGCCACGATCAAGGGCAACATGCCGGAAGACCTGCTCGCAGCCCGGCAGACGGTGATGGACAACAACCCCTTCCTGAAATCGGCACAAGCCGACGTCCAGGCCGCCGAGAAGCAGTACGAAGTCGCCAAGTCGCCGTTCTACCCGCGCTTCGACGTGGAGCTGGCCACCTCGGCCGACGACAACGTGCAGGGTGACGAAGGCCACTACAGCACCTGGCGGGCCGCCGTGGTGATGAATTACAACCTGTTCAACGGCATGCGCGACAAGGCCCGCCTGCAATCCGCCGCGCACCAGATCAACGAGTCGATGGACATTCGCAACAACGCGCTGCGGGTGCTCAACGAGAACCTCTCGCTGGCCTGGAACGCCATGGAAAACGCGCGCCTGCAAACCCCCAAGGCACGTGACTACGCCGATTACACCGCACGTGTACGCGAGGCCTATCAACAACAGTTCAGCCTGGGACAGCGCACCTTGCTCGACCTGCTCGACAGCGAGAACGAACTGTTCACGGCCAACCGCCGCTACACGGAAGTGCGCTATGGCGAAGAGTTCTCGATGTATCGCGTCGTTGCAGCGATGGGTGATCTGCTGCGTCAGCAGCAGGTCGTGGTCCCGGCGGAAGCGGTAGCCCTCACCGAGGTGAAGAGCGAGGCGCGCCTGCCAGAAATGAAGTAAGCCGTACCGGCAGGAGTAGTAGATGACCACCATGGAACGGCCAGGACCGGCCAGCGATCCGCGGCTCAGCCACGATGATCCCCTGCTCGATGGCCTGCTGATTCTCTGCAGGCTGCATGGCTGCTCCGTCAGCCGCGGCACGCTGAGTGCAGGCTTGCCCCTGCCGGAACAGCGCCTGAGTGCCGACCTGCTGCCGCGCGCTGCGGCGCGGGCCGGCCTGCAGGGGCGTCTGCTGCAGCGCAAGCTGGCCAGCATCTCGCCGCTCAGCCTGCCGGTGCTGCTGTTGCTCAAGGACGGCCGCAGCGCCGTGCTGCGCCAGTGGGGGCCGAAGCAGCAGGCGCAGATCCTGCCCTGCGAGACGGATGGCGGCGAACAGTGGGTCAGCCGCGAACAACTGGCCGCCGAGTACAGCGGCCAGGCGTTCTTCGCCCGCCCGCGGCATGAGCTGGAAGAAGCCCGCACCCCGCTGGTGCCGCGCATCGAGGCCTGGTTCCGCGACACCCTGAAACTGTCACGCTGGCTCTATACGGACGCCGTGCTGGCCAGTCTGCTGATCAACCTGCTGGGCCTGATGGTGCCGCTGTTCGTCATGCAGACCTACGATCGCGTGGTGCCCAACCAGGCCACCGCGACGCTCTGGGTCCTGGCCATCGGCCTGTTGATCGGCACCGGCTTCGAGCTGCTGCTCAAGGTGTTGCGCGCCCACCTGCTGGACACGGCCGGCAAGAAGACCGACGTGGTGCTCTCGGCCACCCTGTTCGAGCGCATCACCGGCATGTCGATGAAAGCCAGGCCGGCCACCGTCGGCGGCTTCGCCCAGAGCATCCACGACTTCCAGGGGCTGCGCGACTTCCTCACCGCCGTGACGCTGACCAGCCTGATCGACCTGCCCTTCTCTCTGCTGATGCTGCTGGTGATCGGCCTGATCGGCGGCCCCCTGGTATTCATCCCGATGCTGGCGTTCCCGCTGACCGCGCTGTTCGCCTTCATCATCCAGGCACGCCTGCGCGACACGGTGCAGAAGAGCCTGCAACTCGGCTCGCAGCGCCAGGCGCTGCTGATCGAGACCCTGGGCGGCCTGGAGATGCTCAAGGCCTGCAGCGCCGAGAGCGAACGCCAGCATCAGTGGGAGCAGACCCACGGCGCCCTCACCCGTCTGGACGCTCACGCCAAGTTCCTCGCCGCGCTGGCCACCAACGGTACGCTGTTCCTGCAACAGTTCGCCGGCATGGCCACCATAGTTGGCGGGGTGTACCTGATCATCGCCGGCAACCTCAGCGTCGGTGCGCTGGTGGCCTGCTACATGCTCGGCAGTCGCATTCTCTCGCCGCTGGGGCAGATCGCCGGGCTGATCACCCGCTACCAGCAGGCGCGCCTGACCATGACCAGCACCGACGCGCTGATGGCCCTGCCGCAGGAACGCCAGGAGAAGCAGCGCCCGCTGGACCGCACCCAGCTCAAGGGGGCACTGGAGCTGCGCCAGATCAGCTTCACCTACCCGGGGCAGAGTGCGCCGGCCCTGAACAACGTCAGCCTGCGCCTCGGCGCCGGCGAGCGCCTCGGCATCATCGGCCGCAGCGGTTCGGGCAAGAGCACCCTCGCCCGTCTGCTGATGGCCTTCTACAGCGCGGACGAGGGGCAGATCCTCCTGGACAACCTCGACCTGCGCCAGCTCGATGTCGCCGACCTGCGCCACCAGATCGGCTACGTGTCCCATGACCTGCCGCTGCTGGCTGGCAGCCTGCGTGACAACCTGACTCTGGGCGCGCGCTACGTCGACGATTCGCGCATGCTCGAAGTGGCGGAGCTGACCGGCGTGGTCGAACTCGCCCGCCAGCATCCCCAGGGCTTCGACCGCCCCGTCGGCGAGCGCGGGCAACTGCTCTCCGGCGGCCAGCGCCAGGCGGTGCTGCTGGCTCGCGCCCTGCTCCTCGATCCGCCGATCCTGGTACTGGACGAGCCCACCAGCGCCATGGACAACACCAGCGAAGACCTGCTGCGCCAGCGTCTGCAGCCCTATGTGCAGGGCAAGACGCTGATCATCATCACCCACCGTGCCTCCATGCTCAGCCTGGTCGAACGCCTCGCGGTCCTGGACAACGGCCGGGTCGTGGCGGATGGACCGAAGGAGTCGGTGATCGAAGCCCTGCGCAAGGGCCGCGTCGGCCCGGCCAGCCTGTAGGAGCGACCCGCGATGCAAGCGACGCAGAATCTCGGCAACTATCTCGGCAGCCTGCGCGAAAAGCGCCAGGACACCGAGTTCATGCCGGAAGTGGAAGGCGCCATTCTCGAGGACTCGCCCTGGCTGACGCGGCTCACCGTATGGTCGGTCTGCGCCTGCCTGCTGGCGGCACTGGTCTGGGCACACTTCGCCGTGCTGGAGGAAGTCACCACCGGTCAGGGCAAGGCCATCCCGTCGAGCAAGGTGCAGGTGATCCAGAACCTGGAGGGCGGCATCGTCAGCGAGATATTCGTCCGCGAAGGCCAGGTGGTGAACAAGGGCGACACGCTGCTGCGCCTCGATGACACCCGGTTTCTCTCCAACCAGGGCGAGACCGAAGCCGACCGCCTGGCCCTGATCGCACGCATCGAACGCCTCACCGCCGAAGCCGAGGGCCGCGCCCCGGCATTGCCGGAAGAGGTAAGCCGCGACGCTCCGCAGCTCGCCGAGGACGAACTGGCGCTGTACCGCTCGCGCCAGCAGCGCCTGGAGAGCGAGCAGCGCACGCTCGGCGAGCAGTACCGGCAGAAGGAGCAGGAGCTTGCCGAGTTCCGCTCCAAGGCCCAGCAGTACCGCTCCAGCCTGGGCCTGCTGCAACAGGAACTGAACATGTCGCAGCCACTGGTGGCCTCGGGCGCCATCTCGCAGGTGGAGCTGCTGCGCCTGCGCCGCAGTCTGGTGGAACAACGTGGCGCCCTGGAAGCGACCAACCTGGCCATTCCACGCGCCGAAGCGGCCATGGCGGAGATCAAGAGCAAGATGCAGGAGTCGCAGCTGGCCTTTCGCTCCGAGGCGTTCAAGGAGCTCAACGAGGTGCGCACCGAGCTGCAGAAGATCAATGCCACCAGCGTCGCGATCCAGGACAAGGTCACCCGCACCACGGTGACCTCACCGGTGCGCGGGGTGATCAAGCAGCTCAAGGTCAACACCATCGGCGGCGTGGTGCAGCCCGGTAGCGACATGCTGGAGATCGTGCCGCTGGACGACAGCCTGCTGATCGAGGCCAAGGTACGGCCGCAGGATGTCGCCTTCCTCCACCCGGGGCAGAAGGCCATGGTCAAGTTCACGGCCTACGACTACACCATCTACGGCGGGCTCAAGGCCAACCTGGAGCTGATCAGCGCCGACACCATCACTGACGAGGAAGGCAACAGCTTCTACCTGATCCAGGTGCGTACCGAGAAGAGCCACCTGGGCAGCGACGAGAACCCGCTGCTGATCATCCCCGGCATGGTTGCCAGCGTGGACATCATCACCGGCGAGAAAAGCGTGCTGGCCTACCTGCTCAAACCGGTGCTGAAGGCCCGCTCCGAAGCCATGCGCGAGCGCTGAGCCCCACATTCACGTAGCCCGGATGCAATCCGGGGCCGAGCGGCAACGTCCCCCGACAGCATCCGGGCAGAGGCTAACCGCTCAGACCTAACGCAGATGGTTGCGGGTAAAGACCTCGTCGCCCATCGCGGCGATCTGCCCGTCGATCAGCGCATCGAAGGGCTTCAGCAGCGCCTCGAAACGCTGCGGTGCCTCCAGCGCGTCCAGCGCCGCGACGATCGCCTCCACGGTCGACAACGCCCCCTCTCCCGGTGCCTTGCGCAGGCGATAGCGTGACGGCGCGACGCTGCCCAGGCTCACCCGTGGCAAGCCGGCCAGCAGCGGATTGAGGTGCAGCAGCTTGCGTGCCTTGCGCCAGGTGCCGTCGGGCACCACCAGCAGCAGCGGCTGCTCAGCGGGTGCATAGGCGGTCAGCGCCACGGCATCGTCGCCGGGAAACAGCAGGCAGGCCCGGTAACCGGGCTGTGCCAGCCACTGCGGCAGATCGCCGAAGACCTCGCCCACGCGCAGTTCGGCATTGGCCAGGCCGAGTGCCGCCAGGCGTGCGGTGTTGAGGGCGTGGCCAGCCTCGCTCGGGTGCTGCAGGATGAGCACGCGCGTACGGCTGTCGAGATCAGGAATCAGCGCGCACAGGCAATGGCCGAGCGGGCGCTGGCAGCGGGAGCAGGTTGGACGGGGCATGCCGCGCAGTGTGCCATGAACGCCACGCGCCGCGCAGCCCGGATGCATACCGGGCTGCACGCGGCCTCTCGCTCAGCGGTTGAAGCGCTCCGCCAGGCTGTGCAGGTAGTCGGCCATCTGCTCCAGCTCGAGGCTGATGGACGCGCCCTGGTGGGCCTGGCCGGCACTGTGATCCGACAGCTGCGCGATCCGCGTGATCTGTCGGCTGATATCGTCGGCGACGTGGCTCTGTTGCTCGGAAGCGGCGGCCATCTGCTGGCTCATCCCGGTGATGCGCGTGACGGCGGAGCTGATGCCCTCCAGCGCATCGCGCACCGACTCCACGCTCTGCACGCTGCCACGGGAAATGTCTTCGCCCTTGCCCGCCGTCACCACCGCGCGCTCGGCTCCCGCACGCAAGCCGGAAATGATCTGGTGAATCTGCTCGGTGGACTGCCGCGTGCGCGAGGCCAGCGAACGCACCTCATCGGCCACCACGGCGAACCCGCGCCCCTGCTCCCCGGCCCGGGCCGCCTCGATGGCCGCGTTGAGCGCCAGCAGGTTGGTCTGTTCGGCGATCGACGTGATCACATCGGCCACGCTGCCAATGGACTGAGTGGAGTTGGCCAGTTCGTTGACCGCCTGGCCGATATCGCTCACCGCCTTGGCCATCTGGCGCATGGACTCCAGGCTCCCCACCGCCAGATCACGCCCCTCGCGCGCCAGGCGATCGGCCTCCTCGGCGGCATGCGAGGTGCTCTGCACATTGTGCGCGACCTCCTGAATGGTCGCGGCCATCTGGTTGATGGCGGTCGCCGACTGATCCGTCTCGGCCCGCTGCTGGTCGAGCAGCTGCGAGCTGGAGCGCGACAGTTCGGCCGACTGCGACGCCCGCTTCTTGACGTTCACCCCGGCGTCTTCCAGCCGCGTGAGCGCCGTCTGCAGGCGCGCTTCCTCGCTGATCATCGCCATGTCCAGCAACGCCTGGGCACCGCGGTTGTCGCTGTAGGTCAGCGCCACCAGGGCACTGGTGAAGGCCTTGGGATGCTCGGCCAGCGTGCGCCGGATCAACTGCCGCTTGCTGTACAGCTGATAGGCGCCGAGGGCGAACAGGGTGACGATGACGAAGCCCATCAGCCAGAATCCCGACAACACCCAGTGGGCCGCCAGCATCAGGGCCGCAGCCAGGATCAGCGGCCAGGAACGCACCAGGTCGTAGGTCCAGTACTCGAGCGCGGAAACCGGCGGCTTGCCCGAGCGCAGACGGGCATAGAGCTTCTCCGCCCGGCGCTTCTGCATCTCGCTCGGCACCGAACGCACCGACTCGTAACCGGACACCCGACCGTTCTCGTAGATCGGCGTGACATAGGCACTGACCCAGTAGTAATCGCCGTTCTTCGCGCGATTCTTGACGATGCCCATCCACGGCTTGCCCTGCTTGATGGTGTCCCACATGTGCCCGAAGACGCCTGGCGGCATGTCCGGATGGCGCACCAGGTTGTGCGGCTGACCGATCAGCTCCTCCCGGGTGAAACCGCTGATCTCGACGAAGGCATCGTTGCAGTAGGTGATCTTGCTGCTGAGATCGGTCGTGGAAATCAGGCGTTCTTCAGCAGGGAAAGTTCTTTCCCGCTGGGTCACGGGTAGGTTCTGGCGCATCGAGGCATCCCTGTTCGCGTTGGAAGTTGGTACAGACGTATGAATAAGTACTAGCACAGCGAAATCCCTGCGCCAGGTGTGGTTTCTACGTCTTTCGGAGAATAGAGGCGACCCTGTTTCAGATCTGATTCAGTTGCGTCTTCAACAGATCACGAAACGTCTGGATCAGCGGCTCGCGCGTACGACCCCGGCGCAGGATCAGCGAGAAAGGTGCCTGATAGCCGAAGGTCGCCGGTGACAGAACCCGCAGCTGATTCTGCTCGACCCAGTGCTGGGCATAGTGCTCCGGCAGGTAGCCGATATAGGCCCCGGACAGCACCAGGATCAGCTGCGCCTCCATCGACTCCACCGTCGCGGCACTGTGCTTGAAGCCATGCCGCGCCAGCTCGGCCTGGCTCCAGTAGCCACGGCCCACCATGCGCTGCTGGGTGATCAGCTCCACCGGAATGCGCCGCTGGCCGAACAGCGCATGCCGCTCGCTGCAATACAGCCAGTGCTGCTCGCGGTACAGCGGCTGGTAGACCAGCCCGTTCATGCGTGTGGAGAAGGCACCGATGGCCAGGTCGAGGCGGTTGTCCAGCACCGCTAGCTGCAGCTCGTACGGACTCATCACCGACAGGTGCAGGTGCACGGCGGGGTGCTCCTGGCTGTAGGCCCCGATCACTTCGGCCAGCGGCAGCGCCGGATCGCTGACGGTGGAGTCCAACACGCCGAGATTGAGGGTGCCGCGCAGCTCGCCCTTGAGCGCCGCCGAGTAGCGTTCGAACCCTTCCAGTTCCCCGAGCAGGCGCAAGGTCTCCTGATGGAACAGCTCGCCCTTGCTGGTCAGGCTGAAACCACCACGCCCACGATGACAGAGCACGATGCCCAGCTGACTTTCCAGCTGACTCATGTAAGTGCTGATGGCCGACGTGGAGAGATTCAGCTCCTGCTGCGCGGCAGCGAAGCCCTGGTGACGGACCACGGCGACGAAGATCTTCAGCAGTTTCAGGTCGGGCAAGGCGAAGGACATGGGCGGCTACGGCAGTCGGTGGGCGGACAGTGTAGCGTCCTGCGCCGTCCAGACACATCCGCGATGACAGCCCATTAGTTCAGCGATTGCTGAACTGATTTTTTGCTCGCAACGATTTAACCGAGCCGAGCCCTGGGCAAACAATGCGGCCCATAACCAGGCGCCGGCTCGAATCGGACGCCACCGGGCACGACTCACGCCCCTTGCCAATCTGCCGCAGACCCTCGCCCTCTCCAGGAGACGGCCATGCGACTGGATATCTTCCGCTCCCTCTGGGGCTATCGCGGCAGTTGGCAACAAGCGCTCGACGAAGCGTTCAGCGCCGGCTTCGACGGCCTCGAGGCGCGAATTCCCGAAACCGCCGCGCAGCGCAGCGCCAATGCCCGCATCCTGCGGGACAACGACGCCCCCTACATCGCCACCCTGTTCACCTCCACGCCCGTACTGCCGCGGCAGAGCGACAGCCCGCAGGTACACCTGGAAGACCTGCGCATGAAGCTCGACTGGGCCGCCGAACTCGGCCCGCGCCTGGTCAACGTGCTGCCCGGCAACGACCGCTGGGCACTCGGCGAACAGGTCGACTTCTTCGCCCGCGCCGTCGAACTGGCAGACGCCAGCGACCTGCATGTCTGCTTCGAGATTCACCGGGGGCGCTCGCTGTACAGCCCCTGGGTCACCCTCGAAGTGATTCGCCAGGTACCCGAACTGCGCTTCACCAGCGACATCAGCCACTGGCTGGTGACCTGCGAGCGTCTGCTCGACGACCCCGCCGATGACCTCTCGGCCTTCGTCGAGCGGGTCGACCATATCCAGGCCCGCGTCGGCTACGACCAGGGGCCGCAGGTGCCGCATCCGGGCGCACCGGAATACGCCGAGCACCTCGCCTTCCATCAGCGCCACTGGGAGCGCATCTGGCGCAGCCAGGAGCAGCGCGGCCGCCAGGTCACCACGCTGACCCCCGAATTCGGCCCCGACGGCTACCTGCACCACCTGCCGTTCACCGACGTGCCGGTGGCCGACCTGTGGCAGCTCAACCAGTGGATGGCGCGCTGCGAGCGCCAGCACTTCCACCGTTTCACCAGCCGCTGAGGGCTCACCATGACCAGCAAGCACTTCACCGAAATTCCCGTGGTCGACATCGCCGGCCTGTTCAGCGGCGACCCTGCCGAGCGCAACGCCGTGGCCGCAGAACTGGGCCGTGCGGCACGCCAGGTGGGCTTCCTCTACATCAGCGGGCACGGCATCGAGCAGTCGCTCATCGATGGCCTGCACCAGGCGGCCGAGGCCTACTTCGCCCAGAGCCTGGACGACAAGATGCGCCATTACATCGGCGCCTCGGACAGTCACAAGGGCTTCGTGCCCGAGGGCGAGGAGCGCTACAGCGTCGGCAAGCCCGACCACAAGGAAGCCTTCGACATCGGCTTCGAAGTCCCGGCCGACAATCCGCTGGTACTGGCCGGCACGCCGCTGCTGGGGCCGAACCACTGGCCCACCCTGCCCGGTTTCAGGGAGGCCGTGCAGGCCTACTATGCGCGCATCTTCCAGCTCGGCCGCACCCTGTTCCGCGGTTTCGCCCTGGCCCTGGGCCTGCCGGAGAACACCTTCGACGAGATGGCCAACTTCCCGCCATCGAAGCTGCGCCTGATCCACTATCCCTACGATGGCGAAGCGCAGGACGCTCCCGGTATCGGTGCGCATACCGATTACGAGTGCTTCACCATCCTGCTCGCCGACCGCCCAGGGCTGGAAGTGATGAACGACCTCGGCCAGTGGATCGACGCACCGCCGAAGCCGGGCACCTTCGTGGTCAACATCGGTGACATGCTCGAAGTCATGAGTGCCGGCACCTTCGTCGCCACCTCGCACCGCGTGCGCAAGGTCAGCCAGGAGCGCTACTCCTTCCCCTTCTTCTATGCCTGCGACTACCACACTCAGATCCGCCCGTTGCCGCAGTTCGAGTCAGCCGGCCAGGCCTACGAGACCATCAGCATCGGCGAGCACATGTGGAGCCAGGCGCTGCAGACCTACCAATACCTGAAGAAG
Organism: Ectopseudomonas khazarica; assembly: GCF_017915135.1. Taxonomy (NCBI): domain Bacteria; kingdom Pseudomonadati; phylum Pseudomonadota; class Gammaproteobacteria; order Pseudomonadales; family Pseudomonadaceae; genus Ectopseudomonas; species Ectopseudomonas khazarica. The sequence goes on along the minus strand of NZ_CP068551.1, from coordinate 2,054,417 downwards.
CGCGTCGAGGACGGCCAGCTGCAGCTGCCCGAACGCGCCCGTCGCCCGTCCAGCTTCGGCCATCTGAAGCACCAGCCGAGCGCGCTGTGATTTCCCCCTGCCAACCCAACACCTGATCCGGAGATAACCACAATGGCAATCCGCAACCCGCTGCGCACCACCCTCCTGGCCCTCGCGTGCACCCTCGCCAGCGGCCTGAGCCAGGCCGCCGAAGCACCCAAGACCCTGTCCAGTGGCGAACTGAAGGTAGGCATGGAGATTTCCTACCCACCGTTCGAGTACTACGAAGGCGACAAGGTACTGGGCTTCGACCCGGAAGTGTCCGCTGCCCTGGCCAGACACCTGGGCCTGGAAGCGAGCTTCAGTGACATCAGCTTCCCCAACCTGATCCTCGGTCTCGACGCGGGCCGCTTCGACACCATCATCTCCGGCATGTACATCCTTCCAGAACGCCTGGAAAAGGCCGACGCCATTCCCTACGCCAAGACCGGCGCGGCGATCATGGTGCGCAGCGACGCCGAGAAGAAGCCGGCCACCCCCGAAGACCTCTGCGGCCTGACCGTCGGCCTGCAGCAGGGCACCTCGTGGATTCCGGCACTGCAGAAGGTCTCCGACGGTTACTGCAAGGAGCAAGGCGCCGCCGCCATCACCATCAACCAGTACCCGACCACCGCGGAAACCACCCAGGCCCTGCTCTCCGGCCACATCCAGGCGCACCTGGAGATCGACGCAGCCTCCTTGCGCATCGTCGAGCGCGCCAAGGGCCGCATCGCCATCAGCTCCAGCAGTGCGATCTATCCGCAGGTGCTGGGCATCTACGTGAAGAAGGGCAACGCCCAGCTGCTCGACGCGCTGAAAGCCGCGCTGGACGACTTCAAGGCCAGTGGCGAGTACAGCGCGCTGCTGAAGAAATACAACCTGGAAGAAGCCTGAGAAACAGCCACAGGCGGCAAGCCGCCTGTGGCGCACCGGAGATGACACATGCCGTTCGAATGGAGCTATTTCTTCTCCCTGTTTTCCATGCCGGCCTTCTGGGCGGCATGCTGGACGGTGGTGAAACTCAGCAGCCTGGCCTGGCTGATCGGCCTGCTGCTGGGCTTCGCCCTGGCCAGTGCCAAACAGGCTGCCAGCCGCTGGCTCAGCGCACCGGCATCGCTCTACGTCTGGTTCTTTCGCAGCGTGCCGCTGCTGGTGCTGCTGATCTTCGTCTACAACCTGCCACAGCTGGTGCCCGCCAGCGGCAAGCTGTTGTCCAACCCCTTCTATGCCGGCCTGATCGCCCTGGTCCTGACCGAGGCGGCCTACATGGCGGAAATCCACCGGGGCGGCCTGCTCTCGGTGGCCAAGGGCCAACGCGAAGCGGCTCGCGCACTGGGCATCGGTCGTCTCGGCGCACAGCGCCTGATCGTGGTGCCGCAGGCGTTCCGTATCGCCCTGCCGACCCTGACCAACGAGTACGTCACCATCGTCAAACTGACCTCGCTGGTCTCGGTGATCTCGCTCAGCGAATTGCTGCTGGTCGGCCAGCGCCTCTATGCGCAGAACTTCCTGGTGCTGGAAACCCTGGGCGCGGTAGCCGTGTACTACGTGCTGATCGTCAGCCTGTTCGGCTGGGGCCTGCAGTACCTCGAGCGGCATCTCGACCTCGCCAGACGCAAGCCGGGCACCCTCGGCGAGGAGCAGCTGGCCGGCCTGCGTCGCGACCTGCCGGCGGCCGCCAGCCGCGAGGTCCAGCCCCGGACGCCCGGTACTCCGGCGGCGCTGCACCTGAGCAACATCCACAAACACTACGGCAATCATCACGTGCTCAAGGGCATCGACCTGAGCGTCCAGCCTGGCGAGGTCCTCTCCATCATCGGTCCCTCCGGCTCCGGCAAGACCTCGCTGATCCGCACCATCAACGGCCTGGAAAGCATCGATGAAGGCGAAATCGTGCTGTTCGGCGAGAGCTTCATCCAGGCCGGCGACCGCCCGGACAATCGTCGCCAGCGCGCCGGCGTGCGACGCATCGGCATGGTGTTCCAGAACTTCAACCTGTTCCCGCACCGCACCATCGCCGACAACGTCATGCTCGCCCCGCTCCATCACGGCCTGGGCACTCGCGTCGAACTGCGCAGGCAGGCGCTGGCCCTGCTCGACAAGGTCGGCCTGCTGGCCCATGCCGACAAGTACCCGCACCAGTTGTCCGGTGGCCAGCAGCAACGCGTGGCCATCGCCCGCGCGCTGGCGATGAAACCGCAGGTGATGCTCTTCGACGAACCCACCTCGGCACTCGACCCGGAGCTGGTCGGTGACGTGCTGGCGGTGATCCGCGACCTGGCCCGCGAAGGCATGACCATGCTCATCGTCACCCACGAGATGGACTTCGCCCTGTCCATCTCCGACCGCGTGCTGTTCATGGAAGACGGTCACGTTCAGCTCGACGCCTCGCCCGCTGCCATCCGCACCGGCGACCACCCGCGCGTACGCCGATTCATCGGCCTGGAGAACGCATGAACGATATCGCCACCCTGCGCCGCGACCTCGCCGCGGCCTATCGCCTGGCCGCCCTCTTTGGCTGGGACGACACCCTCTACACGCACTTTTCCGTACGCCTGCCCGGCAGCGGAGAACCGCGCTTTCTGATCAATCCCTTCGGCCTGTTCTTCGAGGAGGTCCGCGCCAGCGACCTGATCGTGGTGGACATGCAGGGCAAGGTGGTCGAGGGCAACGCCGACTACAACGTCGCCGGCTTCACCATTCACAGTGCCGTGCACATGGCCCGTGACGACGCCCATTGCGTGATCCACACCCACACCCTGGCGGGCATGGCCATTGCCGCGCAGGATGCCGGCCTGTTGCAACTCAACCAGATCAGCACCGAATTCCACCAGCGCCTGGGCTACCACGCCTACGAAGGCGTGGCGCTGGACCTGGACGAACGCAGCCGCATCCAGCGCTCGCTGGGCGACAACATCGCCCTGGTGCTGCGCCACCACGGCCTGCTCAGCGTCGGCGCCAGCGTCGCCGATGCCTTCTATGTCATGTACTACCTGAACCGTGCCTGCGAAATCCAGCTCGCCAGCACCGGCGGCGGCCAGGCCTGCAGCGAGATCGCGGAGCCGCTGTCGCGCCACGCCTGCGAACAGTTGCAAGGCGCCGAATGGCAGCGCCAGCTGCTGTGGCAGGCCTGGCTGCGCAAGCTCGATCGCCTCGATCCCGGATACCGCGACTGACGCATCACCGTCGTCCGGGTGCAGCCAAACCCCCATGAATCGGGGAGTCAGGCACTTACTTCAGACAATCCTGAAGTAAGTTTTTGCCCCTGCCGATTCTTCCCGACACCTGGCCGGCCAAGAATCCCGCCACAACCAGAACAAGCCTGAGGCCCTCCCATGGACAAGAAACTCCACCAGCCCCTGGGTGGCAACGAAATGCCACGCTTCGGCGGCATCGCCACCATGATGCGTCTGCCGCACATCCAGAGCGTCGAGGAAAAGCGCCAGCTGGACGCCGCCTTCATCGGCGTACCGCTGGACATCGGCACCTCGCTGCGCTCCGGTACCCGCTTCGGCCCGCGCGAGATCCGCGCCCAGTCGGTGATGATCCGCCCGTACAACATGGCCACCGGTGCCGCACCGTTCGACTCGATCAACGTGGCCGATATCGGTGACGTGGCGATCAACACCTTCAACCTGCTCGACGCCGTGCGCATCATCGAAGAGGCCTACGACGAGATCGTCGAGCTCGGCATCACGCCGCTGACCCTTGGCGGCGACCACACCATCACCCTGCCGATCCTGCGGGCGCTGCACAAGAAGTACGGCAAGATCGGCCTGGTCCACATCGACGCCCATGCCGATGTCAACGACCACATGTTCGGCGAGAAGATCGCCCATGGCACCACCTTCCGCCGCGCCCAGGAAGAAGGCCTGCTCGACAGCCAGCGCGTGGTGCAGATCGGCCTGCGTGCCCAGGGTTACACCGCCGAGGACTTCAACTGGAGCCGCAAGCAGGGCTTCCGCGTGGTGCAGGCCGAAGAATGCTGGCACCAGTCGCTGGCTCCGCTGATGGCCGAAGTGCGGGAAAAGGTCGGCGGCGGCCCGGTCTACCTGTCGTTCGATATCGACGGCATCGACCCGGCCTGGGCGCCGGGCACCGGCACCCCGGAAATCGGCGGTCTGACCACCATCCAGGCCATGGAGATCATCCGTGGCTGCGAGGGCCTGGAGCTGATCGGCGCGGACCTGGTGGAGGTCTCCCCGCCTTACGACACCACCGGCAACACCTCGCTGCTCGGTGCCAACCTGCTTTACGAAATGCTCTGCGTGATGCCTGGCGTCACAAAACGCTGATCGCCGAATCCGGGTGCCCTCGACGGCACCCGGAACATCCATACAACAACAATTCGGATGCCTGCCATGAATCATGATGAATCCATGCCCCTGCTCGACGACCAACCCGGCGCGAGCACGCCCTTCAGCCTGCGTCAGCTGCTGATCTTCCTGATCCCCTCGCTGCTTGGCGTACTGCTGTTTCTCACCCCCATCGTCTACGAGGAAAAGGTCACCATCGGCCTCGGCGTGATGGCCGATGCGCTCAAGGCGGCGTTCAACGACCACCTGCCGGCCATCGCCACCGCCCTGCTGCTGGCATCCGCCGCGCTCGGCCTGCTCGGCAGCCTGTTCAAGCCACGCTGGCTGACCCAGCGCCCGGCGCTCAACGAACTGTTCAACCTGCCGCCGCTGTGGCTCGGCCTGCGTGTGCTCGGTGCGCTGTTCGCGGCGATGACCTTCTGGCAGTTCGGCCCTGAATGGGTCTGGGGCGCCAACACCGGGGGCGTGGTGCTCAAGGACCTGGCGCCGGTGCTGATCACCTTCTTCCTGGTGGCCGGGCTGATCCTGCCGCTGCTTACCGACTACGGCCTGATGGAATTCTGCGGCACCCTGGTGCGCAACGTGTTCCGCAAGATCTTCGGTCTGCCGGGGCGCTCGGCCATCGACGCCATCGCCAGTTGGCTCGGTTCCGGCACCGTCGGCGTGCTGATCACCGCGCAGCAGTACCAGAAGGGCTTCTACAGCGCTCGCGAAGCAGCGGTGATCGCCACCAACTTCTCCATCGCCTCGATCGCCTTCAGCCTGCTGATCACCAGTTTCATGAAGCTCGACCACCTGTTCGTGCCCTTCTACCTCACCGTGGTGGTGGCTGGCCTGGCGGCGGCGATCATCACCCCGCGCATTCCGCCGCTGTCGTGGAAGAAGGAAGAATACGTCGCCGGTGTCGGCAAGCAGATCCGCGAGGAAGTCCCGGCGGGCACCTCGCTGCTGCGCTGGGGTCTGGCCCAGGCCGTGCGTCGCGCCAACGCCAACCCGTCGCCGCTGCAGATGGTACGCATCGGCGTGCACAACGTGGTCGACATCTGGCTCGGCCTGCTGCCGCTGGTGATGGCCATCGGCACCCTGTCGCTGGCCATCGCCGAGTTCACTCCGATCTTCAACTGGCTGTCCTACCCGCTGGTGCCGCTGCTCGAAGCCCTGCAACTGCCGGAAGCGGCCAAGGCCGCGCCGGCCCTGCTGGTAGGCTTCGCCGACATGTTCCTGCCGGCGGTGCTGGGCAAGGGCATCGAGAGCGAGCTGACCCGCTTCGTGGTCGCCTGCATCTCGCTGACCCAGCTGATCTACATGTCCGAGGTCGGCGTGCTGATCCTCAAGGCCAAGCTGCCGCTGAGCCTGCTGGAGCTGTTCGTCATCTTCGTCCTGCGTACCCTGATCACCCTGCCGATCATCGCCCTGATGGCGCACTGGATCGTCGGCTAAGCCACAAGGAGAGAGCATGACCACCTGCGGTGAGTTTCTCGTCAAGCAGCTCCAGGCCTGGGGTGTCGACACCGTGTTCGGCATCCCCGGTGTTCACACCGTCGAGCTGTATCGCGGCCTGCCCGGCAGCGGCATCCGCCACATCACGCCGCGCCACGAACAGGGCGCGGGTTTCATGGCCGACGGCTATGCGCGCGTCTCGGGCAAGCCGGGGGTGTGCTTCATCATCACCGGTCCGGGGATGACCAACATCCTCACCGCCATGGGCCAGGCCTATGCCGACTCGATTCCGATGCTGGTGATTTCCAGCGTCAACGAGCGCGAGCGCCTCGGCCTGGGCAAGGGCTACCTGCACGAGCTGCCCGACCAGCAGGCGATGACCGCGGGTGTCAGCGCCTTCAGCCACACGCTGATGAGCGTCGAGGAACTGCCCGGTGTACTGGCCCGGGCCTTCTCGGTGTTCGAGGGCGAGCGGCCACGCCCGGTACACATCGAGCTGCCACTGGACATCATCACCGCCGACGCCTCGCACATGGCCCTGGCCCCACGTCCGGTGGTGCGCCGTCCGGCGCCCAACCGCACGCTGATCCGCGAAGCCGCCGGGTTGCTCAAGCAAGCCGAGCGTCCGCTGCTGCTGCTCGGTGGCGGCTGCGTCGCCGCCGAGGCCGAGGCCGAGGCCCGCGCCCTGGCCGCCGCCCTGGATGCACCGACGGCCCTGACCATCAACGCCAAGGGGCTGCTGCCGCCTGGCCATCCGCTGCTGCTCGGCAGCAACCAGTCGCTGCGTCCGGTACGCGACCTGGCGCTGGAAGCCGATGTGGTCGTGGCCATCGGCACCGAGCTGGGCGAAACCGACTACGATGTGGTGTTCGATGGCGACTTCCGCCTGCCGGGCCGCCTGATCCGCGTCGACATCGACGCCCAGCAGCTGCACCGCAACTTCACCCCGCACCTGGCCATTCAGGGCGATGCGCGAGTGGCCATGCGCATGCTGCTGGCCGAGTTCAACCCACGCGAGGCCGACCCCGGCAGCCCCGGCGCTCGCCGCGCCCTGGCCGTGCAGGCCCGCCTGAACGACGATTTCAGCGGCTGGACGCACTACCGCCAGCTGTTCGCGACGCTGCTGCAGGCCCTGCCCGAGGCGCGCTTCGTCGGCGACTCGACGCAGACGGTGTACAGCGGCAACCACCTGGTGGAACTGGACGGCGCGCGGCGCTGGTTCAACTCCTCCACCGGCTACGGCACCCTGGGCTACGGCCTGCCGGCGGCCATCGGCGCCAAGCTGGCCGAGCCGAGCCGCCCGGTGATCAGCCTGATGGGCGACGGTGGCATCCAGTTCACCCTGCCCGAACTGGCCAGCGCCGTGGAAGCCGGCGTCGGCATCATCGTGCTGCTGTGGAACAACGCCGGTTACGGCGAGATCAAGCGCTACATGGAGCGCCGTGACATCGAGCCGATCGGCGTCGACATCTACACCCCTGACCTGCTGGCCATCGCCCGGGGCTTCGGTTGCGCCGCCGAGCGCGCCCGTGACCACGCGCACCTGGCCGAGCTGCTGCGCAGCGCGCCGGCAGACCGCCCGCTGATCATCGAAGTGCAGGAGGCAGCGCCCTTTCACCCCTGAGCGGATCGATCGCGGCTGAAGCCGCTCCTGCAGAATGCGACCGCTGCGTAGGGTCCATCCAACTACTGCAACGGCGGATGAGAAAGGCCTCATCCGCCCTGCCCGATTGAGCCAATCCGCGGCCCCGCTTGCATCCGGGCCACGGACATAACAAGAAGATTGCGTTTCCTCACTGACTGCCACCCTACCAACACCAATAATCAAGCACCGGGGAGTCATTCCATGTTCAAGAACCTAAGCCAGCATTTCGGCCAGGATGGCCTCGCCCCCACCGACGCCAGCCACCGCAGCCTCGGCCTCGGTGGCACCATCGCCTTGTGGCTGGGCGCCAACGTCGTGGTCACCACCATCCTCACCGGCATGCTGCTGGTGCCCGACCTGCCGTTCAGCCAGGCCATGCTGATCGTGCTGGTCGGCTCGGGGCTTGGCATTCTGCCGCTGGTACTGGTCGGCCTGATGGGCCAGCGCAGCGGCCTCACCACCATGGTCCTGGCGCGCGGCAGCTATGGCTCGCAGGGCGCCAAGCTGCCCTCGCTGGTCAATCTGCTGACCCTGCTGGCCTGGAGCTGGATCCAGGCACTGCTGGCAGGCATGAGCCTGAACTACGCCGTGGAGCACCTGACCGGCTACTCCAACCTGCCGCTGTTCACCATCCTCTGTGAAACCCTGGTGCTGCTGATCGCCCTGCGCGGCCACCTGGGCATCGAGCGGGTCGAGCGCTGGGCGGCCATCGGCATGCTGTTGCTGGCAGGCGCGGTGTTCTACGTGATGGGGCAGAAGTTCGAGTTCGCCAGCCTCCTGGCCATGCCGGCCGAGCCGCGCAACGACATCACCCTGGGGATCGCCTTCGATATCGTCATCGCCACCGCCTTCTCCTGGATTCCGCTGGCAGCCGACTACAACCGCAACTGCCGCAGCCAGGGCGTGGCCGGCGCCGGCACCTGGGTCGGCTACGTGCTCGCCACCCTGCTGGCCATGGGCCTGGGCGCCACCGTATCGGGCTTCTCGGTGATGACCGGCATGGAACAGACCTACGACCCCGCCGTGCTGCTCGCCGGCTTCGGCTTCGGTCTGCCGGCGGCCATCGTGGTGTTCCTCTCGGTGATGACCACCAACGTCATGTGCGTCTACAGCGCCTCGCTGTCGTACCTCAACATCAGCCCGAAGACCCCGTTCTGGAAACCGGCGCTGTGCATCGGCGTGCTGTCGATCCTCGGCTCGCAGATCCCCGGCATTCTCGACAACTTCCAGAACTTCCTGCTGGTGATCGGCAGTGTGTTCATCCCCGTCTTCGCCGTGCTGATCGCCGACTACTTCCTGATCCACAAGGGCGACTACGCGGTGGACGAACTGCTCAGCGAGGATGGCGGCCGCTACCGTTACCTGGCGGGTTTCAACCCCGCCGCCTTCGTCGCCTACGGCTTCGGCGCCGTGCTGGCCTACTACTGGGGCTGGGTCTCGCCGCTGGCCTGGGGGGCATCGCTGCCGGTGTTCCTGATCACCGCCGCCAGCTATGCCGTGCTGCGCCGCTGGCTGCTGGTGCCTCGCACGCAACTGGCGTAGCGTGATGAATGTCGTGGCGGGTTGCACCCGCCCTACTCGTCATACCAACCTGTAGGGCGGGTGCAACCCGCCAACGAGGCACGTTTCCCGCCATGAAAATCGTCAGTCGCGACCGCTGGTTCGAGGTGGAACACCGCCACGACGGCATCTGCCTGATCCACGAACCCTACGTGCGTCCCTTCTACCGCTGCAACATGTGGCACGTGCAGGGGCGCGAGCATGATGTGCTGATCGACTCCGGCTCCGGCCTGGTCAGCCTGCGCGAGCAGTTGCCCTGGCTGACCGAGAAGCCGCTGCTGGCGGTGGCCAGTCACTGCCACTTCGACCATATCGCCGGACATCACGAGTTCAGCGAGCGTCTGGTGCATCCGGCCGAGGCGGACATCCTCGCCGCACCGGACGGCGCCAATACGCTGGCCACCGACTTCGTCGGCGACGACATGTTCGAGGCGCATCCGGATTGCCCGCTGTGCTACGCCGAGTACCGTGTGCGCGCCGCGCCGGCTACTCGTCTGATCGAGGATGGCGACGTTGTGGATCTGGGCGACAGGGTGTTGCAGGTGCTGCATACGCCCGGTCATTCGCCGGGCGGCATCAGCCTGTGGGAAGCGAGGACGCAGACGCTGTTTTCCGGCGACATCCTCTACGACGGCCCGCTGATCGAGGATGCCTACCATTCCAACCTGGAAGACTACGCACACAGCCTGATGCGCCTGCGCGACCTACCGGTGCGCAGCGTGCATGGCGGACATTTCGCGAGTTTCTCCGGCGAACGCATGCGCGAGCTGATCGACGCCTGGTTCGACGCCCACCGGCTCGCCTGATGCGCTCGGACGCCGCAATCAGCGGCGCTGACGTGCCTCGCGACGCAGGCGCTCCTGCTCGGCCTCGCTGATGCGAATCGGCTGAGGTTGCGGGATGAGGCCAAGGGCCTGCAGCAAGGTATGCAGTTGTTCTTGCAGCTTGGCGAGCATGGGTACGACCTCCTGCCAAGTAGATGGGAGAGCACGCTGGCGTGCTCTCCTATGAGATTAGGCCTGGCAAGGTGGATTTCAACCAGGGCCGATCAAATCACCGGACTTTTGCGCCGATAGGGGAACACATCGATCACCTTGCCGGCACGGATCGCGTCCTGCAGCTGCTTCCAGTAGTCGGCGTCATACAGGTTGCCGTGCAGCCTGCTGAACAGCTGGCGCTGCTTGATATCGGCGAACAGGAAGGGCGGGAACTCCTCGGGGAACACGTCGTTGGGCGCCACCGAGTACCAGGGCTCGGCGCTCATCTCGTCCTCGGGGAAGCGCGGCGGTGGAATCCTGCGGAAGTTCACCTCGGTGAGAAAGCAGATCTCGTCGTAGTCGTAGAACACCACCCGGCCATGACGGGTCACGCCGAAGTTCTTCAGCAGCATGTCACCGGGGAAGATGTTCGCCGCCGCCAGTTGCTTGATGGCCAGGCCGTAATCGTCCAGCGCCTCGCGCACCTGCGCCTCGCTGGCACTCTCCAGATAGAGATTGAGCGGTGTCATGCGCCGCTCGGTCCAGCAGTGGCGCACCAGCACGCTGTCGCCCTCCAGCACCACGGTCGAGGGTGCCACCTCGAGCAACTCGGCCAGGCACTGCGGCTCGAACTTGGCCCTGGGAAAGCGAAAATCGGCGAATTCCTGGGTATCGGCCATGCGCCCGACACGGTCGACGCTCTTCACCAGGCGATACTTCTCGATCACCGTGTTGCGATCCACCGTCTTGGCGTGGGCGAAGCGGTCCTTGATGATCTTGAACACCGTGTTGAAGCCCGGCAGGGTGAACACACTCATGACCATGCCGCGCACGCCAGGCGCCATCACGAAGCGGTCGTCGCTGCTGGCCAGGTGGCCGATGAGCGAGCGGTAGAACTCGCTCTTGCCGTGCTTGTAGAAGCCGATCGAGGTGTACAGCTCGGCAATGTGCTTGCCCGGCAGGATGCGCCGCAGGAAACCGATGAAGTCGGCCGGGATGGCGACGTCGACCATGAAGTAGCTGCGGGTGAAGGAGAAGATGATCGACACCTCCGCCTCGTCGGTGATCGCCGCATCGACCTGAATGCCCTGCCCTTCGCGATGCAGCAGGGGAATCGCCAGCGGCCATTGCTCGTCGCGGGTGTAGATGCGCCCGACCAGGTAGGCGCCCTTGTTGCGATACAGCACCGAGGAAAACAGCTCGACGCACAGCTCCGGGTCCTTGCAGATCCAGTCCGGCAGGCTCGCCCGCAGCTGCTCCTCCAGGCGCTGCAGGTCACGCGGCAGGTCTTCGTAGGCGGCATCGAAGGCGTAGTCCTCGAAGATCGCCCGCAGCGCCTCGTCCAGCGCGCCGTCGGGCCGGTAGCGGCGGGTCTGCGCGGCGCCCGAGCGGCTGCGCAGCGATGGTCGCGTGGTGTGGATGAACATGCAGCCATCGCTGATCAGATCATGGCTGAACAGGCTGCAGAAGATCGAGTTGAACCAGGTCTCCGCCAGCTCGTCGTCGAGGCGCAGGTCGATCAGCGCGATATAGGCGCTCTTCACCAGCGGCCACTGGCTGGCCTCCAGCAGCGCGGCATCGAAGCCCTGCTGCAGACGCTCGCGGGTCTGCGCCACCTTGTCCTCGTAGAGGTTGATGCGCGCGGCCGAGGCCTGTTGCGCCTCCTGCCACAGCGCCTGCTCGAAGCGGGCACGCGCGCCATCGGTGATCTGGCGGAACTGCTCGCGATAATCGTCGAAGCCATCGAGGATCAGGCGGGCGATCCCGTCGGCCGGCCATTGCTGCCCCATGCGCATGCCCTGTCAATGCGGTGAATGAGCCGAGCTTAGCCGACAAACCCGGCCCGGATGCAAGTCGCCATGCCGGCAAGGCGTTTGCCGCTTGCAGCCGACCAGCTACGGCGCACTTCGAAAGCGCGATGCGGATTGCCAGAACGCCGTCCAGCGGCAACACTCTCGCCCCCACCCCTGCCGGATAGTCCATCATGCGCACCGCCGACCTGCTTCGCCTGCTGCTGCTCGCCGCCATCTGGGGCGCCAGCTTCCTCTTCATGCGGGTCGCCGCCCCCGTGCTGGGCAGCATGCCCACTGCCTTCTTCCGTGCCAGCTTCGGCACCCTGGGACTGCTGGCCCTGCTGTTGCTGCTGCGCACCGACTGGGACTTTCGTGGCAAATTCCGCATCTGCCTGGTGCTGGGAATGATCAACGCCGGCTTGCCATCGGCCATGTACTGCCTGGCGGCGCTGATCCTGCCGGCTGGCTACTCGGCGATCTTCAATGCCACGACACCCCTGATGGGCGTGCTGATCGGCGCGCTGTTCTTCCACGAGGGCATCACCCCGAGCAAGGCCGCCGGCGTGTTTCTCGGCCTGCTCGGCGTGGCGGTGCTGACCCGCACCGGCCCGGTCGCCTTCGACATGCAATTGCTGCTGGGTGCGGGCGCCTGCCTGGTGGCCACGACCTGCTACGGCTTCGCCGGCTTCCTCACGCGACGCTGGATCGGCCAGCAAGGCGGCCTGGACAATCGCCTGACCGCCTTCGCCAGCCTGGTCGGGGCCAGCCTGTTCCTGCTGCCGCTGTTCGCCGGCAGCCTCGCGCTGCAGGCACCGGCGAGCTGGGGCGGCATCGAGGTATGGCTGTCCCTGGCCGGGCTCGGCCTGCTCTGCACCGCCTTCGCCTATGTGCTGTATTTCCGCCTGCTCAGCGATATCGGGCCGATCAAGGCCAGCACCACCACCTTCCTGATCCCGCCGTTCGGCGTCCTCTGGGGGGCGCTGCTGCTGGACGAACCACTGAGCTGGGACTACCTGCCGGGCTGCCTGCTGATCGCACTGGCCCTGTGGCTGGTGGTACGGCCAACGACTGCCAGGGCCTAGCGTGGCTCGCGCATCAGCGGTCCAGCACCCGGCAGCTCAGAGCACAGACGTGGAAGCGCCTGAGCGCACAGCCTGAGCGAGCGGATTCAGCCGCATGAAACACCGTGGCCATCAGCACAGGCTGCGCCAATCATCCATGCGCAGCCACGGCAACGGCCCTTGCATGACGCGTTACTGCTGCAGTTCCTGCTCGGTGAACAGGCCGTCGAACAGCATCGAGGTCAGGTAGCGTTCACCGGAGTCCGGCAGGATCACCACGATGGTCTTGCCCTGCATGTCCGGCTTCTGCGCCAGGCGCACGGCAGCCACCATCGCCGCACCGCAGGAGATGCCGCAGAGAATGCCTTCTTCGCGCATCAGCCGCAGGGCCATGGCCTTGGCATCGTCATCGGCGACCTGCTCGACCTGATCGACCATGGCCAGATCGAGGTTCTTCGGCACGAACCCGGCACCGATGCCCTGGATCTTGTGCGGAGCCGGCTTGACCTCGTCACCGGCCAGAGTCTGGCTGATGACCGGCGAGCCCACCGGCTCCACCGCCACCGAGAGGATCGGCTTGCCCTGGGTCTGCTTGATGTAGCGCGATACCCCGGTGATGGTGCCACCCGTACCGACACCGGCCACCAGCACGTCGATGGCGCCGTCGGTGTCCCGCCAGATTTCCGGGCCGGTGGTCTTTTCATGGATGGCCGGGTTGGCCGGGTTCTCGAACTGCTGCGGCAGGTAGTAGTCGGGGTTGGCGGCGGCCAGCTCGTTGGCCTTCTCGATCGCGCCCTTCATGCCCTTGGCCGGTTCGGTCAGCACCAGCTCGGCGCCAAGCGCCTTGAGCACCTTGCGTCGCTCCAGGCTCATCGAGGCAGGCATGGTCAGCACCAGCTTGTAGCCGCGCGCCGCCGCGACGAAGGCCAGGCCGATACCGGTGTTGCCGGAAGTCGGCTCGACGATGGTCATGCCCGGCTTGAGCACGCCGCGTTCCTCGGCATCCCAGATCATGTTGGCGCCGATGCGGCACTTGACCGAGTACGCCGGGTTACGCCCTTCGATCTTGGCCAGGATGGTCACGCCTTTCGGGCCCAGGCGGTTGATCATCACCAGCGGCGTATTGCCGATGGCCTGGGCGTTGTCTGCGAAGATACGACTCATGATGGAAGTCCTTGCGGGCAGGAAAAACCCCAAGCCTATGCCGCCGCCCGCTGGCCGTCCAGCAGGCAGACCGAAAGCCGGGTGACCCGCCATTCAGTGACTGAATACTGCGTCTGCGTTCACAGCCACCAAGGCTGCGCGTTATAGTCGCGCTCTGAATTTCTGCTGCGGGCCGCCCCGCGCTATCGCTCCGAGGATTTTCCGATGAAGTTCGAAGGTACCCAGTCCTACGTCGCCACCGACGACCTCAAGCTGGCGGTCAACGCCGCCATCACCTTGCAGCGCCCGTTGCTGGTCAAGGGCGAGCCGGGCACCGGCAAGACCATGCTCGCCGAGCAACTGGCCGAAGCCTTCGGCGCCCGTCTCATCACCTGGCACATCAAGTCGACCACCAAGGCGCATCAGGGCCTCTACGAGTACGACGCGGTCAGCCGCCTGCGTGACTCGCAGCTCGACTCCGACAAGGTCCACGACGTTCGCAACTACATCAAGAAAGGCAAGCTGTGGGAGGCGTTCGAGTCCGACGAGCGCGTGATCCTGCTGATCGACGAGATCGACAAGGCCGACATCGAGTTCCCCAACGACCTGTTGCAGGAACTCGACAAGATGGAATTCTACGTTTACGAGACCGACGAGACGATCAAGGCCAAGCAGCGCCCGATCATCATCATCACCTCGAACAACGAGAAGGAGCTGCCGGACGCCTTCCTGCGTCGCTGCTTCTTCCACTACATCGCCTTCCCCGATCGCGACACGCTGAAGAAGATCGTCGACGTGCACTACCCCAACATCAGCGGCGAGCTGGTGGCCGAAGCGCTGGACGTGTTCTTCGACGTGCGCAAGGTGCCGGGCCTGAAGAAGAAGCCCTCGACCAGCGAACTGGTGGACTGGCTGAAACTGCTGATGGCCGACAACATCGGCGAAGCCGTACTGCGCGAGCGCGATCCGACCAAGGCCATCCCGCCACTGGCCGGCGCCCTGGTGAAGAACGAGCAGGACGTGCAGTTGCTCGAGCGCCTGGCCTTCATGGCGCGCCGCGCTTCTCGGTAAACATCGGGCGGCTGCGCGTCGGCCAGCGCCTTTGTAGGGTGGGTTAGCGAAGCGTAACCCACCGCCCAGCCGTCAGGCTGGCAAGCATGATGCCGACGGCATCAACGGTGGGTTACGCCGCTACGCGACTAACCCACCCTACGGATTATCCCGAGGGCACAGACAATGCTGCTCAACCTATTCAACGAAATGCGCGCGGCCAAGGTGCCGGTGTCGGTGCGTGAGTTGCTCGACCTGATCAACGCGCTCAAGCACAACGTCGTGTTCGCCGACATGGACGAGTTCTATTACCTGGCGCGGGCGATCCTGGTGAAGGACGAGCGTCACTTCGACAAGTTCGACCGCGCCTTCGGGGCCTACTTCAAGGGCCTGGAAAACCTCAACGAACACATCGAGGCGATGATCCCCGAGGAGTGGCTGCGCAAGGAATTCGAACGCCTGCTGAGCGACGAGGAGAAGGCGCAGATCCAGAGCCTCGGCGGCCTCGACAAGCTCATCGAGGAGTTCAAGAAGCGCCTCGAAGAGCAGAAGGAAAAGCACGCCGGCGGCAACAAGTGGATCGGTACCGGCGGCACCAGCCCGTTCGGCTCCGGTGGCTACAACCCGGAAGGCATCCGCGTCGGCGATGCCGGCAAGCGCCAGGGCAAGGCCGCCAAGGTGTGGGACCAGCGCGAGTACAAGAACCTCGACGACCAGGTCGAACTGGGTACGCGCAACATCAAGGTGGCGCTGCGCCGCCTGCGCAAGTTCGCCCGCCAGGGTGCGGCCGAAGAGCTGGACCTGGACGGCACCATCGACCACACCGCGAAGGACGGCGGCCTGCTCAACATCCAGATGCGCCCGGAGCGCCGCAACACGGTGAAGCTCCTCCTGCTGCTGGACATCGGTGGCTCGATGGACGCCCACGTCAAGGTCTGCGAGGAGCTGTTCTCGGCGTGCAAGACCGAGTTCAAGCACCTGGAGTACTTCTACTTCCACAACTTCATCTACGAGAGCGTGTGGAAGAACAACATGCGCCGCACCAGCGAACGCACCTCGACCCTGGACCTGCTGCACAAGTACGGCGCCGACTACAAGGTGGTGTTCGTCGGCGATGCGGCCATGGCGCCCTACGAGATCACCCAGGCAGGCGGCAGCGTCGAGCACTGGAACGAGGAAGCCGGCTACGTCTGGATGAAGCGCTTCACCGAGAAGTTCAAGAAGATCATCTGGATCAACCCCTACCCCAAGGACACCTGGAACTACACCGCCTCCACCGGCCTGGTACGCGAGCTGATCGAAGAACGCATGTACCCGCTGACCCTGCAGGGCCTGGAAGACGGCATGAAGTACCTGTCCAAATAGTCCGGCCGCAACGAAAACGCCGCGACCCCTTCACAGGTGTCGCGGCGTTTTTCCTTGCCCGGAGTACCTCCGGGCCCGGCGTCGGAGTCAGCGCTTGTCGGCATCGTCCGGCTTGTTCAGATCCATCACCGTCTGCGCTGGTGTCTGCGGCGGTTCCTCCGGCTTGCGCTCGGCAGCCGCAGGCGCGGCCGGGGCGCTCTCCTCCGCGCTCGGCGCAGGGTCTTTCTTGCGCAGGCCCAGGCGCTTGCCCAGCCAGCCGAACAGCACCACCGGGATGAACCAGAACTTCTTCAGCAGCACCAGCAACATGGCCAGCAGGCCGGTCTTGGCCGCCACCTTGCCCGCCACCAGCGCACCCAGGCCGTAGGCCGCAACGGTATCCAGGTCCGGGTTGAACTCGGCGTAACGCTGGCCCGGATTGAACTCGGTAGCCGCCAGCACCGCCGGTACGTTGGCTTCGATCTCCGCCAGCTGGTCCATGTTGGCGACGAAGTTCAGCACCAGCACGCCCTTGCGACCCAGCACACGGATGTTGTAGTTGAGGGTGTTGATGTCGCTGTCGCCGAACTTCAGCTCCTTGGCCCAGTGCAGCTTCTTGCCTTCGGCGTCGTAGCGCGGCTCGGCGGCCCAGCCGACCAGCTGCACCGTCTCGTAGCCGTTTTCCTCGCGCCAGGCGTTGGATTCGCGCATGTCGGACTGCATGTCTTCGAGCATGTCGCCGTAGTCGATATCGGCGGCGTCCTCGTCGGAAACGTAGCCACTGTCCTCGTACTCGACCGTCACACCCCAGGACTCATCGGCCAGCGGCGAGATGCCAGCCGGCAGGATCATCCCCAGTGGCGGCACGTCGTCCGGCGGATTGCCCCAGCCGTCGACCAGCAGGCGCTGGGCATTGTCACTGTCGAGAAACACCAGCGAATCGGGCAGGTTCAGCGTCGCCAGGTCATCGCCCAGCACCACGCGACCGGTCTTGAACTCCAGGCTGGCGACGAACGCTTCGGGACTGCTCCATTGCCCGTCTTCATCGACTTCGGCAACCGCAGCGGCAGGCTCCGGCTCAGCCGTGGAATCGGCATGGGCAACGGACAGGAAAGGCAGGACGGCAGCCAGCGCGGCTGCCAGGATCGAATCCTTGATCGGCATGGAAACTCCAGAGATACACTGAGGCGATTAAATGTAACGCCGTATTACATTAACACGCGCCACCCGCCGCGCAGGCGAACCAGTGCAAATTTCTGCGCGATGCCAGCCAGGGACAGCCGCCCTGCGCCCGTCCCTGTCCCGCTCAGCGCCAGTGTCGCTGCTGCGTCTGCCGGGTTCGTCCAGCGCCGGACATCCAGCCGAGCGTGAGGATCAGCAACTCGACCAGCCAGGCCAGCAGCAAGGCGCAGACCAGGCCCCAGAGAATCGCCTCCGGGGTGAACAGCACCTGGTAGCGGTACGCCTGCAGCGTCTCCTCGAACAGCCCGCGGTCGGCCCCCGTGGCCAGGTGCCAGGCCTGTTCGTACCAGGCCCCCTGCATGGCCTGCCATTCGCGCTCGAGCAGGGCCGCGCGCTGTACCAGATGGGCGACGCTCTGCGCATCGCTGCGCATCACCGGGTCGTCACTGACGCGGTAGTGCGCCACCAGCGCGTCCATGTCGCCCTTGAAGAACTTGCTGGCGGTGTCCTGAAAGCCCTTGAGACTCTGTTGCGACTCCAGACGATGCGCCTCGACGCGCTTGGCGTAATCGTCGACGAACCCCGGTACCTGCACACCCAGCAGCAGGCCGAAGGCGAACAGCGTCAGCCGCAGATAGCTTCTCAACATGCCTCGTTCCCCTCTCTCAGGCCTTGCCGCTGGCGACGCACTCGCCACGACGCCACAACCGCCACTCGCCCGGTTCGTAGCGTGACCATTGCTCATTGTCGGTCAGCGGTTCGGTGGCGATCACCGTGACCACGTCGTCAGGCGTGGTTTCCGCCTGGAAATCCACCTTCAGGTCGGCATCCTTGAGCTGTGCAGGGCCGAAGGGCGCACGCCGGGTGATGTGCGCCAGCTTGCTCGAACAGAAGCTGAACAGCCAGTCGCCATCGCTGAGCAGGCAGTTGAACACGCCGAGCTGACGATAGCTGGAACAGGCCGCGACCAGCACGGGCAGCAGCACCTCGACCGACACCGGCTCGGGAAAGGCCCGGCGCACACGATTGAGCAGGTCGCAGAAGGCGGCTTCGCTGTCGGTATCGCCGACCGGGCGATAGAAGCTGCTGGAGCCGGTGAGCCCCGCCAGTTGGCCATTGTGCGCAAAGCACCAGTTGCGCCCCCACAGCTCGCGACTGAACGGATGGGTGTTGACCAGGCACACCTTGCCGACGTTGGCCTGGCGAATGTGGCCGATCACCACCTCGCTCTTGATCGGATAGCGCTGCACCAGCTGCGCCACCTCCGACTCGCTGCTCGCCTGCGGGTCCTGGAAGATGCGCAGGCCCCGGCCCTCGTAGAAGCCGATGCCCCAGCCATCGCGATGCGGCCCGGTACGGCCACCGCGCTGCATGAGGCCGGTGAAGCTGAACACGATATCGGTCGGAACGTTGGCGCTCATGCCGAGCAATTCGCACATCGAATCAATTCTCCTTGGCGAGGATCAGGCGCAGGCGATCGGCTTCATCCTGCAGGCGCGCTTCGATGCGCTTGCGCCCCAGCGGCAGAAAACGCGTCAGCAGCCGCCAGAGCAGTGCCAGCAGGTCACCCGGCCGGCGCGGAATCAGGTGCAGATGAAGATGGGGGACATGCTGATTGGCGTCCGGGCCGTCGTTGAGCAACAGGTTGATGCCCTGGCTACCGTAGCCTGCCTGGCGCAGCGCCGCAGCCACCCGCTCGGCCAGGGGCAGCAGGCGCTCAGCGAGCGCAGGCGGCAGATCGTGCAGAAAAGGCGCATGCCGGCGACTGACGATCAACACATGGGCCGGACGCATGGGGAAGATATCCAGCAGCACGATGAAATCATCGTCCTCGTACAGGCGGTGAGCCGGCAGCCGTCGCTCGGCAATGGCGCAGAACACGCAATCCATCGAGCCTCCCTTGCACTGGGCCAGCCGGCCTTGCGTCTGCTGCGACAGGCGCAGGCGGCAGATCAGATACGCGGTTCCAGACGACCGGAGCGGTCGTGGCCGTAGTCACGCAGCGGCAGGTCGTCGTCCTCTTCCATCCGCTCGCGCAGCGTACGCGAATCTTCGTCGACCTCGCTCACCTGCTCCTCGCGACGACCTTGCCACCAGCGTTCGATGGGCCAGCGAATGGCGACGAAGAGCAGGTACAGGGCGAAGGCGATCAATCCATAAAGCGACAGGTCGGCCACCGCACGCCAGGCGTTGTTGCCGACCTTGAGCAACAGGTCCATGGCGGTGACGGCAATCGCCGGGGCGAACAGCTCACGCGCCGGGTCGACGATGGTCGGACTGAACAGCAGCACGGCCACCAGCACCCGCAGCGGCTCACGCGCATAGCGCCACATCCAGGTGGTCATGCGCATCCACACCAGCAGGCAGCCCAGGGCGGCAACACCGTATGCGGCCCAGGCCATGAGGTAGTCGTTTTCGTTCATCATAAGCAGTCGCCGGCGTGGCAGGTGTGGCAAAGGGGCGCTTATGATAACGGCTTTTGCTCGCCCCGGCGCCCCTGTCGGGCACCCAGTTCTGGAGTTTCAGCATGTCCACTGCCCCTCGTGCCCGCCAGGAAGCCGGCACAGATCCCTACCGCTGGCTGGAAAACCGCGACAGCGAGGAGGTGCTGGCCTACCTGCAAGCGGAAAACGCCTACCTGGAAAGCACCCTGGCTCCGCAGCATGCCCTGCGCGAGCAGTTGTTCGAGGAGATCAAGGGGCGCATCCGCGAAACCGATCTGTCGCTGCCCACGCCCTGGGGGGACTATCTCTATTACCAGCGCACCACGGCTGGCGACGAGTACCCGCGCCACTACCGCTGCGCCCGTCCGGCGGGCGCTTCGCTCGAGGTCGACGCGGCCAGCGAGACACTGCTGCTGGACCCCAACGAACTGGCTGCCGGCGGTTTTCTCTCGGTGGGCGCGTTCAGCATCAGCCCCGACCAGCGGCGCCTGGCCTACAGCCTGGACAGCAGCGGTGACGAGATCTACCGCCTGTTCGTGAAGGAACTCGACAGCGGCGCGATACGCGAGCTGCCCTTCGACGACTGCGACGGCAGCATGACCTGGGCGAACGACAGCCAGACCCTGTTCTTCACCGAACTGGACGACACCCACCGCCCGTACAGGCTGCACCGCCACCGCCTCGGCGATGAAGCCGCCGAAGCGGTGTTCGAGGAAGCCGACGGCCGCTTCTTCCTGCACTGCTACCGGTCCAGCTCCGAACGTCAGCTGATCCTGCAACTGGGCAGCAAGACCACCAGCGAAGTCTGGGTGCTGGACGCCGACACGCCGCACGCAGCATTCGCCTGCCTGGCGCCGCGCGAGGAAGGCCACGAGTACGACGCCGACCACGGCATGCTCGACGGCCAGTGGTGCTGGCTGATCCGCAGCAACCAGAGCGGCATCAACTTCGCCCTGTACCGCGCCGCCGAAGACCAGCCAAAACGCCCGCACTGGCAGCAGATTCGCGCGCACGATGCGCAGGTGATGCTCGAAGGCGCGACCCTGAATCAGAGCGCCATCGTCCTCGCCTTGCGCGAAGGCGGCCTGCCCGTGCTCGAGGTGCAGCCGCAGGGAGCAGTCAGCTACCGCGTCGCCCTGCCGGATGCCGCCTACAGCCTCTACGTACAGGACGGCCTGGAGTTCCACAGCACGGTGATCCGCCTGCGCTACGAGGCCCTCGGCCGCCCTGCCCAGGTACGCCAGCTGGAACTGGCCAGCGGCGAGCAGCAGGTGCTCAAGCAAACGCCGGTGGAAGGTCCGTTCGACGCCGACGCCTACGAGAGTCGCCGCCTCTGGGCCACCGCGGGTGACGGTACATTGGTGCCGATCAGCCTGGTGGCGCGCCGCGAGGTCTTCGCCGCCGGCCAGCCGGCGCCGCTCTATCTCTATGGCTACGGCGCCTACGGCGCGAGCCTCGACCCCTGGTTCTCCCACGCCCGCCTGAGCCTGCTGGAGCGCGGCTTCATCTTCGCCATCGCCCACGTGCGCGGCGGCGGCGAGATGGGCGAAGCCTGGTACCGTGCCGGCAAGCTCGAGCACAAGCAGAACACCTTCGACGACTTCATCGCCTGCGCCGAACGCCTGATCGCCGAGGGCCTGACCAGCCCCGCACGCCTGGCGATCAGCGGCGGCAGCGCCGGTGGCCTGCTGATCGGCGCGGTGCTCAACCAGCGCCCAGAGCTGTTCGCCGCCGCCATCGCCGAGGTGCCCTTCGTCGACGTGCTCAACACCATGCTCAACCCGGACCTGCCGCTGACCGTCACCGAGTACGACGAATGGGGCGACCCCAACCAGCCCGAGGTCTTCGCCCGGCTGCAGGGCTATGCCCCCTACGAGAACGTCCGCGCCCAGGCCTACCCGGCCATCCTCGCCGTCGCCGGCTACAACGACAGCCGCGTGCAGTACTGGGAAGCCGCCAAATGGGTGGCCAGGCTGCGCGAGCGCAAGACCGACGACAACCTGCTGCTGCTCAAGACCGACCTGGACGCCGGCCACGGCGGCATGAGCGGTCGCTATCAGGGGATCCGCGACGTGGCGCTGGAATACGCCTTCCTCTTGCGCGTACTGGATATCCGCTGATGCAGGGCCTGCTGTATCGCTGGCTGTTGCTGATGGGCGCGGGGCACGTGCTGCTGGGCATCGTGCTGGCCTTTGCCGCCCACCTGCCGCTGACCCAGGGGTACTTCGACTACCTGCACGCCGCCCGTGGCCTGCCCCTGCCGAGCCCCGAGCAGCAGGTGCCGCTGCGCACCCTGGTCGGCCTGTTCGGGCCCACCGTGGCCAGCTGGGGCCTGCTGTTCTGCGCGCTGTTGGTGATCTACCGCCGCCACGGCCTGGGCCTGATCAAACCCGTGCTGATCGCCGCCCTGCTGCTGTGGAGCCTGCTCGACAGCGCCTTCTCCATCGCCTTCGGCTTCACCCTGCACGCCTACCTCAACGGCGCGGCCGCACTGGCCATGGGCATCCCGTTGCTGGCCCTGAGGCCCGCCACCCGGCCACGTCCGCCGGCGCTGACACTGCGCCATGACAGCGGGCGGCGCCTGCGTGTGCTGATCACCGGCGGCAGTGGTTTCATCGGCAGCCCGCTGGCCACGGCGCTGAGCCAGGCCGGCCATGAGGTACTGATCCTGACCCGCGACCTGGCCAGTCTCGGCCAGGTGCGCGGGCGCATCAGTGCGCTGACCGACCTGGCGCAGATCGCCAGCGATGAGCGCATCGACTGCCTGATCAACCTGGCCGGCGAGCCATTGGCCGGGCAGCGCTGGAACCCTGCGCGCAAGCAACGCTTCCTGAGCAGCCGGCTCGACACCACCGACGCACTGCTGCAACTGGTGCAGCGCCTGGAGCACAAGCCCGAGCTGCTGCTCAGCGGCTCCGCCGTCGGCTACTACGGGCACTGGCAGGACGAGCCGCTCGATGAAGACAGCGAGGCGCACGACGGCTTCTCCCATCGGCTGTGCGCTCAATGGGAGGCCAGAGCCCTGCAGATGCAGGCGCTTGGCCTGCGCGTGTGCCTGCTGCGTATCGGCATCGTCCTGGGTCGCGATGGCGGCCCACTGGCCGAGTTCAAGCGCCCCTTCGAACTGGGTGTGGCCAGCCAGCTGGGCGACGGCCGGCAATGGATGCCCTGGATACACCTGGACGATGTTCTGGATATCTGCAGCTACCTGATGCGCACGCCACTCAGCGGCCCGATCAACCTCACCGCCCCCGAACCGGTCAGCCACCGGGACTTCTGCCAGGCGTTGCAGCGCCAGGTGCCCTGGGCGCGCCTGCGACTGAAGGTACCGGCCGCGCTGGTACGCCTGCTGCTGGGCGAGATGGCCGACGAAGTCCTGCTCACCGGCCAGCGCGTGGTGCCGGCCCGCCTGCTGCAGAGCGGCTACCGTTTCCGCTACCCGCAGCTGCAACCCGCACTCCAGCAACTGCTCGCCAGGCGCTAGCCGCGCGCAGCGGCGGCCAAGGCTCGGCCAGCCCCCTGAAGCGGGTGCTGGCGCGGCACTCTCTCTGGCGTCAAAGCCCCGCCATACCTGGCCTGCTGCCACTTTTCAGCGACGAACGGTAACAAACCTGACCGTTCGACCAACTCGCCGCGCTGGCGGCGAAATCTGATCTAGGCTGAACGCACGGCGCTTGGCGATGGCCATGAGCCACCCTTTCCTGCTGCCAAGGAAGACCCTGCCATGAAGAGTTGGAAGATACGCACTCACCTGTTGCTGCTCGCCGGCGTTCTGCTCACCGCGCTGCTGGCCGTCGGCCTGCTCGGCCTGCATGGCCTCAAGACCACCGTCGGCGGCCTGCAGACCGTCTACCTGGACCGCGTGGTACCGCTGCGCGACCTCAAGCAGATTGCCGACCTCTACGCGGTGAACATCGTCGACGCCACGCAGAAGGCGCGCAGCGGCACCCTCAGCGGCAACGCCGCGCAACAGATGATCGAGCAGGCCCAGCAGCGTATCGCCGAGATCTGGAAAGCCTACCTGGCCACCCAGCTGATCGCCGACGAGCGGCGCCTGATCGACGAGATCCCCCCCCTGATGAGCAAGGCACAGCAGCCCCTTGAGCAGCTGCAGAGCCAGCTCATCCGGGGTGACCGGGGCGAAATCGAGCGCTTCGCCAGCAACGACCTGTACCCGTTGATCGACCCGCTGTCGGCCAAGTTTTCCGAGCTGATCGAAGTCCAGCTCGGCGAGGCCAAGCGCCAGTACCTGCTGGGTGAGGCGGCCTACGCCAGGAGCCTGCGCCTGAGCCTGTTGCTGCTGGTGGTCGCGCTGCTGCTGGGTAGCGTGCACGTGCTCTACTTCAGCCGCCTGCTCGGCCGCCAGCTGGGTGCCGAACCCGGTGAGCTGGAGGCGATCAGCGCCCGCATCGCCTCCGGCCGCCTCGACGGCGCGCAGCAGGACGGCGGTGGCAGCAGCGGCGTGATGAAGTCGGTGCAGGCGATGCGCCACGGCCTGCACGACGTGATCGGCAACATCGGCGAAGCCTCCGAGGAAATCGAGTGCGCCACCCTGCAGCTGGCCGCCTCCTCCGAGCAGGTGCTCAACAGCGCCAATATCCAGAGCGACACCGCAGCGGCGATGGCCGCCACGGTCGAGCAACTGGCGGTGAGCATCAACCACATCGCGGAGAGCGCCCAGCACACCCACGACCGCGCCCGCCAGGCCGGCGAGCTGACCGACAGCGGCCTGCAGGTGACCACCCAGGCCATCGAGGAAATCCGCCGCATCGCCTCGCTGGTGACGCAGTGCTCCGGCGACGTCGAGCAACTCGCCGCACAGTCCGGCAACATCGGCGCCATCGTCGACGTGATCCGTGGCATCGCCGAACAGACCAACCTGCTCGCCCTCAACGCCGCCATCGAGGCCGCCCGCGCCGGTGAACAGGGCCGTGGCTTCGCCGTGGTGGCCGACGAGGTGCGCAGCCTGGCCGCGCGCACCGCGCAGTCCACCACCGAGATCGTCGCCCTGGTCGAGGCCATCCACAATGGCGTGTGCCAGGCCCGCGACAGCATGTCCGCGACCTGCTCGCGGGTGGACACCGGCCTGCAACTGGTGGAGAACAGCGCCACCACCATGGGCGAGATCCGCGTGGCACTGGACGAGTCGCTGCAGTCGGTGGGGCTCATCGCCACCGCCCTGCAGCAGCAACGCGCCGCCAGCGAACAGGTGGCGCAGAACGTCGAACAGGTCGCGCAGATCGTCGAGGAAAACTCCGCCGCGCAAGGCGGCATCGTCCAGGCCATTCGTGCCTTGCAGGGCATGTCCGAGCGCTTGCAGGGGGTGATGCGCCGCTTCAGTTTCTAGGGTACCAGCGGGCGGCGCCGGTGAACGCGACGCCGCCCTGCCGGGTTTGCCTGCTGCCCGTCACATCGGCAGGAAGACGGGATTGGCAACGCCGATTGCAGACGCTAAGGTCGCCAGCTCGTTCTTTCAGCGTGACGCCCCAATGTCCGATACCTCCCACCTGATCGACGCGATCCGCGACATGCTGCTCGACTGCGGCCTGTTCGACACCCTGGATCGCAGCGACGTGCAGACCGCCGCCGGCTACTTCAACCTCAATCGCATCAACGAGGGGACGGCGATCTTCAGCGAAGGCGACGCCGGTACCTTCATGTGCATCCTGGTCCAGGGCAGCGTCTCGATCCGCAAGAGCAATGCCAGCGGCGACGAGGTCGAGGTGACCCGCCTGCGCCGTGGCCGCGCCTTCGGCGAGATGGCCGTGCTCGACGGTGAACGCCGCTCGGCCAGTTGCGTGGCCACCTGCGACTGCGTGCTGCTGTCGCTGGGCAAGGACGCGCTGGACAAGATGCTGCAGGAAAGCCCGAGGACGGCCGCCCAGGTGATCCGCGCCATCGCCGTGGGCATGTCCAGGCGCCTGCGCATGGCCGACGGGCGCCTGGTCAACCAGCCCTAGTCGGTCTTCCGCGTCTCGCTCGCGCCAGGGCTGCGGCGCTCGTCGCCACCCTGCTGATTGCGCCGCAACTGCTGCTGCAGCGACTCCAGCGGCAGGTCCTTCGCCGGTGCGGAGCGCGGCGCCGGCAACAGCGGCGCCAACTCCGAGCGCCCGGCAGGCGTCTGTGCCGGCCGGGCATAAGGCTGGCTGGTGGTGGGCTGCGTCGGCGCTTCCGGCATGCGCAGCAGCGGTGCGGATTGCCCCTCGGCCAGGGCCTGCCCCGCGAGCAAAAGCAGAGTGGCCAGCCAGGGCCTGACATGCTTCATCGAAGACCTCCTGCGCGATGCGCTTTCGTTCTATTCTGGCAACACCCACCCACGAACGTTCCAGTGAAACGACTCATGACCACCAGCAAGCTCGACAAGATTCTCGCCGAGGCCCAGCAGCGCCGCGAAACCAGCTACCGGGAAAAGGCGCTGCGCATGTACCCGCACTTCTGTGGCCGTTGCGGTCGCGAGTTCAGCGGCAAGCGCCTGAGCGAGCTGACCGTGCACCACCGCGACCACAATCACGACAACAACCCGGAAGACGGCTCCAACTGGGAGCTGCTGTGCCTGTACTGCCACGACAACGAGCACCAGCGCCAGGTCGACCTGCACTACCAGAAAGAGGAAGCGGCCAGCGCCGGCTCTGGCAGCAAGGTCACGCACAAGGGCCTGGCCGGCCTGGCGGATCTGCTGAAGAAGTCCTGATCGTCAGAAGAAGCGCGTCACGCTGATCTTGGCATTGCGCCCCTGGCTGTAGGCACCGTCGCCGCTCAGCGCCGGTCGATAGAAGCGGTTGAACAGGTTGTCCACGGTCAGGTTGACCCGCGTGCCCTTGAGCCCCTTCATCGTCGGCGCCCACTCCGCAAACAGCCGGTGGGTGTCGTAGCTGTCGTTGTCGTGCTGATCCCACACGCTCTCGCCGGAGACATCGTAGAAGTCGCTGGGCAAGCGGTCGGTCTTGCGCACGAACTCGCCCTGCCAGCCCATCAGCAGGTCCGCCTCGGGCACCTTCAGGCCCAGCGTCGCGACCCACTTCGCCGGCGGCACGTCGCGGGCCCAGACGTCCGGCCCCCAGGGATTGCTGTAGGCACCGTCGTGCTTGCCGCTGACCCAGGCATAGGTGAGGCTGCCGAACAGGCGGTCGCTGTCGTAGTAGGTCTCCACCTCGAACCCCTTGAGCGTCACGCCTGGCAGGTTGCGGTAGTTGGACAACGGCAGGTATTCGCCGCACTTCGCGGAAATGGAGCCCCCCTCCGCAGCCTGGCGCTCGCAGGCGATGCTGCGCAGCTTGAAGATCTCGTCCTCGATCCGGTGGTGGAACACCGTCGT
Source organism: Ectopseudomonas khazarica (assembly GCF_017915135.1). Taxonomy (NCBI): domain Bacteria; kingdom Pseudomonadati; phylum Pseudomonadota; class Gammaproteobacteria; order Pseudomonadales; family Pseudomonadaceae; genus Ectopseudomonas; species Ectopseudomonas khazarica. Next base: position 2,027,108 of record NZ_CP068551.1, on the reverse strand, counting down.
GCGGACCTGCAGGCTGTCGCCCTCGCGCAGCAGGTTGCCGAGGCTGACCACGCTGCCTGCACGCAAGGCGCGGATACGCTCGGCGTCCAGGCCGCGACTGGTTCCGCCGATGGTCGTGCTGTTCTGCAGTTCGTACTGCTCGTCGATCACCGGCGCGCGCCAGGTCCGGGCGTAGTCGGCGAACAGGGCGAACTCGTCGGTGACCCGCCAGAACAGCGACAGACGCGGCGACCAGCCCGTGTAGGTCTGCGCCCGATAGTCATGCCCGCGCTCGGGGTTGTTGTAGTTCGACGCCAGGTTTTCCTTGCCCTGGTTGCGCACCGTGTCGAAGCGCAATGACGGAGTGATGGTGAGGTCGCCCAGGGTGATCGCGTCCTGAAGGTAGGCGCTGCGCGACGTCTGCGAGCCGCGCGGCATGAAGTAAGGCTGGAACCAGCCATAGTTGTACTGCGGACGATTGTAGGTGGAGCCCGGCAGGTACATCAGCACGTCCCGCTTGTGGCCGTGCCAGGCCACCCCTGCGGTCAGCTCGTGGCCGAGTACGCCGGTGTCGAAGCGACTGGTGTTGCGCATCTCGACGACCCGGTCCTGATAGTCCGTGCGCATCCACTTGCCACCGGTGGCCAGCGAGTAGCTGGCATCCTCGCCGCGCTCGTCGATCTGCTCGGTTTCGGACCACGAAGCCTTCAGCTCGAGGTCGATCCAGGGGTTGTCCAGTGGCTGGTAGCGATAGCGGCCGGCCCAGGTGGTGTCGGTCACCTCGCGATCGGCCATCAGCCGGCGCATGGCCGCCTCCAGGCTGCCGTAGCGGTCGATACTGTACTTGCTCGGCAGCAGGAAGCTGGCCGCGCTGAAGGGGACGAACTCGTCACTGCGCGAACGCATGAACGTCAGGCCGAAGCTGTGCTCGTCGTTCGGCCGGAAGTTGCCCTTGAGCAAGGCGCCATCGAGTTTCTTGTCGGTGAACGGATAGCGCTGCGGGTACTCGTACTCGGGTTCGAGCTGGATGTTCCCGGCCAGCTTCATGTCGCGGCCATCGCGTGTGGTCAGGTAGGCCAGGCCGTCGAAGCGGGCATCCTCGCTGCGGCCGTAGACCGCGCCGCTGTAGAGCTTCTGCTGGTCGTTGCTGTGATAGCCGTACTTGAGCATGGCGCCCAGGTCACGTCCCTCCTCGAGCAGGTCCGGGGCATCCTTGGTCTCCATGTGCACGGTACCGCCGAAGCCGCCGTTGCCGGTGAACACCGAATAGGGCCCCTTCTCGACCTCGATGCGCTTGATCAGCTCGGGTTCGATGAACACCGTGCCCTGCTGGTAGCGCTCGAAGCCGCTCTTGGACGCGCCGTCGAGGCTGAACGGGACGTCCTCGGCATCACCCAGCCCCCAGATGTTGACCGTCTGCCCACCCTGCTTGGACGACCCGCCCATGCTCACGCCCGGCAGCGTCTGCAGCAGGCTGGGAATGTTCTCCGCCTGCTGACGCTCGATCTCCTTGCGCGTCAGCGTCGAGCGCCCGACGCTGGCCGAGTCGACCTGGCGGCCGTCGCCCACGATGCTGACGGAGCCCAGTTCGATGGCGTTGGCCTCGGTCGTCGAGACCGGCATGCGGCGCACCACGAAGCTCCCCGCGGCCTCCACCAGTTCCAGGCCGCTGCCGCGCAGCAACTGCCGCAGCGCCTCGACGGGTTCGTAGCGCCCGCGCAGCGCGGGCCCCTGCAGCCCCTGGACCTGATCGCTCTCGAAGAAGATCTGCAGCTGCCCTTGCCGGGCCAGGGCCGTCAGCGCGCTGCCCAGGGGCTGCGCGGCCAGATCGAAATCACGTGGCTGCGCCTGGGCGGTTGCCCCCATCAGGCAACCGATCATCAGGGCGGCACCGGTGCGGGAACGCCACCAGGCACTGGGCGAAATGCGGGTTTTCATGCGGGTCTCCACTGCTTGCAACACCACCACGGCATGAGGTGGTTGGCATGGAAGACGCTTAAATGAAAAATACCCGCATATGAGAATGAAAATATTTTTACTCAGGCGCACTGATGAGCCGAACGCTGCCATCGTCCAGCGACTCGACCTTCACCGGCAGGAGCACCGGCAAGGCGCTGAGGAAGTCGTCGGGCCGCGCCAGATCGACGCTGCCGGACACCTGCCTGGCGGCCAGCGCGGCATCGCCGAACGACACCGGCGTCGCGCCGTACTGCGACAGCTCATCGAGCAGCTGTGCCAGTGGCCATTGCTGGAAGACCAGCCGCCCGGAGCGCCAGCTGGCCACTTCACCGTCGGCGACCCGCGAGCGCAGCAAGGTGCCCCGGTTGCCGTCGTAGACCGCGCGATCCCCTGCCAGCAGCTCGACCAGCGGGGCATCCGCGCGTGGCTGCAGGGCGACCCGCCCGCTCTCCACACTCACGGTCAGCAGCTCGCGGCCACGGCGCACGTCGAAGCGCGTACCGAGCACCTGCACGCTCCCCTCCCCGGCCTGCACCCGGAACGGCCGTTGCACATCCCGGGCCACCTCGAAGAACGCCTGCCCCTGCACCAGTTCGACCTCGCGCCGCTCCGCCAGCAGGCGCACCTCCAGGCGCGTGTTGCGATTGAGATGGATACGGCTGCCATCCTCCAGGGTCACCTCGCGGGGCGTCTGCGGCCCGCTGACCAGGGTAAGTGCCCCATCCGGCGAGACATCCAGCCAGGCCGGCAGCAGCGCCAGCAGCACCAGGCAGGCGGCTGCCGCCAGCGAACGCCAGCGCCGCCAGCGCCGCCGGGGCGCCGGGCGTTCAGCCGGAATCGGCGGCCTGGGCAGCTGGGCCATGTCCTGCCAGAGCAGCTGCAGGTCGGCGTACGCCTCGGCATGGGCGGGGTCGGCCGCCAGCCAGGCCTGCAGGTCGGCTTCGTCGCGGGCGCCGAAGGCATCGCCATGGCGCCGGGCGAACCAGAGGGCGGCCTGCTCGTCAGGCGACGTCGGGTCGACTCGAAGTTCGCTCATTGCTCATCCTTCCCTGTGTCAGGCGTCAGTTGCTGCCGGCAATGCAGCAGGGCGGCGGCGATGTGCTTTTCCACCATGCTCAGCGAGATGCCCATGCGCTCAGCCACCTGGCTCTGCGACAGGCCCTCGAAGCGGTGCAGGATCAGCGCCTCGCGCCGTCGCGGTGGCAGGCCCTCCAGGGCACGGGCCAGCTGTCGCAGGCGCTGCTGCTGGTCAAGACGTTCCAGTGGACTCGCTTGCGTGGCGGCGGTATCCGCGATCGCTTCCAGCGGCTCGCGCTGGCCCTGGCGCTGCTGGCGACGCCAGTGGTCACGCAGCAGGTTGCGGGCGATGTGAAAGAGAAAGGCGCGCGGCTGCTCGACGCCTGCGCGATCCCGCCAGCCCAGCCACTGGGCGAATGCGTCCTGAGCCAGATCGGCGGCATCGGCCTGGCTTTCCAGGCGTTTGCGGAAGAAGCGCGTCAGTTCCGTGTGGACGCTGCGGTAGACCGACGAGAAGGTGCCGCGAAACTGCTCATCCACGGACGGCACCAGCGGGCGCGGTGCAACAGACTGCCTGCACGAGGCCCCCTAACTGCATGAGGCGCCCGAAGGCGCCAATTAATGATAATAACTATCATTTAATAGCAGTTATCGTATGCAGGTCAACTCAACGCAGCAGGCGCGTATCCAGCGTCTTCGACGGACCACCGATGACATTCTCGGTGATGTCGATGAAATCCTGGGTACTGACCCGGTCCAGGCGCATGAGCCCGCGGGTCACGTCGTCCAGTGACAGGTTGCCCTTGTCCTTGGTCTTCTGCCGAATCTCGCGATCCAGTTCCTGCAGCAGCAGCACCGCACGCGCCGTCACCGGCCCGGTGGCGTGATCGGTGCGCAGGCTGTTGACCGGCTTGCTCCAGTCGATCAGCTGCTCGCGGATCTTCTGGTAACGCTCCTCGCTGATGCCGCCCGCGCGGCGCACCAGTTCGATGGCGTAGTACTCGGCCAGGCCCTCGGCGATCCAGTCGCTGCGCTCGCGCCCGTAGATGCGCCCGAAGACATGCACCAGCTCGTGCACCAGGGAGCTGGTGCCATTCTCGCTGACCAGCGGGCGATCGGCGTGCATGTAGTAGGAATTGGCCGCCGACAGGCCGCCACGCCACATCGGATCGCCGGCACCGACGATCAGCAGCTTGCTCGGATCACGCGGGAATACCTGCTGCAACTGCGGCCAGACGAAGGTGAGGAAGGTCATGATATCCATGCGCCGCATGCCCTCGCCCACCGGCGCGGAGATGGCGACTTCGGTATCGCCCAGGCGCGTGCGCCGGGTGCCGAGCTTGCCGGCGAGCATCCAGCCGGTCGGACGGTCGAACTTGCGCTGCGCATTGTCGACGCGAAAACGGTTCTTGCCGATGCGTGGCCAGCCGGTTTCCACGCTCTTCCAGCCCTTGGGCAGGTCGAACTGCAGGCGCGACACCAGTTCGGTCTTGTCCTGCTGATCGAGCTTGGCCGCCGGCACCAGGTCGTCGCCACGCAGCAGCACCCAGTCCTTGGTCATCCGCGCGTCATAGCGCCCCGACTTGCGCTCATGGTCGATCTGCACCCGGTAGCTGAGCACGCTCTTGCCCTTGCCCGGCTGCCACTTGCCGCGCCCGGCGACCTCCTGTGACCACTGGCCGTCGGTCTCGAAGTCGCTGTAGCGCCCGTCGTCACCCAGGTTGAAATCCAGACTGCGGACGCGCTCCCCCTTCTCCAGGGTGATGCTGACCTCGGCCTGATCGCTGTCCGGCAGGAAGCGCACGCGATAATCCAGATCGACCTTCTGGGTCGCGGCGAAGGCCGGCAGGCTCAGAAGCAGCAGAGACGATAACAACGGCAAGCGAAGGGACATCGAGCAACACTCCTGGTGCGGGAACTGGCGGCATATGACCGCGACACCCCGGGGCAATTCCATGGGCGCCCGACAGATTTGCCACGAAGTGGCGAGGCGATCAACCCGCGCGGAAGATCAGGTGCTCTTCCCAGTCGTCCTCGGCGACGCTGTTCTCGCTGAGCATGCGTCCAGCCTGGGAGATGCGCTCGATATGCACCGCCTCCGGGTCACCGCATACCAGGTGATGCCACAGGGGCAGGTCCTTGCCCTCGCTGACCAGGCGATAGGCGCAGGTCGGTGGCAGCCACTGGAACTGGTCGGCCTGCGCCGGCGTGAGCTGGATGCAGTCGGGCACGTGCTTGACCCGATTGGCGTAGTCGCTGCAACGGCAGGTCTTCAGGTCCAGCAACTTGCAGGCGATGCGCGTGTAGTAGACGGCGCCGTCGTCTTCATCCTCGAGTTTCTGCAGGCAGCACAGGCCGCAACCGTCGCACAGTGATTCCCACTCGTCCTGGTCGAGTTGGGCGAGGGTCTTGCGTTTCCAGAAGGGTTCGACTTTGGCGGCCATGACGGCAGTATGGACTCGGCGGAGAAAAGCGCGGCAGTCTAGCTCGTGCGCCCGCCCGGGCCAAGCCGCGCGGGGCGAACGGCAGGTCAATAGCCGCGACTGAAGTCCACCTCACCGCGCAGGGGCGCTGCGGCCTGCCAGCGCGACAGGTTGTCGAGGAACAGCGCGCTCATCAGCAACGGGTCGGTCGGTGCCGAACTGTGCCCGGTCAGCAACAGGCGCGGTGCCGCCCAGAACGGATGCCCGGCCGGCAAGGGCTCCTCGCGGCATACGTCGATCACCGCCCCCGCCAGTTGCTGCCGTTCCAGCGCGGCCACCAGGTCGGCATCGACCACCGCCGTGCCGCGTCCGGCGTTGATCAGCAGCGCCTGCGGGCGGAAACGGGCGAACAGCGACGCGTCGTAGAGGTCACGGGTCGCGGGCGTGTCCGGCAGCAGATTGACCACGTAGTCGGCCCAGGCGCTCAAGCGGGGCAGCTCGTCCAGCGCCGCCACCTCGAGGAAGGGTGCCTGCTCGCGCGCCTGACTGGCCAGGCCACGCAGTTCCACGCCGAACGGCGCGAGAAACTCGGCCACGGCCTGGCCGATGTCACCGCAGCCGACCACCAGCACCCGGCGCCCGCGCAGGCTGCGTGGCTGGCCGTTGTCCCACTGCTGCGCGACCTGCGCCGCCAGCCGGGCGAACAAGCGGCGCTCATGCGCCAGCATGTGCCCGAGCACATACTCGGCCATGACCTGGCCGAAGATGCCGACGGCGCGGGTCAGGCGGTAATCACGAGGCAGGTCGGTCGCCAGCAGCGGCGTGATGCCAGCCCAGGTCGACTGCAACCAGTGCGGGCACAAACCCTCGCGCAGCAGCGGCGTGAGCAGGTCCGGCTGGCCCAGCCAGACTTCGCACTGCCCGGCGGCCTCGCGCAAACGCGCCGGCTCGGCGCTCGCCACCAGCTGCAGACCGGGGCACGCACGGCGGACCTGCTCGGCATACAGCGCGTGCTTGTCTTCGGCGATCAGCAGGCGCATGACTCAGACCGGATCGTTACGGCACAGCAGCTCATCGGGCAGGTGCTGGATGTAATCCTCTTCGGGCGGCGGCATCTGCAGGTGATAGCCCTGCTTCTCGAGGTTCTCCAGTACCTGGGCGATGTCCTCGCGCGCCAGCTGACGCTCGGGGCTGAGCACCAGGTCGAAGGCATGCGCGGGTGGGCCGAACACGGCGAGCAGACCTTCGGGCACGCGGGTCAGGGCATCGGCCTTGAGCACGTAGAGGTACATCTCGTTCTTGCGCGGGCTTTTGTAGATCGAGCAGATGCGTTTCACGCGGATTCTCCTTCGCTGGCCAGGCAGTCGAGCAGCGCCTGGCCCATCAACTCCCGGCGCCAGCCGCGCAGGGAATCGGGCAGTTGATACGGACCGTTGGGGAAACCCGTTTTCAACAGGGCTTCCAGGGTTTTCTTGCGCAGCATCAGCTCCGGCACGATATCCAGGCGCTCGCCCTCGCGCTGGCCGACGGCGCGCAGTTTCTTCAGCAGTGCCGAGGCCTCGATTGGCAGCGGCTCGGGCAACGCCTCGGGCCATTGCTCGGGCGGCAGTGCCGCCGCATCGCGGATCAGCTGCAGCAGGGTTTCACCATCCTGACGCACGGTCTTCGGATGCATGTCTTCGATGCGCGCCAGGGCGACCAGGTTGTCGGGCTGCGTACGCGCCAGCGGCCACAGCGAATGCTCGCGCAACACACGGTTGCGCGGCTGGTTGCGCGCACGCGCCTGCCGCTCGCGCCAGGCACACAGGGCGCGCAGCACCGCCTGCTGCTGACGGGAAAGCTTCCAGGCCAGCTTGGCATCGCGCCAGGCGTCTTCCGGATCGACTTCGCGGTGCAGGTTGCCCACCAGTTCGGCACCGTCCTCCAGCACCCACTCGACCTTCTGCGGTGCCAGGCGGGCGGACAGGGCGCGGTACACCTCCACCAGATGCAGCACATCCTCGGCGGCATAGCGCACCTGCAACGCCGACAGCGGCCGCTGCAGCCAGTCGGAACGGGTCTCGCCCTTGGGCAGCTCGATGTCGAGCAAGGCCAGGACCAGGCGCGAATAGCCCATGGAGAAACCGAGGTTGAGGTAACCGGCCGCCAGTTGCGTGTCGAACAGCGGCGCCGGCAGGCTACCGGTCAGGCGCAGGAACACTTCCAGGTCCTCGCTGCACGAATGCAGCACCTTGACCACGCTGGGCGCTTCGAGCAGCGCGGCGAATGGCGCCCAGTCGCTGATGCGCAGCGGGTCGATCAGGTAGGCGCCGTCGCCGCCGCTGACCTGCAGCAGCCCGGCGATGGGATAGAAGGTGTCGACGCGCATGAACTCGGTGTCCAGCGCGACGAAGGGCAGCGTCTGCCAGACGGCGCAGTGCTCGGCCAGGCTGGCGTCGTCGAGAATCCAGTGAATGTCGTTAGCCACGCGGCTCTCCCATGAACAATGGCGCGCAGTATATATGCCCTGGCCACTCGACGGGCAGCGAGCTGCCGCCGGAGGCTCGATCTGTGTAACCTGTGCCGCGCATCGCCCTCCGACACGGAAGAACAACAATGCTGAAGAAACTGCTCGCCCTGCCCGTCCTGCTGTTGCTCGCGGCAGCGCTCTACCTGGCGCTCACGCCCAGCCCCATCGATCCCCTGCCCTGGGAAGCGCCCGAGGCACCACCGATGACCGCTGTGCTGGAGCCCAACGACACCCTGATGAAAGCCGAGCTGCTGGCGCGCGGTCAGATCCACGGCCCGGAGGACACCGCAGTCGATGCCCAGGGCCGGGTGTACGCAGGCCTGCATGATGGCCGCGTCGTCCGCGTGCTGGCCGACGACAGCGTGGAAACCTTCGCCGATACCGGAGGCCGCCCGCTGGGCATGGACTTCGATGCCGCCGGCAACCTGATCCTCGCGGATGCCTACAAGGGCCTGCTGCGCATCGATCCGCAGGGCCGCATCGAGGTGCTGAGCACAGAGGCCGACGGCCTGCCCTTCGCCTTCACCGACGACCTGGACATCGCCAGCGACGGCATCATCTACTTCAGCGACGCCTCATCGCGCTTCCAGCAACCGGACTACCTGCTCGACCTGCTCGAAGCGCGCCCGCATGGACGCCTGCTCAGCTATGACCCGAGCACCGGCGAGACCCGCGTGCTGCTCGATGGCCTGTACTTCGCCAACGGCGTGGCGCTGTCGGCCAACGAGGACTTCGTGCTGGTCAACGAAACCTATCGCTATCGCATCACCCGTTACTGGCTCAAGGGCGAGCGGGCCGGTCAGCATGAGGTGTTCATCGACAACCTGCCGGGCCTGCCGGACAACCTGCAAGGCGACCGCAAGGGCACCTTCTGGGTGGCCCTGCCGACGCCGCGCAAGGCGGACGCCGACTTCCTCCATCGCCACCCCTGGCTCAAGGCGCAACTGGCCAAGCTGCCGCGCGCACTGTGGCCGAAGGCGATTCCTTATGGCTTCGCCATCGCACTCGACGAGAACGGCAAGATCGTCCGCAGCCTGCATGACACCAGCGGCACGCACCTGCGCATGGTCACGTCGGTGAAACCGGTGGGTGACTACCTGTACTTCGGCAGCCTGGACAACGACCGCATCGGCAAGCTGCCGCTTCACTGAGCGACGAAGCGGCCCTGCCCGTTGCAGGCACGGGCCGCTTGTTCAGACCTTCCGGGCGATCCAGATGGTGTGCCGCGTGCCGCGATTGCCGTGGGCATAGACCTGCACCGCCTCACCCTTGAAGCCCGCCTTGCGCACTTTCTCCGAGAAGGCCCGGTCGGCGCTGGACGACCACACCGCCAGCATGCCCCCAGGGCGCAGCGCCCTGGCGCACTGATACAGTCCGGGCATGCTGTACAGCCAGTCATTGCCCTTCTGGGTCAGCCCTTCCGGGCCGTTGTCGACATCCAGCATGATCGCGTCGTAGCGTTGCTCGGCAGCCTGCAGCAGCTTGGCGACGTCCTCCTGAATGATCAGCGCACGCGGGTCGCGCAGCGGATGACCGGCTTTCGCGCCCAGCGCGCCACGGTTCCACTCGACCACTCCCGGCACCAGCTCGGCGACCTCGACCTCGGCGTCAGCCCCCAGGTGCTGCAGAGCCGAGGCCAGGGTAAACCCCATGCCCAGGCCGCCAATCAGCACCCGCGCCTGCGGGCGCCCGGCAATCTGCTTGCAGGGAATCGCGGCCAGAGCATCTTCCGAGCCGTGCATGCGTGTATTCATCAGTTGCCCGCCATCGCCGCCGGCAATCTTGATGACGAAATCGTCCCCGTATTCGAACAGGTTCAATGCACCGTCCGTACCCGGGATCGGAGCGGTGTCGAGCAAAACGAAGCGTTTCATGCGGAGCGCAAACCTGCGTGACGAGCGATAAGGCAGGCAGCATGCCTGAATCGCCCGCCCGACACAGCAACGTCATCTGCAGCGGGGGTCGCTCAGACCACACCCTGCGCCAGCATGGCATCGGCGACCTTGACGAAGCCGGCGACATTGGCGCCCTTGACGTAGTTGATCCGGCCATTCTCCTCGCCGTGGTGCACGCAGGCATGGTGGATGTTCTGCATGATGCCGTGCAGGCGCTCGTCCACCTCACCGGCACTCCAGTGCAGGCGCATGGCGTTCTGGCTCATTTCCAGGCCGCTGGTGGCCACGCCGCCGGCGTTGGAGGCCTTGCCCGGCGCGTAGCAGATGCCGGCCTCGACGAACAGGTCCACGGCCTCCAGGGTCGAGGGCATGTTGGCGCCTTCGGCCACGCAGATGCAGCCGTTGCCCAGCAAGGCACGGGCATCCGTGCCGTTCAGCTCGTTCTGCGTCGCGCAGGGCAGCGCGATGTCGCACGCCAGGTTCCATGGGCGCTGCCCCGCGAGGAACTGCAGGCCATAGTGCTCGGCCATCTCGCGCAGCCGACCGCGACGCACGTTCTTCAGCTCCATCAGGTAGTGCCACTGCTCGGCGCTCAGGCCGGCCTCGGCATACAGCGTGCCCTCGGAGTCGGACAGCGAAATGACCCGACCGCCCAGGTCCATGACCTTCTGCGCCGCGTACTGGGCGACGTTGCCGGAGCCGGAGATGGCCACCCGCTTGTCGGCGAAACCCTGCCCGATGCGCTTGAGCATCTCCTGGGCGAAGTACACGCAGCCGTAGCCCGTGGCCTCCGGGCGGATCAGGCTGCCGCCGTAGCTCAGGCCCTTGCCCGTCAGCACCGAGCTGAACTGGTTGGAGAGACGCTTGTACTGGCCGAACAGATAGCCGATCTCACGAGCGCCGACACCGATGTCACCGGCCGGCACATCCAGGTCGGCGCCGATGTGGCGGTACAGCTCGCTCATGAACGACTGGCAGAAGCGCATCACCTCGCCTTCGCTGCGGCCCTTGGGGTCGAAGTCCGCACCGCCCTTGCCGCCACCCATGGGCAACGAGGTCAGGGAGTTCTTGAACACCTGCTCGAACGCGAGGAACTTGAGCACGCCGAGGTTCACCGAAGGGTGAAAGCGCAGGCCACCCTTGTAGGGCCCGATGGCGCTGCTCATCTGGATGCGGAAGCCGCGATTGACCTGCACCTGGCCGCGATCATCCACCCAGGGCACACGGAACAGGATGGCCCGCTCCGGCTCGACCATGCGCTCGAGAATGCCGGCATCGCGATAACGCGGGTTGGCTTCGAGGAAGGGCCACAGGCTGCGCACCACCTCCTCCACCGCCTGATGGAATTCTGGCTGATCAGGATCGCGCTGCTTCAGGCGCGCCAGGAAAGAATCGACGGACAACGACATGCGGCACCTCGACGCCACGCAGACAAAGTGGCCGGCACTCTATCAGGCGAAAAGGCACCAAAACAGATCAAAATGTCGCCTTGATGAAACTTTCAGGTGCACGGCGACATGAAACAGCAATGAATCACTGGTTTACAGAGGCCCGCAGCGCCCTGATACGCACCAAAAATACACATCAGGTTGCACTATTTTTGCCCGAAGACTCACGAGGCGGCGTAACGGAGCAGGTTCGCACCTTGCGCGATGGGTTGCCGACCCGGCATGAAATGGCGCCTTCCTGGCGAGACATCGAACTGCGTGCGCCGGATTGGCCAGGCGGTATGATGCCGGCAAACGCGTACACGACACCGGAGGCTCCATGCCACTCGCTCAACTGATCAGCGCGCAACAGCTTCGCCAACGTCTGGGCCAGGAGAACCTGCTGCTCCTGGACTGCCGCTTCGCCCTCGAAGACCCGAGCTACGGGCGCCGCAGCTACCTCGACGGGCATCTGCCCGAGGCGCATTTCGTCGACCTGGAGCAGGACCTGTCCGCACCGGTGGTCAAGGGCGTCACCGGTCGCCATCCGCTGCCGGACCCCAGCACCCTGGTCGAACGTCTGCGCGCCTGCGGCCTGCGCAGCGACAGCCAGGTGGTGCTGTATGACGATGGCCCCGGTGCCTACGCCGCACGCGCCTGGTGGCTGCTGCTCTGGCTCGGCAAGCGCGATCACCTGTACCTGCTTGATGGCGGTCTCAAGGCCTGGCGCGAGGCCGGCTTCGAGCTGACCACGGCGCAGCCGGACAGCACCCCCGGCGATTTCCCCGCGCAACCCGACAGCAGCCTGCTGCTGAGCGCCGAACAACTGGCGGCACGCCTGGACAGTCCCGACCTGACCCTGCTCGATGCCCGCGCGCTGCCGCGCTTTCGCGGTGAAGTCGAGCCGCTCGACCCGGTTGCCGGGCACATTCCACGGGCCCAGTGCGCGGCCTTCACCGACAACCTCGGGGCCGATGGCCGCTTCCTGCCCGCCGCGGCGCTGCGCGAACGCTTCGACGCGCTGCGCGGCGAGCGCCCGCTGGACGACCTGGTGGCCTACTGCGGTTCCGGCGTCACCGCCTGCCACAACCTGTTCGCCATGAGCCTCGCCGGCTACCCGCTGGCCGCGCTGTATGCCGGTTCCTGGAGCGAGTGGATCACCAACCCGGCGCATCCGATCGCCACCGGCGACTGAGCCCTGGCGCTAAGCACCAAAGGAAATATGCCCAATAACTGAAATCCGGAATCAATTTAAAAACAGCCCTTTACGGCTGAAATATCGCACTAGACTTGAAAATGAGCGGCTAACCCCGCTCCCGGTGGGGCCTTTATCGAAGAACCATTAGAACAGCTGCCACGCGCCCGGCCCCACCGGCACCTTTCGCGAGGATGCCATGGGAATAGCCGCCTGCGACCTCAGCCAGCATGTGATCCGCCCTACCCTGCTCTACCTGCAACGTCACAGCGCAACGGCCGAAGCCCTGCTGCTGGGTGCCGCGGCCTGTCAGTCGGACCTCGGCAGCGCACTCGACACCCCGCACGGCCATGGTCTCTATCGCATCAGCGAGCAACGCCACCTGGCGCTCTGGGACCAGCACCTGGCCCGTGACCCGGAGCTGGCCAGCCGGGTACGCGGCCTGGCCAGCCAGCATGCCTTCCTCGAAGCCCCGCACCTGGAACTGACGGTCAACCTGCGCTACGCCACGGCCATCGCCTGGCTGCTGGTGGAAGCCGAGCAACTGGAGTTGCCGGCGGCCGACGACGTACCCGCCCTGGGGCGAATCTGGTGCAAGGTGTTCCAGCCCTGCGGGCGCCAGACCGACTTTCTCGATGCCTGGCACCGGCACATCGACCAGGTCAGCCAGGTAGCCTGACCGATCGGACATGAAAGCATTGCGCCCATATCTGCGCAAAATTCAGACAATTGTCCGACAATACGCTCTATTTCGGGAACTTAAGCGCCTTGGCACTGGTCAGGAAAAACTGTAGCGTGCGCCCCCCTCGCCCCACCACAGGAGCTTCCCCCCGTGAGCAAACGCCTTCTCAAGACAGGCCTGGCCGTCGCCATCACCGCCACGTCGAGCCATGGCTTCGCCAGTGGCTTCACACTCAACGAGCAAAGCATTTCCGGTATGGGCACCTCGTTCGCAGGGCGCTCGTCGTCCGCCGATGACGCCAGCACCGTATTCGGCAACCCGGCCGGCATGTCGCGCCTCAAGCGCAGCGAGGTGTACTTCGGCGCCGCAGCCATTCATGCCAAGACCGATATCAGCCATGCCAGCGCCAGCGCCGGCCCGCTCTCCCTGTCGGGCAGCAACGACGGCGACATGGTGCCGACCACCGGCGTGCCCATGGGTTACTTCGTCAAGCCACTGGATGACAAGGTCGCATTCGGCCTCGGCATCTATGCGCCCTTCGGCCTGATGACCGACTACGAGAACGGCTTCCAGGGGCGCTACTACGCCAACAAGAGCTACGTGCGCGTGATCACCATCCAGCCGACGCTGAGCTATCGCTTCAACGACCAGCTGTCGGTCGGTTTCGGCCCGACCTTCAACCATATCGAAGGCGAACTCAGCTCTTCCCTGCTCAACCCGCTGAGCCCCGGCCGCAACGATGGCGAGGTGAGGGTCAAGGGCGACGATACCGCCGTCGGCTTCAATGCCGGCGTGCTCTACGAGTTCAGCCCCCGCACCCGCGCCGGCCTGACCTATCACTCGCGCGTGAAGTACGAGCTGGAAGGCGACACCCGGGTCTCCGCCAGCGGCGCGCTGGCCGGCCTGTCCGGCAAGTACGACGCCAGCCTTGACCTGACCACGCCCGAGTCGGTGGACCTGTCGATCACCCATGACCTCACCGACGCCCTGACGCTGCACCTGGGCAGTACCTGGACGCGTTGGAGCCGCTTCAAGGAAATCCGTGTGGAGAACGATGCCGCCACGCTGCCGGCGAACCTCTCCACCATCGTCGAGGAGCAGAACTGGCACGACACCTGGGCCCACGCGATCGGCCTGTCGTACCGGGTCAGCCCGCAATGGACGCTGCGCACCGGTATCGCCGTCGACCAGTCGCCGATCAACAACACCGACCGCTCGCCGCGCGTGCCGTCCGGCGACCGCACCATCTTCAGCCTTGGCGCCGGCTGGAGCCCGACCCCGGACATGACCATCGACGTGGCCTATTCCTACCTGCAGGAAGAGACGGTGGACGTGAACCACCAGAGCTCGACCCGCGGCAGCTACAGCGCGCGCTACAAGAACAGCGCTCACGGCCTGGGGGCATCGCTCAGCTACCGCTTCTAATCGACGCCCGGCATTGGCTACACTCACGCGGCAGAACAACAAGAAAAGCCGCGTGAGTACATCATGACTGCCCTCTGCACCACCCTGCCCGAACACCTCCGCCTGTTGCTGGTCGACGACCACCGCATCTTCCTCGATGGCCTGTCCCTGGCCCTGTCGCCCCTCAGCCAGAACCTGCTGATCCACACCGCGCACAGCGCCGCGAAGGCGGAACAATGCCTGCGCCAGCATGCATACGACCTGATCCTGCTCGACCTGCGCCTGCCTGACGAACCGGGCCTGGAGCTGTTGCAGCGCTGGCTGTCCCGGGGCGAAAGCACACCGGTGGCCATCCTCAGCGCCAGCGACTCGTCGCTGGATGCCCAGGCCGCGCTGGCCGCCGGCGCCCTCGGCTTCATTCCCAAGAGTGCCGACGGCAATGCCCTGCGCCAGGCGGTGACGCGCGTTCTGCTCGGTGAAACGCTGCCGGCGCCGAGCAATGCCTCTCCGCTCACCCCGCGCCAGCTGGAAATCCTCCAGCTGCTGGCCGAAGGCCTGCCGAACAAGGCCATCAGCCGCCAGCTGGGCCTGGCCGAAGACACGGTGAAGACCCACCTCAAGACGCTGTTCGAAACCTTCGCCGTGCACACTCGTACCGCCTGCGTCAGCGCCGCCCGGCAACGCGGCTGGCTGTGATCAGCTGACGGCCTGGCGCGCCTGCAACTGGGTCGCCAGCACCTGACGCAGACGAGCCGGCAGCAGCGGCTTGGCCAGCGGCATAACATGCGCCGGCAGGCAGCGCTCATGCAGCTCGGGGCTCAGGTCCGCGCTGATCAGCAAGGCCGGCAGCATCTGCCCGGCCGCCTCGCGCAAGCGCTCGATGGCCTGCA
Organism: Ectopseudomonas khazarica; assembly: GCF_017915135.1. Taxonomy (NCBI): domain Bacteria; kingdom Pseudomonadati; phylum Pseudomonadota; class Gammaproteobacteria; order Pseudomonadales; family Pseudomonadaceae; genus Ectopseudomonas; species Ectopseudomonas khazarica. Next base: position 2,011,728 of record NZ_CP068551.1, on the reverse strand, counting down.
GGCCATCCTCCCCGCCGCCAAGGCGGTAGTCGCTGATCACCAGCTGCGGCGCTTCCCGGCTCGCCGCCTGCAACGCCGTCGTCAGGTCGGCACAGGCCTGTACCTCGCAGCCCCAGCGGCGCAGCAGGCCGGCCAGCGCCTCGCGCCCGGTGGCGTCGTCCTCGAGCAGCAGGACCCGCCCGCGCAACGCCGTCGCACCCTCACCGCGCGCGACCGGCAGCGGGATCCCGGCAAGCGGCAGACGCAGAACGAAGCGCGCCCCAGCGCCAGGCCGTGAATCCAGGCGCAGCGGGTGATCCAGTACCTGCGCCAGCTGCCTGACGATCGCCAGGCCAAGCCCCAGCCCGCGCTCGGCGTTGCGCCCGGGGTTGTCCAGCTGACGAAACTCTTCGAACACCTGCGCCTGCTCGGCCTCGCTCAGGCCCCGACCATCGTCCGCTATCTGCAGCGCCACGGCATCGCCGTCAGCCCGTGCGGTCACCTGCAGGTGCCGGGCCTGCGCGTGCAGCAGCGCGTTGTTGAGCAGGTTGCGCAGCAGGCGTTCCAGCAGCAGCGGGTCACTGCACACCCCCAGCTCAGCGCACTGCAGGTCGAGTTGCAGCCCCTGCTGGCGTGCCTCCGGGGCCACCTCGGCGAGCAGACGTTCGAGCAGCGGGCGCAGCGCGAAGGCATGTGGCCGCGCCTGCACACCACCCGGCAAGGTCAGCCGGGTGTAGTCGAGCAACGACTGCAGCAGGCGCCCGAGCTGCTCCACCGATGCGGCCAGGCGCGCACTGATGCGCCGGGTCTGCTGGTCACCGCCCTGCTCCACCAGGTGTTCGGCATACAGGCCCATGGCATTGAGTGGCTGGCGCAGATCGTGACTGGCCGCCGCCAGCAGCCGCAGCTTGCGTGCGTCATCGGCCTCTGCCCGCTGGCGCGCCAGATCCAGCAGACGCAGGTTGAGCCAGGCGCCGCGCTGGCCATGTTCCTGCATGTAGGCGCCGACCGTACCGATCAGGTTGGCGCAGAACAGGAACAGCCCCTGATAGGCCAGTGCGCCACCGCTTTCGCCGAACACCGCGCCAAGGCCGGCGAACAGAAGGCAGAAGCTCCAGCTGCACAGGCTGATCGCGCGAAACGACAGCCCCAGCAGCGCATAGCCGAACAGCAGGATGAGAAACAGGCCGTCATAGGGCATCGCCACGCCCTGCAGCCAGCACAGGTGCACGATCAGCGCGACGCTGACGCCATTGACCCAGTAAGCCGCCGCATAGACCGGCGGCACCCGGGCGAGTGGCGCAGCGGCACGACGGCAGTAGAGAAACGACAGCAGGACCGCCGTCAGCGCCAGCACCCGCAACGGCAGGACCGACAGGCTGACCGACAGCGGCATGAGCAGGAAGTCCAGCAGCGCATAGATCACCTGGAACAGCGCGGCAGTGGCGGCGATCAGCGGCAGGCGCCGGCGAATGCGCTGCATCCGGTGTTCGGCGAAGCCCGCCTCCAGCGGTGCGACGAAGCACAGCGAACGATAGCCACGGCGCTGCTGGGCCAGCAGCTGCTGCTCGCTCAACGCAGGCGCTCCTCAGGGCGCGCCCGACGACTCCAGCTGTTTGGCGGCGATGGCGTCATAGGTTTCCACACGGTATCGGTCTTCACTGGCGAACAGCCGCTCACGCAACTGGCGCTGCAGTTGCTCGCCATCCGTCGCACTCAGCCCCTGGCCCTGCAGGCCAGCCAGTTCGCTGCGGTAGGCCTGGTAGCGCTGCTGCCAGTCACGCTCGCGACGCTGCTCGGCCAGCAGGCGCTGCACGGTATCCGGATCATAGGTCATCGCCAGGAACTCGCGCACCTGTTGCTCGTCCGCCCCGTCGCGCCACAGCTGCTCGCTGTGCTGCAGCTGCTGCAACGCCAGTTGCTGGCGCTGTTCGCTCTCGCGCAGCGCCGTCGGCAGGCGCTCGCGCAACTGCTCGAGCAGTTGCGCACGCTGCCCCGCGTCGAGGTCGTCGCGCTGCTGCAGCGCCAGGCTGTCCAGGGTGTAGCGGGCGTAGGCCTGCTCCGCACCGAACAGCGCCTCCTGCGCCGCCGCAGAAAAATGGCCGCGGCGCAGCTCGTCGAGCTGAGCGAGGGCCGCCTGCAGCACCTGCAACTGCGCCTGCGGATCGGCTTGCTGCCTGCTCTGCAGCGGCTGCTGCAGCAACGCCATGCTGGCGCGCTTGTAGTCCAGGTAGTCACCCAGCAGGCCGATCAGCTGGCCGAGGGCCGGTTCCTCCAGGCGAGCGCCGGCGTCGGCCAGCAGCACCTCGATCACCGCATCGAGACCGGACTGGTCGACGGCACTGAGGAAGTAGTCGAAGTAATCGCGCACGGCCAGGTCCAGCACCAGGTTGCCGGCCGCGTCGCTGCGCAGCTGGCCATCCACCGTGGTGCCGGCCAGGCTCGGCAGCGCCGTGGCGGCAGGTGCCTGGGCCATGCCGGAAACCCGCGCGGGGGCCACCGGCACCTCAGGCGACTGCACCGGCACAGCGCCGGGCTCAGCGCGCGCGGCAGCTGTTGCTGGCGGCAACGGGGCGGGCCAGCGCCAGTAGAACGTGAGGCCGCCGGCCAGGAGCACGGCGGCCAGGGAAAAACCGAGGAATCTGGACATGTCGCCTCGCTGCGGCGGAGCCAGGCCCCGCCGCACTCTTCAGGATCAGACGCCCTTGTTCTTCAGGCGGTTGGCATGCTGGCGATACAGCGACACCGGTTCGGTCCAGCCGCGAATACCGAACAGGTGGTTGATCGCGTCGACGTGATTCATGTTGTAGCTGTCGCCGATCACCTGCCCCAGGTAGGTCGAGCAGACGCCGACCAGGCCGTCGTTCTTCTCGCTGCCGAAGACCAGGCCGGTAAACGCCAGGAACGGGTCGGCCGCGTCGAACACGTTGGTGTAGGCCGAGTTCCCCGTCCACGAGTAGTAGCGGATGCTGTGGCCACGAACGTTCTGCACTTCACTGGACTTGGCGCAGTAGCTGCTGCTGTTCACGCCCCAGGGATGGCGCGCATTGAGCGCGTTGGTCCCGGCCGTGGTCAGCGTGGCCAGGGCGTCGATGCCGCTCTGCGGATTGCTTGAGCCGGAGAGCAGGTTGATCAGGGCGCCCAGCGCGTTGGCGATGGCATTGGCGCCACCTTCGATGCCGCTGCCAGGCGGGATCACGCCACGCACCACATCGGCCACCTTGGAGCCCTTGTTGACCCCGTTGACCGAGGTGACCGACGCCACCAGGTCCGGGCGCAGCGACGCCGCCACCCGTGAGGTCGGCGAGCCCTGGCTGTGGCCGATCAGGTTGACCTTGCCACCACCGGCCGCCGCCCAGGGCACGATCTGCCGCGCCAGCTCGGCGCCACGTTGCTCGCTGTCGTTGAACGCGGCGACGCTGGCGACATAGACCCGGGCACCGTCACGTTCGAGGTTCCAGGGGATGGTGTGGAAGTAGTTGACCAGGCCGCCGATGGTGTTGAAGCCGGTCACGCCGTGCACCAGCACGATCGGGTACCTGGTCTTGGTGTAGTCGCCCGCCTGGGCCTCGACGGCGCCGAGCAGAGCGAGGGTGGCGATGGCAGCGGTATAGACGCGACGCATGGGTGCCTCCTTATTGTTCTTGTGGGCACGCCGGGGAACTGCGTCCGGCGCCTGGCCAGTCTAGGCAGGCGAGCGGATGCGGCCCATCGCCCAGATGGGTGAAGGGCCGTACAGCGAAGAGTGGGCTCAGGGTTGCGAGGCGATGGCCTTTTCCACGGCGGCGATCAGCTCGGGATCATCCGGCTTGGTCAGGCTGGAGAAACTTGCCACCACCTTGCCCTGACGGTCGACCACGTACTTGAAGAAGTTCCAGCGTGGCTGCCGGCTCTGCTCGGCGAGGCCCTTGAACAGGGCGATGGCGTCATCACCGGACACCGGCTGCGGTTCGGTCATGGTGAAGGTGACGCCGTAGTTGACGTAGCAGACGGTGGCGGTTTCCGCGCTATCGTCCGACTCCTGGCGGAAGTCATCGGAGGGCACGCCGAGCACTTCCAGGCCCTGGTCCTGGTAACGCTGGTACAGCGCTTCGAGACCTTTGAACTGCGGCGTGAAACCGCAGAAGCTGGCGGTGTTGACCACCACCAGCGGCTTGCCGGCGAACTGACAGAGATCGACGCTGGCGCCCTTGCTGCGCAGCTTGGGCAGTTCGCCCTGCAGCAGCGCCGGGCATTCGGCGGCCAGCAGGGGCAGCGCGAGGCTGGAGAGCAGCAGGGAACAGGCGATGTGACGCAGTGACATGGCAGGAATCTCGGACGATGATGCGATCCGCTCACGCTACTCGCAGGCCACGCCTCAGGCAACTAGCAGATGCCGACGCCCAGTTGCAGCAGGGCCAGGCCACCCTGGCGCCAGCCCCACCAGGCCAGGGCCAGGAGCGCCCCCAGGCCCAGTGCCACGGCCGCGCAGAGCGTGACCTTGCTGCTCACGCCGGCACCGCCTGCAGGCGGGCCACCGGCACCTCGCGCACCGGCCAGTTCAGCGCGGCAGCCATCACGCTCAGGCCGATGGAAATCTGCCAGACCAGGTCGTAGCTGCCGGTATGGTCGTACAGATAGCCCCCCAGCCAGCCGCCCAGGAACGAGCCGATCTGGTGGAACAGGAAGACAATACCGCCCAGCATCGACAGGTTGCGCACACCGAACAGCGTCGCCACGGTGCCGTTGGTCAGCGGCACCGTCGACAGCCACAGCAGGCCCATCGCGATGCCGAACAGGTAGGCGCTCCACTGCGTCAGCGGTGCCACCAGGAACAGGCTGATGACCACCCCGCGCAGCAGGTACAGGGCACTGAGCAGACGCGGCTTGGCCATGCGCCCGCCGAGCCAGCCGGCGATGTAGGTACCGAAGATGTTGAACAGCCCGACCAGGGCCAGCACGGTGGTGCCAGTCAGCGCCGGCAGGCCGTGATCCACCAGATAGGCCGGCAGGTGCACGGCGACGAACACCACCTGGAAGCCGCAGACGAAGAAGCCCAGTGCCAGCAGCCAGAAGCCGGAGTGGCTGGTGGCTTCACGCAGCGCCTCGACCAGCGTCTGCTCCGGACCATTGCTGGCCGGCGGCGGGGTCTCCCGGATCATGGCCGCCAGCGGAATCATCAACGCCACCAGCAGCCCCAGCGCCAGCAGGGCGGACGACCAGCCCAGCCAGCCGATCAGGCCCAGGGTGCCCGGCAGCATGGCGAACTGGCCGAAGGAGCCGGCCGCGGCGGCAATGCCCATGGCCATGCTGCGTTTTTCCACCGGTACGGCGCGGCCCACCACGCCGAGAATCACCGAGAACGAGGTGCCGGACAGGCCGATACCGATCAGCAGGCCGGCGCTGAGCGACAGGCTCAGCGGCGAATCGGCCATGCCCATGAATATCAGCCCGAGCATGTACAGCACACCGCCGATGACCACGGCCTTGCGTGCCCCGAAGCGATCGGCCAGCGCCCCGGTGATCGGCTGCGCCAGACCCCAGATCAGGTTCTGCAGGGCGATGGCGAAGGCGAACACTTCACGTCCCCAGCCGAACTCGGCGCTCATCGGCGGCAGGAACAGGCCGAAGCCATGCCGGGTGCCGAGCGACAACGCGAGAATCAGCGATGCGCCGAGCAACAGCCAGGTGGAAGAACGCCATGCAGTTGTCATTGTTATCTCCAGCGAGCGGCCGTCAGTGGCCGCATGGGCAGTAAAAATCAGTCGACCCTCAGGCCAGGGCTTCCAGCAGTTGCATCAGTTCGGCACGCCGGCCCTCACCCAACTGCAGGTTCAACTCCTGCTGCACCTGCTCCCAGAGCGGCAGCGCCTGGGCGATGCGTCGCTCTCCGGCATCGGTGAGGCTGACCTCACGGGCACGCAGATCGCGCGCCTCGCTCAGCTGCAGCAACGCCTGCTCCTCGAGCACCCGCAGGTTGCGCCCCAGGGTGCTGCGGTCCAGCCCCATGGCCTCGGCCAATGCGGAAATGCTCGGCTGGCCGAGGCGCTGGACATGCCGCAGCAGGGAAAACTGTGCGGCGCCCAGGCCGACGGCAGCGAGTGCGTCGTCATAGCGGCGGGTCACGCCGCGACTGGCGCGGCGCAATTGGGTACAGAGGCAAGAGGTCGGCAACATGGATACAGGTATATACCCGCATCACCGATTCGCACTCATACAGTTGCAGGGCGTGTCGGCATAACAGTTGCGCTCAGAGGCTCAACGCGAGGACCAGCAGCATGCCGCACTCGGCCAGCTCGACCAGCGCGCCGGCGGTGTCCCCCGTCGTGCCGCCCAGGCGACGCAGCAACGCGCGACGCGTCCAGGCGAACAGCAACAAGGCGCTGGCCACGGCAAGCAGCGCCGGCCAGCCGAACGCCAGCATCAGCAGCAGATGCACGGCCAGCACCCAGGGCAGTTGCTGGCGCGGTGCATGCTCGACCAGCGCCTGCCCCAGGCCGCCGGCGCGCACGTAGGGCGTGGTCACCAGCAGCAGCGGCAGCAGGCTGCGCCCCAGCCAGGGCAGCAGAATCAGGCAGGCGCCCTGCCCGGCCTGCAACAGCGTCAGCAGCGCGGCGTACTTGAGCAACAGCAGCAGCACCAGCACGACCACGGCAATCGGTCCGCTGCGCGGGTCCTTCATGATCGCCAGGGTCCGCTCGCGGTCGCCGAAACCACCCACCCAGGCGTCGGCGGTATCGGCCAGGCCGTCCAGGTGCAGCCCGCCACTGAGGCCGACCCAGAGGGCCAGAATGATCGCTGCCTGCAGCGCCATCGAGGTCTGCCCCAGCAGCAGGTGCGCGCCCCACAGCAACACGCCGAGGAGCAGCCCCACCAGTGGATAGCAGAGCAGCGAGCGCCCCACCTGCGCGGGCGTCGGCATGCCGGGAAGGCTGACCGGCAGGCGGGTCAGGAACTGCAGCGCGATCAGGAATGCGCTCATGGCAACTCCAGCCACTGGCCATCGGCAGCGAGGCGCAGGCGGAAACGCTCGGCATAGCCGACGTTGACCTGCAGCAGATCCTTTCTCGGCAAACCGCGCGCCCGCGCCAGCAGCAGGCGCATCACCCCGCCGTGGGTCACCAGCAGCAGGCGCTGACCGTCATGCGCCTGCGCCAGGCGCTGCAGGCTGCCCAGCACCCGCGCCTCGAAGCGCGACAGGGGTTCGCCATTGGGCGGCGTGAAGGCATAGGGGTCGGCCCAGAACTGCCCGAGAGCCTCGGCGTCGCTGTGCATCAGCTCGGCGGCACTGCGCCCTTCCCAGTCGCCGAAGTGCAGCTCCTGCAGGTCGCGCTCGTAGTCCAACGGCAGCGCCCGGGCCGCCGCCAGCTCTTCGGCGAAACGCGCACAGCGTTGCAGCGGCGAACTGATCAGGCGATCCCAGGGCCCCGCCTCCTGCACGGACCTGCGCAACTGCGCCCAGCCCTGCTCGGTCAGGGCATCGTCGAGGCTGCCACGCAGCCCGCCGCCCTGCTCGGTCTCGCCGTGGCGCAACAGCTCCAGGTACAGCATCAGGCCGGTTTCTCCGCCACGGCCGCTTCGGCGAAGGTGGCCATCTGGCCATGCAGCGCGCAGGCCATACGCAGCAGCGGCACCGCCAGCGCCGCACCACTGCCCTCGCCGAGACGCAGGCCCAGCTCCAGCAGGGGCTCGGCACCCAGCGCCTGCAGCACACGCACGTGCCCCGGCTCGGCGCCATGGTGAGCGAACAGCAGCCAGTCACGGCACCCCGGATTCAGACGCACCGCCAGCAGGGCCGCGACGCTGCAGATGAAGCCGTCGACCAGCACCACCACGCCCTGCTGCGCCGCCGCGACATAGGCACCGACCAGCGCGGCGATCTCGAAACCGCCGAGGTGCAGCAAGGCCTCCAGCGGCCCGTCGAGTCGCTGCCGATGCAGCGCCAGCGCCGCATCGATGACCCGCGCCTTGTGCGCCACACCGGCAGGGTCCAGTCCGGTACCGGGGCCGGCCAGTTCGCTCGCCGGGCACTCCAGCAGCCAGCAGGCCAGCGCCGCCGCCGCCGTGGTGTTGCCGATGCCCATCTCGCCACCGACGAACAGGTCGCAGCCGGCGCTGCGCGCACGCTCGATGCTGTCGCGGCCGGCCTCCAGGCAGATCAGCGCCTGGGCCAGGGTCATGGCCGGCTCACGCGCGAAGTTCTGCGTACCAGCGCCGACGTGCAGGTGGCGCACGCCAGGCAGTTGCGCCAGCGGCTCGGCAGTGCCCAGGTCGATCACCTCCAGCGCCGCGTCCAGCTCACGCGCCAGCACGCTGATCGCTGCGCCGCCGCCGACGAAGTTGGCCAGCATCTGCCCGGTCACCGCCTGCGGATAGGCGGAAACCCCTTCTGCCACCACGCCATGGTCGCCGGCGAAGATGGCGATCCACAGTTTTTCCAGGCCCGGCCGCTCGCGGCCCTGCAACGCGGCCAGATGAATGGCGATGTGTTCCAGCCGACCCAGCGAGCCCGTGGGCTTGGTCAATTGCTGTTGCCGTGCTTCGGCCTTGCTTCGCGCAACCCGATCACTGGGCTGACAAGGCCCCTGCCACCAGTGCAGACTCATAGCGCTTCCCCCTTCAGAACCATGGGCAGGCCAGCCACGGTGAAGACCACGCGCTGGCTGCGCTCGGCCAGCGCCTGATGCAACCAGCCGGCCTCATCGACATAACGGCGGGTCAGCTCACCCAGCGGCACCACCCCCAATCCGCTTTCGTTGCTGACCAGCAGGATGCGCCCAGGCAACTGCCCGACGCAGGCCAGCAGCGCCTCGCGCTCGGCCGTCAGCCGCTGCGTATCCTCGAGCAGCAGCAGGTTGGTCAGCCACAGCGTCAGGCAATCCACCAGCAGGCAACGATTCGGCGCCGCCTGCTCGCGCAGCACGCGGGCCAGCGCCAGCGGCTCCTCGACCAGGGCCCAGTGCCCAGGCCGACGCGCCCGGTGCTCGGCGACGCGCGCCGTCATCTCGCCATCGAGCGCCTGGCTGGTGGCGACGTAGACCACCTCCAGGCCCGACTCGTCGGCCAGTTTCTCGGCCAGGCGGCTCTTGCCGGACCGGGCGCCGCCGAGGATCAGTTCAAGCATTTCCACTCCGTAAGGTGCGCGCTGCGCACCGTTCAATAGCTCTGCCGCGCGGCCCTACTCCAGGCCGCACAATGCCCTGAGCCTGGCGCTATCCAGGTGCTGCTCCACCTGGTCGGCCAGGCGTTCGATGTCACGCTCGCGCAGGGCCTGGTAATCCACGTGCTGCACCTCGCGCAGGCCGGCCCAGCGCAACAGCGCCGCGAATGCCGCCGGCTGTTCGAACAGGCCATGCAGGTAGGTGCCGAGGACTTGTCCATCGGCGCTCAGGCCCCCGTCGTCGCGCCCGTCCTCGAGCCGCACGGCACCGTTGAGTCCCGGCCCCCGGCTGACCCCGGCATGGATTTCGTAGCCACTGACCTCGGCCTGCTCCAGGCACAGCTGGCCACGTACGTTGCGCAGCTGTTTCTCCGGCTCCAGCAGCGTCTCGAAATCCAGCAGGGCGAGGCCGTCGCTGCTGCCAGCGGCGCCCTCGAGGCCATGCGGGTCATGGATCTGCCGGCCGAGCATCTGCAACCCGCCGCAGATGCCCAGCAGCTTGCCGCCGTAGCGCAGGTGCCGGGCGATGGCCGCATCCCAACCCTGATCGCGCAACCGCGCCAGATCGGCGCGCACGCTCTTGGAGCCGGGCAGGATGATCAGGTCGGCCGGCGGTATCGCCTGCCCCGGCCCGACGAAGTTCAGCTGCACCTGCGGATGCAGGCGCAACGGATCGAAATCGGTGTGATTGCTGATGCGCGGCAGCACCGGCACCACGACGCGCAGGGCCTGTTCGTCCTTGCGCTGCTGGCGGGTGTCGACGGCGTCCTCGGCTTCCAGGTGGAAGTCCATCAGGTACGGCAGCACGCCGAGCACCGGTTTGCCGGTGCGCTGCTCCAGCCAGTCCAGCCCCGGCTTGAGCAAGGCGATGTCGCCACGGAAACGATTGATCACGAAGCCCTTGACCCGCGCCTGCTCGCTGGCACTGAGCAGCTCCAGGGTGCCGACCAGATGGGCGAACACGCCGCCCTTGTCGATATCGGCGATGAGGATCACCGGGCAATCCACCGCTTCGGCAAAGCCCATGTTGGCGATGTCACCGGCACGCAGGTTGATTTCCGCCGGCGAGCCGGCGCCCTCGACCAGTACCAGTCGGTAGCCCTCGACCAGCCGCGCATGGGACTCCAGTACCGCCGCCATGGCCACCGGCTTGTAGCCGTGGTAGCTCAGCGCCTGCATGTTGCCGATGGCACGCCCGTGGATGATCACCTGGGCGCCCATGTCGCTGTTGGGCTTGAGCAACACCGGATTCATGTCGGTATGCGGCGCCAACCCGGCGGCCTGGGCCTGCACGGCCTGCGCCCGGCCGATCTCGCCACCGTCGGCGGTCACCGCCGAGTTGAGCGCCATGTTCTGCGGCTTGAACGGCACCACGGCGACGCCCTGACGCCGCGCCCAGCGGCACAGGGCGGTGACCAGCGTGCTCTTGCCGGCATCGGACGTGGTGCCCTGCACCATCAGCGTGGTCATCAGGGCGTCTCCTCGAGATTGGCCAGCATCGGCGCGCACTCCAGCAGGCCCTGCTCCAGGCGCTGCCAGCCACACTCGTCCGCCGGCAGACCGAAGCGCAGGCTGTCCAGCTCGGCGAACAGGCGCACCAGGATGCCGCGCCGCGCCAGCAGCTCGGCACAGGGCACCGCCCGCCGCGTGCAGCAGAACTGGAACAGCGCCGAGCCGCCGGTTGGCGGCATGCCGCAATCGCGTAGCAACGCGGCCAGGCGCTCGCCGTCGACCTGCAGGCGTTCGCGCTGGCGGCGCTGGCCCTCATGGTCGTTGAGCAGCGTCAGGGCCACGCTGCGCGCCGGGCCGCTGACCGCCCAGGGACCGAGCAGGCTTTCCAGCTCATCCAACAGCGCCTGCGCCGCGAGCACGAACCCCAGGCGCAGGCCGGCCAGGCCGAAGAACTTGCCGAACGAGCGCAACACGATCAGCCCCGGCATGTCGCTGTACGCCGCCAGGCTGTGCTGCGGGGTGCAATCCATGAAGGCTTCGTCGACCACCAGCCAGCCGCCGCGCTCGGCCAGTTGGTCATGCCAGTCGAGCAGGCGCGCCGGTTCGATCAGGCGCCCCGTCGGGTTGTTCGGGTTGACCAGCAGCAGCACGTCGAGCTGCGGCAAGGCACGATGCACCGAACCCTCGCTGAGCCTGGTGATGCGATGCCCTTCGCGTCGCCAGGCCGCCGCATGCTCGGCATAGGTGGGGGCCAGAATGCCGACATTGCCTGGCTTGCGCAGACGCGGCAGGGCCTGGATCGCCGCCTGCGACCCCGCCACCGGCAGCAGGCTGGCGGCACCGTAGTAGTCGCGCGCCGCCTGCTCCAGGCCATCGTTCACCTCAGGCAGCCGCGCCCAGGCAGAACCGGGCACGGCGGGCAGCTCCCAGCCGTAGGGCGCCACACCGGTCGACAGGTCCAGCCAGTCTTCCAGGGCAATCCCGTAACGCTGCGCCGCGGCGCGCAGCCGACCACCATGCTCAAGCAATCCCTACCTCCCACAGCGTCAGGCACAGCAGCCACAGCGCTACGCCGGCAACGACCCGATTCATCGCCCGCTCGATATCTCGCGCTCGCGGAGCCGGCCCCTCGCCCAGTCGTGGACGCTCGTGCACCTCGCCGTGATACTCCGCCGCACCACCCAGGCTGACGCCCAGGCTGCCGGCCCCCGACGCCATCACCGGGCCAGCATTGGGACTGTCCCACATCGGCGCCTGTCGACGCCAGCAGCGCAGCGCCAGGGCCACGTTGCCGAGCAGTGCATAGGTCAGCGCCACCAGGCGCGCCGGGATGTAGTTGAGGACGTCGTCGATCTTCGCGGCGGCCCAGCCGAAACGCTCGAAGCGCTCGTTGCGATAGCCCCACATGGCATCGAGCGTATTGCTCAGGCGATACAGCACGACGCCGGGTGCCCCCGCGACGATGAACCAGAACAGGGCGGCGAAGACTGCGTCGGAACCATTCTCCAGGACCGATTCGGTACCGGCGCGCGCCACGCCCGTCGCATCCAGCGCGGCGGTGTTGCGGCTGACCATCCAGCCGACGCGTTCACGCGCGAGCGGCAGGTTACCCAGGCGCAGCGCCTGCGCCACCGGCCGCGCATGCTCGTACAGGCTGCGCAGCCCGAGGGCGAAGTACAGCGCGAAGATATCCACCGCCCAGGTCAGGGAGGTCACCTGGGTCAGCAGCCAGGTGAGCAGTGTCAACGGCAGCACCGCCAGGCACCAGGCCGTGACACCGTGACTGCGCCAGCCGCCGCCGGCCGGATTGAAACGCTGTTCGAGGCGGCTGGCCAGGCGCCCGAAGGCAACCAGCGGATGCGCCCGGCGCGGCTCGCCCAGGGCGGCATCCAGGGCGACGCCCGCGCAGGTGATCAGGGCCAGGCTCATCGCTCAGTCACCACGGACACCCCAACGGTTCTCGAACAACAGCTCCGCCAGTGGTCGCGGCGTCGCCCAGCCCTGCTCCACCAGCATGGGCTTTTCATAGAACGCCTCGACCGGCCCCAGGCACAGCAGCGCGACCGGCTTGCTGCCTGCGGGCATGCCCAGCAGCTCGGCCAGCGCAACGGGATCGAACAGCGACACCCAGCCCAGCCCCAGGCCTTCGGCGCGTGCCGCCAGCCACAGGTTCTGAATGGCGCAGGCGACCGAGGCCATGTCCATCTCCGGCAAGGTGCGCCGCCCGAAGATGTGCTTCTCGCGGCCGTCCATCAGCGCCACCGCGAGCAGCTCGGCACAGTCACGAATGCCCTCGACCTTCAGGCGCATGAACGCGTCCGAGCGCTCGCCCAGGGCTTCGGCGGTACGCACCCGCTCCGCCTCCACCAGCTCATGCGCCTGCTGGCGCAGCTGCGGATCGCTGATGCGCAGGAAGCGCCAGGGCTGCATCAGGCCGACGCTGGGCGCGTGGTGCGCGGCCTCCAGCAGGCGTGCCAGCACCTCGGGCGGCACCTGGCCACCGGCGAAGTGGCGCATGTCACGGCGCTCGCCAATGGCGCGGTACACCGCCGCACGCTCCAGCGCAGAGAAGGCGTGATCGCTCATGGACGCAACAGCGCGGCGGCCGCCTCCGGATTGGATGGCAGGTAGAAATGGATGTAGCTGGCGGTGAGCCGGCCGAGCCGATAGACCGCCTCGGCCACCGGCTTGCCGTTCGGGCAGCGCGCCTGCGCGTGCGGCGTGAGCGGGCTGTCCAGTCGTGAGTGGTGATAGGTGTGGCCACGCAGCAGGCCTTCCGCCAGCTCGACTTCCTGCAACGCCAGCGCGGTCAGGCGCGGCTGCAGGGTCGCGCTGCCGGCAAGCAGGCCGAGCATGCGGCCACTGGCGCCCTGCTTGTCATGCAGCTCGTCGAGCAGGTAGAGCATGCCGCCGCATTCGGCGAGCAGCGGCTTGCCGGCCTGGTGATGGGCACGAATCGCCGCCGCCATGGCCTGGTTGGCTTCCAGCTCGGCCAGGTACAGCTCGGGGTAGCCACCTGGCAGGTAGAGGCTGTCCACCTCGGGCAAGGCGCTGTCGGCGAGCGGCGAGAAGTAGCGCAGCTCGGCGCCCAGGGCCTGCAACAGGTCGAGGTTGGCCTGGTAGAGGAAGGCGAATGCCGCGTCCCGCGCTACGCCGATGCGCACGCCGGCAAGCAGGGAGCCTGGCTCATCGATCACTGGTGCGGCGAAGCTCACTGATGGCGGCAGATCGACGTCGGCACTGGCCGCCAGGGCATCAGCGGCGGCATCCAGCCGGGCATCGAGGTCGGCCAGTTCGGCCGCCTGCACCAACCCCAGGTGGCGGCTGGGCAGTTCCACCGCCGCACTGCGTGGCAGGGCACCGAACCAGCGGATCGTCTCCGGCAGGGCATCACGCAGGATCTCGCCGTGGCGCGTGCTGGCGACGCGGTTGCCGAGCACGCCGGCAAACGGCAGGTCCGGTTGGAAGGTGGCCAGGCCATGGGCCAGCGCGCCGAAGGTCTGCGCCATGGCGGCGCCATCGATCACCGCCAGCACCGCTACGCCGAAGTGACGCGCCAGGTCGGCCGCCGAGGGCTTGCCGTCGAACAGGCCCATCACCCCTTCGATCAGGATCAGGTCGGCTTCGCCAGCGGCCTGCCACAACAGGCGGCGACTCTCGGCCTCGCCGACCATGGCCAGGTCGAGCTGGTACACCGGCGCGCCGCTGGCACGGGCATGGATCATCGGGTCGAGGAAGTCCGGGCCGCACTTGAACACCCGCACCCGCCGCCCCTGGCGCGTATGCAGGCGCGCCAGCGCAGCGGTGACGGTGGTCTTGCCCTGACCGGAGGCCGGCGCGGCGATCAACAGCGCCGGACATTGACGTGCGCTCATCAGAATTCGATGCCCTTCTGCGCCTTCACCCCGGCCTTGAACGCATGCTTGACCAGGTTCATCTCGGTGACCGTATCGGCGGCCTCGATCATCTCCGGCAAGGCGCCCCGCCCCGTCACCACTACATGCTGCAGCAGTGGCCGGGCTTCGATATCGGCCAGTACCGTGGGCAGGTCGAGATAACCGTGCTTGAGGGCGATGTTCAGCTCGTCCAGCACCACCAGGCCGACGGACTCGTCGGCGAGCAGGCGCCGCGCCACGTTCCAGGCGTCCTGCGCCTTGGCGATGTCACGCTGACGGTCCTGGGTCTCCCAGGTGAACCCCTCGCCCATCACGTGGTAGCTGACTTCCTCGGGGAAACGGCGGAAGAAGGTTTCCTCCCCGGTGCTGGCTGCGCCCTTGATGAACTGCACCACGCCGACCCTGATGCCATGCCCGAGGGCCCGGGCGACCATGCCGAAGGCGCTGCTGCTCTTGCCCTTGCCGTTGCCGCTGTGCACCAGCAGCAGACCGTACTCGTCCTGGGCCTGGGCGATCTTCTCGTCGATCAGGGCTTTCTTGCGCTGCATGCGCGCCTTGTGGCGCTCATCACGTTCGACGGACTCGCTCATGCTCTGCTCCTGTACATCACGCGCCGGCAAGGTCGTGCGCGGCGCGAACGGCAACCAGAAGAAGAGACGACGATGCGCACGTCCCATCCAGGCGCCAATGGCTGGTCGGGCATGCGGAAGACAGAAAACACGAACGCCCCGGTGCAACCGGAGCGCTGGCCGGACAACGCCCTCCGCGATGCCGTGAAACTGCGACAGGCCGGTCTCCGGGCTCGTGAGCGAACCAAAGGTTCAACGCCGCGCCTTCCCGTGCACTGCACAGTGGCCTATGGCGGCGTACGACTCACCTACCGTTGCGGGGGCAGCGCCGGCATTGGAACCGGCTTCCCTGTTTCACCCTCTCGACCGCCGCTGGCGGCGATTCAGGGCACCTGAAGCAAGGCGCGCAGAGTAGAGGCTGGCCACCCTGCGCGTCAACGCCGAAGCTGCTCAGTGCCTGGGCGTGAAGCCTGCCGGCTTGCGCGCCAACCACTCGACGAAGGTGCGCAAGCGCTCGTCGCCCAGCAACGCTTCCCGAGTGTTATAGGTCAGTGCCAGCTCCTTTTCGCTGAACAGGCGGTGAATCTGGTTATGGCAGGCGCGACAGACCCACAGCGTGGCGCTGATGCGCTCATGCCGGGGATAGCGTTTCTGTACGTAGGCCTTGTCATGCAGCGCCCGGGGAATCAGATGATGGCGCGTCAAGGCCACAGGGCGAGCGCAAAGCTCGCACGCTTCAGGCTGCGGCGGCAGACGAATGGGATCGGCCATCGGCAGGGGTCAGGGGTTGTGCGCCAGCTCCGGCGTGATGACCCGCTTGGCATCGAGATAGACACGCTGCCAGTAGACGTTGTCGAGGCTGTCCAGGCGCACGGTGCCGCCGCTGGACGGCGCATGCACGAAGCGACCCTCGCCGACATAGATGCCGGCGTGACTGACGCTGCGCCCGCCGCTGGTGGCGAAGAACACCAGGTCGCCACTTTGCAGGGCATCACGACGGACATCCGGGGTGCGCATGGCACTGAGCTCACGCGTCGAGCGAGGCAGGCTGATACCGGCGGCGTCGCGGTAGACATAGCCGATCAGGCCACTGCAATCGAAGCCGCCCTCGGGTGTGTTGCCGCCATAACGGTAAGGCGTACCGACCAGGCCGAGCGCACGAAACAGGACATCCTCGGTTCCGCCCTGATAGGCCGAGGAAGCGCTTGGCGGTATGTAGACGGGCTGGGGAGCGGGAGCGTGGCTGCTGCAGGCACTCAGCAGCAGCGCGAGGGAAACGAGGGCAACACGGGTCGTGACGGGCATGAGCGAGGCGATCCTGAGCCTGGACAGGCTCTACTCTGCCGCCTCGGGCGTGGTGGCGCAACCCTGCGGTTACGCCGTCCCCTCAGGGATGGGCCTTGGCCGAGGCCTGTTCGTCTTCTGTCGAAGCCAGCGCCAGCACGCGCTTGGCCTCCATGTAGCTGCGCTTCCAGTAGCTGTCGTCCAGGCTGTCGATGCGCACGCCACCGCTGCGGCTGCTGCTGGAGTGGATGAACTGGTCATCGCCCAGGTAGATGCCGGCATGGCTGACGCGACCACGACCCCGGTTGTTGAACAGGATCAGGTCACCCGGCTCCAGGTCGGCACGCGCCACCTTGGGCGCATCCAGCTTGATCAGCTCGCGGGTGGAGCGCGGCAGCTCCAGACCCACTTCCTCGCGGAACAGGTAGCCGACGAAGCCGCTGCAATCGAAACCGGACTGCACCGAGGTGCCGCCGTAGCGATAGCGGGTGCCGATCAGCGAACGCCCGAGATCGAGCAGGCTGTCGGCCAACTGCGGCATTTCATAGGGTTTGTCGTCGACCAGTGCGGCGACGTCATCCTCTGCCGGCTCGCTCTGCTGAGCCTGTACAGGGGCGGCGGGCCGGGCCGAGGTTTCGCCGCTCTGCGGCTGCGGCGCATGGCCCGCGCAGGCGGCGAGAAACAGGGTGAGTGCAACAGGCACGAGGGGTGCGAAGCGCTTCAGCATGGGCACGACCGTGTCGAGGGAATTCATATTAAGTGCGCGACTATGCCCTCTATATGACCCATTTGCAAATTCTATCGTTGCAATTGTGACTCCGTAGTCTCGCCACACCATCTAACGCGCCCAGCCAGGCAATGGCCGGGCGCGTGTCGCTCAGCCCAGAATCTCGCTCAGCGGGATGAAACGCAGCATGTCCCCTTCGGCGAGGGTGCTGCCCTCCATGACTTCCGCCAGGCCCTCGGCCCAGGCCGCACTGCGCAGCACGCCGGAACTCTGATTGGCGTAAGGCACCACCCGGCCGTGCTCCAACCGCGCCCGCAGGTACTCGCGGCGCATGCCCGGCTTGCTCCAGGTGAAGCCCGCCGGCAGCGGGAAGCCCAGCGGCTCGACCCGCTGAACGCCAAGGCGGCGCAGCATGTAGGGGCGTGCGAGCAGGCCGAAGGTGACCAGCGTCGAGGCCGGATTGCCCGGCAGACCAATTACCGGCACGCCCTGGTAATGACCGAAGGTCAGCGGCTTGCCCGGCTTGATCGCCAGCTTCCACAGCGCCAGCTCGCCCGCCTCGCGCAGGGCCAGGCCGAGGAAGTCAGCCTCCCCGACGGAAACGCCACCGGTGGACAGGATCAGGTCGACCTCGCCCAGGGCAGCCAGCGCCGCGCGGGTACGCGGCAGGTCGTCCGGCAGAATCCCGGCGTCGGTCACCGCACAGCCCAGGCGCTGCAACCAGGCGATCAACAGGCGTCGGTTGCTGTTGTAGATCTGCCCCGGCCCCAGTGCCTGGCCTGGCTCCACCAGTTCATCGCCGGTGGAGAGCACCGCCACGCGCAGACGCCGGCGCACCGGCAGTTGCGCCACGCCAAGCGATGCCGCCAGCCCCAGTTCGACGGGCCCCAGGCGGGTGCCTGGCGGCAGCACGCACTCGCCCCTGCGCGTCTCCTGACCTTGCGCACGCACGTTCTGGCCGACCCTCAGCGTTTCGCGGAACACGGCCCGCCCGGCATCGTCCAGGTCGACGTTCTCCTGCATTTCCACCGTGTCGGCGCCCTGCGGCAGCGGCGCACCGGTGAAGATCCGCGCACAGCTGCCCGGCTGCAGCGGCGCGGGCGCCGACCCGGCCTGAATGCGTTGACTCACGGGCAGCGCCTGGCCGTTCCAGTCGGCCAGGCACAGGGCATAGCCGTCCATGGCGCTGTTGGCCCAGGGTGGCAGATCCAGCGCCGCGATCAGCGGCTCGGCCAGCACGCGGCCATCCGCCTCGGCCAGCGCGACCGACTCGATCTGTTCCACCGGCGCCGCGTCGGCCAGCGCCAGAAGGCGCTCCAGTGCCGCCTCCATGGGCAGCAGGCCGGGCTTGTCGCCAGCACTCATCCGCGAGTCTCGCAGGCGCCGACCTCTTTCAGGTGCGGCACGAAGTTGCACGGACGATGACGCGCATCCAGCTGCTCGGCGAGGATGCCGTCCCATGCGGTACGACAGGCGTTGGTCGAACCCGGCAGGCAACAGACCAGCGTACCGTTGGCCAGGCCGGCCAGCGCGCGCGACTGGATGGTGGAGGTGCCGATATCGGCCACGGATATCTGCCGGAACAGCTCGCCAAAACCATCGACCTGCTTGTCCAGCAGACAGGCGACGGCCTCGGGAGTACTGTCACGCCCAGTGAAACCGGTGCCGCCGGTGATCACCACGACCTGCACCTGATCCTCGGCGATCCAGGTCGCGACCTGGGCGCGAATGCGGTACAGATCGTCCTTGAGCAGGACGCGCGCCGCCAACTGGTGCCCGGCAGCGCTCAGGCGATCGACCAGCAATTGCCCGGAGGTATCGGTATCCAGAGTGCGCGTGTCGCTGACGGTCAGTACGGCAATGTTCAGCGGCACGAAAACCGCGTCGGCCTTGTGGTTCATGGCAGGCATCCAATTGGTAGACAATGGGCGACGTTATATCACACCGCCCGCCCCGGAGACCGCCGCATGCCTACGCCCAATGCCCTTGCCAACTGTTCGGTGCTGTTGCTCTCCGGTGGTCGCGGGCAACGCATGGGCGGGCAGGACAAAGGCCTGCTGCACTGGCACGGCCGCCCGCTGATCGCCTGGCTGCATGACCTGGCCAGGCCGCTCAGCGACGACCTGATCATTTCCTGCAACCGCAACAACGAGCGCTATGCCCCCTATGCCGACCAGCTGGTGGCCGATCAGGAGCAGGATTTCCAGGGCCCCCTGGCGGGCATCCGCGCCGGCATGGCCGCCGCTCGCCATCCACAGATGCTGGTACTGCCCTGCGACGCCCCCCTCGTCGACGCAGCGCTGCTCGACGCCCTGCTCGCGCAGGCGGGCAGCCGGCCGGTGGTCGTCCGCCAGGGCGCGTACTGGCAACCGCTGTTCTGCCTGCTCCCCACTCACCTGCGGGACGACCTCGAGCGCGCCTGGCAGTCGGGTGAGCGCAGCCCCCAGCGCTGGTTCGGCAGGCTCGACCCCATTGCCGTCGACTGCCCGCTGGACGACCCACGCCTGGCCAACCTCAACACGCCGGAAATTCTTGCCGCCACCGCACGCTGACGCTGAAACCGACGCCCTCAGCGGAACTCATGCGGCCGTTTCACGTCAGAGCGAAGGTATGGCACCCCATTCGTACCCAAGGAGACAGACCATGACCAAACGGACCCTTCCCGCCCTGCTGCTGGTGATCGGTTTCGCGGCCCTCGCCGGTTGCGCCTCGCCGTCGGTGATCACCCTCAACGATGGCCGTGAGATCCAGACCGTGGACAAGCCGACATATGACGAAGAGTCGGGCTTCTACGAGTTCGAACAGCTCGATGGCAAGCGCGCCACGATCAACAAGGATCAGGTTCAGACGGTCAAGGAACTCTGAGGCGAGGCGCTACCGACACGCACCTGGCGCCAAGCCTGAACGGATGATGGCCATGCAGGCCGGAAGTTTTTTCAGGCTAACCCCTTGTGCAGTAAAAGTTTTTCGGTAGAATACGCCTCATTCGGAGTGTAGCGCAGCTTGGTAGCGCGTCTCGTTCGGGACGAGAAGGTCGCAGGTTCGAATCCTGTCTCTCCGACCAAATCAAAAACCCGCCTGTCAAGGCGGGTTTTTTTATGCCTGGCATTCCTGCCAGCCGCAGATCGGCACGGCGGCCAGCGGGCCTTCAGCGCAGAAAGGCCACCACTTCCTCGGCATCGAACGGCCAGTTCAGCTCAGCGCCGGTATCGCAGCGGCGCAGCACCGGAATGCGCAGGCCGTACGACTCGACCAGCCCTTCATGCTCGGCGATATCGATCAGCTCGACCAGCAGGCCGTTCTCGACGAACGGCATGAGCAGCGCCTCGGCCACCTCGCACAGATGGCAACCCAGGGTTCCGAAAAGTTGGCATTCAGGCTTCATGAGCGCACCTCACTGTCAGCAAGGTGCGCAGTCTAGCACCGCGCGGCATCAGCTCGCGTCGTCGCCACGCTCGCCAGCCTCGCCGGCGAGCAGCGACTGCAGGCCGTCGAGCAGGTTGCGGTTGAGACTGTCGGCCTTCTCCAGGCGCGGCAGGTCGAAGCGCTCGTCGAGCGAGAAGCCACCCTTGAGCAGATCCTTGAGCATGCCACCGGCATCCTGAGCCAGGTCGCCAGCGCTGCGCAGTGCATCGAGCAGGCCCTGGGCGTAGTCCTGCAAGCCGCTGTTGACCGCACTGGCGCCCTGCCCGCCCACGGCGCCGTAGGCATCGGTGGCCTGGCGCACGCTGGTCTGGGTCAGGCGCAACGACATCGATGCCAGCTGCTCGCCGTCCATGTCCAGCGCCATGGCGCGGTCGAAGGCTCCAGACAGATCACCGGCATAGAACTTGTCGGAGAGGTCCTGCACCTGGCTGAACAGCTTTTCCAGGGCCTTGATCTCGTCATCGTCCAGCTCACCTTCCACACTGACCTGCCAGCCGCCGATCTGCAGGCTGCCGGACTGACTGCTGGCCACCAGGCTGCTGGAACTGCCGTCGCTCGCCGCGGCGAAGCTGCTTTGCGACCAGCTGGCCGACGCCTGCGCCACGGAGACGCGCAGGCGATCGCCATCGCGCGTGGTGATGGCCAGGTCGAAGGTTTCCGCCTGCGCGCTGAAACGCTCGCTGTAACCAGCGACCGCAACGCTGTCCGCGGTGCCCGGGGTTGCCGCGCCAAAGCGCTTGTCGAGATCGCCCAGGCCATCCTGGATACGCGAGTAGGTGTCATCGATGTCACTGGCCACCTGGCCACCCAGCACACCCATGCCATCGAGAATCTTGCGCGCATCGGCGAAGCCCTTCTCGATACCTTCGCGCGCCTGCGCCAGCAGTTGCTCCAGCCGGGCCGGATCAGCCCCGGCCGCGGCCTCGCTCTGCAGGCGCTGCTCGACGAAGCCAAGCACGCGCCCCGCTACCTTCTCCGGCGTGTAGTCGTCACGCTTACCATTGAGCGCACCGGGCTGCAGCCCCAGCTTGTCGGCAAGACGGTTGGCCAGCGTCGCCTGTGCATCGGCGGCGTTGTTGCGCGCAGCGGCCGACTGGCTGGCATGCGCGGTGCGTGAAGCGGCGGAGTTGAAGGAGCTCAGAGGATTCATGGCCGGGTACCCAGGCAGGTGATCTGCCGAACTTAACGGCCGCGCAGCAGCAAGCTTTAGGGCTGATCGACCAACGGTTGGCGGTTTTTTCTCGCTGCCCGTGCACTCAGCGGCGCTTTCCCGATCGGCGGTCGAAGCGCGAAAGGCGCCCGTCACCACGCGCTAGAGCCTCGCAGCCCTGAAAGCCCCGGCAGGCCCCAGGCCCCGCCAGACTAAAGTCTTACAGTCGCCGAATACCCGAAGTGCTTTATTTCATGGCGCCGTAACGGGTCGGTCACAGAGTGGCCGCCCGCTAATAACAACAACGAGGAGACAACAATAATGAGCAAAACTCCCCTCGCCCGCGCCGTGGCCCTCGCCACGCTGGGCGCCAGCCTCACACTTCCCGGCCTGGCACAGGCCGACTTCATCGGTGACAGCAAGGCCACACTCGAACTGCGCAACTTCTACATGAACCGCGACCTGCGCGACACCACCGCCGCGCAGCAGTCCAAGCGCGAAGAATGGGCGCAAGGCTTCATTCTCAAGGCCGAATCAGGCTTTACCGAAGGCACCGTGGGTTTCGGTCTGGACGCTTATGCCGGCCTGGGTCTGAAGCTCGACTCCTCGGACGAACGTGCCGGCACCAACCTGCTGCCCAACGGTTTCGGCGATGAAGGCCCGGACGAATATTCCGAGGCGACCGGCGCGGTCAAGGTGCGCATCTCCAAGACCATCGGCAAGGTCGGCGGCCTGATGCCCAAGCTGCCGATCGTCTCCTCCGGTGATTCGCGCCTGCTGCCACAGGTGTTCACCGGCGGC
The DNA here is from genome assembly GCF_017915135.1 of Ectopseudomonas khazarica. Taxonomy (NCBI): domain Bacteria; kingdom Pseudomonadati; phylum Pseudomonadota; class Gammaproteobacteria; order Pseudomonadales; family Pseudomonadaceae; genus Ectopseudomonas; species Ectopseudomonas khazarica. The sequence goes on along the minus strand of NZ_CP068551.1, from coordinate 1,989,305 downwards.
ATGATCACCTCGCAGGAACTCGCCGGGCTGACCCTCAACGGCGGCCAGCTGCGTGAAGTGAACTTCCGCAACTCCACCGACAGCCAGGACATCACCGCGAGCAACGTCGGCGGCAAGAGCGACCGCTACAACTTCGCCGGCGGCGACTACAAGTTCAACGGCGGCAATACCACCGTCGGCCTGTGGTACGGCGAGCTGGAAGACATCTACGACCAGAAGCTCTACAACCTGATCCACGTGCAGCCCATCGGCGACTGGAAGCTGGGCGCCAACCTGGCCTACTTCGACTCCCAGGACAACGGCCGCAAGCTCGGCGGCGACGTGGACAACGACCTGACCTCGGTCAACCTCTGGGCCGGCATCGGTGCGCACACCTTCCGCCTGGGCTACCAGAAGGTCGGCGGCGACAACGCCTTCCCCTTCCTCTCCGAAACCGATCCGTACATCGTCAACTACCTGCAGATCCTCGACTTCACCCGCAAGGACGAGAAATCCTGGCAGGCCCGCTATGACATCAACTTCGCCAGCTATGGCGTCCCGGGGCTGAGCGCTTTCGTCCGCTACGTGACCGGCGACGGCTTCGATGGCGTGGGTGGCGCGAGCGGCAAGGAATGGGAACGCGACGTGGACATCAGCTACATCATCCAGGAAGGTCCGCTGAAGAACCTGGGCGTGCGCTGGCGTAACGCGATGGTGCGCTCCAACGCGAGCATCGGCGACCTCGACGAGAACCGCCTGATCGTCAGCTACACCATTCCCCTGCTGTAACCGCCCCGGCACCGACGGAGCGCCGCGACCTGCTGCAGGTCGCGGCGTTTTTCATGGCGAAGAAGGTGGCAGAGCGTGCTGCCCGGGCGGTTCCCGGCTAGGCTCAGCGCAGAGCACGAGGAGTGACGCGATGGACGACTACCAACCGCTGGCCTGCGACCTCTACGACTACCTGGAAATCGCCTGCCTGCATGGCTATCAGCTGGACGTGGAGCTGGTCGACGGCACGCGCCTGCAAGGCCGCGCTCTGACCACGGAAACCGCGGCGAGCAAGGAAGAGATCCTGCTCCTGCGCACGGCCGACGGCGAACAGCGCCTGCGCATGGATCGCCTGCTGGCGATCACACCGCAGGACGCAGGCGCCAGCTTCGGCCGCGTGCTGCTGGGCGGCAAGCGCTGCTGAGCGCTACGCGCCGAAGCGTCACCACATCAGATCGTCAGGAATCTGGTAGGCCGCGTAGGGATCGTCGGCATCCGGCTCTTCGACATGGGTATTGAGCAGGACGATGCGCGAGGCATCGCGCTCCTGGATCTTCAGCGCCGCCTCGCGCGGGATGACTTCATAACCGCCGCCGTGGCGCACGATGGCCAGCCAGCCGTTGGACAGCTTGTTGCGCACCATGTTGTTGACCGGCAGGCGCTTGACCTTCTTGTCGTCGACGAAGTTGTAGTAGTCCTCGCCATCGAGCTTGGGCAGGCGCGAGCGCTCGATCAGTTGCTTGACCTGCGCCACGCGGGCCTTCTGCTCGGCCTTCTCCTGCTGCTGACGATTCAGCTCCTGGTCGCGTGCCGCCTTCTCCGCCTGCGCCTGCAGGGCCGCCTGGCGGGTGCTGTCATCCAGCTCAGCCTGCCCCTTGTGCGCCAGACGTTTCTGCTTCTGCTGCTGCTTGCCAACCTGCTTGGCCTGTTTTTCATTGACCAGCCCGGCTTTGAGCAGCTGGTCGCGCAGGGAAAGACCCATGACTAAAGATCCCGAACATGATGTTGTTGCAGCGGCGCGCGGCACCGCCATTTCGAAGCGCCCAGCATAATGGCTAACCGGCCCTGGCTCCAGCCGCACGGGCCGGATGCATGCCGGGATACCCGATCAGCAACCGGGCGCCAGCTTCTCCAGCTTCTTCGCTTCGCCCCAGAGCGCGTCCAGCTCCTCCAGCGAGCAGCCATCCAGACACCGTCCGGCTTCGCGCACGCTCTGCTCGATGAAGCGGAAGCGCCGCTCGAACTTGCCATTGGCGGCGCGCAGCGCAGCCTCGGGATCGACCTTGAGGTGACGCGCCAGGTTGGTGACGACGAAAAGCAGATCGCCGATTTCCTCGGCCACCGCCTCGGCATCGTTCTCGCTCATGGCCTCCAGCACTTCGTCCAGCTCCTCGCGCACCTTGTCCACCACCGGCAGGGCCTCGGGCCAGTCGAAGCCGACCTGCGCCGCACGCTTCTGCAGCTTGGCCGCGCGGCTCAGCGCCGGCAACGCGGTCGGCACGTCATCGAGCAGGGACAGCTGCTCGGGCACGGCGGCCTTCTCGGCGCGCTCCTCGGCCTTGAGCTCCTCCCAGCGCTGCTTGACCGCCGCCTCCTGCAGCCTGGCTGCATCCGGCGCGCCATACAGGTCGCCGTCGGGAAACACGTGCGGGTGCCGGCGGATCAGCTTGGCGGTGATGCCATCGACCACCCTGGCGAAGTCGAAACGCCCCTCCTCCTGCGCCAGCTGGCTGTAGTAGACCACCTGGAACAACAGGTCGCCGAGTTCACCCGGCAGATGCGCGAAGTCGCCGCGCTCGATGGCATCGGCGACTTCGTAGGCCTCTTCCAGGGTGTAGGGCACGATGCTCGCGTAGCTCTGCTTGAGGTCCCAGGGGCAGCCGTGTTGTGGGTCACGCAGGCGCGCCATGAGGTGCAGCAGGTCGTCGAGTTGGTACATGGAAACTCCTGGGCGGCAAGCTGAAAGCTTCAAGCCACAAGAGAAAGCGGCGGACCACCTTTCACTTGCGGCTTGTTGCTCGAGGCCTGCCGCTCAATTGGCGCGGTGACGGCGCGCCTCGATGATGTTGGGCAACTGGCCGATACGCGCCAGCAGGCGGCCGAGCGCATCCAGGCCGGGGATCTCCACGGTGATCGACATGGAGGCGGTGTTGTCCTCCTTGTTCGAACGGGTGTTGACCGCCAGCACGTTGAGCTTCTCGTTGAGCAGCACCTGGGTCACGTCCCGCAGCAGACCGGAGCGGTCGTAGGCCTTGATGACGATCTCCACCGGGTAGGTCTGCACCGGCACCGGGCCCCAGCTCACCTGGATCATCCGTTCCGGCTCGCGCCCGGCCTGTTGCAGCGCCGTCGGGCAGTCCTGGCGGTGAATGGTGACGCCGCGCCCCAGGGTGATGTAGCCGACGATGGGATCGCCCGGCAGTGGCTGGCAGCAACCGGCCATCTGCGTCAGCAGGTTGCCGACCCCCTGGATCTGGATGTCGCCACGCTTGCCCGGCTTGAAGCCCTGGGCCTTGCGCGGGATCAGCTCGAGCTGCTCGCTGCTGCGCTCCGGCTCGACCAGCTGCTGGGCCAGGTTGACCGCATGGGCCAGGCGCACATCGCCTGCGCCCATGGCCGCGAACAGGTCCTCGGCGGTCTTCAGGTTGGCCTTTTCCGCCAGCTTGTCGAAGTCCACGCCGAGCAGCGCCAGGCGTGCCAGCTCGCGTTCGAGCAGTTGCTTGCCGGCGGCAACGTTCTGGTCGCGGTCCTGCAGCTTGAACCAGTGCACGATCTTCGCCCGCGCCCGGCTGGTAGTAACGTAGCCCAGGTTGGGGTTGAGCCAGTCGCGGCTCGGCGAGCCCTGCTTGCTGGTGATGATCTCCACCTGCTCGCCGGTCTGCAGGCTGTAGGTCAGCGGCACGATGCGCCCGTTGATCTTGGCTCCACGGCAGTTGTGGCCGATCTCGGTGTGCACGCGGTAGGCGAAATCCAGTGGCGTGGCGCCCTTGGGCAGGTCGATGGCATGGCCGTCGGGCGTGAACACGTAGACCCGATCCGGCTCGATGTCGACGCGCAGCTGCTCGGCCAGGCCGCCGATGTCGCCCAGTTCCTCGTGCCACTCGATGACCTGACGCAGCCAGGAAATCTTCTCTTCGTAGTGGTTGGAGCCGGATTTGACGTCGGTGCCCTTGTAGCGCCAGTGCGCGCAGACGCCCAGCTCGGCTTCCTCGTGCATGGCGTGGGTGCGGATCTGCACCTCCAGCACCTTGCCTTCCGGGCCGAGCACGGCGGTGTGCAGCGAGCGGTAGCCGTTCTCCTTGGGGTTGGCGATGTAGTCGTCGAACTCCTTGGGAATGTGCCGCCACAGGGTGTGCACGATACCCAGCGTGGTGTAGCAGTCACGCACCTCCGGCACCAGCACGCGCACCGCACGTACGTCGTAGATCTGGCTGAACTGCAGGCCCTTGCGCTGCATCTTGCGCCAGATCGAATAGATATGTTTCGCCCGGCCACTGATGTCGGCCTTGATGCCGGTGGCTTCCAGCTCCTGACGCAGGTGATCCATGGCGTCGTTGATGTACTGCTCGCGATCCAGACGACGCTCGTGCAGCAGCTTGGCGATCTGCTTGTACTGCTCGGGCTCCAGGTAACGGAAGGACAGGTCCTCCAGCTCCCACTTGATATGGCCGATGCCGAGGCGATGGGCCAGCGGCGCATAGATGTCGAACACCTCGCGCGCCACCCGCTGGCGCTTCTCTTCGTCGGCTTCCTTGACCGCGCGAATCGCGCAGGTGCGCTCGGCCAGCTTGATCAGTGCCACGCGCACGTCGTCGACCATGGCTACGAGCATCTTGCGCAGGTTCTCCACCTGCGTCTGCGAGCCGACCACCACCGATTCGCGCGGGTTGATACTGGCGCTGATCGCCGCCATGCGCAGCACGCCTTCGATCAGCTTGGCCACCACCGGGCCGAAGCGCTGGTGCACTGCGGCCAGGGTGATCTTGCCCTCGCGTACGCCGCGATAGATGATCGCGGCGACCAGGGAATCCTGATCGAGCTTGAGATCGGCGAGGATTTCCGCGATGTCGAGGCCGGCACGGAAGGTCGAGCCGCCTTCGCTCCAGTGATGCGGGGTGGTGTTGGCCTGCTGCTCCAGATCGCGGGCGAACTCGCAGGCCTCGTGCAGTGCCTGACGATCCAGCGCCGGGTCGACGCTGGCGACATGATCCAACCAGGCCTCGAGATTGATGCTGCCGTCATCGTTGACTGGCTGATGCGCTCTCACCTGAACCATCGTCTTACCTTCCCTACGGTGCGCATACGCCGCACCGAGCAGTCGCCGGCCTTCTCTGAGCCGGTCGGATTAACTGAAAGAACGTGCATCCTGCACATCCCTGCGACACCGAACGTGCCGCCTTGTCCCGAACCTAAGGCTCGGCTATCTCGAATAACGCCATCGCCTCGACATGCGCGGTCTGCGCGAACATGTCGAGAATCCCGGCACGTCGCAGGCGGTATCCCTGCCGGACCAGTTCGGCGGCATCGCGCGCCAGGGTGGTCGGGTTGCAGGATACATAGACCAGGCGCCGGGCGCCCAGCTCGCGCATGCCGCGCACGACCTGCAGCGCACCGTCGCGCGGCGGGTCGAGCAGCACCGCGGAGAAACCGCCGCGCGCCCAGGCCTCGTCGGCCAGCGGCTTGGACAGGTCGGCACGGAAAAAGTGCGCATTGCCCAGGCCATTGCTCGCGGCGTTGGCGGCGGCTCGCGCCACCATCGCCTCGACCCCTTCCACGGCCACCACCTCGGCAGCCTGACGCGCCAGCGGCAGAGCGAAATTGCCCAGCCCGCAGAACAGATCCAGCACGCGTTCATCCGCCTGCACTGCCAACCAGTCTAGCGCCTGCGCGACCATCGCCTCGTTGACCGGACCGTTGACCTGCACGAAATCCCCGGGGCGATAGGCCAGTCGCAGCTGCCAGCGCGGCAGTTCGAAGCCCAGTTCGGCGGCCGCGTCGTCCGCCTGTGGCTGCCCGTCACCCTGCAACCAGAGCTGCGCGGCATGCTCGTGACAGAAGCGGCGCAGACGGGCCAGATCGGCATCGGTCAGCGCTGCGGTATGCCGCAGCAGGACGGCTTCGGCGGTGCCACTGAACAGCTCGACGTGACCGACTGCCTGGGGTTTCTCCAGGCTGTGCAGCAGCCCCGGCAATGCCTGGAAAATGGGTTGCAAGGGCTGTACCAGTACCGGACAGTCGTCGATGGCGACGATCTCCTGGCTGGCCTCGGCACGGAACCCGACCTGCAGCTGACGCGCCTTGGCATCCCAGCGCACGGCAACGCGTGCCCGGCGCCGGTAGCCCAGCTCGGGACCGACCAGCGGCGCCGCCCACTCCTCCGGCTGCACGCCACCCAGGCGCGACAGCTGCTCGGCCAGCGTGCGCTGTTTCAGGGCAAGCTGCTCGGCATGAGGCAGGTGCTGCAGGTTGCAGCCGCCGCAGCGCTCGGCATGCGCACAGGGCGCGACGCGTCGTTCGCTGCTGGCGGCGATGATGCGTTCGGCACGTGCCTCGACGGTCTGGCTGCGCGCGCTCAGCACCCGCGCCTCGACCTCTTCGCCAGCCAGGGCACCGCTGACGAACCAGGTGCGCCCGGCCTCGAAGGCGATGCCGCGACCGTCACCCGCCAGCCGCTCGATGGTGAGTTTCTGCTTCTTGCCGACCGGTACCTGCGTCGCCCGACTGCCGCCGCTGGGCTGGAAGCGCAGGTTGGAGCTGCGTCTGGCCATCAGTTCGTCGGTTCTTCGTAAACGCCAGTGGACAGGTAGCGGTCGCCGCGGTCGCAGATGATCGCCACCAGCACAGCGTTCTCCACCTGCTGCGACAGGCGGAGCATGCCGGCCACCGAACCGCCGGAGGAAACGCCGCAGAAGATGCCTTCTTCACGCGCCAGACGCCGCATCACGTGCTCGGCCTCGGCCTGGCCCATGTCCATCACCTGATCGACACGCTCGGCCTGGTAGATCTTCGGCAGGTATTCCTGCGGCCAGCGACGGATGCCGGGAATGGCCGAGCCTTCCTGCGGTTGCAGGCCGACGATCTGGATCGCCGGGTTCTGCTCCTTGAGGTAGCGCGAGGTCCCCATGATGGTGCCGGTGGTGCCCATCGAGCTGATGAAGTGGGTGATGGTTCCGCCGGTCTGGCGCCAAATTTCCGGGCCGGTGCCGCTGTAGTGCGCCTCGGGGTTGTCGCCGTTGGCGAACTGGTCGAGCACCTTGCCACGGCCTTCGGCCTGCAGTTTCTCCGCCAGGTCACGCGCGCCCTCCATGCCCTCCTCCTTGCTGACCAGAATCAGCTCGGCGCCGTAGGCGGTCATCGCCCACTTGCGCTCGGCGGTGGAGTTGTCGGGCATGATCAGGATCATCTTGTAACCCTTGATCGCCGCCGCCATCGCCAGGGCGATGCCGGTGTTGCCGCTGGTGGCTTCGATCAGGGTGTCGCCTGGCTGGATGTCGCCACGCAGCTCGGCACGGTTGATCATCGACAGCGCCGGGCGATCCTTGACCGACCCGGCCGGGTTGTTGCCTTCCAGCTTGACCAGCAGGGTGTTGCTGGTCTCACCAGCCAGGCGTTGCAGGCGCACCAGAGGCGTATTGCCGATGCAGTCGGCGATGGTGGGGAATTGCAGGCTCATGGGGTGTGCGAATCCAGACTGACGCAAAGGGGCGTCATGATACGCCGAACCCGTGGCTTCATCACGCCATGATCCATGTCATGGCGTGATGAAGCCGATGGCCGCAGCGGCAGGCGCTGGCTTCACGGCGCCGCCGCGAAATCCTCCAGGGTCTTCATCAGTCCCTGATAACCACCCGTGGCGATGTACCAGGTGGCCGGATCGAGATAGAACACCCGGCCCTGGGTCCAGGCCGTGCTGGCGGCGATACCCGGGTGCGCGGCGAGCGTCTGCGCCGCCTTGCCCTCGCCACCGGTCGCGGCACCGCGATCCAGGATCACCAGCCAGTCCGGCTCGGCCTGCAGGGCGGCAGCCAGGCGCGCCTTGTGCCGTTCGCGCAGCTGCATGGCCTCCGGCGAACCGGGCGCTGGGCGGCCCTGCGGCAGGGATGCCGGGTCGACTGGCGGGGCAACGGACGTCGTGCCCAGCACCTCGGCGAGCATGCCGAAACGCTCGCCTGGCGCATGCACCATCAGCGCATCGTTGACGGTGAACAGCGTCAGCGTAGCGAGCCCCTGGCTCTTCTTGTGCGTCGCCGCCAGCGCCTGTTGCAGCTCGGCATCCAGCCGGGCAGCCCGCGCCTGGCGGTCGAAGATGTCGCCCAGCAGCCGCAGGTTCTGCCGCACCCCGGCGACGAAGGCATCCGGCGCGATGCTCAGGTCGAGGGTCGGCGCCAGCTGCGCGAGTTTCGCGTAAGCGCCACTGGAACGCCCGGCAATGATGATCAGGTCCGGGCGGAGGGCTTCCAGCGCGGCATAGTCCGGCTCGAACAGGGTGCCGACATTGACCGCCTCAAGCCCCGCGTAGGTGTCTTTCAGGTACTCGGGGCCGGCCATCTTCGGCACCCCGGCCGCCGACACGCCGAGTGCATCCAGCGTGTCCAGGGTGGCCAGGTCGAACACGGCAACCCGTTTGGGAACCTCGTTCAGCGTCAGGCCACCCTGCGCATGATTGACCGTCAGTGGGTAGGCGCCATGGGCAGACGCCAGGGCCAGCAGGGCGAACGCGGCGACCAGGTGGGTCACGGCGGAGCGAAGCGACGACATTTCACTCTCCTCGTTGCAATGGACAGGTAGCAGGCGCGTACGCCGCATGCGGGCGTCGCCTCGGCTGCATGCGCCCCGCCCAGGCGCCGTCGAGGGTACAGCAGCGATTGCGCAATTGATATTGAGCCGCATTCGGATTTACACCTCGCCGGAACCAGGCCCACGGGCCCTCTGCCGTGCAGGGCTGCCGGGGTGCGCAGAATTTACAAAGTGCAAATGTATAGTTTGTAAATAACATTTACTCGCAGATGAGTATTCATATCATTTGCAACCTGTCCGCAGCTTACCGGCAGATTGCCAGCAGCAAGACCTGCCCGGACATGGGCGCCCCAAGCAGCACTCGCCCGTATCGCGTCACGCCTCCGAACAGCCGCCGGGACGATCTGCCCTGCGCCGCCGGAGCCGCGCCGTCGTTCTGCAAGCACGCCGACACCTGGGCCATCCTGATTTCCGTAGGAGCTATTCGCATGTCACGCACACGCCCCCCGTTCACTGCTCGTTGCAACCCACAGTTCCAGAAAACCCTGCTGGCCGTCGCACTGACCTCGGTCGCCTCCACGACCGCCGCCGCGCAGGCATCCGATCAGGTGAAGCTCAATGACGTGGTGGTGACCGCCTCGGGCTTCGAGCAGAGCATCAAGGATGCGCCGGCCAGCATCAGCGTGATCTCGGCCGAAGAGCTGAAAAAGCGCTCCTATACCGATGTCACCGATGCGCTGAAGAATGTCGCCGGCGTGCAGATCGCCGGGGGTGGCGTCGAGCGCTCGGTCATGATCCGCGGCATGACGGCCGGCTACACCCTGTTCCTGATCGATGGCCGGCCGGTGCAGGGCAACGACGCCTTCGGCCTGAACGGCACCCAGGCGGGCACGCCGATCAACTTCCTGCCGCCGATCGAGGCCATCGAGCGTATCGAGGTCATCCGCGGCCCGGCATCCTCGCTCTATGGCTCCGACGCCATGGGCGGCGTGGTCAACATCATCACCAAGCGGATCCACAACGAGTTCGGTGGCAGCATCACCGCCGAATACTCGATGGCCGACAGCAAGAACGACGTCAACGAGGATGGCTACCAGACCAGCGCCTACCTGAATGCGCCGCTGATCCGCGACGTGCTGTCCCTGCAGCTCAATGGCTCGTTCCTGCACCAGGATGAGAGCCACCTCATCGGGGAGGACGACAGCGGCGCCACCGACCCGCGCTACAGACGCAGCAACGCTGGCGGCAAGCTGGGCTGGAACATCGATGAACAGAACCTCGTCACCTTCAACTACAACGAGGGCCGCCAACGGCGCTGGGCCAACCCCGGCAAGAGCCTGCCCCAGGCGGACGACGCCACCTTCACCGACTCCATCCAGCGCACGTACGCGATCACCCACGAAGGCCGCTACGGCAACCTGCTGAGCGACAGCTACATCAATTACGACCACTCCGAGAACCTCAGCCGCCTGAACGCCACGACCGGTGAAGGCATCGAGTACAGCGTGCTGACGGCCAATACCCAGGCGACCTACTTCGCCGGCTCGCACGCCCTCACCGCGGGCCTGACGCACAAGTACGAGAAGCTCGAGGACGGCGCCAGCAGCGGGCTGCGCGAGCCGGTGGTGGCGGACGCCAACGCGGTGGTGGAGATGGATCGCTACCAGAACTCCCTGTTCCTGGAGGACAACTGGAGCCTGACCGATGCCCTGACCCTGACCCTGAGCGGCCGTTTCGATGACAACCAGGCCTATGGCAGCGAGTTCAGCCCGAAGGTCTACGCGGTCTATCGCCTGAATGACAACTTCACCCTCAAGGGCGGCGTGACCACCGGCTACAAGGCGCCGGCCCTGCGCCAGAGCGCCACCGACTACGGCGCCACCTCGAGGGGCGGGGTGATCATCGGCAACCCCGATCTGATCCCGGAAACCAGCGTCAACCGCGAACTGGGGATCGGCTACGAGAACTTCGACCTGGGCCTCAGCAGCACCCTGACCGTCTACCAGATCGACTACGAGGACAAGATCAACCGCACCGGCCGCATCTGCGCCCAGAACGTCGCCTGCACCTACAACGGCACCACCTATCCCGCCCACCAGTACGGTTACACCGCCTACGAGAACGTCGACGAGGCCGAGCTGAGAGGCGTCGAGTTCACCCTCGACTACCAGATTCTCGACAACCTCACCTACCGCCACAGCTACACCTACACCAGCACCGAGCAGAAGTCCGGGCAGTACAAGGGAGAGCCGCTCAACGACGTGGCCAAGCACATGTTCAATGCCTCGCTGGACTGGCAGGCGAGCGAGAAACTGAACCTGTGGACCCAGATCAACTACCGTGGCGAGACCTCCGGCCGCTGGCAGACCGGCACCAGCGGCTCCAGCAGCAACGGCGTGACCTACCCCGCCTACACCTTCGCCGACGTCGGCCTGGTGTACAAACCCAGCCGCGACCTGAGCCTCAAGTTCGGTATCTACAACGTCACCAACAAAGAGGTCACCACCGAAGAGGACTTCGCCTACAACCTCGATGGCCGACGCTACGTGTTCGGCCTGACGCAGAACTTCTGAGGCGACGGGACCCGCCCTGCACGCAGGGCGGACGTCCATGCACAGACGCATCGTCAAGCCGTCACCGGGTTCGCGTGGCGGTCGCCGTATTCAGGTCGACAACCGGCCGGCGCAGCCCAGTCAGGTGAGTCAACCGAGCGCCGAATCGGCCCGGGCCGCCACTGGCGCCTGCTGCTGAGGTGCGGACTCGCCAGGGTCCGCCGGCAGGCGCAGATGGATGCGCAACCCCGCTTCCGGGCTCTTTGCCCACAACTGGCCGCCCTGCAGCTGCACCATGCTGCGCGCGATGGCCAGACCGAGGCCGTAGCCATCGCCACCTGGGCGCGCCGCGTTGAGGCGGGTGAAGGGACGAAAGATCGCTTCCAGCGCCTGTTGCGGCACGCCTGGCCCCTGGTCCTCGACGCACAGCCACCAATAATCCCCTTCGCGCCGGCCGCTCAGGCGTACCACCCCACCCTCGGGGGAGTGGCGAATCGCGTTGCGCAACACGTTCTCCAGCGCCTGCGCCAGGCCGTTGAGGTGCCCGCGCACGACGCAGTCGGCTGGCAGATCGCAGGGCAAGCGCTGGATGTCCCAGCCCGACTCGAAGCCGGCATTCTCGCGCAGCACTTCCCAGAGCCGGCCGATATCGATCGGCTCCAGCGGCAGGCTGGGCCGTTCGGTATCCAGCCAGACCAGTTCGAGGGTGTCGCCGATCAGCTTCTCCATGCCGTCGACCTCGCGCTCCAGGCGCTGGCGCAGGGCGACGATATCCTGCTCGTGCTCGCCGGCGACACGCAGCCGGCTCAGCGGCGTGCGCAGCTCGTGCGACAGGTCACGCAGCAGCTGACGCTGAAAGGTCAGCGTATTCTGCAGGCGCCCGGCCATGTGATCGAAGGTCCGCGCCAGCTCTCCCAGCTCGTCCTGGCGCCCGCCCACCCCGGGACCGACCCGGGCATCCAGGTTGCCGGCACTCAATGCCACCGCCTGGCGGCGCAGGATCGCCAGCGGCGCGATCAGCACGCGGTACAACAGCAGGCCGAGCAATACCGCGAGCACGGCCGGCAGCACCCGCTGCAGCAGGACTTCCCAGATGTCGTTGTAGCGACGCGGGTTCAGACGCTGCGGCAGCTCCATGATCAGGCGCGCCTGGTCGTCGCTGAACGGAATGGAAAACGCCGGTGTGCCCCCGGGGCGTCCGACGGAGAAATCCAGCGCACGCACGAAATCCAGGCGCTGCCGCGCTTCCCCGTCCAGCGGCTGCGAGGACAGCGAACGCAGCTCGGCGTCGACCACCACCGCCCAGACCTGCTCGCGTTCGCGCAATTCCCGCAGAAAACCATCGACGCCCTCGGCCCCGTCTTCACGCCAGGCACGCTCGGCGGCGTGCGCGTAATCGCCGAGCACCGCCTTGGTCGAGTCAGACAGGTAGGAAGTGTTCTGCAGCAGGAGGCGACCGATATCGACATGCAGGCTGACCAGCAACAGGCAGAACAGCGCCAGTGCACCGCTCAGTTTCCACAGCAGCGAGTGCCGCCCCGGCAGGCTCATGGGCTGACCTGCACCATCACGTAGCCCTTGCCCCAGGCGGTGTCCACCCGCGCATCGGCATAGCCGATGGCCTGCAGCTTGCGGCGCACGTGGCTGACATGCATGTCCAGGCTGCGATCATGCTGGGCATAGGCGCGACGCAACGCCTGCTGATAGAGGAAGGGTTTGCTCAGGACTTCCTCGCGGTTGCGCCAGAGCAGTTCCAGCACACGGTACTCGCTGGGCGTCAGCCCGGCCCACTGCCCGGCATGCGAGACATCGCTGCGTCCCTCGTCGAAGCTCAGCCCCTCGTCGCTCCCGGGGGCCTGCTGCTCGTGCCGTTCGTAGGCCACGCGGCGCAGGATCGCTTCGATCCGCACGCTCAGCTCCCCCAGGCTGAACGGCTTGGGCAAATAGTCGTCCGCCCCCTGGCTGAAGCCGGCGATGCGGTTCTGCTCGTCGCCCAGCGCCGACATCAGCAACACCGGCACCCGGCGACGCTGGCGCAAACGCTGCAGGGCCTCCAGGCCGTTGGTGCCCGGCAGCATGATGTCCATCAGCACCAGGTCGAAGTCCTCGCGCTCGGCCAGGCTCAGCCCCTCGCTGCCATCGTGGCTCAGGGTCACCTCATAGCCGCGGCGCATCAGGTCGGCCTGCAGGTGGCTGGCCAGCAGGGGGTCATCTTCGACGGCGAGAATGCGGGCGGACACGAGAGAATGAGCCATCATCGGGGACCACGGAATAAAATGAGAATAATTCTACCTCCTAAACGACAACCGCTCACCTGAAGATTCCGTCGCGCCGAATCGCTACACTGCGCGGATGTCATTACGGAGAGACATCGTGTTCAAGGATCTCGGCATCAAAGGGCGTGTACTGCTGCTCACCCTGCTTCCCACCAGCCTGCTGGCTCTGGTCCTGGGCGGCTATTTCACCTGGGTGCAGCTGTCCAACCTGCAGGCGCAACTGCTGCAGCGTGGCGAGATGCTGGTCGAACACCTGGCGCCGTTGGCCGCACCGGCCCTGCAACAACAGAACAAGGCCCTGCTCGAGCGCATCGCCCAGCAGGCGCTGGACCACCCCGACGTGCGCGTGGTCAGCTTCCTCGCAGCGGAGCGCACGCCCCTGGCGCATGCCGGCCCCAGCATGCTCAACCCCGCCCCCGACAGCCAGACCGAGATCAGCCTGCTCAGCGGTCAGGACGCCACGCGGTTCCTGCTTCCGGTCTACGACCAGCACCTGGTGCTCAGCGACGTGAGCGAAACGGAAAAGCCTCCGCAGCTGCTCGGCTGGGTGGAACTGGAGCTGTCGCACCAGGGCACGCTGCTCAGCGGCTACCGCAGCCTGTTCGCCAGCCTGCTGCTGATCGTCGGCGGCCTGGCCGTCACCGCCCTGCTCGCCCTGCGCATGAGCCGCACCATCAATGAACCGCTGCGTGCGATCAAGGCCGGTGTCGCCCAGCTCAAGGACGGCAACCTGGAAACCCGCCTGCCGCCACTGGGCAGCCACGAGATGGACGAGCTGGCAGCCGGCATCAACCGCATGGCCGAAGCCCTGCAGAATGCCCAGGAAGAGCTGCAGCACAGCATCGAACAGGCCACCGAAGACGTCCGGCAGAACCTGGAGACCATCGAGATCCAGAACATCGAACTGGACTTCGCCCGCAAGGAGGCGCTGGAAGCCAGCCGCATCAAGTCGGAATTCCTCGCCAACATGAGCCACGAGATCCGCACGCCGCTCAACGGCATCCTGGGTTTCACCAACCTGCTGCAGAAAAGCGAACTCAGCCCGCGCCAGCAGGACTACCTGACGACCATCGAGAAGTCCGCCGACAGCCTGCTCGGCATCATCAACGAGGTCCTCGACTTCTCCAAGATCGAGGCGGGCAAACTGGCGCTGGAGTCGATTCCCTTCAACCTCCGTGACCTGCTCCAGGACACCCTGACCATCCTCGCGCCCGCCGCCCACGAGAAGCAGCTGGAGCTGGTCAGCCTGATCTATCGCGACACCCCGCTGGCCCTGCGCGGCGACCCGCAGCGCCTCAAGCAGGTGCTCACCAACCTGGTCAGCAACGCGATCAAGTTCACCCGCGAGGGCACCATCGTCATGCGCGCGATGGTCGAGGACGAAAGCCCCGACAGCGCGCAACTGCGCATCAGCGTGATGGACACCGGCATCGGCCTGTCGGACGAGGAGCTGCGCGCGCTGTTCCAGGCCTTCAGCCAGGCCGACAACTCGCTGACCCGGCAGACCGGCGGTACCGGCCTCGGCCTGGTGATCTCCAAGCGCCTGATCGAACAGATGGGTGGCGAGATCGGCGTCGACAGCACCCCGGGCGAAGGCTCGGAATTCTGGATCAGCCTGGCGCTGCCCAAGGCGCGCGACGATGCCGAGGACCTGCCCCGTACTGCGCTGCTCGGTCATCGCGTGGCCATTCTCGAAAGCCATGAACTGGCGCGTCAGGCCCTGGCCCACCAGTTGGAGGACTGCGGCCTGGAAGTGGAGAGCTTCGCCGATGCCGGCGCGCTGTTCGATGCCGTCAGCACCCAGCAGCATCAGACGCGGCCACTGACCCTGGCAGTCCTGGGCATCACCGCCGAGCAGATGCCACCCGACACCCTCGGCCAGCGCATCCAGGAACTCGACCGCCTTGGCTGCAAGGCCCTGGTGCTCTGCCCGACCACGGAGCTGGGGACCTTCCACAGCACGCTGCCGGATGCCTACACCCAGTTGCAGGCCAAGCCGCCCTGCACGCGCAAGCTGCACAAGGCGCTGGTCGAACTGGTCAACCCGCAGCGCCCGCTCAACGAACCGCTGGTGCTCAACGACACGCGCCGGCCGCACATCCTCTGCGTCGACGACAACCCGGCCAACCTGCTGCTGGTGCGCACCCTGCTCGATGACATGGGCGCCCAGGTCACGGCGGTGGACAGCGGCTACGCGGCGATCGATGCGGTCAAGCACGGCAATTTCGACCTGGTGTTCATGGACGTGCAGATGCCCGGCATGGACGGCCGCGAAGCCACGGAAGCCATCCGCTACTGGGAGAACGAACAGGGGCACAGCGCCACCCCGATCATCGCCCTGACCGCCCATGCCCTGGCCAACGAAAAACGCGCCCTGCTGCAGAGCGGCATGGACGACTACCTGACCAAGCCGATCAACGAACGCCAGTTGGCCCAGGTGGTGCTGAAATGGACCGGCCTGAACCTGCGCAACCAGCCGGCCAGCAAGGCCGCCCCGCCGGCGCCGGCGCAATCCCAGAGCAAGGTGCTCGACGCCGAAGAAGGGCTGCGCCTGGCCGCCGGCAAGGCCGACCTGGCCGCAGACATGCTGAGCATGCTGCTGGCCGGCCTGCCGGGTGATCGCCAGGCCATCCGCCAGGCCCGGGAGGCCGGTGAGCGCACGGCGCTGATCGAGCGCGTGCACCGCCTGCACGGCGCGACACGCTACTGCGGCGTGCCGCAACTGCGCGCGGCCTGCCAGCGCAGCGAGACGCTGCTGAAACAGGATGACCCGGAAGCGCAACAGGCCCTGGACGAGCTGGATGCCGCTATCTCCCGCCTGACCGAAGCCGCGGCGCAGAGTGCCTGAGGAACCGCCATGCGTATCTGTCTGTTCAGCAGCAAGCCCTACGACCGGGAATCCTTCCTCGCCGCCGGCGCGCCATCCGACTGGCAGCTGCATTTTCACGAGGCGCGCCTGACTTTGGACAGCTCGGCGCTGGCCGCTGGCAGCGAGGTGGTCTGCGCCTTCATCAACGACGAGCTGTCCGCCCCGGTGCTGGAGCGCCTGGCCGCCCAGGGCACACGCCTGATCGCCCTGCGTTCGGCCGGCTACAACCATGTCGACCTGCAGGCAGCGCAACGCCTGGGGCTGCCGGTGGTGCGGGTGCCGGCCTATTCGCCGCACGCGGTGGCCGAACACGCCGTTGCCCTGGTGCTGGCCCTGAACCGGCGCATCCATCGCGCCTTCAACCGTACCCGCGAAGGTGATTTCTCCCTGCATGGGCTGACCGGTTTCGACCTCCACGGCAAGACCGTGGGCGTGGTCGGGGGCGGCAAGATCGGCCAGGCCTTCGCCCGCATCATGCACGGCTTCGGCTGCCAAGTACTGATCTACGACCCCTACCCGCTGGCCGGGCTCGAGGCCCTCGGCGCCCGTCAGGCCACGCTCGATGAAGTGATCGCCGGCAGCGACATCCTCAGCCTGCACTGCCCGCTGACCGAGGCCAGCCACCACCTGATCGACAGCGCCCGCCTGGCACAGATGAAACCCGGCGTGATGCTGATCAATACCGGCCGTGGTGCGCTGGTCGACGCACCCGCGCTGATCGCCGCGCTGAAGAGCGGCCAGCTCGGCTACCTGGGGCTGGATGTCTATGAAGAGGAATCCGAGCTGTTCTTCGAGGATCACTCCGACCGCCCGCTGCAGGACGACACCCTGGCCCGGCTGCTGACCTTCCCCAACGTCATCATCACCGCGCATCAGGCCTTTCTGACCCGCGAAGCGCTCGGCGCCATCGCCCGCACCACGCTGGACAACATCGCCGCCTGGGTCGCGGGCACGCCGGGCAATGAGGTCAAGGCCGGCGCGTGATAGCATGCCGGCTGATCCGGAGGACCCATGGCCGAACACGATTTCCGCTACACCCTGCTCAACCCGCAACACACCCTCACCGAATGCCGCGCGCTGGCGCCGGGCCGCTACCAGGTCACCGGCAACGGCGGCTCGATCCAGGCCAACGACGTCCTGCTGGTCACCCTCAAGGGCAGCCGTGACCTGCACATGCGCCTGCAGGTGGAGAAGGTCCGTCACCTGATCAATCCGCCCGGCCAATGGCTGGCCGTGTGCAAAGGTCCGCAGTTCAAGGAGCTGGCCATTCACAACTGGCAGGTCAACTGCGATGGCTGCGGCAAGCAGCTGGATTTCGAATTCGCCGTCGACGCGGCGCTTGGCAAGGCCGCCCAGGCCCCGGCTGCCGAGGCGCGCATCGCCGAACTGGGCTGGCGCAACGACGCCGGTCGTCATCTGTGCCGCACCTGCCAGGAGGCCTGACCATGCACCGCGCCCTGCCCCTCGCCCTGCTGACGACGACGCTGGTCGGTTGCGCCAGCGATGCACCGCAACTGGAAACCGAGCACAGCTACCGCGTCGAATGGATCGGTGAACGCCCGCTGATCGACCGCAGCCACCTGACCATCACCTTCGCCGCCGACGGTCGTGCCCACGGCAACGCGGGCTGCAACCACTGGTTCGCCGGTTACACGCTGGATGGTGAACACCTGCGCTTCGAGGCCCCCGGCAGCACACGCAAGTTGTGCGCCCCAGCCCTGATGGAACAGGAGCAGCGCTTCCTCGCCGCATTGGGCCAGGTACAGCGCTGGGACTTCAACGCCATCGGCCAGCTGCAACTGTGGCCGGCCAGCGGCAAGCCGATCCGCCTCTGGGCCGAGTGACGCCACTGTAGGCGGCGCTCAGCGACAATGCCGTTGTCGCTGAGCGCCCCGCTTCCTGTCAGGCGAACAGATCCAGCTGTTCCTGGCGCCCACGCATGTCGTGCAGGCGAACGCCGACCCCAAGCAGACGTACGGGCCTTTCGCCCCGGGCGAAGGCGTTGCTCAGCAGCAGCCGGTAACTGTCCAGATCGAGGCTGGCGCCCGCCTGCTCCAGGGTGGTCTGGGTGAAGTCATGGAACTTGACCTTGACGAAGGGCTTGTCCGGCCGATAGCTGGCATCCAGACGCAGCAGGCGACCGCGCATTTCCTCGAGCAGCGCCGGCAACCTCTGCAGGCAACTCTCCAGGTCCGGCAGGTCCTGATCGAAGGTGTGCTCGACGCTCAATGACTGGCGTCGGCTGTCCACCTGCACGGCGCGCTCGTCGATGCCATGCGCCAGGCGCCACAGGCGCTCGCCGAAACTGCCGAACTCACGCACCAGCGCCAGCTTGTTCCAGTCGCGCAGGTCCATGCAGGTACGGATGCCCAGACGCGTCAGCTTGTCCGCCGTGACCTTGCCGACCCCGTGCAGCTTGTTCACCGGCAACTCGGCGACGAAGTCGTCGACCTGATCCGGCGTGATGACGAACAGCCCGTTGGGCTTGCGCCAGTCACTGGCGATCTTGGCCAGGAACTTGTTCGGCGCCACGCCCGCCGATACGGTGATGTGCAGCTCCTGCGCCACGCGCCGACGGATTTCCTGAGCGATACGCGTGGCACTGCCGGAAAAATGCGGCGAGTCGCTGACATCGAGGTAGGCCTCGTCCAGCGACAGCGGCTCGATCAGATCGGTGAACTGGCGAAAGATGGCGTGGATCTCGCGGGAAACCGCGCGATAGGCCTCGAAACGTGGTTTGACGATCAGCAGGTCAGGACACAGCTTCAGCGCATGTCGCGAGGACATCGCCGAGCGCACGCCATACGCCCGCGCCTCGTAGTTGCAGGTGGCGATCACCCCACGCCGATCCGCAGAACCGCCCACCGCCAGCGGGCGGCTGGCCAGGCTCGGGTCGTCGCGCATCTCGATTGCCGCGTAGAAGCAGTCGCAGTCAACGTGGATAATTTTTCGCTGGCTCATAGGGCGTCGATTTTACGTGCATGCCCCCATGAAAGACGACAGCTGAATACCGCCCTTCATCCGTGCGCAGCAGCCCCCGGCTCAGGCTCGGTACGCGCGCAGGAAGGTATCCACCGCCGCCGCCACCGACTGCCTGAAGTCAACGACGGCCGGTTGCGCACCACACAGCAGCGGGTCCTTGATGCCCGCCTCGAGCAACCCCTTCAGGTGCAGGGCCGCCAGGTCCGGGTCGGCGGCGCGAAGAACCTGCTGCGCCATGAAGCGGGCCAGGTAGGCACTGATGGCGATTTCCGCACGGCGCGGACCATTGTCGAAGAGCGCCTTGTACAGCTCGGGATTTCCGTTCTCCACGATGGTGCAGCGGGTGACTGCCAGGCACTCCGGGGAGGTGATGATGTCGACGTAAGCCTCGCCGAAGCGCTGCAACGACTCAGCGACGTCTGCACTGCCGTCATCCAGGACGCCCAGCAGCGCATCGCATTGTGCCTCGACCGACTCGAGCATCACCGCCGCGAACAGCTCTTCCTTGGATTTGAAGTAGCTGTAGAGAGTCGCCTTGGAGCCACCGACCTTGTTCGAGATCATCGCCATGCTGGTGCGCTCGTAGCCGATCTCCTGGAATATTTCCCGCGACGCGTCGATTATCGACTGACGCCGCTCGTTGGTTTTCACCCTCATTACCACCTCACCGTCAAACTGCTGAACCTGCGCGAGCATCGGGGCTCATGTTCCCCTTGAGGCATCGCTGCCTGGCGACGGGTACCTGTCGCGCAAGGCCTTCCCGCCTTTTCTGAACCGAACTGTACATTCTTATTGACGGCCCAGACCAGCCTCGATATTAATACCGTACAGTTCATTTATAGGAGGCACTCATGAGCCGCCGCCCTTCGCATCCCCTGAGCACGGCATGCGGATCGATAGTCCTGACGGTCGGGCTGGCCGTGCTGCCCGGTTGCGAGAGCATTCCTGATCTGGGCCCCGAGCCCTCGCCGGCGAGCGCATCGGCCTTCGACTCGAACGCAAGCCTGCCCGACGCCGCTGGCGCGTGGCCCGTGGAAGGCTGGTGGAAACGCTTCGATGACGCTCAGTTGAATGCCCTGATTGCGGAGGGACTGGCGGGATCACCCGATATCGCCGTCGCCGCTGCACGAGTGCGGGCGGCGGACGCGCTGGCACAACAGGTCGGGGCCGCACTGCTGCCCAGTGTCGGGGCCGAGGCCAGCGCCGGAGGCGTGCAGCAGAGCGAGAACATGTCGCCTCAGCCGCAATTCGTGCCCAATGGCATCGACGATGTTGGCCAGGTGAATGCGACCTTCAGTTTCGATATCGATCTGTGGGGACGCAACCGCGCCGCACTTGCCGCCGCAACGTCCGAAGCTGAAGCGACGCGCATCGATGCCGCACAGGCTCGGCTGATGCTGAGCACCGAAATAGCCTCCGCCTATACGGATCTCGCCGCCTATCACAATGCGCTGGACGTCGCGAACAGGGCCGTTCAGGTGCGCACCGCCAGCGCGACCCTGACCAGGGACCGCGTGCGCACCGGGCTCGAAAACCGAGCCTCGGAGAAACAGGCTGAAAGCCGCGAAGCCTCTGCGCATGCGGATGTGGAAACCCTGAACGAAGCACTCGCGACGACGCGCAATCGCCTCGCCGCCCTGCTCGGCGCGGGACCTGATCGTGGCCGGCACATCACTCGACCAACCCTCGCGTCACCGCGACTCGCCCTCCCCGCCGACGCCGGGATCGAGCTGATCGGCCGCCGCCCCGACATCACTGCGGCACGTCTGCGTGCCGAAGCGGCCGCGAAGCGGATCAAGGTCGCGCGCACCGAGTTCTATCCAAACGTCAACCTGTCGGCCCTGGTCGGCGTCCAGTCGCTGGGCATTTCGACACTGTTCGGTTCGGGTTCCAGCTACGGCGATGCGGGGCTCGCGATCAGCCTGCCGATCTTCCAGGGCGGGCGATTGCAGGGGCGCTACCGAGGTGCCCGTGCCGACTACGACGTGGCGGTCGCAAGCTACGACGGCACCCTGGTCGCAGCCCTGCGCAGCGTCGCCGACCTCGTCGCCGTGCGTGCGGCAACCGACCGCCAGCTCGCCAGGCGCCACGACGCGGCGCAGGCAGCAAGAGAAGCCGCCAGGCTCACGGGACTGCGTTATCGGGCGGGGCTCGACAACCAGATCGTCCACCTGACGGCAGAAGACAGCATGGTCGCCCTCGACCGCTCGGTGGTCGAGCTCGAGGGCCGCAGGTTACAGCTCGATATCGCTCTGATCCGCGCACTCGGCGGCGGATACCAGGAACCGCAGACGGTAGGAAACAGATGATGACTCATGAAACGACGAACACGCTTGAGGATGCATCGGCAGCGCTGGACGCGCAGAACCTGGCGAAGCGCAGGAAACTGTTCCCGCTGCTATTGCTCGTGATCCTGCTGATCGCCGGGCTCTTTGCCGCCTGGTACGTCATCACCCAGCAAGGACGAGTGCATACCGACAATGCCTATGTGGGTGCCGACTCCGCGCAGATCACCGCCCTGGTCGCGGGTCCCATCCAGGCCGTTCCCGTGGCGGATACGCAGGAGGTCAGGAAGGGCGAGATCCTGGTGGTTCTCGACGATGCCGAATATCAGGTGGCCGTCGCTGAAGCCAGGGCGGCACTGGCGCAGGCCCGCCAGCACTACCGGCAGGCGGAGGCCAGCACCAGTGCGGCGCAGGCCCGCGTAACGGCGAGGGATGCGGAGATACTGCAGGCGAAAGCCCAGCTGCGCGACAGCAAGGCGGCGGTCGAGCGTACACGCGCCGAACTCGCCCGGCGAGAGAGCATCGCCGGAACCGGGGCGGTCTCTGCCGAAGACCTGACGGCGGCGCGCACGGCGTACCAGTCGGCACTGGCCGCACGTGACCTTGCCGAGGCGGCGATCAATTCCGCACAGGCGGTTCGCGGCTCCGCCGACGGCGACTTCGGTGCGGCCGAGGTCCTCACGCTCGGGCTGACCATCGACACCTCGCCGAATGTCGCCATGGCCAAAGCACGGCTCGACAGAGCGGAGCTCGATCTGTCACGGACCGTCATCCGCGCGCCGTTCGACGGCGTCGTCACCAACAAGCAGGTGCAGGTTGGCGAGCGTGTTGCTGCAGGCGCACCGCTGATGATCGTGGTGCCGGTGGCCAGCGTCTATGTCGACGCCAACTTCAAGGAAAGCCAGTTCGAGCACCTGCGCATCGGGCAGCCCGCCGAGCTGACCTCGGACTACCACGGCAGCGGGGTCACCTACCGGGGCACTGTCGTCGGCTTCAACGGTGGCACGGGAGCGGCCTTCGCGCTGATCCCTGCACAGAATGCGACCGGCAACTGGATCAAGGTGGTGCAACGCCTGCCCGTGCGAATCGCCCTGGAACCCGATGACCTGAAGGCGTATCCGCTGCGCGTGGGGTTGTCGATGGACGTCACTGTCGATACCCGCGGAGAGTAGCCATGAGCAGCACTGCATCTGCCGAAGCCATGGCCATCACGCCCCAACCGCTGCAAGGCATACGCCTCGCGGCTGCGGCTTTCGCGCTCGGGCTGGCCAACTTCGTCGTCGTCCTCGACACCACCATTGCCAACGTCGCGGTGCCGCATATCGCCGGTGGGCTGGCCGCCTCCGCGACGCAGGGAACCTGGGTGATCACCAGCTATGCGGTTGCCGACGCCATCGCCGTTCCCCTCACCGGCTGGCTCGCCATGCGCTTCGGCACGGTTCGCTGGTTCCTGTTCTCCATCATTGGCTTCGGCCTTTTCTCGCTGTTGTGCGGCCTTGCCCAGTCGATCGAGCAACTGCTCGCGTTCCGTGTCCTGCAGGGGTTTGCCGGTGGCCCGCTGATGCCGCTCTCGCAGATTCTGCTGATGCAGATATTTCCCAAGGAGAAGGCTGGAGCGGGCCTGGGCATCTGGGCGATGACCACCACCACCGCGCCGATTCTGGGGCCCATTCTCGGCGGCACGCTCAGCGACAACTGGTCCTGGCCCTGGATCTTCTTCATCAACCTTCCGGTGGTCGCCATCGTCGTCATGGGTTGCCTGGCGTTCATGAAGCCGTTCGAGACCCGACGCATCAAGGCACGGATCGACGTCATCGGGCTGATCCTGCTCGTCCTGTCGGTGGGCTCGTTCCAGATCATGATCGATGAAGGTCGCCTGCAGGACTGGTTCAGCTCGAACCTGATCATCGTGCTCGCCATCGTCGCCGCCATCTCCTTCGCTGCGTTCGTACTCTGGGAGTTGACCGCGAGCAACCCGGTGGTCGACCTGCGCGTGTTCCGCCATCGCGGTTTCACCTTCGCCGCGCTCGCCATGTCGCTGGGGTTCGCCGCCTTCTTCTCGCAGGTGGTACTGACGCCACTCTGGCTGCAGCAGACGGCAGGCTATACCGCGACGCATGCCGGCTATGTCGTCGGTTGGCTGGGCTTCTTCGCCGTCCTGACCTCGCCCATCGCCGCAGGTCTGATCGGCAAGGTCGATCCACGCCTCACGATCTCGATCGGCCTGCTCTGGATGGCGTTCGTCTCGACCCTGCGGGCGGACTGGAACACCGATGTCGGCTACTGGACGCTGGTCATGCCCCACCTTCTGCACGGTCTGGGCATGTCCCTGTTCTTCGTCGGGCTCAGTGCCCTCGCCGTCAGCAGCGTTCCGGAAAGGGAGCAGACATCCGCCGCTGGCCTGCTCAGCTTTCTCCGCACGCTCGCCAGTGCCATCGGCACGGCGCTGGCGATGACCGCCTGGGATTGGCAGGGCCGCACGTCCCGCTCCGAGCTGACTGCGAGTCTGAACGACCCTGAAGTGGCGATGAGTCTGCTGCAGCAGGCGGGTCTGAGCTTCGAGCAGGCACGTGTAACGCTCGAACAGCTGGTCGAAGTGCAGGCTGCGACGCTGGGCGTGCTCAACCTGTCCATGGCCGCCGCCGTCGGCTTCGTGCTGGCCGCCATCGCGGTGTGGCTGGCGCCCAAGCCCAGGAGCGTGACACTGGGCAGCGGCCACTGAGGCAAGCCGCCGAGCGTCGCGTCAGAAGTGGTAACCGATGTTCAGGTTGGTCCGCAGTATCCATTCGTCACGGTGCGTGGCGATGGTGCCGGTGCCACGTTTTCCTCGCCGGATGGCCGCTCACTCGGCGTCCGGCTGCGCCTCGGGGGCGGCCGACTGGAAGGGCTCCAGCTGCCGGCACTGCTCGACGATCCGCCGTATCGTCGGATAGCCGCTCAGCGGCACCCTAAAACGCTCGGCATTGAAGACCTGCGGCAGCAGGCAGCAATCCGCCAGCGAGGGCGTGTCGCCATGGCAGAAGCGACCGGTGTCGGGAGACTCGGCCAGCATGCGTTCCACGGCGCTGAAGCCACGCTCGACCCAGTGCCGATACCAGGCGTTGCGGCCGTCGGCGTCGATATCGAGTTGCCGCTCCAGATAGCGCAACACCCGCAGGTTGTTCAGCGGGTGGACCTCGCAGGCGATCGTCTGGGCCAGCGCCCGCACGCGCGCGCGCCCCAGCGGATCTGCCGGGAACAGTGGCGGCTGAGGATGGCATTCGTCCAGGTACTCGATGATGGCCAGCGACTGCACCAGGATCGCATCGCCATCGCTCAGAACAGGCACCAGCTCATTCGGGTTGAGCGCAGCGAAATCGGGCACATGCTGCTGGCCACCGTCCTTCAGCAGGTGCACAGGCACGGCATCCCAGGCCAGGCCCTTGAGGTTGAGCGCGATACGCACGCGGTACGACGCCGAACTGCGGAAATAGGTGTAGAGCTTGAGCACGTTTCAGGCCCCCATCGCTCAGGCCAGCGCCGGCAGCAAGGTGGCCGCGCACTCGCCAAAGCCGATGCGCGCAGCGCCAGCCCTCTCACACCAGCCGCGCAGTTCCATGCGATCGCCATCCTCCACGAAGGTACGCTGCTCACCATTGGGCAGCACGACAGGCTGCTTGCCGCCCACAGTGAGTTCGATCAGCGCGGCCGCCTGGTCGAGCGTCGGGCCGGACAGCGTGCCGGTGCCCAGGATGTCGCCCGCGCGCAGGTTGCAGCCATTGGCCGTGTGATGCGCGACCATCTGCCCCAGGGTCCAGTAGGCGTGGCGGTAGTTGGTGGCGCTCAGCCGCGTGGCAGCCTGCTCTTCGGCGCGCATCCGCGCCGTCTGCATCAGGACTTCCAGCTGGATGTCGAGCGCGCCTTCCTCACGGTCGCCAGGGGCGTTCAGGTAAGGCAGCAGCTCCGGGTCCTCGGCGTCACGCACCGGTGGTGCGGTGCGGTATGGGGCCAGCGCCTCCAGGGTGACGATCCATGGCGACAGCGTGGACGCGAAGTTCTTCGCCAGGAACGGACCGAGCGGCTGGTATTCCCAGGCCTGGATGTCACGCGCCGACCAGTCGTTGAGCAGCGACACGCCAAACACATGGTTTTCGGCCTCGGCCAGGGGAATGGCCTGGCCATGGGCGTTGCCCCGCCCGACGTACACCGCCAGCTCCAGTTCGATGTCCAGCTTCCTGCTGGCCGCGAAGACCGGTGCGCTGGCGCCTGGCGGCAGGATCTGCCCGCAGGGACGACGGAAGTTCTCGCCGGACACGATCAGGCTGGAGGCACGCCCGTGGTAGCCGATGGGAATCCATTTGTAGTTGGGCATCAGCGGGTTGTCGGGGCGGAACAGCCGCCCGATGTTGGTCGCATGGTGCACCGAGGTATAGAAATCGGTGTAGTCGCCAACCTGCGCCGGCAGGCTGTACTCGGCATCGGCCTGCGCGACCAGGCAGCGATGCAGCACAACGGCCTCGCGCGCACCGGGACGCAGCGCCCGCGACAGAGCCAGACGCAGGTCGGACCACGCCGCCGGCCCCATGTCCATCAGGCGGTTCAGGCTGGCCTCGCCTGCGGCGGCGGCCGCATCACCGCTGAAGATGCCGGCGGCGAAGGCGGCGTGCATATCGAGAATCTGCTCGCCGATGGCGACGCCGCCGCGCCAGGGTTCGTCGCTGCCGCGGCGGCGGAAAACCGCGAACGGCAGATTCTGGATAGGGAAGTCGCTGCCCTTCAGGTTGGCGGACTCGACCCAGCTGACGAGCGAAGGGTCATGGGTTTCGTTCAAGGTAGCCATGTGTCGATTGTCCTGCGCTTACTTGCGGTCCGGGTTGAAGTGCTTTTTCAGGCCCTGCCAGCACTGTGCGTAGTCGCGCTGCAGGTGCGGCGACTGCATGGCGTAGGGCGTGGGGATCAGGGGCATCGGCGTCTCGAACATGAAGGCCATCGTGTCCTTGATGTAGTCCGGCTGATCGATGTTGCGCGTGGATGAACTCTCGAAGGTCTCGGCGTCGGGTCCATGGCCGGTGAAGCGGTTGTGCAGGCTGCTGCCGCCCGGGGCGAAGCCCCCGGCCTTGGCGTCGTAGACACCGTGAATCAGGCCCATGAACTCGGACGCCACATTGCGGTGGAACCAGGGGGCACGGAAGGTATGCGCCATCGCCAGGGTACGCGGCGGGAAGATCACGAAGTCCAGGGTGCCCAGCCCCGGCACGGCAGTGGGCGCGGACAGGACCAGGAAGATGCTCGGGTCCGGATGGTCGTAGCTGATCGAACCGATTGCGTTGAAGCGCCGCAGGTCGTACTTGTACGGTACATGGCTGCCTTGCCAGGCCACGACATCGAACGGCGAGTGGCCCATCTTCGCGCGCCACAGGTTGCCGCTGAACTTGGCGATCAGCTCGTGCTCGCCCTCGACGTCCTCGTACCAGGCGACAGGCGCCTGGAAATGCCGCGCCGCAGCCAGGCCATTGGAGCCGATCACCCCCAGGTCCGGCAGCCTCAGGTCCGCGCCGAAGTTCTCGCAAATGTAGCCGCGCGCGCTGCCATCCGGCAGGCCGACACGAAAACGGACGCCGCGCGGGATCAGCACGACCTCCTGCGGCTCGGCGTCGATCAGGCCGAACTCCGTGGTGATGTGCAGGCGGCCTTGCTCCGGCACGATCAGCATCTGCGCATCCGCGTTGTAGAAGGCACGCCGGCCCATGGACTGGTTCGCCGCATACAGATGCACCGCGATATCGACGTTGCCGGCCATCGTGACCATGCCCTGGAGGAAGTCCGTCGGCTCGCTCGGCAGCGGCAACGGGTTCCAGCGGAACTGGTTGGGCGAAGCCTCGGTGTCACTGAAATCACTGACCAGTTGGCCGTTGTCGATGCGCTCGAATGGCTGGTGCATCGACGACGGCCGGATGCGGTACAGCCAGGAGCGCCTGTTGAGATGGCGCTGCGCCGTGAATGCCGTCCCCGAGAACTGCTCGGCGTACAGCCCATAGGGGCACTGCTGCGGCGAGTTCTGTTCGCTTGGCAGTGCACCTGCCAGCGCCTCGCTGCTGAACTCGTTGCCGAAGCCGTGCAGGTAGCACAGGTCGTCACGGGTTGCGGAATCAGGTTTGACGGTCATGATTTCACTCCTTCAATGCGAGATGACGACCTGCCCCGCCAGGCGGCCGTCAGGAACGTGGAGCAGAGGCTGGCTCCGGCCATCAGTGCACGATGTCGCCGTCGACCCGTGCTGCAGGTGCAGACGCAGTACCTCCCGTATGGGCGAACAGGAACAGCATCAGCGCGGCGATCACCGTGGGGACGGCCATCGCCAGGAAAATCTCGCTGTTGCTCCACTCGAACTGGATCAGCAGGCCGCCGAGCACGGGACCGGCGATGGAGCCCCAGCGCCCGATGCCCAGGCTCCAGCCCAGGCCGGTGGAACGCAGCGCGGTCGGGTAGTAGGTCGCGGCCAGGGCGTTGACCGCCGGCTGGCCGCCGATGATGCAGAAACCGGTCACCGTCACCACGAGGAACAGCAGGGGCAAGCCGATGCCCGGCTGCCCGATCAGCGCGATGCTGAGTGCGGCAAGGGCGAAGCACGGCACCAGTACCTTGAAGAAGCCGATGCGGTCGATCACCGGCCCCATCAGCAAGGTGCCGAGCACACCCCCGACCTGCAGCGTGGTGCCCACCATGACGGCCGTCGAGGTGGACAGGCCGGCACTGGTGGCGATGGTCGGCAACCAGCTCGACAGGAAGTACAGGTTCAGCAGGTTCATGAAGTTCACCACCCACAGCAGGACCGTCGCCACGCCGCGTCCCTCGCGAAAAAGCTCCACCACCGGGGCGCCACCCTGCGCGGTCTCCGCCAGGGCATAGCGGGTACTGCCATCCACTTTCAGCGAGGGGTCGATCCTGCGCAGCGTCCTGCCCACTTCATCCAGGCGTCGGCCCTTGACCACCAGAAACTGCATGGATTCGGGCACGTACACGTACATCAGCGCCGCGATCAGCAGCGGGAAGATGCCGCCGAGATAGAACACCGACTGCCAACCCCACAGGGGAATCATCCAGGCCGACACCAGGCCTCCCAGCACAGCGCCGATGGTGTAACCGCAGGACACCAGCATCATCAGGGTGACGCGCTTGTGCCGGGGGCTGAACTCGCCCACCAGCGCCAGCGCGTTCGGCATGATGGCGCCGAGGCCAAGGCCGGTGACGAAGCGGATCACCTGCAACTGGCCAATGCTCGTCACGTGGGCCGTCACCAGCATGCACAGCGAGAAGAACACCGTGGCCCAGATGAGTACGGGGCGGCGGCCGATCCTGTCGGCCAGCACGCTCAGCGTGAGCGAACCCACCAGCATGCCGAAGAGCCCTGCGCCGAACACCGGCCCCAGCTCGGCCTTGCTCACGCCCCAGTCGGCAATGATGGCCGGGGCCACGTAGCCCATCGACTGCACGTCGAAGCCATCCATGACCACGGTGAGCCCCACCATGACCAGGATCCAGAGCTGGCTGCGGCTGAGCCTGTTGCTGTCGATGACCGAAGGAATGTCGATGGTCTGCACGGCGCTCATACGCGAGGTCCTTGTGCAGATGGCGCGTGCTCGAGGAACGGCGATGGGCCGCCAGCGTCACGGCGACCAGGGCGTGCGCGCCCTGCATTGCCCGGCGTTGGATCATTGAACATGACTTGTCTCCGCTTGACCGAGATACGTGTACATTGGATGACCGATGCACTTATTGAACAAATGGTATTTTTCGATCAACTTATCGGGACAAACGATGAATGTTACCTTGCGCCAGTTGCGCGCCTTCGTCACGCTGGCCAAGCTCGGGAGCTTCACCGAAGCCGCCACGGCCCTGCACATCACCCAACCCACGCTCAGTGGCCTGATCAAGGAGCTCGAGCAGGCGCTGGGGGTGCAGATCGTCAACCGCACGACGCGCAAGGTAGAGCTGTCCAGCGTCGGCAAAGAGTTCCTGCCGCTGACCGCACGCATCCTTCAGGACCTCGACGAAGCACTTCGGGCCATCACGGATATCAAGGAATTCAAGTCGGGCACCGTGCGTGTCGCGGCGCCGCAACTGATGGCCTGCACGCTGCTCACCGATGTCGTCAGCTCGTTCTCGCAGCTGTACCCAGGGGTCGACGTGCGCCTGTCCGACAGCCTGGTCGAGGACGTGCTGCCGAGGGTACAGGGTGGTGAAGTGGATTTCGGGATCGGCCCGGAGCGCACGGAAAACCGGGATATCACGGCGCACCTGCTGTTCGACATGCCCTTCGTCGCCGTGCTGCCACAACAGCATCCGCTTACCCGGCATGAGCACCTGACCTGGGCGGAGTTTCTGGGCCACCCGCTCATCTCTCTGGAAGGCGAGTACACGCAGATCCTCCGCCGGGAACTGCACGCGGCGTCGGACCAGCTCAACTACGCGCCGACGAAGGAAGTCTCCTTCATGACCACGGCGCTGAGCATGGCCAGCGCCGGCCTGGGTGTAACGGTATGCCTGCCCTATGCGCGTTCCCTGCTCAGCCTCTACCAGCTGCAGACCCGGACCTTGAGCGAGCCCACGGTGCGCCGCAAGTTCCACCTGCTGGTACGCAAGGATCGTGTGATCTCACCCGCCGCCCAGGCTTTTTTCGACTACCTGCTGGCCTACGTCGCGCAACAGAAATGGGGCTCCATGGCGCAGTAATGACGCCACTGTGCCCGCGCGATGCGGCGCTGCCGGCGTGTCGGGCCTCATAGGCGCTCGATAGCCGGCATGTGCCACTGACCGTCGAGCAGGCGCCGCTCCGGCAGGTAGATGCGCCCGGTCAGGCTGAACGGCCCGCTGGGCGGAATCGGCAACCAGTTGCCCTGCTGCTCGGCGGCCGGCGCCTCGCGCTGCAACCACAGGTCGAGCGAGCCGTCGGCGTTGTAGCGCAGCGGGTCGCGGTCACCCAGCGCATAGCGACCCTGCGGGTTGGCGATCAGGTAACCGTCACCGTCATAGGCCGTCACCGACCAGAACGCCCTGGCCGGCGGCAGCTCGCCGGCGGCGAAATGCAGACGGTAGCGTCGTCCCCCCTGCAGCGGCTGGCCCTGGCCATCGAGATTGGCGTTCGGGTAGATCGCGTCGGCTGCCAGGTTCGCACCGAAGCCCGCCATCGCCACCACCGCGCGCAGCCCGTAATCCGTGCCGTAGTCGCCGATATGCAGCGGTGGCTCACGCCAGCCGTTGACCAGCCCTTGCGTGTCCTGCAGCGCCCGCTGCATCTCGCGCCCGGCCAGCCAGATACCCAGGCGCACGGCCTGTCGCTGCAGCCAGTTCCACTGCGGCGCTGCGCCAGCGTGTACGCCAAGCTGGCGCAGCTCGGCGACGGCGGCGCTGTCGGCAGGCGCAGCGGGGTTGTCCTGCAGCAGGGTGGCCAGGCGAGCGAAGAAGTCCTGCGCGCTCAGCCCCCGCATCTGGTACAGCGGAGCTGGCCTGGAACTCTGCGGCATGGCGAATGGCAGCGCCGGGCTGGCGCTGCCCTGCTGCCAGTCCTGCAGGCTGCGCAAGCGCACGCCGGCCTGGATCGCGTGCACGCTCGGGTAGTCAGCCTTGCCGTTGGTCTGGATCCGTCCCAGCAACCAGGCGAGACGCGTCGGTGAACGCAGCAGGGTCAGCCCTGCCGGCACCTGCCCGTCCCAGTGCGGGCCGACCAGCAGGAAGCTTCCGCCCTGGCTGCCGAGTGTGCGACTGCCAAGGCTGGCGAAGACGTTGCTCCAGGCATCGAGAAACTGCATCAGCAAGTAGCGCTGGCTGGCCGGCACTTCGAACACCCAGGGCCCGGCATCCAGGTCCAGCCAGGCCTGGGTGTAGAGGGTGTCCACGTTGGGCCGCACGAACACGCGGTAATCCGCGTCGGGAAAGGCCGGCATGTGCACCAGGCGATTGGCCGGCGCGATGTCGCTGACGAAGTCGTGCCGGGTAAGGTCAGCCAGCACCAGCGGATAGCCGAACACATAGCCCCGAGCCGCCAGGCCCAGGGTTTCGCGCTGGCTCCACGCCAGACCGCCGCTCAGCAGCGCAGCCAGCACGCCCAGAAGCAGCAGGCGACGCCATAGCGTACGCGGTTTGCGCAGCAGGCAGGGGGACAGCTTCAGGTCGTTCATGAACGTTTTTCCGTATTCAGGTTGCTCATGGCAAACGCTGGATGGCCGGCGGCACCCACTGCTTGTCCAGCACCGCTTTCCTGGGCCAGTACAGGCGCAGGAACAGGCTGAAATCCTCCGCCGGGGCCGGCAGCCAGTTGCTCAGCTGCTCGGGCGCCTGGGGCTGCTCGTGCTGCACATACAGATCGAGCGAACCATCGGCGTTGTAGCGCAGGTCGCTGTCACCGCTGAGGGCATAGCGCTTGAGCGCATTGGCACTGAGAAACTGCTGGCCGTTGTAGAGGGTCAGCGACCAGAAGGCGCGCACCGGCGGCAGTTGCTCCTTGCCGAAGTGCAGCACGTAGCGATGCGCGCCCGTGAGCGGCTGGCCCTGCTGGTCATTCCACAGGTTGGGGTAGATCGCGTCCGCCGCCAGGTTGGCACCCAGGGCGACCTTCGCCACGATCGCCCGCTGCTCGTAGCGGGTACCGTAGTCGCCCAGGTCATAACCGATCCGCCAGCCGTTGAAGGTCGGCAATTGCTCCAGCACTTGCTTGCTGTTGGCCATCACCTCCAGCACCTTCTCGTAACCAAGGGCACTGCCGAGCCGCTGCAAGGGTGACAGGCGCGCCAGGCAACCCGGGCCGAGCAGACCGGTCGCCCGGATGCGCTGCATCATCGGCGCGTCGGCGGCGCTCGGCGGGTTGTCCTTGAGCAACTGGCAGAAGGTGGCGAAGAACTCGTCCTGGCTCCAGCTGGCGACCTGGCGATCCGGTGACGGGCTCAGCGCCAGTCGCGGCAGCTCGACCATGGCCACCGGCGTCGCTGCTCCAGCCGGCTGTCCCTGCCAGGTGCTCAGCGGCATCAGCCTGAAACGCTCCTGCAACTGGGTGACCGCCTGGTACTCCTGCTGATTGGCGCTTCTGATGCGGCCGATCAGCCAGGCCAGCTGAGTCGGCACCCGGATCAGTTCCAGCCCTGCGGGCGTCTCGCCCTGCCAATCCGGCCCGGCCACCAGATAGCGCCTGGCGGCCGTGCCGATGGTGCGGGTGCCGGGGCTGGTCACCACATTGCTCCAGGCATCCATGATCTGCATCATGTAGAAATGCCCACGGGTGTCGGGAATCTCCATCACCAGCGGCTCGCGGCGCAGGTCGAAGTGGCTGATGCTGTAGAGCGTGTCGATGTTCGGCGACACCACGCCATTGAACTCCGGATCAGGGAAGCGCTTGGCGTGGTTGAAGCGGTTCATCGCACTGGTGCCGATCAGCATCTGGTGCTGCTTGGTGACCTCCATCATCACCAGAGGGAAACCGAACAGGTAGGCCTGCGCGGTGTCCCTGGCCTGCTGGATCAGGTTGTAGCCAGCCAGACCCACGCCCCCCAGCACAGCGGCAGCGATGCCCAAGCCCAGGCGCCATTTCTTGTTCAGTGACATGTCAGGCTCTCCTTCAGCGGACGCCGGCATTGCGCAGCGCGGTGGGGGTGTACTCGGCTGCCAGCGCTTCGAAACCGAACTCCAGGCCGCCACGCTCCTCGTTGCGCATGCCCGAGGCGATGTAGCGGCCATTGAGCAGGTCATACAGCGCCTCGACGCCCATCCAGGGAATCTGCTGGTCGTAGCGGTAGCTGCTGTAGCCCTCACCGACGCGCCACAGCGTACCGCGTGCGTCGTAATGGTCGACCAGGGCGATCTGCCAGGTGTCTTCGTCGATATACAGCTCGCGCTTGGCATAGATGTGGCGCTGCCCGTCCTTGAGCGTGGCCTGCACCACCCAGACGCGGTGTTTCTCGTAGCGGGTCAGGTCGGAGTTGATGTGCCCGGGCTTGACCAGGTCGGCGTACTTCAGCTGCGGCGAGTCGAGCTGGTAGTTGTTGTAGGGGATGTAGATTTCCTTCTTGCCCAGCAGCTTCCAGTCGTAGCGATCCGGCGCGCCGTTGAACATGTCCAGGTTGTCCGCCACGCGCTGGCCTTCGGAGGCCGGATAGGGGCCGTCGTAGGCCACCTGCGGGGCACGCCGCACACGCCGTTGGCCGGCACTGTAAAGCCAGGCCATGCGCGGCTCCCTGACCTGATCGAGGGTCTCGTGAACCAGCACCACGTCACCGGAAAGACGCGCCGGCGCGGTCACCGTCTGCTTGTAGTAGAACAGCACGTTGCCCGGGTTCTGCGGGTCATAGCCCTTGATCTTGTCGCGGTAGCTGAGCTGCTGCCGGAAGTGCACCGGGGTGAAGGTGCCGCTGGCCAGCGGAGTGGCCTGCACGTGGCTGCGCCGGGTACTGCCACCGCGGTAGCGGGTAATGTGGTTCCATAGCACTTCCAGCCCGCTCTGCGGGATCGGGAAGGGATAGGCGGTGTCGAGGTCCTGCAGACCATTGCCCCCCTCCACCAGCCTGGCCAGGCGCGCGTTGCGGGCGATGGCCTGGTAGACCTGGTCCGGCAGCGCGGCACTGCGGTGGGTGGGAAAAACCCGCAGGCGATAGCTGTCCGGGTAGCGCTTGAGCATCGCCATCTGCCCCGCACTCAACTGCTCGCGATGCTGCTCGGCGTTCTGCGCCGTGATGACCAACAGCGGCTGCTCGGCCTCGAATGGATTGCTCAGGAAGCCGGCGGCATCGAGGCGGCCGGCTTCCTTCGGCAGGCCACCCGTCCATTCGGGAATCGAACCGTCGGCATTGCCGGCGCGCTCCGCGCCGACCGGGGTCAGGCGGGTGCCGAGCGTGGCGGCTGCTTCGGCGGAGACGGCTGCCTGAGCGTTGCCACAGATCAGGGCAGCCAGGGCAGTAAGGATCAGAGGTGTCTTGTGCATGTTCGCTCTCCGCTCAGAATGACACGCCAACGCTCAGCGCCACGAAATCGCGGTCCACGTTGACGTTGTAATCACCGCCGAAATAGTCGGTGTACGACAGGCTGGCGCTGTAGGTGCTGAGGTAGCTGGCGTCGAGGCCCAGGCTGATGGCCTTGGCCCCTTCGTTGAAACCCGGCTCCGGGCCGTAGCCGCTGACATCGTGGGACCAGGCCAGATTGGGGTTGAGCTGTACACCGGGGATCAGGTTGCTGAACTCCCAGATCGCCCGTACCCGATAGCCCCAGGCATGGCGCGTGGTGAAGCCTTCGTCGGTGCAGTTGCCTGGCGAACTGGCGTTGGTGGCACCGGTGCAGAGGGCATTGTCGGGGTACAGCTCGCCCGGCCCGTAGAGCGTGCTGCGGCCATAGCGCACGCCTCCCTTGCCCTCCAGTCCGCCGACCCAGGTGCTGGCAACCTCACCGACCAGTATCAGCCGGTCGGCACCCATCACCTGATCGAAGAAATGCGTGGCCGTGATCTGCGCCTGGGTGACCTCCTTGCGGCGGTAGCCATAGATGTCCATGTCATTGCCCAGTGCCGTGTCGCCGGAGCTCACCAGCGGCGTGGCGGCGCCCGTCCCGAGCACTGCCAGCACCTGGTCCAGCGGGTTGATCTGCACCGGCATGTTCGGCCGGTAGCTGATCTCGCCCGCCAGCGTGGTACCACTGTCCAGGCTGGTATTGAAGCTCAGGCCATAAAGGCGGATGTCCTCCGGAAAGGCGGCGAAGTAACGCGCGCTTCCCAGACGGTATGCCTGCACCAGGCCCTGCCCGGCAGCACTGCCGATGAAACCGGCGCAACCCGGCCTGGGAATGCCGAGGTGGGCGCACAGCTGCGGAGCGAAATCGAGATTGCGGGTATTCGGCCCGGTCGTGGTACTGAAATAAGGCTGACGGCTGTGGTAATTGATGAAGTAGCCGGCGAATTCACTGTTCAACTGCGGGGCGAACCAGCGCAACGCCACTCCCCACTGACCGCTGTCACGCGCATCGCGGTCGGCACTGCGCGGCACCTTGACGCCCTCCCCCGTCAGCTCGATGCCGAACGGGGCAAGCGCCGTCTGGGCGGTAGCGCTCCGATCGAGAGCCGGCCCCGTGCGCAGTTGATCGCAGCCCTCGGCGATCACATCGGTCTGGGAGAAGAAGGTGCCGCAGTTGTCGACCACCGTCTGATCCCACTCCAGCTGATAGAAGCCCTCCACGGAGAGGTCGTCGGTGATGTTCTGCGACAGGTAGAACAGGTTCACCGGTATCAGGCCTTCCTTGATTTCCGCGCCCGGGCGGCGGAGGGCGGCAACGTCCAGCGGATTGATGCTGTTGATGCCGCCCTGGATGAAGGTGCTCTCGCCCCAGCTCACCACCTGCTTGCCAAGGCGCACGGCGCCCGGCAGCTCACCGATCAGGTAGTTGTGATAGATGAAGGCATCGAGCACCTGGGCGCCGGCGGACTTGGCCCCCTCCTTCGCTTCGCGGTCGTCGATCGCCTTGTACTCACGATGCTCGTCCTTGAGCTCGACGTCGTACCAGTACTTGCCGCGCAGGAACACGCCGCTGTCGCCATACCTGAGCTCCAGGTCGTGAATGCCCTTGAAGATCTTCGAGAAGGTCTTGCCCTGCTCGAAGTTGCGCCGACCATCGTCGCCGCTGTGGTAGACGATCAGTTCTGGCTTGGGGTTGCGCAGCGCCCAAGCCGCGCCGACCGAGAGGTTCGAGTCTAACTGGCCTTCGATTTCGCCGAGCTGGAAGGTCAGCGCCGATGACGGCACACAAGCGAAACTGGCAAGGCTGGCGGCAACGGCAAGGCGTGCCTGCCGCCAGGGCAGATGATGGGCGTTCATGGGATGAGTACCTCTTCTCTTGTTCTTGTAGGTTGCAACAGACGGTTTTTTGCGGATCGCAGCTCGAGCTGTGCTCGATCGCTCGACCCGCAAGCCGTGACGCCCCGACGACTTCGCCCGACTGAAGAGCGTCGCCATTGCTGTCGTCGGGAGGCTGGGCCACGACGACACGTGTTGAGCTGTCGGTGAGTAGGTGCGCGCTCCTGGCTGCTTCTTATCGGTTTGCCCAACTGGGCGATACACGGATAATGAAAGCCTGTAGAGCTCACTCAGTGGCAGGCGCGAAATGGACAGAATCCCCTTAGGAGTGGCCAATCTGCAGCGCTATCACCGCGGTGCTCTGGGGGAGGTACTGGAACGCTACCTGCGTGGCACTCAGCGCTGCCGCGAGGGCGACTACAGCATGTTCAGCCTGGAGCAACTGCTGACCGAAGCGCAGCAGCACGACCCCGCCATCGGCCTGAACCTGTTCGCCCACTTCAGCGCACAGGATCGCCACATGCTGGCGCACGCCAGCAAGTACTGCGCGAACGTCGACGAGGCGCTGCGTTTCTGGGCCCGCTATGCGCGTCTGGCGTCGGACATGGACCATGTGAACTATGTCGAGGAGCAGGCCGGCGCCGCGATAGAGGTGTGGGTGGAGGCGCCGGAAATGCTGGCACGCTTCATCATCGAGCACTATTTCACCATGTGCATGACGCTGACCAACGAGGCCAACTCGGGCCAGCTGCAACCCATGCGGATCGACTTCGCCCACCCTCGCCCGAGCTACCACGAACACTACGGGAGGGTCTTCGGTGAATCCGTGCGTTTCGGCTGCCCAAGCAACCGGCTGGTCTATTCACATGCCGACCGCAAGGTGCCGTTGCAGACTCGCCATGCCGGCATGTTCGAGGTGGTCTGCCAGGAGCTGGATCGCTGCCTGGCTCGTCAACATCAGCTCAGTGGCTGGGCGGGAAAGGCAGCCCAGGGCATGCGCCGTGTGCTGAGTGAGGGTCGCGTACCCGGGCTGGAGGAGCAAGCCAGCGCCTTGCACCTGAGCTCGCGGACATTGCGTCGACGCCTGGAGGAGCAGGGACTGAGTTTCCGCCAGTTGCTCGATCTGGTACGTCTGGAGCTGGAGCAGCAGCTGCAGTTGCAGGGCGTGGTGCCTGCGGAGATTGCCACCCGTCTGGGCTACAGCGATCTCGATGCCTACCAGCATGCGCGGCGGCGTTGGCGAGGGGATGACTGAGGCCAGCACCGGCCTAAGGGGTCGAGGCAGCTGCCCCGGCATGGCTGATCACCACGAGGTCGTGCGGACGCAGGTGCAGCTTGGCGTCGTTGCTCATCATCTGAAAGGCCCAATCGACAAAGGCCCGGACCCTGGCC
Source organism: Ectopseudomonas khazarica (assembly GCF_017915135.1). Taxonomy (NCBI): domain Bacteria; kingdom Pseudomonadati; phylum Pseudomonadota; class Gammaproteobacteria; order Pseudomonadales; family Pseudomonadaceae; genus Ectopseudomonas; species Ectopseudomonas khazarica. Next base: position 1,951,664 of record NZ_CP068551.1, on the reverse strand, counting down.
GACAGGAAGCGGTTGGCCGGATAGACGATGTGCACGGGCTGCGGTCGCAGGTGCCACTGAGGCAATACCGGAACCAGCCGACCCTGCCTCACCAGGTGTTCCACGGCAAACGGGGAAGCAGGCGTGATACCTGCGCCCATCGTGGCGGCGGCAACCGCGGACTCAGGGTCATCCAGCAGCAGCCTCGGCGGACGCTTCAGATCGTACGCGGATGCGCCCGAACGCAGGAACCAGGGCCTCGGCGTGTTGGTTCTCGGGTCGAACCAGCCCACCAGATCGGCCCGCTCGAGCATCTCTGGCTCTGCAGTGGGCCCGAAATCCTGCATGTAGCCCGGGCTGGCATAAAGGCCGGCATGCACATCCATCACGTGGAGCGCACTGAGCGAAGAGTCATCGACAGGGCCTCCGCGGATGGCACAATCTATTCCATCTTCGAGCAGGTTTCTCACTTGATGGTGGGCACCGAGCAATACCTGGATCTGCGGATAGCGATCGCGAAACTCGATCAGTTTCGGAGACAGTATCCATCGGCTGAACGCCGTCTGCGTCTCCACTCGCAAGCGCCCCCTGGGCGAGCTCGTCCCCCCTGCGAGGCGCGCCTCGAGTTCCTCGATGCTGTCCAGGACCTGCCGGCACTGTTCGGCATACACCAGGCCATCGGCAGTCAGGCTGACGGCACGGGTGGTACGGTGCAGCAAGCGCACACCCAGCACTTTCTCCAGATCGGCGACCCGTTGGGATACCCGGGCCTTGGGTATACCGAGCACATCGGCAGCCCGGCTGAACGATCCATGCTCGACCACGCAACTGAAGGTCCTCATCGCACTCAACTTGTCCATATGAGTCACCTTGAACGACAACGATAGACAGGCCAGGGACGCCGCATCATCCAGGGCGCCGGTCCGGCGCCTGTTGGGAGCGCGCCAGGGCGGGCCGGGGAAATGCCCCGTCCGGGCACATCACTTCAACGGCCCAATCGGCGAACGCCCGAACCCGGGCCGAAAGGTGGCGGCTGGTCGGGTAGACGATATGCACCGGCTGCGCCATGAAATGCCATGCCGGAAGCACGGGGACCAGCTGTCCCTGGGCGATATGGCTGTCCAAGGCAAAGCGCGGAGAAAGGGTTATCCCGCCCCCCTCCAGCGCCGCAGAAACCGCAGACTCGGGGTCGTCGAACACCAGCCCGGGGGACTTCTTCAGGTCGTACTCGACGTCTTCCGAGTACAGACACCAGGGCTTCGCAGCATTCGACTCGGAGTTGAACCAGCCAAGCAAATCGGCCTGTTCGAGGCGCCCCGGTGAATCCAGCACACCGAAGCGCTCCAGGTATCCCGGGCTTGCATACAGCTGGAACGACACATCCATGAGGTGACGGGCGATGAGCGATGAGTCATTCAGATGACCACTGCGTATGGCGCAGTCGATACCGTTCTCCAGCAGATGCCGAGCCCGGTCATAGACACCCAGATGAAGCTGGATCATGGGGTAGCGACGGCGAAACTCGGTCAGGCGGGGCGCGAGAATCCAGCGGCAGATCGAGGTCTGGGCATCCACCCGCAGGTAGCCTTTCGGTGCACTGACCGCACCGCTCATGCTCGCTTCGAGTTCATCGACATCGTCCAGGATCTGCCGGCAGCGCTCCACGTAGGCCGCACCGTCGACGGTCAGCTTCATGACCCGCGTACTTCGCTGCAGAAGCCGTACTCCCAGCTCGCTCTCCAGATCGGATACGAGCTGTGAAATCCGCGTACTGGGAACGCCGAGGGAGTTGGCGGCCTGACTGAACGACCCCAGGTCCACCACCCGGCAGAGGATTCGCATCGCGCCAAACTTATCCATAGAAGCCACTCCACGCGCTCAAGGGTCAGGGTTAGGCGGCCTTGCCTACAGTGGGGTGATACTTCCTCAGGTCAAGCGTAGTCCAGGTGCAAAGCGGGGATGACAAGCGGAGCGAGGCGTGTCAGGTACGGCCTGGATACGCAGCTGCCTGATGATTTCCGCGGTGACACCGGCTCATCTCGGGACAAGGCACCACACAGGAGTATCTCAAGGCTGTTGCTCGACACTCGGGGCCAGCAAACCGTCGATCGCCGGCTCGAAATAGGCCACCTGCAACGGATAGGCCTGCCCCATCAGCTCACCCTGGCCGTACCAGATCACGCCATTCTGGCGCAGGGTCATGCCGTCACGACCGTACTCGAACAGACTGCCCACCGAGCTGCTGAAGGCGAAGCGATCAGTGTCCATCTGCAGCAGCTTGTACGTGGAGCCTGCCGGCGGCAGCTGCGCCTCGATGCACTCGAGATAGACCGACGCGAGCTTCTCGAACAACTGCGTCGCCTGCTCGCGGTACTCGTTGACCGTGAGACCGGGGCGACGCTGCAACTCGGCGGCGATCAGAACAAACACATCGGCGTTGGCGCGTGCTGCTGCCAGCTTGAGCGGCAACACGTTGGCAAGGCGGGCATTGTCGACCTGCAAGACCGGCTGGTTACCCTGTTCGGGCGCCTTGCTCTGCGTCTCACCCTGAGGGACGGCCACCGTCAGCTCGGACACATCCACCGGCGACAGCACCGTGGTCGCCAGGTATGCGGCACAGGCAGTGGCCTGCGCTGGGCGGTCAGAATTGACCAGCAACGACAGGTCGTGACCGTGCTTGGGAACATGGGCAACATCGACATTCTGTTGAACGAGAAATGCGTTGACCTGCTCCTGCTTGGCCTGTCCACGAGCCAGTCCGCACACCTGCATCATCACGGCGTGGTTGCGCTGCCCCGCGAAGGTCGGCGACAACGAAAACACGGCATCCTGAATGATCGGCAGCGCCGGAATATTCACCCAGTTGCGCGGAACGGTCGGCGTGGCGGGTTGCTCGCTCCGGCAGCCAGCCAGACTTGTCAGCATCACGAAAAGGGTGATGCCGAAGGGGCGCAGCAGCGGTTTTTTCCCGCTCGGAACGGTCATGTTCAGCATAGGTGCCTCTGGTTCTTCGAATGTTGGAAATGCCGGCTACATCTGCTCTCGGGAAAGAAGGGTCACCACTGGTAGCCGATACCGACCGACAGCCCCAGGTCGCCCTGGCTGTTGGTGTTGCCCTGCAGCTTGGTCACCCACCTGCCGCTGTCGGAAATGCGTGACACACCAATGGCCAGGGCGGACTGGCCGCGATAGCTGCTCAGCCCCGCCGCAGTCATGCTGGCGCCCGGGGCATAGGGCTGCGGCAGACTGGCCATCGCCATGGCACCGGCAATCCCGGCGCTGAGGATGTCGTCCTGCTCGTGCAGGTCGCTCTTCAGTTCGGCAAAACGTTGATCGGTGTAACTGTTGGCGTTGCTGGTGATGCCGTTGACGCTGCTGTTCAGCTGAGCGAGGTTGACTGCATCGGTGTCCTGAGTGCCGGCCGCGACGTTGGTGATCTGGCGCTCCGCGCCGGCACTGCCGACCGAGACGCTGTTGTCACGATCCGCTACCGCGTTGGCCCCCAGGGCGACGGAGTTTTCCCGGGTGGCACTGGCTCTGGTGCCGATGGCCACGCTGCTGCCAGCCGAGGCCACGGCTCCCGAGCCACCAGCGACCGAGTCCAGCCCCCCGGCCTGAGGCGCGACCGGTGCATTGCCCTGATTGACCCGAAACATGCCGGCATCACCACGCTCGACCTGGGTGACACGCGCATCGACGACCTTCACCTCGTTCGTCACCTGGCTCACATCGCCGCTGACCGCGGCGATCTTCTGGTCGACGCCCTTGAGCTGGGCGACTTTCACGGCATCGCTGTCCTCGGAGCCGGCAGCCACCCCGGTGATCTGCCGATTCCCTGCGGCAGTGCCGACACCGACTTCACCCACGGAAGTCTGCGTTTCGCTCAGCGCGAAGGCGGTGTAGTTCGCCTGTGCCCCGCGATCGGCCACCGAGTCTGCGCCCAGCGCCACCGAATTGGCCTGGCTGGCACTGGCATTGGCGCCAATGGCCACGCTCCTGTCGCCAGTCGCCCTGGCCTGCTCACCCAAGGCCAGCGCGCTGGAGCCCGTGGCCTGGGCATCGGCCCCCACAGCGACCGAGTCCGTACCGCTCGCCACCGCGTCGGCCTTGTTCGAGCTGGCGCGAAAGTACTTGATACCGCCGCCATTGTTGAGCGTGGCCAGCGATCCCTCGAGCGTGCTGACCCGGCCATCGATCAGGGTGATCTGCTCGTTGGTCTCGTTGAGCTGGGACAGGTTCACCGCATCGCCGCCATTCACGCCTGCCGCGACGTTCAGGATGCGGGTGCCGGCAGCGTCGATGCCGCTGGCGGTGAGGCTCGGCCCTCCCACGATGGTCAGGCCATTGCCATTGAGCAGGGCGTTCCCGGCGGACAGCGATGTCACCGAAAGGTCATCGCTCAGGTCGAAGGTCACCTCCTCACGGCCGTTGCGGGTCGCCTGGCCGATGACCAGGTTGCCATCGGCGTTGCGCAGATTGACCTCACCACCCGGGGCCAGGTTAATCGCCCCGCCGCCTCCGGTACTCAGTCCCCATCCCGCATAGGCCGCCGTACTCACACTGCGCAACTGCGCCACGTTGACCGCGTCGCTGTCTTCGGTACCGGCAGCCACACCGGTGATCTGACGAAAGACCGCACTCCCGGCATCCCCCACCGCCAACGCCCCCGTGGTGCTTTCGGTCGCGACGATGCGCGCATCCAGGCGGTCGATGGCGTTGCTGGCCGGGTTGTAGCCCGCCATCCCCATGCCGGTATCGGCGATGGAGCCATTACCCAGGGCCACGCCTCCGGCCACCGTGACATCCGCCACGTTGCCGATCACGAAAGCATCGGTCACATCCAGGTCGTTACCGTTACCGATGATGCGACTGCCGGTAGCCGTTGCCCGCAACGTACTGCCGTTGCCAAACACCCCCGCATCGTCGGCGCTGATGCTGTTGTCGTTGCCCAGCGAATAGGACCCAGTCCCGGAAACGGTCGTCGGGTCGCCAATGGCGCCGGACTTGTTGCCACTGACCCTGTTGCCGAAGCCGATACTGATCGCTTGAATGCCTGACGCCTGGGCATTGCTGCCGATGGCGATGGCATCCGTCGCGGATGCCCTGGCCTGATAGCCGATCGAGACGGAGTTCGACGTCTCGATCGTCGAGCCAGCCCTAACGCCCAGCGCGATATTGGCGGCACCGATGACACTGCTGCCAGCAGATAACCCGATGGCAACGTTGTTGTCGCCATTCACGGTCCGCCCCGCCTGATAGCCCGTCGCGACGTTGGCACTGCCACTGGAATCCCTGCCGGCATCGGCTCCCCCGGCAAAGTTGTAAGACCCCGTCAGATCGATTCCGGCGTCCAGACCGATGGCCGTATTGGCAGTGCCTGTAACGTTGTGCCCCGCCCAGGCCCCGAACGCCGAGTTGTAATCACCCTGCACATTGTTCGAGGTGAAATGCCCCATGCCGGTATTGCTTTGTCCTTCGCTGTAGGAGCCCGCGTCGAAGCCGACGAACGCATTGTCGATACCCTGTATCTGTTGGCCCGCGCTCTGTCCAACCATCAGGTTCCGCTCGCCCATCGCCCCCGATCCGGCCAGTGAGCCGATGACGATCATGCCGCTCGACTGAGCTTGCGCGCCGCCCCCCAGCGCCAGGCTGTAGGAACCAACGGCATTGGCGTAGGCGCCAAGGGCCACGGAAGACTCGCCCAATGCCTGGGACTCGCCCCCCAGGGCCATTGCGTTCAGCGCCATGGCCTGAGCGTTGGTCCCGAGGTAGATGGCGTTGCCAGCCGCCGCCTGGCCTTGCATGCCGATGCCAATCGAGTTGGCACCAGAAGACAGGCTGAAGTTGCCCCCGATATTGATCGCATTGATATCGCTGGCCTGGGACTGCGAACCGATGGCGATGCCGTCCATACCGGTGACCGTAGCGGCGCTACCAATGGCGATGGCCGCGTTCTCGCAAGCGCTGGCGCCGTCCCCGATCGCGATGCGGTCATCGGCAGCGACCACGCAATCGGTACCACCGGCCACCTCATAGGCCTCAACCGAAGAGAGCGATGCGACGCCGCCAATCAGCCCGACGGCCAGCAGGCCACGCCGCACAACAACCGAACGGGACGTGCCGTAACGCGTTCTCCACACGGATACAACCCTGACGGGGCCGCGAAAGATATCCCGGACTAAGCAATCAATCGGACTCATAAGTTCCCTTATCGAGAGAAACTCTCTATCAATCTGCAACACCAATAAGGGTCACTCCAACCAACATGAACGCGCGCATTGAAACCCGAGGCGAACAGGCACCTTGATTCATATGACGACGAGCCATTCGACTTGCAGCACCATCAACTAGCAGCCTGCAAACTTGAACGTTGTGCAGGCGGTATCGCGCAGGATTTGCTAACTTCCAGAGGCGCTCATAACGACGAACTCCGAATAAAAAGAGGATGGCGTGACCAACTCGGCCACAACTGGGGAGCCTTGAATAGGTTCCCCTGCGCCCAGTTCGCGGAAGTTCCTCTGGCCAAGACGAGGTCTTCTTCGCTCTCGACTCCCTCGATAACAACATTGGGGGCGAACCGTGATGAAATACCGACCAGGTTACTAAGTACCTCTACGGATTGTTCACTTTCACGCGCCCGATGGAGATAACCCGCGTGAATCTTTATGATGTCCGGCTGAACGCGCCTGACGAAATCCAGCGTCGTGAATCCAGAACCGAAATCATCTATTGCGATCCTGCAGCCCAGCGTCTGCAGGCGTCGAACGAAATCAACAGCCGTCTCAGGATGGAGCATCGGCAGATACTCGGTAATTTCCACCGTCAGCCTGGACGCCAGATCAGGTCGCAGCGCCAGCAACTCCAGAATGGATATCCACCAGGCATCATCCACTGCACTGCTCGAAGATATGTTGCAGCCAAGCTTCACCTGAGGTTCCTGCCGCAACATGCCCAGCAGGCTCAGCACCACGCTGCGATCAAGACGACGAATCAAACCCAGCTTCTCGAGCGTGCTGATCGTGTCTTCCCCAGCAGTCGTTCTATGCGCCAGGTTCTCGACTGAACGCAGCAGGCCCTCCTCGTACAGCGTCTCCCCAGCCTCGCCAAGCGACACGATCGGCTGAAAGGCGAGCGCAAAATCCTGCCTGCCCAGGCCCCGGTAGAAGCAAGCCGCAAACTCCATGTCACTCTCATAGGAGAGGCGCCAGTCGGTGGAGCAATGCACCTCCGGCAACGGCATCGGTGCGGGCGGAGTTATCTGGTTGATTTCCGCAAGAGATGGAGCACCAAACAGATCGAGCGTGACAAAACCGACCGAGAGTACCGGGAATATCGGAGTACCCTCTATCTCAAAGGGTGGCGCGCTCAAGACCAACTGCCAGCGCTCGAGTTCCTGCAGGGCAAGGTTGTAACTGGTTGGAAAGCCCACATGCATGTGCATGAGAAAAGCGCCCTCACCCACCATGGAAATGATGGCGCCCCGACTATGCCCCCGAAACGAAATCTCCTTAACCAGCGCATGCACGAAATCGTCACCATAGACCGTGCGAACATGTTCGAGATTTCGCAACATGACGAAGATATGTGTAAACCCGGCAAAACCAGTCTCGATGCAAGCATCACCCAACTTTGACATACATGGCCTCCGTGGCTGCGCCGGTGTCTTCTCCCTTTGAAGTTCGACTCGTCATTACCACCCGCTGCAAACTTTCGCTCATACAGGGCAATACCTTCCACGACCGGCAAAACATGAGTGGCGACACTCGATATTCAGCCAGGCATCACTAAAACTTGTTTCAGCTCACGGTAATTATTTTCAAATTCACCATCAATATCGAAAATCGAGAATCACCGTTAAACATTGTTGAACAAACGACCAGCGCTTGCGCCAAGTTCGACTTCGTACTGCTTTGAACGGGTTTGCTGCCCCGCCGCGGGAGGACTTGGAGCCAGAAGCGCCTCGGCAAGGTTCTGGTGATCCGCACCGGCAAGCCACCTTTTGACTTCAGCGTCACCGGGGGCTGCCGACCGTAGACTGGGGGGCCCACGCATCGGGGTCGAGCAACCCCATGGATTCGCTGCGCAGCCCCCCCTCGCGGCCTTGCCCAGCCTGGCCTGGCCCCTGAAGTCCAACGAGCGTTTGACGCTAAGCATCTGAGTTGAAAACAGTTTTCTAGCAAATAGCGGTTGACAGGAAGATATCTGTCGGTAGAATGCCGACCCACAGACGCGGGATGGAGCAGTCTGGTAGCTCGTCGGGCTCATAACCCGAAGGTCGTAGGTTCAAATCCTGCTCCCGCAACCAGCTTCACGAAAAGGCCACTCAATGAGTGGCCTTTTTGCTTTGGCGAAAAATTAACTTTTTCGATCAAGAGCAACAAATCGATTGACAACGTTTCAAGCAAGCGTAGAATTGCCGGCGCGGGATGGAGCAGTCTGGTAGCTCGTCGGGCTCATAACCCGAAGGTCGTAGGTTCAAATCCTGCTCCCGCAACCACCTTCAGAAAAAGGCCACTCATCGAGTGGCCTTTTTCGTTTCCGGCATTGACCTCCCTCAGCTTCGCTTAAGGCAATCGGCCTATTCTTGGCGTACCTGCCACAGACGCAGGACATTGACCGAGGAAAGCCTGAATGAACTGGAAGAACACCCCACCACGCTATGGAAGCCTGTCCATTGGCCTGCACTGGCTGATGCTGATCCTGATCGCCGCCGTCTACGCCTGCATCGAACTCAAGGGCAACTTTCCCAAGGGCAGCGATACCCGCGAACTGCTCAAGCAATGGCACTTCATGCTCGGCCTCGGCGTTTTCGCTCTGGTCTGGCTGCGCCTGCTGGCCCGGGCCCTGGGCAGCACGCCGGCGATCGTACCGCCGCAGCCATCCTGGCAGGCGCTGGCCGCGAAGCTGATGCACCTGGCGCTGTACGCCCTGATGATCGGCGCACCGCTGGCCGGCTGGCTGATCCTCAGCGCCGCCGGCAAACCCATCCCCTTCTTCGGCCTCGAGCTTCCCGCACTGATCGGCCCGGACAAGGCGCTGGCCGGGCAGATCAAGGAGCTGCACGAGCTGGCCGGTACCGCCGGCTACTGGCTGATCGGCCTGCATGCCGTCGCGGGTCTGTACCATCACTATGTGATGCGCGACAACACCCTGACCCGCATGCTGCCCGGACGCAATTGAGGTGAAGACGCCTCTGGTCAAGCGCCCTGAGCGCCGCTAGAATTGCGCACTTTTTGATCAGAGGCGCCCGCAGGCGCCCGTAGAGGTTAGCCCGCATGTCCACCGCCACACCCAAAGTCGGTTTCGTCTCTCTTGGCTGCCCATGAGGCACATTTAGTAAACTTTTTCTGTAAGCCAAAAAAGGCCTGGGCATAGCTGTCCAGGCCTTTTCATTCCTAGTCCCGGGCGGGGACAGGAGCAACGATTAAACCGGTATCACTGGAGGCGCCCTTTCTCAGATTTATCTCCAAAGCCTCCTCCCTCGTTTCAAGCAGGTGTGGCTGCGCCATCGGCCTGAGTGCCTCAATAACATCAAGGATTGGAAACTCCCGGCGCTCTTCAAGGAAACGGCACACTTGACGATCCGGTGGGCGAGGCAAAGCAACCTCTCGCGGGACTCTTGCATCAGCATGGATGAACTGCTGCACAATCTGCCACCCTTGGTAGAAGACCTCCATGAAAGAAGCATCATAGGGAACAGGAGCAACAATTAGATTACGCTGATCGTCGAATCGAATCGCATCATTGCGGCCTTGCTGTGAAGGCACTATCGCCAGGCGCAAACCTTTAGCCCCCTCAAGCTGCCTAGGGTTGATCTTCACTGTGGTCCCCACCCACTGGTCGGGATCAGCCCGCCCAACGAACAAGTCAGCCTTCCATAGGCCATTGATTGACGCTGGCAGCAGCTCCCTCTCTGCTCGCTTACGGAAAGCAGACGCAACAGAATCAATGTGCTTCTTGAGCTTAACCGGCCGGCCCTTACTGCCTGAAAGCAAGGATGAATCGTCCGTTAGGATCTCTCTGGCAGTTTGGATTAGCTGCACAGCACCCGTTTTTTCGGCACCAAAGAGAATGGAGTCTGGATTCCCACCACGAATGCGACAGTGCTGGCTCAGCGCGGTATCTATTCGGTCCAAGATCAGCTGATTACCATTAGAGATGGCATCATGAATCGCGTACTCAAAGCAGATGCCGCAATCTCCGTCACCGGGACGATAGAGCCGCGGCAGCTGCCGGAGCCTAATGCTTGGCAATCCCCCCGCATCAGCAATCGCCTCCTGCTTGATCGCGAATAGCACACCCTGAAGGATCGGTATAACCACCGCAATTAGTGCCTGAACCTCATCTGCCACAGGATTACGCTGAATTTCCTTCCTTAAGTCCATCTGATCTTCCTAGGATGTATTTTGGCCAGGTATAGCGAAACGCCATCTAGAAAGCAATCCAGGTCCACCAGGGCCAGATCTAGTCCATATCACTCGCCGCTATCATTACCTAAGCCTTCCCACAGGCACAAAAAAAGGCCCGGCGCCGCAGGGACTCCCCCACGGCGCCGGGCCTTTTTCATGGATAGACAAAATACACTGTATGCAAATACAGTAATTACATGGACCTCTACGACCTCCAACACAGGCGGCCCAGCCTCACAAACTGGATCACCTCCTACCGCTACGACGCCGCCTGGCGGAACCTCGCGGATGAGCACTATGCCTATCTGCGCGACCGCGCCAATGCGTTGCTGCAGTTCAGCGAAATCTCGCTGGATATCCGCAACCACCTCGTCACCGAGGCGTATGCCAAGTACCAGGCTTTCACCCGCCTCAACGCTGATGCCGAGCAAGCCTGGACCCTGAACTACGAATATGACGTGCACGAAGGCGACACCATCGTCGCCAAGATCGGCGAGGGCGGCCACCTGACAGCGCCAGATTTATCGTTGCTGGGCTGTGTCAGCCAAACGCCTGGCGTCGTTCCACGGATCATCCAGTATGTCGACTATTCTCCAGTCGTCATCGGCACCCTCGACGGCCTTGTGATTCACCGCCCAACAGGTGAGCCATGGCGGATGACCCTGCGGCGCAACCTCGACTTGCGACGCTGGGTGGCCAGCTAGACCAACAGGAGGCGTCATGTGTGGTCGCTACGTGTCACCAGATGATCGCGCCATTGAGCAGTACTGGCACATTGGCGCCCGAGATTCATGGCAGTGGATACGCCGCTACAACGTGGCACCCTCTACCCAGGTGCCGCTCCTGCGCCTCAACGAACAAGGCCAGCTCGAACTCGACGGCGCCCGCTGGGGGCTGGTCCCGCACTGGTGGAATAAGCCGGCCCTCCCCTCGCTCAGTTTCAACGCCCGCAGCGAGGAAGCCGCGAACAAGCCGATGTGGCGCCAGGCGATCCGCTCGCAACGCTGCATCATGCCGGCGCTCGGGTGGTATGAGTGGAACGAGAAAGAGAAAGTGCGCAACCGCGCCGGCCGGCAGGTCAATCAGCCCTACTACCACCACGCCGCAGACGACAGCATGCTGGCCATCGCCGGGCTGTGGTCAATCTGGACGAGCACCGAAGGCAACCAGGTGCTGTCGTGCGCCCTGCTCACAAAGGACGCGGCCGGACCGGTTGCGGCGGTGCATCACCGCATGCCGGTGATCCTTGAACCCCAACAGTTCGAGCTATGGCTTTCGCCGTCCAGCAGCGCCGAGGCGGTGCATACCGCAATCGCAACCAGCCGCGAGGACTTCGAGGTCTATCCGGTCACGACCGATGTCGGCAACAACCGCAACGACTACCCCGAGCTGCTGGAGCCCATCGAGGTAGCGTGACACTGGATCAACTGTCCGATTCGTAAGCCGCGACGCCTTCACCAAATGCGATCCACTCAGACTCCGGCGCCGATGCATCGCGCAGAATGAACAGCTCGACGGGCTTACCCGCTGCCGGTTCTGCTGGCTTAATGCGCGCGAGACGGTGCGTCTTCACACCGAGCGTGTAAGAGCTTTCGGCCCGATGGAAATCCCAAAGCCCCCAGCCACCCGACTCGCTCAACTTCCGTTCAAGCTTGATCGGCCGCTTGCCAACTACCCGGACTACTAGCACGCCACCACCCCGCAAAGAAGAAAGACCGCAGTCTACCTCAGACCGCATCGCGAAGACGGGCGCGCCCAAATAATAGGCGCATTGCGCCTAAATAATGCTTTACACATAGGCGCAATGCGCCTAATATCTATTCCGTTGGTGGCACGCAGAGAGCCACTCGACCCGAGGGGGCTAGTCGTTGCCACCGAGAGGAACGAGATGAATCTCTCAGATGTGGCGACCATCCGCACGAACTACCCCGAGGCGCATTTCTGGATAGTTCGGCGGGGCTCAGCAGAGCGATGCGGCGAGCCGGTCCGAGTGTTCAACCCTGAACACATTGGAGTCCGGGTAGACCGAACTGACATCCTCTTGCCTGACTACCTCTTCTACGCGCTGACGAGCATTCACCAGCGAGGCCACTGGAAAGAGATAGCGACAGGGACACTGAGCTTGGTCAACATCCGTGTTTCAGACGTTCGCTCGATTGAGCTGTCACCACGGTGAGACGGGGGCCGAAAGGCCCCCTACTCTCAACCACAACCCAGGGACATGACATGAAGATCGATCTACCCGGCATTGCAGATCAGCAGGCGCTGGTATTCACCGCAGCGACCGAGGCGGCCATTGAACAGTTGCGCCAGAACCTGGCAGCGCCACGGGTGCCGCCACAGCAGGAGGTGGACGAGAGCCAGTATCCGCGCACGCACCTGCTACGCGAGGCCGAAGGCTGGCACGCACCGCACCCCGATATCGTCGGCGCCTACTTTCGCCACTTCCAGCACCACTTCCCCGAGTACAACACCGACCGCAAGCTGGCCCAGCTGCTGGGCCTGTCGGGTGATCGGCGCGTACGCGAGTTCAAGCAGGGCGAGCGGAAGGTGCCCTACGGCGTGTGGCGGCACTTCCTTGTCATCACCGGGCGGGCGCCACAGGACGTACTGCCCGTGCTGGCCTACATGGCATGAGAACGGACTAGCGGCACGCCTCGACAGCAGCCTCCAGCCTCAGCTCGTACCCCTTCCGCTGCAGGCGATCAGCACGCAGCGCGCGCATCTGCTCGGCAATCGTGGCGCCGATGGGCAGCACGTCGACGGCGAACACCGGCCGCTGTACGCGCTCGGTGCGGCACGGGATCTGCACCGGCACCTCGACGCGCACCACCTGTGGTTCGGGCGTCTCAGCCACCTGGCCGGCACAACCAGCCAGAGCCAGGCACAGGACAGCTATCAGTCGCTTCATTGCGCACGCTCCCGCCGTAGCTCATCGTCGAATGCCTGGCTTGCAGCAGTGCAGGCATCGACGCCGGCCGGCGTGCGTTCCTGCAGCACCTGCTGCGCCAGCTGGTCGGCCTGCTGTGCCAAGCCCTCGGCCTGCTGCTGGATGGCCCGCACCTCAGCAGCACGCGCTTGCGCCGCGCCGCGCAGGTCCGCCAGCGCGGCATTCTGCTCAATGACCTGGCCGAGCAGTGTGGTGCGAGTCGATCTGCAGGCCCCCAGCTTGCCAGCGTCATCAAGACGCGCCGTGCGCTCGTCCTGCAGGTCGGCCTGCAGGCTGATGACGCGGATCTGCTGGCCGGCGCCAACAACCAAGGCCAGTACCGCACCAGCAATCCAGGGCCAGGCCCAGGACGGGACCAGCTTCAGCCAAGCAGCCATCACGGCACCTCCTTGAAGAAGATGTGCCGACCGATCTTGCAGGTGCGGGTGGCTCCCGCCACCCAGGCCGGCGGCTTCTTCAGCGTGGTGGAGTAGTAGTGAGTGGCACCGCCAGTCGGGTCGGGCTCATGGCCATCGATCACCGCCAGGGCAGCCTCACGGCACTGCATGAACTGGCCGGCCGGGATCTGCTTTTCACCGCGCAAGTAGGCCGAGTTCGGGTCGTTCTGGTTCCAGCAGCTGAACTGCCAGGGTGCCTTGCACACGCCTTCGTACCCTTCACCCCACCAGTCGGGCTTGCCGTCGTTGTGCAGGTCCATCTCTACCCTGTTGCGGATGCACCAGCCTACGGCGATCTGCCCTGCCAGGCCTTCGCCACGCGCCTCGCCCCAGATGGTGCGGGCCAGCACGTCGATGTCTTGTTCACGTTGCGTCATGGGTTTCTCCAGGCACAAAAAAGCCCGCACGGGGCGGGCATCGAGGTAGAGCGATCGCTGCTGGATCAAGGGCCGGTGTGGCGCTCGCTCAGCCAGCCGCACAGTCCGCCTATCGTGTGCGGGCTGTAGCTGGCTGGGTTGGGCAGGCCCAGGGCGGCGGCGCACCACTCGCTGCAGAACGCTGCGTGCTCAACCTGGCGGTTGCGGTTGAACACCTGGCTCATGATCAGCGATGGCCAGCCATAGGAATCCGGATCGGTGCGCAGGAAGTGCTCGATCACGGCAGCAGAATCAGCCGCCGGCAGCGGGATCAGGTCCCAGTGTTCGGCGCTGAGTGAAATTTCATCCTCCCCTGTGCCGATGCGCTTGCGGCGCACCCCTTTGTCCATGACCGAGCTACTGTAGCAGTAGCCGCCGAGCACCAGCTCGCAATGGCTGTAGGGGCTGCGGGTCCACCAGCGGATCAACGCGTTGCCGATCTGCCCTTTGCCCTTGTACAGCGCCAGTTGTACTTGCGTCATGCCAACTCCTCCCGCAGCTGCGCCGTTGGCGCAGTCATCACTGTTTGCTGAATCGCCTGCAGCTCCAGCAGCACCTCCTGCGGGAGCTGGTAGTCGAGGGCAGGCGCACCACCGCCCTTGATGGCATCCTCATAACCCTGCCGGCGCCCGGTAAGCCAGGCGGACATGATCACGAACTGGCGGGCCTTCACCAGGGTTCGGCGCAGGTACTCCTCACGATCCAGGCCGCGCACCTGAGCAGCTCTGTCGACCCATGGCGTTTGAGCACCAAGCGGGTCCTGCAACCACGCCGACGCCTCCTGGTCCTGCGTAGGCCAGGTGTCTTTCTCCAGTTGCGGATAGTCAGCAGTCAACTGACCGGTAGCGGCTTCATAGGCGGCATTGTTCTCGCGCAGGCGCTCCGCCATCGGCGGCTCGGCCGGCGCCGGGGGCATGAACTGGCCATCGGCGTACAGCCAGCCAGGTGCGACTGGGGAGGCCTCCGGGAGTTCTATCAGAATGATGTTCGGGGCGAACACCGGCAGAGCCTCGTACTCGGGCGTGCTGTGAACCCGGCCGGAAACGATCAGTGCATATTTCATGGGGTTACAGCCTCCCACCACTCAACAAGAATCATGCCGTTCTGCCCCTCTTGGTAGCCGGCAGACGCATCACGCCATGCCCCGCCACCAGCTCCGTAGCCCTGAGCACCTGTCATTACCCCTGCGAAGGCTGCGAGCTGGATCGGGGCAGTGCGCAGCATAAGTCCGGCCGCACCGGTCGCCCTCGCAGTCCCCGAGACGGTTAAGCGACCAGCAAGCGCATAGTTCGTGTCAGTGCCCTGCGCGGTCGCTGCTGCCGTCGTCGACGTTGTGAAACCGCCCGGAGCCGCACCTATCAACGAGGTTGTCGAGCCACCCAGCACGCTGAGATACGCCCCGAAGGACGTAGTGCCGCCAGGACTCGGCGCAGTGTTGAGGCCGGTGGCGGACGCGCCGCCAGTGCCTACCGTGCAAGTCACCGATGTGGCAGCCCCAATGTCCACAGGAGCTTCTACGGCAAACTGCGCACTCCATCCGCCCAGCACGTTGCCGCCGCTATACCCACCAGAGCAGCCACCACCGACCAGGGTCACATCGACCACATCGCCGATCTGGTTCGGAGACCTGAGCCACGTCCCGCTCGAAGTGATCAACTGTGATTTCCGAATCGCTACCACGCCGCCTCCCAACTCCATAACAGAGCCATTCGCCAACTTGATGAATAGCTTCCCGTCAGCGGTGTTCACCGCCAACTCACCCACCAGCAAGTCGGCAGCAGCCGGCACCCTGCCAGGGACATCAGAGCGCTTGAGCTGGATACGATCTGACATGCTGGCCCCCGATCAGTAGGTGCCGCCGTCGATACCGTCGACGAACTCCAGCCCCGATGCGCCGGCGTTGACCTTCACGAAGCGCCCCGCAGCCCCCGTGAAGTTCGCCGGCGTATCGCTCAGTGCAATGAAGGTCGTGACGCCGCTGGGGATGGCCTCCATCTCGAACATGCCGTCGCGGTAGATCAGCACCTGGCCATTCGCGGCGTCGGTCAGGTCAACATCGGCCAGGGCGCCGATGCTGGCGGCAGCGATGACGGTACCCACCGCCGACGCGAAGTCGCTCAGGTCGCTCGAGCTGAGGCTATCCAGCTTGTCCTTCAGCGCCTTGCCGCCGATGATCACCGGCGCCCCATCGCTGATGCGGCCGTAGTACAGGTAGCCAGAGACCTCCGAGTAGGCCAGTTCGCCTGCGGCCAGACTGGCCGGAGCGGAGGTGGCGTCAGAGCGTTTGATGCGGATGATATCGGCCATGGTTGGCTCCTCAGAAGTGGCCGCCATCTGGCGACACAGGTTCGAATTCGTTGTTGTGGCAGACCTTGAGCTGCAGGGTCAGCGGGTTCCACCAGGTTTCGCTTTCACTCGCGCCGGTGGGCGCGTGGTCCTGGATGTAGGTGACGCCACCCGCGCCAACCCCGTTGCGCCCGGGCGGCCCCTGCGTGCCCGGTGCCACCACAATCGCAGCGGGCGCAGCAGGCTGGTGCACCAGCACGAAGGGTTGGCCAGCTACGATCACATCAGGTGCAGCAGCCATGGCCACCCCCTCGACGCACAGTCACCGGGCCATCCAGCCAGCGGTCGACGTCACCGTTGCTCCATGTGATGTCCAAGGCGTAGGTCACGCCCTCGAGTGGGATGGCCGCGCTCTGAGTGGGCGTCAGCACGATGTTCAGGCGCCCCACTCCCAGCACCTGCAGCCCGTCGTTTGCCGTAGTCAGCTCCAGGCTGTAGCCAGGGCCGGTCAAGGTGAGCTTGGCCGTGGCATCGGTGAGGTCGACGCCCGGCTGATACACCAGCCAGCCGCCACGGGCGTTCTGCTCGGCGCCGTTCAGCGCGTTGATCTCCACCGTGGCGGCATCGATCACGCCCACCATCCAGGGCGCCTGCTGGGGCGGTTGGCGGTTGAGGGCACTCCAGCCAGAAACGCCTTCCACCCAGCACGGCCACTCGGCCGGCAGGCCATGGGCCGGCACGGTGAGCTGTAGCGACGGGGTTTTCAGGATCTCGCTGATGGCCTTGCGCTCGAAGCGCGGCTGCAGCAGGTAGAGCGGTTTTCGGTTCGTTGCGCCCGGAATGACGGGCAAGTCGAGGCAGGCCGGCTGCATGGCTGGCTACTCCTAATTTTCGGGATAGAACAGGGCGGCTATCAGCCCACCGGGAACGACATGCCGTCGAATGCCAGAGCCCCGGCGCCTGCTTCGCCAGTCCAGCTCGGAAAGCCGTAGATGAACTGCCCGGCCGGGGTGATCGAGAAATTCTGATCAACGTCTCTGTTCGACGTGTACAGCACCAACTCTGCAGCGGGCTCCCAGCCAGAGGGCAACTGCGCAATGGCGGTGTCGACGAATGCCGATGCCGGGCTGAAGGACACTTCGCCACGCAGATAGACAACGCTGCCGATCTTCCGCCCGGAGATTACGCCGGAAACGCCCGCAGCCGTGCTGAGAGTGATCCAGCCGCTATCGCTCGGCCCTGTACCGAACGATGACAGGTGCCCTGCAGTTACGGGCGCATAGATGAGGGTACCGGCCGGCCATTGTGCAGCGGTGGTCCCCTCCTCGCCGCGCTGCAGCGTGTAGCTGCCACCGGCACCGCCGACGATGCGCACGACCTCGAAACTCCCCGCCACCTGCTGCGGCGGAGCGCCCGCGAGAACAACCAGGTACTCAACCCCTTCAGCCAGGCCAAGCCGCTCAATTGCTCCCAGCGGCAGGGGCAAAGCTGGCGCGTCGACGGCCAGCACGCCCTCCAGCTGATAGGTCCAATTGTTGATGAACTGCATGGGTACCTCAGATGTAAGTGATGGGCGTGCTGGTGTCGCGTAGCGTCTGGCCTGTAACCGGGTTGTGGCTGCCGAAGTAGCCCTTGGCAGGCAGCGGGCCGGTGCGCCGACCCGCGACGGTAAGGCCCCGGCACGCAACGGTGCTCAGCGTGTTTGTGATGTTGTAGGGCTTGGCGTTGTTGACGTCCCACACCGTGAAGCCGAGGCAATGCATCTGCAACGTGTAGTGCTGCGGAATGATCGACATACGTCGGGTCTGATAGCCGGGGTTCGCATCAAGCTCGAACTCGGCTCCCCACCCACCGCTCCAGGCGTTCGACTGGGATAGATTCACGGGGCTTACGTCCCGGATAGCGGTGTTCCAGTTGCTACCCGA
The DNA here is from genome assembly GCF_017915135.1 of Ectopseudomonas khazarica. Taxonomy (NCBI): domain Bacteria; kingdom Pseudomonadati; phylum Pseudomonadota; class Gammaproteobacteria; order Pseudomonadales; family Pseudomonadaceae; genus Ectopseudomonas; species Ectopseudomonas khazarica. The sequence continues at coordinate 1,933,262 of NZ_CP068551.1, read as the reverse complement.
TGCGCTCCCGCTGACACTATCGACAACCTCGCCATCGAACTCCGTTGTTCGCTCCCAGCTTCCGGCAACCTGCCTTGTTCCCGTTAGAGATGTGAAAGCGTTCCCATCGTCGCCGGCCTCAACCTCGACAGTTGTCACCATGTGTCGCTCGCTTGTCGAAGAGCCGGTACTGGTGATACTTGAAACAGAAACGCCATCATCAATAAGTGATGCGGTAAGCGATGAAGTGATCTGACGCTGCTCTGTCACCGTGTGCTCGTGATACCCAGGCGAGATCAAGCGAATGCCGAAAACCGGGCCTCCCTGACCCTCACCAATGGCTGGCTGGCTAGCGCCGCCATAGCTGGTGTCGTAGACCATGTCCGAGCTTAAGGCGTACTGGTAGACGATTCGGCGGATGCTCTTATCAGGCCCGTAGTACATTGAAACGACGCGGGTCTGCTCTTCCCGCCTGATCAAGCTTCCACTTTCGTACCAGGCCGCGCCAGAGAACGATCCCGCGTCATCGAGGGGGAATGTCGCGCTAGAGATCGCCGTCTCCCCAGCCGCGTATGTCGACCACTCGAAGCCTGTAGCGACAATGGCCGTCCACCGCCCCAGCGCATTCGTCTCTGAATACGAATAGCCGGCCTCTATATCTGCCTTGCCGTACAGCAGGTCGACAACAGCGGTTGGCGCAGAGCCGGGACCTGAGACACGCAGCTCATAGAACGCAACAGCTTCCCAGCGCTCATTACGCTGCTTCCACTCGTTGTCGCTCCCCCCGGCACGCACCGCCATCTTTGCAAGCAGCACGCGCGATCCATCTGGTAGCGCATCGATCACCACTACCGATCCCGAGCCAAAAACCGTGATTGGTGACTGGTCTGCACCGGGCTCAAATGTGCGGGTTGCCGAAACGCTGGCCCGCTCAGTCTCAGCGTCACCTCGCTTGATCACGGGCGTTGATTGGAAGTTGATGCTCAGCGACGCAGAAACAGATGCAATCCAGTTCTTTTCACCATCGTGGTAAACGAACCAAGTCAGTGGATCAGCCCTGTGCTGAACACCGCCAGCAATCTGAAGCTCGTTGATGATGACCTCTGGCTGCCAAACCGCACCTGCGGCTTCGGCTTGCTCCGCTTCCGTCTCACTCAGCTCTACGGCAATGGCCCGCGGGTCTCTAAACGCGAATGTACTGCCGGACTGCCAGCGCCCCACGCTTGAGGCCGAAGGCACATATGGCAGTTGCATTACGGCCCCATTCGGCAGTTGCAGCCGCGCAGGCAGCCCGGTGAAATTTGTATCAAGCTCAACCTTGCCATGCCACGGAAAGCCCACTCGCAAAAGCTTGCCGGGGCGCCAGTCATTAAGCGGGCTGTCATACATCGCCGGGCACTCCGAACACGAACGGCACTTCTGCGCCGTCAGCATCGATCATTGTGAGGGTGTGCAGCGGCTGAATCTGCACAGCCAGCATGTAGTCATTGCTATAGAACGTTACACCGTCCGGGTAATACGCCCGATCGGCCTTACCTCCGGCGCGCAATCGTTCTGTTAACGGTGCGGCAATACCACCGCCCGTGCTCTGCGGTGCGGCGTAGTTGCCACGCCCGCGTTGCGCGGGCACGCTCCCACGCGGATCAACAGCAGGCAGCGAGCGCCGCTGCCTGGGCTGGCTGACCAGCGCATTGATGTCGTCAACCTCATTGCGCCCGGTGCGGCGCGCAACCATGGCCTCTCCGGCAGCGCGGCGGCTGGCCTCGCTCGTGCCCTGGCGGCTGCGCTGCAGGGCTTCCGCCGTGGCGCGGCGCTGATCAGCAGGTGTCGGCATAGCTACAGCTCCAGCAGGTCGTTGGGGATGGCGACGCGGTAGTGGGCCGTTACTTCGCCGGTCATTTCATCGCGGTAGATCTCGGGGATTTCCACGGCCTCAACCTCGAAGCGCCTGGGGAACTGCTCGGCGGTGAGGTCGTCGGCCACGGTCCAGTTACCCGAGAAGCCCAGCCGCGAGTCGTCATACGGCGGGATCGACGCACCGGTGATGGGGTTGTTCAACCGCCCCCCCAGCTGCGTACTCAGAATCGGCGAACCTGTGATCGGCGGCAGACTGGTGTCCGGCCGGGCAGGCGTTGTCAGCGCATCGCCCTCGCCTCCACCACGGCTGATCGCAACGCTGATCGTGGTGATGGCCGTGCCGGCTGCGATGTCGATGCGATGCTGGATGCGCCGGCACTTGCCCTGCGCCATGGCGCGATCCTCGAGGCGCAGGGTGTGGACCAGGTCCACGCCCAAGGCCAGGTCGGTCGGCGTCTGCCAGCTCAACGTGGTGCCACGGTGTGCGCTCAGCAGTTGCACCGCCCCGCCATGGATCAACGTACGCAGCGCATCGGTGCGCCGCGCTTCATCGGTCAGGTCCGTAGCCGCCGGCAGGCCCGCCACCGGCCTGTTCGACTCCCATTCGTCAGCCTGGCTGCTCTCGATGGCCACGCTGCCGCTGTCACGGGCGATCACCTGTGTGGCTTCGTCTTCGCCACCGGCAGCGGTGAGCAACAGCTTGTAGTTCTCGGTTACCTGCTGCACCCAGCGCCGCGCACCGGTCGCCGTGGCGCTGAGCCAGAGATTGTCGAAACTGTTCTGCCATGGCTGCCCATCACCACATGGGTCGGCCATGTTCAGCGGCAACTTGAAGCCACCGACCCCGCCAATCAACGTCAGCCCGGCGCCGTTGATGGCATCGGTGATCATCTCCGTCGTCGGCAGCTCGCTGGTCCATGCTCGCCACTGGCAGAATCCAGAGATGCCGGTGCTGCCGTACTCCGGGTGCGACCAGCCGAAGCCCTGAACGTGCTGCCACAGCCGGGGGAATCGGTAAGCGGCCTCGATTTCCAGGCGGTTGGTGACCTCATCCAGATCGCTTGGGTCGAGCTGCACGCTCTCGTGCAACGTCGTGCCCAGCCCGAACACAAAGTGCGGCGTACTGGCTGCCCGCCATGCGGTCACCCGCAGCGACCCATCAGTTGCGCAATCGAGGCTGGCTGCGCGGCTTTCCATGCGTTCCTGGGCATACTCCCAGTGGCTGCGCCCCGTCGTGGGTTCGAACAAGTCCGACGACCACACACCACCTGTGAGTGCATCAATCTCATCGATCGCCATGGCCTCGACGCGCTGCTGTAGCCGATCGCTGCACTCGCAGGCCAACAGGTTCCAGGTCAGGTCTAGGGCCGGCAGTTTGAGGGCGCCGGTGAATAGGCGCACCTCAGTCACCACGCCATAGCGGTCGCGGCTGATGTAGTCCAGGGTAACGGCCCTGCCCTTCCAGTCCTCCGGATTGATCGGTTCCTCTGGCATCAGCAGGACGAAGCCGGCAGCGGCGGCGGCGCCCTCCTCGCGATCCACGTCCAGCTCACCGGTTACCCGGTCGGTGAAATCCTCACCGTCGATCAGCAGGCGCACGCGGGCGTTGAAGCTCTGGCCTCGCACCACGTTCACCGGCTCGTAGGCGTCACCCAGGGCGACAGCAAGCGGGCCGCTGGCCAGCGGCTGTGCTCCGATCAACATGGGTCAGTTCTCCAGCCAGGTCAGTTGCCAGCTGTGCGTATTGCCGGCGCTGTTCTGCGTCTCAGATGGGCGGTCACAGAACACCGAAAATACGGGCATCCAGCACACGCGGTAGGCGGTTGCGCCTTCCACTTCCGTGAGCGTGGCGACTCCATCGACCACGCTGCAGGGCGTCCTCACCCAATCGCGCCCCACCAAAGCCAGGCCCCACGCGGGGAAGTCAGGGCGCGGAGTTCCGAGCAGCGCGTAAACCAGTCCAGGCCCGCCGACGGCCTGTACCTTGGTACTCCGCAACTCCAGCGGTCCGCTGTAGTCGAGGCCGTCGAGGCCTGGCGGCATCCAGCCTTCTGCGCTGATGGTGCCCTGGTACTTCTGCCACAGCGTCTGCTTGACCAACGCACCGTCGCTCATGCGGTGCAAGGTGCCGCCGCCGGCTGGTTCGAGCGTTTCGACCGGCACACCAGCATGCAGCTCAAGCGGCAGACCGCCGAGCATGATCCGTGGGTTGCTCATTGATGGGGCTCCAGAAAAAACAAAGCCCGCACTGGGCGGGCTATCGACGGCGCATGCTTGGGCCGAACTTGTTGGCGAGGCGCTGCAGGTTCAGTGCCTCCTGTGGCGAGGCATAGACCGTCGCCTCATGCCCGCCCAGTTCCAACAGCAGACGCCCCAGGTCAGGGAACACAGGGCCATCCAGCTGCTGCTGAAGCTCAGGGGCCAGAGAGGGAATCGACGGCACCGGCACGTTCCCCATCACCCCGCCCGTGGCGAAGCGCGGGGTGCGCAGGTTGTTGAGCTGGTGGATCAGGTCCGCGCCGTAGTACTGCACAGCTCGAGCATTGATGACGCCCTCCCCGGTGGAGAGGCGCGCCAGGATGCTGTCGCTGGTGCCGGTGCCCGGGCCGCGCAGGATCCCGCCAGTGGCGAACTGTGGCACCTGCAGATCACGAATGACCGTGTCCTGAGGCGCTACCAGATCTTTGATGATCGGCCCGTCAGGGCTGACCACGCGCACCGGGATCACCACCTCTTTCTGGCTCAACTGCGCAACCAGGGTTTCAATGGTCGAGCGCACCTGCTCGACGGTAGCGTCATCGGTTTTCACCGATACCGGCAGGTCCTTCAGCTGCGCCGCCTGGTCCTTCAGCTGCTGCATTTCGTCGCGGATGCTGGCCAGCTTGTCCTCGGCGTTGCTCTGCTCCAGGTCGTTTGCCGCCAGTTCGATCTGCTGCAGCTCCTTGATGAAGCCAGTGAACCCGTAGGTGTTCTCGCCGGCGGCGGCCAGGTCCTGCAGCATCTTCAGCGCTTGCTGTGCCAGGCGCTGGGCGCCCTCCACATCACCATTGGCCAGCGCGTTGCGCGCCCCGATCTTCAGGTCCTGTGCAGAGCTGTAGCTGGCCTCACCGGTACCACCCAAGCCGGCCAGCGCCTCCTGGTACCGCTGCTCGATCTTCAGGCGATCGTCGCGCACCTTCTGCAGGTCGGTGAGCGCTTTTTTCTCGGCGCTTACCAGGGCCTTTGCTCCCTTCTCAGCTGCCTTGATCTGGCTCTTACGAAGGGATTCGATGTTGGCGATGTAGGTGGCGTAGTCAGCTCGCTCTTGGCTTCGCGCCGCCTCAGCCGCGTCAGCTGCTTCTTTGGCCAAGGCCTCTACTTCAGCATTGAGCCCAGACTGCTGCTCAACGATTGAAGCTCGAAACGCGACCAGCGAATCTCGCTTCGCCTGCAGCTCCTCTTTGCTGTAGAGCAAACCGTCGATGGTCGTACTCAAACCAGTACCGGCAAGGCTCCGATCAAGATCAGCGATCTGCTGGTCGACCTTGTCCAGCTCAGTAACCAAGCCTTGAGAGTTCGCAGCAATGAAGGCGATGCGCTTTCCGAAGTCGGCGAACTCGGAGGCCCCCTCAACCACGGTACCCGCCAGAGATGCGAGTGCGGACGCCAACTTCACCAGGTTATCGACCACAACGGGATCGCTCAGCGTCCGGCCAAGACTGTTGATGCTATCGATTAGAGGCTGAACATTTGCCTGCCCGATTCCTTCACGCCAGCGATCACCCAGCTTGGTCATCGCGCCACCTACTGTATCAGGCAGCGTCTCCGCTTCCTGCCGCAGCGTATCAAGCTGCCCAGTCAGGGCATCCGTCACTACCTGGGCAGTAAGCTCGCCTTGCGCCGCCATCTCTTTCAGCGCGCCAACAGGCACACCAATGCCATCGGCCAGGGCCTGCATCAAACGCGGCGCTTGCTCAGCGACGCTGTTGAACTCTTCGCCCCGCAACGCACCCGCCCCCAACGCCTGGGCAAACTGGATGACGCCGTTCTCAGCCTCCTGCGCCGTGGCACCGGATACCCGGAATGATGTCGAAACCGCCTCGGTAACAGCGAGGATGTCCTGCTGGCTGCGACCGGCCTCACGCAGTGGCCGACTGATACGCCCGTAGAGCGTGATCAGCGACTGAACTGGCGCCTCGGTTTCCTGGGCAATGCGGCTAAGCTCGCGCTGGGCGACGTTGAACTCATCCTGGCTGGTTGTGGCAAGGCGCAGACGGGCGTTCATCAGGTTGTAGGCATCGGCGGCACGGGAAACCGCAGATATGGCAGAGACCGCTGCATAGCCGGCGCCCACCGCACCAATCGCCCCACCCATGCCGCCAGCCAAGCGTGACACTCCGCTTGCCTGGCGCTGCTCGGCGTTCATCTCGCGCAAGGCGCGCTGAGTTTCACGCACACGCTCGGTCATCGAGCGCTGAGCAATGGCCAACTCTTGCGTGGTCAGCTTGCCAGAGGAGCGCAACAACTGGTACTGCGTGCGAACCCGGCCGATCTCGCCCTGCAGCTCACGATACCGGGTTACGCCAAGGTTCTGCCGAGCTGCCTCCAAGCCGGCAGCACGCTGTTCACGGACCAACTGAGCCAGTGCGGCAGACTGAGCACGGATGCCTTGCCGTGCCGCCTGGCTACGCTGCAGTTCAGCAGCGGCCGCCCGCTGCGCCTGGGTGCCTTGGTCGGCAATCGCGGCGCGCATGTTGCGCAGCTCGGTCAGGGTCTGGCGGACTCGCTGGTGATAAACCGTTTCTGCCTCCGATCGCTCACGACCAGACAGGCTGGCATCCGCCATCACTTCACGGTACTGGGCACGAAGCGAAACCAGTGACTGCTGGGTTTGCTCGATCCGCCCCACCCCGAGGGTACGCTGTGCATCCAGGCGGCGCTGTTGTTCGGCAGCATCGGCGGCAGCTGCCGCTTCAGCCTGAAGGGCAGCTTGTGCATCGTTGCGGGTTGGCCCAGGCGCCGAGGCAGCACGCAACTGCCGCAGCGCAGCGAGGGTTTGCGTGACGCTGCGTCGGTAGTTGGCCTCAGCCTCGGCGCGCTGCTTGGCGGACAAGTCACCTTCAGCCATGACCAGGCGATATTCGTTGCGCAGCTCCACCAGCTGCCGCTGGGTCTGCTCGATCTCGCCAACACCAAGGCTGGACTGCGCCGAGCGTAGCCGCTGATCCGCCTGCCCTGCACCAAGCGCGCCCTGCAGCTCCTGCCCCAAACGGCGCTGTTCGGCGACCAGATTGCGGGTATCAACTCCAGCAGCTTGTAGCTCGCGTCGACGGCGGGCCAGCTGCTGTTGGGCCGAGCCCTCCGCGCGCTCCAGCCGACGCAGCTCATTCACTGCATCTCGGTACTGCGCCGTTAGCTGCTTGCTCGGCTCAGCAGTCCGCGCAAGCTCATCACCCAGCTCGCGCACGCGGTCACGCGCCGACCGTGTTTGCCGCTCAGTGCCTTCCAGGCTGCTCTCCAACTCACGGAAGGCATTCACCTGGCGCAGGGGCTTCGCCAGTTGGTTCACCAGCCCCTGATACTCCTTGCTCAGGCTGCCGATGCCCTTCACGGCGTTATCGACGTCCGCAACCAATCTCAGCTCAACGTCAGCCATACATCACCCCTTGATTGCGTTCAGAAACAAAGACCACGGGTAGGCCCAAACGCCGTGATGACCAAGCCGAACCAGCTGGCAAGCCAACTTATCCAGGTCTCTCAGGCTTGCTTCAGCAGGCTGGCCGCCTTGGCCAGCAGCCGAAAAAAACTGGGGTTTGCCTCCTTGCAGCCGTCCACCAACTGTTCCAGGTCACTGGGCAGCATCTGCTCCAGTTCCTCGACTTTCAGGCCGGTGAACAATGGCAGGTCCGGCAGGCGCAGATCCTCGAGCAACAGCTCGTCTACCACGTCGCCGCCTGGCCTTGGCTGCAGCAGCCCCCGCACCTGGGAAACGGTCAATTCCATGCAGCAAACGCGCACACCGCCGCTAATGGTTTTGATGACGGACCTACCAATAGCGCCTTCGCTCATATCAATCTCCGGGCAATAAAAAACCCGCCGAAGCGGGTTGCGTGTTCTTGCGGGCTCAGCCCTTGAACTTGATCAGTTTATTGAGGGCTCGATCCGTACAGATGAGCCGCACCGAGTTGCCGTCGTCGAACTCGACCTCTGCGGCGTTATGCTTCTCAGAGGCGAAGCCGCCGAGACCGCCGAGGAACACCCCAGCAAGCAGCCCCAACGGCCCAGCTACGAGAGCAAGCAACAGCCCGAGCAAGCCAGCGCCGAGCAGGGCCCGACCAAGGCTGAACTGCCTGTCGGATACTTCGCCCGCCTCAACCCGGCGGATTTGCTCAGGCCTGTAACTGGCCTTCTTCGATGACTCAACGTGCAGCCTTCCGCCGCCGATGAACGCCGAGCCTTTGATTCCGAATGTCCCTGATGTGATTCTCATGATCCCTCCCATTGCTATGGCAGGGACTCTAGCCCATTAGAGCCAACGCCGAAACCAGGCCATCCTTGGCCGGGCGATCACTCCACGTCCTTGATCACCATGTACTGCGACAGGCCGGTGCCGACCTTGGTGGCGTCCTTCTCCACCTTGGCGGTGAACTCCATGCCCTGGAACTCGTCGCCGATGAAGCTCAGGCTGGCCGGAGAGTGGTTGACGCGGTAGCACTCGATCACCACCGGCTTGCCGCTACGCGCTTCGTTGAGGCCAACGAACACATGGCGAAAGCGCTTGCCAGAGCGCACCAGGGCCTGGATGGTAGCGTGCTTGGCGTACGAGTAGTCCACCTCTACGGCCATCCCTGCATCGGTCACCGCGCCGCCCTCGATGATGACCGGGAAACCGGCCGGGTCCAGCGTGTAGTCGGTATCCAGCACCAGCGCGGCGCCGCCTGCTTCCGGGGTGACCACAACGTCGGTGGCGCCGGGGTTGGCCAGCATCAGCAGCGCGCCAGGGTAGGCAGTGTGGGGCTCGGCGGTGACGGTGCCGGCGGCCACGTCGGCGGTACTGCCGAACATGGCGCGCGCCATGTTCGCAGCCTTGAAGTGGCGGGCATTGTAGGAGACCGTCAGTGACTGAATGCGCTGCACCGACGCGTCCAGGCCGCCACCTGGCGTGGTGTAGTCCTGCTCTTCGATCTCCTGCACCTGCGCTTCATAGCTGAGGCTGTTGCAGTTGCCGATGAAAATCAGGCCCTTCGGGTCGTCGAGGTCCTCGATGTACTGTTTGCCTGCGCCGAGGAAGGCGCCGCGGAGATCAGCCATTGGTCACTTCCTCCTGCTGACCGCCGATCACACCCTGCTTTTCCAGCCAGGCCTTCTGTTCAGCGGTAACCTTGATTTTGTCGCCAGCCTTCAAACGCTGACGACCATGGGTGTGGGCCTTGCCGAGGATTACCTCGACCTTTTCCATCTGGCCGCTCTCGGCCGCTTTGGTCTTACTCATGTGTCACTACCTCTGATGACGATGTGAAGTTGCAGGGGGAACAGCAGGGTGCCGGCTGCTAGGCCGTCACCAGGGGGGAACAGCTGGGCGGGCTCGAAGCTGACCTTGTACGGGCCAGGCCGACCCCACGGGTTGGGCGTGCCGCCGCCGACCATCACGCAACGGGCGATGTCGCAATACAGCTCCTCGAGTAGTTGGCGGTAGTTGTCGCCGCCCTGCACTGCGCCGACTACCCGCCGCCCGATGCGCAGCTCCCGCGCATCTCCCGCGTCATCGCCCGGCACATACAGGCCGGGCTGCAGGGCGATGAAAGGGAACACCAGGTCATCGTCTTTCATCAGGTCGCTGAGCCAGCCTTCCTTGATGCGCGTGCCCGCGTCCGTCAGGTAGCCATTGGCAGGCGTGATCTGCCCGAGGCGGTCGACCAGGGACTGGTCCGCCTGCTTGATGGGGTTGCTCATAGGTCAATGCGCCTCAGTTGGCGTTCGGTCTCGGCTTCGAGCTTGCGCTCAGCGTCGGCGCCGATGTCTTCCAGCTTGGTGTTGAGGACCTGCGAAGGCGACGGGCCGTGCAGCACGTCCAGCGGCAACCGGGGCTTGCCGATACGCTCGGCAATCAGCCCGCCCTTGGGGCCGATGGGCGCGATGAAGGCGCCCTCGTTCAGCTCCGTCCAGCCTTTGCCAACATCCACCCGCACGCCGGCCGCTACGCGCTTGCCGTTCTTCCCTTGCCGCCACAGCTGGCGGTGCGGGAACTGGCTGAGCGTTACGCCACGCGAGCGGGCGTAGATGATCACGCGCAGGTCTTCCGGCGTGGCGGGTATGAAGTTGACTTCCTTCTGGATGTAGCTGGGCTTGAGGTTGATTTCGTCGCGGATCTCGCGCCAACTCTGGGTGCGCGTGCTGCGGCCTACGGTGTTGAGTGCCAGCTGGATGGCTCGCCGCAGCTTGTCCGGCGCGCCATCGAAGCGGGCGGCATCACCACGGAACTCGACCCGCACACTGTCATAACCGGCCATCAGGTCACCTCCAGCAGCTCCCAGCGCTCGACAATGCCGTCGGTGTCAATGAAGTCGTGCAGCTTGAACCGGCCTTCGGCCAGCTCCAGCAGTCCGCCGCGCTTGCCGCGCACCTGGTGGGTACGCAGCGAAGCAACGATCTTCACCGAGCGAAACATGCCGTCGGCACCGGTCACCGCTACGTCGCGGCCCAGCATCACCTCGCAACCAAACGCCGCGCCATTGGGCGGCGTGTAGGTCGGTTTGCCCTGGCAGCGATCCTCCCCGAACACGCGGAAGAGGCTGTCATCAGCGCGCCGCATGAGTCGGTCGAAGTCGCTGCTCATGGTCAGTCGCCCGGGTTTTCATCACCAGTGCCGTCGCCAGCACCTGGTGCAGCAGGTTCAGCGCCGGATTTCGCGCTACCAGTGCCGGACTCGACGATCAGGCCCTTACCGAGCAGTTCCTTCACCAGAGCCTTGGGCACTTCCTGTGGCTCGGCACTGGGCTTGATGACGAGTTTCTTGCCCTTCTCCAGGGTCTGGATCGTGGCTTTTACGATGTACTTGGCCATGCGTGCATGCTCCATGGGCCGCCTGATCAGGCGGCCTGTTCAGATGGCGGCCGGTCAGGCCACGGTGATGACGACGAACTCATCGGCGTCGAACAGCGCCGGTACCGGCGCAGCCTGCGTCTGCAGCCACTCGACGCTCGGGTTGTCGGTGAACCAGTTGCTCGGGTAGCGAGTGGTTTCCACGATGCCCATGGCGTTAGCCTTGGCATCCTGAATACCGCCGTAGGCGATGACGTTGTCCGCGCTGGCGGGTGCCATCAGCAGTGTGTTGTCGGGCATGTAGTTGATCTTGTCGCCCTCGCCGTCCTCGTACTTGCCCGTGTAGACGATGATCTCGTACTCGCCGAAGAAGCCCTTGCGCATGACTTCCTTTTCCAGCTGTGGGCCCAGCTCGAGCTGGGAGGTGCTGCCGCGCCGCGTATCCAGCTTTTCCTTCACCGCCTTGAAGCGACTGAAAAGGCGCCAGGCCTTTTTGTCCATCACCAAAGCGCTGACGGTGCCGTTGGCTTCGGCTGCCCAGTCTTCCAGGTCGTCGGTCGGGTCGTAGGTCTCCGGGTCGACGGTGTCCCACTTGGCAGCACCGGCCAGCACCACCTGGTTTTCCGGGCTGCGGCCGTAGTCGACCTCCTGGGACTCGTAGTCCTCGCCCTCGACCACGACCTTACCGGTGAGCACCGCCTGAACGGCCATCCATTCCTCACGAGCAACGATCTCCTGCTCGTGGTCGTTGAGGATGTCGGCACGGATCGCGTCCATGCGCTGGGCAGGGCTCAACTCGCCGTTCAGGGCTTCACCTGGGCGGCGCTTGAGCGTGCGGCTTGGTTTCACCGGGTCGGTCGGCTTGACGTAAGCCGGCGTGAAGGTCAGCAGCTGACCGCCACGCTCGCGCCGTGCCCGGCCCGAGGCCATTGGCGAAACGAACGGCGCCAGACGCACGCCTTTCTTGATTTTGTCGAAGGCCACTTCTTCGGTACCGAAGGTGGCCACGGTGGGGAAAAACATCTGGATGAACAGCGGGGTGAACTTCGGCAGGATCTGCTTCACACCCAGCAGAGTGGTCGTATCGTAGCCAGCGGCCATGGTTCGGTTCTCCTGAAACGAAAAAGGCCGCTTAGCGGCCTTGGGAAAGGTGTTGCCCGCCGTTAAACGGGCAGCTGCAGGACGATGGGGGTGCCGACAAATGCAGCGAGTTTCTGCGCGGCGGTGACACCGTCAGGCCACACCACCAGCTCGGGATTGAAGCTGCCACCATCGATCAGCTGCGCCTCGGCATCAGCAGCACTGGCATCGACGGCGTACAGGCTCAGGCGCACCGCTTTTTCAGAGCCGTCAGTGGCGGCAGGGTCCCAGGCCACGAACTTGCCGCTGGCGGTAACCTGACCGAGCGGAGTCCGCGCGGCCAGGGTTTCGCCACTGGCGATGGTCCCCAGCGCCGTGTGGTACGGGTGAGAGCCGGTGATCCAGTTGTCAGTTGGTTCGTTGACGATGCTCATGCGAGTTTCGCTCCCGTGGCTTGGGCCCAGCTGCCTGCGATGGATTGGGCCAGGTTGGGTTTGCCATCACCACCACCCGAGGTGAGGTTCGGCTGTTCTTCTTGGGCCATCATCTTGTCCAGCGCGGTGCTGGCATCGAGGGTGGCGCCCTGTTCTTTTTCAGCCGCAGCCAACATCGCGCCGGCTTCTTCAACCGACATCGAGGTGCTGAAGGCCAGATGGTTGGCCAGCTTGCCGCGCCCTTCGGCTTCGGCGTGCTGCAGGATGCCCTGCACGCGAGTGCGCTCGGCACTTGCAGCAGCGGCGGTATCGCCGGCGGCCGGTGCCTCGCTGCCCGCCTGGGCGGGCAGCGCAGCTTCGGCAGTCGGCGCGGGATTGGTACCGGTCATGCGATTGACTCCTAGGGTTGTGACCCTGCCCTGGCTGGACAGGTATTCAGAGAACTCGGCGACCGCCTCATGCCCGTTGACCAGGGCATCGGCGAAGCCGACGTCGATTGCCGCCTGGCCACGGAACACCGCAGCTTCGGTGGCCAGCACGGCCTCGCTGGTAATGCCCAAATTGCGGGCTACCAGCTCGGCGAACTGTTGGCGGAGCGCGTCGGTGTCGGCCTGGAAACGGCTCAGCACCTCGTCGGGCAGATCCTCGTAGGGGTTACCGTCGACCTTGCGCGCACCGGAGTGGATGAGCGTGACCTTGATGCCCTCCTGCTCAAGGTAATCCTCGTAACTGGCATGGGCCATCACCACACCAACCGAACCCACATACCCGGTCTGGGTGATCAGCCTGCGGTCCGCCGCGCTGGCCAACGCCATGCCGGCAGAGCACGCCGAGTCACAGGCCATGGCCCACAGCGGCTTCCCAGCCTGTTGGGCAAGCTGCCGCAGGCGATCTGCCGTGTCGAAGCAGCCGGACACCTCGCCGCCAGGCGTGTGCATGTCCATCAACACGCCCTTGACGTCGCTCTCGGCGAGCATCATTGCGAAGCGGTTGATGATGCCGTCGTAACCGGTCATACCGCTGTACGGCTTGAGGTAGCCGGACTTGTGGGCCAGGGTGCCCTTCACATCCAACAGGGCGATGCCATCCACCACCTGAAACAGAATCTCTTCTTCACCCCAGCCGTTGACCCGGGTCTTGTTGTAGGTGCGGGCATCCACACGCAGCTTCTGCCCCATGTCGATGGCGCCCTGCTCGTCTTTCAGCTCGGCGATGTTCAGCCGGCTCCCCAGCGCGCTGAAGAACACGCGGGCATACGCCGGCTCCAGCAACAGAGGTGTGTTCAGCACCCGGCTGGCGATTTGCGGATAGTTCATGGTGTGCCCTACTCGGTCGGCTCGGTCTGATCCGGCGCCAGTTCTTGCGTAAGCATCCAGCTCGGCGGCGGCAGGCCTGCCTCGCGGCGCTCGTTCATCTCGCGCACTTGCTGCGCGAAGGTTTCCTGATAGTCCTCACCCAGCAGAGCAAGCTCCTTCTCGTAGGTGCTCAGGCCGGACTCGATGCGCAGCACCGCTTCCTTCACCTCCTTGAGCCCGTCGATGGCCAGGCGGCCGGAGCCAATCCACTCGCAGTTGCACCACGAGGCGCGCGCCTCGTAGAAACCACGGCTCGCCTTGCGAGGCAGAGTCAACAGGCGGCGTTGCAGGGCCTCCTCGAACGCCAGCACGAACAGGTGCGTGGCGAAACGAGCAGCAATGACCTTGCGCCGGCCCATGTAGTAGCGCCACCCCTCCATCATCGAGGCGCGCGCGCTGCTGTAGGTGCTCTGCCGATAGTCCCTGGCAAACGGCTCATACGGCAGATTCAGCCCTGCCGCCATCCAGCGCAGGATGCTCGACTCAAACTCGGCATAGCCGTTGTCGACGTTGCCGCTGGTCTGCAAGTGCAGCTTCTCGCCAGGCCACAGGTGCGGAATCTTCACCCCGTTCAGGGCCAGCTTGCTGCCGCTGTTGAAGCTGTTCACCGCCATCATGTACTTGGCGATCTTGTCGACGTGCTCATCACCCGCGCCGATCAGCTCCATGGCCGCGTCGTTGCCCAGCTCGCTCTCGATGGTCGCCGCGTACATGGCGTTCACGATGGCGTTCTGCAACTTGGTGTGCTGCAGCTTGGGCAGCATGTGGCTCTGCTCCAGCACCGTGAGAAACTGGTTGGCGCCACGGGCCTGGCCGTCCTCGCTTGGCTCGAACACGTGGATGAACTTGATGCGCCCATTGGCTGCCTCGCGTTCAACGCGCCGCCACTCACCGCCGTACCCAGTGCCCAACCCAAGGCCGCCTGGACTGAGCTGGCGGATGTGGTAGGCGATCGCCACGCCGTTCCGGTCAAACTCGACCCCGGCGCGCAGGCTAGCGGTGTCCGCCCGCTCACCCGGGTTACCGATGCGCTTGGGGCTGACCATGCGCACGGCGGTGCGCATCGGCGTGCCTCGGCGCTCGATCCACTCAGCGGCCGCCGACACTTCGCCGAGCCGGGTGTGAGTGCCGATTGCCTCGCGCACCATCATGGTCGCGGTGCGCTTGCGCTCAACATCGAGCCAGCAGCCAACCGGGTCTTCTGCGAACTCGAACCACCAAGCCTCGACATCCTGCGCAAACGCACGGGCGTCGGCGTCGGTGATGCCGAGCATTCGCCAGCGCGGCTTGTAGCTGAGCCGGAAGAGGTGCCCGACGATGTTGTCGATGTGCAGCTGTACCCCGTTCGCCGCGAAAGCGTTATTGCGGGTGACGTCCTCGGAGCGGGCGTTGCCCAGCTTGAGGTTGGGCAAAAGTGCGGCGTCTACCGTCTGCAAGCGCGGTTGCCAGCGCTCTAGCTGGCCACCGAACCCGCCGCCCGCACCCTGCCAGGTACTGAGCTGTTCGCGTGCCGGCAACCCGTTGGGCGCCAGGATCTGGACCTTGCTCATACGATCACTCGCGCCGGCCGGCGCCGGCCTTGCGCGCCGACGCCCAGCTGGCCCTCCAGTTGGGCGATGTAGTTCTCAAGGTCACGCCGGTTGGTTTGTTGAAACCAGACGATCTTGCCGTCTCGCTGCACGCTGACAGTGCTGCGACCGGTAACAAGCAGGTGCAGCGCTTCGCGTGCCTCATTGAGTTGCTGCAGGGTAGCCATCAGTCGTCTCCGTTCATCAGCCGACCCAAGTCGGCCAGGCTGACTGCCTTCTTGGCAGCAGCAGGTTGAGTTGCTTCCGGCTCCAAGGTCACCGGCACCTGGTCATCGGCCTCGGCCAATAGGTCGACCTGCATCAAGCCGGCCTCGATGTCGTCCCAGTCCTCAGGCTTCTTCAGGTGCAAGCGCATGTAGCGCGCCAGGTGAATCTGGTACTGCTCGCAGTCCAGCGCTTCGTTGGCCGCGCCGGCCTTCTTCTGGTAGACCTTCTTGCCGCCGTGCTTGCGGCTCGGCGCCTTGACCTCGGCCAGCAGCTGGTCGAAGTAGTCCGCTCGCACGCCCTTGTACGCATGCATGCGACCTGGGCCGCTGCCCGTCAGCTTCAGTCGCTCGAACAACAGGTCTTTCGCTTTGGTGCCCCCGACCATGTACACCTGCAGGCCATAACGCGAAGCTTTGGTGCTACTGGTGTTGAGGTCGATCTTGCGCGGAGCCGTGAGGATCTCGGCATCGACGTTGGTGCTGCCCTTGATGGCCAGCAGCTTGGCGAGGCGCTTCTTGCGAGTGCGCACGTAGTGATACACCGCATCGTTGGTTTGCCCGTCCGATGAGTCGATGCTGGCCGCGCTGATATGCAGGCGGTAACCCTTGGCATGCGAGTACGAGCCAAACAGAATGCGGTCCAGCTCCGCCCACACCGGGTCGGTTTTGTCTGAGGTGCCGCTCTGCGCAGCGATCTCAGTCCACAGCACCAGCCAGCTTTCCTCGCCTCGCCCCCACGCCCGCAAGATCAACGCAATGCGGTCGTGCTGAACGTCGACGGTGAGGAACAGAATCAAGCCGCCGCCAGGCACCACCAGTTCGCGGTATTCCTCGCAACGCTCCCGCAGCTTGTCGGCTTCGGGCAGATCGGTGCGGTACTCGTAAGGACGCCCCTGCTTCTGGTTGACGAACTTGATCAGTTGCTTCGGGTCGCCGGCGTCGGCCAGCTTCTCGGCGGCCAGCTGCTCGCGCACTAGGTCGGCGAGCGACGTTCCCGGCAGGCAGGCATACAGCTCACTGAGTTCCATGAAGCCGGCCTTGCCGTAGAACGGCGCCGTAGCCACCCAGCCGCACATGGGGTCACCGCGCTCGACGGCCTCATACACCGTGCGACGGATGTTCTCTTTGCGCTGGTTGTCGTCCCACATCTCACCGCAGTGAGGGCAGGCATACCGAGCTGTCTCGGGCCTGGCGTAGCCGTACACCTCATGCGGCACGTCACCTTTATCAGGATCACCACTCAGGTAGGTGATGTGCTCGAAGTCGAGCACGTGACTGTCCCCGCAGCCGTGGCAAATGATGGGCAGTACCCGTTGATCGGTCTGCTTCAGCCGCTGCTCGGTTTTCGACAGCCCTTTGAGCGATGGCGTACCGCCGACGACAGTCTTCGACCCAGGGTAGCGCTTGACGCGCTCCTCAAGCAGGCCGATAGCATCGCCCTGCCCCTTCACGTCGTCGCTGGTGTCGTCAGGCTCTTCCACCACGGCTAAGCCAACGCTCGACGTCGACTTCACGTTACCGGGCGAGTTGGACGCGACCAGCTTGAGGAATCCTCCAGGGAAGCCCTTGTGATTCCAGCGGTTGCCGGACTTCTTCGCCGTCTCGACATCCACCAGGCGACCAACTGGCTCGTTCGCACGAATGGCCGGCACCAGCTTCTCATCATGGAAGTTCTTGCCGTCCATTTCCTTTGCGAACAGCACCATGATCGGCATCGGTCGACCAGTGATGCGCTTGAACAGCACCGCGATCATGAAATAGGTCCAGCCGATCTGAGCCGCCTTCATCAGGTCGACTTCTTTGACGTCTGGATCATCCAGGGCAGCAGCAACGCCCAGGAAGTAGGGTGTGTAGTAGAACTCGTAGAGCCCGTGCAGCACACCAGCCTCGGCCGGCAGGTAGAACTCGCTCTCGATGTACTCAGCCGTCGGCTGATCCTTCGGCGGGTTGAACTGCTGGGCCGCGTCCAGCAATACGACGGCCAAGTTTATCCGCATAGCCTGCAATTCGGCTGACTGTAGATCCAGCAATGCGGTTCACCCCGTCGCGGTCGACCGTCACCTGGTGCTCGGCCTCGATCTGCTGGACGATCTTCTCGACACCGCTCTGATACTCGCGGTTGGCGAAGCCTGCCCAGTCCTTCAAAGCCAGCGCAGCGTCTGCAGCCGGTACCAGCGTTCCCAGTTTCTCGTGATATGTCAGGCGCCCATTGGCAGCCTTGACCGTGGATTCTTCAATGCGGGCGTTGTTCAGAGCCTCGACCTGGCTGCCGCCGCGCCCCGCTGCCTTCTCGCGCAGGTCGCGGATGTAGGCGATGCGGATCTCATCGAGGCTCGACACCGTCCAATCGATGTCCAGCGCCTTGAGCACGTCGCGGCAGTTACGCTCGCTCATGTCCAAGTGCTGAGCAATCTCTTTCTGTGAAGGCATGAACGACTCCCAAGCACCGGAATAGACAGGCCCGGAAGCGGAACCCCCTATGCGCCCGTCTATCTGCAAAAACATCGCGGTCTACGTCGCCGCATGGCGAGGGGGTGCCAGGAAGGACCCGCCCCTCACGGCGCATCATCCGGACTGCGCACCTCGCCAACACCCGCACGCTTGGCCAGCCAGCGTTCGTACAGCCCACTGGCTACGTCGGCGCCCATGGTCGCCACCACGAAGCCCACCGCAGCAGCCACCAGCACATGCGCGCCGGCAGCCCAGATCAGGAGCAGCGTGCTAAGCCCGAATACCACCGAAGCCCCAGCACGAAGCACAACCCGATGCACCAGGTCCCAGCCGCGCAGCCCTGCCTTGTCGGCTCGCCACATCTCGCCCGAGAACCCCGCGACAACCGAGATAACCACGACCACCCACAGCGGAAGTTCTGCCAGGGCCTGCTGTTGCTCCTGCGTCATACCGCACCTCGAATAAAACGCCCGACACGTCACCGGGCTGGCCAGCAGCTCTGCCTACCGCCGACACAAACAAGAAAGCCCCGGCAACTGCCGAGGCTCGTGATAGGTAGCCCGTCCCTGGGCAAGGCGCCACGACCACCGGGGCGCCATAAACAAAAAACCCGGCGCGGTGGCCGGGTTTGTTGAGAAGCCGCCTAAGCGCACTTCTTCGAAGATGGCTGATTTATACCCCTCCATTCTCATGGCAGCAAGCGGGACGCCCTGCCACCCCTGCAATCGGCGGCAACGCACCGGAAAAAAACGGACATATACCGAAACTGGCTACAGCGCCGCAGGCCAACGACCTACCGGACTCACTACCGCACCAGCAGGCAGGACGCAAAACCCCCAGCAAAAACAAGGCGCTGCCCACCGTCCCACTTATTTTTAATCTTCTCGTGTATAGAGAGAGATTAATAAACGCTGCGCGTAACGCGCGCGCGTGCTCCTGCCTGCCCGCCTCATGTGCGGGTGTGTGTGGGAGGTGGGACGGAGAGACAAGCCCAGCAGGGGCGCGGGCTGTAGAAGTCCCGCCAGCAAAAACGCGGGCGGGACAAGCCGGGGCGGTGCGACAGATCACGCCGCCCGCTCCAGCAGCATACCTGCAATCGCCACGTGTGCGGCATGCAGATGACGATAGAACTGCGCCTGGCTGCACCGGCACGCCCTGTACTTCTGGCTATCCATTCGATGCGGGTCACGCACCAGGTAGTGCTCACGCACCACCACGGCAAGCTGCGCGTCCAGATGCTTGTTCACGATCAGCTCGATGTCGGCGCTGTACGGCAACAGCATGCGCGACCCACCCCGCGATCCACGGATCAGCTCGCCCTTGCAGTCCATCAACTGCCCCAGCACTGAGCCGCCCGAGCCACCACTAGGCGGCCCGCCATG
Source organism: Ectopseudomonas khazarica (assembly GCF_017915135.1). NCBI lineage: Bacteria > Pseudomonadati > Pseudomonadota > Gammaproteobacteria > Pseudomonadales > Pseudomonadaceae > Ectopseudomonas > Ectopseudomonas khazarica. Next base: position 1,913,908 of record NZ_CP068551.1, on the reverse strand, counting down.
CATATCCAGCGCCCACAGCTTCAACATGTCATCCATTTCAGGAATCAAAATGCGGTCTCCTGTCGAGGTGGCTGCGGCTTGGCGCCCTTCTTCCACTCGGGCGGCCGCATGTACACATAGCCACGCGAGCCCGTTGGCCTGTCCGGCTTGCTCTGCCGGCGCCGTGGCCACTTGAGCCGATGCATGATCTTGCCCACCCGCATCTGCTCCGGCTTACCCCAATGGCTCGGGTCGATGTTCAACGCCTTCTCAAGGATCTGCGCCCCCGTCACGCTCTCGCCGGCAGTCGGCTGGCTCAGATACGCGATGATGGGTTCCTCCCACATATCCGCCTGATAGCGCTGGTCCTGCTCGACTGCGAACAACTCAGCCTCATCACGCTCCACCCACCAAGGGTGCCCGGCGCGATAACAAGCTACCGCCTCGGCCCAGATCTGATCGCGCTCGGCCCGGAGGCCGTCCAGTGCCACCTTCGTACACATCACCGGCCAGTAACGCCGGTTGCCCGTATCGTCTTTCAGGTATTCATCTTGGTTCGTCGTACCCACGAACACGCACTGGCGCGGCACATCCAGCACCCGTCGCCCATAGCTCTCCCGGTACGTATCCACCGAGGCCGAGAAAAACTGCTTGGCGCGCGTCGACTCTGCCTTGTTGAACGCATCCAGCTCGCCCAGCTCCACGATCCACTTCCCCCGGATCGCCTGATAGCCATCCTTGTCGCCCAGGTTGAACGGCGTATCCATGAACCACAGCCCGCCAAGGATCGACATCGAGGTCGACTTACCCGCGCCCTGGGCACCCTCAAGGATCAACACCGAGTCCGCCTTGCAGCCCGGCTGAAACACCCGAGCCACCGCAGACAACGGCCAGCGCTTACTCACCTTGCGCGCATACTCGCCATCAGCCACACCAAGGTGCCGCTGCAGCCAGGTCTCCAGCCTCGGCGAGCCATCCCACTCCAACCCATCAAGGAACTCGCGCACCGGGTGAAACGCATTGTCATGCGCCACCGCGTTCACCGCCTCCACCACATGCGCAGTCTTCACCCGCAGGCCGTAGGTCTCGGCCAGCCAGTTCATCACCTTGATGTCATCGAGGTCGCTCCAGTCCCCGGCGCTGCCCCCATACGGCGGCGTGCGCAACTTGCGGATCTTCGAGCTGAACGAATCGAACGCAATCACCTTGTTCCAGCGATCATCGTTCCCCAGGATCAACGCCACGTTGTACGGGTGAGCGATCATCCCGCCCTTCTCCGCATACTGCAGCTTCTCCCGCCAGGGCGCGTCAGTGGCAGGCCGCACAACCGCCTCCACCTGGCGCTTCACAGCCTCAAGCCCCTCGGCGCAGTGCAGGTCGTTGAAGTCCGTCCACTTGTCCTCGCGCTCGCTATCGAACACCGGCAGCACAACCCGGCCGCCCGTGATATGCGCCGCGTTCTCGGCCTTGATCCGCCCCACGTTCACCAGCTTGCCCTGAATGACCGTCTTCCAGTCATCGTCAGCGCAGAACACCAGCGGCCGGCCCGGATAGCGCACCCGCAGCCCCTGCGCCACCGGCAACAGGTTGCCCGCATCGAAGCACACCGCCACCGTCAGCGAAGTGGCCATGTACAGGCTTGCGCCCGTCGCGTAACCCTCGCATACCAGAATGGTGTCGCCCGGCTCAGGCTCCGGGCCGAGCAGGTGCACAGCCCCTTCCTTTTCCAGGCCATACGGCCAATAGGTCTTGTTCCGCCCCAGCTTCGGCACCACAGCCGGGAACAGCACCTGCAGGCCGACGATATCCCACGTCTTCACACTGCGCATGGGCACCAGCGCCGTGCCTGACTTACGCTTGTAGCGCAGGCCAAAGCCGCCTACGCGCTTGGCGTCCAGGTACGCGCAGTGCCCCTTCTCCTCCAGATACTTCCAGATGCCAGCGGCACGGCGCGCCGCCGTGCGATGCTTCTTCTGCTCGGCCTCGGCAGCCTTGCGCTGGCCTTCCTCGGCGCGGGCCTTCATGACGGCGCGATCCTCGGCCGAGATCTTGCCGCCCTTCGGCTTGATCTTCTGCCAGCTGCCCTTCTCGCCCGAGCGCCAGTCACCGAAGGCGCCGCAGTAGAAGGTCTCGCCCTTCGAGCCCATATGCTCATAGATCACATACCAGCCCGTCTTTTCCGGTGCCTTGTCGCCCTCGACCTCGCAACGGGTGCGCTTGCCGATCACCAGCGGCGTTTCCGGCTTGAGGTCGCCGGCCTGCAGCTGGGCCAGCACGTCATCGAGTAGTTCGTGACGGTCAGTCATTGAGCACCTCCCTATCAGCGCAGTAGGCACGCCAGTTCGCGGCGTCAACGCGCAGAGACACTTCGCTCTCAAGCCGGGCTTTCTCTTGCTGCGCACGCCTTACGCGCCACTCACACGGCTCAACCAGGTACAGAGCAACGCGCTCATCGTCGCCACATTGGTTCAGGCAGTCGCACTGCTCAGCCATTGGCCACCTCCTCCAGCAGCTTGCGCCGCCACGGGTAGTCCGTGATCTTGCTCAGCAGCACACAGCCCTCATGATGAGTAACCGGCGTGCGGGTCATGTAGGTTTTTTCGCCCGTGCTATCGCGCACGACGATGACGTGATAGCGCCGGCTAGAATCGGACTGCTCCACGCGCTTCGGAGTGAATCGCGACGGCGACCAGTCGCAGGACTCATCAGCAGGGATATGGCCGAACATCGCAGTGCAACGGCCGCAATGCACGCAGTCAGCGCAGGTCTTACCCTCAGGCAGATCCATATCGTCGCCGGTTCTCGGCAGAGGATCACGATCAGTCATTGGCCACCTCCCCATCACCCGCGGCGGCCGGCCCACCAAAGACAGCGCCAGGCGCATCTAACGACTCAAGCATGGAGCGGATCGAGCCGCTGCTACGCAGCGCATCACCTGCAGCCTTGATACAGGCAAGCGTTTGGGCGTGAGGATCAGTGCGACCGCAAGCACAGGCTGAGCACCTAGCTGCGCCCTCATCGAACTCATCGTTCAACCCTTCCTCATGAGCGATCCGGCCATAGTCGGTGTTGTCCCAGGTCGCACCCAAGCCACCGCACTCGCTGCAGCCGCTGCCCAGCGAGCACTGCAGAACGCTGCTGTAGGCATAACTGCCAACCGGGTGGCCGTCCTCGGTTTCATGGCAACCGGAGCAGCTGCGCCAGAAGCCATGCCCCTCGGCCAGCACTTCGGAAACACCCTCAAGCTCGGCCGGGCCGGCGTACAGCTCGTGAACACCTGGGCCGATATCGTCCAGCGTGTCCCATTGACGAATACGCAAGCCGCCATGGGCGCGCTCACGCACCAGGTGCAGCCGCACAACAGGGTTCGCCGCCTTCATCGCCCACCCCCTTTCCGCTCCAGCAGCTGCTGGCAGTCGATACAGGTCACGCAGTCATGCCCTGCCAGCGCCTCACGGCGCGCGAGCGGAATGGCACCACCGCACCAGTCGCACTCAAGCCGATGCACAGGCGCCACATTCACACGGGAAGCGGCGCGGGCCTGTTCGTGTACGGCGTATTCATCCGCCGCGCGATCAGCGTTATCAGCCATCAGCCTGCCCCTCCTCATGCTTGAGGCGCACCGCAGCGCGCAACCGGAACACCGCCTGCAGCATGCGCACGGCCAGCATCTCGAACTGAGCCAGCTCATCGTCATCCACATGGTCATCGGCCAGCGCCTTCGCCAGCTGCTCGCTCAGGTTGTTTTCGCTGCGCAGCATCTCGGTGATGCCCGTCAGCAAGGATTTCGGCGTGTCAGTTTCGTGAAGCTCAGACACATCAACGCCCACCCAGCCAATCGGCTGCAGCAGCGCATCAACAATGCGCGGGTCGCGGGTCAGGTCGAGAATCAGCTGCAGCTCATCGACGTTCACCCGGTGTTTCGGGTTGGCGCCGGTGCGGCTCAGCTTGTGATTGAGGGTCGAGGGGCTGATCACCCCGTCGACTGCGGCAATGGCAGTGGCACCGCCTGGGTAATCGTGCGCCGCGTGGTACAGCGCCTGTTGTAGCGTCAGGATCGAACGCTGGGCGCGCTCGACACTGTTCATGCGTGGTCGGAAAGACATGGACAACTCCCGGAGCCATGCCCGAAGGCACGGGCTCCCTTAGTCAGGTGGTCGCATGCAGCCGGCGAACCGACCGCACCCCAGGCAAGGCCCGTGCTCCGCACAGGCCCTGCCCTCAACAGCCCGCCCGCTGGTGGTGACAGCGAACGGGCAACCCCAGGCATCCCGGCCCAGGTACGGCGCGTGGTGGTGGCACGCGCCAGGAGGTGGCAGCCGCCGGAGCAAGCTGCCATTGGCCGTGGCGAGGCGTGTTGCTATAGTCCTCACCACGGTGCCCCCTCGTCAGGTGGTCCGTAGCGCAACGGCCGTGAGGTCGCTGCAAAGCCTGCTGATCTGTGGTGGAGAGGCAGGCAACACAGAGCCCTAGGGCTCTGGCGGCCACCGCTACAACGGCGGCCGGGAAACAGGGCGCCTAACGGCGCCTTTTTTCTAAGCAGCAGCCGGAATCTGTGCAGGCTCAGGCGGGAAAACGTCATCAAGCGTGCAGCAGGCGCCAAGCTCATTAAGCCCGCGCACAATGGCTCGACACTCAGCCAGCCCAGGCACGCGCCGACCCGCTTCATAGTTGCTCAGGCGCCCCTGCGACCAGCGAAGCTGGTCAACAAGCGCGAGCTGCGAGATTCCAGCAGCTCGACGAATCTCGGAAATGCGGTTCATCTAGCGACCTCCAGTTGGTACGGCAAGAAAACTAACAACGTATCGTTGTTTTTGCAACACGTTTAGTCGTCACCGAATTAAACGGAGCGTGATATTTTTTCGCAATGGAAAGTCTCGGCACACGAATCGCACGCCTGCGAAAGGCAAAAAACCTCTCTCAAACTCAGCTCGGCAACGAGTGCGACTGGGAGAGAGGTCAAGCGCGCGTCAGTAATTATGAAAACGGACTGCGCGAACCCAGCCTGGCCGATCTGCGTACGCTTGCAGCAGCACTCGACGTTTCGCTGATGGAATTGATCGAAGGCGAAAAGATCCAAGCCGCCGAAACACCCGCAACCTATGGTCACGTACCCGACGCCACTGAATACGCACTGGTGCCCCAGTACACGGCACACGGCGCCGCAGGCAATGGCCAGCTAAATGACCACGTTGAAGTCAAAGGCGGCCTAGTATTCAAGCGCGCATGGCTCTCCCGCATGAGCCTCAGAGAACGCAACCTGCACGTGATATATGTCCAGGGGCACAGCATGGAGCCGACCGTGTGCGATGGTGACGTGGTGCTGCTCGACGAAAGCCAGACTCAACCACGAGACGGCCGCATCTTTGCGCTCCGCAAGCCAGACGGCGAACTGATCATCAAGCGCTTGATCCAGTCCCTGACCGGCGGCTGGATCATCCGCAGTGACAACGAAGACAAGCGCGCCTACCCCGACCAACCCGTCTCTGACAGCGACATCGAGCAGCTATCCATCGTCGGCCGCGTTGTATGGCATGGAGGCGCCCTGTAATGGCTCGCATATCCCGCAGCATCAATGAGCAGATCCGCACAGTACTGAGCTGGGAAGAACGGTGGCAAGCAGACGACAAAGGCCTGATCAGCTGCTGGGAGACGGGCCGAGAGCTGGCCAGTGCTAAGCCTGAGCTGGCCGAGGCTGCCCGGAATGGCGAACTTCCTGTTACCCACTGGAAAGGCGGGGTCAGCCGCACCCTCAAGAAGCTGGATAAGTACGGCGCACTGCAGTACCTCGCTCAATGGCAAGGCTTGCGCGGCGAAGATCTCGAGATAGACCCTGCACAAGAAGTGACGATCACCTGTAGCAAAACCAGCATGGTGATCACCTTCACAGCGGATATCAGCAAGCTGATAGACGCCAACACGGACGAAACCGCAGAGGAAGCTGAGCAAGATGGTAGACCTGCACCAGGAATTCCAGAACAGTCGCTGCTTTCATGAGGCTCGCATTGACCGCAGATCAGCCGACGCACTAATCGGCCTGGCAGCAGGCATCACCGCAGACGGCACCATCAACCAGGCAGAGGCCGAATTCCTCAAGCGCTGGATTGAGACCAACCTGAACCACCTGGCCGACCCGGTGGTGAACATCCTTTATCGCCGCCTGGCGGACATGCTCAGCGACAACGTCCTAGACGCGGATGAAGCCGCCGAACTGCTCGACATGCTCCGACAGTTCACCGGCCTGGAACTCAGCAAGGCCCACCCCTTCCAAGCTCCGACCACCCTACCTATCGACCAGCCAGCCCCTAGCCTGTTTTGGGATAGCCGCCTATTCCTGTTCACTGGCGTCATGGCATACGGGCCTCGTAAAGACTGCGAAGCGCTGGTCACCGAGCGCGGCGGCCTAATCGCGCCGAGCGTGAGCAAGAAAGTTCATTACCTAGTGGTCGGCAGCATCGGCAATGACCAGTGGTTGCACAGCAGCTACGGCACCAAGATCAAGAAAGCCGTCGAACTACGCGAGAGCGGCATTCCCCTCGCTATCGTGACCGAGGAGCACTGGCAGAAATCCATATTCGGCTAGCTGTTTTCTCGCAATACAACAATTCGTTGTTGACATAACAACAACGATACGTTTTATTTGCCTCGTCTCTCCACCACAGAGCCGAGGTAAACCATGTCAGCATCTGTTCACGCGCTCCCGTCTTGCCAGGCAGAGCGCATCTTTGAACTACGCCGCGCCGCCGAGGCCACCGGCTGCCAGTTCTCCCGCGTAAAACCCAAGTTCCTGTTCTCCACCGGTCACGTCGACTTCCTGCCCAAGGAAGCCACCGGCCGCCGCTTCACCGTGGCCGATCAGCCGCCCTTCGATCCGAACGATGGAGGGCACGCGGCATGATGCGCACACCAACCCCCCAAGCCGCACACCCGCACCAGCAGCTGCTGAGAACCATCCTGGGCGAGATCAAGCGCCTGCGTGAGTCCAGCAACCGCTTCGTAGTCGAAGATCAGTCAGGCCGCTGCCACGGAATGATCTACGCGGGCTTCATCCTCGGCGCTATCACTGATGACCAATACGACCGGCTTTCCGACCTGACCATCAGCGCGGCCTACTACCGCCGCATGGAGCAGGAGCAGCCGCCCTACACCTGGCTGGTCGCTCCAGACAAGAAGGTGGCCGCATGAACTTCGCCCTCCCCGAAGACAACCTGCTGCGCCTGCTGGCCCAGCTCAACATGACCGGCACCTTCAACCACACCGTTTCGCGCATGCCCTACAGCCGCGAGCAGGTGACGTTCCGCATCCGCATCGAGCGCGGTAACCCGGCGACCGCCGTGCGCATCGAGATGGGCGAGATGGTGCACTGCATGGACGTGAAAACCGACGATCCCGAGAAGCACCTGAAGGTCGCTGACTTCATCGACGCCATTGCCAATGGCCGCGTAGACGGCGGCGAGCCTGCCCCGCCCCGCGTCACTCGCCAGCCCCTGTTGCCCGAGCCGGACGCCCTGCTCTCCACCGACCAGACCAACCGGCTGCGCTACATGGTGCGTCACGGCGGCTTTGCCAGCCTCGAAACCGGCCTGGCGCTGCCCATCAACGTCGCCGTGCACCGTACCCGCCCGGCCGAGGGCGTGACGATCATCGCCAGCATTGGCACCGCGAAGCCACGCACCAAGTGCTTCACCGTTCGCGGCGATCAGCACGAGTGCCTAAAGCGCCTGCTCAGCAGCATCGAGCACCTTCACATCATCGCCACGCCCCAGCGCGCGGCCGCAGCGTAGGAGGTGACATGAGCCATTCACTCAAAGACACCGCCGAGCGCCTGGGCCTCAAGCACCGCGACATGATGAAGCGCATGCGCGAGAAAGGCCTGCTGGACAAGTTCAACCGGCCGGCCAATCCCGAGCTGACCAAGCTCTATCTGGTCACGCGTGAATTCCGCTACCACCACCCGGTGCACGGCGTGCAGTACCCGCGCACCACCCGCGTCACCGATGCCGGTATCCCCTGGCTGGCCGACAAGCTCGGCATCGAGCGCCAGATGCCAGAACCCCAGGCAGATCCGCGCGATGTCGCCTGACACCTCGCTCCGGCCCCGCCAGTACGCCGCTCAGATAGTCGCGCTCAAGAGCAAAGACGAACGCCGCGCGGCACTGGCTGGCGTGCCGGAGCACCTGCGCGACCTCGTGCGTACCCACGTCGAAATCGCCTGGAACCACCCACAAAGGACAGACTGATGGACACCCGACTGATTGAGTCCCTGCTGATCGAGCTGCTGAAGCTCGGCCCCGAGCGCTTCACCCAGGACAAGATCCTGGCCAACCTCACCCTGGCCGCCACCGCAGCCGGCCTCTCCCTCACCACCGAAGGCAGTACCCTGCAGCGCGAACACCTGCAGTTGGCCGCCGCGCTGGAGCACCTGGCCGCCGACCTCGGCAGCCAGTACCGAGCCCGCGCCACGTTGCGCCTCGGCGCCGGCCTGGACGGCATCGAGCTGGGCGCCGTCATCGAGCCGGTGGACAGCACCGCCCCGCTACCGCGCTTTGTCGCGTTCGGCTCCACCGCCCGCGCCACCCTGGCCGGCATCAACGCCGAGCTGCGCAAGACGCTCCAGCCACACACCAAACCAGCCCCGCCACGCATCGCTGGCCGGGTCAGCCTCAAGCGTCTGGCTGACCAGCTCGCTGACGACCAGGCGACTGCCGCATGAGCCAGGCCAACCAGCGCGAGCTACGCCTACTCACCGCCCCGCGCGCGCAGACCGTCGAGCTGCTGTTCCGGGTGTTCGGTGACCTGCTCGTGCCCGTCGAGCGGCTGCGCGCGCAGTACTTCGACAAGCTCAACGACGACAACTTCACCCGCGCCCTGCGCGAGCTGCGCGTGCCGCTACCCGTCACCAAGCTCGACGCCAGCGCCAAGGGCACCAAGTTCGTCGACATCCGCCACCTGGCCGTACTCATCGACACCCAGGCCGAAGCGGCCGACGCCGAGCTAGCCGAGAAGATCAGACCAGCAGAACAGGAGGAATAGCCATGGGATTCATCACCTACGTCATCCGCATGCCCGAGGCAGGCGACAAGAAGAAGGCCATCACCGAAGCCGTACGCGCCCTAGCGAATCAGCACAGCGCCGAGATCACGGGAATCTCGGCCAATGACGAAATGACCCTGGCTGAAATGTACGAGAAGCGACTGAGCGAATGGGACGCAACGGATGCCCGTAAAGAAGCCGAAGCGCTCTGGGCTGAATCCTGATCGCCACACCGAGCAACACCAAAACCACCTGACAGCCGAACCCGCTGCCACCACCAGCGCCCGGCCAACACGAGGAAGACCACCATGGAACTCACCACAGCACAACAGTGCGCTCTGCTTGTCATGCTCGCCACCAGCGCGCTGGCCTGCTTCATCTTCTACAGCATCGGCTTGCGCACAGGCCGCGACGCCGGCAAGAAGCAAGGCGCCGACAGCGCAGCCGCTACCTGGGAAAAGCTGCTGCAAGCCAAGAACGTCGCCAATGAGGATCTGCAGGCCCAGCTCGACGCCCGCACCCGCGAGGCCATGACCCTGCGCAGCAATATCAGATCCGAAGCCGACGACCACGCCCAGGTCGAACGCGGCCTACTCAACCGTCTGGCCGCCACCTCGCCGTTGAGCGATGAAGACCACGCCGTGCTGATCGATGTAGTCGCCAAGCTGGAGCTGGCAGCCGACACCTTCGCCGGACTCAATGCACACGACCACGCCCGTTTCAGCCGCCACCTCCAAGCCCAGGTGCTGGACATGGCCGAGCGCATCAAGAAAGCCCAGGCCAACACCCAGCCCCACCCCGACAGCGAGCTGATCGACTGGCTGGACATGGACGCCGGCTTCAGTTTCGACTTCCAGACCGCCCATCTGTACTTCGACTGCAACCCCGAAGGACTGAATCCGGTCACCAACAGCCTGCGTGAGATCGTGCGCCGGGCAATGGACCAGGCAGCTCGCGAAGACTTCGACGCCGCAGACATGGAGGACGCAGCATGATCCGCCGTCACTTCCCCCTGCTGCGTCTCACGCCCGAGGCGGCCGGCAAGCTACAGCACGACCACAACCGCGCCCTCGCCAAGCTCGCCCAGCTGGAGCGCGAGCACGCCGAGCTGCAGCACCAGATCCGTGCCCAGCTCGGCACCGAAACCCTCTGGAAGCTGCGCACCGACGCCCGCAATGCGGTGCTGCTGGTCGACCTCAAGCAGGAGGCCGCCTGACATGAGCTGGATTCTCACCCAAAGCGCCACCCAGGTGGACATCCTCAAGCCCCAGGCCAAGCAGATCCGCATTGACGACATCTGCCACGGCCTGGCCTTCGTCTGCCGCTTCAATGGCCAGACCCGCCACCACTACTCGGTCGCACAGCATTCCCTGATCGTCGCCGACATCGTGCCGCAGGAGCACAAGCTGGCCGGCCTGCTGCACGACGCCACCGAGGCCTACCTGGCCGACATTGCCCGCCCCATCAAGCTGTTGATGATTGAGGCCGCCGAGCGACGCAACGACGCATGGACCCAGGTACTCAACCTGCACGCCTTGAACGCGCGCGACGCCTGGAGCTATGCCAGCTCGCTGCGACTGTTCAAGGCCGAAGAGTTCAGCGGGCTGTCGCTGCTGATCGACACCTACAAGCAGCTTGAAGAACGCCTGTGGCTGGCCATCTGCGAACGTTTCGACCTTGACCCGGTGCTGCCCGACTGCGTGCACGAGGCGGACATGATCGCCCTTGCCACCGAACGCCAGCAACTCATGCCCCCGCACCCCGAGCCATGGGCATGCCTCGAAGGCGTCGAGCCGCTGAACAAGGCGATCCCCGAGTGGACGCCTACCCACGCCCGCCAGGCCTACCACCATCAGCTGATGGAACTGCTGGCCACCACCCACCGCGCCAAGGCGCACGCCCAGGCCGAGCGCGAGCTGCAGGAGGTGAACGCATGAGCGCTGCCCATGACCCAATGAAGGCGCCTATCAGCCTGCACGGCCTCGGCTTCATTCAGGTGCAGCTCCAGGCCGGCCAGCGCCTGCACGTCTGGCACCCGGAACTGCCGCGCCGTAGCTGCTTCGAGTTCTCTGCCATCCATAGCCACCGATTCGACTTCACCAGCACCGTGTTGGTGGGTACGCAGGTCAATATCGACTACGGCGACATTCCCGAAGGCACCTATCACAACGTGCCGCCTACCCACGTCCTGTACCTGCACGAAGGCCCCCGCTCACCCAGGGGCGGCCGGCCCTGGACTCCCAACGGGAAGGCACACATGAGCGAGCTGGAACGCACCGAGATCCACGCCGGCAGCAGCTATCAGATGAAGGCCTACAGGTTCCACCGAACCGAGCCAGGCGGCGACGGCAAAGTGGCCACCATCATGACTAAGGGCCGGGAAGGTCAGAAGGGCGCGCAGTCGAGTTGCCTGATCGGCATCGAGCCGGACACCGACTTCGACCGTTTCCAGCTCACCCCGGCCCAGCTTTGGGCCTACGCCATCGACGTACTAAGCGGCAGCACCGCCGCCAACCTGATCGCCCAGGCCGAGCTGGAGCTACTGGGCAAGGTCGAACAGATGGCCGCTTACTACGAAGGGCCGAATGGCTTTTTCGACTGGATCGACCAGCAGAGGTCACTGCGCAACGGCTCGACACTGCCGATGCCTGGCGACGCACAGGAGGCCAGGCCATGAGCTGCGAACAGTACATCGCAAAGTCGTTCAGCAAGCGCAACAGCCAGTTGATCGACTACATGAACGACCTGATCGAAGACTACCAACGCCAGGGCTATGTGCTCACCGTCCGCCAGCTGTACTACCAACTGGTAGCCCGCGACGTGATCGAGAACACCCTGCAGTCGTACAAGCGCACCGCCAACCTGATCAACGACGCCAAGCTGGCCGGGCATATGGACTGGGACGCCATCGAGGACCGCACCCGCGAGTTTCTGACCAATCCGCATTGGGACGCCGGCAGCTCCATCCTGCGCAGTGCTGCCCAGAGCTACGGCCAGGACATGTGGGCGAATCAGGAAACCCGCGTGTTCGTGGTGATCGAGAAGGAAGCCTTGATTGGCGTGCTGACCGGCACCTGCCGCAAATGGGACGTGCCCATTCTGGCTGCGCGCGGCTACCCGAGCGGGTCTGTCCTGCGCGGGTTCGCCGAGGACCACCTATTGCCGGCCCTATATGCAGGCCAGCGGGTGCGCGTGCTGCACCTGGGCGACCACGACCCGAGCGGCATCGATATGACGCGCGACCTGATCGAGCGGCTATCGCTATTCACTCGCCACGAGATGGACGATAGCGACCTAGACCGCATCGCCCTGACGATGGACCAGATCGACGAGATCAAGCCGCCAGAGAACCCGGCCAAAACCACGGATTCGCGCTTCGCCGCGTACCGACCCCAGTACGGCACGAGCAGCTGGGAGCTGGACGCACTGTCGCCGCAGTACCTCAACAACCTGCTCGAAGGCCATATCGAAGACCACGTGGACCCGGACGCATGGGCAGAGAAGTCGGCCGAGGTTGACGCCGTGCGCAACGACCTACACCACCTGGCTCGCTCCCAAGAAGAGAAGGAGGCTCGGTCATGACCCAAGCCCCCGCCACCACCGTAGCCACTGCCGTGCGACAGCACGGCGGCGGCCGTCACCCGCTGAACCTGCTGTGCACGGTGCTGGCCGGCCGCCTGCAGGACTCGCGCGGGGGCGCTATAGACCGCCGCGCCGAAGGCGCGACATCATCCAATACCCTGCCCGCCAGCTGCGCAGCAGCTGCACACCCCACGACAGGCGTGCGCCGCGCCCGCGAGTTGAGCCCATCGCTCCGCTCTCAAAGTTGCCAGCACGCGCAGCTTGTCGAGGGGTATACGCCCCCCTCAGTGGGCGTCCCTGAGCTTCCTGATTATCTGTTCGGTAGTCATATCAGCACGCAGTTCCGCACCCTGCTGCTGAGCCAGGATGGCAACAGCCAGCAGCAACTGACCCTGAGCAAACGAGCTGAGCGTTTCCCAGTCCTCAACCAGCGCCCTGAACACTGCAGAGCCAGCAGCATTGAGATCTGTCGGTATAGGCATGGGCGGATTCTGCATCAAGTCGCTCAACGACTCGACCAGAACACGGGTTTTGGTATCTCTGTCCATTGCATCCTGCTCCTGTCGCTGTTCGGAACCATGACTTTAGCAGGGAGAGCCCAGCCATGACCGCCCCAACCCAAATCGACCTGGCCACGGCGATCCGCTGGCCGTTCCACCCGACCGATTCCCTGCAGGGCGATCTGCACAACATCGTCAGCGTCTCGGGCGGCAAGGACTCCACCGCCCTGCTGCTGCTCGCCATCGCTCAGGGGGCGCACAACCTGCGCGCCGTGTTCGCGGACACCGGCAATGAGCACGAGTTGACGCTGGAGTACATCGACTATCTGGAGCAATCCACGGGCGTCACCATCGAACGGCGCCGTGCGGACTTCTCCCGCCAGATCGCCCGCAAGCGCGAGTTCATCGCCACCAAGTGGCGCGACCAGGGTGTGGCAGAAAGCATCGTCGAAGCCGCACTGCAGGTGCTCCAGCCGACCGGAATCCCGTTCCTCGACCTGTGCCTTTGGAAAGGACGGTTCCCCAGCCGCAAAGCCCAGTTCTGCACCGAGGAACTCAAGCGCAACGTCATCATCGAGCAGGTCATGCTCCCCCTGATGGACGGCCAGAACATGATCATGAGCTGGCAGGGCGTGCGCCGCGACGAATCTGACGTGCGCCGCTACCTGGCCGAGTGCGACGAAGTGGGCGGTGGCCTCTACAACTACCGGCCAATCCTCAAGTGGGACGTGGCCGCCGTGTTCGAGTCCCACCGCTACATGGGCATCAAGCCGAACCCGCTTTACACCCTCGGCGCCGGTCGAGTGGGCTGCATGCCCTGCATCAACTGCCGCAAAGGCGAGCTGCGCGATATCGCTGCACGCTGGCCCGAGGTCATCGACCGCCTCGAGCACTGGGAAAACCTCGTGGGCCAGACCTGCAAGCGCCAGGGCGCCACCTTCTTTGCAGGCAGCAATGCCAAGCACCAGCAGGGCTCTATCAAGGAAATGAGCGCACAGCAGATCGTAGATATCGCCAACATCCGCCAGGCCGTTGAGTGGTCGCGCACCACGCGCGGCGGCATCCAGTACGACCTGATCGCCAGCGACGGCGAAGCCGACGCCACTGCATGCAGCAGCGCCTATGGCCTGTGCGACAGCGACTGGCAGCCGGTGAAGATTGAGGAGGCAGCATGAAAGACTCTGTACCAAACCCCGAGCTGCCAGCAGCACGCATCAGCGCAACGGTCAGCACCGGTTTCAGCTGCACCACGGCAGACGGAAAGCCTGCACGCCTGGCCATTGTCGATGAAGCAGGCAACGTGATCGAGGCCGGCGCCAACGTGGCGTGGGCGGCCTGGCGGGTGTGCATCGAGGTGCAGGAGAACTACTGGGAGGGCATGGGCCACCTGGTGGTTCACAGCAGCCCACCCGGCGACCCTGAGCTGGCGGCAATCCTGATCGGTAAGAAAGCCGCCTGATCACCCTCGGCGGTCGCGGCCAGCCTTCCAGGCCCCCGACCGCCGATCAACATCCAGCGCGACACGCTGCCCCGAACGCGACACTAGCACCAAGTGGATCACCTTCGACTTCGGATCAGGCACCACCCCTCGCGTGTAAACCGTAATGCGGCTGAACGTATCGAGCACGAGCTGCCGCAGATGCTCACGCGCCGAGCTATGCACGTCCTGCCCATCAACCGCCAGCTTCCGCCATAGCTCAGAGCCTGCAGGCGTTTGCACTTGCCCCACCAGCGCCTGTTCACGCTCCAGCTGGGTCACCTCAGCCTGTATCCGCTGTAGATCTGCTTCAAGCTCGCGGGCCTTGCGCACAAATGCCAATGGCGCAGCGCCCTGGTCGTCAGCCAACAGCGCCTCGGTAATACGCTGCAGCTGCCGCTCGATGTCCGCTTCCTTTCGCCGACAGGCCTGCAAGCGCTGCCGCACCTGATGACCATCGTCAGCCGGCTCCAGCAGCCGCGACAGGTTCATCTGATCCGAACAGTAGGACAGTAGCGCCTTCTCGATTGGCACAACGCTGCAACTAGCCGACTTACACCCTGCACCATTGCTGTATGACGTGCAGTGCAGGCGCCTATGGCCATCGGCCAGGCTGCCATCATCGCGCTTGCGGCTGACCAGGTTCTGCGCAACCAGGGCAGTGCCGCAGTACCCGCACCAGGTGATGCCAATGCCGGTCACAATACCGACGATGTCGCTGGCACCACGACGACCATGCCGCGTCTCGGTGGCGGCCTGCAGAGCTTCATACTCCACATCGGCAAGCACTGGCGGGTAGTAGCCCTCTAGCAGGTAATCCTCACCATCGAGACTGATGCGCTTCGCCCCTCGCAACGCCGGCAACTTCACAAGACGGTAGATCTGCTGGCCAGAAATGCTCCAGTCCCCCAGGTCATACCCACGCTCAGCCAACTTGCGCACAGCTCGCGTGGCCCCCTCGCCCTGCTTGTACAGCTCAATGGCGTAGCGCACCGCCTCGACGCGCTCTGGTATCAAATGCCAGGCCTGGCCATCCCATCTGAGCCATTGCGGGTCCTGGCCATTTCGGATCAAACCACGGTAGGTGCCAGCCACCCAGCCTTCGCATTGGCGCCTGATCGCAGCCTTGACCCGCTTGCTCTTCGTGTCGGACTCCTCGTGAGCGCGGATCATCACTAGCAGGCTGTAGACCAGGTCCATCGGCTGCGCTTTCAAGCCGGCCCGGTTGTACTCACGCCCATCGCTGGCGGTAACCACCGTAATGCCGGCATTGATGATCTGAGCCAGCTGCGCCTGTGCTTGGATCGGCTCGGCCCGACTCAGTCGGTCAAGCCCCTCTACGATCAACACCGAGCCGTCAGGTATACGTCCCTCGTCGACGGCACGCAGAAACGTACCGAGTGCCCCTTGCTTGACGTGATTCTGGTGGTAAGCCGACAGCCCCTCGTCGCGCAGCGACAATGATTCATCGAGCGTCAGGCCACGATCAGCAGCCCACCGCTGCGCATACTGCAACTGACGGTCGGCACTGCTGCCGGTCGCCTGCCGGGGATCGGAAAACCTCAGATAGCTGTATACTCGCGCGCTAATTTTTGCTCTCTCCCGTGATCAGTGATGACAACTACTCAAACTAAGAAAGCTCCTAGTGTAGGGTTTATTTCCTTAGGGTGCCCCAAGGCGACCGTCGACTCCGAACGCATCCTGACCCAGCTGCGCATGGAAGGTTACGAGATCGTGCCGACCTACCAGGATGCCGACGTGGTGGTGGTCAACACCTGCGGCTTCATCGACAGCGCCAAGGCCGAATCCCTGGATGCCATCGGCGAGGCGATCGCCGAGAACGGCAAGGTGATCGTCACCGGCTGCATGGGCGTGGCCGAGAACAGCATCCGTGACGTGCATCCCAGCGTGCTGGCCGTGACCGGCCCGCAGCAGTACGAGCAGGTGGTCAGTGCGGTGCACGAGGTGATTCCACCGAAAACCGAGCACAACCCGCTGATCGATCTGGTGCCGCCGCAGGGCATCAAGCTGACACCGCGTCATTATGCGTACCTGAAGATTTCCGAAGGCTGCAACCACAGTTGCAGCTTCTGCATCATCCCGTCGATGCGCGGCAAGCTGGTCAGCCGCCCGGTCGGCGACGTGCTCAGCGAAGCCGAGCGCCTGGTCAAGGCTGGCGTGAAGGAGCTGCTGGTGATCAGCCAGGACACCAGCGCCTATGGTGTGGACCTGAAGTACAAGCTGGACTTCTGGAACGGGCAGCCGGTCAAGACCCGCATGCTCGAACTGTGCGAGGCCCTGTCGGCCATGGGTGTATGGGTGCGCCTGCACTACGTCTACCCCTACCCCAACGTTGACGACGTGATCCCGCTGATGGCGGCCGGCAAGCTGTTGCCCTACCTCGACATTCCTTTCCAGCACGCCAGCCCGAAAGTGCTCAAGTCGATGAAGCGCCCGGCCTTCGAAGACAAGACCCTGGCCCGTATCAAGAAGTGGCGCGAGATCTGCCCCGAGCTGACCATCCGCTCCACCTTCATCGTCGGCTTCCCGGGCGAGACCGAGGAAGACTTCCAGTACCTGCTCGACTGGCTGAGCGAAGCCCAGCTCGACCGCGTCGGCTGCTTCCAGTACTCGCCGGTGGAAGGCGCCCCGGCCAACGACCTGGGCCTGGAGCCGGTGCCGGACGACGTCAAGCAGGAACGCAGGGAGCGCTTCATGGCGCACCAGCAGGCCATCAGCTCGGCACGCCTGCAGGCCAAGATCGGCCTGGAGATGGACGTGCTGGTCGACGAAGTGGACGGCGAAGGCGCCGTCGCCCGTTCCTGGGCCGACGCTCCAGAGATCGACGGCAGCGTGTTCATCGACGCCACCAACGTGAAGCCCGGTGACAAGGTGCGCGTGCGCATCGTCGATGCCGATGAATACGACATGTGGGGCGAGCTGGTCTGAGCCTACTGCCTGCAAGCCCCGCTCCGGCGGGGCTTTTTCTTTCTATCTGTCCCCCTCCCTGCCAGAGCCCTGCCATGAGCGAACCTACCCGCCTGTCCAAACGCGTCATCGAACTGTTCGGCTGCTCGCGCCGCGAAGCCGACCTGTACATCACCGGCGGCTGGGTCAGCGTCGACGGCCAGGTAATCGAGGCGCCGCAACACAAGGTGGACGAGCAGCAGCGGGTGGAACTGCTGCCCGGTGCCAGCCTCGATTCGGTCGACCCGGTCAGCCTGCTGCTACATGTGCCGGCCGGTAGCAGCGCCGCCGCACTGCAACACCAGCTCGGTGCCGCCCAGCACTGGGCGGACGACCCGCATGCCCAGCGCATCCTGCACGGTCACTTCCTGCGCCAGGAACAGAGCCTGCCGCTGCAGAACGGCGCCAGCGGCCTGGTAGTGCTCAGCCAGGACTGGCGTGCCCAGCGCAAGCTGCGCGAGGACGGCGCCAGACTGGAACAGGAATACCTGGTCGAGGTCAGCGGCGAGATGCCCGCCAACGGCCTGGAACGCCTGAAGAAAGGCCTGCTGCACAAGGGCGTGCAATACCCGCCGTGCAAGGCCAGCTGGCAGAGCGAGCAACGCCTGCGCTTCGCCCTGAAGAACCCGGCGCCGGATCTGCTGCGCACGCTGTGCACCGCGCTTGGCCTGCAGGTACGGGAGATGAAGCGCATCCGCATCGGCGGCGTGCCGATGGCCAAGCTGCCGCTCGGGCAGTGGCGCTACCTGGGCGACAAGGAACGCTTCTGAGGCCGTGTTAGGCTGTGCCCATCACGCTCTGGAGACCACCATCATGCGTACCCTGCTCCTCATCGCCCTGCTCGCCCTGAGCCTGCCCGGCTTCGCTGCGCCAGCGCCGTTCTTCCTCTGGCAGAGCAAGAGCGACGGCCACCTGACCTGCGCCCAGACCAGCCCGGGCGAAGGCTGGATCCGCTTCACCGGGCCGTTCCGCGATGCGGGCTGCCGGGTGGCATACGACGCCCCGGTCAGCAGGCGCTGAGAGTCGGGCCATGCAGCATCTGGTTTCCCCGGTCGGTATCGTCCACTCCTGCTTCAAGGAAAAGTTTGCCATCCCGCGCCAACCGCATCTGGCCCCCGCTGCGCGCGGCGTGCTGGAGCTGCTGCCGCCCTTCGATCAGGGTGATGCCGTGCAGGGGCTGGAACAGGTCAGCCATGTCTGGCTGCTGTTTCTCTTTCACCAGGCACTGGAAGACAAGCCGCGCCTGAAGGTGCGCCCACCGCGCCTGGGCGGCAACCAGTCGGTGGGCGTGTTCAGCACCCGCGCCACCCACCGCCCGAATGGTATCGGTCAGTCGGTGGTGCGCCTGGAACGGGTCGAACCAGGGCGCCTGCACCTGTCCGGCATCGACCTGCTCGACGGCACACCGGTGCTGGATATCAAGCCCTACGTGCCCTACGCCGACAGCGTGGCCGAGGCGCACAACGGCATGGCCGACGCGCCACCGCCACTGATTCCGGTGGACTGGCAGGACGCCGCCCTGCGGCAGGCACAGCAGCATGCCCTGCGCCTTGGCGAACCCCTGGTGCAGCTGATCGAACAGTGCCTGGCCCAGGACCCGCGCCCGGCCTACCAGCAACCCCAGCCGGACCGGCGCTACGGCGCGCGCTTCTGGGACCTGGACGTGCACTGGCACTACCCGGAGCCGGGGCGAATTCGGGTACTCGATGTGCAGACGGCCGCCACCTGATCAGACACATGAGCAGGCATTTCGGTTGGCAATGATGCCTGCTTTACCTGCTGCAACGCCCTAGGGTGAAGGCCTCAATATCCTGCGAGGCCTTTTCATGCATCCGTACTTTTCTCTTGCCGGGCGTACCGCCCTGGTCACCGGCGGCACCCGCGGCATCGGCCTGATGATCGCCAAGGCCTTCGTCGAAGCCGGCGCCCATGTCTATGTCTGCGCGCGTGACGGCGAGGCCTGCGCACAGACCGCCGCCGAACTGTCGCAGCTCGGCCAGTGCACCGGCATCGCCGCCAACCTGGCCAGCGAAGAAGGCGTGCAGGCGCTGGCCCAGGAGCTGGGCGAACGCATCCAGCGCCTGGACATACTGGTCAACAATGCCGGCACCACCTGGGGCGCGCCGCTGGAGAGCTACCCGGCCAAGGGCTGGGAGAAGGTCATGCAGCTCAACGTCACCTCGGTGTTCGGCTGCATCCAGCAGATGCTGCCCCTGCTGCGCGAGGCTGGCTCGGCAGCGTGCCCGGCGCGGGTGATCAACATCGGTTCGGTGGCCGGCATCAGCGCCATGGGCGAACAGGCCTATGCCTACGGACCGAGCAAGGCCGCCCTGCATCAGCTGTCACGCATGCTGGCCAAGGAACTGGTGAGCGAGCATATCAACGTCAACGTGATCGCTCCGGGGCGCTTCCCGAGCAAGATGACCCGCTTCATCGCCGAGGATGAAGCCGCCCTGGCCGCCGATACCGCCGTGATTCCGATGCAGCGCTGGGGCCGTGAGGAAGAGATGGCCGCCCTGGCCCTGACCCTGGCCGGCAGCGCAGGTGCCTACATGACCGGTACGGTCATCCCCATCGACGGCGGTTTTCACCTGGGCTGAAGGCTGTGCCGGCGGCCGCGCTGCGCATCACGCCCGCGGCTGGCCGTGCGCCCTTCAGCGCGACGGATTGAGCGCCAGCATATCGGCCTCGATAGCGTCCTGACGCTCGATCAGTGGCTCCACCAGCGGGCGGCTGGCCAGGAAATGCGCAGTGTGCGTATGCGCCTGGAAAGCCGCCTCGTCGACATACACCTCGTACAGCCAGACCAGATCGGGATCGCTGCGGTCACGCATCAGGTCGAAGGTCAGGCAGCCCGGCTCATCACGCACCGAGGCGGCGGCATTGACCTGCATGGCAGACATGAACGCGTCGAACCGGCCAGGCTTGAGTCTGGTCTTGAGCAATAGCACGTACACTGCACCCTCCAATATGTTTTATATTTGAAGAATTATTGTATACATAATGGAGTACAAAGAAATGCTCGAACGCCCGTCCCGTCTCAATGGCCTGCGCCACCTGGCCCTGCTGGTACCCAACCTGGAAGCCTGCGAGCGTTTCTATGTGGATGTGCTGGGCATGCAAGTGCTGCACCGCGCCAACGAGGATCTGGTCTACCTGACCTGTGGCAACGACAACCTTTCGCTCGGCCGCGCCTACGCCGAGAGCCATGGCGTGCCGCTGGTCGATCATTACGGTTTCATCGTCGACAGCGTCGAGGAGCTGGATGCCTGGTACCACTACCTCAAGGCCTGCGGCGTGACACTGCTGGACAGCCCGTTCGAGCATGGCGACGGCGCGCGCAGTTTTCACCTGCTGGACCCTGCCGGCAACAAGGTCCAGCCGCTCTATCACCCGGCGATATCGGGCCAGCGCTTCAGCCCGGCCGCCTGATCAGGCAGCCGCAAGCGGGTCACTCAGGTACGGAACTGCCCGACCAGTCCCTGCAGTTCCACGCCCAGGCGCGCCAGCTCGGCACTGGAGGAAGCGGTCTGCTCGGTCGCCGTGGCGCTCTGCTCGCCGATGTCGCGCACCCGGGTGACGCTCTCGTTGATCGCCTCGGCCACCGCGCTCTGCTCTTCGGCAGCCGCGGCGATCTGCTGGTTCATCTGCTCGATGGTGCTGACCGCCTGCGTGATGCGCCCCAGGGCATCCCCCGCCTCGCCGGCCAGCTCCACGGTGCGGCGGGTCAGGTCGCGGCTGCTGTCCATCTGCTGCACGGCGTCCTTGGCCATGCGCTGCAGGCTGGCGATCAGGGTCTCGATTTCCTCGGTGCTGTCCTGCGCACGCTTGGCCAGCGCCCGTACCTCATCGGCGACCACCGCGAAACCGCGCCCCTGCTCGCCGGCACGCGCCGCCTCGATGGCGGCATTGAGCGCCAGCAGGTTGGTCTGCTCGGCGACGTTGCGGATCACCTCCAGCACGCTGCCGATGCGTGCGCTCTCCTTGTTCAGCGCGGCGATGGCCTCAGCGGAGTGCTCCACTTCACCGGCCAGGCTGTCGATCTGCTCGACGGCCTGCTGCACCACGCGATTGCCCTGCTGCGCCTCCAGGTCCGCGTCACGTGCGGCCAGCGAGGCCTGCTCGGCGTTCTGCGCCACTTCCTGTACGGTGGCAGCCATCTGGTGCATGGCCGTGGCGGTCTGCTCGGTTTCCAGCTTCTGCGTCTGCACACCGGCGCTGGTCTGCGCGGTGATCGCCGACAGCTGATCGGCCGCTGCAGCGATCTGCCCGACGCCACCGCCGATGCGGCCCACCAGATTGCGCAGGCTCAGGGTCATGTCCTGCATGGCCGCGAGCAGTTGCCCAACCTCGTCGCGGCGGTCCTGCGGGATGTCCTGGCTGAGGTCACCGGAGGCGATACGCTGGGCGAAGCTCACGCTCTGGCGCAGCGGGCCGACGATCAGGCGGGTGATCAGCAAAGCGGCACAGATACCCAGCACGATGGCCGCAGCGCCCATGACGCCGAGCATCAGCAAGGCGCGCTGGCTGCCACCGAGCATGCTCTGCTCAGCGCTGACCTGGGCCGACTCGGCCAGGTCGACCACCGAGCGCGCACGCTCGATCATGGCCTTCTCGGTCGTATGGTTCTGTTCGCGCAGCTGCTGGTAGTAGAGGAAGGAGCGCTGGTACAGGGTCAGTGCCTGCAAGGCGGTATCGATGGCCGCCTTCTGATCGTCGTTGAGCCAGACGGTGAGGCTGCGGGCGACGGTCTGCAGGTCTTCGCTGACGTACTCCCACTCCTCCAGCGCCTTGGGTGAGCCGTCGATGATGTAGAGGCTTTCCTGGCCGCGCAGATCGAGCATGCGCTTGCTCAGGCCGGAGGCAGTTTCCGCCAGGGTCAGCGGATCGCTGCCGCGCAGCCGGTCACCTTGCAGGCGCAGTTCGCGCACGGCGTCATACATGTCCAGTTCGATCACTTCGAACTGGTCGCGCGCCTCGGCGGCAGCGGTGCGCATGTCCTGGCGGGCCTCGCGCGCCTTGCCCTGCTGTTCGACGTAATTGTCGAACTGCTTGAGGTATTCGGCGGTGGCCTGCTGCATGGTCTGTACGCGGCTGCTTTCCACGCTCTGCTGCGCCAGTTGCTCGAGCATGCCCTGCACCTTGCGCAGGCTCTCGCGCACACGCTCGGCGCTCTCCGGGCTCTGCTCGATGGCGAAGTTGCGCTCCAGACGACGCGCCTGGAGGATTTCCTGATTGACCTGCGCCAGCTGGCCGACCTGCGCGTGCCCCTGGAGCACGGCCTGGACGGCGAGATAACCACTGCCGGTCATGGCGGCGGTGAGCAGCAGCACGAGGCCGAAACCGATGAGGAGTTTCTTGCCCACGGCAAGGTTGGCAAACAGACGCGCGGCAGGCTTGAACATATGGGGGTCGCTCCAGTTCTTCTTATTGCAGCCGCACCTCGTGGGTGCGACCTGATCGACTGAACAGGCAACTGCTGTGCCATGCCGAGAACAACGTATCGGCAGGTACCTGGCACCGCTTGAGTGCTGGCAATTGGCCAAACGAACAGTCTGAGGATAGCCACTGCCCGCTCGCCAGCAGGCGCATTTCGGCAAATATCCGCTTACTGGCGCCGTATAACTGGCGACTTCCCGCCCCCTGCCGCGCGCCATACGGCAAATGAAAAAGGCGCAGCTCCATCAGAAGCTGCGCCTTGGCTGACACCCTACCCGCCTGTGTTCAGCGGCCGGCAAGCACCGGCATCACGCGTGGACGCAATACCTCACCCACCACGGCCAGAGCGCCGATGGCACCGGCGATCCAGTACCACTGCGCGACCGGGTCGAACAGCAGCCAGCCCAGCGCATGCAGGAACACCACCATGATCAGCACGGGGCTGACGTAGCGCACCATGAACAGCCACAGCGCATAGCCGGCCGGCGGCAGGTCGAGCTCATCGCGCATGATCTCGCCGCGCAGCGCATAGCCCGCGAGAATCACCATGAAGATACCGCCCAGGGGCATCATCCAGCGCGAGGTCAGGTAGTCCAGCCAGTCGAAGAAGTTCTTGCCCAGCGGCGTCCAGCCGGACAGCAGGTTGAACGACAGCATCGCCAGCAGGCTGATCAGCAGCAGCACCGCCCCGGACACCAACGCGGCACGCAGGCGGCTGACGCCGTGCTTCTCGTTCAGGTAGGCCACGGTGGCCTCGATCATGGAGATCGCCGAGGTCAGCGCAGCGATCGACACCATGGCGAAGAACAGCACGCCGAAGGCCGTGCCGAACGGCATCTGCTGGAACGCCAGCGGCAGGCTCATGAAGATCAGCCCCGGGCCCGCACTCGGGCTCATGCCGTTGGCGAAGATGATCGGGAAGATCGCCAGGCCGGCGAGCAGCGCCACGCAGGTGTCGCAGATGGCCACCATGAAGGTGGTGCGGGCGATGGACTGGCCGTCAGGGATGTAGGAGCCGTAGGTGAGGATCGCCCCGGAGGCCAGGCTCAGGGTGAAGAAGGCATGGCCCAGCGCCGCCAGCAGCGCTTCGCCCGTGATCTTCGAGGCATCGAAATGGAACAGGAAACCGAAGCCGGCGCTGAAGCTGCCGCTGGTCAGGGCATAGCCGACCAGCACGATGAGCATCAGGGCCAGGCCCGGCATCATCCAGCGCACCGCATTCTCGATGCCCTTCTGCACGCCCTTGGCCACGATCCACAGGGTCAGCAGCGCCACCAGCACGCTCCAGCCACCCAGCTGCCAGGGGTTGGCGTTGTGCGCCTCGAACACCCCACCGAGCGCTTCCACACTGGTGGCCGCCAGGGAGCCGTCGAGCATCTTCCAGGTGTAGGCGAAGGCCCAGCCAGCGACGACCACGTAGAAACACAGGATCATGAAGCCGGCGAGCATGGACATGCCGCCGACGGCCTTCCACAGCGGGCTGCCGTTGTTCTCGCGCACCACGCGGCCGATGGCGTCGATGGGGCTGCCACGGCCACGCCGGCCGATGGCGATCTCGGTCATCATCACCGGAATGCCGATGGCCAGGATGCACGCCAGGTACATCAGCACGAAGGCACCGCCGCCGTACTCACCGGTGATATAGGGGAATTTCCAGATGTTGCCCAGGCCGACGGCCGAGCCGGTTGCTGCGAGGATGAAGCCCCAGCGCGAGAGCCAGAGATTCTTCGGTTTTTCACGAGTCATGCGTCACCTGTTTGTTTTTATCTGTGACGGGATCGGACCCGCCGTGCTTGTGGCACGGCGGAATGCAAGGCTTGGATGAAAGCCGGAGGTGTCACTGAGCGTCGGGCTGCACCTCCGGGGCGGCCAGTCGGAAGGCCTCCAGGGGTTCGCAACGCGCCGCCATGGCGACAATGCGTGGGTACGCGGCAAGGTCACAGTTAAAACGCCGCGCATTATACAGCTGCGGGATCAGACAGGCTTCCAGATAACCCGGATGCGCGCCGAGCGACAGGCGCCCATCGAACGGCGCCAGCCCCTCCTCCACCGCGGCCAGGCCCAGCGCGACCCAGTGCCGGTACCAGGCGTTCTTCGCCGCGTCGTCGGCGCCCAGCTGGTTGCCCAGGTATTGCAGCACGCGCAGGTTGTTCAGCGGATGCACGTCGCAGGCGATGTGCAGGGCCAGCGCCCTGACCTGCGCACGTTCGGCCGGATCGGCGGGCAACAGCGAGGGTACCGGGAAGATCTCTTCCAGGTACTCGAGGATCGCCAGCGACTGGGCGATGCGCACGCCGCCATTCTGTTCGTCGACCAGCAGCGGCAGCAGGCCCTGCGGGTTCAGTGCGCGGTATTCGGCGGCATGCTGCTCGCCACCGTCACGCAGCAGGTGCACCGGCAACTGCTGGCAGGCCAGGCCCTTGAGATTGAGGGCGATACGCACGCGGTAGGCGGCGCTGGAGCGCCAGTAGCCATAGAGTTTCAACATTGCGAATTCCTTTCGAAACGCAACCTGCGTGGGAGCGGCTGCAGCCGCGATTCAACCGAACATCGCGGCGAAAGCCGCTCCTGCAGTCGCGCCGATGGATCAGCGGGCGTCGTAACGCTCCACCACCTGATCGATGGCACCGAAGATGGTCTGGCCGCTGGCGTCGAACATCTCGATGCGCACCCGGTCACCGAAGGCCAGGAAAGGCGTCTTCGCCTCGCCCTGTTCGACGATCTCCAGCATGCGTTTTTCCGCCAGGCAGGAAGAACCGGCGCTGCGGTCGTAGTTCGACACGGTGCCCGAGCCGATGATGCTGCCGGCCCCCAGCGGACGGGTCTTGGCGGCATGGGCGACCAGGGTCGGGAAGTTGAAGGTCATGTCCACGCCGGCGTTCGGCTGGCCGAACAGCGCGCCGTTGATGTGCGACACCAGCGGCCGATGCACCTTGCCATCCCTCCAGCTGTCGCCCAGTTCGTCCGGGGTCACGGCCACCGGCGAGAAGCTCGACGACGGCTTGCTCTGGTAGAAACCGAAGCCCTTGGCCAGTTCGCCGGGGATCAGGTTGCGCAGCGACACGTCGTTGACCAGCATCAGCAGGCGGATGTGGCCCGCCGCTTCGGCCGGCGTGGCACCCATCGGCACGTCGTCGGTGACCACCGCCAGTTCGGCCTCCAGATCGATGCCCCAGGCTGCGTCGGCCAGGCGAATCGGGCTGTGCGGTGGGATGAAGGCATCGGCACCGCCCTGGTACATCAGCGGGTCATGCCAGAAGCTTTCCGGCATCTCGGCGCCGCGGGCCTTGCGTACCAGCTCCACGTGATTGACGTAGGCACTGCCATCGGCCCAGTGGTAGGCACGCGGCAGCGGGCTGTGACAGGCCGCCTGGTCGAAGGCGAAGGCGCCCTCCTCCATACCGTCGTTGAGACGCTGATAGACCGCCTCCAGCCTGGGCCGCAGCGCGTTCCAGTCGTCCAGTGCGGCCTGCAGGGTGGCGGCGACCTGCGGCACGCGCACAGCGCGGCTCAGGTCACGGGAGACCACGACGAGAACACCGTCGCGACCCTGATTCAGTGATGCGAGTTTCATGCTTGCTACCTATTCGTCTGTTGGCGTGCGGGCAGCCCCGCTCCCTCTCGTGGGAGCGGGGCGATCGATGCCCGCCCCTTAACCCTGGGTACCCGGCGCGCGCCAGGAATTGACGTACTCGGGCACGTCCACGGCTGCGGCGGCCTCGCCCACCTCCAGCGCACGACGGGTGTCGATCATCACCGCCACCTCGTCGATGAAGGTCGCCGGATCCACCTGGCTTTTCTTCAGCGCCTTGGGATGCGGGCCATGGGGGAAGCCGCACGGGTGCAGCGTGACCATGCCCTGCTCGATGTTGTCGCGGCTGAAGAAGTTGCCACGGTGGTAGAACAGCACCTCGTCGTAGTCGTCGTTGTTGTGGAAGAACGGCACCTTGAGCGCGCCCGCATCGGACTCCACCGGGCGTGGGGTGAAGGTGCAGATCACGAAACCGTTGGCCACGAAGGTGGTGTGCACCGACGGAGGCAGGTGGTAGCGATGGCTGATCAGCGGGCGTATGTCGCGCCAGTTGAGACGCACCACGGTGTTGTCGCCATGCCAGCCGACCACGTCCAGCGGGTTGTAGGGATAGGTCACGGTACTGATCTGGTCGCGCCGCTTGATGCGGATCTGCCAGGTGTTCTCGTCCTGCTGCGCCTTGAAGGCATCGTCGATGTGCGGATGCTCCAGCACCGCCGGGTCGAAGATCGCCTGCGGACCGAGCAGGCCCTTGTCCGGCAGCTGGTAGGCACCGTCGGTGTTCTCGATCAGCAGGAAGTAGCTCGGCGTGCTCGCCTCGATGCGCCAGGCGGTACCGCGCGGGATCAGCAGGTAATCGCCGTCACGGTACGGCAGATGGCCGAAGTCGCAATACAGGTGCCCGGCCCCTTCATGGACGAACAGCAGCTCGTCGCCATCGGCGTTGCGCACCAGGTGGCGCATGGCGCCGTGGGTACGCCAGACGCGCAACTTGACGTCGGCATTGTGCAGGGTCAGCGGCGCAGCCAGCGGGCAGTCTCGCTCGCTGGGCACCTCGTTGAAGTCGAAGGCGTGCGGGCGCAGCGGCCCTTCCCAGTCGATCCAGCCCGTCGGCGCATGCTTGTGATGCAGGTGCGCGGTAGGGCCGAAGAACCCCTCGCGGCCCATCTCGCGCTCGTAGGTGTCCTGCGGCAGGTCGCAATGCGCCTGCCGCGAACAATCACCCTCACGCAGGGGAAAGCTGATCCATTTGCGGCTCATGGGATCACTCCTCGGCCTTGATCACGCCGCGCCGCAGCTGGTCCTCTTCGATGGATTCGAACAGCGCCTTGAAGTTGCCCTCGCCGAAGCCCTGGTTACCCTTGCGCTGGATGATCTCGAAGAAGATCGGGCCGATCACCGTGTTGGTGAAGATCTGCAGCAGGATGCCGTCATCGCCCGGTGCGCCATCGATCAGCAGGTTCAGCTCGCGCAGCTGGTCCAGTGGCTCGCCATGACCGGCGACGCGGCTGTCGACCTTCTCGTAGTAGGTCTGCGGGGTGGTCATGAAGTCCACGCCATTGGCGCGCAACTGGCGCACGGTGGCGTAGATGTCGTCGGTGCTCAGGGCGATGTGCTGGATACCCTCGCCATGGTATTCGCGGATGAATTCCTCGATCTGCGACTTGTCGTCGGCCGACTCGTTGATCGGGATGCGGATCTTGCCGCAAGGCGCGGTCATGGCGCGGGAGAACAGGCCGGTGAGCTTGCCCTCGATATCGAAGTAGCGAATCTCGCGGAAGTTGGCGATGCGCTCGTAGAAACCGGACCACACGTCCATCTGGCCGCGACGCACGTTGTGGGTCAGGTGGTCGATGCACTGCAGGCCGACAGCATTGTCGTTGGGGCTACGGCCTTCGATGTACTCGAAGTCGACGTCGTAGATGTTCTTGTCGCCATAGCGATCCACGAGGTACAGCAAGGAGCCGCCGATACCCTCGACACAGGGGATGTTCAGTTCGCCGAAGTTGGCGTGACTGCCGACCAGCGTGGCGCCCTGCTGCTCGACGTAGGCAGCCGCCTGAGCCGCATTCTTCACGCGGAACGCCATGGCGCAGGCACTCGGCCCGTGTTTCTCGCCGAAGGCACGGACATGGCCGGTAGGGCTGCCATTGAGGACGATGTTGATGTCGTTCTGCTGGAACAGCCAGACTTCCTTCGAACGATGCTTGGCGGTTTCGGTAAAGCCCATGGCCGTGAACAACTGACGCAGTTGCTCGATGCCTTCGGCGCTCGGCGCGGTGAATTCGACGAACTCGAAACCGTCGGTCCCGATGGGGTTGTGCTGCTCGATCTTGGCCACGGCGTTCATTCTGCCTCCTGATTGTCATTGTTATGGCAAGCGCACGAATGCGTTGCGGACAACCTCATGACAACCGAGCGCAGAGCCGCTCTCAAGATGGCTTGCGGCATCTCGCCGCGGTGGCCGGGTGCAGCAATGGCAATTATTCCTTACAGCCCTGAAAACCTGGCGGGCGAAGCATCCATAGCCCTGTAAAACGTAAGCTTTTCTTTACAGCCTGGCGAGTGGGCTTGCCGCTGGCCGTCAGTCCGGGCGCGCGAAAGCGTAGGCGCGCTCCACCTTGGCCACGCGCGTGACGAAAGCCGAGTACCAGGTGCTGCGTCCCTGCTCGCGGACCTGCGTGTGTTCGGCATGCTCGCGCCAGGCGCGAATGGCCTCCTCGCTCTGCCAGTACGACAGGGTGATCCCCAGCCCGTCGCTGCGCGCCGACTCCACGCCGAGAAAGCCAGGTTGCCGGGCGGCCAGTTCGAGCATGCGTTGCGCCGCCTCGGCGTAACCGGCATCGACCGGCGTCCGCTGCGAGGTGAACATCACCACGTAATAGGGAGGCTCCGGCGTGGCCGCGATCACGAAGCCTGCTCCAGATGAGCCTCGTGCACCGATTGCACGGCACAGGCCCCGACCAGCCCGGCCACCAGCGGCGGCAGGCGCCCTTGCAGCGCGGCCCGCTCGGGCTGGAACAGGGTCGCGATGAAGAACGGATGGTCCTCCAGCTCGATGGCGCGCACCGCGCCGGCCTCGTCATGCCCGGAGGCCTTCAGCGCCTGCGCCATCAGCGGCTCGACGAAGGCATCGACCAGGCCATAACGGCACAGGTACTGCTCGCTGATTTCGCGCACACCGTACAGCTCGGCGATACGCGATC
The DNA here is from genome assembly GCF_017915135.1 of Ectopseudomonas khazarica. Classification (NCBI taxonomy): domain Bacteria; kingdom Pseudomonadati; phylum Pseudomonadota; class Gammaproteobacteria; order Pseudomonadales; family Pseudomonadaceae; genus Ectopseudomonas; species Ectopseudomonas khazarica. The sequence goes on along the minus strand of NZ_CP068551.1, from coordinate 1,884,193 downwards.
CCGAAACCAGGTGCACACGCTCGCTGACATCCTGCAGGGCACAGGCCAGCGGTGCGATCAACGGCGTCTGCGCCTGCGGCGACAGCTCGGCGTGTTCGGCATCCGCCCAGCCCAGGCGATTGCGCGCGTATTCGAGCAGCGCATGCTGGAAACCGCCGCAGGTGCCGAGGAACGGTACGCCCTGCTCACGGGCGAAGCGGATCGCACGCAATGCCCCATCGGCACTGACATAGGGGCTGCCCGGTACGCACCAGATGCCGTCATAGGTCATCAGGGCCGCATCGTCGACGATGCTGTCGGTGCCCAGCCAATCGTGTTCGACCGCCACGCCCAGGGCTTCGGCAGCTAGCCGCAGCGCCTCGGGAATGGCCCGGTGCGCGGTGATCGCCGCATTGAATTCACCCACCAGGGCGACCCTGACTCGACACTTGCTGTACATGCGCATCTCCCCCTCTTGCATGGCGGTTTACCTGCCACTATAAGAGGGCGCTTACGCAATAATAATTGGCAAACTGACAAGCAGGAATTGCAGCGATGCAATATCAGATCGACCACGCCGACCTTTCCCTGGTACTCGCCCTGGTGCGTGGCCGCTCCCTGGCCCGTGCCGCCGAACTGCTGCAGGTGGACGTCTCGACGGTGTTTCGCGCCGTACGGCGGCTGGAGGCCGCACTGGGCGTGGCGCTGTTCGAGAAAAGCCGGCGCGGCTACGAACCCAGCGAGACCGCGCGGGCCCTGGCCGAGCAGGCCGAGCACGCCGAACAGGCTCTGGACGCTGCCCGCGTGGCCCTGGAACAGGGCAAGCACGTGGTCAGCGGCACGGTGCGCCTGACCTGCACCGACGCGGTCCTGAGCAGCCTGCTGCTGCCGGCACTGGCGCGCTTCATGCCCAACTACCCGGCGCTGTCGCTGGAGCTGGTGACCTCCAACGACTTCGCCAACCTGAGCAGGCGCGATGCCGACCTGGCGCTGCGCCTGACCAACCAGCCACCGGAGCACCTGGTTGGCCGGCGGCTGGCGCAGGTGTCCTACGTGGTCTGCGCACGTGACGACGGGCAGGACCGCAGCGACCTGGCGCGGCAGAGCTGGATCGCCCCGGACGAGTCGATGCCGGACCACGCCACCGTGCTCTGGCGCCTGCGCGAATTGCCCGGGGTCATGCCCAGCTACCGCTGCAGCAGCATGTACGCCGTGTCTCAGCTGACCCGTGCCGGGCTCGGCGTTGCCGCCCTGCCCGACTTCGTCCTGCGCAGCCAGCCCGACCTGCGGGCGCTCAGCGAACCCCTGGCCGGCTGCGACACCGAACTCTGGCTGCTGACACGCCCCGACTGCCGCGCCTTGCGCTCGGTGCAGACGCTGTTCGAGGAACTGGGCAAGGCGCTGAAGAGCAGCGCCTGAGACAAGCACTCGCAGATACCCGCCTGCACCGCACCCCGGATTGCATCCGGGCTACGAAGCGATAGCCCGGATGCAATCTGCGGGGATCGGGTGCGCAAAAGAGCATCGCGGCTGAAGCCGCTCCTACGACGTTCCTGAACGAAACAGAGCAGCCGGACACCCCACGTGGGAGGGGCTTCAGCCGCGACAGGTCAGTGCCCGCGGGTATCTGCCCGCACGGCACCCCGGATTGCATCCGGGCTACGAAGCGGTAGCCGGATGCAATCTGCGGGGATCGGGTGCGCAAAAGAGCATCGCGGCTGAAGCCGCTCCTACGACGCTACTGAACGAAACAGAGCAGCCGGACACCCCACGTGGGAGGGGCTTCAGCCGCGACAGGCCAGCGCCCGCGGGTATCCGCCTGCACGGCGCCCCGGATTGTATCCGGGCTACGTGATTCGAGCCGCGCTGCAGCCCGGATGAAATCCGGGGCCTCAGTGGCAGCGCTCAGTCAACATCGCCCATCTGCAGGAGCGGCTGGGCGGCATTCCGCCGCAGTCGCGAAACCCCGCTTGCTGCACTGCGCACAAAGCTTCTACGGCTCAGCCCTGCTGCAGGTGCCCGTACAGCTTGGCGTACAGCCCGCCCTCGGCGATCAGCTGCTGGTGGTCGCCATCCTCGGCGATGCTGCCACCATCGAACACCAGCACGCGGTCGGCCTGCTTCACCGCACTCAGGCGGTGGGCAATGATCAGCGTGGTGCGCCCCTCGAGGAACTGCGCCAGGGCTTCGTGCAGGGCATATTCGGTCGCAGCGTCCAGCGCCGAGGTGGCTTCGTCGAGGATCACCACCTTGGGCTCGGCCAGCACCATGCGGGCAATCGCCAGGCGCTGGCGCTGCCCGCCGGACAGGCGCACGCCGCTGCGCCCGACCACGCTGTCGAGGCCCTGCGGCAGCAGCGCGATGGTGTCGGCCAGCTGGGCGATACGCAGCGCCTGCCAGCAGGCTTCGTCGCTGCGCTCGCGACCCATCGTCAGGTTGGCGCGCACCGTATCGTTGAACAGCGCCGGATGCTGCAGCACCACGGCGACGTTGTCGCGCACGCAATCCAGGCCGATCTCCTCCAGGCTGCTGCCGCCGAAGCGAATGGTGCCGGCCTGCGCCGTGTACAGGCCGAGCAGCAGCTGCACCAGGGTACTCTTGCCGCCGCCCGAAGCGCCGACAATGGCCACCTTCTCGCCGGGGCCGATGGACAGGTCGAGACGGTCCAGCACCGGTTCGTCACCATAGGCGAAGGTCAGCCCCTGTGCCTTGATGCCGACGGTGTCGCGGCCCTTGAACGGGTCGACCTGGCCGACGTACTGCGGCTCGTCCTGGCGCGCCAGCAGCTCGTTGATGCGCGTCAGCGCACCGCCCGCGGCATAGAAGGCGTACTGCAGGCTGAGCAGCTGCTCGACCGGGCCGATCATGAACCACAGGTAGCTGAACACGGCGAGCATCTGGCCGATGGACAGGTCGGAGAACAGCACGGTGAGCATCGCCGCCGCGCGGAACACATCGATACCGAACTGGAACAGCAGGCCACTGGCGCGGCTGGACGCATCGCTCTTCCACTGCGAGGCCACGGCATAGTCGCGCACCTCGCGGGCACGGCCGCCGAGGCGCCCGAGGAAATACCCCTGGCGGTTGCCGGCGCGCACTTCCTGAATCGCTTCCAGGGTTTCGGTCAGCGCCTGGGTGAAGCGCGAGGTGCTGTCATTCTCCAGTTTCTTCAGGTGCTTGACGCGCTTGCCCAGCAGCACCGTGGCGTAGATCACCAGCGGGTTGAACAGGAGGATCAGCAGCGCCAGCTGCCAGTGCATCCAGATGAGGATGGCCGACGTGCCGACCAGGGTCAGCATCGCCACCAGAAAGCGGCTCAGGGTCTCGCCGACGAACTTGTCCAGGGTGTCCAGGTCGGTGACCAGGTGGGTGGTCACGGTACCACCGCCCAGGCTCTCGTACTCGCCGAGGGAAATGCGCTTGAGGCGCTCGATCAGACGCACGCGGATGCGATAGACGATGTCCTTCGACAACCTGGCGAACAGGCGTGCCTGCAACACGTTGAAGATCAGCGCGGAGCTGCGCAGCAGCAGGGTCAGCAACAGCATCAGGCCGATGTAGCCGGCCGCCGTTTCCCAGCCGGCCGGCAGGAAACGGTCCATCACTTGGAGCGCGGCGTTGCCATCATGCAGCAGCACTTCGTCGACCAGCAGCGGCAACAACAGGGGAATCGGTACGCTGCACAGGGTCGCCAGCACCGCCACCAGGTTGGCCAGCAGCAGCGCCTTCTTGTGACGCAGGGCCAGGCGCCGAATCTGCGCCCAGCTCAACCTATCAGGCATGGCCGGCACGCTCCAGCCAGCGTCCCAGCAGGGGTGACAGGGCTTCCAGCGGCTGATAGCCGTTGGTCAGCAGCGCCAGCTGGCCGTCGCGCTCGGCGAGCAGGGTGGGAAAGCCGGCGATGCCGAGGTCCTGCACCCAGGTGAAGTCGGCCAGGGTGGCATCGTGCATCGCCTGGCTGTCGAACGCCTCGGCGAACTCGATGCGCGGGATGCCCGCCTGCTCCGCCAGTTGCACCAGCACGCCGGCCTGGGTGACATCGGCACCCTCGGTGTAGAAGGCCTGCTGGATCAGCTTGAGCAGTGTCCAGGCACTGTCCGCATCCAGGCTGCGTGCGGTGACCAGGGCGCGACAGGCCGGTTCGGTGTCGTACACCAGCCCTTCCGGCAGACCGCGCTCGAAGTCGAACAGCTGCCCGGTGCTGGCATTGACCGCCTGCCAGTACCCCAGGTAACGCACCCGCGCTGCCGCATCGACCGCAATCTGGTCGCGCCGCAGGCCACCTACCACGATCTGCAGCGCCACACCGGCTGCGGCGGCCTGCTCGGCAAGCGCTTCGGCGACGGGCGCAAAGCCCCAGCACCAGGAACACATCGGGTCCATCACGTAGAGCAGGCGGCTGGTCATGCATCAGGCCTCGTTCAGTTGGCGGGGGTCTCGGCCAATCGGGTGCGGCTGGTTACGCTGACGCGCCAGCTCGATCTGCTTCTGCCGCTCGCGCGCGCCTTCACGGGTCTTCTCCGGCAGCGAGTCCCAGCAATGCGGGCAACTGACGCCAGGGCTGTAGAACTCGGACTGGCGCTCTTCCACGGAAATCGGCGTGCGGCAGGCATGGCACTGATCGTAGTCGCCTTCCGACAGGTCGTGGCGCACGGTCACGCGGTTGTCGAAGACGAAGCAGTCGCCCTGCCACTTGGTCTCTTCCTGCGGTACGTCCTCGAGGTATTTGAGGATGCCGCCCTTGAGGTGGTACACCTCCTCGAAACCTTCGCCGAGCATGTAGCTGGAGGCCTTCTCGCAGCGGATGCCGCCGGTGCAGAACATCGCCACCTTCTTGTGCTTGCTCGGGTCGAAGTGCTGGCGGATGTACTCGGGAAACTCGCGGAACGTCTTGGTCCTGGGGTCGATCGCGCCCTCGAAGGTACCGATCGACACCTCGTAGTCGTTGCGCGTATCGATCAGCAGCACCTCGGGGTCGCTGATCAGGGCATTCCAGTCCTTGGCCTCGACGTAGGTACCGACACGCTGGTTGGGATCGACGCCCGGCACACCGAGGGTGACGATCTCCTTCTTCAGCTTGACCTTGGTGCGATAGAACGGCTGTTCGTCGCAGTAGGATTCCTTGTGATCGATATCGGCCAGGCGGGCATCCTGGCGGAACCAGGCGAGCAGCGCATCGATGGCCGCGCGGGTGCCGGAAACGGTGCCGTTGATGCCCTCTTCGGCGAGCAGCAGGGTGCCCTTGATGCCGTTGTCGAGCAGGGTTTGCAGCAGAGGCTCGCGCAGCGCCTGATAATCCGCCAGGGAGACGAATTTATACAGCGCCGCCACGACGATCTTGTCAGTCATGAACAGTTCTCTCAGTAGTCGCCCACGTAAAGGGCGGACCGGGTGACATGAAAAACGCCGGCATGGGCCGGCGCGGGGGCGATTGTAGCAAAGCGGCCAATCAGCGGGGAAAGTTGGCGACAGGGCGCGACAGCCTGCCGCGTAGCCCGGATGCAATCCGGGAACGCTCGCCGCCCCGGATTGCGTCGTCGGCTAGCTGTGTAAACCCAGTACGTTGTTCAGTGGAAGCGGTGCTCTGCTGATCGGGGGCAGGTATCCGAGGCTGGCGTGCAGTCGGTGCCAGTTGTAGTGATGCAGCCAGGGCAGCAGGTGCGCTGCTCGCTGCTGTGAAGTGTCGTAGCTACGGGCATAGGCCCATTCACGCAGGCTCGTTTGGATGAAGCGCTCGGCCTTACCGTTGGTGCGTGGCGTATAGGGCTTGGTACGGATGTGTTTCAGCCTGAGTCGAGCACACAACCGTTGAAACGCCCGGGACCGATAACAGGCGCCGTTGTCTGTCATGACGCGCCGAAAGCAGATGTTCAGCCCGCGGTAGTAGCGCAGTGCTTGCAGCAAGGCCCGGCAGGCGCTGCTGCCGCGCTCATCTGGATGCAGGCTGGTGAACGCCAGTCGGGGCGCATCGTCGATAGCCACGTGCATGAACTCCCAGCCGGCGCCGTCGGAGCACTGCTGACGGTCGCCAGTGACTCGATGCCCGGGTTTCCAGAAGCGGCCAAGCTTCTTGATGTCCAAGTGCAGGAGATCGCCAGGATTGGCGTATTCATAACGCACCACCACAGGAGCGGGTTCCAGCTCAGCCAGCCGATGAAAGCCGGCCTGCTTGAGGCGGCGGGCCACGGTACTGACGGCCAGGCCGAGTATCTGAGCGATCTGCCGGTAAGTCTTGCGAGAGCGACGTAGCTCGATCAGTTGCTCGACCAGAGCGATTGCCGTGGCATGGGGGCATGAGTGCGGACGTGATGAACGATCCATCAGGCCAATCTCACCTTCCTCACGAAAGCGTTTGAGCCACTTGTAGGCTGTACGCACACTGACGCCAGCGGCTTGTGCCGCATCTTCGACTCGCAGACCGTTGAGCATGCGCTGCACGAGAAGGGCTCGACCTCGCGGGGTAAGACGGGCATGTTTATGCAGGTTCATCCGGGGCTCCTGGAAGGCTGTGTTGGTCGCGCTTCCAGAATTCCGGGAATGCCCCGGATGAACAACCTACTGAGAGATCACAGCTAGCCCGGCATTGACCTGATTGAGCGCAGCGCCGCCCGAGAAATCTGCGGCAATGCTGCTGCAGGTTTCATCCGGGCCAGGTCAATGCCCGCCGCGGCAGGTCGGCGAAGCGGGCGCCGTGCCCTGCGCAGCCCACTCCTCCGGGGTGTAGGTGTGCAGCGCCAGGGCGTGGATCTGGCCCATCAGCTCACCGACCGTGGCATAGACCTTCTGATGCCGCTTGACCGCGTTCAACCCGGCGAACGCCGGGCTGACGATCACCGCCTTGTAGTGGGTTTCCAGGCCACGGCTGTGCATGTGGCTCTCGTCCAGCACCTCGAGGTGCTCGGGCTGCAACCCGGCCAGGGCGGTGACGATCAGGTCTTGCTTGGACATCTTGGGCTCCATCAGGGCTGTTTCGGCAGGCCGAGCTCGTTGCTCATGTCGGCCAGCAGCTTGTTCACTTCAGGCACGGCGGTTTCCAGCTTGCCCTGGGTGATCTGTGCCGATTGCGCCGTCAGCATCGGCATCTTCTGCAACACCTTCTGCCCCAGCGGCGACTCGTAGAAGCGGATCAGCTCCTTGAGCTCCTTCTCGTCGAAGTTGCTGGTGTAGAGCTTGACCATGTCCGGCTTCAGCTTGTCCCAGCCCACGGCCTTGTCCAGTGCGGCATTGGCCTTGGCCTGGTAGCTCTCCAGCACGGCCTGCTTGCCTTCCGGCGCCTGGGCGAAACGCTGGGCGAACATCTGCTGCACCTGGCCATACACCGGCACGGTCAGCTTGTCAGCGTGGGCCAGCTTGAGGAAGCGCTCGGCATCGGCGGCATGGCTGGCGGCATCGGCCATGGCCAGGGACGAGCCGGCGGCGAGCAGTACGGCGGCACACAACTGGTGGAAACGGGGCATGAGAGGTTCCAACGGTGATGAATGAGTCTGGGTAGACTACGGTGCCGGCATTTTGTGCCCTGCGCCGATTTCGCTCAAGCGTCGCGAACTGTGCGCTGGCTCACAGCCGTGTTGCCCACCGGCGCACCCACTGGTCAGTTGCCAAAGTGCCAGTACTTGCTCATGCTTGGGCAGGCTCGGCATTCTTCATGCCTTCAGCCATTATTTATCAAGGCGTGCGCACCCTACGACCCGGCAATTGATCGCCAGCCCGCGCACAAACATGGATGTGCTCGATGAACAGCTTCGCCTCACATGCGCCCTTTCGGCTCCAGCCGCTCTGCGACAGCAAGGGCAAGCTGCTGGACGAAGCCATTGGCTGGTCCAATCGCCCCCTCGTCGACTGCGCCCTGCGGGGCCACGCCGGACGGCGCAAGCGCTGGAATCACTGGTGCATCACCACCCCGCAGTGGATGCTCTCGCTGACCCTGGCCGATCTCGACTACCTCGGCTACGGCGCCGCCTACTTCCTCGACCTGGAAAGCGGCCAGGCAGTGGCCCACACCCAGCTCCGCCCCTTCGCCCTCGGTTGCCAACTGCCCGACCTGCCCCTGGAAAGCCATTCCTTCAGCCACTCCCGGCTGCAGCTGCGCATCGATGAGCACTCCGGCCGCCTGCGCCTGACCGCTGCGGCGCCCGATATCGGTGGCCAGCCCATGCAGGTGGCTCTGGATATCCAGCGCCCGGCCCACCTGGAATCGGTCAACCTGGTCGCGCCCATGCAGAATGGCGGCTTCCACGCCACCAGCCGGCAACTGGGACTGCCCACCGCCGGCAGCCTGCAGCTGGGGCGCAAGCACTACAGCTGCACGCCGGGGCAGAGTTTTGCCGCCCTCGATTTCGGCCGGGGCGTCTGGCCGTTGAACAGCTACTGGCAACGCGCCGCGTTCGCCGCCGCTGGCGGCATCGCCGGCAACTTCGGCTCGGGCTGGCTGGAGCACAGTGGCCTGTCGGAAAACTCGCTGTGGTTCGGCGGCGAAGTGCAGCAACTGGGCAGCCCGATGCATATCGAGCGGACCTCCCACGCGCCCCTCACCCCCTGGCGCCTGGACAGCGAAGACGACCGCGTATCCCTGCGCTTCGCTCCACGCCAGCTGCACAAGGCCTGCCCCAAGATCGGCCCGTTCCATGCCAACACCATCCAGCACTTCGGTCATTTCACCGGCGTGCTGCGCGGGCCCAAGGGCGAGCGGGTGCCGGTGGACGGCGCACTGGGTTGGCTGGGAGAGACTCACGCCCGCTGGTAATCGGGGCGATAGAGAAGTTGCGGAACCAGTCTCCGGCAGCGCGACCTAAACTGCCAGCACCCTCGCATTTGCCCCGGAGAACGCCATGAGCCGCACCGAAACCGACAGCATTGGCCCCATCGAAGTCCCCACCGACGCCTACTGGGGCGCGCAGACCCAACGCTCGCTGATCAACTTCGCCATTGGCCAGGAGCGCATGCCGCTGGCCGTGCTGCATGCCCTGGCCCTGATCAAGAAGGCCGCTGCGCGGGTCAACAGCCGCAACGGCGAACTGCCAGCCGACATCGCCCGGCTGATCGAGCAGGCCGCCGACGAAGTGCTCGAAGGCCAGCACGACGCGCAGTTCCCGCTGGTGGTCTGGCAGACCGGCAGCGGCACGCAGAGCAACATGAACGTCAACGAGGTGATCGCCGGCCGCGCCAACGAACTGGCTGGCGGCCAGCGCGGCGGCAAGACCCCGGTGCACCCCAACGATCACGTCAATCGCGCGCAGAGTTCCAACGACTGCTTCCCCACCGCCATGCACATCGCCGCGGTGCAGGACGTTCGCCATTGCCTGCTGCCGGCCCTGGCCGAACTGCGCGACGGCCTGCAGGAGCAGGCGCAGCGCCACGCCAGCCTGGTCAAGACCGGGCGCACGCACATGATGGACGCCACGCCGATCACCTTCGGCCAGGAGCTGTCCGCCTTCGTCGCCCAGCTCGGCCACGCCGAGGCCGCCATCCGCGCGGCGCTGCCTGCGGTGTGCGAACTGGCCCAGGGCGGCACCGCCGTCGGCACCGGCCTGAATGCCCCGGCCGGCTTCGCCGAGGCGATGGCCGCCGAACTGGCGGCGCTGTCCGGCATGCCGCTGACCAGCGCCCCGAACAAGTTCGCCGCCCTCGCCGGCCATGAGCCGCTGGTGCAGCTTTCCGGCGCGCTGAAGACCCTGGCCGTGGCCCTGATGAAGCTGGCCAACGACCTGCGCCTGCTGGGTTCCGGGCCGCGCGCCGGTCTCGCCGAGGTGCGCCTGCCCGCCAACGAACCGGGCAGCTCGATCATGCCCGGCAAGGTCAACCCGACCCAGTGCGAGGCGCTGTCGATGCTCGCCTGCCAGGTGCTGGGCAACGACAGCACCATCAGCTTCGCTGCCAGCCAGGGTCATCTGCAGCTCAACGTGTTCATGCCGGTGATCATCCACAACCTGCTGCAGTCGATCCGCCTGCTGGCCGACGGCTGCCGCAACTTCCAGCAGCACTGTGTCGCCGACCTGCAGCCGGACGCCGCGCAGATGGCCGCCCACCTGGAGAACGGCCTGATGCTGGTCACCGCGCTCAACCCGCACATCGGCTACGACAAGGCCGCCGAGATCGCCAAGAAGGCCTACAACGAAGGCAGCACGCTGCGCCAGGCCGCGCTGCAGCTCGGCTACCTGAACGACGAACAGTTCGACCAGTGGGTACGCCCACAGGACATGCTCGGAGCCGGCTGGCATGAGTGAGGGCAAGAGCGGCGCAACGCCGCTGGAAGGAGACGGCAAGCGCATCCTGCTGGTTCTCGGCTCGCCGAAGCAGGACAGCCTCTGCCACGCCCTGGCCGAAGCGTTCAGCCACGGCGCACGCGGCAAGGGACACGTGGTGCGCCAGCTCAGGCTCGGGGAAATGCAGTTCGACCCGATACTGCGCGACGGTTATGACCAGAGCCAGAACCTGGAACCGGACCTGCTCGAAGCGCAGCGCCTGATCCACTGGGCCGAACACCTGGTGTTCGTCTATCCCGTCTGGTGGGGTGGCGTGCCAGCCTTGCTCAAGGGCTTCTTCGACCGCGTGTTCCTGCCCGGCTTCGCCTTCAGGTATCGCAATCGCTCGCAGCTCTGGGACAAGCTGCTCAGCGGACGCAGCGCCGACCTGCTGGTGGCCATGGACACGCCGCGCTGGTATTTCCGCTGGATCTACGGCGCCCCGGCGCATCGGCAGATGGTGCGCACCATTCTCGGTTTCTGCGGCATCAGGACCCGTCGCCTGAGCGAGTTCGCCCCGGTGCGGCCATCCACCGAAGAGCAGCGCCAGGGCTGGCTGCGCAAGGCCGAAATGCTGGGCGCCCGAACCTAGGGTGGATGACGCTCCACCCATCCACCACAGCGTTTCACTGCCGGACACCCGCACATCCCCGGATTGCATCCGGGCTACGCGCACGATTTGCGGATGTATCAGACCGTAGGGTGGATGACGCTCCACCCATCCACCACAGCACTTCACTGCCGGCCCCCCATACCTCGCACATCCCCGGATTGCATCCGGGCTACGCGCACGACTTGCGGATGTATCAGACCGTAGGGTGGATGACGCTTCACCCATCCACCACAGCGCTTCACTGCCGGACACCCACACCCCGCATCCCCCCGGATTGCATCCGGGCTACGCGCACGATTTATGGATGTATCAGGCCGTAGGGTGGATGACGCTTCACCCATCCACCACAGCGCTTCACTGCCGGACACCCACACCTTGCACATCCCCAGATTGCATCCGGGCTACAGCACCAGGCCGTCACTGGCCAGGCTGACGCCTGCCGGCAAGGCATCGGGGCGGTCCAGCAGCCAGGCATCGAAGCTGTGACCGATGTGCGTCAGCACCGCATGGGCCGGCTGCAGGCGAGCGATGATCTCCAAGGCACGGGTCAGGTCGTTGTGATTGCGCGGCGCCACCGGTTGCGGCGCGGTGGAGCAATCGAGCACCAGCAGATCCAGCGGCGCCCGCTGCAGCTCGGCGCAACTGGCTTCGGGCACTCCGACGGTGTCGGTGAGGTAGGCGATGCGCCTGCCCTGCCCCTGCAACAGGTAGCCGAAGGTCGGCCTGGAGTGGGTCAGCGGCACGGCAGTGACGGTCAGCTCGCCCAGCTGGCGACGCTCGAAGGCCGCGAAGGGCTGGCTGAAATCGAGGATGCCGGGGTGCTTGTACAGGTCGGCCAGCCCCTCCGGGTCATCCGGGCCATGCACCGGAATCACCAGGCCCTGCCCCCAGCGCAGGTGCAGCAGCCCCTGGGCGTGGTCGGCGTGGTAATGCGTCTGCAGGATGCCGTTGAAGCTGTGCGGCGGAAAGCGCTCGGTCAGGTCGCTCAGGCCGCTGTCGATCAGCCAGCGCTGCGCCCCACATTCGATCAATGCCGAACAGGGCCGGCGGCGGCGTGACGGGTAGACCTGCGCCGCGTCGCAGGCCGCGCAGCTGCAGTTGTACACCGGCACCTGGCGGGCATCGCCGGTGCCGAGCAGGGTCAGGCGCATTGGCGCGCCTCGTCCAGCAGTTGCAGCAGGCGGCTGACGGTCTGTGGCAACGGCCCGGAGTTGTCCAGCACGCAGAGCGGTTGCCCTGAGCCCGCAGCGCCGTCCTGGCCCCCGGCGGCGAAGCTGCGGCTGCGCGCCAGGCGCTGCTCGATCTGCTCCGGCGTCTCCCGGCCACGGGCCAGCAGGCGTTGGCGCAGTACCGACTCATCGACCCGCAGGAGGATCGCCAGCAGTTGCGGGTAGCGCTGACGGGCAGCCTCGAGATGGCCGCGCGAACCGTTGATCAGCACGTCCTGCCCGCTGTCCAGCCAGGCGTCGATCTCAACCGGGATGCCATAGGCCAGGCCGTTGGCACGCCAGCTCAGGGCGAAGGCGCCCTCGCCTTCCAGGCGCTCGAATTCGGCCGGGGTCACGCCCACGGCGTCCTCGCCCACCGACTCGGCGCTACGGGTGATCACCCGCCTGGCGAAACGGCAGCCGTGCGCCTCCAGCGGCGCACGTGCGGCCTGCAACAGGCTGTCCTTGCCCGAGCCCGAAGGCCCCATCAGATAGATCAACCTGCCCTGCATCAGAACACCCTTCGTGCTTGCCGCCATACCTGCTGGATCACCGGCTGTTCGCCATGCGCCCTGGCCTGCAGCAGGTCGGCGCGCAACCCTACGCGAATCTCGCCACGGTCGTCCAGGCCGGCCGCCCTGGCCGGTGCTCGGCTCACGGTGGCGATGGCCGCAGGCAGATCATAGTCGTTGTCCTGCCCCGCCAGCAGCCAGGCGGCGTGCAGCAGGCTGGCCGGATAGTAGTCACTGGAAAGGATATCCAGCACACCGTGACGCGCCAGTTCGGCGGCGGCGATATTGCCGGAGTGCGAACCGCCTCGCACCACGTTCGGCGCCCCCATCAGCACCTTCAGGCCCAGTTGGTGGCTGGCCTCGGCCGCCTCCAGGGTGGTCGGGAACTCGGCGATGGCCATGCCGAAGTCGGCCGACTCCTGCACATGGGCCAGGGTGGCGTCGTCATGGCTGGCCACCGAGATGCCCCGGCCATGGCAGTCCTCGACGATGGCGCGGCGCTGGCGGTCGCTGTACTGGCGCGAATTGGCGATCTGCTCCTGGAGGAACTCCTCCATCTCCGCCGGGCTCAGGTGGTACTTGCCCATGTAGTACTCGCGGTACTTCTCCACCTTGGCGAACTGGCGCTGGCCCGGCGAGTGATCCATCACCGACACCAGCGACACCAGCGGGTACTCCACCAGATCGCGATAGAGGCTCAGCGCATCGGGGTGGCACAGCTCGCAGCGCAGGTGCAGGCGGTGCTCGGCGCGGGTCTGCCCGGCCGCCTCGGCGGCGGCGATGGCCTCGATCATCGCCGGCAATTGCTGCATGCGTCGACCACGCGGGTTGATGTCACCGATGGACAGCGCATCGAACACCGTGGTGATCCCGGCGGCCACGATCTGGGCGTCGTGGGTGAGTACCGCCGACGCCGACGGCCAGTCCACCCCGGGGCGCGGGCTCATGTGTTTCTCCAGGTTGTCGGTGTGCAGTTCCACCAACCCCGGCAACAGGTAGTCACCCCCCAGGTCCTGGGCCTGCGCCAGCTGGCTGGCACCCTCGTCGACGGCGGCGATCAGCCCGTCGCGCAGCAGCACGGAGCCGAGGAACTCGCGATCGGCGGTGACGATGCGGGCATTGCTGAGAATCTGTTCAGACGACATACACGTACTCCGGTTGCGCCGCAGCGGCGCTCATGTCCAGGTAACGATCGGCCACCGCCTCGCGGGCAGCACGGTCGTGGAAGATGCCGATCAGTGCACTGCCGGCGGCCTTGGCCTCTGCGATCAGTTGCAGCACCACCTGGCGGTTGGTCTCGTCCAGCGAGGCGGTGGGCTCGTCGAGCAGCAGCAGCGGCCACTCGACCATGAAGCCGCGGGCGATATTGACGCGCTGCTGCTCGCCGCCGGAGAAGGTACCCGGCGCCAGTTGCCAGAGCGCCTCGGGGATGTTCAGCCGGCTCAGCAGCGCCTTGGCCCGCGCCTCGGCATCGCTGCGCGCCCAACCGCGCGACAGGGCCGGCTCCATCACCACGTCCAGGGTCGAGACCCGCGGGATGACCCGCAGGAACTGGCTGACGTAGCCCAGGCTCTGCCGGCGTACCGCCAGCACCTGGCGCGGCTCGGCGCCGACCAGCTCCACCGCTTCGCCCTGATGACGGATGCGGATGCTGCCGCCGGCAGCCAGGTAGTTGCCGTACAGGGTGCGCAGCAGGGTCGACTTGCCCGCGCCGGACTGGCCGTGCAGCACCAGGCACTCGCCGCCGCGCACGCTGAAGTTCAGGTCACGCAGCACCTGCAGGACGACGCCGTTCTGCTGGTGCAGGGTGAAGGTCTTGCTGAGGCCGGTGACCTCGATCAGGTTGTTCATAAACACCTCGAATACGCTAGGCACGGTCTGCCCCCTCCCCCAGTCGCGGGAGAGGGGAGAAACGCCCATCTGTCGTAGGGTGGATGGCGCTCTATCCATCCACCGGTGGTGATTCGCTGGTGGATGAGAAGAGCGTCATCCACCCTACGTTTCCCCAGTGCGCGGTACGTTCAGGGCTGCAGCACCGACGACACCAGCAGCTGCGAATAGGGATGCTGCGGATCGTCGAGGATCTGGTCGGTCAGCCCCGCCTCCACCACATGCGAGCGGCGCATCACCATCAGTCGGTCGGCGAGCAGCCGCGCCACCGCCAGGTCGTGGGTGACGATCACCACCGCCAGGTCCAGCTCGCGTACCAGGCCGCGCAGCAGGTCGAGCAGGCGAGCCTGCACCGACACGTCCAGCCCGCCGGTCGGCTCGTCCATGAACACCAGGCGCGGCGCGGAGACCAGGTTGCGGGCAATCTGCAGGCGCTGCTGCATGCCACCGGAGAAGGTGCGCGGCAGGTCGTCGATGCGTGCCGGGTCGATCTCCACCTGGCTCAGCCAGTCGAGCCCGGCGGCGCGCAGCTCGCCGTAGTGGCGCACGCCCTGGGCCATCAGCCGTTCGCCGATGTTGGCGCCGGCCGACACCGCCATGCGCAGGCCGTCACGCGGGTTCTGCTCGACGAAGCCCCACTCGGTGCGCAGCAGGGTGCGCCGCTCGGCTTCGCTGGCGCTGTAGAGGTCGAGCCATTGCCCCGTGCGACCGCGATAGCGCACCGCGCCGCGATCCGGCAGGCAGCGCCCGGACAGCAGACTGAGCAAGGTGGACTTGCCCGAGCCGGACTCGCCGACGATGCCCAGCACTTCACCGGGATAGAGGTCGAAGCTCACGCCCTGGCAGCCCTTCTCCGGGCCGTACAGGCGGGTCAGGTCACGCGCCGAGAACAGCGGCTCGGCCGTTTCCAGGGCAGGTTGCAGACGTTCGGCGGCGCTCATTGCAGGCTCTCCTCAGTGCGCTGGCGGCAATAGTCGGTGTCGGAGCAGACGTAGCGTTTGCTGCCGGCGTCGTCGACGATCAGCTCGTCGAGGAACGACTCGCTGCTGCCACAAAACGCGCAGCACTCGTCCCACTGCTGCACGGCGAAGGGGTGATCCTCGAAGTCCAGGCTGACGACACGGGTATAGGGCGGCACCGCGTACAGGCGCTTCTCACGGCCGGCACCGAACAGCATCAGTGCCGGGCTCATGTCCAGCTTGGGGTTGTCGAACTTGGGGATCGGCGACGGATCCATCACGTAGCGCTCGTCCACCGTCACCGGGTAGGCGTAGGCCGTGGCGATGTGGCCGAACGTGGCGATGTCCTCGTACAGCTTCACGTGCATCACGCCGTAGTCCTCCAGCGCATGCATGGTGCGCGTCTCGCTCTCCGACGGTTCGATGAAGCGCAGCGGCTCGGGAATCGGCACCTGATAGACCATGATCTGTCCGGCAGCGAGCGGTGTTTCCGGAATGCGGTGACGGGTCTGGATGACGCTGGCCTCCCGCGTGCGCTCGGTGGTGGCGACGCCTGCGGTACGCGCGAAGAAGCGACGGATCGAGACCGCGTTGGTGGTGTCGTCGGCGCCCTGGTCGATGACCTTGAGCACGTCGTCACGACCGAGAATGGCGGCGGTCAGCTGCATGCCACCGGTGCCCCAGCCATAAGGCAGCGGCATCTCGCGGCCGCCGAACGGCACCTGGTAGCCGGGGATCGCCACGGCCTTGAGCAGGCCGCGACGGATCATGCGCTTGGTCTGTTCGTCCAGGTAGGCGAAGTTGTACGCGGACGCCTCGCGGGCGCCGCTGGTGGTCGAAGGGTTCATCAGCGGTTCTCCTCTGCCGGCGCCTGGCGACGCAGCTTGCGGATCAGTTCCAGTTCGGCCTGGAAGTCGACGTAGTGCGGCAACTTCAGGTGCGAGACGAAGCCGGCGGCCTCGACGTTGTCGCAGTGCATCAGCACGAATTCCTCTTCCTGCGCGGGGCCCTGCACCTCCTCGCCGTACTCGCCGGCGCGCAGGGCACGGTCGACCAGCGCCATGCCCATGGCCTTGCGCTCGGCGTAGCCGAAGGCCAGTCCGTAGCCACGGGTGAACTGCGCCTGCTCGGCGCTCTCCCCGACGAACTGGTTGACCATCTCGCACTCGGTCACTTCGATGTCGCCCAGCGGCACGGCGAAGCCCAGCTCGCCCGGCGTCATCCACACCTCGATGTCACCGATGCGGATCTCCCCGGCGAAGGGGTGGTTGCGCCCGTAGCCGCGCTGGGTGGAATAGCCCAGCGCCAGGAGGAAGCCCTCGTCACCCCGCGCCAGTGCCTGCAGGCGCTCGGCGCGGCTGGAGGGGAACGCCAGCGGCTCGCGGGTGATGTCCGGCACCGGCGCGGCATCGTCCTGTTCGCGTGCCATCAGCCCCTCCTCGGCAAGGAAATCCAGCACCCGCGGGCAGGGCCTCGGCTCGTCCTGCGCGCCGGACGGCGGCGGCGGATACTCGCCCTCGGCCAGCAGCGCGAAGTCCAGCAGGCGATGGGTGTAATCGAAGGTCGGGCCGAGCAGCTGGCCGCCGGGCAGGTCCTTGAAGGTCGCGGAGATGCGTCGCTCCAGCTGCATCTGCGTGGTGTTCAGCGGCTCGCTGGCACCGAAGCGCGGCAAGGTGGTGCGGTAGGCGCGCAGCAGGAAGATGGCTTCCATCAGGTCACCTGCAGCCTGCTTGATGGCCAGCGCGGCCAGCTCTTCGTCGTACAGCGAGCCTTCGCTCATCACACGGGCGACGGCCAGTGGCAGTTGCTGGCGAATCTGCTCCACCTCCAGCTCGGCGATGCTGCTATCACCGCGACGGCGGCTGGCCAGGAGCTGGTGAGCGTTATCGATGGCGCGTTCGCCACCTTTGACGGCGACATACATCAGGCTGCCTCCTCGGTTTCGATCAGCACATGGGTGCTGCGCGGCAGGCCGATGACCTCGGCGCCTGCAGCGAAGAAGCAGTCCAGCCCGCGCGGGAATGCGCTACGGGCCTGGCGCTGCGGCCAGAAGCCGGCCGGCAACTGCAGGCTGACGCTTCGCACGTCCTTGATGCCCGGCCCGCGCCAGCGCAGGGCTGCGCCGGCGTGCAGGTCATCGAGCTGGATCAGCAGCGTGCAGGACTGGTCGGGGTAACGCTCGCTGCCGTTGTCGAAGTCGGACAGGTCGACCAGCTCGCTCTCGTCGAGCAGGGCGAACAGGGCGATCTCGCGGTCGTCGACGATCGGGCAGCCGCAGTGAAAGGCCAGGTTGGCGCGAATCAGCGGCGTATCGAAACGCGGCGCCAGCCACAGCGGCGTGTCGCTGTCGAGAAAGGCCAGGCACAGGCCATAGGTGGCCGGTGCCAGGTCACCGAGTGGGTGAGCGCGATCCATGGTGCGCGGCTGTCCTGGCTCGGCCAGGGCATTGAGTGCGGCGCGAAAACTGACCTGGGCATCCAGCACCGGGTCATCGAAAGCCGGTTGCAGCCAGTGCGAGCTGTGCGGCGTGTTCATCAATCCTCTCCTCTGACCAGGGTGAAGAACTCCACCTGGGTGGTGGCGGTGCGGGCGGCCCGGGCCAGGCGCTGTTCACGCTGCTGGCGGGCCAGGGGTTCGATCAGGTCGCTGAGCCAGCGGGCCTGGTCGCTGCCCTGCAGATGGGCATCGGCCAGGGCCGCCAGCTCGGCGCGGCGCTTGTCGCGGCCGGCCAGGTAGCTGTAGCCGGTACGGCCGTCAGCCAGGCGCACCACGCAGCGCGTGACGGTCATCTCGCCCAGGTTGAAGGCGCTGCCGGTGCCGCCCATGCGCCCGCGCACCAGGGTCATGCCCACCTCGGGCGCGCGGATCAGTTGGTAGGCGCTATCCCTGAGCGCCGCTTCATGGGCATCGAGGGCCTGGCCGGCGCGGGCCAACACCCCCATCCAGCGCTGGCGCGCGACGGTGTTCGAGTCAAGGTCGTTCATGCGGGTCTCCATCAGGTCGCTACCTGGTACTGGAAGCGGTCGGCGCGGCTGCTGGACTGCGCCAGCTCCACCGCTCGACCAGAAGGATCGCGGGACAGGGTGAGCACGCTGAGCAGCGGCGCATGGCGCGGCATCAGCAGGTGCGCGGCCTCCTCGCGGCTGGGCAGGCGCGCGCCGATCAGGCTGAAGGTGCGCACCAGCGGCAGGTCGCGTTCGGCCAGGTACTGGCGCAGCGAGCCACCCTGGTAGCCCGCCAGCAGCGGCGCCAGGCTGGCGCAGAAGCGGTGGCGAATCAGGCTCAGCGGCTGGCCGTCGAGCAGGCGCAGGGTGGCCAGTTCGATCAGCTCGCTGCCATCGGGCAGCTGCAGATGACGGCACTCCTCGCTGCTGCCGGTACGGCACAGGCGCTCGATCAGGCGTGCCTCGACCCGGTGCCCGAGGGCCGACAGCGACTGGCTGAAGGCGCTGCCCGCCTCCACGGGATAGACCAGCGGCCTGGCCAGCACCTGGGTACCCTTGCCCTGACGGCGCAACAGGCGGCCTTCGAGGACCAGTTCGTCCACCGCCCGGCGCAGGGTATGGCGGTTGACGGAAAAGCGCGCGGCCAGTTGCATCTCACCCGGCAGGTAGTCGCCCGGGCTCATGCGCTGCAGTTCCTCGCGCAGCACGCCAGCCAGTTCGCGGTACAGCGGCTCGTTTTGTCTAGACAAGTTCATCGTTCGAAAAGGGCGCACACAGGCGCCCTCCTTCTCCTTCAGATAAAGAGCTTGCGCAGGCGTTGAGAGAGGATGTCGATGGAGCTCACTACCAGGATGATCACGATCAGCACGGCGCAGGTCTGGCCGAACTGGAAGCCGCGGATGGCCTCCCAGAGGATCACGCCGATACCACCGGCACCGACCATGCCGACCACCGTGGCCGAGCGCACGTTGGACTCGAAGCGGTACAGCGAGTAGGAGATCCACAGCGGCAGGACCTGCGGGATGACCCCGAAGATCACCTCCTGCAGCGCGCTGGCACCAGTGGCACGCACGCCTTCCACCGGGCCCGGGTCGATGGCCTCGACCGCCTCGGCGAAGAGCTTGGCCAGCACCCCGGTGGTGCTGATGAACAGCGCCAGCACGCCGGCGAAGGGGCCGAGGCCGACCGCGACGACGAAGAGCATGGCGAAGACCATTTCGTTGATCGAACGGCAGGCGTCCATCACCCGGCGTACCGGCTGGTAGACCCACCAGGGCACGATGTTCTCGGAACAGAGGATTCCCAGCGGGATGGCGCAGACGATGGCCAGTACGGTGCCCCACAAGGCGATCTGTACGGTGACCACCATCTCCTTGAGATAGTGCCGCCAGTTGCTGAAGTCCGGCGGGAAGAAATCGGCGGCGAAGGTGGACATGTTGCCAGCATCGCGCACCAGCGCCAGCGGGTTCATTTCCGCGCCCTGCCAGGACCAGGCAAGCACGGCGAAGAACAGCCCCCAGCCGATCAGCTGCAGCCAGCTGCGCTTGCCATCGGCGATCGGGGTGGCGGTGGTCAATGTAGTCATGGGTAACTCTCGATCACTCATTCAGAACCTGTTCACAACCTGCTGCGCGTCGGCCCTGTTGCTGCAAAACCGGGCTCGTAGTGCTCTCGCCTGTATCTGCGGGGCCGCCATCGGTGTTGCAGGGTGCCAGCTCGCGAGGTGATGGACAGATTCACGGAACGAGCCGCCCCGCCAGGGCGGGACGGCTCTCGGGGTCAGCCGGCGCTGGCGCCACTCTTCTTCTCGAGTTCGGCCATGCGTTGCTGCAGCTTGGCCAGCTCGGCATCCAGCTCCTTGAGCTGAGCCTGCTTGTCGGCCTCGTTGAGCGTGGTGCTGTTGGCCACTTCGGTGCGCTTCTTGAACAGCTCGAGCTGACGGATCGGCAGCAGCTGGTCGTTGTCCGAAGCGCGGAACTGACCCCACTGCAGACCGGCGAGCACCTTCTTCTCCTCCGGCTTGGCGCCGTAGGTCATGAAGAAATTGCGCAGCTTGTCGCGGGTTTCCTGAGGCAGGTTCTTGCGCCAGACGATGGGGTCGGACGGAATCAGCGGCGACTTCCAGATGACCTTCAGCTGTGCGGCCTTGTCCGGTGCGGTGACTTCCAGGCGCTCCATCCCTTCGCTGTTGAAGGTGCCGACATCGACCTGCTTGTTGGCGACCGACAGGGCATTGACCTCATGGCTGCCGTTGAGCGAGCGCTTGAAGATCTTGCCGGCGTCGGCGTTGTTCTGGGCGAACACGTAGTAGCCCGGCACCAGGTAGCCGGAGGTGGAGTTCGGATCACCGTTGGCGAAGGTCAGGTTCGCGGCATTCTTGAGCATGTCCTCGACCGAGTTGATCGGGCTGTCCTTGTGCGCCACCAGCAGGCTGTAGTAGCCCTGGGCGCCATTGGCCGCGACGGTCTGGGCGAAGATCTCGCCACCGGCGCGGTCCACCGCTTCCATGGCCGACTTGTTGCCGTACCAGGCCACGTCGACCTTGTCGAAGCGCATGCCCTGGATGATCCCGGCGTAGTCAGGAGCGAAGAAGGCGTTGATCTTCACGCCAGTCTGCTTGCTCATGTCGGCCAGGAAGGGATCCCACATGGATTTCAGGTTCTGCGAGGACTCGGTGGAGATGATGCCGAAGTTGAGTTCCTCGGCAGCCTGGGCCGAGCCCAGCAGGGAACCGGTTACGAGCGCAGAGGCAGCCAGCACCTGGCCGATGCGTTTGAACATGGAGCACACTCCTGTTGCGGGTTGGCGTTGTTGTTTCGAATGGAGGCAGCGGCGTCAGGCCTTGGCCAGTGCCAGGGGACGCTCCAGAGCACGCGGGCGCTGGCCTTGCGGCAGCAGCAGACTGATGTCGAGGTCGCCGCCGTAGAGGTCGTTGAGGAAATCGGGGTTGAAGTCCTGGGTCGGGCCGTCGAAATGAATGCGCCCGCCCTTGAGGGCCACCGCGCGCTGGCAATAGCGCACGGCGTAGTCGACTTGATGCAGGGTCACCACCACGGTCTTGCCGTCGCGGCGATTGATGTCGGCGAGAATCTCCATCACCTTGCGCGCCGACTCGGGGTCGAGCGAGGCGATGGGTTCGTCGGCGAGAATCACCTCGGCCTGCTGGCACAGCGCTCGGGCGATCGCCACCCGCTGCTGCTGGCCACCGGACAGGGTCGAAGCCCGCTGCGCGGCGAATTCGGCGAGGCCGACGCGCTCCAGCGCGTCCATGGCCCGCTGCTTCTCCTCGGCGCTGAACAGGCTGAGGCTGCCACGCCAGCGCGGCATGCGCCCCAGGCCGCCGAGCAGCACGTTCTGCAGCACGCTGAGGCGACCGACCAGGTTGAACTGCTGGAAGATGTAGCCGATGTCGGCGCGCAGACGGCGCACATCGCCGCTCAGGCGACCTTCGGCCTGCACCTGGCGGCCGAGCACCTCGATGCAGCCATCGTCGCCACGCGCCAGGCCGGCCAGGTGCCGCAGCAGGGTCGACTTGCCCGAGCCGGACGCCCCGATCAGGGCGACCATCTCCCCTGGCTGCACGGAAAGCGCCAGGTCGAACAGGGCCTGCTTGCGCCCGAAGGTCTTGTTGAGACGGTCGACTCGAATGGCTGCGCTCATATGCTGGCTCTCTACTATCATTGTCGATATGAGAAGGCAGCACCCGGCTGCCATCTGGTGTAGACCAAGGTAGCCAGAGCCTGTGTCAGCCCAGTGAACCGGGGATGACAATTGAGTGACCGAAACTTTAAATTTCAAATACCGAGCACAGCACGAACGCGACTTCTGCCGAATACTGCGCAATTCTGACAGTCGGTGCTGGCATAAAGCCTCCACCTGCACCACAATGCGACACGTATTTGGCGTCAAGGAACTGTTCAGATGACCGAATGGTCATAACGACGCAGAACGCGGTACCGGTTGAACGGCTAGTGCGAAACACTGTCAAACCGGTGACAATCTCGACACTGACCACCAGTATCGCTCCCTGAACTAACCGGTAATGTATGCGCCCTATGAAACAGGCTACTTATTCCAGCCGCACGGCTGACAAATTCGTCGTTCGCTTGCCAGATGGCATGCGTGAGCGTATCGCTGACGTAGCACGCAACCATCACCGCAGCATGAACTCTGAAATCATCGCCCGTCTGGAGCAGAGCATGCTTCAGGAAGGCGCTCTGGATGAGGATCTCAGCCTGCGTCTCGACAGCCCCGAGCTGAGCCTGCACGAGCGTGAGCTGCTGCAGCGCTTCCGCCAGCTGTCGCGCCGTCAGCAGAACGCCCTGGTCGCGCTGATCGCCCATGACGTGGAAATGGCCGCTGAAGAAGCCTGAAGCGAACCCATGAAAAAAACCGGCCTTGAGCCGGTTTTTTTATGCCTGCGACACGACGGTCGCCTGTCGGTCAGCCGACGAAGCTGAGCAGCACCCCCGCCGCCACCGCCGAACCGATCACCCCCGCCACGTTCGGCCCCATGGCGTGCATCAGCAGGAAGTTCTGCGGGTTGGACTCCAGCCCGACCTTGTTCGAGACCCGCGCAGCCATTGGCACTGCGGATACCCCGGCCGAACCGATCAACGGATTGACCTTGTTGCTGCTGAACAGATTCATCAGCTTGGCCATCAGCACACCGGCCGCGGTGCCGGCACAGAAGGCGACCATGCCCAGCAGCAGGATGCCCAGGGTCTTGAGCTGCAGGAAGGCTTCCGCCGACAGCTTGGAGCCCACGGTCAGGCCAAGGAAGATGGTGACGATGTTGATCAGCGCGTTGCGCGAGGTATCGGCCAGGCGTTCGACCACACCGCATTCACGCAGCAGGTTGCCGAGGGCGAACATGCCGATCAGCGGCGCTGCGTCCGGCAGCAGCATGCCGATCAGGATGCACAGCACGATGGGGAAGATGATCTTCTCGGTCTGCCCCACCGGACGCAGCTGCTGCATCACGATCGAGCGTTCTTCCTTGGTGGTCAGGGCGCGCATGATCGGCGGCTGCAACAGCGGCACCAGGGCCATGTAGGCGTATGCCGCGACGGCGATGGGGCCGAGCAGGTCAGGCGCCAGCTTGGAGGTGACGAAGATCGAGGTAGGCCCGTCCGCCCCGCCGATGATGGCGATGGACGCAGCCTCCTTGAGGGTGAACTCCATGCCCGGAATACCCAGCGCAGTGATCGCCAGCGCCCCCATCAGGGTGCCGAAGATGCCGAACTGCGCCGCGGCGCCGAGCAGCAGGGTCTTGGGGTTGGCCAGCATCGGCCCGAAGTCGGTCATGGCACCGACACCGAGGAAGATCAGCAGCGGGAAGATGCTGGTCGGCAGGCCCACTTCGTAGATCAGGTGCAGGAACCCCGCGCCTTCGGCCATGTTGGCCACCGGGATGTTCGACAGCAGCCCGCCGAAGCCGATAGGCACCAGCAACAGCGGTTCGAAGCCCTTCTTCACGGCCAGGTAGATCAGCAGCAGACACACCGCGATCATGAAGGCCTGGCCGGGTTCCAGATGGTACAGGCCGGTGCTCTGCCAGAGCTTGAGCAGCTTTTCCATGGCGCGCCCCTCAGCCGATGGTCAGCAGGCTGTCGCCCACCGCCACCGCATCGCCGACCTTGACGTTGACCGCCCCGACCGTGCCGGCCTTGAAGGCGCGGATTTCGGTTTCCATCTTCATCGCTTCGAGGATGATCACCAGTTGCCCCTCCTCCACGGCCTGGCCTGGCTGCACCAGCACCTTGAAGATGTTGCCGGCCAGTGGCGCCGCCTGCGGCTCGCCGGCGCCGGCAGTCACCGCTGCTGCTGCCGGCGCGGCGCTCGACGCGCCACCGACGGGCTTGAGCCCCTCGATGTCGCCGCCTTCGTTGACCTGCACGACGAAGGCCTTGCCGTTCACCTCGACGGTGTAGACCTCGGGCTTGCCCGGCTCGCGGGCCAGGCTTTCCTTGCCGGTCGGCACCGGCTCGAAGGCGGCCGGATTGCCACGGTTCTCCAGGAACTTCAGGCCGATCTGCGGGAACAGGGCGTAGGTCAGCACATCGTCGATGGCGTCGGCGGCGAGCTTGATGCCCTTCTCCTGAGCGATGCCCTTGAGCTCGGCGGTGAGCTTGTCCATCTCGGCGTCGAGCAGGTCGGCGGGACGGCAGGTGATCGCCTCGGCCCCATCGAGCACACGCGCCTGCAACTCGGCATTGAAGGCGGCCGGCGCCGCGCCGTACTCGCCCTTGAGCACACCGGCGGTTTCCTTGGTCACGGACTTGTAGCGCTCGCCGGTGAGCACGTTGATCACCGCCTGGGTGCCGACGATCTGCGAGGTCGGCGTCACCAGCGGAATGAAGCCGAGGTCTTCGCGTACCCGGGGGATCTCGGCCAGCACCTGGTCGAACTTGTCCTGGGCGCCCTGCTCCTTGAGCTGGCTCTCCATGTTGGTGAGCATGCCACCCGGCACCTGGGCGACCAGGATGCGCGAGTCGACGCCCTTGAGGTTGCCCTCGAACTTCGCGTATTTCTTGCGCACCTCGCGGAAATAGGCGGCGATTTCCTCGAGCAGCTCTAGGTCGAGCCCGGTGTCGCGCTCGGTGCCCTGGAACATCGCCACCACCGATTCGGTAGGCGAATGGCCGTAGGTCATCGACAGCGAGGAGATTGCCGTGTCGACGTTGTCGATACCGGCCTCCACCGCCTTGAGAATGGCCACCGAGGACAGCCCCGCCGTGGCGTGGCACTGCATGTGGATCGGGATGGCCAGGCTGCTCTTCAGGCGCGACACCAGCTCGAACGCGGTATAGGGCGTGAGAATGCCGGCCATGTCCTTGATGGCCACCGAGTCGGCGCCCATGTCCTCGATCTGCTTGGCCAGGTCGACCCACATCTGCAGGGTGTGCACCGGGCTGGTGGTGTAGGAGATGGTGCCCTGGGCATGCCGCCCCTGCTGCTTCACGGCCTTGAGGGCCGTTTCCAGGTTGCGCGGGTCGTTCATCGCATCGAAGACACGGAACACGTCGACGCCATTGACCGCCGCACGTTCGACGAACTTCTCCACCACGTCGTCGGCATAGTGCCGGTAGCCCAGCAGGTTCTGCCCACGCAGCAGCATCTGCTGACGCGTATTGGGCATCGCCTTCTTCAGCTCGCGGATGCGCTCCCAGGGGTCTTCGCCGAGGTAACGAATGCAGGCATCGAAGGTCGCGCCGCCCCAGGACTCCACCGACCAGAAGCCGACCTGATCCAGCTTGGGCGCGATCGGCAGCATGTCTTCGAGGCGCAGGCGGGTCGCGAGGATCGACTGATGGGCGTCACGCAGCACCACATCGGTAATGCCGAGTGCTTGTTTTACGGCTGTCATACAGGTACTCCCTCTGAACCTGATCAACCGCGACGCGCGCGGTGCTGGGCAATGGCGGATTGAATGGCGGCCAGCGTCTGCGCATCCGGCTCGTGACTGGCCGGCCTGGCAACGGATACCGGGGTGGGGGCTGCGGCAGCGGGCGCGGCGAAGACGCCGATCATGCGTGACATCAGGCTGACCACGCCGACCAGCAGTACCAGAAAGGCAAACACGAAGCCCATGCCGAACAGCATGAGCTCGACACCCTCGAGAAGAAGTTCACTGGGGGTCATCTTGGCTCCTTTTGGCCAGCAGCTCATGGGCTGCATTCGTTATCGATTAGGAGCGTCCGGGGTCAGCGCCTGGACAGAGCTGCCGAACCTTAGCCTGAAACGCGCGTTTGAGGCAAACCTCCAGACGGCCTGAAATGCCTGATATGTAGTGTTTTTCTCACAAGCACTACCAAAGGAGGAGAAGCGCCCCGAAACGCCGCCTGAACCAGGCCACCCCACCTCCCGCGCCACGCCGGGGATGGACGAGCAGAAGCGCATGACCGAGGTGCAACCCGGGCAGTGCATCGCCGCGCATCCAGGCAGCGACAATCTGACGCCGGGCGCCACTGCCGGCGACGGCCCATGTCAGGCTGCCAGGGGCAGCCAGTGCCTCAGGTCATCGCTCGATGGGAGTGGCAAGCGACTGCCAGGAACGGCAATCGCGGCAGGGGCAGACGGCTCGCAGAACACGAACCGTCCGAATGGCCGGGCGGTGGCGCGATCTACAGCAGGAAGATCGACGCCATGCCCAGGAAGATGAAGAAACCGCCGCTGTCGGTCATGGCGGTGATCATCACGCTGGCGCCCATGGCCGGGTCGCGCCCGAGGCGCGCCAGAGTCATGGGGATCAGCACCCCCATCAGCGCCGCCAGCAACAGGTTGAGCGTCATCGCCGCCGTCATCACCACACCCAGCGACCAACTGCCGTAGAGGGAGTAGGCGACGCCGCCGATCACCCCACCCCAGAGGATGCCGTTGATCAGGGAAACCCCCAGCTCCTTGCGCACCAGCCGCGCGGTGTTGCCGGTGCTGATCTGCCCCAGCGCCATGGCGCGCACGATCATGGTGATGGTCTGGTTACCGGAGTTGCCGCCGATGCCGGCCACGATGGGCATCAGCGCCGCCAGCGCCACCAGCTTCTCGATGGAGCCCTCGAACAGGCCGATCACCCGCGAGGCGAGGAAAGCCGTCACCAGGTTGATCGCCAGCCAGGCCCAACGGTTGCGGACCGACTTCCACACCGAGGCGAAGATGTCTTCCTCCTCGCGCAGACCGGCCATGTTCAGCACTTCGCTTTCGCTTTCCTCACGGATCAGGTCGACCATCTCGTCGATGGTCAGACGGCCGATCAGCTTGCCGTTCTTGTCCACCACGGGCGCGGAAATCAGATCGTAGCGTTCGAAGGCCTGAGCGGCGTCGTAGCCGTCCTCGTCCGGGTGGAAGCTCACCGGATCGTCGGCCATGACTTCGCCGACCTGCTTCTCCGGATCATTGACCAGCAGACGCTTGATCGGCAGGACGCCCTTGAGCACGCCGTCGTAGTCGACCACGAACAGCTTGTCGGTATGGCCCGGCAGCTCCTTGAGACGACGCAGGTAGCGCAGCACCACCTCCAGGCTGACGTCCTCGCGGATGGTGACCATCTCGAAGTCCATCAGCGCGCCGACCTGATCCTCTTCGTAGGACAGGGCCGAACGCACGCGCTCACGCTGCTGCGCATCGAGCGATTCCATGAGTTCATGGACGACGTCACGCGGCAGTTCGGGGGCCAGGTCGGCCAGCTCATCGGCGTCCAGATCCTTGGCCGCCGCGAGAATCTCGTGATCGTCCATGTCGGCGATCAGGGTTTCCCGTACGGCGTCGGAGACTTCCAGCAGGATGTCGCCATCGCGCTCGGCCTTGACCAGCTGCCAGACGGTCAGACGGTCGTCGAGCGGCAGGGCCTCGAGGATGTGGGCGATGTCGGCGGGGTGCACATCGTCGAGCTTGCGCTGCAGCTCGGCGAGATTCTGTCGGTGTACCAGGCTCTCGACCCGGTCATGGTGCTGGCCTTCCTGACGGTGGGTCAGGTCCTCGACCAGCTTGTGCCGATGCAGCAGTTCGACCACCTGTGCCAGGCGATCCTGCAAGCTTTCCTGCGGCTTCTTGGCTTCTACTTCAGTCATAGCGCGCTCCACCCCCAGTTGGCGGGCACGCCAAAGGGGATCAATCAGGTGTTACACGATTGTGCGATGGGAGTATTGAGTAACTACTGGGTAAGTCCATGGTGGTATTCCACAAGCCCCGGCGGGGCTGACGCGGCGAATGATAACACCGCAGAACCGCTTTGTACGTGACAAAAGCGCGGCAAGAACAATTGCTTGCATCGCAAACTTCGATCCCGCGTGAAAACCTGAGTCAGTGACGCCAGTCACTAGGCCCAGGACACCCTGACGAAAGAGAAATAACCGCTTAAGCTGGCCCGGTGAACGTCAAGGAGGACGAATCATGCGAGGACTGCACATCGCGGCGCTGTGCGCTGCCGCCCTGCTCCACCCTATTCAAGACAGCTCGGCCAGCAGCGTGTTCCGCTGCGAAGACAGCAACGGGCAGATCACCTTCACCCGCCACGGCTGCGCCCCCGAGCAGACGCAGTACAGGCAGGAGGTGCGCAACCACTCCCCCGGCAGCGGCAAGCCCATCCCCCTGGCCGTCCCCAGGGCGCGCACCGCGACACCCACGACGCGCTCCAGGGCGCCCGTGATCGTCGGCGAGCAGGATGACGGCTGCGGCAACCTGCTCAGCAGCAGCGAAAAGCGCCAGGCGATCATCCGCCGCGAGGTGCGCAGCGGCATGAGCAGCGCCGACGTGGAAAGCAGCCTGGGCAAGCCGGACAGGATCACCCGGCAGAACGGCAGGCAGCGCTATCACTACCGCGACAAGAGCGGCGACAACCAGCTGATCAGCTTCGACGAGGCCGGCTGCGTGAAGAAATGACGCGCAAAGAAAAAGGGCCTGCATCGCTGCAGGCCCTTTTGGTATGGCGGACTCAGGAGGATTCGAACCTCCGACCGCTCGGTTCGTAGCCGAGTACTCTATCCAGCTGAGCTATGAGTCCGGTCGGTGCTTTTATACCAGATCACCTCTGGTTGACGCATGACCCCGCATCGCTGCAGTGCCATTCGATATGGCGGACTCAGGAGGATTCGAACCTCCGACCGCTCGGTTCGTAGCCGAGTACTCTATCCAGCTGAGCTATGAGTCCGTTGCAGATCACTCGAAAGCCACTGCGCTTTCGTGCGACCTTTGGCGCTTTTAGACCAGATCACCGCTGGTTGAAACAAAATGGCTTGCAGCGATGCAAGCCATTGAATATGGCGGACTCAGGAGGATTCGAACCTCCGACCGCTCGGTTCGTAGCCGAGTACTCTATCCAGCTGAGCTATGAGTCCGGTCGGTGCTTTTATACCAGATCACCTCTGGTTGATTCGCCAGCCCGGCTTGCGCCCGACTCGCTGAATAATGGCGGAGAAGGGGGGATTCGAACCCCCGACACCCTTTTGAGGTGTACTCCCTTAGCAGGGGAGCGCCTTCGGCCACTCGGCCACCTCTCCGCAACACGGGGCGCATGATAAACATGTTTTCCCCGTTTGCAAACAAAAATTTGTAGAAAAATTAGTGGCTTGGTTCGTCACCCTTCTCTTTCTGGATACGTTGGTAGATTTCCTCACGGTGCACGGCAACCTCTTTCGGCGCATTGACGCCAATGCGCACCTGGTTACCTTTCACGCCCAACACGGTGACAGTCACATCATCACCGACCATCAGGGTCTCTCCGACCCGGCGAGTCAGAATCAGCATTCCTTTCTCCTCACGGATTACATTTTCAGGACAACAGTCTGCAAAAAAGAAAATGGTGCCAGCTTCCTGCTTGTTCAAGCCTGGAAACCTCCACCCAAGTATTGACCAGCCCGCGCAGAAAGAAAGTTCCCGCCTGCCAGTCAAAAAAACGAAAGGCGCGGAACCAGCCGCGCCTTTCGGATAGATCACTCGCCCTGTCGAGCCGGGGCGTCGAGCTCGAAAGCCGTGTGCAGTGCACGCACGGCCAGCTCCAGGTACTTCTCTTCGATCACCACGGAAACCTTGATCTCGGACGTGGAGATCATCTGGATGTTGATGGTTTCCTTGGCCAGTGCCTCGAACATGCGGCTGGCCACGCCTGCGTGGGAGCGCATGCCGACGCCGACGATGGACACCTTGGCGATGTCGGTGTCGCCGACCACTTCGCGAGCACCCAGCTCGTCCGCAGTCTTCTGCAGGACGTTCAGGGCATTGTTGTAGTCGTTGCGGTGCACGGTGAAGGTGAAATCGGTGGTGTTATCGTGCGCCACGTTCTGCACGATCATGTCGACTTCGATGTTGGCAGCGCTGATCGGGCCGAGAATCTTGAAAGCCACGCCCGGCAGGTCCGGCACGCCACGGATGGTCAGCTTGGCTTCGTCGCGGTTGAAGGCGATGCCGGAAATGATCGGCTGTTCCATGGATTCCTCTTCATCAAGGGTAATGAGGGTGCCCGGCCCCTCCTGGAAGCTGTGCAGGACGCGCAGCGGGACGTTGTACTTGCCGGCGAATTCCACCGAACGGATCTGCAGCACCTTGGAGCCCAGGCTGGCCATTTCCAGCATTTCTTCGAAGGTGATCTTTTCCAGACGCTGGGCCTTGGGCACCACGCGCGGGTCGGTGGTGTAGACGCCATCGACGTCGGTGTAGATCTGGCACTCGTCGGCCTTCAGGGCCGCAGCCAGGGCCACGCCGGTGGTGTCGGAACCGCCACGGCCGAGCGTGGTGATGCTGCCGTGCTCGTCGACACCCTGGAAACCGGCGACGACGACGACACGCCCGGCCTTGAGGTCAGCGCGAATCTTCTGGTCGTCGATCTGCAGAATGCGCGCCTTGTTGTAGGCGCTGTCGGTGAGGATGCGCACCTGGCTGCCGGTATAGGACACCGCCGGCACGCCGCGCTTGATCAGCGCCATGGCCAGCAGAGCGATGGTCACCTGCTCGCCGGTGGACACCATGACATCCAGTTCGCGCGAGACCGGTTCGCCGTCGGTGATCTGTTTGGCCAGATCGATCAGGCGGTTGGTTTCACCGCTCATGGCGGAAACCACCACGACGATGTCGTCACCGTTCTCGCGGAATTTCTTCACCTTGTCGGCCACCTGCTGGATACGCTCGATGGTGCCGACGGAGGTGCCCCCAAACTTCTGTACGATCAAAGCCATTTCAAAAAGCCGCCTGAATCCTCGAAGGGCGCCCATTAAACCCGCATCGGGTCATACTGCCAAGGCCCGCCGGACGCACTGCGGGCCCCGCTTTCTCACTCGTTACGAAGCCTGCTCGACCAGGGCAGCGGCCAGGGCCAGGGCCTCGTCCAGTTTGCCGGCATCGACGCCACCGCCCTGGGCCATGTCCGGACGACCACCGCCCTTGCCGCCCACGGCTGCTGCGGCCTGACGCATCAGGTCACCGGCCTTGAGCTTGCCGGTCAGGTCCTGGGTGACACCGGCGACCAGCACCACCTTCTCGTCGAACACGCCGCCGAGCAGGATCACCGCGCTACCCAGCTTGTTCTTCAGCTGGTCGACCAGCGCCAGCAGCGCCTTGCCATCCAGGCCGTCGAGACGCGCCGCCAGCACCTTGGTGCCCTTCACGTCCACCGCCGAGGCAGCCAGGTCGTTGCCCGCCGCGCTGGCGGCCTTGGCCTTGAGCTGTTCCAGCTCCTTCTCCAACTGACGGTTGCGCTCCAGCAGTGCGGACAGCTTGTCCAGCACGTTGTCGCGATTGCCCTTGACCAGGGAAGCGGCTTCCTTGAGCTGCTCCTCGGCACCGTTCAGGTAGGCCAGCGCTTGCGCGCCAGTGACCGCTTCGATACGGCGCACGCCGGCGGCCACACCGCCTTCGCTGACGATCTTGAACAGGCCGATGTCGCCGGTGCGAGCCACGTGGGTACCACCGCACAGCTCGACGGAGAAGTCGCCGCCCATGCTCAGTACGCGCACCTGGTCACCATACTTCTCGCCGAACAGGGCCATGGCGCCCTTGGCCTTGGCCGTCTCGATATCGGTGATTTCGGTTTCCACCGCCGAGTTCTCGCGCACCACGCGGTTGACGATGTCCTCGAGCTGCTTGAGCTGCTCGGGCTTGATCGCCTCGAAGTGGCTGAAGTCGAAGCGCAGACGCTGGCTGTTGACCAGCGAGCCCTTCTGCTGCACGTGATCACCGAGCACGATGCGCAGGGCTTCGTGCAGCAGGTGGGTGGCGGAGTGGTTCAGTGCCGTGGCCTGGCGCACCTCGGCCTCGACTTCGGCCTTGACGCTGGTGCCGACGTTGAGTCCGCCGCGTACCACCACGCCGTGATGCAGGAAGGCGCCGCCAGCCTTGGTGGTGTCGCGCACGTCGAAGCGCACGCCGGCACCTTCGAGGTAGCCGCAGTCACCGACCTGGCCGCCGGACTCGGCGTAGAACGGGGTCTGATCCAGCACCACCACGCCCTCCTCGCCCTCGGCGAGGCTGTCGACGGCAGCGCCGGCCTTGAACAGGGCGATGATCTGGCCGCTGCCGCTGGTGCCTTCGTAACCGAGGAAATGGGTGTCGGTGTCGACCTTGACCAGGCTGTTGTAGTCCATGCCGAAGGCGCTGGCGGAACGGGCGCGCTCGCGCTGCGCTTCCATCTCGCGCTCGAAGCCTGCTTCGTCAACCGACAGCTCGCGCTCACGGGCGATGTCGGCGGTCAGGTCGACCGGGAAGCCGTAGGTGTCGTACAGCTTGAACACCACGTCGCCGGGAATGACCTTGCCTTTCAGCTCGGCCAGGTCCTGCTCGAGGATCTTCAGGCCCTGCTCCAGGGTCTTGGCGAACTGTTCTTCTTCGGTTTTCAGCACGCGCTCGATGTGCGCCTGCTGCTGCTTGAGTTCGGGGAAGGCCTCGCCCATCTCGGCCACCAGGGCGGCGACGATCTGGTAGAAGAAGCTGCCCTTGGCGCCCAGCTTGTTGCCGTGACGGCAGGCGCGGCGAATGATGCGGCGCAGCACGTAGCCACGGCCTTCGTTGGACGGCGTCACGCCATCGGCGATCAGGAAGCTGCAGGAACGAATGTGGTCAGCCACCACCTTCAGCGACGCCTCGCCGGCGTTGGCGCAGCCGATGGCCTTGGCGGAAGCGGCCAGCAGGTTCTGGAACAGGTCGATCTCGTAGTTCGAGTTGACGTGCTGCAGCACGGCGCTGATGCGCTCCAGGCCCATGCCGGTGTCCACGCTTGGCGCCGGCAGGGGGTGCAACACGCCATCGGCAGTCCGGTTGAACTGCATGAATACGTTGTTCCAGATCTCGATGTAGCGGTCGCCGTCTTCCTCGGGCGAACCGGGCGGGCCGCCCCAGATGTGCTCGCCATGGTCGAAGAAAATCTCGGTGCACGGACCGCACGGGCCGGTGTCACCCATCGCCCAGAAGTTGTCGGAAGCGTACGGCGCACCCTTGTTGTCGCCGATGCGGATCATCCGTTCGGTGGGAACGCCGACTTCCTTGGTCCAGATGTCGTAGGCCTCGTCATCGGTGGCGTAGACGGTGACCCAGAGCTTTTCCTTGGGCAGTTTCAGCCACTTCTCGGAGGTCAGGAACTCCCAGGCGTAGTGGATGGCATCGCGCTTGAAGTAGTCGCCGAAGCTGAAGTTGCCCAGCATTTCGAAGAAAGTGTGGTGGCGCGCGGTGTAGCCGACGTTTTCCAGGTCGTTGTGCTTGCCGCCGGCACGCACGCACTTCTGGCTGGTGGTGGCGCGGGTGTAGGCACGCTTCTCCAGGCCCAGGAAGCAGTCCTTGAACTGGTTCATCCCCGCGTTGGTGAACAGCAGGGTCGGGTCGTTCGCCGGAATCAGCGAGCTGGAAGCGACACGGGTGTGCCCTTTTTCTTCGAAGAAGCTCAGGAAGGCTTCACGGATTTCTGCGCTTTTCATAGGGGTCATCCACGGAATCAGGCGGCCACGGCAGAGCCGGCGAAGCAGACGACGCGAGAACGTGGCGAGCGACGGTCAGGCAAGGTAGGAAACGACAACGCATGCAACGTCGCCCCATCCGTGGTTGCGGATGCCGAACGAGCATTTCGATGCCGTTTCCAACGCAGCATGGCCGAGCGCGGCCGTTGTCACGCAGTCTGCAAAGGGACGCATTATATCGGTCCATTCGCCCGCGGCTAGTGCCTTGTTGATAGCCGACCGCTATGGGCGGTCGGCAGCAGGATCAATGATCGCGGAAAGCGGCGAATGCCTCGATCACCCGCTCGACGCCCTCGGAACCGACATCCAGATGGGTAACCAGGCGCAGACGCGGCGCCGCGCTGACGACAATGCGCCGCTCGGCCATGAAGGCGCCGACCTGGCTGGCACGCTCGCCGAGCTGCACGTAGACCATGTTGGTCTGCACCGGCTCGACGCTGTAACCCAGCGCACGCAGCGCCTCGCCCAGGTGCGCCGCCTTGGCGTGGTCCTCGGCCAGGCGCTCGACCTGATGCTGCAGCGCATAGAGGCCGGCTGCCGCCAGCACGCCGGCCTGGCGCATGCCGCCGCCGACCATCTTGCGCAGGCGCCGCGCCCTGGCGATCAGCGCGGCGCTGCCGCACAGCACCGAGCCGACCGGCGCCCCGAGGCCCTTGGACAGGCACACCGAGACGGAATCGAAGTGCTGGGTGATCTCGCGCGCCGGCACGCCCAGCTTGACCGCCGCGTTGTACAGGCGGGCGCCATCCAGATGCAGGCTAAGGCCCCGCCGGCGCGTCAGTTCACGCGCCGCCGCCAGGTAGTCGAGCGGCAGCACCTTGCCCTGCATGGTGTTTTCCAGGGCCAGCAGGCGCGTGCGGGCGAAATGGAAGTCATCCTGCTTGATCGCTGCCTCGACCCGGTCCAGGTCCAGCGAACCATCGGCCTCGCCCTCGATCGGCTGCGGCTGGATCGAACCGAGCACGGCGGCGCCGCCACCTTCGTACTTATAGGTGTGCGCCTGCTGGCCGACGATGTACTCGTCTCCGCGCTCGCAGTGCGCCATCAGGCCCAGCAGGTTGCTCATGGTCCCGGTGGGAACGAACAGCGCCGCCTCGAAGCCCAGCTCCTTGGCCAGCCA
This sequence comes from Ectopseudomonas khazarica, assembly GCF_017915135.1. Taxonomy (NCBI): domain Bacteria; kingdom Pseudomonadati; phylum Pseudomonadota; class Gammaproteobacteria; order Pseudomonadales; family Pseudomonadaceae; genus Ectopseudomonas; species Ectopseudomonas khazarica. Next base: position 1,849,292 of record NZ_CP068551.1, on the reverse strand, counting down.
GGCTTCCAGATGGTTGACGCTGGGGTCTTCACCGTAGACGTCATCGCCCAGTTCGGCGGCCATCATGGCTTCGCGCATGGCGGCGGTGGGTTGGGTAACGGTGTCGCTACGCAAGTCGATCAGGGGCATGGCAGGCTTTCCCGTTCATTGGCGAAAGGGCCATGCTAAAGAGGTCACGAAGGGGGCCACAAGATACAGTTGGCGCAAAATCCGGCGGAACGGCGAGCGAGCCGACTGTCCTTGCTGACAGTCGGCGTGTGGCCAGAGGGAGAGCTGTATCGCGGCTGAAGCCGCTTCTACGGGATGGGGCGTTTGACGCAGGTGCGGCTTCAGCCGCGATGCCACCCGGATACCCAGGCAGCTGGCGCGCTGGCTACACCAGGCTGGCGCCGTCGTCCGGGACGATGAGGATGCCGGCGCGCAGGCCGTTCTTGACCCTGGGATTGGGGAAGATGATGCGGGCGCCCTGCTCTTCCACCAGCCAGCGGGTGTCGGCGATGTCCTCGGCGAGCAGATAGCCCGGCTTGAGCTCGGTGAAGTTCTCGATATCCGCAGGCAGGTGCAACTGGAAGCTGTCGCTGTGCTTGATGATCTCCCGCGACACGGCGAACAGCTGCAAGCCATCCAGGGTCGGTTCGCCGCTGACCACCTCACGCCCCTCGATCAGCGCCTGCAAGGCGTTCTCCAGCAGATCGAGATTGACCAGCTGGTTCTGCCCGAACGCACGCGCCTTGCCCAGTTCCAGGGTAAAGGCCTCGGCCCCGAGCTGCGCATAGGTGTAGGCGCTGAAGGTGATCGACGGCTTGTTCTGCAGCAGCACGGCCTCGATCCCGGCGGCGCGCAGACGCTCCAGCTCTCGCCGCGAATGAGCGCGACCTTCCTGCCAGGGGTAGAGGGCGAACTGCTCGATCTTCGAGCCGCGAATCGCGGTATGCAGGTCGTAGTGCAGGCGCGTGCGGCCCGCTTCCTTGCCGAAGAAGGTGGCCGACAGATGCTCCAGGTCGCAGGCACGAATGGCCTCGAAACCACTGGATTGCTCATGGCGACCGCTGAACAGGCGGTTGATGTCCTGCTCGACGAAACGCTCGCCACGGCGCATGGCCTCGGGATTGCCGAACAGGAAGAGAATACGCGCGGCCGGGCGCAGCTCGTTGCGTGCGATGCCGCGCAGCAGGCGATCGAGCATCTCGATCGGCGCGGTCTCGTTACCGTGAATACCGGCGGACAGCAGCAGGTCGAGGCCGTTGTCACGCGCCGCTGGCGGGGTCACCTCCAGCGCGCCTTCATCCAGCCAGCGCAGGCGCGTGCCATCGGGGGTCAGTTGAATCTTCGCCGACGGCTCGTGGCCGGCCAGGGTCAGTTCAAGCAGTTTGCCGAGGACCAGCATGGCGACTCCTTGCTTTACAGCACTTCGTGCAGGCGCGAGCGGCAGCCGCGCCTACATGGCTCGACGATCAGTGGTGGCAGTCGGGGCCATGGACATGATCTTCATCATCGTCCACCGGCTCCATTTCCAGCTGCAGGCTGACCAGGTTGGTGGCCTGTGGGCGCAGCAGCAGGTTGGCATACTCGGTATCCCCCTCCTCCACGTCGACGCCGATCAGCAACTGATCGCCAACGGCCTGAACCCAGAGTTCCTTGCCCTGCCAGACCACCGCAAAGCGGGTGCAGGACGTCTCCAGCTGGGTGCCGTCGTTATCTTCGAGAATCAGTTGCAGCGCGTCGCTCATAAAATCTCCGGGGTTGGGGTCAGTTCAGTTGGAAAGGATAGACCGAGCCCAGTTTAAGGATCTGCGTCAGTTCATCCAATGCCGTGCGGCATTCGCCGAGCAATTGCGGATCGGCAAGATCGGCCTCGCTCAGGCGATCGCGATAGTGCTTGTCGACCCAGGCCACCAGGGTGTCATGCAGCGCGTGGCTCATCACCACGCCCGGATTGACCGCCGCCAGCTCCTGCTCCTTGAGCGCCACGCGCAAGCGCAGGCACGCCGGGCCGCCACCATTCTGCATGCTCTGCTTGAGGTCGAACACGCGCACCTCGCGAATCGGCCCGCCGCTGGCGGTCAGTTGCTCGAGGTAGCGCCAGACGCTGGCATTGTTGCGACATTCTTCCGGCACCACCAGCAGCATGCTGCCATCGGCGCGCGTGAGCAGTTGGCTGTTGAACAGGTACGAGCGCACCGCATCCTGCACGCTCACCGCCGAGCCCGGCACGCAGACGGCCTGGAAGTTGCCGCCGCGCCGCGCCAGTTTGTCGCCCAGTTCGGCCAGCACCTTGTCGGTCTCGAGGAAGGCGTCCTGGTGGTAGAACAGCACCTCGCCGTTGCCCACCGCGATCACATCGTTGTGGAACACGCCCTGATCGATCACCGCTGGGTTCTGCTGGGCGTAGACCACGCCCGCGTCGCTCAGGCCGTGCAGGCGCGCGACCGCCTGGCTGGCTTCCAGGGTCTGCCGCGCCGGGTAGCGCGCCGGCGCCGGATAGCGCATATCGAAGGCACTGCGCCCGTAGACGAAGAACTCCACGCCGGCGTCGCCATAGCCCTTGCAGAAACGCGTGTGGTTGGCCGCGCCCTCGTCACCGAACTGCGCCACCGCCGGCAACGCCGGGTGGTGGGCGAAGTGCGCGTCGTTGGCGAACATGGCCTGCAGCACGCGACTGGTGGTCGGGTGCTCGATACTGCGGTGGAACTTGCAGTTGAGGTTGGCAGCGGTGAAGTGCACGCGACCATCGGCCGTGTCGGCACTGGGGCTGACGGTGCAGGAGTTGGCCGTCCACATGCTCGATGCCGAGCAGCTCGCCACCAGCAGCGGCATGGCCTCGCGCGCGGCGCGGGCGATGACCTCGGCGTCGCTGCCGGTAAAGCCCAGGCGCCGCAACGCGCCGACATCCGGGCGCTCCTGCGGGGCCAGCACGCCCTGCTTGAAGCCCATGTCCATCAGCGCCTTCATCTTGGCCAGCCCTTGCTTGGCGGCCTCCCTGGGGCTGGATACCACCTGGCTGTTGCTCTGCGATGCCACGTTGCCGTAGGACAGACCGCCGTAGTTGTGCGTCGGCCCGACCAGGCCGTCGAAGTTCATTTCATAGGCGGACATCACAGGGTCACTCCCGGGGTCAGGGTCGCAGGCAGGGCCAGGGTCTCGCTCTCCAGTGACGCCACCGGGTAGGCACAGTAGTCGGCCGCATAGTAGGCACTGGCGCGATGGTTGCCGGAGGCGCCGATGCCGCCGAACGGGGCGCTGCTGGCAGCGCCGGTGAGCTGCTTGTTCCAGTTGACGATGCCGGCACGGCTATGCAGCCAGAACTGCTCGTAGCGGGCCCGCGAATCGGACAGCAAACCGGCAGCCAGGCCATAGGCCGTCGCGTTGGCTTCCTCGATGGCCGCGTCGAAATCGGCGTAGCGGACCACCTGCAGCAACGGGCCGAAGAATTCTTCGTCCGGGCGTTCGGCCACGGCGGTGACATCGACGATGCCGGGCGTCAGCAGTGCCGCATCGGCCTGCGGCTGCGTCATCGCCAGCAGCACGCTGGCGCCCTTGGCCTGCAGATCGGCCTGCGCCTGCATCAGCTGTGCGGCGGCCTGCAGGGAAATCACCGAGCCCATGAAGGGCGCCGGCTGCTCGTCGAAACGCCCCACCCGGATCTGCCCGGCGACCTGCACCAGGCGCGCCAGCAGGGCATCGCCCCAGGCGCCCTGCGGCACCAGCAGGCGGCGCGCGCAGGTGCAGCGCTGACCCGCACTGATGAAGGCGGATTGAACGATGGTGTAGACGGCGGCATCGACATCGGCCACCTGATCGACGATCAGCGGGTTGTTGCCGCCCATCTCCAGCGCCAGGATCTTGTCCGGGCGCCCGGCGAACTGCGCGTGCAGCAGGTTGCCGGTGCGGCTGGAGCCGGTGAAGAACAGGCCATCGATACCGGGATGCCCGGCCAGGGCCACGCCGGTTTCACGGCCGCCCTGCAACAGGTTGAGCACGCCTGCCGGCAGACCGGCTTCGATCCAGCATTGCAGGGTCAGCTCGGCAACCTTGGGCGTCAGTTCGCTGGGCTTGAACAGCACGCAGTTACCGGCCAGCAGCGCCGGCACGATATGCCCGTTGGGCAGGTGCCCGGGGAAGTTGTACGGACCGAATACCGCCACCACGCCATGCGGCTTGTGCCGCAGCACCGCCGTGGCATCGGCCAGCGGACCACTCTTCTCACCGGTGCGCTCGCGATAGCTCTGGATGGAAATGGCCACCTTGTTGACCATGCTGGTCACCTCGGTAGCGGCCTCCCACAGGGGCTTGCCGGTCTCTTCACCGATCGCCCGCGCCACCTCGTCGGCACGCGTCTTCAGGCAGGCAGCGAAACGCTCCAGCACGGCGATGCGCCCGTCCAGCGAATGCGCGGCCCATAGCGAGAACGCGCCACGCGCGGCACTGACGGCCGCATCGACCTGTGCGGCAGTGGCGCCCTGGCCTTCCCAGACGACGGCCTGGCTGACCGGATCGAGCGACTGCAGCGGCTCGCCCTGACCGGGCTGCCACTGACCTGCGATGTAATGAGTGTTCATCTTGTTCTACCACTCCCAGCATTCAGCGGCGGCCGTCGAGAGCCACCGCGCAAAACAGAAATCTCAGCCGTGCGCCGCCAGCGGCACGGCGCGCACCTGATCGCCCGCCGACAGGCGCAGACGCTTGGCCGTCAGCGGATCGACCACCAGGGTGCCGGCCGCCAGGCGTGCCGGCGCGGCGGTGATGCGGCAGTCCTGGCGCTTGCGGTTGTGCACCAGGAAGGGTTCGGCGTCGTCCCCCGGCGTGCCGATGGCCAGCACCAGGTTCTGACTGTCGCGTACGGCGCGGATCTTCGCGGTTTCCGCCTCGATGGCCGGCCCGGCATCGAAGATGTCGACGTAGCCCTGGTAGCTGAAGCCCTCGGCCTTGAGCATGGCCAGTGCCGGCTCGGTGTCCGGGTGCACGCGACCGATCACGCCGCGCGCGTCCTCGGAGAGGAAGCAGGCGTAGAGCGGGAACTTGGGCATCAGCTCGGCGATGAAGGCCTTGTTGCCGACACCGGTGAGATAGTCCGCCTGGGAGAACTCCATCTTGAAGAAGTGCCGGCCCAGGCTTTCCCAGAACGGCGAACGCCCACGCTCGTCGGACACACCGCGCATCTCGGCGATCACCTTGTCGCCGAACAGCTCGCGGAATTCGGCGATGAACAGAAAGCGCGCCTTCGACAGCAGGCGGCCGTTGAGGCCAGTGCGGTAACCGGCATGCAGGAACAGCGAGCACAGCTCGGAGTTGCCGGTCAGGTCGTTGGCCATGAACAGGGTCGGCACCTGGCGATGGATGTTCAGCTCCTGCGAGGCACTGACGGTCAGGCCCACACGGTAGTTGTACCAGGGCTCGCGCAGGCCCACGGCGCCGGCGACCGCCGAGATGCCCACCACCTTGCCGGCATCGTCCTCGAGCACGAACAGGTAGTCGGCATCGGCCCGTTCGGCCTCGCCGCGAAAGGCCTTCTCCGCCCAGCCGACCCGGTGCGCCAGGCGCGCCTCGTTGGCCGGCAGCGTGGTCAGGCCAGCGCCGGTACTGCGAGCCAGGTCGATCAGGGCCGGCAAGTCGGCACTGCGCACGGGACGAACGATCATAAATCCTCCAGATTCCTCGAGAGTACCGACGGCACCCTCACCCGCCCCGAAGGGCGCCCTCTGCTACCGGAGCAGGGCCTGTTAAACCGCGACCAACCTGACGCTGGCACCTTCACCGACGCCCAGTGCCTCGGCCGCCTCGGCACTGAGCAGCACGGGCTTGCCGGGCACCCAGTCGAGATCGGCGACGATGGCGCGGAAATCCTGCAGCTGGCCGTTGCTCACCAGGTACTGGCGCCCGCCGCCCTCGGCCTCACCGATCTTCACCGGCACCAGGCGGCTCTGCGCGATGCTGCGAATGCCCGAAGTGCGCGCGTGCAAGGTCGGGCCACCGTCGAAGATGTCGATGTAGTGGTCCGTCTCGAAGCCTTCACGCATGAGGATGTCGAAGGTGATCTGCGCACGCGGATGCACCTGGCCCATCGCCTCCTGCGCCTCGTCCGAGAGCAGCGGCACGTAGATGGGGTAATGCGGCATCAGTTCGGCGAGGAAGGTGCGGCTTTTCAGCCCGCACAGGCGCTCGGCCTCGGCGTAGGTCATATCGAAGAAGTTGCGCCCGACCGCATCCCAGAACGGCGAATCACCGCCCTCGTCGCTGTGGCCGACGATCTCCACCACCACCGCGTCGGCGAAGCGCTCCGGGTGGCCGGCCATGAACAGCAGGCGACCGCGCGAATTGAGCTCGGCGAAGGCGCTGCCGACCAGCGGCCGCTCGACGTAGAAGCTGGTGAGCAGGCTGTTGCCGGTCAGGTCGTGACAGAGCGACAGCACGTGGATCTTGTTGTGAATCTTCAGCTCGCGCGAGTTGTGCACGAAGGTTTCGTTGCGAAAGCTGTAGAAGGGTTCGGAATAGCCGGCCGACGCGACGATGCCGGAGCAGCCGACCAGGCGACCGCTCGCGCTGTCTTCGAGCACGAAGAAATAGCTTTCTTCACCGTTGAAGCTGACCTCGGCGGCGAAGGACGCCTCCGAAGCGGCGATCTTGTCGCCCAGCCGGCCTGCGTCGTCCGGCAACGAAGTGACCCCCACCGGACTGTCAGCAGCCAGTCGCTGCACATCCGCCAGGTCCGCCATTTGCGCAGGGCGCATCACCAGCATGGGTCACTCCTTCTAAACACAGAATCGTTGCGACAGGCAGGCCGACGACCTGCCCGACGGATCGGCGATGAAACGGGAGGGTCCTGGCCAGCCGCTGTCGCGACCAGCCCCCTCCCGGTATCAGCCCGCAAACACTCAGGCCGCCGGCAGTTTGCTCAGCGCTCGTTCGAAACGCGCCAGGCCTTCCTCGATGTCGGCATCGTCGACCACCAGGCTCGGGGCGAAGCGCACCACATCCGGCCCGGCCTGCAGAATCATCAGGCCTTCGGCCGTGGCGGCGTCGAGCACCTGCTTGGCCTTGCCCTTCCAGGCGTCGTTGAGCACGCAACCGAGCAGCAGGCCCATGCCACGTACCTGCTCGAACAGGCCGTACTGCTTGCCCAGCGCCTCGAGGCGGACCTTGAACCGTTCGCTCTTGGCCTGCACGCCGTCCAGGGTCTGGCGGGTATTGACGATATCCAGCACAGCCTCGCCGACCGCACAGGCCAGCGGGTTGCCGCCATAGGTGGTGCCATGGGTGCCGGGAACGAAGTGCTTGGCCAGGTCGGTGGTGGTGAGCATCGCCGCGATGGGGAAACCACCGCCCAGGCTCTTGGCGCTGGACAGGATGTCCGGCACCACGCCGTAGTTCATGTAGGCGAACAGCTCGCCGGTACGGCCCATGCCGCTCTGCACCTCATCGAAGACCAGCAGCGCGTCGTGTGCGTTGCACAGCGCGCGAGCGCCCTCCAGATAAGCCTTGTCCGCCGGCAGCACGCCGCCCTCACCCTGCACGGGCTCCAGCACCACGGCGCAGGTCTTGTCGGAAATGGCCGCCTTCAGGGCGTCCAGATCGTTGTAGGGGACATGGGTGATGCCCTGGATCTTCGGCCCGAAACCATCGGAATACTTCGGCTGGCCGCCCACGCTGACGGTGAACAGCGTCCGCCCGTGGAAGCTGTTGGTGGCGGCGATGATCTCGTGCTTCTCCGGACCGAAACGGTCATGGGCGACACGCCGGGCCAGCTTGAACGCGGCCTCGTTGGCCTCGGCGCCGGAGTTGCAGAAGAACACGCGCTCGGCGAAGGTCGCCTCGACCAGCTTCTTGCCCAGGCGCAGCGCCGGCTCGTTGGTGAACACGTTGGAGATGTGCCACAGGGTATTGGCCTGCTCGGTCAGAGCCGCGACCAGCGCCGGGTGGCAATGGCCCAGCACGTTGACCGCGATGCCGCCGGCGAAGTCGATCAGCTCTCGCCCGCTCTGATCCCAGACTCGCGAACCCAGACCACGCACGGGCACGAAGGCGGCAGGGGCGTAGTTGGGAACCATGAACTGGTCGAAATCGGCGCGTTGCACCGCATCGTGCTGAACGGACATCAAAGCTCTCCTGATGAGAAGTACCAGTCGCAGACCGGCGACAAAGCGCCCGAAACGACAGGGAATGCAAGGATTGTAGGGACTGAAACGGGGGCGGCATTGCCGCCATGCGACAACTTCTTACAGCGCCACCCCGGGTTTTCCGCGGGTTGTCGCCCAAGCGACAGAAAGCATCGGAAAGGCGCAGTTTAATCGCAGATCGTCGCCCGGAGCACGTGGCCGGAAAAAATCTCCGCAGGCTGACCGGCCGGTATCGACATCCTCGCCGGCGTGGCCACATGAGCACCCGGCAAGCGCCCTGGAGATCGGCCCGGATGCCTCCGGGCGAGCGCCCGTGTCAGCCGCGCTCGACCGGGGTGGAGGTCAGCTCGAAGGGGCTGTTGCTGCGGCGCTGGTTGCGATCGTCACGCGGCGTGGCGCCGAAAAAGTTGCGGTAGGCGCTGGAGAAATGCGGCCCCGAGGAAAAGCCGCAGGACAGGCCGATCTGGATGATCGACTTGCTGGTCTGCATCAGCAGCTGGCGCGCCTTGTTCAGGCGCAGCTCCAGGTAGTACTGGCTGGGCACGCGATTGAGGTACTGCTTGAAGATGCGCTCCAGCTGCCGACGCGAGACGCAGACATGCTGAGCGATCTCGTCGGTGGTCAGCGGCTCCTCGATGTTGGCCTCCATCAGCAGCACGGCCTGGGTCAGCTTCGGATGGCTGGAGCCGAGGCGATTCTGCAGCGGAATGCGCTGGCGCTCGCCCCCTTCACGGATGCGCTCGACCACCAGCTCCTCGCTCACCGCACCGGCCAGTTCGGCGCCGTGGTCGCGCGCCAGCACCGCCAGCAGCAGGTCGAGCACCGCCAGGCCGCCACACGCGGTGAGCCGGTCACGGTCCCAGTCGAACAGGTGACTGGTGGCGATGACCTTGGGGAAACGCTCGGAGAAATCGTCCTGCCAGCGCCAGTGCACCGCCGCACGGTAGCCGTCGAGCAGACCCAGCTGGGCCAGCGGATAGACCCCGGCGGACAGGCCGCCGATCACGCAGCCACCACGCACCTGCTGCTTGAGCGCAGCGGCCAGGCCGGCAGAGACCTGGGCCGGCGGCGTATCGGCCAGCAGAAACAGCTTGTCCAGTCCGTCCAGATGCCCGGCCCAGGGCTCGCCCGGCAGGCGCCAGTCACCCGCGACCAGTGGTTCGGCCTGAAGGAAAACCAGCTCGTACACCACTTCCGGGTGGACGCGCTGGGCGACACGCAAGGCTTCCTCGGCCAGGGACAGGGTCAGGGCCTTGGTGCCGGGCCAGTAGAGAAAGCCGATTCGATGGGGGGTCATGGGTCTATGTTCAGGTTTGCCTTGCACCAGTTCAGGGCGTCTGCAAAAACCGGCAGCGGTCTCGAGCGCACCCTAAAAGGGCAAAGTCTAGCTGCTTATTATTTGAGGCTACCGGAAAGGAACTGCTTGAGACGCTCGGATTGTGGATTGACCAGCACATCCTTCGGACAGCCGCGCTCTTCCACCAGGCCCTTGTGCAGGAATACCAGCTGGTTCGACACCTCGCGGGCGAAGCCCATTTCGTGGGTCACCACCACCATGGTGCGACCTTCGGTCGCCAGGTCCTGCATCACCTTGAGCACTTCGCCGACCAGTTCCGGATCGAGTGCCGAGGTCGGCTCGTCGAACAGCATCACCTCCGGCTCCATGGCCAGGGCACGGGCGATGGCCACGCGCTGCTGCTCGCCGCCGGACATGTGCGCCGGATAGGCATCCTTGCGATGGGCCACGCCCACCTTGGCCAGGTAGTGCTCGGCCTTGTCGCGGGCCTCGGCCTTGCTCACGCCGAGCACGTGCACCGGCGCCTCCATCACATTCTCCAGGGCACTCATGTGCGACCACAGGTTGAAATGCTGGAACACCATGGCCAGGCGCGAGCGCATGCGCTGCAACTGCCTGGCATCGGCGGCGCGCAGCGAACCGTCCTTGGCCGGCACCAGCTTCAGCTCTTCGCCGTTGAGCAGGATCTTGCCGGCATGCGGCTGCTCCAGCAGGTTGAGGCAGCGCAGGAAGGTGCTCTTGCCCGAACCACTGGAGCCGATGATGCTGATCACGTCGCCCGCCTTGGCCGACATCGACACGCCCTTGATCACCTCATGGCTGCCGTAGCGCTTGTGCAGGTCCTGAACTTCGAGTTTGTACATGTTCGGGTTCTCTTGAATCGTCATGGCATCAGCCCTTGCGCGGGGCCATGTAGGCCAGCCAGCGGCGCTCGGCCAGCTTGAACAGGCGCACGAGGATGAAGGTCAGCACCAGGTAGAACAGGCCGGCGGTGATGTAGGCCTCGAACGGCAGGTAGTACTGCGAGCTGACGGTCTTGGCAGCGCCGGTGATGTCGATGAGGGTCACCACCGAGGCCAGGCTGGTGGTGTGCAGCATCATGATCACTTCATTGCTGTACTGCGGCAGCGCCCGTCGCAGTGCCGACGGCAGCAGGATGCGCCGATACAGCTTGCCGCGCGACATGCCCATGGCCTTGGCCGCCTCGATCTCGCCGTGCGGCGTGGCCTTGAGGCTGCCTGCCAGGATCTCGGCCGTGTAGGCGCTGGTGTTGATGGCGAATGCCAGGCAGGCACAGAAGGTGGCGCTGGACAGGTAGGGCCACATGAAACTCTCGCGCACGGCCTCGAACTGGGCCAGGCCGTAGTACAGCAGGTACAGCTGCACCAGCATCGGCGTGCCACGGATCACGTAGGTGTAGAGCCAGGCCGGAAAGTTGACCAGCGCCTGCTTGGACACCCGCATCACCGCCAGCGGCACCGCCAGCAGCAGGCCCACGACCAGGGCGATGAGCAACAGCTTGAGGGTCACCAGCACGCCACCGAAATACAGCGGCAGGCTGTCGAGTACCACGTTGTAATCGAAAAGCATGGTGACTCCCTCAGATCTCGGCGGCTTTGACGCCGACCGAATAGCGGCGCTCGAGATAGCGCAATACCAGCAGCGACACGCTCGTGATCACCAGGTACACCGCCGCCGCCAGGAGAATGTAGGTGAACGGCTCACGGGTCGCGTCACCGGCGCTCTTGGCGCGGGCCATCATGTCCTGCAGACCGACCAGGGAGATCAGCGCAGTGGCCTTGACCAGCACCAGCCAGTTGTTGGTCAGACCGGGAATCGCCAGGCGGATCATCTGCGGCACGAGGATGCGGAAGAACACCCGCAGCGGGCTCATGCCATAGGCCATGCCCGCCTCGCCCTGCCCCTTGGGGATGGCCATGAAGGCACCGCGGAAGGTCTCCGACAGGTAGGCACCATAGATGAAGCCCAGCGTGCCGACACCCGCCACGAAGGGATTGATGTCGATGTAGTCCTCATAGCCCAGCAGCGGGGCGATGCGGTTGACCAGGTCCTGGCCGCCGAAGAAGATCAGCAGGATCAGCACCAGCTCGGGAATCCCACGGATCACCGTGGCGTAGGTCTCGCCCATCAGCGCCAGCCACCTCACCGGCGACAGACGGAAGGCCGCACCGAGCAGGCCGAGCGCGATGGCGACCGCCATCGACAGCAATGCCAGCGACACGGTAAGCCAGGCACCCTCGAGAATGGTCGAGCCGTAGCCTTGAAGCATGCGCCAATACCTCTCAGGCACCACGATGGCGCCATCTAGCACAAAGGAAATTCATGTCGCCCGAGCGACCGACAACGCCTGAGCGCCAGCACGGGCGAGCCGCCAGCCGGTCGCTACAGGATGAACCAAGAAAAAAGTGGCACAACCTCCGGGAAGGTTAGTGCCACTTTGTCCATCTGCGATCGCTTACTCGCCGTAAACGTCGAAGTCGAAGTACTTGTCCTGCACGGCCTTGTACTTGCCGTTGGCGCGAATGGCCAGGATGGCAGCACTGATCTTGTCGGCCAGCGCCTTGTCGCCCTTGCGCACGGCGATGCCCTGGCCTTCGCCGAAGTATTTCACGTCGGTGAAGTCCGGGCCGGTGAAGGCGAAGCCCTTGCCGGCGTCGGTCTTGAGGAAGCCGTCATCGATGTTCACCGAGTCGGCCAGGGTGGCGTCCAGACGACCGGACTGCATGTCCAGGAAGATTTCGTTCTGCGAGCTGTAACGCACGACCTCGATGCCCGCCGGAGCGAACAGGTCGGTGGCGTAACGGTCGTAGACGGACGAGCGCTGAACGCCGACCTTCTTGCCTTTCAGGTCGACCAGCGGGTCCTTGACCTCGGTGCCGGCCTTCATCGCCAGCTTGGCCGGCGTTGCATAGTACTTGCCGGTGAAATCGACGGATTTCTTCCGGTCTTCGGTGATCGACATGGACGACAGCACGGCGTCGAACTTGCGGACCTTGAGGGCCGGGATCAGGCCATCGAACTCCTGCTCGATCCACTTGCACTCGACCTTCATCTCTTCGCACAGGGCGTTGCCGATGTCGTAGTCGAAGCCGGAGATCTGGCCATCGGGAGTCTTGAATGCGAAGGGAGGGTAAGCCGCTTCGATACCGATGCGCAGCGGTTTCTCGGCCATGGCCAGAGGCGACATCAGGGACAGCGCCAGGGCGCCGAGCAGTGCGATCTTCTTCATTCTTTGCTCCTTCGAATTGGGTATGGCATCGATGGCAGTGAGGGGCCCGGGCCTTGTAAGGATTGTAGAAGGCGGTGCAGCGTCATCCGTGTAGGACGAGCGACGAAAGGGCCTTGGCTGGGTGAGCGGCATTCTAGCGGCAGCCAATGAGGCGATATTTCCTTAATGCGACAAGTAATTACAGAAGCACAGGAAGCGCCCGGGGCAGATATTGACAGCTCGCAAAAGGAGTGATCAAGCAGAAAAGGGTAAACGGATAATCTCAGCAAGACTCAGGCCAGAAAGCATCAAACGCCCACAGCATGGGCACTGGAGACGCCGCGCAGTTTTCCCGCACGCCCGCGACGGCACCTTATCGGCGCATCGGCGTTTCCTATGCGCCCAATCGGGTGCGCGATGTTACCTGTCGGGACAACGGGCGTGCCGACTGCGCCATCAAGCCCTGCCGGCACGCGCGAGCGAACCCGCGCCGCCGTCACTCGCCGGCACGCAGGCTCAGCCGCGCCATCACGCGATTCTCCTCGGCGCGGTCCAGCCCGGCCTCCTCTACGCGCACGCCCTGCCCCTCCAGTGTCTCGATCCAGCGCAGCAGCTGGGCAAAAGCCACCGGTTGCAGGTTGACCTGCACGGCGCCGTAGCCCTCGGCATCCAGGCGCTCGATCACCACGCCCTGCTCCGCAGCCGTTGCCGTGACCAGGCCCTGCAGGCGCTCCGGGTCGAGGCTCGCGTGCGGTTGCAGGTCACGCCCGCGCAGCTGTGGCGCACGGCTCTGCAGGTAGGCATACAGCGCTCGCTGCTCCTCGAACGCGGCACGCGCCGCCTGCGCATGGCGCTGCGCGGGCTGCCACAACGCCAGGTAGAACAGCACCAGCAGCAGGAACAGGCCCAGCGCCAGCAACGCCAGGCGATCACGCGACGGCAGCACCTGCCAGCGCTGCGCCAGGGGTGAACGCTGCCAATGCTGCTGCAACTTCTCGCTCATCGCCATGCCGCTCATCCTCCGATCACCACACGTGCGCTGACGCCTTGCGCCTCACGACTGGCCGAGCCCATCTGCACCGACAGACCGGCCTGCTGCAGGCGCTCGCGCAGCCCTTCCAGTTCGGCGAAGCCGGGCGCCTGCAATTGCAATGACAGGTCGCCACGCACCGCGCTGTAATCGAGCTGATTGACCTGCACCTGCGGCTCTCCCTCGGCGTACAGCGCGGCAGACACCTCGCCAAGCAGACCGAGCAGCGCGCTGCCTGCGGTCGACGACTGCGCCAGGTGCTGATCCAGCTGCGCCCTCAGGTTGATCAGCTTGCTGTCCTGCGGAAACAGCTCGCGATACAGCGCCTCACTGGAGGCCGCGTAGGCATCGGCCTCACGCTGCAGGTACCAGCCCTGCGCCAGATTGAACCCCCATTGCAACAGCACACAGAGCGCCAGCACGGCCGCCAGCGGGCGCCAGCGCTGCCAACCGTCATCACCCTGGCGCAGCGCGAACGCCCCCTGAGCCAGGTCGATACCGCCGCCCTGCTCGACCAGCCACAGGTGCGCATCCTCGAGCGGGTGCTGCTCATCGTGCGGCTCGGGCGCCGACTGCTCGGCCGTCGCCCTGACCATTCGCGGCTGCGGGCACGACTCGGCCAGCGCAGACCAGTCGGCGGCCTGTACTGCCAGCCGCCAGGGTGCCTCGCCCCCCAGCACCCAGCGCGACTGCAGCCACAGCAGCTGGCTGCCCTGATGCGGCAGCATGTCGGCATCCATGCGGATCGCCTGCGGCGGTTGCGCGGCGAACAGCGCCAGGCAGTCACGCAGCCAGTCTGCACGCAGCGCATAGACGCGATGACGACCATCGGCCAGTTGCTCGCCCAGCGCCAGATGCATCGATTCGACATCCTCGGCGAGCAGCTCCTCCACCGCGAACGGCAGCGCCTGGCGTACCCAGCGCGCCTTCTGCGTGGGCAATTGCACGGCGCAGGCGGTCACCGCCTCCACCGGCAGCACCAGCTGCCAGTGCGCCGGCAGGTCCGGCAAGGCATCGGCCAGGCTCAGCGTCCGGCTCTCGCCGGGCGTGACCCACTGCACCGGCAATTCCGGCGAGAGTCCCTGGCAGGCCTCGGGCGGCAGAAATATCCATAACGGCTTCATTCTTGTTCTTCCTCAACGGGCTCCGGCGGCATGCCGCCCTGCCCCAGATCACGCGCCAGGACACGAACCTGGCCATCATTGCCGCGCTGCAGCAGGCTGCGCAAGACCACCCTGCGCTCTCCCAGGCTGACCTCGCTGAACACTTCGAAATACTGGCTGCCGACCGCCAGGCCCTGCGCCACCTGCTCCCCCAGCCCGGCAAGCGCAGGCTGGGCAGCGAAGACAGCCGGGCTGGCGTAGCCCTCCGAGCCCCGCGCCGCGATCAGCGACATTGCCGCATCCGGGCTGAGGCCATCGGACAGGGTAGAAAGCACCATGGCGCTGGCGGTGTTGACGTTGAGCAACGTGCCGCTGGGCAGCGCACTGACGAAGGGCAGCAGGCGGCGATAGTCGGCCTCGTCCATCTCCAGCAACAGGCGCAACTCGGAAACGTCACTGATTTCGCGATTGGCGCTGCGATAAGGCGGTGCAGCCAGGAGGTACTGAGCATCCTCGGCGCCGTTGCCACCCAGCGTCTCGCTGTCGCGATCCAGCCAGTCGAGCAAGCGCTCGGCGTAAGGCTTGCCGATGTCCAGGCGCAGCAACAGACGGCGCAAGCGCATGACCGCCAGCTCGTTGGGCCGGCCCTGACTCACCAGGTTATTGAGATTGAAGCGGCCGCTGGGGTCGACGATGCGCACACGCAGCTCCCCGCCCTCATCCAGCGGAAAGGGCGGCAATGGCCTGGCCCAGGGTTCCAGCAGGTGGTCCACCGGTTGCCGCGGATCACCCTGGCGCAGATCCCGTTCGAGCATCGCCTTGGCCAGGGTCTCGCCACCCAGCGCGTAGTGCCAGGCCTGGGTCACGTGCAGCTGATTGGCGCTGCTGCGGATCGACAGCTGCTGACGGGCGATCAACCCGGCACAGACCACCGTGACCACGGCCACCACCAGCAGCACGGTAATCAGCGCGACACCCTGCTGCCGCCTCATGACTGCGGCTCCTCGCCCTGCTCGCCTTGCTCCCCCTGCGGCGCCGCCGGCTGCTCCTGCGCCGGCAGATCCGGCAGGCGCAACAGACGCCGCAACTCGCCATAGCGCCGGTGCTGCAGGCGCAGCTCCAGCGCACGCGGCAGCTCGGTGAACGACGCATCGCCAGTGGCATTGGCCGGCGGCCAATCAGGCTGCCACTGGCCGTCCTTGTCCAGGTAGCGCAGGCTCAGCGACTCGACGCCGTCGAGCGCCTGCTGCACCTGTGGCGCACTGTCCTGGGCACGGTCGAGCACCCGCCAGTAGCGACGCTGCCATTGCTCGCCACTCAGTTGCCAGCGCACCCGCTGCACTTCGGCACGCGGCTGGCCCAGTGGATTGCGCCAGCCGGCACGGCTCAACTCCAGCGCCGTGGCATCGGCCAGGTCGCTGTGCAGCGCCGGCTGCGGGTCGCCAAAGGCATCTCGAATCGGTCGCACCGTGACCTGCCGCAGGTCACGCTCGAACGCCGACAACGCCCGCGTCAGCTCACGGAGCTGACGCTCGTGTTCACGGGTCACGGCATCGGCACTGAGCACGCTGTCGAGCATGCGGTAGGTCGCCAGCCCCAGCAGCGCGAAGATGGCGATGGCGATCAGCAGCTCCAGCAGGGTGAAACCGCGCTGCCCGTACCTCATCGCGGCGCCCCGAGAAAACCGCTGAGGCTGACCACGGCCCGCTCGCGCAGATCACCCCGGGCGCCGCGC
Organism: Ectopseudomonas khazarica; assembly: GCF_017915135.1. Taxonomy (NCBI): domain Bacteria; kingdom Pseudomonadati; phylum Pseudomonadota; class Gammaproteobacteria; order Pseudomonadales; family Pseudomonadaceae; genus Ectopseudomonas; species Ectopseudomonas khazarica. Next base: position 1,832,784 of record NZ_CP068551.1, on the reverse strand, counting down.
TCATCGACCGCGACCCACAGCGTCACGCGACGCATGGCCGGCTCGCTGGTGGCCTCGATCTCGCTTTGCCACGACCAGCGGCGTCCGGCGAACTCCACCTGGCCCTGATCACGGCCGTCGGCAGGCGGTGTTTCGGCCAGTTGCAACTCCGTCATACGGTTGTCGGCCACCCACATGGCCAGGGTCTTGTCCTCCAGCTGGCTGGCGGTGCGCACGCTGCGCGCACTGGCGGTCAACACGCTGGCAGCGACCAGGGCGAAGATGGCCAGGGCCACCAGCACCTCGAGCAGGGTGAAGCCTCGTGCCGATTTCATCCGGCACGCCCCGCGCCCAGTTCCTCGACACGTGGCAGCGTGAAACCGTCGCTGGAGAGCTGCATACGCAGGCCATCACGGCGTCGTTCGGCGAGACGCAGGCGGAACGGGGTCAGCTCGCCACTGGACAGGATCAGCAACTGCGGCGCCGCCGCATCCGCCTCGCCCGGCAGCGCAGGCTCCTCGCCCTCCAGCTCGAGCGTCAGCTCGGCCCACTCCGGCAGACGATGGGCCTGGCGGTCCAGCGCCTGCCATTCGGCGCGTTGCGAGTCGTAGCGCAGCACACGGTAACCTTCGCGGGTAAAGCTCAGGCCATACTCGCGGTTATCCAGCACCGCCTCGTCGAGCAGCACGCCGATCAATCCACTGAGGCGCTCGGCCTCGCCACGCAGTTCACGCGCCGGACCGGCGATGCCCGTGCTGAACACCGCGAGGCCGATCAGGCTGCCGAGAATCACCAGCACCACCAGCAGCTCGATCAGGGTGAACCCGCGCTGGCCATGCGCCGTGAGCGCCAGCGCGCTGCGCGTGCGAGGGCGCCAACAGGTGAAGGCCAGCATCGGCAGGTCAGAGCTCCCAGTTACCGATATCGGCGTTCAACTCGCTGCCGCCCTGCTTGCCATCAGCGCCGAGCGAATAGAGATCGAAGGCCCCCTTGGTGCCAGGCGCCAGGTATTGATAGGGATTGCCCCAGGGGTCGATGGGCAGGCTCTTGAGGTAGCCGTCCTTGTTCCAGTTCTTCGCTGGCGGGTTGCCGCTCGGCTTGCTCACCAGCGCCTCCAGGCCCTGCTGGGTATTGGGGTAGCTGTGATTGTCCAGCCTGTACATGTCCAGCGCGGCACCGATGGCGCGGATGTCGTTCTGCGCGGCAGTGACCTTGGCCTGGTCCGGACGGCTCATCACCTGCGGCACGATCAGCGCCGCCAGAATGCCGAGGATGACCACCACTACCATGATTTCGATGAGCGTGAAGCCCGCCTGAGATTTTCTCACCTGCTATCCCACCATTTGGTTCAAAGAAAGAATCGGCAACAGGATGGCCAGCACGATCACCAGCACCACTGCCCCCATGAAGACCAGCATGAACGGCTCGAACAACCCGACCAACAAGGCGATCTGCGCGCTGAGGTCGTTTTCCTGGTTCTTCGCCGTACGCGCCAGCATCTGATCCAGCTCCCCGGAGCGCTCGCCGCTGGCGATCATGTGCAACATCATCGGCGGAAACTGCCCGGTCGCCTCCAGCGAACGGGTCAGGCTACCGCCCTCACGGACCTTCTGCGCCGCCACCAGCACCTCGGCGCGAATCACCCGGTTGCCGATCACCTCGCCGGCAATCGCCAGCGCCTCCACCAGCGGCACGCCGCTGCGGGTGAGGATCGCCAGGGTCGAGGCGAAGCGTGCGCAATCGGTGGCGCGGCCCACCCCCCCCAGCAGCGGGATGCGCAACAGGAAACGATGCCAGCGCAGGCGAAATGCCTCGTCTCGCAGCGCGGCACGCAAGGCGATAACCGCCAGTACCAGCGCCACCACCGCCAGCAGCCCCCAGGCCTTGACCCAGTCACTCAGGGCGATGAGCCCACGGGTCAGTGCCGGCAGGGTCTGCCCGGAGTCGACGAAGACCTTGACCACGTCCGGCACCACGTAGCCGAGCAGAAAACCGACGATCAGCAACGACGCGCACATCAGGATCACCGGATAGAGCAGCGCCAGCTGCACCTTCTGCCGCGACTGCTGGCGCTGCTCGGTGTAGTCCGCCAACTGTTCCAGCACCGGCCCGAGATGCCCGGCGTGCTCGCCAGCGGCCACCGTGGCGCGATACAGCTCGGGAAACGCTGCGGGAAACTCCTTGAGGCTGGCGGCCAGGCTGTGCCCCTCCAGCACCCGCGCGCGCACCGCCAGCAGCATGCCCTGGATGCGCGAACGGGTGGATTGCGCGGCGGCGGCGCGCAACGCCTCTTCGATAGGCAGCGCCGCCTGGATCAGCGTCGCCAGCTGGCGAGTAACCAGTGCCAGGTCACGTGCCGACAGACCACGGGCAAAGCCCAGGCGCACCTGGCCAGCACCCTGCTCGCGACTGCGCGTGGCCTTGACCTCGAGCGGCGCCAGCTGGCGTTCACGCAGCAGCTGCCGCACCTGCCGAGCACTGTCGGCCTCCAGCACGCCCTTCTGCTGGCGGCCACTGCCGTCCAGGGCGATGTATTCAAAGGCCGCCATCGGCAAACCGCTCCCGTCGTTCCCGTGGAAGCGGCTGGGCGGCATTCCGCTGCAGCCGCGATCCGTGCCGCCCCGCAGCCGAAGCCGCTGCTACAGCCGATGCCCATATCACGCTCGCCATCATTCCTCTCGCGTCACGCGCAACACTTCCTCGACCGTGGTCACCCCTTCCAGCACCTTGCGCCGACCATCGTCGCGAATGCTCGGCCCCAGGGTGCGGGCGTGGCGGATCATGTCCTGTTCGGCAGCGCGACTGTGCACCAGGCTGCGCATGGTCTCGTCGAACACCACCAGCTCGTAGATACCGGTACGCCCACGATAGCCCTGCTGATGGCAGTGCGCACAGCCGCGGGCGTGGTACAGCGTCGGCGCCTGATCGAGCGACGCCCCCAGCAGCGCGCACTCGGCCGCATCGGCGCTGTAAGGCTCCTTGCATGCCGGACAGAGCACCCGCACCAGGCGCTGCGCCAGCACGCCGAGCAGCGATGACGACAACAGGAAGGGCTCCACGCCCATGTCCACCAGACGGGTGATCGCGCCGATGGCACTGTTGGTGTGCAGGGTCGAAAGCACCAGGTGACCGGTCAGCGACGCCTGCACGGCGATCTCGGCGGTTTCCTTGTCGCGAATCTCACCGACCATCACCACATCCGGGTCCTGGCGCAGGATGGCGCGCAGGCCACGGGCGAAGGTCATGTCCACCTTGGTGTTGACCTGGGTCTGGCCGATGCCTTCGAGGTGATACTCGATGGGGTCCTCGACGGTGAGGATGTTGCGCGTGTGGTCGTTGAGGCTGACTAGGCTGGCATACAGCGTGGTGGTCTTGCCCGAGCCGGTGGGCCCGGTGACCAGCAGGATGCCATGCGGCTTGCGCACGGTGTCTTCCATCAGCGCGCGATCTTCGCTGCGCATCCCCAGGTGCTGCAGCGACAGGCGCCCGGCCTGCTTGTCGAGCAGGCGCAGCACCACCCGCTCGCCGTTGGCCGACGGCAGCGTGGACACGCGGATGTCCACCTCGCGCCCGCCCACCTTGAGCGAGATACGCCCGTCCTGCGGGATGCGTTTCTCGGCGATATCCAGCCGCGCCATCACCTTGACCCGCGAGACCAGCAAGGTCGCCAGCTCGCGCTTGGGTTCGAGCACTTCACGCAGGATACCGTCCACGCGAAAACGCACCACCAGGCGCTTCTCGAAGGTTTCCAGGTGAATGTCGGAGGCGTTCTCCTTGATCGCTTCGCCGAGAATCGCGTTGATCAGGCGGATGATCGGTGCGTCGTCCTCCTGTTCCAGCAGGTCCTCGGTTTCCGGCACCTGATCGGCCAGCGACGCCAGATCGAGACTGCCGCCGATGTCCTCGGCCAGCTGCATGGATGCGGAGTCATGCTGATAGGCCGCCCCCAATGCCTGGGCGAACTCGCTGGCGCTCATCGCCTGCAGCGGCAGGCTGCGCCCGGCGAAACGCTGCGCCTCGGCCAATGCCACCGGGTCGCAGCCGAGGCGATAGCCCAGGCCGGCGCGGCCGTCATGCATGACGAACACCACGCCATGGCGCTTGGCGAAGCTGAAAGGCAGGCGGCGCAGCGGAGTGTCGTGCAGCGAAGCGTTCATGCGTGACCTTAGAACGGAGTCTTGTCTCGGTAGCACAGCCTAACCTGACTGTTCGCCCCAATGGGCCACCTCAAGGACGGTCTTTCTTTAACAATCGATCGATTATCTTTAACACATTGCCCAGCACAGCACACCCACCCTATTTGGGGGATGCCAACATCACGCGGGCTGCTATGATCAGCGCGCGACGCCCCGCACATAAGAAGAGCTAGAACGTCGTTTCCGGAGTGATACCTTTGCCCATCTCGGCCCTTTCCCAGCGGCTCAAGGACAATACCCCGAGCCTGATCGGCATGCTCGTGCTGATCGCCCTGAGCGTCAGCCTGGCGTGGCAGAGCGCCGACCTGCTGCGCCTGGTCCGCGGCCAGGTGCAGCCCGCCCCTGAGCAGGCCGACTCCGGCCAGGTGCAGCACGGCCAGGCCCCTGTCGGCCAACTGTTCGGCGCCCCTCGGCAGGCAGATAGCGGCCCGGCGCCGACCACCAATCTGCAACTGACCCTGCTCGGCAGCTTCGTGCACAGCGACCCGCAGCGCTCCAGTGCGCTGATCCAGCCCCAGGGCGAGCATGCCCAGCGTTATGCCGTCGGCATGGAAGTGAGCGATGGCGTGCGTGTGGACGCCATCTATGCCGATCGCGTCGAGCTGCTGCGCAACGGCCGCCGCGAGAGCCTCGGGTTCCCGCGCCAGCAGAGTGGGCAGTACAGCTATACCCCACCGTTCGAAGCGACGCAGGAAGACCCGCAACAACAACTCGAACGACTCGACCAGGACAACCTCGAACAACTGCGCCAGCGCATGCAGATGCTGCGCGAACAGATGGAAGCCTCCGGCACACTGCCCGAAGAAACGCCCCCCGATCAGCCCATGGAAAGCGACTGAACCGATGCCTGTTCTCCGAAGCCGACTGACACTCGCCCTGATAGCCGCCAGCCTGGCCAGCACGCCCTTGCCGCTGCTTGCGCAGATCGAACAGGTGCCCAGCAGCGCTAACCAGCAGGAAGAAAGCTGGACCATCAACCTCAAGGGTGCGGACATCCGCGAGTTCATCGACCAGATCGCCGCCATCACCGGGCAGACCTTCGTCGTCGACCCGCGTGTGAAGGGCCAGGTCAGCGTGGTGTCCAGCACCCCGCTGGGCCTCTCCGAGGTGTACCAGCTGTTCCTCTCGGTGATGGCCACCCACGGTTTCAGCGTACTGACCCAGGGCGACCAGGCGCGCATCGTGCCCAATGCCGAAGCCAAGGCCGAAGCCGGTGAAGGCCGGGCCGCACCGGACCGCCTGGAAACCCGGCTGATCCAGGTACAGCACGTGCCGGTAGCCGAGCTGATCCCGTTGATCCGCCCGCTGGTACCGCAGTACGGTCACCTGGCTGCCGTCACCTCGGCCAACGCGCTGATCATCAGCGACCGCAGCGCCAACATCGCACGCATCCAGGACCTGATGCGCCAGCTCGACCAGAGCGGCGCGCAGGATTTCAGCGTGGTCACCCTGCAACATGCCTGGGTGATGGACGCCGCCGAGGTCCTCAACACCGCCATCGCCCGTGGCCAGGCCAAGGGCAGCGGCGCTACCCAGGTGGTGGCCGATGCCCGCACCAATCGCCTGATTCTTCTCGGCCCGCCGGACGCCCGCGCCAAGCTGGCCGACCTCGCCCGCTCGCTGGATACGCCCACCAGCCGCTCGGCCAACACGCGGGTGATTCGCCTGCGTCACAACGACGCCAAGGCCCTGGCCGAAACCCTCGGGGAAATCTCCGAAGGCTTGAAGAGCCAGGAGACCGGCGAGACCAGCGGCAAGCAGTCGAACATCCTCATCCGTGCCGACGAGAGCCTCAACGCCCTGGTGCTGCTGGCCGACCCGGATCAGGTCGCCACCCTCGAGGACATCGTCCGTCAGCTCGACGTGCCGCGCGCGCAGGTCATGGTCGAGGCGGCCATCGTCGAAGTCTCCGGCGACATCACCGATGCCGTGGGCGTGCAATGGGCGGTGGATGCACGTGGTGGCCGTGGCGGCCTGGGCGGGGTCAACTTCGCCGGTACCGGACTGTCCGTCGGTTCGGTGCTGCAGATCCTGCAGAACGATGAAATACCGGAGAACACCACACTCCCCGACGGCGCCATCATCGGCGTTGGCAGCGACCGCTTCGGCGCGCTGATCACCGCGCTGTCGGCCAACAGCAAGAGCAACCTGCTGTCGACGCCGAGCCTGCTGACCCTGGACAACCAGAAGGCGGAGATTCTCGTCGGACAGAACGTCCCCTTCCAGACCGGCTCCTACACCACCGACGCCTCTGGCGCGGGCAACCCCTTCACCACCATCGAGCGCAAGGACATCGGCGTCACCCTCAAGGTCACCCCGCACATCAACGAAGGCGCCACCCTGCGCCTGGAGATCGAACAGGAGATCTCCTCCATCGCGCCGAGCACCGGGCTCAATGCCCAGGCGGTGGACCTGGTGACCAACAAGCGCTCGATCAAGAGCACCATCCTCGCCGACGATGGCCAGGTGATCGTGCTCGGCGGGCTGATTCAGGACGACGTCACCGAAGCCGTTTCCAAGGTGCCGTTGCTGGGTGACATTCCACTGATAGGCGGGCTGTTCCGCTCCACTCGCGAGTCGCACATCAAGCGCAACCTGATGGTCTTCCTGCGTCCCACCGTGGTACGCGACGGCGCCGGTCTGGCCGCACTGTCCGGCAAGAAGTACAGCGATATCCGCATCATCGGCAATGGCAGCAGCAACGGCGGCCGCCCCAGCATCCTGCCCAGCCAACCTGCGCAACTGTTCGATGGCCAGGGCGCGCCGGCGGTGGACTTGCGCCAGTAAGGGTATCGCCTGCCACGTTAGCGCCGGCAGCTTCTAAGGCCATCGCGGCTGAAGTCGCTCCTACGACCAGCGGTGCCGCCCCCCTCTCCCGCTTGCGAGAGAGGGGCCTCCCGGCACCGCGTATCACCCCAGCGGCGGCGTGCGCGGTGGGACCTGGCGTTTGCTGCCAGTGGACTCGTAAGCAGCCGCCAGCTGCAGCAAAGCCGAGTCGTCATAGGCGCGGCCTGCGAAGGTCAGGCCCACTGGCATGCCGATATCGGCCATCACGCCCATGGGTACGGTCACGGTCGGCACACCCAGGTGACGAATCGCCAGATTGCCGTTGGCCACCCACACGCCATTGCTCCAGGCGATGTCGGCGGATACCGGGTTCACATCGGCATCCGCCGGGCCGACATCGGCAACGGTGGGGAACAGCACGGCATCCAGCCCCTGTTGTGCCATCCAGTCCTCCAGATCGATCTTGCGCGTGTGTTCCAGGCCACGCAGTCCATCAGGCAGCGTGGCGATCTGGTCCCAGGGCTTGATGCCGCGCTTGGCCATCTTGACGTACTCGTCCATGCCCGCCGCCAGGTCGCCCTCGCGATTCGGCAGCGTACCGGGGTCATGCGGGAAGATCTGCGGCCCATCGACATCGGCCAGGCGCTGCAGCTGCGGGTCGCCGTTGGCCTGCAGGAAGTCGTCGAAGGCCCAGCCGCTCAGCTCCCACAGCTCGTCATGCAGGAATTCGGGCGTGACGATACCCCGGTTGAACACCGTCGGTGCCCCCGGGCGATCCCCTTCGCAGTTGGACACCAGCGGGAAGTCCACCTCCACCACTTCGGCGCCGGCAGCTTCCAGCGCCTGGCGGGCCGCCTCCCACAGGGCGATCACCGTTGGCCGGGTGTGGATGCGCTGGCCGGTCGGACCACCGATGCCCGGCGACTCGCTGGTGCCCGCTGCCTCGTCCTTGTTGATGAACATGCGTGGCACACCCAGGCGCTTACCTGCCAGCGCATCGGCCTTGGCTGCCAGCGCCAGGTAGGATTGCGGGCGCACAGCGGAGGCTTTCGGGATCGGCACCCAGGGCTGCAAACGCCACAGGTCGCCACGCGTGTCGGCGTCATCGGCCACCACCACGTCGAGTACCTCGAGCAGGTCGGCCATGGTCCGGGCATACGGCACCACCACGTCCATGGTCGGCGTCAACGGCCAGTTGCCGCGCACCGAGATCACCCCGCGCGACGGCGTGTAGGCGCACAGGCCATTGTTCGACGCCGGGCCGCGCCCGCTGGACCAGGTCTCCTCGGCCAGGCCGAACGCGGCGAAACTGGCAGCGGTCGCCGTACCGGCGCCGTTGGACGAGCCCGAGGCGAACGGCGCCGTCAGGTAATCCGCGTTGTAGGGACTCTCCGCGCGGCCGTATACCCCGCGCTGCATGCCGCCGTTGGCCATCGGCGGCATATTGGTCTTGCCCAGGCAGATGGCGCCGGCGGCACGCAGACGCTCGACGGTGAACGCATCACGTTGTGCCACCAGGTCCTTGAAGGCCGGGCTGCCGGAAGCCGCCGTCAGCCCCTTGACCAGGTAACTGTCCTTCGCGGTATAGGGAATGCCGTCCAGCGGGCCGAGCGTTTCACCACGCGCACGGCGCGCATCCGACGCCTCGGCTTCCTGCAGTGCATCCGGGTTGCGCACGACCACGGCGTTGAGCCGGGTCGCCGTGGCGGGCCCGTCGTAGGCCTCGATACGCGCCAGATAGGCCTTGACCAGTTCGACCGCAGTGGTGCGGCCGGACTCCAGCGCGGCACACAGCTCGGCGATGGAAACTTCGGTTACCTCGATCATGCTGTCATCTCTCGCAGAAGGCGGGACCTGCCAGCAGCATGGCCCCGTTACGCAATACGACGTGTCCACGGTCAATGCTGAAACCGCGACACTCTGCCGCCGATGATACAGGGCAACGGATTGCGACAGGAGCGGACCGGCAGAACTCAGTCTCCGCCGCCGCCACCATCACCGCCACCACAGTCGCCACCGAAATCGCCGAAGAAGCTGCCGCCGCCATCCACACCCGGGCCTCCCCCATCGCCCGAGCGGTTCGCGCCTGAGGACTTCCTGCGCATGGCCCGCAGCAACAGCAGCAGAAAGACGATGAACGCGCCGATCACCAAGTAGAACCCCATCAGCCTGCCTCCATGTCCCTGTTCAGCACTGGATGATAGCCCATGCGCCTGCCCGCTCGGCGGACACGTTGAGACGCTGGTCGCAGAAGCGCCGAGCCATTGCGCACGTCGGTTGCCTGCAGCTTTGCTAGGGTCACAGACGATAGCCAACGAGCGGAGACCCTCACATGCCACAGATCACCGGCGGCTGCCTCTGCGGCCAGGTACGCTTCAGCACCAGCGCCCAACCCTACCGGGTCGGCGTCTGCCACTGCATGGACTGCCGCAAGTACCACGGCGCGCTCTTCCATGCCTCGGCAATCTTTGCCCAGGACGCCGTGACCCTGAGCGGCGAAACCGGCCAGTATGGCGGCCGCCATTTCTGCCCGCGCTGCGGCTCATCGGTGTATTCGCGCACGGCGGATGAGATCGAACTGAACCTGGGCTCGCTGGATGCGCCGGACCAGTTCACCCCCACCTACGAGCTCTGGACCATTCGCCGCGAAGCCTGGCTACCGCCCTTCCCCTTCGCCCGACAGTACCCGCGCGACCGCGAGAGCAGCACCCGCCACGAATAGCGTCGAGCGCTCATGAGCCGTGCCTTCAGGCATCCGCAGCGCGCTGGCAGCCCCAGCCGTGCATCAACCCGGCCTGGAAGAACTGCACCGGCGCCGCGAAGCCGGCGGCCTGGATGATGCCGGCCACCTGCTGCGCCGGCAGCACTGCCACGTCTCGCGCGTAGGCAATGCGTACACGCTCGAGCATCTGCGGCTGAACGCCGGCACCGGACATCAGCGTCATCCAGTTACGCAGCAGCACCTCGTAGGCCGGCGCGTGGATCTCCGCGGCCAGGTCCGCATTGGCCAGCAGACCGCCCGGCTTGAGCCGCTGCGCGATCTGGCGGAAGAAGCGCGTGCGTGCCTGCGGCTCCAGCAAGAATTGCGAGGCCAGGAAGCAGGTCGCGCCGTCATGCAGCGGCTCATCCGCCAGCGTGTCGAGATAGCCCGCATGAAACTCGCAACGATGCGCAAAGCCCTCGCGCTGCGCACGCTGGCGACAGACATCGAGCATCGCCTCGGAAGGGTCCAGCGCCGTGAACCGCCAGCCGGGAAAGCGCGCGGCCAGGTGGCCGATCTCCGCACCGGTACCCGCGCCCACGCAGAGCACCCGCGCATCGGCCGGCAGCTCGGCGAACAGCGCATCGAGCAGCAGATAGAGCGCCTCGCGAATCGGCGCCATCCCAGCCCATTGCTGGTCATAGCCAGCCGCCTGTTGATCGAACAACGCCCTGAGTTCCTCGTCGCGCATGGCAAACCCTCCGTTTGGCCTGATGAATGATCGCGCTCACACCTTCCAGTATCCCAGAGCTGTCAAGCCCCCATGGCCATGCGCCTTGGCGGCAGTCGTACGCAGCCGTGGCAAGGCAGCAAGACCGGTCAACAGTGGATTCGCGGGCACTTTGCCGGCGTTTGCGGGGACTAACTGGCATGCCTCCGCTGAACGAAACCAAGATGCGCAACCCGACCTTCGAACAGAAAGCCTTCATCCTCCTGCTCGCGCTGGTGACCATCGCCTTCTTCTGGATACTCCTGCCGTTCTACGGCGCCGTGTTCTGGGCGATGGTGCTCGCCGTGGTGTTCGCCCCGCTGCAGTCACGCCTCAATCAGCGCTGCAACGGCAGGCGCAACCTGACCGCCCTGCTGACGCTGACCATCTGCCTGCTGGTGGCGATCCTGCCGGTGATCTTCATCACCTCTGCGGTGGTGGCCGAGGGCACCAGCCTGTATGAACAGCTGGAGTCCGGCGAGCTGGATTTCGGTGCCTACGTGACCAGCACCCTGCGCGCGCTGCCGCCGCCCATGCAGGAGCAACTGCAGCGCTTCGGCATCGCCAACCTCGACGGCCTGCGCGAGCAGATATCCAAGGGCGCCACGACCGGTAGCCAGTACCTGGCGACCAAGGTCTTCGCCATCGGCCAGGGCACCTTCGAGTTCTTCATCAGTTTCGGGGTGATGCTGTACCTGCTGTTCTTCCTCCTGCGCGACGGCCAGGAGCTGGTGCGCAACATCCGCGTCGCCATCCCCCTGGCCGACAGTACCAAGCGCCGCCTGCAGATCAAGTTCACCCGCGTGGTACGCGCCACGGTCAAGGGCAATGTCCTGGTCGCCGCAGTCCAGGGCGCGCTCGGTGGCTTCATCTTCTGGGCGCTGGGCATCTACAGCCCGCTGCTGTGGGGCGTGCTGATGGCCTTCCTGTCACTGCTGCCAGCCGCTGGCGCCGGCATCGTCTGGGCCCCGGTCGCGCTCTACCTGCTGCTCAGCGGCAGCCTGTGGCAAGGCATCATCCTCACCGCCTTCGGCGTGCTGGTGATCGGCCTGGTGGACAACATCCTGCGCCCCATACTGGTGGGCAAGGACACCCGCCTTCCCGACTATCTGATCCTCGTCTCCACCCTCGGCGGTCTCGCCCTGCTGGGTCTCAACGGCTTCGTCATCGGCCCACTGGTGGCCGCACTGTTCGTGGCCAGCTGGAATCTGCTGGGGACGAAGAAGAAGGTCAGGTTGCCGGAGTGAAGACATCGTCGCAGTGCGGCCATTCGCCCTGGCGCACAGTCTTCACGACAGTGATAAAAAGGGTTCTCACACTGTCCGGTACTCGAAATGGAATTCACGGAATACGGAACACCTGCTGGCAAACCCGTCGTTTACTTCCATGGGGTGCCCGGCTCACCGTACGAGAGTGCGATCCTCGAGGCACCGGCGCGCGAACTGGGGCTGCGTGTTCTCTGCTTCGATCGCTTCGCTATCGACCGCTCGACAACCGGCACCGACTACTACCGGCAGATCGCCCAGTCGATTGACGAGACCGTGCAGGGCGCCCCAGTCGACTTCATCGCGTTCTCCCTCGGGGCTCATGTCGCACTGGAGGTCAGCGCGCTCATGTCCGGACAGGTTGCTCGGCTGCATCTCGTTGCGGCGGCGGCTCCTCTTGATGCCGGGGATTTCGTCGATGAGATGGCCGGCAAGGCCGTCTTCTCGCTGGCCAGGCACAGCCCGATCTTGTTCCGCTGGCTGGCCAGGTGGCAGGCGCTGCTGGCCAGGCGAGCACCGCACATGCTGTTTCGAATGCTGTTCGCCAGTGCCCGAGGCCAGGACGAAGCGCTGGTGCAATCGCCAGACTTCAGCGTATTCATCCAGCGCGTGCTGCGGCGAGGCTTCGCCTGGGGCGTCACCGGCTACACACGGGATGTTCGGCAGTACCTGCAACCCTGGTCAGCCAATCTCTTCGCCCGCCAGGGAACTGTGTTCCTGTGGCACGGCACGGAGGACAACTGGGCGCCCATCGGCATGGCGGAATATCTGGCCGAGCGCTTTCCGAAAGGGGCACAGGTCGAGCGCCTGGATGGGCTGTCCCACTATTCCTGCCTGTACGCCGCTGCACCGAGAATCTGTGCGCAACTCGCCCACGAGTGACGCCGCTGCGAACGAGCAGCCTGTCTTGTGGCCGTCAGATGAACAGTGCCGGTCATACGACCGGCACTGTCTGCTCGCAGGCGCGCTGGCCAGGACCGCCAAGCTCCTGGCCAGCGCGCCTGGATCACGTCCGGGATAACCCGGCGCGGTACTCGGTGGTGGTGATTCCGGCATAGCCCCAGTTATCGGTGTCGACTTCCTCGATCACGATATGAGTGAGCTCGGGCTTCTTGTTCAGAACGCGCTCCAGGGTCTCGGTGATTTCCTTGATGACCTGGGCTTTCTGTTCGCGGGTGACGCCATCGCGGGTAATGCGTACGCTGACGAAAGGCATGGTGATGCTCCTGTGGTTGGGGAAGGGATCTGCTGGCGGTGGCACGGCAGTGGCCGCGTCATCCGCCCGTTACCATTTGCCGCTGCTCATGCCGCCATCGACCGGCAGCACCACGCCCGTGGTGAAACTGGCGCCAGCCAGGTACAGCACGGCCTCGGCGATGTCTTCGACCTGCCCGATGCGTCCTGCCGGTTGCAAGCCCTTGAGGAAATCATGAGTCGCCGGATCGTGCATCGGTGTCTCGATGATGCCAGGTGCCACCGCGTTGACCTGGATGTTGTGCGGCGACAGCTCCAGCGCCAGTGCGCGGGTGACCTGGTTGAGGCCGCCCTTGATCAGCACCGGCAGCGCGGCGGGCACGTCGATATTGGCCTGCAGCGCGATGGCGGCGGTGATGGTGATGATCTGCCCCTGACGACGCTCGATCATGTGCGTGGCAGCCGCCTGGGAGGCATAGACCACGCCCTTGAGGTTGGTCTCCAGCAGGCTGTCGATATCCTCCGGGCTGTAGTCGAGGAAAGGCTTGGGCAGGAAGAAACCGGCGTTGTTGACCAGCACATCGACCTGGCCGAACGCTTCGATGCCGGCATCGATCAACTGGCGAGCGGTCTGCGGCAGGGCGATATCGCCTGCCACGCCAACGAAACCGGCGGGGCTGCCCAGTTGCGCCCTGGCCTGCTCTAGCCGCTCGGCGCTGCGCGCGTTGCCCACCACATTGAACCCCTGGGCGAGGAAGGCCTTGGCCAGGCCGAAGCCGATGCCGCTGGAGGCACCGGTGATCACTACCGTTCTGTTGTTGCTCATGTCGTTTCTCCCGCTGAGAAGGCGCCCTGGGCGCCGTTGGGAGAACTATATTTTTGCCATGAAAGCAGATAAATATGACTTCAATAACTTCAGTTGATACATGGTGTAATCAATCATGCCGCGCCAATTCGACGATGTACTGCTTGGCAGCATCGAACTGTTCTGCCTCGCTGCCGAGCTGGGCAGTTTCACCGCGGCAGGGCTGGCCGCGGGCGTGACGCCGGCGGCGGTCAGTCGCTCGATCGGCCGGCTGGAGGAACGCCTGGGCTCCAGACTGTTCGTGCGCACGACCCGCAGCATTCGCCTGACCGAAGGTGGCCGTGGCTACTACGAGCAGTGCCGCCAGGCGTTGACCCAGCTGGTCGAGGCGGAGCGCGCGGTCAGCGGCCAGCAGCAGGAACCCTCGGGGACGCTGCGCATCAGCCTGCCCACCACCTATGGGCACCACCGCATCCTGCCGCTGATGCCGGAGTTTCGCCGCCGCTACCCCAAGGTGCAGGTCGATATCCACCTGGGAAATCGCAACATCGACTTCGTCGCTGAAGGTTACGACCTGGCCATCCGCGTGCGCGCGCAGCCGGATTCGAGCCTCATCGCACGGCCGCTGGAAGACGCCCGCCTGGTGGTGGTGGCCACTCCCGACTACCTGGCACGCGAAGGCGTCCCACAGACGCTGGACGACCTCGAGCGGCACGACTGCATTCAGTTCGAGCTGCCCAGCAGCGGACGGCGCATCACCTGGCTGTTCAACGATGACGGCGAGGAGCGGGAGGTCGTCAGCGCCGGGGGCTGCACCTGCTCGGACGATGTGCTGGGTGGCGTGACCCTGGCCAAGCACGGCGCCGGGCTGTTCCAGACCTACCGCTTCATCGTCGAACGCGAACTGGACGAGGGCTCTCTGGTCGAGGTGCTGCAAGCGTTCGCCGGGCACTCGCGGCCCTTCACCCTGCTCTATCCGAGCGGCAGGCACATGCCGTTGCGTCTGCGCGCCTTCATCGATTTCATCATGGACAAGCAGCGCCAGTGGAGCGCCTGAATCTTGCCCGCCTCAGACGGCGCCGCCCTCGGCGCCGAGCGCGGCATGCGTACGCAGTTCCTCGTCGATGAATGCGGCAATCATCGCGCGGTACACCTGCTCGACCACCTCGGCCGAGGCCCCGCGCTCACTGGCGAGCGCCCGCACCTTGGCGATGACCTGCTCGACGCGTGCCGAGGCACGTACATCGGCACTGTCCTTCTTGAACCGCGCCGCCTGCGCGACGAAACCACCGCGCCGGGCGATGAGCTCGACCATGGCGCGGTCGATCTCGTCGATACGCTGGCGCACGTCCTCGAGGGAGCTGCATTGCACGTCCATATGATGATGTCCTGTGGTGATTCACGTCGGGGCCATCACGTTAGTGAGCTGACGGCCAGACGTCCAGCGCAACGCCCTGCGACGCGACACCGACAGCCGGCTTCAATGGTACTCGATGCGGTTGCGCCCGCCGCGCTTCGCGCAGTACAGGGCGATGTCGCTACGTGACAGGGCGGCCTCGACGTTGCTGTCGTTGGCGGTGAGCGATGAGATACCCACGCTGACGGCCAGGAATATCTGCTCGCCGGCATGCAGGATCGGCGTCCTGGCCAGCTCGCTCTGGATGCGGGTGGCGAAATGCGTGGCCTGTTGCTGGTCGGTCTCGCTGAGCACCACGGCGAACTCTTCGCCGCCCAGGCGTCCGGCGGTATCGCTCTTGCGCAGCTGCGCGCAGAGGATGGTGGCGAAGTGGCGCAGTGCCTGGTCGCCGACGTTGTGCCCCCAGCGGTCGTTGATGGTCTTGAAGTAGTCCAGGTCGAACATCAGTATCGCCGCACTCTGGCCCGAACTGCGTTGCAGGCGCGCCAGTTCGATCTCGAGCTGGCGCATGAAGTGACGGCGATTGGCGAGCTGGGTAAGGAAGTCGGTGGTGGCGAATGCCTGCAGCTCGGCCTCGATCTGCTTGCGCTCGGTCACATCGGTCATGAAACCGTGCCAGAGCACGCTGCCGTCGCCCTGGCGACGCGGGCAGGCCTCGACCTCGCACCAGACCACGTCGCGCCCCGGTACCTGCACGCGGAATTCGTGGTGCCAGGGCGTCAGCTGTTCGGCGCAGCGCGTGAAGGTGTCCAGGAAGGCGTCCTGATCATCCGGATGGACGACCGTCGTCAGCGCCTGGGCATCCTGCATCAACTGCGTGGCGCTGAGGCCGCAGATCGCTTGCGCACCGGCACTGACGTAAGTGAAGGCAGGCTCGCCCTGCAGCGGGCGCAGGAACTGGAAGACCATGCCGGGTATCTCGTTGGTGAGGTCCGTCATCAGCTCGACGGTCTGCTGCACCTGATCGGACAACCGGCGTATGGCGGTGATGTCGGTGGTGGTGCCGATCATCCGCAACGGCTGGCCATCGCTGTCACGCTCGACCACCTTGCCACGGCTGCACACCCACTTGTACTGACCATCCCGGCAGAGCAGCCGGTGCTCCACTTCATAGGCCTCGGTGCGGCGCTCGAGGTGCGCCTGGATGGTCGCACGCACGTAGTCGAGCTCGGACGGATGAACCCGCGTGTAGCTCTCTTCGATGCGGTTGCCGATTTCATGGTCGGCATAGCCCAGCAATGCCTTCCAACTGCTGGAGTAGTGAATCTCGCCGCTGCTGACATTGCGGTCCCAGATGCCGGTGCCACTGCCGGCGATGGCCAGCGCCATGCGCCGTTCGCTCTCGCGCAGGGCCGCCAGTTCATGCCGTTGCCTGACGTCCTTCGCCTCCCGCTCCAGCAGATCGAGCGCCAGCCAGGCGAACTCCTGCAGGGCCTGTTCCTGGCTGGCGTCCAGCAGCCGATGGGTCTCATCGAGCAGATAGAGGCAACCGAGCTGCCCGCCCTGACACGCCAGCAACGGCCAGACCACCAGGATGCGCAGGTGTTGGATCTCAGCGAGTGGACCGGCCTCGCGGGCATCCGCGATCTGCCGTCGTTGCGTATCGCTCAACCCGGCACTGGCCCAGATACGGCGCGTGCGCCCCTCGCCCGCGACCAGCACGCAGGCCGGTACAGCGAAGTGGGCACAGATCAGGCGGACCATTCCGTCGAACCGCTCGTCATTGGCGCTGGCAGTTGTATTGATCGACCCCAGGGGCTGCATAGGACGTCTGCTTCGCTTGGACCGCACAAGACATTGATAGTGATACGCCATTAGTGCGCTGGCGTCTAATCGTTCGTCACGCGCCGGCCCGGGGAGCATTCCCGCGCCAGGCACTCGCCGAGTGGCCATGGACGCGGAGCGGCCCCCTGCCCCGAGCAGGAAAGCGCTCTATCTCGGCTATTGCACCGATGCTGGGAGATTCATGGATGGTCGAGCGAAGATTATTTGTTATGGTATAACATCTACATTCGCACACTTCAGCGAACGCACCGAACGGCCCATCCGTGATCGGCCATGCGCACCTCCCTCCCAGAAACGCAGTACTAGGATCCCCGATGAAAACCACCTCGGCCTCCCTCGCCGTTCTGTCGGCGCTGGTATCGACCGACCTCCACGCCGCTCGCCCCAACGACGCCAGCGTCTCCCTCGGCGCCGTCTACGTGACCCCCGAGAAACGGAATGTCCTCGGCACCGAACGCATCCTCACCTCGGTGGACGTGATGGGCAGCGAGCGCATCGAACAACAGAACGTGAGCAACAGCTGGGAACTGCTCGGCCAGATGCCCGGCATCCAGCTGACCGAAACGCGCATGGGCGCCGAGTCTGGCAAGGCGACCTTGCGCGCCTTCAATGGCGAGGGCTACATCAACGGCATCAAGGTGCTGATCGACGGTATCCCGAGCAACGTCAACAGCGGCAACCAGCGCTTCATCGACATGCTGTTCCCGCTCGACATCGACTACATCGAAGTGGTGCGCGGCACCAACGATCCGCGCTACGGCCTGCACAACATCGGTGGCAACATCAACTTCGCCACGCGCCAGGGCGGCAACTACACCGACGGTCGCGTCACCTACGGCAGCTTCGATACCCGGGAGGTGCAACTGGCACTGGGCCGCGAGGAAGGCAACTTCGCGCAGAACTACATCCTCGCCAAACAGGACAGCGAAGGCTTCCGTGACCACAGCCGCTCCAACAAGTACTCGCTGGGAGGCAAGTGGTTCCTCAGCGACGACACGCAGGCCTTCAGGCTCGGCCTGGTCGCCCGCCTCTATCACCACCAGGCCGAAGAGCCAGGTTTTCTCACCGCCAGCCAACTGGCCGCCAGCCGCACGCAGTCAGCGGAGAAGAACGGCAACGACGACAGCGACCGCGACATGAAGCACCTGAGCCTGCATGCCGACGTCCGCCTCGCTGACACACTCGAGCTGAGCAACAAGCTCTACTACAACAGCTACGACGATGACCGCCGGGTAACCTTCAGCGACTACCAGCCCGGCAACGCCCCGCGCCAGCGCCGCCTCTGGAACGAGCGCCAGACAGGTGTGCTGAGCAACCTGACCTGGCGCGCCAATGACCTGCTGACGCTCGACGGCGGCATAAACCACGAGCAGCAGAACAACGAGTACCAGCGCTATCGATTCAACCATGGCGTGCCCACGAACTTCGATGCCACGCCAGCGCGCGTGCAGAATGACGAGCGCTACACGCTGTACAACAGCGGTGCCTACGTGCAGGCGATCATCCAGGCCAGCGAAAAGCTGCAGATCATCCCTGCCTACCGGGTGGACCGGTTCTCCGGCAACAGCGAGATGCCCGGCGGGGTGAAGGCCGAGCTGCAGGACTACGGCTGGATTCGCCAGCCCAAGCTGAGCGTCGTCTACAGCCTGAGCGAGGACATCAACCTGTACGCCAACTGGGGGCGCACCTTCCAGATCCTCACGGGCTCGACCAACCCCGCCTACCTGACCGCCGGACAACCGCGCTACAGCCCGTCGATCAACACCGGCAAGGAAATCGGCATCAAGTTCAAGCCATTCGCGGACAGCGAAGCGCGCATCGCCGTGTGGCAGCAGGACGCCACCGACGAAGTGGCCAACATGCCGGCAACCGGCACCAACGTCGGCCTCGGGGAAACCCGCCGGCGTGGCGTCGACCTGCAGATCAATGCCTCCCTGACGGATCGCTGGAGCGTCTGGGCATCCCATTCCTATCAGGAAGCCAAGGTGATCAGCGCGTACTCCGGCGGTGAATCGCTGGCCGGCAAGGAGGTGTTCTCCACGCCGCGCTACATCAGCAACCTGGGCACCGACTACCAGTTCGACCACGCCTGGCGCATCGGCCTGCAAGCCCGCGCGCAGGGTGACTACTACATCGACGAACACAACGCCCAGGGCAAGTACGGCGGCTTCGCGGTGCTCGATGCCAGCATCCACTACCAGCTCGACGACAGCACCAGCCTCGACTTGCAGCTGAAGAACCTGACGGACCGCGAATACGAGTACGTGTGGTTCGACAACTTCTTCTGGGGCGGTGACGATCAGGCGATGTTCTCCCCGGCACCAGGTCGCTCGGCGTACCTGTCGGTGAACATCAAGCTGTAGCGCCGCGTGCCGGAATCGCCGATCCGCAGGGTCGGCTTGCCGGTGCCTGCGATACGTGCCGCCTCGCACCGCCGCCCGCTGACGGCGTGGGCGATCAGAGATACTTGAGCCAGCGCATGTCCCGCCGCCGCGCCTTGAGCCGGGCGAACCAGCGCGTCGGGGCGAACAGCAGCAGCGCGAGCGCCAGCGTCATGAGCCAGATCCAGTGCACCGCAGCAAAGCCGAAGTAATGGCCCTGGTTGCTCCCCCAGATCGCCAGGGCCGCGATGTAGAGCAGCTTCAACACGTACAGGTGCAGCAGGTAGAAGAACATCGGCGCACTGCCGAACACGGCCAGCGTGCCCACCATGCGCCCGTCGTTGCGCCGCTCGAAGGCCGCCAGCAGCAACAGACCAAGCCCCAGCGTCAACGCCAGGAACAGCAGTGACGGCGGGTACTTGGTGAGGTTGAACAGGCTCATCAGGGTCTGCATGCCCGTCGCCTCGACCGCCCAGGGTTTCTCGCCGTAACCATTGAGCAGACGCAGCACCACGAACAGCCCCAGTGCGGCGCAACCGGCGACGCGCAGGTAGCGGCTCCGCTGCTGCGGCGTGCAGGTGCCGCGAAACCAGGGGCCGAGCGCATAACCCAGGGCGATCACCCCGATCCACGGCAGCAGCGGATAGGACGTGCGCAGGCGCACGGAGTCGGCCAGCTGGATCCAGCCACGCTCATGCAACACCGCCCAGGGAATGTGCAGCGCCGACTGCGGGTCGACATGCAGCCCATCGAGCAGGTTGTGCCCCGCCACCAGCAGCAGCCCCAGGCCCGCCAGCCAGGCCCTGGGCAGCCACAACAGCAGCGCCAGCGCCAGCATGCTCAGGCCGATGGCCCAGATGACCTGCAGGTAGATGACCGTGGGCGGAAACTGGAAGGTCCAGGCAAAATTGACCAGGGTGAACTCCAGCACCAGCAGAAAGAGTCCGCGCTTGAACAGGAAGGCACTGGTCGCCGCCCGGCTCATCTGCTTCTCGCCGTAGAGAAACGCCGAAAGCCCGGTCAGCAGAATGAACACCGGCGCACACAGGTGCGCCAGGGTGCGGCTGAAGAACAGCGCCGGATCGGTGCTGCTCACGTCCATCGGGTCTGCGACCTGCTGATGCAGGTAAAAGGTTTCGCGAACGTGATCGAGCAGCATGAGAAGGATGACCAGGCCGCGCAGGGCGTCGATCGAGTGCAGACGTGAGGAGGACATGGACGGCTTCGGCAGGGGCTGAATGAAACGTAATACTGTAACTTTTCAACCACTCCCGGTGCCAGCGAAACCGTCAGGCCTGCTCGATCAACGCAGCAGTGCCGGTACCTTGCGCTGCAACAGCTCGATCAGCTCTGGCTGCATGTAGGCATAGTCGTCGGGGATATCCAGGCAGATCACCCGCTTGCCCGCCAGCGCCTGCCGGTACTGGCGCGTCAGCTTGCTGCGGTGGTTCTTCTCCATCACCAGGATCACCGTCGCCCAGTCGAGCTGCTCCGCCGAGACGCGCACCTCGGCGTCGGGAGCCAGCCCGGCCGAGTCGGTCTCGATGTCCGGCCAGTCAGCGAATACCCGTTCGGCCGTGGGGCTGCGCAGACGATTGCGGCTGCAGATGAACAAGGCACGGATCACTCGCCGGACACCTGCTCGTAGAGTTCGACCGGTTCCACCTTGCCCTGGCTACCGCAGGCGGCGTGGCCCAGACCGAGGTGACGAAAGCCGGCCTTGAACAGCACGCGCCCGGACTGCGGGTTGCGCGCCAGGTGGCTGGCATGCAGACGGCGCAGGCGCAGGTGGCGAAAGGCGAAGTCCACCAGCGCATTGCACGCTTCGCTGGCATAGCCGCGACTCCAGTACGGTACGCCGATCCAGTAGCCTACCTCGGCCTCGCCACGGCTGATGTCCTTCAGCGCCATGCAGCCGACCAGCTTGCCGCTGTCGGCCTCGGTGATGATGAAGTTGGCCGCAGCTCCGCTGGCCCACTCCTCTGCGCAGCGCTCGATCCAGCGTTGCGCCAGCTCGGGCGGATAGGGATGGGGAATGCTGCGGGTGACGTCGGCGATACGAAAGTCGCCGGCCAGGCGCTGCACCTCGCTGGCATCCTCGGGTTGTGGCGTGCGCAGCAGCAGGCGCTGGGTTGCGATTCGCGGCTCATCCATTTTGCCACCTCGTCAGGACTGTTCAGGCCGGCACGGGGCCGATGGGGTAGAACTGCCCATCACTCCACACGCCCAGCCAGGGCTCTCCGTCGACCTCGCGCTCGACCGCCAGTTCCACCAGCTGGTAGAACACGTTGCGGTGAATCAGCGCCTCGAGGTTACGCCGTACCAGAATGTAGGGCGAGGGCTCGAGTGTCGCAGGATCGATCTCCACGCGAATGGGGTGCTCGGCGCCGCCAACCACCTCATCCTCGACGTTGGTGGTGAAGCGCAGGCGCTGCGACTCGCCCTCCCCCTCGACCTGCAGGGTGACGGCCACGAAGGGCGCATCCTCGACCTGGATGCCGACCTTCTCCACCGGCGTGATCAGGAAATAATCGTCGCCATCGCGGCGAATGATGGTGGAGAACAGCCGCACCATCGGCTTGCGGCCGATTGGCGTGCCCAGGTAGTACCAGGTGCCGTCGCGGGCGATGCGCATGTCGATGTCGCCGCAGAAATCCGGGTTCCACAGGTGCACGGGCGGCAGGCCCTTGCCTTCGCCCTTGGGAATCTGCGCCAGCAGGTCGCCCGCCTTGCCTGGATCGCTCATGCTCTCTCCTCGTCCGTTTCCGCGAACGGTCAAGGATACACCCTGGGGCCGGCTTTGACCTCGAAGGCCTGCGCCTGACTGGCAGGGCGCGCCCGGCGCCCTGTGCAACGGATCAGCGGCCGAGACCGATCAGGCTGCGCGCATAGTCGTGCAGCGGCGGGCCGATCAGGTCCTGGGGCTGGGCGTCATAGAACGTCAGGAAACCGCCACGACTGCGGATGCGCGCGGTGTCCACCAGGTAGCGGGTGTTGGTCTCGATCAGCATCAGCTGGATCGACGCGCGGTCGGTGCCAAGGCGATCCAGCGCCTCCTGATCCGCCCATTCATCCTCGTTGCCGATGCGGTCGTCGCTGTAGGCGAAACGGCTGTAGAGCAGGTAATGGGCGCCTGCCGCACGGGCCTCGGCCATGGCCTCTTCCAGGCCCAGCGGCTGTTTGGCGCGACGCACCAGCGGGAAGTATTCGACGAAGCCCTTGAAGGCCTCCTCCGCCACCACGTTGGGACGCGGATAGCCATGCCCCGGCGGCACGAAATGGCCCTGGGCGATGTAGATGAAGGAGTCCTGCTGCAGGCGCCGCGAGGCCATGCGCTCGGTGCGGCCGTGGTCGAGAACGCCGGCATCGCGCAGGTGGTACTCGGCGCCATCGGCCAGGTCACTCACCTTCATGCAGCCAGCCAGGCCCAGCAGCGCCACCAGTAGAAACAGGTTACGCATGAATCGATCCTCCTCATGCCGGTGACGGAAAACCGGCGGATGAGGCATAGATGCAGATTCTGCGCCAGGCTGTTCAAAGCCCCCGCTGCCACTCCTGGCGCAAGTTCGCCTGCTGCGGTTGCTCGATGGCGCTGCGCACCTGGGCCAGCAGGCGCGCCTTGTCACGACCGAGGTTGCCCTTGAGCACCAGGTAGTTGGAGGCATGATCACTGCGAAACACCGTGTGCTGCAGCTCGAGCCCGGCGAGCAGACGCTCGACCTCACCGAACAGCTGCAACTGGCTCAGCGGGCGGTAATCGGCGAACTGCTCACGAAAGCGCGCCTCGCCCATGGGAAAGCTGACCACCAGGGTGGACAGGTATTCGGGCTGCGCCTCGTTCATCAGTCGCGCCGAATTGTCTGCGTGCTGATCGCTGAGCGCCTGGCCGCCGAGCCCGTTGAGAATCATCACCGAGCGGGTGATGCCGGCCTGGCCGAGCTTGTCCAGCGCGCTGAGGCTGGAGTCGAAGGTTTCCCCCTTGTTGACCCGCGCCAGCACCTCGTCATCGCCGGACTCGCAGCCGACATAGGCCATCTTCAGGCCGGCATCGGCCAGCTCCTTGAGTTCCTCGACCGATTTCTTGCGCAGGTTGCGCGGCAGGCAGTAGCTGGAAACCCGACGCACCTCGGGCATGTGCTCGCGGATGGCCTGCAGAATGGCCAGCAGGCGCCTGGTCGGCAGCACCAGGGCGTCGCCATCGGCGAGGAACACCCGGTTGACGATCAACTGCTCGCCTGCGCGACGGATCTCCTCCAGCACCTGTGCCTCGTCCCGCGCGCGGAATTTCTTCTGCGGAGCGGTGTACATCTCGCAGAAGGTGCACTGGTTCCAGGAGCAGCCGTTGGTGACCGGCAGGATCAGTGACTGCGCCTCGCTCGGCGGACGGAAAACCGGCTCGATGTAATCGATGGGGAAACGGGCAGACATTCGCGGCACACTCGCAAAGGGAAAGCCCGCACAGTCTATATGGCTGCGGCGTGACTGCCGAGCCACGCCGCGCGCAGCGGTTCAGCGGCGGCGGCGTGTCAGCCGCCGATGATCTTCATCACCGTGACGCCACCGGAAAACGCCAGGTCCTGCTTGTCGCCCAGCGCCTTGACCAGCAGCCGCTGCAAGGCCGGCAAGGCCTGGTGACGCGGCTTGTCCAGCAGATCACCGACGAAGTGGCGGTTACTCGACGACAGGCAGCCATGCAACCAGCCGGTGGACGACAGGCGCAGGCGCGAGCAGGTCCGGCAGAACGGCACGCTTTCGTTGGCGATCACCCCGAAATGACCGGCGCCAGGAATGGCATAGCGCATCGCGGTGGCATCCACCGGCGCACTGGCCTGCACGTACTGGTGGCGGCCGCCGATCAGCTCGAGCAACTCGGGCAGCCCCACGAACTGCTGGTTGAAGGCATTGGGGTCGCGCGCCAGGTGGCCCATGCGCATCAGTTCGATGAAACGCAGCTCGAAACCTCGCTCCAGGCAGTACTCCAGCAACGGCAGCACCTGATCGAGATTCTGTCCGCGCAGCGGCACCATGTTGACCTTGATCTTCATCCCGGCGTCACGCGCAGCTTCCATGCCGGCGAGCACCGTGGCCAGGTCGCCGCCCCGGGCAATGCCACGGAACGCATCGGCATCCAGGGTATCGAGCGAGACGTTGAGACGACGAATGCCGCACTCGACCAGCAGCGGCAGCTTGCGCTCCAGCAACTGGCCATTGGTGGTCAGGCTGATGTCGTCGAGGCCGAACTGGCTGACCTGACGCAGGAAGGGTTCCAGGCGCGTGCTGACCAGCGGCTCACCACCGGTGATACGCAGGCGCTCGATGCCGGCGGCTTCGATCAGGTAAGCCACGCCGCGCGCCATGGCGTCGGCAGAGAGTTCGTCCTGTGCGGCGACCAGGCGCTTGCCATTCGGCACGCAGTAGGTGCAGGCATAGTTGCAGGCGGCGGTCAGGCTGACGCGGAGGTTGCGGAAGCGTCTGCCCTGGCGATCGACGATCATGGAGAACTCCAGTGGAGGAATGGGCTGGAGTATATCGCCATGTCGGCCACGGGACATTCCCATGGCCGACATGCAGGGGTCAGGCGTCGCGCTTGCGCTTGTTGCCCATGCGCACGCCGATGTCCATGAGGAACTGGAAGAAGCCTTCCTGATCCTCGAGCACGTTGCTCCAGAACGGCGAGTGATACAGCGCCACGGCGCCGTGCACCAGCGCCCAGGCGGCGCAGTAGTGGAAGTACGGCGGCACGTCTTCCAGCTTGCCTTCGGCGATGCGGCCCTTGATCAGCTGGGTCAGGCGCTCGAAGTTGGAAGCACGGATCTTGTGCAACTGCTCGACCATGTCCGGCACCTGGTTGCCCTTGACCACCTTCTCTTCCAGGCGGTCGAACAACCGGTAGCGCTGCGGATCACGCATGCGAAACTCGAAGTAGGCACGCGACAACGCTTCCTTGTCGCGATCGACATCGGCCGAATGCAGCAGCTCGTTGAGATCACGCTCGTAGTCGAGCATCAGGCGCAGGTAGATCTCCGCCTTGGACTTGAAGTGCTTGTAGATAGTGCCTTTGCCGATACCGACCGCGTCAGCGATCATCTCGACGGTAACGCTGTCTTCACCTTGCTCGAGGAAGAGTTTCAGCGCGGTATCGAGAATTTCTTGTTCGCGGCGACGGAATTCGCGGACCTTACGGGGTTCTTTCTGCATAAAGGGACTACGGGGTCAAAAATCGAAGCGGCCTATTATGCCCAAATGTAGCCAAATTGCACGGATCATCCGACCATGTACGTGTTTCATGATGAGTTTCCCCAGGAAGAAGGGCTGCGCTATCTCAACCATGCGGCGGTCGCACCCTGGCCGAAACGCAGTGCTGAAGCGGTTCGGCGGTTCTCGGAAGCGAACGTGGCCCACGGCGCGCGTGACTATTCCGACTGGCTGAAAGTCGAGCGTAGTCTGCGCGAACGCCTGGCGCGCCTGATGAACGCACCGAGCACAGGCGATATAGCCCTGGTCAAGAACACCTCCGAGGCGCTGTCCTTCGTCGCCTTCGGGCTGGATTGGCGCGCAGGCGATCAGGTGATCATCAGCGACGAGGAGTTTCCCTCCAACCGCATCGTCTGGCTGGCCCTGGCCTCCCGGGGCGTCGAAGTGATCGAGGTCGGCCTGAGCGGCGGCGACCCGGAAGGCGCCCTGCTCGCGGCCATCGGCCCGCGCACCCGCCTGCTCTCAGTCAGCGCGGTGCAGTTCGCCAGCGGCCTGCGCCTGGACCTGCCGCGCCTGGGCCAGGGCTGCCGCCAGCACGGCGTGCTGTTCTGCATCGATGCCATCCAGCAGCTCGGCGCCCTGCCCTTCGACGTGCAGGCCTACGACTGCGATTTCGCCATGGCCGACGGGCACAAGTGGATGCTCGGCCCCGAAGGCCTGGGCGTGTTCTATTGCCGCACGGCGGTACGTGATCGTCTGCAGCTGCACGAGTACGGCTGGCACATGCTGGAACACGCCGGCGACTACACCCGCCAGGATTGGCAGCCGGCGCGCAGTGCCCAGCGCTTCGAATGCGGCAGCCCGAACATGCTCGGCGCCTTCGCCCTCGACGCGAGCCTGTCGCTGCTCGAGGCGGTCGGTATGCAACGGGTCGGCGAATGCCTGGAACAACGCGTGCAGCAGTTGAGCGAGGGCATTGCCAGACTGCCGGGCGCCACGCTGCACAGCCCGCTCGTGGCACAACGCCGGGCCGGCATCCTCAACTTCAGCCTGGCCGGTTGGGACAATGCGGCGCTGTATCAGCGTCTGCGCGAGGATCAGGTGATCTGCGCGCAACGCGGGCTCGGCGTGCGCCTGTCGCCGCATTTCTACACCTCGCAGCGGGTCATCGAGGAGACCCTGAACCTGCTGGCCCAGCTGGCAAAAGGGTGAGGACTCAGCAGCGCCCGGGGTATTCCAAATCTGTTTAAAAAACACACGATTTGCTCTGGACGCCCGGCCAGCTTGGCCAATACTGAAAGTTACTGACGCGCGGCATCTCCCCCCAAGTGCCCCGTCAGCCGAGGTACCGTGGACCGCGTACCTTGATTTACTCCTAATGGTCTTGACCCGGATTCATCCCCCAGAGTCCGGGTTTTTTTTGTCTGGCGTGCGGCCGCCGCGCAGGCGCTCCGGCCAAGCCTCGACCTCAGGCGACGCCGGCCAGCGGGAACAGTCGCTTGAAGTTGCTGGAGGTCTGCTCGGCCAGGGTCTCGTAGCTCACGCCACGCAGCACGGCCAGGTACTCGGCAACCTCGCGCACGTATTGCGGCAGGTTGGGCTTGCCGCGATGCGGCACCGGCGCCAGGTAGGGCGAGTCGGTCTCCACCAGCAGGCGATCGGCCGGCACCTGACGGGCGACCTCGCGCAGCGCTTCGGCATTGCGGAAGGTGACGATGCCGGACAGCGAGATGTAGAAGCCGATGTCCAGCGCCGCCCTGGCCATTTCCCAGTCTTCGGTGAAGCAGTGCAGTACGCCGGCCTGCGGCAGCGCGGCTTCGCGCAGCAGCGCCAGGGTATCGGCACGGGCCTCGCGGGTATGCACGATGACCGGCTTGCCGGTGATACGCGCCGCCTCGAGGTGCAGGCGGAACGAGGCCTGCTGCAGGCCGGCGGACTCGGGCTCGTAGTGATAGTCCAGCCCGGTTTCACCGATGGCCACCACCTTCGGATGCGCCAGTTCGCCCAGCAGCCAGTCGAGTGCTGGCGCCGCGCCCGGCTCCAGGTCCAGCGGGTGTACCCCCACCGAGCAGTCGACATCCGCGTAGCGCTCGGCCAGGCCTTTCACGGTCGCGGCGTTGTCGGCACTGACGCCGATGCACAGAAAATGTCCCACGCCAGCGGCGCGCGCCGCGTCCAGGGCAGCATCCAGCGAACCGCCATGGGCGGCGAGGTCGAGACGATCAAGGTGGCAGTGGGAGTCGATCAGCATCAGGAAAAGCCTCGAGCAGCAAGCTTCAAGCCCAAGTAAAAAGCGAGCGGGAGCGCTGCCGCATTCTTGTCGCTTGTGGCTTGCCGCTTGCGGCTGCTGTTACATCGTGTGGGTCGGGCGGTCGGACTTCAGCGCACCGGCGAGGTAGGTCTCGATCTTGTTGCGTGCGGTGTTGTCACCGTCATTGAACTGCACCCCGACCCCAGCAGCGCGGTTGCCCTGGGCGCCTTTCGGGGTGATCCACACCACCTTGCCGGCGACCGGGATCTTTTCCGGCTCATCCATCAGGTTGAGCAGCATGAACACTTCGTCACCGAGCTTGTAGCTCTTGTTGGTGGGGATGAAGAGACCGCCATTCTTGATGAAAGGCATATAGGCCGCATACAGCACGGACTTGTCCTTGATGGTCAGGGACAGGATTCCGTTACGGGGCCCAAGATTGGGTGGCAGGCTCATCAGCGCATTCCTAGCGTTTATTGCTTAATGGTTGATTCTAGGGCCTGTTCATGCTGCTACGCAAACCAGCGCATGGCCCACAGCCAGCAGAATGTGACGCCCTGCCGAATCCGACGGCTGCCGGGTCAGCCACGCCCCGTGGCAGGTAGCGCGGCCCACTGCACCAGCAGAGCCTCGAGCAGCAGTACGCGATTGAGGTTGGCCTTGCCCATCACCTTCTG
The DNA here is from genome assembly GCF_017915135.1 of Ectopseudomonas khazarica. Taxonomy (NCBI): domain Bacteria; kingdom Pseudomonadati; phylum Pseudomonadota; class Gammaproteobacteria; order Pseudomonadales; family Pseudomonadaceae; genus Ectopseudomonas; species Ectopseudomonas khazarica. Next base: position 1,804,382 of record NZ_CP068551.1, on the reverse strand, counting down.
CCGCTGCGCCAGCAACCACTCCTGGATGGCCAGCACCTTGTCCTGCGCGGTCTTGTCCGCCAGATATTGCACCACCTTGCGCATGTCGGCCTGGCCCAGCCCCTCCTCGTCCTGGGTCAACTGGTAACGCAGCATGAGCTGCGCCCAGTCGCAGAACCAGTCGAACAGCAGATTCAGCGGCAGCGCGTTCCAGCTCTCGGCCAACTGGCTGGGCGATACCTGCTGCTTGAGCAACTTCTTCACGCCCTCCACCGCCTGGGCGCGCTGCTCGCGCACGCCCTGCGCGTGCATGCGCAGCGCCGCCAGGGGCGAGCCCGCGGCGAGGGTCAGCAGATCGGCACGTTCCTCGTCGCCCTGCTCGGGCAACGCCTGAGCCAGCCAGGCCAGGCTCACGGCCTCGCTCGGCAACGGACAGGCCTGCTGCACGCAGCGGCTCTTGATGGTCGGCAACAGGCGGCTGGGCTGGTGGCTGATCAGCAACAGCACGGTGTTGCCGGACGGCTCTTCCAGGCTTTTCAGCAGTGCGTTGGCAGCATTCAGGTTCATCGCCTCGGCCGGCTCCAGCAACACCACCTTGCGCCCGCCGAGCTGCGCGGTCTGCACCACGAACTCGACCAGCTCGCGAACCTGGTCGACCTTGATCGGCTTGTCCGCCTCCTCGGGTTCGAGGACGAAGTTGTCAGGATGGGTGCCCGCCGCCAGCAGGTGACAGGACTTGCAGTTGCCGCAGGCATCCAGCCCGTTCGGGCTGAGGCACAGCAGCCGCGCCATCAGCCGCTCGGCCAGGGCGCGCTTGCCGATCCCGGCCGGACCATGCAGCAGATAGGCATGGGCATGCTGTGCGCGCCCGGCCAGCTGCTGCCAGAGATTCTCCTGCCAGGGGTAGACCTCAGCCACGGTACGCCTCCAGCAAACTCGGCAACAGGGCATCTATATCAGCCTGTACCTGCGCCAGGCTCTTCCCGGCATCGAGCACCCGATAGCGCTGTGGCGACTGTTCGGCACGCGCCAGGTAGGCGTGACGCACCGACTCGAAGAAACTGCGCTGCTCCTGCTCGAAACGATCCAGGCGACCACGGGCAGCGGCGCGGGCCAGGCCGACCTCCACGGGCAGGTCGAAGATCAGCGTCAGGTCAGGACGCAGCTCACCCTGCACGAACTGCTCGAGCTGCGCGATGCGCTCCGTGGACAGACCGCGCCCACCGCCCTGGTAGGCGTAGGTGGCGTCGGTGAAACGGTCGCACAACACCACACTGCCCCTGGCCAGGGCCGGGCGAATGACCTGCTGCAGATGCTGGGCGCGCGCGGCGAACACCAGCAGCAGCTCGGTATCGGCCGCCATCGGCTCGTCACTCGGCGCCAGCAGCAGTTCGCGAATGCGCTCGGCCAGCGGTGTGCCGCCCGGCTCGCGGGTGAGCAGCACGTCGACGCCCTGCTCGCGCAGACGTTCGGCGAGGTACTCGCGGTTGGTGCTTTTACCGGCACCTTCCGGGCCTTCCAGGGTAATGAACAGACCGGTCACGGATTGCCCTTATTCAGTTTCGGCCGCCGCGCTGGGCGCGGGGCTGGAGCGATAGTCGGCGCGGCGCTTGAGCTGGTACTCGCGCACGGCGCGATTGTGCTCGGCCAGGCTATTGGAGAACACGTGGCTGCCGTCGCCCCTGGCGACGAAATACAGCGACTTGCCTTCACGCGGGTTGAGCGCGGCATGAATGGCCTCGCGGCCGACCATGGCGATCGGCGTCGGCGGCATGCCGTCGATGGTGTAGGTGTTGTAAGGCGTCGGGGTACGCAGATCGGCACGGGTGATCCGCCCCTTGTAGCGCTCGCCCATGCCGTAGATCACGGTAGGGTCGGTCTGCAGCCGCATGCCGATGCGCAGGCGCCGGACGAACACGCCGGCGATCTCGCCACGCTCTTCGGGTACGCCGGTTTCCTTCTCGATCATCGAGGCCATGATCAACGCATCGTAAGGCTCGCGATAGGGCAGCCCCTCCGCGCGCTGCTGCCATTCCTCGGCGAGCACGGATTCGAGGCGGGCATTGGCCTGCCTGAGCAGGTCCTCGTCACTCATGCCACGCACGAAACGGTAGGTATCGGGGAAGAAACGCCCTTCCGGGTTCTGCCCGCCGAGGTCCAGGCGCTCCATCAGCTCGTCGTCGGAGAGATCGGCCAGGCGCTGCTGCAGACGCTCCTGGCGCGCCAGTGCGGCGCGGACCTGGCGGAAGTTCCAGCCCTCGACCAGGGTCATGCTGTACTGCACCACCTCGCCGCGCCGCCACAGGTTCAGCACATCCTGGGCCGTCTGCTCGGGCAGCAGGCGGTATTCGCCGCTGTGCAGCGCCGGAGCACGCAGGTTGAAGCGCCAGTACAGGCGCAGCCAGAAGGCATTGTCGATCACCCCCTCGGCTTGCAGGCGATTGAGCAGGCCGCCGGGTGTCGCGCCCGCAGGCACTTCCAGCAGCAGCTCGTCATTCAGATGCAGGGGTTGCTCGAGCGCCCTCTGCTGTTGCCAGGCGGCAACCACTACCAGCAGCGCAGCCAGTAGCACGCCGCACTCGAGCAGCACCAAGATCTTGCGTAGCACCAGTTATTTACTCAATAGGTCGCGAACGATGGCCTGCAGTTTACGGGTGAGCGGCCCGACCGGCCAGTATCGTTCCTGCAACGCCCGTACCGGCCAGATGCCGTAGAGGCTGTTGCAGAGAAAGACTTCGTCCGCCGCCAGCAGTTCGTCGTAGGAAATGTCCCGTGATTCGATGGGCAGACCGAGGCGCTCGGCCTGATGCAGGATCTCGGCGCGCATCACCCCCGCCACGCCGCAGCGCGACAGCTCGGCGGTCAGCAAGCGCCCCCCGATGACCAGGAACAGGTTGCTGTAGACGCCCTCGATCACCCGCCCCGTACAGTCACGCATCAAGCCTTCGGCGCAGTCGGCATCCTGCCATTCGGCACGAGCCAGCACCTGTTCGAGGCGATTGAGGTGCTTGAGCCCGGCCAGCAGCGGCTGCTCGGCCAGACGGGTCGCGCAGGGGAACAGGCGCACGCCCTGCTCGGCATGCTCGGCTGGGTAGTGCGGCATGGGCGCCGCCTGCAGGATACGCAGAGGCTGGCAAGGCTGTGGCGGCGCATAACCGCGCTGCCCCTGGCCACGGGTAACGGTGAGCTTGGCCACGCCGTCACCGAGCTGCGCGGCGAACGCCTGCAGCTCGTGCTGCATCAGGGTCATGTCGAGCGCGATGGACAGGCGCTGACAGCCTTGCGCAAGACGCGCCATGTGCCGCGCCAGCAGCGCGATCTGCCCGCCACGCACGGCAATGGTCTCGAACAGACCATCGCCGTAAGCCAGGCCACGGTCGCGAACCGACAACTGCTCGCCGGGCGCGCCGTTGACCCAGCTCAGCATCAACCGTGGAACCGACGGAACAGCAGCGAGCCGTTGGTGCCGCCGAAACCGAAGGAGTTCGACAGGGCGATCTCGATCGGCATGGCCTTGGCCTGATGCGCCACAAAGTCCAGGTCGCAGCCTTCGTCCGGCTCGTCCAGGTTGATGGTCGGCGGTGCGACCTGATCGCGCAGCGCGAGGATGCTGAAGATCGCCTCCACCGCACCGGCGGCGCCCAGCAGGTGGCCGGTCATCGACTTGGTCGAGCTGACCGACAGCTGATAGGCATGCTCGCCGAACACGCTCTTCAACGCAGCCGCTTCGGCGAGATCGCCGGCCGGGGTGGAAGTGCCGTGAGCGTTGACGTACTGCACCTGGTCAGCGTTGATACCGGCATCGCGCAGGGCGTTGGCCATGCAGCGGGCAGCACCGGCGCCATCCTCGGGCGGCGAGGTCATGTGGAAGGCGTCACCGCTCATGCCGAAGCCGATCAGCTCGGCATGGATGGTGGCACCGCGCGCCTTGGCGTGCTCGAGCTCTTCCAGCACCAGCGCACCGGAGCCATCGGACAGCACGAAGCCGTCACGGCCCTTGTCCCAGGGACGACTGGCCCTGGTCGGCTCGTCGTTACGCGTGGACAGCGCACGCGCCGCGCCGAAGCCGCCCATGCCGAGGCCGCAGGCCGCCATCTCGGCACCACCGGCGACCATCACGTCGGCTTCGCCGTAGGCGATGTTGCGCGCCGCCATGCCAATGCAGTGGGTGCCCGTGGTGCACGCCGTGGCGATGGCGTAGTTCGGCCCCTGCAGACCCAGGTGGATCGACAGGAAACCGGAAATCATGTTGATGATCGAGCCCGGCACGAAGAACGGCGAAATGCGCCGCGGCCCCTGCTCGTGCAACGATTTGCAGTTGTTCTCGATATTGGTCAGGCCGCCGATGCCGGAGCCCATGGCCACACCGATGCGCTCGCGATTGGCGTCGGTGATATCCAGGCCGGAATCACGCACGGCCTGGAAGCAGGCAGCGAGACCGTACTGGATGAACAGGTCGAGCTTGCGCGCCTCCTTGGCGGAGAGGTACTCCTCGACGTTGAAGTCCTTGACCGACCCGCCAAAACGGGTGGAGTAGGCGGACAGGTCCATGTGTTCGATCAGACCGATGCCACTGCGCCCGGCCAAAATGCCCTGCCAGCTGCTCGGCACATCGTTACCCAGCGGCGACAGCATGCCCATACCGGTAACCACGACGCGTCTACGCGACACAGCAATCTCCTCTTGTTCTACTCAGGCGCTGCATGCGCCCTGCACGTAAAGAAAAGCCGCACGCCTGTTTAGGGCAGTGCGGCTTTTCTCGGTCAGAAAGCTGACGGTGACTTATTGCGCGTGGGCAGTCACGTAGTCGATGGCTTCCTGAACGGTGGTGATCTTCTCTGCTTGCTCGTCCGGGATCTCGGTCTCGAATTCTTCTTCGAGAGCCATCACCAGCTCAACGGTGTCAAGAGAGTCGGCACCCAGGTCTTCGACGAAGGAAGCGCTGTTGGTAACTTCCTCTTCTTTAACGCCAAGTTGCTCGGCAACGATTTTCTTGACGCGTTCTTCGATGGTGCTCATACCTTGTTTTCACTCCTAATTGGACAAATCCAGGCAGCTGGTAGCGGCCAAGTGTATAGAAAGGGTTTTTAGCATTTCAAGCTGAATGCCGGGGAGCCCCCAGGAACACTTCAACGATCTGTCTATAAACCTGTTGCAGCTTTATAACGGATTTTAGACAGCGACTATGACAGTTTTCTGATGGCTCGCGTCACATTCAGCTCATGTACATACCGCCATTCACCGGGATAGTAGCCCCGGTGACGTAACCTGCGCCATCGGAAGCCAGGAAACCGACCACCTTGGCGATCTCTTCGGCCTGCCCCAGACGACCCAGCGGAATCTGCGTCAGCAGCGCATCGCGCTGGGCTTCCGGCAGCTCGCGAGTCATGTCGGTGTCGATGAAACCAGGAGCCACCGAGTTGACCGTGATACCACGGGAACCCACTTCACGCGCCAGTGCGCGGCTGAAACCTTCCAGGCCGGCCTTGGCAGCAGCGTAGTTGACCTGCCCGGCGTTGCCCATGGCCCCAACGACGGAACCGATGTTGATGATGCGCCCGAAACGCGCCTTGGTCATGCCACGCAGCACGGCCTTGGACAGGCGGTAGAGGCTGTTCAGGTTGGTATTGATGACGTCGAACCACTCGTCGTCCTTCATGCGCAGCATCAGGTTGTCACGGGTGATGCCGGCGTTGTTGACCAGGATCAACGGCTGGCCAAGATGTTGCTGGATATGTTCGAGGGTGCTGGCAACGGATTCGTCGTTGCTCACGTCGAGCACCAGGCCGGCGCCTTCGACACCATTGGCCTTCAGGGTTTCGGCAATACGCTCGGCGCCCGAGGCGCTGGTGGCGGTACCGATGACGATGGCGCCCTGACGGCCCAGCTCCAGAGCGATGGCCTGGCCGATACCACGGCTGGCGCCGGTGACCAGCGCGACTTTACCTTGCAGACTCATGTGCTTCTCCTTTCCAAAACCGTTTCAAGCCAGCGCAGCGCGAGCGGCAGCGAAGGCGTCGGGGGTATCCAGGTTGTGGGTATTGATACCCTTGACGCAGCGCTTGTTCAGACCACCGAGCACCTTGCCCGGGCCGCACTCGACCAGATCGGTCACGCCCTGCTCGGACAGACGCACCATGGACTCGACCCAGCGCACCGGGCTGTACAGCTGAGCCAGGAGGTCGGCCTTCAGGGTCGCCAGATCGGATACCACGGCAGCACTGACGTTCTGCACCAGCGGAATCTGCGGGGCCTGCCAGCTCAGCGCCTCGACCGACTCGGCAAAACGCTCGGCGGCGGGTTTCATCAGCGCGCAGTGCGACGGCACGCTGACTGGCAGCGCCATGGCGCGCTTGGCGCCACGTGCCTTGCAGGCCTCGATGGCGCGCTCGACGGCAGCGGCGCTACCGGCAATCACCACCTGACCCGGGGCATTGAAGTTGACCGCGCTGACCACGTCACCCTGCGCCGCCTCGGCACAAGCGGCCAGCACGTCGGCGTCCTCCAGACCGAGAATCGCCGCCATGCCACCCTGCCCGGCCGGCACGGCCTGCTGCATCAGCTGACCACGGCGCTCGACCAGCTTCACGGCATCGGCGAACGCGATGCTGCCAGCGGCGACCAGCGCGGAGTACTCACCCAGGCTGTGACCGGCGACGAATGCCGGCTTGGCGCCGCCCTCGGCCTGCCACAGACGCCACAGGGCGATGGAAGCCGTGAGGATGGCCGGCTGGGTCTTGTCGGTCTGGTTCAGTTGCTCTTCCGGACCTTGCTGGGTCAGCGCCCAGAGGTCGTAGCCGAGGGCTTCGGAAGCCTCGCCGAAGGTATCGAGCACCAGCTTCTGCTGGGCACCGTGATCGGCGAGCATGGCCAGGGCTTGCGAACCCTGACCGGGGAAGACGAATGCGAGGGATGCAGACATGAATAAGTCCCTTGAGTCGAAAAACCAGCGCCAGGCGAGCCTGGCGCAGCAAACTGACAGTTGGATGACAGGCTACGCGCCGCGGTCACATTCCGGCCCCGTCACACAGCGAAAACGCGACGAGTCTACAACAACAAGTCCTCGAGTCGACCATGCAGTCGCTGCGGCAGATTCTCCTGCACCTCGCGCAGCGCGCAGCGAATGGCGCTCTGGAAACTCTCCTGGCCGGCGGCGCCATGGCTCTTCACGACGATGCCCTGCAGCCCGAGAAAACTCGCGCCATTGTGCCGTGCCGGCGCCAGATCGGCCTTGAGGCGACGCAGCAGCGGCATCGCCAGGGCACCGATGGCCTGGGCGAACAGCCCCTCCCTGAACAGCGCCTCGACCCGCCCGGTAACCATTCGCGCGAGGCCCTCGCTGGACTTGAGCAGGATGTTGCCGACGAAACCGTCGCACACCACCACGTCAGCCTCGCCGCGATAGACACCGTCACCTTCTATGTAGCCGACGAAGTTCAGCCCATGCGCCTGCTGCAGCATGCTGGCGGCGAGCTTGACCTGCTGGTTGCCCTTGATGTCTTCCGTGCCGACATTGAGCAGCGCCACCCGTGGCCGCGCGATACCCAGCGTCTCGGCCGCGACCGCGCCCATGATGGCGAACTGGTAGAGGTGCTCGGCGCTGCAGTCGACGTTGGCGCCCAGGTCCAGCAGGTAGCAATGGCCCCGCTCGGTGGGTATCGGACTGACCATGGCCGGCCGATCGATCCCCGGCAGGGTCTTGAGCAGATAGCGCGACAACGCCATCAGCGCACCGGTGTTGCCGGCACTGACGCAGGCGTGCGCCTGACGCTGCCGCACCAGCTCCAACGCCACGCGCATCGAAGCATCGGGCTTGCCGCGCAGCGCCTGAGCCGGACGCTCGTCCATGGCGATCACTTCACTGGCGTGATGAACCTGCAGGCGCGCGCGATCGACGCCGGACTGGCGAGCGAGCTGTTCTTCGATGAGGGGAGCTTGACCGACGAGGGTCAGGTGTAGCGAGGGGAACTCGGCCAGCGCGGAAATGCAGGCCGGAACAATGCAGTGGGGACCGAAGTCCCCACCCATTGCATCAATCGCGATGATCGAGGCGGACAAGGATTACTCGTCAGCGCCCTTGTCGATCACTTTACGACCGCGGTATACGCCTTCCGGAGAAACGTGGTGGCGCAGGTGAACTTCACCGGTGCTCTTCTCTACGGACAGGGCGCTGGCCTCGAGTGCGTCGTGCGAACGGCGCATATCGCGGGCGGAACGGGATTTTTTGTTCTGCTGAACAGCCATAACTCATTAACTCCTAAACGTTTGGGTCACGCTTTAACTGCGCCAATACACTGAACGGGTTGGACCGCGATACCTCGTCCTCGCCCGGCTCGGGCTCATCGAGACCGTCCGGCTGCTGGCAATCACCTGGGGCGTGAGCAGGAACGATCGGCAGGGCGAGAAGCAATTCATCCTCGACCAGACCGAGCAGCTCCAGCGGCTCCTCACCCACTTCCAGCACGTCGTAGCCCTTCGGCAAGGACTGAGTGTTCGCTCCAACCCGGACCACCGCGTATTCACATTCGCTGCGGATGGGTAGCGCGACCAGCTCCAGACAACGCTGGCAGACCATTTTGACCTCAACCTCGAGCTCACTGCGGATTACCACAGTTTTCTGCTCGTCACGCCCGAAGTGAAACTTCGCCTGCACCGCGCCCGCCGTATCGGCAAGCGGGTCGCAGAGACGCGGCAGACTGGCCAGTTCGAGCTGCCCTTCAAGGGTAGCTTCGCGGTCGGCGAGCTTGCGCGGATCAACGTGAGGTGGAATCGGCCCATTCAACATAGGCGCAGCATTCTAGGGATGCACCCTGCCCGTGTCAAAGGAAATTGAGCCTGTATTCACCCAGGCACGACCAGTAGAATTTCTCGCCCACTTATATAAGGAAGAGAACATGCCCGCGCTGCTGCTCGCCTCCAGCTCGCCCTACCGCCGCGAACTGCTCGACCGCCTGCAACTGCCCTTCACCTCGCAGTCGCCGAGCATCGACGAAACCCGCCAGGCAGGCGAAACCGGCATCGACCTGGTCAGGCGCCTGGCCGAGACGAAGGCCCGCGCATTGGCCGACCAGCACCCCGACCACCTGATCATCGGCTCGGATCAGGTCGCCATCCTCAGCGACGGCCAGATTCTCGGCAAACCCCATGACCTGCCAAGGGCCCAGCAGCAACTGCGCGCCGCCAGCGGCAGCAGCGTCACCTTTCTCACCGGCCTGGCCCTGCTCGATACCGGCAGCGGCCGATGCCAGGTCGACTGCGTTCCCTTCACCGTGCATTTTCGCCCGCTCGATGACGGACAGATCCTGCGCTATCTGCAGCGCGAGCAACCTTTCGACTGCGCCGGCAGCTTCAAATCCGAGGGCCTGGGCATCAGTCTGTTCCGCAGCACGCAAGGCGAAGACGCCACCAGCCTGATCGGCCTGCCGCTGATCCGCCTGGTGGATATGCTGCTCAACGAGGGCGTGGAGATACCGTAGGGCGGGTGCAACCCGCCGACCGAGACTGGCGGATTACACCCGCCCTACGGGAGCATTCCTCAGCGCAGCGTCGGCCCCTGGAAGCCCATCCACAGCGCGATGCGATCCGCCACACTGGTACCCAGGCGCTTGGCGAAGCGATCGAACGGCGTGTCCCGCTGGGTGTAGTCGACCATTTCCTTCTCGCCGATCACCTCGCGCGCCACATAGCTGGCACTGCCCAGGGCATCGATCAGACCCAGCTGCAGAGCCTGCTCGCCGGACCAGATCAGGCCGGAGAACAGCTCGGGATGCTCATCCGCCTTGAGTCGCTCACCCCGCCCCTTCTTCACGCTGTCGATGAACTGACGGTGCGTGGTTTCCAGCACGGTCTTCCAGAAGCGTGTTTCCTCTTCCTTCTGCGGCTGGAACGGATCGAGAAAGGCCTTGTGCTCGCCGGAGGTGTAGACGCGACGCTCGACACCCAGCTTCTCCATGGTATCGACGAAGCCGAAGCTGGCCGCCGTGACCCCGATCGAGCCGACCAGACTGGCCTTGTCGGCGTAGATCTCGTCTGCCGCACTGGCGATGTAGTAGGCGCCGGACGCCCCGAGATCACTGATCACCGCGTAGACCTTGGTCTGTGGGTACTCGCCACGCAGGCGACGAATCTCGTCATAGATGTAGCCCGACTGCACGGGACTGCCGCCCGGGCTGTTGATACGCAGGATCACACCCTTGGTGTTGCTGTCCTCGAACGCCGCACGCAGGCTGCCCACCACCTTGTCGGCGCTGGCTTCCTCACGGTCGGCGATCATGCCGCGAATCTCGATCAGCGCCGTGTGCGCCGTCGTGGTCGAGGCCGACTTCAGGTCGAGCGCCGGCAACACCAGCGCCAGCGCACCGAACAGATAGATGAAGGTCAGCAGCTTGAAAAAGATCCCCCAGCGCCGGGACCGACGCTGCTCCTGCACGCTTGAAAGCAGGGTTTTCTCAAGCAGTTTCCAGCTCTTGGCATCCTCGCCCGACGACGACGATGACTTCCACTCATCCGACATGCTCACTCACCTCTGAAGGATGCTGCGCAGGGCGGCCTTCCAGCCACGCGCGCAGCTCATTGAACTCGTTGATTGCCAAACGCGGCGCACATTCACGCAGAACCGACAATGGCTGGGCACCGAAACCGACCGCTACCGCGTCCATTCCGGCATTGCGCGCCATGAGCAGGTCGAAGGTCGAATCCCCCACCATCAACGCCCGCTCGGGCTGCACCCGGCAATGCGCAAGAATCTCGTGCAGCATCAGCGGATCCGGCTTGCTCGCCGTCTCGTCAGCGCAGCGGGTGATGTCGAAGTAGTCCAGCCAGCCCTTGTCCGCCAGCACCCGATGCAGCCCCTTGCGCCCCTTGCCGGTCGCGACCGCCAGACGATAGCCCTGCTCGCGAAAGACTTCGAGCGACTCGCGCACGCCGTCGAACAGCGGCGACGGCTCGGTTTCCAGCGCCAGGTACTGCTCGCTGTAGGCACGCCGAATGGCTTCGATGCGCAACGGTTCATCGAGTTCCGGATAGAGCGTGCCGATCGCCACCCCCAGCTCCAGACCGATGATGCCGCGCACCGCCACATCGCTGCAGCGCGGCACACCGGTGATATCGGCAGCGCGATGCATGGCCTCGACGATGCGGCCGATGGAGTCGACCAGCGTGCCATCCCAATCGAAGACCAGCAGTTGATAGTCAGGCACTCAGACGCTCCAGGGTCCTGGCCCACATCTCGTCCACCGGCGCCTCGAGCTTCAGCACACCGCCATCCGGCAGCGGCACATGCAGCTCGTAGGCATGCAGGAACAGGCGCTTGCCGCCCAGCTCGCGAATCTCGCGCGTGAATTCGTCATCGCCGTACTTGGAGTCACCGGCGATGGAGTGCCCGGCATGCTTGGCATGCACACGGATCTGGTGGGTACGCCCGGTGACCGGCTTGGCCTCGACCAGGGTGGCGAAGTCACCGAAGCGGCGCAGCACGCGGAACAGCGTCAGCGCCTCCTTGCCTTCACCATCGACCTCGACCATGCGCTCGCCGGAACGCAGATTGCTCTTCTGCAGCGGCGCATTGACCTGTTTCTTGGCCGTCGCCCAGTGACCGCGCACCAGCGCCATGTAGCGCTTGTCGACACCATCACCGCGCAGCGCTTCATGCAGATGACGCAGCATGCTGCGTTTCTTGGCGATCATCAGCAGACCCGAGGTATCACGATCCAGGCGGTGCACCAGCTCCAGATCCTTGGCATCGGGGCGCAGCTGGCGAAACGCCTCGATCACCCCATAGTTCAGGCCGCTGCCACCATGCACGGCGATACCCGCCGGCTTGTTCAGCACGATCAGCGCCTTGTCCTCGTAGACGATGGCCGCTTCGAGGCGTTCCAGCAGGCCCTGAGCCAGCGGCTCGGGCTCATCGCGCTCGGCCAGGCGCAACGGCGGCACCCGTACCACGTCACCAGCCTGCAGCTTGTACTCGGGCTTGATGCGCCCCTTGTTCACGCGCACTTCACCCTTGCGCAGGATGCGGTAAATCAGGGTCTTGGGCACGCCCTTGAGCTGTGTCCGGAGGAAATTGTCGATGCGTTGGCCGGCGAGTTCCGGTGCAACCTCGATCAGCTGGACGCCGGAGGTTGGAGAGGCAGGAGTAGTCATCGCGCAATCATAACAATTTTTTATGGAATTGAAGCACTTAATCATTGCTGCTATAGTCGCGAACGCCGCCAAAAGTGGCCTGGCTTGCGGATGATCGCCAAACTTGCCATCCCCTGCCCGCGCAACCCTTTCAGGACGTGAGGCCGTCCGACGGATTGTTCAGTGTTAGAAGGCCGCAAAAGGCCGTGAAGAATTCGGAAACAACGCCTTGAGTATGATGCGCGACTCGCCCAGTGGGGCGGTCGCGGTAACTGACAACCGCTGCGGAATCCGCGCGCGGCACCCGATTTTCAGCGATACGTGTAGGGTGGAGATGTACAACTGTCGGACTGCGTAGCTCATAGCTTGATCAAAGACGCCTCATCTCGTCCGCTTCCGCCAGTTGATTCCTCCTCCTGACTGAGTGCTTTCTGTCACCACAGCAAGCAGGAGACGTCCGTCGCGACCGCGGCCTTCGATGGCCGACCGTCGCTAGACAGTGGAACGATTTACGACCGTTTCTGACGCGCCTGACACCGACTCTGATAGTCGTGTGTGCCTAACGTGGCTTCCGCTAGCCCGGAGCCCATTGGTACCACATGAAAAGAATGCTCATTAACGCGACTCAGCCCGAAGAGTTGCGTGTTGCCCTGGTAGATGGCCAAAAACTCTACGATCTGGACATCGAGTCCGGTGCCCGCGAACAGAAGAAGGCCAACATCTACAAAGGCCGCATCACCCGCGTCGAACCCAGCCTTGAAGCCGCCTTCGTCGATTTCGGTTCCGAACGCCACGGCTTCCTTCCCCTCAAAGAAATCTCTCGCGAATACTTCTCCAAGGCCCCTGAAGGCGGCCGCGTCAACATCAAGGACGTACTCAAGGAAGGCCAGGAAGTCATCGTCCAGGTCGAGAAGGAAGAACGCGGCAACAAGGGCGCGGCCCTGACCACCTTCATCAGCCTGGCCGGCCGCTACCTGGTCCTGATGCCGAACAACCCGCGCGCAGGTGGCATCAGCCGTCGCATCGAAGGCGAAGAGCGCAACGAACTGCGTGAAGCGCTCAATGGCCTCGACGCTCCGGCCGACATGGGCCTGATCGTGCGCACCGCCGGCCTGGGCCGCTCCAGCGAAGAAATGCAGTGGGACCTCGATTACCTGCTGCAACTGTGGAGCGCCATCAAGGAAGCCTCCACCAGCCGCCCTGCCCCGTTCCTGATCTACCAGGAATCCAACGTCATCATCCGCGCCATCCGCGACTACCTGCGCCAGGACATCGGCGAAGTGCTGGTCGACAGCGTCGAAGCCCAGGAAGAAGCCCTGTCCTTCATCCAGCAGGTGATGCCGCAGTACGCCAGCAAGATCAAGCTGTACGAAGACAGCGTGCCGCTGTTCAACCGCTTCCAGATCGAAAGCCAGATCGAAACCGCCTTCCAGCGTGAAGTGAAGCTGCCGTCCGGCGGTTCCATCGTCATCGACCCGACCGAAGCCCTGGTGTCCATCGACATCAACTCGGCGCGCGCCACCAAAGGCAGCGACATCGAAGAAACCGCCCTGCAGACCAACCTGGAAGCGGCCGAGGAAATCGCCCGCCAGCTGCGCCTGCGTGACATCGGCGGCCTGATCGTCATCGACTTCATCGACATGACCCCGGCGAAGAACCAGCGCGCCGTGGAAGAGAAAGTGCGCGAAGCCCTGGAAGCCGACCGCGCCCGCGTTCAGGTTGGCCGCATCTCGCGCTTCGGCCTGCTGGAAATGTCTCGTCAGCGCCTGCGTCCGTCCCTCGGCGAGACCAGCGGCATCGTTTGCCCACGCTGCAACGGTCAAGGCATCATCCGCGACGTCGAATCCCTGTCGCTGGCCATCCTGCGCCTGATCGAAGAAGAAGCGCTGAAGGATCGCACCGCCGAAGTCCGCGCCCAGGTACCGATCCCGGTCGCCGCCTTCCTGCTCAACGAGAAGCGCAACTCGATCACCAAGATCGAACTGCGTACCCGCGCGCGCATCGTGATTCTGCCGAACGATCACCTGGAAACGCCGCACTTTGAAGTCCAGCGCCTGCGTGACGACAGTCCGGAAGCCCTGAGCAGCCAGACCAGCTACGAAATCGCCGCCACCACCGAGGCCGAGGACGCAGCCGCCCACCCCGCCGCCGCCACCCGCACCCTGGTTCGCCAGGAAGCCGCGATCAAGGCCGCACCGCGCAGCAACGCGCCGGTCGCCGCCGAGCCGCAGGCGCAGGCGCCGCTGGCCCCCGTCAGCGCACCGGAGCCGAGCCTGTTCAAGGGCCTGGTGAAGTCGCTGGTCAGCCTGTTCGCCGGCAAGGAAGAAGAAGTCCAGCCGGCGGTGGTCGAGAAGAAGAGCAAGGAGCGTCCGCCGCGCGAAGAGCGTCGCAACGGTCGCCAGCAGAGCCGTAACCGCGGCGGTCGCCGTGGTGACGACGAGCGCAAGCCTCGTGAAGAGCGCGCTCCGCGTGAAGAGCGTCAGGCCCGCGAGCCCCGTGAAGAGCGCCAGCCGCGCGAAGAGCGTGCTCCGCGTGAAGAACGCGCACCGCGCGAAGGCCAGGAGAACCGTCGCGAGCGCAAGCCGCGCGAAGAGCGTGCCCCGCGTGAAGAGCGCGTGCGCGAACTGCGCGAGCCGCTGGACGCTGGCAACGAGCAACGCGACGAGCAGCGCGCCGAGCGCCAGCCACGCGGCGAGCGCCAGGAGCGTCAGCGTCCGCCACGCGAGGAGCGTCAGCCGCGCGCCGAGCAGGCCGAGGCCGTACAGGACGAAGCGCTGCCGAACGAAGAGCAGCTGCAAGACGACGAGCAGGGTAACGCTGAAGGCGAGCGCCCGCGTCGTCGCTCTCGCGGTCAGCGTCGCCGCAGCAACCGTCGCGAGCGTCAGCGTGATGCCGATGGCAACCTGATCGAGAGCGCCGAGAACAGCGAAGCCGCTGGCAACGACGCCCAGGCCGCCCCCCCGGTCGCAGTCGCCACTGCCGCTGCGGTCGTAGCAGAAAGCGTCGACAGCAGCGAAGCCGTCGCCAGCGAAGCGCCGGCCACTGAAGCGCCAGCAGTCGAGGCCGTCGAGGCTGAAGCGCCGGCTGCACAGCCGGTCGAGGCGCCAGCCGAAGCCCCAGCGAGCGACGTGGTCGAGAGCGCTGTGGTCGCCGAAGCGGCGGTCGAGGCAGCCCCTGCTGCTGCAGCCGAAGAGCCGGCAGCCGTCGAAGCACCTGCTGTCGAGCCGGTTGCACAGCCCGAGCCGGTCGTCGAAGCCGCCCAGGAACCTGCTCCGGCAGTAGCCGAAGAAGTCGCTCCGGCAGCGGAAGCAGTCCCGGCCAATGCCACCGGCCGTGCCTCGAACGACCCGCGCGAAGTGCGTCGTCGTCAGCGCGAAGCCGAGCGCCTGGCCCGTGAAGCCGCCGAAGCTGCCGCCGCCGCACCGGTCGAGCAGAACGAGCCGGTAGTCGCGGAAAGCGCCCCGGTTGAAGAGCCGAGCGCCACTGCAAGCGAAAGCGAAGAGGCAGCCCCTGCCGTCGAGCCGAGCGCTGAAGCAGCCCCTGCTGCCAGCGAGCAGGTTGCGAGCGAAGCGGTAGAACAGGCACAGCCGGAAGAAGAAGCGGCCGCAGAGAAGGAGGAGATCAAACCTCAGGTTTGATCCTCCGGCGGTACGCAAAAAGGGGATGCCTAGGCATCCCCTTTTTCATGTCCGCTTTCCGTCACCGCGAGTGAAGTGCCTGGAGCCGCGCGTGCTCCCGGAGCGCATCAGAGAACGTTGGGTTCGATTTCCAGGGCGACGCCGAATCGCGCCAGCACATCACCCTGGATGCGCTGCGCCAGGGCCAGCAGTTGCGCGCCCGTGGCACGGCCATGGTTGACCAGCACCAACGCCTGCAGGCGATGCACTGCGGCATCCCCGTCACGAAAGCCCTTCCACCCTGCCCGCTCGATCAGCCAGCCGGCCGCCAGCTTGACCAGGCCATCGCCCGCCGGATAGCTGACCAGATCGGCGTGCTGCGCACGAATGCGCTCGGCCAGCTCGAACGACACCACCGGGTTCTTGAAGAAGCTGCCGGCGTTGCCCAGCTCGGCCGGATCCGGCAGTTTCTCGCTGCGAATGGCGCAGATCGCCCGACTGACATCGCTCGCCGTCGGCGCCTCGACCCCCATTTCGACCAGGCGCTGACGCACCGGGCCATAGTCCAGACGCAGCGCGGCCTGGCGAGCCAGGCGAAAACGAACGCGCAGGATCAACCAGCGCCCGGCCTCACGCTTGAACAGGCTGTCGCGGTAGGCAAAGGCACACTCCTCCAGCGCGAACTCGCGCAGCTCGCCGCTGTGGCGATCCAGCGCGGTCAGCCCGGCGAACAGGTCCTTGACCTCCACGCCATAGGCACCGATGTTCTGCATCGGTGCAGCACCGACGGTGCCGGGAATCAGGCTGAGGTTCTCCAGGCCGCTGAAGCCCTGCGCCAGGCTCCACTGCACGAACGGATGCCAGGGTTCGCCGGCCTCGGCCTCGACCAGCACCTGCTCGCCAGCATCGTCGAGAACCCGCAGGCCACGACTGGCCATACGCAGCACCAGCGCCTCGACATCGCCCGTCAGCAGCAGGTTGCTGCCACCGCCGACCACCAGCAGGGGCAGGCCCCGTTGTTCGGCCAGGCTCAGCGCCTCGCGCACCTCGGCATCGTCATGCGCCTCGGCGAACAGCCGCGCACGCACATCGACGCCGAAACTGTTGAACGGCTTGAGCGACATGTCGCTCTGCAGGTTGAGTGTCACAGACGCCCCTTGATCTCGATCAGCAATGCATCGCTGGCCTGCTCGATCAGGTCCAGCACCTGCTCGAAGCCATCCTCACCGCCGTAGTACGGGTCCGGCACCTCGTCCAGGGCCAGGTCGAAACGACGCAGGTACAGATCGAGGTCGGCACGGGCGCCGGCCGGACGCAGCGCCTGCAGATTGCGCAGGTTGCTCTGGTCCATGGCCAGGATCAGATCGAAGCGCTGGAAGTCCGCGGCCTCGACCTGGCGTGCACGTTGCGCCGACAGGTCATAGCCGCGACGCTGCGCCGCCTGGCGGGTGCGGCTGTCCGGCGCCTTGCCCACGTGCCAGTCACCGGTTCCGGCGGAGTCCACCTGCACCTGCCCTTCCAGACCGGCTGCGCGCAGCTTGTGACGGAAGACGCCTTCGGCGGTGGGCGAGCGGCAGATGTTGCCCAGGCAAACGAAGAGAACCTTCATCAGGCCCCCAGCAGGTGACGAACCCGTTCCAGGTCTTCGGCGGTATCCACGCCGGCGGCCGGCGCTTCGAGGGCATCGGCGACATGGATCCGCACGCCGTTGTAGAGCGCGCGCAGCTGCTCCAGGCACTCGGTGTCTTCCAGCCAGCACGGGCCCCAGGCGACGAAGTCATGCAGAAAACCGGCACGGTAGGCGTAGATACCGATGTGGCGGCGGTACGGCACGCCTTGCGGCAGCACGTCGCGGCTCCTGGCGAAGGCATCGCGCGCCCAGGCCAGCGGCGCACGGCTGAAGGTCAGGGCCAGACCGTTCTTGTCGGCCACCACCTTGACCACATTGGGGTTGAACAGCGCCGCGACGTCCTCGATCGGCTCCGCCAGCGTGGCGATGCCGGCTTGCGGATTGGCCGCCAGGTTGGCCGCCACCTGATCGATGATCAGCGGCGGAATCAGCGGTTCGTCGCCCTGCACGTTGACCACGATGGCATCGGCGGACAATCCGAGCTGGGTGGCGACCTCGGCCAGGCGGTCGGTACCGGAGTTGTGATCCTCGCGGGTCAGCAGCACCTCGGCGCCGAACGCGGTACAGGCCTCGACGATGCGGGCGTCGTCGGTGGCGATCACCACCCGGCTGGCCGAACTCTTCCGCGCCTGCTCCCAGACATGCTGGACCATGGGCTTGCCGGCGATGTCCTGCAGCGGCTTGCCTGGCAGGCGGGTGGAGGCGTAACGGGCGGGAATGACGACAGTGAAGGCAGCGCTCATTTACTTGTCCAGACGCTCGTCAGTGGTCAGGGTACGGGCTTCGCTCTCCAGCATCACCGGAATGCCGTCGCGAATCGGGTAGGCCACGCCGGCGCCCTTGCTGATCAGTTCGGTCTTGTCTTCGGAGAGCTGCAGCGGGCCCTTGCAGATCGGGCAGGCGAGGATATCGAGCAGTTTGAGGTCCATGACGCAGTCCTTGGATGGGGTTACGAAGACCCCGGTATGAGACGGGTCAGCTCCGCATCCAGCCAGTCGACGAAGGCCTGCGTGGGCACGGCATCGACAGCCAGATACCACCAGTCGGCGGCGGCGAAGGCCCGGCATTTCACCGCATCCTTCTCCGTCATCAGCAGCGGCAGCGATGGCTCGAAGCTGAGCTGCGCCAGATCGTACTGGGCATGGTCGGCGAAGGGGTGCGGAACCGGCCGCCAGTTTAGCGCTTCGAGGGTGTTGAAGAAACGCTGCGGATTGCCGATGCCGGCCACTGCGTGCACCACCTGTCCCGCCGGAAAATGCTCGAGCGCGACGCGCTCGCCGCTGGCCAGGTTGACCAGCGCACTGGGCTGCAGCTGGAACGCGTAGCCGTCGGCGCGATCCGCCTCGGCGCCGTTGTACAGCACCGCATCGACCGCCTGCAGACGCTCGGCAGGCTCGCGCAGCGGCCCCGCCGGCAGGCAGCGGCGATTGCCCAGGCCACGTGCGGCATCGATCAGCACCAGCTCCAGGTCGCGCGCCAGGCGATAGTGCTGCAGGCCATCGTCGCAGAGGATCAGGTCCAGCGGCTCCTCGGCCAGCAGCGCCCGCACCGCACGACTGCGGTCCGGGTCGATCATCAGCGGCACATCCGTGCGCTGCACGATCAACAGCGGCTCGTCACCAGCCTGCGCCGCAGGCTGCTCGGCACGCACACGCCAGGGCAGGCTCGGCGGCGTGGCGCCATAGCCACGGCTGACCACACCGACCCTGAGGCCGCGAGCCCGGCAATGTTCGATGAGAAAGAGGATCAGCGGGGTCTTGCCGGTGCCGCCGACGGTGACGTTGCCCACCACCAGTACCGGCACCGGGGCGCGATAGATGTCACCCTCGCCCGCCAGGAAACGCGCGCGCTTGCCCTGCACCACGCGGCGGTACAGCCACTCCAGCGGGCGCAGCAGCGCCAGCGCCGGGTGGCCGCGGTACCAGGCCTCGAGCAAGCGATCGGCGGCGCTCAATCAGGGCGCTTCCTGTGCTTCCACCGTGGTCATGCGCAGGTGTGCGAAGCCCAGCTTGCCGGCGGCATCCATGGCCGTGATCACCGCCTGATGCGGGGTCTTGCCATCGGCGCTGATGATCAGCGGCAGGCTGTTGTCACCGTCGGACTCTTTCTGCAGCGCCGCCATCAGGTTGCTCAGGTTGCTTTCCAGCAGGGCCTTGCCGTTAACCGAGTAGGCGCCGTCGGCAGCGATCAGCACTTCGACCTGCTTGAGCTCGGTCTGCTCCGGTGGCGTGCCACTGACCGCCTCGGGCAGGTCGACCTTGAGCTGGGTCTCACGGGTGAAGGTGGTGGTGACCACGAAGAACAGCAGCAGGATGAACACCACGTCGATCAACGAGGCCAGGTTGATCTCGACGTTCTCCCGCGGTTTGCGCCGGAATTTCACGCCTTGCCCTCGCCCAGGTCGACGTCACGGTCACCTTGCACCATCTCCACCAGCTTGATCGCCTCCTGCTCCATGCCCACCACCAGCTCGTCGACACGACGTTGCAGGTAGCGGTGGAAGAACAGCGCCGGGATCGCCACGATCAGGCCTGCTGCAGTGGTGATCAGCGCCTTGGAGATACCGCCGGCGAGCATCGGCGCATTGGCCATGCCCGCGCCCATGAAGGAGCTGAAGATTTCGATCATGCCCAGCACGGTACCGAGCAGGCCGAGCAACGGTGCGATGCCGGCGATGGTGCCGAGGGCATTGAGGTAGCGCTCCAGATCATGAATGACGCGGGCGGCAGCCTCTTCGATGCACTCTTTCATGATCTCGCGACCATGCTTGGAGTTGGCCAGGCCAGCAGCCAGGATCTGCCCGAGCGGCGAATGCTCACGCAGCTCCTTGAGCTTCTGGTTGTTCAGTTTCTTGTCCTTGATCCAGCGCCATACCTGGGCCAGCAGATTGGCCGGCGTGACGCGGGCGGGCCGCAGGGTCCACAGGCGCTCGGCAACGATACCGGCAGCAGCGATGGAACAGAGAATGATCGGCAGCATCATCCAGCCGCCAGCTTTGACCAGTTCCCACACGGTAGAGATTCCCCCTCGAAAAAGTGGCGCCACTCTAGCATAGGGTGGGTCACCCGCCGACCGCCGCCGTTCTCATTTTTCCCGCCAGAAGCGTGCCTCGCTTCGCAACCCGCGCGGTGCGAGCCACTTGCCCAGGCGTAGATGCAGCGCACCGGTATACGCGGTGTCATGCACCGCCACGCCCGCCGCCCGGTAACGTGCCAGCACCTGCGGGTGCGGATGGCCGAAAGCATTGTGCCGGCTGCGCGTGATCAGCACGTGCTGCGGCCCGACCGCGTCGATGAAGGGCTGGCTGGAGGAACTGCGGCTGCCGTGGTGCGGAGCCAGCAGCCAGTGCGACGCCAGCGGGAAGCCCGATTGCACCAGTTCCTGTTCGGCCGCGGCATCGATGTCGCCGGTCAACAGCAAGCGCTCCCCCCCAGCCTCCACCTGCAAGACGCAGGAACGCGGGTTGCCTGGCGCCGCCTGCGGCCATTGCCACAACCTGAAGGTCACGCCATCCCACTGCCAGCTGCGCCCGGACTCGCAGGCCTCGGCAGCCAGGCTTCGCGCGAGACGCGCCGGCTCGCCACTGATGACCCGCGCCACCGGCATGCCAGCCGCCACGGCCGTCGCCCCTCCGGCATGATCGTTGTCGGCGTGGCTGACCAGCAGCAGGTCGAGCCGTCGGAGGTTCAGCGCGCGCAGCGACGGCAGGACGATACGTTCGCCGCTGTCGAAGTCACCGAAGCGCGGCCCGGCGTCGTACAGCAGGCTGTGCTCGCGGGTCCGCACCAGAACCGACAAGCCCTGGCCGACATCCAGGACCCAGACGTCGGCCTGCCCGTCCTCGGGTCCTTGCGCCGGTACCAGCAGCGCGGGCAGCAGCAACGCCAGCCCCGGCAAGCGCAGCGGCACGCCGGCAGGCAGCAACAGCAACGCGGCCCCCAGCGCCGCCAACGACCAGACCCACCACGGCAACTCGCTGGGCAGCCAGGCGGGCAACCAGCCGGCGATCAGTCCGAGCAGCGCGAAGAGCAGCTGCAATGCCCCGCCGGCCAGCCACAGCAAGCCCTCGCCGAGCAGAGGTACCGGCAACAGCAGCGTACCGAACAGCGCCAGCGGCACCACCACCAGTCCTACCCAGGGCACGGCGAGCAGATTGGCCAGAGGCCCGCTGCTGCTGACCGGCAGCCCGAGGATCAACATCATCGGCAACAGGCCGATCGCCGTGGTCCATTGCGCACGCGTCAGCCCGCGCCACCAGCCCCATGCCCCCAGCCGCCCGGCAAAGGCCAGCGCAAGCACGGCGACCGCCGAGAACGACAGCCAGAAGCCCGGCTGCAGGGAAGCCAGCGGCTCCAGCAACAGCACCACCAGCAGGGCCGCCAACAGCGGCCAGGCAGGGCCCAGGTGACGAAAGCGCAGGCGCCAC
This sequence comes from Ectopseudomonas khazarica, assembly GCF_017915135.1. Classification (NCBI taxonomy): domain Bacteria; kingdom Pseudomonadati; phylum Pseudomonadota; class Gammaproteobacteria; order Pseudomonadales; family Pseudomonadaceae; genus Ectopseudomonas; species Ectopseudomonas khazarica. The sequence continues at coordinate 1,782,607 of NZ_CP068551.1, read as the reverse complement.
AACAGCACCAGGGCAACCATCACGCAGGCCCTGCGCACCGGCACCTCGAACCCGGCCAGCAGGCCATAGATCAGCGCGCCGCCCAGGGCCAGCGCGCAGGCGCAAGGCAACCACGGCAGACGCTGCGGCCAGGAACCGAGCCTGGCCAGCAGCGCCACCAGGCCATAGAGGAAACCGGACAGCAGGGCGATGTGCTGCCCGGAGATGACCATCAGGTGCACGGTGCCGGTGTGCTGCAACAGACGCCAGTCCTCCGCCGTCAGGCCGGAGCCATCGCCGAGCACCAGTGCGGCGATGCCGCCCTGCCGTCCCCAGGCGGGCACCGCCAGCAGGCGCTGGCGCAGGGCGTCGCGCCAGCCGCCCAGGTCAGTGGCTGGGGCCAGGCGCTCACCCGCCTTGATCGTCCCGGTGGCGCCGATGCGCTGGGCCAGCAGCCAGGCTTCGTAATCGAAACGCTGCGGATTGACCAGGCCATGGGGACGCTTGAGATTGACTGCCAGACGCCAACGCTCGCCGGCCAGCACCGGAGGCCCGCCATACCAGGCCAGGCGCATCCTGGCGGGCAGTTCGGCACGCCGTGAACGGGCGTCCTGCAACTGGAAGCGAAGCACACCGTCGGCCGCTTCCGGCAAGCCGACCACCTGCCCTTCCAGCCACAGGGTGCGCCCATCCAGCGCCACGCCCAGGCGATCATCCAGTGCCCATTGCGCGGAGCAGCAGGCCCAGGCCAGCCCCAGCAGGAAGAAGCCCAGGGGATAGCCCCGCGAGAACAGCAGCGCGAGCGCGCAACCGGCCATGAGCAGCAGCACCGCGGCGGACGGCAGGCCCGGCAGAAAGCGCAACGCCAGCAAACCCAGGGCCAGCGCCAACATCCCTGTACGCATCGAGCCTCCCTGCCCGTCGAGCTCAGCCGAGCGCATCCGGCGCTCAACTTAGGTCACAATATGGAAACGCTGACGATGACGAATCCGTGCATAATATCGGCGCTTTTGCCTGCCCAGAGACTCTTCATGCCGCGTCGTTTATTCAAGCGCTACTTGCCCAACCCCGACAGTATCAAGGGTAACAAGTCCCTGCGCTTTCTCGGCAAGCTCATCCACGACCCCAATCTCTGGCACCTCAACCGCCATTCGGTCGCCCGTGGCATGGCCATCGGCCTGTTCTGGGCGATGATCCCCATGCCCATGCAGATGCTGGCCGCCGCTGCGGTGGCGATTCCCCTGCGGGCGAACCTGCCCATTTCCATCGGCCTGGTCTGGCTGACCAACCCGATCACCATGCCGCCGGTGTTCTACTGCACCTACAAGTTCGGCGCCTGGCTGAGCAACTCACCCGCCGTGCGCATGCCCAGCCACCTCAGCCTGGAGTGGATCACTGCCGAGCTGTCGATGCTGTGGAAACCGTTGCTGTTGGGCTCCTTCGTGGCGGGCCTGATCCTCGCCGTACTCGGTTACGTGCTGACCATGGCGTACTGGCGCTGGTGGGTGCAGCGCAGCTGGCGCAAACGCCAGGAACGTCGCCGCCTGCAGCAGTAACCTCAACCAGGCGCAGCATGGCGCCAGGAGACGGATACGCATGAACGAGCCGGGCTTTCGCATACGACGTCTGAGCGGCCTGGGCGTGGAGATCGTCGAGGCCGACTCCGACCGCAGCTTCGCACGCCATATCCACGAACAGTTCGGCATCGGCCAGATCCTCCAGGGCGCCCAGCGCTCGGCCAGCGGCCGGGGCCAGGTACAGGCGCAAGCCGGCGACCTGATCTCGCTCAACCCCGGTGAAGTCCACGATGGCGCACCACTGGGTGGCAACGCCCGGCGCTGGCGGATGCTGTACTTCGAGCCCGAGCGGATCGCCCAGGCCTTCGCCGACATGGCCAGTGACGGCGGCCCGACGCCCAGCGAACTGGCCTATCCGGTGCTGCGCAAGCGCCAGGCCAGCCATGCCTTCGCGGCGCTGTACCGGGCCATCGCCCAGCCAGGCATGCCAGCGGCGCAACTGGCCGGCGAGCAGACCCTGCCGGTGCTGCTCGCGCACCTTCTGGAACAGCGTCCGGGCAAGCCTCTGGCCGCCGGAAACGGTGCCAGCCGAGCCAAGACGCTGATCGACGACGACCCCATGGCACCCCTGACGCTGGCGCTGCTGGCGGAACAGGCGCAGCTCAGCCGCTTCCAGCTGGTGCGCGCCTTCTCCCGCCTGACTGGACTGACGCCCCACGCCTACCTGCTGCAACGACGCCTGCTCAAGGCGCGCCAGCTGGTAGCCGCCGGCCTGCCACTGGCCGAGGCTGCGGCCACTGCGGGCTTTGCCGACCAGAGCCACATGAGCCGCCACTTCGTGCGCTGCTTCGGCTTCACCCCAGGACTGTACGCCCGCCCAGGACGCTGAGCCCCCCTGCAATTTCGTTCAAGATCGTCCGGAACACGACTCGACAGACTGCGGGCTCACTCGTCACAGGGAAAGCCCCATGCACAGCCACGATCGCAACACAGGCCCGAACGACCAGGGAGGGCCTGCGGCATGAGTCTCGAATTTCTTCTCACCTCGCTGCTGGTGGTGGCCTCACCAGGTACCGGCGTGGTCTACACCATCGCCGCCGGCCTGGCACAGGGCTGGCGCGCCAGCCTGGTAGCGGCCTTCGGCTGCACCCTGGGCTGCGCGCCACATGCCTTGGCCGCCGTCAGCGGGCTGGCCGCCCTGCTCTACGCCAGCCCCCTGGCGCTGCAAGCACTCAGTTACGGCGGCGCGCTCTACCTGTTGTGGATGGCCTGGGGCATGTTGCGTGAACAGGGTCCGCTGCGGCTGCAGGCGCATCAGGGCGCACGCTCGAACGCCACGCTGATACGCTCAGGCGTCGCGCTCAATCTGCTCAACCCCAAGCTGTCGATCTTCTTCCTGGCGTTCCTGCCGCAGTTCCTCGAGCCTGGCCAGGCGCATGCCATGCAGCACCTGCTGACACTCAGCGGGCTGTTCATGGCAGTGACCTTCGCCGTATTCAGCGTCTACGGGCTGTTCGCCGCAGCGCTGCGCCAGCACCTGCTGCAGCGCCCGGCGGTGCTGCGCACGCTGCGCTACCTGTTCGCCGTCGCCTTCGCCGTGCTGGCGCTGCACCTGGCCGGGTGGTGGTGAGACAGCCTCACTCGTAGCGCAGGGCTTCGGCCGGCTGCACCTGGGCGGCGCGCCAGGAGGGATAGAGCGTGGCAAGGAAGCTGAGCAGCAGCGCGGCGGAACAGATCAGCGCCACGTCCAGCCACTGCAACTCCGAAGGCAGGCTGCTGATGAAATACACGTCGGAACTCAGCACCTGCTGCCCGGCGAAGGATTCCAGCCAGGCCACCAGCGCACTGACGTTCAGTGCGGCCAGCACGCCGAACACGGTGCCGAACAGGGTTCCGACCAGGCCGATCACCGAACCCTGCACCATGAAGATCGCCATGATCTGCCGTGGCGTGGCGCCCAGCGTACGCAGGATGGCGATATCGCCGCCCTTGTCGGCGACCACCATGATCAGCGTGGCGATGATGTTGAACGCCGCCACGGCGACGATCAGCAGCAACAGCAGGCCGATCATGGTCTTCTCCATCTTCATCGCGCTGAACAGGCTGCCCTGGGTGTGGGTCCAGTCATCGGCGCGGTAGCCACTGCCCAGCTCGGCCACCAGTGCCTTGGACACCTGCGGCGCCTGGTAGAGGTCCTTCAGCGCCAGGCGGATACCCGGCACCGTGCCCTCCGGCAGGCGCTGCATGCTGGCGGCATCGGCGACGTTGATCAGCGCCAGCGAGCTGTCCAGCTCGGCGCCGACCTTGAAGATCGCCGCCACGTTCAGACGCTGCATGCGCGGCGTGACGCCACCCGGTGCGCTGCTCAGCTCGGGAATGATCAGCGTCAGCTTGTCGCCGACCTGCAAGCCGAAACGGCGCGCGGTGATATCACCGATCACCACGCCGAACTCGCCGGGCTGCAGGTTGTTCAGGCTGCCCTGGCGGATGTGGCCGGGCAGGATCGACACCTTGCCCTCCTGCGCCGGATCGATGCCGTGAATCTGGATTGGTTGCATCACCCCACGGTGCGAGAGCATGCCCTCCAGCTCGGCATAGGGCGCAGCAGCCAGCACCTGCGGATTGGCCATGGTCTTGTCCGCCAGCGCCTGCCAGTCGGCCACCGGCTGCTCACCGTAGAGCATGGCGTGCGGCACCATGCCGAGGATGCGCGAGCTCATTTCCCGCTGGAAGCCGTTCATCACCGAGAGCACCACGATCATCGCCAGGACACCCAGGCCCAGGCCGATCATCGAGGTCAGCGAAATGAAGGAGATGAAATGATTGCGGCGCTTGGCCCGTGTGTAGCGAGCGCCGATGAAGATACTCAGCGGACGAAACATCAGATGCTCACCAGTTTGCCGTCCTGCAGGCTCAGCACGCGATCCATCTGCCGGGCCAGCTGCATGTCGTGGGTCACCACCAGGAACGCGGTGTTGGAGTCGCGGCTCAGCTCGCGCATCAGCTCCTGGATACCTTCGGCGGTGTGCTGGTCGAGGTTGCCGGTGGGCTCGTCGAGCAGCACCAGGCCCGGACGGTTGACCAGCGCACGGGCAATCGCCACACGCTGGCGCTCGCCGCCGGACAGTTCGGCCGGCTTGTGATTGAGGCGATGGCCCAGACCGACGCGTTCGAGCAGCTGGGTAGCACGCTCACGCGCCTCGGCGATCGGCGTCTTGCCGATCAGCAGCGGCATGCAGGCGTTCTCCAGTGCGGTGAACTCCGCCAGCAGGTGGTGAAACTGGTAGACGAAGCCCAGGGCGCGATTGCGCAACAGGCCGCGTGCCGTCTCGCTCAGTGCTGACAGCTGCTCGCCGGCCAGCCAGACGCTGCCCTCGCTCGGCGTATCCAGGCCACCGAGCATGTTCAGCAGGGTGCTCTTGCCCGAACCGGAGCTGCCGACGATGGCGACGCGTTCACCGGCCAGCAGCTCCAGCTCCAGACCATCGAGCACGACCACCGACTCGGGGCCCTCGTCGTAGCGCTTGCTCAGGTTGCGGCAGCTGAGCACGGCATTTTGCTGTTTCATGGCGTTCTGACTCATGGACTCACTCATAACGCAGGGCCTCGGCGGGCTGGGTACGCGCGGCGCGCCAGGCCGGATACAGGGTGGCGAAGAAGCTCAGCAGCAGCGCCGCGGCACAGACCATGACCACGTCGGCGCTCTGCAGCTGCGAAGGCAGGTAATCGATGAAATAGACATCGGCGTTGAGAAACTTGATGCCCAGCAGCTTCTCGATGGCAGCGATCAGGCTGCTGACGTTGAGTGCGGCGACGATGCCCAGTAGGGCACCGATGAGGGTGCCGACCACGCCGATGACCGTGCCCTGGACCATGAAGATGGCCATGATCTGCCGTGGCGTGGCACCGAGGGTGCGCAGGATGGCGATGTCGGCCTTCTTGTCGCTCACCACCATCACCAGGGTGGAGATGATGTTGAACGCGGCCACCGCGACGATCAGCAGCAACAACAGGCCGATCATGGTCTTCTCCATGCGGATCGCCTGGTAGAGGTTGCCGTGGGTGCGGGTCCAGTCGCGTGCATAGAAATCGCCGTCGAGGGTCTGGGCGATCTCCCACGCGCTGCGTGGCGCCTGGAACAGATCATCGAACTTCAGGCGCAGACCCTGCACCTGGCCGGGCTGCCAGCGGTGCAGGCGGGCCAGGTCACTGATGTTGGCCAGCGCCAGCGCGCCGTCGATCTCACCGGCGCCGACATGGAAGATACCGGTGATGGTGAAGCGCTTCAGGCGCGGGAACATGCCGGCTGGCGTGACCGTCACCTCGGGCGCGACGAAGGTGATCTTGTCCCCCAGTTTCACCCCCAGCTTGGCCGCCGCCTTGTCGCCGATGACCATGGCGAAATCGCCGGGGCGCAGGCTGTCCAGGCTGCCCTGCTGGAAGAAGCCGTCGATGATCGACACCTTGCGTTCCTGCTCGGGGTCGATGGCATTGATCAGCACCTTCTGCACCTTGCCGTCATGCGTCAGCAGGCCCTGCATCTGGGTGAAAGGCGCCAGCGCCTCGACCCGCGGATGCTGCTTGACCTGGCTCGCCAGGGCCTGCCAGTCGCTGACCGGCGTCGCCGACTCGATGGTGGCATGGGGGATCATGCCGAGTACGCGCGTACGCATCTCATGGTCGAAGCCATTCATCACCGACAGCACCAGGATCATCACCATCACCCCGAGGGTGAGGCCGAGCATGGACGTCAGGGAGATGAAGGAGACGAAGTGGTTGCGTCGCTTGGCCCGCGTGTAACGCGTACCGATGAATACGAACAGAGGTCTGAACATGTCGGAGAGATTCGGGAGAAAGAAAAACGTCCTTGTGGCGGGGCCTGATCAGCGGCCTTACACTCAGAAACAAGTCAAAGTCCGCTGCGCAACGAGCCTGCTGCGTTGAAGTCGACTCGGGGCGCCGGTTTACCCAAGTAAACGGCACGACCTCGGCGACTCTCGCCTTGCATGCATCCAGCTCGCGAGACTTTCAACAGGGTCTTCGACCACCACTGCTTTCATGGGTTCGCCATGTCGACAAACGATGTAGATGATCGCCGCGAATACTATCGCATCGAAGATACGATCGCACTGGAATTCACCCTGCTGGCAGGCGCCGAAGCCCAGGCCAGCGACGAACTTCACGATCCGTCGCCGCTGTTCAACCTGCTCAGCGACCTGCACCTGATGGACTTCGAGTCGCAGCACCTGCTGCGTCACATCAGCGAGCGCGACCGCACCCTGGCCAACTACCTGAAGGTGATCAATAAGCGCATCGACCTGCTCGGCCAGGCCGTGGCGCAAAGCCTGCTGCGCGATATCGGCGCGCCCCGCCAGGTCTCGTTGTCCGAGGGTGGCATCAGCTTCAACCATGCCCAGGCCGTCGCGCCGGGCAGCCACCTGGCGATCAAGATGGTGCTGATGCCCCAGGCCCTCGGCCTGTTGCTGCGGGCCCAGGTCGTGCACTGCAGCCAGCGCGCCAATGGCCAGTACGAGATCGGCACGGAGTTCGAAGCGTTGACCGACGCACAGCGCCAGTTGCTGGCCCGGCATATCCTGCAGAAACAGGCTCTGGAACGTCGCCAGGCCCGCGAATGAACGCCGCCAAGGAATCCCTATGTACCGTCTTGCCCTGCTGATCGCCCTGCTCGCCCCCGTTACCCTTCACGCCGAAACCCTGGCCATTCCCGTCGGCAGCCAGGGCAGCGACATCGACGCCCGCAACCTGCCGAAGCTGGGCGAGTCCAAGCGCTCGGTACTGGAACGCTTCGGCCTCGCGGACGAGGAGCACAAGCCCGTCGGCCAGCCGCCCATCACACGCTGGGATTACCGCGATTTCAGTGTCTATTTCGAATACGATCACGTGATCGACAGCGTGCGCCATCACCAGCCGCGCTCCCCTGACACTGCCAAGGAGCAACAGTGACTCTCATCTACGGCCATCGCGGCGCCAAGGGCGAAGCCCCGGAAAACACCCTCGCCAGCTTCCAGCGCTGCCTGGAGCATGGCGTCAGCCGTTGCGAACTGGATCTGCACCTGTCACGCGACGGCGAGCTGATGGTGATCCACGACCCGACTCTCAAGCGCACCACGGGCCTGCGCGGCAAGGTGGTCGAGCACGATGCCGCCGAACTGGTGAAGTACGATGCGCGCAAGGGCGGCCCGGGCTGGGTGCGCCCCTGCCCGATTCCGCGCCTGGCGGAGCTGTTCGAGCAATGCCCGTTCGAACACTGGCAGCTGGAGGTGAAAAGCGCCTCGAAAGTACGCTCGGCACGCACCGTACTGGCCATCGCCGAACTCGCCGAACGCTTCGGCCTGCGCGAGCGCATCACCATCACCTCCAGCTCGCGCGAAGTGCTCAAGGCCGCTCGCGAGCTGACTCCGCAGCTGCAGGTGGGCCTGGTCGCCGAGTACGCCTGGCTCGACCCGCTCAAGGTGGCGGCGCACTACGACTGCCACCTGCTGGCCCTGAACTGGACGCTGTGCACCCCGGAGCGCCTGCTCAAGGCGCAGAAGCAGGGCCTGCACGTGTCGGTGTGGACGGTCAATGAAGCCGCCCTGATGCGCCGTCTCGCCGACTTCGGCGCCGACAGCATCATCACCGACTTCCCGGAACTGGCGGTACAGACGCTGCGCAGCTGAAGCGTAAGATGGCGGGTTGCACCCGCCCTACATTGAGACCGACATGAAAAAACCGGCCCATGAGCCGGTTTTTTCGTTGCTGCCGCCTGAGACGCTAGAAGCTCTCCCGATTCGGCCAGCGCCACTCGGAAGCCACTACCCAGCCTGACTCCCCGACCGGCTCAGGCCGCCGGCCGGAGCCGCTCAAAAAAGCCGGTTGAGGCCGTCGAACGCTGCGACGCGATAGGCCTCGGCCATGGTCGGGTAGTTGAAGGTGGTGTTGATGAAGTACTTGATGCTGTTGGCTTCACCCTTCTGGTTCATGATCGCCTGACCGATGTGGACGATCTCCGAGGCCTGGTAACCGAAGCAGTGCACACCCAGCACTTCCAGGGTTTCACGGTGGAAGAGAATCTTCAGCATGCCCACCGGCTCGACCGAGATCTGCGCACGGGCCATGCCCTTGAAGAAGGCCTTGCCCACTTCGTACGGCACCTTGGCCTGGGTCAGTTCACGCTCGTTCTTGCCGATCGAGCTGATCTCCGGAATGGTGTAGATACCGGTCGGCACGTCATCGACGAAACGCCAGCTGCCATTGTCGACGATGCTGCCAGCGGCGGAACGGCCCTGGTCGGCGGCGGCACTGGCCAGGCTCGGCCAGCCGATCACGTCGCCCGCGGCGTAGATGTTGCTCACCTCGGTGCGGTAGTACTCGTCGACCTGGATCTGACCACGGCTGTTGACACCGATACCGATGTTCTCCAGCCCCAGCTGATCGGTATTGCCGGTACGGCCGTTACACCACAGCAGGGCATCGGCCTTGATCTTCTTGCCCGACTTCAGGTGCAGGATGACGCCGTTCTCCAGCCCCTCGATGCGCTCGTACTCCTCGTTATGACGAATCAGCACGTTGTTGTTGCGCAGGTGGTAGCTCAGCGCATCGGAGATTTCCGAGTCGAGGAAGCTCAGCAACTGGTCGCGGTTGTCGATCAGGTCGACCAGCACGCCCAGACCGCTGAAGATCGAGGCGTATTCGCAGCCGATCACCCCGGCTCCGTAGATGATCAGGCGGCGCGGGGTATGCCCGAGGCTGAGGATGGTGTCGCTGTCATAGATGCGCGGGTGGCGGAAGTCGACGTCCGCCGGGCGGTACGGACGCGACCCGGTGGCGATGACGACCTGCTTGGCGACCAGTTTCTCCACCACGCCATTGAGGCATACCACCTCGATGGTCTGCTCGTCGGCGAAGCTGGCCGTGCCGAAGTAGGTGTCGATACGGTTGCGTGCGTAGTAGCCGGTGCGCGAGGTGACCTGCTTGGCGATGACCTTCTCGGCGCTCTTCAGCACGTCAGGGAAGGAGAACCAGCGCGGCTCACCGATCTGGCGGAACATCGGGTTGGTGTTGAACTGCATGATCTGCCGCACCGAGTGGCGCAGCGCCTTGGACGGGATGGTGCCCAGGTGGGTGCAGTTGCCGCCGACCAGCGGACGGTTGTCCACCACGGCCACCTTGCGCCCGGCCTTGGCCGCGTTCATCGCCGCGCCCTCGCCTGCAGGCCCAGAGCCCAGCACCACCACATCGTAGTTGTAGACCGCCATGTTTACTCCTTCAGATCAGGCCGGAGCGCTTGTGGCGCACCCTCGGCGGGGCCGGCAGTGGATAACGGCTGCCGGCTGTCAATCCATACCGCCTGGCTCAACGCTTGCTTGCGTCGTAAGCCAGGTCGGTGTTCGGCGCATCGGCCTTGTCGCGGTTGACCTCTTCGCACTTCTCGCGGCTGCCACCACAGATCGAGCATTCTTTCTCGATGCCCAGGTTGGCGATGCCGCCGCAGGAACCGGCGATGGGTTTGCGCCCCATGATCACACCGACGGCCATCATGCCGACGACCAGAACCATGGTCAGAAATACAACCAGAAACGTCATTGCTCATCTCCTGCAGCGAATAGCTGCTCGAATGCGGCCGTGCCATGTGTGACGAAGCCCTCGCCCTCACGCGTCACGAAAAACGCCGCGATACCGTTGCGCTCGGCGAACGCCATGCCGGCGTCGGGCCCAAGCACCATCAATAGGGTAGACAAGCCATCGGCGCGCAAGGTCGATCGGTCGGCCACGGTGACCGCAGCCAGCGTATGGCTGACGGGACGCCCGGTGAGCGGATCGAGCGTATGCGAGTAGCGCTGCCCATTCTCCTCGAAGTAGTTGCGATAATCACCCGACGTGGAGACACCGTAACCATCGAGTTGCAGCACGCGCTGGGCCACGCGCTTGTCGTCACGCGGTGCCTCCAGGCCGATGCGCCAGTGGCTGCCATCGGGCTTGAAGCCAGCCGCCTTGAGCTCACCCGTGGCTTCGACCAGGTAGCTGGTGACGCCCAGCTCGCGCAGGCGCGCGACGATGCGTTCGACCGCATAGCCGGCGGCGATGCTGTTGAAGTCGACCTGCACGTCGGCGTCCTTGCACAGCTGCTCGCCATCAATGCGCAGGTGCTGCTGACCGACGCGCTGACGCACCTCGGCGAGCTTCTCCTCGCTCGGCACGGCCTCGCCCTGCCCTCTCGGGCCGAAGCCCCAGAGGTCGAGCAGCGGTTCGAGGGTCAGGTCGAAATAGCCCTGGCTCTCTTCGTGCAGGCGATCACCGGCGCGCACCAGGTCCAGCACAGCCTGCGGCATGGCCTGACAGGCCCCGGCCGGTGCACGGTTGAACTGCTCGATCAGCGAGTCGTCACGGTAGGTGGACATCTGCAGGTCGATCTCGGCGAGGATCGCCTCGGTCGCGGCCTTGAGTTCGGCTTGTGGCGCGACGCCTTCACTGCGGACGTATTTGATCGAATAGGTGCTGCCCATGGTCGGGCCACCGAACTCTTCGATCCGTTCAGAATGCAAGCAGCCCGTTAGGGCTGCCGCCAGGGCGACAGCGATAACGGGCTGAAGTACAGCTGACCTCATGCTTAGCCGCCGAAGTCGTCGAGGAGGATATTCTCCGGCTCGACACCCAGGTCGGTCAGCATCTTGATCACCGCAGCGTTCATCATGGGTGGGCCGCACATGTAGAACTCGCAGTCTTCCGGAGCCGGGTGGTCCTTCAGGTAGTTCTCGTACAGCACGTTGTGGATGAAGCCGGTGAGGCCGGTCCAGTTGTCTTCCGGCTGCGGATCGGACAGCGCCAGGTGCCACTGGAAGTTCGGGTTCTCCGCCTGCAGCTGGTCGTACTCTTCGTTGTAGAAGGACTCGCGCATGGAGCGCGCGCCATACCAGAAGCTGATCTTGCGCGTGGACTTCAGGCGCTTGAGCTGGTCGAAGATGTGCGAACGCATCGGCGCCATGCCGGCACCACCACCGATGAAGACCATCTCGGCATCGGTGTCCTTGGCGAAGAACTCACCGAAAGGTCCGTACACGGTGATCTTGTCGCCCGGCTTGAGGCTGAACACGTAGGAAGACATCTTGCCCGGCGGCAGATCGTCCTTGCCCGGAGGCGGCGAGGCGATACGGATGTTGAACTTCACCAGGCCGCGCTCTTCCGGGTAGTTGGCCATGGAATAGGCACGGATCACGGTCTCGTCGACCTTGGACACGTACTTCCACTGGTTGAACTTGTCCCAGTCGCCGCGGTACTCCTCCTGGATGTCGAAGTCCTTGTAGTTGACGGTGTGCGGCGGGCATTCCAGCTGCACGTAACCACCGGCACGGAAGTCGACGTTCTCGCCTTCCGGCAGTTTCAGCGTCAGCTCCTTGATGAAGGTGGCGACGTTGGGGTTGGACTCGACGGTGCACTCCCACTTCTTGACGCCAAAGACCTCTTCAGGGACTTCGATCTTCATGTCCTGCTTGACCGGGGTCTGGCAGGACAGACGCCAGCCCTCGCGGGCCTCGCGCCGGGTGAAGTGCGACTCTTCGGTGGACAGCATCTCGCCGCCGCCGGACTCGACGACGCACTTGCACTGCGCGCAGGTGCCGCCGCCGCCGCAGGCGGAGGACAGGAAGATGTTGTTGTCGGCCAGGGTCTGCAGCAGCTTGCCGCCGGCCGGTACCACGATGGTTTTTTCGCCGTTGATCTCGATGCTCACGTCACCGCTGGACACCAGCTTGGCGCGAGCGGCGAGAATGATCAGCACCAGCGCGAGGACGATGGCGGTGAACATGCCGATGGCGAGGAAGATTTCGTAATTCATCTGTTCATCCTTTCCTTACAGCTGCACGCCGGAGAAGGACATGAAGCCCAGCGACATCAGACCGATGGTGATGAAGGTGATGCCCAGACCCTGCAGGCCAGCCGGTACATCGCTGTACTTGAGCTTCTCGCGGATGCCCGCCAGCGCGGCGATGGCCAGCGCCCAGGACACGCCCGCACCGACACCGTAGACGGTGCTTTCGGCCAGGTTGTAGTCACGCTCGACCATGAACAGCGAGCCACCCATGATGGCGCAGTTCACGGTGATCAGCGGCAGGAACACCCCCAGGGCGTTGTAGAGCGACGGCACGTACTTATCCAGGGTCATTTCCAGGATCTGCACGATCGCCGCGATCACGCCGATGAAGGTCAGCAGGCCAAGGAAGGACAGGTCGACGTCAGGCAGACCGGCCCAGGCCAGCGCACCGTCCTTGAGGATGTTGGAGTAGATCAGGTTGTTCACCGGCATGGTGATACCCAGCACCACGACCACGGCGATGCCGAGGCCGATGGCGGTTTCCACCTTCTTGGAGATGGCGATGAAGGTACACATGCCGAGGAAGAACGCCAGCGCCATGTTCTCGACGAACACCGCACGGACGAACAGGCTGATGTAATGTTCCATTAATAGGCCTCCTTGCTGGATACCTGAGGCGCCATCTTGTAGGCATTGGACTCGACCTGGTCCTTCTTCCAGCTACGAATGGCCCAGATGAACAGGCCGATCAGGAAGAACGCCGAAGGCGGCAGCAGCAACATGCCGTTGGGCTGATACCAGCCACCGTCGTTGACCACGGAAAGGATCTCGTAGCCCATCAGCTTGCCGGCACCGAACAGCTCGCGGATCACGCCCAGGGCGATCAGCATGGCGCTGTAGCCCAGACCGTTACCGATACCGTCGAAGAACGACAGCACGGGCGGGTTCTGCATGGCGAATGCTTCGGCACGGCCCATCACGATGCAGTTGGTGATGATCAGGCCGACGAACACCGACAGCTGTTTGGACAGGCTGAAGGCATAGGCCTTGAGCACCTGATCGACCACGATCACCAGGGAGGCAATGATCACCATCTGCACGATCATGCGGATCGAGCCGGGGATCTGGCTGCGGATCATCGAGATGAACAGGTTGGAGAACGCCGTGACCAGGGTCAGCGCGGCAGACATCACCAGCGCGGTCTGCAGGTTGGACGTGACCGCCAGGGCCGAGCAGATCCCGAGGATCTGCAGACCGATGGGGTTGTTGTTGAAGATCGGGTTGAGCAGGACTTCTTTAATAGTCGGCTGCGACATGATCAGGCCTCCCCTGCGCGCAGGTTAGCGATAAACGGACCGAAGCCGTTCTGGCCGAGCCAGAACTTCAGCAGATGATCCACCCCGTTGCTGGTGAGCGTGGCACCGGCGAGCGCGTCGACCTGATGGGTCGCTTGCGGGCTCTGCGGGTCGACACCACCCTTGACGACCTGCACGGCGAGCTTGCCGTCTTCGTCGAACAGGGTCTTGCCCGGCCACTGGCCTTTCCATTTCGGGTTGTCGACTTCACCACCGAGGCCCGGCGTCTCGCCGTGCTGGTAGAAGCCCATGCCGACCACGGTGTTGAGGTCGCCCTTGACCGCGATGAAGCCGTGCAGGGTCGACCACAGGCCGTAGCCACGCACCGGCAGGATCAGGGTTTCCACCTGGCCATCCTTCTCCACCATGTACACGGTGGTGTAACGCTCCTGGCGCTTGATCCCGGCGATGTCCTCGCTACCGCTGAGCACGGTGGACAGCTTGGGATCCTTGGCCGCCTTGAGCGGGTCGAAGGTGATCGGGTCGAAGGCGTCGGAGAACTTGCCGGTTTCCAGGTCCACCAGCTTGGCGGTGATGGCACCGTCGAACACCTGCTTGACCTGGGCCGAAGACATGCCCGGCTGGGCCAGACCGGCGATCGCCAGGATGCTGCGCTGCTTGTCCAGCAGGCGGTTCTCGACCTGGGTCGGCTTCAGTGCGATGGCCGCGCCGGCAACGAATACCGAACACACGAGGCACACCAGCACGGCCACCGTCAGCGTGCGGACGGTGGATTCTTTTTGACTAGACATTGCGTGCCAGCCTCCGCTTGATATTGGCCTGAACGACGAAGTGGTCGATCAGCGGTGCGAACAGGTTGGCGAACAGGATCGCCAGCATCATGCCCTCGGGGAAGGCCGGGTTGACCACACGGATCAACACCACCATCACGCCGATCAGGGCACCGAAGATCCACTTGCCGGTGTTGGTCATGGACGCCGATACCGGATCGGTGGCCATGAAGAACATGCCGAAGGCGAAGCCGCCGACGACCAGATGCCAGTACCACGGCATGGCGAACATCGGGTTGCTGTCCGAGCCAATCAGGTTGAGCAGCAGACTGAGACCGATCATGCCCAGCATCACGCCGACGACGATGCGCCAGGAAGCGATGCGGGTCAGCAGCAGCACCAGGCCGCCGATGGCGATGGCCAGGGTGCTGGTCTCGCCCAGCGAACCGTGAATGGTGCCGACGAAGGCGTCCATCCAGGTGATGCCGTTGTTGATCACGTTCTCGATGCCGCCGGACGCCGCCAGGCTCAGCGAGGTCGCGCCAGCGAAACCGTCGACGGCGGTCCAGACCGCATCACCCGACATCTGCGCCGGGTAGGCGAAGAACAGGAAGGCACGACCGGTCAGCGCCGGGTTGAGGAAGTTCTTGCCGGTACCGCCGAACACTTCCTTGCCGATCACCACGCCGAAGCTGATGCCCAGGGCGACCTGCCACAGCGGAATGCTCGGCGGCAGGATCAGGGCGAACAGCACGGAGGTGACGAAGAAGCCTTCGTTGACCTCATGACGACGGATCGAGGCGAACAGCACTTCCCAGAAACCGCCGACGATGAAGGTCACCGCGTAGACGGGCAGGAAGTAGGCAGCGCCCTGGATGAAGTTGTCCCACAGGCTGCCCGGATCGAAGCCGGCCAGCGAACCGATCAGCGCGAAGCGCCAGCCTTCCTGGGCCGCCAGCAGCTCGGGGCTCTGGGCGAAGATCAGGTTGGCCTGGTAGCCGGTGTTCCACATGCCGAAGAACATGGCCGGGAAGGTGCACAGCCACACGGTGATCATCATGCGCTTGAGGTCGATGCCATCACGCACGTGAGCGGTGGTCTTGGTCACGCTGCCAGGACGGTAGAAGAAGGTGTCGATGGCTTCGTAGAGGGCGTACCACTTCTCGTACTTGCCGCCCTTCTCGAAGTTGTGCTCGATCTTGTCGAGGAATGCACGAATACCCACGGATTAACCCTCCTTCTCGATACGGGCGAGGTTGTCCCGCAGGATCGGGCCATATTCATACTTGCCGGCGCACACGTAGGTGCACAGCGCCAGGTCTTCTTCGTCGAGTTCGAGGCAGCCGAGCTTCTGCGCCATCTCGGTATCACCGACGATCAGGTAGCGCAGCAGCTGGGTCGGCAGGATATCCAGCGGCATCACGGCTTCGTAGTTGCCCACCGGCACCATGGCGCGCGGGCTGCCATTGGTGGTGGTGGTGAAGTTGAACAGCTTGGCGCCGGCCAGTTTGGAAACGAAGATGTTCAGCACCGAGTGCTTGTTCACCCCGGCACGCAGGTAGTGCAGCATCTCGCGGTCATTGCCCTCGCCCAGGCAGGACACCTGGTTGTGGTAGCGACCGAGGAAGGCGAACGCGCCCTGGGCGGTACGCCCACCGAACACGGAGCCGGAAATCACCCGGTTGAAGCCGGGCTTGAGTTCACCAGCGGTGAGCTCTTCCAGGCTGGCGCCCAGGCGGGTACGCAGCAGACGCGGCTGCTCGGCGACCGGACCACCCAGCGCGACGACGCGCTCGACGAACAGCTGCCCCGTGGTGAACAGCTTGCCGACGGCGATCACGTCCTGATAGCCGATCTGCCAGACGCTCTTGCTGGCGCTGACCGGGTCGAGGAAATGAATGTGGGTACCTGGCAGACCGGCCGGGTGCGGGCCGGCGAAGGCCTCGCTCTGCACCTTGGCCAGGCTCTCGCCGGGCAGGCTGACGCCATCGGCCTTGCACAGGAAGACCTTGGCCAGGTTAGCGAGAACCTTCAGGCCATTTTCGAAATCAGCGGCATATTCGCCAATGATCACCGCAGGATCGGCGGCCAGCGGGTGAGTATCGACCGCAGTCACGAAGATCGAACTGGGCACCGCATCCAGGGCCGGCACCTTGCTGAACGGACGGCTACGCAGCGCAGTCCACAGGCCGGACTGCTGCAGGTTCTCGCGAACCTGCTCGTCACTCAGCGCTTCGAGCTGGTCGGCAGCGTACTGGGCGAAGGTTTCCTGCTCGTCGCCGTCGATATCGATGACGACCGATTGCAGGACACGCTTCTCGCCACGGTGAATGGCACTGATAACGCCAGCAGCGGGGGCGGTGTAACGCACGCCGGGTGTCTTCTTGTCGGTAAACAGCAACTGACCGAGCTTGACTCGGTCACCGACCTGCACTTCCATCGTCGGCTTCATCCCGTGATAGTCGAAGCCGATGACGGCGACACTGCGCACGGGCCTTGCGGCCTCGATACGCTGTGTCGGCGCACCCGTTATGGGCAAATCGAGCCCATGCTTTAGTTTGATCATAGGTTTGCCTAACCACTGATTTAGAAAGCTTTTTATAAGACAGGGGGCAACGCCCGCAGACCCAATAGGATCAACCACCTCAGCATGTCGCTGAGGTGCATAAGGGTGCCGGTCCTGGGTAAAAAATCTGCTCGATTATAAAGATGGCCCCCTGGACTGGCCACCCAAGTGCTTGCTTTTTTTGACCCTCCGGTAACAGCAAGCAACACTTCACGTGCCGCCAGGCATCAACCAGACGCAGCGGACAGACGATGTACATACGACCATCGTCCAAGCGCCGCCACCTGCCCCACCCTCGAATACGCGCCGTGAGCAACCAGCCAGCGGCAGCCGCGCATAAAAAACGGGAGCCGAAGCTCCCGTCTTGTCACACCCCGGCGCTTAGCGCGGGAAAGCAGGCGGGTTGACCCCGGCCATGTCTTCCATCACGCGCACCACCTGGCAGCTGTAACCGAACTCGTTGTCGTACCAGACGTACAGAACGACGCGGTTATCGTTGGCGATGGTCGCCTCGGCATCGACCACACCGGCATGACGCGAGCCGACGAAGTCAGTGGACACCACTTCCTGCGAGCTGACGAAATCGATCTGCTTCTGCAGGTCCGAGTGCATGGCCATCTGGCGCAGGTACTCGTTGATCTCTTCGCGGCTGGTGGCCTTCTCCAGGTTCAGGTTGAGGATGGCCATCGACACGTTCGGCGTCGGTACGCGAATGGCGTTGCCGGTCAGCTTGCCCTTCAGCACCGGCAGTGCCTTGGCGGCAGCGGTGGCGGCGCCGGTCTCGGTGATCACCATGTTCAGCGCAGCACTGCGACCACGACGACTGCCCTTGTGGAAGTTGTCGATCAGGTTCTGGTCGTTGGTGTACGAGTGAACGGTCTCGACGTGGCCGTTGACGATGCCGAACTTGTCATTGACCGCCTTGAGCACCGGCACGATGGCGTTGGTGGTGCAGGATGCGGCGGAGATGATCTTGTCGTCCGCGGCGATTTCGCCGTGGTTGATGCCGTGCACGATGTTCTTCAGCGCGCCCTTGCCCGGCGCGGTCAGCACGACGCGGTCGACACCCGGGCACTTCAGGTGCTGGCCGAGGCCTTCGGCATCACGCCATTTGCCGGTGTTGTCCACCAGCAGGGCGTTCTTGATGCCGTACTGGGTGTAGTCGATGGACGCCGGATCGTTGGAGTAGATGATCTGGATCAGGTTGCCGTTGGCAGTCAGGGTGCTGCTGGCTTCATCGATGGTGATGGTGCCATTGAACTTGCCGTGCACCGAGTCGCGGCGCAGCAGGCTGGCGCGCTTGACCAGGTCGTTCTCGGCGCCCTTGCGCACGACGATGGCACGCAGACGCAGGCCGTCGCCACCACCGGTCTTCTCGATCAGGATGCGCGCCAGCAGGCGGCCGATGCGACCGAAGCCGTAGAGCACCACGTCGGTGCCTTCACGGGCAGCGCCGTTCTGCTTGCCCACGACCTCTTCCAGCTCGTCCTTGACGAACTGCTCGACGCCGCGGCCAGCGCCTTCGGCCTTGAACTTGGCAACCATCTTGCCCAGGTCCACGGAAGCGGCGCCCAGCTTGAGCTCGCTCATGGCCTTGAGCATCGGGAAGGTGTCGTGTACCGACAGTTCGGCCTCGTCAGCCAGGCGGTGACGGGCGAAACGGTGAGCCTTGAGGATGTCGATGACCGAACGGTTGATCAGGCCACGACCATAGATCGAGGTCACCACATTGTTGTTGCGATAGAGCTGACCAATCAGCGGAATCATCGCTTCCGCGAGGGCTTCACGATCGATCCATTCACCGAGACACTGGTCGGGCTTCTGAGTCACGGGCAGTACCTTCCACATGTAGGGGCTGAAAAAAGGGGCTACATTATGACGGCGCTCGCGTGCGGGAGCAATGCGCGCCTGTCGCGACTGACATTGACCCCAAAGCCCCGCTACAATTCCCGGCCTTTTGTCACGACCGCGAGCCGCCCGTGTCCGTACTGCGTCTTCCGTCTCTGCCGGCCAGTGCCGGCAAACAGCAATGGGGCAACCTGCCTGGCGCCGCCCTTTCCCTGGCGATTGCCGAGGCCGCCAGCACTGCCGAGCGCTTCACCCTGGTCCTGACCGAGGGCAGCCAGAGCGCCGAACGCCTGCAGGAAGAACTGGCCTTCTTCGCCCCCAGCCTGCCGGTGCTGCATTTCCCCGACTGGGAAACCCTGCCCTACGACGTCTTCTCGCCCCACCAGGACATCATCTCCCAGCGCGTCGCCACCCTGTATCAGCTGCCGCAGCTGAAGCGCGGGATACTGGTAGTGCCGATCAGCACTGCCCTACACCGCCTGGCGCCGAAGAACTTCCTGCTCGGCAGCAGCCTGGTGCTGGATGTCGGCCAGAAGCTGGACGTGGAGCAGATGCGCACGCGCCTGGAGGCCGCCGGCTACCGGTGCGTCGACACGGTCTACGAACACGGCGAGTTCGCCGTGCGTGGTGCGCTGATCGACCTCTACCCGATGGGCAGCGAAACGCCCTACCGCATCGACCTGTTCGATGACGAGATCGAAACCCTGCGCACCTTCGACCCCGAGACGCAGCGCTCGGTGGACAAGGTCGAGTCGATTCGCCTGCTGCCGGCACGCGAGTTCCCGCTGGAGAAGAAGGCCGTCAGCGATTTTCGCGGGCGCTTTCGCGAACGCTTCGACGTCGACTTCCGCCGCTGCCCGATCTATCAGGATCTGTCTTCCGGCATCACCCCGGCAGGCATCGAGTACTACCTGCCGCTGTTCTTCGAGGCCACCGGCACCCTGTTCGACTACCTGCCGGGCGACACTCAGGTGTTCTCGCTGCCGGGCATCGAGAAAGCCGCCGAGCAGTTCTGGCTGGACGCGCGCAACCGCTACGAGGATCGCCGCGTCGACCCGGAGCGCCCGCTGCTGCCGCCCGCCGACATCTTCCTGCCGGTGGACGACTGCTTTGCCCAGCTGAAAAGCTGGCCACGGGTGGTGGCCAACCCCGAGGACATCGAACCCGGTGTCGGCCGCACGCGCTTCGACGCCCGCGCCCTGCCCGACCTGGCGATCCAGGCCAAGGCCGGCGAGCCGCTGGCGGCGCTGCGCCGCTTCATCGAGGAGTACCAGGGCCGTGTGCTGTTCTGCGCCGAATCGGCCGGGCGCCGCGAAGTGCTCCTGGAGCTGCTCGCCCGCCTCAAGCTCAAGCCCAGGGAGGTCGACGGCTGGCCGGCCTTCGTCGCCAGCGGCGAACGCCTGAACATCTGCATTGCCCCGCTGGACGAAGGCCTGCTGCTCGATGACTTGGCGCTGATCGCCGAAAGCCCGCTGTTCGGCCAGCGCGTGATGCAGCGTCGCCGCCGCGAGAAGGGCCGCGAAGGCGGCGACAACGTGATCAAGAACCTCACCGAGCTGCGCGAAGGCGCGCCGGTGGTGCATATCGACCACGGCGTCGGCCGCTACCTGGGCCTGATCACCATGGAATTCGACGGCCAGGCCGCCGAGTTCCTCGCCCTGCAATACGCCGACGAGGCCAAGCTCTACGTTCCGGTGGCCAGCCTGCACCTGATCGCCCGCTACAGCGGCAGCGACGATGCCCTGGCGCCGCTGCACCGGCTGGGTTCGGAAACCTGGCAGAAAGCCAAGCGCAAGGCTGCCGAGCAGGTACGCGACGTCGCCGCCGAACTGCTCGACATCTACGCCCGCCGCGCCGCCCGCGAAGGCTTCGCCTTCCAGGACCCGGCGGTGGACTACGCCACCTTCAGCGCCGGCTTCCCCTTCGAGGAAACCCCGGACCAGCAGGCGGCGATCGATGCCGTGCGCGGCGACATGCTGGCCGGCAAGCCGATGGACCGCCTGGTCTGCGGCGACGTCGGCTTCGGCAAGACCGAGGTGGCCATGCGCGCCGCCTTCATCGCCGTGCACAGCGGCAAGCAGGTGGCGGTGCTGGTGCCTACCACCCTGCTCGCCCAGCAGCACTACAACAGCTTCCGCGACCGCTTCGCCGACTGGCCGGTGAAGGTCGAGGTGATGAGCCGCTTCAAGAGCGCCAAGGAAGTCGAAGGCGCCGTGCAGCAACTGGCCGAAGGCAAGGTGGATATCGTCATCGGCACCCACAAGCTGCTGCAGGACGACGTGAAGTTCCACAACCTGGGCCTGGTCATCATCGACGAGGAACACCGTTTCGGCGTGCGCCAGAAGGAACAGCTCAAGGCCCTGCGCAGCGAGGTGGACATCCTCACCCTCACCGCCACGCCGATCCCGCGCACCCTGAACATGGCCGTGGCCGGCATGCGCGACCTGTCGATCATCGCCACCCCGCCGGCGCGGCGCCTGTCGGTGCGCACCTTCGTCATGGAAGAGAACAAGCCGACCATCAAGGAAGCGCTGCTGCGCGAACTGTTGCGCGGTGGCCAGGTGTATTACCTGCACAACGATGTGAAGAGCATCGAGAAGTGCGCCGCCGACCTCGCCGAGCTGGTACCGGAAGCGCGCATCGGCATCGGCCACGGGCAGATGCGCGAGCGCGATCTGGAACAGGTGATGAGCGACTTCTACCACAAGCGCTTCAACGTGCTGGTGGCCTCGACCATCATCGAGACCGGCATCGACGTGCCCAGCGCCAACACCATCATCATCGAGCGCGCCGACAAGTTCGGCCTGGCCCAGCTGCACCAGCTGCGTGGCCGCGTCGGCCGCAGCCACCACCAGGCCTATGCCTACCTGCTGACGCCGCCGCGCAAGAGCATGACCGAAGATGCGCAGAAGCGCCTGGAAGCCATTGCCGGCGCCCAGGACCTCGGCGCCGGCTTCATCCTCGCCACCCACGACCTGGAAATCCGTGGCGCCGGCGAGCTGCTCGGCGACGGCCAGAGCGGGCAGATCCAGGCAGTGGGCTTCACCCTGTACATGGAAATGCTCGAGCGTGCGGTCAAGGCCATCCAGAAAGGCGAACAACCCAACCTCGACCAGCCACTGGGCGGCGGCCCGGAGATCAACCTGCGCGTGCCCGCGCTTATCCCCGAGGACTACCTGCCCGACGTGCACGCGCGCCTGATCCTGTACAAGCGCATTTCCTCGGCCTCCGACGAAGACGGCCTGAAGGAACTGCAGGTCGAGATGATCGACCGCTTCGGCCTGCTGCCCGAGCCGACCAAGCACCTGATGCGCCTGACCCTGCTCAAGCTGCAGGCCGAGAAGCTGGGCATCACCAAGGTCGACGCCGGACCGCAGGGCGGCCGCATCGAGTTCGCCGCAGAGACCTGCGTCGACCCGCTGACGCTGATCAAGCTGATCCAGGCCCAGCCCAAACGCTACAAGTTCGAAGGCGCCACCGTCTTCAAGATCCAGGTGCCGATGGAGCGCGCGGAAGAGCGCTTCAACACCCTGGAAGCCCTGTTCGAGCGCCTCGCGCCCACCACCTGAAGGACCTGACCATGCGCCCACTGCACCTGATCGCCCTGCTGCTCTGCCTGTTGGCACCGAGCGCTTTCGCCGAACGCCTCTACCAGGTCGAGCTGCTGGTGTTTCGCCAGGCCGGCGAACCCGTGATCGCGCCGAAGATCGCCCCCGACGACTGGGCCGGCACCGCCCTGCCGATCGACGGCAACGAACGCGCCACCGCCCTCAACAACGAGGCCGCCAAGCTCAACCCCGGCAACGGTTATCAGGTCCTGTTGCACAAGGCCTGGAGCCAGACGCTGGGTGGCACCCCGAGCCGCGTCGCCGTCAGCACTGGCGACGGCCACTTCGGCCACTACCCGGTCGAAGGCACGCTGACCTTCACCCAGGAACGCTTCGCCGACCTGGACCTGGAGCTGTGGATCAACCACTTCAGCGCCGACGGCCTGCTCGACAGCAGCGAGCACATGAAAGTCGCCCAGCGCCTGAAGGACAACAGCCTGACCTACCTGGACCACGGCAGCCTCGGCGCGCTGGTACGCATCAGCCCGCTTTGAAGGCATGACGCAAAAGGGCCGCTGAGCGGCCCTTTTTTCATTGCAGCGATCGAGGCAGCAGCTAGGCGCTCAGCACACGCGCCAGCACGCCCTTGACCGTGCCCATCCCCTGCTCCAGCACGCGCTCGATCTCGGCCATGGTGATCAGCCCCGGCGCCTTGCCCGCAGCCGGATTGACCACCAGCGCCAGGCAGGCATAGGGCAGCGCCAGCTCACGCGCCAGGGCTGCCTCGGGCATACCGGTCATGCCGACCAGGTCGCAGCCATCGCGCTCCATCCTGACGATTTCCGCCGCAGTCTCCAGGCGTGGCCCCTGGGTGCAACCGTAGACGCCCTGACTGCTGCAGGCCGCCCCCTCGCTGCGCAGCGCCGCGATCAGGCGCTCACGCAGGGCCTCGTCATAGGGATGACTGAAATCCACATGGGTCACATGCTCCAGCTCACCCTCGAAGAAGGTGTGCGCGCGCCCGGCGGTGTAATCGATGATCTGGTGTGGCACGCAGAAATGCCCGGCGCCCATCGCCGCGTGAATGCCGCCGACCGCGTTGACCGCGACGATGGCACTGGCGCCGACCTGCTTCAGCGCCCAGAGATTGGCGCGGTAGTTGATCTGGTGCGGCGCAATGCGGTGTGGTTGGCCATGACGGGCGAGAAACAGCACGTCGCGCCCGGCATACTCGCCCCGCAGGATATCGGCCGAAGGCGCCCCGTAAGGCGTCTCCACGGAGACCGCCTGACGGATCTCGAGGCCCGGCAACTGGGTCAGGCCAGTGCCGCCGATGATGGCAAGAACGCTCATGGTGCCCTCCTCAATCCAGCAACTGGGCGGTTCTGAGTGCAGCCACTGCCCGCGACCAGCGCGGCGCCTGGCGATAATCGGTGCACGCATGAGCACGCCCGCGCATCCGCTGCAGCCGTTCGGCCGGCTGCACCTGCAGACGCTGCAGCGCGGCGAGGGCCAGCTCGGCCGAGCCACGATCGTTGCACACCAGGCCCATGTCGCAACCGGCGCTGAGCGCCGCCTCGATACGCTTGCCCGCATCCCCGGCGGCATGCGCCCCGGCCATGGACAGGTCGTCGCTGAAGATCACCCCGTCGAAACCCAGCTCACCGCGCAGGATGTCCTGCAGCCAGCGGCGGGAGAAGCCGGCCGGCTGCTCGTCCACCTGAGGGTAGATCACATGCGCCGGCATCACCGCATCGAGCTGGCCGGACAACCGCCGGAACGGCTGCATGTCACAGGCACGAATGTCCTCCAGGCTGCGCTCGTCGACGGGAATCGCCACGTGGGAGTCGGCCTCGGCCCAGCCATGCCCGGGGAAGTGCTTGCCGGTCGCCGCCATGCCCGCCTGCTGCATGCCACGGATGAACGCCGCAGCCAGCTGCGTGGCACGCTGCGGGTCTCCCTCGAAGGCACGACTGCCGACCACCGCGCTGCGCTGATGATCGAGGTCGAGTACCGGCGCGAAGCTGAGATCCAGGCCGACGGCCAGTACCTCGGTCGCCATCAGCCAGCCGCAGTGCTCGGCCAGCTCCTCGGCGTTGTGATTGTCGGCGATGGCGCGCATCGCCGGCAGACGCAGGAAACCCTGGCGCAGGCGCTGCACCCGCCCGCCTTCCTGATCCACAGCCAGCAGCAGGTCCGGGCGCACGGCACGAATGCTCTGGCACAGCTCGCGCACCTGGCGCGGCGATTCGATATTGCGGGCAAAAATGATCAGGCCACCCACCTCGGGCTGGCGCAGCATCTGGCGATCCTCGGCGGTCAGCCAGGTGCCAGCGACATCCATCATCAATGAGCCTTGCATGCAGGTATTCCTTACTGAAAATCGTGGTCCGCAGCCCACTGCGGGCATGGCGCCTCGTCGATACGCACCCGGCAATGCACGGGCACACGCTCGAACAGCGCCAACATGTCGGTATTGCGCAGCCGGACGCAGCCATGAGACAGCGGCGTGCCCATGGGTTCCGTATCCGGCGTGCCATGCAGATAGATATAGCGGCGAAAGCTGTCCACCTCACCCAAACGGTTGCGCCCGGGCTCC
This sequence comes from Ectopseudomonas khazarica, assembly GCF_017915135.1. Taxonomy (NCBI): domain Bacteria; kingdom Pseudomonadati; phylum Pseudomonadota; class Gammaproteobacteria; order Pseudomonadales; family Pseudomonadaceae; genus Ectopseudomonas; species Ectopseudomonas khazarica. The sequence continues at coordinate 1,757,654 of NZ_CP068551.1, read as the reverse complement.
AGGCCGCTGAGCCAGAGAATGCGGGTGAGAATCCAGTCGCGGTCGGGAAACTGCTGATGCAGCTGCGCGGACCAGACCTCACCGGTCCAGCGTCTGCCGCGCAGCACGGCGGCCAGCGGCAGGCCAGCGCCGATCTTCGCCCGCACCTGGTGCAGGCCACGTGGCGTGCAGCCGGAGCCGTTGCGCTCACCGGGGCCGTTCAGCGCCGTGGAGACAGGCAGGCGCAGCAGCAGCTGGCCGGCGCCAAGGCCATAGAGGGTCTGGTCAGCGAGAGAGATATGCAGCAGATCGAGATCGGACATGGGCCGCTAGCTTAGCCGAAGGGCCAAGCCAAGCCCACCTGCCCCGGCATCAAACCTTGGGCGTAGCGCTGGGCGTCTTGCTGCGGGGCTTGAGCTGAGCCCCCGCCAGCGCGGGATCGTCCACACCGGAGTCCGAGCGCATGCCGGCGGCCAGGAACGGCACCATCATCCTCATCACCTGCTCGATGGAGGTATTGACGCCGAAATCGGTCTCGGCCATGGCGCGCAGCGCCTTGATCCCGGACATGCTGAACGCCGCCGCGCCGAGCATGAAGTGCACGCGCCAGAACAGCTCCAGCGGCGGGATGCGCGGCGCGGTTTCATGCACCAGCAGCATGTAGCGACGGAACACCTTGCCGTAGACCTCTTCCAGGTACTTGCGCAGGTGCCCCTGGCTCTGGCTGAAGGCCAGGCCGAGCAGACGCATGAAGATGGAAAGGTCGTTGCCGCTGCGCGGCTTGACCGCCAGTGCCTGCTCGACGAGCAGTTCCAGCAGCTCCTCGAGCGTGGCCTGGTTTTCCGTCTTCGCCTGGCGACGGTCGAGTTCCTTCTCCAGGCTGGTACAGAACGGCCCGAGGAAACGCGAGAACACCGCCTGGATCAGCGCCTTCTTGGAGCCGAAGTGATAGTTGACGGCTGCCAGGTTGACCCCCGCCTTGCTGGTGATCAGACGAAGCGAGGTCTCGGCGAAACCTTTCTCCGCGAACAGCTGTTCTGCAGCATCGAGAATGCGTTCAACGGTTTCCGACTGGGCCATGAGCTATCACCTGACAAACACTTGTTTGAAACATACGTTTCAGCGTATCGAAATGTCAAGCCGCATGAGCCGTCTTTTGGCCGGCTGGTCACAGCTTATAACAGCACAGACGTCAATTGACCCGTGCGGGTAACACGCGGCGCGACCGGCGCATGAAAATTGGCCGTTGCCAAGCCCGCCTTACTGTATATAATCCCAGTCACTGTATAAAAAGACAGAGCCCAGCCATGCTGAAACTGACGCCCCGCCAAGCCGAGATTCTCGCCTTCATCAAACGCTGCCTGGAAGACAACGGCTACCCGCCGACCCGCGCGGAGATCGCCCAGGAACTGGGCTTCAAGTCGCCCAATGCCGCCGAGGAGCACCTCAAGGCCCTGGCCCGCAAGGGGGCGATCGAGATGACCCCGGGCGCCTCCCGTGGCATTCGCATCCCCGGCTTCGAGGCCGGCGCAGCGAACGAAGACGAGGGCCTGCCGGTCATCGGCCGGGTGGCCGCTGGTGCGCCGATTCTCGCCCAGCAGCACGTGGAGGAATCCTGCCAGATCAACCCGACCTTCTTTCAGCCCAAGGCCGACTACCTGCTGCGCGTACGCGGCATGAGCATGAAGGACATCGGCATCTTCGATGGTGACCTGCTCGCCGTGCACACCACTCGCGAGGCACGCAACGGCCAGATCGTCGTCGCCCGCATCGACGACGAAGTCACGGTCAAGCGCTTCAAGCGCGAAGGCAACAAGGTCTGGCTGATTGCCGAGAACCCCGAGTTCGCCCCGATCGAGGTCGACCTGGAGCACCAGGACCTGGTCATCGAAGGTTTGAGTGTCGGCGTGATTCGCCGCTAAGGAGACGCCATGCACATGCAGCAGTCGTTCGAACGTTCACAGCTCCCGCTGTTCAACGCCTTTCTCGCCGACACCCCGCACGAGGCACCTGCCGAAGCCGGTGTGGTCGACGATCAGGCATTCAGCGAGCTCGCCCTTCGCGGCACGGCCGGCCACTGCCTGCATTTGCTGGCACCGATCCTCCGTGAACTGAGCCAGAACCAGGATGCGCGCTGGCTGACGCTGGTCGCGCCGCCTGCCAGCCTGACCCAGGCCTGGCTGCGTGACGCCGGCCTGAATCGCGAACGCATCCTGCTGCTGCAGCCACGCCAGGGGCAGGACGCCCTCGAGCTGGCCGAGGAAGCGCTCAAGCTGGGCCGCAGCCATACCGTCATCAGCTGGCTGCATCCTGTCGAGCGCAGCACCCGCCAGCGCCTGGCGCAGGCCGCGCAGACCGGCGGTGCTCAGAGTCTGAACATCAGCCTGGGCTGACGCTTCCCAGAAACGCAAACGGGGCTCCACTGGAGCCCCGTTTTCGTTGATTCATCGCCGTCGATCAGTGCAGGACGCGAGGCTCATCTTCTTCGCCGACGAAGCCGCCCTCGGCCATGCGCCCGGCCATCTGCACACCCACGTTCAGCATGGCCTTGGCCACTTCGATGTGCTGCCCCTGCAGAAAGGCCTTGGCATCAGCGGAGAAGTCCAGAGTGACCAGGGCCTCTTCATCTTCTGCGCGGCGCAGGGCGATACGCCCATCGGGCAGTTCGACGATTTCCAGGAAGGATGTAGGCATGGCTCAGTCTCTGTGCAAAAACACGACATTGTAACAGTCAGTCGGGGTCACCCCCAGCCCACTGGTCCAGTTAAACCCGATCAGCACTCACTGAGGCCTTCGCGGAAACGCAGCACCAGGGTCTTGAGCTGCTGACGCCAGGCGTCGATGTCGTCGACACTCAGCTCCACCGGCTCCTCACCGACACTGACCGCCGTGATCAGCGGCATCGCCGGGTCGACCTTGGCCTTGCGCTCCTCACGCGGCGGCTGGAACAGCGCCGCATAGGCCGCCAGCAGCTGCGCCAGCCAGGTTTCACGCTGCTGCGCCAGCTCGACCAGCTCGGCCAGCTCGGGGCTGGGCGCGCCATCGAGCACCGCCTGCTGGACGAAGGCCTCGACCCGCGAAGGGGCCGCATCGCTCATGCGGTAGTAACCGACGATCTCGTGGCACACGCCGAGAAGCGCGCCATACAGGTGGAACAGCGCCGCCTCGCGCTCGGCCTGCACCAGCGCCTGCACGTTGAACGCGGCGGAGCCTTCGGCCTTGCGCCAGTTATCCAGGGCGATACCGGCGAAGAAGATCTTCTGGTTGGTGCGGGTGTAGATTTCTTTGGCCATTGCGGCGACCTCCACTGCAGATCGAGCCATGGTACGCGCGCCGGCCATTGCCGGCGCGCATTTCGTCAGGATGCTGAACTCAGCGCTTGTCCTCGACCTTCCACTTGCCGCCATCGAAGAAGGCGCGCCAGCCGGTCGGCTTGCCGTCGACCTCGGACTGCACGTACTGCTCCTTGGTCTTGCGGCTGTAGCGAATCACCGCCGGGCGGCCGTCCGGGTCCTTCTGCGGGGCATCGCAGAGGAAGTGGTACTTGGGATCGATCTCCTGCTTGTGCGGCACGATTTCCAGCACCAGCGGAGCACGGGTCTCGCGGTTCTTCGGGAACTGGCTGGCGGCGAGGAAGAGGCCCGAGGCGCCGTCGCGCAGCACGTAGGTGTCATCCACCTTCTCGCACCTGAGTTCCGGCATCTCCACCTTGTCCATCTTCGGCGGTGCCGCCTCGCCGTTCTTCAGCAGCTTGCGGGTGTTCTTGCAGCTGGCATTGGTACAGCCGAAGAACTTGCCGAAACGGCCGGTCTTGAGCTGCATCTCGCTGCCGCACTTGTCGCACTCCAGACTCGGGCCTTCGTAGCCCTTGATGCGATACTGGCCCTGCTCGATCTCGTAGCCGGTGCAATCGGGGTTGTTCCCGCAGATATGCAGCTTGCGGGTTTCATCCAGCAGGTAGGCATCCATCGCCGTGGAACAGATCGGGCAGCGATGCTTGCCCAGCAGCACGCGGGATTCGGACTCGCCCTCGTCGTCCGCGGCGATCTCGTCGCCCGGCACCAGGTTGATGGTGGCCTTGCAGCGCTCCTTCGGCGGCAGCGCATAGCCGGAGCAGCCGAGGAACACCCCCGTGGAGGCGGTACGAATCATCATCGGCCGGCCGCACTCGCGACAGGGGATGTCGGTCAGGGTCGGCTGGTTGGCACGCATGCCACCCTCGCCCGCTTCCGCCACTTCGAGCTTCTTCTTGAAGTCGGCGTAGAACTCGTCGAGCAGATGCTTCCACTCGCGCTCGCCCTGGGCGACATCATCCAGATGCTCTTCCATGGTGGCGGTAAAGCCGTAGTCCATGAGGTTGGCGAAGCTCTCGTCGAGACGCTCGGTGACGATGTCGCCCATCTTCTCGGCGTAGAAGCGACGGTTGTGCACCGTCACGTAGCCACGATCCTGAATGGTGGAAATGATCGCCGCGTAGGTGGACGGACGGCCGATGCCACGCTTCTCCAGCTCCTTGACCAGGCTCGCTTCGGAGTAGCGCGCCGGCGGCTTGGTGAAGTGCTGGCTGGGGTCGAGCTGGATCAGCTTGAGGCCCTCGCCTTCCTTCATTTCCGGCAGTACGTCGTCTTCACCGGGCTTGCTCTGCTGCGGCAGCACACGGGTGTAACCGTCGAACTTGAGGATGCGCCCCTTGGCACGCAGCTCGAAATCGCCAGCCGCCACGGTGACGCTGGTGGACAGGTATTCGGCCGGCGGCATCTGGCAGGCCACGAACTGGCGCCAGATCAGGTCATACAGGCGCTCGGCATCACGCTCCATGCCGGACAGCTGGGTCGGGCGCAGGTTGACGTCGGACGGACGAATCGCTTCGTGCGCCTCCTGAGCGCCTTCCTTGCTCGAGTAGAGGTTGGGCTTGCCCGGCAGGTACTTGTCGCCGTACTCGCTGCCGATGAAGCCACGCACCATCTCCACGGCGTCGGCGGACAGGTTGGTCGAGTCGGTACGCATGTAGGTGATGTAGCCGGCCTCGTACAGACGCTGGGCCATCATCATGGTTTTCTTCACACCGAAGCCCAGGCGGTTGCTCGCCGCCTGCTGCAGGGTGGAGGTGATGAAGGGCGCCGAAGGCTTGCTGCTGGTCGGACGGTCCTCACGCTTGGCCACGCTGTAGCTGGAAGCCTTGAGCTTCTCCAGCGCGGCCATGGCCTGGGCCTCGTTGACCGGCTTGAAGGCCGCGCCCTTTTCGCGCACCACCTCGAAACGCACCTTGGCGTTCTTCGCGGTACCGAGGTCGGCGTGTACTTCCCAGTATTCTTCCGGCACGAAGGCACGGATCTCTTTCTCGCGCGCCACCACCAGCTTCACGGCGACCGATTGCACGCGACCGGCAGACAGACCACGCGCGATCTTCGCCCACAGCAGCGGCGAGACCATGTAGCCCACCACGCGATCGAGGAAGCGCCGTGCCTGCTGCGCGTTGACGCGGTTGATATCCAGGTCGCCGGGCCTGGAGAAGGCTTCCTGAATCGCCTTCTTGGTGATCTCGTTGAACACCACGCGCTTGTAACGGGCGTCATCACCGCCGATGGACTCGCGCAGGTGCCAGGCGATGGCTTCCCCTTCACGGTCCAAGTCGGTCGCGAGATAGATGGTGTCGGCATCCTTGGCCAGACGACGCAGTTCGTCGATCACCTTTTCCTTGCCGGGCAGGATCTCGTACTTGGCCTTCCAGCCATGCTCGGGGTCGACCCCCATGCGCGCGAACAGCTGACGTTTGGCCTTTTCCTTGGGCGACAGCGCCGGGGCTTCGCCGGCCGCCTTGCCGCGCTTGGCAGGCTCCTTGTTGGCGCTTGCCGAGCCACTGGTAGGCAGGTCACGGATGTGGCCGATGCTCGACTTCACCACGTACTGGTTGCCCAGGTACTTGTTGATGGTCTTGGCCTTGGCCGGGGATTCCACGATGACCAGCGATTTGCCCATGGATCAGAAAATTCCTGAATTGCGAAATATAGAAGGCACGGAGCCGAGGGTGTTTACAAAACAGCGAGCGAAGGTCAGGCAAAGCGAAAACAGTCGAGAAAGTGCTGTGTACGAGCTGTACATGAGCATTTTGAGGCTGGTTTCAACGCAGCATGGCCGAGTGCAGCAATTTGCAGACGCCCTCTAAGGCCCCGCTATATATAGTGGCGACCAAGCGAAGGTCAAGCGCAGGGTCTGCGCAGTCAGACTTGATGCGCCCCAATCGGGCTGACTTCAGCCTGAATCAAAGCAAAGCGTGGAACGCGCTTGCCGTCCACCTCGACCTCCTCGCAGAACATGCTCAGCGGTCGCACCCAGAGGCCGAACTCGCCGTACAGCGCCTGGTAGACCACGACCTCTTCCTCGCTCTCGGAATGCCGCGCCACACCGAATACACGGTACTGCGGGCCTTTGTAATGGCGATAGAGTCCTGACTGCAACTGCATTGAAGGGGTTCCCGAAGTGAAAAGCCGTAAAAAGCAAAACCGGGGCACTGGGCCCCGGTTTCGTGTCCGCTAGCGCTTAAACGCGCTCGAAGACGGTGGTGATGCCTTGGCCAAGGCCCACGCACATGGTGGAGACACCCAGGGTGCCGCCGTTCTGCTTCATGACGTTGAGCAGGGTACCGGAGATACGGGCCCCGGAACAACCGAAGGGGTGACCCAGGGCGATCGCGCCGCCGTGCAGGTTGACCTTCTCTTCCATCTTGTCGAGCAGCTTCAGGTCCTTCAGCACCGGCAGGGCCTGTGCGGCGAAGGCTTCGTTGAGCTCGACGAAATCGATGTCGGCCATGCTCAGACCCGCGCGCTTGAGCGCCTTCTGAGTGGACGGCACGGGGCCGTAACCCATGATTGCCGGATCGACACCGGCAACGGCCATGGCACGCACCACGGCCATCGGCTGGATGCCCAGGTCCTGAGCACGCTGGGCGCTCATGACGATCATGCAGGAGGCGCCGTCGGTGATCTGCGAGGAGGTACCGGCAGTCACGGTGCCGCCTTTCGGGTTGAAGGCAGGCTTCAGCGCAGCCAGGCTCTCGAGGGTAGTTTCCGGACGAATGGTTTCGTCGAAATCGTACATCTTGAGGAAGCCGTTCTCGTCGTAGCCTTGCATCGGGATGATTTCATCCTTGAACTTGCCTTCGACGGTTGCCTTGTGCGCCAGACGGTGCGAACGCTCACCGAAGGCGTCCTGCTGCTCGCGGCCGATGCCGTGCATCTTGCCCAGCATCTCGGCGGTCAGGCCCATCATGCCGGACGCCTTGGCGGCGTACAGCGACAGGTGCGGGTTCGGGTCGACACCGTGCATCATGCCGACGTGGCCCATGTGCTCCACACCACCGACGACGAACACGTCGCCGTTGCCGGTCTGGATCGCCTGCACGGCAGTGTGCAGCGCGCTCATGGACGAACCGCACAGACGGCTGACGGTCTGGCCGGCGCTGGTGTGCGGGATCTGGGTCATCAGCGACGCCATGCGCGCGATGTTCCAGCCCTGCTCCAGGGTCTGGTTGACGCAGCCCCAGATCACGTCCTCGACCTCGGCCGGATCGACCTTGGCGTTACGCTCCAGCAGCTTGCTGATCAGGTGCGCGGACATGGTCTCGGCACGGGTGTTGCGGTGCATGCCGCCCTTGGAACGACCCATCGGGGTACGACCGAAGTCGACGATCACTGCATCTCTAGGATTCAGGCTCATAAATTCACTCTCGCTCTAGTCGTTGCGCGCTTAACCGAAGAACTTCTGGCCGTTGGCGGCCATTTCGCGAAGCTTGGCGGTCGGGTGGTACAGCGCGCCCAGGTCGGCGTACTTGTCGGCCAGGGCGACGAACTCGGCGACACCGATGGAATCGATGTAGCGCAGCGCACCGCCACGGAAGGGAGGGAAGCCGATGCCGTAGATCAGGCCCATGTCGGCCTCGGCTGCGGTGTCGACGATGCCGTCTTCCAGGCAACGAACGGTTTCCATGCACAGCGGGATCATCATGAAGTTGATGATGTCCTCGTCGGTGACTTCACGCTCTTCGACCACGATCGACTTCAGCAGCTCGTAGGCAGCCGGGTCGGAGACCTTCTTCGGCTTGCCGCGCTTGTCGGTCTCGTAGGCGTAGAAGCCCTTGCCATTCTTCTGGCCCAGGCGGTCGGCTTCGTACATCACGTCGACGGCGGTCTTGCCTTCCACGGCCATGCGGTCCGGGAAGCCTTCAGCCATCACGTCACGGCCGTGGTGACCGGTGTCGATGCCGACCACGTCGGACAGGTAGGCCGGGCCCATGGGCCAGCCGAACTTCTCCATCACCTTGTCGATGCGCACGAAGTCGACACCGAAGCCCAGCAGCTTGGAGAAGCCGCCGAAGTACGGGAACAGCACGCGGTTGACCAGGAAGCCGGGGCAGTCGTTGACCACGATCGGGTTCTTGCCCATCTTCTTGGCGTAGGCAACGGTGGTGGCCACGGCCACTTCGCTGGACTTCTCGCCACGGATGACTTCGACCAGCGGCATCATGTGCACCGGGTTGAAGAAGTGCATGCCGACGAAGTTTTCCGGGCGCTTGAGCGCCTGGGCCAGCAGGCTGATGGAGATGGTCGAGGTGTTGGAAGCCAGGATGGCGTCCTCACGTACGACGCCTTCCACTTCGGCCAGCACGATCTGCTTGACCTTGGGGTTCTCGACCACGGCTTCGACGACGATGTCGACGTTGCCGAAATCACCGTAGGACATGGTCGGACGGATGGCATTGAGCGCCTCGGCCATCTTCGCCGGGGTCATGCGGCCCTTCTCGACGCGCTTGCCGAGCAGCTTGGAGGCCTCGTTCAGGCCCATCTGGATACCCTCTTCACGGATATCCTTCATCAGGATCGGCGTGCCCTTGGAAGCCGACTGGTAGGCGATACCGCCGCCCATGATGCCGGCGCCGAGTACGGCAGCCAGTTTCACGTCACGCGCGATTTCGTCGTGGTGCTTGGCCTTCTTCTTCAGCTCCTGGTCGTTCAGGAACAGACCGATCAGGCTCTCGGCAACCGAGGTCTTGGCCAGTTTGACGAAGCCGGCGGCTTCGACTTCCAGCGCCTTGTCACGGCCGAAGTTGGCGGCTTTCTGGATCGACTTGATCGCCTCGACCGGTGCCGGGTAGTTCGGGCCGGCCTGGCCAGCGACGAAGCCCTTGGCGGTCTCGAAGCACATCATCTGCTCGATGGCGTTGAGCTTGAGCTTTTCCAGCTTGGGCTGACGCTTGGCCTTGTAGTCCAGCTCGCCGGAGATGGCGCGCTTGACCAAGTCCAGCGCGGCGTCCTTGAGCTTGGCAGGGGCGACGACGGCGTCGACGGCGCCAACCTTCAGGGCGTCGGCAGCCTTGTTTTCCTTGCCCGAAGCGATCCACTCGACCGCGTTGTCGGTACCGATCACGCGCGGCAGGCGCACGGTGCCGCCGAAGCCCGGGTAGATGCCCAGTTTGACTTCCGGCAGACCGATCTTGGCGGTCTCGCTCATCACACGGTAGTCACCGGCCAGGCACATCTCGAAACCGCCACCCAGGGCGATGCCGTTGATGGCGACGACGGTCGGCACGGCGAGGTCTTCGAAATCACTGAAGATCTTGTTGGCTTCCAGGTTGCCAGCCACCAGCTCTTCGTCGGGCAGCTTGAAGTTGTCGACGAACTCGGTGATATCGGCGCCGACGATGAATACGTCCTTGCCACTGGTGACAATCACGCCCTTGATCGAACCGTCAGCCTTGATCGCGTCGACGGAGGCGCGCAGCTCGTTGAGGGTAAGACGGTTGAATTTGTTGACGGACTCACCCTTGAGGTCGAAATTCAATTCGACGATGCCGCTCTCAAGAGCCTTAACCGTGATGGCTTTACCTTCGTAAATCATCAACTGATCTCCACGGTATGGAAGCTGAACAGTACACATCGGAGCCAACCGGCAGGCCTGCCCGCGGCACAGCCGTCGAGCATAGCCCCAATCGGTACGACACACCCGCCGACGCGATATTCGGGCTGTGTTGGCGCGCCTGACCAGGCAAACGCTCAATTCATACGCCCGTTTGATTTGGGTGTGCACACCTTCGGGGAAAAGCCCGCGCTTGTCAATTGGCCTCGTTTCGACGTTTTCCCGACGATTTGCGCAAGCCTGGTCACGCGCGGCCTCCAGCGGGTCTCGATAAATAGCGTCAATATCGCGCCATTGCCGGTGTTTTCGCGTTTGTTGCAGGCAAGCCCGAGTCCCTAGCCAAACGCCGACGCTCCGGGTACAGTCGTCTCGCTTTCGGCTGGCACAGCGCCATCCGTGAGCACTACAACAACAAATCGAGCCCCACGATGGGCCACACGGAGTCGCCAATGTCGAGCCGCCGTTCGCTTGCATTCCCCCTGAGCGCCCTGCTCGTTCTGCTGTTCACGTTGCTTTCCTCTCCCTTGCTCAATGCCGCGCCGGCCGATGACCTGCTGCGCCTGCACCAGCTGCGCCTGGCGATGCAGAAGAGCCTGGGCGACTTCTACATGTACAACGGCATGGAAGGCGACCAGCGCTATGCGCGGATGATCGGCGAATCACTGCAGGACGTGCAGTCGCACCTCAGTGCCCTGGGCGACATGCCCGGCGACGCCAGCAAGGCCCTGCGCGCCCAACTGCTGAGCAACTGGCAGAGCTACCACGCCTCGCTCCAGGCATTGATGGAGGCCATGCGCACCAAGGGCTACACCGACCTGCAGCCGGTTGCCGACCTCGCCGACAGCAATCAGCGCCTGATGGCCATCAGTCAGGAGCTGTATCAGAAGATTCAACAGGAAAGCGGCCACAGCGTTCCGCCGCTCACCCAGAAAAGCCGCGAGCAGAGCCTGCTGATGCAGAACATCGCCCTGGACTATGCCTCGCGCAGCGCCTCGGTCGGCGCCAGCTTCTTCGGCGGTGGCGAGGAGCGGGCAATCGATGAGCTGGCGGGTGAGTTCGCCAGCAAGCTGGACAGTCTCAGCAGCGCGCAGCAGAACACACCGGAAATCAGCGCTGCGCTGAACAGCATCGAGACCAAATGGCGTTACATCGAGAAATCGCTGCGCAACTACAACGAAAATACCGTACCTTTCCTGATCAGCAAGTATTCCGACAGCATCATCGAAGGCCTCGAAGGCGTATCGGCGCAGTATGCCGCCAGCCAGCATTGATGCCCCGCATTCCGGCCTGCCTGGCCACCTCCGCCCGGTGCTCGCACTGGGCTTTTTCTTTTCCCTGCCATGATCGGTCGCCCTATCGCATGCAATGGGGCCATACTTGATACAGCGCTATTTGCCTTTCACGAGGAGTTCACCATGCCCTACCAGCATATTCTGGTCGCCGTAGACCTGACCGACGAATGCGACCCCGTGGTGGTTCGCGCACAGAAACTGGCGCAGGCCAGCGGAGCGAAGATGTCCTTGGTGCACATCGTCGAGCCCATGGCCATGGCCTTCGGTGGTGACGTGCCGATGGACCTGTCGATGCTGCAGCAACAGCAGTTCGAACAGGCTCGCGAGCGCCTGGACAGCTTCTCCGGCAAATACCCCGAACTCGCCGCGGACCAGCGCCACCTCGCCTACGGCCAGCCGCGCCAGGAAATCCACCGTCTCGCCGAAGAACAGGGCTGCGACCTGATCGTGGTCGGCAGCCATGGCCGCCACGGCCTGGCACTGCTGCTCGGCTCGACCGCCAACGACGTGCTGCATGGTGCGCCCTGCGACGTGCTCGCGGTGCGCCTGAAGAAGCCGGAAAAACACGCCTGATCCTGTCTCCCGCGCACATCGCTGAGCCGCGGGAGATCACAACTGGCGGCGCTTCGTTGCTCAGTCGAAGGAATCGCCGGCACTCATGACCAGCGGGCGGATCTTCTGCAGCTGAGTCTCCAGCGATACCGTCATGCTCGACGACAGGGAGAAGAAGGTGAGGAAGGCCTTGAGGTTCGAATCACCCTCGCAGGTGTCGTGGATGCGCTGCCAGAACGCCTGATTGACCAGCTTCAGTTGCTGGAACAGGCGCACCAGTCCCTTGAGCTCCCAGTCGGCCAGACGCCCTTCACGCATGTTGAAGTACTGCCGCGTCAGGTAGAGCGACACCGCGCGCAGGATGAACTCCTGGTTGTTGGCGAACGGCAGATGATGCTGCGCCATGGGCCGCAGGCGCCCCAGCAACGGGCAGGCGCTGGTGGCCATGATCACCCCCAGCAGCGCACGCAGCCCCTCCTCCAGGCCCAGGTGCTTGGTGTACTCGCGCTCCGGCGTGCGAACCCAGACACTGGCTTTCTTGAACGCCGGCAGGCCACGGAAATCCTCGATCACCCGATGCAGGTCGACCGCCGCCGGGCAGTTGCTGAACTGCTCGCGGCTGAGCGGGCAGTTGCTGCACTGCTGGTGCCCGAGACGCGTCCAGGCAGGTGCCTGCTGAGCCTCCTCGGGGTCGTACTCCCGGTTCAGCTCGATCCGATAGCTGAACTGATGATTGTCATCCAGGGTGATGCGGTACTCGATAGCCATGCCTGTTCGTTCCTTCGTCAGCCTTCCAGCTCTGCCCAGCGCTCGATCAACCTGTCCAACTCCTTCTGCAGGTCATCGAGACGCGCCAATACGTCCGTGGTGGTCTGCACCGGCTGCTGATAGAAGCCGGGATCCGCAATCCGTTCCTGCAGCGCGGCCATCTCCTGCTCCAGGGCATCGATCTGCCCGGGGATCGCTTCGAGTTCGCGCTGCAGCTTGTAGCTGAGTTTCTTCTTCGCCGGCTCGCTGCTTTCCTGAACCGGTTGTGGCGCCTCTGCCACCGGTGCCTCGACGACCGCGCTGGCCAGCTCGGCCTTGCCCGACTTGCTCTCGCCGACGCCGAGCAGGCGCGGCGAACCACCCTGGCGCAGCCAGTCCTGGTAGCCACCCACGTACTCACGCACCTTGCCCTCGCCCTCGAACACCAGGGTGCTGGTCACGACATTGTCGAGGAAGGCACGATCGTGGCTGACCATCAGCACCGTACCAGGGAAGTTAAGCAGGACTTCTTCGAGCAGTTCCAGAGTTTCTACATCCAGGTCGTTGGTCGGTTCATCGAGCACCAGCAGGTTGGCCGGTTTGCTGAACAGCTTCGCCAGCAACAGTCGTGCCCGTTCCCCCCCGGAGAGCGCCTTCACCGGGGTGCGCGCCCGCTGCGGACTGAACAGGAAGTCGCCCAGGTAGCTCAGCACGTGGCGGTTCTGCCCATCGATGCTGATGAAGTCGCGCCCTTCGGCGACGTTGTCGATCACCGTCTTCTCCGGCTCGAGCTGGTGACGCAATTGGTCGAAATATGCCACTTCCAGCTTGGTGCCCACCTCGATGCCACCACTGCTCGGCTGCAAGTCACCCAGCAGCAGCTTGAGCAAGGTGGTCTTGCCGGTGCCGTTGGCGCCCAGCAGGCCGATGCGATCGCCACGCTGCAGCACCATGGAGAAATCCCTGACCAGGAAGGGTCCGCCGGCATGGGCAAAACTGACGTTCTCCGCCACCATGACCTGCTTGCCGGACTTGTCCGCCGTCTCCAGCTGGATGGTGGCCTTGCCCTGGCGCTCGCGACGTTCGGCGCGCTCGGCACGCATCGCCTTGAGCGCACGCACGCGGCCTTCGTTGCGCGTACGGCGTGCCTTGATGCCCTGGCGAATCCACACCTCCTCCTGGGCCAGGCGCTTGTCGAACAGCCCGTTGGCAGTCTCCTCGGCAGCGAGCTGCTGCTCCTTGTGCACGAGGAAGCTGGCGTAGTCGCCGTTCCAGTCGATCAGCCCGCCACGATCCAGCTCGAGGATGCGCGTGGCCAGGTTCTGCAGGAAGGAGCGGTCGTGGGTGATGAACAGCACGGCGCCGCCGAAGTCCTTCAGCGCTTCTTCGAGCCAGGCGATGGCACCGATATCCAGGTGGTTGGTCGGTTCGTCGAGCAGCAGCAGATCCGGCTCGGAAACCAGCGCCTGCGCCAGCAGCACGCGGCGGCGCCAGCCACCGGACAGCTCGGCGAGAGTCTTGTCGGCAGGCAGCTGCAGGCGGCTCAGGGTGCTGTCGACCAGTTGCTGCAAACGCCAACCGTCCTTGGCTTCCAGCTCCTGCTGGACGTGCATCAGTTGCTCGAGATCGTCATCGCCCGAGATGTGCTGCGCCAGGTGGTGATAACGCGCCAGCAGCTCGCCGACTCCGGCCAGGCCTTCGGCGACCACGTCGAACACCGTGCGCTCGTCGGCACGCGGCAGCTCCTGCGGCAATTCGCCGATCTTCAGCCCGGGCGCCCGCCAGATTTCGCCGTCATCCGGCATCTGGTCGCCCTTGACCAGGCGCAGCATGCTCGACTTGCCGGTACCGTTGCGGCCGATGATGCACACCCGTTCGCCCCGTGCGATCTGCCACGACACCCCGTCGAGCAGGGGCATGGCGCCATAGGCGAGGGATACGTCAGCGAACTTGAGCAGGGTCATGGGCATCTCCAGAAACAGGGGGCGCATTCTACCCGAGATGCAACCGGGCTGTTGCCGTTTCGCGCCGACAGCGGCATCCACCCGGATGGCGCCCGAGCGCCCCGACGCCGCTTTTTTGCCGCATATGTCCGTCCGGCGCTGCGCCATTCACCCTGCCTCGATGAAGCGCTAAGCTAGACGTATGCAACAACACGGACCGTGTTGCCCAATCACCTGCTTGCCCCTGGATATACCATGCGCAGTCGCTTTCTCTCCGTAATTTCCTGCCTGATCCTCACCTCCGCCGGCGTCGCCAGCGCCGAAGCCGCCAGCCTTGCCCAGCAGCGCCAGTACTACGACGAAGCCAAGCGCGCACTGGCCAAGGGCGACAGCGGTCCCTACCGCACCTACCAGACAGCGCTGCGTGACTACCCGCTGACGCCCTATCTGACCTACGACGACCTGACCAGCCGGCTCAAGTCCGCCAGCACTGCCGAGATCGAGAAGTTTCTCGCCGAGCATGGCGACCTGCCGCAAGCCAGCTGGATGAAGCTGCGCTGGTTGCGCATGCTGGCCGAGCGCGGCGACTGGAAACCCTTTCTCGCGCACTACGATCCGGCGATGAACTTCACCGAACTGGACTGCCTCTACGGCCAGTACCAGATGACCCATGGCCAGGTCGCGGAAGGCAATGCCACGGCCGAGAAGCTCTGGCTGGTGGGCAAGTCGCAACCCAATGCCTGCGACCCGCTGTTCGAGCGCTGGACGGCCAACGGCCAGCTCACGGAGAGCCGCCGCTGGCAGCGCACCAAGCTGGCCGTCGAGGCCGGTAACTACGGTTTGGCCAACTACCTGGTCAAGGGGCTGTCCACCCTCGGCACCCACGGCAAGCTGTTGCTCGAGGTGGCGCAGAAACCGCAAACCCTGAAGCAGACCGCACGTTTCGCTCCGGCCGACGAGGCAATGGGCGACGTGGTCGGTCTCGGCCTGCGTCGCCTGGCCCGGCAGAGCCCGGAAGACGCCCTGCCGCTGCTGGACAACTACGCGCAGCGCATGAAGTTCTCCGAACAGGAGAAGGTCGCCATCGCCCGGCAGATCGGCCTGACCCTGGCCAAGCGCTTCGACATGCGCGGGCTGCAGGTGATGGCCAAGTACGACCCGGAACTGCGCGACAACAGCGTCAGCGAGTGGCGCGCACGGCTGCTGCTGCGTAATGGCCGCTGGGATGAGGCCTACCAGCTGACCCAGCGCATGCCGGCCGAGCTGGCCAGCAGCAACCGCTGGCGCTACTGGAACGCCCGCAGCCTGCAACTGGCCCAGCCCAACAGCCAGCAACCGGCCGTGCTGTTCCAGGCGCTGGCCAAGGAGCGTGACTTCTACGGTTTCATGGCCGCCGACCAGGTCAAGGCCCCCTACCAGCTGAACAACCAGCCGCTGCACATCGACCCCAAGGTCATCCAGAAGGTGCGCAACACGGCCGGCATCCGCCGCGCCATGGAGTTCCACGCCCTGGGGCAGATCGTCGACGGCCGGCGCGAGTGGTACCACGTCAGCCGCCTGTTCAGTCGCGATGAACTGGTGGCTCAGGCACGCCTGGCCTACGACATGGAGTGGTACTTCCCCGCCATCCGCACCATCAGCCAGGCCCAGTACTGGGACGACCTGGAGGTGCGCTTCCCCATGGCGCACCGGGATGACCTGGTGCGTGAAGCGCGACGCCGTGACATCCATTCGAGCTGGGTATTCGCCATCACCCGCCAGGAGAGCGCGTTCATGGCCGACGCCCGCTCCCATGCCGGCGCGATGGGCCTGATGCAGCTGATGCCGGCCACCGCCCGGGAAACCGCACGCAAGTTCGGCATTCCGCTGTCCTCGGCGAAGCAGGCGATCAACCCGGAGACCAACATCCAGCTGGGCGCCGCCTACCTGAGCCAGGTGTATGGCCAGTTCAACGGCAACCGCGTGCTCGCCTCGGCGGCCTACAACGCCGGTCCAGGCCGCGTGCGCCAGTGGCTGCGCGGCGCCAATCACCTGAGCTATGACGTCTGGGTGGAGAACATCCCGTTCGACGAGACCCGCCAGTACGTGCAGAACGTGCTGTCCTACTCGGTCATCTACGGCCAGAAGCTCAATGCCCCCCACCCGCTGGTGGCCTGGAACGAGCGCTTCTTCGACGACCAGTGAAACCGCGTGCGCTGCAAGCCATGAGCGCTGAACACAGCGCGGCGGCTTGCAGCCCGAGGCTCATGGCCTGCGGCTTATTCCAGCACCTCGACCGGCATGCCCACCTGCAGCTCGCCTACGCCGCGCGGTAGCAGGTTCTGACCGAAGTACACATCGCCATCGCGCTCACGGTAGGTCTTCAGGGTGGCCAGCGGTTCACGCTGGGCATGGCGCTCGCCGGTCTGCGGATCGACGGTGGTGAGGATGCAGCGCGAACAGCCCTTGGCCACGTCGAACTCCACCTCGCCAATGCGAATGCGCTTCCAGCTGTCTTCCGCGTAGGCCTCGCTGCCAGTGACCACCAGGTTGGGGCGAAAGCGCAGCATCGACAGCGGCTGGCCGACACGCCGCGACAAGTCGTCCAGCGACGCCTGGCCGATCAGCAGCAGCGGGAAACCATCGGCGAAGGCCACCCGGTCCCCTGGCTGCGCATAGGCGGTATCGACCTGGCGGGTACGCTCGTCCGGCACCTGCACCAGGCGACAGGACTTGCCCAGCAGCGCACTGAGCCAGGCCGCCGCTTCGTCGCCGGCATCCGGCACGCGCAGGCTGTCACGCCAGACGGTCACACCGCGCAACGCCTGATCCGGCTCGGGAAGCGCGACGCTCAGATCCTCGACCCCGGCCGCGCTGAGTGTCAGACCGCCACGACCGTCGTACAGGGCGCTCAGCTGGCTCATCTGCGGCAGCAGGCGTTGCGTGATGAAGCGACCGTTGTCGGCATCGACCACCATCCAGCGGCGGTCGCCATTGAGCCCCAGGCCATCGACCGCGCTGCGCTGCAGCGCCTCGCCGCGCCCGGACTTGAGCGGAAAGCGGTACAGCTCCGAAAGACTCGGCATGGGTCAGCTCCCTGTTGGCAAAACGCCGTTATACGAGCTGACGCCGATGCTCACAAGCACTAGGCTGCAGGAAACAGGGTAAACCCGGGTAGCGGGTTGGCGGATGGGCAGCGTCAGCGCCGGGCAGTCGCCCCGCCCGCGCCGCGACGCAAGGACGAAACCTGGCGTGCAGCCCTAGCGGGGCTCGTCGAGCTCCAGGCGCGTGCGGATCACGTCCACCAACTTGTCCGGCTGGAACTTGGAGAGGAAACCGTCGCAGCCGACCTTCTTCACCATGGCCTCGTTGAAACTGCCGGACAGCGAGGTGTGCAAGACCACGTAGAGGTCCTTGAGGCGCGGGTCGCTGCGAATCTCGCTGGTCAGCCGGTAGCCGTCCATTTCCGGCATCTCGGCATCGGTGAAGACCATCAGCAGCTTGTCGGTCATCACCTCACCGCTGTCGGCCCACTTCTTCAGCAGGTTGAAGGCCTTGAGGCCGTCGCTGGCCATGTGCAGGCGAATGCCCAGCTGGGTCAGGGTGTCACGCAGCTGGCTGAGCGCCACGCTGGAGTCGTCGACCAGCAGGACCTCACGCCCACGCGCCTTCTCCAGCAGCGGGTCGGCCAGCTTCTCGGCCGATACCTTGGTGCTCATCGGCACGATCTCGGCCAGCACCTTCTCCACGTCGATCACCTCGACGATCTGCTCGTCGACCTTGGTGATGGCGGTCAGGTAGTGCTGCCGGCCGGCACCGCCAGGGGGCGGCTGGATCGACTCCCAGTTGAGGTTGAGGATGCGGTCGACGCTGCCGACCAGAAATGCCTGCACGGAGCGGTTGTATTCGGTAACGATGATGGTGCTGCGCTCATCCGGCACCAGCGGGCGCATGCCGATGGCCTGAGACAGGTCGATCACCGGCAGGGTCTGGCCACGCAGGTTGACCACGCCACAGACGAAGCGATGGCGCTGGGGCATCAGCGTCAGCTTGGGCATCTGCAGGACTTCCTGCACCTTGAACACGTTGATCGCGAACAGCTGCCGGCCGCCCAGGCGGAACATGAGGATTTCCAGGCGGTTTTCGCCGACCAGTTGCGTGCGTTGATCTACTGAATCAAGAATGCCGGCCATCATGCGCTCCCGTGGTGTTTAGTGAGTCTAGCCTGCCATTAGGGTTATCGGCGAGCGGCCGGCAGACTGTAGCATTGCTGGCGCTCAGCCATCATGCCTCAGCCCTCTTCACCTGACCAGCGACCGAGTAGCGGGGAATGCTCCGGCAGGTGCAGACGCAGGGCAGCAGGCACCGCGTCGAAACGCAGGCGCTCGCTCGTCATCGGCTCGCCATCGAGGTTGAGGTCGAGCCCCTCGCTGGCCTCGACCTCAACCCAGGGCAGGCGGGCGTTGATCGCCACGCTCTGCAGGCCGCGCATGCCGCCCGACAGGAGGGTGCCCAGGGTCGTCACCACATCCTGCGCGGCCGGCACGATGCAGACGTCCAGCAGGCCGTCGTCGACCCTGGCCTGTGGGCACAGCACATGGCCGCCGCCGGCCTGGCGGCCGTTGCCGATGCCCAGCGCGAGAAACTCCCCCTGCCAGTCGAAGTCAGGCCCGTGGAAGCGCCCCGTGGCGGCGCGCACCTCGGAAAAGCGGCTGAGCCCGGTGAGCAGATAGGCAGCGCCGCCCAGCACCTTCTTCAGTTCTTCCGGCGTATTGGCGGTGACGTTGGAGCCGAAGCCGCCCGTGGCCATGTTGAGGAAGGCACGTTCGCCCGCCATACCGACATCCACGCTCACCGGCTCGACCTCAAGCAGCGCCAGCGCGGCGGCGGGGGCCAGGGCGATACCGGCGGCGTGGGCAAAGTCATTGGCGGTGCCCAGTGGCAGCAGCGCCAGGCTCGCCTCGCTCCGCGCCTTGACCAGCGCCTCGACCACATCGCGCAGGGTGCCATCGCCACCGCCGGCGATCAGCGTCCGATAGCCGGCAGCCAGCCCTTCCTCGACCAGTCGTTCGGCGTCACCGCCTTCCCAGGTCAGGCGCACCGCCAGGTCCCAGCCACGCTCGCGCAGGCCGTTCACCGCCGCCCTCACCTCTTCGTTCAGTGCCTGTTTGCCATGCAGGATCAGCCAGGCCTTGCGCTCGCCCATCGCACTCCTCCTTGAAGGGTTCAGCGAAAGCCTAGTGCTTGGCCTTCGCGAAAATAATCGAATGAATCGATGTTAATGCCAAAAATATTGCGCTTTAAAATCGATTAAACCAAATGGATCATGCCGCCATCGACACTGCCCGGGACTCAGCCCTGGCGTGACAGGAGGATTGACCATGATTGACGTACGTCCGTTCGAACAACTCGGTGGCGCCCACCACGGCTGGCTCAATGCCCGCCACCATTTTTCCTTCGCCGAATACTACGATCCACAGCGCATGAGCTGGGGCAACCTGCGTGTCTGGAACGACGACGAGATCGCGCCGCACTCGGGCTTCCCGCCCCATCCGCATCGTGACATGGAGATCATCACCTATGTCCGCGAAGGGGCGATCAGCCACGAGGACAACCTGGGCAACAAGGGCCGTACCGAGGCCGGCGACGTGCAGGTGATGAGCGCCGGCACCGGGATCGCCCACAGCGAGTACAACCTGGAGGATGAGACCACCAAGATCTTCCAGATCTGGATCCAGCCGACCCAGGCGGGCCTGCCGCCGTCCTGGGGCGCCAGGCCGTTTCCCAAGGGGGATCGCTCCGGAGCCTTCGTCACCCTGGCCAGTGGCTACGAGGAAGATGTCGACGCCCTGCGCATCCGCACCGATGCGCGACTGCTAGCCGCCACGATCAAGGCCGGACAGACTGCCGAGTACAGCCTGCAGCCAGGGCGCAAGGCCTATCTGGTCGCGGCCAGCGGCGCCTTCAGCGTCAACGGCGTGGCCGCCAAGGCACGTGACGGGGTGGCCATCGCCGAGGAAACCCAGCTGCGCGTCGAAGCGCAGGAAGACAGCGAGATCGTGCTGGTGGACGTCGCCTGAGGCCATTCAGGGCGACGCACCTCCCGGCTTGCAGCCCTAGGCCGGATAGCCGGTGATCTTGCGGATGCGCTGGTACAGCGGCCTGAGCTGGCGATACATGCGCTGGTAGACCTGCGTGTAGAGCTGCTCGTAGGTGCGCTGCGCCGCCGGGTCGGGCTCGAAGACCTGGCCGACGCGGGTCATCGCGGCGATGGCGGCCGCATAGTCGGCATGCAGGCCAAGGCCCACGGCGCAGTTGATCGCCGCCCCGAGGCCGCTGGTTTCGTACAGATGCGGGCGCTCTGCCGGCAGGCCGAAGATGTCGGCGGTCAGCTGCATCGCCGCATCGCTCTGCGAACCACCGCCGGACACGCGCAGGCGCCGGATCGGCGTGCCGGCACGTTTCTCGATGCGCTCCTTACCCTGGCGCAGGGCATAGGCCAGCCCTTCGAGGATGGCGCGATACAGGTGCGCGCGCGTGTGCACGTCACCGAAGCCGATGATCGAGCCCTTGGCCTCCAGTCCGGGCTCCCGGATGCCGGGGGTCCAGTAGGGTTGCAGCATCAGCCCCATGGAGCCGGGGGGCACGGCGTTGACCAGTTCGTCGAACAGGGCCTCGGGCGCCACGCCCAGGGCCTCGGCGCGCTGCATCTCGCGCAGGCCGAACTCGCGCTTGAACCAGCTGACCATCCAGAAACCGCGATAGATCATCACCTCGGTATTGAAGTGATCCGGCAGCGCTGCCGGGTACGGCGGAATCAGCGCGATGGTCTCCAGATAACGACTGCGGGTGGTGTTGATGGTCGCCGTGGTGCCGTAGGAGAGGCACGCGGTGCTCGCGTCCAGAGCGCCGGAGCCGAGCACCTCGCAGGCCTTGTCGGCGCCAGCGGCGATCAGCGGCAGCCCCTCGGGAATACCGGTGTGACGACTCGCCTGCGCCGAGATGCTGCCCAGGCGCTCGCCCGGCTTGAACAGCTCGGGCAGCTGTTCCCGGCGTACCGCCAGCGCCTGCCATTTCCAGTCCCGCGGCGCAGCCCAGCACAGGCGCTTGTAGTCGAACGGCAGGTAGGCCACGCAACTGCTGGTCGAGTCGACGAAACGGCCACACAGACGATGGGTGAGAAAGCCCGAGAGCAGCAGCACCTTGTGCGTGCGGGCGGCGATCTCCGGTTGCTGCTGGGCGACCCAGTTGACCTCGGCCTGGCCACGGAAGTGATCGACCGCCTCCTCGGCACGGGCCAGTTTGAACAGCCAGCCCCACGGCCCCTTGATGCGCTCCCGGACCTCGGCGCGACGCTGGTCGAGCCAGAGGATCGCCGGGCGCAGCGGCGTGCCCTGCTCATCGACATGAATGACGCTGCCACGCTGCGTGGTCACCGCCACGCCCCTGATCAGGCTGCGGTCGATGTCCGCCTGCTGCCAGAGCAGCCGACAGGCCTCCCCCAGGCTGGCCCAGTAGTACTCCGGGTCCTGCTCGGCCCAGCCCGGCTGGCTGGAGAAGTACGGGTCGAGCTCCACCTTGCCCTTGGCGAGCAGGTTGCCGGCGGTATCGAACAGCAGCGCACGCACGCTCTGGGTGCCGTTGTCGATGCTCAGCAGGTAGCTTGGTTCGCTCAAGGTGTGATCCTTCTTGTCAGGCATGTGGCTGCGTGGCCGGCTGCATACCGGGCGCGGCTTCTTCGTTTGTCCCGGTTCGCGTCCGGGCTGCCAGCGGCGGCCAGGCCGCCACTGGATGATCAGGCTGGCGGCAAGCTGTAGCAGCGTTGCCAGAGCGCCAGGTAGTTCGCTTGTTCCTGCAGCCAGCGCTCGTCGCTCCAGCCCAGGCGTGGCTGGCACAGCGCACGAATGCGCGGCAGCTCGGCACGCCCGCCTTCGGCCAGCAACAGGCCCAAACGGGTACGGCGCAGCAGCAGGTCGTCCAGGTGCAGCACCAGCTCGCCGTCGGCGGCCCAGGCCAGCTCGGCCCACAGGGTGTCGGTGCCGGCGACGCACGCCTCACCCAGGGCTTCGATCCGCCGCAGCACCTCGCCCAGCTGGCGGCCATGGCGACCAGCCAGACGCCGTTGCTGCGCCGGGCTCAGCGACGCCATGGACGGCAACGCTTCAGCGCGGAACACGGCACAACCGCGGTCGTCAACCGTCTTGCCGACGAAGCCGGCGCAAGCGCGCAGCACCTCCAGCGCCAGCAGCCGGAAGGTCGTCAGCTTGCCGCCGGCCAGGGTCACGCACCCCGGCTCGACCCACAGCGCATGCTCGCGCTTCTCGTCCGAGGGCTTCAGGCCGACGGCGCCGTCACTCACCACCGGACGCACGCCGGCCCAGGTCGCCAGCACGTCGGCGCGGCCGACCAGGGCCTGGGGAAACTGCTGGGCACAGGCCGCCAGCAGGTAGTCGACCTCCGCGTTGCTGATGGCCGCGTCGTCATCCAGCGCCCCATCATGATCCAAGTCGGTGGTGCCGATCACCGTCGCCCCCTCCCAGGGGAAGACGAACACCGGCCGACCATCCTCCGCGTGCATGAAACTGAAGGCGTGGGCCACCGGCAGGCGCCAGCCCGGCAGCAGCAGATGGCTGCCGCGCAGCGGGCGGATCCGCCCATTGCCCGGCGTCCGCAGGCGGTCGGCCCAGGCCCCGGTGGCCTGCGCCACGGCACGACTGCGCAGCGGGTAGCGCGCGCCCGTCTGCGTATCCTCGGCGAGCACACCGACGACCTGGTCCGCCTCGCGCAGCAGCTCGACCACGCGCATGCCGTTGAGCGCCTCGCCACCGTCGCTGCGCGCCTCAGCCAGCACACGTTGCACCAGGCGCGCATCGTCGGTCACCGCGTCGAAGAAACGCGTGCCACCCAGCAGGCCATCCTCGCGCAGGCCCGGCGCCAGGTAGCGCAGTTGCTGCAGCGGGTAGAACAGGTGATTGCGCTTGCCGGCCAGGGCGTCATACAGGCTCAGCAAACCGCCGAAGACCCTGGGGCCGGGAAAGCCGCCACGATAGTGCGGCATGACGAAGCTCAGCGGCTGCACCAGCCCCGGCGCCTCGCCCAGCAGGCGCTGACGCTCGCGTACCGAGTCACGGGTCAGCGCCAGTTGCCCCTTGGCGACATAGCGCAACCCGCCGTGGACCATTTTCGACGAGCGACTGGAGGTGCCCCAGGCGAAATCACGCTGCTCCAGCAGCAGGCAACGCCAGCCACGCCGGGCGGCCTCGCGCAGGATGCCGGCGCCGCAGATGCCGCCGCCGATCACCAGCAAATCCCAGTCGCGCGCCGCCAGCTCGGGCAGGGCACGTTCGCGCCAGGCGGCGTTCCAGGCTTCCATGATCAGTCCTGCAGAAGCACGCCGGGAGCCAGGCGCTGTTCAGGATCGAAATGCGCGGACAGCTTGCGCAACGTGGCCATGCCCAGTTCGCCTTTCTCCTCCACCAGGTACGGCGCATGGTCACGCCCGACGCCATGCTGGTGGCTGATGGTGCCGCGGTTCTCGGCGATGGTGCGGCTGGCTGCGGCCTTCAGGCGCTGCCAGCGCGACAGGGCCTCGGTGTAGTCGCTGCCCGGCCGGAACACATAGGTGGTGTAGATGCTGGAGCCCTCGCCATAGACGTGCGACAGGTGGGTGAACACATGCACGCGTTCGCCATCGCCGACCAGCTCTTCGCGCAGGCTGGCTTCGACCTTGTTCAGCAGGTTGTCGACGTTCGACCAGTCGGTGGCGGTTTCCAGGGTGTCGACCAGATAGCCGCCCTCCCACAGACCGTGGCGCAGGTACGGGAAGCGGAAGCGATTCTGCTCCCACTTCTTGCCCAGCAGGGTGCCGGTGAACACCCCGCCGAAGCCCTTCAGCAGGCGCCGCGCCTGTTTCAGCGAGGCGGCGTTCTGCACACGGCTGCCGGTGACGCCGAAGGTCAGCATGCACTTGCCGTCACGGGCGCCGCGCAACGCCAGGTACTTTTCCAGCAGGGCGATCTGCTGCGGATGCCCGGCCAGCGCCAGCTGGGTACGCGACTCGATGGCATTGGACAGGCGCAGCATGGACAGGGGTACGCGCGCCTGGGCCAGTTGGCGCACGGCGCTCAGTGCCTGCTGCCAGTCGGGCAGGAAGACGCTATAGAAGCGCTCCTGCTCGGCCAGGCGGCTGATGCGCACGCGCACTTCGGAAATCACCCCGAAGCGTCCTTCCGAGCCCAGCACCAGCTCGCGCAGGTCGGGGCCGGCGGCCGAGGCCGGGAAGGAGGGAATCTCCAGGGTGCCGGCGAAGGTTTCCAGCTTGCCGCCGGCGAACAGTTGCTCGATGCGCCCATAGCGCAGGGACTGCTGACCGCTGGAGCGACTGGCCACCCAGCCGCCGAGGGTCGACAGCTCCCAGGACTGCGGGAAGTGCCCCAGGGTGTAGCCGCGTGCGCGCAACTGGCTCTCGACCTGCGGGCCATTGGCGCCGGGGCCGAAGGTGGCGATGAGGCTGTCTTCGTCGATGTCGAGCAGACGCGTCATGCGCTCCAGCGACAGGGTCAGCACGGGGCGCTCGCCGGCTTGCGGATTGATGTGCCCGGCCACCGAGGTACCGCCGCCATAGGGAATCAGCGTGACGTCGTGCTGCTGCGCCCAGGCCAGCAGCTCGCGGATCTGCTCGGCGCTTTCCGGGCAGGCAACGCCATCGGGAAACAGGCCGAAATCCCCGGAGCGCATGGCCAGCCAGTCCGACAGGCTCTGCCCACGGGCGTGGCGCACGCGCATCTCGGCGTCCTGGCTGATCGACGGGTGCGGCGCCAGGCGCGACGGCGGCACACTGGCCAGTACCTGTGCCAGGCTGGCATCGGCTAGACGCTGCCCTGGCCCGATCAGCTCGGCGAGAAACGCCTCGCCATGTGCCGGCAGTTCCACTTCGGTCGACTCGTCACCCCATCCGTTCCAGCGTCGCATTGCGTTCCCCATTCCGATCAGCACTGATGGCTGCCTATACTAGCCAGCCGTCGTCCGCCGTCACTGTCGGATTGTGACAGGCGCTGTCGCCAATCAAGACAGGCAGAGCACCCTTTCACCCAGAACAAGAAGAACCCATGGAAAACCTCGGCTACACCTCGGTTCCCGCCCTGCTCAAGTACCTGCGCCAGGCCGAGCACCTTGGCCTGGACATCGATCGCGCGCTGGCGGCGGCCGGCATCGACGCGCGCGACCTGGCCGACAACGGCAAGCGCATGCCCAGCGAGGTGCATGAACGCCTGCTGGAACACCTGATGAGCGTTTCCGCCGACCCGCTGTTCGGCCTGCACGCGGCGCGCTTCGTGCAGCCGGGTTCCTGGAGCGTGCTCGGTTACATCGCCATGAACTGCGCCACCCTGGGCGAAGCCATGAGCCGTATCGTGCCCTACGAGAAACTGGTGGGTGACATGGGCACCAGCCGTATCGAAGCGGCCGAGGACCATGTGCGCCTGATCTGGAGCTGCCGTCATCAGGGCCCCGAGGTGCGGCGACACATGGTGGAGAACGTGCTCGCCTCCTGGCTGCTGTACGCACGCTGGATCGCCGACTCCGAGCACTCGCCACGCGAGGTGTGGTTCGAGCACGCGCAACCGGCCGGCACCACGCTCGACGACTACCAGCAGCTGTTCGGCTGCCCGGTGCTGTTCGAGCAGCCATGCAATGCGCTGCTGGTGCCGCTGGACTACCTGGGCGTCGCGTTGCGCCAGGCCGACGCCAACCTGCTGCGCACGCTGGAAGAGCACGCGCTGACCCTGATGGCCGGCCTGGACGATGACGAGCCGCTACCGCGACGGGTGAAGAATGCCCTGCGCCTGCTGCTAAAGGATGGTCTGCCACGCAAGGAACGGGTGGCCGAGAAGTTCGACATGACGGTGCGCACCCTGCAGCGCCATCTGCAGCAGGCCGGCACCAGCTACCAGCAGATACTCGACGAGCTGCGTCAGGAGCTGGCCGAGCACTACCTGCTGCGCAGTGACCTGGCGATCCAGGACATTGCCTGCTACCTGGGTTTCACCGAGTCACGCTCCTTCCACCGCAGTTTCAAGAGCTGGACCGGGCAGACGCCGGGGGAGTTTCGCGAGAACCGGCGCCGTGACAACCCGCTCGCCTAGGCGGACGCACGCGGCGTGCGCCACTGCCGCGCCAGCCAGTAATCCAGACTGAACCAGCGCCCCGCCCCACTGAAGAACAGCGCGACCAGCATCACCAGGTAGGTGACGGCGAACTCGATGCCATTGTTCAGCACCACGAACTTGCCGCTGCTCGTCAGCCAGTCATAGTTGCCGTGTTCGCGCAGGATGGCGCGTGCCCGTTCCAGCTTCTGCGCAGCCGCCAGCACGCGTTCGTTGGCGAAGGGCGCGGACGGGTCGGCGATCGCCTGCCAGCCGTAGGGCCAGTGCACCGCACAGATCGCCACCAGCATGGTGACGATCAGCGGAATGCTGATCCAGCGCACCGCCAGGCCGAACAGCAGCAGAATGGCGCCACCGGCCTCGCTCAGCGCCGCGGCCCAGGCCAGCAGCTCGGGGAATGGCAGGCCAAGCCCCCAGTCCGGGTTGCCGAACCAGGCCGCCGTGGCGCCGATATCGGCCAGTTTCTGCGTACCGGCCATCCAGAACACCGGCACCAGGTACAGGCGCAGCAGCAGCGGGCCGAGGAAATCCAGGCGCCGGGAATACTCCAGCGCATCCTGGAAACGATTGAGCAAAGCGATCATGACGGTCAGTCCTCGGTATAGGGAAACCAGATGTCGCGCGCCTGCCAGTCTTCCAGCAGCGCACGGGCGTTAGCGAAATAGCTGCGGTCGGCGGCCAAGCCTGCAGCCGTGGCCAGGGCCAGCTGCGCCTGCAGCGGTGATTCGCCGGCCTGCAGGCGCAGCGCCAGCTGGTAGGCGAAGGGCGTCAGCTGCATGAAGCGCACCTGATCCCTGCCATCCCGCCAGACCAGCAGGCAGGTCGGCTCGCCAGGCGGCAGCGCAGGGCGATGTTCAGCACCGATGCGCTGGACCGGCCACACATAGGCCAGCGGCCAGGCCAGCGGCGACCAGCCGCGTTGCGGCAGCTGCGCCTCGCTGACATCCAGCGCCAGCTCCACCCATTCGTAGTGCGCCAGCTCCAGCATGAACGGCGGGTCGTCAGGCTCAGGGCGGTAGCCCTGCTGCAACCAGGCGATGAACTCCTGACTGATTTCCAGGAAATAGGGGGTAGCGGCACGGTGCTCGGCGAGAAAGCCGCGCACCAGGCGTTGCCAGCGCTCGGCACCGAGCACACCGCGCAGCACCGGAAAGGCACCGCTCACCAGGCTGGCGACATTGTTGAAGAACAGCTCCTCGTAGATCGCCATGCGCTCGGCAGCGATCCCCGGCAACAGCCCGTGCGCATCAGGCTGACGGATGCGCGCGGCGAAATCGCGCTGCAGCTCGATCCCCTTCATGTGCCATACCTGCCGAGAGGTGCCGCGGCCTGCTGCAACGCACGGATATGCGCCAGCTCGGCATAGAGTTCGGCCAGCGGCGGGAAGTTGAAGTCACGCTCCAGCAGCGTCGGTCGCACGCCATGCCGCGCGTAGGTGGCACGCAGCAGGGCCCAGACCGGGTCGATCACCGCGGCTCCGTGGGTATCGATCTTCAGGTCGTCGGCCTGGTCGTAGTGACCGGCCACATGCAGGTAGGCGATGCGCTCGCTGGGCATCGCCGCGATGTAGGCATCGGCATCGAAGCCGAAATTCAGGCTGTTGACGTAGACGTTGTTGACGTCCAGCAGCAGCTGGCAGTCGGCCCGCTCCAGCACCGCGCAGACGAACTCTGCTTCCTCCAGCTCACCCGGCAGGCGTGCATAGGCCGAGACGTTCTCGATGATCAGTGGCCGTTCCAGTACGTCCTGGACGATGCGCACGCGCTCGGCGATGCGCAGCACCGACTCCTCGGAGAACGGCAGCGGCATCAGGTCGTAGAGCTGGCCCTCGTCGGCACAGGCCGACAGGTGCTCGCTGTAGGCCAGCACGCCGTGCGCATCGAGAAAACCCTTGATGGCGTGCAGCAGGTCCAGGTCCAGCGGTGCGAAGCCACCCAGGTTGAGGGAAAGACCATGGCACAACAGCGGCCGGCGCTCGCTCAGGGCCCGCAACTGCTTGCCCAGGCGCCCGCCGACGCCGATCCAGTTCTCCGGCGCGACCTCCAGGAAGTCGGCGCCGCTGGCGGCATCGGCGCTCAGCTCGGCCAGCAGGCCGCGGCGCAGGCCAAGCCCGGCGCCGCTGAGAGGTGCGAGTTGCATGATCCGTCCCTCGCCCTTACTCGCTCTTCTCGCCGCCGCACTTGCCTTCGCCGCATTTGCCTTCGGCGTCAGCCTTCTTCTCGGCACCGCACTTGCCCTCGCCGCACTTGCCGTCCTGATCGGCCTTCATCTCGCCACCGCACTTGCCTTCGCCACAGGAACCTTCCTGGGCCTTCTCGGCAGCTGCCAGGCTGTAGCCGCTGGCCAGTTCCTGCGCGGCGAACGGGTTGCTCGCAGCATGCGCGGTGAACGCCACGGAAGTCAGCAGTGCAGCGCCCAGGGTGGCAGTCAGGGTATTGAGTTGTTTCATGGTGCATCTCCATCGATTCGATTGACGGGGCCGGATTGGCGCCCTCGCAGCAATGGACGAGGCACAGGTGCGGACGTTACAGCGGAGGGTGAAAACTTTTCCCTGGCCGGGAGGCAATGCGCATTGAGCAGGTGCGCGACTGTCGGTTACCGGCTATTCAGGAGGTCGCGGCTGAAGCCCCTCCCACAGCGGCGACGCGGGGGATGGAATGGCGGTGAACGGGAGAAAAGAAAAACCCGGATCACTCCGGGTTCGCTTCAATCGTCGTCGCGGCGCGTCTGCGCCAGACGCTCGGACAGAGCCTCGAGTTCGGGCAGCTCGCCCTCTGGCATCTGTCGGATCACCGCCTGGGTCAACTTCATCTGCCGGATGAAACGCCGGCAGTTACCGCACATGGCCAGGTGCGCGCGCACCGCGATACGCTGGCGCAGGGTCAGTTGGCCGTCGAGAAAATCGCTTGAGTGAGCGACCAGTTCCTTGCAGGTCAGCATTGGCCTGTCTCCTCGAAATGTTCCAGAGTGGCGAAGACTTTCAGGCGTGCTCGATGCAGCAGCACACGCGCATTGGAGAGCGAGATGTCGAGAAGATTACAGATCGCCTCCAACTCCAGCCCCTGCCGCTCGCGCAATATCAGGACGCTGCTCTGCAATTCCGACAGGCTGGTCAGCGTATGCTCCAGGCACTCGCGCAGCTCGTCCTCGGTCAGCAACGCCTCGGGGCTGTCCTGATGCCAGGCGTGGGGCGCCAGCAGCCAGTGGCCATCGTCGGCGAAGCGCTCCTCGCCGATGGTGCCGTGGGGCGCTGGCAGGTCGTCGAGCAGCACCTCGCGACGATTCTGCTTGAGACGGGTCTTGGCGGTATTGGCGGTGATGGTCAACAGCCAGGTCTTCAGGCTGGCACGCCCCTCGAAGCCGCTGAGACTGCGCACCACCGCGAGCCACGCGTCCTGCACCACCTCATCGGCGTGGCGGCTGCCGACGATGGCGTAGGCCACCGCCCGCATCGCGCCCTGATAGCGAGCGACCAGCTCGCGATAAGCCTTCTGCTCACCGGCGAGCAGACGATCCAGCAGTTCGGAATCGGACATAGAACTCCCTAGGATGAAGCCTGAGCGCACGCATGAACGCCCCGCGCGCGTCAGGCATTCTCAAAGAGAGTTCAACGCTTGCGCAAAATTACACTGCCGATCGAATAACCGGCACCGAAGGAGCTTAGAACACCCAGGCTGCCTGCGGGCAGATCGTCCTGGTTCTTGTGCAGGGCGATCACCGAACCGGCCGAACTGGTGTTGGCGTAGGTGTCGAGAATCACCGGCGCCTCATGCGGCTCGGCATCACGGCCCAGCAGCTTGCGAGCGATCAGCAGGTTCATGTTGAGGTTGGCCTGGTGCAGCCAGAAGCGCTTGACGTCGCTGACGTTGAGCTGGTTTTCCGCCAGGTGTGCGGCGATCAGCTCGGCGACCATCGGGCAGACGTCCTTGAACACCTTGCGGCCTTCCTGCACGAACAGCTTGTCGCGAGTGCCCACGCCCTCCTCCGCCGCACGGTTGAGGAAACCGAAGTTGTTGCGGATGTTGTTGGAGAACTGGGTCAGCAGCTTGGTGCCGACCACGTCGAACTGATGCTTGGAGGTGGCCTGGTCGGCACGCTCGATGATCACCGCCGTGGCGGCATCACCGAAGATGAAGTGGCTGTCCCGGTCACGGAAGTTCAGGTGGCCGGTGCAGATTTCCGGGTTGACCATGAGAATGGCGCGGGCCTGGCCGGTCTGGATCGCGGTGGTCGCGGCCTGGATGCCGAAGGTGGCCGACGAGCAGGCCACGTTCATGTCATACCCCCAGCCCTCGATGCCCAGGGCCGCCTGCACTTCGATGGCCACCGCCGGGTAGGCGCGCTGCAGGTTCGAACAGGCGACGATCACCCCGTCGATGTCGGCGACGGTCTTGCCGGCACGCTCCAGCGCCTGCTTGGCAGCGCCCACGGCCATCTCGCAGAGGATGCCCCATTGCTCGTTGGAGCGCTCGGGGATGCGCGGCACCATGCGCTGCGGGTCGAGGATGCCGTCCTTGTCGATGACGAAGCGGCTCTTGATGCCCGACGCCTTCTCGATGAAACCACTGCTGGACTCGCTCAGCGCCTCGACCTCGCCACGGGCGATGGCCTCGGCGTTGTCAGCGTTGAACTGCTGCACGTAGGCATTGAAGGATGCCACCAGTTCGTCGTTGGAAATGCTGTTGGCCGGGGTATAGAGGCCGGTACCACTGATCACGACGTTATGCACGGTCATTCCTCTTCTTGGCCGCCAAGGACGGCCTCAGGCAGTAGGACTGCGACGATTGCGCAGACCAAAAAAACGGGGGATAAGGGCCAAGCTCTGGCGATGGTTGGCTCCGGGCCACTGAGTGTGCCACAGGGCGTGGCCATTCGTCCTCAGCCCTTGAGAGTGTCTATACGGACAAAACATGACCATATATAGCCATTTGGTCTAAAGTCTGGTTTTGTTCCACGTCACGGGAGACCGCATGAACCTGTCCTTGCTCAGCCGCTACGCTTTCTTCGCCTTCTGCGTGCTGTTTACCCTGGGCAGCCTGCCCTTCCTCGATCACGAGTGGCTGTGGCCCTTCACCCTGCTCGGCGCCGTGCTCAGCCTGATCGGTATCGGCGACCTGCTGCAGAAGCGCCATGCGGTGCGCCGCAACTATCCGATCCTCGGCAATATCCGCTACCTGGTCGAGGGCATCCGCCCGGAAATTCGCCAGTACCTGCTCGAAGGCGACGCCGAACAGCTGCCCTTCTCGCGCTCGCAACGCTCGCTGGTCTACTCCCGGGCAAAGAACGAAGGCGCCGACAAACCCTTCGGCACCCTCAGCGACGTCTACCAGAGCGGCTTCGAGTTCATCAGCCACTCCATGCGCCCGGCGCCGCTGACCGACCCCTGCAGCTTCCGCGTGGAGATCGGCGGGCCGCAATGCCGCCAGCCTTACTCGGCCTCCCTGTTCAACATCTCGGCGATGAGCTTCGGCTCGCTGAGCGCCAATGCCATTCGTGCCCTCAACGAAGGTGCGAAGCTCGGCGACTTCTACCACGACACCGGCGAAGGCAGCATCAGCCCCTATCATCGCGAGCATGGCGGTGATCTGGTGTGGGAGCTGGGCAGCGGCTACTTCGGCTGCCGCACCTCGGACGGCCGCTTCGATGCCGAACGCTTCGCTGCCCAGGCCTGCACCCCGCAGGTGAAGATGATCGAGATCAAGCTCAGCCAGGGCGCCAAGCCTGGCCATGGCGGCATCCTGCCCAAGCACAAGATCACCGCGGAAATCGCCAGCACGCGCGGCATCCCGATGGGCGAGGATTGCGTGTCTCCGTCGCGCCACAGCGCATTCTCCACGCCGACCGAGCTGCTGCAGTTCATTGCCCAGCTGCGCGAGCTGTCGGGCGGCAAGCCGGTGGGCTTCAAGTTCTGCCTGGGCCACCCCTGGGAATTCATGGGCATCGTCAAGGCCATGCTGGAGACCGGCATCCTGCCGGACTTCATCGTCGTCGACGGCAAGGAGGGCGGCACCGGTGCCGCGCCGCTGGAGTTCACCGACCACCTCGGCGTGCCACTGCGCGAAGGCCTGCTGTTCGTGCACAACACCCTGGTCGGCAGCAACCTACGCGACAAGATCAAGCTCGGCGCCAGCGGCAAGATCGTCAGCGCCTTCGACATCGCCCGCGTGCTGGCCATCGGCGCCGACTGGGCCAACTCGGCGCGCGGCTTCATGTTCGCCATCGGCTGCATCCAGTCGCAGTCCTGCCACACCAACAAGTGCCCGACCGGCGTCGCCACCCAGGACCCGCTGCGCCAGCGCGCCCTGGTGGTCGAGGACAAGGCCCAGCGTGTCCACAACTTCCACCGCAATACGCTCAAGGCGCTGGCCGAGATGCTCGCCGCCGCCGGCCTCGACCACCCCGCACAGATTGATGCCAAGCATCTGGTGCAGCGCATGTCCGCCACCGAGATCAAGCTGTTCGCCCAGCAGCACGTCTTCCTCGCACCGGGCGAGCTGGTCAGCGGCAAGATCAGCGGCGAGTTCTACGAACGCATGTGGAACATGGCGCGGGCGGACAGCTTCGAACCCGCGCTGGCCTGAGCGACAGCATGCCCGAGCAGCTACTGCACCGACACCAACGCCGCCCGGCACTGACGCCCCTGCGCCTGCTCGGCGCCCTGCTGCTGGCGGTCGGCGTTGCCGCCTTCGCGCAGGAGCAACGCCCGCTGCGGTTCGCCGTCACCGAGAGCTGGGCCATGCCGATGATGCAGATCGTCGACGGCCAGGCGACCACCGGCATTCTCTATGACCTGCAGATGCGCCTGGCACAGAAGGTTGGCCGCACCGCCGAGCTGCTGGTGATGCCACGCCTGCGTGTGCAACGCACGCTGGTTCGAGGCGAAATCGACGTACGCTGCTACGTCAACCCGTCCTGGCTCCAGGAGTCACACCACCAGTACATCTGGAGTCTGCCCTTCATGGTCCAGCACGACCTGATCGTGGGACGCAGCGCCGAGCCCGACTTCGCGCTGGAGAAGCTTAGCGGCCAGCGCCTGGGCACGGTCCTGGGTTTCAGCTACCCCAGCCTGCAGGCGCTGTTCGACAGTGCCCGGATTCACCGTGAGGACGCCCGCACCCAGGCCCTGGCGCTGGAGAAACTCGAGGCCGGTCGCTACCGCTATGCGCTCAGCAACAGCCTGTCCCTGGCCTGGTTCAACCGCCATCGGAGCAAAGCCGAGCAGTTGCACGTGCTCGGCGAAATCAGCAGCGACCTGGTCTCCTGCATCGTTCGTGACGAACCGGACGTACCGACGCAAGCACTCCTGCGCGCCCTGGTGCAGATGAAGCAGGACGGCGAGTTCGACGCCATCCTCGCCCGCTACCGCTAGGTGTGATCTCTCAGTAGGTTGTTCATCCGGGGCATTCCCGGAATTCTGGAAGCGCGACCAACACAGCCTTCCAGGAGCCCCGGATGAACCTGCATAAACATGCCCGTCTTACCCCGCGAGGTCGAGCCCTTCTCGTGCAGCGCATGCTCAACGGTCTGCGAGTCGAAGATGCGGCACAAGCCGCTGGCGTCAGTGTGCGTACAGCCTACAAGTGGCTCAAACGCTTTCGTGAGGAAGGTGAGATTGGCCTGATGGATCGTTCATCACGTCCGCACTCATGCCCCCATGCCACGGCAATCGCTCTGGTCGAGCAACTGATCGAGCTACGTCGCTCTCGCAAGACTTACCGGCAGATCGCTCAGATACTCGGCCTGGCCGTCAGTACCGTGGCCCGCCGCCTCAAGCAGGCCGGCTTTCATCGGCTGGCTGAGCTGGAACCCGCTCCTGTGGTGGTGCGTTATGAATACGCCAATCCTGGCGATCTCCTGCACTTGGACATCAAGAAGCTTGGCCGCTTCTGGAAACCCGGGCATCGAGTCACTGGCGACCGTCAGCAGTGCTCCGACGGCGCCGGCTGGGAGTTCATGCACGTGGCTATCGACGATGCGTCCCGACTGGCGTTCACCAGCCTGCATCCAGATGAGCGCGGCAGCAGCGCCTGCCGGGCCTTGCTGCAAGCACTGCGCTACTACCGCGGGCTGAACATCTGCTTTCGGCGCGTCATGACAGACAACGGCGCCTGTTATCGGTCCCGGGCGTTTCAACGGTTGTGTGCTCGACTCAGGCTGAAACACATCCGTACCAAGCCCTATACGCCACGCACCAACGGTAAGGCCGAGCGCTTCATCCAAACGAGCCTGCGTGAATGGGCCTATGCCCGTAGCTACGACACTTCACAGCAGCGAGCAGCGCACCTGCTGCCCTGGCTGCATCACTACAACTGGCACCGACTGCACGCCAGCCTCGGATACCTGCCCCCGATCAGCAGAGCACCGCTTCCACTGAACAACGTACTGGGTTTACACAGCTAGGCGTCGGCCAGCACCTGCAGCACCTGCTCGACGCGCTGCGCCAGGCTGCCGGCAAGACGCGTGAACGCCAAGCCGCGCTGCTGCAGCGCCTGTTCGTACCACTGGTTCTGGCGCCGCCGGAACGTCTCGTCCTGGCGCGTGCCGTCCTGCACGAAGGGGAAGTCATCGGCGCACAGGAACACGTGGTGATAATGCCGCCGGGCCAGCTGTTCCAGCTCGGCCTCGGCGCGCCCGAACAGCTCACGGCAATAGAACAGCGTGGTCAGTGGCGTGGTGTCGCAGACCAGGTAGCGCTGACAGTGCCCGGCCAGTTCCCGCTCCCGCGCGACCTGGGTGCGGCCGATCCGCAGCAGGTCGTCGTAGCCCAGCACACCGCCCTGCTGCTCCCACAACTCTCGACCGTACTCGGCAGCATGGCGCGTACCCAGCGCCTCGGCCAGCGCCAGGCCGAGGCTACTCTTGCCGGTGGACTCGCCGCCGAGCAAGGCGATGCGCTCGACGAAGTCCGCGTAGACCTGTGGCGCCAGGTACTCGCGCAAACCATGGACATCGGCGCGCAGACGCGTACCGGACACCGGCACCGTGACACGTGCACGGTCGATCTCGACATGCTGCACCGGCCGCCCGAAGCACCTGGCCAGATGCGCAGCGAACCCATCGCCATAGGCTTCGCTGGTGAACACCGCATCCACCGGCCGGCCGAGCACGGCCAGGCAGAAATCGGCGACGAACTGGCGCTGCGCCGCAGCGGGTGCCGATTCATGGGGAAGCTCCGCCAGCGCCACGCCTCGGGCACGCTGCTCATCAACCCAGTCGGCCGTCACCACCCAGCTGCGCAGGTGCGGAAAGCGCGCCTGCAACCAGCGCGCGCGCCGCTGCGGCGCGCAGCCGGGCAACTCCGGGTTCGACCAGCTGAGCAGCACCAGTTGCTGGCACTGCATCTGCGCCTGACGGATCAGCCACTCGTGGCCCAGGTGCAGCGGCGCGAACTTGCCCACCACCAGGCCACAGGCGTATCGCTGGCGCATGTCAGGCCGCCTGCGCCTCGGCCGCCAGTTCACGGCGCCAGCAGTACAGGCCGTACCAGGCGTTGAACCAGAACAGCACGTAGATGAAGGCCGTCAGGTATAGCTCACGCGAGACGAACAGCGGCACCGCCAGGGTGTTCACCAGCAGCCAGCCGTACCAGGTCTCCAGCTTGCGGCGCATCAGCAGCAGTTGCGCCAACACGCTGAAGGTCAGCACCAGCGAGTCGATGAAGGGCGCGTAGGCATCGGTGAAGTGATGCAGCAGCGCGCCGTAGGCCAGGGCGACGACCACCGCGAGCGACAGCGCCAGGCACAGTTCTTTCCAGGATGAGCGAACGATGGGCAGCGCCGTCCCGCTGCGCCCGTACAGCCAGCTCCACCAGCCCAGCAGGCTGGTGGCGATGAAGAACAGCTGCAGGGTGACGTCCGCGTACAGCTGCACGCTGAAGAACAGCCAGCCGAACAGCACGCAGCCGACCAACCCGACGGCCCAGGTGTGCACCGAATTGCGTGCAGCCAGCAACACCGAGAGCAGGTAGAACAGGTTGGCGAAGATCTCCAGCAACGACGGCATGCACGCATCCTCAACGGCAGCGAATCAGCCGCGCAGCCTATCACGTGACGTACCCCACAGCCGTGCATGGATCACCTGACAACCATGGCGATCCATGCTCTGATAGCCGCTCCTCCGCACTCCAAAGGACTGGACCGCACCATGCCCCTGCTCGCCCTGCTGATCATCGCCTGCCAAGTCACCTGCGGCCTCCACGTGGTACGCAGCGGCCAGGATCGCTACTGGCTGTACCTGATCATCGCCCTGCCCGGCATCGGCTGCCTGATCTACTTTCTCGGCATCATGCTGCCGGAGCTGCTCGGCAGCCGCCGTGGCCGCCGCGCGCTCGGCAAACTGCATGACAGCATCGATCCGCAGCGCCA
Organism: Ectopseudomonas khazarica; assembly: GCF_017915135.1. NCBI lineage: Bacteria > Pseudomonadati > Pseudomonadota > Gammaproteobacteria > Pseudomonadales > Pseudomonadaceae > Ectopseudomonas > Ectopseudomonas khazarica. The sequence goes on along the minus strand of NZ_CP068551.1, from coordinate 1,720,722 downwards.
CCTGCGGGCCCTGCGCGATGAACTGGAGATTCGCGACACCCGCGACACCCGCGTGAACCTGGCCGACGAACTGCTGCGCATGGGGCAGGCGCAAGAGGCCGCCCAGCACTACCAGCAAGCCTTGCGCGGCATTCACAGCGACGCCCCGGACATCCTCCTCGGCCTGGCCAGGGCCCGCTTCGCCCTGGGCGATTTCGCCGGCTGCCAGGCGAGCCTCGACCAGCTGATCGCGCAGAACCCCGACTTCCGCTCGGCCGACGGCCACCTGCTGTATGCCCGCGCCCTGGAGGCCCAGGGCAACGACCTCAAGGCCGAAGAGGAATACCGGGTGCTCGGCAGCTACTGCACCAGCCCCGAGGCGAACTATCGCTACGCCCTGCTGCTACGCCGGGTCGGCCGCGAGCGCGAAGCCGTCGAACTGCTGGAGCAGATCCAGACCCACGCGCGCCGTTCCGCCCGCCACTACCGGACCCTGCACCAGGAGTGGCTGGAGCTCAGCCGCAAGGCACTGCTCGAGCTGCAACGCGACTGAACGGCTCGCCATTATTTGCGTGCATCGTTCACAAAAAACGGACGTCGCGCGCCGTTGCGCAAGACTTTGCGCATGGGTCATTGGTTAGCATCTGCCGTTGACGAAGGAACCTGCCGGCAGATGCCGGCCGCAGCATGGATGCCACAGGATGAGCGGCTACGTCCCCAATAATCGCAACGAACGTCCGGCTCCGGCACCGGAGCCCTACAACGGCGACTTCGACCGCCAGCCTGCAAGGCAGCTCGAAGGCGCTGCCGCCCAAGCCAACCGCTGCCTGGTCGGGCTGCGTTTCGTCTGGGACAACGGTGAATGCATCGGCGCCAACCTGCCCTATAGCCTCACGCCCAGCAGCGGCGGCGCCGTAAGAGGCAGCCTGGATGCCCGAGGCGGCCTGGTCCAGAGCCTGCCTGCCGGCGAATACGAAGCCCAGTTGCTGGCCGATAGCGACGTCGACAGCGATATCAGCAGCGCTCGCGCCGAGCTGCAGGCCGTACTCGACGAGATCCTCGCGGCGGAGCGCGCCGAAGCCGCTCGCCTGCAAGCCATTCAGGATCAGCGCAGCGCGGTATCCAACTACCTGCATCGACGACTCGCAGCAGGAAAGGGATTCTTCCTTGGCGCCTGGGGACTGCTGAAGACCGTCAAGGAATACTCCGACCTGGTCAACCCGTTCACCATCTTCAGCAACACCCTGCGCAGTGCCTGGCAGGCACGTGCCAGCGAGGGAGAATCCTGGCTGGCCGCCTACAACCGCCAGTTCAGTGCGGAGCAGCACCGTGAGCTGGTCGAAGCCCTGGGCTTCGACCCCAGCAGCATCACCCGCGAACAGCTGGCCGAAGCCTACGAGCTGGCCTGCTTCATCTACGAGGACGATCCCAGCAAAGCCATGCTGGGCCGCTTCGCTGTCGACTATGCACAGGCGCAGAACGCCGAGGAAGTGGCCGAGTTCAGTGGTGGCGTGCTGTTCGAAATCGTCCTCTCCGCCCTGCTGATCGTCTTCACCGCCGGCGTCGGCCTGGCCGCGCGCGGCGCAGCGTCGGTAAGCTATGTGGACAAGCTGACCCGCCTGGGCAACGCCCTGAAGCGCCTGAGCGCCGCGTTGAAGCGTGCAAGAATCAGACGCGGGGGCAAAACGAGGGGGACAGGGACCGGGGCGCGAACGGTTGAGGTGAAACGCCCGGAAGCCATTCGACCTGGAGCACTCGCTGCACCAACCGTACGGAGCTGGGCACATCTAACGCTGAGTGAGAGGCACTTTCCTCACAGGGTGACAATCCCCAAGAAAACTGGAAATACCATGTATACAGTTTCGCCGGAGGAAGTAGCGAAGGATTTACGAGAGATTCACATGAACGGTGAATCCATCCGCCAGGGAGAGTTCTTTCATACGTCCTCAGGCCGGGTGTACGGCCTGCATGAAAACTCAATACATCCAGTTAGCGGGCCAGGCACTGTAAATATCACCTCGGCCGAATACAACGTATTGATAAGCGCCAAGAAGAAAGGCTTGGAGAACGCTAGAAAAACGCTGGATATCATGACTCAGAAAGGGATATTCACCGCTGAACAAAAGGCGCGCACGTCACAACTACTCGACATCATGCAAACACGAGGTATCAAATGAGCAAGTCGATTGACTTATTCATTAGAAGCGCAGTTCCCGAGCAGCAAATAATCACACTACTCAACCAAGGGATCCCCGATGGGGTCGAGTCGCTCGACTATCCCAGGGAGCATGCGGCCATCTTCCTTCAATACGCGGACCACGAGGCCGAATTTCAGCAGAGCCTGGGGCTCTCCTGGGCGTCGGATGAGCTGAGCCTTGACGACGTGCAGCTGGCCATCCAGCTGGCCAGTGCCTTGTCCACAGAGGTCCTGCTGGAACCTGAACACCTGGCTCTGCCTGATGGCTACACCTGGTGCCTGGCGACGATGGACAAGCAACTGTATGCAGTCGACACCATCGACGTCGAAGATGGGATCGCTGTGAAACCGTATGCCCGGAAGATTCTGCTCACTGTCTGAAAGACGCTCACCCTGCTGCCCGGACCACCCGTGACTGGCTCATGACATCCCTCGAAAACGCACTGTCGATGACGGTTCTCGAACTCAGTGACTATGACGAAACCGCAGAGGCCCTGAGTCAGTTGGGGCGGCTGAACAAACAGCTCGCCGAGCAGATGGCACTGGATATCGTTCACCATGACAAGGGCGACGAGCATCTCCAGGCTTCGGCTTTCGAGACCCTGTATTCAATGAGCCTTCACAAAGGGATCGAACTGATCAGGCACCCGCCGGAGCATTTGAACAGCGCCACCCTGAGCGCGATGATCGAATGCACGACCGTAGACTCCGGCATCGCAGCGGAGCACCCTGAAGTTCTCGAAGCGGCAAAGATACTGAAAGAAACCATCCGGCATCTGGACGCTGCAAAAGCCCACCGCATAAAAGACGCCATCGACTGGTTCCAGGAAACCTACCCCGATATCTGATCAGCGCAAGCGCTTCTCTGGCGCCGCGCTGCTGGCTACTCCCACGCCTCCCGCTCGCCCTTCCAGGCATGCAGCGCCCGTTGCTGCGTCCCCTGCCACAGCCAGCCATTGCGTGCGCCCACCAGGGTGCTGACCGCGTGCTGGCGACCGAAGCGATTGTGCCGCGCCAGCATCAGGGCGATATCGCGCAGCACGGCCAAGGTGCCGCTGTTGGACTGGAACAGCGGCGTCAGCAAGCGGCTGGCCTGACGGTAATACCGCAGGTGATCACGACGGGCATCGCCGTAGCCGGCGAACAGCGCGTTCCAGTCGAGCGTCTCCTGGGCCGCATCGGCAGCGTCACCCAGGGCATCGGCCAGGGCGGCGGCATCGACCAGCGCCATGTTCGCGCCCTGCCCCAGTTGCGGGCTCATGGCATGCGCACAATCGCCGATGGCGAGCACGCGAGCGTCGTGCCAGCGCTGCATGCGCACGTCCGCGTAGGCGGCCAGCGTCAGCTGCGCGGGATCGTCGATCTGCTGCAGATAGCCGTGCGCGGCCTCGCCGGCCAGGCTGCATACGCGGCGTTTCCAGGCCTCCAGGCCGTGCTGAAGCCATCCCTGGTGCTCGCTCAGCGGCAGGCTCCAGAACAGGCTGGTCAGGGCACGGCCAGGCGCCTGGTGCGTCGCCCCCGTCGGCATCAGGCCGAACATCTCGCGGCAACCGCGGTACCACTGACGCAATTCCCCGGACTCACCGGACGCCACGGTCGGCAGCATGCTCCACAGCGCACCCCAGGGATAAGGGCGCGCCCATTGGCGCACCTGCATCTGCGCGCGCAGGCTCGAACGCGTGCCATCGGCGAGGATCAGTGCGGCGCAATCGCCCAGGGGCTGCTCGGCGCCCTGCTCATCCTGCCGCACGAGTCGAACATGCCCGGCCGCCTGCTCGAAGCGGCTGACGCTCACGCCGGTTTCCATCTGCACGCCGGCACGCTGCGCGGCCTTGAGCAGGGCCGTCATCAATACGCCACGGTGAATGCCAAGGCCGAAGCTGCCTGGCTGCCAGTCGTCATAGCGGGTATCGAGTATCACCCGCCCCTTGCAACTGGTGCCGTACAGACGGCTGACAGGCGCGCCCAGCGCAGTGCACTCGGCCAGCAGCCCGAGCCGCTGCAGCACCGCCAGGCCGGAAGGCTGCAGCAGGATGCCGGCGCCCACCGGCTGCAGGTGCTCGACCCGCTCCAGCAGGCGCACGGCGAAGCCCTGGCGGGCGAGAAAAATGGCCGTGGCGAGGCCGGCAGTGCCGGCCCCCACGATTGCGATCGGTAGTCCCTTCAAGGCTGTTCTCCCTGTTCTGGCCGGGAGATTCTAACTGCCCCGAGCGACAGCTGGCGGGAACTGCCACGCAAGCGAGATGGTTCAGAGGAACATGCCGCCCGATGCCTCGATGCGCTGACCATTGATCCAGCGGCCACCATCGCCGAGCAGCGCGGCGACGGCGGCGCCGATGTCATCGGGCAGGCCGGCCCGGCCCAGTGCGGTATTGCCGGCGACGAAGGCATTGAGCTCGGAGTTGTCGCGCACCGCGCCGTGACCGAAGTCGGTCTCGATGGCACCGGGGGCCAGCACGTTGGCGCTGATGCCGCGTGGGCCAAGCTCCTTGGCCAGGTAGCGCGTCCACACTTCGATGCCGCCCTTCATCGCCGCATAGGCGCCGTAGCCAGGCAAGGTGAAACGGGCCAGGCCGGAGGATACGTTGAGAATCCGCCCGCCATCGGCCATCAGCGGTAACAGGCGCTGGGTGAGAAAGAACGGCCCCTTGAGCTGGACCTTCAGCAACTCGTCGAACTGCGCTTCGCTGATTTCAGCGAGTGCGGCATGGATGCCGATACCGGCGTTGTTGACCAGAAAATCGAAACGCTCGGCAGCGAAAGTCTCGTGCAGGCCCTGCGCCACGCCCTGGGCGAAGTCGGCGAAGCTGCTGCTGTCACTGACATCCAGTTGCAGCATCAGGGCCCGCCCGCCCTGCGCCTCGATCTCGCCGACCAGTTGCTGCGCTTCCTCGGCCTGGCTGCGGTAGGTGCCGATGATGTCCACGCCCTGCGCCGCCAGGTGCTTGGCGGCACTGCGGCCGAGACCACGGCTGGCGCCGGTGATGAGTGCGATCTTGCGCGTCATGGTGAATCTCCTGTGACAGGTGATGAAGGTTGATCACAGGTTATTGCTCGTACAAATACTGATAAATCCAGAAAAATAGGAAATACTGATCGCCGTCAGCGAACAATCGGGGTTGCCACCATGAACAAGCTGGAGTTGTTGCGCACCTTTCAGCGCGTCACCGAACTGAGCAGCTTCACCCAGGCCGCCGACAGCCTGGGCCTGCCTCGCTCCACGGTATCGGAGCAGGTCCGCGACCTGGAACGCCTGGTCGATGCGCGCCTGCTGCACCGCACCACACGCCGGGTACGTCCGACGCAGGATGGCCAGATGCTGTACGAACGCGCCCGCGAGCTGCTGGCGCAGATGGACGAACTGGAGAACCTGTTTCGCCAGGACGCCCATGCCCTGAGTGGACGACTGCGCGTGGACATGCCCACGGCGATCGCCCGGCGCCTGGTGGCACCGCGCCTCGATGAGTTTCTCGCCCGGCACCCGGCGCTGGAGATCGAACTGGGGTGCAGCGACAGGCGGGTCGATCCGCTGCGCGAGGGCTTCGATTGCGTGCTGCGCGTCGGCGTCAACGAAGATGACAGCCTGGTCGCCCGGCCACTGGGGCATCTGTCCATGGTCAACTGCGCCAGCCCGGCCTACCTGGCCACGCACGGCATGCCCGAGCAACTGGACGACCTCGCCGGACACAGCCTGATTCACTACGTGACAGCCTTTGGCGCACGCTCGGACGGCTTCGAGTTCCAGCGCGACGGCAAGCTGCATTCGCTGGCCATGGCGGGCCGGGTCACGGTGAACAACATCGATGCCTACGAGGGGGCCTGCCTGGGTGGCCTGGGCATCATCCAGGCGCCGCTGGTCGGCATGCGCGTGCACCTGCGGGAGGGGCGTCTGCTGCGCCTGCTGGATGACTGGGTCGCCGCGCCGATGCCGGTGAACCTGGTGCACCCGCACGGGCGTCATCTGCCACGGCGGGTGCGCGCCTTCATGAACTGGCTGGAACAGCTGCTGGCCGAGGAACTCGACGCGGCTTGAACCGCCAGGATCAGGCCTGCCGAGTCAGGGCGTATCGGTGCGGATATCGAAGCCGCCGCGGTTTTCGCTGAGGATGCGCAGATCATGGCTTTCCCCGGCCTTCACCGGCACCGCCACTTCGCGCAACAGGCGGCCCATGCCGCACAGCGTGTCGTCCATCCGGTCCGGGGTGATACCCACCACCCGCGTACCTGCCGGCACCTGGAAGGTCGCGCGCTCTCCGACACCGATACGCGCGGCCACCTGGCGATCAACCTCGATGGCCACGTAGCAGCCACCGCCCATCATCCCGAAATCGCGGGTGACCACGATCTGTCCACCGCTGGCCTGCGTCTCCTGAAAGGCCAGCAGACGATCTTCCGGCACCGGGCGAATGTTTTCCGGGTCACCTCGAAACGACGAACAACCCGCCAGCAACAGCAGCGGCAAAGCGATGAGCATCGAACGCATGAAGCCCTCCATGGGCAAATGAGTGCTGCCTGAGTATTGGGGTTGGCGCGCGTGCGGGCAAGGTATCGATGGCAACGATGTCCAGTAGCACAAGCATCGATTTCTGCAATGAAAAGCGCGGTGTTTTCATGGCTCCCGACCCCAGCGCCACCCTCGACGGCGCCACTGACCGGAGACCATCAGCATGAAAATCGCAGCCATCACCGCCACCCTCATCGCCGCATTCGCCCCCATCGCCTTCGCCAACGAGAAGGCCCCGGCCAACGCCCGGGTGGACGTGAAGCAATACCAGTACGGCATGCAACTGGACATCAACCAGGTCCTGCAGCGCACCGACAACAGCCGCGAGAGCGGTGTCGTGCCCAGCGTCATGGTCTACCGTGACAGCCAGGGCGACGTGCACGCCGTGCGCTTCCTGGAATGGGGCGGCCAGACCAACCAGAACGGCTGATCCCCTGTTGCACGCACGCTGCCCCGGCCGAGTCGCTCGTCCGGGGCAGCGGCCGTTTCAGCCTTGCAGACGCTTGACCAGACGGGCCTGCAACGCCTCGAGCTCGGCCGGATCGGCCTTGCTGGCCGCGTGAATGCCCAGCCCTTCGCCGTCGAAGCGCGGGATCACATGCATGTGGATATGGAACACCGTCTGCCCGGCTGGCGCGCCATTGAACTGCGCCACCTGCACGCCCGCCGGCTGCAGCTCGTCGACGATGGCCTGGGCGACCTTCTTCACCACGGCCATGACCTTGGCCAGGCTGGCCTCGTCGATCTCCAGGATGTTGCGCGCCGCCGCGCGCTTGGGAATCACCAGGCTGTGGCCTCTGGACTGCGGGAACAGGTCGAGGAAGGCCAGCACATCGTCGTCCTCGTACAGCGTGTAGCAAGGCAGGTCGCCGCGAATGATCTGGGCGAAGATGTTCTGCGAGTCGTAGGTACCGTGCAGGCTCATGCCAATGGGCTCCGGGTGAAGGAAAGCTCGCACCATACCGCCTTGCTCGCACACAGGGAACCGGGCAGGATCGCTCGAGTCGATGACTACTAGCAGGCGCATCGATTTCAGTCGCTGTCGCCACTCGTGTTCTGATCGCCCCCCTCTTCAGGCCCATCCGACATGGAACCCACATGACCGACCTCAGCCCATTCCACATCACCCGCAAGTGGCCCGCCCAGCATCCCGAGCGCCTGCAGCTCTATTCGCTGCCTACGCCCAACGGCGTCAAGGTCTCGATCATGCTCGAGGAGATCGGCCTGCCCTACGAGCCGCATCTGGTCAGTTTCGACAGCAACGATCAGCTCAGCCCCGAGTTCCTCTCGCTGTCACCGAACAACAAGATTCCCGCCATCCTCGATCCGGACGGGCCGAACGGCCACCCGCTGTCGCTGTTCGAGTCCGGCGCGATCATGCTCTACCTGGCCGAGAAGACCGGCCAGTTGCTGCCGCAGGACCCCGCCGCCCGCTACCAGGCGATCCAGTGGCTGATGTGGCAGATGGGCGGCCTGGGCCCGATGTTCGGCCAGCTCGGCTTCTTCCACAAGTTCGCTGGCAGCCAGTACGAAGACAAGCGCCCGCTCGAGCGCTACGTCGCCGAATCGGCGCGCCTGCTCGGCGTGCTCGACCAGCACCTGCAAGGGCGCGACTGGATCGTCGGCGAGTACAGCATCGCCGACATCGCCGTGTTCCCCTGGATTCGCAATCTGGTGGGGTTCTACGAGGCAGGCGAACTGGTGCAGTTCGAGCGTTTTGCCAACGTGCGCCGCGTACTCGATGCCTTCCTCGCCCGTCCGGCCGTGCAGCGTGGCCTGAGCATCCCGGCACGCGCCTGAGGGTTGCGGGAGCCGGCCCCACGGCTCCCGTCGCACGCGCACGTGGAAGATTGCCCAGCGGCGTGAGCGCCCGCGTGCGGGATGCACGAGCCACGCGCTGGCGAAAGCCGCAAAAATGCCCAACCACTCGTCTCCGAGCCCCGAAATAGAGCGGTTGCAAATACCCAAGTCGAGCGCTGGGAGATTATAATCCCGGCCCAGCTTCCTCCCCTCCCAGGTTCCGCATGCACAAGCCTTCCTCCGACGCCGCGACGAGTCTGTCGCCGGGCGCGATCCTTCTCATTCAACTTGCCCTGGCCCTCGGCGGCTTCGCCATCGGTACGGGCGAGTTCGCCATCATGGGCCTGATGCCCAACGTCGCCCAGGACCTGGGGGTCAGCGAGCCGCAGGTCGGCCACGTGATCAGCGCCTATGCCCTCGGCGTGGTGGTCGGCGCGCCGGTCCTGGCCCTGCTCGGTGCTCGTCTGCCACGACGCATCCTGCTTCTGCTGCTGATGGGCTGCTTCGCCCTGGGCAACTTCGCCAGCGCCCTGGCACCGACCTACGAGCCGCTGCTGATCTTTCGCTTCATCGCCGGCCTGCCGCACGGTGCCTACTTCGGCGTGGCCATGCTGGTGGCCGCGTCCATGGCCCCGCCGCACAAGCGCGCCAAGGCGGTGAGCCGGGTGCTGGCCGGCCTGACCGTGGCGATTCTGATCGGTAACCCGCTGGCCACCTGGCTCGGCCAGTTCATGAGCTGGCGCTATGCGTTCGCCCTGGTCGGGGTGATCGCCATCACCACCATCGCCATGCTGGCGATCTTCCTGCCGACCGACCCGAACGAGCAGCGCAGCAGCCCCTCGGGCGAGCTGCGCGCCTTCAACCGCGCGCCGATCTGGCTGGCGCTGGGCATTGGCGCCATCGGCTTCGCCGGCATGTTCTGCGTGTTCAGCTACATGGCACCGACCCTGCTCCACGTGACGGGCGTCGGCCCCGGCTGGATTCCGCTGGCCATGGGGGTGTTCGGTGCCGGTTGCATCGTCGGCAACAGCGTCGGCGGCTGGCTGTTCGACCGCCTGCGCCTGCGCGCGGTGGCCTGGATCCTGGCCTGGAGCACCCTGGTCCTGCTGGTCTTCCCCTTCGCCGCACACAGCCTGTGGACGGTACTGCCGGCGATCTTCGCCCTCGGCACCATGATCGCCCTCGGCCCGGCGCTGCAGACCCACCTGATGGATGTCGCCACCGGCGCACAGACACTGGCCGCGGCCTCCAACCATGCCGCGTTCAACGTCGCCAATGCCCTCGGCCCCTGGCTCGGCGGCCTGGCCATCAGCGCCGGCATGGGCTGGACCATCACCGGCTACATCGGCGCCGCCACCGCCATCGGCGGCCTGGCACTGTTCGTCTGGGCGTGGCGGGTACAACAGAAGGACGGCCACATCTGAGAGGTGCACGATGGTGAGCCGGCAGGTATCTTCTAGCCCCCGCCCACCATCCCGTACCGCCCGATGATGACCCCACTGCTGCGTTCCACCCTGTTCGGCACCGCCCTGCTCAGCGCCCTGACGGCTCAGGCCCAGGTGCAGGTCGAAGCCAATGCCGGGATGCTGGCGGCGAAGATTTCCGAGGAGATCGCTCCGGGCGACTACGAGAAGCTGCTCAAGGGCTTGCGCGCCAATCCGGGCCAGTACAAGCGCAAGGTCGTCCTGCTCGACAGCGTTGGCGGCAGCGCACCGGAGGCCATCCGCATGGGTCGCCTGCTGCGGGAAACCGGTTTCGACGCGCTGGTGCCGTCATCCGGCCTGTGCCAGGGCAGTTGCGTCTACCTGCTTGCCGCAGGCCGCAAACGCACCATCAACGGTTACGTCGCCCTGCGTCGCCCGCCCTTCCCGGCCGGTGACTCGGCGCAGGCGCAGGCCGCCCATGGCAACCAGCCACTCAGCCCCGCCCGGTACTTGCGTGACATGGGGATCGACGTGCGCCTGGCGGAGGACATCTACCAGGTCGCCCCCGGCCAGTTGCGCCTGCTGAGCCAGGATGAACTGAAGCGCTACCGCCTGAAGTAGCCTGCGGAGCGCGGCGCCTGAGCGAGGTCAGGCGCCGTTTGGGCGGCATCAGAACAGGAAGGTCAGCGCCAGATTGAACAGCATCGCAGCGACGAAACCGATGGGCGCGGCGCGCAGCAGCAGTTGCGAGAACAGCGTGGCCCGCGTCTTCTCGTCGGTGCAGGAGCCCAGCAGCAGGCTGCCGCCGGAAGAGAACGGCGAGATGGAGGTGGCCTGAGCACCGACCACGATGGCGATGAAGATGATCATCGGATCGATCGACATCGACGCCGACAGCGGCAGCACCATGGGGAACAGCGCCGGCGTCACCACACCGAGGGTACTGGCGAAGATCGACATCAGCGCGGCCACCACGCCGAAGGCCAGCGGCACCAGTACCGGTGGGATGTTGCCGCCGATCCAGGACGCCAGGGCATCGATGGTGCCGGCCTTGATCGCCACGCTGATCAGCATGCCCACCCCGCAGATCATGATCAGCGTGGCCCAGGGCAGCGAGGCGATGGCCTTGCGCTCGTCACCCAGCTTGAGCAGCAGCGCGATCACCGAGAACACGCTGGCGATCAGGCCGATGTCCACCTTGCTGTTGATGAACCTGACCGTGGCGTTGTCCGGGAAGGCCAGCAGCGCCAGCGGTGCGGCGAGCACCAGCGCCATCATCAGCACGGTGAGCAGCAGGGTCAGTTTCTGTTCGCGGTTGAAGGCGTCCGGCAGGTCGGCATTGATCACCGCATTCTTCAGGTTGCGGCCATGGCCACCGAGGAAGACGAACACGGAGATCACCAGCAGCGGGATCACCGCCGTGCTGGCGAAGATCGCCAGTGCGTTGACGAAGGCCTCGCTCTCCGGCATGCCGGCAGTGGTCATCAGGCCACGGAAGATGATGCCGCTCTGGCTGGAGACGAAGTTCGCCCCGCCCAGCGCACCGTAGTTCACCGCCATGCCGCCGAGGATCAGGCTCATGCCGGTGCGCTGGCACAGCAGCAGGGTCAGCGGCGCCATGAAGGCCAGCACGGTGTAGTAGCCCGCGCCCATGGCCGCGATCAGCCCCGAGGTCAGGAAGATGGCATACGGCAGCAGGTGCGGTACGCCGCGGCAGCGATAGAGCAGATGCCCGGCGAGCTTCTCCAGGGTGCCGTTGACCGTGGCGAAGCTGTAGAACAGGCAGACCGAGAAGATCACGAAGAAGATCTTCAGCGGCCACATGCCGATGATCTCGCCCGGGCTCATGCCCATGCCGAAACAGCCCAGCAGGTAAGCGAAGGCGATGGCGAACAGGCCGATGTTGATCTTGGTGGTGTAACCCAGCGCGACAGCGAGAACGATCGCGGCGACGACGAGCAGGCTCATCATGGTTTGACTCCTTGTTGTTCTGGTGCAGGCGGTTACGCGTGGGCGAAACCGAACAGCGTTGCGGGGTTGTCCACCAGAACGCGACGGCGCTCCTCGGGGTCGGGCAGAAGGGCCTCGAGCAGCGCGAACTGCTCATCGTAGCGGGTCTGCGACTCGAACTGGGTATTCGGCCAGTCGCTGCCCCAGAGGAAGCGGCCGACGCCGCCGCAGGCCTCGCGCAGACGCGCCTCGATGGCCCGCGCACGGGCCAGATCGGACTGGCTGCGGTAGGCGGCCGACAGCTTGATCCAGACCGGCGCCTGGCCGAGCAGGTCGAAGAACGGCGCATGCTGCGGCTCATCCAGCTGCACGCTCGCGGCGGGCAGGCCGAAATGGTCGATCACCACGGTCACCCCGGATTCCAGGATCGCCGGTACCACCAGCGCCAGGTCCGCGAAGCCGCGCTGGATCTCCACCTGCCAGCCACGCCGGGCCAGGCGCCGGAACAGGCCGCTCCAGGCCGGGCCGGTGTAGTCCTCCAGCAGCTTGCCGATCAGGTTCAGGCGGATACCGACCACGCCAGCGGCAGCCAGCTCATCCAGTTCACCGTCGCTGATCTGCGCATCGACCACCGCGACACCGCGCAGGCGCTCGGGGAAGCGCTGCAGCGCCGCGACCATGTAGTGATTGTCGGTGCCGAGAAAGCTCGGCTGGATCAGCACCCCGTGAGACAGGCCGCAGGCATCCAGGTGGGCCAGATACTGTTCCACCGTGGCGTCGTAGTCGGGGCTGTAGCGGCGACCGGCAACCATGGGCAGATCACGCCGGAAGATGTGCGCGTGGGTGTCTATGCCGGTGATGACGGCATTGGGCATGGGCGTCACGAAGCGATACCTCTGTCGATTATTGTTCGAGCCGACCTTGGCAGCAGCTCTTTTTATACAGACATTCAGTCATATATATGAATAGATGACTGTATAGATACAGATCGACTGCTGTCAACGCACGGCCCAGTGGTAAAGTGACGACCGGTTGAAATTCGGATTTGAGGTTTATGAGCAGCACGGCTCTGGGACACGACGAACGCCTGCCGCTGTATCAGCGGCTGCGTGACGAGATGCTGGCGAAGATCGCCGCAGGCGAATGGCTGCCGGGCGAAGCCATCCCCACCGAAGCGGAGCTGACCCGCCAGTACGGCGTGGCGGTGGGAACGGTGCGCAAGGCCGTGGAAACCCTGGTTGCCGAGGGCTTGCTGCTGCGCGCCCAGGGGCGCGGTACCTTCGTGCGTCGACCGAACTTCGACGGCTCGCTGTTTCGCTTCTTCCGCCAGGTCAGCGCCAGCGGGCAGCCGCAGGTACCGGAGAGCCGCATTCTCGACTGCCGACTGGCCCCCGCCGATGCCGCCGCGAGCCAGGCCCTGAAGCTGGCCGACGGTGAACAGTGCGTGCACCTGCAGCGTCTGCGCCTGATCGACGGGCGCCCGCTCTTCCACGAGCGCATCTGGCTGCCCGCCTCCCGCTTCGAGGCGCTGCTGAATGTCGCGCCGGCCGACTTCCCGCAACTGCTCTACCCCTTCTACGAACAGCACTGCGGCCAGCGCATCGCCTCCGCCCAGGAGACCCTGACGGTGTCCGCCGCCGACGACGAGCTTGCCGCGACTCTGGACGTCGCCTGCGGCAGCCCCGCCGTGGCCATCGAGCGGACCGCGCTCGGCTACGACCGCACGCCACTGGAATACCGCCTGTCACGCGCGGCGGCGGAGAACTTCCGCTACCAGGTGGACATCAGCTGAGGACAGGGCTGACCGGTGCAACACGCCCAGACCAGCCCGGGCGTGAGTGACGCACGTACCCGACGAGGCTAGAACAGCCCCAGTGCCCAGGCCGCGCCGAACAGCACCAGCGAGAAACCCCACATCCACCACAGCGAGTAGCGGATGTGGCGGCCGAGATCCAGCCCGGCCAGGCCCAGCGCCAGCCATAGCGCCGGCGAGAACGGGCTGATGAAGGTGCCGATGATATTGCCGATGGTCAGCGCATAGACCACGCTGGCGGGCTCGACGCCCTGGCCGCCGACCACTTCCAGCGTCACCGGCAGCAACCCGAAGTAGTAGGCATCGGTACTGAGCATCAGCTCCATCGGCAGGCCGAACAGGCCGAGCACGATATGCATCTGCCCCACCAGCGGCGCCGGCAGCACCTGCGCCAGGTCCTGAGCGATGGAGGTGAGCATGCCGGTGCCGGTGAGGATGCCGAGCATCGAGCCCGCCGCCAGGATGATCATGCCCATGCTCAACGCCGCCGGGGCGTGCGCCGCGATGCGTTGCATCTGCGCCTTGCCGCCGGGGTAGTTGACCAGCAGCGCCAGGCACAGACCGATCATGAAGATGTAGCCCGCCGGCAGCACGCCGGAGAACAGCGCGACCAGCACCGCGAGGAACAGCGCCGAGTTGGCCCACAGCAGGCGGGGCCGCTCCAGCTCGCGCTCCTCGGCTGTCGGCTCGTGCAGGTCACTGCTGGTTTCCACCAGCACGCCTTCGTCGGCCGACCGCCCGGCTGCAATGCGGCGCTGCTCGCGCCAGCCCAGTAGCGCGGCCAGGGTGATCAGCAGCACCACGCCGACGGCCTGAATGCTGATCAACGGACGCCACAGCTCGGTGACTTCGATGCCGGTCACCGCCGAAGCGCGTCCCAGCGGTCCGGCCCAGGGCAGCATGTTGAAGATACCGGCACCCAGCGCCAGCAACAGCAGCATCAGGTAGGGGCTCATGCGCAGCTGCTTGTACAGCGGTAACAACGCGGGAACGGTCAGCAGGAAGGTCGTCGCGCCGGCGCCATCGAGGTGCGCCAGCATGCCGATCACCGCTGTGGCCACGGTCACCGCGATGACGTTGCCACGCGTCAGCCGCACCATGCCGCCGATCAGCGGGCGGAACAGACCGGTGTCCTGCAGCACGCCGAAGAAGGTGATGGCGAACACGAACATGGTGGCGATCGCCGTCACGCGGCCGATGCCATCGGTGAAGAAACCGGAGATGGCCTCCGGGCCGAAGCCGGCAGCCAGTGCTCCCAGCAGCGGCACGACGATCAGGGGCAGGACAGGCGACATGCGCCCGATAAGCAGCAGCACAACCAGGCTGCAGATGGTCAACAGGCCAATCAGGGTCAACAAACGACTTCTCCTCTTTTTCTTGTAGGCACGACAAAGGCGCGGGCGGAGGCTAAGGCGCCAACCTTTCAGCAACCTTTAAGCGCCGTCTCGGAAGAGGAGGAAATGTCAGTGGATATGTCGCCTGACGAGGCGCCACGGCGGGCGCCCCGAAGCCGGCTCACTGCAGGGTGTAGCCCTTGTCCACCACCCAGTCCTGGCCATGCACGCCACTGGCGCCGTTGCCCAGCTGGAACAGCACCACCTCGGCAATGGCCCGTGGCGTGAGGAACTCGCCGTCGACCAGGCGCCGGGTCACCTCGCCGGCCACCCCGGCCAGTGCCTCCTCGGCCAGGCCCAGACTGCTCCAGATCGGCGTGGCGGTTGGCCCTGGCGACACCAGATTGAGCCGCAGCCCTTCGCTGGCGTGCTCCAGCGCCAGGCTGCGGACCAGCGCCGACAGCGCCGCCTTGCTGGCGATGTAGCCGCCCAGCCCGGCAAAGCCGAGCTGGCGCAGGAAGGTACTGATGAACACCACCGAGGCGGGCCTGGCCAGGTGAGGCCTGAGCACCTGGAAGGTGTTGATCGCGCCGGCACCGTTGACCTGCCACTGCTGCTCGAACGCCTGCATGTCGCAACCGGGGGCCAGGCGGGCAATACCGGCATTGGGTACCAGGCAGTCGACCGGGCCCAGGCGCCCGGCGCGCTCGGCCAGGCCATGCAGCGCCTCGATGTCGGTGACATCGCCCGCGCACCAATGCAGCTGCTCGGGATACAGCGCCTGCAATGCAGGCAGACCTCCCAGGCTCCGCGAGAACGCCATGACCCGCGCGCCGCGTTGCAACAGCAACTCACACACCGCCAGCCCGATACCCGAACTCGCCCCCGTGACGACCGCCAGGCGGCCCTGAAAACTCGTATTCATGAAGATCCCCGAAGAAAGAAGAGCGTGAGCGCCGCGCCAGCCGGACGCAGCGCAATCGACTTACTGCGCCAGCAAACGGATGCCGTGCATGTCCACCTGCTGGCCGACGTCGAAACGAGCGTTCGGTGAGCGCACCCACTGCTCACGACCATCCTCATGACGCACCACATAGGCCGTCCCGCTGTGTCCCGTGGCGTCCTGCACCTGGGCGCCGGACCAGCCGCCGAACAGGGCACCGACCACGGCGCCGACCGGGCCGCCCGCCGCAGCGCCCAGCATCAGGCCGGACAAGCCACCGAAACCGGCGCCCACCGAGTTGTCTGCGCGCTCGGCCAGCACCTCGGCGGCCTGCGCGCTACTGACGGCCAGCAGGCCAAGGGAAAGTGCAAGCAAGGCAATGTGTTTCATCTGTGTTCTCCTGTAATGGGCATTGCGCCTGGAGACAGTCAGATTGCGTGCCATTTATTTTTATTAATAAAAACAAATAGATATGAATACAGGTATCTCAATGACAACAAGCGAAGAGAGTCATTGAGACAGCAGAAGAGTCATCCTGACCCAGCAGCGGAAGCCAAGATGACACAGACTGGTGGGAGACGATCAGGCCGGCGCGGGGCGTCGTCGGGTGGTGCATGCGGGCACTGCCTGAAAATCGCCCGCTACCGTCAGGGTGACTGGCAAGGCCAGATCATGGGTAACGCATGGCGAACGCCGTCGAAACAGCGCCACGCCCTACGCCTTGACGGCTTTCACCTGCTCCAGCCATACAGGGTCGAGTCGCGTCTGCTCCAGCTCCAGCCCGCGCTGCAGCATGATGTCCCGATGTGCGTCGATCTCGTGCACCATCTGGCTCAGCTCGCTGCTGTTGCCGTCGAGCTGATGCATCTGGGTCACGCCCAGGTGGTAGAAGCGCAGCAGTTTCATCGCGGTTTCGTCCTCCTGCGCCACCCCTGCCTTGACGTGATGCATGACGTTGGTGATGCGCATCAGGCTGCGCTTGAGCCGCCAGCCATAGACCGCCGCCGCCATCCACTCGCGGTGCCAGAACTGCTGGCGCACCAGCACCACCGTGAGGACGAAACCGAGCGCGACGCCAAGCAGGTTCCAGCGGAAATTGTCGGCAGCGCCCGGCTCGCCGAACAGTTGCACGCTGAGCGTGGCCAGCAACATGGCGAGCGCGACGAAGATCAGCGCGACCAGCGCAGTACTGCGGCGAGTCTGCTGACGGTAGTGCTCGGGACTGATGGGGGTGATTTCGAACATGCGCGAGGGCTCATGAAACTGGGGCGAGGCGCGATGGTACGACAGCTTGCCCGGCCGACACGAATCCCGCGGGCAGCGCGGGCACCTCAGGTCGCGTTCGGCAGGTAGCGCCCGATGGCCGCCATGGCCGTGGCCAGGTACTGCTCCTTCTCGCCCACCGGCGCAATGTAGTGCAGCGCCTCGCGCGCCTGATCGACGCCCGCCAGGCGCGCGGCGATCCAGGCCGCAAGATAGACCGATGCCAGGCAGCCGCCCGCCGTGGCGACGTTCCCCTGAGCGAAGAACGGCTGGTCGAGCACCCTTGTCCCCGCCTCCTGCACCCAGGGCTTGCTGGTCAGGTCGGTGCAGGCCGGCACATCGTCGAGCAGCCCGAGCCGGGCCAGGATCAGCGCGCCGGAACACTGCGCGGCCAGCAGTTGCCGCGCCGGATCGAGACGCAGCTGGGCCAGCAGCGCCGGGTCCGCTACCACATCGCGGGTACGCATGCCGCTGCCCACGATCACCGCGTCGGCCGCGCAGGCCTGCTGCAGATCGATCTGGCCGTCGATCACCAGGCCGTTCATCGATGTCACCCGCGCATCCGGGCTGGCGATGCTGACACGCCAGTCCGGCTGACGAATGCGCTTGAGGATGGCGAAGGCGATCAGCGAGTCGAGTTCGTTGAACGCGTCGAAGGTGAGAATGGCGATGTGCATGGCGACTCCGTCAGTACAGGTGGGTTGCCAGCCAGCTTCGGCGCACGGATCATGACAATCAAATTATTGTCATGGATACAACCGCCATGCCGCTGGCACGCTACAAACAGATCGTCGATCGCCTGGCCGACGACATTCGCCGTGGCGTGCTGGCACCCGGCACGCGCCTGCCCACCCACCGCGAGCTGGCCGCAGACCACGGCATCGCGCTGGTCACCGCCTCGCGGGTCTACGCCGAGCTGCATGCCATGGGCCTGGTCAGCGGCGAAACCGGGCGCGGCACCTTCGTCCGCGAGACGACCCTGGCGCCCGGACACGGCATCGATCAGCAGGCGACCGCCAGCGACCTGCTCGACCTCAACTTCAACTACCCGACGCTGCCCGGCCAGGCCGACCTGCTGCGCCAGGCCTTGCGCCAGCTGGCGTTGTGCGGTGACCTGGACGCGCTGCTGCGCTATCAGCCGCATGCCGGCCGTCCTCATGAGCGGGCGTTGCTGGCCCGTCACCTGAGCAGCCTGGGCCTGCCTGTCAGCGCCCGGCAGGTGCTGATCGTCAGTGGTGCCCAGCATGGCCTGGCGACGACCGTGCAGGCGCTGCTCAGGCCGGGCGACGTGGTCGCGGTGGACGCCCTCACCTACCCCGGTTTCAAGACGGCGGCCGAAGCGCGCGGCCTGGAGCTGCTGGCCATTCCCTGCAGCGCCAGCGGCCCCGACCTGGAGGCGCTGGCGCGGCTCTGCGAGAAGCGTCGGGTACGGGCGATCTACAGCATGCCGACCCTGCACAACCCGCTGGGCTGGGTGCTCGACCTGGCGCAGCGCGAGCGCCTGGTGAAGATTGCCCGGCAGCATGACCTGCTGATCATCGAGGACGCCGCCTACGCCTTCCTGGCCACCTCGGCGCCACCGCCACTGGCCGCGCTGGCGCCCGAACGCACGGTGCATGTGTCCGGTTTCTCGAAGAACATCGCCACGGGCCTGCGGGTGGGCTACCTGAGCGCGCCCGAAGCCTGGGTCGCCGCGCTGGAGCGCAACATCCGTGCGACCACCTGGAACACGCCCGGCGTGATGAGTGCACTGGTCTGCGCCTGGACCGAAGACGGCACGCTGGCCCGCCTGGAAAGCGAGAAACGCCGAGACGCCCAACGCCGCCAGGCGCTGGCTCGACGCATGCTGACCGGCTTGCCCCTGGTGGGGCATGAGGCCGCCTACTTCCTCTGGCTGCCGCTACCGGACGACGTGCGCGCCGATCAGGTGGTTGCGCGCCTGCTGCAGGCGCGCGTCGCGGTATCGAGCGCCGAGCCGTTCAGCACCTCGGAGCAGGTACCGCACGCCCTGCGCCTGGCCCTCGGTTCGCTGCCCCTGGAGCAGTTGCAGACAGCCCTGGACAAGGTCAGGCAGGCCATCGCTCACTTCGCCTACTGAACGCCCTGGCGCAGCCACTCGCTGGGGCTGAGACCGACCTTGCGGCGAAAGGCACGGGCCAGCGCCGAGGGGCTTTCATAACCGACCTCGTCGGCGATCAATGCCATGGGCCGGCCTTCGCGCAGGCGTTTCTGCGCCAGGCTGACGCGCCAGCCGACCAGATAATCCGCCGGAGTGGCGCCGACCACCTGATGGAAGTGCGCGGCGAAGCTGGCCCGCGACATACCCGCCAGCGTCGCCAGTTCGGCCACCGACCAGCCATGCTGCGGCCGCTCGTGCAGTTGATTGAGCGCGCGCGCCAGGCGCGGCTCGGCCAGCCCCGCCATCATCCCGGACGCCAGCTCGCGGCTGTTCATCAGATGACGCAGCAGCTGGATCACCATCAGTTCGAACAGGCGGTTGAGCACCAGCTCGCGCCCGCAATCGTCGCCTGCCGCCTCGGCGAACAGCCAGTCCAGGCAACCGTTCAGGCTCGGCAGCTCGCGCAGGGGTTTGACGATGGCGCCGGGCAACGCCCGCGCCAGCGGGTTGTCGAAACCACCATCGAAGGCCAGGGTCGCGCAGACCAGCTCGGCGCCATCGGCCTCGCTGGCACTCATCCGATGCAGGCGAGGCCGCGCCACCAGCATCAGGCTCGGCTCCTCGAGACGCAGCTCATGGCCGTCGCTGTCGCGAAAGCTCAGGCGCCCCGCCCGCAGCAGATGGATGTGGCCATGCGCCTCGTTGGCGCCATAGCTGTTGGTGCCGCAGAAACCCCCGCGGTGAAAGGTACTGGCATGCAGGTTGAAGTGATGCAGCAGGCTGGACAGGCGATCCACGGGCACCTCGCATTTCTGGACGATCTGTCGCATAAGATCGACGATCTGAATCCGAAAAGCCAGAACGCTCCACTAGCATGGCTCCAGGCTTGAAACACAGGCTCCCCCAACCAAGACTGGAGAATCACCATGACTCGCATCACCGCACTGCCGTTCGAACAGACCGCCGCCAGCGCCCAGGCGCAACTGGAAGGCATCCGCAAGGGGCTCGGTTTCGTGCCCA
The DNA here is from genome assembly GCF_017915135.1 of Ectopseudomonas khazarica. Taxonomy (NCBI): domain Bacteria; kingdom Pseudomonadati; phylum Pseudomonadota; class Gammaproteobacteria; order Pseudomonadales; family Pseudomonadaceae; genus Ectopseudomonas; species Ectopseudomonas khazarica. The sequence continues at coordinate 1,700,376 of NZ_CP068551.1, read as the reverse complement.
ACACCTTCGCCACCCTGGCCCATGCGCCCGCCGCCCTGAGCGGCTACCTCGCCCTGTCGCAGGCCCTGGGCAAGGGCACGCTCGATGCCAGGGCGCGCGAAGTGGTGGCGCTGGCCAGCTCGCAGGTCAACGGCTGCGAATACTGCCTGGCGGCGCACACCCTGTTCGGCAGCAAGGCCGGCCTCAGCGACGCGGATATCCGCAGTGCCCGCGACGGCGAGCTGGATGTGGTGGCGCGCCTCACCCGGCAGGTCATCGACCACCGTGGCCGCCTCACTGACGCACAGCTGCAGGCCGCACGCCAGGCCGGACTGGCCGACGCGGCCATCGTCGAAGTGGTGGCCAACGTCGCGCTGATGACGCTGACCAACTACCTCAACAACCTGGCCGAAACCGACGTCGACTTCCCTCCGGTCGCGGTCTGATCACCCCGAGGTGCACCATGCAGAACGTAACGCTCTATACCAGCGATCACTGCCCCTACTGCCTCAACGCCAAGGCGCTGCTGAAGCGCAAGGGGGTGAGCTACGACGAAATCGACGTGGGCCGCTCCCCGGGGCGCCTGGCCGAGATGCTGCAACGCAGCAAACGTCGCAGCGTGCCGCAGATCTTCATCGGCCAGCACCACGTCGGCGGCTTCGACGACCTGGCCTCACTGGACCGCGCCGGCCAGCTGGATGCCCTGCTGCAGGCCTGACCCGGAATGCGCCGCAAGCCCTCTTGCGGCGCATTCTGCATCTCCGTCTTGCGGCCTTGCCCCGCTGCACAGGCGCACGCTCACGCCGGCTCGGCGAGTGCACCCTCGCGTGCCACCGCGCAGGTTCCGATCTCGCCTGCCGTCGCCCGCCACGAACGGGCAAACAAAACCTCCCGAACCGCCCTCATGTTCTGTGGCGTCGCGGCCGATACAACAACGGCAATACTGGCCGGTCATGGTGACCGGCTGTTGCGCTGCATATGTTCTCGGACCGGAGCCTTCCCATGCGTCTCGACGCCCTCTCACTGAAAACCCGCCTGATCGTGGCGGTGGCCATCCCCTGCATCGCCCTGCTGCTGGTGGCGCTGACCAGTCTCAACAGCATGTCCAGCATGCACCGCGATACGGAAGTGCTCTACCTGAACACCGCCGCCCCGATGCGTGCCATGGCCGAAGTGGCCTCACGCATCCCGCGCATGCGCGTCGGCCTCGACATGATGCTGCTGCAGGACACGCCGCTGCGTGACGAGCGCGGGGTGAAGTCACGCGTCCAGGATGCGCGCAACGAGGACATTCCGGAAATGCGCGAAGCCATGCGCCAGGCGGTGGCCGCACAGGTCAACCCGGAGCGCAAGGCCCAGGCGCAGCAGCTGCTCGACCAGTTCGAGAGCATGGTCAGCAACGAGCTGAACCCGATGCTCGCCGCCTTCGATGCCGGCGACATGGCCAAGGCCCAGCAGATCTATCGCGACCAGTACGCCAAGACCTACGGCGTGATGCGCCAGGGCGCCAACCAGTTGCTCGACGTACTGCTGCAGCAGGCCGAACAGCAGAACCAGCACAGCGCCCGCAGCTACGACAGCGGCCTGACTCGCCAGATCGCCATCATCGCCATCGGCCTGCTGGTCTCGATGATCATCTCCTGGCTGATCGTCATCCAGCTGCGCCGCCGCGTGGCGGTGCTGCAGAACAGCCTCGGCCAGGCCGCCGACAACCTGGCCCTGAACACCCGCATCGACCTGCCCGGCCAGGACGAGCTGAGCGAGATCGCACGCAGCTTCAACCAGTTCATCGACAAGGTCCACGGCGCCATGCGCGAGCTCGCCGACAACTCGCGCCAGCTGTCGAGCATGGCCCGCGACGTGGCCGAACGCGCCAGCCTGACCCAGAGCAACTGCACCGCGCAGAGCGACCGCACGGTGCAGGTGGCCACTGCCATCAACGAGTTGGGCTCGACCGTCAACGAGATCGCCCGCAACGCCGAGAACGCGGCGGAAGTCGCCCGCGAGGCCACCCAGCATGCCAGCGACGGTGGTGCCGTGGTCGGTCAGGCGCAGCAGCAGGTCGACGCCCTCAACGGCGAGCTGGAACAGGCCGCCCAGGTGATCGAAGCGCTGGCCGCGCAGACCGAGGCCATCAGCACCACGCTCAACACCATCCGCAGCATTTCCGAACAGACCAACCTGCTCGCCCTCAACGCCGCCATCGAGGCCGCCCGCGCCGGCGAACAGGGCCGAGGCTTCGCCGTGGTGGCCGACGAGGTGCGCACCCTGGCCAGCCGTTCGGGTGCCTCCACCGAGGAGATCCAGCAGGTCATCGACCGCCTGCAGAACGAATCACGCTCGGCGGTCGAGGCCATGGCCAAGGGCCGACGCCAGAGCGCCCTGGTGGTCGAGTACGCGAGCAAGGCCTCGGCGGCGCTGGAGCAGATCAACAGCCATATCGGCCAGATCAGCGATCAGAACATCCAGGTGGCCACGGCCACCGAGGAACAGTCCAGCGTGGTGGAAGACATCAACCGCAACATCGTCGACATCAACGAGCTGACCGTCGGCACGACCCATATCGCCGACCAGCTGAGCCAGGCCAGCAGCGACCTGCAGGCGCTGTCCACGCAGCTGGACGGCCTGGTCGGTCGCTTCCGCCTGTAACCCTGCGGCCGGGTGGGCAGCCGGCGCTGTGCACCGCCCGGCCTAACGCAGGCGCTGCTCGATGCGCTGCTGCAGGTAGTCGTAGAAGGGGTTGGATGTCGCCCGCTGCAGGCTGTCCAGCCCCACCACCAGCACGCCGTGCTCACCGCGCGGCGCCAGGGTACCGAGCGAAACGCCATAGGACTCGCCCGCGACCGGGTCGCTGCCGTACAGCGGGTCGCCAGGCGGGAATGGCAGAGCCACGTGCGACAGCGAGAACAGCTGGCTCGGGTACTCGACCCCCAACGCCTGGTGCTCGACCTGCTGGCTGCCGCTGGCCACGCGCCGCGCCTCGACCTCGCGCCCCTGATCGGCGGCCACGCCGACCACCGTCAGGTCGTAGTTGCGCCTGGCCGAGGGCAGCAGCGCCTCGAGCAGGTCGCTCATGTCCGCACGCAGCAACGAACTGGCCGCACGCGAACGGTTGATATCGAACACCACCAGCTCACTGCCGTTGTTCGGCAGGCGCTCGAACAGCTGACGCACCACCGCCGGGGTGCTCACCGTGCTGTCGGCCAGCGACTGGAACGCCAGCACCGGCGGCAGACGCTGCAGGCGGCCGGACGTCTCGGCAGCGTCGAAGGCACGCTGCACCTCGCTGGTCAGCTCATAGGTCTGCCGCGCCGCCTGCACCGGAAAGGAGTTGTACTTGAACGGATTGAACTCCGGCAGCACGTTCATCCATGCCGACTTGGCGAACGCCGGCAGCACCGCAGGCAAGGCCGCCAGCCCGGCATAACGGGCATAGCTGGTGACGCCGATCATCGGCGAGATCAGCACCAGTTGCCGGGGCATGGCCAGGCGCTCGTCCTCCAGCGCCGCCAGGCTGTAGCGCAGCGCCAGCGCGCCGCCATTGGAGTAGCCGAGCAGGTACAGCGGCGCGTCCGGCACCTGACGGCGCGCCTCGCGCACCGCCAGCCGTGTGGCGGCCAGCCACTGCTCCCAGCGGGCATCGGTCAGCGCCGCCGGCACGCTGCCGTGGCCCGGCATGCGCGGCACCACGGCGAGCAGGCCCTGCTCGCTCAGGTGCTGCGCGATATGGCGCAGGCTGTAGGGCGAATCGGTCAGACCGTGCAACAGCACCACCACACCGCGCACCTCGCCCTGCGGCTGCAGGATGAAGGAGCGGTTCCAGTCGTGCGGCAGGTTGCCGGGATACACCGGGCTGTCACTGGCATAACGACTGTAGCGGGCGTTCCCAGCCTGGGTGACCGGCTCGACCAGCTCGCGCTCGAGGCGCTCGAACAGCGCCGCCTCGGCGGCCAGGTAGGCCTGCCAGTCGGCGGCGTCCAGCTGGTCCACATCCAGCTCCTGCGGCACCAGACGGTGCCAGGGTTGCAACTCGGGCAATGACGACAACCCGGCAATGCGCACGCCGAGCAGAGCGACCACGATCAACAGCACCACCACCAGCGTCCAGGCCATAACGTTACGCATGCGCGGTAAACGCATGAGGCGCCTCCCTCGAAAGTATCCAACCGGGAAAATCCGTCCCGGCGACCGGCCCATCGGACTTTAGAGCAAAGCCGGCCTCGACCACCACCGTGGTTGCCCACCACATATGGAATTACGTATATTCGTAAAACCATATATGCGAGACACCGCGCATGCCTGCCCCACTCTCTCCAACCGAACTGTTCAAGGCCCTGGCCGACGAAACCCGCGCGCGCGCCGTGCTGCTGATCGTCGAGCAGGGCGAGTTGTGCGTCTGCGAACTGGTCTGCGCACTGGGCGACAGCCAGCCGAAGATCTCCCGCCACCTGGCGCAGCTGCGCAGCTGCGGGCTGCTGCAGGACCGCCGCCAGGGCCAGTGGGTGTACTACCGCCTCGCCCCGGACCTGCCCCAGTGGATAGGTGAGGTGCTCGCCGCCACCCTGACAGCCAACCGCAGCTGGCTGGAGCAGGACTGCACGCGCCTCGCCAACATGGGCGAGCGCCCTGCCCGCCTTGCCACCTGCTGCTGAGATACCTGCATGCTGATCGCCGCCGCCATCTTCGTCTTCACCCTGATTCTGGTCATCTGGCAACCACGCGGCCTCGGCGTCGGCTGGAGCGCCTCGCTGGGCGCGCTGCTGGCGCTGCTCGCCGGGGTGGTCAGCCCGGGCGACATCCCGACCGTGTGGCAGATCGTCTGGAACGCCACGGCGACCTTCATTGCCGTGATCATCATCAGCCTGCTGCTGGACGAGGCCGGCTTCTTCGCCTGGGCCGCGCTGCACGTGGCGCGCTGGGCCAATGGCAGCGGCACGCGCCTGTTCGCCTTCAGCATCCTCCTCGGCGCCGGCGTCTCGGCATTGTTCGCCAACGACGGCGCGGCGCTGATCCTCACCCCCATCGTCATCTCCATGCTGCTGGCCCTGCGCTTCTCGCCGGCCTCGACCCTGGCGTTCGTCATGGCCGCCGGCTTCATCGCCGACACCGCCAGCCTGCCGCTGGTGGTGTCGAACCTGGTCAACATCGTCTCGGCGGACTACTTCGACCTAGGCTTCGCCCGCTATGCGGCGGTGATGGTGCCGGTCAACCTGGTCAGCGTGGCGGCCACCCTGGGCATGCTCTGGCTGTTCTTCCGCCGCGACATCCCGGCGCAGTACGCGGTGGCCAGCCTCCCGGCACCCCGCGAGGCGATTCGCGACCCACGCACCTTCTTCGTCGGCTGGATCGTCCTGCTGGTGCTGTTGCTCGGCCTGTTCGCCCTGGAACCGCTGGGCGTGCCCATCAGCGCCATCGCCGCCGTGTGCGCGGCGGTGCTGTTCGCCATCGCCGCGCGCGGCCGCCATATCGCCACCGGCAAGGTCCTGCGCGAGGCGCCCTGGCAGGTGGTGATCTTCTCCCTGGGCATGTACCTGGTGGTCTACGGATTGAGCAACGCCGGCCTGACCGCCAGCCTCACCGGGCTGCTCGAGCACTTCGCGCAGTACGGCGTGTGGGGCGCGGCACTGGGCACCGGGCTGCTCAGCGCGCTGCTCTCCTCGATCATGAACAACATGCCCAGCGTACTGATCGGCGCCCTGGCCATCGACGCCAGCCAGGCCAGCGGGGCCGTGCGCGAGGCGATGATCTACGCCAACGTGATCGGCTGCGACCTGGGCCCGAAGATCACCCCCATCGGCAGCCTGGCCACCCTGCTCTGGCTGCACGTCCTGGCGCGCAAGGGCATCCGCGTGACCTGGGGCTACTACTTCCGGGTGGGCATCGTCCTCACCCTGCCGATCCTGCTGCTCACCCTTGCCGCTCTGGCCGTGCGCCTGAGCCTCTGACCTCGCGGAGCCTTCCGATGAAAATCCTCTTCATGTGCACGGCCAACAGCTGCCGCAGCATCCTTTCCGAGGCGCAGTTCAACCACCTCGCTCCCGCCGGACAGCTGGCGGTGAGTTCCGGCAGCTTCCCGCGCGGCGCGGTGCTGCCGCGCACCCTGCTGACCCTGCGCGCGGCCGGCATCGCCACCGAGGGCCTGAGCAGCAAGGGCAACGATGCCTTCGTCGACAGCCCACCGGACATCGTCATCACCGTGTGCGACAAGGCCGCCGGCGAAGCCTGCCCGGTGTACTTCGGCCCGGCGCTGAAGGCCCACTGGGGCCTGGAAGATCCGTCCCACGTGGAAGGCGACGAGGCCAGCATCGACGCCGCGTTCCAGGCCACCCTGGCGCATATCGAACGGCGCTGCCGCGCCTTCCTCGCCCTGCCCCTGGCGGACATGAGCCGCGACGAGCTGCAACAGGCGATCAACCGCATTGGCCAAGAGTGAAGACGCACGCATGAGCGACGACCTGCCCAACCTCGACCTCGACCTGCTGCCGCCCCAAGGCAGCGACTCAGCCCCGGCGCCGCGCATCCTGCTGCTGTACGGTTCCACCCGGCCGCGCTCGTTCAGCCGTCTGCTGGTACAGGAAGCCGCACACCTGCTGCGCCACCTCGGCGCCGAGACCCGCATCTTCGACCCATCCGGCCTGCCACTGCCCGACGACGCGCCGGTGGAACACCCCAAGGTGCAGGAGCTGCGCGATCTGATGCAGTGGTCGGAAGGCCAGGTGTGGTGCTCACCGGAGCGCCATGGCGCCATGTCGGCGGTGTTCAAGGCGCAGATCGACTGGGTGCCGCTGGCCCTCGGCGCCCTACGCCCGACCCAGGGCAAGACCCTGGCGGTGATGCAGGTCTGCGGCGGCTCGCAGTCGTTCAACGTGGTCAATCAGCTGCGCGTGCTCGGCCGCTGGATGCGCATGTTCACCATCCCCAACCAGTCGTCGGTGCCCAAGGCCTTTCTCGAATTCGGCGACGACGACCGCATGAAGCCCTCCCCCTACTACGACCGCCTGGTCGACGTGATGGAAGAGCTGATGCGCTTCACCCTGCTGCTGCGCGAGCACCCGGAACTGGTGGACCGCTACTCCGAACGCAAGGAGTCGGCCGAAGCCTTGATGCAGCGGGTCAACCAGCGCGAGATCTAAAGCGCATGGCAGGCACCTTGCGGCAGAAGCCGGCCCCAGGGTGTGGAGCAGCGACAGGCCGCGCTGCTAGGCTGCACGGATGAACCTGACCACCCGACTCCAGGCGATCATCTGCGCCGACCCGCAGCGCCTGCGCATCCTCCGGCTGGTACGCGAACTCGACCTGCCCGACTGCTGGGTGGCCGCCGGCTTCGTGCGCAGCGCGGTCTGGGATCACCTGCACCAGCGCAGCGACGCGCCGCTGCCAGCGGACATCGACGTGATCTGGTTCGAACGCAGCCAGGCCTCCGCTGCGCGCGATGTCGAACTGGAGAAGCTCCTGCGCCACAGGGACGAAGGACTGCAGTGGTCGGTGAAGAATCAGGCGCGCATGCACCTGCGCAATGGCGACGCACCTTACGCCTCGGCTAGCGACGCGATGCGCTATTGGCCGGAGACGGCGACGGCGGTGGCCGTGCGACTGGATGAGCAGGGAGAGATTGAAGTCGCCGCACCACACGGCCTGGAGGACCTGTTCGGCCTCATCGTGCGACCGGCCGGAAGGTTCAAGGACGAGAAACAGCCGATCTACCAGGCGCGACTGCGCAGCAAGAACTGGCTGGCCACCTGGCCGCAACTGAAGGTACTGCCGTAGGGTGGATCACGCTGCACCGATCCACCGGCTGGTGGATGTAAAGAGCGACATCCACCCTACAGGCTGGCCGCAGCTGAAGGTACTGCCGTAGGGTGGATCACGCTTCACCGATCCACCGGTTGGTGGATGTAAGGAGCGACATCCACCCTACAGGCTGGCCGCAGCCGAAGGTACTGCCGTAGGGTGGATCACGCTTCACCGATCCACCGGTTGGTGGATGTAAGGAGCGACATCCACCCTACAGGCTGGCCGCAGCCGAAGGTACTGCCGTAGGGTGGATCACGCTGCACCGATCCACCGGTTGGTGGATGTAAGGAGCGACATCCACCCTACAGGCTGGCCGACGCTGAAGGTACTGCCGTAGGGTGGATCGCGCTGCATCGATCCACCGGCTGGTGGATGCAAAGAGCGACATCCACCCTGCAGGCTGGCCGCAGCTGAAGGCGCTGCCGTAGGGTGGATCGCGCTTCACCGATCCACCGGCTGGTGGATGCAACGAGCGACATCCACCCTGCAGGCTGGCCGCAGCTGAAGATGCCGCCGTAGGGTGGATCGCGCTGCATCGATCCACCGGCTGGTGGATGCAAAGAGCGACATCCACCCTGCCGGCTGGCCGCAGCTGAAGGTGCTGCCGTAGGGTGGATCACGCTGCATCGATCCACCGGCTGGTGGATGTAAGGAGCGACATCCACCCTACAGGCTGGCCGCAGCTGAAGATGCCGCCCTACCCGTCCCGATCAGATACCGGCGACCACCGCGCAGATGCCCTGCGCGCTGGCGGCGAACTGGCTGCACAGGTGGTTGATGGAGGTCACCAGCACCTGCTCCGGCGCGGAGATGAAGTCCACCGACATCATCACGCTGAGCATGGTGATGGTGACGATGGAGAAGGTGAACAGCTTGCGCGCCCACACCGTATCGTCGACGGCCTTGTATCCCGATACGCCCATCCACAGCCAGTAGGCACCGCTCAGCGCGGCGACCACGAAGTAGCTGTAGCCGGCGTAACCGCTGAGCGTCAGCATCAGGGTCGCGACCACGAAGGCGGCGATGTACAGCACGATCTGCCGCTTGGCAGCCGAGATCCCCTTGATGACGGGCAGCACCGGAATGTTCGCGGCCTGGTAGTCATTGAAACGGAAGATGGCGATGGCATAGGAATGCGGCATCTGCCACAGGCTGAAGATCAACAACAGGATGGCCGCGCCAGCATCGAACTCGTTGCTGACCGCGCAGTAGCCCACCACGGGCGGAGCCGCCCCCGACAGGCTGCCGACCAGGGTGCCGTACACCGAACCGCGCTTGAGCCACAGGCTGTAGAGGCCGACGTAGACCACGAAGCCCATCAGCACCAGCATCACCGCGAGGGTGTTGCTGGCGGCATACAGCACGGCCACACCGGCGACCCCGAGCACGCAGGCATAGACGATGGCGTGCGCAGGGGACACCAGCCCCTGCGCCAGGACCCGGTTGCGGGTCCGCTCCATCTTCTGGTCGATGTCCCTGTCGATGTAGTTGTTGAACACGCAGCCTGAGGCGATCACCAGCGCAACCCCCAGCGCTGTCGCGAGGAACAGCGTCAGGTCGGCATCGCCACGCGAAGCCAGGAAGAACCCACCCGTCACGGAAATCAGATTGCCGAAGACGATGCCTGGCTTGGCGAGGTTGAGGTACTGCTTCAGGAGCGCCAGCATCAGTTGATCATCATGTGATAGTGCATGCTCCACATGATCCAGACCGACAGGCCCACGACGAACGCGATGATCAACACGGTGAAGATCATCGATACGACGTTCCAGCGGCCTTCCGCGTCGGTCTTCATGTGCAGGAAGTACACGAGGTGGACGAGAACCTGCACCAGGCCGAAGATCACCACGGTGATCAGGGTCGCGCCACGGCTCAGGCCCAGCACTTCAGGATGCATGACCAGGGCGAAGGGGATCACGGTAAGGATCACCGAGAGGATGAAACCGCTCAGGTAATCCTTGAAACCCACGGCGTGCGCCGCGTGATTGTCTTGATGAGCCATTTACAGCACTCCCATCAGGTAGACGACGGTGAAGACGCAGATCCACACCACGTCGAGGAAGTGCCAGAACAGGCTGAGCAGTCCGACCCGCGTCTTGTTGGTGTCGGTCAGGCCACGGCTGCCGACCTGCAGCATCAGCACCAGCATCCACAGCAGGCCGGCACTGACGTGCAGACCGTGGGTGCCGACCAGGGTGAAGAATGCCGACCAGTAGGCGCTGGTCTGCGGCCCGGCCCCTTCATGAATCAGGTGACGGAACTCGTACAGCTCGATGCTGATGAAGCTCACCCCGAACAGGAAGGTGATGCCCAGCCAGCGCAGCACCGCGGCCTTGTCGCCCCGGTAGGTGGCGAGCATGGCCATGCCGTAGGTGATGCTGGAGAACAGCAGCGCGAAGGTTTCCACCAGCACCAGGTGCAGGCCCGGACGGAGCATCTCCTTGGCGGTGGGGCCACCGGCGAAGGCGTTGCTCAGCACCGCGAAGGTGGCGAACACCGTGGCGAAGATCAGCAGATCGGTCATCAGGTAGACCCAGAAGCCGAACAGCTTGATGCCACTGCTGTCGTGGTGGTGCTCATGGCCGTGGCCATGAGCGTCATGTGGATAGTGGGGTTCGTATGCGGTCATGGTTATGCCTGTACCACTGCGTTGGCTTTGGTTTGATGGTGCGCCTGCTCGATCCGCGCGATCTCTTCGGGCTGCACGTAGTAGTCGATGTCCTCGTCGTAGGAACGCACGATGAAGCTGACCACGGCACCGACCAGACCGACGATGGCGAGCCACCAGATGTGCCAGATCATGGCGAAGCCGAAGGCGATGACGAACGCCGACACGACCAGGCCGTTGCCGGTGTTCTTCGGCATGTGGATCGGCTCGTAGTGCTCGGGCGCAGGCATCAGCTCGACGCCGTTCTTCTTCGCCTCATAGAAGGCGTCGATCTTGTCCGCCGTCGGGATGACCGCGAAGTTGTAGAACGGCGGCGGCGAGGACGTTGCCCATTCCAGGGTACGGCCATCCCACGGATCGCCCGTGACGTCGACGTTGTCCTTGCGCTTGATGTAGCTGGTGACGAACTGCACCACGGTGAAGACGATACCGATGCCGATCAGCACCGCACCGACCACGGCCACCTGCACCCACGGCACCCAGGCCGGGTTGTCGAAGTGGTTCAGGCGACGGGTCATGCCCATGAAACCGAGCACGTACAGCGGCATGAAGGCGAAGTAGAAACCGATCAGCCAGCACCAGAAGGAGTAACGGCCGAAGCGATCGAGCAGCTTGAAGCCGAAGGCCTTCGGGAACCAGTAGATGATGCCGGCCAGGTAGCCGAACACCGCGCCACCGATGATCACGTTGTGGAAGTGGGCGATCAGGAACAGGCTGTTGTGCAGCACGAAGTCCGCCGCCGGCACCGCCATCAGAACGCCGGTCATGCCGCCGATGGAGAAGGTCACCAGGAAGCCCAGGGTCATCCAGGTCATGGCGTTGAGTTGCAGACGGCCACGGAAGATGGTGAACAGCCAGGTGAAGATCTTCACCCCGGTGGGGATGGCGATGATCGAGGTCATGATGCCGAAGAAGGCGTTGACGCTGGCACCGGAACCCATGGTGAAGAAGTGGTGCAGCCACACCACGAACGACAGCACGCCGATAGCCGCAGTCGCCCAGACCATCGAGGCATAGCCGAACAGGGTCTTGCGCGAGAAGGTCGCCACCACTTCGGAGAACACGCCGAACGCCGGCAGGATGAGGATGTACACCTCCGGGTGACCCCAGATCCAGAACAGGTTGGCGTACATCATCGGGTTGCCGCCCAGTTCATTGGTGAAGAAGTGGAAATCCAGGTAGCGGTCGAGCGACAGCATCGCCAGGGTCGCGGTCAGCGGAGGGAAGGCGCCGCAGATCAGGATGCAGGTGATCAGGATGGTCCAGGTGAAGATCGGCATCTTCATCAGGCTCATGCCCGGGGCACGCATCTTGAGGATGGTGGCGATGAAGTTGACCCCGGTCAGGGTCGTCCCCAAGCCCGATAGCTGCATGCTCCAGATGTAGTAGTCCATGCCCACGCCCGGACTGTACTGGATGCCTGACAACGGTGGATAAGCCACCCAGCCGGTCTTGGCGAACTCGCCCAGGCCCAGCGACAGGTTGATCAGCAGCGCGCCACCGACGAACAGCCAGAAGCTCAGCGAGTTCAGGTAGGGGAAGGCCACGTCACGTGCGCCGATCTGCAGCGGCACGACGATGTTCATCAGGCCGGTGACCAGTGGCATGGCCACGAAGATCAGCATGATGATGCCGTGCGCGGTGAAGATCTGGTCGTAGTGCTCGGGCGGCAGGTAGCCCTGCCCGTCACCGTGGGCCATGGCCAGGTGGGTACGCATCATGATCGCGTCGGCAAAGCCACGCACCAGCATGACCAGCGCAACGAGGATGTACATCACGCCGATTTTCTTGTGGTCCACCGAGGTGAGCCACTCGCTCCACAGGTAGCCCCACTTCTTGAAGTAGGTCACCGCGGCGAACACTGCCAGACCACCCAGCGCGACGATGGCGAGGGTGATCATGATGATCGGCTCGTGATACGGCACCGCATCCAGAGTCAGTTTTCCAAACATATTCACTCCTGCACCTCCGCTGCTTCGCGCATGGCCGTGCTGTGGGAATCCTTCAGGGTCACGTACTGGCCGATCACCTTGTTGAACAGGTTCGGCTCGACCTGGCCGAAGTAGCGGATCGGGTAGATCGGGTAGCGGTGGTTGACCATCTCGCCGGGCTCGCCCACCTGCTTGAACGCCGCGAAGTCCATGACCTCGGGCGACTGCCTGACCTTGTCGACCCACTGCGCGAAGACTTCATCGCTGACCGAGTGGGTGGTGAAGCGCATGGCCGAGAAGCCTTCGCCACTGAAGTTGCCGGACTGGCCGAAGAACTCGCCCTGTTCGTTGGCGATCAGGTTGAGCTGCGTGCGCTGGCCGCCCATGGCATAGATCATCCCGCCGAGCTGCGGGATCGACAGCGCGTTCATCACCGTGTCGGAGGTGATGTGGAAGGTCACCGGGGTCTTCTCCGGGATCACCAGCTCGTTGACCACGGCAACGCCCTGATCCGGGTAGATGAACAGCCACTTCCAGTCGAGCGAGACCACCTCGATGTTGAGTGCCGGCTTGTCCGATTCGATCGGGCGGTAGGGGTCGAGCGAGTGCGAGGTTTTCCAGATGATGACCGCCAGTACCGCGACGATGATCAGTGGAACACCCCAGACGACCAGTTCGATCTTGTGCGAATGTGCCCAGTCGGGCATGTAGGTGGCCTTCTCGTTCGACTCGCGATAACGCCAGCCAAACAGGAAGGTCATGATGATCACGGGTACGACCACGATCAGCATGAGTCCGATGGAGATCAGGATCAGATTGCCCTGTTCGACACCGATCTGCCCTTTCGAGTTGAACAGTGCCCAGTCACATCCACCGAGCGCTGAGCAGGCGATCGCCATCAGCAACCAGCGCACACAACGATGGTATTTCTCTTCTTTCATGTCACGACCTTCAACTGAGTGATGTCCCACATTCGGCTTCAGTCGCCGTGCGGCCCATCGAGCAAAAGGCCGGCAGCGGAAACTCTGAGCTTGAGCATCCGTGCAAGCGAAACGGTAAAACCGTGGGACGGGCGATCTTGAGGGCTGGGGCGCGCCCGCACAATTCATTAGCAACCTACTCATGAGCAAACTGACAGCCTCTTGTCGACATGTTTCGCAACAAATACGCAATATTTTGAAACACCTTGCTGCGAGAACGCAGCAAAGACGCGCAGGGGTGCGACAAATGATCACACCCGCGTTTTAGAGCTGTTTGTCAGCAAATTGACAGGAATCATTGACATGCAAGATGCCGTCAGCCGACGGCGCCACAGCGCTTGACATCGAGGAAATTTCGGAGTTTTCGAGTGCGCACGCGAGGTGCGTCAGCCCTGCAGGAAGCTGGGCCTGGAACGGCGCTCGCATCGAGGGACGGGGACGACTGGCGCGTAGCCCGGATGCAATCCGGGGCCACCACGGTCGGCCAAAAGCATCGCGGCTGAAGCCGCTCCCACGGGACAGCTGAGCGCCTGCAGCCGCCGCTTCAGGCGCGCACCACCGCATGAGCATGCCCCTGTAGCCGCCAAGCACCTGTAGGAGCGGCTTCAGCCGCGATAGCTCTATCTGCCGAACCCGCATGCAAAGCAGGACGCCCCCTGCCCGCCCCGGATTGCATCCGGGCTACGCAATGACAGCCGGCAGGGGCACTTCTGTGAGGATGGCCCCCAGCCACCCAGCACTGGGTGAATATGCAGCCGAACGCCCCCGCAGCCACCACACACCTGTAGGAGCGGCTTCAGCCGCGATCGCGCTACCTGCCCAGCCCACATGCAAAGCATGTACGGACCCCATGCCCGCCCCGGATTGCATCCGGGCTACGCAATGGCAACCAGCCGGGGCTCTTCTGTGAAGATGTCTCAGCCACCCAGCACTGGGTGAACACGTAGCCGAATGCCCCAGCCGCCACCACACACCTGTAGGAGCGGCTTCAGCCGCGATAGCTCTATCTGCCCAGCCCGCACGCAAAGCATGTACGGACCCCCTGCCCGCCCCGGATTGCATCCGGGCTACGCAACGGCAGTTGGCAGGAGGGACTCCTGTGGGAGGGGCTTTTGTGGGAGGGGCTTTTGTGGGAGGGGCTTCAGCCGCGACCAGCCTCACGGCCGGAGCCGAACGCCACCCAAGCCTCAGGATGCCCATTCACAAGCCACCGCTCTACTCCCGGCCCCCGCAGCCTGCCATCGCCACTATTTCCAGGCGCAGTAGCAGCCCACGGCCAGACCGCTGGCCAGCGACACATGGCGCCCCTGGGTCAGCGCATCGAGCACCGGCTCGACGAAGCTGTTGCTGGAATTGCACACCAGCCCCTCGCTGTAGGGACCGGCATAGGCCAGGTTGCCATCGCGGTCCCAGATCGCCAGGGCCGGGCTGGCCGGCAGCGACTCCATGCCCTCGATGCCGGGCAAGGGTTTCATCCGCCCACGCAGGAAGGGCGCGATCTCACCCTTGCTGCCAGGTTTCTGCACGCTGTAGAACTCGACATCGGCATTGCGGTGCAGACCGATCAGGTAACGCAGGTGCGCATCGGTCTCCGCGTTGCAGGGGCAGTCAGGGTCCCAGAAGTGCACCACGCGAATGGGCCCCGGGCCTGCCAGCGAGGCGGGAAGCTTCAGGCCGTCCTGGCTGAAGATCACCGTCTGCTCCGCATAGGGACGCAGGTAGGCGGCGCCGCTGAGCCACCAGATCAGCACCACGAGCCCCAGCGCCAACACGCAGAACCCCACCACGAAGTGCTTGAAGCTCAGACGTTGCAGCAGGCTCATGGCTGATGGCCGAACTTGCGCAGGAACTGCTTTTCCATTTCCTGGCAGCTTTCCACGGTGAAGCTGCGCTCCGTGGCATCGGCGCTCTTCCAGCAGGCTTCGATCGCCTCGCGCTCGGCGGCTTCGATCTCACCATCCTGCGGACGCGTCATGATGTAGATGAGACCGACGAACACCAGCACGACGAACAGCAGACCCGCCAGGAACAGGCCGAGGCAGCCACGACGCCCCAGCCCGACGTTTTCATCATTCACGCTCATGCTTCTCTCTTTGCCAATTCACAGTGGATGCATCCTGTCCGCTCGGCGATGCGGACATCACCGAACGGCACCGAACTTCAACCCTCGACCAGCATCCACTGCTTGTTCAGGCGCTTGTCCGAAACCGCCATTTTCGTCCCCAGCTGCTGGGCGAACAGCGACACGCGGTACTCCTCCAGCATCCAGCGGTACAGCACCAGCTGCGGGTCGCGCTTGCCTTCCTGGAGGTGCTTGGCGGTGCGCGCCTGGTACTGCTCCCAGTAGCCGCTCAGCTCACCGGTCCACACACGGTCGCGCTGCACCTGCGCGCCGACCTTGTCCAGGCGCTGCTCGATGGCCTTGAGGTAACGCGGTACTTCCTTGAGCCACTCGCCCGGCGTTTCACGCACGAAGCCGGCGTAGACCAGGTTGCCCAGTTGCTGCTTGATATCGTTGAGCGCCATGGCCTGGGCCAGATCGATCTTGCCCTTGAAGCGCTTGAGCAGACCGTGGTGCAGCTTGAGAATCTCCAGCGCCAGGCGGGCGATGCGTTCGGCATGCACCGTCCAGTCGCCACGCTTGCGCTCGGCCAGTTGCGCCAGCGCCGCACCGTCGCGCGGCAGCGTTGCCTCGCCGTCGAGGATGCAGGCATCCAGGCTGGCCAGCAGAATGTCCTCGACCAGCGCCTCGACCCGCCCCAGCTCGCGATACAGCAGGCCCAGCTCGGTCAGCCCCGGCAGCTTGCCGCGCAGGAACTTGGCCTGCTCGCTCAGCTGCTGCAGCAACAGACGCTGCAGGGCACGGCGGTGCTGATAGTCGGCCTCGGCCTGGGTCGGGAAGCGCCCTTCCTTGACCACCCCGGTCTCTTCCACCAGCGCCGGATAAACCGTCATGGAAAGCCCGGCAATCTTCTGCTGAGCCTTCTCGGCGACTTCGGCGAAGGCCTTGGCCTCCACCGTCTTCGGCGCCTTGTCCTGCTGCGGGATGGCCAGCGCGGCCTGGCTGGCCTCGGCGAAACGCGCGGTCAGCTCGGCCAGGTCACGGCCCTCGCCGAGGAACTTGCCACGCGCATCGACCACCTCGATGTTCATCTTCAGGTGGTTCTCCAGACTGTCGGCCGCTTCCGCCCAGGCCTCGTCGGAGACCCGCGCGCCGGTCATGCGCAGCAGCTCGGCGCCCAACGCGTGCGGCAGCGAACCCTGACCGAAGTGCAGCTTGTCCAGCGCCGCACCGACGAAGTCCGGCACCGGTACGAAGTTCTTGCGCAGCGCCTTGGGCAGGCCACGCACCAGCGCCACGCACTTGGCCTCCAGCAGGCCTGGCACCAGCCAACCCAGACGCTCGGGCTGCAATTGCGGCAGCAGCGGCGCCGGCACGCGCAGGGTCACGCCGTCACGCGGGTGATTGGGCTCGAAGTGATAGGACAGCGGCAGTTGCAGCTCGCCGATGTGCAAGGTGTCCGGGTACTGCGCGGCGGTCACCTCCCTGGCATCGCGGGCCAGGGCGTCCTCCTCGCGCATGATCAGGAGCTGTGCATCGCTGGCGCTGCCCTTCTTGTACCAGCTCTCGAAACTGGCGGCCTGGTAGATATCCTGCGGGATGCGCGCCTCGTAGTAACCGAACAGGGTCTCCTCGTCAGCGAGGATGTCACGGCGACGCGACTTCGCTTCCAGCTCGTCGAGGCGTTCGAGCAACTGCCGGTTGGCGGTCAGGCAGCGTACGCGGCTGTTGATCTCGCCACGCACCAGGCCCTCGCGAATGAACATCTCGCGTGCCACCGGCGGATCGATGGGGCCGTAGTGCACGGGCCGGCGACCGACGATGATCAGCCCGTAGAGGGTGACCTGCTCGTACGCCACCACCTGGCCGCGCTTCTTCTCCCAGTGCGGCTCCAGGTGGTTCTTCTTCACCAGATGCGCCGCCAGCGGCTCGATCCAGTCCGGCTCGATCTTCGCCACCATGCGCGCGAACAGCTTGGTGGTTTCCACCAGTTCGGCCGCCATCACCCAGGTGGGCTTCTTGCGCCCGATCACGCTGGACGGATGGATCCAGAAACGCCGCTGACGCGCACCGAGGTAGTCGCCCTCTTCGGTCTTCTGGCCGATCTGGCTGAGCAGGCCGGCGAGAATCGCCTTGTGCACGGCGGCGTAGTTCTTCGCCCGTACCGCCGCCTCGCTGGCCTCGGCCTGCTGGCGGGCGATGGCGTTGACGCGGGTGTCCCTGGTCGGCGTCGGGCTTTGAGCCTTTTCGTAGGGTGGATGGCCGGAGCCATCCACCTGGGTGGACGCGTTATCCGCCTTGCGTGCGCCTTTGCCGCTCAACTGCAGGTCACGGGCGATCAGCACCAGCTGCCGATGCGCATCGCGCCATTCGCGCAGGCGCATGTAATTGAGGAAGTTCTTCTTGCACCAGGTGCGTAGCGGGTTGCTGCCCAGCTCCTGGCGTTTTTCCTCGAAGCCGCGCCACAGGTTGATCAGCGCGGCGAAGTCGGAATCCACGTCCTTCCATTGCGCGTGCGCCTGATCGGCCGCCTGCTGACGATCCATCGGTCGCTCACGCGGGTCCTGCACCGACAGCGCGGCGGCGACGATGAGGATTTCCTCCAGGCTGCCCTGCCTGGCGCCTTCCAGCACCATGCGCCCCAGGCGTGGGTCGATGGGCAGGCGCGCCAGTTGCCGGCCGATGGGGGTCAGCTGGCTTTCGCGGTTGACCGCCGACAGCTCCTGCAGCAGGTTGAAGCCATCGCTGATGGCCTTGCCGTCTGGCGGCTCGATGAAGGGGAAGTCCTCGATGCTGCCCAGGCGCAGGTGCAGCATCTGCAGGATCACCGCCGCCAGGTTGGTACGCAGGATCTCCGGGTCGGTGAACTCGGGACGGCCGAGGAAATCCTCCTCGCTGTACAGGCGGATGCAGATGCCCGGTTCGACCCGGCCGCAGCGGCCCTTGCGCTGGTTGGCGCTGGCCTGCGACACCGCCTCGATGGGCAGACGCTGGACCTTGGCGCGGTAGCTGTAACGGCTGATGCGCGCCGTACCGGAGTCGATCACGTAGCGGATGCCCGGCACCGTCAGCGAAGTTTCCGCTACGTTGGTGGCCAGCACCACCTTGCGCCCCGGCATGGGCGCGAAGATCTTCTGCTGCTCGGCCGGCGTCAGCCGCGCATACAAAGGCAGCACCTCGGTAAAACGCAGATTGGCCTTGCGCAGCACCTCGGCGGCCTCACGAATCTCACGCTCGCCGGGCAGGAATACCAGCACGTCGCCCGGGCGCTTGCCGACGCTCTGTTCGTGCGCGGCGATCTCGTCCAGCGCGGCGAGGATGCCCTGGTCGACGGTGAGGTCATCGAGCAGGCTCTCGCCCTCCTCGTCCACCTCGGCCGCCAGCGGCCGATACCAGGTTTCCACCGGGTAGGTGCGACCGGACACCTCGATGATCGGGGCATCGTTGAAATGTTTGGAGAAGCGCTCCAGATCGATGGTCGCCGAGGTGATGATCAGCTTGAGATCCGGGCGACGCGGCAGCAGGGTCTTCAGGTAGCCGAGCAGGAAGTCGATATTGAGGCTGCGTTCGTGCGCCTCGTCGACGATGAGGGTGTCGTACTTTTCCAGAAAGCGGTCGTGCTGGGTTTCGGCGAGCAGGATGCCGTCGGTCATCAGCTTGATCAGCGTGCCGTCCTTGCTCTGATCCTCGAAGCGCACCTGATAGCCGACCAGCTCGCCCAGCGGCGTGCCGATTTCTTCCGCCACGCGAGTAGCGACACTACGCGCCGCCAGACGACGCGGCTGGGTATGACCGATCAGACCATGCACACCCCGACCGATCTCAAGGCAGATCTTCGGCAACTGGGTGGTCTTGCCCGACCCCGTCTCGCCGGCGATCACCACCACCTGACTCTTTTCCAGCGCGGCCTTGATCTCGTCGCGCTTGGCCGCAATCGGCAGCGCATCGTCGTAACGCATCGCCGGGATGCTGCTGCGCCGCGCTGCGACCTTGTCGCTGGACGCCTGAAAACGCTCCAGCCACTGCGCCAGCTTGGCCTCGTCAGGCTGCTTCTGCAGCTCATGCAACTGCCGGCGCAAGCGATGACGCTCGGCGATCATGACGTGGTCGAGATTGTTCTGCAGGGTGGCGATGTCAGTCATCTGGATCGGGGCAATCAGGGCAAAGGCGGGATTGTCGCAGATTCCGCACCTGGACGCAGAGAGCAGGATTAATGCGGGCGGATCGGGGCGCCGTAGGGCCAACGAACAGTCCATCGACCCATGCTGAAACGGCGCCACAACCTACAGCCAGCACTACCCGACGCGGCCAGAGCCTCCACCTTGGCATTTCGTGCTTTATAAACTACATTCGATCCATGCGAAAAATCGAATCCGCCACCTTCAGAAATTGGCTGAAGAAGCTCAAGGACGACACTGGCAAGGCACGCATCGTGGCCCGGATCAACCGGCTGATGGAAGGCTTGCCAGGCGACGTGGCGCCGGTCGGCCACGGCGTCAGCGAACTGCGGATTCACTATGGTCCCGGCTACAGGGTGTATTTCCACCAGCAAGGCGACACGCTGGTGATTTTGCTCTGCGCAGGCGACAAGGGCAGCCAACGCCGCGACATCGAGGCCGCCCAACAGATCCTGCAGACGTGGAGAAAACGAGATGACTGAAACCTTTAGCGACTTCGACCCCGCCGAATACCTCACCAGCCCCGCAGCCATTGCCGAATTCATGAGCGACGCCCTGGAAACCGGCGATGCCGGCTATATCGCCAAGGCGCTGGGCGTGGTGGCACGCGCCAAAGGCATGACCGAGCTGGCCAGAGAAACCGGCCTGTCCCGCGAGCAGCTTTATCGCTCATTCAGCGAGCACGGCAACCCGACACTGAAAACCATGCTTGCGGTGATGAAGGCGCTGGGGATTGAAATGTCTGCGCGCCCACACGCGCGGTAGCTGGAAAAAAATTTGTCCCCTTTTTCCGCACAAGGCGGCACGTGCCACGCGGCAGCTGCCGCCGCCATTGGCGCCGAAGCGCCGTGCTGACGATGTGACCTGCAGTCAGGCCCCGCCGCTGGCCTGCGGCAGATGCCCGAGCGGCAATGCGGTCTGATCCTTGACCGTCGCGATGGCGAAGTTGCTGCGAATGTCGCTGACGCCTGGCAACTTCAGCAGGGATTCCAGCAGGAAGCGCTCATAGGCCCTGAGGTCCTGGACGACCACCTGCAGCAGGAAGTCCGACTCCCCCGACACCAGATGGCAGGACACCACCTCGTGCAACGCGCTGACGGCCTGGCGAAAGGCCGTGGACGTCTCGTCCTGGTGGCGCTCGACCTTGACGCCGACAAATACGG
The DNA here is from genome assembly GCF_017915135.1 of Ectopseudomonas khazarica. Lineage (NCBI taxonomy): Bacteria > Pseudomonadati > Pseudomonadota > Gammaproteobacteria > Pseudomonadales > Pseudomonadaceae > Ectopseudomonas > Ectopseudomonas khazarica. The sequence goes on along the minus strand of NZ_CP068551.1, from coordinate 1,679,621 downwards.
TCAGCCCCAAGCCGATGCCGTCGCGGTCCAGATCGGCGTGATACCCCCGGATGATGCCGGCTTCCTCGAGCAGGCGTACCCGTCGGAGACAGGGCGACGGCGACAACCCCACTTCCTCGGCGAGCTGCACGTTGGTCAGCCTGGCATCGCGCTGCAGGGCCGCCAGTATTCGTCTGTCCAGATTGTCCAGTTTCACAATTGGCATACTCTTAATTTTATATGAACACCATTGGCATGATATGCCAATGATCAAGACTTCGCAGGTCAAATTAGCAACCCCACGAAATCACTCTGACTGTATGCTTTTTTGCCTGGGTCATCGCAGGGTTGAGTGTGAATATGACGAACCTCGAGTTGTTCATCGGTGCATTGGTCGTGGTGTACGTGGTTCCCGGTCCGGACATGGTGCTGGTGTTGCAGACGTCCAGCATGCAGGGTCGCCGGCACGCCGTGGCGACGGCTCTCGGCCTCGCGCTGATCACTGAAGCCTGCTCGCCGTTGCCTGCATCTTCCACCAGGGCCTATGGTGCTTCCGCCTGCCGCGGCCTGCTGACCAACATCAGCAACCCCAAGGCGCTGCTGTTCTGCTCGGTACTTCTGCCACAGTTCGTCGATGCCAGTGCCGATGTGGCCGGCCAGTTCTTCGTGCTGGGTAGCGTGCTGGTGCTGACCGGCCTGCTTTTCGATCTGCTGTACGCCATGCTGGGCGCGGCGCTCGGGCATTGGATGCGCCGCTGCCCATTGCTGCAGGTGGTACAGCGCTGGACCTTCACCACCTTGCTGATGGGCTTCGGCCTGCGCCTGGCCATGGCGACACGGCCCTGATGAACGCCTGGCATTCAGATCGGCAAACGGTGGATGAAAACAGCGTCATCCACCCTACGGCGCCCTCGGGTAGGGTGGACAACGCGAAGCTTGTCCACCGCTCCTGCGCAACGAAAAAGGGGGCAGACCGGTTCAGTCTGCCCCCTTTTCTATCGCCGCCCTTGTTAGGCCAGCGCAGCCGCTCCCGCCCTGGAGCGCCAGGCAAACCCCAGCACCATCAGCAGCCCCAGCCCCGCCATCGCCGCGCCGGCCAGGGAAATCGCCGGGTAGCCCAGCCCGACCTTGATCACCGCGCCGCCCAGCGCCGCGCCGATGGCGTTACCCAGGTTGAAGGCACCGATGTTCACCGCAGAAGCCAGGTTGGGCGCATCCTTGGCTGCCTCCATCACGCGCATCTGCAGCGGCGGCACGATGGCGAAGCTGGCGATGCCCCAGATCAGGATGGCCACGGCAGCCGGCAGCGGCCAGCGCATCAGCACGGTGAACGCCAGCAGCACCAGGATCAGTGCACTCAACGAGACGATCAGGGTGCGGTCTACCGAACGGTCCGCCGCCTTGCCACCCCACATGTTGCCCAGCGTCAGGCCCACGCCGTACAGCACCAGCATGGCGGTGATGAAGGCGGTCGAGGCATGGGTTTCGCTGCTGAGGATCGGTGCGATATAGGTGAATACGGTGAACATGGCACTCGAACCGACCACCGTCAGCGCCAGCGCGGCCAGCACCGGGCCTCGGCCCAGCACGCGGATTTCGGCCAGCACGCCATCGCTCTTCGGCAGTGGCACGTTGGGCAGGGCGAACCACAGCGCCAGCATCGCCAGCACGCCCAGGCCGGTAATGCCCCAGAACGCGGTGCGCCAGCCGAACACTTCGCCAAACCAGGCGGCCAGCGGCACGCCGCCGATGGTCGCCAGGGTCAGGCCCATGAACATCGCCGCCACCGCGCCGGCGCGCTTGTCCGGCGCCACCACGCTGGCGGCGACGATGGAGCCGACGCCGAAGAAGGCGCCGTGGTTCAGCGAGGTCACCACCCGGGCAGTCAGCAGGGTGTAGTAGTCGGTGGCCAGGGCCGACATCAGGTTGCCCAGGGTGAAGATGGCCATCAGGCCGATCAGCAGGTAGCGCCGGGGAATCCTGCCGGTGGTCAGGGTCATCAGCGGCGCGCCGAGCAGCACGCCCAGCGCATAGGCGCTGACCAGCAGCCCGGCGGCGGGAATGGAAACGCCGAGATCGGCGGCGATACCCGGCAACATGCCCATGGGCGAGAACTCGGTGACGCCGATGCCGAAGGCACCGATGGCGAGTGCAACAAGGGGTGGATTGATACGCATGCAAAGGCTCCTCATCTATGCCGCGAATGCTAGGATCCAAACCTTGAACGCGGTAGATGGCATTTCTGGCAAACACCTTTGCTTACGGAGCACAAATGGATTTCAACGGCAGGTCAGGCGAAATGCTCGTGTTCGTCACCGTCGCGGAGCAAGGCAGCCTGTCGGCCGCCGCTCGCGCACTGGGGCTGACACCTTCGGCCGTCAGCCGGATCATCGCGCGCACCGAACAACGGCTCGGCACCCGCCTGCTGCTGCGCACCACCCGCGCGCTCACATTCACCGCCGAGGGTGAAGCCTACCTGCGCGGCGCGCGGCGCATCCTCGCCGACCTGGCGGAAGTCGAAGAGGCCGTTGCCGATCAGGGCGTACCACGGGGCCGCCTGCGTGTGAGTGCAGCCCTCGGCCATGGCCGGATGACCATCGTGCCGCTGGTCGCGGCCTTCATTGCCCGCTATCCGAACATCACCGTCGACCTGTCGCTGGGCGACGAGGTGGTCGACATTCTCGGCGGCCAGGCCGACGTGGCGGTGCGCTTCGGCCACCTGCCCGACAGCCCGCTGACTGCCCGCCGCATCGGTGAAACCGGCCAGGTGGTGGTGGCCTCCCCCGCTTACCTGGAACGCCATGGCACACCGCAGCAACCGGAAGACCTGCTGCAGCACAACTGCCTGCGCTTCAACTTCCGCCGCGCCGAGCCCAACTGGCCCTTCATCCGCGAGGGCCAGGGGTTTTCCCTGAAGGTCTGCGGCAACATCGCATGCAGCAGCGGCGAGGCGCTGGCGCAACTCGCCCGCGAGGGTGCGGGCATCACGCGCATCGGCGAGTTCAGCGTGACCGAGGACCTGCAACGCGGCGATCTCGTGCCACTGCTGCAGGCCTTCAACCCCGGCGACCGGGAACCGATTCACGCAGTGTTCGTCGGTGGCACCGCCATGCCGGCGCGGGTGCGGGTATTCGTGGATTTCCTGGTTGAACAGCACAGCATGTGAACGACGCAAGCGTAGCGAACCAGCGAACCGACGACGACTCAGGGAGCACGGGGCAGCAGCGCTGCTGCCAGCTCGTCCAGATCGACAGAGGCACGATTGAGATAGAACTCGGCTCCGCCGCTGCCAGCGATGCGGCCGTTGGCCGCCTGCTGCAGTAGCGGACGCACGAACAGGTAGCTGGCCCTTATCTTCGTCAACAGCTCGGCCTGATCGACGTGACGCGCAAGCAACGTCTCGAAACGCCGGACGATCGCCTGGTCGAGGTCCCGTGCCCGCTCAGGCGTGAGTGTCAGGCCGCTCTTTCGTGGCAGTGGATACAGCCGAATCTGGTAGTCCAGCAGAAGCGCGGCCAGCGCCTGGCTCTGCACCTGCAGCTCGGCGGCAGCCGGATCAGGCTTCGCACCGGCATAGACGACTGAGACGGCCTGATGCAGTTGTTGCTGATGGTCGAGCAGTTGCTGAATCAGCTCCGGGTAGCGTTCGCGCTCGGCTGCCGGCAGATGATCGAGGGTGTCGAAAACCGCCTTGATGGCCCGCAACGGCTGCGCAAAGGCTTCTGGCTGGCCGAGCTGCACCCAGTAGGTCTCCATCAGGTTCAGATGCTCGTAGGTAGCGCTCAGGCCTCGCGAGTCGGGTCTGCGCTCCGCCGGATTGAAGTAGAGCATCGCACTCGCGCACATCAGTTGGCTGCGACTGAGGATCTCGCTCAAGGTCCCCGCGCTGCGGGCGTCCCCCCAGACCAGCGGACAGATCAGGCATAGCAGCAATAGCAGCGATGGCGTTCGCACAGTCCTTACCCTCGGTTCTTGTTCTTGTGGCGGTCTACGCGCTGCAGCAAGCAGGCCATTGCCGCAGTACGGTGACCAGCAACGCAGCAGGGTTCCTGGATGGACCAGAGGTCACCGACCGATGCCTGGACAATAATTGCGCCCCAAGCAGGCGACATACTCCAAATGAGGGGCGACAGGCCTGTCCCTGGCATGGGGCCAATATTCACGCGGGGTGAGAGTCGGACCTGGACGCCTGCATCGCACAGGGGGCGATCCATGCCGTCACGAGCCTGGATCAGCGGCTCGGCTGACGGAACGCCAGGAAACGGCGGCAGCGTCCCCACGGGCAATTGCCCGGCGCATGGCGACGCGGAATATCACGGGCGCGGGCCCAGGCAGGAGCGCAGCCGCACCACCTAGCCCTGCGCCTCCTCCTCGCGCGCCTTCACCCCCGCCAGCAACTTGCCATGCAACGCATGCAACGTTCGCTGCTCGTCGGCGGTCAACCCTGCAAGCACGCGCTGCAGGTTGGCCACGTGCGCCGTGATGATGCCGTCGATCAGCTCGAAGCCCGCCGCCGTCAGCGCCACCAGGACACCGCGGCGGTCGCTGGGATGCTTGCGCCGCTCGATCAGACCGGCCTTTTCCAGGCGGTCGATGCGGCTGGTCATGCCCCCCGAGGAAATCATCGCGCTCTCGTACAGCGCAGTCGGCATCAACGCATAGGGTTCACCCGAACGGCGCAGGGTAGCGAGCAGGTCGAACTCACCGGCCTGCAGGCCATGCTCGGCGAAGAACGGCAGCAGGTGATCGCGGCTGATCAGCAGGCTCAACTCCCCCAGGCGGCCAATGACGGCCATGGAGAAAGCATCGAGATCGGGTCGTTGCTGCTGCCACTGCTCGGCAGCCAGTTGTGCGCGGTCTTGCATGTCGCCCTCGATTTATCTTGCCATCAAGATACTTTTCAAAAAGAATGTCGCCATCGTAACGTATTCACGCCAAGGAGGCATCCCCATGCCAGGTTCACGCTCCAGATCATTTCTGGCCCTGTCACTGCTGTTCATCATCGGCGCGCTGATGGGACTGACCACCAATCTGGTGAAGATCGCCGGCACGCAGGGCTGGCCACCTCTCGCCTACCTGCTGTGGAGCCTGCTCGGCAGTGGCCTGCTGCTGCTTGCGCTCAGCTGGCTGCGCGGTGAGCGGCCCGGCCTGGGCGCCACCTCGCTGCGCTACTACCTGGCCTCCGGTCTGCTCAGCATCACCCTGCCCAATGGCCTGATGTTCAGCTCGATCCCGCACGTCGGCGCCGGCTTCGCGGCCATGTGCCTGGCCTTTCCGCCCCTGGTTACCTACCTGCTGGCCCTGGCCCTGCGCATGGAGGGCCCCAGCCGGATTCGCCTGCTGGGCATCTGCGTCGGCCTGCTCGGCAGCGTGCTGCTGGCGCTGGGCAAACTGCACAGCGGCGACAGCCCCTACCTGTGGGTGCTGGCGGCGCTCTGCGTGCCGGTGTTCCTCGCCCTGGGCAACATCTACCGCTCCCGCTACTGGCCACAAGGTGCCAGCCCGCTGTCTCTGGCGCCCGGCATGCTGCTCGGCGGCGCCTTGCTGCTGCTCCCCCTGAGCGGGCTGGGGTTCGATCTGCAACCCCGTCTGCACGATGCCACCGCGATCGCTCTGCTGGCCGGACAGATGGCCCTGTTCGCCATGGTCTACGCGCTGTTCTTCGTGCTGCAGAAGCTCGCCGGCGCGGTGTTCCTCAGCCAGATAGGCTCGGTGGCGGCGATCATCGGCGCGGCCATGGCCATCGGCCTGTTCGGTGAGAACGGCAGCCTGTCGATGCTGCTGGCCGCCGTGTGCATCGTCGGTGGCGTGCTGCTGGTCGCCTCGCGCGGTACCAAGGAGGCCCAAGCATGAAACGCCAGGCTCTGTTACTGCTCGCCATCGTCCTGCTCGGCCTCAACCTGCGGCCGGCGCTGGCAGCCATCGGCCCGCTGCTCGACCGCATCCAGCGCGATACCGGACTGGATCACGTCGCCGCCAGCCTGCTGACCAGCGTGCCCGTGGTCATCATGGGGCTCGGGGCGCTGGCCTGCGGCCCTCTGCGCAGGCGCCTTGGCGACAACGGCGGGATTCTGCTCGGTGTGCTGCTGATCGCCCTCGCCTCACTGCTGCGCGGTCTGTTGCCCGCAGCCTCTACGCTGCTCGTAAGTGCGGTGCTGGCTGGCGCGGGCATCGCCTTCGTCCAGGCCCTGCTACCCGGTCTGATCAAGTCGCGCTTCGCCGCCGACAGTGGCCGCCTGATCGGCTTCTACAGCTGCGCGATCATGGCCGGTGCTGCGTTCGGTGCGGCCTTCACCCCCTGGCTGGCCCAGTCGCTGGGCTGGGCCTGGGCCCTGGCAGGCTGGACGCTGCCCGCCCTGCTGGCGGCAGCGGTGTGGCGTCGCGCCGCGCCCTCCACTGGCGCAAGCGCCGTCGTCAGCACCCCGCCACTGGTGACCTGGCGCTGGCCCCGGGCCTGGCTGCTGATGAGCTTCTTCGGCATCGGCACCGCCGGCTACACCCTGGTGCTGGCCTGGCTGCCGCCCTACTACACCGCCCTGGGCTGGAGCGCCCAGGCCAGTGGCCTGCTGCTGGCCGCGCTGACCCTGTGCGAGGTCGTCGCCGGTCTGCTGCTATCCAGCCTGCTGCCGCGCTTTCCTGACCGCCGGCCGCTGCTGGCGGCGGTGCTGCTGTCGCTGCTGGCCGGCCTGATCGGCCTGCAGCTGGCGCCGGAAACCCTGGTGGTGCCCGTCGCCCTGCTCCTCGGTGTCGGTATCGGCGGCCTGTTCCCGCTGTCGCTGGTGGTGGCCCAGGATCACCTGGACGATCCGCGGCAGACGGCGGATCTGCTGGCTTTCGTCCAGGGCGGCGGCTATCTGATCGCGGCGTGCGCACCGCTGCTGGCGGGTCTGCTACGGCACTACAGCACGGACCTGAGCCTGAGCTGGCAGCTGATGGCGCTGGCCACCCTGGTGCTGATGGTCATGGCCGTGCGCTTCAGCCCGCCCCGGCAACAGAGTCCGCTGGACGCGCTGACGGACTGAAGCGCCCGGCGCTCAGACGCGGAACTGGCCGACCAGGCCCTGCAGGCGCCCGCCCAGGCCGTCGAGATCACGAGCGGCCTGCGCGCCCTGCTCCGCATCGCTGGCGACCTCGTCCACCGCGACGGCAATCTGGTGCACGCTGCGGTTGATCTCTTCAGCCACGGCGGTCTGCTCCTCGGCAGCACTGGCGATCTGCGCGTTCATCGAGTTGATGGTGCCGATCAACACCGCGATGCTGTCCAGCGCCTCGCCGGCATGGCTGGCCTGCTCGCGGGTGCTCTCTCCCATCTGACTGGCCCGCTGCATCGCCGCCACGGCCTCGCCCGTGGCATTCTGCAAACGGTCGATCATGCCCTGGATCTCCCCAGTGCTCTGCTGGGTACGGCTGGCCAGGGCGCGGACCTCATCGGCCACCACGGCGAAGCCACGCCCCGCCTCACCGGCTCGCGCAGCCTCGATGGCCGCATTGAGCGCCAGCAGGTTGGTCTGGTCGGCGATCGCACGAATCACCTCCAGCACGCTGACGATGCCCTGTACGTCGCGACGCAGGCTGTCCAGCGACTCGCTGCTGCTGCGCACCTCGCCGACCAGGTCGTGGATGTGGGCGATGCTGCCATCCACCACGCGCTTGGCATCCTGGCCCTGCTGATCGGTCTCGCGCGCCGCCTCGGCGGCACGCTGGGCACTCTGCGCCACTTCGTGGGCCGCAGCGGACATCTCGTTGATGGCGGTGGCGACCTGATCGGTCTCCTGACGCTGCCCGGCCATCGCCTGTTCGGAGCGTTGCGCCTGACTGGACACGCCACCGACCAGACCGAAGAGCTGATCGGTGGTCACCGATACCTGCTGCACCAACGCATGAATCTTGGCGACGAAGGCGTTGAACGAACTCGCCAGCTCGCCCAGCTCATCCTGGCTGGTAACCGGCAGGCGCTGGGTCAGGTCGCCCTCCCCGGCCGCCATGTCATCGAGCTTGCTCTTGATCAGCTGCACCGGCTTGGTGATCGACGCCGCCAGCGGCAGGGACAGCAGGGCCAGCACCAGCAGCAGGCCGATCGCGGAGCCGGCCATGACCATCAGCAGGCGGTCGACGCTGTGCTGGAACTGCGCCCGCGCCGCCTGGACATCCCGCTCGACCCCGTCGAGATTGACCGAGGTGCCGAAGACCATCTTCCACTTGGGCAGGTAGTGCGAGTAACCGACCTTGGCCACCAGCACCTTGCCGTCGCCCAGCACGAAGGCGTAGTCGACGTAGTGGCTGCTATCCATGCCGGCTCGCACCAGCTCGCGAATGGCATAGACGCCATTGGGGTCGCGGTAGCCGCTGAAGTCCTCGCCGATGCGGTCGTTGGTGTTGCCCTGCAGCACGCGATGGACGTTGCTGTCGTAGCCCCAGAAATAGCCATCCGCCCCGTAGGACAGGCGCTTGAGCACCTCCACGGCCTGGGCGCGCGCGTTCATGTCGCCATCGGCGGAGGCCTGGTACAGCGGATCGATCGCGTTGACCGCCAGTTCCACGTACTGCTTGATCTCCGCCTTGCGGTCCGCCACCAGCTTGGCTCGGGTCTGCGCCTCCTGCTGGTCGGCCAGATTGCCGAGGACGACGAACGCGATGGAGCTGAGCAGCAGGGTCAACAGGCAGATAGGACCAAACGCCAGCAGCAGCACTTTGGAACGCAGACGCAGAGAGAAGATCATGGGCAGTACACCTTTACCGGCGCTTTGATGTTATAGAGCCGGCATATTGCCAATATGACGGCGTCAAAAAAACAGAGAAAAGCAAAAACTGGTATGACCAGCCTCGTCTCATAATGGAATGACTATCCCGTATCTGGTCACGGAGTGCCTGATCAGGATCAATGGTCATGCCGGCAGCAGCGCATCTCGCTGGTGCCTGCGATCCCCTCGGGGCGGCCTGCACCGCCGCGTGCACGGCCGGCAGGATTGCCTGCCAGGAATGACGGGCAATAAAAAACCCGCCGTAGCGGGTTTTTCGTTCAACGCGGTCGCGTCACTTCTTGCCCAGTTTCTTCAGCTCTTCGTCACGCAGCTCGCGGCGCAGGATCTTGCCGACGTTGGTGGTGGGTAGCACGTCGCGGAACTCCACGGCCTTGGGCACCTTGTAGCCGGTCAGGTTGGCGCGCATGTGCTCCATCACCTGTTCCTTGGTCAGGCTCTCGCCCGGCTTGACCACCACGAACACCTTGATCGCCTCGCCGGACTTCTCGTCCGGCACGCCGATGGCCGCGCACTGCAGCACGCCCGGCAGGGTCGCCAGGACGTCTTCCAGTTCGTTCGGATAGACGTTGAAGCCGGACACCAGAATCATGTCCTTCTTGCGGTCGACGATACGCAGGTAGCCGTCTTCCTGGATCAGGCCGATATCGCCGGTCTTCAGCCAGCCGTCGGCATCGAGGATCTCGTCGGTCGCTTCCTGGCGCTGCCAGTAGCCCTTCATCACCTGCGGCCCTTTCACGCACAGCTCACCGATCTCGCCGATGGCCAGGTCCTGGCCTTCGTCGTTGATGGTCTTGCACAGGGTCGAAGGCAGCGGAATGCCGATGGTGCCCAGCTGGATGGCGCTGAACGGGTTGACCGTGGCCACCGGGCTGGTCTCGGTCATGCCGAAGCCTTCGCAGATGGCGCAACCGGTGACTTCCTTCCAGCGCTCCGCCGTGGCCAGTTGCAGGGCCATGCCGCCGGAGAAGGTCGCCTTCAGGCTGGAGAAGTCCAGCTTGCGGAAGTCTTCGTTGTTGCACAGGGCAACGAACAGGGTGTTGAGGCCGACGAACCCGGTGAAGCGGTACTTGGCCAGGTCCTTGACCACCGACGGCAGGTCGCGCGGGTTGGTCAGCAGGACGTTGTGGCCACCGATCAGCATCATCGCCATGCAATGGAAGGTAAAGGCGTAGATGTGGTACAGCGGCAGCGGCGCGATCAGCACCTCGCAACCCTCATCGAGGTTGGCGCCCATCAGCTCCTTGACCTGCAGCATGTTGGCGACCAGGTTGCGGTGCGTGAGCATCGCGCCCTTGGCCACGCCGGTGGTACCGCCGGTGTACTGCAGCACGGCGATATCGCCGTTGCTCGGCTTGGCTTCGTTGAAGCTCTGGCCACGGCCCTTGGCCAGGGCGTCATTGAGCTTGATGGCGTGCGGCAGGTTGTAGGCCGGCACCATTTTCTTCACGTGCTTGATCACGAAGTTGACCAGCAGACGCTTGAACGTCGGCAGCATGTCGCCCACTTCGGTGACCAGGACGGTCTTCACCCCGGTCTTCGGCACCACCTGTTCGGCCAGGTGCGCCATGTTGGCCAGGCAGATCAGCGCCTTGGCGCCGGAGTCGTTGAACTGATGTTCCATTTCCCGCGCGGTGTACAGCGGGTTGGTGTTGACCACCACCAGGCCGGCACGCATGGCGCCGAAAACCACGACGGGGTACTGCAGCACGTTGGGCAGCTGCACGGCGATGCGATCGCCCGGCTTGAGGTCGGTGTGCTGCTGCAGATAGGCCGCGAAATCACCGGAGAGCTGGTAGATCTCGCCGTAGGTGAGCGTCTTGCCCAGGTTGCTGAAAGCAGGCTTGTCGGCGAAGCGTTGGCAGGACTCTTTCAATACCGCGAGGATGTTCGGGTACTGGTCGGGATTGATTTCGGCAGCGACCCCAACGGGATACTTGTCCTTCCAGAAGTTTTCGGTCATGGAAGCCCACTCCTAAGCAACAGCTGATCTTCACCGCGCGCAGGCGGTTGTTTGTTGTGTGTTTAGCTCGCTTTCCCGCTGGCCAGGGGCCCGGAAGCGCGCCGAGAGTAGCAGCTTTACCAGAGGCTCACCAGCACCAAGCATGGCCTGCGGAGTCAGAAAAATGACCAGAAAACACCATCCAGTCACAACCAAACTTTCGCTCTGAGAATCGAACAAAGGCCTCTAGCTCGGCTTTTACAGCGCGCAGAGCCTAACCTGAACAGGCGTCAGGCACAGTGCTGGGCTCGACGAAACGAGGCATGCCACCCTGCCGGTGGTTACCAAATCACAACAAATGCTCCGCCGTGCTGGCGGACAGAGGCGGGAAAACCTCTCCCCCGGGCCGGGGGAGAGGTTTCGGCTCAGGCGATGTCGCGCAGCTCGCGACGCAGGATCTTGCCCACCGGCGTCATCGGCAGGGCGTCCTTGAACACGATGTGCTTGGGCACCTTGTAGCCGGTGAAGTTTTCCTTGCAGTAGGCCTTGAGCTCTTCCACGGTCACCCCGCCATCGCGCGGCACCACGAACAGCTTGACCACTTCCCCGGACTTCTCGTCCGGCACGCCGATGGCCGCGCAGCTGGCGACCTTCGGGTGCGCCATGACCACGTCCTCGATCTCGTTGGGATACACGTTGAAGCCGGAGACGATGATCATGTCCTTCTTGCGGTCGACGATGCGCACGAAGCCATCCGGGTCGATCACGGCGATATCGCCGGTCTTGAACCAGCCGTCGGCATCCAGCACCTCGGCCGTGGCCTCCTCGCGCTGCCAGTAGCCCTTCATCACCTGCGGCCCCTGAATGCACAGCTCGCCACGATCGCCCAGGGGCTGCTCGTTGCCCTCGTCGTCGATCACCTTGAACGCGGTACCCGGCACCGGAATGCCAACGGTGCCCAGGCGCGCCTTGTCGCCATAGGGGTTGGTACTGGCGACCGGCGAAGTCTCGGTCAGGCCGTAGCCCTCCACCACGGTGCAACCGGTCATCTGCTGCCAGCGCTCGGCGGTGGCCTTGACCAGCGCGGTACCGCCGGAGTTGGTGACCTTGAGGTGGGAGAAATCGAGGTTCTTGAACTCGGGATGATCCATCAGCGCGACGAACAGGGTATTCAGGCCCAGCAGGGCGGAGAACTTCCATTTGCCCAGTTCCTTGACGAAACCGGGGATGTCGCGCGGGTTGGTGATCAGCACGTTATGGTTGCCGTTGACCATCATGCACATGCAGTTCGCGGTGAAGGCATAGATGTGGTACAGCGGCAGCGGCGCGATCATGATCTCCTGGCCCTGCTTCATCAGCGGCGTGCCGTCCGGGCCGAGCTGCGACAGGCAGGCATCGACCTGCAGCATGTTCGCCACCAGGTTGCCGTGCGTGAGCATCGCGCCCTTGGCCACGCCGGTGGTGCCACCGGTGTACTGCAGCACGGCGACATCCTCGTGGCTGGCGGTGACCGGCGCCAGCGCCTGGCCATGCCCCTGCCTGAGCACCTGCTTGAAGGCGATGGCCTGCGGCAGGTGGTAGTCGGGCACCATCTTCTTGACCTTCTTCACCACGGTGTTGACCAGCCAGCCCTTGAGGCTTGGCAGCAGGTCACCCATCCGCGCTTCGATCAGGTACTCGATCTCGGTGTCCGGCAGCACTTCCTGGACCAGCTTGCCGAACATGTTCAGGTACACCAGCGCACGCACGCCGGCGTCCTTGAACTGGTGACGCATCTCGCGCGCGGTGTACAGCGGGTTGGTGTTGACCACGATGAGGCCGGCGCGCATGGCGCCGAACACGGCGATCGGGTACTGCAGCACGTTGGGCATCTGCACGGCGATGCGGTCGCCCGGCTTGAGGTCGGTGTGCTTCTGCAGGTAGGCGGCGAAGGCAGCGGAGAGACGGTCCAGCTCGGCGTAGGTCAGCGTGACACCGAGGTTGCTGAAGGCAGGGCGGTCAGCGAAACGCTTGCAGGAGCGCTCGAAGACTTCGATCACCGACTTGTAGCTGGACAGGTCGATATCGTTGGGCACGCCAGGGGCGCGTTTGTCGTTCCAGAAATCAGGTTGCATTGTTCTTGTCCTCTTCCCCTGAAGTGATCTGACTGGCCGGAAAGTAGCAGCTTAGAGCTGAACCGCATATAGCTCGAAGGCGTCATTGATGGGCTGAATTTCGCAATAAATGTAGCGATTCGTAACCGATCTTTGGCATTCGCGAATAAACCGCGACGCTTTGCCTGATGACGAGCAAGGTGCACAATGCCGCCAACCTTCGGCACAAGGATTCGCCATGCGCCACGACGCCTTCACCCTCAACGCCAGCGACGGCCTGCCGCTGCACGTCAACCACTGGTACGGCGATGAGCCACCCCGTGCGATGGTCATGCTTGCCCATGGCATGGCCGAGCACAGCCTGCGCTACGAACGGCTGGCCGAAGCCCTGGTGGCGGCGGGCTTCGCCCTCTACGCCCTGGACCAGCGCGGCCACGGCCGCACGGCCGAACGCGGCACTCTGGGGCACTACGCCGACGAGGACGGCTGGAGCAAGGTCGTCGGCGACCTCTCCACCCTCAATCACCACATTCGCCAGCAGCATCCGCACACGCCGATCTTCCTCTTCGGCCACAGCATGGGTAGCTACATCGGCATCGCCTACCTCATGGGCCACAGCTGCAGCCTGCAGGGCGCCGTACTTTCCGGCTCCAACTACCAGCCCGTGGCGCTGTACAAGGCGGCACGCCTGATCGCCGGTTTCGAACGCTGGCGCCTGGGCGCGAAAGGCCGCAGCAAGGTCATCGACCTTCTCTCCTTCGGCTCGTTCAACAAGGCGTTCAAGCCCAACCGCACCGCCTTCGACTGGCTCAGCCGCGACCCGGCGGAAGTGGACAAATACGTGACCGATCCGCTGTGCGGGTTCGTCTGCACCACGCAGTTGTGGTGCGACCTGCTCGACGGCCTGCAGCACATCACGCCCCCCGCCAACCTGGCGCAGATCGATGCCGACCTGCCGCTGCTGGTCATCGGCGGCTCGCGTGATCCGGTCAGCGACGGCAAGCGCCTGGGTGACCTGGCAGGTGCCCTGCGTGAGGCCGGCGTGCGCGACGTACAACTGAAACTTTATCCCGAGGCCCGCCACGAGCTGCTCAACGAGAGCAACCGCGACGAGGTCACCGCCCATCTGATCGACTGGCTGCAACAGGCATTGAGCCACGGTCGCAAGCCCACTCAGGAGTGTTCATGACCCAGGTAACCAACATCCCCTACGAGGCGCTCGAAATCGGCCAGCAGGCCAGCTTCGAAAAGCAGGTGGAAGAACGTGACGTGCAGCTGTTCGCCGCCGTGTCCGGCGACAACAATCCGGTACACCTGGACGCCGCCTTCGCCGCCGAGACGATGTTCAAGGAGCGCATCGCCCATGGCATGTTCACCGGCGCGCTGATCAGCGCCGCCATCGCCTGCAACCTGCCAGGCCCGGGCACCATCTACCTCGGCCAGCAGCTCAAGTTCACCCGCCCGGTGAAACTCGGCGACACCCTGACCGTGAAGCTGGAAGTGCTGGAGAAACTGCCGAAGAACCGCGTGCGCATCGCTACCCGCGTGTTCAACCAGGACGGCAAGCAAGTGGTCGACGGCGAAGCCGAAGTGCTCGCCCCGAGCGCCGAGCAGACCGTGACCATGCCGCCGATGCCGCAGGTGACCGTCGCCTGATCCGCTGCACACTGGTGCGCGGCAGCAGCGCCGCGCACCACTTTTGTTCTACACTCACAAGCCTTGAGCGATCTGACACTCCAGAAGTGCAGTTCCTTGTGCACTTTGCACAAACCCCTTTGACTACCTTGCCAAGCGGCCATGCCCGCTGACTCTGGCACGTCCCCTGCTATCGCCAAGGCCTACCCCCCTACCGGAGCCAGGTCCATGAGCAACGCCACCCCCGATAGCGACTACCCTCTGAGCGAGGTCCCCAGCGGCGCCCGCAAGGGGCTGTTCTCCACCGCCATCCTGCTGTTCGGTTTCACCTTCTTCACCGCCACCATGTTCGCTGGCGGCAAGATCGGCATGGCCTTCGATTTCACCACCCTGCTCTGGGCCGCGGTGATCGGCAACCTGCTGCTGGGCCTGTACGCGGCCGCACTGGGTTTCATCGCCTGCCGCAGCGGCTTGAACTCGGTGCTGATGGGGCGTTTCTGCTTCGGCGAAGTGGGCAGCAAGCTGTCCGACATGCTCCTGGGTTTCACCCAGATCGGCTGGTACGCCTGGGGCACGGCGACCGTCGCCATCGTCCTGGTGAAGATCCTCGGCCTGCCGGAGGGCCTGACCATCCCGCTGATGGTGTTGTTCGGCTTCGGTTTCTGCCTCACCGCCTTCGTCGGCTACAAGGGCCTGGACCTGCTCTCGCGCGTCGCCGTGCCGGCCATGCTGGTGCTGCTGGTGGCGTCGCTGTGGATCGCCACCCGTGACATCGGCGGCCTCGCCGGGCTGTTGGCAGTGGAGCCGTCCGAGAGCATGAGCCTGAGCGTGGCCATCACCCTGGTGTTCGGCACCTTCGTCAGCGGCGCCACCCAGGCGACCAACTGGACCCGTTTCGCCAGAAGCGGCCGCGTCGCGGTGCTGGCCAGCCTGCTCGGCTTCTTCATCGGCAATGGCCTGATGATCGTCGCCGGTGCCTACGGCGCCATCGTCTACCAGCAACCGGACGTGGTCGAGGTGCTGGTGCTGCAGGGTCTGTCCATGGCCGCCGTGATCATGCTGTTCCTCAACCTGTGGACCACCCAGGACAACACCATCTACAACTTCGCCGCCGCCGGCTGCAACCTGCTGCGCACCGGCAAGCGCAAGACCGTGACCCTGGCCGGCGCCGGCATCGGCACGCTGCTGGCCATCGGCGGCATGTACGAACTGCTGATCCCCTTCCTGATCCTGCTCGGCTCGATCATCCCGCCGATTGGTGGCGTGATCATGGCCGACTACTTCTACGCTCACCGCGCACGCTACCCGAAACTGGCCGACGCCCGTCTGCCGGCCTTCAACTGGGTCGGCCTCGGCGCCTACCTGATCGGTGCGCTGAGCGCCTACTTCTCGCCCTGGGTCGCGCCACTGGTCGGCATCGCGGTGGCGGCGCTGGCCTATGTCGCACTGTTCGAGCTGAACAAGGCACTCGCGGGCCGTCAGCAGGTCGCCGGCGCGTGAGCCTGACCGTCGCCGACGTACTCGCCCTGCCGGATCTGGCCAGCATGCGCCTGCGTGCCGGCCAGGCCGGACGCGACAATGCCGTGCGCTGGCCCTACGTGGCCGAGAACGAGGGCATTGCCGACTGGGTGATGGGCGGCGAACTGATCTTCGTCACCGGCATCAACCATCCGCGCGACGAAGCCAACCTGCTGCGCCTGGTGCGCGAGGGCCACGAGCGCATCGTCGCCGGCATGGTCATCCTCACCGGCGCCGAATACATCCAGGCGATCCCGCCCAGCGTGATCGCAGAGGCCGAGCGCCTGGGCCTGCCGCTGATCGAACAACCCTATGCCCTGAAGATGGTGGTGGTCACCCAGGCCATCGGCACCGCGCTGGTCCATGCGCAGCAACTGGGCCGCTCGCGCCAGCACGTGCTGGAGCAGGTGCTCGATGGCGACTACCAGTCGCTGGACCTGCTCCTGCAGCGCGGCGACAGCCTCGGCCTGGCGCTGCACGTGCCGCGTCAGGTGGCGCTGCTGCGCCTCGACGGCAGCGAGCAGCTGTTCGGCGACCTGGCCGGCGAAGACGCCGAGCGCCAGCTGCAGAGCCGCCAGCAACTGCTGCAACGGCGCCTGGAGCAGAGCCTTAGCGAGCGTGGCGAGGCGCTGCCACTGGTCAGCCAGGGCCGACACTGGATCGCCCTGCTGCCCTGCCCCACGCCGCAGGATGAAGCGCGCAACCGCCAGGTGATGACCGCACTGCTCGACGAGCTGCGCCCGCAACTCGGCCCGCTACGGCTGTTTCTCGGCCTCGGCAGCGCCGGCTGCGACGCCCCGCATTTCGCCCAGGGCCTGGGTGAAGCGCGCCAGGCACTGGCCGTGGCCCAGCGTTTCCCGGAGCGCCTGGGGCTGTGCAGTTTCAACGAGCTGGGCGTGCTGGAGCTGCTGGGCGCGATCCGCGATCGCAGCCTGCTCGACCGCTTCGTCGAGCGCGTGCTCGGCCCGCTGATCGGCGACGACTCGCGCCACCAGCCGGTGCTGATGCCGACGCTAGAGGCCTGGTTCGCCGAGAACGGCAACCTGGCCCTGGCCGCGCAGCGCCTGAACGTTCACCGCAATACCCTGAGCTACCGTCTACAGCGCATCGAAGCGCTGACCGGCTGCTCCTTCGACACCCCGCACGACCGCCTGAACATCAGCGTCGCGCTGCTGATCCGGCGCCTGTCGTCGCCTGCCTGAGAGGAACCCAGCATGATCATCCACAACGCCCGCCTGCGTGGCCGCGACGGCCTGTACCGCATCACCCTGAACGGCGCCGAGATCGCCGCCATCGACATCCAGACCGCCAGTGCCACCCCGGCGGCGGACGACCTCGACGCGGCCGGCAACCTGGTGGTGCCGCCATTCGTCGAACCGCACATCCACCTCGACGCCACGCTGACCGCCGGCGAGCCGGCCTGGAACATGAGCGGCACACTGTTCGAAGGCATCGAGCGCTGGGCCGAGCGCAAGGCACTGGTGACCCACGAAGACACCAAGACCCGCGCCAAGAAGACCATCGACATGCTGGTCGACCACGGCATCCAGCACGTACGCACCCACGTCGACGTCACCGACCCGACCCTGGCGGCGCTCAAGGCCATGCTCGAGGTGCGCGAGGAAACCCGCCACCTGATCGACCTGCAGATCGTCGCCTTCCCCCAGGAAGGCATCGAGTCCTACGCGAACGGTCGCGCCCTGATGGAGCAGGCCATCGAACTGGGCGCCGACGTGGTCGGCGGCATCCCGCACTTCGAGAACACCCGCGACCAGGGCGTGTCGTCGATCAAGTTCCTCATGGAGCTGGCCGAACGCACGGGCTGCCTGGTGGACGTGCACTGCGACGAAACCGACGACCCGCAGTCGCGCTTTCTCGAGGTGCTGGCCGAGGAAGCCCGCGTGCGTGGCATGGGCGCGCGCGTCACCGCCAGCCACACCACGGCCATGGGTTCCTACGACAATGCCTACTGCTCCAAGCTGTTCCGCCTGCTGAAGATGAGCGGCATCAGCTTCGTCTCCTGCCCCACCGAGAGCATCCACCTGCAGGGCCGCTTCGACACCTACCCGAAACGCCGCGGCCTGACCCGCGTGGCCGAGATCGACCGCGCCGGGATGAACGTCTGCTTCGGTCAGGACTCCATCGTCGACCCCTGGTACCCGCTGGGCAACGGCAACATCCTGCGCATCCTCGAGGCCGGCCTGCACATCTGCCACATGCTCGGCTACGACGACCTCAAGCGCAGCCTGGACCTGATCACCGACAACTCGGCGCGCGCGCTGACCCTGGGCGAACGCTACGGCCTGGAAGTCGGCCGCCCGGCCAACCTGCTGATTCTCTCGGCACCGGACGACTACGAGATGGTGCGCAGCCAGGGCCACGCCCTGGTGTCGGTGCGTCACGGCAAGGTGCTGATGCGGCGTACCCCGGCCAGCATCGAACGCAGTTGATCACGTTCCTTGGCACGTAGGGTGGATGACGCTCTATTCATCCACCGTCGCATCACCCCGTAGCCGGCCGTCGAGCTAAGCGATCCCCAGGCGACAGGAACAGCCCCCAAGCGGTGGACAAGCTTCGCGTTGTCCACCCTACGGACCCAGGCACGCAGCAGCGGTACCGTGGGAGGGGCTTCAGCCGCGAGTCCCCTTGAAGAGCTCGCGGCTGAAGCCGCTCCTACAATTGCGAGAGTGCCCTACTCCAGCCGTACGCTGGCGGTCATGCCGGCACTCAGGGCGATGTCTTCGGGCAGGCTGGTCAGCCTGATGCGCACCGGAATGCGCTGCGCCAGGCGCACCCAGTTGAAGGTCGGTTCGACATCCGCCAGCAGTTGCCCATCCGGGCTGGCGTTGCGGTCGGTGATGCCACGGCTGATGCTCTCCACCTCGCCGCGAATCTCGTCCGTGCCGCCCATCAGCCAGACCTCCACCGGCGCGCCGACCTGGATGCGCGGCAGCTTGGTTTCCTCGAAATAGGCCTGCACGTAGAACGACTGGGTGTCGACCAGAGCCATCACCGCCTGCCCGGCCTTGACGTAGTTGCCCTGCGCCAGGACCAGGTTGGTCACCTGGCCATCGCGCGGTGCACGCACTTCGCTGCGCGCCAGGTTCAGCTCGGCGATACGCAGGTCGGCCTGCGCCTCGCGGTACTCGCCACGCGCCATCTCGGCGCTGATCTTGGCGTTGTCCAGCAGTTCGGCGCTGATCGCCTTGGCGCCCAGACGCGAGCGGCGCAACGCCTCGTGCTCACGCAGGCTGAGCTGCTGGCGGCGGATGTCCACCACGGCCTGGGCCTTCTCCACTGCAGCCTGGTAGCGATCGCGGTCGATGGTCATCAGCAGGTCGCCGGCCTTGACCTGCTGGTTGTCACGCACCTTGAGCTCGAGCACCCAGCCGGACACGTCCGGGGCGATGGTTACCACATCCGCGCGCACCCGGGCGTCACGCGTCCAGGGCGAATACATGTAGTGCTGCCAGATCCACGAGCCGGCGAAGATCGCCGCCGCCACCATGGCCAGGGTGATACCGACACGAATGGTCGAATGCATGCTTCTCTCCTCAATGCGCCAGGACGGCCATCACGGCCGCCAGGACGCAGACATATAGGGCACAGTCGAACAGGGCCTCGTGCCAGATCCAGCGCGTCAGCCCGATGCGCTGCAAGCCGAGGCGCAACGCGCCGGTCAGCAGCAGCGCCAATACCGCGTAGATCGCCATGGGGCTCAGCAACACGCCGCCCAGCGACCACTCATGCAAGCCCATGGGCTTCTCCTCTCAGGTGACACCACTGGCGCCAGCCGTTCTGCAATTGCGACAGGGCGGCATCGGCCAGGCGCCGTTCGATGCTCGGTGCCAGGGCAGCCAGCGCCTGGCGCAGCTCGGTCGCGGGCGCATCCAGCGCATCCCGACCGCCCGGCGTCGGCCCCCGCTCCAGCACCTCGTCCAGCTGCTGCAGGAAACGCTGTTGCGCCTGCGTCAGGTCGGCGTCGACATGCGCCAGGCAGGCGCGCAGGTGCAGCAACTCGTCACCCAGATCGAGCCCGGCGACACCATCGTCCCAGCGGCTGCGCGCACGGTCCGGTCGTGCCGGGTAGTGCCGCGCCAGCTGCAACAGGCGATCGGCCATGCGCCCGCCGAACCAGTTCTCCGCACGTCCCAGGTCACGCCGGGTCAGGCGGCCGAGGTCGAGCAGGATGGCCTGCATCAGGCGCCGGCCATGCCACACCGGGTCACGCAGGCCGATCAGCTTGAAGGCCAGTACCGCACAGCCGACGCCCAGCAACATGCCGGGGGCCTCGTTGAGGAAGTAGGCCACGTCATAGCCGACACCGGCCGGCGGCAGGCAGAGCACGATCAGGTGCAGGCAGAACGAGGTCGAGGTCGCCGCCAGCGCTGGCTTGGCCATGCCCAGCACGCCGAAGAACAGTGGCACGCCGAGCACCAGGGCGAGCATGGGGAAACCGTCGATCTGCGGCATCAGGATCTGCCCGACGAAGAACGCCACCGGCAGCGCATAGAAAATGCCGCGCAGGAACATCATGCCGATTGCCGGGGCCGCCTCCAGCCGGGCGAACAGGCTGCAGACCACCGCGCCGAGCAGCATCGCACCGATCGCGTGGGTCCAGCCGGTGGCCATCCAGAATGCGGCCAGCGCCAGAAAGGTCAGGCCGCTGCGCGCGCCATAGACCAGCGCGGTCTGCCAGTCGTAGTGCCAGGACAGCGCTCGCGGCGCATCCTCCGGTGCCTGGCCCTGCTCCACCGCCTGCAGCGCGCGACGAGCCTCAGCGACGCGCAGCAGGAGAACGGCCAGGCGCTCCAGGCACAGCTGCTGGGCAGCGCTCAGGGTCTCGTCCAGCGCCGCCTCGCGCAGGCGAGCGAGCAGTTCGGAGAGTTCCCCAGGCTGTGCCTGCAACTGCGTCTGCACCTCCTGCAGCCAGGGCGCGACCCGCTGCGCCTCGTCGGTACCGAGCTGTCGCCATTGCCGTGCCACGCCACGGGCCAGGCGCAGCATACCGAGCAGGTCGCGACTGAGTACGCGCAGGGCGATGGCCCGCTGGCGCCCCCGCTCGCCCTCGAACCAGGCATGTTCGCGCTGGGCGTCCACGGCGACGATACGCGCCAGCACTTCCAGCAGGCCCTGGCGCGAATCGCCCTCCTCCCCGGCCAGGGCCTGGCACACGGCCTTGACGCCGGCCAGCCAGGTGTCGCGCGCCTGCTGCACCAGTTGCCGCTCGACCCGCTGCGGCCAGAGCAGGGCGCTGCTCAGCGTGGCGCAGACCAGCCCCAGGCAGATCTCGGTGGAGCGGGCGATGGCTTCGTCGAAGATCACATGGGGCTTGCCGATGGCCGGCAGGCCGATGATCGCCACCGTGTAGCCGGCCAGAACGAAGGAATAGGCCCAGGCGCTGCGCAGCATGGTCGAAACGGCGGTACAGAGCGCCAGCCACAGGGCGAAGGCAAGCAGGAACAGCCAGGGTGTCTGGGCGAACAGGGCCATCATCACCACGGCCATGAAGGTGCCGACCATGGTGCCGAGCAACCGCGCCAGGCCCTTCTGCACCACCATGCCGGACAGCGGCTGGGCGACGATGAAGGCCGTCATAAGCGCCCATTGCGGCTGTTCGAGGCCGAGCCGCAGCGCGAGCCATAGCGCCAGCCCGCCGCCAAGCAACGTCTTGACGGCGAATTGAACAGCCTGGGCACTGGGCGCCAGGAAAGCCTGCAGGGAATCTCGCATGGACAGGGATTCGGAACGTGACGATTTGAAGATAGACGACGGCTCGAGCGAGCAGCCAAACAAAGCCAATTATTAGCTAGCTATCTAATTTCGTCCAGTCCCCTGCCCAACTTTCCCTGCCAGGAGACCGTCAACCGGAACGACAGGCAAAAAAATGGGCGACCGAAGTCGCCCGAATTGCCTTGCGTGCCCAGTTGACCGGAAGGATCAGCTCTGCTTGCGCTTGTGAGCATCCTTCCAGATGAAGTAACCAACACCCCCGAAGAACGCGACCATCAGAAGAACGGTGCCGACTCCGGCGAGAACCACTGTATCGACGAACATGGCTGCCTCCTGTTGTGCCTGTCTGTCTGGGATGGCTTCACGTTATCAGCGCCAGCCCCGGCACCATTGATCTGGATCAATGCTCGCCACCCCCTCGCCCGACCGTTGCCCGGGAAACTGATCCAGGTCAACGAAACCACCCCGACGCAGCGCGCCAGTGCCCCTTGCAGAGGGCCGGCGCCCCGCTCGCCGACATCGCTGCTTGCGCTTGCACAAAAATTAATTGAGTGTTTAATTAATAATTTTCCAGGACCTTCCAGCCATGCCCCGCCCACGCACTCCAGGCCGTCCCAGCGGTGAAGCGCAGCAGCGTGAACGCCTGCTCGACGCCGCCTGCCAACGCTTCGCCCAGCAGGGCATCCAGGCCAGCAGCCTGCGCGGCATCGCCGAGGCCGCGCAGGTGACACCGGCGCTCATCCACTACTACTTCGGCAACAAGCCCAAGCTGACCCAAGCGGTGATCGACGAGCGCCTGATGCCCGAGTTCGAGCGCCTCGCCGGATGCCTGGAGCAAGCCGGCGATACCCCGCTGGAACAGGTCCGCACGCTGGTCACCGAACTGGCGGCCATCGTGGCGAAACATCCCTGGCTCCCGCAGCTGTGGGCACGGGAAGTGCTCACCGAAGGGGGCGCCCTGCGGAGCCTGCTGACCCAGCGCATCGCTCCCTTGCTACCGCTGCGCCTGGCCCAGCGCTTCGCTGCGGCGCAGCAACGCGGCGAGCTGCACGACGCCATCGACCCTCGCCTGCTGGTGGTCTCGCTGATCGGCGCCACCATGCTGCCCTACGCCGCCGCTCCGCTCTGGCGCGGCATCTTCGCCAGCGCCGAGATCGCCGACCAGAGGATGGTCGAGCACACCCTGGCGCTGTTCGCCCATGGACTGGAGGTGCCCGATGGCCATTGATCGACGACTGCTCTGCCTGCTGCTCGTGCTGCCACTGGCCGCCTGCAACGAACCGGCGCAGCAACCGCTGCTGGGCACCCTGGAGTGGGACCGCATCGGCCTGCCTGCCGAGGTCTCGGAGCGCGTGCTGGAGTGGAAGGTCAGCGAAGGCGAACAGGTCGTGTCCGGCCAGTTACTGCTGGAGCTCGACCCGCGCCGGCTGGACGCCCGCGTCCGTCAGGCCGAGGCCGAGCTGAACCAGGCCAACGCCCGTCTGGAAGAGCTGAGCAACGGCGCACGCATCGAACAGATCCAGGCCGCCAGCGCCAGCCTCCAGCAGGCCAGGGCCGAACGTGACGAAGCCGTGCGCGACGAACGCCGCATCAGCGCCCTGTATGCCCGTGGCCAGGTCGCCGTGGCCGAGCGTGACCGCGCCCGCGCCACCCGCGACCGCCTGGTGGCCGCCAGTGAGGCCAGCGCCGCCCGCCTGCGCGAACTGACCAACGGCACCCGCCCGGAGCAGGTCGAACAGGCCAGCGCCGCCGTCGAAGCCGCCACCGCGCAGCTGGAGCGACTGCGCCTGGACCGCGAACACCTGAGCCTGCACGCGCCGCGCGCCGGCCGCGTCGACGCCCTGCCGTTCCACCCCGGCGATCAGCCACCGATGAACGCGGAACTGGTCAGCCTGCTGGTCGGCGAGGCGCCCTATGCGCGCCTGTTCGTACCCGCCTCGGTACGCCCGACGCTGACCGTCGGCGCTACCCTGCGGGTCCGGGTCGAAGGTCATGAACGCCCCCTGCAGGCACGCATCCGCAGCATCGCCAGCGAAGCCAGCTTCACCCCCTACTACGCCCTCAACGGCGATGACGCCAGCCGCCTGACCTACCGCGCCGAAGCCGTGCTGCTGGGTGACGAGGCCCGCGATCTGCCAGCCGGCCTGCCGCTGCAGGCGGAGCGTAGCGACGATGAGTGAGACGGTGATCCGCGCCAGCGGCCTGAGCAAGCGCTTCGGCGATCTGACTGCCGTCGACGGCCTCGACCTGCGCGTCGAACGCGCCGAGGTATTCGGCTTCCTCGGTCCCAACGGCTGCGGCAAGTCGACCACCATCCGCATGCTCTGCGGCCTGCTGCTGCCCAGCGCGGGAGAGATCGAGGTGCTGGGCTACCGGATTCCGCAGGATGCCGAAGCGCTCAAGCGACGCATCGGCTACATGACGCAGAAATTCTCGCTGTACGAGGACCTGACGGTGGCCGAGAACCTCGATTTTCTCGCCAGCATCCAGGGCCTGGGGCGGGCGCAGGCACGCAGGCGGGTCGCGGAGCTGCTCGAGCGCTACTGGCTGGGCGACCTGCGTGACCGCCTGTCCGGCACCCTCAGCGGCGGCCAGAAACAGCGCCTGGCCCTGGCCGGCGCCGTGCTGCACGAGCCCGACCTGCTGCTGCTCGACGAACCGACCAGCGCCGTCGACCCGCAGTCACGCCGGGAATTCTGGGACTCGCTGTTCGAGCTGGCCGAAGCCGGTACGACCCTGCTGGTCTCGACCCATTACATGGACGAGGCCGAACGCTGCACGCGCCTGGGCATACTCGACAGCGGGCGACTGGTCGCCGACGGCAGCCCCGCCGAGCTGATGGCGCGCCTGCCCGGACAACCGCTGCTGGTGGAATGCGCCCAGCCGCGCCAGGCGCAACGGGCGCTGCAAGGCCTGCCGGCGATCTACGCCAGCGCGCAGATCGGCGCCTCGCTGCGTCTGCTCAGCGCCACCGACGATGCCCGCGAGCAGGTCGAACGGCGTCTGGCCGAGGCTGGCGTGCAGGCAGGGGTCCGCGCGACCGAAGCGAATCTGGAGGATGTCTTCGTCGCTGTGACGCGCCGCCCCGACATCCAGGGAGCGCAGCCATGAACCTGCGTCGACTGGCTGCCATCGTGCTCAAGGAACTGCGTCAACTGCGCCGCGACCGCCTGACCTTCGCCATGATCGTCGGCATCCCCGTCATGCAGCTGGTGCTGTTCGGCTATGCCATCAATCTCGACGTGCGCGGCCTGCCCAGCGCCGTGCTGGATCAGGCCAATACGGCCCATTCGCGCGAAGTGGTGGCCGAGATCGGCGCGAGCCAGGTGCTCGACCTGCGCTACCGGCTGTCGAGCGAGCAGCAACTGCAGACGCTGCTGCGGCGGGGCGAGATCAGCGCCGCGCTGGTCATCCCCGCCGATTTCGAGACGCGCCTGGCCCGCCCCAACCCCGAGCGCACGCCCCTGCAACTGGTGGTCGACGGCTCCGATCAGGTAGTCCAGGCCTCGGCGCGGCAACTGGCGAGCTACCCGCTTCCCGGTTGGC
The DNA here is from genome assembly GCF_017915135.1 of Ectopseudomonas khazarica. NCBI lineage: Bacteria > Pseudomonadati > Pseudomonadota > Gammaproteobacteria > Pseudomonadales > Pseudomonadaceae > Ectopseudomonas > Ectopseudomonas khazarica. The sequence goes on along the minus strand of NZ_CP068551.1, from coordinate 1,654,416 downwards.
AGGCCACGCCGTCGATGACAGTGGTGAACTTCTACAACCCCGAACGCCTGGCGCCCCTGAACACCGTACCCGGCCTGATCGGCGTGATCCTGACCATGACCATGGTGCTGTTCACCGCCATCGCCCTGGTGCGCGAGCGCGAACGCGGCAACATGGAGATGCTCATCACCACGCCGGTCTCGCCCTGGGAGCTGACGCTGGGCAAGGTGCTGCCGTTCGTCGGCATCGGCCTGGTGCAGGTGACGGTCGTCCTGCTGGTCGGCTGGCAACTCTTCGCCGTGCCGGTGCGCGGCTCGCTGCTGGCGCTGTACGCGGCGTCACTGCTGTTCATCTTCGCCAGCCTGACCCTTGGCGTCTTCATCTCGACGCTGGCGCGCAGTCAGTTCCAGGCGATGCAGATGGCCTTCTTCACCTTCCTGCCGCAGATATTGCTGTCCGGCTTCATGTTTCCCTTCGCCGGGATGCCCAAGGCCGCGCAGTGGCTGGCCGAGGTGCTGCCGCTGACGCATTTCCTGCGCCTGGCACGCGGCATCATGCTGCGCAACGCGACCCTGGCCGAACTCTGGGTGGAGGTGCTGGCACTGAGCGTCTTCACCCTGGCGATGCTGGTGATCGCGGTATCCCGCGTGCGCAAGCGCCTGGACTGAGCAGGCTGGTGGCTCAGCGTTTCTTCGGCTTGCTCTTCGACTTCTTCTTGCCCTTGCCCAGTGGCAGGACCTGCTCGAAGACCTGACGCATGTCGTTGAGGCGCTTGTCATTGAGGTCGTGGATACGCTTGTCGCGCTCGGCGGCGAAGTCGATCAGTTTTTCGTCATTGCTCATAGCGGAAACCGGATCAGGCGAAAGGTCAGATTCAGGCGCGGCGCGCAGGCTTGGCGCGTCTTCGCCACTTGATGTTGCCAATGATGCTGGGTCGGCCCACGCATGACCAGTAGCGAGCCATGCTCCAGGGTCAGCGAATGCTCGATGCGCGTGGCGCCCACGCGGCGCAGGTCGAAGCGCCGGCTGCCGCCCAGGTTGAGCGAGGCGATCAGCGGCTCGCGCCCCAGTTCGGGCTCGGCGTCGCTGTGCCAGCCCATGGAGTCCTGGCCGTCGCGGTAGTAGTTGAGCAGCACGGCGTTGAGCGCCTGCCCCACGTCGGCCATGAGCCGCTGGCGGATGTCGTCGAGCAGCGCCGTCCATGGCAGCGGCTCGTGCACCTTCCCGGAATAGCGATAACGTGCCTCGGGTTCGCCATACCAGGCGGTCAGGCGCGGCGTGCGGTGGTAACGCCCATGGATGAACAGCTCCGGCTGCTGCCAGGGCGTCTGCTCGACCAGCGCCTGCAGCCAGCGCTCGGCCAGCGCCGCGTCCACCCAGCCAGGCAGGTAGTCCAGCTCGGCATCGGCGATGGCGGGTAACGGGTCGGCGAACAGCATGAAGATCTACACGGCAAGAATTGAAAGGAGTGTCTCAGACTTCCACATCCACCCACAGCCCCTGCCGTGGCAGATCACCCAGCGCCTCCTGCATCTCCTCCGGCTCGGCCTCGGCCAGTTGCTCCGGGGTGTAGCCTCGCCGCTGGCGGCGGCGCTGCTCTTCGCGCAGCAGTTCCTCGGCTTCCTGCGGGTGCCGCTTGTCCAGGCTCAGCGCACTCTCCTTGGCGCTCTCCTCGGCCGGGGTTACCGGTGGAATCTCGGGCTTGGGCTTGATCACGTCCTGCGAGGCAGTGACCGGCACCAGGCTGTGGGGGATCGGTGGCAGCATGCAACAGCACCTCCTTTGTAAGGCTGTCGGCCCCGTCATCCGCGACTTTAGCAGGCCGTTGAAAAGCTACCAGCGCTGCCATTGCTGCGTTGAAAACAGGCTCGTGCGCGAGTCCGATCAAAATGCTCATCTACAGCGGGCAAACTCCGCTTCTCGCCTGTTCTTGCCTTGCGCTGGCTGCCTCGCCTGCGTTTTTCGACGGCCTGTCAGCCGGTGCTCACTACACTTTCGACTGACGGGCACTGCGATAGTGCCACGAGCGCTTTGGCCGTGGCGCGGCATCCGTTATCATAGCCGGCTTTTTCACGCGGGAGACAGACAGGCATGGCGCAATATCAACCGGGGCAACGCTGGATCAGTGACAGCGAAGCGGAACTGGGTCTGGGAACCATCCTTACCGAGGAAGGCCGCCTGCTCACCGTGCTCTACCCGGCCACCGGCGAAACCCGCCAGTACGCCACGCGCAATGCCCCGCTGACCCGCGTGCGCTTCGCACCGGGTGACGAGATCACCCATTTCGAGGGCTGGAAGCTGACCGTGCAGGAGGTCGAGGACATCGACGGCCTGCTGGTCTATCACGGCCTCAACGCCCAGCATCAGCCGGTCACCATGCCGGAAACCCAGCTGTCGAACTTCATCCAGTTCCGCCTGGCCAGCGACCGCCTGTTCGCCGGCCAGATCGATCCGCTGTCCTGGTTCGCCCTGCGCTACCACAGCCTGGAACACAACAGCCGCCTGCTGCAGTCGTCCCTCTGGGGGCTCGGTGGCGCCCGCGCCCAGCCGATCGCGCACCAGCTGCACATCGCCCGCGAAGTGGCCGACCGTATCGCCCCGCGCGTGCTGCTGGCCGACGAAGTGGGCCTGGGCAAGACCATCGAGGCCGGCCTGGTGATTCATCGCCAGCTGCTCTCCGGGCGCGCCGGGCGCGTGCTGATCCTGGTGCCGGAAAACCTGCAGCACCAGTGGCTGGTGGAGATGCGCCGCCGCTTCAACCTCGACGTGGCCCTGTTCGACGCCGAGCGCTTCATGGAAAGCGATGCCAGCAACCCCTTCGAGGATTGCCAGCTGGCGCTGGTCGCCCTGGAGTGGCTGAAGGACGACGGGAAGGCCCAGGACGCGCTGTTCGCCGCCGGCTGGGACCTGCTGGTGGTCGACGAGGCGCATCACCTGGTCTGGCACCCGGAGCGCGTCAGCCCCGAATACGCCCTGGTCGAGCAGCTGGCCGAGGTCATTCCCGGCGTGCTGCTGCTCACCGCCACCCCGGAACAGCTCGGCCAGGACAGTCACTTCGCCCGCCTGCGCCTGCTCGATCCCAACCGTTTCCATGACCTGGAAGCCTTCCGCGCCGAAAGCAGCCAGTACCGCCCGGTTGCCGAAGCGGTGCAGGAGCTGCTCGATCAGAACAGCCTCAGCGCCCAGGCACGCGATGCCATCGGCGGCTTCCTCGGCGACGAAGGCCGTGAGCTGCTCGATGCCATCGACGGCGGCGACGACGAGGCCCGTGCACGCCTGGTACGCGAGCTGCTCGACCGCCACGGCACCGGCCGCCTGCTGTTCCGCAACACCCGCGCCGCGGTACAGGGGTTCCCTGAGCGCGAGCTGCACGCCTACCCGCTGCCGAGCCCGGACGAGTACCTCGAGCTGCCGCTGGGCGAGCATGCCGAGCTGTACCCCGAAGTCAGCTACCAGGCCCAGGACGAGATCGAAGACGAGCAGCGCTGGTGGCGCATCGACCCGCGCGTCGAGTGGCTGATCGACAACCTGAAGATGCTCAAGAAATTCAAGGTGCTGGTCATCTGCGCCCACGCCGAGACCGCGCTGGACCTGGAAGACGCCCTGCGCGTGCGCTCCGGCATCCCGGCCACGGTGTTCCACGAGGGCATGAGCATCCTCGAGCGTGACCGCGCCGCCGCCTACTTCGCCGACGAGGAATTCGGCGCGCAGGTGCTGATCTGTTCCGAGATCGGCTCCGAAGGCCGCAACTTCCAGTTCGCCCATCACCTGGTGCTGTTCGACCTGCCGGCCCACCCGGACCTGCTCGAGCAACGCATCGGCCGTCTCGACCGTATCGGCCAGAAGCACCGCATCCAGGTGCACGTGCCGTACCTGGAGAACAGCCCGCAGGAGCGCCTGTTCCAGTGGTATCACCAGGCGCTCAACGCCTTCCTCGCCACCTGCCCGACCGGCAACGCCCTGCAGCATCAGTTCGGCCCGCGCCTGCTGCCGATGCTGGAGAACGCCGACGACGGCGAGTGGCAGCAACTGGTCGACGAGGCCACCGCGGAGCGCATCCGCCTCGAAGGTGAGCTGCACAGCGGCCGTGACCGCCTGCTGGAACTGAACTCCGGCGGCGCCGGCGAAGGCGAGGCGCTGGTAGAGGCGATCCTCGAACAGGACGACCAGTTCACCCTGCCGATCTACATGGAAGAGCTGTTCAACGCCTTCGGCATCGACAGCGAAGACCACTCCGACAACGCCCTGATCCTGCGCCCCAGCGAGAAGATGCTGGACGCCAGCTTCCCCCTCGGCGACGACGAGGCGGTCACCGTCACCTACGACCGCGACCAGGCCCTGGCCCGCGAGGACATGCAGTTCCTCACCTGGGAGCATCCCATGGTGCAGGGCGGCATGGACCTGGTGCTGTCCGGCTCGATGGGCAACACCGCCGTCGCGCTGATCAAGAACAAGGCGCTGAAACCCGGCACCGTGCTGCTCGAACTGCTCTACGTCAGTGAAGTGGTCGGCCCGCGCAAGCTGCAGCTCGGACGCTTCCTGCCACCGGCGGCACTGCGCTGCCTGCTCGATGCCAACGGCAACGACCTGGCGCCGAAGGTCGGCTTCGAGACCCTCAACGACCAGCTGGAAAGCGTGCCACGGGCCAGCTCCAACAAGTTCGTCCAGGCTCAGCGCGACGTGCTGGCCAAGCAGATCAACGATGCCGAGGCCAAGATCATGCCGCGCCATGTCGAGCGCGTGGCGGAAGCCAAGCGGCGCCTGGTCGCCGAGCTGGACGAGGAACTGGCGCGCCTGGTCGCGCTCAGCGCGGTCAACCCCAACGTGCGCGACAGCGAAGTCACCGCCCTGCGCGAACAGCGCGAACAGAGCCTGGCGATGTTCGACAAGGCTGCCCTGCGCCTGGAAGCGATCCGCGTGCTGGTAGCGGGCTGACACGGCCTCGTCCCGGCGCAGGGTGCGCAATGCGCCCCCTGCGCCAGCACACTGGCCCGGATGCAATCCGGGAACGCTCGCCAACATGAGTCCCCGGATCGCATCCGGGCTACGGACTGACTGGCTCTTGGGCGCACCCTAGGGGCAGCCCAACTCCTCCAGCCGCTTCTGCAGAAACTGCCGGTCCGCCCCCTGCTGCGCCAGCGCCAGGGCCTGGCGATAGGCCGCAATGGCCTGATCAGTGCGCCCCAGCCGCCGCAGCAGGTCGGCCCGTGCGGCATGCAGCAGGTGGTACCCATCCAGCTCGCCGCCGGCCAGCAGGCGCTCGACCTCCATCAAGCCGACTTCCTCGCCCTCGTGCATGGCCAGGGCCACGGCGCGATTGAGGGCGACCACCGGCGACGGATTCAGCCGCAGCAGCTCGTCATACAGGCCAACGATCTGCGCCCAGTCGGTCTCTTCCAGGCTGGCCGCCTCGGCATGTACCGCAGCGATCGCCGCCTGCAGGCTGTAAGGCCCGAAGCGGCGGGAATGCAGGGCCTGCAACACCAGCGCCTCGCCTTCGGCGATCAGCTCGCGGTCCCACAGGCTGCGGTCCTGCGCCTCCAGCAGGATCACCTCGCCATCGGCAGCACTGCGCGCCTGGCGTCGAGACTCGTGCAGCACCATCAACGCCAGCAGCCCCTGCACTTCCGGCTCGGGCAGCAGCTCCAGCAACAGCCGGCCCAGGCGGATGGCCTCATCGGACAGCTGGCTGCGGGTCAGCGAATCGCCGGAACTGGCGAAGTAACCTTCGTTGAAGACCAGGTAGACCACCCGCAGCACCGCCTCCAGCCGCTCGGGCAGCTCGTTGCGCCCCGGCACTTCGTAAGGAATGCGCGCGTCGCGGATCTTCGCCTTGGCCCGCACGATGCGCTGGGCCAGGGTCGAGGGACTGGAGAGGAATGCGCGGGCGATCTCCTCGGTGCTCAGATCGCAGGCCTCACGCAGGGTCAGCGCCACCTGCGCGTCGCTGGCCAGCGCCGGGTGGCAGCAGGTGAAGATCAGCCGCAGGCGATCGTCCTCCAGCAGTTCGACCTCCTGCGCATCGTCCTCGCCCGGCACGTCGACCCGCTCGTCCAGGGGCTGGAAGCGGCGTTGCCGCCGCAGGCTGTCGATGGCGCGAAAGCGTCCGGCGGACACCAGCCAGGCCCGCGGATTGTCGGGCACGCCCTCGCGCGGCCATTGCTCCACCGCACTGCGAAACGCCTCGTGCAGGGCCTCCTCGGCCAGGTCGAAGTCACCCAGCAGACGGATCAGCGTCGCCAGCACACGGCGCGACTCGTCGCGGTACAGGCGTTCGATCAGCTCGGTGATGGGGGGCGATATCGACATGCGCGTCTCCAGGGCAGGTGCATACGTTGCCCAATCCTGCCGGCGGCGTCGAGCCTCGGCACGATCCGCCCCTCCATTTGGCACCCGCTGCATTGGCAGCCAGGGTCGCGCTGGGCATAGTCGCGCCATCGAAGATCACCAAGGGAGTCCTGTTATGCGTTGGTTGCTGCTCGGTCTGGCGGGTGCTGCGGTATTTCTCTATGGCCGTGTCAGCGGCGACGCGCAGCTCAGCCTGCTGAGCAAGGGCATCCCGGTCATCGCCCTGCTGTTCTGGCTGCGCCAGGCGCCTCCTGGCACTTACCGTCGCTGGATCGGCATCGGCCTGGTGTTCTCCCTGGCCGGCGACATCCTCCTCGACTGGCCCGGCGACCTGTTCGTGTTCGGCCTCGGCGCCTTCCTGCTGGGCCATCTCGCCTACGTGCGCGCCTACTGCTCCGACAGCCGCCAACCGGCCCTGGCCGCACTGCTGCTGGCGCTGATTGCCGGCGGGGCGATGTTCGCCGTGCTGGCCAGCAGCGGCCTCGGCGAGCTGCTGATCCCGGTTGCCTGCTATGCCACGGTGATTTCCCTGATGCTCTGGCGCGCCCTGGCGCGGATCGGCCACCGCGCCATTGCCGCGCGCTCCGCCGGCCTGGCCGCCGCCGGCGCCGCGTTGTTCGTGATTTCCGACAGCCTGATCGGCATCGACCGCTTCGTCATGAGCTTCGACGCCGCGCCCTACGCCATCATCCTCACCTACTGGCTGGGCCAGTGGGGCATCACCGCCTCGGCGTTCGCCCGCAGCAAGGCCTGACAGCAAGCCCGACGCGCCGTCAGGAAAGCCCTGACGGCTGGGCCGCACTTGGCTAAAATGCCGGCCTTTTCCGCTACCCGTCGCAATCGCCGTGAGCCAAGAATCCGACCGTCTGTTCGCCCAGCCCCTGGCCGATGTGCCCGACTTCGTCTTCAACGAGGACGTCGTGCGGGTCTTTCCCGACATGATCAAGCGCTCGGTGCCGGGCTACCCGACCATCGTCGAGAACATCGGCGTGCTCGCCGGCCAGTTCGCCCAGGCGCATACCACGCTGTACGATCTCGGTGCATCGCTCGGCGCGGTGACCCAGGCGCTGCGCCGGCACGTGCGCAGCGACGGTTGCCGGGTGATCGCCGTGGACAACTCGCCGGCCATGGTTTCGCGTTGCAGCGAATACCTGCACGCCCAAGACGCCATGTTCCAGGAGCTGCTGCCGGTTGTAGTGATCGAGGCCGATATCCTCGCCCTCCCCCTGCAACCGACCTCGCTGGTCACGCTCAACTTCACCCTGCAGTTCATCCCGCCGGAGCGCCGCCTGGAGCTGCTCACGCGCATCCGCCAGGCGCTGCTGCCGGGCGGCGCGCTGATCCTCTCAGAGAAGCTGCGCTTCGAGGACAATACCCAGCACGAACTGCTCACCGAGCTGCACGTTGCCTTCAAGCGCGCCAACGGCTACAGCGAGCTGGAGATCGCGCAGAAGCGCAGCGCCATCGAGAACGTGATGAAACCCGACAGCCTCGAGCAGCATCGCGAACGCCTGCTGGCGGCAGGATTCAGCAAGGTGGTGCCCTGGTTCCAGTGCCTGAACTTCGCCTCCCTGGTGGCCCTGCCATGATGCGCGATCTGGATCTCGACGCACTGCAGGCACAACTGGCCGGCACGCCGCTGCAGGACTGGGCCTGCTCACTGCCCGGCCAGCTCGATGCCAAGCTGGCCATCGGTCATGGCGACCTGGCGCGCTGGTACGGCGCGGTGCAGGCGCTGCCCGCGCTGACGCCGAGCGACATCGAACTCGGCCAGCGCTTCGCGTTCGACGGCCCTTGCGACGAGGCGAGCCGCGCCCAGTTGCAGGGCGCCCTGCAAGGCCTGATTCCCTGGCGCAAGGGGCCTTTCGAACTGTTCGGCGTGCACGTCGACACCGAATGGCGCTCGGACTGGAAATGGCAGCGCGTCGCGCCGCATCTGGACCTCGCCGGCAAGCGCATCCTCGACGTGGGTTGCGGCAACGGCTACTACATGTGGCGCATGCTCGGCGCCGGCGCGGACAGCGTGGTGGGCATCGACCCCAACTGGCTGTTCCTCTGCCAGTTCCTGGCGATGAAGCGCTACCTGCCGGACCAGCCGGCGTGGCACCTGCCGCTGGCCTTCGAGGAGCTGCCAGCCAGGCTGCAGGGCTTCGATACGGTGTTCTCCATGGGCGTGCTCTACCACCGCCGCTCGCCCATTGATCACCTGCTCGATCTCAAGGATGCATTGCTCAAGGGCGGCGAACTGGTGCTGGAAACCCTGGTGGTGGAAGGCGACGTCGAGCAGGTGCTGGTGCCCGAGGACCGCTACGCGCAGATGCGCAATGTGTGGTTCCTGCCGTCGGTGCCGGCACTGGAGCGCTGGCTGCGCCGTGCCGGCTTCGAGGACGTGCGCTGCGTCGATGTCAGCACCACTTCGGTGGAGGAGCAACGCGCCACCGAGTGGATGCGCTTCCAGTCGCTGCCGGAGTTTCTCGATCCGGCTGACCACAGCCGTACCGTCGAAGGCCTGCCGGCACCGACCCGCGCCGTGCTGATCGCGCGCAAGCCCTAACCCTCAGCGTGGCCGGTTGCACCCGCCCTGCGGGCGCAGCCAACGTGCCCGCCGCTGTGCGATCGAGCGCAGCGGTTCAGCCGCCCCCTGCTCGACCACGCCACGGGCGCCGCCCAGACGGATGCGCCCCTCGATGTCCTGGGCCAGCAGGCGGCGCATGCGGCGGCGCCAGAACCAGGCGCCGATCCAGTCGACGATGGCATTCTGCAGGTCCAGTGGCCACATGGCCGGCATGTAGAACTCGGGCATGGCTGGGCGCGGCTTGTCGTGATGGTTCGAACTTTTCATGGCGTTTCCTCCTTCTGCGCTGCCGGGTCGTACCGGGCTTGCGATCAGAATGAAACGCGCCTATCGTTCAAACAAACGACAAATTTCAAATCATCGATTAAGTAACATTTAACGATCATGAACGCGACCGCTCCCCTGTCATTGCCATTGCTGGAAAGCGATGTGCTGCGTACCTTCGTCGCCATCGCCGACAGCGGCAGCTTCACCCGCACCGCCACCCAGGTGTTTCGCAGCACCGCGGCGGTCAGCCTGCAGATCAAGCGCCTGGAGGAAACCCTCGGCCAGCGCCTGTTCACCCGCGAAGCCAGGCGCGTGCACCTGACGGCCGAGGGCGAGCTGCTGCTGGGTTATGCCAGGCGCCTGCTCAAGCTCAACGAGGAAGCGGTAGCGCGCTTCCTGACGCCGACCCTGACCGGCCGCGTGCGCTTCGGCACGCCGAACGACATCGGCGACCGCGTACTGCCCGGCGTCCTGACCCTGTTCGCGCGCAGCCATCCGGCCGTGGAGGTCGAGGTCAATGTCGGGCGCAGCGTCGATCTGGTGGCGAAACTGGATGCCGGCGAGCTGGACCTGACCCTGATCAACGCGGGCAACGATGGTCTGGACGACTCACGCGGTGACGTCATCTATTCCGAGGAACTGGTCTGGGCCGGTCGCGATGGCGGCCTGGCGGTGCAGCGCTCGCCACTACCGCTGGCACTGGCCAACCCGGGTTGTGCCTGGCGCCGGACCGCGCTCGACGCACTGGACCGCCAGGGCCTGAGCTACCGCGTCGCCTATTCCTGCGAGCAGTGTGCCGGCCAGGAGGCGGCGATGACTGCCGACCTGGCCATCGCCCCCTTCCCCCGCAGCCTGGTCAAGCCCCCTCTGCGCCGTCTGGGGGCGGAACAGGGCCTGCCGGCGCTGGGCGAGTACCACATCAAACTGATTCGCGGCCATCAACACAACGACGCCATCGAGGCACTCGCCATGCAGATGACCCAGGCGTTCAGCCAGGGCTGAATCGAACGAAGTGGGAGGCGCCTCAGCGACGACAGGCCATGGCAAGTCGCGGCTGAAGCCCCTCCCACAAATCCCGCTAGCCGCGCTCGGCTGCCGCGACGATCAGCGCCTTCATCTCCGCGACCGCCTGCTTGAAGCCGACGAACAGCGCATGGGCGACGATGGCGTGGCCGATGTTCAACTCGTTGACCCCGGGAATCGCGGCCACGGCTTCGGCGTTGTGGTAGTGCAGGCCATGGCCGGCATTGACGATCAAGCCGTGGTTCAAACCGCAGATCACCCCGTCGCGGATGCGTGACAGCTCCTGGGCCGCCTCCTCCGCCGTATGGGCATCGGCGTAGCGGCCGGTGTGCAGTTCGATGACCGGAGCACCGACGCGCATGGCCGCCTCGATCTGCCGCTCTTCGGCGTCGATGAACAGCGACACCTCGCAACCGGCCAGGGACAGGCGCTCGACCGCCGCGGCAATGCGCGCCTCCTGCCCGGCCACGTCCAGGCCGCCTTCGGTGGTCAGCTCCTGGCGGGTTTCCGGCACCAGGCAGACATGCGCCGGGCGGATCTGCTCGGCGAAACCGAGCATGAAGTCGGTGACGCCCATCTCGAAGTTCATCCGTGTCTGCAGCACATCGGCCAGCACCCGTACGTCACGGTCCTGGATGTGCCGGCGATCTTCGCGCAGGTGCACGGTGATACCGTCGGCACCGGCCTCCTCGGCATCCAGGGCGGCCTTGACCGGGTCCGGGTAGCGCGTACCGCGAGCCTGGCGCAGGGTGGCGACGTGGTCGATGTTCACGCCGAGCAGAATACGATTGGCCTCAGTCACGCTTGGACTCCTTGAGCGTCATGAAAAGTTCGCGGCTGACCAGTGGTCTGCCGCCAAGATGGGGTGCCAGTGCCTGGCGCATCAGGCGCTTGGCGGCAGCCAGCGCACCCGGCGTCTGCCAGTCCGCTTCGGCCATGGCCAGCAACTCGCGGCCCTGGAATACCCCAGGCTGCAGTTGTATCACCTGCACCAGGCCGACGTCCTGCTGCCAGCGGTACAGCGCAGCGGGGTCGATGGGCTGGTCATGCTGATCGCGATCGAGGGCGAAACCATAGCCCAGCTCGTCCAGCAGGCGCCATTCGAATGCGCGCAGCAGCGGCTCCAGGGGCCGGCCGACAGCCAGCGCCTGCAGGGTCAGGCCATAGTGGTCGAGCATCGCGGGGTGCGGATCCTCGGCGGGCAGCAGGCGGATCAGCAGTTCGTTGAGATAGAGCCCGGAGAACAGCGCCTCGCCAGTCAGCAGCAACGGGATGCCGGCGCTTTCCAGACGGCCGACGGTCTTCAGCTCGCCACGGCCACGCAGTTCGAGATCGAGTGGCGCGAACGGACGGGCGATGCTGCCGACCTTGCCGCGCGCGGCTCTCAGTACCGCACGGATGCGCCCCTGAGCGGTGAAGAAATCCACCAGGGCGCTGCTTTCCTTGTAGGGACGGCTATGCAGGACATAAGCGGCAAGGTCCAAGCTGCAAGCCTCAAGCGCGAGCTATGGCGCAGCGCATGGCGTGCAGCCCGCGGCTCAATCCAGGTAGCCCAGCGAACGCAGCGCGCGCTCGTCGTCGGACCAGCCGCCTTTGACCTTGACCCAGAGATTGAGCATCACCTTGGAATCGAACATGGTTTCCATGTCCTTGCGCGCGTCCTGGCCGATGCGCTTGATGCGCTCGCCCTTGTCGCCAATGATGATCTTCTTCTGCCCGTCGCGCTCCACCAGGATCAGGCCGTGGATGTGCAGCACGCGGCCTTCCTGCTTGAACTCCTCGATCTCCACGGTGATCTGGTACGGCAACTCGGCACCGAGCTGACGCATGATCTTCTCGCGGATCAGCTCGGCCGCCAGGAAGCGGCTGGAACGGTCGGTGATCTGGTCTTCCGGGTAGAAGTGTTCGGACTCCGGCAAGCGCTCGCCCACCAGCGCTTCCAGGGTGTCGAGATTCTGCCCCTGCAACGCGGAGATCGGCACGATCTCCGCCTGCGGCAGTTGCTCGGCCAGCCAGTTCAGGTGCGGCAGCAGCTCGCTCTTGTCTTCCAGACGGTCAGCCTTGTTCACCGCCAGCAGGATCGGGCACTTGACGTGCTGGACCTTCTCCAACACCAGCTGGTCCTCGTCAGTCCAGCGCATGCGGTCGACCACGAACACCACGACATCGACATCCTTCAGCGCCGTGGAGGCGCTGCGGTTCATGTAGCGGTTGAGCGCCTTGTCGTTGTGCTTGTGCAAGCCGGGCGTATCGACGTAGACGGCCTGTACCTCACCTTCGGTCTTGATGCCGAGCATGTTGTGACGGGTGGTCTGCGGCTTGCGCGAGGTGATCGCCAGCTTCTGTCCGAGGATGTGGTTGAGCAGCGTCGACTTGCCCACATTGGGCCGGCCGACGATGGCGACGTAACCACAGCGGGTCACGGGTGCATCAGTCATTGCCATTCTCCACCCCGAGGGCGATCAGCGCCGCAGCCGCAGCGACCTGCTCGGCGATACGCCGGCTGCCGCCCTGGCCCAGGGTCTTTTCATTGAGCAGGGACACCTGGCACTCGACCATGAAGGTACGGCAGTGCGGCTCGCCCTGAATATCCACCACCTCGTAACGAGGTAGCTCGCAGGCGCGCGACTGCAGGAACTCCTGCAAGCGCGTCTTCGGGTCCTTGTTGGTATCGACCAGGGTCAGGCCATCCAGCTCACCGGTCAGCCAGTCCAGCACGCGCTCGCGGGCCGCATCCATACCGGCATCCAGATAGATCGCGCCGATCAGGGCTTCCAGCGCATCGGCGAGGATCGACTCGCGGCGAAAACCGCCGCTCTTGAGCTCACCCGAGCCCAGGCGCAGGTATTCGCCCAGCTCGAAACCGCGCGCCAGCACGGCCAGGGTCTCGCCCTTGACCAGACGGGCACGCAAACGCGACAACTGACCTTCGCGCGCCTGCGGGAAGCGCTCGAACAGCGCCTCGCCGGCGACGAAATTGAGAATGGCATCACCGAGAAATTCAAGCCGCTCATTGTTGCGGCCGGCGAAACTGCGATGGGTCAGGGCCAGGATCATCAGATCCTGGTCCTTGAAGCTATAGCCGAGCTTGCGCTCGAGGCGGGACAGATTGGGGCTCACGGCATCCGTACACGAAATTCTTTGTCGAAATTCACCACCAGGTCGAGGTTCTCGATCAGCGGCTCACGTTTTTCATACTTCAGGTGGACCCGGAACTCGTTGTTCTCCACCTTCACTTGCATCACGTCACGCAGGTTCAGATCGCGAATGCTGTTGACCTGCATGCCACGGTCGACGTGGCTGTAGAACTCGCCAACGGTGCGCACTTGCGCAGCCTGGTCGGTCTCCACCGAGGTAATGATCTTTTCCATCGACATGTAGTCGAGATAATGCGGCAGGATCTTGAAACCGGTACTGGCGAAGAACGCCACCACGGCCAGAGCCACCAGCCAGCCCAAAATGGAAAGCCCCTGCTGCGAACGCGCGAAAGTCATGTTCATCCCCCAATAAACGGTCTTGTTGTAGCCTCGTGGCTAGAACTATTTATAGCCTGCGGCGCTGCCTTGAACAGCGCGCCAGTGCTCAATGAATCAGGCCGACCCGCGAGAAGTTGGGCAGATTGCCGGTTTTCGGCTCCGGCCAGCTCATCCAGATGGCGAAGGCCTTGCCGACGATGTGGTCGTCCGGAACCATGCCCCACAGCTCCTGAGGGATGTTGCGATCACGCCAGAAGCGACTGTCGTTGGAGTTGTCGCGATTGTCGCCCATCATGAAGTAGTGCCCTTGCGGCACGACCCACTCACCGCCCGGATCACGCCGCATGCGGGTCATTTCCTTGCGGATGGTGTGCTCGACCTGTCCCAGGCGCTCCTGATAGAGAACCGCACTGCCCAGGCTGCCCGGCTCCTCGCCCAGCAGCTTCTCGGCCACCGGCTCACCGTTGATGAGCAGACGCTTGCCCTGGGTGTACTGGATGCGATCACCCGGCAGCCCCACGACACGCTTGATGTAGTTGATGCTCGGATCGCTGGGGTAACGGAACACCATCACGTCGCCACGCTGCGGGTCATCCACCTCGATGACCTTGGTGTCGATGACCGGCAGACGAATGCCGTAGGCGAACTTGTTGACCAGGATGAAATCGCCCACTTCCAGGGTCGGCTTCATCGACCCCGAGGGAATCTGGAAGGGTTCCACCAGAAACGAGCGCAGCACCAGCACGATGGCCAGCACCGGGAAGAACGACTTGCCGTACTCGACCAGCAAGGGTTCCTTGCTCAGGCGCTCCAGCACCCTGTAGTCAGGATCGTCGACCCGCCCCTGGTACGCCGCAATCGCCGCACGGCGGCGCGGAGCCAGCAGGATCAGATCGATCAGGGCCAGGAAGCCGCAAACGGCAACCGCGATAACCAACAGGAGCGGGAAATTGATCGACATAGAGCCTTAGCTATCCAACCTGAGCACCGCAAGGAAGGCTTCCTGTGGGATTTCCACGTTGCCGACCTGCTTCATGCGTTTCTTACCGGCCTTCTGCTTCTCGAGCAGCTTCTTCTTACGGCTCACGTCGCCGCCGTAACACTTGGCCAGTACGTTCTTTCTGAGTGCCTTGACAGTGGTTCGCGCGATGATCTGGCCGCCAATGGCTGCCTGGATCGCCACATCGAACATCTGCCGAGGAATCAGTTCCTTCATCTTCTCGGCCAACGCACGTCCCTTGTACGCCGCATTGTCACGGTGCACGATCAATGCCAGGGCATCGACCTTGTCGCCATTGATCAGCACATCCAGCCTGACCAGGTTGGCCGACTGATAGCGATCGAAATGATAGTCCAGCGAGGCGTAGCCACGGCTGGTCGATTTCAGACGATCGAAGAAGTCCAGCACCACCTCGTTCATCGGCAGGTCGTAACGAACCTGAACCTGAGAACCGAGGAACTGCATGTCACGCTGCACGCCACGCTTCTCGACGCACAGGGTAATGACGTTACCCAGGTGCTCCTGCGGCACCAGGATGGTCGCCGTCACGATCGGCTCGCGGAAATCGGCGATGGACGAGACATCCGGCAGCTTGGACGGGTTGTCGACGGTGATGGTCTCACCGGTCTTGAGCTCGAGTTCGTAGATAACGCTCGGCGCGGTGGTGATCAGGTCCAGGTCGTACTCGCGCTCCAGGCGCTCCTGGATGATCTCCATGTGCAGCATGCCGAGGAAGCCGCAGCGGAAACCGAAGCCCAGCGCATCGGAGCTTTCCGGTGCGTACTGCAGCGACGAGTCATTGAGGGTCAGCTTCTGCAGCGCCTCACGGAAGTCCTCGAAATCGTCCGAGCTGACCGGGAACAGGCCCGCGTAGACTTGCGGCTGGATCTTCTTGAAACCCGACAGCATCTCGACCTCAGGGGTCGAAGACAGGGTCAGGGTATCGCCGACCGGCGCACCATGAATGTCCTTGATGCTGGCGATGATGAAGCCCACTTCACCAGCCTTCAGATCAGCGGTGGCGGTGTGTTTCGGGGTGAATACACCGACGCTGTCGACCAGGTGCACCTTGCCGGTGGACTTGACCAGGATCTTGTCGCCCTTCTTCACCCGACCGTGACGCACGCGCACCAGCGACACGACGCCCAGGTAGTTGTCGAACCAGGAGTCGATGATCAGCGCCTGCAGCGGCGCCTCGATCTCGCCCTCGGGCGCGGGAATGGTGTGCACCAGGCGCTCGAGCACCTCGTCCACGCCCATGCCGCTCTTGGCGCTGCAGGCCACGGCATCGGTGGCGTCGATACCGATGATCTTCTCGATCTCGTCCTTGACGCGCTCCGGATCGGCCTGCGGCAGGTCCATCTTGTTCAGCACCGGCATGACCTCGAGGCCCTGCTCGATGGCGGTGTAGCAGTTGGCAACCGACTGCGCTTCCACGCCCTGGCCGGCATCGACCACCAGCAGCGCACCTTCGCACGCCGCCAGCGAGCGACTGACTTCATAGGTGAAGTCGACGTGGCCGGGGGTGTCGATGAAGTTCAGCTGATAGACCTTGCCGTCCTGCGCCTTGTAGTGAAGCGTGACGCTGTGGGCCTTGATGGTGATGCCGCGCTCACGCTCCAGATCCATGGAGTCCAGGACCTGAGCCTCCATTTCACGCGCGGTGAGACCGCCGCAGAGCTGGATGAAACGGTCAGCCAGGGTGGACTTGCCGTGGTCAATGTGGGCAATGATGGAAAAATTGCGGATATGACTCAGGTCACTCACAGATCAACACTCGAAGAGGGCACGGGCAAGACGCTTGCCGAAAATAGCCGCGGATTGTACCCGATCCCTCGCAACCACGTCACGTCTGCTGCAGCGCCTGGCGTGCACGCAAAAAGGGCGCCCGAAAGCGCCCCTGTTCAGCCTCGCCAGAAGAGTTACTCCGCCAGCTTGAAGGTGATGAAGCTGGCGCGCCCCTGACGCAGCACGCGCATGGAGACCGACCGGTTCTTCGGCAACTCCTGCGCCACCTGGGTAAAGGTGCTGGTGGAGTCGATGGCCTGGTTGTTCAGGTGCGTGATCACGTCACCCGGACGCAGGCCGATCATCGCGGCCGGACCATTGAGCACTTCCTTGACCACCACACCGCCTTTCAGGTCGAGGCCTTTCTTCTGCTCGGCAGTCAGCTCGACCACCGTGACACCCAGGCGGTTGTTGCTGCGCTCGCCACCCTGAGCAGGGTCGCCAGCGGCCAGCTCCTGCCCTTCTTCCGGCAGCGTGCCGATGGTCACGTTGAGCTTCTTGCGCGAACCGTCGCGCACCACGTCCAGTTGCGCCTTCTCACCCGGCTTCAGGCCACCGACCAGATGCGGCAGGTCCGCGGACATGATGATCGGCTTGTCATTGAGATTGAGGATGACATCGCCAACCTGCAGCCCGCCCTTGTCGGCCGGGCCGTCTTCCAGCACCTGCGCGACCAGCGCACCGGCAGGCTTGTCCAGGCCGAAGGATTCAGCCAGGTCCTTGTTCACCTCCTGGATGACCACACCCAGCCAGCCGCGCGTGACCTTGCCATCCGCCTTGAGCTGGTCGGCGACCTGCATGGCAACTTCCATGGGAATGGCGAACGACAGGCCCATGAAACCGCCGGAGCGAGTGAAGATCTGCGAGTTGATGCCGACGACCTCACCCTTGAGATTGAACAGCGGGCCGCCGGAGTTGCCCGGGTTGATCGCCACGTCGGTCTGGATGAAGGGCACGTAGCTGTCGCTGGGCAGGCTGCGGCCCTTGGCGCTGACGATACCGGCTGTCACCGAGTGATCGAAACCGAACGGCGAACCGATGGCCAGCACCCACTCGCCGACTTTGAGTTCCTCGGACTTGCCCAGGCGCACGGTCGGCAGGTTCTTGCCTTCGACCTTGAGCAGCGCCACGTCACTGCGCGGGTCGGCGCCGATCAGCTTGGCCTCCAGCTCGCTGCGGTCGGACAGGCGCACGATGATCTCATCGGCGTCGGCGACCACATGGTTGTTGGTCATGATGTAGCCGTCCGGCGAGATGATGAAGCCGGAACCCAGCGATTGCGCCTCGCGCTGACGCCCGCCCGGATTGCGCGGCACCTGCGGAATGCTGCGCTCGAAGAACTCGCGGAACATCGGTGGCAGGCCTTCCAGATCGGGCAGCCCGGACTGCCCGGCAACGGCGCGCTCAGGCACCTTCTGCCGCGTACTGATATTGACCACCGCAGGCGAGGCTTCCTCGACCAACGGCGTGAAATCAGGCAGATCGGCCTGCGCCACCAGACTTTGCCCCCACAACAGGGCGGCCATCAACACCGGCACAACGGACTTGATATTTCTCATCGGCTACAACTCCAGATGCAGAATGAAATACACGCAGGAAATCACGGGCTGGCAGCCAGCAATGCGCGCAGGACAACAGGTTGCAATTGGGGATCATCGGCGACCCTGGACGCTCGCCAGCGTACCAGCAGCCAGGAAACGCACAGACCGGCAAGGCCGGAGAGGATGCACAGAGGTTCGGAGAGCCCTGCTGCGTCGGCTGCCAGGGCGGCAGCCATGAGGCCCAGCAAGGGAAGCAGGTAGACAAGCAGAGAGCTGCGTACCAGCAGCTCTTCACGGACGCCGATCACCACGGCGTCACCAACGTTCAGATGCAGCGTGGACAGCGCGCGCACATGACCACGCTCACGGCCCACGCCCAGGCGTTCCATCACGCCCTGCCCGCAGGCAGCATTGGCCGAGCAACTGGAGCAGGTACTCCGGCGTAGCGTCTCGACCCAGACGGCGCCGGGCTCGAGCGCCACTACACGCCCCTGTTCCTCGATCATTGGCTGGCCTGTTCAGGCGCTCCTGTTTCAGACGCGCCCGCGCGCATGGACAGCGCGATGCGCTCGGCAGTCCCCAGGGGAATCTCGCCAACCACCGTGACCATCACGTCACCCGCCTCGGTGCTCATGCGCCGCGACACGGCGACGGTCGGGCCCAACTGGCTGCGCGCGTCTTCGACGACACGGCCGTTCAGCGGCTCGAGAAAGACCGAGAAGCGGGCCAGGCCATCACCGTACATGAGGTAGGCAACGCTGGCATCGGAAGAGGGTTCGTGGCGCAGCTGTGCCATGTTGAGGGTGAAGCCTGGCGGCAGCCAGTCGGAACGCCAGCTGCCTTCGGCCAGGTTGTCGACGGGGCGAATGCGCACCGGACGACAGCGCGAGCTGGGCTGCAGGGCCTCGGCCTCGGGCGTCATGACATCGAGCTGAGTGAACTGGAAACGCTCAAGCAGCTGACCCCGCTCGTTGAGCAGCAAGGACTTCAGCGGCAGACCGGTCTCCCGATCCAGGTGCAGTTCGAAGCCATAGCGGTGCTGATCCTTGGGCGCCAGCACCAGGACCACGGCGCTGCGATCAGCGATGCGTGACTGACCCACGACACGAATGTCGTACCAGTTGCTCAGCTGATCGGCATCCAGGTGGCGAGCGGGCCAGGTCTGGCCTTCGCTGACCTGATCGACCAGCGCACCACTGACGCATTGCGTCTGTCCATCGACCTTCAGCACCTCCTGCGCCGGACCATCCAGCTGCAGAAGGCGCTCACGCACTTGTCCCCCATCCTCCACTTTGTGCCAGACGGCATGACTGGAGAAACTACCGTTACGTTCATAGATAAACGTACCCTGAAAACTTTGCTGACGCTCCGCCTCGGCTAGGCGTCCAAGCAAGTCCTGAACCTCAGAGGCGTGCACCGGCAATGCCAGCAGACCACTGAGCAGACAGAGGGGAATCGCGCGCATGTGACTCCTTAGCGGTTTTCCAGACTGGCGGCCCGGGCGTAAGGCAGAGCGGTTTCACCACCCCCCATCACGGCCTGCTGCGCATGTTGACGCAGGTAGTCGGGCAGACGCTGATCATGCCAGCTTACGGTGCCAACCTTGGCAGGCTCACCGGCTTCCTCGCTGCTGTTGTAGCCGGCGAGCAGTGCAGGCCCCTGGACCTGCGGCGCCGAGAGCACCGGAGAGGCGTCTTGCTGGGCCAGCTGATTACCCGTCAGCTCGTCCTGATTGTAGAAGCGCACACCAGCCAGCACGGCGACCGTCACGGACGCTGCCACGGCGACACGACCGACGCTGCGCCACATAGGGGTCTTGCGCGCCGGAGCCGCTTCGTCGGCCAGCGCTGCGGATACCGCAGCAGCGATGTCCAGCTTCGGCACCAGCACCTCGCGATGCATGGCCGCCCTGGCCAGCTGATAGCGCGACCAGGTGTCACGCAGCTCGCTGCCTTCGCTGGCTGCGAGCACACGCCGCAATTCCAGTTCGTCCGCTTCGTTATCCATCACCGCGGACAGCGATTCCTGCAGGGTTTCACGACTCATGGCGTACCTCTCTTGGCTATCGCCGCTGCCTTAGGCTTCCTGCAACAGCGGTTGCAGGGACTTATCAATTGCCTCACGTGCACGGAAGATCCGTGAACGCACCGTACCCACCGGACATTGCATGACGCTGGCAATGTCTTCGTAACTCAAGCCTTCGAACTCGCGCAGGGTCAGTGCCGTACGCAGGTCGTCCGGCAGCTGGGCGATGGTTCGATGCACGGTGGCTTCGATCTCGTCGCGCAGCAATGCCCGCTCCGGTGACTCGATGTCCTTGAGGCCGTGATCACCATCATAGAACTCCGCGTCATCGCTACTGACATCACTATCTGGCGGCCGGCGACCGCGCGACACCAGATAATTCTTCGCCGTGTTGATGGCGATGCGGTACAGCCAGGTATAGAACGCGCTGTCACCGCGAAAGTTTCCAAGCGCTCTGTAGGCCTTGACGAAGGCCTCCTGAGCGACATCCTGAGCCTCGTGGGTGTCGTGCACGAATCGCACGATCAAACCGAGGATCTTGTGCTGATACTTCAGCACCAACAGATCGAAGGCGCGCTTGTCACCGCGCTGCACTCGCTCGACCAGCTGCTGATCGTCTTCCTGGGTTAGCATGCACTCTCCTCATGACGCTTGGAGGAGGCTTGCGCCCGTAAGCGAATCAGCTTGCCAAGATAGACTCGGGCCTTACGCAAAAGTTCTCCCCTCCAAGCAAGCTTTCCCGCAGAGTTCTCTTCTCTCTGCCAGAAATGGCGCCAGCGGAACCTTTCCGCCAGCGCGAATAATCTTATCGCCGCCCATCCGACCTCCTCGACAATGCTCGGAGGCAGGCACGCGCACGCGTCCTCCCTTACATGGACGACCCTCTATGGAACCTTAACGACTAAGAAAGTTCCCGAGCACTGCGGTCGGTCATAAGGCCTGTTCATAACCTCTCGAGCCAGAGCGCTGCCGGCAGGACAGACGCAGCGGTTCGATTCACTCACCCAAACAAGCGGCCCCAGCGGATCGGCGCCCGCGAAGACCGCATTGCAACAGGGTGATCCCGAGCAGGACTTGGGCGGCTATTGTGCCGTCGCCCCTCTCTATATACTAGGACTCGCTTTCACGCGGAACTCGGACATGAGCTTACATTTCCAGCACGACGTTCTGGTCATCGGCAGCGGTGCCGCCGGCCTGACCCTAGCCCTTACCCTGCCTTCCCATCTGCGCATCGCGGTCCTGAGCAAAGGTGACCTGTCCAATGGCTCGACCTATTGGGCGCAAGGTGGCGTTGCCGCCGTACTGGACGATACCGACACGGTCGAATCGCACGTGGCCGACACGCTCGACGCCGGTGCCGGCCTGTGTCGCGAGGACGCCGTGCGCTTCACCGTCGAGCACAGCCGCGAGGCCATCCAGTGGCTGATCGACCAGGGCGTGCCCTTCACCCGTGAAGACGAAACCGCACTGGAAGACGGCGGCTTCGAGTTTCACCTGACGCGCGAGGGCGGGCACAGCCACCGCCGCATCATTCACGCCGCAGATGCGACCGGCGCCGCGATCTTCAACACCTTGCTGGAACAGGCCCGCGGGCGCTCGAACATCGAGCTGCTGGAACAGCGCGTCGCCGTCGACCTGATCACCGAGCGCAGGCTCGGCCTGGAGGGTGAGCGCTGCCTGGGCGCCTACGTGCTGGACCGGACCCGTGGCGAGGTCGACACCTTCACCGCCCGCTTCGTCATTCTCGCCACCGGCGGTGCAGCCAAGGTCTACCTCTATACCAGCAACCCCGATGGTGCCTGCGGCGACGGCATCGCCATGGCCTGGCGCGCCGGTTGCCGCGTCGGCAACCTGGAGTTCAACCAGTTCCACCCCACCTGCCTGTATCACCCGCAGGCCAAGAGCTTCCTGGTTACCGAGGCGGTGCGCGGCGAAGGCGGACTGCTCAAGCTGCCCAACGGCGAGCGTTTCATGCCGCGCTTCGACGAGCGCGCCGAACTGGCGCCCCGCGACATCGTCGCCCGTGCCATCGACCATGAAATGAAGCGCCTCGGGATCGACTGCGTCTACCTCGACATCAGTCACAAGCCCGCCGACTTCATCAAGAGCCACTTTCCCACGGTGTACGAACGCTGCCTGGGCTTCGGCATCGACATCACCCGGCAAGCCATCCCCGTGGTGCCCGCAGCGCATTACACCTGCGGCGGCGTGGTCGTCGACCGCTGCGGCCGCACCGACGTTCCCGGGCTGTATGCCATTGGCGAAACCAGCTTCACCGGCCTGCACGGCGCCAATCGCATGGCCAGCAACTCGTTGCTGGAGTGCTTCGTCTACGCCCGTTCGGCCTGCAACGACATCGTCGCCAACCTGAACCGGGTCGACATGCCCAGTGACGTCCCCTGCTGGGACGCCAGCCAGGTGACAGACTCCGACGAGGACGTGATCATCGCCCACAACTGGGACGAACTGCGGCGCTTCATGTGGGACTACGTGGGCATCGTGCGCACCAACAAGCGCCTGCAGCGCGCACAGCACCGGGTGCGCCTGCTGCTGGACGAGATCGACGAGTTCTACAGCAACTACAAGGTCAGTCGCGACCTGATCGAGCTGCGCAACCTCGCCCTGGTCGCCGAGCTGATGATCAATTCGGCCATGCGCCGCCACGAGAGCCGTGGCCTGCATTACACCCTGGACTACCCCGAGCAGCTGGCCGAAGCCCGCGATACTATTCTGACGCCGACGCCACAGGCTCAGCCCAGCGCCTGCGACTGAACTTCAGACGCAGGCGCAGGCGTCGATGCTGCTCGGTCGGCAGTGCGTCGCGGGGAATGCACAGCCCGCGACTGAAGCGCTGCCCCGGCAGGCGATAACGCAGAACCACCAGCAGCGGCAGCGCCATGCTGTCCGGGCGCAGCTGCACGGCCTGCCAGGTGCCATCCGCACTCCGCAACGACCAGCCGAATGCATCGCGGCGCACGCCGACGACGCTCTGTGGCGATGACAACAGGATGTGGCGCGGCAGCACCCTGGCCGCATGCACCAACAGCAGCGCGCAGATCGACAGCTTCGACCAGAGCGGCAGGTCGGCCAGCCAGGGCGCCGGCATGGCCAGCGCCAGGACCAGCAGATAGAGCCTCAGCAGCCAGCGTGACGGCCGCCACTGACACTCGAATACGTCACTTGGGTTGGACACGATCCAGGATCATGCGCACCATGCGCTTGAGATCGGCGTCTTCCGGCTCGCCGCGCTGCATGAACCAGCCGAACATGTCCTGATCCTCGCACTCCAGCAGCTTGCGGTAGCGCGCCTGATCCTCGGCATCCAGGCTGGGGTACACCTCCTGGACGAAAGGCACCAGCAGTACGTCCAGCTCCAGCATGCCACGACGGCTATGCCAGAACAGGCGATTCAGTTCAGTTTGCTCAACCATGCAACGGACTCCTCGAACGAGGGCCGCAGTATAACGGCGAATTGCGCCGCTGTTCACCGAGACGAGGCGCAATTGCGCTGACAAGGCCTATCACGCCCTCTATGATGACGCCCCTGACCTTTACCCAGTGATTCGACTTGCATCATGGCCGATAGCGCGTATTTCACCCTCCTCGATCACGAAGGCGTTCTCGCCGTGCGCGGCACCGATGCCGCCAAGTTCCTGCAGGGGCAACTGACCTGCAACCTCAACTACCTCGATGCCCATCTGTCCAGCCTGGGCGCCCGCTGTACGCCGAAAGGGCGCATGCTCTCCAGCTTCCGCATCGTGCCGGTCGCTGACGGCTACCTGCTGGCGATGGCACGCGAGCTGATCGAAGCCCAGCAGGCCGAGCTGCACAAATACGCGGTGTTTGCCAAATCCAAGCCTGCCGATGAAAGCGCGGCCTGGGTGCGCTTCGGCCTGGCCGGCGGGAACGCCGCACTGAGCGAGCTGGGCATCGAGCTCGGCGAGCAGGCGGATGCCGTGGCCAGCAGCGGCGAGTTGCTCGTCGTTCGCCTTGGCGACGGCCGCGCCGAACTCTGGGCGCCGCACGCCGAATCCGAGCGTCTGCTCGCCGTGCTGGGCAAGCACCTGCGCCAGGCGCCGCTCAACGACTGGCTGCTGGCGCAGGTCCGCGCCGGCGTCGGCCAGGTGTTCGGCGCGACGCGCGAGCTGTTCATTCCGCAGATGATCAACCTCCAGGCGCTCGGCGGCGTGAGCTTCAAGAAGGGCTGCTACACCGGCCAGGAGATCGTCGCGCGCATGCAGTACCTCGGCAAGCTCAAGCGCCGCCTGTACCGCCTGCGCCTGGTCGGCGCAGTGCTACCGGCCGTCGGCAGCGAGCTGTTCTCCCCGGTCCACGGCTCCAGTGTCGGAGAAGTGGTGCTGGCCGCGCAGGCTGACGAAGACATTGAGCTGCTCGCCGTACTGCAGGAAGATGCAGTCAATGACGGCCGCATTCACCTCGGCAGCAACGAGGGCCCGGCACTGGCCCTGCTCGACTTGCCCTACCAGCTGGATGCCGACAAGGAAATCCAGCGCTGACTAAACTTCCCGGCGCCACACCGGTTCGCCTAAGAGAGCCTTTTGATGAGCAAGCTTGCCGAAAAAGTCCAACAGGATCTGATCAACGCCATCGAGAACGATGAGCTGGTACTGCCAACCCTGCCCGAAGTGGCACTGAAGGTTCGCGAGGCCGCAGAAGACCCCAATGTCGGTATCCCGCAGATCAGCAAGGTGATCGGCAACGATGCCGCCCTGACCGCGCGCATCATCAAGGTGGTCAACAGCCCGTTGCTGCGCAGCAACAAGGAAATCACCGACCTGCAGATGGCCGTCGCCCGCCTGGGCATCAACTACACCTGCAACCTGGCCACCGGCCTGGCGATGGAGCAGATGTTCCAGGCCACCAGCGACGTGGTCGACCGCAAGATGCGTGAAGTGTGGAACAAGAGCACCGAAATTGCGGGCATCTGCCACGTTCTGTGCCGCCACTACACCCGCCTGATGCCGGACCAGGCGACCCTCGCCGGCCTGGTCCATCAGATCGGCGTGCTCCCGATCCTGACCTACGCCGAAGAACACAACGAACTGCTGGCCGATTCCATCAGCCTCAACCATGTGATCGAGCAGATTCACCCGATCATCGGCGACAAGATCCTGCGCACCTGGGAGTTCCCCGAGCCGATCGCCATCGTGCCCAGCCACTACCTGGACTTCACGCGCAACTCGGCCAAGGTCGATTACGTCGACATCGTCCAGGTCGCGACCCTGCAGAGCTACCTGGGCAGCGAGCACCCCTACACCCAGCTCGACTGGAGCAAGGTGCCGGCGTTCGCCAAGCTGGGCCTCGACCCGCAGGTCGACATGCAGGCCGACGAAGACCTCTCCGCCGCCATGGAAGCGGCCATGGGCATGCTGCAGTAAAAGCATCTCGCCATGGATGGCATATCGCCTCTACACTCAGGTCACTCGCCTGAGGAAGTAGAGCCATGCGTTACGCATTTCTCCTGCTCGTCCTGCTGTTCGGCAACCTCCACGCCGCTGATCGCGTCCGCCTGACCAACGGTGAGTGGCCCCCCTACCTGGGCGAGACCCTTCCCCACCACGGCGTTGCCTCGCGCATCGTCGAAGAGGCCTTCGCCTCGCAGGGCATCACGGTGCAATGGGAGTTCCACCCCTGGGCACGCTCGCTGAAGATGGCCGAGCAGGGCCTGCGCGACGGCAGCGCGGTGTGGCTGAACAACCCACAACGGCAGCAGCACTTCCATGTCAGCGCGCCGGTCGTGGAGAGCGGCTACTACCTGTTCCACCGCAAGGACGACGCATTCGACTGGTCCGACATCGATGACCTGCGCGGCCTGCGCATTGCCGGCACGCGCGGCTACGACTACGGCGACGCCTTCCAGCGTGCCGAAGCGGCCGGCGACCTCGAGGTCATGCGCCTGACCAGTGACGAACAGGGACTACGCCAGCTGCTGGCCGGGCGCGTCGACCTGTTTCCCGTGGACAAGGTGGTCGGCTTCGACCTGCTCTACCAGCACTTCAGCCCGGCCGAGCGCCGCCGCCTGAGCTTTCACGCCAAGCCACTGCGCAGCGACAGCCTGCACCTGCTGCTTTCGCGCGAGGTGCCGGGCAATGCCGAGCTGATGGCGCGCTTCAACCGGGGTCTCGAGCAGCTCCGTGCCAGCGGCAAGATCTCCCAGTACCTGCTGGAGATCCAGCAGCCGCTAAGCCTCTACTAGCAGCGGAAACTCGACCCGCACCAGCAGGCCGTGCGGCCGGGCCTGATGCAGGCTGATGCGGGCCTGGTGGGCACGGCAGATCTCCCCGACGATGGCCAACCCCAGGCCGGCACCATTGCCCTGTGCGCTGCGCCTGTAGAAGCGCTCGAAGACCTTCTCGCGCTCGGCCTCGGGAATGCCCGGACCATCGTCCTCGACCTCCAGCACGGCCGGAGCCACCGCGCGGATCACCAGGTTGCCGCCGGCGGGGGTATGCGCCAGCGCATTGTCCAGCAGGTTGTTCAGCAGTTCGTTGAGCAGGGTCGGCTCGCCATCGATCCAGACCGGCTGCTCGGCCTCCAGCGCCAGCGCCACCCCACGGGCATGCGCCAGCGGCGCCATGGCCAGCGCCAGGTCGCGGGCCAGCTGGCTGAGATCGATGCGCTGCGCACCGCCCTCGGTGATGGCGCGCGCACCACTTTCGATCCGCGCCAGGGACAGCAGCTGATTGGCCAGCAAGGTCAGGCGGTCACCCTGCAGCGCCACCTCCTCCAGCGTCCTGCGCCACTCTTGCGCTTCCTCGGCGCGCAAGCCCAGGGTGATGCGCGCCTTGAGCGCGGCCAGTGGCGTGCGCAGTTCATGCGCCGCGTCGGCGATGAATTGCGACTGACGCTCGAACAGGCCTCTCAGCCGCTCGTTGAACTGGTTCAAGGTCTCCACCAGCGGCAGCACCTCGCGGGGCAAGCCGCTGTCGTGCAGGGGCTGCAGATCATCGCTGGTGCGCTCGGCCACCTCCCGACGCAACGCCTCCAGCGGTCGCAACGCCAGGTTCACCGCCAGCCAGACCAGCAGCAGCGCACTGATCGACAGCAGGCCCATGCGCCACAGCGTCCCCACCAGCAGCTCGCGGGCCATGCGCTCGCGCGCGCCCTGGGTTTCGGCCACGCGAATCTCGGCGATACCGTTCAACTGCGGCTCGCTGACCGGCTGCAGCAGGCTGACCACGCGCACCCCCTGATTGCGGTACTCGGCGTCGTAGAAATGCGCCAGCGCCGGGTAGTCGTCGGTGCGCGGCGTGCCCTTGGGCGCGGCTGGCAGGTCTTCGTAGCCGGATACCTGATGCCCCTCGAGGTCGAGCACCTGGTAGTAGATGCGTCCGGCACTGTCATAGGCGAAGGTGTCCAGCGCCACGTAGGGAATGTTGGCCCTGAGGCGCCCGTCCTCGGCGTAGAGGCCGTCGGCCACGGCACGTGCCGACGCCAGCAGGGTGCGGTCGTAGGCCTCGTCGGCGGCGCGCCGCGCGCTCCAGTAGGCGCTGAGGCTGCTCAGCAACAGGATGACCGACAACAGCAGGGCCAGGCGCCGCAGCAGGCGCCCGCGCAGGCTGAAGCCACGGCTCATGCCTCGACCGCCTCCAGCAGGTAGCCGAGACCGCGGAAGGTGACGATGCGCACGGCGCTGCCTTCGAGCTTCTTGCGCAGGCGATGGACGTAGATCTCGATGGCATCGGGGCTGGCATCCTCGTCCAGACCAAATACCTGCGCGGCCAGCTGTTCCTTGCTCATCACCCGGCCCGGTCGGGCGATCATCGCCTCCAGCACGGCCTGCTCGCGGGCGGTCAGACTGAGCGCCTCGCCCTTCAGGCTGAAGCGCCGCGCCCCGAGGTCGTAGACCAGCTCGCCACAGCGCTGCAGCTGTTCGCCACCCAGCACACTGCGCCGCAGCAATGCCTTGACCCGCGCCTCGAGCTCGCTCAGCTCGAAGGGCTTGGCCAGATAATCGTCGGCGCCGAGGTTGAGGCCATGCACGCGGTCCTTGACCTCGCCACGCGCGGTCAGCATCAGCACCGGCAGGGTCTGCCCGCGATCACGCAAGCGCGCCAGCACGGCAAAGCCGTCGAGGCGCGGCAGGCCGATGTCGAGAATCGCCAGCGCGTACTCCTCGCTCGACAGCGCCAGGTCGGCGGCGACGCCATCGTGCAGCACGTCCACCGTCCAGCCCGCGCCTTTCAGGGCCTGGGCCACGCTTTCCGCCAGTTGCGGATGGTCTTCGACCAGCAGGATACGCACCGCCACCTCCAGCTGCAGCATCGTTAGAGGCGCGCAGTGTAGCGCCCTCGACGCCGCTGTGAATTGCCCAGTTGCCAGGTTTCGTTGCCACCGCCAGCCGCGCGGACGCCCCCGCCAGCACCGCCGGAAAAAACTTTCAGCCATGAAAGCCTGCTGAAAGCTTGCCCTCATAGCATCGCTTCAAGGTGGCTCGATCCACCTGCTCAAGCGACCTTGCAGTGGTGCCAGGTCGCAACAAGAACAAAAACGGAGACCACACATGTACGCAGCCTCACGTCAGGCCCTGCCGCCTGTCCGCCTGCTCTGCCTGGCCATCGCCGCCAGTGCGACCCCGCTCGCCAACGCCGCCTTCATCGAAGACAGCACTGCCAGCCTGACCGCCACCAACATCTACCTCAATCGTGACTTCCGCGAAGGTTCCGGCCAGAACAAGCGCGAAGAATGGGGTCAGGGCTTCCGTCTCGACCTGCAGTCCGGTTACACCGAAGGCACCGTCGGTTTTGGCCTCGATGCCATGGGCCTGCTCGGCCTCAAGCTCGACTCGGGACGCGGGCGCACCGGCACCGACCTGCTGCCGGTGCATGATGACGGGCGTTCGGCCGACGACTTCAGCCGCCTGGGCCTGACCGCCAAGATCAAGGTGTCCGCCACCGAGCTGCGCTATGGCTCGCACGTGCCGGAGCTGCCCGTGGTCAAGGCCAGCGACAGCCGCCTGCTGCCGCAGGTCTTCGAGGGCGGCCTGCTGACCTCCTCCGAACTGGAAGGCCTGACCTTCACCGGTGGTCGCCTGGACAAGGTCATCGACCGCGCCTCCACCGACGACGAAGACCTGGTGCTCAACAGCAAGAACCGCCGCTTCGCCGGTGGCATCCAGGCCGACCACCTGGATCTGGCCGGCGCCGACTACAAGTTCGCGCCCGGCTTTACCGGCCGCTACTACTACGCCGACCTGGACGACATCTACCGCCAGCACTTCCTCGGCCTGCTGACCAGCCACAAGCTCGGTGCCGGCACCCTGAACAGCGATCTGCGCCTGATCTACAGCGACGACACCGGCGCCGCCAAGGCGGGCAAGGTGGACAACCGCGCGATCAACGCCATGCTCAGCTACGGCATCGGTGCGCACAAGTTCGGCCTGGGCTTTCAGGACATGAGCGGCGACACCGGCTTCGCCTACATCGACGGCAGCGATCCGTTCCTGGTCAACTTCGTACAGATCAACGACTTCGCCAACGCCGACGAGCGTTCCTGGCAGGCGCGCTACGACTTCAACTTCGCCAGCGTCGGGGTTCCCGGCCTGACCTTCATGACCCGCTACATCCGTGGTGACGATGCACGCATCGCCGGCAGCGACGAGCGTGGCGGCGAATGGGAACGCGACATCGAGTTCAAGTACGTGGTGCAGAACGGCCCGCTCAAGGACCTCTACGTTCGCGTACGCAACGCCAGCTTCCGTTCCGACTTTGCCCGCGATGCAGATGAAAACCGCGTCATCGTCGGCTACACCCTGCCCATCTGGTAACCCAAAATAAGATTCTCCAGGAGAACCCAATCATGAAATCTGCCCTGACCCGCGCCGCACTGGCGGTTTCCTGCCTGGCCTTCGCCGGCC
Organism: Ectopseudomonas khazarica; assembly: GCF_017915135.1. Classification (NCBI taxonomy): domain Bacteria; kingdom Pseudomonadati; phylum Pseudomonadota; class Gammaproteobacteria; order Pseudomonadales; family Pseudomonadaceae; genus Ectopseudomonas; species Ectopseudomonas khazarica. The sequence goes on along the minus strand of NZ_CP068551.1, from coordinate 1,624,517 downwards.
AGCTGCTGGCTGCCGAACCCAAGCGTCCCGAATGCATCGCACCGGCCAAGCCCGGCGGCGGCTTCGACCTGACCTGCAAGCTGGCCCAGAGCGGCCTCAAGGACACCGGCCTGCTCAAGGCGCCCATGCGCGTCACCTACATGCCGGGTGGCGTCGGCGCCGTTGCCTACAACGCCGTGGTCGCCCAGCGCGCCAAGGACCCAGGCACCATCACCGCCTTCTCCTCCGGTTCGCTGCTCAACCTGGCGCAGGGCAAGTTCGGTCGCTACGACGAACACGCCGTCCGCTGGCTGGCGGCGATCGGCACCGACTACGGCGCCATCACCGTACGCGCCGATGCGCCCTGGCAGACCCTCGGCGAGCTGGTCGAGGCGCTGAAGAAAGACCCGGCCAGCGTGGTCTTCGGCGCCGGTGCGACCATCGGCGGCCAGGACTGGATGCAGACCGCACTGATCGCCCGCGCGGCCGGCATCGACCCGCAGAGCCTGCGCTACGTGGCCTTCGAAGGCGGCGGCGAGACCCTGACCGCGATGCTCGGCGGTCACGTGCAGGTCACTTCCAGCGGCCTGGGCGAAGTCACCCCGCAACTGGCGGCCGGCAAGGTGCGCATCCTCGCCGTACTGTCCGACGAGCGTCTGCCGGGCAAGCTGGCGGACATTCCGACCGCCAAGGAGCAGGGCTACGACATCAGCTGGCCGGTGATTCGCGGCTTCTACATGGGCCCGCAGGTCAGCGACGAGCAGTTCGCCTGGTGGCAGGGCCAGTTCGAGAAGATGCTGGCACGTGACGACTTCGCCGCCCTGCGCGAACAACGTGACCTGTTCCCGCTGTCGCTGACCGGCGACGAGCTCAATGCCTTCGTGCTCAAGCAAGTGCAGGACTACAAGGCCCTGGCCGGCGAATTCGGCCTGGTCCAGTAACACGCCTGTGCAATCCGCGCCCTGCCGAGGGCAGCACTGAGCACCCCACCCGGGTCGTGTTCGGCGCTGCCCTCCGGCCTGGCGCTTCCGAGGTAAATCACCATGTACGTTCGCCTGTTCTCCGCGGTCTGGCTGCTTCTGTGTGCCTGGCTCGCCGTCATTGCCTGGGGCTTCCAGGCGCCTTTCGCCTATGACCCGGTCGGCCCACGGGCCTACCCGCTGCTGCTGCTGGCCCTGATGGGTGCCGGCAGCCTGTGGCTGGTGTTCAAGCCGGGCATGCTCGAACAACGCCTGGACCTTCCCACGGCGCTGCGCAGCGCGCTGTGCGTGGTGGTTCTGCTGGCCTATGCGCTGACCTTCGAGCCGCTCGGCTTCGTCATCAGCACCAGCCTGGCCACCTTTGCCCTGGGCCTGCTGTTCACCGGCCGCCCGCTGCCCTGCGCGGTCAGCGCGGTAGCGATGGGCGTGCTGCTGTACGTGTTGTTCGATCTGCTGCTGGACGTGCCCCTGCCGCTCGGCCTGCTTGAAGCCTTCGTGGAGAGCTGAAATGGAAACCCTTAACTTCCTGATGCAGGGCTTCGGTGTCGCCACGCGCCCGGACAACCTGCTGGTGGCGCTGTTCGGCGCCTTCGTCGGCACCGTGGTCGGCCTGCTGCCGGGCCTCGGCCCGATCAACGGCGTGGCCCTGCTGCTGCCCCTGGCGTTCGCCCTCGGCCTGCCGCCGGAAACCGCACTGATTCTGCTCGCCGCCGTCTACCTGGGCTGCGAGTACGGCGGGCGTATCTCCGCCATCCTGCTCAACGTGCCGGGCGACGCCGCGGCCATCATGACCACCCTCGACGGCTACCCGCTGGCGCGTCAGGGCAAGGCGGGCATCGCCCTGTCGCTGTCGGCGGTCAGCTCCTTCATCGGCAGCATCGTCGCCACCTGCGGCGTGGTGCTGTTCGCGCCGCTGCTGGCGAAGTGGGCCGTGGCCTTCGGCCCCGCCGAATACTTCGTGCTGATGGTGTTCGCCATCGCCTGCCTCGGCGGCATGGTCGGCGACAAGCCGGTCAAGACCCTGATGGCCGCCCTGATCGGCCTGGCCCTGGCCACGGTCGGCGTGGACTCGACCACCGGCGTCTATCGCTTCACCTTCGACAGCGTCAGCCTGTCCGACGGCATCCAGTTCGTCATCGTGGTGATCGGCTTCTTCAGCGTCAGCGAGGTCCTGCTGATGCTGGAGAAGACCCACGGCGGGCAGAAGGCGGTCAAGGCCAGCGGCCGTCTGCTGTTCAACTTCAAGGAGTTCTGCCAGACCTTCTGGACCATGATCCGCAGCGCCCTGGCCGGCTTCGTCATCGGCACTCTCCCCGGCGCCGGCGCCACCATCGCCAGTGCCATGACCTACATGACCGAGAAGCGCATGGCCGGCAGCAAGGGCCGCTTCGGTGACGGTGACCTGCGTGGCCTGGCAGCCCCGGAGGCGGCCAACAACGCTTCGGCCTGCGGCTCGCTGATCCCCATGCTGACCCTCGGCGTACCGGGCTCGGGCACCACCGCGGTGATGATCGGCGCCCTGACCCTGTACAACATCACGCCCGGCCCGCTGCTGTTCGAACAGCAGCCCGACGTGGTCTGGGGCCTGATCGCCTCGCTGTTCATCGGCAACGTCATCCTGCTGGTGATGAACATCCCGCTGGTCGGACTGTTCTCGCGCATGCTCAGCGTGCCGAACTGGGTGCTGGTACCGGCGATCACCGTGGTCAGCATGGTCGGCGTCTACGCCGTGCACAGCACCACCTTCGATCTGGTGCTGATGATCCTCCTCGGCGTGTTCGGCTACATCCTGCGCAAGCTCGACTTCCCGCTGTCGGCGCTGATCCTCGGCTTCGTCCTCGGCGAGCTGATGGAGGACAACCTGCGCCGCGCGCTGTCGATCTCGGCCGGCGACCTGGGCATTCTCTGGGGCAGCCCGATCACCCTGGTGCTCTGGGCACTGGTCGCGCTGATGCTGGCGTTGCCGGGCATCCGCTGGGTGCGTCGTCGCCAACAGATCAAGGCCGGGGCTGATGCCGCTGCCGCGTGATCTCTGGGTAACGCCGCTGGCCGGTGCGGTCGGCGGCTACCTGGCCAGCCTCGCCGGCTGGCCCCTGCCCTGGATGGTCGGCTCGCTGCTCGCGGTGATCGCCCTGCGCTGCCTGACCAATCGTGCCTTCAGCGAACTCCCCGGTGGGCGCAAGACCGGCCAGTGGCTGGTCGCCAGCGGCATCGGCCTGCACTTCACCAGCGAAGTGCTGGAGCAGGTGCTCAGCCATCTGCCGATCATCGTCATGGGTGCCTTCGGCACGCTCCTGCTCAGCCTCATCGGCATCGCCATCCTCCGTCGTGCCGGCGTCGACCGCGCCACCGCGTTCTTCGCCAGCATGCCGGGCGGGGCCAGCGAGATGGTCAACCTGGCCCTGCGCCACGACGCCCAACCGGCACGGGTGGCCGCGGCGCACAGCCTGCGCCTGCTGCTGGTGGTCCTGCTGATTCCGGCGCTGTTCACCTGGGGCCTGCCCGCTGTCAGTGCACCGGCGCGCGCGCCAGTGGACTGGACCTGGCTGATCGTCCTGCTCGCCGCCGGCGCGGTGCTGGCCCTGGGCTGGGGGCGCCTGAAGCAACCCAACCCCTGGATGCTTGGCCCGCTGACCGCCTGCGCCGTGGCCAGCGCCACCTTCGACCTGCACCTGGGCCTGCCGCCAGGCCTCGGCCAGCTCGGTCAGTGGCTGATCGGCAGCGCGCTGGGCTGTCATTTCGACCGCGCCTTCTTCCGCAGCGCTCCCGGTTTCCTGGCCCGCGTACTGCTGTTCACCCTGCTGGCGATGCTGGTCGCCGCTGCGCTGGGTGAAGGGCTCGGCTGGCTGGCCGGCGAGGATCACCTGTCACTGATGCTGGGCATGATGCCTGGCGGCATCACCGAGCTGTGTCTGACTGCCGAGGCCCTGCAGCTCTCGGTGGCACTGGTCACCGCGCTGCAGGTATTGCGGCTGTTTCTGGTGATGTTTCTCGCCGAGCCGCTGTTCAAGCTCTGGTGCAAGCGCCACGTCTAGCCCGTGGTGCTTGCACTGCCGCTTCGCCCAAGTGGCTGCCCCGGCGCCCCGCTACCACTGCAGGTGCAGCTGGCTGTCGAACGTACGGGGCTGACCACTGAGCGGGTCGACGAAACGCAGACCACGGGCCAGCAGCTTGAGCGGCTGGCTGTAGTCATCCGCCTGGTGGCGCGACTCCAGCAGGTGCGGATAGAAGTCGTCGCCAACGATGGGCGCGCCCAGTCCGGCCAGGTGCACCCGCAGCTGATGCTTGCGCCCGGTGACCGGAGACAGGCCGTAGCGCCATAGCGCGCCACGGCGCTCGAGCACCTCGATCCGCGTTTCGCTGTTGGCCTCGCCGGCGACCTCCTGCATGCGGAAGAAGGGCTCGCCGGCGACCATCCGCGAACGGTGCACACAGGGGAACTGCAGATCGGTCAGCGCCGGGGCAATGGCCTCGTAGCGCTTCTCCACCTGTCGCTCGCGAAACAGCGCCTGATACAGCCCGCGGCTGGCCGGGTCTACCGAGAACAGCACCAGGCCGGCGGTCAGCCGGTCGATGCGGTGGATCGGCACCAGGTCAGGATTGCCGGTGCGCCTGATCAGGCGTGCCAGCAGGGTCTGCTCGACATACTCGCCAGCCGGCATCACGGGCAGGAAATGCGGCTTGTCGGCGACCAGCAGGTGCTCGTCCTGCCACAGCACCTGCTCTTCGAAGGGAATCGGCGTCTCGTTCGGCACCTCACGGAAGTAGCGCACCTTGAGGCCGGCGCGATAGGGATGCTCGGCATCGATGGGCTTGCCTTCGCCATCCAGCACGCGGCCACGCGCCATGCGCTGCAGCCACACCGCCCGCTCGATGGCGGGAAAGTGCGCGCACAGGCAGTCGAGCACCGTCGCCCAGTCGCCCTGGGGCAGGTGAAGCGTACTGGGGCGCATGGCAGGGCTGGGCATTACGGGGGCTCGCATCGGTCCGGATGCGGCGAATTAGGCCGCAGTCACCGCGTTCAGTCAAAGCAAACGGCTTGAGCCGGCGTCACGCTGTAGCTATGGTGGCCGCTTCGCTTCGGAGGCCTGCATGTCCATCACCCGTTCCCTGCTCAGCAGCATCGCCCTACTCCCGCTTCTGACCGCCTGCCAGGTCTACACCGGCAAGACGGAAGGCCCGCCACCGGCCACCCGCCTGCAGGGCCAGGTACAACTGGTGAACGGCCAGCTGCTGTTCAGCCCCTGCCAGGAACAGCGCCGCTTCCTCCTGGTCGACGGCGGCAACACCGGCATCGAGCGTGAAGCCAGGCAGCTCGCTGGCGACCAGGGCGAGCTGTTCGCCGACCTGGCCGGCCAGCTGGGCGGCAGCCAGGGCCAAGGCAACGATGGCCGCTTCGAGGTCAGCCAGCTCTACCGCCTGCAGGGTGAGGGCCATGGCTGCGACGACCTCAACTTCAAGCGCCTGACCCTGCGCGCCAGCGGCAACGAGCCGTTCTGGCAGGTGGAGGTCGGCAGCAAGGGCCTGGTGCTCAACCGTCCCGAGCATGAGCCACTGGCCCTGCCCTACCTGGAAGAACAGCTGCCGGAAGGCCGTCTCAACTTCAGCAGCGAGGCCAACGGCCAGCGCCTCGAGCTGTGGGTCGCGCCGCAGCGCTGCGTCGACGGCATGAGCGGTGCGGTGAACCACCTCAGCGCGGAACTGCGCCTGGATGGCCAGGTACTGCGTGGCTGCGCGCACTTCGGGGCCATGCGCAACTGATCGCACCGCCTGCGGCACGGATGCTGACGGCTGAGCGCAGGTCCTGGCTCAGCCGTCAGCCCGTGTGATCTTTTGCCACAATCGAAAGCAGGCGCACCCCGCTCCCTCCGCCTAAGCTCAAGGCAGCATCGCAGGAAGGAGACCACCATGCTACGAGTAGCCCTCAACGGATATGGGCGCATCGGCCGCGCACTCACGCGCGCTCTGGTGCAGCGCGATCTGCAGCAACGCATCCGCCTGGTCGCGATCAACGACCTCGGCGACTACCAGACCCTCACCCACCTGACACGCTTCGACTCCACCTTCGGCCGCTTTCCCGGCGAGGTGGAACTGCATGGCGAGCAGCTGCACCTCGGCGGCCAATCGATCCACCTGCTCAGCGAGCGCGAGGCGTTCAACCTGCCCTGGAACCGCCTGGGCGTGGACCTGGTGCTGGAATGCTCGGGCAAGTTCAAGAAGCGTGCTCAAGCCGAGCAGCACCTGACCGCCGGCGCGCAGCGCGTGCTGCTCTCGCACCCGCTGGAAAGCGCGGACCTGACCGTGGTCTATGGCGTCAACCACCAGTTGCTGAGCAACCAGCAGCAGATCGTTTCCAACGCCTCCTGCACCACCAACTGCCTGGCGCCGCTGGCCAAGGTGCTGCACGAGGCGGTGGGCATCCGCCAGGGGCTGGTCAACACGGTGCATGCCTACACCAACGACCAGAACCTGCTGGACAAGGCCCACAGCGACCTCTATCGCGCCCGCGCCGCCGCGCTGTCGATGATCCCCACCAGCACCGGTGCCGCCCGGACCATCGGCCTGGTGCTGCCGGAGCTGTCCGGGCGCCTCGACGGCCTCTCGGTGCGCGTGCCGACCCCCAACGTGTCGCTGCTCGACCTGACCTTCAACGCCGAGCGTGCGACCAGCCGCGAGGCGATCAATGCCGCGCTGCAGAACGGTGCCAAGGCCATGACGCCAGGCGTCATGGAGTGCAACGAGGCGCCGCTGGTTTCCACCGACTTCAACGCCTACCCGGTCTCCTGCGTGGTCGATCTCAACCACACCCGCGTGCAGGACGACCTGGTCAAGGTGCTGGCCTGGTACGACAACGAATGGGCATTCGCCAATCGCATGCTCGACGTCCTGCTGTACTGGCATCACCTGAGCCGCGACAGCCAGCGCTGAACCTCGCAGCGGCGCTTGCGCCGCTGCGTCCATGGCGTTGCCGGGCGACGACCGGCACACGGCGATCCTGTACAATCGCCGCCCTCGTTACCCCCTGCCGGATCACCACCGGCCCTGCTGGATACCTGCCATGATTCGTCTCACCGAACTGAAACTGCCCCTCGACCACGCCGACGACGCCCTGCGCCCGGCCATCGTCCAGCGCCTGGGCATCGCCGATGGCGAGCTGCTCGCCTTCACCGTGTTCAAGCGCAGCTACGATGCCCGCAAGCGTTTCGGCGACATGCCGTTCATCTACATCGTCGACTGCGAGGTGCAGGACGAAAGCGCCCTGCTCGCCCGCCTCGAAGGTGATCGCCACGTCGGACCGGCACCGGACATCCGCTACCAGCCCGTCGGCCAGGCGCCTGCCGGTGGCCTCGACGAACGCCCCATCGTGGTCGGTTTCGGCCCCTGCGGCATCTTCGCCGCACTGATCCTGGCCCAGGCGGGGCTGCGCCCCATCGTCCTGGAGCGCGGCAAGGAAGTTCGCCAGCGCACCAAGGACACCTGGGGACTGTGGCGCAAGAACGTGCTCGACCCGACCTCCAACGTGCAGTTCGGTGAAGGCGGCGCCGGCACCTTCTCCGATGGCAAGCTCTACAGCCAGATCAAGGACCCGAACCATCACGGCCGCAAGGTGCTGGAAGAGTTCGTCAAGGCCGGCGCGCCGGACGAGATCCTCTACATCAACAAACCGCACATCGGCACCTTCCGCCTTACCGGCGTGGTCGCCACCATGCGCGAGGAGATCAAGGCGCTCGGTGGCGAAGTGCGCTTCCAGGAGCGCGTCAGCGACCTGCTGATCGAGGACGAGCAGCTCAGCGGCGTCGTGCTGGAAAGCGGCGAACAGCTGCGCAGCCGTCACGTGGTGCTGGCCCTCGGTCACAGCTCGCGTGACACCTTCCGCATGCTCCACGCCCGAGGCGTGTTCCTGGAGGCCAAGCCGTTCTCGGTGGGTTTCCGTATCGAGCACCCGCAGTCGCTGATCGACAACGCGCGCCTGGGCAAGTACGCCGGTCACCCGAAGCTCGGCGCCGCCGACTACAAGCTGGTGCACCACGCCAGCAACGGCCGCGCGGTGTACAGCTTCTGCATGTGCCCGGGCGGCACCGTGGTCGCCGCCACCTCCGAGCCGGAGCGCGTGGTCACCAACGGCATGAGCCAGTATTCGCGCAACGAACGCAATGCCAATGCCGGCATCGTCGTCGGCATCACCCCGGAGCAGGACTACCCCGGTGGCCCGCTGGCCGGCGTGGAGCTGCAGGAGCGCCTGGAGTCGCACGCCTATGTGCTCGGCGGGCGCAACTACGAGGCACCCGGGCAGCTGGTCGGCGACTTCATCAAGGGCACGCCGTCCACCGCGCTGGGTGAGGTGCAGCCGTCCTACAAGCCGGGCGTGCGCCTGGGCGACCTGGCGCCGTCGCTGCCGGACTTCGCCATCGCGGCGATCCGTGAGGCCATCCCCGCCTTCGCCAAGCAGATCAAGGGCTTCGACCTGCATGACGCGGTGCTCACCGGCATCGAGACGCGCACCTCCTCCCCCGTGCGCATCACCCGTGGCGCCGACATGCAGAGCCTGAACCTGAAGGGCCTGTATCCGGCCGGTGAAGGCGCCGGCTATGCGGGCGGCATCCTCTCCGCCGGCGTCGACGGCATCCGTGTCGCCGAGGCCGTGGCCAGGGACATGCTCGGGCTGGAGCGCTGAACAGGAGCCCGGCCGGACTCAGCCGGGCGACCTGAAGCGTAGCGCCAGCAGGCATGCCGGCAGCGCCAGGACCAGCACGCCGACAGTGACCACCAGCAGGCTGCGCAGCGGCATGCTGGTGAAAAGGTTGACCCAGTACAGCGTCCACAGCGACAGGCAGACGCAGCAGCCGGCCAAGCCACTGCGTCGGCTGCGGCAACTCATCAGCCAGATCGCGTTGAACAGCGCCAGGGCGGCGAAGAGATACAGCGAATGCTGCAACTGCACGCCGTAGCCGATATCGCGGCGGAGCGTGCCGAGCAGCTGTCGACAGAGCTCGAAGACACCGCTGTAGAGCAGTGCTGCCAGCACCAGCTGCGCGCCGACGAGCAAGGCGATGGCGCCGCCACGCCGCGCGCTCAAGCGTCTTCGGCGCGCAGGCAACAGAGGGTCGAGCGGCGCGAACCGTGCGGACGCCGTTGCGGGTCGGCGTAGGTGAGCAACTCGACGAACCCCGCCTTGCGCATCATCCCTGCCGAGGCGGCATTCTCCTCGTGGCGGTCGATGTAGATGTCGCGCAGCCCATCCTCCAGCAGCCCTTCGACCACGCCACGCAACAGGCGCGAGCCCAGCCCCTGCCCGGCCTGCCGAGCGTGCACCACGGCCTCGCAGATGTAGGCATGCACCTGGTCCGAGCGTGACGGCGGCTGATGCGCGGCGAAGTCATCGGTCAGGCGATGACTGACGAAGCCTTGCAGCACGCCCTCCTGCTCGGCCAGCAGGGCCCTCGTCTCGCCACCTGCGATGGCTGCCAGGTGGGCGCGTACCTCGGCTTCGGGCAAGTGGTTCCAGGGGTTCGGTCCATGCTCCAGCAACAGCTCGCACATGGCCTCGATGTCCGCTGCGGTCGCGGCGCGCAACTGCATCATGATGTTCACCTCGCCTGAGTCAGTGGCCGGCGCCAGGTGCTGCCAGCCAGGGGCTCAGTCTAGGGCCTGCGTGCAAGGGTCTACAGGCACAGTCGCGGGTGAAAACTGTCACTGCTCCCAGGGGCGGCCACGGGTCTGCTCGCTCAGGCGGACCTTCTGCTGCAGGGCCGCCTTGGCCAGCATGTGGGCGCTGACCGGCGCGGTGATGAACAGGAACAGGGTGATGAGCAGTTCATGCAGGCTGATGCCCTGGCCACGCGTCCCGAAGTAGATCAGCGATGCGATGACCATGCCGCCCACGCCCATGGTGGTGGCCTTGGTCGGCCCATGCAGGCGCATGAAGAAGTCCGGCAGGCGGTACAGGCCGATGGCGCCGACCAGGGCGAACAGGCTGCCGAGCAGCAGAAACAGGGCGACCAGGCCCTCGATCCAAGCGTTCATGCTGTCTCTCCTCTACTCGATGATGTCGCCGCGCAGCAGGTACTTGGCCACTGCCACGGTGCCGATGAAGCCCATCACCGCGATCAGCAGCGCCGCTTCGAAATACAGGTCCGAGCCCAGCCAGATGCCGAACAGCACCAGCAGGGCGATGGCGTTGATGTACAGGGTGTCCAGCGCCAGGATGCGATCGGGCATGTCCGGCCCCTTGATCAGGCGGGCCAGGGTCAACACCAGTGCCAGGCCCATGATGGCCAGGCAGATCGGAATCACGTACGCGAGCATGCGAACACCTCCAGCAGTGGTGCTTCGTAACGGGTCTGGATGCTGCGCACCAGCGCGGCTTCGTCATCCACGTTGAGGCCGTGGATCAGCAACGTGCGCTTGTCATCGCTGAGGTCGGCGGAGACCGTTCCGGGCGTCAGCGAGACGATGCTCGCGAGCATGGTCAGCGCCAGCTCGTCGTCCAGCTTCAGGGGCACCTCGACGAACGCCGGGCGCATGCGACTGGCCGGGCCGAGAATCAGCTTGGCCACTTCCAGGTTGGCGACGACGATGTCACCCAGCACGCGCAGCAGGAACAGGCACAGCTTGACCGGCTTGCGCACCTGCGGCGGGTTGATCCAGAACACCTGGCTGACCAGCGGAATCAGCCAGCCGAGGAAGGCCCCCAGCAGCCAGTGGCCGAAGCTGAAGTCGTTGACCAGCAGCAGCCAGACACCGAGCAGGCACAGGCTCAGCAGAGGATGGGGCAGCCAGCGACGCCCGTTCATGCGCCACCTCCGCTGAGCAGGATCATGTGATAGCTCTCCAGGTCATGCAGTTGCGCCACCATGGCGCCGATGTAGTCCAGCGCGGGCGCGGCGCAGGCCACCAGCAGCGGGCTCATCAGCAGCAGGCCGATGGCGGCGAGCAGGCGGCCGTTGTCCAGCTCGGCGCTGTCCAGCTGGCTCAGCCCGACACGCCAGAACAGGGTGCTGCCGGCGCGGCTGAGACTGACCAGGGTCACCAGACCGCCGATCAGCACCACCGGCCACAGCACGGCGGCTTCCCAACCGGACCCTGCCGCCTTGAGCAGCAGCAGCTTGCCGACGAAGCCCGAGAGCGGCGGCAGGCCGGCCACGGCGATGGCGCCGACGAAGAACAGCGCCCCCAGGATGTACGGATTCTGCAGCGCCGGCCCCTGGATCAGCTGCGCTTCCTTGATCCCGCGCTGGCGGCTGACCAGATCGGCGATCAGAAACAGCGCGCCCGCCACCCAGGTACTGTGGATCAGGTAGAACAGCGCCGCCTGCAGTGCCTCGGGGGTGCCCAGGGCCATGCCGGCGAGCAGCGTGCCCACCGACAGCACCACCAGGTAGGCCAGCATGCCCTGCAGCGTCACCGAGGCGAACGCGCCGACGGCGCCCAGCGCCAGGGTCAGCAGGGCCAGCGGCCACAGCCACTCCTGGACCAGGTGCGAGAGGTTGCCGCTCTCGTCCCCGAAGACCAGGGTGTAGACCCGCAGAATCGAGTACAGGCCGACCTTGGTCATGATCGCGAACAGCGCCGCCACCGGCGCGGTCGCCGAGGCGTAGGCACGCGGCAGCCAGAAGTACAGCGGCAGGAACGCGGCCTTGAGGCCGAACACCACCAGCAGCAACATGCTGGCTGCGCCGATCAGCGGCGCATGGTCGGCGCCGGCAGCGGCGACGCGCAGCGACATGTCGGCCATGTTCAGCGTGCCGGTGACGCCATACAGCACGCCCACGGCGATCAGGAAGAACGCCGAGCCGACCAGGTTGAGCACCACGTAGTGCAGCCCCGCGCGCACGCGATCCTTGCCGCCGCCGTGCAGCAGCAGCGAGTAGGACGCGATCAGCAGGATCTCGAAGAAGACGAACAGGTTGAACAGGTCGCCGGTGAGGAACGCCCCGTTGATGCCCAGCAACTGGAACTGGAACAGCGCATGGAAGTTGCGCCCGCGCTCGTCGTCACCGCGCATCGCGTAGAGCACCGCGAACAGCGCCAGCACCGATGTCACCACCAGCATCAGCGCACTGAGGCGATCCAGAACCAGCACGATGCCGAACGGCGGCTGCCAGTTACCCAGGGCATAGACCTGGATCGTGCCCTGGTCGGCCAGCGCCAGCAGCCAGAAGCTCAGCGGCACCAGCAGCGTGGTCACGCCGACCGACAGCACGCGCTTGCGCGGCATGTCCAGGCGAGCGGCCACCAGCAGCAGGCTGCCGGCCAGCAGCGGCAGAAGAATGGGAAGGATCAACGCATGATTCATCGATGCTGCTCCCGGCCATCGACATGGTCGGTGCTCAGTTCACCGACGCTGCGCAGGGCCAGCACCACGACGAACGCGGTCATGGCGAAACCGATGACGATGGCAGTCAGCACCAGCGCCTGGGGCAGCGGGTCGACATAGCGGCTGCCCTGCCCGATCACGCTGGACGCACCGCCCTGCAGGCGTCCCATGGCGAAGAGGAACAGGTTGACCGCGTAGGAGATCAGGGTCAGCCCCATGACCACCGGAAAGGTGCGAGCTCGCAGCAGCAGATACACGCCGCTCGAGGTCAGTATGCCGAGCGCCACGGCAAACAGCGCTTCCATATCAGAGTACCTCCTGTCCGGGCTTTTCCTGGGTCAGCTTGCCCAGGTTGGCGAGGATGAGCAGGGTCGACCCGACCACAGTCAGATAGACGCCCAGGTCGAAGAGCATGGCCGTGGCCAGCTCGATCTCACCCACCAGTGGAATGTGGAAATGGCCGAACGCCGAGGTCAGGAACGGACGCTCGAACAGCCAGCTGCCCGCCCCGGTGGCCGTGGCGATGAGCACGCCGCCACCGGCCATGCGGTGATAGTTCAAAGGCAGGCGCGACTGCGTCCACTGCACGCCGCTGGCGACATACTGCAGGATCAGCGCCACGGCCGTGATCAGGCCGGCGATGAAGCCGCCGCCCGGCAGGTTGTGGCCACGCAGGAAGATGAACACCGAGATCAGCAGCGCCATCGGCAGCAGCACGCGCGACAGCGTGGCGAGGATCAGCGGGTGGCGGTCACGCGCCCAGCTGCGGCCCTCGGCGTCGGCGTTGGGCTGGAACAGGCGCAGGCCGTCGAGCATGGCATAGATGCCCACCGCTGCGATCGCCAGCACGCTGATCTCGCCCAGGGTATCGAAGCCACGGAAGTCCACCAGGATCACGTTGACCACGTTGGTACCGCCGCCACCGGAGACGCTGTTGGCCAGGAAGTAGTCGGCGATGCTCGTGTACGGGCGGGTCAGCACGGCGAACGCCAGCATGGCCACCATCACCCCGCTGCCGATGGCCAGGCTGAAGTCGCGCAGGGCGCGCATGCTGCTGGACTCGACGCGCGTCTGCGCCGGCAGGAAGAACAGCGCCAGCATCAGCAGGATGATGGTCACCACCTCCACCGACAGCTGGGTCAGTGCCAGATCCGGCGCCGAGTAGCGGGCGAAGGCCAGCGCCACCATCAGCCCCACCACGCTGAGCATCACCAGCGCGGCCAGGCGCTGGCGGTGGAAGATCACCGTGGCCAGCCCGGCCATGACCATGATCGCCAGGCCCAGCGCGGTGATGCCATCGATCGGCTGCATCGGCACCGAGCCACTCAGCTCCGGCAGCGGCCCCAGCGCCAGCACCACCACCACGATGGCAGCGCCGAGCAGGTAGGCGATGTAGCGTTGCAGCGAACCGTTCTCCAGGCGACGGGTGAACGCCGTGGCGCTGACGAACAGGCTCATCACCATGCGCTCGAAGACCAGCTTGGCATCCACCCGGGGCATCCCGGCGTACCAGCGGAACAGCGGTTTGCGCAGGGCATAGACGAGAACACCACCCACCAGCGCGACCACGCTCATGATCAGCGGCAGGTTGAAACCGTGCCAGATCGACAGGCTGTACTCGGGCAGGTCGCCACCCAGGGTGGCGGACGCGGCAGAGGCCAGCAGCGGGGCCACGGTGTAGGCCGGCACGACACCGACCAGCAGGCAGAGGAACACCAGCACTTCCACCGGCACCTTCATATAGCGCGGCGGCTCGTGCGGCGGGTACTTCGGCAGGTCGATCGGCTCGCCGTTGAAGAACACGTCATGAATGAAGCGCAACGAGTAGGCCACCGAGAAGACGCCGGCCAGGGTCGCCGCCGCCGGGATCACCCAGTTGAAGCTACCGAGCAGGTGCTGGTGCAGCGTCTCGGTGAAGAACATCTCCTTGCTCAGGAAGCCGTTGAGCAACGGCACCCCGGCCATCGCCGAGGCCGCCACCATCGCCAGCATCGCCGTATGCGGCATGTACTTCCACATGCCGTTGATACGCCGCATGTCGCGGCTGCCGGTCTCGTGGTCGATGATGCCGGCGGCCATGAACAGCGAGGCCTTGAAGGTGGCGTGGTTGATGATGTGGAACACCGCCGCCACCGCCGCCAGGCGCGTATCGAGGCCGAACAGCAGGGTGATCAGGCCCAGGTGGCTGATGGTGGAATAGGCCAGCAGGCCCTTGAGGTCATGCTGGAACAGCGCCAGGGTGGCCCCCACCAGCAGGGTCGCCAGACCGGTCAGGCTGACCAGGTAGAACCACCACTCGGAGCCGGCCAGTGCCGGATACAGGCGCGCCAGCAGGAACACCCCGGCCTTGACCATGGTCGCCGAGTGCAGGTAGGCCGAGACGGGCGTCGGCGCCGCCATGGCATGCGGCAGCCAGAAGTGGAACGGGAACTGCGCCGACTTGGTGAACACGCCCAGCAGCACCAGGATCAGCGCGACCGGATACAGCTCATGGGCACGAATCGCGTAACCGGCTGCCAGCACCTGGGACAACTCGAAGCTGCCGGCGATATGGCCGATCAGCAGGATACCGGCAAGCAACGCCAGACCACCGCCACCGGTGACCGCCAGGGCCATGCGTGCGCCCTTGCGAGCGTCGGAACGTGCCCCCCAGAAACCGATCAACAGGAAGGACGAAAGGCTGGTCAGCTCCCAGAACACCAGCATCAGCAGCAGGTTTTCCGACAGCACCACGCCGAGCATGGCGCCCATGAACAGCAGCAGGAAGCCGAAGAAGCGCCCCATCGGCTCGCTTTTGGACAGGTAGTAGCGTGCGTAGAGGATCACCAGCAGGCCGATACCGAGGATCAGCAGGGCGAAGAGGAAGCCCAGACCGTCGAGACGCAGGCTCAGGTTCAGCCCCAGTTGCGGCAGCCATTCCAGCTTGACGCGCAGGACCTCGCCGGCGAACACGCCAGGCTGCAGGCTGAACAGCAGCACCAGCGCCACCAGCGGCGGCAGCGCGGCGGCCACGGCGCACGCCGAGCGGCCCAGCCGCTCGGCCAGCACCGGTAGAAAAACGCCCAGAAACGGCAAGGCTATGATCAGCGCAAGCGCCATCGGCAAAACCCCTTTAGCAGGCACGCCAGTCGACCACGACCAGCGACGAGAATTGGAGTCGCAACTCCCTGACGGTGACGAACCCCGCACCACAACGAATCAGCTAAGTCGTTGTCGCGACAAGAATAACCGCCGATTATCCATACCTATCGACGCATCGTCATGCATTGAATTATTACTAAACGCACCAGCAGGTGAATACGCGTCTTTCTCTATCACCGCTCTGCGCCGCGCCTATCAGCCGTTGCGGATAGCGATGCGCGCATCGCTGACCCTCGCACGACGGCGCGTCGTCCAGTATGGCAGGCACAAAAAACCGGAGCGGCCCGAGGCGGCTCCGGTCGGTTGAAACGGCGTCCTCAGTGAGCGACGCGGCTGGTTCCGTTGACGGTCATGATGCGCACGCGCTCGCCGACACGGAAGATCTCATTGGGCTCGACTTCCTGCACATAGGCGCGCAGGGTGCCGTCGTCTTCGCGCACGGTGATCTCCACGCCCTGGGTACGGGTCAGGCCTTCCTCTGCGGCTGCACCGAGCAGGCCGCCGGCCACCGCACCGATCACCGCCAGCACGGCGCTGCCGCGACCGCCGCCGAGACCACTGCCGCCAACGCCACCGATCACCGCACCCGCACCCGCGCCGATGGGCGTCTTGGTGCCTTCGATCTTCACCGGTCGCAGCGACTCGATGGTACCCATGCGCACGGTCTGTACCGCGCGCGCCTCGTCACGGCTGTAGGTATCGCCAGTCAGGCTCGATGCGCAACCGCCTAGGGCCAGCAGCGCCGCCAGCGAAGTCATGAGCAGAGTGGGTTTACGCATAGCAATTCCTCCAGAGATATCTCGATCCATTAGACGCCGGGCACGCGCAACTGTCACGGCAAAGCCTGAACAATAGTAGCCTCAGACAGACAGAGTTCAGTTAGGTTCGTGGCGCTACGCCCGCGCCAGGCGCCAGAGCCTGGCGATATCCGTGGTGCGTGCCTGCAGCTCGGCGGCGGCGCCGGCCATGGCCTGCTCCAGCGACAAGGGCCCCGGAGCAAGGCTGAACGCGGCTTCGATGCCGGCGTCATACAGCGCCTGGTAGTCGTCACCCAGGCTGCCGGACAAGGCGATCACCGGCACGCCGGCTGCACGCGCGACGCGGGCCACACCGACCGGCGTCTTGCCGTGCAGCGTCTGCGCATCCATCCGCCCTTCCCCGGTGATCACCAGGTCCGCGCCCTGCACGGCAGCCGCCAGCCCGGACAGCTCGGCCACCAGCTCGATGCCCGGACGGAAGCCGGCCTTGAGGAACCCCCGCGCGGCGAACCCCAGGCCACCGGCGGCACCCACACCGGGGAACTCGGCGTGATCCTCCCCCAGGGTCGACGCGGTGACGCGGGCAAAACGTCCCAGCGCCTGGTCGAGCTGCGCCACATGCTCGGGCGTCGCGCCCTTCTGCGGCCCGAATACTGCAGAGGCGCCCCGCGGACCGCAGAGCGGGTTGTCGACATCGGCAGCGACGTCGATCTGCACGTTCAGCAGGCGCGCATCCAGGCTGCTCAGGTCCAGCTGGTCCAGCTCGGCCAGGGCAGCGCCGCCCGGCGCCAGGTCGCGCCCCTGCGTATCGAGAAAGCGCATGCCCAGGGCCTGCAGCAGGCCGACGCCGGCATCGTTGGTGGCGCTCCCGCCCAGGCCGAGGATGATGCGCGTGGCGCCGGCATCGAGGGCCTCGCGGATCAGCTCGCCGGTGCCGTAACTGCTGGCCAGGCGCGCATCACGCTGCTCGCGCGGCACCCAGTGCAGGCCGCTGGCCGCCGCCATCTCGATGACGGCCGTGCCCTCCCCCAGCCAGCCCCAATGGGCCACGACCGGTTCGCCCATGGGGCCCCGGACCCGGCACTCGCGGCGCTCACCGCCAACGGCGGCGAGCAGCGCATCGACCGTGCCTTCGCCGCCATCGGCCATTGGCCGCAGCAGGCACTCGGCGTCGGGGAATACCTGCTGCCAGCCACGGGCGATGGCCGCGGCGACATCGGGCGCACTGAGACTCTCCTTGAAGGAGTCGGGAGCGATGACGATTTTCATGACTAGAACCTCGGAAGGAGGCGGGTGCGCCGAAGCCACCCGCCGGTAAAGCGGATTACAGCAGAACCAGGCTGAGCAGCCACACCGCTGCCATGCCGGCCAGGCCCTGGATCAGGGTCGCCATGGTCTGGGCGCGATACGCGGTAGCGACTTTCATGCGGCTGAACTGGGTCACTACCCAGAAGAAGCTGTCGTTGGCATGCGAGACGGTCATCGCGCCAGCACCGATGGCCATCACGGTGAGCACCCGGCCCATCTCGCTGTCCAGGCCCAGGTTGCCCAGCAGCGGTGCGACCATGGCCGACGTGGTGACCAGCGCCACGGTCGAGGAGCCCTGCGCGCTTTTCAGCGCGGCCGCCACCAGGAACGGCATGAACAGCCCGATGCCCAGGGCCGACAGGGTGTCGCCCAGGTAAGCGGTCAGCGCCGTGGCCTTGAGCACGGCACCGAAGGCACCGCCGGCACCGGTGATCAGCAGGATCGGCGCCGCTTCCTTGAGGCCGTGGGCGACATGGTCATGGAACTGCTGACGCTTGCCTTCCCCCTTGAGCAGGGTGCAGGCCAGGGCCAGACCGACCAGCAAGGCGGCGACCGGCTGGCCGAGGAAGCTCAGCACGTCGAAGAACGCGCCGGTGCCGAAGGGCTTGCTCGGGAACGCCGCGAGCGAGCCCAGGCAGATCAGCAGGATCGGCACGAAGATCGGCGAGAACGCCTGCCAGGCGCTGGGCAGCTTGCCGTAGCGGGCGCGCAGGGCGTCGAAGTCGACATCCTCGGCGAGCAGCTCGCTGGGCGCCTCCTCCAGCAGCTCCTGGTCGTTCTGCTTGAGGAACCGGTTGGCCCACAGCATGCCGGCCACGGCGGTGACCGCAGCGACCAGCAGGCCGACCAGGATCACCAGCCCCAGGGAGGCTTCGAGGCCCAGGTTACCGGCTGCGGCGATCGGCCCCGGCGTCGGCGGCACGAAGGTGTGGGTGGCATACAGACCGGTCGCCAGCGCCACGCTCATGGCCACCACCGAGACTTTCATGCGCGCCGCCAGGGCATTCTTCAGCGAGTTGAGAATGACGTAGCCGGAGTCGCAGAACACCGGGATCGATACCAGATAGCCGATGATCGACATGGTCAGCGTGGGGAAACGCTGACCCAGCAGACGGATCACCGTCTCGGCCATGGTGATCGCCGCGCCACTGCGCTCGAGGATCACCCCGATGATGGTGCCAAGGACGATGACGATGCCGATGTAGCCGAGAATGCCGCCGAAGCCGGCGGTCATGGTCTTGATGATTTCGTTGCCAGGCAACTGATAGGCGAAGCCGGCGATCAGGGCAGCGGCCAGCAATGCCAGGAAGGGGTGCAGTTTCAAACGGGTAGTGGACAGCACGATGAACGCGATCAGTGCCACCAGAATCAGGACCAGGCCCATGACCAGTCTCCTCATTGTTGTTATGGCGGGCGCGACGCCCGAGTGGAAGTGCCGACAGGCGCCTCATTGTGGCTCAGCCACCACTCCCCTCGCCCTGTGCGCAGGCACCAAAACAACGCTGACGAACCCCAGCGGCCTGTGCGGGCGCACAAAGCCGCATCGCCCTGCCAGCCGCCTATTCGCTCGTCGGCGCCGCGGCCAAGGCCTCCGGCTCCAGCAGGCCCAGGCCCAACGACAGCTGCAGGCGCTGGTCCAGGCGATTGAGGTCCAGGCCGCTCAACTCGGCGATGCGCTCCAGGCGGTAGCGCAGGGTATTGCGGTGAATGCCCAGTTCCTGGGCACAGGTCTGTACCTGACCGTCATGCGCGCACCAGGCCTCCAGGGTGGTACGCAGGGTTCCCTGGGGGTCCTGCGCCAGCACGCTGCGCAAGGGAGCCAGCCAGCCCTGCAACAACCAGCTGTGGCGCTGGGCATACAGCAGCGTCGGCAGGCGTAGCTCGTCCAGGCGCAACAGCCGGCGCTCGGGAAAGCGCGCCTGACCGTAGGCCTGCAGGTCACGCAGGACCAGGCTGGCCTGGCGCAACTCGGCCAGGTCGTGCAGCGGATCGCTGAGCGTCAGGGAACGCACGCCCCACTCGCGCTCGTCGGCCTGGGCCAGCCAGGCCCGGTCATCCCGGCTCGCACTGAACGGCCGGCACCAGAGCAGCTCGTCACGTCCAAGCGGGGCGATCAGGTGATCGTTCTTGCCACCGAGGCTGGCCAGCAGGCGCGCCTGGCGTGGCAGCGGGTCGCCGTCGGCGTCGAGCTGCAGCAGGCAGATCTGCCGCGGCCAGGAGAGCTGCAGGGCGAGGCGCTCGGCATCGGCTTCGAGGCTGGCGAGGCGCAGCTGGGGGTCGAGCAACTGGCGCAGCCAGGCCTCCTGCTGATGCCGCTGCCAATGCCGCTCCGCCTGCAGCACCCGGTGCTCGACGAGCATCTCCGCAGCCATGCGCACCAGCTCGGCGTAGGGCCGCACGAGTTCGGGCTCACCGGTGATGCCGAGCACGCCGATCAGGCGCTCGGCATGCAGCAGCGGCAGGTTCACCCCAGGCTTGACCCCACGCAGACAGGCGGCCGCCTGCGCGTCGATCTCCACCACGCGACGATTGGCCAGCACCAGCTGCGCGCCCTCGTGCCGCGTATGCAGGCGACTGGGGTCTCCGCTGCCGATGATCATCCCCTGGGCATCCATGACGTTGATGTTGTGCGGCAGGATGGCCATGGCGCGGTCGACGATGTGCTGCGCCAGGGTGGAATCGAGTTCGAGCATCGGAAGCGGCCTCACGATTGAGGCCGTCATTGTAGGCACATCAGCGGCGCTTCACGATGCGCCGCAGAACCCGAGGCAAGCTCGGGTTGCCGGAGCTTTACGCCTCGTCAGGCTGCGCAGCGGCCTCGACGGCCTCGACGGCCTCGTCAGCCGCCGGCGCCTTCGCCTTGGCCTGGGCGCGCCGGGCCTCCATGCGCTGCCGCCGGGCCTGCTGCCGGGCATGCAGTGCCTGCGCCGCCGTCACCATGCCGATGGGCTGGCCCTGGAGATCCAGGCGCGGCGCGTTCTCGGTCATCGCGGACCAGTAGCGCCCGCCCCGGCACCAGGCGGCGATGCCCAGCTTGAGCTGCTCGAGGCTGATGCCGAGCAACGCCAGATGCTGCTCGGCATCCTTGAGGATGCCCTCTTTCAGCGGCACCTTGGGCGCTGGATTGACCGGGAAGGCCAAGGGGAAATGCTTCTGCAGTCGCCAGATCGCCTCGACGGCCGGATCCTGCTCGCGTGCCTTGGTTTTCGGTGCCCTGGTTTTCTGCGGTGCCTTGCGCTTCTGCGGCTTGGCACTTTCAGGTTCGGCCTGCTGTTTTTCCGCCCGCAGGCGGTCACGCAGTTCGGCTAATTGTTCAAAACCCATCGTTCGGTTCACAGCGCTCTGGTTGATTCGTGGCGCAAGGGTATCTCATGTGCTCCTCGCATACAGCCCCATTGGCAGCCGGCATGCTCGGCGGTAGCTGTGAAGGCGGAGCGAAATCGCTGGCATATGTGGATAAGGTAGCGCGCAGACCGGCTGCAACCGGCCAATAGCAGTCATTAGGTGTCTACAAATCAAGGGGCCATTCACATAGCGCGCCAAACAAGCGCGCTCGATTCATTAGGCATTTAACGCGTTACGTGCTGCTCCGATAAGGCCTTCCAGCCAGTCCTGATGGCCGTTGATCATCGGATTTGGCTTAGCGCGTGCAAGTTCCAACGCTGGTTCACCCTTCTGGGTTTCCTGAGTCAGTACCCGTACTCGGCCACCAGATAGGTCTTCGACTAGCCAGGCATGATGGACGTCGAGACGGTTCTCGGCCCCTTCTTCACCCGCCCAGCCATGCCATGCAATTCGCCCTGGCTGACCATTGGCCGGCGCAACGTATTCATTGCAGCGTGCCTCGACGGGAAAACCAAAGGTCTCGAAGTAAAAACGTACGCCCTCGGCCAACTGCGGGGCGGCGTTATTGTAGTAACGGACATTTGCCGAATTGGCATAGTAACTAGGCCATTGCGTGGCGATGGCCAGCAGAGGCCAGACCTGTGCGGCACTCAGCCCGAAGACGATGACCTCGTTTGAGGCGAAGTTATCGGTGAAGCCTGGCTCATACCCCTCGGGCCAATGGATGTAATTCATGACGTAGTCCTTTGGGTTGGATGTGGCGCTTGCCACGATTTTGACCAGGGCATGGTGAGCGACGACAATCCATAAGACCAATCGTCATTGGATAGGTTATCCATAAGCATGCGTGATATCAGGAGCCTCGATCTCAATCTGCTCAAAACCCTGAATGCACTGCTTGATGAAGGCAGCGTCACACGGGCAGCCGAGCGCTTAGCACTCACTCAGCCGGCGGTCAGCGGCATGCTCAATCGCTTACGCGATAGCTTCGACGACCCGTTGTTCGTCCGAGCCCAACGCGGCCTAGTACCGACCCCTCGCGCCCAGGCTCTGGCATTGCCGATAAAGCGGATTCTGGGTGAGATCGAGGGAATGCTGCAGCCGGAGGAGTTCGAGCCGGTAAGTGCAAGCTTCACCCTATCGATTGCGGCTACCGATTATGCCCAGCGCACCATCCTGCTTCCTCTGCTCGCGGAGTTGCGCCGACAGGCTCCTGGTATTCGAGTTGCCGCCCGGCCGGTAGACAATCAGCGGGTGCAACAGCAGCTGGAGTCCGGCGAGCTGGACTTGGCTATCCTCACGCCGGAAAGTACCCATGAAGGACTACACGCCAGACATCTTTATGACGAGCAGTATGTCTGTGCAATGCGTAAGGGTCATGCCGCAGCCGGCGGTTTAGATTTAGACCGCTTCTGTGCTTTGGAGCATGTCATCATGTCAATGGCAGGGGACGCTTTTAGTGGGGTGACTGACGAAGCGCTTGCCGCCCTAGGCCGTCAGAGGCGCGTTCTTCTGTCTCTGCCCAGCTTCTTACTGTTGCTGGAAGTTCTGCGCAACAGCGACCTGATTGCCGTTCTCCCTCGTCGGTTGATACAGCCCGGAGACGGCCTACAGATCCTGGAACCACCGCTAACGATTCCCGGTTTTCGTAAGCTGCTGGTATGGCATGAGCGTACCCAGCAACACCCTGCTCATCGCTGGATTCGAGCGTTGCTAGCCGAAGTCTGTAACTGAACGCTATCGGGATCGATTCTGGCTCATTCCCGACAGGCAGCTTTTGGCCGATAGCAGCCCCCCCTCTCCAGACCAAGCGCTTTGCTATTCAGTCAACGAGCCCCGACGCCCTCCCGCGCGCCCCTCAGGGCGCCAGGCGTTCGCGAATCCAGGCCTCGCCCTGCAGGCGGTAGTTGAGTCGGTCATGCAGGCGGCTCGGGCGGCCCTGCCAGAATTCGATGCGCTCCGGCAGCAGGCGATAGCCACCCCAGTGTGGCGGGCAGTGCGGGGCCTGGTTGAGAAAGCGCCGTTCGGTTTCCGCGAGCAGCCCTTCCAGTTCGGCGCGATCACGGATCACCCGGCTCTGCGGCGACGCCCAGGCGCCGATACGGCTGCCCAGCGGGCGCACCTGATAGTAACCATCGGACTCGGCGGGAGTGACGCGCTCTACCCGACCTTCGATGCGCACCTGGCGCTCCAGGCTGGGCCAGAAGAACGTCATGGCGGCGAACGGGCGCGCCGCAAGCTGGCGCCCCTTGGCACTTTCGTAGTTGCTGAAGAAGGTGAAGCCGCGCTCGTCGAGGCCCTTGAGCAGCAATACACGGCAGTGCGGCCGGCCCTGCTCGTCCACTGTGGCCAGGGTCATGGCGTTGGGTTCGACCGGCAGTTGCTCGGTCTTCACGGCATCGTCGAACCACTGACGAAACAGGGTGAAGGGTTCCAGCGGGGCCTGGGCTTCGCTCAGGCCGTCGCGGGTGTAGTCACGGCGCATATCGGCCAGTGTCTGGGTCATGGCAGTTCCTCGGGCGCCTGCCGCAACCCTCGGCGCTGTCGCCAGCGGGTTGCGGATACACCCTCAACAGGTGGGAAATGCCGCCAAGCTTACTCTGACTTGCCCAGTTTTCCTTGATCTGCGGCAGCTACCTTGGGCCCATCCTTCAGGCCGGCCTTGGCCGGCTGGCTGTACTTGGCGATCAGCCCCTGCATGGTGTCACGCGAGGTCAGGAGGATTTCCACACGACGGTTGAGCGCACGCCCGGCTGCGCTGTCGTTGGCGGCACGCGGCATGTCCGACCCCAGGCCCATGACCTGCAGGCGGTTCTGCTTGAGGCCGCTGAGGCGGAAGATGGAGGTCACGGCACGCGCGCGCTGCTGGCTGAGGTCGCGGTTAAGCGAGGCATCACCGCTGCTGTCGGCGTGGCCGAGTATCACCACCGCAATGTCGTTGTCGGCCTCGAGCAGCTTGGCGACCCGGGTGATGGGGCCCAGGCTGGCCGGCAGCAGCATCTGCGGACGGTCCGGGTTGAACGAGCCCTTCACCGGCGCGGTAACGACCAGCAGGTTGTCGCGCCGCTCGAACTCGAATGCGCTGTCCTTGACGGCGTCACGCACGCGCGGCTCGTACTCGTCGAGCCAGGCACGGGTCACCTGCGGTGGCGGCATCACGGCCGCCTTGGCGACCTCTTTCTTCTCCGAGCCCGCGCAGCCGGCAATCAGCAGGCAGCAGGTAAAGGCAAAAATCTTGTTGGCGCGCATGAAGCCCCCGAGGTCGCACAAGTTTCTAATGGTCGGTTTGTTATGGGTGGTACTGAACGAATGGCGCAAGTCTAGCCGCTCGATCAGATACAGTCCGCAACCCGTTGCGCAAGTTTCTGCGCTCGAGGGTCCATCAAGACGAACGGTCCTAGATTATTGATGACGAAGCCGAATGCGAGGTCGCGCTGCGGATCGGCAAAGCCGCTGGAACCGCCGGCACCGGGGTGGCCGAAGGCGCCGGCGCCCATGCCGTAGGTCGCATTGGCCACCTCGGGCTGGTCGAGCATGCAACCGAGGCCGAAACGGGTGCGGGTCAGCAGGGTCTTGTCCTCACCCAGGCTGTGCTCGCGGGTCATTTCGCCGAGCAGCTCACTGTCCAGCAGGCTGCCGTCGAGCAAGCCGGCATAGAAGCCGGCCAGGCTGCGGGCATTGCCGTGGCCATTGGCCGCCGGTTGCTGCATGCGCCGCCACTCCGGCTTGTTGGTGCTGGTCATGATCGACGGCGGATTGGTGAACGAGCGCGTGCTCATGGCGCTGGCATCGCTCATCATCACCTTGAGCAGGCGCTGCGCGGCGGCATCGCCCAGGTTGCCCTTGCCGCGGGCGATGTGCGCGACGCGATCGAACTCGCTGTCGGCCAGGCCGACATGAAAATCCAGGCCCAGCGGCCTGGCGATACGGGCGGCGATGCTCTCGCCCGGGCCACGCCCTTCCACCCGACGGATCAGCTCGCCGATCAGCCAGCCATAGGTGATGGGCGCATAGCCGTGCCCCTCGCCCAACGGCCACCAGGGCTGTTCGGCGGCCAGCGCGGCGGTCATGGTCTGCCAGTCATAGAGGGCTTCGGCCGGCAGCGGCTGGCGCAGCGCCGGCAAACCGGCCTGGTGGCAGAGCAGATGGCGCACGCTGACGCGCTCCTTCCCGGCGGCGGCGAACTCCGGCCAGTAGCGCGCCACCGGCGCATCCAGGTCGAGCTTGCCCTCGCCCACCAGTTGCAGCGCGACGACCGCCGCGAAGGGTTTGGTGCAGGAGAACAGGTTGGCGATGGTGTCGCTGTGCCAGGCCTGCTGGCCGTCCTTGTCCATCACCCCGGCCCACAGGTCCAGCACGGTTTCGCCGCCAATCTGCACGCAGAGCGCCGCGCCGCGCTCCTGGGAGTCTTCGAACAGGCTGGCGAAGGCATCCCTCACCGCCTCGAAACGCAAGTCGAAATAGCCCTGAACCTGCACATCTGTCTCCTTGAACGAAATTGCCTGCATTGTTCCAGCCCCCGCCGCCGTTGGGAACCGCTGGCCGTCGATGTTACGCGGGGCACGCGGGCGACTCGGCGCCGGCCCGGACTCTTCCGGACCCGCGCGCTACAGCCGACAGTCAGGCGCTCACTGGATTTCCCGACGAAAGGGTGGCAAGGCATTGAGAATCGCCTTGCCGTAGCGCTGGGTCACCACGCGTCGGTCCAGCAGGGTGATGGTGCCGCGATCGGCCTCGGTCCGCAGCAGGCGGCCGCAGGCCTGTACCAGGCGCAGCGACGCATCCGGCACGGCGATTTCCATGAACGGGTTGCCACCCCGCGCCTCGATCCATTCGGCCAGCGCGGCCTCGACCGGGTCATCGGGTACGGCGAAGGGAATCTTGGCGATCACCACATGCTCGCAGTAGGCACCGGGCAGATCGACGCCCTCGGCGAAGCTGGCCAGGCCGAACAGCACGCTCTCCTCGCCGGAGTCGACGCGCGCCTTGTGCTTGTTCAGCGTCTCCTGCTTGGACAGGTTGCCCTGGATGAACACCCGCTTGCGCCAGTCACGATCCAGGCCGTCGAACACATCCTGCATCTGCTTGCGCGAGGAGAACAGCACCAGGGTGCCGCGACTGCCCGCGACCAGCGCCGGCAGCTCGCGCACGATGGCTGCGGTGTGCACGGCCGCCTCGCGCGGGTCGGCCTTGAGGTCGGGCACGCGCAACACGCCGGCATCGGCGTGATGGAATGGGCTCGGCACGATGGCGGTGACCGCCACCTTGGGCAGCCCGGCACGCATGCGGTAGCGGTCGAAGGTGCCCAGCGCGGTGAGCGTGGCCGAGGTGACCAGGGCGCCGTGGGCGACGTTCCACAGGTTGCGGCGCAGGGTCTCCGCCGCGAGGATCGGGCTGGCGTTGACTTCGATGTCGAACAGCGCGCCACTGTCGGCCAGGGTCAGCCAGCGCGCCATCGGCGGGCTCTCTTCCGGATCTTCGGCGGTGAAGGCCAGCCACAGCTCCCAGTTGCCCTTGGCGCGCGCCATCAGGCTGCCGAACAGCGGGTACCACTCCTCGGCCTGGTGACTGGCGATGCCGACCGCGCCCTCGCCGTCCATCGCTTCCTTGAGCAACTCGGTGACGCCGGTGAACAGGTCGTTGAGTTTGGAGAAACCTTTCTTCAGTTCCAGCCCCAGCTCGGTCAGGTGCTCCGGCACCACCCCACCGACGAAGCGGTGGCGCGGGCGCTCGCGCCCTTCCATGTCCTCACCGGCCTTGAAGTCGGCGACCTCTTCGCAGGCGCTGAACATGAACTGCTGCTGGCTCTTCAGTTCGCGCGCCAGCTCCGGCACCTGCTCGATCAGCCGGCCCAGGTCGCCCGGCAGCGGATTCTGTGCCAGCAGCTTGGTCAGGTTCTTGTCGATCTGCGTGAGCCAGTCGGCGGTCGAGCGCAGGCGGGTGAAGTGAGCGAAGTGGCCGATGGCCTTGTCCGGCAGGTGATGACCTTCGTCGAACACGTAGATGGTTTCGCGCGGGTCGGGCAGCACCGCACCGCCACCGAGCGCGAGGTCAGCCAGCACCATGTCGTGGTTGGTGACGATCACGTCGACCTTGCCCATGCCTTCGCGGGCCTTGTAGAAGGCGCACTGCTGGAAGTTCGGGCAATGCCGGTTGGTGCACTGGCTGTGATCGGTGGTCAGCTGCGCCCAGCGGCTGTCGTCCAGCTCTTCGGGCCAGCTGTCGCGGTCGCCATCCCAGCGGTTGCCGGCGAGTTTCTCGATCATCGCGGTGAACAGCTTCTGCCCCTGCTCATCGACGTCGATGCGGAAGCCTTCCTCTTCGAACAGCTGCGCCGTGGCGCTCTGCGCGGCGCCGTCCTGCAGCAGGTGATCGAGCTTGGACAGGCAGAGGTAGCGACCACGCCCCTTGGCCAGGGCGAAACTGAAGTTCAGACCGCTGTTGCGCAGCAGGTCGGGCAGATCCTTGTGCACGATCTGCTCCTGCAGCGCCACGGTGGCGGTGGCGATGACCAGGCGCTTGCCCGCCGCCTTGGCCGTGGGAATGGTCGCCAGGCTGTAGGCCACCGTCTTGCCGGTGCCCGTACCCGCCTCCACCGCGACCACGGCGGGATCGCCCAGGCGCTTGCCCTCGTCGTCGCTCCTGATGGTGCCGAGCACCTTGGCGATTTCGGCGATCATCAGGCGCTGACCGTAGCGAGGCTTGAGTGACTTGGCCTCGAGGAAGCGCGAGTAGGCGCCCTGAATCTGGGACTTGAGTTCGGTACTGAGCATGGATTCTGAAACGAAAAAGGCTGGATAAATTTTCAGTATTCGCGGAGCGGCCGCTATCATAACGCGGCAATCGATCTGGCGCAGACTCCCGTGCACATCGGGCAGCTCGAGCCGTCAACCGAACCCTCTGGAGACCCTGCATGACCCCCTACGCCCCACTCTATGCGCTACACCTGCTGGCCGCCGTCATCTGGGTGGGCGGGATGTTCTTCGCCTGGATGATCCTGCGCCCGGCAGCGGTCGACGCACTGGAGCCGCCTGCCCGCCTGCGCCTGTGGCTGAACGTGTTCAAGCGCTTCTTCGTCTGGGTCTGGCTGGCGGTACTGCTGCTGCCGCTGAGCGGCGTGGGCATGCTGCACCTGAGCTACGGCGGTTTCGACGCGGCGCCGCGCTACGTGCACATCATGATGGGGCTGTACCTGGTGATGCTCGCCCTCTTCCTGCGTATCCAGGCCCTGCTGCTGCCGGAGCTGCGGCGCGCGGTGGAGGCCGAGAACTGGCCCGTCGGCGCTGAGGTACTGGGAAAGATCCGCAAGATCGTCGGCAGCAACCTGCTGGTCGGCCTGGCGCTGATGACGCTGGTGGCGATGCGCCCGAGCTTCTGATCGAACGGGCTGCCTGCAGGGCGCAGGCAGCCCGCGCCCCTCAGAAACGAAAGACCTGCACGGCGCCACTGCGCCCTGCAGCGCCGGCGCGCCCCGGCTGGCCGGGGTTGCCGTCGGCGGCGCCATCGACGCCATAGAGCAGGCAGTCCCTGGCCGCGCCACCGTGGCCGGGCCGCCCTGCTGCGCCAGCCACGCCACCCTCGCCGCCGTCGAGCAACACCTGCAGGCGCTCGACCTCGACATAGTGCGGCACTTCCAGCACCACGTTGCCACCCGCCGCGCCGGCATGCCCGTCGGTACCGTCCTGGCCATCGTAGCCGGCACTGGCCTGGCCCCAGGTACAACCACCCGGCTTGCCATGGGCACCGTCGAGCCCGGCGTAACCCGGCGCACCACGACCGCCACGCACGTCCAGGGTCAGGGACTCGAACGTCAGCTTGTGCAGTTTCAGCTTGATTTCCCGCCCAGGCGTGGCGGCCTTGCTGTAGGTGCCTGCGGCGCCCTTGGCGCTGATCCAGGCGCCGGCGCCGACATCGGCATCCTGCACCTCCAGGCGCAGCGGCTGATCGCTCGGCGCCACGCCGATGCGCGCCTCGCGCCCCATCAGCAGGGTGCCGACACGCAGTTCGGTGACCTTCGCCGGAATCATCAGCGTCGCGTGATCGGCGACCTCCAGGCGGTCCAGCTGCAGGGCGGCGCTGGCCACAGGCAGGCGCATCAACGCATTGGCAGGCACCTTGACCTGGTTGTCAGCCAGCGCGACACCCGTGCACAGGCACAGCAACAGGGCGAGCTTACGCATGCGCAGCCTCCTCGACCGAGGCCGTCTCGACGGGAGCGGGCTGCTTCGTCGCTTTCATCGGATACAGGTGGAAGATGCCGAACAGCAGTACCTGCAGCCGGTCACCCCAGGGGTTGGCCCGCCCGACCAGCAGGCCCGCGAACAGCCACAGCTGCAGCGCATGCACGAGCAGCATGGCAGCGGCCAGCACAAGGAGCAGTTGCTCGAACGGTGCACCGAAGCGCTTGGCCAGCGCCGCGCCACACACCACCCAGAACACCAAGACCAGCGCCTTGCCTACGGTCAACAATGACTTCATCCCGCCCCCATGCTCGCGACTTTCTGATAGCGCAGCACGTTAACCGGTCGCAGCGCCGACCACCAGCGGCAAGGGTCTTTTTCCGGGACTTTGTCTGGCGTTGGCCCAGACGGACGTGCCCCCGGGGCGAATGCACCGGGGGCACCAGGTGGTATCGATCAGCGGGAAACGTACAGCTCGACTCGACGATTTTCCGCACGTCCGGCATCGCTGCCGTTGTCCGCCACCGGCTGGCTCTCGCCACGCCCTTCGGTGCTGAGCTTGTCGGCTGGCACCCCCTGAGCGACGAGGAAGTCCGCAACACTGCGCGCACGACGTTCGGACAAGCCCTGGTTGTACGCATCGCTGCCGACGCTGTCGGTGTGCCCGACAACCTTGACCGCCACCAGGTTGGCGCCTGTCAGTCGCGTCGCGACATCCGCCAGCAAACGTTTCGCCTCGCCCGTCAGCTCGGCGGAGTCGAAGGCGAACAGCACGTTGCCCAGATCGCTGAGCACGATGACTTCGTCCTGAGCCTGCGGCTCCATGGGTGGTTCCTCGGCGACACTGGCCGGGTACTGCGGCAGCGGGCAACCGTTGTGGTGGACCGGCGTTCCAGCGGGTGTGCCCGGGCATCGATCACGCCGATCGAACACGCCGTCGTCGTCTTCGTCGCCGTCCTGCGCATAACAGATGATGGTACCCAGTACCGCACCGGCCACGGCGCCGCCTGCTGCCCAGGTAGAACTCTCGATTGCACCAAGGCCGCCACCGGCCAGGGCTCCAATCGCACTGCACAGGGGCCAGTTCCCTTGATTGAGCGGCGCGTCTCCCGTACTGGAAGTCGTGGCACAACCAGAGAGAACACTGCTGACCAAGAGAAAAGGTATGACCTTCAGAAGGTGGGTTCTCATGGTGGTGTCTCCTGTGTACCGGCGTTATGCCGGTATACAGGAGTAAAGACGGCAGGCGGGGATCACACAAGAACGAGCCCGGTCGGTTGCACACCGACCGGGCTCGTTCGCATCTGCCGTCTACGGGGCGAAGCGCCTTACGGCTGAGCTTCGACCTCGGCTTCCACGCGACGGTTGATGGCGCGGCCATCAGCAGAAGCGTTGTCGGCGACCGGGCGGCTTTCGCCATAACCCACGGCTTGTACGCGGCCGGACTCGACACCGTACTGGTTGACCAGCACGTCACGAACGGCACCGGCGCGGCGCTCGGACAGGCCCTGGTTGTAGGCATCGCTGCCCACGGAGTCGGTGTGACCTTCAACCACGGTGCTGGTCTGCGGGTACTGTTTCATGAAGTCGGCCAGCGCCTTGATGTCGCCGTAGCTTTCCTGCTTGACCTGCGCCTTGTCGAAGTCGAACTTGACGTCCAGCTCGACGCGTACGGCTTCGGCCGGCTCAGGCGCCATCTCTTCGACGACGACTTCCTCGACGACTTCGACCTGCTGCGCCTCGGCACCGTGGACCCAGCAATAGGCCGCGCCCATGCCGGCGCCAACCAGCGCACCGCCACCCGCCCAGCTCGAGCTTTCGATTGCCCCTAACGCGGCACCACCCACACCACCGACGGCTGCGCAGGTGGGCCAGTCGGTTTTCTGCAGACCGGCACAACCGGTCAGCAGGGTACTAGCCAGAATCAGGGGTACAGCGTTCCTTGTGATACTCATACTTTAGGTCTCCAATGTTCATCGGCCCATAACCGACTCAATAGTAGTAAAGACACGAGTTGTACAATCCGCCAGCTATAGCGCATAGCACGGATAATTTTCTCTCACTCTAGGCCTGATATCGACACCACGTTAGTCTTTGCAGACTTTTCGAGGAAGTTCGATGACTGCCAGCCTTAGCTCCCGTACTCCACAGCAGGCGATTGCCGCACTGCTAGCCCGTTATACACCCGAGAAGCTGTTGCTGCTCGGTGCCAGCGAGCTACCCGCTGTCGATGCCTTCAAAGAGGCGCATCCGCAGTGTCAGGTCACCACCGCAGCGGCTGCGCCCCTGGCGCCGGAACTGGCCGCACAGCGTTTCGACCTGGCCCTGCTGGTCGACTGCCTGGAGCACTTGCCCATGCGCGACGGACTGCAACTGCTCGGTGGCATCCGCAACCTGAACGCCAGCCGGGTCGCCGCGCTGGTCGATCTGCAGGCGGGCGACTGGCGGGAAACCGACTTCTTCGCCCTGGCCATGCAAGCCAGCGAACAGTTCCAGCGCGAGGGACAGACCCTGCATCTGTTCACCTATGATCTGCTCGATTACAAGCAAGTTCCCGACTGGTTGAACACAAAGTTCTGGGCCAATCCACAAAATTTCGGCAAGTACTGGTGGTGACGATGGACCCACTCGATCCCAACTGCCCATGCGGCAGCGGCAACCCGCTGAGCCAATGCTGTGGCCACTATCACGGCGGTACCCCCGCGCCCTGCGCCGAGCTGCTGATGCGCTCGCGCTACAGCGCGTACGTCCTGGGCCTGGTGGACTACCTGGTGGCGACCACCCTGCCCGCCCAGCAACAGGCACTCGACCGCGACGCCATGGCAGCCTGGAGCGCACAGAGCACCTGGCTCGGCCTCGAGGTGGAGAAGCGCGAAGTGTTCGGTGGCAAGCCCGAGCACGCCCAGGTGACCTTCGTCGCCCGCTGGCACGATGACAACGGCGAGCACAGTCATCGCGAATGCTCGGCCTTCGTTCAGGTCGACGGCCGCTGGTATTTCATCGACCCGACCGTGCCCCTGAAGGCCGGGCGCAACGACCCCTGCCCCTGCCAGGGCGGCCAGAAATTCAAGAAGTGCTGCGCCCCTTTCCTGAGCGCCTGACTGGCGTTCTCCGCGCTTTCTGCTTGAGTTGAAGCGTCCGCAAGGACACTCAACAAGGAGAGAGCCATGCACAAGAAAAGTGGTTTGACGGTCATTCTGGCGAGCCTGCTCATAGGTTGCGCCACTCAGCCCGGCGGGCTGCAGGGGGAATCCGTGGACCTGGGCGACAGCCAGCGCGTCAGCCGGCTGTTCGCCTACCCGAACAACTGCAACGTGATCTGCTATCGCGACTGGACGCTGGAGCAGACCGTCGAGCACTACCTGCGCCAGAGCCTCGATCGGGACGGTTATCCGCAGGCCAGCGTGAACGTGGTCCGCCACGGCGAGCGCATCCTGGCCGACTTCAAGGGTGCTCCCGACGGCTATGGCAAGCCGCTGCAGCAACTGCTCGACGCCGGGGACCTGGCCTACAAGGGCGCCAGCCAGCTGAACAGCGACGGCAAGTGGCAGTACAACTGGTACTTCTTCCTGCCCCTGGGCATGGCACTGGAGAACCGCAAGAGCGTCGAGCTGCTGCACTTCCCGCCAGACTATTCGCTGACCCAGGCGCAGGACTATCTGCGCTCCAACACCACCGATCGCTGGGCGTCGCTGCTCAGCTACAACGGCGTGCCGGTGCAGCAGACGCCGACCTACCAGACCATCGTCGACATCGCGCCCATCGCGGCACCGGCCAGTGCGGGGAGCACGCTGGAAGGCGTGTACAGCTACTTCAATACCTACCAGCAGCGCATGGTCGGCGAGCTCACTGCCGGCAAGGGTGACGGTACCCTCCCCATGGTTGCCTTCGGCAGCCCGGTGCGGAACTGGATCAAGCAGCAGTACGGCGTGACCCTGCCGGTGCTGGGGCTTGGCCAGATCACCTCGGCGCCCGGGCAGCAGACGTCGGTGCTCGGCGCCAACCACCCGAGCTACATCTGGTACGCGGCGGACCCGGACAACAACCAGGGCAGCGAAGCCAAGGCCAACGCCACCGGCATCAAGGTCATGGGGCAGGACCTCAGTGCCGCCTGCTGGCAGGCCGGCATGGGCCAGAACCCGGGCAATGACCCGCAGCAGACACTGACCAGTTGCACCCAGAAATGGCAGGTGACGGACAAGCAGCAGACCTGCGAACTGTTCTTCATCACCGTGCGCAACCTCAAGCCCGAGGACGCCAAGGCCCAGTGCAAGGCTGGCTGAAACGACAGGGCCCGCACATGCGGGCCCATTTCTTCATTCCTGCAGCTTGAGGTGTGACGTATCAGGCGGTGGCGCCGCCGCGTCGGCCTTGGCCTGCCCCATGTCACTGCCCACCGGCGCCAGGCTGAACTGCGACAGGTCCACGCGCGGCGCCTCGGCATCCGGCTTGGCGTCCTGCAGGTCCGCCCCGACCGGGGCGATACCGAAGTCCGGGGCATCCACTTCGCTGAACGCCGCCATGTATTCGTCACGCGGCGCCACCTGCAGCCGCCCCGCCGTGGCCCCGCCGGACGCCGCTGCCGCAGCAGGTGCCGCAGGTGCCGCAGGTGCCGGTTCGGCGGGTGGTGGTGGAGCCAGTTCGACTTCCTCGATCGGCATATCCATGTCGATCACTTCGACACGGGCCCCCGCCCGCTCCAGGGTCGATCGGTACTTCTCCGCCGCCGCAGCGTCGAGGTTGTTCTTGATCACGATGCGACGCCCGGAAAACAGCTGGGCGATCCGCTGGGCATCGGCCTGGAACAACTTGGCCATGTTGGCCTTGACCAGCTCCAGTTGCGCCCCCGGCACCAACTGCCCGGAGAAGGCGATCTCGTAGCGACTCATGGTCACACTCCTGTCCTATTCACGACTCAGTATGGCGCAGGTTGTTTTGCGCTGACACTGCCGGCTTCTCATCCGTGCATCACGCTTTACAAATGTTCAACGGGCAACGGCGGTATCTCCTTGAAAATAATGACTCACCCCAGTTGCAGCCAAGCGCTTGCTTGTTACACTGAGCCGCAATGGGGGTATGAAATGTTTTCTCAGGCGCAAATGATAAGAATTATCAGCCTACTGATGTTTTTTGGCCTTGCTTCAGGCCTCGCAGGATGCTCCACCTGGATGACGGGTGGATTCAAGGACCCGGATGTCCGACTCATCAAGGTGGACGTAATCAAGGCCAGGCTGCTCGAACAAGAGTTCCTCCTGCGCTTTCGCATCGACAATCCCAACAGCGTCAGCCTGCCGGTACGCGGTCTGGAATACGCGGTCACCCTCAACGACATTCCCCTGGCCGACGGTTCCGCCAGTGAGTGGTTCACCGTGCCCGCCAATGGTCATCACAGCTTCGACGTGCCGGTGCGCACCAACCTGTGGCGCCATGTCCGCCAGGTGGTGAAGATGCTGGAAAAACCCGACCAGCCGATCCGCTACAGCCTCAAGGGTGAAGTGAAGACCGGCATGCTCTTCAGCCGCAGCGTGCACATGTCGCGCAATGGCGAGATAATTCCCGGCGATTTCATCCCGGAGTAACCCTCATGAGCAACCAACCCCACGTCCACGGCCCTGACTGCAACCATGACCATGATCACCACGACCATGGCCATGTCCACGGCCCGCATTGCAACCACGGCCATCAGGAGCCGGTACGCAACGCCCTGAAGGACGTCGGCCGCAACGATCCCTGCCCCTGCGGCAGTCAGAAGAAGTTCAAGAAGTGCCACGGCGCCTGAGCCGGGCATGCACGCCGTGACCCTGTCCCTGCTGCTCGCCGGCCTGCTGCTGATCGCCGCCCTGGCCGCCTATGCCTGGCACCTCTGGCGCCGCGTCTGGGCCCGGCAACAGGCCCAGGAGGAGGCTCGCCAGGAACGCCAGGAGCGCCTCGGTGGTGACCTGAACATCCTCGCCAGCAGCCTGCTCGACGAGCAGCTGCCGCTGATCGAGGGCGCCATCCGCATCAAGGTGCTGCTCGACAACTACGACAGCGACCTCAGCAACGACAGCCGCTGCCAGGTGTTCCACCTGCTCTTCGAGGCGACCACCGACGTACCGACCCATGCGGCCTGGAAGGCGCTGGACAAGGAGCAGCGGCGGCGCTTCGAGAAGCGTTTCAACGAGCTGGAGCTGCAGCACAAGGCCGCCGCCCGCACGGCCGCGCGCTGGCTGCTCGATGACGGGCTCAAGCGCGCTCAGCCGAACGCCTGAGCCCTCTTGCCAGGTCGCAACGGCCTCTTTACCTTGGCGACTTCGTGGCCGGTCGACACCCGACCGGCCTCATCCCCTGTCCAAGGATATCCGCCATGCGCACGCTGGCCCGCCTGACCCTTGCCGCATCCCTGACCACGCTCGGTGGCTGCCAGTCACTGCTCAACAGCCGCTATGCCGACAGCGTGCCGCCGACCCGCGGCATCGAGCGCATCCAGGGCGTGGCGGAAAGCGCATCGGTGCGGCGCAATGCCCTCGGCATGCCGCTGATCGAGTCGGGCACCTTTCACGACGCGCTGTTCACCCTGGGCTACGTGCACGCCGGCGACCGCCTCAGCCAGATGGTCGGCATGCGCCTGCTGGCCCAGGGTCGCCTGTCGGAAATGGCCGGCCCGGGCGTGCTGGAGATGGACCGCTTCATGCGTGCAGTCAACCTCAGGAAGAGCGCCGAGCTGCTCTATGCCGACGCCTCGCCGCGCCTGAAACGCTTCTTCGAGGTCTATGCACGCGGCGTCAATGCCTACCTGTTCCGCTACCGCGACCGCCTGCCGATGGACCTGGCGGAATCCGGCTATCGCCCCGAGTACTGGAAACCCGAGGACTCGGTGCTGCTGTTCTGCCTGCTGAACTTCGGCCTGTCGGTGAACCTGCAGGAGGAGATCGCCGCGCTGACGATGGCCCAGCAGGTCGGCGTCGACAAGCTGCCCTGGCTGCTGCCGATCTACCCGGATGAGCCGCTGCCCTTCGCCGAAGCGGAGAAACTCGCCGGTCTCGATCTCAAGGGCCAGCTGCCCGGTCTGCAGGCGATCGCCCGCAGCGCCGCGCAGATCGCCGAGCAGCACATGCTGGGTGTCGCGGCCTCGAACAACTGGGCCATCGCCCCCGAACGCAGCCGTGGCGGCAAGAGCCTGCTGGCCAACGACACGCACCTGCCGCTGAGCATGCCGTCGCTGTGGAATTTCGTGCAGATCCGCTCGCCCAAGTACCAGGCCGCCGGTGTTTCGCTGGCCGGCGTGCCGGCCGTGGTGGCCGGGTACAACGGCAAGCTGGCCTGGGGCATGACCATGGTCATGGGCGACAACCAGGACATCTACCTCGAACGCATCAAGCGCGAGGGCAGTCGCCTGATGTACCAAGCCGACGGCCAGTGGCTGCCGGTGATGGAGCGCCAGGAGACCTTCTTCATCAAGGGCCAGCGCCCCATCCGCGAAACCCTGTACGAGACTCGCAACGGCCCGCTGCTCAACTCGGTACTGGGCGAGCGCAAGCACATGCTGCAGCCCCTGCCCTTGCAGACTGGCTACGGCCTGGCCCTGAAGACCACCCAGTTCGAGCGCGACAAGAGCCTCGACGCCTTCTTCGACCTGTCCCGTGCGCAGTCGGTGGATGCCGCCTTCGAAGCCACCCGGGAAATCCGCGCGATGCCGCTGAACATCGTCTTCGCCGATGCCCAGCACATCGGCTGGCAGGTCACCGGTCGCTACCCGAACCGGCGCGAAGGCCGTGGCCTGCTGCCCTCCCCCGGCTGGGACCAGCGTTACGCCTGGGACGGCTACGCCGATCCGATGCTGCATCCCTACGACCAGGACCCGCCGCAAGGCTGGCTGGGCACCGCCAACCAGCGCAGCGTCGAACCCGGCTATGGCATGCAGCTGTCCAGTTCCTGGTTCTACCCGGAACGCGCCGAGCGCATCGCCGAGCTGGCAGGCAACGGCCGTCACGATGGCCGCAGCATGATCGCCATGCAGTACGACCAGAGTTCCCCGTTCGTCGCCAAGCTGCAGGCGATGTTCAACGACCCGTCCATGCACGAGCCGCTGCGCCAGGCGATCGCCGCGCTGCCCAGCGGCCAGCGCGAGCGCGCCGATGAAGCGCTGCGGCGCCTGCTGGCCTTCGACGGCAAGCTCACCGCCAGCTCGGCCGATGCGGCCGTCTACGGTGCATTCATGCAGGAGAGCGCCCGGCAGACCTTCCTCGACGAGCTGGGCCCGGAAGACAATCCGGCCTGGCAGGCCCTGGTGGAAACCGCCAACCTGTCCTATTCGGCGCAGGCCGACCACCTGCTCGGCCGTCCTGACAGCCCGTTCTGGGATGACATCCGCACCCCGCAGAAGGAAGACAAGCCGGCCATCCTGGCGCGCAGCCTGGCCGCCAGCATCACGCTGCTGGAAAGCCGCCTGGGTAGCGAACGCCGCAACTGGCAGTGGGGCAAGCTGCACACCTACGAATGGGTCACCGACACCACACGCCTGGCGCCCTACATGAGCGCCAGCCAGCGCACCAGCATCAACGCCCTCAAAGGCTACCTGGATCGCGGTCCCTACCCGGCCGGTGGTGACCACGGCACCCTGAACGTCGCGGCCTACCCCTGGGGTCAGGACTTCACTACCTTCCTGATCCCGGCCATGCGCATCGTCGTCGACTTTTCCGCCGATGAGCCGCTGATCGGCGTCAACAGTTCGGGGCAGTCCGGCAACCCGGCCAGCCCGCACTACGCCGATGGCATCGAGGCCTGGCTCAAGGGCGGCTACATGAGCTTCCCGTTCAAGGCGCAGAACCTGGACAAGGTCTATGGCAGCCAGCGTCTGCTGCTGATGCCGGGCAAGTGATGACCGTTCGTCGGCGGGCACTGAACCTTTTCCTCAGCGCCAGACTCTGAGTAATCGACTTACTCCATAGATCATCGATT
Source organism: Ectopseudomonas khazarica (assembly GCF_017915135.1). Lineage (NCBI taxonomy): Bacteria > Pseudomonadati > Pseudomonadota > Gammaproteobacteria > Pseudomonadales > Pseudomonadaceae > Ectopseudomonas > Ectopseudomonas khazarica. The sequence continues at coordinate 1,586,569 of NZ_CP068551.1, read as the reverse complement.
TGAGGCGCCCCTGGCGCCTTTTCTTTTGCCTGCAGAAAAAAAGATGGCATTTCTGCATCAGTGGATTGAACTTCTCGCTCGAAGCAGGCTCTGAACCTGTGCATCGATTGAAATGCTCCCCTGGCGCCCCTGGCGCCTATTTTTTGGTTCTTCGCGGAGTCTGGGGGAAGAGCGCATTGACAGTCAGGGAAGTGGGTAAATTGGCAGTCGCCAAACGAACCAACCCCCACGCCCTGCTGCCACCGTGCATCCTATTGATCTTGCCCAGTTCTGGCCAGGCTACGCAGTCGTCGCCTGTCGCCCCTCTGCCGACAACATCCTGTTGATCGAACTCAAGCCTCAAGCCGACGCCATCCCCGAATGTGGGCGCTGCGGCCAAGCTTGTCCGCTGATCCACGAGCGCCGACTGCGTCGGATACGCGATCGGGATTTGTTGGATCAGCGCGTTCTGCTCCAGGTGCCTGTGCGCCGCGTTGACTGCCTGCGCTGTGGGCGGGTGACCGAGCGGATCGCCTGGCTGGAGCCGGCGTCACGTCTGACGCGGCGCTTGCAGGCCTGGCTCGAGGCTTTGCTGCAACTGCTGCCGATCAGCCACGTCAGCCGCCTCACCGGCATACACTGGCACACGCTCAAGCAACTCGACAAACGTCGGCTGGATGCCGCCGTCGGCACCTTCGAGCCGGGTGATGTGCGTTGCCTGGTGATGGACGAGTTCGCCCTGCACAAAGGCCATCGCTACGCCACGGTGATCATGGATGCCGAGCGCACGCGGGTGCTATGGGTCGGTCATGGCAACAGCCGCGAGGCGATCCGCCCATTCTTTGAGTTACTGGGCGAGCGCTGCCAACGGATCGAAGCGGTGGCGATGGACATGAACACCGCCTTCGATTTGGAGGTGAAGCGGCACTGCCCTCAAGCCGAAGTGGTGTACGACCTGTTCCATGTGGTGGCGCGCTACGGGCGTGAGGTGATCGACCGTATCCGCGTCGACCAGGCCAATCTCCTGCGCGATGACAAACCGGCACGCAAGGTGGTCAAGCAGAGCCGCTGGCTGTTGCTGCGCAATCGCGAAAACCTGAAGGACGGCCAAGCCGTGCAGTTGCAAGAGTTGCTCGCCGCCAACCAGCCATTGGCCACGGTCTACGTGCTCAAGGATGCGTTAAAGGAAGTCTGGTACGCCCCCAATGTGCGGGAGGGCTGGCGGCGCTGGCGAAGTTGGCTGCGGCATGCTCGGGACAGCGGTCTGGCGCCGCTCCAACGCTTTGCCCGGAATCTGCGCAAATACGCCCGTGGCATCCTCGCAAGCGCCCGCTTCCCCCTGCACACCAGCGTCCTGGAAGGCGTGAACAACCGCATCAAGGTGATCAAGCGGATGGCCTATGGCTTCCGGGACTCTGACTACTTCTTCCTGAAAATCAAGGCCGCCTTCCCCGGGAAAGCGCGATGAACCTATTTTTTTGCCCGCAATCAGGCAAACCCTCTACGCCAGCAGGCTGCGGTCGAAGATGAAGGCCTCTCCCGCCTGCGGACGATGTTCCAGCAGATGCTGTGGCCGCCCCATCTTCGGGTAGTTCTTCTCGCCGGTATCGGCGATCCAGCCCTGCGCCTTCATCCGCTCCAGACGCCCACGCAGGGTGGTGTGCTGCACCGGCTCGCCCAGGCAGGCCTGAAACGCCGCCAGTGCCTCGGTCACGGTGAAGCGTGATACCAGCAGGTACAGCGGCAACGAGCTGTATACCGATTTGCCCTGCAGGCGTTCGGCGGCCAGGCGCACCAGCTGCGCATGATCGAAGGGCAACGCCTGCTGCCCGCTGAGGACCGCCTGCAGGTCGACGAAACGCAGGTCGTCGTCTTCCGGCTCGACGTCCGCCGCCAGCAGTGCCAGGTAGCAGGTGCTCAGCGACCAGCCACGCGGGTCGCGCACGCCATTGCCGACCGTCGCCACCTGCTCCAGGTAGTGCGGCCGCAGCCGCGCCTTGTCCGCCAGCGCCCGCTCGGCGGCGGCATCCAGGCTGGCATCGACGCAGCGACCATTGACCAGCACACCGGGCAACGCCCACTGCCCCGCATAAGGCTCACGCTGACGGCGAATCAACAACACCTGCAGCGCCCCTGCCTCACTCAGACGCAACGCCACGATATCGACCCCGGCAAGAACCTCCACTGCACTCATCCTGTCACCTGCTCCTCCGTGTACTTATTTCATCTTGACCAATAAGGCGGCTTTTTTCACGCGGAAAATCAGATAAACGCTTGACTACATATTTCATCAGATGGAATATGTAGTCACTTACACGCAGAAAGGAGGCACACCATGAAGATCGCCAGCTTCGACGTCGATGCCCAGAAAGGCTTCACCCCGCTGTGCCCCAACGAGCTGCCGGTGCCCGAGGGCGATGCCATCGTGCCGGCGCTCAATCAGCTGGCCGCACGGGCGCAGCTGCGCATCGGCAGCAAGGATGCGCACAGCCCGCAGGCCGCCTGGGTCGTCGACAGCCACGCGGAGATGCTGCGCCCCCTGCCCCTGGCCAATGCCGACCTGACCTGGGTCAGCCACTGCGTACCTGGCACCCCCGGCTTCGAACTGCTCGACGGCCTGCCCGCGCCGCTGGACTATGACTACTTCGTGTGGAAAGGCGTGGAACCGGACCTGCACCCCTACGGCGCCTGCTACCACGACCTGGCCGAGAAGCGCAGCACGGGCGTGATCGAGTTTCTCCAGCACAATGGCGTCGAGCGTGTACTGGTCGGCGGCCTGGCGCTGGATTACTGCGTCAAGACCACCGCGCTGCAACTGCGCCGTGCAGGCTTCGAGGTGATCGTCTACCTGCCCGCCTGCCGCGCCATCGCCGAAGAAACGGCCGTGCCGGCCTGCCGCGCGATGAACGACGCCGGCATTACCCTCGCCGCCAGCCAGGAAGAGCTGGATGCGATCCTGACTCTGGAGACCCAAGGATGAGCGACAGCATTTTCGCCGACCGTATCGTGCAGAACCTGCTCGACACCGACCTGTACAAGCTGACGATGATGCAGGCGGTGTTGCACAACTACCCCAATGCCGAGGTGGAATGGGAGTTCCGCTGCCGCAACAGTGAAGACCTGACACCCTACCTGGCCGAGATTCGCTACCAGTTCGAGCGCCTCAGCGAGCTGAGCCTGACGGTCGACCAGCTGGCCTTCCTCGAGCGCATTCCGTTCATCAAGCCGGACTTCATCCGCTTCCTCAGTTTGTTCCGCTTCAACCTGCGCTACGTGCACACCAGCATCGAAGACGGCCAGCTGAGCATCCGCCTGCGCGGCCCCTGGCTGCACGTGATCCTCTTCGAAGTGCCGCTGCTGGCCATCATCAGCGAAGTGCGCAACCGCTATCGCTACCGCGAAGTGGTGCTGGAGCAGGCCGCCGAGCGCCTCTACGAGAAAATCGACTGGTTGCGCAGCGAGGCCAGTGACGACGAGCTGGCCGGTTTCCAGCTCGCCGACTTCGGCACCCGCCGGCGCTTCTCCTACCGTGCGCAGGAGCAGGCCGTGCGCATCCTCAAGCGCGACTTCCCCGGGCGCTTCGTCGGCACCAGCAACCTGCACCTGGCCCGCGAGTTCGAACTCAAGCCCATCGGCACCATGGCCCACGAATGGCTGATGGCCCACCAGCAGCTCGGCCCGCGCCTGATCGACAGCCAGAGTGCCGCACTGGACTGCTGGGTCCGCGAGTACCGGGGCCAGCTGGGCATCGCCCTGACCGACTGCATCACCATGGACGCCTTCCTGGCCGACTTCGATCTGTACTTCGCCAAGCTGTTCGACGGACTGCGCCACGACTCGGGCGACCCGCTGGTCTGGGCGGAAAAGGCCATCGCCCACTACGAGAAGCTCGGCATCGACCCGCTGAGCAAGACCCTGGTGTTCTCCGACGGGCTCGACCTGGAGAAGTCGCTGCGCCTCTACCGTGCACTTTCCGGGCGAATCCACGTAAGCTTCGGGGTCGGCACCAACCTGACCTGCGACATCTCCGGCGTCGAGCCGATGAACATCGTGATCAAGATGATCGCCTGCAACGGCCAACCCGTGGCGAAGATTTCCGACACGCCCGGCAAGACCCAATGCCGCGACGAGAATTTCGTCAGCTACCTGAAACACGTCTTTCGCGTGACCCAGTGAGGACCCAGACATGAGCAACCGCCAAGCCGAAATCGCCGCCGCCCTCGACGTGGTGCCGCCGTTCGCCGACGACGCCGCGCTGAACGCGGAAATCGAGCGACGCAAGACCTTCATCAAGCACGTGCTCAAGCAATCCGGCCTCAAGGTGCTGGTGCTGGGCATCAGCGGTGGCGTCGACTCCCTCACCGCCGGGCGTCTGGCGCAGCTTGCGGTCGAGGAACTGCGCACGGAAACCGGTGACAGCGCCTACCGCTTCATCGCCGTGCGCCTGCCGCACAACGCTCAGCACGATGAGCAGGATGCCCAGGACTCGCTGAAATTCATCCGCGCCGACGAAGACGACACCGTGAACATTGCCGGGGCGGTCAACGGCCTCGGCGAGCAGGTCACCCACCTGCAGAAGCTGAGCGACGCCCGCCGCGACTTCGTCGTCGGCAACGTCAAAGCGCGCATCCGCATGGTCGCCCAGTTCGCCATCGCCAACGCCAACAACGGCCTGGTGATCGGCACTGACCACGCAGCCGAGGCGGTGATGGGCTTCTTCACCAAGTTCGGCGATGGCGCCTGCGACCTTGCCCCGCTGTCCGGCCTGGTGAAAAACCAGGTACGCGCCATCGCCAGGCACCTGGGAGCACCGCAGCACCTGGTGATGAAGACCCCGACCGCCGACCTGGAAGAACTGCGCCCGGGCAAGCCGGACGAGGAAGCGCATGGCGTGACCTATGCCGAGATCGACGCCTTCCTGCATGGCGAGGCCGTCAGTGACGAGGCCTATGCCACTATCGTGCGCACCTACGACAACACCCGCCACAAGCGTGAGCTGCCTCTGGTGCCCTGAGCAACGGGCAGAAAAAAGCCGGGCAAGCGCCCGGCTTTTTCATGCCTGCGAAAACATCAGGCCTTGGGCAGTGTCACCCCGGTCTGGCCCTGGTACTTGCCACCACGGTCACGGTAGGAGACCTCGCAGGCCTCATCGGACTGCAGGAAAAGCATCTGCGCCACGCCTTCGTTGGCGTAGATCTTGGCCGGCAGGTTGGTGGTGTTGGAGAACTCCAGGGTCACGTGGCCTTCCCATTCCGGCTCCAGCGGCGTGACGTTGACGATGATGCCGCAGCGCGCGTAGGTGCTCTTGCCCAGGCAGATGGTCAGCACGTCACGCGGAATGCGGAAGTACTCGACGGTGCGGGCCAGGGCGAAGGAGTTCGGCGGGATGATGCAGACGTCGCTCTTGATGTCGACGAAGCTCTTCTCGTCGAAGTTCTTCGGGTCTACCACGGCGGAGTGAATGTTGGTGAACACCTTGAATTCATCCGCGCAGCGCACGTCGTAGCCGTAGCTGGAGACACCGTAGGAGATCACCCGGCTGGCGTCGGCGCCACGCACCTGGCGCTCGACGAAGGGCTCGATCATGCCGTGTTCCTGGGCCATGCGGCGAATCCACTTGTCCGATTTGATGCTCATGGCGAAGGGTCCTGAGTGGGCGATTACGAAAAAGTGAGCGCATCTTACCGATGCGCGCGCCACGCATCAAAGATTGCCCGCCGAGCGCTTGGTCATTATTTGCAAAAAAAGCTGCATCGACCATTCGCACTTGGCGATAAAAACACGTATGGTGTGCCCACTGTGCTGCATGTGTCACCGCGAATCGCTACTAGATGCCCAGATTTCGATCCAAACATCGTCCGACTCCTAGTACTCGTTGCACTCAGTCCCGGCCTGGGCTTTTCCAGGGCTGCTATTACTTTTGTTAGGAGACATCAACATGTCCAATCGTCAGACTGGCACCGTCAAGTGGTTCAACGATGAGAAAGGCTACGGCTTCATCACTCCGCAATCCGGTGACGACCTGTTCGTTCACTTCAAAGCCATCCAGGCCGACGGCTTCAAGACCCTGAAGGAAGGCCAGCAGGTTTCCTTCGTGGCTACCCGTGGCCAGAAAGGCATGCAAGCTGAAGAAGTTCAGATCGTTGGTTGATCTGCGCTTTTAAGCTGCTGAAAAGCCCCGCCTAGTGCGGGGCTTTTTTGTGCCTGTTTGTACGCCCTGTGGGAGCGGATCGATGCGCGAGATTCGCGGCTGAAGCCGCTCCTACAAAACACCAGCCCAGGGTGGCTAGGGCGAAGCCAAGGGGGCACAGCCGCTACCCTCTCCCGCTTGCGGGAGAGGGGCTGGGGGAGAGGGTGATGCTGGCGGCGCCGCACTGCGGAAGCACCTACAGTGTTGCCCCCAGCGCCCCGAAGGGATGCGCCGACAAGCACGAGAGCCAAAACCGCTGCGCCGAGCGCCCTCTCCCGCCCTTCGGGCACCCTCTCCCATGAATGGGAGAGGGTCAGCAGATGGCTGCTGCGCAGCCGCTCTCAATCATCACTGATTTCGATGCTCGGCATGCTCGGCTTGCCGGCCTGGGCGATGCGCGCGCCCACCTTGCGTGCCAGCTCCTGATAGATCATGGCGATCTGGCTTTCCGGATCGGCCACCGTGGTCGGCTTGCCGTCGTCGGCCTGCATGCGGATGGCCATCGACAGCGGCAGCGATGCCAGCAGCTCGACGCCGTACTGCGCGGCCAGCTTCTCGCCGCCGCCTTCGCCGAACAGATGCTCGGCATGGCCGCAGTTGGAGCAGATGTGCACGGCCATGTTCTCCACCACGCCGAGCACCGGGATGTGCACCTTGCGGAACATTTCCACGCCCTTGCGCGCGTCCAGCAGGGCCAGGTCCTGCGGCGTGGTGACGATCACGCTGCCGGCCACCGGCACCTTCTGCGCCAGGGTCAGCTGGATGTCGCCGGTGCCCGGCGGCATGTCCACCACCAGGTAGTCGAGCTCATTCCAGGCGGTCTGGGTGATCAGCTGCAGCAGCGCACCGCTGACCATCGGCCCGCGCCAGACCATCGGCGTGCTGTCGTCGGTGAGAAAGGCCATGGACATCACCTGCACGCCATGGGCTTCGAGCGGCACGAACCACTTCTGCTCCTTGACCAGCGGCCGGGTGCCCTCGGCGATGCCGAACATGATGCCCTGGCTCGGGCCATAGATGTCCGCATCGAGAATACCGACCCGCGCCCCTTCGCGGGCCAGCGCCAGCGCCAGGTTGGCAGCGGTGGTGGACTTGCCCACGCCACCCTTGCCCGAGGCCACCGCGATCACGTTCTTCACCCCTTGCAGGGCCGGCACCTGGGCCTGCCCCTGGTGCGAGTCGATCACGCAATCGACCTGCACGCGTGCACTGTCGACGGCGTCGAGGTTCTCCAGCGCCATCTGCAGCATCTGCGCCCAGCCGTTCTTGAACAGGCCGGCGGCGTAACCGAGTTCCAGGCGCACGGAGACCCGCCCGCCCTGGATGTCGACCTCACGCAGACAGCCGGCGCTGACCGGGTCCTGATCGAGGTGGGGGTCGGTGAACTGACGCAGACAGGCTTCGACCGCTTCGCGGGTGACGGCACTCATGCAAGAACTCCAGAAGGCAGGCAGGAAATCAGGGCGTCATCTTAACAGCAGCCACGGGCCGCGAGCGTCACGCCGCGAGCAACAACGACGCTCGTTGTCGCTGGTGGCTTGCAGACTGTCGCTGCTTTATAGTTGCTGACTTCCCTCGTTTTACCAGTGCAGCCGATCACCATGACCGAAGCCCGCAAGATCCTCGTTACCAGCGCCCTCCCCTATGCCAACGGTTCGATCCACCTCGGCCACATGCTCGAGTACGTACAGACCGACATGTGGGTGCGCTACCAGAAACTGCGCGGCAACCAGGCCATCTACGTCTGTGCCGACGACGCCCACGGCTCGGCCATCATGCTGCGCGCCGAGAAGGAAGGCATCACGCCCGAGCAACTGATCGACGGCGTGCGCGCCGAGCACATGGCCGATTTCGCCGAGTTCGGCGTGGCCTTCGACAACTACCACTCGACCCACTCGGAAGAGAACCGCGAGCTGTCGTCCTCGATCTACCTGGCGCTGCGCGACAAGGGCCACATCGCCACGCGCGCGGTCACCCAGTACTTCGACCCCGAGAAGGGCATGTTCCTCGCCGACCGCTTCATCAAGGGCACCTGTCCGAAGTGCGGCACCGAGGACCAGTACGGCGACAACTGCGAGAAATGCGGCGCCACCTACTCGCCGACCGAGCTGAAGAACCCGAAGTCGGCCATCTCCGGCGCCACCCCAGTGCTCAAGGAGTCGCAGCACTTCTTCTTCAAGCTGCCGGACTTCGAAGCCATGCTCAAGCAGTGGACCCGCTCCGGCGCCCTGCAGGAGGCGGTCGCCAACAAGATCGCCGAATGGCTCGACGGCGGCCTGCAGGAGTGGGACATCAGCCGCGATGCGCCCTACTTCGGCTTCGAGATTCCCGATGAGCCGGGCAAGTACTTCTACGTCTGGCTGGATGCGCCGATCGGCTACATGGCCAGCTTCAAGAACCTCTGCTCGCGCCGCCCGGAACTGGACTTCGACGCCTTCTGGGGCAAGGATTCCAGCGCCGAGCTGTATCACTTCATCGGCAAGGACATCGTCAACTTCCACGCCCTGTTCTGGCCAGCCATGCTCGAAGGCGCCGGCTACCGCAAGCCGACCGCCGTCAACGTGCACGGCTACCTGACCGTCAACGGGCAGAAGATGTCCAAGTCGCGCGGCACCTTCATCAAGGCGCGCACCTACCTGGACCACCTGAACCCGGAATACCTGCGCTACTACTACGCCAGCAAGCTGGGCCGTGGCGTCGATGACCTCGACCTGAACCTCGAGGACTTCGTGCAGAAGGTCAACTCCGACCTGGTCGGCAAGGTGGTCAACATCGCCAGCCGCTGCGCCGGTTTCATCCACAAGGGCAACGGCGGCCTGCTGGTCGCCGCCGACCCCGAGCCGGAGCTGTGGAACGCCTTCCGCGCCGCCGCGCCGAGCATCGCCGAGGCCTACGAGGCGCGCGACTTCTCCCGCGCCATGCGCGAGATCATGGCGCTGGCCGACCGCGCCAACGCCTGGATCGCCGACAAGGCCCCCTGGGCCCTGAACAAGGTGGAAGGCAAGCAGGCCGAGGTGCAGGAAATCTGCGCCCTGGGCATCAACCTGTTCCGCCAGCTGGTGATCATGCTCAAGCCGGTGCTGCCGCAACTGGCCGCCGACGCCGAGGCCTTCCTCAATGTCGCCCCGCAGACCTGGGCCGACCTGGCGCTGCCGCTGGCCAACCACCAATTGAACCCGTTCAACCCGCTGCTGACCCGTATCGAACAAGCGAAGATCGACGCCATGACCGAAGCCTCCAAGGAAGACCTGGCCGCCGACGCCGCCAAACCACAGGGCAACGGCGAGCTGGCCAAGGACCCGCTGGCGGCCGAGATCAACTTCGATGCCTTCGCCGCCGTCGACCTGCGCATCGCGCTGATCGAGAAGTGCGAATTCGTCGAGGGCGCCGACAAGCTGCTGCGCCTGTCGCTGGATATCGGTGACGAGAAGCGCAACGTGTTCTCCGGCATCAAGTCCGCCTACCCGGACCCGAGCAAGCTGGAAGGCCGCCTGACCCTGTACGTCGCCAACCTGGCGCCGCGCAAGATGAAGTTCGGCATCAGCGAGGGCATGGTCCTGGCGGCCGGCCCCGGCGGTGAAGACATCTACCTGCTCAGCCCGGACAGCGGCGCCAAGCCGGGCCAGCGCGTCAAGTAAACCACACGTCAGGAGGCCTCGATGAAACCATGGATGGTGGCAACGCTTGCGTTCGTCCTGGCGGGTTGTTCAGACCCGTCGGGCCTGCCGCAGGGCGGCGCCCTGCAGGGCGAACGCAACAAGGCCGACAGCTACCTGGCCTATGAACACCATGTGGCCATCGAACTGCCCGCCGAGCGTATCGGCGAGCGTATCGCGGCTACCCGCGAGGCGTGCCTGAGCGAGCGCTTCGGCGCCTGCAGCCTGATCACGGCGCAACAGAGCAGCGGCCAGGCGCCACGTGGCGAACTGACCCTGCGCATCGTCCCCGATGGCGTCGAGGCCATCACCCAGCTCGCCAGCGCAGACGGTGAACTGACCAGCCGCACCACCCATGCCGAGGACCTGGCCCAGGCGGTTGCCGACAACCGTCGCCAGCACGAGCAGCTGTTGCGCCAGCAGCGCACCCTGCAGCAATTCGAGAAACGCGACGACCTCGCCGTCGCCGACCTGCTTGCCCTGGCCCGTGAACAGGCCGCTCTGGACGTGCAGCTGCAGGCCATCGCCCAGGACGCCGCCCAGCAGCAACGGCGCCTGGACACCAACCTGCTGACCCTGCGCTTCAGCAGCCCCTACGAGCGTTCGCCCCTGGGGCGCATTGGCGAAGCGTTCTCGCGCCTGCAGGACAACCTTGCCGAAGGCACCGCCAACCTGATCGAGTTCATCGGCTATGGCCTGCCCTTCCTCATCGTGCTGTTCCCCCTGGCCCTCGGCCTGCGCAAACTGTGGCGACGCCTCACCCGTCACTGAGTCCAGCTGTGACGAATGGTCGCCAAGTGCAGGCGATTCGCCGCATGCGGCTTGTATGGCCAGGGCTGCTTCCCGATAATAGGCGCCCTTTTCCTAAGGCCTTTGCGCATTCGACGGCAACCCGATGACCGAACTCGTCCTGATCATGGTCAGCGCCATCCTGGTCAACAACTTCGTGCTGGTGCAGTTCCTCGGCCTGTGCCCGTTCATGGGCGTGTCGAAGAAGATCGAAACCGCCATCGGCCTGTCGCTGGCCACCACCTTCGTGCTGACCCTGGCGGCCATGTGCAGCTACTTGGTGCAGCAGTACGTGCTGAAACCGCTGGAGCTGGAGTTCCTGCGCACCATCAGCTTCATCCTGGTGATTGCCGTGACCGTGCAGTTCACCGAGATGGTGGTGAACAAGACCAGCCCCCTGCTGTACCGCGTGCTGGGCATCTTCCTGCCGCTGATCACCACCAACTGCATCGTGCTCGGCGTGGCCCTGCTCAACGCCAACAAGAGCGAGTTCACCTTCATCACCGCCACCGTCAACGGCTTCGCCGCCGGCCTGGGCTTCTCCCTGGTGCTGGTGCTGTTCGCCGCCATGCGTGAGCGCATCGCCATCGCCGACGTGCCCAAGTCCTTCCAGGGCGCAGCCATCGGCATGATCACCGCCGGCCTGATGTCGCTGGCGTTCATGGGCTTCTCAGGGCTGATCAAGCTATGAGCCTGGTCCTGGTCGCGATCGCCGCGCTGCTCGCGCTGTGCCTGATCGCCGGCGCCATCCTCGGCTTCGCCGCCGTGCGCTTTCGCGTCGAGGGCGACCCCATCGCCGAGCAGATCAACGCCCTGCTGCCGCAGACCCAGTGCGGCCAGTGCGGCTACCCCGGCTGCAAGCCCTACGCCGAGGCCATCGCCGGCGGCGACAAGATCAACAAGTGCCCGCCCGGTGGCGAGGCGACCATCGCCGCCCTGGCCGACCTGCTCGACGTCGAGCCGGAGCCACTGGACGCGGTGGAAGGCGAGAAGCCGCAGATGGTCGCCTTCATTCGTGAGGCGGAGTGCATCGGCTGCACCAAATGCATCCAGGCCTGCCCGGTGGACGCCATCGTCGGCGCAGCGCGGCAGATGCATACGGTGATCGTCAGCGAGTGCACCGGCTGCGACCTGTGCGTCGAGCCCTGCCCGGTGGACTGCATCGACATGCTCGAAGTCGGCAGCACGGTGCAGAGCTGGAAATGGGACAAGCCACTGGCGCCCGGCCAGTTGATCGCCAGTGACCGGGAGCAGGCCGCATGAGCGCCGTACTGAAAGACCCCATGAAGATCTGGGATATCCCCGGCGGCATCCATCCGGCCGAGCACAAGGACCTGTCCAACCGCACGCCGATCCAGGCGCTGCCCCTGCCCCGGCGCCTGGTGCTGCCGCTCGGCCAGCATATCGGCGCCGCCGCCGAGCCCTGCGTGATGGTCGGTCAGCGCGTGCGCAAGGGCGAGAAGATCGCCGAGGCCAACGGCTTCGTCAGCGTGCCGCTGCACGCACCGACCTCCGGCACCATCGCCTGCATCGGTGAGCAGCCCTACCCACATGCCTCCGGCATGCTGGCGCCGGCCATCGTCATCGCCAGCGACGGCCTGGATGAGTGGCTGCCACTGACGCCCCCCGCCGACTACCGCAACCTGGAGCCCGGCGAACTGCTGACGCTGATCCGCGAGGCCGGCATCAACGGCCTGGGTGGCGCCGGCTTCCCCACGGCGGTCAAGCTCACTGCGCGGCCGACGCAGAAGATCCACACGCTGATCATCAACGGCACCGAGTGCGAACCCTACATCACCGCCGATGACGTGCTGATGCGCGAGCGCGCCGCCGAACTGGTGGCCGGTATCGCCGTGCTGGCCCACCTGATCCAGCCGGAGCAGGTGCTGATCGGCATCGAGGACAACAAGCCCGAAGCCGCCGCCGCCGTGCAGGCCGCCTGCACCGGGCACGATTTCCAGGTACGGGTGTTCCCCACCAAGTACCCGTCCGGTGGCGAGAAGCAGCTGATCCAGATCCTCACCGGCGTCGAGGTGCCCAGCGGTGGGCTGCCGGCCGATATCGGCATCCTCTGCCAGAACGTCGGCACCTGCGTCGCCATCCATGACGCCGTGCTGCTGGGCAAACCGCTGATCTCGCGCATCACCACGCTCACCGGTGCCGCGCTGGCGCGGCCCGGCAACGTCGAGGCGCTGATCGGCACGCCCGTCCGCGAGCTGCTGGCCTTCGCCGGGCTCGACCAGGGCAGGCTCAATCGCCTGATCATGGGCGGACCGATGATGGGCTTCACCCTGCCCAGCCTCGACGTGCCGCTGATCAAGACCAGCAACTGCCTGCTCGCCAGCACCGCCGAGGAACTGCCGGCGCCAGCGCCCGCCATGCCCTGCATTCGCTGTGGCGAATGTGCCGAGGCCTGTCCGGCCAGCCTGCTGCCGCAGCAGCTGCATTTCTTCGCCCTGGGCCAGGAACACGAGCAGCTCAAGGCACACAACCTGTTCGACTGCATCGAATGCGGCGCCTGCGCCTACGTTTGCCCGTCGAGCATCCCGCTGGTGCAGTACTACCGCGTGGCCAAGGCGGAGATTCGCGAGCTGGAGCAGAAGCAGCTCAAGGCCGAACATTCCAAGCAGCGCTTCGAGCAACGCCAGGAACGCCTGCGCCGCGCCGAGGAGCAGAAGGAAGCCGAACGCAAGGCCCGCGCCGAGAAAGCCGCGCGCGCCAAGGCGGCGCAGGCCGAAGCGCCTCCGGCAGCAGCAGCCTCGCCAGCGGACGAGGCGCTGAAGAAACTCAAGATCGAAGCCAGCATGGCCCAGGTCGCGCTGAAGAAGGCGGAGAAACAACTGGCCGCCCACGACACCACCGAGCTGCAGGCGCAGGTCGCCGAGCTGCGCCGTGCCGCCGAGGCCGCGCAGCAAGCGCTGGCCGAGGCCCAGGCTGCCGCCCCTGCGCCAGCACCGAAAGCCGCTGGCGACGAAGCGCTGAAGAAGGCCAAGATCGAAGCCGCCATGCTCAAGGCCCAGCTGCGCAAGCTGGAGAAGCTCGACAGCCCGGACGACGAACAGCAAGCCGAGATCGCCCGTGTACGCCAGCAGCTGGAAGCCGCCGAGAAGACCCTGGCCGAACTGGACAGCGAAAAGCCCGCTGCCGCCGCCAAACCCGCCGGCGACGACGCACTGAAGAAGGCCAAGATCGAAGCCGCCATGCTCAAGGCCCAGCTGCGCAAGCTGGAGAAGCTCGACAGCCCGGACGACGAACAGCAGGCCGAGACCGCCCGCGTGCGCCAGCAGCTGGAAGCCGCCGAAAAGGCCTTGGCCGAACTGGACAGCGAGAAACCCGCTGCCGCCGCCAAGCCCGCCGGCGACGACGCGCTGAAGAAGGCCAAGATCGAAGCCGCGATGCTAAAGGCCCAGCTGCGTAAGCTGGAGAAGCTCGATAGCCCGGACGACGAACAGCAGGCCGAGATCGCCCGCGTGCGCCAGCAGCTGGAAGCCGCCGAGAAGGCCCTGACCGAACTGGACAGCCCAAAGCCTGCCGCAGCCGCCAAGCCCGCCGGCGACGAGGCGCTGAAAAAAGCCAAGATCGAGCTGGCGATGAAGCGCGCCGAACTGAAGAAGGCCGAGAAGGCCGGCAGCGACGAAAGCGCGCTGCAAGCGCTGCGCGATGCCCTGGCCGCTGCCGAGCAGGCCCTGCATGCCGCCGAGGAGAACTCGGACAAACCGGCACCGCAACTGGTGCGCACCGAGCGCCCCGGCGTGGATGCCGAGCAGAAGGCGCTGAAGACCGAAGTCGCCTTCGCCCGCGCGGACCTGCGCAAGCTCGAACGTGACGACAGCGCCGCAGCCGATGCACTGGAGCAGGCACGCAGCCGCCTGGCCGAGGCCGAACGCAAGCTGGCCGAATACCAGACGTAACGATCGCCCCGGATGACATCCGGGCGACATGACGACAGCCCAGAGCATCCGGGCAACACAGACCACCGTAGCCCGGATGCAATCCGGGGAATGAATACCCACTGCGATCAACTCGAACGCAGTAACAGGAGCGCCGATGGCCCTGCCCCGCATCACATCGCCCCACGCCACGGGCAGCAACCGCACCCAGCAGGTCATGCTGCAGGTGCTGCTGGCCACCGTACCGGGCATCTTCGCCCTGACCTGGCTGTTCGGCATCGGCACCCTGTTCAATCTGGTCTGGGCCAGCCTCTGCGCACTGGGCTTCGAAGCCGCGCTGCTGGCCGCACGCAAGCGCCCGCTGGCGTTCTTCCTCAAGGACTACAGCGCCCTGGTCACCGCCGTGCTGCTGGCCGTGGCCCTGCCGCCCTACTCGCCCTGGTGGCTGACGCTGGTCGCCTGCGGCTTCGCCATCGGCTTCGGCAAGCAGCTCTACGGCGGCCTCGGACAGAACCCGTTCAACCCGGCCATGGTCGGCTACGTGGTGGTGCTGATTTCCTTCCCCGTCGATATGACCAGCTGGCCCGCACCGCACGGCGTCGCCGCGCTGGACGGGATCAAGCACATCCTCGGCCTGGCCAGCCTGCCCGACGGCTGGGCGCAGGCCACCGCACTCGACGCCCTGAAGGTCAACAAGAGCCTGACCATCGACGAACTGTACGCCGGCAACCTGGCCTTCGGTCGCTTCGGCGGTGCGGGCAGCGAGGCGGTCAACCTGGCCTTCCTCGCCGGCGGCCTGTACCTGCTGCACAAGCGCCTGTTCACCTGGCACGCACCGGTGGGCATGCTCGCCGCGCTGTTCGTCATGAGCCTGCTGTTCTGGAACGGCAGCGGCTCCGACTCCAATGGCTCGCCGCTGTTCCACCTGCTCACCGGCGCGACCATGCTCGGCGCCTTCTTCATCGTCACCGACCCGGTATCCGGCGCCACCAGCAATCGTGGCCGGCTGGTGTTCGGCATCGGCGTCGGCGTGCTGGTCTACGTGATCCGCACCTGGGGCGGCTACCCGGATGCGGTGGCCTTCGCGGTGCTGCTGATGAACCTCGCGGCACCGACCATCGACTACTACACGCGGCCACGCAGCTACGGCCATCGCAAGCCCAACAGCGGCTTCAAGCTGGGAGAATGAGCATGCTGCCGGAAATCAGCCGCTCGATGCTGAAGAACGCCCTGGTCCTTGGCCTGTTCGCCATTGCCACGGTGGGCAGCGTCGCCTTGCTGCAACAAGGCACCGCCGAGCGCATCGCCAACGCCGAGCGCGAGGCGCAGGTGCGCGCCCTCGCCGAAATCCTGCCGGCCGGCAGCTACGACAACCACCTGCTGGACAATCGCATCGAACTCGACGCGCCGGAACTGGGCCACCGCAGCCCGCAGTCGGCCTACCTGGCGTTCAAGGATGGCCAGCCCAGTGCGCTGATCCTGCCGGTCACCGCGCCGGACGGCTACAGTGGCGCCATCCACCTGCTGGTGGGCATTTACGCCGACGGTCGCCTGGCCGGCGTGCGCGTGCTCAGCCACAAGGAAACCCCCGGCCTGGGCGATCGCATCGAGCTGGCCAAGAGCGACTGGATACTTGGCTTCGCCGGCAAGTCCCTGAGCGATCCCGACGAGGAAGGCTGGGCGGTGAAGAAGGATCGCGGCGACTTCGACCAGTTCGCCGGTGCCACCATCACGCCGCGTGCCGTGGTCAAGGCCGTGCACGGCGCCCTGCGCTACTTCGCCACCCATCGTGCCCAGCTGCTGGGCCTGACGGAGGATGAACGATGACCAGCTATCGCGACATCACCCTCAACGGCCTGTGGAAGAACAACCCGGCGCTGGTGCAGCTGCTCGGCCTCTGCCCGCTGCTCGGGGTGAGCAACTCCACGGTCAACGCCCTCGGCCTGGCACTGGCCAGCGCCGTGGTGCTGATCTGCTCCAACACCGCCGTGTCGCTGGTGCGTGGCGTGGTCAACACCGCCGTGCGCCTGCCGGCCTTCGTCATGATCATCGCCGCACTGACCACCTGCATCGAACTGCTGATGCAGGCCTACACCTACGAGCTGTACCAGATCCTCGGCATCTTCATCCCGCTGATCACCACCAACTGCGTGATCCTCGGCCGCGCCGACGGTTTCGCCGCCAAGCACGACCCAGCCCGCGCCGCGTATGACGGCCTGATGATGGGCCTCGGCTTCGGCGTGGTGCTGGTGCTGATTGGTTCGATACGCGAGCTGCTCGGCACCGGCGCCCTGTTCGCCAACATGCACCTGCTGTTCGGCCCGGTCGCCGCCGACTGGAAGCTCACCCTGGTGCAGGACTACCGCGGTTTCCTGCTGGCCATCCTGCCGCCGGGCGCCTTCATCGTCCTGGGCCTGCTGATCGCCGGCAAGAACCGCATCGACCAGATCGCCGCTGAACGGGCCAGGGCCGCTGCGCCCGAGGCGCCGGCACAGAGCCGCCGCGTGCGCGTCACCGGAGTCATCGAGTGATGGCGCCCAGGTGAGCGACAAACCCTAGCCCGGATGCAGCAATCCGGGAATGCCGAAACCACCCCGGATTGCATCCGGGCTACGCCAGAAGCCCTGAGCCATGAACGCAGCCAAACGCCTGGAAATCTTCCGTCGCCTGCACGAGGACAACCCCGAGCCGAAGACCGAGCTGGCCTACAGCAACCCCTTCGAGCTGCTGGTGGCGGTGACGCTCTCGGCCCAGGCCACCGACGTCAGCGTGAACAAGGCCACGGCCAAGCTGTTCCCGGTGGCCAACACACCGGAGGCAATCTACGCCCTCGGCGTCGAGGGCCTGTCCGAGTACATCAAGACCATCGGCCTGTACAACAGCAAGGCGAAGAACGTCATCGAGGCCTGCCGCATCCTCATCGAGAAACACGGCAGCCAGGTACCGGACAACCGCGAGGACCTCGAAGCCCTGCCCGGCGTGGGCCGCAAGACCGCCAACGTGGTGCTCAACACCGCCTTTCGTCAGTTGGCCATGGCCGTGGACACGCACATCTTCCGCGTCAGCAACCGCACCGGCATCGCCCCGGGCAAGAACGTGCTGGAGGTGGAGAAGAAGCTGCTCAAGTTCGTGCCCAGGGATTATCTGCTCGACGCCCACCACTGGCTGATCCTGCATGGGCGCTACGTCTGCACCGCGCGCAAACCGCGCTGTGGCGCCTGCCGCATCGAAGACCTGTGCGAGTACAAGGCCAAGACCTCGGACGATTGATCGACCATAGAATCCGGCGATCTTCTGATTGAAAAAATCTTTTTTACCCGCTCAATTTTTGCCGCTATAAGGTGCGCAAATGGCCCCTGGTAATGGGCCTGGAGTGGAATAGATGAGCACAGACAAAGAAGACCTCGAACTGGACGAAGACTTTGTCGCGGACGATGCAGACGATGCCGAGCCTGCGGTGGAAGTTGCCAAGACCAACCTGACCAAACGCCGCATCATCGACAACTTCCTCGAAGAGCGCCGCCTGCACAAACAGCTGGCCGAATACGACTTCGATATCTGAAGCCGCACGAAAAAGCCCCGCAGACGCGGGGCTTCTTTCATCGACGCAGCAATCAGTCGCGACGCGAGGGCGAGAGCAACTCGACCTTGTAGCCGTCCGGGTCCTCGACGAAGGCCAGGATGCTCGTCCCATGCTTCATCGGCCCCGGCTCACGGGTGATCTTGCCGCCACGCGAGCGGATGTCCTCACAGGCCTTGTAGACGTCCTCCACTTCCAGGGCGATGTGGCCGTAGCCGCTGCCCAGCTCGTAGCTGTCGACGCCCCAGTTGTGGGTCAGTTCGATCACGCTGTTGTGGGCCTCGTCGCCATAGCCGACGAACGCCAGGGTGAACTGGCCGTCCGGATAGTCCTTGCGGCGCAGCAGGGTCATGCCCAGCACTTCGGTATAGAAGGCGATGGACTTGTCCAGGTCGCCGACACGCAGCATGGTGTGCAGCAGTCTCATGGCTGTTCTCCTCATCGGCCCGCTGTTGCCGGGCCCAGAATGACGAACCCCGGCGCGTGGCCGGGGTCGTTTGACACGCTGCAAGCAGTCTATCAGAGCAGCTTGCGGCCCTTGCCTGCGGCGATGCGCATGCGCAGGGCGTTGAGCTTGATGAAGCCCGCCGCGTCCTGCTGGTTGTAGGCGCCGCCGTCTTCCTCGAAGGTCGCGATGTTGGCGTCGAACAGCGAGTCGTCGGACTTGCGGCCGGTGACGATGACATTGCCCTTGTACAGTTTCAGGCGGACCACGCCGTTCACGTTGGCCTGCGAGGCGTCGATCATCTGCTGCAGCATGACGCGCTCCGGGCTCCACCAGAAACCGTTGTAGATCAGGCTGGCGTACTTCGGCATCAGCTCGTCTTTCAGGTGCGCCACTTCACGGTCGAGGGTGATCGACTCGATGGCGCGGTGCGCCTTGAGCATGATGGTGCCGCCGGGGGTCTCGTAGCAGCCACGGGACTTCATGCCGACGAAACGGTTCTCGACGATGTCCAGACGGCCGATGCCGTTCTCGCCACCGATGCGGTTCAGCTCGGCCAGCACCTGCGCCGGGCTCATGTCCTTGCCGTCGATGGCAACGATGTCACCGCCGCGGTAGGTCAGCTCGATGTAGGTGGGAACGTCCGGCGCCGCTTCCGGCGACTTGGTCCAGCGCCACATGTCTTCTTCGTGCTCGGTCCAGGTGTCTTCCAGCACGCCGCCCTCGTAGGAGATGTGCAGCAGGTTGGCGTCCATGGAGTACGGCGACTTCTTCTTGCCGTGGCGCTCGATCGGGATGGCGTGCTTCTCGGCATAGTCCATCAGCTTCTCGCGCGACAGCAGGTCCCACTCGCGCCACGGCGCGATGACCTTGACGCCCGGCTTCAGCGCGTAGGCGCCCAGCTCGAAACGCACCTGGTCGTTGCCCTTGCCGGTGGCGCCGTGGGAGATGGCGTCGGCGCCGGTCTCGTTGGCGATCTCGATCAGGCGCTTGGCGATCAGCGGACGGGCGATGGACGTACCCAGGAGGTACTCGCCTTCGTAGATGGTGTTGGCACGGAACATCGGGTAGACGAAGTCGCGGACGAATTCTTCGCGCAGGTCGTCGATGTAGATTTCCTTGACGCCCAGCGCCTGTGCCTTGGCACGGGCCGGCTCGACCTCTTCGCCCTGACCGAGGTCGGCGGTGAAGGTCACCACTTCACAGTTGTAGGTATCTTGCAGCCACTTGAGGATCACCGAGGTGTCCAGGCCACCGGAATAGGCCAGAACTACCTTTTTGACGTCCGCCATGCCATCACTCCACGGGTTGTACGGTAAAACCCGTGATTCTACTGACCCTGCCGGTCAATTTACAGAGGCGCGACAGCTTGTGATGACGAAGCGACGAGGATAAGCGGTCATTTTCCGGCCGTGGACGCCGGCGGCCACCCTCGAGCGGACTCGCGGCCCCGCCGCAGTGCCGCATGCCTCAGGAGGGCGTGCTGCCCGCAGGGTCGGCAGCCGGACTCGCCGGCGTGGTCTGTGGCGCCGCCTCCGGCACGGGCACGCGGTCCAGGCGCAGGGTCGCCCGGCGATTCCTGGCGCGGTTGGCCTCGCTGTTGTTCGGCACCAGCGGATAGCGCTCGCCGTGGAAGCGCACGGTAATCTGCTCGGCCGGGATGCCACCAGCCTTGAGATAGTCCTGCACGGCCAGCGCACGACGACGCGAGAGATCGCGGTTGGTCAGGCGATTGCCGGTGTTGTCGGCGTGGCCGTCGATCTGGAAGCTGTTGATGCTGGGGTCGGCCTTGACGAACTCGAGAACGATGTCGAGCTTGGCCCTGGCCATCGGATCCAGGTCGATGCCGCCGCCGGGGAAACCGATCTGCGCCTGGCGGATCTGGTCGAAGTTGACCGGCAGCAACTTGGCCGTACAAGCCTGGTAGTCATCGTAGGCCTGGTGAAACTTCACCGGCAGCAGGCGCACCTCCAGGCGCTCCCCACCATTGAAGGTACGGTGGCGCACCACTGGGCTGCGCCCTTCCAGCAGGCCACTGAGCAGGCGCGCGCCCTGCTCCTGCGAGGTGTTGAAAGGCACCTCGCCCTGGCCGACGCTGACCACGCCCAGGTTGATGTCCTCGCGTCCGGGCTGCCACGGCGCCGCAGCCGCCAGCAGGGTCGCCGAGCCGGCGCCCATCCAGTGTTCACGGGCCTTCAGGCGGAACGTCACCTGCTCACCGGCGCGGCGCACGAACTCGCCGCTGCCGAAGTTGCTGATCGGCTGGCTCAGGCGGCACTCGAACTGATCACCCTCGACCTTCCACTCCACCTTTTCCAGCCGGGTCTGGAAGCTGATGGCATGCGCCGGCAGGCACAGAGGCATGCCAGCCAGCAGGCTGATCAGGATGAAATAGGGCGCACGCACGGCAGGCTCCAGGGCGGTTCACGGCATTCTCTGCTGATATCGGTCAGCTGCGCGAAAACTTGACCCCCGTGCGTGATTGTCGCGTCGGCGCAAGCGCGAACAGCTGCTTTTCAGGTACCATGCGGCCACGTTTTACCCGCCTGGAAGCCTCCATGTCCGACCGTCTGACTCTTCTGCGTCCCGATGACTGGCACATCCACCTGCGCGACGGCGCGGTGCTGCCACACACCGTCGGCGATGCCGCGCGCACTTTCGGCCGCGCCATCATCATGCCCAACCTGGTACCGCCGGTGCGCAATACCGCCGAGGCCGACGCCTACCGCCAGCGCATTCTGGCCGCACGCCCGGCCGGCAGCCGTTTCGAACCGTTGATGGTGCTCTACCTCACCGACAACACCAGCCCCGAAGACGTGCGCGCGGCCAAGGCCAGCGGGTTCGTGCATGCGGCCAAGCTCTACCCGGCCGGCGCCACCACCAACTCCGACTCGGGCGTGACCAGCATCGACAAGATCTTCCCGGCCCTGGAAGCCATGGCCGAAGTCGGCATGCTGCTGCTGGTGCACGGCGAAGTGACCCGCGCCGAGATCGACGTGTTCGACCGCGAGAAGACCTTCATCGACGAGCACCTGAGCCGCGTGGTCGAGCGCTTCCCGACGCTCAAGGTGGTGTTCGAGCACATCACCACCCGTGACGCCGTGCAGTTCGTCGAGGCCGCCTCGGCCAACGTCGGCGCCACCATCACCGCGCACCACCTGCTGTACAACCGCAACCACATGCTGGTTGGCGGCATCCGCCCGCACTTTTATTGCCTGCCGATCCTCAAGCGCAACGTGCACCAGGAAGCCCTGCTCGACGCCGCCACCGGTGGCAACGCCAAGTTCTTCCTCGGCACCGACTCGGCGCCGCACGCCAAGCATGCCAAGGAAGCAGCCTGCGGCTGTGCCGGCTGCTACACCGCCTACGCCGCCATCGAGCTGTATGCCGAGGCCTTCGAACAGCGTGGCGCGCTGGACAAGCTGGAGGCGTTCGCCAGCTTCCATGGCCCGGACTTCTACGGCATGCCGCGCAACAGCGACAGCATCACCCTGGTGCGCGAAGAATGGACCGTACCGGCCAGCCTGCCGCTCGGCGAGAACAGCGTAGTGCCCCTGCGCGCGGGCGAAACCCTGCGCTGGAAGCTGCTGGAGGCCCAGGCATGAGCGAAGACAACTACGACGACGAACTGGACCCGAGCCTGCCGGCCGGCCCACGCTCGCCGATGGCAGCGCGCTTTCGTGGCTACCTGCCGGTCGTGGTGGACGTGGAGACCGGTGGCTTCAACAGCGCCACCGACGCGCTGCTGGAAATCGCCGCCACCACCATCGCCATGGACGAGACGGGTTTCCTCTACCCGGATCACACCCACTTCTTCCGCATCGAGCCCTTCGCGGGCGCCAACATCGAACAGGCGGCCCTGGAGTTCACCGGCATCAAGCTCGATCACCCGCTGCGCATGGCGGTGAGCGAGGACCATGCCCTGGGGGAAATCTTCAAGGGCATTCGCAAGTCGATCAAATCGGCCGGCTGCAAGCGCGCGATTCTGGTCGGGCACAACAGCAGCTTCGACCTCGGCTTCCTCAATGCCGCCGTGACGCGCTGCGGCATCAAACGCAACCCGTTCCACCCCTTCTCCAGTTTCGACACCGCCACGCTGGCCGGCCTCGCCTATGGCCAGACCGTACTGGCCAAGGCCTGCCAGGCTGCCGGTATCGAGTTCGACGGCAAGGAGGCGCACTCGGCGCGCTACGACACCGAGAAGACCGCCGAGCTGTTCTGCGGCATCGTCAACCGCTGGAAGGAAATGGGCGGCTGGGACGAGTTCGACCACTGATCCCCGCCTCCGTACGCGTATCAAAAAAACCGGCACCTGCCGGTTTTTTCATGCCTGGAAAATGCGCGACCTGCGCCGTTCGTCAGGAGGTGCGAGCATTCGCAATCGATCTTTGACAAGCATTCTCATTAACATTAGTATCCGATTCATCGAACAGAACCACCAAGGCGAGCCTTGCCCCATGTACGTCTGCCTCTGTGAAGGTGTCACCGATACACAAATCCGCGATGCGGTTTACGAAGGCTGCTGCAGCTATCGTGAAGTCCGCGGCTCGCTCGGCATCGCCAGCCAGTGCGGCAAGTGCGCCTGCCTGGCCAAGCAGGTCGTTCGCGAGACCATCGCCGAAGTGCAAAGCAGCCAGGCCTCCCTCGCCTACCCTGCAGGCTTCGTCGCCGCCTGACACAGGCCCCGCACACAAAGAACCGGATCTCAGCATCCGGTTTTTTATGGCCTGTGGTCAGCGAACCGCCGCGTCGGTCGACGCAGATGCCCCCCGTATCCGACGCGCTACAGACCATCACGCTCCAGGTGATCGAAGTTCACCGCATCTCCCGGCTTGGTGTGCAGCTTGGCGCGAATGTCCTCGAAGATCGCGTCGTACTCTTCGTGCTCGCGCATGATCGGGCTGTGGTTGGGGTGCAGGCCGTGCTTGGCCACCAGGCGAGAGATCACGCTGGCGAAATTGAAGGCCGTGTCGCGGTGCATTTCGAAGACTTCCTCGAAGGCCTTGCCGTCGATCTCGCCAGCCAGGCGTCCGTGCAGCATCGGGCCTTCCTGCGCGTCCTGACGCACCTCGTAGTGGAAGTCGATGCTGTAGCCGGGCTGGCCATCCAGACCAGGCAGCCTGCTGCGATGCAGATGACCGGGTTCGAACATGCTTGCTCTCCTTATCGGTTGCGCTGGCAAAGTACCGAGGAACGCGCCCGGACAGTCTAGACCGGGACCTGCAGCGCTGCCGCGCAACATTTCAGTGCAGCGTCGACTGCCCTGCCCTCTCCTGAACCAGCACCCAGGGCGCGACCACCACGGCCCAGAGCTGCGGATCACGCGTCAGCAGATCTTCGGCCTGTGCATCTTCGAGCTTGCTCAGCAGCCCCTGGTTCATCCACTCGGTAACCTTGGCCTGGTCGTTCTCCGCCACGGCCTGCGCGATCGCCACCAGATCCTGCGCCCCGTCGACCCAGAGCAGCGCGCCCCGAGCGAAGAAAGGTTGCAGCTCCTGCCAGGTGATGGCGGCTGTCTCGCCGAGCAGCTTGGCATAGAGGGTGCTAGATTGTTCCGTCATGGTGTGCCCCGTGTCGATGGCGGTAAGTGCAGGCGCGCATGATAACGTCGAGCGTTGCCCTGGCAACTGCGCGACGCTCGCCAGCCGACCCAGGCCACGCCGTTTTTCTATACATTTCTTGCATTTAAGCGACAACCCCGTGTTTCGCCTCCCGCTGCCGGCTTTTCAAGGCGCAAATCCGCGCTCTACACTGTTCCGGTACAGTTGCCGGGGGCATTACCGGGATCAAGGACCCGGTTCTGCAGCTTCGGCCGCAAGAACTACAACAATGAAAAACACAAGACTGGAGCATTCATGAACAAGGCTACTAAGCAGATTTCCAAACTGTTCGCGGCAATGGCACTGGCGGGGGCGGCCAGCTACTCGATGGCAGCCGACACCATCAAGATCGGCCTGGCCGGCCCGGTGACCGGTGCCGTCGCACAGTACGGCGAGATGCAATTCATCGGTGCCAAGATGGCCATCGAGCAGATCAACAAGGCTGGCGGCGTGAACGGCGCCCAGCTCGAAGGCGTGGTCTACGACGACGCGTGCGATCCGAAGCAGGCCGTGGCCGTTGCCAACAAGATCGTCAACGACGAAGTCAAGTTCGTGGTTGGCCACCTGTGCTCCAGCTCCACCCAGCCGGCCTCCGACATCTACGAAGACGAAGGTATCCTGATGATCACCGCGGCTTCCACCAGCCCGGACATCACCGCTCGTGGCTACGAGCTGGTCTTCCGTACCATCGGTCTGGACAGCCTGCAGGGCCCGACCGCCGGTAACTTCATCGCCGACCACATCAAGCCGAAGAGCGTTGCCGTCATCCACGACAAGCAGCAGTACGGCGAAGGCATCGCCACCGCGGTCAAGCAGACCCTGGAAGGCAAAGGCGTGAAAGTCGCCATGTTCGAAGGCATCAACGCCGGCGACAAGGACTTCTCCGCGCTGATCGCCAAGCTCAACCAGGCGGGTGTCGACTTCGTCTACTACGGCGGCTACCACCCGGAACTGGGCCTGCTGCTGCGCCAGACCAAAGAGCGTGGCCTGAACGTCAAGTTCATGGGTCCGGAAGGCGTGGGTAACAAGGAAATCTCGGCCATCGCCGGCCCGGCTTCCGAAGGCCTGCTGGTCACCCTGCCGAAGTCCTTCGACCAGGATCCGAAGAACCAGGCGCTGGTCGAGGCCTTCAAGGCCAAGAACGAAGACCCGAGCGGCCCGTTCGTGTTCCCGGCCTACGCTGCCGTTCAGGTCATCGCTGAAGGCATCGAGAAAGCCGGCGACACCGATACCGCCAAGGTAGCTGCCGCCCTGCGCTCCAACAGCTTCGACACCCCCACCGGCACCCTGGCCTTCGACGAGAAGGGCGATCTGAAGGACTTCAGCTTCGTGGTGTACGAATGGCACCAGGACGGTTCCAAGTCCGAAGCCAAGTAAGCTTCCCGCCTGAACCCAAAGCCCACTGCAGCCTGCAGTGGGCTTTGTTTATTAGAAGAATTCCGGCCTCGCGCTGCGCCACAAGCGCCGCTTTACGCGCTGCCCAGGAGTTAGGCTATGCCTGATCTTTATCACTACCTGCAACAGTTGCTCAATGGCCTGACCATTGGCAGCACCTATGCCCTGATCGCCATCGGCTACACCATGGTCTACGGCATCATCGGCATGATCAACTTCGCCCACGGCGAGGTTTACATGATTGGCGCGTACGTCGCCTTCATCGTGATTGCTGGTCTCTCCATGTTCGGTATCGAAGCCGTACCCGTGATCATGATCGGCGCGTTCGTCGTCACCATGATCGTTACCAGTGCCTACGGTTACAGCATCGAGCGGGTGGCGTATCGCCCCCTGCGCGGCGGCAACCGTCTGATTCCGCTGATCTCCGCGATCGGTATGTCGATCTTCCTGCAGAACGCCGTGCTGCTCTCGCAGGACTCCAAGGACAAGGCCATTCCCAGCCTGCTGCCTGGCAACTTCATCCTCGGTGAAAGCGCCACCAACGGCGTGGTCGTCTCCTACATGCAGGTGCTGATCTTCATCGTCACCTTCGTCGCCATGATCGGCCTGACCCTGTTCATCTCCCGCTCGCGCCTGGGCCGTGCCTGCCGCGCCTGCGCCGAAGACCTGAAGATGGCCAACCTGCTGGGTATCAACACCAACAACATCATCGCCCTGACCTTCGTCATCGGCGCCGCCCTGGCGGCCATTGCCTCGGTGCTGCTGGGCATGCAGTACGGCGTGATCAACCCGCACCTGGGCTTCCTCGCCGGCATCAAGGCCTTCACCGCTGCGGTACTCGGCGGCATCGGCAGCATCCCCGGCGCGGTACTCGGCGGCCTCCTGCTCGGCGTGGCCGAAGCCTTCGGTGCCGATATCTTCGGTGATCAATACAAAGACGTGGTCGCATTCAGCCTGCTGGTCCTGGTGCTGCTGTTCCGTCCCACTGGCATCCTCGGCCGTCCGGAGGTGGAGAAGGTATGAGCACCTCCAGCGTGAAGAACCTCAAATCGGCGATTTTCAGCGCCCTGCTGGTGCTGATCATTGCCTACCCAGTCCTGGGTCTGAAACTCACCACCGTCGGCATCAGCCTGGAAGTGCACGGTGCCACCGCGTTCGAGCTCTGGTGCATCGGCGGCGCTGCGGCGCTGATCTTCGTGTGGCAACTGCTGCGTGATCGCATCACCCCGGCCTGGGCCAAACGACCGAGCTTGCCCAGCGGCGGCCAGGTCGGCAACTTCCTCACCCTGCCCTCCACCCAGCGCTGGATCATCCTGGCCATGCTGGTGGTCGCCCTGGTCTGGCCGTTCTTCGCCAGCCGTGGCGCCGTGGACATCGCCACGCTGATCCTGATCTACGTGATGCTCGGCCTCGGCCTGAACATCGTGGTCGGCCTGGCGGGCCTGCTCGACCTGGGCTACGTCGGTTTCTACGCGGTCGGCGCCTACAGCTACGCGATTCTCTCGCACTACTTCGGCCTGAGCTTCTGGATGTGCCTGCCGATCGCCGGGATGATGGCCGCCCTGTTCGGCTTCCTGCTTGGCTTCCCGGTGCTGCGCCTGCGCGGCGACTACCTGGCCATCGTGACCCTGGGCTTCGGCGAGATCATCCGCATCCTGCTGCGCAACCTCACCGACCTGACCGGCGGCCCGAACGGCCTGAGCATCGCCAACGAGAACAAGCCGACCCTGTTCGGTCTGTCCTTCGAGCGTCGTGTGCCGGCCGACATGCCCACCTTCCACGGCTACTTCGAGATCGCCTACAACTCGCAGTACAAGGTGATCTTCCTCTACCTGATCGCCCTGCTGCTGGTGTTGCTGACCCTGTTCCTGGTCAACCGCCTGCTGCGCATGCCGATCGGTCGCGCCTGGGAAGCCCTGCGCGAGGACGAGATCGCCTGCCGCGCGCTGGGCCTGAACCCCACCGTGATCAAGCTCTCGGCCTTCACCATCGGCGCCAGCCTGGCCGGTTTCGCCGGCAGCTTCTTCGCCGCCCGTCAGGGTCTGGTGACACCGGAGTCCTTCACCTTCATCGAGTCGGCGATGATCCTCGCCATCGTGGTGCTCGGCGGCATGGGCTCGCAGCTCGGCGTGATCCTCGCGGCCATCGTCATGGTGATGCTGCAGGAGATGCGTGAGCTGAGCGAGTACCGCATGCTGATCTTCGGCCTGGTAATGATCTTCATGATGATCTGGCGCCCGCAAGGTCTGCTGCCGATGCAACGTCCCCACCTGGAGCTGAAGCGATGAGCCGCACGATTCTCGAAGTAAGCGGCCTGACCATGCGTTTCGGCGGCCTCCTGGCCGTCAACGGGGTGGGCCTGAACGTCAAGGAAAAGCAGGTGGTCTCGATGATCGGCCCGAACGGCGCCGGCAAGACCACCGTGTTCAACTGCCTGACCGGTTTCTACCAGCCAAGCTCGGGCAGCATCCGTCTCGACGGCGAGGCCATCGAAGGCCTGCCGGGCCACAAGATCGCCCGCAAGGGCGTGGTGCGGACGTTCCAGAACGTACGTCTGTTCAAGGACATGACCGCGGTGGAAAACCTGCTGATCGCCCAGCACCGCCACCTCAACACCAGCTACCTGGCCGGCCTGTTCAAGACGCCCAGCTTCCGTCGCAGCGAGCGCGAGGCGATGGACTTCGCCGGCTACTGGCTGGAGAAGGTCAACCTGGTGGAGTTCGCCAACCGCGAGGCGGGCACCCTCGCCTACGGCCAGCAACGCCGCCTGGAGATCGCCCGCTGCATGATGACCCGTCCGAGCATCCTCATGCTCGACGAGCCGGCTGCCGGCCTCAACCCGCGCGAGACCGAAGACCTGAAGGAGCTGATCGGCATGCTGCGTGACGAGCACAATGTCACCGTGCTGCTGATCGAGCACGACATGAAGCTGGTGATGAGCATTTCCGACCACATCTACGTGATCAACCAGGGCACTCCCCTGGCCGACGGCACGCCGGAGCAGATCCGCAACAACCCGGACGTGATCAAAGCCTATCTGGGGGAGGCGTAATCCATGCTGAGCTTCAACAACGTCTCCACCTTCTACGGCAAGATCCAGGCGCTTCACGATGTCAGCATCGATGTGCAGGCCGGCGAGATCGTCACCCTGATCGGCGCCAACGGCGCCGGCAAGTCCACCCTGCTGATGACCCTGTGCGGCAACCCGCGCGCCACCAGCGGCAGCATCCGTTACCTGGGTGAAGAGCTGGTGGGCATGGACACCCCCGAGATCATGCGCAAGAGCATCGCCATCGTGCCGGAAGGCCGCCGCGTGTTCGCCCGCCTGACCGTCGAGGAGAACCTGGCCATGGGTGGCTTCTTCGGCAACAAGGCAGACAACCAGGAGCAGCTGGACAAGGTCCTGCACCTGTTTCCGCGCCTGAAGGAGCGCTTCGCCCAGCGCGCCGGCACCATGAGCGGCGGCGAACAGCAGATGCTCGCCATCGGTCGTGCGCTGATGAGCAAGCCCAAGCTGCTGCTGCTCGACGAGCCGTCGCTGGGCCTGGCGCCGATCATCATCCAGCAGATCTTCGACATCATCGAGCAACTGCGCGAAGACGGCGTGACCGTGTTCCTGGTCGAGCAGAACGCCAACCAGGCGCTGAAGCTGGCTGATCGTGGCTACGTGCTGGAGAACGGCCATATCGTCATGCAAGGCAGCGGTGAGGATCTGCTCAACGACCCGAAGGTACGCGACGCCTACCTCGGCGGCTGAGCCGGACTGCCGTACCCGAAACCGCCCTCCGGGGCGGTTTTTTCATGCCTGGACGACAGGCCTGCAACGCGCGCGCACCTGCCGGCCAGCGAACTGTTTAGCGGATATGTCCGCCCTCTTGCATCCGCTTCGCCGCGTATTAGTCTCAACGACTCTACCCAGGCGGACCCCGCTCATGCGCAAGTCCCTGCTGCTGTTGCTCGCCCTCACCGTTGCGCTCGGCGCCTGCAGCCGTGCCGGCCTGGCCTACCGCAACCTGGACTGGATCATCCCCTGGAAACTGGGCGACTACGTCGAGCTGAGCCGCGAGCAGAGCGCCTGGCTGGAACCCAGGCTGCAGCAGCACCTGACCTGGCATTGCAGCGTGGAGCTGCCGCACTACCTCGACTGGCTGCAACGCAGCCGCCAGGCCCTGGCCGAGCGCGACGCCGAACTGATGCTCAGCCAGCTGGACGGCTTCGAGCAGGCGATGCAGCGCATCGCCGTGGAAATCACCCCGAGCACCGTCGAACTGCTGCGCGGCCTCAACCCGCTGCAGGTCGAGCGCCTGTTCGCCGAGCTGGAGGAGCAGAACCGGAAGCTGCGCGTGACCTTCCTCGAGCCGCCACTGGACGAGCAGATCAGCCTGCGCGCCGAACGCATGAACGAGCGCCTGCAGCCCTGGTTCGGCGACCTCGAGCCGGCCCAGCGCGAACGGGTACTGGCCTGGGCCCGGAGCCTGGGCGCGCAGAATCAGGTCTGGCTGGACAACCGCCTGGCCTGGCAACAGGCACTGCGTGACGCCCTGGAAGCGCGACGCGGCGACGACTTCGCCGCGCGCATCAGCGCCTTGCTGCAACAGCGCGAACGCTTCTACACCGAGGCCTATCGCGCCAGCTACCAGAGCAACCGCGAGGCCATGGCCGGCATGCTCGTGGATATCGTCGCCACGGCGGACGCGCGCCAGCTGCAACGCGCCGACGAACGCCTGGACGCGCTGCGCGCCGACCTGGCCGCCCAGCAGTGCCGCAGCGATGACACGCTGGCCAGGCGCTAGGCGCTCTGGCAGCGCTTCAGAGCGCGGGCAGGCGCCAGTCGATGGGGGTCATGCCGTTCTGACTGAGGAACTGGTTGCAGCGGCTGAAATGACCGTTGCCGATGAAGCCGCGATGCGCGGACAGCGGCGACGGGTGCGGCGAGCGCAGTACCAGGTGCTTGGTCGGGTCGATCAGGCGCTGCTTGCTCTGCGCATGGCTGCCCCAGAGCAGGAAGACCAGCTTGGGCTGCCGCTCGCTGACCAGCTCGATGACCCGGTCGGTGAAATGCTGCCAGCCCTTGCCCGCATGCGAGCCGGCATTGGCACGCTCCACGGTCAGCGACGTGTTGAGCAGCAGCACGCCCTGATCGGCCCAGCTCTGCAGGTAGCCGTGCGCCGGGATGTCGATGTTCAGGTCGCGCTTGAGCTCCTTGTAGATGTTCACCAGCGACGGCGGCGTCTGCACCCCCGGTTGCACCGAGAAGCACAGGCCGTGCGCCTGCCCCGGACCGTGGTAGGGGTCCTGGCCGATGATCACCACCTTGACCTGCTCCAGCGGCGTGGAGTTGAGCGCATTGAAGATCAGCGGACCAGGTGGGTAGATCTCCTTGCCGGCCGCCTTCTCCGTTCGCAGGAACTCGCCCAGCTCCTTCATGTAGGGCTTGTCGAACTCGTCGCGCAGCGCCTCTTTCCAGCTGGCCTCGAGTTTGATGCGGTCATCGGTCATGCCTGTTTCCTGCCTGAATCCTTACAAGTGCAGGCACGCTAGAGAAGGGGCCAGGGCAAGTCAAGGAAGACGATTGCGGCAAGGCCGGGGATGCTTTGCTAGCCTTTCGAACACAGCCACTGACGAATGAATGGAACTCGATGCCAACCACCACCGATACCTTGCGCCTGGCACTCCTCAACCGTTTTCTCAAGGGCGAAGCCAAGATACCGCAGATGCCGGAGGCCGCCGTACGTATCCGCAAGCTGCTGGACGACCCGCACACCTCGCAGGAACAACTGGCGCGGGTGATCAACGGCGACCCGCCACTGGCGGCCTACCTGATGCAGTTCTCCGCCGCGCCGCTGCTGCGCGGCAACCGCCCCTGCACCTCGCTGCGCGACCTGCTCGGTCGCCTCGGCACCCGCCAGTTGGCCGATCTGGTGCTGGGTTTCAGCCTGCAGCACCTGTTCACCAGCGACGACGCGGCGCTGCAGCAGGCGTTTCGCACGCGCTGGCGCAACGCCCGTGAACGCGCCGCCTACTGCGCCGTACTGGCACAGACCGTCGGCTTCTCCATGGATGACGCCATGCTCGGTGGGCTGCTGCAGGACATCGGCAGCCTGCCCCTGTTGTCGGAGCTGGAACACTGGCCGGAGCTGCCGCGTGACAGCGCCTCGCTGAATGCCCTGTGCGAGCAGCTCTCCGGCGACATCGGCGCGCTGATCCTGACCCGCTGGCAACTGCCGTCGGCGGTCATCGAATGCGCCCGCCTGCATGGCCAGTGGCAGCGCGAGCACGAACGCAGCGCCGACCTGGCCGACCTGGTGCTGCTGGCCAGCGCCCTGCAGTCGGGCAGTACGCCGGATGGCCTGTTGCCGGCCCAGGTCAAGCTCGGACTGGAACGCCCATTGGACGAACTGCGTGCGGAACTGGCCGAAGGCCTGAAACTGTGGAAGCGCCTGCTCGCCTGACGCTCGGTCATGGCGCCTCATCAGATCGGTGGATACAGCTTGCCCAAGCCCAGGGGCAGGTCGAGACTCTCCCGCACACCCCGTGCAGGAGGTCACATGAGCGACTCGAACGGCATCAGCCGCGAGCGTCTGGAACAGGCGCTCGCCCACTCCACCTTCGCCCAGTTGCTCGGCGCCGAACTGCTCGAGTTCGCGCCGGGCCGGGTCTGCCTGCAGGTACCCAGCCGTCCCGACCTGTGCCAGCACCACGGCTACATGCACGGTGCAGTGGTCGGTTTCATGGTCGACAGCGGCTGCGCCTGGGCCGCCGCCTCGATGGTCGGTGACGTGGTCACCAGCGAATACAAGCTCAACCTCCTCGCCCCAGCACTTGGCGAACGCCTGCTCTGCCGCGCGGAAGTGCTCAAGGCCGGCCAGCGCCTGGCGGTCTGCCGAGCGGACGTGTTCGCCGTGAATAACGGCCAGGAAAAGCTGGTGGCTACCGGCCTGGCGACCATCGCACGGGTCTAGCAGGCCGCGACTACCCCAGGTGCAGCGCCCGGTAGTGACTGGGCGCCATGCCCACCACCTTGCGAAACAGACGCGAGAAGTAATAGGCATCCTCGTAACCCAGTTGCTCCGCGACCTGGCGCACCTCGACATCGCCGCGGTCGAGCAGGCGGCAGGCCAGGGCCATCTTCAGCTGGATGAAATCCTGGATCGGCGCATGCCCGGTCAGGGCCCGATAGGTCTTGGCGAAATGGAAGCGCGAGAGGTGGAAGTGCTCGGCCAGCTCATCGAGGTTGAGGCTGCCGTGCAGGTGCTCGCGCATCACCGCGTGCACCGCCTCGATATCCAATACCCGCCCCGACTTGAGATTGACCCGCGCCGGCAGCACCGCCAGCGAACTGAGCATCGCCTGCAGCCGATGCGCTGCATGGATGAATGGCAGCGCGTTCAACCCCTGCCGCTGCAGCCCCAGCAGCGCCTCGAAGTCCCCCAGCAGGCGTGGCTGGACGCCGATGCGGCGCAACGGCTGGCTACCCAGCAGGTCGAGGAAGTCCTGGCTGAGCGCCCCGTCGAAGTGCACCCAGTAGATGGTCCAGGGGGCGTCGGCGTCGGCGCCGTAGGCATGCGCAGTGTCCCTGGGCAGCAGCAGCAGATCGCCAGCACCGACCTCGAATCGTCCATCCTCGCCGTGCAGCCAGCCTTTGCCCGAGCGGCAGTAGATCAGCAGGTCATCCTCCGGCTGCGCCCGACTCATGCGGTGCCCGACCGCTTCGGGGTAGAAACCGATGGCCAGCGGGTAGCAGCCAGCACTCAGCGGATGGCGCGCCAGCAGGCGGCGCAGACGCGGCGGCGTGATGAAGCGTTGCCCACCCAGCGGCAACGGCCAGTTGGAGGTTTCCACGCGCAAGCCCATGCTGATCGCATCCCGAGGCAGTCGACGAATCCCAAGATCGTCCATCCTTCGACCAAGATCGTCAATCCACAAGGCCGTTCCCAGCCGCTATAAAAGACCCGGACAAGAACAACAGGAGGCGAACATGCCCCAGACCCTACCGCAACTGATCGACGGCCAATGGCGCACCAGCCAGGCTCACGAACTGATCGAAGTCACCGACCCGACCACCCAGGAAGTGATCGCCCTGGCGCCCAAGGCCACGGCCGAGGAAATCGAGACTGCGGTAGCCGGCGCACAGCAGGCCTTCCTCGCCTGGCGTGAAGTCCCGGTCTCGGAGCGAGCCCGCCTGATGCTGCGCTATCAGCACCTGCTCAAGGAGCATCACGACGAACTGGCGGAAATCCTCGCACGGGAAACCGGCAAGACCTTCGCCGATGCCAAGGGCGACGTATGGCGTGGCATCGAGGTGGCCGAGCATGCCGCCAACATTGCCAGCCTGATGATGGGCGAGACGGTGGAGAACGTCGCCCGCGAGATCGACACCGCCAGCTGGATCCAGCCGCTGGGGGTGTGCGTCGGCATCACCCCGTTCAACTTCCCGGCGATGATTCCCCTGTGGATGTTCCCGCTGGCCATCGCCTGCGGCAACGCATTCATTCTCAAGCCGTCCGAACAGGACCCGATGACGCCCAACCGCCTGGCCGAACTGTTCCTCGAAGCCGGCGCACCGGCCGGCCTGCTGCAGGTGCTGCATGGTGCACGCGAGCAGGTCGATGCCCTGCTGGTGCACCCCCTGGTGCGCGCGGTGTCCTTCGTCGGCTCGGTGACGGTGGGCCAGCATGTGTATCGCACCGGCACCCAGCACCTGAAGCGCGTGCAGGCCTTCGCCGGGGCGAAGAACCACATGGTGGTCATGCCCGATGCCCCCAGGGACCAGGTCATCAGCAACCTGCTCGGCGCCAGTTGCGGGGCCGCCGGCCAGCGTTGCATGGCGATCAGCGTGGCGGTGTTCGTCGGCGAGGCGAAACACTGGATCGGCGACCTGGCCGAACAGATGGCCGCGCTGCGCCCCGGCCACTGGCAGGACAGCGGCGCCGCCTATGGTCCGCTGATCAGCCCGCAGGCCCGCCAGCGCGTGCTGCGCCTGATCGAGGAAGGCAAGGCCGAAGGCGCCGAGTGCCTGCTCGATGGTTCGCACTGCGTGGTCGACGGGTATCCGCATGGCAACTGGGTCGGCCCGACACTGTTCCGCGGCGTGACCAGCAGAATGAGCCTGTACCGCGAGGAAATCTTCGGCCCGGTGCTGGTGTGCATGGAGGTGGACACTCTGGAAGAAGCCATCGCGCTGATTAACGCCAGCCCCTACGGCAATGGCACCAGCCTGTTCACCCGCTCCGGCGGCGCCGCCCGGCATTTCCAGCATGCGATCGAGGTCGGTCAGGTGGGCATCAACGTGCCGATCCCGGTGCCGCTGCCGTTCTTCTCCTTCACCGGCTGGAAGGGTTCGTTCTATGGCGACCTGCATGCCTATGGCAAACAGGCAGTGCGCTTCTACACGGAGACCAAGACGGTGACCAGCCGCTGGTTCGACGACACAGCGCTGGGCGACGGGCCGAACATGACCATTTCTCTGAAATGAGAACCGGGTAACGTGTCTTTAGACCAATAGACGATCACCTGAACTGGACAAGCGGCGTAAAAGGGTTCTCAGCAGAACAAGAACAAGGAGAACTGCAATGCGCCAACTGTCTGCCATTCTGGCCCTGTGGGCCGCTGTCACCGCCTGTGCGCAGGCTGCCGAGCCGATCACCCTGGGGCTCAACTACCCGCGCACGGGACCGTACAAGGAGGAGGGATTGGCGCAGATGCGTGGAGCCCTGCTGGCCATCGACAAGCTGAACGCCCAGGGCGGCGTGCTGGGCAGGCCCTTGCGCCTGTCCAGCAAGGACACCGCCTCGCGTCCGGCCAAGGCGGTGAAGAACGTCGACAAGCTGGCCGCCGAAGGCGCCGCGATGCTCTTCGGCGGCTCCTCCAGCGCGGTGGCCATCGCCGCCGGCAAGCGCGCCAAGGAGCACGGCCTGCTGTATTTCGGCACCCTCACCTACTCCAACGACACCACCGGCAAGGATGGCCAGCGCTACATGTTCCGCGAGTGCAACAACGCCTGGATGAGTGCCAAGGTGCTCGGCCAGTACCTGAGCAAGACCTTGCCCAACAAGCGCTATTTCTACGTGACCTCCGACTACACCTGGGGCCACACCACCGAGGCCTCGCTGCGGCAGGCCACGGGCACCGACAACGCCGGCCAGCATGCAGGGGTGCGCGTGCCCTTCCCCGGCGCCCGCCTGGCCGACTACCAGGATGCCCTGACCCAGGCCGCCTCCAGCAATGCCGAGGTACTGGCGCTGGTGCTGTTCGGCGAAGACCTGGTGCGCGCCATGCGCATCGCCAAGGACCTGGGGCTGACCGAGCGCATGCAGATCATCGCGCCCAACCTGACCCAGAGCATGGTCGAGCAGGCCGGACCGGACCTGATGCAGGGCGTGATCGGCACCGAACCCTGGACCTGGCGCGTCCCGGCGCTGGAGAAGTCCGCACGCGGCGAAGCCTTCGTGCAGTCGTTCAAGACCCGCTACGAGATGTACCCGTCCAGCTCCGCCGCCTCGGCCTACAGCATCGTCCAGCAATGGGCCGATGCAGCCAAGCGCGCCAACAGCCTGGACAGTGAGGCGCTGATCAAGGCGCTCGAAGGCCACCGCTACAGCCTGCTGAAAGACGAGCAGCAATGGCGCGCCTTCGACCACCAGAACCTGCAGACCGTCTACGCGGTACGGGTCAAACCACGCGAGGACGTGCTCAAGGACCCGCTGAAACAGGACTACTTCGAAATCGTCGACCGCCTCGACGCCAGCACGGCGCTGCCCAGCCTCGCCGAGTGGCAGGCCGAGCGGCGCGCCGGCGGCCAACCCCTGACCTTGCAATGAGATGCCATGGACTTCGAACTCAGTGATGAACAACGCCTGCTGACCGACAGTGCCCGCGCCTTCGCCGCGCGGGAGCTGGCGCCCTACGCCGCCGACAGGGATCGCGACCACCACTTCCCGGTCGAGGTGATCCGCCGTGCGGCCGAACAGGGCTACCTGGCCCTGTACATCGCCGAGGAGGACGGCGGCCTGGGACTGTCGCGTCTGTCCAGCGCACTGATCTTCGAACAACTGGCGGCCGGCTGCGTGGCCACCACCGCCTATCTGACCATCCACAACATGGCCACCTGGATGCTCGCCAGCTTCGCCGACCAGGCGCTCAAGGACGCCTGGCTGCCCGGGCTGGTCAGCGGCCGATCGCTCGCCTCCTATTGCCTGACCGAGCCGGACGCCGGCTCCGACGCCGCCAACCTGCGCACACGGGCGCGGCGTGACGGCGACGACTACCTGCTCGACGGCAGCAAGTGCTTCATCTCCGGCGCGGGGGCCAGCGACGTGCTGATCGTCATGGCACGCACCGGCGAGGATGGCGCCCGGGGCATCTCCTGCTTCCTGGTGCCGGCCGACGCCCCCGGCGTGCGCTACGGTCGCAACGAGGACAAGATGGGCTGGAAGGCGCAGCCGACCCGCAGCATCACCTTCGACGGTGTACGCATCCCCGCCGGCAACCGCATCGGCCCGGAAGGCGAAGGCTTCGTCTACGCCATGAAAGGTCTCGACGGGGGCCGCCTGAACATCGCCAGCTGCTCGCTTGGCGCCGCCCAGGCCGCACTGGAGCAGAGCCTGCGCTACGTCGAGGAGCGCAAGCAGTTCGGCAAGGCGCTGAGCGAGTTCCAGGCGCTGCAGTTCAAGCTGGCCGACATGCTCACCGACCTGACCGCCAGCCGGCAGATGGTACGCCTGGCCGCGCACAAGCTCGATCACGGCCACGGTGAAGCCAGCCTGTACTGCGCCATGGCCAAACGCTTCGCTACCGACCACTGCTTCGGCGTATGCAACGAAGCCCTGCAACTCCACGGTGGCTATGGCTATCTGAATGACTATCCACTGGAGCGCTGGGTGCGCGATGCACGCGTGCACCAGATTCTCGAAGGCACCAACGAAATCATGCGGGTGATCGTCGCCCGCCGCCTGCTGCAGCAGAGCGGCATGCTCGATCGCCTGCTCTGACACCTGCAGGAGCCCCCTCATGACTACCGCAATCGAAACCTACAAATCCGGCATCTTCGACCTGACCCACAAGCTCACCGTTGAGAAGCACGGGCACACCGCGCTGATCACCATCAACCACCCTCCGGCCAACACCTGGGACCGCGATTCGCTGATCGGCCTCAAGCAGGTGGTCGAACACCTCAACCGCGACGACGAGGTCTACGCCCTGGTGGTGACCGGACAGGGGCCGAAGTTCTTCTCCGCCGGCGCCGACCTGAACATGTTCGCCGACGGCGACAAGGCCCGCGCCCGCGAGATGGCCAGGCGCTTCGGCGAGGCCTTCGAGACCCTGCGCGACTTCCGTGGAGTGTCCATCGCCGCAATCAACGGCTATGCCATGGGAGGCGGCCTGGAATGCGCCCTGGCCTGTGACATCCGCATCGCCGAGCGCCAGGCGCAGATGGCCCTGCCGGAAGCTGCCGTGGGCCTGCTGCCCTGCGCGGGCGGCACCCAGGCACTTCCCTGGCTGGTGGGCGAGGGCTGGGCCAAGCGCATGATCCTCTGCGGCGAACGCATCGACGCCGACACCGCCCTGCGCATCGGCCTGGTCGAGCAGGTGGTCGACAGCGGCGAAGCACGCGGCACGGCCCTGCTGCTGGCCGCCAAGGTGGCGCGGCAAAGCCCGGTGGCGGTACGCACCATCAAGCCGCTGATCCAGGGGGCCCGCGAACGCGGCTCGAACACCTGGCTGCCCGAGGAGCGCGAGCGTTTCGTCGACCTGTTCGACGCCGACGACACCCGCGAAGGCGTCAACGCCTTCCTGGAAAAACGCGACCCGCAGTGGCGCAACAAATAAGCGCACAAATAGCTCGTAGGGTGGATGTCGCCTTTCACATCCACCATTACCCCATCCGGTGGATGGATAGAGCGCCATCCACCCTACGCGGGAAAACCTCATGAACCTGCAATTCGAAGAACGCCCCAGCCTGCACGGCTATCGCATCGGCATCGCCAGCCTGGACGCCGAGAAAAGCCTCAACGCGCTGTCGCTGCCGATGATCGAGGCACTCGACGAGCGCCTGAAAGCCTGGGCCGAAGACCCGACCATCGCCTGCGTGATGCTGCGCGGCAACGGCCCCAAGGCCTTCTGTGCCGGCGGCGACGTGGTCCAGCTGGTGCACCAGTGTCGCGAACACCCCGGTGAAGTCCCGCCCCTGGCGCGCCGCTTCTTCGCCGACGAGTACCGCCTCGACTACCGCATCCACACCTTCCCCAAACCCTTCATTTGCTGGGCCCACGGCCATGTGCTGGGGGGCGGCATGGGCCTGATGCAGGGCGCCGGCATCCGCATCGTCACGCCGAGCAGCCGCCTCGGCATGCCGGAGATCAACATCGGCCTGTACCCGGACGTTGGCGGCAGTTGGTTCCTCGCCCGCCTACCCGGCAGGCTCGGCCTGTTCCTCGGCCTCACCGCCGCCAGCATCAACGCCCGCGATGCGCTGGACCTCAACCTGGCCGACCGCTTCCTGCGCGATGACCAGCAGCAGGCGCTGCTCGAAGGGCTGGTGCAGCTGAACTGGCGCGAGCAGGCCCAACTGCAGCTGCACAGCCTGCTGCAGGCCCTGGAGAACGAAGCCCGTGGCGACCTGCCGGCGGCGCAGTGGCTGCCTCGCCGTGAACGCCTCGACGCACTGCTCGATGTCGCCGAGCCAGCCGCTGCGGTCCAGGCCCTCAGCGCCCTGCAGGACGACGACGATGCCCTGCTGGCACGAGCGGCGAGAACCCTCGCCGGCGGTTGCCCGCTGACCGCGCACCTGGTCTGGGAACAGATCCGCCGCGCCCGTCACCAGTCGCTGGCCGACGTGTTCCGCATGGAGTACGCCATGAGCCTCAACTGCTGCCGCCACCCGGAATTTCCGGAAGGCGTGCGCGCGCGCCTGATCGACAAGGACCACAGCCCGAACTGGCACTGGCCGGATGTCGCCGCGATCCCCGCTGCCGTGATCGACGCGCACTTCGCTCCGGCCTGGGAGGGCGAGCACCCGCTGGCGGACCTGTAGCCAGAAGAAACACGTAGCCCGGATGAAATCCGGGGAGGCCGGACCGTCAGCCCCACCCGCACGCCTCGAACGCCGCACGGACAACAACAAGGAGATGCCAGAATGACCCAGATCGCCTTTATCGGCCTTGGCCATATGGGCCTGCCCATGGCTCGCAACCTGCTCAAGGCAGGCTACCCGCTGAAAGTCTTCGACCTGGTGCGCAGCGCCGTCGACACCCTTGCCGGCGAGGGGGCTATAGCCGCTGTCAGCGCCAGCGCCGCCGTCGATCAGGCCCAGGTGGTGATCAGCATGCTGCCAGCCAGCCGCCATGTGGAAAGCCTCTACCTGGGGCGCGACGGCCTGCTCGAGCAACTGCCGGCCGGCAGCCTGGTGGTCGAGTGCTCCACCATCGCCCCGGAGTCCGCGCGCAAGGTGCATGCGGCGGCGCGCGAACGCGGTATCGAGCTGCTCGATGCGCCGGTGTCCGGCGGTACCGCAGGCGCCGCCGCTGGCACCCTGACGTTCATGGTCGGCGGTGCCGCCGAGGCCCTGGAGAAGGTCCGGCCGCTGCTCGCGGTCATGGGCCAGAACATCTTCCACGCGGGCCCGGAGGGTGCCGGCCAGGTCGCCAAGGTGTGCAACAACCAGGTGCTGGCGGTGCAGATGATCGCCACCGCCGAAGCCATGGCCATGGGCGTGGCCAACGGCCTGGACCCCGCCGTGCTGGCCGAGATCATGCGGCAGAGCTCGGGTGGCAACTGGACGCTGGAGAAGTACAACCCCTGGCCTGGGGTGATGGAAAACGCGCCGGCGTCGAAAGGCTACAGCGGCGGGTTCATGGCCGAGCTGATGGCCAAGGATCTCGGCCTGGCTCAGGAAACCGCCAGCCACCATGGCAACAGTGCGCCGATGGGTGCGCTGGCCCTGCAGCTCTACCGCCTGCTGCTCAAGCAGGGCAAGGGCAAGCAGGACTTCTCGGTGGTGCAGCAGCTGTTCGTGGAGTGATGCCCTGCGGGAGCCGGCGTGCGAGTGAGGTCGCTCACCGGCACGTCGTCTCCCGCACGCAGCGCGATCACCTCAGGCGCATCCTCGTCGCGATCGCGCTCAACGCAAGCGCTGCAGGTGCAACAGGCCGAACAGCAGCACCTGCAGGCGCTGCCACCAAGGCCCCGGCAGCCCGTGCAGACGCGCGCGGAACAGCAGCATCTCGGCAACGTGCGCCAGCAGTACCGCCAGCGCCAGCCAGTTGACCCAGGCACCCAGCGGCGCGGCGAAGGGATAGAGCAGGTTGAGCAACGCCACCAGCCAGAACATGGCCAGGGCGCCCTTGGCGAAGGACAGCAGGTTCATCGTCAGTCTCCGAGTGGATGAACCCGGAGTGTGCCGGGCCTGACGCCGTCCGAACGCCCCTCTTTCGACTGGCGTGCCCCTGCCCCAGCGGCGATTCGCCGGGGCATTGCTGCAGCCAGATCGGCTAGCGCAGGGTCAGCCCGAAGGCTTCGTCGGTGAAGTCGAAGCAGCTGAGGAAGCGGCGGATATCCAGCAGGTTGCCATCGACCTTCACATCACCCAGCAGCGCGCCCTTGACCAGGCCACCCTCGCCGGTCAGCAGGGTGTCCATGAAGCTCTTGTCCATCGACAGACGCAGTTCGGTGCCCTCGGGAATGCCCTTGTGCAACTGCGCGACGCCACGCCGTACCTCCAGCGCCCACTGCTCTCCGACATCGGGAAAGCTGAAGCCCAGGGTCATTTCCACATCGCCGGCCTTCTCCGGGTCGATGCGCGTCACCCAGTTCTGCAGGAAGCTCTGCGGGGTGAAGCTGCGCACCATGTCCGGCGAGAGGAACACCTTGCGCATCTCGATCGAGCGCTGGCTGATCTCGTCACCGTCGAGCTTGCCCTCCAGCTCCATGGCGCTCATCAGGTACCAGTTGCGCCAGTTGATGTTCATGCTGGCGTAGCCCAGCTTGCGGAAGCTGCGCGCCTTGATGTCGCGCGCCAGCTGGTCGTCATGATCGACACGGATGGCATAGCCGGCCAGCTCGGCGGCCCACTGGTAATCACCCTTGAGGTAGGCATTGCCGGCCTCCAGCAGCAGCTTCTCGCGCCCGCCCATCATGGCGATCAGGCGCTCGGCCTTCTGCCGTGGCGGCGTCGGGTCGAGGTCCACCGGGTCGCCCTGGAACCAGCCCAGGTAGCCGTTGTAGATCTGCCGCACGCTGTGCTTCACCGTACCGTAGTACTCACGCAGGTAGGGCGTGTAGCCCGCCAGGTGCGGCGGCAGCTTGACCTTTTCCACCAGTTCGTCCGGCGTCAGCCCCTTGTTCATCCAGCGCACGGTCTGGTCATGGATGTAGGCGATGCCGTCGCGGGTCATGCGCAGCACTTCCTCCACCGCGTCCTGACCGCTGACCGGGCGACCGTGCAACGGCACCATGTAGTCGGCCCGGTAGGCGCGCAGCTTGTCCAGGCTGTCGACCCACTGCACCGGGTCGCGGAACTTGGTGCCGCGCAAGGTGTGGATGTTCGGCAGCGTCGGCCCCTGGTCCACCTCGGCGCTGATCAGCACGCGATTGGCCGGCAGGTAGAGCACGATCTCGTCCGGCGCCTCGCTGGGGACATGCAGGAACTGCACGTCAAGCCCGGCGATGGTGGTGTCGAGCTTGTCCGCGAAGGTCACCGTCGGGGCGATGAAGGTGGAAGGCTCCGGAGTGACCAGCGGGCCGATACCGCCGTTCATGTCCTGCTCGTCCTGCGCCTCGAGAAAGGAGCCGAAGCTGTAGGCCGAGCGCACACCGAGAATCGGCCCGACCAGTGCGCCCTGGGCCACGACATTGGCGAGCAGGGTGTCGTGGGCGTAGATCTGCACGTCGCCGGACTCGACCTGCTCGCGCGTGACGAACGCCTGCACGCCGTTGATATGGTCCGGATGGAAGTGGGTGTAGACCACCGCCTTCACCGGCTTGTCGGTGATCTTGCGGAACTCGGCCATGATCTTGCGCGACTCGCTGACCGACTCGCCGGTGTCAACGATGATCAGCCCCTCCGGCGCCTCGATCATCACCACGTTGCCGAGCTGCCAGCCCACGGCGGAATAGACGTTGTCGGCGACGCGGTAGAGCTGCTGGGCGAAGACCTTGGTGTGGGCCGCCAGCTCGGCATTGATGCTGGGCTCGATGCGCTCGGCCGGCAGCTCGGCATTGGCGCTCAGGGGCAGGGAGGCGGCCAGCAGCAGGCCGCTCAAGCGAAGGAATGTGCTCATGGCGATGGACGTCTTGTTGTTGGAGTGCTGGCAGGTTGGCAAAGCCTGTTCGATAATTCCAATGCATTCGAATAAGCAAGTTGATGCACAACACACATGAACGATCTACGCCAGCTTCGCCACTTCGTCGCGCTCGCCGAGCACCAGCACTTCGCCCGTGCCGCTGCTGCCGTGCACCTCAGCCAGCCTGCCCTGAGCCGCAGCATCCAGGCCCTGGAGAGCCAGCTCGGCTGTACCCTGGTGGATCGCCACAACCGTGGCGTCACCCTCACCGCCCATGGCCGGCTGGTGCTGGAGCATGCCCGGCGCCTGCTGGCCGGCAGCCTGGCGTTGAGCAACGCGGTCAACCAGCTGGGCAACCTGCAGGCCGGCGAGC
This sequence comes from Ectopseudomonas khazarica, assembly GCF_017915135.1. Lineage (NCBI taxonomy): Bacteria > Pseudomonadati > Pseudomonadota > Gammaproteobacteria > Pseudomonadales > Pseudomonadaceae > Ectopseudomonas > Ectopseudomonas khazarica. The sequence continues at coordinate 1,543,393 of NZ_CP068551.1, read as the reverse complement.
TGCGCCTGGGCGCAGGCCCCTACCCCGCCGCCAGGCTGGTACCGCAGGCGCTCGGCCAGTTGCTGCAGCGCTATCCGCGCGTGCAGGTGAAACTGAACATCGCCAACTGGCTGGAGCTGCGCGACGCGCTGCTGGAGTCGACCATCGAGCTGTTCGTCGCCGACATCCGCGAACTGCAAGGCGATGCGCAACTGCACATCGAGCCGCTACGGGTGCACCATGGCGTACTGTTCTGCCGCCCGGCGCACCCCCTGCTGCAACGGCGCGAGCTGAGCCTCGGCGACCTGCTCGACTTCCCCCTCGCTGGCACGCAGTTGCCGCATGTGGTCGAGCGCAGCCTGAGCGCTGCCAGCGGCCGTCTGCAGCCGCTGAGCGTGGAGTGCGACAACTTTCTGGTGCTCAAGCGCCTGGTCGCGGGCAGCGACGTGCTGAGCATGGCGCCCTGGGACGTGATTGCCGAAGAAGTTCGCAGCGGTCAGCTCTGCCTGCTGCCCATGCAGGCGGAAGGGCTGCACCAGCACTCGGCCTATGGCCTGGTCAGCCGCGCCGGCCACAGCCTGTCGCCAGCGGCGCAGGCCATGGTCGAGGCGATTCGTCGGGTCGATGAGCAAACCCCGCACAGCGAAACCGTGCGGGGCTGAACGGGACTACCAGCGGCGCTCGTTGCTGCGCCGCTGCTCGCTGTAGCTGCGCCCATTGGAGTAGCGCTGCGGGGTGCTCCGTCCGGTGTCCCAGCCGCGCAGGACCTTGACGCCACGCTGCTCCTGGCGCCGCGCGTCGCGCGGCTTGTCATGGCGTGGCTGCTCGTGACGCTTGTAGTCGTCGCGGTAGTGCGGCGCGTAGCCATAGCGTTGACGCGGTTGCGGCGCCGGCACGTAGCGGGGTGGCGCCTGGTACTGGCGACGGCGGTCGTCGTAGTAATAGCGCGACGTCACGTACACCGGTGGCGAATAGTCGTGACGGTAGCCGTTGTAGTAGGCGTGATTGCGGTAGCCGCGATCGTGGTCGTAGCCATACACCGCACAGCCGCCGAGCGGCAGGATCAGCAACGTGGCAAGCAGGATTCTGTAGAACATGGGAGCCTCCACAGGGGAAGCGGGCCAGTGGCCCGGAAGCGGATCAGCAACGACCCTTCTTGGCCTGCCCCGGAGGGCAGTGCGAAGGACCACCACCGTCACCGATATCGACGCCGATACCTGGCAACCGCAGGCTGCAGCCCGACAGACCGATGGCCAGGCTGGCGGCCAGCAACAAGGTGCAGAGGGTTTTCATCAGCAACTCCCCTTCATGCGATGCCCCGGCGGGCAGAAGTAGCCGCCGTTGGAGTGGCCACGGCCATCCAGATCGACACGAATCACGTCAGGGTCACCTACCCGCGCATGCACGCCCGGCGCGCTGAAGCTGCAGCCGCCCAGCAGCAACGCCAATGTCATCACAGTCAAACCACGCATATTGGAATACTCCTCGATTTCCAGAAGACTGCTGGACAGGCAGCGGCCCGGTGGTCACGGCGCTATTCAGCATGACTGTTCGACAATATGGACTGAGTCACGTTCCGTGCAGCCGAGTGACCAGGATCACAGGCTCGTCACGTTCGCTGGCACACTCCTCGCTTAGCATGGCCCGCAGCGGGAAAGCGTGGCGCTGCCTCAACACAATGGCCGACTAGGGTTCCGGCTCGTCCGATGACGAGTGGCTGGTCCGAGAGTGGGCGACCTCATCAGCGGCGGGGAGCCGCGAGGTTACACGGCGGGACAAAAGCCCGGGAGAACGCGCAGCACGGCTGTCTGCTTTCCCGCGTCCGCCAACCAACCGAGGTCCCTATGCCCATTCGCCCGCTACTCACCGCCCTGCTCTGCGCCTGCCTGCTCAGCGCTCCGACAGCCCAGGCCGCGCCGAAAACCTTCAAGCTCTGCTGGTCGGTCTTCGCCGGCTGGATGCCGTGGGACTATGCCGCCAAGCAGGGCATCGTGAAGAAGTGGGCCGACAAGTACGGCATCGACATTCAGGTGCAGGAAGTGCCGGATTACGTCGCTTCCATCGAGCGCTACAGCGCCGGCCAGTTCGATGCCTGCACCATGACCAACATGGATGCCCTGACCATCCCCGCCGCCGCCGGCACGGACAGCACCGCGCTGATCATCGGCGACTTCTCCAACGGTGCCGACGGCCTGCTGCTGCGCGGCAGCGGCAAGAGCATCCGCGACCTCAAGGGCAAGACCGTGCTGCTGGTGGAAAACTCGGTTTCCCACTACCTGCTCAGCCGGGCACTGGAATGGGGCCTGCTGGACGAGCAGGACGTGACCATCAAGCATGTCTCCGACAGCGAGATCGCCGACGCCTTTCTCTCTGGCCAGGGCGATGCGGTGATCACCTGGAACCCGATCCTCTCGGAAATCCAGCGCAAGGCGCAGGTCAGCATGGTGTTCACCTCCAACCGGATCCCGGGCGAGATCCTCGATCTCACCGTGGTCAACAGCCAGACCCTGGCCCAGCATCCCGAGTTCGGCCGCGCGCTGACCGGTGCCTGGTTCGAGACCCAGCGCCTGCTCGGCCTGCCGACGGCCGCCGGACGCGCAGCCCGAGCACAGATGGCCGCCGCGGCGGGTACCAGCGCCGAGGACTTCGAAGACCAACTGGGCACCCTGCGCTCGTTCTATTCGCCACGCAGCGCCCTCAACTTCGCCCGCACCGGCAAGATGCCGGACCTGATGCGACGCGTCGCCCACTTTGCCGATGCCCATGCCCTGCTGGGCAAGCGTGGCCAGGGCCTGACCAACCTGGGTATCGACTTCAGCGGTGAAAAGACCATCGGCAACCCGCAGCGCGTCCTGCTGCGCTTCAACCACGCCTACATGCAGCTGGCCGCCGACGGCACCCTGTAGCGCCCCAGCAGGCGGCACGCCAGCCGCACCACGCACCAGCACGGCGCAGCCTGCCCTCGACGAGCCGCAGCGCAGCGCCAAGCGCCGCACCTTGCGGCGCATGGCACGATGTTCGCTAAGGACATCGGGTGCAGGAACACCCCCGGCCAGCCGGGACCGCGGCACCACAATTTGCAATAGCCGGCTAGGGTTCCGGCTCGCCACAGGCGAGTGACTGGTCCGAGAGCTGGCGACCTCCAGCGAGGTTACACGGCGGGACAAAAGCCCGGGAGAACGCGCCCCATCCGTGGGGAACCGCCGCGAACTCCTGTCCGCCACCGTCAAACTGGAGGTTCATCATGGCTACGCCCCACTCGCACCAGCGGCACCCTGCCGCCTACCGGACACCCGTCAGCGGCGTCGTCGCGCTCTAGCCGTGCCCGCCCTTCGCTACAGGCCCGACGAGGACTCTCCATGCGCCTGATCAACCGCCATCCGGACCGCAGCGGCCGCCTGCTGCTGATCCTGCTGCCCTTCGCCCTGCTGCTGTTCGTCTACTTCAGCACCTCGACCGCACGCCTGGCCGAGAACCCCAACGACAAGCTGCTGCCCAGCGCCAGCCAGATGATCGATGCCGTCGACCGCCTGGCCTTCAGCGAAGACAAGCGCACGGGCAACTACCTGTTCTGGCAGGACAGCGCCTCCAGCCTCACCCGCCTCGCCATCGGCCTCGGCGTGGCGGCGCTGGCCGGACTGGTGCTGGGCATCGCCGCCGGCAGCGTGCCGCTGTTCGGCGCGCCGCTGTCGCCGATGCTCACGGTGCTGTCGATGATTCCCCCCCTGGCCATCCTGCCGATCCTGTTCATCGTCTTCGGCCTGGGCGAGCTGTCCAAAGTGATGCTGATCGCCATCGGCATCACCCCGTGCATCGCCCGCGACATCGAACAGCGCGCGCGGGAGATTCCAGCCGAACTGCTGATCAAGGCTCAGACCCTCGGCGCCAACTCCTGGACGCTGATCCTGCGCCTGGTGCTGCCGCAACTGATGCCACGCCTGTTGATCTCGCTGCGCCTGATGCTCGGCTCCGCCTGGCTGTTCCTGATCGCCGCCGAGGCCATCGCCAGCACCGACGGCCTCGGTTACCGCATCTTTCTGGTCCGCCGCTACATGGCCATGGACGTGATCCTGCCGTACGTCGTCTGGATCACCCTGCTGGCCTGGCTGATGGACCTGGGCCTGCGCCAGGTGCTGCGTCTGTGCTTCCCCTGGCACGCAGGAGGCAAGGCATGACCCTGTTCAGCCAACACATCGTCCCGCTGAGTGAACCCGCCATGAGCGAACCCCGTACCGACGCCAGCCCGTCGCCAGGCGCCTTCATCGAAGCGCGCCACCTGTGGCAGGAGTACGGCGACCAGGTGGTGCTGGAACGCCTCAACCTCAAGGTCGAAGAAGGCGAGTTCTGCACCCTGGTCGGCGCCTCCGGCTGTGGTAAATCCACCTTCCTGCGCATGCTGCTCGGCCAGGAACGCCCCAGTCGCGGCGAGCTCCTGCTCGGCGGTGCCCCACTCCCCAACGAGCCGGACCCGAGCCGTGGCGTGGTCTTTCAGCGCTATTCGGTGTTCCCCCACCTGAGCGTGCTGGACAACGTCGCCCTGGGCCTGGAACTGCCACGCGCACCCGTGCTGGGGCGCCTGTTCGGCGCAGCCAAGCGCGAGGCCCGCGAGCGCGCCGCCAGCATCCTCGCCCGGGTCGGCCTCGGCCATGCCCTGGACAAATACCCCAGCGCGCTCTCGGGCGGCATGCAGCAGCGCCTGGCCATCGCCCAGGCGCTGGTGATGCAACCGCGCATGCTGCTGCTCGACGAACCGTTCGGTGCCCTCGACCCCGGTATTCGCAAGGACATGCACGCCCTGCTGCTGGAGCTGTGGCAGGAAACCCGCCTGACGGTGTTCATGGTCACCCATGACCTGTCGGAGGGCTTCAGCCTCGGCACCCGCCTGCTGGTGTTCGACAAGGTGCGCCACGACCCGCAGGCCCCCAACGCCTATGGCGCGCGCATCACCTACGACATTCCGCTGAACGCCGCACGCCGCGCGCAGGCGCAGCTGCCCAGCGAAGTGGCCGAACGTATTGCCGCACGCTGATCGCCCGCCCCGAAGACGTTGCCGATCAGCCCATCACCGTAGCCCGGATGAAATCCGGGGATTCACCGGGACATCGCCCCGGATTGCATCCGGGCTACACAGCCGAACGCCATACGCTGATCGTCCATCGCTGATGCCGCCAATCGCCCGCAAGCGGGCTCCTACCCCAGGCACGTTGCCGATCAATCCAACACCGTAGCCCGGATGAAATCCGGGGGATTCACCGGGACATTGTCCCCGGATTGCATCCGGGCTACAGCCGAACGCCGTACGCTGATCATCCGTACGAGCCCGCTTGCGGGCGATCCAGCGCGGCTAAAGCCCCTCCCACGAATCGTGGCGGCCCCCGCCCCGTGGGAGGCGCTTCAGCGGCGAGCTTTTCAGCACCGCATCACGCAGGCACCGATGGCTAGCTCAACACCTCGAGATAACGCGCCAGCGTCTCCTGCTCCGTGGCGAACCACTGCTGCGCTTCGCTGCTGCTCGGCGTCGCGAGGTCGGCTCGCCAATCCGGCTCGAGGGTATCGACGATGAAGGTACGCACCCGCGCACGGCCATCCTGCGGATGGTGCAGGTACTGGCGGACGCGCCCCTGCACCGGCGGCTCGAAACCCTCCAGGGTCAGCACCTGCCCAACGCGCGCCGGCACGGTGGACAGTTGCACGCGGTAGTCGCCCTGCGCATCGATGCAGGCCAGCGAGGTTTCGCAGTCGAGCAGCGTCGCCAGGGCCACAGCATCGCCACAGGCCTGCGCCACCCGCTCACGCAATGGCTTGCTCGACGGCCGCGGCTCGAGCGCTCGCCCCTGCACCCAGCCAAGCTGCTCGCCGCAGACGATCAGGCCACCCCCACGGCGCAGCACCTGGCCGGTTTCGCCGTCGCATTCTTCCAGCAGGCGCAGGCCGATCAACGGTCCCCTGCCGGCCTGCAGGCGCCAATCCTCGACATAGGCGCCCGTGGTGCCGAACTCGATCATGCAGTTGCCGATGCGCTGCAGCCGCGCCGGCTCCGGCCAGCGGTTGTGCAACTGCAGCGAGACCCCGCCGCGCCAGCTGAGCATGCCGCCCTCCCAGAGGCTGTCGGCCACCCAGCCTTCGTGATTGGCCAGCACGCGCAGCTCGGCGGCGTCATAGTCCTGCCAGGCGCGCCCCGGCAATGGCGGCCCCTCCGGCAGACGCAAGTCGATGGTGAAGGTGCGGCTCTGCAACCAGTGCACCTGGGTGCGTTCGTCGCTGCGGCCATCGGCGAAACTGATGGTGCGCCGGCGAAAGTGCCCGAGCATCCAGTCCGGCACGCCGCCCTCGACGCGCATCGGGTGGCGTGCCGCCAGTTCGAACAGGTTCATGCCGTCACCTCCCGGCGCCCCAGGCCGAAGCTGGACAGGCCCAGCGTGCCATCGGGGAGCTGCAGCGTGCCGTCCTCCAGGCGCTCGCGCAGGTAACGAAAGGTCTGCGCGGTCTGTGCGAACAGGTGATCGCCGCAGCTCACCGGCTGGTACACCCGCTCACCGCGAGGCGCCAGGCCGGCAATCGGCGCGATGCGCGTCGGGTAGTCGCAGGCGCAGAACAGCGGGAAGGCGAAACGCTCCTCGCAGACCTTGCGCACGCGGTGCGAGGTGGCAACGAACTGGCCGTTGCTGAGTACCTCGAGCATGTCGCCGATGTTGATCACGAAGGCGTCCTCGATCAGCGGCACGTCGATCCACTGCCCGTCGCCGTTGAGCACCTGCAGTCCCTCGGCAGTCGGCAACAGAATGGTGAAGCACTCGTAGTCGGTGTGCGCGCCGATGCCGGGGCGGTCCGCCACCGGGTCAGGGTCGAGCGGATAGTGGATCATGCGCAGCTGGCTGGTGGGGTGACGGGTGATACTGGCGAAGGTGTCCTCGGCCAGCCCCAACGCCAGGGCGAAACCGCGAAACAATGTGTCGCCCAGCGCCAGAGCGGCACGGTAGTAGGCGCTCACCTCGCGCTTGAAGTCGGCCGAGTCCGGCCACTGGGTCGGCCCCAGCAGCGGGTAGACCTGCGCCGCTTCGGTGTAGTCGTAGTTGACGTCGTAGGCTTCCTTGAGGTCCTGGCTGCCGCCGGCGAACTGCTCCTCGCCTTCCGGCACGTAGCCGCTGTGGTTGCTCGACTGACCGATGTAGAAGCGCATCTTTTCCGCCAGCGGCCGGGCGAAGAAGCTGCGCGCCTGGCGGATCAGCCCCTGGCGCAGCTCGCGGGCAATACCGTGCCCGCTGATCTGCAGAAAGCCGACGTCGCGCGCAGCGCGGCCGAGCTCGTCGGCCACGCGCTGGCGTGCGGCCAGGTCGGCACAATTGAGCCCGGAGATATCGACAAGCGGAATGGACGTGAAATGGGTGTGCGCCATGGCAAGCTCCCTTGAACAAGTGAGTTACCTGGTCGTCCAGACAAGCAGCGGAGTCGGGTCGTCCCGAAGGCGCCGGCGAGGCCGCCTCTGCAGCCAGGCTGGTAGCGATTTCCATGCCACCGCGCCGGGGCGCCGGGAAGCGCATTTCACGCGTCGCCCGCCCTCGAACGGTGCAACGGGCGCCGAAGCGGCCCCATCAGGCAGCACCGGTGCCGCCTTGCCCGGCCGCCAACCCGTGGTTCACCGCGTTTACCGACCTGGCACGCAATTCGCTACGACCTCAACGTGCAGGTTCCAACCGGGATTTCCCGGAATCGCGGCACCACAATTTGCGAAATGGATGACTAGGGTTCCGATCCGCCCAGGCGGGTGACTGGTCCGAGAGTCATCGACCTCCGATGAGGTTACACGGCGGGATAAAAGCCCGGGAGAACGCGCCTTTCGAACGCTTCGAAACGTGCCGCGACTCCTGCCCGTACTCATCAAGACTGGAGGTTCCAATGCGCAAGTACCGTCTGCTCTCCTTCGCTGCCGCCGGCCTGGCCGCAGTACTCAGCTTCAGCGCCCACGCCGAGAAGAAAGACAGTTTCAGCGTCTGCTGGACGCTCTACGCCGGCTGGATGCCCTGGGGCTATGCCAGCACCTCCGGCATCATCGACAAATGGGCGAAGAAATACGGCATCGACATCGACGTCGTGCAGCTCAACGACTACGTCGAGTCCATCAACCAGTACAGCGTCGGCCAGTTCGACGGCTGCACCATGACCAACATGGACGCCCTGACCATTCCGGCCGCTGGCGGCGTCGATTCCACCGCGCTGCTGGTCGGTGACTACTCCAACGGCAACGACGGCCTGCTGATCAAGGGCGAAGGCAAGACCCTGGCCGACCTCAAGGGCATGCCGGTGAACCTGGTCGAGCTGTCGGTCTCCCACTACTTCCTCGCTCGCGCCCTGGAAAGCGCCGGCATGAGCGAGCGCGACGTGACGGTGGTGAACACCTCCGACGCCGACATCATCGCCGCCTACACCACGCCCGGCGTGGAGGCCGCCGCCACCTGGAACCCGATGCTGGCGGAAATTCTCGCCCAACCGGGCAGCACCCAGGTCTTCGACTCGTCGAAGATTCCCGGCGAAATCCTCGACATGATGGTGGTCAACACCCAGACCCTGAAAGACAACCCGGACTTCGGCAAGGCCCTGACCGGCGCCTGGTTCGAGATTCTCGAACTGATGCAGGCCGGCACCGCCGAGAGCAGCGAAGCGCTGAGCGAAATGGCCAAGGCCTCCGGGACCGACCTCGCCGGCTACCAGTCGCAGCTGGCCACCACCAAGCTGTTCTACACGCCGCAGGACACCCTGGATTTCATCACCAGTCCGGCGCTGCCGGAGACCATGACCAAGGTCGCCAGCTTCAGCTTCGACCACGGCATCCTCGGTGAGGGTGCACGCAGCGCAGATGCCATCGGCATGACCTTCGCCGGCGGCGTCAGCACGGGCGACAGCGCCAACATCAAGCTGCGCTTCGACCCCAGCTACGTGCAGATGGCCGTCGACGGCAAGCTCTGACGCCATCCCATCGCAACGATGATCAGGCGCCCTCTGGCGCCTGACGCTCCGGCTTTGATCCCGAGGTTCCCATGCACACTGCCCTTACCCTGCGCCCGAGCCTGTACGAAGAGACCGTACCCGGCGGCGGGCATACCTCCTTCATCCTCAAGCGCGGACAACTGCTGCGCATCACCGACATCGAGGGCGGCGCCAACGTCAGCCTGCTGCTGTTCAACGCCGGCGAAAAGAGCGAGCGCCTGAACCTGCCGGACACCCTCAAAGGCCAGCACACCGCCAAGCTCACCGCCGGCCATTGCCTGTACTCGGACATGGGCAGGGTGCTGGCCGCGATCACGGCCGACACCTGCGGCTGGCACGACAGTTTCGCCGGCGTGCTCAACGCCGCCGAGACGCTGGAGAAGTACGGCCAGGGCCGCTACCAGGAACTGCGCAACGGTTTCTTCCGCAACGGCATGGACAACCTGCTGGTGGAGATGGGCAAGTGGGACCTGAACCTGCAGGACCTGCTGATGAACCTCAACCTCTTCAGCCGCGTGGATGTCGACGCCGCCGGGGCCTTCCACTTCCAGCCCGGCAACAGCCAGGCCGGCGACTACATCGAACTGTACGCGCCGATGGACACCCTGGCGGTGCTCACCGCCCTGCAACACCCGATGGACCCGAACCCGCAGTACGCGCCCAAGCCCGTGCAGCTGAGCTGGAGCCAGGTCGCCAGCGACGGCATCAGCGTACTCTGCCGCACCTCGCGCCCGGAGAACGGTCGTGCCTTCCACAACACCGAACGCCAGTACATCTGAGGGTGCCGACATGAGCCTGACCGCAAGCAACCTGCATCCCGAAACCGCCGTCTACCGCCACACCATCCCGGCGGGCGAGCCCTACCTGTTCGAGGTCAGGGCCGGGCAGACCCTGCGCCTGCATGACCTGGAAGGCAACCAGGCGATCGACACCCTGTTCTTCGCCGCCGCCAACCCGCGTGAGCGCTTCGACCCGCAGCGCACCCTGCGCAAGCAGAACCGCGTCTACCTGAGCACCGGCACCGTGCTCTACTCCAACCTCGGCAACCCACTGCTGACCATCACCGCCGATACCTGTGGGCGCCACGACACCCTCGGCGGAGCCTGCGCGCAGGAGAGCAACACCGTGCGCTACGCCCTGGACAAGCGCTACATGCACAGCTGCCGCGACAACTTCCTGCGCGCCAGCCTGCACGACGGCCGCCTGAGCAAGCGCGACATCGGCGCCAACATCAACTTCTTCATGAACGTGCCGGTCACGCCCGAAGGCGGCCTGACCTTCGACGACGGCATCTCCGCGCCCGGTAAGTACGTCGAGATGAAGGCCGAGACCGATGTCATCGTGCTGATCTCCAACTGCCCGCAACTGAACAACCCCTGCAACGGCTGGAACCCGACGCCCGCCGAAGTGCTGGTGTGGGATTGATTGATGCACTCCCCTCTCCCGCTTGCGGGAGAGGGGCCGGGGGAGAGGGTCATGTCATCAACCGCCCCTCTCCCCAGCCCTCTCCCATGAACGGGAGAGGGAGACAAGCCACCCGGATTTTCCGCCACGGACGACCGTGGCGCATGACCAATGACGGCGGGACGGCCCGCCATGACCTTCGAGGGTCACCCCATGTTCGAAAAACTGCTGATCGCCAACCGTGGCGCCATCGCCTGCCGCATCCTGCGCACCCTGCGTGAACTGCAGGTCGGCGGCGTGGCCGTGTACTCCGAAGCCGACGCGGCCAGCCTGCATATCCAGCAGGCCGACGAGGCCTTCTCCCTGGGTGAGGGGCCGGCGACGCAGACCTACCTGGTGGTCGACAGGATTCTCGCCATCGCCAGGGCCAGCGGCGCCACGGCGATCCACCCCGGCTACGGCTTTCTCTCCGAGAACGCCGCCTTTGCCGAAGCCTGCGAAGCGGCGGGCATCGCCTTCGTCGGCCCGACGCCCGAGCAACTGCGCGTGTTCGGCCTCAAGCACACCGCCCGCGCACTGGCCAGCCAGCACGGCGTACCGATGCTCGAAGGCAGCGAACTGCTGGAGAACGTGGCGGCGGCGCTGGCCGCTGGCAAACAGGTCGGCTACCCGGTGATGCTGAAAAGCACCGCCGGTGGTGGTGGCATCGGCATGCGCGTCTGCCGTTCGGCCGAGGAGCTGAGCGACGCCTTCGACGCCGTCAAACGCCTGGGGCAGAACAACTTCAGCGACAGCGGCGTGTTCATCGAAAAATACATCCAGCGTGCCCGTCACCTGGAGGTGCAGGTGTTCGGTGACGGCCAGGGCGAGGTGATCGCCCTCGGCGTGCGCGACTGCTCGGTGCAGCGCCGCAATCAGAAGGTGCTGGAAGAGACTCCGGCGCCGAACCTGCCCGCCGGCATGGCCGATGCACTCTGCGCGGCAGCGATCAAGCTGGCCAAGGCGGTCGACTACCGCAGCGCCGGCACCGTGGAGTTCGTCTATGACAGCGAGGCGCAGCGCTTCTACTTCCTCGAAGTGAACACTCGCCTGCAGGTCGAGCACGGCGTCACCGAACAGGTCTGGGGCGTCGACCTGGTGCGCTGGATGATCGAACTGGCGGCCGGTGACCTGCCGCCGCTGAGCGAGCTGGCCGCCGGGCTGCGCCCCAGTGGACATGCCATCCAGGCACGCCTGTATGCCGAGGATCCGGGCCGGGACTTCCAGCCCAGCCCCGGTCTGCTCACCGCCGTGGCCTTCCCGCCCGCCGATGGCAAGGCGCTGCGCATCGACACCTGGGTCGAGGCCGGCTGCGAGATTCCACCCTATTTCGACCCGATGATCGCCAAGCTGATCGCCTGGGCCCCGACCCGCGCACAGGCCAGTGCCGCGCTGGACCAGGCCCTCGCCGATTCCGTGCTCTACGGCGTGGAATGCAACCGCGACTACCTGCGCCAGATTCTGGCCGACGCCCCCTTCGCCAGCGGCTCACCCTGGACACGCTGCCTGGAAGGCCTGGTCTACCAGGCCAGCACCTTCGACGTGCTCAGCGCCGGCACCCAGACCAGCGTTCAGGACTACCCCGGCCGCCTCGGCTACTGGGCCGTGGGGGTGCCACCCTCCGGGCCGATGGACGACCGCGCCCTGCGCCTGGGCAACAGCCTGCTCGGCAACGACACCGCAGCAGCCGGCCTGGAAATCACCATGAGCGGCCCGACCCTGCGCTTCAATTGCGACGCTGTGGTGGCAGTCACCGGCGCCGATATCCCGCTGAGCGTCGACGGCGCCGCGCAACCGATGAACACGGTCCTGCTGATCCACGCCGGCAGCACCCTGGCCCTCGGCACCATCGCAGGCAGTGGCGCGCGCAGCTACCTGAGCGTTCGCGGCGGCATCCAGGTGCCGGACTACCTGGGCAGCAAGAGCACCTTCACCCTCGGCCAGTTCGGCGGCCACGGCGGCCGTGCCCTGCGCGCCGGCGACGTCCTGCACATCCCGACGCTGAACGAACGCAGCGCAGGCGCACGGCTGCCTGCCGAGCTCTGCCCGGCCCTGCCAGCGCTGCGCGAACTGCGGGTGATCTACGGCCCCCACGGCGCGCCGGAATACTTCACGCCAGCCTATGTCGACAGCTTCCTCGCCACCGACTGGGAAGTGCACTTCAACTCCAGCCGCACCGGCGTGCGCCTGATCGGGCCGAAGCCCGAATGGGTGCGCGACAGCGGCGGCGAGGCCGGCCTGCACCCGTCGAACATCCACGACAACCCCTACGCCATCGGTGCGGTGGACTTCACCGGCGACATGCCGGTGATCCTCGGCCCGGACGGTCCCAGCCTGGGCGGTTTCGTCTGCCTGGTGACCATCATCGAGGCCGACCTCTGGCAGCTCGGCCAGCTCAAGGCCGGCGACAAGGTGCGCTTCGTGCCGGTGGATATCGCCACGGCACGGGAGCTTGCCAAAGCCAGTGCAATCGAGTGCACCACACTCCGTAGGAGCGGCTTCAGCCGCGATATAGCTGGCACACCAATCGCGGATAAATCCGCTCCTACAGGCTCCCCCATCGTGCTCGACCTAGGCGAAGCCGACACCCGCCTGGTCGCGCGCCTGTCCGGCGACACCCACCTGCTGCTGGAGATCGGCCAGCCGGAGCTCGACCTGGTCCTGCGCTTCCGTGGCCACGCGCTGATGCAGGCACTGGAGGCCAAGCGCCTCGACGGCGTGATCGACCTCACCCCGGGCATCCGCTCGCTGCAGCTGCACTACCAGCCGGAAACCCTGCCCCTGCAGACGTTGCTCGACATCGTCGCCGGCGAATGGGACGCGGTCTGCGCCGCGCGCGATCTGCAGGTGCCGTCGCGCATCGTCCACCTGCCGCTGTCCTGGGACGACCCGGCCTGCCAGTTGGCCATCGAGAAATACATGACCACCGTGCGCAAGGACGCCCCCTGGTGCCCGAGCAACCTGGAGTTCATCCGCCGCATCAACGACCTGCCGAACCTCGACGAGGTGTACCGCACCGTATTCGACGCCAGCTACCTGGTCATGGGCCTGGGCGACGTCTACCTGGGGGCACCGGTGGCCACGCCGCTCGATCCACGTCATCGCCTGGTCACCACCAAGTACAACCCTGCACGCACCTGGACGGCGGAGAATTCGGTGGGCATCGGCGGCGCCTACATGTGCGTGTACGGCATGGAAGGCCCCGGCGGCTACCAGTTCGTCGGCCGTACCCTGCAGATGTGGAACCGCTACCGCGAGGTCGCGGCCTTCGACGGCAAGCCCTGGCTGCTGCGCTTCTTCGACCAGATCCGCTTCTACCCGGTATCGGCCTCCGAGCTGCTGCGCATCCGCCGCGATTTTCCGCTCGGCCGCTTCGACCTGCGCATCGAGCACAGCGAACTGGCGCTGGCCGACTACCAGCAGTTCCTCGCGGATGAGGCCGATGGCATCGCCGCCTTCCGCCACCAGCAGCGCGCAGCCTTCGACGCCGAGCGGCAGCGCTGGATCGACAGCGGCCAGGCGCATTTCGAGGTCGAGGAAGCCGCACCGGAGCAGGCGGAAGACGCTCCGCTCGGCGTCGGTCAGCACGCCATCGAAAGCCACGTGGCCGGCAACCTATGGCAGGTGCGGGTCAGCGAAGGCGCGCAGGTTCAGGCAGGTGACGTGCTGGTGATTCTCGAATCGATGAAGATGGAGATCCCGCTGACCGCCCCCATGGCCGGCACCGTGCGCGAAGTGCGCGTGCAACCGGGCTCGCCGGTGCGCGCCGGACAGCGCGTGGTGGTCCTGGACGAAGCCTGAGATTCGCCTCTGAAGCCCCTCCCACAGCGCCCTGTGGGAGGTCTTCCACCACAACCGCCCCCCCCCCCCGCCCCGTAGGAGCGGCTTCAGCCGCGATTCCTCCGCAACCCCGCCCACACGAGCCCCCGTGGAAGAAGCCCCAGCCACAACCTCCCCCCTCCCGTAGGAGCGGCTTCAGCCGCGATTCCTCTCCAAGCCCGCAACACGAGCCACCGTGGGAGGGGCTTCAGCCGCGACCGCCTCCTGGCAATCAACACCATCATCTCCAACCATCGCATCCACTCTCGCAGCCCCCCGCCCCGAACGCGATCCAGAAGCGAAATGCCCGCAACTTCCAGATTTCACCCACACCACCCAACGCTCATCGCCACCGATCACAACTGGCGTTCCCCCCGCCCCGCACGCTAGCATCACGCGATCAGATAGCCCCGGATTACCCATGTCACTGCCTCCCACACGGCACACGCAAGCCTCGTTGGTGTTGTTGCTCCTGTTCCTGCTCGGCAGCGGCTTTCTCACCACCTCGCTGCTGAGCTACTACGCCTCGCGCGACTCGATTCGCGACAGCATCATCAACACCGAGCTGCCGCTGACCTCCGACACCGTCTACTCGGAGATCCAGAAGGACCTGGTGCGCCCTATCCTCATCTCCTCGATGATGGCCCGCGACACCTTCCTGCGTGACTGGGTACTGGCCGGCGAGCAGGACACCGCACAGATGACGCGCTACCTGCGCGAAGTCCAGGAACACTATGGCGCCTTCACCAGCTTCTTCGTCTCCGACAGGAGCAGCACCTACTACCAGTCCAAGGGCGTGCTCAAGCGGGTCAAACCGGATGAACCACGCGACGTCTGGTACTACCGCGTACGCATGCAGCCGGAGCCCTACGAGATCAATGTCGACGTCGACATGGCCAACGCCGACCGCCTGACCATCTTCATCAACTACAAGGTGGTCGACTACGACGGCAACTTCATCGGGGCCACGGGCGTCGGCCTGGCCGTCGATGCGGTGGTCAAACTGATCGACGACTACCAGCAACGCTACGAACGCAGCGTCTACTTCGTCGACACCACCGGACGCATCACCCTTACCGGCGCGCAGGGCGGGCCGCAGGGGGCGAAGGTCGGCGACTCGCTGGCCGACATCCCCGGCCTGAGCGACATGCTGGAGAAGCTGCCCAGTCCGCAGAGCGGCCGCTTCGAGTACCAGGAGCATGGTCGCGAGCACTTCCTCAACGTGCGCTACATTCCCGAGCTGGAGTGGTACCTGTTCGTCGACAAACACGACAAGGCCCTGGCCGGCATCCGCCAGGGGCTCTACATCAACCTGCTGCTGTGCCTGCTGGTCACCGCCATCGTGCTGACACTGGTAAGCCTGGCGATCCGCCGTTACCAGCAGCGTATCGCCGCCCTGGCCACCACCGATGTGCTCACCGAGCTGCCCAACCGCCGCGGCTTCGACATCCTCGCCGAGCAGGCCCTGCAGGAAGCCCAGCGCGAGCAGAGCCCGCTCTGCTCGGTGCTGCTCGACCTCGACAACTTCAAGCTGATCAACGACGAGCATGGCCACCTCGCTGGCGACGAAGTCCTGCAGCGTTTCGCCCGGCAACTGCGTGACAAGCTGCGCCAGTCCGACATCCTCTGCCGCTGGGGTGGCGAGGAGTTCATCCTGCTGCTGAAGAACACCGACCGCCAGGCCGCCCATGACCTGGCCGAAAAACTGCGCCAGCAATGCGCGGAACAGCGCTACGCCATCGCCGGCCAGACGCTGCAGGTCACCGCCAGCCTCGGTCTCAGCCAATGGCAGCCGGGCGAGAGCCTGCATAGCCTGCTCGGTCGCACCGACCGTGCCCTGTACCGCGCCAAGCAATCCGGGCGCGACCGCGTCTGCGTCGAACAGTGATGGATACCCAGCGCTGCCCGCTGTGCGGCAAGGCCAATGATTGCAGCATAGCCGCGGGGCGCAGCGACGAACCCTGCTGGTGCTTCGGGGCGCAGATCGATCCCGCCGCGCTCGAACGTCTGACGCCCGAGCAGCGCGACACGGCCTGCCTGTGCCCGGCCTGCGCCGGCGCACTGGACGCCGCGCAACGCACTGAGCGGGACTGAGCCATGCGCCTGGATCGTTTCCTCAGCAACTTCCCGCGCTTCAGCCGCCAGGACAGCCGCCTGCTGGTCAGCGCCGGACGAGTGCGGGTGGATGGCGCAGTGGTGCGCGACCCGCGCACCGAAGTCCGTGACTTCCAGCGCGTGGAGCTGGACGACGAACTGCTGCAGGCCGGCCGCAGCGCGCGCTACTGGATGCTGCACAAACCGGTCGGCGTGGTCAGCGCGACCGAGCACGACGAACACCGTACCGTGCTCGATCTGCTCGACGAGCCGGACAAGCACGACCTGCACCTGGCCGGCCGCCTCGACCTGGGCACCAGCGGCCTGCTGCTGATCACCAACGATGGCCGCTGGTCACGCCGCATCACCCAGCCGCAGCAGCGCAAGCCGAAGGTCTACCACGTCACCACCGAACAGCCGATCACCGACGAATACGCCAAGGTCTTCGCTCGCGGGCTGTACTTCGCCTTCGAAGACCTCACCACCCTGCCCGCCCAGCTCGAACTGCTGGACAGCCACCGCGCCCGCCTGACCCTGTTCGAGGGGCGCTACCATCAGGTCAAGCGCATGTTCGGTCACTTTCGCAATCGCGTCGTCGCATTGCACCGCGAAAGCATGGGCGAGATCGTCCTCGATCCGCAGCTCGCACCCGGCCAGTACCGCGCCCTCACCGCCACGGAAATCGCCAGCGTCTGATCGCAACGCAGCCGCGAAACCTGACTACCCGACCAACGGTGCCCACAACGGGCGATAAAGATGTGACTCGCCCTTGCATCGCTGCAAGGCAACTGCTTGAATCGCACCATAAGTCTCTAGATGACCAACCGGTCACGACGAGACAAGCCGTGTTTTTTTCAGTTATTGGCGCGCTGCGCCGACTGGATTCCTGCCTGGTAACACCGCTCTCTCCCAGCCTCGAAAAGGCTTGGAGCGTTCGCCTGTTTCGATCCTAACTGATTGAAATTCCTAGACTTATAAAAATCTCCCGCCTGACATCAAGCTGTCACGCTCAGGCGCTTTTCTGACTGCTCAATCAAATGCGAACGGCCGCCCGCTCGCCTTGACCCATTTGCGCCAGGAGGAAACGACATGAGGCCAGAAACCGCAGTCGTCGAGATCAACAGGAAGCACAAGGTTCATACGGAGTTCTACGGCAATCCGGCAGCAAGCAAGACCGTCATTCTGGTCAATGGCTCTCTGGCGACCACGGCCTCGTTCACGCAAACCGTCAAATACCTGCAGCCCCAGTTCAACGTGGTGGCCTTCGACCTGCCCTACGCCGGGCAGTCGAAGCCGTACAACAGCGACTTCACGCCGATCAGCAAGGAGGACGAGGCCGCTATCCTGCTCAAGCTGATCGACCACTACCGCGCCCAGTATCTGATGTCCTTCTCCTGGGGCGGCGTCGCCTCCATGCTCGCCCTGGCCCAGCGCCCTGCCACACTGGAGAAGGCCGCCATCTGCTCCTTCTCGCCGATCCTCAACGTGCCGATGCTCGACTACCTGCAGAAGGGCCTGCGCTTTCTCAATGCCGTGGATCGCGACAACATCGCCCTGCTGGTCAACAGCACCATCGGCAAGCACCTGCCGTCGCTGTTCAAGCGCTTCAACCACAAGCACGTCAGCACCCTGGACGAACACGAGTACCGGCAGATGTACGCACACATCAAGCAGGTGCTGAACATGGAGGCGCACTGCAGCATGGAGTGCCTGCAAGCCATCGACATCCCGCTGCTGTTCGTCAACGGCGACCGCGACGAATACACCTCGGTGGAAGATGCCTGCCTGTTCGCCCAGCACATCGACAGCGCCCAGTTCGCGGTGATCGACGATGCCGGGCACTTCCTCGACATGGAGCACAAGGCTGCCTGGCTGCAGTGCCAACGCGTACTACTGGACTTCTTCAACGCCCCCAGCAAACGCCTGCAACTGCCGGCCAAAGGCGACCTGCGCGACCTCCAGGCCGTCGCGGTATGACGGCCCGCAAGCGCGGAGCGGCTGCATCTGTCGCAACGCTTCGCGCTTCATTTCTGTGCCGAGTTCCGGTATAAAGGCACCCGCTGCGGGTGTCGTATAATGGTAATACCCTAGCTTCCCAAGCTAGAGCCGTGGGTTCGATTCCCATCACCCGCTCCAGACAGTCAAGAAAAGCCCCGTCATCACTGACGGGGCTTTTTCGTTTTTTGTGTCCCGTCCTGAATAAGGTTTACACCTCCCATCCCGATTTTCCGGAGAGCTAGATGGAGCAAGGTGTAAAGCGCACGCAGCGAGATTACTCGCTGTCTTTTAAATTGGCCGTCGTTGATCAGATTGAAAAAGGCGAGCTGACCTACAAGCAGGCCCAGGTACGGTATGGCATCCAGGGTCGATCAACGGTTCTGGTATGGTTGCGTAAGCATGGTCGGCAAGATTGGAGCCAAGGGGCGTCGATCCGGGCCGAGAGGAGTTGCGCGATGTCCGCCCCCAAAACGCTCACTCCAGAGCAGCGGATCAAAGAGCTTGAGCAGCAGCTTGAGTTGATGAGCCAGAAAGCTCATTTCTTCGAGACCGTCGTTGATGTCCTGAAAAAGGACTACGGTGTATCGGTCGTAAAAAAGCGATCCGGCAAGTCCTCTCGCAAGGTCAAGTCGCAGGGCTGAGCATTGCCAGGGCTTGTCAGTTTCTCGGCATCAGTCGGCAGGCTTACTACAAGCGCAACCGAGTGGCTGATAGCAAAGCACGCCAAGCAGATCGGATTGTCGAGTTTGTTCAACAAATCCGGATGCGTCAGCCACGGCTGGGCACACGGAAGTTGCACTATCTGCTGCGCTGCCAGCCTGATAGGCAGGTCCAAGTTGGCCGAGACCGGCTGTTTGAGGTCTTGGGAGAGCGCCGTTTGCTGGTGCTACCCAAGCGGGCGTATCACAAGACAACTCAGAGCTTTCACCGCTTCTATCGTCATCCCAACCGACTGAAGCCAGGCCCGAATCAAATTGTCCCATCAAGGTCAGAGCACGTTTGGGTGGCGGACATCACTTACCTGCCTGCCAGAAGCGGCCCGCTATACCTAAGCCTGGTAACAGATGCTTACTCCAGAAAGATTGTTGGCCATCATGTGCATGAGAGCCTGCATGCCGAATCGGTTGCGCAAGCCTTTAGACAGGCACTGCGCAAACGGCGGCGTCAGCCGTTAGTCCATCACTCAGACCGAGGTATTCAATACTGCTCAGCGCTGTACCAGTCACTGCATGCACGGAACGGGGTGCAATGCTCGATGACTGACGGATATGACTGCTACCAGAACGCGCTGGCCGAACGGATCAATGGAATACTCAAAACAGAGCTGCTGCTGAGCAGTCCAGAAAATCTAGAGCAGGCGAGAACGATGGTTGATGAGGCGGTGCAGATCTACAACACGGAGCGGCCTCACATGGCCCTGAAAAACAAAACGCCCGATGCGGTGCATCGGGCGTTTTGAGGCCTATCGGCCTACCTGAGCAGGTGTAAACCTATTTCAGGACTAGACATTGTGTTTGGCCAGCCTGAGCTCAAGCACTCAGGCTAGAAAAGATGCCGGCATTAAGGTCAGCCAGAGGACAAATCGCCTTCTTTTTTCCCGGATGCCCCTCGACGCACTGACGAAAACCTACCTTCATCCCCCTGTGGCCAGCAGGAAGTAGCTAGACACCGATGTGCCCTAACACACGCCCCAGTGGCGTCGGCCAGAATGAATTGCTAGGCCGCCCCAGGCCTGTGTACGGCCAAGCGTTAACCTACTTTGGGAGAAGGCACTTGGCAGTAATGAATGCTACGGCGCCTGAAAGAGGTACCAGCAAGAGCGTGATCCCAAGCCCACCGAAACGGCACGCGAGCGCCGGCAGAGTGAAGGCATCGCTACAGGCGATACGTGAGATGAAATCCAGATGGCTCGTAACCCACCACAACGTCAGAAATGAGACCAGCAACCCAATGGCCACTGAGACGGCTGTTCTCATCAAAAGCTTGGAGTCGTTCATGTGGTCTGACGTCCGAGATGCAAGGGAAAAGGGATAAAACTGTTTATAGGCAGCTCAGCCGACAACAAAACTAATCGAAGCCTGTCCCAACGCGGCATAGCGATCACCCAGGAAGCAGCTAGATGCTGGTATGCCCGAGCACATCAAGCCAAAAGCGGGTGAAGTATTCGAATGGCAACGCCTGCTCAAGGGGCAGGCTTCAGCCCATCCCAGCAAGCGACGCTAGCCACAGCAGCCAGACATGTCTAGCTGTGATCTCTCAGTAGGTTGTTCATCCGGGGCATTCCCGGAATTCTGGAAGCGCGACCAACACAGCCTTCCAGGAGCCCCGGATGAACCTGCATAAACATGCCCGTCTTACCCCGCGAGGTCGAGCCCTTCTCGTGCAGCGCATGCTCAACGGTCTGCGAGTCGAAGATGCGGCACAAGCCGCTGGCGTCAGTGTGCGTACAGCCTACAAGTGGCTCAAACGCTTTCGTGAGGAAGGTGAGATTGGCCTGATGGATCGTTCATCACGTCCGCACTCATGCCCCCATGCCACGGCAATCGCTCTGGTCGAGCAACTGATCGAGCTACGTCGCTCTCGCAAGACTTACCGGCAGATCGCCCAGATACTCGGCCTGGCCGTCAGTACCGTGGCCCGCCGCCTCAAGCAGGCCGGCTTTCATCGGCTGGCTGAGCTGGAACCTGCTCCTGTGGTGGTGCGTTATGAATACGCCAATCCCGGCGATCTCCTGCACCTGGACATCAAGAAGCTTGGCCGCTTCTGGAAACCCGGACATCGAGTCACTGGCGACCGTCAGCAGTGCTCCGACGGCGCCGGCTGGGAGTTCATGCACGTGGCTATCGACGATGCGTCCCGACTGGCGTTCACCAGCCTGCATCCAGATGAGCGCGGCAGCAGCGCCTGCCGGGCCTTGCTGCAAGCACTGCGCTACTACCGCGGGCTGAACATCTGCTTTCGGCGCGTCATGACAGACAACGGCGCCTGTTATCGGTCCCGGGCGTTTCAACGGTTGTGTGCTCGACTCAGGCTGAAACACATCCGTACCAAGCCCTATACGCCACGCACCAACGGTAAGGCCGAGCGCTTCATCCAAACGAGCCTGCGTGAATGGGCCTATGCCCGTAGCTACGACACTTCACAGCAGCGAGCAGCGCACCTGCTGCCCTGGCTGCATCACTACAACTGGCACCGACTGCACGCCAGCCTCGGATACCTGCCCCCGATCAGCAGAGCACCGCTTCCACTGAACAACGTACTGGGTTTACACATCTAGCCACCCCGTGTCAAAAATGGCGAAGGGCAAGGAAGATTCCGCACTGATCGCGCAAGGCGTGTGAAGTCTCACGTACAGGTGACGACCAGGGGCCTGGAGGATATTCGACGTTGCCAGTCGTCACTGCTGTTTCGATATGATGGCGGCTGTTACCGCATGCCGAGAAATGGAATTCCCTCATGAACGATCGCCAGTTCCTCACCAGACGCAGCATCCATCTGTGCCGTCTGATCCTGCTGACACTGGCCATCTACAGCGGATGCGAGGTGCTCATCGAGCTCTGGCACAACGAATATTCTGCGGCGCGGAGCAATCTCGCAGCGATGATCCTGCTGCTGTTTTTCTGGTCGCTTGAGCCACTGACCAATAGCCTGCAGAAATCCAGTTCATCACCGGAGCAGCGATAGATTCGCGGAGTACGTCCGAGGCGGTCTTGGCATCTGCCATGTCGCCAGGGCTGCTGAGAAGCGACCGCCCTCCCCATTCATGGGAACTTCTGCCCCCCAGGGCCTACAGAAAACTATGTGTCTTTTTCTGGAGGCCCCTGGCGATGGAGCAATGGAATATCTGGCTGGACCAAGAGTTCTGGCTCAACGTGGCGATCGTCGTGGTTGCCACCGCGCTGATCTACAGCGTGTTGCGTACCCTGGTCAGCACGCTGCACAAACGACTCAAGGCCTGGTCGAAGGGGCAGGACGGCAGTTGGCCAAACTTCCTGGCGGCGGTGATCGGCCGCACCAGCCGCTCGTTACTGCTGGCGTTTTCCTTGCTGCTGGCGTTGCGCCTGCCGGAGCTGCCTGACGGCTGGCAGAGCGCGCTGAGTCATACCTGGTTCGTCGCCCTGGCCCTGCAGGTGGCGCTGTGGGTCGATAGCGGCGTGCGCCTGTGGTCGCGCAGTCTGCTGATGAGCAAGAACGGCGGCCACTACAACCCGGTGATGACCACCATCATCAGCATCATGGTCCTGATCGTGGTGTGGTCGGTGATGCTGCTGTCGATCCTGGCCAACCTGGGGGTGGATATCACGGCGCTGGTGGCCAGCCTGGGCGTCGGCGGTATCGCCGTGGCACTGGCGGTGCAGACGGTCCTCAGCGATGTGTTCGCCTCGCTGTCGATCGGCGTCGACAAGCCGTTCGAGATCGGCGATTTCGTGGTCTTCGGCGAGGTGGCCGGGACCATCGAGCACATCGGCCTGAAGACCACGCGCATCCGCTCCCTCAGCGGTGAGCAGGTGGTCTGTGCCAACGCCGATCTGCTGCGCCAGGTGGTGCACAACTACAAGCGCATGGACACACGCCGCATCGTCTTCAAGTTCGGTATCAACTACGACACGCCGAGCGACAAGGTCCGCCAGGTGGCCGAGGCGGTCGGCGATATCGTCCGGGCCACGCCCAAGGCCAGATTCGACCGCGCGCATTTCCTCGGTTTCGACGAAAGCCAGCTAACCTTCGAAGTGGTCTACATCGTCCTGACCTCGGACTACAACCAGTACATGGACATCCAGCAGGAGATCAACCTGCAACTGCTCGATGCCTTGCGCGACCTGGACGTGCGCTTCGCCCTGCCCCGTCGCGACCTGCGCCTGGTGGGCGAACGCACGCCAGTGATCAAGGTCGCCGGCATGCCGCAGCAGGTCGACAACGGTGAGCCCCGCGACGATCAGCGGCTGCCCCGGTTCAGCTAGGCGGTGCGGACAACGGCCCAACTGATGACGCGGGGTGGGCGCGCCAGTCAAGGGGGCCGCCACGCCTGCCCGAGCCTTCGGTGACGGCGACTGGGCCGCTTCGTAAAATATCAACAACGCCTGCCCGGCAGCGCAGCCGCACACCCCTGATTGCCTGTACTCCCCACCCTTGGGGCTCATCGTTTGTCGATT
This sequence comes from Ectopseudomonas khazarica, assembly GCF_017915135.1. NCBI lineage: Bacteria > Pseudomonadati > Pseudomonadota > Gammaproteobacteria > Pseudomonadales > Pseudomonadaceae > Ectopseudomonas > Ectopseudomonas khazarica. The sequence continues at coordinate 1,519,922 of NZ_CP068551.1, read as the reverse complement.
TTCTGCTCAGCAGGCTTTTATCTGTTTGACATATTTTACGTTTTTGGCAGACTGCCCGCCCATTGCGGCAAGTGGCCGCGAACCCGCAGCGGCATCTGCCGTGGCGGTTTTGCTCGCCAGCCGTGACACGCCATGAAAACAACAATTCTGTCGGTCCAGGCGGCCTAGCGGGCACTGCCCACGCCGGACGACGGGCGAGCCACTGGTATCCACCCCATGCTGATCTGGTTTGTTGCGATCTACCTGCTGTTCACCGTCGGTGTCGGCTTCTATGCATCCACCCGTGTCAAGAACGCCAAGGACTTTGCCGCTGGCGGCAGGAGCATGTCCTTCCCCCTGGTCGCGGCCATGGTGTTCGCCACCTGGTTCGGTTCCGAAGCCCTGCTGGGCATACCCGCCACCTTCATCGAAGACGGTTTCGCCGGCATCGTCGAGGACCCGTTCGGCTCCTTCGGTTGCCTGATGCTGGTCGGCCTGATCTTCGCCCGCCCGCTGTACCGCATGAACCTGCTGACCATCGGCGACTTCTTTCGCAAGCGCTACGGCCCGCATGTGGAGATCTTCACCAGCCTGGTGATCATCGGCTCGTACCTGGGCTGGGTGGCAGCGCAGCTGACCGCCCTGGGCGTGGTGTTCAACGTGCTTTCCGACGGGTCCATCAGCACCACGCAGGGGATGCTGATCGGCACCGGCATCGTGCTGCTCTACACCCTGTTCGGCGGCATGTGGTCGGTGGCACTGACCGACTTCATGCAGATGATCATCATCGTCCTGGGGCTGGTCTACCTGACCTGGCTGATCGGCGACATGGCGGGTGGCGCCGATGTGGTGATCAGCCACGCAGCGGCCGAAGGCAAGTTCACCTTCATGCATGCCTTCGAACCACGGGATATCGTTGCCTTCATCGCGGCAGCGGTGACGCTCATGCTCGGCTCGATCCCGCAGCAGGACGTGTACGCCCGCGTCATGTCGGCCAAGACCGAGAACATCGCCGCCCGCGCCTCCATGGCCGGCGCGGTGTTCTACCTGTCGTTCTGCATGCTGCCGATCTTCCTCACCTACGCCGCTTCGCTGATCGACCCGGCGATGGTGCAGCGCTGGCTGGCCGAGGATGCGCAGATGATCCTGCCGCACCTGATCATGGAGCGCACGCCGCTGTTCGCTCAGGTGATGTTCTTCGGTGCCCTGCTGTCGGCAATCATGTCCACCGCCTCGGGTACCCTGCTGGCGCCGTCGGTGACCTTCACCGAGAACATCCTGAAGAACTTCGTGCCGGCGATGAGCGACCGCCAGTTCCTGTTGGCCATGCGTATCAGCGTGGTGGCCATGACCATCGCCACCTCGGTGTTCGCCCTGCACTCCACGGCGAGCATCTACGAGATGGTCGGCAATGCCTACAAGGTGACCCTGGTGGCCGCGGTGGTGCCGCTGTTCGCCGGCCTGTTCTGGAAGCGTGCGACGACCCAGGGCGCGCTATTCGCCATCGGCCTGGGCCTGGCGAGCTGGATCATCCTGGAACTGACCTACCAGGAAACCGACTTCTGGCCGCCGCAACTGGCGGGTCTGCTGCTCAGCCTGCTGGGGATGGTGGTGGGTTCGCTGATGCCGCAGTTCAGCCGTGATCGCGGCGAGAGCGTGCAAGGCATCACAGCGGCAGCCTCGAGCAACGCCTGAAGAGCGCAGGGCCCCTCACTGCATGGAGGGGCCCTTGGCCACTACATAAGCCATTGAAAAACATCGCGTTTAACCTTCCCACGAGACATATCGGCGGCTACTCTGCCGCCCCATGATTCGACGCCTACTCCCCCTGCTCTGCTGTTTCGCCAGCCTCTCCCTCCACGCCGCACCTGCCACCTTTGCCGAGGCCAAGCGCCTGGCCTGGCCGCTGTACGCCAAGCAGTCGACCGAGTTCTATTGCGGCTGCAAATACAGTGGCAATCGCGTGGACCTGCATTCCTGCGGCTACACGCCGCGCAAGAACGCCAATCGCGCTCGGCGTATCGAGTGGGAACACATCGTCCCGGCCTGGGTAATCGGCCATCAGCGCCAATGCTGGCAGAAAGGTGGGCGCAAGAACTGCGCCGCCAACGATACCCAGTTCCGCAAGGCCGAGGCCGACCTGCACAACCTGGTGCCGAGCATCGGCGAGGTGAACGGCGACCGCAGCAACTACAGCTTCGCCTGGCTGCCGCAGAAACCGCACCAGTATGGCCGCTGCCAGACGGTGGTGGACTTCAAGGCGCGCAAGGTGATGCCACGCCCGGCGATTCGCGGAATGATCGCACGCACCTACTTCTACATGGCCGACCGCTACAAGCTGCGCCTGTCGAAACAGGATCGACAGCTCTACCAGGCGTGGAACAAGGCCTACCCGGTAGAACCCTGGGAGCGCCAGCGCAATCAGCGGGTAGCGTGTGTCATGGGTTGGGGCAATTCCCATGTGAGCCAAGTGGACATGAGCCGCTGCGCGCGCAAGCGTACCTAGGTCCTGAAATAAACGCGCCTCCTCGAGGTCGCGCCTGAAGCACTCCCACGCATCTACGCCTCGGTAGCCCAGGTGCCCCCCAGGGACACCGCCTGGCGTCGCTTCCCGGATTACATCCGGGCCAGGGCCTACTCCGCCAAGCGCTGCAACTCGCGCCGCACCATGCTGGCGAACTCCGGGGGACTGAGCTGGTACAGCTCCTGCGCTACCCAGGACAGCCAGTGCCCCTGCAGTTCGGCCTTGCGCGCCAGCAGGCGCCGAGCCTCGGCTTCGGCGCGGGCCTGATGCTCACGGCGGTAATCAGCGCGGCCTGGTTTTTCTGTCATCACTCTGTTGTCCTTTTCCTCAGCACGGGTGGAGCAGGCATAATCGCCGCCTGTTCGCCCATTTCGACCTTCATCAATGCGCATCCACGTCAGCTTCATCGACCGCGTCGGCATCACCCAGGAAGTCCTGGCGCTGCTTGGCGGGCGCAATCTGAACCTCGATGCGGTGGAAATGGTACCGCCGAACGTCTACATCGACGCGCCGACGCTGAGCGCCGAGGTGCTGCAGGAACTGCAGGGCGCCCTGTTGCAGGTGCATGGTGTGCGCAGCGTGGAAGTGGTGGACATTCTTCCGGGACAGCGCCGCCGCCTGCAGCTGGACGCCCTGCTCGCCGCCATGCCCGACCCGGTGCTGGCAGTGGACGATCGCGCCACCGTGCTACTGGCCAACCCGGCACTGGTCGACCTGTGCGGGCGCGCCCCCGAGGGGCAGAGCATCGCCGCGTTGTTCAGTGACGAGGCGCTGCAGCAATCGCTGCTCGGCGCCGGCTTCCACCAGCCGCTGCGCGAGGTGCACTTCGCCGGCCAGCCCCTGCTGCTCGATGCCCAACCGATCACCGAGGATGGCCGTCTCACTGGTGGCCTGCTCACCCTCTATGCTCCCAGCCGCATGGGTGAACGCCTGGCGGCCCTGCATCACGACCACGCGGAAGGGTTCGATTCGCTGCTCGGTGAGTCGGCGCCGATCCGTGCGCTCAAGGCCCGCGCCCTGCGTGTCGCCTCGCTCGACGCGCCGCTGCTGATCCACGGCGAAACCGGCACCGGCAAGGAGCTGGTGGCGCGCGCCTGCCACACCGTCAGCGTGCGTCGCAGTGCGCCCTTCCTGGCACTGAACTGCGCCGCCCTGCCGGAGAACCTGGCCGAGAGCGAGCTGTTCGGCTATGCCCCCGGCGCCTTCACGGGCGCCCAGCGCGGCGGCAAGCCGGGGCTGCTGGAGCTGGCCAACCAGGGCACGGTGTTTCTCGATGAGATCGGCGAAATGTCGCCCTACCTGCAAGCCAAGCTGCTGCGCTTCCTCAGTGACGGCAGTTTCCGCCGCGTCGGTGGCGATCGCGAAGTGAAAGTGGACGTGCGCATCCTCAGCGCCACCCACCGCGACCTGGAGCAGATGGTCACCGAGGGCAGCTTCCGCGAAGACCTGTTCTATCGCCTCAACGTGCTCAACCTGGAAGTGCCGCCGCTGCGCGAGCGGGGCCAGGACATCCTGCTGCTGGCCCAGCACTTCATGGCCCAGGCCTGCGCGCAGATCCAGCGCCTGCCCTGCCGCCTGGCGCCGGCTACCTTCGCCGCGCTGCTGGCCGGGCGCTGGCCGGGCAACGTGCGCCAGTTGCAGAACGTGATCTTCCGCGCGGCGGCCATCTGCGACAGCAACTGGGTGGAGATGGACGACCTGGATATCGCCGGCACCGAGGTGGCACCCAGGGTCGACGGGGAAGTCGGCAGCCTGGAACAGGCAATGGACGACTACGAACGCGCGCTGCTGGAGAAACTCTACGCCAGCCATCCCTCCAGTCGGCAACTGGCCGCACGCCTGGGCACCTCGCACACCGCCATCGCCAAGCGCCTGCGCAAGTACGGCATACCCGGCAAGCACTGAGGCCACGCCCGGCAAACGCAGCGCCCCGCTGGACGAACCAGCCGCCAGCCTCGAACACTGCCTTCTGCTGGATCATGCGGCGCACGGCAGTTGCGCTGCCTGGCCGCGCGCTGACTGGCGCCGCTGACCCAACCTGAAACCGCCCGAGTGCGGTCAGCTGGCCGGTGCCTTGATCACCCCGCAGGCAACGCGTGCACCGCCACCGCCCAGCGGCTGCGGGTGGTCCGCGTGGTTGTCGGAGCCGGCGTGGATCATCAGCGCATGATCGCGCAATGCCTCCAGATGCTCGAGTCGCGGTGCCAGCACCGGCTGGCTGGCACTGCCATCCGCCCCGACGTACAGAGCAGGCAGGTCGCCGAGGTGAGCGTCATCTTCCCAGGGGAAGCCATGGCGCCCGGCCTCGTTCGGATCCCAGTGACCACCTGCGGCTCCGGCCGGTGTCAGCTTGCCGTCCGCCTCCACCGCGTCGCAGCTGGCCTTGGCATGTACATGGAAACCATGGATGCCCGGCTCCAGGCCCTTGAGGTTCGGGGTGAAGACCAGGCCGTGAGCGGACTCGCTGATGGTCACGGTACCCACCGCCGCACCCGGTCCCTTCTCGGTCGCCTGTTGCATGGTCACGGTGATGGTCTCGCTGGCCTGTACGGAGGCGGCACCGAGCAGTGCGAAGGCCAGGGGAATCAGAGGTTTCATGAGGGTTCGAGCTCCTTGTCGATTAACGGTCTGCATAGGGACCTGCCGAGGTGATCAGCGGTTCCGGACAAGCAACGTATCGAAATCATTCCACTGTAACGAATACGCAACAAACAGGCAGAAGCCGCAGTGCGCCTGGCGCGACGCAAACTTTTCCATTTACGACGCGACAATCCGTATCGATAACGTTCCAGAACAACCTAGACCATTTTGCACAAAGCACCAGAAAACAATTTAAATCTTTGATTTTATTGATATTTTTAATACTGGCACTGGCATTGCTAACACTCCATCACCTGCCCGCCACCTAGAAGCGGACACCTTTACCCTTTGAGGAGTTGACATGAGCGAGTTGCGTTTCACCGCCGATCACGAATGGCTGCGTCTGGACAACGATGGTCTGGTAACCGTCGGCATCACCCATTACGCCCAGGATGCGCTCGGCGACGTGGTCTATGTGCAACTGCCGGAAGCCAAGTCCTACGCCCAGGGCGAGGAAGTGGCGGTACTGGAGTCGGTCAAGGCTGCCAGCAACATCGTCATGCCGCTGGACGGCGAGATCGTCGAACTCAACGGCGACCTGGAAGGCAGCCCCGAGCTGGTCAACGAATCGCCCCTGGACAAGGCCTGGTTCTTCCGTATGCGCCTGGCCGACAACGCCGTTCTCGCCGACCTCCTCGACCAGGCCGGCTATGATCGTCTGTTGAATGCCAACGCCGACGCCTGAGTGACCGCCATGACCAAGCTCGATACCCAGAACGAATTCATCGCCCGCCACATCGGCCCGCGCGATGCCGATACGGCTGCCATGCTGCAGCTGCTCGGCTATGACTCGGTCGACGCACTGACCGACAGCGTGATCCCCGAGAGCATCAAGGGCACCAGCATCCTCGGCGAACAGCCGGGTCTGTCGGAAGCCGACGCCCTGGCCAAGATCAAGGCCATCGCTGCACGCAACCAGCAGTTCAAGAACTTCATCGGCCAGGGCTACTACGGCACCCATACGCCGAGCCCGATCCTGCGCAACCTGCTGGAAAACCCGGCCTGGTACACCGCCTACACCCCGTACCAGCCGGAGATTTCCCAGGGCCGCCTGGAAGCGCTGCTGAACTTCCAGACCCTGATCAGCGACCTCACCGGCATGCAGATCGCCAACGCGTCCCTGCTGGATGAGGCCACCGCAGCCGCCGAGGCCATGACCTTCTGCAAGCGTCTGTCGAAGAACAAGGCCAGCAACACCTTCTTCGCCTCCCAGCACTGCCACCCGCAGACCCTCGACGTGCTGCGCACCCGTGCCGAGCCGCTGGGTATCGAAGTGGAAGTCGGCGACGAAGCCGCCATCAGCGATGCCAGCGCCTACTTCGGCGCGCTGCTGCAGTACCCGGCCAGCAACGGTGACATCTTCGACTACCGCGCCCTGGTCGAGCGCTTCCACGCCGCCGGCGCCCTGGTGGCCGTGGCCGCCGACCTGCTGGCCCTGACCCTGCTCACCCCGCCGGGCGAGTTCGGTGCCGACGTCGCCCTGGGCAGCGCCCAGCGCTTCGGTGTCCCGCTGGGCTTCGGTGGCCCGCACGCCGCCTACTTCGCCACCCGCGATGCATTCAAGCGCGACATGCCGGGCCGCCTGGTCGGCATGTCGGTCGATCGCTTCGGCAAGCCGGCCCTGCGCCTGGCCATGCAGACCCGCGAGCAGCACATCCGCCGCGAGAAGGCCACCAGCAACATCTGTACTGCCCAGGTGCTGCTGGCCAACATCGCCAGCATGTACGCCGTGTACCACGGCCCGAAAGGCCTGACCGAGATCGCCCAGCGCGTTCACAGCTTCACCGCCATCCTCGCCCTGGGCCTGACCAAGCTGGGCCACAGCGTCGAGCAGCAGCACTTCTTCGACACCCTGAGCATCAAGACTGGCGCCAAGACCGCCGAGCTGCATGCCAAGGCCCGTGCTGCCGGCATCAACCTGCGCGAGATCGACGCCGAGCGTCTGGGTCTGTCGCTGGACGAAACCACCGACCAGGCCGCCGTCGAGGCGCTGCTGGCGCTGTTCGCCGGTGAGCAGGCCGCCCCTGCCGTCAGCGACCTGGCCGCACAGATCGCCAGCCGCCTGCCGGAAGGCCTGCTGCGCCAGTCGGCGATCCTCGCCCACGAGGTGTTCAACCGCTACCACAGCGAAACCGAACTGATGCGCTACCTGCGCAAGCTGGCCGACAAGGACCTGGCGCTGGACCGCAGCATGATCCCGCTGGGCTCCTGCACCATGAAGCTCAACGCCGCCAGCGAGATGATCCCGGTGACCTGGCCGGAGTTCGGCAACCTGCACCCCTTCGCTCCGGTCGAGCAGGCAGCCGGTTACAGCCATCTGACCAGCGAACTGGAAGCCATGCTCTGCGCGGCCACCGGCTACGATGCCGTGTCGCTGCAACCCAACGCGGGTTCCCAGGGTGAGTACGCCGGCCTGCTGGCCATCCGTGCCTATCACCTGAGCCGTGGCGACGATCAGCGCGACATCTGCCTGATCCCGCAATCGGCCCACGGCACCAACCCGGCAACCGCCTCCATGGCCGGCATGCGCGTGGTGGTGACGGCCTGCGATGCACGCGGCAACGTCGACATCGCCGACCTCAAGGCCAAGGCCGAAGAGCACAAGGATCGTCTCGCCGCGATCATGATCACCTACCCGTCCACCCACGGTGTGTTCGAGGAAGGCATCCGCGAGATCTGCCAGATCATTCATGACAACGGCGGCCAGGTGTACATCGACGGCGCCAACATGAACGCCATGGTCGGCCTCTGCGCCCCGGGCCAGTTCGGCGGCGACGTCTCGCACCTGAACCTGCACAAGACCTTCTGCATCCCGCACGGCGGCGGCGGCCCGGGCGTCGGCCCGATCGGCGTCAAGTCGCACCTCGCCCCCTTCCTGCCCGGCCACGCCAACATGGCCCGCAAGGAAGGTGCGGTCAGCGCCGCGCCGTTCGGCAGCGCCAGCATCCTGCCGATCACCTGGATGTACATCACCATGATGGGCGGCAATGGCCTCAAGCGTGCCTCGCAGATGGCGATCCTCAACGCCAACTACGTCGCCCGTCGCCTGGAAGAGCACTACCCGGTGCTGTACTCCGGTGAAGGCGGCCTGGTGGCACACGAGTGCATCCTCGACATCCGTCCGCTCAAGGACACCAGCGGCATCACCGTCGACGACGTGGCCAAGCGCCTGATCGACTTCGGCTTCCATGCCCCGACCATGTCCTTCCCGGTAGCCGGCACCCTGATGATCGAGCCGACCGAGAGCGAATCCAAGGAAGAGCTGGATCGCTTCTGTGACGCCATGATCGCCATCCGCGAGGAAATCCGCGCGGTCGAGCAAGGCCGTCTGGACAAGGACGACAACCCGCTGAAGAACGCCCCGCACACGGCTCTGGAGCTGGTCGGCGACTGGCACCACGCCTACAGCCGCGAGCAGGCCGTGTACCCGCTGGCGAGCCTGATCGAGGCCAAGTACTGGCCGCCGGTCGGCCGCGTGGACAACGTCTACGGCGACCGCAACCTGGTCTGCGCCTGCCCGTCCATCGAGGCGTACCAGGACGCGTAATGAACCTCCCCTCTCCCGCTTGCGGGAGAGGGGACGGTTCAATGCCAGCCTCCCCTATTTTTCGGCTCCCCTCACCGGGGCGGGCCGGATGCATCCCGAGAAAAACGATAAAGAGGGCCTCACCATGTTCAGCAAGCACGACCAACTGCAGGGTTATGACGATGCCCTGCTCGCGGCGATCCAGGCCGAAGAACAGCGCCAGGAAGACCACATCGAGCTGATCGCCTCGGAGAACTACTGCAGCCAGCGCGTCATGCAGGCGCAAGGCAGCGGCCTGACCAACAAGTACGCCGAGGGCTATCCGGGCAAGCGCTACTACGGTGGCTGCGAGCATGTGGACAAGGTCGAGGCGCTGGCCATCGAGCGCGCCAGGCAGCTGTTCGGTGCCGACTACGCCAACGTCCAGCCGCATTCCGGCTCCTCGGCCAACAGCGCCGTCTACCTGGCGCTGCTCAATGCCGGTGACACCATCCTCGGCATGAGCCTGGCCCACGGTGGCCACCTGACCCACGGCGCCAAGGTGTCGTCCTCGGGCAAGCTGTACAACGCGGTGCAGTACGGCATCGACGAGAACGGCCTGATCGACTACGACGAGGTCGAGCGCCTGGCGCTGGAGCACAAGCCGAAGATGATCGTCGCCGGCTTCTCGGCTTATTCGCGCGTGCTGGACTTCGCCCGTTTCCGCGCCATCGCCGACCAGGTCGGTGCGCTGCTGTTCGTCGACATGGCCCACGTCGCCGGCCTGGTCGCCGCCGGCCTGTACCCGAACCCGGTACCCTTCGCCGACGTGGTCACCACCACCACACACAAGACCCTGCGCGGCCCGCGTGGCGGCCTGATCCTGGCCAAGGCCAACGAAGAGATCGAGAAGAAGCTCAACTCCGCCGTATTCCCCGGCGCCCAGGGCGGCCCGCTGATGCACGTCATCGCGGCCAAGGCGGTGTGCTTCAAGGAAGCGCTGGAGCCTGGCTTCAAGGCCTACCAGCAGCAGGTGATCGACAACGCCCGCGCCATGGCGGCGGTGTTCGTCGAGCGTGGCTATGACGTGGTTTCCGGCGGTACCGACAACCACCTGATGCTGATCAGCCTGGTCAAGCAGGGCCTGACAGGCAAGGCGGCCGACGCGGCGCTGGGCGCTGCCCACATCACCGTGAACAAGAACGCCGTGCCGAACGACCCGCAGTCGCCGTTCGTCACCTCCGGTATCCGCATCGGTACCCCGGCGGTGACCAGCCGTGGCTTCAAGGAAGGCGAATGCCGCACCCTGGCCGGCTGGATCTGCGACATCCTCGATGACCTGGAAAACCCGGCCGTGATCGAGCGCGTCCGTGGCCAGGTGGCCGAGCTGTGCGCCACCTTCCCGGTCTACGCTGACTGATAACCGACGAACAACGGGCCGCGCTGCGGCCCCTACCGGTGCGCTCGGCGCACCCAACAGGAACTCGACATGACCACTGAAACTCTCGCCAAGACTCCGCTGCACGCCCTGCATATCGAACTCGGCGCGCGCATGGTGCCCTTCGCCGGCTACGACATGCCCGTGCAATATCCGCTGGGCGTGATGAAGGAACACCTGCACACCCGTGATGCCGCCGGCCTGTTCGACGTGTCGCACATGGGGCAGATCCTGCTGCGTGGCGAGAACGCCGCGCGCGCCCTGGAAACCCTGGTCCCGGTCGATATCATCGACCTGCCGGCCGGCATGCAGCGCTACGCCATGTTCACCGATGCCAACGGCGGCATCCTCGACGACCTGATGGTCGCCAACCTGGGTGACGACACCCTGTACGTGGTGGTCAACGCGGCCTGCAAGGATCAGGACCTGGCCCACCTGCAGCAACACATCGGCGACCAGTGCCAGATCGAGTGCCTGTTCGAGGAGCGCGCCCTGCTCGCCCTGCAAGGCCCGAAAGCGGTCGACGTGCTGGCCCGCCTGGCACCGGAAGTGAGCAAGATGACCTTCATGCAGGTCGCCCGCGTACGCCTGCTGGGCAGCGACTGCATCGTCAGTCGCAGCGGCTACACCGGCGAAGACGGCTTCGAGATCTCCGTTGCCGTCGAACAGGCCGAAGCCCTGGCGCGCAGCCTGCTGGCCGAAGTGGAAGTCGAGGCCATCGGCCTGGGCGCACGCGACTCGCTGCGTCTGGAAGCCGGCCTGTGCCTGTACGGCCACGACATGAGCAGCGCGACCACGCCGATCGAAGCCAGCCTGCTGTGGGCCATGTCCAAGGTCCGCCGCGAAGGTGGCGAGCGCGCCGGCAACTTCCCGGGCGCCGAACGCGTGTTCGCCCAGCAACAGCAAGGCGTGGCGCGCAAGCGCGTGGGCCTGCTGCCGCAGGAGCGCGTGCCGGTGCGTGAAGGCGCGGAAATCGTCGATGCGGACGGCAAGGTGATTGGCCAGGTCTGCAGCGGCGGCTTCGGCCCGACCCTCGGCGCACCGGTGGCCATGGGCTACGTAGACGCCAGCCATGTCGCCATCGACAGCGACGTCTGGGCCGTGGTGCGCGGCAAGCGCGTGGCCATGAAAGTCGCCAAGACCCCGTTCGTGGCGCAGCGTTACTACCGCGGCTGATCCGCGTCCTGCGCCCTCTTCCGTATCCGGCAGAGGGCCAGTCGCAGAAAGGGAGAGCCCGCCAGGTGCATGTGGCGGGTTTCACCCGCCCTACCCCCTGATCCGCTCATAGGGCACCCGTTCGCGCCCCGCGCGCAGCGTTTGCGCCCACCAGTTCAGCTGCACCAGGGTGTGTGCCAGCGCCGAATTGGCATGCCGGGGTTCGCGCAGCGCGCCGCGCTCATCGAACTGTTCCCAGGCATTGGTGAAGCTCACCGAGCCGCGTACCGTCATCGCGTGCAACTCCGCCAGCACCTGGCGCAACTGCTCCACGGCACGCAGCCCTCCCGACACCCCGCCATAACTGACGAAGCCCACCGGCCGCGCATCCCAGGACGCCGGCACTTCATCGATGAACTGCTTGAGCGCCGACGGATAGCCGTGGTTGTACTCCGGCGTGACGATGAGAAAGGCATCTGCCCGCAACAACTGCTGCAGCGACTGATGACGCTGCTGTGCGGTGGCCGGCGCCTCATCGGGCTGGCGGAACATCACGGCCGGATCGACCAGACTCAGCTCGAACTCGCTGCGTTGTTCGATCTGCTCGCGCGCCCAGGCCACCACCTGGTCGCAGAAGCGCTCCTCACGCACACTGCCGTAGATCAGTACCAGACGAATGCGGTCCTGCATGGGAATACCCTCGGTGTTGTCTATCCAGGCCAGCAAGGGTAAAACCTCAACTTAACATGAGGTCAACAGGATTCTTTCATGACAGCGCCACGCTGCATCCACGAACGCCCGCTCAGCGTCGGCGAGGTCGCCGAACGCAGCGGCGTGACGGTATCTGCCCTGCACTTCTACGAGTCCAAGGGACTGATCCAGAGCCAGCGCAACGCCGGCAACCAGCGGCGTTACCGACGCGATGTGCTGCGCCGCGTGGCGATCATCAAGGTGGCGCAACGCCTTGGTGTGCCACTGGCCGACATCGGCACGGCACTGGACAGCCTGCCCAGCGACCACCTGCCCACGGCCGCCGACTGGCAGCGGCTGTCGGCGCAATGGCGCAACGACCTCGACGCGCGCATCAGGCAGCTGACACGACTGCGCGACCAGCTCACCGGCTGTATCGGCTGCGGTTGCCTGTCGATGCAGGACTGCCCGCTGCGCAACCCCCAGGACACCCTGGGCCAGCAAGGCACGGGCGCACGCCTGCTGGAAGTCGACTGACGGCCTCGCTCGAGCGCACTAGTCGTCCTGGCAGTTGCGCCGGTTGCTGAACAGCTCGCGCTGCATCTCGCGCATGTCCAGGGAAATCGCCGGAACCTGAGGCAAGCGCTGCACCAGCGCACGCACGATGCGGCGCGACAGGGCCCGTTTGTCCTCATCGCTGCGCCCGGACAGCAGGTAGAAGATCAGGTGCACGAAAGGCCCCGGCTCGCCCCCGACGCAATGATGCTCGTGGAGGCTCAGGCGCACCTTGATCTCGTCCGGGCGGAACAGGCCACTGGCGGCCGTCTGCTCATGCACCAGTTGCAACAGCACCTGCGGCGCAATCAGCTCAGCCACCTCGCGGGCCGCTTCGATCAGGCAGTGGGGCATGGGCAAGCGCTCGACATCGGGGAAGTTGTCATACGTTATCACACAACGACATCGATACCAGCAGATTGCCCGAGCCCCCTGGAAAGGCCAGCCCGTACCTGGATAGCGCAGACAAACCGCAAGATACAGGGAGAACGCCCCTCAGACTTTCGTCTAGCCATGCGTTGACAAGCGACAAAAAGGCTGTCGATAATCCGATCAGTTGTATGACGACATATGACAAACAATAACAACAAGAATCAGGGCCAGGACATGACCACTCTCGCCTCTTCCCCAGCACAGCAGCGCCTCACCTGCTCGGCAGCCATCGCCACCACACACCACAGAAGCGGATTCGCCGGAGGCTGACCCCAGCCACCGGCAATGACCGGTCGCTTCAGGCCGGCCTGCCCTGCGGGGCACTTCAACCACCAACCCGACATGCAGGCTGCCACCAGCCAGCAGGGGACGGTTCGTTCAAAAACTGGGAGCACAACAACAATGACTGCACGCAACACCCTTCCCCTGGCGCTGCTCGGCAGCACCGCACTGGCGCTGATCCTGCCTGCCACGACGCATGCCGCCGGTTTCATCGAGGACGCCAAGGTCTCGCTGAACCTGCGCAACTACTACTTCAACCGCAACTACCTGAACGGCACCGACCCGCGGATCCAGGGCGAACGCCAGGGCCAGGCCGAAGGCTGGACCCAGAGCTTCATCCTCGATGCCCGCTCCGGCTACACCGAAGGCACCGTCGGCTTCGGCCTCGATGTGCTCGGCCTGTACAGCTTCAAGCTCGATGGCAACCGTGGCGCCGCCAACACCAACCTGATGCCCATCCATGACGATGGCGAAGCCGCTGACCAGTTCGGCCGCACGGCCGTGGCCGCCAAGGCCAAGATCTCCAAGACCGAGCTGAAGGTCGGCGAATGGTTCGCCGTACTGCCGATCCTGCGCGCGGACGACGGTCGCTCGCTGCCGCAGACCTTTCAGGGTGCCCAGCTGACCTCCAGCGAGATCGACGGCCTGACCCTGTACGGCGGCCAGTTCTGGAAGAACAGCCAGCGTCATGACGCCAGCCGCGAAGACATGTCCTTCGGCGGGGTGAAAGGCGACGACTTCAACTTCGGCGGCGGTGAGTTCCGCTTCAATGACAACCGCACCATGGTCGGCGCCTGGCATGCGCGCCTGGAAGACGTCTACCAGCAGAGCTTCCTGCAGCTGACCCACAGCCAGCCGGTGGGTGACTGGGTGCTGGGCGCCAACCTCGGCTACTTCAACGGCAAGGACGAAGGCGCATCGAAGGCCGGCGACCTGGACAACAAGGTCTACCAGGGCGCGCTGTCGGCGAAGAAAGGCAACAACACCTTCCAGGTCACCTACCAGCGCCTGAGCGGTGACACCAAGTTCCTGCGCATCGACGGCGCCAGCGGCGGCTCGCTGGTCAACGACGGCTACCTGTCGGCCTTCGACAACCCGCAGGAGCGCTCCTGGCAGCTGCGTCACGACTACAACTTCGCCGGCCTCGGCATTCCCGGCCTGACCCTGATGAACCGTTACACCAGTGGTTCCAACATCCACACCGGCGGCCGTACCGACGCCGAGGAATGGAGCCGCGAGACCGAGCTGGCCTACACCATCCAGGAAGGCACGCTGAAGAACCTGAACGTGCGCTGGCGTAACTCCAACGTCCGCCGCGACGTTGGCCAGGACCTGCACGAGAACCGCCTGATCATCAACTACCCGCTGTCGATCCTGTAATTTCCGACGCCTCACTGCGTCCTATCGACTCCTGTGTGTTTACGGCACTTTGCGCCCGTCCTCGTGACGGGCTTTTTTTCATTCATTTCAGGCACTGCAGCGGCGCCGCCCGTGCCGTTCGCCGGCTCCCTCCTTCAGCGCAAGCGTTCGACCATCTGCGCCAGCACCGTCAGCACATCCCGCCCCAGCCTCTTCGAACGGGCGCCATTCCAGCCGGTATGCGGCTGCGGGCTGTCATCGTGATCCTTGAACGGCATCTCGATGGTGAACGACAGGCAGTCGAACGCTTCGCCCACGGCGTTGCAGGCCAGGGTCAGGTTGGCCTGGCCGGGCTGGCTGCGCGGGTAGCCGAAACGGGTCTGGAACTCGGCGCCGATGCCGACCAGACGGCTGCGGAAATCTTCCTCCAGGGCGGCCAGGCGCGGCGTGTAACTCGGGTTGCCCTCGCAGCCGGCCGTGAACACGTGGGGAATTTCCTCGTCGCCATGGATATCCAGGAACAGGTCGACGCCAATGCGCTGCATGTGCTGCAGCACGAACAACACCTCCGGGCTGTGCTCGGAGTTGGCCGACTGCCAGGCGCGGTTGAGGTCCTGCCCGGCGTAGTTGGTACGCAGATGCCCCCGGTAGGCGCCATCCGGATTCATGTTCGGTACCAGGTACAGTTCGGCCTCGGCCAGCAGCGCGGCGATCTCGGCGTCCTCGGGGTCCTGCAGGCGCTCGATCAGCCCCTCCATGAACCACTCGGCCATGTGCTCGCCGGGATGCTGCTGGGCGATGATCCACAGCTTGCGCGGCGCCGCAGCCTGGCCGCCGATACGCAGCAACTGGATATCGCGCCCCTCCAGGCTGCGACCGCAGGCCACCAGCTCGGCACCACGCTCCAGCGCCGCACCGACCAGGCGCTCATGGCGTGCCCGCGGATAGGGTTCGAAGTAGGCGAACCAGGCCTGCTCGCCCTCGGCCTGCAACTCGAAGTGCAGCTGCCCGTCGGCGAAACGCGTGGGTACGCGAAACCAGTGCTGCTGGTCGTAGCTGGCCACGGCCTGGTAGCCGTCCCAGGCCTGGTTGTAGGCCGACTGCCCGGCGTTGGTCAGGCAGAAGCCATGACGCTGGCCGACCTGCAGGCCGTCGACCTGAAAGTGGAACCACTGAAAATGATGGCTGTTGAGATCTGGCCGCATGGCCAGCAATACTCGCTGCGGGTCACTGGAATCGATGACCTGGATATTGCCACTGTCGAAATCCGCACTGATCTTCATGACTGCCTCGCCGACGAAACCGGCCATCAGGATTGCAGCTAGTCGCTCAGGTGTGAAGTCGTCAGTGCATGAACGGTGCGAAGCGAACTATGGTGAACGACTCGGGCCTAACGCCATCACACGTCAAACAAGGAGTCCGCCGCCATGCCCATCTTGCCCCCCTTTCGTCGCGCCGCCGTCGCCCTGCTCGCCCTGGCGCTGCTGGCCGGCTGTGCAGGGCGCAGCCCGGACTCCGGCACCGCCCCAGAGGACTCGCGGATCGGCCAGCCCGCCGCCCAGACGCAGCAGGAGCAGCTGCGCCAGCAGGCCGAGCGCGGCGACCTGGACAGCCAGTTCCAGCTCGGCAGCAGCTATTTCGTCGGCCAGCCGGAAAAGAACCTCAAGCAGGCCGAGTACTGGTGGAAGCGGGCTGCCGACAAGGGCCATGCGATGGCGGCGGTGAGCCTCGCCTATCTCTACACCGGGCGCGACGCGCCAGAGTTCGCCAACCAGCGCGACATGCTCAAGTACCTCAACCAGTCGGCGGCGGCCGGCAACCCCATGGCCCAGCACGTGCTTGGCAACCTCTATCGGCGTGGCGAAGGCGGTGTGCCGCGTGATCCCGACCAGGCCCTGCGCCTGTACCAGAGCGCCTGCGCGCAGGACTACCAGGCCTCCTGCGCGGCGCTGGGCCGGCAGTGAGGCGTCAGCGCCACGCTTCGCCTGCGGGTGTCGCCACGGTGACCGCGCCTGAGCCCGCATGCGGGCTCAGGGCTGCAGATCGAACAGCGCCTTGCCGCTCTCCATGTCGCAGGGTGCGGAGAAGTGCTCGTGGAAGATCAGCCAGCGGCCAGCCTGGCGCCGCAGGCACTGGGTCACGCGCATCCAGCAGGTTTCCAGCTCGCCCTTGTCATTGCTGCCACCGCAGTGCAGCAGGTAATGGCTGACCGCGAGATCAGCGCTGACGTTGAAGCTCGGCTCATGCGGATCGAAGCGCCCCTCGCCGCTGCACATTTCCATGCAGGCCTGCCAATGCGCCTGATACGCCGGGCGCCCCTGGAAGCGCAACGGGCCCACGGCGTCATAGGCGACCACATCCTCCACGTAGTGACTCATGATGCGCGCCACATCCTTGCTGCGGCAGGCTTGGGTCCAGCTATTCAGTGCGTCTTGCAGTTCGGACTGACTCATGACGTTGCTCCTTCGCTCAGGTTCGGGCCTTGTGGGCGCAGCAGTCGTGCACAGGCGCACGCTGCTCGTACTCGTCGTGCAAACGGGTCCAGTCGAGGCCCTTGCCATCCAGATCCGGCATGCCGTCCCAACCCTCGCCGCGACCAAAAGGCGTGAGGTCGAGGAAATGGAAGCTGCCCATCAGCATCTCCACGCCCCGGCCATAACAGGAATAGGTGTGATAGATCTGCCCGCCGTCGCGCAGGAACACGCTCAGTCCGTGCTGCTCGCCCTGGACGTGGTAGCCCTGCCCCAGGCGCAGCAACTCCTCCTTGTCGCGGTAGTTGTACTGCACCGGCGCGACCTGCTCGTCGGTGGTGGCGTGGTAGTCGTAGTTGAAGCGGCTGCCATGGGAGCTGTACCAGGGCAGCGACCAGCCCATGCGTTGCCTGAAGGCTTCGAGATCGGCCAGCGGTGCACGCGAAACCAACACCAGGTTGGTGTCGCGTTGATGCAGGTGGGACTGATGGCCGATGCTGTCCACCAGGCTGGAACACCCGGCGCAGCCCTTGCCACAGTCCATGTGATACATGAAGTGGTAGACGATCAACTGGCTGCGGCCGTCGAACAACGCCTCCAGCCCGACCTCGCCTTGCGGCCCCTGGAAACGGTAGTCCTCCTCCACCCGCACCATGGGCAGGGCGCGACGGGCACGGTTGAGCGCATCACGCTGGCGGGTCAGTGCCTTTTCCTGCTCCAGCAATGCCTTGCGGGCGGCCAGCCATTGTTCACGCGTGGCGACCTCGGGGACAGGGTGACGATCCATGACGGTTCTCCTGTGGCTGAACGACGGTGGCTCAGTGTTGCGCGGCGGGGTCGATATCCAGGTCACGTACCGGTCGCACCTCGACGCAACCGACACGGGCAGCGGGAATGTGGCCGGCGAGCTGAAGCGCCTCGTTGAGATCGCGCGCCTCGATCAGATAGAAGCCGGCCAACTGCTCCTTGGTTTCCGCGAACGGCCCATCGGTGATCGTCAGCCTGCCAGCGCGCATGCGCACCGTGGTGGCGGTCTGCACCGGCTGCAGCGCCTCCGCCGCGAGCATGCGCCCGCTGCCCTGCACCTGCTGGGCGTAGGCGTGGCACTCACTGTCATGGGGGCTGTCGGGGGAGCTGTGCAGCTCCTGCTCATTGGCATAGACGAGGCAGAGGTATTTCATGTCGCGCTCCAGTTCCTTGGCGGTGGGTACTGGATAGTCGAACGCGACGACGCCGTTTCGACAATGGCCGAAAAAACAGCGTCGAAGCCGACGAACGGTCAGGCGCGAACTACTGCGGCACCTCGACGCTGACGTGGATCGCGTCGTGGCGCCAGAACTCCAGGTCGCAGTCGATGATGCGCCCATGCTGGTCGCGATTGACCCGGGTGACCCGCAGCGCCGGGCTGCCTGGCGCCACCCGCAAGCTGGCCGCTGCCTCGGCGTGCAACGCGGTGGGCACCATGTCGAAGCGCACCCGGCCGTAGTGGATGCCGTACTCGCTGGCATACAGGTCGGTCAGCGAGCGCGTCAGGTCGAATTCGAGAATGCCGGGAAAATAGGCCGGGTTCAGGTAATGCTCGACGTACAGCACCAGGCGCCCGTCGATGCGCCGCGCCCGGCACACCTGGTAGACGCTGGACAGCGCCGGCAGCTCCAGCAACTGGCAGACCTGCGCACTGGCCGGCATCAGCCTCGCGCTGAGCACCTCGGTGGCGGGCACCCGCCCCTGTTCGGCGACCATGGCATGGAAGTGGGTGCGGACCAGCGGGTTGTAAGACACCCGCTGTGGAGAAACGAACCAGCCACGGCGCTCCTCGCGATACACCAGCCCCTGAGCCTCCAGCTGACCCAGGGCCTCACGCAGGGTGATGCGGGTGGTGTCGAACAGTTCGCTGAGCTTGCGCTCGGCCGGCAACTTGCTGCCGGACGGCAACAGGCCCCGGTCGATCTGCTCCTGCAATGCGCGGCAGATGATGGTGACCGCTCGCGGCGCTTCATCGCGCATCAATTTCTCCCCTTTTGGACTAGTCCAGCCCCAACACGGGGCACACGTCATTCGCTCGAATGGGTGACAAGACTAGGCAGTCTAGATGACTGATAGATGACAGCTATGCTGCAAGCATGCCGCATGCCACCACGACCTTCGTGCACAACCCGTTAAATCAGTTACTTATCCATGGTCTACGCTTGCTGAGCGCGCCATCCGTACAGGCCTAGACATCTGCAGCTGGCAAACGGACATAAAACTGTCATCGAAGGCGCTTAGATTGGCTCGGGTATTGCTGATCTAGACCAACACACACACCGCAAAGGAGTTTCCGATGAAACAACTGCTGCTGGCTTCTCTGATGGGTTCGGCGATTGCCCTCGCCACTTCCGCCATGGCTGCAGGCACCGACCTGCAAGCGCTGGAAAAAGCCGCTCGCGCCGAAGGCGCGGTCAATAGCGTGGGTATGCCCGACAGCTGGGCCAACTGGAAGGACACCTGGAACGACCTGAATAGCAAGTACGGCCTCACGCACTCCGACACCGACATGAGCTCGGCCCAGGAGATCGCCAAGTTCGCCGCCGAGAAGGACAACGCCACCGCCGACATCGGCGACGTAGGCGCCGCCTTCGGCCCCATCGCCGTGCAGCAGGGCGTGACCCAGCCCTACAAGCCGAGCACCTGGGAACAGATCCCGAGCTGGGCCAAGGATGCCGACGGCCACTGGATGCTGGCCTACACCGGTTCCATCGCGTTCATCGTCAACAAGCAACTGGTCAAGGACGTACCGAAGTCCTGGGCCGAGCTGAAGAACGGCAAATACCGCGTCGCCATCGGTGACGTCAGTGCCGCCGCCCAGGCCGTCAACGGCGTACTGGCTGCAGCCATCGCCAACGGCGGCGACGAGAAGAACATCCAGCCGGGCCTGGACTTCTTCGCCAGCATCGCCGAACAGGGCCGCCTGTCGCTGTCCAACCCGACCATCCAGACTCTGGAGAAGGGCGAAGTGGAAGTGGGCGTGGTGTGGGACTTCAATGGCCTGTCCTACCGCGACCAGATCGACCCCAGCCGCTTCGAAGTGCTGATTCCGTCCGATGGCTCGGTCATCTCCGGCTACAGCACCATCATCAACAAGTACGCCAAGAACCCGAACGCGGCCAAGCTGGCGCGTGAGTACATCCTTTCCGACGCCGGCCAGATCAACCTGGCCAAGGGTAACGCCCGGCCGATCCGCGCCGAGCACCTGACCCTGCCGGCCGACGTGCAGGCCAAGCTGCTGCCCAACGAGCAGTACGCCAAGGTCCAGCCGATCAAGGACGCTGCGGCCTGGGAAGCCACGTCCAAGGCGCTGCCGCAGCTGTGGCAGGAGCACGTCATCATCAACATGGAGTGATAGGTTGAGGCACAGGGTGGACCGGGGCGCGTAGCTGACGCCCCACCCGTACACCATTCGATACCGCGGATGGTGGATGAAAAGAGCGTCATCCCCCCTGCGCACGACAAACGCCGCTCCCTCGGGCAGTACCTGTGGGAGCGGCTTCAGCCGCTAAGCGCTTCCATCGTTTTCAGGATTTCCCCCATGCCTTCCAAGGTCATCCTCGTCGTGCTCGACGGCCTCAGCCATTCGGTCGCACAACACGCCATGGGCCATCTGCATGCCTGGTGCCAAGCCGGGCGGGCGGCCTACTACCGCCTGGACTGCGAGCTGCCGGCGCTGTCGCGCCCGCTCTACGAATGCATCCTTACCGGCGTACGCCCGATCGACAGCGGCGTGGTGCACAACGACGTCTCGCGCCTGTCGCGTGAGCACAGCCTGTTTCATTACGCGCGCGATGCCGGCCTGACGACCGCCGCCGCGGCCTATCACTGGGTCAGCGAGCTGTACAACCGTTCGCCCTTCGTCGCCGTGCGCGATCGCCACAGCAGCGATCCGGGCCTGCCGATCCAGCACGGCCATTTCTACTACGCCGACCACTACCCGGACTCGCACCTGTTCGTCGACGCCGAGAGCCTGCGCCTGCAGCACGAGCCGGACCTGCTGCTGGTGCACCCGATGAACATCGACGACGCCGGGCACAAGCACGGCCTGGACAGCCCGCAGTACCGCAACGCGGCACGCATGGCCGACGTGCTGCTGGCCGACCACCTGCAGAACTGGGTCGATGCCGGCTACCAGGTGCTGGTCACCGCCGACCACGGCATGAACGTCGACCGCTCGCACAACGGCCTGCTACCGGAGGAGCGCCAGGTGCCGCTGTTCGTCATCGGCGACGCCTTCAGCCTCGACGCGGCCGCCCGCCCACGGCAGGTCGAACTGTGCGGCAGCATCTGTCAGCTGCTCGGTGTGCCCCATGACAAACCCTACTGCGCGGAGCTGTTGAAATGAGCGCGCCGTCTTCCCTGCGACGCTGGTTACCGCTGCTGTGCCTGCTGCCTTTCGCCGTGTTCTTCCTGGTGTTCCAGGTCGCGCCGCTGGTGTGGGTGGCGGTCAACAGCCTGAACGGCCCCAATGGCTGGGGCCTGGGCAATTTCGAGAAGATCTTCGCCTCCAAGTTCTACCTGCAGGCGATCAAGCACAGCCTGCAGATCGCCTTCTGGTCGAGCCTGTTCGGCATGGCCATCGCCATCCTCGGCAGCTACTCGCTGCGCCAGGTGGACTCGAAGCTGCGCGACTTCGTCATCGCCTTCTCCAACATGACCAGCAACTTCGCCGGCGTGCCGCTGGCCTTCGCCTTCATCATCCTGCTCGGCTTCAACGGTGCGCTGACCCTGCTGCTGATCCAGGCCGGGCTGATCGAGGGCTTCAACCTCTACTCGAAGAACGGCCTGATCGTCCTCTACACCTACTTCCAGATTCCCCTGGGCGTGCTGCTGCTCTACCCCGCCTTCGACGCCCTGCGCCAGGACTGGCGCGAGTCAGCGGCGCTGCTCGGCGCCGGCACCTGGGACTTCTGGCGCCACATCGGCCTGCCGGTGCTGACCCCGGCACTGCTCGGCACCTTCGTCATCCTCCTGGCCAATGCCCTGGGCGCCTACGCCACGGTGTACTACCTGACCACGGGCAACTTCAACGTGCTGCCGATCCGCATCGCGGCGATGGTCTCCGGTGACATCTCGCTGAACCCGAACCTGGCCAGCGCCCTGTCGATGATCCTGGTCGGGCTGATGGTGCTGATCACCATCGTTCACCAGCTGCTGCTGAAAAGGAGCAACCATGTCACGCGCTGACGCCCCTGCCGCCAGCCTCTACCACCGAGTCGTGGTCTGGCTGCTGTTCCTCATCCTGCTCCTGCCGCTGGCCGGCACCCTGCTCTACTCGCTGTCCACCAGCTGGTCGGCGACCATCCTGCCGGATGGCCTGACACTGAAGTGGTACGCCGCCCTGTGGAGCGACGAGCGCTTCCTGCGTGCCTTCGCCCAGTCGCTGCTGGTCTGCGTCGGCGCCCTGGCACTGTCGGTGGTGCTGATCCTGCCGCTGATGTTCGTGGTGCACTACCACTTCCCCAGGCTCGACACGCTGATGAACGTGCTGATCCTGCTACCGTTCGCGGTACCGCCGGTGGTGTCCTCGGTGGGCCTGCTGCAGCTCTATGGCTCCGGCCCGCTGGCAATGACCGGCACGCCGTGGATCCTGTTCGGCTGCTACTTCACCATCGCCCTGCCGTTCATGTACCGCGCCATCAGCAACAACCTGCAGGCGATCAACCTGCGCGACCTGATGGACGCTGCCCACCTGCTCGGCGCCAGCACCTGGAAGGCGGCCTTTCTGGTGGTGCTGCCGAATCTGCGCAAGGGCCTGATGGTGTCGCTGTTCCTCTCCTTCAGCTTCCTGTTCGGCGAGTTCGTCTTCGCCAACATGCTGGTCGGCACCCGCTATGAAACGCTGCAGGTGTACCTGAACAACATGCGCAACAGCAGCGGCCACTTCAACAGTGCGCTGGTGATCTCCTATTTCTTCTTCGTCCTGGTCTTCACCTGGGCGGCCAACCGTTTGAACAGGGACAAGGCATGAGCTTCCTGAGCATCCAAAACCTGCATAAAAGCTACGGCGACACCCGCATCTTCAGCGACATCAACTGCGAGATCGCCCAGGGCGAGTTCGTCACCCTGCTCGGCCCCTCCGGCTGCGGCAAGTCCACCCTGCTGCGCTGCATCGCCGGACTGACCGGCGTCGATGGCGGGCAGATCATCCTCGGCGACCAGGACCTGGTGCCGCTGACGCCGCAGAAACGTGGCATCGGCATGGTGTTCCAGAGCTATGCGCTGTTCCCCAACATGACCGTGGCGCAGAACGTCGCCTTCGGCCTGCGCATGCAGAAAGTGGCCAGGGCCGAGAGCGACAAGCGCGTGCAGGAAGCCCTGGACATGGTCGAGCTGGGCGAGTTCGCCACACGCTACCCGCACCAGCTTTCCGGCGGCCAGTGCCAGCGCGTGGCCCTGGCCCGCTCGCTGGTCACCCGTCCGCGCCTGCTGCTGCTCGACGAGCCGCTGTCGGCCCTCGACGCCCGCATTCGCAAACACCTGCGCGAGCAGATCCGCGCCATCCAGCAGGAACTGAACCTGACCACCATCTTCGTCACCCACGACCAGGAAGAGGCGCTGACCATGAGCGACCGCATCTTCCTCATGAACGCCGGCAAGATCGTCCAGAGCGGCGACGCCGAGACCCTCTACACCGCCCCCGTGGACGCCTTCGCCGCCGGTTTCATCGGCAACTACAACCTGCTCGAGGCCGATGCCGCCAGCCGCCTGCTGGAGCAGACGGTGAGTTCGCGCGTGGCGATTCGTCCGGAAGCCATCGCCTTCGCCGAGCATGGCATCGGCGCGAAAATCGTCAGCCACAGCCTGCTGGGCAACGTCGTGCGCTACCGCATCGACGCCCGCGGTGTGGAGCTGTTCGTCGACGTGCTCAATCGCTCGGCGGATGAACTCTACAGCTGCGGCCAGCAGGTCAGCCTGCAGATCGATGTCGGCGCAATCCGGGAGGTGGCGTGATGGCCCTGGTCATATTCGATCTGGACGAAACCCTGATCCACGGCGACTGCTCCACCCTGTGGACCGAGGAAATGGTGAAGATCGGCTGGGCCGATGGCGATTCCTTCATCAGCCACGAGCAGGAGCTGATGCGCCAGTACGCCAGCGGGACCCTGGCCATGGAGGACTACATGGCCTTCACCCTGTCGCCGCTGGTCGGGCGCACGCCCGAGGAGGTCGCCCACGTGGTCGAGCCCTTCGTCGAGGACGTGATCGAGCCGATCTTCTACAGCGACGCCAGCCGCTGCCTGGCCCGGCACCGCGAAGCCGGCGACCGCCTGCTGGTGATCTCCGCCTCGGCGCACTTCCTGGTCAGCGCGATTGCCGAACGCTTCGGCATCGGCGAAGTGCTGGCCATCGACCTGGAACAACAGCGGGGCTTCTACACCGGACGCACCGAAGGCGTGCTGACCTATCGCGAAGGCAAGGTGACGCGCCTGCATGCCTGGCTCAGCGAACAGGGCGAGAGCCTGGCCGGGGCCGCCTTCTACTCCGACTCGCGCAACGACCTGCCGCTGCTGCAACTGGTGGAAAAGCCCTTCACCGTCAACCCGGACCCAGTCCTGCGCGCCCACGCCGAACAGGCGGGCTGGCCGATCCTCAACTGGCGCTGAGCGCGCCAGCCGGGGCCTGCATGATCCCTTCGCACGCCTCGATCAACGCCGCCGCCAACTCACGCGCATAACCGGGCAACTGGTTGCGCGCGTGCAGGGCCACTTCCACCGGCGCCACGGCGGCAAAGCCTTCGGTAGCCCCCAGTTCGCGGTGCGCCGCGGTGATCAGGCGGCGCGGCAGCAGGGTCAGGCCCAGGCCGCCTTCGGCCGCCGCGCTGACACCCGGCAGGCTGCTGCTGACATAGGCGATGCGCCAGGGCTTGCCCATGGCATCCAGGGCGTGGGTCATTTCCAGGCGATACAGGCCGTTGGGCGGGAACACCGCCAGCGGCACCGGGTTGCGCGCCAGCACCGGCCGTGCGCGGCTGTCCAGCCAGGCCAGGGGCTCGGCCCAGCTGGCCAGCCCCTTGGCGCTGCCGGCGCGCTGCTTGATCAGCGCCAGGTCCAGCTCGCCAGCGTTGAACGCACGCCACACGTCGTGGCTGAGGCCGCTGGTGATCTCCAGGCGGATGCCAGGGTGCGCGTCGGCGAAATCAGCCAGGTAAGGGGTCAGGCTGTTGGCCGCGAAATCGTCCGGCACGCCGAGACGCACCTCGCCCTCCACCGCACTCTGGCCCAGCGCGAGCAGCGCTTCGTCCATCAGCGCAACGATGCGATTGGCATAACCGAGCAGGCGCTCACCTTCGGTGGTGGTCACCACGTAGCGGCCGCTGCGGTCGAGCAGCTCGGCGCCGATCTGCTCCTCCAGACGCCGCACCTGCTGGCTGACCGTGGACTGGGTCAGGTGCAGGCTGGCCGCGGCACGGGTAAAGCCACCGGTCTGAACCACGGCGAGAAAGCTGCGCAACAGCACGGGATCGAGCATACCGACACCTATCATGAAACCCACTGACAAGGATTCTACTATTTAATTTCCGAATCCAGGCGCAAATTCCTATAGTGCATGGGAGACCGTTTTCCGCGCCGGGTCGATCCCGGTGCCTTTCACCCGCCGAGGCAATCTCTCGATGAGCAAATCGCCCTACTACTACGCCCCGCATGGCGGCCATCCCGGTCAGGAGCAACTGCTGACCGATCGCGCCATGTTCACCGAAGCCTACGCCGTGATCCCCAAAGGCGTGATGCGTGACATCGTCACCAGCCACCTGCCGTTCTGGGACAACATGCGCATGTGGGTCATCGCCCGCCCGCTGACCGGTTTCGCCGAAACCTTCTCGCAGTACATCGTCGAAGTCGCCCCCAACGGCGGCAGCGACAAGCCCGAGCTGGACCCGAGCGCCGAAGGCGTGATCTTCGTCGTCGAAGGCGAGTGCAACCTGACCCTGAACGGCACCCGGCATGCCCTGCGTCCGGGCAGCTACGCCTTCATCCCGCCACAGAGCGACTGGTCGCTGCGCAACAACGGCAGCGAAGCGGTGCGTTTCCACTGGCTGCGCAAAGCCTACCAGCCCGTCGAAGGCGTGCCCTACCCGGAAGCCTTCGTGACCCACGAGCAGGACATCGAGCCGATCGTCATGCCGGGCACCGAAGGTCGCTGGAGCACCACGCGCTTCGTCGAAATCAGCGACATGCGCCATGACATGCACGTCAACATCGTCAACTTCGAGCCGGGCGGCGTGATCCCCTTCGCCGAGACCCACGTCATGGAACACGGCCTGTACGTGCTGGAAGGCAAGGCGGTGTATCGCCTCAACCAGGACTGGGTCGAGGTCGAAGCCGGTGACTTCATGTGGCTGCGCGCCTTCTGCCCGCAGGCCTGCTACGCCGGTGGCCCGAGTCGCTTCCGCTACCTGCTGTACAAGGATGTGAACCGCCAGATGCCGCTGACCCTGGGCGGCCTCAAGCGCTGAGTGCAGGAGTGGCTCTAGCCGCGGGCTGACGAACCGCCGCGGATTGCATCCGGCTACACAACCGTAGCCCGGAGGAAATCCGCGGCATGCAACATGAACACCTGCAGCGTCGGCCGCGAGGCAGTCACCGCAATACGCCCATGACGACAAAGGCCACCCGAGGGTGGCCTTTGTCGTTCCAGCGCGCTGATCAGCTGTGGCGGATCAGGTGATCGAAGGCGCTCAGCGAGGCCTTGGCACCCTCACCCACGGCGATGACGATCTGCTTGTACGGCACGGTGGTGACGTCACCGGCAGCGAAGACGCCCGGCACGCTGGTCTGGCCCTTGGCATCGACCACGATCTCGCCGAAGCGGTTGAGCTCGAGGGTGCCCTTGAGCCAGTCGCTGTTGGGCAGCAGGCCGATCTGCACGAAGATGCCTTCCAGTTCGACCGTGTGCAGCGTTTCGCTGGTGCGGTCCTTGTAGACCAGCGCGTTGACCTTCTGGCCATCGCCCTTGACCTCGGTGGTCTGCGCACTCTTGATCACGGTCACGTTCGCCAGGCTGTACAGCTTCTTCTGCAGCACGGCGTCGGCACGCAGGGTGTCGGCGAACTCCAGCAGGGTCACATGGGCGACGATCCCGGCCAGGTCGATGGCCGCCTCGACGCCGGAGTTACCGCCACCGATCACCGCCACGCGCTTGCCCTTGAACAGCGGGCCGTCGCAGTGCGGGCAGAAGCACACGCCCTTGGCCTTGTACTCCTGCTCGCCAGGCACCCCCATCTCGCGCCAGCGTGCGCCGGTGGAGAGGATCACGGTCTTGGCCTTGAGCGAGGCGCCGTTCTCGAACTGCACCTCGTGCAGGCCGCCTTCGCCATTGGCCGGCACCAGCGCGGAGGCGCGCTGCAGGTTCATCACGTCGACTTCGTATTCCTTGACGTGTTCTTCCAGGGCGCGCACCAGCTTCGGCCCTTCGGTTTCCTTCACCGAAATGAAGTTCTCGATCGCCATGGTATCGAGCACCTGGCCACCGAAACGCTCAGCAGCGATGGCCGTGCGGATACCTTTGCGCGCAGCGTAGATGGCCGCCGAGGCGCCAGCCGGGCCACCGCCGACCACCAGCACATCGAAGGCTTCCTTGGCGCTCATCTTCTCGGCGTCGCGGCTACCGGCCTTGGTGTCGATCTTGGCGAGAATCTCCTTCACTTCCATGCGGCCGGAAGCGAATACCTCGCCGTTCAGGTAGATGCTCGGCACGGCCATGACCTGGCGACGCTCGACTTCTTCCTGGAACAGCGCACCGTCGATGGAGACGTTGCGGATATTGGGGTTCAGCACTGCCATCAGGTTCAGCGCCTGGACCACGTCCGGGCAGTTCTGGCAGCTCAGCGAGAAATAGGTCTCGAACTCGAAGCGGCCTTCGATGGCCTTGATCTGGGCAATGGTATCGGCGTCCAGCTTCGACGGGTGGCCACCGACCTGCAGCAGCGCCAGCACCAGCGAGGTGAACTCATGGCCCATGGGGATGCCGGCGAAGGCGACGCCGGTGTCTTCGCCCGGACGATTCAGGGCGAACGAAGGACGACGGGCATCGCTGCCATCGGTCTTCAGGGTGATCTTGTCGGTCAGGCCGACGATATCGTTGAGCAGGCCAAGCAGCTCCTGGGATTTCGCGCTGTCATCGAGGGACGCGACGATCTCGAACGGCTGGGTGACCTTTTCCAGGTAGGCCTTCAACTGGGCTTTAAGATTGGCGTCCAACATGGCGAACAGTCCTCAGAAACAAAAAATTCGGGCAATAAAATGCCCGGACGGATCGCGCCCGGGCATCGGGCACCACAAGGGCCGGTGATGGCCCAAACAGCGCAGGTAGCAAGTGCAAAACGGGTTTCAGAGCGTCGCGAGCGACGGCCAGGCAAGGCGTAATCCGATGAGGGCGCGGAATGTACCGACGTACATCACAAGCCCGAGTCCGATTACCCCGCTGCCTGGCCGAGCGCAGCAGCTCTGAAGCCGTTCTTAGATCTTGCCGACCAGGTCCAGCGAAGGAGCCAGAGTGGCTTCGCCTTCTTTCCACTTGGCCGGGCAAACCTGACCCGGGTTGGCGGCGGTGTACTGAGCGGCCTTCAGCTTGCGCAGGGTCTCGGACACGTCACGGGCGATTTCGTTGGAGTGGATTTCCAGGGTCTTGATCTGGCCTTCCGGGTTGATGATGAAGGTGCCGCGCAGCGCCAGGCCTTCTTCCGGAATGTGCACGCCGAAGGCGTTGGTCAGCTGGTGGGTCGGGTCACCGATCAGCGGGAACTGAGCCTTGCCAACGGCCGGCGAAGTTTCGTGCCAGACCTTGTGCGAGAAGTGAGTGTCGGTGGTCACGATGTAAACCTCGGCACCCGCCTTCTGGAACTCGGCGTAGTTGTTGGCGGCGTCTTCGATCTCGGTCGGGCAGTTGAAGGTGAAGGCAGCCGGCATGAAGATCAGCACGGACCACTTGCCCTGCAGGGACTGCTCGGTCACTTCGACGAACTCACCAGCGTGGAAAGCGTTGACCTTGAACGGTTGAACTTGAGTATTGATGAGGGACATCTCTGACTCCTTCTGAGGTTTCTGTGAGGGTTGAAAATTTACGGTTGCTATCTTAGCTACCTAACGGAAAAAAGCTTATTGATTACGGCCATGATATCGATTGATTGCACCAATCGATAACGAAGCCCGCGCCAGACGCGGGCTGCAGCCCTGGCTCAGGCCAGGTCGGGATCGATCAATAGCGCCAGTTTACCTGCGACTTGGTTACCAGCGAGTGTCTCGAACGCCACTTCGCTGTCTTTGATCGCAAAAGTGCGCTCCAGTTGCGGCCGCAATCGGCCTTCGGCGAACAGCGGCCAGACTTGCTGCTGCAGGTCATGCAACAGATCCGCCTTGAACTGATCGTCGCGGTTGCGCAGGGTCGAACCGATCAGCTGGATGCGCTTGCCCAGCACCTGCGCCAGGTCCAGCTTGGCCTCGCGCCCGCCCATCAGGCCGATGTTGATCCAGCGCCCGTCACGCGCCAGCAGCTCCAGATTGAGGGCCGCATACTGGCCACCGACCGGGTCGAGGATCACGTCGAACGGCCCGAAATCGCTGAGCGCCTGGAGATCTTCGCCACGCAGCGCGCCGCCCTGGGCGCCGAGTCCTTCACAGTAGGCCAGCCGCTCGGCGGAGCCGACGCTGACCCAGCAGGGGCTGCCGAACGCCTTGCACAGCTGGATCGCCGCCGAGCCCACACCACTGGCACCGGCATGCAACAGAACCTTCTCGCCAGGATGCAGCGCGCCGAGCTGAAACAGGTTGAGCCAGGCCGTGGCATACACCTCGGGGACCACGGCGGCCTCGACCAGGCTGAGGCCCTCGGGCACCGACATGGCATGGCGTGCATCGACCACCACCTCTTCGGCCATACCGCCGCCCGCCAGCAGGCAGCAGACCCGATCCCCCACCTGCCAGGCGCTGCCGGCGCCTACTTCGGTGACCACGCCGGAGCACTCCAGGCCCAGAGCCTGGCTGGCCCCCGGCGGCGGCGGGTAGAGCCCCGCGCGCTGCAGCAGATCGGCCCGATTAAGCCCTGCGGCGGCGACCTTCACTCGAATCTGCCCCGCGTCGCAGGCCTGGGTGGGTTGTTCCAACCACTCCGCACGCCCTTCGACGCCTTGCAATGCCTTCATGCTGCCTCCATAGTGCAAGTGAAACGAGCCTCGCGCCTTGCGCGAGGCTTTCGTCTAGCGCCAACGGAACCTGGCGCCCTCAGATACGGCCTAATATGCGTTATCACCTGCCACTACGTCGAATCCGCATGAAACGCTCTCTAGCAAGTACCGCCCTCGCCCTAGTACTCGGCTTCAGTGCCTTGCCGCTGGCGGCCAAGACCACTCCAGCGACCAGCTGGGACTACCTGCAGCCGGACCGCGATCAGGTGATTGCCAGTCTCAACGTCGTGGAGCTGCTCAAGCGCCACCACTACAACAAGCCGCCGCTCAACGACGAGCGCTCGATCAAGATCTACGACAACTACCTGAAGTTGCTCGATCCATCGCGCAGCTACTTCATGGCGTCGGACATCGCCGAATTCAACCAGTGGCGCAACCAGTTCGACGACCTGCTCAAGAGCGGCAACCTCGAACCGGGCTTCGCCATCTACCGCCGGCACCTGACGCGCCTGCAGGAGCGCCTCGACTTCGCCCTGGCCGAGCTGACCAAGGGTGTCGACAAGATCGACTTCAGCGTCGACGAGGACCTGCAGGTCGACCGTGAGAAAGCGCCCTGGGCGAAGGACCGTGCCGAGCTCGACGACCTGTGGCGCAAGCGCGTCAAGGATGAAGTGCTGCGACTGAAGATCGCCGGCAAGGAAACCAAGGACATCCAGGAGCTGCTGACCAAGCGCTACAAGAACCAGCTCAAGCGCCTCGAGCAGACCCGTGGCGAGGATGTGTTCCAGGCCTACATCAACGCCTTCGCCACCACCTACGACCCGCACACCACGTACCTGTCGCCGGACAACGCGGAAAACTTCGATATCAACATGAGCCTCTCGCTCGAAGGTATCGGCGCCGTGCTGCAGAGCGACAACGAGCACGTCAAGGTGGTGCGCCTGGTGCCCGCCGGCCCGGCGGAGAAGAGCAAGCAGATCGCACCGGCCGACAAGATCGTCGGTGTCGCCCAGGGCAACGACGAAATGGTCGACGTGATCGGCTGGCGCCTGGACGAAGTGGTCAAGCTGATCCGTGGCCCGAAAGGCTCCACGGTACGCCTGGAAGTCATTCCGGCCAGCAACCCGCCGACCGACCAGACCAGCAAGGTGGTCACCATCACCCGCGAGGCGGTGAAGCTCGAAGAGCAGGCGGCGAAGAAGAAGGTCCTGCACCTCAAGCAGGATGGCCGCGACTACAAGCTCGGGGTGATCGAACTGCCGGCCTTCTACCTCGACTTCAAGGCCTTCCGCGCGGGCGACCCCAACTACAAGAGCACCACGCGTGACGTGAAACAGCTGATCGACGAGCTGCGTGCCGAGAAGGTCGACGGCCTGGTCATCGACCTGCGCAACAACGGTGGTGGTTCCCTGCAGGAAGCCACCGAGCTGACCAGCCTGTTCATCGAGCAGGGCCCGACCGTACTGGTACGCAACGCCGATGGCCGCGTCGACGTGCTGGCGGACGAGAACAAGGGCATCTACTACAACGGCCCCCTGGCCGTACTGGTCAATCGCCTCTCGGCCTCCGCCTCGGAGATCTTCGCCGGCGCCATGCAGGATTATCACCGCGCACTGATCCTCGGCGGCCAGACCTTCGGCAAGGGCACGGTGCAGACCATCCAGCCGCTCAATCACGGCGAACTGAAGCTGACCCTGGCCAAGTTCTACCGTGTATCGGGGCAGAGCACCCAGCACCAGGGTGTACTGCCGGACATCGCCTACCCCGATGTGATGCACACCAAGGACATCGGTGAGAGCGCCCTGCCCGCCGCCATGCCCTGGGACAGCATCCGCCCGGCGATCAAGCCGGAGCTGGACCCGATCAAACCGTTCCTCACCCAGTTGCAGAGCAAGCACGACCAGCGCACCGCGCAGGACCCGGACTTCCTCTTCACCCGCGCCAGCATCGACCTGTCGAAGCAGCTGATGGCCGAAACCACCGTCAGCCTCAACGAAGTCAAACGCCGTGCGCAGCAGGCCGCCATCGAGGCCAAGCAGCTCAAGCTGGAGAACGATCGTCGCGTGGCCAAGGGTGAGAAGCCTCTCGCGGAACTGGCCAAGGAAGACGAAGACGCCCTGCCCGTTGAAGACAAGGGCAGCAAGCCGGAAGACGACGCCTATCTGTCCGAGTCCGGCCACATCCTCATCGACTACCTGAGCCTGAACCCGTCCCTGGCCATCCATTGACCAGGGATCAGGGAACGTCATCAAATTGTCATCGAACTGTCGTGAAATGCAGGGGCCGGCTAAAAAGCCGGCCTCTTCGTTTCCGGCAGATCGAGAACACCATGACCGTCACCGAGCAGTTGAGCGCCTTGGGGAACATCCTCGCTCACGGCGACCTCAGTAGCCTGTTCCAGCCCATCGTCTCGCTTTCCGAGCAGCGCATCCTCGGCTACGAGGCGCTGACCCGTGGCCCGTCCAACAGCCCGCTGCACTCGCCCCTGACCCTGTTCGCCGTCGCCCGCCATGCCGGCCGCCTGAGCGAGCTGGAAATGGCCTGTCGCAAGAGCGCGTGCCGGGGTTTCAGCGCACTGGGGCTGGAGGGCAAGCTGTTCCTCAACGTCTCTCCCGAGTCGCTGCTCGACCCCAGCCACCAGCCCGGGCGTACCCTGAAGCTGCTGCAGACCTTCGGCATACCGCCCAGCCAGGTGGTGATCGAACTCACCGAGCAGTCGCCGACCGAAGACTTCGCGCTGCTCGACAATGCCCTGCACCACTACCGCGCCATGGGCTTCTCCATCGCCCTGGACGACCTTGGCGCCGGCTATTCCAGCCTGCGCCTGTGGTCCGAGCTGCGCCCGGACTACGTGAAGATCGACCGCCACTTCATCGACGGCATCCACCAGGACGCGGTGAAGCGCGAGTTCGTCGGCTCGATCCTGAAGATGGCCGAGGCCTCGCGCGCACAGGTCATCGCCGAGGGCATCGAGCTGACCGAAGAGCTGACCGTACTGGCCGAGATGGGCGTCGATCTGGTGCAGGGCTACCTGCTGAGCCGGCCGCAGGAAAAACCGCCACGGGACGCCCGCCAGTTGCTGCCACAACTGCAGAGCACGCAGCACAGCAGCCTCAACGAGGACAACCATGACCTCAGCGCCCTGCTCAACGAGCAACCCGCTGTCGACCAGCGCACCGCCATCGCCGAGGTGCTGGATCTGTTTCGTGCCCAGGCCAATCTGAACTCACTGGCGGTGCTCGACGAGCAGCAACAGCCGGTAGGTATCGTGCACCGCCATTCGCTCTCCGAAGCGCTGCTGAAACCGTTCGCGACCGATCTGTTCGCGCGCAAACCGATCAGCCGCCTGATGAGCCAGGACTTTCTCGCGGTGGAACTGAAGCAATCGCTGCAGAAGGTCAGCCGCCTGCTCACCAGCCGCGCGCGGCAGCGCATCGAAGAGGACTTCATCATCATCCAGGGCGGCCGCTACCTCGGCCTGGGGCGGGTGATCGACGTGCTCAAGCTGATCACCGAACAGAAGCTGCAGCAGGCGCGTCATGCCAACCCGCTGACCCTGCTACCGGGCAACGTGCCCATCCAGCAGTGCCTGAGCCGGCTGCTGCAACAACAGCGGGAAGCGGCGGTGTGCTATGTCGACATCGACAGCTTCAAGCCCTTCAACGACCTCTACGGCTACGCCAAGGGCGACGAGGTCCTGCTGTGCCTGGCACAGTGCCTGAACGAGCGGGTGGACCCGGCGCGCGATTTCGTCGGTCATATCGGGGGCGATGATTTCATGCTGGTGCTCGGCTCGACCGACTGGCGCGAAAAGCTCGGTCGCCTGATCGAGGACTTCCAGAGCCAGTGCCGCCGCTTCTACCGCGAAGAACACCTGCAGGCCGGCTGTTTCGTCGCCCACAACCGTCACGGCCAGCGCCAGGAATACGCCCTGCTGTCGCTGTCCATCGGCGTGGTGCACGTGAGCAAGGAAGACTGCCTGCAGCTCGACGCCTCGCGCCTGGCGGAACTCGCCTCCGAAGCCAAGCGCCACGCCAAGGCCGTGCCCGGCTACAGCCTGCACATCCTCGCCGGATCAGCCAGCTGAAGCCTGCGTCTCCTGCGCCAGTGCGGCATGCTGCTCGGCCAGGGCCCGATCAGGCGTGACGCCCGGTGCGCCGTCGAGATACACCTGGCTCAGGCGCCGCGCTGCCAGCGGATGGCCGGCTGCCAGCGCCATCTCCCACCAGCGCACCGCCTGCACACCGTCCGGCGCCTGTCGCGTGTCACCCTGCAACGCCTGCACACCCAGCTGATAAGCGGCCTTGCCGTCGCCGCCGCTGGCAGCCAGGCGCAACAGCCTCAGCCCCTCCTCGCGCGCACCGAGGCCCTGGCCGCGAAACAGCAGGATATGGCCGTAGAAGCTTTGCGCCGGGGTATCGCCCAGGTTGGCCATGCGCCCGTACTGGCCCTGCATCCACTGCCACAGGCGCGGCTGGCGCAGCGTCCACGACCAGTGGAACAGGCGCCGGGCCAACCAGTAGCCCAGGCGCGCGCGCACCTGCCAGAGCAGCCTAGACATCGACGGGATAGTCGAATTCGAACACCCGGACCACCTCTGCGGCATGCCAGGATGCGGCCGCCACGCCATCGGAGGCTCCGCTGAAGCGCCCCAGGCGCATCACGCAGTCGAAGAAGCCGGTACGCGGCAGACGGCTGGCCCCCTGGCTGATGACCAGCGCGCTGCGCAGTGGCCGTTCGGCACGGGCATCCAGCGCCGCCAGATGCTCCAGTGCTGCGGTCAGGGTCTGCATGGCCGGTGTCGGCAGGTCGAGGCGCTCGATCAGCGCCCGGTAGGTAAGCAGATGGCGCTGCCGGCGCGCATCATCGAGTTCGTCAAGCAACGCCTGCCAGTGTTGGCGACTGATACGTACGCTCAAGACCAGCCCTCCAACCCCAGCGACCATGCCAGGGAGCGCAGGATGGCCGCATCCGGTTGGCGCTCGCCACGCTCGATCATCGCCAGATAGTGCGGGCTGATACCGACACTGCGCGCCAGTGCCTCGGCCGTCAGCCCCTTGCCTTCACGCAGTGCCCGCAGTTGATCGAGCCCGGGTCTCACGGCCTCCGGATCAGGCTGTTCGCGACCGGATTCGACGGCAGGCTGGTGTCCTGCGGCCTGCAGCAGGGCCTGATAATCGGCCCAGGGCAGTACCGCGTACTCCGGCTCACCATCGCGGGCAATGATTTGCACACTCATGAGTCTCTCCGTTGGAAAGCAGGACCGATGGCCTCGATCCTTTCCTTGCAAGCGGCCATCTTAACAGGGCCAAGCCGCCTGGGGCGTGATCCGTGCAGACACTCCACGCAGCGCGCCGCGTCTCGCCACACAGGCGCCCGCGATCAGGAATGCAACGGCTCGGCCGGCAGGTGCTCGATGAGCGCCAGCTTCTCCGGGGCCTGCCTGGCACGCCAGGCCTTGAATGCCTCGAGTTCCCCCTGCCAAGTGCGCATCACCCAGGCCAGCACGGCCAGGTCATCGACGAAGCCCACCCCCACCAGCCAGTCGGGAATGGCGTCCAGCGGGGTGATGAAATACAGCAGCGCGGCGACCACCATCAGCAACGCCTGGCGGCTGATCTGCCGGTATTCCCCCTTGAACCAGGCCAGGCTCAGCGCGCGCAACAGCTGCAGGTCATCCTTCAGCGCGGCGAAGCGCTGGCCCTGCGGGGTGCGCTTGTCACCCAGCGCGCGCAGCAACTCAGGCAGCCGCCCCTCACGAAGAAAACGGGCCGCCAGCGGCAGGTAACGCGTCAGTTTCCACGGGGTTTTCATCGGACCTCCTCGGCAAGCCAGGCGCTGCCTGGGCTTGCTTCGCTTATCCACCGAAGCTGTGGATAAATCTGTGCAAAGACTTTCGACAAGCTTATCAAAGCCCCGTGGCATGGGGCCTTGGCTCAGATCGGGCATTTTTTATACAGCCCATAAAATCCATGAAAATCAACGAGTTGCCGATTGACATGAACAGCTTGCAAGGGTAGCGCACGCTTGTTAGGAACCTTTCCCACAATGTGCATAAGCGTAACACTGCAGGTGCCAGCCAAGGCCCGGAAACGACAACGCCCCGTCAAGACGGGGCGTTGTCATGAAGCCATGCAGTGTTACTGCGCTGCCGGCTCGGCTGGCTCAGCCGGTTCTGCCGCCTGATCCTTGATACCGATCAGCTCCAGGTCGAACACCAGCACCGCGTTGGCCGGAATGGCCGGGGACGGGCTCTGCTCGCCATAGGCCAGCTCGCTGGGGATGTACAGTTTGTACTTCTCACCCACGTGCATCAGCTGCAGACCTTCGACCCAACCCGGGATCACGCCGCCGACCGGCAGGTCGATGGGGCTGCCACGTGCGACGGAGCTGTCGAAGACGCTGCCATCGGTCAGCTTGCCCTCGTAGTGAACGGTCACCACGTCGCTTTCCTTCGGCTGCGCGCCGTCGGTCTTCTTGATCACTTCGTATTGCAGGCCGGACGGCGTGGTCACGACGCCTTCACGCTTGCCGTTCTCTTCGAGGAATTTCTTGCCGGCTTCGGCCGCTTCCTTGTTCAGCGCGGTCATGCGCTCTTGCGCACGGTTCTGCAGGAAGGAGAAGGCCTCGATCATGTCCTCGTCCTTGATGCGCGGCTCCTTCTTCGCCAGCGCGTCTTCGATGCCCTGGGCGACGGCCTTGGAATCCAGATCGTCCATGCCTTCCTCGGACAGACTGCGACCCATGTTCAGGCCGATGCCGTAGGAGGCTTTCTGCGCGGGGCTCTTGAGTTCGACTTCGCTGGTTTGCGAATCGCAACCGGCAAGCACCAGGCCCACCAGGGCAACCGCTGCCGCCAAACGATGCTGTTTCATGCTTGTTCCTTGTAGATGCGCCCGAAGGCCGTCGTGTGAAAGCGCGAGCTTAGCAGTACGCCGCGATCACTGGCTACGGCATAGGAGCCGTGCAATGCGCATAAGTTCAAGCAAACAAAGGATTTTTTCGAAGAGATTCGGCGGGCGCCGAAGCGTTGTCACAGGAGGGGATGAAGCGAGGAGAAGAATGGCGCAGCGGACGGGACTCGAACCCGCGACCCCCGGCGTGACAGGCCGGTATTCTAACCGACTGAACTACCGCTGCGCGTAACTGCGAGATTGGTGGGTGGTGACGGGATCGAACCGCCGACCCTCTGCTTGTAAGGCAGATGCTCTCCCGGCTGAGCTAACCACCCATTCGCTCTCGAAGTGGGGCGCATTCTAGAGAGCGATCCGCACCTTGGCAAGCCCTCTTTGCAAAAAAATTTACCGGCCCAGCAAGAACTTAGGTGAGACCAGCGAATTTTCTCGACGCACCGTGGTCAGGGTTGGCCTGAGCCCGCCAGCGGAGAATAATGCGCGCTCTGTGCCGAGTGGACGAATCCCTGTCCATCACCTTCATCCGTCGCGGTGCGCCTCCTTTCTCATGCGGGAAAGGTTCACGGATGGCGCCACCCCGCGACATCAACACCAATGGAGAGTCACCTGCTCATGTGGTTTCGTAACCTGCTGGTCTACCGCCTCACTCAGGACATCCCGTTCGACGCCGACGCGCTGGAAGCCGCACTGTCCGGCAAACAGGCCCGTCCCTGCGCCAGCCAGGAGCTGACCACCTACGGCTTCACCGCACCCTTCGGCAAGGGTACCGATGCCCCGCTGGTGCATGTCAGCGGTGATTTCCTGCTGATCGGCGCGCGCAAGGAAGAGCGCATCCTGCCAGGCTCGGTGGTGCGTGACGCGCTGAAGGAGAAGGTCGACGAGATCGAGAACACCCAGATGCGCAAGGTGTACAAGAAGGAGCGCGATCAGATCAAAGACGAGATCGTCCAGGCCTTCCTGCCTCGCGCCTTCATCCGCAAGTCCGGCACCTTCGCGGCCATCGCGCCGAAGCAGGGCCTGATCCTGGTCGACAGCGCCAGCGCCAAGAAAGCCGAGGACCTGCTCTCCACCCTGCGCGAGGCCATCGGCTCGCTGCCGGTACGCCCGCTGTCGGTGAAGATCGCACCGACCGCCACCCTGACCGACTGGCTGAAGAACCAGAGTGCCGCCGAGGGCTTCTTCGTGCTCGACGAGTGCGAGCTGCGCGACACCCACGAAGACGGTGGCGTGGTGCGCTGCAAGCGCCAGGACCTGACCAGCGAGGAAATCCAGCTGCACCTGTCCACCGGCAAGCAGGTCACCCAGCTGTCGCTGGCCTGGCAGGACAAGCTGTCGTTCGTGCTCGACGACAAGCTGACCATCAAGCGCCTGCGCTTCGAGGACGTCCTGCAGGAGCAGGCCGAGCAGGACGGTGGCGATGACGCCCTGGCCCAGCAGGATGCCAGCTTCGTGCTGATGATGATGACCCTGGTGGAGTTCCTCCCGGAGCTGTTCACCGCACTGGGCGGCGAAGAGATTCCGCAAGGCATCTGATAACCCGCCGGGTGGATGACGCGTCTTTCATCCACCACCCGGACAGGCGGTGGACACGCTTCGCGTTGCCCACCGCCCCTGTTCAGGTCAAGGATTCGAGGCTCTCGGTGAAGGCGCTGGCGCCCTGCTCCGCCGTGCTGAAGTTGTGACGCATGAAGGCGAACAGCTCGCGCCCGCAGCCACTGGCCGGCGCCGGCCTGGCCGCCAGTTCACGGGAAGCCAGCTCGGCGTCTGCGACTTTCAGGAGCAATTCACCGCTGCGACCATCGACACGCAGCACGTCGCCATCGCGCACCCGCGCCAGCGGCCCGCCGTCGAACGCTTCCGGACACACATGAATGGCCGCCGGGATCTTGCCGGAGGCGCCGGACATGCGCCCGTCCGTCACCAGCGCCACCTTGAACCCCCGGTCCTGCAGCACACCGAGGTAAGGCGTCATCTTGTGCAGCTCCGGCATGCCGTTGCTGCGCGGTCCCTGAAAGCGCACCACGGCAACGAAATCGCGCTCCAGCCGGCCGGCCTTGAAGGCTTCCACCAGCTCCAGCTGGTCCTCGAAGACCAGCGCCGGCGCTTCGACCACCTGGTGCTCCGGCGCCACCGCAGACACCTTCATCACCCCACGCCCCAGGTTGCCCTGCATCAGGCGCAGGCCACCCTCGGCCGAGAAGGGCCGGGCCACCGGACGCAACACGCTTTCCTCGAGGCTCGCACTCGGCCCGTCACGCCATACCAGCTTGCCGGCTTCGAGGAAGGGCTCGCGGGTGTAACGCGACAAGCCGCGCCCGGCCACGGTATTGACCTCTTCATGCAGCAGGCCGGCATCCAGCAGTTCGCGGATGAGAAAGGCCATGCCACCGGCAGCCTGGAAGTGATTGATGTCGGCCTTGCCGTTGGGGTAGACGTGCGCCAGGGTCGGCACCACCTCGGACAGGTCGGCCATGTCCTGCCAGGTCAGCAGGATCCCGGCGGCACGGGCGATGGCCGGCATGTGCAGGGTGTGATTGGTCGAGCCGCCCGTCGCGTGCAGGGCGACGATGGAGTTGACCAGGCAGCGCTCGTCGACGATCTCGCCGATGGGCATGAACTGGCCGCTCTGCCGGGTCAGGCGCGTGACCTGCTGCGCGGCCTCGCGGGTCAGGGCATCACGCAGCGGCGTGCCCGGATTGATGAAGGAGGCGCCCGGCAGATGCAGTCCCATCACTTCCATCAGCAACTGGTTGGTGTTGGCGGTGCCGTAGAAGGTGCAGGTGCCCGGCCCGTGGTAGGCCGCCATCTCCGCCGCGAGCAGCTCGTCGCGGCTCGCCTTGCCCTCGGCGTAGCGCTGCCGCACATCGGCCTTTTCCTTGTTGGACAGGCCCGAGGTCATCGGCCCTGCCGGGACGAACAGCGACGGCAGGTGACCGAAGCGCAGCGCGCCCATCAGCAGGCCCGGAACGATCTTGTCGCAGACCCCCAGGTACAGCGCGGCATCAAACATGTTGTGCGACAGCGCCACCGCGCTGGCCATGGCGATCACTTCGCGACTGGCGATACCCAGTTCCATGCCCGGCTCGCCCTGCGTGACGCCGTCGCACATGGCCGGCACGCCACCGGCGAACTGCCCGACCGAACCCAGCTCGCGCAGGGCCTGCTTGATCTGCTCGGGGAACCGCTCATACGGCTGATGCGCCGACAGCATGTCGTTGTAGGCGGACACGATGGCGACGTTGGCCGCATCCATCAGCCGCAGCGTCTGCTTGTCGTGCCCGCTGCAACCGGCAACGCCATGGGCGAAGTTGGCGCACTGCAGCTTGCCGCGCTGCGGCCCTTCGCTGGCCGCCGTGCGAATCATCTCGAGGTAGCGCTGGCGCGTGGCTCGGCTGCGCTGGATAAGACGGTCGGTCACTTCGACAACACGGGGATGCATGAGGAATCTCCAGGTTAACAGCTAGCGCATATTTATATTTACAACAAAATTCTGCCACTGATTGGGCTTGATTTCCACGGCAACGGGAATAATCTTGTAATTCTAACAACAAAATTACGAGACCCTCACCATGACGCTACGAATCGCCATCAATGGTTTTGGCCGCATCGGTCGCAACGTGCTGCGAGCACTCTATACCCAGAACTACCGCCAGCAGCTGCAGGTCGTGGCGATCAACGACCTGGGTGACAGCGCGATCAATGCCCACCTGCTGCACTATGACAGCGTACACGGGCATTTTCCCGAGGAGGTGCGGGTCGATGGCGAAAGCCTGTGGATCAAGGGTGACCGCATCGCCGTCAGCGCCATCCGCAACCCCGCCGACCTGCCGTGGCGGGCACACCAGGTCGATGTGGTGCTCGAATGCACCGGGCTGTTCACCGAACGCGACAAGGCCGCCGCACACCTGGCAGCGGGTGCGCGCAAGGTGCTGATCTCGGCTCCGGCCAAAGGGGCCGATGCGACGCTGGTCTACGGGGTCAACGACGAGGTCCTGACGCCGGCCATGCAGATCATCTCCAACGCCTCCTGCACCACCAACTGCCTGGCGCCCGTGGCTCAGGTGCTGCAACGCGAGCTGGGCATCGAACAGGGCCTGATGACCACCATTCACGCCTACACCAACGACCAGAACCTTTCCGACGTCTATCACAGCGACCCCTATCGCGCGCGCTCGGCCACCCAGTCGATGATCCCGACCAAGACCGGCGCCGCCGAGGCCGTCGGCCTGGTCCTGCCGGAGCTGGCGGGCAAGCTCACCGGCATGGCGGTGCGGGTGCCGGTGATCAACGTCTCGCTGGTCGACCTGACCCTGCAGGTCAAACGCGACACCGACGCGACCGAGGTCAACGCCCTGCTCAAGGCGGCCAGCGAACGCTCGCCGGTGCTCGGCTACAACGCGCTGCCGCTGGTGTCCTGCGACTTCAACCACAATCCGCTGTCGTCGATCTTCGATGCCAACCACACTAAGGTCAGCGGCCGGCTGCTCAAGGTCATGGCCTGGTATGACAACGAGTGGGGCTTCTCCAACCGCATGCTGGACAACTGCCTGCTCCTGGCGCGCATGAACTGAAAGAGGAGGTCCGATGAGCCGCATCAGCTTCACCCAGGCGACCTTGCCCGCTCGCAAGCGCATCGCCCTGGTCGCCCACGACCACTGCAAGAGCTTCCTTCTCGACTGGTGCGAGCGCCAGCGCGAGCGGCTGCGCCAGCACCAGCTGCTGGCGACCGGCACCACGGGCCTGCTGCTGGGCCAGCGCCTGGAGCTGCCGGTGGAAAGCATGATCAGCGGCCCGCTGGGCGGTGACCAGCAGATCGGCGCACGCATCGCCGAGCAGCGTGTGGACATGCTGGTGTTCTTCTGGGACCCGTTCGAACCGCAGCCGCACGACCCCGACATCAAGGCCCTGTTGCGCGTCGCTGCGGTGTGGAACATTCCGGTGGCGTGCAACGAGAGCAGCGCCGACTACCTGCTCAGCAGCAGCCTGATGGAGCGCGAGCACAGCTACCGCATTCCCGACTACCAGACCTATCTGGCCGGACGCAGCTGAGCAACGCGCTAGAAATCCACCTTGCCGCGCCCCGCCTTGATCGCCCCACGCTTGCTCTTGCCATCGAGGCGGCGCTTCTTCGAACCCAGCGTCGGCTTGGTCGGGCGGCGCTTCTTGTCCACCTTGACCGCACTGCGGATGAGTTCGAGCAGTCGCTCCAGCGCATCGGCGCGGTTCTGTTCCTGGGTGCGGTACTGCTGCGCCTTGATGATCACCACGCCGTCTGCGGTGACGCGGCTGTCGGCAAGCCCCAGCAGGCGTTCCTTGTAGAACGGCGGCAGTGACGAAGCCTGACTGTCGAAGCGCAGGTGCACAGCACTGGACACCTTGTTGACGTTCTGCCCGCCGGCGCCCTGGGCGCGAATGGCGGTCAGCTCGATTTCATCGAGCGGGAGGTGGACGCTGTTGGACAGGATCAGCATGAGCAGGGTTTCTGGATGAACATGCGCATCAGGATACCTCTGCGGTCTGTAATCTTTGCTTGAAATTTCCCCACGCCACGCCGGCAGCACCTCGGCTAACGTAGCGGCCTCTACTCTTGCGGAAGCACACGATGGACTCCATAACCCAGGCGGTACTCGGCGCCAGCATCCAGGGCGCACTGCTCGGCCGCTGGCAGGGACGCAAGGCTCTGCTCTACGGCGCCATGCTCGCCACCGTACCCGATCTGGACGTGATCATGGAGTACGGCGACGCGGTGGCCAACATGACCTACCACCGTGGTTTCAGCCACTCGCTGTTCGTGCTCAGCGGCTTCGCCCTGCTGCTGACCTGGCTGGCCAGGCGCTTTCGGCCTCATCCCGGTTACTCGGCCCAGCGCCTGCTGCTGACCCTGTGGCTGGTGCTCGTCACCCACCCGCTGCTGGATGCCTTCACCAGCTATGGCACGCAGCTGTTCTGGCCGCTGATGCCGACACCCACGGCCTGGTCCAGCCTGTTCATCATCGACCCGCTGTATACCGTGCCGCTGATCACGGCCGTGGTCATCAGCCTGCTCACCGGCCTACGCGAGCAGAGCTGGCGCGTGCCCGCCGTCGCCCTGGCCCTGTCGACGCTGTACATCGGTTTCAGCCTGACCGGCAAGTTCATGGCCGAACAGCGCGTGGAGCAGGAACTGGCGCGCCAGGGCATCCAGGCAGAACGCCTGTTCGTCACCCCGACGCCGTTCAACACCCTCCTCTGGCGGGTGATCGTGCTCGACGGCGAGGACTACCACGAGGCCCTGGTCGGCTGGCTCGACGACGACACGCCGCACCTGCAGCGCCTGCCACGCGGTACGCAGCTGCGCGAACAGCTCGCGGGCTCGGCCATGCACGAGCGCCTGGACTGGTTCACCGGTGGCGTGCTGCGCTATGACCAGGTCGGCGATCACCTGATCGTCACCGACCTGCGCCTGGGCATGACCGGGTTCCATCCGTTCCGCTTCGATTTCGCCCACCTGCGCGACGGTCGCTGGCAGCTACAGGAACACATCGCACGCCTGCCCTTCGAACGCGGGGAGATCGAGCACCTGAACCTGCTGCTCAAGCGCATCTGGCAACCCGAGCTGGACGTGCCGCTGCTGGCCTGGGCCAGCGAACTGCAGAAACCACTTTTGACTGAGACTCGCTCGCACTAAGGGCGTACTATCGGCGTCCCTCCATGTCGAGGCAGGATGCCTGCAATGTTGTTTCGCCGCTTCGAGTCGTTGATCGACGTCTTCAAACCCAGCCCGGACATCGCGCCACCGCCGGGTATGCTGCGCTTCTACGGCCACTACCTGAAACAGGTGTGGCCGCTGATGGTCGCGGTGCTGATCGTGGGCTTCTTCGCCGCCGTGATCGAGGTGGCGCTGTTCAGCTTCCTCGGCCAGCTGATCGACATGGCGCAGGCCAGCACGGATGCCGGCAGCTTCTTCGCCGAACACCGCGACGCACTGCTGTGGATGCTGCTGGTGGCGCTGGTCATCCGCCCCCTGGTGTTCGGCCTGCACAACCTGCTCACGCACCAGGCGGTCAACCCCGGGCTGACCAACCTGATCCGCTGGCAGAACCACCGCTACGTACTCAAGCAGAGCCTGAGCTTCTTCCAGAACGACTTCGCCGGTCGCGTCGCCCAGCGCGTGATGCAGACAGGCCCGTCGCTGCGCGACTCGGCCATGCAGGTGATCGACGCGCTGTGGCACGTGGTGGTCTACGCCGGCAGCGCGCTGTACCTGTTCGCCGCCGCCGAC
This sequence comes from Ectopseudomonas khazarica, assembly GCF_017915135.1. Classification (NCBI taxonomy): domain Bacteria; kingdom Pseudomonadati; phylum Pseudomonadota; class Gammaproteobacteria; order Pseudomonadales; family Pseudomonadaceae; genus Ectopseudomonas; species Ectopseudomonas khazarica. The sequence goes on along the minus strand of NZ_CP068551.1, from coordinate 1,475,564 downwards.
CTGCGCCTGGTGCTGCCGCTGGCTCTGTGGATCGTCGGCTACAGCGCCGCGCTGTGGTACTTCGTGCCACGCATCAAGGCACGCTCGGCCGCCGCCTCGGCCGCGCGCTCCAAGGTGATGGGGCGCGTGGTCGATGGCTACAGCAACATCGCCACGCTCAAGCTGTTCGCCCACTCGCAGGAAGAGGAAAGCTACGCACGCGAAGCCATGCAGGACCTGCTCGACAAGTTCCGCCTGCAGTCGCGCACCATCACCGCCCTGGACTTTCTCATCACCTGCCTCAATGGCGTGCTGATCGTCGGCACCGGTGCCCTGGCGCTGTGGCTGTGGAGCCAGGCGCTGATCAGCACCGGCGCCATCGCCCTGGCGCTCGGCCTGGTGATCCGCATCAACAACATGGCCGAATGGATCATGTGGGTGGTCAACGGCATCTTCGAGAACGTCGGCACCGTGCAGGACGGCATGCAGACCATCGTCCAGCCGCGCCAGGTCGCCGACCGCGAGAATGCCACGCCGATTCAGGTGCCGCACGGCGGCGTGCGCTTCGAGAACATCCACTTTCACTACGGCAAGCGCGGCGGGGTGATCAGCGGCCTGGACATCGACATCCGCCCCGGCGAGAAGATCGGCCTGGTCGGCCCGTCGGGGGCCGGCAAGTCGACCCTGGTCAATCTGCTGCTGCGCCTCTACGACCTGGAGAGCGGACGCATCCTGATCGACGGCCAGGACATCGGCACGGTGACCCAGGAAAGCCTGCGCGCGCATATCGGCGTCGTGACCCAGGACACCTCCCTGCTGCACCGCTCGATCCGCGACAACCTGCGCTACGGCAAGCCCGATGCCAGTGACGACGAGCTCTGGGAGGCAGTACGCAAGGCGCGCGCCGACAGCTTCATCCCGACGCTCGACGACAGCCAGGGCGGGCGCGGCATGGACGCCCAGGTGGGCGAGCGCGGCGTCAAGCTCTCGGGCGGCCAGCGCCAGCGCATCGCCATTGCCCGCGTGCTGCTCAAGGACGCACCGATCCTGGTGCTGGACGAAGCCACCTCGGCGCTCGATTCGGAAGTGGAGGCGGCCATCCAGGAAAGCCTGGACAGCCTGATGCAGGGCAAGACAGTGATCGCCATCGCCCACCGCCTGTCGACCATCGCGCGCATGGACCGCCTGGTGGTGATCGACAAAGGACAGGTCATCGAAACCGGCAGCCACGCCGAGCTGATCGCCCATGGCGGCCTGTATGCGCGCCTGTGGCAGCACCAGACTGGCGGTTTCGTCGGCGTCGAATAAACACGAGGACAGGCCGCAGGATGGATGACGCTCTTCTCATCCACCATTGCGCTCACCGCTCGGTGGACGGGTGGAGCGTCGTCCACCCTACGGAATCACCCCGCCGCCGGCTGCTGCACACGACACAAACGTAGGGTGGATGACGCTCTTTTCATCCACCATTGCACTCACCGCCCGGTGGACGGGTGAAGCGTCGTCCACCCTACGGAATCACTCCGCGGCCGGCTTCTTGCGCTTGAGCGGTGCGCTGCCGTCGGCGCTGACCAGCGCGGAGGGTTTGCCCGCCGGGCGCGGGCCGCTCTTGCGCTTGGGCGCGGCGGCTTTCTTCGGCTCTTTCTTCTCGGCCTTTTTCTTCTTGCTGCCGGCGGCCTTGCCCGAGGCCTTGAGGTTCTTCGGCCCCTGGTAGACGCCCTTGAGTTCCTTGACGGTGCGGCGCTCGAAACGCTGCTTGAGGTAGCGCTCGATGCTCGACATCAGGTTCCAGTCGTTGTGGCAGATCAGCGACACCGCCAGGCCCTCGCCACCGGCACGCCCGGTGCGGCCGATGCGGTGCACGTACTCGTCACCGGAACGCGGCATGTCGAAGTTGATCACCAGGTCCAGGCCATCGACGTCCAGACCGCGTGCCGCCACGTCGGTGGCGACCAGGACCTTGACCGCGCCCTGGCGCAGGCGCTCGATGGCCAGCTTGCGGTCCTTCTGGTCCTTCTCGCCATGCAGCACGAAGGCCTTGACCCCGGCCGCCACCAGCTTGCCGTAGAGGCGATCGGCCTGCACCCGGGTATTGGTGAAGACGATGGCCTTGTCATAGGTCTCGTTGGCCAGCAGCCAGTCGACGAGCTGCTCCTTGTGGTAGTTGTGGTCGGCGGTGATGATCTGCTGACGGGTGCCTTCGTTGAGCTGGCTGACGCTGTTGAGCATCAGGTGCTGCGGCTGCTTGAGCACCTTGGCGACCATCTCCCGCAGCCCGTTGCCACCGGTGGTAGCGGAGAACAGCAGGGTCTGGTGCGGCCCGCAGGACTCGGCCAGACGCTGGGCGTCCTCGGCGAAGCCCATGTCGAGCATGCGGTCGGCTTCATCGAACACCAGCACCTCGACCTCATCCAGCGGCAGGTTGCCGGCATTGGCATGTTCGATCAGACGGCCAGGCGTGCCGATGAGGATGTCGATCTTGCGCATCAGTGCGGCCTGCACCTTGAAGTCCTCGCCGCCGGTAACCAGTCCGGCCTTGAGGAAGGTGAACTGGGCGAAGCGCTCGACCTCCTTGAGCGTCTGCTGCGCCAGCTCACGGGTTGGCAGCAGGATCAGCGCACGGATGCTCAGGCGCTGCTTCGAGTTGCCATCGCCGAGCAGGCGGTTGAGCAGTGGCAGGACGAAAGCGGCGGTCTTGCCGCTGCCGGTCTGGGCGATCACTCGCAGGTCCTTGCCCTCCAGCGCAGGAGGAATCGCTGCGGCCTGTACCGGCGTCGGCTCGACGAATTTAAGCTCGGCCACGGCTTTCAGCAGGCGTTCATGCAGGGCGAATTGGGCAAACACGGGGGCACTACCTCGAGAAATCGACAAAACGGTGCATAGCCTAACGGTTTCCGGCGTCCGGGCCGAATTTCTTTGCACTCGGCCAACGATAGTCGATGCGTTCGCCGCTACGCTTTCCTACCGGCGGGTGGAACCGAGCGCACCCGCCGGGAGTCAGATTGATATCACTCCAGAGGAGTCTCTCTCATGTTCATGAAGCCTCACTCAGCGGTAGCCTTGAGCCTCTGCGCGCTGCTGGCGGCCTCCCCGGTCCTCGCCAGCCCGCCACCGGGCAAGGGTAAGCAGGCTCACCAAGGCCAGCAGGGTCAGCAGGGTCAGCAGGAAGACGTGCGGATCGACCTGCGCGGCCCGAGCGTCGATATCGGCCGGGTGCGTATCGTCCTCGGCGACAACCGCCAGTTGATCGGCCCGACCTCGTCCCTGCCACCCGGCATCGCCAAGAACCTGGCTCGCGGCAAGCCGCTGCCGCCGGGCATCGCCAAGAACTTCGACAGCCGCCTGAACGCGCGCCTGCCGCACTACGATGGCTACGAATGGAAGCAGATCGGTACCGACGTGGTGCTGGTGGCGGTCGCGACGGGCATCGTCTACGAAATCCTGCGTAACGTGCTGGACTGAGTGGTCTTCCGACGGTCTGCCGACAAGCGGTATGGCCACTGACGAACTTGTCTCCACGGCATCGCTCAAATCGTCAGATGGCCAGCCGAGAACGCACCATGAGCCCGTCACTGATCTATCACGTCACCTCCAGCCTGGACGGCTACATCGCCCGCCCCGATGGCCACATCGACTGGTTCGCTTCGCTGCGCCAGGCCGATGAGGAGTACAGCTTCCAGTACTTCTACTCCGGCATCGATGCGTTGCTGATGGGCCGCGGCACCTATGAGGCGCTGCTCAAGCGCGGCGGTGCCTGGCCCTACCCCGGCAAGCCCTGCGTGGTGCTCACCCGCCTGCCCCTGCCACGCGCCTCGGATGAGGTGCAACTGACCCACTGCACCCCCGCTCAAGCGGTCGCCGCCCTGGGGGAAGCCGGCTTCCAGCGTGTCTGGCTGGTCGGTGGCAGCCTGCTGGCGGGCAGTTGCTACACCGCCGGGCTGATCGACGAAGTGGTGATCAACCTGGTGCCCCACCTCCTCGGCGCCGGCATTCCGCTGCTGGCGACGGGCATGGAGCGCAGCCTCACGCTCAGCGATCAGCGCCGCTTCAACAGCGGCACCCTGCAGGTGCACTACAAGGTGCAGAACCCCGCCTCGCAGCAGTCGCCCTCGCGCATCAACGCGGCCTGATCACCTCAGGCCGGCGTTTTGCGCAGCAGACGCGCGCTGTCCCAACCGACCAGCAATACGGCTGCCCAGATCGGCAGGTAGGTCAGCCATTGCCCGGCATCGAAGGTCTCCCCCAGCACCAGCAGCGCGACGGCGAACAGCAGCACCGGCTCGACATAGCTGAGAATGCCGAACAGCCCCAGCGGCAACAGCCGGCTCGCCGCCATCATCGCGGCGAAGGCCAGGGTGCCGATCAGCGCCATGCCCGGTACCAGCAACCACAGCGCAGGCCGATTGGCAAAGGCATCCACGGGGCCATGGGCGACGATCAGCCAGATCGCCAGCGGCGCCAGCAGCAACATCTCGAGCACGAAGCCGGACAGCGCATCGAAACGCATCCAGCGGCGCAACATCATGTAGGGCGGGTAGCCGAGCGCGGTCACCAGCGTCAGCCAGGAAAACGCCTGGGTGCGCCAGAGCTCATGCAGCACGCCGAGCACGGCGCAGGTCACCGCCAGTCGCTGCAACGGGCGCAGGCGCTCGCCGTAGAACACCCGCCCGGTCAGCACCAGGGCAAGCGGCAGCAGGAAGTAGCCCATGGATACTTCCAGCATGTGGCCGGCCAACGGCGCCCAGACGAACAGCCCCCACTGCACGCCGATCAGCGCCGCAGCCACGGGGCAGGCAGCGAGCAGCAGCGGCTCGCGGCGCAGACGCACGAACGTCTCGCGCAGCAGCGCGGTCTGCCGGGCCAGCAGCACCAGCAGCAACACCAGCGGAATGGACCAGAGCACGCGCTGCGCGAACACCTGTATGCCGTCCAGCGGCGTCAGCCATTGCACGTAGCCGGGCAGCACGGAGAACAGCACCGAGGCGCCGACGGACAGCGCCACACCGCGCCCGGAAAGCTGCATCAGCCAATCCTCGCCGGCCTGCGCCCCAGGCCCGCCACCGGCAGTGACAGGGCGATGACCGCGCCACCGATGGCCAGGCGCAGCAGATCGGCGTCATGGTTCCAGATCAGCAGGTTGACCAGCAGGCCGGCCGGCACCAGGGCGTTGTTCATCACCGCCAGGGTGCCGCCGTCGACCAGGCTGGCGCCCTTGTTCCACCAGTACAGACCCAGGCCGGAGGCGACCACGCCGAGCCAGCCGAGCACGCCCCATTGCAAGGCGCTGCTCGGCAGCCGCTCGCCATTGCCCAGCAGCAGGAAGGCCGGCAACGCGATCAGCAAGGCGCCGAGGTAGAAGAAGCCGAAACGCCGGTACTGCGGCTCGCTCGAGGGAAACTTCAGCAGCAGGTGCTTGTACAGCACCTGGCCGGCGGCGAAGGTGAAGTTGGCCACCTGCAGCAGCAGGAAGCCCAGCAGGAAGCTGCTGCTGATCCCGTCATAGCGGATGATCCCGGCGCCCAGCACGGCCACCAGGGCGGCGAGCAGCGCCCAGGGGTTGAAGCGGCGGTTGAGCGCATCCTCGATCAGCGTCACGTGCAACGGCGTGAGGATGGTGAACAGCAGCACCTCCGGCACCGTCAGCACCGAGAAGCTGAGGTACAGGCAGACGTAGGTGATGCCGAACTGCAGCGCACCGATCACCAGCATGCTGCGCACGAAGGCCGGAGCGTGACCGCGCCAGCGGGTCAGCGGCAGGAACAGCAGGCCGGCGATGACGATGCGCGTCAGCACCGCGAAATAGCTGTCGACCCGACCGGCCAGGTACTCGCCGATCAGACTGAAGGAAAAGGCCCACAGCAGGGTCACTATCAGCAGATATCGCACAGCCACCTCCGAAGGAAGGCGGCGACCTTAGCGCGTTCGCCGGCAGCGGACAATGCATGCCCGGCCAGCGAGCGGCCGGCCATGCAAAAAAGCCGGCTACCTCGTAGCGAAGCGACCGGCGCAACACGCCCGTGGGCGGGCGCTCAGGAGAGAGTGGGATCAGGCGACCTCGGCCACCTTGGCCCTGGCCTGGGCCAGGCCCTTTTCGCTGAACTCGGCACCCAGGTTCAGGCCTTCGGCGTGGATGAACTGCACGTCATGGATACCGATGAAGGCCAGCGCCTGGCGCAGGTAGGGCTCCTGGTGATCCAGCGCACTGCCGGCATAGATACCGCCGCGGGCAGTCAGCACGAAGGCGCGCTTGCCGGTCAGCAGGCCCTGCGGGCCGGTCTCGGTGTACTTGAAGGTGACGCCGGCGCGCAGCACGTGGTCCAGCCAGGCTTTCAGGGTGCTGGGGATGGCGAAGTTGTACATCGGCGCCGCCAGCACCAGCACATCGGCTGCCAGCACTTCGTCGGTGAGCAGATTGGAGCGCGCCAGGGCGGCCTTCTCCGCCTCGCTCTGCTGCTCGCTCGGCGTCATCCAGCCGCCCAGCAGCGTGGCGTCGAGGTGCGGCACCGGGTCAACGGCCAGGTCGCGAACCTGGATCTGGTCGGCCGGGTGAGCGGCCTGCCAGTTGGTGATGAATTGCTGGGTCAGCTCACGGGAGACCGAACCTTGTTGGCGGGCGCTGCTTTCGATCACGAGAATACGGGACATACCTGAGGCTCCATCGAGGTGGGTAGGAATCGATGGAGCACAGACTAGGTCCACAACATTCGATTAAAAAGCGCAAATATCCGCTTACATATATCGACAAAGTTGATTTATGGATGGGCCGGGTCTAGGCTCTGGTTACTTCAGGCCACAGGTCAGGTCGACCCGCAGGCGAATCACGCTGCGGCTGAACTTCACCGTCATGTTGTTGCTGGCCCCCGGTGTCAGCACGGCTCGCCGCGTACGTGGCGCTTCCGGGCCGTTGCGGAACACGGCGCTGCATTCTGCTTCACTCTCGCCGTAGTTGTAGAGCACCAGCGCTGCCATGTTGTGATCGATTTCCTGAGTGGTGGCCGATACCTCGGCGCCGTTCAGCTGTTTCTCCACATCGATCGGATAGGCGTGGGCAGCCAGGGGCAGCAGGGCGAACAACAGGCAGAAGATTTTTTTCATCGGTGCTCTCCATCATCGGAGCGCCAGTGTAGGTCGAGATCGCCGGCGATGACAGCCGGTAACAGGACAGTGTCATGAAAGCTCCCCGTGTAACCCTGGACCAGTGGCGTACCTTGCAGGCGGTGGTCGACCAGGGCGGTTTCGCCCAGGCCGCCGAGGTGCTGCATCGCTCGCAATCGTCGGTGAGCTATACCGTGGCGCGCATGCAGGAGCAGCTCGGCGTGCCGTTGCTGCGCATCGACGGGCGTAAGGCGGTGCTGACCGAGGCCGGCGACGTCCTGCTGCGCCGCTCGCGGCAGCTGGTCAAGCAGGCCAGCCAGCTGGAAGACCTGGCCCACCACATGGAACAGGGCTGGGAGGCCGAGGTGCGCCTGGTGGTCGACGCCGCGTATCCGACGGCGAACATCGTCCGCGCGCTGACCGCCTTCATGCCGCAGAGCCGTGGCTGCCGCGTACGCCTGCGCGAGGAAGTGCTGTCCGGGGTCGAGGAAGTGCTGCTGGAAGGCACCGCCGACCTGGCCATCAGCGCCCTGAACATCACCGGCCACCTGGGCATCGAACTCGGCGAAGTGGAATTCGTCGCCGTGGCCAACCCCGAGCACCCCCTGCATCGCCTGCAACGGGAACTGAGCTTCCAGGACCTCGAGGGCCAGATGCAGGTGGTGACCCGCGACAGCGGTCGCCTGCAGCCACGCGACGCCGGCTGGCTCGGCGCGGAACAACGCTGGACCGTGGGCAGCCTGCCAACCGCGCGGACCTTCGTCAGCAGCGGCCTGGGCTTTGCCTGGCTGCCGCGCCACCTGATCGCGCGTGAACTGCAGGAGGGCCTGCTCAAGCCCCTGCCGCTGGCCCAGGGCGGCCTGCGCAAGCCTCGCTTCTTTCTCTACAGCAACAAGGACCGGGTCCTGGGCCCGGCCACGCAGATTCTCATCGAACTGATCAAGAACTTCGACGCCGCGCCGCTGGACGCTCCGTTCGCCGCGCCGCAGTCCAGCCACTGAGAGCCGCCCCATGCCCTACTTCGACAACGATGGCTGCCAGCTGCACTACGAGGACTACGGTCACGGTACGCCGCTGCTGCTGGTGCACGGCCTGGGTTCGAGTACGCGCGACTGGGAGTACCAGATTCCTGCCCTCAGCCCGCACTACCGGGTCATCGCCCTCGACGTGCGCGGGCATGGCCGCTCGGACAAGCCGCGCGAGGCCTATAAGATCGCCGACTTCGCCGACGACGTGGCCGCGCTGATCGAACACCTGCAACTGCCCGCCGTGCACCTGGTGGGCATTTCCATGGGCGGCATGATCGGCTTCCAGCTCGGCGTCGACCGCCCCGAGCTGCTGCGCAGCCTGACCATCGTCAACAGCGCCCCCGAGGTGAAGGCCAGGAGTGCACGGGACTGGCTGGAGGTCGGCAAACGCTGGACGCTGTCCCGCCTGCTCAGCCTGGACAGCATCGCCAAGGCCCTCGCCAAGCTGCTGTTCCCCAGACCGGAGCAGGCCGACCTGCGGCGCAAGGTGGAGGAACGCTGGCCACAGAACGACAAGCGCGCCTACCTCGCCAGTCTCGACGCGATCATCGGCTGGGGCGTGCGGGAACGCCTCGCACGCATCACCTGTCCTACGCTGGTCATCACCGCGGACCGCGACTACACCCCGGTTGAACGCAAGCGCGAATACGTGGCAGAAATGCCTGACGCGCGCCTGCTGGTGATCGAAAATTCGCGCCACGCCACACCACTGGATCAACCTGAACGCTTCAATAGCGCCCTGCTCGCCTTTCTCGGTGAAGCAGACACCACTGCCAACAAGGAAAACTGACCATCATGCTCAAGCAACTCGTTATCGCCGCCGGCGCCCTGCTGCTGTCGACCAGCCTGCTGGCTGCGGAAAACCCCAAGGTACTGCTGACCACCAGCATGGGCGAAATCGAAGTGGAACTGGCCGCCGACAAGGCGCCGATCAGCACGCAGAACTTTCTCAAGTACGTGGACAGCGGCTACTACAACGGCACCCAGTTCCATCGTGTGATTCCCGGCTTCATGATCCAGGGCGGCGGCTTCGATGCCGAGCTGCGCCAGAAGGACACCGACGCACCGATCAAGAACGAGGCCGACAACGGCCTGCACAACGTGCGCGGCACCCTGGCGATGGCCCGCACCCAGGTACGCGACTCGGCCACCAGCCAGTTCTTCATCAACCACAAGGACAACGCCTTCCTCGACCACGGCTCGCGTGACTTCGGCTATGCCGTGTTCGGCAAGGTGACCCGTGGCATGGAGGTGGTCGACAAGATCGCCCAGGTGCCGACCGGCAACCGCGGCATGCACCAGAACGTCCCCCGCGAGCCGGTGCTGATCATCGACGCCAAGCGCCTGTAAGCCGCGCACCAACGAAAAAGCCGCCCGATGGGCGGCTTTTTCGTTTGCCAGAGGCGCTTACTTCTCGACGAAGGCGCGCTCGATCAGGTAGTCACCCGGCTCACGCATGCGCGGGGAGATCTTCAGGCCGAAGCTGTCGAGCACTTCGGCGGTCTCGTCGAGCATGCTCGGGCTGCCGCAGATCATGGCGCGGTCGTCCTGTGGGTTGATCGGCGGCAGGCCGATGTCGGCGAACAGCTTGCCGCTGCGCATCAGGTCGGTCAGGCGGCCCTGGTTCTCGAACGGCTCGCGGGTGACGGTGGGGTAATAGATCAGCTTGTCACGCAGGGCCTCGCCGAAGAATTCGTTCTGCGGCAGGTGCTCGGTGATGAACTCGCGATACGCCACTTCGTTCACGTAGCGCACGCCGTGCACCAGGATCACCTTCTCGAAACGCTCATAGGTTTCCGGGTCCTGGATCACGCTCATGAACGGCGCCAGGCCAGTGCCGGTGCTGAGCAGGTACAGGTGCTTGCCAGGGTTCAGGTCATCGAGCACCAGCGTGCCGGTAGGCTTCTTGCTGATGATGATCTCGTCGCCTTCCTTGAGGTGCTGCAGCTGCGAGGTCAGCGGACCGTCGGGCACCTTGATGCTGAAGAACTCCAGGTGCTCTTCCCAGTTCGGGCTGGCGATGGAGTAGGCACGCATCAGCGGGCGACCATTGTCCTGCTGCAGGCCGATCATCACGAACTGGCCATTTTCGAAGCGCAGGCCCGGATCGCGGGTGCACTTGAAGCTGAACAGCGTATCGTTCCAGTGGTGGACGCTGAGCACGCGCTCGACGTTCATATTGCTCATGATGATCTTTCCTCGGGAAGCACAGCGCCTTCGGCGCGATTGCGCGGCATTTTATTCGCGGCAACAATATCTGTTAAGTGGATTATCAAGATATAGGTTATCGGTTATATCGATATGCGATTTACTCTCAGACAACTCCAGGTATTCGTCGCGGTCGCCCAGCAGGAGAGCGTCTCGCGCGCGGCGCAGTCACTGGCGCTCTCGCAGTCCGCCACCAGCACCTCACTGACCGAGCTCGAACGCCAGTCCGACTGCCAGCTGTTCGACCGCGCCGGCAAGCGCCTGGCGCTCAATGCCCTGGGGCGCCAGCTGCTGCCGCAGGCGGTGGCGCTGCTCGAACAGGCACGCGAGATCGAACGCCTGCTGGGCGGCAAGAGCGGCTACGGCTCGCTCAACGTCGGCGCCACGCTGACCGTGGGCAACTACCTGGCCACCCTGCTGATCGGCAGCTTCATGCAGCAGCACCCGGAGTGCCGAGTGAAGCTGCAGGTGCACAACACCGCCCACGTGGTACAGCAGATCGCCCACTACGAGCTGGACCTGGGCCTGATCGAAGGCCACTGCCAGCACCCGGATATCGAGGTGCAGCCCTGGGTCGAGGATGAACTGGTGGTGTTCTGCGCACCGCAGCACCCGCTGGCGGCACGTGGCACGGCGAGCCTGGAGGAACTGACCTGCGAGGCGTGGATTCTGCGCGAGCAGGGCTCGGGCACCCGGCTGACCTTCGATCAGGCCATGCGTCATCACCCGCGCAAGCTGAATATCCGCCTGGAGCTGGAGCACACCGAGGCGATCAAGCGCGCCGTGGAGTCCGGCCTGGGCATCGGCTGCATCTCACGTCTGGCCCTGCGCGACGCCTTTCGGCGCGGCAGCCTGATGCCGGTGGAGACACCCGAGCTCGATCTGCGCCGGCAGTTCTATTTCATCTGGCACAAGCAGAAGTATCAGACGGCCGCCATGCGTGACTTTCTCGAGCAGTGCCGCGCGCTGACCGCCGGGGTGGCCCGCAGCGACCAGATCGTGCTGCCGGCCATCGTCTGAGCCTGGGGCCCGTCAGCCTGGAATCGACTCCATCTGCTGCAGCAGCAGCGCCGCCTGGGTGCGCGTGCGCACGCCGAGCTTGCGGAAGATCGCCGTGACATGCGCCTTGACCGTCGCCTCGGAGACGTTCAGTTCGTAGGCGATCTGCTTGTTCAGCAGGCCTTCGCAGACCATGGTCAGGACCCGGAACTGTTGCGGGGTCAGGCTGGCGAGCCCGGCACTGGCGGCCTTGGCCTCCTCGGAAACCGGGGCGCTCTCCTCGGCCATCGGCGGCCACCAGGTATCGCCGTCGAGCACCTGGCGCACGGCCAGCTGCAGGGTCTCCAGCGGGCTGGACTTGGGAATGAAACCGCTGGCACCGAACTCGCGGGAGCGGTTGACCACCGAGGCTTCCTCCTGTGCGGAGATCATCACCACCGGAATCTGCGGGTATTGCCCGCGCAGCAGGACCAGGCCGGAGAAACCGTAGGCACCCGGCATATTGAGGTCGAGCAGAACCAGATCCCAATCACTCTTGTCGGCCAGGCAGGCCTCCAGCTCAGCGATGCTGGCAGCCTCCACCAGGCGCACATCCGGCCCCAGCCCCAGGGTCAGTGCTTGTTGCAGCGCGCTGCGAAACAGCGGGTGGTCATCGGCAATCAGGATTTCATAGGCGGCCATCGGCAGATCCTGCTCTTGTTATGAGTGGCACTGAGGTGAGTATGACAGTGCTTATTGGCTGACGACCCGCTCAAGACTGTTCATCCATCACGACAGACTCCCCACTCGGACCGACGGCGGCGCCCAGCATGCCGAGCTGTGACGGGGTGGTCAAGTTCAATGCTTTGCGGCAGGATGCGCAGCTTTCCTGCCGAGAAGCTCCGATGCGAAGCCAAGCCCTGCGCGCCGACCTGTTGATGCTGATTACCGCGATGATCTGGGGCAGCGCCTTCGTCGCCCAGCGACTGGGCATGGATAACATCGGCCCCTTCCTTTATACCGGCCTGCGCTTCGCCCTCGCCTGCCTGGCCCTGCTCCCGGTACTGATGCTGCTGCAACGCCGCCAGAAACGCCCCGCCGCCCCCTTGAATCGCAACCTGCTGCTGGGGGGCATCGTCATGGGCCTGGCCCTGTCGCTGGGCATCAACCTGCAGCAGGTCGGCCTGCTGTTCACCACGGTGACCAACTCAGGCTTCATCACCGGGCTCTACGTGATCGTGGTGCCGATTCTCGGTCTGCTGATCGGCCAGCGCAGCAGTGCCGGTATCTGGCTGGGCGCCAGCCTCGCCGTGGTCGGCATGTTCCTGCTCAGCGTCGGCGAGGGTTTCACCGTGGCCTCCGGCGACTGGCTGCAACTGGCCGGTGCCTTCGTCTGGGGTATTCACGTGCTGCTGGTGGGCTTCTTCGCCAGCCGCCATGACCCGTTGCGCCTGGCGCTGATCCAGTTCATCACCTGCGCGGTGATCAGCCTGCTGCTGGCCCTGGTGTTCGAGACGGCCACGCTGGACGGCATCCTCGCGGCCGCCCCGGCCATCGTCTATGGCGGCTTGTTCGGCGTCGCGGTGGGCTTCACCTTGCAGGTGGTCGCGCAGCAACATGCGATCGCCTCGCATGCGGCGATCATCCTGTCCCTCGAGGCGGTGTTCGCCGCCATCGCCGGCGCCCTGCTGCTGGGCGAGATGCTGGCGCCACGCGGTTACCTGGGGTGTGCCCTGATGTTCGGCGGCATGCTGCTGGCCCAGTTGTGGCCGAAGCCGCTGCCGGCCGCGCTCAGCGATAGCCCTGCAGGCGCTGATGCAACGCGTCATTGAGGTCGAGCGGCAAGCGCCGCTTGGCTGCCAGGTAGTGCTGACTGAAGGCATCCAGGTAATCGCCCAGGGCCTCGCCCGCGCGCGAGTCGCCGGCCAGCTCCAGGCACATGGCCGCCACTTCGGCGGTGCACAGGTGCTCGCCGCGCGTGGAGCGACGCAGGCGATAGCGTGACAGCTGCGCCGGGGTCAGGCTGAGTACCGGCAACGCGTCCAGGTAGGGGCTCTTGCGAAACATCTTGCGGGCTTCGGTCCAGGTGGCATCGAGCAGCACGAACAACGGCCGCTTGCCGGGCGTCAGCTGCACCTCCTCCACCACGCGCTGCGGCGCCACGTACTCGCCGGGAAAGACCAGGTAAGGCTGCCACTGCGGGTCGGCCAGCAGCGCGAGCAGCGCCGGCTCCACCGCCGTGCGCGTCCAGCCGAAGGCATGGGTTTCGGGCACCACGTCGGCGATCAGCCAGCCCGTGTTGCTCGGTTTGAGCGCCTCGATGTCATGCATCACCAGGCACATGGCGGCATTCGCCTGCACCTGCGGACGCCAGGCGCACAGGCAGTAGTCCGGCTGCACACGGCAATGCGGGCAACGCTCGGCACGGGAACCGCGCGCGACGAAGGGTTTCAGGCTGCGTGCCAGGCGTTCTGCACGCAGGCGGGCAACGGCATGTGGGGCGGGATGGCTCATGAAGGCGACAACGGCGAAAGGGGGCGCAAGTCTAGCACCACACATCCCCCTGGTCCTTCAGAAGCGCGGCGGCAATGCCAGCCCGACAACAGCTGCACTCGCTGCGTCAGCGGCCTCCCGTTGCCGATACGATGCACACTCTGTCCTGGCGGTCAGCGTCGGGCAAGAGAGTGATCAGACCGGGTATCGCCTGTGCCACTGGATCGAAGGACCAGTCGTCCCAGCGCCATTGGCATGCGCAGGAGCGTGCACCTCCCACGACTGCGAACCAAGGCGATAACCGCGGCCTGTACCTGCGCGGTAGACTATCGAGCATCGCGTGCGCTGGCCCGACGCCTCATTCGTGACGCCCTACGGACAAGCCGACGCAGGCGACATCCAACGACGATGAAACGCCAGGTCGAGACGTGCAGGTCCAGGCGGTTGCTCGCGACGACGAACGCCAGTCTGTGATCGCCGGCCATGCGACCACAAACGGGTTCTCGCGAACATTCGTGCGGGGGCCCTGTCCAACCCTCGTCCAAGCTTTCAGGAGTCACACCCCATGTTGCGTTACATCCTTCCCGCTCTCGCGCTCAGCCTGATGCTGCCGACCGCCCAGGCCGCTTCGCTGAAGGAAATGGAATTGACCCGGACACTGGAACAGGTCGCCCGGCAGAGCAGCGAAGGCACGCCACGCGCGATCAACGAAGACATTCTCGACCAGGGCTATACGGTGGAAGGTCACACGCTGATCAACCACCTCAGCGTGCGTCCGGCGCATGCCGCGCAGATGCGTGGCAACCCGGACACCGTTCGCTCGCAACTGGCGGCGAGCGTCTGCCGCAACCCGGGCTATCGCAAGCTGCTGGCCGATGGCGCGCAGCTGCGCTACCAGTTCAGCGAATACCGCAGCAACCGCCCGGTCACCGTCGAGGTCTTCGACAAGAGCGACTGCGGTATCTGAGCGAACGCCTCGCTCAGCCCCTCTCCGCTCGGCGCTGCGCGTCATCCGCACGCAGCTCGGCGAGCAGTGCCTCCATGTAGCGCGAGCGACGCACACCGCCCTCCAGACGTCGCAAGCACTCGTCCTCGAGGCTCAGCTGGTTGGTGCGTGCTGCCTGCTGCAGCATGTCGTAGAGCTCCGCCTCGACCTGCAGAATCAAACTGGGCATACCTGCCCCCTCCCTTCCTGTTTACCTCACAGCAGACTCGACGCCGGCAGCGAGGGTTCCCCTTCCCTGCCCTGGTCGCCTGCACCCGGCGCGAGCGTCGCTACGCAGCAGCCGCACAGATGAATCGGCCCTGCATCCAACAAGTAAATCAGACGGCCGAACGCAGCCCGGCCACTCGGACGAACGGCAGCCCGGCGGGATGACTATGCTGAGTGAAGGTAACGCTGCGCGCCCGGACGTCGGCTGATCTGCGTCAACCCTAGCCACGCGCAGAGCCGGCAGACTCGAGCCATCACCACGACAAGGATAGAACCATGGCCCTGCTCACCTTCATCGGCGCGATCCAGCAAGTCACCGGCTCCTGCTACCTAGTGGAAAGCCGCGACGGCGCCAGGGTACTGCTCGAATGCGGCATGCATCAGGGCCGCCGCCAGGAGCAGGAACAGAACCACAGCCGCTTTCCGTTCGACCCCAGCAGCCTGGATGCCGTGGTCATCTCCCACGCCCACCTCGATCACAGCGGCCTGCTTCCGCGCCTGGTGGCGGAGGGTTACCGCGGCCCGATCCACGCCACCGAAGCCAGCTGCGAACTGCTCGAACTGATGCTGCTGGACGCCGCCTTCCTCCAGGAAAAGGACGCCGAGTGGGAAAACCGCTGGCGGGCGCGCCAGGGCAAGCCTGCCGTTCAACCGCTGTACACCCAGGCCAACGCGGAGCAGGCGCTCAGCCAGCGGCGGCCGCATGCCTACGGCGAAGCGGTCGAGGTCGCCAAGGGCATAACGGTGACCTTTCACAATGCCGGGCACATTCTCGGCTCGGCGATCGTCGAGATGCAGGTGGAGGATCATCACCTGCAGCGCCACCTGGTGTTCTCCGGCGACCTGGGCAACACCTGCTCGCCGCTGATGCAGGCGCCTGCGCAACTGAACCGGGCGGACGTGCTGCTGATGGAGTCGACCTACGGCGACCGTGACCACCGCTGCAGCGAGGACACCCTGGAAGAACTGGCCGCGATCCTGCAGCAGGCACACAACGAAGGGGGTAACGTCCTGATTCCCTCGTTCGCGGTCGGCCGCACCCAGGACCTGATCTACTACCTCGGGCGCTTCTACCAGGAGGGCCGTCTGCCGCAGCAGGCGGTGTTCCTCGACAGCCCCATGGCCATTCGCGCCAACGCCATCTACAGCCGCTTCCACGACCAGTTCGCCGCTCCGGATCGGGCGGCACTGGCGGCCAAGGGGGTGAAACGCATCGAGGACTGGCTGCCCGTGCTGCGCTGCACGCCGACGGCCGAGGAATCGATGGCGATCAACCGGATCAAGAGCGGCGCGATCATCATCGCCGGTGCCGGCATGTGCAATGGCGGGCGCATCGTCCATCACTTCAAGCACAACCTCTGGCGCGAGAACTGTCACCTGATCTTCCCCGGCTTCCAGGCCAAGGGCACGCTCGGCCGCCTGATCGTGGAGGGCGCCGAGACGGTCAAGGTGCTGCACCAGCGCATCGCGGTAAAAGCCAGAGTACATACCCTCGGCGGCTTCTCCGCCCACGCCGGGCAGTCGCAGCTGCTCGACTGGGCCAGCCAGTTCGAGCACCACCCGGAGCTGTACCTGGTGCACGGTGAACTGGAGAAGATGCAGGCGCTGCAGCAAGCCCTGCGCGAACGGCTGAACTGGATCGCCAACATTCCCGAACCCGGCGAGCAGATCGCCCTGTAGCACCGACAGCGAAACGCCAACCTGGCTGTGGCAAGCTGTGGGCATGTGAACCGGGAACCCGCCGGACCAGAGGAGAACCTGCATGCCTTATGAACCGGATGACTATCTGTCGCGTCACGTCCAGACCAGCGAAGTCGACCTGAGCAGCAGGGTCGACGAACTGGTGGCACTGGCCGCGCCAGGCAACAGCCCCAACCTGCCGCTGTACCGGGAGATGTTCACTACCGTGATCCACATGGCCCAGGCGGATCGCAACCGCTGGGACGCCAAGATCATGCTGCAGACGCTGCGCGAGATGGAGCATGCCTTCGGCGTGCTGGAGCAACTGAAGAGGCGCCGCAAGGTCACGGTATTCGGCTCGGCACGCACCCCTGCCGATCATCCGCTGTATCAGCAGGCTCGCGAACTGGGCGCCTTGCTGGCGCGACGCGACCTGATGGTGATCACTGGCGCCGGTGGCGGCATCATGGCGGCGGCCCACGAAGGTGCCGGTAGCGAGAACAGCCTGGGCTTCAACATCACCCTGCCCTTCGAGCAGACGGCCAATGCCACGGTGCGCGGCAGCCACCAGTTGCTGTCGTTCCACTTCTTCTTCCTGCGCAAGCTGTTCTTCGTCAAGGAGGCGGACGGCCTGGTCCTCTGCCCGGGCGGCTTCGGCACGCTCGACGAAGCCCTGGAAGTGCTGACGCTGATCCAGACCGGCAAGAGCCCACTGGTCCCCGTGGTGCTGCTCGACCAGCCGGGGGGCAGCTACTGGAAAGACGCGCTGGGCTTCATTCGCCGCCAGCTCGAAGGCAATGGCTACATCCTGCCCACGGACCTGAACCTGCTGCACCTGGTCCACAGCGCCGAGGAAGCGGTAGACGAGATCGCGCGGTTCTACCGCAACTTCCACTCCAGCCGCTGGCTGAAGGACCGCTTCGTGATTCGCCTCAACCACCCGCTGAGTGACGCGGCACTGGCGCAGCTGCACGACAGTTTCGCCGGGCTGTACAAGGAAGGCGGCTTCGTTCAGCAGCCGTACTGCGAGCAGGAGCGCGACGAGCCGGAACTCTGCCACCTGACTCGTCTGGCCTTCGCCTTCAACGGCCGGGACTACGGGCGCTTGCGCGCGCTGCTGGACTTCGTCAACGAGCCGGCGAACTGGGCATCACACCCGTAGCGCGGATGCAATCCGGGTGACACACAGCAAAAAGCCCAGCATTGGCTGGGCTTTTTTCGTTGGCAGCGCAGGCTCAGGCGTTGCCTGCCACCTTCATGCGCGCCGCCTGGGTGAAATCGAGCATGCGCTTGAGCGGCTTGATCGCCTTGGGAATCAGCGCCGGGTCGACATGAATCTCCCCGGAACCTTCGCGCAGCCCGGTCAGCACACGCTCCAGGGTGTTCATCGCCATCCACGGACAATGCGCGCAGCTGCGGCAGGCCGCGCCATTGCCGGCCGTGGGCGCCTCGATGAAGGTCTTGTCGGGGCACAGCTGCTGCATCTTGTAGAAGATGCCGCGGTCGGTGGCGACGATGAAGGTGGAGTTCGGCAGGGTCTGCGCGGCCTTGATCAGCTGGCTGGTGGAACCCACCGCATCGGCCAGCTCGACCACGTTCTGCGGCGATTCGGGGTGCACCAGGATGGCGGCATCCGGATACAGCGCCTTCATGTCCAGCAGCTGCTTGGACTTGAATTCCTCGTGGACGATACAGGCACCGTCCCAGAGCAGCATGTCGGCGCCGGTTTCGCGCTGGATGTAGTTGCCCAGGTGCTTGTCCGGCGCCCAGATGATGGTCTCGCCGTTATCCATCAGGCTCTCGACGATTTCCAGCGCGCAGCTGGAGGTCACCACCCAGTCGGCACGCGCCTTCACCGCTGCCGACGTGTTGGCGTAGACCACCACGGTGCGCTCCGGGTGCTGGTCGCAGAACGCGCTGAACTCGTCTACCGGGCAACCCAGGTCGAGCGAGCAGGTCGCCTCCAGCGTCGGCATCAGCACGCGTTTTTCCGGATTGAGGATCTTCGCCGTCTCGCCCATGAACTTGACCCCGGCCACCACCACGGTCTGCGCCGGATGCTGATTGCCGAAACGGGCCATCTCCAGCGAGTCGGAGACGCAGCCCCCGGTCTCCTCGGCCAGCGCCTGGATCACCGGGTCGCAGTAGTAGTGCGCCACCAGTACGGAGTTCTGCTTCTTCAGCTCGGCGGCGATCTCACGGCGATAGAAGGCCTCCTCTTCGGCCGTCAGCGGCTTGGGCTGCTTGGCATCGAGGTGGGCCTGAACCAGAAGGCGTTCGGAAATCTGCGACATATCTCAAACCTGTGGCGCTCGTACGCGAGCCGCGAGTATACACCCTGCTCTGCGCAGCCACTGCCACAGTCAGGACACGGACCTGGCCGGGGGCTTTTTCAGGGCAAAAAAAAGCCAGTCTTGCGACTGGCTTTTGCGATTTGGTGGGTCGTGTAGGATTCGAACCTACGACCAATTGGTTAAAAGCCAACTGCTCTACCAACTGAGCTAACGACCCAACGCGAGGCGCATGATACTGATTTAATTCAGGAAATCAACACTCTGCGAAAAATTTTTCAGAAATAGCGGGTAGCGTCGGGCACACCGGCCGCAACGAAACCGGCCGCACGCAGCCGGCAGCTGTCGCACTTGCCGCAGGCTCGGCCGTCGTCATCGGCCTGGTAACAGGACACGGTCAGCGCATAATCCACACCCAGGCGCATGCCGGCCTGGATGATCTCGCCCTTGCTCATCTGCTGCAGCGGAGCGCGAATGCTGAAGCCCTGCCCCTCTACGCCGGCCTTGGTGGCCAGGTTGGCCATGCGCTCGAAGGCCTCGACGAACTCGGGCCGGCAATCGGGATAGCCGGAATAATCCACGGCGTTGACGCCGATGAAGATGTCGCGTGCTCCGAGCACCTCGGCCCAGCCCAGGGCAAGCGCCAGGAATACCGTGTTGCGCGCCGGCACATAGGTGGCCGGGATGCCCTCGGTCGGTGATTCGGGCACGGCGATGCTGTTGTCCGTCAGAGCCGAACCACCGATGCCGTTGAGATTGAGGCCGATGACCTTGTGCTCGACGACGCCCAGCTGCCGCGCCACGCGCTCGGCCGCCTGCAGCTCGGCGCGATGACGTTGCCCATAGTCGAAACTCATGCTGTAGCAGCTGTAGCCCTCGGCCTTGGCCATGGCCACCACCGTGGCCGAATCCAGGCCGCCGGAGAGAAGAATTACCGCGTTCTTGTCATTCATGCTCAATGTCCCGGCTCGTCGTTCCAGAGAATCTTGTGCAGCTGCAGCTGCAGGCGTACCGGCAGGTTGTCCGTCACTATCCAGTCAGCCAGCGCACGCGCATCGACCTGCTTGTGGCTGGGCGAGAACAGCACCTCGCCGGCACGCGCTGCCAGGTCGTGCTGGATCAGCCTGGATACCGCCCAGTCGTAGTCCTCACGCGAGCAGATGACGAACTTGACCTGATCGCTGCGCGTCAGCCATTCAATGTTCTCGTAGCGATTGCGCTGCACCTCGGCCGAACCCGGAGTCTTCAGGTCGAGCACCTTGCTCACCCGCGGGTCGACGGCCGAGACATCGAGCGCGCCGCTGGTTTCCAGCGACACCTCGTAGCCGGCGTCACAGAGTTGCTGCAGCAGCGGCAGGCAGTTGGGCTGGGCCAGCGGTTCACCCCCGGTGACGCAGACATAACGCGGTTTGTAGGCCGCGACCTGGGCCAGGATGCTGTCCAGGCTGACGACTTCGCCGCCACTGAAGGCATAGGCGGTGTCGCAGTACTGACAGCGCAGGGGGCAGCCGGTCAGGCGCACGAATACCGTCGGCAGGCCGGCGGTACGCGTCTCGCCCTGCAGCGAGTAGAAAATCTCGGTGATGCGCAGGGTTGCTTGCATAAATAGCCACGGGCGTGATGACGAAACAGGCCATCCGCCTCCGTTGCGGGAAAGACGATGGATACAGGCAGTAAAGCCCGATCCGGCAATGGCGCCAGCGCAGGAACATCAGCCGAGCTGAAACCCCGCGCGCGACGCGCCGCGCATTCTAAAGGAAGTCGCTCGCGCAGATAAGCAAAACCCGCGACAAGCGCGGGTTCGTGGCCAAGCGATGGTGCGCCTTACAGACGCTGCAGGTCGCGCTTCGCCAGTTGTGCGGCAGAGCTGCCCGGATACTGGGCGATCACCTGCTGGAGAATGCCCCGTGCCTTGTCGTTGTTGCCCAGGCGACGCTCGACGTCGGCCAGCTTGAACAGCGAATCCGGCACCTTGGAATGGCTGGGGTAGGCCTGGCTGACCTTGGCGAAGGCCTTGCCGGCAGCCTGCAGGTCACCCTTGGCCAGGTTCACTTCACCCAGCCAGTACTGCGCGTTGCCGGCGTACTGGCTGTTGGGGTAACGATTGAGGAACGCCGTGAATGCCTGCGACGCCTTGTCGAAATCCTTGGCCTTGATCAGGTCGAAGGCAGCGTCGTAGTAGAGCTTTTCCTTGGCTGGATCGGCCGCCTCGGTGCTGCCCTGCTGCTGAGCGGCAGGCGGCGTCGGGGCGTCGTTGGCGTTCACCGCGCCATCGGCAGAATTCTTTGCGGGAGTACCACCGGCAGCGGCGCCGGAGGAAAGGCGTTGATCCAGATCCTGGTAACGCTCCAGGCCTTCCCGTTTGAGGCGCTGGATTTCATTCTGCTGTTCTTCCAGCATGCCACGCAGCTGGGCGATCTCCTGCTGCATCTGCTGCAGCTGATTGAACAGCATGCCCTGCGCCGATACCTGGGCACCTGCCCCGGTACCGGCGGAGGCGCCGGCCGTACCATAACCCGCCGGTGGATAGCTGCTGCCTTGCATGGAGCTGCTTTCCAGCACGGGAACTTCCGCCATTGCCACGAGTGGCAAGGCGAGCGTCAGAACGGTCAGAGTACGGCGGCACTTAAGCATGGCAAATTACTTGCGCAGCTCTACGCGACGGTTCTGAGCCCAGGATTGCTCGTCGTTGCCAGTGGCAACCGGACGCTCTTCACCGTAGGAAACCAGCTCCAGCTGAGCCGGGGAAACGCCCTGCAGAACCAGGTAGCGCTGAACGGCCTTGGCGCGACGCTCGCCCAGAGCCATGTTGTACTCGCGGGTACCGCGCTCGTCAGCGTGGCCTTCCAGAACGACGCGGTTGCCGTTGGCTTTCAGGTCCTTGGCGTGTACGTCCAGAGCGCGCATGGCTTCGGCTTTCAGGTCGGAGCTGTCGTACTCGAAGTAGAAGGTGGTGATAGCGCGCAGGGCCGCTTCTTCGCTCAGGCTGCCGTCGACAGCACCGGTGTTGGCGCCGTAGCCAGCGTTCGGGTCTACTGCGCCTTCGCCAGCAGCGTCACCGCCTTTGGAGGAGCAACCTACAGCAACGGCGAGAGCCAGGGACAGCGCAGCAAACTTACCGAATTTCAGCATTTCCATCATGTAACTCCTAATGAACCCCAGTTGTGTTAAGCAAGATTGGTGAAGCGCCGCATCAGTTCAGGTAAGGGGACCAAGAAGGCTCTCGAACTTCGCCTTGAGCGGTAGGAAGAGGGAGCCTCACGCGTCCATTGGTGGACGCCAACATCAAGACTCCCCGGCCCTGCTGGCGGGTGGCGTAGATTAGCATGGCGCCATTTGGCGCAACAGTGGGCGACTCATCCAAACTTGTGTCGGAGAGTATGCGCAGACGGTTGGTTTCAAGGTCCTGGGCGGCGACCTTGAACACGGTGAAACCGTCTTGGCGATGAATCATGACCAGCGTCTTCTCGTCAGCCGACAATTTCGGGTTGGCGTTGTAGTTACCGACGAAGGTGACTCGTTCTACCGCACCGGAATTGATGTTGGTTTTATAGATCTGCGGCTTACCCGCACGATCCGAGGTGAAGTACAGGGTCTGACCGTCCTTGCCCCAGAAAGGTTCGGTATCGATGGCATAATGATTCGTCACGCGGCGAATCTGCCGGCTGCCCATGTCCATCACGTAGATTTCCGGGTTGCCATCCTTGGACAGCACGAACGCCAGGCGTGCACCGTCCGGCGACCAGGCCGGCGCGCCATTGAGGCCTTCGAAGTTGGTGATCTGCTCGCGGCGACCGGTATCGATGTGCTGCACGAAGATGCGCGGACGACGCTGTTCGAACGACACATAGGCGATACGACGACCGTCGGGCGCGAAGGACGGCGACAGGATCGGTTCACGCGATTGCAGCAGGGTCACCGCGCGCGCACCGTCGTAGTCGGAGCGCTGCAGGGTGTAGCGGGTGTTGTTGGTGCCCATGCGCTCGGCAGTGACGTAGAGCAGACGAGTCGAGAACGCACCCTTGACGCCGGTGAGTTTCTCGAACGACTGATCGGCGATGTAGTGCGCCATGTCGCGCAGCTGATCGGTGCCACCGCCGACGTTACCGGTCACCACCTGCTGTTCGGTGTTGACGTTGAACAGCGCGTACTGCACCTGCAGGCGTCCACCGTTGGGCACGATGTTGCCGACCAGCACGTACTGCGCGCCGAGGGCCTTCCAGTCGCGATAGATGACTTCGCTGGCCTGGGTCGGCAGGCTGATCATGTTCTGCCGCGGAATCGGCTCGAAGTAACCGGAGTTGCGCAGGTCGTTGCCGATGATCTCGGCCATGTCCTGGGGCAGGACGTTGCCGCCCTGCCAGCCGAAGGGAACTACAGCGATCGGTGTGGCTCTCTCGGCACCACCAACGATCATGAGTGGATCGGCTGCCTGGACGCTGCCGACCAGCATGACCAGCCCCAGCAGGGCGATACGAATCAGGGTATTCACAGAGCTCAATCCTCCGGTTTGAAAATGACGCGGCGCTGCCTGTACAGACGATCGAAGGTAGCGCGATCCAATTGTTGTATCTCGGGAATACGACCAACGTTACGCACGGCGGCCACCGCCGAACTGTCGAAGGCGGCATCGCCGCTGGAGCGCGACACGCTGGCATTGGTGACGGTGCCATCGGGCAGCATCTGGATCAGCAGTTCGACACTCATACCGCGACGCGCCGACATCGGACGCTGCCAGTTCTCGGTAATCAGCTTGATGATCAGATCGTCGAGGTTGCCCGCGACCTGGTCACCATGGGTTTCGGCTAGCGCTTGCTGGTTCTGCACGTTGTCCGACAGCAAGTCGGCCAGCGCCGCCGCCTTCTGATCTTCTGCTGCCTTGCGCCTGGCCGCTTCGGCCTTACGCTTGGCGTCTTCTTCCGCTTTCCTCTTCGCAGCTTCAGCGGCCGCCTTCTTCTTGGCCTCCTCCGCCGCTTTTTTCTTCGCGTCTTCAGCGGCCTTTTTCTTGGCATCCTCGGCGGCTTTCTTCTTTGCTTCTTCCTCGGCGCGTTTCTTGGCGATATCCGCCTGACGCTTCTGCTCGGCGGCTTTCTCGGCCTCGGCCTTCTTCGCAGCTTCGGCCTTGGCCGCCTCAGCTTTGGCCTGCTCGGCCTTCTTTTGTTCCTCAGCCTTCTTGGCTGCGGCGACTTTCTGCTCCTCGGCCTTCTTCTGCTCCAGACGCTCCGTCTCGAACTGCGGCGCCGAGGTCTTCTGCGCCTCGCCCGCCACCTTCTGCGTGGTCTGGGTGGTGGCCTGGCTCTGCGACTTCAGCTGATACAGCGTAGCCTGCACCACCGGACGCGCCGGCGGCAGCTCCGGGCTGAAGGCGAAGCTGACGAACAGCATGGCGAACATCAGGACGTGCAGCCCCACGGCCCAGACGATGGGCCAGAAGTAGCTTTCCGATTGCGAACGCTCGGTTTGCTGCATCAGGGGGCCTCGGTAATCAATCCGACGTTACCGACGTCGGCCTGTTGCAGACCGCCCATGGCCGCCATCACGGTGCCGTAGTCCACCGCCTTGTCACCACGCACGAAGACCTGCACCTGCTTACCCTGGCGACGGTTCTCGGCAATGATCGCCGTGACGGCCTGGGTCATCTGCTCGAGCGTGGAGGCGCGCTCCTGCTCGGTGTCGACGTCCACTTCGCTGCCCATGTTCCAGTAGTAGGTCTTGTCGGCCTTGATGGAAATGGTCAGCACCTGGGCGTCGTTGTCCTGCGGCAGCACTTCGCTGCTGACCTTCGGCAGGTCGACCTTGACGCCCTGGTTGAGCATCGGTGCAGTCACCATGAAGATGACCAGCAGCACCAACATCACGTCGATGTAGGGCACCACGTTCATCTCGGCGACCGGTTTGCGTCTGTTGCGAATTCTCGCCATGGCTGAAACCTGCCCTTAGTCTTCCGAGGTGTGCACTTTGCGGTGCAGGATGGCCTGGAACTCGTCGGCGAAGGTGTAGTAGCGGCCGATCAGCATCTCGCCGCGCGCCGAGAAACGGTTGTAGGCGATGACCGCAGGAATCGCGGCGAACAGGCCGATGGCCGTGGCGATCAGTGCCTCGGCGATACCCGGAGCGACGGTGGCCAGGGTGGCCTGTTGCACCTGGGCCAGGCCACGGAAGGAGTTCATGATGCCCCATACGGTACCGAACAGGCCGATGTAGGGGCTGGTGGAACCGACGGTGGCGAGGAACGGCAGCGCGGTTTCCAGCTTCTCCTCCTCACGCGAGATGGCCACGCGCATGGCGCGCGAAACGCCATCCATCACGGCGTCCGGGTCGACACCCTGCTGCTGACGCAGGCGCGAGAACTCCTTGAAGCCGGCGCGGAAGATCTGCTCCAGGCCCGAGTCCGGATCCGGGTTGCTGCCCGCCTGGCGATAGAGCTTGGACAGGTCGATGCCGGACCAGAAGCGGTCCTCGAAGTTGTCCAGCGCACGCTTGGCGGCACGCAGGGCACTGCTGCGCTGGAAGATCATGACCCAGGAAATGACCGAGGCGGCCACCAGGGTAAGCATCACCAGCTGGACCACCAGGCTGGCATTGCTGATCAGACTCCACATCGACATATGGTCAACGGCGTTAGCTTCCACGCTTACTCTCCTGCTGCAATTTAAGTCCGCGCCTGCGTCCCGGCGAACGCGTGTCGCAGGGTTTCGGGGATGGCCCGGGGTTTCAAGTTGTCGGCGCGCACACAGGCCACCAGGAACTGCCCTTCGCAGAGCAGCGCATCATCCGCAGCCCGCCTGACCTGTTGACGAAAACGCAGGCTGGCACGGTTCAATTCGATCACATCGGCGCTGATCAGCAGCTCGTCATCCAGGCGGGCCGGGGCGTGGTAACGCGCCTCGGCCGAATGCACGACGAACAACAGGCCCTCACCGGCCAGCGTCGACTGGGCATAACCCAGCTCACGCAGGCGCTCGGTGCGAGCCCGCTCCATGAATTTGAGGTAGTTGACGTAGTAGACGATACCGCCGGCGTCGGTGTCTTCGTAATAGACCCGACAGCGGTGGCTGAACGGCTGCACTCCGTTTGGCGCGCGCATACTCTATTCCTCGGCCTTTCGCTTGCCAATCCGGCCTGGTAACAATTTTTTCGTCATTCGTCGCCCGCCGTGAACAGGTCGGTGGCAGGCGGCTCGGCCTGGCGTGACGGCGTGTTGAGACCGAAGTGCTGGTAGGCATGCCGCGTCACCACACGCCCGCGCGGGGTACGCATCATGTAGCCCTGCTGGATGAGATAGGGTTCGAGCACATCCTCGATGGTGTGGCGTTCCTCGCCGATGGCTGCCGCCAGGCTGTCGAGCCCGACCGGGCCGCCGTCGAACTTCTCGATCATCGCCAGCAGCAAGCGACGGTCGGAGTGATCGAAGCCACGTTCGTCGACATCCAGCAGGTTCAGCGCCTGGTCGGCGATCAGCTGGGAGATCTGCCCGGAACCGCGCACTTCGGCGAAGTCACGCACCCGGCGCAGCAGGCGGTTGGCGATGCGCGGCGTGCCCCGGGCGCGGCGGGCAATCTCGTAGGCCCCCTTGGCCTCGATGGGCAGCCCCAGGATACCGGCGGAGCGCGAGACGATGGTGGCCAGGTCGTCGACGCCGTAGAACTCCAGGCGCTGGACGATGCCGAAACGGTCACGCAACGGGTTGGTCAGCATGCCGGCACGGGTCGTGGCGCCGACCAGGGTGAACGGCGGCAGATCCAGCTTGATCGAACGTGCGGCCGGGCCCTCGCCGATCATGATGTCGAGCTGGAAATCCTCCATGGCCGGGTACAGCACTTCCTCGACCACCGGTGACAGACGGTGAATCTCGTCGATGAACAGCACATCGCCGCTTTCCAGGTTGGTCAGCAGCGCCGCCAGATCACCCGGACGCTCCAGTACCGGGCCCGAGGTGCTCTTGATCGAACTGCCCATCTCCTGGGCGATGATGTTGGCCAGGGTGGTCTTGCCCAGGCCGGGCGGACCGAAGATCAGGGTATGGTCGAGCGCTTCCGCCCGCCCCCGCGCAGCCTGGATGAACAACGCCATCTGCTCGCGCACGACGGGCTGCCCGGTGTAGTCGGCCAGCCGCAGCGGCCGAATGGCGCGGTCCTGCTGCTCTTCACGCTCGCGCGGGCTGGAGGTGATCAGGCGATCGGCTTCGATCATCGAGGTGTTCCACTAAGAGTCCATTGAATTGCGGTGCAGCGTTTTCCAGCGGAAAGCCGGTGGATGAAAACGGCGTCATTCAGCCTACGCCATGCCGCGCAGTGCGCGTCGGATCAAATCTTCGCTGCTCATACCATCCTCCTTGACGGCGGCAACCGCTCGACTGGCTTCCTGCGGCTTGTAACCGAGGGAAATCAGCGCGCTGACCGCATCGTTCTCCGCGCTTGAGACTGCCTGGGCCAGTTGAGGTTCCACCACCAGGGGCGCAATGGCGGGGATCGACTCCCACGCCTTGAAGCGATCCTTGAGCTCCACCAGCAGGCGCTCGGCAGTCTTCTTGCCAACGCCGGGCACCTTGGTCAACGCCGCCGTGTCCTGCGCTTGCACACAGCGCACCAACTCGTCGACCTCCAGCCCCGACATCAGCGCCAGCGCCAGCTTGGGGCCGACGCCATTGAGGCGAATCAACTCGCGGAACAGCTCGCGATCACGCTTTTCATAGAAACCGTAGAGCAGATGCGCGTCCTCACGCACCACCAGATGCGTGTGCAGGGTCACCGTCTCACCCTGCGCCGGCAGACGATAAAGGGTCGTCATCGGTACTTCCAGTTCGTAACCGACGCCATTCACATCCAGAAGCAAATGCGGCGGCTGTTTCTCCGCCAGGGTGCCGCGCAAACGTCCGATCACCAGAGATTCCTTAACAGGTTATAAACGAAGACGACCGCCGCGCCGCTTGGCGCTGGCCAGCCCATGGGAAATGAGACTTTGCCGGTGGTGGGCATGGCACAAGGCAATGCCCAGGGCGTCGGAGGCGTCGATCTGCGGTTTCTGCACCAGCTTGAGCAGGTGCATGACCATCATCTGCACCTGCTGCTTGTCGGCTGCTCCGGTGCCGACCACGGCCTGCTTGACCTGCGTGGCGGTGTACTCGCTGATTTCCAGCCCCGCTTCGGCGGCCGCGACGATGGCCGCACCGCGCGCCTGACCGAGCTTGAGCGCCGAGTCGGCGTTACGCGCCATGAACACCTGCTCGATGCCCATGGTCATGGGCCCGTAGGTGGCGATGACCTCGCTGACGCCACGAAAGACGATCTGCAGGCGCTCGGCCAGCGCCCCGTTGCCGGTACGGATGCAGCCGGAAGCCACGTATTCGCACCCCCGTCCGGTGTCGCGTATCACGCCATAGCCGGTGATGCGCGAGCCGGGGTCGATGCCAAGGATCAGGGTCATGTCAGCAACTGTCTATTTATCCAGTTCGCGAGTATACGGCGCGACCCCGGCGCCGTCATCCGCCGGCCCCGTGAAAAGCCGATGGCCCGACAAAAAAGCCGGAAACGCTGTGCACGCTTCCGGCTTTCTGACCAGCACGAACGGGCAGCTCAGCCAAGCTGCTCCATGATCTCGTCCGCGACCTCGGCGTTGTGGTAGACGTTCTGCACGTCGTCCAGATCTTCGAGCATGTCGATCAGCTTGAAGACCTTCTGCGCGGTCTCCAGGTCATCGATCGGCGCACTGATCGAGGGAATCATGGCGATTTCCGCCTCTTCACCCTTGAAGCCCGCAGCCCCCAGCGCCTCGATCACGGCATGGAACTCGCTGAAGCTGGTCGACACCAGCGCGGCGCCCTCCTCGCCCATTTCCACGTCATCGGCGCCGGCCTCGAGCGCGGCTTCCATCAGTTCATCCTCGTCCACACCCGCAGCGAAGCTGATCTGCCCCTTGCGCTCGAACATGTAGGCCACGGAACCATCGGTGCCGAGGTTGCCACCGCACTTGCTGAAGGCATGACGGACTTCGGCGGCGGTCCGGTTGCGGTTGTCGGTCATCACCTCGACGATGATCGCCACGCCACTGGGCGCGTAGCCCTCGTAGCTGAACTCGACGACGTTGTCGGCTTCGTTGTTGCCGGCACCACGGGCGATGGCGCGGTCGATGACGTCACGCGACATGTTGTTGGTCAGCGCCTTGTCCACGGCCAGGCGCAGACGCGGGTTATCGGCAGGAATCGGGCCACCGTGCTTGGCGGCCACGGTCAGCTCGCGAATCAGCTTGGTGAAGATCTTGCCGCGCTTAGCGTCCTGACGCCCCTTGCGGTGCTTGATGTTGGCCCATTTGGAATGACCAGCCATAACTCACTCCATCTTTTTCAAAACAAACTACAACCGGCACAAGCCGAGATGAGAACCGTCGCGAGCTTAGGTCAGGCAAGACGGGAAGAGGTGAGAAAGCGCAGTTTGCTGAAGCAAATGAGCATTTCGAACCTCTTTCCAACGCAGCATGACCAAGCGCAGCAGGTTATCACTCGGCTTTGGGTTGCTCGCGCAGGCGGATGTGTAGCTCGCGCAGCGACTTGGCGTCCACCAGCCCCGGTGCCTGGGTCATGACGCAGGCCGCGCTCTGGGTTTTCGGGAAGGCGATCACTTCGCGGATCGACTGCGCACCGGTCATCAGCATCACCAGGCGATCCAGGCCGAAGGCCAGGCCACCGTGGGGCGGCGCACCGAACTTCAGCGCATCGAGGAGGAAGCCGAACTTCTCTTCCTGCTCCGCTTCGCTGATGCCCAGCACCTCGAAGACGGCCTGCTGCATCTTCTTGTCGTGGATACGGATCGAACCGCCACCCAGTTCGGTACCGTTGAGCACCATGTCATAGGCGCGCGACAGCGCGGCGCCCGGGTTGGCCTTGAGCTCTTCCGGGCTGCAGTTGGGCGAGGTGAACGGGTGGTGCATGGCGGTCAGGCTGCCATCGTCGTTTTCCTCGAACATCGGGAAGTCGACGACCCACAGCGGCGCCCACTCGCAGGTCAGCAGGTTCAGGTCGTGACCCAGCTTGATACGCAGCGCGCCCAGCGCCTCGGAGACGATCTTGGCCTTGTCGGCGCCGAAGAACACGATATCGCCGTCGACGGCACCGACGCGATCGAGGATCACGTTGATGTTGTCCAGCGGGATGTTCTTGACGATCGGCGACTGCAGGCCTTCGACACCGGCGGCACGCTCGTTGACCTTGATGTAGGCCAGGCCCTTGGCGCCGTAGATGCCGACGAACTTGGTGTAGTCGTCGATCTGCTTGCGCGGCATGCTCGCCCCGCCCGGTACGCGCAGCGCGGTGACGCGGCACTTCGGATCGTTGGCCGGGCCGGCGAAGACCTTGAATTCGACGTCCTTGAGCTGGTCCTCGACATCCACCAGCTCCATCGGGATGCGCAGGTCCGGCTTGTCCGAACCGAAGCGACGCATGGCCTCGGCCAGGGTCATGTGCGGCAGCGTGTCGAACTCGACGTCCAGCACTTCCTTGAACAGGTTGCGCACCATGGTCTCGGTGATGTCCATGATGTCTTTTTCATCGAGGAAGCTGGTCTCGATGTCGATCTGGGTGAATTCCGGCTGACGGTCGGCACGCAGATCTTCGTCGCGGAAGCACTTGGCGATCTGGTAGTAACGGTCGAAGCCGGCGACCATCAGCAGCTGCTTGAACAGCTGCGGCGACTGCGGCAGGGCGAAGAAGCTGCCGGCGTGGGTGCGGCTCGGCACCAGGTAGTCGCGTGCACCTTCCGGCGTGGCGCGGGTCAGGATCGGCGTTTCCACGTCGAGGAAGCCGTTGTCATCGAGGTAACGGCGGATGCTCGAGGTGATGCGCGAACGCAGCTTGAGCTTCTCGGCCATTTCCGGACGACGCAGGTCGATGAAACGGTAGCGCAGGCGGGTTTCCTCGCCCACGTCGGTGTACTCGTTGAGCGGGAACGGCGGGGTTTCCGCTTCGTTGAGGACCTCCAGCTCGTAACCCAGCACTTCGATGGCGCCACTGGCCATGTTGGCGTTGCGCGCGCCTTCCGGACGCAGACGCACCTTGCCGGTGATCTTCACCACGTATTCGCTGCGCACGCGGTCGGCCTTGGCGAAGGTCTCGGCACGATCCGGATCGAACACCACCTGGGCCAGGCCTTCACGGTCACGGATATCGAGGAAGATCACCCCGCCATGGTCGCGACGACGGTGTACCCAGCCGCAAAGGGTGATTTCCTGGCCATCCAGGCTCTCGTTCAACTGGCCGCAATAGTGGCTGCGCATCATGATCGTGTTTCGCTTCTCTAAGGTCTGGGATAGGTCAGGCAGCCCCCAACGCCTTGGGCAGGAGCCACATCGCGGCGAACGTCCACGCCGCGCTTCGATAAAGAGCGGGATTATATAGCGTAAATCGCCGAGACGCAGCCGCCCGGCAAGAGCCTTCTATAATGAACGGGGCCGCCACCGTGGAGAATCACCATGGCCACGCCCCACCACACCGATTTGTCCAGCGACCTGCTGGAAGACTTCCGGCTCGACGCTGCGGAGCAGTTCCCGCGTTGCGAGCAGCTGCTGATCGAGCTGGAGCAGGCTCCGAGGAGCACGGAGCGGCTGCGCGAGCTGTTTCGCCTGATACATACGCTCAAGGGCAATCTCGGTTACGTCGACCTCAACCAGCTGATGCCATTGCCGCAGGCGATGGAAGACGTGCTCGACGCCCTGCGTTCGGGGCGCCTGAGCTTCGACAGCCTGCTGGGCGACATCCTCCTGCTCTGCCTCGATCACCTGCGCGCCCTGGTGGACCAGGCACTCGGCGGAGCGGACGCGCCCCTGAGCGCGGCCCAGCTCGATGCGCTGTGCCAGGCCCTGCACGCCCTGGCCATGGCGCCCGCCGGGCAACAGACCGAGGTGCGCCGCGAGCTGTTGCTGCACATGGACCCGAGCACCCGCCTGCAAGCGCCCGAGGCCGCCGAACCCAGCCAGACCGAAGCGCTGCTGGTTCGCCACGGCATCGCCATCCACCCCGACCTGCAGTTCTTCTGCGCCCTCACCGAGGCCGCCGAGCAACGCTCCAGCTACTGGCAGGGACGCAACCTGCGCCTGCTCGAACTGGCACTCAGCATGAACGCGGCCGGCGCCAACGCGGAACGCCCCGAGCAACTGGCAGCGGCCGTGTGCCTGCATGACCTCGGCATGGCCTTCCTGCCCCTGGATCTGCTGCACAAGCAAAGCCACTTCAGCCGCGAGGAGCGGCGCCTGATGCAAGGCCACCCGCGCCTGGCCAGCGAACTGCTCAAGCGCATGCCCGACTGGGCTGCGGCCATGGAGATCGTTCTGCAGCACCAGGAACATGCGGACGGCAGCGGCTACCCCAAGGGGCTGCGGGAAATGGAGATCACCCCAGGCGCACTGATCCTGCACATCGTCGACACCTTCGATGCACGCACCCACGAACGCGCACATCAGACCCTGAGCAAGCGTCCGCTACTGCGCGCCATTCTCGAGATCAACAACCTCGCCGGCCAGCAGTTCAGCCGTCACTGGGTGGAGGTGTTCAATCGCACGCTGCAACAGCGCCCCGGCCTGGCGCACCCCTGATCGCCGGGGCAGAGCCATAGTGCTGTTCACATGAGAAGTGGTCGGACGCGATCAGCCCCCACGCCCCCCCCCTTGGGGAGAGGGGGAAACCGGCCGTTTTGCGGCAGTTTCAGCCCTCTCCCCCAGCTCCTCTCCCATAAATGGGCAAGGGGAGCCAAAAATGAACAGCATCAGGTGCAGAACCAGGCCATTTGGTCATAAGAAATGAACTGTGCGCGCTCGATAGCTTCTAAACATCGCTTTCATTGACAGAAGCCAAGATTATTCTCGAATCGCGCATGTTAGGCTCGTCCCAACATTGCGGAACAGACTTCCCCAGGCCACCTGAAAGGAGAAAGATCATGGAAATCAACATCGGAATCGCTGAACAGGATCGCGCCGCCATCGCCGAAGGCCTCTCGCGCCTGCTGGCCGACACCTACACTCTGTACCTGAAGACCCACAACTTTCACTGGAACGTCACAGGCCCGATGTTCAACACCCTGCACCTGATGTTCGAGGGGCAGTACACCGAACTGGCCCTGGCAGTGGATGCGATCGCCGAGCGTATTCGCGCACTGGGCTTCCCGGCCCCTGGCACCTATGCCGCCTACGCCCGCCTCTCCTCGATCAAGGAAGAGGAAGGCGTTCCCAGCGCGCAAGAGATGATCAAGCTGCTGGTACAGGGTCAGGAAGCCGTCGTACGCACCGCACGCAACATCTTCCCGCTGCTGGACAAGGTCAGCGACGAACCCACCGCCGACCTGCTGACCCAGCGCATGCAGGTGCACGAGAAAACCGCCTGGATGCTGCGTAGCCTGCTGGCTGCCTGAACATCCCTGAGGCCCGGTAATCCGGGCCTTTTCATTAGGCACGCCGCCTCGCTCTGATCTATGCTCTGGCCAATCGCCAATGAGTTCCCGCGCCCCATGAGTCAACCAAGCAGACCGCCAAGCATCATCGAGCTGTATCCGGAGGAAACCCGCAAGGCGGCTTCGCTGCTGAAGCAGGCCGTACCCCTGATGATGCGCCACGACATACCGCCGAACCCGGTGCACTATGCGCTGTGGTACACCTACAGCCGGGGCAGCGAACCGGAACTCAATCGGCGCATGGACAAGGCGGTGGAAGACTTCGATGTCTTCCCGACGGAGACCGCAAGCCGGCTGTTCCGCGACTACATCATCCGCGGCGAGCTGGAAGAGGCACGTGCCGGCCAGCAGCAGGTGATCGAACTGGTCGACGACATCGAAGACGACGTCTCGCACAGCGTCATCGGCAGCCAGCACTACCAGCAGAGCCTGAGCCAGGGCCTCAGCGCCCTGCAGGAACCGATCATCGACGACCTGCCCAGCGTCCTCAACGACCTGCAGGAAAGCACCCAGCTGATGCAGGATCAGCAGGAGAAATTCCTCTATCGCCTGCGCGCCGCGCAACAGGAGATCACCCATCTGCGTGGCCAGCTGGAGCGCGCGCACATGGCCGCGACGCTGGACAGCCTGACACGCGTCTTCAACCGCCACGCCTTCACCCGCCTGCTGGAGCGCGCCCTCGCGGAGTCCCAGCAGGGCCTGGCGCTGGTGATCCTGGATATCGATCACTTCAAGCAGTTCAACGACCAGTACGGCCACCCGCTCGGCGACCGGGTGTTGCAGCATGTCGGCCAACTCCTGCGCGACCTGCTGCCTCCCGGCGCCTTTGCGGCGCGCTACGGTGGCGAGGAGTTCTGCGTGGTACTGCGCGACTGCAAGGGTTTCAGCGAAGTGATCGAGTTCGCCGAACAGCTGCGCAACAAAATCCAGTCGCTGCGCATCAAGGTCAGGCGTACCGACCAGGTCCTGGACAGCATCACCGCGTCGTTCGGCTGCGCGATGGCCGAGGCGGAAGACGACTTCGAGTCGCTGCTGACCCGAGCGGACGATGCGCTCTATCAAGCCAAGCGCAGCGGCCGCAACCAGGTCCACCCCGCCAAGAGCGAAACAATGCTAAGCGCTTGATTTGAGAAGCCCCCGCCTTTGCTGTTAAATAGGACGGCACGCCGCATTATCACCCTGCGGCGGCGCCGACCTTGCTCCACAGGCGCCCAGGATGACCGTTCGACTGGCCATCCACAGCGTGCGCTCCCTCCGCAACACCTTGAGTCATCATTCAATCAGTGAGTTCGTCCAACATGTTGAAGATTGCCCATTTCGTGACAGGGTTTGCCGCCCTGCTGCTGTCTGCCGTTCCCGGTTTTTCCAGTGCGTTCCTCGCCACACCCGATGCCATCTATCTGACCCTGATCGGCCTGCTCAACCTGCTTGCCGCAGCGCAACAGAACACGCCTGCCCCGCGCCAGCAACTGGCCAACCTGTCATCGGCACTGCTGATCCTGGCGGCCGTGGTGCAGAGCCTGATCCTGCTCGCCCCGCTACCCAACATCGGCGGCCAGCCGGCGATCTGGCTGCCGCTGCTGACCATCGGCATCGCGGTAGCCTTCCAACTGACCGCCCAGCTGAACCCGCAACCGCGTGACAGCCAGCCACGCGCCGTCGCACAGCACAGCGCCAGCCAGGAAGACCGCGAGACCGGCACGGTGAAGTGGTTCAACACCTCCAAGGGCTTTGGCTTCATCTCCCGCGACTCGGGTGAGGATATCTTCGTGCACTTTCGCGCCATTCGCGGTGAAGGCCACCGCGTCCTGATCGAAGGCCAGCGCGTGGAGTTCTCGGTGATGCAGCGCGACAAAGGCCTGCAGGCAGAAGATGTGATCGCTGCCGCGCCCTCACGGCGCTGAAGACGACAAGAAAAAGCCCGGGAAACCGGGCTTTTTCATATCAGTAGTGCGGTGGCGGCGCTTCGTCCTCGGCAATGCCGACCTGGCCGTTCAACTCCTCCTGGCGACGCGCCAGCGCTGTCAGTTGCAGCTGCATGCGCTCGATGCGCCTGTTCTGCTCGACCAGCTCGTCGCTCAGCGCCTGGATGGTGTCGTCCTGGAAGGCCAAACGACTTTCCAGCTCCATGATTCTGGCTTCCAGGCTCATACCAGGCCTCCGGCAAACTGGAAGTCCTCGGTCAACACCAGACGCAACTTGTCGATGATCTGGCGTATCTGCGCGTCCTCGTAAGGCCTGGCCGGCTGCCGCCCCCAGACGGGTGCCGGCCACGCCGCGTCATCACGCCGCCGCACGATGACGTGCATGTGCAGCTGGCTGACCACGTTACCCAGCGTCGCCACATTCATCTTGTCGGCGGCGAAGGTATCCTTGAGGGTCTCGGCCAACAACGAAGTCTCCTGCCACAACTGACGCTGATCGGCGCCATCAAGCTGAAAGATCTCGCTGACCTCTTCACGCCGGGGCACGAGAATGAACCAGGGGTAGCTGGCGTCGTTCATCAACAGCAAGCGACAGAGAGGAAAGTCTCCGACCAGCAGGCAGTCCTGCTGAAGACGTGAATCCAGGGTGAACATGATGTTTTCCTCCTTTACCCGACCCTATCAAGCTTAGCGCCAGCCACACCCGGCGCGATGGCGCGCAGCATACGCAGGGTAGCGCGACAATTCACCCGCCAGCGTCGCACCAGTACAAGGCACGTCACAGGCACCCGCACCGTCGGCGTGCACCATTTTGTTTCCTCCCGTAATACCTCGCCTCAAGCGTTACCGCGACGCCTCACCACAGTGCACCCTTCACAGCGGGAGAAAACCCCGCAACCGCCCACGGAGGCCACGGGCAAGCCCACAGAATGCAACGCCCACGCAGCCGCACGTGGGGTTCGCACCGGGAAATCAGGTTTTTGCAGAATCCCTGGCGTTTTGAGCACGACTTTTGCTAACTGTCAGAGCAATGCCCGGCACGCCGTGCAGTCGATCAATAACAGCGGTACCAGGCAACCCAGAACCGCGAGAGCGTCGGCATAACGCAACGCACGTGAAGATCTACAGATTTGCGACATCCTTCATTACGCCATGCGACACCGTTCTGAACGAACCCGCAATGAATAGACTGCAACTATCGCCATAATTGGCTGCGTGCTATAAGTTACCGCCGACACAAAAAGAAAGAGCCGCCCATACAATAAAATAGTGGGCAGCGCAACTCTTCCAAACCCAAGGAGCAATCACGATGCAAGTGATGAAGTGGAGCGTAATCGCCCTGGCAGTCGCCGCGGGCACTTCCCAGATGGCAGTGGCATCCAGCCAGTCCGAGTCGAACGGTTTCATCGAAGATAGCAGCTTCAACATCTTCAACCGTGCCCTGTACATGAACCGTGACTTCCGTTCTGGCGGTGTTCAACGCAACGCTCAGAGCTACCGCGAAGAAACCGGTCTGGGCATCCGTCTGCTGTTCGAATCCGGCTTCACCCAAGGCACCGTAGGCGTCGGCTTCGACGCTCACTCCCTGAGCAGCATCAAGCTCGACGGCGGCCGCGGTCACCGTGGCAATGGCCTGTTCGACCAAGCTGGCGACGGCCACAGCGAAGACACCCAGACTGAAGTTGGCGGCGCTATCAAGTTCCGTATTTCCGATACCGTTCTGAAGTACGGTAATCAGGAAGTAGCCAGCCCGGTATTCTCCACCGACGACAGCCGCCTGCTGCCGGAAGTTGCTACCGGTACTCTGGTCACCAGCAATGAAATCGCCGGCCTGGAACTGACTGCTGGTCGCTTCACCGCGATGAGCAGCCAGGTCAGCACCGACCGCGACACCTTCGGCCTGAAGGAAATCAACATCCTCGGCGCCAGCTACAGCATCACCGACGATCTGAGTGCTGCCCTGCACTACTCCGACGCCGATGACAACTTCAAGAAATATTACGTCAACCTGAACTACAACCTGCCGCTGGCAGATGATCAGGCACTGAACTTCGACCTGAACGGCTACCGCACTCGCGGTCAAGGCAAAGAGCTGCTGGGCGAGATGGACAACAACATCTGGAGCCTGGCAGCCGCCTACTCCATGGGCGCCCACAAGTTCACCGTTGCGCACCAGCGTTCCAGCGGCGACACCGGCTATCGCTATGGCGATATCGATGGTGGCGGCACCATCTGGCTGTCCAACTCGGTTCAGTACTCCGACTTCAACGCCAAGGACGAAACCTCCTGGCAGGTGCGTTATGACATCAACATGGCCTCCTACGGCGTGCCGGGCCTGAGCTTCATGACCCGCTACATCGTCGGTGACAACATCGATGTCGGCAGCGGCTCCGACGCTCAAGAGCGCGAGCTGGACATCGAAGCCAAGTACGTGATCCAGGACGGCGCAGCGAAGGACCTGTCCTTCCGTATCCGTAATGCGTTCTACCGTGCAGACAACGACTACGGCGGCGACATCAATGACTTCCGCCTGATCGTCGAATACCCGCTGAGCGTTCTGTAACGACTGCGTGATTCGACAACAAAGAAACCCGGCCTAGGCCGGGTTTCTTTTTATGGGCAGGATGCTGCGTCAGATCGGCAACGCATATGTCCCGGTCACGTGAGCCACCAGCTCAGCCTCGTTCCCCGCCGAATACAGCGAAACCTCACAGACGGCCTGGCGCCGGCTCAGGCGCAGGATGCTCGCCTCGGCCAGCAGGTCCACCGGCTGAGGTTTGACCAGGAAGTTGATGTTGAGATTGGAGGTCACCGCCATCTCCACGCGCCCCAGACGCCCCAATACCACGGCGTACATCGCCGCATCGCCCAGCGCCATGATGGTCGGCCCCGACAAGGTACCGCCCGGACGCACCAATTTGGCATGAAAGGGAACCCGTGCCAGTACCCCCGCCTCGTCGAGCCGGTCGATACGCAGGTCGATGTCCTCGGCCATGGGCAACCCGGCCCGAATCAATGTCTGAACCTCACGCGCAGTCAGTCCCACAGCATCGCCCTCCTGGATTAACGCAGCGCCGCACCCAATGCCGGTCGCAGTACCTGCAACCGTCCTGTACGCCACTGTATAGGCACCGTACAATGCCGGCCTATTCCAAGCCCTAGCAACCGACAGAACAGCCAAACATGCGTACCAGTCAGTTCCTGCTCTCGACCCTGAAAGAAACTCCCTCCGATGCCGTGGTGATCAGCCACCAGCTGATGCTGCGTGCCGGCATGATCCGCAAACTGGCCTCCGGCCTGTACACCTGGCTGCCGATGGGCCTGCGCGTGCTGCGCAAGGTTGAGAACGTGGTGCGCGAGGAAATGAATGCCGCCGGCGCGCTGGAAGTGCTGATGCCGGCCATCCAGCCCGCCGAACTGTGGCAGGAATCCGGTCGCTGGGTGCAGTACGGCCCGGAGCTGCTGCGGGTTCATGACCGTCATGACCGCGAGTTCTGCGTCGGCCCGACCCACGAGGAAGTGATCACCGATCTGGCGCGCAACGAGCTGAACAGCTACAAGCAGCTGCCGATCAACTTCTACCAGATCCAGACCAAGTTCCGTGACGAGATTCGTCCGCGCTTCGGCCTGATGCGCGGCCGCGAGTTCATCATGAAGGACGCCTACTCCTTCCATGCCGACCAGGCGTCGCTGCAGGAAACCTACGACCGCATGCACCAGGCGTACTGCAACGTGTTCAGCCGCCTGGGCCTGGACTACCGTCCGGTGCAGGCCGACACCGGCTCCATTGGCGGCACCGGCTCGCACGAGTTCCACGTGCTGGCCGAATCCGGTGAGGACGACATCGCGTTCAGCACCGTCTCCGACTATGCCGCCAACATCGAGAAGGC
Organism: Ectopseudomonas khazarica; assembly: GCF_017915135.1. Lineage (NCBI taxonomy): Bacteria > Pseudomonadati > Pseudomonadota > Gammaproteobacteria > Pseudomonadales > Pseudomonadaceae > Ectopseudomonas > Ectopseudomonas khazarica. The sequence continues at coordinate 1,436,352 of NZ_CP068551.1, read as the reverse complement.
CGAGGCCGTGCCGCGTGAAAGCGCGCGCGGCGCCGCGACCGAGGAAATGCGCCTGGTCGATACCCCGGACACCAAGACCATCGAGGCGCTGGTCAACGGTTTCGGCCTGGCCATCGAAAAGACCATCAAGACCCTGGTGGTGCACGCCGCCGAGGAAGGCAAGCTGATCGCGCTGGTGGTACGTGGTGACCACGAGCTGAACGAGATCAAGGCCGCCAACCTGGAACTCGTTGCCAGCCCCCTGCAGATGGCCAGCGAGGCCGAGATTCGTGCCGCCATCGGCGCCGGCCCCGGCTCGCTGGGCCCGGTCAACCTGCCGATTCCCTGCGTGATCGACCGCAGTGTCGCCCTGATGAGCGACTTCGCCTCGGGCGCCAATATCGAGGACAAGCACTACTTCGGCGTCAACTGGGAGCGTGACCTGCCCCTGCCCGCCGTCGCCGACCTGCGCAACGTCCTCGCGGGCGACCCCAGCCCGGACGGCCAGGGCACCCTGGAGATCAAGCGCGGCATCGAGGTCGGGCACATCTTCCAGCTGGGCACCAAGTACAGCGAAGCGATGAACTGCCAGGTACTCGGCGAGAACGGCAAGCCGGTGACCCTGAGCATGGGCTGCTACGGCATTGGCGTATCGCGCGTCGTGGCCGCCGCCATCGAGCAGAACTTCGACGAGCGCGGCATCCGCTGGAATGACGCCCTGGCGCCCTTCCACATCGCCCTGGTACCGCTGCGCTACGAAACCGAGCAGGTGCGCGAAGCCACCGACAAGCTGTATGCGCAACTTACCGCAGCGGGCTTCGAGGTGCTGCTCGACGATCGCGACAAGAAGACCAGCCCCGGCATCAAGTTCGCCGACATGGAGCTGATCGGCATCCCGCATCGCGTGGTGGTCAGCGATCGCGGCCTGGCAGAGGGCAACCTCGAGTACAAGAGCCGCGCCGAAACCGAGCCGCAAGCCGTACCGCTGGCGGAAATCCTGTCCTTCCTGCAAGCCCGTATCAGCCGCTGATCACGTAGCACCGAGACATCATGCACACGAGCAACAACCTTCGCCTGACTGGCGCCGCACTGTGCGGCGCCCTCTTTCTCAGCGGCTGCGCCAACCAGCTCCCCCAGCGCAGCGAGCATGAGGAGCGTATCGAGCGCAAACTGCTGGATCACCAGTTGCAGATCGATACGGGCGAGCCCAAGGTGCTGGAGCTGCCGCAACGGCGTATCCGCGTGCATGACCAGAAGAGCTACGAAGTGACCGCATTCGAGGTCACGCGCCGTTACGACCGCTATACGCCCTATCAGCCCTGGCGCGAGCTTTACGAGGTGCCGGTGGGGGCCGTCGCGGTCGTGGCCGGCGTCGGCGCCAACGTGCTCAACGTGGTGCTGCTCGGCAGCCTGCCGGAAACCGCGACCCGCGACTGGATCAGCTACGGCATGGCGGGCCTGAATCCGTTCATGAACGTGGAATCCAACGGCCGTGCCGAGCAGAACCTGGCGAGCATCGAGGAGCTGCAGCGCGATCGGCGCATGGAGTACACCAACCTGCCCTGGGCCGAGAGAGCGGTACAGGTCCAGGCCGGGGAGCAACGCTTCGAGCTGCTTACCGACAGCACCGGCGTGCTGCGTCTCAACCTGCTGGACAGCCCGTTCACCGAGCAGGACATCACGCGACTGAACCTGTTGCAGCTGAGCGTCGAGGAACGGCTGGGCGACGACCTGGCCCGCGCCGAAACGACCCTGATGGTCAGCCACACCCTGCGCGGCAAGCTGCGCGAGGCGCACGACCTGATCTTCGACGACCTCGAAGGCGACGATGTCGCCCAGTGGGTGCACCGGGTCAAACGCCTTTCCGATCTGGGCCTGGAGGAAGAAGCCAGCGAGCTGGAGCAGAGCCTGATCGAACTGACCCGCAACGACCCCGAGCTGCAGGATGCCTTCCTCAAGGCTCTGCTCAAGGATGCCGGGCGTCTGGCCGCCGACCCGGCCAACTGAGCACCGGTCTGCCCCGCTCCGGGGCGCTAGACCATCTCCAGCGGACGCTTGCGCTGCGGCGGCGCGAAGGCCGCATCCAGCGACTCCAGGTCGTGCGTATCGAGGACAATGGCAGCCGCCGCCGCATTGTCGCGCAGGTGCGCGCTGCCAACCGCCTTGGGAATGGCGATCACCCCGTCCTGCCTGAGTGTCCAGGCCAGCGCCACCTGGGCCGGCGTCACCCCATGCCGCTTGGCGACCGCGCACAACGCAGGCGCCTGCAGCAACGCCCCAGCCTGGCTCAGCGGGCAGTAGGCCATCAACGGCATCGCAGCACGCTGCTGCCAGGGCAGCAGGTCATATTCGATGCCGCGTGCCTCGAGGTTGTACAGCACCTGATTGGTGCTGCAGCCCGGCTGATCCAGCTCCAGCAGATCGTCCAGGTCGAAGTTGGAAACACCCCAGGCGCCGATCTTGCCCTGTTCGCGCAAGCGCTCGAAGCCTGCCACGGTTTCCGCCAGCGGATAACGACCACGCCAGTGCAGCAGATACAGGTCGATACGTTCGCAACCAAGGCGCTTGAGGCTGCGCTCGCAGGCCGCCTGCACACCGTCCAGGCTGGCATTGTGCGGGTACACCTTGCTGACCAGGAACACCTCGTCACGACGCCCGGCAATGGCTTCTCCCACTACCTGCTCGGCACCACCCTCGCCATACATCTCGGCGCTGTCGATCAGCGTCATGCCCAGATCCAGCCCCTCACGCAGCGACGCGACCTCGCGCGCACGCTGCTGCCGGTCTTCCCCCATGCGCCAGGTGCCCTGCCCGATCACCGGCACCTGGGTACCAGCCAGTTCAATCTTGCGCATCGACAGATCCTCGAGTGATTGAGCGCGGCTCACTGCCGCGCCATGGCCGACGAACGTGGCCGGTTCAGAGTGGCTTGAGCAGAAGCAGCAGGGAAACCGGCTGGACGCTTTCGGGGTGCAGAGGTTCCTGCAGCCATTCCAGGCGCCAGCCGGTCTCGCCGAACAGCGTCAGCCAGGATTGCAAGGTGCGGAAGAACCAGGGCATGGGCGCCTGGAAGCCCTCGCCAAAACCGGCGAAGTCCTCCACCCGCCAGCCATCCTGGTAGGGTTCGCCATGGCTGGCGCGCCAGGGGTGCAAGGTCTGAATCAGCAGGCTGCCGCCAGGTGCGAGCAGGGCATGCAGGCTCTGCAACACCGGCTGCAGGGGCTCCTCCAGCAAGGCGAAATTGCACACCAGCACCTCGAAACGCCCGAGCTGCTCGGCATGCTGATCCAACTCGGCATAGCCACAGACACGGTACTGGCTGCGCCCGTCGCAGGCGGCACGAGCGGCTTCGATCAGGGGTGCCGAAGCATCCACGCCGACCGGCTCGATGCCATGTTCAGCCAGCCCCCGGCACAGCCAACCCTCGCCGCAACCGATGTCCAGCACACGCCTGGGCTGCAGCGCCAGCACCGCCTGGATGATGGCGGCATCGGTGACCAGGCGACGGCTCTCGATGCGCTGCTCGCGCACAGCGGCAGCCCAGGCATCGGCGTTGGCCTGCCAGCTCTGCTGAAGCTGTTCTCGATGGTCGCGCTGCATGCGGGGCCCCCTACATCTTGCGTTGCAGCGAGTCTAGCAGCCCTGTTGGCGGAGCAATACCGCAGGCGCCATCGACTAAGCTGTAGTGCATGAGTGGCGACGAACGCAGTGCTGCCGGCACGCGAGCACTGGTGCAGTTCACATGAGGCCGACAGGCCGGGCCGGTGGTATATGGGCGCGTCATGGCAATCCAACCCGCAGCACGGTGTCCTGGTCCGCTCGCCCGACCTGCAGGACTCGCCTGGTGCGCCGACCAGCAAGCGTCGCTGGCGCACCTACCTCTATCTCCTGCTGACCTTGCTGGTGCTGCTCGGCACGGCGCTGCTGGTATACGAGTCGCGCAGCGCGCACTTCCAGTCACGCGAGCTGAGCCGCTATGCGGCCAGCCTCGGCTACCAGGTCGAACCCGGCCCCAGCGAACGCATCGTCTACCCGTCCGATGGGCCGTTCGACAAGCGCCAGGGCTATACCTACCTGCCGCTGATGCTGGAGCGCCTGCAGCAGCGCGACTACCTGATCAGCGAGCAGTCGCGTTTCTCCGACGCACTGCTGGCCTACACCCGCCGCGGACTCTTCCCGCCGTTCGCCGAGAAGAGCCAGAGTGGCCTGAGCATCAGTGACTGCCGTGGCAGCCCCTTCTACACATTTCTCTATCCGCGCCAGGGCTATGCCGATTTCGCCAGCATTCCGCCCCTGGTGGTGAACAGCCTGCTGTTCATCGAGAACCGTCACCTGCTCGACCACGCGCAACCGCTGGCCAACCCGGCGGTGGACTGGCCACGCTTCGCCATTGCCGCACTGTCCCAGGTGGGCAAGGTGCTCGACCTTCAGGACCAGTCGGCCGGCGGCAGTACGCTGGCAACCCAGCTGGAGAAGTACCGTCACTCCCCGGACGGGCTGACCCTGTCCGCCGGGGAAAAACTGCGGCAGATGATTTCCGCCAGCGTGCGCGCCTACCAGCAGGGCCCGCAGACGCTGGAGACGCGCCAGCGCATCGTGCGCGACTACCTCAACAGCGTGCCGCTCTCCGCCGCGCCAGGCCATGGCGAGGTGCACGGCCTGGCGGACGGCTTGCGCATCTGGTACGGCGCGGACTTCGAACGCATCAATGCCCTGCTCGATCCCGCCCGCTCGACCGAGGCCAGCCTCGCCGAACGTGGCCTGGCGCTGCGCCAGGTGTTGTCGCTGATGATCGCCCAGCGCCGCCCGTCCTATTACCTGGCCCAGGGCCGGCACGACCTGGAGGACCTGACCGAGAGCCACATCCGCCTGCTGGCCAGTGGCGGGCTGATCGACCATGACCTGCTGGACGCCGCCCTGGGCCAGCGCCTGGTCTATCGGGACTGGCAACTAGAGCCCAACCTGCGCGTGCAGGAGAACGACAAAGGCATCAGCGTCGCCCGCTCGCGCCTCTCCAACCTGCTGGGCATGCCGTTCTACGACCTCGACCGCCTCGACCTCGCCGCCAGCAGCACCCTGCAGTACGACCTGCAGCAGCAGGTCAGCCACTACCTGCAGCAGCTGGCCGAACCGCAGTTCGCCGGGCAGATCGGCCTGTTCGGCGAGCGCCTGCTGTCCCCGGAGAAGACTGCAGAGGTGCGCTACAGCTTCACCCTGTTCGAGCGCACCGCAACTGGCAGTCGGGTGCGGGTGCAGACCGACAGTACCGACCAGCCGTTCGATATCAACGAGGGCAGCAAGCTCGAACTGGGCTCGACCGCCAAGCTGCGCGTGCTGGCCACCTACCTGGAGATCATCGCCGAACTGCATCGGCAGCACGCAGGCAAGACCCCGGCCGAGTTGCGTGAGGTGGACATCGCCCGCCAGGATCACCTGAGCCGCTGGGCGGTCGACTACCTGCAGGCCAACCCGCAGGCGGATCTGGCCGGCATGCTGCAGGCGGCGCTGGAGCGGCGCTACTCGGCCAATCCCAACGAACGCTTCTTCACCGGAGGCGGCCTGCACAGCTTCGGCAACTTCCGCCGCGAGGACAATGGCCGCAACCCGACCCTGCGCGAGGCCCTGCGCGAGTCGATCAACCTGCCCTTCGTGCGCCTGATGCGTGATCTGGTGCGCTACAGCACCTACCAGAACAGCGCCGAGTTGCTCAAGGACGACAAGGACCCGCGCCGCCTGAAATACCTGCAGCGCTTCGCCGACCGCGAAGGACGCACCTTCCTCCTGCGTTTCTGGCGCAAGTACCAGGGCCAGCCCGAGCAACAGCGCCTGGAGACCTTCATCAGCGGCCTGCGCCAGACCTCGGTGCGCCTCGCCGCCGTGCACCGCTATCTGCTGCCGCACGCCGACGAGGCCAGCTTCGCCGCGTTCCTGCGCGCCCAGCTGCCGCAGGAACGGCTCAGCGAGCAGCGCATCACGCGCCTCTACCAGGACTACGGGCCTGGCGCCTACAGCCTCCCCGACCAGGGCTACATCGCCCGTGTGCACCCGCTGGAGCTGTGGCTGCTGGGCTACCTGATCGACCACCCGCAGGCCAGTTTCAACGACGCCGTCGCCGCCAGCGTCGACGAGCGCCAGGAAGTCTACGGCTGGCTGCTGCGCAGCCGCCACAAGAGCGCGCGCGACAGTCGCATCCGCATCATGCTGGAAGTCGAAGCCTTCTCCGACATCCATCGCCGCTGGCAGAACCTGGGCTACCCCTTCCAGCATCTGGTGCCGTCGCTGGCCACCGCGCTGGGCAGTTCCGGGGATCGGCCGGCAGCGCTGGCAGAGCTGATGGGCATCATCCTCAACGACGGCATTCGCCAGCCCGTCCTGCGCATCGATGCGCTGCACTTCGCCGCCGACACGCCCTACGAAACCCGCGTCGAGCGCGACACCCGGGGCGGCAGGCGGGTGATGGCCTCCGAAGTCGCCGCCGCGTTGCGCGACGCCCTGTCCCAGGTGGTGGAGGGAGGCACCGCACGCCGGCTGCAGGGCAGCTTCCAGTTGCAGGACGGCCACAGCCTGACGCTCGGCGGCAAGACCGGCACCGGCGACAACCGTGTCGAGAGCGTTGGCGCCGGCGGCCGGGTGATCAGCTCACGGGCGATGAACCGCACGGCCACCTTCGTGTTCTTCCTCGGCCCGCGCCATTACGGCACGCTCACCGCCTTCGTGCCGGGGCGCGAAGCCGAGCGCTTCACCTTCACCTCGGCGCTGCCGGTGCAGGTGCTCAAGGGCATGGCGCCGATACTCGCGCCCTATCTGGAGCCAGGCAGCGCGACCGGATGCCAGGCGCCCCTGAGCGCCCCTCAGATCAGTTGGCGGTAACACCTGGTAACCAGCGCGGGGGCAGGCGCAGGAAACCCGGCAGCGCCTGTGCAGTCCATGGCAGCACCAGCGTTTTTCTTTCGTGAGTGTCGCCCATGCCCCTGTCCTGGCTGGCCCTGCTGCGCCGTCGTCGCCTGAGCCTGATCATCCTCGCGTGCCTGCTGGCATTGCTGCCGATAGGCTGCGCCAAACTGGAGCAGACCGAGCGCGAACTGGTGTTCCGTATCGAGCCGGGCACCGCCCGCTGGTTCAATGGCCTGCCGGCCGGGCTCGAGGACGTGCAACTGCAATCCCCCGAGCTGACGGCCGAGGAAAGCCTGCATGCCTGGTGGTGGCCCGCCAGCCGGCAGGACGCGCCAGCCCTGCTCTATCTGCACGGCTCTCGCTGGAACCTGACAGGCCAGCTGTTTCGCATCGAGCAGTTGCATGCCATGGGATTCTCGGTGCTGGCCGTGGACTACCGCGGTTTCGGTCAGAGTCGTGGCGCGCTGCCCTCCGAGCGTAGCGTCTACCAGGACACCGCGATCGCCTGGCAGCACCTGGCTCGCCTGCAACCCGAGCCGGGCAAGCGCTTCATCTACGGCCACTCCCTCGGTGGCGCCGTGGCCGTCAACCTGGCCCATGAACTGGCCAGTGAACACAGCAGCGCACAAGCCGGCGGGCTGATCGTCGAATCCAGCTTCACCAACCTGGGCGACATCGCCGCTGCAGTCACCCATACCTCGCTGCCCGTGCGCTGGCTGCTGTCGCAGGATTTCGACTCGCTCGGCAAGATTGGCGCAGTCGGTGTGCCGGTGCTGATCGCCCACGGTCGTGATGATCGCTACGTGCCGTCGCGCTTCAGCGAGGAGCTGTTCGCCGCGGCCAGTGAACCCAAGCAACTGCTGCTGATCGACGGCGCCAACCACAACAACGGCCTGCGCATGGCCGGTGCGAACTACCGTCAGGCGCTGCAGACGCTTGGCCTGTCGCCCAACTGAGCGGACTCAGGACTTGAACTGCTGGAGGTAGAGCTGCTCGACCTTGGCACGGGCCCAGGGCGTCTTGCGCAGGAAGGCCAGGCTCGACTTGATGCTGGGCTCATGCTTGAAACAGCGCACATCGATCTGCCGCGCCAGGCCATCCCAGCCCAGGCGTTCCACCAATGCGCCGAGAATCGCCTGCAGGGTCAGGCCGTGGAGAGGATCGTTGCTGGTCATGCGGACATCCGTTGCGAAATGGCAGGCGCCTACCTTAACGCCAGCGCAAAGAAAAAGGCGATGACTGTCTGCCAGTCATCGCCTTCGGCTACAGCCAGCGCACTTACGCCGACTTGTATTCCTTCTCGGCCTCATCGAAGCGGCTGAGCATCGACTGGCTCGGGGCCTGACCGATGCGGCTGAAGATCACGATCGCCAGGGTGGCGAGGATGAAGCCCGGGATGATCTCGTACAGCCCCATGCCAATCCAGTTCTTCCACACGATCACGGTGGTGGCACCAACCAGCATGCCGGCCAGCGCGCCATTGCGCGTCATGCCTTTCCACAGCAGCGAGAGGATCACCACCGGACCGAAAGCGGCACCGAAGCCGGCCCAGGCGTAGGACACCAGGCCAAGTACGCGGTTTTCCGGGTTGGCCGCCAGAGCGATGGCGACCAGCGCGACCAGCAGGACCATGCCGCGGCCGACCCAGACCAGCTCGGACTGCGAAGCGCCCTTGCGCAGGAATGCCTTGTAGAAGTCCTCGGTCAGCGCACTGGAGCACACCAGCAGCTGGCAACTCAGGGTGCTCATCACCGCTGCCAGGATGGCGGACAGCAGGATACCGGCGATCCAGGGGTTGAACAGCAGCTTGGACAGCTCGATGAAGACGCGCTCCGGGTTCTCGCCGACCGGGCCGGCCAGTTCAGGATGCGCGGAGAAGTAGGCGATGCCGAAGAAACCGACGGCCACGGCACCGGCCAGGGTCAGGATCATCCAGGTCATGGAGATGCGACGGGCAGCCGGGATCGACTTGACCGAGTCGGCGGCCATGAAGCGCGCCAGGATGTGCGGCTGGCCGAAGTAGCCCAGGCCCCAGGCCATCAGCGAGATCACGCCGATGAAGGTGGCGCCCTTGAGCATGTCGAAGTGGCTCGGGTCGACCGCCTCGATGGCGGTCATCGCCGGATCGAAGCCACCGGTGCCGATCAGCACGAATACCGGGGTCAGGATCAGGGCGAAGATCATCAGGGTGGCCTGCACGGTGTCGGTCCAGCTCACCGCCAGGAAGCCACCGATGAAGGTGTAGGCGATGGTCGCTGCGGCACCGGCCCACAGGGCGGTTTCGTAGCTCATGCCGAAGGTGCTTTCGAACAGACGGGCGCCAGCCACCACGCCGGAGGCGCAGTAGATGGTGAAGAACACCAGGATGACCACTGCCGAGAAGATGCGCAGGATGCGGCTGTTGTCTTCGAAGCGATTGGTGAAGTAGTCCGGCAGGGTCAGGGCGTTGCCATTGTGCTCGGTCTGCACGCGCAGGCGACCGGCGACGAACAGCCAGTTGAGGTAGGCACCGATGACCAGGCCGATGGCAATCCAGCTTTCGGAAATACCGGCAACGAAGATCGCGCCCGGCAGGCCCATGAGCAGCCAGCCGCTCATGTCGGAGGCACCTGCGGACAGCGCGGTCACGAAGCTGCCGAGGCTGCGACCACCCAGGATGTAATCGGAAAGGTTCTTGGTACGCAGATAGGCGATCAGGCCGATCAGTACCATGGCTGCGATGTACACCACGAAGGTGACGAGCATTGGAGTACTAGCTGTCATTGGGGGGCTCCCCTCTCGTTTGTTGTTCTCGGGCACCGAACCCTGAAGGCATGCTGCATCCACCTGTGCGGATGCGGGCTTCGGTCTCTTTTCCTCGTCACACCGATGCCGGGTGAGCACGACCAGGAAGCATCCTTCCCGATCTCCCAGGCTGACGCCTGCGGCCACCGAATCGCGTCACGACCGTACTGCAATCACGCAATGCCCTGGCTAAGGGTCTAGCCCAGCAACGCTGGTCTGACCAATACATAAGGGTAAAAACGGTCGTAACGAAAGTGAAGGGCGGAATTTAGTGGCAGAACCGAACGGGCTTCTTGCCGAAAGCTCTGGAGTTTTTGCAGAAACCTACGCCCCGGGGAACTTCCGGCGAACGGCAGCTGCATGCCCGCCGGCACTACCTGAGCGACTGGTCAACTCTCGCCAGCATGGCGAAACGGCAGGTAGCTGCATGCTTCTTCCGCGTAGGACAGCACGCCGGAACGCTCCTGCACGAGGAAGTCGGTGACGGCAGCACGCAGCCCCGGATGGCAGAGATAGTGCCAGGAACGCGTGATGACCGGTTCGAAACCACGGATCAGCTTGTGCTCCCCTTGCGCGCCGGCATCGAAGCGCCGCAAGCCTTCGGCGATGGCCTGCTCCATGCCCTGATAGAAGCAGGTTTCGAAATGCAGCCGGTCGAACTCGGCCAGGCAGCCCCAGTAGCGGCCATAGAAGGTATCCCCGTCCACCAGGCTGAATGCCATGGCCACCGGCCGACCGCGCAACTGCGCGAACACCAGGCGAATCATCTCCGGCATGCGCTCGGCCAGCAGGCTGAAGAAGGCCCGCGTCAGATAGGGTGCCTGCCCCCGAACGTGATAGGTGTTGGCGTAGCAGTGGTAGACGAAGTCCCACTCCTGCTCGCTCAGCTCATGGCCCAGGCGTCGGTCGAACTCGATGCCCTGCCCCGCGACCTGCTCACGTTCCTTGCGCAGCTGCTTGCGCTTGCGCGAGCTGAGCGCGTCGAGAAAGTCCTGAAAGTCACGGTAACCGCGATTGTTCCAGTGGAACTGGCAACCCAGGCGTTCCAGCCAGCCGTCACGGCCGCTCAGCAACGCATCGCATGCCGGGCTGGTGAAGTTGATGTGCAGGCTCGACAACCCCTGCGCCTCCAGCTCGGCCGTCAGCTCATCGAGCATCGCGCCCGCACAGCGGGGCTCCCCCAGCAGCCGCGCACCGGCAACCGGCGAGAACGGCACGGCGCCCAGCAACTTCGGGTAATAGGCGATCCCGGCGCGCCGACAGGCATCGGCCCAGGCGTGGTCGAACACGTACTCGCCATAGGAATGCCGCTTCAGATAGGCCGGCAACGCCGCCCTCACCTGCCCCTGGTCATCGCACCAGAGACGATGTGACGGCTGCCAGCCAGTGTCGCCCCCGACACTGCCGCTGTCTTCGAGAGCGCTGTGAAATGCATGCCGCAGAAACGGCTGAGCACCGGGCAGCAGGGCGTCCCAGGTATCGGCGGAGAGCGCGTGAAGTGAATCGAGGGTGGTGACGGGCATGACAACGAATCCCAGAAGCGAGGTTGCAATATATCTCTAACAATGCGCCCGCAATATGAGAAGGCCAACCTTTATAACCTTCAGCTCTGCAAAGGAGTCATCCATGCAAAAGTCCCTTCTCGCCCTTGGCGTCGCCATGCTTCTCGGTAGCGGTGCCGCACTCGCGCAGCAGTCGATCACCCACCCGTTTCACGCGAGCCAGGCGAAGGATGCTCCGAACAACGTTCACATGGCGGTGGAAATTCCCGCGGGCAGCTTCACCAAGTATGAGATCAACGAGGAAGGCCTGGTGTTCGTCGACCGCTTCCAGTCGATGCCGGTCGTCTACCCAGCCAACTATGGCTCTCTGTCTCGCACCCTGGGTGGCGACAATGACCCGCTGGATGGCCTGGTACTGACTCGTGAGCCGTTGCACCCGGGCGTGCTGATCAAGTTCCGCCCCATCGGCTACCTGAAGATGATCGACGGCGGCGAGCACGACGAGAAGATCATCGGCGTCCCCAGCAGCGATATCGACCCGACCTACGACAACATCAAGGACATCGGCGACCTGCCGGCCATCGAGCGCCAGCGCATCGAGGCGTTCTTCCGCGTCTACAAGCAGTTGCCGGAAGGCCGCAAGAAAGTCGAGCTGAATGGCTATGGCAATGCCGCCGAAGCGCGGCAGATGATCCAGACGGCGCTGGACAACTACAAGAAGCATAACTGAGCCGAGCAAGCGCAGAAGAAAGCCCGGCCCAGTGCCGGGCTTTTTCGTTACAGGCCTCAGCTTCCCTCGGCCAGCGCCTTCTTGTAACGGGTGGCATAGTTCAGTTTGCGTCCAGCGACCTTGTTCAGCTCCTTGCGGTCGATGGACGAGTAACCGCCCAGTTCGCGCGCCTTAAAGCCGCTGTCACCGACGATCTCGTCCGGGGCCAGGGCCACCATCTTCTTCGCGGCGGCCTCGACGGCGTCCCGGTAATCGCCACGATCACTCAGGTCATAACCTTCCAGCGGCATCACCGAGCGCAGCCAGTTACCCCAGTAGAACTCGAGAAACTCGGGGGCCACCTCTCCGGAACGCGGCTTGTCGTAAGCGACCTCGCGGGTGAAGTACACCAGCGCACGATAAGGGTCGTTGGCCAAGTGCTGGAGCCCCAGCTGGGCAGGTATCTGCTGCGGGTCGATGCTTCGCCCATTGCCATCCTTGAGCCATACCTTGCGTGCCTGCGCCATGCGCTGCCAGAAGCTGGCCATGTCTGCACTGTCGCTGAAGTTGTCGGTAACGCGCACCCACATGTTCAGGTCGGCGCCAGCATCGGGATACTCCATCAGCACGGTGAAGGTGTGATGGCCATCGGTCAGGAACAGTTTGCCCTGCGGACCGATCACGACGGTTTTCATCTCGCTGCTGCGAGTGCCTACCGCGTTCTGGCAGCTGAAGCTGTCCGGTTTGTGCAGGTCTGCATCGCCAGGCACCCTGGCGCTCTCGCCCTGGCCGTTGGCCTCGCAGTACTCATCGAACAGCTTGTTGCGCTCATTGGCGAAGCGCCCGAGCTTATAGAAAATCTGGTCATAGCCCACTGCTGCCTGAGTCGGATGCAAGGACGTCAGCGGCACCTGGAGCAATTCGCCCGGTTTGGCCGCACTGTAATCCTGCGCCAGGGCAATGGCGCTGAAACCGATCGATAGCAGCAGAGCGGTAGTCTTACGCATAGCGCTTTTCCATCAACACAAAGGAATAAAAAAGCCCCGCGAAACGCGGGGCTCGAATCAGGAGCAACACTTCAAGGGAGTGAAGCTTAGAAGACGTACTGCAGACGACCTACGATGGCCTTACCGTCGTCCTGTACATCTTCGCCGTTGACTTGGCTGGAGGTATCCAGGTTGTCGACCTCATAGTCGACGTAGTTCAGGCTCACGCGCACCGCCGGGTTCACGAAGTAGTTCACACCCAGGACCATGGCCTTGGTTTCGAACTCCTTGCTGGCGTCATCAGCCACCAGACCGGCGATACCCAGGTTGGCCGGGATAGCATTGGCGTCAGAGTCGACGGTGGAGCTTTCGTAACGGGCAAAGATTTCCCAGGAGCCGTTCATGTTGTCCGGCTTGTCCCACTTGCCATCGGCAGCCTTGTACTGACGCACGCCGTTGAACATGTAGGAAACCTGACCGTAGTAGCCGTTGATATCGACGTCGGAGTTGGCACCACCAGCGGTTTCACCGCTGATCTGGCGCTGGAAGTACTCGGCCTGGGCACGGAAGGCACCGAACTGCGCGCCGGACTCCAGAACCCACTCGTTGTCTTTGTCTGCAACGGTGACGTCACCCAGGGTCAGGCGGAAGTCATTGTCGCTGCGGATGCCCATGCGGGTACGTGCGCGTGCACGTTCGTCATCGGCTTCGGAGTTGTGGTAGTTGGCCGCCAGGTGGATGACATCGGTGCCGTTGAGGTACGGCGCCCAGTGGGCACGCAGGGTGTAACCGTAGAGCTCGTTGTTGTCGTCGCTCTCGTACTTGTCTTCGTAGGTGGCGACCTGAGCCATCAGACCGTAGTTATCGCCGGAGTGCTTGATGTTCACACCGAACTGAGTGTCCTCGTCACCGTTCAGGTAGTCGTACATGAACGGACGCTCGATGGCGGTAATCCAGGACGAACTGGTGGTGTTTTCCAGACCGTAGTCCACACCGAAGCGGCCAACGGTGATCTTGGCGAAGTCCAGGCCCTTGTACGCGATGAAAGCACGGTCGACGCTGGTGTCGTCGTACTCGTCGTAGCTGACACGCAGGCCCCAGTCCCAATCGCTGTAGGCAGTGCCTTCCAGACCGAACTCACCACGACGGATGAAGGTGTTGAAGGTATCGTCGAACGGCTGGTTCTGATCGGCAGCCATCAGACCATCGAAGTTGGTGGCATCCCACTGCAGCTTGCCGCTCAGCTTGAAGCTGAACGCCTTGTCGGTGGTAGCGACTTCCAGGCCACCTTTGGTCTTGATCACGAGGTCGGCGCCGTCAGTGGTAACAGTACCGGCGAAAGCCTGGGCGGAGACGGCCAGAGCCAGAGCGCTGGCTGCGAAACCGGCGAAGTGCTTACGGATCATCGAGGATTCCCCTGTTGAACTTTAAGTGTTGAAAACACCCGAGCGATGGGCTCGTTCGTGTTAGGGGGAATCTTGGCGGGGGGTTATTTCAGCTCAGTTGCCGATATATAAAGATTTGATTACAGCGGAACTTTTTTACTTCCACTGCTTATAAGCGGATCAGGGGCCCTGGATGCGCGGCCCGAGCAGGATGATCGCGGCACCCGCCAGGCACAGCGCCGCCCCCAGCCAGTCGCTGAGTAGCGGCCGACTCTTCTCGACCAGTGCCAGCCACGCCAGCGAGGCGACGATGTACACGCCGCCATAGACCGCATAGGCGCGCCCGGCGAAGGCGGCTTCGACGCGGGTCAGCAACAGGCCGAACAGTGCCAGGCTGAGCAGCCCCGGCACTATCCACCAGGCACTGCGGTCGAGCCGCAGCCACATCCAGAAGGCGTAGCAGCCCGCGATCTCGAACGCGGCTGCGAGCAGGAACCACAGGTAATTGATCATCGCCCCAGCCTAGCCGCGCAAGGCGCCTTCGCGCTCCCAGGCACAACGCACGCGCAGGGAACCCTCCTGCGGGCTGTGAAAGCCACTGTCGGACTCCCAGCGGAAGGTGTGCATACCGTTGAGCTCGGTTTCCAGATGGACCACCGCGCTGGCCCAGTACAGACGCTTGAGCAGCGCCTCGAAGGCCTCGATCCACAGGTTCCATTCGTACTCCACCGCGCCGTAGCTGGCGCCGAAGTGGATCACCTGGGTCTGATAGAGCCCCGCCCCCGGCAGTTCGCAGAAGGAGAACATCTCGCGACCGAGAAACGGCCAGAGTTCACCGGCCGGCAGTTCGGCGAGCACGCCGTGGTTGGTTTCACGACGCAAGCGACGTAGCTCGGGATCATCCGAGGGCCAGTCGCGGATACAGCCATAGACGATGGATTCTGACTCCACACCGGCACTCCTGAATAAGCAGAAAGCCTTCTAACACAGCCTGCCAGGGCAAGAAAGGAACTGGCGCGAATTCTAGCGTTGCTGACGTCGACCGCGCCCGAGCAGCCAGGCCATCAGGATCATCACCAGGGCCAGGGCCGTGAGCACCATGAACGGCAACTGGTAGCTGCCGGACAGGTCCCGCGCCAGACCGGTGAGAATCGGCGTCAGGCAGCCGAGACCATATCCGGTGAAGAGCATCATCGCAGTCCAGCGGCTGACCGCCAGCGGCGAGCCTGCCTCGTACAGCGGCAACACCAGCGACAGGGCGAAGGAGCCACCCAGGGAGAAACCCATGATCACCGCCCACAGTTCCGGCACCACGCGTGGCAGGAAGGTGATCATCGCCAGACAGCTGCAGGTGATCACGCCGCAGGCCAGCAACAGCTGATAGCGTGCGTCGTAGCGCTGCGCCAGCCAGGGCAGCAGGAAGGAGCTGGGCAGGCCCATCAGCATGATGAAGCTCAGCAGCGAGTTGCTGTGCAGCATGCTCAGGCCCGCTTCGTGGTAGCGTGCCACGGCCCAGGTCGCGATGGCGTAGAACAGACCGGCCTGAATCGCGAAGAAGCCGCTGATCAGCCAGGCGCGCGGCTGTCGCCAAGGCAGCCCGCCGCCTTCGCTTTCCTCCGTGCTGCCGCTCTGGTTGGGCAGGCACAGCCAGAGCATCACCCCAAGCAGCGCCGGCAGCGCCCATATGGCCAGCCCCAGGTGCCAGGCGTCACCGAACAGCTGCGTCGCCGGCGCAGTCAGCACGGCACCACCGGCGCCGCCGATGGCCATGCCCAGCGAGTACCAGCCCACCACACGGCTCATCTGACCGGCGAAATGGCGCTTGATGAAACCGGACAGCAAGGGCCCGGCGACCGCAATGGCGGCGCCCAGGGCAATGGCACTGCCGATCAGCACGGCGCTCTGGTGCGCGGCCAGACGGGCCAGCAGGGCCAGGCCGATCAGGGCCAGGCAGAGCATGATGGTGCGCTCCAGCCCCCAGCGCACGGCCAGACGGGGTGCCAGCGGGGCCAACAGGCCCATACACAGCACCGGCAGTGCCGTGGTCAGGCTGATGAAACCGCGACTGAGCGACAGTTCGTCGGCGATGCGTTCGATGAGAGGCGCGAGGGAGGTGATGCCGGGGCGCAAATTGATCGCCGCCAGCACCAGGGCCATCAACAACAGGGCCCGAGAGGCTGGTTTCACGGAGTATCCAAGGTCAGGGCGGCAGGCAGGCCGGGGGCGTCACCCTACCCCCGCAGACCTTGCCAGGCAAGCCTGCAGGGGCAAATAACTGACCTGTTGGTCAGCTGACGGATCGGGCCTTGCCGCGCATCTTCTCGGCCATGCCGGCCATCTCGTCGTAGAGCGCCTGCGGGTTCTTCTGCTTCAGCGCCCAGGCCATGCGCCCCATCTCGTGCGGCAGGATCATGAAGCTGCCCTTGGCCAGCTCGTCATGGATGTAGCCGGCGATGTCCGCCGCGCTGATCGGCGAGCTTTCCAGCAGCTTGCCGACCTGGGCCTTCATTGCCGGGGTCGGGCCACGGAAGGAATCCAGCAGGTTGGTCTGGAAGAATGACGGGCAGACCACATGCACGCCGATCTCCTGCTGCCGCAACTCCACCAGCAGGCTCTCCGACAGCGCCACCACGCCGGCCTTGGCCACGTTGTAGTTGCTCATCGCCGGCCCCTGCATCAGTGCCGCCATCGAGGCGATATTGACGATCTTGCCCTTGCTCTTCTCCAGCAGCGGCAGAAACGCCTTGCAGCCCTTGACCACGCCCATCAGGTTGATCGAGATCTGCCAGTCCCAGTCCTCCAGCGACAGCTCGCTGAAGAAGCCACCGGAAGCCACCCCCGCATTGTTGACGATGATGTCGATGCCGCCGAACTGCTCGTCGCAGGCCTGCGCCAGTGCCGTCAGCTGGCTGTAGTCACGCACGTCGCAGCGGCGCGTGAAGCCGTCGCCGCCGGCCTCGCGCACCAGCTTGAGGGTTTCCGCCAGGCCAGCCTCGTTGACGTCCGCCAGCGCCAGGCGCCAGCCATCGCGAGCCCAGCGCAAGGCAATCTCGCGCCCCAGGCCGGAACCGGCCCCCGTGATCATCATGCGGTTTTGCATAGCGAACCTGCCTTACATGTCCTGTGGGAATGCCAGAGAGTGTAGCGAGGAAGACCGGGGACACCGCCCTCCATCAGACTCATGAATAGGCAAGGCAAATTGCCACGGCGGGCGAGGGTTCAGTCGACCACGAACAGCCGTGCGCCCTGTTCGGTGAAGGAACGGTGCGCTTCGGCGTCGTCAGCCACCTGGTAGCTCATCCCCGGACGCAGCACGAAGACGCGGCCATCCTCCAGCTCGGTGTGCAGCTCGCCCTCCAGACACAGCAGCACATGGCCCTTGCGGCACCAGTGGTCGGCCAGATAGCCCGGCGAGTACTCGACCATGCGCACCCGCACTTCGCCAAACTGGCAGGTTCTCCAGCGCGCGAGACCGGTTTCGCCCGGGTGCTCGGTTGGCGTGACGGCGGACCAGTCGGTGATGCCGAAGGCGATATCGCGGATGTGCATGAACCGGGACTCCCTGTGATGAAGAGCGGCACTCTAGCGCGCCGCAGGCAAGCGGGAGAAGTGAATAGACGGCCGCTTTCACACGAGAAGCTTTCATGTGCGCAGGCTATCGAGGCCATGGACACAGCGCATTTCACCGGGCACCCGCGGCGTACTAACCTGAGCCTCATCGGTAAATGATTCTCATCGAGGTGCGCCATGCTCAAGACCCTGACCTTCACCATCATGCACTTCTGCATCGCCTTCGGCGTGGCCTACCTGTTGACCGGCAGCATCGCGGTCAGCGGCCTGGTGGCTGCAGTGGAGCCGCTGTGCAACTCGGTCGGTTTCTACTTCCACGAGAAAGTCTGGGCACGCCTGGAGCAACGCAAGCGCGAGGACTCGATTCCCAAGCACGCCTGGTTGCATCACCACGCGTGACGCCGGCATCCGCCTACCCCGAGGGCGACACCCGCAGGCGACGAAAAGGACGCTGGACAGACCGACTCGATGTATCTTGTTGACGGCAACGTGGCACTTTGCCCGACTTGCTGCTGTCATAAGCGAGCGCTTCAATCCCGATGTTCGCTTATTAAAAGGGACTTACCACATGCCCAGCCTTGCCCGACTCGCCGCCCTGCTCGGCGGCCTGGTCTTCTGTGTCTCCGCGACGGCCGCCGATGTGGACGCGCAAAGCTACGGCTATCCGCTGGCCAACCCGTTCGAGGCGACCATCGCCACCACACCGCCCGAACTGCGCCCTGCCCTGCCGGATGACCGTGACATCGACCAGAGCGACTACTCGGTTCGCCTGCGCCCGGACCGGGAGTTCGAACTGCTGGACAACTTCTGGCCGGTGACCAAGCTGCAATACCGCCTGGCCGAGCAGAAGGGCCGCGCGCCGCTGATCTTCATCATCTCCGGTACCGGCGCCAGCTACGCCAGCAGCATCACCGAGTACCTGAAGAAGCTGTTCTATGGCGCCGGCTTCCATGTCGTGCAGCTCTCCTCGCCAACCAGCTACGACTTCATGGCCGCCGCCTCGCGCTTCGCCACGCCAGGCTACAGCCCGGACGATGCCGACGACCTGTACCGGGCGATGCAGGCGGTGCGCGCCCAGCACCCGAAGCTGCAAGTCAGCGAATACCTGCTCACCGGCTACAGCCTCGGTGCGCTGCATGCCGCCTTCGTCAGCCAGATCGACGAAACCCGCCGCGCCTTCAACTTCAAGCGCGTGCTGCTGCTCAACCCGCCGGTGAACCTCTACACCTCGGTGAGCAACCTCGACAAGCTGGTGCAGACCCGGGTGCAGGGCATCGACAACAGCACCAACTTCTATGAACTGGTGCTGGGCAAGCTGACCCGCTACTTCAACGACAAGGGCTACCTCGACATCAACGAGGCGATGCTCTACGACTTCCAGCAATCCAAGGAGAAGCTCTCCGACGAGCAGATGGCCATGCTCATCGGCACCTCGTTCCGCTTCTCTTCCGCCGATATCGTCTTCACCTCGGACCTGCTCAACCGGCGCGGGCTGATCACCCCGCGCGACTACCGCATCACCGAAAGCACCAGCCTCACCCCGTTCTTCCAGCTGGCGCTGCGCTGCGACTTCGATTGCTACATCGCCGAACAACTGATGCCCATGTGGCGTGCCCGCTACGACGGCGGCAGCCTCAACCAGCTGATCGAACAGAGCAGTCTCTATGCCCTCGAGGACTACCTCAGCGGCAGCGACAAGATCGCCGTGATGCACAACGCCGACGACCTGATTCTCGGCAAAGGCGACATCGGTTTCCTGCGGCGCACCTTCGGCGAGCGCCTGACCCTGTACCCGCATGGCGGGCACTGCGGCAACCTCAATTACCGCGTCAACAGCGACGCCATGCTGGAGTTCTTCCGTGGCTAAGCACAGCACCCTGATCATCGCCCTGCTGCTGGCCAGTGCACACGCCTGGGCCGGCGAGGTCGACGCCGACGGCTTCACCAACCCGCTGCAGGACCTGAAATTCAACCCCGGACTGGACCAGCAGGAGTTCGAACGCGCCTCCAGCGACGCACTGCGGGTCTATGACCCGCTGGAACCCTGGAACCGTCGCGTCTACCACTTCAACTACCGTTTCGATCAGTGGGTGTTCCTGCCGGTCGTCAAAGGCTACCGCTACGTCACCCCGAACCTGGTGCAGAGCGGCGTGCACAACTTCTTCAGCAACCTGGGGGAGATCCCGACCCTGGCCAACAGCCTGCTGCAGTTGAAGGGGCAGCGGGCGATGAACAGCACGGCACGGCTGCTGTTCAACACCATCATCGGCGTGGGTGGCATCTGGGATCCGGCCACGATGATGGGGCTGCCGCGCCAGGAAGAAGACTTTGGCCAGACGCTGGGCCACTACGGAGTAGCCGCGGGCCCCTACCTGATGCTGCCACTGCTGGGCCCCTCCAACCTGCGTGACACCGCCGGGCTGACGGTGGACTACAGCCTGGCGAGCACGGTCAACTATCTCGGCGTGGTCGATGCCAGCCTGAGCGAGGCGCTGCCCATCGCGATACGCGCCGTCGATGAGAGGGCCAACACCAGCTTCCGCTACGGCCAGCTCAACTCGCCATTCGAGTACGAGAAGATCCGCTACTTCTACCATGAGTCGCGCAAACTCAAGATCGCCGACTGAGATACCCGCGCCAAACATCGATCAGTTCGATATTTAGCGCGGGAAAATTGCGACCATCGATCGACATGATCGGCATAGCATGGGCTCATTCCTCGCCTCGAACGGAGCCCATTGCCATGACCCAACAGCGCCGCATCATCAGCATCCAGCCAGGCCAGCCGGCCTCCGACGGCGCCGGCGTGCGCCTCAACCGCGTGATCGGCGGACCTGGCCTGGAGCGCTTCGACCCGTTCCTCATGCTCGACGAATTCGCCACCGACAATCCCGACGACTACATCGCCGGCTTCCCCCCTCATCCGCACCGTGGCTTCGAGACCATCACCTACATGCTCGAGGGGCGCATGCGCCATGAGGATCACCTCGGCAACGTCGGCCTGCTGGGCAGCGGCGGCGTGCAGTGGATGACCGCTGCACGCGGCATCATCCACAGCGAAATGCCCGAGCAGGAGTCCGGCGCCATGCGCGGCTTCCAGCTGTGGCTCAACCTGCCAGCCAGGGACAAGCTGGGCGAAGCCGGCTACCGTGACATTCCGGCCGCCGATATTCCACGCCTCGTCACCCGCACCGGCGTGGAGGTGGTGGTGATCGCGGGCGAGTTCGACGATGGCGAACAGCGCCAGGTCGGCGCCGTGCAGCGCCCGCATACCCAGCCCCAGCTGTTCGACCTGCGCCTGGCGCCCGGCAGCCAGGTCGCACCGCGCCTGACCGATGGCCAACGGGTGATGCTGTACGTCTACGAAGGTCAGCTGCAGCTCGCCGCTGCCAGCGCGCAGACGGTCGGCGCCGGTCGCCTGATACGCCTGTCCGACGAAGGCCAGCTGCAACTGGCCAGTGCCCAGGGTGCGGGGGTGTTGCTGATCGCGGGCACGCCACTGAACGAGCCCATCGTGCAGTACGGTCCGTTCGTGATGAACAGTCGCGAAGAGATCGAACAGGCGTTGCGCGACTTCCGTGACGGCGTGCTGGCGTAACGCGCGTCAGGCGGACTGCGTCAGCTCGGTGAGGCCGAGGAAGCGACTCAGCTCGGCCTTGCGCGCCATGGCGTCCTGGTAGCCCAGTTCGATCAGTTCGCTGCAGTAGCCGGGCTCGAACAACAGGTAGCTGAGCACCCCGGCGCCGCTGGTCTTGGTCGCCCCCGGACCACGCAGAAACAGGCGCAGCGCGCGGGGCAGCTCACGCTGGTGGCGCGCCGCGATCTGATCCAGCGGCTGGCTCGGGGCGATCACCAGCACGTCTACCGGGTTCAGCCCCAGGCCCCTGGGCCGAAGCTCGGGCGGCACCAGTTCGCTCATCTGGTTGAGCCGTTCGAGTAGTTCGATATCGGTTTCCAGGTTGTCGATGAAGGTGCTGTTGAGCATGTGCCCGCCGATCTGCGCCAGGCTCGGTGGCCGGTTGCTGGAGACCCGTGGTGCCGGCGCCTCCGATTCGCCCTGGGTATTGCCGCTGACACCGATCACCAGCACCCGGCTGGCGCCCAGGTGCAATGCTGGGCTGATGGGCGCCGCCTGCCGCACAGCGCCGTCGCCGAAGTACTCACGGTGGATTCTCACCGGCGGGAAGATTAGCGGGATCGACGCACTGGCCAGCAGATGTTCGAGATTCAGGCGGGTGGGAATGCCGACACGGCGATGGCGGAACCAGGGGTCGATGGTCGCCCGCCCCTGGTAGAAGGTCACCGCCTGGCCACTTTCGTAGCCGAATGCCGTGACGGCGATCGCCCGCAAGCGGCGATGGCGCACCGCGGCGGCGATGCCGGAGAAATCCAGTTCACGGGCCAGCAACTCGCGCAACGGGGAGCTGTCGAGCAGCGCCACCGGGATGTCGCGCCCGATACCCAGCAGGCTGTGCCCCACGAAGCGCGCAGCCTGGCGCAGCACGCCCGGCCAGTCGCTGCGGTACACCATCCGCGTATGAAAGCCCTGCCAGACCGAGGTGAGACGGCGCACCGCCTCACCGAACTGCAACGCACCGCAGGCCAGGCTGACCGCATTGATCGCCCCCGCCGAGGTACCGACGATGACCGGAAAGGGGTTGTGCGAGGCGTCCGGCAGCAGATCGGCAATGGCCGACAGCACACCCACCTGATAGGCCGCCCGCGCCCCGCCACCGGAAAGAATCAGCCCGGTAACGGGCTCGTGAGGGTGGGCAATGACGGTCATCGGGCGGTCCTGTTTTTCGTTGCAGTATAGATGGGCTACTTGCGCGTCCCGTACAGCTTCGGTTCGCCCTCGGGACGCGTCTTGAAGCGTCGGTGTGCCCACAGGTACTGCTCGGGGCAGGCACTGACGACCTGCTCGATCCACTGGTTGATGCGCAGGCAATCGGCCTCTTCGCTGTCCCCGGGGAAATCGGCCAGCGGCGGGTGGATCACCAGGCGATAACCGCTGCCATCGGCCAGGCGCTGCTGGGTGAAAGGCACCACGCGTGCCTTGCCCAGGCGCGCGAACTTGGTGGTGGCCGTGACCGTGGCGGCCGGTATGCCGAACAGCGGCACGAAGATGCTCTGCTTGCGCCCGTAGTCCTGGTCCGGCGCGTACCAGATGGCTCGGCCGGCACGCAGCACCTTGAGCATGGCGCGAATGTCCTCGCGCTCGATGGCCGTGGCGTCGCGGTTGTGCCGCTCACGTCCACGGCGCTGGATGAAATCGAACAGCGGGTTGTCGTGCTCGCGGTACATGCCGTCGATGGTGTGCTGCTGGCCCAGCAGCGCCGCACCGATCTCCAGGGTGGTGAAGTGCACCGCCATGAGGATCACGCCCTGCCCGGCGGCCTGCGCCTGCTGCAGGTGCTCCAGCCCCTCGACATGTGCCAGGCGGGCCAGGCGCGATCGGGGCCACCACCAGCTCATGGCCATCTCGAAGAAGGCGATGCCGGTGGAGGCGAAGTTCTCGCGCAGCAGCCGCTCGCGTTCGGCCGCGCTCTTGCCCGGGAAACACAGCTGCAGGTTGCGCTCGGCGATCTGCCGGCGCGGGCCGGCCAGGCGGAACATCAGCCAGCCCAGCAGACGCCCGAGCTGCAGTTGCAGGCGATAGGGCAACTGCACCACCAGCCACAGCACGCCGAGACCCAGCCACAGTGGCCAGAAGCGCGGGTGCAGAAAGTAGGCGCGAAAGCGGGGGCGTTCCATGTAGCGGGTCCGGTCACAGGCAGGGCCGCGCATTCTACCCCACTTTGCCGGCCTGACTCGCCAACCAGCCGCACGCCATGCGAACGCTGTCAGGGTTTGCCGGTCAATGTCCTGCAACCGGCCTTCGAGTTGCGGTGCGCAGTCGATACCGCTATAAGTCCGGCAACCTTTCGTAGTGCTGCAGAAGTCTCCTCTTTCGACCATGAGCCAAGCCGATCTCCTCGCCCAAGACCCCGTATTCCAGTTCAAGGGCAGCATGCTGGCCATCACCGTGATGGAGCTGGCCCACAACGACCTTGAACGCCTCGACGCCCAACTGACGGAAAAGGTCGCCCAGGCCCCGGCGTTCTTCAGCAACACCCCGCTGGTCCTGGCGCTGGACAAGCTGCCCGAAGGCGAAGGGCAGCTGGACCTGGCCGAACTGATGGCCGTGTGCCGTCGCCACGGCCTGCGCACCCTGGCCATCCGCGCCTCCCGCGAGAGCGACGTGGCCGCCGCCGAAGCCCTGGACCTGCCGGTGCTGCCGCCGTCCGGCGCGCGCGAACGCCCGCTCGACCCGGCGCCGAAGAAGGTGGAAGAGAAACCCGCCGAGCCCGAGCACAAGCCCAGCCGCATCGTCACCACACCGGTGCGCGGCGGGCAGCAGATCTATGCCCAGGGTGCGGACCTGATCGTCCTCGCCCCGGTCAGCGCCGGGGCGGAACTTCTCGCCGATGGCAACATCCATGTTTACGCGCCCATGCGCGGCCGCGCCCTGGCAGGTATAAAGGGCAACGCCAAGGCACGCATATTCTGTCAACAGATGGGCGCCGAAATGCTGTCGATCGCCGGCCATTACAAGGTCGCCGAAGACCTGCGACGTGACCCGCTGTGGGGGGATGCCGTCCAGGTCAGCCTGTCGGGTGACGTGTTGAACATCACCCGCCTTTAACGGATACTGCGGCCATTTTCCAGGGACACAGAAAGGGCATCTGGAAGCCTTAAATGGCCACGGATTCCCGCGTTATCTTCTTTTTTTGGGGTGAATCACCTTGGCCAAGATCCTCGTAGTCACTTCCGGCAAGGGTGGCGTCGGTAAAACCACCACCAGCGCTGCCATCGGCACCGGCCTCGCCCTGCGCGGGCACAAGACCGTCATCGTCGACTTCGACGTCGGTCTGCGTAACCTCGACCTGATCATGGGCTGCGAACGCCGCGTGGTGTACGACTTCGTCAACGTCGTCAACGGCGAAGCCACCCTCACCCAGGCCCTGATCAAGGACAAGCGCCTGGAAAACCTCTACGTGCTGGCCGCCAGCCAGACCCGTGACAAGGACGCGCTGACCCAGGAAGGCGTCGAGAAGGTCATCGCCGAGCTGTCGGAGAACTTCGAATACGTGGTCTGCGACTCGCCAGCCGGTATCGAGAAAGGCGCGCACCTGGCGATGTACTTCGCCGACGAAGCCATCGTCGTGACCAACCCGGAAGTGTCCTCGGTACGTGACTCCGACCGCATGCTCGGCCTGCTGGCGAGCAAGTCGCGCCGCGCCGAGAAAGGCGAGGAGCCGATCAAGGAGCACCTGCTGCTGACCCGCTACAACCCCGAGCGCGTGACCAAGGGCGAAATGCTCGGCGTCGAGGACGTCGAGGAAATCCTCGCCATCCGCCTGCTCGGCGTCATTCCCGAGTCGCAGGCCGTGCTCAAGGCTTCCAACCAGGGTATCCCGGTCATCCTCGACGACCAGAGCGATGCCGGCCAGGCTTACAGCGACGCTGTCGACCGCCTGCTGGGCAAGGACATGCCGCATCGCTTCCTCGATGTGAAGAAGCAGGGCTTCCTGCAGCGCCTATTTGGAGGTCGAGAATGAATATTTTCGACTTCTTGCGTTCGCGCAAGAAGGAAACCACAGCATCCATCGCCAAGGAACGCCTGCAGATCATCGTGGCCCACGAACGTGGCCAGCGCAGCCAGCCCGACTACCTGCCTGCCCTGCAGCAGGAGCTGGTCGCGGTGATCCGCAAGTACGTCAACATCGACCAGAAGGACGTGCAGGTCGCTCTGGAAGACCAGGGCAGCTGCTCGATCCTGGAACTGAACATCACCCTGCCGGATCGTTGATCGACACCGGCGGCGATCACGGCGGCTTCGGCCGCCGTGTTCATTTGTAGCAACACGCACCTGCACGAGCGCATCATCTGCGTCGCTTGCGCAGGCCAGACACATCGCGAATCCGTTCGCTCCGACACCAGCCACAGCCCATGCCGCTAAGCCAGATCGAAATCATTCACCAGGACGCCGCCCTGCTGGTGATCAACAAGCCCACCCTGCTGCTGTCGGTGCCTGGCCGAGCCGAGGACAACAAGGACTGCCTGGTCACCCGCCTGCAGGAAAATGGCTACCCCGAGGCACGCATCGTCCATCGGCTGGACTGGGAAACCTCCGGGATCATCGTGCTGGCGCGCGACGCCGACAGCCACCGCGAGCTGTCGCGGCAGTTCCACGACCGTGAGACCGAGAAGGCCTATACCGCACTGTGCTGGGGCCAGCCCACGGCCGACAGTGGCAGCATCGACCTGCCCCTGCGCTACGACCCACCGACCAAGCCGCGCCATGTCGTCGACCACGAACTGGGCAAGCACGCCCTGACCCACTGGCGCATTCTCGAGCGCTGTGGCGACTGGTGCCGGGTGGAGCTGACGCCGATCACCGGGCGCTCGCACCAGCTGCGCGTGCACATGCTGTCCATCGGCCACCCGCTGCTCGGCGACCGCCTCTATGCGCACGAACAGGCCCTCGCCGCCCACGAGCGCCTGTGCCTGCACGCCAGCATGCTCGCCCTCACCCACCCGCAAAGCGGCGAGCGCATGCGCTTCGAGTGCCCGGCGCCGTTCTGAGCCGCCGACGAATGAGTGACAAGCGCTATTACGACCGCACCCAAGGGGCTCCCGCCTGGCCGGCACTGCTGATGGCGCTGGATGCAAGCACCAGAACGACAGGATTTGCCATCGATCTGGGCTGTGGTGCCGGCCGCGATACGCTAGAACTGTTGCGCCGGGGTTGGGAAGTTCTGGCCATAGATCGCGAAAAACAGGCCATTGCGCGTCTGTGCCAACAGCTACAGACAGATCAAGCGCCACGACTGCAGACTCTCTGCGAACACTTTGAGCATTGTGAACTGCCGCCAGCCGACCTGATCAACAGCGCCTTCGCCTTGCCTTTCTGCCATCCCAAGGAGTTTCCCCATCTTTGGCAACGCATAAGCCACGCTTTAAAGCATGACGGTCTGTTCTGCGGTAACTTCTTCGGCCCTGACGACGACTGGGCGAGCGCTGATCTGAGCATTCTCGACAAACAGTCCGTAGAGAACCTCTTTGCCGGCTGGGAACTGCTCCATTTCGAGGAAATTAACCGTCAAGGAAGCACCGCTCGTGGCCACACCAAGCACTGGCATCTGTTCTCGGTCGTAGCGCGCCGAAAGTACGCCAGATAGCCGTGCTGGATAGACGCCAACTATCGCCCCAAACGAGTGCATAGCCGGCACAGCGCGATGCAAATTGGTTAAACTGCGCCATCGCTGTCTGGAGCCATGCATGCGCGAAGAACTCAATATCGGGCTGATCGACTTTCTCAACGCCTCTCCCACGCCTTTCCACGCGACCACCAGCCTGGCCATGCGCCTGGAAGCGGCCGGTTATCGCCACCTGGACGAACGCGCGACCTGGCATCTCGAGACCGGCGGCCGCTACTACGTGACCCGCAACGACTCGTCGCTCATCGCCTTCAAGCTGGGCAAGCGCCCGGCCCTCGAAGGCGGCCTGCGCCTGGTCGGCGCCCATACCGACAGCCCCTGCCTGCGGGTGAAACCCAGCCCGGAGCTGCAGCGCCAGGGCTACTTCCAGCTCGGCGTGGAGGTCTATGGCGGCGCTCTGCTCGCACCCTGGTTCGACCGCGACCTGTCGCTGGCCGGCCGCGTCACTTACCGGCGCGACGGCAAGGTGGAAAGCCAGCTGATCGACTTCTACCAGCCGATCGCCGTGATCCCCAACCTGGCCATCCACCTCAACCGCGAGGCCAACCAGGGCTGGGCGATCAACCCGCAGACCGAGCTGCCACCGATTCTCGCCCAGCTCGCCAGCAGCGAGACCGCCGACTTCCGCGCCCTGCTCGCCGAACAGCTGGCCATGGAGCATGACTTCAACCCGGACGCGGTACTCGACTACGAGCTGAGTTTCTACGACACCCAGAGCGCCGCCGTCGTCGGCCTCAACCAGGACTTCATCGCCAGCGCGCGCCTGGACAACCTGCTGTCGTGCTACGCCGGTCTGCAGGCGCTGATCGACTCCAGCGACGAAGAAACCTGCGTACTGGTGTGCACCGATCACGAAGAGGTCGGCTCCTGCTCGGCCTGTGGCGCCGACGGCCCCTTCCTCGAACAGGTACTGCGCCGCGTCCTGCCGACAGGCGAGGGTTTCGTCCGCACCATCCAGCGCTCGCTGCTGGTCTCGGCCGACAACGCCCATGGCGTACACCCGAACTACGCCGACAAGCACGACGGCAACCACGGCCCGAAACTCAACGCCGGCCCGGTGATCAAGATCAACAGCAACCAGCGCTACGCCACCAACAGCGAGACCGCCGGTTTCTTCCGCCACCTGTGCCTGGAGAACGAAGTACCGGTGCAGAGCTTCGTGGTGCGCAGCGACATGGGCTGCGGCTCGACCATCGGCCCGATCACCGCCAGCCAGCTGGGCGTGCGTACGGTCGATATCGGCCTGCCCACCTTCGCCATGCACTCGGTTCGCGAACTCGCCGGCAGCCATGACCTGGATCACCTGGTGAAGGTCCTGACCGCGTTCTACTCGAGCCCCGAGCTGCCCTGAACACCTGTTGAAATCCGCTGCGCTTCAGCCCTGCCGTGTTGCAACCGGCTGGAGCGCCAGCCTGGTCGAAATGCCCATTTACAACGCGTAAACTCCGCTTTCTCGCCAGCTTTCGCCTTGCATGGCTCTGGCTCGCGAAACTGCCAAAGAGGTTCCAAGACCTGCCATGATCGAACATATCCGCAACAGCCTGCAGGAAGCCCAGCGCGCGCTGGAAGCCTTCCTCGGCAACGAACAGACCCTGGCCAACATCCAGCGTGCTGCCGAGCTGCTGGTCGAGAGCTTCGAGCACAAGGGCAAGGCCTTCTCCTGCGGCAATGGCGGCTCGATGTGCGACGCCATGCACTTCGCCGAGGAGCTGACCGGACGCTACCGCAGGAACCGCCCCGGCATCGCCGCCGTGTCGATCAGCGACCCCAGCCACATCAGCTGCGTGGCCAATGACTTCGGCTACGACTTCATCTTCTCGCGCTACATCGAGTCGCACGGCCGCGAAGGCGACGTGCTGATCGCCATCAGCACCAGCGGCAAGAGCCCCAACGTGGTCAAGGCTGCCGAAGCCGCCAAGGCGCTCGGCGTGAAGGTGATCGCCCTGACCGGCAAGCCCGGCTCGCTGCTGGAAGGCCTGGCCGACGTGTGCATCTGCGCCCCCGGCGGCGACTTCGCCGACCGCGTGCAGGAACTGCACATCAAGGTGCTGCACATCCTCATCGAGCTGATCGAACGCAAACTGAGCCCGCAGAACTACGCCTGAGCAAGCCCCGGCGTGTCGTCATTCCCGCCCAGGCGGGCGTGACGACGGCGGTTGCAGACTGTTGCTCAGGCGTTATCGCACTCTAAGCCGCACGTACCCGCTTGGGCGTCAGCCCCAGGTAGCGGCGCATCGCAGTGGTCAGGGCGCTCTGGCTGGAGAAGCCGCACTCTTCGGCGACCCGTACCAGCGGCAGGTTGCTCTCGCGCAGCAGGCGGGCAGCCCGGTCGAGACGGGTCTTGAGCAGGTACTGGTGCGGGGTGAGGCCGACGCTGTCCTTGAACTGCGCATGGAAGTGGCTCGGACTCAGGCACATCACCTGGGCCAGCTCGGCAACGCTGATGCGCCGCGCCAGGTGCTCGCCGATGTAGTGATCGAGGCGCTGCAGGTCCAGCGCGCCCTGCGCCGGACGACGCTGTTCGCCGAACAGCCGCAGGTGCAGCGCACGCAGCAGCACGCCGCCGATCGAACGCGCCAGGATCGAGTCGCTGCCGTAGCGCTCCAGCTCGGAGCCGGCGTAATTGAGCAGGTTCTGGAAGTCGACATCGAGCGCCGGGTAGCAGGGTTTCTCGAACAGGCGGTGAAGCAGTTCGAGGTCCTCGCTGGGCGTGTCCTGCTCGTCCAGGTCGAGAATCAGCATGCGATTCTCGCCCATGCCGGCGAACTGGTGAGCCGCATCCCCGGGCACCAGGCAGGCACGCATGCGGCAGACCTCCCCACCACGGCCACCGACCTCGAATTCGGCACGACCGACCAGGGACATCACCAGCTGATGATGATCATGGGCATGTTCATGGGCCTGTTCATCCAGGCGGATCACACGGGCTTGCAACATAACGGCAGACTGACAGCACGAAACAAGGGTTGCACTTTACTCTTTTCCGCAAGAAAACGCCGCAACCACCCATCAGCAACAGGGTTGCACCTTTAGCAACCCAGGCACCATCAGGCACCTCGGTGCGGTCGCCTGCTCCATTTCCGTGCAGTGCGACAGGCGCGTACTGCCGGAATCCGCCCCCCTCTGCGGCTGGCAGGGGAGTTGCTTCATCGAAGGATGAACCTGCACGCCGCCCTCACGAGCCTCCATGAGTCATGCCGCCCTCTTCGCCGTCGCCCTGTTGATCACCCTGTTGGCATTGAGCTTCTGGCTGACCCAGCGCCAGGAGGCCCGCCAGCAGTCGGCACGCCTGCAGCAGCACAGGCAGGTCGCGCAGCGCTGTCTGGACCTGCTCCAGGCACTGCAGCTGCATCGCGGGCTGGGAGCCATGCAGGGTGCCGGGAACCTCGAGCAGCGCACGCGAGTGGCCCGGCAGCTCGACGACCTGTGGCTGAACTGGCCCGGCGCCAGCCTGCAGCTGCCAGCCCTGCAGCAGGACTGGCCGCAGCTACGGCGCAAGCCCGGCGACTTCGACGCGCATTGCCGCCTGATCGAAGCCCTGCTGGCGGTGATCGAACAGCTCGAAGACCGCCTCTATCGCCACGACCAGCC
The DNA here is from genome assembly GCF_017915135.1 of Ectopseudomonas khazarica. Lineage (NCBI taxonomy): Bacteria > Pseudomonadati > Pseudomonadota > Gammaproteobacteria > Pseudomonadales > Pseudomonadaceae > Ectopseudomonas > Ectopseudomonas khazarica. Next base: position 1,405,689 of record NZ_CP068551.1, on the reverse strand, counting down.
TGCCATCCGCGGCCTGGGCGAAGCCTGCCGCTCGCTCGAGGACCTCTCTCGTCTGCGCGGCCTGGCGGTTCGCGCAGCGAGCTACGAGCGCTGTCCGCCGGGGCTGCAGATGCAGCTGCGCTTTCTCTGCGAGCGCCTGCTGAGCCAGAAGCAAGCGCCGCCGTTGCAAGCCCTGATCGAGCGCCTGCAGACCGGGCTGATCGAGTCCTCTCAGGTGCAACTGAGCCCGGATGACTGCTTCGCCCTGCTCACGCCGTTGATCGAACAACGCCTGCAGGGTATTCGCCTGGGCCTGGATTGAAGCGTTGAAAACCTGCAGCTGCCGCCCCATGTAGCAAGCAACGTGCAAGCAAAGGTGCTCCATGAACGATCAGGACATCCACCCCGAAGCAGTCGACGAAACCGTACAGCCTGGCGCGACCGGCCTGGTTCTGCCCGCGCAGCGACTGCCGGACAAGCTCTACATCATCCCCATCAACAACCGCCCGTTCTTCCCGGCGCAGGTCCTGCCGGTGATGGTCAACGAGCACCCATGGGGGCGCACGCTCAAGCGCGTGGAGAATACCGAGCACAAATCCCTGGCGGTGTTCTACGTCGACACGCCGCCCGACGAGCACGGCGAGTTCGACCTCGACAGCCTGCCGGAGCATGGCACGCTGGTGCGCCTGCACCATGTCAGCGAGGAAGGCGGCAAGCTGCAGTTCGTCGCCCAGGGCCTGACCCGCGTGCGCATTCGTGGCTGGCTCAGCCGCCGTGGCCCGTACCTGGCCGAGGTGGAGTACCCGCAGGCGCCTGCCGATCCGCGCGACGAGGTCAAGGCCTACGCCATGGCGCTGATCAACGCGATCAAGGAGCTGCTGCCGCTCAACCCGCTGTACAGCGAAGAATTGAAGAACTACCTCAATCGCTTCAGCCCCAACGAGCCGTCGCCGCTCACCGACTTCGCCGCCGCCCTGACCACCGCTTCCGGCCATGAGTTGCAGGAGGTGCTGGACACCGTGCCCATGCTCAAGCGCATGGAGAAGGTGCTGCCGCTGCTGCGCAAGGAGGTCGAGGTCGGCCGCCTGCAGAAGGAGCTGTCGGCCGAGGTCAACAAGCAGATCGGCGAGCGTCAGCGCGAGTTCTTCCTCAAGGAACAGCTGAAGCTGATCCAGCAGGAGCTGGGCATCAGCAAGGACGACAAGAGCGCCGACCGCGAAGAGTTTCTCGCCCGCCTGGAAGGCAAGACCCTGACGGCCGCCGCGCAGAAGCGCATCGACGAAGAACTGAACAAGCTGTCGATCCTGGAGGCCGGCTCTCCGGAGTATGCCGTCACCCGCAACTACCTCGACTGGGCCACCGCCCTGCCCTGGGGCATCCAGGGCCAGGACAAGCTCGACCTCGGTCACGCGCGCAAGGTGCTGGACAAGCACCACGCCGGCATGGACGACATCAAGCAGCGCATCACCGAGTTTCTCGCGGTCGGCGCCTTCAAGGGCGAGATCGCCGGCTCCATCGTGCTGCTGGTCGGCCCGCCCGGCGTGGGCAAGACCAGCATCGGCAAGTCCATCGCCGAATCCCTCGGCCGGCCGTTCTACCGCTTCTCGCTGGGCGGCATGCGCGACGAGGCCGAGATCAAGGGCCACCGCCGCACCTACATCGGCGCCATGCCCGGCAAGCTGGTCCAGGCCCTCAAGGAAGCCGAGGTGATGAACCCGGTGATCATGCTCGACGAGATCGACAAGATGGGCACCAGCTACCAGGGCGACCCGGCCTCGGCACTGCTGGAAACGCTGGACCCGGAGCAGAACGTCGAATTCCTCGATCACTACCTGGACCTGCGCCTGGACCTGTCCAAGGTGCTGTTCGTCTGCACCGCCAACACCCTCGACTCGATTCCCGGGCCGCTGCTCGACCGCATGGAGGTGATCCGCCTGTCCGGCTACATCACCGAGGAAAAGCTGGCCATCGCCAAGCGCCACCTGTGGCCGAAGCAGCTGGAAAAGGCCGGCGTACCGAAATCACGCCTGGGCATCAGCGATGCCGCCCTGCGCGCGGTGATCGAGGGCTACGCCCGTGAAGCCGGCGTGCGCCAGCTGGAGAAGCAGCTGGGCAAGCTGGTGCGCAAATCCGTGGTGAAACTGCTGGACGACCCCGAGGCGAAGATCCGCATCGGCGCCAAGGACCTGGAAGAGGCCCTCGGCATGCCGGTATTCCGCAACGAGCGGGTACTGGCGGGTACCGGGGTGATCACCGGGCTGGCCTGGACCAGCATGGGTGGCGCCACCCTGCCGATCGAGGCGACGCGTATCCACACCCTCAATCGCGGCTTCAAGCTCACCGGGCAGCTCGGCGACGTCATGAGGGAGTCGGCGGAGATCGCCTACAGCTACGTCAGCTCGCACCTGAAGCAGTTCGGCGGCGACCCGAGCTTCTTCGACCAGGCCTTCGTCCACCTGCACGTGCCGGAAGGCGCCACGCCCAAGGACGGTCCCAGCGCAGGGATCACCATGGCCAGCGCCCTGCTCTCCCTGGCACGTGATCAGGCGCCGAAGAAAGGCGTGGCCATGACCGGTGAGCTGACCCTCACCGGCCAGGTCCTGCCGATCGGCGGTGTGCGCGAGAAGGTCATCGCGGCGCGCCGGCAGAAGCTGCATGAGCTGATCCTGCCGGAAGCCAACCGCGGCAGCTACGAAGAGCTGCCCGACTACCTCAAGGAAGGCCTGACGGTGCACTTCGCCAGACGCTTTGGCGACGTGGCCAAGGTGCTTTTCGAATAGCCGCTGGCGGCCAGCTTCAAGCTGCAGGAAAGAGCGGCGCGCGCTTCGGCTTGTCGCGTGCAACCTGTAGCTTGAGGCTTGCTCGTGCGGCTATGCTGAGCCAGGTTTCATCGATTGGAGTTCATCATGCACGCCCCCTTGCGCCTGCTCACCCTGTCCGCCCTGGCACTGCTCACGGCCTGCGCCCATCAGTCCGGCACGCTGGAGCTGAAGAAGGATCGGCAGTGCCCACTGACGCTGACCAAGGGCCAGTTGCTGATTCTCAGCCTGCCCAGCAACCCCACCACCGGCTTCCGCTGGATGCTGCGCGACACGGCGACGAACGTGCTGCAAAGCCTTGGCCCGGAGGTTTACACCAACCCGGAGGATGCCGGTCTGGTGGGCGCAGGCGGTATCTCCACCTGGCGCTTCAGCGCCCGTGAGCCGGGCGAGGGACGCCTGCTGCTGACCTACCAGCAGCCCTGGGAGCCGAGCGTACCGCCCGCGGATACCTTCGACTGCGAACTGCGGGTGAAGTGAGACAGACGACTGCTCAGGCTGGATCGCGCCTTGTCGATCCGGCCTGGCGGTGGATGTGAAAAGCGACATCCACCCCACGCCATCTGTGAGAGGGCTTCAGCCGCGACGACTCGTAGGGCGGGTGCAACCCGCCACCTATTCATGGCGGGTTTCAGCCGCCCTACCGGCTGAACATGGGCAGGGCATGATGCCCTCGCGCCCTCGTTTCGCGGCTGCAGCCGCTCCTACAGTTTGAGGCTCGCACGACGTTAGCCGAGCACAGGCGCGGCATCAGCTCTTGAGGCGGTAACCGCTCTTGAAGATCCAGCCCACCAGGGCGATGCACAGCAGCAGGAAGCCCAGCACCATCGCCAGGCTGACGCCGACGTTGACGTCGGACACCCCGTAGAAGCTCCAGCGGAACGCACTGATCAGGTACACCACCGGATTGAACAGGGTCACCGTCTGCCAGGTCGGCGGCAACATGCTGATGGAGTAGAAGGCGCCGCCCAGGAAGGTCAGCGGCGTGACGATCAGCGCCGGCACGATCTGCAGCTTCTCCCAGCCATCGGCCCAGACGCCGATGATGAAGCCGAACAGGCTGAAGGTCAGCGCCGTGAGCAGCAGAAACGCCACCATCCACAGCGGGTGCTGGATCTCGAAGTCGACGAACAGCCGTGCGGTGATCAGGATCACCACGCCGAGGATCACCGACTTGGTCGCCGCCGCACCGACGTAGCCGATGAGAATCTCCAGGTAGGAGACGGGCGCCGAGAGAATCTCGTAGATGCTCCCCGAGTACTTGGGCATGTAGATGCCGAACGAGGCGTTGGAGATGCTCTCGGTCAGCAGCGCCAGCATGATCAGCCCGGGAATGATGAAGGCGCCGTAGCTCACGCCCTGCACCTGGGTCATGCTCGAGCCGATGGCCGAGCCGAACACCACGAAGTACAGCGACGTGCTGATCACCGGGGTGGCGATGCTCTGCAGCAGGGTGCGCCAGGTGCGCGCCAGCTCGAACAGGTAGATGGCCTTGATGGCATACAGGTTCATGCGCGCGCCTCCTTGATCAGACCGACGAAGATCTCCTCCAGCGAGCTCTGGCTCGACTGCAGGTCCTTGAAATCGATGCCGTGCTGCGCCAGATCACGCAGCAGTTCGGCGATGCCGGTGTTTTCGTGCTGGGCATCGAAGGTGTACACCAGCGCATGGCCCTGGTCCGCCAGTTCCAGGCCGTAGCGCGCCAGCTCCGCCGGCACGCAGGACAGCGGCTGCTGCAGTTGCAGGGTCAGCTGCTTCTTGCCCAGCTTGTGCATCAGCACCTGCTTGTCCTCCACCAGCACGATCCTTCCGGCACTGATCACCCCGATGCGATCGGCCATTTCCTCGGCCTCCTCGATGTAGTGGGTGGTCAGGATGATGGTCACGCCGCGCTCGCGCAGGCGCCGCACCATGTTCCACATATCGCGACGCAACTCGACGTCGACACCGGCGGTGGGCTCGTCGAGAAAGAGGATCTGCGGCTCATGGGAGAGCGCCTTGGCGATCATCACCCGGCGCTTCATGCCGCCAGACAGCTCCATGATCTTGGCGTTGCGCTTGTCCCACAGCGAGAGGTCCTTGAGCAGCTGCTCCAGGTAAGCCGGATCGGGCTTCTTGCCGAACAGGCCACGGCTGAACTTGACCGTGGCCCACACGGTTTCGAACACGTCGCTGACCAGTTCCTGCGGCACCAGGCCGATCTGCGAGCGGGCCGCACGGTAGTCGCGGACGATGTCCTTGCCGCCGACCAGCACCCTGCCCTCGCCGGGGTTGACGATGCCGCAGATGATGCTGATCAGGGTGGTCTTGCCGGCACCGTTGGGGCCGAGCAAGGCGAAGATCTCGCCCTGGCGAATGTCCAGGTCGATGCCCTGCAGGGCCGGGTGGCCCGATGCATAGGTCTTGTTCAATTGTTCGATGGTAATGACCGACTGCACGGTGACTGATCCCTTGCCTGCGGAAAACACCGCAGTCTACAGGGCTTGTGCGGCCCGATCATCGCGCGGCATGAAAAACGGCGCACTTGTGGTGCGCCGGGATGCAGCAGGAGAGGAAAGAAACGATCGCCGCGCTTGTGGCGCGGCAACGATAGGCCAGGCAGCGATTGCCAACCCGGCGTATTCAGAACCGCAGGGCGGGTGAAACCCGCCGCCCTGGTCGGCGGGTTGCACCCGCTCTACAACGGAGTCAGCAGCGTGCCGGTGTCGATATAAGCACGCAGGTTGTCCAGCACCAGGTCGGCCATCTGCTGGCGTGTCTCGACACTGGCACTGCCGACGTGCGGCAGCAGTACCACGTTGTCCAGCTCGCGCAGTGCCGCCGGCACCTGGGGTTCCTGCTCGTAGACGTCCAGACCGGCCCCGGCGATCACATTGTTCTGCAAGGCGTCGATCAGCGCCGGTTCGTCCACCACCGAACCACGCGCCACGTTGATCAGGAAACCCTCGCTGCCCAGCGCCGCGAGCACCGCCGCGTCGATCAGGTGATGGGTCGCCTTGCCACCGGGGCAGGTCAGTACCAGGAAGTCCGCCCAGCGCGCCAGCGCCAGCAGATCCGGCTCGTGCTGGTAGCTGCTGCCCGCGACCGGGCGCCGGTTGTGGTAGCGCACCGACATGGAGAAGCCCGACGCCCGCAAGGCCACCGCCTCGCCGATGCGCCCCATGCCGACGATGCCCAGACGCTTGCCACTGACCCGCCGCCCCAGCGGGAACGCCGCACCGTTCCAGGCACCGCTGCGGGTAAAACGGTCGGACTCGCTCAGGCGCCGGGCGCTGTCGAGCATCAGGCCGAAGGCCAGGTCGGCGACACAGTCGTTGAGCACATCCGGGGTGGTGCTGATGGCGATGCCGCGATCACGCAGCAGCTCCAGCGGATAGGGGTCGTAGCCAACGCCGAAGCTGCTGATCACCTCGAGATTGGGCAGCAGCGCCAGCTGCTCGGCGCTGCAGCCGAAGCGCGCCGACGACACCAGGTAGCGAAACCGCTCGCCCTGCTCACGCAGGAAGGCCAGCGGATCGGCCTGCTGCCACAGCGCGCTGACCTCGTACCGCTCGGCCAGCTCACGATTGAAACGCTCGCTCAGCGGCGCGACTTGCAACACTCGGACCTTGCTCATGATGCCTCCTCTCTCGTCGGTCTGTGGACGCCGTCAGCGGCGTGGATATCGGTCGGGTTCACAACAGCTTGCCCGGGTTCATCAGCCCGGCGGGATCGAGTGCCTGCTTGATGCTGCGCATCAGCTCCAGTTCGAGCGGCGCCTTGTAGTGCTGCGCCGCCGCACGCTTGGATTGCCCCAGGCCATGCTCGGCACTGATGCTGCCGTCATCCTCCAGGGTCGAGTCATAGATCACCCGCATGATCGCCTCGGCCTGGGCCTTGAAGGGCACATCGTCACTACCGGGCGGCTTGCTGATGTTGTAATGCAGGTTGCCGTCGCCAACGTGACCGTAGGCCACGACGCGCACGCCGGGAAAGGCCTGCTGCAGCGCCCGGTCGGTACGCGCGATGAAGTCGGGGATGCGGCTGACCGGCACGCTGATGTCGTGCTTGAGGCTCGGCCCCTCGTGGTTCTGCGCCTCGGAAATGCCTTCGCGCAGCGCCCACAGGGCCTCGACCTGGGCCTGGCTGCCGGCGACCACGGCGTCGAGCACCAGCGCCTGTTCGAAGGCTTCGCCCAGGCCCTGCTCCAGCAGGTCGTTCAACGCGGCATCGGGCTGGGTGTCGCTCAGTTCGATCAGGACGTACCAGGGATGCCCTTCGGCGAAGGGATCGCTGGCGCCCGCGACATGGCGCAGGACGAACTCCAGGCTTTGCCGCGACATCAGCTCGAAGCCGGTCAGGCGGTCGCCGCACAGCCCGCGCATCTGCCCGAGCAACGCCACGGCTGCCTGCGGACTGGGCAGTGCGACCCAGGCGGTGGTCAGGCTGCGCAGCGCCGGGAACAGCTTGAGCACGGCAGCCGTGATGATGCCGAGCGTGCCTTCGCTGCCGATGAACAGCTGCTTGAGGTCGTAGCCGGTATTGTCCTTGCGCAGGCCGCGCAGACCATCCCAGATGCGTCCGTCAGGCAGCACCACCTCCAGGCCGAGCGCCAGGTCGCGCATGTTGCCGTAGCGCAGCACGGCCGTGCCGCCGGCGTTGGTCGCCAGGTTGCCGCCGACCGTGCAGCTGCCTTCGGCGCCCAGCGACAGCGGGAACAGACGACCGACCTCGGCTGCCGCGTCCTGCAGCTGTTGCAGGATCACGCCGGCCTCGACGGTGATGGTGGCGTTGGCCACATCCACCTCGCGGATGCGCTTCAGACGGGTCAGCGACAGCACCATCTGCGCCCCCGACGCATCCGGAATCGAGCCGCCACACAGGCCGGTATTGCCGCCCTGCGGCACCAGCGCGACGCCGGCCTGCGCGCACAGGCGAACCGCCGCCGCGACCTCCTCGGTCGTGCCCGGGCGCAACACCGCCGCAGCCTGGCCACGGTAGGCGTTGCGCCAGTCGCTGAGGTAGCTCTGCATGCGCTCGGCATCGGTGATCAGGCCGGCCTCGCCCAGTGCGTCGTACAGGGCCGGGAGCAGGTCTTCGGGAAGTCGTGTCATCTCAGGTCACCGGCGCCGGGTTGAAGAGCACCAGGTCATTGTGCAGGCGCAGGCGCTCGGCACAGGCCTGCTTGCGGCCACTGGCAATGTCCAGGTAGAGCTGGAAGATGTACCAGCCCATCTGTTCCAGGGTCATGCGTCCGGAGAGGATCTGCCCGGCGTCGACGTCGATCAGGTCGGGCCAGCGCTCGGCCAGCTGGGTGCGCGTGGCCACCTTGATCACCGGCACCATGGACAGCCCGTAGGGCGTGCCGCGCCCGGTGGTGAAGATATGCAGGTTCATCCCCGCCGCCAGCTGCAGCGTACCGCAGATGAAGTCGCTGGCCGGCGTGGCGCAGAACCACAGGCCTTTGCCGCGAATGCGCTCGCCCGGCGCGACCACCCCGGCAATCGGGCTGTTGCCGGACTTGGCGATCGAGCCCATGGCCTTCTCGACGATGTTGTTCAGCCCGCCCTTCTTGTTGCCCGGTGTGGTGTTGGCGCTGCGGTCGGCCATGCCGCGCTGCAGGTAGCGGTCGTACCAGTCCATCTCGCGGATCAGCGCATCGGCCACCTCGACGCTGGCGGCACGCGGAGTGAGCAGATGGATACCGTCACGCACCTCGGTGTTCTCGCTGAACATCACCGTGGCACCGGCGCGCACCAGCAGGTCGGCGGCCACGCCCAGCGCCGGGTTGGCGGTGATGCCGGAGAAGGCGTCGCTGCCGCCGCACTGCATGCCCACCACCAGCTCGCTCGCGGGCACCGTTTCGCGGCGGCGCAGGTCGAGGACCTGCAGGCGCGCCTCGATCATGTCCATGATCTGCTCGACCATGCCGGCGAAGCCGCTGCCGGAGTCCTGCAGGCGGAACAGCCAGTCCTCCTCGTCCATGCCGTTGGTCAGCAGGTCGCCATCCATCAGCTGGCTGGCCTGCAGCTTCTCGCAGCCGAGGCTGATCACCAGCGCCTGGCCAGCGAAGTTGGGATTGCGGCTGATGTTGTACAGGGTGCGGATCGGCACCACGGCATCCGGCGCATTGATCGCCACCCCGCAGCCATAGCTGTGCGACAGCGCCACCACGTCATCGACGTTGGGGTACCTGGGCAGGAGTTCCCGGCGCACCCGCTCGACCACGTGATCGAGCACGCCGACCACGCACTGCACGGTGGTGGTCACACCGAGGATGTTACGGGTGCCGACACTGCCGTCCGGGTTACGGAAGCCCTCGAAGGTGTAGCCTTCCAGCGGCTCGCCGGGTGCGGCCTTGATGGTCGCCTTGGGCAGGTTGTCGAGCAGCGGCGGCTCGGGCATGCGCAGCACCTGCTCGGTGACCCAGCTGCCAGCGGCGATGGGCTCGAGGGCATAGCCGATGACCTCGCCGTAGCGCACCACCTCGGCGCCTTCGGCGATGTCCTGCAGCGCCACCTTGTGGCTCTGCGGAATGCCGCAGGTGGCCGTCAGGCCATCGTCGAAGCGGCCGCCGGCGGCCACACCCTGGTCGTTGACCACCACGCCGACGTTGTCGCTCGGGTGCAGGCGGATGTAACGGGGCGAATCCTGATGGGGAATCAACTGCATGGATGGGTTCTCCTGTTTTGCGCTCAGGCCGCCGCGCTGCGGCCATCGGCCGGCAGCTCGAGCCTGTGAATACGACCGACGATAAGGGTAAAGCCGACAACCGCGAGCAGGGCATTGGCGCCGACGTACAGCAGCGCGCCGTCGAACGAGCCGGTGAGGCTGACCAGGTAGCCGATGATGATCGGCGTGGTGATCGCCGCCAGGTTGCCGAAGGTGTTGAACAGCCCGCCGCACAGGCCGAGGATCTGCCGGGGCGCGGTGTCGGCGACCAGCGTCCAGCCCAGCGAGCCCAGGCCCTTGCCGAAGAAGGCCAGGGTCATCAGCGCCACCACCGCAGCGTCGCTCTCGGCGAAGATGCACAGCACCAGGCTGCACGACAGGAGCAGGCCGAACACGCTGGGCAGCTTGCGCGCCAGGGTCAGCGAATGGCCACGGCGCAGCAGGCCGTCGGACAGCAGCCCGCCGAGCACGCCGCCGATGCAGCCACTGATGGCCGGCACCGCGGCGGCGAAACCGGCACCGACGATGCTCATGCCGCGAGCCTGGATCAGGTACACCGGAAACCAGGTGAGGAAGAAATAGGTGATGGCGTTGTTGCAGTACTGCCCCAGGTAGATGCCGAGCAGGGTGCGCTGGGTCAGCAACAGGCGCAGGTGACGCCACTGCGGGCCGCCGGCACCACTGCGCTGATCGAGGTCGACCAGCGCCCCGCCCTGCTCCAGCAGCTGCAGCTCCGCCGCGCCCAGCAGCGGATGCTCGCGCGGGACGTAGAGGTTCTTCAGCCACAGCAGCGACAGCGCCAGGCCCAGGCAGCCGAGAATGATGAAGACGAATTGCCAGCCGAGGGCCTGCACCACCCAGCCCATCAGCGGCGCGAACAGGGCCGTGGCGGCGTACTGCGCCGAACCGGCGATGGCCGTGGCGGTGGCGCGCTCGGCCGAAGGGAACCAGGACGCCGTGACCCGGGCGTTGCCCGGAAAGCACGGCGCGCCGGCGAACCCAACCAGCAGGCGCAGGAGGAACAGACTGCTGACGGCCCAGGTGGTCGGCAACCAGCCGACGAAACCCTGCAGCAGGGTCAGCAGCGACCAGGCGAACAGTGCCAGGGTGTAGACCGGCTTGGTGCCGAAACGGTCGAACAGCCAGCCACCGGGAATCTGCCCGATCACATAGGCCCAGCCGAACGCCGAGAAGATATAGCCGAGGGCTACCGCATCGATACCCAGGCCGGCCTGCAGGGCAGTACCGGCAATGGACAGGCTGGAGCGGTCGGCAAAGGTGACCGTGGTCACCAGGAACAGCATCAGCAGGATGCGGTAACGCACCCGGCCGGATTGGGCGGCTTGCATCTGGACGACTCGCGGCAGGCTGGCAAAGCCCGGCCTCGGGGCCGGGCCTGCCGATTCAACGCACCAGGCAGGGCTTCTTGTTGTTGAAGCTCCAGCCCGGAATCAGGTACTGCATGGCGCTGGCGTCGTCGCGCGAGCCCAGGCCCCTGGCCTGGTACAGCTCGTGCGCCTGCGCCAGCGCATCCCAGTCCAGCTCCACGCCCAGGCCTGGGGCCTTCGGCACCTGTACCAGGCCACCTTCGATGCGCAGCGGGTTGCGCGTCAGGTGCTGGCCGTCCTGCCAGATCCAGTGGGTGTCGATGGCCGTGACGCGTCCTGGCGCCGCAGCGGCGACGTGGGTGAACATGGCCAGGGAGATGTCGAAGTGATTGTTGGAGTGCGAGCCCCAGGTCAGTCCCCAGTCGTTGCACATCTGCGCCACGCGCACGGAACCGGCCATGGTCCAGAAATGCGGGTCGGCCAGGGGGATGTCCACCGATTGCAGGGAGATGGTGTGGCCCATCTGCCGCCAGTCGGTGGCGATCATGTTGGTCGCGGTCGGCAGGCCGGTGGCGCGACGGAACTCGGCCATCACCTCCCGTCCGCTGTAGCCGTTCTCGGCGCCACAGGGGTCCTCGGCATAGGCCAGCACACCATGCAGGTCACGACACAGGGCAATGGCCTCGTCCAGCGACCAGCCGCCGTTGGGGTCGAGGGTCACACGCGCCTCCGGGAAGCGCGCCGCCAGGGCGCGAATCGCCTCGACCTCGGCCTCGCCATGGAGCACGCCGCCCTTGAGCTTGAAATCGTTGAAGCCATAGCGGGCGTGCGCGGCCTCGGCCTGACGGACGATGGTCTCCGGGGTCAGCGCGGTCTGGTTGCGCACACGGAACCATTCGTCATCGGCCTCGGCCTCGTCGCGGTAGCCGAGATCGGTCTTGCCCTTGTCACCGACGAAGAACAGGTAGCCGAGCATCTCCACCGCATCGCGCTGCTGGCCCTCGCCGAGCAGCGCCGCCACCGGCACGCCGAGGTGCTGGCCGAGCAGGTCGAGCAACGCCGACTCCAGCGCGGTGACCGCATGGATGGTGATGCGCAGGTCGAAGGTCTGCAGGCCACGGCCACCGCTGTCGCGGTCGGCGAAGGCACGGCGCACCTGGTTGAGCAATGCGTTGTAGTTGCCGACCGGCTGGCCGACGAGCAGCGCGCGGGCGTCTTCGAGGGTCTTGCGAATGCCCTCGCCGCCGGGGACTTCGCCGACACCGACGTGACCGGCACTGTCCTTGAGAATGAGGATGTTGCGGGTGAAATACGGACCATGGGCACCGCTCAGGTTGAGCAGCATGCTGTCCTGACCGGCGACCGGTACGACTTGCAGCTCGGTGATCAGCGGGGTGCCGATGGCGGCAGGCGTCTGTGAATTCATCAAGGTTACCCTGTTGTTCTTATGGGGTTCGACGAACAGCGGGCCGTTGCCCCGTCGAGGGGACAACGGCATGCGGGGGCCCTAGGGCACTCGTGGCGCTTACTGCGCGCCTTGCGCTTCGATCAGCTTGGCCAGCGCCTCGTATTCTTCCGGCAGCAGGTCGGTCAGCGGCGCACGCACCGGGCCGGCATCGTAGCCGACGATCTTGGCACCGGCCTTGACGATGCTCACGGCGTAACCGGCACGGCGGTTGCGGATATCCAGGTACGGCAGGAAGAAGTCATCGATCAGCTTGCCGACAGTGGCGTGGTCATCGGCGGCAATCGCCTTGTAGAAGGCCATCGCGGTTTTCGGGATGAAGTTGAACACCGCCGAGGAATAGACCGGCACACCCAGGGCCTTGTAGGCAGCGGCATAGACTTCGGCTGTCGGCAGGCCGCCGAGGTAGGTCAGGCGCTCGCCCAGGCGGCGACGGATCGACACCATCAGCTCGATGTCACCCAGACCATCCTTGTAGCCGATCAGGTTCGGGCAGCGCTCGGCGACCTGCTCCAGCAGGCTGGCATTGAGGCGGCAGACGTTACGGTTGTAGACCACCACGCCGATGTTCACCGACTTGCACACCTGCTCGACATGAGCGGCGACGCCCTCCTGCGAGGCTTCGGTCAGGTAGTGCGGCAACAGCAGCAGCCCCTTGGCGCCCAGGCGCTCGGCTTCCTGAGCCATCTGGATGGCCACGCGGGTCGGGCCACCGACACCCGCGAGGATCGGCACGCTCTTCTCGCAGGTATCCACGGCCGTCTTGATCACAGCGCTGTACTCGCTCGGCGCCAGGGAAAAGAACTCGCCGGTGCCACCGGCAGCGAACAGGGCGGATGCACCATAGGGTGCCAGCCACTCCAGGCGGCGCACGTAGCCCGCCTGATGGAAATCACCGGCAGCATCGAAGTCGGTCACGGGGAAAGACAGCAGACCGGAGGAGAGGATGGACTTAAGTTCTTGTGGATTCATTATGCGAACACCCTGTAAAGCGAGTTGTGAGGAATGACGTCAGCCGCAGCTGTAGAGATACGTTATCGTACAACAACAAAAAAAACACCAGTTTTTATACCCTCCGTTCGTCGCACATCCCGGCGCCATTTCCCTCATCCCCGGAAAAACCTGCCCTAGACGGCAAAGCCAGACGTAAACAGGTCCCGACCAAGAGGTCAAGGCAGATGGCAACGCAATCATCGAGACGCATGAGGAGCGTTGACAGGCCAGGAACAGGCTGGTACTAATTTCACCAAGTCATACGACAACCTATGACATTCCAATAAAAACAAGCGAGGCCCGGGTCATGTCATCGACCGTCACTGCCGCTCACCTCCCCTGCGCCAGCGTCTGCGTTGCAGCCAGCGATTGCCCGCAGCGTACGTCCCAAGCCGGCTTCGCGGCCATCTTCGCCCCTGCTCTCACGCCTTGCAGCCCTGCGCCCCTGCCGGCCGCGCTGCTCGACTGAACCGCCCCCTTGCCATAGCGGCCGAGGGCCGCGCCCAGTTCGGAGCCCCTGCCAAGATGTACGAAGCCTCCTCCACCAGCACGCCACATGTCATCGAGATGCAGGTCATTCCTGTTGCCGGCCATGACAGCATGCTGCTCAACCTGTGCGGCGCTCACGCCCCCTATTTCACGCGCAACCTGGTGCTGCTCAGGGACAACGCAGGCCGTGTCGGTTGTGGTGAAGTCCCTGGCGGCGAAGGTATCCGCCAGGCGCTGGAGCGCTGCCGCGAGCTGGTGATCGGCCAGCCGGTCGGGCGCTACAACCGCGTGCTCAATCGCCTGCGCCAGGCGATCGCCGGGCCGGGCAAAGGGCCGCAGACCACCCAGCACCAGGTCACCTCGGAATCCGAAGCACGGGTGCTGAAGCAGCCCCACGAAATCAACCTGCGCCTGGACAACGTGATCACCGCCGTCGAGGCGGCCCTGCTCGACCTGCTCGGCCAGCATCTCGACGTCCCCGTCGCCGAGCTGCTCGGCAGCGGTCAGCAGCGCGACCGCGTGCCGATGCTGGCGTACCTCTTCTACATAGGCGAGCGCCAGCGTACCGACCTGCCCTACCTCAGCGGCCAGGGTTCGAGCGATGACTGGTACCACCTGCGCCACCAGGCCGCGCTGACACCCGAGGCGATCGCCCGCCTGGCCGAAGCCGCGCATGCCCGCTATGGCTTCAACGACTTCAAGCTCAAGGGCGGCGTGATGCACGGCGCCGAAGAGATGGACGCCATCCGCGCGATCAAGGCGCGCTTCCCGGATGCGCGCGTGACCCTCGACCCCAATGGCGCCTGGTCGCTGGAGCAAGCCATCGCCCTGTGCCAGGGCCAGGGTCATGTGCTGGCCTATGCCGAAGACCCCTGCGGGCCGGAGAACGGTTACTCGGGCCGCGAAGTGATGGCCGAGTTCAAGCGCGCCACCGGCATTCCCACCGCCACCAACATGGTCGCCACCGACTGGCGCCAGATGGGCCACTCGCTGCGCCTCGAAGCCGTCGACATCCCGCTGGCCGACCCGCACTTCTGGACCATGCAGGGCGCCGTGCGCCTCGGCCAGGTGTGCGAGGAATTCGGCCTGACCTGGGGCTCGCACTCCAACAACCATTTCGACATTTCCCTGGCCATGTTCACCCATGCGGCAGCCGCCGTACCGGGCCGCGTCACCGCCATCGACACGCACTGGATCTGGCAGGAAGGCAGCGAGCGCCTGACCCGTGAACCCTTGCAGATCGTCGCGGGTCAGGTGGAGGTCCCCGACAAGCCCGGCCTCGGCATCGAGCCGGACATGGAGCGGATCATGGCCGCCCACGAGCTTTACAAGAAAGTGGCCAATGGCGCGCGTGACGACGCCATGGCCATGCAGTACCTGGTTCCGGGTTGGCAATACGACCCGAAACGTCCCAGCCTCGGCCGCAACTGACTCAAGCGGCTTTCATCCACACCGGAGTATTCCAATGAAAAAAACATTCCGCGCCTCCCTCCTTTCTGCCCTGGTCGGCATCGGTGCCCTGGTCACCCACGCCGCGACGTTCGCCGATGAGGTCAACTGGCCGACTCGTCCGATCCAGGTGGTGGTCATCGCCAACCCCGGCGGCGACACCGACTTCAATGCCCGCACCATGGCCAAGTACTTCAACCAGATCACCGGCAAGACCATGGTCGTGACCAACGTCGCCGGTGGTGGTGGCACCCTGGCCGCCGAACAGGTCAAGGGCGCCGCAGCGGATGGCAACACCATTCTCTTCACCCACCCGGGCCAGCTGATCGTCAACGAAGTGGCCGGGCTCACCGAAGACAGCTACGAGACCTTCGACATCGCCTGCATCGCCGGCGTCGACAAGAGCACTGTGTTCGTCGCCTCCAAGCAGTCCGGCGTGACCAGCATGCAGGACCTGGTCGACAAGTCGAAAGCCAACCCCGGCAGCATCACCTACGGCACCGAGATGGGCAGCTTCTCGCACATCCAGGGCCTGATGCTGGAGAAACTGACTGGCGCCAAGCTGAAGATGGTCGACGGCGGCACCGTGTCCGACCGCGTGGTCGGTATGCTCGGCGGCCGCCTGGACATGGGCGCGATCACCTACGGTTCGGTGCAGGACTACGTCAAAGGTGGCCAGATGGTCGCCCTGGGCCAGCCCAACGCCGAGCGCAACGCCATGCTGGGCGAGGTGCCGACCCTCAAGGAGCAGGGCCTCGACATCACCATGGACAAGCCCTACGTGGTCGCCTTCCCGAAAGGCACCGACCCGGCCATCGTCAAGAAGATGTCCGACCTGATGAAACAGATCACCGAAGTGCCCGCGTACGCCGAGGACCTGAAGAAGTTCAAACAGCCGGTATCCTACTTCGCCACCGAGGATGCGAAAGCGATCCTGGCCAAGACCCGCGAAGACTTCATGCAGTTCAAGGATGACCTGCGCAAGGCCAAGTAAGCCCTAACGCAACACCGGCCCGTGTCGATCCGGCCGGTGTTGCACCTCAGAACATCGAGGTACGCGATGAACACCCTGAACAAGAAAGAACTGCTCATTGGCGTCGCCATGCTCGGCGCCAGCCTGGCCTATCTGGTGATGGCCAAACAGCTGCCAGGCCATGAAGGTGTGGACGCCGCCACCGTTCCCACCCTCCTGGCCGGATTCCTGTCGCTGCTGGGCGTCATGCAACTGATCAGTGCCTTTTCCAGCAAACCCCGTGTGGCAGGCGAAACGCCAAGCCAGCCTGCGGGCAAGAACGAAGAGCCGGCACCCGGCATCATCGAACCCAAGACCGTCATCAAGACCCTGCTGCTGATCCTGGGCTACATCGCCCTGCTCGGCCCCGTGGGCTTTCCGCTGATGACCGTGGTCTACCTCTACCTGCAGTTCATCGTGCTGACTCCGGTGAACCAGAAGATTCGCCACCTGAGCTACCTGCTGATTGCCGTGATCAGCTCCGCCGCCATTTTCCTGCTGTTCCGCGAGGCCTTCGACCTGATGCTGCCCGCTGGCCTGCTGAACAACTTCCTCTGAGGATCGACCATGCTCGAATTACTCCAGCAAGGCTTCGGTGCCGTCTTCTCCATCCATATCCTGATGCTGATGGCCGTTGGCGTGGCCATGGGCATCGTCTTCGGTGCCGTACCGGGGCTGTCCGCCACCATGGCGGTGGCGCTGTGCCTGCCGCTGACCTTCACCATGGGACCGCAGGCGGGCCTTTCGCTGCTGGTGGCGCTGTTCATCGGGGCGACGTCGGGCGGCCTGATCTCGGCGATCCTGCTGAAGATTCCCGGAACGCCCTCCTCCATCGCCACGGTGTTCGACGGCGGCCCGCTGATGGAGAAAGGCGAAGGGGTCAAGGCTCTCGGTGTCGGCATCGTCTTCTCCTTTCTCGGCACCATCTTCAGCATCGTCGCGCTGATGTTCATCGCGCCGCAGCTGGCCAAGGTGGCGCTGAGTTTCGGCCCGCACGAATACTTCGCCATCGCCGTGTTCTCGCTGACCCTGATCGCCACCCTGTCGGCCGGTTCCATGGTCAAGGGCCTGTTCGCCGGCGCCCTGGGGATCGCCGTCTCCACGGTCGGCATTGCCCCCGTGGAGGCCATCCGCCGCTTCACCTTCGGCATCAATGAACTCAACGGTGGCTTTTCCATGCTCACCGTGATGATCGGCATGTTCGCCGTGGCCGAGATCATCAAGCTTGCCGAGAGCGGTCGCCATGCGGTGCAGGGCAAGGCCAGGTCGGTGAGCATGAAGAACATCAAGGGCTTCGGTTTCTCGCTCAAGGAGTTCCGCGAGCAACTGCCCAACGCCGCCCGCTCCGGAGCGATCGGCCTGGGCATCGGCATCCTCCCCGGCATCGGCGCCGGCACCTCCAACCTGGTGTCCTACATCATCGCCAAGAAGCGCGCCAAGGATGGTGATACCTACGGCAAGGGCAACATCGGCGGCGTGGTGGCCAGCGAAACGGCCAACAATGCCGGGGTCGGTGGCGCCATGATGCCACTGATGACCCTGGGCATCCCCGGCGACACCGTGACCGCGATCATGCTCGGCGGCTTCCTGATCCACGGCATCCAGCCCGGTCCGCTGCTGTTCATCAGCCAGGGGCCGCTGGTGTACACCATCTTCGCCGCGCTGATCGTCGCCACCTGCATGATGCTGTTCATGGAGTTCTACGGCCTGCGCCTGTTCATCAAGCTGCTCGACGTGCCCAAGCACATCCTCCTGCCGATCATCCTGGTGCTCTGCGTGGTCGGTGCCTTCGGCCTGTCCAGCCGCCTGTTCGACGTCTGGTCGATCCTGCTGTTCGGCCTGCTCGGCTACGGCTTCGTCAAGGCCGGCATGCCGGCGGCGCCGTTCATCATCGGCTTCATCCTCGGGCCGATGGCGGAGACCAACCTGCGCCGGGGCCTGATGCTGTCGGACGGCAACTTCGCCGACTTCTTCACCAACCCCATCGCCGGCACCTTCCTCGGCCTGGCCCTGGCATTCGTGCTCTGGCAGGTGTTCAGCGCGCTGCGCCCGAAGCCCAGCGCGATCAACGAGATCCTCCGCACCTGACGCCTGCGAGGGGCACAGAAGGGGTCGCCGACGCGGGTTGGCGACCCCTTCTGTCGTTCAGCGGCGCTGCCCGAAAGCCTGTTGCGCCAGCGTCCAGCCGGCGACCCGCTCACTGAGCGTCAGCCCCAGCCCCGGGCGCATCGGCACCTGCATGCAGCCATCGGCGATCTGCAGACGCTCCTCGAACAGCGGCTCCAGCCATTCGAAGTGCTCGACCCAGGTGGCGTGCTCGTAGGCGGCCGCCAGGTGGATGTGGATCTCCATGACGAAATGCGGCGCCATGACCATGCCGCGCCGGCGCGCCGCCTCGGCCACCTGCAGGAATGGCGTGATCCCACCGACACGCGGGGCGTCGTGCATGATCACGTCCACCGCGCCCTGCTCGACGTAGGCACAGGCCTCGGCCGCGCTGCTGAGCATCTCGCCGCTGCCAACCGGCGTGACCAGCTGCGCCGCCAGCGCGGCATGCCCCGCCAGATCGTGGGCGTCCAGCGGCTCCTCGATCCACACCAGGTTCAGCTCCTCCAGCGCCTTGCCCATGCGCAGCGCCGTGGTGCGGTCCCACTGCTGGTTGACGTCGACCATCAGCGCGACGTCATCGCCCAGCGCCTGGCGCAAGGCCTGCACGCGGCGCAGGTCTGCGGCCTGGTCCGGCTGGCCGACCTTGAGCTTGACCCCACCGATGCCGCGCGCCAGCGACTGGCCGGCACGCTCGATGACTTCCTCGATGGGGGCCTGCAGGTAGCCTCCGGAGGTGTTGTAGCAAGGCACCGCCTCTCGCTGGGCGCCGAGCAGCTTGGCCAGCGGCAGCCCCGCACGGCGCGCCTTGAGATCCCACAACGCGCTGTCGAACGCCGCGATGGTCTGCACCGCCAGGCCGCTGCGACCGATGGAGGCACTGGCCCAGCTCAGCTTGCTCCACAGCCGGGCGATATCGTTGGGGTCCTCGCCGATCAGCAGCGGCGCCAGTTCCAGCGCCTGTGCGTACTGCGCCGGGCCGCCGGTACGCAGGGTGTAGGTGAACCCCAGGCCCTGCTGGCCCTGTTCCGTCTGCAGCTCGACGAACAGCAGGCTGACAGCCGCCAGCGGCAACTGGCGCCCGGTGGACACCTTGGCATCGCTCACGGCCCGCGCCAGTGGCAGTTCGACGGAACGCAGACCGACCCAGCACACGGGGTCGGGGGTGTAACGCTCGATACTCATCCTCTTCTCCTCGATCAGGGCCGGCAAGGTAGCGCCGGCCCGTCGATGATGGACGCGAGAATTGATACAGGTCTAATCTACTTACCCACTCCATTGATACCCGAATTAGATCAATGTTCGACCTGTCCCAGCTGCGCTGCTTCACCACCCTGGCGGCGGAACTG
This sequence comes from Ectopseudomonas khazarica, assembly GCF_017915135.1. Classification (NCBI taxonomy): domain Bacteria; kingdom Pseudomonadati; phylum Pseudomonadota; class Gammaproteobacteria; order Pseudomonadales; family Pseudomonadaceae; genus Ectopseudomonas; species Ectopseudomonas khazarica. The sequence continues at coordinate 1,386,049 of NZ_CP068551.1, read as the reverse complement.
AACTTCCGCCGCGCCGCCGAACGCCTGCACATGACCCAGCCACCGCTGAGCCGGCAGATCCAGCTGCTCGAGCATCAGCTCGGCGTCAGCCTGTTCACCCGCAGCACCCGCTCGGTGGCGCTGACGGCGGCTGGCCGGGCCTTCTTCGTCGAAGCCCAGGCCCTGCTCGACCAGGCCCACCGTGCGGCACAGAGCACCCGCCTGGCGGCCATCGGCGAAAGCGGTTCGCTGAACATCAGCTTCGTCGCCAGTGCGGTCTACGACCTGCTGCCGCACGCCGTGAGTTGCGCCAGGCGCGAGCGCCCCGGCGTGGAAATCGCCTTGCTGGAGATGAGCACCTTCGAGCAGGTGCAGGCCCTGCGCGCCCGCCGCGTCGACCTGGCCATCGTGCGGGCGCCCCTGCAACAGCCCGGCCTGAACAGCGAATGCCTGCTGCGCGAACCCTTCGTCCTGGCCGTGCCGGCCGAGCATCCCCTGGCCCACGCACGGCAACCGAAGGTGCAGATGCTGCATGAGCAGCCGTTCATTCTTTATGCCCATACCGCATGGCAGCCGTTCAACGAACTGCATACCGGCCTGTTCCGGGCCAGCGGTATCCAGCCGCAGTTCGTCCAGTCGCTGGGCTCGACCCTGGCCATCCTGTCGCTGGTCAACGCTGGCATGGGGCTGGCACTGGTGCCGCGCAGCGCCAGCGCCATTCGCTTCGCACAGGTGCGTTTTCGCGACCTGGCGCTGCCCGCCGGAATCTGCGGCGAACTGCACCTGGCCTGGCGCGACGACAATGACAACCCCGCGCTGCCCGCCGTGCTCGAGGCCGTGCGCCAGGCAGCGCGCGACCTCCATCCGCAAACCTGAGCCTCAGGCGCGCTGGCCGACCTCGGCCTGCTGCACCGTCCAGCCCGCGACCTGCTCGCTGAGGCTCAGCCCCAGCCCCGGACGGCTCGGCACCCGCATGCGCCCGTCCTGGATCTCCAGGCGCTCGTTGAACAGCGGCTCCAGCCACTCGAAGTGCTCGACCCAGGGCTCGCGGACATGGGTGGCCGCCAGGTGCACGTGCAGTTCCATGGCGAAGTGCGGCGCCAGGCTCATGCCGGCCTGCTCGGCCAGCGTCTGTATGCGCAGGTAGGGGGTGATGCCGCCGACGCGCGGCGCATCGGGCATGAGGAAGTCGGCACCACGCTGGCGGATGAACTCCCAGTGCTCGGCCGGGCTGGTGAGCATCTCGCCGGTGGCGATCGGCGTATCGAACTGACGCACCAGCTCGGCATGACCTTCGGCGTCGTAGCAATCCAGCGGCTCCTCGATCCAGATCAGGTCGAAGGGTTCGAGGCGGCGGCACATGCGACGGGCCAGCGGCCGGTCCCACTGCTGGTTGGCATCGACCATCAGCGGGAAGCTCTCGCCCAGGTGCTCGCGCACCGTGCTGACGCGGTGGATGTCCAGCACCCAGTCGGGCTGGCCGACCTTGAGCTTGATGCCGCCGATGCCCTTCTCGCGGGAGAGCTCGGTGTTCTTCAGCAACTGCTCGAGCGGCGTATGCAGGAAACCGCCGGAGGTGTTGTAGCAGCGCACCGAGTCACGCTGCGCGCCCAGCAGACGCGCCAGCGACAGGCCGGCGCGACGCGCCTTGAGGTCCCACAGGGCGACGTCGAAGGCGCCGATGGCCTGCGTCGCCAGCCCGCTGCGGCCGACCGAGGCGCCGGCCCAGCAGAGCTTGTCCCAGAGCCTGGCGATATCACTGGGGTTCTCGCCGATCAGGTTCGGCGCCACTTCCAGGGCGTGGGCGAACTGGCCGGGACCACCGGCGCGCTTGGAGTAGCTGAAACCCAGGCCGCGATGACCGTCGCGGGTTTCGATCTCGGCGATCAGGATGGCGATCTCGGTCATCGGCTTCTGCCGTCCGGTGAGCACCTTGGCATCGCTGATCGGGTTGGCCAGCGGCAGCGCCACGGAGCGCAGGTTCAGCCAGGTGATACGGTCGTCGTCGGCATGTGGAATGGAGCGTTCGGTCATTGCGTGTTCCTCGTGCTGGACCCCGGCGCCCCGGATGGGCCGCCAGAAAATGGGCAACCCGAGCCAGATTATAATGATTGCGCAATCATTCAAGCGCCCGTCAGAGCAGCTCCTGACGGCCTGCTCTGACCCGGGTCGACGCAACAATCCGATGAAAGCAAAGTGCCATCTCAAAATGACCTGTCTATACTCCAGCCATCGGCCTCCCTCAGGCCGGTACGACGCCAGGAGAGAGGGATATCCATAAGACTGACATCTGCGACCGTCAGGCTGGCAAACCCCAACGCTAGACCTCCGAGGCATGCCACCATGTTTCTGCAAAAATCTCTGCGCGCGCAGATTCTCGCCCTGCTCGGCGGCAGCCTGGCGCTGATCCTCATCACTGCCCTGGCCTGTTTCAGCTTTCTCTCCAACGGCATTCATTCCTACCGTGGCCTGCTCGATGGCCCGGTGGAGTCCTCGCGCCTGATCGACTCCGCCAACGTCGAGTTCAAGATCCAGGTGCAGGAATGGAAGAACGTGCTCCTGCGTGGTCAGGACAGCGCCAACCTGCAACGCTACTGGAGCCAGTTCGAAGAACAGGAGCGCAAGGTGCAGGACATCCTCGGCAAACTGGTTCAGGTAGCCGCTGCCGACCCGGCCCTGCAGCAGCAGGTCGAACGCCTGCGCAGCGAGCACCAGGCACTCGGCGCCAACTACCGCAAGGGCCGTGACGCCTTCGTCGCTGCCGGTGCCGATGCCAAGGCCGGCGACGCGGCGGTCAAGGGCATCGACCGCGATGCCAGCGACCAGATGACCGCGCTGGTCGAGCAACTGCGGCAGAACAGCCTGAGCCAGGCCGAACAGATCAACAGCAGCGCCACTCGCACCATTCTCAGCGGCACCATCGTGATGCTCGGCGCCGCCCTGGTCATCGCGGTGTTCAGCCTGTGGCTGGTCAACCGCAACCTGATCATCCCCATTCGCCATCTGATCGGTCACGTCGACCAGCTCAGCCACGGCCAGTTCGGACAACGTGTGGAGAGCACCCGCCAGGATGAACTGGGGCTGCTCGCACGTGCCGCCAACAAGTTGCGTGATTTCCTCGCCAGCACCACCGAGCGCCTGCACCACAGCACGCAGAACCTCGACAACGCCAGCAGCGAGTTGAACGCCATCGCCTCGCGCATGACCGAAGGCGTCAGCGAGCAGTTCGAGCGTACCGATCAGGTCGCCACGGCCATGCACGAGATGTCCGCTACCGCGCAGGAGGTGGCCCGCCACGCTGCCGACGCCGCCCATGCGGCCAACGATGCCGACGACTCCGCACGCCAGGGCGGCGCGGTGATGCAATCGACCATCGCCACCATCACCGACATCCGTGGCGAAATCGCCAGTACCGCCGAGGTGATCCGCCGCCTGGAGAACGACAGCGGCCGTATCGGCAAGGTGCTCGAAGTGATCCGCGGGATTGCCGAACAGACCAACCTGCTGGCCCTCAACGCTGCCATCGAGGCCGCCCGTGCCGGCGAGCAGGGTCGCGGCTTCGCGGTGGTCGCCGACGAGGTGCGTCACCTGGCCCAGCGCACGGCCGAGTCCACGGCGGAGATCAACCAGATCATCGACACCGTGCAGACCGGGGCGCTGAATGCGGTGCGCGCCATCGAGAGCGGCCAGCAGCGCAGCGAACAGGGGGTGACCCAGGTCACCGAGGCCGGCGCCATGCTGCAGCGCATCACCGACGCGGTGGAGGCGATCCGTGACATGAACCATCAGATCGCCACCGCCGCCGAGGAGCAGACCTCGGTGGCCGAGGACATCTCGCGCAACCTCACCGAGCTGACCGCCATCGCCAGCGCCAACCAGGACAACGTCGAGCGCACGCAGATGGCCAGTCACAACCTGCGCGAAATGTCCGGGGAACTGGGCGACGTCACCCGCCGCCTGGGCTCCTGAGCCCTTCCCGCATGCCGGCGCAGGGATGCGCCGGCCAACTGTTCGAGCAAACTTGACGAGACGCTTTGACAGCGGCGGTATCTGGCACTAAGGTCCCCTTCTTGCCTATTCCCAGGCCTCCCCCTGCTCGCCAAGGAAACGGAATATGTTGCTCCGTCGCATGCTCATCATGCTCGGCGTCGTACTGCTCGTGGTACTCGCCCTCGCCGCCTACAAAGGCTTCTCCATCTACCAGCAGATCCAGATGTTCTCGGCCCCGCAGCCGGCCATCAGCGTGTCCGCAGCGCATGCCGAAGAGCAGCCGTGGCAAGGCCGCCTGCCCGCCATCGGCACCCTCAAGGCATTCCAGGGCGTCGACCTTGCCGCAGAAGTGGAAGGCATCGTGCGCGACGTGATGTTCGAGTCCGGGCAGAAAGTGACCCAGGGCCAGCCGCTGATCCAGCTCGACAGCGAAGTGGAGCGCGCCAGCCTGGCCACAGCCGAGGCCGAACGCAGCCTGGCGCAGGTCGAGTTCGAGCGCGGACGCAGCCTGGTCAGCCGGCAGAACATCTCCAAGAGCGAGTTCGACCGCCTGTCCTCGACCTTGCAGAAGGCCAGCGCCAGCGTCGCCCAGTTCAAGGCGCAGCTGGAGAAGAAGCGCATCAGTGCGCCATTCGCCGGCACCATCGGCATCCGTCAGGTCGACACCGGCGACTACCTCTCGCCAGGCGCCACCATCGCCACCCTGCAGGACCTGTCACGCCTGCATGTCGACTTCTTCCTCCCGGAGCAGCGTGCGCCGCAGCTGCAGGTCGGTCAGCCGGTCAAGCTGAGCGTCGCCGCCTATCCGGGGCAGTCCTTCGACGGTCGCATCAGCGCGATCAACCCCAAGGTGGAGAACGAGACGCGCAACCTGCAGGTGCGTGCCACGCTGAACAACCCGGACGAGAAACTGCTGCCGGGCATGTTCGCCAACCTGGAAGTGCTGCTGCCGGATGACCAGCCGCGCGTCGTGGTCCCGGAAACCGCCATCACCTACACCCTGTACGGCAACTCGGTGTACGTCATCGCCGAGAAGAAGGGCGAGGACGGCGAACCGGTCAAGGATGCCGACGGCACCACGCAACTGGCCGTCGAGCGCCGCTTCGTCGAGACCGGCGAGCGCCGTGACGGTCGCGTGGTGGTCAGCAAGGGCCTGCAGGCCGGCGAGCAGGTGGTCACCTCCGGCCAGCTCAAGCTGGACAACGGTGCCCACGTGGCCATCGTCGACGACCAGGCGCAGCAGCTCGGGACAGACGAACCGGCTGACGCCACCGCGCAGTGACTTCGTCTCCGTTGTAATGCTGTTCGATTGAGCGTGCGTCGCGCCGGGCCCCTCCGCGGAGGGACCCGGTGAGGGGAACCGGGGAGCGCCACGATGCTCCCGCACCCCGGCCCCGCCCCCACGAACGGGGAGCGGCGCAGAACGTGCGCAACTGTTGATAGACAGGCCGCCGCAGGGCGGCCAAGGAAACCCTTATGGCTTTTACCGATCCCTTCATCCGCCGCCCGGTGCTGGCCACCGTGGTCAGCCTGCTGATCGTCCTGCTCGGTTTCCAGGCGTTCAGCAAGCTGGTCATCCGCCAGTACCCGCAGATGGAGAATGCCCTGATCACGGTGACCACCTCCTACCCCGGAGCCAACGCCGAGACCATCCAGGGCTACATCACCCAGCCCCTGCAGCAGAGCCTGGCCAGCGCCGAAGGCATCGACTACATGACCTCGTCGAGCCAGCAGAACCTGTCCACGATCTCCATCTACGCGCGTATCGGCGCCAACAGCGACCGCCTGTTCACCGAACTGCTGGCCAAGGCCAACGAGGTGAAGAACCAGCTGCCGCAGGATGCCGAGGACCCGGTGCTGTCGAAAGAGGCCGCCGACGCCTCGGCGCTGATGTACGTCAGCTTCTACAGCGACGAGCTGTCCAACCCGCAGATCACCGACTACCTGTCGCGCGTGATCCAGCCCAAGCTGGCCACCCTGCCCGGCATGGCCGAGGCGCAGATCCTCGGCAACCAGGTATTCGCCATGCGCCTGTGGCTGGACCCGGTGAAGATGGCTGCCTATGGCGTTACCGCCGGCGACCTCAACAGCGCGGTGCGCAAGTACAACTTCCTCTCCGCCGCCGGCGAGGTGAAGGGCCAGTACGTGGTCACCAGCATCAACGCCAGCACCGATCTGAAGTCGGTCGACGCCTTCGGTGCCATCCCGGTGAAGACGGTCGGCGACACCCGCGTGCTGGTGCGTGACATCGCCCGCGTTGAGATGGGCGCGGCCAACTACGACTCGATCAGCTCCTTCGATGGCATCCCCTCGGTGTACATCGCCATCAAGGGCACCCCCAGCGCCAACCCGCTGGACGTGATCAAGGAAGTGCGCAAGGCCCTGCCCGAGCTGGAAGCGCAGCTACCGCCGAACCTCAAGGTGGCCATCGCCTACGACGCCACCCAGTTCATCCAGGCCTCCATCGACGAAGTGGTGAAGACCCTGGCCGAGGCCGTGCTGATCGTCATCGTCGTGGTGTTCCTGTTCCTCGGCGCCTTCCGCTCGGTCCTGATCCCGGTGGTGACCATTCCGCTGTCGATGATCGGCGTGCTGTTCTTCATGCAGCTGATGGGCTACTCGATCAACCTGCTGACTCTGCTGGCCATGGTGCTGGCCATCGGCCTGGTGGTGGACGACGCCATCGTCGTGGTGGAGAACATCCACCGCCACATCGAGGAAGGCAAGACCCCCTTCGATGCCGCCATCGAGGGCGCCCGCGAGATCGCCGTGCCGGTGATCTCGATGACCATCACCCTGGCCGCCGTGTATGCGCCGATCGGCTTCCTCGAAGGCCTGACGGGGGCACTGTTCAAGGAATTCGCCCTGACCCTGGCCGGTGCGGTGATCATCTCCGGCATCGTCGCCCTGACCCTGTCGCCGATGATGTGCGCCAAGCTGCTGCGCCACGAGGAAAACCCCTCAGGCCTGGCCCATCGCCTGGACATGATCTTCGACAAGCTCAAGCAGCGTTACCAGAAGATGCTGCACGGCACCCTCAACACCCGTCCGGTGGTGGTGGTGTTCGGCCTGATCGTCATGGCGCTGATCCCGGTACTGCTCAGCTTCACCCAGAGCGAACTGGCGCCCGAGGAAGATCAGGGCATCGTGTTCCTCTTCGCCAACGCACCGCAGCCGACCAACCTCGACTACGTCAACGCCTACACCAACCAGTTCGTGGAGATCTTCAAGACCTTCCCCGAGTACTACTCGTCGTTCCAGATCAACGGCTTCGACGGTGTGCAGTCGGGCATCGGCGGCTTCCTGCTGACGCCCTGGGACGAGCGCGACCGCACGCAGATGGAGATTCTTCCCGAGGTGCAGGCCAAGCTTAACCATATCCCCGGCCTGCAGATCTTCGGCTTCAACCTGCCGTCGCTGCCGGGTACCGGTGAAGGCCTGCCGTTCCAGTTCGTGATCAACACGCCGAACGACTACGAGTCGCTGCTGCAAGTGGCCGAGCGGGTCAAGGCGCGCGCACAGGAGTCGGGCAAGTTCGCCTTCCTCAACATCGACCTGGCCTTCGACAAGCCGGAGATCGTGGTCGACATCGACCGCGAGAAGGCCGCGCAGATGGGCGTGTCCATGGAGGACCTCGGCAGCACCCTGGCCAGCCTGCTCGGCGAAGGCGAGATCAACCGCTTCACCATCGACGGCCGCAGCTACAAGGTGATCGCCCAGGTCGAGCGCGCCTACCGCGAGAATCCGGGCTGGCTGGACAACTACTACGTGCGCAGCGAGAGCGGCAGCATGGTCCCGCTGGGTACGCTGATCACCCTCAGCGATCGCGCCCGACCGACCAAGCTCAAGCAGTTCCAGCAGCTCAACTCGGCAATCATCGAGGGCGTGGCCATCGTCAGCCAGGGCGAGGCCATCGACACCATCACCGCCATCGCCCGGGAAGAAGCGCCACGCGGCTACAGCTTCGACTACGCCGGTGCCTCGCGTCAGTACATCCAGGAAGGCAGCGCGCTGTTCGTCACCTTCGCCCTGGCGCTGGCGATCATCTTCCTGGTGCTGGCGGCGCAGTTCGAAAGCTTCCGTGACCCTCTGGTGATCCTGGTGACCGTGCCGCTGTCGATCTGCGGCGCGCTGATCCCGATCTTCCTCGGTTTCTCGACGATGAACATCTACACCCAGGTGGGCCTGGTGACGCTGATCGGCCTGATCAGCAAGCACGGCATCCTCATCGTCGAGTTCGCCAACCAGCTGCGCCACGAGAAGGGCCTGCCCCTGCGCGAGGCCATCGAGGAGGCCGCGGCGATCCGCCTGCGCCCGGTCCTGATGACCACTGCCGCGATGGTCTTCGGCATGCTGCCGCTGATCTTCGCCACCGGTGCCGGTGCGGTGAGCCGCTTCGACATCGGCCTGGTGATCGCCACCGGCATGAGCGTCGGCACCCTGTTCACCCTGTTCGTCCTGCCCTGCGTCTACAGCCTGCTGGCCAAGCCGGACGCGCAGCCACAGGCGCAGGCCGAGGCCTCGCCCGCTCACTGATCGCCCCGTGGAGGGCTCCGGCTGCGCCTGTCGCGGCCGGAGCCTTCCCAGCGGCGCCCCTGCCAGCCAGCTGCTGATTCACCCAACCGACAGAAGGTCGCAATTAATCCTTGCTATTTGCGTAATAGGAATTATTCTCAGTTACGTAAAGACGGCCAAGGAGAACTGCCATGACCTACCTGATCGATGCCTGGCTGGATCGGCCACATCCCTACCTGCGTATCCTCAACCGCCAGACCGGCGAAGTCTGCGCCGTGCTGGAAGAAGATGCGCTGGACGAGCTGCGTGACCAGGGTGACCTGGACCTGCACGAACTGAGTTCGAGCGAGCCCATCGTGCTCAAGGAGTTGGTGCGCAGCCTGTTCCTGTTCTGCTATGCCAGGGCCTTGCGCCCCTGAGCGACACGTCGAGCGCCAGCCCTGGCGCCAAAACGCAAACGGGGCGCCCTGTCACCAGGGCGCCCCGTTTCGTTGCAGCCGCGCAGGATGGACGACGTTTCACCCTTGCACCGTGATCACGATGCAAGGCTAACGCCAGCGACCCGCCTGCGGATGGCGCTTACAGGATGTCGAGCAGCTCGACGTCGAACACCAGCACGCTGTGCGGCGGGATGCTACCGACGCCCTGGGCGCCATAGGCCAGCTCGCTCGGCACGTGCAGGCGCCACTTGCTGCCGGTACCCATCAGTTGCAGGGCCTCGACCCAGCCCGGAATCACGCCGCCCACCGGGAATTCAGCCGGCTGGCCACGCTCGTAGGAGCTGTCGAACACGGTGCCGTCGATCAGGGTGCCGTGGTAATGGGTACGCACCTGGTCCTCGGCCGACGGCTTGGCGCCCTCGCCCGCCACCAGTACTTCGTACTGCAGGCCGGACGGCAATACGGTCACGCCTTCACGCTTGGCGTTCTCGGTCAGGTAGGCACGGCCTTCGCCTGCAGCCGCTTCGGCCTTGGCAGCGGCTTCGGCCTGCATGATCTCGCGGATGACCTTGAAGCTGGCCCCCAGCTCGGCCTCGGAAACGCGACTGGCCTGGCCGGAGAAGGCATCGGTCAGACCGGCGAGGATGGCCTGCAGGTCGACGCCCGGCGGCGGGTTGTCGCGCAGCTGACCACCGAGTTGACGACCGATGCCGTAACTGACGCGGCCCTCGTCGGAGGACAGATCGGGGCTGAAGGTGAATTCGGACATGAAAAGGCTCCGCTTGGGGCTACAAAAAGGTCGGCCAGCCTAGCACAGAACAGGATTCGACCGGACGCCGCGCCAGCCTGCCGAACGCAAATGGCCCGCTCGCCCTCGGTGCCACGCATTTGCTACTACCTTTAGCTAAGCCTCACTTAAGAAAAGGACAGATATCATATTGATATCATTCGTTCGCTTCCCCGCGCAGGAGAGTGCGTCATGCAAGATAGCTCTCGCGTCAGTCTTCGGACATGGATATGGCGTGCTTTCGCTCAAACGGCCCTGATCCCGCTGATCCTGGTGGAAACCGTACTCATCAGCGTCTATCTGATCAGCAACGTCTCCATTCGTGATGCGCAGATGTCCCACCTGCGCGAGACCGCACTCAACGACCTGCAAAGCGCGGCCGAACAGGAAGCCCATCTGTTCGAAAGCGAACTGGGCCATATCTCGCGGCTGACATCCACCTACGCGGCGCTGACCCAGCAGACCCTGCACGACCAGCGACCTGTCGCCCCGGCCGAACTGGCCGTCACACCCAGTGGCGTGCGCTACAGCGCCGAGGATGACGGCGGCTCGGCGTCCTTCTACTCCAACGTCACGCCGCTGCAGCAGCAGGACCTGAGCAAGGTCGCCCGGCTCGCCCAGCTCGACCCGCTGATGCGCGAAACGGTGCGGCAGAATCCGCTGGTCGCCAGCATCTACTTCAACAGCTGGGACAGCTACAACCGCATCTACCCCTGGTTCGACACGTCGCAGCAATACCCTCACGACATGGTCATCCCGGACTTCAACTTCTATTACCTGGCGGACGCCGCGCACAACCCCGAGCGCAAGGTCGAGCTGACCGACATCTACCTCGACCCGGCAGGCCAGGGCTGGATGCTCTCCGCCATCGCCCCGGTGTTTCGGGGCGACTTCCTCGAGGGAGTGGTCGGCCTGGACGTCACCGTGAGCAAGTTGCTCGAACATATCCAGGGCCTGGACGTGCCCTGGGGCGGCTACGCGGTGATCGTCAGCAACGAGATGAACATCATGGCCTTGCCTCCGGCCGGTGAAACGGACTTTGGCCTCAGCGAGCTGACCACGCACTCCTACGATGACGCCATCAGCTCGGAGCTGTTCAAGCCGGAAGATTTCAACCTGCTGAAGCGCAACGACACCATGGCCCTGGCGAAAAGCATCGGCGAGCGCAGCAATGGTGTCCTCGCCATGTCGCTTGATGGCCAGCCCAAGCTGGTGGCCTGGGCCAGTATCCCGGCGACGGGCTGGCACCTGCTGGCGATCGTCGACGAGAGCGTGGTGTTCAGCCAGACCAATGCCCTGGCCAGCCACTACCGCGACATCGGCTACCTGCTGATCGCCGGCCTGGTGCTGTTCTACCTGGTGTTCTTCGCCTTCATGTGGGGCCGCGCCCGCAAGCTGACCGAGCGGCTACGCCAGCCCATCGGCGGCATCGTCACCATGCTCCGTGAAATCGGCCAGGGCAACTGGAAGCCGAAGCGCCCGGCGACCACCATCGCCGAGCTGGAAACCATCATCGACGACGTCGAATCCATGGGCCAGCAACTGGAGCGCAATGCCACCCAGCTGCAGCGCGCCACCCATGAAGCGCAGGAGGCCAGCCTGGCCAAGAGCCAGTTCATCTCCAGCATGAGCCATGAGCTGCGCACCCCGCTCAATGCCATTCAGGGCTTCGCCCAGCTGATGCGCATGCAACAGGCACCGCAAGACGTCCAGGAGACCGACTACCTGGAAGAGATTCTGCTGGCCAGCCGTCACCTCAACCAGCTGGTCGGGGACATTCTCGACTGGTCCAGCCTGCAGAGCGATCAACCGCGCCTGGAGTTGCGGAAGGTCGACGCCGTCGAGCTGATGCACGAGTGCGCGGACCTGGTCGCCCCGGAAGTCGAAGCACGCGGCCTGAGCCTGCAGGTGTCACTGCCGAGCGAGCCCCTGCCGGTGCTGGCCGATCAGCGGCGCCTGCGCCAGGTGCTGTTGAACCTGCTCTCCAATGCGATCAAGTACACCCCCGCCGGAAGCATCACCCTGAGCTGCCAGGCCCGGGATGAACAGGTCCGACTGATGGTCAGCGACACCGGCATGGGCATCGCCAGCGAGCTGCAACCGTTGCTGTTCGAACCGTTCCAGCGCCTCGGTCAGGAGAACGGCGCCATCCAGGGCACCGGGATCGGCCTCTCGCTGTGCAAGGAGTACGCCGCCCTGATGAACGGCGAGATGGGCCTGGAAAGCCAGCCCGAGCAGGGCAGCCGCTTCTGGATCAGCCTGCCCCGCTACAGGGAGTCCGAGCGCAGCGCCACGGAGCAGCCGCACAAGGCCAGGGCCCGCGTCTATCACGGCGACCTGGATGAGCGTAACCGCGAACTCGTCAGCCTGGCGCTGTCGGACTCCGACCTGCTGCAGTTCGACGATGGCCGCGAACTGCTGACGGCATTGCGCGCCCAGCGCCCCGACGTGCTGCTGCTGAGCGTGGACATGCACGGCCTGGACGGGCGCGAACTGCTGCGCACGCTGCACCAGAGCCCCGAGCTGGCAGACCTGCCGGTCGTGCTGCTGAGCCGTGAGGACCAGCTCGAGGAGCTGGTGGGGCTCGGCGTCAGTGCCCTGCTCGCCGTACCCATCGACCCCAACGAGCTTTACCAGCTGGTCCGAGACCTGACTGGCCAGGAGGCACCGCATGCTCTCTAAGGACTTCCAGCAATCACGGGTGGTCATCGTCGACGATGTGGTCGCCAACAGCCGCCTGCTCGAATCCAGCCTGAAGGCCTTCGGCCTGCGCAACACCATCAGCTTCTCGGATTCCGCCGCTGCGCTGGAATGGCTGCAGCACAACCCCTGGAGCCTGCTGCTGCTCGACCTGGACATGCCCGCCCCCAACGGCTTCGATATCCTGCGCGCCTTGTCCGGTCGCGACCGCAGCACCAATCCGATCATCATCATCACCGCCCTCAGCGATACGGCCAGCCGGCGTACCGGCCTGGAGCTGGGCGCCAACGACTACCTGAGCAAGCCGGTCGACCTGCCCGAGATGATCCTGCGCGTGCGCAACAGCCTGCAGATGAACCAGGCGACCCTGGCCCTGCACGAAGCCAACCGCACCCTGGAACAACGCGTGCGCGAGCGCACCGCGCAACTGACCCTGAGCTACGGCGCGGTGGTGCGTACCCTGTCGCGCGCAGCGGCCTACCGTGACAACGAGACCGGCAACCACATCATGCGCATCGGCGAGTCCGCCGCGCTGATCGCCCAGGCCCACGGCATGGACCCGCATTGGGTCGAGCTGATCCGCCAGGCGGCACCCATGCACGACGTCGGCAAGATCGGCATAGCCGACGAGATCCTGCTCAAGCCCGGCAGGCTCAACGATGACGAGCGGCAGCTGATGCAGCAGCACCCGCAGATCGGCCACGCCATTCTTTCCGACCAGCACGCCTCGGAACTGACCGCCCTGGCAGCAGAGATCGCCCTGAGCCACCACGAGAAATGGGACGGCAGCGGCTATCCTGAAGGTCTGAAAGGCGAGGCGATACCACTCTCCGGGCGCATCGTCGCCATCTGCGACGTCTACGACGCCCTGCGCATGGCGCGCCCCTACAAGGCTCCCTGGCCACGGGAGAAGGCGCAGGCCTTCATCCGTGAACAGTCGGGCAAGCACTTCGACCCGGCCCTGGTCGCCATCGTCGAGGGGCTGTACGAGCAGATAGAGGCCCTGCAGCAGGACCTCAGCGACGCGCCACAGGCGAAATGACCTTCGCGGACCAGGCCAGGCAAGGCCTGGCCACCGCCATCACAACTCGGGTACCGCCAGCATGAACTTCAGATCCATCTCCATCGCCCCACGCGCCGCAATAGGGTTTGGCTTGATTGCGTTACTGGTGTTCGCGCTGGGGGGCTTCGCCCTGCAGCAGATGCGCAGCATGCATGCCCACTCCAGCGAGGTCGAGGACAACTGGATACCCAGCCTCAATACCCTCGGCGACGTCACCCAGGACGTCCTGCGCCTGCGTGCACTGACCCTGCGCATGGCGTTGAGCGAAGACGCCCAGCAGTTGCAGGCGAGCATGCCGCTGGCCGACGAGTTGCTCGCCGACCTGGAGCAGGCCCAGCAACGCTACGAAACCCTGATCAGCTCGAGCGAGGAGCGCGCCCAGTTCGATCGCTTCAAGGCCGCGGAAGCCAGTTATCTCGCCCTGCGCAAGCAACTCGTCGAGGACCTGCGCCAGGGTGACCGGCAGAAGGCTCACAACGTACTTGGCGGCAGTTTCAACGAGCAGTCCGACGCCATGGTCGCAGCCCTCAACGCCCTGATCGCGCTGAACCGCCAGGGCGCGTCAGCGGCGGCACAATCCTCCGGCGCCGTGTACAGCCATGCCCTGCGCGGCACCGTGCTGGCCATGGCCCTGGCGGCCATCGCCACGGCGATCCTCGCGACGCTGCTGACGCGCAGCATCGTCAGGCCGTTGGCCGAGGCCGTGCAGGTGGCCGACTCGGTGGCGGGCGGCAATCTGACCCTGAGCTTCGACACCCGGGGCAACGACGAACCGGCCAGGCTGCTGCTGGCCCTGAAGAGCATGCAAGGCAACCTGCGCGGCACCATCGAACAGATCGCCGATGCCTCCGACCAGCTGGCCTCCGCCGCCGAACAACTCAGCGCCGTGACCGAGAACACGGCGCTCAATCTGCACCAGCAGAGCCAGGAGATCGACCAGGCCGCCACGGCCGTCACCGAGATGAGCACGGCGGTGGACGAGGTGGCGCGCAACGCCGCCAGTGCCTCGGCAAGCGCCAACGCGTCGGGCCAGGTCGCCCAGCAGGGCAGCGAACGCATCGCCCAGACGCTGTCGTCGATCAGCCAGCTGGCCAGCAATGTGGATGGCACCTCGAGCGATTTCGGTGAGCTGGCCGACAAGATTCGCGGCATCAGCAAGGTGCTGGATGTGATTCGCGGCATCGCCGAACAGACCAACCTGCTCGCCCTCAACGCCGCCATCGAGGCCGCGCGTGCCGGCGAGGCGGGCCGTGGCTTCGCCGTGGTCGCCGACGAGGTCCGCGCGCTGGCGCACAAGACCGGCCAGTCGACGCGGGAAATCGAAACCATGATCGGCACCGTGCAGAACGATACCGAGCGTGCGCTGCATGCCATGGAGTCGAGCAACGGCCTGGCCCAGCACACTCTCGATATCGCCCAGGGCGCCGGCAGCGCGCTGCAGCAGATCATCCAGTCGATCGCCGAGATCGGCGAGCGCAGCCTGGTGATCGCCAGCGCGACCGAAGAGCAGGCCCACGTCGCCCGCGAGGTGGACCGCAACCTGGTCAACATCCGCGACCTGTCGCTGCAGAACTCGGCCGGCTCGGAACAGACCAGCACCGCCAGCCGCGCCCTGTCGAACCTGGCGGCCGATATGCAGGGCATGGTCGCGCGTTTTCAGGTCTGAACCGCAGAGCGGCGTGCACGGCGGCAGCGCTCGGAGCAGTAGCGCACCTCGTCCCAGCAGCGTGCCCACTTCTTGCGCCAGGTGAAGGGCAGGCCGCAGCATGCGCACAGCTTCACCGGCAGCTCACCCTTCTTCACAGCATTTCTCCGGCATCCAGCCGCGCCAGCAGGCGTTCCCCCCAGTCCCAGAGCGCCTGTTGCCGGGCGTCGTCCATGCGCGCCAGGTTACGGTAGACCATGCCCATGCGCGGGTTGCGCTGCAGGGGGTCGCGGTGACGCATGAGGAAGTGCCAGTACAGCGCATTGAACGGACAGGCCGACTCACCGGTGCTCTCGCTCACCTTGTAACTGCAACCCTGGCAGTGATCGGACATGCGCTTGATGTACTGACCACTGGCGCAGTAGGGCTTGGAGCCGAGGTAGCCGCCATCGGCGTGCATCACCATGCCCAGGGTATTGGGCAACTCGACCCAGTCGAAGGCGTCCATGTACACCGCCAGGTACCAGTCACAGATGGCCTTGGGCGCGATGCCGGCGAGCAGGGCGAAGTTGCCGGTGAGCATCAGCCGCTGGATGTGGTGTGCATAGGCGTGCCGCAGGGTCTGGCCGATCGCCTGACGCATACAGTTCATGCGCGTCTCGCCGGTCCAGTAGAACGCCGGCAACGCACGCGAGTTGCCGAATGCATTGCCTTCGGCATAGTCGGGCATGCGCAGCCAGTAGATGCCGCGCACGTACTCGCGCCAGCCGATCAGCTGGCGAATGAAGCCCTCGGCCGCGTTCAGCGGCACATCCCCTGCGCGGTAGGCCGCCTCGACCTCGGCGCAGATCCGTCGCAGGTCGAGCAGGCCGATGTTCAATGCGGCACTGATGCGCGAGTGAAAGAGAAACGGCTGGTCGTCGGCCATGGCGTCCTGGTAATCGCCGAAGTCGGCGAGGCCCCGGACGAGGAAGTGCTGCCAGAGACGCTCGGCCTGTTCTGCCGTCACCGGATAGTCGAAGCCGTCCAGGCTGCCGTAATGGTCGGGGAAGCGCTGCGCCACCAGCGCCAGCACCTCACGGCTGATGGCGTCCGGCTCGATCCGTAACGGCGCGGGCGGCTGCACCTCGCGCGGCAACGCCTTGCGGTTGTCTGCGTCGAAGTTCCAGGCGCCGCCCTCGGGCGTGCCGTCGGGGTTGAGCAGCAGGCCATTGCGGCGACGCATCTCACGGTAGAAGTACTCCATGCGCAGCTGCTTGCGTCCCTGCGCCCAGTCGGCGAAGGCCTCCCGGCTGCAGAGAAAGCGCGAGTCGGCATGCCAGTGGATCGGCACGCCGCAGTGGCGCAGCGCCTGCTCCAGACGCCAGTCGCCGCATTCGGTCAGGTGCACTTCGGCAGGATCGAGCTGCTGCGTCCAGCGCAGCAGCTCGCCCGGCAGCGAGCCACTGTTGTCCACATCGTCCAGGGTCACGTAATGCACCTGCAGCCCCTGCTCGCGCAACTGCTCGGCGAAATGGCGCATGGCGCTGAAGATCAGGGCGATCTTCTGCGGGTGGTGCGGCACATGGCTGGCCTCCTCCATTACCTCGGCCAGCAGCAGGTGATCGCGCTGCGGGTCGATGTCCTGCAACGCACCGAGGCCCGGCGTCAGCTGGTCCCCCAGGATCAGCACCAGCCGGCGCACACCCGGCTCGCGCGTGAACGAGGCAGTCACCAACTGGAACGGAAGGCGATGGGCACGCGCAGGCTGTTGTCAGCCGACGGCATGCCGCACATCTCGTCGTGCACCGAACTGTGCACCAGGAAGAAGGGCAGCGCCGGCATTTCCTGCAGGACGTCCCGTGCGTGCTCGACCGAGCGCAGGTTCAGCGTGCTGCCGCGCGGGTCGAGAATCGGATGGCTGCGGCCGTCCATCTGCGCTTCGAGCAGATAGATACCGCCCTCCAGGGAAATCAGGTTCAGTTCATCGATACGCCCGGCCTGGGCGTGGATAGACAGGTCATGCAGATTCATCAGGTCGGCCTCCTGGTTAAACTATACAAGAACCTATACAAAATTGATTCTTGTACAACATAGGAAAAACTCAAACCTGAAAAGCAGACCGCCCGTCATGTTCGGACGGGCGGTCGGGGGCGTGCGGGTCAGTCGTGCTTGGGCTTGGTCAGCTTGTCCAGATAGCCCATGGCGAAGGCGGATGCGACGAACGTCATGTGAATGATCACGTACCACTTCAGCTTCTCGTTCTCGATCTGCTGGGCATCCATGAACATGCGCAACAGGTGAATCGAGGAGATCGCCACGATGGAGGCGGCAACCTTCATCTTCAGCGAGCTGGAGTCCATCTTGCCCAGCCAGTCGAGTTTCTCCTTGCCTTCATCGATGTCCAGCTGCGAGACGAAGTTCTCGTAGCCGGAGATCATCACCATCACCAGCAGGCCGCCGACCAGTGCCATGTCGATCAGCGACAGCAGCACCAGGATGAGCTCCGACTCGCTCTTCTCGAACACGTGCGGAAGGATGTGGAAGATTTCCTGGAAGAACTTCAGCGACAGGGCCAGCAGCGCGAGCGACAGGCCGAAGTAGATAGGCGCCAGCAACCAGCGCGAGGCATACATCGCGTTTTCGAGTAAGCGTTCCATGTGTGGCTCACAGAAGGAAAAGAAAAACGGCGGCGAGTATAACCAGCAGCCGGCCGCAGCAGAAGCATCGGTGAAATTGTGGATAACCCTCTGGACCGGGGCCTGGGCAGCCCTGGGGGGCGCTGCCGCTCAGCTCTGCCCGTCGGTCTCGGGATGGCGCTGGAAGGACCCTGGCAGGCTGTAGCGCTCACCGTTGACGCGGCGCAGCTCGGCCTGCAGGTGCACGCGCCAGATCGGCGGTTCGCTGCACTCGACATATCCCTGCACGAACAGGCTCTCGGCGATCGCTTCGAGCACGTCTTCGGCGACGAAAGGCCCATGGAACGGGCCCTGGGCCCGGATCGCAGAAGGTTGCGCCCCCGACATCCCGGCAGCGCAGAGCAACGTCCAACGTCCGTTGTCTCCTGCCAGTGGCCTGATGATGCATTCGATGCGGGTCACCAGGCCCAGGCATTGGCGGGTAAGGCAGAGGCTGCGCGACATGACGACGACCCTCGCAGAATCCAGACCTCAGCCTACACCCCGAACGCTTGCACTGTGAAGCCAAAGTTATTCACTCAATCTGTGGATAACTCTGTGCATGACGGGTGAGCAAGATGCCTGGGGCAGCTACCTCAGGCGATCCGGGACAGTCGTGCAAGATTCGATCAGCTGGCGCCGCCCTCCTCCTCGCCCTTCTTGCGTCGGGGTGCCTTGGCCGGTTTGGCGGCCTCGGCCTTGGCCTTCTCGACCTTGGCTTTCTCGGCCTCGACCGGCTTGCTCTCTTCCTCCAGGCCGATCTCGGCGATATCGCGCAGGCGCTCGACCACCCGGGCGTTGACGCTGCCCTTGGGGAAACGGCCCTTCTCGTCGGGGTGCCCGGCCGGCTCGCCGACCAGCAGGCTCAGGGCCTCGTCGACATGGCGCACGGCGTAGACGTTGAACTGGCCGGCGCGCACCGCCTGCAGCACGCGCTCGTCGAGCATCAGGTTGGCGACGTTGGAATGCGGGATGATCACCCCCTGCTCGCCCGTCAGGCCACGCGCTTCGCAGAGCCGGAAGAAGCCCTCGATCTTCTCGTTGACCCCGCCGACCGCCTGCACTTCGCCGAACTGGTTGATCGAACCGGTGATGGCGAAGCACTGCTTGAGCGGCGTGCGCGACAGCGCGGAGATCAGCGTGCACACCTCGCCCAGCGAAGCGCTGTCGCCATCGACGTAGCCATAGGACTGCTCCAGGGCGATGCTCGCGGAAATCTCCAGCGGGAATTCCTGGGCATAGCGACTGCCGAGAAAGCCGGTGAGGATCATCACCCCCTTGGAGTGGATCGACTGGCCGAGGCTCACCTCGCGTTCGATATCGACGATGCCGCTGCCGCCGGGGTAGACGGTGGCGGAAATACGCGCCGGCACGCCGAAGTCCGAGTCGCCGACGGCCAGCACGGTGAGGCCGTTGCACTTGCCCACGGCAGCGCCACTGGTGTCGATGAGGATGATGCCGGCCAGCATGTCATCGATGATCCGCGCCGAGACCCGGCCGGTGCGGGTCGCCTTGGCCTTCAGCGCACGCTCGATATGGCCGACCTCGGTGATGCTTTCACCGGCCAGCTGACGGATGAAGTCGGCCTCGCTGACCAGCTGGAACAGATCGCCGATCCGCGCCGACAGGCGCCCCTGGTGCTCGGCCAGGCGCGCACTGTAGGTGGCCAGGCGTGCCACGGCCGCGCCGGTGAGCGGCGCCATGCCCTCTTCCGAGGTGCGGGTCTTCATCAACTGGGCGAACTGCTCCAGGCTGTCCTCGGCCAGCGGGATGTCCTCGTCGAAGTCGACCAGCACACGGAACATCTCCTGGAAGTCCGGATCGTGATCCTGCAGCGCGTAATAGAGCTGGCGCGAGCCGATGATCACCACCTTGAGCTGCAGCGGGATGACCTGCGGGTTGAGGGTCACGGTGGCAATGCGACCCAGGTCGCCCAGCGGCGACTCCATCTTCAGCTGGCGCGAATGCAGGGCACGCTTCAGCGCCTCCCAGACGAAGGGCTCGCCGAGCAGCTTCTCCGCCTCGACCACCAGGTAGCCGCCGTTGGCCCGGTGCAGGGCGCCTGGACGCAGCTGCCGATAGCTGGTGTACAGCGCCCCCTGGTCGGAGCTGTATTCGATACGGCCGAACAGGTTGTCGTAGGTCGGGTGCGACTCGAACACCACCGGCGCGCCGCCATTGGCGTGATGGCCGACCACCAGGCTCGGGCAGTACATCTCTTCCAGCAGCTTGCGCAGCTGCGGGTCGGCCTTGTCCACATCCACCAGCTGCTCGACCGCGGTCTTCAGCAGGTTGACCTGCATGGCCTGCAGGTAGGCGCAGACACCGGCGTTCTCCGCGTACTTCTCCGACAGCGGCGCCAGCAGCGGCTGCAGGGCCACGGTGATGGTCTCTTCGTTGAGCTGGCGCAGCAGGTTGCTCGATTCGCGCTTCCATTGCGGCAGGCTCGCCAGTTCTTCGTTCAGGCGCTCTTCCAGCTCGGCGATATCGGCGTGGAAGCGCTCGCGGTCGGCCTCCGGCAGCTGGGCGAACTCGGCTTCGTCCAGCGCCTTGCCGTCCGCCATCGGGGTGAAGGCGATGTTGCTGCTGTCGCGGTACAGTGCCACGCCCTTCTCCAGCGCCAGGCGTTCGATCACGTCCAGCGCCTGGTCGTAGCGCTTGTTGAAGCCACGGTCGATGGCGCTCTTCTTCTGCTGGTAGGTCGGCGTCTCGAACACCGCCGGGAAGGTGGCCAGCAGGTTGTCGATCAGCTGATTGATATCGGCGATGAAATCGCCGGCAGTGCCGGCAGGCAGCTCCAGGGCGCGCGGCTCGCGTGGCTCGTCGAAGTGGTTGACGTAGACGCGGTCGGCCGGGGTGTCCATGCGCTTGGCTTCCGCCTTGAGGTAGCGCTGGACGAAGGAGAAGCGCCCGGTACCCGGCTCGCCCATGACGAACACGTTGTAGCCCGGGCGCGGCATGGCCACGCCGAACTGCAGGGCCTCGACCGCGCGCGCCTGGCCCAGCACGCCGCGGAAGGGTTCGAGATCATCGGTACTGTCGAAATTGAACTGCTCGGGGGCGAAGGGGCGGGTCAGTGATTCGGGGGCAAGGCGCAAAGCATCGAGGCTACGCTTGGACATTGGCGATCCTTATAGCGGGCGGAGTCTTCCGCAAAACATGGGGTGATTCTGGGCCTGTGGCGCGAAGAGGATCAAGGCTTGATTCAAGGCAATGCGCAAAAACGGTGCTGCGATAAGCTGCCACGCATTGCCCCACCAAGCCTGCGCCATCGACAGGCAGCCCCACCACAAGGAACCTTGCCTATGAGTGCCTTTCAGGAAATCGCCGCCCTGCTCAGCCTGTCCGCGCTGCTCGGCATGCTCGCCGTGAAGCTGCGCCAGCCGCTGATCATCGCCTACATCCTGGTCGGCATTCTCGCCGGCCCGGCGGTGATGAACCTGTCGGGCGATCACAGTTCCATCAGCCTGCTGTCGGAAATCGGCATCACCGTGCTGCTGTTCGTCGTCGGTCTCAAGCTGGACATGCACCTGGTACGCACCCTGGGTGCGGTGGCCCTGGCCACGGGCCTGGGGCAGCTGGCCTTCACCATCCTCGCCGGCCTGGCCCTGTGCCGCCTGCTGGGCCTGGACTGGACGAGCGCCGGCTACGTCGCCGTCGCGCTGACCTTCTCCAGCACCATCATCATCGTCAAGCTGCTGTCGGACAAAGGCGAGATCGACTCGCTGCACGGGCGCATCGCCATGGGTTTCCTCATCGTGCAGGACATCGCCGTGGTGCTGGCGATGCTGGTGATCAGCCTGTACCAGCCGGCCAGTGGCGAGCACACGGGCCTGTCACCGCTGGCCCTGATCGGCGCGCTGCTGGCCAGCCTGCTGGTGCTCTATCTGCTGATGCGCTTCGCCCTGCCCCGCCTGCTGACCCCCATGGCCCGCTCCCCCGAGCTGCTGATGCTGGTGGCGATCGCCTGGGGCACGCTGCTGGCGGGCGGTGCCGAGGCACTTGGCCTGTCCAAGGAGCTGGGCGCGTTCATCGCCGGTTTCTGCCTGGCCTCCACGCCGCTGCGCGAGGCGATCGCCAGCCGCCTGACCAGCCTGCGCGACTTCCTCCTGCTGTTCTTCTTCCTGCACCTGGGCATCCAGCTGGACTTTTCCTACCTGCACCAGCAGATCGGCAGCGCCGTGCTGCTGTCGCTGTTCGTGCTGATCGGCAACCCCCTGATCGTCATGGCCATCATGGGCGCCATGGGCTACCGCAAGCGCACCGGTTTCATGGCCGGCCTGACGGTGGCGCAGATCAGCGAGTTCTCCATCATCTTCGTCGCCATGGGCATCAGCCTCGGCCACGTGGGCGGAGCGGCACTGGGACTGACGACCTTGGTGGGAATCATCACCATCACCCTGTCCACCTACATGATTCTCTACTCGCAACCGCTGTTCGAACGCCTGTCTCCCTGGCTCGGGCTGTTCGAGCGAAAAGTCGCCCACCGCGAGAATGCCGAGGACAACGCCCCCGCCCAGGCACAGCCGGAAGTCATCGTCTACGGCCTCGGTCGCTACGGGCGCGAGCTGGCGCACCGCCTGCAGGAGGGTGGCCTGCGCGTGCTGGGCGTGGACTTCGACCCACAGGCGCTGGCCAGCGCCCGCCAGGCCGGCCTGGCCGTGTGCTACGGCGATGCCGAGGACGCCGACTTCATCGCCCACCTGCCCCTGCAGCAGGCCCGCGCGCTGGTCAGCACCATCCCCCAGCGCGAGGTCAACGCATTGCTGCTGCGCGCCGCGCGCAGTGCCGGCTTTCGCGGCAGCGTGACCCTCAGCGCCTTCCGCGAAGGCGACCTGGAAGCCTTCAATCGCGCCGGCGCGGCCAGCGTCCTGCAACCCTACATCGACGCCGCCGACTCGGCCGCCCGGCGTCTGCTGCAGGAAGTCGAGGCGCCGCTCAGTTGAACTCGGCGCAGTGCAGGCAGTACTCGGCGACCGGCATGGCGGCCAGGCGCGCCGCATCGATCGGCTCGCCACAACACAGGCATTCGCCATAGCGCCCTTCGGCCAGCCGCTGCTGCGCCTGGCGCACCCGCACCAGGCCCTGCTCGGCCTCGGCCAGCAGGGCCTCCAGCACTTCATCGTTCTGCCGTTGCTGCGCCTGCTCGGCGAAATCGGCCGAATGGGTGCGCCCCAGATCGCGGCGAATCGCCTCGGCGCGGGTCGTATAGTCGCGCTGCAGCGCGTCCAGCACATCTCGATGAGCCATGAGCCCTGTCTCCTTGGGAGTGAGGAATCGCCAGTGTGATCCGCCACGCACGGCGCAAGACTGACGCCGATCAGCACTTGCGCGAAATGCGTTCATCGACTGCCTTGACACCCAGCGCATGGCTGACCAAAGCTCGGCCATCCTCATAAGCAGAAGAACAGTGCCCTTGAAACGGATATTCGCCGTCATCGCCCTGAGTCTCAGCCTGCCCCTGCATGCCACCAGCCTCGAACGACTGGCTGATGATCCCTACTGGATCGCCCTGGGCCATTACGAAACCGGCAAACTCGGTGGCTGGCGCAGCTACGTCGACGACGACGATTTCTTTCTCGCGGAACACGGCGCCAGCGACCCGGCAGCCGAGCTCCAGGCGACCGTCAAGGCGCTGTACCAGCCCGCCGAGCTGGGCGACCGCCACCCGCAGTGCGTCTACCCGGCGCGTACGCGCTGGCTCAAGGCGCAGCTGCAACTGAACGACCTGCCCACCCCGGACTGCGCCGAGTACCGCACGTGGATCGCCGACGTGAACCCACACAGCACGGTGCTGGTGTTCCCGGCGGCCTACCTGAACAGCCCGTCGTCGATGTTCGGTCATACCCTGCTGCGCATCGACCAGCCCGACATCGACAGCCACAACACCGCCTTGCTCAGCTACGCGCTGAACTTCGGGGCCTTCATCGAAGGCAACGACAACAGCATCCTCTATGCCTGGCGCGGGCTGATGGGGGGTTACCCCGGCCTGTTCGCCCTGGTGCCGTACCGCGAGAAACTCAGCGAGTACAACCGCCTGGAGAACCGTGACCTGTGGGAGTACCGGCTCAACCTGACGCCGGAGGAAACCACGCGCATGGTCGAGCACGTCTGGGAACTCAAGCAGATCCGCTTCGACTACTTCTTCTTCGACGAGAACTGCTCCTACCGCCTGCTGGAACTGCTGGAAATCGCCCGCCCCGGCATCGAGCTGACCGAGCACTTCCCGCTCACCGCCATCCCCACCGACACCGTGCGCGCGGTCAAGGACGCCGGGCTGATCGAGCGCATCGACTATCGCCCGTCGCGTGAACGCGAGCTGCAGGAGCGTGCCGCCCCGCTGGACGCCGACGAGCAGGCCTGGGTACTGCGCCTGAGCCAGGACCCGGCGCAACTGGACGCCGCCGCCTTCACCGCCCTGCCTGCCGAGCGCCGCGCCCTGATGCAGGATGCGGCCTTCCGCCTGGTGCGCTACCACGCCAACGACGAAGAGCGCAGCAGCAACGCCCAGCGCAGCTTCCAGCTGCTCGGCGCCATCAGCCGCAATCCACCGCCGGCACTGGACGTCGAGCGCCCACCGCTGCCCGAGGAAGGCCACGAATCGCGGACCTGGCAGTTGGCCGGCGGCAGCCGGGACGATCGCGCCTTCGCCGAGTACGGCCTGCGCATGGCCTACCACGACCTGAACGACAACCTCGACGGTTTCCCGCTCGGCGCACAGATCGAGATTCTCCAGCTCAAGCTGCGTCAGTACGAGAACAACCACTGGCAGCTGCAGCGCCTGGACCTGGCCAACATCCGCTCGCTGACTCCGCGCAACGCCTTGCTGCAACCGCTCTCCTGGCAGGTCGGTGGCGGGCTGGAGCGGGTGCTGGGTGAAGACGGCGATACTCCGCTGGTCGGTCATCTCAGTGGCGGTGCAGGCGCCAGCTGGCAACTGCACGACGACCTGCTCGGCTTCGCCCTCGGCACCGCGCGCCTGGAATACAACGAGGACTTCGCCGCCGTCATCGCCCCCGCGCTGGGCTTCAACACCGGCCTGCTCTGGCGCAACCCCATGGGCAACCTGACCCTGGAGGCGGCTGGCGACTTTTTCCACAACGGAGAGGTGCGCCGCCGCCTGTCACTCAACCAGCAGTGGGAAGTCTCGCGCAACCTCGGCCTGCGCCTGAGCGCCCAGCGTGAGTTCAGCCAACTCGCCAGCCCGGTCAACGAGGTGAAGCTGGAGCTGCGCTGGTATCACTACTGACGCAGCGCCTGCCAATCCAGGCCGAAGCGCGCCAGGTACTTGCGCAGACGGTCGGCATCGTTGGGTTGCGCCTTGGCCAGGCGTGATACCTGATACAGGCGTCTGCCCGCTTCCGACAGGCTGTCGGCCTGGCGGCACACCTCGATCACCGCCTGCAGCTGCAGACGGTCGAACAGATCGAGGCCGGCAGCCTGCTCCCCGAGCAGGTCGCCCAGCGCGTCCTGCTGCTGGGCCAGCCCCCAGGCCCGCCGCAGCCGCGTGATTTCCTCCTCGACCTGCGCCTCGTCGATACGCCCGCTGTCGGCCAGGGTGGCCATGCGCGTGATCGAGGCCGACAGCTCGCGGAAGTTGCCCTGCCAGGCCGCCTCGCCCGAGCTGGCAAACGCCAGGTAGCGGCGCCGTGCCTCCAGGTTGAAGCGCACCATGCGCCCCTGCTCGCGAGCATGACGCTCCAGCTCGAAGTCGATGTTCGGTTCGATGTCCTCACGCCGCCCGGCCAGGCCCGGCAGCTCGAAGGTCCACAGGTTGATGCGGGCGTAGAGGTCCTCACGGAACAGGCCCTCGGCGACCCGCGTACGCAGGTCGCGGTGCGTGCCGGCGATCAGCAGAAAGTCGCTGCTTACCTCCTTGTCCGAGCCCATCGGGAAGAAGCGTTTTTCCTCGATGGCCTTGAGCAGCATGGCCTGCTCGTCGAGACCCAGCTCGCCGATCTCGTCGAGGAACAGCATGCCGCCATCGGCCGCGCGCAGCAGGCCGTCGCGGGCGTTCTGCGCACCGGTGAAGGCGCCCTTGATATGGCCGAACAGCGCCGACATCGCGCCATCGCCGCGCAAGGTGGCGCAGTTGACCTCGACGAAACGTCCCTCGACCAGATGGCGACTGCGCTTGAGTTCGTACACGCGGCGGGCGAGGAACGACTTGCCGGCACCGGTCGGGCCGATCAGCAGCATCGGCGCCGATGAGCGCAACGCGACCCGTTCGATCTGCTCGATGCTGCGGTTGAAGGCGTCATTGCGCGTGGCGATGCCGGACTTGAGGAAGGCCAGGCTTTCCAGGCGCTTGCTCTGAAAACGCGAGGCGATGCGGTCATAGCGCGACAGGTCGAGGTCGATCAGTGCATGGGTGCCGGTGACCTGCGCCGCCTCATCACGCTTGCGCGCCGGTGAGGTCTGCACCAGGCGCGCCGGCAGATAACGCGCCTCGGTCAGCAGGAACCAGCAGATCTGGGCCACGTGGGTACCGGTGGTGATGTGCACCAGGTAGTCCTCGTGCTCGGTATCGAAGGCATAACCACTGGTGAAGTCATGCAGTGCGCCATACACCTCCTCGAAATCCCAGGGGTTGCGCAGGTGCATCGGCTGCAGACGCACCTCGGTCTCCGGGGAAATCTGCTGGATGTCGGCGCGGATGCGCTCGGCCAGGCTGAGGTCGCGTGCATCGGTACCGTGAATCAGCTCCAGGCGATCGATCAGCAGATCGGCCTGCTGACACAGACCGATGCTCGGCCGCCACTTGTTCCAGCGGTTGGCGCCCTTGCCGACCCGATCCAGGGTCGCGCCGATGAAACCGATGGCGACCGTGCGCTTGCCATTCATATCCGCCGCCTCAGAAACTATCTATAAAGATAAACAACGATATCATCAGATATTAAAATTGCAGAACGCGCTGTCGAAAGCTTTTCCCTTACGAGCAATAAAATAAAATTAAATCCTTACAAATCAATTAGTTGAAAATTAATCACAACCAACCAACAAAACCTGGCACAGCCGCTGCAATAGTCCTGGCACAACGGATAAACACAGCGAGACGCCACGATGGCCAACTTCAATCTGTTCAACACCCGGGCCGCGCAACTGCCGGCCAGCGACACCCTGAATCAGCAGCAGGCACCGGCTTATGCCTACACGCCCAAGCACAAGCTGGCTCAGCTCGCCGTCACCGGCTGCCTGAACCAGACCTTCTACGCCGATGCTGAAACGCAGCTGGCCGAAGTGCTGAAGCTGGTCGCCGAACTCGACGCCCGCTACGTGGCCAAGGCCGCACTGTACGCCCGCAAGAAAGGCCACATGAAAGACATGCCGGCCCTGCTGCTGGCAGCCCTGGCCGCCCAGCGCTCGAGCCTGGTGCCGGCGCTGTTCGAGCAGGTGGTGGACAACGGCAAGATGCTGCGCACCTTCGTGCAGATCCTGCGCAGCGGCGTGACCGGACGCAAATCGCTCGGCTCGCAGCCCAAGCGCCTGGTGCAGAACTGGCTGAACGCGGCCAGCGAACGCCAGCTGCTGCAGGCGGCGATCGGCAACCAGCCGTCACTGGCGGACGTGGTGAAGATGGTTCACCCCAAGCCGAGCGAAGCCTGGCGCGAAGCCTTCTTCGCCTGGCTGATCGGCAAGCCGGCCGATGCCGCCGCCCTGCCGCCGCTGACCCGTGCCCTGCTGGCCTTCCGCAGCGGCGCCAGCAGCGAGCTGCCGGACGTGCCGTTCCAGCTGCTCGGCAACGAGACGCTGAACGCCGAGCAATGGGCTGAGCTGGCCGGACGGATGGGCTGGCAGGCTCTGCGCATGAACCTCAACACCCTGCTGCGCCATGGCGCACTGGCGGTCGAGGGTTGCGCAGAGCGGGTCGCAAAGCGCCTGGCTGACACCGAAGCCGTGGCCAAGGCACGGGTTTACCCGTACCAGCTGCTGGCCGCCTACCGCATGACCGGCGACGGTGTGCCGCTGGCCGTGCACGAGGCGCTGCAGGATGCCCTGGAGCTGTCGCTGGCCAACGTGCCGGCGCTGAGCGGCCATGTGGTGGTGTGCCCGGACGTGTCCGGCTCGATGCACAGCCCCGTGACCGGCTACCGCCAGGGCGCGACCACGGCGGTGCGCTGCATCGATGTCGCGGCGCTGGTGGCGGCGGCCATCCTGCGCAAGCAACCGCGTGCTCAGGTACTGCCGTTCGAGAACAAGGTGGTGAAGGTGGCGCTCAACCCGCGTGACAGCGTGATGAGCAACGCGCAGAAGCTGGCGGCGGTCGGCGGTGGCGGCACCAGCTGCTCCGCGCCGCTCAAGCAACTGGCCGACGCCAAGGCCAAGGTGGACACACTGGTTCTGGTTTCCGACAACGAATCCTGGATCGACGCCCGCCGCCATGGTGCCACCGAAACCCTGCGGCAGTGGGAACGGATCAAGCACATCAACCCGCAAGCGCGGCTGATCTGCATCGATCTGCAGCCCTACGGCACCACGCAGGCGGCGGACCGCAAGGACATCCTGAATGTCGGCGGCTTCAGCGACGCGGTGTTCGATGTGCTGGCACAGTTCGCCAGCGGCCGCTTCGGCGCCGGCCACTGGGTCGACGCCATCGAGCAGATGGAGTTATGACAACGCGCCCGGCCCATTGCGGCCGGGCACACAGATCAACGATTTCGAGCGCATTCGAATGCCGATGGGACTACATCCAAGACGTCTCATCACACCCTTGTCGACTGCGCACGAAGGCACGAATGCCAGTGGCTGTACATTGGTTATGCCGGGTTCGATACCGGCCCGTGGCAACACGGAACAGTCACTCATCTTGTCGTGCCACCTGATTCAGAGTTTTGCGACGAATGCCGGTGGAACTACACCCTTCCACGGTCGAGATGCGGGTTCGAATCCCGTCGACTCCATCACTGCGGGGTCGTAGTTCAATGGCAGAACACGAAAACGTTTCACCACACCTTGTCGTCGCATCTTTTTTGGCCCGCCACGGCGGGCCGGCAGCGAATGCCACGGGTACTACATTGGGTCGCGGGTTCGAATCCCGCCAGCCGCAAGGCTGTAGCTCAGCCGGTAGAGCAAATGTGCCCGTTATCTCGTCGCTGCGCGGAGGCCCGGCCTCCACTTTTTTGACTGACCCGGCGAATGCCGGTGGAACTACAGAACGTGAAGGTTGCGGGTTCGACTCCCGCCCCGGCAACGGGTAGCTCAATGGGATAGAGCGGCGCGCATGTTTCACCACCTCTAGTCGCCGCACTGCACACACGCCGGATGACCGGCACGAATGACGAGTGAATGACGATGCAAACCAAGACTTACAACCTGCTGGAAGTGGCCAACGGCAAGCCGATCAAGCTGTGGACGCAAGGCGTCCCGGTCGAGGAGGACGCCAAGCAGCAGTTGATGAATACGGCGAAGATGCCGTTCATCTTCAAGCACCTGGCGGTGATGCCGGATGTGCACCTGGGTAAGGGCTCGACCATCGGCAGCGTGATCCCCACGGTCGGCGCGATCATCCCGGCGGCCGTTGGTGTGGATATCGGTTGCGGCATGATCGCCGCGCGCACCACGCTGATGGCCCACGACCTGCCGGATAACCTGGCCGGCCTGCGCGCCGCCATCGAGAAGGCCGTGCCGCACGGCCGTACTTCCGGGCGCGGCGCCCGCGATAAAGGTGCCTGGGAGAACGTGCCGGAGCTGACCGACCACGCCTGGTCGGCGCTGAGCGAGCGCTTCAAGCTGATCACCGACAAGCACCCGAAGCTGGAGAAGACCAACAACCGCAAACACCTGGGAACCCTGGGAACCGGCAACCACTTCATCGAGGTCTGCCTGGATGAAGCCAACCGCGTGTGGTTCATGTTGCACAGCGGATCACGCGGCGTGGGTAACGCCATCGGTAACCTGTTCATCGAACTGGCCCAGGCCGATATGCGTCAGCACATCGCCAACCTGCCGCACCGCGACCTGGCCTACTTCGAAGAAGGCAGCCAGCACTTCAACGACTACGTGGAAGCCGTGGGCTGGGCGCAGGACTTCGCCAAGCAGAACCGCGCACTGATGATGCACGCGGTGATCGCGGCGGCACGAGGCGTGATCAGCAAGCCGTTCGATGTGGCGCTGGAAGCGGTGAACTGCCACCACAACTACGTGCAGAAGGAGCGCCACTTCGGCGAAGAGGTGCTGGTAACGCGAAAAGGTGCGGTGTCGGCGAAGAAGGGTGAGCTGGGGATCATCCCCGGCTCCATGGGGGCCAAGAGCTTCATCGTGCGCGGCCTGGGGAACGAGGAAGCGTTCTGCTCCTGCAGCCACGGCGCCGGCCGAACCATGAGCCGTACCAAGGCGAAGAAGCTGTTCACCGTGGACGACCAGATCAAGGCCACGGCTCACGTCGAATGCCGAAAGGACGCCGACGTGATCGACGAAATCCCGATGGCCTACAAGGACATCGACCAGGTAATGGACGCCCAGCGCGAGCTGGTGGAAGTGATGCATACCCTGCGACAGGTGGTATGCGTGAAAGGATAGGAAAATGAAGTACCTGAACGACTGGCTGGAGCGGCTGACAAGCCGCGCCCCGGCCGCAGATTACGGGGAGAACTGGCGTCTGCAGGAAGCGCAGAGTGCCCTGCGCCAGGGCCACGCAGAGGGCGACTGGGCAAGACTGAGCGGCCACCGCAATGGCCTGGTGCGCGAGGCCGCCGTACGCGAACTCGGCGAGCAACCCTCGCCCGAGGCGTTGACGGCGCTGCTCGAACGCCTCAACGACTGGGTGCCGCAGATACGTACCCTGGCCAAGGCGGCGCTGCAGCGCTACCTCACCAGCGGGCACGCCGCCGAGTTGCTGTACGCCCTGCCCCAGCTGATGGCACTGGCCGGGCGCCAGCGTGACGACCATGCTCCGACCCTGGCCGCCGCCCGCCTGGCACTGCAGGCCGACTCGGTGCGCAGCCAGGTGGAAGCCGCCTTCGCCAGCAGCCAGGGGCAGGCGGCGCGTTTTCTCTTCGCGCTGCTGCTCGAAGTCAGCGACAACCCTGCCCGGCTGCTGGAGCGAGCCCTGGCACACCGCGAAATGACCGTGCGCCAGCAAGCGGTGCTGGCCTGCCAGGCTCTGCCGGATGAACAGGCCGTCGCACTGTTGCAAGAAGCCCTGCACACACCTGGCGCCAGCGTACGGGTAAAGGCCATGCATGCCCTGCTGCAGCGCCTCGACGACCCACGCGAACTGCTGCGTCGTGCACTGCTCGATGCCTCGCCCGCCATGCGCAGTCTGGCGCTCTGGGCGGCGCCGCGCTGGCAACTGGACGCCCGCCAGGTACTGAGCGGCCGTCTGCAACAAGCGCTGCCAGAAAGCAAGCGCGAGTGGCTCATGGTCCTCGGCCTGGCCGCCGACCTGGATACGCGCCTGGCGGACGACTGGCTGCAAGCCGCTCTGCGCGCCCCGCAAAGCAGCGTGCGCCTGGCCGCCGTCAGCGCCCTCGGCGACACACAGTTGAACGAGCAACTGGCCGCTCTCGATGACCCGGCAGACAAGGTCTTCGCCATGGCCGTGCGCAGACTCAGCCAGCAGCCCTGGTCAGCGATGGCCGAGGCACTGGATGCCCGCCTCGACCGCCAGCAGCTGTCGCCCGCGCGCCACAGTGCACTGATGCACCTGCGCCCGCGCTGGCAGCAACTGGCTTACCTGCTGCGCCGCCTGGACAGCCGCGAGGCTGACCAGCACTGGCTGGAGCAGATCGCCCAGTGGTGCCAGCGGCAAGGGCTGATGGTCGACCCGAGCACAGGCCGAGAGGAACGCATGCAACTGCTGGAGCGACTGCAAACACTGGAACGGCACGGCCAGCTGCCGCCAGGTTGCTACGCACGCCTGGCATGAAGGACATAAGGATGAATGAGATGAACCTGCAACAGCGCCATCCGCTCAGCGACGCCATGCGCGCACGGGTGCTGGAAGAACTTGAGCGCATAGAACGCGAGCACAACGTCAAGGTGCTGTATGCCTGCGAGTCGGGCAGCCGCGCCTGGGGCTTCGCCTCGCCCGACAGCGACTACGACGTACGCTTCGTCTACGTGGAAAAACCGGACTGGTTCGTCCAGGTCGACACACCGCGCGACGTGATCGAGCGGCCGCTGGACGACGAATTGGACGTCAGCGGCTGGGAGCTGCGCAAGACCCTCGGCCTGCTGCGCAAATCCAACCCGACGCTGCTGGAATGGCTCGACTCACCGCTGGTGTATCGCCAGGAAGACGACGACACGGCGCGCCTGCGCGAACTGGCCGACCTGTTCTACAGCCCGCCGGCGGCGCGTCATCACTACCTGTCGATGGCCAGGAAGAATTTTCGCGGCTACCTGCAGGACGAGACGGTACGCTTCAAGAAGTACTTCTACGTGCTGCGCCCGCTGCTTGCCGTACGCTGGATCGACCAGGGCCGCGGCCGCCCGCCGATGACCTTCGCCGACCTGCTGCAGACGGTGGACGACCGCGCCCTGCTGGCGGAAGTCGGGGAGTTGCTGGCGCTCAAGCGCAGTGCTGACGAGTCGGCCTACGGCCCACGTCGCCCGGCCCTGCATGCGTTTATCGAAGCGCAGCTGGAGCAGACGGTAGCGAGCCTGCCACGCACCCGAGCGGACGATAGCGTGCTCGATACCTACCTGCGTGAGACGGTCGAGCGATACGCCTGAATGATCATGCCCTCGCGCTACAAGGGCATGATCAGCGAACACAAGGACACAACATGAACACGGATTTCCTCGAACTGGACGGCGCCATCGGTGGCGGCCAGATTCTGCGCAGCGCGCTGAGCCTGTCGATGCTCACCGGCCAGCCGTTTCGTATCCACAACATCCGCGCCAAGCGCAGCCGGCCGGGCTTGCTGCGCCAGCATCTGACCGCAGTGAATGCCGCCGCGCAGATCTGCTCGGCCAACACCTGCGGTGTCGAACTTGGCTCACAGAGCCTGAGCTTCGTACCGGGGCCGATTCGCGGCGGCGATTACCGCTTCGCCATCGGCACCGCCGGCAGCTGCAGCCTGGTGCTGCAGACGCTGCTGCCCGCCCTGCTGCAGGCCGACGCGCCGAGCCGCATCCACCTCAGCGGCGGCACGCACAACCCGCTGGCACCGCCTTTCGAATTTCTCGCGCACAGCTGGCTGCCACTGCTGCAGCGCATGGGCGCACAGGTCGAACTGCAGCTGCTGCGCCATGGCTTCGTGCCGGCCGGCGGCGGTGAACTGGCCCTGCAGATCACCCCTGGCACCCTGCAACCGCTGCACCTGCGCGGCCCCGGCGAACGCCTCGGCCAGCAGGCACGGGCACTGCTGGCCGACGTGCCGGGACATGTGGCCGAGCGCGAACTGGCGAGGGTCGGCAAGCGCCTGAAATGGCCGGCCGAAGACCTCAAGGGGGTGTGGCTGGAGCGAGACATCGGCCCCGGCAACATACTGCTGCTGGAGGTCACCTGCAGTGATGTCACCGCCGTGTTCAGCAGCGTCGGACAGACCAGCGTGCGCGCCGAACAGGTGGCCGACCAGGCCATCGAACAGGCGCGCACCTGGCTCGGCAGCGGCGCCGCCGTCGAGGAGCACCTGGCCGACCAGTTGTTGCTGCCACTGGCCATGGCAGGTGCCGGCAGTTTCACCACGCCTCACGTCAGCGAACACCTGAGCAGCAACATCGAGGTCATCCAGCGCTTCCTGGATATCGATATCCGCTGCTGCAAGTCGGAGCGCAACGTGCAAGTACAGGTGCTGCGACGCTGACCACGTTGCTGTCGACAATCAGCCACTGGCCCAGGCTCTCCTATACTGAGATTCCCGCCCCCTTCCAGGAGAGCCATCATGCGCCGCACGCTCATGTTTCTCGTCGCTGCACTGATCAGCCTGCCGCTCTGGGCCATGCACTGCCCTCAGGACATGGCCAAGATCGATGCCCTGTTGCAAAGCGAACCGCCGACCGACCCCGAGGTACTGGCCAAGGTGAAGGAGTTGCGCGCCGAGGGCGAAGCCCTGCACAAGGCGGGCGATCACGCCGAATCGGTCAAGGTGCTGGGCGAAGCGCTGGATCTGCTGTCCGCCAGCGAGTGACACCCCTGGGAGCGATGCTTGAGCCTGCTAGAAACCGCTGTATAGCAGGCTCAACGCCAACTGACGCACTTCCTGCAGGTCCACCGGTTTGCTCAGGCAGGCCGCGGCGCCACGCGCCCGGGCGTCCTCGAACAGCCGCTCATCGGCCACCGCACTGATCACGATCACCGGTATGTTGCGCAACCTCGGTTCCAGGCGCATGGCATCCAGCACGTCCAGGCCACTGCCGTCCGGCAGGTCGATATCCAGCAGCACTAGCGCCGGTTCGCTCTCCTGCAATACGGCCAACGCACTCTTGCAGGAGCTGACGCCGCGAACCTCGGCGAACTCCCGCAACGAGGCCTGCAGAATCCGCATGCAGGCCGGGTGATCTTCGACGCACAACACCTGAACCAGACTCTGCACGGTCTGAGGCGCGGCCTCATGGCTCTCGTCGCCCAGCGCGTCCGGGCTGGCCGCGCTGGGCAGGTCGAGCCAGAAGCAGCTGCCGACGCCCGGCTCGCTGCGCAGGCCGATCTCGCCATCCATCAGGGTGGCCAGCTCGCGGCAGAGCACCAGCCCGATACCGGTACCGGGAATGTTCGAGCTCTCACGCCCCAGTCGCTGGAACGGCTGGAACAGTTGCGCCTGCTGTTCGCTCGACAACCCCGGGCCGGTGTCGTCGACCCACAGCCGCACGCAGTCGGCGCGCACCTCGTACCCCATGCGAATCATCCCGCGCGGGCTGTTGTACTTGATCGCATTGGAGAGCAGGTTGAGCAGAATCTGCCGTACGCGCCGCGGGTCGCCCTGCACGAACAGGGGCGGGTCCGCCGGTTCCATGACCTGCAGGTGCAGCTGTTTCTGCTGCACCTCCGGCTGCACCAGCTCGGCACAGCCACTGAGCAGCGTACCGATGTCGATCGCCTGCAGCTGCAGCTGCTGACGCCGACTCTCGATACTGGACAGGTCGAGGATGTCGTCGACCA
Source organism: Ectopseudomonas khazarica (assembly GCF_017915135.1). Taxonomy (NCBI): domain Bacteria; kingdom Pseudomonadati; phylum Pseudomonadota; class Gammaproteobacteria; order Pseudomonadales; family Pseudomonadaceae; genus Ectopseudomonas; species Ectopseudomonas khazarica. The sequence continues at coordinate 1,351,229 of NZ_CP068551.1, read as the reverse complement.
GCGAGGTGAGATGGCGACTGGCGCTGACGATTTCCCGCGAATAGTCGGTCTCCAGGCGGGCATCCGCCTTGTCCTGCGCCTCCATCTCGATCAGTTGGGCAAAGCCATGGATGGCGTTGAGCGGCGTGCGCAGCTCATGGCTCATGCTCGACAGGAAGCGACTCTTGGCCTGGCTGGCCGCAAGCGCCTCCAGGCTGGCATGCCGCAACTCCTCCTGAACCTGCTTGAGCCGGGTGATATCGACATGCGTCCCCGCGATGCGCAGCGGCCAGCCGCTCTCGTCCCGGGCCAGGACCTTGCCCCGGCTGAGCAGCCAGAGGTATTCGCCACGGCAGTCCAGGTAGCGGTATTCGGCATCGAAATGCTCATCGCCATTGTCGGCGAACTGCTTGCGCAGGTGCCGCAGGCGCTCGAGGTCATCCGGGTGCACACGCTGGTTGAACTCGCTCAGCGTCAGGTGCGTGCCACCCAGGCCGAAGCGGCGAACGAAGCGCTCGCTAAGCTCGATGGTCAGGGCCCGGCTATCGATTTCCCAGAGGCTTTCCGTGGTGCTGTCGAGCACCAGCTGCAGGATGCTCTGGGCTTCGAGCCGCTCCTGCTCGCTGGCCTTGAGCTGCTTGCCGGCCCGCTGCATGGCATCGGCGAGGCGCCGCACTTCATGGATGTGGCTGTCCGGCGCGACGGGCAGATCCCTGCCCTCACCCAGGCGGGTCGCCATGTCGACGATGCCGGAGATGGGCTTGGCCAACTGATCGCTCAGATGCCGCGAACGCAGCCACATCAGTGCGAAGAACAACAGATAGAAGGCCAGCAGCCCGGCGATCAGCAGGTAACCGATCTGCATGTAACGCTCGGACAACTGGTTGGTATCGTGAAACACCTGCTCCTCGTCCACCACCAGCAGCAGGCGCCAGCCGGTCTGCGGAATCTCGCTCCAGGCCACCAGCTGGCTACGCCCGCCCAGCAAGACCTCCTGCACGCCACCTGGGCCCTCGCTCATCGCCTCCAGCAGCGGCGCCATGCCATCGCGCTTGGCCAGGTTGAAATCCTCAGGCTTGAGTACCTCGCGACGCACCGCCTCCTCGTAGGAGTATTGGGTCAGCTCGCGCAGGCCGAAGTCCAGCTCACCCGCTTCGGGGAGCGCCATGATGTTGTAGTCATGGCTGACCAGCATCGCATAGCCCCGCCAGGGCACGTTGAGCTCGGCGATCTCGCTCAGCACCTGGCCGACCGTGACATCCAGCCCCACGACACCTTCGAGAAAGCTCTCGCGGTAGACCGGGGCGATGACCGACATCGTCCAGCCCAGGCCCGCCGGGTCCAGATACACGTCGGTCCATACCACCTTGCGCTCGGGGTTGTGCTTGGCGTCGGCAAGGTAATAGAAGTTGTAATCGGGTATCACCATGTCGTGGGGATACTGCGCCGGCGTGTCGAACCAGGGATAGATACGGTTGTAGCTGTCCCAGCTGTTGAAATACAGCGCCGCCACCAGCGGGTTGGCGTGCCGGATCGAACGCATCAGTGGATCCACCTGCGACAGGCGCATGACCTTGGCGTGGTCCTGTTGCGCCAACGGCGTGCTGTTGGCGTAGAACGAAGCAGCCCGACCATCGTCACTGCGGGTATAGAACACCCCGGAGTCGGTCAGCGCATGGCGCGCCCGTTCGAGGTCATCGGCCTGGAAACGGCTATCGAGCAGCGCATCATGCGTCGCATCGCGATAGACCTGCAGCAGCGACTCGATGGAGCGCAGGCGACCATCGATGATCTGCCCTTCGCGCAACGCGGCGCTGGCCAGGTCCTTGACCGCCGTTTCCTGCAGGTGGCTGATCTGCGCATCACGAATGGCCTGATTGCTCAGCAGGTACACCGCAATCAGCACCGACTCCACCAGAATCAGCGGGATCAGCGCGCTTTGCACGAACGCTCGCCAGATCCACTGACGCAGAGGGTGGCGGCTAGAACTCGGCATTGCGGCTCCTTTCCATGGGCAGGCAGGCGGATGCGGGAGGCCATCATAGCGTCCTGAGATGGAATCCGCAGTCGACGCCGAGGAACCTTTACCGTACACTCCGCGTCGTAGATGTAACCACGAAGGTTTTGGGGCCGATTAGGATTCGACGCCGGTAGCGAAACTTGAGGGGCATGCCGAGTAGGTGACAGTTCTCGTAAATCCGCTGCCACAATTTGATAGTTGCCAACGACGACAACTACGCCCTGGCCGCCTAAGGGCGCCAGCTGACCCTAGGGGATGCCTGTAAACCCGAAGATCTGGTCAGTCATATAGAACAGGATCGCCGCCAAGTTCGCTGCAGACGTAACGGCTAAAACTCATGCAGCTCGCTCCAAGCACCCTGCCACTCGGGCGGCGCGGAGTTAACTCAGTAGAGATGGCTAAGCATGTAGAACCGATAGCGGAGAGCTGGCGGACGGGGGTTCAAATCCCCCCGGCTCCACCAATTGAAACAAGCATAAACCCCTGATTTTCCTAGAGAATTTCAGGGGTTTTGTGTTTTCAGGGGCAGTAACTGTCCCGAAAGTGTCACAAGAGCCACAACGCCTGCTCAATGCTCAGGAACAGCACACCCCGAACTCAAAAGGACTTGTTCATGACTCTCCGACTCAGCCAACTGGCGCCTCACGCAAAGACAGCTCTCGTTGTGATCAGCGGGATAGCTGCAGCGATCACATTCTACTGGCAGTTCCACCCATGGCTGACAGAGAAAACGAACAACCCAGCATTCTATGGGCGCTGGTTGAGTGAATACGAATACCCCAATGGTCCAGGCAGAGTGAACATTCGCGGGGTAATGGAGTACCTAGAAAACGGTACGTTTCGGTACAGCGGGCTAATGACTGTGAAGCTTCCTGACGTGAAAGGCCAGGTCATCTACAGAATCTCAAGCGCTGGAGAATGGGACGGGAACGACGAGCGAGTAATCATCAAACTGAGCGATTCAAAAAGCGCTCTGGAGATGGTCGAGACTGACAAACTAAAGGTCAGCGGCGCCCAGTACACCAAGCTGATGGGAGAACCGCCGAAGTTCGCAGAAATCCCCCAGGGCACGCCTGAGCACTTCCAAGTGCACTTGATCGAACCCAACCGGATAACGTTGAGCGCGAGCGATCTGGATGGCAACCCAGTAACCTTCGATATGCTCAGGACTCCAAAGCGTATCCTCTGACAGAAGCCAACGGATTCAGCTTCACCGCTTCCGCCAGATACTCCTGCGCCAAGTGCGCATAGCGCATGGCCATGGCCATGGCCAAGCTGGAGTGGCCCAGGATTTTCCGTAGCGTGAGGATGTTCCCGCCCTTCTGCATGAAGTGGCTGGCGAAGGTGTGGCGGAGTGCGTGGCTGGCCTGCCCTTTCGGCAGCACAATGCCGGATCGGCTCAACGCTCGACGAAACGACGTGATAGCGCCAGTGAACTGGCCATGACGTTTTCAGTGGTCACGAATGAACGCTTCCAGCTCGGGCTGGATCGGCACGCTTCGTACCTTGCTGGATTTGGTCTTGCTGTAGGTGACGGCACCGAATCGGCTGGAGCGTCAGTTCAATGTCAGCGAGCCGAACAAGGTCTGGGTCACCGATATCACCTACATCCGCACCTATGAGGGCTGGCTGTATTTGGCGGTGGTGCTCGATCTGTTCTCTCGGCAGGTCATTGGTTGGTCGATGAAACCTCGCATGAGCAGCAGCCTGGCCATTGATGCACTGCTGATGGCCGTCTGGCGACGTAAACCGAAGCAGGAAGTAATGATCTACTCCAACCAGGGCCGTCAATTCAGCAGCTCGGATTGGCAGAGTTTTCTCAGAGCCAACAATCTTGTTGGCAGCATGAGTCGCCGCTGCAACTGTCATGACAATGCGGTCGCCGAAAGCTTCTTCCAGTTGCTCAAGCGTGAACGGATCAAGCGCAGGATCTATGGCAATCGGGATGAGGCGCGAAGCAATGTGTTCGATTACATCGAGATGTTTTACAACCCCAAGCGGCGACATGGTGTCGCCGAGAAGCTGTCGCCAATAGAGTTCGAGCGACGTTATTTTCTGAGGCAAGACGGTCTCTAGAAAAACCGGGGCTATTCAACTGCCCGTATTGGTTAGCCGTTGTTGGTCGCCTCGATGATGATATTGACGTTGAGCTTGGCAATATCCGGCAAGGTGGCCCTGGCCTGGTTATTGTCGTTGCTACCGAAGTCCATCCCCGCCAGTTGGCTGGCCAGGGAGTCTGCCACCGCCTGACCCAGGTCGCTGATGGGGGCGTCCGCCGTGCTGTAGATCGGCTCACCGAGGATGTTGCTGAAGTCGCTGTCATCGGTGACGTGGAACTGGATGGAGGCCTGGGCAAAGACGGCGCACGGGCCAAAGGCCGTGGCCATGAAGCCCACCATCAGAATGACGTGGTCGTCATAGATGCTGTGCACGAAATCTACCTTGCAGGTGACCAGCATCCCGGCGTTTTGCCGCATCACCGACAGCTCCTGATACCAAGTCCGGTAGCTATAGTCCCCTTTGCGGTACTCCAGACTCTGGTTGAGCTCCCCTGTGGTCCCCTTCCACTGCTGCCAGTTGCCTCCCAGCATGCGGGCTACAGCCTGGTGGTCGAAATTGATCGGGGTGCCGCCACCAGACTCACTGTTCGCCACCGCCAGGCAGGCCCGCACTATGGTGTGGCAGGACACAGGTATCATGTAGAAACGGCCACCGTCGCTTTCGCTGAGATTGGCTATCACCTGGCAGATTTTGTTGAAGGTTTTGCAGGCGGCGTCGAAGGTTTCGACGAACTCGTTGGCGGCCGCTTCCGAAATACCGGCAGATTCCAAAGCGCCCAAGGCGCCCAGCACTTCAGCACCGATATCCACCGTTTTTATCACCCAGGACGGCACCTGGTAGGCCGAGCCGGCCTGCCAGTCCTGGCTCACTTGGACCAGCTCACGATTGGTGTTGAAGGTCAGCACAAGGTTGGTATGGTCGTCGGTGGAGGCGGAAATGATATGGTCAATCTGGATGGCCGCCGCCATGGTGTCGACATCGGGATAGTCCACCACAGGATCGTAGATGCGGTACTGGGCGTCCTGGGTGCGATAACCGATGGCATTGCCGTTTAGGGTGCTGTCGCTGTAGTTGTCGAGATAAAGGGATTTGAAAAGGGACTCGTCCAGCCCGAGAAACCAGGATGCGGGTTCACTGGTCGAGTAAAAGCAGCGAAAACTCTGGAGTTGGTTGCTCCAGTTACCGACACTCCCCCTTTTTGCGCTGGCGAGATCGCGGTATTCGGTGCTGGGATGGACCTTGAGCACCTCACCTCTGTAGTCCGGCTGGTCGTAGACCTCCAGCCAGGCATTGGTGCCGGTGGCCAGAGAGCTGATGTTGTTCTTCAAGTCACGGTTGGTGCCGTTGGTGCCGTATTGGCAATTGTTGAGATCCCCGGCGTAGTTGGTTCCACGGTAGATCTTGCAGTCACCCTCGAAATCAGTGTTCTCTGCGAAGATGATTTCGCCGTCTTGCAGGTCCAACTCGGGGCGGGTGGCACCACTGGCCCAGAAGCTGGGCTTATGGTCGTACATCACGAAACTGGATATCTGGTTATCCCAGTTACCATTGCCTCGGTTGGTGTGGACTTTAGTCAAATCGTAAATTCTAGTATTGGGGCCAAGTTGCATGGCATCGCCATCGAAGCTCTTGCCCTGGTAGACGATAAGCCAGGTTTCGGAGCCAGTTTCTATCGAGCTGACGCCACTGATGTCGGGGCTGCTTTGGGCCTGGGGTCCCGTATAGGTGGGCTGCAGCGCGTCCTTGTATTCTTGGCTTTTGTAAAAAGTGACGAACGTGGACGTAGACATGGTTCTCACCTCCGCTTTGTGAACGAGACAGCCCCCGGCAGCGGGAGCGACTTCCGGTTGCCCTGTCCAAATGGGCCTTTTAAGCCTAGATCCAGTTGTTGAAATTGCTACTTACTGATGCGATTAAATGGGTAGGTTCGGTAGGGTTCTACCCCGTTAGCACGGACACTTTCGAGTAAGCTCACGCCGAGCTGAAGGAGTGTTCATGAAGCGCAAGAGGCGTGGCTTTGGCCGGATAGCCACTGGCCGTCCGGCAGGCGTAAGGAATCTGCTGAAGCGCGACTTCTCTGCCCTAGAACTGGAACGCAAATGGGGCACGGATATCACGGAAATCGCCTCCTTGGAGGGCAAACTGTTCCTGTGCGTGGTGATCGACCTGTACAGCAAGCTGGTGATTGGCTGGTCGATGCATCACCGCCAGGATCGGCAAATGGTGATCCGAGCGGTGGAACTGGCGATCTGGCAACGCCAGGGTGACTGGTCAGTGATCCTGCATTCGGATCGCGGTAGCCAATTCACCAGTGCTGACTACCAGCGCTTTCTGAATCGCAACACGCTGGTCTTCAGCATGAGTGCAGTCGGGCATTGCGGCGACAACGCTGCCTGTGAAGGCTTCTTCGGTCAGCTCAAACGGTAGCGTGTTGCCCATCAGTCGTATCGAACTCGTGATGAAGCACGGGCGGATCTCTTCGACTACATCGAGCAGTTTCATAACCCACGAATGCGTCGTAAAGTCGCCCGGCAAGATCTGAAATTTTCAGCCCTTTTCAAACCGTCCGTGGAAATAGGGTAGAACCCTGAGCCGGTTATACAAAAATTCGGACACCCTCCTCACACTGTAAAGAAAAAGGCCTGCTCACATGCAGGTCTTTCCTAGACCGGTCCAACTGTCACATCCCTGCGAAGCGCTCAGCGCCTGGCCACGTCAGCCCAGTGCAATAACACGCTTGAGCATCGATCTGAACAGATCGACCTGCTCGGCGCTGTAACCTGCGAAGACCTTGTCCTGCTGGGTCTTGGCGATATGCCAGAGGATGTCGGCCTGTTCCAGGCCTCCAGCGCTCAGGACGTAGGCACCTTCGCAGCCCTCCACCAGGCCTTTGCGCTGAAGGTTGCGGATCGATTCTTCGATTTCGCGCGTCGGCATCGCGACCTGCGCCTGCAGCTCACTCATGCCCAGCGAAGCATCGCCCTCGAGCACCATGAGCATGCGCGCCTCGCTGGTGCGCAGGCCTGTCGCCAGTTGTCGTGGCTGATAGTCGCTCTGGTAGCTGCGCACGGCCTGGGTCATCAGGTAGAAGAGGTTTTCCCCCAAGCGCCCCTGGAAGGCGGTCTTGCTGACGCTTTCGCTTTTCCTGAGCAGACGCGGGTGCGGCAGTACCGAAGAGTAGGCCCCCTGGTGATACAGCAGAGGGGCACGGCCGAAATCGTCGAAGGCCACCACCTTGCCAAGCAGAATCCAGTGATCACCACCGTCGATCTGCTGATGCAGTTCGCACTGAAAACGCGCCGCACAGTCGGCGAACAGCGGCGCGCCACCGGCGCCCTCCTCGACCTCGATACCCGCGAACTTGTCGTCGCTGGAACGGGCGAACTGATTGGACAGATCGATCTGATCGGCCGCCAGAACATTCACGGCAAAATGGCTGGCGGTATTGAATACGTCATAGCTGCTGGAGCGCTTGTCGATGCTCCAGAGGATCAGCGCCGGCTCGAGAGAAACCGAATTGAAGCTGTTGGCGGTCACCCCGACACGCTGCCCGTTGGCTGCGGAGGTCATGATGGTCACCCCCGTGGCGAAGTTACCCAGGGCACGGCGAAAGGCACGCGGGTCGAAGCCCGCTTCTTGTTGAATGCTCATGATGTTCCTCTGTGCCGGGGCATGCCCGGCAAATGGATTCGCGAAAGTTGAAGGCTCAGCGGGGCCGAGTCAGACCATGCTCGGGTCCGGCTCCAGGCCCATCAGCTCCCGACCGAGGATCTGCGCGCAGACGTCGTAATCGGTGTAGGCATGCGCCCCGGTCATGTGCGAATCGCGGAACAGTCGCTGCATCTCGTTGCTATCGAACCAGCTGGTGCCGCCGGCCGCCTCGAACAGGCGATCCACCGCCTGGATGCACATTTTCACCGCGTAGGCCTGGTTGGTGCGCCAGAAGGCCAGGGTACGACTGTCCGGGTACTGATGGCGCTCGCCGTGTTCGGCATGTTCAAGCCAGGTCTTTTCCAGGAAGGCGCGGGCGGCGGAAATCTGATGATTGGATTCAGCCAGGCGCATCAGCGCGGGGGTTGCAGTACCGACACTGACGCCGGTGTATGCGCGCACTCGGTTCCTGGTCTTCTCGGCATAGACCAGCAGCATGCGCTCGGCGATACCCAGGCTGATGGCGGCAAAGCCACTGGCAAAATACGGCCGGTAGGGTGCGTAGAAAATCTTGCTGTCGGGATACAGGCCATAGCCGGCCGAGCGCCCCTCCATCATGTCCTTGGCCGCTTCGATCCGGTGCTCGGGAATGAATACGTCCCGCAGGATCAGGGTCTTGGTACCGCTGGCCTTCATGCCGGCAACGTACCAGTCGTCTCGGATCTCATACTCGCTGCGCGGCACTACGCCGAAGCAATAGACTGGCGGCTCACCGTCCCCGGCGGGTCGGCGGAAACCTACGATGGCCCACTCGGCATGATCACAGCCGCTGCTCCAACCCAGTTCGCCGTTGAGGATGATGCCCCCCTCGACGTTCTGTGCCTTGCCAAAGGGGGCGACGCTGCTGCTCGCGGTCGCATCACGGTCCTCCCCCCAGACATCTTCCTGCAATTGGCGAGAAAACATGGCCATCTGGTGGCTATGGGTGCACAGCAGGCTGAATGCCCAGGCCGTGCCGCCACAGGCACCGGCCAACGCCGCCACACAGTCGGCAAACTCGGGCAGGGAGATTTCCAGGCCACCGTAGGCCTTGGGCTGGAAGGCACGATGCATGCCGATGCCCTTGAGCATGGCGATGTTCTCGGCAGGGACCTTGCGATCCCTTTCCGCCTGGGCAGCATTGGCAGCAATGGCCGGGAGGATTTCCTGCAGGGCATCGAGCAGAGGATTTGGCTTTTTCATTGTAGGGGCCTTTCTTGTTAGAGATTCGTTCGCTTTGCTCATGACTGACGCGACATGAGTCGAGCTGCGCACTGTGGCGGCTGTACGAGGAGGATTATGCGCAGGCCCAGCGATGGCCAAAATGGACGTTACGGTCTGTTGATTGCACTTTTCATGGGAACTCTCGCCATTCAGGCCGGAGAATTCGTAGCGCAGCACAATTTGTTAACAACATAACGAAAAAGCTATTATCCACCGTCTCTTCCCGCCTCGGATACACCTCGCCATGCGTCGCTGGCCCAACGCCTTGCGTGCCCTGCATCATCGCAATTTCCGCCTGTACTTCAGCGGCCACGCCATTTCCACGTTGGGCACCTGGGTGCAACAGGTCGCCTTGTCCTGGCTGATCTACCGGCTGACCGACTCGGTCGCCCTGCTCGGGCTGACCACCTTCGCCGCGCTGTTGCCGCAGTTGCTGGTCGGCCCGTTCGCCGGAGCCTGGATCGATCGCCACGACAAGCGCCGCCTGCTGATTCTGGTCGAGGGTGCATTGGCCCTGCAGGCGCTGACACTGGCAGCGCTGACAGCCAGTGAGCTGATCAGCCCTGCGCTGATCGTGGCCATGGCGGCCTTGCTCGGCATCCTCAATGCCGTGGACACGCCCTTGCGCCAGTCGCTGTTGAGCCAGTTCGTCAATGATCGCGCGGACCTGCCCAATGCACTGGCGCTCAATGCCATGCTGTTCACCCTGTCGCGCTTCATCGGCCCGCCCCTGGCCGGCCTGCTGCTGGGTTTTGTCAGCGAGGCGGTATGCTTCGCCCTCAATGCGGCCTCCTATCTGGCCCTGATGATCGGCCTGACCTGCGTACGCCTGGCACCCTCACCGCGCGCCAGTGGCTCGTTTCGCAATGTCTTCGGCGAAGGACTGCGCTATGTCCTGGGCAACCCGCCCGTACAGCGCCTGATGCTCAGCGTGCTGGCGGTCAACCTGACTGCGTCCAGCTACGTCGTGCTGCTGCCGGTCTTCGCCCGCGATATCTTCGGCGGTGATGCCACCACCCTGGGCTGGCTGTGGGGCGCAGCCGGTCTCGGCTCGCTGGGCTCGAGCATGTTGCTGGCCGGCAGGAACACCACTGCCACCCTGCCCGGCCTGATCCTCGCCTCGATTGCCATCAGCGCCCTGGCCATGCTGATACTGGCCAGCAGCACACTGCCCTGGCTGTCGCTGATTGCCATGGCGCTGCTGGGCTTCGGCATCACCATCAACAATGTCGGCACCAACATCATTCTGCAGAGCAATGCACCCGAGGCTCTGCGCGGCCGGGTCGTGGCCTTGTACACCTCGACCCGTTTCGGTTTCGACGCCATCGGCGGGCTGCTGGCCGGCCTGCTCGCCGCCCGCCTGGGAGCCCCCTGGGTATTGGCCGGAGCAGGCAGCCTGCTGCTGATCTACTGGGGCTGGGCGCTGTATCAGCAACGCCAGGTGCTGGCCAGTCGCTGAGACAGGCGAGGTACCGGGCATAAGCGCGGCTCGCGGCTGAAGCCGCGCCTACAGCGAGCAGCAATGCTCCACTAGTCGAGTCGGCTCAGCCAATAGGCCAGCAACACGCCCACTCCAGCCAACCCGACCACCAGTCCCATCGGCCAGGGCGTACCGTCATACAAGACGCCCACCAGGGCACTGCAGAGGGTCCCCACGGCGAACTGCGATGCCACCGCCAGGCCAGCCGCCGCGCCGGCCTGGCGCGGAAAGATGGCCATCAGACAGGCCAGGCAGTTGGCACCGAGCATGCCGGTAACACTGACGTACAGCAGCACGCACAGCGCCAAAGCCGTCAAACCACCCACGCCCAGGGCGGTGCAGGCCAGCAGCGCCAGCCCGGACAACACTGCAACACCGGCACCCAGGCCAAGCATGCGCTGTGCACCGAGCCGCCCCACCAGGCGGGCATTGGCAAAACTCATGCTCATGATGCCGGCGATATTCAGGCCGAACAGCCAGGCATATTGCTGCGGGGAAATGCCGAAGTACTGGATGTAGACGAAGGGCGATGCAGTGATGAAGGCGAACATGCCGCCGAACGCCAGGCCCATGCACAGGATGTAACCCAGTGCCCGCGGCTGCCGGGCGATCTCGCCATAGGCACGGAATGCGGCAAACGCCGAGGAGCCACGCGCCTCGAGCGGGTGGGTTTCCGGCACGCGCCGGGCCACCAGCACCAGACACAGAGCGGCGAATCCCAGCAGGAAGACGAAGATGACCCGCCAGCCATCGAACATGATCAGGTAGCTGCCGATGAGCGGCGCCAGCAGGGTGGCAATCATCGTCACCTGCTGCATCAGCGACAGTACCCGCGCCGCATCGTCGAGTGGGAACAGGTCACGCACGATCACCCGCGCCAGCACCGAGGCCGACGCCCCACCGAGCGCCTGCAGCAGGCGCCAGACCAGCAGTTGCTCCGCCGTGGCGGCCAGCGCGCAGCCCAGGCTGGCCAGCAGGTACAGACAGATACCGCCAAGCAGCAGGCGACGCCTGCCATAACGATCCGAGAGTGGTCCATAGAACAGCATGCCCAGGCTGAATCCGGCCAGGAACAGGCCGATGCTCAGTTGCACCTGCCGCTCGCTCGCCCCCAGGTCGCTGGCAATCAGCGGCAGGCTGGGCAGGTACATGTCGATCGACAAGGGCCCGAACGCCACCAGTGCCGCGAGCAGGACGATCAGGCGACGCGGTTTATCGACGAAGGACATACGGGCTCCTGCAAACGATGAAAAAAAGCCGCCCGCAGGCGGCCAAGTCGCACAGTGGAGATCAGAGCGAAAGCAACCACAGGCAAAGCCCGGGGAAGGCCACCAGCAGCACGATGCGCAGCAGGTCGGAACAGAGGAATGGAATAACCCCGCGCGCCATATCCATCAGCGGCACATCGCCTGCCGTGCGCTGCACGATCAGCAGGTTCATGCCCATGGGCGGGGTGACCAGACCGATCTCCACCACCATCAGGGCGAGAATGCCGAACCAGATCGACTTGTCCACCTGGCTCATGCCGAAGAAGTCCAGGCCAATGATCACCGGGTAGAAGATCGGGATGGTCAGCAGGATCATCGCCAGCGAATCCATGACCATGCCCAGCACCAGGTACAGCACCAGGATGGCGACCAGCACCAGCATCGGCTCCATGCCGCTGGCCAGTACCCAGGCGGCCAGTTCGGCCGGCATCTGCGTCAGCGCCAAGCCGGAATTGAGCAGGTCGGCGCCGAGCAGCACGAGGAAGATCATCGCCGTGGTTTCCGCCGTGCCCAGCAGGCTCGCGCGAACACCGGCCCAGCGCATGCCGCCCTGGAACACCGCGAGCAGACCGCAGGCCGCAGCGCCGATGGAGGCCGCTTCGGTCGGGTTCGACCAGCCCCCGTAGATACCGATGATCACCACGAGGAACACGCCGATCACCGGCACCACGCTGGCGAAGGCCTTGAGCCGTTCGGCTGCGCTGGCCTTGGCCTGCTCGTGCTCGCCGTGCCCTTCGCGAGCAACCATGATGCGCAGCACCAGCATGTAGCCCACCACGGCCATCAGCCCTGGAACCACGGCAGCCACGAACAGGCTGGCGATCGACTCCTGGGTCAGCACCGCATAGATGATCAGCGGCACCGACGGCGGAATCAGAATACCCAGTGTCCCGCCGGCTGCCACGGTGGCCGTGGCCAGGCGCCCGGAGTAGTTGTAGCGACGCAGTTCAGGCAGGGCGACATGGCTCATGGTCGCCGAGGTTGCCAACGACGAGCCGCAGATTGCGCCGAAGCCGGCGCAGGCACCGATCGCCGACATGCCCATGCCGCCGCGCCAGTGCCCGATAAAGGCTGAAGCGCAGCGAAAGATGGAGCGCGACAACCCACCATGGGTGGCGAACTGGCCCATCAGCACAAACAGCGGAATCACCGCCAGGTCATAGTTGGACAGGCGCGAGTAGACCAGGTTGTTGAGGGTGAACAGCAGCGCCGACAGATCGCCGTCATTGACCGCCCAGAAGCAGGCCACGCCACCAACCATCATGGTGATGCCGATGTGCACGCGCAGCACCAGCAGGATCATGGTGATGGCCAGCGCGATCAGGCCGAGACTCAGACCGCTCATGGACGACCTCCGGGACGCTGATACAGCTCGAAGACACGCGCCAGAGCGCACATGGCCAGCAGCAACAGACTGGGCACGATGAACAGCAGGGGAATCCACAACGGAATCGACAGCAGCGTGGAAACGTCGCCGTACTCCCGGCTGTCGAGTGCCTGCAGCCCCGTGCGCCAGGCCAGCAGCAGCGCCACCAGCAGGCAAGCGAGATGGGCGAAGGTATCCAGCAGACGCCGCAACGCAGGGGAAACGGCCAGGGTGAAGGCATCCACCTTGATATGCGCACCGCGCAGCTCGCATAGCGGCAAGAAGGCTGCAATGGCGATGGCAGCGCCAATTTCCATCAACTCGATATCACCGCGAATGGGTGCAGACAGCAGCTTGCGGCCGACAATGGAAACCAGCGACATACCGATGAGTAACAGCAGCAGCAACCCACCGCCCAGCGCAAAGCCCTGCGCCGGATAGTACAGGGCACGGTACAGACGACCATGCCCTGCGGGCGAACTGCCGTCGAAGGACAGCGACTCGTTCATGATCAGGACTACCGATTACCAGCGGCCAGGTTGCGGACGCCGTCGATCAGCGCCTTTCCGTCGAGGTTCTTGCCATTGGCTTCACCGATCCATTGCTCGATGGCACTGGCCGACGCCTTCTGCATCTCTGCATAGGCAGCGGGTTCGATGCGGGCCAGAGCGGCCTCTGGAGCCGCAGACTCGGCAGCTTCCGTGGCCTTGTCCCAGGCCTCGGCAAAGCGCTCGGACAACGCCTTGCCGCTGTTACGCTCGATGATGGCCTGCAGGTCCGCCGGCAGAGCATCGAACCTGCGCTGGTTCATCAGCATGGTCAGCACGGTATAGCCGAACGCCGGTTGCCCTTCCGGGGTGACACTGTGGAACTGGGTGACTTCATCCAGCTTGGTCGCCGGCACCACTTCCCAGGCGGCCAGCGCACCGTCGACCACGCCCTTGGAAATGGCCTCGGTCATCTGCGCCGGCGGCATGCTCACCGGGGTGGCACCCAGGCTCTCGATGGTTTTTGCCGCAGTACGACTGGAAGCACGCAGCTTCAGGCCATTGAGGTCGGCCAGGGTATTCACCCGCTTGCCACGGGTATGCAGGCTCATGCCGCCATCGCCATGCACCACCAGCACCTTGTAGCCCTTGAAATCATCCTTGGCGTACTGCTCGTAGTAATCCCAGATGATCGCGTTACCGGCCTTGCCGCCATAGGGCAGGACGAAGGGCAGCTCCAGCGCCTCGACCCGCGGGAACTTCCCGGCGGAATAAGCCGGCGCCGTCCAGACGATATCCGCCACGCCATTGCGTGCCATGTCCGCCAGCTTCGCCGGGGTGCCGCCCAGTTGCATCGACGGGTAGATCTGACACTGGATACGGCCAGCCGACTCCTTTTCCAGCTGGGCACACCAGGGCTCGATGATGTTGGCCTGAGCATTGGACGTGGAGGGAAGGAAATGAGCGACCTTCAGCTTGACCGTCTGCGCCTGAGCGCAGGAGGCGGCAGCAGTCAGTGCCACACACAGAAAGGCGGAGTAAAGGGATTTCATGCGGTAGCTCCATTTTGTTGTTGTAACCATGCGCACGCAGTACGACGCCGGTCTGGGTGAAGCGCTATTACGTTAATAAGCTAATAAATTTACGAACAATGTCAATCACTACCGGTGCCGAACACCGCTTCGGTGACGACCAGCGAAGGTCAAAAATCATTGATTTATCGTTTATTTTCAACGAATTGAACACCTACAAAGCAGTAAACCACTCGCCATGAAAGGCCATGGAAAATTGAGCCTTATTGTTAACATATTAATTTGGTGCTAGGTTCATTTCGCCATTCCTGCTTCGCGGCAGCGGTATGGCGGGCACTTAACATAGCCTCAGAGATAACAACAATGACTCGAAAAGCACCTTCACTCCCCCTGCTCTCCTGCATGCTCGCAGGCTCCTGGATCGTCAGCGGCAATGCCCTCGCCGCCTTGCTCGACGACAGCAAAGCCAGCCTCGAACTGCGCAACATGTACCTCAACCGCGACTACCGTGAGCCAGGCACCGCCACCTCCTACGGCGAAGTGTGGGCCCAGGGGTTCATCGCACGCCTGGAATCCGGCTACAGCGAAGGCACGGTTGGCTTCGGTGCCGACGTGATCGGCATGCTCGGTTTACGTCTGGACTCCGGCAAAGGCCGGGTCAACGGCGCCAGCGGCGGTGGCGGCATCGGCATGCTGCCGCTGGAAAGCGATGGCAGTCCGGTGGATGACTACAGCGAACTGGGCGTGACGGCCAAGGCCCGTATATCCAAGAGCACCCTGCACCTGGGCACCCTGCAGCCCATGTTGCCGGTCGTGCAATACAACTACACCCGCCTGCTGCCCGGAACCTACAGCGGCGGTCTGCTCACCTCGCAGGAAATCGAGGGACTGACCCTGCATGCCGGTCGCCTTACCGAGTACAACCTGCGCGACCAGAGCCACCGTCAGGACTTCCCCAACGACATCGACAGCTTCGACCTGCTCGGTGGCAGCTACGCCGTCAATCCACAGTTGACCGCCAGCTACTACTACGGCCGCTATGACAACACCTACAAGCAGCATTTCGCAGGCCTGGTCCATAACCTGCCGCTGGCTGAAGGGCTGAACCTGCGCAGCGACCTGCGCTATTTCCAGACCGATTACGATGCCAGCGGCGTTGGCAGGAACCACTTCCTCAACGGCATATTCACCCTGAGCGCCGGCGCGCATAAGTTCGCTGCCGGCTTCCAGCGCATGTCCGGTGAGTCGGTGCTCGGCGTGATCACCGGTTCCGATCCGTACAGCACCAACCTGTCGACCTACTGGACCTTCAACCGGCAGAACGAAGATGCCTGGCAACTGCGCTACGACTACGACTTCGTCGGCCTGGGCATTCCCGGCCTGACCTTCATGACCCGCTATATCAGCGGTTACGACATCGAAAGCAGCGCCGGCAACAATGGCAAAGAGTGGGAACGCAACAGCGACCTGGTCTACACCTTCCAGGACAGCACCCTGAAGGGCTTGCGCGTACACCTGCGCAACGTGACCTACCGTGCCGGGCAGGTCACAGGCCCGGGCGCCGTGGATATCGACGAGAACCGCGTGATCGTCAGCTACACCCTGCCCCTGCTGTAACCTCGTGCGTGCCCGGCGACGGCCGGGCACGCACGCAGCCGCGTACATCAGCCCTCGAATGAATCCGTGTCAGGGCACTCGGGAGCATGTGGCCTGCGCTGCGCCAACCGGCTACTGGATTGACATGCGGACCAGATGCGAGCCGGCTACGCCCTGCTGCGCAGCCTTCAGATGCCGTCAGCCCGGCTACGCAAGCGGTATTCGCCCGGCGTGACGCCGGCATGCCGGGAGAAGAAGCGACTGAAGTAGGCCGGGTCCTTGAACCCCAGCTGGTAGCAGATCTCGTTGACACTGCAGGCGGTAAACAGCAGCAGGCGCTTGGCCTCCTGCATCAGGCGCTCGAACACCAGGCGCTTGGACGGCATGTCGGCGATACGCCGGCAGACATCGTTGAGGCGTGCCTCGGTCACCCCTAGCAGGCGCCCATAATCGGCCAGGGGCAGATGCTGCAGGTAATGCGCCTCGACCAGTTGATTGAAGCGCTGGAAGATGTGCATGTCCTCGCGCCGCGCCGGCTGCGCTGACAGGGAACGCTCCGACAGACGCAGCAGACCGATGAAGATCAGCCGCGTCAACGCCTGCAAGGCCGTTTCGCGCCCTGGCCGGGCAGCGGAAAACTCGCCGCGCAACTGGTCGAACAGTAGATTCAAGCGCAGCACTTCATCGCGATACGCCTCTCCCAGCTCACCGATTGCCACACAGATCGGCGCGAGCTGCGCGCCCGGAGCCAGCCCGACCACCTCCTGCAACAGCGGCCAGACCAGCTGCTGGCGCACGGTGATCACATGGCCATCGCTGGCAGCCTCGGTGACGAACGCATGGGCGATGGTCGGCGGCGTGAGAAAGAACATCGGTCCCTGCTGCACGTAGCGCTGGTCGTCGAGGTAGACGCGCACGCTGCCACTCTTGACGTAATGCACCTGGAAGAACCGATCGTGCCGGTGCACCGGCATGTTGCGCCCGAAGAAGTCCGCCAGCTTGCCCAGCGCTTCGTAATGCACTTCGGAATCGGCATAGCGCTGGTCATAGACCTGGCCGATGTCGATATTGGGGATCGGCGGGCGGCTCGCCATCACATGCGCTTCAGGGCTTGATCTGCTTGAGCTCGTTGAGCAGGCCGAACAGTTGCTGGAGCTTCTCCGCGCCGAACTGCTCGAGGATACGCTGGTAGTTGCGCTCCATGTCCTCGCTCATCGACACGAAGCACTGCTGCCCCTGCTCGGTCAGGCCGACGAAGACACGACGCTGATCCTGCGCCGACTTCCAGCGCCGCACCACACCATCGCGCTCCATCCGCGACAGCACGCCGGTCATGCTCGGCTTGAGGATGCAGGCCTGGCTGGCCAACTGATGGATCTCCATTTCTCCGGATTGCCGCAGGATCCGAATGATCCGCCATTGCTGCTCGGTCAATCCGTGCTGGTTCAGCGAAGGACGGAAAAAGCCCATGGCCGCTTCGCGCGCCTGCAGCAGGGTAAGAGTCAGTGAGGGACGTGGGGCAGCCATGGACGAGTCGATTCTCCGGCGGTGTCAGAAATAGATAGGAATTTAAGCAATTTCTGCCCAGCCGACGCAAACACCAGTGAGTCACACGCGTCGGCCTGGCAAGCCAAGTCAAGCACATTGGCAGCCCCAGACAATAAATGACGGGCGAAGCGCCGTTTAATGAGCACACAGCCGAGACTCGACAGGAAGCATGACTTGACCAAAGTTAATATGTTAACTATAAAATTAGCATGTTAACGATTTACCGGTACCGAACCGATAGTTCGGCACCACTGCCTTTATGCACTGGGAGCTTCCCAGAACGATCCAGGAGTGAAGCATGCGTCACGCCGCTAGCGACATCGCCACAGGCACTCTGTTCGGCATCGCGCTGAACTACCAAGGGCTGCTGCAAAGCCGGCTGGCCGAGTTCAACGAGCCGCCCTATCAGAAGCCGCCGGTCAAGCCGGTGCTGTTCATCAAGACCCCCAATACCCGCAATGGTGATGGCCAGGCCGTGTTCATGCCGGCCGGCGAACGCCTGCAGCCGGGGCCTGCCCTGGGCGTGGTGATCGGCAAGACCGCCAGTCGCGTCAGCGAAGCCGAGGCGATGAAGCATGTCGCCGGCTACCTGATCGTCAATGAATTCAGCCTGCCGGAAGACAGCTATTACCGCCCGGCCGTCAAGGCCAAATGCCGTGACGGTTTCTGCGCCCTGAGCAGCGACGTGGTCGCGCTGAGCAACCCGCACAACCTGACCCTGACCCTGCTGGTCAACGGCGAAGTGCGCCAGGAAAACAGCACGGCCAACTTCGTGCGCAGCATCCTGCAACTGATCACCGAACTCAGCGAGTTCATGACCCTGCATGAAGGCGACGTGCTGATCACCGGCACCCCGGAAGGCCGCGTCGACGTGCAGCCCGGCGATGAAGTCGTGGTGGAAATCAGTGGCCTGGGCCGGCTGACCAACACCATCGTCGCGGAATAAGGAGAGCACCATGAAACACGCCCGCATCCGCTACCAGAATGAAATTCACGCCGTCACCGTCGAGACAGACAACGCCGTGCGCCTGGCCGATGGTCGCCTGCTCGCCGAAGCCGATGTCGAGTGGCTGCCACCTGCCGAAGGCAGCATGTTCGCCCTCGGCCTGAACTACGCCGACCACGCCGCCGAGCTGGCCTTCAAGGCGCCGACCGAACCGCTGGCGTTCATCAAGTCGCCGGGCACCTATACCGGCCACAACCAGATCACCTGGCGCCCCGACAACGTCAAGTACATGCACTACGAGTGCGAACTGGTCGCCGTGATCGGCAAGCCGGCGAAGAACGTCAAGCGCGAGGACGCCCTCGAGTACCTGGTGGGCTACACCGTTTGCAACGACTACGCGATCCGCGACTACCTGGAGAATTACTACCGGCCCAACCTGCGGGTGAAGAACCGTGACTGCACCACTCCGGTCGGCCCGTGGATCGTCGATGCAGCCGAAGTGCCGGACCCGTCCAGGCTCAGGCTGCGCACCTGGATCAACGGCGAGTTGAAACAGGAAGGCAGCACCGCCGACATGATCTTCGACATCCCCTATCTCATCGAATACTTCTCCAGCTTCATGACCCTGCAGCCGGGCGACATGATCGCCACCGGCACGCCGGAAGGCCTGGCCGACGTGGTGCCGGGCGATGAAGTGGTGGTGGAAGTGGAAGGCGTTGGCCGCCTGGTCAACCGCATCGTCAGCGAATCCGAATTCTTCGCCGCCCGCGGCCGATAACACGCACAAGGTACAGAATCATGATCAAGCACTGGATCAACGGCAAGGAAGTCGAGAGCAAAGAGACTTTCACCAACTACAACCCCGCCACCACCGAAGCCATTGGCGAAGTCGCCAGCGGTGGGGCCGAGGAAATCGACCTGGCCGTGGCCGCCGCCAAGGCAGCCTTCCCCAAGTGGGCCAACACCCCGGCCAAGGAACGCGCCAGGCTGATGCGCAAGCTGGGTGAGCTGATCGACCAGAACGTGCCCAAGCTGGCCGAGCTGGAAACCCTCGACACCGGCCTGCCCATTCACCAGACCCGGAATGTGCTGATCCCGCGTGCCTCGCACAACTTCGACTTCTTCGCCGAAGTCTGCACGCGCATGGACGGCCACAGCTATCCGGTCGACGACCAGATGCTCAACTACACCCTGTACCAGCCGGTCGGCGTATGCGGCCTGGTGTCGCCATGGAACGTGCCGTTCATGACCGCCACCTGGAAGACCGCACCGTGCCTGGCACTGGGCAACACCGCGGTACTGAAGATGAGCGAGCTGTCGCCACTGACGGCCAACGAGCTGGGCCGCCTGGCCCTGGAGGCCGGCATTCCGCCGGGCGTGCTCAACGTGGTCCAGGGCTATGGCGCCACCGCCGGCGATGCGCTGGTGCGTCACCCGGACGTACGCGCCATCTCCTTCACTGGCGGCACCGCCACCGGGCGCAGGATCATGCAGACCGCTGGCCTGAAGAAATACTCGATGGAGCTGGGCGGCAAGAGCCCGGTGCTGATCTTCGACGACGCCGACCTCGACCGCGCCCTCGATGCCGCGCTGTTCACCATCTTCTCGCTGAACGGTGAGCGCTGCACCGCCGGTTCGCGCATCTTCATCCAGGAAAGCGTCTACGACCAGTTCGTCGCCGAGTTCGCCGCACGCGCCAAACGCCTGATCGTCGGCGACCCGACCGACCCGAAGACCCAGGTCGGTTCGATGATCACCCAGGCGCACTACGACAAGGTCACCGGCTACATCAGGATCGGCATCGAGGAAGGCGCCAATCTGGTCGCTGGCGGCCTGGAGCGTCCGGCTGGCCTGCCCGCGCATCTGGCCAGGGGTCAGTTCATCCAGCCGACCGTATTCGCCGACGTCGACAACCGCATGCGCATTGCCCAGGAAGAAATCTTCGGCCCGGTGGCCTGCCTGATCAAGTTCAAGGACGAAGCCGAAGCCCTGCGCCTGGCCAACGACACCGAGTACGGCCTGGCGTCCTACATCTGGACCCAGGATATAGGCAAGGCCCATCGCCTGGCGCGCGGCATCGAGGCCGGCATGGTCTTCATCAACAGCCAGAACGTACGCGACCTGCGCCAGCCGTTCGGTGGCGTGAAGGGCTCGGGTACCGGCCGTGAAGGCGGCGAGTACAGCTTCGAGGTATTCGCCGAGATCAAGAACGTGTGCATTTCCATGGGCAACCACCACATTCCGCGCTGGGGCCTCTGAAAAGCCGTTCGCACCTGAGCGACCGTTGCCTTAGCCTCGACGGTCTGCACACGCGACGAATGCGCGGATCGCATCCCCCTCCGCTGGAGGGGGATGCGGACGACGCAACGAAGATTTTGCCGGACGTGCGAACAACCACAATCAAGCACGAAAGCGCCGTTGCAACGGACTTTCCAGCAGGAGAATCACCATGGGCAAACTCGCTCTGGCTGCCAAGATCACCCACGTCCCCTCGATGTACATCTCCGAGTTCCCCGGCCCGCGCCAGGGGTTCCGTCAGGCGGCCATCGACGGCCACATCGAGATCAGCAAGCGCTGCCGCGAGCTGGGCGTGGACACCATCGTGGTGTTCGACACCCACTGGCTGGTCAACGCCGGCTACCACATCAACTGCGGACCGCACTTCAAGGGTCTGTACACCAGCAACGAGCTGCCGCACTTCATCAGCAACATGCCGTACGAGTTCCCGGGCAACCCCGAACTGGGCAAGATCCTCGCCGCCGAGTGCAACCGCATGGGCGTGGAGACCATGGCCCACGACGCCACCACCCTGGCGCCGGAGTACGGCACCCTGGTGCCGATGCGCTACATGAACCAAGACCAGCACTTCAAGGTGGTTTCGGTCTCCTCGCTGTGCACCTCGCACTACCTCAATGACAGCGCCCGCCTCGGCTGGGCCATGCGCAAGGCAGTGGAAGAGCACTACGACGGTACCGTGGCATTTCTCGCCAGCGGCTCGCTGTCGCACCGCTTCGCACAGAACGGCCAGGCACCGGAGTTCGCCACCCGGATCTGGAGCCCGTTCCTGGAGACGCTCGACCAGCGCGTGATCCAGATGTGGCAGAACGGCGAATGGCAAGACTTCTGCGCCATGCTCCCGGAGTACGCCGCCAAGGGCCACGGTGAAGGCTTCATGCACGACACCGCCAAGTTGCTCGGGGCGCTGGGCTGGTCGAACTACGACGGCCAGGTGGAAGTGCTCACTCCCTACTTCGCCGCCTCCGGCACCGGGCAGATCAACGCCATCTTCCCGGTCACCGCGCAGGACGGTTCGGCCATTCCCGCGCCGAGCGCCTCCCAACCGGCCAGCGTGCCTTCGACCAGCCGACTGTAACCCCGAGCGGGAGCGGCTGCCGCCACGACAGACGACTGACTGAAGCCCGACTGAACCGCTCCTGCCTTTGCGAGGACACTGCAATGCCCCACCTGGTGCTGCTGTACACCCCGGACCTGGAAAGCCAGGCCGACATTCCCGGCCTGTGCCGCGCGCTGGCCGACAGCATGCTCGAACAGCGCGACGAAAGCGGCAAGGCCGTGTTCCCCACTGGCGGCACCCGTGTGCTGGCCTACCCCGCCACGCACAGTGCCGTGGCCGACGGCAAGGGCGACTACGGCTTTCTCTACGCCAACCTGCGCATGGGCGCCGGCCGCAGCGCGGCCGTGCACAAGCAGGTTGGCGACAGCCTGCTGGCGACCTTGCGTCAGTACCTGGATGCCCTGCAGCAGCAGCGCCCGATCGGTCTCACGCTGCAGATCGACGAAAGCTCCGGCCAGGTCTACGACGGCAAACACAGCAGTCTGCACCCGCTGTTCAACACCTAACCCGCGCCCTCCCTGCGCGACTCGACACCACTGCCGCGTATCTGCCCGAGGCACTGCGCGCCTACCGCTCAAGAGAGATCCGCCATGCTCGACTCGACCCTCATCCAGCAGGCTGCCGCCCGCCTCGACGCCGCCGAGCGCTCGCGCCAGCAGGTTCGCCAGTTCTCCCTGGACCACCCCGCGATCACCATCGAGGATGCCTACGCCATCCAGCGCGCCTGGGTCGCGCAGAAGATCAGGGACGGACGCAAGCTGGTCGGCCACAAGATCGGCCTGACCTCGCGCGCCATGCAGGTGTCGTCGAACATCAGCGAACCGGACTACGGCGCGCTGCTCGATGACATGCTGTTCGATGAAGGCAGCGACATCCCCTTCGAGCGCTTCATCGTGCCGCGCGTGGAAGTGGAACTGGCGTTCATCCTCGGCAAGCCGCTGAAAGGCCCGAACGTGACGATCTTCGACGTGCTCGACGCCACCGAGTGGGTGATTCCGGCGCTGGAGATCATCGACGCGCGCATCCAGCAGCTCGACCCGGAGACCCAGGTCACGCGCAAGGTGTTCGATACCATCTCCGACAACGCCGCCAACGCCGGCGTGGTCATGGGTGGCCGTGCCGTGCGCCCGACCGAGATCGACCTGCGCAAGGTGCCGGCGGTGCTCTACCGCAACGGCGTGATCGAGGAGTCCGGGGTATCCGCCGCGGTACTCAACCACCCGGCCAAGGGCGTGGCCTGGCTGGCCAACAAGCTGGCGCCGTACGACGTCACCCTGGAGCCGGGCCAGATCATCCTCGGCGGCTCGTTCACCCGTCCGGTGGCGGCCAATCCGGGCGATACCTTCCACGTCGACTACGACATGCTCGGCAGCATCGCCTGCCGGTTTATCTAAGCCACAAGCGGCAAGCTTCAAGCCACAAGAACAGCAGCGTTCGCTTGCCGCTTGAAGCTTGTGCCTTGCAGCTCTCCGAAGGAGCCCCCATGGACATGCCCATCAACACCTTCAAGCAACGCCTGCAATCGGGCGAGGCGCAGATCGGCCTGTGGCTCGGCCTGGCCGATCCGTACTGCGCGGAGCTGGCGGCCAACGCCGGCTTCGACTGGCTGCTGATCGACGGCGAACACGCGCCCAACGACCTGCGCGGCCTGCTCGGCCAGTTGCAGGCCGTGGCGCCGTACGCCTCTCGGCCGGTGATCCGCCCGGTGATCGGCGACACCGCGTTGATCAAGCAGATTCTCGACATTGGCGCACAAACCCTGCTGGTGCCGATGGTAGAGAGCGCCGAGCAAGCCCGTGAGCTGGTGCGCGCCATGCATTATCCGCCGAGCGGCGTGCGTGGTGTCGGCAGCGCCCTGGCGCGTGCCTCGCGCTGGAACAGCATCCCCGGCTACCTGGACCAGGCTGACGCGCAGATGTGCCTGCTGGTGCAGATCGAGAACCTCGACGGCCTGGCCAGGCTCGATGAGATCGTCGCCGTCGATGGCGTCGATGGCGTGTTCATCGGCCCGGCTGACCTCAGTGCCTCCATGGGCCATCGCGGCAACCCCGGCCACCCCGACGTGCAAGCCGCCATCGAAGACGCCATCGTGCGTATCGGCAAGGCCGGCAAGGCCGCCGGCATCCTCAGTGCCGATCAGAGCCTGGCCCGTCGCTATATCGAACTGGGCGCCAGATTCGTCGCCGTAGGCGTCGACACCACCGTACTGATGCGCGGCCTGCAGACCCTGGCCAGCGCCTTCAAGGATGCTCCGGCACCGTCCACCAGTGGCGGCGGCGTTTACTGACCCGCCCCGCCAGCATTTGCAAGAGAACGACATGAAACTCACCGATCTGAACCTGCTGCGCGAACAGGCCTATATCGATGGCCAATGGGTCGAGGCGGACAACGCAACGCGCTTCGCCGTGACCAACCCGGCCAATGGCGAACTGATCGCCGACGTGGCCGCCGTCGGCCAGGCAGAGACCGCCCGCGCCATTGCCGCGGCGAAAGCGGCCCTGCCCGCCTGGCGCGAGAAGACCGCCAAGGAACGCAGCGCCATCCTGCGCAACTGGTACAACCTGATCATGGCCAACCAGGAAGACCTGGCCCGCCTGCTCAGCTGGGAACAGGGCAAGCCGCTGGCCGAAAGCCGTGGCGAGATCGCCTATGGCGCCAGCTTCATCGAGTGGTTCGCCGAAGAAGCCAAGCGTGTCTACGGCGACGTCATCCCGCATGACAAGCAAGGCCGTCGCCTGGTGGTGATCAAGCAGGCCATTGGCGTGGTCGCGGCGATCACCCCGTGGAACTTCCCCAACGCCATGATCACCCGCAAGGTCGGCCCGGCCCTGGCCGCCGGCTGCACCGTGGTGCTCAAGCCCGCTTCGGAAACCCCGCTGTCGGCCCTGGCCCTGGCGGTACTGGGCGAACGCGCCGGCATCCCGGCTGGCGTGCTGAACATCGTCCCCGGCAATGACTCGCGCGCCATTGGCAGCGAGCTGACCGGCAACCCGGACGTGGCCAAGCTGTCCTTCACCGGCTCCACCGGCATCGGCAAACTGCTGATGGCGCAATGCGCCGAAACCATCAAGAAAGTGTCACTGGAACTGGGCGGCAATGCGCCGTTCATCGTCTTCGACGATGCCGATCTGGATGCCGCCGTGCAGGGCGCCATCGGCTCCAAGTTCCGCAACAGCGGGCAGACCTGCGTGTGCACCAACCGTCTGCTGGTGCAGAACGGCGTGTACGACGAGTTCAGCCAGCGCCTGGTCGAGGCCGTGAATGCCCTGAAAGTCGCTCCGGCGGGTGAGGACGGCGCCCAGCAGGGCCCGCTGATCAACGCCAAGGCCGTGGCCAAGGTCGAAGAGCATATCCAGGACGCCGTGAGCAAAGGCGCCAAGGTGCTCGCCGGTGGCAAGCCGCATGCGCTTGGCGGCAGCTTCTTCGAGCCCACCGTGCTCGGCGACGTCACCCCCGAGATGCTGGTCGCACGCGACGAAACCTTCGGCCCGCTGGCACCGATCTTCCGCTTCGACAGCGAGGCCGAGGCCATCGCCATGGCCAACGACACCGAGTTCGGCCTCGCCTCCTACCTGTACACCCGCGATCTGGGTCGCGCCTGGCGCGTCAGCGAAGCGCTGGAATACGGCATGGTCGGTGTCAACGAAGGGCTGATCTCCACCGAGGTCGCGCCGTTCGGCGGCATCAAGCAGTCGGGCCTGGGCCGTGAAGGCTCGCACTACGGTATCGACGACTATATCGAGCAGAAATACATGTGCCTGGGTATCTCCTGAGCCCCGCCACACCATGCTGGCTTGTCACCCTTATGGCCCCTGACCGGGCCATTTTTTTGAGTGCTCGGCTGCACGCCGCGTCAATCCGAGCTAGCAGTCCGATCCTGTGCCCATCACACGGCACCCACCATGTCTTACGAGAACCACATGCCCCGCTCCCGCACGCTACTCGCTCCCCTGCTCTGCCTGCTCGGTTTGGCGAACGCCGCCCAGGCCGAAGACAGTGTCTATCGCCAGGCGCTGGACAAGGAGTTGGCCAACCGCGCCGTCGCTCGCCAGGTGGTGCCACAACTGGCCGAACGGCATATCGGCACGGCGCAGGGCGAATTCTGGCAAGCCTATGCCGAGCTGGAAGCCATGCAGCACGCACGCTATGCCGACGAAGCCAGCCGCCAGAGCCTGCGCAATGAGCACCGCGGCGGCCTCAAGGCCGGCGCCTCGCTGGCTTTCGCCCGGTTGTTCAACGCGACGTTCATCAAGATGCTGGCCGGCGCGACCGAGCGCTATCTGGCAGAGCTCGAAGCCCTGCCGGCTCAAGACGACAGCGCCAGCCAGCACTTCTGGGACTATGTGATCGAACAGGAGCGCGCCCAGGTGAATGCCCTGGCACTGGCGGCCGAGAGCGATTTCCAGGGGGCGACGGCCGTGTTGGCGAACTTCAGCCGGCAACGGCTGCAGAGCGAGTGACGAGCATCGCGACCGCCTGAGTCGCAGGGCGGACAGCGCTTCAGCCGTCCACCTTCCCAGGAGGGGTCATGCTGGACAGCAAGAACCTCGCCCACCCTAGGGCTTCACTCCGCGCAACTCGCGCAGCAGCTCCAGCAAGGTCGCCAGTTTCTCCTCACCCATCTGCTGCTGGATACGCTGGTAGTTCTTCTCCATTTCGACGCTCATCGAGGCGAAACACTGCTCGCCTTGTTCCGTCAGGCTGACCAGCACTCGCCGCTGGTCCTCGAGCATCCTGCGCCGCCCGACGAGGCCATCACGCTGCAGCCGTGCCAGCACGCCGCTCATGCTCGGTTTGAGGATGCAGGCCAGACGCGCCAACTGGTGATTCTCCAGCTCGCCCTGCTGACGCAGGATGCGGATCACCCGCCATTGCTGCTCGGTAAGGTCGTGCAGGTTGAGTTGCGGACGGAAAAACCGCATCGCCGTTTCACGGGCTTGCAGCAGGGTCAGAGTCAGGGAAGGACGAGGACTTGGCATGTTCGCGCTGAATGATCGGCTACGGAGCTGTTCAATTATCTGTCGCTGGCACAGCATGGGATGGTCTTCTTCAGGTCGCCCCAGAAGTGATCCAGGGCTTCTTTCTGCTGCGCGGAAAGGTTCTCCAGCATGTACACGCGGCGGCGCTCGTCAGTACCCAGCACCTGCATCGGCCGCTCCGTGGCGAGGTCCTGGTGGACCTGCAGCTCTGGCTTGAGCGGCGAGTAGAAGTAGGTCACCCGCGCGTTGCGAATCGCCTGTTCAGGCTGCAGCAGGTAATCCATGAAGCGGTAGGCCAGGTCAGGGTTGCCGGCATTGGCCGGGATCGCCAGGCTGTCGATGAAGGCCACCGCACCCTCCTCCGGCACCTGAAAACGCAACTGGGGATTGCGCTGCGCCGCAGTCAGCGCATGCCCGGCCCAGGCCATCGCCACGCACAGACGGCGCTCGCCCAGCGCCTTGATATAGCTTTCGTTATCCAGCGCATCCAACTGCGGCCCGATCTTCAGCAACGGCTGCAAGCTGCGCTCGATCTGCCGCGGGCCATACTGCGGCAAATTGCGCCCACGGTAGTTGAACCAGAGCGAGGCGGTCTCTTCCGGCGCATCCAGCATGCTCAGGCCACAACCGCGCAGGCGCGAGGCCTGGCGCTCACTGAACAGCAGGCTCCAGCTGTTGGGCAGCGGCCCGCCATAGCTGGCTTCGGCGCGTTGCGGGTCGATGGCCAGACCGACCACGCCCCACAGGTAAGGCAGCGCATAACGATCAGCCGACTCGACACCCGCCAGCATGGCCAGCAAGCCAGGCGCGATGTTTTGCCGATTGGGCAGGCGTGCCATCTCCAGCGGGCGCAGCTGGCCACTGCGAATCAAGCGTCCCAACTGGAAATGGGACGGGACTATCACGTCATAGGGCGTAGCCGAAGCCAGTGCCGCGTCCAGTTCTTCGGCAGCCGTGAATGTCTGGTAATCGACGCGAATCCCGGTCTGCCGTGCGAAATCCGCCAGCACCTGGGGATCGATGTAGTTCTTCCAGTTGAGCACACGCAGAGCCTCCTGAGCCTGCGCCTGAGCGCACAACAACAGGATCAGCAATGCAGCTAGCAACCTCATGGTGACACTCCTTGGCGAGAGGTGGATCACCATTAGATCCCTGCGCCTGGGGACGATGCATGCGCGAGCCTGCCAGGCACTTGTCCAGGGCTGACATCACGGCAGGCATTGATTGCCGCGATTCATTAAGCTGTTCATGATCTCTCATCCTGCCTGGACATCACCATGAACGATCTGCTTCGCCACACCCCCAGCCTGAGCCTTGCCCTGGCCATGTCAGCGTTGCAGGCCGCACTGCAGCACGCCCAGAACGCTGGCGTGAACGTCAGCATCGCCGTGGTCGATGGCGCCGGCCATCTGCTGCACATGGCGCACATGGACGGCGCGCCGCTGCTGAGCCGCGACATCGCCCTGAACAAGGCACGCACGGCCGTCAGCTTCGGCCTGGCCACGCACGCCTGGCAGGAACGCCTGCAACGCTGCTCCCCAGCGGTACGCCAGGGCCTGCCCTTGCAACCGGGGCTGGCCCTGTTCGGCGGCGGCGAACCGTTTCGGCACGCCGGGCAGATCATCGGCGCCATCGGCATTTCCGGTGCATCCGAAGCGCTCGACAGTGCATGCGCCGGCGCGGCGCTGGCGCGGGTCGCGCAGTTGCTCGAGCGTGTCAGTCCGGATCAAAACTAACGGCAGGCAGGAACAAGACGCTCCCAGGGTGGCAGGCACTACTATCACCGCAACACACAGGACTTCCTTTCCGTCTTCAGGCAGCAGTCATGATCAATATCGAAACGCCGACCTACTACACGGCCACCAAGAAGTACGACCTCAGCTTCCCTTCGCTGGATCAGGACCTGGAAGCGGACGTCGTGGTGATCGGCGGTGGCTTCTCCGGCATCAACACCGCACTGGAGCTGGCCGAAAAAGGCATCACCAATATCGTCGTGCTGGAAGGACGCTACCTTGGCTTCGGTGGCACCGGGCGCAACGGTGGGCAGATCATGGCCGGTATCGGTCACGACCTGGAAAAGATCAAGAAGGACGTGGGCGAGGCCGGCCTGCGGCAGATCTTCGAAATCAGCGACATGGGCGCCGACATCATCAAGGGGCGTATCGCCAGGTACGACATCGATGCCGATTTCTGCCACGGCTACGGCTACATGGGTTTCAACGCCCGCCAGGAGAAAACCCTGCGCGCCTGGGAGAAGGAGTTCAAATCCCTGGGTTCGCCCCACGAAATTCGCTTCCTCGGCGGTTCCGAGGTCAAGCAGATCATCGGCTCCGATGCCTACAGCAGCGCCCTGCTGCACATGGGTGGCGGCCACGTGCACTCGCTCAACCTGCTGCTCGGCGAAGCCACGGCACTGGCCAGCTACGGGGTGAAGATCTTCGAATACAGCCCGGCCCTGGAAGTGCAGTATGGCGAGCGCATCACCGTGCGCACCGGCAAGGGTTCGGTCAAGGCCAGCAAACTGCTGTGGGCCTGCGACAGCTTCCTCAACAAGCTGGAGCCGGAACTGCATCGCAGCACCATCAACACCTATGCCTTCCAGATGATGACCGAGCCGCTGTCGGATGAGCTGATCCAGCGCATCAGCCCGATTCGCGGTGCCTATAGCGACATTCGCCCAGTCATCGATTACTACCGCGTGACCAACGAGAACCGCCTGCTGTTCGGCGCCGCCACGCCGCTGGTCGAGCACATCCCCGGCGACCTCAAGGCCTGGAACCGCAACCTGATGCTGAAGATCTTCCCTTACCTCAAGGACGTGAAGATCGACCTGGCCTGGGGCGGACCGATGGCCTGCAGCGCCAACCTGTTCCCGCAGATCGGCAGCCTGCCGGGCCGCCCCAACGCCTTCTTCGTACAGGGCTACTCGGGCTTCGGCGTGACCCCCAGCCACATCATCTGCAAGGTGCTGGCCGAGGGCATGAGCGAAGGGTCGGCGCGCTACGACCTGATCAGCTCGGTCAAGCGCGGCAGCATCATCGGCAAGGACCAGCTGCGCCCGCTGCTGCTCACCGGCGGCAAGACCTGGCACCAGATTTCCGGCTACTGGAATGGCCGCCGTTAACGACACCCCGGCGCCAGACGCGGCGCCCTCGCTTACCTCTCAAGGAGTTACTGCCATGTCCCTCACTGCCATCACCAACGGCATCACCCTCGACCAGCTGGATGCCTGGGGCACCGTGGCCGATCTCGGCTCGGAAATCCTCGAAGGCGAGGTCAAGTGCTTCGGCAAGATGACCGCCGGCGCCCCGACCGATCCGGTCAGCGCCGCCTACTTCGGCACCACCAAGGGCAAGTTCCGCATGACCTACCCGTTCAACGAACAGGCCACCGTGGTCACCGGCGAAGTCGTCCTGACCGACGAGTCCACCGGCCAGGCGAGCCGCTTCAAGGCCGGTGATACCTGGTTCGTGACCAAGGGCACACCGGTCCTGTGGGAAATCGTCAGCGACAGTTTCGTCAAGCACTACTACGCCGTCGCCTGATGCGTGCGGGCGGCGGCCCTGCCGTCGCCCCACGCCGCTCATTGCCCGAGGCCACGATGAACCCCGTCACCTACCAGAGTCTCGGCCAGCACTGCCTCAGCGCCTTCCAGCATTTCGTCCCGGCCTCCCTGGCCGCCTTCTACCGCATCGATGCCAACCTGCAGGCCTGCGACTTTCAACTGCGTGGCATGCAGCCGCCGATGCACGCCGCCTACCTCAATGGCTATCGCGATCTCGACCCGCTCAGCCCCCAGGCCTGCGCAGCATCCGGTCTGCCGGTGATGTCCCTGGAGCAGGGCCTGCGTCGCCAGCCGGCCGCCAGCGGCCAGCTGTACCAGGGTTTTCTCCGGCGCTATGCGGTGATCGACGTGGTCGAAGTGATCGCCCATGTCGATGAACGCCCGGTAGTAGGTATCTCGCTGCTGCGCCACGCCGACCAGGGGCCCGTTCAGTGCGCATGAACTGCAGGGCCTGCTGCCCTTGCACGGGCTGATGCAGATGGCCGTGCAAGGCCTGCCCGACGCACAGGATCGCCTGCTGCAGCTGACCCCGCGTGAACGGCAGATCGCCCTGCTGCTACGCGACGGCGCCAGCAACAAGGAACTGGCGCGCGAACTCGGGATCGGCCTGCCCACGGTGAAGACCCACTTGCTCAACCTGTTTCGCAAACAGGCGGTGAGTAACCGTACCGAGCTGGTTGCCGCCCTCTTCATCTGACGCAGAAGTACAGGGCCACAGGGCCACAGGGCCACACGCCGGCCGCTCGCCCTGCGCAACGCGGCGGGCAGCAGCTGAAAAAAGCGCGGCATGGGCATCTCGCTCACCACAACAACCGCCACGTCATTGCAGCGCATCAACGATGCAGGCCCACAGCGGCTCAGTATTCGGTGGCCAGCGACATCGAATCGCCCAGCAGACCAAACAGCGCCTCGCTGCGCCGCACGCAGGTATCGGGGCTGGCGTAGAACAGTTCCACATGCAGGCTGTCGATGATGCCCAGGTACGCCTCGGCGTAGCCCGTTACCCGCTCGTCATCACGCCGAGCCCAGGCGTACCGCTCCCGCAGCGAGTCGCTGAAGGCATCGCGAAGCCGCGCCAGATAGGCCTCGTAGCCGGAGCCGACGGCGCTGCGCAAGTCCGCAGGCGGCAGGAACGCCGTACGCAACAGAAAACGCAGATGCGCAGAGCGTACGTAGCGACAAGGAAGACGCAGGGCGTATACCTTGCCGACGATCTCGTCACTGCTCGCCTCATCAGCAAAACAGCCGGCGACATGCTCCAGTTCCTGGGCCAGAGCCAGCTCGAAGACCTGGTGGAACAGCGCATCCTTGCTGGCGAAATGCGCATACAGCGAGGCCTTGCGCATGCCCGCCAGCAGGGCGATCTCGTTGAGCGACGAAGCGTCATAGCCATGCTCGGCAAAATGACCGACGGCCATGGCACAGATGTTCGCGGCGGAGGGGGTCAGAGCTTTCGGCAAAACAGTCTCCAGCAGTCCTTACGCGCTCGCGCTGTGACGAGCGGGAGTGTCACTCTGTGCGGGCGGCCAACGCCGCAGCGCCGGGCACGTCTGCAGGCAAACCCGGCAGTACCCCGGTGAAGACTTCACCTTGCCAGGCCAGTTCGATCTCCCGGTGCCGAGCGCTGCCCTGGAACTGCGCGATGAACGCATCGACCTTGGCCAGCAACGCGGTATTCTCGCTTCGTGCCGCCACGCCGACGCTGTAGCACCACTGGCGCTCGCCGATGGCGCCGGGCAACAGCTCGATTCGCCCATGCCAGCGGCTTTGCCGGTTGTTCGCCGCCCAGTGGTAGATCGGCCGCTCGACCACGAAGGCATCGACCACCCCCTCGGCCAGGGCATCGTGAATTCGGCTCTGATCGGAGAACACCAGCAGATTGGCCAGTTCGACGCGAGCGCCCGGCTGACGCTGATTGGCCGACCAGCGCACACCAAGGCGGGCCAGGGTTTCCAGCACCAGCGGGTCGTTGCCACAGCCCAGCACACGCCCCTGCAGGTCGGCCAGGCTGCGAATGCCCGTCTCGCCGCAACGCCTGGCCATGATCAGCGGTGCCACGCTGTAGGGCTGGGAAAAGGCTACCCCCTCGAACACCGGCAAGGCCGGCAGCGCACTCCACATCAGATCAGCCGGTGGCTCGCCAAGCCGCTGGCCAAAATCCAGTGCCGACAGACACTGCTCCCAGCTGTGCTCGACGAACTCGACCTCGACACCCAGCCACTGGCCGAAGGCGCGCACATAGTCGGCATCCAGCCCGCGCAACGGCTCACCGGGTACGCTGCGAAACGACAAGCCGATGAAAGCCGGCTCGATGGCCACGCGAATGCATCCGCGCTGCAGGATCGTCGTCAGTGCATCATGGCCCGGCTCGACGGCGACATGCTGACTACGCAGCAGCCGTTGCAGGCCGACATCACCCTCCTCCAGCGTGGCCGCCTCCTGCCCGAGCCGGGCCGCGCGCTCGGCCAGCTCGGTCAGGCCATCCAGACGCTGCCGCAACTGCGGCACGCTCTCCAGGATCACCCGGTTGGTCTGCTGCAACCCGTCGACATTCTCCGACACGGTGCTGAACAGGCCGTCCATCTGTTCAAGCGACAGATTGAGCTGCTGGGTCAGCATCACGAAGCGCCCCTGGCTGTGCGCAGACACCGCCAGCATGCGCCGCTGCAGATCGCTCAGGTCCATGCGCGCCGTGGCATCCTGGGCACTGAGCAAGGTGCGCTGAGCCAGGCGCCTGACCTCATCGGCGACCACCGCAAAGCCGCGCCCGGCTTCGCCGGCACGAGCCGATTCGATGGCCGCGTTGAGTGCCAGCAGGTTGACCTGCTTGGCGATGTCGCCGATATCGTGCAGCACCGCGATCACCTCTTCCGACTTGGCCGTGACCTGTACCGCGACCTCGTCCAGCTGCAGGCGGATATCGCCCTCGGCCTGTTGCAACTGTTCGCTCAAGGCATGCTGCATGGCCACGGCCAGCGACCGGCTGTCGCGCATGTGCTGCGCCGAGTCGCCCAGCGCCCGAGCCATCTGCTGGCCACGCCGGTCGATTTCCACACAGGCCTGACGTCCACTCGACAAGCCACTGGCAGTGGCTCGTTGCAAGCTGGTGAGCAGTTGCAGCAGACGTGAACACAGCCATGAGCTCAGGACGCGGGTAGCAGTTGGCTGCTCCGGCTCGGGCTGGATGACCAGCGTCATCGGCGACTCTTGCGCTGGCCGGGAAAACCAGTGTTTGAACATGCGTGTGCCACTCCAGAATACGGCGCAAGGCGAACCTGCGACCTGACGGACATTCTCTGGCGACACTCTTACCTGCTGGCCGGCAGGCAGGCATGCACCTGCCTGCCAACGTTCTTGACCTTGTCTGCCGGGAGCGGCGCGAAACACTTGGCGCCGCCACGAGGCGGTACAGCCTGCGCCCTGCCTACGCTCGGGAAACGGCTCAACCATCCGGCTGATACCCGGCTCAGAAGACGCGGTGCAGCATGCGGACATTCCACTCACCACAACAGGAACATCCCCATGAGTACCTCCGACTGGATTACCGTTGGCGCCCTGGCCGACGGCTTCGCCCCTGGCGCCTTCATCCTGCCGCAGCTCGCCGAGCTGGCCGGCCAGCGCTTCAACCTGTTCTTCGAGAATGGCTGGGAAATCGACCACCGCTTCGACGCCGAGCAACTGCACTGGGTCGCCGCCGATGGTCACTCCCAGGGCAGCGCCCCCTACCGAGCCACCTCGGTGCGCGATGGCATCTACCTGGTCGACTTCATCAAGCATGAAGGCGGCAAGGACCATTCGATCAGCCTGGTGCTCGACACCCTGAGCCAGTCGTTCACCGCCGTGATCGGCACCCTGCCCAAGGCCGAGGAAACCCGCGAAGGCCTGTATGAGCGCGCCCTGGCCGGCAAGTCCCTGACCGGCGTGCAAGCCTGCTTCCATCACGGCAGCCTGGACAAACCCTGGCAACCCGGCAGCTGCCCACACGCAGTAACCCGCGAGCTGATCGGTCTGCGCAACCGCTATCGCTACAGCCCGACCGAGGTCTACGAGCACATCTACCTCAACGACGACTACTACAGCTGGCAGTGCCTGAAGGGCGTCGAGAAGGGCCTGTGCGACACCGACCGCTGCCATTACTACAAGATCGCCGACGCGCTGTACCTGTTCGTCTGGCGCGAAAAGATCGTGCCGACCCTGGGCCTGGTGATGATCGACCTGAAGAACCACCGCAGCGACGGCAAGATCTTCGGCTACGCCGGCGACCGCTTCGACGC
This sequence comes from Ectopseudomonas khazarica, assembly GCF_017915135.1. Taxonomy (NCBI): domain Bacteria; kingdom Pseudomonadati; phylum Pseudomonadota; class Gammaproteobacteria; order Pseudomonadales; family Pseudomonadaceae; genus Ectopseudomonas; species Ectopseudomonas khazarica. The sequence continues at coordinate 1,316,359 of NZ_CP068551.1, read as the reverse complement.
GCTGTCCAACTTCCCGGTGTCCTCGTACTGCGACCTGCTCAATCGCACGGAGTACGGCGATGACTAGGACTGTCGTCATCACCGGCGCCGGCACAGGAATCGGCGAGGCCTGCGCCCACCGCCTGGCGGCCGAGGGCGCCGACCTGGTGCTGATCGGCCGGCGCGCCGAACCGCTGCAACGGGTGGCTGCCGCAACCGGCGGTCTGGTACTGGTCGGCGATGCTGCCGACAGCAGCACCTGGGATGGCTTCATCGCCACTATCCGCGCTCGCTTCGCAAGGATCGACGCCCTGCTGTGCTGCGCCGGCGGCCATGGCCTGGGCAGCGCCGGCGAGACCAGCGACGCGAGTTGGCAATCGGCACTGCGCAGCAACCTCGACAGCGCCTTCCACAGCGCCCGTGCCTGCCTGCCGCTGTTGCTCGAGCGGCGCGGCAGCATCGTTCTGCTGGGCTCCATCGCCTCACTCGCCGCCGGCCCCGAGGTGTGCGGCTACACCACCGCCAAGCACGCGCTGCTCGGCCTCAATCGCTCGCTGGCGCGGGACTATGGCCCACACGGCGTGCGGGTCAACTGCATCTGCCCCGGCTGGGTACGCACACCGATGGCCGACGAGGAAATGCAGGCGCTGATGCAGCACTACGGCGACGATCTCGACGCGGCCTACGCCCGTGTCACTGCCGACGTGCCGCTGCGGCGCGCTGCCAGCGCCGGGGAGATCGCCAACGTCTGCCGTTTCCTGATCAGCGACGAGGCTTCGATCATCACCGGCGCGACCATCGTCGCCGATGGTGGCTCGAGCGTGGTCGACGTACCGACGCTGGCCTACGCCCACCTGGGAGGTGCCTGATGGCCACGGTCTTCGACTACAGCGGGCAGACGGTACTGGTCACTGGCGGCGCCCAGGGTATCGGCCGCGGCATCGTCGAAGCGTTCGCCGCCAGCGGTGCCCAGGTACTGATCGCCGACCTGCGTCTGGACACCGCCCAGGCACTGGCCGACGAACTGAACGCACGCGACCTGAGCGCCGAGGCAGTGGGCATCGACCTGGCTGATCGCGAAGCCATCACCACTCTGTTCGCCAGCCTGCCGCGCCTGGACGTGCTGGTGCACAACGCCGGCTACTTTCCGCTGACAGCGTTTGCCGACATCACCCCGCAGGTTCTCGAACGCACGCTGGCGGTCAACCTCAGCGCACTGTTCTGGCTGAGCCAGGGCGCACTGCCGCTGTTCAGCCGCCAGGGCGGCGGCAACGTGCTGGTGACCTCCTCGGTAACCGGGCCGCGGGTGGCCTATCCGGGGTTGAGCCACTACGCCGCGTCCAAGGCCGGGGTCAATGGCTTCATCCGCAGTGCTGCGCTGGAGCTGGCGCCGCTGGGTGTCCGCGTCAATGGCGTGGAGCCGGGGATGATCCGCACCCCGGCGATGGACAACCTCGGCGACAGCCTGCTCAGTGCGCGCATCGCCGCCAGCGTACCGCTGGGGCGTCTGGGCGAGCCGCAGGACATTGCCGGCGCCATGCTGTTTCTCGCCTCCGAGCATGCCTGCTATGTCACCGGCCAGACCCTCGTCGTCGATGGCGGCGCCACCCTGCAGGAGACACTGGCAGCATCGAGCTGAAAACCGCAACCGGCAAACAGAAGCCCCTGCACCTGACGGTGACAGGGGCTTTCACTCGATCGAGTCGGTCCCGACGACAACACGACACCGTGCAGGCAGCGTCACACACGAGGCGCCGCGTTGCTCATCGACTCGGCTCTCAAACAGCGCCGACAGCCTCGGTCAGCGCCATGGCGCGGTAGTCCTTCGGCGACAGCTCGAAGTGCTTCTTGAATGCCCTGCTGAAATGCGCCGAATCGGTGAAGCCCCACTTGTAGGCGATGGAGGTGATCGACTCACCCTTGAGGAAAGGATTGGACAGGTCATCGGCACTGCGCTTGAGGCGCGAACGCTGAATGTAGCGACAAACGCTGTCGCCCTGCTCCTCGAACAGGCGGTACAGGTGGCGTACCGAGATGTTCAGGCGCGACGCCAGGCCAACGGGATTGAGGTTGGGCTGGCTCAGCGAATCGTCGATGATCTTCTGCACGTAGCTGCGCAGGTTGTTGCCGTGCAACAGCTCGGCGGAAAGGGGTTTGTCGTGCGTGCTCGACAAGGCGGGCGCCAACAGGGAAATGAACGCCGTCCGCAGCGCCTCGCCTTCGACACCGTCGTCATGCTCGCTCTCCGGCTCACGGCACAGCTGGTCTACCAGCATGTGCAGCATCTTGCCGCTGGAACAGGTCGCACTGACCTTGCCGAACTTGTTGTCCTTGAGCACCCGATCGACCTCGTTGCGCGGCAGCGACAACGAAGCATGTTCGATCAGACCGAACGGGGTGATCTCGCAGGAGCCGACCGAGTCCATCAGCAGCAGATCGCCGGGCGCCAGCTGAATGTTCGTACCGTTCTGGGAAATCTGTGAAAAGCCGCTGCGCTGGCTGACCAGGAAGCAACTCTGATCGTTGTCATGATCGGGCTTGATGGAGTGACGGGCGATCAGCCCGGCATTGGTACGTAAGTGAGCCATGGGCAAACCGGCATGGCACTGCAGGGAGATTTCGCCGATGAACAGCGATCGATTGAATGCCATCTGGGTCTCGAACTGACCACAGATCGCCTGCAAGGAGGCCTTCCAGCTTTCAAGGCCCTCTTGGGCCAGGGTTTGGCCATTCATACGCACCTCCACGGATGCTGTCTTGTTTTTGTTGCGCAATAGTTAACATGTTATCTATAGAGGCGCAACCATGAAACTTCTTGGCTTTATCAATGCAGATTAGGTGCCAACAATCCGTTCAGGAACATATTCATTTATTCATGCGCACGGATTGCATGAAGCGGCCTGAAAACAACCGATAAACCCGTGCAAGCCGCGAAACAGGGCGATTTCCAGGACGACCAACGCCAAGCACCCAGGCACCGACAGCGCCCTGCTCAGGTCAGCAGGAAAGGCATGCGCCCGTTCGGTGCAGCAGCAGCCAAACAGGCCTTCAGCAGGTGCGCAGCAGGCGCTGCAAGATGATGAACGCATTGATCAGGCAATCACGCTGCTCATCATTGAGACGGATGTAGCGCCGGAAGTTGGGCATCCGGTTGACCACCTCGCTGGCGGCCATATGCTCCAGCCTGACCTGCCAGCCAGCGGCCTGGCGCTCGATCGACAGCCGCTTGAAATCCAGTGGCATCAGCACCTGGCGCAAAGCCTCGTCGCCCAGCAGGCCGCGCTCCAGCGCGGCCAGTTCAGCGGCATCGCCCTGGCGCCGTTTGCACGCCAGTCCGCTACGGGTCAGCGCGCCGCTATGGCGTAGCTCGACATGCAATGCAGCGGCAGCGGGTGCCGGCACATGCAGGACGAAGTCAGTCAGCACCAGGTGCATGAGCAACTCGCTTTGCGTGCGCTCGACCACCTCGAACTCCAGCTCGCAGCCGGGAACGCCAAAGCGTCCCCGCGCACCGCCATCCAGCGCCTCGAATGACAGGCCGGCGAGATTGCGCCGCACCTGCTCCAGGGTCGCCCCCGGCCGATAGCCGGAGGGCAGCCGCTGCTTGCCGAACAGCTCAGACAGTCTTGGCAACATGGAAACCCGACTCTACGCCGTGTACACCCGGCTCATGGTTGAACTCTTTTTCCAGAATCTCTTCCACCGGCACCGGGCGGAAGGGATTGACCTTCTGCACCACCAGGGTCCAGAACAGCGCATAGGCTGCAGTGATCCCGAGCATGAGGGCGAAGGGCACATAGACGGCACTCGGTTCGATGCCGGGTGGCGCGATGAACCAAATGCCCAGCAGCATACCGACAGTGGAGACGATCTGCGGTAACGGAAAGAACGGCGACTTGTAGGCACGCGGCAGATCCGGACGGCGGATGCGCAGGAGCACCACCGAGAGGGTCACCAGCAGGTATGCCGTGGCCCAGGCGCACACCGCAGCGAGGATCAGCGGCAGCATGCTGTCGGCATTGCCCCCCAGCCACCAGGCGTGCAGGCAGGGAATCGCCGCCACGACGGCGATGCACACCACAGGTGTCTTGAAGCGCGGGTGCAGGTAAGCGAAGACCCTCGGCAACGCGCCATCGACCGCCATGCCGTAGAGAATGCGCGGCACCCCGGCCATCAGCGTATTGATGGTGGCCGCGCCGGCGAACAGGAAGCCGATGCCCAGCCAGATCGGACCGATGTCGCCCATCACCTGTTGGGCGAACTGCGGAATCGCCATCGGCGTGTCCAGCAGGTGCACGCCCGCTGCTTCATCGAGCAGGACATTTTCCACCTGACGCTTCATCGCCGCACCGTAGATGAACATGCAGCTCCCCACCCCCAGCAGGCCGACTGCCATGGCCCGCGGCAGGACCCAGGCGGAGCGTTTGAGATCGGGTGCCAGCGGGGTCACGAACTCGCAGCCGACGAACATGAACATGGCCATGCCCACCAGCGACAGAATGGTGATCAGGTCGGTGCCCACCAGCGAGGCACCGAACAGCCCATCCAGCTCCACCGCCGGTGCAGCGATCAGACCACCGATGCCGAACACCATCAGGGTGCTCCACATCACGGCGGTGAGTATCACTTCGGCCTTGCTGAACACGCTGATGCCGAAGGCATTGAGGACGCCGAATCCGATCACGAAGACGACACCCAGCAGCCAGGCACCCCCTGCCGATTCGGCCAGCGTATTGAGGTGCTCGAAGTTCACCAGCGCCATCACCCCGGCCAGGATGGTCTCGGCCGTACCGGCGAAGACATGCACGATAAGGTAAGCCGACAGGGTACCGGTGATGGCGAAGAAACGCCCCATGCCGGCCGAGATATAGTCATACACCGAGCCGGTGGTCGGCATCAGCGACGCCGCCTCGGCAAAGGTGGTCGACTGCGCGAGCATCATCAGCATGGCGATGACCATGGCCATGGCGAAGGCGCTGCCGCCGATGCCAAAACCCATGGTGGCGGTGAGAATGACCGGACTGGCCATGATCAGGCCGACGGTACTGGCCAGCGCGGTCGGGAAACCAACCGTTCCGCGAGCCAGGTGCTCATTGAGCTTAGCGTTGATCGACATCGTGGGAACCTCGAAAGCAGATATTCTGGTTATTAGTCATGCCGGCACCCCATCGATGCCGTTCCGCTGGATCGCCGGCACAGCCGTCAACCCCTTCCCTATACACACCCGATACAAGGCCCTCGGGTGGACAGTCGACAACACTTTGCGCCCCCACACGGAGCCAGTCTTGCCCCTGGCTGCCGCCTTTCTTGTTGCTGCCTGACATGCCCTCCCCAGCTGGCTGACGCGATCAAAAGCCCTGGCAGGGACGGACAAGACTTGCCCTCGTCACGAGGTGACTAATAGCCCGTCGCGCCAAAGTCTAGCGCTCGGCGCCTCTCTCGGAGCCTCAGAAGCTCCGGATCACCGACACGAGAAACAGGGGAGCACACCCATGGCACATTCCACCCGTCGTCCACCACTGGCCCAGGCCATCGGTCTGAGCCTGGCGCTGCTGAGCGCCAGCCAGATCAGCTGTGCCTATGAACTCTATGCTGACGACGATACCCACCTGAACGCCGACTTTCTCGCCGTCTATGGCTGGATGAACAGTCGCAAGAACTACGATGGCACGCCAGGTGGTTCGAGCTGGCGCGAAGGCTTCATCAAGTACGGTTTCAGTGGCGACCAGCGCCTGGGCGACTCGGGCACGCTCTACGGCGCCTTCAACCTGGTCAGCTCCGGCACCTGGGGCGACGGTGATGCAGCCGGCAACACGGATGGCCGCGAGCGCACCACCAAGATCGAAGACGCCTACCTGGGCTGGCGTTCCGGCGACCTGTTCCCGCTACTGGGTACCGATGGCGTGGATGCCTCTTTCGGCCGCCAGGTGATCACGCTCGGCAGCGGCTTCCTGCTCAACGACGACGGCCCCAACCTGGGCAACGGCCCCGCCGACGGCGCGCTGGACCGTGGCGGGGCCTACTACATCGCCGCCCGTCACGCCTTCGACCGCACCGCCCTGCTGAAACTGGGTGGTCAGGACGGCCTGCATGGCAGCGCCTTCTGGTTGAAATCCGACAACCGCGCCCAGGCGGAAACCTCGCTGGCTGGCGGTACGCTGGACTACAGCGGGAAAGCAGGCACCCTGGGGCTGACCTACATTCATGGCCTGGGTGTGACCGATCAATGGGCCAGCGACTTCCAGCAACAACGCGATGGCATGGACATCTACAGCCTGCGTGGCGAAGGGGATGGCGGCATCGAGAATGCCAGCTTCGCCTTCGAATACGCCTGGCAGGACAAGGATGCCGGTGCCGAGAAGGCCTGGTATGCCGAGGCCGGCTATACCTTCGCCGACATCGCCTGGTCGCCCAAGATCACCTACCGCTACAGCCGTTACTCCGAAGGCTGGGATTCGCTGTTCAACGGTTTCAGCACGGGTTACGGCACCTGGTTCCAGGGCGAAGTGGCCTCCAACTATGCCGGCCCGTTCAACAGCAACACCGGTATCCACCATGTCGGTTTCAAGGTCACGCCGCTGGAGAACCTGACCCTCGGTGCGCTGTACTTCGACTTCAACACCCTGAAGAAAAGCGACGCGCTGAACCTCGACGCCCGCGAGCTGGACCTGTACGCCGAATGGGCGGTCACCGACCACCTGATCATCAGCCCGTTGATCGGCCTCTACCAGCCGAAGAAGGATGAAAGCAACGGTGGCAACCAGGTCGGCGGCAATGGCACCAACGTCTACAGCCAGTTGACCGTGGCCGTTCCGTTCTAAGCCACCCCATGCTCCGCAGAACGCCGCTCGCCCTCGACGCAAGCGGCGTTTCCTGTTTCTTGCGGCCATAAAAAAAACCGCCGGCAAATGCGCGGCGGTACAAGCATGCAGTGTGATGAAGATCGCTGCCGCAACTCCCCAACAGCAGCAACGCCACTATTGCGCAGGCGACCCAGCCCAGGCTTGCACCACGCTGCCAAGGCTGTTGCACGCCGCTGCCAACGCGTCTGCGTGCAGGCACAGTCATGCCATTGCGGCAGGCACAGTCAAGTCATTGCCCCAGGCTGTCTTTAAGCTGGAAAGGTGCGCGCCCTTGGCGCTCGTCACTCTAATCCTGCCTCTGGAGCACTGCATGAGCAGCCTGATCGAAACCCTTCCCAGCGTCGCGGCCTTCCTCACCCGTTCGCACGCGTCCTTCATCGACGGTGAACAGCGCCAGCCACTCAACGGCCATCATCGCGACCTCCACAACCCGGCCACAGGCAGCGTGCTGAGCAGCACCCTGCAGGCCGATGCCGGACAGGTCGAGGCCATCGTGCAATCGGCTCATCGCGCCTTCAAATCGGGGGGCTGGACGGGCCTGGCGCCCGCCGAGCGCGAGCGCATCCTGCTGCGTTTCGCCGATGTGGTGGAGGCTCATGGCGAGGAACTGGCGCAGCTGGAAACCCTCAACCAGGGCAAGTCGATTCACCTGGCACGCGCCGTCGAAGTCGGCGCCTCGCTCAACTACATGCGCTACATGGCCGGCTGGGCGACCAAGATCGAAGGTCAGACCCTCGACGTCTCCATCCCGGTGCCGGCCGGTGCGCGCTTCAATGCCTACACCCGGCGTGAAGCGGTCGGGGTGATCGCCGGCATCGTGCCCTGGAACTTCCCGCTGATGATCGCCCTGTGGAAGATCATGCCGGCGCTGGCCTGCGGCAACACCATCATCATCAAACCGGCTGACGAAACCCCGCTGACTGCACTGCGCCTGGCCGAACTGGCCATCGAAGCCGGCATACCCGCAGGCGTGTTCAACGTCCTGGTGGGCAAGGGTTCGCAAGCCGGTTCCGCGCTGGTTGCGCATCCGCTGGTAAGCAAGGTGTCGTTCACCGGTTCCACCGCCGTCGGCAAGCAGGTCGGCGTCGCCGCGCTGCAGAACATGACGCGTTTCACCCTCGAACTGGGCGGCAAGAACCCCATGCTGGTGCTGGCCGACGCCGACATCGACAAGGCCGTGGCCGGCGCCATCGGTGGTGGCCTGCTCAACCAGGGGCAGGTCTGTGCCGCTGCATCGCGCCTGTACGTGCATGCCAGCCGCTACACGGATTTCGTCGAGGCGCTGAGCGCCCAGGTCGCAGCGCTCAAGGTCGGTGCCGGCATGGACGCCGAGGCGCAGATCAACGCTCTGGTTTCGCGCAAGCAGCAGGACAGCGTACTGAACTACCTCGGCATCGCCCGCCAGGAAGGCGCGCGTTTCACCACCGGTGGCGGACAGCCCGATCTGCCGGGCTACTTCGTGCAACCGACCGTGCTTGCCGACGTGCAGCAGACGATGACTGCCACACAGGAGGAAATCTTCGGCCCGGTGTTGTCGGTGCTGTCGTTCGACGACATCGACCAGGCCGTCGCCATGGCCAACGACAGCCGCTACGGCCTGACCGCCAGCATCTGGAGCAACGACCTCGGCCGCGTGATGGACCTGATCCCGCGTATCGAGGCCGGTACCCTGTGGGTCAACAACCACGTACCGGTCGACCCCAACATGCCGTTCGGTGGGTACAAGCAGTCAGGCATCGGCCGTGAGTTCGGCAAGGCCGCCATCGAAGGCTTCACCGAAAGCAAATCGGTGTGCATCACCTACTGATGCGCACCATGCAGCCCGCCTCGGTCGCGGGCTGCATCCCGGATGTGGACTTGAACCCGGGCACGCACTGCGCCACAACGAATACCGAGGAAGCCTCAGCCTGTTCTGTTGCGCCTCTGGCACCAGGAGAAATCCACCTCAGCCTGGGCGCTGAGAACAGCGCAAGATCGCGCCCGATCACTCCTCGCGGACAAGACCCTGCTGGTGAGCTACACCATCAATCCGCAGGGCTTCTTCTGAACCACAAACGGCACGCCCACCTGGCCAACATGGCCTGGCTCGCTGCGCGTAGAGAGCAGGCTCAGAGCTTGCCCTCCGAACCGCTGTAGCGGGTGCCCTGAACATTGCCATCCGCATCTGAGAGGCAGGACCAGTGAGCGTCTGCCCCCGGAACCCTGACCATCACCCCGATGCCCGCTTCGGCACTCATGACATCGATGACCGACAACGAGCTCTGGGCCACCCCCGTGGTTTTCGCAACAGCCGCCAGACACGCCTGCTCGGCCTTGCTTGGCTCCTTGCTGGGGACCACGCCAGACGATGCCGAGGCATCCTGACAGACACCATGAACGCCGTGTTTCGCTGTATAGGAAACACTCATGCTCTGATCCGGGTTCTGCATGAGCGAGATGGTGACGCCGTCATGTGAGGCCTCGTAATAGCTGTCGCTGAATTTCTTCAGCTTGGCTTCCTTGCCATTCACATAGACGGGGCCGCCTTGATCGGCATGCACCTCGATCGAACCGGGGCAGCTGTAGTTCAACAGAGGAATTCCGGCTTGCGCCATGCCGGAAGCAAGCAGTGCGATACTCGCGACAAGATGAATGTTCATGGGATTGGCGTCGTCCTCGGCAGGGATTGGAGCAATTGAAATCCAGCCTCTCCAAACGTCGGAAATCATTCTCGAGCCAGGCTGGATCCACCCTCAGGAATCTAGCATGGAATCGATCCAGCCCGACGCCAGCCGGCAAATGGCGAGCTGCGGCAGCGGCCGGACCGTTCTGCGCAACCCCGTGTACAGCCCTTCGCTCAACGTCCGTAAGTGGCCGTCACGCTCGCACTGGCCAGCTTGTTGAAATGCACGAGGAAGCCGATCAGCGCCGGCGAGGCGTTCGCCAATGGCGGCTCCAGCTTTTCCACCTTCAACGCATGCACGGTGAACACATAGCGGTGCGGTTTGTCCCCCTGCGGCGGGCAGGCGCCGCCAAAACCGGCCGTGCCGTAGTCGCTGACGCCCTCTACCGCTCCCTCCGGCAGCGCTTGGCCAGCCTTCCGGCCAACGCCCTCAGGCAGCGACGAGGTGCTTGCCGGCAGGTCATAGAGAACCCAATGCCACCAGCCCGACCCTGTGGGTGCATCCGGGTCGTAAGCGGTAACCACGAAGCTTGTCGTCCCGGCTGGCGCGCCACTCCATGACAACGCCGGCGAAAGATTGTCACCACTACAGCCGAAGCCGCTGTATACGTGCCGTTCGGACAGGGTTCCCCCATCCGCGAACGACGAACTGGTCAGCGTGAAGTCTGCAGCCCTGACCAATGCAGGCAGGCAGACGAAAGCAAGAGCGACAGCAATCACAGGGCGCATCGGAGAGATTCCTTGACAGTATTCGACGGCGGCAATGATCCCGCCGCGTAACCTGCCCCGCTACGCCAAACGCTCCAGATGCGCGCCATTCTGCGCCAAGCGCTGACGCATCACCGAGGGCGCGAACCCCCAGCGTGCCTGGAAGGCCGCGCTGAAGCGGCTGTGTGACTCCCAACCACAATGCAGGGCGATGTCGTTGATGGAGCGCTGGGTGCTCTGCAGCAGGACCAGAGCGGTTTCCAGGCGCACCTCGCGGACCAGCCCGGCGAGGGTGAATCCCGACCCGGCGAGGCGTCGGCGCAGCGTCGAGGCGCTGGCATGGAAAACCTCGGCGAGACGTTCGATTCTCCAGTCCTCTTCAGGCCGCAGAGCGATGAGCCGGCGGATACGCTCCGCCCAGGAAATCTGCTCGACGGGCTTGAGACGCACGCCACGCTCACCCAGAACAAGCAACAGTTCGATCACCCGGTGACGCTGCAGCACAGGAGAAACCGTCGCCGCCTCCAGGGCCAGCGCAGTGCGCTCGATGACCTCGCTCAGTTCACCGTCAAGGTCCATGGTCCTGGCTGCGGACAGCTCGTCCCGCACCGGCGGCAGGATGGCCGCAACCGCCCTGACAGGTTCGTCGGAAAAGGCCAAGGCCAGCGCCTCGTAACACGACTCGTCAGCAGGATCGTTGAGCACGTCCCACTGGGTTCCCCGTGCCAGCACCACCACTTCATTCTTCGATACGCTGAGAGTCCCGGTTGGTGCGATGAGCGCCTTGCGACCACGGCGCACCAGCACCAGGAGGTCCTCGCGGATCGACAGGGTTCTCACACGATGCCTGGCGCTGCTGGCAATGCGAATGACCTGAGCCGGCGCGGAAGCGATATCAGTAACGGGAGTGGACACGAGGGACAGTTCCTTTTCGGTTGGTTTCGCCACCATCGGCTGTCGCAGCCGCGCTGTGCCTCGGAAGGCAGTGGTCACATGCACATCACGCAGGGCGGGCGGCACCGGGCTTCGTCTGAAGGGCTGTTCGCGCTGCCAATCTACTGGGTGTGCCGTCGGAAAGCCAAGCCAGGGCACTTGTCTACTCTGGCAACGGCACGCTCTGGCTAGGTTCTGTCATCGGCGGCAAGCTCCGTGGCGATCGCCTCGATCAGCGCGCGTACGCGGCGCGGCTGGCTGCGCGTCCCCGGGTAGACGATCTGCAGGGCCGTACGTGCCGCACTGTATGGCGCCAGGACTTCGATCAGCCGTCCGCCATCAAGGTCGGCCTGCACGTCCCATACCGATTTCAGGCACAGACCATGGCCCTGCAGCGCCCAGCGCCTGACCAGTTCGCCATGGTTGGCCATGCGCCGGCTGCGGACGGCGACCGAGTAGGGCTTGCCGTCGACGAGAAACGACCACTGGTGATCACTGTTGATGCCGAAACGCATGACGATGCAGTCATGCCCGTGCAGTTCATCGGGGTGCAACGGCACACCCATGCGCTCGAGGTAGCCGGGCGCGGCGCATACGACGCGCCGGTTCTCGCCGATGGGTTTGACCTTCAGGCTGCTGTCGGCCAGCGTGCCGTAGCGCACGGCAAAATCGAGGCCCTGGCTGACCAGGTCGACGAAGCCGTCGGTGAGGTTGAGCTCGACGCTGACCTCGCGGTGCTGGTCGAGAAAGCGGTCGACAATCGGCACGATGCGCGCCTGTCCCAGATCGACCGGAGCACTCAAGCGCACCGGCCCACTCAGGCTCTGCGCACCAAGACGCACCCGGCTGTCCAGTTCCTCCGCTTCGGCCAGCAGGCGGCGGGCACCCTCGGCCAGCGTCCGGCCTTCGTCCGTCAGGCTGATCGAGCGCGTAGTGCGGGTCAGCAACGCCACGCCATAGTGCGATTCCAGTGCGGCCAGCCGTTCGGACACCGAGGCGGGCGAGAGCCCCAGCTCACGCCCGGCGGCAGAAAGCCCGCCTTTCTCGATGATCAGCAGGAACAGCTCCAGGTGGTTGAGCATCATTCGTAATATCCGAAATATCTTTTCGATTCTTGCTGGATTTTAAGCCTTCAGCACAAAGCATAAGGTACCCCCATCGTTCATCGAAGGGGAAGCACCGTGAACTTCACCGAGCAAAGCACCAGCGTCATCGTCGGCGGCCATACGGGTATCGGTCGGGCACTTGCGGATGCACTCCGTGAGCGCCCGGGTCGGGTGCTGGTGGCCAGCCGCCGCAGCGGCCTGGATGTCACCGACCCGAGCGCCGTGGAGCGCTACTTCGAGGCCATCGGCACTATCGACCACCTGATCTTCACCGCCGGATCACAAGCGCCGGGCGGGCAACTGCTCGACATGGACCTGAGCACGGCGAGGGCCGCCTTCGACACCAAGTTCTGGGGCAGCCTGGCCGTGGCCAAGGCAGGCGCCCGGTACCTGCGCGCCGGTGGCAGCCTGACGCTGACGAGCGGCTTCCTGGCACGCCGCGCCGTGCCCGGCACCTTCGTCAAGACGGCGATGAACGCAGCGCTCGAAGCCGTCGCCAAGGTGCTGGCACGTGAGCTGGCGCCATTACGGGTGAACGTCGTCAGCCCCGGCCTGACCGACAGCGAAGCCTATGCCGGCATGGCAGAGGACGCACGCCTGGCCATGCTGCAACGCGCCGCCAACAACCTGCCGGTCGGCCGCGTCGGCAGGCCGCAAGACCTGGCCCAGGGCTACCTGCTGGCCATCGACAACCCTTTCATGACAGGTGCGGTCATCGATATCGATGGCGGCGCACTCATCAACTGATCCCACGGAGAAAACTCCATGTCCGACTCTCGCAAACTCTTCGACCCGGTCCGCGTTGGCAACCTGGAACTGGCCAACCGCCTGGTGATGGCACCGATGACACGCGCGCGCAGCACGCAGCCCGGTGACGTACCCAACGCCCTCAATGCCAGCTACTACGCGCAGCGTGCCAGCGCCGGGCTGATCGTCTCGGAGGCCACGCAGATCTCGCCACAGGGCAAGGGCTATTCGTTCACCCCCGGCATCCACAGTGCCGAGCAGGTGGAAGGCTGGCGCCTGGTGACCCGTGCCGTGCACCAGGCCGGGGGGCGCATCTACCTGCAGCTCTGGCACGTCGGGCGCATGTCGCACCCGGACTTCCATGACGGGCAGCTTCCGGTCGCGCCCTCGTCCGTCGCCTTCGACGGCGCGATCTGGAAAGTCGACCCGGCCACCGGCGAGGGCGGCATGCACCCCTGCCCCATCCCGCGAGCACTCGAGCGCGAGGAAATACAGGCAATCGTCGAGGACTACCGCGTCGCCGCCAGGCACGCCATTGCCGCCGGCTTCGACGGTGTCGAGGTACACGCGGCCAATGGCTACCTGATCGACCAGTTCCTGCGCACCACCTCCAACCTGCGCAGCGACGAGTACGGCGGCTCGCGGGAAAATCGCCTGCGCTTTCTGCGTCAGGTGATCGACGCCGTGGCCGACGAAGTCGGCGCCGAGCGCACCGCCATTCGCCTGGCTCCGTTCCTCACCGCGCGTGGCATGGCCTGCCCGGACATCCTGCCGACCATCCTCGATGCGGCCAGCTACCTGGACGCCAGGCAGATCGCCTACCTGCACCTGGTCGAGGCCGACTGGGACGACGCCCCCGAGTTCACCGAGGCGTTTCGCCAGGACATCCGCCAGCGTTTCCGCGGCCCGATCATCGTCGCCGGCAAATACGATCAGGCACGCGCCGAGTGGGTGCTGGGCAAGGGCTATGCCGATCTGGTGGCCTTCGGCCGCCCGTTCATCGCCAACCCCGACCTGCCCCGCCGCTATGCCGAGAACCTGCCGCTGGCTGACTTCGAGCCGAGCAGCCTGTTCGGTGGCGATGCGCGCGGCTACAGCGACTATCCCGCGTCGCCGGTCCAGGAGCAGGCGCTGTGAGCCCGCAGGCCCACGACCAGGGCGCCGGCCTGCCGGCGGGCAACCTGCTGGGGCTCGATCACTTCACCCTGCGTACCAGCCGCCTGGAGCAGACGGTCGAGTTCTTCACCCGGGTGATCGGCTTGAGCGACGGTCCGCGACCGGCGTTTCGCTTCCCCGGACGCTGGCTGTACGTCGGCGCCCATCCGGTGCTGCATCTCGTCGCCGTGACCGCCGACGACCGCCAGCTGCACGCCTACCTGGGCGAGCAGGAGGGTGCCGACGGCAGTGGCTGCGTCGACCATATCTCGCTGCGCGGCACGCACCTGGCCGAGACGCAGCAGCACCTGCTCAGTCTCGGCCAGAGGTTTCGCGAGCGCATCGTGCCGCAGATCGGCGAGCACCAGCTGTTTCTCGAGGACCCCAACGGCGTGACCATCGAGCTGATCTTTCCCTACCGCCCGGAGAACGCCGTGCTGGGCGAAGCCATGCCGCGACCGGACATCGGCTGATGTGATGAGCCGCCGTGGCGGCAAGGAGCACCTTGAATGATCCACCTGGGCATCACCGACCTGACCTTCCACCACGCCACCGGCGCCGTGGTCGCTGCGCTGCTCGAACACCTGGGGTACTCGGTGCGCTGCAGCCATGCGCCGCACGAGGAAAACTTCGAACGCCTGCGCCAGGGCCAGATCGACATGCTGGCCTCGGCCTGGCTGCCGTCCAGCCACGGCCTGTACCTTGAGCAGGTGCAGCAGAGCGTGGCCACCCGCGAGCTGGGCCTGCACTACCAGCCCTATGCCCTGTGGGGCGTGCCGGACTACGTGCCGCAGAGCGAGGTCGCCGAGATCGCAGACCTGCTGCGCCCGGCCGTGCGCGCACGAATGACGCCGGTGATCCAGGGCATCGGCCCTGGCGCCGGAATCACCCGTTTCTCGCAACAGATAATGCAGGCCTATGGCCTGACCGACGCCGGCTACCGCTTCCTCACCGGCACGCAGGCGCAATGCATCGAGGCCATCGAGACCGCCATCGCCGAACGTCGCTGGGCGGTGGTGCCGCTGTGGCAACCACAGTTTCTGCATGCACAGCATCGCCTGCGCGAACTGCATGAGCCGCTGGGCCTGCTCGGCGGCATCGACCGCGCGGTGCTGCTGGCCCGAGAGGACCGTCTGCAGCACTTCAGCCCGCAGCACCTGCAGGTGCTGGACAACATCCGCCTGAGCAATGCCCAGGTCGCGGAGCTCGACCTCGCCATCAACCGTGGTGGCCTGCAGCCGCAAGCCGCCGCGCAGGCCTGGCTGGCCGCCAACCCACGCACATTCGGCCAATGGCTGGAGCCGATCGACGGCTGAGCCGTCCCATCAGAGGAACGACCCATGCACGACACCCCCGAAACACGCCTGGCCACACTCGGCCTGCAACTGCCCGAGCCCGCGCCGGCGCTCGGCAACTACCTGCCCTGGTGCATCGCCGGCGATACCTTCATGACCTCGGGGCAGTTTCCCTGGTTCGCCGGCGGCGTCAGGTATCGCGGCCAGCTGGGCCGCGACCTGGACCTCGAACAGGGTTACGCGGCCTGCTCGCTGGCGGCGCTCAACGCCATCGCGCAGCTCAAGCAGGCGCTCGGCGAACTGTCGCGGGTGCGCCAGATCGTGCGCCTCGAAGGGGTGCTGAACGTAGCCGAGGGAGAGACCGAACACCCCAAGGCGCTGGATGGCGCCTCCGACCTGATCACCCGCGTATTCGACCGCCAGGGACAGCACACCCGGATGATCTGGACCAATCCGGTGATGCCGATGGACAGCGTGTGCATGGTCTATCTGTTCGCCAGGGTCGAGCCGCACTGACCCGTTCCACCTCTGACGCCGCCTCAGCATCTGACCAAGGCGCCTGCCAGGCCTGCTCCCCCGCTCGGAGCAGGCAACGCTCCCCCCTATCGACTGGCGCCAAGAGCCCGGGCAACCCGCGCGGCCAGCCACAGCGAAGTCCGGCTGATCCAGCGCAGTCGCCTGCTCATGAGGGAAAGGTTCAGACGCCAGGACGCTGGCCGCACCTGTGGCAGCGCGCTAGTCGAGATTCCACGGGCCTATCGTCACCCCGATGCTGTCATCACCGCAGTCGAGCGGGAATTGCTCGCCGCGCCGCAGGAAGTTCTGCTGCTCTCGCCGGCAGCGCTCGGCATCTCGTTTCACCATCTGTTCAAGACCGCTATTGCCCGTCATCAGCTGATGGCGCGCATCAGGCTCCTTGACGGTAATCCAGGGTTGGGGGTCCCTGATGTTGAACTTCTCCGCAGGCGGATCAGCCTGCACTGACGTTTCGCCCTCGACAGCAGGCAGCTCCTCAGGCTTCACACTGTAACGGCTGAAGATCGAGTCATCGGGCAAATCAGTGGCCAGCGCATTACCCGCCAGCAGCAACAGGACACTTCCCCAGGAACGACAATTCATCACACACCTCACAACAACTTCTATCCATTCATCACTCAGCTTCGAGTGAGCGTAATCAGGCACCGCCCTCACCCCCTCCAGGTCGATTCATGCAACGCCGGCAATGCACGAATCAACCTCAGGGCCGAATCAGCTCCGCCCGCTGCTGCGCCCAGGGCGCCGGTGCAGAGACAGACCGAGTGTTATCGCCGCCATGAGCATGCAATACACCGCGATCGGCCACGCGCTAGCAGCTGGCGTCAGCAAGATGATGAGCGTGCCAATCCCGCCCAGGAGGACACCGCCCAGGCAGAAGTAAACCGCTGTGGCAGTGCCGGCGATATGATCGAGCCCACGCAAAGCACCATTGGGGCCGACAGAAACCGCCGCAGAGATTCCCACGCCTATGAGCCACATCGGGCCAATGAAGCCCATGACCGACTCCCGGATCAGTGATTCTCCAGCAACCAGCAGCAGGGCACCAGCGATGAGACAGCCCATCCCCGCGCGAAGAATGACGATTTCCCCGACACGCCGCACCAGCCGCCCGATCACCTGAGCCGCGATCATCATCACGATTGCGACCGTGCCGAACACCAGGCTGAACTCGAACGCAGACAGCTGCTGTCGCTCCATCATCACCCAGGGGGCGACCGAGAAGAAGACGAAGAAACTGCCCATCCCGGCACTGTAGCCGAGGGTATAAAGCAAGAACCCGAAGGACTTCAGAGGCACGAACAACTGCCGCCAACTCAGGCTGCCCGTTCTGGCTCGCCGGGTCTCGGGCCAGAGCAGCCAGGCTGAAACGACCGCCCCGAGCATGGCGACAGCGAGCACCAGGAAGATCGCCCGCCACCCCAGCCATGCCGCGACCGACGTCCCCAGCAATGGTCCCAGCGCGGGCACCATCGCCAGCATGGAGCCCAGCAAGCCATAGATGACGCTGCCCTCGGGACGCTTGGCATAGACGTCGCGCACGGTGGCAAATACCGCGACCAGACAAGCCGATGCCCCGGCCGCCTGGAGCGTACGCAGCGCCAGGAATGCCGCAGGCGACGAGGCCAGGGCGAGCCCGACCGAGGCCAGGAGGTAGGTCATGCCACCGAGCAACAGCACGGGGCGTCTGCCGAAATGGTCGGACAGCGGCCCGACTATCAACTGGCCCGCCCCCAGCACGACCAGATAAACCGTCAGGGTCAACTGAATGGTACTGGCGCTGGCATTCAGCGCCTGGGCCATCGAGGGGATAACGGGCAGATACATGTCCATCCCCAGCGACGCGATCAGGTCGAAGGGGGACAACAGAAGCAGCGTGACGGCGAGAGAGTATCGCCAGGTAAGATCTTTTGAGTGCACGAAGCCATCTCCTTGAGCGAGAGGTTTGGCTGCGGTCTCATCATGTAAAGAAGCCAGAAGAGCGCCGCAACAACCGGAAAGAAAGGTTGCTGCGGCTTACTTGACGGCTTGCTTGGCGGTTCTCATTGGCGTTCATTCCCGATGCGATGGGCTAGCGTATCACCGCCCAATCGAGCGGTGAAGCACGAGCCGCAGCGCTCGGCAGCCCCATCGCGCTCGAGTTGAACGGCTCAGACCACTGGCGGAATCCTGGGTGTGAGCAACCCTGCGGTTTCACCGCCATCGATGGTGAGCGAGGTGCCATTGACATAACTGGACGCGGGAGAAAGCAGCCAGACGATCGCGTTGGCCACCTCGTCAGGCCGGGCCAGTCTGGCGGCAGGAATGCGCGCGCTCAACGCCGCCACCTTGCCGGCATCCGCGACGACACCACTCATCATGCGCGTGGCAATCTGCCCTGGACACACGGCGTTGAAGCGCACCTGCGCGCCATACTCCAGGGCCAGTGCCTGGGTCAGGCCCAACAACGCCGCCTTGCTTGCACAGTATGTGGCGAGCCCCTGCTCCCCCGTCTTGCCGGCGATCGACGAGACGTTCACGACCGCCCCGCTGCCCTTCTGCAGGCCGGGCAGCGCATGCTTGATGAAGAAGAAGGCGGAGCGCGTGTTGACTGCGAACATGGCGTCCCACTCTTGCTGCGTGGTTTCGTGAAATGCCTTGCGCCCTGCCATGCCTGCATTGTTGACCAGCCCGCTGAGTGCTCCATCACCAAGCTCCAGCGCCTTGGCCACGACCGCCGCGCAGTCTTCCTCGTTGCGCACGTCGCCAGGGACGAACGTGCTCGCTGGCAGGCGTTCTTGCAATGCCGCCCCGGCCTCTGCGTCGCGGCCGCTGAACACCACCTTGCAACCCTGACCGGCCAGCAACTCGACGGTCGCGGCGCCGATGCCATGGGTGCCACCTGTGACGATGTACATAATCATGATTTCCGTTGGTTGTTGCGCTGAGCGCGCAAGGTGAGGAAGGTCGTGCTCAGAAGGCCGGCAATACCGACGACGAGCAAGAAGGTCGACATGGCCAGAATCGACGGATCGATGGTGTCGCGGATGCCGTCGAACATCTGCCGGGGCAAGGTCCGCTGGCTTGGTCCGCCGATGAACAGCGTTACCACGATTTCATCGAACGAGGTCATGAAGGCGAACAGCGCACCGGACACGATGCCGGGCGCGATGATCGGAACGGCGATGCCCACGAACGCGCGCGCAGGGCTCGCGCCGGCCATGGCCGCGGCTTTCAGCAATGTCATGTCGAACCCCTGGAGGCTGGCCGCCACGCTGATCAACACGAACGGGGTGGCCAGCACGGTATGCGCGAGAATCAGCCCCGTCATCGTTCCCGTCAGGCCCAGCTGGCCGAACAGAAAGTACATGCCCAGCCCGGAAATGACCGGCGGGAAGATCATGGGCGAGATCAGCAGGCCGAGCAGACCGCCCGGCACAGGCAGGTTGCGTCTGGCAAAGGCCAGCGCGGCCAGGGTCCCCAGTACCGTGGCCAGGGCGGTCGAGGTCGCCCCGACTACGAGGCTGTTGCTCAGCGCACTCATCCATGGGCCACTGGTGAAGACGCGCTCGTACCATTGCAGGGAAAACCCTGGCAACGGGTACGACAGAAATGAGCCGCTGCTGAACGAGATCGGCACGACCGCCAGCAAGGGGCCGATCATGAACAGGCTCATCAGCAGACCGAACGACAGATGCGCTTTGCGCATGATCGAAGCAAGCAAAAAATGACGCATGGCAATGGCTCCCCTAACGCAATCCGGCGATCTGACGGATGCCGACCAGGCGCGCCGCCAACAGATAGATGACCATGACGCACAGAATCAGCACCAGTCCGAGCGCCGAGGCCATGCCCCAGTTGACGGTCGTGTTGGTGTAGAAGGCAATGAAGTAACCAAGCATCTGCTCACGGGCGCTGCCCACCAGCGTGGGGGTCACGTAGTAACCGGCGGCCACGATGAAGGTCAGCAAGGTGCCGGAGCCAATGCCGGTGAGGGTCATCGGCAGATAGACATGGATGAACCCGCGCAACGGGTGCGCACCCAGCGATGCCGAGGCCCGCATGAAGTGCGGCGGGATGCTCTTCATGACGCTGTACAGCGGCAGCACACTGAACGGCAGCAGGATATGGACCATGACGATGTACACCCCCGGCAGGTTGAAGATCATCGCGATGGGCTGATCGATCAGTCCCGCGTGCAGGAGCAAGGTATTGACGATGCCCTTTTGCTGCAGCACTACGATCCAGGACGTTGTCCTGGCGAGCAGTGACGTCCAGAACGGCAGCATCACGGCGAGGAGCAGCAGGATCTGCATCGGACGGGGCGCGCTGACCATCAGGGCGGCGAAGGGAAAGCCCAGCACCAGGCAGAGCAAGGACACCACCAGGGCGATTTTCAGCGTCTTCAGGATCAGGCTGACGTACACACGCTGATTCTCGTCAGCCAGTGCGACGCCCTCAGCGGTCTGCTTGAGGTCGACGGCCGCCAGCAGGTAGTAGGGTGTGTATGCCGGTGAGGCACGCTGGAAGTCGCTCCAGAACTTCGCGGAAATCCAGCGCGGATCGATAGCCGCCAAGCGTGCCTGTGCACTGCTCGCTGTCGAGGAAGGGTCTCTCTTGTAGTGACGCGCAGTCTTCATGACCAGCGCACGATAGCCACTGTTCTCGTAGTTCAGGCGTCGCGCCGCTTCGCCGATGACGGCAATGCTCGGTGCCTGGAGAAAATCCTGCTCGAGGGCGATGAAAACCCCTTCCGCAGGAACGGCGTGCGGCGTCACGCTCTTCTGTTCCTCCAGCGCCGCCAGCGTGCGGGGGAACGCCTGAATCACTTCCGGGTTGCTGACGGCCCGGTACAGCATCATGCCAATCGGCAGCGCGAAGAAAACGGCGGTGTAGGCCAGCAGCGGCAGCACCAGCAAGACGGAGAAAACCTGCTTGCGTCGACTGGAACGCTGATGCGCGGCTACCAGCGCGACAGCTTCTGCCGGCGCTGCAGCGGTCGAGGATATGGACATAGTCAAACTTACCTTGCGCGAATGCGTCTGAGCGGTGCCATCGCCGTGACGGCCGATGGCACGTTCGTCAAGCCAGGGTTACTGCGCAACCCAGCGGGTGAAGCGAGCCATCAGGTCTTCTTCGTAGTTGACCCAGAACGGGGTATCCAGCAACAAGGCGTCCTTCATGTTGGCCGGGGCATTGGGCAGCGTCTGCACGGTTCTGGCATCCAGCGCGGCACTGGCCTTGCTGTTGACGATTCCATAGGGAATGGCATGGGCAAAGTCCTCCTGGGCCTGGCGGCTAAGGATGAAATCGAGAAGCCGGTAACTCTGCTCCAGGTTCGGCGTGTCCTTGATGATCGTCCAGTAGTCCATGCTGTAGAGCTGCTGCTGCCAGATCAGCGGAAACTGACTGCCCTGCTGATTGGCGATGGCGATCCGCCCGTTGTAGGCCGCCGTCATGGCCAGATCACCGGCAGCCATCCACTCCAGAGGCTGCGCGCCGGTTTCCCACCATTGAATGTAGGGTTTGATCTCGTCCAGCTTGGCGAACGCACGATCCTGGCCTTGCTGGGTGGCCAGCACCTTGTAGACGTCCTGCGGCGCCACGCCGTCCGCCATCAAGGCAATTTCCAGGGTCATGCGTGCCTGTTTGCGCAAGCCGCGCTTGCCTGGCCACTTCTGCACATTCCAGAAATCCGCCCAGCTTTTCGGGCCGTCAGCAGCGAACTTCTTCTGGTCATAGGTCATCACCTCGGACCAGACGAAAGCGCCGACACCGCAGGTCGAGAACGCTTCGGGGTCTACCTCGGGCGCATTCTTGAGTCGCTTGAGATCGAGTTCCTCGAGCAGCCCCTGCTCACAGGCCAGCTCCATCTCGTTCTGATCCATCTGCACCAGATCCCAGGTGGGGTTCCCGGACTCGACCATGGCCTTCTGTTTGGCCAAGCCACCGCCGTAGGTGTCCTGGACGATCGGCAGGCCGCTTTGCGCGGTGAAAGGTTTGAAGTAGGCCTTGTCGAAGGCCTCCTGCGTGACGCCCCCGAAACCGACGGCCGTGAGGTCGCGAGCTTGAGCGATGGTGCTGATTGCACTCACGAAAAGGACAGTGACGAACTGTTTCTTCAACGATGACATGATGCTGTTCTCCTGCGGAGCTAGAGCGGGTTGTGCCAACAAGGCGGAAATTGGGCAGGAGATGTGCTCAGGTCGAGCGATCAAAACTGGACATGCGATAACCCTCTTGTTGTTGTAGGTGGGTGGTGCTTCGGGTGGTGCGGTGTAACCGGGTGTGGATTTCTCAGCTTGCCGCGAAGATGTGGGCGTCCTGCGGCCTCCAGGTGAAGCCGATGCGCTGACCATCACGCAGTGCCCTGACCGCCGCGTCGTTCGGGGTCTTGACGATCACCGTTTCGCCATTGGCCAACCTGAGGTGCACGCGCAGGTGATCCCCCAGGTAGACACGATCGGCGAGCGTTGCCTGGTAACGCGATTCGTCGCCGTGACACAGGCGGATGTTCTCGGGACGGATCAGCAGATCGACCCGCTGGGTGAGCGCCTGAGGCGCTCCAGCCGCCATGCCGCGCACGACGAAACCGGCCTCCAGGGCGACGTCGAGCTGAGCGCCCTGGCGCTCCAGCGGTCGGCCTCGCAGCACGTTGTTTTCACCGATGAAGGTGGCGACATAAGGATTTTCCGGACGCTCATAGAGCGAAGTCGGGTCGCCGATCTGGGCGATGTCCCCCTGATGGAAGACGGCGACACGGTCCGACATGGTCAGTGCTTCGCCCTGGTCGTGGGTGACGTAAACCACGGTCACCCCCAGATGCCGGTGCAGCTGCTTGATCTCGTACTGCATGTGCTCACGCAGGTTCTTGTCCAACGCCCCCAGGGGCTCATCCATCAGGATGACCTGTGGCTCGAAAACCATGGCGCGGGCCAGTGCCACACGCTGCTGCTGGCCGCCGGAGAGCTCGGCAGGACGGCGAGCCTGCATCCCGTGCAACTGCACCATGTCGATGGCGCGCTTTACCTTCTGCTCGATCTCGCTGCGGCCAAGGCCCCGCATCTTCAGCGGATAGGCCAGGTTCTCAGCGACGCTCATGTGCGGGAACAACGCGTAGTTCTGGAACACCATGCCCATGCCGCGCTGGTGGGCCGGGACGTTCTGGATCGGTTTGCCGCCCATGCGGATCTCGCCACGGGTTGGCGTTTCGAAGCCGGCCAGCATCATCAACGTGGTGGTCTTTCCTGAGCCTGACGCACCGAGCAGCGTCAGGAACTCGCCCTGCGCGATGCTCAGATTGAGGTCCTGGATGACCAGGTTCTTGCCGTCGTAGCTCTTCTGCACGTGGCATAGCTCGATCAGCGGCGACTGATCAGGGAACTGCGAGACACTGTTCATGGGCGTTGTCCGTTGGCGTGGTAGACCTCATCGAGCGCGGCGCGCAGGCGCGCAACCATTTCGCGGATCTGCTCCGCATCGATGATGTAGGGCGGCGCCAGGGCGATGGCGTCCCCCATGTTGCGAACGATCAGGGCATGCCGGCGAGCGGCGAGCTCGACCTGCGCGCCGATGGCCAGACGGGCCGGGAATGACGCCCGCGAGGCTTTGTCCTCGACCAGCTCCAGCCCGGCGACCAGGCCGATACCGCGTATCTCGCCGATCAGCGGGTGGTCGAGCAGGGGCGAAAGGCACTGATGCAGCTCGCGTCCCATCGCGGCCGTATGCAGTGGCACGTTCATCTCGCGATAGATGTCCAGCGCTTCCAGCGCGACGGCTGCCGCGACCGGATGTCCCGAGTAGGTGAAGCCATGGCCGAAGCCATCCAGCTCACTGCTCTGCTCCTCCAGCACGGCATAGACCGCCGCGCTGACGAGCACACAGGAAATCGGCTGGTAGCCTGCGGACAGGCTCTTGGCACAGGCCATCAGGTCAGGCGTGAAGCCCATCGTCTGGTGCCCGAACCACTGCCCCGTCCGGCCGAAGCCGCAGATGATTTCATCGGCCAGCATGAGGATGTCATGGCGTGCCAGCAGCGCCTGGACTGCGGCGAAGTAGCCCGCCGGCGGAACGATGACGCCCCCCGCGCCCATGATGGGTTCACTGATGAAAGCGGCAATGTTCTGAGGCCCCTCGGCCTCGATGCGCTTCTCCAGCTGGTTGACCAGGCGCACACAGAACTCGGCCTCGGACTCACCCGCTTGTCCATTGCGGTAATGGTGCGGGCAATCGACATGGATCACCCCGTCAAGCGGCAGGCCAAAGGCCGCGTGCATGTTGGGCAAACCGGACAGGGACGCACCCATGACAGTGGAACCATGGAAGCCTCTCTGGTGGGCAATCACCTTGTGCTTCTGCGGATTGCCCCTGGCCCGGTGGTAGGCCCAGGCCATCTTGATCATCGAATCGTTGGCTTCGGAGCCGGAGCAGGCAAAGAACACCTTCGCCTCGGGCATCTTCGCCAGCTCGCAGATGCGCTCGGCCAGGCGCGCAGTCACCGCCGGCACCCGATGGTTGAAGGTGTGGTAGTAGGGCAGCGTCTCCAGCTGGCGCTGTGCGGCGCCGGCCAGACGCCGGTTGGAAAAACCCAGGCTCGCACACCACAGGCCCGACATCCCTTCGATGTATGCCTGGCCATGCTCATCGATCACATGCACCCCGTCTCCTCGCTCGATCACCAGCGGTCCCTGCCGCTGGTGCCGGCGCATGTTGGTTTGCGAGTGCAAGTGATAGCGCCTGTCGACCTGGGCAATGGTGCTTGTCGGGGGCGTGTGCAGTGACGGCATCGCAGTGATCTCCACGCTAACAGATAACTTATAAATTATGCATTGCATATCCGACGCAGGACTCGACCTGCTTGGCCTGGCTGTCCCGCTGTGGAAAAAAGTACAACCCACCGCTTGTTCATGCAATATATATCTTATAAGTTATTTGAAGAACGTCGTTAACCGACCGTCCCCACAACAACAACCAGGAACTGCAGCCATGCCGATTGCGCCTTCCGCTCACACAGCGCCTCCACCGGACCTGATCCCAGAACAGATCGCCTACCTCCAGGAGCGCGCGCAGTTCGTGCGTCTCGAAACAGTGCGACTGATCTCGATTGCCAAGGTCGGCCACTACACATCGGTCTTTTCCTGCGCGGAGATCTTTGCCGCGCTGTACTACGACGCCATGCGCCTGCGCCATGGCGAGCCCAAGTGGGACGGGCGAGACCGATTCCTGATGGGCAAGGGGCACGCCGCAGTCGGCCTGTACCCGATCCTGGTCGACTGGGGGTTCTTCGATAAATCCGTGCTGGATGGCTACACCCGCCTGGGCAATCCGCTGGGTGATCACCCGGACATGCGCAAGGTGGCGGGCGTGGATTTCAGCTCCGGTTCCATCGGCCACGCACTGTCTGGCGGTTTTGGCATGGCCATGGGTGCACGCCTGCAAGACCAGGCATTCGACGTCTACGTGCTGCTGGGCGATGGCGAGATGCACGAAGGCCAGGTGTGGGAAGCCGCAATGGCTGCAGCGCACTACAAGACCTCCAACCTGATCGCGATCATCGATCGCAATGGCTATCAGCTCGACGGCAAGGTCGACGACATCATTGCCATCGAGCCGCTAGGTGACAAATGGCGGGCCTTCGGCTGGGAGGTGCACGAAGTGGATGGTCACGACGTCGCCGCTGTCGCCCGCCTGCTGCGCCAGCTGAAAGCGGATGAGCAACGCGAGAAGCCGGTATGCGTGATTGCCAAGACCGTGAAGGGCAAGGGCGTCGAGTACATGGAAACCGAGCCGGGCTGGCATCTCGGCTGGCTCGCAGAAGAGGACGAGCGCCTGGCCATCGAAGAAATCAAAGCCCGAGGAGGTGTGCAATGAACGCTCCAGTAAGCCCGGACAGCTGGCAGTACCGTCAGATCAATGCCCGTGCCCCCGGTTTGAACTACCTCTCCAACGGCCTGATCGATCTCGTCGCCGCCGGCCACAAGATCGCGGTGGGCACCGCCGACCTGCAGTATTCCAACGGTTTGAATCGGTTCGCCGAAAAGCACCCGGAGCTGTTCATTCAGTTTGGTATCTCCGAGCAGAACATGGTCACCGCCGCAGCCGGGATCGCCACTACTGGCAGCATGCCCTTCGTGGCCACGTTCGCCTCGTTCCTGGCGCTGCTGTGCTGCGAGCAGATCCGCATGGACGTGGCCTACTCGGCGCTGCCGGTGCGACTGATCGGCCACCACGCCGGCATCAGCCTCGGGTTCTACGGCACCTCGCACCACGCCACAGAGGACCTGGCGATCACCCGTGGCATTGCCGACCTCACGGTGGTCGCGCCGGCTGATGGTCCGCAGTTGGCCGCCGCGATTCGTGCATCGATCCATCATCCACAGCCCATCTACTTCCGCATTGGCCGAGGGCAGGAGCCGAATGTCTATGCGGACGACGTCGTCTTCGAGTTCGGCAAGGCCATCGTCCATGCCCAGGGGCACGACCTGACGCTGATTGCCACGGGCAGCATGCTGCATCCCACACTGTCAGCGGCCGAGGCCTTGCGCGCCAGCGGGCTTGCGGTCGGGGTGATCGACATGCACACCATCAAGCCGCTCGATCGCGAGGCCGTGCTGCACGCCGCGCGTCAGTGCCCATTGTTGATCACGGTCGAGGAGCACAACGTGCTGGGCGGCCTTGGCGGGGCTGTCGCGGAAGTGCTCGCCGATGTCGGCCAGGGTACCCGCCTGGTACGCCATGGGATCCATGACGAATACAGCCTGATCGCACCGCCTACCCACCTGTACCGGCACTACCGGCTCGATGCGGCCGGAATTGAGGCCGTCGCGCGCGAGGCACTGGCCAAAGGGGGCAAGCATGAGCGTTGATCTCAATGTCGCACTGAGCGAACGCGCCCGGCAGGTCCTGCCGGGCGGGCACCTCAGCCCCAGTCGCAAGCTGGGACAACCCTATGCCTTCGTGCGTGCCGAGGGTGCGTACCTGTACGACGCCAACGGCCAGCGCTACACCGACTATCACTGCGGTTTCGGCGCTCATGTGCTGGGCCACGGTATCGCGTCCATTCGCGACCGGGTCTTCGAAGTCAGTCAGCGCATAGACCTGATTGGTGCCGGAATCATCGACCTGGAAGTGGAAGCCGCCGAGGCGCTGGTGCGCCTGATTCCCTGTGCGGAGCAGGTCGCCTTCTGCAACAGCGGGTCCGAGGCGACCTACCATGCCCTGCGCCTGGCGCGCGCGGTGACCGGGGCGCAGCGGATCATCAAGTTCCAGGGTGGTTATCACGGCTGGCATGACTATGTCGCCATGAATGGCCAGAGTGCCGCGGAAAAGCTGGACGGCTACGACCCCATGTCGGACGGCATACTGTTCGATGCTGCACGCCATACCGTCATTCTTCCGTACAACGATGCCGACGCCGTGGAGCACTACCTCAAGGCCAACCCCGGCCAGGTCGCGGCCATCATCGTCGAGCCGATCGCGCACAACATGGGCGCGGTCACCGCTACGCGGGAGTTCCTCCAGGCACTGCGGCTGCTCAGCAGCGAACATGGGGTGATCCTGATCTTTGATGAGGTGATCACCGGTTTTCGCCATGCCCTCGGGGGCTATCAGGCACTGATCGGTGTCACACCGGATCTGGCGACCTTCGGCAAGGCAGCCTCGTCCGGCTATCCGGTCGGCTTCGTGGCCGGACGCCGGGACCTCCTCGAACGCGTCGGCCGCAGTGGCGAACGTGGCGTGTTCATGGGCGGGACGTTCAACGGCACACCCTCCACACTGGCGGCCGTACTGGCGACAATCGACGCACTTTCGCAGCAGGGTGTCTACGAGCGCTTGTTCGCCCTGGGCGATTACCTGCGCAGTCAGCTGGACGGGATCATCGAACGACTGGGCATCGAGGCCCAGAGCGCCGGATTCGGCTCCGTGTGGCTGCTGTATTTCTTCAGCGGGCCGTACCGCCAGTATCGCGACCTGCTCGCCAACGATGACGAGCTGGATCTGGCGCTGCGCCGGCGCCTCATCGAACAGCGGCAGATCTTCCAGCCCCTGCAGCTGAAACGCCTGTACCTGTCGGCCAGCCACACCCGGGAAATCGTTGACGATACGCTGGGGCTGATCGAGGACAATCTGCGCAGCCTGCGTCGCTGACGTGGCATCGCTCAGGCAGGACGCCGACGGCGGATAAATCATCTGGCAATAGGTTATATTTTATAAATGGTGCGAAACGCACCATTTATGGATCAATGGAGTCAGACGTGCAGATTCAACCGCTGGAACAAGGAAATTTGTCGGCCCGGGCTTACTACTCGATTCGCGAAGGGCTGATTGCCGGCAACTTCAAGCCTGGTGAGCGTCTGGTCATGCAGGATCTTGCCGAGCGCCTGGGCACGAGCGTGACGCCCGTGCGCGAGGCATGCCTGCGTCTGGTCAGCGAGCGCGGCCTGGAACTGCGCTCAGGCCGCTTTGCTATCGTGCCCACGCTGACGCTGAGTCGCTATATCGAGGTTCGCACCATCCGCATTGCCCTGGAAGGCCTGGCCGCCGAGTTGGCGACCCGCCACGTCACAGCCGAGAGCCTGGCAACGCTGGAAACGCTGCACGCCAGATTCGAAGAGGCCGAGCAGCAGAACGACGCCGTCGCCGCCATGCAGTACAACCGAGAATTTCATTTCACGCTGTACCGGCTGTCCGGCATGGAGATGCTGACCGCGCAGATCGAGGGGCTGTGGGTTTCCATGGGTCCTATCTTGAATCTGTTCTACAGCAAGGGGCACAACACCTACCTCGGCGCCAGTGCTCATCTGACGCTCATGGATGCCCTGCGCGAGAAGAAGCCCGCCAAGGCGCGCAAGGCAATCGCGGACGACATCCTGGGGGCCAGCGACAGCATCATCGAATTCATCGACGGCCGCGAAAGGACCGAACAGCGTTAATCCGCCCGTCCATGTGACCCGGCACCTGTCCAGCCCACGCCCTGGGCCTGAGACATCTCATTCTCATCCTCACGGATCTACCTTATGGATATGGATTGGAGTCAGGCCCTGCAAGAGAGCCTGAGTTGGCTTGCAGTGGCGACTGTCGTCACCTTCATCGTGTTCGCCGGAGCCTCGGCCCTGGCCATTCGCTGGACCCGCTGGGGTCGTCAGTTCTGGCAGATAGCCGGCCCCTACCTGAGCCCGCGAAACAGCTGGAAACCCTTGCTGGTGTTCGCCGTGCTGTTGGTACTGGCGCTGTTCGCGGTGCGCATGAACGTGCTCTTCTCATTCTGGTACAACGGCTTCTACAGCGCGCTGCAGGCCCTGGATCAGAAGGCGTTCTGGTTTCTCCTCGGCGTCTTCGCGGTCCTGGCGACCATCCATGTGCTGCGTGCCCTGTTCAACTACTACGTGACCCAGGCCTTCAGCATCCGCTGGCGGATCTGGCTCACCGAGCGCCTCACCGCCGACTGGATGAACGGCGACGCCTACTATCGCGGGCAGTTCCTCGACACCCCGGTGGATAACCCCGATCAGCGCATCGAGCTGGATGTAAATGCCTTCGTCAACTACTCGGTGAGCCTCAGCCTCGGTGCCGTCAGCGCACTGGTATCGCTGGTCGCCTTCACCGGCATTCTCTGGGGCCTGTCGGCGCCACTCAGCGTCGCCGGCGTGGAAATCCCCCGGGCGATGGTGTTCGCCGTCTATATCTACGTGATCATCGCCACCTGGATCGCCTTCCGCCTCGGTCGGCCGCTGATCCGCCTGAACTTCCTCAACGAGAAGCTGACCGCGAACTTCCGCTACGCCCTGATGCGCCTGCGCGAGTACGCGGAGAACGTAGCCTTCTACCAGGGCTCGGCCATCGAGCGTGGCACCCTGCTCGGCCGCTTCTCGGCACTCATCGGCAATGTCTGGGCACTGGTCTACCGCAGTCTGAAGTTCGACGGCTTCAACCTCGCCGTGAGCCAGGTGGCAGTGGTCTTCCCCTTCATCCTGCAGGCACCGCGCTTCTTCAGCGGCGCGATCAAGCTGGGCGACGTGATGCAGACTTCCCAGGCCTTCGGCCAGGTGCAGGACTCGCTGTCATTCTTCCGCTCCTCCTATGACACCTTCGCCCAGTATCGCGCCACCCTCGACCGTCTCACCGGCTTCCTCGACGCCAACCAGCAATCGCGCGAGCTGCCAAGCGTGACGCGAATCGCCCAGAGCGAGGCGCTGGACATCGTCGGCATGCAGGTGCAGCGCCCCGACGGCCATCACCTGTTGCAGGACCTGAATCTCAACCTGCGACCCGGCCAGGCCCTGCTGATCAAGGGCCCATCCGGCAGCGGCAAGACCACCCTGCTGCGCGCCCTGGCCGGCCTGTGGCCCTACGCCGAAGGTGAGGTGCACTGCCCTGCGGGCAGCGACGCGCTGTTCCTTGCCCAGCGTCCCTACCTGCCGCTGGGTGACCTGCGCAGCGCCATTGCCTACCCCGCCAGCAGCCTGCCTGGAGACGACGAGCGCCTGCAGCAGGCCCTGCGCCAGGTCAATCTGGCCCACCTGACAGACCGACTGGACCTGAGCAACGATTGGTCGCGCATTCTCTCGATCGGTGAACAGCAACGCCTGGCCTTCGCCCGCGTACTGGTCAACCGGCCGCGCATCGTGTTCCTCGACGAATCCACCTCGGCCATGGACGAAGGCCTGGAGCATGCCCTCTATTCGCTGCTGCGCCGCGAGATGAGCGACAGCGTGCTGGTCAGCGTCGGCCACCGCGCCACCCTGTCCAGGTTCCATACGCACCGCCTGGAACTGGACGGACAAGGCGCCTGGTCGCTGACCGAGCAGGCTGCGCACGAGCCGCCTGCCTTGAGTTGAGTACGCGGATGCTGGCATGCCATTGGCCAAGCGGCCGATCATGCATGCAGCAGGAAGCCAGTGCCCGCATCGACAGTGCTGGCTACGCTGGGGCGCTGCCCCCTCGTAGCCTGACGAGCGCCTTGAAAGCGGGTGAGCCAGAGGCAGGCGGACCGCGCCCAGGCCTGTCGTCGAACCGTCGTGGCGAGGAGCCCATGGCCGGCCCACTCATCAACGACACGAGCGCCGACCGACCCGGGCTGACAGCTCAAGCAGCGCAAGCCTGCATACCCCGTGGGACAGCCGTCTACTCGGCTCTCTCCTGCTCTGGCACATAGATCATCCGGCCGTCTGCAAGGCGATAGGTCACACCGGCCTTGGTGCCCTGCCCTTCGCCGATACTGCCATTGGATTCGTAGCGCTTAAGTTCCTCGCCATCTTTGACCAGCATGCGCATGTCGGCTTCACCGGGGTTTTCGATGACCACGACCTTGTCCTGGCTGAAGGGATTGAGCGGGTTCTGCACGATGACCACCAGCAGGATGCCTATAACGACCAGAAACAGGTCGATCAGGTTGACCATCGAGATGATCGGGTCGTCCGCCTCGTCATGTTCGAGAAAGCGCATCAGGCCTGCTCCCACGCACGCTCGATGCTACGAAGTTCCTGCAGCAGCCAACGACGGCGAACGGTAAGGATGAAGAAGGTGATGCTGGCGCTGAGCAGGGCGACGATCACCGAGGAGAACGCCACCACCATGTTCTCGCCAATGCCCTGAGCGTCGTTGCGGGTCAGCGCCAGTAGTGCAGGCCCCATCGGAATCATGGTGGCCACCAGGCCAAGCATCGGTGCACTGCGCGAGGTAATCCGCAGCCACTCCAGCTGCTTCATGATCCAGAGTTCAAGATCATCGCTGCTGCCGCCATGTTGCTCGTACCACCTGGCCAGCCTCGACTGGTAGCGAGCACGGTGACGTTGCCAGGCTTCCAGCGCGAAAGCGCCCAGAGCAAAGCAGGCATAAGCCAGCGACGCCAGGATCAAGAGCATGACGGGAACGAGGAAAAGCCGGGTGATTTCGTAGATGCTGGTTTCTAGACCGTTCATAACGCAGGTTCCGTCATTCGAGAATTTGTAAGACCCTGCCGAATGGCACCGGCCATGAAGCAGGCAAACAGCAGGGCGAAGCCGAGCCACAACAGCCACCGAGGTTGCTCATCGCCCTGGGCGGGCATCACCTCCTCGAGCACCTGACCGCTGACAACCTGAGCGGCAGCCCCTGCATCCGACGACGGAGTGTTCTGACCAGGGCTATGCAGGCCGAAACCTGCGGCCAGCTGTTCGCTGAACTGCCGGGTAAGCGCTTCCCCAACCTCACCCGCCTCTGTACTTGCCAACTGCTGACGGCGCTCGACCAGCTCGCGGCGGGTCTGCTCGCTGGCATCCCAGTAGCCTTTGCGGATGGCCTCGAGCATGCGCTCGATGAGTTGAGCCTGAGCCGTTGGGTTGTGCTGCTCGAACCAGGCGTCGAGACCAAGCTCGCGCTTGTCCATGACGTAGGTGTCATGAATCGCCTGCCACTGATCATCACGCACCATGGTGCGATCGGTGGCCTGCCAGCCCCACAGGTTATTCACCAGGTTGAGCATCTCCAGCGTGCCGGCGTAGCCCTCCTTCTGCATCTCACCGATCCACTGCGGATTCAGGTAGCGACCACGCAGCTCGGTCGCGAGGAACCGGGCGGCGCCCGTGGTGCGCGGCTCGCTCTTACGCAGATCGGCTATGTACAGCACCGGACTGCGGCCATCGAGATGCCGCACCGCAGCCGAGAGACCACCGAGAAACTCGAAGGGGTGATCGGTGGACAGCAGCCCATTGAGTTCGGACGAACGTGACATCACGGCAGCCTCAACCCCCTTGAGCTGCTCGGCGAACAGATTGCCGCCCTCCAGCTTCACACCCCAGGCTTGCGCACCGTACCCATATTGCAGGCGCTGCAAAAACTGCTGGCCGAGCGCCGCATCGTCATCCCATTTCGTCGAGTCCAGGGCCAGCTTGGAAACGCCGGTACCATAGTCGCCCGGTTCGTTGCCGAACACGCGCAAACGTGACAGCTGCTGCGCCTGTTCGGCGGACACACCCTGCGCCTGCAAGCGCACGGCCAGCGCCCGGCTGTTCGCGGCGATGACATTCCCAGGCTCGTCCAGCTCAGCCAGACGATCGGCCGCATCGGCGAGCAGGCGCATGAAGCCGTCGAACTGATCCCGGTACAGGCTGGTGACCTGCAAGACGGCGTCGATACGTGGTCGTCCCAGTTCGCCGGCGGGAATGATATCCAGCGCCACGACCCGGCCACCGTCATCCCACACCGGGCGAAGGCCCATGGCATGCAGCACCTGGCTCTCGACGATGCCCAGGTGCCTCAACGCCTCCGACGACCACAGGCTGAACGCCAGCTTCTGCGGCGCCTGCCCCTCATGGTCCGCGCGGTACTGGCCGATCAGCTGCGCCAACGCCTCCTCACCCGCCGCATAGGCCGCCCGTGTCGGCACCTTGTCAGCCTCGAAGGCATAGAGGTTGCGGCCACTCGGCACATCGGGCTTGCGGACCGGGTCGCCGCCCGCCCCCGGCGCGACGAAAGCGCCGGACAGTCCTGCCAACAGTGCTTCCAGTTCCTGCGTATCGGCAAGCTGTCGATCCAGTTCGATGCCCCTGTCGATCAGCTCACGCAGTTCGACAGACTCGATCGTCTCCACGGCCACGCCATCCCTGAGATAACGCTGCAGGGTTCGGTAAGGCAGTGAGTTCTGCAGTTCACGGTAGTCGCTGGCGAATACCTCGCCGGGGTCGAGCCCCAGCGCCTGGTAGTACGCCTTACCCAGCTGCTGCATCACCGTGCTCAGCCGATGTTCGGCCGATGCCGGCTCACCGAAGGTATGTAACCCAAGCGGCGTGGCGCCGCGTGCAAGTTCGTGCAGGTGATCATGCAGGACGGCGAAGAATGCCGGGAAATCCGCACGCATCGACGCCTCATCCCAACCCAGGTCGGTCTGCATGTCCATGGCCACGACCGCCGTCCATATCTGCTCGGCGGTTTGCTCGCGTACGGCGCCTTCGTCCAGCTGTTGGTACTCGTGGATCGTCTGGTGCAGATCGCGCAGCTCGTCATAGAGGCCGGCCGGAGCGAAGGCCGGCGTCTGATGGCTGATGGTGACGGCACGCCCCCTGCGCCTGGCCTGAATGGCCTCGCCGATGTTGTCCTGGATATAGGGATAGAAGACCGGCAGGTCGCCGACGGCGAGAAAAGGATAATCATCGGCGGACAAGCCGCGATCCTTTCCTGGCAGCCACTCCTGTGTGCCGTGGGTGCCGAAGTGGATCAGCGCATCGGCGCCGAAGCGCTCGCGCACCAGCTGGTAAGCCGCCATGTAGAGATGGTCCGGCGGCACCTTGCTGTCGTGGTAGGCCTCGCCTGGCCGCCCCGCTCTCGGTGGCTGGGGTAAAAGCAGCAACGTGCCCAGGTGCAAGGCCGGGATCACGAACTGCATGACGCCATCGACCTCGCGCAGTGCCCAGTGTTGCGCCGGCTCGCCCCAACGGGCGGTCAGCGCATCGCGCGTCGCCAGCGGCAGGCGCGCGAACCAGGCCTGGTAATCCTTCAGTGGCAGCGTGTCGGCCAGCCCCTCGCGCAGCAGTTCATCCAGGGTTGCCGGGCGGTAGTAACCCGCCAGCAGGCGTTGAGCGGCATCGATCAGATCGGCCTCCGACGTCGCGGGCACCTCGTATCCCGCGCGGCTCAGGGCCGCACTCAACGCGGCCAGGCTGGCGGGCACGTTGAGGTGAGACGCAGCGACATTCCGTTCGCCGTCCGGGTGATTCCAGAACATCAGCGCGAGTCGTTTGTCCTGCGCTGGCAACTGACGCAGGCGAATCAGCCGATCCAGCTTGTCGAGCAGCGCTTCGGCCTGACCGGGCATGAGCCTCGGTTCCCCCTCCTCCAGTGCGCTGATCACCAGCGGATCGCTCATGCCCCAGCTTTCCGGAACGCTGAGAAAGGCCGACGCCGCGCGTGCCTCCATGCCACTGCTCTGAGCCTGCCACTGCTGCTCGCTACCGCCGCGATGAGCGAATGTCTGCAGCACCGGCACACCGAGTTGCAGGAACTCCTGCTTTCGCGCCGGACCGTTCTGCATGTGCTGGAGATTCACCAATGCCTGCAGGTCGGCAGTGGCGAATAGCTCACCAAGCGCATGCGGGTTGGCATCATCGAACCAGAACAGCAGCGGCAACTGCCCATGTCGTTCGCTGCGTTCGATGAGCTCGTCGATGGCCTGCAACTGGGCATCGGCAATGGCACCGCGGTGAATGGCGAACGCCACCCGTGGCGCGGTTGGCTGCCAGCGTTCACGCCCCCACTCGAGATAGTCATCGAGCGTGGCGAATGGCGACGGCGCATCAGGATGATAGAAGCCGGTTTTCGGCAGTTCGACAGGAGCCGGTAAATCATCGAAAGGCAGACCCGCCTTCCTGCGCTGAGTCAGCGTGAACAGTTGTTTGAGGTTGGTCTCACCCCCATTGCCGTAGTAGGCGATCAGGCGTATCGCCAGCGGCGG
This sequence comes from Ectopseudomonas khazarica, assembly GCF_017915135.1. Lineage (NCBI taxonomy): Bacteria > Pseudomonadati > Pseudomonadota > Gammaproteobacteria > Pseudomonadales > Pseudomonadaceae > Ectopseudomonas > Ectopseudomonas khazarica. The sequence goes on along the minus strand of NZ_CP068551.1, from coordinate 1,280,972 downwards.
CGGCAGGTTGCCATAGGCCGGCGGACCGCCACCGACGCGAATCCAGGGCACGGGCAAACGTTCCAGTACGTCGCCCAAACGCTGCTGCACTGCCTGCAGGTCGGACGGACGCGGCGTGTCCATGATCAGCAGATCGACCGCCGCCAGCCACTCACCATCAGGTGCCTGTTCGGCACCACTGCGCAGGCTGGAAAATTCGACGCCCTGCTGCTTCGCCCAGGCAGCGAGACGCGCATGCTTGCCGGCCAGCACGAAGTCGCTGCTGAGCATGCGTACCTGTGCAGGCTCGGCAGCGGCCTGCAGGCTCCAGCTCAGGCAGCAGAGCAGAAGGATCAGGCCGCGCATCAGAACGTGGCAACCAGGCCGACGTGATAGGTGCGCCCGGGCTCGGCATAGACGAAGCGCTCACTCTGATCCGCCAGGCGTTCGTCACCGATGTTCTCGATACCGCCGCGCAGCGTCAGGTTACTGCTCAGCTTCTGGCTCATTTCCAGATGCCACAGGCTGTACGCCGGCAGCGAGTAGGCCACGTTGCTGCTGTAGGTCAGCTGGCTTCCAATGTACTCGGTGCGCAACTGAGCCTCGAAGGTGGACGTCGGCTGCCATTGCAGCACGCTGTTGGCAAGATGTCGGGAGCGGTCTCCCAGGCGCTGCCCGAGCGTGCGGTTGCGCGCATCCAGATAGGTGTAATTGAGCTTCCAGCTCAGCGTGCTGCTCAGATCCACCCCTGCGCCCAACTCGACACCGCGGATACGGGCCTTGTCCACGTTCTCGTAGTTACGCAGCTCACGCCCACGCACACCGCAGCTGGCTACGCAGACCGTCTGGATCAGATCCTCCACGTCATTCTCGAAGAGCATGCCGCTCAGCGACCAGCCCCGTGCCTGGTAATCCGCGCCCAGCTCATAGGACGTATTGGTTTCCGGCTGCAGATCGGGGTTGCCGACGATGGTGAATCGACCGCCGCCGCCGACGGCAGAGTAGCCCGGCGACAACTGTTTCAGGCTTGGCGCCTTGAAGCCTTTGCCGACGCCAGCGCGCAGGGTCAGCTGATCGTCGAGATGGTGCAGCAGGTAGACACGCGGGCTGTTCTCCCAGCCGAACTGCTCGTGCTTGTCGAAGCGGCTACCCAGTGTCAGCGACCAAGCGGGACTGAAAGCGATCTCGTCTTGCAGGAAGACCGCGCGATGCAGTGCCTCATCCTCGCCCCGAGCGTTGACCGAACGATCCTCCAGTTCCTCCTTGCGCCACTCGCCACCAAGGGTCACCCGATGCATATCGAGCAACGGCACACTCAGATTGCCGTCCACCACGCTGTCGATCAGGCGCTGCGGGCTGCTGGGGACTACCCCGCCACTGCGGGAGTTCTTGCGCTCCAGCTGATTGCGATAGGCACGCAACTGACTGCTGCCCCACAGCCAATCGCCAGAATGCGCCAACGACCAGCGTTCCCGTTCGATGATGTCAGTGGACTCGTAGTCCCTCGATGCGCCGCCACCCGTTTCGCTATTGCGCCAACGCCGCTCGCGTCCGCTTTCGTATCCGAAGTCGATGCGCTGCGCGTCGTCCGGCGTCCAGCTCAGCGTTGCACCGCCGCTGTTGCCGTTACGACCTTCCAGTTCGGAAAGATTGCGACTGTCGAAGTCCGGCGTTTCCTGTTGACGCTGGCTCTCGGCATTGAGTGCCAGCCCCAGCACACCCGGCAACAGGGGCCCGCTGACATACCCTCCCGCCTGGTGCATTTGCCCACCCAAGCCATCCTCACGAACGCCACCCTCGACGAAACCACTACCCAGCCAGGTGTCGGTCGCCTTGCGCGTGATCACGTTGACCACGCCACCCAGCGCTTCGGAACCGTAGAGTGAAGACATCGGGCCACGTACCACCTCGATGCGTTCGATGGCCTCGACCGGCACCCAGCCCAGGTCGAAATCGGAGTGGGCAATGGCTCCGGCTGATGGACTGATGCGCTTGCCGTCGATGAGCACCAGGCTGTGCTCGCTGGACATGCCGCGAATGCTGATCCCCCGGCGACTCATACCGATGCCGTTGAACTGCAAGCCTTCGCTTCCACGCAGTGCGTCCTCGAGATCTCGCACGGGGCGCCTGCTCAGATCCTCAGCAGTGATGACAGCGACACTGGCCGGCACATCCTTCAGCGCACGCTTGGTACTGGTGGCGCTGACCACCGTTGGTTCCAGCATCAGCACCTCGGCCTGACCGCCAAGCGGTAAAAAGCTGAATGCAAGCAACGACAAAGAACGGCGCGGCGCAAAGCGACGCATCTTCAAGACTGGCATAGCGAACCTTCCAACGGGCAGATCTGCGATCTGAGTGGCGATTGTTGTGAGACAGGGTGAGGCAAAAGGCTGTAAATGCAGCCCAATAGAAATGAAATGTTATTTCATAACATTATCACGGTCAAAATATACTCACCCAAACCAACCGAGCCCGCCGTGCCCGACGCTCAGCCCTCAACATCTGCCTGAGGAAAAGGGCCTATTGGGGCTGACTTACCACGACCAAACCGGCCTTCAAGGAAATCATGCGAGGTACCGCGGATTGACTTCCTCCTTTCGAGTCTGAGCCTGAAAGAAGGCCGACACTGGGTCGTAATCCTGTTCACATAGCAAGTGGCCGGACGCGACTAGTCCCCTCACCCCTGTGGGGAGAGCGTTAGGGCGGGCCGCGTCCGGAGAGGGGGACATTGGCAGTTTTGCGGCATTTTCAGCCCTCTCCCCCAGCCCCTCTCCCATAAATGGGAGAGGGGAGCCAAACCTGTGCAACCTTGAATACACAGCATTACGACACTGGTCCGGCCCCTTCAGGTATGCCCCGCTCAGGCCTTGCCCAGGTCCACGGTGACGATCTCGCGGCGTTCGGCCATGCTGGCCGGAACCTTGTCCTCGTCCGTGAAGAACTGCTGGTACCACTCGCGCAGCTGGTAGACCGGGCCGTCGGTCTCGGCCAGTACCGGTTTGTCGATGCGAACCTTGTTCTTCCAGATCGCCACATCCTGATAGAAGGAGTCGCGGTTGCCGTTGACATAGCCCAGCGCCACCTGGCGATTCTGTTCCTCGGTGTAACCCGGTACACGCTTGACCATGCAGCCGAAGCGCAGCAGGAAGCTGTTGGGTGTGATCGGCACATGGCTGTTGAGCAGCACGGCATGGATCTGCTGGCCGCCGAAGTCAGAACTGATGCGCGTGAAATGCGTCGCCGGACCGTAGTAGGCGGAATCGGCTTCCAGTCCGCCGCCCAGGAACTGCGAGTCACCGCGAAAGCGCTGGTGGCCGATGTGGCCTTCGAAAACATTGGAGAAGTGGACGGCAGGCGTACTGTGGACCGGCCCGAAGTGCTGGGCATCGACCAGGTTGTCGACCAGCTCGCGTGGGTTGGTCTCGATCAGCATGGTGTCGATGTTCCATTCATGGATCCATTCGTCACTGTCCATTTCCGCCAGGTGCGGAATGACGACGCCATCGCGCGGTGGATTCCCCTCTGGGTTGTTCCACACGAACAGCAGATTGTTTTCCTCGCAGGTCAGCCAGCTCCTGGTCCTGGCCTTTGGCGGAATGCGCTTGCAGTAGGGAATCTCCACGCACTTGCCGCCAGCATCGTATTGCCAGTGGTGGAACGGACAGACCACGCGATCATTCTCGACGGTGCCCTGGGACAGGTCGGCGCCCATGTGCGGGCAGAAAGCGTCAAGGATGTTGATCCTGCCGTCACGGCTGGCGAAGGCCACCAGGCGCGTGCCGAAAACATCCAACGTGTGCGGCTTGCCATTCCGGTATTGCTCGGCATCACCCAGGCAGTGCCAGCCACGGGCATAACGGTATGACTCCAGAGCGTTCTCTACCTTGATCTCGGCGAGTTTCGTCATGGCTATTGTTCCTCTCAAGGCACTCACGGAATGAGTTCACTTCGCCCTGAGTTCCCCTGCAGAGCACAAGTGATGGCTACCTGAGCATCTTCAGGCAAGGCGTCGCGCCTCTCATCCTCCGCACGGACTAGTACGGCCAGGAGCATCCGCATTACCGCGTTGGCCTGCAGCGAATGGATTCCGGGCCGAAACGCCGCGCCGCGGCCTGCGCGGACCACGGAACGAGGAAGGCTACGGATCGCGGAGAATCTCCGCCAATAGCAGATCAGACGCTGGAAAGTCGTCGTTCGGGGTGGCTACTGACCGGTCCGCCGGCGCGCGCGACCGCTTGTGGCTGAGTCAGCGCAACCACGCTGTTGAGCATGATTCGCACCAGCTCGGTTTGCCGGCGCACACCGGTTTTCGAGAAGATCGAGCGCAGATGGGCTCGGGCCGTGTTGCGCCGTATGTTGAGCGCTTCGGCCGCCTCCTCCAGCGACAGACCGTTGACCAGCTCCAGCGCCAGCGCCGTCTCTGCTGGCGTCAGGTTGAACAACTGCTTGGTCACGATACTGCTGGCCTGGGACTTGCCGACGGCGTCGCGGATGTACACCACCGCCGTGGGCCGCCCCTTGCCCTCGACCAGTTCCTGAGAGGGTATGGTCTCGACCACCAGGCCGAAACTCACCTGCCCGGATGGTCGTGAAATGGACATCGCCTCAGCCCTGCCCTCGCCATCCACCCCCTGGCGCAATGCAGCGCTGCGCAGCACCCGCTGCAGCTCTCGGTTGTCACTTGGATAGGTCGCTTCCAGACGCCCGCCCACCAGCTTCAGACCGTCATTGCTGCTGAGGATTTCCTGAGCGACCGGATTGAGCTCCAGGACCATGTTGTTCTCATCCAGCACCATGGTAGCGACCGACAGGCGCCCGATCGCCTGAGAGTACATGCTGCCCAGCGAGGCGCTGCGATCAAGCTGCGAATAGACATGAACCGCACGGCGAATATGCGGCAGAAACAGTTCGCAGAGCTTGCGTTCGTCCTCGGAGAACCGCGGGCTGGATTGCGGACGGCAGATACGGAAGCGCAACAGCCCACCACCGGGGGTGGTGATGTTCGCCATGAGCGAGTGGAACACGTTGTGGGGCTGGCAATAGAGCAGGTAGAAGGCCGAACGCACCCACTCACTGTCGCTCATCAGGTCGGCAATGGTGAACACCTGATTGGGCGTCAGATTGCTGAAAGGGGCTGACTCGTCGTGATAGCTGATGAACAGCAGTTCACCGTCGGGACCGCCTACGCCCTCGACCTCGCCCGCGACGATCATCGGCGCCAGCTCAGGCTCGTCAGGCGCACGCATGATCAAAGCCACATAATTGGCCTGGAACAGTTGCCTGACCAGATTCAAGGCTTGGCCCAGACTACGAGGATCGAAAGCAGCCTCGTACATGCTGCTGATGATCCGGTCGTACTGGACGACACTGAGTCCAACTCTTTCCAGCGTCTGGTCTTGCGTCTCGGAGCTCATAGTCACACCTCACAGAGCAGGTCCTGCCTGTCTTTTTATTTTTCTCAAACGTTCCGGCCAACAGGCTCCAGCACCTCTCGAAACGATTGCGCACACAAGCTCACTCGTCCTCCCTAGTCTCTACCTGCAAAGCCGATGATCGACAGACAAAAACGACAGATGGCCTCGTGGCAATCCAGGCAATGACTGCTGACCGCCAGCACTGCATTCAGCATAGGCCCGCGGTGCAGATGCCATCGCTGACGCCACCCGTTCTCGCTCGTCAGTTAGCGCAGGGACGTCCAGAAGGTGCCGACCTGTTCAGGCACGGGTGGGGATGGGAAGCGCTGCAAGGGGACGCTGGCGGGAGGGCCTGACAGCGCCGCCGACGTAACGCTATCGGGAAGCGACTGGTCGCGCGCCGTGACCAGGCAGATGGCGGCAACCGGCACGAACAGGGCCACGGCTCTGGCCCAGCGGACGCGAAGAGATAACGGGCTACGGGGGGCAGTGAACATAGCAATACCTCTATCTTTCTTGTTCTGCCCGCCCGGCGGCTGTGACACCGGCAAACGGGGATGACTCGATATTCGGACCAGGTAACGCCACCGGCATCGTCCAAATGGATTAGACGACGCTGGGCTGATCTCGGGCGTACGCAGTCATGGCAACTCGAACAGACCGGCAGCCCCCATGCCGCCGCCAATGCACATCGACACCACGACATAACGGGCACCCCGCCGGCGTCCCTCCAGCAGCGCATGACCAACCATCCGCGAACCGGACATGCCGAACGGATGGCCGATGGCGATGGCCCCGCCGTTGACGTTCAGGCGGTCATTGGCAATCCCCAGTGCATCACGGCAGTACAGCACCTGACAGGCGAACGCTTCATTGATCTCCCACAGGTCGATGTCCGCGACGCTCAAGCCGAAGCGCCTGAGCAACCTGGGTACGGCATGCACCGGGCCGATGCCCATCTCCTCCGGCGCACAGCCGGCGACGGCTATGCCACGGTAGATCCCTAGCGGCGTCAGGCCACGGCAGCGGGCTTCATCGGCACTCATCAGCAGGCAGGCACTGGCACCATCGGAGAACTGCGAGGCGTTGCCAGCGGTGACGAACTCGCCCTGCCCCACCCACTTGCCGTCCTTCCACACCGGCTTGAGCGCGGCCAGATCCTCGAGCGTGGTACTCGGGCGGTTGCACTCGTCGCGCTCGACCAGCATCGTTTCATGGCCACTCGGGTTGCCCTGCTTGTCGAAGCACAGCTTGTCGGCGTGCAGCGGCACGATTTCCTCGGCGAAACGTCCGCCCTGCTGGGCCGCCGCCGTGCGCTGCTGACTCTGCAGGGCATACTCGTCCTGCGCAGCGCGGCTGATGGCGTAGCGGCGCGAGACGATCTCGGCCGTTTCGATCATCGGGATATAGGCACTCGGCATCACCTCGAGCACCGCCTGGGACTGCGCACGATAGGTGTTCTTGTGTGGCGTCTGGGTCAGCGACAGCGACTCCACTCCCCCGGCGATGGCGATATCCAGCTCGCCGCTGAGAATGCTCCCGGCCGCCACGCCGATCGCCATCAACCCGGACGCGCACATGCGGTCCAGTGCCATGCCCGGCACACTGTGCGGCAGGCCGGCGGTGTAGGCACACAGGCGGCCGATGTTGTACGCCTGGGTGCCCTGCTGCACCGCCGCGCCCATGATCACATCGCCGACCGCAGCGCCCTCGACGCCGGCGCGTTCGAGCACGGCCCGTACCACATGGCCACCGAGCACCGGCGCCTCGGTGTCGTTGAACGAACCACGAAAGGATTTGGCCAGCGCGGTACGCGCAGTGGCGACGATAACGGCTTCAGTCATCAGGGCTCTCACTCGGGAATGGGGTTGAAGGTGTAGCGGCTGAGGGTGTCGACCACACAGCCCGGGCGCTCGCTGCCCTCGATCTCGACGGTGATGCGCACCAGGAACTGCACGGCGGCGCCAACCCGCTCGGCCCCCAGCACCTCGCCACGCCCGCGCACCCGCGCGCCGACCCTGACCGCTGCGGGAAAGCGCGTGCGCTCGCTGCCGTAGTTCACCCCCATCGCCAGGTTCTCGATGCGCATCAGCTGCGGCATGAACAGGTTGGCCAGCGACAGGGTCAGGTAGCCATGCGCGATACAGGCACCGAACGGGCCCTCGGCGGCGCGCTGCGGGTCCACGTGAATCCACTGGTGATCGCCGGTGGCCTCGGCGAACAGGTCGATCCGCTCCTGGGTGACGGTGATCCACTCGCTGTGGCCCAACTGCATCCCGACAGCGCCCAGCATCTGCTCCGCACTCTTGAATACCTTGCTCATCCGCGCCTCCTCAGGCGTGCTGCGAACTGACCGAAAGCACTTCGCCCACCAGGTACGAGGCGTAGTCACTGGCCAGAAAGATCATCACGTTGGCGACTTCCCAGACCTCCGCCGCACGGCCGAAGGCCTCACGGCTGGCCAGTTGTTCCAGCAGTTCCTGGCTGGAGGCTTTCTTGAGGAAGTCATGCAGGGCGATGGACGGCGCCACGGCATTGATACGCACGCCGTGCTCGGCGGCTTCGACCGCGCTGCAGCGGGTCAGCGCCATCACCCCGGCCTTGGCGGCGGCGTAGTGGGCCTGCTCCTTCTGCGCCCGCCAGCCAAGTACCGAGGCGTTGTTGACGATGGCGCCAGCGCCGCGTTTCTCCATGTGCGGCAGCATCGCGCGGGTCATGCGGAAGGTCCCGTTGAGGGTCACGTCGATCACTCGCAGCCAGTCGTCATCGCTCATCGCGCTGAGCCGTTTCTGCCCGCCGAGCCCGGCGTTGTTGATCAGTACATCGACACCCTCCAGGGCCTGCTCGGCAGCGCTCACCAGGGCCTGCACCTCGTCCTCCACCGCCACATTGCACAGCTGCCCATGGATGGCCTGCAGACCGGTCTCCGCCTTGAGGCGCGCGACCGCCTCTTCCAGGCGACGCGGATGGATATCGGAAATCATCAGGGCACGGCAGCCTTCCTCGGCGCAGCGCCTGGCGGCGGCATAGCCGATGCCGGCGCCTGCCGCTGCGGTGATCAGCACCGACTTGCCAGCCAGCAGCTGGTGGCCCGGAACGTAGGGGGGAGCGTGTTTCACGGCAAGACCTCGGCAGTAGACGACATGCGAGCAGATTTAACGGCCCCGCCTTGCCCCGCGCATCGTCAAAACGGACGGTACGCCAGCGGAAAACGAGGCCTTGCGAACAGCCCTCGGGGCGGTCTTGCGAAGGTTCGAGCGCGGCCGGATCAGCTGCCGTAGACCTTCTGCGCCGGCACCTCGAGCGCCAGCAGCTGGGCCATGGCCTGGCCGATCTCCGCAGGAGCCCAGCGCGCGCCCTTGTCCACCCCGGCGGTGCTGCGCCAGCCGTCGGCGATGGAAATCCGCCCGCCTTCGGACTCGAACACACGACCGGTGACATGCGCGGCCGCCTCATGGGCCAGCCAGGCCAGCAGACTGGACACGTTCTCCGGTGCCCAGTAATCGAAGCTGCCATCCGCCGGCGCGGCCATGCGCGCGGCCATGGATTCGACGGCGCTGGTCATACCGGTACGTGCAGCCGGTGCCACGGCGTTGGCCGTGATGCCATAGCGTCCCAGCTCGGCCGCCTGGTTGAGCGTCAGCGCGGCGATACCGGCCTTGGCCGCAGCGTAGTTGGACTGGCCGATGGAACCCTGCAGACCGGCACCTGAGGTGGTGTTGATGATGCGCGCGTTGACCGCCTTGCCGGCCTTGGACAGGTCGCGCCAGTAGTGCACGGCGTGCGCACTGATGCAGAAGTGTCCCTTGAGGTGCACGCTCATGATCGCGTCCCACTCGGCCTCGGTCATCGAGGCGAACATGCGGTCGCGGTTGATGCCGGCGTTGTTGACCACCACGTGCAGGCCGCCGAAACAGTCGATGGCCTGCTTCACCGCGTTTTCACTGTCGCCGTAGTGGGTGATGTCGGAGGCGTTGGCCACCGCCTGGCCACCGGCGGCGATGATCTCCGCGACCACCGCCCGCGCCGCGGCCAGGTTGATGTCGTTGACCACCACGCAGGCGCCCTCGCCAGCGAACACCCGTGCATGGGCGGCGCCCAGGCCAGCGCCTGCGCCGGTGATGATCGCCACCCGGCCGTTCAGGATTCCCATCTTCAATTCTCCCGGATTCGTCGCGGCAGGTTCTGCCAGAAGCCCTTACAGGCGTTCGATGATCGTCACGTTGGCCAGCCCGCCGCCTTCGCACATCGCCTGCAGGCCGTAACGACCACCGCTGCGCTCCAGTTCGTGCAGCAGCGTGGTCATCAGCCGCGCGCCCGTGGCGCCGAGCGGATGCCCCAGCGCGATGCCGCCGCCATTGACGTTGGTCCTGGCGGGGTCGCAGTTCAGCTCCTTGGCCCAGGCCATGACCACCGAGGCGAAGGCCTCGTTGATTTCCACCAGGTCGATCTCGGCCATGCGCATGCCGGCCTTCTTCAGCGCGTGGCGGGTCGCCTCGATTGGCGCCGTCAGGTGCCAGATCGGATCGTCACCGCGCACGCTGAGGTGGTGAATGCGCGCCCGAGGTGTCAGACCATAGCGCTCGAGCGCGGCATCCGAGACCACCAGCAAGGCAGCCGACGCATCGCAGGTCTGGCTGGATACCGCCGCCGTGATGCTCGGGAAGCTCGGATCGACCGGTTCCAGGCTGGCCATCTTTTCCAGCGTGGTGACACGCGGCGTCTCGTCCTGGCTCAGGCCTTCGCAGGCCAGCACCTCGCGCGCGAAATGACCGGCCTCGATAGCCGCCAGGGCACGGCGGTGGCTTTCCAGCGCGAAGCCTTCCATGTCGGCGCGGCTGATCTGCCAGTGATCGGCGATGCGCTGAGCAGCGTAGAACTGGCTGACCGGCTGATCAGCGAAACGGGCACGCCAGCCGGCGCTGCCGGAGAACGGGTCAGGGAAGCCCAGCGGCTGGCCGGCGAGCATGGCGGAGGAGATCGGGATCTGGGTCATGGTCTGCACGCCACCGACCGCGACGACGTCCTGAGTGCCGCTCATCACGGCCTGCGCAGCGAAGTGCAAGGCCTGCTGCGATGAGCCGCACTGGCGATCCACCGTGGTACCAGGCACACACAGCGGCAGGCCGGCAGCCAGCCAGCTGGTGCGCGCGATATTGGCAGCCTGCGCACCGATGGTGTCGACGCAGCCGAAGATCACATCATCGTATTCATCGGCTGGAATGGCGTTGCGCTCGACCAGCGCCTTGAGCACATGCGCGCCGAGATCGATGGCGTGCACATGAGCCAGACTGCCCTTGCGCTTGCCGGTGGGCGTGCGCAAGGCATCGACGATATAGGCCTGGGTCATGACTCACTCCTCGAAAGTACTGCCCGGCAGCAATGGCGCGCCAAGCAGGTGCTGGTCGACGCGGGTCTTGTGCAGGGCTCGATCGCCCCAGGCGTTGTCCAGTGCCCAGGCGCGCTTCATGAACATCTGCAGGTCCACTTCCCAGGTGTAACCCATGGCGCCGTGCACCTGAATGCCGTGCCGCGCCGCCATCCAGCTGGCCTCGCAGCAGGTCAGACGGGCGTGGGAGATGCGCACGTCGACATCCGCCTCGTCCCTGGCCAGGGCATGGGCGGCGCGGTACAGCACCGGCTTGGCGAACTCGATCCGGGCCGCCACGTCGGCCAGCTGGTGCTTGACCGCCTGGAAGCTGCCGATCGGCTTGCCGAACTGCTTGCGCTGGGACACGTAGTCGACCGACAGATCGAGCATGCGCTGCGCCAGCCCCACCAGCTGCCCGGCCACCGACAGCGCGCCCCGGTTCAGGGTCTGCGCCCACAGCACAGCGCCCACGCCAGCACCGGCGATGCGCGTCTCGGCGCTTGGCGTCCACTTCACGTCGTACAGACGACGCGAGACATCGATGCTGCGATTGGCCTGCAACTCCACCTGATCAGGGCGCAGCGCATGGACTTCGTCGTCATGCGCCAGCAGCAGCAGGTCGGCCATGTGCGCGTCGGCCACCCAGGGGTTGACCGGGTGGCCGACGGCCACGCGGATACTCCCCGCGGCGATCTGCGCCAGCCAGTGATCGCTCTGCCCGCTGGCAGGCAGGCCGCTGAGCAGACCCGCAGCGAGGTAGGCGGTATCGCCCAGCGAATCCGGAATGGCGTAGTAGCCCAGCTCCTGGGTCATCAACGCCCAGGCCATGTCATCCATGCCCAGACCACCGCAGGCTTCCGGCACGGACAGCGCGGTCAGGCCCTGCTCGGCAATCTTGCCGCGCAGATCCGGGCTGCGGCCTGCATCGGTTTCCCAGATTTCACGGAGCATCTCCGGCGCCGCCTCGGTCATCAGAAAGCGGCTGATGGCGCCGCGAAACGCCAGTTGATCTTCGGTAAAGGTGAAGTTCATCGCCCGCTCCTCACTTCGGCAGGCCGAGCATGCGCTCGGCGATGATGTTGCGCTGGATCTCGTTGGTGCCGGCATAGATCGGACCGGCCTGGGCGAACAGGAAGCCCTCCAGCCAGCCGCCCTCGTCAGCGCTCAGCAGCGGCGCGCCGCCGCGCAACTCGCCACGGGCACCGAGGATGCGCATGGCGGTCTCGTTGATCAGCAGGTCCAGCTCGGACCAGACGATCTTGTTGATGCTGGATTCGGCGCCGATCTTCTCGCCCCGGCTCAGCCGCCCCACGGTGTGGTAGGCACCCAGGCAGTAGGCCTCGGCGCCCATCCAGGCCCGCGCCACCGCATCGCGAATGCTCGGGTCGCGGTCGGCCAGCGCCTTGTTGCGGCGATACAGCTCGACCAGGCGCCTGGCGCTGGACTGGAAGCGCGCCGGCGAGCGCAGCAGCAGGCCGCGCTCGAAGCCGGCCGTGGCCATCGCCACATGCCAGCCTTCGCCTTCGTCGCCGATGCGATTGGCCGCAGGCACGCGCACGTCATCGAAGAAGATCTCGGCGAAGGCATCCTGGCCATCCAGGGCCTTGATCGGGCGAATGCACACACCGCGAGCATCCAGCGGCACCATCAGGAAACTCAGACCGTGGTGACGGCTGGACGCGGGATCGCTGCGGAACAGACCGAAGGCCATGTCGGCGAAGCTGGCCCGGGTCGACCAGGTCTTCTGGCCGTTGAGTACGTAGTGGTCGCCGTCACGGATCGCCCTGGCGCTGATCGCGGCCATATCGGAGCCGGCGTTCGGCTCGGACCAGGCCTGAGCCCACATGATCTCGCTGGAGGCGGTACGCGGCAGGAAGTCACGCTTCTGCTCGTCGCTGCCGAACTCCATCAGGGTCGGCCCCAGCAGCAGCTGGCCGTTGATGTTGACGCGCATCGGCGCACCGGCACCGTAATACTCTTCCTCGAAGATCAGCCACTCGATCAGGTCGCAACCGCGCCCCCCCAGGTGCTCGGGCCACATGACCATCGAATAGCGCGCCTCGAACAGCTTGCCTTCCCAGGCGCGGTGCTGTTCGAAGCCTTCGCGGGTGTCGTAGCTGAGCAGCTTCTGCTCGGGCAGGTTGGCGGCGAGCCAGTCGCGCACTTCGGCGCGAAAGGCCTTTTGCTTGGGGCTGTAGATCAGGTCCATGGAATGCCTCAGAACTTTGCTTGGCGTTTTTCGACGAAGGCGCGGCGGGTTTCTGCCGAGTCGGCCTCGCTGTAGGCCTGCAGGGTGAAGCCCTGCTCCCAGCGGTACTTGTCTTCCAGGTTGCCGTCCTCGATGCCGTTGAGGGCTTCCTTGGCGATGCGGATCATCGACGGGCTCTTGGCGGCGATCCTCGCGGCGATTTCCAGGGCTGCGTCGCGCAGGCGCTCACGCGGCACCACGCGTTCGATGAAACCGTAGCGTTCGGCCTCGCGCGCAGCGATCCTGTCGCCGGTGAAGAACAGGTAACGCACCTTCTGGACCGGGAACAGGCGCTGCAGGTGAGCCCCGCCGCCCATCGCACCGCGATCGACCTCGGGCAGGGCGAAGCTGGCACACTCGGAGGCCACGACGATGTCGGCCGCGCCGGTGATGCCGATGCCACCGCCGAGGACGAAACCATGCACCGCGACGATCACCGGCACCGGACAGCGGTGCACGGCCTTGAAGGTCTCGTAGTTGCCGCGGTTGACCTCGACGATCAGCTCCGGGTGCTGCTCCAGCTCCTTGATATCGACACCGGCGCAGAAGCCACGGCCTTCGGCGCGCAGGACGATGACACGGATCTGCGAGTCGGCGCCGAGGATGTTGAGGGTATCGGCCAGGTCCTGCCACTCGTGGCTGTCCAGCGCATTGACCGGTGGTTTGTCGATGACCAGTTCGGCCACGCCCTTGTCGACGCGGGTGGTAAAGGCATTGCTCATTGGCGGACTCCTGCACGTTCGAACGTGGGCTGGGCGTGGCGCTGGTACAGCTCGGCGAGGCAGGCCTCGGCCTGCGCGACGATCTCGGAAATGATGGTTTCGCAGCTGGCCAGCTGGTCGATGGCCGCCGCCACCTGGCCAGAGGGCAGGATGCCCTCGTCCGGCCGGCCGTCCTGCATGGAGCGTTTCAGCAGTACCGGCTGGTTGGCCGCCATGACGGCCTGCGCCAGCGCCTCCGGCTCCTCCCTGAGCACCTTGAGCAGCACCGCGAGCATGTGCGCGCCGCTCATGCCGGTCTGCTGCTTCCAGCTCCAGGCACTGCGCAGGGCGATCAGCAGGCGGCCCAGGCCGCTGGCGTTCTCCAGGCGATTGATGAACGCGTTGTCGATCATGCGGTGGCGCATGCCGTCGACGGCCAGGGTCACGCGAACCTGCTGTGGATCCTTGACCCGGAGGTAGCGCTCCAGGGTGCTGGCCGGTGTCGGTGACTCCCGGCTCATGAGAAAACGCGTGCCCATGGCGATGCCGCAGGCACCGGCAGCCAATGCCGCGGCCAGGCCACGTCCGGTGGCAAAGCCCCCGGCGGCGATCACCGGCACGTCGACCGCGTCGAGCACCTGCGGCAGCAGGATGGAGCTGGGCACGCCACCGGTGTGGCCGCCGCCCTCGCCGCCCTGGACGGTGATCAGGTCGGCGCCCATCTGCACCGCCTTGATCGCATGCTTGGCCGCACCGACGGTGGGGATGCAGAGTATTCCGGCATCCTTGAAGCGCTGCACGGTGCCGGCATCCGGGCCGCGGCCATAGCTGACCGCCTTGAGGCCGAAGTCGATGGCCAGGTCCACGCAATCGGCGGCGTTCTCCTGGAACATGTGGAAGTTCAGGCCGAAATTGCGGCTGCCGGTGGCGGCGATGACCCGTTCGATCTCGCTGCGGGTCTGCGCCGTGTTCAGCGTGGCCGCGGCGAGAAAGCCAAAGCCACCGGCACGCGTGGTGCCGATCACCAGGTTGGCATCGGCCACCCAGCCCATGGCCGTCTGCACCACCGGGTAACGGCAGCCCAGACGCCGGGTCAGTTCGCTCTGCAGCCAGGCGCTCATCCGGCCTCTCCTGCGGACTTCCTGTTCGCCGCGACCATGGTCCTGGCGTCATAGCCGCCCAGCTTGTCGCCAGACACCAGCTCATTGTGGGTGTGGGCGAAGTGGTGCCAGGCGAACACCGCGTCCATGGCCGTGCGCTTGCCGGCCAGGTCCTCGACGTGGTTGATCGCCTGCTTGGTCAATGCCAGGCCCATACGCGGCTGCCTGGCGATCCGGCCCGCCAGCTCGTAGGTGGTGGCCTCCAGCTCGGCACGCGGCACCACCCGATTGACCATGCCCACGTCGTAGGCACGGCCTGCCGACATGCGATCGCCGGTCATGAGAAATTCCTTGGCGATGCGCGGGTTCATCTCGTAGGGATGCGCGAAGTACTCCACCCCCGGGATGCCCATCCGCACCACCGGGTCCTGGAAGAAGGCGTCGTCGCTGGCCACGATCAGGTCACAGACCCAGGCCAGCATCAGCCCACCGGCGACGCAGGCGCCCTGGACCATGGCGATGGTCGGCTTGGGCAGCTCGCGCCAGCGCCGGCACATGCCCAGGTAGACCTCCTGCTCGCGCACGTAGAGGAACTCGCCACCGGGCTTGTTGCTGTGGTCCCAGAGCAGCTGGGTGCGCTCGAACACCTTGTTGATGTCGCGCCCCGGTGTGCCGATATCGTGCCCGGCGGAGAAGTGCTTGCCCTCGCCGCGCAGGACGATGACCTTGACCGCGTCGTCATTGACCGCGCGCTTGAAGGCCTCGTCCAGGGCGTAGGTCATCTGCGAGTTCTGCACATTGCCGAAGGTGCTGCGGTTCATGCTCACGCTGGCGATCCCATCGGCCACGGCATAGCTCACCGGGCTGTCGGTCTCGTAGACGCTGCTATCCACCCGCTCGATAAATTCACTCATCTGTCGCTCCCGATCGGGCCTGGCGAATGCCCGGCGGATTGCCCTTGAGCTGCTTGCTGCGCAAGTCGTGCGGGTCGAGGCGGCGGATCAGCGCCAGCTGCTCTTCCGTCGGGTGCGGGGTCTCGCCCATGTTCGGCGCCTCGCGCAACGGGAAACCGGTGTTTTCCTGGACCTGCTCGAAGCTCACGCCCGGATGCAGGCTCAAGACCTGCGCGGCGTTGTCCGGGCCGTTGAAATCCATCACGCACAGGTCGCTGAGGACGATACCGAGCGCCATCAGCGTGCGATTCATGCCCGGCGGCCAGCGCGCGGGGTCGAGGCCGACGCCGGAGACCATGTCCACCTCGTGCACCAGGGCACGCAGCGAGTGGCTGGGCAGGAAGAAGGAGTTGCGGTGGTTGATGCTGTTGCCCGGCAGGCCGCGCACACCGAGCATGGCGATCTTCGGCTGGTGATAGTCGGGGCCGACGACGGACAGGTTGCTCTGGCCGAAGCGGTCGACCTGGGTCGGGCCAATCATGGCGTGACGCCGCCCTCCCCAGACACACTCGAAGACCCGCTCGAAGCCCATGTAACCGGAGTACTTCGGCACATGCTCGCCACGCGGGCCGAGCGGAATCGGCTCTTCGACCAGAAAGCACTCGCTGTCCGTCATCAGCAGTTCCGGGCTGTGGGTCAGCTTGGCCAGACTGGCCCCCAGGCGCGGCAGCACGCCCAGCCCCGAGGCCAGCACCTCGCCATTGCCGCGCCAGGCTTCGCTGGCCGCGACAATCAGCAGTTCAGCGAGAGAAAACTCCTTGGCAACACTCATGGCGCTCTCCTCAGAACTGCGGTTGGGCAAGGCTGGACAGGCGCTCGGCGCCACCGTTCCTGGCCTGGTAATCGGCCTCGCTGACGTGCACGAACTCGTCCATGTAGGCGGCCCAGCCGTTGTCGCCCTCGGCCGACTCGGCGTAGCGCTTCATGTGCGCCAGGTCCCAGCCGTAGTCCGGGGCGCAGGTGGTCGGGTGCGCACCGAAGGGAGCATGCACCACACCAGTGACCAGGTAGCGCTCGAACAGGTTGAAGCGCGCCTGCTCGGCGGTCAGCTCGAAGCGATCGCGAAGGCGCTCGCAGGACACCACGCACTGCGCCGAGGCACGGGCCATCAGGTGGTCGAAGTAGGCGTCGTTGCCAGTGGTCAGGGTGTTGCCCAGGCGATCGGCTTCGTTGACATGCAGGAAGCTGATGTCCAGGTTCAGCGCCGGCATCGCCAGCAGCACCTCGCCGTCGGCGTAGGGCGAGGTGATGGTCCTGATCTCCGGGTTCAAGCGGGTGACATCGGTAGCCAGCCCGCAACGGGTCGGCAGGAACGGCAGGCGCATGCCGGCAGCACGCAAGCCCCACTGGAGCATGCCCTCGTCCAGTTCCATCAGCTCCCTGAGCTGACCGCTCTGGCGGCATTTGCGGAACCAGGGCTCGAGCGGAATGGCATCCAGGGTGGCGAAGCCGAAGACCAACTTTCTCACCTTGCCGGCGGCGCACAGCATGCCCATCTCCGGGCCGCCGTAGCCGACCACGGTGAGGTCCTTGACGTCAGAGCGCAGGATCTCGCGGACGATGCTCATCGGCTTGCGCCGCGGCCCCCAGCCACCAAAACCGACCGTCATGCCATCGCGCAGCAGCGCCACGGCCTGCCGGGTTGTCAGCTGTTTGTTCATGTCGATTCCTTACTGCTGGCGCCCGACCGAGAAGTCGTGCCCCCAGATGCTGACGCGGGTGAACTCGAGGACGCTGTGCGCCGTCCAGTCCAGTTGCAGGCCACCGAAGCCGTACTCCAGATCGAAGCCGGACGGGGTCTGCATGTAGAAACTGGTCATGCGATCGTTGAGGTGCTGGCCCAGCGTCGCCGACAGCGGGGTGCCCTGGGCCAGCATGCGGTCATGGGCACGACCGACCTCGGTCATCGAATCCACTTCGACCATCGCGTGCACGCAACCGCTGGCCACCGGGTACTCGGCGAACGCCAGGCTGTGATGGCGCGCATTGGCGCAATGCAGGAAGTGGATGCGCACCGCCGGAGCATCGGGGGCCGGACGGAAGTTGAAGATGTCGGAGAGCCGGAAGCCCAGCACATCGCGGGCGAACGCCAGGGTTTCGTCGAAGTTCGGCGCGGGCAACACGGTGTGGCCCAGGCCCATGTCGCCGGTGACGAAGCGCGGCACCCCCTGCGGCGAAACGAACGGCTGGCAGTCGGAGCGATGCCCCCAGCACAGCTCATGGCGATTGCCGGACGGGTCGATGACCACGGCCAGTGCCTGCACACCGCGCTGCTCGATCTCCTCTGCGCTGCCCAGCACGTAGGTCACCGCGCGCGCCTCCAGCACCTGCAGGGCATGGCTGAAGGCAGCGGCGCTGGCCAGCTCCCATCCCGAGGCCAGGTAGCGGCGCTCGTCGCCCTCGACGATGAGCATGCGAAACGGACGCTCGTCCATCTTCACATACAGGCCACCTTGCGGCGCTGAGCTCACCGGCATGCCGAGCACATCCTCGGCGTAGCGCCGCCAGTCGCTCAAGTTGCCGACCTGAGCCACGAAGTAACTCAGCCCGAGGATCTCGATCATGTCCCTGCTCCTGAAGTGGTCGTTGCATGACAGGGGCCATTGTGCGAAGCGCCCTGCGCCGCTTCATCGTCCGTTGAGACTAAGGCCGAGGCCTTGCCTGCTAGTCCTTTTTGGGGATTCGCCGGCGCGGACGCCCGGGCAGACTCATGAGCGATAGAGGTCGACTCCAGGAGCCTGCAATGGACTTCGCGTTCAGCGACGAGCAATTGATGATTCAGCAAAGCGCCGCCAGCTTTCTCGCCAAGGCGTCCGCCTCAGCGGCCGTGCGCCAGGCCATGCTCAGCGCGGAGGGTTTCTGTCCCGTGGTCTGGCGCCAGATCGCCCAGGAGCTGTACTGGCCAGCGCTGATCGTCCCGGAGCAGTACGGCGGTCTTGGCCTGGGCTTTGTCGAACAGGCCATTCTGCTCGAGCAGATGGGCCGTCACCTGCTCTGCGCGCCGTTCCTCTCCAGCGCCTGTCTGGCCACTCCGGCCCTGTTGCTGGGCAGCAACGAAGCGCTGCGCGAACAGCTGTTGCCGGAGCTGGCAGCGGGCAGCCTGCGCGCCACCCTCGCCTACCAGCACGCACGCGGCGACTGGCGCCAGGCCCGGCAGCCGCAGGCACACGCGCAGAACGACGGCTGGCGGCTCAGCGGCCAGTACGACGCCGTTCTGGATGGCGCGCAGGCCGATCTGCTGCTGATCGCCTGCCAGCTGGACGATGAGCGCCTCAGCCTGTTCGCCGTTGCTGCCGACCAGGCCGGCATCAGCCGTGAGACGCTGCCGACGATGGACCAGACCCGCCGCCTGGCGCGCATCCGGCTCGACGACGTGCCGCTCAGGGCCGAGCAGTGCCTGAACCCGGCGGGCAACGCCGCCGAGCTGCTGGACAAGGCGCTGCAGATCGGTGCCATCGCCCTGGCCTGCGAGCAGGTCGGTGGCGCCCAGCAGAGCCTGGACCTGACCCTCGCCTACATCGCCGAGCGCAAGCAGTTCAACCGCTCCATCGCCAGTTTCCAGGCCATCAAGCATCGCTGCGCCGATCTCATGCTGGCCATCGAGAACGCCCGTTCAGCGGCCTACTACGCCGCCTGCGTGGCCCATGAGGCGCTGGCGGCGGAAGGCGACGCCGGGCTCGCCGGCGAGCTCGGCGAAGCGGCGGCCATCGCCAAGAGCGAAGCCAGCGAGGCCTTCATGCGCAGCGCCGGCGAGTCGATCCAGCTGCACGGCGGGGTCGGCTTCACCTGGGAATATGACCCCCACCTGTATTTCAAACGCGCCCGCGCCAGCGAGCAGATGCTGGGCAACCCCAGCTGGCACCGCGAGCGCCTGGCCACCCTGATCCTGGAGTCACAGCCATGAAAATCGGATTCAGCCCCGAGGATGAAGCCTTCCGCGCGGAGGTCGCCAGCTGGCTCGACGAGCATCTGCAAGGCCCCTTCGCCATCCTGCGCTTCCGCGGTGGCCCGGGGGACGAGCACGCCTACCCCGAGGAGCGCAAGGCCTGGGAACGGGAAATGGCCAAGGGCGGCTGGATCGGCCTGGGCTGGCCCAGGGCCCTGGGCGGACGCGAACTGTCGATCAGCCAGCAAGTGATCTTCCATGAGGAGTATGCCCGCGCCGGCGGCCCCGGCCGCATGGGCCACATCGGCGAAGGCCTGATCGGCCCGACGCTGATCGCCATGGGCAGCCCCGCGCAGCAGCAGCGCTTCCTGCCCGGCATTCTCAAGGGCGAGGAATTCTGGTGCCAGGGCTACTCGGAGCCGAGCGCAGGCTCCGACCTGGCGGGCGTCAAGACCCGCGCCCAGTTCGACGCCGAGGGCCGCAACTGGCTGATCAACGGGCAGAAGGTGTGGACCTCGCTGGCCCATGAGGCGCAATGGTGCTTCGTGCTGGCGCGCACCGAACCCGGCAGCGTCGGCCACCACGGCCTGAGCTTCCTGCTGGTGCCGATGGATCAGCCGGGCATCGAGGTCCAGCCGATCCAGCAACTCACCGGCACCAGCGAGTTCAACGAAGTGTTCTTCGCCGATGCCGTCAGCGCAGCGGAACACATCATCGGCCAGCCCGGCGACGGCTGGAAGGTGGCCATGGCCCTGCTCGGCTTCGAGCGGGGCGTTTCCACCCTCGGCCAGCAGATGCTGTTCCGGAACGAACTGGACGAGGTGATCCGCCTGGCCAAGGCCAACGGCGCCGCCCGGGACGCGCTGATTCGTCAGCGCCTGGCCCAGGCCTGGTCAGGTCTCAAGGTGCTGCGCTACAACTCGCTGCGCATGCTCTCCGGCCCCCAGGATGGCAGCCTGCGCCGCGAGGCGATGATCTACAAGCTGGCCTGGTCGACCTGGCACCTGGAACTGGGCAAGCTGGCCATGGACGTGCTCGGCGACCAGGCCGAACTGCTCGAGACGGCGCCTTACGGCCTGTCACGCCTGCAGTCGCTGTTTCTGTTCACCCGCTCCGACACGATCTATGGCGGCAGCAACGAAATCCAGCGCAACATCATCGCCGAGCGCGCCCTGGGCATGCCGCGCGAGCCCCGCGTGCAGGCCTGAACCAAGCCCGCCTCGGCGGCGATCAGTCCCCTCTCCCCCAGCCCCTCTCCCATGAATGGGAGAGGGGAGCCAAACCAGTGCAAGCTTGAATGAACAACATTACGCCTCGGCGAGTTCGACGGCGCGCGATGCCGGCAGCAGCCGCGCTGCGCTCGGGCCTCAGTCGCGCCAGGCCGGATAGTCGCTGTAACCCCGAGCCCCGGTGCTGTACAGCGTCTTGCGGTCGAAGCTCGCCAGTGGCCGCTGATGGCGCAGGCGCTCGACCAGATCCGGGTTGGCGATGAAGTGACGGGCGAACGACACCGCCGCCCCGGCGCCCATCTGCAGCGCGCGCTCGGCGGACACCGCATCGAAACCCTCGTTGAGAATCAGCGGCGCACTGCTGTGTGCGCGCGCCAGGGCGAAGGCATCCAGCTCGGGGAGCGGCGAACGCATGATGTGCAGGTAGGCCAGGCGCAACGGTTCCACCGCATCGATCAGGGCCGCTGCGACAGCCGCCGGATCATCGTCCTGGATGTCGTTGTACGGGTTGCCCGGACACAGGCGGTAGCCCACGCGCCCGGCGCCGATGGCTCCGGCCATGGCCGCCAGTACCTCGGCCGGGAAGCGCACGCGGTTCGCCAGCGAGCCGCCATATCGGTCGGTGCGCCGGTTGCTGGCGCTGGCCATGAACTGCATCGGCAGGTAGCCACTGGTACCGTGCAGCTCGACGCCATCGAACCCCGCCTCGCGGGCAAGGATCGCCGCCTGACGGTAATCGTCGATCACCGCCTGCACCTCCTCGCTGCTCAGCGCATGCGGCGTATCGGTATCGACCAGGCCGGCCGCATCACTGAACACCTGGGTATGCGCACGCAATGCAGAGGGCGCGACGGTGCGGGCCGCGGCCGGTTTGTTGCAGTGGCTGGCGACGCGCCCGACATGCATCAGCTGCAGCACGATCTGCCCGCCCTCGCCATACACCGCATCCGTCACCGTGCGCCAGGCTGCCACCTGCTCGGCGTTGTAGATCGCCGGCGTACGGCAGTAGCCGAGGCCGTCGGCGGACGGCGCGGTCCCTTCGGCGACGATCAGCCCGGCGCTGGCACGCTGGCGGTAGTAATCGACCATCTCGGCGCTGGGCACTGCGTGCGGGCCGGCACGACTGCGCGTCATCGGTGCCATGACGATGCGGTTGGCCAGGCGCAGCTCGCCCAGTTGCTGAGGTTGAAACAGCAGGCTCATGCTTGCGGCTCCCAGGCTGAGGCTCCGCAGACCACGGCGCCGGTGAAGAAAAACCCTCCTGCCCATGGACCAGCCAGCACGGGAAGAAGGGCGGAAAGGGTCAGCGGCGACTCAGCGCACGCGGATCTTCGGGTCGCTGGCATCACGCCGCATGGCCGCGAGGAAGCCCTCCAGCGGCGCCGGCTCAGCCACCTCGGGCAGCTCGTCCTTGTGCGGACGATCGGCCCAGAAGGCATCCCAGCTCGGAAACAGCTGATGAAAGCTCCCGCCATAGGGCTCACGCCCCGGCCAGCGCATCTTCAGGCCACCGATCGGCGGCTTGTTGAGGTCGCTGGCGTACCAGTAGCAGGGCAGGCGGCGGCGAAAGTACCAGCGCCCATCGATGCGCTCATAGTCGTCCCAGTAGAGCATCTGCATGATCACCCACTCGGGGCCGGTCTCATGCTCGTTCTTCGAATAGACCACGCCGATGGCATGGTCCGGGTCCTTGAACTCGATGATGTGCTGTCCCAGATGATGGGCGGTGCCGTGGAACTGCCCGCGCAGGGTGTCATCCAGCCAGGCCTTCAGGTGCGCACGGCCGACCTTGTCGCGACCGACCCGCACGTCCGCGGCGAAGCAGTTGGCCATCGCGTCCAGATCACGCATGTCCAGTGACAGCGCGTACTTGCCGGCCAGCTGACGAATCGCATCCAGCGACTCCAGGCGGTCGAGGCGCGCCAGCAGTGTCTGATCGCTCATCGCGGCCTCACTCGAACACGGTGTACAGATCGGAACTGCGACCGCCATCGACGTTGAGGCAGGCGCCGGTGACGTAGGAGGCTTCGTCCGAGGCCAGGAACAGAATCGCGTTGGCCAGTTCGACCGGCTTGCCGACGCGCTGCATCGGGATCAGCTTCTCGACGTTGGCGCGGGCCTTTTCGTTGTTGATCATGTCGGCCATGGCCGGCGTATCGACCGCCCCCGGAATCACCACGTTGCAGCGGATGCCGTAAGGCGCGCACTCGCTGGCCACCGCGCGGCTGAAGTTGTTCACCGCAGCCTTGGCAGCCGAGTAACCACTCATCCAGGCGGTGCCGAACTGGCCACAGATGGACGAGATATTGACGATACTGCCGCCACCACTTTGCTTCATCAGGCCCACGGCGGTGCGGGTGCCCCAGAAGGTGCCGTCGACCGTGGTGGTGAAGTTGGCGCGCCAGTTCTCGGTGGACATGCTGTCGACACCGCCCCAGGTGAAGCCCATGGCGTTGTTGACCAGGATGTCCAGGCGACCATGACGCTGCGCGGTGGCTTCGATGGCGCCCACACAGGCCTGCTCGTCGCTGACATCGGCAACCGCCACCTCGGCCTGGCCACCGGCCGCCCTGATCGTTCGCCAGACATCCTCCAGCGCATCCGGGCGACGGCCGCAGAGGACCACGAGCGCACCCTCCTCGGCGAAACGGATGGCGGTGGCCGCGCCGATGCCCGAGCTGGCACCGGTGATGAAGGCGATCTTGCCCCGCAGACGTTGCGTCATTGCGTGTTCTCCTGGATCAGATGAAGGACATGCCGCCGTTCACGGCGATGTTCTGCCCGGTGATGAAGCTGGCACCGTCGCTGGCGAGGAACACCGCCACACGCGCGATCTCGTCGGCTTCGCAGAGGCGTCCCAGCGGCACGGCCTTGAGCAGCTCGGCGACCATTTCGTCGGGGATGCTGGCCAGCATCTGGGTGTTGGTCGGCCCCGGTACCAGGGTGTTGACGCGGATGCCCTGAGCGGCCAGTTCACGCGCAATGCCTCGCGTCAGGCCCATGACGCCAGCCTTGGAGGCGCAGTAGTGGTTGGGCCCTTCGCCGTTCAGCGCAGAGGTGCTGGACATGTTGATGATGCAGCCGCCCTCGCCGGTCTTGAGGATCAGCCTGGCGCCCTCGCGGGCGCCGAAGAAGGTGCCGGTCAGGTTCACGCCGATGACCCGCTGCCAGCTCTCGTCCGGGGTTTCCAGGAAGCTGTCGAGGCTGCCGACGCCCGCGTTGTTGACCACGATGTGCAGGCCGCCGAACACGCGCTCGGCTTCACCGACGGCAGCCGTGACCGAGGCGCTGTCAGCGACGTTGCAGGCCACCGCCAGCACCTTGTCGCCGAACTCGGCCACGGCTTGCTGCAGGGTCTGCAGATCGATGTCGGCGGCCACCACGCGCGCACCTTCGGCAACGAAGCTGCGCACGATGGCCAGCCCCATGCCCTGCCCCGCCCCGGTGACGAACGCCACCTTGTTCTGCAGCTTCATGCTGTTCTCCTGCCTGCTGCTGAGTTCATGACGCGGGCCGCGAATGGCACGACCGGCTGGCCTGCATGATCGAGTGGCCACACGCCGGAGACATCGTCCGATGGGACTAAAGCGGCTCGCGACTCAGGCGTTGGCGGCAGCCAGGAACGCAGGGCGCTCACCGCCGCCATGCAGCAGCAGGTTGCAGCCACTGGCATAGCTGGCCAGCGGCGAGGCGATATAGACACAGGCCGCACCGATGTCCTCGGGGTTGGCCAGGCGCCCGGCCGGAATGGTGGCACTGACGGCGGCGATGCCAGCCTCGTCGCCATAGTGCTGGTGCGACTGCTCGGTGCGTACCAGGCCCGGGCTGACCGTGACCACGCGGACCTTCGGCGCCCACTCCACGGCCAGGGAACTCGCCAGCGACAGGATGCCGGCCTTGGCCGCACCGTAGACGGCAGTCAGCGGCGACGGGCGCAACGCGCTGATGCTGCCGATGAACAGGATCACGCCGCCCTCGGCCTGCTCCTGCATGATCGCGTTGGCCTGCTGCGCCACATTCAGCGGGGCGATCAGGTTCAGGCGGATGATGCTTTCGCTGAAGCGTGGCGAAACGCTGGCCGCCTCGGCAGGCGGGCTGCCACCGGCATTGTTGACGACCACGTCGAGGCGCCCGAAGTCGCCAAGCACCTGGGCGAACAGACGCTGCAGCGACGCCACCTCGCGCACATCAGCGACCACGAAGCGAGCACTGCGGCCGTCGACCTGCGGCAGCTGCTCCGGCGCACTGCGGCCACACACCACCACCTGCGCACCGGCGGCGAGAAAGCTGCGACTGATGCCCGCCCCGACCCCCTTGGCCCCGCCCGTGATCAGCACCACCTTGCCGTGATAATTCAGGCCCGTCCGAATATCCATGAGCAGCTCCCCTTGCGATCTGGCCTGACTCTAGGCGCTTGTCGGCACTGCCTCGTCGTCTGAACGGACGATGATCACCCCACCGCAACGGCGGCGCGCAGCCGGTTCTTGTCCACCTTGTTCGACGGATTGAGCGGTAGCGCGTCGAGAAAGTGCACGAAGCGCGGCACCTTGTAGTTGGCCATGCGCTCGCGGCTCCAGGCGATCAGTTCCGCTTCGTCCAGCTGCGCCCCGACGCGTCGCACCACACAGGCACAGCCGACCTCGCCCATCCGGGAGTCCGGCACACCGATCACCGCCACCTGGGCGATCGCCGGGTGTTCCAGCAAGCCGGCCTCGATCTCCGCCGGGTAGCAGTTGAAACCACCCACGATGAACATGTCCTTGAGCCGATCGGTGATGCGCAGGTTGCCGGCTTCGTCCAGGCTGCCGACGTCGCCGGTATGCAGCCAGCCCTCGTCATCGATGGCTTCGCAGGTCGCCTCGGGGTTCTGGAAGTAGCCCTGCATGACATGGAAGCCACGCAGGCAGATCTCCCCGCAGGCACCGGTCGCGACGGCACGGTTGCCGGCATCGCGAATGCTCACCTCGGTGCCGGCAATCGGCTGGCCGCTGGTGCCGGCGATGACCCGCGCATCGGCTTGCGGATCGCAGATGGTGGCCAGGCCACCGCACTCGGTCAGGCCATAGGCGGTGGTCACCACGCGAAAGCCCAGCTCCTCGCGCATGCGCTGGATCAGCACCTCCGGGATGGCTGAGGCACCGGTCACCGCCACCCGCAGCGATGACAGGTCCGTCTGCGTCAGCTGCGGATGCGCCAGCATCGACAGGTACAGGGTCGGCGGGCCGGGCAGCACGCTGATGCGCTCCTCGGCGATGCGCCGGAACACCGCCTCGGCATCGAATACCGGGTGCGGCAGGATGGTCGCGCCGGCCAGCAGGCAGGTCATCCAGCCGGCCTTGTAGCCAAAGGCGTGGAAGAACGGATTGACGATCAGATAACGGTCGCCCGGCACCAGCCCCAGCACCTTGCCGAACTCGCGAAAGGCCCGGGTGACCTGGCCGTGGGCACTCATCACGCCCTTGGGCTTGCCGGTGGTGCCGGAGGTGAACAACAGGTCGCTCAGGTGCTCGGGGGTCAGCGATTCGGCCCGTTGCCGGGCGATGCTTTCCTCGACGTGGCGCCCGCTGGCGAGAAACTCGCCCCAGCTCAGCGTGTCAGGCAGCGCCGGGGACTGGTCGCCGAAGACCACCTGGCACGCCAGCCCCTGCGGGCGACAGGGCGCCAGCAGCGCCGGGTAGTCGACACCGAGGAACTCACCCTGAACGAACAGGATGCGCGCGCCGCTGCGTTCGAGCACATCGGCCGCCTCCGGGCCCTTCATGCGGGTGTTGACCGGCACCAGCACCGCCCCCGCGCACTGGATGCCCAGCGCGGCGATGATCCACTGACGACCGTTCGGCGCCCACACGGCGACCCTGTCACCTGGCTCGATAGCGCAGGCGATCAGGGCCCGCGATACCTCCAGCACCTGGCCCGGCAGCTCGGCGTAGTCGATGACCCCGCCCTCGTCCTCGATGGCGGGTCGGCCGGCATGCACACGCGCAGCATCGAACAGCATGGCCGGAATCGAGCTGGCAGACGCCACCTCAGGCGCCGGCATCGTGATGGTCTGGGTCATTGCAACAGGCTCGGCTGACGAATCATTCAGGAAAGCGGATATGCAGCACATCGCTGGTCGGCACCGCCTGGCAGCAGAGGATCCAGCCCTCGGCCAGTTCGGTGGCGTCCAGCACATCGTTGACCAGCAACTGCGCACTGCCCTGTTCCAGGGTGCACATGCACGAGGCGCAGCCGCCGACGCGACAGGAACTGGGCGGCTTGAGGCCGGCACGCTCCATGGCCTGCAGCAGGGTTTCGCCGCGCTGGCAGTCCAGCTCGTGGTGCGCGCCGTCGAGCGCCACGCGCACCTGCGCGGCGACCACCGTGTCGATGCTGACCAAGGGCTGGCTCTCCCCCTCGCCGGGCAAGGAGACGAAGCGCTCGATGTGGATACGTCCCCTGGGCACGCGCAACAGCTGCAACGCATGGCTGGCGGCGTCCATGAACGGTCCGGGGCCACAGATGAAAGCCTCGGCATGGGCCAGCGGACGGGCCAGTTCGGCCAGTTGCTCGACCTGCGGGATACCCTGCAGCGAGTCCAGCCAATGCACCACCTGCAGACGCGACGGATGAGCGCTGGCCAGAGCCTTGAGCACATCCCGGAAGATCACCGAATCCTGATCGCGGTTGGCGTAGATCAGCAGAATGCGTCCCTGGCCGACCAGCAGCGCCGAGCGCAGGATCGACAGCAGGGGCGTGACGCCGCTGCCGCCGCCGAACAGCAGCAGATCGCCATTCAGGTCACGGGGCACGAAGACCCCACTCGGGGCCATCACCTGCAACTCGTCGCCGGCCTCGACCGCATCGCACAGCCAGTTCGAGGCGCGCCCGTCGACCACACGCTTGATGGTCACCCGCAACGGTTCGTCGGCCAGCGGTGTGCTCGAGAGCGAGTAGCAGCGCGGCAGCCAGCCATCGTCATGCGGCACGCGCAGGGTCAGAAACTGTCCGGGCTGATAGCGGAATTGCTCAGCCAGCTCGGCCGGTACATCGAATACCAGGGAACGGGCATCGGCCGTTTCCTCGATCACCTGCTTCACGCGCAGCACCCTGTAGTCACTCATGGATCGCCGCTCGCTCATCTCGTGCCTTCGCTCAGGCCCGCAGCAGCCATCCCCTGCCCCGGGTTCCATACCTGCTGCGCGGCCAGGTGGCGGGCGGCGATGTAGGCGAAGGTCATGGCCGGGCCCAGGGTACCGCCAGCCCCCGGATAGGTGGTGCCCATCACCGATGCCGAGGCGTTGCCGATGGCATACAGACCGGCAATCGGCTGACCGTTTTCATGCAGCACCTGGGCATGCTCGTTGGTGAGCAGCCCGCCCTTGGTCCCGATGTCGCCGGCATCGATGCGCATGGCATAGAACGGTGCCTTGCGCAGCGGCGCCAGGCAGGGGTTGGGCTTGACGTTGACGTCCCCGTAATAGCGATCGAAGACATTGCCGCCACGGCCGAAGTCGCGGTCGTTGCCGTCCTGGGCAAAGCCGTTGAGCCGCTCGACGCTGGCCTGCAGGACGCCCGCATCCATGCCGAGCCGGGCGGCCAGTTGCGCCAGCGTATCGGCCTTGTAGTAGAGGTTGTCGAGCCACTGCGCCGGGAGGCGGCTGTCCGGCATGATCTGCGCGGGCATCAACGGGCCCATGGCGTAGTGGAAGCGAAAATGTGCGTCGAAGATCACCCAGGCCGACAGCTGCTCGGGGCCCTTGCCTCGGTTGTTGCGGTACATGGCATCGACGAATTCCAGATAGGGCGCCGCCTCGTTGACGAAGCGCCGGCCCTGCTGGTTGACCACGATCGCGCCAGGAAACGCGCGCTCGACGAACAGCGGCCGCGCCTTCTCTTCGCCCGGCACGGAGATCGTCGGCGTCCACCAGCACCAGTCCATCAGGTCGGTCGCGGCCCCCTGCGCCTGCGCCGCCCGCAATGCGGTGCCGGTGTTGTTGCCCGGCGGCGTGGCACTCCACTCGCGGCGGCTCGGCTTCGGCAGATAGCGATCACGCAGAGCCTGGTTCTGTTCGAAGCCGCCACTGGCGAGGATCACCCCGAGTCGGGCGCCGATCAGCTGCTCCTGGCCGTCACGCATGAGCTTGACGCCGACGACGCGGCCGTCCTCGACCTGCAGGTCCTGAACGTCGCAGCCGAGCCACAGCGGCACGTCGCGATCCATCAGCGAGCGTCGCAGCGAGGCCACCAGCGAGCCGCCCAGCGCCGTACGCCGGTCCAGCTCGCTCTTGCGTCGCCACTTGAAGTCGAGCCTGTAGCGCAGCAGCAACCCCAGCACCATCAGACGCCAGCCGAAGCTGCGCGACATGGCCCTGTGCGCTTGCCGCGCGGTCCATGAGACCTTGCCCATCAGCAGGGTGGTGATCGAAGCCGGCCGCATGTTGTGGAATTCCTCTTCGAGCACGCTGGCATCGAAGATCTCCGGGTCCAGCGAGCGACCGCCGGGCAGCGAACCGGGTAGATGCGGGTAGTAATCGGGGTACTTCTCGGCCACGGCATAGCGCACGTGACTGCAGGCTTCCAGCTCACGCAGCATCTTCGGCGCCTGTTCCAGGTAGGTGCGCAGACGCTTATCGGCGACGCGCTCGCCTACTGCGGCCTTGAGGTAGGTCCAGGCCTTCTCCGGGCTGTCGTTACCGCCCTTGGCAGTGAAATGATGGTTGTTCGGAATCCAGATGCCGCCACCGGAAATGGCCGAGGTGCCGCCGAACTGCTGGCTCTTCTCCAGGACCAGCACGGAGAGCCCCTGATCGGCGGCGAACACCGCTGCCGTCATGGCCCCCGCCCCGGAACCCACGATGATGACGTCATAGCTGGTCTGTGGCTGTTCGTGAATGCTCATTGTTGTGATGCCTTGGCCGAAGGGAAACACCGGCAACCACGGCTGCCGTCTTGCCGCGGGCCTGGCGATCCAGGCCCGCGGCTCACACGAAGGGGTCCGGATTGGGCAGCCCCAGCTGCACCGCACCGTAGCTACGGCCATAGGCCATGTAGTTGTTGGCGATATGCCCGCGCGCCTGATGCAGGTCGCGGAAGATGCGCGCCACCGGATTGCTGTCGTAGAGCCCGGAGGCGGCCATGTTGCGCAGCAGCTCGCTGACCTTCTCGGCACAGATGTTGGTGACGTAGGAGGACTGATAGCGGTACTGCAGACGCATCTCGACATCCGGGTACTCGCCCGCCTCGGCCAGCGCCAGCAGTTGCGCGTAGTTGCGCATCAGCACCAGCTTGAGGCTGTCCACGGTGTTCAGCGCGTCGGCCACGGCGATCTGCGCCATCGGGTCCTCGGCGGTCCTGGCGCCATGCTTGCCGACATGCTGCGCGGCACTGGCGCAGTACTCGTTGATCGCCCCCTGCAACGCACCGATGGCCGCTGTGGACACCGCACGGGCGAAGACCTGGGCGAAGGGAATGGCGTAGATCGGGCTGGTGTTGAGGCGTCGCCCCGGCGTGGCCTCCAGGGTCGAGTTGTTGGTGCGCTGGACACGATGCGCCGGGACGAACACGTCCTCGACCACGATGTCGTGGCTGCCCGTGCCACGCAGGCCCAGTACCTCCCAGTTGTGCTCGATGCGGTAGTCGCTTCTGGGCAGCAGGAACGTACCGTGCTCGGCCGGCATGTCAGCGTCCGCCGGCAGGATGCCCCCCAGAAAGCACCAGCTGCAGTGCTCGCTGCCGCTGGAGAAGCCCCAGCGCCCGCTGATGCGATAGCCGCCCTCGACCGGCGTCACCTTCGCCACCGGCATGTAGGTCGAGGAAATCAGCGTGTCGCTACCCTGTTCCCACACGTCGCGCTGCGCCTCCACCGGAAAGCGGGCCAGCTGCCAGGGGTGCACGCCGATCACACCATAGATCCAGGCAGTGGACATGCAGCCTTCGGCAAGCGTCATCTGGATCTCGAAGAAGGTGCGCGGATCGACCTCGTAACCACCGAAGGCCTTGGGCTGCAGCACACGAAAGAGCCCCAGCGCCTGCATCTCCATCACGGTCTCGACCGGCACCTTGAAGTCACGCTCGGCCTTGGCCGCACGCGCCTTGAGCTTGGGCACGAGGCCGCGTGCACGATCGATCAGTTCGAGTTCCACAGGCGTCTTTTCTCGCATGCCAGTCATCCGTCGGCTCTCTCTTGGTAGGGCGCAGTTGCGCGGGCCTGGACAGATGATCGGCTGCCGCCGGGCGTTGCTCATCGTCAAAGTGGACTATTCGGGCGTTGCCCCGGGCCTTGGCGAAACTGCCACTAGTCCATTGAGACGATGTTGATGCCGTCAGCGCTCTCGATACTGCAATCATGAAACCCTGCTCAACGAGCCCGACATGACCGCACATCGATGCTTCGACCCCCAGGCCTTCCGCACGGCCCTGGGCACGTTCACGACCGGCGTGACCATCATCACCAGCTGTAGCGAAGAGGGCGAAGTGGTCGGCATCACCGCCAACAGCTTCAACTCGGTGTCCCTCAATCCGCCGATGGTGCTGTGGAGCCTGGCCAAGAGCGCGCGCAGCCTGCAGACCTTCAGCAAGGCCAGGCACTGGAACGTGCATGTGCTTTCCACCGAGCAGGAAGAGCTGTCCGGACGCTTCGCCCGCCAGGGTGAAGACAAGTTCGCCGGCGTCCGCCTGGATAACGGCCTCAGCAACGCCCCCCTGCTGCAGGACTGCACCGCGCGCTTCCAGTGCCGCACCGCCTTCCAGTACGAAGGCGGCGACCATGTGATCTTCGTCGGGGAGGTGCTCGCCTTCGATCACAGCGAGCGTGCCCCGCTGGCCTTCCAGCGTGGCCAGTACGCCCTGACCACGCGCAAGCCACGTGAAGAGCTGCGCCTGGGCTGCGAGCCACCACCGGAGTGCAGCTACACCGAGGACCTGCTCGGCTACCTGCTCGGCCGCTCGCACTATCAACTGCTGCACGCGCTGCGCCGTCAGCTGCAGTCACGACAGCTCGACGAGCATGCCTTCTTCGTGCTGTCGGTACTGTGCATCCGCGACGGCCTGAGCCTGGATGAGCTCAACGCCTTCGTCTCCTACACCGGCAAGCCCGTGCAGACCACGACGCTGCTGTTTCTCGAGCGCCAGGGGCTCATCGCGAGCGAACGCAAGGGCGACGAGACGCTGTACGTGCTGACGGCCAAGGGCCGGGAGTGCTCGCTGGAGGAAATAGCCCTGGCCAAGGCGGTCGAGGAGGACGTCTCCTCGCGCCTGGGCAGCGGCGATGTCGAGGCGCTGAAAGTACTGCTCAAGCGCCTGATCGCCAGCACCGACTGTGGCGTGCCCGATCTCTGGGGGCCTCGCTGAGGCCAGGGGCTTCACCGTCCATCGCGCATGCACCGCGCATCGAACCATCCGCTCGCCGATACAGACTTCCCCCGGAAAACCCGGATAATGGCGGCCATTTCGTTTCGCTCGCTGGTGCTGCCCCATGGAAATCAAGGTCAACTTTCTCGACAACCTTCGCCTCGAAGCCAAGTTCGATGACTTCACGGTGATCGCCGATCAGCCGATCCGCTACAAGGGCGACGGCTCGGCGCCGGGACCGTTCGACTACTTCCTCGCCTCCTCGGCGTTGTGCGCGGCCTATTTCGTCAAGCTGTACTGCCAAACGCGGGACATCCCCACCGAGCACATCCGCCTGTCGCAGAACAACATCGTCGACCCGGAGAACCGCTACGCGCAGATCTTCAAGATCCAGGTCGAACTGCCGGCCGACATTTCCGAGAAGGACCGCCAGGGCATCCTGCGCTCCATCGACCGCTGCACGGTGAAGAAGGTGGTGCAGCAGGGCCCCGAGTTCATCATCGAGGAAGTCGACAACCTCGACGCGGACGCCCAGGCGCTGCTGATGCCGCTGTCCGACAGCACGACCTACATTCCGGGCAAGGACCTGCCGCTGGAACAGACCATCGCCAACATGTCGGGCATCCTCGCCGACCTGGGGATGAAGATCGAGATCGCCTCCTGGCGCAACATCGTGCCCAACGTCTGGTCGCTGCATATCCGTGATGCGCAGTCGAACCTGTGCTTCACCAACGGCAAGGGCGCGAGCAAGGAGAGTGCCCTGGCGTCGGCGCTGGGCGAGTTCATCGAACGGCTCAACTGCAACTTCTTCTACAACGACCAGTTCTGGGGCGAAGACATCGCCAATGCCGCGTTCGTCCACTACCCCGACGAGCGCTGGTTCAAGCCGGGGCCGAAGGATGCACTGCCGGCCGAGATCCTCGACGAGCACTGCCTGGCCATCTACAACCCGGATGGCGAGCTGCGCGGCTCGCACCTGTTCGACACCAACTCGGGCAACAGCGCACGCGGCATCTGCTCGCTGCCCTTCGTGCGCCAGAGCGACGGCGAGACGGTGTACTTCCCGTCCAACCTGATCGAGAACCTGTACCTGTCCAACGGCATGAGCGCCGGCAACACCCTGGCCGAAGCGCAGGTGCAGTGCCTGTCGGAAATCTTCGAGCGCGCGGTCAAGCGCGAGATCCTGGAGAACGAACTGGCCCTGCCGGACGTGCCGCAGGAGGTGCTGGCCAAGTACCCGGGCATCGTCGCCGGCATCCAGGGCCTCGAAGAACAAGGCTTCCCGGTGCTGGTCAAGGACGCCTCCCTGGGCGGCGAGTTCCCGGTGATGTGCGTGACCCTGATGAACCCGCGCACCGGTGGCGTGTTCGCCTCCTTCGGCGCCCACCCGAGCCTGGAAGTGGCGCTGGAGCGCAGCCTCACCGAGCTGCTGCAGGGGCGCAGCTTCGAGGGGCTGAACGACCTGCCGCAGCCAACCTTCGACAGCCTGGCACTGACCGAACCGAACAACTTCGTCGAGCACTTCATCGACTCCAGCGGCGTGGTGTCCTGGCGCTTCTTCAGCGCCAGGAGCGACTTCGAGTTCGTCGAGTGGGACTTCTCCGGCGAAGGCTCGGAGTCCAACGAACAGGAAGCCGCCACCCTGTTCGGCATCCTCGAAGACCTGGGCAAGGAGGTCTACATGGCCACCTACGACGACCTCGGCGCCAACGCCTGTCGCATCCTGGTGCCGGGCTATTCGGAAATCTACCCGGTGGAAGACCTGGTCTGGGACAACACCAACAAGGCGCTGCTGTTCCGCAAGGACATCCTCAACCTGCATGCCCTGAGCGACCGTGAACTCAAGTCGCTGCTGCGCAACCTCAACAACAGCGAGGTCGACGACTACACCGACATCAGCACGCTGATCGGCATCGAGTTCGACGACAACACGGTCTGGGGCCAGCTGACCATTCTCGAACTGAAGCTGCTGATCAACCTGGCGATGAACAAGTACGACGATGCCAAGGAACTGGTGGAGATGTTCCTGCAATACAACGACAACACCGTCGAACGCGGGTTGTTCTACCAGGCCGTCAATGCCGTGCTGGAGATCCAGCTGGACGACGAACTGGAGCTGGCCGACTACGAGCACAACCTGCGCCGCATGTTCGGCAGCGAACGCATGGATGCGGTGATCGGCTCAGTGCAGGGCAGCGTGCGTTTCCATGGCCTGACCCCGACCAGCATGCAGCTCGAAGGGCTGGACAAGCACCTGCGCCTGATCGACAGCTACAAGAAGCTGCACGCCGCTCGCGCCAGGGCGGCCGGGCTGGCCGGCTGAACATGCGCGCCGAACGCGTCGCGGCGCTGATGCTGGCGGCCGGCTACAGCCGCCGCTTCGGCAGCGACAAACGTCGCCAGCTGCTCGCCGACGGCCGCTCGCTGCTCGCCGCCAGCCTCGCCCTGCCCTGCGCCCGGCTGGACGAGGTCTGGCTGGTGCTGCGCCCGGACGAAGCCGTGGCGCAGCTGGGCCTGTCCGATCGCGTCAGGCTGGTGCAGCACCCGAGCACGACCCAAGGCATGGGCCACAGCCTGGCGGCCGGCATCGCGCGACTGCAGGCCGAATCGTCCGCGCAGGCCGTGGCGATCTTTCTCGCCGACATGCCGCTGATCCGACGGGACAGCCTGGATGCCCTGCTGGCGCAGGCCAGCGCGAGCAGCATCGTGCAACCCAGCTATCGCGGCAGCCGCGGCCACCCGGTACTGATCGGCCGCGACTTCTGGCCACAGCTTGCCGCACTGAGCGGCGATGCCGGCGCACGCAGGGTGCTGCAGCGCAACGCCGAGGCCGTGCAGATCGTCGAACTGGACGACCCCGGCGTGCTGCAGGACGTCGATACCCGCGAAGACTGGCAACAGCTGCCGCCACCCTGAACCTTCAGTGCGCTTCCTTGCGGTACTCCGCGCCCAGCTCACGGGCCAGGGCAATGAAATTGACGACCTGCGGCGACTGGTGCAGCTCACGGCAGACCAGGGTGATCGGCGCGACCAGACGAGGCCTGGCATCACGAATCGAGCGATACGCCACGCTGTGCTCGTGAAAACCGCGCATCGACGCAGGCACCACTGACACGCCGGCGCCGGCGGCCACCAGGCTGACATTGGTCAGCATGCGCTCCACCTCGAACGCCACCTGCGGCTCGAACCCGGCACTGCGGCACGCCTGCAGGAAATTGGCGTACATCCCCGGCGCACCGGGACGACGCACCAGGATCAATGGCTCGTCGACGAGGTCCTTGAGCGACACGGCGCCAGCACGCTCAAGCAACCGATGTCCGACCGGCAGGACGAGCACCAGCTCCTCGTTGAGCAGGCGGTGGTAGCTGACGCCCTCCGGGCTGGCCACGGGAGCGCGCAGGATGCCGACATCCACCCGCTCGCTCAGCACGTTGTCGGTCAGCAGTTTCGCGCTGCCCTCGTTCAGCGCAATGTCCACCCCTGGATAGCGTTCGCGATAACGCCGGATGATCCTCGGGATCAATGGATGCGACGCAGCGGAGCTGGTGAACCCCAGCCTCAGGCTGCCTTCGATGCCCTGCGCGGCCCGCGCAGCCTTGAGTCCACCCTGCTGGACCCGCTGGAGGATGTCCCGTGCTTCCTTCAGGAAGACCTCGCCGCCCACCGTCAGATCGACACCCTTGGCATGGCGGATGAACAGCTCGAATCCCAGCTCAGCCTCCAACGCACGGATCTGCTGGCTCAGCGGCGGTTGCTGCATGTTCAGGCGCGTAGCCGCGCGGGTAAAGTGACGCTCCTCGGCAACCATGACGAAGTAGCGCAGGTGACGAAGCTCCATGAGATGACTCACCGTGAGACAGAGTGGACAGCAGGGCCGAACGATACCGAATCGCGCGACCGATGGGGTAGGATGAGGCCTCTGCTGGAGCGATCACAGCAGACACCCATAACGATAAAAACAGAGTGTCATGATTCACCGACTTGCCCGTTCC
The DNA here is from genome assembly GCF_017915135.1 of Ectopseudomonas khazarica. Taxonomy (NCBI): domain Bacteria; kingdom Pseudomonadati; phylum Pseudomonadota; class Gammaproteobacteria; order Pseudomonadales; family Pseudomonadaceae; genus Ectopseudomonas; species Ectopseudomonas khazarica. The sequence goes on along the minus strand of NZ_CP068551.1, from coordinate 1,244,768 downwards.
GCTATTGCTCAGCTGCTGATGGCCGTCCTGCTCGGCGGTATTCTCGGTGTCTGCGATCCAGCTCTGGCAATCCAGATGAAACCGCTCAGCGAGCTGTTTCTTGGCATCATTGCCTGGGTGACGCCGCCGGTGATGTTCATCCTGCTCTGTTCCAGCGTCGCCAGGCTCGTCGGCCACCCTGGCAGCGCGACACTGGCATTGAAGACCTTGGGCTACTGGCAGCTGATGTCCATGCTGTCACTGAGCTGCGGCATCCTGTTGGCGCTGCTGTTGCAGCCTGGCAGCGGTGGCGTCTCCCTGTCACCCACAGCGGTGGACAGCCAAACCGGTACGGACGTGATTGCGCAGCTACCCGCCCTGGTGCTGCAGACGCTCGAGCAGAGTCTGATTCTCAAGGTGCTGCTTGCCGCGCTGGTCTGCGGCTACCTGCTGGGGCTCTCGGGCCGAGCGGGTACGCCACTGCAGCGATACCTGGATCAGGGCGTCTCGCTGATCTTCGGACTGATGCGAGGCATCGTGCGCTTCGCCCCACTGGCCGCCTTCGCGGCCATCGCCTTCACCATCGGCAAGTACGGCATGACAGCCGCCATTCCGCTGTTGAAGTTCATCGCTACCCTGTACCTGGCCAGCCTCCTGTATGTCGCTCTGGTAATGGGCCTGGCGCTGCGCCTGCTCGGGTTGCGCCTGTGGCGCCTGATCCTCCACGTCAAAGAAGAACTGCTGCTGGTCGCCGCCACCGGTTCATCGGTAGCGGCTCTGCCGAAGCTGCTCGAGAAACTCGAAACGGCTGGGTGCAGCAGCCATGTCGCACGCCTGCTGCTGACCGGCGGCTACAGCTTCAACCTCAACGGTTCGAATCTCTACCTGAGCGTGGCCATGATGTTCCTCGCACAGATGGCAGGAACCGATCTCAGCGCTCAGCAGCTCCTGCTGCTCCTGTTCGTCAGTCTGTTCACCTCGTTGGGAGCGACCAGCGTCGCCGGCTCGGCTTTCGTCATCCTGACCGCCACACTGAGCGCTCTGCAGTTCGCCCCGCTGGAGCTGCTGGGTGTCCTGATTGGCGTCGAACGCCTGATGAAGTGCCGCTCGCTGACCAATGTCCTGGGCAACTGCGTGGCCTGTCTGTTCATCAGCAAATGCCACGGTGCGCTGAATGTCGAGCAGGCTCGGTGCGTAATCGGCCGGCACCGCCAGCAGCGAAGCGCCCTGACGCTGAACGAGAAGTGACGCCCTGCCGCGCGGACTATTCGCTTGCCTGCTGCAGCCGATAGCGCAGCCTGAGCCGACCTGGACCTCCGGCACTGCGTGCAGCATGGCGCCGCAGCAGTTCGGCCCCGGCCCCCTGGCCGACCAGGTCGACAACCTGCAGATCGGCAAGAGCTGGATGATCTGCGAGATAGCGCAACAGACCGTCGACAACCGATAAAGCGCGTACGCCTCTGCGGGCATATCCGGAGCGCGCTCCCCTGGCCCAGTCGTCCGTCTGCCAGGCCGGCATGTCGGAGCGTACCCTGGGGTCGCCAGGTTCAAGAAAGACAGGCGCCATCAGCAGTGTCTCATCGCCCAGGAACGACTCCCCGTCGGGCGCCGGGCCGAACAGGATGACCGCCCGGCTCAGACCCACTGGCAGGTTGTAGAGATCTGCATTGGCGCCTACCAGGATGGTGAAGCTGACCCCATCGCCACGCAGCCGCATGAACTGCGTCGACAGCTTGCTCCTGGGCTCCACCGGGGCGCTCCCCGAGCACCACAAGGCGCCGCTACCGAGCATCGATAGCAGCGCCGCCAGCCGGAGCAGGTGACGCCTGCGCACGGACCGAGACGATCAGCGCGCGAGGCGGTCGAACGCCTTGTCCAGACGCTGCTCCGCATCGACCAGTCGCTGGCGATGCTCGCTCATCCAGCCCTGATCGCTCTTCAGGGTCTTCTGCGCCGCCGCGAGCATGCGCTTGACCTCGGCAGGTTGCGGCCCCCCCGTGCCCCTGCGGGTCTCCACCATGGTGCGTGGCGACAGCGCGGCACGGAACTCGGACTCACTCAGCGGCAACCGCTGCTCCTGCCACTTGTACTTCTGCGCCGCCTTGCTGAACAGCGCCTGCGCATCCGCGTAGGGAAAGGTCTTCGGCAGCAAGCCTTCCTTGCGCGCCTGCCCGACGATCATGGAGGCGAAGCTGTGTCCTATGCGAAACGGCACCTTGTGCTCACGCTCGAGAGTGTCGGCCAGTTCCATCGACGTGGTCCAATCGTTGTCCAGTTCTTCCAGGGCGCGCTCGGGGTTGATCACCAGGGCATCGAGTACCGAATCCAGACGCTTGAACATCTGCGTGGCCGACTCGAACAGGCCGAGCTCGTCGAACGCGATCTTGTAGTCGGTCATGCCGGTCGTGACATTGTGCGCACGGATCGACGTGGCGCCGGCCAGTCCGACGACGTTGGACGCCGACTCGCGGGTGCGCATCAACAGGCCCGGGTTGCGCTTCTGCGGCATGGCGCTGCTGGTATAGGTTGCCCCCTCCTCGAGCAGCAACCAGGGGCGGGTCTGGTGGTACTGGGTATGAATGTCACCGATCAGCGCGCCCACGCGAATCGCTGACGAGGACGCGATACCGGCAGCCTCCAGCGGGATGTCGAAGGTCGATACCTGGCTGGAGTCCAGCGAGTTTTCGCGTACGCCATCGAAACCGAGCAGGCTCGCCAGGCGCTCTCGATTGAGCGGCCAGCCCGAGTTGGCCAGGACTGCGGTGCCCATCGGGCTGAGGTTGAGACGCCCGTAGAGTTCGTGAATGCGCTGGGCGTCACGCTGGAATGCCGCTTCGAACGCCAGTAGATAGTGCGCGTAGCTGATCGGCATGGCCTGCACACCATTGGTATAGGCAGGAATCAGCGTGTCGACATTGTCGCCGGCGATTCTCAGCAGGCGTTCGCGCACGCTGTTGAGTCCGTCGCTGAAATCCAGCACCTGGGCGCGCAGCACCGCCAGGCGATAGGTCGCGTACATGTCCTGCCGACTGCGCCCGGAATGGATCAGCGATGCCTCGGGACCGATCTTGTCGATCATGATCTTCTCGACCTGCAACACATCGCTGGGGCGCTTGCCATCGGCCTGCCCAGCCTGATCGATGACATGCTGCACGCCACCGGCAATACGCTTGCCCTGCGGGGCACTGACGATGCCTTCCTCGGTGAGCATGACGATGGAGGCCTTGTTGATGCGGTTCATCCAGGCGAACTGGCTTTCGTAGGCACCGCCTTTCAGCGCACGTTTGTCGGTACTCGCGCCGATCCTGGCGGCCTGCTCGGCACACTCGGCAGTGGTGTTGCAGGGGACGTCGGCGGTATTGGCGGCCTGGAGGCTGAGCGGCAGGAACAACGCGGCGCTGATGGCCAGGTGCAACAGGGTCTTGTGGGTCTTCATGCATGAATCCTCGCGAATGCACCGGGCCGCAGCGGGCCCGGTATCTGGCAGAAAAGGGATCAGAACAGCGGCAGGGTGTAGCTGAAGATCAGGCGGTTCTGATCGATGTCGTTACCGCCGTTGCTGCGATAGGTACCGTTCCGCCATTTGACGCCGAAGTTCTTCAGCGGGCCGTTCTGCACGACATAGGCAATGTCGGTGTTGCGCTCCCACTCCTTGCCCTCACGACCGCCGGCGCGTTCGAAGTTGTCGCCGCTGATGTAGCGGGTCATGAAGGTCAGGCCCGGCAGCCCCAGCGCGGCGAAGTCGTAGTCGTAACGCACCTGCCAGGAGCGCTCCTCGGGGCTGGCAAAATCCGCCGAGATCATCACGTAGTTGACCAGGAAGGAGTTGGTGCCTTCGATATGCGGAAAGCCCGTATCGCCACTCATCTTCTGATACGCCACACCGAACGAGTGGCTGTTGAGGTTGTAGGTGAACCTGGCACCGACGGCCGTGTTGTCGACGTTGCTGTTGCCATCATGGGTGGAGCGGGCATAGCGAATGTCACTGTCGAACGAATGCCCGTCCCTGATGGGCAGGTGATGACGCAGGCTGACGATGTGTTGCTTGTAGTTCTGCTCCAGGTGCCCGTAGTTGTAGGCGGTATTCAGCTGCTTGGACCACTTGTAGCTGGCCCCTGCGAAATTGAATTCGTCGCTGGCCTGGCCACCTCGGATGCCCTTGCCGGCGACCAGCATGTCATCACTGGCACTGGAGTTGCGCAGGCTGTTCTGCGTCAGTTGGCCAACGTCCAGCGTCAGCCCGTCGATTTCTCGGGATTGCAGCTGTGCGCCCCGGAAGGTCTGCGGCAGCAGACGAGAATCACTGGGCAGGACCGTCGGCAGTTTCGGGATCAAGGTACCGACATGCAGCGTGCTCTTGGAGATGCGCGCCTTGGCGGTAAAACCCAACTGGCTGTAATCATCGGGGGCCTTGTCGTCGCCCACCGGCAGCAGGCCGGTACCCTGGCGATCAGGACCGGAGTCGAGCTTCAGGCCAAGCAGGCCCAGCGCATCGACACCGAAGCCTATCGGCCCCTCGGTGAAGCCGGACTGATAGTTGAGCAGAAACCCTTGTGTCCACTCGTCCCGCTTGGACTGGCTGGCGCCGTCCTGGCGAAAGTCATGGTTCATGTAGAAGTTGCGTAACTCGACGGAGGCCTTGCTGTCTTCGAAGAAGGCGGCGCTGGCGACGATGGGAAAGGCAAGGGAGCTGCCCACTGCGAGGAGTGCGGGCAGGCGCGAGGTAGGTCGTATCATTTTCATGCCTCGATTCATTGTTTTTGTTAGCGACCAGGCAACTGGCAAGAGGATGCTAAAGACAACGAATAGAGATTAAAAATATATAAATAGTCTCGACCTGATACTTACAAAATATGCACAACCCCCTCCCCCATCTCAGTCCAAGCGAGCGGTCGTCATCAGCACCTCGCTCAACGCCTGCGCCGCGCTGGACAACTGATGCCCGGCCAGGTGCAACAGACCCACACGGCGCGAGACCTGCGGCTCGCTGAGCGGCAGGCAGCGGGCGCCCAGGTCTTCCATCTGCTGGCGACACAGCTGCGGCACCGCGCTGACGCCCAGGCCTTCGGCGACCATGCGTCCGACCGTCACCAGCTGGTGGCTCTCGAACGCCACCGGCAGCTTGCCATGCCGGGCGATCACGCTGTCTTCCAGCAGCAGGCGGACTGCCGAGGGCCGCTGCAGGGTGATGAAGGGCTGCTCCAGCAACTGCGCCCAGGTCAGCGCGGACTGCCCGGCCAGTTCACTGCCGGCCGGCACCACGGCGACGAAGCGGTCGTCGTACAGTGCGGTGAACTGCAGGCCGTCGAGGGTCGCCGGCTCGAAGGCGATACCCAGTTCGACACGGCCATCGCGCACCATCTCCATCACCTGCTCGTTGATCACGTCATGCACCGCCACGTTGACCCGCGGATAGGCATCGCGGAACGCGCGCAACGCCGCCGGCAGGCGGTTGCCGGCGAACGACGGCATGGCCGCCACCGCCACCTTGCCCATCTGCAGGGTGAAGTGCTGGCGCAGCAGGTCCTCGGCGTTGTCCCAGTCGGCCAGCAGGCGCACGGCGATCGGCAGCAAGGTCTCGCCTTCGGGGGTCAGCGCCACGCTGCGGGTGGTGCGTACCAGCAACTGGCCGCCCAGGGACTGCTCCAGGTTCTTGATCGCCAGGCTCAGCGCCGGCTGCGACAGGTGCAGGCGCTCGCAGGCCTGGGCGAAGCTCAGGCTCTGCGCCACGGCGAGAAAGGCGCGTAGCTGCTTGACGGTCATTGATTTATTTACCGGATCAATCAAGAGGAAAAACAAACTTAACAAATAAGCCCGCAGCGATGAAGCTTGGACACAGCCTGGCAGTGCTCCTGCCCCACAACAACAAGAGGCAGCCTCGAATGAGCGGACTCGACAAACGCGTCGGCAGCTATGAAGAAGCCCTGCACGGCCTGCAGGACGGCATGACCGTACTGGCCGGCGGCTTCGGCCTGTGCGGCATCCCCGAGAACCTGATCGCGGAGATCCGTCGCCGTGGCGTGCGCGACCTCACCGTGGTCTCCAACAACTGCGGTGTCGACGGCTTCGGTCTCGGCGTGCTGCTGGAAGACCGGCAGATCCGCAAGATGATCGCCTCCTACGTCGGCGAGAACGCCCTGTTCGAACAGCAGCTGCTCAGCGGCGAGCTGGAAGTCGAACTCACCCCGCAAGGCACCCTGGCCGAGAAGCTGCGCGCCGGTGGCGCCGGCATTCCTGCCTTCTTCACCGCCACGGGTTACGGCACGCCGGTCGCCGAGGGCAAGGAAGCGCGCGAGATCGACGGCCGTCACTACATCCTCGAACCGGCCATCACCGGCGACTTCGCCATCGTCAAGGGCTGGAAGGCCGACCATTTCGGCAACGTGGTCTACCGCCACACCGCGCAGAACTTCAACCCGGTGGTCGCCAGTGCCGGCCGCATCACCGTGGTCGAGGTGGAAGAGATCGTGGAACCCGGCGAACTCGACCCGACGCAGATTCACACCCCCGGCATCTACGTCGACCGGCTGATCTGCGGCACCTTCGAGAAACGTATCGAAAAACGCACCCTGCGCAGCTAGCAGGTTGCTGAACAACGTCAGCGAGACAGCCGAGACAAGGCAGGAACAGGCAGGCAAGCGCAGTTCACGCGCAGTGAATCAGCACCTTGAGCCCGTTTTCAACGCCGTCGGCCACGCAGGCAGTTCTTCAGCAGCCGCCAAGAGGATAAGAGCATGGCACTAACCCGTGAACAAATGGCCCAGCGCGTCGCCCGCGAGCTGCAGGATGGTTTCTACGTCAACCTGGGCATCGGCATTCCCACCCTGGTGGCCAACTACGTGCCCGAGGGCATGCAGGTGATGCTGCAATCGGAAAACGGTCTGCTCGGCATGGGCGCCTTTCCGAGCGAGGACGAAGTCGACGCCGACATGATCAATGCCGGCAAGCAGACGGTCACCGCCGTCAAGGGCGCGGCGATCTTCGACTCGGCGCAATCCTTCGCCATGATCCGTGGCGGCCACGTCGACCTGACCGTGCTCGGCGCCTTCGAGGTGGACGTGCGCGGCAACATCGCCTCATGGATGATCCCCGGCAAGCTGGTCAAGGGCATGGGCGGCGCCATGGACCTGGTGGCCGGTGCCGACAACATCATCGTCACCATGACCCACGCCTCCAAGGACGGCGAGTCCAAGCTGCTGGAACACTGCAGCCTGCCGCTGACCGGTTGCGGCTGCATCCGCAAGGTGCTGACCGACCTGGCCTACCTGGAGATCGAGGACAACGCGTTCGTCCTGCGCGAGCGAGCCCCGGGGGTCAGCGTCGAGGAAATCGTCGCCAAGACCGCCGGCAAGCTGATCGTCCCCGAACACGTGCCGGAAATGAGCTTCTAAGTTGTCTACCGTTCCGTAGGCGCCACCACGCACGGCGTCTACGGAACGTTTTTCTACATGGCGGGAGGCACTTCAGCGGCGAGCCTGTCTCGTCGCGGCTCAGCCCCTCCCACGCTACGCGGCCCATCAGCCGAGAGGAGTCACCCCATGCAAGACGTCGTCATCGTCGCCGCCACCCGTACCGCCATCGGCAGTTTCCAGGGCAGCCTGGCCGAAGTCCCCGCCCCCGAGCTCGGTGCCATCGTCATCAGGCGCCTGCTGGAGCAGACCGGCCTCGACGCCGCCCAGGTCGATGAAGTGATCCTCGGCCAGGTGCTCACCGCAGGTTCCGGGCAGAACCCCGCACGCCAGGCTGCGATCCGCGCCGGCCTGCCGCACGCCGTGCCGGCGATGACCCTGAACAAGGTCTGCGGCTCGGGCCTGAAAGCCCTGCACCTGGCGACCCAGGCCATCCGCTGCGGCGACGCCGAGGTGGTGATCGCCGGCGGCATGGAGAACATGAGCCTGTCGCCCTACGTATTGCCCAAGGCCCGTACCGGCCTGCGCATGGGCCATGCGCAGATGCTCGACAGCATGATCGTCGACGGTCTGTGGGACGCCTTCAACGACTACCACATGGGTATCACTGCCGAGAACCTGGTGGAGAAATACGCTATCAGCCGTGAAGCCCAGGATGCCTTCGCCGCCGCCTCGCAACAGAAAGCCGTGGCCGCCATCGAAGCCGGTCGTTTCGATGCCGAGATCACCCCGGTGCTGATCCCGCAGCGCAAGGGCGACCCGCTCGCCTTCGCCCGTGACGAGCAGCCACGCGCCGGGACCACCGCCGACAGCCTGGCCAAGCTCAAGCCCGCCTTCAAGAAGGACGGCAGCGTCACCGCCGGCAATGCCTCCAGCCTCAACGACGGTGCCGCTGCGGTGCTGCTGATGAGCGCCGCCAAGGCGCAGACACTGGGGCTGCCGGTGCTGGCGAAGATCGCCGGCTACGCCAACGCCGGCGTCGATCCGGCGATCATGGGTATCGCCCCGGTATCCGCCACTCGCCGCTGCCTGGACAAGGCCGGCTGGAGCCTGGCCGACCTGGACCTGATCGAAGCCAACGAAGCGTTCGCTGCACAGGCGCTGGCGGTGGGCCAGGAGCTGGGCTGGGATGCCGACAAGGTCAACGTCAATGGCGGCGCCATCGCCCTTGGCCACCCCATCGGTGCTTCGGGTTGCCGCGTGCTGGTCAGCCTGCTGCACGAGATGATCCGCCGCGACGCCAGGAAAGGCCTGGCCACCCTGTGTATCGGTGGCGGTCAGGGCGTGGCGCTGGCCATCGAGCGCTGACCCGCAGGGTGGATCACACCCTGCAGACTGCAACAGCGTGGCCCGGATGCGATCCGGGGAGGACCTCCCGGCCTGCATCCGGGCTACGTCAAACAGCTCGGCCTCGTGCCGGGCTTTGTCATATCCACTGCAACGCCCAGGCGAAGCCAACCCCAGAGTGCCTGGTCAAAGCCCCAGAACATGTTCGAAGCCTCGCGAGCGGGAGGCATGCAAGGCAAAACAGGCGAAGAAGCGGAGTTTACGAGCAGTAGATGAGCATTCTGAGCAGGTTCTAAGCCCGCAGGCCCGACGCGCAGCAGGTTTTCAACAGGCTCTTACACAACCATAAGAAAGAGGCGTCCCCCATGTTCAACACCCTCACTCGCATGAGCGTGAGCCTGGTACAGAAGTACCTGCCCTCACCTTTCGTGTTCTCCGCATTGCTCACCCTGGGCGTGCTGCTGGCCGGCATCTTCTCTACCGGCCAGTCGCTGCCGGCCATGGTGCAACACTGGAGCGGCGGCTTCTGGACCCTGCTCGGCTTCGCCATGCAGATGGCCCTGATCTTCGTCACCGGCCACGCCCTGGCCAGCGCCCCGATCATCAACCGCCAGCTCGACCGTCTGGCCGGCGTCGCCCGCACACCAGGACAGGCAATCGTCATGGTCACCCTGGTGGCGCTGCTCGGCTGCTGGGTCAACTGGGGTTTCGGCCTGGTGATCGGCGCCGTGTTCGCCCGCGCCCTGGCGCGCAAGGTGGATGGCGTCGACTACCCGCTGCTGGTGGCCTCGGCCTACTCGGGCTTCCTGGTCTGGCACGGCGGCCTGGCCGGTTCGATCCCGCTGTCGATGGCCACGGGTGGACCGGACCTGGCGCGGATCACCGCCGGCATCCTGACCGAGCCGGTGAGCATCGCCGAGACCCTGTTCAGCCCGCTGAACCTGACCATCGTCGCCCTGCTGGTGATCGGCCTGCCGCTGCTCAACCGCGCCATGCACCCGCGCCAGGGGGCCAAGGTGGCCGACCCGGCCAAGCTGGTGGAATCCCGTGCCGAACTGCCGGCGCGTGAAACCCCGGCACAGCGCCTGGACGACAGCCGCATTCTCGGCCTGGCCCTGGTGGCCATGGCGGGCATCTACCTGTTCAACCACTTCGCCAACAAGGGCTTCGTCCTCGGCCTGGACGTGGTGATCGCGATCTTCCTGTTCTGCGGCCTGCTGATGCACGGCACCCCGGAGCGCTACATGCGCGCCGTGGATGAGAGCGTGCGCGGCATCGGCGGCATCGTCCTGCTGTTCCCCTTCTACGCCGGGATCATGGGCATGATGATGGGTGCCAATGCCGACGGTATCTCCCTTGGCCGGCAGATCACCGAGACCTTCATCTCCTGGTCGTCGGCCGACACCTTCCCGCTGCTGGCCTTCCTCAGCGCGGGCGTGGTCAACGTGTTCGTGCCGTCCGGCGGTGGCCAATGGGCCGTGCAGGGACCGATCATGCTGCCGGCCGCCCAGGCCCTGGGCGTATCCCCGACCGTGACCGCCATGGCGATCGCCTGGGGCGATGCCTGGACCAACATGATCCAGCCGTTCTGGGCCCTGCCGCTGCTCGGCATCGTCGGCCTCGGCGCCCGTGACATCATGGGCTACTGCCTGATCATGCTGCTGTACTCCGGCGTGGTGATCTGCGGCGCCTTCTACTTCATCGGCTGAGCCTTCAGCCTGGTTCCGGCTCGCGATCGGCGCTCCCCGACACCTCGCGAGCTGGAGCATTGCGAGCCTGCTTCTAGCGCAGCAGGCTGTGCCGAACTCAATCGCCCATCAGCCCCTGCGCCTTGGCCATCGCCACGGCCTGCGTGCGTCGTTGCACGCCGAGCTTGACGTTGATCCGCCGGGCATGGGTCTTGACCGTGTGCAGCGAGATGAACAGGCGATCGGCGATCTCCTGGTTCGACAGCCCCTGGGCGATCAGCTGCAGCACCGCCAGCTCGCGCGAGCTGAGCAGCGCGGTTCCGGCACTGGCCGGCTCATCGACCGCGGGTGCCGGCTCGAACAGGCGCTGATACAGGCTGCTGCCCGCCTCCCCCGGCAACACCCGCTCCAGCCATTGCGCCTGACGCTGCTGCAGTTCCTGCAACGGCCGTAGCAGACGCAGCTGCCGCGCCTCATCGATCGCGACCCGCAGCAGGGCCTCGGCCGCACTCTCCTGCTGCTGGTGCAGCAGGCACTCCACCAGGGCGATCCGGCACTCGCAGGCCAGGCTGCGGTGGCCGGACAGCTGGCATTCGTCGAGCAGCAGGCGCAGCGCATGCTCGGCGGCGGCCCGATGGCCGAGCAACAGGTCGCTGACCGCCAGGTGCAGACGCAGGCGCGGCAGCAGATCGTAGAAACCCGAGGGCGCCAACTGCTGGCGTTGCTGCAGCTGCTGCAAGGTCTGGGTGAACACCTCGCGTGCCCTGCCGACCTGGTCCTGGCGCAACAGCAGGCGGCCACTCTGCAACAGCAGCACGCCGCGATAGCGCACCTCGGGCACATGCGACCACTGCATGGCCCGCTCGGCCTTCTGCAACCACTGGTAGGCCTCTTCCAGGTCGCCGCGCGACTCGGCCAGCTCCAGCAAGCCCAGATAACCGGAAATGGTGTAGGCGTCCCCGCAATACTCGGCCTCCTGCAGCCCGTGGCGGTAGGCGAGCTGTGCGGCCTCCTCGAGGCCCTGGCGCGCCAGCAGGCTGGCCCGCAACAGCAGCAGACGCCCGACCACCGGGCTGTGACTGAAACCGTCACGCAGCAGCGCCAGCGACTGCTCGGCCAGCTCCGCGGCGCGCCCGGCCTCGCCCTGCATTTCCAGCAGCAGGCAGTGATCGGTGTTGAGCAGTGCCTCGTAGATCAGGCTGCCATGCAGCCGCGCCAGGCGCAGGCCTTCGTCCAGTGCCTGCTGCGCCTGGTCCAGGGCATTCTCCGCAAGATACTGCTGGGCCAGCGCCTGGTAGCACAGGATGCGCTGCGACCAGCCGCTCTCGTCCAGCGCCTGCAACGCCTCCAGGCAGTGCTGGCGGGCGTCGCGGCGGCCGCACTGGCGCGCCAGCACGCCACTGAGGGCCTGCCACTGGGCCAGCAGCTTGCGCTGGCGCCGGGCATCGGGCTGCGGCAGGAAATGCGTCAGCGCCTGGGTACACTCAGCGGCCTCGTCGAAGCGTGCGCAGATGATCAGCGCCCAGGCCTGCAGCACGATCAGCCGCGGCGAACTGGCGAACAACCAGGCAGGCAGCTCCTCACGCCACTGCAGGAACTGCGCGACCGAGTGCCCCTGCAGCAGCTGCTCCTGGCTGAAGCGCTGCAGGTAATTGACCGCCACTTCGATCTGCCCGGCCTGCAGCGCGTGCTCGACCGCCTCGCGAATGTCGCCATGCTGGGCGAACCACTGGCAGGCCCGCACGTGTACCGAGGCCGACAGCGGTGCGCCCGGCAACTGCCGCAGTACCTGCGCCAGCGGGTGCCAGAGGCGAAACCAGCTGCCGCTGCTGTCCAGGCTACGCAGGAACAGCTGGCGCCGCTGCAACCCGTGCAGCAGGTCGCTGCCGCGCCCCTCCAGCAGGTGTTCGCAGAGCGAGGCGGAGAAGCGCGGCAACAGTGCCAGGGCGTGCAGGTCACCGAGCAGCTCCCCGTCCAGCTCGGCGAGCACCTCGCGCTGCACGTAGTCGCGCAGCAGCGGACACCCCGACTGCAGGCGCTGGCGGAGCGCTGCTTCATCGGCATCGAGCAGCAGCAGACGAATCGCCGCCAGCCAGCCTTCGCTGAACTGCAGCAGGGCCTGGCGCAGATCGTCGGGCAGTGGCAACTGCAGGGTCGCCAGCAACTCGTCCAGGGCTTCGCCATCCAGCGCCAGATCCTCGCCCTGCAGCTCGAGCAGGTCACCCTGCAACAGCAGGCGCGGCAGGTTCCAGCCCGGGGTACGGCGGCACGCGACCCACCAGGTCACCTGCGCGGGCGCGGCGGCGAACAGCCGGTCGAGGCAGGCATCGAGTTCGCCATCCTCGGCGCGCGGGTAATCGTCGATGAATATCCACAGGCGGCCGCTGCGCTGGTGCAACAGTTCGAGCAACGCGGCTTCGCTGTGCTCGTCGGCCGCCAACGGCTGCTGCAGGGCCGCAGCCAGGCGCTTGCACAATTGCGCGGCGCTCAGTGCACGGCCGCCCAGGTCGAGCCAGAACGGTTCGATCGTGGCGGGTGTCATGCGCGCGCACTGGCCGAGCAACACGCTCTTGCCCGCACCAGCCGGGGCGCACAGCAGGCGCAGGCGCGATTCACTGGCCAGCAGGCGTTGCACCAGGGCGGGACGAGGCACCACGCAAGGTGGCAGCCGGGGCAGGTCGACAGGTCGCGCCTGCAGCGCACCCTGACGGGCGATGGCGAGGGTAGGCATGGCAGCGGTTCTCTCTGTTGTCATTGTTGAACCACTCGCAGATGGTACCCCGCCCATCTGCCTTGGCCACCCCATGACGCTTATGGGGCGAGATTCACGCAACCGTGGCCCGATGCAAAAAAGCCGGTGTCACGGGCAGTGACACCGGCTCGCTCAAGGCAGTCCCGCTCAGCGCACGCCGGCGTTACGCAGGGCCGCAGGCGTGAAGTCCTTGGCCGAGGCCTGGGTGCCGTACTGCACCGCGGTCTTCTCCTCGTTGGCCATGCCGATGGCGATGTAGCGCCCGGCGATGATGTCGTACAGCGCCTCGAACGCGTAGACCGGAACCTTCTGCGCATAGTGCTGCATGAGCATGGCCTCGCCGACGCGCCACAGCTGGCCACGCCCGTCGTAGTGCTCGGACAGGGCGATCTGCCAGGAGTCCTCGTCCACGTAGAAGCGGCGCTTGGCGTAGATGTTGCGCTCGCCCGCCTTGAGCGTCGCCTCCACTTCCCAGACCCGGTGCAGCTCGTAGCGGATCAGGTCCTGATTGACATGGCCGGCCTTGAGGATGTCCTCGTACTTCACCTGAGGCGTGGCCACGCGGTAGTTGTTGTAGGGGATCAGCATTTCGCGCTTGCCCACCAGTTTCCAGTCGTAACGATCCGGAGCACCGTTGAACATGTCGAAGTTGTCCGAGGTACGCAGGCCGTCAGCGGCAGTACCCGGACCGTCGTACGCCACCTGCGGCGCACGGCGCACGCGGCGCTGTCCGGCGTTGTACAGCCAGGCCATGCGTGGTTCCTTCACCTGATCCAGCGAGTCGTGCACCAGCAGCACGTTACCGGCCAGGCGCGACGGCGCGGTGACCCGCTGCTTGAAGAACAGCAGCGCGTTCTCCGCCTTGTCCGGGTCGATGTCCGGGATATTCTCGGGGAAGGCCACCTCGTCCTCGAAATGCACCAGGGTGTAGGCCCCGTTGGTCTGCGGCGACGCCTGCACGATGCTGCGCTTGAGGTTGCCGCCGCGATAGCGGGTGATGTGGTTCCACACCACTTCCAGACCGTTCTGCGGGATCGGGAAGGCGTAGTAGCGGCTGTCGGTGAAGTTGACCAGACCGTTGCCGCCATCGCGCAGGCCGGTCTTCAGCGCGCTGGTCCTGGCCGCGGCGTAGATGCTGTCGGGCAGCGCCGAGCTGCGGTGGGTCGGGTACACCGCCATGCGGTAGCTTTCCGGGTAGCGTTTGAACATCGCCAGTTGCCCGGCAGACAGCTGCTCGCGGTACTGCTCCAGGTTCTGCGCGGTGATGGTGAACAGCGGCTGCTCGCTGGCGTAGGGGTCACTGAGAAAACCGTTCGCGTCGACCTGCCCGGCATCGCTGGCCAGGCCACCGTTCCAGGCGGGGATGCTGCCGGCGGCGTTGCCGGCCATCTCCGCGCCCAGCGGCGTCAGGCTGCTACCGAGCTTGGCCGCCTCATCCGCACTGACCGCCGCCAGCACGCTGCCGGCCAGCAGGCTCAGGGAAAGTGCGCCGAGCATCTTCAGGGTTGTATTCATCTGCATTCCTCAACTGGTCCTGATGGCCTAGAAGCTCACGCCGAAGCTGAGCGCCAGGAAGTCGCGGTCCACCGCGACGTTGTAATCCCCGCCGAAGAAGTCGGTGTACGACAGGCTGGCGGTGTAGGTATTGCGGTAGTCGGCGTCGATACCGATGCTCACGGCCTTGGCACCCTCGTTGAACAGGCCGTTGGGGCCGTAGCCGTCGACGTCGTGCGACCAGGAGATGTTCGGCTTGAGGTTCACCCCGGCGATGGCGTTGCTGTACTCCCAGATGCCGCGCACGCGGTAGCCCCAGGAGGTGCGGGTGACGAAGCCATGGGTGTCGCCACGGAAACCGTAGGCGCCGAACAGCGAGTCACGCCCGTAGCGCAGGTCTTCGCGGCTCTCCAGACCACCGACGTGGGCCATGCCGACCTCGCCCACCAGGGTGAAGCGTCCGGCGCCCATCACCTGATCGAAGAAGTGGGTGAAGGTGGTCTGTAGCTGGGTGACCTCCTTGCGCCGGTAACCGATGTTGTCCTGCCCTGCCCCGGCCGAGACCGGCGCGGTGCCGGGCGCGATGGGGTTGAGCAGGCTCAGGGTCATGTCGGTGGTGTTGATCTGCAGCGGCATGTTCGGCCGATAGCTGACCTCGCCGCTCCAGGCGGTGCCGGTCGGCAGGGTGGTGGCGAAGCTCAGGCCGTAGAGGCGAATGTCTTCCGGGTACTCCAGGAAGTACTTGCCGTTGCCCAGCATCACGCTCTGCGCGAGACCAGCCCCCGAACCGGGAGAGATGCCATTGGCGGTGGCGATGATGTTGGGCAGCGCGGCCAGCGTCGCCAGGCTGGCATTCTGCGTGCCGACGATGGGTGTGCGGCTGTGATAGTTCATGAAGTACGCGCCGTACTCGGTCTCGTCACCCAGCCAGCGCAGGGCCACGCCCCACTGGCCGCTGTCACGCGCATCGCGATCTCCCGCACGCGGCAGGATCACCCCTTCGGAATCCACCTGAAAACCCTGGCCGAAGGCCGCTGCCACCGGTTGCAGCGGCGCGATGGCCGGCGAACCGATGTGATAGCCGCTGTCGCAACCGTCGGCGGCGACGTCGGCGGTGGAGAAGAAGGTGCCGCAGTTGTCGATCACCGTCTGGTCCCACTCCAGCTGGTAGAACGCCTCCATGCTCAGCTGGTCGCTCAGGCTCTGCGACAGGTAGAACATGTTGACCGGGATCAGGCCTTCCTTGAGCTCGGCCCCCGGCCGGCGGAAGGCGGCCACGTCGATGGGGTTGATCGAGTTGATGCTGTTGCCGATGAAGGTGCTCTCACCCCAGCTCACCACCTGTTTGCCGAGCCGCACGGTGCCAGGCAGGTCACCGATCGTGTAGTTGTGGTAGACGAAGGCGTCGAGAATCTCGGCGCCGGCGGACTTGGCGCCTTCCTTGCGATTGTGCTCGTCGATGTCCTTGAACAGACGGCTCTCGTCCTTGAGTTCGAAGTCGTACCAGTACTTGCCACGCACGAAGACGCCGGTGTCGCGATAGCGCAGCTCCAGGTCATGGGTGCCCTTGAAGATCTTCGAGAAGGTCTCGCCCTTCTTGAAGTTCAGGCGACCGTCGTCGCCGGTCTGCGCCTGCCCCTGACCGCCGTTGTTCGGCCCGATCAGGTCGCGGTCCGGGCTGCGCATCGACCAGCTGGCGCCGATCGACAGCGAGCTGTCGAACTGTCCTTCGATCTCGCCGATGTTGAAGGTGACGGCCTGCGCCTGCGCGGCGAAACCGACGGCGACGGCCAAAGCCAAGGTGTGCGGCTGGAATAGTCCGGGCCCTGTTGTTCTTGTCATGCGGGTCTCCTGAAGTGGGGTACAGCTGCAGGGAACCCTACGCAGCGACCGCGACCCGGTTAAGCGCACCAAGGAGGGATTTCATCTGTCGCTCGAAAGGATGAATGGCGCCCTGCAACGGGCCTGTGCGCGGTGACCCAAGCGCGATGAATGACGGACCATCAAGGGGACGGGGAACTTTCCCCCGGGCGGCCGAGCAGGCATGCTGCGCACCTACGCATCACGGGAGCGACACGATTCATGGAGATACTGCTGAAACTCTGCGCCTCGCTGGCCCTCGCCATGGGCGCGATCTTCGCCTTCCTGCCCGGCGCGTTCGGCCTGCTCAACTTTCGCAACGAACAGCGCCAGGCCTGGCTCAAGCACCTGGCAACGCTGAGCTGGTGGCTGCTGCTGCTCGCCCATCCGCTCGCGCTGTACCAGCTGTGGCAGGCCGATACCCCCTATCGCTGGCTGTTGCTGCCGGTGGGCCTGCACCTGCTGTTCTTCGGTGTGTTCGGGCGCAACGTCAGCACGCGCTGAAGCGCTTCAGCGCCAGCGGTCCAGCAGGTTCACCGCCAGCCGATCCAGCCAGCCCCACAGGCGTTGCTGGGCGCGACGCCACCAGGGCCTCTGCTGCCAGTCGTCGAGGGTGATCTCGCGGCTGACGGCAAAATCCTCGATGAAGCACGCCGCCACCGCCTGGGTGAAGCCCGGATCGAGTGCCTCGACGTTGGCGTCGAGGTTGAAACGCAGGTTCCAGTGATCGAAGTTGCACGATCCGACACTGACCCAGTCGTCCACCAGGACCATCTTCAGGTGCAGGAAACGGGGCTGGTATTCGAAGATGCGCACGCCTGCCTTGAGCAGCTTGGGGTAGTAGCGCTGGCCGGCGAAACGCACCGGCGGGTGATCGGTGTGGCGGCCGGCCAGCAGCAGGCGCACCTCGACGCCGCGCGCCGCCGCACGGCGCAGCGCTCGACGAATCTTCCAGGTGGGCAGGAAGTACGGCGTGGCCAGCCAGACGCGCTGGCGGGCCCCTCGCAGCGCCCGTAGCAGGGACAGCAGGATGTCACGGTGCTGGGCGGCATCGGCGTAGGCCACGCGGCCCAGGCCGAGCCCCGCCGGCGGGCAGTCCGGCAGGCTCAGCGCCAGCGGCTGGTGCTGCGGACGCCAGGCGAAGCGCGCCCGCCACTGGTGCTCGAACAACTGCTGCCAGTCGCCCACCAGCGGCCCTTCGATCTCCACCATGGCTTCGTGCCAGGGGCTGCGCGACTCGCTGGGCAACCAGAATTCGTCGGTGGCGCCCGTGCCGCCGACATAGGCCAGGCGGCCATCCACCAGCACCAGCTTGCGATGATCCCGATGAAAGTTGCGCACACCACGACGCCAACGCAGCGGGTTGTACCAGCGCAGCGCCACCCCGGCAGCCAGCAGGCGCTCACGCGCCGGCGCGGACAACCCCGCCGCACCGTAGGCATCGAACAGGCCACGCACCTGCACGCCACGGGCAGCGGCCCGGCACAGCGCATCGACCAGGCGCTCGCTGCACTGGCCATCCTCGATCAGGTACAGCTCCACCTCCACCTGCTGCGCGGCCGCGGCGATCGCGGCCAGCATGCGCGGAAAGAACACCGCGCCATCGAGCAGCAGTTCGAAACGGTTGCCCGCCCGCCAGGGGTAGATGGTGCCGCGCGACGCCACGCTCAGCGCCCCCGGCCGCAGGGCAGGATGCTTGGCCCCTGTGGCAAGAGGAACGCCCGCAGCGCCCCGTTACAGGCGGTGACGACAGGCAATGAGGGGAACGGCGAATGGCGCATGAGGGCTCGGAAAACGGCATGACCGGTCGGCCACGATAGCCGCCATGGGCCGCCTTGCAAAGCCCGCGCGCCCGCGCCTCGCCGTCCGCTGGCGCAGTCCCTGGAGCGCGCCGTCAGTCCGCGTCAGGCGTCACTCGTTGGGCAGCAGCTGGCAGCCCTGGCGCGCGCCCAGCCACGCGGCGCTGTGGGTACGCCCCAGGCCGCTGGCGGTCACGCGCCTGGCGTCTTCGTCGTCGAGCAGACTGCTGATCGGCACGTACTGCTGCACGTAGCCTTCGCAATAGGCCGCCGGATTGCCGCTGACGTAACGGCAGGAGCAGTACTCCTTGGCCGTGTAGGCGCCGATGATGTCGGGGAAGGCCGCCAGATGCTGGCGATTCGCCCAGGCCCAGGCCAGCAGCACGAGAAGCAGCAGGACCAGCACGCTGAGCAGCGGATGACGACGGATCATGGCTGTACCTCCGCGGCGAAGGCCGCCTGCACGCGCTTGAGCAATTCGTTGTGCTGGAAGCTGCCGTCGCGGTCATCGGCATAGCGCACCACCACCAGGTTCTCCTTCGGCAGCACGTACAGGCCCTGCCCCCAGTGTCCCAGAGCGGCGAGCGTATCGCTCGGTGCGTCCGGCCACGGTCGCGGCCGGCCCGGCAGCTCGGGGTTGAGCCACCACTGGCCGCCGGGTACGGCATCACCCGGAGCGACCCCCTGCGCCATGTAGGCGGCGAAGGGCGTGGAAACGAAATCGACCCAGGCCGACGGCAGCAGCTGCCGCTCGCCCCAGCGCCCGCCGCGCTGCATGAGCAGGCCGATGCGCGCCAGGTCACGGGCGGTCATGTAGGCGTAGGACGAGGCGATGAAGGTCCCGCTGGCATCGCGTTCCCATGCCGCGCTGGTGATGCCCAGCGGCTCGAACAGCGCGGTCCAGGGATAGTCGGCGTAGGCCTGCTGCCCGAGCATGCCGCGCAGGGTGGCGGCCAGGACATTGCTGTCGCCGCTGGAATAGCGGAAGCGCGTACCGGGCGCGGCGTCGGCCGCATGCGCAGCGGCGAACGCAGCCATGTCGCCACGCCCCCGGGTGTAGAGCATGGCCACCACCGACGACTTCAGCGGCGCGTATTCGTAGTCCTCCTGCCAGTCCAGACCCGAGGCCCAGTTGAGCAGGTGTCCCATCTTGATCTGCGGGTGCTCGGCCATCGCCGGGTAGTACTGCGCGGCCGCTGCATCGAGCCTGAAACGTCCCTCGCCATAGGCCACGCCGAGCACGGTGGCGAAGACGCTCTTGGCCATCGACCAGCTCAGGTGCGCGGTCTGCGCCGTGGTCGGTTCGGCGTAGCGCTCGTAGACGATGCGGCCATCGCGCACCACCAGCAGCGCGTCGGTACGAATGCCCGTGCGCTGGGCATCGTCACGTTCGGGGAAGGCATAGCGCTCCAGCTCGGCGAGGGCTGGCGTCTGCGCCGCAGACTGCACCTGCCAGTCGGGTTGCGGCCAGTTTTCCGCGTGGGCGGCGCCGGCAAGCAGGCTGAAGCCGAGCGTCAGGCTCAGGCGGCGAAGAGAACGGATCGACATGGCGGGCCTCGGTTTAATGACCGAGGCGCACCCTAGCATGCCGGCCACGACAGCTTGAAGCGCCTATTGCGCCATCTGCTGTACTCATCGGGGCAGGCAGTAATCCTCGGGGCCCATCAGGTCGAGGCCACACTCGAGGTTCTCGATCCAGTAGAGGAAGGCGCTGATCATCTCCGCCCCCACGAAAGGCCGGCCGTGCTGCGGCACGATCATCGCCACATCCATCTCGCGCACCATCGCCGCCCACAGGCGACAGGCCTTGTTGCCGGCCATGTAGCGACGGTGGAAGCCCTCCATGTTCGGCACATGGTTGACGAAGTCACGCACCGGCGTGGCGTCGTCGACCATCGACGCGCCCATGTCGCCGGAGAAGAGGATCTTGCTCACCGGGTCATACAGCTGGAAGTTGCCCACCGAGTGGAGGAAGTGCGCGGGCACCGCCTTGAGCTTGCACTTGCCCAGCGGAATGCTCTGGCCACGGTCCGGCAACGCGATGATGCGGTCGTAGGTATTGATGCCACGGCTCAGGGCCAGGTAATTGGCCGTCAGGTGCGGCAGGAAGCGGGCCCACAGCTTGGAGCAGATGACCCGTGCGCTGGTGTGCAGCAGCCACTTGTCCAGGGACGCGATGATGTCCGGGTCCTGGTGCGAGGCGAAGATGTAGGTCAGGTCCTGCACGCTGATGTGCTTGGACAGCTCCAGCGACAAGGGGGTGTACGTCAGGTCACCGCCCGGATCGAGCAGCAGGTACTGCTCGTTGTCGGTGATCAGGAACTGGTTGGATTGCACGCCCTCGCCGCTGACCAGGTCATCGAACATCAGGCATTGGTGGCTGCCGTTATCGAACAGCACGATGGGCTCGCGGCGCATGGAAACCTCTCGGAAAAAACGCGAGGCCACATTAATCCCATGCCCAGGGGCCGGCACTGATATGGATCAACAGCCGGCGACAATCCGTCGCGCTTTCTCCAGGCGCTTGCTGCGCGCCGCCTCGGCAATGCGCAGCAGGCCCTGGTCGCGCTGCCACAGCCCGGCCCAGTGCGCCGGGCCGGCGGCCAGCGCCGCATCCAGTTCGCCGGCCAATGCCTGCTGCTCGGCGAACAGGCCGGCCAGCAACAGGTGCGTAGTGGCCGCATTGGGCGCCTGCCGCGCCACCTCGGCGCAACCGGCCAGCAAGGCCTGCAGACGCAGCAGCAGGGGTTCGGGCCAGGCGCATTCACGCCCCACGCCGGACAGCCACGCGGCCACGGCGGTCAGCACGTGCAGATCCTCCAGGGTGCGGAAGGGTTTGACGTAGTCGTCCCAGCCATCGCCGGCCAGACGCTCGCCCTGCGCCTGATCCAGGTGCAGGCGGGCATGACCGATGTCGGGCATCAGCGGCAGCGCCGGCAAGGCTTCGATGCGTACACCCGGTGCGCCCTGGCGAACCACGCCGAGGGCCAGGCGCGGCGATTCGTCCGCCGCCTCCTCGCGCGCGGCCACCAGCAGCCAGTCGGCGCACTCGGCGGCGGTGACGAAGTCCTTGCGGCCACTGACGTAGAGGCCGTAGATGCGCGTGCTCATGTCCGCCGGGCGGGTGCTGCGGTTCTCCGTCACGCACAGGGCGCCGGCCGTCCACGGCGCCGCGGGCCAGAGCACCCGCAGCGCCGCCTGGTAGCCGGCAAGAAAGGCCAGGCCCGGCGTGGCCGCGCGCAGGCCGCCGACCAGCGCCAGCTCGAACGGTGCCGGCGTCCCCCCCAGGCTGGCCAGCAAGCGGCCATACCAGTCCTCCAGGCCCTGCTCCGCAGACAGACGCTCGACAGGCTGAAACAGGCTCGACCAGGGCATCGCAGATCTCCTTCGGCAGCGCCTCGGGCGCCGTCACATAAGCATCAAAAAAGCGTCACGGTGATGACACCACACCGACCTAGCCTGAGCTTGCCCAACAAGATCGACCGGCTGCAAGTAGCCAGCCGGCACACGGAGGATCAGGCATGACTCAAACCGCTCGCCGTCTGCAGGCCGAACGCCTGCAAGGCCCCGCCGCCCTGCGTGAAGCTCAGGCCTTGCGCTACCGCGTGTTCAGCGCGGAATTCGACGCCAAGCTCAACGGTGCCGAACTGGGTCTGGACATGGACGACTACGACATTCACTGCCGCCATATCGGTGTGCGCGACATGCAGAGCGGCGAGCTGGTGGCCACCACCCGCCTGCTCGATCACCAGGCCGCTGCCGGCCTGGGCCGCTATTACAGCGAGGAAGAATTCGCCCTGCACGGCCTGACCAGGCTGGAAGGTCCGGTACTGGAGATCGGCCGTACCTGCGTCGACAGCGCCTACCGCAACGGCGCCACCATCGCCGTGCTCTGGGGCGAGCTGGCCGAGGTCCTCAACGAGGGCGGCTACCGCTACCTGATGGGCTGCGCCAGCATTCCCATGCAGGACGGCGGCATCCAGGCGCAGGCGATCATGCAACGCCTGCGCGAGCGCTACCTGTGCACCGAGCACCTGCGCGCCGAACCCAAGCACCCGCTGCCGCAGCTGGACCTGCCGGGCAACGTCATCGCCGAGATGCCGCCGCTGCTCAAGGCTTACATGCGCCTGGGCGCGAAGATCTGCGGCGAGCCCTGCTGGGACCGCGACTTCCAGGTGGCCGACGTGTTCATCCTGCTCAAGCGCGACGAGCTGTGCCCGCGCTACGCCCGCCACTTCAAGGCCGCGGTCTGAAACGCGCTGGCGGCGGCGCGCCCTGCCCGCCGTCGCCGGCAGACAATCCGGCCGGCCATCGCCAAACGCCGTCATCCGTGGATAATGCCGGCACTCGTTTTCAAGCGGAGGCCTCGATGGCCAAACTGCGTCTTTCCCTGCGCCTCTTTCATCTGGCCCTGGTGATCGCCTTCGGTGCACTGCTGGCCGGCGTCGTCAGCCTGTGCGAGCGCGTCGCCCGGCATGACCTGATGCCCTTGCGGCAACGCCTGACCCGCTGGTTTCTCGCGCGCCTGGGCGGCGCCCTGCCCTTTCGCGTGACGGTCGCCGGCGAGCTGCCCGCGCAGCCGATGCTGTGGGTGGCCAACCACGTGTCCTGGACCGATATCCCGCTGCTCGGCGCCCTGCAGCCGATTTCCTTCCTGTCCAAGGCGGAAGTGCGTGCCTGGCCGGTGGCCGGCTGGCTGGCGCACAAGGCCGGCACCCTGTTCATCCGCCGCGGCTCGGGCGACAGCAACCTGATCGGCCAGCAGATCGGTCGTCACCTGCAGCAGGGTCACAACCTGCTGATATTCCCCGAGGGCACCACCACCGACGGCCTGGCCGTGCGCACCTTCCATGGCCGCCTGCTGAGCAGCGCCATCGACAGCGGCGTCGCCCTGCAGCCCGTGGCGATCCGCTACCTGCGCGCCGGCCAGCCCTGCCCGGTGGCGCCGTTCATCGGCGACGACGACATGCTTTCGCACCTGCTGCGCCTGCTTTCCAGCCCGGCGGGCGAAGTCGAGATCCGTCTCCTCGAGCCGATCCCCAGTGCCGCGCGCAGCCGCAACGAACTGGCGCGCCACAGCCAGGCGATCATCGCCAGCGCCCTGCAGGCGGACCTGCCACTGGGTCAGGCCGAAGCGGCCTGACCCGACACCCTCAGGCGGCTGGCGGAACGATCAGCGCGTCGCTGTCGATCGTCGCCAGCAGGCGGTTGGCCACGCTGCCCAGGAAGAAACGCGAAACGCCCTCGCGCGCATGCGTGCCGAGCACCAGCAGATCGCCGCCGGACTGGCGCAGGGCGTCGCCGACCACGCCCTCGGGCGAACCGATCTGTACCAGCAGGCGTTCGTGATCGAGGTTCACCCCGACTTCGGCCAGCCGCTCGCTCACCTGCTGACGCTGCACGTCCCGCTGGTCCTCCAGCACCTCGGCGCTGATCCCGACCTCCATCACCGCACCGGCGGCCACCGGCTCGACCGCGCTGGCGACATGCAGCTGCTCAGGCACCAGCAGGCCCAGCTCACGCGCGCGCACCAGGGCCTGTTGCGCGGTCCGCGAGTGGTCCATCGCCAGCACCGCATGGCGGTATGCATGCGTCACCGGGCCGTTGACCCGCAGCACCGGCAGATGGCTGCTGCGCACCACCCGCTCGAGCGTGGTGCCGGAGAAGAAATCACGCAGCGGTGATTTGCGATGCGCCCCCACCACCAGCAGGTCGGCGCCCATGCCCTGGGCACTCTCGACGATGACCACGTCCGGCTCGCCGGTGCCGACCAGCACCTGCGGGCGGCAACCCGCCTGCTCGGCCAGTCGCTGCGCCTGGCTCTGCAACAGGGTCTCGGCCTGCTGCACCTGGCGCTGGACGATCTCGACCGGCGCGTCGTCATCGATCACATGCAGCAGGCACCACTCGCCACCGCCCTGCTGACGGATCAGTTGCACGGCGCGCTGCACCGCATGCGCCGAGCGCTCGGACAGGTCGGTCGCTACCAGAATCTTGATCATCTCGTTTCCTCCATGCGTTTAACACCGAGTTACATTCAAGCCTCTCCTGACCCGCCACTCGTTGATGCAAGTCAGGTCGGGGGCGGTAAAGCCAACTAGGGTATCCCTGACGATTCGCTCGGCCGAGGAATGCGCCAGCCAGCTACCGCCCGGCCCACCGCAGGAGACACGCCCCATGGGCAACCGCCCCTCTGAACATAGTGACCGCGCCTGGCACGAATTGACTGCACAGCAGGCCCTCGATGCGCTGCACAGCACGCCGGGCGGGCTCGACAGCGAGCAGGCCCGGGCGCGCCTGCAGCAGCACGGCGCCAACCGCCTGCCGCCCCCGCAGAAGCGCGGCCCGCTGCTGCGCCTGCTCTACCAGTTCCACAACGTGCTGCTGTACCTGATGCTGGGCGCCGCGCTGATTGCCGCCCTGCTCGGCCACTGGGTCGACACGGCGGTGATCCTGGCGGCGGTGCTGATCAACGTGGTCATCGGCTTCATCCAGGAGGGCAAGGCCGAGAATGCCCTGAACGCCATCCGCGACATGCTCTCGCCGCACGCCATGGTGCGCCGGGACGGCGAGCGCCACGAGATCGATGCCGAGCAGCTGGTTCCCGGCGACGTGGTGCTGCTGGTCTCCGGCGACAAGGTGCCGGCCGACCTGCGCCTGCTCAGCGTGAAGAACCTGCTGGTGGAAGAAGCGGCGCTGACCGGCGAATCGGTACCGGTGGAAAAGTCCGTGGCGCACTGCCGCCAGGACGCCGCCCTGGGCGATCGCCGCTGCATGGCCTACTCCGGCACCCTGGTCAGCAGCGGCCAGGCCAGCGGGCTGGTGGTCGCCACCGGCGCGGACACCGAGCTGGGCCGCATCGGCGCCATGCTGCAACAGGTACAGGCGCTGTCCACGCCGCTGCTGCGGCAGATCGAGCAGTTCAGCCGCTGGCTGGCGGTGATCATCCTGGTCCTCGCCCTGGCCACCTTCATCCTCGGCACGTTCTGGCACGGGCAGAACCCCGGTGACATGTTCATGATGGTGGTGGCGCTGACCGCCTCGGCGATCCCCGAGGGCCTGCCGGCCATCATGACGGTGATCCTCGCGCTCGGCGTCCAGCGCATGGCCGGGCAGAACGCCATCGTGCGGCGCCTGCCGGCCGTGGAGACCCTGGGCTCGGTGACGGTGATCTGCTCGGACAAGACCGGCACCCTGACCCGCAACGAGATGACCGTGCAGCGCGTGGTCAGTGCCGAGCGTGTCCTCGACGTCAGCGGTGTCGGCTATGCGCCGGAAGGCGCCTTCCATCTGGACGGCCAGCTGCAGGAACCCGACCACGCCCTGCTGGAAACGGCGCGTGCGGCGCAGCTGTGCAACGACGCCCACCTGCAGCAGGACGCGCATGGCCACTGGCGGCTGCACGGCGACCCCACCGAAGGCGCGTTGCTGACCCTGGCGCTCAAAAGCGGCCTCGACATCCAGGCGCTGCAGGCGCAACTGCCACGCAGCGATGCGATTCCGTTCGAATCCGAGCATCGCTTCATGGCCACCCTGCATCACGACCATGCCGGCCAGGGCCTGGTCTACCTCAAGGGCGCCCCCGAGCGCCTGCTGGACATGTGCGCCAGCCAGCGCCTGGCCGATGGCAGCGATGCCCCGCTGGACGCCGACTACTGGCGACGCCAGGCCACCGATCTGGCCGCCCGTGGCCTGCGCCTGCTGGCCCTGGCCAGCAAACCGGCGGCGGCCAGCCAGCGCACCCTGAACTTCAGCGACGTGGAGACGGGCCTGACCCTGCTGGCGCTGGTCGGCATCATCGACCCGCCGCGAGAGGAAGCCATCGCCGCCGTCGCCGAATGCCAGCAGGCCGGCATCCGGGTGAAGATGATCACCGGCGACCACGCCGAAACCGCGCGCGCCATCGGCGCCCAGCTGGGCATCGGCATCGGCCTGCCGGCGATGACCGGCGCCGAGCTGGAGCTGCTCGACGACCGCCGCCTGCGGGAGGTGCTACCCGGCGTGGAAGTCTTCGCCCGGGCCAGCCCCGAGCACAAGCTGCGCCTGGTACAGGCCATGCAGGACAGCGGTGAGGTGGTGGCGATGACCGGTGACGGCGTCAACGATGCCCCGGCGCTGAAACGCGCCGACGTCGGCGTCGCCATGGGCCACAAGGGTACGGAGGCGGCCAAGGAGGCCGCCGAGGTGGTGCTCGCCGACGACAACTTCGCCACCATCGCCGGCGCCGTGCGCGAAGGCCGGGCGATCTACGACAACCTGAAGAAATTCATCCTCTTCGCCCTGCCGACCAACGGCGGCCAGGCGCTGATCGTGATCTTCGCCATCCTGTTCCAGGCCGTGCTGCCGCTGACCCCGGCCCAGGTGCTGTGGATCAACATGGTCACCTCCTGCACCCTGGGGCTGGCCCTGGCCTTCGAGCCCAGCGAGCGCGGGCTGATGCAGCGCGCCCCGCGCGCCCCCGACGAGCCGCTGCTGTCGGCCTTCTTCGTCTGGCGCGTGCTGATGGTCTCGGTGCTCATCGCCAGCGCCGGCATCGGCCTGTTCCTCTGGGAGCTGGAACTCGGCAATAGCGTGGAAAGTGCCCGCACCATCGCGGTCAACGCCGTGGTGATGTGCGAAATCTTCTACCTGTTCAACAGCCGCAGCCTGCTTGGCCCGGTGCTCAGCCGCGAGGGGCTGCTGGGCAACCCGGCCGTGCCGCTGACCATCGCCCTCTGCCTGGTGCTGCAACTGCTGTTCACCTACGCGCCGCCGCTGCAGGGCGTGTTCGGCTCCGAGAGCATGAGTGCCGACGAATGGCTGCGGGTGCTGCTCGCCGGGGTGACGCTGTTCGTCGTCGCGGAACTGGAGAAATGCCTGGTGCGGCGCTGCGGCCTGCATGCCCGGGCGACCTGAGCGGCGGATGCATCGCCAAGCGCTGCGCCTGGCCGCCTGGGAGGCACTTGTGCGGCGACGCTAGCGCACAGCGTTCAGCTCGGCCTCGGCAAAGGCCATCAGCTCGGGGTAGAAGGCACGAAAGTCGTCGCTGAGCGGCACGTACAGCCGCTCCAGCTCGACCAGGCTGCCGTCGAGCAACTGCGGTCGTGAAAGACGCCGCTGCATGCCGGCAATCACCTGCTCGAGCACGGCGAACTCGCGATAGCTGCCGAGCCAGTCCTGCGCCGCCATGCGCGGCGCCATCAGCGCCAGACGTCCCGGCAGCGCCGGCTCGGCGGCCAGTACCCGGTACACCTGCCCGGTGAACTGCTGCAGCGGCTGTTCGGCGTAGTCCTGCCAGTCGCGCGCCAGGCAGTGGTCGAAGAACAGGTCCAGCAGCATGCCCGCCATGCGCCGTCGCTCGAGCGGGAAGCGCGCCCGTGCGCGCGCCTGCAGCGGATGGCTGTCGGTGAACGCATCGATACGCCGATGCAGGCGGATGGCGGCTTCGATATCGGCGGGCCAC
Organism: Ectopseudomonas khazarica; assembly: GCF_017915135.1. Lineage (NCBI taxonomy): Bacteria > Pseudomonadati > Pseudomonadota > Gammaproteobacteria > Pseudomonadales > Pseudomonadaceae > Ectopseudomonas > Ectopseudomonas khazarica. Next base: position 1,217,058 of record NZ_CP068551.1, on the reverse strand, counting down.
TGGCCGTTCAGCGGCCCTTTGACGAAGTCGCCATACAGGCTGCCGAGCAGTTGCGCTCGCGTGTCGCCACCCAGGTGCAGATGAGCCAGATAGTTCATGCCACGAGCTTAGCGCCAGACGCCGGACAATCGAAGCCGTCGATGGCGACTATCGGGACAATCGATCTGTATATCGACTCGAAGCGATATAAGGTTCGCCACATGACGATACACACCGACAGCGCCATGGACATCGACCTCGACGCCATCATCAAGGCCCTCGCCCACCCCGTACGCCGCGACATTCTCGACTGGCTGAAGGAGCCCGAGCGCCACTTCCCCGAGCAGGAGCACCCGCTGGAAATCGGCGTGTGCGCCGGCAAGATCTTCCTGCGCACGGGGCTGTCGCAATCCACCGTCTCCGCCCATCTGACCACCCTGCAACGCGCCGGTCTGGTGACCAGCCGCAAGGTCGGCCAGTGGCACTTCTTCAAACGCAACGACGAGCTGATCCAGGCCTTCGTCGAGCGTCTCGGCCAACAACTCTGAACCCGGAGGTAACACCATGCCCACTCTGTTCGACCCTATCCAGATCGGTGATCTGCAACTGGCCAACCGCATCATCATGGCCCCCCTGACCCGCTGCCGCGCCGACGAAGGCCGCGTCCCCAACGCGCTGATGGCCGAGTACTACGTGCAGCGTGCCTCGGCCGGCCTGATCATCAGCGAAGCCACCGCCGTCACGCCGATGGGCGTCGGCTACCCGAACACCCCCGGCATCTGGTCCGACGAGCAGATCCGTGGCTGGAGCAACATCACCCACGCCGTGCACGCCAACGGCGGCAAGATCGTGCTGCAGCTGTGGCACGTGGGTCGCATCTCCGACCCGATCTACCTCGATGGCGAGCTGCCGGTAGCGCCGAGCGCCATCCAGCCGGCGGGCCACGTCAGCCTGGTGCGTCCGCTGAAGAACTTCGTCACCCCGCGTGCCCTGGAAACCGAAGAGATCGCCGATATCGTCGAGGCCTACCGTCAGGGTGCCGAGAACGCCATGGCTGCCGGCTTCGACGGCGTGGAAATCCACGGCGCCAATGGTTATCTGCTCGACCAGTTCCTGCAGAGCAGCACCAACCAGCGTACCGACCGCTATGGCGGCAGCCTGGAAAACCGTGCCCGTCTGCTGCTGGAAGTGACCGACGCCGCCATCTCCGTCTGGGGTGCAGGCCGCGTCGGCGTGCACCTGGCGCCGCGTGCCGACGCCCACGACATGGGCGACGCGAACCGCGCCGAGACCTTCGGTTATGTCGCCCGTGAGCTGGGCAAGCGCGGCATCGCCTTCATCTGCGCCCGCGAGAAGGAAGACGACGACAGCCTGACGCCGCAGCTGAAGCAGGCATTCGGCGGCGTGTTCATCGCCAACGAGCGCTTCACCAAGGACCAGGCCAACGCCTGGCTGGCCGACGGCAAGGCCGACGCGGTGGCCTTCGGTGTGCCGTTCATCGCCAACCCGGACCTGCCGGCACGCCTGGAGCAGGATGCCGCCCTCAACGAGCCGCACCCGGACACCTTCTACGGCTCCGGCCCGGTCGGCTACATCGACTACCCGCGCCTGTAATCGCCAGCCAGGCCCCTCCCACGGCGTGACACCTGTGGCAGGGGCCTGGCCCGCGACCAAGAAAAACGCCCCGCAATGCGGGGCGTTCGTTCATCCGGCGTAGCCTCAGCGCCGATCGATCTGCTGCTGCAGGTTGACCATCTGGCTCTGCAGCGTATTGATGTTGCGCGTCATCTGCGCGCGGAAAGCATCGAACTCGGCGGTGTTCGGGCCGGCGCTGGCAGCCGGACGATTGTCCAGCTCGCTGCGCAGTACCAGCAGGTCCTGCTCCAGGCTGCGAATGGCCTGGCTCGGGTCACCCTGCTTCTGCAGCGTCTGAACGTCGCCAGCGAGGCTCTTGATACGGCTGTCGAGCTTGTCCAGCGCCGCCTGCGTCGCCTTGGCATCGCCCTGCGCCGCCTTCAGTGCCGCCTGCTCGCTGGCCAGCGCCTGCACCCGCTTGTCGAGCTCGGCACTGGCGCCAATGCCGCTCTTCAGCTCGCTGCCCAGTTGCTCGACGCGCTTGTCCAGCGCGACCTGTGCCGTCGCGCCCTGCTGCTGTTGCTTGGCCAGTTCGGCCAGGCGGTTTTCCAGTTGCTTGACCTGCAACTTGAGCGCCTCGCTGCCGCTGGTGACGCTGGACTCGGTGGCCACCACCTTGCCGGAAATGTCCTGGATGCGTCCGGCAGCTTCCTCGCTGATGCGCGCGAAGCTTTCCTGGGTCGCCACCAGGCGCTGCTCCATCAGGCCGATCTGCTGCAGGCTCCACCAGCCCAGCCCGGCCAGGGCGAAGCTCAGCGCACCGACCAGTGCCCACAGCGGCCCGGTGCTGGCGCCCTTCACCACCGGCGCCTTGGCGCTGCTGGGGCGGGGGCTGCGCGGCGCGGGTTCGTCATGCAGGTCGGCGTAATCCTCGCGGCGCTCGGGGGTCAGGCTGGGCAGGTTGTCGAGCTCGTCGTTGGCGTCGTTGCGCATGGTCAAACCTATGGGGGAAAGGGGTGAACGAAACTGCCGCGCAGTATACCGATTCGCCACTGGCGCATCAGCGCCGCGCCAGGGAGGTGCGCGGCGCACCGACGAAGGGCGCGACAGGGCCATCGACCCGGCCACGGCCCAGCAGTTCCGCGAAATTTGAACTGGTACGCACTTTGCTTTTCCAGTTGTCGTGGGCACGCCGACCCGGTGTCGCTCACAAGCCAGCAGGCGGCCTGAAAGTTCTGCAAAGCACGAAAAGGAGTCGGTTCCAGGTTCTGGCGAGCCAGAGCGATGCAAGGCGCAGACAGATGAGCTGGCGCCGTTCACCAACAGTGACGGCAGCCTGACGTTCCAGCCTGTTTGCAACGCGGCAACGCCCACGCTCGATCGACCGCGAACGGACTCGACGCAGTGTCCCAGCCAGAGGACGAGGGCTGGCGCGATCACGGATGGCGACGGACGCCGCAGACCGTGATCCTTCAACCAACCGGGGGAAGTGGCAATGGAACTGAACAAAGAAGTACTGGACTGCATGAAGACACTGCGTCGCCGACTGCGCGACGAGCTGGCGGTCGACATCCGCCTGAGCCAGAGCGATGTCATCAGCGCCATGCTCGACGGCAGCCTGCAGTCCAACGACGAGGAAACCCGCCGCCTGGGCCAGCGCCTGGCCGAGCTGTCCGATCAGCCACGGCGGGCCACCGTCACCCCGCTGGCCACCGTCGAAGTGCCGGTCAGCGAAGCGACCGGCTCCGTGCGCATCTACCGCGGCCAGCGCATCTACGCCTGATCGCCACACTGCACCTGCCACCAGGTGCAGAACTCATCCAGCGCATCCCACAGGCTCGCCGTCGGCTGGTAGTCGAGGAACTCACGTGCGCGATCGATGTTCAGCGAGAAGTCCCTGGCCATCACCGCCACGCCGAGACGAAACAGGCCCGGCTCGGGCCGGCCCGGCAGTATCCGGCAAATACCCTCGTTGAGCGAGGCGGCGGCATGGGCCAGGGCGAACGGCATGTGCCGCGTGACCGGCGGCAGCTCCAGCCGGCGCAGCACGTAGTTGACCACGTCCCACAGCGGCACCGGCGTACCGTTGCTGATGTTGTAAACCTGCCCCAGCGCCGGGCCGCTGACCTGCAGCGCGCTGAGCAAGGCTGCGTTGAGGTTGTGCACGCTGGTGAAGTCGACCTTGTTCAGGCCATTGCCGATGATCGCCAGACGGCCCTTGCGCTGCATGCCGATCAGTCGCGGGAAGATGCTGGTGTCACCGGCGCCGGTGACGAAGCGCGGGCGCAGGGCGATCACCTCCAGGCCGAATTCCTGGGCGCCGAACACCTGCTGCTCGGCCAGGTACTTGGTCTTGCCGTAATGATCGGAAAAACGCTTGGGCACCTGCTCTTCGCGGATATCGACGTGGGCGCGCCCGTCGAAGTAGATCGACGGTGAGGACAGGTGCACCAGGCGCCGTACCTTCTGCTTGAGGCAGGCCTCGATGACGTTCTCGGTCACCGTCACGTTGGCCTGGTGAAAGTGCGCATAGTCGCCCCAGACGCCCACCGCGCCCGCACAGTGCACCACCGCCTCGACATCCCGACACAATGTCCGCGCCAGCTCGGCATCGCCCAGGTCGCCCTGGACGAACTCGGCGCCACGCTTGATCAGGTGCTGCACGCCATCCGCACGCCGGCCGTTGACCCGCACCGTCAGGCCCTGTTCGAGCGCGAAACGAGCGAAACGCCCACCGATGAAACCGCTCGCGCCGGTGACCAGAATCCTCATCGCATCCCCCTGTCGTTCTTGTGTTTGCCGCACTCTAGCAGCGCCAACCCGGCGTCGCCCTGTCGCAGGCGGCCAGAACAGCGACCTGCCAGGCCGCGCACGGCGTCAACGCCCGGCCGGCGTCACCAGCACGGTGGCCGCCGCACGCTGCAGCTGTTGCGTGAGCCCGGCCAGGAGCTCGCCACCGTTGCGCCAGTGATGCCAGTACAGCGGCACATCGATGCAGCGCTCGGGCAACAGGTCCACCAGCCTGCCGCTGGCCAGCTCCTCGCGTACCTGCAACTGCGGCACCAGGCCCCAGCCCAGGCCGGCCTCGGCCATGCGCACGAACCCCTCCGAGGACGGACACAGGTGATAGGCGAACGCACCGCTGACGCCCAGCTCGGCCAGGTAGCGATGCTGCAACTGGTCGTCCGGCCCATAGACGATAGCCGGTGCGCGGGCCAGCGCAGCTGGGCTGACGCCCGAGGAGAAATGCCGGGAGATGAACGCCGGGCTGGCCAGGGCACGGTAGCGCATCGCCCCGAGGGCCAGGCTGCGCGCCCCGGCCACGGGACGTTCGGCGGCGCACACGCAACCGGCCACCTCGCCGGCACGCATGCGCTTGAGGCCGACGTCCTGGTCCTCCACCACCAGGTCCATCAGCACCCGCTGGCTGGCGCAGAACTCGGTGGTGGCCGCCGCCCACCAGGTGGCCAGGCTGTCGGCGTTGATGGCGATCCGCAGGCGCTCGGGAGCGCTCTGCTCGTCCAGCCCGGGGACCTGGCCCTGCAGGTCGCGTTCGAGCAGGCGCACCTGCTGCACGTGGTTGAGCAGACGGCGGCCGATCTCGGTGGGCGCAGGCGGCAGCGCGCGCACCAGCACCGGCTGGCCGACCCGCGCCTCGAGCAGCTTGATGCGCTGCGACACGGCCGACTGCGACAGCCCCAGCACCTGCGCGGCGCGCTCGAAACCGGCCTGCTCCACCACTGCGGCCAGGGCCGCCAGAAGTTTGTAATCGAACAATCGATTTTCCTAATGCCTGATCAGTAATATTTGTTTCTCTTATACATCCAGGCTCAGCAGAATCGCCAGCATTCACTCGATCAGGAGCCCGCCATGTCCGGCGAAACCAACCTCGCGCGACTGCTGCAGAGCATGACGCCGCACCTCAACCCCGGTCAGTACGTATTCTGCTGCGTCGCCGCCGATCACGACTGCAGCGCCCTGCGCCCGCTGGCCAGCGTGCAGGAAGCCGAAGGCCTGACCCTGGTGCTGCCACGGGAAAGCGCCGATGCCCACGGCCTGAGCTACGACTACGTCGCGGCCTGGATCACCCTGCAAGTGCATTCGTCGCTGGCGGCGGTGGGCCTGACCGCATCCTTCTCCGCCGCCCTGGCGCAGGCCGGCATCAGTTGCAACGTGGTCGCCGGCTTTCACCACGACCACCTCTTCGTGCCCAGCGAACGCGCCGAACGGGCACTGTCCACCCTGCGCGCCCTGGCGGCGTCCTCCCTGCCGGAATCCGCCTGATGTGGCAGAGCTATAGCAACGGCCTGCTGGTCGCCATCGGTCTGATCATGGCCATCGGCGCGCAGAACGCCTTCGTCCTGGCGCAGAGCCTGCGCCGCGAGCATCACCTGCCGGTGGCGGCCCTGTGCATCCTCTGCGATGCGCTGCTGGTCGCGGCCGGGGTCTTCGGCCTGGCCACCCTGCTGGCACAGAGCCCGACGCTGCTGGCCATCGCCCGCTGGGGCGGTGCGGCCTTCCTGATCTGGTACGCCAGCCAGGCGCTGCTGCGCGCCGTACGACCGCAGGCGCTGCAGGCCAGCGGCAGCGAGCCGCGCTCGTTGCGCGCGGTGATGCTCGCGGCGCTGGCGGTCACCCTGCTCAACCCGCACGTCTACCTCGACACGGTGCTGCTGATCGGTTCGCTGGGCGCCCAGCAGCCCCAGCCTGGCGCCTATGCAGCCGGCGCCGCCAGTGCCTCGCTGCTGTGGTTCAGCGCGCTGGCGCTCGGCGCGGCGTGGCTCGCCCCCTGGCTGGCCCGCCCGCTGACCTGGCGCCTGATCGACCTGGGGGTCGCGGCGATGATGTTCGCGGTGGCGGCACAACTGATCCTCGGCGCGCTGTAATCGCGCATAATGCCCCTGGCTCATTACGCCAGGAGCAACAATGGATACCTTGCATGGCATGCGCGTGTTCGTTCAGGTGGTCGAACGCGGCAGCTTCACCGCCGCGGCGCAGGCACTCGACCTGTCCACGGCACAGGTGTCACGGCTGATCGCCGACCTGGAGCAGCACCTGCAGGCGCGCCTGTTGCAGCGCACCACGCGGCGCCTGGCCCTGACCGAAACCGGCGAACGCTACCTGGAGCGCTGCCGGCAGATCCTCGAGCAGGTCGACGAGGCCGACGCCGAAGCCCGCGGCGCTCATCAGACCCCCAGCGGTCGCCTGCGCGTGCACACCATGACCGGCCTCGGCCTGCAGCACGTCACCCCGCTGATCGCCCGCTACGCCGAACACCACCCCCAGGTCGTGGTGGAGCTGACCCTGGCCCAGCGCACCCCCGACCTGCTCGAAGACGGCCACGACGTGACCATCGCCTTCGCCCGTGACCTGCCGGACTCGCAACTGGTCGCGCAGCACCTCGGGGCGATCCACAGCGTGATCTGCGCAGCCCCCAGCTACCTGGCCCAGTACGGCATCCCCGAGCAGCCGCAGGACCTGCAACGGCACCGTCACCTGCGCCTGACCGACCCGCTGTATCGCGGTCAGTGGGATTTCGGTGACGAACAGCTGGAGGCCCTGCCGAGCGAATGCTTTCAGGTCAACGTCGCCGAGGCACTGGTCAAGGCCGCCCAGGCCGGCATGGGTTTCTGCCTGTTGCCGTCCTTCGTGGCCAGCCAGCCGCTGCGCGAGGGACGCCTGCTGCGCATCCTCCCGCAACACCGCCTGCGCGCGCTGAACATCTACGCGATCTATCCGTCGCGGCGCTTCCTGGATGCCAAGACCCGCACCTGGGTCGAATTCCTCAAGGCCGAACTGCCGCCTCTGCTGCAGGGCGACGAGGCCATACTGGACGATCCGCAGCACTGGGCGACGGCGGAGAAATTGTTGCGCAAGGGGTAAGGGTCATTCACCCGGAACGCGCTTTTTCGCCTGTGCACGCCTCATTAGGATGACTTCGAACCCACGAAGAATCCCACGAGGATCACCCCATGAAAAACCTTATGACTGCCGCCGCCCTCTCCCTCAGCACCCTGCTCGCCGCCCAGACCTGCCTGGCCGAAGAGTCGCCCGCCTTCATCGCTCACCAACAGGCGCAACTGCAACAGCAGCACGAGGCGAATGCCGAGCGCCACGCGCAATCGACCCACGCGCAGCAGGCCGACCAGCAGGGCTGAAGTCCCAACCCTCCTGGCGCTGGCCTCCTCCCCTGCTCCTGGCCAGCGCCCCTCGGGCCGGCACGCCGGCCCTCTTTAGCACCACCTTCAGTACCCTATCGAGGTCATCATGAAAGCGATCGCCTGCCTGCTGGCGCTGGGTTGCAGCATCGACCTGGCCCAGGCCGAAACGGCCGAGCACTATCACTACGGCATGCAACTGGATATCGCCCGGATCATCAGCCAGACCCTGCCCCAGGGTTGCGACGTCGGCGAAGCCCGCCTGGTCTACCTGGACTCCCAGGGCGAGCGACACACGCTGATCTATCAGCGCATCGGTGAAAACTGCAACGGCTGACCCTCCCTCCCGCAACGGGCACACGCAGCCCGTCACCCCGCCCCGGCAAACTCATCAGCGCGGTCTACCCTGAAAGAACGGCAGCCCTGCCGAACGGGTACAACCCTGGTTGCACCTGAAGCAGGCCGACCCGCGCTCGCCCGGCTGCCAGGCCACGACTCAGGGCGCGTCGCTGCGTGCACCCTTGAGGTGCAAGAGCAGCGGGCCCTGACGTTCGTCGCCGCGGAGCATTTATTGGTTGCACCTGGTTGCACCTTGCATATTCTCAGGTTTAATCTCCCGCAGCTTTTCTGTTGCCCGCCATCCCTGGCAGCAACCCTTCGGGCCGTCGCAGGCGACGTCAAAGATTGCCCAGGCAATTTTTCTACCGTGCATAACCTGATAACAAGTAGGACTCCTCATGGCTACCACCACCCTTGGCGTAAAACTCGACGATGCCACCCGCGAGCGCTTGAAGAAGGCCGCCCAGCAGATCGACCGCACTCCGCACTGGATGATCAAGCAGGCAATCTTCAACTACCTGGAGCAGGTCGAGAGTGGTCTGACGCCCGCCGAGCATGCCGGCCTGGCCGCAGCCGCCGGTGAGGAAGCCCTGGAGTCGCTGAGCGAACAAGGCCTGCAGGTGTTCCTCGACTTCGCCGAGAGCATCCTGCCGCAGTCGGTGCTGCGCGCCGCCATCACCAGCGCCTACCGCCGCCCGGAAACCGAAGTGGTGCCCATGCTGCTGGAGCAGGCGCGCCTGACCAGGGAGCAGGCCGAGGCCTCGCAGAAGCTGGCCCTCAGCATCGCCGAGAAGTTGCGCAAGCAGAAGAACGCCAGCGGCCGCCAGGGCCTGGTGCAGGGCCTGCTGCAGGAGTTCTCGCTGTCGTCGCAGGAAGGCGTGGCGCTGATGTGCCTGGCCGAAGCACTGCTGCGCATCCCGGACAAGGCCACCCGTGACGCCCTGATCCGCGACAAGATCGCCAACGGCAACTGGAGCCAGCACCTGGGCCAGAGTCCGTCGATGTTCGTCAACGCGGCGAGCTGGGGCCTGCTGATCACCGGCAAGCTGGTCTCCACCCATAACGAAGCGGGCATGACCTCGGCGCTCAACCGCATCATCGGCAAGAGCGGCGAGCCGGTGATCCGCAAGGGCGTGGACATGGCCATGCGCCTGATGGGCGAGCAGTTCGTCACCGGCGAGACCATCGCCGAAGCCCTGGCCAACGCCGCCACCCTGGAAAGCAAGGGCTTCCGCTACTCCTACGACATGCTCGGCGAAGCCGCGCTGACCGAAGAAGACGCCAAGCGCTACCTGGCCTCCTACGAGCAAGCCATCCATGCCATCGGCAAGGCCTCGCATGGCCGTGGCATCTACGAAGGCCCGGGCATCTCGATCAAGCTCTCGGCCCTGCACCCGCGCTACAGCCGCGCCCAGTACGAGCGCGTGATGGAGGAGCTGTACCCGACTCTGCTGAGCCTGACCCAGCTGGCCAAGCAGTACGACATCGGCATCAACATCGACGCCGAGGAAGCCGACCGCCTGGAGCTGTCGCTGGACCTGCTCGAGCGCCTGTGCTTCGAGCCGAGCCTCGCCGGCTGGAACGGCATCGGTTTCGTCATCCAGGCCTACCAGAAGCGCTGCCCGTACGTGATCGACTACGTCATCGACCTGGCCAAGCGCAGCCGCCACCGCCTGATGATCCGCCTGGTCAAGGGCGCCTACTGGGACAGCGAGATCAAGCTGGCCCAGGTCAACGGCCTGGAAGGCTACCCGGTGTACACCCGCAAGCCGTACACCGACGTGTCCTACATCGCCTGCGCACGCAAGCTGCTGGCCGCGCCGGAAGCCATCTACCCGCAGTTCGCCACGCACAACGCCCACTCGCTGTCGGCCATCTACAACCTGGCCGGGCAGAACTACTACCCGGGCCAGTACGAGTTCCAGTGCCTGCACGGCATGGGCGAGCCGCTGTACGAGCAGGTGGTCGGCAAGCTTGCCGATGGCAAGCTGAACCGTCCGTGCCGTATCTACGCGCCGGTGGGCAGCCACGAGACCCTGCTCGCCTACCTGGTACGCCGCCTGCTGGAAAACGGCGCCAACACCAGCTTCGTCAACCGCATCGCCGACCACAGCATCTCGCTGAAAGACCTGGTGCTGGACCCGGTGGTCCAGGTCGAGCAGATGGCCGCCCAGGAAGGCACCATCGGCCTGCCGCACCCGCGCATCCCTATGCCGCGTGACCTGTACGGCCAGCAACGCCTCAACTCCTCCGGCCTCGACCTGGCCAACGAACACCGCCTCGGCTCGCTGTCCTCGGCACTGCTGTCGACCGTCAACCACAGCTACCTGGCCGAGCCGATGCTGGGCTGCGATGGCGCAGCCCCGGGCGAGCCGGAGCCGGTACGCAACCCGGCCGACCACCGCGACCTGGTCGGCCACGTGCGCGAAGCCAGCATCGCCGACGTCGACAGCGCCATCCTCTGCGCCATGGCCAGCGGGCAGATCTGGCAGTCCACTCTGCCGGCCGAGCGCGCCACCGTGCTGGAGCGCGCCGCCGACCTGATGGAAGCCGAGCTGCAGCAACTGATGGGCCTGCTGGTGCGCGAGTCCGGCAAGACCTTCGCCAACGCCATCGCCGAAGTGCGCGAGGCCGTGGATTTCCTGCGCTACTACGCGATCCAGGCGCGCAGCTTCGGCAACGACAGCCACCGCCCGCTGGGCCCGGTGGTGTGCATCAGCCCGTGGAACTTCCCCCTGGCCATTTTCAGCGGCCAGGTCGCTGCGGCGCTGGCCGCCGGCAACACCGTGCTGGCCAAGCCGGCCGAGCAGACCCCGCTGGTCGCCGCCCAGGCCGTGCGCATCCTCCTCGAGGCCGGCGTGCCTGCAGGTGCCGTGCAGCTGCTGCCGGGCCGTGGCGAAACCGTCGGTGCGCGCCTGGTGGGTGACGAGCGCGTGCGTGGCGTGATGTTCACCGGCTCCACCGAAGTCGCCGGCATCCTCCAGCGCAACATCGCCGGCCGCCTGGATGCCCAGGGCCGTACCATTCCGCTGATCGCCGAGACCGGCGGCCTCAACGCCATGATCGTCGACTCCTCGGCACTGACCGAGCAGGTGGTGATGGACGTGGTGGCTTCCGCCTTCGACAGCGCCGGCCAGCGCTGCTCGGCCCTGCGCGTGCTGTGCGTGCAGGATGACGTCGCCGACCGCGTGCTGACCATGCTCAAGGGCGCCATGGCCGAGTACAGCCTGGGCAACCCGGAGCGCCTGAACACCGACATCGGCCCGGTGATCGACGCCGAAGCCAAGGCGGGCATCGAGACCCACATCCAGAAGCTGCGCGAGAAAGGCCGCAAGGTCACCCAGCTGGCGCGCGCCAACGGCGAAGAGATCAAGCGCGGCACCTTCGTCGTGCCGACCCTGATCGAGCTGGACAGCTTCGACGAAATGAAGCGCGAGATCTTCGGCCCGGTGCTGCACGTGGTGCGCTACCAGCGCGCCGACCTCGGCAAGCTGCTGCAGCAGATCAACGACAGCGGCTACGGCCTGACCCTCGGCGTGCACACGCGCATCGACGAAACCATCGCCCAGGTGGTGGGCACGGCCAAGGTCGGCAACCTGTACGTCAACCGCAACATGGTCGGCGCCGTGGTCGGCGTGCAGCCGTTCGGCGGCGAAGGCCTGTCCGGCACCGGCCCGAAAGCCGGCGGCCCGCTGTACCTGTACCGCCTGCTGTCGACCCGTCCGCAGGAAGCCGTCGCCCAGTACCTGCAACAGGCCGACGTGCAGACCCTGCCCGCGCCGAGCGAGCTGGACAAGCTGCGCGCCGCCTTCGCCGAGTGGGCGGGCCAGCAGGAGCCGGCCATCGCCGCCCTGTTCGAGCAGTACCGCAGCCTGTCGCAGAGCTACAGCAGCCACCTGCTGACCGGCCCGACCGGCGAGCGCAACAGCTACACCCTGCTGCCGCGCGAGCAGGTACTCAACCTCGCCGACGAGCGCGGCGACCTGCTGGCCCAGCTGGCCGCCACCCTGGCGGTCGGCAGCCGGGCGATCTGGCTGGAAAGCCAGCGCGCGCTGTACAGCGAACTGCCGAAGGAGGTGCAGAAGCACATCCAGCTGGTGGCCGACTGGAACAGCATCGACGTGGAGCTGGATGCCATCCTGCACCATGGCGATTCCGACCAGCTGCGCGCGGTGAGCGAGCAGGCTGCGCAGCGCAAGGGCGCCATCATCGGCGTGCACGGCCTGAACAAGGGCGAGACCGACATCGCGCTGGAGCGCCTGCTGGTCGAACACGCCCTGAGCGTCAACACCGCGGCGGCGGGTGGCAACGCCAGCCTGATGACCATCGGCTGATCGCCGGCGTCATCACCGAGTCGCACCGTGGAAAGCCTGCTGAAAGCTTTCCACGGCATGCTGCAACCACGGCGCGACTACCTGCAGGGGCTACCCGCCCGGCGCCGTGTTCCTTCCCGATAGGCCTCCGGGCCCGCGTACGCCTACCCGGCAAACGCACCAGGCGGGGTCACCCACCCCGCCTGCCCTCCCCACGCATGCGAAAAGTTTTCATTTCGCCATCATTGCGCTGTCAAGAAAACTGACTAGTGTCTGATCAGGCTGACGCCTGCAAAGCGTCGCACCGAGCTGCAGTCCTGCCTCGTCGCACGTGCTCGACAACGCCTGAAACAGGGATGTGCGTTGACGAACCTGGTCCATTGATTCAAGTCAGGATGCTGTGCTCGTCAAACGCGCTCAATACCAATGTCCCCACGTGACATGGAGGTAATTGAGATGTCTGATTCGACGCAAAAACTCCGCCTCGGCGCCCTGATCGCGCTGGTGGTCGGCTCCATGGTCGGTGGCGGTATCTTTTCCCTGCCGCAGAACATCGCCGCCAGCGCCAGCGCCGGTGCCACCCTGATCGGCTGGCTGATCACCGGGGTCGGCATGCTCACCCTGGCATTCGTCTTCCAGACCCTGGCCAACCGCAAGCCCGAACTCGACGGCGGGGTGTACGCCTACGCCAAGGCCGGTTTCGGCGACTACATGGGTTTCTCCTCGGCCTGGGGCTACTGGATCAGTGCCTGGATCGGCAACGTCAGCTACATGGTGCTGCTGTTCTCCACCCTCGGCTACTTCTTCCCGGTGTTCGGCGAGGGCAACACCCTGCCGGCGGTGATCTGCGCCTCGATCCTGCTGTGGCTGCTGCACTTCCTGGTGCTGCGTGGCATCAAGGAAGCGGCCTTCATCAACACCGTCACCACCATCGCCAAGATGCTGCCGCTGGCGCTGTTCATCATCATCGCCGCCATCGCCTTCAAGCTCGACGTGTTCACCAGTGACTTCTGGGGACGCGGCAACAGCGACCTGGGCAGCGTGATGGACCAGGTGCGCAACATGATGCTGGTCACCGTCTGGGTGTTCATCGGCATCGAGGGGGCGAGCATCTTCTCGGCCCGCGCCGAGAAGCGCAGCGACGTCGGCAAGGCCACGGTGATCGGCTTCGTCGGCGTGCTCCTGCTGCTGGTCCTGGTCAACATCCTGTCGCAGGGCATCATGGCCCAGGCCGAGCTGGCCGGGCTGAAGAACCCGTCGATGGCCGGCGTGCTGGAGCAGGTGGTCGGCCCCTGGGGTGCGCAGCTGATTTCCATCGGCCTGATCGTCTCCCTGGCCGGAGCGCTGCTGTCGTGGACACTGCTGTGCGCCGAGATTCTCTTCGCCAGCGCCCGCGACCACACCATGCCGGAGTTCCTGCGCAAGGAGAACGCCAACCACGTTCCGGCCAACGCGCTGTGGCTGTCCAACGGGCTGATCCAGCTGTTCCTGATCATCACCCTGTTCAACGCCTCCACCTACCTCAGCCTGCTGTACCTGGCCACCTCGATGATCCTGGTGCCCTACTTCTGGTCCAGCGCCTACGCGGTACTGCTGGCCGTGCGTGGCGAGACCTACGAGAACGCCGCCGGCGAGCGCAACAAGGACCTGCTGATCGCCCTGGTTTCCACCCTGTACGCGGTCTGGCTGCTGTACGCCGCCGGCGTGCAGTACCTGCTGCTCTCGGCCCTGCTCTACGCCCCAGGCGCGATTCTCTTCGCCAAGGCCAAGCACGAACTGGGACAACCCATTTTCACCGGCGTCGAGAAGCTGATCCTCGTCGCCGTACTGATCGGTGCCGCCATTGCAGCCTACGGGCTCTACGACGGTTTCCTGAGTCTCTAGGAGAAGGAGTTCTTTCATGAGCAAGAAACCCCTCGGCGTTCATTCCGAAGCCGGCAAACTGCACAAGGTAATGGTCTGCTCACCGGGCCTGGCGCACCTGCGCCTGACCCCGGCCAACTGCGACGAACTGCTGTTCGACGACGTGATCTGGGTATCGCAGGCCAAGCGCGACCACTTCGATTTCATGACCAAGATGCGCGAACGGGGCGTCGACGTCGTGGAAATGCACAACCTGCTGGAAGAGACCATCAGCAACCCCGAAGCGCTGAAGTGGATTCTCGACCGCAAGATCACCGCCAACAGCGTCGGCCTCGGCCTGCTCAGCGAAGTGCGCGATTTCGTCGAAGGCCTGGAGCATCGGCGCATCGCCGAGTTCCTCATCGGTGGCGTCTCCGGCGCCGACCTGGCCAGGCACAAGAACTCCGAGGCGGCGAAGATGTTCAACGCCTACCTCGGCGAGTCCAGCTTCATCTTCCCGCCGCTGCCCAACACCCAGTTCACCCGCGACACCACCTGCTGGATCTACGGCGGCGTCACGCTCAACCCCATGCACTGGCCGGCACGCCGCCAGGAAACCCTGCTGGCCAGCGCCATCTACAAGTTCCACCCGGACTTCGCCGGCGAACAGTTCGACATCTGGTATGGCGACCCGGACAAGGACCACGGCTCGGCCACCCTGGAAGGCGGCGACGTCATGCCCATCGGCAACGGCACCGTGCTGATCGGCATGGGTGAGCGCACCTCGCACCAGGCCATCGGTCAGGTCGCCCGCGCGCTGTTCGCCAAGGGCGCGGCGGACAAGGTGGTGGTGGCCGGGCTCGGCAAGTCCCGCGCCGCCATGCACCTGGACACCGTGTTCAGCTTCTGCGACCGCGACCTGGTGACCATCTTCCCGGAAGTGGCCAACTCGATCGTGCCCTTCACCCTGCGTCCGGACGAGAGCCGCCCTGGCGGAGTCGACGTGCGCCGCGAGGAAAAATCCTTCCTCGACGTGGTCGCCGAATCGCTCGGCCTCAAGCAACTGCGCGTGGTGGAGACCGGTGGCGACGCCTATGAAGCCGAACGCGAGCAATGGGACGACGGCAACAACGTGGTCTGCCTGGAGCCCGGCGTGGTCATCGGCTACGACCGCAACACCTACACCAACACCCTGCTGCGCAAGGCCGGGGTCGAGGTCATCACCATCAGCGCCAGCGAACTCGGGCGCGGCCGTGGCGGCGGCCACTGCATGACCTGCCCGATCATCCGCGACCCCATCGATTACTGATCGAGCCGGCCCCGGCGGCCATCCGCCACCGGGGCGTTCGACCGCCCACAAGGAGAGAGAACCATGGCTTTCAACATGCACAACCGCAACCTGCTCAGCCTGATGCACCACAGCACCCGGGAGCTGCGCTACCTGCTCGACCTCTCGCGCGATCTCAAGCGCGCCAAGTACACCGGCACCGAGCAGCGACACCTGCAGCGCAAGAACATCGCGCTGATATTCGAGAAAACCTCCACCCGCACCCGCTGCGCCTTCGAGGTGGCCGCCTACGACCAGGGCGCCAACGTCACCTACATCGACCCCAACTCCTCGCAGATCGGTCACAAGGAAAGCATGAAGGACACCGCCCGCGTGCTCGGGCGCATGTACGACGCCATCGAGTACCGCGGCTTCCACCAGGAGATCGTCGAGGAGCTGGCGCAGCATGCCGGCGTGCCGGTGTTCAACGGCCTCACCGACGAATACCACCCGACGCAGATGCTCGCCGACGTGCTGACCATGCGCGAGCACAGCGACAAGCCGCTGCATGACATCGCCTACGCCTACCTGGGCGATGCACGCAACAACATGGGCAACTCGCTGCTGCTGATCGGCGCCAAGCTCGGCATGGACGTGCGCATCGCCGCTCCCAAGGCCCTGTGGCCGAGCGACGAGCACGTCGCCGCCTGCAAGCGCTTCGCGGAAGAGAGCGGCGCGCGCCTGCTGCTCACCGAAGACCCGAAGGAAGCGGTCAAGGGCGTGGACTTCGTGCACACCGACGTGTGGGTGTCCATGGGTGAACCGGTGGAGGCCTGGGGCGAGCGCATCGAGGAGCTGCTGCCCTATCAGGTCAACGCCGAGATCATGAAGGCCGCGGGCAATCCACGGGTCAAGTTCATGCATTGCCTGCCGGCCTTCCACAACAGCGAGACCAAGGTCGGCAAGCAGATCGCCGAGCAGTACCCGCACCTGAAGAACGGCATCGAGGTCACCGAAGAGGTCTTCGAGTCGCCGTGGAACATCGCCTTCGAGCAGGCGGAAAACCGCATGCACACGATCAAGGCGATCCTGGTCGCGACCCTGGCGGATATCTGACAAATGGCACCTGCAGGATCGGGCTTGCCAGCAAGCCCGATCCTGCGCAAAGCCGGGCGCCCAGGCGCCTGGACCAAGGAGAACAGTATGCGACTCGTCATCGCTCTGGGCGGTAACGCCCTGCTTCGTCGCGGCGAAGCCATGACTGCGCAAAACCAGCGTGACAACGTGCGCGTTGCCTGCCAGCAGATCGCCAAGGTCGCTCCCGGCGTCGAGCTGGTGATCGCCCACGGCAACGGTCCGCAGGTTGGCCTGCTGGCCTTGCAAGGCAACGCCTTCGACGCCGCCAACCCGTACCCGCTGGACGTGCTCGGCGCCGAGACCGAGGGCATGATCGGCTACATGATCGAACAGGAGCTGGGCAACCTGCTGCCCTTCGAGGTGCCCTTCGCCACCATCCTCACCCAGGTCGAGGTGGACAGCGCCGACCCGGCGTTCAAGCACCCGACCAAGCCCATCGGCCCGGTCTATGCCCGGGAGGAGGCCGAGCGCCTGGCCGCCGAGAAAGGCTGGAGCATTGCCCCGGATGGCGACAAGTTCCGCCGCGTGGTGGCCAGCCCGCGGCCGCAGCGCATCTTCGAGATCCGCCCGATCAAGTGGCTGCTGGAAAAAGGCAGCGTGGTGATCTGCGCCGGCGGCGGCGGCATCCCGACCATGTACGACGGCGACCAGCTGCGCGGCGTCGAGGCGGTGATCGACAAGGACCTGTGCTCGGCGCTGCTGGCCGAACAGCTGAATGCCGACCTGCTGGTGATCGCCACCGACGTGGACGGCGCCTACGTCGACTGGGGCAAGCCGAGCCAGAAGGCCATCGCCGAAGCCCATCCCGATGCGCTCGAAGACCTCGGTTTCGCCGCCGGCTCCATGGGGCCGAAGGTACAGGCCGCCTGCGAGTTCGCCCGCAACACCGGCTGCGTCGCGGTGATCGGCTCGCTGGAAAACATCGAGGCCATCGTCCAGGGCCGCTCCGGCACACGCATCAGCATGGCCTGCGACGGCATCGTCCATCGCTGAAGGAGGACCGCAGCATGTTCACCCCCGGCCACCTGCACCGTGACAACCTCGACCGCCCCGACGCCTTGCGCCACATCCCGCCGTTCTCGGTCGACTTCTACTACGAAGTACGCCAGGACCCGCAACAGGGACCGATGCTGCACATGCGCCTGGCCGGCAACGTACGCGGCAAGCCGTTCGAGGAGGAGTTCGAACTGCACCGCGACGTGGCCTTCAATTTCGCCAGCGTGGCCACCCGCGCCGCCGCCCGCCATGGCCTGCCCATCAACGCCAGCCCGGTGATGCGCGGCCACGACGAGTACGACAAGGTGTTCGCCGACATCCGCGCCAAGCTGCACACCCGGCCAGGCGAACCGGTCAACCTCGACCACGTGCTCTGACGCCCCCTCGGGCACCGGCGCGGCGTCCCAAGGGGGCAGCGCACTCGGCGATAGGCGTCACGCCTGCATCGTCCAGCCGTGCACGCCCATCGCGGCCTGGCGCCCGGCTTCCGAGCGGGTCGGGTGCGGGTGGCAGGTCAGGGCGATGTCCTCGGCCGAGGCGGAGAACTCCATGGCGACGCAGTACTCGCCGATCAGCTCGCCAACGCTCGGGCCGATCATGTGCACGCCGAGAATCTGGTCGGTGTCGGCATCGGCGATGATCTTCACGAAACCTTCGGTCTCGTGGTTGATCTTCGCCCGGCTGTTGGCACTGAAAGGGAACTTGCCGACCTTGTACGCACGCCCCTCGGCCTTCAGTTCCTCCTCGCCCTTGCCGACGCAGGCCACTTCCGGACGGGTGTAGATCACCCCGGGGATCACCCCGTAGTTGACCTCGGCCGCATGCCCGGCGATGCGCTCGATGCAGGCCACCGCCTCGTCCTCGGCCTTGTGCGCCAGCATCGGCCCGGAGGTGACATCACCGATCACCCAGACACCGGGCACAGCGCTGTGCTGCCTGTCGTTGCCGAGCATGCCGCGCTGGTCGGTAGCGAGCCCCACGCTCTCCAGCCCCAGGCCACGGGTGTAGGGGCGGCGACCGATGGCCACCAGCACGTAGTCGGCGTCCAGGGTCTCCTGCACCCCGCCGGCAGCCGGCTGCAGACTCAGGCTCACGCCGCGCTTGTCCGAACGGGCCGCCGTGACCTTGGTGCCGAGCTTGAAGCTCATGCCCTGCTTGCCCAGGGTGCGCTGCAGCGTCCTGGCGGTCTCGCCGTCCAGGCCGGGGCAGATGCGATCGAGGTATTCCACCACCGTGACCTGACTGCCCAGGCGACGCCATACCGAGCCCAGCTCCAGGCCGATCACCCCGGCACCGATCACCACCAGGTGCCGGGGCACCTCGGGCAGCGACAAGGCGCCGGTGGAATCGAGGATGCGCTGGTTGTCGATCTCGACGCCCGGCAACGGCGTCGGCTCGGAACCGCTGGCGATGACGATGTTCGTCGTCTCGAGCAGGCGCTCGCCGCCCTCGTGCAACCTGACCTGTACCCGTCCGGGGCCGTCGATGCGCGCCCAGCCCTTGACCCATTCCACCTTGTTCTTGCGAAACAGGAATTCCACGCCCTTGGTCAGCGCTTCGACGCTGTCGGCCTTCTGTTTCATCATCTGCTTGAGGTTGAGCGTCGGCGTGACCTCCACGCCCAGGGCACTCAGTTCGCCGGCGGCCGCCGCTTCGTATAGCTCCGAGGCATGCAGCAGCGCCTTCGAGGGCATGCAGCCGACATTCAGGCAGGTGCCTCCCAGGGTTTCGCGCCCCTCCACGCACGCCACCTTCAACCCCAGTTGCCCGGCACGGATGGCCGCGTTGTAGCCGCCAGGGCCGGCGCCGATGATGACTACGTCATAGCTGCTCATAGCTTGTTCCTCGGATCAGGGAAGTTTGCCGGCCAGCGCAGTCGTGACGACCGGACGTGCCCGCAAGAGATGGAAGAGTAGAAACGCCAGGCCAGCGAACAGTGCATTCAAGGCAACCATAGGCCAGGCCGAGCCATCCTGCAGGGCCCCCAGCAGCAACCCGGCCAGGGTCGCACCGGCCATCTGCGAAAACCCCATCAGCCCCGCCGCCAGCCCTGCGCGCTGCGGGTTGGGAATCACCGCACCGGCCACGGCGGCGGGCAGCAGCATGCCGCCACCCAGCGTCACCAGCACCTGAGGCAGCGACAGCCCCAGCAGCGACAGACCGAACGCCAGGTAGATCAGCAGCGTCAGCAAGGCGCCCACCAGCACCAGGCCGACGCCGATGCCCACCACCCGCAGCGGCCCCAGGCGCTGCACGTTGCGCAGGGTGAACAGCGCGCCGCCGAGCAGGCCGGAAACGATCAGGGCGAAGGTCAGGCCGTACTGCGCGGCGCTCAGCCCGAGCAGACCGATGTAGACCGACGACGAGCCGGCCACCACGACGAACATCGCGCCGTAAGTACAGGCGATGGTCAGCCCCAGCGCGCGGCAACTCGGCAGCACCTGCAGGTAACTGGCCAGCAGGCCCCTGAGGCGGCCGGCCTGCGGGTCCCGCTGCAGATGGGTCTCGCGGTAGCTGAACAGGGTCGACAGCAACGCCAGGCCGCCCAGCCCCAGGGTGGCCAGCAGCGGTGCGCGCCACCCGCCGTACTGGGTCAGCAGGCCGCCGATCACCGGCGACAGGACGATGGCGGCGAACATCCCCAACACCGTCAGCGCCAGGGCCGGCCCCGCCTGCTCCTGCCACACGTCGCGGACGATGGCGCGTGCCAGCACCAGCGCCGCGCAGGCGCCCAGGCCCTGCAGTACGCGCATGCCGATCAGCACCTGGATGTCTGGCGCCAGCAGCATGCCCAGGGTCGCCAGCAGGTACAGGCTCAGCCCAGCGAGCAGCACCGGCCTGCGCCCCAGCCGGTCGGACAGTGGCCCCATCAGCAGCTGGCCCAGGCCGAAGGCCGCGACGAACAGCGAGAGCGCCAGCAGGCTGCTGCCGGGCTCGGCGTGCAAGCCACGCTCCAGCTCACCCAGCGCGGGGATCAGCAACTGCGTGGAGGTCTCCCCCAATGCCGTGAGCAGCATGAGGATGAGCAACAGAATGCGGGAAGACTGCATGGCAAGGCTCCGAGTGACAACGACTGGCGGCTATTTATATTTCGACCATAATATGAAACATTGAATGTCGTCCATCATATTTATCAGGAGTCGTCATGACCGCTTCATCCCGAGATGCCCGCCTCGCCACCTGGATCGCCGAAGAACAGGCGCTGCGCAGCCAGCTCGCCGCCCCTGGCACGCTGAGCCTGGCCGAAGTCGCCGCGATGGCGCCGATGGATTTCTTCGACGGCATCGGCCGTGGTGACCTGCCCTCGCCGCCGATCAACGCCGTGCTCGGCTTCACCCCCGTGCACTGGGCCAATGGCCTGTTCGTCTTCCAGGGCGCGCCCGACCCTAGCCACTACAACCCACTGGGCAGCGTGCATGGCGGCTACATCGCCACCCTGCTCGACTCCTGCATGGGTTGCGCCGTGCATACGCTGCTCAAGCCGGGCCAGGGCTACACCACCGCCGACCTGCGGGTGAGCTACATTCGCGCCTTGCGCAGCGAAGCCGGTCCGGTGCGCGCCGAAGGTCGCATCATCCATGTCGGCCGCTCCACCGCCCTGGCCGAAGGGCGCCTGTACGATGTCGACGAGCGCCTCTACGCCGTCGCGTCCACCACCTGCCTGATCCTCGACATGAACACGGCGCGCCAGAGCGACGACGCGCGTGTAAGATGACAGCCAGCATCTGAAACACGGGACAGCCCATGCGCTATTCGGAAGATCACAAGGCCAAGACCCATCAACGCATCATCGAGGAAGCCGCCCTGCGCTTTCGCCGTGACGGCGTGGGGGCAACCGGCCTGCAACCGCTGATGAAGGCGCTGGGCCTCACCCATGGCGGCTTCTACGCCCACTTCAAGTCCAAGGACGAGCTGGTGGAAACCGCTCTGCAGCACGCCGTGCAGACCCTGGCGAGCAGCCTGCAGCAGGCACCTGAGGAAAGCGGCTCGCCGCTGCGACGGCTCATCCAGCGCTACCTGTCCGATGCCCATCGCGCCAACCCGGGCGCCGGCTGCCCACTGCCGACCATGTCCGCGGAGCTGGGGCAACGCGGTGAGCCGAGCACGACCACCGACGCGATGGTGCTCAACCGCCTGGCGCTGATCGAGCAGGGTCTGGACGGTGACGACGCCGCAGACGAAAGCGTGCTGCTGCTCTCGGCCATGGTCGGCGCGCTGCTGCTGTCGCGCAGCGTCAAGGACCCGGAACTGTCCGACCGTCTGCTGCACACCACGCGCGCGAAGCTGCTGGAAAAGGCCGCCAGCCCGAGCGAATGAGGCTTGGCCGGGCGCCAGTCCGACACCCGGCCACCCCCGTCACTTGTAGCGTGCAGCCGCCTGGTTGTGCGAAAGATTCGGCCCCAGCGCCGCGCGGGCGCTGACGAAGGCATCCCAGTCGGCCGCATCGGGCAGTGAAGGGATGGTCACCAGTTCCTGCTGATCGAAGCCGGCCAGTGCCGCATCGACCATCTCCCCCACCTCCATGATCATCGACGGCGGCAGTGCCGAGGCGTCGGTGCCACTGCGTTCCCAGATCTCGGTGCGGGTCACGCCCGGCATCACCGCCTGCAGCTGAACGCCAGCGCCGCGCAGCTCGCCCGCCAGGGTCTGCGTCAGGCTCAGCACATAGGCCTTGGTCGCGCTGTAGACGGCGTTGAACATCTCCGGCGCCAACGCCACCACCGAGCCCAGGTTGATGATGCCGCCACGCCCGGCTGCGGAGAAATTGGCCGCTGCGGCGGCCGCCAGACGGGTCAGCGCGACCACGTTCAGCTGGATCATGGTTTCCGCCTGGTCCAGATCAGCAGCGGCCAGCGTGCCGTTCATGGCCACCCCGGCGTTGTTCACCAGCAGCGTGATGCGCGAGTCCTCACGCAGACGCTGCTCCACCGCGAGCACGTCGCTCTTGCGCGTCAGGTCGGCGGGCATGACCTCGACCGCAACCCCGTACTCGGCCCCCAGGCGCCTGGCCAGGTCATCGAGGCGCTGGGCGTCGCGCGCCACCAGCAGCAGGTCATGGCCGCGACGCGCCAGGCGCTCGGCATAGGTGGCGCCGATGCCTGAAGAGGCGCCGGTGATCAGGGCGGTTCCGCGAGTGGCCGGGGTATTCATGGTGCATCTCCTAGGTGTGTGATGAGCGAGAGGAGAGCCTCTCATCTTTTAGATTACGATCATAATTTAATATTTATATTAAGACCATAATCAAGCTAATCAAGCACATCCCGGCCAACGCACCACAGCGTCCGCCAGACGGTCGCGCACCAAGTTATGGCCTTTTTTGTCTTCTCGGTCAGAAAACGGTGCAGAGAAAACCCTCGAACGCCCCCGGAAACCACGTCTATCCGATTGATTTGAAAAAGGGTATTGCCAGACACGAGAATTGGCGCCGTTTTTGCTATGACAGCACCAGCCTGACCAAGCGGACAGGTTCACGAAGTACCGGGAGCGCCCCTTGATGTCGCGACAGGACGCCCCGGACGCGGTCCGCTGGATCGGGCAGGCCAGAAAAAATCATAACGACACGTCTCAACCACCAGGAGCTTCCATGAATCGCACCCTTTCTTCGCTGCTCGTCGCGGGCGGCATGCTGGCGGGCGGCCAGGCCATCGCCGGTGACCTGCTGCAGTGGCAGAACAACAGCCTGACCTACCTCTACGGCCAGGACTTCAAGATCGACCCGGAGATCCAGCAGACCGTCACCTTCGAGCACGCCAGCGGCTGGAGCTTCGGTGACCTGTTCCTGTTCGTCGACGTGATCAAGTACAACACCGATGCGACCAACGGCGCGGGTGATGGCCACACTTTCTACGGCGAATTCAGCCCGCGTTTTTCCCTGGGCAAGATTAGTGGCGCCGACCTCTCCTTCGGCCCGATCAAGGATGTGCTGATCTCCACCACCTACGAGTTCGGCGAGGATGATGTCGATGCCTATCTGATCGGCCCGGCGGTCGACCTCGATATTCCCGGCTTCGACTACTTCCAGCTCAACACCTACCTGCGCACCCCGGATGGCGATCGCGCCGGCAGCAACGTCTGGCAGATCACCCCGGTGTGGAGCTACACCATTGGCGTGGGCGAATCGGACATCGTCATCGATGGCTTCATGGACTGGGTGGTGGACAACGACAGCAACCGCCGCGGCGACTACCACGCCAACCTGCACTTCAACCCGCAGATCAAATACGACCTGGGCAAGGCGCTGAAGTGGGGCGAGAAGCAGCTGTACGTCGGCATCGAGTACGACTACTGGAAGAACAAGTACGGCATCAAGGATGGCGGCTACGTCAGCAACAACTTCGTCGGCCCGACCGACCAGAACACCGCCAGCCTGCTGGTCAAGGCGCACTTCTAGAGCGCACGCTCGTGCGAGCCAGGCCAAGGTCGCAGGGATTTGCGACCTTCCGCCAATGCACGCCACCGCCCTGACGTGCTTAGCTGCCTGACATCACCCGCCGTTGCGACAAGGATGGACGATGTCACCGCGCACCCTGCTGCTCACCGCTCTTGCCATGCTGGCGTTCGCCGGCAACTCGTTGCTGTGCCGCCTGGCCCTGCGTGAAACGGCCATCGACGCCGCCAGCTTCACTGCCGTCCGCCTGCTGGCCGGTGCATGCATGCTGTGGCTGCTGCTGCAACTGCGCCAGAACCGGCAAGCCCCGGCTGGCAGCTGGGCCGGCGCCGTGGCGCTGTTCACCTATGCGGCTGCGTTCTCCTTCGCCTACCTGCAGCTGGACACCGGCGTCGGCGCCCTGCTGCTGTTCGGCGCAGTGCAGTTGAGCATGCTGTTGTGGGGGTTGCTGCGCGGCGAACGCCTGGGCCTTTGCGCCAGTCTCGGCACCGCGCTGGCCACGGCCGGCCTGCTCGCCCTGCTGCTGCCCGGTGCCAGCGCACCACCACTGCTGGCGGCCTTGCTGATGCTACTGGCCGGGGTCGCCTGGGGCGCCTACTCGCTGCTCGGACGCGGCCAGGGCAACCCGCTGGCGGTGACGGCCGGCAACTTCCTGCGGGCCACGCCCCTGGCGTTGCTGCTGGCGCTGGCCGTGCTGCCGCAGTTGAACTGGGATGGGCCGGGGCTGTTCTACGCGCTGCTGTCCGGCGCCCTGACCTCCGGCGTCGGCTACGCCATCTGGTACAGCGCCTTGCCCGGCCTGCACGCCAGCCAGGCCGCCACCGTGCAACTCAGCGTGCCGATTCTCGCCGCCCTCGGCGGCAGCCTGTTGCTCGGCGAAGCGCTGACCCTGCGCCTGCTGCTCAGCGCCGTTGCCGTGCTGGGCGGTATCGCGCTGGTGCTGAGTGCGCGGCAACGCGCCGGGAGCTAATGCCGCGCCCGGTGGTCTTCTATCCTGAACGCATTCACGTCCAGAGAAGATCGCCATGCCCCGTCTGCTCCGCCTTTGCCTGATCACCCTGCTCGCCGCCGCCCTGGGCGCCTGCGCCAGCCTCGGCAATCATGATCCGCTACGGGTCGACCTGGTCGGCCTGGAACCGCTGCCAGGCCAGGGCCTGGAGGTCCGCTTCGCAGTCAAGCTGCGGGTGCAGAACCCCAATGACAGCGCCGTGAGCTTCAACGGCATGGCCCTGGATCTGGATGTGAACGGCCAGCCGCTGGCCAGCGGCGTCAGCGACCAGAGCGGCAGCGTGCCGCGCTTCGGTGAGACGGTACTGAGCGTACCGGTGAGCATTTCAGCGTTTTCGGTGATGCGCCAGGCCTGGGGTGCGGCCGGCTACCGCCCCGGCCAGGAAGTGCCTTACGTGCTGCGTGGCAAACTGGCCGACGGCCTGTTCGGTACCCGCCGCTTCAGTGACAGCGGGACCCTGAACTGGCCACAGCCGCCAGGCGCCTACTGAGGCAGGCGCCGAGGGGCTGGTCTCAGGCAGCCTGGCGGCTGCTGCGAGCGGCGACGCGGCGCTGACAGGCTTCACCGAAGGCCTGGAAGATCTTCACCGAATCGGGGTTCTGCGCGGCCTGCCACTCCGGATGCCACTGCACCGCGAACAGGAACGGCGACAGGCTGGGCGCGTGGATCGCCTCGACCAGGCCGTCCTCGGCAGTCGCCAGCACCTCGACGCCCTTGCCCAGCTTGCGAATGGCCTGGCCGTGCAGGGAGTTGACCTGAATCTCGTCCTTGCCCATCAGCTCGGCGAACCAGCTGCCGGCGACCGGGCGCACGCCATGGCTCGGCGCGTACTGCACGTCGACCGGGTCGTCGGGATTCTCCCGGTGGTCGTTGAAACCGGGCTCGGCATAGACCTTCTGGTAGATGTCGCCGCCCAGCGCGACGTTGATTTCCTGCATGCCACGGCAGATGGCGAAGATCGGCAGGCTACGGGCGATGGCGGCATGAATCAGCGGCAGGTCGAACAGGTCGCGATCACGGTCCTGGGTCTTGTTCGGCGTCTCGTTTTCCTGGCCGTAGAGCGCCGGGTCGATGTTGCTGCCGGCACCGGTCAGGTACACGCCGTCGGCCATGTCCAGATACTGTTCGAGATCATCGGTACCGCAGCAGGTGGGCACCAGTACCGGCACGCAACCGGAAAAGTCGACCAGCGGCTGGATGTATTTGTGAGTCATTACCTGGTAGTCGTGGCCCTTGCGCTCTTGAGTGCCCATGGACATCAACACGACGGGTTTGCGGGGGGTGTTGCGGATCTTGTTGTCGGACATACGTCACCTTGGGACAGGCCGGGCCTGTCGTTGCTGTGCAGACCGATACCAGCGGAACGTCTCCGCTGTCGTACCCATGGCCTGTTTGGCTAACCCCGTGCCCCAAGGCTCGTCCTGAGTCTGAGTGCCGCCATCCGACGGCGGCTCGAACCGGGTCCACTCGCGCCTGAGCGGGGCGATGACACAACTACCCGTTACCCGGTTCGGCAGCGGAATCTGCTGCCAGTCTGCCCGAGCCGTAAAATATGTCAAACAAAAGTGAGCAAAATCATTCACCCTGGCAGTTATCCACCGGCCGCGAAGTGCCCTGAAGAAGCCGAATAACGGCGCACACAAGGTCGTGAGCCGCGAATCGAAAGTCCAATATTTTAAACACCCGCATCTCGACGGTTCAGCGCCCCAGAGCGGCGTTCGCGGACAAAACCCTATATAATCTGCGGTTTCTCCACACTCACCGAGGACCTCCCTTGACCGCCCTGCCACCCTGCCCCAAGTGCAACTCCGAATACACCTACGAAGACGGCGATCAGTTGGTCTGCCCCGAATGCGCCCATGAGTGGAAAGCCGGCGAGAACGCCGACGCGGGCGATGACGTGCGCGTGATCAAGGACTCGGTGGGCAACCCGCTGCAGGATGGCGACAGCGTCACCGTGATCAAGGACCTCAAGGTCAAGGGCTCGTCGCTGGTGGTCAAGGTGGGCACCAAGGTGAAGAACATCCGCCTGGTCGACGGCGATCACGACATCGACTGCAAGATCGACGGCATTGGCGCGATGAAGCTCAAGTCCGAGTTCGTGCGCAAGGTCTGAGCGACTACCCTCCTCGCAGAAATTGGCTAGCCTGAATACAGGTCCGCCACGAGGAAACCCGCCATGCGCAATCTGCTGCTCACTCTCCTGGTGCTGGCTGCACCCGTGGTAGCGGAGCCATGGCGTGTGGTGGGCGACGAGCAGTTCGCCCCCTACAGCTTCGTCACCATCGACGATGAGACGCCCCGCGGGCTGGATGTCGAACTGGTCGATGCGGTGCTGCGCGAGGCGCAGGTGCCGTACGAAATCCGCCTGTACCCCTGGGAACGGGTCAAGCGCATGCTCGACCGTGGCGACGTGCAGATGGCCTTTCAGTTCGCCGGCACCCCGCAGCGGCAGCAGCAGTACCTGCTGGTCGGCCCGCTGCGCAGCGGCTCCACCGTGTTCATGACCACCGCCAAGACCGCCATCGAAGACTGGCAGGACCTCGACGATCTGTCGCCCTACGTGATCGGGCAGGTGCGCGGCTATGCCTACGAAGAGAAGTTCGACCGCGCGGCGCTGTCCCGCGACACCAGTGCGCAGAACCCGCGCCAGCTGGTGTCGATGCTACTGGCCGGACGCATCGACATCATCGTCGGCGATCATGCCCAGCTGCTGTATTTCGTGCGTGAGCAGCGCGCCCAGGAGCAGGTACGGGTCCTGCCGCGCGCGCTGATCCAGATGCCCCGCTTCGTCGCCTTCACCAAAGGCGATACCGAACATGCGCGGCAGTTCTCCGAGGCGCTGGTGCGCCTGCGCGAAGCCGGCACACTGGAGCAGATCCAGCAACGCTGGATGCAGTGAAGCGCTACTGCACCGGCAGGAAATTCAGCAGGAACAGACTCTGCGCATAGTTGGCCCCCATGCGCCGATAGCGCTCCTCGAGCACATGGGTCAGCAGATCGAGGCGCGCCACCATCTTGCCGAACTCCACCGCGTAGCTGAGGTTGCTGCCCTGTTGCGATATCTCGTTGGACAGCAGCAGTGGTCGCCCGGCGGCATCTCGGCGGTTGCTCAGCATCCAGGCGGCCTTCTCGAGATTGCGCGCGGCGTTATGGATGAACTGCGCATCGAAACTGTCGGTCAGGTAGAACTCGGTGCGCCCGCCATGGGCAGTCACCAGCATGCTGCCGATGGCATAGGTGAAGGCCGCCACCCGATCCCCCTGGAACGCCGGACTGAGCGAGTAGTCCAGCGCGGCGACGTCGCGTCGCCCGCCCAGCGTCGGCCAGTCCTGGTTGTATTCGATGGCGTGCTGGATCGCGCGCTCGGCGGCGGCGGCGTCAGGGAAGGCACTCTTGCGCCACTCTCGCGGGTTGCGCAGATAGAGCTTGTTCATCAGGCGGTACAGGCTGTTGAGGTTGTTGCGCATGGCCAGAGTGGCCATGCGGTCGACATCGCTCTGCAACAGTTCGGCCGGCTTCAGCGGGCTGCGTTTGTAGACGATGGAATCGTTGTCCAGACGGCCGCTGCACCCCCCCAGCAGCAACAGCAAAGCCAGCCCCGGTACACACCACCGTTGCCAATAGGCTGCACTGTTCGTTGGCCTCGTTCCCATCCTGAGTTTCCCTGGCTGGCCTGCGCCGGAGTAGCACGAGCATCACTCAGAACCTCAGTAAAGCGCAAAAATTCCGTCCAGCCTGTGCCCTGGCGCATAAAGCGTGCCGAAGTCCCCTCGGCACGCCCGGAAAAACACCGCCTCAGGCGGGACTGGCTGCCCACTGCTCCAGGCGCACCACGCTCTCGCGATAGGGTTTGAGGCTCTTGGCCAGCAGGGTGATCGACATCAGCACCGCGAGGGTGGTGACGATCAGCAGCGAGTAGCGCAACGCAGCGTCGTCGGCGAAGACGAAATCGGTCACCAGCGCCACGGCGGTGGGCCCCACGCCCAGGCCGAACAGGGTGATGACGAACAGGTAGATGGCCGAGGCCTGGCCGCGCATCGAGTTCGGCATGATCTCCTGAATCGCCGCCGGGGCGACGCCGAACGGCATGCTCAGGCAGAACACCGTCGGCGCCATCAGCACACTGGCCCAGAAGGCACTGTCCATCAGCGGAAACAGCACCACCATCGGCAAGGCGCCCAGTGCGGCATAGAGACCGACGCGCATGTTGGCGTCACTGCGCCCGCGCTTGGCCATCCAGTCCGCCAGGCGTCCACCGAAGACGATCCCCAGGCAGCCGAACACCGCGACGATACTGCCGTAGACGATGCCGACCTGGCTGGCATCCCAGCCATAGGTGCGGATGTAGAACGTCGGCACCCAGGCCGCGCTGCCGTAGCCTGCGAACGCCAGGCCGGCAAAGCCGAAGTTGTGCAGCAACACGGTCCGCCGGTTGGCGCGAATGTAGCGCCCGACCTCGCTGAGCGGCACCGCCACGCCAGCGCCGGCACCGCGTCGTGCTGGCTCCTTGACCGCCATCATCAGCAGGGTGAAGGTCACCCCGGCAGCGCCGAGGATGAGGAAGATCAGCTGCCACGGACGCACTTCGCCCAGCAGCGGCAAGGTCACCTCGCCCTGCGCCGAGGCCAGCTGGATGACCAGGCCACCGACCAGGAAGGCCAGCCCCGAGCCCAGGTAGACCCCCATCGAATAGACGCTGATCGCCGTGGCGCGGCGCTCGGCGGGAAAGCTGTCGGCGATCAGCGAATAGGCGGCAGGCGACAGTGCCGCCTCGCCGACACCGACGCCGATACGGCAGAGCAGGAACTGCCAGTACATCCTGGCCATGCCGCAGGCAGCCGTGGCCGCGCTCCAGAACAGGATGCCCACGGCGATCAGGCCACGGCGGCTGCGGGTGTCAGCCACACGACCCAGCGGAATGCCGCAGACGGTATAGAACAGGGCGAAGGACAACCCCATCAGCAGGCTCATCTGCGTGTCGTTGATCGCCAGATCGCGGCGGATGGGCTCGACCAGCAGGTTGAGAATCTGCCGATCGACGAAGGACAGGACGTACGCCACCATCAGGATGGCGACAGTGACCCAGGCGCGGGTACTGGAGGGATAGCCGTTATTGTTGTTATGCACGGACGCTCTCCTCGGCACCGCGTGACGCGATGCGCGGCGGTTGAATAGAGGCGCCAGCTTAGGACGATATAAAGAGCGGTGAGTATCGCCCGAAGGTGTTATCAGATCGGCGAATGCTTCATACCCGCCGAGGCGAATGGTCCGATCAGGCACGCCGCGCCTGCAGCCGACACGGCGTTGCCAGCTGAGCGGAGGCTCAGATCATCAGGGGCGCCCGTTCGCACAAGGTCTTCAGCGCCGCGACCCAATCCGGGTGGTCATTCAGGCAGGGCACCAGTTGCAGGCTCTCGCCGCCGGCCTCGACGAACTGCTCGCGGCCACGGTCGCCGATCTCTTCGAGGGTCTCGATGCAGTCGGCGACGAAGGCCGGGCACATCACCAGCAGCTTCTTCACGCCCTGCGCGGCCAGTTCGTCGAGCCGGGTCTCGGTATAGGGTTCGATCCATTTCGCCCGACCCAGGCGCGACTGGAAGCTCACCGACCACTGCTCCGGGCGCAGGCCCATGCGCTCGGCGAACAGCTCGGCACTGCGCAGGCACTGGGCGCGATAACAATGCGCGAGCACCTGCGGCGACGCCGTGCGGCAGCAGTCGTCACCTTTCAGGCAGTGACCACTCGGGTCGAGCTTGTGCAGGTGACGCTCGGGCAGACCGTGGAAACTCAGCAGCAGGTGATCGAAGCCCTGCTGCAGATGCGGCTTGGCGCTGGCGACCAGGGCATCGAGGTACTCGGGCTGGTCATAGAACGGCGGCAGGCTGGACAGGCGCAGGTCGAGACCGCGCTCGCGCACCACCCGCCGGACCTCTTCGATCACCGTGGTGGTGGTGCTGTCGGCGAACTGCGGGTACAGCGGCGCCAGGGTGACCTGGCGAATGCCCTGCGCAGCCAGGCGCTGCAGGGTCGACTCGATGGACGGCTGGCCATAACGCATGGCCAGTTCGACCGGGCCGTGCGTCCAGTGCGCCTTCATCGCTTCCTGCAGGCGACGGCTGAGCACGATCAGCGGCGAACCCTCATCCCACCAGATCGAGGCATAGGCATGCGCCGAGGCCGCCGGGCGCTTGATCAGGATCATCGACACCAGCAGGCGACGCAGCGGCCAGGGCAGATCGACCACATAGGGGTCCATCAGGAACTGGTTCAGGTAGCGGCGGACATCGGCTACTTCGGTAGACGCGGGCGAACCCAGGTTAACCAGCAACAATGCGTGATCGGTCATGCGAAATCCTAGTCATTGATGGCTCAGCAGGTCGACCAGAGCCACATCCAGATGGGTGAAACGAAAACTGAAGCCCGCCTCGAGCAGACGCCTCGGCAACGCACGCTGGCCGCCAAGCAGCAGCTCGGACATCTCCCCGAGCGCGGCACGCAGGACGAACGCCGGCGCCGGCAACAGGGTCGGGCGGCTCAGTGCCTGGCCCAGCGCCCTGGTGAACTCGGCGTTGCGCGCCGGGATGGGCGCGCAGGCATTATAAGGACCGCGGGCGTCAGCGTGCTGCAAGAGAAAATCGATCAGGGCGATTTGATCGGCGATATGGATCCAGGGCATCCATTGCCGGCCATCGCCAAGCCGGCCGCCGACGCCCAGGCGAAACGGCAGGAGCAGGCGCTTGAGCATGCCACCATCGGCACTCAGCACCAGACCGGTGCGCAGCAGCACCACTCGCATGCCCAGTGCCTCGGCACGCAGCGCGGTTTCCTCCCAGGCACCGCACAGCTGTGCAGCGAAGTCCTCGGTGACCGGCTGGGCGCTCTCGTCCAGCTCGCGCTCGCCGCCGTTGCCGTACCAGCCCACCGCCGAACCCGACAACAGCACGGCGGGACGCTGCTCGCGAGCCTGCAGCCACGCCAGCAGCTGTTCGCTGAGGCCAATACGGCTGGCCCACAGCAGCGCCTTGCGCTTGCTGCTCCAGGGACGGTCGGCGATCGGCGCGCCGGCCAGGTTGATCACCGCATCCAGGGGCTCCTCGCCCAGCTCCTCGAGGCGGGCGATGCCGCGGACATCCGCGCCGCAGAGCGCCGCGACCTTGCCCGGCTGGCGGCTCCAGACGGTGAGACGGTGACCCTGTTCGGTCCAGTGGGCGCACAACGCACGACCGATCAGGCCGGTACCGCCGGTCAGCAGGATATGCATGGCATCGTCCTCGCATGGCATTGGAAGAAACTTCGCCTTTAGTCTGGTTTATGACGCGCACAGGTGCCGCGTTTGTCCTAAACCTAAAGCAAGGGAGCAGCACTTTCGGCGACAGCTGTACATGAAAACATTCTTGTATAGCTTTTGTCCAAACCGTAGCCTGTAATGCATTCAGCGCTGACGAGGTAACCATGAACGCACCCATCGCCATCATCGGCACCGGTATCGCAGGGCTTTCCGCCGCCCAGGCCCTGCATGCCGCCGGGCTAGAGATCGAACTGTTCGACAAGAGCCGTGGCAGCGGTGGGCGCATGGCCAGCAAGCGCAGCGATGCCGGCAGCCTGGACCTCGGCGCCCAGTACTTCACCGCGCGTGACCGGCGCTTCGTCGAAGTGGTCCAGCAGTGGCAGGCCCGTGGCTGGGTCGCGGAATGGACCCCGGGCCTTTACAACGCCCGCGATGGCCTGCTCAGCGCCTCGCCGGACGAACAGCTGCGCTGGGTCGGCAGCCCGCGCATGAGTGCCATCACCCGCGCCCTGCTCGGCGCGCTGCCGGTGAAGTTCAGCTGCCGCATCACCGAAGTCTTTCGCGGTGATCGCTACTGGAGCCTGCAGGATGCCGAGGGCAACAGTCACGGCCCCTACAGCCACGTCATCATCGCCACGCCGGCGCCACAGGCCAGTGCCCTGCTGGCCGCGGCGCCGAAGCTCGCCGGGGCTGCCGCCAGCGTGATCATGGAGCCGACCTGGGCCGTGGCCCTGGGCTTCGACACGCCACTGGATACGCGCGTCGAAGGCTGCTTCGTGCAGGACAGTCCGCTCGACTGGCTGGCGCGCAACCGCAGCAAACCCGGTCGCGACAATCGCCTGGACACCTGGGTGCTGCACGCCAGCAGCGCCTGGAGCCGGCAGCACCTGGACCTGCCCAGGGAAGCCGTGATCGAACAGCTGCACGGCGCCTTCGCCGAGCTGATCGGCTGCGCCGTACCGCCACCGAGCTTCACCCTCGCCCACCGCTGGCTCTACGCGCGCCCGGCGCAGACGCACCAGTGGGGAGCGCTGGCCGATGCCGACCTGGGCCTGTACGCCTGCGGCGACTGGTGCCTGTCCGGCCGGGTCGAAGGAGCCTGGCTCAGCGGCCAGGACGTCGCCCGGCGGCTGCTCGAACACCTGCAATGAGCCCAGCCGAAAAGCGCCGGCTCAACCCACGCAAGCTGCTGCTGTCGAAATGGACGGCCGTGCAGCCGCGCAATCGCGAGCGCCATTTCCTGGTCACCGAACTGATTCGCGACGAAGACGACAACGTCCTCGCGGTCGAACTGTAGGCGGTGCTCACGCGCCGCAGCCAGCACCTCGACTGGCGGCAGTTGCAGGATACAGAGCGCTGGCTGCAAGGCTGGCGCTGATAGCTGTCAGCGCATCATCAGCCGCGACCAATAGCGATACAAAAGCTGTACAAAGAATTTGACTTGTACAACAACACCTCTAAGATAAACAGAAATTATACACGGACAGCCTTGTGTACAAGATCTTGGAGGTCTGGTCATGCACGCGAGCAAAGCCAAGCTGGGGATAAGCGCCTGCCTGCTGGGGGCCGAGGTCCGCTACAACGGCGGCCACAAGCTTTCACGCCTGTGCAGCCGCAGCCTGACCGAACACTTCGATTTCATCCCGGTGTGCCCGGAGGTCGGCATCGGCATGCCGATTCCGCGCGAGCCGATCCGCCTGGTCGGCGATCCGCAGGCACCGCGTGCGGTCGGCACGGTCGACCGTTCACGTGACGTCACCGACGCCCTGGCGGCCTACGCCGAGCGGATGGCCAGCGAGCTGCAGGGCATCAGCGGTTACATCTTCATGCAGCAGTCGCCGTCCTGTGGTCTGGAGCGGGTCAAGGTGTACCAGGAGGGCGGGCGCCCCAGCGAACCGGGACGTGGCATCTTTGCCGCCGCGTTCTGCGCACGCCACCCGGACCTGCCGGTGGAGGAAGACGGGCGCCTCAACGACCCGGTGCTGCGCGAAAACTTCATCACCCGCGTCTACGCCCACGCCGAATGGCAGCGCCTGCTGCAACAGGGCCTGACACGGCGCGCCCTGATCGCCTTCCACTCGCGCTACAAATACCTGCTCATGGCCACCGACCCCATGCGCTACAAGTCGCTCGGCCGCCTGCTCGGCCGGCTCGCCGACTATGACCTCGCCGACCTGGCGCCGCAGTACTTCAGCGAGCTGATGAGCGCACTGAAGAAATGCGCCACCCGTGGCACCCACAGCAACGTCCTGCAGCACCTGAGCGGCTACCTCAAGCGCGCCCTGAGCGCCGACGAGAAGCAGGAAATGCAGCAGCTGATCGGCCAGTACCGCGACGGCATCGTGCCCCTGGTAGTGCCGCTGACGCTGCTCAAGCATCACTTCCGCCGCCATCCGGACCGCTACATCGCCGAGCAGGCCTACCTGCAGCCGCACCCCGAGCCACTCAGCCTGCGCAACGCGTTGTAGCACCATGAGCCACGAACGCAGCGCCGCTGCAGACAGCGGCCAGGACTATCGCCAGGCACTCGACGAGGGCTACCTGCCGATTCGCGAAGTGGCGCGCAGCACCGGCGTCAATGCCGTGACCCTGCGTGCCTGGGAGCGGCGCTACGGGCTGATCGTGCCCTACCGCACGCCCAAGGGTCATCGCCTCTACTCGCCGGCCAATCTCGAACGCATCCACGCCATCCTCGCCTGGCTGGCACGCGGCGTCGCGGTGGGGCAGGTCAAGGCCCTGCTCGACCATGGCCAGCAACCCCAGGCCGCCGGCAACGACAACTGGTCGCGCCAGCGCAGCGAGCTGCTGGGCTGCATCGCCGAGTTCAACGAACGGCGTCTGGACGAACGCTTCAACGCCGCGCTGGCGCTGTACCCGGTCAGCACCCTGGCAGGACAGCTGCTCTGGCCACTGCTCGGCGACCTGCGCCAGCGCTGGCAGGGCCAGTTCTGCGCCCGCGCCGAGCAGGTGTTCTTTCTCTCCTGGCTGCGCAGCAAGCTGGCCACCCGCATCTATCACAGCAACCGCCAGGTCGGCGGCGCCCCGCTGCTGCTGGTCAACCTGGGCGAGGCGCCCATGGAGCCGGGCCTGTGGCTGTGCGCCTGGCTGGCCAGCGCCAGCGACTGCCCGGTGGAAATCTTCGACTGGCCGCTGCCGTACAGCGAACTGCTCACCGCGCTCGAGCACATCGCCCCTCGCGCGCTGCTGCTGTACGCCGAGCAGGCCCTGGACGGTGTGCAGGTGCGCCGCCAGCTGCCACGCCTGGCCGAACAATGTCCGGTGCCGCTGCTGATCGCCGGCCCCGCCACTCACATCCATCGCGACGCCCTGAGCGAACTGCAGTCGGCCAGTGATCCGCTGGCCGCCCACGCCTGGCTGCTGCGCCACGGCCTGCTCGGCAT
The DNA here is from genome assembly GCF_017915135.1 of Ectopseudomonas khazarica. Taxonomy (NCBI): domain Bacteria; kingdom Pseudomonadati; phylum Pseudomonadota; class Gammaproteobacteria; order Pseudomonadales; family Pseudomonadaceae; genus Ectopseudomonas; species Ectopseudomonas khazarica. The sequence goes on along the minus strand of NZ_CP068551.1, from coordinate 1,181,363 downwards.
GCACGAGGTAACCCCATGCAACGACTGATGTGGTTGCGCAGCGACCTGCGCACCCAGGACAACACCGCTCTCAGCGAGGCCATGCTGAGTGGTCCGACCATCGCCCTGTACCTGATCACTCCGCAGCAGTGGCAGCGCCACGACGACGCGCCGTGCAAGGTGGACTTCTGGCTGCGCAACCTGGCCGAGCTGCAGCGCGCGCTGGCCAGGCTCAACGTGCCGCTGCTGATACGCCACTGCGCGGACTGGGGCGACGCCCCCGCCCAGCTCGCCGAGGTCTGCCACCAGCACAACGTCTGCGCCGTCCACGTCAACGAGGAATACGGCGTCAACGAGAGCCTGCGCGACCAGCAGGTCGCCGCCTACCTCAGGCAGCAGGACATCGCCTGGCACAGCCACCTCGACCAGCTGTTCTTCCGGCCCGGCAGCGTGCTGACCCGCTCCGGCGGCTACTTCCAGGTCTACAGCCAGTTCCGCAAGGTCTGCTACGAGCGCCTGCACAGTGCCCTGCCCGCCTGCATCGCGCCGCTCAAGGCGCAGGCGCCACTGGCCATCGCCAGCGATCCGATTCCCGAGGCGGTCGCCGGTTTCACCACGCCCGGCGCCAGCCTGCGCGAGCTGTGGCCGGCCGGCGAGGACGCGGCCCAGCAACGCCTGCAGCGCTTCGCCGATGAACAGGTGAGCGAATACGATCGCCAGCGCGACTTCCCGGCCCAGCCCGGCACCAGCCAGCTGTCGGCCTACCTGGCCGCCGGCGTGCTGTCGCCGCGCCAGTGCCTGCATGCCGCCCTGTCCGCCAACCAGGGCGAGTTCGACAGCGGCAACCCCGGCGCCGTCACCTGGATCAACGAGCTGCTCTGGCGCGAGTTCTACAAGCACATCCTGGTCGGCTACCCGCGCGTCTCGCGCCATCGCGCCTTCCGCCTGGAAACCGAGGCCCTGCGCTGGCGTGACGCCCCGCAGGAGCTGGCCGCCTGGCAGGAAGGGCGCACCGGCCTGCCGCTCATCGATGCCGCCATGCGCCAGTTGCAAGCGACCGGCTGGATGCACAACCGCCTGCGCATGGTCGTGGCCATGTTCCTGACCAAGAACCTGCTGATCGACTGGCGCGAGGGCGAGCGCTTCTTCATGCGCCAACTGATCGACGGTGACCTCGCCGCGAACAACGGCGGCTGGCAGTGGAGCGCCTCCACCGGAACCGACGCCGCGCCGTACTTCCGCATCTTCAACCCCATCAGCCAGTCGCAGAAGTTCGACCCCGACGGCCATTTCATTCGCCACTGGCTGCCGGAGCTGGCCTCGCTGAACAAGCGCGACATCCATGACCCGGCGGCACTCGGAGGTCTGTTCGCCCCCTCCGGCTACCCACGGCCGATCGTCGACCTGTCGCGCTCGCGTGAACGTGCGCTGAGCGCCTTCAAGGACCTCAATGCGCGGGAAGTGCCGGCATGAGCGAGTTCCTGCGTGGTTTCGCCGAGCGCTTCGCCGCGCTGGACAAGGACAGCCTCGACCAGCTGGACGAGCTGTACAGCGACGACGTGCGGTTCCAGGACCCGCTGCACGAGGTACAGGGCCTCGGCGCCGTGCGCCGCTACTTCGCCGAGCTGTATGCCAACGTCGACGCGCTGCACTTCGAATTCCACGGTTTCGATCAGGTCGCCGACGGCGAGGGCTACCTGCGCTGGACCATGCGCTATCACCACCCACGCCTGCGCGGCGGCGAGGAGATCGCGGTGGCGGGCTGTTCGCACCTGCTCTGGCGCGAACGCGTGTATCGGCACCGTGATTACTTCGATGCCGGCGCCCTGCTCTACGAACACCTGCCGCTGCTCGGTGGCGTGATCGCCTGGTTGAAACGGAGGCTGGCATGAAACGCATCTGGCTGACCGGGGCGAGCAGCGGCATCGGCGCCGCCCTGGCCGAGGAACTGTTGCGCGGCGGCCATCGCCTGGCGCTGAGCGCCCGCAGCCAGGCGCCATTGCAGGCATTGGCGGCGCGCTACGGCGAGCAGGTGCTGGTAGTTCCTGGCGATCTGACCGACGCCGGGCAGGTGCGCGCCATCGGCGCCGCCATCGCCCGGCACTGGGGCGCACTGGATTGCGCGATTCTCAATGCCGGCACCTGCGAGTACATCGACGCGCGCCAGTTCGAGGCGGCGATGATCGAACGCGTGGTCAGCGCCAACCTGTTCTCCGCCAGCCACTGCATCGAGGCGGCGCTGCCACTGCTGCGCCAGGGCCACCGCCCACACCTGGTCGGCGTCGGCAGCTCGGTCACCTACCTGGCGCTGCCACGCTCGGAGGCCTATGGCGCATCCAAGGCGGCGCTGCGCTACCTGCTGCAGAGCCTGCGTGTCGATCTGGCGGCGGAAGGCATCGATGTCACCCTGGTCAGCCCGGGCTTCGTCGACACCCCGCTGACGCAGCAGAACGACTTCCCCATGCCCATGCGCTGGCCGGTCGAACGCGCCGCCCGGCACATCGCCGCGCGTCTGCAGCGACGCCCGCACGAGATCGCCTTTCCCACCCCCTTCATCGCCGCACTGCGACTGCTCGGCAGCCTGCCCAGCAGCTTGCAGCTGGCCATCGGCCGCCGCCTGGCACGCAACGAGGACACCCCATGAAGATCGCCATCGTCGGCAGCGGCATCGCCGGGCTGACCTGTGCCTACCTGCTCAACCGCAAGCACGACATCCAGGTGTTCGAGGCCAGCGACTGGATCGGTGGCCACACCCACACCGTCGATGTGCAGGTGGAAGGTCGTCGCTATGCCATCGACACCGGCTTCATCGTCTTCAACGACTGGACCTACCCCAATTTCATTCGCCTGCTCGGGCAGGTCGGTGTGGCGTTCAAGCCTACCGAGATGAGCTTCTCGGTCAGCGACCCGAGCAGCGGCGTGGAATACAACGGTCACGACCTCAACAGCCTGTTCGCCCAGCGCAGCAACCTATGGTCGCCGGCGTTCTGGGGCATGCTGCGCGACATCCTGCGCTTCAATCGGCAGTCGCTGGAAGACCTCGCCAGCGACCGTATCGACGCCGACACCACGCTCGGCCAGTACCTGCAACGCAACGGCTACGGGCGGCGCTTCATCGAGCACTACATCGTGCCCATGGGCTCGGCGATCTGGTCGATGTCGCTGGCCGACATGCTCGGTTTCCCGCTGCAGTTCTTCGTGCGTTTCTGCAAGAACCACGGCCTGCTCTCGGTCAGCGAACGCCCGACCTGGCAGGTGATCGAGGGTGGTTCGCGCAGCTACGTGGCGCCGTTGACCGCCAGCTTCGCCGAACGCATCCGCCTCAACTGCCCGGTCAGCCGGGTGGTGCGCGACGACAGCGGCGTGACCCTGCACAGCGCGGCCGGCGAGGAGCGCTTCGACAAGGTGGTGTTCGCCTGCCACAGCGACCAGGCCCTGGCCCTGCTCGACCAGGCCAGCACGGCGGAACGGGATATCCTCGGCGCCCTGCCTTACGCCAGCAACGACGTGGTCCTGCACACCGACACCCGCCTGCTGCCCGAGCGCGAACTGGCCTGGGCCAGCTGGAACTATCGCCTGGGCGGGCCGAGCGACCAGCCGGCCGCCGTGACCTACAACATGAACATCCTGCAGGGTATCGACAGCGCGACCACCTTCTGCGTCAGCCTCAACCAGAGCGCCGCCATCGATCCGGGCAAGATCCTCGCCCGCTTCCGCTATGCCCACCCGCAGTACAGCCTGGCCGGCACCGCCGCCCAGGCCCGCTGGCAGGAACTGCAGGGCGCGCAGCACAGCTACTTCTGTGGCGCCTACTGGGCCAATGGCTTCCACGAGGACGGCGTGGTCAGCGCACTGCGTGTGGCCCGCGCCTTCGGAGAGACGCTGTGATGCACAGCGCCCTGTACAGTGGCTGGGTGCAGCATCGCCGCTTCGCCCCGCGCGCCCATGCCTTCCGCTACCGCATGGGCCTGCTGTACCTCGACCTGGACGAGCAGGCGCAGCTGTTCGCCCTCTCGCCGCTGGCCGGCTCGGGCCGCTGCGCGCCCTTCGCCTTCCGCGAGCGCGACTACCTGCCCGTGTTCACCCGCCAGGGCATGGCCCTGCACGAAGCGGTGCGCAACCTGGTGCAGGAGGCGCTGGGCGTTCGCCCGCAAGGGCGCATCTGCGTGCTGACGCAGCCGCGCAGCTGGGGCCTGGCCTTCAATCCGGTCAGCCTCTTCTACTGCCATGACGACGACGATCGTCTGCTGGCGATTCTCTGCGAGGTCAGCAACACCCCCTGGCGCGAGCGCTATCACTACGTGGTACCCGCCAGCGCCGACGGCCACCAGCGCATTCGCGTGGCCAAGGCCTTCCATGTCTCGCCCTTCCTGCCACGCGACCTGGAATACCGCATGAGCTTCAGCCCGGTCGGCGAACGCCTCGGCCTGCACATGGCCGACTGGCAAGGCGAGCGCAAGCTGTTCGACGCCAGCCTCAGCCTGCACCGCCAGGCCCTCGACCGCGCCGGCCTGCACCGCTACCTGCTGGGCTTCCCCTGGATGACCGGCAAGACCCTCGCCGCCATCTACTGGCAGGCGCTGCGCCTGTTGCTCAAGCGCATGCCGATTTTCGACCACACGCCTGCGGAAGGCCGCTTCCGCGCTGCCCGCCCCCAAGTGAAGGACATGCCCCATGAAAAGCTCTAGCCTGATCGCCAGCAGAAGCCTGCTCCGCAGCGGCAACGGCATCGGTGCCGGTCTGCTGCGGCGTGCCGTATTGCGCCAGCTGGCCAACCTGCGACACGGCCTGCTGCTGGTTCATGAGGGCAGCGAGGTGCTGCACTTCGGCACGCCGCAGAGCAGCCAACGAGCCGAGATCCGGGTCAACGATCCGGCAGTCTGGGGCCTGGTCGCCGGCAATGGCTCGATCGGCGCCGGCGAGGCCTACATCCATGGCTACTGGAGCACCCCGGACCTCACCGCGGTGGTGCGCATCTTCGTCGCCAATCTCGACGTCCTCGACGCCATGGAAAGCGGCCTGGCACGCCTGGGACGACCGCTGATCCAGGGCCTGCACTGGCTCAATCGCAACACCCGGCAGGGTTCGCGGCGCAACATCGCGGCGCACTACGACCTGGGCAACGACCTGTTCGAGCAGTTTCTCGACCCGACCATGATGTACTCCGCTGCGATGTTCCTGCACGGCGACGACAGCCTGCAGCAGGCGCAGCTCAACAAGCTGCAGCGCATCTGCGAGAAGCTCGCGCTGCAACCGTCCGACCACCTGCTGGAGATCGGCACCGGCTGGGGCAGCATGGCCATCTACGCCGCCAGCCAGTATGGCTGCAGGGTGACCACCACCACCCTGTCGCGCGAGCAGTACGCCTACACCGAACGACGCATCCGCGAGCAGGGCCTGGAGGATCGCGTCACCCTGCTGCTGGAGGACTACCGCGACCTCGAGGGCCAGTACGACAAGCTGGTCTCGATCGAGATGATCGAAGCCGTCGGCCATCGTTTCCTGCCCACCTACTTCGAGCAATGCGCGCGCCTGCTCAAGCCCGAGGGGCTGATGCTGCTGCAGGCCATCACCATTCGCGACCAGCGCTACGAGCAGGCCCGCCAGTCGGTGGACTTCATCCAGCGCTACATCTTCCCCGGCGGCGCCCTGCCGTCGATGCACAAGATGCTGGAAGTGATCAGCCGCCACACCGACCTCAACCTGCATCACATGGAGGACTTCGGCCTGCACTACGCGCGCACCCTGCGCCTGTGGCGCGAGAACCTGAGCCAGGCACGCCAGCGCCTGGAGCAACTGGGCTACGACGACTACTTCTACCGCCTGTGGGAGTTCTACCTGTGCTACTGCGAGGGCGGCTTCCTCGAGCGCACCATCGGCACCGCGCAACTGCTGCTGGCCAAGCCCGGCGCCCGGCCGCTGCCGCAGTACGTGCAGCCCTCGACGTTGGCCTGGACGAACAACTGACCTAGACTGCCCGGCCCGAACGCACCCCAGGAACCCGCCGATGCCCCGCCTGCTTGCCAATGCCCTTCTGTTCCAGCTCGGCTGGCTGGTCTGCGTGTTCGCCGGCGACAGCCCCTGGCTGCTGGCCGTGGCAGCGATCATCGCGGTGCATCTGCTCTGGGTCAGCAGCTGGGCCGCCGAAGGCAAACTGCTGCTCAGCGTGTTCCTCGCAGGCAGTGCGCTGGACAGCTTCCTGCTCAACCTCGGCGTCTTCGATTTCGGCGAGCCACGCCAGTTGATTCCGCTGTGGCTGGCGCTGCTGTGGCTGTTGCTGGCCAGCACCCTCAACCACTGCCTGGCCTGGACCGCCCAGCCCTGGTGGCGCGGCAGCCTGCTCGGCGCGCTGGCCGCGCCCCTGTCGTACTACGCCGGCGCCCGGCTCGCGGGGGTCACGCTGCCGCTGGGCACCGGGCCGACCCTGGCCATCCTGGCGCTGACCTGGGCCATCGTGATGCCGGTGCTGCATGGTTTCGCCCGACTGTATCGGGCGCAATACGAACAACAGCTGCGCAGCCGGCGCAGCGCGCCCTAGCGGTTCCCCCTGAAGCGAAAAGGCCGGGCATCTGCCCGGCCTTTTCGTCTGCAGCGCAGGCTCAGAAGCTCATGCGGTAATGCAGGGTGTAGGCTTCGGCGCCATCGTTCGGCTGCTTGAGGCCGGCGTTGGAGTAGTGCAGCGCACGCAGGCCGATCTCCTGACCGGAGAAACGCAGACCGACGCCGATGCGGTCCTCGAACTGGAAGGAGGAGCCCAGCTCGTTACTCTCCAGCTCGGTGCTGGAGAAGGCGGCCACACCGATACCCGCTTCGATGTAGGGACGCACGCTCTGCCCGGCGAACTCGTAGACGAATACCGGCGCGAAGGACAGGCTGTGGTTGCTCGCCGTGTCGTCGCCATCCCAGTAGGTATACCCCAGGTCCCAGTAGCCGGTCAGGCGGCCAACGCTGCTCTCGAGCCAGCTCTTGTCCCAGTCCCACTGTGCACCCAGGCGGTACACCATGGTCGAATCCCCACTCTGGCCGATGGCGGCGGTGACATCCGCTGCCTGTGCAGCCCCCATCATTCCCAACGACAGCGCCGCGCTTGCAGCTAAGGCGTACAACTTCTTCATGAGTCATTCCTTTAAGTAGCGAGAGTTCATCAGGCTCGTTACAAAAATATAGAACTAATCGACATGAAGGGAGGGAAGAGGCGAAAAATTCACATTCACTGCAAGGAAAGGATCTCGGCCGTTTCACCAAGCAGAATCGGCAAGACCCGGGAAAGTTGCGCGGTATCGCCACTGCTCCAGTAACGGCTCGGCTGCGCCGTTTCGGTCGCCGCCAGATCGTGCTGAAGCAGCAGCCGCTGCAGCTGGCGCGCCACCGCGGCCCCGGTATCGATCAGCGTCACCGCGGGCGGCAGCAGTGTGGTCAGCAACGGCCGCAGGAAGGGGTAGTGGGTGCAGCCGAGGATCAGCGTGTCGCAGCCTTCGTCCAGCAGGGGCGTCACGTAACGCTGCAGCAGCTCGCGCGTGGCCGCTGCCTGCAACTCGCCCGCCTCGATGCATTCGACCAGCCCCGGACAGGGCTGCGTGACCACCCGCACATCGCCGGCAAAACGGTCGAGCAGCGCGGCGAACCTGGCGCTCTTCAGCGTACCGGTGGTTGCCAGTACGCCGACCACTCCGCTGCGGGTCGCCGCCGCGGCCGGCTTTACCGCCGGTTCCATGCCGACGATGGGCAACTGCGGATAACGCTCGCGCAGGTCAGCGGCGGCAGCGGCAGTGGCAGTGTTGCAGGCCAGCACCAGCGCCTTGGCGCCCTGTGCCAGCAGATGCTCGGTGATCTGCACGCAGCGCTCGCGGATGTACTCCGGGCTCTTCTCGCCATAGGGCACATGGCCGCTGTCGGCAACGTACAGCAGCGACTCGTTCGGCAGCAGCTGGCGGATCTCGCGCAGCACGGACAGGCCGCCGACGCCCGAGTCGAATACCCCGATCGGCGCGTTACTGGGCATCGCCACAGACACCGCAAGCAGGATCGCGCTTGACCCGCAGCTCACGAAAGCGCGTACCCAGCGCGTCGATCAACAACAGGCGCCCCACCAGCGGCTCGCCGAATCCCGCCAGCAGCTTGAGCGCCTCCAGCGCCTGCAGGCTACCCACCAGCCCGACCAGCGGGCCCACCACCCCGGCCTCGCTGCAGGTCAGCTCGGCTTCGCTGCCATGCCCGTAGAGGCAGTGGTAGCACGGGCTGCCCGCATTGCGCGGGTCGAACACCGACAGCTGGCCCTCCAGGCGAATCGCCGCGCCGGAGACCAGCGGCTTGCCCGCCGCCACGCAGGCGACGTTGACCGCCTCGCGGGTGGAGAAGTTGTCCGAGCAGTCCAGCACCAGGTCGACAGCCTGCACCGCAGCCGCCAGCGAATCGGCATCCAGCGCCTGACGGTGCGGTACCAGGCTGACCTGCGGGTTGATCGCCGCCAGCCGCGCCATGGCCGAATCCACCTTGGCCTGGCCGATGCTGGCGGTGTCGTGGGCGATCTGCCGCTGCAGGTTGGTCAGGTCCACCGTGTCGAAGTCGGCCAGGTGCAACTCGCCGACGCCGGCAGCAGCCAGGTACAGGGCCACGGGCGAGCCCAGCCCGCCCATGCCGACGATCAGCACACGGCCCTGCTTGAGGCGCAGCTGCCCCTCCACGTCGATCTGTTTCAGCAGAATCTGCCGGCTGTAACGCAGCAGCTCATCATCGCTCAGCATCTGATCACTCATGGTCGAAACGTCCCAAACTGATGCGCTCGTGCCCGCCCAGGTCACGTCGGCTGTGTGCCTCGCTGAACCCCGCCGTGGCGAGCAGCTCACGCACGGCCTCGGCCTGGTCGAAGCCGTGCTCCAGCAACAGCCAGCCGCCGGCCAGCAGGTACTGCGGCGCGGCCTGGATGATCGCACGAATATCGTCCAGCCCGTCGGCCCCGGCCACCAGCGCACTGCTCGGCTCGAAGCGCACATCGCCCTGATTCAGGTGGCGGTCGTCGGCGCGGATATAGGGTGGGTTGCTCAGAATCAGCCCGTAGCGCTGCCCGGACAGGGCGGAGAACCAGTGGCTGTGCAGGAAGCGGACGTTGTCCAGTTGCAGACGCTGACGGTTGCGCTCGGCCAGGGCCACGGCGTCCTCGACGCGATCGACACCGGTAACCTGCCAGCCCGGCCGCTCGCTGGCCAGGGCCAGGGCAATGGCGCCGGTGCCGGTGCCGAGATCCAGCGCCGCCAGTGGCGTGGCCGGCAGCAGCGCGAGCGCGCTCTCCACCAGCAGCTCGGTGTCCGGGCGCGGAATCAGGGTATGCGGCGCGACCTCCAGGTCCAGGCTCCAGAAGCCCTGATGGCCAAGGATGTAGGCCACCGGTTCACCCTGGCGACGGCGCTGCAGGTGGCTCCGGAACAGGCCCAGCTGATCGGCGTCCAGCTCGCGCTCCGGCCAGGTACGCAGATAGCTGCGCGGTTTGCCCAGCGCGGCGGCCAGCAGCAGCTCGGCGTCCAGCCGTGGCGTGGGCGAGTCAGGCAGCTCGGCGGTGTTGAGCAGGGATTCGATGGTGGACATGCGTTAAGCCTCGAGCGGCAAGCTTCAGCGACAAGATGACCCGCACTCGGCGGCGTGTGCCTTGCGGTTCTCTCCTGGATGGATCGGGGCGCCTGTCACGCCTGCTCGAGCCACCGCGTGGAAGGGTGGATGAAAAAAGCCTCATCCAGCCCTGGGGTTCATCCATGCGTCCCGGATTGCATCCGGCGATCCGGCGAATTCAGCTCGCGGCTCGTCGCTGCCCTAGTCGCCCAGCGCCGCCAGCTGGTCGGCCTGGTACTCGGCCAGCAACGGCTCGATCACCGCCTCCACGCTGCCGGCAATCACTTCGTTGAGCGAATACAGGGTCAGGTTGATACGGTGGTCGGTGACCCGCCCCTGCGGAAAGTTGTAGGTGCGGATGCGCTCGGAGCGGTCGCCGGAGCCGACCAACAGCTTGCGCGTGTCGGACATTTCCTTGTGCGCGGCGGCGTCCTGCTGGTCCTGCAGCTTGGCCGCCAGCCAGGCCATGGCCTTGGCGCGGTTCTTGTGCTGCGAACGTTCTTCCTGGCACTCCACCACCGTGCCGGTGGGAATGTGGGTGATGCGGATCGCCGAGTCGGTGGTGTTGACGTGCTGGCCACCCGCGCCGGAGCTGCGGTAGGTATCGACGCGCAGGTCGGCCGGGTTGATCTCGATGGCGGCCTGCTCATCCGGTTCCGGCAACACCGCCACGGTGCAGGCGGAGGTGTGGATACGGCCCTGGGATTCGGTCTCCGGCACGCGCTGCACGCGGTGCGCACCGGACTCGAACTTGAGCTTGGCGTAGACGTTGTCACCCTCGACGCGGGCGATCACTTCCTTGAAGCCGCCGTGCTCGCCCTCGTTGGCCGACAGCACCTCGACCCGCCAGCCCTGCTTCTCGGCATAACGCGAATACATGCGGAACAGGTCGCCGGAGAAGATCGCCGCCTCGTCGCCACCGGTGCCGGCGCGGATTTCCAGATAGACGTTGCGCCCGTCGTTGGGGTCCTTCGGCAGCAACATACGCTGCAGGCGGTCCTCCAGCTCGACCAGCGCCTCACGGGCCTGGGCGACTTCCTCCTCGGCCATCTCGCGCAGGTCCGGGTCGCTGTCCTTGAGCAGCGCCTGAGCACCTTCGAGGTCGGACTGCACCTTGCGCAGCTCGCGGAAGGTGGCGATTACCGGCTCGATCTCGGCATATTCCTTGGAGTACGCCCGAAACTGGCTCTGCTTGGCGATCACCTCGGCGTCGCCGAGCAGCGCCGTGAGCTCCTCGAAACGATCGCTGAGGTTGTCCAGCTTGTTCAACAGTGAAGCTTTCATTGCAGACCTTTGTCCTGCGGCGCGCTCTCGTCGAGGGCGAACAATTCCTGGGCCAGGCTGAGCGCGTCGATGCGCCCCTCGGCGGTAAGTTTCTTCATGCGCACGCTGGGCGCGTGCAGCAGCTTGTTGGTCAGGCCGCGCGCCAGTTGCGCCAGCACGTCTTCGGGATTGCTGCCGTTGACCAACATGCGCTGGGCCTTGGCCAGCTCTTCGTCGCGCAGGCGCTCGGCCTGCTGGCGGTAGGCCTTGAGCACATCCACCGCGGCCAGCTCGCGCAGGCGCTGCATGAAATCGTCGGTACCGGCGGCGACCAGCTCCTCGGCCGCCTGTGCCGCGCCCTGACGGCTCTTGAGGTTTTCCTCGATGACCTCGTGCAGGTCATCGACGGTATAGAGGTAGACGTCATCCAGCTCGCCCACCTGTGGCTCGATATCGCGCGGCACGGCGATGTCGACCATGAAGATCGGCTTGTGCTTGCGCTTCTTCAGCGCACTCTCCACGGCGCCCTTGCCGAGGATCGGCAGCTGGCTGGCCGTGGAACTGATGACGATGTCACTGTGCGCCAGCTCGTCGGGGATGTCCGAGAGCAGCACCGCATGGGCGCCGAACTGCTCGGCCAGCTGGCTGGCACGCTCCAGCGTGCGGTTGGCGACGACGATGCGCTTGATGCCCTGGTCGTACAGGTGCCGCGCCACCAGGCTGATGGTCTCGCCGGCACCGATCAGCAGCGCCTGGCTGCGGTGCAGGTCGGCGAAGATCTGCTTGGCCAGGCTGACCGCCGCGAAGGCCACGGAAACCGGATTCTCGCCGATGGCGGTGTCGGTGCGCACGGTCTTGGCGGTGCTGAAGGTGGCCTGGAACAGACGCCCCAGCAACGGCCCGACGGTGCCGGCCTCGCGGGCCACGGCATAGGCGGACTTGAGCTGGCCGAGAATCTGCGGCTCGCCGAGGACCATCGAGTCCAGCCCGCAGGCCACGCGCATCATGTGACGCACGGCGGCGTCGTCACTGTGCACGTAGGCACAGGCTCGCAATTCGTCGATGCTCAGGCGGTGATAGCTGGCCAGCCATTGCAGCACTTCGTCGCTGCTCAGCTGATCCTGCTCCAGGTACAGCTCGCTGCGGTTGCAGGTCGAGAGGATCGCCGCCTCGCGGCTGGGCGTCAGCCGGCACAGCTGCTGCAATGCCTCGACCAGTTGCTCCGGGGTGAAAGCAACGCGCTCACGCACCTCTACCGAGGCGGTCTTGTGGTTGATACCGAGGGCGATGAAGGCCATGCAGAGTCGCTGAGGGGCAATACGGAAGCCGGCAATTGTCCTACTTCGCCCCCGAGAGAACAACTACCGCGACCTATTGTCCCAATAGACAGTTCGCCGCATCGTCCTGGCCAGTGGGCTTGCTCCAAGGCTTGTGTCATGATGCCGCGAACGTCGCAGGGCACGAGCCGGCATGGCCGTCGCCCCGGAATAACGCACGACAAGGTGCCTGGGTCCGTTCCCGTTTCATCGCGCGCCGCATTTGCCGCGCAACTCGAAGAGACGGGCCGGTTTTGCCGCGAGACTGCATTACTCGATGACTCATTTGGACGACCAAACTTCGCCTCTCGTGCCTTGCCTCGCGCCCAAACCAGCTCCGTCGCGGCCGCGAACGAAACGGAAACAAACCCTGATGACCAGACCCCTCGCGTTAGTCACTGCAATTGCCCTTCTCAGCGGCTGCCAAACCTTCGCCCCCAGCGAGCCTGACGGCACGCCGCCGGTGCAGGAAGCCGACCAGAGCACCCAGCTTAAGCCGGAAGAATACGGCTCGTTCAGCCAGGAAACCCTGTTCGCCCTGCTCACCGCCGAACTGGCGGGGCAGCGCAATCGCTTCGATATCGCCCTGGGCAACTACGTGCAGCAGGCCAACGCCACCGGCGACCCCGCGGTCGCCGAGCGCGCCTTCCGCATCGCCGAGTACCTCGGCGCCGAGCAGGCCGCACTGGACAGCGCACTGATCTGGGCGAAGAACGCGCCGCAGAACATCGACGCACAACGCGCGGCGGCCGTGCAGCTGGCTCGCGCCGGCCGCTATGACGAATCCATGACCTACATGGAGCAGGTGCTGCAGCGCCAGGGCGATACCCACTTCGATTTCCTCGCGCTGTCCGCCGCGGAAACCGACCCGGACACCCGCGCCGGCCTGCTGCAAGGCTTCGACCGGCTGCTGAGCAAGAACCCGGACAACAGCCAGCTGCTGTTCGGCAAGGCCATCCTCCTGCAACAGGACGGCCGCGCCGAAGAAGCCCTGGAGCTGCTCGAGGAACGCCCCGGCAGCGCCAAGGAAGTTTCTCCGCTGCTGCTGCGCGCCCGCCTGCTGCAGAGTCTGGGACGTGGCGAGGAAGCGCTGCCCCTGCTGCAGAAAGGCATCCGCGAGAACCCCGACGACAAGCGCCTGCGCCTGACCTATGCACGCCTGCTGGTCGAGCAGGACCGCCTCGACGACGCCAAGGGCGAGTTCTCCAAGCTGGTGCAGGAAAATCCCAACGACGACGACCTGCGCTTCTCCCTGGCGCTGGTGTGCCTGGAAGCCGAAGCCTGGGAAGAAGCCATCGTCTACCTGGAAGAGCTGGTCGAACGGCGCAGCCATGTCGACGCGGCGCACTACAACCTGGGCCGTGCCTACGAAGAGCTGGAGGACAGCGACAGCGCCCTGCAGGAGTACGGCATGGTCGGCCCCAGCAACGACTACCTGCCGGCCCAGCAACGCCAGGCCGAGCTGCTGTTCAACCAGCAGCGCAACGACGACGCCAGCCGTCGCCTGGCCGAAGCGCGCGAGGCGCAGCCCGACTACGCCATCCAGCTGTACCTGATCGAAGCCGAGGGGCTGAGCAACCATGACCAGGTCGACTCGGCCTGGCAGGTGATCAACCAGGGACTCGAGCAGTTTCCCGACGACCTCAACCTGCTCTATACCCGTGCCATGCTGGCGGAGAAGCGCGACGACCTGGCCCAACTGGAACACGACCTGCGCTACATCCTCGAGCGCGAGCCGGATCACGCCATGGCGCTCAATGCCCTCGGCTACACCCTGGCCGACCGCACCACGCGCTATCAGGAAGCCCACGACCTGATCGAGAAGGCCCACCAGCTCAACCCGGACGACCCGGCCATCCTCGACAGCCTCGGCTGGGTCAACTATCGCCTGGGTAACCTGGAGGAAGCCGAGCGCTTCCTGCGCCTGGCGCTGAAGAAATTCCCCGACCACGAGGTTGCCGCCCACCTTGGCGAAGTGCTCTGGGCCCGGGGCAAGCAGCGCGAGGCCCGCAGCGTCTGGCGCGAGGCCCTGGCCGAGACACCTGACAGCCCCATCCTGCGCGACACCCTCTCGCGCCTGACCGGTTCCGAGACGCCCTGATGCTTCGTCACCTTCTTGTTTTCAGCCTTATCGCCCTGCTCGCCGGCTGCGCCGGCCTCACCTCGCACGAAGCGCTGGAAGGCCAGGGCGACCCGGCGCAGTGGAAAGCCCATAAACAGCAGATCAGCCAGCTCGACGGCTGGCAGATCAACGGCAAGATCGGCATTCGTGCGCCCAGCGACTCGGGCAGCGCCACGCTGTTCTGGCTGCAACGCCAGGACTACTACGATATCCGCCTGTCCGGCCCGCTCGGTGGCGGCGCCGCCCGTCTGACCGGCCGCCCGGGCGACATCCTGCTGGAAGTGTCCAACCGCGGCCGCTATCGCGCCGAATCGCCGGAAGCCCTGCTGCGTGAACAGCTGCGCCTGGACCTGCCGGTCTCCAACCTGCTCTGGTGGATTCGCGGCCTGCCGGCCCCGGAAAGCCGCAGCCGCATCACCCTCGACGGCGAAAGCCACCTGGCCCGCCTGGAGCAGGACGGCTGGCGAGTGGAGTATCAGCGCTACACCGAACAGAACGGCTACGCCCTGCCCGAGCGCCTGAAGCTCTACGGCCAGGACCTGGAGGTCACCCTGGTGATCAAGGACTGGCAGCCGCGTCAGTTGGGGCAGTAAGCCCGCACCCCAACCTTGCGAGAGGGGCCTAAGCCGCGACAGCGTTGGCGATGGCTCAGCGTTTCGGCTGGGCATTTCGCGGCTAAAGCCGCTCCTACAGGGGCTGCGGTCTTTGCAGGAGCGGCTTTAGTCGCGATGCGCCTGCCGACGCATTTCCCGCATACAATCGCCACCTATTCTCGCGACGACGCCCCTGCTCCGACCATGACCGCCATCCCTGCCCACGCCGAACTCACCCTGCCCGCTCCCGCCAAGCTCAACCTGATGCTGCATATCCTCGGCCGCCGCGCCGACGGCTACCACGAGCTGCAGACCCTGTTCCAGTTTCTCGAGCATGGCGACGAGCTTGGCTTCAGCCTGCGCCAGGATGGCGAGATTCGCCTGCACACCCCCATCGAAGGCGTTGCGCACGACAGCAACCTGATCGTGCGCGCCGCCAAGCGGCTGCAGGAAGCCAGCGGTACATCACTGGGCGCCGACATCTGGCTGGACAAGCGCCTGCCCATGGGCGGCGGCATCGGTGGCGGCAGCTCGGATGCCGCCACCACCCTGCTCGGCCTCGACCACCTGTGGCACACGCAACTGGGCGAGGATCGCCTGGCCGAGCTGGGCCTGGCACTGGGCGCCGACGTACCGGTATTCGTGCGCGGCCGCGCCGCCTTCGCCGAGGGCGTTGGCGAGTGCCTGACGCCCGTGGAGCTGGACGAACCCTGGTTCCTCGTCGCGGTGCCGCAAGTCTTTGTAAGCACAGCAGAAGTTTTCGGCTCGCCCGAGTTGACACGGGATACGCCGCCCATTAAAGTTCGCAGCCTTCTTGCGGGGGGTGGTCGAAACGACTGCCAGCCGGTTGTAGAGAAGCGTTACCCAGAAGTTCGTAACGCTTTGATCTTGTTGAACAAATTCGTTTCAGCTAGATTGACCGGCACTGGAGCTTGTGTATTTGGGAGCTTCCCAAATCGGGACGATGCTGATAAAGTCGCCCGCCAACTTCCAGGCACTCTGCCGAGCTTTGTCGCTCAAGGTCGCAACATTTCGATGCTGCACCGCAGGCTCCAAGCATTGGCCAAGAAGTGAATGCTCAGCATTCGGTTATACGATACAGGGGCGTCGCCAAGCGGTAAGGCACCAGGTTTTGATCCTGGCATGCGTTGGTTCGAATCCAGCCGCCCCTGCCATAATCTCCCCAGGGAGGCATCGAAAACCGCATCCGACAGCATTCGACACAGAATATAGGGGCGTCGCCAAGCGGTAAGGCACCAGGTTTTGATCCTGGCATGCGTTGGTTCGAATCCAGCCGCCCCTGCCATTTTCCATACCCATCCAGGTATACCCCCAGCCGGCAGGTACTGCGCGTGTCCAAGATGATGGTCTTCACGGGGAACGCAAACCCCGATCTGGCGCGACGGATCGTTCGTCAGCTGCACATTCCCCTCGGCGATGCTTCGGTCGGACGTTTCTCCGACGGCGAAGTCATGATCGAAATCAACGAGAACGTCCGCGGCAAGGACGTATTCCTGATTCAGCCGACCTGTGCACCCACCAACGACAACCTGATGGAATTGGTGGTGATGGCTGATGCCTTCCGTCGTTCCTCGGCTACCCGCATCACCGCGGTCATCCCCTACTTCGGTTACGCCCGCCAGGATCGCCGTCCGCGCTCCGCCCGTGTGGCGATCAGTGCCAAGGTCGTGGCTGACATGCTCACCGTGGTCGGTATCGACCGCGTACTGACCGTGGACCTGCATGCCGATCAGATTCAGGGCTTCTTCGACATCCCGGTGGACAACATCTACGGTTCCCCGGTCCTGGTCGACGACATCGAAGACCAGCGCTTCGACAACCTGATGATCGTCTCCCCGGACATCGGCGGCGTCGTCCGCGCACGCGCCGTGGCCAAGAGCCTGGGCGTCGACCTGGCCATCATCGACAAGCGTCGTGAGAAGGCCAACCAGTCCGAAGTGATGCACATCATCGGTGACGTCGAAGGTCGTACCTGCATCCTGGTCGACGACATGGTCGATACCGCCGGCACCCTGTGCCACGCGGCCAAGGCCCTGAAAGATCGTGGTGCCGCCAAGGTCTACGCCTACTGCACCCACCCGGTGCTGTCGGGCCGCGCCATCGAGAACATCGAGAATTCCTCGCTGGACGAGCTGGTGGTGACCAACACCATCCCGCTGTCCGCTGCGGCACAGTCCTGCTCGCGCATTCGCCAGCTCGACATCGCCCCGGTCGTCGCCGAAGCGGTTCGCCGCATCAGCAACGAAGAATCGATCAGCGCGATGTTCCGCTAAGGAACCCGCTGACGTTAAGCGCCCCGCCTCGTGCGGGGCTTTTTGCCCTACCGCCCAAGGCTGGTCGCAAGCCTGCAGGCGGTTTGGTTATTTTGGAGAAGTGAAATGACTGTTGAATTTGCCCTGAATGCCGAAGTGCGTTCCGACCTGGGGAAAGGTGCGAGCCGCCGCCTGCGTCGTAACGTGTCCATGGTGCCTGCCGTGATCTACGGCGGCGAGAAAGCCCCGGCCTCCATCAGCCTGCTGGCCAAAGACCTGGCCAAGCTGCTGGAAAACGAAGCGGCTTTCAGCCACGTTCTGACCCTGGACGTTGCCGGCACCAAAGAAAGCGTTCTGATCAAAGCCCTGCAGCGCCACCCGGCCAAAGGCTTCGTTCTGCACGCTGACTTCGTTCGCGTCGTTGCCGGCCAGAAGCTGAGCGCCCACGTACCGCTGCACTTCATCAACGAAGCGACTGCCGTAGGCGTCAAGCAGCAAGGTGGCGAGATCTCCCACACCATCAGCGAAGTCGAAGTTTCCTGCCTGCCGAAAGACCTGCCGGAATTCATCGAAGTCGACATGGCTGCCGTGGAAGTGGGCCAGACCGTACACATGTCCGACCTGAAGCTGCCGAAAGGCGTTGAGCTGGTTGCTCTGGCTCACGGTAACGACCTGGCTGTCTCCAACATTCACGCCTCCCGCGTGAAGGCTGAAGACGAAGAAAGCGCTGCCGAGTAATCGCAGTGCGGAACCCGCCCGGCATGCGATCACGCCGGGCGATTTCCTCGAAAGGGCTCCTGTATGACTGCCGTACAACTGATCGTTGGCCTGGGTAACCCCGGCCCCGAATACGACCAGACCCGGCACAATGCAGGGGCCCTTTTCGTTGAGCGCGTGGCGGAAAGCCAGCGCGTCAACCTCAGCGTCGATCGCAAGTATTTCGGCCTGGTGGGCAAGTTCAACCACCAGGGGCGCGAAGTTCGTCTGCTCATCCCCACCACCTACATGAACCGCAGCGGCCAGTCCGTGGCGGCCCTGGCCAATTTCTTCAAGATCAAACCCGAAGAGATTCTGGTGGCCCACGACGAACTCGACATGCCACCCGGCGTCGCCAAGCTCAAGCAGGGCGGCGGCCACGGCGGGCACAACGGCCTGCGCGATATCATCGCCCAGCTCGGCAACCAGAATAACTTCCATCGCCTGCGGCTCGGCATCGGCCACCCTGGACACGCCAGCCTGGTTTCCGGCTACGTGCTCGGACGCGCGCCACGCAGCGAACAGGAACTGCTCGACCAGAGCATCGACTTCGCCTTGGACGTCCTGCCGGAAATACTCGCCGGCGACTGGACCGTGGCCATGCGCAAATTGCATAGCCAGAAGGCCACCAAGTAACCACCTTTTACCGAGGGTCACCCCATGGGATTCAACTGCGGCATCGTCGGCCTGCCCAACGTCGGCAAGTCCACCCTGTTCAACGCCCTCACCAAGTCCGGCATCGCCGCAGAGAACTTCCCCTTCTGCACCATCGAGCCGAACAGCGGCATCGTGCCCATGCCCGACCCGCGTCTGGATGCCCTGGCCGAGATCGTCAAGCCGGAAAAGGTCATCCCCACCACCATGGAGTTCGTCGACATCGCCGGCCTCGTGGCCGGCGCCTCCAAGGGTGAAGGCCTGGGCAACAAGTTCCTCGCCAACATCCGCGAGACCGACGCCATCGCCCACGTCGTGCGCTGCTTCGAAGACGAGAACGTCATCCACGTCGCCAACAGCGTCGACCCCAAGCGTGACATCGAGATCATCGACCTCGAACTGATCATGGCCGACCTCGACAGCTGCGAGAAGCAACTGCAGCGCGTGGCGCGCAGTGCCAAGGGCGGTGACAAGGAGGCCGTGGCGCAGAAGGCCCTGCTGGAAAAACTCATCCCCCACTTCACCGAAGGCAAGCCGGCGCGCAGCCTGCTGAAGAGCCTGGGTGACGACGAGAAGCGCCTGGCCAAGACCTTCCACCTGCTCACCACCAAGCCGGTGATGTACATCGCCAACGTCGCCGAAGACGGCTTCGAGAACAACCCGCACCTCGACGTGGTGAAAGCCATCGCCGAAGAGGAAGGCGCCATCGTCGTACCGGTGTGCAACAAGATCGAAGCCGAGATCGCCGAGCTGGACGATCTGGAAGAGATGCAGATGTTCCTCGAAACCATGGGCATGGAAGAGCCAGGCCTGAACCGCGTGATCCGCGCCGGCTACGCCCTGCTCAACCTGCAGACCTACTTCACCGCCGGGGTGAAGGAAGTGCGCGCCTGGACCGTCCGCGTCGGCGCTACCGCGCCGCAGGCTGCCGCGGTGATCCACACCGATTTCGAGAAAGGCTTCATCCGCGCCGAAGTGGTCGCCTACGACGACTTCATCGCCTACAAGGGCGAAGGCGGTGCCAAGGAAGCCGGCAAGTGGCGCCTGGAAGGCAAGGACTACATCGTCAAGGACGGTGACGTGATGCACTTCCGCTTCAACGTCTGAGCCTGCCCCGCTCCCTCGAAGCCCCCAGCGGATCCACGCCGCTGGGGGCTTCGCGCTTATGGCCCGGCGTCAGGCCGCCTCAGAGCGCAGCTCGAACACCTCCCGCGCCACCGCCAGGCCATTGAGTGCAGCGGGAAAGCCGGCATACACCGCCATCTGCATCATCGTCTCGACGATCTCGGTACGGCTGACACCGACGTTCAGCGCGCCATGCACATGCACCTTCAGCTGTGGCGCAGCATTGCCAAGGGCGGTCAGCGCCGCCACCACGGCGATCTCCCGGCTTTTCAGGTCCAGCCCCGGCCGCGAGTAGATATCGCCGAACGGGAATTCCACCAGGTAGCGCGCGAAATCCGGGGCGATGCCAGCCAGACTCTCCACCACCCGCTCGCCGGCCTCGCCGTCAATCTCCTTCAGCCTGGCCAGCCCCCGCTGGTACCGACTTTCGTTGCTCATGCTCGTTGCCCCTCTCGGTTGATGACTCCGGCGCCAGGCGCTGCTCGCACGAGCGGTAGTGCTCGATCTTCGCTTGCAGCGCATCGGCGGCGCAGCGCATCGCTTCGATCTCGGCCAGAACCTCCGCGAGGTGTTCTTCCAGCATCTGGCGACGCGCCGGCACCGTCGGGTCTCCGGCGCCCCTCAGCGCCGCGAACGCCTGCATCTTGCCGATCGGCATGCGGGTCGTGCGCAGGCGCAGCAGGAACTCGATCCAGGCCATGTTCGAAGGCGCATAACGGCGCTGTCCACTCGCCGTGCGGCCCACCGGACCGATCAGCCCGATGCGTTCGTAATAGCGCAGGGTATGGGCTGTCAGCCCGGTGCGGCGGGCGACTTCGTCGATGCTCAGATGAGGTTCCATGGGGCGATCCTAAAAGTTCGAGCGCGCTCTAAGTCAATCCCTTTCGGTATCCACGTCAAGCACCGAGCAACGCCCGGTAGCCCAACCGACCCGCGTGGCAGCGCCCCGGGTTAACGCCGCGCTTCGATCAGGTGCCGGGTCGAATACGCCACGAATGGCCGCCCACCACGCATCTGCTCATCGAGGGCGAGCAATACATCGTGGTACTTGCGTGTGGAGAAGTCAGGTACCCACCACACGCACTTGCGCAGAATCCAGACCACCGCCCCGACGTCGCTGAACAACAGACGACAGCGCTCGACACGCAGATCCGTCACGTTCAGCCCGGCTGCCTGCGCGGCGGCCGCCTCGTCCTGCGGATCGCGCTGACGTCGCTGCTGTGGAAGCGGCCCGAGGAAGCGCTCGATCAGATCGAACGCCGAAGCCGCACCGACATGCTGCGCGAAATAGCATCCGCCCGGCTTGAGCACACGATGGATCTCTGCCCAGTTCGGGGACACGGGATGACGCGATGTGACGAGCTCGAAGGACGCGTCCGCAAACGGCAGCACGCTGTCCGCCGCCGTGGTTTCCACCACCTGCACGCCACGCTCGCTCAGGTGCTCACGGGCCTTGCGGGCGTTGGGCGGCCACGCCTCCGTGGCACACATTCGCGGAGGAAAGCGCGGCACCTCGCCCAGCACCTCACCGCCACCTGTGTCCAGATCAAGCGCCGACTCCACCTGCGCCAAGCGCTGCGCCAGCAACCTGGAATACCCCCAGGAGGGACGCTCCTCGCTGGCTCGCCCCGCCAGCCACCCGAAGCCCCAACCACTCACATCGGCCGCTTCAGCTTCAGCCACCAGTTCATCAAAGGATTTCATTCAGCGCACATCACACAGATCGAAGAAAAAGGAACCGTCCGGTCGCGCACGCACACCGTGGACAACGGTCATCAGCGCTTCTATTCTGCCGGGCTTTCGCCATCAAGGATGAAGCAAATGAAAAACCTGCTCCTGCTGCTCGCCGTCGCCGCCGGCGGCTATTACCTCTATACCGAGCACTTCGCGGCCACTGCCATCGATGCTGCTAGCTACCAGACCCTGCTGCAAAAGGTAGAAGCCACAAGCGTCGGTCTCGATGTGTAGTGGTCTACTACAGCCTTCACCCATTCGCCACTGGCGTTACTGCAAGACGCTACCTAGGGGCTTCCGCTATAATGAGCGGCGTCATGCAAGAGAGGTAGCCGCCATGCCAAGCCCATCCCTGCAGGCCAAGAAGGCTTATTGCGCCAAGGCACGTCAGTCCAACTACGCCGCCAGCCTGCGCCTGGAAGGTTTTCAGGTCACTGCCGCCGATGCTGAGCGCAAGCTCCCCACACGTGAAACCGCACTGAGCGAGCTACGTTCCCGGCAGGCCTGATGCGCGACAAATACGGCACAGGCCAGGACCCTCACTGCTATCCAGGCTCACCAGTTCTCCGCAACCGTCTCGGCCTGACCAATGACGAAGCGCTCGATGAAGCAGAGCGCACCCTCTCCGAGATTGCAGCCAGCAAGATCGACTTCGACCTTCCTCCCTACGATCTTTCCTATCTCCAGCAGATTCACCGACAGCTGTTTGCTGACGTCTACGACTGGGCCGGAGAGCTGCGTACCGTCGATATCTCCAAGGGCAGCACGCACTTCTGCAACCTCACTCGCATCGAGGTCGAATCAGCCAAGCTGTTCAAGCAGCTAGCCGATGCGGACTGGTTTGAAGGGCTGTCTCGCACTGAGCTGGTTACAGCAGCAGCCGAACTCTATGGCGATCTGAACATGATCCACCCTTTCCGTGAGGGTAACGGTCGGGCACAGCGAATCCTGTTCGAGCACATCGTCATCAACGCGGGCTATGAGATCAGTTGGTGGGCAGTCGAAGAAGAGGAATGGATCCAGGCGAACATAGACGCCGTGATCTGCGACTACCGGGCAATGACTGAGATCTTCGAACGCTGTGTCGGCAAGCCTATCGTCTAGGCAGGGACAAGAAAGGGACCGCTCGGGGACACCGGCCCAATAAAAAAGGGGTTAGCTTGCGCTAACCCCTTGATATATATGGTGGCTACACCGGGACTTGAACCTGGGACATCAGCATTATGAATGCTGCGCTCTAACCGACTGAGCTATGTAGCCAACGTGGCGCGCATTTTCCGCGTCTCGCTGGCAGCTGTCAACCCCAGATCATCGATAAATTTACGCTTTATCAAGTGGTTAGGCCTCGCAGGCAACGGTACGTTCGACGGCTCGCTGCAGGCTCTGTGTCACACCTCTCGAACCCTTGGCGCAATGGCCGGGATCAATGCTTGCCATCCCCTGTCGGCCTGTTCATCCTGCCTCATCCATTTCCCAACGAGCCCTGTCATGACGCCCATCCAGAATATCGGCCTGGCGCTATTCGTTCTGCTGTCCATCGGCATTGCCATCGGACACAGGACCGAGTGTGCCGATGGCCGCGTGGTGGAAACCTATCTGGCCAAGGGGCTGGCTTCGCAGGTGCTGGGGCATGATCTTTGCGAGCAATCGCAGCAGCCCTGAACCTATCCCTCATTAAGGAATGATGTGATGAAAAAGCTCGCCTTGCTTGTCAGCTGCAGCCTTCTGGGCGCCTGCGCCAATCTGGGTTCGCAGCCTCCGGTGCCGGTGACCTCGCCACTGGTGCAGGCGTTCCGCGATATCTGCCTGCAAACCGCCCCGAGCTTTGCCGAGGCGCATCGCGTGGCGCGTCAGCATGGCATCACCGAGATGACCGACATGGGCTTCGCCACGGTCGGCTTCAATGCAGACAAGAGCCTGGGTATCCAGGTGAAGGTCAGTCACGAGTGCGTGGTGACCGGGGAATCGCAACAGGACGACACGCTGACGAGCCAGATGCTCAGCGCAGCTGCGGTGAATGCCGGCACCACGGTACCTCGCAAGGCACCCGTGAAGATGGTGATCGCCGGGCAGCGCTTCATCCTGATGCATGATCGCCAAGATGGTGAGGCCTTCGTGATGCTCAAGCCGGACTGACACGCTGCCTGCCTCTGCGCGCACGGAATGCCCCCAGCATCTGGGCGCTGATTCCTCAGGCACGCCTGCCAGGGCGCGTGGCCAGAAGCAGGCCGCCGAAGATCATCGCCGCGCCCAGCCAGTGGTAGAGCTGCAGACTTTCGTTCAGCAGCACCCATCCCAGCAGCGCGGTGAACACCGGCATCAGGTAGTTGGTCAGCGCAGCCTTGGCAGCACCGATCACGCGGATGCCGTGGTTCCAGGCCAGGTAAGCCAGCAACGAGGCGAATACGGCGGTGTAGGCGACCGCAGAGAGATTGGCGGTATTCAGCGCCAGCTGTGCACCCTGGCTCAGTTCATACAGGTAGAACGGCAGGATCAGCGGCACGCCAAGCATGATGAACACCCCCAGCAGCGCCAGTGGCGGAATCGGCTGCAGGTAGCTGGCCCAGCGCCGCAGCAGCAGCGAGTACAGCGCCCAGTCGACCACTGCCAGCAGCATGATCAGGTCGCCCTGATTGAACGACAGGCTGGCCAGGCGGCTCCATTGGCCCTGGCTGATCAGCACCGCCAGGCCGATCACCGCCACCAGCATGCCCCACCAGGCACGTCGCGCCGGCCATTCGTTGAGCAGCAGCCCGGCGCCGATGAACGTCACCAGCGGCAGGCAGGTGTTGACCAGCGAAATATTGATCGCCGCCGTGGTCTGCGCCGCGCTGTAGAGCAGCGAGTTATAGCCGGCGATCCCCAGCCCCCCGAGCACCAGCAGGCGCCACCCGGCATGGCCCACAGCAGCGCGATGGCGCCACAGCGGCATGGCGACGAAGGGCAGCAGCAGCGCCAACGCCAGGCACCAGCGCCAGAACGCCAGGGTGAACGGCGCGATTTCCCCGGCGAAGGCACGTGCGACCAGGGCATTGCCGGACCAGCAGAGGTTGGCCAGCAGCAGGCCGAACAGCGCCAGCGGGCGCGAGTGATTGAGTGCAGTCATGAGGCAAGCGCCAGGGTGATGACGAGGAATGCGTCGCCTGGTCGTGTGCGGTCAGCGAGCGAACGGTGCTGAGCGATCATTGCATAGCTTCCGAATCAGGCGGCTTTGCACCATACGGAGGCAGGCAATGCTTGGCAAGGTTGCAGGGTGACCGAGCCAGGTACGCACCCGGGGCATGCGCGTCGAAATCGACAGCCCATGGGCGGGTGCGTGCTCCCCCTCAATACCAGCGACGCAGCAGGCGCATCAGCAACCCGAGAATCAGCAGCACGCCCAGCAGGACAACGGCGCTGGCGCCCCACTGCATCGGGCCGGCAAGACGGAACATCTCGCGCGGATCCAGGCTGGGTGCGCGAACCATGCGCGCCTCGGCCGCCGCGCCAGTGGTGGGAATGTCGGCCAGGCCGTCGCCATCGAGATCCGGCAGGCTACGAATATGGTCGAGCAGTGCCTGCCACTCCTTGAGTTCCTGCACGCCGGGTGTGTTCGGCTCCTGGTCGACGATGGCGTCCTCGATGCGCGGCAACGGACGGCCTGCGGCATCCTTGGGGATCACGTCGAGCAGGCCCTTGGTCAGGTCCGGTACCAGCCAGGTGAAGCTGCCGACGTAGCTGGTGGCCCCGATGCTGTAGAGGCGCGTGTCGTCGAGATCGAGGTCGCGATACCCCTTGACCGGGTCACCGATCTCGATACGGCTGACCCGATCGAACGGCACACGCCAGGGGTTGTAGGTGAAGCGAACGCCGGAAACCCGTGGGTAGTAGCTGTCACTGTCGCGCAACTGGTAAGCGAGCAGCAGCACTTCCAGCAGGGATTTGATCTCGCGAGCGCTGACGTAGGCCTTGATCATCGGGTAGCCCGGTTCGTCATCGAACTGGCCGATGCCCAGCGGGGCGATGCGGAACAGGTCAGAGACGTCCTGCACGCCATGCCGGCCCTTGATCAGGTCATCGCGGATGGTGCCGTTGCCGGTGAAGGCCAGGTCGGCATCGACCGCATGGCGCAGTGCGTCGGTCACCAGGTTGGCCAGGGTGTGATCGCTGAAGTCACGTCCCAGGCGCTGATCGACCTTGGCCAGCGGCTGGTCGAAGCGGTAGCCCCTGGGGTTGAGCATGCGCTCGCTGACCACCTGCTTGAAGTCCTCGACCTGGGCGGTGATCACTGCGTCACCGGCGATGCGGTCATCGATCGGATGCAGGCGGTAGTCGCGTACCTGCGTCACACCGTCGTCGCCAAGCGTCATGCGCAGTTCACCGAGGTACTGGATCTCCGAGCCGGCCTGCACCACCGGAGTATGCCCGTTGACCAGCACCGGCTGCGGCAGCGCCACGTGCGAGTGGCCGCCGACGACGATATCGATGCCCGGCACCTGCTCGACCAGCTCCACGTCCTCGCCGCGCCAGCTGCCGTCGGCCTGTTGCGTGACACCCATGTGCGACAGCAGGATGACCACCTCGGCCCCCTCCTCGCGCAGTTTGGCCACGGTTTCCCTGGCGGTGGCGACCGGGTCGGCGAACGTCAGCGGCTGGATCATCGGGCTGACCGCCACGGCATTGTTGCCGAGCAAGCCGAACAGGCCGAAACGGATGCCGCCACGCTCGATCAGCTTGTACGGCAGGATGCGTCCGGCCTCGAAGTGCGCCTGCAGGCTGTCGTCGGCCTTGCTCGCCGGGTCGAAACGCATGTTGCTCGACAGCAGGGGCAGCAACGCGTCGCCCTCCACCTTGTGCGCGGCGCTGATCATCGCGGCCAGGCCTGCAGGGCGGAAGTCGAACTCGTGGTTGCCGATCACCGCCGCGTCGTAGCCCAGCTCGCTCATCAGGCGCAGCTCGCTGCCCATCTCGCGGGAGATGGTGTGAAACAGCGTGCCCATGGTGAAGTCGCCACCATCGAGCAACAGCACCGGGTCCTCACCGGCGGCGCTGCGGCGTTGCTGCAACAGCGTGGCCAGGCGGGCGACGCCGCCCACCGTCTCGTCATCGTTCAGCGTTGCCGGGCTGTATTCGTTGTTGGGACCGAAACCGAGCAGCCGCGACTGCCAGTCGTTGCTGTGCAGGATGGTGAAGCTGCGCTCGGCAGCGAACAGCGGCGTAGCGCTCAGCACGCCGGCGAGCAGGAGGGAGGAAAGCAGGCGCATGGACGATCCTTGACGATGACTGCGCACAGTATGGGGCAGCGCCCGACGCCAGGCAGCGACCAATCGGGACGCAGCTTGTCGCCAATGGTGTCAGGCATTCGTTGCCACAGATCAGCAACGCTCGCGGAGGGAAGGACTAATCTGTAATCAGGACTGCGAAGTGGAGAAGAACAATGGACCACTATCACCTGATGCTGATGCTGCTGATCGGCGGTTTTCTGCTGTTGGGCGTCGGTTTCAACTTTCGCGAGCACGAATGGGGCGTTCGCGTACTCGGCCTTGGCGTGCTGCTGATGCTGGTGCCGATCGCGCTACGGGTACACCTGGCGCTGGCGTGAACGCGCGCGTGCGGGAGCCGGCTTGCGGGCGATCCGCCCGAGGTATCGCCGGCACCCCGGTGCCTGCGTGAAATGGGTTTTCGCCACTACGAGAGACAGCGCGCTGGGAAAGTCAGCGCCGCTGAATGCTGGTTTTACAGGCGCAGAAGCAGGTCGTGCACCGCAGGCGACGCTCTATTGCTTCCAACGCTCGGCGGCGCTCTGGTCGCTGCAGCGACCCTCCACCCAGCGCGGCCCTTCACTGGTGTCTTCCTTCTTCCAGAACGGTGCACGGGTCTTCAGATAATCCATGACGAAGTTGCAGGCGTCGAACGCGGCCTGGCGATGGGCGCTGCTGGTGCCGACGAAGACGATGGGCTCGCCCGGTTCCAGGCGGCCAACGCGATGGATGATCTCGATACCCAAAAGCGGCCAGCGCTCGCGGGCCTCGTCGGCGATCCTGGCCAGGGCCTTTTCGGTCATGCCGGGGAAGTGCTCGAGGAGCATGCCCCCCACCTCACGGCCGTCATTGAAATCGCGCACGTAGCCCACGAACGTGACCACGGCGCCGATGCCGAGGTTGGCGGCATGCAGCGCGTTGAGTTCACTCCCCGGATCGAACGGCTGGCTGTGTACGCGGATGGTCATGAGTGAGGTATCCAGGTCGGGAGCGGCCTGCACGCAGGCCGCTGCTTTATAGGTGTACGCCACGAAGCGCTTGTTCAGCCGCCCGTCACGGTGGGGAAGAAGGCCACTTCATCGCCCTCGGCAAGCGGCTCGTCGAGGCTGCACAGCTCCTGATTGCGCGCACACATCAGGTTCTGTTCACCCAGCACGTCCCACTCGCCCCCACGCGCCAGCAGGTGCAGGCGCAGGTCGTCGAGCGTGGCGAAATCGCCGCTGAGCTGTTCGTCGTCGCGGCCCAGGGCCTCGCGATAGCGGGCGAAGTACTGCACGCGAATCATGCTTGTTCCTCCAGCTGGTAATGACCGCTCTTGCCGCCGAGTTTTTCCAGCAGGCGCACCTGCTCGATGACCATGCCACGATCCACGGCCTTGCACATGTCGTAGATGGTCAGCGCGGCGACGCTGGCGGCCGTCAGTGCCTCCATCTCGACACCGGTCTGCCCCGACAGTTTGCACCGCGCGGTGATGTGCACGGCATCGTCGCCCTCCGCGCTCAGCTCGACCTTGACGCCGGTGAGCATCAGCGGATGGCACAGGGGGATCAGGTCGCTGGTTTTCTTCGCCGCCTGGATACCGGCTATACGCGCCACGGCGAACACGTCACCCTTGGGGTGCTCGCCGGCGACGATCATCTGCAGGGTGGCGGGCAGCATGCGCACACGCGCCTCGGCGGTGGCTTCACGAAAGGTGGTCGCCTTGTCGGTGACATCGACCATGTGCGCACGGCCTTGGGAATCGAGGTGGGTCAGCACGGGAAAGCTCCTGGCGGGAATCGGTCGATTGTAAACCCGCAGGTCAGGATTTGGCAGGCATGTCGTAGCGGGGATGAACGCGCAGGTGATCCGCGAATATCGTGGCTGTAGCCGCACCTACGACTCCCGCCCGATAAAAACGCCCCTGTTCTTGCGAACAGGGGCGCGAATGGCTGCCCGCCCAAAGGTTACATGTGGCTTTCCGCGTACTCCGCGAGGATCGAGCGCGGCACGCCTTGCAGGGTGATGTGAACGCCGTGAGGGAAATCCTTGAAGCGTTCGGTGAGGTAGGTCAGCCCCGAGCTGGGCGCCGACAGGTATGGCGTATCGATCTGCGCCAGGTTGCCCAGGCACACCACCTTCGAGCCACTGCCCGCACGCGTGATGATGGTCTTCATCTGGTGCGGCGTGAGGTTCTGGCACTCGTCGATGAGGATCAGGCTCTGCTGGAAGCTGCGCCCGCGGATGTAGTTGAGCGATTTGAACTGCAGCGGCACCTTCTGCAGGATGTAGTCGACGCTGCCATGGGTGCTTTCGTCCTCCATGTGCAGGGCCTCGAGGTTATCGGTGATGGCGCCGAGCCAGGGCTCCATCTTCTCCGCCTCGGTACCGGGCAGGAAGCCGATCTCCTGGTCCAGCCCCTGCACGCTGCGGGTAGCGATGATGCGCCGGTAACGCTTGCTGACCATGGTCTGCTCGATGGCCGCCGCCAGCGCCAGGATGGTCTTGCCCGAACCGGCGGCACCGGACAGGTTGACCAGGTGAATGTCCGGGTCGAGCAGCGCGAACAGCGCCAGGGCCTGGTGAATGTCGCGCGGCTTGAGCCCCCAGGCTTCCTGATGCAGCAGCGGCTCCTGGTGCATGTCGAGGATCACCAGTTCGTCGCCCTTGATGGCCTTGATCCAGCCGACGAAACCCTGCTCATCGAGAATGAACTCGTTGACGTGCACGGCAGGCAGGTTGTCGGTGAGCTGCACGCGATGCCAGGTGCGGCCATGATCCTGGCGGGTGTCGACCTTGCTCACACGCTCCCAGAACGAGCCGGGCAGGTCGTGGTATCCCTTCGACAGCAGGGAGACGTCATCGACCAGCTGGTCGGTGTGATAGTCCTCGGCGTCAATGCCACAGGCACGCGCCTTCAGGCGCATGTTGATGTCCTTGGTCACCAGCACCACGGACAACCCGGGATTACGTGTCTTCAGCTCCACCAGCTGGTTGATGATCTTGTTGTCGTTGAGGTTCTCCGGCAGCCAGGTCACCGGCGCCGCGCTCTTGCTCATGAGAATGGAAAGACGCCCGCAGGGGCCGCTCTTGCCGCGCTGTATGGGTACACCGTATTCGACGTCTTCGGGCTCGGCTCCGGCGAGGATCTGGTCGATCAGACGGATCGCCTGGCGACATTCGGCGGCGACACCATGCTTGCCGGATTTCAGCTTGTCGAGCTCTTCCAGCACCGTCATCGGAATGGCGACGTGGTGTTCTTCGAAGTTCAGCAGGGCATTGGGATCGTGAATCAGGACGTTGGTGTCGAGGGCGTAGAGGGTTGGAGCGGTGGGCTTGGAGCGTCCGTGGTCATCCATACTCGGTCACCTTCTTGTCGTAGCCGGGCGACGCAAAACCAGGGTCGGTGCTGCGCCGGACAGAGACCGCCGATTTTTCAGATCGGGGCCGAAAGGTGGCAAGCAAGGTGAGGGCCAATGGCCGCCACCTGTCTGCAGGTTTCGGCGGTCTTGCTTTTTTATTACCCCAATTCGCATGACAGAAAAATGTTTTTTTCTCGAACCCGGGGTTTATTTGTCGGTGCGACAGATAGCGCTTGGCGCTCACGCAGGACACCGTTAAAGTCCTAAGTCCTAAGTCCTACCCGGCCTTCTGCGCCGAATCGCCGCACCCTCATGCAGCATCCCCCGCGCCAATGCGGTGCAGCGCTGGTCTTCACGCATGCGTCCCTCTGCTTCCCTCCGCCGGCAACCCATGCCGACAGGATCACCAGCACGCCGATGCCTGAGCAGGTGTCGACGCGGTCGCGGTCAATCGCCCCGATAGGTGGTCTTGCCGATCCCCGACCTCTAGAATCGTCGCCACGCTTTCTGGAGACCCTGCCCATGCTGATGGTGATTTCACCGGCCAAGACCCTCGACTACGAGACGCCACCCGCCACCCCGCGCTTCACCCAACCCGAGCACCTCGACCACGCCCAGGAACTGATCGCCCAGCTGCGCGAGTTCAGCCCGGCCCAGATCGCCGAGCTGATGGGCCTGTCGGACAAGCTCGCCGGTCTCAACGCCGCGCGCTTCGGCAGCTGGGAACGTCCGTTCAACCCCTCCAACGCCAAGCAGGCGCTGCTGGCGTTCAAGGGTGATGTCTACACCGGCCTGAATGCCGAAGACCTCTCCGAGGAGGACTTCGATTTCGCCCAGGCCCACCTGCGCATGCTGTCCGGCCTGTATGGCGTGCTGCGGCCACTGGACCTGATGCAGGCCTATCGCCTGGAAATGGGCACCAAGCTGGTCAATGGCCGAGGCAAGGACCTCTATGCCTTCTGGGGCGAACGCATCAGCGGCTGGCTGAACGAAGCGCTGCAGGCCCAGGGCGACGACGTGCTGCTCAACCTGGCGTCCAACGAATACTTCGGCGCGGTCAAGCGCAAGGCGTTGAACGCACGCATCATCGACACCGAGTTCAAGGACCTGAAGAACGGCCAGTACAAGATCATCAGTTTCTACGCCAAGAAAGCACGCGGCCTGATGGCCCGCTACGTGATCAAGGAACGCCTGAACGACCCCGAAGGCCTGAAGGACTTCAACTATCAGGGCTACCGCTACTCGGCCGAACAGTCCCAGGCCGACAAGCTGGTTTTCTTGCGCGACCAGCCCCAGGACTGAACCCGACCTGGCCGCCCGTGCACCGCCTATCGGCTGGTGCGCGGGCTCCGCATCCGCCCCGCGCACCTCGTCCTCACCTATCCCCCGCCATATCCCCGCCCCGATTCCTGCACGCGGCAAAGATTCCCCGGCACGGCGTTGCGCATGCAGAAACCTGCTTGGCATCACAGTTTCAGCTCGTCCCAACTTTCCAGCGAACTTATCACGCTGTTTAGTTATCGGATAGTTTCGAATTAATTAAATCGCGATGTGCCATCATGCATTTTGCAAACTTGCTACTATATTGCGATCAATTAGCCGTTCAGCTCCGGTTCAGCATCAGGACGAACGGTAGGAACTATCGGAAAGCGCCACGACTCATACAGCCCGTAACACATTTCAATACATAACTTTCTTTGTCACTGAACCTGCCTGATTGCGAATTAACTTTCGCCGGACAGATTCGCCCAAACGAAAGTTCCTGTATTCAACAGGGAGATTCACGAACCCGCCAAAGCACTGAAACAGAGGCCTCCCGCGAGGCGCAAGCGACAACATCAAAGGGCCACTTTCCTATAAAGGCCCGTACTTGGCACCACTTCCGGTGCCCCACTCTACTTATGCCTGAATGAACTTGCCGCTGTAATGAACAGCAAGTTCACGGACGCGTTTTGGCCATAAGGCCAGTATTTGAAACTGCATCATACGGACGAGGTGAATACCATGCGAATCAGTATCTTCGGTTTGGGTTATGTAGGGGCCGTGTGTGCCGGCTGTTTGTCAGCTCGCGGCCATGACGTGATTGGCGTGGATATTTCCGCGCACAAGATCGACCTGATCAACAACGGCAAGTCGCCCATCGTCGAACCGGGCCTGGAAGAACTGCTGCAACAGGGTCTGCGTCAGGGCCGCCTGCGCGGCACCACCGATGTCGCTGCAGCCGTACTGGAAAGCGATGTGTCGTTCATCTGCGTCGGTACGCCGAGCAAGAAGAACGGCGACCTGGAGCTGAACTATATCGAAGGCGTGTGCCGCGAGATCGGCATGGCCATGCGCGACAAGGGCGAGCGCCACACCGTGGTGGTACGCAGCACCGTACTGCCGGGCACCGCGAAGAACGTGGTGCTGCCGATCCTCGAGGACTGCTCGGGCAAGAAGGCCGGCGTCGACTTCGGCCTGGCGGTGAACCCCGAGTTCCTCCGCGAGAGCACCGCGATCAAGGACTACGACTTCCCGCCGATGACCGTCATCGGCGAGCTGGACCGCGCCTCCGGCGACCTGCTGGAAAGCATCTACAGCGAGCTGGACGCACCGGTCATCCGCAAGGACATCGAAGTCGCCGAGATGATCAAGTACACCTGCAACGTCTGGCACGCCGCCAAGGTCACCTTCGCCAACGAGATCGGCAACATCGCCAAGGCCGTCGGCGTCGATGGTCGCGAGGTGATGGACGTGGTCTGCCAGGACCACAAGCTCAACCTCTCTCGCTACTACATGAAGCCCGGCTTCGCCTTCGGCGGCTCCTGCCTGCCCAAGGATGTGCGCGCCCTGAACTACCGTGCCGGCAGCCTGGACGTGGAGGCGCCGCTGATCGGCTCGCTGATGCGCAGCAACGCCGCCCAGGTGCAGAAGGCCTTCGACATCATCTCCAGTCATGACTCGCGCAAGGTCGCCCTGCTCGGCCTGAGCTTCAAGGCCGGCACCGATGACCTGCGCGAAAGCCCGCAGGTGGAGCTGGCGGAAATGCTCATCGGCAAGGGCTTCGACCTGAGCATCTACGACCGCAACGTCGAGTACGCCCGCGTTCACGGCGCCAACAAGGACTACATCGAGTCGAAGATCCCGCACGTCTCCTCGCTGCTCAACAGCGACCTGGAAGACGTGGTGGCGAAGGCCGACATCATCGTCCTGGGCAACAGCGACGAGCGCTTCGCCAAACTGGCCGAGCAGGCGCCGAGCGGCAAGCGCGTGATCGACCTGGTGGGCTTCATGCCCCACGCCAGTAATGGCGTGGCCGAAGGGATCTGCTGGTAAGGGCCTGGCGTGCCCGCGTGCCATGCACGCGGGCACCGAGAGACACATATGGACAAGTTCAAGAACGGCCTCAACGAAGCCAGCGGCTGGCTGCTCTATCTCAGCCTGCTGATGCTCCTGGCCCTGGCGTTGCCACGCACGGTGTTCGACCCCGAATCGCGGGACTTCCTCCTGCTCATCGGCATCGTCGGCATCTGGCGCTACTCCATGGGCGCCATGCACTTCGTGCGCGGCTGCCTGTTCCTTTATCTGGTCTACCCCTGGTATCGCCGCAAGGTGCTCAAGCTGGGCAAGGCGGCGGACCCTTCGCATGTCTTCCTGATGGTCACCAGCTTTCGCATCGACGCGCTGACCACCGCCATGGTCTACCGCTCGGTGATTCGCGAAGCCATCGACTGCGGCTACCCGACCACCGTGGTGTGCTCGATCGTCGAGCTCTCCGACGAGCTGCTGATCAAGAACCTCTGGGCGCAGGCCGAGCCCCCCGAGCACGTCAAGCTGGACATCGTGCGCATCCCCGGCACCGGCAAGCGTGATGGCCTGGCTCACGGTTTCCGCGCCATCTCCCGGCAGATGCCGGACGAGCATGCGGTCGCGGCGGTGATCGACGGCGACACCGTGCTCGACCCGGGCGTGGTCAGGAAATGCGTACCCTGGTTCAAGCTGTTCCCCAAC
This sequence comes from Ectopseudomonas khazarica, assembly GCF_017915135.1. Taxonomy (NCBI): domain Bacteria; kingdom Pseudomonadati; phylum Pseudomonadota; class Gammaproteobacteria; order Pseudomonadales; family Pseudomonadaceae; genus Ectopseudomonas; species Ectopseudomonas khazarica. The sequence continues at coordinate 1,147,374 of NZ_CP068551.1, read as the reverse complement.
GTCGGCGGCCTGACCACCAACGAGTTCTGCGAGGTGCGCGGCAGCTACCTGATGAGCGAATGGCACAAGCTGCGCTTCGCCCAACGCCACCTCAACATGTGCTCGATGGCACTCTCCAAGCGCGTGCTGACCATGACCGGCCGCATGTCGGTGTTCCGCGCCAGCGTGGTGACCAACCCCGAGTTCATCACCGACGTCGAGAGCGATCACCTGGAACACTGGCGCCTGGGGCGTTTCCGCTTCCTCACCGGCGACGACAAATCCAGCTGGTTCAGCCTGATGCGCCTGGGCTACGACACCTTCTACGTGCCCGACGCCAGCATCAACACGGTCGAACACCCGCCGGAGAAGAGCTTCATCAAGGCCAGCCGCAAGCTGATGTTCCGCTGGTACGGCAACAACCTGCGGCAGAACTCGCGCGCCCTGCGCCTGGGTGTGAAGCGCCTCGGTGCCTTCACCAGCCTGGTGCTGTTCGATCAGCGGGTATCGATGTGGACCTGCATCCTCGGCCTGTGCGTGGCGCTCATCGCCAGCATCAAGTACAGCCTGATGTACCTGCTGATCTACCTGCTGTGGATCGGCAGCACGCGCCTGATCCTGACCCTGCTGCTGATGCTCTCCGGGCATCGCATCGGCCCGGCCTACCCGGTCCTTCTCTATTACAACCAGATCGTCGGTGCGCTGGTGAAGATCTACGTGTTCTTCCGCCTCGACCAGCAGTCCTGGACCCGTCAACCGACCAAGTTGAACCGTGGCCTGTCCAGCTTCGCCAGCTGGTTCAACAGCTGGTCGTCACGCGCCATGACCTTCTCTGCCGCCTCCGTCTTCATCGCCGCGCTGCTGGCGCTGGTGTGACCGTACTCGAATAGGAATTAGCCACCATGAACTCTGTCGCCAATCTCAACGTCGTCCATGAGTCCGAAGCCCAGCGCCAGCACGCCCGCGTCAAGCTGCCCGGGCGCCTGCGCTACAGCAATGCCCAGCGCGAGCGCATCGACGCGCGCCTGCAGGATGTCTCCGCGGGTGGTTTCAGCTTCACCAGCGAGAACGCCACGCACAAGGTCGGCGACTTCCATCGCGGCCAGCTGCAGTTCCAGCTCGACAGCCTGGTCCTGGGCCTGGACATCGAGTTCCAGGTCACCTCGGTGCAGCCCGAGCACAACCGCGTCGGCTGCCAGTTCCACGGCCTCGGCGCCCGCGAGACGGCCGCCCTGCGCCACCTGATCAGCGCCCACCTGGCCGGCGAGCTGGTCAATGTCGGCGAAGTGCTGCACATCCTCCAGCGCGACAACTTCACCAAGGCGCGCAAGAACGGTTCCGGCAGCGGCATGGGCATGTTCGGCCGCCTGCGTGCGGTCACCTTCAGTGGCGCCATCTTCCTCATCGGCCTGGCCGCCTTCGGCTACATCGGCAAGTCGATCTACGGCCTGTACTTCGTCACCCATGCCCAGTCGGCGCAGATCAGCCTGCCGGCGCTGCAGGTGACCATGCCGCGCGAGGGCAGCGTGCAGAGCCTGGCTCAGCCTGACGGGATGATCGAGAAAGGCGCGCCGATCGCCACCTTCACCACCAGCATGCTGGAGATGCTCAAGGGCCACCTGGGCGACGACCAGCTCGAGCCGAGCCAGATCGAGGCGCTGTTCGCCCGCGAGATGCAGGGCACCCTGACCAGCCCGTGCAACTGCAAGATCGCCCGTCAGCTGGTCGCGGACGGCCAGTTCGCCAGCAAGGGCGACGTGATCTTCGAGCTGGTGCCGCAGGATGGCGTGGCCACCGTCAGCGCCAGCTTCCCCTACCGCCACCTGGAGCAGGCCCGCCCAGGCACGCCGGTGACCTTCAAGGTCGCGGGTGAAGCGCAGTCGCGGCGCGGCGAGATCGTCAGCAGCAGCCTGCACGACGGCGGCCTGAGCTCGGACATCCGCGTGGTGATCAAGCCGCAGGACACCCTGCCCGCCAGCCTCGCCGGACAGCCGGTGGATGTGGTCATCGACCGTGGCCCGTCGCTGAGCTGGCTGGTCGATCGCGCCGTCGCCGCAGGTCGCTGAGGAGATCGCCGTGAGCATGCTCCTTCTTCGCCCCGCCCTGCTCGGTTTGGCCGTCGGCGCCACGCTGGCCGGTTGCGCCGGCCTGCCGGACGAGCGCCTGGCCCGTGAAGCCCTGCACAGCGGCGACCAGCAGACTGCCGAATGGCATTTCCGTCAACTCGCCGAGATGGGCTACAGCGACGCGCAGATCGGCCTGGCCGATATCTACGCGGCCGGCGGCCAGGACCAGGATCTGGATGAGGCCGAGCGCATCTATCGCCAGGCCCTGGACGGTTCGCCTCGGGCCAAGGCACGCCTCGGCAAGCTGCTGGCACGCAAGCCCGGCAGCAGCCTGGCCGAGCGCCAGGAAGCCGCCGAGCTGCTGGAAAGCGCCAGCCGCGCCGGCGAGCCGAGCGCGCTGCTGCCGCTGACCGAACTCTACCTGTTCTACCCACAGGACTTTCCCGCCATGAACATCGCGCAACGTATCCAAGACTGGCGCCAGGAAGGCCGGCCGCAGGCCGAGCTGGCGCAGATTCTCCTGTACCGCACCGATGGCACCTACGACCAGCACCTGGGCGAGATCGAACGCATCTGCCAGGCCCGCCTGGCCAGCAACGACGCCTGCTATGCGGAACTGGCGACCGTGTACCAGAAGCAGAATCGCGAAGACGACCGCGAAGCGCTGCTCGAGCAGCTGCTGGCCGGCTACCGCACGGGCACTGTCTCGCCCAACCAGGTCGAGTCCGTGGCCCAGGTGCTCAGCGATGCCGAGCTCGGCCAGCCGCAGCCGCAACGTGCCCAGGACCTGCTCGAAACCATCGCCCCGGACTACCCGGCGGCCTGGGTCAGCCTGGCGCGTCTGCTCTACGACTACCCGGCGCAGGGCGATACCGAGACCCTGCTCGGCTACCTGGACAAGGGCCGCGAAGCCGCCCTGCCGCGCGCCGAGCTGTTGCTGGGGCGCCTGTACTACGAAGGCAAGCTGCTGCCGAAAGAACCGCACAAGGCCGAGCAGCACCTGCGCAAGGCCGCGCCCAGCGAGCCCAGCGCCAACTACTACCTGGGACAGCTCTACCTGCGTGGCTACCTCGGCGAGGTCTACGCCCAGCAGGCCCTGGACCACCTGCTCAGCGCCGCCCGCGCCGGCCAGCTCAGCGCCGATTTCGCCCTGGCGCAGATGTTCAGCCAGGGCCGTGGCGTCAAGCCCAACCCGGTCAACGCCTACGTCTTCAGCCAGCTGGCCCTGCCGCGCAACACGCCGCCGACCTTCGAGCTGGCGCACGCGGTGGCCGAGAGCCTGACCCCAGCGCAACTGGCCGAGGGCCAGCGCCTGCTGCGCGAGGAGCGCGATGCTCGTGGCATCGTCCTGCAGCAGCAGGCCGCCCTGCAGGTCAGCCAGCCATGAACAAGGATGCCCGCATGCAGCTAAACCGTATCGTCAGTCAACTGGGACTGGGCGCCAGCCTGCTGGCAGCCAGCACCGCCCCCGTCTGGGCAGCGGATGCAACGAAGAATTTCGGCCTGGACGTGAAGATCACCGCGCAATCGGAAGACGACCGCGACCTGGGCACCCGCAGCGGCGGTGACGTCAACGGCCTCGGCCTCGACGTTCGGCCCTGGGTCTACGGCGAACGTGGCAACTGGAGCGCCTTCGCCATGGGCCAGGCGGTGACCGCCACCGATACCATCGAGACCGACCCGTTGCAGGACGATGGCGAAACCAGCGAGCAAGGCAACGACGCACGTCAGCCGGACAAGAGCTACCTGGCGCTGCGCGAATTCTGGGTCGACTACGCCGGCCTCACCGCGTACCCCGGCGAGCACCTGCGCGTCGGGCGCCAGCGCCTGCGCAGTGACGAAGGCAGCTGGTGGGACACCAATATCGAGGCCGTCAACTGGCGCTTCGACACCACCCTGCTGCAAGCCACCGTCGGTGTCGCCGAGCGCTTCTCCGACTACCGCACCGACCTCGACGACCTGGCGCCCGAAGACGAGGATCGCCAGCACGTCTTCGCCGGCCTCGACTACCAGTGGACGCCCGGCCATCGCATCGGCGCCAAGCTGCACCACAGCCGCGACGACGGCCACCTGGCCAACCCCGGCGAGCGCATCGACGAGCTGAGCAAGCGCTACACCGGCGACCTCACCTGGTTCGGCGTGCACGCCGACGGCGGCTTCTTCGAGCGCAACTCGCGCAACCGCCTCAACTACTGGGCGCAGTTGACCTGGCTGCAGGGCGACACCGACCAGCTGCAACAGCAGGTGGTCGGCGACGAGCGCCTGGCCACCGGCTCGCGCAGCCAGGACGTCGACGCCTGGGCAATCGACCTGGGCCTGCGCTACAGCCTCGATGACAACTGGAAGGTCGGCGCTGCCTACGCCCGTGGCAGCGGCGGTGGCGATGACGATACCTCGCACCAGTTCATGCAGACCGGCCTGCAGAGCAACCGTGCCAACTTCACCGGCGTCGAATCGCGCCTGCACCGCTACGGCGAGGCCTTCCGCGGCGAGCTCTCCAACCTGCAGGTGGCCAGTGCATTCAGCTCCTTGCAGCTGGGCGAGGACTACGACGCCAGCGTCGTCTACCACCGTTTCTGGCGCGTCGATGACGATCAGGACGTCGGTGACAGCGGCATCACCGCGCCGCTGCAAGCCGGCGAGAAAGACATCGGCCAGGAAGTCGACCTGGTGCTCACCCGCTATTTCAAGCAGGGCCTGCTGCCGGCCGCCGTGGCCGAACAGCTGGACGAGCGCTCGGCACTGGTACGCCTGCGCGCCGGCGTGTTCCTGCCCGGCGATGCCTATGGCAGCGGCACCGACTCGGTGATGCACCGCGCCTTCGTCGACTTCATCTGGCGCTTCTGAGGGATCGGACCATGCAACCCAACGGCTTAGCCCTACCCCTGCTGCTCGGTGCGCTGTGCCTCGGCGTGCCGCTGGCCCAGGCCAACCCGCAGCACCACCAGTTCGACTACCGCGTGCGCAGCGCTCCGGCCGAGGAGCTGCACATGGAAACGCCCAAGCTGCCGGACCTGTCCGGCTACACCAAGGACGCCGTGCTGGCGAAGATTCCGCGCGGGCACAAGGGCAAGGTGGTGGTGCGGCGCATGCTGCGCCAGGACGCACTGAAGGACTTCACCGGGGGCAACGAGCGCCTGCGCGAATGGATCGAGCGCCAGCAAGGCATGCCCCACGCGATCTTCATCGAAGGCGGCCTGGTCACCGCCCAGGACCTGGCCGAGGCGCTGCCCGACAGCCAGTTCGCCGAGCAGGCACCGGGCGTGTACATCGCCCGCCTGCCCATCGTCGTCGCCGCGGGCGCCGCGCTGCACGTCGGCAAGGAAACCCGCGAGCTGCGCCTGTCGCAGGAACGCGGCGCGTTCCTGGTCAACGACGGCCTGATGTTCCTCACCGACACCCGCGTCACCGCCTGGCGCGAGGCGGACAACGGCCCGGCGACCTTCCGCGAGGCCAAGGAGTTTCGCCCCTTCCTGGTGTCCTGGGGCGGCAGCGAGCTGTACATCGCCAGCAGCGTGCTGACCAGCCTGGGCTACGACAACTCCAAGTCCTACGGCGTGTCGATCACCCAGTACACGCCGAACATGCACGAGCGCCTGCAGCGTGCAGAGCCGACCGGCTGGCTGATCGACTCGGAGTTCGTCGACCACTGGTACGGCTTCTACTGCTACGAAGCGCAGAACGTGGTGATCAAGGGCAACACCTACCGCGACAACATCGTCTACGGCATCGACCCGCACGACCGCTCGCACGGCCTGATCATCGCCGAGAACACCGTGTTCGGTACCAAGAAGAAGCACGGCATCATCATCTCGCGCGAGGTCAACGACAGCTGGATCATCAACAACGAGAGCTACGACAACAAACTCTCCGGGGTGGTGATCGACCGCAGCAGCGTGCGCAACCTGATCGCCTACAACCGCGTGCACGGCAACCATTCCGACGGCATCACGCTGTACGAGAGCGGCGACAACTTGCTGTGGGGCAACCAGGTGCTGCGCAACCGGCGCCACGGCATCCGCATCCGCAACAGCGAGAACATCCGCCTCTACGACAACCTGTCGGCGATGAACCAGCTGACCGGCGTGTACGGCCACATCAAGGACCTGAGCAACACCGACCGCGACCTGGAGCTCGACCCGTTCGACACCAAGATCTCGATGATCATCGTCGGCGGCACCCTGGCCGGCAACGGCTCCAGCCCGATCAACATCGACTCGCCGCTTTCCGTCGAGATGTACCGCGTGAAGATGCTCGCGCCGAGCAAGGCCAGCGGCATCCAGCTGGCCGGGATTCTCGGCGAGAAGCAGGACGAGATTCTCGACCTCATGGTGCGCCAGCGCCTGCCCGTGCTGATCGACCCGATCGAGCCCGAGAAACTGACCAATTGATGAGGCCAAAGATGACACCATCGCCCTTCAAACTCCTCTCCCTGAGCATGGCCTGCGCCCTGGCCAGTACGGCGCTGCAAGCCGAAGAGCGGCAGGCGCCGCAGTATCAGGTCGAGGACTGCTGCTCGCTGTGCCCAGCAGCGCACGACGCCAGCCGCTACACCAGCAACTACATGAAGAACTTCGTCACCCTGCTCGATGCCGACGAAGGCTGGCTGTTCCGTAGCGTGGAAGACCTGCGCACCGAGTTCGGCACCAGCGAGGTCGGCTATCGCCGCCTCAAGGAACTGCGCGACGGCCTCAAGCAGCGCGGCGTCGAGCTGGTGGTGGTCTACCAACCGACCCGTGGCCTGGTCAATCGCGACAAGCTGCGCCCCGCCGACTACCAGCGCTTCGACTACGACAAGGCCCTGCGCAACTACCGCCAGGCCCTCAACCGTTTCGAGCAGCTGGGGATCTGGGTCCCCGACCTGAGCGGCCTCACCGACGAACACAGCGAGCAGGACTTCTACTTCCGCCGCGACCAGCACTGGACCCCCTATGGCGCCGAGCGCACTGCGCGCCTGGTGGCCGAAACGATCAAGCGCATTCCCGGCTTCGAGGACATCCCACGCAAGGAATTCGTCACCCAGCGCGTCGGCCTGATGGGCAAGACCGGCACCATGCAGAACGTCGCCAGCCAGCTGTGCGGCACCGGCTACGCGGTGCAGTACGTCGACCAGTTCATCACCGAACCCAAGGACGCCAGCGACGGCGACGCCCTGTTCGGCGACGAGAGCAGCCCGAGGATCACCCTGGTCGGCACCAGCCACAGCGGCAAGAACTACAACTTCGGCGGTTTCCTCGAAGAGTACCTGGGCACCGACGTGCTCAACGCTGCCTTTCCGGGCGGTGGCCTGGAAGGCGCGATGCTCGAATACCTGGGCAGCGAGTCGTTCCAGAACGACCCGCCGCAGATTCTCATCTGGGAGTTCTCGCCGCTGTACGACCTGGCCTCGGACAAGATCCACCGTCAGCTGATGGCCACCCTGAACAACGGCTGCGCAGGCCAGACCGAGCTGCTCAGCAGCGAGAAGCGCCTGCATCCCGGCAGCAACGAGGTGCTGGTCAACGGCAAGAACAAGCTGCTGACCCTGGCCGGCAATCGCCACCAGCTCGACCTGCGTTTCAGCGATCCGTCGGTCAAGCGCGTCGACGCCACCATCTGGTACCTCAACGGCCGCCGCGAGCAGATCAAGCTGGAGAAGCCCAACACCGTCGATACCGACGGACGCTTCGCCGTCGAACTGCGTGACGAGCCGGGCTGGGGCGACGAGAACTTCTTCGCCCTGGAAATCGAGAAGCCCGCAGACAGCGACGACGACCTGAAAGTCCAGGCCAGCCTGTGTCAGCGCCCGACTGGCGCCGCCCAGCAGGTTGCCCGGCACGGCGCGGACGACTGAGGAGGCCACCATGCCCATGCGACTCGCCCCACTCACGCTCATGAGCCTGCTGCTCAGCGCCCCGGCCTTCGCCGCGCTGCAACCGCCGCCCGGCTACCACGCCGCCGTCGGCCAGCGCGGCGGCGAAGCGCCCAGCTGCCAGGCCGTGCCCCGTCCCTATACCGGCGACCTGCAGTTCACCAGCAAGTACGAAGGCTCGAACAGCGCGCGCGCCACGCTCAACCGCAAGGCCGAGAAAAACTTCCGCGAGCAGACCGCGAACATCACCCGTCTGGAGAAGGAAGCCGGACGGATGATCACTTACTACATGCGCACCGGTCAGCAGGGCCACCTGGACTGCGCCGTCGAGTGGCTCGACCAGTGGGCCAGCGCCGATGCCCTGGAGTCCGAGCAGTTCAACCACACCGGCAAGTCGATGCGCAAATGGGCGCTGGGCAGCCTCGCCGGCGCCTGGCTGCGCCTGAAGTTCTCCGAGTCGCAGCCGCTGGCGGCCTACCCGCAGCAGAGCGCGCGCATCGAGGCCTGGTTCACCCGCCTGGCCGAGCACACGGTGCGTGAATGGAGCGGCCTGCCGCTGCGCAAGATCAACAACCACAGCTACTGGGCCGCCTGGTCGGTGATGGCGGTGGCCGTCATCGCCGATCGCCGCGACCTGTTCGACTGGTCGGTGGAGCAGTTCCGCGTCGCCGCCGGCCAGGTCGATGCCGACGGCTACCTGGCCAACGAGATGCGTCGCAGCCAGCGCGCCCTGGCGTACCACAACTACGCCCTGCCGCCGCTGGCGATGATCGCCGCATTCGCCCAGGCCAACGATGTCGACCTGCGCGACGCCAATCACGGCGCCCTGCAACGCCTGGCCGAACGGGTGCTGCAAGGTGCCCGCGACCCCGCTGCCTTTGCCCGTCGCAGCGGCGCCGAGCAGGACATGGCAGAGCTGCACAAGGACTACAAGTACGCCTGGCTGGCGCCTTACTGCAGCCTCTATGCCTGTGACGAGCAGACCCGCGAGTTGAACCAGGAGAGGGGGCCGTTCAACAGCTTCCGCCTCGGCGGCGAGGTGACGCAGGTGTTCGAAAAGCCCTAGAGGCGGCTTGCCGGCGATGCTTTCAGAAGCCGATCGCCGGCAAGCCGGCTCCTACACGTAGCAAAACAAACCCTCCGCTCGCGGGGGGAAAGGGGGGCGCTGCCCCGGCTGTTCACGGAGAAGCACGGATGGTCTTTTCATCCAACGTATTTCTGTTCCTGTTCCTGCCGATCTTCCTCGGCCTGTACTACCTGTGCCCGAACCGCGGGCGCAACCTGCTGATCCTGATCGGCAGCTACACCTTCTACGCCTGGTGGCGGGTGGACTTCCTCCTGCTGTTCGCCGCCGTGACGCTGTGGAACTACCTCTTCGGCCTGCGTATCCAGGCGCATGCCGGCACCCAGGCAGCGCGCCGCTGGGTGGCCGTGGGGGTGATCGGCAACCTGGCCACCCTGGGCTATTTCAAGTACGCCAACTTCGGCGTGGCCAACATCAATGCCCTGCTGGAAGCCGCCGGCATGCAGCCGTTCGTGCTGACCCAGGTGATCCTGCCGATCGGTATTTCCTTCTACATCTTCCAGTCGATCAGCTACCTGATCGACGTGTACCGCAAGGACACCGAACCCACGCGCAACCTGATCAACTTCGCCGCGTTCATCGCCCTGTTCCCGCAGCTGATCGCCGGCCCCGTGCTGCGCTACAAGGACCTGGCCGACCAGTTCACCGACCGCACGCACAGCCTGGACAAGTTCTCCGAAGGCGCCACGCGCTTCATGCAGGGCTTCGTCAAGAAGGTATTCATCGCCGACAGCCTGGCACCGCTGGTCGACCACTGCTTCGCGCTGGACAACCCGACCACCGGCGAGGCCTGGCTGGGCATGGTCGCCTACACCGCGCAGCTGTACTTCGACTTCTCCGGCTACAGCGACATGGCCATCGGCCTGGGCCTGATGATGGGCTTCCGCTTCATGGAAAACTTCAACCAGCCCTACATCAGCCAGTCGATCACCGAATTCTGGCGACGCTGGCACATCAGCCTGTCCACCTGGCTGCGCGACTACCTGTACGTACCGCTGGGGGGCAACCGCCACGGCACCTTCAACACCTACCGCAACCTGTTCCTGACCATGCTGCTGGGCGGTTTCTGGCATGGCGCGAACTGGACCTTCCTGATCTGGGGCGCCTGGCACGGCACCTGGCTGGCCATCGAGCGCGCACTGGGCGTGAAGGCCGCGGCCACCCAGTTCAACCTGTTCAAGTGGGCCTTCACCCTGCTGCTGGTGATGCTCGGCTGGGTGATCTTCCGCGCCGAGAACCTCGAGGTCGCCGGGCGCATGTACGCCGCCCTGTTCGCCTTCGACGACTGGCACCTGAGCGAGCTGACCCTGGCGCGCATCACCGGCCTGCAGATGAGCACGCTGCTCCTGGCCTGGGTGGTGATCGCCCTGTGCGGCGCCCGGCAGTTCCTCGCCGGCCGTCGCCACGCGCCGGGGATGACCCTGGCCGGCACCGGCGCTGCCCTGCAGGCCGTGGACCTGCGCACGGTCGCCCTGCGTGGCGCGCTGCTCCTGCTGTTCTGCGCCTCGCTGCTCAAGCTCTCGGCGCAGAGCTACTCCCCCTTCCTCTACTTCCAGTTCTGAACGGAGGCCGATGATGAACCGCCCCATCAAGACGCTCTACGTCGTACTGTTCAGCCTGCTCCTGCTGCCCGTCAGCCTGCTCGCGCTGGCCAACCTCGCCGACTACCGCATGCCGGCCAAGTCCAGCGTGCTGGATGGCGGCCTGGCCAAGAGCATCGAGCAGCACTACGACGAGCAGTTCCCCCTGAAGCAGGCTGGCATCAACCTGTGGGCAGCGCTGGAGTACCTGGCCTTCGGCGAAGGGCGCAGCGGCCTGGTGATCGGTGACGGCGGCTGGCTGTACTCGGACGAGGAGTTCGACCCGGTGCCCGACGCCCAGCGCCAGATGCGCGACAACCTGGCGCTGATCCGGGGCGTGCAGCGCCAGCTGGAACAACGCGACATCCACCTGGTGCTGGCCATCCTCCCGGCCAAGACCCGCCTGTATCCGGAACACACCGGCGAGCACCACCCGAGTGCCCTGCAGACCAGCCTCTACCCGCGCTTCCACCGCGCCGTGCGCAATGCCGGAATCGCCGCGCCCGACCTGCTCGGCCCGCTGCTGGCCGGCAAGGGCAAGGCGCAGATGTTCCTGCGTACCGATACCCACTGGACGCCCCAGGGCGCCGATGTCACCGCACGCGCCCTGAGCGACGTGGTGCGCAGCGCGGTGCAGCTGCGTGGCGAACCCCAGAGGTTCGTGACCGAGACCGTCGAGACCCGCGCGCACCAGGGCGACCTGACCCGCTTCCTGCCCCTGGCGCCGCTGTTCGAAAGCCTGTTGCCGCGAGCCGATCAGCTGCAACAGCGCGAAACCCACAGCGCCCAGGCCAGCAGCGACGACCTGTTCGCCGACAGCGACATGCCGGTGGCCCTGGTCGGCACCAGCTACAGCGCCAACCCGGCCTGGAACTTCGCCGGCGCGCTGCGCCAGCACCTGCAGCGTGACCTCGGCAACTACGCCGAGGAAGGCGAAGGCCCGCTGGTGCCGATGCTCAAGTACCTGCAGAGCGAGGAATTCGCGGACAACCCGCCGCAGCTGGTGATCTGGGAGTTCCCCGAGCGCTACCTGCCGATGACCAGCGATTTCACCGACTTCGACCCGCAATGGCTCGCCGCCCTCAAGGCGGGCGGCGAGCGCCAGGGGCTGGCTGCGGCCAGCCACTGATTCATCCCCCAAGGAGGACTATCCAATGACCAAACCAACCACCCTGCGCCGCTTCACCCTGGGTACCTGCGCGCTGGCCCTCGGCCTCGGCATGCTGCAGGCACACGCCGCCGATGACGGTGCGCTCTACGGGCCCAAGGCGCCCAAGGGCTCGGCCTTCGTCCGTGCGTACAACGCCAGCAGCGCCGAACTCGATGTCAGCGTCGGCCAGACCCAGCTCAAGCAGATCTCGCCGCTGGGCTCCAGCGACTTCAAGTTCCTCCCGGCGGGCAGCTACCAGGCTCAGGTCGGCACTGCGCAGATGCCGGTGCAGCTGCAACCCGAGCACTACTACACCCTGGTCAGCCAGAGCGGCGCCAAGCCGCGCCTGGTCGAGGAGCCGCCCTTCAGCAGCCGGCAGAAAGCCATGCTGCGCGTGCAGAACCTCAGCGACAGCACCCTCAGCCTGAAGACCGCCGACGGCAAGACCGCCGTGGTCGCCGACGTCGCACCCGATGGCCGTGGCGACCGCGAGATCAACCCGGTGAAGGTCGGCCTGGCGCTGTTCGAAGGCGAGCGCAAGGTCGCCGACCTCAAGCCGGTCACGCTGGAGCGCGGCGAGGTGGTCAGCCTGTTCGTCACCGGCGCCCAGGGCAAGTTGTCGCCGGTCTGGGTCAAGCGCCCCATCGATGGCTGAGGCCATCCACGGCTTCTGCAGAACAAGGAAAACGGCGGGTACACGTCGCACCGACACGACACGGGCAAACCACTTGATCAATCGTTCAGGAGAGACACAACCATGACCCCTATCATCCTTTCCGGTGGCAGCGGCTCGCGACTCTGGCCTCTTTCGCGCAAGCTGTACCCCAAGCAGTTCCTCGCCCTGACCGGTGAGCAGACGCTGTTCCAGCAAACCCTGCAGCGCCTGTCCATCGAAGGCATGCAGCCTCCGGTGCTGGTGTCCAACCAGGAACACCGCTTCATCGTCCAGGAGCAGCTGGAGCAGATCGGCCAGCAGGCGCAATTGCTGCTGCTCGAACCCTTCGGCCGCAACACCGCGCCGGCCGTGGCCATGGCAGCCCTGCAACTGCTGGCCGAAGGTCGCGACGAGCTGATGCTGGTGCTGCCGGCCGACCATGTGCTGGATGACCAGCAAGCCTTCCGCCAGGCGCTGGCGCTGGCCACCGTGGCCGCCGAGAAAGGCGAGATGGTGCTGTTCGGCGTACCGGCCAACCGCCCGGAGACCGGCTACGGCTACATCCTCGGCGAGACCGACGGCGAGCTGCCGGACGGCGTCGCACGGGTCTCCAGCTTCGTCGAGAAACCCGACGCCAAGCGTGCCTCCGAGTACGTCGAGAGCGGCAACTACTACTGGAACAGCGGCATGTTCCTGTTCCGCGCCAGCCGCTTCCTGGAAGAGCTCAAGCAGCATGACGTGGATATCTACGACACCTGCCTGCTGGCCCTGGAGCGCAGCCAGCGCGAGGGCGAGCAGATCGCCATCGACCCGGCCACCTTCGCCTGCTGCCCGGACAACTCCATCGACTACGCGGTAATGGAAAAGACCGATCGCGCCTGCGTGGTGCCGTTGTCGGCAGGCTGGAACGACGTCGGCAGCTGGTCGTCGATCTGGGAAGTGCACGACAAGGACGCCGCCGGCAACGTGGTCAGCGGCGACGTGCTGCTGGAAGACAGCCGCAACTGCCTGGTGCACGGCAACGGCAAGCTGGTGTCGGTGCTCGGCCTGGACGACATCGTCGTGGTGGAGACCAAGGACGCCACGATGGTGGCGCACAAGGACCGCGTGCAGGACGTCAAGAAGCTGGTCGGCAAGCTCGACGCGCAAGGCCGCAGCGAAACCCAGAACCACTGTGCCGTCTACCGCCCCTGGGGCTCGTACGACTCGGTGGACATGGGCGGTCGCTTCCAGGTCAAGCACATCACCGTCAAGCCGGGGGCGCAGCTGTCGCTGCAGATGCACCACCACCGCGCCGAACACTGGATCGTGGTATCCGGCACGGCCCGCGTGACCTGCGACGACCGCGAGTTCCTGCTCACCGAGAACCAGTCCACCTATATCCCGATGACCTCGGTGCATCGCCTGTCCAACCCGGGCAAGATCCCGCTGGAGATCATCGAGGTGCAGTCCGGCACCTACCTGGGCGAAGACGACATCGAGCGCCTGGAGGATGTCTACGGCCGCAGCGACGCGGTGGCGGCACATGGCTAGGTAAGCGCCCCACGCAGGAGCCGGCCTGCCGGCTCCTGCGCACATCCCCGGTAACGCCTCGGCGGTTACCCGTGCGACGACAGCTTGTGTACGATGAGCGCAGACTTCAATCAGGGCTGTTCTCATGCTGTTCGGTGTCGCACTCGTCATTACCTGGCTGATCCTGCTGATCCGCTATCCGGGCAAGGCCTTGCCGGTTTCCATGGCGGCGCTGCTCGGGCTCGGCCTGGTCGCCACCTGGGTGCTCTGGCAGGAAAGCCGCGACGAGCGCTACCTCGCCCACCTCGAACTGCGCCTGAACTACGACCCGCAGCGCTGCCCCGCCGACCGCCCGCTGGCCATCGCACTCAGGAACGGCAGCGACGCCGCCCTGCTCGAGCTGCGCTGGGAGGTCGCCGCCTACCGCCCCGGCAACGCCACCAACCTGGCCCAACGCCTGTACGAGTCGCCACGCTACAGCGGCCCGGGTGAACTGCTGCCGGGCGCCAGCTGGAACGACTGCCTGCCCGTGCCCGATCTGCGCAGCGGTTATCGCCCGTCCACGCTGGAGTTTCGCGCCGAGCGCCTGCAGGGCAAGTTCGTCCCATGAACGCAGAAACACCGGCAGCGGACGTTGGCCATGACTGCGGCCGTGGCTGCTAAGCTGCAGCCCCATTCGCGTCTCAGGGAGTCCCGCGCATGCCTCAACCCAGCGTCCTCATCACCGGCTGCTCCAGCGGCATCGGCCGCGCCCTGGCCGATGCCTTCAAGGCCGGCGGCTATGCCGTCTGGGCCACGGCGCGCAAGGCGTCCGACCTGGCCGAACTGCAACAGGCCGGTTTTCATGCGGTAGCACTCGACGTCAACGATGGCCAGGTTCTGCAGCAGTTGGCCGAGCGCCTGGGCGAGGAGATCGGCGGCCTCGACGTCCTGATCAACAACGCCGGCTATGGCGCCATGGGCCCGCTGCTCGACGGTGGCGTGGACGCCATGCGCCAGCAGTTCGAGACCAACGTGTTCGCCATCGTCGGCGTCACCCGTGCGTTCTTCCCCCTGTTGCGCCGCAGTCGTGGCCTGGTGGTGAACATCGGCAGCGTGTCGGCCATCCTGGTCACCCCTTTCGCCGGCGCTTACTGCGCCTCCAAGGCGGCGGTGCATGCCCTGAGCGATGCGCTGCGCATGGAACTGGCGCCCTTCGCCATCGAGGTGATGGAAGTGCAGCCCGGCGCCATCGCCTCCAGTTTCGGCGCCAGCGCCAGCCAGCAGGCCGAAGCACTGATTCGCGAGGATTCGCCCTGGTGGCCATTGCGCGAGGGCATTCGCGCGCGCGCCAGGGCCTCGCAGGACAACCCGACCCCGGCCAGCGATTTTGCCGCGCACCTGTTCGCCGCCGTCCAGCGCGACAAGCGCCCGCGCCTGCTGCGCCTGGGCAACGGCAGCCGCGCCTTGCCCCTGCTCGCCGCGCTGTTGCCGCGCGCGCTGCTGCAACGGCTGCTGAGCAAACGCTTCGGCCTGGCCAAGGCGCTATGAGCGAACCCCTGCACCTGCGCTACTACGCCGCTGCCGGCGTGATCACGGCTGTGTTGCTCAACCTGCTGCTGCGCACCTTCGTGCGCCTCGGCGGGATGATCACCACCCTGCTGATTGCCGCCGCCATCGCCGCCGGCCTGGCGCTGGTGTTCCACTGGCGCCAGGGGCGTGCGCCCAGCAACGCGGAGCGCTGGCGCTTCACGGCGCTTTATGGCGGCGTACTGGGGCTGCTCTACCTGGGTCTGCTGGGCATGATGTACCTGCAGGACACACCCAGCCCCATGGGCCTGTTTCTCTTCAGCCTGCACTACCTGTGCTACCCGCTGCTGGCCTGGTGGGCCTTTGCGCCGCGCCATGGCCGCCGATAACCCGTCAGGACGACACTCATGCTGCACACCCTCGCCGTTGCCAATTACCGCTCGATCAACCGCCTGATCCTGCCGCTGGGGCGGCTCAACCTGATCACGGGCGCCAATGGCAGCGGCAAGTCCAACCTGTATCGCGCCCTGCGCCTGCTGGCGGAGACCGCGCAAGGCGGCGTGGTCAACGCCCTGGCCCGTGAAGGTGGCCTGGAGTCGAGTTTCTGGGCCGGGCCGGAGAAGGTGTCCCGGCGCATGCGCAATGGCGAGGTAGCCGTGCAGGGCGGCCCGCGACAGGGCGCCATGCGCCTGCGCCTAGGGTTCGTCGGGGATGATTTCGGCTACAGCATCGCCCTGGGCCTTCCCGAGTCGAACTCGGGTGAGGATCGCACCACGCCCAGCGCCTTCGCCCTCGACCCGGAGATCAAGCGCGAGTGCATCTGGGCCGGTGCCAGCTACCGACCGGCGTCGCTGCTGGTGGATCGCGCCGGCCCCATGGTGCGCATGCGTGAGGGCCGCAGCTGGGAGGTACTGGCCCAGCACCTCCCGAACTACGACAGCCTGTTCGATCAGATCGGCAACGACCCCGGTTGCCCGGAAGTCTTCCAGCTCCGGGAAACCATACGCCGCTGGCGCTTCTACGATCATTTCCGCAGCGACGCCGACGCGCCGGCACGGCAGCCACAGCTGGGCACACGCACGCCGGTGCTGCATCACGATGGCCGCGACCTGGCCGCAGCCCTGCAGACCATCCGCGAGATCGGTGACCCCGCCGCACTGGACGCCGCCATCGACGACGCCTTCCCCGGCAGTCGCCTGCGCATCGACTTCCAGGCCGGCGGGCGCTTCGTCGTCGAGCTGCACCAGGAGGGCCTGCTGCGCCCGCTGGGAGCCGCCGAACTGTCCGATGGCACGTTGCGCTACCTGCTGCTGGTCGCCGCCCTGCTCACGCCACGGCCACCCTCGCTGATGGTGCTCAACGAGCCGGAAACCAGCCTGCACCCGGACCTGCTGCCTGCGCTCGGGCGCCTGATCATCGCCGCCTCGCGGCAGACCCAGGTATGGGTCGTGTCCCACGCCAGCCGCTTGATCGCCACGCTCAGGGAAAGCCCCGAGTGCAACATCCTGGAGCTGGACAAGCAGCTCGGCCAGACCTGCATCCGCGGCCAGGGCATGCTGGACGAGCCGCCATGGCACTGGCCGGACTGAGCAGCCCGAGCGCAGCCCCGCAGGAGCTTGTGGGCCGGCGCCTGCGACGACCGCGAGCAACGCGGTTAAGGCCTCACAGCCCGTCGAGATAGCGTTCCACGTCCAGCGCGGCCATGCAGCCGGCACCGGCCGAGGTGATCGCCTGGCGATAGACCGAGTCGGCCACGTCACCAGCGGCGAACACGCCGGCGACGCTGGTCGCGGTGGCATTGCCCGCACGACCGCCGTCGACCACCAGGTAGCCATCCTGCAAGGCCAGCTGGCCGTCGAACAGGCCGGTATTGGGGGTATGCCCGATGGCCACGAACAGACCGTCCACACTCAGCTCGCGGTACGCGCCGCCGTATTGCTTCAGGCGCACGCCGGTGACGCCACTGGCATCGCCCAGCACCTCGTCGACCTCGGCATTGAGCTGCAACTCGATCTTGCCCTCGGCGATGCGCGCACGCAGCTTGTCCTGGAGGATTTTCTCCGCCCGGAAGGTATCGCGGCGGTGGATGAGCGTCACCTTGCTGGCGATGTTGGCCAGGTACAGCGCCTCCTCGACGGCCGTGTTACCACCACCGACCACCGCCACCTCGCGACCGCGATAGAAGAAGCCGTCGCAGGTGGCGCAGGCCGACACGCCGCGCCCCATGAAGGCCTCCTCGCTGGGCAGGCCCAGGTAACGCGCACTGGCGCCCGTGGCGATGATCAGCGCGTCGCAGCTGTAGGTAGCGCTGTCGCCCACCAGGGTGAAGGGCTTGCCAGCCAGATCCACGGCATTGATATGGTCGAAGACGATCTCGGTCTCGAACCGCTCGGCATGCTCCTGCATGCGCTGCATCAGGGCCGGACCGGTCAGCCCGTGGGGGTCGCCAGGCCAGTTGTCCACTTCGGTGGTGGTGGTCAGCTGCCCACCCGCCTGGATGCCGGTGATCAGCAACGGCTTGAGATTGGCCCGCGCGGCGTACACGGCGGCGCTGTAACCGGCCGGACCGGAACCCAGGATGATGACGCGGGCGTGACGAACGCTGGACATCGCTAACTCCTCGCCGACCCGTCGCGCCGGCTGCAATAAAAAGGGGACTTTCGAAGCGCTAGGGGAAGGCTTGTGAAGAGTGAAAGCCCCGCGAAAGTGAAGGTGCGGCCCAGACTATCGGGCAGCCTGAACGGGCGGAAATACCTATCGCCAATGCCCCGGATAGAGAGGCGCTATCGTTCATGCACGGCCCCGGAGCCTCACTATACTGAGGCTGTAGCGACGAGGACGAAAACCCCGATGAGCCTGCGCAAACGCCTGTTTTCACTCTTTGCGCCGCTGCTGGTAGTGACCCTTCTGATCGTCCAGCTCCTGTCGGACCACCTGCTGCTGCGCCGTTTCGACCAGCAGGACGAACAGAACCTCCAGGACGCGGCCAGCAAGGCACAACAGATCCTGTTCGACCACATCGAGCAGGCCGCGCAGTTGCTGCGCAGTTACAGCTGGTGGGACCAGAGCTACGCGGTCGCCCAGGCGCGCAGCCCGGTGGAACGCTACCTGGAGGAAGACCTCGACGACACCGAGCTGGACAACTACGACTTCGACTTCATGGTCATGTTCGATGCCCAGGGGCGCCTGCTGCTGGAGCGCTGGGGCACGTTCGACACCCGCGAACTGCTGGTGCTGGGTCCGGGCGGCGAACCGAGCCGTGAAGACCTGCGTAACGACGTGTACGCACGCAGCGCGGCGACAGGCATCCTCGACGCCAAGGGCGATCCGCGCTTCACCACGGCGCAGTTCCTGCTGGTCCATGGCGTGCCCACCCTGCTGCTGAGCAGTGCCGTCACCGACAGCGACGGCACTGCGCCGGCGGCCGGCGCCTTTATCGCCGGACGCTTCTTCACCACGTCGCGCATGACTTCACTGGCGCACCAGTTCGTCGGCCAGGTCGCCTTCATCCCCGCCGTGGCCGACACGGCGGGCTGGCAGCCCAGGCACGAGGCCCCCCTCGGCGCCGAAGTCAGCCCCCGCGAGCTGCTGTCCGACAAACGGCAGAGCATCCTGCTGCAGCTCGACAACCCGTGGCAGGCACCCGAGCTGGCCCTGCGCATCACCACCGAGCGCAGCAACTACAACGGGGCGCACGACGCCTTGCACTTCTTCCTGGCGATCAGCTTCGTCATCGTTCTCGGTGCTGCCCTAGTTGTCTACATGGGCCTGGAGTTTTGGCTGCTCAGGCGCCTGGAGGTGCTCAATCGGGAGATCGACGGTATCGGCGAGCAGACCCGGCTGCCGAAGCTGGCGGACCTCGGCAGGGATGAGCTGGGGCAGCTGGGCAGCGCCCTCAACAGCATGCTCGAGCGCCTGGAGCAGAGCGAACAACGTGACCGCGCCATTCTTGAGTCGATCCAGGACGGCTACTTCGAGGTGGACGAACACGGCCAGGTCCAGCGCATCAACGGCGCCATGGTGAAGATTCTCGGCTACAGCAGCGAGGAACTGCTGGGCCGCCCCTTCACCCAGCTGCTGCTGCGTGGCCATACGGCAACGGCCCTGCAGTACTTCCAGAACGCCCGCGATGACAGCAGCCTGCGCACCCTCTGCACGCCGATGCGGCGTCACGACGGCACCCTCGGTGACTTCGAGGCGCGCCTGTCGGTGATACAGGACACCGACGGCACCTTCCGTGGGTATCGCGGCATCCTCCGGGATGTGAGTGCCCAGGCCTCGCAGCGGCGCAAGCTGCACACCCTGGCCTATCACGACACCCTGACCGGGCTGGGCAATCGCAAGGCCTTTCTCGAACACCTGCCGCAGCAGATCGCCGAGGCCCAGAGCCAGGGCAAGCAACTGGCGCTGTTCTTCATCGACCTGGATCACTTCAAGCAGGTCAACGACCGTTTCGGCCATGATGCCGGCGACGAGCTGCTGCGCGCCATTGCCCTGCGCCTGCAGCACGCCCTGCGCCAGCCGGACCAGCTCTATCGCCTCGGCGGCGACGAGTTCACCCTGCTGGTCTCCAACGCCAGCGCCGAAACCGCACGGATCGTCGGTGAGCGCCTGATCGCCGCACTGCGCAAACCCTTCGACATCGCCGGTACATGCATCGACTTCGTGACCCTGAGCATCGGCATCGCCCTGTGCCCGCTCGATGGCCAGGACGCGGTCACGCTGACCAAGGCGGCCGACAGCGCGATGTACCTGGCCAAGCGCCAACGCAGCCACATCGTGATCGGGCCGGCGACGCAAGGCACCCCGCAGGAGTGAGTGACTGAACTTTCACCCGCGCGCTGAAATCGGTATGGTCGCGCCCATTGACCACTCCGGAGTCTTCCATGCCCGCCGCCCCCGTACTGTCCGGCCCGCAATACCTGCGTGAAGGACTGAAACTCATCCTCAGCCCCGGCCTGCGCCTGTTCGTGCTGCTGCCGCTGGCGGTGAACCTGCTCCTGTTCGCCACGCTGATCGGCTTC
Organism: Ectopseudomonas khazarica; assembly: GCF_017915135.1. Lineage (NCBI taxonomy): Bacteria > Pseudomonadati > Pseudomonadota > Gammaproteobacteria > Pseudomonadales > Pseudomonadaceae > Ectopseudomonas > Ectopseudomonas khazarica. The sequence goes on along the minus strand of NZ_CP068551.1, from coordinate 1,126,964 downwards.
GCCGTGCAGCAGTTCAGCGGCTGGGTCGACACCTTCATGCCCAACCTGCCGAGCTGGCTGAGCTTTCTGCAGTACATCCTCTGGCCACTGTTCGTGGTACTGGTGCTGCTGATGGTGTTCTTCACCTTCACCATGCTGGCCAACATCATCGCGGCGCCGTTCAACGGTTTCCTCGCGGAGAAGGTGGAGGTGGTCGCCCGTGGCCAGGACCACTTCCCGCCGTTCAGCTGGGCCGAACTGGCGGCCATGGTGCCGCGCACCATGGGCCGCGAGATGCGCAAGCTGGGCTACTTCCTGCCGCGTGCCATCGGCCTGCTGATCCTCAGCTTCATCCCCCTGGTCAACCTCGTGGCCGCACCGCTGTGGCTGCTGTTCGGTGTGTGGATGATGGCGATCCAGTACATCGACTACCCCGCCGACAACAACAAGATGAGCTGGCAGGACATGCTCGCCTGGCTGCGCGAGAAGCGCTGGCAGAGCCTGAGCTTCGGCGGCATCACCTACGCCGCGCTGCTGGTGCCGGGGCTGAACATTCTGATGATGCCAGCAGCGGTGGCAGGGGCGACGCTGTTCTGGGTACGCGAGCGCGGCGAGCAGGCATCAGCGGCTGGCCAGGACCTCACGTAATGCCTGCATGGAGGCCTGCGACTCGCGCTCGATGCGCCGGCGCATGAACAGGCCGTTGAGCAGTCGCATCGGCCAGCCCTCGAAACCGTACTCGAGGGTGCGCACGAACTCGCAGCCCCCTTGCTCCTCCACGCAGGCGTAGGTCAGCAGCAGGTGCAGGCCATGTTCGCCACGGGCACTGGCCTGCCAGCACCGGCCCGGCTGATGGTCGAGCACGTCCCAGCGCAGATGCCCGGTGCGCCCACCCGCATGGATGTCTTCCTCGAACCGCTCACCGGCGAGCAACGCGCCCTCGCGACCGTAGATGCGCAGTGACGACGGGTGCCAGTCCGGCCAGTGAACCGGCGCGGCGGCGTAGCCCAGTACCTGCTCGGCGGGTAACGCGACACGGATGCGATGCTGCTGGCGGTTCTGCTGGTGAATCGCCTCGGGCTCCCAGTGCAGGGTGCCGTAGAGCCAGTCCATCAGCGGATGGACGATGCCGAAGTTGCGCGCATGCATCAGCTCGCGACGGTGGTGCAGCGCATGCAGGCGGCGCATCTGGCGAATCCACGGCAGGCGCGAGAGCGGGTGCTCGGCGGGCAGGTGCTCGCAGGCATGCACCACTTCGTAGCTCATGTAGCCCAGCAGCATGCTGCCGGCGAACAAGGCGGCGAGATTGCCATCGAGCCGGGACAGCAGCCACCAGAGCGCGAACAGGGGCAGGCTGTAGAGCACGATCAGCCAGGCCGGGAACAGAATCACGCGCCAGTCGCGCGCGGTCTCGTAGGGCATCAGCGTCTCGACGAAGAAGCTGTGGTGGTCGCCCGTGTGGCGCTTGTAGAAGAGCCGGCCGAAGCGCGTCCGGTTGTGACCGAGGCGCCTGTGCACCTGGTACTCGCCCCAGCTGAAGAACACCAGCGTCGCGGGTACCAGCAGCCACTGCCAGGGCGCCACGGCCTCCAGCGAGCGCCACAGCAGGCCGATGCAGAGCAGGCCGTACGCCAGCACGAACGCGGCATGCAGCCAGGGGCTGTACAGCGGATGGATGGCAGCCCGGTAGTCGCTGCGAAAAGCCTGGGCATTGTCGTTGTTGTAGGCCATGGCGCTCTCCTGTGGATTGACAACAGTCTAGGTCCGGCCAAATCATTCGAATAATGGATATTCTGAAAGAGCATTATCCTTGATAACGAATTTGCGCCAGCTCGACCTCAACCTGCTGCTGGTCTTCGACGCGCTGATGCAGGAAGGCAACCTGACCCGTGCAGCCCTGCGTCTGCACCTGAGCCAGTCGACCGTGAGCAATGCCCTCGCCCGCCTGCGCCAGCAGCTGGGCGAGGAGCTGTTCCAGCGCACCGCCCGTGGCATGACGCCGACAGCGCGAGCCCTGGCGCTCTATCCACCGGTCCGCCAGGCGTTGCACCTGTTGCAGTCCGGCCTCGGTCCGGCGGAGCCCTTCGCTACCGATGCGCCGCATGTCTTCAATCTGTCGCTCAACGACTACGCCCAGGCGGCGCTACTGCCGACGCTGCAAGCGCACCTGGCGGACGTCGCGCCGCAGGTGGAGCTGGTGGCACAGGGCGACGATGCCGACAGCATGCTCGCGCGCCTGGAGAGCGGCACCCTGGACCTGGCCATCGACTACCTGCACCTCGACTCGCCCGACCTGCAGTACGCCCCGTTGCGCGAGGAGACGCTGGTAGTGATCGGCCGCAAGGACCACCCGGCATTCATCGGCAGCCTCAGCCTCACGGACTACCAACAGGCCCGCCATGCGATCGTCACGCCACGCGCCGGACGCGGCTCGCCGCTGGAGATCGTGCTCGGCTCCGCCAGGGTCAGACGCCAGGCTGCCCTGCACCTGCCCAACTACCTGCCGATTCCCGCCATCGTCGCCCAGACCGACCTGCTTGGCACGGTGCCGGAGCGCCTGGCCGCCAGCTTCGCGCCGATCTTCGGCTTGCGCGTCGCGCCCCTGCCGCTGGATATGCCTGCGGTGCAGATCAGCCTGATCTGGCATCGCCATCGCCAGCACGACCCGGCGCACATCTGGCTGCGCGACCAGCTGCACGGCCTGCGCCTCTGACACACAAGCGTCATCCGAGCGTCATGTTCACTACATGACCCGCGCAGAGACTGCGTACATGAACGCACCGTCCCTGCACATCGCGCTGATCAGCGAAACCTTCCCGCCGGAGATCAACGGCGTCGCCAACACCCTCGGGCGCCTGGTCGATGGCCTGCGCGGCCTTGGCCATCGCGTGCAGCTGATACGTCCGCGCCAGGAGGCCGATCAGGCCACGACGGCCGACGCCGACCTGCTGCTCACGCGCGGCTGGCCGCTGCCGGGCTACCCCGGCCTGCAATGGGGCCAGTCCTCGCTGCACAAACTGCTGCGGCGCTGGAAACGCCAGCGCCCGGACGTGCTCTACATCGCCACCGAAGGTCCGCTGGGGCTCTCCGCGCTGCGCGCGGCCAGGCGCCTGGCGATCCCGGTGGTCAGCGGCTTCCACACCAACTTCCAGCAATACACCGGTCACTACGGCGTCGGCCTGCTGACCCGGGCGATGACCAACTACCTGCGCTGGTTCCACAACCGCACACAGATGACCCTGGTGCCGAGTGTCGGCCAGAAGGTCGAGCTGGAACGCCGCGACTTCGAGCGCCTGGCGCTGCTCGCCCGCGGGGTCGACAGCCAGCTGTTCCACCCGGGGCGACGCTGCGATGCGCTGCGCGAAAGCTGGGGCCTGGGGCCGGACGACCTGGCGGTGCTGCATGTCGGTCGCCTGGCGGCGGAGAAGAACCTGGGGCTGCTGGTGAAGGCCTTTCAGGCGCTGCGACTCAAGCACCCGCACAGGCACATGCGCCTGATCCTGGTCGGCGACGGGCCACTGCGCGCCAGCCTCCAGGCACAGCTGCCGGATGCCCTGTTCTGCGGCCTGCAACGCGGCGAGACGCTGGCGAAGCACTACGCCTGCGGCGACCTGTTCCTGTTTCCCAGCCTCTCGGAAACCTTCGGCAACGTGGTACTGGAAGCCCTCGCCTCGAGCCTGGCCGTGGTGGCGTTCGATCAGGCCGCAGCCGCCCAGCACATCCATCACGGGCACAACGGCATGCTCGCGCGGCCCGCCGACGAGGCCGGCTTCTGCGACGCAGCCTACGAACTGCTGGAGGACGCCGAGACCCTGCGCGGCATACGCCTGAATGCCCGCCGGCATGCCAGCCATCTCAGCTGGGAGGGCATCGTGGCACTGTTCGAACAGCACTTGCGCAACGCCATGCAGCCACGGGCGGAAATCAGCGTGAATGCGCAACTGGCTCCTGGGGCAGGCGACAACCGCCCGTGAGGGCAACCGGCGGATCGCACGTTGCCCGCCTGCAGACGCAGAAAAGCCCCGATGTGCCGCAATGCTGTTCACACCAGAAGTGGTCGGACGCGATCAGTCCCCTCGCCCCCCTTGGGGAGAGGGGAAAACTGGCAGTTCTGCGGCATTTTCAGCCCTCTCCCCCAGCCCCTCTCCCATAAATGGGAGAGGGGAGCCAAACGCGTGCAACCTTAGATGAACAGCAATACCGACGTGCCGGGGCCGAAAACTGGGCGTCGGATTACGACGCCCAGTTCACAGGGGCTCAGACCAGGGTGGTCAGCGCATCCCGGCTGAATGGCAGGATGTCCTGCTCGCGCCCTTCGCGGACCTTCAGCGCCCAGTCCGGGTCGACCAGCAGCGCGCGGCCCACGGCCACCAGGTCGAATTCCTCCTTGCTCAGGCGCTCGAGCAGGTTCTCGATGCTGGCAGGCTCGGCGACCTTGTCGGTCTTGACCATGAACTGCAGGAACTCGCCGTCCAGGCCGACGCTGCCGACGGTGATGGTCGGTTTGCCGGTGAGCTTGCGCGTCCAGCCCGCCAGGTTGAGGTCGCTGCCCGCGAACTCCGGCTCCCAGAAACGACGGGTCGAGCAATGGAAGATGTCCACGCCAGCCTCGGACAACGGCTTGAGGAAGGCCTCCAGCTCTTCCGGGGTCTGCACCAGGCGTGCGCTGTAGTCCTGCTGCTTCCACTGCGAGAAACGCAGGATGATCGGGAAGTCCGGGCCGACCGCCGCACGGACGGCCTGAATCAGCTCGATGGCGAAACGCGAGCGCGCCGCCAGGTCGCCGCCGTACTGATCGCTACGCTGGTTGCTGCCTTCCCAGAAGAACTGGTCGATCAGGTAACCATGGGCACCATGGATCTCCACACCGTCCATGCCGATGGCCTTGGCATCGCGTGCGGCCTGGGCGAAGGCGGCGATCACCTCGTCGATATCGGCCTGGGTCATGCCGTGCACGACCACCTGGCCGTCCTTGACCTTCTCCATCGGACCGTAGCCGGGAACGGCGGCATCCGGCTCGGTGCCCAGGCGGCGTACGTTACCGACGTGCCAGAGCTGCGGGACGATCTTGCCGCCCTCGGCATGCACCGCGTCGACGACCTGTTTCCAGCCGGCCAGGGCATCTTCACCGTAGAAACGCGGCACGTTCGGGTAGCCATTGGCGGCCTGGTGGCCGACGGTGGTGCCTTCGGTGACGATCAGGCCCACGCCCGCCGCCGCGCGGCGACGGTAGTACTCGATGACCTTGGCGTTGGGCACGCCGCCCGGCGAGAAGGAGCGGGTCATCGGCGCCATGACCACACGGGTCGGTAGCTCGAGGTTTCCGAGACGGAACGGGGCGAACAGGGCTTGAACGGGAGCGCTCATGATCTTTCCTCTGCGATTTGACGGTTATCAGGCCTGCAGCAAGCGCTCCAGGCGGGTGACGAAAGCTTCCAGCGGTTGCAGGCTGTGCCGGACCTTGAGGCGCGCGAGCACGCCCTGCCAGGCATCGCTGATGAAGGTGGCGAGATTGCCGCAGTCCTCGTCGGCCGGCAGTTCACCGGCGGCCTGCGCCTGTTCCAGGCAGCCGCGCAGGATGTCCACCGAAGCCTGCTGGATGGCCGCGACCTCGGCGCCGATGGCCGGCAACATCTCGCTCATCTCGAAACTCAGGCTGCCGATGAAGCAGTGATACTGCGGCGTGTCCTGGCGCGCGAAATGCGCCAGCAGCTCACGGTAATAGCCGAGGATGCGCGCACGCGGGCTCAGTGACGGGTCACTCAGCGCCTGGGCGTAGCGCTGCAGACGCGGGCGGTAGATGAACGCCAGCGCCTGCAGGGCGAAGTCTTCCTTGCTGGCGAAATAGTGATAGAAGCTGCCCTTGGGAATGCCGGCAGCCTGAACGATCTCCAGCACACCGGTACCGTGATAGCCGCGACGGGTCATCACCGCCGAGCCCTTGCTCAGGATCAGGTCACGCTTGTCGAGTCGAATGCTGTTCATGGCGCCGAGCATATGACCGGTCGTCTCGCTCGGCCCAGCACTATTGATGATGGTGATCAAGGGCTAGAACGAAAGCCTGCCTGGACAGCCTTTTCGAACCCGATACCACGCTGGACCGATGAGGCGTATCCACTAGCGACGAAGTAATGACGAACCTGCAGGAGCGGCTTCAGCCGCGAAATGCATCGCGGCTGAAGCCGCTCCTACGGTCCGCACAGACCGCTCTGCCAGTTTTTCCGGATGAGATTGGACGAACGCTGTTCTGCTGGACCGACAAGGCGCGATCCCCCCTGCGCTCAGGGCTGCAGCCAGATCAGCGAGGCGAAACGCCCGGTGCGGGCGCTGCGGCGATAGGAATAGAAACGCGCGTCGTTGTAGGTGCACAGCCCGCCACCGAACACCGCGTTGACGCCAATGGCCGCCAGACGGATGCGCGCCAGCTGGTAGATGTCGGCCATGAACTTCCCGGCGTTGGCACCGGGCACGAAGGCGGCGGCCGCCTCGCCATGCTGCTGCACGAAGGCGTCGCGCACTTCGCCACCGACCTCGAAGGCCGCCGGACCGATGGCCGGACCGAGCCACACCAGCAACTCCTGCGGTGCGACGTTCAGCGCCTGCACGGTTGCCTCGAGCACGCCGCCTGCCAGCCCGCGCCAGCCGGCATGGGCCGCGGCAACCCGGCTACCGGCGCGGTCGCAGAACAGCGCCGGCAGGCAGTCGGCGGTCATCGCCGTACAGGCGATACCAGGTTGTTCGGTCCAGTTGCCATCGGCTTCGATGACCCTTGTCGGGTCCGCCTCGGCCACGACGATGCCATGCACCTGGCGCAGCCAGGCCGGTTGGCAACCCAGGGTTGCGAGCAGATGGCGCCGATTGGCCAGCACCGCAGCCGGGTCGTCATCGACATGATCACCGAGGTTCAGGCTGTCGAACGGCGCCTGGCTGAAACCGCCATTGCGGGTGGTGACACAGGCCCGCACGCTGGCGGGCGCCGGCCAGTCCGGGCGCAGCCAGTCGTGGGCCGTCACCCGACGAACGCCTCGCGGTCCTGGCGCAGCAGGGTCAGCAGCCAGACCAGGTCATCCGGCAGCGCCGACTCCCACTTCATGCGCTTGCCGGTGGCCGGGTGATCCAGTTCGAGAAAGCGCGCATGCAGGGCCTGGCGGGGAAATTCCTTGAGGCTCTGCACCAGGCTCGGGCTGGCCGCCGGCGGGATGCGGAAACGCCCGGCATAGACCGGGTCGCCCACCAGCGGATAGCCGACGTGGCTCATGTGCACACGAATCTGGTGGGTGCGCCCGGTTTCCAGCTTGACCCGCACATGGGTGTGCGAACGGTAACGCTCCAGCACCCGATAGTGGGTGATCGCCGGCTTGCCGCCGTCGGTCACCGCCATGCGCTGGCGCTGGCTGGAACTGCGCCCGATGGGGGCATCGATGGTGCCACCCGCGGTGATCACACCCACACTGATGCATTCGTAGATACGGCTGACGGTACGCTTCTGCAGCTGCTCCACCAGGTTGGTCTGCGCCTGCAGCGTCTTGGCCACCACCATCAGCCCGGTGGTGTCCTTGTCCAGGCGATGGACGATGCCGGCGCGCGGCACGTTGACGATGTCCGGCACGTGATGCAGCAGGGCGTTGAGCAAGGTGCCATCGGCATGCCCGGCGGCCGGATGCACCACCAGCCCTGCCGGCTTGTCGATCACCAGCAGGTGCTCGTCCTCGTAGACGATATCCAGCTCGATATCCTGAGCCACCCACTCGCCCTGCGCTTCCTGCTCGGCATCGAGCACCAGGCTCGAGCCCGCATGCACGGTGTCACGCGGACGCGCCACGGCGCCATCGACGGTCAGGCGTCCTTCCTTGATCCAGGTGGAAAGGCGCGAGCGCGAGTACTCGCCGAACAGCTGCGCGGCCACCTGGTCGAGGCGTTGGCCGCCCTGTTCGAAAGGGACGACGGCCTGGAGTTGGATCAGTTGCTTGTCTATAGAGGTCATCTTCAGAAACCGTTCAAAAATCTGCTGCGCGTCTGCCCTGCTGCGTTGAAAACAGGCTCGGATGCTCATTTACGGCGCGTAAACTCCGCGTCCTCACCTTGCATTGTTCCAGCTCGCGAAACGTTGAACAGGCTCTTGGGCAACGGCGGGAGCCTGGCCTTTGGTTTCGGCGACAGGCTTGTGGTTAAATACGGCGTCTTTGCCCCAGGGTTTTCCGGGGGCGTTCATCATAACAGGACGGCCGCGCGGCCGTCACAGGGACGCAAGCCGCCATGCAAGTGAAACACCTGCTGCTGATCGCCATCCTCGCCCTTACCGCCGCCTGCTCCTCCAAGCAGCCGGAGGTCGATGAAAACCTCAGCGAGGTGGAGCTGTACCAGCAGGCCCAGGCCGACCTGGACAACCGCAGCTACACCCAGGCCACGGCCAAACTGAAGGCGCTGGAATCGCGCTATCCGTTCGGCCGCTACGCCGAGCAGGCCCAGCTCGAGCTGATCTACGCCTACTACAAGAATGCCGAACCGGAAGCGGCCAAGTCGGCGGCCGAGCGCTTCATTCGCCTGCACCCGCAGCATGCCAACGTCGACTACGCCTACTACCTCAAGGGGCTGGCTTCGTTCGACCAGGACCGTGGCCTGCTGGCGCGCTTCCTGCCGCTGGACATGACCAAGCGTGACCCCGGCGCGGCGCGCGACTCCTACAACGAGTTCGCCCAGCTCACCAGCCGCTACCCGACCAGCCGCTATGCCCCGGACGCCAAGCAGCGCATGATCTACCTGCGCAACCTGCTGGCCGCCTACGAAGTGCACGTCGCCCACTACTACCTAACCCGTCAGGCCTACGTCGCCGCCGCCAACCGTGGTCGCTACGTGGTGGAAAACTTCCAGGAAACCCCGTCGGTCGGCGATGGCCTGGCGATCATGACCGAGGCGTACCAGCGCCTGTCCCTGGACGACCTGGCCGCCAGCAGCCTGGAAACCCTCAAGCTCAACTACCCGGATCATCCGAGCCTGGAAAGCGGCGAATTCGTGCCGCTTGAAGAAGAGTCCGACAACCGTTCCTGGCTGGCCAAGGCGACCCTCGGCCTGATCGAAACCGATACGCCGCTGCCGCCGGGCGAAACCCGTGCGAGCCAGGACGTCATCCGCCAGTACGAAGAAGCCGAACAGCAGATTCCGAGCGAACTGCAGCAGGATGCCAAGACCGGCGAAACCGAGAAGAAGCGCTCGTTCTGGAGCTACCTGACCTTCGGCCTGTTCGACTGACCGACAGGTCATGCGAGAAGGGAGGCCATGGCCTCCCTTTTTATTGCCTGGAAACAGCTCACAGGCTACTCCCCTGCCACTGTGCCGATGCCATCAGCTTGGCTAAACTGGCGGCTTTGAACGGATAAAGAGCACGATATGGGCCTGTTTCGCCTGCTGTTCTGGGTCGCCATCATCTTCGCCGGGATCTGGGTCTGGCGTCGCTTCATCAGCAACGCCAAAAAAACCAGGCCCCGTGAGGACGCGGCAGCGCCCATGGTGCGTTGCGCCCACTGCGGGGTGCACATTCCCAAGACTCAGGCGCTGAGCCAGGACCAGCAGTGGTACTGCAGCCAGGCCCACCTCGAACAAGGCCCTCGTACCGGTGATCGCTGAGACAGGCATGCAGGATGGAGCCCAGGGGCGACGCATCCTCCGGCTCTATCATTTCTATCGCCTGATCATCGGCTTGGTGCTGGTGCTGCTGATCTCCAGCAATCTCGACGAACAACTGCTGGATGTCGTGCACATCGGCCTGTTTCGCACCGGCAGCTGGGTCTACCTGATCCTGAACATCTTCATCGCGGTGCTGGTGCAAAGACCCAAGCACCTGGCGCAGCTGTTCAGCCTGGCCCTGGTCGACGTGATCCTTCTCTCCGCGCTGTTCTATGCGGCCGGGGGCACCCCAAGCGGCATCGGCAACCTGCTGGTGGTCGCGGTGGCAATCGCCAACATCCTGCTGCGCGGGCGCATCGGCCTGCTGATCGCCGCCGTCGCCGCCATCGCGCTGATCTACCTGACCTTCTACCTGAGCCTCAGCCGACCCGCTGCCGTCGCCCAGTATGTCCAGGCTGGCGCACTGGGTGCGTTGTGCTTCGCTGGCGCACTCTTCATCCAGGGCATCACCCGTCGCCTGCAGTTGAGCGAGACCCTCGCCGAGCAGCGCGCAGCCGACGTGGCCAATCTGGAGGAGCTCAACGAGCAGATCATCCAGCGCATGCGCACCGGCATCCTGGTCCTGGACACCCAGCACCGGGTGCTGCTGGCCAACCAGGGCGCGACGCAGTTGCTCGGACGTGGCGAACTCAGCGGCAAGATCATCGATCCGCACTGCCCCGAACTGCTCAAGCGCCTGCAGCAGTGGCTGCACAACCCGAGCATGCGCCCGGACAGCCTGCAGGCGCAGGTCGACGGCCCGGTGCTGCAGCCCAGCTTCATCTCCCTGCAGCGCGGTGAGCAGCAGCACACCCTGGTGTTTCTCGACGATATTTCGCAAATCGCCCAGCAGGCGCAGCAGCTCAAGCTGGCCTCGCTCGGCCGCCTGACGGCGGGCATCGCCCACGAAATACGCAACCCGCTCGGCGCCATCAGCCACGCCGCGCAGTTGCTGCAGGAGTCGGAAGACCTGCAAGGCCCGGATCAGCGTCTGGCGCAGATCATCCAGGATCATTCCAAGCGCATGAACCTGGTGATCGAGAACGTGCTGCAACTGTCGCGCCGGCGCCAGGCCGAACCGCAGCTGCTCGACCTGAAGTACTGGCTGCACCGCTTCGCCAGCGAGTTCCGCAGCTCGGCGCCAAGCGACCGACAGATCCACCTGGAGACCCGGGGCGGCAGCCTGCAGACGCGCATGGACCCTCACCAGCTGACCCAGGTACTGACCAATCTGGTGCAGAACGGCCTGCGCTATAGTGCTCAGCAGCACCGCCTCGGCCAGGTCTGGCTGCAGCTGTTCCGCGACGAGAAGAGCGACCTGCCGGTGCTCGAAGTGCTCGACGATGGCCCCGGCGTCTCTGCGGAGCAGGAGCAGCACATCTTCGAGCCGTTCTTCACCACCGAGAACAAGGGAACCGGGCTTGGCCTGTATATTTCCCGTGAACTGTGCCAGAGCAATCAGGCCCGCCTCGACTACAAACCTCGCGAGGGTGGCGGCAGCTGCTTCCGCATCACCTTCGCCCACCCGCGCAAACTGAGCTGACCATGACCCGCCAGAGAGCCCTAATCGTCGACGACGAACCCGATATCCGCGAACTGCTGGAAATCACCCTCGGACGGATGAAGCTGGACACCCGTAGCGCGCGCAACGTCAAGGAGGCGCGCGAGTGGCTGGCACGCGAGCCCTTCGACCTGTGCCTCACCGACATGCGCCTGCCGGACGGCACCGGCCTCGATCTGGTGCAGCACATCCAGCAGCGCCACCCGCAGGTACCGGTGGCGATGATCACCGCCTACGGCAGCCTGGACACGGCGATCAACGCCCTCAAGGCCGGCGCCTTCGACTTCGTCACCAAACCGGTCGACCTCGCCCGCCTGCGCGAGCTGGTCGCCGCCGCGCTGCGCATCCGCTCCCCGGAAGGTGACGAGGCGCCGGTCGACAGCCGCCTGCTGGGCGACTCGCCACCGATGAAGTCGCTACGCAAACAGATTCAGAAACTCTCGCGCAGCCAGGCGCCGGTTTATATCAGTGGCGAATCCGGCAGCGGCAAGGAGCTTGTCGCGCGCCTGATCCATGAACAGGGGCCGCGCATGGAGCACCCCTTCGTGCCGGTCAACTGCGGCGCGATCCCCTCGGAGCTGATGGAAAGCGAATTCTTCGGCCACAAGAAAGGCAGCTTCACCGGCGCCATCGAAGACAAACAGGGCCTGTTCCAGGCGGCCAATGGCGGCACGCTGTTCCTCGATGAAGTGGCGGACCTGCCGCTGCCGATGCAGGTCAAGCTGCTGCGCGCGATTCAGGAAAAGGCCGTGCGCGCGGTCGGCGGTCAGCAGGAAGTGGTGGTCGACGTACGCATCCTCTGCGCCACCCACAAGGACCTGGCCGCCGAAGTCGCCGCCGGGCGCTTCCGCCAGGATCTCTACTACCGTCTCAACGTCATCGAGCTGCGCGTGCCGTCCCTGCGCGAGCGCCGCGAGGATATCGCACAGCTGGCCGAGGTCATGCTCGCGCGCCTGGCGGAGGGCTCCGGCCTGGCCGCGGCCAAGCTGCAACCCGACGCGCTGGAGAAGCTCAAGAACTATCGCTTTCCCGGTAACGTGCGCGAACTGGAGAACATGCTCGAGCGCGCCTACACACTGTGCGAAGACGACCAGATCAGGCCGTCTGACCTGCGCCTGGCCGACGCCAGCGCCCCCACTGGCGAAGTCGGCGAGGCCTGCCTGGCGCAGATCGACAACCTCGAGGACTACCTCGAGGAAATCGAGCGCAAGCTGATCATGCAGGCCCTGGAGGAAACCCGCTGGAACCGTACGGCAGCGGCGGAACGCCTGGGCCTGACCTTCCGCTCGATGCGCTACCGCCTGAAGAAGCTGGGTATCGACTGACGAGACGGGCCTGCGTTGTCATGCAGGCCCTTTCATCTACTGCAGGCGCGCGGCAGGCGCATAAGGCGCCGGATCGATGATCGGTTCGCGACCGAGCATCAGGTCGGCCAGCAACTGACAGGACGCCGGCGCCAGCACCAGCCCGTTGCGGAAATGCCCGCAGTTGAGCCACAACCCCGGGTGCGAGGCCAGTTCGCCGATGAACGGGATGCCTTCCGGCGAGCCCGGTCGCAACCCCGCCCAATGCCCGACCACCTCGGCATCCCTGAGCGCAGGCAGCAGCTCCTCGGCGGAGGCCTTGAGACTTTCCAGCGCGTCAGCGGTCGGCGTCTTGTCGAAACCTGCGTACTCGAGCGTGCTACCGACCAGGACGTGCCCGTCGCGCCGCGGGATCGCATAACGCCCCCTGGCCAGCACCATGCTCGGCAGAAAGTCACCGGCGCACTTGTAGAGGATCATCTGCCCTTTCACCGGCTCGACCGGCAAGCGCAGGCCCAGCGTCGCGAGCAGCTCGCCACTCCAGGCACCGGCAGCGAGCACCACTCGTTCGGCACGCACCTCACCCTCAGCGGTCGTCACCCCGCGCACGCGTCCGCCTTCGTGAACGAAGCCGCTCACCGGACAATGCTCGCGCACCTCCACGTTGGGCATTGCCGCCAGGGCTGCGCGCAGCGCCTTGACTAGCCGGGGGTTACGCACGTTGGCCACACCCGACATATGAATGGCGCGGGAGAACCCCGGTCCCAGCACCGGTACCCGCCGGTACGCCTGATCGATGTCCACCGACAGCAGAGGACGCCCCTGACGCCCGGCCCACACCAGCGCCTCGGCCTCGTCATCCATGTCCAGCCAGTACAACCCGGTGACATGCACCTCGGGGTCGATGCCCGTTTCATCCAGCAAGCGCTGTCCGAACCCCGGATAGAAGTCCTGCGACCAGTGCGCCAACGCCGTGACCGCGGCACTGTAGCGCCAGGGATACAGCGGCGAAACGATCCCGCCGCCGGCCCAGGAAGATTCACGCCCGATATTGCCGGCCTCCACCAGCGTCACCGCCCTGCCCTCCCGCGCCACCATCAGGGTCGAGAGAAGACCGATTGCACCAGCACCCACTACCAGAACGTCAGGACCCAACACACACCTCACTCAGCAGAATAACTTGACAACGCGGCACCAGAGGTTATATCGGAAGACTCGGTCAGGAAGACCGGGCTCATTTGGTGCAACGGATGCACATCGTTCATGAAAACATCACATCAGAAAGCGCACAGCCTCGTCGAGCTGCTTGTCGTCGTGGCCTTACTGGGCATTGTGATCACCCTGTCCAGCCCCTCCCTTCTCCGCCTCATAGAGCAAAACCGGGAACGCGCGTTGCGCGAGGAACTATTGGCCCACCTTAATTTTACCCGCTCCCAGGCTATCCTTTCGCAACGCCCGCACCTGATCTGCGGCTCCAGCAACGGAACGACCTGCGACGGCAACTGGAACGGTCACTGGCTCGTTATGAGCGCACGGGACCAGCTGCTGCTCAGGCGATTCACACCGCCCCGGAACAGTCAGCTGTGCTGGCGTGGCTTTGGCCTGCGCAGCAGAATCCTGTTCCAGGCCAACGGCATGAGCAGTGCCAGCAACGGTCGCTTCTCGATCTGCGGCGCTCAGCAATCAAGCTGGCAGATCGTACTCAACCGCCAGGGTCGACTCCGGGTCAGGGTCGGTGACCGATCATACCGGTAGTTGTACCAATCATCCCTCCTATGAAGACATGCACGGACGAAGCAGGCAGCATTTGACTGCCTCTTACTATCCAGAAGCCACGCCATGCCCATTACCTTGCGACCTCGACTCGCTGACACGTGCAACCCCGGCGGACGCAGACACGCGGGATTCACCCTGATTGAGCTGATGATCATCGTCCTCATCATCGGCATCTTCGCGTTGATAGCCATCCCGAGCTTCACCCAGCTCGTGGCCAACGACCGGACCCAGTCGCAGAACAATGAACTGCTGTCCTTGCTGCAGTTCGCGCGCAGCACCGCAGTGGAGCAGCGTCGACAGATCAAGGTTTGCCAGGATCAGGATGTCTGGAGTGTGAAAGCCGACTGCGAGGAATCGACCGAAGCACTGCGCAGCATGACGCTCAGTGGAGGAGCCAGCGTCAGCGCCAGCAGCAGTGAACTGACGTTCCACTACAACGGCACCGGGCAGAGCGCCTCCTTGCTGACCTGCCATGATGGTGACTTCGCCAACGGCTACACCATCGATGTCCAGGCCAGCGGCAGAGCCCGCAGTTGGGCACGTGGCAAGAATGGCCCATCGTCCGACGACAAGATGACGACCTGCACAGTCCAGTCCGGAGGAGACGATGATGATGGCGAAGACTGAGAAAGGATTCAGCATGATCGAGGTCCTGGTCACACTGCTGCTGGTCAGTGTCGGCGTGCTTGGCATGGTTGCCATGCAGACCCGGACCATTCAGTACACCCAAGACTCCGTTCAACGTAATGTTGCCATGACCCTGGCCAACGACCTGGCGGAAATGATGCGTGCCATGCCGACAGGCCTGCCCGAGTCTTCAGGATTCTACAAAGCGGCTGATGCAGACTTCCCGGACAAACCTGACGAATGCGCGCCGCTGCCGAGTGCCGCCAGCGCCCAGCTGGCCTGCTGGGCGGACAAGGTCCAGAAGATGCTGCCGGTGGAAGCCGCCACGGCCGATGGTGACAGCCTGCTCAAGAGCGATTTCCATGTCTGCCGCACCGATACCGCCAACACCTGTACCAATACCGGCAGCGCCGTCGAAATCCAGATTGCCTGGCGGACCAAGGCCGGCGAGTGTCTGGATCCTGACCAGGACCCGAGCGACGCAGACACGGACATGACCATCTGCCGCTATCGCCTGCGCACGCAGATATAGGGAACCCATATGACATACCAACGCTCGCAGTCCGGCCTGTCGATGGTCGAACTCCTGGTGGCCCTGGCGATCAGCAGCTTCCTGATCCTCGGCGTCACCCAGGTCTATATCGATAACAAGCGCAGCTACTCCTTTCAGCAGAGCCAGACAGAAAATCTGGAAAGTGGCCGCTACGCCTTGCTCGTACTGCAGCAGGAGCTGACCAAGGCCGGTTATCGGCGGCGCCCCGACGAAGGAACCGACATCGCATTCCCCGCCGTAGGCGACCTGGCAGGCTGCGGGGCCTTCTCGCTAGGTCAGGCAATCAAGCGCACGGCATTCAACTCGCTCTGCATTCGCTATGAGCCACGCAATCACCTCGAGCGCAATTGCCTGGGCGAGTTGCCCGTGACCGCAGCCGACCTTGAGGAGGCCCCCTATACCAGCTCCGATGAAATCATCATCGAGCGCCTGTACTTTGCCAAGGACGATGATGAAGATGGCGAAGCCGGCGCTCTGATGTGCACCCGCGTCCATACCACTCGGGCGGGCGCCACACTCGACGGACGCGAAGCCCAGAGCGGAGAACTGGTATCGGGGCTGGCCGATCTTCGCTATGAATTCGGCACAGGCACGGCTGCCGATCCTCGCAGCATTACCCAGTACACCTCGGCGAGCACCACGCTGCCCATTCTCGCCGTGCGCCACACAGCCCTGATGCGTAGCGCTGGCGCACGCCTGCGCGATTCGATCGATGCCGCCACGGCGCTGACCACCTGGCAAGACATGGTCGAAGTGGAAGACGACGATGAAGTCTTGGCAGCCTTGAAGGCTGACGACAGTGGCCAGCTCTATCAAATATCCCAAAGCAACGTGATGCTCAGGAATCTGATGCCATGACTCAAAACCTGCCTCGAAACCAACGCGGCGCGGCCCTGTTCGTCGCACTGATCATGCTGCTGGTCATCACCCTGCTCGCACTTTCCGGCGCACGGGAAAGCACTCTGGAAGGTCGTATCACCGGCAACCTCGTCGAACAGCAGAAGCTGACCAACAATGGAGAGGGCGGTCTTCGCCAGGGCGAGAGAGCGCTCACCGCGCCGCCCAAGCCACATGAGCAGGCTTGCAACGACCTCTATTGCTTCCTCAGCCAGGAGGCCGTGTATGGCACCGATTTCGACAGTGCGCTGGACTACGTCCCGGTCTCCGGTGACAGCACGCAGTCAGTCAAGTGGTATGCCGTAACAGCCCCCTCCGGCTCGACGGAAGGCCAGGCGGAAAACCCCGAGTACGGCAACATGATGCTGGGTATCGGAACCTTTCGCTATGAAATCAACGTGGAAAGCACCAACTCGGTGACCGGCCATAGCGCACGCCTGCGCTCCACCACCGCCAAAGTCTTCAACTGAGGGATACCCAAGCATGCGCAACTCCACCTTCCTTCAGAACAGCGCAATCGCGCTGACTGCAGTTGTCCTGGGTAGCCCGCTAGCCGCGCTGGCAGGCCTGAACAGCCCCTCACAATCGCCGCTGTTCGTCAGCGACTCGAGCACGCCGCTCAACATGCTGGTGATGGGGCGTGACCACAAGCTCTACTACGAAGCCTACAACGACGCCTCCGACCTCAATGGCGATGGCGTGATCGACACGGGCTACAAGGGGTATCTCGGCACCGACCAGGGCGGTATAGACTATTTCGGTTACTTCAACTCGAACGTCTGCTACACCTACACCGACGGCACGTTCGTCCCGACCGGCGTCGCTACCAACAAGACCTGCGCCGATCAGTGGAGCGGGGATTTCCTCAACTACCTGGCCACCTCGCGAATGGACGCGCTGCGCAAGGTGCTGTACGGCGGCTACCGGGTCACCGACACCACCTCCCAGACCCTGCTGCAAGGTGCCTACATCCCCAATGACGCCCACGCCTGGGGCAAGGAGTACAACAGTGTCGCCGTCGATGGCTACGACATTGCCAGCTATACGCCACTGACCTCCCCCCCCAATGGCCATCGCCATCTGTTCGCAGTGGTGTCCTTGACCCAGGACACCGGGATTCCGCAACTTCGCGTCCTGACCAATACCTCCTTCCGTATCTGGAACTGGGTCTCCAAGGAGCGTCCGGTAGCCATGGATAAATGCGTCAACAGCAGCGGAGGTACCGTCTTGTGCACTTCGGGTGGTTCCTCGGCCTCCGGCTGGGCGCTGGTACCGGCCGACGTGCTGAGCAACGTGACCGTCACCACCTGGAAAGACAGCACCGCCAGCCCAAGCAACCAGAGCCAGATGGACAGTCTGTTCGACAACCATCGCAACAGGGACCGCTGCGGCAGCGGCCCGGCCGCACAGATCTACAAGGGCACCAACGGCAACCCGTTCAGTGGTAACGGCTGCACCGACGACAATTACCACAGCCTGATCACCGCGACCTTCACACCACCCAGCACCGGCAACTACAGTTTCGCCGTCGATGGCGACGATGCCGTCGACTTCTTCGTTAACAGTACGCGGGTCGCCGACTGGTACAACGGCCACGGCAGCAGCAACTCCGACAGCAGCCTCAACAGCCACTCCGGTAGCATTTCGCTGATCGGGGGGCAGGCCTACTCCCTCACCTTCCGTCATGAGGAAGGCAGTGGTGGCGACAACTGGGGGCTCTACTGGAAACTGCCGGACAGTGCCCCGAGCACCATGACCGACTACAACGTGCGGGTCGAGGTCTGCCCACCCGGCGACACGACGTTGCGCGAGAGCACCTGCAAGGTGTACGGCAGTGGCGCGGTAAAACCGACCGGGATCCTGCATGACTTCGGTGAGACCAACCGAATGCACTTCGGCCTGCTCACCGGCTCCTACGCCAAGAACATGAGCGGCGGTACGCTGCGCACCAACATGGGCAGTTTCCTGCGTGAACTGGACCCCTATACCGGTCAGTTCTGTGCATCCAGCGCCAGCTATTGCGACAACGCCATCAACAACCCGGCGCCGCTGCGCAACGGAATCGTCGCCACCATCAACAAGCTACGCATCTATGACTACAGATACAATGACAACACGTATGGATGCGGCTGGATCACCACCAGCCCGATGTCGCAAAGCAGCAACTGCTACATGTGGGGCAATCCGGTTGCCGAGATGATGTATGAGACGCTGCGTTACTTTGCCGGAGCCAGCGGCGCGACAGCGGCCTACGACTACTCGAGCGGGCCCGACCAGACCCTCGGGCTGCCCAAGCCTACCTGGGTAGCCCCTTACTCCGCTGGCGGGAACGATGGCAACGGCTATCCGGCCTGCTCGGTTCCAGCCATGACGGTGATCAGCGACATCAATCCGTCCTATGACGTCAAGGTGCCCGGCGGCAAGACATCCTGGCAAGCCAACGGCCAGGCCTTCTCCAACGCAGCCGACCCGGAGTCGCTGAGTGGCCTGAACGTCTCCACCGAGACCGACGCCATCGGCGTGGCCGAAGGACTGACCGGCAAGCAGATCTTCATCGGCGAATCCAATGGCGTCGCCGACAGCGCGCCGACCGCCAAGACGATCAATGGCCTGTCCAGCGTACGCGGCCTCTCGCCCGAGGAGCCGAGCAAGCAAGGCACCTACTACTCTGCGGGTGTCGCTCGCTTTGCTGCCACCAACCCGGTCGGCGGCGACAAGGCGCTGCAAACCTATGCGGTCGCCTTGGCCTCGCCGCTGCCGAAGATCGACTTCCCGGTCGGCAACCAGCGCATCACGCTGGTCCCCTTCGCCAAGTCGGTTGCAGGTAGCGGCATTAGCAATACTGCAGATTTCCAGCCAACCGACCAGATCGTCGACTTCTACGTACAGGACATCGCCAATACCGACCCGGAGGGCAGTGACAGGAACCTGGATCTGAATGGGGGCCGTCCCTATGCCGTGTTCCGTATCAACTACGAGGACGTCGAGCAGGGCGCAGACCATGACATGGACGCCATCGCTCGCTATACCTTGTCGGTGACCGAGGCTGGCGAACTGCAGGTCGATCTCTTCTCCGAGTATGCAGCCGGCGGCATCTCGCAGCACATGGGCTACGTGATCTCGGGCACCGGCGCCGAAACGGACGGTATCTACCTGGAGATCTGCGACCTGCGTGACGGCACGGTCAATAGCGGCGACCGTGGCAACTGCGAAGCCCAGACCCGTTATCGACTGAACACGCCGCCGGGCCGCCCGGCCGGCTGGTGTACCGTCAGCACCAACTACAACAGCGCCGAGTGCGCCGGCCTGCCACCCAGCGCTACGCGGACCTTCACCCCGTCCGCCAGCGCCGGCAATGCCGAGTTGCTCAAGAGCCCGCTGTGGTATGCCGCCAAATACGGTATGCCGGAGCGCGACCCGGCAGACATAAGTGGCGACCCGGACAACTACTTCCTGGTCACCAACGCCCTGACCCTCAAAGAGCAACTGACCAAGGCGTTCAACAATATCGGTCAATCCAACAACTCGGTGACCAGCCCGGGCGTCGACGAGAAGTTCAATGCCACGAGTAACGAGTCAGACGGCAGGTCCATCTACCGGACCGACTACAAGGTCGAGACCTGGAGTGGCGACCTGATCAAGGAAAGCGTCGACGAGTCAGGCAACCTGACCCAGGACTGGAGCGCCTCGGCGAAGCTGACCGCTGCGGGTCGCAACATTCGCATGGCCGCCACCGACGGCACACTGCAGGACCTGACCTGGAACAACCTGGCTGACCGCGAAGCGCACAACAATGCCGAGCAACTGGTCGACCTGCAGGCCGCGATGGCCACCGACCTGCTCACCGGCAGCCCTGCGACCAGGGATGACTCGGACCAGCTCAGCGCCACTGCCCTCCAGTTGGGGCAGGATCGACTGGCCTTCGTCAAAGGCACACCGAATGCCAACTTCCGCCGCCGCGACTCGCTGCTGGGCGACATCATCAACTCCAGCCCGGTCTCGGTCGGTGGCGCACAGTACCTAACCTACCTGGCCGAGAGCATCGAACCGAGTGGCGACTACGCCGAGTTTGCCGAGACCCAGAAGAGCCGCAGCAAGCGTATCTATATCGGTGCCAACGATGGCATGCTGCATGCGTTCGATGACAACGGCGTCGAGCAGTTCGCCTTCGTCCCCACGGCGGTGATTCCGGAGCTGTACCGCTTGACCGACCCTGACTTCAACGAAGAGGGGGGCGCCCACAAGTTCTATGTCGATGGCACCCCGGTGGTTCGTGACGTCTACATCAACGGTGGATGGCGCACGGTACTCGTTGGCACCCTGCGGGCTGGCGGCCGCTCGCTCTTCGCACTCGACATCACCGATCCGAATGCCATCAGCCTGCTCTGGGAGTTCAATCTGGGCGATGACATTCCGGCAGACGCTCCGGCGAACACGCCCAGCGACATGGGCTACAGCTTCCCCACCCCCACTGTCGCCAAGCTCCATAGCGACCAGTGGGCCGTCGTCACCGGCAACGGCTACGACAGTCCCAGCGGTCGCGCCGTACTGCTGCTGATCGATATTGCCGACGGCACCCTGATCAAGAAGCTGCCCACCAAGGAAACCGATACCGACAATGGCCTGTCCAGTGTCAGGGTCGCGGACAACAACAGCGATGGCTTTGCCGACTATGTCTACGCCGGCGACCTGAAGGGCAATCTCTGGCGTTTCGACCTGATCGACACGAGCAAGGCGAATCCGTTCGAGCGGGGCAGCGCCAGTGTCAGCGACTTCAAGGTCTCCTACGACGGCACGCCGCTGTACCTCGCCCGCAGTGCCAGCGACGAGATCCAGTCCATCACCGCGCCGCCTTCGCTGGTTCGCCACCCGAGCATGAATGGCTATATCGTGATGTTCGGCACCGGGCGCTATTTCCGTGATGCGGACAAGAGCAGTGAAGAGAACGCACTGGTCCAGACGCTGTATGGCATCTGGGACATGAAGACCAGGGGCGAGGAAACCGCAGCAGCCCCGGACATTGATCGACTGGATCTGCAGGCGCAGAGCATCACTGTACAGAACGCCACCTTCCAGAACGGAGACACAACCATCTCTCGGCAGGTACGCACGCTGAGCAACAATCCCCTGAGCTGGTTCAACGGCAGCAGTGGCAAGTATGGCTGGTATCTCGACCTCAAGACTGGCAACAGTGGCGACGGCGAGCGTATCGTCAACGAGATGTTCGCGCGTGGCCAGGTGCTGTTCGCCGGAACCATCACGCCCTCCGTTGATCCCTGCGCGGCCGATCTGAAAGGCTGGACGTATGGCATCAACCCCTTCACCGGCGGGCGAACCAACTTCGCCGTGTTCGACCTGAACAACGATGGAGTGGTAGGTGCCAGCGACAACTATCAGGGTGCGAGTGTGTCGGGTATCCCAACCTCGGCTGGCGGATTCACGCTGAGTGACAACAGGCTGTTCAGCACCGATGGCAGCCCCATCGTCGTAAACTTCGGTCCGACCGTTTCGGGCCGGCAGAACTGGCAAATTCTTCCGGAGAATGACGAATGAGCTTCAAGACAGCAGCAGGCTTTACCTTGCTGGAAGTCATGATTACCGTGGTGATAGTCGCGATCCTGGCCGCCATCGCCTATCCGAGTTATCAGGAGTACGTGCTGAGGAGCAATCGCTCGGAAGGCATGGCGCTGCTCAATGATGCGGCCGCCCGACAGGAGCGCTACTACGCTCAAACCAACCGCTATGTCACCAGCACTGCCGATTCGGCGAAGCTGGGATTGGCCAGTACCACGTCCTCGACCGGCAAGTATCAGCTCAGTATTGCTGGCAACGGCGGCGGCTATACGCTGACCGCCACGCCTCAAGGCGTGCAGACGCGTGATACCAAATGCGCAAACCTGACGCTCAACGCCCAAGGGGTGAAAGGCAAAAGTGGCAGCAGCAGCAGCGTTGACGACTGCTGGCGTTAGGGCCCAGAAAGTCGTCACCTGAAGAAGCGCGCGGGCTTGCCGAGCGCAAACGCGCATCGGCAAGCACTGGTGATTTTCTACGGAGTAACGAAAAAGACGGCCTCAGGGCCGTCTTTTTCCTAGCAGCGACTATAGCGCCTTAACCCTCAACTCCTTCGGCATGGAGAACGTCACGTTCTCCGGCCGCCCTTCCAGTTCGCACTCCCCTTCTGCGCCCCAGGCGCGGAGCTGTTCCACCACGCCGCGCACCAGGACTTCCGGGGCAGAGGCGCCAGCAGTGATACCCACCCCCGCCACACCGTCAAACCACTCGGACTTGAGGTCTTCGGCGCCGTCGATGAGGTAGGCCGGCGTGCCCATGCGCTCGGCCAGTTCGCGCAGGCGATTGGAGTTGGAGCTGTTCGGGCTGCCGACCACCAGCAGCACATCGCACTCGCTGGCGAGCTGCTTGACCGCGTCCTGGCGGTTCTGCGTGGCATAGCAGATGTCGTCCTTGCGCGGCCCGCCAATGGCAGGGAACCTGGCGCGCAGGGCGTCGATCACCTTGCTGGTATCGTCCATCGACAAGGTGGTCTGGGTCACGAACGCCAGGTTCTGCGGGTCGCGTACCTGTAATTCGGCGACGTCCGCCTCGTCCTCCACCAGGTAGATGGCGCCACCGTTGCTGGCGTCGTACTGGCCCATGGTGCCCTCGACTTCCGGGTGTCCTTCGTGGCCGATGAGGATGCACTCGCGACCTTCACGGCTGTAGCGCACCACTTCCATGTGCACCTTGGTCACCAGCGGGCAGGTGGCGTCGAATACCTTGAGACCACGATTCGCCGCCTCGTCGCGCACCGCCTTGGAAACACCGTGCGCACTGAAGATGACGATGACGTCGTCCGGCACCTGATCCAGTTCCTCGACGAACACCGCGCCACGGGCGCGCAGGTCCTCGACCACGAACTTGTTGTGCACCACTTCATGGCGCACGTAGATCGGCGGACCGAATACCTCCAGGGCACGGTTGACGATCTCGATGGCGCGGTCGACACCGGCGCAGAAGCCACGGGGATTGGCGAGTTTGATATGCATACAAGGCGTCTCGCGATAAAACGAAGGATCGGCACAAGGCACTTGAGTGATCCCGAAAGTCGCAGCCTGCGCGGAATACGCGCAGGCTGCAAGAAGAGCTCGCGGCTGAAGCCGCTCCTACAGGGTCAGCACGACCGGTTAGAGCGCTTTGACCTCGATGATTTCCACATCGAACTGCAGCACCTTGCCAGCCAGCGGGTGGTTGAAGTCGATGGTCACCTGAGCGTCGTCGAAGGCTTTGACTACACCCGGCAGCTCGGTATTGGCGGCGTCGTTGAAGATCACCAGCAAGCCCTCGGACAACTCCATGCCCTCGAACTGGCTGCGCGGCATGACCTGCACGTTCTGCGGGTTGGGCTGGCCGAAGCCCTGCTCCGGCTGGACCTGCACGCTGCGCTTGTCGCCGGCCTTGAAGCCGTACAGCGCCTGCTCGAAGCCCGGCAACAGGTTGCCATCACCGACCTTGAAGGTGGCCGGCTGCTTGTCGAACGTGCTGTCGACCACATCGCCGTTTTCCAGCTTGAGGGCGAAATGCAGGGTGACCTCGCGATCCGGGCCGATGCGTACGTCGCTCATTGCGCAGCCTCCTTCGTGGACTTGTCGCTCTTGAACATATCCAGTGCCAGCAGGATGGCGCCGAGGGTGATGAAGGTGTCGGCCAGGTTGAACGCCGGGAAGAACCAGCGGTTCTGCCAGTGCACCAGGATGAAATCGACCACATGACCGAGCACGACGCGGTCGTACAGGTTACCCAGCGCACCGCCCAGGACCATGGCCAGTGCCACGGCGAGGAGGGTTTCGTGGCGCTTGAGACGCTTGACCCAGACCACCAGCACGACGCTGACCACGATGGCGATGGCGGCGAAGAACCAGCGCTGCCAGCCGTCGGCATCCGCCAGGAAACTGAATGCCGCGCCGGTGTTGTAGGCCAGGGTCCAGTCGAAGTAGTCAGGGATGACCTGAATACGCTGGTACATGCTCAGACTGCCTTCGAAGAAGTCCTTGCTGACCCGGTCGACGACCAGGATCAGCACGCTCAGCAGCAGCCAGGGCAAGTGCCCGAAACGCGAAGACTCAGGCATGCTTGCGCACCTCGCCGTCACCCTCGATGTTGCTCACGCAGCGGCTGCACAGTTCCGGATGCGCGGCGTGGCTGCCGACGTCGGCACGCAGGTGCCAGCAACGACCGCACTTGGCATGCGCGGACTTGACGATCTTCAGCTTCAGGCCCGGCACCTCGGTGCTGACGGCATCGGCCGGCGCATCCGCCAGGGGCGCGGTGGTGGCAGCGGAGGTGATCAGTGCGAAGCGCAGCTCGTCGCCGAGCTTGGCCAGATCGCCGCTCAGGGCGTCGTCGCTGAACAGGGTGACCTCAGCCTGCAGGCTGGCGCCGATGGTCTTGCTCGCACGCATGGCCTCCAGTTCCTTGTTGACCGCGCCCTTGACGTCCATCACGCGCTGCCAATAGGCCTGATCCAGCTCGAAGCCTTGCGGCAGACGCGCCAGGTTCTCGTACCAGGTGGCCAGCATCACCGACTCGGCGCGCTCACCCGGCAGGAACTGCCAGATTTCCTCGGCGGTGAACGCCAGGATCGGCGCCACCCAGCGCACCAGCGCCTCGCAGATGTGGAACAGCGCGCTCTGGCAGGAGCGACGCGCCACGCTGTCGGCCGCCGTGGTGTACTGGCGGTCCTTGATGATGTCCAGGTAGAAGCCGCCCAGCTCCTGCACGCAGAAGTTGTGCACCTTGGAGTAGACGTTCCAGAAGCGGTACTCGCCGTAGGCCTCGGTCAGCTCGTCCTGCAGGCGCGCGGTGGCGTCCACCGCCCAGCGGTCGAGGTCGAGCATCTGCTCGGGTTGCAGCAGGTCCCTGGCCGGGTCGAAACCGTTGAGGTTGGCCAGCATGAAGCGCGCGGTGTTACGGATGCGGCGGTAGGCATCGGCACTGCGCTGCAGGATCTGGTCGGAAACGGCCATCTCGCCGGAGTAGTCGGTCGATGCTACCCACAGGCGCAGGATGTCGGCGCCCATGCTGTCGATCACCTTCTGCGGCGCAACCACGTTGCCCAGCGACTTGGACTGCTTGCGGCCCTGCTCGTCTACGGTGAAGCCGTGGGTCAGCAGTTCCTTGTACGGCGCGTGGCCGTCGATGGCGCAGCCGGTCAGCAGGGAGGAATGGAACCAGCCGCGGTGCTGGTCGGAACCTTCCAGATAGAGGTCGGCCACCGGACCGCTGCGGTGCGCCAGGTCGGCGTGGGAGCCGCGCAGCACGTGCCAGTGGGTGGTGCCGGAGTCGAACCACACGTCCAGGGTGTCGCGGCTCTTGTCGTACTGCTCGGCCTCGGCGCCCAGCAGCTCGGCGGCGTCGAGCTTGAACCAGGCTTCGATGCCCTCCTGCTCGACGCGCCCCGCCACCTCTTCCATCAGTTCGACGGTGCGCGGGTGCAGCTCGCCGCTCTCCTTGTGGGTGAAGAACGGGATCGGCACGCCCCAGTTGCGCTGACGCGAGATGCACCAGTCCGGGCGCCCGGCGATCATGCTGTGCAGGCGCGCCTGGCCCCAGGCCGGGACGAATTTGGTTTGTTCGATGGCCGCCAGCGAGCGCTCACGCAGGGTGCCGCCCTCTTTCGGCTGGCTGTCCATGCCGACGAACCACTGCGCGGTGGCGCGGTAGATCAACGGCGTCTTGTGGCGCCAGCAGTGCATGTAGCTGTGGCTGATGGTGGCGTGCTTGAGCAGCGCACCGGCTTCTTCGAGCTTGCTGACGATGGCCGGGTTGGCCTTCCAGATGAACTGGCCGCCGAAGAACGGCAGCGACTCGGCGTACACGCCGTTGCTCTGCACCGGGTTGAGGATGTCATCGTTGCTCATGCCGTACGCCTTGCAGGTACGGAAGTCGTCCTCGCCGTAGGCGGGTGCGGAGTGAACGATACCGGTACCGGCGCCCAGCTCGACGTAGTCGGCCAGGTACACCGGCGACAGACGCTCGTACAGCGGGTGGCGGAAGTTGATCAGGTTCAGCGCCGCGCCCGGCGCGGTGGCCACCACCTCGCCCTGCAGGTCGTAGCGCTGCAGGCAGCTTTCCACCATTTCCTCGGCCAGCAGCAGCAGGCGGTCACCGACGTCGACCAGGGCGTAGGTGAATTCCGGATGCACGTTCAGCGCCTGGTTGGCCGGGATGGTCCAGGGCGTGGTGGTCCAGATGACGATGGCGGCCGGCTTGCTCAGGCTGGCCAGACCGAAGGCGGCGGCCAGCTTGTCGGCATCGGCGACCGGGAAGGCAACGTCGATGGCTTCGGACTTCTTGTCCATGTACTCGACTTCGGCCTCGGCCAGCGCCGAGCCACAGTCGAAGCAGAAGTTGACCGGCTTGAGGCCCTTGAACACGAAACCGTTCTTGACCATCTCGGCCAGGGCGCGGATCTCGCCGGCCTCGTTGGCGAAGTTCATGGTCAGGTAGGGGTTGTCCCAGTCACCCAGCACGCCAAGGCGGACGAAACCGGCCTTCTGCTCTTCCACCTGCTCGGCGGCATAGGCACGGCAGCGCTCGCGGGTCAGGTCGGCCGGCTGGTTCTTGCCGAAGGTGGTCTCGACCTTGTGCTCGATCGGCAGGCCATGGCAGTCCCAGCCCGGCACGTACGGCGCGTCGAAGCCGGCCATGGTCTTGGAACGGGTGATGATGTCCTTGAGGATCTTGTTCAGCGCGTGGCCGATGTGAATGCTGCCGTTGGCGTAGGGGGGGCCGTCGTGCAGGATGAACTTCGGACGCCCTTCACCCGCCTTGCGCAGCTTCTCGTACAGGCCAATATCAATCCAGCGCTGCAGGGTCTGCGGCTCGCGTTGCGGCAGGCCAGCCTTCATCGGGAAGGGGGTGTCGGGCAGGTTCAGCGTGGCTTTGTAATCGGTCATGTCGGACTCTTCATCAGCGGGTGGCTCTGCCAATATTCACGGGCAGTTGCAATATCGGCGGCAATTGCCGCCTTCAAAGCCTCCAGCGAGGCGAAACGCTGCTCATCACGCAGCTTGTGGTGGAAAGCCACCGAGAGGCGCCGGCCATACAGATCGCCGGCAAAATCCAGAAGGTGTACTTCCAGATGGGCGCTACCGTCACCGGCAACGCTGGGGCGCACGCCAATATTGGCGACGCCTGGTTGAATCACGCCATCGACGTCACAGCTCACCAGATAGACGCCGGTCAGCGGCACCTTGCGCCGCTTGAGCTGGATATTGGCAGTGGGGGCATTCAGCTGGCGACCGAGCTTCTGTCCGTGCAGCACCCGCCCGACGATGCGAAACGGCCGCCCCAGCAGGGCTTCGGCCAGTTCGAAATCACCATCGGCCAGCGCCTGGCGCACGCGTGTGCTGCTGACCCGGCCACCGCGCACCTCGACCGTGGTCGAGGCATCGACGCTGAAGCCATGACGCTGGCCAGCCGCCTTGAGAAATTCGAAATCGCCGGCCCGGTCGCAACCAAAGCGGAAATCGTCGCCGATCTCCAGGTCCCTGACCTTGAGCCCGTCGACCAGCACGCGCTGCACGAACTCGGCCGCCGACAACTCCCGCAGCCGGCGATTGAAGGCCAGGCACAGCACCATGTCGACGCCTTCCGCGGCCAGCAGGGCAAGCTTGTCACGCAGGCGGGTCAGGCGCGCCGGAGCGGTATCCGGGCCGAAGAATTCTCGCGGCTGCGGCTCGAAGATCACCACGCAACTGGGCACGGCCAACTCCGCGGCACGCTCACGCAGGCGCGCCAGAATGGCCTGGTGCCCACGATGAACGCCGTCGAAATTACCGATGGTGACCACACAGCCCCGCGCCTGGGACTGCAGGTTATGAAGACCTCGAACCAGCTGCATAGCACGCTTCTTGTTCACAAAGTGGCCGATTATACGCACAGCACGCCATGCACAACAGGCGTCAAAGCGCCCGTCGGGCAAAGTCGCGCAGACGAAATCCCAGCAGCAGCAACATGCCGAAGTAGGTGATCAGGCCGGCGACCACCAGCCCCGCGAGGCGCAACAGGCGCAGCGGCATCTCGCCATCGGCCCAGGCCGGCATGACCTGCAGCAAGCCCAGCAGCACCGCGACCATGGCCACCACTGCCAGCACCAGCTTGAACAGGAACAGCCCCCAGCCGGGCAACGGGCGGAAGATGTCGGCGCGGCGCAGCTGCCAGTACAGCAGGCCGGCGTTGAGGCAGGCCGCCAGGCTGATCGCCAGCGCCAGGCCGGCGTGCGCCAGCGGGCCGACCAGCGCCAGGTTCATCAGCTGGGTGAAGAGCAGCGTCACCACGGCAATCTTCACCGGCGTCTTGATGTTCTGCTGCGCGTAGAAGCCGGGCGCGAGAATCTTCACCAGGATGATGCCGAGCAGCCCGATGGAATAGGCGATCAGCGCCTGCTGGGTCATCAGCGCATCGGTGGCGCTGAACTTGCCGTACTGAAACAGCGACACGGTCAACGGCTCGGCCAGCACCGCCAGCGCCAGCGCACTGGGCAGCACCAGCAGGAAGCACAGGCGCAGGCCCCAGTCGAGCAGGCGCCGGTACTCCTCACGGTCGCGACTGGCGTAGGTCTTGGACAGCGCCGGCAGGAGGATGGTCCCCAGCGCCACGCCCAGCACCCCGGAGGGCAGCTCCATCAGGCGATCGGCGTAGTACATCCAGGACACCGAGCCGGCCACCAGGAACGAGGCGAAGATAGTGTTGATGATCAGCGAGATCTGGCTCACCGAGACGCCGAAGATCGCCGGCCCCATCTGTTTCAGCACCCGCCACACGCCGAGGTCGGAGAAATTCAGCCGCGGCAGGACCAGCATGCCGATCCGTTTCAGGTGCGGAAGCTGCCAGACCAGTTGCGCCACGCCACCAGCCAGCACCGCCCAGCCGAGCGCCATGATCGGCGGGTCGAAATAGGGGGTCAGGAACAGCGCGAAGACGATCATGCTGACGTTGAGCAGGGTCGGCACGAAGGCCGGCACCGAGAAGCGGTTCCAGGTATTGAGGATGGCGCCGGCCAGCGAGGACAGGGAAATCAGCAATATATAAGGAAAGGTCACCCGCAACAGATCGACGGTCAGCCCGAAGCGCTCGCCGTCCTCGGCGAAGCCCGGCGCCGAGGCCCAGACGATCCAGGGGGCGGCCAGTACGCCGATGGCGGTCACCAGCGCCAGCACCAGCGTCAGCAGGCCGGAGACATAGGCGACGAAGGTGCGCGTGGCCTCCTCGCCCTGCTGCATCTTGTACTCCGCCAGGATGGGTACGAAGGCCTGGGAGAACGCGCCCTCGGCGAAGATGCGACGCAGCAGGTTGGGCAGCTTGAAGGCCACGACGAAGGCGTCCGACGCCACACCGGCACCGAAGGTGCGGGCGATGATGGTGTCACGCACGAAGCCCAGCACGCGGGAAACCATGGTCAGAGAGCTGACGGCAGCCAGGGATTTGAGCAGATTCATGGAGGTCAGGGCTTTTCC
The DNA here is from genome assembly GCF_017915135.1 of Ectopseudomonas khazarica. NCBI lineage: Bacteria > Pseudomonadati > Pseudomonadota > Gammaproteobacteria > Pseudomonadales > Pseudomonadaceae > Ectopseudomonas > Ectopseudomonas khazarica. Next base: position 1,097,090 of record NZ_CP068551.1, on the reverse strand, counting down.
GAACGGCGGCGAACGTGGACAATCCGCCGCTCGCAAAAGCGTCGAGTGTAGCGAGCCACCGCTGGTCAGGCCAGCGGCGAAAAGCACCCGCGGACTTGACAGCCGATAGTCATGTCGGCATGATTCGCGGCCTTAATTTGTGTAAACCCCCCAGTTTTCGAGGAGCTTGACGGTGGCCAACTCACCTTCTGCCAAAAAACGCGCCAAACAGGCTGAGAAGCGCCGTAGCCATAACGCCAGCCTGCGCTCGATGGTCCGTACCTACATCAAGAACGTGGTCAAGGCTATTGCTGCCAAGGATCTCGAGCTTGCCAAGACCGCTTACACCGCAGCCGTTCCGGTCATCGACCGCATGGCTGACAAAGGCATCATCCACAAGAACAAAGCCGCTCGTCACAAGAGCCGCCTGAACGCGCACATCAAGGCGCTGGGCGAAGCTGCTGCCGCCTGATCGCGACAGGTTCTTGAAAAACCGGCCCCTGTGGCCGGTTTTTTATTGCCCCGGATTCCTGCTCCGCAGGCCATAAAAAATGCCCGCGCTCCCAGGGAGGCGGGCATTTTTCTGCAAGACCCTCAGCCGCGCGCGGCCTTGATCACCTCGATGTAAGGCTCGGCATTGCGCTGGTCCTGGATCAGCGCAACGAAGTCGTTGCCCTGCGCATCCGTCGCGGCGAGATCATGGCCGGCGGCCACGAAGAAGCCCACGAAGCGCTCGAAGTCATCGACACGCAGGCCACGGTAGGCCTTGACCAGCTTGTGCAGCGACGGCGGCGTGGCGTCCGCCGGTTCCACCGCAAGGAACAGCTTGATCGAGTCATCGCTGATTTCTTCGCCAATCACCTGCTTCTTGTCTTTACGCATCGCCTGCTCCCGCCAGCATTACAGAGGGCCGGCAGTGTACCGCCGAGCCGGGCGCCGCTCAACGCGCAGCCGGACACGCTAACACCGGCACGACTGCCGCAACAGCCGACCTAGGTCATACCGCGCCCGGCATCCTGGCTCTTATAATGCGCCAAGCCACCCTGGAGCCAGTATGTCACGTCAATCGTTACCGCTGTTCGCCGCCTGGCGCCAGACCCGGCGCGCCGGTTATTCGTGGAAGGCCCTGCGTGGCGACCTGAGCGCCGGCCTGACGGTCGGTATCATCGCCATTCCCCTAGCCATGGCGCTGGCCATCGCCGTGGGCGTGGCGCCCCAGCACGGCCTCTACACCGTCCTGATCGCGGCGCCGCTGATCGCCCTGTGCGGTGGCTCGCGCTTCAACATCTGCGGCCCCACGGCCGCCTTCGTGGTGATCCTCCTGCCGATCACCCAGCAGTACGGCCTGGGCGGCCTGCTGCTGTGCACGATGCTCGCCGGAGCCATTCTGATCGCCCTGGGACTGCTGCGCGCCGGACGCCTGATCGAGTTCGTGCCCTACCCGGTGACACTGGGTTTTACCGCCGGCATCGGCATCGTCATCGCCATCCTGCAGATCAAGGACCTGTTCGGCCTGCACCTGGCCAGCACACCCCATCACCTGCTGGAACAACTGAAGCTGCTGGCGCAGGCCCTGCCCGGCCTGCAACCGGGCGACAGCCTGGTCGGCGCAGCGGCCCTGGCAACGCTGCTGATCTGGCCGCGCCTGGTGCCGAAAGTCCCCGCGCACCTGGTCGCCCTGGCGCTTGGCGCACTACTGGCCATTGCCCTGGAACAGCTCGGGCTGCCCGTGGCGACACTCGGCGAGCGCTTCAGCTATCAGCTCGATGGCGTCGAATACCCCGGCATCCCGCCGTTCCTGCCGGACCTGGCCCTGCCCTGGAACCTGCCCGGCGCCGACGGCCAACCCCTGACGCTGTCCTTCGAACTGATCCGCCAGCTGCTGGCCCCGGCATTCGCCATCGCCATGCTGGGCGCCATCGAATCGCTGCTCTGCGCCGTGGTCGCCGACGGCATGACCGGCAGCAAGCACGACCCCAATGCCGAACTGATCGGCCAGGGGTTGGGTAACCTGGCCGCGCCCTTCTTCGGCGGCATCACCGCTACTGCCGCCATCGCCCGCACCGCTGCCAACGTGCGCGCCGGTGCCTTCTCGCCCCTGGCCGCCCTAGTGCATGCCGGTGTGGTGCTGGCGGCGATCCTGCTGCTGGCGCCGCTGTTCAGCTACCTGCCGATGGCGGCGCTGGCGGCGTTGCTGCTGATGGTGGCGTGGAACATGAGCGAGCCGCAGCATGTCCTGCACACCCTGCGCATCGCGCCGCGCAGCGATGTGCTGGTGCTGCTCGTCTGCCTGGTGCTGACGGTACTGTTCGACATGGTGCTGGCCGTGGGCGTCGGCCTGCTGCTGGCCGCCGGGCTGTTCATCAAGCGCATGAGCGAACTGACCGACACCGCGAGCCTCAACCGTCAGCAGCGCCAGGTCCTGCAGGACCTGCCCGAGCACGTGCTGGCGTACGCCATCCGTGGCCCGCTGTTCTTCGGTGCGGCGGAAAAGGCGCTGAGCGTGCTGCGCCGCTTCACGCCGGGGGTGCGCATCGTGATCGTCGACATCACCGCCGTACCGCTGCTGGACATGACGGCCCTGGCCGCACTGGACAACGTCCTGCGCGACTATCGGCAGCAGAACGTGGCGCTGATCCTCAGCGGCGCGACGGCTCAGGTGCGCCTGCAGCTGCGTCGCGCCGGGGTGCTGCGCCGCGAAGGCGAACTGGCCTACGTGCGCGACCTGGCACAGGCGCGCGCGAAGGCGTTGCGCTGGTTGGGGGAAAAACCTCAGGAAGCCTAGGCGCGCATGGCACACGCCCAAAGCGGGGCAGCGGCTTACAGGCCCTTGACCGCGAAAATGCCGGCAGCGTTGCGCCAGTATCCCTTGTAGTCCATGCCGTAGCCGAAGATGTAGCGGTCGATGCACTGCAGGCCGACGTAGTTGGCCTTCAGGTCCGGGCGCGCCTTGCGGTCATGCTCCTTGTCGATCAACACCGCAGTGTACACGGCACGGGCACCGGCATGGTGGCAGAAGTCGATGATGGCGCCGAGGGTATGCCCCTCGTCGAGGATGTCGTCGATGATCAGCACGTCGCGGTCGATGAACGAGACTTCCGGCTTGGCCTTCCAGAACAGTTCGCCACCGCTGGTTTCATTGCGGTAACGGGTCGCGTGCAGGTAGGACGCCTCGAGCGGGAAGTTCAGCTTGGGCAGCAGCTTGCCGGAGAAGATCAGCCCGCCGTTCATCACGCAGAACACCACCGGGTTGCTCTCGGCCAGTTCGGCATTGATCTGGCCGGCGACCTTGTCGATGGCCGCTTCGACCTGGGCGTCGGTGAACAGGCAGTCGGCTTCCGCCATGACTTGGCGGATGTGCGCGAGATCGGCGGACATGATGGCGTTCTCTCTTGATCGGGCTGATGAGTGGCGCTGAACAGCCTGAAAGCTGATCGAGTCGTCAAATAAAAGCGGGCAAAGGTACAGACCTGGACAGCGCTTGCCAAGTCTCGCCTGACCAGCGTAGCCCATGCAGGACGCCGTGTGCCGTGACCCGCAAGTCACCCACCACTTGGCACGAGCAATGCTTTAATCTAACGCGATTTTTCCCAGAGCCCCGTTGGAGATCCCAGCCCATGCCCACTCGCGAGATCCGCCATCCGCTGATCCGTCACAAGATCGGCCTGATGCGCCGCGCCGATATCAGCACCAAGAATTTCCGTGAGCTGGCCCAGGAAGTGGGCGCCCTGCTGACCTACGAGGCGACCAACGACCTGCCGCTGGAAGCCTACGAGATCGAAGGCTGGGCGGGCGCCGTGCAGGTCGAGAAGATCGCCGGCAAGAAGATCACCGTCGTGCCGATCCTGCGCGCCGGCATCGGCATGCTCGACGGCGTGCTCAGCCTGATTCCCGGTGCCAAGGTCAGTGCCGTGGGCGTGGCGCGCAACGAGCAGACGCTCGAGGCGCACACCTACCTGGAGAAGCTCGCACCGGAGATCGACTCGCGCCTGGCCCTGATCATCGACCCGATGCTGGCCACCGGCGGCTCCATGGTCGCCACCATCGACCTGCTGAAGAAAGCCGGTTGCAAGGACATCCGCGCCATGGTCCTGGTCGCTGCACCCGAGGGCATCGAAGCGGTCGAGAAGGCGCATCCCGATGTGACCATCTTCACCGCCTCCATCGACCAGTGCCTGAACGAACACGGCTACATCATCCCGGGCCTGGGCGATGCGGGCGACAAGATTTTCGGCACCAAGCAGAAGGACGCCTGACATGTCGCAGACGGAATTCAACGATCCGCTGTGGCGCCAGGGCATCTCCGGCGCACAGATGCTCTTCGTGGCTTTCGGCGCGCTGGTACTGATGCCGCTGATCACCGGCATGGACCCCAACGTCGCGCTGTTCACCGCTGGCATCGGCACCCTGCTGTTCCAGCTGGTGACCAAACGCCAGGTGCCGGTGTTCCTCGCCTCCAGCTTCGCCTTCATCGCACCGATCCTGGCCGCCAAGGGCGAGTTCGGCCTGCCGGCCGTGATGGGCGGGATCATCGCTGCGGGCCTGGTCTACATCCTGCTGTCGGTGGTGGTCAAACTGCGCGGCCCGAGCTTCATCGACCGCCTGCTGCCGCCGGTGGTGATCGCACCGGTGATCATCTCCATCGGCCTGGCGCTGTCGCCGGTCGCGGTGAACATGGCCATGGGCAAGGCCGGTGACGGCAGCGTGGAACTGGTGCCGTACCAGACCGCCATGCTGATCTCGATGCCGGCGCTGATCACCACCGTGCTGGTCGCCGTGCTCGGCCGTGGCATCTTCCGTCTGGTACCGATTCTCGCCGGCATCGCCGTTGGCTGCTCGATTGCCGCCCTGCTCGGCGTGATCGACAGCAGCGCCGTGAGCCAGGCCGCCTGGATCGCCATGCCCAACTTCATCGCGCCGGAGCTGCACTGGGGCGCCATCCTGTACATGGTGCCGGTCGCGCTGGCACCGGCCATCGAGCACATCGGCGGCGTGGTGGCTATCGGTAACGTCACCGGCAAGAACTTCGTGAAGAAGCCCGGCCTGCACCGCACCCTTCTCGGCGACGGCCTGGCCACCTCGGCCGCCGGCCTGTTCGGTGGCCCGCCCAACACCACCTACGCCGAAGTGACCGGCGCGGTGATGCTGACCAAGAGCTACAACCCGAAGATCATGACCTGGGCCGCCGTGTTCGCTATCGCCCTGGCCTTCATCGGCAAGTTCGGCGTGGCCCTGCAGAGCATTCCGGTGCCGGTGATGGGCGGCATCCTCTGCCTGCTGTTCGGCTCCATCGCGGTGGTGGGCCTGAACACCCTGATCCGCCATCAGGTCGACCTGTCCGAAGCACGCAACCTGATCATCGTCTCGGTGACCCTGGTCTTCGGCATCGGCGGCATGGTCATCGGCGGCCAGGAGTTCGCCCTGTCGGGAATTTCCCTGTGCGCCATCAGCGCGCTGCTGCTCAACCTGCTGCTCCCTGGCGGTGCCGGCTGGCGCAACCGCGACCTCGAAGACGCGTGACCCCGCCGTAAAGAAAAGCCCGCGACCAGGTCGCGGGCTTTTTCGTTGCAGCGGGCTCGCGACGGGTCTTACCAGCCGACGCCGAAGCCCAGGGTATAGCGGGTCTCGTCCAGGTCGCCTTCGGCGCCGCTGACGATGTCCTTTTCCGCCTTCATGTTCAGCGATGCCCAGTCGGTGACCTTGTAGCGCAGGCCGACCTCGGCATCCAGGCTGTATTCGGCGGCGCCATTGAGTGGCCGGCCGACCTCGCCGACGCTGAACAGCTGGACGGTCTTGCCGACCAGGTAGCGGTTGTAATCCCATTTCACGCTCAGCGCGTAGAAGCGGTCCTGCTCACCATTGCTGTAGCGGTAGTCGCTGCGGTTGGCCAGGGTGGCGACGGAGAAGGCACCCAGCTCGTCATCCCAGAACTGGTAACCCGGACCCGTACCGATGGTGCGCTGACGCTCGACCTCCTCGACGCGGTCGCGCTTGTACTCGAAGCGCCCCTGCCAGAACAGCTTCTCGTTGAGGAAGCGGTCCAGCGCGTACTCCGCACTCCAGTTGTCGGTGCTGACCACACCGTCCTTCAACTCACGGTTGTAGTCGGCCAGCGCGTTGTGCCGCCAGCGTCCGTGGCGCGCCTGGGTCTTGATATCAACGTCATAGTCGTCGGAGTCGCGCTCGCCACGTTTGTAGTCCAGGCCGAGGTCGACGTTGCCCTTCCAGACGAAATCCTCCACCAGCGGCTTGGGCTTCATGATCTGCTCGATCTGCGCCAGCTCGACGGTCTTCGGCGCCTCGCCGTTGGCCAGGGTCACCTTGCCCGGCTCGGCGGCCAACAGCGACTTGGCTCGTTCCCCCTCGAGCGGGCCGAGCTTGACCAGCAGCTCGTGGTCACTTTCCAGGGTGGCGATCTTCTTCCAGTCCAGCGGAATGGAACCGCCGTAGTCGGTCTGCAGCAGCAGCCGGCTGCCGTCGAAGACGCGGATGGTGCCGGTGAGGCGGTCACCGTTCTTCAACCAGACGGTATCGGCGAAGGAAGCGGAACTGCACAGAGCGATGCTCAGGCCAAGCAGGGACAGCGATGTAGAGCGAGACATAGGTTGGGCAAGGGCGTTGGTGGGCGAAGGCCGGGCATTATCCGCAAGCCCGGCGACAGAGCAACAGCTGACCGACCGGAATACCCAGAGTTCAGCTTTATCTGCCGGGCGGCGTTCCGTTGGGCGGCACTCAGTCGGGCGGCGTTCCGCTGGGCGGCACGCCGTCACCAACCCACGCCGATACCGATCAGATAGTGTCGATCGGCAACCGTCCTGCCCTGGCCACGCACCTGATCGAGTTCGTACAGCAGCGACAGGCGCGCCCACTGGTTGACGCGGTAGCGCAGGCCGAACTCGCTATCGAGCACGTAGTCGATCTCGTCGATATGCGGAACCTGCAACTCGGCATTGGCGTAGAACTCGAAGCGGGTCCCCCACAGCAGGCGCTTGTAGTCCAGTTCCAGCGAGCTGGTATTGAATGCCAGGTCGTCGACATCCGACTCCAGGCGCACCCGGTTGAACTGGGCGATCAGATCGAAGCGGCCGAGCTCGTCGTCCCAGAAGCGATACCCGGGGCCCGTGCCGACGATGCGCTGCCGCTGGATGGACTCGAACTCGTCCTCGCTCTGCTCGATGCCACCTCGCCAGAACCAGTGCTGGGTGAAGAAGCGGTCGAGGTCGTATTCCAGCTCCCAGTTGTCCTCGACCTTTCTGTCGTTCTTGGTCTCGTGCTCCAGTTCGCCACTGAGCACATGGCGCCAACGCCCGTGCTCCACGCGGGTGTTGCCCTTGAGCTTCCATTCATCGACATCGTTCTGGTTGCGCTTCATGTCCAGCTTGGCGTCGAGGTTGCCCTCCCAGACGTTATCCTCCAGCAACGGTCGTGGCGGCACCAGGCGGGTGATCTGCGCCAGCGGCAGGGTGTATTCCCGCGCCCCCTGCACCCGGACCATTCCGCTGCCGGCGGCCGCCAACCTTTCGCTGTGCTCGTTGTCGAAACCGCTGCGACGCACCAATAGGGGCTTGTCCGAACTCAGGGTGTCGATATCCTTCCAGTCGATGAGCACCTGGCCGGCATAGCGGGTCTTGAGCGCCAGCTTGCCGCCGTCGAGCAGGATGATTTCACCGCTGAGGCGGTCGCCATTGTTCAACCACACGGTGTCGGCCCAGGCCGGAGCAGCCAGGGCAATCAGGAAGCAGGCAAGCAGTACGCGCATGATAAGGACGAGTCTCATGGGTAAAACGAAACCGCCAGAGTCTGCATGGCCGGGATCACCACCGGCAAGCGCGGAGGCGCGTCGCGAGGCACTGTATCTGGTGCTGGCGCAGATTCCGCAGGGCAAGGTCGTCAGCTACGGCGAGCTGGCTCAGCTGGCCGGCCTGGGCCGCGCAGCGCGCTGGGTCGGTCGCACGCTGAGCCAGCTGCCCGAAGGTACGCGCCTGCCCTGGCACCGCGTGATCGCCGCGGGCGGACGTCTGAGCCTGGCCGCCGGCAGCCCGTCGGGCGCCGAGCAGCGCGCGCGCCTGCGTGCGGAAGGCATCAGCATCCTGAACGAACGTGTGGATATGCGCCGCCACGGCTGGCGCCCGATGGAGCGCAGCAGTTAGAGTGCGCCCTACCAACCTCCCCCCCGACCCAGACTCGAGCCTGATGCCACGCAAATCCTGGCGAGAAGCCCTCGCGACCTACGCCAACCCCGCCACCCTGGCCCTGCTGCTTCTCGGCTTCGCTGCCGGCCTGCCCTACATGCTGGTGTTCTCGACCCTGTCGGTGTGGCTGCGCGAGGCCGGTGTGGCGCGTGAAACCATCGGTTTCGCCAGCCTGATCGGCCTGGCCTATGCCTTCAAGTGGGTCTGGGCGCCGATGCTCGACCAGTGGCGCCTGCCGTTGCTGGGCAAGCTGGGACGACGCCGTTCCTGGCTGGTGCTGGCGCAGGGCCTGGTCGCCATTGGCCTGGTCGGCATGGCCAACTTCGACCCGCAGACGCACCTGTCGTCGCTGATCGCCCTGGCCGTGCTGGTCGCCTTCGCCTCGGCCACCCAGGACATCGCCGTCGATGCCTATCGCCTGGAGATCCTCGGTGACGAACACCAGGCAGCCCTGGCGGCCGCCTACATGACCGGCTATCGCGTCGCCGCACTGCTGGCGACGGCGGGCGCGCTGTACTTCGCCGAGGGCTTCGGCTCGACGGCGGAGAACTACCGCTTCGGCGCCTGGACCGGCACCTACCTGGTCTTCGGCCTGCTGATGCTCCCCGGCCTGCTGACCTCCATCTGGATGCGCGAGCCACCAGCACCGCCACACATCCACGCGGCTCCGCCCAAGCATGGTTTCTTCCACCAGTTGCTGGCGATCGCGGCGGTCATCGTGCTGGTGATTGCCGTACCGACGATGTTCATCCAGTTCTACCAGAGCGACCTGGTGGCCATGCTGCTGGGTGAGGTCAGTGCGCAGGAGCTGCTCTACAACGACCGCGCCTTCCTCCGTGCCATGCTCTACAGCACGCTGGCCTGCGTCTGTGCGTCGGGGCTGTTCTGGGGCGGCCTGGCGCCGGTGCTGAAGACCGCTGCGGCGAAGTACGGCTTCTTCCATCAGTTGCTGTCCGTACTGCTGCTGATCATCCTGCTGATCTCCGTGCCGGCGATGCTCACGCAGTACTACGAAAGCGACCTGATTCTGCTGCTCCAGGGACAGATGAGCCTGCAGGAGCTGCTGTACTACGATCGCGCCTTCCTGCGCGCCCTGCTCTACACCCTGCTCACCGGCCTCTCCATCTCCAGCCTGTTCTGGGGCGGCATGGCCCCGGTGCTGACGCCGGTCAACGACTTCATCCTGCGCTATCGCTGGCAGGCCCTGCTGCTGCTCAGCCTGATCGCCACCTATCGCCTGTCCGACACGGTGATGGGGGTGATGGCCAACGTCTTCTACATCGACCAGGGCTTCAGCAAGGAACAGATCGCCAGCGTCAGCAAGGTCTTCGGCCTGGTGATGACCCTGCTCGGCGCGGGCGCCGGCGGACTGCTGATCGTACGCTTCGGCATCATGCCGATCCTGCTGATGGGCGCGGCGGCCTCGGCAGCCACCAACCTGCTGTTCATGATGCTGGTCGGCATGGGCCCGCACCTGAACATGCTGATCGTCACCATCAGCTGCGACAACTTCAGCGCCGGCCTGGCCACCTCGGCCTTCGTCGCCTACCTGTCGAGCCTGACCAACCTGAAGTTCTCCGCGACCCAGTACGCGCTGCTCAGCTCCATCATGCTGCTGCTGCCGCGCCTGATCGGCGGCTACTCCGGGGTGATGGTCGAGCACCTGGGGTATGCGCAGTTCTTCTTCGCCACCGCGCTGATGGGCATACCGACGCTGATCCTGATCCTGATCCAGTGGCGACGCGACAAGCGCCAGCCGCAGGTCGCCGCGACGCCGGCGAACGCGGAACAGGCCTGACAGCCAGGCAAAAAGAAGCCCCGGACCTGCCGGGGCTTCTTCGTTGCGGCGGCTGCCTCACTCGGCCTTGGCCAGGTGCACCACGCGCTGCGGGAAGGGAATGCCGATCCCGGCCTCGGTCAGGCGCTCCTTGGCCAGCTCGGTGAAGGAGAAGGTCACCGGCCAGAAATCGCCGGTCGCCACCCAGACGCGCAGCGACAGGTTCACCGCGCTGTCGCCCAGCCCGGTGACGAATACGACGGGCTCAGGATCGAGGTGTACGCGCGGGTCCTTGGCGATCTCCAGCAGCACCTCACGGGCGCGCTTGATATCGCTGGAGTAGTCGATACCGACGTTGATGTCGGCACGCCGCCGCGGTTCACGCGAATAGTTGGTGATGTGGCCGTTGGACAGGTTGCCATTGGGCACGATCACCACCTTGTTGTCGGCGGTCTTCAGCGTGGTGTGGAAGATCTGGATGTTGTCGACGCTCCCGGAAACGCCCTGCGCCTCGATCCAGTCGCCGGCACGGAAGGGCCGGAACAGCATGATCAGCACGCCGCCGGCGAAGTTCGCCAGGCTGCCCTGCAGCGCCAGACCGATGGCCAGGCCGGCGGCACCGATCATGGCGATGAACGAGGTGGTCTCCACGCCGACCATCGAAGCCACGCTGATCAGCAGCAGAATGCGCAGGACGATACGCACCAGGCTGCCGATGAAGCTGCCCAGGGCACGGTCCACGTTACGCGCCTCGAGAATCCGCCCGATGCTGGCAGTGAGCTTGCTGATCAGCCACCAGCCGATCAGCAGGGTAATTACCGCCAGAGTCAGCTTGCCGCTGTACTCCAGCACGACTGGCAGCCAGGCCTCTGACAGCTTGACCAGTTCGTCGACGTTCATCTCCATGGAGGGCTCCTGTTTCCTGTGCATGAAACGAAACCGCCATGGCATGCCATGGCGGTCAAAGTGCTATCAACCTAGGGTGCGACGCCCGAGGGCCGCAAAAGGTTCAATCGCGGAAGTTGTTGTACTGCAGCGGCATGCCGAACTCGTGACCACGCAGCAAGGCGATGGCTTCCTGCAGGTCGTCGCGCTTCTTGCCGGTGACCCGCACCTGCTCGCCCTGGATGGCGGCCTGCACCTTGAGCTTGGCATCCTTGATATGGGCGACGATCTTCTTCGCCAGCTCCTTGTCGATGCCCTCGCGGAAGGTCACTTCCTGCTTCATCACCTTGCCGGAGGCGTAGGGGTCCTTGGTTTCCATGCACTGGCAGTCGATCTTGCGCTTGATCAGGCTGTTGCGCACGATGTCGAGCACCTGCTCCAGCATGAACTCGGCCTCGGCCGTGATGGTGAGGGTCTTGTCCTTGCTTTCGATGCTGCATTTGCCACGCAGGTCGAAACGGCGTTCGAGTTCCTTGGTGGCGTTGTCGACCGCGTTGGTCAGTTCGTGTTTGTCCAGTTCAGACACGACGTCGAACGAAGGCATGAGTAGGCTCCTGATGGACGGCGCGATACTCTTCACGGAGTGAACGCGCCTGACTTGACGATAACTAAGACGCGCCCATTATAACCAGACTGATACACGCCGCTTGGCGTCCTTCCTATCTGCCTACGAGCCAGCCCCAATGCCAAACCCCCATCTCAGCATCCTGGTGGTGGATGATGCCAAGTTTTCCAGTGCCATGATCGGCCGCGCGCTCAGCCAGGCCGGCTACCAGGACGTGCGCTTCGCCAGCAGCGCCACCGAGGCCCTGCAGTTGCTCGAACAACGCCCGGCCAGCGTGCTCCTGGCCGACTGGCTGATGCCCGAGATCGATGGCCTGGAACTCACCGCGCGGGTGCGCCAGCTGGACGAGACCGCCGATCACTACACCTACATCATCCTGCTCACCGGCAAGGAAGGCGAAAACGTCCTGGGCGAGGCCTTCGACCGGGGTGTCGACGACTTCATCAGCAAGGCCGCGATGAACGAGCAACTGGTGCCCCGCGTCTACGCTGCGGACCGCCTGTGCAACACCCTGCAGCGCCTGCTGCATGAGAACCGCATGCTGACGCAGAACATCGCCAGCCTGGAACGACGCAACCTGATCGACCCCCTCACCGGCCTGGGCAACCCTCGCTACCTGCGCCAGAAGCTCACCGACAGCCTGCGCCAGGTCGAGTCGCGCGGCGGTGCGGTGTGCTACCTGCTGATCGGCCTGCAGGAGGCCAGCCAGCTGCGCAGCCGCTACGGCGACCGCTTCTTCAACGAACTGCTGCACGGCGTGGCGCGACGCCTGCAGCAGCTGGTCAGGCCGCTGGACGTGCTGACCCGCCTGGACGACAACCACTTCGGCCTGATCACCCTGCTCGAAGACCTCCACGAATGCTCGCCCAGCAGCTTCAAGCGGCTGCACGAAGGCCTGAACCTCAAGGCCTTCAAGACCAGCGAAGGCTTCATCACCCTGAAAGCCGGCATCAGCCTGGTCGGCCTGGACGCCAAGGCCCTGCCCACCACCCCCGAGCAGCTGCTCCAGCACGCGGAAACACTCCTGGCCGATTCCTACGCCAGCGGTCGGGTCGCCGCCGTGCGCCTGCCGCTGCCGTGACCTGGCACATCCTCGGCGCAGGCAGCCTGGGCAGTCTCTGGGCCACGCGCCTGGCCCGCGCCGGCCTGCCGGTCCGCCTCATCCTGCGCAGCCCGCAACGCCTGGCGGCCTATCGCGCTGCAGGCGGCCTGACCCTGATCGAGGCGGGCCAGCGCAGCCAGTACGCGATTCCCGCCGAGCTGGCAGAGGCCGACACGCCGATTCATCGCCTGCTCCTGGCCTGCAAGGCCTACGACGCCGAACCCGCAGTGGCGAGCATCGCCTCGCGCCTGGCAGCGGACGCCGAGCTGCTGTTGCTGCAGAACGGCCTGGGCAGCCAGGATGCCGTGGCGCAGCGCCTGCCCCGGCAGCGCTGCCTGTTCGTGTCCAGCACCGAGGGCGCGTTCCGCCCCGCCGACTTCCAGGTCGTGTTCGCCGGCAATGGCCACAACTGGCTGGGCGATCCGCGCGCCCCTCTGCCGCCCACCTGGCTGGACGAGCTGCAGCGTGCCGGCATCGCCCACCAATGGAGCCCGGACATCCTCACCCGGTTGTGGCGCAAGCTGGCGCTCAACTGTGCGATCAACCCGCTGAGCGTGCTGCATGACTGCCCCAACGGGGGGCTGAGCGAGCACCCCGCCGAAGTGGCTGCGCTCTGCGCGGAACTGACCGAGCTGCTGCAGTGCTGCGGTCAACCGGCGGCGGCGCAGGACCTGCACACCGAGGTGCAACGGGTGATCAGCGCCACGGCGGCGAACTACTCCTCCATGCATCAGGACGTGGCCCAGGGCCGCCGCACCGAGATCACCTACCTGCTGGGCCATGCCTGCGCAGCCGCACAGCGGCACGCCCTGCACCTGCCGCACCTGAGCCACCTGCAGCAGCGCCTGCTGCGGCACCTGCGCGAGCGCGGGCTGCCGCTGGACTGAGTGCCAGGTGAGTGCAACCCGCCACTCACCCCGGCCTGACGTGGCAATGCCCCGGCAGCCGCGTTAACCTGCCGCTTCCATCCGCGACCACGACACGCCCATGAGACTGCGCCAACGCCTCGACAACCTGCCGGTCGGCCGCAAACTGCTCGCGGCGCTGCTGGTGTTGCTCGCGGCGGTCCTGCTGGTCGCCAACCTGGCCTTCATCAGCGCCGCCTACTGGATCACCCAGGAGAGCATGGCGCCTCAGGCCCTGCACACGCTCGCCCGGCTCATAGCCAGCCCGGCGCTGAGCAAGGAGGCCTTGCACTCGCCCGCCTCCGCCCAGGCGCTGCTCAAGCGCCTGGATGAATACGCGCCGCTGCGCGCCGCCGTGATCTACGACAGCAACGGCACCAGCCTGGCGCAGCTGCAACGCGGGGAAAAACTGCAGTTGCCGGAGCAGCTGAGCGAACTGCAGAACTGGCGCAACACCGCCTTCCGCACCAACCTGCTGGTGGACCTGCCACACCCCAGCGGGCGCCCTGGCGCACTGCTCCTGGTCGCCTCCAGCGAGCTGCCCGGGGCGTTCTACACCGGCACCCTGACCGCAAGCCTGGTGATCCTGGCCTTCAGCGTGCTGCTCTGGCTGCTGGTGGCCAAGCAGATCAGGCGCCTGGTGACCAAACCGATCCGTCGCCTCGAGGAACTGTCACGCCAGGTGACCCGCGAAGAGAACTACGCCCTGCGCGCCACCCGCGGCAACCGCGACGAGATCGGCAGCCTGGCCGAAGCCTTCAACACCATGCTGATGCGCATGGAGGCACGCGAGCAGCAGCTCAGGCGTGCCCGCGACGATGCCCAGCAAGCCTTCGACCAGGCGCAGAGCCTGGCCGAGGAAACCCGTCACTCCAACCGCAAGCTGGAGCTGGAAGTCCAGGTGCGCGGCAAGATAGAGAAGAAGCTAACCGGCTTCCAGAACTACCTCAACAGCATCATCGACTCCATGCCCTCGGCGCTGATCGCCCTGGACGACATGCTCTACGTCACCCAGTGGAATCAGGAGGCCAGCGCGCTGTCCGGCACGCGCCTGGATGAGGCGCTGAACCAGCCGGTATTCCTCGCCTTCCCGCCGCTCAAGCCGTTTCTCGCGCAGCTCAAGCGAACCGCCGAACAGCACAAGGTGGAAAAGATCGAGCGCGTCACCTGGCACAAGGACGAGGAACCACGCCACTACGCCCTGACCTTCTATCCGCTGATGGGCAGCGCCGGCCGTGGCGTGGTGATCCGCATCGACGACATCACCCAGCGCCTGGCGCTGGAGGAAATGATGGTGCAGTCGGAGAAGATGCTCTCCGTCGGCGGCCTGGCAGCGGGCATGGCACACGAGATCAACAACCCGCTCGGCGCCATCCTGCACAACGTGCAGAACATCCGCCGGCGCCTGTCCGCCGACCTGGAGAAGAACATCGAGCGGGCCGAGCAGGCCGGCGTCAGCCTGGAGGCCATCCAGCACTACATGGATGCGCGGGAAATCCCCCGCCTGCTCGACGGCATCCAGCACGCCGGGCAGCGCGCCGCCAAGATCGTCAGCCACATGCTCAGTTTCAGCCGGCGCAGTGATCGTCAGCTGTCGCCCTGCGAGCTGCCGGCGCTGATCGACCAGGCGCTGGAGATCGCCGGCAACGACTTCGACCTGGCCGACGGCTTCGACTTCAAGACCCTGCAGATCGAACGCCACTTCGAAGCCGGCCTGGGCCCGATAGCGGGCACCGCCAACGAACTGGAGCAGGTGCTGCTCAATCTGCTGAAGAACGCCGCGCAGGCCATTCACCAGCGCGACGACGACAGCGAGCCGGGGCGCATCATCCTGCGCACCCGGCAGACCGGGCAATGGGCGGAAGTGCAGGTGGAGGACAACGGTACGGGCATGAGCGAGGTGGTGCGCAAGCGCATCTTCGAGCCCTTCTTCACCACCAAGGAAGTCGGCCAGGGCACGGGCCTCGGGCTGGCCGTGTCCTATTTCATCATCACCAACAACCACAAGGGGCAGATGGAGGTGCATTCCACGCTGGGCCAGGGTACCTGCTTCACCCTGCGCCTGCCGCTGGCCACCCTGCTCGACAGTACAGGACACTGAACCATGGGTTTCCGCCTCTCCAAGATCTACACCCGCACCGGCGACCAGGGAGAAACCGGCCTGGCCGATGGCCGTCGGGTCGGCAAGGACCATCCGCGCATCGAGGCCATCGGCGAGCTGGACAGCTGCAACAGCCAGCTTGGCCTGCTGCTGACCGAACTGGACGAGGCGAGCGCCACCTGGCCCGGCCTGCGGGAGGTCAGCGATGCGCTGCGCCCGTGCCAGCATCGCCTGTTCGACCTTGGCGGTGAACTGGCGATGCCCGACTACCAGGCCCTGCAGCAGGAGGAAGTGGAGCGCCTGGAAGTGGTGATCGACCGCTGGAACGAGGAAGTCGGCCCACTGCAGAACTTCATCCTACCCGGCGGCTCGCGCCTGATCGCCCAGGCCCACGTCTGCCGCAGCTTCGCCCGCAGCAGCGAACGCCGCTGCCAGCACCTCAACGCCGTGGAGCCGCTGCGCGCCGTCGGCCTGGCCTACGTCAACCGGCTGTCCGACCTGCTGTTCGTCGCTGCGCGCCTGATCGCCAGGCGCCAGGGCATCGCCGAGGTCCTCTGGCAGGCTGCCGAAAAGCCCTGAACCGCGACTACAGGGCGGCGTCTGGCCAGAACGCGCGGATACCGGCGACACCCTGCGCGCCGACCTGCCAGGCGCGCTCGATATCGCTCGGGCCAACGCCCCCCAGCAGATAGGCCGGCAGGTTGCAGCCCGCGAGCAGCTCGCTGGCGGCGTCCCAGCCCAGGGGTTGTGCCTCGGGGTGGGTGGCGGTGGCCTGTACCGGCGACAGGGTGACGAAATCCACCCCCATCTGCGCGGCCAACGCCAGTTCCTCGGCGGCGTGGCAGGATGCAGCCAGCCAGCGCTGTTCCGGGAAAGGCCGCCCACCTGCCGCATACTTGCGCAGCTGTTCGGCCGTCAGGTGCCAGCCGGCAGCGGGGAAGTCTCCCAGCCACTCCAGCGGCCCCTTGAGCATCAGTTGCGCCTTGCCTGCGCACAGCCCCTGCACGTCCACCGCCAGGTCGCGGTACTGCGGGTCGAACATGTTCGGCGCGCGCAGCTGGATCAGCCGTACACCGGCGTCCAGGGCCTTGCGTACACCGGCGAGCAGCTCGGCGGACTGCAGCCCGTCCGGGGTGATCAGGTAGCGCTCAGGCAAGCGTGCAGCGGCGACTATCGGCGTGTTGGCAGCGGGAAACTCGTACTCCAGCAACTGCCGCTCGCTGACCCAGGCCAGCGGCTGTCCCTCGGCACCGTGGGGCTCGCCGGTGAACGCCGTGACCTCCCAGACATCCAGCAAAACCTGCTTGTCCGGGTAGTCATGGCGAATCTGGATCAGCGGACGGCTGGCCGTCGGGCGGATCGCCAACTCCTCTTCCAGCTCGCGAGCCAGGGCCACGCTCACCGCCTCGCCCGCTTCCACCTTGCCGCCGGGAAACTCCCACAGGCCACCCTGATGCTTGTCCTCGGGGCGCCTGGCGATCAGGATGCGCCCATCGACGCCCCGAATCACCGCTGCCGCGACATGCACACGCTTCACCGCTTTACCTCCTGCAATGCTGCCTGGTACCAGCGCTGAAACGCTGGCCAGCGATAGATGGTTTCGACATAGGCCGCCGCCGCTGTCGGCAGGGCCACATGGTAACTGCGCAAACGCGCGGCGACCGGCGCATAGAAGGCGTCGGCGATGCTGGCCGGGCCGAACAGGTAGTTGCCCTTGGCCGCGAAGCGCTCGCGACAGCCCGCCCAGATCGCGCAGATGCGATCGATATCGGCCTGGGCGTCGTCCGCCAACTCGGTCAGCGCCTGGTCGCGTGCAAGGTCCATCGGCAGCTGGCTGCGCAGGGCGATGAAGCCACTGTGCATCTCCGCGCAGACGCTGCGCGCCAACGCCCGGGCCTGGCGCTCCGCCGGCCACAGCTGAGCCTCGGGGTAGCTTTCGGCCAGGTATTCGGCAATCGCCAGGGAGTCCCACACCGGCCCCTGCTCGGTGATCAGCACCGGCACCTTGCCGGTGGGCGAATGGCGCAACAGTTGCGCACGGCTGTCCGGCTGGTACAGGCGCACCAGCACCTCGTCGCAAACCGCACCCGACAGATCCACCGCCAGCGCGGCGCGCAGCGACCAGGAGGAGTAGTTCTTGTCGCCGATCACCAGTTGCATTGCCATATCGCGTCTCCCGAGCATTCCATCGTTGAAGTCAGCCGACGTTAAGAGCCCGCTCGCCCAATAGCAAATTCCCGCGCGTCATGGCCTCATGAGGCGCGGGAATAGCTGGAGAACGACGGGCGAGGGACGAAACACCCAGGCGGTTGCCGCCTAGGGTCTGACGCTCATCGCTGCCTCTGTCAGGTCCGATATTCGGCGTTGATCTTCACGTACTCGTGAGACAGGTCGGTGGTCCAGATCGTCTCGCTGCAGGCACCACGGCCGAGCTCGATACGGATGCTGATCTCCTCCTGGGCCATCACCGCCGCGCCCTGCTCTTCGGTGTAGGTGGTCGCACGGCAGCCCTTGCTGGCGATGCAGACCTCGCCCAGGAACACGTCGATCTTGCTCACGTCCAGTTGCGGCACGCCGGCATAGCCCACCGCCGCGAGGATGCGCCCCCAGTTCGGGTCGGAGGCGAACAGTGCGGTCTTGATCAGCGGCGAATGCGCCACGGCATAGGCCACGTCCAGGCATTCCTGGTGCGTGCCGCCACCGTTGACCTGCACGGTGACGAACTTGGTCGCCCCCTCGCCGTCACGCACGATGGCCTGGGCCACTTCCATGAACACCTCGAATACCGCCTGCTTGAGCTTGCTGAACAGCTCGCCGGAAGCCTCGGTGATTTCCGCCAGCGCGGCCTGGCCGGTGGCGATCAGCATGCAGCAGTCGTTGGTGGAGGTATCGCCGTCGATGGTGATGCGGTTGAACGACTTGTTCGCCGCATCGCGCACCAGGTCCTGCAGCACACCCTGGGCGACCTGTGCGTCGGTCGCGATGTAGCCGAGCATGGTGGCCATGTTCGGACGAATCATGCCGGCGCCCTTGGAGATGCCGGTGACGGTCACCGTCACGCCGTCATGGGAGAACTGGCGGCTGGCCCCCTTGGGCAGGGTATCGGTGGTCATGATGCCGGTGGCGGCGGCTTCCCAGTTGTCCGCCTTGAGATCGTCGAGAGCAGCCTGCAGGGCGGACTCGATCTTCTCCACCGGCAGCGGCTCGCCGATCACGCCGGTGGAGAACGGCAGCACCGCGTTCTCCGTGACGCCTGCCAGTTCGGCCAGGCGCGCGCAGGCACGACGGGCACGGGCCAGACCATCGGCACCGGTGCCGGCGTTGGCGTTGCCGGTGTTGGTCAGCAGGTAACGCACCTCGCCGCCCAGGCGCTCGCGGGTGACCAGCACCGGCGCCGCGCAGAAGGCATTGGTGGTGGTGACCCCGGCGATCCGCGAACCTTCGGCACAGCGCATCACCACCACATCCTTGCGCCCCGGTCGCTTGATGCCGGCAGAGGCAATGCCCAGTTCGAAGCCGGGAACCGGATGCAGGGTAGACAGCGGGCCAAGACCAACAGCCATGAGATGCGCTCCTTCAAATAGATGGTGATCGCCTCGGCGACCGAATGAGATGGTAAAACGCCGCGAACGGTCGAACCGTTCGCGGCGCTGTCAGGGCGCTGGCAGCATAGCCGAAGCGCCCGCTACTGCAAGCAGTCGGATCAGCCAATCTGACCGTGGCAGTGCTTGTACTTCTTGCCCGAACCGCAGGGGCACGGCTCGTTGCGCCCGACCTTCTGCTCGCTGCGCACCGGAGCGGAGGCCACCGCGACATCGCCCTCTTCGGCGTTGCCTTCGTCAGCGGCCAGCGCCGACGCATCGGCGTGCTGGAACTGCATGCGCTCGGCCATGGCCTCGGCCTCGCGACGCAGGCGGGCTTCCTCTTCCGCCGGGTCCTCGCGGCGCACCTGGACGTGGCAGAGCACACGGATGGTGTCGCGCTTGATCGACTCCAGCAGCTCCTGGAACAGGGCGAAGGACTCGCGCTTGTATTCCTGCTTGGGGTTCTTCTGCGCGTAACCACGCAGGTGGATGCCGTGACGCAGGTGATCCATGGTGGACAGGTGGTCCTTCCACAGGTCATCGAGCACACGCAGCAGAATCTGCTTCTCGAAGGTGCGCAGCGCTTCGGCGCTGGCCTGGGTTTCCTTCTCGTTGTAGGCGGTGATCAGCTCGGCGAGGATGCGCTCGCGCAGGGTTTCCTCGTACAGCTTGTCGTCTTCGTCCAGCCATTGCTGGATTGGCAGCTGGATGCCGAAATCGCTCTGCAGCGTCGACTCCAGACCTGCGATATCCCACTGTTCCGGCATCGACTGCGGCGGAATATGGCCGTTGATGGCGGCGGTCAGCACTTCCTCGCGGAACTCGGCGATGGTGTCGCCAACGTTCTCGGCAGCCAGCAGGCTGTTGCGCATGTGGTAGATCACCTTGCGCTGCTCGTTGGCTACGTCGTCGAACTCGAGCAGCTGCTTGCGCATATCGAAGTTGCGGCCTTCGACCTTGCGCTGGGCCTTCTCGATGGCATTGGTGACCATGCGGTGCTCGATGGCCTCGCCGGACTGCATGCCGAGGGCCTTCATGAAGTTCTTCACCCGGTCGGAGGCGAAGATGCGCATCAGGTTGTCTTCCAGCGACAGGTAGAAGCGGCTGGAGCCCGGGTCACCCTGGCGACCGGCACGGCCACGCAGCTGGTTATCGATACGACGCGACTCGTGGCGCTCGGAGGCGATCACGTGCAGGCCGCCGGCTTCGATCACCTGCTGGTGGCGCTTCTGCCACTCGGCCTTGATCTGCGCGACCTGCTCGTCGGTCGGGTTCTCCAGTGCCGCGACTTCCACTTCCCAGTTGCCACCGAGGAGGATGTCGGTACCGCGACCGGCCATGTTGGTGGCGATGGTCAGCGCACCTGGGCGGCCGGCCTGGGCGATGATCTCGGCTTCCTTGTCGTGGAACTTGGCGTTGAGCACCTTGTGCTCGATGCCTTCCTCGTTCAGCAGCTGGCTGACGTACTCGGAGGTCTCGATGGTCGCGGTGCCGACCAGGATCGGCCGGCCCTGGGCCTGGCAGTCCTTGATGTCGGCGATGATCGCCTGGTACTTCTCTTCCTGGGTCAGGTAGACCAGGTCGTTGAAGTCCTTGCGCGCGATCGGCTTGTTGGTCGGGATCACCATCACGTCCAGGCCATAGATCTGGCGGAACTCGAACGCCTCGGTATCGGCCGTACCGGTCATGCCGGACAGCTTGTTGTACAGGCGGAAATAGTTCTGGAAGGTGGTCGAAGCCAGCGTCTGGCTCTCGGCCTGGATGTTCACCCCTTCCTTGGCCTCAATGGCCTGGTGCAGGCCTTCGGACAGGCGACGCCCCGGCATGGTACGGCCGGTGTGCTCGTCGATCAGGATCACCTGGCCGTTCTGCACGATGTATTCGACGTTGCGGTGGAACAGCGTGTGCGCGCGCAGGCTGGCGTAGACGTGGGTCAGCAGGCCCAGGTTGTGCGCGGAGTACAGGCTTTCACCCTCGGCCAGCAGGCCGGCGGCGGTGAGCATTTCCTCGACGTACTGGTGCCCCGCCTCGTTCAGCTCGACCTGGCGCGACTTCTCGTCGACCTTGTAGTGACCTTCCTGGGTCACCACGCCCTCTTCTTCCTCGATGTGCTGCTTGAGGCGCGGGACCAGCTTGTTGATCTCGATGTACAGCTTGGAGCTGTCTTCGGCCTGGCCGGAGATGATCAGCGGGGTACGGGCTTCGTCGATGAGGATGGAGTCGACTTCGTCGATCACGGCGAAATTCAGCTCGCGCTGGAACTTGTCTTCCAGGCTGAACGCCATGTTGTCGCGCAGGTAGTCGAAACCGAATTCGTTGTTGGTGCCATAGGTGATGTCGGCGGCGTAGGCGGCGCGCTTGTCTTCCGGCGGCTGGAACGGGGTGACGATGCCCACGCTCAGGCCGAGGAATTCGTACAGCGGACGCATCCAGTTGGCGTCGCGGCGAGCCAGGTATTCGTTGACCGTGACCACGTGCACGCCCTTGCCGGACAGTGCGTTGAGATAGACGGCCAGGGTGCCGACGAGGGTCTTGCCCTCACCGGTACGCATCTCGGCGATCTTGCCCTCGTGCAGGGTCATGCCGCCGATCAGCTGCACGTCGAAATGGCGCATGCCCATGACCCGCTTGCCGGCCTCCCGGGCCACGGCGAAGGCTTCGGGCAGCAGTTGGTCGAGGGTTTCGCCCTTGGCCAGACGGGCCCTGAACTCTTCGGTCTTGCTCCGCAGTTGATCATCCGAAAGGGCGATCATCTGTTCTTCAAGGACGTTGACGGATTGCACCGCCTTGAGCATGCGTTTGACTTCACGCTCATTTTTGCTTCCGAAAAGTTTTTTCAACAGGGGCGCAAACATATCGACAGGGCTTCCGGCGAATGGATTGAGGTCGGCGCAAATCGCGACCTGGCAGCCAGCATGGCTGCGGGCGAAGGGAGCATTCTACCCGGAAAAGCCGGGGAGGAAAGTGACGTTGTCAGCCGATCGCTACCGCGTGACGGCACAGACGGCACAGGTCCCCGGGCCAGCCCGGGAACACGGCCTGGCCCCATAGATGGGGACGATTGCGAACAATTCAAGAGAGGGCAGGCGCGGCTCGATCACTCGACGCCACTGGTGCGCGCGATGTACAGCGCCGGGTTGACCTGACGGCCGTCCTTGCTGACTTCGAAATGCACGTGATAGCCCGTGGAACGGCCACTGCGACCGACCTTGGCGATGGTCTGACCGCGCTGCACCAAGTCACCGATCTGCACGGTGTTGCTCTGGTTGTGCGCGTAGAGGGTGACGTAACCGTCGGCGTGGCTGATCTCCACCACATTGCCGTAGCCGTTCTTCTTGCCGGAGAAGGTGACGATGCCGGCGGCCACCGACATCACGTCGCTACCCGGCTTGGAGGCGAAGTCGATGCCCTTGTGCACGCTGACCCGCCCGGTCAGCGGATGGATGCGGCTGCCGAACGGCGACGACACGTAGCCCTGCAGAACGGGACGACCGGAAAGGGTCTCGGCCTCGTTCAGGCGGCGCTCGCCGAACAACTGCTCGAGCACCTCCAGTTGCTGCTCGCGGCTGTCCACGCGCAGCGCCAGCTCATCCAGCGCATTCATGAACGGCGGCGGCGAATAGGCCGAGGCGCCGAGCGCATCTTCCGCGCCACCCTGACCAACGCTGAGGGAGAAATCGAATTCGCCGGCATCCAGTTCGGCCAGCTCGGTGAGGCGCTCGCCCAGGGCATCGAGACGCGTCAGTCGTGCCTGCAGCTCCGCCACATGCGCGGCGAAGGCGTCCAGCTGACGCTGCGCGTCCTGGCGCACCGCGCCAACCTGCTTGCGCTGCTGATCCAGCGCCTCGACCAGCGACGTGTCGACCACCGGTTCCGCGGTCAACCACTTGGCACCCAGCGCGGCGCCGGCGCCCAGGCTCAGTGCCAACGCCAGGAAAGCGGCCAGCAACAGCCAGCGCAGATCCAGGTTGATCGTTCGCGCCGAACCATGGCGGCTATTGAGTAGGATGATTTGCATGGCTTCCCCTCTCGCGGAGCACTATCGGCAGCACGCTCTGCTACCATGACCGCTCTGCAACCTAAGGCCTCCTGCCATGACGTTTCGTCCCTTGCCGGCCCAGGCACCCGCTACGCTGCTACGCGAAGCCAAGCCCCTGAAAGCGCTGTTCGGTCAGGCCCAACGCCTGACCAACCTGCAGCGTCTTGTGGAAAGCCAGCTACAACCGGCGGCCCGGGAACACTGTCATGTAGCGTCCTGGCGTGACGGCTGTCTGCTATTGATCGTGACCGATGGCCACTGGGCAACACGCCTGCGTTATCAGCAAAGAAGGCTGCAACGACAACTACAGGCACTCGAAGAATTCGCGACCTTAACGAAAATACTGTTCAAGGTGCAACCTTCGACAGGTCCGAATCGTGGAACCGTTCGCAGCGTTCGCCTGTCCAATAGCGCCGCACAGAGTATCCAGGCGACGGCCGAGGGCATCAGCGACCCCAGCCTGAAGGCCGCCCTTGAGCGCCTGGCCAGCCGCAGCGACAGCCAGACGCCCTGACCCGGAACTACTGCGTACCCTTGCGCCGCAGGCTGGCCGGGGTGAAGTAACTCGCCGGCGGCGGCGACAGATGGTACTGGCGCGGCGCCTTCTCGTTGTTGCGCAGACCGATCACCGTATAGCTGCGGGCGATGAGGTCGTGGTAGACGATGTTCACCGGGGCGATGACCGGCACCTCGTAGGCATTCTTGGTGAACGCCAGGTTGACGTGCCACAGCTCGCCACGGGCGTCGTAGTTCTCCACCATCAGGGCATACCAGCTGTCTTCGTCGAGGTAGAAGCGGCGCTTGGCGTGCACGTGGCGCTGACCCGGACGCAGGGTCGCCTCGACCACCCACACGCGGTGCATCTCCCAGCGGGTCAGGTCGCTGTTGAGGTGGCCCGGCTTGACCAGCTCAGCGGCGTCCATGCCCGGCTTCTCCATGGCGTAGTTGTGGTACGGCACCAGCAGCGAACGCTTGCCGACCAGCTTCCAGTCGTAGCGGTCGGTGGCACCGTTGTACATGTCGGTGTCATCGGCGTAGATGCCATCGATCGGCATGTCGTAGGCCAGGGTCGGCGCACGCCGCACACGGCGCTGGCCGGGGTTGTAGATCCACGCCGAGCGCGGTTCGGCGACCTGGTCGATGGGCTCGTGCACCAGCAGCGCGCGGCCCACGTCGCGTGACGGCGGCAGCAGTTCGCTGGCGAAATAGTAGAGACGATTGCCCAGGCTCCCGGCGTCCTTCTTCGGGTCGTAGTAGCTGGACAGCAGCTGGATGCGCTCGCGCAACAGCGAGTAGCTGCCGCTGGTGGTGACCTGCGCGGTCACCGCCACCTCGTCGGTGTAGCGCGCCTGCCAGCGGGCGATGTGGTTCCAGATCGCCTCGCGGCCATCGGCCGGGATCGGGAACGGAATGCCGCCATAGGCGCCCACCAGGCCGTAGCCGGAGTCGCTCAGTTCGGCCTGCTGCGCATTGACGGCGGTGTTGCGGTAGATGTCCTCCGGTGCGGAAAAGCTGCGGTGGCTGGGGTAGACCGGCAGCTTGAAGGTCTGCGGATAGGCCTTGAGCAGCGCCTTGACGCCGTCGCTGAGGTTGTCCGCGTCGGCCTGCATGGTGCTGGCGTCGATCACCCGCAGCGGCGTTTCCTCGGCATAGGGATCGACGTGGAAGCTGCCCGGGCCGCCATAACCGGCTGGCGGCTGCGTCATGCCACCGGTCCACTGCGGGATGCCCTTGGCCGCATCGCCCTGGCGCTCGGCGCCGAAGGGGGTCAGCGTGCCCTGCAGTTGCGCCGCCTGTTCGGTACTTACCCTGGCCTGGGCCGCCAGGGGCAGCAGCAGGCCGAGGGAAAACAGGACCGTACAGGTCCGTAGAAGGATTCTGGTCATTGCGGGTCCTGCCATCAGAAGGAGTAGGAGACGTTGAGCGCGAGGTGATCGCGGTCGATCAGCGCGTTGTCCTTGCGTGCGCCCCAGAACGAGGTGTAGGACAGCTTGCCGGCCAGCTTCTGGCCGTACCTGGCACCCAGTTCGACGGTGGCGGACTTGCGCCCCTGGATGAAGTTCTCGTTGAGCGCCGGCGAGGTGCCGGACACGTCCTGGCGGAAGGTGATCGCCGGCATCAGGTCGAAGTTCGGCGTCACGTCCTGGACCAGACCGGAGAGGTTCACCGTGTAGCCCCAGGCGAAGCTGTCCAGGTACGCGTAGTTAAGCGTGTCGAGCAGGCCGCCCGGCACATGGTTGAAGGCCGCCTCGGCCAGTACTACCAGGTCGTCCAGGCCGGCGCTGGGACCGAAGGCGTGGATCGCGGAGATCGAACCGGTGTACAGCTCGTGGCGCTTGTACAGGTCGATGCTGCGGCGTGGGTCATTGGCCGAACCGTCGCCGAACTCGCCCAGGTCGATGCTCCCGCCACTGGCACCGCCGGCGCCGAGGGCGCTCCCGGCCAGTTGCTCCAGCTCGTAGGTCATCGACGGTTCCAGCGGCGCGTTGGGCCGATAGGTCAGCTCGCCTGCCAGGCTGGTGTCGCCGATGGTGCCGGACACGCTGAGGCCGAACAGGCGGATGTCCTCGGGGTAGACGAAGTCGTAGTAGGTGCTGTCGAGCATGGCCAGGCCGTCCACCAGCGGCACCGAGGCCGGGTCGAGCAGCTTGGTCAGGCCGCACAGGTCGGCGAAGCGCCCGCCGCTGCCGGCGCTGCAGGCCATGGACTGGCCCTTCTGCACACGCAGGAACGGCACCTTGCTGTGGTAGTTGAGGTAGTAGAGGCTGAACTCGGTGTTGTTCCACTGCTCCACCAGGTAGCGCAGGGCCAGGCCGTACTGGCCGTCGTCGCGGGCGTCGTGCTCACGGCCATAGCGGGCGCCGGCGACGATGCCGTTCTCGCCATTGAGCCCCGGGGCCAGCTCGGCCAGCGCCCCCAGCTCGCTGCGCAGGTCCACCAGTACGCCGTTGCTGCCCTTGCCGAAGTAGTCCTGGTTATTGAGGAAGGCACCGGTGGGGATCATCTCGTGACCCTTCCACTCCAGCCCGTAGAAGGTCTCGACGTTGAGCGCGTCGGTCAGGCCGAACTGCGCGGAGACCATGTTGGTCGGCAGCAGCGCGTCCTTGAGGCTGGCGTTGGGCAGCACCACGCGGCCGATGTCCACCGGGTTGATCACGTTGAGACCGTCGGCATAGAAGATGCCCTCGCCCCAGTTGATCACCTGGCGACCGAGTCGCACGCTGACCGGCATCTCGCCCAAGTAGCGGTTGGTATAGAGGTAGGCATCGAGCAGGCGCGCGCGATGGCCGGCGCGGTTTTTCAGGTCCGAGGGGTAGCGCTTGTCGCTGTCGGTGTTGTGGGTAGCGAAGCCATCACCGCTGGGCGCGTGGTCCATGATCTGGGTGTCGTACCAGGCGGTACCGCGGACGAACAGGCCGTCCTGCTCGGTGCGCACGTGCAGCTCGGAGGTCAGCTTGAATTCGTTGGAGACGAACCCCTTGCCGTAGTACTCGCTGCCGTCGTTGTTGTTGATGAAGACGTTCTGCCCAGCGCGCGTGATGTGCTCGGGCGAACCGGTGCGGTACACCGATGTGAATTCGACGACGCTCTCGAGCGAGGTCATCAGATCGGGACCGGTCTCGATTTCAAAAGCCTGCAGCTGCGTCCCCCACAACCCCAGCCCCACCGCCAATGCCAACTTGTTTTTGTTGTATGACATATGCACCTCCTGAGTCCCGATGAAACTAACGGCAACCAAAAAGCCGGCATGGGGCCAGAACGGACAAAAAGGAGGGCTCAAGAGGCCTGTCACATTTTCAAACACTTTCATCGCGCGCCATTTGCGGCACACTGCCAGGCAGCCATCTTCGGGCAGTGAGGGATGCACAGGCATGAAACCCATCGTCGATCCGCGCTATTCGGAAGCCTCGGCACCGCCGCTGATTTCCCGCTTCCTGCTGCAGCACGCGGTCGCCTGCGGGCATGACCCGGAACTGCTGTGCCGTGGCCTGGGCTTCGCCCCGGAGGATCTGAAGCGGCCGGACTATCGCCTGTCCTTCCGCCAGAGCTACAGACTGGTGCGGCGTGCCCTTCAGGTGCTGGGCGACAACGGCCTGGGGCTGACGGTCGGCAGCCGGCAGACGCCGGTGTCCTGGGGGCTGGCCGGCCTGGCCATGCTGGCCTGCCCGGACCTGGGCACGGCACTGGACCTGGGGCTGCGCTACCAGTGGCACATCGGCAGCCTGCTCGACTATCACATCGAAATCGTGGACGACCAGGTGCTGTTCTACGCCACCCCGCGCTTCTTCGACCCTGAGGTGGCCGTGTTCTACCTGGAGGAAGCCTTCGCCAGCAGCCTGGCCATCGTGCGTTTCCTCACCGGCGCGGACCTGGTCGCCAGCCACATCGAGGTGCAATACCCCGCCCCGCCCCACGCGCAGCGCTACGCGGAACTGTTCCGCTGCCCGGTGCGTTTCGCCTGCGAGCACAACCGGATGCAGTTCCCGGCCGCCTGGCTGCAACTGCCGCTGCCGACCCGCGACGACTATGCGGCGGCCGAGGCGTGCATGCTGCTGGACAGCGCGGGCCGGCACGAACAGGGACTGAGCGACCTGATCGAGACCATTGAGCGCGAGGTGCGCAAGCGCCTCGAGTCACCGCCGTCGCTGAGCCAGCTGGCCAGCCAGTTGAACCTGAGCGAGCGCACCCTGCGCCGGCGCATCGGCGAGGCGGGCCTGAGCTATCACGCAATCGTCGACGAACTGCGCCGGACGCGGGCGCTGCAACTGCTCGGCCAGCGCGACAACCGGTTGATCGACGTGGCCTGCGCCACCGGTTTCAGCGATGTGCGCAACTTCCGCCGCGCCTTCAAGCGCTGGACCGGCGTGACCCCGCGCACGGCCAAACAGCGCATCGCCCAGGAATGACCGCGCCCCTCAGGACTCCTGATACACCGGCCAGCGCTCGACGATGCGACCACCGCGCAGCGCCAGCAGGTCGCCGAACTGCAGCAACACCGACTCGCTCTGGGTCGGCCGCAGGAACACCTGGTCCTCCACCCCCAGCGCCACTGCCGGCGAGCCGTTGACCAGTTCCTGGTTCGAGCTGCGCCCGAACACTTCACTCAATTGCAGCCCGGCGGGCGAGGCGAAGTCGGCCTGCCAGTTGCCGCCATAGATGAAGAAGGTTTCGCGCTGGTTGACGTCCCACCAGGAGAACAGCTGCGACTTCTCGTCCAGCGCCGGGATGCGCAGCGCCCCGGTACGCTTGAGCACCGGCGTGGCGATGTACACCGCAGGCACATGCTCGGCCAGCGACGGCAGATCGTAGTGGCTGGGCTTGAGCAGGCCGGTGCCGACGGCCACCTCGGTGCTCAGCGACTCGCCCTCGTGGGCACGGTAGCTGGGGCTGCCGGCGGTGTTCAGGGTCAGGCCCTCGCGCCACAGCGCGGGGAAGCGCTGGCGGGTGAAGTCCACATGCCCCTGGTACAGCGCCATCACCTTGGCCAGCAGTTCGTCCTGGGTGCCGAGCAGCTCCGGCAGGTTCATGCCGACGAACGGGTCGTAGCCCATGAAGCCGGCGAACTCCAGATGCTGCGGGTTATCCGCGATCAGTTGCAGCAACTGCCCCAGCACCTGGGTGTCGTGCACGCCACCACGGTGCAGGCCGACATCCAGTTCGATGTTGATGCGCAACCGCGTGCCCAGGCCCTGGGCCAGCGCCAGGTATTGCCCCAGCCGCTCGGGGCTATCGATCAGCCACTGCAACTGGCGGGCAGGGTCGAACGGTCCGCGGTGGCGCTCGTAGAACAGCTGCGCCGAGCGTACCGGCAGCGGCTTGCCGAGCAGGATATCGGCCTCGGGGAAAAGCCGCGCATCGTGATTCAGGAACGGCTGGTGGAAGGACATCAGCCGCCGGGTGTCCAGGCGCTCACCGATGTAGCGCAGCAGGCCGGGAGCCGGCAGGGATTTCTCCACCAGGCGCAGTTGCTTGCCGCTGCGTGCGAGCGACTGCCGGACCACCTCGATGTTGTGGTCGAGCCGGTCAAGGTCGATCAGCAGCGCCGGGCGCATCGGGCCGTTGGCCTTGAGCTCCTGGTTCAGCGCCTGGAAGTAGGCGTCATGCGGCTGGCCATGGTCGCGCGGCCGCAGCCAGGCAGCGGCCAGCAAGCCACCGGCAGCGAGGCCGGCCAGTACGAAAGAACGTCGCTTCATCGTGGTTCCTCAGGCAAGACCGAAGATGCCGGCCAGGTGCGCGTTGACGAAGCGGCCGTGCGGGTCCAGCGCCTGGCGCACCTCGGTGAATGCCTGCCAGCGCGGGTACAGCGCCTGCAGCTGGCGCGCGCCCAGGCTGTGCAGCTTGCCCCAGTGCGGACGGCCCTGGTATTTCCAGAAGATCGGCTCGATCGCGGCAAAGAAGTTGTGGTGATCCATCGCGTAGTGCTGATGCACCGAGATCGAGCAGCTGTCGCGGCCCTCGAACATGCTCAGGGGAATGTCGTCGGCCTTGACGTAGCGGTACTCAATGGGGAACCAGGTGCGCAGGTTGCCCTCGTCGATGCGCTTGAGGATCTCGCGCAGGCAGGCCGGACCCAGCTCGGCCGGCACCGAGTACTCCATCTCGTTGAAGCGCACGTTGCGCACGTTGGCGAAGACTTCGTAGGAGTCGTCCACCCGGTCCTCGAAGCTGGCCAGGTGGCGCATGTTGTTCAGCAGGCTGCGGCGCAGGTCGGGGAAGTCGCTCAGGTACTTGTCCAGCCCCTCGATCAGGCCGACGAAGCCGTTGCCACCCTCCTCCTCCGGCGACAAGGGCGGCGTCTCCGGGTCCTCGGTCTCGTTCAGCGCCACCGACAGCGCGTAGTCGGAGTGCGTGACCACCAGCATCTCCCAGTGCTGGTTGTCGCGCGTGAGGTTGTCGATATCCTCCAGCAGCTCCTCGGTCCTGGCGATCCACTGGCGCTCGCGCAGGCGATAGGCGTGGCGGTTCTGCAGGCGCACGCGGGTAACCACCCCCAGCGCACCGAGCGACACCCGTGCGGCATCGAACAGCGCAGGATTGTTGTCGCGGCTGCAATCGAGCACGTCGCCAGCCGCACTGACCAGCTGCAGGCCACAGACCTGGGCGGAATAGGAGCCGAAGTCGACGCCGGTGCCGTGGGTCGAGGTGGCGATCGCCCCGGCCAGGGTCTGGTAGTCGATGTCGGCCATGTTGACCAGCGCCTGGCCGACCTCCTTGAGCGGCGCACCCATCTGCGACATCAGCGTGCCACCGGCGAATTCGGCCTGCAGGCTCTGCGCATCATGCTCCAACAACCCGGAGAAGTGGCTGAGCGACAACAGGGTGCCGTCGGTGGGAACCAGCGCGCTGAAGGAATGCCCCGAGCCGACCGGGCGGATCTTGCCCGGCGCCTGGCGAATGGCCTGGATCAGCTCGTCCAGGTTCTTCGGCGCCAGTCTTTCCAGCGGCAGGCAGCTCTGCGCGCCGGACCAGTTGCGCCAGGGGATCGGCCGCGAGGCGAGCGACGATTCGGCCCAGAGCGGACGGCCCGGCAGCGCCAGCAGGGCGCCCAGCAGGCTGGCGCGCTGCAGCAGTTGACGGCGGGAGAACGGCTGGCCCATGTCAGCGGCCCTCCGTCGCGGCGGTCGACATGAACGCGATCAGCGCCTGGAACTCCTCCGCCGAGCACTGCATGCACAACCCCATCGGCGGCATGCCCTGGAACCCGCTGATGCTGTGCTCCAGCAGGGTGTCCATGCCCTTGGCCAGACGCGGCGCCCAGGCCTGAGCATCGCCGGTCAGCGGCGCACCGGCAGCCGGGCTGGCATGGCATTGCTGGCAACTGGTGGCATACAACTGCGCCAGCGCTGCGTCCGCCGGCACGGCATCCGCTCGCACCTGCGGCCCGGCTTCCTCGCCACAGCCGCCCAGCGCCAGGCAGGCAACGCACAGCGCAGCCATCCCCTTCCAACCCAACAGCCCTGCCCGCATGCTCGCCTCCCGACGTCTTTGCTCACTCGATGGCGCCACACTAAAGCAGCCCCCCGCGACGCATGAGGGCCCAAACGGCCAGCGAACAACCGGGAAACGGCCAAGGCGGGCGGCCGCAGGGAACGGGCAAACAAGGTTTCACGGCGCTGCCGTTCACGGGCAAACCGGCTCACGCAGTGCCCGGAACACGATGAGCCGCTCAGGAGCGGCCATAAAAAAGGCCACCCGAAGGTGGCCTCAATTGCAGCTAGGAAGAGAGTTCGCTTACACGGCCGCAACCGGGCGCATGTAAGAGATTGGCGCAAGCGTGGCGTCCTCGAAGGTCACCATCTCCCAGGCATCGGTCTGTTCGATCAGGGTGCGCAGCAAACGGTTGTTCAGTGCGTGACCGGACTTGAAGCCCTTGAACTCGCCAATCAGGCTGTTACCCAGCAGGTAAAGGTCGCCGATGGCATCGAGAATCTTGTGTTTGACGAACTCGTCCTCGTAACGCAGGCCGTCTTCGTTGAGCACACGATATTCGTCGACCACGATGGCGTTTTCCACGCTGCCACCGAGTGCCAGGTTCTGCGAACGCAGGAACTCGATGTCACGCATGAAGCCGAAGGTGCGGGCCCGGCTGACTTCCTTGACGAAAGACGTGCTGGAGAAATCCACACTGGCGCTCTGCGTGCGATTGCGGAACACGGGGTGATCGAAGTCGATCTCGAAACTCACCTTGAAACCGTCGAAAGGCACGAAGGTGGCGCGCTTGTCGCCCTCCACCACCGTGACCTCACGCAGGATGCGGATGAACTTCTTAGGCGCTTCCTGCTCCTGCAGGCCAGCGGATTGAATCAGGAATACGAAAGGACCAGCGCTACCATCCATGATCGGCACTTCGGACGCGGAGAGCTCGACGTAGGCGTTATCGATGCCCAGGCCTGCCATGGCCGAAAGCAGGTGCTCTACCGTATCCACCTTGACATCACCATTGATCAACGTGGTCGACATGGTGGTTTCACCGACATTCCCGGCCGATGCGCGGATTTCCACGACTGGGTCGAGATCGGTGCGACGGAACACGATGCCAGTGTCCACCGGTGCCGGCTTCAGGGTCAGGTAAACCTTTTCCCCCGAATGCAGGCCAACGCCGGTGGCACGGATAATGTTCTTCAGGGTGCGTTGTCTGATCATGGCTTGGCCGCTATATCGCTAGTTGCGAACTGTTTTCAACAATGGTCGGAAATGATAGCAGAACCGACCTTTGCTGAACACCAATCACTTTCATACTCCTGATAAGTTTCATCAATCAGCCTGACGACGCAGGAACGCCGGAATATCCAGGTAATCGAGATCGTCCTGGGTATTGAGCTTGGCTGCGGTAGCCGCGCCGCTGTGGCTCTGACGCTGCACGGTCGGACGCTCGTAGTCCTTGTAGTTGACCGACTGCTCGCTGCGCGGCTGTTGCGCGGCAGGCTGCTGGGCAACCGGCTGGCTGACGGCGACCTGCACGGTGTTGTCGATCACCTTGACCGGCTTCTCCATGCGCGCGCCCAGACCGGTGGCGACCACGGTGACGTGCAGTTCGTCGCGCATGTCGGCGTCGATCACGGTACCGACCTTGACGGTGGCCTGCTCGGACGCGAACTGCTCGATGATGTTACCCACGTCGGAGTACTCGCCCAGCGACAGGTCCGGACCTGCGGTGATGTTGACCAGGATGCCGCGAGCGCCCTGCAGGTTGACGTCTTCCAGCAGCGGGTTGCGGATCGCCGCCTCGGTGGCTTCACGCGCACGGTTCGGACCGCTGGCGCAGCCGGTGCCCATCATCGCCATGCCCATCTCGCTCATCACGGTCTTCACGTCGGCGAAGTCGACGTTGATCATGCCCGGACGCTTGATGATGTCGGAGATACCGCGCACGGCGCCGGCCAGCACGTCATCGGCCTTGGCGAAGGCGGACAGCAGGCTGGCATCCTTGCCCAGGATGGTCAGCAGCTTCTCGTTGGGAATGGTGATCAGCGAATCGACGCTCTCGGCCAGCGCGCGGATGCCCTCGTCGGCAATCACCATGCGCTTCTTGCCTTCGAACGGGAACGGACGGGTGACCACGGCCACGGTCAGGATACCCATCTCCTTGGCCACTTCGGCGATCACCGGAGCAGCGCCGGTACCGGTACCACCGCCCATGCCGGTGGTGATGAACACCATGTCGGTGCCCTGCAGCACTTCGGCGATGCGCTCGCGGTCTTCCAGCGCGGCCTGACGACCGACCTCCGGATTGGCACCAGCACCCAGGCCCTTGGTCACGCCCGGGCCGAGCTGCAGCACGGTGCGCGCACCGATGTTCTTCAGCGCCTGCGCATCGGTGTTGGCGCAGATGAACTCGACGCCCTCGATGTTGCTGACGGCCATGTGATTGACCGCGTTGCCGCCGCCACCACCGACACCGATGACCTTGATCACCGCACTTTGTGGAATGTTGTCTACTAGTTCGAACATGATCCCTCTCCTTCCTTTCTAGTTGTAACGCCTACTGCAAATTTAGAAATTGCCTTGGACCCAGCGCTTGATGCGCTCGAGTACCGGGGTCTTGCTTTCGTCCTGGTAAGGACTGCCCACCGACATGGAAATGCCGTCGTGCTGCTTCTGCAGCCCGTACAGCAGCAAGCCCACACCGGTGGAATAAATCGGGTTGCGCACGACATCGGCCATGCCCTTGACGCTGTGCGGCACGCCCAGGCGCACCGGCATGTGGAAGATTTCCTCGGCCAGTTCGACCGCGCCTTCCATCTTCGCCGTGCCACCGGTCATGACGATGCCGGCCGGAATCAGGTCTTCGTAGCCGCTGCGACGCAGCTCGGCCTGGATCAGGGTGAACAGCTCGTCGTAACGCGGCTCGACCACCTCGGCCAGGGACTGGCGCGACAGGTCGCGCGGCGGACGATCACCGACGCTCGGCACCTTGATGGTTTCGCCGGCACCGGCCAGCTTGGCCAGGGCGCAGGCATAACGAATCTTGATTTCCTCGGCGTACTGGGTCGGCGTACGCAGGGCCATGGCGATGTCGTTGGTGACCTGATCGCCGGCGATCGGAATCACGGCGGTATGGCGGATGGCGCCTTCGGTGAAGATGGCGATATCGGTAGTGCCGCCACCGATGTCCACCAGGCACACGCCCAGCTCCTTCTCGTCCTCGGTCAGCACCGAATACGCGGATGCAAGCTGCTCGAGGATGATGTCGTCGACCTCGAGGCCGCAGCGACGCACGCACTTTTCGATGTTCTGCGCGGCGTTCACGGCACAGGTGACCACGTGCACCTTGGCCTCCAGACGCACGCCGGACATGCCCAGCGGTTCGCGCACGCCCTCCTGGTTGTCGATCACATAGTCCTGCGCCAGGGTGTGCAGCACCCGCTGGTCCGCCGGAATGGCGACGGCCTGCGCGGCGTCGAGCACGCGTTCGATATCGGCGCCGCTGACCTCGCGATCGCGGATGGCGACGATGCCGTGGCTGTTCAGGCTGCGGATGTGGTTGCCGGCCACGCCGACGAACGCCGAGTGGATACGGCAGCCGGCCATCAGCTGGGCTTCTTCCACCGCGCGCTGGATCGATGCCACGGTGGACTCGATGTTGACCACCACGCCCTTTTTCAGCCCGCGCGACGGATGGGTGCCGATGCCGACGATCTCCAGCTGGCCGTCGGCCGTCACCTCGCCCACCAGCGCCACCACCTTGGAGGTGCCGATGTCCAGGCCAACGATCATCTTGCCGCTATGCGCGCTACTCATTTAATCCTGCCTCTTCTCAATTCACTTTCTGCTCGGCCGCAGCCGGCTCCACCGGCTCACGCCAGGCCACGGCCAGGCCGTTGGCATAACGCAGGTCGATGCGCGCGATCTTCGCGCTCTGGTCTTTCAGTTCCCGCTCGTAGATGGCGGCGAACCGACGCATCTTTTCCACCACGTGGTCCCGTCCCAGCAGGATGTCGATACGCTGCCCGCTGGCATTCTCGGTCGCCGAGAGGAACCAGCTGCCCCGCTCGCGCAACTGCAGCCCGACCACGGTGAAGCCCATCGGCCGCAGCAGCTGGCTGAGCATCTGGTACTGCTGCATCACCTTGGTCTGCGCACGCTTGGGCCCGGACAACTGCGGCAGGTGCTGGTAGTTGTCCACCTCCTGCGGGGCAAAGGCCTGACCCAGGTTGTTGAGCAGCGCCTCGTCGCCCCAGCGGGCGATGGGCAGTTGTTCTTCCAGGCGCACGTCGATCTGGTCCGGCCAGACGCGGCGCACCTCGGCATGGGCGATCCAGGGCATGCGCTCCAGTTCCTCGCGCATGCCGCGCAGATCGACGCTGAAGAAGTTCGCAGCGATGAACGGGGCGATGCGGCGCTGCACGGCCTGCTGACTGACATAGGCCAGGTCGCCCTGCACGCTGATGCGCGCAATCGGGCGGTCGGCATAGGGCAGCAGGCGCTGCGCACCCTCGTATGCACCGAAACCCAGGCCGAGCAGCAGCAGCGGCCAGAGCAGACGGCCCATCCAGGCGAAGTCCGGCTTGGGCATGCGCAGGCGCATCGGCTCCTTGGCCACCAGACGGCTGGCGCCACGCGGCGCGGGCTTGCCGCGCTGCGGAGCCCTCAGCGAGTCCTGATGACGCAGAGCGATACTCATCGCTTAACCCCTCGCCTCGACGCTGTCAGCCAGGATCGCCAGCACCAGCTGCTGGAAATCCAGGCCGGCTGCGCGCGCGGCCATCGGCACCAGGCTGTGATCGGTCATGCCCGGTACGGTGTTCACTTCCAGCAGCCAGAACTGGCCGCTGGCATCCTGCATCACATCGGCGCGCGCCCAGCCCTGGGTACCCACGGCGTCACAGGCGCGCGCGGTCAGGTCCTTCAGCTCGGCTTCCTTCTCGGCGGACAAGCCGCAGGGAATGCGGTACTGGGTGTCATCGGCCAGGTACTTGGCGTCGTAGTCGTAGAAGCTGTGCGGGGTGCCCAGGCCAATCGGCGGCAGCACTTCGCCACGCAGCACGGCGATGGTGTATTCCGGACCGGCGATCCACTGCTCGACCAGCACCTGGCTGTCGTAGCGGGCGGCATCCTGCCAGGCCGCGAGCAGCGCCTGGGCACTGTCCACCTTGGCCATGCCGATGCTCGACCCTTCGTGGGCCGGTTTGACGATCAGCGGGAAGCCCAGCTCGGCCGCAGCGGCCTCGCAGTCGGCCGGCGAAGTCAGCACGGCGTGGCGCGGCGTCGGCAGGCCGAGGCTGTGCCAGACCTGCTTGGTGCGCAGCTTGTCCATGGCCAGGGCAGAGGCGAGGATGCCGCTGCCGGTATAGGGAATGCCGGCACACTCGAGCAGGCCCTGCATGGAGCCATCCTCACCGCCGCGACCGTGCAGCACGATGAAGGCGCGGTCGATCTTCTCGCGGCCCAGACGCTGCAGGAAGTCATCCCCCACATCGATGCCGAAGGCGTCCACACCGGCGGCCTGCAGGGCACCGAGCACGGCGTTGCCGGACTTGAGCGAGACCTCGCGCTCGGCGCTCTTGCCGCCGAACAGTACGGCGACGCGGCCGAAGGCCTTGGGGTCGAGGGTACTGTGCAGACTCATTTCGACTCCCCAACGAACAGCGGGTGCTTGATCAGTTGCGGCGCCACTGCGCCGATATCGCCGGCGCCCTGGCACAGCAGGATGTCGCCGGCACGCAGCAGCGGCTTGAGCAGCGGCGCCAGATCGACGCCACGCTCGACGTAGATCGGATCGAGCTGGCCACGCTGCCGAATGCTGTGGCACAGCTGGCGGCTGTCGGCGCCTGGAATGGGTTCCTCGCCGGCCGGGTAGACTTCCACCAGCAGCAGCACGTTGGCCTCACCGAGCACTTGCACGAAGTCGTCGTACAGATCACGGGTGCGGCTGTAGCGGTGCGGCTGGTAGACCATCACCAGGCGGCGCTCCGGCCAGCCACCACGCACGGCCTTGATCACCGCGGCGACTTCGCGCGGATGGTGGCCGTAGTCGTCCACCAGCATCACGCTACCGCCGTCGACCGGCAGTTCGCCGTAGACCTGGAAGCGCCGGCCGACACCCTGGAAGCCCGACAGACCGGCGACGATGGCCGCATCATCGATGCCTTCGTCGCTGGCGATGGCGATGGTGGCCAGGGCATTGAGCACGTTGTGATTGCCCGGCATGTTGACCGACACGTCGAGCGGCTCGCAGTCCGGACGCAGCACGGTGAAATGGGTCCGCATGCCTTCCTGGCGCACGTTGATGGCGCGCACATCGGCATCCTCGGAGAAGCCGTAGGTCACGGTCGGACGACCGATCTGCGGCAGCAGCTCACGCACCACCGGGTCGTCGACGCAGAGCACGGCCAGACCGTAGAACGGCAGGTTGTGCAGGAACTCGACGAAGGTCTTCTTCAGTTTGTTGAAGTCGCCGCCATAGGTGCTCATGTGGTCGGCATCGATATTGGTGACCACCGAGACCATCGGCTGCAGGTGCAGGAAGCTGGCGTCGCTCTCGTCCGCCTCGGCGATCAGGAAGCGGCTGGAGCCGAGCTGGGCGTTGGTCCCGGCCGCGTTCAGGCGGCCGCCGATGACGAAGGTCGGGTCCAGGCCACCGGCAGCGAACACCGAGGCCAGCAGGCTGGTGGTAGTGGTCTTGCCATGGGTACCGGCCACGGCGATGCCATGGCGGTAGCGCATCAGCTCGGCCAGCATCTCGGCACGCGGCACCACCGGGATGCGCCGGTCCAGAGCGGTAGCGACTTCCGGGTTGCTGGTGTTGACGGCGCTGGATACCACCAGCACATCGGCCTGCTCGGCGTTCTCGGCACGATGGCCGATGAAGATCTGCGCGCCGAACTTCTCCAGGCGCTCGGTCACTGGCGAGGCCTTGAGGTCCGAGCCGGACACTTCGTACCCCAGGTTCAGCAGCACCTCGGCGATACCGCACATGCCCACACCGCCGATACCGACGAAATGGATGCGGCGGATACGGCGCATGCGCCGCACTTCGGCTTTGACGGCAGCGGGAGACTTAGCCACGGATCACCTCCTGGCAGATGTCGACCACCGTACGGGTGGCATCGGGCTTGGCCAGGCGCCGCGCGGTAGCGCCCATGACGTTGAGTTTTTCCAGGTGCATCAGAACCTCGGTGAGCTGCGCGGCGAGCTCGCCTGCGTCAGTGGCATGTTGCGGAAGGAGGACAGCAGCGCCCTCCTTCGCCAGGTATTCGGCGTTGCGGCTCTGGTGGTCGTCGATCGCATGCGGCAGCGGCACGAGGAACGACGGCAGGCCAGCGGCGGCGAGTTCACTGACGGTCAGTGCGCCGGCACGGCAGACCACCAGGTCGGCCCAGCCATAGGCACGCGCCATGTCCTTGATGAACGGCGCGACCTCGGCTTCGACCGCAGCATCGCGATAACGCTCCGCAGTGATTTCCGCGTGTTGCTTGCCAGCCTGGTGGAACACCTGCGGACGCACGTCGGCAGCGACCTTGGCCAGCGCGGCAGGCAGCAACTTGTTCAGCGGTTCGGCGCCCAGGCTACCGCCCAGCACCAGCAATTTCGGCTTGCGCCCGGCCAGCGGCTCGCGCGGGGTTTCCAGGAACAGCTCCTCACGCACCGGGTTACCCGTGGTGCGCCGCCTGTCGGAGGCCTTGAAGGTGTTCGGGAAGGCCTCGCAGATGCGCGCGGCGATGTGCGCGAGCAGGCGATTGGCGGTACCGGCGACGGCATTCTGCTCATGGATGACCAGCGGCACGCCGGCCATGCGCGCGGCCAGGCCGCCCGGCCCGGTCAGGTAGCCACCCATGCCGAGCACGCACACCGGCTGCAGCTCGCGCACGATGCGGCGTGCCTGCAGCAGCGCACGCAGCAACTGGAACGGCGCCTTGAGCAGGGACAGCTTGCCCTTGCCGCGCAGCCCGCTGACATCGATCAGGTGCAGCGGCAGGTCGGCCTGCGGCACCAGTTCGTTCTCGATGCCACGCGGCGTCCCCAGCCAGTGCACGCTGTAGCCGCGCGCCTGGAATTCGCGCGCGCAAGCCAGCGCCGGGAACACGTGCCCGCCGGTGCCGCCCGCCATGATCAGGACATTACCGCGCATGGGCGACCTCCTCGCTCGGTTCGACGAAGTCGTCTTCGCTGAACTCGATATCCTCGTTGCCCAATACGTTGCGCCGCTCCCACTCGATACGCAGCAGCACCGCCAGGCTGACGCAGCAGATCACCAGCGACGAACCGCCGTAGCTGAGGAACGGCAGGGTCAGGCCCTTGGTCGGCAGCAGGCCGGTGTTCACCCCGATGTTGATCAGGAACTGACCGATCCACAGGAACGACAGCCCGTACGCCACGTAGGCGGAAAAGAACTGCTTGGCCTTCTCGGCCCACAGGCCGATGTACAGGCCGCGCACGCAGACGAAGACGAACAGCGCCAGGGTCACCAGCGAACCGACCAGCCCCAGCTCCTCGGCCAGTACCGAGAAGACGAAGTCGGTATGCGCCTCGGGCAGGTAGAACTGCTTCTGGATGCTGTTGCCCAGGCCGACGCCGAACCATTCGCCACGGCCGAAGGCGATCAGCGCCTGGGTCAGCTGGTAACCGGAGCCGTACTGGTCGGCCCAGGGGTCGGTGAAGGTGATCAGACGCTGCAGGCGGTATTCCTGGGTCTGCACCAGCACGAACACGGCCCCCACGGCCAGCGCCACCATCAGGCCGAAACGCAGCAGGCCGACGCCGCCGAGGAACAGCATGGCCATGGCCGAGCCCATCATCACCACGGTGGCACCGAAGTCCGGCTCCAGCAGCAGCAGGCCGGCCATCGGCAGCAGCACCACGAACGGCTTGAAGAAGCCCATCCAGCTCTCGCGCACCTCTTCCTGGCGCCGCACCAGGTAGCCGGCCAGGTAGACCACGACGAAGACCTTGGCGATCTCCGATGGCTGTACGTTGAACGCGCCGAAACCGATCCAGCGCCGCGCACCGTTGACCTCGCGGCCGATACCGGGAATCAGCACCAGCACCAGCAAGCCGATGGCTGCCAGCAACAGGATCCAGCCGTAGCGCTGCCAGAAACTCATCGGGATCATCAGCACCACGCCGGCGGCGCCCAGGCCGATGGCCAGGTACACCAGGTGACGGATCATGTGGTACAGCGGGTTGCCGGACATCGCCGCCGCCACCTCCGAAGAGGCCGAGGTGATCATCACCAGCCCCAGACCGAGCAGGCCCAGGCAGCCGGCCAGCATCGGGAAGTCGACATCGAAGCCGCGACCGAACAGCGGTGAGGGACGAACGCGCAGGAAGCCCAGCATCAGTGCAGTCCCCCCACGGCCTGGGCGAACAGGCGCCCGCGTTCCTCGAAGTTCTTGAACATGTCCAGGCTGGCGCAGGCAGGCGACAGCAGCACGGCATCGCCGGCCTCGGCCAGCTCGCAGCCACGCTGCACCGCTTCCTCGAGAGTTTTGACCCTCACCAGCGGCGCAGCGTCGCCCAGGCTTTCGGCGAGCCGCTCGGCATCACGCCCCAGCAGCACCACGGCGCGGCAGAAACGCGCGACCGGCTGTTTCAGGGCGGAGAAATCGGCACCTTTGCCGTCACCACCGGCGATCAGCACCAGCTTGCCGGCGATGTCCGCGCCCAGGCCTTCGATGGCGGCCAGGGCGGCACCGACGTTGGTGGCCTTGGAGTCGTCGTAGTAGTTCACCCCGGCGCGCTCACCGACCCACTGGCAGCGATGCGGCAGGCCGGCGAACGTGCGCAGGGTGGCAAGCATCGCCTCCATCGGCAGGCCCGCGGCATGACCGAGCGCCAGCGCCGCCAGGGCGTTGGACTGGTTGTGCGCGCCGCGAATCTTCAACTCGCTGACCGGCAGCAGTGCGTCGAAGCGGAACGCCAGGGCCTTCTCGCCATTTTCCTCGAGCAGACCGAAGCGCTTGAAGTCGGGTTTGCCCAGGCCGAATTCCCAGCAGGTCACCTGGTCGGCGATCAGCGGCCGCGAGAGGGCATCGTCACGGTTGATCACC
The DNA here is from genome assembly GCF_017915135.1 of Ectopseudomonas khazarica. Classification (NCBI taxonomy): domain Bacteria; kingdom Pseudomonadati; phylum Pseudomonadota; class Gammaproteobacteria; order Pseudomonadales; family Pseudomonadaceae; genus Ectopseudomonas; species Ectopseudomonas khazarica. The sequence continues at coordinate 1,055,911 of NZ_CP068551.1, read as the reverse complement.
ACCTGACGCGCGCCACGGAAGATCCGGTGCTTGGCCAGGTGATAGGCCGGCAGCCCGCTGTAGCGGTCCATGTGGTCTTCGCTGATGTTCAGGCAGGTGGCCACTTCGGCATTGAGCTGGTCGGTGGTCTCCAGCTGGAAGCTGGACAGTTCGAGCACGTACAGCTCGACATCGTCGGCCAGCAGATCCAGCGCCGGGGTGCCGAGGTTGCCACCCACCGCGACCCGCTTGCCGGCCGCCGCCGCCATCTCGCCGACCAGGGTGGTGACGGTGCTCTTGGCGTTGGAACCGGTGATGGCGATGATCGGCGCCTTGGCATGGCGGGCGAACAGGTCGATGTCACCGGACAGCTTGACCCCGCGCGCCGCGGCTTCGGCCAGCGCCGGGGTGGCCACGGCCAGGCCCGGGCTCACGTACAGCTCCGAGGCGCGGCTGAGAAAATCCGCGTCCAGCTCGCCGCAGCGCACTTCCACCTGCGGGTAGTCGCGCTTGAGCGTTTCCAGCTCCGGCGGATTCGCGCGCGTGTCGGCCACGGCAAAGCGCACGCCCTGCTGCGCCAGGAAGCGCACCAGGGACATGCCGCTCTTGCCGAGGCCGACAACGATGCGGAATTGGTCGGAAGCGATCAACGACACGCGCAATTACCTCAGTTTCAACGTGGCCAGGCCGATCAGCACGAGAATCACCGTGATGATCCAGAAACGGACGATCACGCGCGGCTCGGGCCAGCCCTTGAGTTCGAAGTGGTGATGAATCGGCGCCATGCGGAACACACGCTTGCCGGTCAGCTTGAAGCTGGCGACCTGGATGATCACCGACAGGGTTTCCATGACGAACACGCCGCCCATGATGAACAGCACGACCTCCTGGCGAACGATCACGGCGATGGTGCCCAGTGCGGCGCCGAGCGCCAGCGCGCCGACATCGCCCATGAACACCTGCGCCGGGTAGGTGTTGAACCAGAGGAAGCCGAGGCCGGCGCCGACCAGCGCCGCGCAGAACACGATCAGCTCGCCCGAACCCGGCACATAGGGAATCAGCAGGTACTCGGCGAAATTCACGTTGCCCGACAGGTAGCAGAAGATGCCCAGCGCACCGCCGACCATCACGGTCGGCAGAATGGCCAGGCCGTCGAGGCCGTCGGTGAGGTTGACCGCGTTGCTCGAACCGACGATGACGAAGTAGGTCAGCACCACGAAACCGATGCCCAAGGGGATGCTCACGTCCTTCAGCAGCGGCAGGATCAGGGTGGTTTCCACCGGGTTCTGCGCCGTCATATAAAGGAAGAAGGCCGCGCCCAGGCCGAACACCGACTGCCAGAAGTACTTCCAGCGACTCGGCAGGCCACGCGAGTTCTTTTCGATCACCTTGCGGTAGTCATCGACCCAGCCGATGGCACCGAACAGCAGGGTCACGGCCAGCACCACCCACACGTAGCGGTTGGACAGGTCGGCCCAGAGCAGGGTGCTGACCGCGATCGCGGTGAGGATCAGCGCGCCGCCCATGGTCGGCGTGCCCTTCTTCGACAGGTGCGACTGCGGGCCATCGTTGCGCACGGCCTGGCCGATCTGGCGCACCTGCAGGGTGCGGATCATCCACGGACCGAGCCACAGCGACAGCGCCAGGGCGGTCAGTACGCCGAGGATGCCGCGCAGGGTCAGGTACTGAAAGACCGCGAAGCCCTTGTGGAACTGTTGCAGGTACTCCGCCAGCAGCAGCAGCATTTAGTGACTCTCCCCAGATACGTCGCACAGCGCCGCCACGACCTTGTCCATGGCTGCGCTGCGTGAACCCTTGATTAGTAATGTGCTGCCGGCCTGTTCGGCACGAAGCGCTTCGATCAGTTCGGCCTGATCGGAGAAATGGCGACCCTTGGCGCCAAACTCTTCAACCGCATGGCGCATCAGTGGGCCGATGGCATACAGCGCGTCGACCTTGCCGGCGGCATGGCGACCCACATCGCGGTGGCCCTGCTCGGCCCACGCGCCCAGCTCGCCCATGTCGCCCAGCACCAGAACGGTGCGACCGGAGAAGGCGGCGAGTATGTCCACCGCCGCACACATCGACACGGGGTTGGCGTTGTAGCTGTCGTCGATCACCCGCACACCGTTCGACGCCAGTTGCGCGACGGCGCGCCCCTTGACCGGTTGCAGGCCCTGCAGCCCCTCGACCATGGCAGCCAGCGGCATGCCCAGGGCATGGGCGGCGGCGCAGGCGGCCAGGGCGTTGGCGACGTTATGCTCGCCCAGCAGGTTGAGCTGGATGCGTGCGCTGCCCAGCGGACTGCGCAGGATGAACCCCGCGCAACCGCGCTCGTCGCGGGTCAGCTCACTGCCATGGAAATCGGCACGGGTGTCACGCAGGGCGAAACTCAGCACCTGGCGCCCCGCCGCGCGGCGCTGCCAGGTGACGAACGCCTTGTCATCGAGATTGAGCACCGCCACGCCGTCCTGTGCCAGTCCCTCGAGAATCTCGCCCTTGGCTTCGACGATCTTTTCCGGGCCACCGAACTCGCCGACATGAGCGTTGCCGGCATTGTTGATGATGGCCACGTGAGGCCGGGTCAGGCTGACGGTGTAGGCGATCTCGCCGACATGGTTGGCGCCCAGTTCGATCACACCGGCGCGATGCTCCGGCGCCAGTTCGAGCAAGGTCAGCGGCGCACCAAGGTCATTGTTGAGGTTGCCGCGGGTGGCCAGCACCGCGCCGTCCAGGCCGGCACGCAGGATGGCCGCGAGCATTTCCTTGACGCTGGTCTTGCCGCTGGAGCCGGTCACGGCCGCCAGCGGCCCGCTGAACGCCTGACGATTGAGCGCGCCCAGCTGACCGAGGGCCATGCGGGTGTCGGCGACCAGCAACTGCGGCAGCGGCGCACCCGCCACTTCGCGCTCGACCAGCGCGGCGACGGCGCCCTTGGCGGCGACTTCCGCCAGATAGTCATGACCGTCGAAGCGCGGCCCGGTCAGCGCCACGAACAGCTGACCGGCGGCGATGCTGCGGCTATCGGTGCCGACGGCGGAGAAGGCGACATCGGCGCCGATCACACGACCATCCAGATCACCCGCGACGTCGCTGAGCAGCCAGGGCTTAAGCATGAGCCGCCTCCCAGGCCGCCAGGGCCTTGTTCGCTTCGCTGAGGTCCGAGAACGGCTGACGCACGCCCATGATTTCCTGGTAATCCTCGTGGCCCTTGCCGGCCAGCACCAGCACATCGGCGGCATCGGCCTGGGCAATCAGCCTGGCGATGGCGTCGCCACGACCGTGAACGAACTGCACCGCCTCCGGCGCGGCGAAACCGGCGCGGATATCCTCGATGATCTGTGCCGGGTCCTCGGTGCGCGGATTGTCGTCGGTCACCCAGACCACGTCCGCCAGGCGCTCGGCCACGGCGGCCATCAGCGGGCGCTTGCCGCGATCACGGTCACCGCCACAGCCGAACAGGCAGACCAGGCGCCCTTCGACATGCGGGCGCATGGCTTGCAGCACCTTTTCCAGGGCATCCGGCGTGTGCGCGTAGTCGACCACCACCAGCGGTTTGTCGGCGCCACCGAGTCGCTGCATGCGGCCAACCGGCCCCTGCAGCTGCGGCAGCACCTTGAGAATCTCGTCGAGCGCGTAGTCCATGCCGAGCAGGGCACCGACCACGGCGAGCAGGTTGCTCAGGTTGAAACGACCGAGCAGGCTGCTGCGCAGCACGCCTTCGCCACGGGGCGTGAGCAGGCGCGCACGCACGCCGTGATCGTCGAACTGCGCGTCGCTGCAATAGAGGTAGGCGGTACTGTCTTCCAGGCTGTAGCCGATCAGACGCGACTCGTGCGCCTGCGCAGCCAGCTCACGACCGAAGGCGTCATCGAGGTTGAGCACCCGGCAACTCAGGTTCGGCCAGGTGAACAGCCTGGCCTTGGCAGCGCCGTAGGCCTCCATGCTGCCGTGATAGTCGAGGTGGTCACGCGACAGGTTGGTGAACACCGCGACATCGAATTCCAGCGCGGCGACCCGCCCCTGGTCCAGGCCATGGGAGGACACCTCCATGGCGACGGCGCGCGCACCGGCCTGCTTGAGCGAGGCCAGGGTCGCCTGTACACCGACCGGATCGGGCGTGGTGTGCTTGCCCTGCTCCAGCGCACCATGGAAACCGTTACCCAGGGTACCGACGATGCCACACGGCTGGCCGAGCAGGTCGAGGGCCTGCGCCAGCAACTGGCTGACACTGGTCTTGCCATTGGTGCCCGTGATGCCGACCAGGTGCAGGCCACGGCTCGGCTCGCCATAGAAGCGTCCGGCGATGGCCGAGAGCTGGCCAGACAGGCCCTTGACCGGCACCAGCACGGCGCTCTCGGCATGCATCTCGGCAGCGCCCTCGGCCTCGTAGGCGACCGCAGCCGCGCCGCGCGCGATCGCATCGACGATATGTACACGGCCATCCTGCTGGGTGCCGGGCACGGCCAGGAACAGATCACCCGGACGCACCTTGCGGCTGTCCAGCGTCAGCTCACGAATCAGCACGCTGCCATTGGCGGCCGGCAACAGTTGATTGAGCGGCATGGGCATCAGTTGCGCCCTCCCTGTGCGACAGCGACGGACTTCTGCGCCTCGGTGGGCAGGTTATCCGGCGCGATATTCATCAAGCGCAGCGATCCGGCCATCACGCGGCTGAACACCGGCGCAGAGATCAGGCCGCCGTAATAGGCGCCCTTGCCAGGTTCGTCGATGACCACCACCAGAGCGATGCGCGGGTCCTGAGCCGGGGCGAAGCCGGCGAACAGCGAACGGTAGGAGTTGGCCCGGTAGCCCTTGCTGCCGACACTGGTCTTGCGTGCGGTACCGCTCTTGCCGGCCACGTGATAGCCGGGTACCTGAGCGCGGAACACGCCTCGCGGCGCTTCGATGACCTGCTGCATCATGCCCCGTACGGTCTTGGCCACTTCGCCCGGCACCACCTGCGTCGCGTGCGGCTTGTCGTCCACGCGGATCATCGACAGCGGCGTCATGCCACCGCCATTGGCCAGCGCGGAGTAGGCGTGCGCCAGTTGCACGGCGGTTACCGAAAGGCCATAGCCGTAGGACAGCGTGGCAGTTTCCGCCTCGCGCCACTGGCGATGGTTGGGCAGGTTGCCCACCCGTTCACCGGGGAAGCCCAGGCCGGTATCGCGACCGAAGCCGAGGTCGCTGAACACCCGGTACAGCTGCTCACCGCCGACATCGAAGGCGACCTTGCTCATGCCCACGTTACTGGAGTTGATCAGGATGCCGGTCAGGTCCAGCGCCGGCCCCTGGGTACGGGACACGTCACGAATGGTGTAGCGACCGATCTGCAGCGTACCGTTGCCGACCTGGACGATATCGCTGGGCTTCCAGCGACCGGTCTCCAGCGCCGCGGCCATCGACAGCGGCTTGATCGTCGAGCCGGGCTCGAAGACATCGATCATGGCACGATTGCGCATGGCTGCCGGGGTCAGATTGCGCCGGTTATTCGGGTTGTAGGTGGGGTGGTTGACCATGGCCAGCACCTCGCCGGTCTTCACGTCGACCATCACCAGGCTGCCGGCCTTGGCATCGTTCTCCAGCAGGGCATTGCGCAGCTCGCGATGAGCCAGGTACTGCAGGCGCAGGTCGATGGACAAGGCCAGGGCCTTGCCAGCCTTGGCGTTCTGCACCACCTGCACGTCCTTGATCAGCTTGCCGCGGCGGTCCTTGAGCACCTGGCGCTTGCCCGGCACGCCGGCCAGCCAGTCCTCGTAGGCCAACTCCATGCCTTCACGACCACGGTCGTCGATGTCGGTGAAGCCGACCACATGGGCGGCGACCTCGCCGGCCGGGTAGAAACGACGGAATTCCTCGATGGCGTAGACGCCAGGCACCTTCAGGTCGAGCACGCCCTGGCCCTTTTCAGGGGTCAGGCCGCGCACCAGGTACATGAACTCGCGATCCTTGTTCTGTTCCAGACGCTCGGCGAAGCTCTTCGGCTCCTGCCCCAGCGCCGCAGCCAGAGCCGGCCATTGTTCGCGCCCGGCCTGCAGTTCCTTGCCGTTGGCCCACAGGGTGGTCACGGGGGTACTGACGGCCAGCGGCTCGCCATTACGGTCAGTGATCAGGCCACGGTGCGCGGGAATCGGAATGTGCCGCACGCTGCGCGCATCACCGTGCGCCTTGAGGAAATCGTGATCGAGCACCTGCAGGTCGAGCATGCGCCAGGCGATGGCCGCGACCATCAGGGCGAGCAGCGCCAGCACCAGGCGGAAACGCCAGGGGTAGAGCGCGCCTTCGAGACCGATCATGGTCGCACCATGCGCACGGCGGCGGGATCGGGGATGTGCATCTTCAACTGCTCGCTGGCCAGCGCCTCGATGCGGTTGTGTGCAGTCCAGGTGCTCTGCTCGAGAATCAGTCGGCCCCACTCGGCCTGCGCCTTGTCGCGCACGCTCAACTGGCCGTACAGCTCGTTGAGCAGCAGACGATTCCAGTGCGCGCTGTACGACACCGCCACGGCAGAAACCAGCACGCCGATGAACAGCAGCAGCATCAGGAAGCTGCCGCCGGGCATGGACTTGATGAGCCGGCGGTTCACCGCAACTTCTCCGCGATGCGCATCACGGCACTGCGTGAACGCGGATTGGCCTTGAGCTCCTCGTCGCTGGCATAGACCGGCTTGCCGATCAGCTTCAGACGCGGCTCGAAGGCCTTGGGAATGATCGGCAGGTCACGCGGCAGCTTGTCCGCCTCGCCCTTGGCCTGGCGCCTCATGAACTGTTTGACGATGCGGTCTTCCAGCGAGTGGAAGCTGATCACCACCAGGCGACCACCGACTTCGAGCGACTCCAGCGCCGCCTCGAGGCCACGCTCGAGATCACCGAGTTCGTTGTTGACGAAGATGCGGATGCCCTGGAAGGCGCGCGTCGCCGGATTCTTGCCCTTCTCCCAGGCAGGGTTGGCCTCGGTCAGGACCTTCGCCAGATCGGCGGTGCGGGTGAACGGCTGCTCGACTCGGCGCTGCACCACGGCGCGGGCCATGCGCTTGGCGAAACGCTCCTCGCCATAGTCCTTGAATACCCGGGCGATCTCGTCTTCGTCGGCGCGGGCAATCCAGTCCGCCGCGCTGACGCCGGCGTCGGGATTCATGCGCATGTCCAGCGGCCCGTCATTGAGGAAGCTGAAGCCACGCTCGGGATCGTCGAGCTGCGGCGACGACACGCCGAGGTCCAGCAGGATGCCCGAGACCTGGCCGCCGAGGCCGCGGACAACAGCCTCATCGCCAAGTTCCGCAAAACTGCGCTGCACAACGACAAAGCGGCCGTCTTCGGCCGCCAGTGCTTCCCCGGTAGCTATTGCCAGGGGATCTTTATCGAATCCCAACAACCGCCCATCTGGCCCGAGCTTCTGCAGGATCAATCGGCTGTGCCCGCCCCGACCGAAGGTGCCGTCCATATAGCAACCGTCGCCGCGCACGGCGAGTCCCTCGACGGCCTCGTCGAGCAGCACGGTGATATGGCGGTAGTTGGTATCGGTCATGGTCACAGGATCAGGTCACGCAAATCATCGGAAAGAGCACCCGGCTGCTTGATGGCAGCGAGATCGGCCTCGGCTACGGCATTCCAGGAATCTTCATCCCAGAGCTGGAATTTGTTCAGCTGACCCACGAGCATCGCTCGCTTGTCCAGCTTGGCGTACTCGCGCAAACGCGGCGGTACCAGGAAGCGGCCACTGGCGTCGAGCTCGAGGTCGACGGCATTGCCGATCAGCAGACGCTGCAGGCGGCGGTTCTCTTCACGGAAGGAGGCCAGCTCGCGCAGCTTGTTCTCGATCAGCTCCCATTCGGCCAGTGGATAAACGCAAAGACAGGGGTCGACGGCATCGATGGTCACGATCAGCTGGCCACCACAACGCGCAACGAGCTCGTCACGATACCGACTCGGCATCGCGAGGCGCCCTTTGGCGTCGAGACTGATGGCGTTAGCTCCGCGAAACACGGCTGCGCTTCCCCTGTAATTAGCTTTCCATGCCCAAAAAAACCCACTTCATGCCACTTCCCACCACTTGCGCACACTATAGGAATGGGCACGCCCCACCGTCAAGGCACGCCAGAAGGGAAAAATCCTTACAGGACGGAGATTTAGCGAACGAAAGCGAGGAGAAAAGCGATGCAGGAAGGCGGATTCGGCAGGCAAAATTCAGCCACAGCAGCAAGCTGAAATTCGAACTTAAAGTAATTTCTTAAGAGTAAGACTATTTCGGTATCAGACGAGCGGGAGATAGAAGTACAACGAGAGGAAGAAAGGAGGAGAGTCGATCTGTAAGCCGGGTTCTGTCGAGGACAGTCATTCCTCTACGGCGTACATCACTGCACGCCTTTAGCAACCTACCCGGTTCCAGCGCGGGCCACGCCAATGGAACCCTATTTGGTCTTGCTCCGAGTGGGGTTTACCTAGCCACGGACTGTTACCAGCCGTGCGGTGCGCTCTTACCGCACCTTTTCACCCTTACCGGCGCCGAAGCGCTTAGGCGGTTATTTTCTGCGGCACTTTCCGTAGGCTCACGCCCCCCAGGCGTTACCTGGCACTCCGCCCTATGGAGCCCGGACTTTCCTCCCCCCCGCATCGCGGAACGAAACGAGGCAGCGACTGTCCGATCGACTCTCCGCCGCCAAGGTTACCGACAGGCGCCCTCGAGAACAAGCTCGGCGCTCAGCCTTGACGCTGCAATGCCACCTGATAGAGCAGGTTCTTGCGCACCCCGGTGATCTCGGCCGCCAGCGCTGCCGCGCGCTTGAGCGGCATTTCCGCCAGGAGCAGATCGAGCACCCGCAGCGCGTCCGCGTTCACCGCCTCTTCACCTTCCGGCGCCTGCCAGCCTGCCACCAGCACCACGCACTCGCCGCGCTGCTGATTACTGTCCGCCGCGACCCAGCCGCACAACTCGGCCAGCGGCAAGCCCTTGAGCGTCTCGAAGGTCTTGGTCAGCTCACGCGCCAGCAATGCCGGACGCTCCTCACCGAAGACACTGCGCATATCCTCCAGGCACTCGAGAATCCGGTGCGGCGCCTCGTAGAAGATCAGCGTGCGCGGCTCCTCGCGTACCTGCTCGAGACGCGCGCGGCGTCCAGCGGCCTTCGCCGGCAGGAAGCCCTCGAAGATGAAACGGTCGGATGGCAGCCCGGCCGCCGACAGCGCGGCGATCAGCGCACAGGCTCCCGGCACCGGCACCACCGGATAGCCGGCAGCGCGTACCTGGCGCACCAGGTGGTAGCCCGGATCGGAAATCAGCGGCGTGCCCGCATCGGAGATCAGCGCCACATCCTCGCCCGCCTGCAGACGCGCGAGAAAGCGCCCGCCCTGCTCGCGCTCGTTATGCTCGTGGCAGGCCGCCAGCGGCGTCTCGATGCCGAAGTGCTGCAGCAGGCGCACGGAGTGCCGGGTGTCCTCGGCAGCAATCAGCGCCACCTCACGCAGGATGCGCAGTGCCCGCGCACTGATGTCGTCCAGGTTGCCAATCGGCGTGGCGACCACATAAAGAGTGCCGGGCTGGACGCTGGTGACGACGGACTGACTCACGGGTAACACCTCGTTAATTGAAAGAGCGCTCATTCTAGCCGCTTCCGACCCAGCGGCATCGCACCATCCTTGGCGCTTGGGTACAATCGCCGCTTGTTTTGCTCAAGTATCAGGATGACCCGATGATCGCTAGTCTGCGCCCTCTTTCCGCCATCTTCCTGGCCGGCATGCTTGCGGCATGCGCCAGTTCGCCCAACAACGGCCTGGGTGAACTGCCACGCACGCCCAAGGCCAGCATTGAGCAGATGCTGCAACAGGCGGCCGAGAGCAAGCCCGAACAAGCCGCCCTGCTGCGCCTGTCCGCAGCCGACCAGGCCTATCGCCAGAACGATGTGGCCGGCTCCGCGCGCATTCTCGAACAGATCGACCTTGCCAGCCTGCAACCCGCCCAGCAGATGTTCGCCAGCACCCTGAACGCGGAACTGGCGATGGCGCGCAAACAGCCCAAGAGCGCCCTGAAGGCCCTGCGTCATCCCAGCCTCGAGCGCCTGAGCGAACTGCCCGTCGAACAGCAGATCCGCACCCAGCTGGTACGCGCTCGCGCACTGGAAGCCGACGGCCAGGCACTGGCCGCCGCCCGCGAGCGCGTCTTCATCGCGCCCCTGCTGAGCGGTCAGCAGGCCCAGGACAATCACGAGAAGATCTGGGAGCTGGTCGCCAACCTGCCGGAGCAGACCTCCGCTGGCGGCGACGCCGACCTGGCCGGCTGGCTGGCACTGGCCCGCGTGACCAAGGGCGCGGCAACGCTCGAACAACAGCAGGACGCCATCGACCAGTGGGTCGCGCAGAACCCGCAGCACCCGGCGGCGATGCAGCTCCCGGAGGCACTGGTGAAACTGCGCGAGCTGGCCAGCCAGCCCCTGACCCGCATCGCCCTGCTGCTGCCGCAGGAAGGCCAGCTGGCCAGCGTGGCCCGCGCCCTGCGCGACGGCTTCCTCGCGGCTCACTACGAGGCGCAGCAGGCCGGGCAGAATCCCCCGGACGTGAAACTCTACGACAGCGCCCGCATCGGTTCGCTGGACGCCTTCTACCAGCAGGCACAGGCCGACGGCGTGCAACTGGTGGTCGGCCCTCTGGAGAAGCCGCTGGTCAAGCAGCTCAGCGATCGCGAGCAGCTGCCGATCACCACACTGGCCCTCAACTACAGCGACGCAGGCCAGGAAGGCCCTGTGCAGCTGTTCCAGTTCGGCCTCGCCGCCGAGGACGAAGCGCGCGAAGTCTCGCGCCGCGCCTGGAGCGACGGCATGCGCCGCGCCGTGGCCCTGGTACCGGCCGGCGAATGGGGCGACCGCGTGCTGGACGCCTTCCGCCAGAGCTGGCAGGCCCAGGGCGGCACCCTGATCGCCGCCGAGCACGTGGACCAGCCCGTCGAGCTGGCACGCCAGATCGCCGACCTGTTCCAGCTGCGCGAGAGCGAAGCACGCGCCCGCCGCCTGCAGAACACCCTGGGCAGCAGCGTCGACGCCCTGCCGGCACGCCGCCAGGACATCGACTTCATCTTCCTCGCCGCGACACCGCAGCAGGCGCAGCAGATCAAGCCAACCCTGGCCTTCCAGTACGCCGGCGACGTACCGGTCTATGCCACCTCCCACCTGTTCACCGGCACCCACAGCCAGGCCCAGTACCAGGACCTCGAAGGCATCCGCTTCTGCGAGACCCCATGGCTGCTGGACGCCCACGCACCGCTGCGCCAGGAAGTCACCCAGCAGTGGCCGCAGGCCGGCGGCAGCCTCGGCCGCCTGTACGCGATGGGTGTCGACGCCTATCGCCTGGCGCCACGCCTGGGCCAGCTCAAGGCCCTGCCGGAGTCGCGCATCGATGGTCTTTCCGGCACCCTCAGCCTCAACCAGGCCCAGCGTGTGGAACGCCAGCTGCCCTGGGCAGAGTTCCGCGGCGGCCAGGTCCAGCGCCTTCCCGAAAGCCTCAATTGAGCGCCCACAACGACCTGGGACGAGCCGCCGAACAGGCGGCCCGTCAGCATCTGGAACGTAATGGCCTGCGCCTGATCGAAGAGAACTGGAGCTGTCGCCGTGGCGAGCTTGATCTGGTCATGCTCGACGGCGATACAGTAGTATTCGTCGAAGTCCGCGCCCGCCGCCACAGTGCCTGGGGCGGCGCCCTGGAGAGCATCGATGCGCGCAAGCGTGGCAAGTTGGTCATCGCCGCCGAGCTCTTCCTCCAGCAGGAATCCCGCTGGGCCCGCCACCCCTGCCGCTTCGACGTGGTCGCCATCAGTACCGATGGCGCCACTCGCCTCGACTGGATCAAGAACGCCTTCGATGCCTGATGGCCGTACACTCAAGGTTTAACCGATGGACATGCAATCCCGAATCTGCCAGCTCTTCCAAGCCAGCATCGACACCAAGCAGCAGGCCATGGAAGTCCTCGCACCCTACATCGAGCACGCCAGCCTGGTCATGGTCCAGGCGCTGCTCAACGAGGGCAAGATTCTTTCCTGCGGCAACGGCGGCTCGGCCGGTGACGCCCAGCACTTTTCCTCCGAACTGCTCAACCGCTTCGAGCGCGAACGCCCGAGCCTGCCCGCCGTGGCCCTGACCACCGACAGCTCGACCATCACCTCGATCGCCAACGACTACAGCTACAACGAGATTTTCTCCAAGCAGATCCGCGCACTGGGCCAGCCGGGTGACGTGCTCCTGGCGATTTCCACCAGCGGCAACTCAGCAAATGTCATCCAGGCCATTCAAGCTGCGCATGATCGCGAGATGACCGTGGTCGCCCTGACTGGCCGCGACGGCGGCGGCATGGCATCGCTGCTGCTGCCGGAGGATGTGGAAATCCGCGTTCCAGCCAAAGTTACCGCACGCATCCAGGAGGTCCACCTGCTGACCATCCACTGCCTGTGCGACCTGATCGACAGTCAATTGTTTGGGAGTGAAGAATGAAGCGTTTCGCCCTGATCCTGGCCACCCTGGCCGTCACCCTGAGCCTGGCAGCCTGCGGCAGCCGCAGCATCGGCAACAAGATCGATGACCAGTTCCTCGGCCCGGACGTCGCCTCCAGCATCAGCAATGCGCACGCCGACCTGTCCAGCCCCACCTCGCGCATCGTCGTCACCGCCTACAACGGCGTGATCCTGATCGCCGGCCAGACGCCCCGCAGCGAGCTGAAGGACCTGGCTGCCCAGCGCGCGCGCAATGTCCAGGGCGTGAAGAAGGTGTACAACGAGCTGCAGGTCCAGCAGCCGGCCTCGCTGCTGGCGCGCAGCAACGACTCCCTGCTCACCAGCAAGATCAAGACGCAGATGCTCGCCGACAGCAACGTGCCGAGCACCAAGATTAAGGTCATCACCGAAAACGGTATCGTCTACCTGCTCGGCGTGGTCAATCGCAGCGAAGCAAACGCAGCGACCGCCGTGGTCCAGAGCGTATCGGGCGTGCAGAAGGTGGTGCGCCTGTTCGAGTACACCAACTGAGACAGCGGCAAGCCGGCAGCCTCGAGCTGCAAGCAAAGAAAACGGGCGCCCCAGGGCGCCCGTTTTCATTTCCACCTCGCAGCTCGCCGGTGGCGTGCAGCTGCTTCACTTCACCACTTTCAGGCTCGGCCGACCACTCGGGCGCGGCGGTTCGCCACCGGACGGACCATCATCATCCGGGCCCGGCTCGTCGGCAGCACCGGCAAGCGGCGGCTCCATGTCGAACACCATGCCCTGCCCGTTCTCCCGCGCATAGATCGCCAGGATGGCCGCTGACGGGATGTAGAGGCTGTGCGCCACACCGCCGAAGCGCCCTTCGAAGCTGACCGCCTCGTTGTCCATGTGCAGGTGACGCACCGCACTGGGCGATGCGTTGAGCACGATCTGCCCGTCACTGGCGAACCCCGGAGGCACCTGCACCCCCGGATACTCGGCATTGACCAGCAGGTGCGGCGTGCAATCGTTATCGACGATCCACTCGTACAGCGCGCGGACCAGATAGGGACGACTGGAATTCATGTGATCCTCCTTCTCAGCGCATTGCGCGCTCGACAGCGGAAAGACTGGCCTGAAAGGCCTCACGGGCAAACTGGCGCTCCATGTAGTCGAGCAGCGGCTTGGCCGGACGCGGCAACTCGATGCCCAGCAACGGCAAACGCCAGAGGATGGGCAGCAGGCAGCAATCCACCAGGCTCAGCTCGTCACTGAGGAAGAACGCCTTGTCAGCGAACAGTGGCGAGACGCCCGTCAGGCTCTCGCGGAGCTCCTTGCGCGCCAGCTGGCGCTCCGCCTCCTTGCTGCGCTTGTCGAGAATGCGGTCGACCAGCGCACACCAGTCACGCTGGATACGGTGCATCAGCAGACGACTGTTGGCGCGCGCGACCGGATACACCGGCAGCAGCGGCGGGTGCGGATAACGCTCGTCCAGATACTCCATCACCACGGACGATTCGTACAGCGCCAGGTCGCGATCGACCAGCGTCGGCAGACTGCCGTAGGGGTTGAGCTCCGCGAGCTTGGGCGGGCAGCGGCCCTGCTCGACATCGATGATCTCGACGCTGACACCTTTCTCGGCGAGCACCAGACGCACGCGATGGGAATAGTGGTCGGCGGGGTCGGAGTAGCAGGTCAACCTGTTGGTCACCGCCATGGCGATCCTCCTCGCTTTTATTGGATGTTCCAGAAACACGGAAATTGTCTGCGGCACTTCCGACATCGCCGCCAGCAGCGCAGAGCGCGCCTGACATGACGAAGACGGAAAACGCCTCGAGCAACTCTTGATTCGCTGGCCGCCACCAAACAAGGCGGCACCAGGATGCTAAAGCACAAAAACCTGCGCGCCCATCAGGGCGCGCAGGTTCGAGACGGAACCCGGAACGACTTAGTGCACGTCCTTCCAGTACTCACGCTTGAGCAGGTAGGCGAACACGAAGAAGAACGCCAGGTACAGCAGCACGTAGGTGCCGATGCGCTGAGACTTCAGCTTGACCGGGTTGGCCGAGTAGGCCAGGAAGGTCACCAGGTTCTTGATCTTCTCGTCGAACTCGGCCTCGCTCAGGGTGCCGGTGTTCGGCTCCACGGTCAGCTGATCACAGGCTTCGTGAGTGATCGGCGCGCCGGTCAGCGGGTCGTACTGCTTCTTGCCATCGGTGACCACCTGAACCTGCTTGCAACCGATGACCTGGTTACCCTGCAGGCCGACCAGCACGTTCGGCATGCCCACGTTCGGGAACACCTTGTTGTTGGCGCCCAGCGGACGGGTCGGGTCGGCGTAGAAGCTGCGCAGGTAGGTGTACAACCAGTCGTTGCCACGCACGCGAGCCACCAGGGTCAGGTCGGGCGGAGCCGCACCGAACCACACCTTGGCGTCGTCGGGCTTCATGCCGATCTTCATGTGGTCGCCGATCTTGGCGCCGCTGAATACCAGGTTCTCCAGCATGATTTCGTGCGGCACGCCGAGGTCATCGGCAACCCGCTCGTAACGCTGAAACTTGGCCGAGTGGCAGCCCATGCAGTAGTTGGCGAAGGTACGCGCACCATCTTGCATGGCAGCCTTGTCGGTCAGGTCGATGTCGACCTTGTCCAGGTGCACGTTGCCACCGGCCGCGAAGCCCAGGGCCGGCAGTGCAGCGAAAACAAATGCAGCAAATAGCTTTTTCATCAGCCCGTCACCCTTTCCGGAACCGGTTTGGTCTTTTCCATCCTGGTGTAGAACGGCATCAGGATGAAGTACGCGAAGTACAGGATGGTGCACACCTGCGACAGCAGGGTACGACCCGGGGTCGGTGCCAATACACCCAGTACGCCGAGGATGACGAAGGAAATGCAGAACACCACCAGCCAGATCTTGCTCATCCAGCCCTTGTAACGCATGGACTTGACCGGGCTACGGTCCAGCCACGGCAGGACGAACAGCACGGCGATCGCAGCACCCATGGCGATGACACCCATCAGCTTGTCCGGCACGGCGCGCAGGATGGCGTAGAAGGGCGTGAAGTACCAAACCGGGGCGATGTGCTCAGGCGTCTTGAACGGGTTGGCCGCTTCGAAGTTGGGCTTCTCGAGGAAGTAACCACCCATCTCCGGGAAGAAGAACACCACGAAGCAGAACACGAACAGGAAGACCACCACACCGACGATGTCTTTCACGGTGTAGTAAGGGTGGAAGGCGATACCGTCGAGCGGCACACCGTTCTCGTCCTTCTTCTTCTTGATGTCGACGCCATCCGGGTTGTTCGAACCGACTTCGTGCAGCGCCAGGATGTGCAGCACGACCAGGCCGAGCAGGACGATCGGCAGGGCGATCACGTGCAGGGCGAAGAAGCGGTTCAGGGTGATGCCGGAAATCAGGTAGTCACCACGGATCCACTGGGTCAGGTCATCGCCGATCACCGGAATCGCACCGAACAGCGAAATGATCACCTGGGCGCCCCAGTAGGACATCTGGCCCCACGGCAGCAGGTAGCCCATGAAGGCCTCGGCCATCAGGCAGAGGTAGATCAGCATGCCGAAGATCCACACCAGCTCACGCGGCTTCTGGTAGGAGCCGTAGAGCAGACCGCGGAACATGTGCAGGTAGACCACCACGAAGAACGCCGAAGCGCCGGTGGAGTGCAGGTAGCGGATGATCCAGCCGTACTCCACGTCACGCATGATGTACTCGACGGACGCGAAGGCTTCCTCGGCGGACGGGGTGAAGCTCATGGTCAGCCAGACACCGGTGAGGATCTGGTTGACCAGAACCAGCAGCGCCAGCGAGCCAAAGAAGTAGAAGAAGTTGAAGTTCTTCGGGGCGTAGTACTTGGAGAGATGGTCTTCCCACATCTTGGTGGCGGGGAAGCGCGCATCCACCCATTCCATGAATTTGCTCATCAGGCCTTCTCCTGGTCCACACCGATGATGATCACATCATCCGTCTCGTAGCTATGCGGCGGTACCGGCAGGTTCAGCGGAGCCGGCTGGGCCTTGTAGACGCGCCCGGCGAGGTCGTAACGAGAACCGTGGCAGGGGCAGAAGTAGCCACCGACCCAATCGGCGCCCAGATCGGCAGGCGCCACTTCCGGACGGAAGGACGGCGAGCAGCCCAGGTGGGTGCACAGACCGACCACGACCAGCAGCTCCGGCTTGATCGAGCGAACAGTCGGGTCCACGTAGGTCGGCTGTACCGACGCCTGGGACTCCGGATCTGCCATGCGATCGTGGATCTTGGTGAGGTTACCCAGGATCTCCTCGGTACGGCGGACGATGAACACCGGCTGACCGCGCCACTCAGCAACCATCTGCTGGCCAGCCTCGATCTTGCTGACGTTCACCTTCACCGGTGCACCGGCCGCCTTGGCCTTGGCACTGGGGAACCATGACCCCACGAACGGAGTCGCAGCACCTACCGCTCCTGCCGCGCCCACCACAGAGGTGGCCGCAACCAGAAAGCGACGTCGGCCTGCATTCACGCCGTCATTGCTCATTCAGTCGTCTCCCATCAGCTTTGTGGCCTGTTGTTCAGGCCTCTACTAAGTAAAAATCGGGCCGCGCAAAAAATTCGCCAAATGGTAAAGAAAAGCCCCTTTTCTGACAAGGTAATTACCCCGGAAGAGGCTGGCGAAAGCCTTGACGCGCGCGGCCTGCGGGTATGCGGCACGTTGTCGCAGCACTTTGCCACCCCCAAAAAAAACGCCCAGCTCCGTAAGGAAACTGGGCGCTTTTGGAAGCGTAGTAGCGATTAACGCTTCGAGTACTGCGGACGCTTACGCGCTTTGCGCAGACCGACTTTCTTACGCTCGACTTCACGGGCGTCACGAGTGACGTAACCGGCTTTACGCAGCGGGCTGCGCAGGGTCTCGTCGTACTCGATCAGAGCGCGGGTGATGCCGTGACGGATGGCACCGGCTTGACCGCTGACACCACCACCGGCAACGGTGACGAAGATGTCGAACTTCTCGACGGTCTCGGTCAGCTCCAGCGGCTGACGCACGACCATGCGAGCGGTCTCGCGGCCGAAGAACACGTCCAGGCTGCGGTTGTTGATCGAGATGTTACCAGTGCCCGGACGCAGGAATACGCGCGCGGTTGCGGTCTTGCGACGGCCAGTGCCGTAGTTTTGAGTCGCCGACATAATGAACTATTCCGTTAAATCTTCAGTTCTTGGGGCTGCTGAGCGGTGTGCGGGTGAGCGGCACCCTTGTACACTTTCAGCTTACGGTACATGTCGCGACCCAGCGGGTTCTTCGGCAGCATGCCTTTGACCGCGGTCTCGATCACGCGCTCAGGGGCACGAGCGATCAGCTTCTCGAAGTTGATCTCTTTGATGCCGCCCGGGAAACCGGAGTGGGAGTAGTACTTCTTGTCGCTGGCTTTGGCGCCGGTTACACGCACCTGCTCGGCATTGATCACGACGATGTAGTCGCCGGTATCAACGTGCGGGGTGTACTCAGGCTTGTGCTTGCCACGCAGACGGCTCGCGATTTCGGTGGCCAGACGACCCAGGGTCTGACCAGCAGCATCAACGACGAACCAATCGCGTTTTACTGTTTCCGGTTTAGCAGTAAAAGTTTTCATTCTTTATAGCCTCAGGGGCCGCCCAGCAAAAATAGACGGCGGATCTTACTGGTTAGTGCGTACTTTGACAAGTCAAAGGCAGCCGCATACGGACGCTATCGGGGGCTCGGGTCAGCGCGTCCACAGTACGGCAAGATTCTTCGGCAGGCGGCGCATCACTTCCACCGCAGAAAGAGGTGCCGGATTATCCTGATTGCGAAAAAAATTTCAACCTGATTGTATGACTCTTTTGCCAAGGAGCACCCCATGGAATACCGCAAGCTGGGCCGAACCGATCTCGATGTCAGCGCACTGTGCCTGGGCACCATGACCTGGGGCGAGCAGAACAGCGAGGCCGAAGGCCATGCCCAGATCGAACGCGCCAAGGCCGGCGGCATCAACTTCATCGATACCGCCGAGATGTACCCGGTACCGCCGCGAGCCGAGACCTACAGCAAGACGGAGCAGATCATCGGCAGCTACTTCCAGCAGCGCGGCGACCGCGCCGACTGGATCCTGGCCAGCAAGATCGCCGGCCCCGGCAATGGCATCAGCCACATTCGCGACGGCCAGCTGAAATTCGATCGCCAGCACATCGTCGCGGCCCTGGACGCCAGCCTGAAGCGCCTGCGCACCGACTGGATCGACCTCTATCAGCTGCACTGGCCAGAACGCCCGACCAACTTCTTCGGCCAGCTGGGCTATCGCCACCAGGACAGCGACTTCACGCCCCTGGAAGAAACCCTCGCTGTGCTCGACGAGCAGGTCAAGGCCGGCAAGATCCGCCACATCGGCCTGTCCAACGAAACGCCCTGGGGCACCATGAAGTTCCTGCAACTGGCCGAGAGCCGTGGCTGGCCGCGCGCCGTGTCGATCCAGAACCCCTACAACCTGCTCAACCGCAGCTTCGAAGTGGGCCTGGCCGAGGTCGCGATTCGCGAGCAGTGCGGGCTGCTGGCCTACTCACCACTGGCGTTCGGCATGCTCAGCGGCAAGTACGAGGGCGGCGCGCGCCCCGAGGGTGCGCGCATCAGCCTGTTCAGTCGCTTCGCCCGCTACACCAACCCGCAGTCGGAGGCGGCCTGCTCGCGCTACGTCGCACTGGCCCGCGAGCATGGCCTCGATCCCGCGCAGATGGCCCTGGCCTTCGTCACCGCGCAACCTTTCGTGACCAGCAACATCATCGGCGCCACCAGCCTGGAACAGCTGGAGAGCAACCTGGCCAGCGCCGAGCTGAACCTCTCCGCCGAGGTGCTGGCCGGTATCGAGGCGATCCACAAGGCGCAACCCAACCCGGCGCCATAACAACAAGCGGCAAGCTGCAAGCTGCAAGCTGCAAGCTGCAAGCTAAAAACCAGTGCGCGGGCGCAAGCTCAACCTGCATCTGCTTTTCCTTGGAGCTTGCCGCTTGAGGCTTGCAGCAGCTCTCAGACCAGCGAGCGGGCGATGATTTCCTTCATGATCTCGTTGGTCCCGGCGTAGATGCGCTGCACCCGCGCATCAGCCCAGGCACGCGCCACCGGGTACTCCCACATGAAGCCGTAGCCGCCGTGCAACTGCACGCACTCGTCGAGCACCTTGCACTGCAGATCGGTGCCCCAGTATTTCAACATCGCGGCGGTCGGCACGTCGAGCTTGCCCTGCAGGTGCAACTCCAGGCAGCGATCGACGAACACGCGCCCGACCTGGATCTCCGTGGCCATCTCGGCCAGCTTGAAGCGGGTGTTCTGGAAGTCGGCGACCGCCTTGCCGAACGCCTTGCGCTCACGGGTGTAGTCCAGCGTCCAGTTCAGGGCAGCCTCGGCCGAGGCCAGGGCGCCGATGCCGACGGTCAGGCGCTCCTGCGGCAATTCCTGCATCAGGTAGGCGAAACCCATGCCCGGCTGGCCCAGCAGGTTTTCCCTGGGCACGCGCACGTCCTGGAAGAACAGCTCCGAGGTGTCCTGCGCCTTCATGCCGACCTTCTCCAGGCGCTTGCCCTTGGAGAAACCGGGCGTATTGGCCTCGACCAGGAACAGGCTGGTGCCCTTCGCTCCGGCCTTGGGATCGGTCTTGGCCACCACGATGACCAGATCGGCCAGCCAGCCGTTGGTGATGAAGGTCTTCGAGCCATTGATCACGTACTCATCACCGTCCAGCACCGCAGTGGTCTTCACGCCCTGCAGGTCGGAGCCGGCCCCCGGCTCGGTCATGGCGATGGCGGTGACCATCTCGCCGCTCACCAGCTTGGGCAGGTAGTGCTGCTTCTGCGCCTCGCTGCCGTAATGCAGGATGTAAGGCGCGACGATGTCCGAGTGCAGGGAGAAGCCGATGCCGGTCAGCCCCAGGCGACCGATCTCCTCGATCACCACGGTGCTGTAGAGGAAGTCGGCAGCCATGCCGCCGTACTCCTCGGGAATGTGCGAACAGAGCATGCCGGCCTCCCCCGCCTTGTTCCACAGCGCGCGGTCGATGTGGCCATCCTTCTCCCATTGCTGATGGAAGGGCACGGCCTCCTGCTCGAGGAACTTGCGTACGCTGTCGCGAAACAATTCATGGTCGGAGCTGAATATCGTTCTGGGGATCATGGCGCTACCTGTGTCTGGCTCGGGCAAAAATCTGGCCTCGACTTTAGCCAAGCAAACGCTTGGTTACACTGGACACAAGCGCCAAAAAATAAGACGATCCAGCCGCTGCTTGACCACTTAGCCTTGAACAAGAACAACGAACCATGGTTATTCCACAGCCGCGTGCGGCCTTGCACCGCGTCAGCATTCTCGCCACCGATGGCGTATTCGCCTCCACCCTCATGCAGGCCAAGGACTTTTTCCACATGGCCGGCATTCGCCATGCCCGCCAACAGGGACTGGGCCACGAACCCCCTTTCGAGATTCACCTGGTGAGCCCGGACGGTCTGCCGGTGAACAGCTTCAGCAAGGTGCAGGTCCCGGTGGACGGCGGCCTGGATGCCTGCGACGTGATCATCCTGCCCGCCTTCTGGGACGACTTCGACGCGCTCAGCCGCCGTTATCCACAGGTGCTGGAGTGGCTCAGGCGTCAGCATGCGGCCGGCAGCGCAATCTGCGGCGAAGCCAGCGGCGTGTTCTGGATGGCCGAGGCCGGCCTGCTCGACGGCAAGGAAGCGACCACCTACTGGCGCTTCTTTCGCGAGTTCGCCGAACGCTTCCCCAAGGTGCTGCTCAACCAGGACAAACACCTGTCCGACGCCGACAATCTCTACTGCGCCAGCGGCGTCACCTCGGCATGCGACCTCTACATCTATCTGATCGAGCGCTACTGCGGCACGGGCGTGGCGCAGGGCGTGGCACGCGACATCCTCTACGAAGTGCAGCGCAGCTATACCCCCGGGCGCATCGGTTTCGGCGGGCAGAAACTGCACCAGGACGTCACGGTGCTGCAGATCCAGCACTGGCTGGAGGAGCACTACGCCGACAAGTTCCGCTTCGAGGACGTCGCCCGCGAACACGGCATGAGCATTCGCAACTTCATGCGCCGCTTCCAGGGCGCCACCGGCGACAAACCCCTGCATTACCTGCAACGCCTGCGCATCGAGACGGCGAAGAGCCTGCTCTCCGCCACCCGCAAGAGCATCAAGACCATCAGCTACGAGGTCGGTTACGACGACGCCAGCTTCTTCGCCCGCCTGTTCCGCCAGCACACCGAGCTGTCGCCGAACCAGTACCGCCGCCAGTTCCAGCAGAAGGACAAGCAGGACTGAGGTACGTCCAGCGGCAGCGCAACGCCTGCTGGCTGGACGGCAAAACGCCAGCCCACCCTTGGTTAGGTTGGCGCCCTGCCATGGCGCCCTATGATCGGTCGGTGCACATAACAACAACAGGTTCACCGCCATGCGCCGTCTATTGATTGCCCTGCTTGCCACCGCCAGCCTGAGCGCTGCCGCAGCCGACAACTGGAAACCCTTCCCGCTCGACCAGAGCGCCTACGACTACAGCGGCGACAAGCTGCGCCAGGCCTGGCCGCAGCTGACTCGCGGCTTCGGCGACTATCCCTTCCCCGATGCCGACTGGGTAGTGACCATGGCCACGAGCTATCCGCAGGCGCTGGAGAAGACCGTCGCCGCCGGCACCGGCTTCACCGGCAAGCCGGAGGAGGCCGAACGCTATGCGCAGCAGCTACAGGACGTGTGGCGCCTGATGTTCCGTGGCGATTTCGCCCTGGCCAAGGAGCAGGGCCTGGCCCTCGGCGTCGGCGGGCAGATCCCGGCGATGTTCGCCCAGGTCATCTATGCCATGTTCCTGGTGCCGGAGCAGGCCGAGAAGCACCGCCTGCTGGAAGAAGTGATCGCCTACACCGACGAGGCTGGGGACCTGGTGCAGGCGGACACCGTCGCCCAGTTCGGCCGCGTCTACGCCAAGGCGCGCCTGGGCGAGGAACTGTCGGTACCGGTCGTGCTCAAGCGCGGCTACACCTCGCAGATCCCGGAGGAACTCAAGGCACTGCTGGCCAAGCAGCCGCAGCAGCCCTTCGCGCTGGCCCTGTATGGCGGCTATGAAGCCGGGGTGATTCGCAAGGTGGGCAAGCTGGTCGGCCGGATGACCTACGGCGTCAGCGCGGACAACATGGAGAAGTACTTCCGGCGCAGCTTCCAGGCCCGCGACGACCTGCCCATCGGCCACTACGAATACGCCAACGCACTGACCTACGTGTACGGCGACGATGAAGAGCAGAAGGTCATCGAACACCTCAGGCTCGCCGCGGCGATCAAGCCGATCAACGCCATGGAAGCGCTGGAAGTGGCCCACGCGCAGAAGCTGCTGGCTCAACACCAGCACAAGCTGGCTAAAAACTGACCGACTGGCGCCAGCAGGCGCTGCATCGGCACGAACGAAAAAGGCGACCTTGTGGGTCGCCTTTTTCGTTTCGCCATTCCTCAGGGCCGGTGTGGGCGCGAGAGGAACTCGTGCGACTGCATCTCCAGCAGACGGCTCAGCGTGCGCTGGAACTCGAAACTCAGGCGACCGCCGGTGTACAGATCCTTGAGCTCCACCTCGGCGGAGATGATCAGCTTGACGTTGCGGTCGTAAAACTCGTCCACCAGGTTGATGAAGCGGCGCGCCATGTCGTCCTTGGCCACGCTCATCTGCTCGACGTTGGCGAGGATCACCGCATGGAAGATCTTGCCCAGCTCGATGTAGTCGTTCTGGCTGCGCGGGCCGTCGCACAGCTCGCGGAACTCGAACCAGGCCACGTCCTCGCAGACGCGCACGGCATTGATGGCGCGGTTCTCGATCATCAGCGCCTCGTTCTCGACCATGTGCGTGCAGTCAGGCAGCAGGCTCTGGAAGCTCTTGCGCAGGCTTTCCTCGGCGGCCACTCCCAGCGGGAAGTGGAACAGCTCGGCCTGCTCCAGCGCGCGCAGGCGATAGTCGACGCCGCTGTCGACGTTGACGATGTCGGTGTGCTGCTTGAGCAGGGCAATGGCCGGCAGGAAGCGCGCCCGCTGCAGACCGTCACGGTACAGGCCGTCCGGCACGATGTTGGAGGTCGCCACCAGGGACACGCCGTTCTTGAACAGCTCCTCCAGCAGGGTCGCCAGGATCATCGCGTCGGTGATGTCGCTGACGAAGAATTCGTCGAAGCAGATCACCCGCGCCTCGTCGGCGAAGCGCTTGCCGATGATGGTCAGCGGATTCTTCTCGCCCTTGAGGGTCTTCATTTCCTCGTGCACGCGCTTCATGAAGCGGTGGAAGTGGGTGCGCATCTTCTGCTCGAAGGGCAACGCATCGAAGAAGGTGTCGACCAGATAGGTCTTGCCGCGCCCTACCCCGCCCCAGAAGTACAGGCCCTTGACCGGCCCCTGCGGCTTCTTGCCGAACAGCTTGCCCAGCAGCCCGCCCTTGCCCTGGTCGGACGCGACCAGGTCGTCGTACAGACGCTGCAGGTGGCGAACGGCATTTTCCTGGGCCGCATCATGGAAGAAGTCGGGCCGTTTGAGATCGGCCTGATAACGCTCGAGGGGAGTCATGATTCGTTAGAGCCTGTTCAAAGTCTGCTGCGCGTCGGGTCTGTCGCGTGAGAAGCAAGCCCGGAATGCCCATGTACGCCCGTACAGGGTGCTTCCTCGCCTGCTTCTGGCTCGCGAGCCTGCAAGCAGGCGCTCGGCCGGGCAAGTAAAAACGGGGGCGTCACTTTAGCGACGCCCCCGTGGATTGGCAATCCGTGCACGTCGGACGGATGCGTGACGCCCCCGCGTTCACGGGAGCGCGAGCCCCGATCAGTCCTGCGGCGCCAGCGCCTCGCGCAAACGCTGGATGGCGGCCTCAAGGGCCTGCGCATCGGCGAACTCGGGGCTACTCGCCACGCTCTCGCCATCGATCCAGACCGAGAAGAACAGGCCGTCTGCGCGCACATCCAGCGCTTCGCCAGCCTGCAGGCGCTTGCCGACCATGCCGGACGACTTGCCATCGGCAAACGACTTCGACAGCAACAGCTGCTCGCCATCGGCGTCCAGCAGGCGGAAACGGAAACTGCCGTCATCATCGCGGAAGCTGACGAAACGCGCGCTCTTGGCCGCTTTCTTCTTCTCGCTGCCGGCTGCCTGCACCTGCTCGCGGAACGAACGCAGGCCAACCGCTTCGCGCAGTTCGCCGAGGAACGGCGTGGCGATGCGGCGCGCCTTGGCGGCACCGGCGAGGAGAATGTCCTCGAGGTCGGCGGGCCTGGCGATCAGCGCGTTGTAGCGCTCGCGGGCCTCGCCCAGCTCGCCTTCCAGCAGCTGGTACAGACGGCTCTTCGCCTCGCCCCAGGCCAGCCCGGCCTCCAGCTCGGCGCGGAACTCGGCCTGCTGGGTGGAGGATGCAAAGGCCTGGTACAGGGTGAACAGGTGCGAGCCGTCGGCATCCTTGGGCTCGCCCGGCAGCCTGGAGTCGGTGACGATGCGTGCGATCGCCTCCTTGAGCTGCTTGCTGGTACCGAACAACGGGATGGTGTTGTCGTAGCTCTTGCTCATCTTGCGGCCATCGAGACCGGGCAAGGTGGCGACTTCTTCCTCGATCACCGCCTCCGGCAGGACGAACAGGTCCTTGCCCTTGCCGAACAGGTGGTTAAAGCGCTGACCGATGTCACGTGCCATCTCCACGTGCTGGATCTGATCGCGACCGACTGGCACCTTCTGCGCGTTGAACATGAGGATGTCCGCCGCCATCAGTACCGGGTAGCTGAACAGGCCCATGGTCACGCCGGCGTCCGGGTCTTCGCCGGCCTCGACATTCTTGTCCACCGATGCCTTGTAGGCATGGGCGCGGTTGAGCAGGCCCTTGCCGGCGACGCAGGTGAGCAGCCAGCACAGCTCGGGGATCTCGGGGATGTCCGACTGGCGATAGAAGGTCGCCTTGTCCACATCCAGGCCCAGTGCCAGCCAGGTGGCCGCGATTTCCAGGCGCGAACGCTGGATGCGCGCGGGATCGTCACACTTGATCAGCGCGTGATAGTCGGCGAGGAAGTAGAACGAGTCGGCATCCGCGGCGCGACTGGCGACGATGGCCGGGCGAATGGCGCCGGCGTAGTTGCCCAGGTGCGGCGTGCCGGTGGTGGTGATACCGGTGAGGATACGGGTGGTCATAGTGATTCGCTTGTCTTGCTGCAATGACTAGGCGGGGCTCAGAGACGAGGCAGAAGGAGGTCCTTCAGATCGGTCAGCTTGCCATGGAAGAAGTGGCCGCATTCTGCCACTTTCAGCAGTTCATGGGCACGCCCGAGATTGGCCGACCAGTCGTAGACCACCTGTGGTTCCACCACTTCATCCGCCTCTGGCTGGATCACCACCAGCGGGCACTGGCTCGCCGGGGGCGTATCGCCGCCGAGGCGATGCACGGCGGGCGCCACCATGAACAGCTTGCTGGGTGTCCGTTCCTGAGCCTCCAATCGTGCGCCTAGGGCCGCCGCGACGAAACCGCCGAAGGAAAACCCCAGCAGGGTGATGGGCAGGTCCGGGTAGCGTTCCTGCAGCCAGGCAGCGACCGCCTCGGCATCGTCCACCTCGCCGGCGCCCATGTCATGGCTACCTGCGCTGGCACCGACGCCACGGTAGTTGAAACGCAGGGTGTGATAGCCACAATCGCGTGCCGTGCGCTGCAGGGTAGACACCACCTTGTTGAGCATGGTCCCGCCCTGCACCGGATTGGGGTGGCAGACCAGGGCAATGCCACGGGCGTCAGGCACTTCCAGCAGAAGGGCTTCGAGCTGGCCCACCGGGCCGGGAATGAAAATGGGGGTTTCGCGACTGAGCAACACTGAACTCCGTGACCCCGCAACGGGTCGACTCGTCTAGCAAACTGCCTGTGCGGCAAATGAACCTGTTCAGCGTCTCGCGAGCCGGAGCAATGCAAGGCCAAAACAGGGGAGGAAGCGCAGTGTACTGATGTACATGAGCATTCCGAACCGGTTTTTACCGCAGCAGTGCCGACGCGCAGTAGACTCCGAGCAGGTTCTGGTCGTATACAGCACAGGCTCAAGCCGCTAACGTAAAGCAAAGCCGTTTTGAGAGGAAGGACTCGTGGAACAGACACTTGCAGCCTGGTTGGTACCCGCCCTGACCCTGGTGGTCGGCATCGCCGTGGGCTTTCTGCTCGCCCGCCTGGCGCCCAACGCCGCACCTGGCCGCACACAGCGGCAGATGGATGAGATGCAGGCACGCTTCGAGGCCTACCAGAACGAAGTGGTGACCCACTTCAACACCACTGCCAGCCTGGTGAAGAAACTCACCCAGAGCTACCAGGATGTGCAGGAACACCTGTCCGACGGTGCGAACCGCCTGGCCCTGGACGAGCTGACCCGTCAGCGCCTGCTGGCCACGCTGAACAGCGCGGAAAATGCCGAGAAGCGCGAGCGCCTGACGCCGCCGAAGAACTACGAAATGCCCAAGGACTACGCGCCGAAGAACGACGGCCCGGGCATGCTGGACGAGAGCTACGGCCTGAAGAAGTAACCCGCCAGCGAGATACGAAAAGCCCCGCATCGCGGGGCTTTTTATTGGCTGCGATGACACGACCAAAACAGCTGGCGGTCGGCGTGCCCACCCGCTCTCGCAGCGGCTGCCGCGTTACGGGCCATCGCGACGCCCTGCTCCCTGACGAAAAAGGCCCCGCACATCTGGCGGGGCCTTTCGTTCAGCAGAGGACGATCAGATCGCGCCGCGACTGCGCAGCAGCTCCAGCACCGCCTTGACGCCCTGCTCGATCGACTGCGACTGGGTGTCGATCACCAGGTCGGCATCCAGCGGTACGTCGTAGGGGAAGCCCTCGCCGGGGATGTTGTCGCCACCAGCCGCGTACAGCCCCTGCGGGTCACGCTCGGCGCAGATCTGCGGCGAAGCCTGCACGTAGACGGTCAGCGCACGCTCGCGACCAATTAGCGCCTTGGCCTGCTCACGCCCTTCGGCATCCGGAGCGACGAAGGCGGCCAGCGCGATCATCCCGGCCTCGTTGAACTGACGCGCCACATGCGCGGCGCGACGCCAGTTCTCGGCACGCCCGGCACGATCCTGCGGCAGCCCTTTGTTCAGGTCATGGCGCAGGTTCTGCCCGTCGAGGACGAACACACCACGGCCCATGTCGAACAGCTTGCGCTCCACCGCGTACGCCAGGGTGCTCTTGCCTGCACCGGAGAGGCCGGTGAACAGCACGGTAGCTGGCTGCTGACCGAAGCGCGAGGCGCGCTCCTCGGTCGACACATGCGCCAGGCGACCGTGCTGACCGCCGCCATGAGCGACCGGCTCGGCGATGATCATGCCGGCACCAACGGTGCCGTTGGTCAGTCGATCGATGACGATGAACGCGCCGGTGGTGCGGTTGTGCTCGTAGCCATCGAGGGCGATCGGGGCATCCAGCGCCACCTTGACCCGGCCGATCTCGTTGAGCTTCAGCTCGCTGGCCGCGCCCTGCTCCAGGGTGTTCACGTCGACACGGTGCACGATGCTCGGGATCGAGCCTGGCACGTAGCTGGTGGCGCGCTTGATGTCGTACTTCTTGCCCGGCAGCATCGGCTCTTCGCCCATCCAGACCAGCATGGCCTCGAAGCCGTCGGTGACCTGCGGACGATTGTCGGCGTGCACCAGCATGTCGCCGCGCGACACGTCGATCTCGTCTTCCAGGGTCAGGGTGATGGCCTGGCCCGGACCGGCCTGCTCCAGCTCACCTTCATAGGTGACGATGGACTTGACCCGGCTGGTCTTGCCCGACGGCAGCGCCAGGACTTCATCGCCCTTGCGCACGATGCCGCTGGCCAGGGTGCCGGCGAAGCCACGGAAGTTCAGGTTGGGGCGGTTGACGTACTGCACCGGGAAGCGCAGGTCGTCGAAATTGCGGTCACCGGAGACTTCCACGGTCTCGAGGATCTCCATCAGCGACTGGCCGGTGTACCACGGCGAGCGCTCGGACTTGTTGACCACGTTGTCGCCCTTGAGCGCCGACATCGGTACGAACTCGAGGGTGCTCGGGCGCAGGTTGATCTTCTCGGCGAACGACAGGTAGTCGGCCTTGATCTGCTCGAACACGCCCTGATCGAAGTCCTTCAGGTCCATCTTGTTAACGGCGACCACGATGTGCTTGATGCCCAGCAAGGAGGCGATGAAGCTGTGGCGCTTGGTCTGGGTCTGCACGCCGTAGCGGGCGTCGATGAGGATGATCGCCAGGTCGCAGGTCGAGGCACCGGTGGCCATGTTGCGCGTGTACTGCTCATGACCGGGGGTGTCGGCGATGATGAACTTGCGCTTGGCGGTGCTGAAGTAGCGGTAGGCCACGTCGATGGTGATGCCCTGCTCGCGCTCGGCCTGCAGGCCATCGACCAGCAGCGCCAGGTCGATATCGTCGCCGGTGGTGCCGACCTTCTTCGAATCCTTGGTGATGGCTTCCAGATGGTCTTCGTAGATCATCTTGGAATCGTGCAGCAAGCGACCGATCAGCGTGCTCTTGCCGTCGTCGACGTTACCGCAGGTGAGAAAACGCAGCAGTTCCTTGCGTTCGTGCTGAGCCAGGTACGCGAGGATGTCCTGGCTGATCAAATCGGATTGGTGACTCATCTTTCTTGGCTCCAAGCTGCAAGCTTCAAGCGGCAAGCCAAACCGGTGGCTAACCTGAGATTCTGTTGATCAACCCGCTGAGCATTCTGGAAAGCTCTCGGGTTTCTGATACCCACTGTGTCGCAAGCGCATCGGGGATGTAGCCTATTTCACTGCCGATGATCAGCTGGGTGCGCAACTCCGCGCATGATCCTTTGGCAATGCGCAGGTAATGACACTTTTCCCTGTCACTACCTCGTTCCATTCCCTCGGCGATATTGCTGGGAATCGACAACGCTGAACGCCCCAACTGATCGCGAAAGCCAAAATCACGGCAACCCTGAAGCCCTAAGAAGACTTGCACGGCCAGTGACTTCGACCTTTGCCAAACCTCCAGCTTCTCGAAATCCATTTCCCCTTGCTCCATTCCACTTGAAGCTTGTTGCTTGCCACTTGTGGCTTAGAAATAGCCCTGACGTTTCTTCTCTTCCATCGAACCGGCCTGGTCGTGGTCGATGACCCGGCCCTGGCGTTCGCTGGTCTTGGTCAGGAGCATCTCCTGGATGATGTCCGGCAGGGTCGCCGCCGTGGACTCCACCGCGCCGGTCAGCGGGTAGCAGCCGAGGGTACGGAAACGCACCATCTTCTTGGTGATACGTGCCTTCTCCTCGTCGGAGAGGTGCTCGAGGATGCGCTCGTCATCGATCATGATCAGCGTGCCGTTGCGCTCGATCACTTCACGCTCGGCGGCGAAGTACAACGGAACGATCGGGATCTGCTCCAGATAGATGTATTGCCAGATGTCCAGCTCGGTCCAGTTCGACAGCGGGAAGACACGGATCGACTCGCCCTTCTTCACCTTGCCGTTGTACACGTTCCACAGCTCGGGGCGCTGGTTCTTCGGGTCCCAGCGATGCTTGCTGTCACGGAAGGAGTAGACACGCTCCTTGGCACGCGACTTCTCTTCGTCGCGGCGGGCACCGCCGAAGGCGGCGTCGAAACCGTACTTGTCCAGCGCCTGCTTGAGGCCCTCGGTCTTCATCACGTCGGTGTGCTTGGCACTGCCGTAGGTGAAGGGGTTCATGTCCTGCGCCACACCGTCAGGGTTGATGTGGGTGATCAGATCCAGGCCCATTTCGCTGACCATCTTGTCGCGGAAACGGTACATTTCCTGGAACTTCCACCGTGTATCGACGTGCATCACCGGAAATGGCAGCTTGCCGGGGAAGAACGCCTTGCGGGCCAGGTGCAGCATCACGGCGGAATCCTTGCCGATGGAATAGAGCATCACCGGGTTGTCAAATTCGGCGGCCACTTCACGAATGATGTGGATGCTTTCCGCCTCCAGCTGCTTGAGATGGGTCAGTTTGTCGAGCATGGCTACTCACGGTTTGCTGTTATGGGGCCGGCGGGCCGTGGACGAGCGCGCACTCTATCACAGCATCTGCTTATACTCAGGGCACTGGTTAGACCGAAAAGATCTAGCGTTATACCTGCCCGTAAGCGCCATTCAGATGGGATTGGGGCAGTCGATGAACAGGTGTTCGAGGGCGAAACGCCGCGCCAGATAGTCGCCCAGGGCCTGCACGCCGTAACGCTCGGTCGCGTGATGGCCGGCCGCGATGAAGCTCACGCCGTTCTCGCGGGCACTGTGGAAGGTCTGCTCGGAGGCCTCGCCGGTCAGGTACAGGTCGACCCCTGCGGCGATGGCCTGGTCGATGTAGCCCTGGCCACCGCCGGTGCACCAGCCGACCCGACGAATCAGCCCCTGCCCTTCGACCAGCAGCGGTTCGCGACCGAGGGCCTGCTGCACGTGACGGGCGAAATCGGCGGCACTCATCGCCTCCGCCAGCGAGCCGACCAGACCGACGGTACGCGGGTTGTCCGGCTCCAGCGGCCCTTCGACGACGATGCCCAGCTGCCGAGCGAGCTGCACGTTGTTGCCGACCTCGGGATGGACATCCAGCGGCAGGTGGTAGGCCAGCAGGCTGATGTCATGCGCCAGCAGGGCCTTCAGGCGGCGCTGCTTCATGCCGGTGACACAAGGGTTCTCGCCTTTCCAGAAATAGCCGTGATGCACCAGCAGCACATCGGCCTCGGCTTCGATGGCCGCCTCTATCAGTGCCTGGCTGGCGGTAACGCCGCTGACGATACGGCGCACTTGCGGACGCCCCTCGACCTGCAGACCATTGGGGCAGTAATCGCTGATGCGCGACGCGTTGAGAAAAGCGTCAGCTTCCTCGACCAGGGTGGACAGGGCAATGGCCATGAAGATTCCTCTCAAGCTGTTGCGGGCCGCTGCCTAATTGGCGAGCACCTCACTATAATGCGCCACCTTAAGGGCGACCTTTTGCCCTCGCAACCCTCAGGATTGTCTCGATGCCCCAGGCACTGCGTTTTCTCGGTTGGCCCCTGCTGGTCGGTGTGCTGCTCGCACTGCTGCTGATTCAGCAGTACCCGGAGTGGGTCGGCTTGCCGCGCAAGGAAGTGCAGCTGGTCCAGGCACCGACCTACAGCCGCCTGCAGGAAGGCCCCGTGTCCTATGCCGAAGCCGTGGACACGGCGTCGCCGGCGGTCGCCAACCTCTATACCACCAAGCTGGTGAGCAAGCCGGCCCACCCACTGTTCGAAGACCCGACCTTCCGCCGCTTCTTCGGTGACAACCTGCCCCGCCAGCAGCGCATGGAGTCGAGCCTGGGCTCGGCCGTGCTGATGAGCCGCGAAGGCTACCTGCTGACCAACAACCACGTCGTCAGCGGCGCCGACCAGATCGTCGTGGCGCTCAAGGACGGCCGCGAAACCCTCGCACGGCTGATCGGCAGCGACCCGGAAACCGACCTGGCGGTGTTGAAGATCGATCTGCCCAACCTGCCGGCGATCACCCTGGGCCGCTCCGACGCCATCCGCATCGGCGACGTGACCCTGGCCATCGGCAACCCGTTCGGCGTCGGCCAGACCGTGACCATGGGCATCATCAGCGCCACCGGGCGCAACCAGCTGGGACTGAACACCTACGAGGACTTCATTCAGACCGATGCGGCGATCAACCCCGGCAACTCGGGCGGCGCGCTGGTCGACGCACATGGCAATCTGGTGGGCATCAACACCGCGATCTTCTCCAAGTCCGGTGGTTCGCAGGGCATCGGCTTCGCCATCCCGGTCAAACTGGCGATGGAGGTGATGCAGGCGATCATCGAACATGGCCAGGTGATCCGTGGTTACCTGGGCGTCGAAGTGCAGCCGCTGACTCCTGAACTGGCCGAATCCTTCGGCCTGGAAGGCCGCCCCGGCATCGTCGTCGCCGGCGTCTACCGCGACGGCCCGGCGCAACGCGCCGGCCTGCAGCCAGGCGACCTGATCCTCAGCATCGATGGCGAAACGGCCAGTGACGGGCGCCGCTCGATGAATCAGGTGGCGCGCACCAAGCCTGGCGACAAGATCCGCATCGAAGTACTGCGCAACGGCAAGCAGTTGGAGCTGACCGCGGAGATCGGCATTCGCCCACCGGCCAACGGTAACTGAAGACATGAAAAAGCCGGCATCAGCCGGCTTTTTCATGCCTGCCCCGCGAGCGTCTTACAGCCCCTGCAAGGCCTCCAGCAACGCCTGGTTCTGTTCCGGCGCACCAATGGTGATGCGCAGGAACTGAGCGATGCGCGACTGCTTGAAGTGCCGCACGATCACACCCTGCTCACGCAGGCCGGCCGCCAGGGTCGCAGCGTCCTTGCCGGGATGGCGGGCAAAGACGAAGTTGGCCGCCGACGGCAGTACCTCGAATCCCAGCCCCTGCAGGCCCGCCACCACCGCCTCGCGGCTGGCGATGACCTGCTGGCAGGTCTGCTCGAAGTAGGCACGGTCCGCGAAGGCCGCCGCCGCACCGGCGATCGCCATACGATCGAGCGGGTAGGAGTTGAAGCTGTTCTTGATTCGCTCCAGGGCCTCGATCAGGTCGGGATGGCCCACGGCGATACCGACGCGCAGACCGGCCAGCGAGCGCGACTTGGACAAGGTCTGGGTGACCAGCAGATTGGGGTACTTGTCCAACAGGCTGATCGCCGTCTCGCCACCGAAGTCGATGTAGGCCTCGTCCACCAGCACCACCGAATCAGGGCTGCCCTGCAGCAGGCGCTCGATGGCGTCGAGCGGCAGCACGCAGCCGGTCGGCGCATTGGGGTTGGGGAAGATGATGCCGCCATTGGGCCTGGCGTAGTCCTCGACACGGATCTGGAACTGCTCGTCCAGCGCCACCTGCTCATGGTCGATACCGTACAGGCCGCAGTACACCGGGTAGAAGCTGTAGCTGATGTCCGGGAACAGCAGCGGCGCGTCATGCTGGAACAGGCCGTGGAAAGCGTGTGCCAGCACCTCGTCGGAACCGTTGCCGACGAACACCTGGGCCGGCTGCACGCCGTAGTACTCGGCCACCGCCTGCTTCAGGCGATCGCCGTTGGGGTCCGGGTACAGGCGCAGGTCATCGTTCAGCTCCGCCTGCATGGCCGCGATGGCCCTGGGCGAAGGACCGTAGGGGTTTTCGTTGGTGTTGAGCTTGACCAGCCTGCTCAGCTTCGGCTGCTCACCCGGCACGTAGGGCACCAGGTCCTTGACGAAGGGGCTCCAGAATTTGCTCATCTGCCCTTCTCTCCTCGAATACTTGAGTTGTCTTATGCAAAGCGGTGGACAAGCGTAGCGTTGTCCACCCTGCGCGGCCGTTAAGGCTTGATGCGGTACTCGGCGCTGCGCGCATGCGCGGTCAGCGACTCGCCGCGAGCCAGCACCGAAGCGCTCTTGCCCAGCTCGGACGCCCCGTCCGGCGAACAGAAGATGATCGACGAACGCTTCTGGAAGTCATACACCCCCAGCGGCGAGGAAAAGCGCGCAGTACCGGAGGTCGGCAGCACGTGGTTGGGGCCGGCGACATAGTCGCCCAGCGCCTCGGCGGTATAACGCCCCATGAAGATCGCACCAGCGTGGCGAATCTGCGGCAGCCAGGCTTCCGGGTCGGCCACCGACAGCTCCAGGTGTTCCGGGGCGATGCGGTTGGCCACCTCGATGGCCTCGGCCATGTCCGCTACCTGCACCAGTGCGCCACGGCCTTCCAGCGAAGTGCGGATGATCTCGGCACGCTCCATGGTCGGCAGCAGCCTGGCGATGCTCTCGGCCACGCGGTCGAGGAAGGCGGCATCCGGGCTGACCAGGATCGACTGGGCATCTTCGTCGTGCTCGGCCTGGGAGAACAGGTCCATGGCGATCCAGTCCGGATCGGTCGCGCCGTCGCAGACCACGAGAATCTCGGACGGCCCGGCGATCATGTCGATACCGACCTTGCCGAACACATGGCGCTTGGCGGTGGCCACGTAGATGTTGCCGGGGCCGACGATCTTGTCCACCGGTGGCACGCTCTCGGTGCCATAGGCCAGGGCAGCGACGGCCTGCGCGCCACCGATGGTGAACACGCGGTCGACACCGGCCAGGGCGGCGGCGGCCAGCACCAGTTCGTTGATCTCGCCACGCGGGGTCGGCACCACCATGACCACTTCCGGCACGCCGGCGACCTTGGCCGGAATGGCGTTCATCAGCACCGACGACGGATAGGAGGCCTTGCCGCCCGGCACGTACAGGCCGGCGCGGTCCAGCGGAGTGACCTTCTGCCCGAGCACGGTGCCGTCGGCCTCGCTGTAACGCCAGGAGTCCTGCTTCTGCTTCTCGTGGTAGCTGCGCACGCGCTCGGCGGCGACCTCCAGGGCCGCACGCTGCTCGGCGGTGATGCGTTCCAGCGCCTGTTCCAGACGCGCGCGCGGCAGGATCAGATCGGCCATCGAGGCCACTTCCAGAGCATCGAAGCGCTGGGTGTACTCGACCAGAGCGGCGTCGCCCCGCTCGCGCACGGCCTTGATGATTTCCAGCACGCGCTGATTGACGCCATCGTCGGAGACGCTTTCCCAGGCGAGCAGATGGTCCAGATGAGCCGCGAAGTCCGGATCGGCAGCATTGAGTCGGCGGATGGCAACGGGAGCGGTCATAGCGAAAGCCTCATCTGATTGGCGTTTTCTCGGGCGCCCGTAATGTAGCAAGCCCACCGTGCGGGCACCCGAGAAAAATGGCTATGACACGGATAGGCTGGTAAAGCACCCTGCCGCTAGGGCAGGCGTGCCATTGATCAGCCTTGGTGTCGTGCTTCGACGGCACCACGCAGGGTTTCGATCAGCGCCTGGATGCGGGCGTGCTGCATCTTCATCGACGCCTTGTTGACGATCAGTCGCGAACTGATCGTCGCGATCAGCTCCTGCGGTTCCAGACCGTTGGCACGCAGGGTGTTACCGGTATCGACCACGTCGATGATCTTGTCCGCCAACCCCACCAGCGGCGCCAGCTCCATCGAGCCGTAGAGCTTGATGATGTCGACCTGGCGACCCTGCTCGGCATAGTAGCGCTTGGCGACGTTGACGAACTTGGTGGCGACGCGCAGGCGCCCCTTGGGCTCCGGCGCACCGACCTTGCCGGCGGTCATCAGCTTGCACTTGGCTATCTGCAGGTCCAGCGGCTCGTAGATACCCTGGCCACCGTACTCCATCAGCACGTCCTTGCCGGCCACGCCGAGATCGGCGGCGCCGTGCTCGACATAGGTTGGCACGTCGGTGGCGCGCACGATCAGCAGACGCACGTCATCCTGAGTGGTGGGGATGATCAGCTTGCGACTCTTGTCCGGATTCTCGGTCGGCTCGATGCCCGCTGCCGCCAGCAGTGGCAGGGTGTCATCGAGAATGCGGCCTTTGGACAGGGCGATGGTCAGCATGAAACGGTTTCCTTGATCGGAAGCGGCCGCTCCGACGGGAAGCGGCCCTACGACAATGGCGGCACGCGGAGGCACCTGATCACAACGCCGCTGGCTGCAGGCCCGTCACAACGCAGCAGGGCCGGCGCACAGCGAGTTGCCAGCGGCGTCTCAGCCCGGCACGCGGCGAATCTTGGCACCCAGCAGTTGCAGCTTCTCTTCGATGCACTCGTAGCCACGGTCAATGTGGTAGATGCGGTCGATCAGCGTATCGCCATCGGCCACCAGCGCAGCCAGCACCAAACTGGCAGAAGCACGCAGGTCGGTCGCCATGACCGGGGCACCCTTGAGCTTGTCGACACCCGTGACGATGGCGGTGTTGCCCTCGACCAGGATGTTGGCGCCCATGCGCAGCATCTCGTAGACGTGCATGAAGCGGTTTTCGAACACGGTCTCGACGATGGTGCCGGTGCCTTCGGCCACCGCGTTGAGGGCGATGAACTGCGCCTGCATGTCGGTGGGGAACGCCGGGTAAGGCGCGGTCCGCAGGTTCACGGCCTTGGGACGCTTGCCCTTCATGTCCAGCTCGATCCAGTCCGGGCCGGTGGTGATCTCGGCACCCGCTTCCTGCAGCTTGGCCAGCACGGCTTCCAGGGTCGACGGATCGGCATCCTTGACCTTGACGCGGCCGCCGGTAACGGCAGCAGCGACCAGGTAGGTACCGGTTTCGATACGGTCGGGCATGACATTGAAACGCGCGCCGTTGAGACGCTCGACACCGTCGATGACGATGGTATCGGTACCCGCACCCTGAATCTTCGCCCCCATGGCGATCAGGCAGTTGGCCAGGTCGACCACTTCCGGCTCGCGGGCGGCGTTTTCCAGCACGCTGCGGCCCTTGGCCAGGGTCGCCGCCATCATGATGTTCTCGGTGCCGGTCACGCTGACCACATCGAAGAAGAAGTGCGCGCCACGCAGGCCGCCTTCCGGCGCCTTGGCCTTGATGTAGCCGCCTTCCACGTCGATCTTCGCGCCCATGGCCTCGAGCCCGCGGATGTGCAGGTCAACCGGACGCGAGCCGATGGCGCAACCGCCAGGCAGGGCAACTTCGGCTTCACCGAAACGGGCGACCATCGGACCGAGCACGAGGATCGAGGCACGCATGGTCTTGACCAGCTCGTAGGGGGCGACCAGCGTCTTGATGCTGCGCGCGTCGACTTCGACGGAGAGCTTTTCGTCGATCACCGGCTCGATGCCCATGCGACCGAACAGTTCGATCATGGTGGTGATGTCGTGCAGGTGCGGCAGGTTGCAGATGGTGACCGGCGCATCGCCCAGCAGGGTCGCGGCCAGGATCGGCAGCGCAGAGTTCTTCGCACCGGAAATACGGATTTCGCCATCGAGGCGAGCGCCGCCGGTAATGATCAGTTTGTCCATAGGAATCTCGTCGCCCGCAGGCTCAGGAACGCGCGGCCCAATCGGCCTGGCTGAAAAATTTCATGGTCACGGCGTGGATGCTGCCATCGGCGATCCAGGCGTTGAGGTGGGCATAGATCTGCTGCTGACGCTTGACCGGGCTGAGAGCGGCCAGATCGTCGCTGATCAGGTTCAGCTGGAAGTTGCAGCCTTCGCCTTCGACTTCCACCTGGGTATTCGGGAGTTTTTCCTCTAGGAGGCTTTTTACTTCTGCAGCCTGCATGCTCGACCTCGACTGACGCATTCGGGCACCTGAGCCCGCGGGTCGGCCATCATACAAAAAAGCCTCCCGCCTGCGAACCCCGCCCGCCGCACCGCTGACGGAACGTCGAGAGGCGGTTCTCGGTTACGCCAGTGGCAGCAACTCCAGCAACCCGCTGACCTGGGCGATCTGCCGCATGTCCTCGGGCAGGCCGCTGATCGACAGTTCATGCCCGGACTCGCGCGCATCGCGAGTGAACGCCAGCAGCAGCGACAGGCCGACGCTGCTGGACTTCTCCACCGCCGCACAGTCCAGCGACAGGCGCTTGACGCTGCAGCTGGTGATCAGGCGCGCACCCTGCTCGCGCAAGCCGGGGCCGGTGCGATAGTCGAGCACGCCGGCCAGCTGCAGCTTACCGGGCGCCCGCTCGATGATGGTCGCCTGGCTCACGAATTGCCTCGCGCCTCACGCGCCCTGGCCACGGTATCGGCCCAGGTGTCGATGACCTTGTCCAGGTCGTTGCGATTGTTCTGCATCGACTGGGCGAACTGGTCGCGGAACAGCTTGCCGACGTTGATGCCGTTGATCACGACGTTGCGCAGCTTCCACACACCATCCATGGACACCATGGTGTAGGACAGCGGATAGACCACGCCCTTGCCGTCACGGATTTCCATGCCGATCGAGGTGCGCTCGGCGTCCTGCTTGCCGGTGGCCGGCAGCACACGGATGTCCTGATTGTCGTACTCGAGCAGGGCGTTGCCGTAGAACTGCATCAGGCTGCGCTTGAAGTTCTCCTGGAAGCGGCTCATCTGCTCGGGCGAGGCCTGACGCGAATAGCGCACGGTCATCACGCCACGCGAGATGCCGTCGACATCCACCACAGGGCCGAGAATGTCGTTGAGCGACTGATAGAAAGCCGCCGGATCACGACGGTACTCGTCCTTGTTGGCCTTGAGGTCCGCCAGCAGCGTATCGGTGGTCTGCTGCACCACCTCGTGAGCGCTCGGCGCCGCCAGTGCCAGCAGAGGCATGGCCGCGAGCAGGGTCAGCAACAGGTTACGTGCGGTCTTGAACATCTTGGGAGCCCTCATCAATTGGCTTCGTCTTTATTGACCGAATTGAGCAGGAATTTGCCAATCAGGTCTTCCAGCACCAGCGACGACTGGGTGTCGTGGATGGTGCTGCCGTCTTTGAGCACCGCCTCCTCACCACCCACGCTGATGCCGATGTATTTCTCGCCGAGCAGCCCAGCGGTCAGAATCGACGCAGTGGAGTCCTCGGGTAGATTGTCGACGTTACCGTCGAGTTCCAGGGTCACCCGCCCCATGTAGCTGTCACGATCCAGGTCGATGGCCGTCACCTTGCCGATACTGACACCGGCCATGGTCACCTTGGCGCGCACGGTCAGGCCGGCAATGTTGTCGAAATAGGCATAGACCTTGTAGGTGTCACCCGCCGATCCGACGCTCAGGCCGCTGACGCGCAGGGCCAGCAGCAGCAGGGCCAGCACACCTGCCATCAGGAACAGACCGACACCAATCTCCAGCGTGCGGTTTTGCATCAGAAATCTCCAAACATCAAAGCGGTCAGAATGAAATCCAGCCCCAGCACGGCCAGCGAGGCATAGACAACGGTACGGGTAGTGGCGCGACTGATCCCCTCGGACGTGGGCTCGCAGTCATATCCCTGGAACACGGCGATCCAGGTCACCACGAAGGCGAAGACGATGCTCTTGATCACGCCGTTGAGCACATCGTCATAGAAGGAAACGCTGTTCTGCATGTTGGACCAGAACGAGCCCTCGTAGACTCCCAGCCAGTCGACGGCGACCATGGCCCCGCCCCAGATGCCGACGACACTGAAGATCATCGCCAGCAGCGGCATGGAGATGAAACCGGCCCAGAGGCGCGGGGCGACGATGTACTTGAGCGGATCGACACCGATCATTTCCAGGCTGGACAACTGCTCGGTGGATTTCATGTTGCCGATCTCGGCGGTCAGCGCCGAACCGGCACGTCCGGCGAACAGCAGCGCAGTCACCACCGGGCCAAGCTCACGCAACAGGGTCAGGGCGACCATCTGCCCCACGGCCTGCTCGGAGCCATAGCTGACCAGGATGTTGTAGCCCTGCAGCGCCAGCACCATGCCGATGAAGACGCCGGAGACGACGATGATCGCCAGCGACATCACGCCGACGGCGAACAGCTGCTTGATCAGCAGTTGCATCGGCTTGCCGGCGCGGTTGCGGCCGAACAATGCGCCCACCAGGAACAGCATCGAGCGCCCCAGCGTCGCCACCACATCGATACCCGCACGACCGAACAGACGCAGCCGTTCGAGCGGTGAAATTCTGCGCATCAACCTCTCCCCAACAGATCTTCGCGGTAATCCGGCGCCGGATAATGAAAGGGTACCGGACCATCCGGCGTGCCTTTCATGAACTGCCGGATACGCGGGTTATCCGACTCCATCAGCTCGGCCGGAGTGCCGTGTCCCAGCACCTGCGCATCACCGACGACATAGAGGTAGTCGGCAATGCTGGCGGTTTCCGCAAGGTCGTGAGAGACCACCACGCTGGTGATTCCCAGCGCGTCATTGAGCAGGCGGATCAGGCGCACCAGCACGCCCATGGCGATGGGGTCCTGGCCGACGAAGGGCTCGTCGTACAGCAGTATCTGCGGGTCCAGCGCAATGGCACGCGCCAGGGCCACACGGCGCTTCATGCCGCCGGACAGCTCGTCCGGCATCAGCTCCAGCGCGCCACGCAGGCCGACGGCCTGCAGCTTCATCAGCACGATGTCGCGGATCATCTCTTCGGGCAGCTTGGTGTGCACGCGCAACGGAAAGGCGACGTTCTCGAAGACATCGAGGTCGGTGAACAGCGCGCCACTCTGGAACAGCACGCCCATCTGCTTGCGCATGTCGAACAGCTCATCGCGCGACAGCTTCGGCAGACTGACGCCCGCGACGCGGACATCACCGGCGGACGGACGCAACTCGGCGGCGATCAGCCGCAGCAGCGTGGTCTTGCCGCAACCGGACGGCCCCATGATGCCGGTGACCTTGCCGCGCGGTATGCGGATATCGACCGTGTCGAAGATCGACCGCGCGCCACGCTTGAAGCTGACGCCCTGCAACTCGATCGCATACTCGTGCTCGGCGCTCATCTGAACTCCTTGAAAAACTGGCCTTCCTGGCAGACGCCATCTCTCACCCGATGGGACACACCTGCAAGATGGCCGAAATGGCCGCGGACTATAGCATTTGCTGGAGTTGCCGCCCAATAGCGGCGCGCGCCAGCGTTCAGACTTGCGACAGCTTCGATACTAAGCACACTCAGCAAAGGTGAGCGCTGCAAGCTTTTCCGTTTATAATCCTCGTCTTTTTCGCCCGAAGCTTCGTTCAGCATGAACCAGACCCGCGACCTGATTGACTCCGCGCAGCGCACCATTCGCCTCGAGATCGAAGCAGTACAGGAACTTTTGCCTCGTATCGACGCAGATTTCGTCAAGGCCTGCGAGCTGATCCTGGACTGCAAGGGCC
This sequence comes from Ectopseudomonas khazarica, assembly GCF_017915135.1. Classification (NCBI taxonomy): domain Bacteria; kingdom Pseudomonadati; phylum Pseudomonadota; class Gammaproteobacteria; order Pseudomonadales; family Pseudomonadaceae; genus Ectopseudomonas; species Ectopseudomonas khazarica. The sequence continues at coordinate 1,014,880 of NZ_CP068551.1, read as the reverse complement.
GCGTGGTCGTGGTCGGCATGGGCAAGTCCGGGCACATCGGCAACAAGATCGCCGCCACCCTGGCCAGCACCGGCACCACGGCGTTCTTCGTCCATCCGGCCGAGGCCAGCCACGGCGACATGGGCATGATTACCCGCGATGACATCGTCCTGGCCCTGTCCAACTCCGGCTCCACGGCGGAGATCGTCACGCTGCTGCCGCTGATCAAGCGTCTCGGCATTCGCCTGATCAGCATGACCGGCAACCCGAACTCGCCGCTGGCCCAGGCCGCCGAGGTCAATCTCGATGCCAGCGTCTCGCAGGAAGCCTGCCCGCTGAACCTGGCACCGACGTCCTCGACCACCGCCAGCCTGGTACTCGGCGACGCCCTGGCCATCGCCCTGCTGGAAGCTCGCGGCTTCACCGCCGAAGACTTCGCCTTCTCCCACCCGGGCGGCGCACTTGGCCGCCGCCTGCTGCTGAAAGTGGAGAACGTCATGCACAAGGGCGACGCACTGCCCTGCGTGCAACGCGGCACCAGCCTGCGTGACGCACTGCTGGAAATGACCCAGAAAGGCCTGGGCATGACCGTGGTACTGGAGAACGACGGCCGCCTGGCTGGCATCTTCACCGATGGCGACCTGCGTCGCACGCTGGACAAGGGCATCGACGTGCGCCAGGCGCTGATCGATGAGGTGATGACCCCGCATGGAAAGACCGCCCGCGCAGAGATGCTCGCGGCAGAGGCCCTGAAGATCATGGAAGACCACAAGATCAATGCTCTGGTCGTCGTCGACGACCAGGACAACCCGGTCGGCGCATTGAACATGCACGACCTGCTGCGCGCGGGGGTGATGTGATGAACGACCTGCTGCAGCGAGCACGCGCCGTCAAGCTGGCGATCTTCGACGTCGATGGCGTACTCACCGACGGCCGCCTGTACTTCCTCGAAGACGGCAGCGAGTTCAAGACCTTCAACACCCTCGACGGCCACGGCATCAAGATGCTCATCGGCTCGGGCGTGCGCACCGCCATCATCAGCGGGCGCAAGACCCCGGTGGTCGAGCGCCGCGCCAACAACCTCGGCATCCAGCACCTGTTCCAGGGCCGTGAAGACAAGCTCGTCGTTCTCGACGGCCTGCTCGCCGAACTCGGCCTAGACTACGAGCAGGTCGCCTACCTGGGCGATGACCTGCCGGACCTGCCAGTCATCCGTCGCGTCGGCCTGGGCATGGCCGTGGCCAGCGCGGACGGCTTCGTGCGCCAGCACGCCCACGGCGTGACCCAGGCGTGCGGCGGGGCAGGCGCCGCCCGGGAATTCTGCGAACTGATCATGCGTGCCCAGGGCACGCTGGATGCGGCCCAAGCCGCCTACCTGTGAGCCAAGCATGCCGCGTCAAGCCTTCAACACTCTGATTTTCGCCCTGATCGCAGCCGTCGTGGCCGCCCTCGGGTACTGGAACATCGCCCCGGAAACCCCACACCGACCTCAGCAGGCCGGCAACGACGACGCCATCGACTTCTACGTACTGGGTGCACGCACCGTGCAGTACCAGGATGACGGCAAGCTGCACTACCGCATGACCGCGGAGAAGCTCGAGCACGTCAAGAGCACTGACATCACCCTGGTCGACACCCCCAAACTGGACCTCTACCGCGGCACCGAACTGCCCTGGAAGGTCACCAGCCAGCGCGCCGAGGTCTCCCCCGGCGGCACCGAGGTGGAGCTGATCGACGATGTGCGCATCGCGCGCACCGATGCCAAGAACCGCCCGACCATCATCACCAGCAGCCGCATGACCGTAATTCCCGACAAGGAATATGCGCAGACCAAGCAAGCCGTTAGAATCGTCGCGGCCAATGGGGTGACCACGGCACAAGGAATGAAAGCGTACTTGAATGACGGCAGGATGATCCTGCAGTCCAACGTAAGAGGCCAGCATGAGGTTCGTTAACACCCTCCCCCTGATTCTCAGCCTCAGCGCCGCATTGGGAAGCGCGGCCGCCTGGGCTCTGCCATCGGATCGCGACCAGCCGATCCGCATCCAGGCCGACACGGCCGAATTGGATGACAAGCAGGGCGTCGCAGTCTATCGCGGCGATGTGATCATCACTCAGGGCACCCTGAAGATCACCGGCGACACCGTCACCATCACCCAGACCGCCAGCGGTGACATCGACGTGTTCACTTCGGTGGGCAACCTCGCCTACTACGAACAGAAGCCGGATGTGGACAAGGACATCGTCAAGGCCTACGGCAAGACGATCCAGTACTTCGCCAGCAACGAACGTATCGTGCTGATCGATCAGGCCAAGGTGATCCAGGAAGGCAATACCTTCGAGGGCGAGAAGATCGTCTACGACACCCGCCGCCAGATCGTCAACGCAGGCCGCGCCACTGGCAGCAATGTCAGCACGCCGCGCCCACGCATCGACATGGTCATCCAACCGAAGAACAAACCCGCGGATCAGGCACAGCAGTAATGGCCATTCTCAAAGCCCAACATCTGGCGAAAAGCTACAAGAGCCGCCAGGTCGTGCGCGACGTCAGCATGAGCATCGAAAGCGGGCAGATCGTCGGCCTGCTGGGCCCCAACGGTGCCGGCAAGACCACCTGTTTCTACATGATCGTCGGCCTGGTACGCGCCGATCAGGGTCGCGTGCTGATCGACGACGTCGACGTCAGCCATCAACCCATGCACGGCCGTGCTCGCGCCGGCATCGGCTACCTGCCGCAGGAAGCCTCGATCTTCCGCAAGCTCTCGGTAGCCGACAACATCATGGCTATCCTCGAGACCCGCAAGGATCTCGACCGCGCTGGACGTCAGGCCGAACTGGAAAGCCTGCTGCAGGAATTCCACATCCATCACATCGCCGACAGCCTGGGCATGAGCCTGTCCGGTGGCGAACGGCGTCGCGTGGAGATCGCCCGAGCCCTGGCCACCAACCCGAAGTTCATCCTGCTCGACGAACCCTTTGCCGGCGTCGACCCGATCTCGGTAGGTGACATCAAGCAGATCATCCATCACCTCAAGGCCAAGGGCATCGGCATCCTGATCACCGATCACAATGTGCGCGAGACCCTGGACATCTGCGAGACCGCCTACATCGTCAACGACGGCCAGCTGATCGCCGAAGGCAACGCCGAGACCATCCTCGCCAACCAGACGGTGAAAGAGGTGTATCTGGGCCACGAGTTCCGCCTGTAGGGCGCAGGCTATTTCGCTACAGAAATATTGCACCCCCTAGGCAAGAACGAGAAATTCAGGCATATAATTTGCTTCCTGGCGGCGCTTCGGCGCCCTGATGTGGAAGGCGTAACTCGCCAGTAAATTAAGGTCTGCAATGAAACCATCGCTAGTCCTCAAGATGGGCCAGCAGCTGACGATGACACCGCAGCTGCAACAGGCTATCCGCCTCCTCCAACTGTCGACCCTGGACCTGCAACAGGAAATCCAGGAGGCACTGGAATCCAACCCCATGCTCGAGCGCCAGGAAGACGGCGACGACTTCGACAACAGCGACCCCATGGCCGACGGCGCGGAAAGCGCCGCCCCCACCCCCAGCAAGGAAGACAGCTACCAGGAATCCACCCCGACGGTGGACAGCCTGGAAGAAGGCGAGTGGGCAGAGCGCATTCCCAATGAACTGCCGGTCGACACGGCCTGGGAAGACGTCTACCAGACCAGCGCCAGCAGCCTGCCGAGCAACGACGATGACGAGTGGGACTTCACCACCCGTACCTCCAGCGGCGAGAGCCTGCAGAGCCACCTGCTCTGGCAGCTGAACCTGGCGCCCATGTCCGACAAGGACCGCCTGATCGCCGCCACCCTGATCGACTGCATCAACAACGACGGCTACCTCGAAGAAACCCTCGAAGAAGTCACCGAGTCCTTCGACCCTGAACTCGACATCGAGCAAGACGAAGTCGAGGTCGTCCTGCATCGCATCCAGCAGTTCGAACCGGCCGGCATTGGCGCGCGCGACCTGCGCGAGTGCCTGCTGCTGCAACTGCGCCAGCTGCCTGCCGGCACGCCATGGCTGAGCGAGACGCAGCGTGTGGTCAGTGACTTCCTCGAAGTGCTCGGCAGCCGCGACTACGCCCAGCTGATGCGGCGCACCAAGCTCAAGGAAGACGAACTGCGCCAGGTCATCGACCTGATCCAGCGCCTCAATCCGCGCCCCGGCTCGCAGATCGAATCCAGCGAGCCGGAATACGTGGTACCGGACGTGATCGTGCGCAAGCACAATGATCGCTGGCTGGTGGAGCTCAACCAGGAAGCCATGCCACGCCTGCGCGTCAACGCGCAGTACGCGGGCTTCGTCAAGCGAGCCGACTCCAGCGCCGACAACACCTTCATGCGCAACCAGTTGCAGGAAGCGCGCTGGTTCATCAAGAGCCTGCAAAGCCGCAACGAAACGCTGATGAAGGTGGCCACGCAGATCGTCGAGCACCAGCGCGGTTTCCTCGACTACGGCGACGAGGCGATGAAACCGCTGGTCCTGCACGACATCGCCGAAGCGGTCGGCATGCACGAGTCGACCATCTCGCGCGTGACCACGCAGAAGTTCATGCACACCCCGCGTGGCATTTACGAGCTGAAATACTTCTTCTCCAGCCACGTCAGCACCTCCGAAGGGGGCGAATGCTCGTCCACCGCGATCCGCGCAATCATCAAGAAACTGGTCGCGGCAGAAAACGCGAAAAAGCCGTTGAGTGACAGCAAGATCGCTGGTTTACTGGAGGCACAAGGCATCCAAGTCGCCCGTCGGACGGTCGCCAAGTATCGCGAGTCCCTCGGCATAGCGCCCTCCAGTGAGCGCAAGCGACTGATGTAGGCCAGATCGATTGGAGGCCTGGGCCTCCAAGCCAACGTGTTCCGGTGGCGGGTCGCACGAGACCCGTCTCTTACACAAGGCAACAAGGAGAAAGCGGTATGCAAGTCAACATCAGTGGACATCAGCTGGATGTGACCGACGCCCTGCGTGACTATATCGGCGAGAAACTGGGCCGACTGGAACGCCACTTCGACAAGATCACCAACGTTCAGGTGACCATGGAGGTCGAGAAACTCAAGCAGAAGATTGAGGCGACTCTGCACGTTGCAGGCGGCGAAGTGGTCGCCAACGCCGAACATCAGGACATGTACGCAGCCATCGACCTGTTGGCCGACAAACTTGACCGTCAACTTATCAAGCACAAGGAAAAGCAGCTCGACCGCCTGCAAGGCGCCACGGCCCGCTGACATTCCCCATCCATGATCCGACTTGAAAACATCCTGACCCCCGGCCGTTCCCTGGTGAACGTGCCGGGCGGCAGCAAGAAACGCGTGCTCGAACAGATCGCCAACCTGGTCGCCCGCGATCTTCCCGACCTGGATGCCCAGGACATTTTCGAAAGCCTGATTGCCCGCGAGAAACTCGGCTCGACCGGTTTCGGCAACGGCATCGCCATTCCTCACTGTCGCCTGGCTGGCTGCAGTGAAGCGATCAGCGCCGTGCTGCATCTGGACACCGCAGTGGACTTCGACGCCATCGACGGCGCCCCGGTCGACTTGCTGTTCGTACTGCTAGTGCCGGAAGCCGCAACCGACGCTCACCTCGAGCTGCTACGCCAGATCGCCAGCATGCTCGACCGCGGCGACGTACGTGAACGTCTGCGCCATGCCTCAAGCGGCGAAGACCTTTACCAAGTGGTCGTGGACACTCAGAACGGTCAATAAGCATGCGCCTGATCATCGTCAGCGGTCGCTCGGGCTCGGGCAAGAGCACCGCCCTCGATGTCCTTGAGGACAACGGCTTCTATTGCATCGACAACCTGCCAGCCGGCCTCCTGCCTGATCTCGCGGAACGCTTTCTGCCGCACAGCGACATGCTCCTGCCACAGGTCGCGGTATCCATCGATGCACGTAACCTGCTGAGCCAGCTCAAGCGTTTTCCCGAACTGCTCGACGAAGTGCGCCAGCGCAACATTCGCTGCGACGTGCTCTATCTCGATGCCGAAGACGACACCCTGCTCAAGCGCTTCTCGGAAACCCGCCGGCGCCACCCGCTGACCAATGACAACCGCTCGCTGGCCGAGGCGATCGCCTACGAAAGCCAGTTGCTGGCTCCGATCACCGATCGCGCCGACCTGAAAATCGACACTACACGCCTGAACCTGTACCAGTTGCGCGACGCCCTCAAGCTCCGCCTGCTGGGCCAGGCACAAACTGGCACGGCATTTCTGGTCGAGTCCTTCGGCTTCAAGCGCGGCATGCCGGTAGACGCCGACCTGGTGTTCGACGCCCGCTGCCTGCCCAATCCCTACTGGAAACCCGAATTACGCGACTACTCCGGCCTCGACCAGCCCGTGATCGACTACCTGGCGGCGCAACCGGAAGTGGAAGAAATGTATCAGGACATTCTCGTCTATCTGGACAAGTGGCTGCCCCGCTTCGCCGCCAGCAACCGGGCCTACGTGACCGTCGCCATCGGCTGCACCGGCGGTCACCACCGTTCGGTCTACCTGGCCAGCCGCCTGAGCCAGGCACTGAAAGAGAAACTGAAGAACGTCCAGGTGCGTCACCGCGACCTCAGCTAAGGAGCCCCGCCGCGATGCCAGCACGCGATATCACCATCATCAACAAGCTCGGCCTGCACGCACGTGCTGCGGCCAAGTTCGTTGGCGTGGCCACGACCTACCCCTGCCAGGTGCGCATTGGCAGAAGCCCGGAGAGCCTGGTCGATGGCAAGAGCATCATGGCCGTGATGATGCTCGCGGCCGGCAAGGGCACCGATGTGCACCTGTCGACCGAAGGCGAACAGGAGCTGCAAGCGATGGAAGCCCTGGTCGGCCTGATCGAGAACTACTTCGAGGAAGGCGAGTAAGGCCGCGACCAGTTGCACCCGGCTCTTCAGTTCTAGGCCAGGGCGGTATCCAGCACCATCATCAGGCAGAAGCCCATCGCCAGCGCCAGACTGGCATCGCCGCGATAACCGTTGCCGTGCGACTCGGGAATGACTTCGTGAGTCACAGCGACCAGCATGGCCCCCGCAGCCAGCGCCAACCCCCAAGGCAACAGTAACTGCGACAGGCTCACCACCCAGGCGCAGAGCACCGCGAACAGCGGCTCGACCAGCCCGGACGCCGCGCCGATCAGCACCGCCCTCCCCCGCCCCATACCGGCACTGGCCAGCACCAGAGCGACGATCAGTCCCTCCGGCACGTCCTGCAGGGCGATACCAATCACCAGGCCCTCGGCGCCGCTCAGTCCGGCCCCGACAGCCACACCGACAGCCATGCCTTCCGGCACGTTGTGCAGCATGATGGCGATGACGAACAGCAGCACGCCCGGCGTCAGACCGGCCTGGGTATCCGGCAGGCACTGCCGCGTGTCCAGCAAACGCGCCAAACCGAGCAACCCAGCCGCGCCCAGCAACAGGCCAGCACTGCCCAGCGCGCCAGCCGACCAGGGGCCGAACCCTTGCGTGCGCGCCACGTCCAGCGCCGGTATCAACAGAGAGAACACTGCCGCCGCAAGCATGACACCGGCACCGAAGCCGAGCAGACGGTCACGCCAGCGCTGGGACAACTCGCGCATGAACAATACCGGCAGCGCGCCTGACGCCGTGCCGAGAGCGCACAACAGCCCGCCCTGCAAGGCATCCATCAAGCGCGGCTGCGCGTGCGGATCGAGCAGTGCGGTCGACTGGATGAACAGCAGCAACGCACCGCTGAACAGGATGGCCCCACCCAGCAGATAACGCAGTACTCGTCCGTTGGCGGCTGCCGAGGGGCTCAGCAAGGTTCGCCGCAGCATCACCAGGCGCATCCTCAGCTCGACGCCCGTCGGAATCGACTCGCCACTTCCGCCCAGTCGATGACGTTGTAGAAGGCACCAATGTATTCCGGCCGGCGGTTCTGGTAACGCAGGTAGTAGGCGTGCTCCCAGACGTCCAGCCCGAGAATCGGCGTGTTGCCGTGCATCAGCGGACTGTCCTGATTGGCGCTGCTCTCGACCAGCAACCTGCGCTGCGGCGTCACGCTGAGCCAGGCCCAGCCACTGCCGAAACGACTCAGCGCCGCTTGCGTGAAGGCCTCCTTGAATGCCGCGAAACCACCCAGTTCGGTATCGATCGCCAACGCCAGTTCCCCCTCGGGCACGCCGCCTCCGCTGGGTGACATCACCTGCCAGAACAGGCTGTGATTGGCGTGGCCACCCCCCTGATTGATCACCGCGCCCTGCAGGCTCTGCGGCAGCTCGCTGACCTGACGCAGCAAGTGCTCGACGTCCTGCTCGGCGTACGCCGTACCTTGCAGCGCCGCGTTGAGGTTGTTGATATAGGTCTGATGATGCTTGGTGTGGTGAATCTCCATGGTCTGCGCATCGATATGCGGTTCCAGGGCATCGTAGGCGTAGGCGAGCGGCGGAAGCTGATAAGGCATTGACGTCATCCTTCAGTGACAGTGACGGCCATTGCAGGCCAGGTGCTGCTGGCGCCTGCTCGGCGCCCCCAGCAAGCGGTCGGTACGCGGGAATGCGCCGTGCTCGGCGATGAACTGCAAGAGTTCGATGTAGGTACGCCGGCTGTGATGCATGGCGATATCCCGCAGCGCCTGGGGCTGCTGCGCGTCGCTCAGGGTCTGCAACAGGCGCTCATGGCTGGCACAGAGGTTCTCCGCCGCCTCCTCCGGCTGGCCCAGCGTCAGATGCAGATCGGCCAGGTTGTGGTGCGAGATCACGAACGCGGCCACTGCCATGTTGTGCTCGTGCCAACGCCCGAACAGCACCTGAGCCTCGGCCAGGGCTTGCAGATAGAGTTCACGGGCCTGCACCCAGTCGCCGTCCCGAAAGCAGCGGTTGCCCGCTTCGATGATGTGTTTCCAGTGCTCCATGGTTACCTCCCGGCTGCTCGCCAGTGGATTTACAGACCGCCTGCGGTGAGTTTCTCCGGGTCGAGCAGATGCTCGAGTTGCTGACGGCTCAGCTCGGTGTGCTCCAGCGCCACATCGATGATCGGCCGCTGTTCGCGGTAGGCCTGCTTGGCGATCTCCGCGGCCTTGAGGTAGCCGATCAGCGGGTTGAGCGCGGTAACCAGAATCGGGTTGCGCTCCAGCGCTTCCCTGAGCTTCGGCTGGTTGACCTTGAAGCTGCTGATCGCCCGGTCGGCCAGCAGGCGGCTGGCATTGCTCAGCAACTGCATGCTCGACAGCAGGTTGTCGGCCACCAGCGGCAGCATCACGTTGAGCTCGAAGTTGCCGGACTGGCCGGCGATGGCGATGGCCGCGTCGTTGCCGATCACCTGCGCCGCCACCATCGCGGTCGCTTCCGGGATCACCGGATTGACCTTGCCCGGCATGATCGAAGAGCCAGGCTGCAAGGCCTCCAGCTCGATCTCGGCCAGGCCGGCCAGAGGCCCCGAATTCATCCAGCGCAGGTCGTTGGCGATCTTCATCAACGACACCGCTACCGTCTTCAGCTGACCGGAGACGGCAACGGCGGTGTCCTGCGAACCGATCAGGGCGAAGAAGTTGGTGCCGGTGGTGAAAGGCAGACCACTCAGGGTGCTCAGCTCCTGGCAGAACTGCTCGGCAAAGCGCGGGTGCGCGTTGACCCCGGTGCCCACCGCCGTACCGCCCTGGGCCAGCGCCTGCAGGGAGGGTTGCAGATGACGCAGGTGCTCGATATTGGCCTGGATCTGCTGCGCCCAGCCGTCGAGCACCTGGCTCATGCGCACCGGCATGGCGTCCATCAAATGGGTCCGCCCGGTCTTCACGTAAGGGCGCACTTCCAGCGACTTCTCGCACAGCGCCTGCAGCAGGTGGCCAAGCGCCGGCAGCAGGCGCTCATGCAGCTCGATGGCGGCGCTGACGTGAATGGTCGTGGGAATGATGTCATTGCTGCTCTGCCCGCAATTGACGTGATCGTTGGCACTGACCGCATCGCCCAGCAGGTCGCTGGCCAGGGTGGCGATCACCTCGTTGGCGTTCATGTTGGAGCTGGTGCCAGAGCCGGTCTGGAACACGTCCACCGGGAAATGCGCCATGAAATCGCTGTCGAGCAGTTGCTGGCAGGCGCTGACAATGGCATCGCCCATCGGCGCATCGAGCTGCTGCAACTCGACGTTGGCCCGCGCCGCAGCCGCCTTGGCCAGGATCAGCGCACACACGAAAGCGGCCGGCATACGTTGCCCGGAGATCGGGAAGTTGTTCACCGCGCGCTGCGTCTGTGCGCCATAGAGCGCGCCACCGGGTACGGCCAACTCCCCCATGCTGTCGCGTTCGATACGGGTGCTAGCAGTCATTTCAAGCATGGGATGGTCCCTCAGCTGATTCGTCGTAGGAAAGCGATGGCGCCAGGCGCAGGTGGGCCAGGCGGCTGCGCAATGCATCCAGGCGCAGCAGGCGGCGGCGATCACTGGCGAGCATCTGCAGGGCGTAGAGGGGGCGCCAGGCACGGTCCAGGCACTGGCTGCGCCAATGCCAGGGCAATGCCGGATCGGCAGCGCTGTCGAGCAGCAACTGCGCCAGGTGCCACCACATCCGCCAGGCGTCCAGGCGCCCCTGCGCGACCAGCTGACGCCCCTGCGCCTCGTGGAAATCGAACAGGCGCGGGTCGTCCGGCAGCAGCGCGCAGCGAATGCGCAGCCCTTGCCAGTGCCAGCAGTCGAGACAGAGCGAGGAGTAGGGATTGTGCATAGAGGCCCACCAGATTACGTAATGATATTTATTCCCATTCTCATGAGATAATCAACACGCAATCCGTGTGGGCTTCGCTGCGCACCGTGCAGCGGGCGCGCAACGAGAAAGGCCGACGCGGCGGTCGGCCTGGGGATCAGCTGCCGGCGACCGTCATCCGCTCGATCAGTACCGAGCCGGTGCAGATGTTGCCACGGCGCTCCAGATCGCTGCCGACCGCGACGATCTGGGCGAACATGTCGCGCAGATTGCCGGCGATGGTGACTTCCTGCACCGGGAACTGGATCTCGCCGTTCTCGATCCAGAAACCGGCGGCGCCACGCGAATAATCGCCGGTCACCAGGTTGAGCCCCTGCCCCATCAGCTCGGTCACGAGCAGCCCGCGCCCCATGCGCCGGATCAGCGCCTGCTGGTCTTCGTCGCCATGAGTGACGAACAGGTTGTGCACGCCCCCCGAGTTGGCCGTGCTGGGCAGGCCCAGCTTGCGGCCGGAGTAGGTGCCGAGCACGTAGGACACCAGCTCGCCCTTGTCCACGAACGGCTTGGCATAGGTGGCCAGGCCATCGCCATCGAACGCGGCGCTGCCGAGCGCTCGCGGCAGATGCGGACGCTCGTCGAGGCTCAGCCACTCGGGGAACAGGCGCTGGCCGAGCGCCCCTTCCAGGAAGGACGAGTGACGATAGAGGTTGCCACCGGAGATGGCTGCCAGCAGGTGACTGAACAGCCCCCCGGCGAGCTCCGCAGCGAACAGCACCGGCACTTCGCATGTCGGCACGGGGCGTGCGCCCAGGCGGCTGACGGCACGTTGTGCCGCGCGCTGGCCAATACCGGCGGCGTCGGCCAGCAACTCGCCCTGGCGGTTGACGTCATACCAGTAGTCACGCTGCATCTGCCCTTCGCCCTCGGCGATCATCACGCAGCTCAGGCTGTGCCGGGTGCTGGCGTAACCGCCGATGAAGCCATGGCTGTTGCCGTACACGCGGCAACCCTGATGGGTGTTGAGGCTGGTGCCATCGGCGTTGCGGATGCGCGGGTCAGCAGCGAAGGCCGCCGCTTCGCACGCCAGCGCCTGCTCCACCGCCTGCTCCGGGCTGATCGCCCAGGGGTGATAGAGGTCCAGTTCCGGCAACTCGCGCGCCATCAGCGCCGCGTCGGCCAGGCCGGCGCATTCGTCTTCGGATGCGTGCCTGGCGATCGCCAGCGCCGCCGCCACCGTCTCGCGAACGGCGTCGAGACCGGTCGCCGAGGTACTGGCCGAGCCCTTGCGCTGGCCGACGTACAGGGTGATGCCGAAGCCCTGGTCGCGGTTGAACTCCACGGTTTCCACTTCGCGCTGACGCACCGTGGTCGACAGTCCCTGGCCGATCGAGACCGCCACTTCGCACGCACTGGCACCCTGGCGCGCCGCCTCGGCAAGAATGCTCTCGACCTGCTGCTGCAGCTCTGGCAAGGCCTGCGGCCCGATCTGTTCTAACTCACTCATAACGACTCCTAAAAAGCAGCTTCAAGCTACAAGCTCCTCGCTACAAGAAAAACGCCGAACCCGTTTTTCGCTTGAAGCTTGAAGCTCGCAGCTGCTGTTATCATGGCGGCGTTTCCATCTGGACCCGCCCCATGTCTGATTCTTTCGACGACTTCTCCCTGGAGAAGAGCAAATCCCAGGTCAAGCGCGAACTGCATGCCCTGCAGGAACTCGGCGAGCGACTGACCACGCTCAAACCCGACCTGCTGGCCAAGATGCCGCTGACCGACGCCCTGCGCCGGGCACTGGCCGAAGCGCCGAAGCATACGGCCAACGCGGCGCGCAAACGCCACATCCAGTTCCTCGGCAAGCTGATGCGTGAACAGGATGTCGAGGCGATCCTCGCCATGATCGACCAGGTGGACACTTCCACCCGTGAATACAACGAGCGCTTTCACGCCCTCGAGCGCTGGCGCGACCGCCTGATCGGCGAAGGCGACAGCGCCCTGGAAAGCTTTTTCGAGCTCTACCCCGACGCGGACCGCCAGCACCTGCGCAGCCTGATACGTCATGCCCAGCACGAGGCCGCGCGCAACAAACCGCCGGCGGCCGCACGCAAGGTGTTCAAGTACATCCGTGAACTCGACGAGATCCAGCGCGGCCTGCGCTGACCTCGCACCCTCTAGGCACCGGTACCGCCGACCGTGATCGCATCGATCTTCAGCGTCGGCTGACCAACGCCTACCGGCACCGACTGGCCGTCCTTGCCACAGGTGCCGACACCGCTGTCCAGGGCCAGGTCGTTGCCGACCATGGACACGCGGCTCATGGCTTCCGGCCCATTGCCGATCAAGGTGGCGCCCTTGACCGGCGCAGTGATCTTGCCGTCCTCGATCAGGTAGGCCTCGCTGGTGGAGAACACGAACTTGCCACTGGTGATGTCCACCTGGCCACCGCCCAGGTTGGCGCAATAGATGCCCTTCTTCACCGAACGGATGATTTCTTCCGGATCGCTCTCGCCAGCCAGCATGTAGGTGTTGGTCATGCGCGGCATCGGCAGATGCGCGTAGGACTCGCGCCGGCCGTTACCGGTGGCGGCGACGCCCATCAGGCGGGCGTTGAGCTTGTCCTGCATGTAGCCCTTGAGCACGCCGTTCTCGATCAGCGTGGTGCACTGTGTCGGCGTGCCTTCGTCATCGACGCTGAGCGAGCCGCGACGTTCGGCCAGGGTGCCGTCGTCGACGATGGTGCACAGGCTGGACGCGACCTTATCGCCCACCTTGCCGCTGTACGCCGAGCTGCCCTTGCGGTTGAAATCGCCTTCCAGGCCATGGCCTACCGCTTCATGCAGCAGCACGCCCGACCAGCCCGCGCCCATCACCACCGGCAAGGTCCCGGCAGGCGCGGCAACGGCTTCCAGGTTGACCAGCGCCTGGCGCAGCGCTTCACGGGCATAGCCCATGGCGCGATCCTCGCTGAGGAAATAGCGGTAGTCGGTGCGTCCGCCACCGCCATGCCCGCCACGCTCACGACGGCCGTTCTGCTCGACGATGACGCTGACGTTGAAACGCACCAGCGGGCGGATGTCGGCGCTCAGGCTGCCATCATGGGCCGCCACCAGGATGCGGTCCCAGACCCCGGCCAGGCTCACGGTCACCTGCTTGATGCGCGGGTCCAGCGCACGCGTGGCGCGGTCGATGCGCTGCAGCAACTCGACCTTCTCGGCCCGGCCGATGACATCCAGCGGATTGTCCTGGGCATACAGCTGGGTCACCTGCGGGCTGACGAAGGCCTGCACGCGCCCCTGCTGGCCGGAGCGCGAGATCGAGCGCGCCGCACGCGCCGCCTGCTGCAGCGCATCGAGGCTGATCGCGTTGCTGTAGGCGAAGCCGGTCTTCTCGCCCGACTGCGCACGCACGCCGACGCCCTGATCGAGATTGAAGCTGCCCTCCTTGACGATCCCGTCCTCCAGCACCCAGGACTCGGATACCTGGCTCTGGAAATACAGATCAGCCGCGTCGATACCCGGCCCGGCGACCTCACCCAGCACCGAGCCGAGGCTATCCAGAGTCAGGTCGCCTGGGGCGAGCAGGTGCTCGCTGACGGATTGCAACATCGTATTCATGGTCACTCCACAACGATCGGGCGTGCGACGCCCGATGAAAAAAGACGGCGGTGCTGCTGCACCGGCATGCGTTGGCGAATGGCCGCCTGCTCGGCGCCATCGCGTGAAGCCAGCAAGGCGGCTTCGCCCTGATCCTGCTCGACCAGCACGCCCCCCCAGGGGTCGATGATGGCCGAATGGCCGAACGTCCAGCGCGGCCCGGGGTGTTCCCCGCCCTGACCGGCCGCCAGCAGGTAGCACTGGGTCTCGATGGCGCGGGCACGGGTCAGCACCTGCCAGTGGGCCGCGCCGGTCACCGCGGTGAACGCCGCCGGCACGCTGATCAGCTCGGCTCCGGCTTCACGCAGCGCGCCATACAGCTCGGGGAAACGCAGGTCATAGCATACCGTCAGCCCGAGCCGACCGACCGGCGTGTCGACCACCACCACCTGCTCGCCATGGGCGAAATCGTCCGATTCGCGATAGCGGCCACGATTGTCCGCCACGTCGACATCGAACAGGTGCAGCTTGTCATAGCGTGCGGCACGCTCACCCTGTTCATCGATCAGCAACGAACAGGCCCGTGGCTTGCCGTCGCGGTCGTCATCCGGTGGCAGCGGCAGCGTACCGGCCACTATCCATAAGCTGAGGTCACGGGCGGTCTGTTTCAACCAGGGCAGAATCGGCCCCTCGCCCATGGCCTCGGCACGCCCGATGGCGGCCAGGTCGCGCCGGCCCATGGCCGCGAAGTTTTCCGGCAGTACGGCAAGGCGCGCACCACCTTGTGCGGCACGCTCCAGCCAACGCCTAGCCTGCGCGAGGTTGGCCCGCACCTCTGCCTGACTGACCATCTGTATCACGGCAAGATTCATGGCTGCGCTCATTGCCTCCGGTGCTGACAGCGTACGCCAAGGCGGCGCTTCATTGCGGTTTTTCGAAGGGTTTGTCGAAGCTGATCTTGGGATCCTGCAGCGGACCGTCGACGTCGTACTGCACGCTGGCGAAACGCGCCACCTTGTCGCCCAGCAGCTTGTCCACCACGAACAGTGCACCACCAATGGCCGGCGCACCGACGATCAACGCTGCCAGCGGCAGGTTGTTGGTCACCGGCAGGGTCACCAGCAATTTGGCGTCGATGCGCTCGTTGCGCATGTCCAGGTTGCCATTGAGTTCCAGGTTGCTCGAGGGCCCTGTCAGGGTGATCGGCTCCTGCGTGACAAACAGGCCATTGGTCGCCTGCAGGTTGCCCTTGACCCGGTCGTAGCTGAGGCCCTTGCCCAGCAGGTCGGAGAAATCCAGGCGCAGGCGGCGGCCGATCGAATTGAAGTTGAGCAGGCCGAACACCCGCAAGGCCTGCGCCGAACCCTGCACCTCGACGAACTGGCCGCTGCGCAGCGACGGGTCGAGGTTGCCGGAGAACCGCTTGAGGGAGAACCACGCCGGCGAGCCCGGCCAGTTGCCATCGGCATCCACCCGGAAACTCTCGCTGGTGACGCTCGGCGCGAAATCCCAGGCCTTGAGCACCTTGCCAAGGTCATCGCCGTGCAGGCGTCCCTTGTACCAGCTCTGGAGGTTGCCTGGCGTGCCACGCCAGCCGGCGCTGCCACTGATCTTCAGCCCGCGCAGGTCGAGGTCGAGTTCGTCGAAGCGAACCCCCTGCGCCTCAGGCCGAACCTTCAGCGACCAGGCCCCCAGCACCTTGTCACCCCGCTGTACGCGGTCGATCCTGATATCCAGCGCCGGAATCTGCCGCGGGTCGACACCCGCCAGAGGGTCCGGGGCGTCGTCGCTTGTCAGCGTATCGACGGCCGGGGCTGGCAGGCTCACATGCTGCAAGTCGACCTGGATGGGTACGTCCTCGGCGTCCGCCAGCACCACCCGCCCGCTCGCCAATGCGCTGTCGAGCTGCAGTGCCCAGCCCTGAGACTCTCGTTCGAGACCGACGGCGAGCTGCTCGACTTCCTGGCCGAAGCCCTGGAAACGGCCGATATCCAGCTGGGCGCTGCGGAACAGGCGCTGGCTGTCAGCGTCCACCTTCAGCGGGTGATCCGCGATGAACTGCTTCCAGGCATCCAGGTCCAGCTCGGCCAGGCGACCACGCACACGCAGGCCCTGGCTGGTCGGTAGCCGGGCGGGCTCCCCGCCCAGCATCAGCTCGCCACGGCCCTCGGCCAGTGCCGTCGGCGGCGCCGCCAGGTTCAGGCTGGCCAGCCCACGATAGTCGGCCCAGTAGCGGCGCTCCTTGCCGGACAGCGTCATGCGCCAGTCGGCATAGGCCTCTTGCTCGGCGCCCTTGCCGAAGGGCGCGGGCAGCGCCACATTCACCCCGAGCAGGTTGGAATCGACGCGCAGCTGGCTGTCGTCGCCATCCAGCGTCAGGCGCAGGCGATAGGGCAGCAGGCCGCTGACAGGCAGCGCCTGCGGACCATTCAACCATTTGTTGAGAGTGTCGACCTGCACCTGCCCGCGCAGATCGAACAGAGTTCTGGCCTGACCGCGCGCACCCTCGGCGCTGATCTTGCCGCGCACCTGGCGCCCGAACACCTCGCCACGCACGTCGGGCGAGCTGAGGCCCGCCGCACTGTCGAAACGAAACGCGCCCTTCACCTTGCTCAGCTGCAGGTCCGGGTTGGGCAGCTTGAGACGCGCGCCTTCGGTGGCGAAGTCCACTACCACGACCGGGGCATCCCCCTTGTGCAGCGGGATATCCAGCTTCAGGCGTCCGGCCAGCGGCCCCTCGCCCTGCCAGCCGGCGAAGATCTGCGAGGTGCCCAGGGGCGCCTCCTGCAGCAGCTTGATGGCATCGCTCAGGCTGCTCTGCACGTCGCCTTCGAGGTACAGGTGCGGCGCCTTGCCGTCATGCAGCAGCGGGATATTGGCGGCCACGTCCGTGACCTGACTGTCGAGCAGGCGCCCCTGCTGCAGGCGCACCCGCACGGCATCATCCTCGATCAGTACTTCGCCGGCGCCGTCGCGCAGCGATGGCCAGCCAGGCTGGAAGGCCAGCTCGGCATCCCTGACCTTGAAGAACAGGCTGAGGCTGCGCGCCGCCAGCGGTGCACCCTTGTGCAGCGAGCCCTGGTACTGGAAGTAGCCCTCCTCGACGTGGCCGGCACGGATCGCCGTCTTCAGCCAATGATCGAGTTCCGGGCTCATGCCGGGCGAGAGACTCGGCAGGTACTTCTCGGTGAAGGCCGCATCGCCGTCGCGCAGACCGACACGCAGGTCCATGTAGTCCTCGGCCTCGGGATCGCTCAGCAGGCGGATCAGCATGTCACCCGCAACCTGCCCTTCCTCGCCGTCGACACGCATGTAGGGGCTGTACAGGGTCAGGCCGGCTTCGCTCCAGTCCCAGCTCAGGCGGGCCTGGGCATAGCGATAGCGCCAGGGTTTGGGAAACAGTTCATTCAGGTGCAGGGCAAAGTTCTCGCTGTTCAGGCGCAACTCGCCTTTGAACAGGTTGCCAGAGACGCTGCCGCTGACATTTTCGGCAGCCGGCGCGCCGTGGTAGGCCTGGACGCCCACCTGCTGCAGATTGGCAGCGAAGCGCAAGCGCTCCGCACCCTGGTGCTGCGGGTAGTAGTCGAGCAACAGGTTGTTGACCACGCCGACGGGTGCCAGCGCGACCAGGGCGTCGTGGGCCGCGTCGGGCATGGGCGCCAGCGCCTGCACCAGCGGCGCCCAGGCCGCCAGGTCGAGGCGGTCAGCCGTCAGCGCCCAGCGCTCGTCGGTCTCGCCGCCATCGAGTTGTTTCAGGTTGAGGTGCAACTCGCCGATGCGCTGCTCGCCATGGGTCATGGCCAGGGAGTCGATCTGCCCGCGCATGCCCTGCTCGTCGAGTTCGAAGAAGGCGTTGAAGGCCAGGTCCTTGAGGGTCACGGCTTCACGCTTGACCCGACCGCCCACCAGCTCGGGCGCATGCAGGCGCAGCGCAGCTTTATCAAGGGCCAGGCCGTGCCCTTGCAGCCAGAGCTCGCCACCGGCCTGCAGACGCTGCACCTGCCAGTCGCCCAGCAGCGACCTGGGCAACCACGTTGCCCAGTCACTCTGCGGCAGGCTCAGGTAGAGCTCGGACTCCGTCTCGCGCCAGGTCTCGGGCTGCATGCGCGTGCGCAGCCGCAGGGCGACCGGCTGGCCGTCGGGGAGCAGCAGGCGGCCGTCGAGGCGCTGCCGGTTGCTGCCGTAGCTCAGGCTCAGATTGACGTAGCTGAGCAGCAACGGTTCCTGATCGAGCGGCTGCAGCACCACGCGACTGTCGAACAGGCTGACCCGCCGCACCGCCTGCAACTGCCGCAACAGCTGCTCGACATCCATCTGCCGCTCGCTGCGCTGTGGCCAACCCTGCAGATGCCAGCGACCCTCGCTGTCCTGCTGCAGGTTCAGCTGCAAACCGTCGAATTGCAGGTGGGCGATGCGGGGCTGGCGTGCCAGCAGGCTGGCCAGCACATCGGGCATCAGTTGTACGCGCTCCAGGCTCAGCCCGTCGTCCTCTGCGCCCAGGCGCACGTCGTGCGCCAGCAGCACCGGGGAGAACCCCTGCCAGCGCCCTTCGAGCCGGCCGATACGCACGGGCACACCCAGCTGCGCGCTGGCCTTGTCCTCCAGTTCGAGGCGGTACTCGGCCACCAGCGGCACCAGCTCGCGCCCCAGGCTGACGTACAGCGCCGCCAGCACCAGCAGCGCGGCAAGGACACCCAGCCCCCAGCGCAGCAAGGTGGTGAACAGGCGCACCAGGCCGTTCACCTCAGCGCTCGCGGCGCTCAGAGCAGCACCACATCGTACTGTTCCTGGGAATACATGGTTTCCACCTGGAACTTGATGGTGCGGCCGATGAAGGCTTCGAGATCGGCGACGTTGCCCGACTCTTCATCGAGCAGGCGGTCGACGACCTTCTGGTTCGCCAGCACCCGGTAGCTTTCCGCCTGGTAGGCCCGCGCCTCGCGCAGGATCTCGCGGAAGATCTCGTAGCAGATGGTCTCGGGAGTCTTCAACTTGCCGCGCCCCTGGCAGGCGCTGCACGGCTCGCAGAGAATCTGCTCGAGGCTCTCGCGGGTGCGCTTGCGGGTCATCTGCACCAGGCCCAGCTCGGTGATGCCGATGATGTTGGTCTTGGCGTGATCACGCTCCAGCTGTTTCTCCAGGGTGCGCAGCACCTGGCGCTGGTGCTCCTCGTCCTCCATGTCGATGAAGTCGATGATGATGATCCCGCCCAGGTTGCGCAGGCGCAGCTGGCGGGCGATGGCCGTGGCCGCTTCCAGGTTGGTCTTGAAGATGGTCTCTTCGAGGGTGCGATGGCCGACGAAGGCGCCGGTATTGACGTCGATGGTGCTCATCGCCTCGGCGGGGTCGACCACCAGATAGCCGCCGGACTTCAGCGGCACCTTGCGCTCGAGCGCCCGCTGGATCTCGTCTTCGACGCCATACAGGTCGAAGATCGGCCGCTCGCCGGGGTAATGTTCCAGGCGGTCGGCAATCTCCGGCATCAGCTCGGCGACGAACTGAGTGATCTTCTGGAAGGTCTCGCGCGAGTCCACGCGAATCTTCTCGGTTCGCGGGCTGACCAGGTCACGCAGCGTGCGCAGTGCCAGCGACAGGTCCTCGTAGATCACCGAGGGCGCCTTGGCGGTCTGCACCTGCGCGGAAATCTGATCCCACAGGCGCCGCAGGTAGCGGATGTCGATGAGGATCTCGTCGGCACCGGCCCCCTCGGCGGCCGTGCGCAGAATGAAGCCGCCGGCCTCCTCGATTCCCTCGGCGGCCACGCAGTCGGCCACCACCTGCTTGAGACGGTCGCGCTCGGCTTCGTCCTCGATCTTCAGGGAAATGCCGACGTGGCTGGTGCGCGGCATGTACACCAGGTAGCGCGACGGAATCGACAGCTGAGTGGTCAGGCGCGCGCCCTTGCTGCCGATCGGGTCCTTGGTCACCTGCACCACCAGGCTCTGGCCTTCGTGCACCAGCGCGCTGATCGGCTCGATCGCGGCGCCCTCGCGGGTGGAGATCTCCGAGGCATGGATGAACGCGGCACGTTCCAGGCCGATGTCGACGAAGGCCGCCTGCATGCCGGGCAGCACGCGCACCACCTTGCCCTTGTAGATGTTGCCGACGATGCCACGCTTCTGCGTACGCTCGACGTGCACTTCCTGCAGCACACCGTTTTCCACTACGGCCACACGCGATTCCATCGGCGTGATGTTGATCAGAATCTCTTCGCTCATGCATCCATCCTGGTGATCATGCCGGCCGGACCATAACGCCGCCCCGCGGACTCAAGCTTTCGGGAATCGCTGGAAACGCCCCGCGTTTCTACACGCCCCCTTGCGCCGGCAACTGCCAGCAGGCAATACCGAACTGGCCAAGCATCTCGGCAGTTTCGCACAGCGGCAGCCCCACCACCGCCGAATAACTGCCCTGCACACGGTTGACGAACACCGCCGCCAGGCCCTGGATACCATAACTGCCGGCCTTGTCGCAGGGCTCGCCACTGGCCCAGTAGGCCGCGATTTCCGCCTCACCGAGGGTGCGGAAACTCACCTCGCTGGTCACCACCCGGGACGACTCCCGCCCGGCGCCCACCAGGGCGACTGCGGTCATGACCTGATGGCTGCGACCGGACAAACTCAAGAGCATCTCGCGGGACTCGGCGAAGTCGGCCGGCTTGCCGAGAATGCGCCCATCCAGCACCACCGCCGTATCGGCCCCCAGGACCACGGCATCGGCCCGCTCGCCCAGGGCACGCAGCCCCGCACGCGCCTTTTCCAGCGCCAGGCGCTCTACATAGACTGCAGCAGGCTCGGCTGGCAACGGGGTTTCATCTATCGAGGCGATTTGCGTGACACATGGCACAGCGATCTGGGCCAGCAGTTCACGCCGACGGGGCGAAGCGGAGGCCAGGAACAGCTCGGCCATGCGGGTATCTCCGTTGGCGAACCGCGACCAGCCGTGCGGCGGGCCGCGCTCAGTTGACGTTGAGGCGCAGGTGCAGACCACGCAGGATGGCGCAGATCCACGGCCAGAGCAGGGCACTGACCAGCGCCGGCAGGATGAAGGCCAGGGTCGGCGGCCGACTGCCGGTCAGCGCATTGAGCCACAGCTGAACCAGCTGGGCCAGACCGAACACCACCATCAGCACCATGCTCTGCTGCCACATGGGGAACATGCGCAGACGCTGGTGCAGGCTCAGCACCAGGAAGGTGATCAACGTCAGGATCAGCGCGTTCTGCCCCAGCAACGTGCCGAACAGCACGTCCTGCGCCAGACCCAGAACCCAGGCGGTGGTCATGCCGACACGGTGCGGCAGGGCCAGCACCCAGTAGGTCAGCACCAGCGCGACCCACAGTGGGCGGCCGATCTGCATGAACTCGGGCAACGGCGAAACACTGAGTAACAAACCCAGCGCGAGGCTGAGCCAGATCACCCAGCCATTGCGAGGCTGCACGCCAACCATCAGTTCGTCTCCTCTGCGCCAGCGTCCGCAGCCGGCGCCTGCCCATCCGCGGGTGCCTGCTCGCCCTGTCGCGCCTGCTCGGCCTCACGGTCGGCGGCTTCCTGCGCCACGGCGGAGTCGTTGGCACGCTGTTCGGGGGTACGCCGGTCGGAAAACACCAGCAGCAGATAGCGGCTGCGATTGAGCGCCGCAGTGGGCACCGCGCGAACGATGGCGAACGGCTGGCCGGAGTCATGGATCACTTCCTTGACCGTGGCCACCGGATAGCCCGCCGGGAAGCGCTGGCCCATGCCGGAGCTAACCAGCAGATCGCCTTCCTTGATGTCCGCGGTATCCGCCACATGGCGCAGCTCCAGGCGCTCGGGGTTGCCGGTGCCGACGGCAATGGCGCGCAGGCCGTTGCGATTGACCTGCACCGGAATGCTGTGGGTGTTGTCGGTGAGCAGCAGCACCCGCGAGGTGTAGGGCATGATCTCGACCACCTGGCCCATCAGACCACGGGCATCGAGCACCGGCTGGCCGAGAAACACGCCGTCCTTCTCGCCCTTGTCGATGAGAATGCGGTGGGTATAGGGGTTGGGATCGACGCCGATCAGCTCGCTGACCAGTACTTCGTCATCCACCAGTGCGGCGGAGTTGAGCAATTCGCGCAGGCGCACGTTCTGTTCGGTGAGGGCCGCCAGCTTCTGCAGCCGGCGCTGCAGCAGCAGGGCCTCGGCCTTGAGCTTCTCGTTCTCGGCCATCAGCTCGCTGCGCGAGGAAATCTGCTGGGTCGCGCCATCCCAGGCCCGCACCGGCAGGTCCGCCAGCCAGTAGAACGGTGTCAGCACCAGGCCCATCTGACTGCGCACCGGCTTGAGCGCCTCGAAGCGGGCATCCACCACCATCAGCGCAGCCGACAGCACCGCCAGCACCAGCAGGCGGATGCCCAGCGAAGGACCTTTGGCGAAGAGCGGCTTAATGACCTGCTCCTTGTGCGCCACGAGGGCGGAAAGCGCGCGAATTCATGCGAAGGGCAAACCGATCTGGCGAAGGTTGAGGCGAGTGTACTGCAATGCTCGAATATGCGCGTGCCGCCCGGAGGCGGCACGACAGCGAGCCCCACGGCAAGCGCTTACTCGGTGGAGAGCAGGTCCATGGCGTGGCGATCCATCATTTCCAGCGCCTTGCCGCCGCCACGGGCGACGCAGGTCAGCGGGTCTTCGGCGACGATCACCGGCAGGCCGGTCTCCTGGCTCAGCAGCTTGTCCAGGTCGCGCAGCAGTGCGCCACCACCGGTCAGCACCAGGCCGCGCTCGGCGATGTCCGAGGCCAGCTCGGGCGGCGATTGCTCCAGCGCGCTCTTCACCGCCTGGACGATGGTCGCCAGGGATTCCTGCAGCGCCTCGAGCACTTCGTTGGAGTTCAGGGTGAAGCTGCGCGGTACGCCCTCGGCCAGGTTGCGGCCGCGAACGTCGACTTCGCGAACCTCGCCACCCGGGTAGGCGGTACCGATTTCCTGCTTGATGCGCTCGGCGGTGCCTTCACCGATCAGCGAGCCGTAGTTGCGGCGCACGTAGGTGATGATGGCTTCGTCGAAGCGGTCGCCGCCGACGCGGACGGACTCGGCATAGACCACGCCATTGAGGGAGATCAGAGCGATCTCGGTGGTGCCGCCGCCGATATCGACGACCATCGAGCCACGGGCTTCCTCTACCGGCAGGCCGGCACCGATGGCGGCGGCCATCGGCTCTTCGATCAGGAACACTTCACGGGCACCGGCGCCCAGGGCCGATTCACGGATGGCACGGCGCTCGACCTGGGTCGACTTGCACGGCACGCAGATCAGCACGCGCGGCGACGGCTGCAGGAAGCTGTTCTCGTGCACCTTGTTGATGAAGTACTGCAGCATCTTCTCGCAGACGCTGAAGTCGGCGATCACGCCATCTTTCATCGGCCGAATGGCGGCGATGTTGCCAGGCGTACGGCCGAGCATGCGCTTGGCCTCGGTGCCGACGGCCACGACACTTTTCTGGTTGCCGTGGGTGCGGATGGCGACCACGGACGGTTCATTCAGGACAATACCGCGCTCGCGCACATAAATAAGGGTATTGGCAGTTCCCAGGTCGATAGACAGATCACTGGAAAACATGCCACGCAGTTTCTTGAACATTAGGAAGGGACCCTAGGCAACGCGTGGGTAAAAAAGTGCGGCAAACTCTAACAACGGCAGGGATTTTGGGCAAGGCGGCAATATGGTAGATTGCCTGTTTTTCCGGGCCTTGTAGCTGCACATCGCGGCCTTTGACCGCCGGCTCGCGACATCCGTTCCCTACAGGCGACGCGGGATGCCCGAGCGCAGCAATTGGCAGACACCCGCCCCGTCACACTTCCACTGGAGACCCCCCCAATGGCGCTTGAACGCTCCGAGGTGGAAAAAATCGCCCACCTGGCCCGCCTGGGCCTGAATGACGGCGATATTCCGCAAACCACCGAGACCCTGAACAACATCCTCGGCCTGATCGACCAGATGCAGGCCGTCGACACCCAGGGCATCGAACCCCTGGCCCACCCGCTGGAAGCCACCCAGCGCCTGCGCGCCGACGTGGCCACCGAGGGCAATCAGCGCGACGCCTACCAGGCCATCGCCCCGGCCGTGGAAAGCGGCCTGTACCTCGTGCCGAAAGTCATCGAATAAGGAAAGGGCTGACATGCATCAACTGACCCTGGCCGAGATCGCCAAGGGCCTCGAGGCCAAGCGATTCTCCGCCGAAGAACTGACCCGCAGCCTGCTGGCGCGCATCGAGCAGCTCGATCCGCAGCTCAACAGCTTCATCACCGTCACGCCCGAACAGGCGGTCGCCCAGGCCCAGGCCGCCGACGCCCGCCGTGCCGCTGGCGAGAACGGCGCCCTGCTCGGTGCGCCGATCGCGCACAAGGACCTGTTCTGCACCGAAGGCGTGCTGACCACCTGTGCCTCGAAGATCCTCACCGGCTTCAAGGCGCCGTACAACGCCACCGTGGTCGAGAAACTGGCCGCCGCCGGCGCTGTCACCCTCGGCAAGCTGAACATGGACGAATTCGCCATGGGCTCGGCCAACGAATCCAGCCACTACGGCCCGGTGAAGAACCCCTGGGACACCAGCCGTGTACCGGGCGGTTCCTCGGGCGGTTCGGCGGCTGCGGTCGCCGCACGCCTGCTGCCGGCCGCCACCGGCACCGACACCGGCGGTTCTATCCGCCAGCCGGCGGCGCTGACCAACCTCACCGGGATCAAGCCGACCTACGGCCGCGTCTCGCGCTGGGGCATGATCGCCTACGCCTCCAGCCTCGACCAGGGCGGCCCGCTGGCCCGCACCGCCGAAGACTGCGCGCTGCTGCTCGGCGCCATGGCCGGTTTCGACGCCAAGGACTCCACCAGCGTCGACCAGCCGGTGGATGACTACCTGGCCGCCCTCGCCCAGCCGCTGGCCGGCCTGCGCATCGGCCTGCCGAAGGAATACTTCGGCGCCGGCCTCGACGCGCGTATCGGCGAGAAGGTGCTGGCCGTGGTCGAGGAGCTGAAGAAGCTCGGCGCCAGCGTCAAGGACATCAGCCTGCCCAACCTGCAGCATGCGATCCCGGCCTACTACGTGATCGCCCCGGCGGAAGCCAGTTCCAACCTGTCGCGTTTCGACGGTGTGCGCTTCGGCTACCGCTGCGAGAATCCGCTCAACCTCGAAGACCTGTACAAGCGTTCGCGCGGTGAAGGCTTCGGTGCGGAAGTGAAGCGCCGCATCATGGTCGGCACCTACGCCCTGTCGGCCGGCTACTACGACGCCTACTACATCAAGGCGCAGCAGATCCGCCGCCTGATCAAGAACGACTTCGTCGCTGCCTTCAATGACGTCGACGTGATCCTCGGCCCGACCACGCCGAACCTGGCGTGGAAGCTCGGCGAGAAAGGTGGCGACCCGGTGTCGGCCTACCTCGAGGACATCTACACCATCACCGCCAACCTCGCTGGCATCCCCGGCCTGTCGATGCCAGCCGGCTTCGTCGATGGCCTGCCGGTGGGCGTGCAGCTGCTCGGCAACTACTTCCAGGAAGGTCGCCTGCTCAACATCGCGCATCAGTACCAGCAGGTGACTGACTGGCACAGCCAAGCACCGAGCGGCTTCTAGGCCATGGCGCAGCCATGCAGCCTTTTCCCCTCTCCCATTCATGGGAGAGGGTGGCGCGCAGCGCCGGGAGAGGGCTGGATGACGCCACACAGGATTGAGGAACACTAAAGATGCAATGGGAAACAGTGATCGGGCTGGAGATTCACGCTCAGCTCAGCACCCAATCGAAGATCTTCTCGGCCAGCGCCACCACTTTCGGCGCCGAGCCCAACACCCAGGCCAGCCTGGTTGACCTCGGCATGCCCGGCACCCTGCCGGTGCTCAATGCCGAAGCGGTGCGCATGGCCTGCATGTTCGGCCTGGCGATCGACGCCGAGATCGGCGAGCGCAACGTCTTCGCGCGCAAGAACTACTTCTACCCGGACCTGCCCAAGGGCTACCAGACCAGCCAGATGGATCACCCCATCGTCGGCAAGGGCCACCTGGACATCACCCTGGAAGACGGCACCGTCAAGCGCATCGGCATCACCCGCGCGCACCTGGAAGAAGACGCCGGCAAGAGCCTGCACGAAGACTTCCACGGCATGAGCGGTATCGACCTCAACCGCGCTGGCACGCCGCTGCTGGAAATCGTCTCCGAGCCGGACATCCGTTCGGCCAAGGAAGCGGTCGCCTATGTGAAGTCGATTCACGCCCTGGTGCGCTACCTCGGCATCTGCGACGGCAACATGGCCGAGGGCTCGCTGCGTTGCGACTGCAACGTGTCGGTACGCCCGAAAGGCCAGGAAGCCTTCGGCACCCGCGCCGAGATCAAGAACGTCAACTCCTTCCGCTTCATCGAGAAGGCCATCAACCACGAGATTCAGCGGCAGATCGAGCTGATCGAGGACGGTGGCAAGGTGGTACAGGAAACCCGCCTGTACGACCCGAACAAGGACGAGACGCGCTCCATGCGCGGCAAGGAAGAAGCCAACGACTACCGTTACTTCCCCTGCCCGGACCTGCTGCCGGTGGTCATCGAACGCAGCTTCCTCGACGACCTGCGCGGCCAGCTGCCGGAACTGCCGGTGCAGAAGCGCGAGCGCTTCGAGAGCCAGTTCGCTCTGTCCGCTTACGACGCCAGCGTGCTGAGCGCCAGCCGCGAGCTGGCCGACTACTTCGAAGCGGTCGAGAAGACTTGCGGCGATGCCAAGCTGTCGGCCAACTGGGTGATGGGCGAGCTGTCCAGCCTGCTGAACAAGGAAGGCCTGGAGATCGAGCAGTCGCCGGTGTCCGCCGAGCAACTGGGTGGCATGATCCTGCGCATCAAGGACAACACCATCAGCGGCAAGATCGCCAAGATGGTCTTCGAAGCCCTGGCAGCCGGTGAAGGCACCAGCGCCGACGAGGTGATCGAGAAGAAGGGCCTCAAGCAGGTCACCGACTCCGGCGCCATCGAGGCGATGCTAGACGAAGTGCTGGCGGCCAACGCCGAGCAGTTCGAGCAGTACCGCGCAGCGGACGAAGCCAAGCGCGGCAAGATGTTCGGCTTCTTCGTCGGCCAGGCCATGAAGGCCTCCAAGGGCAAGGCCAACCCGGGCCAAGTGAACGAACTGCTGAAGAAAAAGCTCGAAGGTTGAGCCTCGACCCACCGAAACGACGCCGGGCTTGCCCGGCGTCTTTCTATCTGGAGATACCGCGATGATGACCCGTAGCCCGGATGCAATCCGGGAGCCCGCAACGCCCAGGATTGCATCCGGGCTACAGACCTGCGCCTTGCTTGGCGCGCTGGTCCTGCTCGGCGGCTGCTCGACCTTCGGCGGTAGCGGCGGCAGCGAAACCGGCAAGGCCTCCTATTATGGCCAGGCGCACCATGGCAAGCGCACCGCCAGCGGCGAGCGCTTCGATCAGAACGCCCTGACCGCCGCGCATCGCACCCTGCCCTTTGGCACACGGGTCCGCGTCACCAACCTGAACAACGAGCGCAGCGTGGTGGTGCGCATCAACGACCGCGGCCCGTTCGTGCGCGGGCGCATCATCGACCTCTCCCGTGCCGCCGCCGAGCGCCTGGACATGCTGCGTGCAGGCGTGGTGCCGGTTCGGCTTCAAGCGCTGGACTGACGAACAATTGGCAACAAATACCTTGCGTAATCTCTGGCGGCCACGGACGCCATCGCTACACTAGCCGCACTTTTTCGGAGCCTCCCTGTAATGACCCTGATGACTTTCGTCTACCTGATCGCCGGCCTGGTGTTGCTGGTCGCCGGCGCAGAAGTACTGGTACGCGGCGCCGCCAAACTGGCTGCGCAGTTCGGCATTCCCCCGCTGGTGATCGGCCTGACCGTGGTGGCCTTCGGCACCAGCGCCCCGGAGACGGCGGTCAGCGTGCAGTCGGCCTTCAACGGCAGTGGCGACCTGGCGATCGGCAACGTGATCGGCAGCAACATCGCCAACGTCCTGCTGATCCTCGGCGTGACCGCACTGGTGGCCCCGCTGATCGTTTCGCGCCAGCTGATCCGCCTGGACGTGCCGATCATGATCGGCGCCAGCCTGGTGGTCTACGCACTCGCCTGGGACGGCCAGCTGAGCCGTCTCGATGGCGCCCTGCTGTTCGCGGGCGTGATCACCTACACCGTCTTCCTGATCTACAGCAGCCGCAAGGACAAGGGCGGCGAAGACGATGAGTTCGCCAAGGAGTTCGGCCTCGACGAGCCGGCCAAGCCCTACGCCTGGGCCGTCAACCTCGGCCTGCTGCTCGCCGGCCTGGCGCTGCTGGTGGGCGGATCCAACCTGCTGGTCGACGGCGCCGTGCAACTGGCCCGCGCCCTGGGCCTGTCGGAGCTGGTGATCGGCCTGACCGTGATCGCCATCGGCACCTCGCTGCCGGAACTGGCCACCTCGATCATCGCCGCCTTCAAGGGTGAGCGCGACATCGCCGTCGGCAACATCGTCGGCAGCAACATCTTCAACCTGCTGTGCGTCCTGGGCCTCGCCTCGCTGGTCTCGCCGAACGCCATCCCGGTGGCCGCCAACGCGCTGGCCTTCGACTTCCCGGTGATGATCGCCGTGGCCTTCGCCTGCCTGCCGATCTTCTTCAGCGGCTATCGCATCAACCGCTGGGAAGGCTTGCTGTTCGTCGCCTACTACGTGGCCTACACCCTCTATGTGGTGCTGTTCGCCACCGGCCGCCCATTCGCCCAGAGCTTCGGTGACGCAATGATCGGCTATGCGCTGCCACTGACCGCCATTACCCTGGTGATCATCGCCGGGCGTGCCTGGCACAAGCAACGCGGCCAGGAGATCTGAACATGAGCGAGAACCACGAGCGCGGCCTGCAAGTACGCCGCGAAGTCATGGGCGAGGCGTTCGTCGAGCGCGCCCTGGGCAATGCCACCGAGTTCAGCCAACCCCTGCAGGACTTCGTCAACGAACACGCCTGGGGCGGCGTGTGGACGCGCAGCGGCCTGTCACGCGCGACCCGCAGCCTGATCACCCTGGCCGCGCTGACCGCACTGAAGTGCCCGCAGGAGCTCAAGGGGCACGTGCGCGGCGCGCTGAACAACGGCTGCACCGTCGAGGAAATCCGCGAAACCCTGCTGCACTGTGCGGTCTATGCCGGCGTGCCGGCGAGCATCGATGCCTTCCGCGCAGCCCAGGAAGTGATCGACGACTACCAGCGCAACGCCTCGTAGGAGCCGCCTTGCCGGTGCTCCATCGAGCGCCGGCCACGACCGGCTAGACCCAGCCCCCCCACTGCAACAGCAGCAGACCGAAGTTGGTGGTCAGCACCGCCGCCAGGGTGGTGATGACGATGATCGCCGCCGCCAGCTCATGGTTGGCACCGACGGCCCGGGCCATGACGAAACTGGCCGCAGCCGTCGGGCTGGCGAAGTAGAGAAAGAGAATCGCCAGGTCCGCATCGCGAAAACCCAGCAGCCAGGCGCCGGTGGTGCTCAACAGCGGCAGCCAGACCATCTTCATCAGGCTCGAGCCGATGGCCGTGCCGCTGCTGCGCTGCAGCGAGGCCAGGCTCAGCGTGCCACCGATGCAGATCAGCGCCAGCGGCAGCGTCATCTGCGCGAAATACTCCGCCGAGGTGAGCAGCCACTGCGGCAGGGCGATCTTCCAGTAGGCGAAAGGCACGGCCAGCAGCACGCCGATGATCATCGGGTTGCTGACGATGCTGCGGGCGATGGCCCGCATGCCGGTTTTCGCCCCCGGGCTGTAGATGGCCAGCACGACGGCCGAGAGCGCGTTGTAGCAGAGGATCACCAGCGCGGCGAGCACCGAACCGAGGGACAGCCCGTAATCGCCATACATGCTGGTGGCCAGCGCCAGCCCGACGATACCGTTGTTACCGCGAAAGGCACCCTGAGTGTAGACGCCACGGTCCACGAACGGCACGCGCCAGACGGCCCAGCCCCAGGCCAGGAAGAAGCTGGCCACCGTGGCCAGCACGTAGTAGGTCAGCAGCCCCGGCTGCATCGCCGCATCCAGGTCGGCCTTGATCACCCCGAGAAACAGCAGGGTCGGCATGGTGCCGCGAAACACCAGGCTCGAGGCGGTATCGATGAAGGCGCCGTCGATCCAGCGCACGCGCTTGAGCGCCACACCGAGAAACAGCATGGCGAACACCGGGGCGGTGACAGCGAGGGTTTGTGCAGCGACGGCGAGCATGAAGGCACCGATGCAGTTGTACGACAACGCATGTTAGCCGGCTAATGTTTATGCTGCTACCGGTAAATCGGGTGGCCACCTGCGGCGGCCATGAAGCGAGGCCCGGAACCGCTCCGAGCCAATGGCCTCAGCGGCGTACCGGGCGCTTCTGCAACTTGCGCTGCAAGGTACGACGGTGCATGCCCAGCGCGCGGGCCGTGGCGGAGATGTTGCCCTCATGCTCGGCCAGCACACGCTGGATGTGCTCCCACTGCAGACGGTCGACCGACATCGGGTTTTCCGGCACCAGGCTGTCCAGGTCGGCATGCTCGGAGAGCAAGGCAGTCAGCACGTCGTCGGCGTCAGCCGGTTTGCACAGGTAGTTGGCGGCACCACGCTTGATCGCCTCGACGGCGGTGGCGATGCTGGAGTAACCGGTGAGCAGCACCACGCGCATCTCGGCATCCAGCTCCAGCAGCTTGGGCAGCAGGACCAGGCCGGAATCGCCTTCCATTTTCAGGTCGACCACCGCGTAGTCGGGCAGGTCTTCCTTGGCCATCGCCAGGCCTTCCTCGGCGCTGGACGCAGTGGACACACGCAGGCCACGGCGGCTCATCGCGCGCGCCATCACACGGGTGAACGTCGGGTCGTCGTCGACCAGCAGCAGATGGGGCTGCTCTTCACCTTCGAACAGGGATTCTTCGCTCATGCAGGTTTTCCTTGTCAGGCCACGCCATAGGCTCGCGGCAACTTCAATTCGGTGAGGGTGCCGCCATCCTCATGGTTATACAACTTAACCGTACCACCGGCACGGGTCACGCTGGCCTGGCTGAGGAACAGACCGAGCCCGAAACCCTTGCCCTTGGTGGTGAAGAACGGCCGCCCAAGCTGTTCGGCAATGGCCAGCGGGACGCCGGCGCCATGGTCGCGGATGCTCAGGCGCAACCACTGGTGATCCCAGTCCAGACGGATGTCGAGCTTGTCCGGGCAGGCGTCGGCGGCGTTGTTCAGCAGGTTGAGCAGCGCCTGGGTAAGGTCGGCCGGCGGCATGATGCGCGGCGCCGTGCCACGCCCCAGGCACTGGTAGCGGTAGCTGGCCTCGGGGCGCATCAGGTGCCAGCGATTGAGGGTGGTTTCCAGCCACTCCACGCAGGACTGCTCCACCACCGCCTGGCGCCGGTCGTTCTCGGCCGCACGCACCAGTTGCTGCAGGGTGTACTTGCACAGCTTGACCTGCTCCTGCAGCAGGGCCAGGTCGTCCTGCAGGGCTGGCTTGTCGCGGTGTTCCTGGCGCAGCTCCTTGAGCAGCACGCTCATGGTGGCCAGCGGCGTACCCAGTTCATGGGCGGCGCCCGCAGCCTGGGTGGCCACGGCCAGCAACTGCTGGTCGCGCAGGCTCTCCTCACGGCGCTCGGCACGCAGCTCGTCCTGGCGCCGCAGTTCCTCGGCCATCTTGGCGACGAAGAAGGTGATCAGCGCGGCAGCCAGGGCGAAGCTCAGCCACATGCCATAGACCAGCAGGCTCTCGCGCGCCGCCGGCAGTTCCAGCGGGTGCGTCCACACCAGCAACAGGGTGTAGCCCGCCAGCGCCATTCCCGCCAGCACGATGGTGAACAGCCAGGGCAAGGTGGCCGCAGCGATGGTCAGCGGCACCAGGTAATAGGAGACGAAGGGGTTGGTCGAACCACCCGAGTAATACAGCAGCACGCTGTGGATGATCAGGTCGCAGCCGAGCTGCACGGCGTACTCGACCTCGGTGACCGGCCAGGGACCGCGCAGACGCAGCGCCGTGCCCACGCAGAGCAGCAGGGAAATGCCGAGGGTGATCGACAATTCGCACCAGGGCAGCGCCAGCACGCCCGACTTGTACGCGAGCCCGACGGAACCGGCCTGGGCGGCGAGCACGAGAATACGAATGAGGGTCAGGCGCCAGAGATTCTGGCGGCTGGCGGACAACAACTGCACGGGTTCGAGCATGGCGACTCCAGTCAATGGGGCGAGTATAACCAAGCCTGGCGCGGCCTTCCGCCGCTGCGGCAACCGGACGCACGCCTGTTCGGCGCGGCTGTGTGGCCTGAAAAAAACCTGAACCGGGTTTAACCCGGATGGTCATCTGTCTTCGTCTAACCTCGGGAAACGGCCATCAAGGCCACTGAAAAAGGAACAGCACATGCTCACCATGCCCCGTATCGCCTCCGCCATCGCCCTGACCATCGCCGGCCTGGCCAGCAGCGGCCTGCTGGCCGACGAAGCGCGCTACAACCAGATTGCCCTGCGTGCCGAGGTGAACCAGGAAGTCGCTCATGACCTGATGCACGTCACCCTGTACACCGAGTCGCAGAATGCCGACCCGGCCAAACTGGCGGCGGAGATCACCAGCACCCTGAACAAGACCCTGGAGCAGGTGCGCCAGGTCAAAGGCGTCTCGGTCAAGCTGGGCAGCCGCCACAGCTACCCGGTCTATGACGACAAGGGCCAGAAGATCACCGCCTGGCGCGAGCGCGCCGAAGTACGCATGGAGAGCGCCGACTTCGCCCGCCTGTCCTCGCTGACCGGTGAACTGCTGCAGTCGATGAAGATGGGCGGCATGGACTTCAGCATCGCCACCGATACTCGCAAGACACGCGAGGACGCCATGCTCAAGGACGCCGTGGATGCCTTCAAGGCCCGCGCCCAGCTGGCCACCCAGGCGCTCGGCGGCAAGGGCTACAAGCTGGTCAGCCTGAGCCTGAACACCGGTGGTTTCCAGCCGCCGATGCGCATGCGCGGCTTCGAGGCGAAGAGCATGGCGATGATGGATTCAGCCCCCACTCCGCAGATCGAAGCCGGCACCAGCCAGGTGACCGTGAGCGCCGATGGCGTCATCGAAGTGCAGATGCCCTGACCCGCGCCCCGCGACAAAGCAGCGCCGTTGTCGAAAGATAACGGCGTTTTGCTATCTCTTCCCGACAAAAGTTCATAAATGCGACAGCGAGTTACACCCGTGTAGCGCTAACCCTTTTTACGCCACTTGCGCACTTGCCTCAGGCACACGCCCTGCATAGCTTGCCAGGAGGCCCCCACAAGGGGCTCCTCAAAAACAAGCAAAACAACGATGAGGTCATGATGCGCAAGAACGCCGTTATCCAGGCTTTGCTTACCGCTGGGCTGATCGCCAGCGCCCCCCTCGCCAGCGCCGCCAACCTGGTTTTCTGTTCCGAAGGCAGCCCCGCCGGATTCGACCCGGGCCTGTACACCACCGGCACCGACTTCGATGCCGCTGCGGAAACCATCTTCAACCGTCTGACCCAGTTCGAGCGTGGCGGCACCAAGGTCGAGCCCGGCCTGGCCGAGAGCTGGACGGTCTCCGACGACGGCCTGGTCTACACCTTCAAGCTGCGTCCCGGGGTGAAGTTCCACACCACCGACTACTTCAAGCCCAGCCGTGAGTTCAACGCCAACGACGTGCTGTTCACCTTCGAACGCATGCTCGACAAGGACCACCCCTTCCGCAAGGCGTACCCCACCGAGTTTCCCTACTTCACCGACATGGGCATGGACAGCAACATCGCCAAGCTGGAGAAGCTCGATGACATGACGGTGCGCTTCACCCTCAACCAGGTCGACGCCGCGTTCGTGCAGAACCTGGCGATGAGCTTCGCCTCGATCCAGTCCGCCGAATACGCCGACCAACTGCTCAAGGCCGGCAAGGCCTCCGACATCAACCAGAAGCCGATCGGCACCGGCCCCTTCGTGTTCAGCCGCTACCAGAAGGACGCGGTGATCCGCTACAAGGGCAACAAGGACTACTGGAAGCCCGACGACGTGAAGATCGACAACCTGATCTTCGCCATCAACACCGACTCCTCGGTGCGCATGCAGAAGCTCAAGGCCGGCGAATGTCACGTCACCCTGTTCCCGCGTCCGGCGGACATCGAATCGCTGCAGAAGGACCCCAACCTGCAGATGCCCGAGCAGGCGGGCTTCAACGTCGGCTATATCGCCTACAACGTCACCCACCCGCCGTTCGACAAGCTGGAAGTACGCCAGGCGCTGGACATGGCGGTGAACAAGCAGGCGATCCTCGACGCCGTCTACCAGAAGGCCGGACAGCTGGCCGTCAATGGCATGCCGCCGACCCAGTGGTCGTATAACGAGGACATCAAGGACCCGGCCTTCGACCCCGAGAAAGCCAAGGCGCTGCTCAAGGCCGCGGGCGTCAAGGAAGGCACCGAGATCACCCTGTGGGCCATGCCGGTGCAGCGCCCGTACAACCCCAATGCCAAGCAGATCGCCGAGATGCTGCAGGCCGACTGGGCCAAGATCGGCATCAAGGCGCGCATCGTCAGCTACGAGTGGGGCGAGTACCTCAAGCGTGCCAAGGGCGGCGAACATGACGCCATGCTGATCGGCTGGAGCGGCGACAACGGCGACCCGGACAACTGGCTGGGCACCCTCTATGGCTGCGATGCGGTCGACGGCAACAACTTCTCCAAGTGGTGCTTCGAGGACTACGACAAGCTGGTCAAGGCTGCCAAGCGCACCACCGATGTGGCCGAGCGCACCGAGCTGTACAAGCAGGCCCAGGTGATCCTCAAGCGCGAAGTGCCGATCACCCCGCTGGCACACTCCACCGTGTACCAGCCGATGCGCAAGGAAGTGCACGACTTCCGCATCAGTCCGTTCGCGCTCAACTCCTTCTATGGTGTAAGCATCGACAAGTGATGCATGCGGCGCCCGCAAGGGCGCCGTTCAAGGAGTTATTCATGTCATCCACGTCCTTGCTACGTGGCGGCCTGCTGTTGGCCGCCCTGCTGGGCGCACACGTCCAGGCGGCTGACAGCCTGGTGGTGTGCACCGAAGCGAGCCCGGAAGGTTTCGATATCGTCCAGTACACCGCGGCGACCACCGCCGACGCCAGCGCAGAGACCCTGTTCGAACGCCTGGTGGCCTTCGCTCCCGGCAGCACCGAGATCATTCCCGCGCTGGCGCAGAGCTGGAGCATCAGCGACGACGGTCTGAGCTACACCTTCAACCTGCGCCAAGGGGTGAAATTCCACAGCAACCCGGCGTTCACCCCGACGCGCCCCTTCAACGCCGACGATGTGTTGTGGAGCTTCCAGCGTCAGCTCGACCCGGATCACCCCTGGCACAAGCTGTCGCTGCGCGGCTTTCCCTATGCCGAAGCCATGGGCCTGCGGCAACTGATCGAGCGTGTGGAAAAGCTCGACGACTATCGCGTGCGCTTCGTGCTCAGGCACCCGGAAGCGCCATTCCTGGCCAACCTGGCCATGGGCTTCGCCTCCATCTATTCGGCCGAGTACGCCGACCAGCTGCTCGCCGAGCATGCGCCCGAGCGCCTCAACAGCCAGCCCATCGGCACCGGCCCGTTCATCTTCGAACGCTATGCCAAGGATGCCCAGGTGCGCTTTCGTGCCAACCCCGACTACTGGGATGGTGCCCCTGCCATCGACCGCCTGCTGCTGGCCATCACCACCGAGCCCAACGTCCGCCAGCAACGGCTCAAGGCCGGCGACTGCCAGATCGCCCTGTATCCGCGTCCGGTGGACATCCCCGCGCTCAAGGCCGATGCTCGGCTGCAGGTGCTGGAACTGGACTCGCTGCTCACCGCCTATATCGGCATCAACACCCGCCACCCGCCGCTGGATGACGTGCGCGTGCGCCAGGCGCTGAACCTGGCGTTCGACAAGGCCGCCTACATTCGCGCGCAGTATGGCGAAGGCAATGCGAGCCCTGCCGTCGCCCCCTACCCGGCGACACTGTGGGGCTACGACGAAGAGTTGCAGGACTGGCCGCACGACATCGAGCGCGCCCGCCAGCTTCTGGGCGAAACCGGGCGCAAGAGCGGCTTCAAGCTGTCGATCTGGACACGCCCCGGCGGCGGCCCGACCAATCCCAACCCCGGTATCGGCGCGCAGATGCTGCAGGCCGATCTGGCCAGGCTGGGCATCGCCAGCGACATTCGCGTGTTCGAGTGGGGCGAGCTGATCAAGCGCGCCAAGAATGGCGAGCACGATCTGGTGTTCATGGGCTGGGCCGGCGACAACGGCGACCCGGACAACTTCCTCACGCCCAACCTGTCCTGCGCAGCCGCCGAAAGCGGCGAGAACCAGGCCGGCTGGTGCAACGAGGCCTTCGATGCGCTGATCACCCAGGCCCGCCGCGAGCCGCAGCAACAAAAACGTGCGGCGCTGTACCGCCAGGCCCTGGCGATCTTCCACGAGCAGGCGCCATGGATCGCCCTGGCCCACCCGAAGCAGTTCGCCGCGCTGCGCAAGGGGGTCGAAGGTTTCGTGCTCAGCCCCATGGGCTCGAACAACTTTGCCCGGGTGAAGCTGCCATGACCCCTCGCCGCACAGCCCGCCAACCCGCGATACCCCCGGAAGGCCTCCGGGCCACGCACATCCCAGAACAGCGGCGGACCACGCAGTCCGCCGCCCGCTTCCAGCCATGGAGTAGAACCGCCTGATGTTTTCATTCATCGCCAGACGCCTGGGGCTGCTGATCCCCACCTTCTTCGGCGTCACCCTGCTGACCTTCGCATTGATCCGCCTGATCCCCGGCGACCCGGTGGAAGTGATGATGGGCGAACGCCGCGTCGACCCGGAAATGCACGCCCAGGCCATGGAGCGCCTGGGGCTGAACAAGCCGCTGTATGCCCAGTACCTCGACTACATCGGCCAGCTCGCCCAGGGCAACCTGGGGGAATCGCTGCGCTCGCGCGAAAGCGTCTGGCGCGAGTTCCTCACCCTGTTCCCCGCCACGGTCGAACTGGCACTGGCGGCGCTGCTGTTCGCCGGTACGCTGGGCCTCGTCGCGGGGGTGGTCGCCGCGCTGAAACGCGGCTCGCTGTTCGACCACGGAGTGATGGGCATCTCGCTGACCGGCTATTCCATGCCGATCTTCTGGTGGGGCCTGCTGCTGATCATGTTCTTCTCCGTCGGCCTGGGCTGGACCCCCGTGTCCGGACGCATCGACCTGCTCTACGACATTCCGCCGGTTACCGGTTTCATGCTGATCGACACCCTGCTCTCCGATGAACAAGGTGCCTTCCTCGATGCCCTGCATCACCTGATCCTGCCCGCCATCGTGCTCGGCACCATCCCGCTGGCGGTGATCGCCCGCATGACCCGTTCGGCCATGCTCGAAGTGCTGCGCGAGGACTACATCCGTACCGCGCGGGCCAAGGGCCTCTCCCCGGCACGGGTGGTGTTCGTCCACGGCCTGCGCAATGCCCTGATCCCGGTGCTCACCGTGTTCGGCCTGCAGATCGGCACCCTGCTGGCCGGCGCCGTGCTCACCGAAACCATCTTCTCCTGGCCGGGCATCGGCAAATGGCTGATCGAAGCCATCGGCGCCCGCGACTACCCGGTGGTGCAGAACGGCATTCTGCTGATCGCCTGCCTGGTGATCCTGGTCAACTTCATCGTGGATGTCCTCTATGGCCTGGCCAATCCACGCATCCGCCATCAGCAGTAAGGAAGGCGCCATGCACGAACATGACGATTACGCAGGCTGGATGACCCCCGCTTCATCCAGCGTGAAAAACCATTGGCGGACCGCCACTGCAGCATCCAGCCCACGCGAGGTGCGCCCATGACGACCGCCACCACGCTCGACCAGAGCCTGCTCTACCCTTCGCCGCTGAAGGAATTCTGGCAGGCCTTCAGCCACAACAAGGGCGCCCTGGGCGGCCTGGCGTTCATGCTGCTGATGGTGTTCTGCGCCCTGTTCGCCCCCTGGATCGCCCCACACGATCCCAGCGAGCAGTACCGCGACTTCCTGCTCACCCCGCCGGTGTGGCTGGAAGGCGGGCAATGGCAGTTCCTCCTCGGCACCGACGAACTGGGCCGCGACCTGCTGTCCCGCCTGATCCATGGCGCACGCCTGTCGCTGCTGATCGGCCTGGCCTCGGTGGTGCTGTCGCTGATCCCCGGCATCCTCCTGGGCCTGGCCGCGGGCTTCTTCCCGCGCCTGCTCGGCCCGAGCATCATGCGCCTGATGGACATCATGCTGGCCCTGCCGTCGCTGCTGCTGGCGGTGGCCATCGTCGCCATCCTCGGCCCCGGGCTGATCAACACCATCTTCGCCATCGCCATCGTTTCGCTGCCGTCCTACGTGCGCCTGACCCGCGCCGCGGTGATGGGCGAACTCAACCGTGACTACGTCACCGCCGCCCAGCTGGCCGGCGCCGGCCTGCCTCGCCTGATGTTCGTCACCGTGCTGCCCAACTGCATGGCGCCGCTGATCGTGCAGGCCACCCTGAGCTTCTCCTCGGCGATTCTCGACGCCGCCGCGCTGGGCTTTCTCGGCCTCGGCGTGCAACCGCCCACTCCCGAGTGGGGCACCATGCTGGCCTCGGCACGCGACTACATCGAGCGCGCCTGGTGGGTGGTCAGCCTGCCGGGTCTGGCCATCCTGCTCAGCGTGCTGGCGATCAACCTGATGGGCGACGGTCTGCGCGATGCGCTCGACCCGAAACTCAAGAATGCGCAGTGAGGAGCCCGACATGAGCCATACCCCAGCCCGAATCGGCCTCCTCCCCTCTCCCGTTCACGGGCGAGGACTCTGCCCAACCCTCCCCCGCCAGCAGGCGAGGCAGCACGCCCTGTGTGTCAGCGACGCAAGGGGGATGACGCGCTGTTCATCCACCAAGAATCTACGACGCTGGACGGGTGCAGCATCGTCCACCCTGCGCACGGAGGCACGCCCATGAGCCTGCTGGATATTCGCAATCTTTCCGTACGTTTCGGCAGCGCCGATGCCGTGCCGGTGGTCGACGGCCTCGACCTGTCCGTGGAAAAGGGTGAAGTGCTGGCCATCGTCGGTGAGTCCGGCTCCGGCAAGTCGGTGACCATGATGGCGCTGATGGGGCTGATCGACGCCCCCGGCATCGTCGGCGCCGACTGCATGCAGTTCGATGGCACCGACATGCTGCGCCTGAAAGGGCGTCAGCGCCGGCACATCGTCGGCAAGGACCTGGCCATGGTCTTCCAGGACCCGATGACCGCCCTCAACCCCAGCTACACCGTGGGCTTCCAGATCGAGGAAGTGCTGCGCCAGCATCTCGGGCTCAAGGGCAAGGCCGCGCGGGCACGTGCGCTGCAACTGCTCGAACGCGTCGAGATTCCCGCTGCCGCCAGCCGCCTGGACGCCTATCCGCACCAGCTTTCCGGTGGCATGAGCCAGCGCGTGGCGATCGCCATGGCCATCGCCGCCGAGCCCAAGTTGCTGATCGCCGACGAGCCGACCACGGCGCTGGACGTCACCATCCAGGCGCAGATCATGGAGCTGCTGCTCGACCTGCAACGCGATCAGGGCATGGCCCTGGTGCTGATCACCCACGATCTTGCCGTGGTGGCCGAGACGGCCCAGCGCGTCTGCGTGATGTACGCCGGGCAGGCGGTTGAACTGGGCCAGGTGCCGGCGCTGTTCGATGCCCCCAGCCACCCCTACACCGAGGCACTGCTCAAGGCCATTCCCGAGCACAGCGCAGGCGCCGAGCGCCTGGCGACCCTGCCCGGCATCGTGCCCGGACGCTACGACCGGCCGCAGGGCTGCCTGCTGTCCCCGCGCTGCCCCTACGTGCAGGAGCGCTGCCGCCAGCAGCGGCCCGCACTCGATGAACACGCCAGTGGCGCCGCGCGCTGCTTCTTTCCCCTGGAGGTGGCCTGATGAGTTGCGTACTCGAAGCCCAGGACCTGACTCGTCATTACAACGTCTCGCGCGGCCTGTTCAAACCCACCGCGCTGGTCAGGGCACTCAACGGCGTGTCGTTCAGCCTGCAGGCCGGCAAGACGCTGGCGGTGGTCGGTGAATCCGGCTGCGGCAAATCCACCCTGGCCCGCGCCCTCACCCTGATCGAGGAGCCCAGCTCGGGCAGCCTGCAGATCGCCGGCCGCGAAGTGGCCGGGGCCAGCAACGACCTGCGCAAGCAACTGCGCCGCGACGTGCAGATGGTGTTCCAGAACCCCTACGCTTCGCTCAACCCCCGGCAGAAGATTGGCGACCAGCTGGCCGAGCCGCTGCTGATCAATACCGGCCTGGATCGCGGCGAGCGCCGCGAGCGCGTACAGGCAATGATGCAGCAGGTGGGCCTGCGCCCCGAGCACTACCAGCGCTACCCGCACATGTTCTCCGGCGGCCAGCGCCAGCGCATCGCCCTGGCCCGCGCCATGATGCTGCAACCCAAGGTCCTGGTGGCGGACGAGCCGACCTCGGCCCTGGACGTGTCGATCCAGGCCCAGGTGCTCAACCTGTTCATGGACCTGCAGGAGCAGTTCGCCACCGGCTACGTGTTCATCTCGCACAACCTCGCGGTGGTGCGCCATGTGGCCGACGACGTGCTGGTGATGTACCTCGGGCGCCCGGTGGAAATGGGCCCGGCGGCGGCCCTCTACGACCGCCCCCTGCATCCGTACACACGGGCGCTGCTGTCGGCGACGCCGGCGATCCATCCCGATCCGGACAAGCCCCGGGTGAAGATCAGCGGCGAGCTGCCCAATCCGCTCGATCCGCCGTCCGGCTGCGCCTTCCACAAGCGCTGCCCGCATGCCGACGAGCGCTGCCGCGGCGAGCGCCCGGAGCTGCGCCTGATCGACGCGCGCCAGGTCGCCTGCCATCACGTCGAGCGAATAGCCGGCTGAGCGTCTTCAGCTCACTGGCGGCAGGGTCAGCTCGATGCTCTCCGCCAGGGAGTCCTCCAGGCGCTGCAACTCGACCTCCACGGCCGCCGCGTCGTCGGCCAGCGACTCGGCGATGCGCATGAATGCCGGCGTCGCCTCGACGAGGGCCAGCACCACCATGGGATCGAAGCGCGTACCGCTGGCCTCGCTGATCTGCGCCACCGCCTGAGCGGGGCTGAGCCGTGGCCGGTACGGGTGCTGGCAGGTCAGCTCCTCGAAGTGGCCGACCAGCGCCATCAGGCGTGCGGACAGGGGAATCTGCTCACCATGCACGCCCTGCGGGTAGCCCTTGCCATCCCAGCGCTCGTGCTGGCCATGGACGATGTCCTTGGCATCGGAGAGAAAACTGGTGCTGCTGCCCAGCTTGCGCTCGGCACGCAGCAAGGCGTCCCGCCCGGCCAGCACGCCTTCGCTGAGCAGGCGCAGGTCGCCCTCGTCCGGTTCGCCATGGCGGAACAGGATACGGTCCGGCAGGGTCATCCGCTCGATCACGTGGAGCATGGCGGACTTGCCCAGCTGGGCGATGCGCTCCTCGTCCAACTGAGCGGAAAGCGCGGGCTGTTGCCGTGCCACCGCCGCCGCCAGGCAGGTCATGTAGCGCTCGATGCGCGCCAGGTGACGGCTGCACGGGTTGTCACGCATGACGGCAACGCTGGCCATCGCCTCGATGGTCACGTCCTGCAGTTTCTGGATATCGCGGGTGCGCCGCTTGACCTCGAGTTCGAGGTACTCGCTCTTGTCGCGCAGGTAGTCGGTGGCCGCCTTGAGCTGCAGCTGCGCCTTGACCCGAGCCAGGACGATGGGCGGGCTCACCGGCTTGGTGATGTAGTCGGCGGCGCCGAGGTCGAAGCCCATCTGCTCGTCGACGGCATCGCGCTTGGCAGTCACCAGAATCAGCGGGATATGCCGGGTCTGCGCTTCACGCTTGAACTGGCGGCAGAGCGCATAGTCATCCTGCCAGCCGAGCAGTATCAGGTCCGGCTGCGGCGCCTCGCAGGCGGCAGCCAGCGCCTGGTCAGCGGCGACCAGGCGCACCTGGTAGCGCTCGACCAGCAGCGCACCGATACGCTCACGCACCTCCTGTGAGTCGTCCGCGACCAGAATCAGCTCCTGTTCCGGCCTGTCGAGCATCCCGCGCATGGCGACCTCCACGGCTACCTGTCTACCGAACAGTAAAGGCGCAGAACGGCATCTGCGCCCAGGTGTTCCACAACTGACCGCCGTTAGGCTTTGAAAGTGCAATACGGATTGGCAGCGCGGCGCAGCCGGCCGACAATCGTCATTCAGATCGTCATCACCTGGGCAGGCCACATGTTGAATCCGGAGAGTTGCTGGCAGGCCGTCTGCGAGCGCGACGCGACGCTCGACGGACGCTTCGTGTTCGCCGTACGCAGCACCGGCATCTATTGCCGGCCAAGCTGCCCGGCCAGGCGCCCACGCCGCGACAACGTCAGCTTCCATGCAGACCCGGGCAGCGCCGAAGCCGCCGGCTTTCGCCCGTGCAAGCGCTGCTCGCCGCAAGGCCAGAGCCCGGCGCAGCAGCTCGACGCGCTGGTCGCGGCCGCCTGCCAGTTGCTGCGCGGCGAGCAACGCCTGACGTTGCCCCAGCTGGCCGCGCGCATCGGCTTGTCGCCCTCGCACCTGGCGCGCGCGTTCAAGGCGCGTACCGGCATGACGCCCCACGCCTGGGCCGATGCCGAACGACGACAGCGCCTGGACGCGCACCTCGCGCAATCGCACAGCGTCCTCGACGCCGCGCTGGCGGCGGGCTACTCCGGCACCCGCGCCCTGTATGAGAAGCCGCAGGCCATGAGTCCGGGCCGACGGCGTTCAGGGGGCGCCGGCGAACACCTGCGCTACGGCATCGCCCCCTGCGCCCTCGGCCACGTGCTGCTGGCGAGCAGCGACAAGGGCGTCTGCGCCCTGCTGTTCGGCGACAATCCGGCGACGCTGCTCGCCGAACTGCAGCAGCGCTTCGCCGCAGCCCGGCTGGAGCAGGATGAGGGCGCCCTGCACGACTGGCTGCAGCAGGTACTCGGGCAACTACAGGAGCCGGAACGCGCCGCCCACCTGCCGCTGGACATTCGCGGCACGGCCTTCCAGCAGCGCGTCTGGCAGGCCCTGCAACAGATTCCCAGCGGCGCGACCCGCAGCTACGCCGAGCTGGCCGGGCAGCTGCGCAGCCACCCGCGCGCGGTGGCACGGGCCTGCGCCAGCAACGCCATCGGCCTGCTGCTGCCCTGCCACCGTGTGGTGGCCAGCGACGGCAGCCTCAGCGGCTACCGCTGGGGGCTGCAGCGCAAGCGCCAGTTGCTGGCGAACGAGCGTGGCGAACCATGAGTTCGCCGCTGCCATCCGCGACGCCCGCCCTGCAACAGCATCGCAAGCGTTACACCAGCATCGCCGCCGCCACCTCGTTGCGCTTGCCGCGCCCGACCAGCTGTTCGACCAGGGTCAGGGCGAAGGCCAGTGCCGT
This sequence comes from Ectopseudomonas khazarica, assembly GCF_017915135.1. NCBI lineage: Bacteria > Pseudomonadati > Pseudomonadota > Gammaproteobacteria > Pseudomonadales > Pseudomonadaceae > Ectopseudomonas > Ectopseudomonas khazarica. The sequence continues at coordinate 971,329 of NZ_CP068551.1, read as the reverse complement.
TCCCGGCCCCTGGCTGGTGATGCAGTTACCGTCGACCACCACCGCTTCATCGACGAAGCTGCAGCCGCTCAGGCGATCGCTGAAGGCCGGGTAGCAGGTCATCCGTCGCTGCCTGAGCACCCCGTAGCCCTGCAACGCCAGGGCGGGCGCCGCACAGATGGCAGCGAACAGCTCACCGGCCCTGGCCTGCTTGCGCACACGCTCGGCCAGCGGCTCGAAGTCGGCCAGGCGCTGCGCACCGGGCATGCCACCGGGCAGCACGATCAGGTCGAAGTCCTGCGCCAGCACATCCACCAGCATGGCGTCGGCGGTCAGGCGCGTGCCACGGGAGCAGGTGATCATCCGCCGCTCCTCGACACTCGCCACCAGCACCTCGACGTCGGCACGGCGCAGCACATCGATCAGGGTCACGCATTCGAGATCCTCGACGCCATCGGCGACGGTGACCAGTGCACGCTTGCTCATCTATCCACTCCTTCAGGTGCGAAATGAAACTGTCCGCCTGGTCATGAAATGGCCGCACAGCGCACAAATTCACCAGGCAAAACCTTGCTGGTATGATGCGCGGCTTTTGCGGGAACGGGCAATTTTCCGGCCGGTTCGGACGAATGTGCTTTGCTTTCTGCAGACCAATTTCGGCGCGCTCGCGCCTTGGGGAGCCACCATGCTGGAAAGACTGTTCCAACTCAAAGCCCACAACACCACGGTGCGCACCGAGGTTCTGGCCGGGATCACCACCTTCCTGACCATGGCCTACATCCTCTTCGTCAACCCCAACATGCTGGCGGCGACCGGCATGGACCATGGCGCGGTGTTCGTCGCCACCTGCCTGGCCGCCGCCATCGGCTCGCTGGTGATGGGCCTGCTGGCCAACTACCCGATCGCCCTGGCCCCGGGCATGGGCCTCAACGCCTTCTTCACCTACACCGTGGTGATGACCATGGGCTACAGCTGGCAGACCGCCCTGGGCGCGGTGTTCCTCTCCGGCGCGATCTTCTTCCTGCTGTCGATCTTCAAGATTCGCGAATGGATCATCAACAGCATCCCGCTGGCCCTGCGCGCCGGCATCGCCGCCGGTATCGGCCTGTTCCTGGCGATCATCGCCCTGAAGAACGCCGGCATCGTGGTCGATCACCCGGCCACCCTGGTCGGCCTGGGCGACATGAGCAACGGCGGCGCGCTGCTGGCCTGCCTGGGCTTCTTCGTCATCGCCGCGCTGGCCTACCGCAAGGTCACCGGCGCCGTGATGATCGGCATTCTGCTGGTCACCGCACTGTCGATCATCCTCGGCCTGTCCGAGCTGCCGGGTGTGGTCTCGATGCCGCCGTCGCTGATGCCGACCCTGCTGCAGCTGGATATCGCCGGCGCCCTGGACATCGGCCTGGTCAGCGTGATCTTCGCCTTCCTCTTCGTCGACCTGTTCGACACCTCCGGCACCCTGGTGGGCGTAGCGCAGAAAGCCGACCTGCTGGACAAGGACGGCAAGATGCCGCGCCTGGGCCGTGCCCTGCTGGCCGACAGCACCGCGACCATGGCCGGTGCCGCACTGGGTACCAGCACCACCACCAGCTACATCGAATCCGCCGCGGGCATCAGCGCCGGCGGGCGTACCGGCCTGACCGCCTGCGTGGTCGCCGCGCTGTTCCTCCTCAGCCTGTTCTTCGCCCCGCTGGCCGGCTCCGTACCGGCCTATGCCACCGCGCCGGCGCTGCTGTTCGTCGCCGTGCTGATGATGAGCAGCCTGGCGCAGATCGACTGGGACGACCTGACCGTCGCCGCCCCGGTGGTGATCGCCGCCCTGGCCATGCCGCTGACCTTCTCCATCGCCAACGGCATCGCCTTCGGTTTCATCGCCTGGACCGGCATCAAGCTGCTGTCCGGCCGTGCCCGCGAGCTGAACGCCGCGATGTGGGTGCTCTCGGCGCTGTTCATCGTCAAGCTGGCCTACTTCGCCTGATCGGCCCTTGGCTGGGCATGCCATTGCAGCCCCCCATACCCGCTAGCCGAAGCAACGGTGGATGAAAAGAGCGTCATCCACCCTACGCCCCCGCCGGCCACCACCTAGAGTGGACATCGCTTTTCATCTCCACCAATCGCTCACTTGCGCCCACCCACAGCGCCGCGCCGACGAGTAACCCAAGGCACGCGGCCACCGCCTCCGCTACAATGGCGCCCCGTTTTCCTGCCTGCACGAGTGACCGATGAGCCGCCCCGCATTCGACCCCGCCACCTACGACGCCCAACTCGCCGAGAAGAAGGCACGCCTGGTCGAACTGCTGGCGCCCTTCGCCGCCCCCGAACCGCAGGTATTCGACTCGCCACGCGAGCACTACCGCCTGCGCGCCGAATTTCGCCTGTGGCGTGAAGACGGCCAGCGCCACTATGCGATGTTCGCCCCGGGCGACAAGCACACGCCGATCCTGCTCGACGACTTCCCCATCGCCAGCCTGCGCGTGAACGAGCTGATGCCACGCCTGCGCGCGGCCTGGCAGGCCAGCGAGGTGCTGTCGTTCAAACTGTTCCAGGTGGAGTTCCTCACCACCCTGGCCGGCGACGCCCTGATCACCCTGGCCTATCACCGTCCGCTGGACGACGCCTGGCAGGCCGAGGCGGAAAAACTGGCGAGCGCGCTCAACGTCAGCCTGGTCGGGCGCTCGCGCGGCCAGCGCCTGGTGATCGGCCGCGACTACGTGGCCGAGGAGCTCGACGTGGCCGGGCGCAGCTTCCACTACCGCCAGCCGGAGGGTGCCTTCACCCAGCCCAATGGCCGGGTCTGCGAGAAGATGCTCGGCTGGGCCTACGATGCGCTCGGCGAGCGCCAGGATGACCTGCTCGAGCTGTACTGCGGCAATGGCAACTTCACCCTGCCGCTGGCCACCCGCGTGCGCAAGGTACTGGCCACCGAGATCAGCAAGGCCTCGGTGAATGCCGCCCTGGCCAACCTGGCCGACAACGGCGTGGACAACGTCGAGCTGGTGCGTCTGTCCGCCGAGGAACTGACCCAGGCCCTCAACGAGGTGCGCCCGTTCCGCCGCCTGGCGGGCATCGACCTGAAGAGCTACGACTTCGGCAGCGTCTTCGTCGACCCGCCACGCGCCGGCATGGACCCGGACACCTGCGAGCTGACCCGGCGCTTCGAGCGCATCCTCTACATCTCCTGCAACCCGCAGACCCTGGCCGCCAACATCGCCCAGCTGCACGACACGCACAAGGTCACGCGTTGCGCGCTGTTCGACCAGTTCCCCTATACCCATCACATGGAAGCGGGCGTCCTGCTGGAGCGCCGCTGAGTCGCCTGAACGGCTCAGTTCCCGCGCTGAATCCCCCGCAGTGCCCACCAGGCCAGCCCGGCCGAGACCAGTTCGAGCAGCAGCGCGTAGAGATTGAAGCTCTGCTGCGCGCCACCATCGAGCCACAGGCCGCCGATGCGCGCCACGGCCAGGGCGCTGTAGAGCAGCACCAGCAGGGTCAGCGCCGGACGCAGCAGGTCGAGGCGCAGCAGCGCCATCGCCAGAAAGGCCGCCAGGCCAAGCTGCAGGCCACCGTAGAACGCCCGGACCTCGGTCACCGCCGCGGCGCTCATCAGCAGCGCACCGCTGAAGCTGGCCATTTCCTCGGGGCGGATGAAGTAGGCCAGCCCCAGCAGGACGAGGGCGGCAATCTGGATCAGCAGGACGATTCGCGCGAACAGCATCGGAAATTCCTCGTTCGAGTGCCGGCGCGCAGGGCGACGCCGCACCAGATCATGGCACTTCCGTCAGGATGATCTACAACTATCACCTGTAGTAGTGCCCTCACCGTACTCGACATGGAGGTCGACATGCCTGCCCGCCGTCCTAGTCGTCCCGCCCGTCGGCGCCATGCCGAACTCGTGCCTGAGTACCTCTCCACGCCCCCGCTCAGGAGCCCCGCGACACCGTGAACCGACGCACCGGATGATGCGCCGCAGCCTCGATAACGGCCACCCTGCGCTCACTGCGCGAACCGCTCGCCAGGCAGGCGTGGCCACATAAGGAGATGATCCATGCGCAACGCACAAGGAACCCTGATCTTCACCCTGGCACTGGCCACCCCACTGCTCGCCTCGGTAGCCCAGGCCGGCACCTTTCCCGACTTCGGCTACCAGCCACCGAGCAAGGAATACAGCGGGCCGCTGTTCCAGCTCAGCCAGTCCTATCCCGACGCCGCACCTCCCGCGTCGGCCCTGCCGGCCTTCTTCAAGCTGCTACCCGGCAAGCCGAGCAACGACTTCGAGACCTGGCGCGAGTACATGGCCGCGGTCAAGGACTACTGCCTGGAAGGCAACGTGGAGAACGACTGGAACGTGCAGAAGAACACGCTGCGCCAGTGGTACCACATGCCCTGGCAGCACTACGGTCCGCTGGGTCGTGAGGGCATCCACGGCCTGACCAAGGAGGCGCAGATCCAGGCCAAACAACTCGCCGCGAGCCAGACCAGCACCGGGCAGACCTACGCGGTGGGCATCTACAACGACATCGGCGCCTACACCATCGGCCAGGTGTGGAAAGACCCGCAGAACCCCAACCCGGACTTCACCTCCAAGCCTAACAGCTTCGCCAACGGCACCGTGGTGTGCAAGGCGCTGTTCGCCGATGTCGACCGCAGCCAGGTGCCCTTCCTGCAGAACCCGGTGCTGTGGAAGGGCTACATCACCACGCGCTTCGACTCCGCCGACCGCGAGGTGAAGGACGTCGCCCTGATCCAGATGGACATCGCCGTGCGCGACACCCGCATCAACGAAACCGGCTGGATCTTCGGTACCTTCCAGTACAACGGCGCAGTCACCGGCAAGGCCGGCTGGGACAACCTGGTCCCGGTGGGCATCATGTGGGGCAACGACCCGCAGGACACGGGCAACGACTTCAGCAACCCGCAACCGAGCCAGACGCGCATCAACCCCAACCTCAAGCAGACCGCGATCAACGCCAACACCGCGCAGTTGCCGCCGACGCACCTGGGCTGGAATGGCCGCCTCAACGGCCCGGTGGACAACCCGGTCAGCTCCTGCATGAGCTGCCACATGACCGGGGAGTACCCGCAACTGGCCATCATGAACCCCACCTTCCAGGCCAACCCTCCGGCGGTCGGTTCGCCGCAATGGATGCGCTGGTTCCAGAACATTCCCGCCGGCCAGCCGTTCAGCCCCGGCACCAAGAGCAGCGACTACAGCCTGCAACTGGCGGGAGGCCTGGCCAACTTCTATGACTGGAAGTGCAACCAGGGCGGTGTCTTCGTCGATGGGCACAACGCCTGCCAGAAGGCCAGCCAGTTGAAGCTGATGCTCAAGAAGGAGGTCAAGCCTGAGCAGATCCAGCCGGTACAGCGCGATCCCGGCCTGATGGAACTGGAGTGACCCGTGCAGCGGCGCCGGAGCAACTGCGGCGCCGCGTCACGCATCTTGGTCATCCTCGGGCGCGGCGGTATCCTCTACCCCACGCCCACAGGAGCTGCCAACATGCGCTTTTCCCTGCTTGCCCTCTTCCTCATCGGCAACCTGGCCCACGCCAGCGAGCCGCTGACCATCGATGTCCACCGCGACGCCAGCTGCGGCTGCTGCACCGCCTGGATCAGCCATTTGCAGGACAACGGTTTCACCGTCAACGACCACGTCGAGCAGGACATGAGCGCAGTCAAGCGACGCCTCGGCGTGCCAGCGCGCCTGGCCTCCTGTCATACCGGCGTGATCGACGGCAAGTTCGTCGAAGGCCATGTGCCGGCCGCCGACATTCTCAAACTGCGCGAACGCTCCGACCTTGTCGGCGCCGCCGTACCGGGCATGCCCGTGGGCTCGCCCGGCATGGAGTACGGCGACCGCGTCGACGCCTACCAGGTCATCGGCCTGGACCGTGACCGTCAGGACCAGGTGCTGAGCGACTACCCCGCTCCGCAGCGATAACCAACGAGGGAGCAGCGACATGCGCTGGCAGAAAGGCAGACGCAGTGACAACGTGGTGGATGCACGCGGCCGCTCCGGCAGGCGCGTCGGCGGCGGCTTGAGCCTTGGCGGCGTGGCGGTCATCGTCATCGTCGGCCTGCTGATGGGCCAGGACCCGCTGCAGATCCTCGGCCAGATAGCCGGCCAGGCCACGCAGCCACAGGCACCCCAGTCCCAGGCGGCACCACCCGCCGGGGATGAACAGAGCGAGTTCGTTCGCGCCATTCTCGGCGATACCGAGGACACCTGGCGCGAGCTGTTCCAGCAGGCCGGGCAGCAGTACCGCGACCCGCAACTGGTGCTGTTCTCGGGCGGGGTGAACTCGGCCTGCGGCTTCGCCAGCTCGGCGGTCGGCCCCTTCTATTGCCCAGGCGACAAGCGCGTGTACCTGGACATGGCCTTCTTCCGCGAGATGGAGCAGCGCTTCTCCGCCGCCGGCGACTTCGCCCAGGCCTACGTGATCGCCCATGAGGTCGGCCACCACGTGCAGACCCTGCTGGGCGTATCGGCCAAGGTCAATGCCGCCCGCCAGCGCGGTGAGCGCGTCGAAGGCGATGGCGGCCTGCTGGTGCGCCAGGAGCTGCAGGCCGACTGCCTGGCCGGCGTCTGGGCGCACCATGCCCAGCGGCGTCACGACTGGCTGGAGGCGGGTGACCTGGAAGAGGCGCTGAACGCCGCCAGCGCCATCGGCGACGACCGCCTGCAGAAGCAGGCGCGCGGCCAGGTGGTGCCCGACGCCTTCACCCATGGCACCTCGCAGCAGCGTGTGCGCTGGTTCAGCACCGGTTTCGAGACCGGCCAGCCGAGCCGCTGCGACACCTTCAAGGCGACACGCCTGTAACGGCGGCTCAGATCGCGAAGCGCCGACTCCACCAGGCGAAGGCAGTGGCCGCCCCGCCACACAGGGCGATCACCAGTGCCATCGGCACCGCCGAGCCATCATGCAGGAAGGCCACCAGCGCCGAGGCGCTGGCGGCCACGGTGAACTGCATGCTCCCCAGCAACCCCGAGGCACTGCCGGCATGCCGCCCCTGCCCGGCCATGGCGCAGGCCGTGGCGTTGGGCAGCAAGCAGCCCAGGCTGGCGACGCAGATGAACAGCGGCACCAGCAGCGGCCAGAGCTGCTCCGGTCGCCACCACGCCAGCGCCAGCAGGCACAGGCCGCTGCTCAGGTACACCAGCACCACGCGCCGCAACCACACCGCCGGGCCACCCGCCCGCACCAGCCGCGCATTGACCTGGGCCATGATCACGAAGCCGGCCGCATTGCTGCCGAACAGCCAGCCGTAGTGCTCGGCCGGCACGCCGTACAGCTCGATGAAAACGAAGGGGGAGCCAGCGATATAGGCGAACATCCCCGCCATCGCCACACCGCCAGCCAGGCTGTAACCCATGAACGGCGCATTGCCCAGCAGCGCCCGGTATTGCCCGAAAGCGCCACTCAGGGGCGCTGGCGGCAGCTCCTGCGGACGCGTCTCCGGCAACCAGCGCAGTACTGCCAGCAGGCACAGGGTCGCGAAGATCGCCAGGCTGTGAAAGATCCAGGGCCAGCCCAGGGTGTTGAGCAGCAAGCCACCGCCCAGCGGCGCCAGGATCGGCGCCAGCCCCATGACCAGCACCAACTGCGAAAACACCTTGGCCGACGCCAGCGGGTCGCACAGGTCACGCACCACGGCGCGGGTGATCACCATGCCGGCGCAGCCGCCCAGGGCCTGCACGAAACGCGCGGCGATCAGCCACTCCAGGCTCGGCGCGATCGCACAGGCCAGCGAGCCCAAGGCGAACAGCGCGACACCGACCAGCAACGGCACCCGGCGCCCGAAGCGGTCGGCCAGCGGCCCGTAGAACAGCTGGCCGATGGCGATACCGACGAAGTAGGCCGCCAGCGACAGCTGGATGTGTTCGACATCGGTGGCGAACTGCTGAGCCAGAGTCGGGAAACTTGGCAGATAGAAATCGATGGCCAGAGGGCCGAAGGCACACAGGGCACCGAGAATCAGGAGTGTTCTCAGGTTCATGACTATTCCGGGCTTTATTGTTAGCCGGCTAATCATCTCACCGACCGCAGGCGCGGTGAAAGCCCCCTGGGGCCCCATCGTCGTGCACGACGCAGGACCTAAAACACTGGCGCTGATACCCGTCGATCACCCCTCAGCAGAGGTCATGGCAAAGCCGGTAAACTCCGCCCCCTCATAGCCCAGCACCAACCTGCCGGATCACCATGCGCAGAACAAAAGAAGACGCGGAGAAGACCCGCCATACCATCCTGGCCGCAGCCGAACACCTGTTCCTCGAGCGCGGAGTCGCCCACACCAGCCTGGAACAGGTCGCCAGGCACGCGGGCGTGACCCGAGGTGCCGTCTACTGGCACTTCCAGAACAAGGCCCACCTGTTCCACGAGATGCTCAACCAGGTGCGCCTGCCACTGGAGCCACTGGCCCAGCAGCTGGCCGAAGTGGACGGGCTGGTATCCCTGCAGCTGCTGCGCGACCTGTGCATCGAGGCCATGGCCAACCTGGTTCTCGACGACCAGCGCCGGCGCATCCTCACCGTGCTGCTGCGGCGCTGCGAGTTCACCGAGGAGCTGCGTGAAGCCGAGGAGCGCCACGAAGCCTTCGTCAACCAGTTCATCGCCCTCTGCGAACAGCAGTTCGCCCTGCCGTCGGTACAACCACTGCTGCAACCCGGGATCACCTCCCGCCTGGCGTCACGGGCCCTGCATGCCATGCTGGTCGGGCTGTTCAGCGACTGGCTGCGCGACCCCAACCTGTTCGACGCGCAGACCGACACGCCAGCGATGATCGACAGCTGCTTCCGCGGCCTGCTGCGGCAGTGGCCGTAGCGCCACTCGCGGCCGGCTAAGGCGCGCTCACCTCGTAGCCCTCGCCGCGTATCGCCGCCTCCAGCTGCGCGGCCGGCACGTCACTGTCGACCTGCACCACGCCGGCGGCGAGATCGACATCCACCTGCGCCGCCGGGTCGAGCGCCTTGATCGCCTGGGTGACGGTCCTGACGCAGTGACCGCAGGACATTCCGCTAACCTTGAACTGCTGCATCTGCTGACTCCTTGAATCGATGGTCGATGGGTGTAGTCTCGACCTTGCCACGGTGGCAAGGTCAAGCACTTGCCGCCAGTCATTCCGCCGGCTTTCGACATGGGGATCATCGTCATGCGCCTGCCCTACCTGCTGCTTGCCGCCCTGCTTGCGCCAGCAGCCCTTGCCCAATCGCTGGCACCCCTGCCATCGGCCGCCCAGGGCGAGGGCTACGCGGTACTCATCGTTTCGCGCGAACGGCTGGAGGTGGCCACCACCTGCGAGGTCGCGCTGTACCTGCATGACCAGATGGCCGCCCGCCTGCACCAGGGCCAGTCGGTGGCGTTCAACCTGCCGCCCGGCAAGGTGTCCCTGCGCCTCGGCCTGACCGGCACCGGGCCGTGCCAGGATGGCATCGCCCAGCTGCAAGGGCAGTCGCTGGAGCTCCACGCCGGCGAAGTACGCCGCTACCGCATCGCCATGGACAACGCCGGCCTGCGACTGCATGCCGCGCCCGCATTGAACTGAACGCTTGACCTTGCCATGGGGTCAAGGTTGATCCTGTGGTCATGACGTTACCGGGAGCCCGTCCATGACCACCTTCGACCTGCCGATCCAGGGCATGACCTGCGCCAGTTGCGCCGGTCGTGTCGAACGCGCACTGCGCAAGCTGCCGGAGGTCGCCAGCGCCACCGTCAACCTGGCCAGCGAGCAAGCGCGCATCGAGGCGCCTGCCGATAGCCTCGGGCAACTGATCGAGGCGATCGAAGGGGCCGGCTACGCCGTTCCCGGCCACGCACTGGAACTGGCCATCGAAGGCATGACCTGCGCCAGCTGCGTCGGCCGCATCGAACGCGCACTCGGCAAGCTGCCGGGCGTGACCCAGGTCGCGGTCAACCTCGCGGACGAGAAGGCACGCCTGCAGGTCGTCGCCGGTTTCGACGCGCAGCAGGCACTGCAAGCCGTGAAGGCGGCTGGCTACCAGGCCAGCCTCGTGGACGAGCAAACCCCTGCGGACGATGGCAGCTCGCGCCTGCGCCGCGAGCGCCTCACCTTGTTCGCGGCCATCGCCCTGACCCTGCCATTGCTGGTGCCGATGCTCGTCGAACCCTTCGGCCTGCACTGGATGCTGCCAGCCTGGCTGCAGTTCCTGATCGCCACCCCCGTGCAGTTCATCTTCGGCGCCCGCTTCTACCGTGCGGCCTGGCAGGCGCTCAAGGCACGCGCCGGCAACATGGACCAACTGGTGGCCATCGGCACCAGTGCCGGCTACGGCCTGAGCCTCTACCAGTGGGCGGTGACACCCGCCGGGCAGATGCCACACCTGTACTTCGAAGCCTCGGCGGTGATCATCAGCCTGATCCTGCTCGGCAAGTACCTGGAAAGCCGCGCCAAACGCCAGACCGCCAGCGCCATACGCGCCCTGCAGGCGCTGCGCCCGGATCACGCCGTGCGCCTGGTCGATGGCCGCGAGGAGCAGGTCAGCATCGAGGCGCTGACCCTCGGTGACCAGGTGCTGGTCAGGCCTGGTGAACGCTTTCCCGTGGATGGCCAGGTGGTGGAAGGCCGCAGCCACGCCGACGAAGCGCTGATCAGCGGCGAGAGCCTGCCGGTGGCCAAGCAGCCGGGCGACAAGGTCACCGCCGGTGCCATCAACGGCGAAGGCCGCCTGCTGGTGGAGACCACCGCCCTCGGCGCGGAGACGGTGCTGGCGCGCATCATCCGCCTGGTCGAAGACGCCCAGGCCGCCAAGGCGCCGATCCAGAAGCTGGTGGACAAGGTCAGCCAGGTGTTCGTCCCTGCCGTGCTGCTGGTGGCACTGGCCACGCTGCTGGTCTGGCTGCTTTTGGGGGCCTCCGCCGAACAGGCCCTGCTCAACGCCGTGGCCGTGCTGGTGATCGCCTGCCCCTGCGCCCTCGGCCTGGCGACCCCGACCGCGATCATGGCCGGTACCGGCGTCGCCGCTCGCCACGGCATCCTGATCAAGGATGCCGAAGCGCTGGAGGTGGCCCATGACGTGCGCCACATCGCCTTCGACAAGACCGGCACGCTGACCGAGGGCAAGCCACGCATCGCCCATGTCGGCCTGGCCGAGGCCAGCGAAGAGACGCTGCTGCGCCTGGCTGGCGGCCTCCAGCAAGGCAGCGAGCACCCGCTGGCCAAGGCTGTGCTGGAACGCTGCAGCGAGCAGCGCATTGCCCTGCCCGCCGTGAGCGACAGCCGCGCGCTGGCGGGCCGGGGCATCGCCGGCACGGTCGAGGGCCGCCAGCTGCAGCTGGGCAGCAGCCGTCTGCTGGACGAACAGCAGCTGCAGGCCGGCGCCCTGAGCGAGTCCGCCCGCGCCTGGGAAGCCGAAGGTCGGACCCTGTCCTGGCTGATCGAAAGCGGCGACAGCCCGCGCCTGCTCGGCTTGCTGGCGTTTGGCGACCAACTCAAGCGCGGCGCCGCAGAAGCCATCGCCGAACTGCGCGAACAGGGCATCACCAGCCACCTGATCAGCGGCGACAACCAGGGCAGCGTCGCGGCGGTGGCAGGCACCCTGGGCATCGACCAACCGCATGCCCAGGTGCTCCCGGCGGACAAGGCGCGCCTGATCGACGAGCTGCGCCAGCAGGGCACAGTGGCCATGGTCGGCGACGGCATCAATGACGCCCCGGCGCTGGCCGCCGCCGACGTCGGCATTGCCATGGGCGGTGGCACCGACGCCGCCATGCACGCCGCCGGCATCACCCTGATGCGCGGTGACCCACGCCTGGTGCCGGCGGCCCTGGACATCAGCCGGCGCACCTATGCGAAGATCCGCCAGAACCTGTTCTGGGCCTTCATCTACAACCTGGTCGGCATCCCCCTAGCCGCGGCGGGCCTGCTCAACCCGATGTTCGCCGGCGCGGCAATGGCCCTGTCCAGTGTCAGCGTGGTGAGCAACGCCCTGCTGCTGAACCGCTGGAGACCCAAGGCATGAACATCGGCCAAGCCGCCAAGCACACCGGCCTCAGCGCCAAGATGATTCGCTACTACGAATCCATCAACCTGCTGCCCCATGCCGGGCGCTCGCAGAGCGGCTACCGGCAGTACGACGCCAACGACCTGCATCGCCTGACCTTCATCAAGCGCTCACGGGACCTGGGGTTCTCGCTGGACGAAGTGGGCAGGCTGCTGGCGCTGTGGCAGGACAAGCAGCGCGCCAGCGCCGACGTCAAGGCACTGGCCGAGGAACACATCGCCACACTGTCGCGCAAGATCGCCGAGATGAGCGCACTGCGCGACACCCTGGTGGACCTGGCGGCCAGTTGCCAGGGCAACGAGCGGCCGGACTGCCCGATCCTGCAGGGCATCGAACAGGGTGTCAGTTGCTGCGCCAAGGGACACGCGAAAACGCCGTAGCCCGGATGAAATCCGGGGCCCAGGCTCCGCCTGACGTCAAGGCCGTAGGAGCCCGCTTGCGGGCGATCACACAAGCGTCATGATCAACAGCCGGATGTTATCCAGCCCGCGTGCCCCAGCGGATCAGCACCGGGCATTGCCTCAGCGCATCCAGGGTGGCGTCGGCTCGGTATCCTTGGGTTCATCCTCGGCGTTGCGCAGAGCCTGTTTCTTCGCCTCTTCGGCCAGCGCGGCCTTGATCTCGCGCATGACCGCATCGATGTCGGCGGCGTCCTGCGGTTCGGCGAACTCGCCGGTCAGTTGCGTATGCGGCTGCAACTTGCCGGCCTCGTAGAGCGCCCACATTTCCTTGGCGTATTTGGTGTACCTGAGTTCCGGGGCGAACTGGCCGAAGTACTCGGCCATGTTGCGCACATCGCGCTCGAGCATGCTGAAGGCATGGTTGTTGGCCGCCGCATCCACCGCCTGCGGCAGGTCGATGATCACCGGCCCCTCGGGGCCAAGCAGCACGTTGAATTCCGAGAGATCACCGTGCACCAGGCCGGCGCAGAGCATCTTGACGATCTCCTGGATCATGAAGGCGTGGAACTCACGCGCATCGTCCGGGTGCAGGTCGACGTCATTGAGCCGCGGCGCGACGTCGCCTTCGCCATCGTCCACCAGCTCCATCAACAGCACGCCATCGAGAAAGTCATAGGGCTTGGGCACCCGCACGCCGGCACTGGCCAGGCGGAACAGTGCCGAGACCTCGGCATTCTGCCAGGCCTGCTCCTGCTCCTTGCGCCCGTACTTGCTGCCCTTGGCCATGGCACGCGCCTGACGGCTGCCACGCACCTTGCGCCCCTCCTGATATTCGGAGGCCTGGCGGAAACTGCGCTTGTTGGCCTCCTTGTAGACCTTGGCGCAGCGTAGCTCGTCGCCGCAACGCACCACATAGACCGCTGCCTCCTTGCCGCTCATCAGCGGTCGCAGCACTTCGTCCACCAGGCCATCCTCGACCAGGGGTTCAATACGTTTGGGCGTCTTCATCGGTGTGGGTCACGGGTCCTTTCTAGCCGGGGATCTGAGTATTGGCCATCCTCGCACAGCCTGAGTCGATCATCACGCATTGATCAGGTGCCGTCTGAGTGCCTCGATGGCATAGCGCACCTTGGCGGGCTGAGCATCGCGGCGCGGCGTGACGATGTACAGGCCCACCGGTTCCAGCTGCCAGTCAGGCAGCAGCGGCAGCAGCTCGCCACTGGCCAGCAGCCCGCGGATTTCCGCCTCGGGCTGCAACGACACACCCATGCCGGCCAGGGTGAACTGGCGCGCCGCCAGGATGTTGTTGCAGGTGACGCGGCTCTCCAGGCGCAACCGTTGCTGCACGCCGCCGGGGCGCTGCAGCGACAGGTGCTGGATGCGCTCGAGGTGCAGGCCGATCCAGTCCAGCTTGAGCAGGTGCTGCGGCTCGCTCGGCAAACCGGCACGCGCCAGGTAGGCCGGCGCGGCGCACAACAGCATGCGCCAGTCGACGATGTAGCGGGCGACCAGGCTGGAGTCCTCCTGGCGCCCGACGCGGATGGCCAGATCGATGCGCGACTCGACCAGATCGATCTGCTCGTCCTGAAAGAACAGCGTCAGGCTGAGGCCGGGGTGGGCGCTCAGCAGCGGGGCCAGCGCCTCGCACAGCAGCGGCCCGGAAAAGCCGACCGGGGCCGCGACGCGCAGCTCCCCCACCGGTGCATCCCGCTGCTCGGCCAGGCGCTGCTCGGCGCGCTGCGCCAGCTCGACGATCTGTCGACAGCTGTCATAGAAGGTTGCGCCGGCCTCGGTCAGGGTCAGCTTGCGGGTGGTGCGGTGCAACAGCGTGACCCCCGTGGCCTCCTCCAGTCGCCGCACCTGCTGACTGACCGCAGAGGCGGACATGCCCATGGCTTCCCCTGCACCGACCATCGAGCCCTTCTCCACCACGGTGGCGAACAGCGCCATGCGCTTGAGCTGCTCCATTATGAAGCTCCGCTTAACTATTCCAGTTCATGAAGCCACTTTTTCCCGGGTTTATCCAGCAGCGATCATGTGTTCACCCCAACTACTCGAGGTCCCCCCCATGAAGATCGCTCTGATCGGCGCCACTGGTTATGTCGGCGCCCCCCTGTTGCAGGAAGCGCTGCAGCGCGGACATCAGGTCACCGCGCTGGTGCGCCACCCGGAAAAACTCGCCGCCCACCCTCGCCTGAGCGCCGTACAGGCGAACGTGCAGGACACCGCCAAACTGGCCGAACAGCTGCGAGGCCATAACGTGGTGATCAGCGCCTTCAACCCGGGCTGGGGTGTGGCGGACATCCGCGAGCAGTTCATCAGCGGCAGCCGCTCGATCATCGCGGCGAGCAAGCAGGCGGGCACCCAGCGCCTGCTGGTGGTCGGCGGGGCGGGCAGCCTGTACGTGGCCCCCGGTCTCCAGCTGATCGACACAGCGGACTTTCCCGCCGAATACAAGGAAGGTGCAGAAGGTGCCCGCCAGGTCCTCGACCTGCTGCGTGACGAACAGGCACTGGAATGGACGTTCCTCTCGCCGGCCGCCCTGCTCGTGCCCGGCCCGCGTACCGGCAAGTTCCGCCTCGGCAACGACGAGCTGCTGATGACCGGCGATGAGCCCGGCAGCGTCTCCGTGGCCGACCTGGCCGTCGCGCTGATCGACGAAGCGGAACAGCCACAGCACATCCGCCAGCGGTTCACCCTGGCGTACTGACCTCAGCCCACAGACAGGGTGCGCAGCGCGCACCCGATCAGGAGTCACCATGAATCCATTGAGCAGCAGTGCCTTCGTCGCGACCGACACACCGGCACGTTACATCAGCCGTCTGTGCAAACACTTCGCACACAAGATTCCAGTCAGCTTCGACGAGCAGCAGGGCCGCATCGAGTTCGACTCGGGCCTGGCCACCTTGCAGGCCGAAGAACAGGGTTTGCGCCTGCAGGTCGAGAGTGGCAACGCGGATGACCTGCAACGCCTGCAAGCTGTCGTCGCCAGCCACTTCGAGCGGTTCGCCTGGCAGGAAGCGCTGACCCTGGACTGGCAACCTCAGAGCGCATCCAGCTGAGCGCGCAGGCGCCGCAGCACCGCCAGCGACTCGGGGTTGTCGCCGTGCACGCAGAGGCTGTCCGCACGCAGGCGTAGCGGCTTGCCATCGATGTCGGCAAAGGCCTCGCCACGGGCGATGGTCACGGCCTGCTCCAGTATGCGTTCAGGGTCCTGGTGCACCGCGTCCGCGAGACGTCGCGGTGCCAGCCGACCATCGGAGAGATAGGCGCGGTCGGCGAACGCCTCGAACATCAGCGGTACATCCGCCTCGTCCGCCAGGCGCAGCTCGCGGCTGTTGTCGGCCAGGGCCAGCACCATCAGGGGCAAGCCCCTGCGATAGCTGGCACAGGCATCGAGCACCGCCATCAGCAAGGCGTCGTCGAGCACCAGGTCGTTGTAAAGCGCGCCATGGGGTTTGACATAGGCCAGCTGGCCGCCCGCAGCGCGGCAGAAGGCATCCAGCGCGCCGATCTGATACAGCATCAGGGCCCGCACTTCCTCCGGCGAACACTGCAAGTGGCGCCTCCCGAAACCCTGCAGGTCGGGGTAGGAAGGGTGTGCACCGACGCTCACGCCATGCTCGATGGCCAGCGCGACGCTACGCGCCATGATCAGTGGATCACCCGCGTGGAAGCCACAGGCCAGGTTGGCCTGATCGATCAGCGGCATGGCCAGCGCGTCGTCACCCATGCGCCAGGCGCCAAAGCCCTCGCCCATGTCACAGTTGAGCAGTATTCGCTTCATCCACGCAGCATAAGACGGACGCCGGCAAAGTCCAGCGCGCGCCCCGCTTCCGCGTGGTGGTACCCGACACGCCAACCTGCATGAACGCCAACGCCCCGGACCAGCCGGGGCGTTGGACAATCGGGCGTGCCTGTCGGCACGCCGGAGGCGGACTCAGAAGCTGTAGGTCGCCGAGAGGATCGCCGAACGGCCGTCGCCGTACTCGATGGCCGAGGAACGGGCACCGGTGCCCGGCGTCTGGCGGACGCGCTCCACGTAGTCTTCGTCGAACAGGTTGTTGAGGTTCAGCTGCAGGTCGACGTTGTCGTTGACCTTGTAGCCGACCATCGCGTTGTGCAACCAGTAGGAGTCCAGCTTGGCGTTGCTGCTGGAGCTGACGTTGCGCTCGCTGACATAGCGGGCGCCGTAACCCAGCGACCAGCCGGCCGGCAGCTGGTAGGAGGTCCACAGGTTGAACGAACGCGGCGGCGTGTTGGCCAGGGCCTGACCCTCGCGGGCGATGCCGGCGGTAGTGTCGGCCGCTTCGAGGGTCTCGCTGCTGAGTACGGTGTAGTTGGCGAACACGTCCCAGCGCTCGGTGACATGACCGGTCAGCCCCACCTCTATCCCTTCGACGCGCTGCTTGCCTGCCAGCTGGGTGCTGCCGTCAGCCATGGTTTCGCGGGCATTGGTCTTTTCTACCCGGAAGATCGCCGCATCCAGCTCCAGGCGACGGTCGAGCAGTTCCCACTTGGTACCCAGCTCCCAGGTCTTGTTCTTCTCCGGATCGAGGCCCGAGGTCGCGTCCGAAACGCCGCTGCCGGTGGTCGCCAGGTATTCGGCCGACGGGTTGAAGGAGGTGCCGTAGGCCACGTAGATGCGGCCATTGTCGACCGGCTTGTAGACCAGACCGATGCGCCCGCTGAGTTCTTCGTCGCGGGTGTCGAGCTTGGTCAGGGTGCCGGCCGGCAGCGCGGTGTTCTTGTAGTCGCCTTCGATCCAGTCGTAGCGCAGCCCCAGGCTCAGGTCCCAGTCGGAGTTCAGGGCTATGGTGTCGAACACGTACACCGCCTGGTTGTCGAGGCGGGTCGACAAATCCGCGCTCATGGTCTTGTTGACCGCACCGTTCCAGTAGCCCGGCGGGTTGCCCAGCGAATAGCCATCGGTCGGGTAGAGCGCGGTGCCCAGGCCGTGGTTGTAGGTCAGGCGGTCGTAGTCCTCGCGGGAGATTTCCACCCCGGTGGAGAGGCTGTGCTGCAGACCGAAGGTGTCGAAGTCGGCACGCAGGTTGGTCTGGTTGATCAGCATCTTGCTGTTCACGTCACGCCCATAGGCCTGCGGGCCGGCCGGCAGGTAGTTGCCGGCCGGTACGCCGGTGGTGTTGACATGCGAGGCGGAGATCACCGTGTTGCGGTCGATCTGGCTGTAGCGGGTGAGGTTCTGCAGGCTCAGGCTGTCGTTGAAGGCGTGCTCGAGCTTGATGGTGAAGGAGTCGGTCTTGATGTCGTCCTTGTCCAGGTTCTTCCAACCGAAATAACTCTCGCGGTCCACCCCGGCGACCTTCTTGCCATCGATGGCCGGCACACCGTAGTCCGGCAGGATGTCGTCGGTCTGGTGGAAGTAACTGAGGGTCAGGCGGGTGTCCTCGCTCAGGCCCAGGGCCAGCGACGGTGCGATGCCCCAACGCTTGCGGTCGATCTCGTCGCGGCCGGCCACGTCGTTTTCGTGCGTCATCAGGTTGAGCCGGAAGGCACTGTCGGTACCCAGGCCATCGAGGGTCTGGTTGCTGTCCAGGGTCAAGCGACGGTAGTTGTCGGTACCGATACTGGCGCCGATCTGGGTGAAGTCACGCAGGCGAGGCGCCTTGGTCACCTGGTTGATGCTGCCGCCAGTGGTACCGCTGCCGCCGAATACCGAGTTGGGGCCCTTGATGACCTCGACCGACTCGATGTTGAAGGTGTCGGTGCGGTTGGTCTGCGCGCTGTCGCGCAGGCCGTCGATCTGCATGTTGGCGTTGGCGCTGAAGCCACGGATGTTGATGCTGTCACCGGAACCACCACCACCCTCACCGGCGGTGAAGGTGATGCCGGAAACGTTGGACAGCACCTGGCGCAGGCTCAGCGCCTGCTGCTCGGCGATTATCTTCTGCGGTACCACGGTGACGGTCTGCGGGGTGTCCAGCAGCGGCGCGGTGTACTTGGGCGACGAGACCGACTCGGTCTTGTAGTCACCTTCCTGCTCACCCTTGACCGTGACGCTGTCCAGCTTGAGCGACTCGTCCGCCAGCGCCGGCAGCGTCAGCGAGGCGATGGCCAGGCCGATGGCAGTGGCCAGCACGCGTTTGACGGGCAAAACCTGATCGTAATTCGTGGCACGCATTTGAGATAACCTGTCAATATGTAATGATAATTATTTACAAACATGTACAGAGGAATCCGCAGAAATCCCCCGCACAACGCCCTGGCGCAGGGCCTGAAACGGCCCTACCCTCTAAAAGAGAACGTATATTATTTGTAAATAAATTTATGTCAAATAAGAAACACTATTAAATACATTCTTATTTGATACCTGCCGTACGGACGGCTCAACAGGGCGGAGCAGTTCCTTTGCGCAGCGCGTGCAAGGACCTCAGCAGCTGTGTGGAGTCCAGATCGTCTGCGGGCCGATACTGGCCAGATCGGCGCAGCCGGTCAGTGCCATCGCCACCTCCAGTTCGGCGCGCAACAGCTGCAGCACATGCGCCACACCCACCGCACCGGCTGCAGCCAGAGCGAAGATGCACGGCCTGCCCACCAGCACCGCGTCGGCGCCCAGGGCCAGCGCCTTGAGGATGTCGGTGCCACGGCGGATCCCGCCATCGAGCAGCACCGGCACACGTCCCTGCACCGCGGCCGCCACCTCCGGCAGCGCCTCGATGGTCGCCGGCAGGCCATCGAGCGTGCGGCCGCCGTGGTTGGACACGATCAGCCCATCGACCCCAGCCGCCAGCGCCTGCTCGGCATCGGCGGCGCTGAGGATGCCCTTGAGCAGGATCGGCAGGCGCGTCTGCGCGCGCAGCCAGGCCAGGTCGGCCCAGGTCGGCGCGGCGTTGAGCAGCGGTCCGCCGAGCAACAGGCTGCTGGCGGACGGATCGGCGCTGACCGCCAGCGGGCGCATGCCGCGCAGATTCACCGCCTCGATACCGGCGGGCAAGGCGAAGCCCGCGCGCTGCTCACGGTTGCGGATGCCGCTGACCGGCGCGTCCACCGTCAGTACCAGGGCACGATAACCGGCGGCTTCGGCGCGCCGCACCAGGGCGGCGGTGAAGTCACGATCGGGCTGGATGTACAGCTGGAACCACAGCGGTGTCTGCGCCTGCGCCGCGATGGTTTCCAGCTCGATGCTGGCCTGGGTGCTGACCACCATGCCGGCACGCAGCGCACTGGCGCCCAGCACGCAGGCCAGCTCGCCGTCGGCATGGGCCAGCTTCTGATAGGCCACCGGCGCGACGAAGATCGGATGCTCGTAGTCCTGACCGAACAGGCGCAGGCGCGTGTTGCCACCGCGCAGGTCCTGCAGCACGCGACTGCGCAGGCGCAGCCGATCGAACGCCTGGCGATTGTCCTGCAGGGTCAGCTCATCCGCCGCCCCTCCGGCCAGGTAGGCCCAGGCCTGCTCGCTCATGCGTTCGCGGGCATAGGCCTGGTAGTCGCCGACGGCGGCGATGTCAGCGGGAATCTGTTGCAGCGGGGCAAGGGACATGGCGACTCTCGATGGCGACTCAGGTCTGCGACCACTGCCGCAGCAGGTTGTGATACAGCCCGGTCAGGCGCAGCAGCTCGGGGCTGTCCGGCACCTGCAGGCGCAGCGCCTGGATGCTGTCGTCGAGCTCCAGCAGCAGCTCGCGCTGGTCATCCTGGCGCACCAGGCTCTGCAGCCAGAAGAACGAGGCCAGACGCGCACCGCGAGTCACCGGCTCGACGCGATGCAGGCTGCCACTGGAATACAGCACCAGGTGCCCGGCCGGCAGCTTGATCCGCCGCTCGCGCGTCACCAGTTCGCCGCCGTCGTACTCGTCGGGTTCGTTGAAGAACAGCGTCGCCGACAGGTCGGCGCGGATACGCTGCGAGGTCCCCGGCACGCTGAAGATCGCATTGTCGATGTGGTCGCCGTACTGGCCTCCGCCGGCATAGCGGTTGAAGCGCGGCGGCACCACCTTGAGCGGCAGGGCAGCGGCCATGAAGCGCGGGTTGCGACTCAGGCATTCGAGCAGGAAGTCGCCGAGCTGCTGCGTCAGCGGGTCGTTCTGCGCCAGTTGCTGATTGGTCTTGGCGTGCACCGCCTGGTGCCCGGCGCTCAGGCGCCCGTCCTGCCAGCTCGCCGTCTCGAGCGCCGCACGGCAATCGCGCAACTGCTCGGCATCGAGCACATCGGGGATGATCAGCATCATGGTGCCGCTCCAGGGCAAAGACCAAAAGTGATAATGATTCTAAATAACTGGCGTACCAAACAACAGCCATGCGCGACGGAAATGAAAACGCCCACACGAGGTGGGCGCTTGCAGACAGCGTCGGGCCTTACAGGTAGTAGGACTTCAGCGGCGGGAAGCCATTGAACTCCACGGCGCTGTAGCTGGTGGTGTAGGCGCCGGTGGAGAGCCAGTACAGGCGATCACCGCTGGCCAGGTTCAGCGGCAGGCCGTACTT
Source organism: Ectopseudomonas khazarica (assembly GCF_017915135.1). Taxonomy (NCBI): domain Bacteria; kingdom Pseudomonadati; phylum Pseudomonadota; class Gammaproteobacteria; order Pseudomonadales; family Pseudomonadaceae; genus Ectopseudomonas; species Ectopseudomonas khazarica. Next base: position 950,482 of record NZ_CP068551.1, on the reverse strand, counting down.
GTAGTTCTCGTACATGATGTCGGCGCTGTCGCAGGTCGGGCCGGCGATCACCACTTCTTCCATCTCGCCCTTCTTCTCGGTCCAGATGGGGAACTTGATGGCCTCGTCCATGGTTTCGATCAGGCCGCTGAACTTGCCGACGTCGGCATACACCCAGCGCTCCACGGCGGTACGCGACTTGCGCGCCACCAGCACCACTTCGGAGACCAGCACGCCGGCGTTGGCGATCAGCGAACGGCCCGGCTCGAGGATGATCTCCGGCAGTTCGTCACCGAAGTCTTCCTTGAGGAAGCGGGTGATCTCCTCGGCGTAGGTTTCCAGGTCGTTGGTGCGCTGGATGTAGTTGGCCGGGAAGCCGCCGCCCATGTTGATCATCTGCAGGGTGATGCCGTCTTCTTCCTTGAGACGCTCGAAGATCACCTTGACCTTGGCGATGGCGGCATCCCACACGTCGATGTCGCGCTGCTGCGAACCGACATGGAAGGAAATGCCGTACGGCACCAGGCCCAGCTGCTTGGCCAGGATCAGCAGATCCAGCGCCATGTCCGGCTGGCAACCGAACTTGCGGCTCAGCGGCCAGTCGGCGCTGGTCGAACCTTCGGTGAGGATGCGCACGTAGATCTTCGAACCCGGCGCCGCCTTGGCGATGTTGCGCAGGTCGGCTTCGGAGTCGGTGGCGAACAGGCGCACGCCCTTGTCGTAGAAGTAGCGAATGTCGCGGGACTTCTTGATGGTGTTGCCGTAGCTGATGCGCTCCGGGCCGACACCTGCGCTCATGACCTTGTCCAGCTCGTAGATCGAGGCGATGTCGAAGCTCGAGCCCTTGTCGCGCAGCAGCTCGATGATCTCGATGGCCGGGTTGGCCTTGACCGCGTAATAGATCTTGGCGAACGGGAAGCAGTTGCCCAGCTGGTCATAGGCATCGGCGATGATCTGCCGGTCGATCACCACGAAGGGGGTCTCGTGCTGATCGGCGAATGCCTTCATGCGCTGGAAAGTGGCGGGTGCGTAGTAGTCTTCGACCTTGATCGACATGCTGGGGACTCCAATGGCAAAACCAGGAACACATGAATTCGGGCAGCGAAACGCCTGACAGGTTCCGCTACGTGTCGGGGCTGGCCGCGCAACGCGCGAGCCTGAACGTCTGACAGTTTCCCCACTTTGGTTCGCCTACTTCCCAAGGCATGTCGCCGAGCATCACTGATCGCGGTGGGCCACCAGCGATCTCTCGTCGTCAGTACTTGAGCCGGATGGATCGTTTCCAGCATGGACGTTCGGGCGCGGACTTTAAGACCATGCGCCCGTCAGATCAACCGGAAATTCCCCCTATCTGGAGCGGCCCTGGCAAACGTTCCGGATATCACACAGAACAGGCGGAAATGCTGAACGGACGCGGCTTTCAGCCTCTGCCAAGTCTAGACGAGAGAGATGTCAGCGGCATGGCAACCGGGTGCACGCCGACCTCCCGATTGCCCCGCCGGAACGACCTCGATTCAGTACACGTCACGCCGGTAACGTCCGTCCTCGACCAGTTGCTGCACGCACTCGTCGCCGAGCACCTCACGCAGTGCCACGTCGACACCGCCGGCCATGCCGTCGAGGCTGCCGCACACGTAGATCGCCGCGCCCTCGTCCAGCCAGGCCTGCAGACGTGCGCTGTGCTCGCGCAGCAGGTCCTGCACATAGTGCTTGCGGGCCTGGTCGCGGGAGAAGGCCAGGTCCAGATGCTGCAGGTCGCCGGCCTCCAGTGCCGCCTGCAGCTCGTCGCCGCAGAAGAAGTCGCAGGCACGACTGCGCTCGCCGAACAGCAGCCAGTTGCGCCCCTGGCCTGCCAGTGCACGCGCCCGCAGCAACGAACGCAGCCCGGCCAGGCCGGTGCCATTGCCGATCAGGATCAGCGGACGATCGTCCTCCGGCAGATGGAAACCGGTGTTGCGCCGCACCCGCGCCAGCAGCTGCCCGCCCACGGGCAGGTACTCGCTCAGCCAGCCGGACCCCAGACCCAGGCGGCCACCCGCCTGTACGGCCTGACGCACGATCAGCTGCAGCACACCGTCGGCTGCCACCGAGGCAATGGAGTAGTCGCGCGCCCCCAGGGGTACCAGGGCATCGACCAGCGCCTGGGCATGCAGCCCGACCAGGTGGGCGAAGCTGCCCGGCAACTGGCGCTCGGCCAGGGCTTCACGCAGGCTGGTCGCCTGGCCATCCAGCGTCACCGGCTCGCTGCCGTCGAAGCCGGAGTGTTGCAGCCAGGCCTGCACGGCGGCGGCCCCGTGGCGCGGACGGATCTCCAGGATGTCGCCGGCCTGCCAGTCGCTCTGCGCAGGCGGCGTCAGGCCGATGAAGTACACCGGCGCGCCCTGACTGCCGTGGTTGAGCAGGCGGCGCTCGGCGAGCGTCCAGTTCTGCCAGGGCGTCTCTTCGAAGCGCATCGGCGCCGCACCGGTCAGGTCGCTCAACTGCTGCTGCCAGCGCTGCAGTGCCGCCTGATCGGCGCCATCCACCTCGATGCTGTCGAACAGCGGCCGAGCGCCCTGCAGCCCCAGCCAGGCGTTGATGCGCCGAGCGAAGCCACAGAAGTGCTGATACTGCCGGTCACCCAGCGCCAGCACCGCATAGCTCAGTTGCTCGAGAGGCACCGAACCCGCCAGCACCTTGCGCTCGAAGCCCTGCGCGGCATCCGGCGCCTCGCCATCACCGAAGGTGCTGACCACGAACAGCGCCTTCTGCGTCTGGCGCAGGCTGTCGGCATCCAGGCGTGACAGCGGCTCGACCCGTACCGGGATACCGGCGGCCTGCAGTTGGCCGGCACTCTGCCAGGCCAGCTGCTCGGCAAAGCCGCTCTGGCTGGCGAACCCCACCAGCCAGCCACCCGCCGAATCCGCGTCCTTGAGCGAGCTGCGCGCCGCCAGCGCAGCCCGCTTCTTGCGCCGGCGATCCAGGTACAGCAGCCAGCCGGTGATGAAGAACAGCGGCATGGCCGCCGTGGCCAGCATCATCAGGATGCGCCCCGGCATGCCGAAGTACTCGCCGACATGCAGCGCATAGACGCTGGCCAGCAGCTGCGCCTTGAAACTCTTGTCGGCATAGCGCTCATGGCGGCTGACCGCGCCGCTTTTCGGGTCGATCTGGAACTGGTTGAAGGCACGCACATGGTCGGCGCCGTCGAGCATGTAGAAGACGGTCCCCGGCTGCCCGGCCACGGCTGGCAAGCGCAGGTTCCAGGCGACCAGGCCGGGGCCGGCGGCCTGCTGGATACTCTGCCAGACGGCGTCGTAGTCGACTTCGGGGGCCGGGCCGTTACCCGCGTCACGGCCACCCCGGCCACGGCCTTCCCCGCGCTTCTCCGGCGCCGTGTCGGAGAGCATGCGCGTCAGCCCTTCGCGGTACCACTCATAGGACCAGTACAGGCCGGTGAGCCCCGCGCAGAGGTAGAACAGCAGCACCCAGGTGCCGGCCACCGCGTGCAGGTCCCAGTTGAAGCCACGGCCTTTCTTCTTCCAGTCCAGGGTCAGCCAGGTGCGCCAGTTCAGAGCCTTGCGCGGCCAGCGCAGGTAGAGACCGGACAGACAGAAGAAAATCAGCGCCAGGGTGCTGGCGGCGGTGATCTGCTTGCCCACCTCCCCCATCGACAGGAAGCGGTGCAGCATCAGCATCAGGTGGAAGAAGTCCTGGCCGATCGGCTCGGCCAGCACCTCGCCGGTGTAGGGGTCGAACGCGATGCGCGGCCCGCGTCGCTCGCCTGGCGGCGGCGCGAGAAAGGCAATGCCCGGCCCGTCATGCCGGGTATCGACCCACAAGCCGGTGACGCGATCAGCGGTCGCGGCCTCGATCCGCGACACCAGTTCGCGCGGCGCAAGGTGGCCCTGCTCGCTCGGTTCGATCTGCCAGCGCTCGGCATTGAGCGCCCGGGTGATCTCGCCCTCGAAACTGTAGAGCGCGCCGGTGATGCCCATGACGGCCAGCACCAGGCCGGCGCTGATGCCGAAGAACCAATGCAACTGGAAGATGATTTTCTTGAACACGACGGCGCCACCCTTACCCTGACCCTTTGCGACGGGCGGCTACTCTATATGGGAATAATTTTCATAACCATTTATTTACGCGATTTTTACGCATTCGCAGCCTGCGCGACTCACCTGCCCGGCCAGCGCACCTGAAACCCGATGGCCGCCCCTCGGCCAGAGCCTGCAGTTATCGGTATAATCGCCAGTTTTCCGGGCGCCAAGGCGCCCTCAACGATTCCATCCAGGCACGCATTCATGACCACCCAGGCCGCCGAAGTCGCCAAGCGCCGCACGTTCGCCATCATTTCCCACCCGGACGCCGGTAAGACCACCATCACCGAGAAACTGCTGCTGATGGGCAAGGCCATCGAAGTCGCAGGGACCGTGAAGTCGCGCAAGTCCGACCGCCATGCCACGTCCGACTGGATGGAGATGGAGAAGCAGCGCGGTATCTCCATCACCACCTCGGTGATGCAGTTCCCCTACCGCGAGCACATGATCAACCTGCTCGACACCCCCGGCCACGAAGACTTCTCCGAAGACACCTACCGCACCCTGACTGCGGTGGACTCGGCGCTGATGGTGCTCGACGGCGGCAAGGGCGTCGAGCCGCGGACCATCGCCCTGATGGATGTCTGCCGCCTGCGCGACACGCCCATCGTCAGCTTTATCAACAAACTCGACCGCGACATCCGCGACCCCATCGAGCTGCTCGACGAGATCGAGGCGGTGCTCAACATCAAGGCCGCGCCGATCACCTGGCCGATCGGCTGCTACAAGGACTTCAAGGGCGTCTACCACCTGACCGGCGACTACATCATCGTCTACACCCCCGGTCACGGCCATGAGCGCACCGAAGCCAAGATCATCCAGAGCCTCGACTCCGACGAGGCGCGCGCGCACCTCGGCGACATGTACGAGCGCTTCGTCGAAGAGCTGGAACTGGTCCAGGGGGCCTGCCACGAGTTCGACCCCGAGGCCTTCCTCAAGGGTGCGATGACCCCGGTATTCTTCGGCACCGCACTGGGCAACTTCGGTGTCGACCATGTGCTCGACGCCGTGGTCGACTGGGCCCCGCGCCCGCTGGCGCGCGTGGCCAACGAGCGCAGCGTGGAGCCGACCGAGGAGAAGTTCTCCGGCTTCGTGTTCAAGATTCAGGCGAACATGGACCCGAAACACCGCGACCGCATCGCCTTCATGCGCATCTGCTCGGGCAAGTACACCCAGGGCATGAAGATGCGCCACGCCCGCCTGGGCAAGGACGTGCGCGTCGGCGACGCGCTGACCTTCTTCTCCAGCGAGCGTGAGCACCTGGAAGAGGCCTACGCCGGCGACATCATCGGCCTGCACAACCACGGCACCATCCAGATCGGCGACACCTTCACCGAAGGCGAGAACCTCGGCTTCACCGGTATCCCGCACTTCGCCCCGGAACTGTTCCGCCGCGTACGCCTGAAGGACCCGCTGAAATCCAAGCAGCTGCGTCAGGGCCTGCAGGAACTGGCCGAGGAAGGCGCGACCCAGGTGTTCTTCCCCGAGCGCAACAACGACATCATCCTCGGTGCGGTCGGTGTGCTGCAGTTCGACGTGGTCGCCAGCCGCCTGAAAGAGGAATACAAGGTGGAATGCGCGTACGAGGCGATCAACGTCTGGTCCGCCCGCTGGATCGAATGCAGCGACGAGAAGAAGCTCAAGGAGTTCAAGGACAAGGCCTACGAGAACCTCGCCGTCGACGGCGGCGGCCACCTCACCTACCTGGCCCCGACCCGCGTCAACCTCAGCCTGATGGAAGAGCGCTGGCCGGAGGTGAAATTCCGCGCCACCCGTGAGCATCACTGATCGTCGCACTGCATAAGGCCAAAAACGTCGACCTGTAGGGTGGATGACGCTCTTCTCATCCACCGATGCGGTTGCAGGGTGGTGGATGGATGAAGCGTCATCCACCCTACGCAACTGCAGAGGCCGGCTTGCCGGCGATCAGGTTGTGTACCACCCTTGCCGATGATCGCCGGCAAGCCGGCTCCTACAGCCCGACGTTGAGAAATCTGGAATGGACTCCAGCCGCTTCAACCACCGTGGACATGCCCTGCGCCATGGACGCGTCTCGGACCCCGGCCGCGCCTACCTGCTGACCACGGTCACCCATGAGCGACATCCCATCTTTCAGGACTGGCAGCTGGCCAGGCTGCTGATTGCAGAGATGCGCCGCCTGCATGAGCGGCAACTCGTCCAGTCACTCGCCTGGGTCGTCATGCCCGACCACCTGCACTGGCTCGTCCAGCTGCAGGAGACATCACTGGCCAAGCTGGTACTGCAGCTCAAGTCCCGTAGCGCCATTGCCATCAACAAGGCGCGTGAAACCAGCGGCCGTGTCTGGCAGAAGGGCTTTCACGACCACGCCCTGCGCCAGGAAGAAGACCTGGCCGCCACGGCACGCTACATCGTTGCCAACCCGCTACGCGCCGGTCTGGTGAAACGTGTCGGTGACTATCCCCACTGGGATGCGATCTGGCTGTAGTGCCTCTGCTGTAGGAGCCGGCTTGCCGGCGATCATGGCGACGAAAGCGCATCGCCCGCAAGCGGGCTCCTACCAGGAGTGCGGCGTTACCTGCAAGCGATCGTGGTCGCAGGTACAGAGCAATCGCGCCGTGCTCGGCTCTGCCAGCAGGCAATCGGCGATCGCCGGTTCCAGTTCGGTACGTATTCGACGCGCCAGGGCGCGGGCGCCGAAACGTACATCGTGCTCACGGCACAACCAGGCGCGGGCGCTCGGCTCCAGGTGCAGCGAACGTCCCTGGCGCGCGAGACGCTGGCCCAGTTTGTCCAGTTCGATCTCCAGCAAGGCGTCCAGCCAGCGTTCGTCGACCCGCTCGAACACCAGGATGCGGTCGATACGGTTGAGCCATTCCGGCTCGAAACGCTGGTGCAGCACCTGCTCCAGCAGCGCCGCCTCCCCCTTCGGTGCCAGGCCCAGCCAGCGCCGCCAGCCACGACCGAAGCGCTCACGGTAGCGCTGCGCCTGCTGCGCCCCGACATTGCTGGTCATGAAGATCAGGCTGTTGCGGAAATCCAGGGTGCGGCTGCCGGCCGTCAGGGTCAGCCGGCCATGTTCGAGAATGCCGAGCAGGCTGCGCAGCACTTCCGGGCTGGCCTTCTCCAGCTCGTCGAACAGCACGATACCGGGTCGCCCGAAACTGCCGGCGATGGCTTCGCCATCGAACAGCGTGGTGCCCTCCTTGCTGCCGACGTAACCCGGTGGCGCGCCGGTCAACGCCGCAGCGTAATGCTCCTGGGCCAGGGTGTGCATGTCGATGCGGCACATCGCGTCGGCGCGGCCGTGAATGGCCTGGGCCAGCAGGCGCACGATCTCGGTCTTGCCGACACCGGTCGGGCCCATGAACAGGTTGACCGCCAAAGGCCGCTCGCGCTCACCGATGTCGACCTTGACCACCTTGAGCATGGACTCGACCTGCGCCAGCACGGCGTCCTGGCCGACGATGCGCGAGCGCAGCAACGCCATGACCGCTGCCGGCTCGAAGAGGAAACGCGACTGCAGGCGAGCAACGCCCTGTTCATCCAGACGCTCGCGGTTGCTGTCGATCAGGTCGTTGGCGAAGGGCATCCCGTTTTTTCCACAGAGACAAAGGCATCGCCGGCAAGCCGGCTCCTACGGGCGATCAGCCAGCAGTGCGTTCCCTGCCCGGATGCGGCAGCTCTGCCACCGGGCAGTCGGCCACGCCGATGGTCGAGCGGGTCATCTTCTCCACATCCTCCTGGGCCTTCTGCGCGTCCAACACCCAGGTGCGGTAGAACTCGAACGGGCAGTCGGCCACGCCCTTGTCGCCATCCCCGGAGTTGTAGACGCCGGTGTAGCCACGGTGCAGCAGCTTGAACAGGTGGTTCTGCGACTGGTCATTGGCCCGTGCATCGCGGATCTGCGACACCGACAGCTGGGCGTACTGGATGCCCATTTCCTCCTCGCCGCACTCGCCCAGGGTGCGCCCGTCGATACCGATCAACGCGGAGTGGCCGAAGTAGCTGTACACACCGTCGAAGCCGCTGGCGTTGGCCACCGCCACATAGCAGTTGTTGGCCCAGGCCATGGTCTTGGCCATCAGCACCTGCTGCTCCTTGGCCGGGTACATGTAGCCCTGGCAGCGCACGATCAGCTCGGCGCCCTTCATCGCGCAGTCGCGCCAGATTTCCGGGTAGTTGCCGTCATCGCAGATGATCAGGCTGATCTTCATGCCCTTGGGGCCAGTGGAGACATAGGTGCGGTCACCCGGATACCAGCCCTCGATGGGGCACCAGGGAATGCACTTGCGGTACTTCTGCACGATCTCGCCCTGGTCATCGATCAGGACGAGGGTGTTGTAGGGCGCCTTGTGCGGATGCTCTTCGTGGCGCTCGCCAGTGAGCGAGAAGATGCCCCAGGTTTTCGCCTCGCGGCAGGCGGCGGAGAAGATCGCGGTCTCCTCGCCGGGGATGGCGGCGGCGGTGGCCATCATCTCGTCCCTGTCGTACATGATGCCCATGGTGCTGTATTCGGGGAACACCACCAGGTCCATGCCGGGCAGGCCGAGCTTCATGCCCTTGATCATCTCGGCGATCTTGCGCGCGTTGTCGAGCACCTCGGCCTTGCTGTGCAGACGCGGCATCTTGTAGTTGACGACAGCAACGCCGACGGTATCGGGGCTGCTGGAAATATCGCCGTGACGCATGGAAAACTCTCCTTAGCCGCAAGCGACAAGCTGCAAGCCTCAAGCAAGAGCGCGCTCTGCTTGCCGCTTGTGGCTTGCAGCTTGTCGCTGCTGTTTAGTGACTGATCATCCACGGCCGTGCCGATGGGCTGGCCTTGAGGCCGTGCGGGTTGGCCTTGGTGCGCTGCACCGGCTTGCTCGGGCCGCAGCAGCTGCAGCCGGCCGGATGCTTGCGGCTGGCCTTGTACTCGTCGAGATTCATCGGCGCGTTGGCGCTGCGCTCATTGCTTTCATGGGCGCGGCGCTGGCTGCCCGGCAGGGTCGCCAGGCCCGGCGCGCTGAGGATCACCCGCTCGCTGGCGGTGTCGCAGTACGGGCAGGCGCAGGCCTGGTCGCGCTCGACCATTGGCCGCAGCACGGTGAAGTCGCCGCAGTGCGGGCAGTCGTATTCGTAGATGGGCATGACGGCATTCCTCGAAAGACCTGGGCCCCTCCCCCGCATTCAGGAGAGGGGGAGTGACATCACTTGTCGTAGGCGATGGGCATGTCGATGCTGCCGTCGAGGAACCGGGTCGGGCCGCTGGCGCTGGGGTTGATGTCGAACTCGAAGATATCGGTCGGCAACCACAGCGTGGCGCAGGCGTTGGGGATGTCGACCACCCCGCTGATATGCCCCTGCACCGGTGCCGAGCCCAGCAGCGAGTAACCCTGCGCGCCGCTGTAGCCGAACTTCTTCAGGTAGTTGATGGCATTCAGGCAGGCCTGCTTGTAGGCCAGGTTGACGTCGAGGTAGTGCTGCTTGCCGTCGTCGTCCACCGAGATGCCTTCGAAGATCAGGAAGTTGTTGTAGGTGGGCACGATCGGGCTGGGTTTGAAGATCGGGTTCTTGATGCCGTACTTGGCCATGCCGCCCTTGATCAGCTCGACCTTCATGTGCACCCAGCCGGCCATCTCGATGGCGCCGCAGAAGGTGATCTCGCCATCGCCCTGGCTGAAGTGCAGATCACCGACCGACAGGCCGGCGCCGTCGACGTAGACCGGGAAGAAGATCTTCGAACCACGCGACAGGTCCTTGATGTCGCAGTTGCCGCCATGCTCGCGTGGCGGCACGGTGCGCGCGCCGGCGGCGGCGGCCATGTCGCGGGCATCGCCCTTGAGCTTGCCCATGTGCGCGGTGGCGGCAAACGGCGGGTTGGCCAGCGGCGGTACGCGGGTCGGGTTGGTGTCGATCAGCGCCTGCTCGCGCTTGTTCCAGTCGGCGAGCATCTTGTGATCCGGCAGGCAGCCGATCAGGCCGGGGTGGATCAGGCCGGCGAAGCGCACGCCGGGGATGTGCCGGCTCTTGGTGAACATGCCCTCGAAGTCCCAGATCGACTTCTGCGCCGCCGGGAAGTGATCGGTGAGGAAGCCGCCGCCATTGCTCTGCGAGAAGAAACCGTTGAAGCCCCAGAGCATGTCCTGCTTGGCGCCGATGTCGAGCAGCTCGACGATCAGCAGATCGCCCGGCTCGGCCCCTTTCACGCCCACCGGACCGGACAGGTAGTGCACGGTGGAGAGGTCGACGTCGCGAACGTCCGAGGCATCGTCATCGTTCTTGATCGCGCCGCCGGTCCAGTCGTAGGTCTCGAGGATGAAGTCATCGCCCGGATTTACCCAGCAGGCCATCGGGATGTCCGGGTGCCAGCGGTTGTGGACTTGCTCGTTCTCGGTGGCGGCCTGGTTGAGGTCGACCTTGATCAGGGTATCGGTCATGACAAAGCTCCATGGGACCTGTGAGGAATGCCGGCCGCTGTGTGCCGGGTACGCAGCCAGTCTCAAGCGCGCGGGGAAATCGGCAAATACGTTGGATGACGTATGCCCGGAACGCCGACCTCACGGGGCCTGCAGGCATTTTTCGCGGACGCGAAAAAGCGGCCACTGCATGGAGAACACAGTGACCGTAAAGCGGGAGCCACTACCCTCTCCCCCAACCCCTCTCCCATGAATGGGAGAGGGGAGCAGCACGCGGTGCGAAATGGCACACCGCCCAACAGTCCCCTCTCCCGCTTGCGGGAGAGGGTTAGGGAGAGGGCAAGAAAGTCACACCGACAGATAACGACTGATGCTCGCCTCGTCGACCTGGTCGCGGCTCTCCTCGACCACGAACTTGCCCTTCTCGATGACCAGGAAGCGGTCGGCGATTTCCATGGTGAACGACAGCACCTGCTCGGAGACGACGATGGTCAGATCACGCATGTTGCGGATCTCCTTCAGGCTGCGGGCGATGTCCTTGATGATCGACGGCTGGATGCCCTCGGTCGGCTCGTCGAGCAACAGCACCTTGGGATTGGTCGCCAGCGCCCGGGCGATGGCCAGCTGTTGCTGCTGGCCACCGGACAGGTTGCCGCCCTTGCGGTGGCGCATGTCATGCAGCACCGGGAACAGCGCATAGAGGTCATCCGGTACCTTGCCGCCGGCGGAGGCCGGCAGGCCGGTCTGGATGTTCTCCAGCACGGTCATGTGCGAGAAGATCATCCGCCCCTGTGGCACGTAGGCGATGCCGCTCTCCACCCGCTGGTGGGTTTCCAGCTGCGACACGTCCTTGCCATCGACGCGGATCTGCCCGCCCCATTGCGGCAGGATGCCCATCAGGCTCTTGAACAGGGTGGTCTTGCCCATGCCGTTGCGGCCCATCACCGCGACGATTTCCTTCTTCGCCACATCGAGGTTGAGTTCATGGAGGATCTGGCTCTGGCCATAGCCCGAGGCGAGGTTGCTGATCTGGAACATAAATGACTCCTTGCTGGACATGCCCCCGGATTGCCTCCGGGCTACAGATACGCGCGACCGGGATCAATGCCCCAGGTACACTTCGATGACCTTGGGATTGCTCTGCACCGCCTCCATGCTGCCCTCGGCCAGCACCTTGCCTTGGTGCAGCACAGTGACGCGGTGGGCGATGCTCTTGACGAACTCCATGTCGTGCTCGATGACCAGCACCGAGCGCCCCTGGCTGATACGGTTGAGCAACTCGGCCGTCGCCACCCGCTCGCTCACGCTCATGCCGGCCACCGGCTCGTCGAGCATCAGCAGCTGCGGGTCCTGCATCAGCAGCATGCCGATCTCCAGCCACTGCTTCTGCCCGTGGGAAAGCAGGTCGGCCTGGCGGTGCAGGTGTTCGCCGAGCATGATCTCCTGCGCCACCTGCTCGACCCGTTCGATCACCTCCCGCGAGCGCTTGAAGAACAGCGCGCCGAACACCTTGCGCCCGGCCGGATAGGACATCTCCAGGTTCTCGAATACCGTCAGGTTCTCGTAGATCGACGGGTTCTGGAACTTGCGCCCGACGCCGGCACGCACGATGTCGTACTCGCGCATCCGGGTCAGCTCGCGCCCGTCGAAGGCGATGCTGCCGGCGGTGGCGCGGGTCTTGCCGCAGATCAGGTCGAGCACCGTGGTCTTGCCGGCCCCGTTGGGGCCGATCACCACATGCACCTCGTTGCGGTCGACATACAGGTTGAGGTCGTTGACCGCCTTGAAGCCGTCGAAGGACACGGTCAGTCCCTCGATGGCCAGTACCGGCTTGGCGGCCTGGAAGCCTGCTGGGCTGTTCATGGCGTGGTCTCCAGTTCAGGGGCGGGACGTTTGCTTGCAGCGACGCTCCTAGCCGCAGGTTGCGCGGCGACCCGGGCCTGGGGTTTGCGCCTGAGGCGTGCCAGCCAGCGCTTGCCGTGGCTGTCCCACAGGCCGGCGAGACCGTTGGGGAAGTACATGACCACGACGATGAACAACCCGCCCATCAGGTACAGCCATAGTTCGGGAAAGCTCTCGGAGAAGTAGGTCTTGCCGAAGTTGACCAGCAGCGCGCCATACACTGCGCCGAGCAGCGACAGGCGCCCGCCGACCGCGGCGAAGATGACCATCTCGATCGACGGCACGATGCCGACGAAGCTGGGCGACATGAAGCCCACCTGCAAGGTGAACATGGCCCCGCCGATACCGGCGAAGGCGGCGCCGACGCAGAACACGAAGATCTTGAAGCTGGCCACGTCGTAACCGGAGAAGCGCACCCGCTCTTCCTTGTCGCGCATCGCCAGCAGCAGGCGCCCCAGCTTGGAAGCGACGATGAAACGGGCGATGAGGATGCAGCCGATCAGCAGCGCTGCGCTGACGAAGTAGAGGATCAGCCTGGCTTCGTCGGTGCGGATGTCCCAGCCCTTGAGCGTGCGCAGGTCGGTGATGCCGTTGACCCCGCCGGTGAGGCCCTGCTGGCCGATGATCAGCACGGTGAGGATCAGCGCGATGGCCTGGGTGACGATGGAGAAATACACGTCACCGACGCGGCGCTTGAACATCGCCAGGCCGATCACCAGCGCCAGCAGCACCGGCACCGCGACCACGGCGACCAGGGTGAAGCCCAGGCTGTGGAACGGCTCCCAGAGCAGCGGCAGTTCGGTGATCTGGTTCCAGTCCATGAAGTCCGGGATGCCCGGTGTGGACTGGATCTTGGTGCTCTCCGGGTCGGACGCCTCGAGCTTGAGGAACATCGCCATGCAGTAGCCGCCGAGGCCGAAGAAGATGCCCTGGCCGAGGCTGAGGATGCCGCCATAGCCCCAGCACAGCACCAGGCCAACGGCGACGAAGGCGTAGGTCAGGTACTTGCCCACCATGTTCAGGCGGAAGGCATCGAGCGCCAGCGGGAACACCACCAGGATCAGCGCCGCGAGCAGCGCCAGGCCGATGGCCCCCTGCTTGCCGCCGAGCAGTTTGTCGAGTGTCTTGTTCATGTCCGCGTCCTCAAATCACTGTAGGAGCCAGCTTGCTGGCGATCCTGCGGTCCCTGATCGCCCGCGAGCGGGCTCCTGCGAAAGCACCAGGGTTCATTTGCGCACCTTGCTCGAGAACAACCCCTGCGGGCGCAGCATCAGGATCAGCACCACGGCGGACAGGGTCAGCACCTTGGCCATCGATCCGCTGGTGAAGAACTCCAGCAGCGACTGCGCCTGGGCGATGCTGAATGCCGAGGCGATGGTGCCGAGCAGGCTGGAAGCGCCGCCGAACACCACCACCAGGAAGGTGTCGACGATGTACAGCGAACCGGCCGTCGGCCCGGTCGAGCCGATGGTGGTGAACGCCGCGCCCGCCACGCCGGCGACGCCACAGCCGAGGGCGAAGGTCATGCGGTCGACGCGCTTGGTGTTGATGCCCACGGCCCGCGCCATCACTCGGTTCTGCACCGTGGCGCGCACCTGCAGGCCCCAGCGCGAGCGGTACAGCATCACAAACAGCAGCGCGGTGAGCAGCAGGGTCAGGCCCATGACGAACAGGCCGTTGCGCGGGATGTCGATGGTTTCGGTGGGGTTCCACGAGCCCATCAGCCATTCCGGCAGCGTGGCGCCGACCTCGCGGGCGCCGAAGATCGAGCGAAAGCCCTGCTGCATCACCAGCGACAGGCCCCAGGTGGCCAGCAGGGTGTCCAGCGGGCGTTGGTAGAGCTTGCTGATCATCGCCCACTCCACCAGCCAGCCAATGGCCCCGGCGATGAAGAACGAGAGGATGATCGCGAGGAAGAAGTAGTAAGGCCCGAAGGCCGGAGCGTATTGCTCGGTGAGTGTCGATACCACGAACGTGGTGTAGGCGCCGATGGTGAGGAACTCGCCATGCGCCATGTTGATCACGCCCATCTGGCCGAAGATGATCGCCAGCCCCAGCGCCATCAGCAGCAGCACGCAGAACACGGACAAGCCGTTGAAACCCTGCATGGCTGCGATGGCGCCGAATTCAGATAGCCATTCCATAGAAGCGCCCTCAAAAGAAGTTGCAAGCCTCAAGCTTCAAACGGCAAGCAGAGCACGCTCCACTTGCCGCTTGCGGCTTGCAGCTCGTCGCTGCTGTTACTGGTAGCCTTCCGGGAAGGGGTTCGGCTCGATCAGGTCGGACTCGTAGACCACCTTGAACTGGCCGTCCTTCTGCACTTCACCGATGCGCGTCTTGCTCCACAGGTGATGGTTGTCGTGCACCTTGACGTAGCCTTCCGGCGCGGTGCCCAGCTCGATGCCCGGGGAGGCGGCGACCACCTTGTCGATGTCGAAGCTACCGGCCTTCTCCACCGCGGCCTTCCACAGCCACGGGCCGAGGTAGGCGGCCTGGGTCACGTCGCCGATCACCGCGTCCTTGCCGTACTTGGCCTTGAAGGCTTCGACGAAGGCGGCGTTGTTCGGGTTGTCCAGGCTCTGGAAGTACTTCATCGAGGCGTAGAAGCCCTCCATGTTCTCGCCGCCGATGCCCAGCAGTTCGTCCTCGGTGACCGACAGGGTCAGCAGGGTCTGCTTGGCGGAGGTCACGCCGGCGGCCTTCATCTGCTTGTAGAACGCCACGTTGGAACCACCGACCACGGCGGAGAAGACCACGTCAGGCTTCTTCAGCTTGACCTTGTTGATCAGCGAGCCGAACTGGGTATTGCCCAGCGGGTAGTACTCCTCGCCGACCACCTTGCCGCCGAGCACGTTCTCGATGTGCTTGCGCGCGATCTTCATCGAGGTACGAGGCCAGATGTAGTCCGAACCGATCAGGTAGAAGGTCTTGGCGCCCTTCTCCTTGGCTACCCAGTCGAGGCCGGCGAGGATCTGCTGGGTCGCTTCCTGGCCGGTGTAGATGACGTTCTTCGACTGCTCCAGGCCCTCGTAGAAGGTCGGGTAGTAGAGCAGGCCGTTTTCCTTCTCGAACACCGGCAGCACGGCCTTGCGCGATGCCGAGGTCCAGCAGCCGAACACGGTCGCGACCTTGTCGCCGACCAGCAGCTTGCGCGCCTTCTCGGCGAAGGTCGGCCAGTCGGAAGCCCCATCTTCCTGGATGACCTTGATCTGCCGGCCGAGGATCCCGCCGCTGGCGTTGATCTGCTCGATGGCCAGGCGCTCGGCCTGGATCGAACCGGTTTCGGAAATGGCCATGGTGCCGGTCGCCGAGTGCAGGATGCCGACCGTGACCTCGCTGTCGGTGACGGCCAGGCCGGTGGTGTTGACCTCGGCGCTGGCGACATGGCTGAACAGGCTGGCAGCCAGCAGCGAGAGCGCCGCAGCCCCTAGCGCCAGCCGGCGGGGAAGAAGTCGAATCGGTTGAGAATCCATGGTCGTGCTCCTGTGCTGGTTATTCGTGCCGAACCACGCCGGCTTCGCAGCAAGGATGCGTTTGCCCCGGCACGCGGGGTATACGCAGCATGACGTAACGGCATACGTCATCTGACGTACAGCCTCGCGCGCCAGCCTGGTGCAAGCTGGGCGCAGAAAAACCAGGCAGACAGAAGCTCGCGCGCGCGGCAGAGGGCTCGCCGAACCGGGGCATGGAAGTTGCTGGGATCTGCCTGTAGGAGCCCGCTTGCGGGCGATGCGTCCTTCCTGGTCATGCAGATCGCCGGCAAGCCGGCTCCTGCAGGAACGCTCGACAGGGACAATCTATCAGACAACGCCAGCAGGACGACGCCCGTGCAGCAGACCGGCACCCAGCGCATCATCAAGATTCGCCGCGACTACAACTCCTGGGTCGCCGACGAGACCATGGAGGACTACGCCCTGCGCTTCACGCCCAGGTCGTTCCGCAAGTGGTCGGAGCTGCGCATCGCCAACACCGCACTGGGCGCCGTGTCGTTCCTCGCGCTGGAGGCCATCGGTGGCGCCCTGGCCCTTTCCTACGGCTTCACCAACACCCTGTGGGCCGTGCTCGCGGTCGCGCTGGTGATCTTCCTCACCGGCTTGCCGATCAGCTACTACGCGGCCCGCTACGGCCTGGACATGGACCTGCTGACCCGTGGTGCCGGCTTCGGCTACATCGGCTCGACCATCACCTCGCTGATCTACGCCAGCTTCACCTTCCTGTTCTTCGCCCTGGAAGCGGCGATCATGGCGCTGGCCCTGGAGCTGTACTTCAACATTCCCCTGGCGCTGGCCTACGTCATCTGCTCGGTCATCGTCATCCCGCTGGTGGCCTATGGCGTAACGCTGATCAGCCGCCTGCAGATGTGGAGCCAGCCGGTATGGCTGCTGCTGCTCCTGCTGCCCTACGCCTTCGTCGCCGCCAAGAACCCCGATGCCCTGTCGGACTGGACCAGTTTCGCCGGGCGCGAAGGCGAACCCGGCAGCTTCAACCTGCTGCACTTCGGCGCCGCCTGCACCGTGGCCCTGGCGCTGGTGACGCAGATCGGCGAACAGGTCGACTACCTGCGTTTTCTCCCGGAAAAGACCCGCGCCAATCGTACTCGCTGGTGGACCGCCCTGCTGCTCGCCGGCCCCGGCTGGATCATTCCCGGTGCACTGAAGATGCTCGCCGGGGCCTTCCTCGCGTTTCTCGCCCTGCAGCATGAAATCCCCATGGAGCGCGCCGCCGAACCCACGCAGATGTACCTGGTGGCCTTCAACTACGTGTTCGCCTCGCCGCAGTGGGCGCTGGCCGCCATGGTCCTGTTCGTCATCGTCAGCCAGATCAAGATCAACCTGACCAATGCCTATGCCGGCTCGCTGGCCTGGTCGAACTTCTTCGCACGGATCACCCACAGCCATCCGGGGCGCGTGGTCTGGCTGGTGTTCAACGTGGCCATCGCCCTGATGCTGATGGAGCTGGGCGTGTTCGAGGCGATCGAGGAAGTGCTCGGCCTCTACGCCAACATCGCCATCGCCTGGATCGGCGCGCTGGTCGCCGACCTAGTGGTGAACAAGCCGCTCGGCCTGTCGCCGAAGTACATCGAGTTCAAGCGCGCGCACCTCTACGACATCAATCCGGTGGGCGTCGGCGCCATGCTGATCGCCTCGCTGCTCTCGGTGCTGGCCCACGGCGGCCTGTTCGGCGCCCTGGCGCAGGCCGCCTCGCCAATCGTGGCACTGGGCTCGGCCTTCCTCCTCGCCCCGCTGCTGGCCTGGCTCACCGCTGGCCGCTACTACATCGCCCGCGAGCGTCAGCCACAGTTGCTCTACCCCTACGCCGAGTCCGGCCAGGTGCAGTGCTGCCTGTGCAACAACCGCTTCGAAGAGCCGGACACCGCGCTGTGCCCGGCCTACGGCGCACCGATCTGCTCGCTGTGCTGCTCGCTCGATGCGCGCTGCGATGATCGCTGCAAACCCCGTGCGCGCCTGGCCGACCAGCTCGACGACTTCGTCAGCTGGGTCTTCCCGCGTGCATCGATCCCGCGCCTGCACAGCCGCCTGGCCCAGTACCTCGGCCTGCTCGGTCTGCTGGTGCTGATGCTGTTCGGCGCCCTGGCGCTGATCTACAGCCAGGTCTCGCTGAGCCTGCTGACGCAGGAACCGGAGGTACGCCAGACGCTGTTCCAGGCCTTCCTCAAGGCCTTCCTCACTCTTTCGCTATTCGCCGCCATGCTCGCCTGGTGGCTGGTGCTGACCCGCGAGAGCCGCCGCGTGGCGCAAGAAGAGTCGGACCGCCAGACCCTGCTGCTGATGCAGGAGATCGAAGCGCACCGCAAGACCGACGAAGCCCTGCAACAGGCCAAGGAGGCAGCCGAATCCGCCAACGCGGCGAAGAGCCGCTACGTCACCGGCCTGTCCCATGAACTGCGCACGCCACTCAACAGCATCCTCGGCTACACCCAGATCCTGCAGCGCGACACGGCCATGCCCAGCCAGCACCAGGACGCCCTGGCGACCATCCTGCGCAGCGGCTCGCACCTGCTGTCGCTGATCGACGGCCTGCTCGACGTAGCCAAGATCGAGGCCGGCAAACTGCACCTGGAGCTGGCGGAGATTCCCTTCCCCGAATTCATCGATCAGCTCGAACGCATGTTCACCCCGCAAGCCGCCGAGAAAGGCCTGCGCTTTCGCCTCGAATGCATCGGCCGCATGCCGGCGGTGGTACGCGGCGACGAAAAACGTGTGCGGCAGATCCTCATCAACCTGCTGGGCAACGCCGTGCGCTTCACCGAGCGCGGCGAGGTGCGCCTGCGCGTCGGCTACATGCGCGAGACCGCCACCTTCGAGATCATCGACACCGGCGTCGGCATCGCCCCGGAGCAGATCGAGCGCATCTTCCAGCCCTTCGAGCGCGGCGACCTGATGCGCCAGGACAATGGCGTCGGCCTGGGTCTGACCATCACCCGCATGCTCACCGCGCTGATGGGCGGCGAGCTGTCGGTGGACAGCGAACCGGGCCAGGGCACCCGCTTCCAGGTGCGCCTGTTCCTCTCCGAGGTGCGCGTGCCGCAGGCGGTGGTGCACGTGGAGCACGACATCATCGGCTACCAGGGCGAGCGCCGGCTGATCCTGGTGGTGGACGATCACCTCGAACACCGCCGCGTGCTCGCCGGCATGCTCGAGCCACTGGGCTTCGAGGTGATCCAGGCGGCCAGCGGCCAGGAAGCCATTCGCCAGGTGGCCCTGCAGCATCCGGCGCTGATCCTCATGGACCTGTCCATGCCGCAGCTGGACGGCTGGGAAACCAGCCGCCTGATCCGGCGCAACACCCAGTGCCAGGCGCCGATCATCGTGATCTCCGCGAATGCCTTCACCGACGATCGCGAACGCAGCGTGGCAGCCGCCTGCAACGACTACCTGGCCAAGCCGGTGTACACCCCGCAACTGCTCGAACGCATTCAGCAGCAGCTGGGCCTGACCTGGCTGCATCGCACCCAGGAGCGGCCCGCCAGCGTGCAGCGCGTGACCCTGCCCGACAGCGACGACCTGCAGGCACTGCGCGAGCTGGGGGCGCTGGGCTACATCCGTGGCATCCAGCAGCGCCTGGACGACATCGACCAGCGCAACCCGGCCTGCGCCAGCTTCACCGCCTCGCTGCGCAGCCTGGTGAAGCACTTCCAGCTCGACGAATTCAACCGCCAACTGAAGGAGGCCGAACATGAATGCGCCGCTCCACCAGCCTGAGTCGCGTCTGCCTGCCAGCCTGTCGGCCGAACGCGGCATCATCCTCATCGTCGACGACACGCCGGACAACCTGGCGCTGATCTCCGACGCCCTCGACGACGCGGGCTACATGGTGCTGGTGGCACTGGATGGCAGCAGTGCGCTGGGGCGCATCCAGCGGCGGCGCCCCGACCTGATCCTGCTCGATGCGATGATGCCGGGGCTGGATGGCTTCGAGACCTGTCGGCGGATCAAGGCCGATCCCGCCAGCGCCGACATCCCGGTGCTGTTCATGACCGCCCTGACCGACAGCGAACACGTGGTGCAGGGCTTCGAGGCCGGCGGCATCGACTACGTGACCAAGCCGATCAACCCCGACGAGGTGCTCGCCCGGGTCGCCTCGCACCTGCGCACCGCGCGCATCCTGCAGGCTGCCAGGGCCGCGTCCAGACCGGTCGACCTCAGCCTGGACAATGCGCCGGCGCACGCTCACCTGTCGGCACGCTTCCAGCTCACCGAGCGCGAGGTGGAGGTGCTGCGCTGGGTGGCGTGCGGCAAGACCAACCGCGATATCGGCGACATCCTCGGCCTCAGCCCGCGGACGGTGAACAAGCACCTGGAACACGTCTACGTGAAACTCGGCGTGGAGACCCGCACCGCCGCTGCCTCGGTGGCCCTGGCGGCGATGAGCGAACGCGCATGACGCACGCTCGGCTGATCCTTGAGTAGGGCGGGTGCAACCCGCCACTACAGAACAGCCGGGTTTCACCCGCCCTACGGAACGAGCGAAAGTCCGTAGGCTGCGGCATCCCGAATTGGCTTAGAGTGGTGGCAACGCACCTGTTTCGGAGCCTGCCATGCCCCATCCCAACCTCGTCATCCTCACCGGTGCCGGTATCTCCGCCGAAAGCGGCATCCGCACCTTCCGCGCCAGCGACGGGCTGTGGGAAAACCATCGCATCGAAGAGGTGGCGACCCCCGAAGGCTTCGCGCGCGACCCGGCGCTGGTGCAGCGCTTCTACGACCTGCGCCGCGCCCAGTTGCGCGACCCGGCCATCGCGCCGAACGCCGGGCACCTGGCGCTGGCCGAACTGGAAGCAGCCTGGCAGGGTGATTTTCTGCTGGTCACGCAGAACGTCGACAACCTGCACGAACGCGCGGGCTCCCGGCGCCTGCTGCACATGCACGGCGAACTGCAGTCGATGCTGTGCAGCAACAGCCAGCGACGCTTCCCGCTGGACGGCGACATGCCGGTCAGCCAGGCCTGTGCCTGCTGCGGCCTGAGGGGCACGCTGCGCCCGGATATCGTCTGGTTCGGCGAGATGCCCTATCAGATGGAGCGCATCCAGGATGCGCTGGAACGCTGCGAGCTGTTCGTCAGCATCGGCACCTCCGGTCATGTCTACCCGGCAGCCGGCTTCGTCGAACAGGCGCGGCGGGCAGGCGCCCACACGCTGGAGATCAACCTGGAGCCCAGCCAGGGCCATTCGCTGTTCGCCGAAAAGCGCTATGGCCTGGCGACCGAGCAGTTGCCCCGCTGGGTCGCGGAGCAGTTGGCCGGCTGAGCGTCGACATGCAGGAGCCAGCTTGCTGGCGATCAGCCTCGCGCAGGATCGCCGGCTCCTACAAAAGCGCGCGCATTACCAGACAGCGACGTAGGGCGGGTGCAACCCGCCACGCCGAAACCGGCGGGTTGCACCCGCCCTACGTTACTGCTGCGCTGGTGCGACCACTTCGGCCGGAGCTTCGGCGGCCGTTGGGCTGAACATGCCGCTGCTCCAGGCATGGTAGCCGCCAGCCAACAGCACCAGCAGCAGGACCACCCAGGGCCAGACCAGCGGTTTGTCGGCATAGGGGTCACGCAGGGCACGGTCGCTGCCCTTGGGCAACTCGGCCATTTGCGTCAGCGCGGTACCGAAGGGAATGCTGATGCGCGCCTTGGCGTTCACCGCCCAGCCATTGGCATCGAGAATCGGCCCCAGGCTGCGCCGACGCAGCTTGAACCAGGCCAGCAGCATGGCCGGGCCGGAAATGGCCAGCAGCACGCCCAGCAACAGCAACGGCACCTGCCACCAGGCCAGCGACAGGATGCCTGTCACCACCGCAGCCAGGGCCGTACCCAGGGCACCGACCGCCAGGCCGATGGCAGCGAAGATCCCGGCGAACTTGGCGATGTCGAACGCCGGCGCCGACGTTGCAGCACCCGGCGCCCCCGTTTCACCGACCTTGGCAGCGGTCTTGCTGACCATGTCGGCGTCACGGCTGGCCGCCAGTTTCTGCACCTGGTCGGAGACCAGCTTGGAGATGCGCCGATAGGGCGACCAGAAGGCCTCGCGGATGCTGATGGCGCTCTGCACCACCTTGACCACCTTGGCGTCCCAGTCATTGCCGTCGCGGTCATAGAACAGGCCATGGCGCCCGGCCTGCAGGTCGCCCTCGCTGCCGGCGGTGACCGCCACCACGATATTCATCGCCTCCTTGCCACGCACCGGCTCGCCACGACGGGTACAGGCGCAGTAGAGCAGGAAGCAGTCGCTGGCCGCCGCCACCTTGGCATGCGCCTCGATGTTGTCGACCTCCACCGCCAGGTCGCAGCTCTTGCCGTCGATGTACAGCGTGCCGGCCTGGAACACGGCCTTGTCCTGACGGGCATAGAAACTCTGGAACGACACGAAGTTGCGCAGCAGCGTGATCAGGCCGTGGCGCAGACGAATCAGCTTGTCCAGTTCGACCAGCCCGTCGGCCGCCTCGGCCACGGTCTTGTCTTTCTCGACCAGCGCCAGCAAGCGGGCTTCGGCGTCCTGCTCCACCAGTTCGAGGATGCGCCCGCGCTTGAGCACCTCGACAATCGCCACCTTGGGCGTCTCAGCCTGCCAGGCCAGGTAGTTGCCGCAGAGCGCGACCAGGTGCTGCCACTGCTCGCGCGACAGGCGCTCCAGCTCGCCGTAGACCGGCACCACCACGCGCTGGCGGAACTCGCCGATCGCGCCTTGCCACGCCGGGTTGAGGCCCTTGTCCAGTGGCAACTCGTCACCGTGCTGCACCGCCGCCAGGGGCAGGCCGGCGACTTCGCCGGCATCCGCCAGGGACAGCGACGACAGACGCACCAGCTCGGCTTCCTGGGCATTCATCAGCGCCGCGGCACGCGGGTCGAACTCGGCCATGGCAACGCGGGTGAAGTAATCGTCGATCTTGGCGCGCACGGCACTCAGCGCCTCGACCGCCGCGACCGTGCCCTCGCCGAAGGCGTCCAGCCCCTGCTCCGCCGCACGCGCATGCCAGGCGTGCAGCTGGCGCGCCTGCGCGAAGAACTCGCCGATCTGTTCGGCGCCGATCGCCGCCTCGCCACTGCGGTCGGTCTGCGCCCCCAGGCTGGCGATGATGTCGGCGATGGCCGCCTTCAGCTCGGCGTCATCGGTCAGCGTCGCCGGCACCAGGCCGTCGCCGTTGGGTTCGTGCGGCGGGAACAGGTGCGCCAGGTTGGCCGTGTCGGCCGGCACCAGGCTGTCGCCATCGGCGCGCCCCAGCACCGCCAGCAGGCGTTGCGCCGCCAGGCGCAGGCGCGCACCCACGGCGTCATCGGTGAGCGATGCGAGCTGCAGCGGGCCGTTCTCGAACAGCACGGCCGGGTCGCGCAGACGCGCCAGCGTCCAGTCCACCACGTCGAGGATTTCCGGGGCGCGGATACGACCGTCCTTGTTCAGGTCGATGTAGTCCAGCATGCGCCGATCCAGCTCCAGGTTGTTCACCGGGCAGGCCAGGCTGGCCCAGAGTTTCTGGTCCAGGCCACGCAGTGCGGCGAGATCCGCCGGGGTTTCCAGTTGCACCTGATCGAAGCCGCCGGCCCGGAAGAAGCGCCAGCGATGCGCGAGAGCTTGAGTCATCTACAAAAGATCCTTTCTTGGTGAGGGCGACTGCGCCAAGCAGTCCGGCATGCTCCCGTCGCCACGCACGGGCGCACGGTCATGCCCTGGACTCCTACATCCCAGGCGCTGTTCGGCCCAGTGTACCCGAGCTTCAGCGGCGCGCGCTCATTGCGCCTCGACCGCCAGCGGCTGCGCGTCGGGCTGCTTGATCAGCGCATAGAGCACGCCGGTGAGCAGGCTGCCGGCGACGATGGCCAACAGGTACAAGGCGGCGTGGTTGATGGCGTTGGGGATCAGCAGCACGAAGAGGCCGCCGTGCGGCGCCATCAGCTTGCAGCCGAAGTACATCGACAGGGCGCCGGTCAGCGCCCCGCCGGCGATGCTGGCAGGGATCACCCGCAGCGGGTCCCTGGCGGCGAAGGGAATCGCCCCCTCGGAGATGAAGCACAGCCCCAGCACGCCCGCCGCCTTGCCGGCCTGACGCTCGCTCTGGGCGAACTTGCGCCGCGCCAGCACGGTGGCGATGGCCATGGCGATCGGCGGCACCATGCCCCCGGCCATGGTCGCGGCCATCGGCGCGTAGCTGCTCGACGCCAGCAGGCCGACGGAGAAGGCGTAGGCCGCCTTGTTGATCGGCCCGCCAAGGTCCACGCACATCATCCCGCCGAGCAGCGCACCGAGCAGAATGGCGTTGGTGCTGCCCATGCTGTCGAGGAAACGCGTCAGCGACTGCAGCACACCCGCCACCGGCGTGCCGACGACATAGATCATCAGCAGGCCGGTCACCAGGCTGGCCAGCAACGGGATGATCAGGATCGGCTTGAGCGCTTCCAGGCTCTCCGGCAGGCGCACCCAGCGGGCGATGGCCCTGGCGCTGTAGCCGGCGATGAACCCGGCGACGATGCCGCCGATGAAACCGGCGCCCAGCGAGCCGGCCAGCAGCCCGCCGATCATGCCCGGCGCCAGCCCCGGACGATCGGCGATGGAATAGGCGATGTAACCGGCCAGCACCGGCACCATCAGCTTGAAGGCGGCGTCGCCGCCGATCTGCATCAGCGCCGCCGCGAACGTGCCCTCCTCCTTGAAGGCCTCGATACCGAAGACGAACGACAGGGCGATCAGCAGACCACCCGCCACCACCATCGGCAGCATGTAGGAGACACCGGTGAGCAGGTGCTTGTAGGGCCCGCTCTTCTCGCCCTGGCTGGCCGCGGCCTGGCCTTCTCCGGACGCCGCCTCGCTCAGTGGCCGGGCCTCGTTCAGCGCCCGTTCCAGCGTCTGTTGCGGATGCTTCAACGCCACGCCGGTGCCACAGCGATAGACCTTCTTGCCGGCGAAGCGGCTGGTGTCCACCTCGATATCGGTGGCCAGCAGCACCGCGTCGGCAGCGGCGATGGCGGCTTCGTCGAGCAGGTTGCGCGCACCGACCGAGCCACGGGTCTCCACCTGCAGCTCGATACCCGCACGCGTCGCCGCCTGCTGCAGCGCCTCGGCGGCCATGAAGGTGTGCGCCACCCCGGTCGGGCAGGCGGTGATGGCGACCAGCCGGCGCGTGCCAGCGGTCGATGATTCGGTCGTAGCCTGATAGGGCTCGGCGCGCTCGGCCGCCTCACGCAGGAAGCGCTGCGGGTCGGCCAGCGCCTCTGCCGGCGAGGCCTGCAACAGGCGTTTGCCAGCGAAGCGCTGCAACGGCAGATCGCCGGTCCGGACCACCAGCACCCAGTCGGCGGCGGCGATTTCCGCCGCACTGAGCGGCGAGCCAATGGCGCGGGCGTCGTGCACCTCGACGCGGGTTTGCCAGCCCAGGCGTTCGGCAGCCGCCTGCAACAGACGCGAGCACAGCACGCTGGTGACCTGGCCATTGGGGCAGGCAGTGACGATCAGCAGATTCATGGTGGGTGCCTCTTATTGTTCTGGACGGTGCAGTTGCACGGCCGCTTCGAAGCGGGCCAGTTGCTCGCGATCATGGATACCGAAGCCGATCTGGGTGACCGCCTGCGCCGCCACCGCCGTGGCCAGGCGCAGCGTGCGCTCGGCGGGCCAGCCTTGCAGCAGGCCATGCAGGCTGGCCGCCAGCAGCGAGTCGCCAGCACCGACGGTACTGGCCACCTCGACGCGCGGCGGCACGGCACGCAGGGCGATACCCGGTCCGTGCCATTCGACGCCGTCGGCGCCACGCGAGAGCAGCACATGCTCGATGCCCTGCCCGCGCAGGCGCGTGATGGCCGCTGGCAGGTCGTTGCCGCAGGCCTCGCGCAGTTCTTCCTCGTTGGGCTTGATCAGCCACGGCACGACGTCGAGGGCCGCCTGCAGGGCCGCGCCGCTGCTGTCCACCACCAGCGGTATGCCACTGGCCTTGATCCGTCGCAGCAGGCTGGCGAACCACTGCGTGGTGACGCCACGCGGCAGGCTACCGGCGACCACCACGGCGTCGTGCTCGACAAGCAGCGGCTGCAGCTCCTCCTCCAGGCGCTGCAGGTGCTCGGCCTCGACCTGCGGTCCGGGGCCATTGAGGTCGGTGATGCGGCCATCGGCCTCGGCCAGCTTGATGTTGCTGCGCGTCTCGCCCGGCACGCGGACGAACAGGTCATGAAAGCCGCGCGCCTGCATCAGGCGCTCGAACGGCACCGCATTGGCGCGGCCCAGAAAGCCGCTGACGCTCAGGCTGTGGCCCAGGTCGGCGAGCACCTGGGCGACGTTGAGGCCCTTGCCGGCGGCATGACTGCGCAGCTCGTCACAACGGTTGATCGCGCCGGGCTGCAGGCTCGGCAGGCGCAGGGTCAGGTCCAGCGCCGGATTCAGGGTCAGGGTCAGGATTCGTGCCATCAGTGCATCTCCGCGACCAGCGCGCGCACGGCGCTGGCACTGTCCAGCGCCAGGGCGCGATCGACCAGGGTACGTGCCTGGCGGCTGTCGACCTCGCGCACCCGCGCCTTGACCAGGGCGATGGAGCGCGGCGTCACGCTCAGCTCGTCCACCCCCAGGCCGATCAGCAGGGGCACGGCCAGGCGATCGCTGGCCAGCTCGCCACAGACGCCGACCCACTTGCCCTGGGCATGGGCAGCCGTGACAGTCATCTCGATCAGGCGCAGCACCGCCGGGTGCAGACCATCGGCCTGCGCCGACAGCTGCGGATGACCGCGGTCGATGGCCAGGCAGTACTGGGTCAGGTCATTGGTGCCGATACTGAAGAAGTCCACCTCGCGCGCCAGCACCGGCGCCAGCAGCGCAGCCGAGGGCACTTCGATCATGATGCCGAGCTGCAGGTCGCGCACCTCGATCTCTTCGCGCAGGCGCTGCACCAGGTCACGCGCCGCGCGCCACTCCTCCACCGCGCCGACCATGGGGAACATGATCCGCAGCGGACGACCGTCGGCCGAGGCGAGCAAGGCGCGCAGCTGGGTTTCGAGGATGTCCGGGCGCTGCAGGCTGAGGCGAATGCCGCGTACGCCGAGGAAGGGGTTTTCCTCGGCGGGCATCGGCCAGTACGGCAAGGGTTTGTCGCCGCCGACGTCCAGCGTGCGCACCACCAGCGGGCGGCCAGCCAAGGCGTCGAGCACGCGGCGGTACTCGGTTTGCTGCGCGGCCTGGTCCGGCGCCTGGGCATGTTCCATGAACACCAGCTCGGTGCGCAGCAGGCCCACGGCCTCCGCGCCCAGCTCCACCGCGTCGGCGGTTTCCCCGCTGGCACCGATGTTGGCCGCCACCTCGACTCGCACGCCGTCACGGGTCTGCGCCGTGTCGAAGCGCCGGGCATGCGCCTGCTCCTGGCGGCGCTGCGCAGCCTCGCGCTCTTGCAGCGCCTGGTCACGCTCGCGCGCATCCGGCGCCACCCGCAGCACGCCGCTGTCGCCATCGAGCAGCAGCGGCGTGCCCTGCGCCAACTGCAGCACGCCGTCGCCGGCGCCGACCAGCGCAGGAATGCCCAGAGCACGGGCGATGATCGCGCTGTGCGCCGTCGCCCCACCGCGCGCGGTGAGAATGCCGGCAACGCGTCGACGATCGAGCCCGGCGACATCGGACGGCACCACCTCGGCCATCACCAGGATGTAGGGTTCGTCCGGCTCGCTGGGCAGCGCCACGCCACACAGCTGCGCCAGCACCCGATTGCCGATGTCGCGCAGGTCGGCCGCGCGTTCGGCCAGCAGCGCATCATGCAAGGCTTCCTGACGCCTGGCCGCCGCCTCGACCTCGACCTGCCAGGCGGCTTCGGCACTGGCGCCCTGCCCCAGGCGTGCCTCGACATCCTCACGCAGTGCCGGGTCACCAAGCATGGCCAGGTGCGCACTGAATATCTCCCGGATGCTGGCCACGCCCGCGCCGTCGACCAGGCGCTGAATCTGCGCCGAGACGACGGCCAGGGCCTGCTCGAGGCGCGCCCGCTCAGGCTCGATGCCCTGCCCCTGTTCGGCGAAATGAAAGGTCGGAGGCGTGCGCACCAACGCCGGCCCGATGGCGATACCGGGCGAGGCACCAACCGCCAGCAGGCGAGCGCCGGCGACAGGCGCGACCGGCGCGACCGGTTGCAGCTGCGCGGCCACCTCCGGCAGCGCCTCGCTCAGCGGTTCGACCGTTTCACCGAGGCCGCTTTGCAATGCCGCACGTAGCGCCGGCAACGCCGCTTCGGCAATCGCCGGCTCGGCGCTGAACTCCAGCATCTGCCCGCGACGCGCCCCCAGCGCCAGCAGCCGGCTGAGGCTCTTGGCCGAGACGCCTGCAGCGCCGTCACCGAGCAGGCGCACACGGATCTCGCCGGCAAAACCCTGCGCCAGCTCGCTCAAGGCCTTGGCCGGTCGTGCATGCAGGCCGTGGGCATTGAGCAGCGGCACGCTGAGGCTGGGCCAGTCCGGCGCCACCTCGCCACCCAGCGCCTCGATCACCTGGCGGCTGTCGCTGGCCTCGCTGAACGCCGCCGCGCGACCGCCGATCAGCACATCGCAGAGCCGCTCCAGCGCCTGCCGATGCGCTTCACCCTGGCTGGCCAGGCAGAACAGGCCGCGCAGCGCCTCGCCACGAAAGGTCAGCGCCTGCGCCGGGGTGACGAACGCCAGGCCCGGCCGCTCGACACTGGCGTCGCTGTGCAGCCACCACAGGCCGTCACCCAGCGGCAACGGCTCGCCACGCGCCAGGCCGAGCGCAAAGCCCGTGCGCGCGCAACCGGCCTGGCGCAACAGGCGGGCACCCTGCCAAAGCAACTCGTCAAAGTCTTCGGCCGCCTGCCCCAACGCCACCAGCTGGCCATCCAGGGCCAGCGCCTGCGGCGCGCCCTGCAACAGTTCGAGGATCTGCGTGGCTTCACCCGCCTCACGCAAGGCCTGGCTCAGGTCCCCTTCGCCCAGGGCGCGGGTCAGCAGTTGCAACAGATGCAGGTGCTCGTCGGACTGGGCGGCAATCGCGATGGCCAGGTACACCCGTTGCCCGTCGCCCCAATCCACACCCGCCGGAAACTGAATCAGGCTGACCCCCGTGCGCAGCACCTGGTCGCGTGTCTGCGGCGTGCCGTGGGGAATGGCGATGCCCTGCCCCAGAAAGGTCGAGCCCTGGCGCTCGCGTGCCTGCAAACCGTCGAGATAAGCCGCTGTGGCCAGGCCAGCGCTGGCCAATGCGTCGGCAAGCATGGCCAGGGCTTCATCCTTGTTCGCCGCGGCCCGGCCCATCTGGATCTGACTGGCATCGAGTTCGAGCATGGGAGTCTCCGACTTATTGTTCTGGCTAAGACGAGCAGGTGAACTAGACTGCTGAAACGATTCACCACATTCCGGCACCTTAGCCGATAACGGGGCATCCTTGAAGCCCGGTCGTCGCCGGGACGGTGTAGACTCGCCGCGCTCGCACAGCCGAAACCTCATCTCTACAGGGTGCGCCCGTGAAACTCAGCGACATCGCCCGCCTGGCCCAGGTCTCGGTCACCACCGCCAGCTACGTGATCAACGGCCAGGCCGAACGCCGGCGCATCAGCCCCGCGACCGTGGCGCGCGTGCTGGCGGTGGTGGAGGAACATGGCTATCGACCCGACCAGCAGGCCGCCAGCCTGCGCAGGGGGCAGAGCCGCTGCCTGGGCTTCATCCTGCCTGACCTGGAGAACCCCAGTTATGCGCGCCTGGCCAAGCTGCTCGAGCAGAAGGCGCGCGCCGCCGGCTATCAGCTGCTGATCGCCAGCTCCGACGACGCTGCGGACAGCGAGCGCCAGCTGCTCGAGCTGTTTCGCTCGCGCCGCTGCGATGCCTTGATCGTCGCCAGTTGCCTGCCGCCGGACGACCCGCTGTATCCGTCGATCGTCGCCTCCGGCCTGCCGGTGATCGCGGTGGACCGCGCGCTGTCACCCCGGCATATCCGCTCGGTGGTCAGCGATGACGAACAGGCCGGACACACCCTGACCGCCAGCCTGCTGACGCCCCGGCCCCGACATATCGCCCTGCTCGGCGCTCGTCCCGAACTGGTCATCAGCCAGGCGCGCGAACGGGGCTTTCATGCCGCGCTAGCCGGGTTCGACGGGCGCGTCAGCGTGTACCACGGCGAGCTGTTCAGCCGGGCCTGCGGCTACCGCCAGATGCAGGCGCTATTGGCCGACGCCGGCCCGCCCGACGCCCTGCTGAGCACCGCCTACGTCCTGCTCGAAGGCGTGTTCGACGCCCTGCGCGAGCGACACGGCGAGCAGCAGCCGGCGATACGCCTGGCGACCTTCGGTGACACCCAGTTGCTGGACTTCCTGCCGCTGCGGGTCAATGCGATGAGCCAGCAGCACGAGCGCATCGCCGAGCGCGTGCTGAGCTGGGCCCTACGAGCCGTGGAACAGGACGACTATCAGCCCGGCATCGAGGCCATCGAACGCAGCTTCAAGGCGCGTATCTGACCCCGCTGGCAATCCCGATGGGGCGGCGGCTCGCCCGGTACTGGCAACCTGGTCGAAAATGGTCGACCCTGAGTGAACGATGCGCCTGATCGATACCCACACCCACCTCGACTTCCCGGACTTCGACGCCGACCGCGCCGAGGTGCTCGCACGCAGCCAGGCCCTGGGCGTACAGCGCATGGTCGTCCTCGGGGTGTACCAGAGCAACTGGCAGCGTCTATGGCAGCTGGTCGAGTCGAGCGAAGGTCTGTACGCCGCATTCGGCCTGCACCCGGTGTATCTGGACGAGCACCGCCCTGAGCACCTGGGCGAGTTGCGCGCCTGGCTGGACAGGCTGATCGGCCACCCCAGGCTGTGCGCCGTTGGCGAGTTCGGCCTGGACTACTACCTGGACCACCTCGATCGCCAGCGCCAGCAGGCCCTGTTCGAAGCCCAGCTGCACCTGGCAATCGAGTTCGAGTTACCCGTCCTGTTGCACGTACGCCGTGCGCACGCGGCGACCATCGCCACGCTCAAGCGCCTGCGTCCGGCGCGTGGCGGCATCATCCACGCCTTTGCCGGCAGCGCCGAGGAAGCACGCGAATACATCAGGCTGGGGTTTCGCCTGGGCCTGGGCGGCGCGGCGACCTGGCCGCAGGCCAATCGCCTGCGCAAGGTCGTGGCCGGGCTGCCGCTGGAGGCCATCGTGCTGGAGACCGACGCGCCGGACATGGCGCCCTCCATGCACGCCAACCAGCGCAACAGCCCGGAGCACCTTGCGGAAATCTGCAGCGAGCTGGCGGCATTGCGTGGCATGTCGGCCGAGGCGCTGGCGGCGGCCAGCAGCCGCAATGCGGAGGCGCTGTTCGGCTGGGGCTAGGCCACCAGGCTTGAGCCGCGATCAGGGCGACTCAAGCCCTCGGGCCGATCAGACGCGGAACGCGCCGATCAACTGCTTGAGGCGGGTGACCAGTTCGCTCAACTCGCGGCTGGCCTGCTCGGTCTGGCTCGCGCCAGCGGCGGTGCGCTCACCGGCATGGTTGATCTCGACGATGTTCTGGTCGATATCGTGCGCCACGGCGGTCTGCTGCTCGGCGGCCGCCGCGATCTGCTGGTTCTGATCGACGATCATGCCCACCGCGCCGAGAATGTTCTCCAGTGCCTGCTGCACCTTGGCCGACTCGCTGACCGTGCCATCGGCCATCTGGTGGCTGGCATTCATCGCCTTGACGGCGGCGCCGACACCTCCCTGGAGCTTGGCGATCATCGCCTCGATCTCCTCGGTGGACTGCTGGGTGCGCTTGGCCAGGTTGCGCACCTCGTCGGCGACCACCGCGAACCCGCGCCCCTGCTCCCCGGCACGCGCCGCCTCGATGGCCGCGTTGAGCGCCAGCAGGTTGGTCTGCTCGGCGATGCCCTTGATCACGTCCAGCACCTGGCTGATGGCAGCACTGTCGCTGGCCAGTTGGTCGATGACCGCCACCGACTGGTCGATTTCCCCGGCCAGGCGCTGGATAGCCCCGACCTGCGACTCGACCAGTGCCCGGCCGCTGACCGTTTCCTGGTTGACGCTCTGTGCACTGTTCACCGCAGCGGCGGCGCTACGCGCCACTTCCTGGGCCGTGGCCGACATCTGGTTCATCGCCGTGGCGACCTGCTCGATCTGCGCGCGCTGACCGGCGACGGCCTGGTTGCTCTCGCCCGACACCAGCTCGACGCGGTCGGCCTGGCCGCCCACTTCGCCGACCGTGTGGCCCACGCGTTCGATCAGGTCATGGATACGCATGACAGTCTGGTTGAACACCTGCCCCAGCTCACCCAGTTCGTCGCGACTCTGCGCCTGGAAGGTGACCGTCATGTCGCCGGCCGCCACCTTGTCCATGACCTGGCCAAGGGTCTTCAGGGTCGAGCGCGTGGACACGTAGAAACCGCTGTAGAGGTAGACGATCAGCAGGAACACCACCACCAGCGCGACCACCAGCAACACCATCTGCGCGCGGTTCTCGGTCAGGCGCTCGCTCAGCTGGCTATCGAGAAAGGCCAGCAGGCCATCGTTGAACGCGTAGGTCCTGGCCATCTGCTGGCTGACCTGCTCGTAGAACTGGGCCCAGGGCGTATCGAGACTGTCGGCGATGATCACCTGGTCCTCGAACAGCACAGCACTGTCTTTCAGGCTCTGCCGACTGGCCTCGGCCAGACCGCCCAGGCCATTCTGCGCGGCGACGCTGCCCGCCAGCGCCTCCTGCAGGTTCAGGCCATATTCGGCGTGCAGCTTCTCCAGCTGCAGCAACAGATCATCGAACTTGGTGCTGGCCGCCGAGTTGAGAAAGCCCTGCCCCAGCGAGTAGGCGCCAATGGCACGGCCCTGGCTCAGCACGTCGGTGATCTGCGGGGTGACGTTGGTGATCAGCTCGGTGATCTGGCGAACCTGGCGCTGCGGGTCCTGGCTGAGACCGGCCTGGCTGGCCACCAGCTTGATGAACACCTGCGAGGAGCCGAGCAGCTTCTCGACGATGACCGCCTTGCTCTGCAGCGACGTCTCGCCTTCCGCGCTCTTGAGATCCGCCAGCAGCTCGTCGCGCTTGCTGACGAACTCGGCCGCCTGCTCGGCATCCTGGGTGACCGGCTCCAGGCCCTGCAGCCCCGCGCTCAGTGCCTGCTGCAGTTGGCCGATGCGGCTTTCCAGATCGCCCGCCTGGCCGGACTGGCCGATCATCGAGTTGATCTGCACCAGGTCATTGAGGCTTTCCAGGTCACGCCGCAGCTGCAGACTCTGGCCCAGCAGCTCGAGGCTCTCCAGTGCATTCTCGGTCCCGACGAACTGTCGGTAGGAGTCACGCACCAGATAGAAATTGGTGACCAGCATGGGCAGGAAAAACAGGACACTGATCAGACTGAACTTCATGCCGAAGCTGAGGCGGTTCATCAGCGCGATGGCCGGATACAACACGGTCTTCACTAGACGTCTCCAGTTGCCATTATTGTTATGGGTGTTGCTTGAACGGCCGCTGAGCCTCACACGGGCTGACGACGGCGTCCTGTGCAGCCCGACCTGCGGCGCGCGAATCCACGCGGCGAATACAGGCAGATAAATGTGACGCGAATCACTAAACAGGACAGGCTACCGCCCCCTTATACCCCTTATCGACCCGCCTCTCTGTAACTTAAGGTTAAACCCGCGCGACACCCCGAACCGCCTCGCAGGAAGCCTTCGAGGTTGCAGCGACCCCGGCCAACGTTCGCCAGGGCGCTCCGATCACCGCTAGATGAGCAGCACCCACACCGCGTAAGCGGCGTACCAGACCACTGCAGCGCGAATCAGCAGCTGCCACAGCTGATCCAGCGTATCCACGCCCTCCTCACCCATGACCGGGGCCGGCATCTCCCCCGCTGCACGCCCGGCCTTGATCACCAGTTGGGCGGCGGCGATGTCCCAGCTGAGCAACTCGTGCAACAGGGCACGAGTGACCGCAACGAAGTTGCCCACCAGGGCGAAGCTGGAAGCCAGCACCCGCGCCGGCAACCAGTCGAAGGCGTGTCGCAGCTGAACCGCCCGCTCGCGCAGCGCGGCCTGCTCGGCGTGCTCGGACGTCAGCGCCAGCAGCCGGTAGGCCAGCGCCGCCAGCGGACCGAGCAGCAGATACCAGAAGATCACCGCGAAGAAGCTCTGGTAGGCCTGCCACAGCAAGTGCCCCTGGACCTGCTGCAGCAGTTGAGTGCCCTCTTCCGGCTGCAACGCCAGGTCACGCTCGGCGACGTGGTAGGCGGCCTGCCCATCACCGCGACGCCAGGCATCACGGAAAGGGCCCAGAGCTGCGAGCAGATCGCCACGGCCCAGGCTGTAGATCAGCACCAGCAGGTGCACCGGCAAGGCAAGCCAGCCATAGGCCAGCGGTTTGAGCACGAGCAGAACCAGCCCCAGTGCCGCGACGGGCAGAAGCACCAGAAGGCCCAGGCACAGCCACGGCGCCTGCTGCAGACTGCCCTGCTGCACGCGTCGCAACTGCGCGAGCCAGGGGCCGTCCTGCTGGATGCGCAGGCGCCAGGCGGAGAACTTCTCGACCCAAAGCACCAGCAGAATGACCAGAAAACTCATCGCTACCTCTCCTCAATCCTTCAATGTGGCGTACAGGCGTGGCCAGTCGAACGCGGGGCCCGGATCGGTCTTGCGTCCCGGCGCGATGTCGCAGTGCCCACGAATGCGTTGGGTCGAGATGGCCGGGTAGGCGTCCAGCAACTGGCGCGTCAGCTCGGTCAGCCTTGCGTACTGACTGTCAGTGTAAGGCTGGTCATCGGTCCCCTCCATCTCCACACCTAGCGAAAAATCATTGCAGTTGTCCCGTCCATCGAAGCGGGAAACACCGGCATGCCAGGCGCGATCCAGGCAGGAGACGAATTGCGTCAGCGAGCCATCACGCTCGATGAAGAAATGCGCAGAGACCTGCAGGTCGGCAATTTCGGAGAAGAAGGGGTGCTCATCCGTCGCCAGGCGGTTCTGGAAGAACGCCTGCACCCTGCCGGTACCGAACTGTCCAGGCGGCAGGCTGATGTTGTGCACCACGAGCAGCGAGATCTCGCCGTCGGGACGGGCGTTGAAGTTGGGTGATGGGCAATGACGAATGCCCTGAAACCAGCCGGTTGAGGGGTCGAGCTGCATGTGACACTCCTGAGCGAGCCATCACTCTAGAGCAGCCAACCCGGACGGCCAAGCGCGAGACGGCAACAGGATGTGCGCGGGACAGGAAATGTCGAATGGGTCGTGCGCCCTCAGGCACAGGACGAGGCATGCAGTGCCTCACGCCGGAGGCGCGCGCGTGCCCTGAGGACAGCGCACGCACCGGCGATCGATCAGGCGTTCTTCAGCTTGCGCAGGTTGCCGATCACCGACTCCAGCGCGCGATCGAACAGCAGCGCATCGTCGAGCAGGCGAATGGCGTTGCGACGGAACTCCACGGCCAGCGAGTTGCGGCTCTTCTCCAGCACCTTCATGCCGGTGCGGTTGACGAACACGTACTTGCCGGTCGGTTTGATGATGGCCGCCAGCTTGCAACGCAGCTTGTGCTCCTCGTCTTCCTGGAATTCGACCCAGCTGCCCACACGCAGGCTGTCTACCTGCAGCAGCGCCTCGTCGTCGTCCGGCAACATCACTTCCGGCTCCTGCGGGCGGGTCTGCCCTGGAGCCAGCAGGATGATTTCCTCGACCACCTCGACCATCGCCGGTGCGTCCTCGACCACCGCTTCCTCGGCGGGCAACTCCAGCAGCGGCAGTTCGAGGTCACCCTCGCCGGCGTCAGCCTGCACGGCCTCGGCCTGCTCGGGCGTGACCTCGGCCTCGGCAGCGGCGCGCTTGAAGCGCTGGAAGGCCTGCACATGCAGCACTTCCAGCTGGCTGAAGAACTCGCTGGTGGAGAAGGGATCGAAGGCGGCGCTGGCCATGCCTTCGCGCAAAGCCTTGAGCAGGCCCGGGACAAGTTCCAGCAGTTGCAGACGGGCTTCCGGATCCTCGTGCGGCGCAACGCTCCAGACCAGGTCATCCATGGTCTGCAGGGCAGCCTGCCACTCCGGCGATTCCACGCCATGCTTGAGGCAGGTGAGCATCAGCACCTTGCTCCAGGCTTCCTGCAGCAGGCGCACCACCACCTCGGGCAGCGTCTTGCCCAGCAGGCGCTCGTTCAATGCCTGTTCGACCTGACGACGGGCGAGCTCGGCCTTGGCGCTGCCTTCCTCGGCATCACGGGTGCGTTGTTCGAGCAACTCGCTGCGGCGACGCTCATCGCCCGTGAAGGCCATGAAGTCAGCGAGCAGCTCGGAGAAAATCGCCGGGTCATCGACGAAATCGTTCAGCAGACGCTGCACCACCTGTTCGATCTTCTGATACAGGCTGTCGCGCTGCGCGTCGTCCTGCTCGC
This sequence comes from Ectopseudomonas khazarica, assembly GCF_017915135.1. Classification (NCBI taxonomy): domain Bacteria; kingdom Pseudomonadati; phylum Pseudomonadota; class Gammaproteobacteria; order Pseudomonadales; family Pseudomonadaceae; genus Ectopseudomonas; species Ectopseudomonas khazarica. The sequence continues at coordinate 914,333 of NZ_CP068551.1, read as the reverse complement.
CCCAACCCAATGCCGCAGAGGCAATTTCGTTGAGCAGGCGACGAGCCGGGTGGCTGCCACGGCTGAAGAAGGTCTTGTCCAGCACCGCGACCTTGAGCATCGGGATCTGCAGGCGGCCGATCAGCGCCTTGAGCGAATCCGGCAGGGTGCGGTCGTCGAGAATGAACTCGAACAGCATCGACACCAGGTTGATCACGTCCTCGTCGACTTCACCGACCACACGCGCCTTGCCACTCTTGGCACTGGCACGCTCGAGCAGGTGCTCGAGCTGGTTGCGCAGGTCAAAATCGTCGAGGTTGATCTGCGCCGGCGTGCGCTGCTGCATGTGCGAGAGCAGGCGCATCAGGTCGTTGCTGGTGATGGGCAGCGCATCGGCCACCTGAGCGCGACGCGGCATCGCGCTGCCACGCACCTGGGACAACAGGTCCTGCAGCGCGCCGAAGACTTCCTGCACGCCCTGGTCGGCCCCCTCGAGCAGCGGCATGCCTTCCTCGGCAGAGGACTGCACGTAAGTGGAGGCGGCCGGGCGCGACTGGCGACGCGGTGGCGCGGATTTCAGCTCGGGCAATACGCCGGCACTGACCAGCGCCTGGTTGGCCTCGGCATAGAGATTGTCGCAGCTGCCCAGGACGTACTTCTCGAACAGCTTGAGGATGATCAGCTTGACCTTGATTTCGACACCCAGGCCGCTGCAGGCATCGAGGAAGTATTCGCTGAGCAGGGTCGGACCGAGCGGGTTGCTCTTGTCATCCAGCTTCTTGCTGATCACCGCGTTGAGACGCGTGGTGAGATGCCCCAGCGCTGCGGCGTCACGACTCATGACCTTGGCCACCATGGCGTCCAGTGCCACGGTCTCTTCCAGTTCGTCGTTCTGCACCAGGCTGAGGCTGTCCAGGGACACCGCATCCAGGGCAGGCTGCGGCTTGCCGATCTCGTACTGGTTGAGATTGGCGAAAGACTCGAACACCTTCTGCAGGAAACCACGCTCGATGGTCTTGCGCTTGAGACGCAGGTCGCGCATGGCCTCGAAGAAGGCATTCTGCTCGGCATTGCTGGTCGCCCGATCCGCCATCTCGAAGAGGGTATCGTCGGCGTTGTCGAACAGACTCTGCAGATTCTGCTTGAGCTGTTGCGCGGCTTTGTCACGCACCTGAATCAGCGCCACGGGCAGTCTTCCTACCGGCGAAGTTGGCGATTGCTCTGCGGTGGCCTTGTTCAGGTGCACCACATTCGCGTCGGTCTTCATTCTAGTCTCCCGCAGACTGCCCGAACCCGGGCTTCCTGGTCTGCACAGCGTCAACCGAGCGTCATCCCTAACGTCAAAGGCCTGGCGTCAATAACGAAAAATGTAAAGGCATTATAGGGAGGCTGCGAGCCATACCAAGCCAATTTTTCCTACAGACATGATGCAGGTCACAGATAGCCACACGCCATCTCCAGACGGTAGCCACTGCCCGACGACCGTGGAGCCTACAGACTACCGCTGACAGCCGCGTGACGCCGCACCGACGGTCGGGCAGAGCTCGGCTCGTCACCCATGGATCGAAGCGATGCCCGCGAGCGCTGTAGCCCGATGCCGTCCTGCCTCTATAATCGCCCCTCGCCTACTCCGGAGCCGATCATGCCCAACCTGACCCTCGCCGACCTCAGCAGCGAAATCGAAGCCAATGTCCGCCGCGCCCTGGCCGAAGACATCGGCAGCGGGGACATCACGGCCCAGCTGATTCCGGCGGAGCGACTGGCCAGCGCCCGCGTGATCACCCGCGAAGCAGCGACAATCTGCGGCACGGCATGGGTCGATGCGGTCTTCCGTCAGGTCGATCCGCGGGTCACGGTGCACTGGCAGGTGCAGGACGGCGAGCGCGCCCAAGCCGAGCAGACCCTGTTCAGCCTGGAGGGCCCGGCACGCGCGCTGCTCAGCGGAGAGCGCGCCGCTCTCAACTTCCTGCAGACCCTGTCGGCAGTGGCGACCCGCTGCAGCCACTACGCCGACCTGGTCGAAGGCACCCGGGTGAAACTGCTGGACACTCGCAAGACCCTTCCCGGCCTGCGCCTGGCCCAGAAGTATGCGGTGACCTGCGGCGGCTGCCACAACCACCGCATCGGCCTGTATGACGCCTTCCTGATCAAGGAAAACCACATCGCCGCCTGCGGCGGCATCGCCCAGGCGGTGAACGCCGCCCACCAGATCGCTCCGGGCAAGCCGGTGGAGATAGAAGTGGAAAGCCTGGAAGAACTGCGCGAAGCCCTCGACGCGGGCGCCGACATCGTCATGCTCGACGAACTGTCACTGGAGGACATGCGCGAAGCGGTGAAACTCACCGCCGGCCGCGCGAAACTCGAAGCCTCGGGCGGCATCACCGACAGCACCCTGCGCGTGATCGCGGAAACCGGCGTGGACTACATCTCGCTGGGGACGCTGACCAAGGATGTGAAGGCAGTGGACTTGTCGATGCGGTTGGCGCTTTGAAGCGAGCAGACAGAACAACTTCCAGACTAGAAGCAACCCCGAGGCATATAGAAACTTTTCCAGGCGCCAGCACCTGACTCGTCTATATCGCAGCTCCACACACCGCTCACCGAACGCAATATAGAGACCTGAGCGCCTGACACAGTCGAGCTGACACTGCCACCAATTGTCACCTGTAGAGAGCCTGAACCGTCACTCAGAAAACTGGCGATATCTCCGGAGGCTGCCACAGTGACACTGGATGCGACATATCCCAGATCCGCATTGCTGATCACGTACTGCCCCTTGCTCAGCCGCTCCTCAACCGAGGTTTTATAGGCCGCCAACTCAGCATACGCGCGGTGCACCTGCGAACGCGCAACGTAATCCTGATATACAGGAATGGCCATCGCCGCCAGAACACCAACAATCGCCACGACGATCATCAGCTCAATCAGTGTAAAGCCTCTGCTATTTTGACACATGGACATTCCCTCCTTACCAACTCCTCAGCAAGCATCAGGCCAAGGTGTTGCGCGTCTCAGAAAAGCGAGGCTGGTAAAAGCGGCGCTCGACTAGGTAATGGCTGAGCACAGCGAACAGCAGCCCGAGACCTACCCCCAGCATCATGACTGCCGGCCACTCCCAGCCCTCACGACCTCGGACGATGCGCATGATCGGGTAATGCCACAGATAAAAGCCATAAGACATGCGACCTAGCCAAGCGAGTGGCGCAGCCCCCAACCAAGCGGGCTGGGCCAGTATTAGCAAGGCCGCCCCTACCTCTGTCAGCGTGAAACCATATCGAACAGTGGGCATCCACATCGTGCTAAAAAACGACATGGTGAAAAACAAAAGGAGCAGACCGACAGCCGCCCAATACCGATGAATGGTCATCCCCGAATAGCCCAACAAGCACCCTAGTAGCAATCCGCTGCTGTGAGTCTCCGTGCGCGTATAAAACCCCCAGAGCGAAAAATGCTCGCTACTCCACCAACGCAAAGCAGTAACTAATACGTACAATACAAATATCAGGCCCATCGCCATTGATCTGGGCAAGCGCAGCAGAGCAAGCAGCAGCAACGGCCAAAGTAGATAGAATTGCATTTCTACTGCCAGGCTCCAGACATTCCCCAGCACGGCCACCGGCGCCCCCAGAACCGTGGCGTAGTTCACCATATAAGTGGCCGACAGGAACGCGTCGCGTACGTGCTTGGCAAAGGCCACGTCAGGAAACAGCCACGGAGCTACTAGCAGATACGCCAGCAGCATCAGCAACAGCGCCGGCACCAGACGTCGCGCCCGACGAATGATGAAACGGTCGAACTGGAGGCCTCCAGTACTTGCCTTCTCGCACAGCAGCAAACGGGTGATCAGATAGCCGGACAGAACGAAAAAAACGTCTACGCCAAAAAAACCTCCCGTTAATCCAGGCAAATGAGCGTGATAGACCGCAACGGTCAATGCCGCAAGCGCACGAATTCCGTCTAGAGCTGGACTGTAAGCCTGGGGCATTATCGCGACATACCCAAGGCATAATAGGAGTCCAACTGCCTATAGATAAAGTCAATCATGTAATCGGTCGAACTCCCCTTGTATCGCATACCACTACCAACCCATACGGTAATACCACCATGATCGTCCAACAGCAGCAAAGAAGGACTGCCATACAGAAACCCTGGCTGTACCTGCAAGGTAAGCACGCCACCAGTTGTTCGGTAGCTAAATACGCTATATCCGTAGCAACCTCGGAGGCGCTCCTGCTCGCAGATGGGTTGCTCGACGGCCTGTGTCACGGGAAAACTCTGCCCTTCACGCAACGCTGCCCACAGAGATGCGAAAGCCGCAGCGCTACCAGACAACCCTGCAGCAGATGACAGCGCCCCGAAGTCGAAATAGCGCCAGTAACTCTCGCCGTAGAAGCCGCCATTACGAAAGTCATAGCTCACTTCATCATTCAGGTACGGCCCGTCGACAAAGCGTATTCCACGCACACTCAAACCATACTCGCGCTCCATCAACTCCCGGAACGACAATCCGGATACCTTTTCCAGCAGCATACCCAAGAGACAATAATTCAGGTTGGAGTAGGCATAGCGCTCACCCGGCACAAAGTCCAAGCGCACGGTAGCCAGCGGCTCAGCGGTGTACGGGCACCAAGGCCTACGATTCCGAACCACCATCGGATCTTCCGAGCGCAGACGGTCAAAACCTGAGCTATGGCGCAATAAGTTCTCAACCGTTACAGCCTGCAAACGGGCATCGACAACCTCTACGCCCGGCAATAGAAAATCCAGCACACGATCACTCAGCGCGAGTTTCCCAGCGCGCACTTGGCGTAGTACAGCATCGGCAGTCAACGCCTTAGTCATACTGGCATAGCGGAAGCGGCTTTGCTCGGTTACGCGGGGTGAAAAAAGGGGAAAACCGCTCCAGCCATAATGACACTCGTATACGTCCCCCTCTGCCGATACGTAGGCCAACTGACCGGATGGCGCCGAGTTATCTCGCATCGAAAACCCAGCCGATTTCTTGAGCCAGGCAGGAGAACCCGCAGTACAGGAGAGAGAAGGCGCTGTAACCGCAATCTGGACCGGATATAAAAAGCGCAAGACCTGCTGTCGATCACTGATCCAGAAATAGGCAGGCACACCCAGCAACAGCGAACCCAGCACGACTAGCAAGAACAGACTGAGCAGCCTTGAAAGCATGCAAACTCCCTAGCACCTACGATACGAATAGATCCATTTATAAAAAAGCCCCGCAAAAATGCGGGGCTTCTTAGGTCAGCAGACTAATCAGTGATGATTACTCTTCAGCTTCATTGGCACCGCAACCAGCAGGACGGTATTTGGCCTCAACGGAAGTTGTGCAAGCCCAAGTACCGGTGTCGCTGCGAGTCCAAGCAAGAGTCTCGTCATTAATTGCCGCAGAAGCGTTACCGCCGAACGTGGCAGTGACAGATGCAGTGTTATCTGCCAAGCTGATCTCTACATCCAGGCCATCTTGAGTATCAAAGCCTTCCGACTCGCCTTCACCAATCAGGTTGCTATCAGTCCAGCCCAGGTCACACACTGGATCGGTAGAAGAGTCTTTACCCTCCATCATGCAGGTTTCGATTGCAGTCTTCAGAGCACCAGTCTCGCTCATTACGCGGCTAACCTGCGACTTGGCAACATAGTTCTGATATTGCGGAATGGCGATGGCAGCCAGGATGCCGATGATCGCAACCACGATCATCAGTTCGATCAGGGTAAAACCCTTTTGCATTTGAGCTTTCATATTTCTCTCCTAGGAATGAACAGGTCCAGCGACCTAGCACCAGCAATGCAGCCAACGTGCCAACAACGATTTACGCACGCTACTGGCCCCGCGACGCTCTCGATCTCTCATGCCAGCCACGCTAGCCGGCACTAACTGCCATTTTTTGTCACCTCCGACACGCTCGTTTGGCAGCCCATCTGCAACTGCGCTATAACGCAGGCACTGTTTGTGGAGCATGTAATGAACGAGAGCATTTCCCTTTCCGGCCTGGCCAGGCAACTGGCGCAAACGGGATTGATGGACGAGAAGACCGCCCTGCAGGCCCAGCAGCAGGCCCAGCGCAACAAGCTGCCGCTGGTGACCTACCTGGTGCAGAACAGATTGGTAAAAAGCCGCGCCTTGGCTGAACTGGCTGCGGAGCAGTTCGGTGTCGCGTTTTTCGACCTGCATGCGATCGACAAAGATGGGCAACCCAAGGATCTGGTCAGCGAAAAGCTAATGCGCCAACACCGCGTGCTTCCCCTATGGCGCAGAGGCAACAAGCTCTTCGTAGCACTGTCTGACCCGACTAACCACCAAGCGGTTACCGATATCCAGTTCAGCACCGGTCTGACCACCGAAGCAGTCCTGGTCGAAGACGACAAGCTTGGCGATGCCATCGACAAGCTTTTCGATGCGGCCAATAGCGCACTGGATGACCTGGCTGACGTCGATCTCGACGGACTGGATGTCGAAAGCGCGGATGACGAGGCAGATGCAGAAAGCGGCACGGACGCAGATGACGCCCCCGTGGTGCGTTTCGTCAACAAGATGCTCCTGGATGCCATCAAGGGCGGCTCCTCGGACCTGCACTTCGAGCCCTACGAGAAGACCTACCGCGTGCGTTTTCGCACGGACGGCATGCTGCATGAGGTGGCCCGCCCGCCGATCCAGCTTGCCCCGAGAATATCGGCACGCCTGAAGGTCATGGCGGCACTGGATATCTCCGAGCGGCGCAAGCCGCAGGATGGCCGAATCAAGATGAAGATTTCCAAGACCAAGGCCATCGATTTTCGCGTCAATACCCTGCCTACCCTGTGGGGCGAGAAGATCGTGATGCGGATTCTCGACCCGACCAGTGCGCAGATGGGCATCGATGCACTGGGCTACGAGGAAGAGCAGAAGGAGCTTTACCTCAGCGCCCTCAAGCAACCACAAGGCATGATTCTGGTGACCGGACCTACCGGTTCAGGCAAGACGGTGTCGCTCTACACCGGGTTGAATATCCTCAACACACCAGACGTGAACATCTCCACCGCCGAAGACCCGGTGGAGATCAACCTGGAGGGGATCAACCAGGTCAACGTCAACCCGCGACAGGGCATGGACTTCACCCAGGCACTGCGCGCCTTCCTGCGTCAGGATCCGGACATCATCATGGTGGGCGAGATCCGCGACCTCGACACTGCTTCCATTGCCGTGAAGGCCGCGCAAACCGGACACATGGTGATGTCCACCCTGCACACCAACAGCGCCGCGGAAACCCTGACGCGCCTGCGCAACATGGGTGTGCCGTCGTTCAACATCGCCACCTCGGTCAACCTGATCATCGCCCAGCGTCTGGCACGCAAACTGTGTAACAGCTGCAAGAAGGTAATCGACGTACCACATGAGACCCTGCTGTCTGAAGGTTTCCCCGCAGACAAGATCGGCACCTTCAAAATCTATGGCCCGGTGGGCTGTGAAAATTGCAAGGGCGGCTACAAGGGCCGTGTCGGTATTTATGAAGTGGTTAAAAACACGCCCGACCTGCAGCGGATTATCATGGAAGAAGGCAATTCCATCGATATCGCCACACAGATGCGTAAAGACGGCTTTAATGACTTACGCACCTCCGCTTTGCTCAAGGCCATGCTTGGGGTTACCAGCCTTGAGGAAGTTAACCGCGTGACCAAGGATTAACCATGGCGCAGAAAGCTTTGAAAACCAGCGCGTTCACCTGGGAAGGCAAGAACAGAAGTGGAGCCGTCGTAAAGGGGGAGATCAGCGGCCAGAACCCGGCCATGGTCAAGGCACACTTACGCAAACAGGGCATCAACCCCACCAAGGTTCGCAGAAAGTCCAGCCTCGCCCTGTTCGGAAAAGGCAAGAAGATCAAACCCATGGACATCGCCCTGTTCACCCGGCAGATGGCGACCATGATGAAAGCCGGCGTACCGCTACTGCAATCCTTCGACATCATCGCCGAGGGCTTCGACAACCCCAACATGCGCAAGCTGGTGGACGAGGTGAAACAGGAAGTTGCAGCGGGCAACAGCTTCGCCGCCTCACTGCGCAAGAAACCCGAGTATTTCGACGAGCTTTACTGCAACCTGGTGGAGTCCGGTGAACAGGCGGGCGCCCTGGAAAACCTGCTGGATCGCATCGCGACCTACAAAGAGAAGACCGAAGCGCTGAAAGCCAAGATCAAGAAGGCAATGAATTACCCGATTGCGGTGATCGTCGTTGCAGTCATTGTTTCGGCCATCCTCCTGATCAAGGTGGTGCCGCAGTTTCAGTCCGTCTTTGCCAACTTCGGTGCGGAGCTGCCGGCCTTCACCTTGATGGTGATAGGCATATCGGAAGCCATGCAGAAATGGTGGTTCGTAGTATTGATCGCTCTTTTTGCGGGCGCCGTTGCTTTCAAGGAGGCGCACAAACGCTCGCAGAAGTTCAGGGACTCCATCGACCGGGGAATACTCAAACTCCCCATCGTTGGCGATATTCTCTATAAGTCGGCAGTTGCCCGTTTTGCTCGCACCCTGTCCACCACCTTCGCTGCAGGCGTACCATTGGTGGATGCACTCGACTCGGTATCAGGCGCGACCGGGAACGTGGTATTCAAAAACGCCACCAACAAGATCAAAGCAGACGTTTCCACCGGCATGCAGTTGAACTTTTCGATGCGGACGACGGATGTATTCCCGTCAATGGCCGTACAGATGACCGCCATCGGCGAGGAATCCGGTGCCCTGGATGAAATGCTGGGAAAGGTTGCCACGTTCTACGAGGACGAAGTGGACAACATGGTCGACGGCCTCACCAGCCTCATGGAGCCCATTATCATGTCGGTGCTGGGCGTCCTGGTCGGTGGCCTGATCATCGCCATGTACCTGCCAATCTTCCAGCTGGGTTCCGTAGTCTAAATGCTCGTCATCGATTTTCTGGCCAGCCATGTGCTGGCCTTTGTTTTATGCGCCCTCCTGCTGGGCCTGCTGGTAGGCAGCTTCCTCAACGTCGTGATCTACCGCCTGCCGAAGATGCTCCAGCGCGACTGGCAAACCCAGGCCCGCGAGGTGCTGGAGATGCCGCCGGCACCTCCAGCAGAAACCTTCAACCTGGTGCTGCCGAACTCCAGCTGTCCTGGTTGCGGGCATGAGATTCGCCCCTGGGAGAACGTGCCGGTCATCAGCTACCTGTTCCTGCGCGGCAAATGCTCGAACTGCAAGACGCCCATCAGCAAGCGCTACCCTCTGGTGGAACTGGCCTGCGGTGTGCTGTCCGGCTATATCGCCTGGCACTTCGGTTTCACCTGGCAGACCGGCGCCATGCTGGCACTGAGCTGGGGCTTGCTGGCGATGAGCCTGATCGACGCAGACCACCAGATCCTCCCGGACATTCTGGTACTGCCGCTGCTGTGGCTGGGCCTGATCGTCAACAGCTTCGGCCTGTTCACCAGCCTGGAAGACGCGCTCTGGGGCGCCATTGCCGGCTACCTGAGCCTGTGGTCGGTGTACTGGCTGTTCAAGCTGGTCACCGGCAAGGAAGGCATGGGCTACGGCGACTTCAAGCTCCTGGCGATGCTTGGCGCCTGGGGTGGCTGGCAGATTCTGCCGCTGACCATCCTCCTGTCTTCGCTGGTTGGCGCGGTACTTGGCGTGATCCTGCTGCGCATGCGCGGCAGCGACTCCAGCACGCCCATACCCTTCGGCCCCTATCTGGCCATTGCCGGCTGGATCGCGCTGCTGTGGGGCGATGTGATCACTGGCAGCTACCTGAAGTTCGCCGGCTTCTAGGAATCCATACCGCCCCCAAGATCCGCACTGCATGACGCTGACTCCTGCAGGAGTCAGCTCGCCAGCGATACACACGCTCATCCGCTCGCCAACAGGTACGTATCCACTGACTGTTCGCCTCACCCGGCAATCCCCCTTACAATCGCGCCCTTAAGCAATCACGGGACCGCATCGGCGTTATGAAACCCTGGATACTTGGCCTCACCGGCGGCATCGGCAGCGGCAAGAGCGCCGTGGCGCAAGGCTTCATCGAACGCGGCGTACATGTGGTCGATGCCGATCACGCGGCGCGCTGGGTCGTGGAGCCGGGACGACCGGCGCTCGCCAGGATCGCCGAGCATTTCGGCAGCGAGGTGCTGCAGGCGAATGGCGAGCTGGACCGCGCCGCGCTGCGCAAGCTGATCTTCACCGACCCGGAGCAACGCCGCTGGCTGGAAAGCCTGCTGCACCCACTGATCGGCCAGGAGATCGTGCAGGTCCTGGCGCGCGCCGAGTCGCCCTACGCCATCCTGGTTTCGCCACTGCTGGTGGAGTCCGGCCAGCGCCATATGACGCAGCGTATTCTGGTCGTCGACACGCCCGCTGACCTGCAGGTGCAACGCACCATCGCCCGCGACCAGAGCTCCGAGGAGCAGGTACGCGCCATCATGCAGGCACAGGCCAGCCGCGAGGAGCGGCTGCGGCATGCCGACGACGTGCTGAACAACGATCGCGACCTGGCCTGGCTCGATGCGGAAGTCGAGCGCCTGCATACCTTCTATCTGACCCTGCGCGGAGGCCAATCATGACCACCACCGTTCAATGCCCTACCTGCGGCGCGCCCGTCGAATGGAAAGCGGAAAGCACCTACCGCCCCTTCTGCTGCGAACGCTGCAAACTGATCGACCTGGGCGCCTGGGCTGCGGAAGAACACGCCATCCCCGGCGACAATCTGGAAGACGAGCTGTTCAGCGGCGACCTGCCAACGCGGCCGCACTGAGCAGCAACCGCCTGGCCGAGCAGCCCGTCGCTCGAAACGACTCCCCGCTGCCGCTCAAGGACGCATGAAGGCGTAGTCACGCTCCTCGTCGAGGTTGTCGGCAAGAAACTGCAGCTCGTGCGCCAGCTCCTGCGCGTCGCGCGACGCCTTGTTCTGCTGCACCACCTCCGCCAGCAACGCGCGCAGCGCCATCAGCCGATCGAAGCCCTGCGCCTCGGCCTCACGCAGGTCGTCGCCAAGGGCGTCTCTGGCCCACTTGTAAATGCTCATGCCGTAGCCTCCCGTGGTTTTCCACAGCATGGCGCACGCCCCTGCCCGGGCATTGACTCGCATCAACGCCTGGCCCGCCATTCAGGCGCTCGATGCAGCGCCATTCACTCGCCGCGATCGCCTTCCTTCCAGGGCGCCTGCAGGTAGCGACTGCGATTGAAGGTCTCCAGCCAGTCGGGATAGAACACCACCAGTGCCGTGACGATCGTGCCGTTGATGAAGGCCTCGGGAAACGCCACCAGCCACAGGTACCCGGCAAAATCATCGAGCCACGGCGGCATCGGGTACAGGCCATCCATCCACAGCAATGCCAGGCCACCGAGCAAGGTCATCAGGGTGGCCAATGCCGCGGGAAAGAAGCCACAGAAGAAGATGTAGACGAACAGGTTGCGGGGCTGCGCGCGCTCCACCCGCATCGCGCACAGCTCGGTCACCAGTACCGGGATCAGCACCAGCAGCACGCCATTGACGCCAAGCGCGGCCAGATCCAGACGCCCCATGATCAGCAACCCCACCTGCGCCGCCAGGCCCGCCAGTATCGCCAGGGGCCAGTCCAGCAACAGGGTGACCGCCGTCATGCCGATGAAGTGGTAGGACAGCCCCGAGTCGAAATCGCGGCGCACCAGCCAGAGCAGGAACAACCCCAGCATCGTGCCGAACAGCAGGTGCTGACGGCGCAGATCGCTGAACAGCTCCAGCCAGGGCGCACGCACCAGTGCCCAGAGCAGCGCCAGTGCATAGATCAGCCAACCGCCCAGCAATGTGCTGAACGCCAACAGCTCAGAAGCGATCATGGGGTCTCGACCTTCCTTTCCGTTCGTCGCTCGCGGGGTTTGCCAGGCAGTCTACACCGCCTCGGAACGCCTGTTCAGACACCTGGCGCATCGCCCCGTGCAACGGCTAAGCTTCGGTGATGGACGATTCCGACTACCTGCGTCTGCTCACGCACCAGGCCGAACAGGCCAACGCCTTCCTCTCCAACGCCAGGAAATGGGAGCGTGAACGCTGGGTCTGCCAGCGCCTGCTGCAGGCACTGAACGTGCGCCACCACAGCGACGACTTCAACCCGAGCGGCCAGGAACCGCCCGACGTGCTGTTTCGCGAGGCCAACTTCGAAGTGTTCTTCGTCCTCGACGAGGGGCGGCGCCTCAACGACGAATGGCGAGCCGAGCTGGAACGCCGTCGCAGTGCCTTCTCCCTGAGCCAGCTGGTGCGCCGCGAAGCCCGCCCCAAACGCATTCCCGCCAGCGAAATGCAGGCGCGCCTGGCCCCGACCTTGCGCAAGAAGGCACACAACTACCGCGAGCGCGGCATTGACCTGGGCGAGCTGGACCTGGTCGCGTTCGTCAGCCTCAAGCGGGCCGTGCTGGACTGCAACAGCCATTTCCCACCGCCCACCGAGTACCTGCGCCAGGGCTGGCGCTCGCTGTCGCTGGTCGGTCCGCGCTTCGCCCGCGTGCTGTTCGCCCACCCGGACGCCCCGGACTTCCTGCGCCACAACCTGGGCCGCAGCGTGCTGTTCGACATCGGTATCGGCCTGTGAACCCGCTGCAGGAACTGCTGGCCGATGTGCCGCAAAGCGGACGCGTGCGCTGGATTGGCGTGCGCCCCAAGGCACGGGAAGCCATGCTCGAAGTCGAAGCCGTCGAGGCCCGCCGTGAAGCCGGACTGACCGGCGACCACAGCCGCCCCGGACCACGCAACGCACGGCAGGTCACTCTGATCCAGTGGGAGCACCTGGCCGTGGTCGCCGCCCTGCTCGGCCGCGACACGCCGCTGCCGCCGGACGAGCTACGGCGCAATATCGCGGTCGCCGGCATCAACCTGTTCAGCCTCAAGGGCCGCTATTTCCGCATCGGCCAGGCGCTCCTGCAGACCACTGGCTGGTGCCAGCCCTGTGCGCGCCTCGAGGAGCGCCTTGGCCGTGGCACCTTCCAGGCCATGCGCGGCCATGGCGGCATCACCGCACGGGTGATCGAGGGCGGCATCATTCGCCTCGACGACAGCGTACAAGTCGAAATCCTCGACAACCTTTCTGACCCGCAGGACAACGACGCTCGCCAAGGCTGGCGGGCGCGCCTAGAATAGCCGCATTCACGCAGAGGCCCTTCCATGACCAGCCGCCTGAGCCCCGAAGACCAGCAGAAAGTCGATCAGTACCTGAGTGCGCCGCAGCATCAGGTCGAGCGTCAACCCTTTCGCGTCTGGCGCCTGCTCACCATCGTGCTGATCGCCGTCATCGGCCTGGGCCTGCTGAGCCGCTTTCTGAGTCGACTGGTGCTATGAGCTGCCTCGCGCTCGCCCTCTCGCACTCACACCGTCTTTTTCAAAGCCTTGTGAGCACTTTCCATGTCCCATCGCATCGTGATTGTCGGCGGCGGCGCCGGCGGTTTGGAGCTGGCCACCCGCCTTGGTAGAAAACTGGGCAAGAGCGGCGCAGCCCGGATCATCCTGGTTGACGCCAACCTCACCCACATCTGGAAGCCCCTGCTGCACGAAGTGGCGGCCGGCTCGCTGAACTCCTCGGAAGACGAACTGAACTACGTGGCGCAGGCCAAATGGAATCATTTCGAGTTCCAGCTCGGCCGCATGTCCGGTCTCGACCGCGCGGACAAGCACATCACCCTGGCCCCCACTCTGGACGATGACGGCCAGGTGCTGATGCCCGAGCGGCGCATCGCCTACGACAGCCTGGTGATCGCGGTGGGCAGCACCACCAACGACTTCGGCACGCCTGGCGCCGCCGAGCATTGCATCCTGCTGGACACCCGCGAGCAGGCCGAGCGCTTCCACCGCCGCATGCTCAGCCACTACCTGCGCGCCCACGCCAGCGAGCACGAGGATGGCTCGCAGATCAACATCGCCATCGTCGGCGCCGGGGCTACCGGGGTGGAACTGGCGGCCGAGTTGCACCATGCGGCGAAACAGCTGGCAGCCTACGGCCTGAACCGGATTCGCCCCGAAGACATGCGCATCACCCTGATCGAAGCGGGCCCGCGCGTTCTCCCGGCCCTGCCCGAGCGCATCGCCCGGCCGGTGCACAAGACCCTGGAAAAACTCGGCGTCACCGTGCTGACCGGCGCCGCCGTCAGCGAAGTGACGGCCGAAGGCCTGAAGACCGCCGACGGCAACTTCATCCCCGCCAGCCTGAAGGTCTGGGCCGCCGGTATCCGCGCACCGGGTTTTCTCAAGGACCTGGATGGCCTGGAGAGCAACCGCATCAACCAGCTGCAGGTACGCCCGACACTGCAAACCACGCGGGATGACGACGTGTTCGCCTTCGGTGACTGCGCCGCCTGCCCGCAACCCGGCAGCGAAGGGCGCAACGTCCCTCCGCGCGCCCAGGCCGCGCACCAGCAGGCGTCTCTGCTGGCCAAGTCGCTGCGCCTGAAGATCAGCGGCCAGGCACTGCCGGAGTATCGTTATCGTGACTACGGCTCGCTGATTTCGCTGTCGAGCTTCTCCGCCGTGGGCAATCTGATGGGCAACCTCACCGGCAGCGTGATGCTGGAAGGCTGGCTGGCGCGCGTGTTCTACGTGTCGCTGTATCGCATGCACCAGATGGCGCTGTACGGCGTGCCGCGCACGCTACTGCTGATGCTCAGCGACCGCATCGGCCGCAGCACCGAGCCGCGCTTGAAACTGCACTGAAAGCGGCCGCGGAGCGGCCTTCTGATGACCCTCTCCCATTCATGGGAGAGGGTGCCCGCAGGGCGGGAGAGGGTAAACCGGCGCCGCCATACCCCGCTTATACCCTCCCCCTCTCCGCAAGCGCGAGAAGAGACACAAGCGAGTGACCACGCCGCAACACCCGAACGCCAGACACGAAAAAGCCCGCGCTAGGCGGGCTTCTTCGAATGGTGGTGGGTCGTGTAGGATTCGAACCTACGACCAATTGGTTAAAAGCCAACTGCTCTACCAACTGAGCTAACGACCCAAATATGGTCGGGGTAGGGGGATTCGAACTCCCGACATCTTGCTCCCAAAGCAAGCGCGCTACCGGACTGCGCTATACCCCGATTGGAATTTGGCTCCGCGACCTGGACTCGAACCAGGGACCCAATGATTAACAGTCATTTGCTCTACCGACTGAGCTATCGCGGAACTACTGACATTCCAGCCTCAACCGCGTTTCGCTTTCGCGTTGCCGCTGCTGAGGCGCGCCATTTTACGTAGCAAAAATTCCCTGTCAACCCCTGCAAACTGCTTTTACGACAATGCTTTGCAGCACGGGCATGGACTACTATATGTTTCATCGAACTGCGGCACGACGCAGGACGCGCCAGACGACGACGCCAGTTAGGACAGTCCATGAGCAGCCAGGACCAGCCCCCCATTCACCCCAAGGTGGTCAGCCTCGCCAGCCGCGGCATACAGCCGCGCTTCAGCGACCTGGTGCAGGCGTGCCGCAAACTGGTGATGAATCGCCTGGCGGAGCACCTCAACGGCGTCTTCGGCCAGGTCGACGACACCCTGTTCGAGTGCGCCGAGAAGGCCGAGAACAACAAGGTGCAGACGCTGTTCTTCGACAGCATGCGCGAGATACGCCGGCAACGCCCGCAGATCGAGCGCAGCTACCATCAGCAGATCGCCACCAACTTCTCCGATTTCCTCGACGGCAAGCTGCAGAGCCAGAGCGCCGCGCAACTGGACTCCGAGCACCTGGAGCTGGTGCAGAACGAAGATTACGAAGAGATCCTGCAAGTCACCAACATGGTCAGCCGGGTCAAGGCCCGCTGCACGCAGCAGCTGTTCGCCCTGGAGCAGCGCCTGGCGTTGCTCAACAACGGGCAGAAGCTCGGCGAAGACAGCAACCCCTTCGGCCCGCAGGCCATCGCCCAGGCCTTTCGCGAGGCACTGGCGCCCTGCCCGTTCCCGCTGCAGATCAAGACCATCCTTTACATGCTCTTCGATCGCCATGTGATGCAGAGCCTGGACTCGCTGTACGGCGCCCTCAACCAGCGCCTGATCGATGCCGGCGTGCTGCCCAACCTCAAGTACAACGCGCAGATCAACCCGAGCGTCAGCCGCCCGGAGGCACCCAAGGCAGAAGCCCCCGCCCCAGCGCAGCCAGCCGGCAAACCCGGTGCGGCCCAGGCGAGCGCAGAGCCCGCGCTGCTCGACCTCGATCTGAGCGCGCCACCCCCGAGCGATCCCTCGGCGCTGTTCAGCGGCCTGTCCAGCCTGTTGGACGAACATCGCCACAGTCATCCGGATGCCCCCCTGCTCGGCGGCACGCGCAGCATCGTCAGCTTCTCGCCGCGTGAGGCCAGCCGGACCTACAGCGCCAGCGAGCTGCTCGCCGCGCTCAACCGCATGCAACAGCAGTCGGCGCACGAACTGGCCCAGCGACTGCAGAAGCCACAGGCGGTCGAGGGCCTGAAGGCCGATCTGCAACAGCAGCTGGAATCCCACAGCAGCCTGCCCGGTGAAAGCAAGGTTTCCGAGCAGGAAGCCGATGTGATCGACCTGGTCGGCATGCTGTTCGACTTCATCCTCGACGACGAGAATCTGCCGGACGCCTGCAAGACCGCGCTGTCGCACCTGCATACGCCCTACCTGAAGATCGCCCTGATGGACAAGGCGCTGTTCACCCAGCATCACCACCCGGCGCGGCGCCTGCTCAACACCATGGCCCAGGCCGGCGTGCTGTATGGCAGCGAGGGTGACGAGCGCGGCTTGCTGGCCAAGATGCAGTGGGTGGTCGAGCGTGTGATTCACGGCTTCAGCGGCGACCTGGCGCTGTTCGACGGCCTGATCGAAGAGTTCAACGAATATGTCGACACCCTGCGCCACAAGGTCGAGCTGCGTGAGCGCCGCGCGGTGGAGGCCGCCAAGGGCAGGGATCGTCTGCTCGGCGCACGCGAGCAGGCTCTGGACGTGGTGCAGCGCTGCCTGGAGCAACGCGACCTGCCGGCGATCATCCGCAACTTCCTCGAGCTGACCTGGGCCGATGTGCTGGTCTTCGTCCTGCTGCGCCATGGCGAACAGAGCGAGGAATGGCGACGGGCCAGCGAAGTGGCCGAGCAACTGGCCTGGAGCGGCACCCCGCTGGACGAGGCGGACACGCAGCGCCTGCAGGAGCTGCGCGTGCCCATGCTCAGCGACCTGCGCAAAGGCCTGGAGTTGCTGGGCGGCTACCACGAAGATGGCATTCGTCGCCTGCTGCAGGACCTGGTCGCCTGCCAGCACGCCGTGCAGGCCAAGCAGCCGCAACTGGCCGCACAACTGAGCCCCACCCTGCCGGAAAGCCCGCTGGGCGCCATGCTCGGCGAGGATGCCGACCTGGTGCGCCAGGCACCGTCACGCAACACGCTCTCGACACGTGCGCAGGCGCTGGCCAAGGAGCTGGCGGATGTCGAGTTCGGCACCTGGTTCGAATTCGTCAGCAACGGCCAGAGCCGCGTGCTCAAACTCTCCTGGTTCAGCCCGACCACGCACAACTACATGTTCGTCGACAACAGTGGTCAGCGTGTCGCGATCAAGCCGCTCACCGTACTGGCGAACGAAATGGAGAAGGGCCTGGCCCGCATCGTCACCCCCGAACGCGCAACACCACTGGTGGATCGCGCACTGACAGCCATCTACCGCGTGCTGCAGCGTTTCACTGGCCGCGCAGCCGAACCCCGCTGAGGAATTTCCATGGAAGAGCGTCGCCAACATAGCCGCCATGGCACCGAGATGCAGCTGGAGGTCTTCGACCTCAACAGCGGGCAGCGCCTTGGCCGTATCGTCGACCTGTCCGCGGACGGTTTCATGCTGTTCAGCGACACCCCGCATACGGCCGATGCCGTACTGGAGTGCCGCCTGGTCTGCACCTCGGAAACCCATGGCCTGCAGGAAGTGCACCTCGGGGCGGACTGCCTGTGGAGCCGGCCGGGTGCCGACGGCCAGCATTGCTGGGCCGGCTTCCATATCATCGACCTGGCCGAGGACCAGGCCAAGGCGCTGGAAGCGCTACTGGCCAAGCTGTAGCCCCGCCCGCCTGGCGCAGATGGCCACCGCGCCCTCTGCGCCACAACGAAAAACGGAGCCCGCAGGCTCCGTTTTTCATCCACCGGACGCTTACTGCGCCAGTTTCTTGTAACGCACGCGGTGCGGTTGCGCGGCGGCGTCGCCCAGGCGCTTCTTGCGATCGGCTTCGAACTCGGTGTAGTTGCCTTCGAAGAAGTTGACCTTGGCATCGTCCTCGTAGGAGAGGATGTGGGTGGCGATGCGGTCGAGGAACCAGCGATCGTGGGAAATCACGATGGCGGCGCCGGGGAAGTCCAGCAACGCGTCTTCCAGCGCACGCAGGGTTTCCACGTCGAGGTCGTTGGACGGTTCGTCGAGCAGCAGCACGTTGCCGCCCTGCTTCAGGGTCAGGGCCATGTGCAGACGGCCACGCTCACCACCGGAGAGGTCCTTGACGAACTTCTGCTGGTCGGCGCCCTTGAAGTTGAAGCGGCCGACGTAACCACGCGACGGTACCTCGTAGTTGCCCACCTTGATCATGTCGAAGCCGTCGGAGACCTGCTCCCACACGGTCTTGTTGCCTTCGAGCGCCTCGCGGCTCTGCTCGACGCTGGCGATCTGCACGGTTTCACCGATCTCGATGTGGCCGGAGTCCGGTTGTTCCTTGCCGGTGATCATGCGCAGCAGGGTCGACTTACCGGCACCGTTGCCGCCGATCACGCCGACGATGGCGCCTTTCGGAATGCTGAACGACAGGTCGTCGATCAGTACGCGGTCGCCGAACGACTTCGACACATTGACGAAGTCGATGACCTTGTCGCCCAGACGAGGACCGGCCGGGATGTAGATCTCGTTGGTCTCGCTGCGTTTCTGGAATTCCTGCGACTGCATTTCCTCGAAACGCTGCAGACGTGCCTTGGATTTCGACTGACGCGCCTTGGCGCCCTGGCGAACCCACTCCAGTTCAGCCTTCATGGCCTTGGCGTGCGACGCCTCGGCCTTGGCTTCCTGGGCCAGACGGTTGGACTTCGATTCCAGCCAGCCGGAGTAGTTGCCCTCGTAGGGGATACCGTGGCCACGGTCGAGTTCGAGAATCCAGCCGGCGACGTTGTCGAGGAAGTAACGGTCGTGGGTGATCGCCACCACGGTGCCGGGGAAATCGTGCAGGAAGCGCTCCAGCCAGGCCACCGAGTCGGCGTCCAGGTGGTTGGTCGGTTCGTCCAGCAGCAGCATGTCGGGCGCCGACAGCAGCAGACGGCACAGCGCCACACGGCGCTTCTCGCCACCGGAGAGGTGCTCGATCTTGGCGTCCCAGGCCGGCAGACGCAGGGCGTCGGCGGCGACTTCCAGCTGGCGCTCCAGGTTATGCCCATCGGCGGCCTGCAGAATGGCTTCCAGCTTGGCCTGTTCGGCGGCCAGCGCATCGAAGTCGGCATCCGGCTCGGCATAGGCGGCGTACACCTCGTCGAGACGTGCCTGGGCCTGTTTGATCTCGCCTACTGCCTCTTCGACGATGTCGCGCACGCTCTTGGCCGGGTCCAGCTGCGGTTCCTGCGGCAGGTAACCGACCTTGATGCCGGGCATGGGACGGGCTTCGCCGTCGATCTCGGTGTCGACGCCCGCCATGATGCGCAGCAGCGTCGACTTGCCGGCGCCGTTGAGGCCGAGCACACCGATCTTGGCGCCCGGGAAGAACGAGAGAGAGATGTCCTTGAGGATTTCACGCTTCGGCGGGACGACCTTGCTGACCCGATGCATGCTGTAGACGTACTGAGCCATGGAGAACCTGACTGGTGAGAATGAGAGCTGAAAAAGTGGCGCACCCGGCACGCGTGGCGAAAACATCGTGGGGACGCTGAACCTGCGATGCGCAACCGTCGTTTGCCGTCTGCGGCCGTTTTCGCGACCTCCGCAGCCTGACAACGTGCAGAGACCTTAGCCGCCACGGAGAGGAACGCCAAGTATGGCGCGGACAGTTCGCGCACGCGGCGCAAAGCTACCGCAATGCAGGCGACAGGGCAAACTACGCTCGTCGAGCGGAACTGGCACTTGGCCACATTTACAGGCATTCTAGCCGGCTGACGTGAGCAGAAGCCCGCTCGCGCTTGTCATAGCAGATACAACCCCGCACTGGCTGCAGGCTCATAGAACGTGTCGACTCCCTCATCCCAGCCGAACTCCCCCACGGGCGAGTCGCGTGCGCCAAGGCGTCGCGAAGCGCTGCGGCGTGCGCTGGTGGTCCTGGTGCTGGCGATTCTGGGCCTGCTGGCCTGGCAACTGGTGCAGGAGCATCGGCAACTGCTCGGCAGCCAGAAGCAGCTCAGCCTCAGCTACGGTGAACAGCTGGCCAAGCACCTGAGCCTGAGCATGCGCCTGAAGGCCCAGGCCGGGCAGGCCATGCTGCACAGCGCGGAGGACGCCAAGCACAATGACGCCGAACTGCTCGGCACGCTGCGCAGCATTTTCCCGACCCTCAGCAGCATGGCCTGGTTCGACGCCAACGGTCAGTTGCTCAGCGACAGTTTCGCCAGTGCGAACGACCGCAGCTTCATTCGCAACCAGCTGCAGCGCAGCGCTTCGGCCGCCTACCATTTCGCCTTCAGCGCCCAGGACGGCGGCGCCCTGTACCTGCTGCTGCGGCAGGCCGACGGTAGCCATCGCGTCCTGCGCATGAGCACCAAGGCGCTGAGGAACTGGCTGCGCGAGCAACACCAGAGCGAACACGACTGGCTGCTCGAGGACCGACAGAGCCTGCGCGTCATCGACCGGGCCGACCACCTGCAGCAGGCGGCCGGCAGCATCGCACCGGTCACCGGCGCCGAGCAGGCGCAGAGCCTCGCGCAGATTCCCCTGCCCGGCAGCGACTGGCAGCTGCGCCCGCTCTTCGATGCCGATCGCGCCAGCAACGAACTGATGCCAGCGCTGGCCGGCAAGTTCCTGCTGTTCGTCCTGTGCTCGCTGCTGACGCTCCTCGCCCTGTACGGCCTGCAACGCGAGCAGCGCCGCCTGCAGCGCCTGAACAGCGAATCGCGGCGCTCGCTGCATCGCGCCGCCAGTGCGCTCGGGGCAGTCGAAGAACGCATTCTCGTGACCCAGTCCGATGGCAAGCTGCGCTACCTCAACCCGCAGGCCGAGACGCTGTTCGGCCTCAGCAGCGAGGCCGCCTGGGACCTGCACCTGCTCGACCTGCTGCCCGATCTCGATCCGTTGTTGCTCAACAGCCCGCAGCTGGCCGGCGACCCCGGCCCCGAGCTGGTCCGGGTGGAGCGCCAGGGCAGCGCCCGCCTGTTCGCCGTGACCCGCAGCGACATCGGCAACGCCGGGCCAAGGGGTGGCTACGTCTGGGTACTGCGCGACGTAACCGACGAACAGCAGGCAATGCGCGTGCTGCAGGAAACCCGCAGGCGCTATCAGGACATCTTCGACGGCACCGGGGTCGCCCTCTGCGTGCTCGACCTCTCCGGCCTGCGCAGCCTGCTGCTGCAGAACAAGCTGCGCGATGCCGCCGGCCTCCAGCGCTGGCTGAAAGCCGATGCCCAGCACCACACGCTGCTGCTGGACCAGCTGCGCATTACCGAGGCCAATCAGGTGGCGCTCAACCTGCTCGGCGTCAAATCCATCGAGCAGGCCTGGCATCAACTGATCGACAGCGGCCCGATCAGGCCGGACGACCTGCGCTACCGGCTGGCGGTGGCCGTGCTCGAAGGTCCCAACCTGGTAGAGCTGGAGACCCAGCTGGTCACTGCGCAGGGCCTGCAGCGCCATGTCTGGCTGGTCCTGCGCCTGCCGGAGATGATCCAGGACTACCAGGCCGTGACGCTGAGCATCAGCGACATCACCAGCCGCAAGCGCATCGAGCTGTCGCTGATCGAGCGCGAGCGCTTCTGGTCCGAGGTGGTACGTTCGGTGCCCGACCTGCTCTACGTGCATGACATGCAGAACCGCCAGGTGCTGTTCAGCAACCACAGCCTCGGCCTGCAACTCGGCTACAGCAAGGCCGAGCTGCGCAGCATGCGCGAGGATTTCTGGGAGCAGGTGCTGCACCCGGACGACAGCGACTACTACTGGCGTATCCGCAACCTGCAGAAAGTGGTCGGCGACGGCCTGCTGCTCGAGTCGGTGCTGCGCTGGCGCCACCGCGACGGCCAGTGGCGCTGGTTCAGCATCCGCGAGCAGGCCCTGGCGCGTGATGAGCGGGGCCGGGTAAGCCGCCTGATCGGCGTCGCCAAGGACATCACCGAACAGATCGAACGCAACCAGTCGCTGCGCGACAGCGAGCAGCGCTATCGCCTGCTGGCGGAAAGCATCAGCGACGTGATCTTCTCCACCGACAGCAGCCTGGCGCTGAACTACGTCAGCCCCTCTGTCGAGCCGGTGCTGGGCTACTCCGTCAACTGGGTGATGGCCAACGGTTTCGCCAACATGGCCGCCAACCCGCAGCAACTGATCGGCCTCAATCACCTGCTCGAACGCATCCGCGATGCACTCGGCGAACGCGATCGCCTCAACCGCCTGCGCGACGAACTGCCGGACCAGCTGTTCGTGTTCGACTGCCTGCGCGCCGACGGCCACAAGATCCCGGTGGAGCTGCGCCTGGTGCTGATGTGGGACGAGAACGGCCGTTTCGAGGGCATCCTCGGCGTGGGCCGCGACATCAGCCAGCAGCGCCGCGCGGAAAAGGACCTGCGCATGGCGGCGACGGTCTTCGAGCACTCCACCGCCGCGATCCTGGTGACCGACCCGGCCGGCTACATCGTTCAGGTCAACAAGGCGTTCAGCCGGGTCAGCGGCTATTCCGCCGGCCAGGTGCTCGACCAGTTGCCCGGCATGCTCACCGCCGATCGCCAGCAGGCGACGCACATGCAGTACATCCTCGGCCAGCTCAACCAGCGCGGCAGCTGGGAAGGCGAGGTCTGGCTCAAGCGCAAGGGCGGCGAGAACTTCCCGGCCTGGGTCGGCATCACCGCGGTGCACGACGAGGAAGGCGACCTCGTCAGCTACGTGTGCTTCTTCAGCGACATCAGCGAGCGCAAGGCCAGCGAGCAGCGTATCCACCGCCTGGCCTACTACGACGCCCTCACCCACCTGCCCAACCGCACGCTGTTCCAGGACCGGCTGCACAGCGCCCTGCAACATGCCGAACGGCATGACGAGTGGGTGGTGCTGATGTTCCTCGACCTCGATCGTTTCAAGCCGATCAACGATTCGCTGGGCCACGCGGCCGGTGACCGCATGCTCAAGGACGTGGCCGTGCGCCTGTCGGCCTGCGTCGACGGTGACGACACCGTCGCGCGCATGGGCGGCGACGAATTCACCCTGCTGCTGCAACCGCGCGCCAGCCGCGAAGGTGCCCTGAACCGTGCCATTCATGTCGCCGAACAGATTCTCGCCAGCCTGGCACGCCCCTTCGTGCTCGAAGGACGCGAGTTCTTCGTCACGGCCAGCATCGGCATTGCCCTCGCCCCGCAGGACGGTGACGAGCTGAGCCAGCTGATGAAGAACGCCGACACCGCCATGTACCACGCCAAGGAACGTGGCAAGAACAACTTCCAGTTCTACCAGGCCGACATGAACGCCAGCGCCCTGGAGCGCCTGGAGCTGGAGAGCGACCTGCGCCATGCCCAGGAACAGGGCCAGTTCGTCCTGCACTACCAGCCACAGTTCTCCGGCGACGGCCGCCGCCTGACCGGCGTCGAGGCCCTGCTGCGCTGGAACCACCCGAGCCGTGGCCTGGTACCGCCGGACGATTTCATCCCGGTGCTGGAAGAACTCGGGCTGGTGGTACAGGTCGGCGAATGGGTCCTGGAAGAAGCCTGCCGCCAGCTCAGGGCCTGGCACGACGAGAAGATCCGCATCCCCAAGGTCTCGGTCAACCTCTCCGCCCGTCAGTTCGCCGAAGGCGACCTGAGCGCGCGCATCGCCGCCATCATCGAACGCACCGGGCTGCCGCCAGCCTGCCTGGAGGTCGAGCTGACCGAGAGCATCCTGATGCACGACGTGACCAGCGCCATGCAGACGCTGCACGAGCTCAAGCGCCTGGGCCTGTGCATCGCGGTGGACGACTTCGGCACCGGCTACAGCTCGCTCAACTACCTCAAGCAGTTCCCCATCGACGTGCTGAAGATCGACCGCAGCTTCGTCGACGGCCTGCCGGAGGGTGAGCAGGACGCGCAGATCGCTCGCGCCATCATCGCCATGGCCCACAGCCTGAACATGATGGTGATTGCCGAAGGCGTGGAGAGCCAGGCGCAACTGGACTTCCTGCGCGAGCACGGCTGCGACGAGGTGCAGGGCTACCTGCTCGGGCGGCCGGTGCAGGCCCAGCAGTTCAGCGCCCGGTTCAACGCTGCCGAGCTGTTCATGCTCAGCTGAGCGACGCGCATGAGGGCCACTTGTCTGCCTCATGACCGACCTTCATATGCCTGAATGCGACCTTTGCGGTAGAATCCGCCCCTTAATTTCTTCCGCCCAACTGGTTTTCAGGGGATTGCCATGTTCAGCCGTGATTTGAATCTCGCTCGTTTTGACGCCGAACTCTTTGCCGCGATGGAGCAGGAAGCTCAGCGCCAGGAAGAGCACATCGAGCTGATCGCCTCGGAAAACTACACCAGCCCGGCAGTAATGGAAGCCCAGGGCAGCGTGCTGACCAACAAGTACGCCGAAGGCTACCCGGGCAAGCGTTACTACGGTGGCTGCGAGTACGTCGACGTGGTCGAGCAACTGGCCATCGACCGTGCCAAGGAACTGTTCGGCGCCGACTACGCCAACGTCCAGCCGCACTCCGGCAGCCAGGCCAACAGCGCCGTGTACATGGCCCTGCTCAACGCCGGCGACACCGTGCTGGGCATGAGCCTGGCCCACGGCGGCCACCTGACCCACGGCGCCAGCGTCAGCTTCTCCGGCAAGATCTACAACGCCGTGCAGTACGGCATCAACGACCAGGGCCTGATCGACTACGACGAAGTCGAGCGCCTGGCCGTCGAGCACAAGCCGAAGATGATCATCGCCGGCTTCAGCGCCTACTCGCAGGTACTGGACTTCCCGCGCTTCCGCGCCATCGCCGACAAGGTCGGTGCCTACCTGTTCGTCGACATGGCCCACGTCGCCGGCCTGGTCGCCGCCGGCCTGTACCCGAACCCGGTGCCGTTCGCCGATGTGGTCACCACCACCACCCACAAGACCCTGCGCGGTCCGCGCGGTGGCCTGATCCTGGCGCGCAAGAACGAAGAGCTGGAGAAGAAGTTCAACTCCGCCGTCTTCCCGGGCGGCCAGGGCGGCCCGCTGGAGCACGTCATCGCCGCCAAGGCCGTGTGCTTCAAGGAAGCACTGCAGCCCGAGTTCAAGGCCTACCAGGCCCAGGTGATCAAGAACGCCCAGAGCATGGCTCAGGTGTTCATCGAAAACGGCTACGACGTGGTTTCCGGCGGCACCGAGAACCACCTGTTCCTGCTGTCGCTGATCAAGCAGGACATCACCGGCAAGGACGCGGATGCCGCCCTGGGCCGCGCCTACATCACCGTGAACAAGAACAGCGTACCGAACGACCCGCGCTCGCCGTTCGTCACCTCCGGCCTGCGTATCGGCACCCCGGCCGTGACCACTCGCGGCTTCAAGGAAGACGAGTGCCGCCAGCTGGCAGGCTGGATCTGTGAAGTGCTGGCCAACATCGGCAACGATGACGTCGAAGGCCGCGTGCGCGAGCAGGTCAAGGCCCTGTGCGCCCGCTTCCCGGTCTACGGCAACTGAGGCTCAGCCTGAAATGAAGAAGCCCGCCGATCGGCGGGCTTCTTTTTGCCTGGGATCCGACGCAGCACGTCAGGCCGGTTGTTTCACATAGCGCGCCAGCTGGGCGTCGCGACTCATCACATCGAGGGTGGCGGCCAGTACCTGCTCGCTGGTGGCGTCGGCCTGGCTGAAGATGCTGCCGAAATTGTCGTGGGTGACCTTGGCGAAGTGTGCACGGTCCTTGGCCTCCACACCCAGCAGGGTGGCGTAGGCATCCAGCGCCTCGCCCTCGCCGACCGCCATGTCTTCGGCGATGGAGTCGAGCATGCCGTTCATCGCCAGCATGGAGCGACCGTTGTAGCCCAGCGCACCGCTGGTGTCGCAGCCGTTGGTGCCGGAGGTCATGCCAAAGGTGGCATTGCCCGAGGTGCCGTTGGTGGTGGTAGCCAGGAAGTGCGGCGCCATGCCACGCTGCCCTTCGAACAGCATGTTGCCCCAGCCGCAGCCGTTGCCACCGGCTGCGTCGGCGAACGCGCCAACACTGGCCATACTCAACAGGCCAAAGACCAAACCCTTGCCCAGCAGTCGCTTGCTCATATCTATCGCTCCGCAATATCGAGTAGTAAAAACCGCATAAGGAGCTTTGGCGACACTTGCCCACCTGTCAAACTGATGTGTATCTGTCGTGAGCCACGACGTGGCGCACATCACACGACCAACAGCCTTGACTATAGTGATGTAAACACCTCAGGAGCATGGGCATGAGTGAACCAGCCAATGAGCGTCGGCGCTTCCAGCGCATCGCCTTCGACGCTCCCACCGTAATCGCCCAGGGTGAGCGGCAATGGAAGGCAGCGCTACACGACATCTCACTCAAAGGCCTGCTGATCAGGACGCCACGCGATTGGAGCGGTGACCCGGATCAACCGTTCGAGGCGCTGGTGGAACTGGGCGGCGAAGCCCGGGTGAAGATGGAGGTGGTGCTGACCCGGACGCAGCCCCACTACCTCGGCTTCGTCTGCCGCCATATCGACCTCGAATCCATCAGCCACCTGCGCCGCCTGGTCGAACTCAACCTTGGCGATGAAGAGCTGCTGGAGCGCGAACTGGCGGCACTGGGCGAAGACGACTGAGCCGATCAGTGACGCAGGCAGGCAGCCTCGGCCTGCTCGCGGCGCTGACGACGCGCCTGGAGACGCTGCGCCTCGCGGCGAGCATCGCGCGACTCGACAGCCTTGGCGTCGAAGTTGAAAGCACGGGAAAAGAAATCGAAGAACAGGAACATGAGGGTGTCTCCTTCGTTGGATACACCTTCATGCTGCGCGTAGATAGCCTGCTACCTATTGATCCCGATCAATTCTGCCCGGAGCCCCCTCGCGGCAGAACGCCGCAGCCCCGAAGCTACTCGAACAACGCATCCAGCGCCTGCTCCAGGCGCGTCACCGCGATGATCTGCAATCCTGCCGGTGCTTCCTTCGGCGCATTGCCCTTGGGCACGATGGCGCGCTTGAAGCCATGCTTGGCCGCTTCCTTGAGGCGCTCCTGGCCACTGGGCACCGGGCGGATCTCGCCGGACAGGCCGATCTCGCCGAACACCAGCAGGTCATGCTGCAGCGGGCGGTTGCGCAGGCTGGAGATGACCGCCGCCATCAGCGCCAGATCCGACGCCGTTTCCAGCACCTTCACCCCGCCGACCACGTTGAGGAACACGTCCTGGTCGTAGGTAGGGATGCCACCATGGCGATGCAGCACGGCCAGGAGCATCGCCAGGCGAT
Source organism: Ectopseudomonas khazarica (assembly GCF_017915135.1). Lineage (NCBI taxonomy): Bacteria > Pseudomonadati > Pseudomonadota > Gammaproteobacteria > Pseudomonadales > Pseudomonadaceae > Ectopseudomonas > Ectopseudomonas khazarica. The sequence goes on along the minus strand of NZ_CP068551.1, from coordinate 886,883 downwards.
TCTGGTCCAGGCCCAGGGTGACACGGCGCGGGTTGCCCAGGTGGCTGGTGTCGACCAGCGCCTGCACCTCCACCAGCATCGGCCGCGAGCCCTCCCAGGTGGCCATCACCACGCTACCGGGCACCGCCTCCTGGGCACGGGTGAGGAAGATCGCCGAGGGGTTGGAGACTTCCTTTAGGCCCTTGTCGGTCATGCCGAACACGCCCAGTTCATTCACCGCGCCGAAGCGGTTCTTCACCGCGCGCAGCAGGCGCAGGCGCCCGTCGGACTCGCCCTCGAAATACAACACCGTATCGACCATGTGCTCCAGCACCCGCGGGCCGGCCAGCGCGCCTTCCTTGGTGACGTGGCCGACCAGGAAGATCGCCGTGCCGCTCTGCTTGGCGAAGCGCACCAGCAGCGCCGCGCTCTCGCGTACCTGGGCGACGCCGCCCGGCGCGGACTGCAGCTGCTCGGTGAAGATGGTCTGGATCGAGTCGATCACCATGACCTTGGGTTTTTCCTGACGGGCGGTGGCGATGATCGACTCGATGCAGGTCTCGGTCATCACCTTGAGCTTGTCCTGCGGCAGGTCCAGGCGCCGGGCGCGCATGGCCACCTGCTGCTGCGACTCCTCGCCGGTGACGTACAGGGCCGGGAAGCGCTGGGCGACATTGCACAGGGTCTGCAGCAGGATGGTCGACTTGCCGATGCCCGGATCACCGCCGATCAGCACCACCGAGCCATCCACCAGGCCGCCGCCCAGCACCCGGTCCAGCTCACTGGAGGCGGTGGAGAAACGCGGAATCTCCTCGACGCTGACCTCGGCCAGGGTCTTGATGTTGGCCTTGTCTCCCGCCCAGCCACTGCGCCCACTGGGCGTGGCGCCCTCGACCACGGTTTCCACCAGGGTATTCCAGGCACCGCACTCGCCACACTGCCCCGCCCACTTCGGGAAGGTGGCGCCGCACTCGGTGCAGCCGTACATGCGTTTTGCCTTGGCCATGGGGTAGTCGTCCTGCCTGTTCAACGAAGGCTGGAACGATACCGAACAACTGGATAAATTTACAGACCAGGTCTATTTCACGTGGATACGTTCATGCAGATCGAACTGCTGCCCACCAGCGCCGAACAGCTTCCGCTGCTCGCCAACCTGTACCAGTTCTATGCCTACGAAAGCTCCGACTGGGAGCAGGAGGACGTGGAAACCGACGGACGCTTCTACATCCACGAGCCGCACCTGCAACGCTACTGGCAGGATGCCGGCTGGAGCGCACAGCTGGTCCTCGCCGACGGCTTCATCGCCGGCTTCGTGCTGATCGAGCGCAGCGAGCTACCCGGCATCGACGCCCCGGAGTTCGCCGACCTGTTCATTCTGAAGAAGTACCGCCGTCAGGGCATCGGCCGTGCGCTGGTGCAGCAGCTGATGGGCGATGGCCAGCCCTGGCTGCTGCGCTACTACTGCCAGGACAAACTGGCCCGGGCCTTCTGGCAACGGCTGCTGAGCGAGTGGCCCAGACCCGCGCGGGCGATCTGGACGGAGGATGAAGCGGACGGGCTGCTCACCTACCTGATCAACCCGCCGGTGCATTGAGGCCTGGGCCGGGGCTCAGTCCTTGCAGCCGTTACCGCAACCGCAGCACTGCCCGCTGGCACGCTTGAGCTGCCGAGCCAGTTCATCCTTGAGCGCGACGCGGTTGAGCTTGAGCGCCTGCAGGGAGACGTCGTCGAGCAACTCGATGCCGTCTTCGATCCGGCAGATGCGCTTGTCCAGCACCTCGTACTCCTCGGCCTGCCTGGCGAAGAGCGCATCGCCCTGGCGCAGGCGCTGCAGGGCGTCGCGGTGCTCGGGGAAATCATGGATCAGAGGGTGATGATCGACGTGCATGGTGCAGCTCCTGGCTAAGGTGTTGATCGCAGCCTAGCCCGCCGCCGTCGCCCCACCCTTGACCCTGATCAAGCCCCCATCAGGTAGCCCCGTGCAGCAGGTCCGCGATCTCGTCCTTGAGGCCGACGCGCTGCAGCTTGAGCCCCTGCAGCATCAGATCATCGGCGACCGAACGGCCGTCCTCTATCTCGTAGATGCGCTTGTCCAGTGCCTCGTACTCCTCCGCCAGCCTGGCGAAGCGCGCGTCGCTCTGCATCAGCTTGCGCAACGCATCGTGCTGCTGCGGAAATTCTCGGTTGAGCGGGTGATGTTCAAGCGGCATGGAGGACCCTCCCGGAGATCGTCCTATTCAGCCTAGTCGAAGCTGCGCCAGGCGTAGCCCCGCCACACGAGCGCAGCAGGTATCGAGAGGAAATGAAATGTTGCAGCTTGCGCGCATTGCGCAGCCTGTTTTCCGTTAAATTGGCAGGCCCTTGGTTACCAACACCCCTACATGACACTCCTGATAGCGTTCGCTGTCCTCTCCATCCTGGTTTCGTTCATCTGTTCCATCCTCGAAGCCGCGCTGCTCTCCCTCACACCCAGCTACATCGCTCAGCAGAAGCTCGAACGACCGCGCCTGTATGAACGCCTGAAGGCGCTCAAGGACAAGATCGACCAGCCGCTGGCGGCCATTCTCACGCTGAACACCGTTGCCCACACGGTCGGCGCCACGGGCGTCGGTGCGCAGGTGACCATTGTCTTCGGCGATGGCTACCTGGGTGCCGCCTCGGCGATCATGACCCTGCTGATCCTGGTGCTCTCGGAAATCCTGCCGAAGACCATCGGTGCGCGCTACTGGCGTACCTTCGCGCCCTTCCTGCCCGGTCTGCTGCAGGCGATGATCCTGCTGCTCAAGCCGTTCATCTTCATGTCCGACCTGATCATGCGCCTGTTCGGCGGCAAGGAGCCGGAGCATGACGTGCGCCAGGAGATCAAGGCCCTGACCCTGCTCGGCCGCGAAGTCGGCTCGCTCGACGAGGACGAGCAGCGCGTGATCGGCAATATTCTCGACCTGCACGAGATTCGCCTGCGCGACATCATGACCCCGCGCATCGTCTGCGAATCGGCCGCGCCGGATGAGTCCATCGCCGCGTTCAAGGCCCGCGCCCGGTTGAGCCAGTTCTCCCGTTACCCGGTGATCGGCGAGGACGAGTCGCCGCTGGGCGTGGTATTCCGCTACGACGCCCTGACCGCCGAAGATGATTCGGCCGCGCTGACCAGCATCATGAAACCGCTGAAGGTGGTGCCGGAAAGCATGAACGCCGAGAACCTGATGACCCAACTGATGCAGGAGCGTCAGCACATGTGCCTGGTGTACGACGAGTTCGGCAGCTGGCGCGGCCTGGTGACGCTGGAAGACATCATGGAAACCATCATCGGCAAGCCGATCCTTGACGAGACCGACGACATCCCCAACATGCGCCGCTTCGCCAAGCGCCGCTGGGAGCATCGCATCAAGGCGATCCGCGCAGAGGACTGATCACCAGTAGTTCTCCACCGCCACCTGACCCGGACGCCGGGTCAGGCTCAGGTTCAGGCCACGGGCCTTCAGGCGCTGGCGGATATCGTCGATCATCTGCGGGTTGCCGCAGATCATCACCCGCGAGTCCTCGGGCGTCAGCTGCAAGCCCGCCGCACGCTCCAGTTCACCGTTGTCGAGCAGTTCGGTGATGCGCGCTCCCAGACAGCCCGCCGCCGGCTCGCGTGTCACCACCGGCAGGTAGGTGAGCTTGTGTGCGAACTCGGCCAGGTGCTCCAGACCGGCAAACCCCGTGATCATCGACTGGTAGGCCAGTTCGGCGCGGGTGCGCGTGCTGTACACCAGCACGATGCGTTCGAAACGCTGCCACACCTCGAAGTCCTGGAGAATCGACAGGAACGGCGCGATGCCGGTGCCGCTGCCCAGCAGCCACAGGTCGCGGCCGTCGACGAAACGGTCCAGCGTCAGGTAGCCGGTGGCTTGTCGTTCCACCAGCAGGCTGTCGCCAGCGCGCAGACGGCTCAGTTCGCTGGTGAACTCGCCCCCCGGCACCACGATGGAGAAGAAATCGAGGAACTCGTCGTGTGGCGCGGACACCAGCGAGTAGGCGCGCCAGACCTGCGTGCCATCGGCCTTCTCCACGCCGAGACGCACGAACTGCCCGGCGCGAAAGCGAAAGCCGGCAGCGCGCGTGGTGCGCAGGGTAAACAGACTCGGTGTCAGGCCCTGCACGTCCAGCAGTGTCTGACGGGTGAACTTGTCTTCGCTGACGGTCATAATCGCCTCCTCATCGAATACCCGCCCAGTCTGGCGCAATCGGCCGACGACAAACACCGAAGGTTTGCATGCCTACTCTCGATACCCCCTTCGCCAGCCTCGACCTGCTGCGCCAGCCGCACCAGCCGAACGAGCCGCTGCAAGCCTGCGACGCCGCCGACGAGTACCTGCTCAATCATCTGCATGAGCAGGGCGTCCAGGCAGACACCCGGGTGCTGCTGCTCAACGACAGCTTCGGCGCCCTGGCCTGCTCGCTGGCGAGCCACTGCCAGGTGACCAGCAGCAGCGACTCGCACCTGGGCTTTCTCGCCCTGAGCAGGAACCTCGCCAGCAATGGCCTCAGTGCGGACGCGGTGAGCTTCGTTCCGGCCAGCGCCAGTGCGCAAGGCCCGTTCGACTGGGTGCTGATCCGCGTGCCCAAGACCCTGGCCCTGCTCGAGGAACAGCTGATTCGCCTGCATGGTCAGCTGGCCCCCGGCGCGCGGGTGGTCGCCGGCGCCATGGTCAAGCACCTGCCACGTGCCGCTGGCGATCTGCTGGAGAAATACCTGGGCCCAGTGCAGGCCTCACTGGCGGTGAAGAAGGCGCGCCTGCTGCAGGTGAGCGTCGCCGGCAAAGGCGCAGCGAGCTCGCCCTACCCGACGCGCTACCGCCTGGACACCCCCGCGCTGGAGCTGGTCAACCACGCCAACCTGTTCTGCCGCGAAGGCCTGGATATCGGCACCCGGGCGTTCCTCCCGCACCTGCCGCAGCACCTCGATGCGCGCCGGGTGGCCGATCTCGGTTGCGGCAACGGCGTGCTCGGCATCGCCTATGCCCTGAACAATCCGCAGGCCGAACTGACGCTGGTGGACGAGTCGTACATGGCCGTGCAATCGGCGCAGGAAAACTGGCGCGCGGCGCTGGGGGACCGGCCGGCGACCATCCGTGCGGGCGACGGCCTGGCCGAGCAGCCGGCCGACTCGCTGGACCTGGTGCTGTGCAACCCGCCCTTCCATCAGCAGCAGGTGGTCGGCGACTTCCTCGCCTGGCGCATGTTCCAGCAGGCCCGCGCCGCGCTGGTAACGGGCGGCGAGCTGTGGATCGTCGGCAACCGTCATCTCGGCTATCACGCCAAGCTCAAGCGCCTGTTCCGTGGCGTCGAGCAGGTCGCGGCCACGCCGAAGTTCGTCGTGCTCAAGGCCAGCAAGTAAGCGCCGCGCAGCCCCGACGCTCTCCGTAGCCCGGATGCAATCCGGGGCACGCGCAAGCTCTACAACGTCAGGGTGAAGCGCGACAGCAAGGCACCGGGCAGCGCCATGGAGCCAGTCTGGCGGGCGCCGTAGGTACCTCCGGGGAGCAGCAGCTCGGGCGTTCGACTCAGCGCCTCCAGATGCTCGCCGAAGAAGCTGAACAGCGAATCGTCGAAGCGCATGGTACTGACCGGGGCCTGGATCTCGCCGTCCTCGACCCAGAAGGTGGCGAAGCGGGTCATGCCGGTCAGGCGCCCGGCCGGCAGGTCGGAGAAGTTGCAGTACCACAGGTTGCCGATGTACAGACCGCTACCCAGGCGCGCCAGTACCTCGCCTTCCTCCAGTTCGCCGCCGTGCACGCGCAGCGACAAGGGGTATTCGCCGCTGCACGCGCCGTTGGCGGTCAGGCCGTATTCGGCGGCGCTGCGCGAGCTGACCAGGCGCTCGCCAGGCTGCCCGGCACGGATCAGCGTCACGGCCTGCCGCGGCCCTTCGCGGGTGAACGCCGGCGCCAGGCCGCCCTCGATACGCTCATCCATGCTCAACAAGGGGCTGAGCGCGGCCTTGCCGCTGAACAGGCGCTGCAGCGGGCTGCCGCCTGAGGCCAGCGCCTGCGCACCGAAGCCCCAGCAGAACAGGCCGAACAGCTCCTCCAGCGCCGCCGGGCTCAGGTAGGCGCGATAGTCCCCCGGCGCCAGCGCCCGCAGCGGTCGCCCGAGGTAGGCCAGTTGCTGGCGCGCGCCATGCAGCTTGCAGGCGAAGACCTCGGCATCCCAGCGCTCGCCGGCGTAGGTGCTTTTCACCGCCTGCGCGTTGCCGTGGAACAGACTGAACTCGAGATTGAAGCTGCTTGCCACGTGCCAGCCAAAGGCCCCCCAGGAGCTGGCGAAGCCCTGATACTGCGGCCCGGCGGCGAGAAAGCCGACCAGGTCCAGACCCTGCGCCAGCTCGCTGATCTGCACGGCCATGGCGGCGGCATCCTGCGGCGCGACCGCATCGCTCGATTCGCTGCGCCAGGCCTCGCGATTCAGGCGCAGATACGGATCGTCAGGCAGGCCCGGCAGGATGGCGCGCAACTGCTGCACAGCCTGCTGCAGCAACGGCAAGTCGGCCTCCCGCTCGCCACTGAGCGCCAGCTTGCTCTCGGCATGGCGCAGGCCCCGGTACAGCGCCAGGGTGACGTACACCTGGCGTACCGTACCGGCCTGGCGCACACGGCCCTGATTGAAACGAATGAAGGCCGAATCCTCGGCGTTGTAGCCAAGGGTGAAGCCTTCTTCGCCGGCCAGCTGCTCCTGCAGGAAGGCGAGCAGCCCGTTGAAATGCTCACGCGCGCGCATCAGGCCGCCCCTCCGAACACATCGATGTCAGCGAATACGCAGGCCGGCGAGGCATGGCCGACGCGAATCACCTGATTGGGCTCGCCCTTGCCACAGTAGGGCGTGCCCAGCACCTCGAAGGTGCTGGCATCGCCCACCGCCCGCAGGTTGCGCCAGAACTGCGCGCTGATGCCGCGATAGTTGGGGTTCTTCACCACGCCCTTGAGCTCACCGTTCTCGATCAGCTGGCCCCACTCGCAGCCGAACTGGAACTTGTTGCGCGCGTCGTCGATGGACCAGGAGCGGTTGTTGCTCATCAGGATGCCCTGCTCGATGCCACCGATCAGCGCGTCCAGGCACTTGTCGCCCGGCTCCAGATTGAGATTGGCCATGCGATCGATCGGCGGACGGTTCCAGCTGCAGGCACGGCTGTTGGCGACGCCCGGCAGACCACTGCGCCACTGCGACAGCGCGCCGCCGAGGGGGCGCTGGAGAATGCCGTCGCGGATCAGCAGCTCGCGCCTGGTGGGCGTGCCGTCATCATCGAAGCCGTAGCTGGCCAGCTCGCCGGGGACGTCCGGAGCGAAGCTGACATTGAGCAGCGGCGAACCGTAGCGGTAGTGACCGAAGTCCTCCCGGCGGATGAAGCTGGTGCCGGCGAAGTTGCGCTCGTCGCCGAGGATGCGGTCCAGTTCCAGCGGATGGCCGATGGATTCATGGATCTGCAGGATCATCTGGTCCGGCAGCAGCAACAGGTCGCGCGCACCGCTGGGCGTGTTCGGTGCCAGCAGCAATTGCAGCGCCTCGTCGGCGATACGCGACGCGCTGCCGGGCACCCCCAGTTGCCCGAGCACCTCGGCGCCACCCTGGCGCGCCAGGTGGGTCCCGCCGAAGCTGCGGCTCTGGCTGTCGTTGCCGTCGCTGGCGGTCACGCCCACCTGCGGGAACACGTAGCGCTGAGCACGGCGCAGACAGGCCCCTGCACTGTTGAGGTAGATCTGCTGGTGATCGGTGAAGACCAGGCCCAGGTGGCTGTCCACCAGCCGGCTGTCCTGCGGGATGCCCGCTGCCTCGCTGAGCAGCCAGTCGAACCAGTGCGCCGGTTGCGCCTGCGACTGTGCGTAGCCCGGCATGACGTCATCGGCCCGCGCCTGCGGCACCGGCTGCGCCTGCACGTCCAGCAAGTGCTGGCCGGCCAGGGCACGGGCAATCGTCTCGGCCCGCTCCAGCGCGTCCTGCAGGCCGCACTGGCTGATGTCGCTGGTCGCCGCATAGGCCTCGACGCCCGCGATGCGCACCGTGAGCATGGCGCCGCCGTCCAGCGAGAATGACGGTGCCTGCGCCACGCGTCGGCGTACCCAGTAGGACTCCCGGCCTTCCTGGACATGACGCAGCGCCCAGAAGTCAGCCGTGGATTTCAGCGCGGCAAAGCGCCGTTGCAGGGTGTCGCTGAGGGCGAACATCGGGCCTCCCGGAAGAATCGGTAGAGGCTGGCAGTATGGGAACAAGCGCCCGCCATGAGCAACTGCCGGCGCGTGCTGGCAGCGGGCGCGAAGCGAGCCTCAGAAATCGACCGTGGCCGAGACCTTGAAGGTCCGTGGCGCTCCCTGCGTCAGGTAGCCGCCATTGGCCGAAGCCCAGTAGTTCTCGTCGGCGACGTTCTCCACCACAGCGTTGAGCATCAGCGCGCGGTCGTCCAGCCGGGTCTTGTAGCGTGCGCCCAGGTCGACACGCGTCCAGGCAGGAATGCTGTAGTCGTTGGCAGCGTCGACATACTGGCCTCCGGTGCGCAGCAGCAAGCCATTGAAACTCAGCCCCGGCACGCCCGGCACATCCCAGTCGGCACCGACATTGAACTGGAATTCGGGTACGCCGACTGCCTGGTTGCCATCGTTGTCGCCACCTGCCGTGCCGCGCAGCTCGGCCTCCGTCCAGGTCACGCCGCCAAGCAGACGCAGGCCACGCACGGGCTCACCGAACAGGCTCAGCTCGACGCCACGGTTACGCTGCTCGGCATCCACCCCATAGTTGCCATTGCCGTCGATCACGCCTTGCGGCTGCTCGATACGGAAAACACTGAGGTTGCCGCCGAAGCGGCCCCAGTCGAGCTTCGCCCCTGCCTCGGTCTGCCTGGAGCGGTAAGGCGCGAACATCTGGCCTCGGTTGTTCGCCGCACTGGGTGCGGTCGGCCCTTGCTGCAGCGACTCCACGCGGTTGGCATAGAGGGAAAGGTAGTCGGTGGCCTTGAACACCAGGCCATAGGCCGGCGTGGTGATGCTGTCCTGATAGTTGGAGGTGCGCGCACCACTGGCTGCACTCCAGGCATCGGCACCGATGCTCTGGCGGCGCAGGCCCAGGGTCAGCAGCACACGATCGTCGATGAAACCCAGGGTATCGGACAGCGCCAGACTCCTGTTCTGCACCTTGGCGGTGGTATCCGGGTCGTGCAGGTCACCGGATGGCGCATTGGCCGTCGGCACGGCCACGGGCGAACCGTCGTACAGATTGCCCGTGACACGATTGCTCGCACTGGTCGACTCGAAGGCGTTGCGCTTTTCCTGCCAGATGCCGTTGGCCGCCAGGTTGATCCTGTGGCTGACCGGCCCGCTCAGCAGCTCGCCACGCAGCCCCGTGGCCAGGCTCAGGGTTTCCTGGTCCAGCGGCGAATAGAGGCGGCCGATACGCGCGGCGCCATCAGCGCCGTACACATAGTTGGAGGCGTACACGCCGTTCTCCCGCGTGTACTTGCCGCCACCGATCAGGTAGGCGGTCCACGACGGCGACAGGTCGTACTCGGCGCTGAACATGGCGTAGCTGTCCTCCAGCTGCGACCAGCTCCAGGGCTGCGCGTAGTTGTGCCTGGAGTCCGGCGCGGACGGCACCTTGCCGTTGAGGGTACTGGTGACGCTGCTGTTGGAGGTGGTGGTCAGGTACACCACCGAACGCCCCTGATTGACGCGCTGCTTCTGATAGCCGAGGTCGGCCGCCAGGCGCAGGCGCTCGCCGCGATAATCCAGGCCCAGCGTGGCCAGACTGAAGCGCGACTGCTCGTGATCGATACCACTCTCGCCCTCGCGCTGGGCCAGGTTCAGGCGCACACCGAAGCGCTTGTCCTCACCGAAACGACGGCCCAGATCGAGGTGCCCGCCGACCCGGCTGGCGTTGGCGTAATCCAGGGTGAAGCGGCGGGTCGGGGTGTCCTCGGCGCGTTTGGAGACCACGTTGATCGCCCCGCCCACGCCACTGCCACCCGGCGCCACGCCGTTGATGAAGGCGTTGGCGCCCTTGAACACCTCGACGCGCTCGACCGATTCGGTGGAGATGATCTGCCGCGGTAGGATGCCGTACAGGCCGTTGAAGGCGATGTCGTCGCTGTACAGCTGGAAGCCACGTACGACGAAGACCTGGGAGAAGTTGCCGAAACCGTAGGACTGGCGCACGCCCGGGTCGCTGGCCAGCACGTCGGCCAGGGTCTGCGCCTGGCGCGTCTCGATCAGCTCGGAGGTGTAGCTGACAAAGGCGAACGGCGTGTCCTGCATGTCCTGGTTACCCAGCAGCCCGAGATTGCCGCCACGCGCCACCTGACCACCGGCGTAGGTGCTCGGCAAGTCAGCACGCGCAGCGAGCTGCGCACTGACCGTGGCGGCATCCAGCTCCAGCACATCCGCGCCCTGTGCCGCGGGCACCAGGGTGACGGTGCCGTCAGCGCCCACCTTGAAGCTCAGGCCGCTGCCGCGCAGCAGACGCTGCAGCCCCTCGTCGACCGGGTAATCGCCCTTGAGCGCCACGCTCGTCGCCACCTCGCGGGTCAGGCTGGCGTCGTATAGCAGGCGCACGCCGGCCTGCTCGGCAAAATCAGTCAGCGCCGAATCCAGCGCCTGGGCTGGAATGTCCAGTTCCACAGCCTGGGCCTGGATGGTGGCGAAGCCGAGAGAAAGCGCGATCAAGCTCGGGAGGAAGGGAATCGAACGCATGCGGATGTCCTGTGTTCTGCTGTCTTTTATGCGAAGAAGTCGCATTTGCAAGAGCAGAAGACGAAGCTGTCAGGCATTCCTGAACCGGTGCCGTGATTTTTTTGCAAAAGATCCGGGGCAAAGGCACCAGCATCGAGACCACGGTGGACAGGAAAGCACTGTCCGCCCTGTGTGTAGCCCGGATGAAATCCGGGGATCGGGTCCAGCCCCGTGGCCGGGGCTTCAGTCGCGACCGGACGATCTCGATCAGTCGTCGGACGACACCAGCAGCACACCAGGCAAACGGGTCAGCTTCACCGGCAGGGTCGTTTCGATGGCGCGCAGCACCGCCTGTGGCTCGTGCAGGGCGAATACCCCGGTGACCTTCAGCTCACGTGCCTTGTCGTCGAGAAACAGCACGCGCTGCGCCCGCTGCCGCGACAGCTCGCTGAACACCTCGCTCAGTGGCCGATCACGAAACACCAGACGCCCGCGTTGCCAGGCCAGCGAGCGGGCAGCATCCAGCGCCTGCACCACCTGCAACCTCCCGGCCTGCCAGGCAATCTGTTCACCGGCCTGCACCGCCCTCTCGTGACCCTGCTCATCGCGAACCTGCACCTGGCCTTCGGTGACGGCCAGCAGCACCTGATCATCGAGCATGTTGACGTCGAAGCGTGTTCCGGTCACACGGATGTGCGCCTGGCCGGCATCGATCACGAAGGGGTGCCGGGCATCGGCTGCGACGTGAAAATCGGCCTGACCGCGATACATCCGCACATGCCGCAGACCACCCGCATCGGCATCCCAGTCCAGCGCCGTGGCGCCGTTGAGTTGCAACTGCGAGCCGTCGCTGAGCTGCACGCTGCGGATCTCTCCTGCGGCGCTGCGCACATCCGCATGCCAGCCAGGGGGGGCCAGCCAGAACGCCAGCAACAGACAGGCCGCCGTGGCCAACGGCACGGACCAGCGTCGGGTGCGGCGCGGCACAGACGGTGACACAGCAGGCGCTCGCTCGACCTGGCCCAGCAGTGCCCACAGCCGCTCCACCTCGGCCAGGGCAGCGGCATGCCGTGGGCTGGCCCGGCGCCAGCGTTCGGCAGCGGCGCACTCGGCCTCGCTGGCGTTGCCGGAGTTGAGCAGCACCAGCCACTCACGGGCCTGGCGCCGCAGATCCTGATCAGTCAAGGCGATTCATCCATGCGTTCCTGGCAGTACTCGAGAGCCTTGAGGATATAGCGCCCGGCCATGCTTTCCGAGACGCCAAGGCGCTCGCCGATCTCGCGCTGGGTCAGCCCGTCGAGGCGATTCCACAGCAGCGCCTGGCGCAGATGCTCGGGCAGCTCCTGCATGAGGCCTTGCAGACGGGCCAGGCGCCGGCTGTCCTCGGTCGCCCGCTCAGGCTCGGGCACGTCGCTTTCCAGCGTCTCGTCGATAGGCGCCCATTGCGGGCGGACCAGTTGCTGGCGATGGTGATCGATCAGCAGATTACGCGCGACCCGATAGAGAAAGGCGCGCACGTTGCCGATCTCCTCGGCGCGCCGCCCCTGCAGGCGCAGCCAGGTTTCCTGGCGCAGATCAGCGGCCAGTTCGCTGCAGCGCGTCTGGCGAACGAAGAAGCGCAACAGCTCCCCGGAGTGACGCCGGAACAACTCTTCCGAAGAGGATGGATCGCGAGGCGGGGACACGGAGAAGGCTCGGCACCGGGAAAGGCCGGAAAGTATTACACATGAAAATGATTTTCAAATGTATCGGCACTGAGCCGACCGCAGGCGCCTGCATCTCAGCCCGGCGTGCCCAACCCCGCCGCACTCATGAACAGGCGCAGCAGCCAGGCCACCACACCGAGGGCGGTGACGCTGCAGGCCCAGATCAGCACCAGCCAGCCCAGGCGCTGCCACAGCGGCTTCTTCTCTTCGACTTCGGTCATATCGCCTCTCTCGCCCCCCAATTCAACGCGCCACCCGCCCGAGCCCGCTGCCAGCGCAGCAGGCTTCGCGCAGATTCTCAGTGGTAGCCATCATCCACCGTGACCTTGCCGCGGAACACGTAGTAGCTCCAGGCGGTGTACATGAGGATGAAGGGAATGATGAACAGCGCCCCCACCAGCATGAAGCCCTGGCTCTGCGGCGGTGCAGCGGCCTGCCAGATGCTGATCGACGGCGGGATGACGTTCGGCCACAGGCTGATGCCCAGGCCGCTGTAGCCGAGGAAGATCAGCACCAGGGTGAGCACGAACGGCGAATAGTGCGCGTTGTCGGCCACCGCCTTGAGCAGCGCCCAGGTGCACAGCAGCACCAGCACCGGTACCGGCATGAACCAGAACAGGTTGGGCAGGCTGAACCAGCGTTCGGCGATGGGCGCATGGGCGAACGGCGTCCACAGGCTGACGATGGCCGTCACGCCGAGCAACACCAGCACCAGCGGTCGTGCCATGTCGTGCATCTGCTGCTGCAGGCGGCCTTCGGTCTTCATGATCAGCCAGGTGCAGCCGAGCAGCGCGTAGGCCGCGATCAGGGCCAGCCCGCAGAACACCGAGAACGGCGTCAGCCAGTCGAAGGCGCCACCGGCGAAGGTGCGATCGACCACTTCGAAACCGTCGATATAGGCGCCCAGCGCCACGCCCTGGCAGAAGGTCGCGGTCAGCGAGCCGCCGATAAAGGCCTTGTCCCACAGATGCCGCTTGGCGGCCTTGGCCTTGAAGCGGAACTCGAAGGCCACACCGCGGAAGATCAGCCCCAGCAGCATCAGGATCAGCGGCAGGTAGAGCGCATCCAGCACCACCGCATAGGCCAGCGGGAAGGCGCCGAACAGCGCCGCGCCACCGAGCACCAGCCAGGTCTCGTTGCCGTCCCAGACCGGCGCGACGGTGTTCATCATCACGTCGCGCTCGCCGTCGTCACGGACGAAGGGGAAGAGGATGCCGATGCCGAGGTCGAAGCCATCCATCACCACGTACATCATCACACCGAAGGCGATGATCACCGCCCAGATCAGCGGAAGGTCGATACCCATGTTCAGTTCCTCTCCGGCAAGCTGTCGGTTTCACCGTCTTCCAGGCCTTCTTCCGCAGCGGACATCGGCCGTGCCGGGGTCCGCGGCTGGCCAGGCCCGCCTTCGGTGCTGTCCTTGCCCTCGTCGATCTTCGGTCCCTTGCGCACCAGGCGCAGCATGTAGCCGATACCGGCGCCGAAGAGGACGAAATACACCAGCACGAACAGCGCCAGGGTGATGCCCATCTGCGCCGCACTGTGCCCGGACGAAGCATCGGCGGTGCGCATCAGGCCATGGATGATCCACGGCTGGCGGCCGATCTCGGTGGTGTACCAACCGGCGAGAATGGCGATGATCCCCGAGGGTCCCATCCACACCGCCAGGTGCAGGAACGGCCGCGACTGGAACAGGCGCCCGCCGCGCCGCAGCCAGGTGCCCCAGAGGCCGACCAGGATCATCAGCAGGCCCATGGCGACCATGATGCGGAAGGTCCAGAAGACGATGGTGGAGTTGGCCCGGTCCTCCGGGGCGAATTCCTTGAGCGCCGGTACCTGCTTGTCCAGGCTGTGGGTCAGGATCAGGCTGCCGAGCGCGGGAATCTCCACCTTGAAGCGCGTCTCCTCGCGCTGCATGTCCGGCCAGCCGAAGAGGATCAGCGGTGTCGGCTCGTCACCGACGTTCTCCCAGTGGCCTTCGATGGCGGCGATCTTCGCCGGCTGGTACTTCAGCGTATTGAGGCCATGCAGGTCGCCGATGAAGGCCTGTACCGGCGCCACCAGCAGCGCCATCCATACCGCCATCGAGAGCATCTTGCGGATCGCCGGGTTGTCGCGCCCGCGCAGCAGGTGCCAGGCCGCCGACGAACCTACGAAGAAGGCGGTGGCGAGGAAGGCCGCCGTGGCCATGTGCGCCAGGCGATAGGGGAACGACGGGTTGAACACCACGGCGAACCAGTCCACCGGAATCACCCGTCCGTCGACGATCTCGAAGCCCTGCGGGGTATGCATCCAGCTGTTGGAGGCGAGAATCCAGAAGGTCGAGATCAGCGTGCCGATGGCTACCATCACCGTGGAGAAGAAATGCAGGCCCGGCCCGACGCGGTTCCAGCCGAACAGCATGACGCCGAGGAAGCCCGCCTCGAGGAAGAACGCGGTGAGCACCTCGTAGGTCAGCAACGGTCCGGTGACCGCCCCGGCGAAGTCGGAGAAGGCGCTCCAGTTGGTACCGAACTGATAGGCCATGACCAGGCCGGAGACCACCCCCATGCCGAAGTTGACCGCGAAGATCTTCGACCAGAAGTGGTAGAGATCGCGGTACACGGTGTTGCCGCTCTTCAGCCACAGCCCTTCGAGCACGGCCAGATAACTGGCCAGACCGATGGTGATGGCGGGAAAGATGATGTGGAACGAAATGGTGAAGGCAAACTGGATTCGGGCGAGATCGAGCGCCTCTAGGCCGAACATGTTACATCCTCATTCAGGGTTATCTCGGCCCCGGCACGCAAAGCCGAGCCATAGACTCCGAGTGTTGGAGTCGAACGCGCTGGAATTGTTCTTATGAAATGAGCAACGGCCGGCAAGCCGCTGGAGACGACGCGCGAAACGCGGCATTGATCTGGATCAATGCACGTTGAAAGACTAGCCGCTAATGGGCCACCTGGCGCTGTGGTGATTTGCCGCGTGACAGGCCGCCACAGGTGCCGCGTTCAACGGCCAAGTTCGGCGAGCAGCCACTGGCGGAACGCCTTGAGCGAGGGCAGCACCGCGTTGCGCGGCGGGTAGGTCAGGCAGTAGGTGCGCTGGCTGGGAATCGCTTCGCCGACGCGCAGCAGATGGCCATGGCGCACGTCGTCCGCCACCAGCAACTGCGGCACCAGGCCCACGCCGATACCGCTGCGCACCGCCTGCAACAGGTGCGAGGTCAGCTCGAAGTTGGGCCCGCTGCGCATGCGCTCCGGCGCCAGGCCATGGCGGGCGAACCAGCTGGCCCAGAGCGGCGGATGGCTGGCCACCTGCAGCAGCGTCTGCGCGGCGATGGTCTCGGCGTCGACCACCTCGCCCGCCGCCAGCAGCGCGGGGCTGGCGACCACCACCATGGTTTCTTCCAGCAGCGGGTGCACCACCAGTTCCGGCCAGTCGCCGCTGCCGACGGTGATCGCCGCGTCGATCTCGCCGTCGGCGAAATCCACCGCCTGGATGCGCGAATGTACATGCACCTGCACACCAGGGTTGGCCGCGTAGAAGCGATTCAGCCGGGGCAGCAGCCAGGTCGAGCCGAAGGTCGGCAACAGCGCCAGGCGCAAGGTGCCCATGCCGGAGCCATAGGCCACCGCCTGCAGCGTGGCGCTGCGGATCTGCGCCAGGGCATCGCCGAGTTCACGCAGGTACAACCGGCCCACGTCGGTCAGCACGATGTTGCGCCCCTCGCGGCGAAACAGGCGCACGCCCAGCTGCGCCTCCAGCGCCTGCACCTGACGACTGACCGCACTCTGCGTCAGCGACAGCTCCCTGGCTGCACGGGTGTAGCTCTCGTGCCGGGCAGCGGCCTCGAAGGCCAGCAGCAGCGACATCGAAGGCGTCAGGCGCCGATGATTCATTCATACTCCTCATGAATTGATCGCGAAAAATACCCTTGTAGCACGGTCATGGCCCTTGGAAAATCGACATTATCCATAACGATACCGAGCCGTAGCCCTTCGCATTCAGAAGGTTTGAACGGCCATCTGCCGAGAACCGACCATGATTGCCCGCATTCCCACGCCCGCCGCACCGGCGGCCCCCTACCTGGCCTTTCTCGACGCCCTGCGCGGCGCCGGCTTCCGCGGCGAGATCGCCCGCGATCACGCCAGCCGCACGGTACTGGCCACCGACAACTCGATCTACCAGCGCCTGCCGCAGTCGGCGGTGTTCCCGCTGGATGCGGAAGACGTGCAGGTCCTGGCCCGTGTCGCCGCCGAACCGGCCCATCGCAGCGTGCGCCTGACTCCACGCGGCGGCGGCACCGGCACCAACGGCCAGTCGTTGACCGACGGCGTGGTGGTGGACCTGTCGCGGCACCTCAACCGGATTCTCGAGATCGACCCTGCAGGGCGCTGGGTGCGGGTGCAGAGCGGCGTGGTCAAGGACCAGCTCAACGCCGCCCTCGAGCCGCACGGCCTGTTCTTCGCCCCGGAGCTGTCCACCTCCAACCGCGCCACCATCGGCGGCATGATCAACACCGACGCCAGCGGCCAGGGCAGTTGCACCTACGGCAAGACCCGCGACCATGTGCTCGAACTCGACAGCGTGCTGCTCGGCGGCGAGCGCCTGCGCAGTGCCGCACTGGACGACGAGCAACTGGCCCAGCAGCTGGCGCGCCAGGACCGGGTCGGCCAGCTGTACCGCTGCGCCGAGGCCATCCAGCGCGAGAAGGCCGAGCTGATCGAGGCGCGCTTTCCCAAGCTCAACCGCTGCCTGACCGGCTACGACCTGGCGCACCTGCGCGAGGCCGACGGACGCTTCAACCTCAACAGCGTGCTGTGTGGCGCCGAAGGCTCGCTGGGGCTGATCGTCGAGGCCAAGCTCAACGTACTGCCGATCCCGCGCTACTCGGTGCTGGTCAACGTGCGCTACGCCAGCTTCATGGACGCCCTGCGCGATGCCCGCGCGCTGCTCGAACATCAGCCGCTGTCGATCGAGACGGTAGATTCCAAGGTGCTCCTGCTGGCCATGCAGGACATCGTCTGGCATGGCGTGGCCGAGTACTTCCCGCAGAATCCGGACGTCCCGACCCTGGGCATCAACCTGGTGGAATTCAGCGGCGATGAGGCAAAGGAAGTCGACGCCCGCGTCGCCGCCTTCGCCCAGCACCTGCAGCACGACAGCAGCGTGCAGCGCCTGGGCCACACCCTGGCGACAGGCCGCGCCGCCGTGACCCGCGTGTACGCCATGCGCAAGCGCGCGGTGGGCCTGCTCGGCAACGTCGAGGGCGAGGTGCGCCCGCAGCCGTTCGTCGAAGACACCGCCGTGCCGCCGGAGCATCTCGCCGAGTTCATCGCCGAGTTCCGCGCCCTGCTCGACGGCCACGGCCTGGCCTACGGCATGTTCGGCCACGTCGATGCCGGCGTGCTGCACGTGCGCCCGGCACTGGACATGAAGGACCCGGCCCAGGCGGCCATGGTACGACCGATCTCCGACGCCGTGGCGGAGCTGACCCAGCGCTATGGCGGGCTGCTCTGGGGCGAGCACGGCAAGGGGGTGCGCTCGGAATACGCGCCGGCCTTCTTCGGCGAGCTGTACCCGTCGCTGCAGGCGCTGAAGCACGCCTGCGACCCGCACAACCAGCTCAACCCGGGCAAGATCGCCACGCCCCTGGGCAGTGACGAAGCCCTGCTGAAGATCGACGAAGTGGTGATGCGCGGCGACCTGGACCGGCAGATCGACGAGCGCGTGTGGCAGAGCTACGGCAGCGCCGTGCACTGCAACGGCAACGGCGCCTGCTACAACTTCGACCCCAACGACGCCATGTGCCCATCCTGGAAGGCCACCCGCGAGCGCGTGCAATCGCCCAAGGGCCGCGCCTCGCTGATCCGCGAATGGCTGCGCCTGCAGGGCCTGGCCGGCGTCGACGTGCTGGCTCCGGTCGCCAGCGGCCCGTTGCAGTTCCTGCGCACGCTGCCCGAGCGCTGGCGCAACAGCCGCCAGGGTGGCGACGACTTCTCCCACGAGGTCTACGACGCCATGGCCGGCTGCCTGGCGTGCAAGTCCTGCGCGGGGCAATGCCCGATCAAGGTCAACGTGCCGGAGTTCCGCTCGCGCTTCCTCGAGCTCTACCACCGCCGCTACCTGCGCCCGCTGCGCGACTACCTGATCGGCTCGCTGGAGTTCAGCCTGCCGCTGCTGGCCCACCTGCCCTGGCTGTACAACGCGCCGATGGGCTCGCGCCTGGTCAATACGCTGCTGGCCGAGCGCCTGGGCATGGTCGACAGCCCGACGCTCAGCGACTTCGACTTTCGCGCCACCTGCCGGCGCTTCGCCGTGCAGACGGCGACGCCAAAGCGCCTGGCCGAACTGGACGAGAGCCTGCGCGCCAGGAGCCTGATCCTGGTGCAGGACGCCTTCACCCGCTACTTCGAGACACCGGTGTTCGCCGCCTTCATCGAACTGGCCAGCCGCCTCGGCTATCGGGTGCTGCTGGCGCCCTACTCGGCCAACGGCAAGCCGCTGCACGTTCAGGGCTTCCTCGGCGCCTTCGCCCGCACCGCCCGGCGCAATGCCCGGCGCCTGCAGGCACTGGCGAACTTCGGCATTCCGCTGGTGGGCCTGGACCCGGCCATGACCCTGGTCTACCGCCAGGAATACGCCAAGCTCGACGGCCTCGACTGCCCTCCGGTGCTGCTGCCGCAGGAATGGCTGGCCGAGGTGCTGCCGAGCAGCGACGCCGAGGCGCCGAGTAGCAGCTACCGGCTGCTGGCACACTGCACCGAGAAGACCAACGCCACCGCTGCCACGGCCCTGTGGGGCCAGGTGTTCCGCCAGGCCGGCCTGCAACTGGCGACACAGGCCACCGGCTGCTGCGGCATGTCCGGCACCTACGGGCACGAGGCGCGCAACCTGGAGACGTCACGGGCGATCTTCGCCCAGTCCTGGGAGCCGGCCCTGGCTCGTGAGGACGCCGGCGAAGCACTGGCCACCGGCTACTCATGCCGCAGCCAGACCCAGCGCCTGCGTCAGCAGCGCCTGCGCCACCCGATCGAAGCGCTGCTGGAGCACCATCGCGCGCGCGGCTAGGGCGCCACGCTACGGCGAGACACCCGCGAGGCTGTAAGGCTTCGCACCGGGCTGAGCGCCGTAGCAGGGCGAAAAAAAGGGCGGCCACGCGCTACGCGGGCCGCCCGAATCACGGAGTTGCTTACATCGCGTGACCACGATGACTTGTGGCCACCCGTATTGGATTACCGTTCGAGGATTGCGGTCACACCTTGACCACCTGCGGCGCAGATGGAGATCAGCCCGCGCCCCTCGCCGGCCGCCGCCAGCAGCTTGGCCAGGTTGGCGACGATGCGCCCGCCCGTCGCGGCGAACGGGTGTCCGGCGGCGAGCGAACTGCCCTTGACGTTCATCTTGCTGCGGTCGATGGAACCCAGCGCGGCCTCCAGCCCCAGGCGCTCCTTGCAGTATTCGGCATCCTCCCAGGCCTTGAGCGTGCACAGCACCTGGGCGGCGAACGCCTCGTGAATCTCGTAGTAGTCGAAGTCCTGCAGGGTCAGGCCGTTGCGCGCCAGCAGGCGCGGCACGGCGTAGACCGGCGCCATCAGCAACCCCTCCTTGCCCTGGACGAAATCCACCGCTGCCGCCTCACCATCGCGCAGATAGGCGAGCACCGGCAGGCCACGGGCCTTGGCCCACTCTTCACTGGCCAGCAGCACCACCGAAGCCCCGTCGGTCAACGGTGTGGAGTTGGCCGGCGTCAGGGTGCCACGCGGACCACGCTCGAAGCAGGGCTTGAGCGTCGCGAGCTTCTCCGCGCTGATGTCCGGACGCAGGTTCTGGTCGCGGGTCAGGCCCAGGAACGGCGTCATCAGATCGTCCTGCCAGCCCTCGGCGTAGGCTGCCGCCAGCTTCTGGTGACTGGCCAGCGCCAGCTGGTCCTGCTCGTCACGGGGGATGGCCCAGCGCTGCGCCATCAGCTCGCAGTGCTCGCCCATCGACAGCCCGGTACGCGGCTCGCCATTGCGCGGAATATGCGGCGCGAGGTGGCGCGGACGAATCTTCAGCAGGCTCTTGATCTTGTCGCCGGTGCTCTTGCCACGATTGGCCTCCAGCAGAATCTGGCGCAGCCCTTCGTTGACGCCGATGGGGGCATCGGAGGTGGTGTCGACGCCACCGGCGATACCGCAGTCGATCTGCCCGAGGGCGATCTTGTTGGCCACCAGAATCGCCGCTTCGAGGCCGGTTCCGCAGGCCTGCTGCAGGTCGTAGGCCGGGGTTTCCGGCGCCAGGCGCGAGCCCAGCACGCACTCGCGGGTCAGGTTGAAATCACGCGAATGCTTGAGCACCGCGCCGGCGACCACTTCGCCGAGGCGCTCGCCGTGCAGGTTGAAACGCTCGACCAAGCCCTCGAGGGCGCTGGTCAGCATCTCCTGGTTGCTCGCCCGGGCGTAGAGGGAGTTGGAACGGGCGAACGGAATACGGTTGCCGCCTACGATGGCGACCCGGCGCAACTGGGTCATGAGGACTCCTTGCTGGTCGAGAGAGCGAAGAGACGAGCGACTGCGCGTCAGCCGGCCCCCGGAGAATGTCAGGTTTACACTTTAGCCTTCTGGCCGCACAGGCTAAACCTCGCGCCGTTGCGAACATTGGCCGCCTTGCCGGCACATGAGGCAACAGAGTCAATTGCGCTTTGCCGACTGCCGCGTACAGTGGCAGCACTTCCGATTCGTCCGCAGGAGTCTTTCATGTCCGACCGTTACCTCGCCTTCGCCAACTCCTCCACTGGCCGTCGCCTGGTCGGCGCACTCGGCCTGCCGGCCCCGGTACGCCTGGAGCGCTGGATGGCCGGCCGAGTCAGACCGGTGGACGGCGCCCTGCTGTTCGGGGGCGAGGGTGACCTGCTGAAGAGCGTACTGCCGTTCGCCAACAAGCTCACCGACCAGCTGTTCGCCGCGCGCGAGGGCCTGCTGGAGCTGCCGCGCTGGACCGCCGAGCACGGCCCCAGGCTCAAGGCCCTGGTGTTCGACGCCAGCCACCTGACCCGCTTCGAACAGCTGATCGAACTGCGTGATTTCTTCCAGCCGACCTTCAAGGGCCTGGCCAACAGCCCGCGTGTGGTGGTGCTGGGGCGCGCCCCCGAGTCGATCAAAGACCCCATCGCCGCCAGCGTGCAACGCTCGCTGGAAGGCTTCACCCGCTCGCTGGGCAAGGAAATCCGTCGTGGCGGCAGCGTGCAGCTGCTCTATGTCGGCAAGGGCGGCGACCAGCAACTGGAAGGCGCGCTGCGCTTCTTCCTGTCGCCGAAGAGCGCCTACGTCTCCGGCCAGGTGCTGCGCCTGGGCGCCTGCGCTGAACAGGTGAAGGACTGGACACGACCGCTGGCCGGCAAGAAGGCTCTGGTCACCGGCGCCTCACGCGGCATCGGTGCCGCCATCGCCGAGGTCCTCGCCCGCGATGGGGCCGAGGTCGTGCTGCTCGATGTCCCGCAGGCGGCCGATGCGCTGCAGGCCCTGGCCGCACGCCTGGGCGGCCGGGCCGTAACCCTGGACATCTGTGCCGAGGACGCGCCACAGCGCCTGGTCGACGCCCTGCCCGAGGGGCTGGATATCGTCGTGCACAACGCCGGCATCACCCGCGACAAGACCCTGGCGAAGATGAGCGATGCGTTCTGGAACTCGGTGATCGACGTCAACCTCAAGGCGCCGCAGGTGCTGACTCAGGCGCTGCTGGACGCCGACAAGCTGCACGACAACGGCCGCGTGGTGCTGATCGCCTCGATCAGCGGCATCGCCGGCAACATGGGCCAGACCAACTACGCCGTGAGCAAGGCCGGGGTCATCGGCCTCGCCCAGGCCTGGGCGCCGACACTGGGCAAGAAAGGCATCAGTATCAACGCAGTGGCGCCGGGTTTCATCGAGACCCAGATGACCGCCGCCATTCCGCTGGGCATCCGCGAAGCCGGGCGCCGCATGAATTCGATGAGCCAGGGCGGCCTGCCGCAGGATGTCGCCGAAGCCGTGGCCTGGTTCGCCCAGCCCGGTTCCGGCGCAGTCACCGCGCAGGTGCTGCGGGTGTGCGGACAGAGCCTGCTCGGGGCCTAGCCACAACGACCCGGCGCGTAGCCTGCAATCAGGAACGCGCCGGGCTAGATGTGATCTCTCAGTAGGTTGTTCATCCGGGGCATTCCCGGAATTCTGGAAGCGCGACCAACACAGCCTTCCAGGAGCCCCGGATGAACCTGCATAAACATGCCCGTCTTACCCCGCGAGGTCGAGCCCTTCTCGTGCAGCGCATGCTCAACGGTCTGCGAGTCGAAGATGCGGCACAAGCCGCTGGCGTCAGTGTGCGTACAGCCTACAAGTGGCTCAAACGCTTTCGTGAGGAAGGTGAGATTGGCCTGATGGATCGTTCATCACGTCCGCACTCATGCCCCCATGCCACGGCAATCGCTCTGGTCGAGCAACTGATCGAGCTACGTCGCTCTCGCAAGACTTACCGGCAGATCGCTCAGATACTCGGCCTGGCCGTCAGTACCGTGGCCCGCCGCCTCAAGCAGGCCGGCTTTCATCGGCTGGCTGAGCTGGAACCCGCTCCTGTGGTGGTGCGTTATGAATACGCCAATCCTGGCGATCTCCTGCACTTGGACATCAAGAAGCTTGGCCGCTTCTGGAAACCCGGGCATCGAGTCACTGGCGACCGTCAGCAGTGCTCCGACGGCGCCGGCTGGGAGTTCATGCACGTGGCTATCGACGATGCGCCCCGACTGGCGTTCACCAGCCTGCATCCAGATGAGCGCGGCAGCAGCGCCTGCCGGGCCTTGCTGCAAGCACTGCGCTACTACCGCGGGCTGAACATCTGCTTTCGGCGCGTCATGACAGACAACGGCGCCTGTTATCGGTCCCGGGCGTTTCAACGGTTGTGTGCTCGACTCAGGCTGAAACACATCCGTACCAAGCCCTATACGCCACGCACCAACGGTAAGGCCGAGCGCTTCATCCAAACGAGCCTGCGTGAATGGGCCTATGCCCGTAGCTACGACACTTCACAGCAGCGAGCAGCGCACCTGCTGCCCTGGCTGCATCACTACAACTGGCACCGACTGCACGCCAGCCTCGGATACCTGCCCCCGATCAGCAGAGCACCGCTTCCACTGAACAACGTACTGGGTTTACACAGCTAGAGACCGAAGGTACTGCGACAGAAGCGTGCAGCAAGGCAGGGATTGGGCGGCGACCGTCGCCACTCAAGCGCCGGCCACTTCCCGCGTCACGCCTTGCCGCGCTTGCGGAACTCCACCGGGGTCTCCCCCACCCAGCGCTTGAACGCACGGTAGAAGGTGCTCGGCTCGGAAAAGCCGGTGCGCTCGACGATCACCTCGATACGCTCGTCGGTCTTGAGCAGCAGGTCCTTGGCCAGGCGGCAGCGGTAATCGGTGATCAGGTCGTTGAAGCGCACGCCGGCCATCGCCAGGCGCTCGCGCAAGCGTCGGGCCGGCATGTTGAGGCGGCCGGCCACCTGCTCCAGCGTCGCGCCACCGTCGACCAGCAACTCGGCGATCAGCTCGCGTACCTGGCGCACCAGGTCCAGGCGCTCCACCTCGGCCAGCTGCCGCCGCGCCAGGGACTCGTGCATGCGCAGCAGGTCCGGGGCGGCGTGGCGCGAGGCCTTGTCCAGCACCGCGGCGTCGAACAGCAGCGCGCAGTCCTCGGCCCCCAGCCGTACCGGGCAACCATAGACCGCCTGGTAGCGTTCGGCCGGCGCGCCCTCGGCGTGCATGAAGCGCACCTCACGTGGACGAAAGTCGTTTTCGGTCAAGGCGGCGAATAGGCGGATCACCGCGCCTGCGAGCATCTCCGGAAAGTGTCGCGGGGTATCGGCTTCGACACCGAGGGTCAGCACCGCCATCTCGCCGTCGACGGCAAGATGGGCGTTGAGGGTATCGGAGAGCAGCCGCACGTAGCGCAGCGCATGGCGCAGACCGGCGCCGAAGGTTTCACTGGAGAGAAACAGGTATTCCAGGAGCAGGCCATGGAACGCCGGCAGATGCTCGGCCAGGAACAATCCCACATGCGCCTCGCCGCACTCTTCGCTGGCGGCTTTCCAGAACGCTGCCTGCGCGGCATGCGGGAAGCGGCCAGCCGGGAGTCCGCCAGGAGGCAGGCCAACCCGCACCAGCACACGGTCGGGGTCGGTTCCGCTGGCGCGCAGGGCATCGATTACCGGGCGCATCAGCGCCACATCGTCGGTCAGATCACGCATGATTCCTGCTGTTCTTCTTATTAGTGAGCGTTATTCGTGAACGGCGCCATCTTAGGGGCAGCGGGCCGCCGTGCGCAAACCGCGCAGCAGAGGGATTGGCTGCCCGGCATGCACGCCAGGCAGCACAGCCAATGCCAGCGCGTCAGCGGCGGTTAAGCTGCTGCCATCCATTCGCCAAGGAGTTCGCCCAATGTCCATCGACTGGCTCGATCTCGACACCCCGCCGGCCCTGCCCGGCCTGTTCCTGCGCGCAGCCCTGCGGCGCAAGGTGACCGGCCGCCAGTTGCCCGACCTCGGCCTGCGCTGCCGCGTGGAAGTAGACCCGCAGCACCTGGCGCGCTATCGCCAGGTCTGCGCCATCGATGACAGCCCCTACCTGCCGCCGGTGTACCCGCATGTGCTCGCCTTCGGCCTGCAGATGCAATTGCTCACCGACCGGCGCTTCCCCTTCCCGCTGCTGGGCCTGGTGCACCTGGAGAATCGTATCCGCGTGTTGCGCCCGCTGGGCGGACTGGGGCCGTTCCAGGTCAGCGTGCAGGTGGCCGATCTGCAACCCCATGACAAGGGCGCCACCTTCAGCCTGATCACCCGCCTGGAAGACCAGCTCGGCCTGCTCTGGGAAGGCGACAGCCGCATCCTCTGCCGCGCCCTGCGCCTCGACGGCCAGGCGCAACCGCGTGCCGAACGAACGCCACTGGAGCTGACGTCACTGGCCGACTGGTCCGCCCCTGCCGACACCGGCCGCCGCTATGCGCGCGTGGCCGGCGACTACAACCCGATTCACCTGTTCGCCGTCACCGCGCGGCTGTTCGGCTTCCCTCGCGCCATCGCCCATGGGCTGTGGAACAAGGCGCGCAGTCTGGCAGCGCTGCAGGAGCACCTGCCGCTGGCCGGCTACGAAGTCGAGGTGCGCTTCCAGAAACCGGTCCTGCTGCCCACCCACGTGGCCCTGCAAGCCAGTGCAGCTGCGCCCGCTGGCCAGTTCCACCTGATCGGCGAGCAGGATACGCCGCACATGGCCGGGAGCTGGCAGCCGCTGCAGCGCTGACCCAGGGCGGCAAACACGCTTGGTGCAGGAGCCGGCTTGCCGACGATCAGCGGTAACGCGTGATCGCCGGCAACAGCGCATCGACGCCTGGCCTGAACAGGCTCCGGGAAGGCTGCCGAAGCGAGGCCCCGAGTTGCATGCGGGCTTCACACTCCGCTTGCAGCGCATGGCGTTCGCGCCGAAGCTATGCGGCTTGAAAGGAGCCAGCCGATGAACCTGCCCGAACTCACCGCCCGCATGCACGCCATTCGCGATCACAACGACTGGCGTCGTTACCAGAGCCCGAAGAACCTGGCCATGGCCGCCAGCGTGGAAATGGCCGAACTGGTGGAGATCTTCCAATGGCTGAGCGAAGAACAGTCGCGCCAGCTGCCCCCTGAACAGCTCGCCCACGCGGGGCAGGAAGTGGCCGACGTGGTCCTCTATCTCCTGCAGCTGTGCAGCGAACTGGGTCTCGACATGAATCAGGCGGTGCTCGACAAGCTCGCCGACAACGAACGGCGCTTCCTCAAATGAGCGACCGCCACTTCGATGAACTCGCCACCCGCTTCGCCGAGAAGATCTACGGCGGTGCCAAGGGTGCGATCCGCCTGGCCGTGCTCCAGGCCGACCTGGCCGAAGCCTTGCCGGAGCGCAAGCTGCGCGTGCTCGACGTTGGCGCCGGGCTCGGCCACATGAGCCTGTGGCTGGCCCAGCGCGGCCATGACGTCACCCTCGCCGAACCTGCCGAGCCGATGCTCATCGGCGCGCGCCAGCGCTTCGCCGAGGCCGGACAGAGCGCCACCTTCATCCAGGCCCCCTGGCAGGAACTGCTCGGCCAACTGCAGCAGCCCTACGACCTGGTGCTCTGCCATGCCGTACTGGAATGGCTGGCCGAACCGGCCGCCATCCTGCCGGTGCTGCACCAGCTGACCGAGAACAACGGCTGGCTGTCGCTGGCCTTCTACAACAAGGATGCGCTGATCTACCGCAACCTGCTCAAGGGGCACTTCCGCAAGCTGCGCAAGGAGCGCTTCGCCGGTGAAGGCCAGAGCCTGACCCCGCAACGCCCTGTCGACCCGCGCGAACTGGCCACGCAACTCGAGCAGCACTGGCAGGTCGAAAGCCGTAGCGGCGTGCGCGTGTTCCACGACTACATGCCGCAGGAGTTCCAGGCCAAGGCCGAGTTGGTCGACCTGCTGGAAATGGAGCTGGCGCACCGTCGCCACCCCACCTTCGCCGGCCTGGGCCGCTACCTGCACTGGATCTGCCGACCGCGCTGAGCACGTTGGACGAAGCAGGCCGGGCGGCGTAGCCTGACCCTCATCGGAGATGCCGCGCGCGACCACGGAGACGACCATGCGCACCGCCATAGCCTTACTCGTCCTGCCCCTGCTGGCGGCCTGCCAGAGCCCGAATCCGTACCAGGCCGAATCGCTGCCGATGCCGCCGGCGCCTCCTGGTGCGGCCAGCACCTTCGACCACAGCGCCTATCCGGCGGCCCAGCGCGACTACGGCCGCTACCGCAGCTGGAGCTGGCTCGACGGCCGCGCCCCGGGCGGCGAGCAACTGGCCGAAAGCGTCAGCGCCGGCCTCGACCAGTACGGTCTGCGCCCCGCCCTGCAGGGCCCCGGCGATCTGCTGGTGCACGCCCGCATCAGCCAGGAAACTCGCCAGCGCCAGTACTACGACGATGTCGGTGGCTACTACGGTGCTGGCAGCCGCTGGGATCGCCACTACGGTGCCTGGGGCAGCGTGCCCATCGTGCGCACCTACGAACAGAAAGTCGCCGTGGTACGCATCGAACTGATCGACCCGCGTGACCGCCAGGTGGTCTGGTCCGGCAGCGGCGAAGCCATCGCCGGCAAGGACCAGAGCGCCCAGGCCGAGGCCATGCGCGTGGCCATCCGGGCCGCGCTGGACGGCTACCCTCCCTATTGATCGAACGCACTGGAGCTCATCATGCGCGCCCTGCCCTACCTGCTTCTCACCCTGCTGCTGAGCGGCTGCGCCAGCGTCAGCCTGGAGCACGACTTCGACCCCGGCCGCGACTTCTCCGCCTATCGCAGCTGGAGCTGGAAGGACACCAAACTGCTCTACCAACCCGATGACGCGCGCCTCAAGAGCGACATCACCGAGGCCCGCATCAGCCAGGCCGTCGCCGACCAGCTCGAACAGCGAGGCCTGCGCCAGGCCAGCGCCGGCCAGGGCGACCTGAAGGTACAGAGCGTACTGATCGTCGACGAGCGCCAGGACCAGATCACCACCCAGTACGGGGGCGGCTGGGGCGGGTACTGGGGAGGCTACTGGGGCGGCCCGGCCTTCACCGAAACCCGGCGCGTCGACTACAAGGTCGCCACCCTGCAGATCGACCTGTACGACGCCCGCGACGGCAAGCTGGTCTGGCGCGGCAGCGGCGAGCAGATCATGCGCAACCAGCCGCCGAGCCCCGCCGAGCGGGAACGGGCGATCCGCGACACCGTCACCCAGGTGCTCTCGCAATATCCACCACGCTGAACGAGGAACGCAGCGCGTGAATGCCCACCTGCAGTACCGCCCCGCCACGGCCGCCGACCTCCAGACCGTGGTCGGCTTTCCACAGAACGCCGATGAACTGTTCTTCTGCTACCCCAAGGCCATCTGGCCGCTGGATGTCGGCCAGCTCGCCGCCGCCATCGCCGAGCGCCGCGACAGTGTCGTCGTGGAGCTGGACGGCAGGATCGCCGGCTTCGCCAACTTCTACCAGTGGCAACACGGCGAGTTCTGCGCCCTGGGTAACCTGATGGTGGCACCCTGGGCACGCAGCCGGGGGGTGGCGCAGTACCTGGTCAACGTGATGGAGCGCATCGCCCGCGAACACTACAAGGTGCCGCTGATGAAGGTGTCCTGCTTCAACGCCAACGCGGGCGGCCTGCTGCTCTACAGCCGCATGGGCTACCGCACCGTCGGCATCGTCGAGCGCCGCGCCCCGGATGGCAGCCGCGTCGCCCTGGTGCAACTGGAGAAACCCTTGTGAGTGCGGTGCGGCGTGTGCTGATCATCGTCAGCAGCGGCCCCAGCACCCCGGCCCGCTGCGCCGCCCCCTTTCACACCGCGACCCTGCTGGCCTGCATGGACGCTGAGGTCACCCTGTTCCTCAGTGGTGAAGCCGCGCAGCTCGCGCAGCAGTCGGTCGCCGACACCCTGCGCGCCAGCGAACAGGGCGAACCGATTCGCCACTTCATCCAGCAAGCGAAACTGGCGGGAGCGCGCGTGCTGATGTGCCGTGCGCCAGGCGTCGTCATCGATGAGGACGCCCTGATCCCCGAGCTGGACGAGATCGCCAGTGGCGGTGAACTGGCGCAGATGATTCTGGAATACGATCGCGTGCTGACCCTCTGAGGACCGCCATGAACCTGCACGGCCTGGCCTTTCCCGACGATCTGCTCTACGCCCCGGAGCACAACCTGTGGTTGCGCGAAGAAGCGGATGGCTGCCTCACCCTGGGTCTGACTGCATATGGCTGCGCGCTATACGGGCAGATCTTCGCCTTCACGCCCAAGCGCGACGGCCAGCGCATCGAGCAGAACCGCAGCTTCGGCGTCGTGGAGTTCGCCAAGGCCGCCTCCTCCGCAAGCAGCCCGCTGAGCGGCATCCTGCACAGCAGCAACGCCGAAGTCGTCCGGCGCCCGGCCCTGATCAACCAGGACTGCTATGGAAGCGGCTGGCTGGTGAGGCTGATAGCCGATGACCTGGCGCTGCTGAAAACGCAGCTGCTCACTGGCACAGCCGCCCGTCAGGCATTCGCCGAGCGGATGACACGCGACGGCTTCGACCCAGGCAACGATGGCTTGCAGGGGCTTAGGTAACGCCGCCGTCAGGGCTGCAATGTCTCGAAAGGGTGAACACGACGCCATTCGCCAGCCATATCGACGACTGTCCAGCCTCTGCGGCGCGCCTCATCCAGCGCCTTGTCCAGATGGCCGAAATGCGAGTCGCGGTCATAAGCCCATTCCCGCCGAGCGTCGGTGTGATGGACCAGGCCCAGCAGACGCCGGCCGTTACCTTCCGCAGTCCACTGCAGCATCTGCAGATCCCCATCGGAATTGCCAAATGCCAGGATCGGCCGACGCCCGATGACCTGCTCGATGCTGACCGGTTTGCCGGGACCATCATCGTTGTGCAACAACCTGGGCTGGCGCAGGATCGACAACTCGCCGCCCTGGTCCTGAAACTGCGTAGCGAAGGTGGTGCCGATCACCTGTTCTGGCGGAATGCCATAGACCTCATCGGCAAAGGCACGGATGAACGTCACCTCGCCGCCTGACACGATGTAGGTCTTGAAGCCATGCGCACGCAGGTAGTCGAGCAGCTCCAGCATCGGCTGGAAGACCAGCTCGGTATACCGTCTGCCGTTTTCAGGGTGCCTGGCGCTGGCCAGCCAGGCGCGAGCCCTGCCAGAGAACTCCGCAGTGGTGATACCCGTGTGCGTGGCCGTGACGATCTGCATGACACCCTGCATGCCACTCTCGCTCAGGGTTTTCTGATCTCCCTCCAGCACAGCCTTGAACGGCTGGGTGGTCTGCCACTGGGGATTTTCAGGTGCCAGGCGCCTGACCTCGTCGAAGGCGAACAACACCTGGAAATACATGGGCAGCTCGCTCCACAGCGTGCCGTCGTTATCGAACACGGCAATGCGCTCGGCAGGCGCCACGTAGTCCTCCGCCCCCTCGCGGGTCACCGCCTCGACGAACCGCAGGATCGCCTGCCTGGAAGGCCCCTCCTTCCAGCTCGGCAATGGCTCTGCGGCGCTTGCCAGCGATGACAGACAGAGCAGTAGCGCCAGCAACCAACGGAAAGAAACCACAGCAAACGCGTGTCTGTTCATCGTGCGTCCCTGCCTGAAAGGCCCCAAAGGGCCGATGGGTGTGAGAGTAATGCCTGCTGCATCAGGCATCGGTGCCGCGTGTCGGGCATGCGAAGTGCACCGCCAAAGGCTAGCAGATGCACCTGGGCACGACGCGCCATCGATCCGTTCGTGCAACGGCTCAAGGACAACGGCTCAGCACTGCCAGGCAGGTCCCGTCGGCCATGACAAAACACCCGCATGTACTAAGCTCTGCATGCCTCAGCCCACCGTAACAACAAACGCGATGCGTCACTCATCCGGCGCATGTACGGGCCCAACAAGGCATTCCAGGGGGCGTACCTTTTCTCACGATTCGGGCCGCGAAATAACGATCCACCTCATACGGCCGCCAGCTCGGCAGCCGCATGTGAGCATGCAACCAGCCAACGGAAGGAGAGCAGCCATGAAGCAGGCGCTTGTGTTCGCAGGGAAATGCATACTGGCAGGCTTGCTGCTCATCATCCCCGTGTATCTGGCGATCATCGTTCTGCTCAAGGGCATGCAATCGACCGAGCGGCTGATCCACCCACTCATCCACCTGCTACCGGAAGATCTGCCGGCCGAGCAGATTCTGTCGCTGCTTCTGGTCCTGACCCTGTGCTTCCTCCTTGGCCTGGCCATGCGCACCACACTCGGCCACAGGGCCAGAGTCAGACTGGAAAGCGCCATCATCGAGAAGATTCCGGGCTATACCCTGTTTCGCAGCCTCAGCCACCAACTGGCAGGTCAGGACAAGGACAGCATCTGGAAACCAGCCCTCGTGGACATCCACGGATCACTGGCTCCGGCCTTCATCATCGAGATACTCGACGACTCACGCTTCACCATCTTCGTCCCGTCGATCCCCACGCCCTTTGCCGGCGCCACCTACGTCATGGACGGCGCCCGGGTCCATCCCGTCGACATCCCCTTGGCGGATGCCATCAAAGTCATCAGCAACTGGGGCTCGGGTACCAGCCGGATGTTACAGGCCATGGAAAAATCAGCGTCTATCGACACAGTTGCCGAGGCCGGCCGAAGACAGTGAGAGGCGACCCCTGCGCGATGGAATGCCCTCTTTGCTCAAGGACTCCTGGCGCGTCCGACACCCGACCGAAGCGTAAGAACCCTCGGCTCATCAGATGATGCAGTCCAACTCGGTCACCTGCTCGAACGCCTCGGACTCGATCACTGGCAGCGAGTGGGGCGCCTCAACCCGTTCCTTCAGCTTGCTCGAGAACGCCATTGCAGACGGCTGATCGTTGAAGCTCATCTTCAGCGAGCCTGTACAGACGATCCATTGCTCGGTCCCCTTGCTCTCAACCTTTTCAATCGCGATATCCATGCTGCCTCCATCGGTATACGGGTTCAGATCGGCAGGTCGGGTAAAAAAAAGGTTCTTCGCGGAGTCTGGGGGAAGAGCGCATTGACAGTCAGGGAAGTGGGTAAATTGGCAGTCGCCAAACGAACCAACCCCCACGCCCTGCTGCCACCGTGCATCCTATTGATCTTGCCCAGTTCTGGCCAGGCTACGCAGTCGTCGCCTGTCGCCCCTCTGCCGACAACATCCTGTTGATCGAACTCAAGCCTCAAGCCGACGCCATCCCCGAATGTGGGCGCTGCGGCCAAGCTTGTCCGCTGATCCACGAGCGCCGACTGCGTCGGATACGCGATCGGGATTTGTTGGATCAGCGCGTTCTGCTCCAGGTGCCTGTGCGCCGCGTTGACTGCCTGCGCTGTGGGCGGGTGACCGAGCGGATCGCCTGGCTGGAGCCGGCGTCACGTCTGACGCGGCGCTTGCAGGCCTGGCTCGAGGCTTTGCTGCAACTGCTGCCGATCAGCCACGTCAGCCGCCTCACCGGCATACACTGGCACACGCTCAAGCAACTCGACAAACGTCGGCTGGATGCCGCCGTCGGCACCTTCGAGCCGGGTGATGTGCGTTGCCTGGTGATGGACGAGTTCGCCCTGCACAAAGGCCATCGCTACGCCACGGTGATCATGGATGCCGAGCGCACGCGGGTGCTATGGGTCGGTCATGGCAACAGCCGCGAGGCGATCCGCCCATTCTTTGAGTTACTGGGCGAGCGCTGCCAACGGATCGAAGCGGTGGCGATGGACATGAACACCGCCTTCGATTTGGAGGTGAAGCGGCACTGCCCTCAAGCCGAAGTGGTGTACGACCTGTTCCATGTGGTGGCGCGCTACGGGCGTGAGGTGATCGACCGTATCCGCGTCGACCAGGCCAATCTCCTGCGCGATGACAAACCGGCACGCAAGGTGGTCAAGCAGAGCCGCTGGCTGTTGCTGCGCAATCGCGAAAACCTGAAGGACGGCCAAGCCGTGCAGTTGCAAGAGTTGCTCGCCGCCAACCAGCCATTGGCCACGGTCTACGTGCTCAAGGATGCGTTAAAGGAAGTCTGGTACGCCCCCAATGTGCGGGAGGGCTGGCGGCGCTGGCGAAGTTGGCTGCGGCATGCTCGGGACAGCGGTCTGGCGCCGCTCCAACGCTTTGCCCGGAATCTGCGCAAATACGCCCGTGGCATCCTCGCAAGCGCCCGCTTCCCCCTGCACACCAGCGTCCTGGAAGGCGTGAACAACCGCATCAAGGTGATCAAGCGGATGGCCTATGGCTTCCGGGACTCTGACTACTTCTTCCTGAAAATCAAGGCCGCCTTCCCCGGGAAAGCGCGATGAACCAAAAAAAAGGCCAACCATGCGGTTGGCCTTGCCTAGTAGGTATGAGCAGCACCCACTTGCTCAGGGTGCTACTCCAATCTCCCTCTACGACATTGCAAAAATATGACGATAGCCGCGTTTCTCGGCCTGTCCACTCGTCCGACGCTGATGTGCTGCAACATTTCAGTAACATTCATTGCCTACCTTGCACGCGTCTAAACCGAGGGTTTCACCTTGATCCGCAACGTACGCAAGTCGCTAGACTCCATAGCAAGCAACAATGAAGACGCGGCATTCGCGCTGATGCGCGCCGCAGAGAACACTCGGGACGAGGTACTGCGCCAGCAGATGCTCCGCCTCGTCCACCGCCTCAATCAGGATGCCGTAGACCTTCGCATGCTGCGCGACGAGGTCTCCTACGTAGGCGAGAAACGCGCCTGAGCTGGCAATCATCCGCTACCAGGTACCGCCCCCTCGCAGGATCATCAGGCTCCTGTAGCGAGCAACGAGGGGGTGAACCTGCGCCTTGAAAGTGGCGGAAGGCAGTGAGAGTCGAACCCGTTTGAACCACTGCCCGCTACTGCCCTTCCCAGCCCAACGCTAGAAAAATCGGGGCTTTCGCCCCTTCCCTCCTGCCCACTGCGGCCTTGTGTCGCCCGTTGATTTCGACACTTTTTCGACACGCCAGCTAGACAGGTTCGGCGGCTATAGCTAGCTTCTGGCCATCACGCCCCTGTGCTTTAGGTCATCGGTGTCGCTTTTCCAACCTGAGCGTGTCGTGTTTCTCACCTTTGATACGCGATAAATCAAAGGCTTGTGCCGACTTATGGTTGATTATCAGACATTACTGGGGATGTTATGCGACAGCAATGTCGCCTAATTTATAGTTAGGCGTAGAAGGCAAAATTCGGAGAACCTGGAATGACCGATTTAAGCTGGAGCACTGTTCAAGATCGTCCAACTGAGCGAATGGAGTTTGGAGCTAGTCATGTACGATGTGGATGGAGAACTCATCGGAGATTGGCCGATAAATTCAAATTCTTAGGGTTACAGTCCGCATTACATGGCAGCAAAAATTCCTTACAGCAACTGCTGCAAGAAGTTGGTAGCAATGTTAACGCGAGACAGCACGCTGAGCGAGGCGAGGCCATTTTTGCCGCTGTCTGGTTTCACAATAGCAATTGGGCGATCTTGTGTGACGCAACAAAGGCAACACTTATACCCAGAGAGCAGATTGAACGTATTGACGAATGCAATGAACGTAATGACGCCATAACAAATATGTTGCGCGAATTACTCGAAAGTGCAGAGCCTGAGCTAGTTAAAACATTCGACGACAGGCTATATCAGCAAATATTCAACGCCTAAAATATGGTTAAAACCGTTCGCTCACTGGGACGGGCTAAAGCCCGCCCCGTCACCAAACGTTAGGCGCATAAGCTCAATGGTCAAACTCACCTTACATACAAGGAACTGCGATCCAACCAGCCTCTACAAACTTGAAGAGTTGGCGAACTCGGAGCTAGAACTGCGGCTTGAGTTCGATCGAATTGTCAGCATTCAATCCCAGAAAACGGCCCGCGACGAACTCTGCGCTGCAATTCAGGAGCAGTTGAGAAGCTTTGAGTGGATATGTGCAGGCCCAGTCAACCTTGAGCTACTCTGGTATTTGCATGGCACACAAAGGCAAGAGACCGACAAAGTCGGAGACATCGACAACATTACCAAGCCAATCATCGACTCCCTAACCGGAGAAGGGGGGGCTACTGATTGATGATTCGCAAATTGGGTCTCTACACACCTTCTGGAACTCTCGGAACCACCTACCCCAGAAGGATGCGCTTTACATCAGATTGCAGTTCAACAACGAAGAGTGCCTGCGTAAAAACGGCTTAGTTTTTGTCCAGTATGCGGGTGCCGTCTGTCTTCCTCTTAATCTTGACTTCAATAACATCAAAGACATGCTCGGCGCATTACTTTTGATTAGTGCCAGGCTTCGTCATCGCAGGACGGCTGGGAGGATAAGAGCCCTTGGGGCAGATTTCGATCGCGCGCTTGTAGTGTCTTCTTGGGACGTACATCGCACTAGGCTAGGGGGATTCAGCAATGCAAGGATTTATAGGCTCGCCGATTTTCGTGCCAAGTGCTGCGCAAATGGGCTTTCATGGCGCCGCCTTCTTGGCCAAATCCGGGAGACAAGGAAGAAGCGCGCCTAACAACTCATTCAAGCCGACGCCGCTTCGCGGGGCGGCTTAATTCAGACGTTAGGCAAAGCGCGTAGCACACGAAAATCGCAAGGAGAGCACTGATTTGATCGAATACAGAATCTCGTCAGAAATAGAGCATATTTTTAAAAGCATGCCCGAAACCGAGCTAAGCCTGAAGCTGAAAATTCTAAATCTACCCCAAGATCGGGAAGGAATTCTTAGGGAAATATTAACTGGGAAGAAAGGGCTAGATATAGCCGACGAGCTTGACATAAAGATCTATGCTTTAAAGGCGTTATTTCCCGACTCCCAAGACTCACTTAAGCTCAAGGAGACAGTCTTTTCAAATTCCGAGCCTTGCCAATATGACCCCGCAAAGAATGGCCAAAACATAATAAAGCATGGAGTTTCCTTTCGGGAAATCGTGAGCTATTCAACCCAGTTCGGAACGCTAATGGTTCCGTGTCCAGAAACAAATAACGAGCGAAGAATCATAATATTTTCTGACCTTTCTATAGACAACAGAAAATATCACTTAAGCCTTCCTCTGGAGGCATCAGAAACACGATCTAAATTTTACACATTAACAGTCGCCCAACAAATTCCTGCCGGCTTCAGATTTATCTCATCAAGAATTATTAGCAGGAAAAGATTTGCGAAAACCATGAAAAATGCTTTTAAAAATATATACAATGACAACCCTGAGCAAAGACAAGATTTTATTAATCATTGCATTGAAATATTAAGGCACCATTTGTTCGAAAAAACCACAACCGGAAATAAGAGTGACTTTCAAAAATCCTAACAATTGGTTCAAATCACTCGCTGTGCTCGCTAGGACGGGCTAAAGCCCGCCCCTTAACCAAACGTCAGAAAGGAAAGGGGACTAATTTACTTCTGACTGGCGAGCACAATAAATCCGCTCGATATTTGATGACTCTTTCCCTAGCTCCGCGTCAGTTCCTATTATTCAACTGATACCGCGATTTACAGTCACGCCGCCTTAGGCTTCCATCCTTCCCGACGTATGAGCAGATCCAATCCTCTGGCCTGTTCTGCTCTCCGATCACCATGATCGTCTGTTCTTCCTGGCGCTTTCGGGTTTGCTCGTATGGCTCGGCGGTGCCCCACTCTCTCGCGTCGACAAGGTTTATCGCGCCCTTCGGGGTGTAGTTCTGATCGTTGAATACGGTTTGTTTGGTGGCTGGGCTGTCTGAGCTGGTGGGTTGCTCAGCTCGCTGTCGAGACATTGCGTCTCGCCTTGCCTGCTCTTACACGATCTTGTCTCAGTCGTTCCTGGGCGTTGGCTCTGATCGGGTGATCTTGGCAACCGGCTTGGGCTTCGGTTGCCGATTGTTCGTGGCCAGGGTCGTGACTGTGTTCTGCATGAAGGCCTGGCCGCCCAGTGTGAGCGCACCAAGGGTGACGACCATGCCTATCACTCCAGCCAGCACCACTCACCAACTGCCGCAACGCCTTCGATGAAGCGGTCGACAAGGCTGGGCTACGACTACCGGCCGGACAGAAAGCCCACGTACTGCTACACACCTTCGCCTCTCACTTCATGGCCAACGGTGGCAGCATCCTTTCTCTTCAGAAGATTCTTGGGCACTCTTCGTTGAGCATGACGATGCGCTACGCTCACTTGGCACCCGGACACATGCAGGATGTGTTGTCGTTCGGGCCCAGTCGGGACTTTCGACACTTCCGCGAACGCTGATCCAGCAGGGCAAGAAAAAGCCTTGTGAATCAATAAGGAAGGCAATCACGCCCGGTGGCGTGGCCGGGCTTCAAACCCGGTGGGGGACGGCATCCGTTCCTGGGTGAGTTCGACTCTCACTGCCTTCCGCCATTTTCCCCGCTGGAAGCCCCGAACGACGCGGGTTCTAGCGTTCTTCTTTTTCGCTTTCGGCGTCAGTGTCGAATAAGTGTCGAATAAGTGTCGAAAACCCCTGGTCGGTCCGAGCACCATGGCTTCCTTGGGAAAAAAGGGGACAGATTTATTTTTAGATCAGTGGAGCTGCACCATAAATAAATCTGTCCCTTTTCCTCTGTCCCCTTTTCCTCGTTTATCGTTCTCGGCAGAACGAAAAATAAATATGCCCCCTTTTTCTTTATAATCCTTTATAAAGAAAAAGAATTCTAACTGGAAAGCATCGACTCTAGGCTGACCACTAAAGCATCAATGGAATTACGCTTATGCGGATTCAACGCGATTTCAGGCTTATTCTTCACGCAATTAGCAACCGTAAACTTAACTCTCGACTCAACTTTATCATCCCACGGCTTGCCTTGTGAAAGAAATGCCGCACGAGCCCTATCGCTCCACTTGCCATTACCTCTAAATTGAGCACACCCCAAATCAACCCTGTACTCATCCATAATTTTTTGCTTATAAGAAGACAAATCCAAACAATCTTCAAATTCCGAATTAGGAGAACCATTACAATTAACGAAAGTATTAGACCTTAAATCAATAAGACCATCAGATTCGGAGTCACCATAAGCCTTCCTACCTGCCTCATCATTATCTAAAAACGTCTGGTAAACACAGAGCGAGTTCTTTAGAAGACTCAGCTTATATGAGAGATTACCAGCTCCTCCTATAGATTCAACAATGAGCATATGATCTTCGATCATGTGCTTCAGCTTCGGACTTAAAAATTTAAGCAACGCTTTGAGAGAAATCACATCATCCTCCCCCTCAACAACAAGGACGTAGCTAGCATTAGTAAGATTGTCAGAAGCTTTTATACCAAGAAGGTCGCGAATTTGCTTAATACTCTTAGCAGGCGTCGCCAAACCCTTATCGATAATAATATTAGTTTTGACATCATGCCTATCAACAAACAATGGATTATGCGTTGAAAGGATGACCTGATTCTCCTCACCCAAGGCTTTAATAACGCCGTACAATTGATGAATTGCTGCAGGATGCAAGTGTGACTCTGGCTCCTCAATAGCAATAATCGAGGCACCCCCAGATTTCGCTCGATCTTTAAGCAGACCAAGAGCCGCTAGGCTTTTCACTCCATCACCTTTAAATGCAAGACTTGTTGGAGTTCCGTCATCAACGACAATATCGAAGTCCCGACGAAGAGAACTGCGCCTAGTATCCTCGGGTATGTCTATGCTAACCGACCTTATTCCGGGCAAAAATTGCTCCAACGGCTCCTTAATCCGTGCACATAGGGAATTTAATATCGGCTGCTGCAACTCCCTAATTGTTTGAAGAGCCTTCAAATACTCTTCATCCTCTTCAAGCACCCTGAGTCTCTGAGAGAGCATTCTGGCCACGACATCAATAGCTTCCTGATCAGTGCGAACAGCCGGAATATAATTAAATACTATCTTATTGGCGATAAAGCTAGCTATCTGCCCAGACTTTAAGTTCAGCGATTTAGAGCCCTTGCCACTTTTTGAAACCACAATAATCGGAGCGCTATCCTTACCAATCTTAACAAGAATTGGAAGCGTACCATTTAAGCTCGAATTAATACTTTCCTTAAACTCAACAACCTCATCAGCATCCAACAAAAACTCAAGCCTTATAATTGTCTGTGTTCCGGACTTCCGTCCCTGAAGGCTAATAGGGAAATCGCGCAGCCAATAAAATATCTTCTCATCCCGCCGTGAAAAGCTTCTAGCAGCTCTCCCCCCCATCCTATGGGATATAGCATGTTGCTGAAGAGAAGTCATCGCGACATCAAGCGCTCGCAATAAATTTGACTTACCTTCATTATTACGACCAATTAAAACAGTAGTATCAGAAACAGGAACCTTGTGAGCCTTTGTAATACTTCGATAATTCGTTACTGAGAAATTCACCAATTCCATAGCAATTATTCCCACTCAAATCAAAATAAAATCACAAAGCCAAGAGCCAGCCCAAAATACAGCGCTCACATAATCAACAGAGAGCAATCAAAACAAACACTCAGAAATACCTAAAACCTTGGCTCTCGGCGGGCGACAGTATTTCTCCGCCGAGCAAGCCCCTTCGGGGCAAGTAAATTCCTGTATGCGCTACGAACAGACTCCAACTCAATACCCAATTCAATTACTTCATCTGATTCATACCGTTTTGGATTAAGCCAGTACTCTGCTTTTTGATCACACCGACGCGCTAAACCAGGGTCGACACGACTCATTGGAATTGCTGCTGCAGACCAGTATCGGACAAGCAATGCTTCTCTATCTAAGTCTCTCTGACTACCTCGCTCAATATCTCGGTAATACAGAAATGTCTCATCCAGGGCCACAAGAATGCCGCGTAAAGCATTATCTCTAAGCTCTCGCCTTTCCTTGGGAAGGGCTAAAAGATTTGGAACCACCCCAAAACATCCACTGATTATTGCGCTCAGATCCATAATGCCTTCCTGACGTAAATCCAACTGCCACCATCCTGCATAATGGCCAAACGCTACTGCGTTCAGATAAAGGCTGTCTAGCCTAGCTGTCGAAAAAGTGTCGAAAACACTGCAAGGGATAGAGGGACAATGTGCCCATGGATAGAAGCCGAGACTAGAAAAGCCGGGCTTTGCAGAGCAATGCGAGAGCGAACCAGAGGGTTGAAGCCCGACCACACCACCTGGCGTGATTGCCTTCCTCGTTCGTTGGCTGCGTGGTGCATGGCAGCCGTCCTTGTTCTTGCGCAGGGTAGCCGATGGCTACCGTCTTGCGTCAATGGATGTCACTGGGTAAGCAGCCCTCCTCTTCCTTGACTCCCATCAGTTGAACAGCCAATGCCGAGTCGCCGCGAATGCGGCGCTCGGTGGCCAGGCGGCGGGTGAAGCCGATGCGGTCGAAGTACTCCAGCAGCTGGATGCTGCGCTTCCGGCCAACGGCTATGCGGTCGCGCCAGTCGATCACGCGCAGGCCGCCATGCTGCTGCTCCAGCGTCAGGGCATGAAGTGCCAGGCTGTGCAGCGTTGGCTCGGGGTAGAACAGATCCTTGACCACCTGATGCAGCAGGCCCAGGCGCGCCAGTTTGCGCAGCAGCAGGCGTACGCTGGCTTCATCCTGCTGCACCGCGCCAGCCAGGTCGCGGACCCAGGGCGGGTCGAAGCCGCCGGCGAGCAGCAGCGGCCAGAGTCGTTCGCGCAGCGCTTCGTCCTCCGCAGCCAGTTGCACGCGGTGATCCGGCAGGTGCAGCCATGGCCCGCTGCTGCTTATACGCCCCTCGGCCAACGCCTCGTCCAGCAGGGCGATGAATACCGGGCGCTCCAGTTCGCTCAGGGCATAACGGCGCAAGCGGTCGCGGTCCGGGCCGAGCTCGTCCGGCGACTCAGCATGAAAGCGTCGCAGGCCTTCGACCAGTGCCTCGCGCAACGCCTGCAGCTGAGTCGCATCGAACAGTCGCGTGCCCTGGCGAGTAACCAGCTCGCAGAGACCAGAGGGCAACGTCCAGCTGTCACGCTGGCGGTTGAACTGGCGCTCCAGCAGCGCGGGATCAAGGCCATTGCCGGCAGACTGCAGCAATGCCGGTAGTGCTTCCTCCAGAGAAGCGCTGCGCAGCGCCTGCAGCTGTACAAGCCTCGGCGATGAGCGACGCCCACGGGCCGGAGCGAAAGGGTCGAGGACCTGCCCCCCGCCCAGGGTGCGCTGCGCGGACTGGTCACGCAGCACCACGCGATCGCCGTGTACGGCATGCGCCGGGGCATTGAGCACCAGTTGGGCCAGGCAGGACTGGCCGGGCGCGAGGCTGTCCGTATCGAGCAGGGCGACACGCCCGCTGACGTCCTGCGCTGCCAGGTGCACATGCACCGGCGTCCAGTGCGCCAGCGCACGTGTTTCCGAGGCGAGCAGCCGCAGCTCGATGTCCAGGCGGGTGCTCGGCGCCAGCAGCTCCGGTGCCAGCAACCAGTCACCCCGGTGCAGTTGCTCAACCGTCAGGCGCTCACCGGCCAGGTTCAGCGCTACCCGCTGGCCGGCGACGGCACGTTCGGCCTGGCGGTTCTGTGCATGCAGGCCGCGTACACGCACGCGACGCCCGGAGGGGCTGAGCAGCAACTCGTCGGCCAGCGCCACCTGCCCAGCGAAGGCCGTGCCGGTGACCACCACACCGGCACCGTCGACACTGAAAGCGCGGTCGATGGGCAGACGGAAATAGCCCTGCGCGCTGCGCGCCGCCTGCGCGGCCGCGAATGCCAGCAGGTGCTGGCGCAGGGTGTCGATGCCTTGCCCACTGAGGCTGTCCACCGCCAGCAGCTCGGCGCCAGCCAGCGGGCCGGGGGCGAGCAAGTCGCGCACCTGCTCGCTCACCTGTTGCACGCGTGCGGCATCCACCCGGTCGACCTTGCTCAGCACCACCAGCGCCTGGCGAATGCCCAGCAGCTCGGCGATGGCCAGGTGCTCGCGGGTCTGCGGCATCACGCCGTCGTCAGCGGCCACCACCAGCAACAGCAGGTCGATGCCACAGGCGCCGGCGAGCATGTTGTGGACGAAGCGTTCATGCCCGGGCACGTCGATGAAACCGGTGAGCTGGCCGTCGCCCAGGTCGGCATAGAGGTAGCCCAGGTCGATGGTGATACCACGGGCGCGCTCCGCCGGACGGCGGTCGCCCCGCTGGCCGGTGAGCGCCTGCAGCAACGCGGTCTTGCCGTGGTCGATGTGGCCGGCGGTGCCGACGATCACGGCAGTGCCTCGCGCAACCTGGAAAGTTGCGCGACGAAGGCGGCCTCATCGTCGAGCTGGCGCAGGTCGAGCCACAGAGCGTCGTCGTCGACCCGGCCGATCACCGGGATCGGTAACTCGCGCAGCAGCCCTTCCAGTTCGCGC
Source organism: Ectopseudomonas khazarica (assembly GCF_017915135.1). Lineage (NCBI taxonomy): Bacteria > Pseudomonadati > Pseudomonadota > Gammaproteobacteria > Pseudomonadales > Pseudomonadaceae > Ectopseudomonas > Ectopseudomonas khazarica. Next base: position 844,713 of record NZ_CP068551.1, on the reverse strand, counting down.
AGCGCACGACCGCGCAGGCGCTTGGAGGTCTGCGGACGAATGCACAGGGCCGCGCTGGGCAGACGCGCCACGGGCTGGGCGCCGCTACCGATCATGCCCAGGGCGTCGACCACGGTAACCTGCCAGGGCCCGCCGAGACTGCCAGCCAGTGCCGGGGCGACGCGCTCGGCCTGGGCGCGAATGTCCACCTGCGCCCGGCTGAGCAGGCGCAGGCTGGTCAGGCGCTCACCCAGGCGGTCCGGATCACGGTACAGGCCGAGCACCGCCTCCAGCGCAGCCAGGGTCAGCTTGTCCACGCGCAGGGCGCGCTTGAGCGGGTTTTTCTTGATCCGCCCGATCAGCTCCCGGCTGCCGAGGATGATCCCGGCCTGCGGGCCGCCGAGCAGCTTGTCGCCGCTGAAGGTGACGATATCGGCGCCATCGCGCAGTGCTTCCTGCACGGTCGGTTCCTTGGGCAGGCCCCAGCGAGTGAGGTCGATCAGGCTGCCGCTACCGAGGTCTTCCAGCAGCGGCAAGCCGTGGGCATGGGCGATGGCGGCCAGGTCACGGGTGGCGACGCTGGCGGTGAAGCCCTGCACGCTGTAGTTGCTGGTGTGCACGCGCATGAGCAGGCCCGAGCGCAGGCCGATGGCGGCCTCGTAGTCCTTGGCGTGGGTGCGGTTGGTGGTGCCGACTTCGACCAGCTTGACCCCGGCGCGCGCCATGATGTCGGGGATGCGGAAAGCACCGCCGATCTCGATCAGCTCGCCACGGGAAATGATGCCTTCCTTGCGCGCCCCCAGGCTGTTCAGTGCCAGCAGCACGGCGGCGGCATTGTTGTTGACCACAGTGACGGCCTCGGCGCCCGTCAGCTCGCGAATCAGGCCAATGATCAGGTCGTCGCGGTCACCGCGCTTGCCGCTGGCCAAATCGAACTCGAGGTTGAGCGGATAGCGCGCGGCCTGGGTGATGGCGTCGATGGCTTCCTCGGGCAACAGCGCCCGGCCGAGGTTGGTGTGCAGCACGGTGCCGGTGAGGTTGAATACGCGGCGCACGCGGCTGGCATGGCGCGCCGCCAGCCGCTCACCGGCGCGGCCGGCGAGCACGGCCTCGCTCAGTTCGACGGCTGCGAGCTGGCCACTGCGCGCGGGTTCGCGCAGCTCGTCGAGCAGGTCACGCAGGGTGGCCAGCAGGGCATCGCGGCCATAGCGTCGTTGCAGCGGCGCCACGCTGTCGCAGCGCAACAGGCGGTCGATGGAAGGCAGGCGGGCAGCGTTCATCGTCACGCTCCGTCAATCGGTATTGCCGGGGGCCAGCAGCAGATTCGGCGCGCGGCGCAGATGCCCGTCGTCGCTCAGGCGCATGTCCAGATCGAGGCTGGCCAGGTCATCGGCGACGGCATCGGCCTGATCGTCGAACTCCAGGTAGCACTGCTTGAGATAGCCCTGGCACGCCGGGCAGACCTCGGCGCGAATCGCCGCCCGCTCGGCAGTCACGCCTTCGCGCTGCAAGGACAGGTAGCCAAGGTGTTTGGACGACTCGCAATGGCTGCACTTGACCCGCACGTAGTGCCATTCGCAGGCGCACAGCGAACAGCTCAGGTAGCGCAGGCCGGCATACTTGCCGCGATGGCGCAGCATGCCGGCCACCGGCGGCGCGCCGCAGGCCGGGCACTGCGTCTGGCTGCCGGACTCGATCAGACGTTCGCTCGGCAGCGCCAGCAGCCAGTGACTGAACGCGACCTGCAACGCGGCACCGAGAAAGGGCGCCAGGGCGGCAGGCAGCAGGTCGAACTGGCCGCCTAGCAAAGCGATGGCCCAGACCTTGCGCTGACCGCTGTCGGCTTCACGCAGGGCTGCCAGGGCAGCACTGACGGAAGGGTTGCCGGTGCCCTGGAAGCTGCTCAGCAGCGCATCCAGCGCCGGCAGCCAGGCATCGCCACGTACCAGCGTGTCGAAGCCCAGCGGCGGCATCTGGTGTTCCAGGCAACGACTCAGGGTGTCGGCCGAGGGGCCCGGCAATGCAGGCGGCGCGTCCAGCACGCGCTGCTGGGCCTCGCACAGCTCGGCCATCAGCAGCAGATAGGCGGCCAAGGGGTGATCCACGGCGAGGTGGCGCAGGCGTTGGGCACGGCGGCGGAACAGGTCGGGCTCGGGCAAGTGGAGAAAGGGCGGAATATTGGCCGCAGCTTCGATCTGCCCCGGCTCGAGAATCTGGCCTGACACGCAGGACTCCTTAGGGACTGCTCCCGTGGAAATGGCTGTGATCAGCCTAGACCAGGCTGATGGGGTTTGCCGGTGGGGATGGGCAGGTTGGTGGGGGGTCAGCTGTGTGGTTTCTGTTACAGGGCTGTCGCGGCTGAAGCCCCTCCCACAGAGACGTACGTTGGCGCTTGGTCGGGTGCGGCCCCGGATTGCGGGCTACGGGGTGGTGTGCGGCGATGGTGTGGGAGGCGCTTTAGCGGCGAGCTTTTATCGCGACTGAAGCCGCTCCTACGGAGGTTTACGGTGGTGCTTGGCCGGGTGCGGCCCCGGATTGCATCCGGCCAGCGGGGTGATGTGCGGCGATGGTGTGGGAGGCGCTTTAGCGGCGAGCTTTTATCGCGGCTGAAGCCGCTCCTACGGAGATGTACGGTGGTGCTTGGCCGGGTGCGGCCCCGGATTGCATCCGGGCTACGGGGTGGTGTGCGGCGATAGGCGTGGGAGGGGCTTTAGCGGCGCGCTTTTATCGCGGCTGAAGCCGCTCCTACAGAGGCTTACGGTGGTGTGTGGCCGGGTGCGGCCCCGGATTGCATCCGGGCTACGGGGTGGTGTGCGGCGATGGTGTGGGAGGCGCTTTAGCGGCGAGCTTTTGTCGCGGCTGAAGCCGCTTCTACAGAAGCGCACCGTGGTGCTTGGCCGGGGGCGGTCCCGGATTGCATCCGGGCTACGGGGTGGTGTGCGGCGATGGGTGTGGGAGGCGCTTTAGCGGTGCGCTTTTATCGCGGCTGAAGCCGCTCCTACATGAGGCCATATCCCGTAGGAGCGGCTTCAGCCGCGATGGAACGCTCATCCAGCAACGCGCTCAGTGGTTCTTGTGGCTGTCCTTGCTCACTTCCTCGTACCAGGCGGCGTGGTGCTTGCGGGCCCAGCCCTTGCTGACCCAGCCGCTGACCATCGCGCCGATGGAGCCCTTGACCCAGATGCCGGCGTAGACGTGCACGATGATGCAGATGATCAGCCCCCAGGCCGCCGCCGCATGCAGCAGCGAAGCGAGGCGGATCAGGTCGATGCCGAACAGGTGGCTGAAGTACTGGCGCCACATGACGATGCCCGTCGCCAGCAGCACCAGCATGCACAGCAGCAGCACCCAGAACAGCAGCTTCTGCCCGGCGTTGTAGCGCCCCACCGGCGGCAGGTTTTCCTCACGGTTGGCGACCACGTCGCGCCACTGTGCCAGCCATTGGCGGTCGCCGGCTTCGAGGCGGTTGTGCCCGGCGAAGCGCATCACCAGCCAGAGGAAGAACAGGAACATGCCGAGGCCGAGGAAGGGGTGCAGGATGCGCGTCCACACGCCGCCACCGAACAGGTTGCTGAGCCAGAACAGCGCCGGGTGGAACAGCGCCAGGCCGGACAGGCCGGCGAGGATGAAGAGGATCGCCACCACCCAGTGGTTGCTGCGTTCGCCGGCCGTGTAGCGTTGGATATCGTGTTTCATGCTGGTCTCCTACGGCCGCTGGTTCGGATCATAGGTATGCACGGCCGGGTCGACCTGATGCACCGCAGGATCGCCGGTCACGGGCTCGTCTTCCTCCACGCGGTTGCGTCCGACGCGGATGTAGTGGAAGAAGCCGAGCAGCGCCGTGGCGCCCATGGCCAGCAGGCCGAGCGGCTTGGCCACGCCCTTCCACAGCGCCACCGTCGGGCTGATGGCCGGGTCGTCCGGCAGCCCGGCGTACAACGACGGTTTGTCGGCGTGGTGCAGCACGTACATCACGTGGGTGCCGCCGACGCCGGCCGGGTCATAGAGACCGGCATTGTCGTAGCCGCGCGACTTGAGGTCGGCGATGCGCCCGTCGGCGTGCTCCTTCATCGCCTCCTTGCTGCCGAAGACGATGGCGCCGGTCGGACAGGTCTTCACGCAGGCCGGCTCCATGCCGACGGACACGCGATCGGAGCACAGGCTGCACTTGTAGGCCTTGTGGTCCTTCTGCGAGATGCGCGGGATGTTGAACGGGCAACCGGTGATGCAGTAGCCGCAGCCGATGCATTTGTCCTGGTTGAAGTCGACGATGCCGTTGGCGTACTGGATGATCGCCCCCGGGCTCGGGCAGGCCGCCAGGCAGCCCGGCTCGGCGCAGTGCATGCAGCCGTCCTTGCGGATCAGCCACTCCAGCTTGCCGCTTTCCTCCTCGTGTTCGGTGAAGCGCATCAGCGTCCAGGAACTGCCCGTGAGGTCGGCCGGGTTGTCGTAGGTGCCGTGGTTGTGACCGACCTCGTCACGCAGGTCGTTCCACTCCGAGCACGCCACCTGGCAGGCCTTGCAGCCGATGCACTTGGAGACGTCGATGAGCTTGGCCACCTCGCCGAGCTCGCGCACGGAGGGCATCGGCGTGGTGGTGGCGGAGCGGGCAATGATGTCTTGTGAGGCCATGGCGCTGCTCCTATGCCTTTTCCACGTTGACCAGGAACGACTTGAATTCCGGGGTCTGCGTGTTGCCGTCGCCGACGAAAGGCGTGAGGGTGTTGGTCAGGTAGCCGTTGCGCGCCACGCCGGCGAAGCCCCAGTGCAGGGGAATGCCGACCTGGTGCACGGTCTTGCCATCCACGGTGAGCGGTTTGATGCGCTTGGTCACCACCGCCACCGCCTTGATGTAGCCACGGTTGGACGACACCTTGACCCGCTCGCCGGCGACGATGCCCAGTTCCCTGGCCAGCGCCTCGCCGATCTCGACGAACTGCTCGGGCTGGACGATGGCATTGAGGCGGCAGTGCTTGGTCCAGAAGTGGAAGTGCTCGGTGAGGCGGTAGGTGGTCGCCGCATAGGGGAACTCGTCCGCCTTGCCGAACAGCTCCATGTCGTTCTGGAACACCCGGGCCGCCGGATTGCTGATGGCCCCCGGGTTGTCCGGGTGCATCGGGTTGCGCCCGATGGGCGTCTCGAACGGCTCGTAGTGCTCGGGGAACGGCCCTTCGGCCATCTTGTCCACGGCGAACAGGCGCGCCACCCCCTCGGGGTTCATGATGAAGGGGTTCATGCCGGCATCCGGCGGCGAGTCGACCTTGAAGTCGGGCACATCGGTGCCGCCCCAGGCCTTGCCGTTCCACCACACCAGGCGCTTCTTCTCGACATCCCAGGGCTGGCCGCTGACATCGGCCGAGGCACGGTTGTAGAGAATCCGCCGGTTGGCCGGCCACGACCAGGCCCAGCCGAGGGTCTGGCCCATGCCATAGGGGTCGGCGTTGTCGCGCCGCGCCATCTGGTTGCCCTGCGCGGTCCACGAACCGCAGAACAGCCAGCAGCCACTGGCGGTGCTGCCGTCAGCGCGCAACTGGGCGAAGCCGGACAGCTGCTCACCGCCCTTGACCAGCAGCGCGCCGCTGGCCGGGTCGGTCAGGTCGCTCAGGGCCTTGCCGTTGAACTCGCGGGCCAGCTCGTCCGGGCCGGGTTCGTCGGGTTTCAGGTACGACCAGTCGAGGTTGAGGATGGGCGCGGGGAAGGCCCCGCCTTCCTTCGCGTACAACCCGCGCAGGCGATGGTAGAGCCCGGCCATGATGGCGATGTCGGTGCGGGCCTGGCCGGGCGGCTCGGCGCCCTTCCAGTGCCACTGCAGCCAGCGCCCGCTGTTGACCAGCGAACCGTCCTCTTCGGCGAAGCAGGTGGTGGGCAGGCGGAACACCTCAGTCTGGATGCTGGCGCTGTCGACATCGTTGAACTCGTCGACGTGCTTCCAGAACTCCGAGGTCTCGGTGGCCAGGGGGTCCATGACCACCAGGTACTTAAGCTTGCCCAGCGCCGCGCCGACCTTGGCCTTGTTGGGGAACGAGGCGATCGGGTTGAAGCCCTGGCAGAAGTAACCGTTGACCTTGCCCTGGTACATCATGTCGAAGACCTTGAGCACGTCGTAGCCGGGAATATCCAGCTTCGGCAGCCAGTCGTAGCCCCAGTTGTTCTCGGCCGTGGCGTTCTTGCCGTACCAGGCCTTCATCAGGCTGACGTGGAACTTCTCGTAGTTCTGCCAGTAGGACAGCTGCCCCGGCCGCAGTGGCTTCGGCGCGCGCTTGGCGATGTAGGCGGCATAGTCCTGTTCGGCATCGCCAGGCAGGTTGAGGTAGCCCGGCAGCAGGTTGGAGAGCAGGCCCAGGTCGGTCAGCCCCTGGATGTTGGAGTGGCCGCGCAGGGCGTTCATGCCGCCGCCGGGCATGCCGATGTTGCCCAGCAGCAACTGCAGCATGGCGCCGGTGCGGATCATCTGCGAGCCCACCGAGTGCTGCGTCCAGCCCAGGGCGTACATGATGGTCATGACCTTGCCCGGCGCCGAGCACTCGGCGATGGTCTCCCACACCTGCAGCATCTGCGCCTTGGGTGTGCCACAGATGCTGCTGACCAGGTCCTGGGTGTAGCGGCTGTAGTGCTTCTTCAGCAGGTTGAACACGCAGCGCGGGTGGCTCAGGGTCGGGTCGACCACGGCATAGCCGTCCTCACCGATCTCGTAGCCCCAGCTGGCCTTGTCGTAGCGCCGCTTCTCGGCGTCGTAGCCACTGAACATGCCATCTTCGAAGGCGAACTCCTCGCGCACCACAAAGCTGACGTCGGTGTAGTTGCGCACGTACTCGTGCTGGATCTTGTCGTTCTCCAGCAGGTAGTTGATCAACCCGCCGAGGAAGGCGATATCGGTACCGGTGCGGATGGGCGCGTACAGGTCGGCCACCGAGGCCGAACGGGTGAAGCGCGGATCGACCACCACCAGCTTGGCCTGGTTGTGCGCCTTGGCTTCGGTCACCCACTTGAATCCGCAGGGGTGAGCCTCGGCGGCATTGCCGCCCATGATCAGGACCAGATCGGCATTCTTGATGTCGACCCAGTGGTTGGTCATGGCGCCGCGGCCAAACGTCGGGGCAAGACTTGCCACCGTCGGGCCGTGTCAGACACGTGCCTGGTTATCGAACCCCAGTATGCCGAGTGAACGCACCACCTTGTGGGTGATGTAGCCGGCCTCGTTGCTCGACGCAGAGGCGGCCAGGAAGCCCGTGCTGAGCCAGCGGTTGACCGTCTGCCCCTGCTCGTTCTTCTCGATGAAATTGGCGTCGCGGTCGGCCTTCATGTGCCGGGCGATGCGGTCCAGCGCCTGGTCCCAGTCGATGCGCTTCCACTCGCTGGAGCCGGCTTCGCGCACTTGCGGGTACTTGAGGCGATTGGGGCTGTGGACGAAGTCCAGCAGGCCTGCGCCTTTCGGGCAGAGGGTGCCGCGGTTGACCGGATGGTCGGCGTCCCCTTCGATATGGATGATGTTCTGCGCCACGTTCTTCGCCGCATCGCCCTGGCTGTACATGATCAGGCCGCAGCCGACCGAGCAGTAAGGGCAGGTGTTGCGCGTTTCGGTGGTACTGGTCAGTTTGAAATGTCGCACCTGGTCGGCGAAGGCATCCGGGGGCGCGACCCCCAGAGCCGCCAGGCTCGATGCTCCAAGGCCTACGCCGCAGACCTTGAAGAACTGTCGACGGTTCATGTCCATCGTGGGTTCTCCGAATCAGGCTGACGCCCGGTGCGTTGCCGGGCGCATCGCATTCAAGCCTAGCCGAAGCCTCCGGCTTCGCCAGGCGCCTCGTCGGATAGCGGCGCGGGTGCGCCGGCGCGTCATAATGGCGCCCTTTCCCTGCCTCTGGAGTGCTCCCATGAATCAAGTCAGCGGATGGCTGCTCGCCCTGCCCTTTCTGGCCGGCGCCGTGCTGCCGCTGCAGGCCGGCATCAACGGCCAGCTCGCCCGCCATCTGTCCAGCGTGTTCGCCGCCGCGCTGATCTCCTTCGCCGTCGGCACCCTGGCGCTGCTGCTGATGACCCTGAGCCAGCGCGAGCTGCCCGGCCTGGGCCTGCTCAGGGAGCTGACCTGGTGGCACTGGAGTGGCGGCCTGCTCGGCGCCTTCTTCATCGCCACCGCCGCCTTCGCCGGCCCCCGCGTCGGCGCCCTGCTGTTCATGGTGCTGGTGATCGCCGGCCAGTTGGCCATGGCCATCACCCTCGATCATTTCGGCTGGGCTGGGTTTCGCGAGTCGCCGATCACCTTCGGCAAGGTGGTAGGCCTGCTGCTGATCGTCGCCGGTATCTGGATGATCCGCCGCGGCTGAGTCAGCGGCGCTGCAGGCGATAGAACAGATTGGGTTCGCTGGCCAGGTAGAGATTGCCCTGGCCATCGAACGTCACGCCCTCGGCCTGCGGCACGCTGCTGTGCAGGCCGGCAAAGCCTCGCAGCAGCGAACGGAAACTGATCAGCCGACCATCCTGGCCGAGTTCGATCAGCAGCTTCGACTCATCGCTCAGCAACACCAGGTGACCGGTGCGCTCGTCGAAATGCACCGACGACAGGTCGCTGGCGAAGATCTTCTGGTCGATCCAGGCCTGGCGGTCGATCACTTCCAGGTTGAAGCGGCCCTGCAGGCTGCTCTTGAGCCCCCTGACCTCGTAGAGTTTGCGTGGCGAATGTTCCTTGACCACGAACAGCCGATCACCGGCGCGGTCGTAACCAAGCCCCTCGAAGCCCTGGTTGCCTCCCAGATCGATGCTCAGCGTCAGCGCCCGATGCTGCGTGCGGCGAATCGCGCCTCCGGGTTGCCTTGGAACGGCGACGGCGATCAGCGCGTGCTTGCGCTCTTCGGCCAGCAGCAAGAGGTCGTCGCCCAGGTAGGTCACGCCCTCGACATCCTCGAAACCTTCGAGCGGGTAGCGTGCGATCAGCTCGCCTTCAGGCGACAGCCGCAGCAGTTGCTCCGGGTTGTTGACCACCGCCCAGATCTGCTGGCGATCATCGTCGAAGCTGAGCCCGGAGAAGTTGTTGCTGACACCGGCGACCGGCTTGGCGTCGATCGCCACCCGGTATTCGGGCAGCCACAGGCTGCGATGCTCCCAGGCATCCGCATGCCAGGAGGTCTTGATCCAGAAGTACAGCCGCTCATCGAGATGCAGCAGACGCAGGGAGTAGGTCGCCAGCAGCAAGGCCAGCAACAGCGCCCATTTCCATGGGCTGAGGACAGGAAGCTTTCCAAGCATCCCCTTGGCAGCGGACAACATCGCAGGCGCTCGCATGAAGGTGAATGAACGACAGCCTGCGCCCGTTATGTTGCAATCGTGCGCAGTGCAGTCTCCGACTGCGACGAACACCCACGGTTCTTCCGCCACAGGCAGGCAAACGTAACGGGACATTGCCCACCGGGGCCGGCAACGACAGGCGGCACACAGTAGTGGCGATTCGACACTCATCTCCCCGCCAAAAGCGCTATGCTCTGGCGAAATAGCTTCTGTGATCACAAAAACGCCAGGAGAGGGCGCCGACCTCCCCAGCGAGGCCCAAGCAGAGAAATGACCGACGCCGAAGTACCGCGCCAGCCAACGACCTTCGCCCTGTGGCGCGAAGTGGACGACACGCGCATCCGCACCCGCGTGGGCGGACTCTTCTACCTGCTCGCCTGGCTGCTGACCTGGATATTCAGCGCCTCTCCGGCAGGTGTCGTCGTCAGTGGCGTGCTGGGCAGCTGCCTGTTCGCTGGATTGCTGATCGCCCGACTGCTGCATCGCCCCAACGCGATCGACGATCCGCAGCAGCTGAAACACTGGCTGGATCGTCACTGGGGGCTGATTCTGCTGACGGCGTTCTGCTGGGGCCAGGCGCACGCCCTGGCGCTCTACAGCGACGCCTACGACGGCTCGGAACTGATCGCCACGCTCGCCACCGTGGCCTTCAGCACGGCGATGACCTTCAACTTCGCCATGCGCTACAGACGTGCCCTGCTGGCGCTGATCCTGCTCTACCTGCCAGGGCTCGCCGTGATGGCGTCGAACTGGGACGAGCGCCACGCCGTGCTGATCACCCTGCTCTTCTACCTGGGCTATCTGGTCCTGGTGCTGGGGCGCAATCACCGTGAGTACCGCGCCACGCTGGAGCTGGAGCTGAAACTGCTGGATCAGCAGCGCCAGCTCGACCTGCTCAGCCGTACCGACAGCCTGACGCAACTGGGCAACCGCTATCAGTTCAACAACCTGTTCCCCAGCCTGGTGGCCAATGCCATACGCCAGGGCGAAGCGCTGTCGCTGGTGTTGCTGGACATCGACTTCTTCAAGCAGGTCAACGACGAACACGGCCATGCCAGTGGCGATGCCTGCCTGACTGCCTTCGCCGAACGCATGCGCCGGGTCTTCCGACGCGATGCCGATGCCCTGCTGCGTCTCGGTGGCGAGGAGTTCGGCGTGCTGCTGCCGGGTACGACCCTGGCACAGGCCTGGGACCTGGCGGAGCACTTCCGGCGCGAGCTGGAAGAGGAAGGCCTGGAGCTGCCCGGACAACGCCTGGTGCTGACCACCAGCCTCGGCGTCGGCTGCTTCAACAGCCGCCACGACAGCGATGCCGACGCCTTCTTCCGTCGCGTCGACAGTGCGCTGTACCGGGCTAAGCGCGAAGGCCGCAACCGCCTGGTCTCGGCCGAGCCGGTCAGAGCCTGAACTTGCCCATCTGCCCCGTCAGGTCGTCGGCCAGGCGGCTGAGGGTCTGACAATCCTCGCGACAGGCACGGACTTCACCGGCGGTGGCATGCGCCAGGTCGGCGATGCCCTGCACGTTGCGGTTGATCTCCTCGGTCACCGAGCTCTGCTCCTCGGTCGCGGCCGCCACCTGGGTGTTCATGTCGCTGATGCGCTCGACCTGCTCGGTGATCGCCCCCAGCGACTGCCCGGTGCGCTGGCTGGACTCGACACCGGTGCTGGTCGCCGCCTGTCCTGCATGCATGGAGCTGACTGCCGTCTCGGCGCCCTGTTTGAGGCGCTGGATCATCTGCTGGATTTCATCGGTCGAGGCCTGGGTACGGCTGGCCAGGGTACGCACTTCATCGGCGACTACCGCGAAGCCACGGCCCATCTCGCCAGCGCGTGCGGCCTCGATGGCGGCGTTGAGCGCGAGCAGGTTGGTCTGCTCGGAAATCCCGCGGATCACCGCCAGCACCTGATCGATGGAAGCCACCTGGTCGGCCAGTTCGGTGACCGCCTCGGCTGCGCTGCCGATGTCCGCCGACATCCGCTCGATATGGGCGATGGACTGCCCGACCACCTGGCGCGCACCCTGCGCCTCGTCACGCGCGGCATGCGAGGACTGCGCAGCGCTGCTGGCGTTGCGCGCGATCTCCTGCACGGTGAGGCCCATCTCATGCACGGCGGTGGCCACCATGTCGGTCATTTCCTGCTGCTGGCCGGCACGTCCGGCCGTGTTCTCCACCACCCGCGTCACCTGGCCGACCGCCGTGCGCAGGCGCTCGCTGGTCGCCAGCACGTCACCGATCAGGTCGCGTTGGCTGGCGAGAAAACGGTTGAAGCCGCGCGCCAGATCACCCAGCTCATCGGCCCTCGACTCATCGAGACGACGGGTCAGGTCACCACCGCCGCCGCCGATTTCCACCAGCGCCTGAGTCACCTGACGAATCGGCCGCACCAGCCCACGCGCCAGCAGCACCACCAGGCCGAGGAACAGCAGCGCCACGGCGACACCGATCAGGCTGGTCACCCACAGTGCCTGCCGCGCCTCGGCATAGACCTCCGCCTCCGGCACCTCGCTGACCAGCAGCCAGTCGATGCTGGCGAACTTCTGCGCCACCGCGAGAAAGATCTCGCCATCACGCTCGAAACGCACCGCATGGCTGTCGCCGGCCAGGACCTGGCGAGCGGCATCGGCACCGAAGAGTTCGCTCAGCTTGCCGCTGCCGCTCAGCTCCGAGCGCGGATGCACCTTGACGTTGCCCTGGCCGTCGACCAGGAACACCTGGCCACGCTCGCCGAAGTGGAACTCGCTGATCATCTTCGACATGTCCGCCAGGCTGTAGCCGAGGCCGGAGACGCCCAGGGTCTTGCCGCCCTGCTTGATGCGCTGGTTGATGAACAGCGTGGGCAGGCGCGTGGTCTTGTCGATGTCGATCTCCAGCGCCCGGTCGCGGTCGCTGTCGACCAGGCGATAGAACCACTGGTTCTCCGTCTGGCTGCGGTCGAGGGTGCGCATCAGCCCTTCACCGGTGGTGTAGTTGCCGCTGGCGAGGGCGACGATGGAAGTGGTCATGGCGTTCTGCTGAGCGCGCACGCCCTCGAGGTAGCGGGCGAACTCGTCGCGCCGGGTCGCGTCCTCGCCGGCGGCCAGCCAGTCCTGCACCAGGCTGTTCTCGGCGATCGAGGCATTGGCGGTGATCGGCGCGGTCAGCACCCGCTCCAGGTCGTTGCGTATCGCCAGAACCCGTGCGGGCAGCGCCTCTTCGATCAGGTAGCGCTCGGTCAGGCGATTGACCACCGCCGAGTAGATGCCGACGACGATCAGGATGCTGGCCAGCAGAGCGGCGCCCATGCTGAGGATCAACTGCCACTGGATACTGCGTTGCCAGAGACGCATGGAGGGTTCTCCCGGAGGTGGTTCGGAGCTCGACCGAGCAATTGGATACAAAATTGTACACAGATTGCAAATCAGTGACCGACAGATGTCCTATCGGCGGCGCCGGCCCGGACTTTACTCGCGTCGTCCGCGGCGCTCGGCCAGGCGCCCGCGCAGAGCGGCCGGCGCCTGCCTGCGCGGCGTCGGGCGCACTCAGGGGGCGACGCTGAATTCCAGACGAGCGGTCTGGCCACCGTCGTCGAGCACGCTGAGCTGATGCCGACCGCTGTCGAAGACCTGGCTGAAGGTCGCGTCCATCGCGCTGTCACCAAGCGGCCGACCGTCGAGGAACCACCAGCGTCGACCACTGCCGCCCAGGGCCGAGAGGCTCAGGCGCAGCGGCTCGTGATTGCCCTGCGGCCTGCGCAGGCGGTCACCGTCGCGCACACCGACGATGGACAGCGGCGCCGCCTGGTTGCGCGGCGGCGGCGGGCAATCGGCATCCACGCCCGGCAACCGCGCACTGCGCCGTTCGCGGCGTGGCAACCAGGGCTCCAGCGGCGCCGGCCACAGGTCCAGTTCCCGCGCCTCGGCCCCCGCACAACCGGGGCCGACGCGCTTGCCCTGGGCGTTGACCCAGTAGCGCTCGCGCAGGCCGCTGCCCAGCGGCTGATCGGCCGCCAGCAGGGTCGGTGGCGTGGTGCCCTCCAGCGTCCAGGCGAAACGCAGGCGCCGGCAGTTGGGATCGTCCTTGCTCATCGGCTGCCCCAGTGGCCAGCAGACGGCGGCGACACCGACCTCGGCCGGCTGCGGATCGGGCGGCACGGCGATGCCGCGCTGGCTGTCACGGTTGACCAGCAGATCATGCACCTGCAGCAGCAGCGGCGCGGCAGAGGCCAGGCCGAACTGGCCGGGCACCGGCGTACCGTCGGGACGACCGATCCACACACCGATCAGGTGACGCGGACCGACGCCGATGGCCCAGGCATCGCGAAAACCGTAGCTGGTGCCGGTCTTCCAGGCCAGCGTCGGGCGCTGCGCCAGGTAGGCACGCGGGTCGCGGTCGGGACGGGCCTGGCCGCTGAGAATACGGCGGATGATCCAGGCCGCCCCCGGGGACAGCAGGCGCCGCTCACGCAGCACATCGCCGGGCTGCAAACGCGGCTTGGCGGCCATGCCGCCGCGGGCGAAGGCGCTGTAGCCGGCCACCAGGGACTCCAGTCGCGCCCCACCACCGCCGAGAATCAGCGCCAGGTTCGGCTCGGCCAGCGGCGGCAGGCGGATCGGCACGCCAGCACCGCGCAGCTCGCCGGCAAAACGCTTCGGCCCATAGGCTTCGAGCAGTTGCACGGCAGGCAGGTTGAGCGATGTGGCCAGCGCCTCGCTGGCCGACACCGGGCCGATGAAGCCCGCAGCGAAGTTGCCGGGACGGTAGTCGCCGTAATGGCGCGGCACGTCCTGCAACAGCGACTCGGAATGGATCAGCCCGGCATCCAGCGCCATGCCGTAGAGGAAGGGTTTCAGCGTCGAGCCGGGCGAACGCAGCGCTCGAACCATGTCGACATGACCGAAGCGCGCGGTATCGCCGATGTCCACCGAACCCAGGTAGGCACGCACGGCCATGCTCGGATGCTCGACCACCAGGATCGCCGCCGAGGTGCGCTCGGGCAGACGCGCGCGCCAGCCCAGCAGCAGGTCTTCCAGGCGCAGCTGCAGGCCGGCGTCGAGCGTGGTGCGGATCAGCGGCGGGCTGCCGGCGCGATTCAGGCGCCTGGCCAGCAGCGGCGCGAGGCTCGGCTCGCGGCGCGGGGCCAGGAACACCGGTTCCTCCAGCGCCTCGTCCACCTGCGCCTGTGGCCACACCTGGAACTCGCCCAGGCGGCGCAGCACCTTGTCACGTGCGGCCTGGGCGCGCTGCGGATGGCGGTCCGGGCGCAACCGGCTGGGCGCCTGCGGCAGTACTGCGAGCAGGGCCGCCTCGGCGCGGGTCAGCTGGCTCGGCGGCTTGCCCAGGTAACTCCAGCTCGCCGCCGCCACCCCCTGCAAGGTGCCGCCGAACGGCGCCCGGTTCAGGTAAAGGGTAAGGATCTCGTCCTTGGACAGGTGCCATTCCAGCTGCGCGGTACGCCACAGCTGCTTGAACTTGCCGGGCAGGTCGCGGCTGTGCGGGTCGAGCAGACGCGCGACCTGCATCGACAGCGTGCTGCCGCCGGACACCACGCGCCCACCCGTCAGGTTCTGCCAGGCCGCCCGTGCCAGCGCCAGCGGATTCACCCCGGGGTGCTGACGAAACCAGCGGTCCTCGTAGGTCAGCAAGGCCTCCAGGTAGTAGGGTGAGACCTCGTCCGACGTCACCGGGTAGCGCCACACGCCGTCATGGTCAGCGAAGCGCCACAGCGGCGTGCCATCCTCGGCCAGCACCACACGGGCCAGGTCGTCCTCGGGCAAGGGCAGCGGGAACAACTGGTCGGCGAGCCAGAGCAGGGCCAGGGGCAGCAGAAAAATCAGGAGCCAGCGACGGACTAGGCGGTGCATGCACAACCCTCTCCCCCAGCCCCTCTCCCATTTATGGGAGAGGGGAGCAGATCAGTATTCTGCGAAGCCTCGCGGCAACGTTCACGGACCATCTTGCTCGCCGATTTCAAGACGAATCTGTTCAAGTACGGCCTCCGTTTCAGCCAGTAGCTGATGATTCCAGAAGCGCAGCACACGATAACCTCGATTTTGTAGATAACGTTCACGCTGTTGATCGTATTCCCCCTGCTGCAGGTGCTGCCCACCATCGAGCTCGATGACCAGCCAGCGCTCGGTGCAGATGAAATCGACGATGTAAGGACCAATGGGTTTCTGCCGTTTGAACTTCAGACCGAGGAAACGATGCCCACGCAGGTAGTACCAGAGCCGTTGCTCGGCATCGGTCATCTCGCGACGTAGGCGTTTGGCGTTGTCGAGTAACGTCATGGTTCCTCCCTGAACCCTTGCCCTCTCCCGCAAGCGGGAGAGGGCGCGGTCTGACGCGCCAGCAGAACCTGATGCGGTCGTCCCCCTCTCCCATTTATGGGAGAGGGTTGGGGAGAGGGCCGTTTCTAACGCCCCCGCACCACCAGAGTACCCGGCGAGCTGCCCAGCGCCTGCCAGCTGGGCCGGTACATCGATTCCACCTGGGGTGGCGGCACGCGGTAGCTGCCGGGGGTCACGGCGCGGGCCAGGTACAGCAGGTGGGTGGTGCCGTAGCCTTCGACGTCCACGGCGGCCACGTAGCGGTCACCGCGATATTCCTGGTGCTTGATGCGGGCGTTCTGCATGGAGCGGCGCCATTCCTTGACGCTGCTGCCCGCGTCGTCGAGGCTCGCAGCGCTTTGCGCCAGGTTCTGGTTTTCCAGCTCCAGGCCGGCGGGCAGCAGGTCGACCACCAGTGCATCGGGCACGCGCTGCTTGGCGCGCACGGCCAGGTGCACCAGCACCAGTTCGCCGCTGTCCAGGCGCTGCAGATCGAGCGGGCGACCATCCATGCCGAGGTACTCGCGCTCGATGCTCAGGTTGTCACCTCCAGCTCGCGGCGCCTGGGTCGGGTAGCCGGACAGGGTCAGCTGCTGGTACAGCGTGGCGCTGCCGGCGTTGCTCACGCTCAGCGGCTCCGCCAGTTCGGCGCGTTCCAGCTTGATGCCCGGCTGCTGGTCGCTCAGTTCGAACTGGAAGGCACCGCTGGCGAGCGCTGCGCGCCAGTTCTGCTCCGGCTTGCTGAGAATGCCGCGACCGGCAAGGAACAGCGAGTTGCGCTCCTGGGTCGACAGCCAGCGCCTGCCGGCCAGTTCATCGGCCAGATCGAACAGGCGCTGTTCGCTCTGCTCGGCAGCCAGGTCGTTCTCTTCGAGCACCGACAGGATCAGCGCCTGGTCACGCAGCGGGCTGCCGTAGTCGGCCATCCAGCGCTCGCCATCACGCTTGCGGCTCAGCCCGGCAGCCAGAGCCTGACCTGCACGCGGACCATCGCCCATCAGCTTCAGCGCCGCCGCCAGCTGCACCAGCGGCAGACCGGAACGGGCGTCGTTGCGCCGGTCGAACAGGCTGCGCAGGGCCCCCAGCGGGGCCTGCTGGCTGCGCGCCAACACGTAGCCGGCATAGGCCTGCACGGCGAAACGGGTGTGCGCGAAGTCCTGGCTGTAGCTGGCCTCGATCAGACTGCTCTGCTGCAGGTAGCGCAGCAGGCGATCGTTGGCTTTCTTCAGCGCCTCGGCCGGCACGCCGAAACCCTGCTCGCGGGCGCGCAGGAGGAAGTCGGTGACGTAGGCGGTCAACCAGTACTCTTCCTCGCTCTCGGCGCTCCACAGGCCGAAACCACCGCTGTGGCGCTGCATGCCGAGCAGGCGTTCGATACCCAGCTCGATGCTCTTGCGCCGCTGCTCGTCGGGCTCGCCTTCCAGGCCAAGTCGCTTGAGGCTGGCGGCATCGGCATACAACGAGGGGTACAGGCCACTGGTGGTCTGCTCCAGGCAGCCGTAGGGATAGGCCTTGAGTGCGCGGATCTGCTCGCCGAGGTTCAGCGGCGGCCGGCTCGACAGCGCCAGCACCGCCTCCAGACCGGCCGGTTCGAACTGGTTCAGGGTGCCAGCCGGCATGCTCCACGGCTCGCCCTCGCCCAGCACGGCACGGAAGTGCTGTAGCTGCGCCGGGTAGGCCGGACGAATGCCCAGTGTCCACTCGCGGGTGAAATCACCCAGCGCCTCGTTCGGCAGCGCCAGGCCCTGCACCTCGACATGGATGCGCCCCTGGCCCAGGCCACCTTCGGCCCGTACCGGAATGCGCAGCGTGGTGCGTTCACCGTCCTTGAGGTTGATCGGCGACTCGCCCTTGCCGAGCAGACGCAGCTGGCCTTCCACGCCCAGTTGCACGTCGAGCTTCTGCTCGCTGCCGGAGAGGTTGGTCAGGTCCAGCGCCAGCGTGGTTTCGTCGCCGCCGGCGAGGAAGCGCGGCATCGACAGTTCGGCGACCAGCGGCGCCGCCACCACCGTCTTGGCCTCGGCCATGCCGAAGCGCTCATCGGTCCAGGCCTGCGCCATCAGCCGCAGCTCACCGTTGAAGTCGGGGATGTCCAGGCTGACCTCGCCTTCGCCCTTGGCGTCGAGCTTCAAGGCATCGCTCTGCAGGGCGACGATCAGCACGCTGGTGTCCGGGCGCTTGCCACCGGCGGCGAGGCCGGCGTCACCCCCGAAGGCCAGGCTGGCGACGCGGCCCTGCGCCTCGATCAGCTGGCCATAGATATCCAGCTGGTCGGCGCCATAGGCCTTGCGCCCGAAGAAGTTGGCGAACGGGTCGGGCGTCGCGTAGCTGGTGATGTTGAGGATGCCGACGTCCACCGCGGCAACCAGCACGCGCACCGTCTCGGGAATGCTGCCATCGGCGTTGCGCGCGCTGACCTTGACCTTCAGCGGCTGCTTGGGTCGCATCTTCTCCGGCGCGTCCAGGCTCACCGCCAGCTTGCGCGGCGCACGCTCCAGCGGCAGGTGCAGCAGGCCCACGGCACGCTTCGGCGTGACTTGCGCCTTGCGCTCACCGGGGCGCACCACCAGGGCACTCAGGTACAGGTCATGCCGCGCCCACTGCTTGTCGATCGGCAGCTCGAAGGTCTTGCCTTCGGCCGGCACGCTGATTTCCTGCCACCACAGCGGCCCCTCGCTGGATTCGACCAGTAGGTAGCCATTGCCGGCAGCCGGCGGAGTGACGGTGATCTTGGCCACGTCGCCGGCGGCGTAGGCCGGTTTGTCCAGCGCCAGCTTGACCTGGTCCGGGCGCACCGCGCCGCCGTCGGCGTTGTCCTGCCAGCGGTAGCCGGCCCAGAAGCGCAGGTTGCTGACCAGACCGGTCTGGTTGTCCACCACCTCGACCCGATACGGGCCCCACTCCACCGGGAAGCGGACCTTGGCGGTGCCGCCGGCGGCGATCTTCAGCGGCTCGTCGCTGAGGGTGAGGAATTTCTCGTTGTAGTTGTGGCGCCAGCCCTCGCCGTCGGAGAAGCTCCAGAAGTAGTCGCGGCGCTCGCGCACCAGACGCACGTTGAGGTTATCGGCGGCCAGCTTGTTGCCATCGGCGTCGGCCACGAGAATTTCGAACTCGGCGAGGCTGTCGGCATCGACCTCTTCACCGTCGAACAGGCCGCGCACACCGGGCAGGCGCTCGGCCGGCCATACCGGCTGCACCAGGCGCCGGGTGATCGGGCGACCACCGGACTCCTGCAGGCTGGCCTGGAGGATCAGACGCAGCGGCGACTTGGCGTCGCTCCAGCGGTTCTCCGGACGCAGTACGGCACGCCCTTCATCGTCGAGGTTCTGTTCGTCGAGTTCCTGGTCCTGGCTCAGGTCGGCCTCGGTGATATCGCCGAACTGGTAGCCGGGCAGGCTCGCCACGGCTTCACGCAGCGGGCGCACGTAGAGCTGCCCGCTCAGGCGATTGCCGGCGGCCGGTGCGCCATAGAGGTAACGCCCGGTCACCGCGAACTCGGCGCTGTCGCTCGGTGCGTAAGGCTGTTCCTGACCCTTGAGTTCCAGCGCCATGCGCTCGGGCAGGAAGTCCTCGACGAGGAATTCATAGAGCTGCGGGCTGCCGTCGCCGAGGTCGAGCAGCAGTTGCCAGCGCCCGGTCGGCGCTTCCTCGGCCAGCGGCAGCTGGTATTGATAGAGGCCACCCTCGTCGGCGTTCCACACGAATTTGCGGCTGACCTGCTCATCCGGGCGACGCACCTCGACGCTGATCGGCTGAGCCTTCACCGGGCTGCCATCGGCATCGCGCAGCAGGCCATTGAGCAGCACGGTCTCGCCTGGGCGATAGAGGTCACGCGGGCCGAACACGAAGAACTGCAGGGCGTGGGCCTTGGGACCGGTGATATCGAATTCGGCCAGGTCCAGCGCCGGGGTGTTCAGGCGCAGCAGGCTGGTCTGCTCGTCCTGCTTGGCCAGCAGCACCTGGGCCTTGGCCGGCAGCGGCAATTGCGCATGGCCGGCGGAATCGGTCTTGCCCTCGGCGAGCAGTGCGCCTTCGCCGTCGAGCAGCTCCAGCTGCACGCCGGACTGGGCCTTGCCGCCCTCCAGCGCCTGGGTGAAGACATCTAGGCGATCCTGGTAGCGATGCGCCGACAGGCCGATGTCGCTGAGGCTGAACAGGGTCGCCGGCTGCGAATAGCTGTAGCTGCCGGCTTCACGCATCACCGCCAGGTACACGCCGGGCTGCTTGAACGGCTCCAGGCCGGCGATCGGCAGTAGCAGGGTCTCGCGGGTGTTACGCGCCGGGTTGAGGTCGAAGCGCCCGCCGTAGACCAGATCGGCCATCGGCAGCAGCTCGCGGGCTTCCCAGGTATCCAGGTTGCTGGCGCGGCCCCAGCGCGAGAGGAAACGTGGCAGCATATCCGGCTTGATGCGGAAGAACTCGACATTGACCTTGTCGACGTTCAGGGCGATCACCGGCAGGCCCTCGGCCAGGCGGGTGGGCAACAGCGAGCCACGACTGGCGAAGCCGACGCTGGCCTGCAGGTCGCGGGTCTGGAAACGGCTGACATGCTCGCTCGCCAGTTTGCCGCCATTGATCGATTGCAAGCCGGCATCGACGGTCAGCACCAGCTTGCGCTTGGGCTCCAGGTGGCGCAGGCGCAGTTCGCTGAGGTTCTCGGTCAGCTCCCAGGCGCCGTCGACCTTGCCGCTGGTGCTGTCGACCAGATGCAGGCGCTCGGCGAAGGGCTGCTCGGGATCGAGGGGAATGGAAAAGGTCACCGACAGCGTGCTGGCGCCGTCGAGCTGCACTTCGGAAACGTCGACCACCTCCAGCTCGCGACCGGCGTAGCGCTTGGCCAGCGCCTCGCGATCGACTGCGGGTCTCGCGGCCTCGGCCTGCTGCGCGGCAGGGGCGGCGGGGGTCACCGTGGCGGGAGGTTGAGAGGAATCACAGGCACTGAGCAGACTCAGTACCAAGGCCAGAAGCAGTCCTTTGTTCGGCATTGCGGGCTCCATGATCGGGGGGCGCAGAAGCCGACAACTATAGCCGAGGCATCCCCCCAGCGACGAGCCGTCCCGACGAATTCGCCAAGCCACTCACACTCCTGCCACGGCATGCGGGCAGCACAGCCCTGTGCCTATAATCGCCGCTTTGCCGGAGCCGTCCATGTCCGCCCTGCTCGACGCCTGGCGCCACGCCCCGACCCAGCGCAAGGTCTGGGCCCTGGCCGCGCCGATGATCCTCTCCAACCTCTCGGTGCCGCTGGTGGCCCTGGTGGATACCGCCGTGGTTGGCCACCTGCCGCATGCGCACCAGCTGGCGGCGGTGGCGGTCGGCGGCAGCCTGTACACCCTGCTGACCTGGGCCATGGGCTTTCTGCGCATGGGCAGCACCGGCTTCGCCGCCCAGGCGGCCGGCCGTGGCGATGGCGGCGCGCTGCGCCAGGTGCTGCTGCAGGGCCTCGGCCTGGGCGTGTGCCTGGCACTGCTGCTGAGCCTGCTGGCCATTCCCTTCAGCAGCGCGGCGCTGAGCCTGATGCAGCCGTCGGCCGAGTTGGATCAACTGGCGCGCCAGTACTTCCAGATTCGCCTGTTCGGCCTGCCCGCCAGCCTGGCGACCTATGCCCTGATCGGCTGGCTGCTGGGCACGCAGAGCGCACGCGGGCCGCTGGCCATTCTGCTCACCGCCAACCTGCTCAACGTCGGGCTGGACCTGCTGTTCGTGCTCGGCCTCGAATGGGGCGTGGCTGGCGCGGCCTGGGCCTCGGTGATAGCCGAATGGAGCGGCGCCCTGCTCGGCCTGTGGCTGACTCGCGGCGCCCTCGCACGCTACCCCGGCCACCTGGACGGCCGCGCACTGCAACGCTGGAGCAGCTGGCGCCCGCTGCTGGCGGTCAACCGTGACATTTTCATCCGCACGCTGGCGCTGCAGCTGGTGTTCTTTCTGATCACCGTGCAAGGCACGCGCCTGGGCGACGCCACGGTGGCAGCCAATGCCCTGCTGCTCAACGGCCTGACGCTGACCGCCTATGCCCTCGATGGCCTGGCGCATGCCGTCGAAGCGCTGTGCGGTCATGCGCTCGGCGCCCGTGATCGCCATGCGCTGAGGCGTGCCCTGCTGGTGGCCGGTGCCTGGTCATTGCTGGCCAGCATCGGCTTCGCGCTGTTCTTCCTGTTCGGCGGCCACTGCTTCGTCGCCCTGCTCACCGACATCAGCGAGATACGCGCGCTGGCCCAGGTGTTCCTGCCATACCTGGCCGTGCTGCCCTTGCTGGCCGTGTGGAGCTACCTGCTCGACGGCCTGTTCATCGGTGCCACGCGGGCCCGCGAGATGCGCGACGCCATGCTCATCGCCCTGGCGCTGAGCCTGCCGCTGGCCTGGTGGCTGCAGAGCCTGGGCAACCACGGGCTGTGGTTGGCATTTCTGGCATTCATGGGGCTGCGAAGCCTGGTTCTCGGGGGCTATGCTTGGAGCATGAATCGTCGCAACCTCTGGTTTCCCCCTGGAGTGATCACCGATGCTCAGTGCACCGCTACCCGCGAATGAAACTGAACGCCAGCAGGCCCTGGAGAGCCTGGACGTGCTCGACACACCGGCCGACCCCTACCTGGATGCGCTCACCCGTCTGGCCCGCGACCTGTTCGGGGTCAAGACGGCGCTGATCAGCCTGATCGACAACGAGCGCCAGTGGTTCAAGAGTCGCCAGGGCCTGGAGGTCGCCGAGACCCCACGCGCGGTGTCGTTCTGCGCCCACGCGATCCTGCAGGATACGCCGCTGGTGGTCGAGGACAGCCACCGCGACAGCCGTTTCTGCGACAACCCGATCGTACTGCGCGCCCCGCACGTGCGTTTCTATGCCGGCCACCCGCTGTTCGATGCCCAGCAGCAGGCGCTCGGCACGCTCTGCCTGATCGACCCGGCACCGCGCCGCCTCGATCGCCAGGAGCTGATGCGACTCAGGGATCTGGCCTACGTGGTGCAGGGCTACCTGCAACTACGCCACTGCGCCCACCAGGCCGATGACCTGCGCGATGCGCTGAGCCGCGAGCAGCGCAAGGGCATGCTCGACCCCCTGACGCAGCTGTGGAACCGTGCCGGGCTGCTGCATTTCCTGCCGCTGGAGCAGGCGGTGGCCGAGCGCAGCGGCTTGCAGCTCGGCCTGATCTACTGCGACCTGGACCACTTCAAGCGGGTCAACGACGAGCATGGCCACGATGCCGGCGACCACGTGCTGTGGGAAAGCGCACGGCGCATGAGCGCGACGGTACGCCCGCAGGACGTGGTCACGCGCAACGGCGGCGAGGAGTTCGTCATCCTCGCCCTGGTGAAGGATGACCAGGAGCTGCTGCTGATCGCCGAACGCATCCGCCTGGCCATCGCCAGCCAGCCCATCGTGCTCGAGCACACGCAGTTGCAGCAGACCGTCAGCCTCGGCTGTGCCCTGCTCGGCCCCGGCGAGAGCAGCGGCGCGGCGCTCAAGCGCGCCGACCAGGCGCTGTATCGCGCCAAGCACGAAGGCCGCAACCGCAGCCTGCTCGCCCCCTGATCCGGAGAGGAACCCGCATGGCCGCTGCCCTCGTCGCCTACCTGCACTACCTGTCGATCTTCGCCCTGTTCGCCCTGCTCAGCATCGAGCACGTGCTGTTCAAGGCGCCGCTGGACCTGTCACGCGCGCGCAGCCTGATGATCACCGACATCGCCTACGGCATCTGTGCCGGCGTGGTCCTGGCGACCGGCGTCGCCCGCGTACTGTGGTTCGCCAAGGGCACCGACTATTACCTGGGCAACAGCCTGTTCCATGCCAAGGTCGGCCTGTTCATCCTGGTCGGCCTGCTGTCGATCCTGCCGACCTATGTCTTCTTCAACTGGCGCAACGCGGTTCAGGCCGGCCAGGTCCCGGAGCCCAGCCCCAGGCAACTGCGCCTGGTGACCTGGACCATCCGCCTGGAACTGCTGCTGTTGCTGGTAATTCCCCTGCTGGCCGCGCTGATGGCGCGTGGCTATGGCGTGATCAGCGCGGGCTGAGCGTCACAGACGCATGCCGATGGCCAGGCGATTGAGGCCACTCATCAGGGCCACGGCAATGGTCAGGTCGGAGATTTCCCTGGCACTGAAGTGCGCCTCCAGCGGCTGGTAGTCCTGATCGTCGGCATGGCTGCGGGCGATCTCGCTCAACGACTCCGCCCAGGCCAGCGCCGCTCGCTCACGCGCCTGGAAATGACGACTCACGCGCCAACCGGCCAGGCCGTCCAGCTTGGCCTGGGGCACACCCTCCGCACGTAGCGACTCGCTGTGTTTCTCCAGGCAGTAGGCACAGCCGTTGATCTGCGAGACGCGCAGATAGAGCAGTTCGATCAGTTCCTTGCCCAGCGGGCCACGCTCCAGCGCGGCCTTGGTGGCGAGCAGACCCTGCATCGCTTCGCCGGACAGATCGTAATAGGGCTGGCGCAACGCGCTCATGGCAGGACTCCCGGCGCAGCAAGATGGGGGTTGGCATCCAGCTGCGCGCGCGCCTGCGCCAGCATCGCCTCGGCATGCGCCTGGCCGCGGACCAGGCCCTGCAGGTGAATGAACTCCAGGTCGTGGATACCGATGGTACTCAGCACATGGCGCAGGTAGGAGGTGAGGAAGTCCGGCTGCCTCGCCTGCTCGCCACGGTAGAAACCGCCCGAACTCACCACGACGAAGGTCGGACGATCCGCCAGCAGCCCCACCTTGCCAGCCTCGGTGGCGGCGAAGCTGCGCCCGATGCGCAGCACGTAGTCGATCCACAGTTTCAGCGCCGCCGGCACCGTGAAGTTGTGCATCGGCGTGGCGATCACCAGGCAGTCGCTGCCTTCCAGCTCGCCGATCAGTCGCTCGGAGACCTGCAACGCCGGATCGTCGCCAGGCGCTTGCGCCACCAATGCCTCGGCATAGGCCGCGGCCAGAGCCGGCAAGGGCTCGCTCGCCAGGTCGCGCTCCAGCACCTGGGCCTGGGGGTGACGCTGACGCAGACGCTCGACCAGCTCCTGCGCCAGGCCGCTACCGCGACTCTGGCGACCGAAGGGGCCGCATTCCAACAGGAGGATTCGCTGCATTTCAAAGCACCTCGCGAAAGTGCATGCCGATGGCCAGCAAACCCTGACGGTAGTAAAAACGCTGCCCGCGTGCGTTGCCCAGCGCCGTGTCCAGCACGAAGTTGGCGCAGCCCAGGCGGCGTGCCTGGGCCCGCGCCTCATCCAGCAGCCGCTCGCCGATGCCCTGGCTACGCAGGTCCTCGCGCGTCACCAGGTCATCGACATAGAAGAAGCGCCCGTGCAGCAGGTTCTCCTGCAGGCGACAACCGGCCAGGCCCAGCACCTCGTCGCCCTGGCGCGCCGCCAGCAGGCGATAACCCTGCTCGGCCTGGCGTTGCAGGCGCTGGACGAAATCGTCGGCGTCGCTCAGGTGTGGGCGCAATACGCGCATCAGGGGCAGGCAGGCACGCAGTTCGTCCGGGTCGTCGAGCCAGTCGCAGCGGTAGTCGGAAATCATGGCGGTTCTCCATCGAAGATGGCCGCCACTCTAGGCGGAACATGGCATAGTCAGTAGAGCCAAGAATCATCGAATCGATTAGGACATAGGCATGTACAGCATTCGCCTGGAAAGCGCACGCGACAAGGCGACACCGATCTACCTGCAGCTCTATCAGCGCCTGCGCGAGGCGATCGCCGAGGGCCGCCTGCAGCCAGGTGAACGCGTGCCCTCGGTTCGCGCCCTGGCCAGCGAGCTCAATCTGGCGCGCGGAACGGTAGAGGCGGCCTACCAGTTGCTGGTCGGCGAGGGTTATCTGCTGCCGCGCGGGCCGGCCGGCACCGTGGTCTCCCCACAGTTGCCGCATGCCCCCGGCAACCCTGTGCTGCCCGCCAAACAGCGCCAGGCCTCGCGCTCAGGCGATGAGCCGAGCGCAGAGGCGCTGCCGTTCCAGCTCGGCCTGCCGGCCCTGGACAGCTTCCCGCGCAAGCTCTGGAGCCGGCTCGGCGCGCGCCACCTGCGCCAGCTGAGCAGCCCCGACCTCAACTACCCACCCGCACAGGGCCTGCCCGCGCTGCGGCGCAGCCTGGTGCGCTATCTGGGGGTGTCGCGCGGCATCGCCTGCGAGCCGGAACAGGTCTTCATCACCGCCGGCTATCGCAACGCCCTGCTGCTGATCCGCCAGGCCTTGCTGCAGGCCGGCGACCGCTGCTGGTTCGAAGACCCGGGCTATTTCAAGGCACGCCAGATGCTCGAGGGCAGCGAGGTCACGCTCGTCCCGGTGCCGGTGGATGAACACGGACTCTGCGTGGAGCGCGGCCAGGCGCTCGCCCCGGATGCCCGCTGCGCACTGGTCACGCCGTCCCACCAGAGCCCCCTGGGCGTGTCGCTGAGCCTCCCCCGGCGACTGGCCCTGCTCGACTGGGCGGCGAGCCGCCAGGCCTGGATCATCGAAGACGACTACGACAGCGAGTACCGTTACGTCGGTCGCCCATTGCCGGCCCTGAAGAGCCTCGACCATGCCGGCCGCGTGCTGTACTGCGGCACCTTCAGCAAGGTGCTGTTCCCCGGCTTGCGCCTGGCCTACCTGGTGGTACCGCAGGCACAGGTGGCGCGCTTCGCCGCCTGCGCACAGGACTTCGATCACGGCTGTCCGGCGTTGCCTCAGGCGATCACCGCAGACTTTCTCGACCAGGGCCACTTCGCCCGCCACCTCAAGCGCATGCGTGCGCTCTATGCCGAGCGCCGCGCTCATCTGGCCACGGCGCTGCAACACGTCCTGGGTTCACGCCTGCGCGTCGAGTTGCAGGCCGGTGGCATTCATCTGCTGGCCCGGCTCGACGAGCGCGAGGACGACCGCGCCCTGGCAGCCCGCGCACAAGGCGCCGGGCTGGCAGTGATGGCATTGTCGGAGTGGTCGCGGCAGCATCCCTGCGGCAGCGGGCTGCTGCTGGGCTTCACCAATATCGCCAGCGCCGAGCAGGCGTTGCACCTGGCTCGACGCCTGGCCGAGGCGATCAGTTGAGCATCAGGACGCCAGGTAGGAGGAGCGGGTCAGCCCCAGGCGCAGCGCGTCGAGGAACTGGGTGCGCTCGCGGGCACTGATCCGGGCGCTGGCCACCTTGTCGCGGTAATGCGTCATCAGCTCCTCGGGCGACAGGTGCACGTAGCGCAGCATGTCCTCGATGGTGTCGTGGGTCTCGATGCCGGCATGCACCGCACTGCCATCGGCGGCCTGGTAGATGTTCACCGAGTCGGTGTCGCCGAACAGGTTGTGCATGTCGCCGAGAATCTCCTGGTAGGCACCGACCAGGAAGATGCCCAGCACATAGTCCTCGCCCTCCTTGATCTCGTGCACCGGCAGGCTGGTCTCGATGGACTGCTCGTCGACGTACTGGCGGATCTTGCCGTCGGAGTCGCAGGTCAGGTCCTGCAGCACGGCACGGCGCAGCGGCTCCTCGTCCAGGCGCGACAGCGGCAGGATCGGCAGGATCTGGCCGATGGCCCAGGTGTCCGGCAGGCTCTGGAACACCGAGAAATTGCAGATGTACTTGTCGGCCAGCTTGTCGTTGAGCTCGTCGAGCACGGCGCGGTGCGAACGCTGACGGGCCTTGAGCTGGTTGTGCAGGCGACGGCAGATGGCGAAGTAGCACTGCTCGGCCAGGGCCTTCTGCGCCAGGCTCAGCTTGCCGGCGGAATACTGCGCGGCCACTTCCTCGATGTAGTGGGTGGCACGCCAGTAGGTCTCGGCGACCATTTCCGGATCGCTGTCGTCGAGCAGCTCGATCAGCACCTGGAGGATTTCCGGCTGTTCGACGCTCGGATCGATCTCCGGCACCTTGTCGTTGTGCCGCTCGACATCGGTGACCTGCACCAGCAGCACGGCGTGGTGCGCGGTCATCGCCCGGCCGCTCTCGGAGAAGATGTGCGGATGGGGGATTTCCTGGCGGTCGCAGAACTCCTTGAGCATGTCGACCACGGCATCGGCGTAGTCCTGCATGTCGTAGTTGATCGAGCTGGCGTTGCGCGAGTGGGTGCCGTCGTAGTCCACGCCGAGGCCGCCGCCGACATCGATGTGATCGACCGGCAGGCCCATGGCGCGCAGCTCGCCGTAGTAGCGGATGGCCTCGCGGAAGCCCTTGCGGTAGTCGGCGATGTTGGCGATCTGCGAGCCCATGTGGAAGTGCAGCAGGCGGATGCCCTGGTCCAGCCCGGCCGCGCGGAAGCGCTCGACGACCTGGAGGATCTGCGCGGCCGAGAGACCGAACTTGGATTTCTCGCCGCCGGTGTCGGCCCACTTGGAGGAGGCCAGCGAGGACAGGCGCACGCGCAGGCCGATCTGCGGCGCGACCTTGAGCTCGGCCGCCTCCTCGATCACCAGGCGCACCTCGGATTCCTTCTCGATGACGATGAACACGTTGTGGCCGAGCTTCTGCCCCATCAGCGCCAGACGGATGAACTCGCGGTCCTTGTAGCCATTGCAGACGATGGTGCCGCCCTTCGGCGCCAGCGCCAGCACGGCCAGCAGCTCGGGCTTGGAGCCGGCTTCCAGGCCGATGGAAACGTTCTGCGTGGCGATGATGTTCTCGACCACCGCTTCCTGCTGGTTGACCTTGATCGGGTACAGCGCGGTGTAGCGGCTCTGGTATTCCAGGCGCTCGATGCTGGAGTCGAAGGCGCCGGTGAGGCGACGCACGCGGTCCTGCAGGATGTCCGGGAAGCGCACCAGCAGCGGCAGCGACAGACCGCTCTGGCGCAGCTCCTCGACCTGCTGGCTGAGGTCGATGGGCTGGCTGTCGGGCCCGTTGGGACGCACCTCGACGCGACCGGCATCGTTGATCGAGAAATAGCCGGCGCCCCAGTGGCGAATGCCGTAGACACTGCGGCTATCGGCTACGGTCCATTGGCTGCCGTCGTCTTTGCGGGTGCGTCGTGCGGACATCGGGTTCTCCCATGAGAAAGCCTGGCCTGCGGGCGGCCAGTCGGAAAATTTAAGCAAGCAAGATGACGTTTGCTCGGCGGTTGACCCTCCGAGCTTCATCGAAGTTTAGAAAATAATGGCGCGTCAGCCGCCGGACTTCTTCGCGGTGAAACCGCGCTTGCCCAGTTCGGCCAACAGCAGGTCGACGTGATCGCCCTGGATCTCGATCACGCCGTCCTTGAGCGCACCACCGGTGCCGCAGCGCTTCTTCAAGGCGCTGGCCAGCTCCTTGAGCGGCTCCTCGGCCAGCGGCACACCGCTCACCGTGGTGACGGTCTTGCCGCCACGCCCCTTGGTTTCACGGCGTACGCGGGCGATGCCATCGCCTTCGGGAATGCGCGTCTGCTTGCAGACACAGGCATCCACCGGCTGGTTGCAATCCGGGCAATGGCGACCACCATCGGTGGAATAGACGAGACCGCTCAGAGCGGAGAATGAAGAGGCTTTCTTGACCACCGGCTTGTCCTCGTAGGGGTCAGGATAGCGACTGGCCGACGCAGGTCGACCGCGAAGCCCCACTCAGGCAGGGGCAGCGCTGGCGGACAGAGGTCCGCCGAAAAGGTCGCGCAGTGTAACGGCAAAGACCGAGCTTGCTAAGTACGTATTTGCGTCATTGTCCGGCACGATGGCGACGCTGTTCGCCATCGTGCACGAAGCGCTCGGAATCCGCGACACCACAGGCGTGCAAGCGCCCAACTGGCATGCCCTACGAGGCGTTGCCGGGCTTGCTGCGACCGCCCAGTAACAAAGGCATCAGACAGCCGCAGGCGGTCTGTTCATGTAGCGTTCCAGCGCCGCCAGCGAGTCCGGGCAGTACGGCATATGGCGGGTTTCCTCCAGGGCCTGTTCGACACTGATGAAACGCGCTTCGAGCACCTCCTCCGGCTGCAGCACCAGCGGCGCATCGGACACCGCCGAATAGGCCATGCACCACAGGCGGCTCTCCGGCGCGTCGTAGAGAAAGTGCGCATGCTCGACCAGCTCGGCGTCGACGATCCCCAGCTCCTCGGCCAGCTCGCGCTCGGCGGAGAGGCGGTAATCCTCGCCTTCGAGCACCATGCCGCCTGCCGCGACATCCCAGTAGCCTGGGTACAGCGCCTTGCTCAGGGTACGCCGGTGCACGCACAGCAGGCCAGCAGAGTTGAACAGCAGGATATAGGTGCCACGGCCGATCAGGTGACGCTCACGCAGCTGCGCCCGCGAGACGCCACCCAGCGGCCGGTCGTTCTCGTCGACCCAGGCGACCCGCTCGCTGTCGGAGGCGGCACGATGCGCCGCCTCCGCCGCCGAGATCCTGCTCATCAACCCTGGCTCAACAGCTGACGCAGATCGATGATGCCGGCGTTGGCACGCGAGATGTAGTTGGCCATCACCAGCGAGTGGTTGGCGAGGATGCCGTAGCCACTGCCGTTGAGGATCATCGGGCTCCACAGCGTCGCCTGCGCCGCCTCCAGCTCGCGGATGATCTGGCGCACGCTGACGGTGGCGTTCTTCTTGGCCAGCACATCGGCGAAATCGACTTCGACGGCACGCAGCAGGTGAGCCAGCGCCCAGGCCTGGCCACGGGCCTCGTAGAACACGTTGTCGATCTGCAGCCAGGGGGTCTCGTACACGCCGCCCTCACCGACCAGGCCCGACTCCGCAGCATCGTTGCCGACCTGCTGGTTGTCGCTCAGACGTACCTGGCCGACGCTGGCCGACAGACGCTGCGACAGCGAACCGAGACGGGTGCCGGCGTCGCCCAGCCAGTTGTTGAGGTTGTCGGCACGCGCATAGAACTGCGCATTCTTCTGCCCCGGATCGGCCAGACGGGCGAGGTAGCGGTCCAGCGACTTGATCCCTTCGCGGTACTCGGATTCGGAGGCAGGCAGCGCCCAGCTCTTGTGGTCGAAGTGGAAACGGGGCTCGGCCTTGGCCAGGTCCGGGTCTTCCGTGGACTGCGACTGCGAGCGCGAGAAGTCCTTGCGCAGCGCCCGGGCGAAGTCGCGCACCTGCACCAGTGCGCCGTATTCCCAGTTCGGCATGTTGTCCAGCCACAGGCCCGGCGGTGCCAGGTCGTTGGACAGATAGCCGCCCGGCTTGTCCAGCAGGGTACTGGCGACCTGCTTGAGCGTTTCCACCGTGGTGTAGCCGGTGACCATCTGCCGCTGCGCCTGCTGCGCGGCCGCCTGGGCATGTTGTTGCACCTGAAAGGCGCCAGGTTCCTGGCTCCAGTACCAGCCCACGACCAGGGTCACCAGCAGGTACACACCGAGCAGCCCGCCGAGCGCGCGTCCGATCAGGCTGGAGCTGCTGCGCTCACGCCCCAGTTTCGCGGTCTTGTCGGTACCGTCGGGCGAGCTCGCCGCGCGATTCTTCCAGTCCAGCATGGCAATGTCCTTTTTAAGCGAATTCGAATGTTCGACCACAAGCCGACCAACGGGTTGCGACCTGTCCCGCACTATAAGGCAAGCTCGCAGCAAAACGCAGGGCGCGCGGGCAAACTTACCGCTGGTACGAGGAAAAGCCGTTTTTGTGACTCGCCTCGCCTGACGAACCGGCACATGTGACGTCAAAATAGCCCAATGCACATTTTTGTCGCCTATTCGACAGAAATACCGCCGCCAATTGATCGGCGGCAATGCCAGCACCGCCGACAAGTGATAGCATCAAGCCACCACTGACTTAACACTCGATAGAAGTCGGCCCCATGACCGAGCACCCGGATCCCAGTCGCGACCGCCTCAAGAACCACTTCGCCCAGCGCGTGATCCATCAGGCGCGTCAGGTGCTGGAAGTCTGGCAGCGTCTGCAGCGCAGCGAGTGGAGCGATGCCGGCATGGCCGAGCTGACCGAGGCCAACCTGCGCCTGCTGCGCTACGCCGAGCGTTTCGAGCAGATCGAGCATGCCCAGCTGGCGAAGACCATCAGCACCAGCCTCGATGAGGTGGTGGAGAATCGCGGGCGCCTCAACAGCAGCCTGATCGCCCGCCTCAACCAGGCCATGCAGCGCCTGTCGCGGACGGGCCTGCGCCACAGCGATGCCTTCGAGCAGACCTTCCTGCCGCCCCTGCGCAAGCCGGTCTACCTCGCCCTGCAGGATGCCCAGCGCGCCGAGCGCCTGGCCCAGCAACTGGAGTTCTTCGGTCTCGCGGCGCAGCCACTCGGTGACGAGCGCGCCTTCCGCGCGGCCATCGCCGAACGCCACCCGGCGGCCATCGTCATGGACGTCGACTTCGCCGGCATCGGCCTGGAACTCGCCGACTCCATCCAGCACGGCCTGGAACAGAAGATTCCCCTGCTGTTCTTCAGCCATTGCGACACCGATACCCCGACCCGCCTGGCGGCGGTGCGTGCCGGCGGGCAGGAGTTCTTCACCGGTTCGCTGGATGCCTCGAGCCTGCTCGAACGCATCGAGGTGCTGACCCATGTCTCCCAGTACGATCCGTACAAGGTGCTGATCGTCGATGACTCCAAGGCCCAGGCCACGCATACCGAACGCGTGCTCAACAGCGCCGGCATCCTGACCCACACCCTCACCGAGCCGATCAAGGCGATGGACGCGCTGGCCGAGTTCCAGCCGGACCTGATCATCCTCGACATGTACATGCCCGAGTGCAATGGCACCGAACTGGCCAAGGTGATCCGCCACAACGACCGCTACGTCAGCGTGCCGATCATCTACCTGTCGGCCGAGGACGACCTGGACAAGCAGCTCGACGCGATGAGCGAAGGCGGCGACGACTTCCTCACCAAGCCGATCAAGCCACGCCACCTGATCGCCACCGTGCGCAACCGGGCGGCGCGCGCGCGCAACCTCAAGGCGCGCATGGTGCGTGACAGCCTCACCGGCCTGTACAACCACACCCACACCCTGCAGCTGCTCGACGACGCCTGCTACCGCGCCCGCCGCGAAGAGCAGCCGCTGGCCTTCGCCATGCTCGACATCGACCATTTCAAGAAGGTCAACGACACCTACGGCCACCCCATGGGCGACCGGGTGATCAAGAGCCTGGCGCTGTTCCTCAAGCAGCGTCTGCGCAAGACCGATCACATCGGTCGTTACGGCGGCGAGGAATTCGCCGTGGTGCTGCCGGACACCGACGAGCAGTCGGCGCTCAAGGTGCTCGAGGAAATCCGCCAGCGCTTCGCCGAGATCCACTACCCGGCGCAGCCACAGGACCTCTCCTGCACCTTCAGCTGCGGCATCGCCATGCTGCAACCGGGCCTGGACGGCAACGCCCTGTCCAAGCGGGCCGACGAGGCGCTGTACAAGGCCAAGCATGGCGGCCGCAACCGGGTCGAGCTGTACAGCGACGACTGAAACGCTCGCCCGTGCGACCCACCGAGGGCGACGGCTGGACAGGCGGAAAACGTGACGCAGCGCACATCGTCATCAGGCTGTAACCAAACCGCAATAACCTCGCTGGCATCGTTCAGTCTTCGTTCGAGCCTGCCATGCGCCTCAAGCTGCTCACCAACCTCAACACCCTGCTGCTGGTCACCGTCTGCGTAGCCCTGGCAGCCACCCTCTGGTGGTCGCAACGCGCCCTGCAGCAACCGGTCCAGCTGATGGAGCGCTACCTGACGCTGTCGCAGCAGTTCCAGCACGAAGTCGCCGATAACATCCAGGCCTACCTGGCCAGCGGCAACGCCGTGCAGCACAGCAGCGCGACCCAGGCCATCGACGCGTTCAAGCAGGCGCTCGACCAGCTTCCGCCGCAACTGGCCGACGAACTGCGCCCCAGCCTCGAACAGCTCCGCGAATTCAGCGGCAACCAGCTGCTGGCCGCCGGCAAGCTGGCGGGCGACCCACAGGGCCTGCTGCTGCAGGCCGAACGGGAAATGCTCGCGGCGATGGAACAACTGACCCAGTACGCCGACAGCGCCGACACGCCAGCCGCGAGTGCCTACCGCAAGCCCCTGCGGGAGGCGGGTTCACGCCTGCTGAAACTGGTGCATGCACGCGAGCGCTTCATCAGCCAGGGGCGCAGCGAGCTGCTGGGCGATGTCGAGCGCGAGCTCAAGGCGCTCGGCCAGCAGGTCTCGGCGCTGGACGCCCTGCCACTGCTCGGCGTGCAGGAAGCCGACAGCTCCGCCAGCATCGGCTTCGCCGCCCTGCTCGGCCTCGACGAAGGCCAGCAGGAACAGCAGGCGCAGGACCGGGGCATCGACCTCAAGCGCGAGCTGAGCACGCTGGTGCGCCGCTACCCCAATGAACTGCAACGCACACGCGAGCTGGTCGAGCAACGCCAGCAACTGGCCCAGACCACCAGCGAGCGCGTGACCCAGGTGCAGCAGGCGCTGGCCGGGCTGGAACCGCTGGTCAGGGCCGAATATGCGCGCATCCAGGGCGAGGTGCGCCTGATCCAGGGCCTGATGATCGGCCTGATCCTGCTCATCGCCCTGGTCATCGACCGTATCCAGCGCCGCCTGTCACGGGTCCTCGGGCACCTGGTCCCGGCGCTGTCGAAGTGGGCCCATGGCGACTTCGCCGAGGCCATCACCATCAACTCGCGCACCCGCGAGCTGAGCGATATCGAGGATTCGCTCAACCACCTGCGCCGCTACCTGGTGGAGCTGGTCGCCAGCATTCGCGGCCATGCCGAACAGGTTGCCGGCTCCAGCCGCACCCTGGCCGAGCTCAGTGGCGGCCTGCACAGCGGCGCCGAGCGCCAGGCCGGCGACACGGCCCTGATTCGTGACGCCCTGGGCGAGCTGGAGGCGACCATCGGCCAGGTGGCGCAGGACGCCAGCCAGACGGCGGACGCCAGCCGCGACGCCGACCGCGCCCTGGTCCAGGGCCAGCAGGTCATCGGCCAGAGCCTGGAGGGCCTGCACGCTCTGGTGACGGAAGTTCAGGGCAACGCCCAGGCCATCGAGCGCCTGGCCGATGAAACCGCCACCATCGGCAGCGTGCTGACGGTGATTCGCGGCATCGCCGAACAGACCAACCTGCTCGCCCTCAACGCCGCCATCGAGGCGGCGCGGGCCGGCGAGGCCGGGCGAGGTTTCGCCGTGGTCGCCGACGAAGTCCGCTCGCTGTCGCAACGCACCGGCAGTGCCACCGCCGAGATCCAGGACGTGATCGGGCGCCTGCAGCAGGCCGCGCACCAGTCGGTGCAGGCCATGCGCGCCCAGGTCGAGCACGCCGAACAGACCGCGGGCAAGGCCGAGGCCGCCGACGGCGCGCTCGACGAGATCGTCAGCGCGATCCGCACCATCGCCAGCATGGCCGAACGCATCGCCGAGGCCACCGCCCAGCAGAGCGACTCGGTCAGCGAGATCCGCGAGCACGGTGAGCGCATCCACCAGCTGGGCGACGACAACCTGCAGCGCATCGGCCAGGGGCGTGACCAGGGAGAGCAGCTGATGCAGCTGGGCGGCCAGTTGCACGAGGCCGTGCAGGCGTTTCGCGTCTGACCTGCGGCATACCGGCGCAGGCCTGGAACTCGGCGCGCGGCCGCCGATCCAAGCGACGCTCATCCGAGCAGATCGGCAGTCCGTTCAGCTGGCGAAATGTGCATGGGCGCTTTCCGGTATCATGCCGCCACCTTCCGCCGAGATAGTCGCCCGATGTCACTGCGTCGTCTGCTCCTTCCCCTGCTCCTGCTGTGCCTGAGCCTGCCGGCCAGCGCCAACCTGTTCGATCAGCGCCCGGCCGCGTCGCCGCTTGGCGCCCCGCTGAACAACAGCAGCGATTTCCTGCCGGTACGGGAAGCCTTCAAGCTGAGCCTGGTGAGCAGCGATGCGCAGAGCGTGACCCTGCGTTTCGTCGCGGCCGAGGGCTACTACCTGTACCGCCACCGCCTGAATTTCAGCGTGGAGCCGGCCGGCTTCGACCTCGGCGAGGCGCAACTGCCTGCCGGCAAGGCCAAGCACGACGAATTCTTCGGCGATGTCGAGGTGTACTACGGCGTGCTCGACGTGCGCCTGCCGCTGGACAACCCGGACAACCGCCCGCTGCGCCTGCAGGTGGGCTACCAGGGCTGTGCCGACAAGGGCCTGTGCTACCCGCCCGAGACCGAGTACATCGAGATCGGCGAGATGCCCGCCAGCGTCGCCGACCTGCAGCAGAGCGAGTGGACCTGGAAAGATCTGGCGCTGTTCTTCCTCGCCGGGCTGGGCCTGACCTTCACCCCCTGCGTGCTGCCCATGCTGCCGATTCTCTCCGGCGTGGTGCTGCGCGGTCGCCCGAGCAATGCCCGCGGGCTGGTCCTGTCGCTCGCCTACGTGCTGCCGATGGCGGCCTGCTATGCCGTGCTCGGTGCGCTGATGGGGCTGTTCGGCGCCGGTCTCAACCTGCAGGCCATGCTGCAGTCGCCCTGGGTACTGGTGCCCTTCGCCGCCTTCTTCGGCCTGTTCGCCATGGCGATGTTCGGCGTCTTCGAACTGCGCCTGCCGGCCTTCATACGCGACCGCCTCGACCAGCGCGCCAGCCAGACCCGGGGCGGCACCATCGCCGGTGCCGCGACCCTGGGCGTGCTGTCGAGCCTGATCGTGTCGCCCTGCATCACCGCGCCCCTGACCGCCCTGCTGCTCTATATCAGCAGCACCGGCGACGCCGTCGGTGGCGGCCTGCAACTGTTCGCCCTGGGCCTGGGCATGGGCACGCCGCTGGTGCTGTTCGGCGCGGGCGGCGGCGCCCTGCTGCCGAAGTCCGGCCCGTGGCTGGTCACCGTGCGCAACGCCTTCGGCGTGATGCTCCTGGCCGTGTCCGTCTGGCTGCTCGAACGCGTGCTGCCGGGCAGCCTCAGCCTGGCGCTGTGGGGCCTGCTGGCCGGCGGCGTGGCGGTGTTCCTCGGCGCGCTGGAATTCGGCCCGAAGACGCACCGGCAGAAACTCGGCCAGATCGTCGGCCTGGCCCTGCTGGTCTACGCCCTGGCCGCCTGGGTCGGTGCCCTGCAGGGCACGAGCGACCCGCTCAAGCCGCTCGGTCAGCTGTCGGCCACTGCCAGCCAGGGCAGCACCAAGAGCGGTGCCTGGCAGACCCTGAGCAGCCCTGCCGAGCTGGACGCCGCGCTGGCCGAGGCCAAGGCAGCCGGGCAACCGCTGCTGCTGGACTGGTACGCCGACTGGTGCATCAGCTGCAAGGTGATCGAACGCGAGGTGTTCGGCAACGCCGAGGTGGGTAGCAAGCTGGCCGGCTGGAGACTGATACGCTTCGACATCACCGAAAGCAGCGCCGCGCAGCGCGCCCTGCTGGATCGCTACCAGCTGTTCGGGCCGCCCGCCATCCAGCTGTTCTCCGCCCGGGGTGACGAACTGCTCGATCTGCGTGTCGTAGGTGAAGTCGACGCCGCGACCTTCGGCGTGCGCCTGGATCGAGCCGCGGCACGCAGCAGCCGCTGACCAGCCACACCGCGGACATTGCGACCTCACAGGGGCAGCGCAACGATCCGATAGCGACCAGACCAGCTGCTATAGTCATATTCTTGCCGCAAACGGCAGGCATCGTGTCGACTATTGCTGACATCGCACGGCTGCGGCATAGTCCCGCGCAGCCCGAACAACAAGGAACGCGTCCATGGCCACTCTACTGGTACTTCACGGCCCCAACCTGAATCTGCTGGGTACCCGTGAGCCAGACAAATACGGCGCCACCACGCTGGCCGAGATCAATCAGGACCTGGAGCTGCGCGCCCGCGAAGCCGGCCACCACCTGATGTACCTGCAAAGCAATGCCGAGTACGAACTGATCGACCGCATTCACGCCGCAAAGGGTGAAGGCGTCGACTTTATCCTGATCAATCCTGCCGCTTTTACCCATACGAGTGTCGCATTACGTGACGCGTTGCTGGCAGTGAGCATCCCATTCATCGAAGTGCACCTGTCCAACGTGCACAAGCGTGAACCATTCCGCCATCACTCCTATTTTTCCGACGTTGCAGTAGGGGTGATCTGCGGCCTTGGCGCCAGCGGTTATCGGCTGGCCCTGGAAGCGGCACTCGAACAACTGGCCGAGCGCGCCTGACGCGACGCTCGGTAGACAAGTCCTACCTCACCTCTGGGAGTTGAACCTTCATGGATATCCGTAAAGTCAAGAAACTGATCGAGCTGCTGGAAGAGTCCGGTATCGACGAGCTGGAGATCAAAGAGGGCGAAGAGTCCGTACGCATCAGCCGTCACAGCAACAAGCAGCCGGCTTACGCCGCGCAGCCCATCTATGCACCGGCCCCGGCCGCTGCTCCGGTTGCCGCCCCGGCCCCGGCCGCCAGCGCTGAAGCCGCCCCGGCTGCCGCTCCGAAGCTGAACGGCACCGTCGCCCGTTCGCCGATGGTCGGCACCTTCTACCGCGCCGCGTCGCCGACCTCGGGCAACTTCGTCGAAGTGGGGCAGAGCGTGAAGAAAGGCGACATCCTGTGCATCGTCGAAGCGATGAAGATGATGAACCACATCGAGGCCGAAGCCAGCGGCGTGATCGAGTCCATCCTGGTGGAAAACGGCCAGCCGGTTGAGTACGACCAGCCCCTGTTCACCATCGTTTGATGCACGGGGAGCCTGCAATGCAGAAGCTGGAAAAAGTCCTTATCGCCAACCGTGGCGAAATCGCCCTGCGCATCCTGCGCGCCTGCAAGGAACTGGGGATCAAGACGGTGGCCGTGCACTCCACCGCCGACCGCGAACTGATGCACCTGGGCCTGGCCGACGAGTCCGTCTGCATTGGTCCGGCGCCCGGCGCACAGTCCTACCTGCACATCCCGGCGATCATCAGCGCGGCTGAAGTCACCGGCGCCACTGCCATCCACCCGGGTTACGGCTTCCTTGCCGAGAACGCCGACTTCGCCGAACAGGTGGAGAACTCCGGCTTCGCCTTCATCGGCCCGAAAGCCGACGTGATCCGCCTGATGGGCGACAAGGTGTCGGCCAAGGACGCCATGATCAAGTCCGGCGTACCGGTGGTACCCGGCTCCGACGGCCCGCTGCCGGAAGACGAGGAAGAAGCCCTGCGCATCGCCCGTGAAGTGGGCTATCCGGTGATCATCAAGGCCGCCGGCGGCGGTGGTGGTCGCGGCATGCGCGTGGTGCACAAGGAAGAAGACCTGATCAAGTCGGCCAAGCTGACCCGCACCGAAGCCGGTGCCGCGTTCGGCAACCCGATGGTCTATCTGGAAAAATTCCTCGGCAACCCGCGCCACGTCGAAGTCCAGGTGCTGTCCGACGGCCAGGGCAACGCCATTCACCTGTACGACCGTGACTGCTCGCTGCAGCGTCGCCACCAGAAGGTGATCGAAGAGGCCCCGGCCCCGCTGATCGACGAGAAGGCCCGCGCCGAAGTGCTCAAGCGCTGCGTCGATGCCTGCGTCGAGATCGGCTACCGTGGCGCCGGCACCTTCGAGTTCCTCTACGAAGATGGCCGTTTCTACTTCATCGAGATGAACACCCGTGTTCAGGTGGAGCACCCGGTCACCGAGATGGTCACCGGCATCGACATCGTCAAGGAGATGCTCAGCATCGCCGCCGGCAACAAGCTGTCGATCAAGCAGGAAGACGTGAAGATCCTCGGTCACTCGGTCGAGTGCCGGATCAACGCCGAAGACCCGGACAACTTCATGCCCAGCCCCGGCAAGGTCAAGCACTTCCATGCCCCGGGCGGCAACGGCGTTCGTGTCGACTCGCACCTGTACAGTGGCTACAGCGTACCGCCGCACTACGACTCGCTGATCGGCAAGCTGATCACCTTCGGCAAGGATCGCGACGAGGCCATGGCGCGCATGCGCAATGCCCTGGACGAGATCGTCGTCGACGGCATCAAGACCAACGTGCCGCTGCACCGCGACCTGACCCGCGACAAGGGTTTCGTCAAAGGCGGCGTGAACATCCACTACCTGGAAAAGAAACTGGGTATGGACAGGCACTGAGCCTGATACGCGTTGCAACAAGGGCTGCCCACGGGCGGCCCTTGTCGTTTCGGCGGGCACGCTGGCAAGCCGGCCGTCCGTTCAAGTAAGCTGCGCGGCCAAACGCGCCCCGTTCATGAGGTTTTCCATGCCCTGGTTACAAGTCCGTCTCGCCATCACCCCCGAGCAGGCGGAAACCTACGAAGATGCCCTGCTGGAAGTGGGCGCCGTGTCGGTGACCTTCATGGATGCCGAAGACCAGCCGATCTTCGAACCGGACCTGGGCACCACGCCGCTGTGGTCGCATACCCACCTGCTGGCGCTGTTCGAAGCCGACACCGATGAAACCGCGCTGCTCGCTCACCTGCAGCTGCTGTGCGGCGGCGCACTGCCCGAGCACCAGGTCGAGCGCATCGAGGACCAGGACTGGGAGCGCAGCTGGATGGACAACTTCCAGCCCATGCGTTTCGGCCGGCGCCTGTGGATCGTCCCCAGCTGGCACGCCGCGCCGGAGCCGCAAGCCGTGAACCTGCTGCTCGATCCGGGCCTGGCCTTCGGCACCGGCACCCACCCCACCACCGCCCTGTGCCTGGAATGGCTCGACGGCCAGCAGCTCGAAGGCTGCAGCGTGATCGATTTCGGTTGCGGCTCGGGCATTCTCGCCATCGCCGCCCTGCTGCTCGGCGCACCGCAGGCGGTCGGCACCGATATCGACCCGCAGGCGCTGGAAGCCTCGCGCGACAACGCTTCGCGCAATGGCATCGACCCGGCGCGTTTCCCGGTCTACCTGCCTGCGGACATGCCCCAGCAACAAGCCGACGTGGTGGTCGCCAACATTCTCGCCGGCCCGCTGGTAGCCCTGGCCGCGCAGATCACCAGCCTGGTCAGGGGCGGTGGACGCCTGGCGCTGTCGGGCATTCTCGCCGAGCAGGCCGAGGAAGTCCGTGCCGCCTACGCAGAGGCGTTCGACCTCGACCCGACGGCCGTCAAGGATGGCTGGGTGCGCATCAGCGGCGTCAAGCGCTGAACCGCACATAGCCGTTGCGTTAGACTAGCCGCCTCGTTTTCCCGGACCCGCGCATGAGCGAAAGCCACGTCACCCAGTGCCCCAATTGCCGCACCAGCTTCCGCGTCAGCCAGGCGCAGCTGGCTGCGGCCCATGGCGCAGTCCGCTGCGGTGCCTGCCTGCACGTGTTCAACGCCGCCGAGCAACTGTTCGGCCCGCGCGGTGCGGCAGCGGCGAGCAGCGTCAAGCCGGTCAGTGCCCCCGCCAGCAAGCCGCAGCCACCAGGCAGCCCCAAGGCGCCTGCGGCGAAGGCCGTCGACGAGACCCTGTGGATTCATGACGATCTCGACCTGGACAATCTCGACCTGGACGAGGAGCTGGCCAAGCTGGAAGAGCAGGAGCAGCAGCTGTCGCAGCAGTTCCTAGCCCTGGAGCGCGCGCCACGCTACAGCGAGAGCTTTGGCAGCGCCACGGCACAGGACGACGACGATGTGCATGACGAGGCCTGGGCCGAAGCACTGCTGCGTGACGAACAGGTAAAGCGCGACAGCTTCGAGCTGGAGCCGACGAACGCCCCCGAGCCTGCGCCGCGCCAGAGCGACGAGCCGCTCGCAGCGGCCTCGCCAGCCGCGAGTGGCGTCGAACGCGAACAGCCGCAAGAGCCTCGCATCGGCGCACTGGACGCGGCGGACGCTGAGGACGACCGGCCTCGCGACGAGCCCGAACCCGACGACAGCGCACGCAGCGAGCCTGCACTGCGCGAGGAACGCCTGTTCGACCTCGACGACGAACCGCTGCAACTCGACTGGCAGCAGCAGAAGGAGACGGCCTGGGGTCGCCTGTTCGGCTGGGGCCTGCTCAACCTGCTGGCCGCAGCTGGGCTGCTGGCGCAGTACGCCGCCTACAACTTCGACGAACTGGCGCGTCAGGATCGCTATCGCCTCTGGTTCGAACAGCTCTGCCCGAACATCGGCTGCGAGCTGCCGTCGAAGGTCGACATCAGCCAGATCCGCAGCAGCAACCTGGTGGTGCGCAGCCACCCGGAGTTCTCCGGCGCACTGATCGTCGACGCCATCCTCTACAACCGCGCGCCCTTCGCCCAGCCCTTCCCGCTGCTGGAAATGCGCTTCGCCGACCTCGGCGGCCAACTGGTCGCCAGTCGTCGCTTCAAACCCAGCGAATACCTCGCCGGCGAGCTCGCCGGGCAGAGCGAAATGCCGCCGCAGACGCCCATTCACATCTCGCTGGACATCCTCGACCCGGGCACCCGCGCGGTGAACTACAGCCTCAGCTTCCACTCCCCGGAATAGCCTGGAGGCCACGCGGCCTGTGGTCGCAGGCCGTCCATCTAACTACTGGCGATAAGCCCATAGCTGTTCAGAATTTGTTCAAAACAGCCTTTATCCGGTCACCCAGAGCGGGTATCATGCCCACCCTTTCGCGAGCACCGACCCACCATCGTTTCCCCTGAGGACACAGTGGAGGGCAGGTGTTGATCGCCCTTTGTCTCAACTGCGAACCAACAAGCAGGGACGCCCCATGTCGGCCCCACGTATTGGCCCCTACACATTGCCCAATCGGTTGATCCTGGCCCCCATGGCCGGTGTCACCGATCGCCCGTTCCGCCAGCTGTGCCGCAACCTCGGCGCCGGCCTGGTGGTGTCGGAGATGGTCACCAGCGATGTGCGCCTGTGGAATAGCCGCAAGTCCAGTCTGCGTCTGCTGCACGCCGGTGATCCCGAGCCACGCTCGGTGCAGATCGCCGGAGGCGACCCGCAGATGCTCGCCGAAGCGGCGCGCAAGAACGTCGAGCTGGGCGCACAGATCATCGATATCAATATGGGCTGCCCGGCCAAGAAGGTCTGCAACAAGGCCGCCGGCTCCGCCCTGCTGCGCGACGAGCCGCTGGTGCGCGAGATCCTCGATGCCGTGGTCGGCGCGGTGAGCGTGCCGGTCACCCTGAAGATCCGCACCGGCTGGGACCGACAGAACAAGAACGGCGTGACCGTGGCGAAGATCGCCGAGGACGCCGGCATCAGCGCACTGGCCGTACACGGTCGCACCCGCGCCGACCTGTACACCGGCGACGCCGAGTACGAGACCATCGCCGCCATCAAGCAGGCGGTCAGCATCCCGGTGTTCGCCAACGGCGACATCGACTCCCCACAGAAAGCCAAGGCCGTGCTCGACGCCACCGGCGCCGACGCGCTGCTGATCGGTCGCGCCGCACAGGGCCGGCCGTGGATCTTTCGTGAAATCGAGCATTACCTGCGTACCGGCAGCACCCTGCCGGCGCCCGGTCTGCTCGAAGTGGAACGCATTCTGCTAGAACACCTGGCCGCACTGCACGCCTTCTACGGCGAATTGATGGGCGTACGCATCGCCCGCAAGCATGTCGGCTGGTATCTGGCAACCCTGCCGGGCGCCAGGGAGTTTCGCGCCCAGTTCAACCGTCTGGACAGTACGGACGCACAGTGCGCCCACGTTCGCGAGTTCTTCCGCGAGCGGCACGATGATGGAAACGAGGTGGCCGCATGACGTTGATGACAGAGACCTTAGTGAGTGGAATTGCACCCGTGAGTGACAACACCAGCCTGAAACAGCACCTGAGCACGCCGAGCGAAGAGGGCCAGACCCTGCGCGGCGCCGTGGAGAAGGCGCTGCATAACTATTTCGCCCACCTGGAGGGCGCGGACGTCACCGACGTGTACAACCTGGTGCTCACCGAAGTGGAAGCGCCGCTGCTGGAAACCGTCATGAATTATGTGAAAGGTAACCAGACCAAGGCCTCCGAACTGCTCGGCCTCAACCGCGGCACGCTGCGCAAGAAGCTCAAGCAGTACGATCTGCTGTAACCCTGAACTCCTGAAAAGGGCGGCCCGCATGAGCCGCCTTTTTTGCTGATATCCCCCGCTCTGATGGATAGTGACATGACCGACCAGACCACCCTTCTGCCCGTCCGCCGCGCGCTGATCAGCGTTTCCGACAAGACCGGCGTCCTCGAGTTTGCCCGTGAACTGAGCGCCCTCGGTGTCGAGATCCTCTCCACTGGCGGCACCTACAAGCTGCTCAAGGACAACGGCGTAGCCGCAGTGGAAGTGGCGGACTACACCGGCTTCCCGGAGATGATGGACGGCCGCGTGAAGACCCTGCACCCGAAGATCCACGGCGGCATCCTCGGCCGTCGCGCCCTCGACGCGGCGGTGATGGACGAGCACGGCATCAAGCCGATCGACCTGGTGGCGGTCAACCTCTACCCCTTCGAGGCCACCGTGGCCAAGCCTGACTGCGACCTGGCCGACGCCATCGAGAACATCGATATCGGCGGCCCGACCATGGTCCGTTCGGCCGCGAAGAACCACAAGGACGTAGCCATCGTGGTCAACACCGGCGACTACGCCGGCATCGTCGCCGCGCTGAAAGCCGGTGGCCTGAGCTATGCCCAGCGTTTCGACCTGGCCCTCAAGGCCTTCGAGCACACTGCCGCCTATGACGGCATGATCGCCAACTACCTGGGCACCATCGACCAGGCGCGTGACACCCTGTCCACCGAAGGCCGTGGCGCCTTCCCGCGCACCTTCAACAGCCAGTTCGTCAAGGCGCAGGAAATGCGCTACGGCGAGAACCCGCACCAGAGCGCGGCGTTCTACGTGGAAGCGAAGAAGGGTGAAGCCAGCGTCTCCACCGCCATCCAGCTGCAGGGCAAGGAGCTGTCCTTCAACAACGTGGCCGACACCGACGCCGCGCTGGAATGCGTGAAGAGCTTCGTCAAGCCAGCCTGCGTCATCGTCAAGCACGCCAACCCGTGCGGCGTCGCCGTGGTTCCGGAAGACGAAGGCGGCATCCGCAAGGCTTACGACCTGGCCTACGCCACCGACACCGAGTCGGCCTTCGGCGGCATCATCGCCTTCAACC
Organism: Ectopseudomonas khazarica; assembly: GCF_017915135.1. Lineage (NCBI taxonomy): Bacteria > Pseudomonadati > Pseudomonadota > Gammaproteobacteria > Pseudomonadales > Pseudomonadaceae > Ectopseudomonas > Ectopseudomonas khazarica. The sequence continues at coordinate 800,446 of NZ_CP068551.1, read as the reverse complement.
GCGAGCTGGATGGCGAAACCGCCAAGGCCATCGTCGAGCGCCAGTTCGTCGAAGTGATCATCGCCCCGAAAATCTCCGCCGCAGCCCGTGAAGTGGTCGCGGCCAAGGCCAACGTGCGCCTGCTCGAGTGCGGCGAATGGCCGGCCGAACGTGCCGCCGGCTGGGACTTCAAGCGGGTCAACGGTGGCCTGCTGGTGCAGAGCCGCGACATCGGCATGATCAAGGCGGAAGACCTGAAGATCGTGACCCAGCGCGCACCGAGCGAGCAGGAAATCCATGACCTGATCTTCGCCTGGAAAGTGGCCAAGTTCGTCAAATCCAACGCCATCGTCTACGCCAAGAACCGTCAGACCGTGGGTGTCGGCGCCGGCCAGATGAGCCGCGTCAACTCCGCCCGCATCGCCGCGATCAAGGCCGAGCACGCCGGCCTGCCGGTACCGGGCGCGGTCATGGCCTCGGACGCCTTCTTCCCGTTCCGCGACGGCATCGACAATGCCGCCAAGGCCGGCATCACTGCCGTGATCCAGCCAGGTGGCTCGATGCGCGACAACGAAGTGATCGCGGCGGCCGACGAAGCCGGCATTGCCATGGTGTTCACTTCGATGCGCCATTTCCGTCACTAACAGCGAGCCGCAAGCCGCAAACTGCAAGCCGCAAGAAGAAGCAGAATCGTATCCGCTCCACTTGTAGCTTGTAGCTTGTAGCTTGTCGCTCTCTCCGCAGGAGAGATTTATGAACGTACTGATCATCGGCAGCGGCGGCCGCGAGCACGCCCTGGCCTGGAAAGTGGCGCAGGACAAGCGCGTCGAGAAGGTTTTCGTTGCCCCGGGCAACGCCGGCACCGCCGTCGAGGCCAAGTGCGAGAACGTCGCCATCGACGTGCTGGCCATCGAGCAACTGGCTGACTTCGCCGAGAACAACGTGCAGCTGACCATCGTCGGCCCGGAAGCGCCGCTGGTCAAAGGCGTGGTCGATCTGTTCCGCAAGCGCGGCCTGGACATCTTCGGCCCTACCGCCGCGGCTGCTCAGCTGGAAGGCTCCAAGGCCTTCACCAAGGACTTCCTGGCGCGCCAGCGGATCCCCACCGCCGACTACCAGAATTTCACCGAGATCGAGCCGGCGCTGGCCTACCTGCGCGAGAAGGGTGCGCCCATCGTGATCAAGGCCGATGGTCTGGCCGCCGGCAAAGGCGTGATCGTCGCCATGACCCTCGAAGAAGCCGAGGCAGCCGTGCGCGACATGCTCGCCGGCAATGCCTTCGGTGACGCCGGTTCGCGCGTGGTGATCGAAGAGTTCCTCGACGGCGAGGAAGCCTCCTTCATCGTCATGGTCGACGGCGAGAACGTGCTGCCGATGGCCACCAGCCAGGACCACAAGCGGGTCGGCGACGCCGATACCGGCCCCAACACCGGCGGCATGGGTGCCTACTCCCCGGCTCCCGTGGTCACCGCCGACGTGCACAAGCGCGTCATGGACGAAGTGATCTACCCCACCGTGCGAGGCATGGCCAGCGAAGGCAACGTCTACACCGGCTTCCTCTATGCCGGCCTGATGATCGACAAGAGCGGCGCGCCGAAGGTCATCGAGTTCAACTGCCGCTTCGGCGACCCGGAAACCCAGCCGATCATGTGCCGCCTGGAAAGCTCCCTGGTGCTGCTGGTCGAGGCCGCGCTGGCCAAGGCGCTGGACAAGGTCGAAGCGACCTGGGACCCGCGTCCGACCGTGGGCGTGGTGCTGGCAGCCGGCGGCTACCCGGGCGACTACGCCAAGGGCGATGTGATCAGCGGCCTGGATGACGCTGCTCAGCTCGACGGCAAGGTGTTCCATGCCGGCACCGCGCTGAAGGACGGCCAGATCGTCACCGCAGGCGGCCGCGTGCTGTGCGCCACGGCCATCGGCGCCAGCGTCGCCGACGCCCAGCAGCAGGCCTACCGCCTTGCCGAGAAGATTCGCTGGAACGGCATGTTCCACCGCAACGACATCGGCTACCGCGCCATCGCCCGCGAACGCGGCGAGGACTGAGGCACAGGTGCGGACGGGCCAGCGAGCCGGCGGGTTCGACTCGCCGGTCACGCCTGCTGGCTCGCCAAGCAGCCGCCACGGGCCCGGAACGCCCGTGGCGAGCCGCGTTGCCAGTAGGCCTGACGGGTCACAAAAAGCCGCTCTGTAGCGTATTCCCCCAAACGGATGCTTGGCTATAATCCGGCCACTTATATAGAAGGACTTGCCCGTGCGCCGGCTCAGGATTGCCATTGGACTCATCGCCAGCTTGCTGCTGCTCGGCCTCGCCGTGACCGCAAGCGCCAGCGTAAGCCCGACGGGTACCACGACCTGGTCCTACCTAGTCGACGCCAGTGCACGGCTGGGGCTCGATGAGGTTCGCGCGCAACGCCAGCAGTTCAAGCCACTGACCAAGCAGTCCTTCACCTTCCCCACCAGCAAGCATGCCGTCTGGCTACGAGCCGAGCTGGCGCCGCAGCAGCAACCGGCCTGGCTGTGGATATTCTCGCCACGGGTTCAGTACCTCGATTACTACCTGCTCAGGGACGACCAGCTCGAGCAGAGCCATCACACCGGCGAGGCCATGCCGCAGGAATCGCGACCGCTGCCATCGCGTTTCTACCTGATGCCCCTGCCCAACGATGGCCAGGCCCGCGTCGCCTACGTACGCCTGACCTCCAACCACCCGCTGATGACCTGGTTCAAGGTGATGGACCAGGCCGAACTGGTCAGCCTGGAGAAGCCCGTCTACCTCTACGGCATGCTCTTCGGCGCGCTGTTGCTGCTGACCCTGTACAACCTCATCCGCTTCATCTACACCCGCAGTGGCAGTGCGCTGTGGCTGGCTGGCGTCAACATCGGCCTGGCCATCTGCTCCTCGGCCAACCTCGGCATCTTCGCCCAGTGGCTGCCCAGCCTGGGCTACAACCAGTCGCTGATCGCCGACCTCTCGGCGCTGTTCGCCGCCTTCAGCGTGCTGGCCTTCGGCATGGGTTTCGGACGCAATACACCAGTGCAGAACAGCCGCCTGAATCGCCTGCTGATGGGCAACGCCGTGCTGGTGCTGGCCTATGCACTGTGCATCGCCCTCACCGGCTTGTACTGGTTCAGCTCGCTGGTCTACCTGCTGGTGGTGGTGAGTTCGCTCAACCTGCTGCTGGTCAGCAGCCTGCACTGGCGCTCCGGTTACACACCGGCGCGCCTGATCGCCGTGGGCATGCTGGTGTTCAACCTCGGCTTCGGTTTCTTCGTGCCGGTGCTGCTCGGCTTCGACCAGCTCACTCCCGGCTGGCTGGTGCTCGGCGTGTTCAGTGTCGCGACCCTGGCCGGACTGATCCTCAGCATCTCGCTGACCGAGCGCCAACGGCAGATCCAGCAGGACACCCTGCAGCAGAGCACGGCGCTCGCCGCGAGCAGCGCGGAGCTGCGGGCCAAGGCCGAGTTCCTGGCCAAGATCAGCCACGAAATCCGTACCCCGATGAATGGTGTGCTGGGCATGACCGAGCTGCTGCTGGGCACGCCGCTGTCGGCCAAGCAACGCGACTACGTGCAGACCATCCACAGCTCGGGCAACGAGCTGCTCACCCTGATCAACGAAATCCTCGACATCTCCAAGCTCGAATCCGGCCAGATCGAGCTGGACGACGTGCAGTTCGACCTCGGCGCGCTGATCGAGGACTGCCTGGACATCTTCCGCGCCAAGGCCGAGCAGCAGAAGGTCGAACTGATCAGCTTCATCCAGCCGCAGGTGCCACGGGTGATCAGCGGCGACCCCACGCGTCTGCGTCAGGCCCTGCTGAGCCTGCTGGACAATGCGTTCAAGCAGACCGACGAGGGCGAGATCCTGCTGGTGGTCGCACTGGACAACAGCGACGGCAACTACCGCCTGCGCATCGCCGTACAGGACAGCGGCCGCCCGCTGCTGCCCGAAGAGCGCGACGCCCTGCTCAACGCCGAACTGCAGAGCCGTGACTTCCTCGCCGCCACCCGTCTCGGCGGCCGCCTGGGCCTGATCATCGCGCGCCAGCTGGTGCGCCTGATGGGCGGCGAATTCGGCATCCAGGGCAGCGGCAACCAGGGCACCACGCTGTGGCTGACCCTGCCACTGGACGCGGCCCGCCTGGAGCAACCGGAAGCCGACCTGGACAGCCCGCTGCAGGGCGCGCGCCTGCTGGTGGTGGACGACAACGACACCTGCCGCAAGGTGCTGATGCAGCAGTGCAACGCCTGGGGCATGCAGGTCAGTGCCGTGCCATCGGGCAAGGAGGCGCTGGCACTGTTGCGCACCAAGGCGCACATGCGCGAGTACTTCGACGCGGTGCTGCTCGACCAGGACATGCCCGGCATGACCGGCATGCAGCTGGCCGCCAAGATCAAGGAAGACCCTAGCCTCAACCACGACATCCTGATCGTCATGCTGACCGGCATCAGCAATGCGCCGAGCAAGGTGATCGCCCGCAACGCCGGGATCAAGCGCATCCTGGCCAAGCCGGTGGCCGGCTACACGCTCAAGACCACCCTGGCCGACGAACTGGCCCAGCGCCCCAACGACACCCCCGCCCAGGCCGCGCCGACGCCGGTGAGTACGCCGCTGAACGTGCCGGCCGACTTCCGCATCCTGGTGGCCGAAGACAACAGCATCTCCACCAAGGTGATTCGCGGCATGCTCGGCAAGCTCAACCTGCAGCCGGATACCGCCAGCAACGGCGAGGAAGCCCTCAGCGCGATGAAGGCGCAGCCCTACGACCTGGTGCTGATGGACTGCGAGATGCCGGTACTCGACGGTTTCTCCGCCACCGAGCAGCTGCGCGCCTGGGAACAGAGCGAGCAGCGCCCGCGCACCCCGGTGGTGGCGCTGACCGCGCACATCCTCAACGAACACAAGGAACGTGCCCGCGCCGTGGGCATGGACGGGCACATGTCCAAGCCGGTCGAGCTGTCGCAGTTGCGCGACCTGATCGAGCACTGGATCGCCGAGCGCGAACTGCGTCGCCAGCGTGAAGTGTCGTAAGGCGGGTGAACCCCGCCTGACCATCGATGGCGGCTTGCCCCCGCCCTACTCTCAAACGAGCACCCCATGTCCGAGTTGTTCAGCCTGTACCTGAAGATGCTGGTGCTCTACAGCCCCTTCTTCGTCCTTTCCTGCTTCATCGGCCTGAGCCGCGGCTACACCCTCAAGGAGCGCAAGCGCCTGGCCTGGAAGGTGGCGCTGGCAACGCTGGTCGCCAGCGTGCTGCTGTACCTGTTCGGCAAGCACATCTTCACCCTGTTCGGCATCACCATCGACGCCTTCCGCATCGGCGCGGGCTCGGTGCTGTTCATCTCCGCGCTGGGCATGGCCCAGGGCAAGTCGGCGGTACAGAGTGACAACGTGCAGCAGGACGTCACCATCGTGCCGCTGACCATTCCCATCACCGTCGGCCCCGGTACCATCGGCGCCCTGCTGCTGATGGGGGCCAGCCAGCCGCACTGGGATGACAAGCTGGTGGCGGTGGCGGCGATCCTCCTCGCCAGCCTGACCGTGGGCGTGGTGCTGTACCTGTCCAACCAGTTCGAACGCCTGCTCGGCGACCAGGGCCTGCAGATCGTCAGCCGCCTGATGGGCCTGTTCGTCTGCGCCCTCGCCGCGCAGATCATCTTCACCGGGGTGAAGAACTACCTGGCGCCATGAAGGACCTGCCCGGATTTCATCCGGGCTACGCCGTTGCAACGGCATTCGCGCACCACAAGCTCGCAGCCCGGCTCCGGCACGGTGCGCCCAGGCCGTGCCGGCCCCTGCCAATCCGCGCCCTGCCCCTTGAAAACAGCGGGCTGAACAGACCTGGCACTTTCGTTGCTCTGCTGATCCCAACTTGGATACAAGATGGGATCAGTACATGCTCACCGCTCCTCACGCCCTCACCCTCGGCCAATGGCAGCAGGCCTACCGCGACGGCCAGTCGCCAGCCGCACTGATCGGCGCGCTGCGCGCCGAACTCGACCACGCCGACAACGCCTGGATCGCCCTGGCCAGCGATGCCCAGCTGAGCGCGCAGCTGGAAGAACTGGCAGCCGCGCTGGACGCGGCGGCCGGCGACCTGAGCAGGTTGCCCCTGTATGGCGTGCCCTTCGCCATCAAGGACAACATCGATGCCGCCGGTTGGCCGACCACTGCCGCCTGCCCCGAGTTCGCCTACGCGGCCGCTGCCGACGCCACCGTGGTCGCCCGCCTGCGTGCGGCCGGCGCCATCCTCATCGGCAAGACCAACCTCGACCAGTTCGCTACCGGCCTGGTCGGCACCCGTTCGCCTCACGGCGCGGTGCCCAACAGCTTCGACCCGGCCTATGTCAGCGGCGGTTCCAGTTCCGGCTCGGCCAGCGTGGTCGCGCGGGGCCTGGTGCCCTTCTCCCTGGGCACCGATACCGCCGGTTCCGGCCGCGTGCCGGCAGGCTTCAACAACATCGTCGGGCTCAAGCCGACCAAGGGCTGGCTGCCCAACACCGGGCTGGTGCCGGCCTGCCGCACGCTCGACTGCATTTCAGTGTTCGCCCTGACCGTCAGCGACGCCCTGGCGGTGGCCAATATCGCCGGTGGCTACGACGCTGCCGATGCCTACAGCCGCAGCAACCCGAACAGGGCCAAGGTCGGCATGCCGGCCAAACCACGCCTGGCGGTGCCGAGCAACCCTGAGTTCTTCGGCGACAGCCAGAACCAGGCGGTGTACAGGGCTGCACTGGACAAGCTGCAAGGGCTGGGCGCCGATCTGGTGGAAATCGATTTCGCCCCCTTCCAGCAGTTGGCCGAGCAGCTTTACTACGGCTCCTGGGTCGCCGAGCGCACCGTCGCGGTGGAAGGCGTGAACCCCGAACACATCAACCCGGTGGTGCGCGGCATCGTCGACAACGGCCACAAGTACAGCGCCTGCGATGCCTACAAGGCCGAATACATCCGCGCCGAACTGAGTCGCGTCATCAACGACGCCCTGGCCGGTTTCGACGCCCAGGTGGTACCGACCTCGCCGACCATCCGCACGCTGGCCGAGATGGAAGCAGAACCGGTGCTGTTCAACAGTCAGTTCGGCACCTACACCAACTTCACCAACCTCGCCGACCTGTCCGCCCTGGCCGTTCCGGCGGGCCTGCGCGCCGACGGCCTGCCCGCCGGCATCACCCTGATCGCCCCGGCCTGGCATGACCAGGCGCTGGCCGCCTTCGGCCAGCGCTGGCAACAGGCACTCGACCTGCCCATGGGCGCCACCGGCAAGCCGCTGCCTGCACAAAACGCCAGCGACAAGCCGGCCCCCGGCAGCATTCGCGTCGCCGTGGTCGGCGCGCACCTGACCGGCATGCCGCTGAACTTCCAGCTCACCACACGCGATGCCGTACTGGTTGAACAGAGCTGCAGCGCCGCGCATTACCGCCTCTTCGCCCTGCCCGGCAGCGTGCCGCCCAAGCCGGGCCTGGCGCGGGTCGCCGCCGATGGCGCGGAGATCATCGTCGAGCTGTGGGACGTGCCGCAGGCGCGCTTCGGCGAGTTCGTCGCGGAGATTCCGCCGCCGCTGGGCATCGGCAACCTGGAGCTGGCCGACGGTCGCTGGGTCAAGGGCTTCATCTGCGAGCCCTATGCCCTCGACGGCGCCCGCGATATCACCAGCTTCGGCGGCTGGCGCGCCTTCATCGCCAGCACCCAGGCCTGAGTCCATGTCGCGCAGCGCGCCACGTCCACCGAGCCTGGCCGAGCGTATCTACGCTCGGCTCAAGGACGACATCTTCGAGTTTCGCCTGATGCCCGGCGACCGCTTCTCCGAAGGCGAGGTCGCCGAGCGCATGAGCGCCAGCCGCACCCCCGTGCGCCAGGCCCTGCATCGCCTGCAGCGCGAGGGTTTTCTCGATGTGCACTTTCGCAGTGGCTGGCAGGTGCGCCCCCTGGACTTCGCGCAGTTCGACGAGCTGTACGAGCTGCGCATCCTGCTCGAACTGGACGCCGTGCGCCGGCTTTGCCAGCGCCCCAGCGATGAACAGCCCCCTGCACTGCAAGCGCTCGCGCGCACCTGGATGGTGCGCAAAGAGAATCAGCTGCAGGACGGCAGCGCCGTTTCACGCCTCGACGAAGCGTTTCACTGCCAGCTGCTCGAGGCAGCCGGCAACCGCGAGATGGCCCGCGTACACCGTGAGGTCAGCGAGAAGATCCGCATTCTAAGGCGGCTGGACTTCACCCAGGCGCGGCGCATCGAGCTGACCTACGCCGAGCATGGGCAGATTCTCGAGGCAATCCTGACTCATCGCTCAGAAGAGGCACAGCAATTGCTCAAGAGCCATATAGAGGTCAGCCAGGCAGAGGTGCATTCGATCACCTTGCACAAGCTTTACGCCGCGAGACAGCGCGTGGAGCGGATGCCGGAATAACCGAGCCATGACCTTCACTGCATGACCCATAACAACGCTGTCCACTTACTCACACTTGTGAATGGAGATCGCACCATGCAACGTCGCAGCCTGATCAAGGCCTTCACCCTTTCCGCTTCCATCGCCGCCATGGGCCTGAGCTGGTCCATCCAGGCCGCCGAGACCATCAAGGTCGGCATCCTGCACTCGCTGTCCGGCACCATGGCCATTTCCGAAACCTCGCTGAAAGACATGGCGCTGATGACCATCGACGAGATCAACGCCAAGGGCGGCGTGCTCGGCAAGCAACTGGAGCCGGTGGTGGTCGACCCCGCGTCGAACTGGCCGCTGTTCGCCGAGCGCGGGCGCCAGCTGCTGACTCAGGACAAGGTCGCCGTGACCTTCGGCTGCTGGACCTCGGTGTCGCGCAAATCCGTGCTGCCGGTCTATGAAGAACTCAACGGCCTGCTGTTCTACCCCGTGCAGTACGAAGGCGAGGAAATGTCGCCGAACGTGTTCTACACCGGTGCGGCGCCAAACCAGCAGGCCATTCCGGCGGTGGAGTACCTGCTCAGCGAAGACGGCGGCGGCGCCAAGCGCTTCTTCCTGCTGGGTACCGACTACGTCTACCCGCGCACCACCAACAAGATCCTGCGCGCCTTCCTGCACAGCAAGGGCATCGCCGACAAGGACATCGAAGAGGTCTACACCCCCTTCGGCCACAGCGATTACCAGACCATCGTCGCCAACATCAAGAAGTTCGCTGCGGGCGGCAAGACGGCCGTGGTCTCCACCGTCAACGGCGACTCCAACGTGCCGTTCTACAAGGAACTGGCCAACCAGGGCCTGGAAGCCACCGACGTACCGGTAGTGGCCTTCTCCGTGGGTGAAGAAGAACTGCGCGGCATCGACACCAAGCCGCTGGTCGGTCACCTCGCGGCCTGGAACTACTTCCAGTCCGTGGAGAACCCGGTCAACGACAAGTTCGTCGCCGACTGGAAAGCCTACGCCAAGGCCCAGAAGCTGCCGAACGCCGACACCGTGGTGACCAACGACCCGATGGAAGCCACCTACGTGGGTATCCACATGTGGGCCCAGGCCGTCGAGAAGGCCGGCACCACCGACGTCGACAAGGTTCGCGAGGCCATGGCCGGCCAGGAGTTCGCCGCGCCGAGCGGTTTCACCCTGAAGATGGACGAGAAGAACCACCACCTGCACAAGCCGGTGATGATCGGCGAAATCCAGGATGACGGTCAGTTCTCCGTGGTCTGGGAGACCGAGGGGCCGATCCGCGCCCAGCCGTGGAGCCCGTACATCGAAGGCAACGACAAGAAAGCCGACACCCCGGTGAAGTCGAACTAAGGCAAAAGCCCCTCTCCCCCAGCCCCTCTCCCGTAAGCGGTAGAGGGGAGACACGCTGCACGGAGCAATGCACTGCAGCGTACCGGTCCCCTCTCCCCCCTTTCTTTCATGAAGAGGGGCAGAGGGCCAGGGAGAGGGCCGCCGTAGCCCGGATGCAATCCGGGACGCTCACCCCGGATTGCATCCGGGCTACGCCAAGGACACCTTATGCCCACTGCCCTTACCCGAATTCTCTTCAGCCTGCTGCTGTTGCTGCCACTGGCCGCGACGGCTGGCGAGGCCGACGATTTCGCCGCAGCCAACGCCAGCAAGCAGGCCAAGCTCCTGCAAGGCTGGGCGGCAGCCCCCACCATCGAGCGCATGCCGCTGCTGCAGGCCCTGCAGCAGGGTCGCGTCGCCAGCGATGCCGACAAGCGCGCCTTCATCGATCAGGACGGCACCTGGCAGGCTGCCGTTGGCGAGGGTGAAGCCAACGGCACACCACGCAAGCTGCGCCTGAACAATCGCCTGCGCGGCCTGATCGGCGTGGCCGTCGCCAGCCATCAGCTGCTCGACGATGCCGCCGCCGTGCGCCTCGAGGCGGCCCGGCAACTGCAGCGCAACACACCGCCCGCCCTGCTGCCGCTGCTGGAGAGCCGCCTGAGCATCGAAGCGGACGACGCGGTGCAGGACGCCATCACCCTGGCCCTGGCCAACCTGCAGCTGAGTGACGCCGACCCGGCGGTGCGCCTGGCGGCGGTCAAGCGCCTGGGGCAGACCGGCGACCCGCAGGCGCGCACCCGCCTGCAAGGTCTGCTCGACGGCGACGAAAGCGACGCCGACGTGCGCGCCGCAGCCGAGCAGAGCCTGGCGCAGGTGAAGAACAAACTGCTGATCGGCGAGCTGCTCGGCCAGGCGTTCAGCGGCCTGTCGCTGGGCTCGATCCTGCTGCTCGCGGCGCTCGGCCTGGCCATCACCTTCGGCCTGCTCGGGGTGATCAACATGGCCCACGGCGAGATGCTGATGCTCGGCGCCTACACCACCTACGTGGTGCAGCTGGCCTTCCAGAATCTCGCTCCCGGCTACCTCGAACTCTATCCGCTGGCGGCGCTGCCAATCGCCTTCCTGGTCACCGCCTGCATCGGCATGGCGCTGGAGCGCACGGTGATCCGCCATCTCTACGGCCGCCCGCTGGAAACCCTGCTGGCCACCTGGGGCATCAGCCTGATCCTGATCCAGCTGGTGCGCGTCACCTTCGGTGCGCAGAACGTCGAGGTGGCCAACCCGGCCTGGCTGTCCGGCGGCGTGCAGGTGCTGCCGAACCTGGTGCTGCCGTACAACCGCATCGTCATCATCGGCTTCGCGCTGTTTGTCGTGGTCCTTACCTGGTTGCTGCTGAACCGGACGCGCCTGGGCCTGAACGTGCGCGCGGTGACGCAGAACCGCAACATGGCCGCCTGCTGCGGCGTGCCCACCGGTCGCGTGGACATGCTGGCCTTCGGTCTCGGTTCGGGCATCGCCGGTCTCGGCGGTGTCGCCCTGAGCCAGATCGGCAACGTCGGCCCCGACCTCGGTCAGAGCTACATCATCGATTCCTTCCTGGTGGTGGTGCTCGGCGGCGTCGGCCAACTGGCCGGCAGCGTGCTGGCCGCCTTCGGCCTGGGCGTGGTGAACAAGTTCCTCGAACCGCAGATCGGCGCCGTGCTCGGCAAGATCCTCATCCTCGCGCTGATCATCCTGTTCATCCAGAAACGCCCGCAAGGCCTCTTCGCGCTCAAGGGCCGGGTGATCGACTGATGGTGGCGCCATCGACCGTGGGGCGGGTGAAACCCGCCACCCCGAGCGGGCCATCGCTGCAGCGGCGGGTTGCACCCGCCCTACGCCAATAAAGAATGAGTGATCGACTGATGAATGCGCTAAACCAAACCTTGCTGGCCCGCGCCAGCGCCAAGCTCGGCCCCCGCGTCTGCATGGCCGTCGGCGTGCTGGTACTGGCGCTGCTGCTGGCCATGCCGCTGCTGCACCTGCTGCCGGCCGAGCATGCCCTGCATGTGACGGCCTACAGCCTGACCCTGGTGGGCAAGATCCTCTGCTACGCCATCGTCGCCCTGGCGCTGGATCTGGTCTGGGGCTACGCCGGCATGCTGTCGCTGGGCCACGGCCTGTTCTTCGCCCTCGGCGGCTACGCCATGGGCATGTACCTGATGCGTGAAGCCGCCGGTGACGGCCTGCCGGCGTTCATGAACTTCCTCGCCTGGAACGAACTGCCCTGGTACTGGTACGGCACCTCCAGCTTCCTCTGGGCCATGTGCCTGGTGGTACTGGCGCCCGGCCTGCTGGCCCTGGTGTTCGGCTTCTTCGCCTTCCGCTCGCGGATCAAGGGCGTGTATTTCTCGATCATGACCCAGGCGCTGACCTTCGCCGGCATGCTGCTGTTCTTCCGCAACGAGACCGGCTTCGGCGGCAACAACGGCTTCACCGGCTTCACCCGCATCCTCGGCTTCGACATCACCGCGCAGGGCACCCGCGCCGCGCTGTTCTTCGCCACCGTGCTGCTGCTGGTCGCCAGCCTGTACCTGGGCTTTCGCCTGGCGCGCAGCAAGTTCGGCCGCGTGCTCACGGCCCTGCGCGACGCCGAGAATCGCCTGATGTTCTGCGGTTACGATCCGCGCGGCTACAAGCTGTTCATCTGGGTACTGTCCGCCGTGCTGTGCGGCCTGGCCGGGGCGCTGTACGTGCCGCAGGTGGGCATCATCAACCCCAGCGAAATGGCGCCGACGCAGTCCATCGAAGCGGCCGTGTGGGTCGCCCTCGGCGGGCGCGGCACGCTGATCGGCCCGCTGCTCGGCGCTGGCCTGGTGAACGGCATGAAGAGCTGGTTCACCGTGGCCTTCCCCGAATACTGGCTGTTCGCCCTGGGCGCCCTGTTCATCGTCGTCACCCTGTTCCTGCCGCGAGGCGTCGTCGGCCTGCTGCAGAGGAAGTCATCATGATCGCTACTGCACTTTCCATCTGCGGCGTTGCGCGGTGCCCGCTCCTCAGCGTACCCACTCGTACTGCTTCGTCGCTGCGCGCCTCGCGCCTTGCAGCTGAAAACGCTCGCGACGCGCTCCTGACGACCTCCACGGAGAAGGATCAATGAGAGCTACTCCAGTACCCGAAACCATGCTCGAAGCCGCTTTCGACCCCACCGGCCTGTCGCTGGACACCGGCAAGACCGTCGGCAAGGGCGTCAATGTCCGTCACGGCACCATCCTCACCCTGGAAGACATCAACGTCAGCTTCGATGGTTTTCGTGCGCTGACCGACCTGACCCTGTACATCGGTGTCGGCGAGCTGCGCTGCATCATCGGCCCCAACGGCGCCGGCAAGACCACCATGATGGACGTGATCACCGGCAAGACCCGCCCGGACAACGGCGTGGCCTACTTCGGCGAACAGTACGACCTGACCGCCATGAGCGAAGTGGAGATCGCCCAGGCCGGCATCGGCCGCAAGTTCCAGAAACCCACGGTGTTCGAGGCACTGTCGGTGTTCGAGAACCTGGAGCTGGCGCAGAAGACCAACAAGTCGGTGTGGGCCAGTCTGCGCGCCAGGCTCAGCGGCGAACAGAAGGACCGCATCGAAGAAGTGCTCACCACCATCCGCCTGGAAAGTTCGCGCCACCGTCCGGCTGGCCTGCTCTCCCATGGCCAGAAGCAGTTCCTGGAAATCGGCATGCTGCTGATGCAGGAGCCGCATCTGTTGCTGCTCGATGAACCGGTGGCCGGCATGACCGACGCCGAGACCGAGTTCACCGCCGAGCTGTTCAAGTCACTGGCACGCAAGCACTCGCTGATGGTGGTGGAACACGACATGGGCTTCGTCGGCTCGATCGCCGACCACGTCACCGTGTTGCACCAGGGCAGCGTGCTGGCCGAAGGCTCGCTGGAGCAGGTGCAGAACGACGAGCGGGTGATCGAGGTTTATCTGGGGCGCTGACGCGCCAGCTACAAGCTGCAAGCCTCAAGCCGCTTTTACTTGTGGCTTGCAGCTTGAAGCTTGCAGCGCCAAGAACGAGGAATTGAATCATGCTCCAAGTCCAACAACTGCATCAGTACTACGGCGGCAGCCACATCCTGCGCGGGCTGTCGTTCGACGTGAAGGTCGGCGAGGTCACCTGTCTGCTCGGCCGCAACGGCGTGGGCAAGACCACCCTGCTCAAGTGCCTGATGGGCCTGATCCCGGCCAAGGACGGCAGCGTGCAATGGGAAGGCAAGGCCATCACCGGCTTCAAGCCGCACCAGCGGGTGCACGCCGGCATCGCCTACGTTCCTCAGGGACGCGAGATCTTCGGCCGCCTGACCGTGGAAGAGAACCTGCTGATGGGCCTGTCGCGGTTTCCCGGCAGCCAGGCCAAGGTCGTCCCGGAATTCATCTACGAGCTGTTCCCGGTGCTGCGCGAGATGAAGCAGCGGCGTGGCGGCGACCTCTCCGGCGGCCAGCAGCAACAGCTGGCCATCGGCCGTGCCCTGGCCAGCCAGCCACGCCTGCTGATCCTCGACGAACCCACCGAGGGCATCCAGCCCTCGGTGATCAAGGAAATCGGCGCGGTGATCCGCAAACTGGCCGAGCGCGGCGACATGGCCATCCTGCTGGTCGAGCAGTTCTACGACTTCGCCGCCGAACTGGCCGACCAGTACCTGGTGATGAGCCGTGGCGAGATCGTCCAGCAGGGCCGTGGCGAGAACATGGAAGCCGAGGGCGTACGCGGCTTGGTGGCGATCTGAGGCAGGTCGCGGGCGGTGCGCAGCGACGCCTGACACCGCGGCATCATCTGTGCGACAGTACCGGCCTGCCCTTACCGGCGGGCCTCCAGGCGCTCACCGCAGCGACCCGAGGCCGCCCGCCCCGGTAACCGGGGCCAGTGGCGAACGCCGTGTGCGCCTCGCCCCACGCCAAGCCCCGACTGCCGGGGCTGCGCCGCGTCACCCTCCACTCCCGAACCTGCACAGGACACCCCATGAGCAACGTGATCTTCATCACCGGCGCCACCTCCGGCTTCGGCCGCGCCGCCGCCCGCCGTTTCGCCGAGGCCGGCTGGTCGCTGGTACTTTCCGGCCGCCGCGAGGAGCGCCTACAGGCGCTGCGAGACGAACTGGCAGCCAAGGTTCCCGTGCACATCGCCACCCTCGACGTGCGTGACGCAGAGGCCGTGCAAGGAATGGTCGATGCCTTGCCGGAGGCCTTCCGCAAGGTCACCGTGCTGCTCAACAACGCCGGCCTGGCCCTGGCCCCCGAACCGGCGCAGAAGGTGGCCCTGCAGGACTGGCACACCATGATCGACACCAACGTCACCGGTCTGGTCAACGTCACCCATGCCGTACTGCCGCTGCTGCTGGAAACCGGCAAGGGCACCAGCATCATCAACATCGGCTCGGTCGCCGGCGAGTGGCCCTACCCGGGCGGCCACGTGTACGGCGCCACCAAGGCCTTCGTCAAACAGTTCGGTTTCAACCTGCGCTGCGATCTGGTCAGCACCGGCGTGCGCGTCACCGACATCGCACCCGGCATGGCCGAAACCGAGTTCACCCTGGTCCGCACCAAGGGCAACCAGGCTGCCTCCGACGCGCTGTACAGCACCACCACGCCGCTCAGCGCCGAGGACATCGCCGAGCAGATCTTCTACGTGGCCACCCTGCCCGCGCACATCAACATCAACCGCCTGGAAATCATGCCGAGCCGTCAGGCCTGGTCGTCCTTCGCCGTGGATCGCGACTGACCCGCCCGGCGCCGACCGCTTCAGGCCGGCGCCCGCAACGGCGCACCGAATTGGTTCAGGGCACGCCTCTTGCTTGCCCACTCGGTCAACTACCGAGTGGAATCCCTGCCCCACCATGAATCTGCCTGCAGCCCTGTTCACGCCAAGCTGGCCCGCCGAACTGGAACTGGCCTACGCACGCCATGGCGAGCGCACCACCCCGGTGCAGAGGCGCCACCTCGGCCCACTTAGGGTGCAGAAGCACCTGTATGCCGAAGGGCCGCAGGTCTGCCAGCACATCATCGTGCACCCGCCCGGTGGCATCGCCGGCGGCGACCGCCTGGACATCTCGGCAGATGCCGGGGAGAACACCTGGGTGCAGCTCACCAGCCCGGGTGCAGCCAAGTGGTATCGCGCCAGCGAGGTGGCCCGCCAGGACCTGCGCCTGAGCGTCGCGGCCGGCGCCACCCTGGAGTGGCTTCCGCAGGAAACCATCCTCTATGCCGGCGCCCAGGCCGAGCTGCACACGCAGATCGAGCTGCAGGGCGATGCCCGGCTGTTCTACTGGGACATCATCGCCCTCGGCCGCCCGGCCGCCGACGAGCGCTTCAGCAGCGGCCATTTCCAGGCCGCACTGGACATCCGCCGCGACGGCAAGCTGCTGTGGCACGAACGCCAGCGGGTCACGGGCGACGACGGCCTGCTCGACTCGCCGCTCGGCCTCGATGGCCAGCCGGTATTCGCCACCCTGCTGGTCAGCGGCGAGGTGTCCGACGAGCTGCTGGAGCGCTGCCGTGAAGTGCAGGTCGCGGGCGTACGTGGCGATCTCAGCCAGTTGTCCGGGCTGTTGATCGCACGCTGCCTGGCCAGCGAAGCGCTCAAGGCCCGCGCCTGGCTGATCGCCCTGTGGCGCCTGCTGCGACCGGCGCTGCTCGGCCGCGAAGCCGTGCCGCCACGAATCTGGAGTACCTGAGCGGATGAACATTCAGCCATCGCTGGCCACCCACCACTTTCGCCACGCAGGGCTGCCCTGCCACGCCATCTGACTGGAGTTCTCATGGACCTATCGCCAAGAGAGAAAGACAAGCTGCTGATCTTCACCGCCGGCCTGGTGGCCGAGCGTCGCCTGGCCCGAGGGGTGAAGCTGAACTACCCGGAGGCCATGGCCTACATCTCCGCGGCACTGCTCGAAGGCGCGCGCGATGGGCAGACCGTCGCCGAGCTGATGCATTTCGGCACCACCCTGCTGAGCCGCGACCAGGTGATGGACGGCGTGCCGGAGATGATCCCGGAAATCCAGATCGAAGCCACCTTCCCCGACGGTACCAAACTGGTCACCGTCCACCAGCCGATCGCCTGAGCATGAGTTACTCGATCATGGACGCCAGCGAAGCCGACCTGCCCGGCATCCTGGCCATATACAACGACGCGGTGGAGTTCACCACGGCGATCTGGAACGAAACGCTGGTGGACCTGGCCAACCGACGTGCCTGGCTGGCCGAGCGCACGGCCAGCGGCTTTCCCGTGCTGGTGGCACGCGACGCCGACGACGAGGTGCTCGGCTATGCCAGCTATGGCACCTGGCGCAGCATCGAGGGCTTTCGTCAGACCGTCGAGCATTCGGTCTACGTGCGCGCCGACCAGCGTGGCCGTGGCCTTGGCCCGGCCCTGATGCAGGCGCTGATCGCGCGCGCCCGCGCCGCCGACCTGCACGTCATGGTCGCTGCCATCGAGTCCGAGAACAGCGCCTCGATCCGCCTGCACCAGCGCCTCGGCTTCGTCACCACGGGGCAGATGCCCCAGGTCGGCCGCAAGTTCGGGCGCTGGCTGGACCTGACTTTCATGCAACTGATTCTGGAGTGAGCACCTGATGATTCCCGGCGAATACCAGATTGCCGACGGCGAGATCGAGCTCAATGCCGGTCGCCGCACACTGACCCTGTCCGTGGCCAACAGTGGCGACCGTCCCGTGCAGGTCGGCTCGCACTACCACTTCTTCGAAACCAACGATGCGCTGCTGTTCGACCGTGCGGCGACGCGCGGCATGCGCCTGAACATTCCGGCCGGCACGGCGGTGCGCTTCGAGCCGGGGCAGAGCCGCGAGGTGGAGCTGGTCGAGCTGAGCGGCGCACGCCGCGTGTTCGGCTTCGCCGGGCGCGTGATGGGCGACCTGGATTGAGGTGAGGTTTGTAGGAGCGGCTTTAGCCGCGATAACGGTTTCGCGGCTAAAGCCGCTCCTACAGAAGAACCGCAGCGCCTCATGCCCTGACAGACAGAAAGACAAACACGCGCCAGCCTTCGCACCACAAGGGAAGCGAATATGAAAATCAGCAGACAAGCCTACGCCGACATGTTCGGCCCCACCGTCGGCGACAAGGTGCGCCTGGCCGATACCGACCTGTGGATCGAAGTGGAGAAGGACTTCACCACCTACGGTGAAGAAGTGAAGTTCGGCGGCGGCAAGGTAATCCGCGACGGCATGGGCCAGGGCCAGCTGTGCGCCGCCGATGTGGTCGACACCCTGATCACCAACGCGCTGATCATCGACCACTGGGGCATCGTCAAGGCCGACGTCGGTCTCAAGGACGGGCGTATCGCCGCGATCGGCAAGGCCGGCAACCCGGACATCCAGCCCGATGTGAGCATCGCCATCGGCGCCGGTACCGAGGTGATCGCCGGGGAAGGCATGATCCTCACCGCCGGCGGCATCGACACCCACATCCACTTCATCTGCCCGCAGCAGATCGAAGAAGCGCTGATGAGCGGCGTCACCACCATGATCGGTGGCGGCACCGGGCCGGCCACCGGCACCAACGCCACCACCTGTACCTCGGGCCCCTGGCACATGGCGCGCATGCTGCAGGCCGCCGATGCCTTCCCGATGAACCTCGGCTTCACCGGCAAGGGCAACGCCTCGCTGCCGGAGCCGCTGATCGAACAGGTCAAGGCCGGCGCCATCGGTCTCAAGCTGCACGAAGACTGGGGCACCACCCCGGCGGCCATCGACAACTGCCTGAGCGTGGCCGACCAGTACGACGTGCAGGTGGCGATCCACACCGACACCCTGAACGAGTCGGGTTTCGTCGAAACCACACTCGGCGCCTTCAAGGGCCGCACCATCCACACCTACCACACCGAGGGTGCCGGTGGCGGCCACGCGCCGGACATCATCAAGGCCTGCGGCTTCCCCAACGTGCTGCCGTCGTCGACCAACCCGACCCGGCCGTTCACCAAGAACACCATCGACGAGCACCTGGACATGCTCATGGTCTGCCACCACCTCGACCCGAGCATCGCCGAGGACGTGGCCTTCGCCGAAAGCCGCATTCGCCGCGAGACCATCGCCGCCGAAGACATCCTGCATGACCTCGGCGCGTTCAGCATGATCAGCTCCGACAGCCAGGCCATGGGCCGTGTCGGCGAAGTGATCACTCGTACCTGGCAGACCGCCGACAAGATGAAGCAGCAGCGCGGCCCGTTGCCCGAGGATGCCCCAGGCAACGACAACTTCCGCGCCAAGCGCTACATCGCCAAGTACACCATCAACCCGGCGATCACCCACGGTATCAGCCACGAGGTCGGCTCCATCGAAGTCGGCAAGTGGGCCGACCTGGTGCTCTGGCGTCCGGCCTTCTTCGGGGTGAAACCGACGCTGATCCTCAAGGGTGGAGCCATTGCCGCCAGCCTGATGGGCGACGCCAACGCCTCGATCCCGACGCCGCAACCGGTGCACTACCGGCCGATGTTCGCCAGCTATGCCGGCAGCCGCCACGCCACCAGCATCACCTTCATCAGCCAGGCGGCATTCGACGCCGGCGTGCCGCAGCAGCTTGGTTTGCAGAAGCAGATCGGCGTGGTCAAAGGCTGCCGCGAGGTGCAGAAGACCGACCTGATCCACAACGGCTACCTGCCGAGCATCGAGGTCGACGCGCAGAACTACCAGGTCAAGGCCGACGGCCAGTTGCTCTGGTGCGAACCGGCCGAGGTGCTGCCAATGGCGCAGCGTTACTTCCTGTTCTGATTCGCTGGCGGGTTTCACCCGCCCTACGGCACAGGTGATTGCCCCGCCTGACGAACGCCAGTAGGGCGGGTGCAACCCGCCGCTTCACTCACCGGCGCCCAGATCGTCGGTCCTGGTATCCCCGGCCCAATCGATGGGGTAGACGCCCCTGTTCACCCAACGGTGAAACGACGACCAGGGCCAGTCGCGCACCCGCGTCACCAGCCCATGCTTGAGCGGGTTGCCATGCAGGTAGTCGAAGTGCCGCCCGTAGTCGTGCTCATCGCGAATCAGGTGCTCCCAGAAGCGCTGCTGCCACAGCGTGCCCTGCCCCTTCAGCCGGCGCCGCTCGCTCATCAGGTCGTCACGCAGGTGAGCGCGGCCACAGGCATGGGTGACATGTCGCTTGATCAGCCGCCAGCGATTGGAGAAGTCCTTGTCATCGGGTGGCAGGCGCCAGATGGCATGCAGGTGATCTGGCAGCAATACCCAGGCGTCGATGGTGAAAGGTCGAGTGAGGCGCACCGTCTCGATGGCCGCGCGCAGGGCCAGGCGAACATCGGGATGGGTGAGGATGGGCTGGCGTCGTTCGCTGACCAGCGTGAAGAAATAGCAGCCACCGGAAACGGCGGCACGTCGATAATCGGGCATGGCAACATCCTTGTTGCGGATCTGGCTGTGGCGGGTTTCACCCGCCCTACGGATGAGCTGCAGGGCGGATGCAACCTGTCCGGCGGGCCGATTCAGGAGGCCTGTTTCATCTCGTCGTAGGCGCTCAGGTAATCACCTGCCAGTTGCTCCTTCTGCCGTTCGCGCAGCAGCTTGCCGGCCATCTGGAAGAAGGTGCGTTCCTCTTCCCGGAGGTGATGTTCGACCTTGTCCGCCAGGGCCTTGGCCTGTGCCAGCCAGCTCGGGCTGCTGGGGTCGGTCGCCTCCAGGTCCTCGATCATTTCATCCATCTGGTGATGCTCGGCAATCGCATGGCGCGACAGGTCGACGCCGGCATCCTGCTGCATCAGGGGAATGTAGAAATGGCGCTCCTCGGCCACCGAATGCACGGCCAGCTCCTGCTTGAGCTGGGCGAACAGGGCGTGGCGTTCGGAGCTGTCCCCGTGGGTGGCGACCAGCTTCTGCGCAAGCTCGCGCTGAAGGTCATGGCTGAGTCGCAGCGCTTCGAAAATCGTCATGCAGGCACCTCTTCCTGAGTGATGGTCGTAGTAGAACTAGACCCTCGACGCGCCGAGAGGTGCCGCATTCGTTCAACGCAGCTGGCTATCCTTGCTGCCACGCCGGTTGTAGCCGGTGAACGCGGCGTTCTCGCGGTCATGCTCGGCCTGGCACGTCACGCACAGGCGCACGCCGGGAATCGCCTGGCGGCGCGCTTCGGGAATGAGCGCGTCGCACGCCTCGCAATGACGCAGGCTCTCGCCTTTCGGCAGCTGGCTACGGGCACGCGCAACGGCGTCCTCGATGCTGCTGTCGATCTGCTCCTGTACCGCGTCGTCGTTCGCCCAGCCACTGGCCATGCTCAGCCTCCTGTAGTTCACCGCACAGATATGCGCCCGGTGAACCCGAAGTGCAAGCGCAGCCCATCGGCAGGGCTACTCGCGGACTTCCATGAACTCCTTGGCCCAGACGATATAGTCCTCGGGCATGGTGTACTTGTGCGTCAGCTCGGTGGCGTTGAGGTCGCAAGGCTGGGCACCGCGCTGCTCGCGCAGGCAGTCGTAGGTGGCCTTGATCGCGGCGAAGTAGGCAGCGTGGCCGTTGACCACGATACGCACGCCCAGGCGCGCCAGGCGCTGGTTGTCACGCAGCTGCGGATTGCCGTAGGTGACCAGCATCAGCGGCACCTTGAGGCCCGCGGCGATCTGCTCCAGATGAGCGAAGTCCTTCACGCCCACCAGGCAGATGCCGTCGGCGCCAGCGGCTTCGTAGGCGCGGGTACGGCGGATCACCTCGTCCACCTCCAGTACGCCGGCGTGGGTCCGGGCGATGATCGCCAGGTCCGGATCGACACGCGCCTCGAGCGCCGCGAGGATCTTGCCGACCCCTTCCTCGATAGAGATCAGGTCGGTGGACTTGCGTCCGAACTGGGCCGGCAGCAGGGTGTCCTCGATGGTCAGCGCGGCGACGCCGGCGCGTTCCAGCTCGACCACAGTACGCATGACATTGAGCGCGTTGCCGTAGCCGTGGTCGGCGTCGGCGATCACCGGCAGGCGCGACACGCGACCGATGCGCGCGGCCTGCTCGACGAACTCGCTGAGGGTGATCAGCGCGAAGTCCGGGGCACCCAGCACCTGGAGCGAGGCGACGGAGCCGCCGAGAATGCCGACCTCGAAATCGAGGTCGGCGGCGATGCGGGCGGACATGGGATCGAAGACCGAGGCGGTGTGGTAGCAGCGGTCGGAAGCCAGCAGGGCACGAAAGGCGCTGCGTAGCTCATGATGGGATGCACGTTGCAGGATGGGCATGGGGCGTATTCCAAAGTCGGTTGAATCGCTTTTTTCTCTTTTTAGTAATGGCGTAGACGTGACGAATGCTAGCGCAAGGCACTTGCTGCCAGCTTTCAGCCAGGCCCGCCTGGCCAATGACCAGCAAATTACCGGCCAGCCAGCTCCGCCGGCAGCGTCGGGAAGAAACCTCCGCCGGTCAGCAGCCCGTAGGCCATCCAACCGGCGACGCCGAGGTAGAACAGGCGCGGCAGCCAGGTCGCCAGCATCTGCTGCTGCGAAGCCAGCTGCTGCGCCTGCATGCGCGCGAAACGCAGCAGCGCCTCTCCCGGCCGGCCTGTCGCCTCGCCCGTGTTGAGCACGCCGATCAGCATCGATTTGCCGGCGAAGGACAGGCCATCGAAGGCACGCACCAGCGACTGCCCCGCCGCGACGCGAGGCGCCAGGCTGGCGAAATCCCGCCGCAAGCGCGGGTTGCTCACGGCGCTACAGGCACGTGGCAAGGCATCGAGCGCCGGCATCCCCGCCTCCAGCAACAGGCCGAGGCTGTCGCAGAAATTGCGGATATCCGCCCGGCGCAGCAGGCTGCCGAGCACCGGCAGCGCCAGCAGCAGGTCGTCGAGCGGGCCTGGGTGTTCCGCGCGACGGCGCTGCAGACGTTGCCACGCCAGGCGCACGACGAACAGCACGGCCAGCAGCCAGAGCAACGGCAGCAGCACGGCCAGCAGGTAGCCGCCGACACCCAGGCTGCCGGCGACCAGCGCCGGCAGGGGTTTGACCAGCAGTGCCAGCAACAGCACACCCGCCGGCATCAACAGGCGGGAACGCAGCTCTCCGGCCTGGCGCGCCTGTTCCCCGTAGCGCTGCGCCAGTTGCTGGTGGATATGCGCCAGCGCGCCCGCCTCCTGGGCTGCCCGCAGCAGGCTGCTTTCCAATGGCGTGAACACGCCACTCAGCTGGCCGGAACTCGCCAGGTCACGGCCTGCGCCGACCATCTGACGCAGGCGCTGCAGCGCCGGCTCATGCCGCGCCCCCAGGTTCAGGCTGGCCAGCGCTCGATCGACGGGTACGCCAGCCTGCTCCATGGCATGCAGGTGCGCGAACAACTCGGCGCGGCGGGACAGGGCAAGCGGGGGAAGACGACGCGGCATGATCGGACTCGCTACGGATTGCAGCGCTCAGGTTAACCAGTCGAGACAGCGCTCGCTACGGTTCGACCGGCGGCATCGGTGCGTGCGGCAGCCAGCGTTGGAGAATGGCGGCGAGACTGCCATCCTCGTGCATCTGCCGCAGCGCACGCTGCCAGCGCGCCACGCGCACCACCGAGGTCTGCGGCGAGAAGGCGATGTAGTAGGCCGAACGCATGAACGGCACATGGGCGGTGACGTCCTGCGGCTTCAGGTCGACGGTGGCCAGCTCGCCAGCCAGGGTCAGGTCCTCGGTGGCGATCAGCTTGACCCGCCCATGCTTGAGCATGGTCATCATCTGCTTCGGCGTGGACACCCCGTAGAGGTTGTCGAAACCACGCGCGCTGAGCGTCTCGAAGGTGTACCACTGCTTGGGCAGGGCGAGCGGCCCGCTCGCGGCGGCCTGCTGCAGGTCGTCGATGACCAGGTTGCGCGACCTGAGCGAGTAGAAGCTGGTCGTCCCGACCACGATGGGGCCGACCCAGAGAAACTTGCCCTCACGTTCCGGGGTGCGCACGGTGGAGAACAGGGCGATGTCCGCCTGCTGCTGGGCGAGGTAGAAGGCGCGGGTCCAGGGCATCAGTTCGATCTTTCCGCTGTCGCCGGTGCGCGCCAGCAGGGCCCGGACCACCTCGACGGAGAAGCCGCTGACCTCGCCGTCGCGCATGAAGCTCATGGGCGGGGTGTCTTCGGTGAGCAGCTGCAACTCTGCCAGCGCAGGGCTGCACAGCATCGCCAGGCAAACGCACGACAGCCACCTCACCAGCTTCATTCCTCCCTCCCGCCTGCGGCCGGGCACTCAGCGCAGCCCATCACTCGACACTCAGCAGGTCGGCCAGGGCCTGCTCATCGGCCTCGGGAAACCAGTGTCGATAGATGCGTTCCAGACTACCGTCATGCCGCATTTCCTGCAGCGCCCGCTGCCAACGTGCGACACGGGCAGCCTGGGTGCGCCGGGAAAAGGCGATGTAGGAGTCGTTGGCCATCAGGTCGAACTGTTCCTGCAACTGACAGGGCCTCATGCCCTGCTCGGCGAGCATGCCATTGAGCGTCAGGTTGTTGGCCAGCAGCAGCTTGACCCGGCCATGGCGGAACAGGCGCAGCATGTCCTGGGGGGTCGACACACCGTACAGGTTGTCCAGTTTCTGCTCGGCCAGCAGCTCGTAGCTGTACCAGCGCTTGGGCACCGCCAGGGTGCCGAGGCGACGCACATCGTCGAGGTTGGCGACCCGCAGCCCGGCCTCCTTGAGCGTGTAGAAGCGCGTATGGCCGTGGGCGATCGGCCCGACCCACTGGAAATCGGCCTCTCGCTGGGCCGTGCGGACAGTGGAGAAGATCGCTGCGTTCGCCTGCTGGCGAACCTGGTGGTAGCCACGCGTCCAGGGCACCAACTCGATACGCGCCGGCTCGCCGGTACGGCGGATCAGTTCCTCGACCACCGCCACGGCCATGCCGCTCGGCTTGCCATCCTCGAGATAGCTGAAGGGTCGATAGTCCTCGGTATAGAGCTGCAGTTCGGCGGCAGACAGACAGGTGCAGACACTGCAGAGCAGCGTCACGACACAGGCCTTGAACGTCGGATTCATTGCACACCACCATCTGGATCGGGCCCTGCAGCGATTTCAGGGCGATCGGTCAGGCGATGATAAACACCCGTCCCCGCTCTCACCAAGAACCTCCTGGCGCGGTCACCGTCATCACCTGCGGCTCCAGCAACAGTTGCAGCGGCGTGGCCGCGCGTTCACCGCTGAGCGCGCGCTGCACCAGGCGCACCGCGTGATCCCCCATGGCCTGCGGCTGCTGCAACAGCAGCGCCTGGAGCTGCCCGTCGTGCAGGGCATCGAACAACAGCTCGCCACCGTCGAAGCCGACGAAGGCCACCTGGCCCGCCCTGCCCATCTGCCGCAATGCCGCCAGGGCCGCACGGGTGCTGCTGCCGTTGGGGCTGAACAGGCCATCCAGCTCCGGCATCATGCGCGTCAGCGCCGCGACCATGCGCTGTCGGTCAGCGCCCAGGTAATCATCGAAGACCACCTGCAGGCCCGCCGCATGGGCCGCCAGCAGGAAGCCGCGCTCGCGCTCCTGGGTCGACTGCAACCCCGGCTGCAGGCGCAGCAGCGCCACCCGCTTGCCGGCGCCCAGCTGCTCGGCCAACTGCTGCCCAGCCAACTGACCGGCAAGGAAATTGTCCGTGGCGACCAGCGCATAGGCCCCTTCGCCGGCGACGCTGCGATCGACGTAGACCGTGGGGATGCCCTGCTCGCGCAGGGCGACGACACGCGCATCGATGGCGTCGCCGGCCGGCGCGATGATCAGGGCCTTGCAGCCATGCGCGAGGACGCGCTCGATCAGTTGCAGTTGCACGTCGACGCTGCCCTCGTTGGTCGGGGCTCGCGTGTAGATATCCATCTGCAGATCATCGGCGCTGCGACGTGCGCCCGCCTCCAGGTCCGTCCAGAAGGCCGAGGTGCTGGCCGGTATCAGACCGATGCAGTCGCGCGCCATGGCCACCTCCGGGAGCAGGAGGGCGGCTGTCAGCAGCAGGCAAACGAAAGAAAGGACTCTTGGCATGTTCGACTCCCAGCCATTGCCATCACTTTAGCATCAGGCGTTGACCTCATGCCCCTGTCGCGAAGCTGTCGGCTCATACTTTTTAACCTTCCAAACCGACGGTCGGACTAGCCCTGACGCCTCAGGCAGGCGATCATCCGGGTTCCGTCGCAGACTCCAGCTACCATGACCACCACCATCGACAGCCCCACCCCGACGCACAAGCCCCGCCCGTTGATCGACCTGGCCATCAGTATCCTGATCCCTTCGTTCATCCTGATGAAACTGAGCGGCGAACACCGCCTGGGGGCCGATGGCGCGCTGTTGCTCGCCCTGGCATTCCCGCTGGGCTGGGGGGCGTTCGAGCTGATCAAGTACCGCAAATTCAACTTCATCGCCCTGCTCGGTCTGATCAGCGTAGCGCTGACCGGCGGCATCGGCCTGCTGCATCTGGATACCCAGTGGCTGGCCGTGAAGGAGGCTGCCATTCCGGGCCTGATCGGCATCGCCGTGCTGGTTTCCACGCGCACGCGCTACCCGCTGATTCGCACCCTGCTGTTCAACAAGACGGTGCTCAACGTCGACAAGATCCATGAGCGCCTGGAGCAGGGCGGCCACGTCGAACACTTCGAGACCCGCCTGCTGCGCGCCACCTACTGGCTCAGCGGCACCTTCTTCTTTTCCTCGTTCATGAACTACGTGCTGGCCAAGTGGATCGTCACCAGCCCCGCCGGCACCGAGGCCTTCAATGACGAACTGGGGCGCATGACACTGCTCAGCTACCCGATGATCGCCATTCCCTCGATGATCATGCTGATGGCCATCTTCTACTACCTGTGGAAAACCATTCATGGCCTGACCGGGCTGAGCCTGGAAGAGATCATGGCCAACACCGGCCAGGAGTCGTAAGCCCGGGAGCAGGCTGGCCCGTGCGCCGGCCTTGCTGAGCATGCTCGGTCTCTCCGCCTACCCGGCCCTGTTCCTCTCCGCTCTCGGTGCGGCGACGCTGTTGCCGCTTCAGTCCGAGGCGGTTCTGGTCGCCCTGCTGCTGGCGGGCGAACATCCTGCCTGGGCCCTGCTGCTGGTGGCGACGCTGGGCAACGTGCTGGGCTCATGGATCAACTGGCTGCTGGGGCGCTCCATCGAGCACTATCGGCACCGGCGCTGGTTCCCGGTCAGCCCGGCCCGCCTGCAGCAGGCTCAGGCCTGGTACGCGCGCTATGGGCGCTGGTCGCTGCTGCTGAGCTGGATGCCGGTGATCGGCGACCCGCTGACCCTGGTCGCAGGCGTGATGCGTGAACGCCTGTGGACCTTCCTGATCATCGTCACGCTGGCCAAGGCAGGCCGCTACATGGTGCTGGCGGCGCTCACCCTGGCCTGGCCATGAGCGCTGCCACAGCGGCCGGGCGCTCTGCCCGCTTGCCAGTTGAGTGCACAGGGCCGCTCGCCGATACTGCGCAGCGCGCCATGCCGTCACGGCCCGACCGCCACGGCAGCCATACGGCCCCTGGGTCGACCAACAGCAGCCTCGAACGAGGCATGCGGCCCTCATCCGAGGCCTAGCGAACGAGGAATACCGGTGTCCGTCGTAGAAGCCAAACCCAAGCTGAAACGCAGCGATCTGATCTGGACCCTGATCGGACTCTGCGCCGTGGTGTTGTCTGGTGTCCTGCTCTACCGCGAACTGCGCACCATTTCCCTGGACGAGATCAAGGGCAGCCTCGAAGCGATTTCCCACCTGAACTGGGCACTGGCCGCCGTGGCCACCCTGGGCGCCTACTGGGCACTGGCCTGGTATGACCGCATCGCCGTCGCGCACCTGGGCAAGCAGATTCCCTGGCGCTTCATCACCCTGTGCTCCTTCACCACCTACGCGCTGGCCCACAACATCGGCGCCTCGGTGTTCTCCGGCGCGGTGGTGCGTTATCGCGCCTACAGCAGCAAGGGCCTGACACCCCAGGAAATCGGCGTGCTCATCGTCTTCTGCTCCTTCACCTTCGTGCTGGGCACACTGCTCGCCAGTGGCTGCGTGCTGATCGCGCAACCCGAACTCATTCACCGCGTCGCCAGGATCACGCCGCTGGTGTCGGTGATCATCGGCAGTCTGCTGCTGGGCGTGGTCGCTCTCTACGTGCTCGGCTCCTGGCGCCAGTTCAAGCCCTGGACGCTGGGCAAGGTGCATGTCGAATATCCGCGTCTGCGCATCGTCAGCCGCCAGTTGCTGGCCGGCCCGCTGGAGCTGCTCTGCGCGGCGGCGATCATCTACTTCGCCCTGCCGGCGGACAACCACCCCGGCTATCTGGTGGTGCTCGGCGTGTTCCTCGCCTCCTTCTCCCTGGCCCTGCTGTCCCATGCCCCCGGCGGGCTCGGCGTGCTGGAAGTGACCTTCCTCGCCGCCCTGCCGGAGATCCCCGCTGCCGACGTGCTGGCCGCGCTGATCGTGTTCCGCGTCTTCTATCTGCTGCTGCCGTTCGCCCTGTCGCTGCTGGTGGTGCTGGGCTTCGAATGGACGCAGTGGCAGGAGCGGCGCAAGGCGAGCTGATCGCCGACTCGCCGCATCGGCGAGGCTGACATAGAATACGCGGCCGTTTTTCAGGCCCGCCGTCGCGGCGGCTGCCTTCCGGGTCGTCGCGATGCGGCGTCATACCTCTTCCCGGTCACTTTCAGGCTCTGCGTTCCATGTCCTTCTCTACCCCCGCCCGCGCCTGCGGCATCGACTTCGGCACTTCCAACTCCACCGTCGGCTGGCTGCGTCCCGGCCAGGACAGCCTGCTGGCCCTGGAAGACGGCAAGATCACCCTGCCCTCGGTCATCTTCTTCAACACCGAAGAACGCCGCCCGGTCTATGGCCGCCTGGCCCTGCACGAATACCTCGAAGGCTATGAAGGCCGCCTGATGCGCTCGCTGAAGAGCCTGCTGGGCTCCAAGCTGCTGAAAAGCGAAACCACCGTGCTGGGCAGCGCCCTGCCGTTCAAGGACCTGCTCGGTTTCTTCATCGGCGAACTGAAGGCACGCGCCGAGGCCCAGGCCGAGCGCCCCTTCGAGGAGGTGGTGCTGGGTCGCCCGGTGTTCTTCGTCGACGACGACCCGGCTGCCGATCAGGAGGCGCAGAACACCCTGGTGGCCGTGGCGCACAAGCTCGGTTTCAAGGAGGTGTCGTTCCAGTACGAGCCGATCGCTGCGGCATTCGACTACGAGTCGAGCCTGGCGCGTGAGGAGCTGGTGCTGATCGTCGACATCGGCGGTGGTACCTCCGACTTCTCCCTGGTCCGTCTGGCACCGGAGCGCCATCAGCTGGCCGAGCGTCAGGCCGACATCCTCGCCACCGGCGGCGTGCACATCGGCGGTACCGACTTCGACAAGCAACTGTCGCTGGCCGGGGTGATGCCGCTGTTCGGCTACGGCAGCCGGATGAAGAGCGATGCCTTCATGCCGACCAGCTATCACCTCAACCTGGCTACCTGGCACACCATCAACGCCCTGTACGCGCAGAAGACCCAGCTGGCGCTGCAGAACATGCGCTACGACATCGTCGACGCCACCGGCATCGATCGCCTGTTCGGCCTGATCGAGCAGCGCGCCGGGCACTGGCTGGCGATGCAGGTGGAAGAGAGCAAGATCGCCCTCAGCGAAGAGGATTCGCGCCCCATCGACCTGTCGCGCGTCGAGCCGGGCCTGGTCGCCGAGCTGACCCGTGCGCTGTTCGAAAGCGCCATCGAGCCGCTGCTCGAACGCATCCGCGCCAGCCTCACGCAGTTGCTGGCCGATGCCGGCGTCAGTGCCGACCAGGTCGACACGCTGTTCTTCACCGGTGGCTCCAGCGGCGTGCCGGCCCTGCGCCAGAGCGTGGCGGCGATGCTGCCCAACGCGCGCAGCGTGGAAGGCAACACCTTCGGCAGCATCGGCAGCGGCCTGGCCATCGAGGCCAAGAAGCGCTACGGCTAGGCCGACCGCCCTCTTCGGCCACGCCTCGCGGAACGGGCTCTGGGTTATGCTTGCCGCCCAATCGAACGACCAAGGAATCACCTGATGAAAGCCCAGCTGGAAGAACTGATCGGCAAGATAAGCTCCGGCTGCCTGGCCGAGGACGAGATCGTCCGCATCGCCGACGAGGCCGCGCAGGCCTATGCCGACCCCGCCGCCTTTCTCGCGGCCAACCCGGACATCAACTACGACGACGAATTTCCCATCCCGCTGGGCGAGTGGGTAGTGGTCGGCAGCCTGCCGGAGACCGTGCTGTTCCAGGCCGACAGCTACGAAGAGCTGTTCCAGCGCATCACCGAGTCGTTCGGCCCGCAGGTGCAGTTCGTGCTCAAGGCCAAGCAACTGGCCAAGACCGAGCCGCTCAAGGCGCTCAACCGCATCCAGGTGCAGCTCTCCGCCCTGTCGCCGGAAACCGGTGGCTACGTGCTGGTGGATTTCAGCGAACCGCTGGATGACGAGCTGCAGGCCGTGCTGGTGTACGCCAACGACCTGCCCAGGGTGATGGCGCTGGCCGTGGAGGCAGGCATCTACGCCGCCCCTGCCCTGCAAGCCCTGCAGGCCGCACAGCAGCAGGAATGAACGGCGCACCGCTGCCCGCGCTGACGCCCGAACTGCTGGTCAGCGACCTGCCGGGCAGTCTGGCGTTCTACCTGCAGACGCTGGGTTTCCGCCTGCTCTTCGAACGCCCTGAGGCCGGCTTCGCCGCCATCGCCCTGGGCGAGGCGGCGCTGATGCTGGAGCAGATCGACCCGGATGCGCAGCAGGACGACCCGTGGACGGTAAGGCCGCTCGATCGTCCCCTGGGGCGCGGCATCAACTTGCAGATCAGCGTCAGCGACCTGCAACCGCTGCAGCAGAGGCTGCTGGAACACGGCATCCCCCTGCGCCTGCCCGCAGAAACCCTGAGCTACCGCGTCGACGATCATCGGCTCAGCGTGCGCCAGCTGATGATTCAGGATCCGGACGGCTACCTGCTGCGGTTCAGCCAGGTGCTCGGCACCTCCCCGCTCTAACGCACTCAGCCGTTGGCACCGGGCGCGTCCTGCGCGCCGAGCTTGCTTTCCAGCAGCTGATTGAAGGCCTCGACGGTCAACGGCGGGTAGTAGAAATAACCCTGGACCTCGTCGATGCCCTCGGCCTCCACCAGGGTCAGCTGCGCGGCAGTCTCGACCCCTTCGGCCGTGGTCTGCAGCGACAGCGCGCGGCACAACCCGGCGATGGACGAGAGCAGCGCGCGCCCGCGTGGCGACTGTTCGAGGTCCGAGATGAAACTGCGGTCGATCTTGACCCGGTCCAGCGGCAGGTCCTTGAGGTAGCCGAGGGATGAATAGCCGGTGCCGAAGTCATCGAGCGCGATGCGAAAGCCCGCGTCACGCAACGCCTGCAGGCGCGCCCTGGCGAAGTCGGCATCCGCCAGCAGGATGGACTCGGTGACCTCCAGCTCCAGCGCAGCGGGCGAGGCGCCACTGCGCTGCATGCTCTCGCAGAGTACCGGCAGCAGCGCCTCGTCATGCAACTGCCGCGCGGACAGGTTGATCGCCAGCGTCAGCGGCCAGCCGCGCGCATGCCAGTCATCGAGCAGCGTCGCCGCCTCGCGCACCAGCCAGTGGCCGATCGGGACGATCAGCCCCAGTTCCTCGGCGATGGGAATGAACACATCCGGCTGCACCCGGCCAAAGGCGGCGGTGTCCCAGCGCAGCAGCGCCTCGGCGCCCACGATCTGCCGGCCGTCCATGCCGATCTTCGGCTGCAGGGCCAGACTCAGCTCATGCTGCTCCAGGGCACTGCGCAGCAGGTTGGCGAGCTTGACGCGGTGCAGCAGCTGTTCGCTGAGTTCCGGCCGGTACAGCGCGTACTGATTGCGCCCTTCACGCTTGGCCACGTACATCGCGGCGTCGGCGTGACGCAACAGCTCGCCCGCCTCGTTGCCATGCTCGGGAGCCAGGGCGATGCCGATGCTGGGCGTGGCCGTAAGCACGTGGCCGGCCAGCTCCATCGGTTCGTTGAGCGCCTTGATCAGCTTGTCGGCGACCAGCACCACCTCGTCGTGGCAATGCAGCTCCAGCAGCACGACGAATTCGTCGCCGCCCCAGCGCGCCACCAGATCGCGCTGGCGCAGGGAACGCACCAGGCGCGTGGCGACCTGCTGCAGCAGCGCATCGCCGACGTCGTGGCCGAAGGCATCGTTGACCTGCTTGAAGTCGTCCAGGTCGACGAACAGCAGCGCCAGGCAGCGATCGTCATGCTGATGCTGCAACGCGCGCTGCAGGCGCTCCTGGAACTGCAGACGATTGGGCAGCTGGGTCAGCACGTCGAGACGCGCCAGATGGCGCAGATGATCGGCCGCCCGCCGCCGCTCGCTGATATCGCGCAGCGACAGCACCAGGTGCCGCGCCTGGCGGTCACGGGCGCGCACCAGGGTGCTGCTCAGTTCGACCGGGATGCGCTGGCCATCGCGCCGCTGGCAGATCAGCTCGCCCTGCCAGTGGTCGGTGGCGAACAGGTGGTCCCAGGGGCACTGCTCATCGGCATCGAGCAACAGGCGCTCCAGCTCGAGATCAGGCAGCTCGCCGGCGCCGATGCCGACCAGTTCGAGAAAGGCCGCATTGGCCTGCAGCGCATGCCTGTCACTGGCCAGCACCACGTTGGCATCACGGTTGTTGGCGAAGGCGGCGGCCAGCAGGCGCAGATGCTCCTCGGCCTCATGCTGGCGACTGATGTCCTTGCAGGTGCCGGTGATGCGCCGTGCCAGGCCATCCGCGTCGCGCTCCACGGCGCGGCCCTGGGTGCGAAACCACAGCCAGCCCTGCTCGGGCTCGCGACGCATGCGAAATTCCAGATCGTAATACTCGCAGCGCCCGCAGCGGTGCTCCTCCCAGGCCTGCAGCGCGTTGCCCCGGTCATCCGGGTGCAGGCGGGCGATCCAGTCCGACCAGAGCAGCGCCTCCTCGAGCGCCACGCCCGGCTCGCTGGAGAAGTGGTGCAGGCGCATCAGGTCGTCCTCGGCGTGCCACTCCCAGATCAGCTCGCCGCTGCCCCAGAGCGCCAGCTGCAGCCGGCGCTGGTTCTCCGACGCGGCCAGCGCCTGCTGCAGGTCGACAGTGGTCTGGTACAGCTCCCGCGATTTATCGGTCAGCAGCCGCTCGGCCGTCTTGCGCGCTTGCCGTTCACGGTCCAGACGGCGCTGCCACAGTGCGTCGCTCAAGGTCGGGAAATCTCGAAGCGGGTGATGCTGAGCCCCTCGCGCGCCGGCAGGTCGACGCGCTGAACGCCATTGCGCTCGCCATAGTGCTCGATGCAGCCACGGATGAGCCCCTCGGCCAGATCGGCCAGGCCGCGGCTGGAGCGGTACTCCAGCACCAGGCAGGCCGGGGTGTGGGTCAGCGTTTCGAAAACCGGCAACTGGGCCTGGGGATAGAGCTTGTGCACCTCGCGATGGACGTGGCCGTCGACCTGGCTGAGCAGGTCGAAACTGTCACGGCAGTGCGCGAGCATCTCGGGATACAGCTCGACGAAACGCCGGAACAGGTACTCGCCATAGTCCTGCAGCAGCGCCGGCACGCTATTGCCGGTCAGCCTGGAGAGGGTCGCCAGCAGCGCCTGCATCTCCGCATAGGGGTAGTAGCCCACCGCGGTATAGGCGCCATCGTTGGCGAGCGTCGTCTGCGTCAGCATCTGGTCGGCCAGCTCGGGCGAGAAGCGCTGCTCGACCATCTCCAGAAACTCGGTGAACACCATGCCCAGCATCATCCATCCCCACTGACGTCCATCACCACTAGAGGGTATAGATGACTGCGGCGGATGCAGCCAGCCGAGCGCTTGGCGACGCTGGCCGGCGGGCCCGGGCTGCTTTGCCTAGAAGCCCACCAGCAGCATCCACAGCGGCAGGGACAGCGCCGCCAGCAGGGTGGACAGGGAAATCGCCGCGCTGACGCTGCGACTGTCCTGCGCCGTGCGGGCGAAGGCCATCACGTTGACGCCACTGGGGCATGCCGCGAGCAAGACCAGCACGCTGCGCGCCGTGTCGTTCATGCCGGACAACTGCCCGCTGAACCACCACACCAGTGCGGGAAACAGCAGCAGCTTGACCAGCGCCACGCCCCAGGCCTCGGCGGTCGGGCGCAGGCGATAGCGCGACAGGCTGGCACCGAGCACGATCAGCGCACAGGGCAAGGCAGCCTGGCCCAGCCAGGTGACCGCCCGCCACAGGCTGTCCGGCACGCTCAGGCCGGACAGGTTGAGCAAGGCGCCCAGGGCCAGGCCGATGATCATCGGGTTGGCCAGGTTCTTCAGCAGCGCCCGGGCGTCGACCCGCTCATGGCTGCCGAAGGCCGCGTAGAAACTCTGCAGGGAAAACAGCGTGAGGCTGTGGAAGACCAGGATGGCGAAGACGTAGAGCAGGCCATCGTTGCCCATCAGGCTGGCGATCAGCGGGATCCCCACCAGCACGTTGTTGGAGAACGCGGCGACCAGCCCCAGTGGCGTTGCCGTGCCCCGGCGCCAGTGCGCCAGCAGATTGACCAGGAAGAACACCAGCAACACCGGCACGTAGTAGGCCAGCAGCAATACCGGCGACAGGCCCTGCGCCAGCGGGGCCTTGGCGATGCCGGCGAACAGCAGGGTGGGCATGAACAGCTTGAAGGTGATGTTGGCCAGGCCGGCCGCCGACTCGGCGGTGAGCCACTGGCGCCAGCCCAGCAGGTAGCCGAGAACGATCAGAGCGAAGATCGGCAGAATGGCCTGTGCCGCGAGCATGCTGGAGCTGCCTCCGGAAACGACTGGAGAGGACGGATCGAGCACGACCCGCGAGGGCCGCCAAGCATACGCCTGCGCGACGACCAGTGCGATGCCCTGCGAAACCTGCGCAGCGTCTCCGCGGCGACGCCCGAAAGCACCGAGATAGAGCCCCGCAACCAAGTATTGAGGGTATCGATGATCACTATCAGGCCAGTCAAGTTCTTATCCGCGCCCTGGTCTCCGAGAATTGACTCCGAAGCCACTTATTACTCCCTGCGGAGACATCGACATGAAAACCCAACTGACCCTCGCCGCCCTGGCCCTGAGCCTGATGACCACCAGCGTCTTTGCCGCTTCCAGCAGCGCTCCCTTCCCGCTGGTGGGTGAAGCCAAGGAAAGCCAGGTGCAGCAGCAACCCATCGAGCCCCTGGCCGAGAATGGCGCCGAGCGCACCCCGGGCATGCAACGCCTGCAACTGGCCGAAGACGGCGCCGACCGTACCCCCGGCGCCCAGCGCTTCCAGCTGGCCGAAGGCGGCTACGATCGCACCCCGGGCGGCCAACGTATGCAACTGGCCGAAGGCGGCTCCGATCGCCTGATCGAGCAGCGCGGGCACACCGCCTGAGTGCTCTGGCAACACCCCCAAGCCCGGCGCACGCCGGGCTTTTTTACGCCTGCGGATCGCTCATGGCGGCAGGTGGCAGGCGGTAGATCCAGATGCGTCGCAATACCGTGGCGAACTGCGCCCACAGGCTGCCGCAGTTGTAGTGCTGGCCGTAGCGCACACAGATCAGCCGCACCTCACGGGCTAGCTCGGCGTAGCGCCGCGCCGGCAGGTCCGGAAACAGATGGTGCTCGATCTGATGACTCAGATTGCCGGTGAGGATGTGCAGCAACGGCCCGCCGGAGAGATTGCTCGAGCCACGCAGCTGGCGCAGGTACCAGTGCCCGCGCGTCTCCCCTTCGAGCACCTCGGGCGGGAAGACCGCCGCCTGCTCGGTGAAGTGGCCGCAGAAGATCACCAGGAAGGTCCACAGGTTGCGCAGCAGGTTGGCCAGCAGGTTTCCCGTCAGCACGGCCAGGGCATTGGCACCGAGCAGCAGCGCCAGCAGCGGGAACAGCAGGTAGTCCTTGCCCCATTGCCGCATCAGCTTGGTGCCGAACTGACGCGCCAGTGGGCGCACCTCCTGCACACTGATACGCCCCTTGAGCAGCTTGTCCAGGCGCAGGTGCTGAATCGCCACCGCGTACTGGAAGAGCAACGCCTGGAGGGTCACCCACAGCGGCTGCCAGCGGTAGAAGGGTTTCCAGCGCTGCTCGGGAAACAGGCGCACCACGCCGTAACCGACGTCATCGTCCATGCCCAGCACGTTGGTATAGGTGTGATGCACATGGTTGTGGGTGTGCCGCCAGAAGTCGGCCGGGCCGACGATATCCCACTCGTAGTGACGGCCGGCGAATTCCGGATCGTTCATCCAGTCGTACTGGCCGTGCATCACGTTATGGCCCAGCTCCATGTTCTCGAGGATCTTGCCCAAGCCCAGCAGCAGGGTGCCGAGCAGCCAGGTCGGCGGGAACCAGCCGAGCATCAGCAGCGCGCGACCGCTCCAGCAGCACAGGCGCACGACGCTGCGCACCCGGCGGATGTAGCGGGCGTCGGCTTCGCCCAGGTCGGCCAGGGTTCGCCGGCGCAGGCTGTCCAGCTCCTGGCCGAATGCCTCGAGTTCGGCGAGGCTCAGCTCGCGGTCCTGACGCACGCTCACAGATCGATCTCCACGTCTCCATGCGGGGCGCTGACACACAGACGAATGGGTTGATTGGGTTCGGCGAACAGTTCGCCCGTGCGCAGGTCGCGCACCGTGCCGGCCAGCAGCTGGCAGGTACAACGGGTGCAGATGCCCTGGCGGCAACCATGCTGCGGGCGCAGGCCCGCCGCCTCGGCCTGCTCCAGCAGGCTCCGCGCGGTAAGGCCCTGTGCCTGCACGGCGCTGCGGGCGAAGGTCAGCCACACCTGACGAGCCTCCCCCGGAGCCTGAACCGCCAGCGGACTGAAGCTTTCCGCCTGCACGCTCGCTCCTCGCCCCGCCTCGCGCCACCAGCCACAGGCCTGCTCCACGAACCCACGCGGGCCGCAGACCAGCAGGTGCTCGCCCGGCAGCGCGGCCAGCCGTTCGGCGGCAAGCCGACCACCGGCCTCGGCACTGCAGGCCCAGTACACCCGGAAATTGCCATGCCGCTCGGCCAGTGCCCGCAACTCACCGGCAAAGGCCTGCTGCCCCGGATGACGCACCTGGTGCCACAACGTCAGCGGCGCCTTGAAACCACGGGCAAGGGCATCGCGCAGCAAACCCAGCAACGGCGTGATACCGCTGCCAGCGGCCAGTAGCAGTACGCCCCCCGGCTCGCCCGGCCAGACGAAATCGCCACCGGCCTGGCCCAGTTCGATCACCTCGCCGACCGCCAGGTGATCGAGCACGCGGTTGGACAGGCGCCCGCCCGGCTGACGCTTGATCGCCAGCTCGACCTGCCCGTCGGACGACACCGAGGTCAGGCTGTAGCTGCGCCCGTGGCGCACGCCATCCTGCTCCAGATACAGCTGGACATGCTGACCCGCGCGCCAGCCACGTGCGTTGCCGTTGCAACGCAGGCGCAGCGCCAGCATGTCGTCGGCCACCCAGCGGCGCGCCTCGACCCGAGCGAAAACTCGGTTGAGGCGCAGCACCGGGTGCAGCAGGCGCAGGCCCAGATCGACATCCGCCTCGCGCAGCCAGCCGGACGCACAGAGCCGGCGCAGCGGCTGCAGGCAACGCGCAGCACGCCGGCTCGCGGAGAGGGAAAGCAAAGCCATCGAGGACAATCCAGTGAACACTTGTTCACAAGACTGACAGATGATCCGCAATTCAGTCAACACCTGTTCACTGAATGATACCCCAGCATGGTTCGACGCTGGCGCCGCGCATTTGCTAGAGTGCGCCATCGTTCAACGAACCGACCCGCATGACGCCACGCGCCGAACAGAAGCAGCAGACCCGCCAATCCCTGATGGCCGCCGCACTGACCCTGATGGAGAGCGGGCGTGGCTTCGGCAGCCTGAGCCTGAGGGAAGTCACGCGCGTCGCCGGCATCGTGCCCACCGGCTTCTATCGCCACTTCGCCGACATGGACGAACTGGGCCTGGCGCTGGTGGCGGAAGTCGGGGAAACCTTCCGCGCGGCGATTCGCCAGGTGCGTCGGCATGAGTTCGAGATGCGCGGCATGATCGACGCCTCGGTGCGCATCTTCCTCGCCGAAGTGGCCGCCAACCATGGCCAGTTCCTCTTCCTCGCCCGCGAGCAGTACGGTGGCTCGCAGCCCGTACGCCAGGCGATCAGCGCCCTGCGCGAGCGCATCACCAACGACCTGGCGGCCGACCTCAAGCTGATGAATCGCATGCCGCATCTCGACGATGCCGCACTCGACGTGGTCTCCGACCTGGTGGTCAAGACGGTGTTCGCCACCCTGCCCGAACTGATCGACCCGCCCGCCGAAACCCTGCCGGCGCACCTCAGCGCCGAGGCCAAGATCATTCAGCAGCTGCGCTTCATCATGGTCGGCGGCAAGCACTGGCAGGGCCTGGGCAAGCCCAGCGCATGACGCGCACCAATCAGGTGCGCCAACCAGCAAAACGCACCAAATAGTTCCTGACCATACGGACAAGTTATCCACAGGCCGCAGCAATGCGCCGTCCTGCGGCACTCTGCGGCCTTGGCAAGCCACTTGCACTATTTCCGGGCACATTGCCCCGGAATAGATACCCATGCTGGTGATCCACAGTCGAATCGCGCCACAGGCGAACCCTGATGCCGAACTGGAACTGACCTTCGAGGCCCGCAGCAAGAGCCGCCTGCGCTGCTTCACCACGGCTGGCGAAGAAGTTGGCCTGTTCCTCGAGCGCGGCCAGCCGGCACTGGCGGATGGCGAATGCCTGCAGGCCAGGGATGGGCGCGTGGTGCGCGTGCGCGCCAAGGCCGAACCCCTGCTGCACGTCACCTGCAGCAGCCCGTTCGAACTGATGCGCGCCGCCTACCACCTGGGCAATCGCCATGTCGCCCTGCAGCTGGGCGAAGGCTGGCTGCGCCTGCCCGATGACTACGTGCTCAAGGCCATGCTCGAACAGCTGGGCGCCAGGGTCGAGGCCGTGCAGGCACCTTACCAGCCCGAGCAGGGTGCCTACGGCGGCGGTCACCATCACTCGCATCAGGGTGACGAGGAGTTCAACTACGGCCCGCGCCTGCACCAGTTCGGAGTGCGCACGTGACGCCACACACAGCCGCCGGGACATACCCCGAGGTCCGCTCGTGAAGCCGGCCTGGGCCCTGCTGCGCCTGGCCAGCCCGCAACTGCCGATCGGTGGCTACAGCTATTCGCAAGGGCTGGAATGGGCCATCGACAGCGGCCTGATCGTTGACGCCGACAGCGCCGAACGCTGGCTGGCCGATCAGCTCATGCTCAACCTTGCGCGCTTCGAAGCGCCGCTGCTGCTGGCTCACTGCCGCGCGGCTGAAGCAGCCGACTGGTCGCGCCTGCAGGCACTGGCCGAACAGCACCGTGCCAGCCGCGAAACCCGTGAGCTGGCCCTGGAAAGCCGGCAGATGGGCTATTCGCTGCGGCAACTGCTCGCAGGCCTGCCCGAACTGGACGACGACGCCCGCACCTTGCTCGATACCCAGGACGAGCCCGGCCTGGCCCTGGCCTGGGCACTGGCGGCGCGCGCCTGGCACATCACCCCGGACGATGCCCTGGCCGCCTGGCTCTGGGGCTGGCTGGAAAACCAGCTGGCCGTGCTGATGAAGGTCCTGCCGCTGGGCCAGCAAGCCGCCCAGCGCCTGACCAGCCGCCTGCTGCCACAGCTCGATGGCGCGCAGCAGCAGGCCGCCGATCTTTCCCCCGAACACTGGGGCAGCGCCGCGTTCGGCCTGGCCCTGGCGAGCATGGCGCACGAGCGCCAGTACTCGCGTCTCTTCCGCTCCTGACGAGGATTGCACAGATGAACAGCCAACCCCTGCGTGTCGGTATCGGCGGCCCGGTCGGTTCCGGCAAGACCGCCCTGACCCTGGCCCTGTGCCGCGCCCTGCGCGAGCGCTACAACATCGCCGTGGTCACCAACGACATCTACACCCAGGAAGACGCCCAGTTCCTGGTGCGCAACGAGGCCCTGGAACCCGAGCGCATCATCGGCGTGGAGACCGGCGGCTGCCCCCACACCGCCATTCGCGAGGACGCCTCGATCAACCTGGAAGCCGTCGAGCAGCTCAATCGCCGCTTCCCCGGCCTCGACCTGGTCATCGTCGAGTCCGGTGGCGACAACCTGTCCGCCACCTTCAGCCCGGAACTGTCGGACCTGACCCTGTACGTGATCGACGTGTCCGCCGGCGACAAGTTGCCCCGCAAGGGCGGCCCCGGCATCTGCAAGTCCGACCTGCTGGTGATCAACAAGGTCGACCTGGCCCCCATGGTCGGCGCCTCGCTGGAGGTGATGGAACGCGACACCCTGAAGATGCGCGGTGACAAGCCGTTCGTCTTCAGCAACCAGAAGGTCGGTCAGGGTCTCGACGAGATCATCGCCTTCATCGAACGCCAGGGCATGCTCACGGCGGCCTGATTCCCACCTCAAGGAGAACCTCATGAATCTGCGCAAAACCGTCTACGCCATCGCCCTGTTCTGCACCCCGGCGCTGGCCTTCGCCCACCCGGGCCATGGCGAGTCCGGTCTCATGGCCGGCCTGGCACACCCGGTGTTCGGCCTTGATCACCTGCTGGCGATGTTCGCCGTCGGCCTGTGGGCCGCGCAGCAAAGCGGCGCGGCGCGCTGGCTGCTGCCGCTGACCTTCGTCGGCAGCATGCTGGTCGGTGGCCTGCTGGGCTTCGCCGGGGTGGAGATTCCTCTCATGGAGACCGGAATCGCCGGCTCGGTCCTGGCCTTCGGCCTGCTGGTGGCCGTGGCCGAACGCCTGCCGATGCTCCTGTCCGTTGGTCTGACCGCGGTGTTCGCCCTGACCCATGGCGTCGCCCACGGCCTCGAACTGCCCGACCTGGCCAGCCCTCTCAGCTACGCGACCGGCTTCATCGTCGCTACTGCCGCGCTGCATGCCATCGGCTTCGCCCTGGTGCGCTTCCTGCCGCGTGCGGCGGCTCCGCTGGTACGCATCGCCGGTGGCGCGTCGGCAGCAGCCGGGGTCTGGCTGCTCGCCAGCTGAGGTTCATCCCGAGCAGAAGGGGCGTTCGCGCGGCGAGGCCAACAGGCCCGACGCGGCCATCGCGGTGGCGCGGCGCCCCTTGCCACAACACTTGCCAACACCCCTGCGCTGGGGCACAAAGTCCCGAACCGCTTTCGAGACTTCACCCATGCTGCGTCTCACCCGATTCCTGCTCGCCCCCCTGCTGCTGATCGGCGTCGTCATCCTGCTGCTGGCGCTGACCAGCCACCCGGCGCCCACCCCGCCCGTGCTTGCGGACCTGGGCCAGCGTCCGCTGGTCATCGCCCATCGTGGCGGCAAGGGCCTGTGGCCGGAAAACACCCTGTTCGCCTTCGAGCGAGCCGCTGCACTCGGCGTCGACATGCTGGAGATGGACCTGCAACTGAGCCAGGACGCCAAGCTGGTGGTGATGCATGACGACACGCTGGAGCGCACCACCAATGGCGAAGGCCAGGTCGCGCACTACAGCCTCGCCGAACTGCAGGCCCTGGACGCCGGCTACAACTGGACCGCCGATGGTGGCCAGAGCCATCCTTACCGTGGCCAGGGCACGCGCATCGCCGCGCTGGAAGAGGTATTCGAACGCTTCCCGCTGATCCCCAAGGTGCTCGACATCAAGGTCCCCGACGTCGGCATGGAAGCGGTGCTCTGCGAGATGCTGGCCGCCTACGACCAGCTCGACCGGGTCATCGTCGGCAGCTTTCATGAACGCAGCCTGGCGCGCTTCCGCCAGCTCTGCCCGGAGGTTGCCACGTCCGCCGGCCCGGTCTCGGTGCGCATGCTGCTGGCGCTGAACTGGCTGGGCCTGAGCGACCTGCTGTCGCCCTCCTATGCCGTGCTGCAGATTCCTCCGCAGCACAGTGGTCTCGACCTGGCGACGCCACGCCTGGTGCGCAATGCACAGGCCCGTGGGCTGAACGTTCAGCTGTGGACGATCAACGAGCAGCCCGCCATGCGCCGCCTGCTGCAGATGGGCGTCAACGGCCTGATCACCGATTACCCGGACCGCGCCCTGCAGCTGCTCGGCCGTCCGACACAGCTCGGCGCGCTCCCCGGCGAGTAGCCTGGCGAGAAATTCGACACCCCCGGCAACGCCAGACAGCACGCGGCCCGAGCGACCTCATGAGCAGCTTGTCCACAGCTCCATCAACAGTTTCCGGGGATAATTTTCCAGCTCGCCTGCCGGCAGTGGAAAACACTGGACAATCCGCCGCGACCATGCCGCAGAAAATGCCTGATCAGAAATTCACCAAAGCGCTGCAAGCCCCGAAATATAAGGCCTCAGGCAATGCTTACAGAAGTTATCAACAGCACCACCCACAGCAGCCGTGGACAACCTAGAGCCTGCCACGCCATTCAGCGACAAACTGTCAAGCCCTTGTGTAGAAAGGAAAAACCCCGCTGCTCAGATCTTGTCCGCTACCCTGCAAGCGGCGCCAAATCCGCCTGCCAGGCAAGCACCACCAGCTTTTCCACAGTTATTCCCACAGCCTTGGTGGAAAACTTTATTTTCACCGGGTTGGCATGCCGGCTGCTTGCTGAGCTGGCCTTCGTTCTCCTGCCCGTTAAGGACACCTGATGTTCAGCTTCTTCCTCGCCGCCCTGCTCCTTGGCTTCGTGTTCAATGCCGCCCCGGGCGCCGTCTTCAGCGAGACCTTGCGGCGCGGCCTGCGTGACGGCTACCGACCGGCGCTGCTGGTGCAGATCGGTTCGCTGGTGGGTGACGCCACCTGGGCCGCCCTCGGCCTCACCGGTCTGGCCCTGCTGCTCGACAGCGCCCAGATTCGCTACCCGCTGACGCTGGCCAGCGCGCTGTACCTGGCCTGGCTCGGCTATCAGTCGCTGCGCGACGCCCGCTGTCCGCCGCAACCCAGCGCCGACGACCAGGCGGCTGCCGGCGGCGCCTTTGCTGCAGGGGCCGCGCTGTCGCTGAGCAACCCGCAGAACATCGTGTACTGGGCCGCCATGGGTGGCGCGATGGCGGCCATTGGCGTCGCCCAGCCGACGCCGACGCACCTGGCGGTGTTCTTCAGCGGGTTCATGCTGTCGTCGCTGCTCTGGTGTTTCATCTGCGCCGGCCTGGTGGACTGGTTCCGCCGCGCCGCCTCGCTGCTCTGGCATCGCCTGACCTACGCGGCCTGCGGCGTGATGCTGCTGGGCCTGGCCGGGATGAGTGCGCTGGAACTGGTCTGATCGACTATCGCCGCCATCGAAACAATCTAACGGCGCGTTCGCCGCAACGCGGCTAGCCTGACCAGCATGTCCCTGCGTCAGGAAGCCGCACCATGTCCCTCAACGACCTGTTCAAGCAGTTCCTCGCCAGCTACGCCTGCGCCACCTGCGGCATTGATACGCGCCACTGACACTTGGTCATGACGCGGCGTGCCGCTACCCTTGACGCATTTGCTCAAGGAGTCCGTGCATGTCCCTGCGTAGCGTCTGTGTCTTCTGTGGCGCCAGTCCCGGCGCCAGCCCGATCTACCGCCAGGCAGCCGAAGAGCTTGGCCAGTACCTCGCTCAGCGTGGCATCCGCCTGATCTACG
This sequence comes from Ectopseudomonas khazarica, assembly GCF_017915135.1. Taxonomy (NCBI): domain Bacteria; kingdom Pseudomonadati; phylum Pseudomonadota; class Gammaproteobacteria; order Pseudomonadales; family Pseudomonadaceae; genus Ectopseudomonas; species Ectopseudomonas khazarica. The sequence goes on along the minus strand of NZ_CP068551.1, from coordinate 757,311 downwards.
GCGGCGGCGCGGTCGGCCTGATGGGCGTCGTCGCCGATGCCGCCCTGAATGCCGGTGGCGAGGTCATCGGCATCATCCCGCAGAGCCTGGAGCGTGCCGAGATCGGCCACCGTGGCCTGACCTGCCTGGAAGTGGTCGACGGCATGCACGCGCGCAAGGCACGCATGGCCGAGCTGGCGGACGCCTTCATCGCCCTTCCCGGCGGCCTGGGCACGCTGGAGGAACTGTTCGAGGTCTGGACCTGGGGCCAGCTGGGCTATCACTCCAAGCCGCTGGGCCTGCTGGAAGTGAACGGTTTCTACAGCAAGCTCGGTGACTTCCTCGATCACCTCGTCGCCGAGCGCTTCGTGCGTCCGCAACACCGCGAGATGCTGCAGATCGCCAGCAGCCCGCAGAACCTGATCGATGCGCTGGCCGAGTGGCAACCCAGTGCAGCGCCCAAGTGGGTCGATCGCTCACCAAGCTGATTTGTTCACGTCAGGCAGGCGGGTGCGGTGCTAACCTTGGCGCCTTGTCCTTACATGGAAGCCGCAAGATGGCCGGAAGCAGCCTGCTCGCCCTGATCGATGACATCAGTGCCGTACTCGACGATGTCGCCAGCATGACCAAGGTCGCCGCGCGCAAGACCGCCGGCGTGCTGGGCGACGACCTGGCCCTCAATGCCCAGCAGGTCACCGGCGTCAGGGCGGACCGCGAGCTGCCCGTGGTGTGGGCGGTGGCCAAGGGCTCGCTGCTGAACAAGGCGATCCTGGTGCCGGCCGCGCTGCTGATCAGTGCAGTGGCGCCCTGGCTGGTGGTGCCGCTGCTGATGTTCGGCGGCCTGTTCCTCTGCTACGAAGGCGCGGAAAAACTGCTGCACAAGCTGCTGCACCGTCACGAGGACGACGGCAAGCAGGCGCGCCTGGAGGCCCTGGCCGATCCCGACATCGACCTGGTGGCCTTCGAGCGCGACAAGATCCGTGGTGCGGTGCGCACGGACTTCATCCTCTCCGCGGAGATCATCGCCATCACCCTGGGCACCGTGGCCAGCGCCAGCTTCGTCAATCAGCTGGCGGTGCTCAGCACCATCGCCCTGGTGATCACCCTTGGCGTCTACGGCCTGGTGGCCGGCATCGTCAAGCTGGACGACGCCGGGCTCTACCTCAGCCAACGCAGCAGCGCCTTCGCCCAGAGCCTGGGCCGCGGCCTCCTGGCCCTGGCGCCCTGGCTGATGAAGACACTCTCGGTCGTCGGTACGGCGGCGATGTTCATGGTCGGTGGCGGCATCCTCAGTCACGGCCTGCCCCCGGTCGAAGCCGCCCTGCATCACGCCGCCGAGTGGGCCGCGCAGGATGTCGGCCTGCTCTCTGCACTGCTGCCGACCCTGTTCAATGCTCTGCTGGGCATCGTCGCCGGTCTGCTCAGCGTCCCGCTGGTGGGCCTCGGCGCCCGCCTGTGGCGCGCGCTGCGTCCCTCGACGGCCGCCTGAGCCGCTCATTTTCCAGCCAGCCGACAGCCGCTCAGGGCAGCCGCTGTCGGCGCTGACTTTCCCCAAGCTTATCCACAGCTTGCTCCACACCTTCCGTGGATAAGCCCGGCGCCCCGCCCGGCACCTCGCGCGCAGCCCTGCATCGATAACTCAAGCAGTTAATTTTCAAGGTTTTTTGCTTGATTCCCGAGCTGCCGCGAACGCCTGAACAAAAGCTGACCAGGGGCTCGAAAACGGCCAGCGACGCGCCCTGGAACGAGCCATGCAGACCTTGCCCACACAGTTATCCACAGATTCTCGGGATAACGCCGCCGTGGCGTTCGGTCGCAGTCACAGGACGTCGCCGCTGTGCGAATCTTTTAGGACCTGACCGATTTATCAGAATCTGGAGGCTTCAAGATGTTGCGTAACGTTGCTCTGATGGCACTGCTCGGCCTGGCCAGCACACCGCTGTTCGCTGCCGAGTGCTCGGTGGATGTCGAATCGACCGACCAGATGACCTACAATACCCAGGTCATCTCCATCAGCAAGAGCTGCAAGACCTTCACCGTCAACCTCAAGCACACCGGCAGCCTGCCCAAGACCGCCATGGGCCACAACCTGGTGCTGAGCAAGACCGCCGACATGCCCGGCATCGCCACCGACGGCATTGGCGCCGGCCCCGACGCCGCCTACGTCAAGGCCGGTGACGAGCGCGTGATCGCCCACACCGGCCTGATCGGCGGCGGCGAAAGCACCTCGGTGACCTTCGATGTGAGCAAGCTGGCCGCTGGCGAGGATTACAGCTTCTTCTGCTCCTTCCCGGGTCACTACGCGCTGATGAAAGGCAGCGTGAAGCTGGTCGACTGATACCTCGACCTCTCAGCCCAGCGGCAGCACCGTCACCTGCACTTCAGGGTCGTGGTTGCCGCCCCCCAGGATGACCCCGCGCAACGGCGACACATCGGAGAAGTCCCGGCCCCAGGCCAGGGTGATGTGCTCCAGCGCCGGACGCACGTTGTTGGTCGGATCGAAATCCACCCAGCCCTGACGCGGGCAGTACAACGACACCCAGGCATGCGAGGCGTCGGCCCCGATCAGACGTGGCTGACCGGGCGGCGGCTGGGTCAGCAGGTAGCCACTGACGTAACGCGCTGCCAGCCCCCGCGAGCGCAGGCAGGCGAGCATCAGGTGGGCGAAGTCCTGGCAGACCCCGCGTTTTTCCTCGAGCACCTGCAGCAGCGGCGTCGCCACCTGGGTCGCGCCCGCGTCGAAACTGAACTCCTCGAAGATCTTCTGCATCAGCGCCTGGCCCGCTTGCAGCAGCGGCCTGCCCGGCGTGAAGCAGTCATCGGCATAGTCGGCGAATACCTGCTTGAGCCGCACGTAGGGCGACTCGAAGCGATAGCGCGCGGCCTCCAGCAGGTCCGGCGCCAGCCGCGTACCGGCATAGCTGAGCGCCGCGCAGGCGGCCTCCCAGGGCGGTGAATCGTCGAGATCGAGGGGCGGCCGCGCCAGCACTTCGATACGCAGGCGCGCACTGACGCTGAGCGCCTCGTGCGGGCGCTCGAACACCAGGCGGGTCAGCGGATTGCCGAACACGTCCAGGCCATCGCGGCGCTGGCAGGGTTGCGGATCGACGCGCAGCGCCTGCTCATGGCTGCGCTGCCAGGGGCACTGGCGCGGCCACAGGTGGGCCAGCTGTTGGGCCAGGGAAACCGGCGCCGAGTAACGGTAGTGGGTGTCGTGTAGCACCTGATACAGCGCACTGCTCATGAGGATTGCGTCCGCTGGCTGACATCGACGTGGGCGAAGAAGCGCAGCCCGAGGTGATCCGATACCGTCCCGGCCGCTTCGCTGATGGCCACCAGCAGGTCGGCCAGGCCCTCGAGCACCGCGCGGGTACTGCCGGGGCCGAACAGCGGATTCTCCAGGCTGGCCAGGCTGAAGGCGCTCAGCTGCTGCTCCAGGTAGGTCAGATAGCGCTCGGCCGGCAGCTCGAAGCGCTCGTCCAGGCGCGCCAGCGAGGCCAGCAGGGTGCGCAGCTGGAACAGCACCGCATGCGGATTCTGCTCGTCGAGCAGGAGCAGGTCGAGCACCGGGATCAGCTGCGCCGACGCCAGGTAGCGGGTGCGATAGGTGATGCTGCTGTTGCCCAGTTCCAGCAGCCACTCCAGCGCCGACTGGTCGGTAGCCGCGCCGCTGCGCAGGAAACCGGCGAAGCTGTCGCAGAGAAACTGCAGGCGTTCGATGTAGCGGCCGAGCATGAGAAAGCGCCAGCCGTCGTCACGGGTCATGTCATCCAGGGCGAAGCCGGACAACGCCGCCAGGGACATCAGCAGGCGATTGAGAAAGTCCAGCAACTCGCCGAAATCGGCAGGCTGGGCCTCGAGCAACTGAGCCTCCCCCTGCAATTCCACCAGCGCCTGCCAGTTGGCCTGGGACAGCTTGCCGCGCACGCTGCCCGCCGCCCATTGCAGGCGCTGCAGGTTGGCGCGCAGGCTGGCCGGCCAGTCGCTGCCAAGCAGGGCCTGCAACAGGCGCGGCTCCAGCGCGCCCTCCTCGGCCGCTGCCAGCAGGCCCAGTTCCTCGGCCAGCGCCAGCGCGCTCTGCAGGGCCTGCGGGTCGTCGTCGTCGTCGACATAGCGCGCCAGCATGATGCGCAGCAGGCGGGCGCTGTCCTCGCAGCGCTCGGCATAACGGCCGAACCAGTACAGGTTCTCCACCACCCGCGAGGGCAGGAAGGGGTCACTGCGCACCAGGTCGGCGGTGCCCAGGGTGCGCTGCGTCTGCCACGGCTCGCCACCGCTCTGCCGCGTACCGAGCACCCAGGTGTCCTTGCTGGCCCCGCCGCGCTGCATCGACACCACCTCGGCGTCGGCCTCAGCAGCCACACGCGTCAGGCCGCCGGGCATCACCCGGTAACCGTCGGCGCTGGCCACGGCGTACACACGCATGCCAATGGCGCGCGGCTGCAGGCCAGTGCCATCCCATACCGGCGCCTGCGACAGCTTGGCCCGCGCCTGCGCCACGTAGGCGTAGGGGCGCAGCTTGAGTCGCGCCGCCAGCTTGGCGCGCTGCGCCTCGTTCAGGTCGCGGCCGAACACCGGGGTGAAGCTCTGCGAGGGGAACGCCGGACGCACCAGCAGTTCATCGAGCTTTTCCAGCGCCTCCTCCAGCACCGGCGGCTCGCCGCACCACCAGCTGGCGATGGATGGCAGCAGCAACTCCTCGCCCAGCAGATGCTCGCTGATCGCCGGCAGGAAGCCGGGCAGGCCAGGTGACTCCAGCACGCCGCTGCCGAGGGCATTGGCCACCAGCACGCGGCCACGGCGCACCGCTTCGAGCAGGCCCGGCACGCCGAGGGCGGAATCGGTGCGCAGTTCCAGCGGGTCGCAGTAATCGTCGTCGAGGCGGCGCAGCACCGCGTGCACGCGGCGCAGGCCTGCCAGGGTCTTGAGATAGAGCGTGGCATCCCGCACGGTCAGGTCGCTGCCTTCGACCAGCGGATAGCCCAGCTGGCGCGCCAGGTACAGGTGCTCGAAATAGCTTTCGTTGAAACGCCCCGGCGTCAGCAGCACCACCAGCGGGGTCTCGCCGCCGCTCGGCGCCTGGCGGGCCAGGGTGTCCTGCAGGGTCCGGAAGAAACCGGCCAGGTACTGCACGCGCAGGTCACGGTACAACTCGGGAAAGGCCCGCGAGACGATCTGCCGGTTCTCCAGCGCGTAGCCGGCACCGGAGGGCGCCTGGGTGCGATCGGCGGTCACCCACCAGCGGCCGTCCGGCGCACGGGCCAGGTCCACCGCGTACAGGTGCAGCCAGGTGCCCCCCGGCGCCTGCACGCCCTGACAGGGCCAGAGAAAGTTGTTGTGACCGAACACCAGCTCCGTCGGCAGCAGGCCTTCGGCAATCAGCTTCTGCGGCCCGTAGAGATCGGCCACGACGCGATTGAGCAGGGTCGCGCGCTGGGCCACGCCGGCGGCGATCTGCTGCCACTCGTCGGCCGGGATCAGGTTCGGCAGCAGGTCCAGCTCCCAGGGCCGGTCGGCCCCGTCGGGATCGGCGTAGACGTTGTAGGTGACGCCGTTCTCCTGAATCTGCCGGGCCAGCATGGCCTCGCGCTGGGCCAGTTGCTCCGGGCGGCTGCGCTCGAGTTGCTCGAACAGGCGGCGCCAGTGCGGGCGCACCTTGCCCTTGGCGTCGAGCAGTTCGTGGTAACCCCCGGCAGGAGGCGGATAATCGGCTAGCAGGTCGGGCATGGCAGGCTCGGCAGTGACAAGGCAGCGTGACGCAAATTGACGGCTGCATCCGTGACAGAGGCGCTTCAGCAGCGACGGTTCGCGGCCAAGGCCCCTGCCACAGACGGGATGGGCGTCAGACGCGACGCAGATCCAGGGTCATCGGTAGTTCATTATTGTCCATCGGTTGCAGCACGGGACGCTTGCCCGGGCTGTGGCCGAGGCGGAAGAAGCGCGCCAGACGCCGGCTTTCCGCCTCGTAGGCGTTGACCGGCAGGCTGTCGTAGTTGCGCCCGCCCGGATGCGCCACATGGTACTGGCAACCGCCCAGCGAGCGCTGCATCCAGGTGTCGATCAGGTCGAACACCAGCGGGGCATGCACGCCGATGGTCGGTTGCAGGCAACTGGCCGGCTGCCAGGCCCGGAAACGCACGCCGCCGACGAACTCACCGACCTTGCCGGTGGGCCGCAGCGGCACCGGCACGCCGTTGCAGGTCAGCAGGTAACGGTCCGGCGCCATGCCGGCGAGCTTCACCTGCATGCGTTCCAGTGACGAGTCGACGTAACGCACCGTACCGCCGATGGCGCCCTCCTCGCCCAGCACATGCCAGGGCTCCAGCGCCTGACGCAGCTCCAGGTCGATGCCCTTGACGGCGAAATCGCCGGCCTTGGGAAAGCGGAACTCCAGGTGCGGGGCGAACCATTCGCTGCGCAGTCGATAGCCGAAGCTGCCCAGCTCCTGCAGCACGTCGGCGAAATCCTGCTCGACGAAATGCGGCAGCAGGAAGCGGTCATGCAGCTCGGTCCCCCAGCGCACCAGCTTGGCCGGGCGATAGGGCTCCTGCCAGAAGCGTGCGATCAGCGCGCGCAGCAGCAACTGCTGGGCCAGGCTCATCTGCGCATGTGGCGGCATCTCGAAGGCACGCAGTTCGAGCAGGCCGAGTCGCCCGCTGGCGGAGTCCGGCGAGTACAGCTTGTCGATGCAGAATTCGGCGCGGTGGGTGTTGCCGGTCACGTCCACCAGCAGGTTGCGCAACAACCGGTCGACCAGCCACGGCGGAGCATCGCGCCCCGGCTCGGGCATCTGCGCGAAGGCGATCTCCAGTTCGTACAGGGCATCGTTGCGCGCCTCGTCCACCCGTGGCGCCTGCGAGGTCGGGCCGATGAACAGGCCGCTGAACAGGTAGGACAGCGACGGGTGGTTGTGCCAGTAGCTGATCAGGCTGCGCAGCAGGTCGGGACGCCGCAGGAACGGCGAGTCGCCCGGCGTCGCCCCGCCGAGGACGAAGTGGTTGCCGCCGCCGGTGCCGGTGTGACGGCCATCGATCATGAACTTCTCGCTGGACAGCCGCGACTGCCGCGCCGCCTCGTAGAGAAACTCGCAGCGCTCCACCAGCTCGTCCCAGCTGGCCGCCGGATGGATGTTTACCTCGATCACCCCCGGATCGGGGGTCACGCGGAAGTACTGCAGGCGCGGATCAAGCGGCGGCTCGTAGCCTTCCAGCAGCACCGGGCAATCGAGCTCGGCCGCCACCGCCTCGATGGCCGCGACCAACTCCAGGTAGTCCTCGAGATGGCTCAGCGGCGGCATGAACAGATACAGCCGCCCCTCACGCGGCTCGGCGCACAGTGCCGTGCGCACGATGCCGGCGGCCGACTGACCGCTGGCCGGGCGCGCACTCTGCGGGCCACTGCCAGCAGCGACACTGGCGCCACGCCAGACCCCGCGCAACTGGCGCTGGATCTGCGCCGCGGCGGGCAGCGGCGGCTGCGCCTGGCTCGGGTCGACCGGGTTGATGTAGGGGTAATCGGCCTGGCTGACCCAGGGCAGCGAGTCCAGCGGCAGGCGGTAGCCCAGCGGCGAGTCGCCCGGCAGCAGGCGGCAGTGCTCGTCGCGCAGGAACCAGCGCCCGCTCTGCCAGCCCTCGCCGACCACCTGGCGCGCCAGTGGCAGGACATGGCCGACCACCGCGTCGAGCCCCTGGTCGAACACCTTGCGCAGGCGCTCGCGCTCCAGCGGATCGCTCAGGCGCGGATCGTCCGGCGTGACGTTGTCCGGCAGCTTGCGCTCGCGCCACAGGTAGTAGAACCAGTCCTCGAAGGCCGGAAAGACGTTGTCGGCCTCCACCTGCAGGTGGGCGGCCAGGCTGGCCAGGAAGCGCTCGGCGGTCTCGGCCGTGGCGCCATAGCCGCGCTTCTCGTCAGCCAGCAGCCTGGGGTCGTGCCACAGGGGCTGGCCATCGCGGCGCCAGAAGCAGTTCAGCGACCAGCGCGGCAGCTGCTCGCCGGGGTACCACTTGCCCTGGCCGAAATGCACCAGTGCATTGGCCGCATAGTGGTCACGCAGGCGGTAGAACAGGTCGGCAGCCAGACGCCGCTTGTTCGGGCCCAGCGCAGCGGTGTTCCACTCGTCGTCGTCCGGGTAGTCGAGCGCGACGAAGGTCGGCTCGCCGCCCATGGTCAGGCGCACGTCATGCGCCTGCAGGTCATCGTCGATCTGCCGCCCCAGCGCCTGGATCGCCTGCCACTGCGCCTCGCTGTAGGGCTTGGTGACGCGTGGCGCCTCCCACACCCGTTCGACGCTCATCAGGTGCTCGAACTCCACCTCGCACTCGTCCAGCCCGCCGCTGATCGGCGCCGCCGACGACGGTTCCGGGCTGCAGGCCAGCGGAATGTGCCCCTCGCCCGCGAACAGGCCACTGGTGGGATCGAGACCGATCCAGCCGGCGCCGGGCAGGTAGACCTCGCACCAGGCGTGCAGGTCGGTGAAGTCCTGGTCGGTGCCGGAAGGACCATCGAGGGATTTGACGTCGGCCGTGAGCTGGATCAGGTAACCGGACACGAAGCGCGCCGCCAGGCCGAGGTGGCGCAGCAACTGCACCAGCAGCCAGGCCGAGTCACGGCACGAGCCGGCGGCCAGCTGCAACGACTCTTCCGGCGTCTGCACGCCCGGTTCCATGCGGATCAGGTAGCGGATGTCGGCGGACAGCCGCTGGTTCAGCTCGACCAGGAAATCGACGCTGGGTGTCGGGCTGCGCTCGATCCCGGCCAGGTACCTGGCGAACAGCGGCGTGGCCGGCAGCTTGACCAGATAGGGCGCCAGCTCGCGCTGCTCGCCCTCGGTGTAGGCGAAGGGAATGCGCTCGGCGTAGGGCTCGAGAAAGAAGTCGAAGGGGTTGAACACCGCCATCTCGGCGACCAGGTCCACCTCGACCTTGAATTCACGGGTCTTCTCGGGGAAGACCAGGCGCGCCAGGTAGTTGCCCTGCGGGTCCTGCTGCCAGTTGACGAAGTGCTCGCCCGGCTCGACCTTCAGCGCATAGGAGAGGATGCGCGTACGGCTGTGCGGCGCCGGGCGCAGACGCACCACCTGCGGACCAAGGTTCACCGCACGGTCGTAGCGGTAGTGGGTGACGTGATGCAGCGCGACATGAATCGACACGGCGGCCTCCTGCTAGCCTGGACGATGAGCTGTGCAGCGCAAGACTTATGCCACAGACCGTGCGTCGCTGCCCACCGCGTCTGCCGCCGAATGCGCGCACCACAACGGAGCCTGGCACGCACCTGCCCCCTGCGCACGCACCAGTTCGACTCACGCGGTGCTCAATTTGCTTCACTGCACTTCTGCCTTAGACTGCGACGACTTCATGCAAGGACGTATGCCATGCCCCTCCGCTCCAGTCGCCTGTTCCCCGTTGGCCTGCTGGTTCTGACCCTCAGCCCGCTGTTGCAGGCGCAGGACCCGTTGCTCGAAGCCCTCGAGCGTGCCGAACCCACGGGCGCCGAACGCCAGGTACGCGGCGTACTGCGGGCACGCGACCAGGCCGTGCTCTCCAGCGAATTGCCGGGGCGCATCGTCGAGATGCCGTTCGCCGACGGCGAGGCCTTCGCCAAGGGCGATGTACTGGTGCGTTTCGATTGCAGCGCCTACCAGGCCCAGCTCAACGCCGCGCAGGCCGCCGCACGTGCCACCCGTGAGGAACTGAGCCACAAGAAGCAACTGGCGGCGCTGAATTCGGTGGGGCGCTTCGAGGTGGCGCTGGCCGAGGCGCGCCAGGCGCAGGCACAAGCCGAGGCCCAGGTGTATCAGGTGCAGGTCAAGCGCTGCAGCGTCAGTGCCCCATTCGCCGGGCGCGTGGTGCAGCGCCGCGCCCAGCCCCACGAAAGCGTCGCAAACGGTGCGCCGCTGCTGGATGTGGTCGACAACGGCACCCTGGAAATCTATCTGCTGATACCGTCCAGCTGGCTGAGCAGGGTCCAGCCCGGGCAACGCTTCGCCTTCACCCCGGATGAAACCGGCGAGCCGCTCGAGGCCAGGGTGAAACGCCTGGGTGCACGCATCGACGAGGGCAGTCAGACCCTGCTGCTGATCGGCAGCCTGCCCGAGAAGGCGGACGGGCTGCTCTCCGGCATGAGCGGCAGCGCGCGCTTCACGGAGGCGCCATGACCGCCCAGGCGCCTGGGCCAGCCGAGCAGGTATTCGCCCGCTTCCTGGCCCTGCAGCACCAGGCCCGGGCCGCGGCGGACATCGACAGCCTGGCCTATGCGCTGGTCAACGACGCACAGGCACTGTTCGGCTTTCGTCATGCGGCCTTGCTGATCGCGGGCCGGGTGCGCGCACTCACCGCGATCAGCGTCGTCGAAGCGCATTCTCCCTTCGTCGCCTTCGTCGAAGAGGCCACGCGCCAGCTGCTTGCCCAGGGCCGCTCCAGCCAGGCCCAGGTGGTGACCGCCGACTCGCTCAGCGAGCAGACGCGTGGCGACTGGCAGGCGCTCTCCGCAGGCTCGGTGTTCTGGCTGCCCCTGCTCGACCGCAAGCAGGCGCTTTTCGGCGGCTTGTGGATCGCCCGTGAACAGCCGTGGAGCGAGGCCGAACAGGCACTGCTGCTGCAACTGGGTGACTGCTACGCCCATGCCTGGCTCGCCCTGCAACCGCACAAGCCGTGGCACCTGCGCTGGCCACGCCGCCGCATCATCGCCGTGGCGACGGTGGCCTTGCTCCTGCTGCTGCTGCCGATTCGCCAGTCGGTTCTGGCTCCCGCCGAAGTGGTGCCACTCGACGGCCAGGTCATCGCCGCGCCCTTGGACGGCGTGATCGCGACGTTCCAGGTCAAGCCCAACCAGGCGGTCAGCAAGGGTGAGGTGCTGGTGCGCTTCGACGCCACCTCCATCCGCGCCCAGGCCGATGTCGCCGAGCGCAGCCTGCAGGTGGCCGAAGCCGAGCTCAAGGCCAACAGCCAGCGCGCCTTCAGCGATGCCGAGTCCAGCGCGCGCATCGACCTGCTCGCCGCGCGCGCGGCGCAGAAACGTGCCGAGCGCGACTATGCCCGCGAGCTGCTGGCACGCACCGAGGTCAGAGCCGAGCGCGACGGCATTGCCGTGTTCGCCGATGCCCAGCGCTGGGTCGGCAAGCCGGTACAGACGGGCGAGCGCCTGATGGAGATCGCAGACCCCAGGCGCGCCGAGCTGCGCATCGACCTCGCCGTGGCCGACGCGCTGAACTTCCAGCCCGGCGCGGAGGTCGGCCTGTTCCTCGACAGCGACCCGCTGCATCGCCACGACGCCCGGCTGCAACGCCTGGCATACGAGGCGCAGCCACTGAGCAACGGCCAGCTGGCCTACCGCCTGGACGCCGGTTTCGTCGCAGCGCCACCGCGCATCGGCCTGCGTGGCACCGCCAAGCTCTACGGCGAACGCGTGCCGCTGGCGCTGTTCCTGCTGCGCCGCCCGCTGGCAGCGCTGCGCCAGACACTGGGGCTGTGAATGCGCCTGCCAAGCCTGCGTGCCGACCTGCAGCTTTCCAGCTCGGCCCCCGCGCTGGACGGCGCCCCGCAATGGACGCTGGCCGACCCGCTGCGCGGGCGCTACTTCAAGATCGGTGCCGAGGCCATGCGCCTGCTGCGGCACTGGCAGCTGGGCGATCCCGCGCAGGTGCTGCAGGCGGCGAACAATGAGCCCGGCCAGGCGCTGGCGGGCGCCGACCTGGAAAGCATGCTGCGCTTCCTCAGCACCCACGACCTGATCACGGCAGCGGATGCGCAACAGCGCAGCAGCTACGCGAGCAAGGCGGCGCAACAGCGCCAGGGCCTGTGGAAAGGCCTGCTGCACCAGTACCTGTTCTTTCGCATCCCGCTGTGGCGCCCCAACGCCTTTCTCGACCGCACCTGGCCGGTGCTGGAACGCCATGGCCCCGCGCTGCTGCGCCGTGGCCTGCCCATCCTGCTGCTGCTCGGCCTGTTTCTCGTCGCACGCGACTGGGACCGCTTCATCTCCAGCTTCCCGCACCTGTTCAGCCTGGGTGGCGCCATCGCCTTCGGCTGTGCCCTGGCCTTCGCCAAGCTGTGCCATGAGTTCGGTCACGCCTACATGGCCAAGCGCGCGGGCTGTCGGGTACAGAGCATGGGGCTGGCGTTCATGGTGCTGCTGCCCATGTTCTATACCGATGTCAGCGATGCCTGGCGCGTCAACGATCGCCGCTCCCGCCTGCTGATCGGAGCCGGAGGCGTGCTCGCCGAACTGCTGCTGGCCTGCCTCGCCCTGCTGGCCTGGTCCCTGCTGCCGGACGGCCCCCTGCGCACCGCCACCTTCATGCTGGCCAGCGCCACCTGGATCACCACCTTGCTGATCAACCTCAATCCCTTCATGCGCTTCGACGGCTACTTCCTGCTCAGCGACCTGTGGGGCGTCGACAACCTCCAGCAACGGGCCTTCGCCCTCTGTCGCTGGCGCCTGCGTGAAGCCTTGTTCGGCTACGCGGAGCCCGCCCCCGACCCCTGGACGGCGACGATGCGCAGACGCCTGCTGATCTGGGGCTATGGCTCCTGGCTATGGCGCGCCGCCCTGTTTCTCGGCATTGCCCTGGCCGTCTACCACATGTTCTTCAAGCTGCTGGGCATCGTCCTGATGCTGGTGGAGCTGCTCTGGTTCATCGGCCTGCCGATCTGGCGCGAATGGCAGGAATGGTGGCGGCGGCGCGATCAGGCCGCCCCGGGCAAGACCCTGCTCACGGCGGCCGGACTGCTGATGCTGTCGGCCCTGCTGGTGCTGCCATGGCGTACCGCCGTCGACGTGCCGAGCGTGCTCGAGGCCGCCAGCAGCACGGCTCTCTATCCCCCGTTGTCCGCGCGCCTGAAGCAGCTGCATGTCCGCGACGGCCAGGCGGTGCAGCAAGGTGAACTGCTGCTGGAGCTGGAGTCTCCGGACCTCGAGTCGCGCCAGGCCATCGTGCGCCAGGAAATCCAGATACTGCAGCTGCAGCTGCGCCGTCAGGCCGGTCGCAGCGAGACGGTGGGCGACGCTGCCGTGCTCGAACAGCGCCTGGCGACATCGGTCGCCGAGTACCGTGGCCTGGCTGCGCAACGCGAACGTCTGCAGCTGCGCGCACCGGAAAACGGCGTGGTGCGGGACCTGCAGCCGAACCTGGCGCCAGGCCGCTGGCTCAAGTCAGGCGACCCGCTGCTGCGCGTCGTGGCGCCCGGCGTCCGCCTGCGCGGCTACCTGGCCGAAGACGGGCTCTGGCGTGTGCAGCCAGGCAGCGAAGGACGCTTCATCGCCGACGACCCGGCGCGCGCCGCGCTGGCGGTCCGCCTCGATGACGTGGACGACACCGGCGTCGCCTATCTGCAGCTGGAGGCACTGGCCTCCGACCACCACGGCCCCATCGCCGTACGCCGCGACGCCCAGCAGCGGGCGGCCCCCTTGCAGGCGCAGTACGGCGCCCGCCTCAGCCTGCTGGAGGCGGCGGACGAACCCTCGCTGCCCGTACGTGGCGTCGTCGTCCTCGAAGGGACGGGGCAGTCCATACTCGGCGCCACCTGGCGCCGCCTGGCCGCACTGGGCGTCCGCGAAAGCGGCTTCTGATGCCACGGTTGCGCCGCTCACCGCAGGGCTCGCCTGCAGCAGGCGAGCGCTTGCAGAAAAAACCTGCCACCCGTAAGGAAATAGTGGCAAGTCCGTGTCATCGTTCTATATTCATTCAGGGTGCGCACACGCAGTGCGCCCGACAAGCCAACGACTGCGCCTGTTTCATTCATGAACAAGGTGCGCAAGGAAGCTCCACACCGTGTTCACATCTGACGTGCATCTGCGCCCCATCACGGCAACCGACCTGGCGTTTCTGCTCGACCTGTACGCCAGCACCCGCGCGCAGGAGCTCGACCCGCTGCCCTGGAGCCAGGCCGAGAAAGCGGCCTTCCTGCAGCAACAGTTCGATGCCCAGCACCGCCACTACCAGGCCCACTATCGAGGCGCCGAGTTCTCGCTGATCCTTCAGGGTGAGCAACCCATCGGCCGTCTCTACCTGTTTCGCGGGCCCGGCACCCACAACCTGATGGACCTGTCCTTGCTGCCGGCCTGGCGTGGCCGGGGCATCGGCCGCACCCTCCTCGCCGGCCTGGTCGATGAGGCCGACAGGCTGGGAAAAGCGATTCGTCTCTACGTCGAATCCGACAACCCTGCCCGACGCCTGTATGAACATTTCGGTTTCATCGTGACCGGCCAGCACCCGATCTATCTGGAGATGCACCGCACCGCCGCACGGAGTCTGAGCGCATGAACGATGTCCCCAGCCAGGCAGACCTGCAACAGGCCCTGGGCCAGACCTGGCGCCTCAGCTGGGAAGGACATCCCGGTGTCGATGTGCAACTGGTCGAAGTGAGCCAGGGCAAGGCCATGAACCCGCGCCATCAGTGCTACGACGCCATCTTTCGACAGCCCGCCGGGGTCGACCTGCCGCAATTCAGCTATACCTTGCACAGCCCGGGCGAGGCGTCATGGTGGGTCATGCTCACCCCGATCGGCCCGGACGACGACGGGGCCCGCCTGTTGCAGGCCGTTTTCCATACACGGACATCCGCGCCACGGACCTGAGCCATCACGACAACCCGTCGGTCACACCGGCGTCACACAGCAGGGAGCAACAACATGGAACCGTTCCTCGGCGAAATCAAAATGGTCGGCTTCAACTTCGCACCGCGTGGCTATGCGCTGTGTCAGGGCCAGCTGATGCCCATCGCACAGAACACTGCCCTTTTCTCACTGCTCGGCACGCTGTATGGCGGCAATGGCCAGACCACCTTCGGCCTGCCCGACTACCGTGGGCGCAGCCCGGTAGGGATGGGGCACGGGCCAGGCCTGGACGTGATTGTCCAGGGCGAGATGGCCGGCCGCGAAAATGTCACCCTGACCACCGCAGAGCTGCCGATGCACGCGCCAGTCGCGCATTTCACCGGCCAGGCCAGCAACGGCGCCCTGACCATCAGTGCCGCCGTGGCCACCAATCCGACCGCCGCGATGGTGCCACCCACGGCAGGCAACACCACCTACCTCTCCGCCACGACCGCGAAAGCCGGTCCTGCCAGTGTGGTGTTCGCGGGTTTGTTCACCGATACTCCACCCGACTCGACGAAAGCCAACCTGGGCGGGCTCAGCGGGCAGGCCAGCATCACACCGCAGGGAACGGTCACTATCTCGCCCGTCGGTGGCAGCCAGCCGTTCGGTATCCGCAATCCCTTCCTCGGCACCAACTTCGTGATCGCGACCGAAGGGGTCTTCCCGTCGCGAGGCTGAGTCGAGCAAGCACCTGAAGGTCGGCCCGCCCAGGCGGGCCGCCACTTACGTAAAGCAACGCCGGGAGCAGATGATGAAACGCAGAGCCACCGTCACAGCGACACCCCAGGCCCCGGCGGGCCCTGCCTGGCTACTGGCCCTCGAACCGCGCATGATGTTCGACGGGGCGGTTGCCGCCACGGTTGCCGATACGGTCCAGGCCGACCCCACGCCCCAGGCGGACAGTGCCAGCGACAGCCAGGTCGATGACAGTGCCGCTGCCGCGCCAGCCGCCAGCAGCGATCAGCGCCAGGAGATCGTCTTCATCGACGGCAACGTGCAGGACTCTGCACAACTCATCGCCGGCGTCAGCGAAGGTAGCGAGGTCGTCGTACTGGATGGCAGCCAGGATGGGCTTCAGCAGATTGCCGACTATCTGAACGGGCGCTCCGGCATCGATGCGATCTATATCGTCAGCCATGGTTTGTCAGGACAGATCACGCTGGGCAGCCTGACCCTGGATGCCAGCAACCTGCAAGATCACAGCTCCACGCTGGAGGCCATCGGCAGCAAACTGGGTGGGGATGGCGACATCCTGCTCTATGGCTGCGATATCGCCCTAGGCGACAAGGGCCAGTCCTTCATCAGCCAGATTGCCGCCATCACCCAGGCCGACGTTGCAGCGTCCACCGACGCGACCGGCAGCAGCATCAACGCCAGGAACTGGGTGCTGGAGACCTCGACCGGCACCATAGAGGCCGGCATGCCGTTCTCGCTTGCCGCCCAGAACGCGTTTACCGGCCAGTTGTTTTCCGGAACGCTGAATTTTTCCGGTACCGACACGATCCTGGGTACTCCGGTGACCGACGGCCAAGCCCAGTCGAGCGACATTCCTGGCGTGACGATAGAGATCTTTTCCGCCAACTCCGGCAACTCCAATAACGGCGCGGCGTGGAAGTACTACAGCGATCTGTTCACGGATGGGACCGGCAGCCAGGACGAAGGTATCGTCGACGATTCCGGGAATGGCTCGCCCATCGTCGTGATTCGCAGCCAGGACGGGAGCGAGTTCTCGTTCACCGGAATCAAGATCGTCGACTACCTTGGCGCGCACTCTCAGATCAAATTCGAAGCCTTCCAGAACGGTGTCTCCAGAGGCAGCGTCACACTCGCGACCGACAGCGACTACATCTCGGACTTCACCCAGGGCAATGGGCTGACGGCATCGATATTCCAGTACGCAGACGAAATCCGTATCACGGATCCAAATGGTCAACCTCTGTATATCGGCATCGACAATGTGGGTTTCGCGGATGCGGTCGCCCCCAACGCAGCTCCCGCCGTCAGCAACCTCAACGGCGACAGCGTGGCCTGGGGCGGCGCAGGCAATACCGTCCGCCTCGACGTGGGCAACAATGCCAGCCTGGCCGATGCCGAGCTGGATGCGCTGAACGGCGGTAATGGCGACTGGTCCGGCGCCAGCCTGGTGATCCAGCGCAGCGGCACGGCGATAGGCAGCGACGTGCTGGGCTTCGACACCAGCGGCGGCCTGTTCACCGTCAGTGGCAGCAACCTGCAGTCGGGCGGGCTGACCTTCGCCACCTTCACCAACAGCGGTGGCGTGCTGACCATCACCTTCACCAGCAGTGGCACCACGGCCACCTCAGCACTGGTCAACGACGTGGCGCAGCGCATCACCTACCGCAGCGACACGCCCGCCGGCGACGCCACCGTGGCGGTCACGGTGAACGATGGCGCTGGCGGCAACGCCAGTGCCAATGTCACGGTGACCAGCGACACCATCTACGTCACCAATGCCACGGATACCGCGACCATCGACCGCAGCAATGGCGTGAGCTTCAGCGAGGCAGTGGCCATCGCCGCCGCCGACAGCACCGGCAGCCAGACCATCGTCTTCGCCAGCAGCCTGGCCGGGCAGACGCTCAACCTCAATGCCGTGTCGCTCAACGAGAGCCTGACCTTCGACATGGATCAGGCCAGCGGCCTGGTCCTGACTGGCGGTACCCTCAGCCTGGCCGGCGGCACCACCCAGACCTTCACCAACGGCAGCGGCGATACGGCGACCATCTCCAGCGTGGTCGCCGGCATCGGCAGCCTGAACAAGAGCGGTAGCGGCAGCCTGACCCTGACGGCCAACAACACCAGCACGGGCAGCAGCACCGTGTTCGCCGGCACGCTGATCGTGGACGGCAACACCAGCAGCACGACCACCGTGGCAAGCGGTGCCACGCTGGCCGGCAGCGGCTCGCTGGGGGGCAACGTCACCGTGCAGAGCGGCGGCACCCTGTCCCCCGGCAATGGCGGTGCAGGCAGCCTCAACATCAACGGCAACCTCAGCCTGGCCGCAGGCAGCACCCTGGCCCTGGACATCAACGGCACGACGGCGGGTAGCGGCTATGACCGGGTGCTGGTCAATGGCTCGGCCAATCTCTCCGGCGCGACCCTGGCCGTCACTCATGGCTACACGGCTGGCAGTGGCGACCGCTACACGGTGATCGTCAACGACGGTGGCGATGCGATTACCGGTACCTTCACCGGCATCAGCGAGGGCGGCACGATCACGGCGGGCGGCAACGGCACCGAACTGACCACCAGCTATGCCGGCGGCACCGGCAATGACCTGACCCTGACCGCACCTGCCGCACCGGTGGTCACCAACATCACCTCCAGCACGGCCAACGGCACCTACAAGATCGGCGACGTCATCACCGTGACCGTACAGTTCGACACCTCGGTCAACGTGACCGGCACGCCGACCCTGACCCTGGAAACCGGTGCCACCGATCGCATACTCAACTACGTGTCCGGTTCAGGCACCGACACCCTGAGCTTCAGCTACACCGTACAGGCCGGAGACATCTCCGCCGACCTCGATTACGCCTCCACCTCGGCCCTCAGCCTCAACGGCGGCACCATTCAGGACGGCACCAGCCAGTCGGCCATCCTCACCCTGCCGACCCCAGGCGCCGCAGGTTCCCTGGGCGCGAACAAGGCCCTGGTGGTCGATGGCGTGCGCCCTGCGGCGAGCAGCATCACCCTCAGCGACACGGCCCTGCGGATCGGCGAGACGGCGACCGTCACCGTGACGTTCAATGAGGTAGTCACCAATTTGACCATTGCCGACTTCAGCGTCGCCAACGGCACGCTGAGTGGCCTCAGCAGCAGTGACGGCGGGATCACCTGGACCGCCACATTCACCCCCGGCAGCAATGTCAGCGATGCTTCCAACCTCATCACCCTGGACAACGCCGGAGTGAACGACCTGGCAGGCAACAGCGGCAGTGGCAGCACCGACTCGGGCAACTACGCCATCGACACCCAGCGCCCCAGCGCCACCGTGGTGGTGGCGGACAGCACGCTCGGGGCCGGCCAGAGCACCACCGTCACCATCACCTTCAACGAGGCGGTCAGCGGTTTGACCACGGCGGACTTCAGCGTCGCCAACGGCGCGCTGAGCAACCTCGCCAGCGTCGACGGCGGGATCACCTGGACCGCCACCCTGACACCGAGCGCCAACGTCACCGCCGCCGGCAACCTCATCACCCTGGACAACACCGGCTACACCGATGCGGCCGGCAACACCGGCTCCGGCAGCACCGACTCGAACAGCTACAGCATCGATACCCAGCGCCCGAGCGCCACCCTGGTGGTGGCCGACAGCACGCTCAGGGCCGGCCAGAGCACCACCGTCACCATCACCTTCAGCGAAGCGGTGAGCGGCCTGACCACGGCGGACTTCAGCGTGGCCAACGGCGCGCTGAGCAACCTCGCCAGCAGCGACGGCGGTATCACCTGGACCGCCACCCTGACCCCCAATGCCAACGTCACCGACACCAGCAACGTCATCACCCTGGACAACACCGGCTACACCGACGCGGCTGGCAACAGCGGCACCAGCAGCACCGACTCCAACAACTACGCCATCGACAGCAAGGCTCCGGCCGTCACCAGCGTCGGCGTGCCCGCCAACGGCACCTACCTGGCCGGCGACAACCTCGACTTCACGGTGAACTTCGACGAGGCCGTGACCGTCGACACCAGTGGCGGTACACCGCGCCTGGCGATCACGCTGGATGACGGCGGCGTCGTCTACGCCAGCTACCTCAGCGGTTCGGGCAGCAGCGCACTGGTGTTCCGCCTGACCGTTGCCAACGGCCAGCAGGACTCCGACGGCATCACCGTTGCCGGCGGCCTGGACGCCAACGGCGCGACCTTGCGCGATGGCGCCGGCAACGATGCGCAGACGACTCTGAACAGCGTGGGCGCCACCAGCGGTGTGCTGGTCGATGCGGCGCCGCCGCAGGTATCCGATATCGCCCTGGATGATCCCTCGCCAACCAGCGCCAGCAGCCTGAACTTCACCGTCAGTTTCAACGAGGCGGTCAGCGGCGTCGATCTGGGCGACTTCGCTCTGACCACCAGCGGCAGTGCCAGCGGCACCCTGCTGTCCCTGGTGCAGCTGGATGCCCGCACCTACCGCGTCACCGTCGGCGGTGTCAGCGGTCAGGGCACGCTCGGCTTGTCACTGGCGGCGGCAGGCAGCGGCATCGTCGACGGCATCGGCAACGCCCTGCAAAGTGACTTCAGCAGCCCCGGTTATACCCTCGCCGACCCTACGCCCAACGTGCTCGGTGTGCACGCCAGCTCGCCCAACGGCACCTACAAGGTCGGCGATAGCATCACCCTTACCGTCACGTTCGACCAGGCGGTCATCGTCGACACCGCAGGCGGAGCGCCCAGCCTGCTTCTGGAAACCGGCACAGTGGACCGCAGCGCGGTGTTCATCTCCGGCTCCGGCAGCAACACCCTGACCTTTCTCTACACCGTGCAGAGCGGCGATGTCAGCGCCGACCTGAACTACCACTCCAGCAGTGCGCTGAGCCTCAACGGCAGCATCATCCGCAACGCCGCCAACAGCGCCGCCAACCTGGGCCTGCCGGGCACCGGCAGTGGCAACTCCCTGGCCGCCCAGCACAACCTGGTGATCGACGGCATCGCCCCGCAGGTCAGCAGCGTCACCGTGCCAGTAGGCGTGCAGTACAACGCCGGCGATACCCTGAGCTTCGTGGTCAACACCAGCGAGGCGGTGACGGTCGATGGCATTCCGCGTCTGGCTCTGGACATCGGCGGTACCACGGTGTTCGCCAACTACGTGGCCGGCACTGGCAGTACCGCGCTAGTGTTCCAGTACACCGTGCAGGCCGGTTTCAACGACGCCGACGGCATAGCCGTCAGCGGCCTGCTGAGCAACGGCGGCACCCTGCGCGACAGCGCCGGCAATGCGCTGAACCTGAGCCTGAACAACGTGGGCGACACCAGCAACGTGATCGTCGACACCAGCGCCCCCAGGGCCAACGCCATCGTCACCACCGACCCGTCACCGACCGACGCCAGCAGCGTGCGCTACACCGTGGTGTTTAGCGAGGCGGTCAGCGGCGTCGACCTTGGAGACTTCAGCCTGGTGGCTACCGGCAACGCCAGCGGTACCCTGAGCGGTCTGACCCAGCTCGATGGCCAGACCTATCAGATCACCGTCAGCGACGTGGCTGGCAGCGGCACGCTGACCCTATCGCTCAACGCCAGCGGCACCGGTATCCGCGACAGTGCGGGCAACGACCTGGCTGGCGGCCTGCAGGGCCAGAGCTATAGCCTGGTGCGCAACGAGGGCGACCCGGAGTTTCGCGTCGACCCTCCCGCAGCCCAGCTGGGCACGAGCAGCTCGTTGCCCATGCCAAGCATGCCGGTTGTCAGCAGCCCGTCGGCGTCGCCGCTGCTGCCACCGCCATTGTTCGAGCAACCGACGCTGGGCAGTGGCGTTCCCACTGTGGGCACCATCTTCCTCAACCCCAACGTCCTGGCTCCCAGCTTCATCGCGCAGGTCTTCGCCAGCAGCGACAGCGGTGCCGGCAATGGCAGCGGTATCGGCTTCCTCGGCTTCGGTGGCGGCGACGGAGGGGTGTTCGGCAGCAGCAGCCTCTCCGGCATCTTTACCAAGGATGTGCAGCAGGAGAGCCAAAAGCTGGAGGTTTTCGATGGCAAGAAATGGGGAGCCGGGGGTGGCGGCTTCCTCTCGGCCCCGACGCTGGGCCAGCAATTGCAGGCGCTGAACGAAGGTGAGCAACGCCAGCACCAGGAACTGGCCCAGGCCCTGCAACAGATCGCAGCGGCCCAGGCACAGATCTGATCGACCGATAACAACGAGAAAGCAGTGAGTCGGAGCCGTGACAAGGGGGCGGCCCAAGGATGAAAAAGAGCCAAACACTAGGGGTAGTGAGCATGCTGGCGCTGGCCATCAGTGGCTGCGCGGTGACCAGCCAGCCCATCGAGCGCAGCGTCAGCGAGCAACGGGCGCAGAGCGACCTGCAGGCGATGTTCGCCGACCAGGAGCCGCTCAACGGCCCGCTGACCCTGCACGAGGCCATGGCGCGTGCGGTGAAGTACAACCTCGAGGCGCGCCTCAAGGTGATGGAAGAGGCCATGGCCCAACGCCAGGTCGATCTCGCCACCTTCGACATGCTGCCGCGCATGGCGCTGTCGGCGGGTTATGCAGGGCGCAACAACGTCAGCGCGTCGAGCAGCCAGAGCATCGAAACCGGCACCCAGTCGCTCGAACCCTCCACCTCGCAGGATCGCGACCGCGGCGTGGCCGACCTGACCATGGTGTGGAACGTGCTCGACTTCGGTGTCAGCTACGTCAGCGCCAAGCAGCAGGGCGACCAGCGCCTGATCGTGCAGGAGCGTCGGCGCAAGGTGGTGCACACCATCATTCAGGACGTGCGCTCCGCCTACTGGCGCGCCGTCGCCGCCGATCGCCTGCTCAGCCAGATCGACAGCCTCATGACACGCGTGGCCGAGGCCCGGGACAACAGCCAGCGCCTGAGTGAACAGCGCATCGGCGACCCGATCCAGGCCCTGAGCTATCAGCGCGCCCTGATCGAGGCCACTCGCCAGCTGGAGGAACAACGCCGCGCCCTGTCACTGGCCAAGACCGAGCTGGCGACGCTGATCAACCTGCCCCTGGGCACCCAGGTCGAACTGGCGCCCGAGACCGGCTACCAGGTCCCGGAGCTGAAGGTGGAACTGGGCACGCTGGAACAGGAGGCCCTGGCCAGCCGCCCCGAACTGCGCGAGCAGGACTACCAGGCGCGCATCAGCGCCGCCGAGACACGCAAGGCCATGCTGCGCCTGCTACCGGGCCTGGAGTTCTCGGCCGGCGGCCACTACGACAGCAACTCGTTCCTGGTCAACCAGAGCTGGGCGGACTACGGCGTGAAGGTCACCTGGAACCTGTTCAACGTCCTCTCGGCACCGGCCGCCATCGATGTCGCCAAGGCGGGCCAGGAGGTCGCCGACGCCCGCCGCCAGGCCATGTCGATGGCGATTCTCGCCCAGCTGCACGTGGCCAACGCCAACTTCCGCGAAGCGCAGCGCCAGTTCCGCACCAGCCAGCAGCTGGCCGGGCTGGACGGCCAGATCGTCGAGCAACTGCGCAACCGCTACAAGGCGCAGGGCATCGGTGAACTGGAGCTGATCCAGGGCGAACTGAACACGCTGCAGGCGGACCTGCGCCGCGACCTGGCCTACGCGGAGCTGCGCAACAGCTACGGCCAGCTGTTCGCCAGCGTCGGTCTCGACCCGCTGCCGGAGACCATCGCCGCCGACAGCGTCGAGGCCATCGCAGCCGCGCTCGCCAGCCGCGAAGCGCAGTGGCAGGCAGGCCAGCTGTAAGGCGCTCGGCCCGCGCCGTCGCGGCGCGCTGCAGTCCGCGCCAGGCTGCGGGCGGACAGAAAAACGCCAGCTCGAGGCTGGCGTTTTCATTCAGCGTGGCGCGACGGGCCTGGGCTTCTTCTTGCCACCACCGCTCGCTTTGCCACCTTTCTTCTGCTCCTGCATCTTGGCGAAGGCAGCCGCCTTGGCCTGCTCGCGCTTGTCCCAGGGCTTGGCACCGTCGCTGCCACGGGGTGGCAGGCCGTTGTGCTGGGTGAGGATCTTGCCACCGGCGCCGGCCTTCTTGCTGCCCACGGGCGTGGAGTTCTTGCGCCGCGCGCTCTGGTAGCTGCCGTCACCCACAGGCTGGGTAGCGGGGATCAGCTGGTGCTTGGCCGGGCCGATCAGGTCGGCACGGCCCATGCGCTGCAGTGCTTCGCGCAGCAGTGGCCAGCCCTTCGGGTCGTGGTAGCGCAGGAAGGCCTTGTGCAGGCGACGCTGCTGCTCGCTCTTGACGATCTCGACGCCGTCGCTCTTGTAGGTGACCTTGCGCAGCGGGTTCTTGCCCGAGTGATACATGGCCGTGGCCGTGGCCATTGGCGAGGGATAGAACGCCTGCACCTGGTCGGCGCGGAAACCGTTGCGCTTGAGCCACAGGGCGAGGTTCATCATGTCCTCGTCGGTGGTCCCCGGGTGCGCCGCGATGAAGTACGGGATCAGGTACTGCTCCTTGCCCGCTTCCTTCGAGAACTTCTCGAACATCTGCTTGAAGCGGTCATAGCTGCCGATGCCCGGCTTCATCATCTTGTCCAGCGGGCCGCGCTCGGTGTGCTCCGGGGCGATCTTCAGGTAACCGCCGACGTGATGGGTGACCAGCTCCTTGACGTATTCCGGCGACTCGACGGCCAGGTCGTAGCGCAGGCCGGAGGCGATCAGGATCTTCTTCACGCCGGGCAGCGCACGTGCCTTGCGGTACAGCTCGATCAGCGACGAGTGGTCGGTGTTGAGGTTCTCGCAGATACCCGGGAACACGCACGACGGCTTGCGGCAGTGACGCTCGATCTCCGGGTCCTTGCAGGCGATGCGGTACATGTTGGCGGTAGGGCCGCCCAGGTCGGAAACGACCCCGGTAAAGCCCGGCACCTTGTCGCGCATCTCTTCGATCTCGCGGATGATCGAGTCGTGCGAACGGTTCTGGATGATGCGGCCTTCGTGCTCGGTGATCGAGCAGAAGGTGCAGCCGCCGAAGCAGCCACGCATGATGTTCACCGAGAAACGGATCATCTCGTACGCCGGGATGCGCTCGCCGCCGTACGCTGGATGCGGCACCCGGGCGTAGGGCATGCCGAACACGTAGTCCATTTCCTCGGTGCTCATGGGGATGGGTGGCGGGTTGAACCACACGTCCACCTCGCCATGCCTCTGCACCAGCGCACGGGCGTTGCCGGGGTTGGTCTCCAGGTGCAGCACACGGTTGGCGTGGGCGTAGAGCACCGGGTCGTTACGCACCTTCTCGAACGACGGCAGGCGGATCACCGTCTTGTCGCGGGTCATGCGCGGGCTTTCGAGAATCTGCACCACCTTGGCTTCGTTGGGGTCTTCGACCTCGCCACCCTTGCCCTGCTCGATGGCGCAGGCCTCGGTGTCCTGCGTATTGACGTAGGGGTTGATGATCTTGTCGACACGGCCCGGACGGTCGATGCGCGTGGAGTCCACCTCGAACCAGCCCTGCGGGGTATCGCGCCGAATGAAGGCGGTGCCGCGCACGTCGCTGATGCTCTCGATCGACTCGCCGCGCGACAGGCGCTGGGCCACCTCGACCACGGCGCGCTCGGCGTTGCCGTAGAGCAGGATGTCGGCGGTGGCGTCCATCAGGATCGAACGGCGCACCTTGTCCTGCCAGTAGTCGTAGTGGGCGATGCGGCGCAGCGAGGCCTCGATGCCGCCGAGAATCACCGGCACGTGGCTGTAGGCCTCCTTGCAGCGCTGGCTGTAGACCAGGCTGGCGCGATCCGGGCGCTTGCCGGCCAGACCGCCAGGGGTATAGGCGTCGTCGGAGCGAATCTTCTTGTCGGCGGTGTAGCGGTTGATCATCGAATCCATGTTGCCGGCGGCGACGCCGAAGAACAGGTTCGGCTCGCCGAGCTTCATGAAGTCGTCTTTGCTGCGCCAGTCCGGCTGGCTGATGATGCCGACGCGAAAGCCCTGGGCCTCCAGCAGGCGGCCGATGATGGCCATGCCGAACGAGGGATGATCGACGTAGGCATCACCGGTAACGATGATGATGTCGCAACTGTCCCAGCCGAGCTGATCCATTTCTTCCCGGCTCATCGGCAGGAACGGCGCTGGCCCGAAACACTCGGCCCAGTACTTGGGATAGTCGAACAGCGGCTTGGCGGCTTGCATATTTTTTGATCAGCGGGCTATCACGAGGGGCGCGGATCATAGCACAAATTTTGACCAAACCAGACTAATTCACTGGGTTTAATCACTCGACAGCAGCCTCCCACGCCACTGCAACTTGAGGAAAACCTGGCATTTTCCTGCGATAGCGCCCGGCCATATTTGTTTTCGATCAATAACGTTCCTGTGCATATACTCAAAACACTCGAACACCGCCTATCAGGATGCCTATGCTGCAGCGTTTAGTCTTATCGCTCGCTCTCTTGCTGTGGCTGGCCTCCACCAGCCAGGCGGCCCCCGTCATCACCCTGAGCGCGACCAGCAGCGGCTCGGCGCTCAACGCCGACGTCGAGCTGCTGGAGGATTCGCACGGCACGCTGAGCATCGGCGACATCACCTCAGCCACACAGCAATCGCGCTTTCAGGCGGCCAACGGGCGGGCCAGCGTGGGCCAGAGCCTGAATCCCTGGTGGATCAAACTCAGCCTGCAACGCGACAGCAGCGCGCCGACGGACTGGGTGCTGGAAGTCGGCTCGGTCACCCAGCTCGATCTGCAGCTCTACCTGCCCGATGGCCAGGGTGGCTGGCAGATGCGCCAGGCGGGAGAACGCGTGGCTTTCAGCGAGAGCCGCGACCTCGCATACCGGCGCATGGTGTTCGACCTGCCGGCGCTGGGCGAACAGCCGCTGACCCTGTACCTGCGTGCGTTCGACCCGGCCGGCAACTCCTTTCCGTTGCGCATCTGGCAGAGCGACGACCTCAAGCAACTGGCGATCCGCGAGAACCTCGGGCTGGGCGTCATCTACGGCGTGGTCTTCGCCCTGCTGCTGTACAACCTGTTCATTCTCATCTCGCTGCGTGACAAGGCCTACTTCTGGTACGTGCTGACCACGGCCTTCGCCCTGCTGTTCATCATCAGCATGACCGGCCATGGCGCGCAGTACCTGTGGCCGAATCACCCCGTTCCGGTCTGGCTCGACCGCATCACCCTGCCGTCGCTGTGGGGCCTGTTCGCCAGCCGTTTCACCCAGACGCTGCTGCAGACCAAGCTCTACGTCCGCTGGGCCCATCACCTGCTGAACATGGCCTGCGTGATCTACCTGATCGCCATCGGCCTGACCCTGTTCGAGCAGCGCTACCTGGCCGCCTGGGCCATCGCCCTGCTGTCGCTGACCAGCATTCCCGCCGCGCTGGGCAGCGCCGTGATCCGCTGGCGCCAGGGCTTCTTCCCGGCGCAGCTGTACCTCTATGGCTACGGCCTGGTGCTGGGCAGCGTCGCCATTCTGCTGCTGCGTACCACCGGCGTGCTGCAACCGGCCGAGTGGAACGCCTATGTGTTCCCCCTGGCCGTCGCGGCCGAGTCGATCCTGTTCTCCTTCGCCCTGGCCTATCGCATCCAGATCCTCAAGCAGGAGCGCGCCGACGCCCTGCAGCAGGCGGACCGCGAAAAGACTGCGCGCCTGGCGCAACTGCAGGCCAGCGCGGACGAGCTGCAGGCGGCGGTGACCGCACGCACCGCCGAGCTGGCCGCGGCCAACGACCAGCTCCGCGAGCGCGAGCACGAGCTGCAGCACGCCGCCTTCCACGACCCGCTGACCGAACTGCCCAACCGCCGCTACCTGGTCGAGCGCTGCGAGTCGGCCCTGGCGCATGCCGAGCGCCACCAGGAGAGCGTGGCGCTGCTGCTGATCGACCTGGACCACTTCAAGCCGATCAACGACCGCTTCGGCCACGCCGCCGGCGACCTGATGCTGCAGGTCATCGCCAAGCGGCTGCGCGAGCACGTGCGCGCCGGCGACGCCGTCTCGCGCCTGGGGGGAGACGAGTTCGCGGCGCTGATCTGTGGCAGCGATGCGGAAAACCAGGCCCGGGAAATCGCCGCACGCCTGGTCAGCGAGCTGTCCGTACCGGTGCACTATGGTGCCGAGCGCCTGCGCGTCACGGTCAGCATCGGCGCCGCGCTGTACCCCTGCCATGCACAGAGCTTCACCGGCCTGTACAAGGCTGCGGACGCCGCGCTCTACCGCGTCAAGGAGCTGGGCCGTTCAGGCTCGCGGATACATGGCGACGATGGCGAACTCAGCGAACAGGCCTGCCTGCAGCTGGATGTGCTCAAGGTGCCGAGCGGGCTGGCCTGATCAGCCGATGTAGCGGCGCGGCACGCGAGCCGTGACCTTGGTCAGCAGCTCGTAGCCGATGGTGCCGCAGGCGATCGCGACCTCGTCCACCGGCAGGTTGCTGCCCCACAGCTCCACCGGCGAATCGATGCCTGCCTCGGGCACGTCGGTGACGTCCACCGCCAGCATGTCCATCGACACCCGCCCCGCCAGCATCGCCAGCTGACCCTCGACCAGCACCGGCGTGCCGCTGGGGGCGTGGCGAGGATAGCCGTCGGCGTAACCGCAACTGACGGTGGCGATACGCGAGTCGCGCTCGGCGACCCAGGCAGCGCCATAACCGACAGACTCGCCAGCCGCCACCTCATGCACGGCGATGACCCGCGCAGCCAGGGTCATCGCCGGCTTCAGGGCCAGCTCACTGGCGCTGAGATCGGCGAACGGCGTCGCGCCATAAAGCATGATGCCGGGGCGCAACCAGTCCATGTGCGCGGCGGGAATGGTCAGCACGGCGGCCGAGTTGGCCAGCGAGCGATGCGTGAAGTCCAGATCCAGCAGGCCGAGGAAGCATTCGACCTGCTGCTCGGTGAGCGGGTGGCCGCGCTCGTCGGCACAGGCGAAATGGCTGAGCAGATTGAGCTCGGCGACCTGCGGGGCATCCGCCAGGCGCGCATGCCACTGGCGCAGTTCGGCAGCGTCGAAGCCCAGGCGGTGCATGCCGGAATCCAGCTTCAGCCAGACGTTCAGCGGGCGCGGCAGCTCACTGCCCAGCAGAGCCTCGGCCTGCGCCGCGCTCTGCAGCACCAGGTCGAAGCCGAGCTGAGCGGCGATGGCATATTCGCCGGCCTCGAAGCAGCCCTCCAGCAACAGGATGCGCGCCTCGTCGTGCATGGCGCGCACTTCCGCAGCCTCCTCCAGGCTGGCCACCGCGAAACCGTCGGCGATGTCGCGCAGCGCCGTCACCACCTCGCGCACGCCATGCCCGTAGGCATTGGCCTTGACCACCGCGAACGCCTGGCGGCCCGGCGCGCAGCGCTTGGCAAGGCTGTAGTTGTGGACGATGGCGGAGAGGTCGACGATGGCAGCAAGCGGACGCATGGCAGAGGGCCTGAACGAAAAACGGGTGCCCATCTTAACCCTTGGGCACCCGTTTTCATTGATCTGCGCCAGACCATCGTTGCCGTGAGCGCTGAGGGGCAGGAAGCCCGGCGCGCAGCAACGATTTACTCGTCGTCGAACTGGTAGCTACCCGGTGCCAGATTCTCGAAGCGCGAGAACTTGCCGAGGAAGGCCAGGCGCGCGGTCCCCAGCGGGCCGTTACGCTGCTTGCCGATGATGATCTCGGCCACGCCCTTGTACTCGGTCTCGGGGTGGTAGACCTCGTCGCGATAGACGAACAGGATGATGTCGGCGTCCTGCTCAATCGCCCCGGATTCACGCAAGTCGGAGTTGATCGGGCGCTTGTTGGGACGCTGTTCGAGGCCCCGGTTGAGCTGCGACAGGGCGATCACCGGGCAGTTGAATTCCTTGGCCAGGGCCTTGAGCGAGCGCGAGATCTCGGAAATCTCGTTGACCCGGCTGTCGCCGCTGGAACCTGGAATCTGCATCAACTGCAGGTAGTCGACCATGATCAGGCCGATCTCGCCATGCTCACGCGCCAGGCGCCGCGTACGCGCACGCATCTCGCTCGGGGAGATGCCGGCGGTATCGTCGATGAACAGCTTGCGGTCGTTGAGCAGGTTCACCGCACTGGTCAGTCGCGGCCAGTCGTCATCGTCGAGCTGACCGGCACGCACCTTGGTCTGGTCGATGCGCCCCAGCGAGGCGAGCATACGAATGACGATGGACTCCGACGGCATCTCCAGCGAGTAGACGAGGATCGACTTGTCGCTGCGCATCAGCGCGTTTTCCACCAGGTTCATGGCGAAGGTGGTCTTACCCATCGACGGACGGCCGGCGACGATGATCATGTCGGCCGGCTGCAGGCCGCTGGTCAGGTTGTCTAGATCGTCGAAGCCGGTGGACAGACCGGTGATCGCGTCACCGTTGTTGAACAGCTCGTCGATACGGTCGATGGCCTTGACCAGGATATCGTTGATGCCCACCGGGCCACCGGTCTTCGGCCGGTCCTCGGCGATCTCGAAGATCTTGCGCTCGGCCTCGTCGAGGATCTCCTCGCCGGTGCGTCCCTCGGGGGCATAGGCGCTGTCAGCGATCTCGTTGCTGATGCCGATCAGCTTACGCAGGGTCGCGCGTTCACGGATGATCTGCGCGTAGGCCTTGATGTTGGCCACCGACGGCGTGTTCTTCGCCAGTTCGCCCAGGTAGGCCAGACCGCCGACCTGCGACAGCTGACCTTCCTTGTCCAGCTGCTCGGACAGGGTCACGACGTCGAACGGCGCATTGCGCTCGGCCAGCTTGAAGATCGCCCGGAAGATCAGGCGATGGTCGTGGCGATAGAAGTCACCATCGGAAACGCCATCGAGCACGCGCTCCCAGGCATTGTTGTCCAGCATCAGACCACCCAGCACCGCCTGCTCCGCCTCGATGGAGTGCGGTGGCACCTTCAGGGCCGCAGTTTGCAGGTCGTATTGTTCGGGGATGCTGATGTCGTTCATAGGCTCGAAAAGAAAGTGCAGCGATAGAAAAACAAAGGGCACGGATCGCAGAAGCGATACCGTGCCCGATTGTCAGCAGACCTGCACCGAAGCGCAAGCCCGCTTGGCGGCTACTGCTTAGGCAGCGACCACGATCACCTTGACGGTGGCTTCGACGTCGGTGTGCAGGTGCAGTGCAACGTCGTACTCGCCGACCAGACGGATAGTACCGTTGGGCAGACGAACTTCAGCCTTGGCCACTTCAACGCCGGAGGCGGTCAGGGCGTCAGCGATGTCGTGGGTACCGATCGAACCGAACAGCTTGCCTTCATCGCCAGCAACGGCGGTGATGGTGACTTCCAGCTCAGCCAGTTGAGCAGCGCGAGCTTCAGCGGAAGCTTTCTTCTCGGCAGCGGCTTTTTCCAGCTCGGCGCGGCGGGCTTCGAACGCAGCTACGTTTTCAGCGGTAGCAGCGGTGGCCTTGCCTTGCGGCAGCAGGAAGTTACGGCCGTAACCGGCTTTAACGTTCACTTTGTCGCCCAGGTTGCCCAGATTGGCGATTTTTTCCAGCAGGATGACTTCCATTTGGGTCTTACCTCTTAACTTTTAACCTTCACCGTTCGCAGAGCCCGGGCCGTTCTTGCGCGCCAGGCGACCGCGAAAATCAAACAGACTGTCGACGATGGCCAAGACCACCAGCAAGGGATAGATCAGCTGCATGAACAGCAGCAACGTGATGTACAGGCCCACCAGCCAGAAGCGAGCGAGGCCACCCTTTTCCACCAGGCCATGCACCAGGGCGACCCCGGCGAACAGCAGCGGCACGCTGCACAGCGGCGTGAGCATGGCCAGTTGCGGCCCGAGGTTCGGACCCAGCAGCATGCCCGCCAGCAGCAACAGCGCCTGCGGCAGCGGCAGTCTCAGGGCGCGGAACTCGCTCCCGAAACCACCCGGGTTGTACAACACGGCCTGCCAGTAACGCCCAAGTATCAGGCTCAGCAAGCTCAGGATCTGCAGCAGGGCCGCCAGCAAACCGGTCAGCACTGGCGCAATCAGGGCCTCGAGACGCTCGCGTTCGTTCACCGTCATCTGCTGGTGAACCCCATCCAGCATGTTCGGCAGCAGCTTCTGCAGCTCGCCGGCCATGGCCGCGATGGGTTCGCGGAACACTGCCCCAAGGACAACCCCATACACCAGGCCCAGCACCACACTGCTCAGCAGTATGCGGTTCCAGGTCCAGCTGGCGCGCAACAACAACGCCAGTCCCAGCGACCCGACCAACACCAGCAAGGTGCGTGGTTCGCCGAAATACCACCAGGCAATCGCCGGTAGCATGGCCCAGGCCACGATGCCCAGGGCATCGTTGGCACCGCGCCGCAACAGCACCAGGCTGCCAGCGGCGGCACTCAACCAGAACAACAGCGGCATCGCTGCCGATCCCACCACCACGAGGGTGGCCTGCATGCGGCCGCGCATGATGTATTCAGCCAGGGCACGCATGCGATCTATTCCTTAACTCTTGTCGACTACCCGATCTCAGCGGCCGTGGCTGTCGGTGTAGGGCAGCAGGGCCAGGAAGCGGGCGCGCTTGATAGCGGTGGCCAGCTGACGCTGATAACGAGCCTTGGTACCGGTGATACGGCTGGGAACGATCTTGCCGGTTTCCGAGATGTAGGCTTTCAGGGTGTTGAGATCTTTGAAATCGATCTCTTTCACGTCTTCAGCGGTGAAACGGCAGAATTTACGACGACGGAAGAAACGTGCCATGTGATTGGCTCCTCAATAGATCCGTGGATTACTCGTCAGCGTTGTCGCTGTCGTTGCTGTCGCTGTCATCGCTGTCGTTGGACTCAGCGTTTTCAGGACGTTCACGACGCTCGCGGCGCTCACTGCGGTTTTCTTCGGCCTTCAGCATCTCGGACTGACCGGTTACGGCCTCGTCGCGACGGATGACCAGGTTACGGATCACGGCGTCGTTGTAGCGGAAGCTGTCTTCCAGCTCGGCCAGGGCCTTGCCGGTGCACTCTACGTTGAGCATCACGTAGTGGGCTTTGTGGACGTTGTTGATGGCGTAAGCCAGCTGACGACGACCCCAGTCTTCCAGGCGGTGAATCTTGCCACCGTCTTCTTCGATCAGCTTGGTGTAACGCTCGACCATGCCGCCGACTTGCTCGCTCTGGTCCGGGTGAACCAGAAAGATGATTTCGTAATGACGCATAAATGCTCCTTACGGGTTGTAGCCTGCCAACTAAGGTGGTCAGGCAAGGAGTGGGTTTTCTCGTGATGAGCTCACCGGACGTAAGGCATAGAAAAGCCTGCCGTCACGGCAAGGGGCGCCATTCTAGAGAAGCCCCCTGCCGCACGCAAGGTGAACTGGCGATTATTTGAACAGTCAGCCGCGCACCCTGGCCTGGCGCTGGCGCACCGCCTCGAACAGGCAGACGCCGGTGGCGACCGATACGTTCAGGCTGCTGACGCTGCCGCCCATGGGCAGCTTGACCAGGTAATCGCAATGCTCGCGGGTCAGGCGGCGCATGCCCTTGCCTTCGGCGCCCATCACCAGCACCGTCGGCCCGGTCATGTCGAGCTGGTACAGCTCCTGCTCCACCTCACCAGCGGTGCCGACGACCCACAGGCCTTTCTTCTGCAGCTTCTCCAGGGTCCGCGCCAGGTTGGTCACCGCGACCAGCGGAATGACCTCGGCGGCGCCGCAGGCCACCTTGCGCACGGTGGCGTTGAGCGTGGCCGACTTGTCCTTGGGCACGATCACCGCCTGCGCACCCGCGGCATCGGCCGTACGCAGGCAGGCCCCCAGGTTGTGCGGATCGGTGACGCCGTCGAGCACCAGCAGCAAGGGCACGCCCTCGCTACGTTCGAGCAGCTCGTCGAGCATGTTCTCGCCCCAGACCTGGCTTGGACTGACCTCGGCGACCACGCCCTGGTGCACGCCCTCGGCCCACTCGTCGAGTTCCTGGCGCTCCTTGTGCCCGACCGGCACGCGGTGCTGCGCCGCCAGCTCCAGCATCGGCTGGATACGCGGCGCCTGGCGGCTCTCGGCCAGCCACAACTGCTTGACCCGCTTGGGGTGATGGCGCAGCAGCGCCTCCACGGCATGCACGCCGTAGACCTTCTCCAACTGACTCATCGTTTCGCCTTACGCTTGCTCGGCTTGCCGCCAGCGGTCGCCTCGGCCTTGCCCTTGGGTGCAGGCGCGCCCTTGCGATGGCTGGACGATTTCTTCGCCGGTGCCTTGGCGCCGCCCTTCTTCGCTCCATCGAGCAGGGCCTTCTTCACCTCGCGGCTTTTCTGCACGTCGGTATTGCCCATGCCGCCGCGCTTGCCCGTGCGACGGGCGTCATCACCCTTGCCGGCCTTACCCTGGCTCAGCTCGAAGTCGATCTTGCGTTCGTCGAGGTCGACCCGCATCACCTTGACCTCGACGCTGTCGCCCAGGCGGAAGCTGCGACCGCTGCGCTCGCCGGACAGGCGATGATGGACGGGATCGAAGTGGTAGTAGTCGGCCGGCAACGCGGTCACGTGCACCAGGCCCTCGACATAGATGTCGCGCAACTCGACGAAGATGCCGAAGCCGGTCACCGCGGTGATCACGCCTTCGAAGGTCTCGCCGACGCGATCCTGCATGAACTCGCACTTGAGCCAGTTGACCACGTCACGGGTGGCCTCGTCGGCGCGGCGCTCGGTCATCGAGCACTGCTCGCCGAGTTTCTCCAGGGCCGCCTCGTCGTACGGATAGATGCGCGCCTTGGGCATGGCCGCCGCACCGGCGCGCTCGACATGCGAGGTTTCCCGCTTGGAACGGATCACGCTGCGAATGGCACGGTGCACCAGCAGGTCGGGATAGCGACGGATCGGCGAAGTGAAGTGGGTGTAGGCCTCGTAGTTGAGACCGAAGTGCCCTTCGTTCTGCGCGCTGTACACCGCCTGGCTGAGCGATCGCAGCATCACGGTCTGGATCAGGTGGAAGTCCGGACGCTCGCGGATGCTCTCCAGCAAGCGCTGGTAGTCCTTCGGCGACGGGCCATCCTTGGACTTGCCGCGCTGCAGCGACAGGCCAAGCTCGCCGAGGAACTGCTTGAGCTTCTCCAGGCGCTCCGGCGGCGGGCCATCGTGCACGCGATACAGCGAGGGTATCTCGTGATCCTGCATGAAGCGTGCGGTGGCCACGTTGGCGGCCAGCATGCACTCCTCGATCAGCTTGTGCGCATCGTTGCGCTGGGTCGGACGAATCTCGTCGATCTTGCGATCGGAGCCGAAGACGATGCGCGTTTCCTGCGTATCGAAATCGATGGCGCCGCGCTCGTGACGTGCGGCGACCAGCACCTGATAGAGCGCATACAGCTCCTTGAGGTGCGGCAGGACCGCCTTGTACTCGCTGCGCAGGGCCTTGCCTTCGGCGCCCTTGGGATCTTCCAGCATGTAGCTGACCTTGTTGTAGGTCAGCCGCGCATGGGAGTGGATCACCGCCTCGTAGAACTTGTAGTCGACCATCTGGCCGCTCTTGGACATGCTCATCTCGCAGACCATGGCCAGACGATCGACATGCGGGTTGAGCGAGCACAGGCCGTTGGACAGCTCCTCCGGCAGCATCGGCACGACGCGCTCGGGGAAGTACACCGAGTTGCCACGCTCCACTGCTTCGGCATCCAGCGCCGAACCGACCTTCACGTAATGCGACACGTCGGCGATGGCCACGTACAGCTTCCAGCCACCGGAGAACAGCTTCCAGCGGCTGCTGTTCTTCTCGCAGTAGACGGCGTCGTCGAAGTCGCGCGCATCCTCGCCATCGATGGTGACGAACGGCAGATGACGCAGATCGACGCGCTTCTCCTTGTCCTTCTCTTCCACCTCGGGCTTGAGCTTGCGCGCTTCCTTGATCACGGCCTCGGGCCAGACATGCGGAATGTCGTAGCTGCGCAGCGCCACGTCGATTTCCATGCCCGGCGCCATGTAGTTGCCGATCACCTCGACGATGTCGCCCTGCGGCTGGAAGCGCTGCGTCGGCCAGTGGGTGATCTTGATCTCGACGAACTGACCGATGCGCGCACCGGCGGTGCGGCCCGGAGTGACCAGCACTTCCTGCTGAATCTTCGGGTTGTCCGCGACCACGAAGCCGATACCGTTCTCTTCGTAGTAGCGACCGACGACGCTCTCGTGAGCACGCTCGATCACCTCGACGATACCGCCCTCGCGGCGCCCGCGACGGTCGAAACCGGCCACGCGCACCAGGGCCCGGTCGCCGTCGAAGACCAGGCGCATCTGCGCCGGGCTGAGGAACAGGTCGTCACTGCCGTCGTCCGGCACCAGGAAGCCGAAACCGTCGCGGTGACCGCTGATGCGACCGCAGATCAGGTCGAGCTTGTCCACCGGGGCATAGCTGCCTCGCCGGGTATAGATCAGTTGACCGTCGCGTTCCATGGCGCGCAGGCGGCGGCGCAGGGCTTCGAGCTGGTCTTCGGTTTCGAGACCGAACTCTTCGACCAGCTGCTCGCGGCTGGCGGGCGAACCACGTTCGGCCAGATGGGCCAGGATCAGTTCGCGGCTGGGAATGGGGTTTTCGTATTTTTCCGCCTCGCGGGCGGCCTCGGGATCGAGGGATTGCCAATCGGCCATTTAAAGGGGGTTACCTATGCGTATGTATAAAGGTGTGTGTGCCATATGCCTATTGAAGCGCGAAATCGGCATCCGGGGCAGCTTTTCCGGCGACAATAATTTTTTTGGGGTCAGGGGTTTACAAGGTAAATGCCCGCCCGTATAGTTCGCGCCCACAGCGTCGAGGAGACGTTGTAACACGAAGCAGATGATGATTCATCGGTTTCAGTGCCCAGGTGGCGGAATTGGTAGACGCGCTGGTTTCAGGTATCAGTGGTGGCAACACCGTGGAAGTTCGAGTCTTCTCCTGGGCACCAAATTCGTGAAGCAGATTGATAACCTGTTTCACAATAACGGACGCAGTGATCCGTGTCGGCAACGATGAACATTGCAGTGTGCCCAGGTGGCGGAATTGGTAGACGCGCTGGTTTCAGGTATCAGTGGTGGCAACACCGTGGAAGTTCGAGTCTTCTCCTGGGCACCAAAATTCAAGAAAACCGAGTCAAAAGACTCGGTTTTTTTATGCCCGCAGAAAAAGGCCGCCAGCAGGCGGCCTCCGCACTCAGACCTTGAACTGCCCCAGACTGGCCTTGAGCTGCGCCGCCAGCTCGTCCAGCGCCCGCGCATTGCCGGCGATGGCCGTCACCGCTTCTGCGGCACGCCGCGCCTCGGCATGAATCACCTCGACCCGCTCACGCACCGCCCCGGCGCCCTGCGCCTGGTGCGCCGCCGCCTGCGTCGCGGCATTGATGGCGCCATGCACCTCATCCACCGACTGCTGCACCGATTGCTGCAGGCGCGCACTGTCGCGCAGCACCTCGAGCCCTTCGTTGCCCTGGGTGCCCGCCTGGGTGATGGCCGCCACCGCTTCCTGTGCGCCCCGCTGCAGGGCAGCGATGTGCGTCTGGATGTCGCCGGTGGATTGCTGGGTCTTGCTGGCCAGGGCGCGCACTTCGTCCGCCACCACGGCAAAACCGCGACCGCTTTCCCCCGCCCGAGCCGCCTCGATGGCCGCGTTCAGCGCCAGCAGGTTGGTCTGCTCGGCGATGGACTGAATCACGGTCAGCACCACCTCGATCTGCTCGCTCTGCTTGGCCAGGCGCTCGATCACCGCCGAGCCGTCCGCCACACGGGCAACCAGCCCCTCGATCAGAGCGGATAGCCGCTGAGCGATCGCCGCATTCTCATGCGCTGCCTGGCGAATGGTGTCGACGCGCTGCAGCGCCTCCTGCATCGCCTGGCTCTCGGACTGCGCCTCATCCGCCATCTGCTCCAGCGCCTGCAGGCTGCCCGCCACCTCGTCACGCTGGCGACCGGCCGCCGCTTCCGCCGCCACGCCGCGCTCGGTCAGGCTGCGAATCTGCTCGCCGGTGCGCAGCGCCACCTCGCCGGACTCGCGCACGATGGGTTGCAACTTGGCGATGAAGCGATTGACCGCCCCCGCCATCTCACCCACTTCATCCTGGCTGCGAACATCCACGCGGCGCGTCAGGTCGCCCTCACCCGCCGCCAGATCGTTGAGCGCATCGCTGAGCAGGCGCAGGCGGCTGAGCACCCGCCAGCCCAGCACCAGCGCCACCGCCATCAGCGCCACGGCACCGACCACCAGCAAGCCCAGGGCGATGTTCCAGCGCAGCGTGTCCGCTGCGGCACGCACCGACTCGCCGCCATTGCGCGCCATTTCGTCGGTGTAGCGCTCGGCCGACTTCAGCCGCTCACGCAAGGCCCGCGCCGCCTCTTCCGACGCCCCCGACAGGCTGCTGTCGACCAGCTCGCCCGCACCGCTGACCAGCCCGTTGAAGCGCCCGTCGAGTGCTGCCAACTCACGCTCGACCACCTCCAGCGAGAGGCCCATCTGGATCTTGCCGATCTGCGCGCCCATCGGATTGATTTCCGCCTCGACGATGTACACCCGCGGATCACGCGAGGCGGCATCGACCAGCTTGTCCAGCGGCGAACTGCCCTGCCCCGCCGCGACCAGCTCGCGCACCCGCGAGTTGCTGCGGTTGAAATTGCGCGTCAGGCGCTTGCCCTCGGCGTCGTAGACCACCGCGAAGAGCACTGCCGGGTCCTGCTGCGCGATACGGGTCAGGGCCGTCAGCGCCGGAACGTCAAGGTCCCATATGGCCTTGGGCGCCACCCCGGCGAGCAGCCGCGCCAGCGATTGCCCGGACTGCTTGAGACTGCCCTCGAGCACCTCGCGCAGTTGCGCCTGCTCGCTCTTGAGCTGCCCGGAAAGGCCCTCGGTAAGGCGTGCGCGAGTGCTCTGCGAGAGCGCCGCCAGGCCCTGGCTCATCTCCTGCTCGGCCAGGTTCAGCTCGTCGCCCAGGCGCCTGCTTTCGCCGCCCAGACGCTGGGCGAGATCCTCGACCATGCCATTGACCGACGCCCCCATCAGCCACACCGCAAGCCCGACTTGCACCAACATGGCCAGACCCAGGGCAACGTACACCGGACGCAGCAGACGACTGCGCAACATCGAAACGATGGCGAACACGGGCAACACTCCTCAACGACCGTAATCGTGTTAACGGCGACTTCCGGGATAAATTTAGCTCAAGCAAGCTTCATACCCGGCACCCGGATACGAAAAGACCGCCCGGAGGCGGTCTTTTCAGTGATCGAACGGGCGATCAGGCGAACGGGTGACGCAGGACGATGGTCTCGTTGCGGTCCGGGCCGGTGGAGATGATGTCGATCGGCGCACCGACCAGCTCCTCGACGCGCTTGATATAGGCACGAGCAGCGGCCGGCAGGTCGTCCAGGCTCTTGGCGCCCAGGGTCGACTCGCTCCAGCCCGGCATTTCCTCGTACACCGGCTGCAGGCCGATGTAGCTGTCGGCATCGGTCGGCGCATCGCTCAGCACCTGGCCGTTGGCATCCTTGTAGCCGGTGCAGATGCGGATGGTTTCCAGGCCGTCGAGCACGTCCAGCTTGGTCAGGCACAGGCCGGAGATGCTGTTGATCTCGATGGCGCGACGCAGGATCACGGCATCGAACCAGCCGCAGCGACGGGCACGACCGGTGGTCGCACCGAACTCGTGACCACGCTTGGCCAGGAAGGCACCGATGTCGTCGAACAGCTCGGTCGGGAACGGACCGGAACCCACACGGGTGGTGTAGGCCTTGGTGATACCGAGGATGTAGTCGAGGTACAGCGGGCCGAAACCGGAACCGGTGGCGATACCGCCGGCGGTGGTGTTGGAGCTGGTGACGTAGGGGTAGGTGCCGTGGTCGATGTCCAGCAGCGAGCCCTGGGCCCCCTCGAACATGATGTCCTTGCCGCCCTTGCGCAGGTCATGCAGCACTGCGGTG
Organism: Ectopseudomonas khazarica; assembly: GCF_017915135.1. Taxonomy (NCBI): domain Bacteria; kingdom Pseudomonadati; phylum Pseudomonadota; class Gammaproteobacteria; order Pseudomonadales; family Pseudomonadaceae; genus Ectopseudomonas; species Ectopseudomonas khazarica. Next base: position 718,310 of record NZ_CP068551.1, on the reverse strand, counting down.
ACGTCGGCCATCATCGGCTTGAGCAGCTCGGCGTATTCCATGCACTCGTCCAGAGTCTTCTGGAAGTCGATGGCCGGCTCCTTGTAGAAGTTGACCAGCTGGAAGTTGTGGTAGTCCAGCAGTTCGCCGAGCTTCGCGGCGAAACGCTCGCGATGGAACAGGTCACCGACCCGCAGGCCGCGACGCGCTACCTTGTCCTCGTACGCCGGGCCGATACCGCGACCGGTGGTACCGATCTTGGCATCGCCACGGGCCTTCTCGCGCGCCTGATCCAGGGCGACGTGATAGGACAGGATCAGCGGGCAAGCCGGGCTGATGCGCAGGCGCTCGCGCACGGGCACGCCCTTCTCTTCCAGCTTGTTGATTTCGCGCAGCAGGGCGTCAGGCGCGACGACCACGCCGTTGCCGATCAGGCACTCGACACCCTCACGCAGGATGCCGGACGGAATCAGGTGCAGGACGGTCTTCTCACCATCGATCACCAGGGTGTGGCCGGCATTGTGGCCGCCCTGGTAACGCACGACTGCAGCGGCCTGCTCGGTGAGCAGGTCGACGATCTTGCCCTTGCCCTCATCACCCCACTGGGTGCCCAGGACGACGACATTCTTACCCATAAACTTGTCCTCTTCGCGCAAGCTTCGATGCCGGCAGCTGGCCGGCGAAAATGAATTCAGGACGCCAGGGGCGTCACCTGCCAACGTCCATCGCGCAGCGCCAGCAGCCGATCACAGCCTGCCTCGTGCGCATCCGCCTCGCTCTGCCCGGGCAGCGCCTGAACCACGCGCTCGCCCTCACCACGCAGACGACGAACGGCCTGCCACAGATAGAGGTCATGATTGTCCGGCGCCCAGATGCCTTTGACAGTCTCATCCAGGCGCATGTCCCCCAGGGTCACCAGGGTTTTCAGATCGGTGGAGAAGCCCGTCGCCGGGCGTGCCCGGCCGAATACGGCTCCCGTGTCGTCGTAACGCCCGCCCTGAGCGATGGCTCCGCCTTCGCCCGGCACGAACGCCGCGAACACCACACCGGTGTGATAGTTGTAGCCACGCAGCTCACCCAGGTCGAAATACAGCGGCAACTCGGGGTAGCGCAGTTCCAGCGCATCGGCGATGGCGACCAGCTCATCGAGCGCGGCATGCACCGCATCGGGCGCCTCGACCAGCGCGGCCTGGGCCAGGTCCAGCACCTCGCGGCCACCGCACAGCTCGGCCAGGGAACGCAGCATGCTGCCCAGACCGGCCGGCAAGGCGGCGGTCAGCGCTTCGATCTCGTCCATGGCCTTGCGCTGCAAGGCATCGAACAGCTGTTGCTCGGCCTCGCCGGAGAGACCGGCGGCACGCGCCAGGCCACGGTAGATGCCGACATGACCGAGGTCCATGTGCACGTCCGGCACGGCGGCCAACTCCAGGGTCTCGACCAGCAGGCTGATCACCTCGATATCGCTGGCCGGGCTGGCGTCGCCATAGAGCTCGGCACCCAGCTGGATCGGGCTGCGCGACGTGGTCAGGGCACGCGGCTTGGCGTGCAGCACACTGCCCGCGTAGCACAGGCGGCTCGGCCCCTCGCGACGCAGCGTGTGCGCGTCGATGCGCGCCACCTGCGGCGTGATGTCGGCACGAAAGCCCATCTGCCGGCCGGACAGCGGATCGGTGACCTTGAACGTACGCAGGTCAAGATCCTGGCCAGCGCCAGTCAGCAGGGATTCCAGGTACTCGATATGCGGGGTGACGACGAACTCGTAACCCCAACGCTGGAACAGGTCCAGCACCTGACGGCGTGCCGCCTCGATGCGCGCCGCTTCCGGCGGCAGTACTTCTTCGATGCCATCTGGCAGCAGCCAGCGGTCTACCGTTGCCATTTCGCCATTCCCCTCTCGATCCGGGCGGCACAAGCCTTCAGTGAAGCAGATAGAGAAGAGCCGTACCCAGCAGCATGCTGGCCAGCCCCATAAGACGCAGTCGGCGGTCGGGCAGCCGGGCTGCCTGCATTACCGCCCCGCGCCAGTGGCGCGGATAGAGGAAGGGCAGGATGCCTTCCAGCACCAGTACCAGACACAGAGCGATGCCGAGTTCCTGCCACATGATTCCCACAGACGCAAAAAAGCCGGGATTTTCCCGGCTGCCGCATCATACCACGCTAAAAGCCTCGAGCCACAAGCTTCAAGCCGCAAGTAGACGACCAGCGCCTGCTTGCGGCTTGTTGCGGCTCAAGGTTTGGCTTTTTCCAGGTAGCGGAAGAAATCGCTACTCGGGTCCAGCACCAGTACATCGCGCTTGTCAGCGAAGCTTTCGCGATAGGCCTTGAGGCTACGGTAGAAGGCGTAGAACTCCTGGTCCTGACCGTAGGCACGGGCGTAGATGGCGGCCGCCTGGGCATCACCGTCACCGCGCAGTTCTTCGGCCTGGCGATAGGCCTCGGCCAGCAGCACGCGGCGCTGACGGTCGGCGTCGGCACGAATGCCTTCAGCCAGCTCGCGACCCTTGGCGCGATGCTCGCGCGCCTCACGCTCACGCTCGGTGCTCATCCGCTCGAAGACGCTGCGGTTGACCTCACGCGGCAGATCGATGGCCTTGACCCGCACATCGACCACTTCGATACCCAGCTCGCGCTCGGCGGCGCGGTTGAGCGTCGAGGTCACATCGGCCATCAGCGCATCACGCTCGCCGGACACCGACTCGTGCAGGGTGCGCTTGCCGAACTGGTCACGCAGCGAGGCCTCCAGACGACGCGCCAGGCGCTCGTCGGCGACCTGCTTCAGGCCCGAGGTGGACTGATAGAAGCGCTCGGCATCCTTCACCCGCCACTTGGCGTAGGCGTCGACCATCAGCGCCTTCTTCTCCAGGGTGAGGAAGCGCGACGACGTCGAATCCAGGGTCAGCAGGCGAGCGTCGAAGATGCGCACCTGGTTCACGTACGGAATCTTCACGTGCAGGCCCGGCTTGACGTCCGGGTTGACCACACGGCCGAACTGCAGCAATACCGCACGTTCGGTCTGCGCCACGATGTAGAAGCTGTTCCACGCCACCAGCGCCAGAACCACGGCCACGATCAGGCCGATCAGGGACTTGTTGCTCATCAACGGCCCTCCCGGGAACGCAGGTTGCGCTGCGACAGATCGCTGCTCAGCGGCACAGCCGGATCACGCGTTGTCGCAGTACTGCTGTTGGCAGAAGCGGACGAGGACGAAACGCCACCGCGACCGTCAATCATCTTGTCCAGCGGCAGGTACAGCAGGTTGTTCTGCCCCTTGTCGCCAGTGACCAGAACCTTGCTGGTGTTGCTCATCATCTCCTGCATGGTGTCCAGGTACAGACGCTCACGCGTGACCTCGGGCGCCTTGCGATACTCGGTGACCAACTTGGTGAAGCGATCAGCCTCACCCTCGGCACGTGCGATGACTTCATCACGATAACCGTTGGCTTCCTCCAGCAGACGCTGGGCCTGGCCGCGCGCCTCGGGAATCACGCCATTGGCATAGGACTCGGCCTGGTTCTTCTCGCGTTGTTCGTCCTCGCGGGCACGAATCACGTCGTCGAAGGCTTCCTGGACTTCACGCGGTGCCGCGGCGCTCTGGATGTTCACCTGGGTGATGGTGATACCGGTGCGGTAGTTGTCGAGGAAACGCTGCAGACGCTCGTGCACCTCACTGGCCATCAGTTCACGACCTTCGGTCAATACCTGATCCATCTCGGTGGAACCCACCACGTGGCGCACGGCACTGTCGGTCGCATGCTGCAGGCTGACTTCCGGCTGATCCACGTTGAGCACGAAGTCCTGCAGGTTGCTGATGCGGTACTGCACGGTCAGCGGCACTTCGATGATGTTCTCGTCCTCGGTCAGCATCGCGCCCTGCTTGCTGTAGGCACGCTCACGAGTGACATTTTCCTGGAACTTGCGATCGATCGGCGGGAAGTAGATGTTCAGGCCGGGACCAACGGTTTCATGGTACTTGCCGAAGCGCAGCACCACGGCCTGCTCCTGCTCGTCCACCACGTAGATCGCACTGTACAGCCAGATCACCGCCAGCAGGCCGAGGCCCACGAACAGCAGGCCGAAACCGCCACCGCCGCCACTGCGGCCAGAGTCGTCGTCACCGCGCTTCTTGCCGCCACCAAAAAGCCCGTTCAGGCTTTCTTGCAACTTGCGGAACGCTTCGTCGAGATCCGGCGGGCCCTGCCGGCCACCGCCTTTGCGGCCGCCCCAAGGGTCTTGATTGTTCGAGTTGCCACCCGGCTCATTCCAAGCCATAGCGTTCTCCGTACTGATAAAGCGAAGGCGCGCCCACGGCGCGCCGGCCAATGCTACCCAAAGCCCCCGGCCGACAGCAAAGCCGCCGCCACAGGCTTTATTGCAAAGTATGTTGCTCGATGAACAGCTGAGGCTCCATGCCTTCGCGACTCACCAGGCGATTGAGCTCGACCCTCGGCAAACGCACCGACAGCAGACTACGCCCCTGCTCGTCATGCCCTTCGTCCTGCACCGCCCCCAGTTCGAAGAACTGCGCGCGCAGGCGCCCCAGACGTTGCGGCAACTGCAGCGTACCGACGAACAGGTCGTCCGCCAGCAACTCAGCCACCGCCTGCCGCAACAGCTCCAGACCGCGCCCCTCGCGCGCCGACAACCAGACGCGCAGCGGCTTGCCATCGGCATCGCGCTGAATCTGTGGCTCGACACCTTCCAACAAATCCAGCTTGTTGTACACCTCGAGCATCGGCAATTCGTTCGCACCGATCTCCTTGAGCACCGCCTGCACCTGCTCGATCTGCGCCATGCGCTCGGGCTCATGGGCATCGATCACGTGCAGCAGCAGGTCGGAGTTGCTCGACTCCTCAAGCGTAGCGCGAAAGGCCTCGACCAGCTTGTGCGGCAGGTGGCGGATGAAGCCCACGGTATCGGCCAGGACGATCGGCCCGAGGTCGTCGAGTTCGAGCCGGCGCAGGGTCGGATCGAGCGTGGCGAACAGCTGGTCCGCGGCGTACACCTCGGAGGTGGTCAGCGCATTGAACAGCGTGGACTTGCCGGCGTTGGTGTAACCCACCAGGGAAACCGAAGGGATGTCCGCGCGCTTGCGCCCGCGGCGCGCCTGCTCACGCTGACTGCGCACCTTCTCCAGCTTCTGCTTGATCTGGCGGATGCGTACACGCAGCAGACGACGGTCGGTCTCCAGCTGGGTTTCACCCGGACCGCGCAGACCGATCCCGCCCTTCTGCCGCTCCAGGTGGGTCCAGCCACGCACCAGGCGCGTACTCATGTGATCGAGCTGCGCCAGCTCGACCTGCAGCTTGCCTTCGTGGGTACGGGCGCGCTGGGCGAAGATATCGAGGATCAACCCGGTACGATCGAGCACGCGACATTCGAACGCACGCTCGAGGTTGCGCTCCTGGCTCGGTGTCAGGGTGTGATTGAAGATGACCAGTTCGGCCTCGCTGGCCCTGACCTGGTCGCGCAGCTCCTCGACCTTGCCACTCCCGATGAGGTACTTGGCGGTCAGGCGACTGCTGGGCACGCTGAGAAAAGCGACCATGTCGGCGCCTGCCGACATGGCCAACTCCTGGAACTCCTGGGGATCTTCGCTCGCCTCGGAGTCTTGGCCTTCCAGATGAACCAGGATGGCCCGCTCACCGCCCTCATGACGCTCGAAGAACAATGCAGCCCCCTATCAGGCGTTACCCGGCTCGGCATCACCCTGTTCGGAGTCGCCAGCGCTCGGCAGGCGTACCGGACGGCTGGGCACGACGGTGGAAATGGCATGTTTGTAGACCATCTGGCTGACAGTGTTCTTCAGCAGGATGACGAACTGGTCGAAGGACTCGATCTGGCCCTGCAGCTTGATGCCGTTGACCAGATAGATGGAAACAGGGACGCGTTCCTTACGCAGGGTATTCAGGTAAGGGTCTTGTAGCGAATGCCCTTTTGACATGTGCCGCACTCCTTTCGAGGATCAATTTCAATAATTTTAGTAGGTAAACAATAGCTTCGGACCGTCACACCCCCAAGGATAGACGGCCAGCGGCAAGGTCTCAGTTCAATATGGAGACGCTTTCCAGGTATTTCAAGGTGCGAGACAGATTGTCGCAGGCCAGGCTGTCCAGCCAGTGCAGCCCGTCCCAGCCTCGCAGCCAGGTGAACTGACGCTTGGCCAGTTGCCGAGTGGCGATGATGCCGCGCTCGACCATTTGTTCACGGGACAACCCACCGTCGAGGTATTCCCATACCTGGCGATAACCTACCGCCCGTATAGACGGCAGCCCTGCGTGCAAGTCACTTCGTCTGCGCAGGGCTTCGACCTCGTCCACGAAACCCTGTTCCAACATCGCTTGAAATCGTTGTGCGATGCGCTCATGCAGAACCTGGCGCTGCGCCGGAGCGATAGCAAGCTGCGCAACAGTATAGGGCAATTGCCCGCCGGCCGATGTGCCCGTATCGGAGTTTCCGGCGGCCTGACGACGGCGGTGCTCGCTCATGCTCAGGCCGCTCACGCGATAGACCTCCAGGGCCCGGGTCAGACGTTGAGGGTCATTGGGGTGAATGCGCGCCGCCGACTCCGGATCGACCGCAGCCAGCTCGCGGTGCAGGGCCTCCCAGCCCTCGGCCGCGGCCCGTGCCTCCAGTTCGGCGCGCACGGCCGGGTCGGCACTGGGCATGTCGGCCAGCCCCTCCAACAATGCCTTGTAATAAAGCATGGTGCCGCCCACCAGCAGCGGGATGCGTCCGCGTGCCGCGCTGGCGGCCATGGCGGCCAGCGCATCGGCGCGAAATTCCGCGGCGGAATAGCTCTCGGCGGGATCGCGAATATCGATCAGGGCATGCGGAAAGGCGTCGAGAATGGCGCGCTCCGGCTTGGCGGTGCCGATGTCCATGCCCCGGTAGATCAGCGCGGAGTCGACGCTGATCAGGTCGCACGGCAGCAGGCGCGCCAGTTCCAGGGCCAGGTCGGTCTTGCCGGCGGCGGTCGGGCCCATCAGAAAGATTGCGGGGGGAAGCGAAGACATCGGCATGACTCGAAACACGAAGACGGGAGAGGTCCTGACGACAGGGCCTCACTGGCTCAATTACTGGCCGCGCATGAACAACTTGTCGAGCTGATCCATGCTCAGCTGCGTCCAGGTCGGCCGGCCATGGTTGCACTGGCCGCTGCGCTCGGTCTGCTCCATGTCACGCAGCAGGGCGTTCATCTCGGGAATGGTCAGGCGCCGGTTGGCACGCACGGAACCGTGACAGGCCATGGTCGCCAGCAGCTCGTTGAGGTGCGCCTGGATACGGTCACTGGTGCCGTATTCGAGCAGGTCGGCCAGCACGTCACGCACCAGCTGCGTCGCTTCGGCCTGCTTGAGCAGGGCCGGAATCTGGCGAATCGCCAGACTCTCCTCACCCAGACGCTGCAGCTCGAAGCCCAGACGCTGAAACCACTCGCCGTGTTCCTCGGCGCAATCCGCCTCGCGCTGGCTGACGGCGAGCGACTCCGGCACCAGCAACGGCTGGCCACGCAAGCCTTCGCTGGCCATGGCGTGCTTGAGTCGCTCATAGGTGATGCGCTCATGCGCCGCATGCATGTCCACCACCACCATGCCCTGGGCGTTCTCGGCGAGGATGTAGACCCCCTTGAGCTGCGCCACGGCGTAGCCGAGCGGTGGAATGTCGCCCTGCTCCTGCGGCAGGGGCTGCGCCGGCGCCGTCGGCAGCGGCGAGAAATACTCGCGATACGTCGCCTGGGCCTCGCCCGCCGAAACGCCAGGATTGCCGGCAGGCTGCTGGTAACCGGCACCGCTGCCGCGCCAGGCCGGCTGGGCACTGGGCGCTGGCGCTTCGAGAACACTGGCCGCCAGGCCCATCTCGCCCTGCGGGCCGAACTCACCCGCGGCCTGCCCGGTCGGGCGCATCATCGGCGAGACAGTGGCCGGCGCAGCGACCTGATCCTCCGGGCGTACATCGGCCAACGCACGGTGCAGGGTGCCGTAGAGGAAGTCGTGCACCATGCGGCTGTCACGAAAGCGCACCTCGTGCTTGGTCGGATGGACGTTGACGTCCACCGTCGCCGGGTCGATTTCCAGGAACAGCACGAAGGTCGGATGCCGGCCGTTGAACAGCACGTCGCGGTAGGCCTGGCGCACCGCGTGGGCGACCAGCTTGTCGCGCACCATGCGCCCGTTGACGTAGAAATACTGCAGGTCCGCCTGGCTGCGCGAGAAGGTCGGCAGGCCGACCCAGCCCCACAGGCGCAGGCCGCCACGTTCGATCTCGATGGGCAGCGCCTGCTCGAGGAAGGCCGGGCCACAGACCGAGGCCACGCGGCGCGCGCGGCTGATGTCGTCCCCGGCCTCATGCAGGCTGAGCACGGTCTTGCCGTTGTGGCGCAGATGGAATGCCACATCGAAACGGGCCAGCGCCAGGCGCTTGATCACTTCCTGCAGGTGGTCGAACTCGGTTTTCTCCGCCCGCAGGAACTTGCGCCGCGCCGGCGTGTTGAAGAACAGGTCACGGACTTCCACCGAGGTGCCGACCGGGTGCGCGGCAGGCTGCACCCGCGGCTCCATGTCGCGGCCCTCGGTCTCCACCTGCCAGGCCTGGTCGGCATCGGCGGTACGCGATGTCAGGGTCAGGCGCGACACCGAGCTGATCGACGCCAGTGCCTCACCACGAAAGCCCATGCTGAGCACCGCCTCGAGGTCTTCCAGTTCGCGAATCTTGCTGGTGGCGTGGCGCGCCAGGGCCAGCGGCAGATCGTCCGGGGCGATGCCGCCGCCGTCGTCGCGCACCTTGAGCAGCTTGACGCCGCCCTGCTCGACTTCCACGTCGATGCGCCGCGCACCGGAGTCCAGGCTGTTTTCCAGCAATTCCTTGGCCACCGAGGCAGGGCGCTCGACGACCTCGCCCGCAGCGATCTGGTTGGCCAGGCGCGGGCTGAGCAAATGAATACGGGACATGACACTCATTACTGGGCTGCCAGGGACGTGGCGGGTATCTGCAATTTCTGACCGACCTTGATCACGTCGCCCTTGAGTTTGTTGGTGCTGCGCAGCGTCGCCAGGCTGATCTGGTAACGCTGTGCGATCAGCGCCAGGCTCTCGCCACGGGACACCACGTGCTCACGCGGCCCGCTGGCGATCTTGCCTGCGTCGCGCAGCCAGGCGACATAGGTGCCGGGCGGCGGGTTCTCATGGAAGAACTGCTTGACCCCGGAGGTGATCGAACGCGCCAGTGCCTGCTGGTGACTGGCGCTGTGCAGCTTCTTCGCTTCGTTGGGGTTGGAGATGAAACCGGTTTCCACCAGGATCGACGGGATGTCCGGCGATTTCAGCACCATGAACCCGGCCTGCTCCACCCGGCGCTTGTGCAGCGGCGTGATGCTGCCCATGTTCGACAGCACCTTCTGCCCCACGTTGAGGCTGGACGACAGCGAGGCCGTCATCGACAGGTCCAGCAGCACGCCGGCAAGCATCTTGTCCTTGTCGTCCAGGCTGACGTTGCCGGCACCGCCGATCAGGTCGGACTGGTTCTCCGCGTCGGCCAGCCAGCGCGCCGTCTCGGACGTGGCGCCGCGCTCGGACAAGGCATAGACGGAGGCGCCGAATGCCGACGAGCGCGGCGCGGCGTCGGCATGAATCGAGACGAACAGATCGGCGCCTTTCTTGCGCGCGATCTCGGTGCGTTTGCGCAGCGGAATGAAGTAATCGCCGGTGCGCACCAGCTCGGCGCGGAAGCCCTTCTCGGCGTTGACCTGGCGCTGCAGCTCCTTGGCGATGGCCAGGGTCACGTGCTTCTCGTACTGGCCCTTGACCGGCGACAGGGCGCCCGGGTCTTCGCCGCCATGACCGGCATCGATGGCGATGACGATATCGCGCTTGCCACCCGGCACGGGTGTCAACTTGGGCGGTGGCTGGGTCGGCGTGACGGGCACCGGCGGCGAGGTGTTGGCGACGCTCGGTGTCTGGGTGCTCGGCGGCGCACTGCCCTGATCGAACAGGTCGACCACCAGGCGATGCCCGTATTGCTGGTTCGGCGCCAGGGAAAAGCTCTTCGGCGTGACCGGCGCGGACAGGTCGATGACCACCCGCAGATCGTCCGCGCCGCGCTGGGCGGAACGCACCCCGGTGATCGGGGTATTGGCCAGCGACAGCTGGTCGAGGTTGGTGGCCAGCTTGGCGCCACTGACGTCGATGACGATGCGATCAGGCGCCGCGAGGGTGAAGACGCTGTGCTGCACCGGCCCGGACAGGTCGAAGACCAGGCGCGTGTTGTCGGGAGCACGCCAGAGGCGCACGCCGCGCACATCCGAGGCAGCCAGGGCCTCGGCAGCCAGAGCCGCCAACAAAACACCCACAGCGGTAACCAGCGCGCCTATGCGCATACCCAACCCCATCGATTCTTGCTTTATTGTTTGCTGCTCAGGGCCTCGCACCAGGCATCCCCTCGAGCCCCATGCCCCTGCAGCAACAGCGAACGGCCGCCCGCTTGGGGGGTAATGGTAATGTCCATGTCGGGCTTTGGCAAAACACCCGCGCCGCGCTGCGGCCACTCGATCAGGCATAGGGCAGCGCCATCGAAATAATCGCGGATGCCGAGGAACTCCAGCTCCTCGGGATCGACCAGCCGATACAGGTCGAAATGGAACGCCCGCAGCTCGCCGATCTCGTAGGGTTCGACCAGGGTGAAGGTCGGGCTCTTCACCGCCCCGCAATGCCCCAGGCCACGCAGGATGCCGCGTGACAGGGTGGTCTTGCCCGCCCCCAGGTCGCCGTGCAGGTAGATCACTCCCGCGCCACCGCTGACCTCGGCGATACGCGCACCCAGGGCCAGCATCGCTGCTTCATCGGCAGCTTCGAGTCTCACTTCAGACAAGGACACAACTCCTCCAGTAACTGACGAATGGCGCACGGCAGATCGCCGGCAGCCAGACCACGCCCTTGCCGGGCCAGCACCTCACCGGCCCGCGCATGCAACCAGACCGCGAGGCAGGTCGCGTCGAATGCCGCCATGCCCTGCGCCAGCAGGGCGCCGATCAGCCCGGCCAGCACATCGCCCAGCCCGGCGCCGGCCATCGCCGGGTGTCCGCGATCACACAGGGCCAGGCGACCATCGGGCGCCGCGATCAGGCTACCGGCGCCCTTGAGCACGACGACCAGGCCATAGCGTTGCGCCAGCGCGCGGGCGGCGGCGGGGCGGTCGGCCTGCACGCTGGAGGTGTCCTGCCCCAGCAGGCGCGCCGCCTCTGCGGGATGTGGCGTCAGCACGCCCTGCCTGGGCGCGGGGACCTGCCCCGCGGCCAGCAGGTTCAGCGCATCGGCGTCCCAGACCTGCGGCGCGCCGAGCCCCGCAACACTCGACAGCAGGCTGCGCGACCAGGCGCCCTGCCCCAGTCCCGGGCCCAGCACACAGACATCGGCGCGTTCGGCCAGTGCCAGCAGCTGATTGGCCGATGCCACCGCCGTGCACATGATCTCGGGCCGCCGCACCAGAGCGGCGGCGACATGCTCGGCGCGGGTCGCCAGCGTCACCATCCCCGCACCGGAGCGCAGCGCGCTGTCGGCGCAGAGCAGCGCCGCCCCGCCCATGCCCAGATCGCCGCCAACCACCAGCAGATGACCGAACTGCCCCTTGTGCGCCACCGGCGAGCGCGGCGACAGGCGCGGCAGGCAGCGTTCATCCAGGCGCTGCGCTACGCTGGGAGCCTGCGCCAGCAACTGCGCATCGGCCTGCAGGTCGTCGAACTGCAGCTCGCCGCACAGCGCCGGCCCTTGCCCGGTCAGCAAGCCCAGCTTGAGCGCGATGAAGGTCATGGTCAGGTCGGCGCGAACCTCCACGCCGAGGCACGCCCCCGTATCGGCCAGCAGGCCGGAGGGAATATCCACCGCCAGCACGGGCAGCCCGGCCTGATTGATCGCGCCAATCGCCTGCGCATAAGGCTCGCGCACGGCGCCTGCCAGCCCGGTACCGAGCAGCGCATCGACCAGAACACCGGCCAGCGGCAGACTCTCGTCCCAGGGCAGGATGTCCACACCGGCCGCATCGGCCTCGGCGCAGGCTTGCGCGGCGTCGCCCTGCAGGGCTGCCGGATCGCCGACCGCCAGCACCCGGACACGCCAGCCGGCACGTTGCGCCAGCGCCGCGATCAGATAGCCATCACCGGCATTGTTGCCGCGCCCGGCCAGCACCGTTATCTCACCAGCCTCGGGCCAGCGCCGGCGCAGGGCACGCCAGGCCGCATGGGCCGCGCGCTGCATCAACTCGAAGCCCGGCGTGCCGGCGGCGATCAGTTGTGCATCCAGCGCGCGCACCTGCTGTGCGCTGTGCAGAGTCGAAGGCAGGGAAGCGGAGGATAGATGCATGGCTCGCTCGGAACGGATGTCTGGCAGAATTATACCCACCTCAATCCTCTGCGCCCGCCTCATGTCCGACCATCGCCTCGATCTCAATGCCCTGGCCCAGTCCATCAAGGACTGGGGACGCGAGCTCGGGTTCCAGCAGGTGGGCATCGCCGATGTCGAGCTGAGCGAGCATGAAGCTCACCTCAAGCGCTGGCTCGCCGCCGGCTACCAGGGCGAGATGGACTACATGGCCGCGCATGGCGACAAGCGCTCACGCCCGGCCGAGCTGGTGCCCGGCACGTTGCGCGTGGTGTCGCTGCGCATGGACTACCTGCCTGGCGACACCCAGATGGCCCAGCGCCTGAAGGAACCCGAGCAGGCCTACGTATCGCGCTACGCACTCGGTCGCGACTACCACAAGCTGATCCGCAAGCGCCTGCAACAGCTGGCCGAGCGCATCCAGCAGCAGATCGGGACGTTCGGCTATCGCGCCTTCGTCGACAGCGCCCCGGTGCTGGAGAAGGCCATCGCCGAGAAGGCCGGCCTGGGCTGGATCGGCAAGAATACCCTGGTGCTAAACCGCAAGGCGGGCAGCTACTTCTTTCTCGGCGAACTGTTCGTCGACCTGCCCCTGCCGGTGGATGCGCCCCATGCGAGCGAGCATTGCGGGCGCTGCAGCGCCTGCATGGACATCTGCCCCACGGCCGCCTTCGCCGGGCCCTACCAGCTCGACGCGCGGCGCTGCATCTCCTACCTGACCATCGAGCTCAAGGGCTCGATCCCCGTCGAGCTGCGCGCACCGATCGGCAACCGGGTGTTCGGCTGCGACGACTGCCAGATCGTCTGCCCCTGGAACCGCTTCGCCCGCCCCACCGAGCAGGGCGACTTCCAGCCACGCCATGGCCTCGACAACAGCGCCCTGGCCGAGCTGTTCCTGTGGACGGAGCCGGAGTTTCTCGCCCGCACCGAGGGCTCGCCCCTGCGCCGCGCCGGCTACGAGCGCTGGCTGCGCAACCTGGCGGTCGGCCTGGGCAACGCCCCCTCGACCATCCCGGTGCTGGAGGCGCTGAATGCCCGCCGCGACCACCCCTCGGAGCTGGTCCGCGAGCATGTGGAGTGGGCGCTGCAGCAGCATGAACGATAGGTGACAGGCTTCAGGCGGCAGGCAAAAGCAGCGCAGCCATCCGCTCCACTCCAGGCCTGCTGCGGCCTTCAGACCTTGAGGAAATGCTCGCGGTAGTGACGCAGCTCGGCGACGGATTCGCGAATGTCGTCCAGCGCCTGATGCGTGGCGCTTTTCTGGAAGCTGTCCTTGACCTCCGGCGCCCACATGCCGGCCAGGATCTTCAGCGTCGACACATCCAGGTAGCGGTAGTGGAAGTAGGCTTCCAGGGCCGGCATGTACTTGTAGAGGAAGCGCCGGTCCTGACCGATGCTGTTGCCGCAGATCGGTGACTTGCCCTTCGGCACCCACTGTTCGAGAAAGGCGATGGTCTGCGCCTCGGCGGTGGCCGCATCGATGCGACTTTCGCGCACGCGCTGGGTCAGGCCGCTTTCGCCATGGGTACGGGTATTCCACTCGTCCATGCCGGCCAGCGTCTCGTCGCTCTGGTGAATGGCGATCACCGGGCCTTCGGCCAGCACGTTGAGCTCGCTGTCGGTGACGATGGTGGCCATTTCGATGATCACATCGCGCTCCGGTTCCAGGCCGGTCATTTCCAGGTCGATCCAGATCAGATTGTTGGGGTTTTGCATGGTAAGGGGCTCCTAGGCTCAGCCGGCAATTCTAGCGGATATCCACAGCCTTCATCTGCCACAGATACAAGGACGTCTGCCGCCCCTCGTCGAGCGCGAGCGTGCGGTCGGCCGACACGTCCGGAATCTCGAAGGTGTTGCTGATCAGCCAGCTGCCAGGGCGCATCTCACCTGCCGCCTTGCGCCACAGACGCGGCATCGGAACGGGCGACAGGAAACAGTAGGCGATGTCGAAGTCGGCCAGATCGACCCGCCAGAGGCTCTGGTAACGGATGCTGCAGTTCTCCTGCAGCAGGCAGCGCAGCCAGGCGAAGACGAAGAGCAGCGGCGCCGTTTCCACGCCGACGAACTGCCCACGCGGGCAGTGTCGCGCCAGCTGCAGCAACGTACCCGCAGTGCCGCAGCCCAGGTCGACGAAGCGCAGCGGCGGCTCGCGCTCGCTCAGGCAACGCTGCAGTTGCTGCTGCGCCCTGCGCCCGCTCAGGTACAGCGGCACGCGCTCGCGCAGGCTGTTCCAGTTGACCAGCAGCAGCACCACGAACCCCAGCAGGAACAGCCAGGCAGGCAACTCGGCACGCTGCGCCAGCAACAGCGCCGGCAGGAACGCCAGGTTGATCCACCACCACCAGCGCGACAGACCCAGCCGCCAGCCGATCAGTGCCGCCAGCATGCCTTGCAGCAAGGCCACCGCCAGCAGCGGAAGACGCCAGGACAGCAACGCCAGCAGGTACACCAGCACGACCACCAGCGCCAGCGCCAGGCCTTGCGCCAGCAGGGCCCGCATCAGTGGCAAAGGTGCCAGCATTCTCTCATCGCCCATCACCGCCCTCCCCCATCTGGCGCCGCAGCGCCACCAGGCGCTCATGCTAAACTCGCCGCGATCTAGTCTCCACCACCCGGAAAGCCAATGGCCAAACGCCAACTCAACCGCCGCCAGAGCTGGCGTATCGAAAAGATTCAGGGCGAGCGCGCCGCCCGTGCGGCCAAGCGCGAGTCACGCGCTGTCGAAGCCCTGGAAGGTGGTGACCTCGGCCCCGAGCAGACGGGCCTGGTGATCGCCCATTTCGGCGTTCAGGTGGAAGTCGAGGGCCTGCAGGATGAACTGGCCGGCCAGATCTTTCGCTGCCACCTGCGAGCCAACCTGCCCGCCCTGGTCACCGGTGATCGGGTGGTGTGGCGCCCCGGCAACCAGGGCGACGGTGTCATCGTCGCGCAACTGCCACGCGACAGCGAGCTGTGCCGCCCCGACATGCGCGGCCAGCTCAAGCCGGTGGCGGCCAACGTCGACCAGATCGTCATCGTCTTTGCGCCCATGCCCGAGCCGCACGCCAACCTGATCGACCGCTACCTGGTGGCGGCGGAGCATGCCGGGATACGCCCGCTGCTGCTGTTGAACAAGGCGGACCTGATCGACGAGCAGAACCAGGTCGCGCTGGAGGCACTGCTCAAGGTCTACCGCCAGCTGGAGTACCCGCTGCTCGAGGTGTCGGCGCACCAGGGCGATGGCATGGAGCAGCTGAAAAAGCGCCTCGACGGCCACGTCAGCGTCTTCGTCGGCCAGTCCGGGGTGGGCAAGTCATCGCTGGTCAACGGCCTGCTGCCGGGGGTCGACACCCGCGTCGGCGCCCTCTCGGAGCTGACCGGCAAGGGCACCCACACCACCACCACGGCGCGGCTGTTCCACTTCCCCGGTGGCGGCCAGCTGATCGACTCGCCCGGCATCCGTGAGTTCGGCCTCGGCCATGTCAGCCGGGATGATGTGGAGGCAGGTTTCATCGAATTCCACGACCTGCTCGGCCGCTGCCGCTTCCGCGACTGCAAGCACGACCGCGAGCCCGGCTGCGCGCTGCTCCAGGCCCTGGATGAGGGGCGCATCCAGCCGCAGCGCATGGCCAGCTACCGGCACATCCTCGCCAGCCTGCCCGAAGACGATTACTGACGGTTGAGCTGGTCCAGCGGGCTGTTGCTGCTGTCGAAGATGTTCAACTGCTCACGCAGCTGGTCGGCCGGCAGCGCCTCGCCGGTGTTGCCAGGCGCGCCTTCGGCAGGCGGCTGATCCGGCGTCGCCGGCTCGCCTCCGGCGCCCTGCTCACCTTCGATGTTGCGCTGCGCACGCTTGGTCAGCACGACGATATCGATGCGTCGGTTGACCGGGTTCAGCGGGTCCTCGCGGTCGAACAGCGCCGACGAGGCGTAGCCGACCACCCGCGCTACCTGCTCGTCCGGGTAGCCGCCAGCGACCAGGGTACGGCGCGCGGCGTTGGCACGGTTGGCAGACAGCTCCCAGTTGCCGAAATCACCGCGCCCGACGAAGGGCTTGGCATCGGTGTGGCCGCTGACGCTGATCTTGTTCGGCACGGCGCGAATGGTATCGGCCATGGCCAGCAGGATGTCCTCGAAATACGGCTGCAGCTCGGCACTGCCAAGGGCGAACATCGGCCGGTTGGCGGCATCCATGATCTGGATGCGCAGGCCGTCCTGGGTGATCTCGAACAAAATCTGGTCCTTGAAGCGCTGCAGCTCCGGGTTTTCCTCGACCTTGTTCTGCAGTTCCTGCAGCAGCAGCTCCAGGCGCTCCTGCTCCATCTTGTCGGCCAGGGTTTCGATCTGATCGGTGCTGACACCGGTTTCGTCCGGCTGGCTCTCCGGCGTTTCGGAAATGTCCGGGTTGAGCGTTCGCTCGGGCGCCGGCGTCGGCGTACCGCCGAGGTCGATCGCGTAGGGGCTGGCGCTCTCGGTGAAGCCGATGGGGTCCTGGAAGTAACCGGAAATCGCGCGCTTCTGCTCGGGCGTGGCCGAGGACATCAGCCACATCACCAGAAAGAACGCCATCATCGCCGTGGCGAAGTCGGCGAAAGCGATCTTCCAGGCACCGCCATGATGGCCGCCAGCGCTTTTCTTGACGCGCTTGACGATGATGGGTTGGTTGTTTTCCATGGCTTAGTTGCCGCGCATGGCCTGCTCGAGCTCGCTGAAGCTCGGGCGATGGGCCGGGAACAGCACCTTGCGCCCGAACTCTACCGCCAGGGTCGGCGGCATGCCCGAAGCCGACGCCACCAGGGTCGCCTTGATCGCCTCGTAGAGGTTCAGCTCTTCCTTGGCGTCGTGCTCCAGCGCGCCGGACAGCGGGCCGAAGAAGCCGTAGGAAGCCAGAATGCCGAGGAAGGTACCGACCAGGGCCGTCCCCACCTTTTCGCCGATCTGCGCGTTATCCGCCTCGGCGAGAATCGACATGGTGATCACGATACCCAGTACCGCCGCAACGATACCCATGGCCGGCATGCCGTCGGCGACCTTGGCGACCGCATGGGCCGGGTGCTCGACTTCTTCCTTGAGGCTGGCCAGCTCCATGTCGAACAGACCCTCGAGCTCGTGCGGAGCCATGTTGCCGGACGACATGATGCGCAGGTAGTCGCAGATGAACGCGGTCATGCGGGCATCCTTGAGCACCGCGGGATACTTGCTGAAGATCGGGCTGGCATTCGGGTCTTCGACATCCGCCTCGATGGCCATCATCCCCTCGCGCCGGCTCTTGTTGAGGATCTCGTAGAGCAGCTTGAGCACTTCCAGGTAGTAGGTGTGGGTGAAGCGCGAGCCGAACATGCTCAGCGACTTCTTGAACACCGTCATGAACATGCTGCCGGGGTTGGCCTGCAGGAACGCCCCCAGGGCCGCACCACCGATGATGAGCACCTCGAACGGGTGGACCAGTGCCATCAGTTGCCCGCCCGAAAGGACGAACCCACCGAACACGCAGCCGAAGACGACGATGATGCCTATGATTTTTGCCATAAAGGAACGCTTGCAGAGCCAAGAGGATGGGTTATTAAAAACAACCCTTCTAATTATCGGAGCTTATGCGCCAGACTATAGCCAGTTAAGGTCAAAAGCCAGTTCGGCTCAACCCACATGTCGACGCCAAAGCCCCTGCCGCGCACCCTGGACGCCTGGTTGCAACAACTGGCCAAGCTGCCGTTGCCGATCGAACAGCAGCAGCATGTGCGCTTGCGTCGCTTCCTGGGCGACAGCCGCCGTACCTGGCGCGAAATTGCCGAAGCCATCGAGTCCAGTCCGTCGTTCGCCCTGCAGGTCCTGCGCGAGGCCAACCAGTCGAACAACAGCCTGAGCGAGCCGGCCGAAAGCGTCGAAACCGCGCTCTCGCGTCTCGGCCTGAGTCGTTGCGAAGCCTTGCTGAGCCAGGCGCCAGCGCTGCCGGAAGACGAAATCCCCCTGGCGTTTCGCCAGATCCTGATGATCAGCCAGCACGCCAGCCAGCAGGCTCGCGGCCTGTTCGGCGCCCGCCTGGCGCGCCTGTGGAACGAGCTGCACGGCTGCAGCCTGCTGTTCCTCGCCCCCCTGTGGCCGTTGCTGTGCGCCCACCCGCAGTTGTTCGAAGCCTGGGAACAGCGCGTGCTGCTGAAAGGCGAACGCCCCGGAGTGGTGGAGAAGGAGCTGCTGGGCGTGCCGCTGATACAGCTCTGCGTGCGCCTGGCCGAGCGCTGGCGCCTGCCGGAATGGATCGTGCGCGGCTACCGCCTACTGGAGCGCGATCGCCGCCAGCTGATCAAGGCGCTGCACATCGCACGCGACTACGAACATCCCCTGCACCAGCAGCAGATGCTCGACGCGGACACACCGCTGCGCCACTGGCTGACCCAGCCCAGCAACTGCGTGCTGCTGGCCAACGGCCTGGCCGTCTCCGCCCACCAGGCCTGGGACACACCTCACACCCTGCGCTGGCAGCGGCTCACCGGGCTGTACCTGCAACTGCCGCTGAACGAGCTGCAGCAGGAAGTGCATCAGCATGCCGTGAGCAGTGCCCGCCTGCTGCATGACAGTGCATTGTGGCACCCGGCGCAGGCGCTGCTCTGGCCCTGGGACGCGCACCGCCTGAAACCGGCCCGCAGCAGCAGTGCCGCCCCACCCCAGCGCGACGACCTCGCCGCCTGGCGCCAGCAGTGTGCACGCCTGCTCGCCGAACCCAGTGCCTTCGCCAATGTGCCGCAACTGACTGCCTGCGCCCGCGACGCCCTGCAGGCCTGTGGCCTGAAACGGGTTCTCGTGCTGCTCGCCGACCGCCAGCACAGTCGCCTGCAAACCCAGCAACAGGCCGGGCTGGACGCCAGCGCGGCAACGCTCAGCCTGGATCCCGCACAGAGCCAGGTCCTCAGGCGCCTGCTCAGCGAGCCGGGCCAGCTGCGTCTCACGCCCGCCAACGTCGCCAAGTTCTCCGCTCTACTGCCGGGCAACCTCAAGGCCCTGTTTCCCAGCGAGCATCTGCTGCTGCGCTCCCTGGCCAGCAACGGCCGGGTGGTCATGCTGCTGGTGGCCGACCAGGGCGGCCAGCCGCTCAACGAGGTCAGCCTGCAGGCGTTCGGCAAGACCGTGCAGTGCATCGAGCGCGCCCTGGGCAGCTTCGCCCGCCGTGGACGCTGACGCCCCTCGGTTTCCGCTACAATCGACCTCTTTTCATTTAGGGACGCTGCCATGTCCGCCTTCGACAACCTGCCTCTGGTGATCGAGCCCGCTGAACTGGAAGCGCGCCTGGACGCGCCCGAGCTGATCCTGCTCGACCTCAGCAGCGCAGCACGCTACGCCAGTGGCCACATACCCGGCGCGCGCTGGGCCGACGCCAAGCGCACGCAGCTGGGCCAGCCTCCGGCACCCGGCCTGCTGCCCGAACAGGCGCAACTCGAAGCGTTGTTCGCCGATATCGGCCATCGCCCGGATGCCACCTACGTGGTCTACGACGACGAAGGCGGCCCCTGGGCCGGGCGCTTCATCTGGCTGCTCGACGTGATCGGCCATGCTCGCCAGCACTTCCTCAACGGCGGCCTGCAGGCCTGGATCAGCGACGGCCGCCCCCTGAGCCAGACAACCCCCGAGGTCTCGCGTACCCAGGTGTCGCTGACGCTGAGCGACGAACCCACGGCCACCCGCGAATACATCCAGCAGCGCCTGGACGCCGCCGACCTGGCCATCTGGGATGTACGCGGCGCGGATGAATACCACGGCGAGAAACTCAGCTCCGCACGCGGCGGGCACATCCCGGGCGCCACGCACTTCGAATGGACCGCCGCAATGGACCCGCAGCGCGGCATGCGCATCCGCACGGATATCGGCGACGTCCTGCACGATCTCGGCATCACCCCGGACAAGGAAGTGATCACTCACTGCCAGACCCATCGCCGCTCGGGTTTCAGCTACGTGGTCGCCAAGGCGCTGGGTTATCCGCGCGTGAAGGCCTACGCTGGTTCCTGGTCCGAATGGGGCAACCTGCCCGATACACCTGTCGAACGCTGACGCCGTCGACCATCAGTTGTACCCGGCACGGGGATGCCTGCGCCGACTCAGAACCCTCAAGGAAACACGATGAAACAACGTCTCTTCATTCTCAGTCAGTACCTGCTGCCTCATCACCTGCTGTCGCGCCTGATCGGCTACGTTGCCGAATGCCGTATCGGCTGGCTGAAGAACCCGCTGATCTCGTGGTTCGCCAAGCAGTACCAGGTCGACATGAGCGAAGCGCAGGTGGAAGACCTGCGCGCCTTCGAACACTTCAACGCCTTCTTCACCCGTGCGCTGAAAGACGGTGCCCGTCCACTGGACGAGACGGCGGGCGCGATCCTCTGCCCGGCCGACGGCGCGATCAGCCAGCTGGGCGCCATCGAGCATGGCCGCATCTTCCAGGCCAAGGGCCACAGTTTCAGCGCGGTGGAACTGCTCGGTGGCGACACCGAGCGTGCCGCGCCCTTCATGGGCGGTCAGTTCGCGACCGTCTACCTCTCGCCGAAGGACTACCACCGCGTCCATATGCCGCTGGGCGGCACACTGAAGGAAATGGTCTACGTACCGGGTCGCCTGTTCTCGGTGAACCAGACCACGGCCGAGAACGTGCCGGAACTGTTTGCCCGCAACGAACGCGTGGTCTGCCTGTTCGACACCGAGCGCGGCCCGATGGCCGTGGTGCTGGTCGGCGCGATGATCGTCGCCAGCGTCGAGACTGTCTGGGCCGGCCTGGTCACCCCGCCCAAGCGCGAGCTGAAGAGCACCCGCTACGATGCCGAATCCCGCGGCCCGATCGAACTGGCCAAGGGCGCGGAAATGGGCCGTTTCAAGCTGGGTTCCACCGCCATCGTGCTGTTCGGCCCGGAGCAGATGAAATGGGCCGAAGAGCTGAGCGCCGGCAGCGCAGTGCGCATGGGACAGGCGCTGGGCCATGCCCTGGACTGAAATCCGCACGAACTGAACCCGCATGTCGACCCTTTGGTCATAAAACCGTAGGCTGCCGAGGCAGACCGTCCTTGAGGACGGCTGCCAGCGCAGCCAGATGCTGCTAGAGTTCGAAAGACTATTACTAGAGCCGCTTGTCATCGTGTGGCCGGAGTATCCGAGTTCGATGGATAGACAGAGTCCCCACCTTCAGTTGTTGCGCGTCCCCACACCGAGCAAGCAAAGCCTCAGCTTCTGCGACGGCACTCCTCGCGACCTCAAGCGCTGGATTGCCGCACTGCCCAAGGCGAACATCGGTGAGACCGCGCGCCAGCTGTATCAGAGCCTGGTGGAACTCAATCAACTGGTCACGCCATCGGACAACCGTCTGCAACTGCTGGAAATGCTGCGCCCGGAAGTGAGCTTCGTGTGCCAGCACCTGGAGCGCCACTTCCTCAACCAGGCCATCGTCCTCGACGAACGTCCGCGCAAGGTCGCCAACCTCTGCCAGGCCCTGCAGAACCACCTCGCCGTCGGCTACAAGCTGATCATCTCTCGCGTCCTCGAGCGCACCGGCAAGGACCGCGACCAGTTGCTCGCGGTCGCCCTGCAGCGTGCCAGCCACAGTCTGTGCAGCCCGTTGATTCGCGCCAGCCAGCTGTACTGCCCGGTGCCGGAAGGACTCTGGCTGGAGCTGCACCAGCTCTACCAGATCGCCGTCGAACAGCGCCTGCAGCACCAGGTCATCCGCGATCCGTTGGCCCGCCATACCCAGGGCCTGAGCACCGAGCAGACCTACGTGACCGCGCTGCTGCTCGGCTGCGCACGCACCAACCAGATGCGCCAGAACGGCATTGCCCGCCTGGCCGAAGCGCTGGAACCCTGGAGCGCCCAGGTCAAGCTGCAGGCGGGTGATCACCCTGACAGCCTGTTCGTCCTCGCCCCACAGGTCGACGGGCCGCCGCGTTACAAGTCCCTGTACCAGAGCGGTGAACTGCACAACCTGCTGGGCATCGACACGCAGCCGCTGGTCGATGCGATCAAGGACCATCTGGAACTGCCGGAAGAGGAGCGCAGCCAGTCGCGCCTGGCGATTCCCGACGGCATCAGCCTGGACCTGCTGCAGCACGTCGCGGCCGCCTGGGGAGACATCGCCGAACGCACCTTCCAGCGCACACCGGGCCAGGGCAATCTGACCCTGTGCATCGGCATGACGGCGCTGCACTTCTTCCTCGCTGGCCGCCGCTCCTTCGCCGACGTGCTCAAGCGCCCGGTCGAACTCGGCGCCGCTGTGTTCAAGCCCGCTACCGGCGAACCCGATATCTGGTCCAACGCGTTCGATGCACAGCGCAGCGCGGAGGATGACATCCACTTCGAGGAGATCCAGTACACCAAGGTCACGCCTGGCGAGCAGGCGCAGCCCGAGAGCAGCGGCGAAGCCTACCCGACCTACCCGCTGACCATCGTCAACCACAGTCCGGGCGGCTACTGCCTGTCCTGGCCCAAGGACGTACCCAGCCAGTTGCAGGCCGGCGAACTGCTGGGCATACAGGACAGTCCTGGCCTGGGCTGGAGCGTGGCGATCGTGCGCTGGATTCGCCAGGTCCGCGGGGGCGGCACGCAGATGGGCATCGAGCTGATCGCCCCGCATGCCCGCCCTTGCGGCCTGCAGCTGCTGCGCAAGGCCGAACAGAACAGCCAGTACCTGCGTGCGTTGCTGCTGCCGGAAATCAGCGCCATCTCGCGCCCGGCCAGCCTGATCACGCCGCGCCTGCCCTTCCAGGAAGGCAGCAAGGTGCAGATCAACGACCATGGCGAGGAACATCGTGCGGTGCTGACGCGCAGACAGGTCAGCACCGGCAGTTTCAGCCAGTTCGAGTACCGCCGTGTCGGCGAGGAAGAGGGCGCGGCCGGGACGCCGGTCACAGCCTCGCAAAGCCAGAAGCCTGCAGGAGAGGAAGATTTTGACTCGCTCTGGAAGTCGCTGTAGGCTCCGAACCACTCACCATTTGTCGCCTTTTCGCGCCCGTTCGGCGCGGTATTGACCCTTCTATGGCCATCGAAAAAAAAACCATCCGCCTGCTGATTCTTGAGGATTCGCAGAACGAAGCCGAGCGCCTGGTCAGTCTGTTTCGCAATGCCGGACACGCGACGCGCGTCCATCGACTGACCTCCAGCGACGACCTCGCTGAAGCCCTGCAACACACCTGGGACCTGCTCATCTGCGCACCGAGCAGCGAACGCCTCGACCCGGGCGAGGCGATCGGTGCCATCCGCCGCCAGGCCAAGGACATCCCCGTCCTGCGGCTGGTCGACGGCAACGACTCCGAGATCATCACCGAAGCCCTGCTGTTCGGCGCTCAGGATGCCCTGCCGCAGGGCGAGGACGAACGCCTGGTCCTGGTGGCCAAGCGCGAGCTGGCCAACCTCGAGGAGCGTCGCGCCCGTCGCGCCGCCGAAGTGGCCTTGCGTGAAGCAGAGAAGCGCTGCCAACTGCTGCTGGAGAGTTCGGTAGACGCCATTACCTACGTGCATGACGGCATGCACATCTATGCCAACCGCGCCTATCTGGAGCTGTTCCGCTACGAAGATGGCGACGAGCTCGAAGGCATGCCGATGATCGACCTGATCGCCAGTGCCGATCAGAGTGCCTTCAAGGACTTCCTGAAGAACTACCAGAGCGCCGAGGGCGACGCCGAGCTGAGCTGCCAGGGCATGCGTGCGGACGGCAACAGTTTCGCCGCCCAGATGAGTTTCTCGCCGGCTACCTACGACGGTGAACCATGCATCCAGGTGGTCATCCGCGCAGAAACCTCGAATGCCGAACTGGAAGAAAAACTGCGCGAGATCAGCAGCCAGGACCTGGTGACCGGCCTGTTCAACCGCAACCATTTCCTCGAGCTGATGGATGGCGCCGCCGAGCGCTCCGTCAGCACTGGCCAACCATCGACCCTGGCCTACATCCGCGTCGACCGGTATGCCGGTATGCAGGCCGATATCGGCCTGGCCGGCATCGATCTGCTGTTGACCGACCTGGCCGGGCTGCTGCGTACGCACTTTCCGGCGGACACCGAGCTGGCTCGCTTTGGTGACGATGTGTTCACGGCGCTGCTGCCGGGCCAGTCCCCCGAGCAATGCGAGGCCAGCCTCGCCGCCCTGCTGAAGAAGATCGAGGGGCACCTGTTCGATGTCAGCGGACGTACCGCCCAGACCACGCTGTCAATCGGTGTCGCCGGCCTCAGCGAGAAAACCGCCAAGGCTCAGGTGGTCATCGATCGCGCCCACCGCTGCGCGGACGAGCTGGCCGATGGCAACGCCATCAAGCTGTTCAACCCGGCTGCCGAGCTGGCCGCCGCGGCCAATCGTGGCAACCTGCTGGCGATGGTGCAGCAGGCGCTGGAGAACAACAGCTTCCGCCTGCTGTTCCAGCCGATCATCAGCCTGCGCGGCGACGCCCACGAGCACTACGAAGTCCTGCTGCGCCTGCTCAACCCGCAAGGCGAGGAGGTCCCGCCGACGCAGTTCCTGGCCGCCGCCAGGGATGCCGGGCTGGGTGAGAAGATCGATCGCTGGGTGATCCTCAACTCGATCAAGCTGCTTGCCGATCATCGCTCGAAAGGCCACAACACCCGCCTGTTCGTGCACCTGTCCAGCTCCAGTCTGCAGGATCAGACCCTGCTGCCCTGGCTCAGCGTAGCGCTCAAGGCTGCTCGCCTGCCCTCCGACTCACTGGTGTTCCAGCTCAGCGAGCCCGATGCCATCGCCTACCTGAAGCAGGCCAAGGCACTGACCCACGGGCTCGCGGAGCTGCACTGCAAGGTCGCCCTGAGCCAGTTCGGTTGTGCGCTGAACCCGTTCAACACGCTCAAGCACCTGCAGGTGGACTTCGTCAAAGTCGACGGTTCCTTCTCCCAGGACCTGAACAACGCCGACAACCAGGAAGCCCTCAAGACCCTGCTCAGCAGCCTGCACGCCCAGGCCAAGCTGACCATCGTACCCTTCGTCGAGAGCGCCAGCGTGCTGGCCACCTTGTGGCAGGCCGGGGTCAACTTCATCCAGGGTTACTACCTGCAGGGCCCGAGCCAGTCGATGGACTACGACTTCTCGGCCGGCGACGAATAAGAGCAGTTGCAAGCTTCAAGCAAGAAGCCAGGGCACACAGCGCTCAGCTTTGCACTTGAAGCTTGCGGCTTGTAACTGCTTTATTCCTGCCCCTCGCGGTCACGGAAGCCCAGCAGGTAGAGAATGCCGTCCAGACCGAGCGTGGAGATCGCCTGCTTGGCCGACTGCTTGACCAGCGGCTTGGCCCGGAAGGCCACGCCGAGCCCGGCCAGGCCGAGCATCGGCAGGTCGTTGGCGCCATCGCCGACGGCGATGGTCTGCTCCAGCTGCAGACCTTCCTTCTGCGCCAGCTCACGCAGCAGGTCCGCCTTGCGCTGGGCATCGACGATGGGCTCGACGGCCACACCGGTCACCTTGCCGTTCTCGATCTGCAGTTCGTTGGCGAACACGTAGTCGATGCCGAGCTTGGCTTGCAGCTGGCGGGCGAAGTAGGTGAAACCACCGGAGAGAATCGCTGTCTTGTAGCCCAGGCGCTTGAGCTCGGCGAACAGCACTTCGGCACCTTCGGTCAGGCGCAGCGAGGCGCCGATCTCTTCCAGCACATCCTCGGACAGACCCTGCAGCAGGCTCAGGCGCTCCTTGAAGCTGGCACGGAAATCCAGCTCGCCGCGCATCGCCCGCTCGGTGATCTCGGCGACCTGCTCACCGACCCCGGCCGCCTTGGCCAGTTCGTCGATGACCTCGGCCTCGATCAGCGTCGAGTCCATGTCGAACACCGCCAGGCGACGGTTACGGCGGAACACCGAGTCGCGCTGGAAGGCGATGTCGACGTTGAGTGCCTGCGCCACGCTGAGGAACTCGGCGCGCAGCGCGACGGGGTCGGCCGGCTCGCCACGCACGGAGAATTCGATGCAGCCCTTGCCCTGCTCGGCGGGCATGTCCAGCGGCATCCGCCCGGACAGGCGATCGATGTGGTCGATGTTCAGCCCGTACTTGGCGGTGATCGCACTGACCCGCTGCAACTGCTCGGCGCTGACCTTGCGCGTCAGCAGGGTGACGATATGACGAGCCTTGCCCTGGCCACCGACCCACTGCCGATAGTCCTCTTCGGAAACCGGGGTGAAACGCACCTGCTGCTCGAGTTCGTAGGCGGTGAACAGCAGGTCCTTGAGCACGGCCTGGGAACGGCCGTTGTCCGGAATCTCGATGAGGATGCCGAACGACAGGGTGTCATGGATCACCGCCTGGCCGATATCGAGGATATTCACCCCGCCCTGGGCCAGTACGCCGGTGATGGCGGCGGTGAGTCCGGGGCGATCCTCGCCGGTGATGTTGATCAGGACGATCTCGCGCAAGACGCACCCTCCAAGGCAGACGATTGAGGCGGGCCAGTGGCGAATGAGCCACCGACCGACGAAAAGGCGCACATTCTACCCAGTTTCCTGCCGATCCGGGCAGCCGCGCGCTTTGCCCGCCCCAGGCCGCTCGCTATACTGCGCGGCATCTTCAGTCGACAAGAGCCGAGCTCTGTGAACCGGCCCGCGCCCGTCAAGCCCGACAATTTCTTCATCATGATCTTCCACGCGCTGCGCCAGCGGCGGGTGCCTCTGGTGCTGCGCATCGCCAGCCACAGCCTGCTGCTGGTGGCGCTGGCGATGCTCATCTATGCCTGGGTCATGGGCATGCAGTTCAAACAGGCCATGCAGCAGCAGGCCGACGCCCTGGGTCAGAGCCTGATCACCCAGACCGCCGCCTCCGCCACCGAGCTGCTGGTGTCCAACGACATCCTCAGCCTCAACGTGCTGCTCAACAACCTGGCGAAGAACCCGCTGGTGGCCCATGCGGCCATCTACAGCGTGGACAACCGCATCCTCGCCGAGTCCGGCACCCGCCCGACCCGCAGCATGCTGGGCGAAAGCGACGGCCTGTACTCCACGCAGATCACGTTCCAGGAAGTGATCGCCGGGCAGTTGCGCATCAGCCTGGACATGCGCCAGTTCCAGCAACCGATGACCATCAGCCTGCAGAGCATGGGCATTCTCAGCCTGATCCTGCTGGCCCTGACCCTGTCGCTGAGCATGCGCCTCGGTCGGCATATCTCCACGCCGCTGCTGCAGCTGCGGCTCTGGCTGCGCGACCCGGACGATCCGGCACCAGGCGCGGGGCGCAATGACGAGATCGGTGACCTGGCGCGCCAGCTGCAGGCGCGCCTGGTACCGGAAAAGCCCGAACCCGAGCCGGAAGAGTTGGAAGAGCTGGAAGATGACGCCCTGCTCGACACCGACGACTACCCGCAGGAAAGCGACGACGTCGACTTCGAGCAGGAAGCGCAGCCGCTGGCGGAGCACGGCATCGACGCAGACGCAGCCGATGATGACGACGAGGCCCTCAAGCCCTGGCCCGATTCGATCGAACCGGAGGACCCTTTCGCCGACCTGCGTGACGAAGCGGACGACAGTGCGCCCAGCGCCCCGCTCCAGCCACCGCGCCAGGCACAGGCCAGCGCCGTGCTGGCCATCCAGCTCGGCGCCCAGGAACAGCTGCGACGCCTGCCGCGCACACGCCTGCTGGACCTGCTGGAGCGCTACCGCGCCTGTCTGGAACAGGCCTCCGCGCTGTACCAGGGGCAACTGCACACGCTCAAGGACGGCAGCAGCCTGATGCTGTTCCACGAGCGCGAGTGCGGCGAGGACTACCTGACCCACGCCATCTGCTGCGGCGAGCTGATGCGCGCCCTCGGCCACGCCCTGCAGATCGAGGTGGCCGACAGCGGCATCACCCTGCAACTGCAGCTGGGCCTGACCCTCGGCAGCGACCTGGAAGCACTCGGCCAGGCCGAACTGCTGCTCAGCGACAGCGCCCTGGACGCCCTCGCCCTGTCACAACACAGCCGCAACCTGCTGCTGGTCGAGCAACGGGTCGCACAGGACAGCCTGGCCCGCCAGCGTGCACGCATTCGTCCGATCGCCAGCCCCGAGGGTGCGAGCTGCGTCGAGCGCCTGCTCGACCCCTATCCGGCCCTGCTGGAGAGACAGCTGACGCGCATGCACGAAAGCCGGGCGCACTGACGCCCGGTATCGCCTAGGCGTTGGCCTGGGCCCGCCGCTGCGGCGTCGGCACCCCGTAGCGCTGCAGCCAGTCCTTCCAGCGCACGCGCTCGTCACGCACCAGCCAGCCGTCCTGCTCGGCGAAGCTCTCCGACAACCACAGCCCCCGCGTGCTGACCGCCTGCAGCTCGCCCTTGCGCAGGGTGAACAGGCCGCCGCTGGGCGCCCCCTGATGCAGTGCCAGCAAGTAGATATCCGGGCGCCGACGCTCCAGGCGGGCGACCAGGCGCCCATCCTCCAGACACTCATCGACATGGAACAGGCTCAGCTGCCGGGCGTCGCGCGGCAGCTCCAGGCTCATGTCATAGACCAGTTGCAGGGACGCGGTGGGCAGATGTACATAGGCACGCGGGCGCTCCAGCAAGGTCAGGTTGCCGCACTGCACCGACCGCGCCGCCCCTGACAGCGGGCTGAGGCGAAAGTGGCTGGCCTCGCGGTAGCGCAGAGCGCCCTGATAGGGTGTCGGCAGCCAGGTATCGGCAAAGCGCCCGGCCAGCCAGCCCTCGGCACTTTCCAGCAGGCACTCCTCGGCAACTTCCTGGATGGCGGTAAGCAGCGGCAGGTTCAGTTCGTGCGCGGGTACGTAGCCGGAGATCAGCTTGAGCACGGTGTCGCCACGATCCGGGCGACGCTGGCGCACCAGCAACCAGTAGTCGCGCCCATGCAGGCGTAGGGTCAGGCGCACCGACACACCGAGATTGGCCAGCTCCACGGCGAAGCGCGAGCTGTCGGCCACCTCGACCGGGCGGCGGCGTTCCAGCATCTGCTGGAAGTTCAGGGGCACGCCCAGGCTCTGATAACGCAGGCCATCGGCCGTGGCCTCGACGAACAATGGCAGCGTCTTGAAGTTACTCGGGTCCTTGCGGATCAGCGTACGCGACATCTCGACTCCTTGTTCCGGCTTGGCGCGGATGCGACCGGGCAGCCGCCCTCCACACGAGGATCAGGGTGAAACGAAACCGCTCAAGGCTGCCCCAAGGCCGGCGCCGAACACAAGCCCGGCCTGTAAGAGGACGTGACCGCAGCCGCTCAGCGCAGGCCCTGCAACACGGCAGCGACGGTGGCCACGTTGGCGGCCAGGTGCGCCGGCGTGATGGTGCCGACGATGGCGCTGCCGACGCCCGGGTGCGCGAAGATCAGCTCGAAACTGGCGCGCACCGGATCGACCCCCTCGGCCAGGCAGGCATGGCCGCTGGCCAGCGCCTTCTTGATCAGAATGCCCTTGGCGTGAGTGGCAGCGTAGTCCAGCACCGGCTTTTCGCCCTGCTCGCTCAGGTTGTAGGTGACCATGGCGCAGTCACCCTCTTCCAGCGCCAGCAGGCCCCCCTCGACGGTCTTGCCGGAAATCCCGTAGCCGAGGATCTTGCCTTCGCGCTTGAGCGCCGCCAGCGTGTCGTACACCCCGGTGTCACGCAGCACCGCCAGGTCGTTACCGTCGGAATGCACCAGCAGCAGGTCGATACGATCGGTCTCCAGGCGCTTGAGGCTGCGCTCCACCGAGAGGCGGGTATGCGCGGCGGAGAAATCGAAGCGCGACTGCCCCTGCTCGAACTCTTCGCCGGTCTTGCTGACGATCACCCACTCGTCGCGCTGGCCACGCAGCAGCGGGCCGAGACGCTGCTCGCTGACGCCATAGGCCGGCGCGGTATCGATCAGGTTGATGCCCAGTTCACGCGCCTGGCGCAGCAAGGCACTCGCCTGCGTGTCATCGGGGATGGTGAAGCCGTTGGGGTACTTCACCCCCTGGTCGCGCCCGAGCTTGACCGTGCCCAGCCCCAGCGGCGATACGCGCAGGCCGGTAGAGCCCAGCGGGCGATGCAGATCGTGCAGGGTGGCGCTCATGGCAGCAGCGTCTCCCATACCGGCTGCCCCAGCGCCGGGCGCGGCAGCTCGGGCAACGACCCATGATGCGCCGGCGTCACCCCGTCGCGCTGTAGCGTCGCCAGCACCCGGTCGGCGAAGTCCGGCGCCAGCGCCAGCTTGGTCGGCCAGCCCACCAGCAGGTTCTGCTGTTCGGCGAGAAAGGCATTGTCCGGGCGCACCAGCCCCGATTGCGCGGGCTCGGCGCGGTCCACGCGCAAGGTCGCCCAACGCGTCTGGCTCTGGTCCACCCAGGGCAGCAGCGCCGCCATCTCCTTCTGCGCCGCCGCGACCTGCGCGCCTTCGTCGCGCGCCACGCCGTCGGCCTCGGCCAGGTCGCCACCGAGGTACCAGACCCATTGGCCATCGGCCGCCGGATGGGTGGTGACGGTGACGCGCGGCTTCGGTCCGCCGCCGAGACAATGGGCATACAGCGGCTTCAGCGCCGGCCCCTTGGCCAGCACCATGTGCAGCGGCCGCAGCTGCTGAGCCGGCTGCTCGATGCCCAGGGCCGCGAGCAATTCGGCATTGCCGGCCCCGGCACTGAGCACCACGCGCTGGGCGCGAATCTCGCGGCCATCGACGATCAGTCCGCACAGTTCACCGCCGTCACGCAGCGGCTCGACCTGCCGGGCAGCCAGCAGTCCATCGCCGGCCAGCTCGGCCAGGCGGGCGATCAGGCTGGGCACATCGAGCACCAGCTCGGCGAGCCGATAGACCTTGCCCTTGAACTTCGGGTGCTGCAGCGCCGGCGGCAACTGCTCGCCCTTGACCTGGTCGACGCGCCCGCGCACCGCCTTGCTGGCGAAGAAGCTGGTGAGGTTGCCGGCCAGGGTGCCCGGCGACCACAGGTAATGCGCGTCGGAAAGGATACGCACGCCGGACAGGTCCAGCTCGCCAGCGCCGACCAGCGCCTCGCGCCAGCGTCGCGGCATGTCGGCGATGGCTTCGGAAGCACCGGTCAGCGCGCCGTGCAGGGCGTACTTGGCGCCACCATGGATGATGCCCTGCGACTTCAGGCTCTGCCCGCCGCCCAGGCTGCCGCACTCCACCAGGACGGTGGCGAAGCCCTGGCGACGCAGGCGTGCATTGAGCCAGAGGCCGGCGATACCACCGCCGACGATCAGGACATCGGTGCTGAGAGACTGGGACATGAACGGGCCTCGGCGAAAAACAGGCGCGCAGTATAACCCGCCTGCCCTCGCGCCCGTCGGCCGATCAGTGCCCGGTCGACTGGGAGAACAGCTGGATCACCACCACGCCGCTGACGATCAGGCCCATGCCCAGCATGGCCGGCAGATCGGGTTTCTGCTGGTAGATGAAGGCGGCGGCGATGCTCACCAGCACGATGCCCAGGCCGGCCCAGATGGCGTAGGCAATGCCCACCGGGATGGTACGCACCACCAGCGTCAGCATCCAGAACGCGATGCCATAGCCGCCCACCACCAGCAACAGCGGCAGCGGCTTGTTGAAGCCTTCGATGGCCTTCATCGAGGTGGTGGCGAGCACTTCGGCGGCAATGGCAATGGCCAGGTAGAAGTATCCGGGCATGATGGCGACTCCTGAAAGAATGCCCGGGATTCTAAGGACTTCGACGATGGGATAAAGTCATTACCTATCAACAAAGCAGATAGGTTGACCATGAACTGGAACCTCGACCAGCTCCATCTGTTCGTCCGCACGGCCGAAAGCCGCTCGTTCTCGGCGGTGGCGCGGGAAACCGGGCGCGCCCAGTCCGCCGTGAGCACGGCGATCGCCCTGCTCGAAAGCGACCTCGGCGTGACCCTGTTCGAGCGCAGCAGCGGGCGGCAGCCACGCCTGACCGAGGCCGGCAGCGCCCTGCTGGAAGAGGCGCGCAGCGTGCTGCAGCAATGCGAGCGCCTGGATGCTCGCGCACTCGGCCTGGCCCAGGGGCAGGAGGCACGCCTGCGCCTGGCGCAGGACGAGGCCATGCCCTACCAGCCGGTGCTGGCCAGCCTGGAGGCCCTGGCCGAGGCCTTCCCGCTACTGGAGGTACAGCTCGCCAGCGGCGCACAGGGCGACGTGGCGCGCAAGCTGCTGCAGCGTCAGGCGGACCTTGGCCTGCTGTTTCACCATGAGCAGATGCCACGCGAGCTGGAGAGTCAGCACCTGGGCAGCATCGAGATGGTCACCGTGTGCAGCCCGCACCACCCCCTGGCCAGGCTCGCCAGCGTGGAGCGCCGCGATCTCGCCGAGCATCGCCAGCTGCTGATGACGCCCCAGGACAGTCACTATCCCGGCGGCGAGCAGATCAGCCCGCTGGTGTGGCGCGCCGACAGCTTCTACGCGATGGCCGAGCTGGTGGTTCGCGGCCTTGGCTGGGCCTGGCTGCCGCGTCACGTGGCGCAGTATCCGACCTACCAGGGCCACCTGCAGGAACTGCGCAGCGACTGGGCGCCGTTGCCACTGGTGGTGGAGCTGGTCCGCCGCCGCGACGGCGCGCTCGGCCCCGCCGCCAACTGGCTGGCGGACTGCCTGGCACGCGAGCTGTTGCGCCCACCGGCATGATCGCCCTTCCAGCACCCGGCCGGCAGCGATAAGCTGCGCGCCCATGAACAGACACCTCTACACCCTGCTGCTGCACCTGGCCCTGCCATTGATCGCCCTGCGCCTGGCGCTGCGCGCACGCAAGGCGCCCGCCTACGCGCGCCGTATCAAGGAGCGTTTTTCCTTCGCCCTGCCGCCGCTGAAACCCGGCGGCATCTGGGTGCATGCCGTGTCGGTCGGTGAAAGCATCGCCGCCGCGCCGATGATCCGCGCCTTGCAGGCGCGTTACCCCGAGCTGCCGATCACCGTCACCTGCATGACCCCGACCGGCTCCGAACGCATCCAGGCCCTGTTCGGCGACAGCGTGCAGCACTGCTACCTGCCCTACGACCTGCCCTGGGCCGCCGCACGCTTTCTCGATCGGGCACGCCCGCGCCTGGCCGTGGTGATGGAAACCGAACTGTGGCCGAACCACATTCATCAGTGCGCCAGGCGCGGTATTCCGGTAGCGCTGGCCAATGCGCGCCTGTCCGAACGCTCGGCACGTGGCTATGCACGTTTTGGCAAACTCACCGCACCGATGCTCGCCGAACTGTCGCTGATCGCCGTGCAGACCCAGGCCGAAGCGCAACGCTTTCTCGACCTGGGCGCACGCCCTGACTGCATGGAAGTGACCGGTTCGATCAAGTTCGACCTGAAGATCGACGCCGAGCTGCTGCAGCGTGCAGCCGAGCTGCGCCACCAGTGGCAGGCCGAGCAACGCCCGGTGTGGATCGCCGCCAGTACCCATGCCGGGGAAGACGAGATCGTCCTCGCCGCCCATCGCCAGTTGCTGGAGACGCGGCCGAACGCGCTGCTGATCCTGGTCCCGCGCCACCCCGAGCGCTTCAACTCGGTCCATGAACTTTGCCTCAGCGATGGACTGACGACACGCCGCCGCGCCACGGGTGAAGCCGTGCAAACCGGCGACCAGGTGCTGCTCGGCGACACCATGGGTGAACTGCTGTTTCTCTATGCGCTGGCGGACATCGCCTTCGTCGGCGGCAGCCTGGTGGCCAACGGCGGGCACAACCTGCTCGAGCCCGCTGCGCTGGGCAAGCCGGTGCTGAGCGGCCCGCACCTGTTCAACTTCCTCGAGATCGCCGCGCAACTGCGCGCGGCCGGCGCGCTGAGCGAAGTGGCGAACGCCGCGCAACTGACTGAGCGCACCGCCACGCTGCTGGACACTCCGGCCGAAGCCCAGCGCATGAGCACAGCCGGTCTGGCCGTGCTCAAGGCCAATCAGGGCGCCCTGGAGCGTCTGCTCGACGGCCTGCGCCGCCTGCTCAGCACGCGTGCTGACGCCTGATCATGGCGTTCATGCGATGACAACTCACTGACGAGCACCGGTTGGAAAACCCCGGTGCTTCCTCGCAATGCTCAGCCGTTGAAATCAGGTACACGGGTCAACTGTGCATATCCAGGCAATTTCGCCTTGCCTGACTATCACCCGAGCATTTCTCGCAGTCACGCCGGCTTGAAGCCTCCTGAGAGACGGGATGAACCGTCGTATGCCCATTCAGCTGCGGCGGCAGCGGACTCGCAGCGCAAGCCCCCTCACGCATTGCCCTGTCGGCACGAAGGGGGCAGCCGTCCCACTACCGGGACGGCGGCTAAGCCGTTTGCCCTTCGATGGGCAGTCTCGCCAGCCTCACGAGCATGATTCAGAGCGGCGCACACATATCCACACCTTCATGTATCCAACCATCCTGGATCATCGGATTGATCAGGCTGACATCGGTCACGAAACGGTGATTGGAAGGCTTACCCTTGGCAAACCCATTGTTATAGAAGCGATGCACGGCGACCGTACCGGTCGGGCAGCTGCCATCGACAGCAGGGGGCGTGCTGGAGAAGTCATAGCTCTCGAACTTCCAGCTAGGCGTGTCAGGGTTAAAGATAGCTATCAGCTGATTACAGCCTTGCTGATCGACCGTATAGAAATGGGAGTTGGGGCCATAAATGGCGCCCGTCGCCGGGTTGACCGCGGTATTGCCGTAGAAACGGCATGCAGCAACGCTACCTCCGGCTTTGAAGCTCTGCCCGGTACGCAGCCAGCGCCCTACCGCACCACTGTCGACGAAGCCCTGTTCAGCCGCATCGGCGGTGATGAAGTAGTGATTCAGGTCGGGATTGTAGAACTCCACCACAGTCCGGCCATCGGCCAGTGCGGACGCACCGCTGTTGAGCCATTGCTTGATGCCATTCTGGTAAGCCGGCCCGAGCAGGCTGTATCGATCATGCCCTGTCGGGTTGCCGCAGGAAGAGTCGCCTCCGTAAAGCTGGGCGATCAGTTGGCCACCATTGAACAGACCGGAACCGCTGCTGCCACCCTCGGTGACCCCGGAGCTCCAGCGGACCTCAACGGCAGTCGCAGCCGTCTGCCCACTGCGATAGCAAGCCTGGTCATCGCAGCTCACATAGTTGACCACAGAGCCCTTGCTGATTTTCTGCAAGTCGCCGGACGGGTTGTGCAGACCAACGATGGCCTGACTGAGATTGTATAGACCGGCATCCGTATTCCAACCGGAGAAAGCGGCGTTGGCGGGAGCGGCATTGTTGAGCCGGAAGAACGAGGTGTCCTGCGCCTGGTTGGTGTAAAGCATCTGGGCGCCGCCGGTCAGAACGCTGGATTCGCTATCGAGCTGGGCGCCCTGACAAGCAGCGGCGCGGTACAACCAGTAAGTGACCAAGGTCGAGGCAGTCGTCTGATCACTGATACAGTGATGGGCGCTGAGGAAGTAAGGCGTACGATCCTGGCGGCTGTTGTTGAGCAGGGTTCCGGTACAGATGTAGGCATCGCCTTGGTCGATGAAGCTCATTTTCGCCACTGCGCGGCTCTGCACTTCCAACGCTGTGTTCTGGGCCGCCTCGCACTGATAGTTGATGTTGCAACTGCCGGAGTCGCCAATACTCTTGGCGAGACTCTTGGCGAGATCGTCGGCCGGATCAATGAACAGGTGCGACAGGGTCGGGACGCTGATCTGCAGCTGGTCGCGGCTGACACCTGCCGGCAGCTCGATCTCGACGGTGATTTCATCCCCCGTGACAGGCGGCGACCAGTAGGTTTGCCCCTGCTCACTGTCGTCGCCGGCAGCCCGATTGGCAGCCAGCACCTGCAGCACCTGGCTGGCATGGATCGTCTGCGTTTCCTGGCCCTGCTGCGAATAGAAGCGCAGAACCGCCGACACCGGCAGATGTGTGACCTGAATGCCCACTCGTAATGCCAGCGCCTCAGGCGAGGCGATACTGATCGCTGCCACCTGCCCGCCGTTGGCGGTGGTACTCCAGCGCAGCGCCTCGCCGGTCTGTCGAGACCGCTGCAGCGCGGCGACTTCGCGGCGCAGGCCCACCTGAATCGGCGCGCTACCTTCCTGCTCGTCGCTGCTCGCGCGCTGCGCCTTCTGCACACTCAGCGGGCCAAGCACGACACTGGGCGCTGCGGGTCTTAGCGCCTCGCGTTTCTGCTCAACCTGCAGCGCACCGGGCTGTGGCAAGCTCGCGGCATCGAGAGGGGGGAGGCTGTCGGCCTGCACAACGGGAGTCAGCACCAATACGCAGCCGAGTAGTAGGTCTTTTCTCATGGATCTCAATCTAGTTGCAGAAGTGTTGCGGGTCGATCAACTCGCCGCGAAAGTGGACAGGCTCGGCAGTTATCAACAGCGAAGTGTCGTGTCCCCGAGCGTGGATGAGAGGCGACGGTCAGGCCGACCGACAAAGTGCGGATTGCCTGTCGAGGAACATTCCGAGAGCACGTTGAGCCCCCCTGCTCCAGCATACGCATAGGCTTTCACAGGGCGCCAAGTATAGGAGCTAAGGGCGGGGCAAGTCTTTAAGGTAAAACGAGAACCACCTCACCCTGCGAAAAAACGCATGCGCGCGACGCCAGGATGAAGGCCCTGACCGACACCGCATCACCTCTGGAGGAGGTGTGCGGTCAGCCAGCAGGCACTCGATCAGAAATCCTGCCCGCGCAGGCGCTCCTCGGCAGCTGACGCCAGATCCGGCGGCAGGAAGTCCTTGTCCGGGTTGTAGTCCGGCTTGAGGAAGCTGCCCAGGGCATCCAGGTCGGCCGGGCTGAGGGTGCCAGCCGCCTGCTTCAGGCGCAGGTTGTTGAGGATGTAGTCGTAGCGCGCATCGTTGTAGTTGCGCACGGCGCTGTACAGCTGACGCTGGGCGTCGAGCACATCGACGATGTTGCGGGTACCTACCTGGTAGCCGATCTCGGTGGCCTCCAGCGCACTCTGGTTGGAGATGATCGACTGGCGCCGCGCCTGCACGGTTTCCACGTCGGTGTTCACCGCACGGAACAGGTTGCGGGTGTTCTGCACCACCTGACGACGCAGGCTCTCGCGCAGTTGCTCGCTCTGCCCCAGACGCTGGTAAGCCTCGCGTACCTGCGAACTGGTCAGGCCGCCGCTGTACAGCGGGATGTTCAGTTGCAGGCCGATGGAGCGCTGCGCAACGTCACCGCTGTAACGCGGCGCACCAAAGGTGCCCGAGTTGGTGAAGCCCAGGCTATCGTTGTCGCCCTTCTGATAGCTGGCCACGGCATCCAGGGTCGGCGCATGGCCGGCCTTGCGCTGGCGCAGGTTTTCCTCGGCGGCCGTCACGGCGTACAGGCTGGCTTGCAGGTTGAGGTTCTGCGCGGCAGCGGTATCGACCCAGGACTTGGCGTCGTTCGGCGTCGGCGCCAGCACCGGCAGGGAGTGGACGATCCCCTCGACGGCGACATAGTCACGGTTGGTCAGCGCGATCAGCGCTTCGAAGGCGTCGTCCACCGCGCGCTCGGCGAGCAGACGGTTGGCGCGGGCCGTGTCGAAACCGGCCTGCGCCTCGAGCACATCGGTCTTGTCGGAGAGGCCGACGTCGAAACGCTCGTTGGCCTGGTCCAGCTGGCGCTTGAATGCCGCTTCCTCGGCCTTGGTCGAGGCCAGGTTGTCCTGGGCACGGAGCACGGCGAAGTAGGTCTCGGCGCTCTGCAGGATCAGGTTCTGCTCGGTGGCGGACAGTTCCAGGGCCGCCTGCTCGCTGGTGGCTTCTGCCGCCTGCAGCTGGAACCAGCGGTCGGCGCGGAACAGCGGCTGGCTGAGATTGGCCTGATAGACCAGGCCGCTGCGCGAGAGGGTGGCACTCGGCGAATCGACGTTCGTGCGCGTATCGCCATAGTTGGCACCGGCGGAGAGGTTGGGCAACAGGCCGGCCCTGGCCTGCGGCACCACTTCACGACGCGCCTGATAGTCGGCACGGGCGGCGGCGATATCGGCGTTGTTCTTCGCGGCCTCCTGGTAAACGGTGACCAGGTCGGTCTTGCTGGCCAGCGGTGCCTCTTCGGCCTGAGCCAGGCCCACCGTCGCGGCGGCCACGGCGAGGGCCAGGGAAAGTCTGCGCAACATGAATGTCGATCCTTGAATAGGCGGTAATCGCCAAGGCTACGGGGCGCCACGGGCGAGGGTCAAGCGCGCCATGGGCGTGAACAGTCTAGCTGGCGGCAAGCTATGTTGCTCGTCGGGAACAATCGGCCCGGCGCAGCGATGATGGTCCGTTTCCGACGCACGGGTCGAGTTTTTTTGACCGCCGGGTTGGTTTTATTCCATCAGCTTGATTAGACTGCCCGAGTTCTTGTCGGGGTGCCCCAAATGCGGGGCTGAGATTGGCAGCTGCCGGATCCCGTTGAACCTGATCAGGTTAAGGCCTGCGTAGGGAACAAGATGTCCTCGCCAGCGTTTCGGCGAGTCCTCTCGACACCGCCTGTGGTGTATCTCGCGCCCCTCGTCCGCTCAGGTTCCAACTCCGACACCTATCCCGGAGAGAGCCTTGATGAGCACACAACAACAAAAGAACCTGAGTGAATCGGCACAGGTCGACCAGCAGTCGGTACAGCCCTTCCCCCGTTCGCAGAAAGTCCACGTCCAGGGCTCGCGCCCGGACATCCGCGTGCCGATGCGCGAGATCAGCCTGGACGTGACGCCGACCGATTTCGGTGGCGAGATCAACGCCCCGGTCACCGTCTATGACACCTCCGGCCCGTACACCGACCCGAACGTCAGCATCGACGTACGCAAGGGCCTGGCCGACGTACGCAGCGCCTGGATCGAGGATCGCGGCGACACCGAGAAACTGCCCGGCCTCTCCTCCGAATTCGGCCAGCGCCGCCTCAACGACGCCGAACTCTCCGCCATGCGCTTCGCCCACGTGCGCAACCCGCGCCGGGCCAAGCCCGGCCACAACGTCAGCCAGATGCACTACGCCAAGAAGGGCATCATCACGCCCGAGATGGAATACGTCGCCATCCGCGAGAACATGAAGCTGGCCGAGGCACGCGAAGCCGGCCTGCTCGACGAGCAGCATGCCGGGCACAGCTTCGGTGCCAACATCCCGAAAGAGATCACCCCGGAGTTCGTGCGCAGCGAAGTCGCCCGCGGCCGCGCCATCATCCCGGCCAACATCAACCACGTGGAGCTGGAGCCGATGATCATCGGCCGCAACTTCCTGGTGAAGATCAACGGCAACATCGGCAACAGCGCCCTGGGTTCCTCCATCGAGGAAGAAGTGGCCAAGCTGACCTGGGGCATTCGCTGGGGCTCGGACACCGTCATGGACCTGTCTACCGGCAAGCACATCCATGAAACCCGCGAGTGGATCATCCGCAACTCGCCGGTGCCGATCGGTACCGTACCGATCTACCAGGCCCTGGAAAAGGTCGGCGGCATCGCCGAGGACCTGACCTGGGAGCTGTTCCGCGACACCCTGATCGAACAGGCCGAGCAAGGCGTGGACTACTTCACCATCCACGCCGGCGTGCTGCTGCGCTACGTGCCGCTGACCGCCAAGCGGGTCACCGGCATCGTCAGCCGTGGCGGCTCGATCATGGCCAAGTGGTGCCTGGCGCATCACAAGGAGAACTTCCTCTACACCCACTTCGACGACATCTGCGAAATCATGAAGGCCTACGATGTGTCCTTCTCCCTGGGTGACGGTCTGCGTCCGGGTTCGATCGCCGATGCCAACGACGCCGCCCAGTTCGGTGAACTGGAAACCCTCGGCGAGCTGACCAAGATCGCCTGGAAGCACGATGTGCAGTGCATGATCGAAGGCCCCGGCCACGTGCCGATGCAGTTGATCAAGGAGAACATGGACAAGCAGCTGGAATGCTGCGACGAGGCGCCGTTCTACACCCTCGGCCCGCTGACCACCGACATCGCTCCGGGCTACGACCACATCACCAGCGGCATCGGCGCCGCGATGATCGGCTGGTTCGGCTGCGCCATGCTCTGCTACGTCACGCCCAAGGAGCACCTCGGCCTGCCGAACAAGGATGACGTCAAGACCGGCATCATCACTTACAAGATCGCGGCCCACGCCGCCGACCTGGCCAAGGGCCACCCCGGCGCGCAGATCCGCGACAACGCA
This sequence comes from Ectopseudomonas khazarica, assembly GCF_017915135.1. Taxonomy (NCBI): domain Bacteria; kingdom Pseudomonadati; phylum Pseudomonadota; class Gammaproteobacteria; order Pseudomonadales; family Pseudomonadaceae; genus Ectopseudomonas; species Ectopseudomonas khazarica. Next base: position 678,049 of record NZ_CP068551.1, on the reverse strand, counting down.
CTGAGCAAGGCACGCTTCGAGTTCCGCTGGGAAGACCAGTTCAACCTCGGCCTGGACCCGGACACCGCCCGCGCCTTCCACGACGAGACCCTGCCCAAGGATTCGGCCAAGGTGGCGCACTTCTGCTCCATGTGCGGTCCGAAGTTCTGCTCGATGAAGATCACCCAGGAAGTCCGGGAATACGCCAGGGAAAACGGCCTGAACGACGAGCAGAAGGCCATCGAGGCCGGTCTTGCCGAGCAGTCCGAGCGTTTCAGGGAAGAAGGTGCGGTGATCTACCGACAGGTGTAGACGACAGCTCTCACCTGACCACACAGACGCGCTGTACCGGGACGCCAAGGCGATCTGGTACAGCGCGCGACGAAAACACCCGGTCGCGCCGGGCGGCAGACAAACCACCGGCAAAAAATACGGCACGAGGCTCGATTTTTACCACGACGCACCATACAATGCGCGCCCCTCAAGCCCATGTAGCTCAGCGGTAGAGCACTCCCTTGGTAAGGGAGAGGTCGGCGGTTCAAGTCCGCCCATGGGCTCCAGTCACCTGCACTGCGTCCAATCCGGCAGCCGCCGGCCAGCGGCGCCAGCGCCCCACAAAGCAGTCACGGCACCACGCTGGCGATGCACGCAGCAGAGCCGTGCGCTATCGGGATAGCCGGCTACAGCGACAAGCGTTTGAAAACCGCCTCGGGAATCGACTTTATGACCAGCATGATCAACGCCCAGAACCCCGGCGTATAGATCACGTTACGCTGCCTGTGCAAAGCCCGGTCGATATCGGCGGCGACTTTGGCGGGACTGGCCCACAGCGGGCCCTTGGTGAAACCAGCGGTCATCGGCGTGTCGACGAAACCAGGCTTGACCGTCAGCACCTGCACGCCGCTCCTGGCCAAGCGGTTGCGCAGCCCCTGGAGAAACACGCTCACGCCCCCCTTGGCAGTGCCATACAAATAGTTGGACTGCCGCCCCCGGTCGCCGGCAACCGAAGAGATCACTGCGATCGCCCCATGGCGTTGCGCCTCGAAATGATTGGCCAGCGGCGTCAACAACGCCACGATACTGAGCAGATTGACCTTCAGCGCGTCGATACTCTGCGAAACCGAATGCTCGCAGTCCTTCTGCTCGCAAAGGGTGCCATGGGCTATCAGCACACGATCCAGCCTGCCCGCATCAGCGATGACATCCGTGATCAGCGCATCCATACCCTCGATGTCGCGGGCGTCGAAAGCCTTGCAGCTTACGCTGGCCGCCCCCCTGACCCGGAGATCCTGCGCAAGGCTGTCGAGACGCTCCGTGTCACGGGCCAACAGGTAGAGCGCATGGCCCTGAGCGGCGAAACGCCGACTGCAGGCGGTAGCGATTGCCGACGTTGCCCCAATTACCAAAATCTTCATTCAGTCAAGTCCAAGTCTGCGCGACTGCTTTGAGGAAAAGGTTCCCAAGGCGCCGTAACGCTCGCGAACCTGTTGAAAGTCCAGCCACTGCGGGTAGCTCTGCTTGAACACTCGCTCGCTCATGCGCGCATCCTTGGCCAGGTAGTGGCGCCCGCCGTATTCGAGGACCATGGCGTCGAGCTCTGCAAGCAACTTCAGCACCTGGTCCGACAATCTGAAGTCCAGTGCCAACGAATAACCTTCGACAGGAAACGACAGCGGGCAGCCGTTGTGCGCACCCATGACCTTCAGCACCGCCAGAAAGGACCCCTGCCCCGACGCAGCGATACGCTGCAGGATCGCCTGCATGCCAGCCAGCCCCGCCGATTTCGGCAAGACGAATTGATACTGCACAAAACCGTTGCGTCCATACAGACGATTCCAGTTCTGCAGGTTATCCAGCGGATAGAAAAAGCCCCGACTGTCAACCAGACGCATACCCGGCGTGGCGCGTCCGTAATAGAGAGCATTGAACGCACGCACAGAAAGCGGGCTCAACAACTGCGCAGGAGCGTGGCACGGAATGCTCAGAATGCGCCGCGAGGGCAGATGCAGATTCCGGTCAGCGGCATGCTCACCGAGCATGAGAATGGATCGCCCCAGGTCCTTCCCGCTGGCCAGGCAGTCGATCCAGGCAACCGAATAGGTGGCCTGAGCATGGACCTCGAAAAGCTGCAACGCCTCTGCGAGATTGGTCGCCTTCAGGGTTCGCTGCTCGATCCAGGCACTCTGCACCGCACGCAAGGACAAGGTCGCATCGACTATCACGCCTGTCAGGCCCATGCCGCCGCAGGTCGCCTGAAACAACTCGACATGCTCATGGCGCGAACAGTTCACCAGAGAGCCATCAGCAAGCAGCAACCGCAAAGACTCCACACAAGCACTGAAGCACCCGTGCAGATGATGGTTCTTGCCATGCACGTCGCTGGCTATCGCCCCCCCCACCGTCACCCGACTGGTTCCCGGCGTAACCGGCAGAAACCAGCCACGCGGCAGGAAAACCTCGATAAGTTCCTGCAGCGACACGCCTGCCTGGCAACGCAGCAACCCCGTTTCGCCATCGAAGTGCTGCAGAAGGTTCAGATTGCCACTGCCGATGACATGCTCGCCAAGCGCACTATCACCATAGCTGCGCCCCAATCCGCGGCAGGTGAAACGCTGTCCGCGGCCCATGAGCGCGCCGAGTTCGGCCGTCGACGAGGGCTCAACGAGCTCCCCCTGACAGCGGGGGAAATTGCCCCACCCCCTAAGTTCCATGGTTTTCACTCAGTCTGAATACGAAGCGTCTATCGAGAATGAACTTGAGCCAGTAACCGGCTGCTAGTCCGATGACAGCACCCAGATAGCGCATTTCACGGGTTGCGAACAGCGCGTGGAAAAGCAGCTCGGTGCCCCAGAACAACAGGGTGGTGAACCCTCCCATAGCCGCGTAAAGGAGAAACACTCTGCTATCATGCGCGAGATCTTTCGCCTGGAAGGCGAAGATGAAGCGCTTGTCCAGCGCGTACTTCAGCACCAGCCCCAGCAGCGTGCCTGCCAGAATGGACAGTGCAATAGCATGTGCCCCCTGATAGACACGCAAGAAAACGTCCTGAGTCGCAATATTGGCAAGCGTCGCCAACGCTGCCAGCAAGGCATAGATCAGTGCCAGTCTCATTCATACCAACCAGAGAATTGGAAGCGGCATGCATCCTACCGCAACAGCGCATACATCACTACAACGGGGGAAGGCGCTGCTGACCCTGATACGCCCACGGCAATGGATCAAGAACAGCTTCGTGTTTGCGCCCCTGTTGTTCACCGGGCAGTTCATGTCACTACCCGCCGTTACATCCTCTGTGATCGCGGCCTTGCTGTTCTGCCTGGCCTCTTCGGCGGTCTATATCGTCAACGACCTGCATGACATCGACAAGGATCGCCAGCACCCCGTCAAAGCCCGTAAGCGTCCACTGGCCAATGGCACGCTGGAAAAGCGGCATGCCGTGGCCCTCCTGGCACTGCTCTACCTGCTGCTGGCTGGCGCGTGGCACCAGGGACAGCAGGCCGTGGTTGCTGTCGCCATCGCCTACATGCTGCTCAACCTGGCCTACAGCTTCTGGCTGAAGCACCAGCCCGTGATCGACATCTTCACCATTGCCATCGGTTTCGTCCTGCGGGTCTATGCCGGCGCAGCAGCACTCTCGGTGCCGCTGTCGTCATGGATGTTCGTCACCACGCTGTGCCTGGCGCTGTACCTCGCCGCGATAAAGCGCCGCCAAGAACTGGCCGGCAATGGTGATCGCAGCCGCAACGTACTCAGGTATTACAGCCCTGAGCTGATTGATCGATACGCGGAAATGTCGGCAACGGGCGCGGTGCTGTTCTATAGCCTGTTCGTGATGAACACCCACCCCAAGCTGGTGGTCACCATTCCACTCGTGCTCTACGGGATGTTCCGCTACTGGTTCATCGTCGAAAGGAACAACGCCGGCGAGTCGCCCACCGACGCCCTGCTCAGCGACTGGCAACTGCTCGCAACCGTCGCCCTGTGGGGTGGCGCTTCACTCTTCGTACTCTGGCCACAAGCATGATGCAGACCATCGACCTTTCCTACCTGATCACCCCCTTCCTGGCATGGCTGCTTGCAGGCTGCTGCAAGTTCGCAGTGAACTGCCTGCGCGAACGGCGCTTGGCGCTGGACCTGATCGGCTACGGCGGCATGCCCAGCAACCACAGCGCAATCGTCAGCAGCATGGTCGTGCTCATCGCCCTGAAAGAAGGTCTGGACAGCCCGGCTCTAGGCGTCGCCACGACCCTGGCATTCATCGTCATGCTTGACGCCACCAGCCTGCGTCGCCATGTCGGTCGGCATGCTCAGGCCATCAATCTGCTCGCAGCGGGAAAGCAGGTGCGACTGCGTGAGCGCATGGGCCATTCGCCCCTGGAGGTCGCCGCCGGCGTGCTAACGGGCGGACTAACAGCCTGGCTGGTCAGCCTCTGACATGACTCGGGGGCCCGCCGGGCCTCCTTGAACGCAACACAGCATCGCACGCACAGCACACGAGAAACGTGACTGCCAGTGGCAAGGGAAAAGGGGGATGTCCTGCTGCGGGAATGATGCGGAGCGCCGGAAAAAAAGGGCGGCCATTTCCGCATCAGAAAGGCCGACCCAAGCACGTCATTAAAGCAGGTCGTCCTTAACCACTCCCGATTCGACAGCCACCTGATACAAAGTTCATCCCGCACCCTGACCATTCGTCGGTGTCGCACGGCAGCCGGTAGCGGATGGCTGCTGGCCCATCACCGGGTAAAACGGCTAATATGGCGCGCTTTTCTGCCTGCTCCGGTCGACTGCACACTGCACAAGGAACGGATGTGTCGATTTTCTATATTGTTGCCACGCTGTTGTGCGTATTTGGTATCGCGGCCGGACAGATCCTGTTCAAACAAGCCGCCCTCAACATTCAGGACGCCACTGCCTGGCAGTCCTGGCTGTTCAACGGCGCGCTCATCGCCGCCCTGGCGCTGTACGGCTTCACCACGCTGTTCTGGATATGGATTCTGCGCCACGTTCCATTGCACCTGGCCTATCCATTCATGGGCCTGGCTTTCATAATTGTCCCGCTTCTGGAGCACCTGGTATTCGGCTCCACCTTGCAACTGCGCACGTTCATCGGAGGCGGGCTCATTCTTATCGGCGTCATGATTGCCGCCTCCGCCTGACAAGGAACTGTTCGCTTGAAAATCGCTGTCGTCATTCCCTGCTACAAGGTACGCAGCCATGTGCTGCAAGTGCTTGAAGCGATCCCCGACACCGTGGAACGCGTGTATGCGGTCGACGACTGCTGCCCCGACCATAGTGGAGACTTCATCGAGAGCCATTGCCAGGACCCCCGTGTACGGGTACTGCGCAACCCGGTAAACCTGGGTGTGGGCGGGGCCGTTATCAACGGCTATCGCGAGGCACTGAAAGACGACATGGACATCATCGTCAAGGTTGACGGTGACGGCCAGATGGACCCCCGCCTTATCCCGTACTTCGCACGCCCGATCACCCGAGGACGGGCCGACTACACCAAGGGCAATCGTTTCTATCGCCATGAGTCGCTGCGCGGCATGCCCAAAGTCCGCCTGATCGGCAATGCCCTGTTGTCCTTCCTGACCAAGCTCAGCTGTGGTTACTGGAGCCTGATGGACCCGACCAATGGCTATACCGCCATTCACGCCCAGGTCCTGCGGGAGCTACCGCTCGACAAGCTGGAAACACGCTACTTCTTCGAAACCGACATGCTGTTCCGACTCAACACCGTACGCGCCGTGGTTCGGGACATCCCCATGGACGCCCTGTACGCGGATGAGGTTTCCGGGTTGAACGTGCGCAAGATCCTGCCGGAGTTCGCTCGCAAGCACCTCTCGCGCCTCGCGCGGCGCTATGTCTACAACTACTGGCTGCGCGACTTCAATATCGGTTCGCTATATAGCCTCATGGGCAGCCTGCTCGTCGTGGCCGGCGGCCTGTTCGGCCTCGGCCACTGGCTGAGCAGTGTCATCCAGCAGACCCCAGCTACCAGCGGCACGGTCATGCTGGCCAGCCTGCCCATTCTGGTCGGCACCCAACTGCTGATCGCCTTCCTGCATCACGACATCAGCAGCACGCCGCAAGACCCGCTGCACCCACAACTCACGCCTCACCCGGTGTCGCCATGATGAACGTCACCCGTTCTGTCGCCGCCCTGCGCGAAAAACCGCTGCTCTGGTTCCTGGGCCTGCTCCTGCCGCTGCTCGTACAGCAGTGGCTGTACCGGAGTTCGCCGCAGGCAGATGCCATCATCTACGATACCGAGCACACCTACCTGCCAATGGCCCTGCGCTTCCTGGAGGATGCAGGGGCGCTGTTCGCCGATCCATCGCACCTCATCGTCGGGCCCGGCTCTTTCATCTACATGGCACTGCTGGGAGCCGACAATGCCACGGTCGTGCAGGCCAACCTGCTGGCCTGCGGACTGATCCTGCTGCTGGCATTCGATACCCTGCGACGCATTGCCGGCGGCGCTGCCGCAGCGGCGGTCAGCTGGCTGATTGCGCTTTCCCCGTTATTGCCCAAGATCGCGATAATGGCGCTGAGCGAACCGCCGCAACTGCTCTTCCTGAGTCTCTGGCTATGGAGTTGCGCACTGATCTGTGAAACACCGACACGGCGCTGGCCTGTGGTGCTTGGCGGAGCGGCGCTGCTGCTATCGATCCTTGTCCGAGCCACCTATGTCTACTGGATCATCGCCGCCTGCGGCGCCTGCGTGCTGCTGATCTGGCGCGGGCGCACGGCCACCAGGGCGATAGCGCTGCGCCTGCTGCTGCTGCACCTGATTGCGGGAGCCGGTACCGCCGCCTACATCGGCTACAACAAGGTTGCGTTCGACCTGCCAATGGTAGCGACCGGCAGCGGTGCCGCCCTGTACTTCGGCATAAACCCGGCAGTAAGCGGCTACGAACCACCGTTCTACGGGCTCCTTCACGATCACTTCCAGGCGCTGAACGACATCGGCTCACACCTGTCGATCGAAGGTGACAGGCGACTCGGGCAGATGGCCAAAGCCGAACTGCTGGACATGCCGCCCACCGTACTGGGTGGCATGCTGATACAGAAAGCCGGCGCCACCCTGTTCTTCAGTCAAGGCGAGCTGAGTCGCCGGGTATTCAATGACCGGGCATGGCATGTGTTGCTACTGGTACTGGCTGCATTCGCCATCTGGCGCTACCGACGCGAGCCCTTCCTGTGGATGCTGGGTTGCATTCTCGCGTATCAGATATCGATCATGAGCCTGGTCATGTACAACCAGCGCTATGCCATCGGCGCCATCGAGCTACCGCTGACCCTGATGGCGGCACTTGGCCTGGCAGCCATCGCGCAGGCCAGCGCCCCCTTGCGAATGGGCAGCGCAGCAGTCCTGCTGATGCTATGCGGCATCGCAGCGGGGTATCTGCATCAGCGCTACAGTCAGCCGCTGATGCCCGATTTACGCCATGTTTACAATGCGCAGATCGCCAGCGCCGAACCCGCCGACCTGCTTGTCCAGGGCTTTGACGGCAACCCCTTCTCGGCGCAGGGCGCGCGGACGAACTCGCATGACGCCGCCATTATCTGGCGCGAGATCACCTACGCCAAGCTGGGTGGCCAACCGGTGCTCCAGTTCGATGCTCAAGCGTTCTCCAGCCGCTGCAAGCGCCTGCAACTCGACTACCAGCGCCCGGACGGCACGCTCAGCAGCACCCGCATGCACCTCAATCACATGCAGCCGCCACAGGTCATCAGCCTAGGCACCCTGAAGCTTGGCGCGCTCGAACCCCAGGGCGGCACGCTGAGCATCCGCCTTGACTGCCCCACAGGCACCCGCCTGCAGCTGAGCAACCTGCAGCTACGCACGGTTACCCGGGGTATTCACTACAGCAGGGTCGTCGAGAGCCGACTGGAATCTGAGAAATGACCCGCATAGTGGGACGATTCGAAGATGGCCAAATGTAGCCAAAAGGGAATCATGCGGCTATCCTTGCCACCGCTGGCTAAGAATGGTCGCTTCAGGATGAAGACAGACCGACGCCCAAGCACGTCATCAAGCTGTGTAACCATAATCGGGGCAACTGCATGGTATGCCCCTCCGGTGTGAAGGGTTTAACCCCGATCACCCACAGGCCAGCGGGGCTAACGCCCCGCTGGCCTTGTTGTCTGTGGCGTCCACTCAGGACAGGCCCTGGCGAATGGCGAGCAACGTCTGGCTGCGTCGCTGCCTGAGAACTGCGATGCAGCCGAGCAACGCTCCGGGCCATGCAGCCAGCATGAATGCCAGCCCGAGGCCAAAGGCCACTGCGTGCTTGATCAGCTCGATGTAGCCATCACCGAATACCGAAGAAAACAGCGCATAGGACGCCGTCAGGGCTCCGAGCACCTGCAAGCCCAGACAACCCCGCTGCATGACCGACAGCGCTGCCACCTGGCGTGGTTGCAGTACCAGCACCAGCGTGGACAGCAGTGCCGACAGCGCGAGGAGCGCGAGCACCATCAGATAGCCAGCCTGCGGCAGCAGCGACAGCAGCCAGGTGAACGACAGCGGCCTTGCAACGGCAAGCTTCTGCGCGCTTTCCGCCTCACTGGCAGGCGGCAGCATACCCAGGTAGTCCGGATAGAAAGGACGTACCCGCAGCACAGCCTGATACAGCGGAACCAGCAAGGTATCCGGCTGGCTGACGAACAGGCCGGGCAGGCGACTGCGACTCACCTGCGCCACCTGCGGACAGGGCCGAGCGCCCTGCTGGCTGTACCAGGTACTACCGACTGCCGACAGACAGCTTTCGGGCAAGCCGAGCTGCTGCAGCGCGGCCCGCTGATCCCGGGCGGCGGGCAACACCGCGCCGAAGTAGGTATTGGTCTTGTTGGCCTCATCGATCCCTTTCATCATCAGCGAGGAAACGGGATTGAACCAAGAGAAGCCCACGACACAGATCACAGCACAGGTTCCCAGCGCTGCCGACATGAACAGGGCACGCCAGCGCAGCCAACAAAACCCGGCCAGGAGCACAGCCAGGAGCGCGGCAAGCGGCGCGTACTGCTGCTTGCTGAGCCCGAGCCAGAGCAACGCCAGCATCAGCAAACCCAGCAAGACCCGCCCCGGGCGCTCATCGCCAGCCAACAGACAGGCCCCCGCTCCCAGCACCCAGAAACCGGCCATCAGCACCGAAAACTCCAGATAAAGGGTATTGGCATAGGACAGGTACGCCCAGTTGCTGAACAACAACGCAAAGACCACTGCCAGCAACAAACGCAGAGCACCCGCCTGCCACAGCAGCACGGCCGTGCCGCCCCCCAACAGGAGAATCTTCGCCAGGCCCACCTCGGTCATGCTCAGCAACTGGCCGGGCGAATGCCTTAGCGTGATCAGCCAGCCAAACAGGTTGTCGCTCGAGCGCATGCAGGCCACCGGCCGCAGATCACCATCGAACAACAGGGTGGTCGCAGGAAAGAGGTGGTTACCAAGAGTCTTGTCCACCCCCTCGATAAACTGCCACAGCCCCAGGCAAGCCGACTGGCGCGTGAAGTCATAGCTGTTGGCGTAACCGACGAAAGGAGGGACGAACACGAACCACAGCATGTACGCCAGGACCACGACAAACAGCACCAGGGCAAAACGGTCCAGCCGGCTCATTGCTCCGGCTCCGCAAAGGTCGATGCCCAGGCCCACACGTGCCAGGCCTCGGGTTGCCGCTGTAGGGCCCGCTGCAGGTGAGCAGCCAGACGCTGCGCCAGCGCCGTGGCATCCAGGCCGACCAGAGGCCCCTCCAGATGCAGATGGCGATGGCCATCACGCGGGTCGACCACGATGCTGTACACCAGCACCGCCACACCATCCTGCGCCGCCATGCGGATCGCCCCGGCAGGCAAGCGAGCCTCTCGCCCCAGCAAGCTGACAGGTAACCAGGATTGCCCCGGCTGCAATGGCGCATCAGGCATGACCATGACCGGGCGCCCTTCCTCGAGCAGGCGCCTGCGCATACGGGCGATACTGCCGCCCACGGCGATGGTTGGCGCACCACATAGGCGACCGACCTGAACGATGCGCCGGCGGCCCATCCAAGCGGCGAGTTTCTCCCCCAGCGGCGCCATCGCTGGCGGTGGCGCATGCAGCCAGGCCACCGGGTAGCCGGCCTGGCGCAGCCAGCGCAGCGCCCAGAAGCCCTGACCATAATGGAAGGTGACCAGCATCGGAGCGACACCTCCATCGGGTGCCGGCAACGGCTCGCCGTGCACATGCAGGTAACGGCGCATCCAGCCATCACCGTATTTGCGCGTCAGGAAGTAGTCGGCAACGTCGACCAACCGGTGCAGGGCCTGTAAACGCACGGCGTGAGCAGGCTCGCCCCCCAGCCACCCGGCCATCTGCCGGGCACCGGGCACCGCAGCATCGCCCTGGAACAGGGCAAAACGAGTCAGCCAGCGCAGGCCACGAAAAGCCAGCGGCCAGGGCAACAGCAACGTCAGCGCGGCCACACACAGCAACTCGAACGCAACGGCCAACTCACGCCCCACCGCCTTGAACATGTTGTACACGTCACACTCTCCGTTATCTGCCCGACTTGCTCCTTGCGCCGCCAACATTTTCAATACGCCGGCAACACTGCTAATGTTGCGTATTCCATACCCACTGCCAATCTTCATGCCTGGTCTTCCTAATCCGGCGCTGCAGGTGCTGTTGGTGCTGCTGGTCAGCACCCAGGTACAAGCTGCACGTTTCTATAAGTCAGTGGACGAGAACGGGGTGATCACCTACGGCAACCGCCCCCCTGCCGAGGCAACGGCGCAGCCTCGCGATACCCCTCGAACCGACAAGCACGAACTACGCGCACAGAGCAACAGACAGCTGCAGGCGCTGCTGCAGCAGGACATCCTGCGCCATGTGCTGGAGAATGCGGATACCTCCCTGCGCGCCAGTCCGCCAGGCGGGCAAGGATATCGTTACGCGCTACCCTGGAAAAGCGGCAGATTTCCGGTCACCCAGGGTGCCGAGGGTGGTTTCAGCCACAACACGCCACAAAGTCGTTACGCCCTGGACATCGCCATGCCAGTGGGCACGCCATTGTACGCGGCGCGGGGGGGTACAGTGACGACGGCACTCAACATCGGCAACGGGGCCAATGGCAGCTACCTGCGCATTACTCACGGGGATGGCAGCTCCAGCGCCTACCTGCACCTGCAGCAGGGCTCCATCGCGGTGCAGGCGGGACAGCGGCTCAAGCAGGGCGATTACCTGGGCAGATCCGGCAACACCGGTCGCAGCACCGGACCGCATCTGCATTTCGTGGTACAGGTGCGCGGCGACACAGGCTACCGCTCGATTCCCTTTGTTTTCGACGAACCGCTGGCAACGCTGCCCAACTTCGCCGACATGCAACCCTGAGACGCCGGAAAGACCGGCGCCCAGGGCAACCTGGCGCTACTTGGCCTGAGCCTCCTGCTTCTGGAAAGCCTTCAGAGCCTCATCGTTGATTTTCACATCGTAACCACGCACACGGTTGAGCTCCTCCTCGATGTAGGTCTTGCTCAGCTCCGTGCCAATTTGCTCTTCGATCTGCGCCTGGACTTCCTCAAACGACTTCTGCCGGCCCGGCTTGCGTTCATTCAGACGAATGACGTGATAGCCGAACTGGCTCTTCACCGGCTCGCTCAGGTCACCCTTGTTCTTCAGGGCAAAGGCAGCGTCGGCGAACGGCTTGACCATGCGCTCCGCCTGGAAGAAACCCAGATCGCCCTTGTTGCTTTTGGCCGATGGGTCATCGGAATACTCTTCAGCCAACTTGTCGAACGCCTCGCCCTTCCTGGCCTTGGCCAACACTTCCTGGGCACGCGCAAGCGCCGCCTTCTCATCACGCTCATCGTTGATGGCAATCAGTACATGACTGGCATCCACCTCGGCCGGCACGGCGAAACTCGCCTTCTTGTCGATGTAGCGCTCCTTGGCCAGCTTGGCCAGGTCAGGATTGCGCTTGCGGGCCAGTTCAGCCAGGTAGAAGCGCGCCAGCATTTCACTACGCTGACGGTTCAACTGCTTGACGAACACAGGATCGCGATCAACGCCGGCCTCAGTGGCTTCCACATCCAGTTGGCGTAAGACGTAGTACTCGGCCAGGGTCCTGCGTAGACGGGTCTCATCCTGCAGAATCTCGGCCCGTGCATCTGCCGGAATGGCAACCTCGAAGAAATCAGAAAACTCCTGCTGGGTGATCTTGAGCTCTCCGCGCTCGACCAGTGCATCGCTGCCGGCTGCCGAGGCAGCTGCGGCCATCACACCCATAACACCGGCCAGCGCCAGGGCCAGCGCGTTTTTCGACATCGACATCTAACACCATCCTCAAGGATTGAAAAAAGCGGCGCTCATGATAAGAGCGCCGATCTGCGGTAACAAGCGCCGCACGGCCGCTTGCCAGCACTGGCGGCTGTGACGGCAAGATGGACGAAAAGTTCAATCGGCAAGCGCAGTCGGCAATGGTGCCAACCGCAGCTGCCAGTCGCTCGCCCAGTCGCGACAACCTCCGGGGCAGTAAAGATTGATCGCCACCACGCGGTTGCGCGCGAAGAACGTGGGCTCCCCCCTTAGCAGGCGGGCGAAATCATCGGTATCGCCAACCAAGGGTGACAGCGGTATGGGCTCGACGGCCATGCCGGGTACGAAGCGATAGTCCAGATGACGTCCATCGGCCAGCTCCACACCCAGACGCAACGGCTGAGCCTTGTACAGCAAACCCCAGACCTGACCACGCAGGCTCTTGCGCACCTCTACACTGGCCTGCCAGCCCGCTGCACCTTCCGGCACCAGCAGGGCCTGACCGAGATGAGCGGGCAGGCGCAGTGTCGGCGCAAGCGGCGCTGACGCTTGTGCCGCCGGCCGTCGCTGCAGGTACAAGTAGCCATTGCCGGCCTGCTGACGCAGCCGGTAACGCTGTACCAGGGTCGCCCAACTGGCCCCATCCTCGAGCGCCGGCAGGCGCCCGTCGATGGGCTCGATCCGTAGCAGCAGGTGCTCCGGCACATCGGCACTGCGCAGGAATTCACGATTACGCGCCGCCAACCAGGGCGTGTAGGCGGTATAGCTCTGGAACACTGGCCGTGGCTGCCAGCGATTGCGCGACGCCAGCAACTCGGCCTGGTTAGCCGAATAGATATCCACCCCACCGGTCAGCGACGGCAAGTCGTAGCGCTGCTGCAACGCCTCCAACGCGGCCCAGAACCGCTGATCCAGGCGTTCAGGGTGCCAGATACGCGACCACAGCGCCTGCACCTTGTCTTCATAGAAGCCCGCAGCACGAGCATAAACCGGCGGCCGATCAGCATAGGGGTACATGACATCCAACTGCTGCCACGCCAGCAGCGACGCAAGCAGGGCCACGCCGGCGCTCAGGCGTCGCGTCGCCACACCCAGCAGCAGGCAGGCCAGCAGCAGCAGGCAATCGCTGGCGATCACCGCATGCATGTCGTGGCGCACGAACCCGGCCTTGAAGGCCACAAACAGCAGGGCCAGCAAGTTCAGCATCCAGGGCCAGCGGCCGCTGTTCGACCAGGGCTGTAACGCCACGACCAGGGCGACGATGGCCGCCATAGCCAGCCATAACAGCACCTGCCACTGCGGGCCGTCGCTACTCATGGCGTCCGCGAAACCGCTGATCAGCGGCAACTGGCCACGCCAGTAGACTCCCAGGGCATCGAGCGGCTGTCCCGCCAGCAGCCACAGGACGGGAACAGCCAATACGGCGCTGCCGACAAAGCACAATGCACGACGCCCCTCGCCACGGCGAAGCAGCACAATGGCAGCGGTGATCAGCGCCAGCAACACCAGCGGCAGCAGAGAGCCCTTGGTCAATAGCAGCAGGCCCAGGGGCGCGCCGAGCAGGATACTGCCATGGCGCCCGCGCAATACGGCGAGCAGCGCCAGCAGTGGGTAGCAGAGCAACAAGGCATCACGAGAAGTGAACAAGCTAGCCAGCAGCAGTGCCGCCAGCACTGCTGCCAAGGGCGCGAGGCGCAGTTGCCAGCATATGGCGGCATAGCCGACAGCGAGCAGGCTGCCCGCAGCAAGCATCAGTTCATCGGTCCCCGGATGGTAGAGAGCGGTGTACAACGGCGCATAGGGCCCCAGGGTAAAGATCACCTGACGGCCGAATACCAGGCCATCAGCCTGGGCCTGGGCCACGGCCAGAGCGAAGGAGGCGTCCAGCCCCCAGCCGGGCATCAGCGGCGCCAGCGGCAGACAGAACAGAACCAGGGTAATGGCCAACAAGGCGCGTGCGGCAGAGGCGGTCATGACGACTCCGGCAAAAAAAAGGCAATAAAAAACGGGGCCCGAAGGCCCCGTTTCTTTCACTCACCCAACTATTAGTTGGATTTGTGGTTCCAAGCAGCGTTGTAGTTGGACAGTACGCCGCCCAGGTCGCCATTGGTGACCTTGATGGTGGCGAAGCCCAGCGCCGGCAGACCACGGAAGGTCTGAGCAGGTGCAGTGGCAGTCACAACGTTAGCAGCGTTGGTGTCCAGGCCGATGGTAGCCCAGCCGGAGGTGTAACCAGTTTCCAGCGCCCAGTTGTAACGAGCGTAGCTGTCACCAGCAACCAGAACGTTGCTGTTGTTGAAGGTTACAACGTTGGCTTCGTAGCTCAGAGCGAAGCTGACGTTCGGGATAGTCGGACGCGGGGAGAAGCTGATGTCACGAACAACGGTGACTTCTTTCTCTTCGCGGTCCAGGTAGCCCAGGGTAACCGGCACTTGCGAACGAGCGGCGCCATCCACACCCTGCCACAGGCTGGCAGTCTGGAACGGGCTGACGTTATCTTGAGCAGTAGCGCCAGTGTAGTCAGCTACGGCGGTGCCGTCTACGCCAGGAGCATTACCGTTCGGTACACCAGCAGCGGTGATCGGACGGGTGCCGTCGGCCTGGATCTGCGAATCCCAAACATAGTGGTGCTTGGTCGGGAAGGTAACGACCCAGTCGGTGCCGCCGCCAACAGCGTTCTCAACCGAGAACTCGTTGCTCAGGCTGGTACGCTGCAGGACAGCGCTGACCGCATCGATGGTTTTGCCGAAGGTGTAGTTGGTGCCACCGATGTTGGCGACCAGCGAACCACCCAGGCCGGCAGCCGGAGCAGTCACAGCAGCGCCCGGAGTACGGTTGCCGTTCAGGTCAGGGAAGGAGTAACCAGTGGCGTTGTGCAGGTTGCCGATGGCGGCGCCGCCAGCAGTTTCAGCGTCAACCAGGGAGATGAAACCATCGATAGCGGTGGCGTCATAACCGATCTGCTGACCAGCGAAAACGTTGGTAACGGTACCTACGCCGTACAGGCCGCCCAGGCCGCCGTCGGTGGAGGCATTGATGGCAGCAACGTCTTTGAAGCCGTAGCTGAAATCGTTAGGAGCAACGTCTTTCCACTGACCGGAAACGTACTCGGAGACGATAGCGCCGCAGTTGCCCGGAACGCCATTAACGTGCTTGATGGCGGTGCCGAAGGTGGCAGGCTGGCCGTTGACAGTGCCGCTGGTGGTGGCAACGGTCGGATCCAGAACACCCAGCTCGATGATTTCAGCGTAACCAACACGGGTACGCTTCAGGTCTTGAGGACCGCCATCTTCGCCGCGCAGAGCAGTTTCAACTGCGCCACCGGTGTAGGCCAGGTTGGTGAAAGCCTGACCATCAGCCGGAATAGCCGGCACGGTGCAGGAAGTATCGCGAGTGATCAGCTTGGCGCCGTCATCGGTAGCAACAACAACACCGTTCCACACGTCTTTCGGCGACAGGAACAGGTGGAAGTCCAGTACGTCCTGGGAGTTCAGAGCTTCGCGGAAGCGAACCTTGACAACCTTGTACTCGTTGGTGGTGTTGGTGACACTGATAGCAGTATCGTTGCCGTTTTCAACGGTGTACATCGGGTACAGAAGGACTTCACCCTGACCGTTGTGATTCAGGCTGATAGCAGCACTAGCGGATGCAGCAGCACCCATGGTAGCTGCCAGCGCAATGGCTTTAGCCAAAGTTTTCATGCAGATATTCCTTTTCAGCTTTAATGGACGTGTTGTAACAGCTTTTTTTTGCAGACACTGCTTACAAAGCGCAGTGGGATGCTACCCACGCGCCCTGCCCTTTGCAAGCCTGCACAGCGAATAAAAACGGTTTTTTTTAGGCTTGGCGGGGAAAATGCGGAAAACATCGCAGACCAATAAGAACGCGGCCTGTGGAGATCGAGCCGGCACTGCCGCAGATAAAATCAGGGCCCGCCCGCCGGGCAGAAAACTGCCGTTTGGGAAGGCCCCGACCCAACACGTTACATCAAGCTGGGCTGCTGCAAGTGCGCTTTAGCCTTGCCAGTATAGGGAAAGCAGGGCGTGAAATACAACCGCAATTGCACTTTGCACGGAACTAATTGGCCATCAACCCCTCGCCCGCGCGCCACGCCCACCGTCAAGGCATTGGCGCGCTGGAAAACAGGCGCTTGGCGCGCCGCTGCAGATTGTAAGGCACACACCTCAGCAGCGCCCCCAGCAACGGCCGCCGGCGCAGCGCCAGGAGCACACCGAGCAGTCGCCGGCGCCAGCTGGGTCGTCCGGGCGAGGCAGCACAGCAGGCCGCCCAGGCCTGAACAGGGGGTAACGCCGGCAACGTCGGCACGACCTGCGGGGCCAGGTACTCGGCCTGGTAGAAGAGCCTGGGCGGCGTCTGTACCCAGGCTTCCCGCACAGACGCCGAGCGCAGATGCTCGCCCACCTGCAACAGGCGCTGCAGCCACTGCTCGGTGCTGCTGCCTGGCGCCTGCAGCCAGCTCAGCGGCCGCCCATGCATACGCTCGGCGAAGGCGCCCAAGTCGCACGCCAGCACCGGCACCCCGGCCTCCAGAGCGGCACTGAGGGTGTAGCTCCAGGTTTCCGGCCAGCGCACCGGGAACCACAGCAGATGCGGGCGTTGCGCCGCCAGCAGCGCAGGCAGCTCGGCATCGGCATAGCGGCCCAGCTCGGTCACGGCGCCCCCAGGTGCAACATGGGCACTGCCCAGCAGACTGAACTGCAGCGGCGCACCGCGACGGCGCGCCAGCGCGGCAACCCGGCGCAGCTCCTCGACCCCCTTTTCACGCCCCAGCGCACCGAGGCACATAACCCGCAACGGCCCGTCCAGAGGCGCCACGCAAGGCTGCGGATAGACGCCGATGCGTTCATGATCCGGATGAGGCCGCACCTGTAAATCGAGCCCGGGCAGCAACCCGGCCAGGCGCCGTCGCATGTCTTCACTGGGTACAATGCAGCGCCGCGCCACGCCGGCCAGCTGCCGCAGACTGCTAGCCAGAAGCGGATCAGCCAGCTCATGCACCACCCCGGGTGCAGGGGCACGATAGTAGCCTCGCCGATCCGCCAGCGTGGGACTACCGCCAACGATACAATAATCATGCAGCGTCAGGTCCAGAGGCGCCCCAAGAGCCAGCAGCCAGGGCCAGAATGCTGCAGGATAGCCGGCGACATGCTGTACATGCACCTGGCCCAGCCCCACCCCACGCAGCAGCGCCTCCAGCAGGCCAGCCTGCCGGGGCCATTCGAAGCACAGGTGCTCGCCCCCCACGCTGAGCTGCACGACAGCCTCATCAGGCTGCGGCCGCAACACCAGGGTCCACGCCCGCCCGACCAGACACTCCTGCAGCTCGCGGACGTGACGCTCGACCCCGCCCCCCAGCGCATGACTGACCTGAAGCACCACCGGCAACGGCGATTGGCGCAGCGCCCTGAATGCCAGTGCCAGACGCCCGGCAACAGCCAAGCCCTGCTGATCGCCCCCCCAGCGACCGCAGGCAACGGCGGAGGACAGCAACAGATGCTGCATACCCTGGCGCGTCAGCGCAGCCAGGGCCTCCTCGAGCGAAGCCGCAGTACTGTCCAGTCGGGCAACGGCAGCAGCAGACAACAGCAGGCAGTCGCCATCCGGCCGTTCCAGAGCCAGCGGCCTCTCCTCGAGCTGCGCGGCTGACTCGGCCAGCAGAGCCCTGGGCAGCAAACGCAGCACCCCCAGAATTGCCAGCGGCGTGACACTGGCCACCTGTGCGCTGGCAGCGCAGCGCAGCAAGCGCTGTCGGCAAGATATATCCAGCTGCACGTCATGGCGGCGCAACAGCAGTGGCCGGCCAGCGTCACGCGCAGCGCTGAGCGCCTGGCGCCAGGGCAGGCTGCCCCCCTCATGCACCCATTCCAGGACGGCGCCGGCATCGACCGCCGTAGCCCCCGTGCCCATGACGCTCATACGGACCGCCCACACAGACGACGCCCCAGCTGGCGCAGGGCAAGCAGGGAAAAATGCGCCCACACTCCGGCCGCCACCGGCAGGAGCAACAAGCTCGCGACCAGACCGCTGTTGAACTTGCGAAAATAACGCAACATGCCCTTGTGCTTGTGCCACTCGACGAACAGGGGGACCGCTCGACTGCAGGTACCCTGATGGTGAATGCCGCGCGCCGTCGGGTCGAACAGGACCTGCCAGCCAGCGCGATGAAAACGCATGCACCAGTCCAGGTCTTCGCAGTGCAGGAAGTACCCTTCGTCCCAGCCGCCCACCTCGCGCAGCGCCGCCCCACGAACCAGCATGCAGGCGCCGGAAACCGCATCGACCGGCTCGGCCCCGCCCGGCAGCGGTTCGCCGTGCAAATCGACAGGTGCCAGCAGGCGTGGCCAGCGCCGACTCAGCGCAGTGAGACCGAACAGGCGCACGAAGGCACTCCCCAGCCCCGGAAAGCGCCGCCGACAACCGCGCTGTTCGCTACCGTCGGGGTTGAGCAGCAGCCCCCCGACCAGCGCAGCGCGCGGATGCCGCTCGAGAGTTGCCTGGAGGTGGGGCACGGCGCCGGGCTGCAGACAGCAGTCCGGGTTGAGGAACAGCAGATTGCCGCACTGCGCGGCGGCGATTCCGAGGTTGCAGGCAGCCGCGAACCCGAGATTGCGCCCGCTGAGCAACACCCTCAGCGCCGGTTCATCGGCAAAGCGGGCCGCCAAGTGCTCGATACTGCCATCGTGTGAGCCGTTGTCGACCACCAGTACCTCCCTGGACTGGGGCAGTACCGCGGCGACACAGTCGGCCAGAAGCGTACCGGCGTTGTAGTTGACTACGACAACCGACACGTCTGGGCGGCTGGCTGACTGCAACATTGCGAGAAACTCCATGTATGACGCGCAAAAAGGGACGAATTATAAACCAGTATGAGAATCGACGCAGTGGCTGTGCCTCGAGGGTCACCCGGCCAGCGCCCGGCACGCTACAATGGCGTTTTTGCCATGATCGCAGGACTATGACCGATACCGCCGCACTTTTGCTCACGGGCGCCACGTCACAATTGGGCGACGCCCTGCTGCCGATGCTGCACGAAAGGGACACGGCCGCACTGGCATGCAGCCGTACAGTGCAGGCACCAGGCGATGACAGGGTGCGCTGGCTGCATGAGGACCTCGGCTCCTTGAGAGTTCCCCATGGCATGACCACGCTGGTTCATCTTGCCCCGATCTGGCTGCTGCCGGCGCTGCTCCAGCGCAGTGACTGCCAAGGACTGCGCGTGCTGGCTATCAGCTCATGCAGCCTGCACGCCAAGGCCGACTCGCCATCCCTGGCGGAGCGAGCGCTGGCACAGCGCTTGAGCGAAGCCGAGACGGCGCTATGGGCACTGGCACAGCGCGACGGGCATCAACTGACGCTACTGCGCCCAACCATGCTCTATGGCGCCGGCCGCGACGCCACGGTGGCCCCCCTGCAACGCTGCATCAGGCGCTGGCGCGTACTGCCGTTTCCAGCTCTGGACTACGGCCTGCGCCAGCCCGTGCATGTCGAGGATGTAGCTGCTGCGATACTGGCCTGCCTGGACAACCCGCGCAGCATCGGCAAAGCCTATGACCTGGGCGGCGCTGAGCGACTGAGACTGGATACACTGGCGCGCCGATTGTTCAGCGACAACGGCCTGCGCCCCAGGCTGCTGCCAGTCCCGCGCCAGGCCGTAGCGCTGGCAATCAGCCTGTTGCGGCGCTGGCGCGGCTCGCATTGGGACAGCGCGCTGCTGCAACGGGCGCTACGCGACCAGGTAGCGGACAACCGGGCAGCGAGCACCGATTTCGGGTACGCCCCACGCTCTTTCGACGGGCGCTTCCCGCCTGTCATACAGGCGGGG
Source organism: Ectopseudomonas khazarica (assembly GCF_017915135.1). Taxonomy (NCBI): domain Bacteria; kingdom Pseudomonadati; phylum Pseudomonadota; class Gammaproteobacteria; order Pseudomonadales; family Pseudomonadaceae; genus Ectopseudomonas; species Ectopseudomonas khazarica. The sequence continues at coordinate 657,926 of NZ_CP068551.1, read as the reverse complement.
CACTGAAGGGGGCCTCAGTTCAGGCGCAGGAACCACCACTGACCGTCAGTGCGAATCCAGCGCTCCTGCGTGGCCCGATCCACGATCATCGGCTTGCTGCCAATCGAGGACACATACTTGTAGCTCACGTTGACCATCACCGTGCAGGCATCCTGCTCACAACTGGCGGACTTGACTTTAGCCGAGACATAGCGAGAGACACCTGCCGCATGGTCGGCGCGAAAACGTGCCAGAGTATTGGCCTCGCGGTAACCGGGCGTGGAAAAGGCGTAGGCTTTTTCGATGTTACCAGCCATCAGCTGATCAAGGCGCTCCTGGGAGCGAGCCTCGACCTGCTCGCTGTCCGTCTTGGCCGGCAGCAGGCTGCAGGCACTCAGGCTCAGAACCAGGGTAGCGAGCGCGGCGTTTTGCAGAGCAGTCACGGGAATTACCTCTTGATACGGTTATTGGCTGAGTTCGTCACGGAAGGATTCGGTGATACCGCGCATCTTGTCGCGGAAGGCCTCACCGATGCGATCGAAATCACGATAGCGATTGACCGCCTTGGGACTGATGGTCACCAGCAGTTCGGTACGCGCACCCGCATCGGTCTTGTAGCCGAACAGCGGACCGATAAGCGGTAGCGTATGCAGGTAGGGGATGCCGGCATCACCGGTTCGGGTGTTGTCCTGGATCAGACCGCCGAGAATGATGGTGTCACCACTCTGGATGGCCACGGAACTCTCGATGGCTCGCTTGAGAAAGGTCGACTGGCCAGTGACCGGATCGCTCTCTTGGCCGACGTCGGTGACCTCCTGCTGGATGTCCATGACCACCAGCCCCCCCGCATTGACCCGCGGGCGCACGGTGAGCTGGACCCCGGTGTCCTTGAGCGTGAAGTTCTGCGTCGTGGTCGGCGTACCACTGGTGGGGAATGAGGTGGTGCCGGTGGAAATCGGCTGCTGGGTGCCGACCTGAATGGTCGCCTCGCGATTGTCCAACACCAGCACCGACGGCGAGGACAGCGACTTGACGCTGGATTTGCTGGACAGCAGGTTGATCACGGAGCGCCAGTCGTTACCGGTGAATACGTAGGAGAAGCCGGTGCCGATACGGCCCAGCTCGTTGGTCAGCGACAGCTGCCCACCGCCGACAGTACCATCGCCGCCCGTCTGGGTATTGAAGAACCACTCGACGCCGTACCTCAGATCATCGCTGAGGGTAACCTCCCAGATGGAGACCTCCACCAGCACCTGTGCCGGGGTCTTGTCGAGCTTGGTCAAGGCCGAGCGCATGGCTCGCCACTCCTTGGCGTCCGCCATGATCAGCAGGCTGTTGGTGCTTTCGTCGGCAACGATACGACTGCCGCTCTCGGTGACCATGCCGGTGACGCCAGCAGCCCCCGAACGTCGCGACGCCCCCCCCGACGAGCTGCTACTCCCCAACGAACTGCCGCCCAGCGAGCTTGTGCTATTGCTGGAGGTGCTAGTGCTACTGCCGAGGCTGCTGCCAATCTCGCTCTGTCCGAGCCCCGGCGCGGTGGTGCCACTGGTCTGACTGGTGCCGGTACCGCCATTGGTGCTGGCACCGAAAAGCTGGCCGAGCAGACTGGCCAGGGTGGCCGCTTCGCCATTCTGTACGTTGTAGACATAAATCTGCGAGCCGGGGACGCTGTCGTCGATACCGACCTGGTCAAATCGCTTGATCCAGTCACCGATGGTGGCGAGCTGCTCGGCCTGCGGCGCGATGACCATGACACTGCGAATCTCCGGCATGGCCAGCAGCTTCACCGAGCCGCTCATCCCTTCCAGCTCAGGATTGGCAAGCATGGCGTTGAAGCGCTCGACGACCAGTTCCGGGTCGAGATTGAGCATCTCGTAAACCCCGAAGGACATCCCCTTGAGGACGTCGACATCGAACATCTGCAGGGTGCGCAGGGCATTGCTCATCTGCGGCCCGGACGCCGCGAGCATAAGGATGTTGCGACCGCTGTCGACCCTGAGGATGCCGTCCTTGAGCCCCAGGGGCTCGAGGATCTTCACCGCCTCGGCAGCCGACAGATACTTGAGCGGAATGATCTGGACACCATAACCACGCTGCGTACCGCCACTGCGCGGGGCGACGGCGACGTCCTTGCGCAGTTGCGCCGCCGGGCCGACGCGATAGATGCCGTTATTGCCCTTCAGCATGGCAATACCCTGGGCGTCCAGCAGCGACTCGAGCATATCGAGTAGCGCGCTTTCAGGCACCGGGGTCGCGGAAACCAGGGTGATGTTACCGCCCACATCACCTTCCAACGAATAAGGCACCTTGAGCATGTCACCGAGAATGGCTGCCAGCACATCCGCCAGCGGTGCATTCTCGAAGTTGACGCTGACGGTATTCTCCCCTGCCTGGGCAGCCCCTTGCGGCAGAGACGTCACGAATCTGCCACTGCCCTTTTGCTCCAGCAGGGTACGACCGCTCTTGCGGACCTCATCCGTGACAGCCTCGTCACTCGGCGCGATGACTTCCTGGCCTGTACGCATGAGTTGCACAGGCTGTTCCGGCGCCACCGCTCGCGGGTCACTGGCACAGCCCGACAGAAGCATCGCCGCACAAAGCAGGCTGAGGGGGAAACGCAAATGGTGGCGCATGGCCTGAGAGGCAATGTTCATCGGATTCTGCTCATGTTGAAGCGGCATGGATCGCGCCTCGTGGGGATTCTGAATGGACAAGACGTTCATGGTTTCTGCACGGGCTCGAGGCGGATCGACGGGTTGCGCGGACTGAGCACCTGCAGCTCGACGCTGCGCCCACTGGCACTGAGGCTGACGCTCTGCAGCGCGATCGCCTCCACGCGCCAGCCACTGACACTGCCCCCCTGACGCACTCGCTCGACCTTCTGCCCGTCATGAATCAGGGCCGTGGGCACGCCGGCCTTGACGATGACCCCGAGCACGCGCAGACCATCAATGCCGGCAAGCGCAGTACCGCTCGATTCCTCTTCCCGGGCCAGCGGGCGTCGCCCCTCCCAGAACAACGGACGCTCCAGCAGGAGCTGAACGTCAGCGTCGGAGATCCGCTCCTGCAGCAACACCCCGGGAATACGGTAGTCCGGAGTCGAGGCAATACGCGGCCGCTCGACGCTGACACCAGACCAGGCAATGAAGGCCAATAACAGCAGCATGGCCAGCACGGCGCAGAGCACCGCGGTGAAGTGGCGCAGGAGGAAACTCACAGCTCGCCCTCCGCAGATCCGGATGTGGGCGCGGGCAGGTAGGAGACCACCGACATGGATACCTGCAGAACCTGCGGCGCCGGCCCCCGAGCAACACTGCGCTGCACCGCGGCGACCATGCGCAGATTCTCAATGGCCAGCATTGGCCGTGCAGCCTCGAGACGGCGTACAACCTGCTGAATCTCGTCCAGACCGGCGGCGAACTGTGCTTGCACACCGACCACGAGGACTCCGTCTCGCGGCGGCAGGCTCAGCGGCGCGATGGAGCGGATGGAGGCCTTGGAAGCACCGAGCGCATCCGACACGCTGCGCTGAATGGAAAGCGACACGGACTGGGCATCCTGACCGCTGGGGAACACCCACTGGCCCAGGTTATTGGCCTGGTATTCCTGGTTGGCGGCCTGCAACTGCTCGCGTGACGCCTCGACGCTTTGCAATTGCTGCAGAGTGCGGCCGTCGCGCAGCAACTCGAAGCGGTACCGCTCGTGACGATCCGCCAAAGCCCCGGCATACGATCCGAGCAAAAGCAGCAGCAGCAGGACCAGCAAACCCCAGCTGACCAGCGCATGATGACGGTTGAGCAACGGACTCATGGCTGCGCTCCCTGTTCGGGCACCAGCAGGCTGGCGGTGATGGTGAACTGGTCCAGGCCAGTCTGCATGTTGCGATTGACCGGAGCAGAAAACTTGGCAGCGTCGAACATCGGAGAGTCGTTGATTGCCTGAATCAATTCGACTGCCCGCGGCCCGATTCCGTTGACCGTGATCCGGTCGCGCTGAATGTCGAGCACCGACAGGTAGTAGTCGTCCGGCAGCAGGCGGGTCATTTCCGCCAGCACCTGCACAGCAGATGGAACCTGGCCGCGACGCGCCTCCATTTCACCCAGACCATCGAGGCTGTGCTGCAGTGCTTCACGGGCGACCAGCAGACTCTGGACCTGCGGTCGAAGCGCAGCAATCTGCTGCTTGCGCTCGATGACCAGACTGCGCTCACGCAACACCGGGGCACTCATGGCCGCCAGCAATGCCAGGGCGATGGCCAGCAGCAACCAGCTGTTGCCATTGAGGCGCTGCCACCAGCGACTGGCGACACGCGCCTGGCCAAACAGGTTGACCTGCGCTACCCCTTCGACCTCCAGGCGCGAGACGGTGAGGCCGGTCAGGGTCTGGATCTGCCCGACCACGGGATCGACCTGGTCACGCGGCACAGCCAGAAGCTCGACTTCGACCTGGTCGTCCACCGAGCCGATGATGCGGGCGTCATAGTAGAGTTTCTCCACCGCGAAGGGGGTAAGCCGGCCAACCTGGTAGCCGAGCACTTCGCGCAGGTTGTCGACCGCCTCCACTGGCAAGCTGATGCGTTTGCGCAACACACGCGCAGCCGGCCACTGCACCACCAGCTGCAGCAACTCCCGACGCACGCCGGTAAGCAGCGCCGCCTGCAGATCGACGTCGTGCCCTTGCACACCCTGAGCGTCAACTATGACCCGGGCGACTTCCTGCTCCGAACGCCCCTGCACCTGGCGAAAGCTCAGCACGCCGACATCCGGCAGGGGCACCACGTGCAAGGTGGGCGAAGGTTTGAGCAGGCGCGCCAGGATGGTGCCGGCAGGCCCTGCAGTCAGCCCGCGGCGCCACCAGCGAAACAGCTGGTTGAGATCGACTCCGAAGAGGCGCAGGTCACCGACATCAAGCTTCATGCAGGTCAATCCAGATAAAAGGCGGGATTATACTCATTGCGCCGGACGATCTGATAGTCGGCATCCCCTTCTCCAAAAACGATCGTGACTTCAACCTTCCGCACATCCCTGCCTTCACCCACTTCGACCTGCAGGCGAAACACACGCCCGCCGGGGCTAACCAGCACGCCGGGAGGAACACCCAGCGCTTCGCCCCCGCCCTCACGAATAGCGTCATACAGACGTCTGTCGCCAGCAAGCAGCAGAAGCCCGAGGCGCTGGGGGGCCAAGGGCAGGAATACGCCTGGCTGATCGGTATCCACGGTCACCAGGGGCGACAGGCGCTCCACAAGCGCCCTATCGAAACCTGGCAGCTGCAAAAGTTCCCCCACAGAGCGCAGCTTTTCCACCTGCTGGCCGTCCTGCTTCGGCAGGCGACGCGCCATCAGACTACTCACCGCCAGGGCGACATCGGCCTGCGGCCCGGCCAGCGCCGCAATGACCGGTTCCAGCAGCTCGGGTGGTGCACCCGTCAGACTCAGATACGCCTCTTCAGGCAACAGGCGGAAACGTACCCGCTCATCATCGAGCGGCAACACCAGCACCTGCCCTGCAAGCGAGCCCCAGGTGTCGCCACCCAGTCGCTGCATCCCGGCAAGGTAGGCCAAAGCCGCGTCAGCAGCGGCGCGCGCGCGCACACGTTGAGATACCTCGGCAGCGAGCTGACTGTCCACCCGGACGGAGGTACTGAACGCAGCCAACAGCAGCATCAGCAACGCCAGCACCCAGAGCACAATGATCAGCACGACGCCGCGCTGCGCACCTGTCGCGCTCATCGTACGAACCTCAGGGTTGGTGGCTGCTCGTTACTGACCTGCACGACCTCGAAGACCAGCAGAGGCCAGACACCGTCGTCGCCGCTCAGCTGCATGGACACGAGCTGCGGCGGCTGCTCGCCCTGATACTGATCGACCCAGGCACTCCCTCCTTCCTGCTCGACGAAGTAGGCAAAACGCATCTGCACCTTGTGACTGAGCTGGCTGAAGCTAGCCGATTGCAGCAAGTCATCCGCTACCTGATCGGCAACATAGGGCGCGAAACGCGCCCAGACTCCCCCGCGCCCCTGCCAGTTGCTCACCCACTCGAAGATGTAGGGCACGCTGCCGGAAGACATCGACAGGGGGGCCACGTAACGCAAATGATCGGGCGCACCGAAGAACAGCGCTGACGCCTGCCCAGCGTCATCGGCAGCCAGACGCGCCGGGTACAGTTGCCCCAGGTGGCGATAGAGCATCGCACTCAGCTGACGCGAGTCCTCGACTCGGGCGCTGTGCTGCTCAGCAAGCTGCCAACTGCGCACGCCGGCACGAAAGCCGCCGAACAGCACGACCATCAACAGGCCAAGCAGCACCAGCACGACAAGTACTTCCAGAAGGGTAAAACCGCGGCTGCGCCTCACCTTTGCACCTCATCGATGCGGCCAAGACGCAACGTCACCAGATCATACCGAGCGGTGCGGCCACGACCGTCATCCCACAGCACGCGCGCACTGACACGATAGAGCACGCGCTCACGTTCCTGCAGCTGTCCGGCCAATTCCCAGCGTAATGGCTCGATACCCACCTGCCAGCTGTAGCCGGATGCGTCGCGGCCTTCATAGTAACCGGCCTGCAACGGCACGGAGTGCCCCACTTCGGCCAGGCGCGACTGAGCAACCAGCGCAGCCTGACTGATCCGGTCGGTACGCGACAGCCCGCGCAGACCACCGGCGAACGCAGAGAGAATGACGCTGAGCAGCAACGCCGCGATGACGAAACCGACCAGGACCTCGAGAATGGTGAACCCACGCTGCTTCAACGGGCCGACTCCTCGTGCAGCGAGACCTTGCCACTAAGCCAGTCGACGTCGATGCGCAGCCCGCCGGTGGCCCCGGCCAGCCGTACATGCCCCCCAGTCGAAGAGCCATCGGGAAAGAAGCGAATGGCCGCCAGTCCATCATGCAGCTCAGTGCTGGCGACCCTGGCGCGCACCGCGATGTCCCGCCCGATGTCGCGTTTGTCGTCGCCAGCAGTGTCCTGCCAGTAACTGCGCCCCTGGACGTCGAGCACCAGACTACGGCTCTGCTGCTGCAGCACCGCTGCCGAGCGGGTACGCCGCAACTCCACCTGCAGGTCACGCGCCACATCGCTGAGCGAACCGCCACGTGTCTTGCTGATCGCTGGAACGACAACGACCATGACCAGCGCCATGATCACCAACACCACCAGTACTTCGATCAGCGTGAAGCCGCGCAGGGAGGTGCTACTCCCAGCTGACGATATCGGCATCCTCGCCCTCTCCACCAACCTGGCCGTCGGCACCATAGGAGTAGAGGTCGAAAGCGCCATGCTGGCCAGGGAAACGGTAGATGTAGTCGTTGCCCCAGGGATCCTTGGGGACACTGGACTTGCGCAGATAAGGACCATTCCAGCGCGCAACACCGGCCGGGCGCGTGACCAGAGCGTCCAGCCCCACGTCATTGGCCGGGTAACGCCCCACCTCGAGATGGTACATGTCCAGCGCGGCGGACAGCTCCTGAATCTGCATCCGCGCGGTATCGCTCTTGGCACCGCCGACGTATTTCATGACCCGAGGGCCAACTACCGACATCAGCAGGCCGAGAATGACCAGTACGACAAGCAGTTCGATCAGGGTGAAGCCGTGCTGACGGCCGGTGCGATTCTTTTTCACTGTGCAGACAACCTATAGGATTCTGAATTGCAAGCGCACGCCCGGGAGGAAGGGCTGGATCGCGCAGTATGGAGAGGGCCCCGGCACGCCGACGCAACGCGTTGGCATGCCATTCAGCCGACCAGATCATTGACGCCCAGTATACCGAGCAGGATGGAGATGATGATACCCGCGATCATTACCCCAAGGCTGAGAATCAGAACCGGCTCGAGCAGCGCCAGCAGCCGCTTGATCACGGTTCCCACCTCATCCTCGTAGATATCGGCAACCTTGAGCAGCATTTCTTCCAGACGGCCGGTTTCCTCGCCCACCTGGATCATGTGCATGGCGAGCATGGGGAAGCGCCCGCTGTCGAGCAACGCACCACTGAGCGAACGACCTTCGCGCAACACCACGGTCGCCTCATCAAGATCATCGCGCAGCAGGCGATTGCCGATTACCTCACGCCCGATGGCGAGGGCGTTGACCAGCGAAACGCCGCCCTGCAGGAGGACGCCAAGGGTACGCGCGAACCGACTGGTGTCGACGTTGCGGACAAGCTCGCCGATGATCGGCCAGCCCAGGCTGCGCGCATCGAGGCGCCGGCGTATCGCCTCGTCACGCCAAAGCCGCCCGGCTAGCCAGTACAGGGCGCCGAACAGCAGCAACACCAGCCACCACCAGTGCGCCATGAAGTCGCCCAGGTTCATCACGAAGCGGGTCGGCGCCGGAAGCTGCCCCCCCATGTCGGAAAACAGGTCGGAAAAACTCGGCACGACATAAGCGAGCAGAAAGACCAAAGAGAGCACGGCCACGCCAAACAGAATCGCCGGATAGGTCAGCGCCGACATGACCAGCTGACGCATCGCCTTGGCACGCTCCAGATACTCAGCCATGCGCCGCAGCGAGACCTCGAGCGAGCCGCTGGCCTCTCCGGCCTTGATCATGCTGATGTAGAACGGCGAGAACTCGCGGCGCTCGGCGAACGCGTCCGCCAGGGTACTGCCCTTGCGCACAGCGGCTCGGATGTCACCGACCAGCGCCTTGCCAGCATCGTCGGCCAGCTCTTCGAGAATGGCCAGGCTACGATCCAGCGGCAGGCCGGAGCCGAGCATCACCGACAGCTCGCGGGTGAAATGCAGCACCCGATCACGCTCACTCATGCGCCGGCGCCGGCGCGGCGTACGAGACGCCCCCGGGCGCCCCCGCGAGCGCCCGGCCGCAGGCTGTATGCTCAGCGGAACCCAGCCCTCGCGCCCGAGCCAGTCAGCCACCTCAGCGACGGTTTTCTTGTCAATGACGCCTTCCTGGCTCTTGCCGGAGCGATCAAGCGCCTTGTATTTGAACTCTGCCATAGTGCCTTCAGGTCAGCGGCCAGGCTGCGCTACGCGCAGGACTTCCTGCACGCTGGTCAGCCCTTGCAGGGCCTTCATGAAACCATCTTCGAACATGGTGCGCATACCCTGCTCACGCGCCAGACGATAGATTGCCTCGCTGCTGGCATGCTGGATCACCAGGCTGCGCAACTCGTCGCTCATCATAAGCAGCTCGTGTATGCCCATGCGCCCCCGGTAGCCGGTATGCGCACAGGCGTCACAGCCATGCGCGTCCCACACCTGCACCGCTTCGCTCTGACCATGGGCCAGCAGGTGGCCGCAGCCCATCTGCTCAACTTCCTGCCACGCCATCTCATGAGGCCGCTTGCAGTGGCTACACAGCACCCGCACCAGGCGCTGCGCCATGATGGCATTGATGGTGGAGGTAAGCAGGTAGTCCTCCATGCCCATGTCGAGCAGACGCGTGATGGCGCTGGGCGCGTCATTGGTGTGCAGGGTACTGAGCACGATGTGACCGGTCAGGGCGGCTTGAATGGCGATACTCGCGGTTTCCCGGTCACGCATTTCACCAATCATCACCACGTCGGGGTCTTGCCGGAGGATCGAGCGCAGGGCCCCGGCGAAATCCAGGCCCAGCTTGCTGGCCGTCTGGATCTGGTTCACGCCCTGAATCTGATATTCGACCGGGTCTTCAACAGTCAGGATCTTGCGGTCAACGGTGTTCAAGCGGGTCAGCGCCGCATAGAGGGTGGTGGTCTTGCCGCTACCGGTGGGCCCAGTCACCAGGAAAATACCATTGGGACGTTCGAGCACGGCCTTGAAATCGTTCAGGATCGCTGCAGAGAGACCAATATTATCCAGATCGATGGTCATACTCTGCTTATCGAGAATCCGCATGACCACGCTTTCACCATGCATGGTCGGCACGGTGGATACGCGCAGGTCGATGGCGCGCCCCTGCAAGCGCAACTGAATACGGCCATCCTGTGGCAAGCGTCGCTCGGCGATATTGAGTTTGGCGAGGATCTTCAAGCGGGAAATGACGGCCGGCGCCAAGTTCGAGGGCGCGGCATCGATTTCCTGCAGCACGCCGTCAATGCGCAGGCGCACGATCAGGCTTTGCTCGAAGGGCTCGATGTGGATATCCGACGCTCGACTGTCCAGCGCCTTGGAAAACACGCCGTTGACCAGTCGGATGACCGGAGCCTCGCTGGCCATATCGCGCAGACGCTCGACATCATCGGTATGCGCTGCAAGGTCGACCTCGGCAACATCGACATCGTCGGACGCCACCGCCGCGGCACCGGCACCATAGAGGCGCTCGTATGCATTTTCCAGTTCGGACGACAGGCCCAGCATCGCCTCGACCTGACGCCCCGTGGCCATCTGCAGCGATTGCAGGACATATTCATCCGAAGGGTCCAGCATGGCCACGCGCAGTGTGACGCCATCATCCGCCAGCGGCAAAACATGCTGCTCACGCATGAACAGCGGCGATACCAGCTCGGCATCCATCACCGGCAGAGACGGATAGTCCTCGGCGGCGACCAGGCGGCAGCCGCTGCGCTCGACCTGCACCTGAGCCAGGTCGCGCTCCGAAACCATGCCCAGGCGCACCAGAATATTGCCGAGCTGTCCCCCGGAAACCTTTTGCACTTGCAAGGCGCGCTGCAGGTCCTGCTCGGAAAGCTTACCCGCCTCCACCAACCACTGGCCCAACTGATGTTTCACTGGGAACCCTCCCCGCTACCGCGACGTGCGCATACCGCTCTACGTGAAGCCACCTTCACGCGCGCCATAACACTTGCTTGATTCGCTGCTTCCACGCCGGCGAGACGACCCGCACGAGCCGCCCCATGCCGGGCAGGCCAAGCACTCTCCGCAGCAGGCCAACAGCAAGCGGGAAACGAGGGGCAGCGCCTCGCCGAGCCATGCCCCCCAACTGCGCCCAGCCTTCGTGCAGTTGCCGCCAGTCCGGCTCGCCCGGCGCCGACGAACCGATCATTTCCACCGCGAGATAGTCGCCCTCATAGGTAAATGCCTGCCCATAGTCACCGTCGAACACGCTGACCTGAGGCGCCACGCCGGATTGCAATTGGTTGCCTATCTCCATCAGCCTGGACAGAACTTGCGGCGCCTCGAGCTCGATCGGCAGCAGCCAGCTCCAGGGGCGGCCAGCGAGACGCTCCGGGTAGGCGCCGATCTGCGGCGCTACCACAGGCAACCCCAGCTTGAGGCATGTCGAGAGGGTGTAGCTGTAGGTTTCGGGGCAGGCGCCAGGAAACCATACCAGGTCCGGAGCCAGACCACGTATCAACGTCTCGACCTCTGCATCGTCGTAAGCGCCGTGGACACGCAGGTTACTGAACGGGTAGGCCGCCAGTTCGCGATAGGCGTACCCCAGCAGGTGAAATTCCAGCGGTGCTCGCTGACGTCTCGCCAGCAGGGCACAGGCCTCGAGCAAATCAGCCCCCTTAAACACGCTCAGCGCACCAAGCACGAGGACTTTCTGAGGCCGCGTCATCTCGCCACTCGACACCTTGAGCGGCTCCGTGACCGCAGGCTCGTGCGGCACCGCGACGAAGTGAGCATCCGGGAAGTAGCGCTGCATTCGCATACGTGTATCCACGCTGGGGGTGAACACGCGCTCGGCGCCGCACAGCAGCTTTTCGCCGAATGCCCGCCATTGCTGGATATCGACTCCACCCGGTGCCGGGCGCTGTTTCAGACAGTCGTTGCAGCCCGACTCATCAGGGGCGCCACAGTACCGCCCACGCTCATCCGTCAAGGTGATCTGCGGGCAGGCCAGGTAGTAATCATGCACAGTAACGTCATAGGGCACGCCAAGCTGCTGGGGCAGCAGCAGGAACTGCAGGTGCACACCGATAGTGTGATGAAAATGGATGCGGACCACGCCAAGGGCCTGCAGGGTCTCGAGCAGCAACGACGCATCATGCAGCGGGTCGAAACAGAGGCGGGCCCCCTGATCACCCTCGACAGGCCCCAGAGAAACCACCCCACCCTCGTCGACCGGCTGCAGCAGGTAAAGTTCGGCCGATTGCGCCAGACGCTGGGCCAGATCGTGCAGATGGCGCTGCGTGCCGCCACCACGACTGTGGTTGATCAACAGGACAACCGGGCGCTGAGAGCGCCTCGCACGCAGCAGATCGACAGCGAAACGCATGCGACAAGCCGGGTCCGCCATGATGTGCTCACGCACCACCAGATCATAACGAGGGTAGACCTTGGTCAGCGCGCGATGACCCGCCTTCTGATGCTCGCTCTGGGTTTCGGCGAAACTGACGCCACCCTTGTGATAGACGAAGGTGTCACCAGCGAACAGGTGCTGCCAACCTCGCTCAGCGGAGCGCATGCAGAACTCGTTTTCCTCACCGTAGCCACGACCAAACAGCACAGCATCGAACAAGCCACAGTCATCCAGGCAATCACGCCGGATGTACATGCAGAAACCGATTGCGGTCGGGATAGCCACACACTGGCCTGGATTGGCCTGACGAAACAGCTCATCCATCTCGGCCACGCCCAACCCTGTGGGCAGTTCGTTATCCTGGCAAAAACGCGGATAACTGCAGATGGTGGCGCTGTTGGAAAACGGCGTCACCGAACCTACGCGAGGGCGCCCGTAAGCAACCTGCTGCAACCGGGCCAGCCAGTCACCGGCGACTTCGGTATCGCTGTTGAGCAACAGGACGTCGCGCTCGGGATGCAGCGCCATGCCGCGATTCACTGTCTTGACGAACCCGAGGTTCTGCTCGTTATGCAAGAGCGTGACGCGCTCATCGAGGGTGCGCAGCCAGGCGACCAGTTGCGGATCCGGGCTACCGTCTTCGATGACGATGATCTGCGCCGGTACAGTGAAGCCTGCAGTCAGCACACTCTCGATACAGGCCTTGGTTTCTTCGAGGCCTCGGTACACAGGAATGATCACATCGACCAGAGGACGGGGATCGGGCGCCTGCCAAGATGAAGGCGCCACCGACGGCTCAAGCGTGCCCAGCACTTTGTGCGGCTTGCCCAGCAGCCGCAGCATGCGATTACGTGCCCGCCAAAGGCGACTCGAGGCTATCTCGCCCAGGCGTGCCTGCAACCGGCGACCATGGGCAGTGCTCTGCATGTATGCCTCGGTGAGCTCAGCGATACGCCCCCCGCTTGCTTCTGCGACCTGCTGCTGCTGCGCCAGGGTGCGCAACAGCTCATCACGCTGCTGATTATATTGCTCGAGCAGGGCATCACGTTGCGCTACCACATCGCGAGCATGCTGCAGGTCGACACCCAAACCCTCAAGCTGCGCCTGACGCTGAGACAAGGCACGTTCGCTCTTGAACAACTCTATGCCGTCGCCCAAGGCATGGAACAGCTGGATGACCCGGCGAGGCTCGCTACGCGCCAACTGCAGAAAATCGAGCATGGCCGCCGGGACCTGAGAACCCACGGCCAGTACGCCCAGACCGAACCCATAGGGAAACTCGAAGCCGGGATAGAGCTGGACAAGCTCGGCCCATAGCTGCCAAACGGCAAAATCCCCGTAGTGGACATTGGTGTCATGAAAGATCACCACCCCACGCTCGCTCATCTTCGGCAACCAGGTCTCGAAGTCGTGCCTGACCGCGTCATAGGTGTGCAATCCATCGATATGCAGCAGGTCGACGCTACCATCGGGAAAATGCGCCAGGGCCTCATCGAACGTCATGCGCAGCAGCGTGGAAAAATCGCCGTAACGAGGATCGTGGAACCCTGACAGTTCGCTGTAGATATCATCCCCATACTGGCCGGCCTGACTGTCACCCTGCCACGTGTCCACGGCGTAGCAGCGAGTGGCGAGCCCCTGATGGACGACACCCTGGCAAAAAGCACTGTAAGAGTCTCCCTTGTGCGTGCCCAGCTCCACGAACACCCTTGGCTTGAGCATATCCAGCAAGGTGAAAGCGAATGGCATGTGGCGATGCCAGGAGCCAATGTCGGTGAGCCGCTCGGGCATTTCAGCCTTGGCGGCAAGAGTCAGCAGATCAAGTGACGGCATGGTGTCTTGGTTCATTCGTGAATGGCGGTTATGTTCGGCCGGCACCAGTAGGCATCCTGCCAGGTCGAGATCAACAGCATTAGTGTTCTGCGGTCCGCGTTGGTTCAGCAGTCCGGCACGCAACGAGCGAACAGCGAGGAAGATCGAGCGCGAATAGCCCGGTAAGACTCGGGTCAGCCTGACAACGGAAAGCCAGCGCATCGTGGATCCAGTGATGCTGCACATGCTGCTGCTGAGTGCCGGCGCCCAAGGCGACACTGATGGTGTAGTCGCCAGTAGCCAGCAGCGGGAGATCGAACTCGAAGGCAATGCAGCAGTCCTGACCTGCACCCAGGTGCTGCCAGGTCGGCAGCAGGCGAATACTGTTCTCGCCACACAGCGCCTGACTCAATCGGTCCTTGATGAAAAAACCGAGAATCGGTGACTCGATGTCCTGCAGCGCCCGGCAGTCCACCTCCAGGCGTACACGCTGGGCCGCGCTGATGACATTCAGGACCTGCCCGGCCGAATCGAGCAGACGACACCCTTCGATACGACCACCACCCAGGCCAAACTCGCGCCCTGAGGCGACGGCGTCGCCCGCCTCGCTGACGCCGTGCTCATTCAGCTTGTTTTCATAGAAAGAGCCCAGGTACTGGTCACTGACGTTCTTCGCATCGCCAAAGCACTTCACCCTGCCGTTTTCCAGCCACAACGCGCGCTCGCAGAGACTGACGACCGAATGGGTGTCGTGACTGACAAAAAGCAGCGTTCCCCTTTCCGCGAAGGCACGCAGGAAACGCAAGCACTTCTGGGTAAAGTAGACATCGCCAACCGCAAGAGCTTCATCGATCACCAGGATGTCCGCATCCAGATGCGCTATCACGGCGAACGCCAACCGGACGAACATACCACTGGAGTATGTCTTGACCGGCTGATCGATGAAGTCGCCGATCTCGGCGAAAGCCAGAATGTCATCCATGCGCGCCTCGATAGCGGAACGATCGAGACCATGGATGGCGGCGCTCAGGTAAACATTCTCGCGACCGCTGAACTCAGGACTGAACCCCGCCCCCAGCTCGAGCAGCGCAGCAACCTTGCCATTGATCCTGACGCTGCCCGCGCTTGGCGTCAGCGTCCCGCAGATAATCTGCAGCAAAGTGGATTTGCCAGCACCATTACGACCGATGATGCCAAGCGTTTCGCCCTTGCGAACCTCGAAATTGATGCCCTGCAACGCATCGAAGGCACGCGCCCCCGAGCGGCGACCGCCGAAAAGCAGGTGCAGAAGGCGCTGCCCCGGAGAATCGAACAGCTGGTAGGACTTGCCGATGTCACGGACCGATATGACGACATCAGAGGACATCGGCAAACCCCCGCCGAGTGCGCCGGAAGAAGAGTCCGCCGAGAGCGGCACAAAGCACGGCAAGAGCAAGATAGGCCAGATAGGCTGCGGGCTGCGGCAAGAGCCCGCCAAGCAACAGATTGCGCATCATTTCGATCGAAGGTGTCAGCGGATTGAGATAAAGCCAGCCCTGATAGGCCTCAGGCAAGGCCGAAACGGGATAGAACACCGGCGCCATGAACATCATCACGGTCATCAGCACCGGCACTACCTGGCCGATGTCCCTCAGGAAGACACCCAGAGCCGCCATGAACCAGGCGACTCCAAGTGTCACCAGGATCAACGGGAGCATGACAACCGGCAACATAATGAGCTGCCAGTGGATATGCCCGTATATGCAGACGTAAGCCGCCAGAAGTACAAGCAGACTGATGAGTGCATGAAACAGCGCAGAAACAAGCACGACCGGAGGCAGTATCCACAGAGGAAACACGACGCGCTTGACGTAACTGGTGTACTGCAACATCAGTCCTGGCGCACGATTGACACACTCGGCAAAAAAGCCGTGCACGATGATACCCGCAAAAACGTTGAGCGCGAACGCCAGCTTGTCATCGCCGCCAATGCCCCAGCGAGCCTTGAACACCACACTGAATACAAAGGTGTACACAGTCAGCATGACCACCGGGGACACCAGCGACCATAGCACCCCCATGACCGACCCGCGGTATCGGGCCGCGACATCTCGCCTGCTCAGCTGGTAAAGCAGGTAAAGGTAGTACTTCATGCAGGGTCATAACCTTGGCGGAAAATCGGCCATTATCGTGATCCCCAGTTTCTTTGCAATGACTAGCAGATGAGCGCCTCCGCCAGCAAAGTGCCATCCTCCGACACATCCGACCGGCGCATCCGAAGGGTAGCCGCCCTCGTGACGAATGGACTGTGCATGATATTGCCGCCGGAAGCGTTCAAAATCGTGACGCCTATGTTACAAAGCCTCAAGCCTCCTCGACGCTATGCCGGCGGCGCAGCCGGCTTGCAGAAAAAGCGATTGCAACGCGCTTGCATCTCACCATCCTGCCCTGTCAGGGTGTCGTATCGCTCACAGGCAATAACGAACATGACCAAAGACGACATCGAAATCCTCGCGCGCGAGGCGTGCTTTCGCGGCTTCTACCGGCTCGACCGGATCAAGTTGCGCCACCGGCAATATGCCGGCGACATGGGCCCGCAACTGACCCGTGAGCTGTTCGTGCGCCACGACGCCGTCTGCGTGCTGCCCTACGACCCGCAACGCGACGAAGTGGTGCTGATCGAGCAGTTCCGTGTCGGCGCGATGGACAAGGCGACCAACCCCTGGCTGCTGGAACTGGTCGCCGGCCTGATCGACAAGGACGAGGAGCCCGAGGAGGTCGCCCGTCGCGAAGCGGTCGAGGAAGCCGATCTGATTCTCGGCCCGCTGTGGCCGATCACCCAGTATTTCCCCTCGCCAGGCGGCTCCGACGAGTTCGTCCACCTGTTCCTCGGCCGTTGCGACAGCAGTGGCGCGGGCGGCGTGCATGGTCTGCCCGAGGAAGGCGAGGACATCCGCGTGCACGTGCTGCCGCTGGAAGACGCCCTGGCTGCCGTGCGTGACGGGCGCATCAACAACGCGGCCAGCATCATCGCCCTGCAATGGCTGGCACTGAACCGCGACGAAGTACGGGGCATGTGGTCGTGAACCTGCTCCGCGAGCGCTATCGGGTCGACCTGGTCGAGCTGCAGGCCGCTTGCGAGGCCAACTACGCCCGCCTGATGCGCCTGCTGCCGCGCATGCGCGAACAGAGCGAGAGCCGCCGTGTCGCTCTGAGCCAGGGCGAACACCTGCTCGGCATCCTGGCGCTGGAGGTGCTGGAAAGCTGCCCCTACACCACGACGCTGCGCGTTCGCCAGGAGCACAGCCTGCCCTGGTTGCCCGTGCCGCAGCTGGAAGTCAGGGTCTATCACGACGCGCGCATGGCCGAAGTGGTCGGCGCCGAGAATGCCCGCCGCCTGCACATTCGCTACCCCTACCCCAATGCGGCGATGCATCAACCGGATGAAAAGAGCCAGCTCAACCTGTTCCTCGGCGAATGGCTGAGCCACTGCCTGGCCTGCGGTCATGAGCCACAGCCGGTGATGTAGCCCCGCCCACCCGGCGATCAAGCTTTTCACTCCCTGGCCGATAGCGCGACGTTGTGCCAGTTTCTGTGATCTGTGTCCGCTTCCTGGGTTTTCCCTTTGCTGCGGCAGCCACCATAATTGCTCTGATTGAGCCCTAGGAGACGGTCTTGCCGAGCCTGCCCATCCCATCCGCTGATTCTTCGGTCCTGCTGGTGCAGCTGTCCGACAGTCACCTGTTCGCCGAAGCGGACGGCAAGCTGCTGGGCATGGATACCTGCGACAGCTTGCAACGCGTGATCGAGCAGGTGCAGCAGGAGCAGCCACAGATCGACCTGATCCTGGCCACCGGCGACCTGTCGCAGGACGGCAGCGTGGCATCCTACGAGCGTTTCCGGCAGCTCACCGCAGCGATCGGCGCGCCGTGCCGCTGGCTGGCCGGCAACCATGACGAAACCCCGCCCATGCAGGCCGTGTGCAAGGACAGCGAGCTGCTGCAACCGGTGATCGACCTCGGCGCCTGGCGCGTCATCATGCTCGACTCGTCGATCCCCGGCGCCGTTCCCGGTTTTCTGGCCGACAGCCAGCTCGAACTGCTGCAGCGCGCCCTCGACGAAGCGCCGCAACGCCACCACCTGATCTGCCTGCACCACCACCCGGTGGCCATCGGCTGCAAATGGATGGACCCCATCGGCCTGCGCAATCCCGATGCGCTGTTCGCCATCCTCGACCGCCACCCACAGGCGCGCGCCGTGCTCTGGGGGCATATCCACCAGGAATTCGACCAGCCGCGCGGCAACCTGCGCCTGCTCGCCTCGCCGTCGACCTGCGTGCAGTTCGCCCCCGGCAGCGAGGAGTTCCAGGTCGGCAGCGAGGCCCCCGGCTATCGCTGGCTGCGCCTGCACGCCGATGGCACGCTGGACACCGGGATATCCCGCGTCACCGGCATCCACTTCGAAGTGGATTACAGCGTCAAGGGCTATTGAACCAGCGGCAAGCGAGATGTGCAGCCCAACGGCCACCGCCCGGCTTTTTCTTGCAGCCTGCAGCTTGCAGCTTGTAACCGCTTTTTGTAGTAGCCTCCCGCTCCATGACTGCATCCATCCTCTATATCCACGGCCTGAACAGCTCACCGGCCTCGCACAAGGCCAGCCAGCTGAGTCGCGCCATGGCCCGCCTGGGCCTGGCCGACCGGCTGCGCGTGCCGGCGCTGCATCATCACCCGCGCCAGGCCATGGCCCAGTTGCAGGCGCTCGTCGCCGAACTGGGCGCCCCCGTGCTGGTGGGCAGCTCCCTGGGTGGCTACTACGCCACCTGCCTGGCCGAGCAGCATGGCCTCAAGGCACTGCTGATCAACCCGGCGGTACGGCCTCACCTGCGCTTCGACGGCTACCTCGGCCCGCAGAAGAACTACTACAGCGACGAGACCTGGGAACTCACCGAGGATCACGTCGCGGCGCTGGCCGAGTTCGAGGTCGCGCCCCCCGTCGATGCCGAGCGCTATCAGGTGTGGCTGCAGACCGCCGACGAAACCCTCGACTACCGCGACGCCGAGCGTTACTACCGTGCCGGCGCGCTGCGCATCCAGGCCGGTGGCGACCACGGTTTCCAGGGATTCGCCGAGCGTCTTCCGATACTCTTCGCTTTTGCCGGCATTGACGCCACACTCTGGCGCGATATCGACTTTTCCGCATTCAATTGATGAACAAGAGAGCCCATGGCCCAGCAGAACGCCTATAACGCCGATGCCATCGAAGTCCTTTCCGGCCTCGACCCGGTGCGCAAGCGCCCGGGCATGTACACCGACACCACGCGCCCCAACCACCTCGCCCAGGAAGTGATCGACAACAGCGTCGACGAAGCCTTGGCCGGTCACGCCAAGTCGATCCAGGTGATCCTGCACGAGGACAACTCGCTGGAAGTGCTCGACGACGGCCGCGGCATGCCGGTGGACATCCACCCGGAAGAAGGCGTTCCCGGCGTCGAGCTGATCCTCACCAAGCTGCACGCCGGCGGCAAGTTCAGCAACAAGAACTACCAGTTCTCCGGTGGTCTGCACGGCGTCGGCATCAGCGTGGTCAACGCCCTGTCGACGCGCGTGGTGGTGACCGTCAAGCGTGACGGTAGCGAGTACCAGATGAGCTTCGCCGACGGTTTCAAGGCCAGCGACCTGCAGGTGATCGGCAGCGTCGGCAAGCGCAACACCGGCACCAGCGTGCACTTCTGGCCGGACGCCAAGTACTTCGACTCCTTCAAGTTCTCGGTCAGCCGCCTCAAGCACGTGCTCAAGGCCAAGGCCGTGCTGTGCCCGGGGCTGTCCGTCACCTTCGAGGACAAGGCCGCCGGCGACAAGGTCGAGTGGCACTACGAGGACGGCCTGCGCTCCTACCTGGTCGATGCCGTCAGCGAGTTCGAACGCCTGCCCGCCGAGCCCTTCTGCGGCACGCTGGCCGGTAACAAGGAAGCGGTGGACTGGGCCCTGCTGTGGCTGCCGGAAGGCGGCGACGCCGTGCAGGAAAGCTACGTCAACCTGATCCCCACCGCGCAGGGCGGCACCCACGTCAATGGCTTGCGCCAGGGCCTGCTGGACGCCATGCGCGAGTTCTGCGAGTTCCGCAACCTGCTGCCGCGCGGCGTCAAGCTGGCCCCGGAAGACGTCTGGGAACGCATCGCCTTCGTCCTCTCGATGAAGATGCAGGACGCCCAGTTCTCCGGCCAGACCAAGGAGCGCCTGTCCTCCCGCGAGGCCGCCGCCTTCGTCTCCGGCGTGGTCAAGGACGCTTTCAGCCTGTGGCTCAACGCCAACCCGGAAACCGGCCTGGCCCTGGCCGAACTGGCCATCAGCAATGCCGGCCGACGTCTCAAGGCGGGCAAGAAGGTCGAACGCAAGAAGATCACTCAGGGCCCGGCACTGCCTGGCAAACTGGCTGACTGCGCCGGGCAGAACCCGCTGCGCTGCGAACTGTTCCTGGTCGAGGGTGACTCCGCCGGCGGCAGCGCCAAGCAGGCGCGCGACAAGGAATTCCAGGCCATCATGCCGCTGCGCGGCAAGATCCTGAACACTTGGGAAGTCGATGGCAGCGAGGTGCTGGCCTCGCAGGAAGTGCATGACATCGCCGTGGCCATCGGTATCGATCCGGGCTCGAGCGATCTCTCCGGCCTGCGCTACGGCAAGATCTGCATCCTCGCCGACGCCGACTCCGACGGCCTGCACATCGCCACCCTGCTTTGCGCCCTGTTCGTGCGCCACTTCCGTACGCTGGTCGATGCCGGCCATGTCTACGTCGCCATGCCGCCGCTGTACCGCATCGACCTGGGCAAGGAGATCTTCTACGCCCTGGACGACGCCGAGCGCGACGGCATTCTCGACCGCCTGGTGGCCGAGAAGCGCCGCGGCAAGCCACAGGTCACGCGCTTCAAGGGCCTCGGTGAGATGAACCCGCCCCAGCTGCGCGAAACCACCATGGACCCGAACACCCGGCGTCTGGTGCAGCTGACCCTGGACGACTTCGAAGGCACCCGCGAAGTGATGGACATGCTCCTGGCCAAGAAACGCGCCGGCGACCGCAAGAGCTGGCTGGAAACCAAGGGCAACCTGGCCGAGGTTCTGGCTTGATGCGCCATCACCTCCTCGCACTCGGTCTGTTGGCCGGCGTGGCCAACGCCGAGCCGGTGCAGCTGGAAGAGCTGCAGCTGCAGCGCGAGTTCCCGGTAACCCAGATGCCCAGCGGCCACCTGTCCGGCCTGGCGATGTGCGGTGAAGCCCTGTGGGCGGTGTCCGATCGTGACGACGATCGCCTCTACCAGCTGCACCAGGAGGATGACCTGCTGCGTGCCGAGGCGGAGACCTTCGTCGCCCCCGAACCGCCGGAAAGCACCCTGCCCTGGGGCCTGCGCATGCGCAACTGGGCGGCCGGGCTGGTACGCGGCGGCAAGCTGGACTTCGAAGGCCTGTCCTGCGACACGCAGGGCAATCGCTACCTGATCAGCGAGACCCGCGCCGCCGTGCTGCAGGTCGCCAGCAATGGCAGCACCGAGTGGCTCAACCTGCCCGGCGCCGTGGTCCGCCAGGCCCGCGCCAGCGGCATGCTGCTGCATTTCAACCAGGGCTTCGAGGGCATTGCCGTCGACCCTGCCGGTGAACGCCTGTGGCTCGCTGCCGAACAGCGCCGTCGGGGCCTGGCCGTGCTGCATCGGCGTGGCAGCAGCTGGCGTTGCACGGGAGGCTGCGTGCTGACCAGCGAAGGCGGCGACGAGCCCTCGCCAGCCGCCCTGGGTGGGCAGATGGCCGCACGCGACTTCTCCGGGCTGGCCTACTTCGGCGAGAAACTCTTCACCCTCGAGCGGCAGTCCCACCGCATCTGTCGGCGCGCGCTGGGTGACGGCGTGGCGGAGCTGTGCTGGTCGTTCGCCGACGAGGCCTTGCGCGAGCCCCGTCGCTACGCCCAGGACTACGGCATGGCCGAAGCCCTGTGGATCGACAAGGAAGGCGCCTGGATCGGCCTCGACAATGGCGAACAGCCCCGTGGCGATGGCGAGCAACGCCCGATCGTCTGGCGCTTTGCCGCGCCCAGGGGCGGCTGGAGCCGGCGCTCGTGAGCGAGCAGGCGCCTGGCCGCCGCGCCGGACGGGTCATGCTGGTGCTCGCCTGGGGCGCCGGCCTGCTGCTGGCCACGCACTTCTTCGGCAACTGGGAAGACAGCCAGCGCAACCCGAACCAGACGCCACAGTCCGTGCACGGCAACGGCTTCGTCGAGGTCAGCCTGGCCAGCAGTCGCCAGGGCCACTACCTGGTGAACGGCGAGATCGACGGCCAGGAAGTGACCTTCCTGCTCGACACCGGCGCCACCGCCGTGGCCGTCCCCGAAGCCCTGGCGCGCAAGCTCGGCCTGCAGCGCGGCGCGCCGATCACCCTGAGTACCGCCAATGGCCGCAGCACGGGCCATCGCACACGCCTGGCGACCCTGCGCCTGGGCGACATCGAACTGCGCGACGTCGCGGCCCTGATCGCCCCCGGCATGGACGGCGACGAAGTACTGCTGGGCATGAGCGCGCTGCAGCAACTCGAATTCAGTCAGAAGGGCGGCACCCTGGTGCTGCGCCAATCAACCTTGCAATGAGGCCCGCATGAGCGAATCCCTCGATTTGAGCCTGGAAGGCGTGGAACGTCGGTCACTCGCCGACTTCACCGAGCAGGCCTATCTCAACTACTCCATGTACGTGATCATGGACCGCGCCCTGCCGCACATCGGCGACGGCCTCAAGCCCGTACAGCGGCGTATCGTCTATGCCATGAGCGAACTGGGCCTGGACGCAGACGCCAAGCACAAGAAATCCGCGCGGACCGTCGGTGACGT
This sequence comes from Ectopseudomonas khazarica, assembly GCF_017915135.1. Lineage (NCBI taxonomy): Bacteria > Pseudomonadati > Pseudomonadota > Gammaproteobacteria > Pseudomonadales > Pseudomonadaceae > Ectopseudomonas > Ectopseudomonas khazarica. The sequence goes on along the minus strand of NZ_CP068551.1, from coordinate 635,142 downwards.
GCTCGGCAAGTTCCACCCGCACGGCGACAGTGCCTGCTACGAAGCCATGGTGCTGATGGCGCAGCCGTTCAGCTACCGCTACACTCTGGTCGACGGCCAGGGCAACTGGGGTGCGCCGGACGATCCCAAGTCCTTCGCCGCCATGCGCTACACCGAGGCGCGCCTGTCACGCTACTCGGAAGTGCTGCTGGCCGAGCTTGGCCAGGGCACCGTCGACTGGGTACCGAACTTCGACGGCACCCTCAACGAGCCGGCGACACTGCCGGCACGCCTGCCCAACCTGCTGCTCAACGGCACCACCGGTATCGCCGTGGGCATGGCCACCGACGTGCCGCCGCACAACCTGCGGGAAGTCGCCGCCGCCTGCGTACGCCTGCTGGACGAGCCGGGCGCGACCGTCGAGCAGCTCTGCGAGCACATCCAGGGCCCGGACTTCCCCACCGAAGCGGAAGTCATCACGCCCAAGGCCGACCTGCTGAAGATCTACGAGAACGGGCGCGGCTCGGTGCGCATGCGCGCCGTGTATCGCGTCGAGGACGGCGACATCGTCGTCACCGCCCTGCCGCACCAGGTCTCCGGCTCCAAAGTACTGGAGCAGATCGCCGCGCAGATGCAGGCCAAGAAGCTGCCGATGGTCGCCGACCTGCGCGACGAGTCGGACCACGAGAACCCGACCCGCATCGTCATCATCCCGCGCTCCAACCGCGTCGACGTCGACGAGCTGATGACCCACCTGTTCGCCACCACCGACCTGGAGTCCAGCTACCGGGTCAACACCAACGTCATCGGCCTCGACGGCAAGCCGCAGGTCAAGGACCTGCGCACCCTGCTGCGCGAATGGCTGGAATACCGGGTCGGCACCGTGCGTCGCCGCCTGCAGTTCCGCCTGGACAAGGTAGAGAAGCGCCTGCATCTGTTGGAAGGCTTGCTGATCGCCTTCCTCAACCTCGACGAAGTGATCCGTATCATCCGCACCGAGGACCATCCCAAGCCGGTGCTGATGGAGACTTTCGGCCTCACCGACGTGCAGGCCGACTACATCCTCGACACCCGCCTGCGCCAACTGGCCCGCCTGGAAGAAATGAAGATCCGCGGCGAGCAGGACGAACTGGCCAAGGAGCGCGAGAAGCTGCTGGCCCTGCTCGGCAGCGAAGCCAAGCTGAAGAAGCTGGTGCGCAAGGAAATCATCGAGGACGCCGAGAAGTACGGCGACGACCGCCGCTCGCCGATCGTCGCGCGCGCCGAGGCCAAGGCCCTGTCGGAAACCGAGCTGATGCCGACCGAACCGGTCACCGTGGTGCTCTCGGAAAAAGGCTGGGTGCGTTGCGCCAAGGGGCACGACATCGATGCCACCGGCCTCTCCTACAAGGCCGGCGACGGCTTCAAGGCCGCCGCACCGGGGCGCTCCAACCAGTACGCGGTGTTCATCGACTCCACCGGGCGCAGCTACTCGCTGACCGCCCATTCGCTGCCCTCGGCGCGTGGCCAGGGCGAACCGCTGACCGGCCGCCTGACCCCGCCACCGGGCGCCAGCTTCGAATGCGTGATGCTGCCGGAAGACAGCGCCCTGTACGTGATCGCCTCCGATGCCGGCTACGGCTTCGTGGTCAAGGGCGAGGACCTGCAGGCCAAGAACAAGGCCGGCAAGGCCCTGTTGACCCTGCCCAATGGCGCCAGGGTGGTGCCGCCCAAGCCGGTGACGAGCCTGGAGGACGACTGGCTGGCCGCGGTGACGACCGAGGGTCGCCTGCTGCTGTTCAAGGTTACCGACCTGCCGCAACTGGGCAAAGGCAAGGGCAACAAGATCATCGGTATCCCCGGCGAGCGCGTGGCCTCACGCGAGGAGTACCTGACCGATCTGGCCGTCCTGCCCAATGGCGCCAGTTTGGTTTTACAGGCCGGGAAGCGTACCCTGACACTCAAAGCCGACGATCTGGAACACTACAAGGGTGAGCGCGGCCGCCGTGGCAACAAGCTGCCTCGCGGCTTCCAGCGCGTCGACCAGCTCCTGGTGGAATAGCGTCGGCAGACATGCCGTCCATTCGTGATATCCGCGCTACCGGCAAGCGGCCAAGGCTGGAGTCGTAGCGCGGTTTGACGGATGATACGCGCCCTGGGTCATGCGCAAATGACCTCACCTGCATGATATGGGATCGATGTGCAGCTGCCCCAGAAGCGGCTGCCGGGAACGAATGATGACTGTAGTACGCCCCCTGGCCGTGCTTCTGATGACGCTGCTCACGCTCAGTGGTTGCAGCCTGCTGCAGCAGAAGCCCGTACCGCTCTATCAACTGGACAGTGGCAGCGCCGAGACGCCGACCAAGGACAACGGTGTCACGGTCCTGGTCGGCCCGATCAGCGTGGCCGACTACCTGCGCCAGCAGAACCTGCTGCAACGCCAGGCCGACGGCAGCCTGGTGGCGGCGCAGAACGCTCGCTGGGCCAGCGGCCTGGCCAACGACATCGACCAGCAGATGCTGCGTCAGCTGGCCTGGCGCCTGGATAGCCAGCGCCTGGTTCTGGCCCCTGCGGCACCGGGCTTCAGTGCCGATGCCCAGGTCATGCTGACCATTACCCGCCTCGACTCCGGCCCCACTCAACCGGCCGTGCTGGAGGCCCAGTGGCGCCTGCTCGACCGTCGCGGGCAACTGCGCGACAGCCGCCTGATCCGCCTGGAAGAAGCTCACAGCGGCACGCTGGCCGAACAGGTAAAGGCGCAGAGCACGCTGGTGCAGCGCCTGGCCAGCGAGCTGGCCGTCGCCATCCAGCCGATCGCCATCGCCGAGGACCCGACGCCGGAGCCGCCGCGCCGCAAGCCGCCCGTCGCCAAGGCCAAGCCGGAAGAGCCCGCCGGGCCGAAGATCCCGGTGGCCGAGCCGATCAAGATCGATACGGAAGTCTTCCGTTTCTAAGCAAAAAGCCCGCAGATGCGGGCTTTTTTCATGGAGTCTCCGCGCTATTTCAGCTCGCTGGAGCTCTTGCCCAGCAGGCGCCTGGCGACGATCAGCAACTGGATCTGCTGGGTGCCCTCGAAGATATCGAGGATCTTCGAATCCCGCGCCCACTTCTCCAGCAGCTCATCCTCGGCATAACCGCTGGCGCCCGCCAGTTCGACGCACTTGAGCGTCACCTCGCTGGCAACGCGCCCGGCCTTGGCCTTGGCCATCGACGCCTCTCTGGAGTTGGGCAGCTTGTTGTCGGCCATCCAGGCCGCCTTGAGCGTCAGCAGACGCGCAGCCTCCCATTCGGCTTCCAGGCGGTAGAGCGTCGCTTCGGCATGGCTGACGCTGAGCAGCGGCCGGGCATGGTCCAGGCGACAACCGGCCTCGCGCAGCAGCTCACGGGTGCGGTCGAGCGCGGCCTTGGCCACACCGACCGCCATTCCCGCGACCAGCGGCCGGGTATTGTCGAAGGTTTCCATGACCCCGGCGAAGCCCTTCTGCACATCGACCTCCGCGTTGCCCAGCAGGTTGGCCGCTGGCACGCGGCAGTCAGTGAAACTGATCGATGCCGTGTCCGAGGCCTTGATGCCAAGCTTCTTCTCCAGACGCATCACCGTCATGCCGGGCGTGCCCTTCTCCACCACGAACGACTTGATCGCCGCTCGTCCCAGACTGCGATCGAGACTGGCCCAGACCACCACGGCATCGGCACGCTCGCCGGAGGTGACGAAGATCTTCTCGCCATTGATCACATAATGATCACCGTCCTTCACGGCAGTGGCGCGAATCGCTGCGGAGTCCGAGCCACAGCCCGGCTCGGTGATGGCCATCGCGGCCCAGGTCCTGCCCAGGCGGGCCAGCTGCTCGTCATTGGCGACCGCGGCGATGGCGGCGTTGCCCAGCCCCTGACGCGGCATGGCCAGGAGCAGGCCGACATCGCCCCAGCACAGCTCCATCACGCCCAGCAGCGCGGCCATGTTGCCGCCATTCTTGACGCCCTCCTGCTGCTCACGCGCCGCGCCACGCTTGCTCGCCGAGCCGGCACCGACGGCATCGGGCGAGCCCTCGTTCATGCCGTCGAGCAGCGCAGCCAACATGTCCAGCTCCTTCGGATAGGCATGCTCGGCCTTGTCGTACTTGCGCGAGATCGGCCGCAGATAGCGGGCCGCGACCTGATGGGCCTGGCGCTGCAGGCCGGCGAACTTCTTCGGGGTTTCCAGATTCATGATGAGCTACCTGTCAGAGATGAAGACCACCGGCGAGCACCGCCAGGCTGCGCAGGTCGCGGTACCAGCGCTCGACCGGGTGCTCCTGGGTGAAACCGTGACCGCCGAGCAACTGCACCGCATCGCAACCGATCTTCATCGCCTTCTCGGTACAGAGCAGGTGAGCCAGATAGGCTTCGCGGTGAAACGGCCTGCCGCTCTCGGCCAGCGCACAGGCGCGCCACAGCATCAGGCGCATGGATTCGAGTTCGATGGCCATCTCGGCGATCATGAAGGCCACGCCCTGGCGATGACTGATCGGTTCACCGAAGGCCTGCCGCTCGTTGCAGTAAGGCACCACGTAGTCCAGCGCGGCCTGCGCGGTGCCCACCGCCAGGGCACAGAAGGCCAGCGCCGAGTAATCGAGAAAGGCGCGAAAATCGAAATCGTCCGCCGCCAGGCGCTGCCCGGCGGGCACCTTGACCGACTTGAACTGGATACGCGCCAGTTCGCAGGCCTTGAGCCCCATGGCCGGATCGGCCTGCCGCGTGATGCCCTTGCTGGCCGCGTCGACGAGGAACAACGCCGCTCCGTCGCTGGCCTGTGCCGTCACCAGCAGGCGACTGGCGGACATGCCGCCAAGCACCAGCACCTTCTCGCCATCGAGCAGGTAATGCTTGCCACGTCGCCGGGCGCGGGTCGCAGGCGCTTGCGGGTCCGCCAGGACGGCCGCTTCGCTCACCGCCAGGGCATGCAGCGGAGCCCCTTCGTCGCTGACGAAGGCGGGCAACCACTCGGCCTGCTGCTCTGGGGAGCCCCAACGGCGAATGCAGTTGGCCGCTGACAACGGCCCCAGCAGCGTGGCCGCCAGCGAGAAGTCGCCCTGGGCCAGGCTCTCGGCGATCAGCGCGTTGCTCAGCACGGTGCGCTCGCCGGCCAGGCCGCCCTGCGCTTCACTGACCCCGTAGTGCACCAGCCCCAGCTCGCGGGCCTGGTTCAGCAGCGCCGCCGGCACGCGCCCTGCGCCATCGGCCTCGTGCGCCGCCGGGCGCAACACGTCCAGCGCGAAGCCCTGGAGCATGTCCACCAGCATCTGCTGATCATCGGAGAGTGTCAGGTCGAACAGGTCGTCGCCCTGCGGGCGTTCGATACGCGGCTTGCCGGACGCACGCTGGGCGACCAGGCGAAAGCTGGCGCGACTGCCGCTGTAGATGAACTTCTCGAAGGGTTTGCGCAAGTTCAGGCGGTCCGGCCAGTCGGCCTGCGCCACCTTGCTCAGCACGCTCAGGGCCTGGCCCTGTACATCGACTTTCATGGCATCTCGCTCCACGCGGGTGATGCCACCGATGATGCGCCGGCCGCTGGCGAGCGACTATGACCCTCAAGCCGCGAGCATACGGCAGTCGGGTCAAGCCCGCAGCAGCGTGGGCATGGCTGGCGCCAGGCCCACTGCCCGCATCACTTGTTGCGGATCTTCTCGACGATGGCCGTGGTGGAGCTGTTCTCCACCAGGCCGAGGACACGGACCTCGCCGCCATAGGCCTGGACGATGTCGGCGCCCACCACCTGGTCGACGCCATAGTCGCCGCCCTTGACCAGCACGTCCGGCTGCACCTGCTTGAGCAGGCGCTCCGGGGTGTCCTCGCTGAAGCTCACCACCCAGTCCACCGCACCGAGGCCGGCGAGCACCGCCATGCGACGGTCGACGGCGTTGATCGGCCGGCCCGGGCCTTTCAGGCGACTGACCGAGGCGTCGTCATTGATCGCCACGATCAGCCGGTCGCCCTGCGCGCGCGCCTGCTCCAGGTAGGTCACGTGGCCGGCATGGAGGATGTCGAAGCAGCCGTTGGTGAAGACGATCCTCTCGCCATGGGCACGCGCGTCCTCGATGGCGATGAGCAGCTGGTCCAGGCTCAGCACGCCGCGCTCGGAACCTTCCTCGCGCTGGACCGCGCGGCGCAATTCCGGAGCGCTGATCGCCGCCGTACCCAGCTTGCCGACGACGATGCCCGCTGCGAGATTGGCCAGGGCCACGGCATTCGGCAGCTCCTCGCCGGCGGCGATGGACGCCGCCAGGGTGGAGATCACGGTGTCACCCGCGCCGGTCACGTCGAACACTTCGCGGGCACGCGCCGGCAGGTGCAGCGGCGCATGCTCCGGGCGCAGCAGGGTCATGCCATGCTCGCCACGGGTCACCAGCAGGGCGCCCAGTTCCAGCTCGCGCATCAGCCTGGCGCCCTTGCTGACCAGCTCGGCCTCGTCGACGCAGCCGCCGACGATGGTCTCGAACTCGTGCAGGTTGGGGGTGATCAGGCTGGCGCCGCGGTAGATGGAGAAATCCTTGCCCTTGGGGTCGGCCAGCACCGCGATGCCGCGGGCACGCGCCAGCTGGATCAGCGCCTGATGATTCTGCAGCGCGCCCTTGCCGTAATCGGAAAGCACCAGCACCTTGACCCCGGCGAGCAACTGCTCGACCTCACGGGCCAGTGCCGCGCTGTCGGTATCGAAAGGCTCCTCGAAATCCATGCGCAGCAGTTGCTGGTGGCGGCTCATCACCCGCAACTTGACGATGGTCGGCTGCTTGTCGAGACGCTGGAAGTGGGTTTCCACGCCCACCCCACGCAGGCTGTCGCTGAGGCTGTCGGCGGCTTCGTCCACGCCGGTCACGCCGACCAGCAGGGCACGCGAACCGAGCGCCGCGATATTCAGGGCGACGTTGGCAGCGCCACCGGGACGATCCTCGATCTGGTCGACCCGCACCACCGGCACCGGCGCCTCCGGAGAGATCCGTGAGGTACCGCCATGCCAGTAGCGATCGAGCATCACGTCGCCCACCACCAGAACGGCGGCTTGGTCATAGCGGGGCATGGTCAGTTTCATTGCGGCTCCAGAAGGGGAGAAAAACGGGAAAAATCATAGCATGACCAACTCGGGGTACGACTCAGCGCTGGCGTACCCAGAACAGCTCGTGCCGGCGCACCGCCTTGCGGAAGAACTCGTCCTCGCCCGTGGCGGGCCAGCGACGCCCAGCCAGCAGCCGCTGGATCAGGCGGCGCAGGCGTTTCTTCAGTGGCAGCGCGCCCTGCAGGTCATGCTGCAGGGCCAGCGCCATGGCCTTGTCCAGCTGCCGCTCGGCATCGAGCGACGGGCTCCACAGGCGATCGGCCGGCAGCGCACTGATCGCCGGCGGCAGGGGAACGCCCATGCCCGCCGGGCCCATCGGCCAGCGGTCGTTGTCATGCAGGTGGTTGGCGTACAGCAGCAGGGTCTGCGGCTGCCAGCGAGTCTGCGCGCAGGCCTCGAGCACGGCGCGCGTGCTGGCGACGTGATCGTGATGCGGGTCCAGCTCCGGGTGCGGGGTCAGCAGCACCTCGGGGCGGTAATGCTCGATCACGGCGGCCAGATCGGCGATCAGGTTGTCCCAGGTCGGCTGGCCGTCGGCATCGGCGGGCAGAGACAACGGATTGTGCCGGCGCACGCTGCGCACGTCGCATTCGCCGGACTCGCGCGAGGCGAACGGCGTCTGCGGCTGCTCGGCCATGGCGGGCAGTTGCAGGCAGTAGTAGCCAAGCTGGACGCAGCGCGCCTGCGCCACGCCGCCCCAGAGTGGCGCGGCCAGGCTGTCCCAGGCACGCAGGCGGCCCTTCAGGCGGGCCGCAGCGGCCTGGTCCAGACCCAGGCGCTGATAGCCCTGCGCCTCGATCTCGCCCTGAGTCAGGGTGACGATGGCCGTCTCGGACGAGCGGCTGTACTGACCGAAGGCCGCCAGTTCAGCGTCGTCGGCATGCGGCGCGATGATCAGCATGCGCTGCGCGGCGAAGTCGGGATTGCGCATGGCATGCAGGCGCAGCCCGCCGTCGATGCGACAGAAGCGCGGGACGATGCTCAGCCCATGCGCCTGTTGCCCGGACAGGTTGAGGTAGCGCCGCCCCGCCACGCCGCGCTCGAAGTCCTGGCGGTCATCGCCGATCCGCACGTGGGGATCGAGCCAGCGCCCGAGCCAGGTCGCCTGCAGGCGCAGTTCGAGCAGCAGGGTGTCGTAACCCGCGAGATCGGCCTCGACCTGCAACGCACCCTGCTCGATACGCACCGGCACACTGACGCAATCGGCCGGGAAGTCATACTGGTAGTCATCGCGCGGCGAATAGAACAGATGATCGGCGAACCAGGCCTCATGCGCGATCCAGCCCAGCACCATGAGCAGTGGCGGCAGCCACCAGGCGACGAAGACGCCCAGCAGCGCCAGCGCCAGCAGGGCCAGCAGCAGGGCCAAGCGCTTGTTGCGTCGGTGGCGTTTGAGCAGTTGTTGCTTGCGTCCGTTCATCGCCTCACACCTGATAGACCGGCACCCGGTTGCACCAGCGGTCCTTGTACTCGCGATCGGCGCGGCCGAAGGAGTAGCGCAGCGGCTTACCCAGCGCCCGCGCCTGTTCCCACTCGCGCTGCGTGTTGACGAAGCTGAGCACGCTACCGGGGCTGAACTCGCGCTGCTGCGGATCGACCCCGCCGTTGATGTACTCGAGGCTGACCCACTGCGGCGCCTCCACGCGATAGAGCACCTGGATCGCCACCGGCTCGTCATTCAGGTAGATCAGCGAACCGGTCATGAACTCGCGCAACAGGCCGAACACCTCGGCCAGGTGATCCTTGCCCGTGGCTTCGAAGCCCCAGCGGCGCTGGAACAGGTCGGCGTAGATGCGCGCCTGCTCCTGCGGGGTCAGTTCCAGCATCGGCCGGATCACGCCGCCCGCCTCTTCCAGCAGGCGCTGTTCGCGACGCTGGTTGTAGCGGAATTTCTTGCTGTACTGCTCCGGCTCACGCGCCAGCGCCAGGCCCTCGGGCTGCTCGCTGACACCGAGAAGCCCGGCGGCGTTCAGTTCGGACAGGTAGCGCGCACGGTGGCGCAGCGCGACCTGTGCGCCAGCCGCCAGCGGCAGGATGATTTCGGCATTGCCCAGATCGAACAGGCCGCGCTTGCCGCGTTGCTTCAGCACATCCTTGGACAGGGCCAGGTGCCGCCCCCAGGTGGCGATGGCCGCATGCAGCTGGCCATCGACCTGCCAGCCCAGGTAGCGCACGGCGATACCGGCCAGTCCGGCCAGCCGTGCCACCACCTCGGGATGCGTCGCCACGCTGCCGCCGAAACGCGCCCACGCGTCGGCATAATCGGCTGCCGAAATCGGCGCCCAGCCCCGTTCACGCCAGAATTGCAGATGACTCAACATCAGGCGTCGTGCTCGTCAGTGGCGACCGCATCGCCCTCTTCGAACTGCTTGGCGTGCAGACGCGCGTAATAGCCGTTCTGCGCCAGCAGTTCGGCGTGACTGCCTCGCTCGACGATCTGCCCCTGATCCATCACCAGGATCAGGTCGGCCTTCTCGATGGTGGTCAGACGGTGCGCGATGACCAGCGTGGTACGACCCTGCATCACCTGATCCAGCGCGGCCTGGATATGCCGCTCGGATTCGGTATCGAGCGCCGACGTGGCCTCGTCGAGGATCAGCAGTGGCGCATCCTTGAGCAGCGCGCGGGCAATGGCCAGGCGCTGACGCTGGCCACCGGAGAGCAGCACGCCGTTCTCGCCGACCAGGGTGTCGTAACCCTGGGGCATCTTCTCGATGAACTCGGCGGCATAGGCATCGCCTGCAGCCTGACGCACGGACTCCAGCGGCGCACCGGCCAGGTCGCCATAGGCGATATTGTTGCGCACGGTGTCGTTGAACAGGGTGACGTGCTGGGTCACCAGCGCGATGTGCCGACGCAGGTTGCGCAGGGTGTAGTCCTCGACGTCCAGGCCGTCGAGCAGGATCTGCCCCTGCTCGTGGTGGTAGAAGCGCGGAATCAGGTTGGCCAGGGTCGACTTGCCGCTGCCGGAGCGGCCGACCAGCGCCACCATCTGCCCGGGCTCGGCGACGAAGGAGATGTTTTCCAGCACCGGTTTCTCGGTGCCCGGATAACTGAAGCTGAGGTCACGCACCTCGAGCCGGCCGCTGACACGCTCACGCGCCTGCGTGCCATGATCGACCTCGGGCTCCTCGTCGAGCTGCTCGAAGATGCTCTCGGCGCCAGCCACACCACGCTGGATGGTCGAGCTGACCTCGGAGAGCTGGCGTATGGGCTTGGGCAGCAGGCCGGCCAGGGTAATGTATGCGACCAGATCGCCAGCCGATGCATCACCGCGCAGCAACAGCACCAGGAACATCAGCACGGCCATGGCACTGTAGATGACCAACTGCAGCGACGGGGTGTAGACCGCATTGGTCTTGACCATCTTCAGTTGCTTGAGTTTGTTCTCTTCACTGGCATCGAGAAAGCGCGTTCTCTCGTAGTCCTCGCCACCGAAGCTGCGCACCACGCGATAACCCTGGATGCTTTCGGACGTCACATGCGTGACGTCGCCCATGCTGGTCTGGATCTTCTTGCTCTGCTTGCGAAACTTCTTGCTGGTGCTGGTCACCATCACACCGATCACGGGCAGGATCGCCACCATGACCAGGGTCAGCTTCCAGTTCATCCACAGCAGTGTGGCGAACAGGAAAATCACCGTCATCCCCTCGCGCACCACGACCTTGATCGCATCGGTGGCCGCACCGGTGACCATGGTGACGTTATAGGTGATCCGCGAGATCAGGTGTCCCGAATTGTGGCTATCGAAGTAGCGATTGGGGAGCGTCAACAGATTGTTGAACAGGGCTACCCGCAGGTCCTGCACCAGTCCCATCGAGACCTTGGCCAGATAGTAGTTGCCAAGAAAGGACCCGACGCCCTGCCACAGCGCGATGAACACGATAAGCAGCGGTACGGCCTGCAGCAGTTTGAGATGGGCCAGCCAGGGCGCATGTTCGAGCAGCCAGGGGGCTTTCGCGAACAGACTCGCCTCCGGATTGGACAGACCGTCGACGAAGTACTTGAGAATGTAGCCCAGCATCGGCTGAGTCGAGGCGAAGATCAGAAAGCCGACGATACTGAGCAGAAACAAACCAATATAGGGCCTGACATAGCTCAGTAGGCGGAAATAGATCTTCAGGCTCGAGCTGGATGGCGAGTCGCCAGAAGTGTCGGTCATGGTTAGCTGCCGTGGCCAGAACGGGGGCCGCATGTTATCACAGCGCCTGATCTACACAGGATGCGCGAAATATATGAGCGTATCCCGTAGAATCCCGCCCTCGATTCGCAATCCTGGAATATGCACTGCATGTCATCTGCCATTCGCACTTGGCCGCGTAGCACGTCAGATTTCATCAGTACCTGGCTGCTACCTCTGGGGTATTTCTGCCTGTTGACCAGCCTCGCCTGGCTGGAGGATCGAAGCCTTTATCACAAGCTGTTCTATGCCTTGATGGCAGCCCCGGCGTTGCTGGTGCTGATACTGCAACCCAGACGTTGCGCGCCCCTTTTCCGCGATCCCACGCTACTGGCGTACCTGGTCTTCGCAGCATGGGCGCTGCTCAGCATTACCTGGTCCAGCAGCGAGGACGCTGCCGGCTCCCTGGCCAAGCGCCCACTCTATGTCGCGATGCTCTTCACCGCCTGCACGCTGATGGTGGAACAGAACTATTCGCGCTTCATTCAAGTCATCCGTGCGGCGTCACTGCTGATCATTGCGTTCGCCGCCTACGGCCTGGTGGACTTCGTGCTGGGCTACTCCAGTGGCGCACGCTTGACCGGGACCGACGCACTGCAGAACCCGCTGCTCAGCTCGCACCTGTTCGGTTTCTTCTGCATCATCTGGCTCGGCTGGGTCATGACCGCCCCCGCGAAACAGAGCCTGCTGGCCCTGTCCCCCCTGGCCCTGTTGCTGGCGACATTGCTCGCCACCGGGTCACGCACCCCCATCCTGGCCACGGCGCTCGCGGCCATCTGGCTGATCCTCTGCTGCTGGAACGCTCGCTCGGCGCTACTCGCCGGCATCGTGCCCGCCTGCCTTGCAGCACTGCTATTGCTCTTTCCAGAAAGCCTGCTCAATCGCGGCACATCGTATCGCCCGGAAATCTGGCAGCTCGCCCTGGACAAGATCGTCCTCCAGCCGTGGCTGGGCTACGGATTCGACGCACCGCTGAGCATATCCGTACCCGGCCTCGGCTACTCATTCAGTGAGCCGCACAACCTCTTTCTCGGCGTGCTCTACTACACCGGAGTCATAGGCGCAGCACTCTGGCTATTGATGCACGCGCTTGCGCTCTGGACCTGCTGGAGACATCGCCAGGATACCGACTTCATCATCGTCGGCGCGCTGGTCGTATACGGAATCGGCGCGGGACTCGCCGAGGGTGGGGGCATCCTGGCCCGGCCCAAAGAGCACTGGTTTCTGACCTGGATACCACTCGCCATGGTCACTGCGCTCAATATCGGTAGAAAACTCAGGGAAAAGGCCTGATGCGACAGCTCTCTGCTTCCGACCTCAGCCGCCTGGCCGCTGACGCGACAACTCTGGAACAGGACGGTCTGGGCCCAAAGGTATTGCGACTGCAGGATGGCAGCTTCCTGAAGCTGTTTCGCAAGCGCCGTTACTTCTCCAGCGAAACGCTCAAGCCCTACGCCAGGCGCTTTGCCGACAACGCGGCAACGCTGCAACGACTGGGCTTCACCTGCCCGCAGATCATCGGCGTGTACCGCGTCGATGACCCCGTCAACGGCACGGCAGTTCATTACCTGCCACTACCGGGCGATACGCTGCGCAGCCGGCTGGAGCAGGCAGCACCTGAACTGGCCAAACAGCTGATCGGCAAGTTCGGCCATTTGCTGGCCAGGCTGCACCGCAAGGGCGTGTACTTTCGCTCTATCCATCTGGGCAACGTACTGGTCCTGCCGAACGCCGAGCTGGCACTGATCGACATTGCCGACATGCATATCGGTCGTTTCCCGTTATCGCTGCACAAGCGCCTGCGCAACCTGAAGCATATGCGCCGCTATCCGCAGGACAGCAACTGGCTATTCGAGCAATACCAGGAGGAGCTACTGAAGGCCTACCAGGCAGAGGAGCCTCGCCATGCCGAAGCCCTGCTCGCAAGAGCACAGCAGCCTTAACAGCCCACGCTGGACGTGACCATGTCCACCTAGGCCGCCCCCCGGTCGCGTGCATATGCCAGGAATGCTTCGAGTCGCTCGCTACACAGCAGGCGACTGACCTGACGTACCTCGTCTTCCGGCCACTCCCACCAGCGAGCCGCCAACAATGCCTGTCGCTCGTCTTCGGAGAAGCGCCAGCGGACATGACGGGCGGGATTCCCCGCGACGATGGAATAGGGCTCCACATCGCGACTGACCACGGCCCCGGCAGCGACCACTGCGCCGTCTCCAATCGATACACCAGACAGAATCATTGCGCCGGTGCACAACCATACATCGCTGCCAATCACGACATCACCGCGACTGAAGGCATAAGCGGAAACATCCGCCGCCTCATCAATCATTGCCGGGAACGGGTAGGTCGTGACCCAGTCGCTGCGGTGGTGCCCGCCGAGAAAGATCTCCACCTGTTCGGCAATGGAGGTATAGGCGCCGATCCGCAGCGTCGCTCCCTCCTGCCAGTCATGAACGATCGGCAGGCCATAGCTGCCGACACCAATGGAGTAATCGGGATAGCGATGCAGAAAGCGAGCTTGCCCTCTGTAGAGCTTCGGTAGCTTGCGAATCGCTCGCTTGACCCTGCGCTCGCGGAATCTCTCCCAGATGCCCATGGTTCTCAGCGCTTCTCCAGCGGCGAAAAGAACAGCCTTCCCAGGCCACGCCAGGTTTTCTTGTTCCAGCGTCGGAATGGAATCTGCTTCAACAACTGCCTGGCGTATGTCCGATCACGGTTGGAGCACTTGAGAAACATCGAACTCAGAAAGCGTGTCCTGACATATTCATACTGCGGATGATCGGCAAACAGCGCATAGGTGCGAAGAATACTGTCGATCATGAACGGCGTGTTCTTCGACGAGTTGCTGGCATGCTTGCGGTACTGCGCGAGTACTTCCCCCAGGCAGTCGATGTAATAGCCTGCATGGGTAATCTTCAGCTCGATCAGCAGGTCCTCCAGGCGAATCTGCGGATCGAAGCCACCGACCTTCTCCAGTGCCTCCTTGCGAAACAGCAAGGTAGGTGCCGGCGGGTAAGGCTTGCGCTCCATGAACACATCATCGAAGTCCAGGCGCCTGAACGGAGTATCCCGGCGCTGACGCGCCTCGGGGAAAAGCTCGCCGCCGGAATCGATCAGCTCGATATTGCCCGCACAGATGCCAACTTCTGGCTTGTCCTGCATGTAGGCAACCTGCTTGGCGATGCGCTCGGGACACATGATGTCGTCCGAGCCAAACGGTGCGATCAGACTTCCTTTGGCCCGCGCAATCGCCTCATTCAGCGTGCACGTCAGTCCTTTGTTCTTCTGCGTACGAAAATCGAAACCATATTGCTCCTGCAAACGCTCGATACGCTGAACACTGTCATCCGTCGAACCATCGTCCACGACCAGCAGCTCGATGTGCGGATAGGTCTGCTGCAACACACTGAGAATGCACTGTTCGATATAGGACGCATGGTTGTAGGAGGCGACGATAACGGTCACCACGGGTTCTTTCATGCCAACACCTCAGGCAACGACGACTCAATCAGATCCAGGTACTGCTGACGGAAGACATCGATATCGTGATGCACCGACAGGTAGCGGTACGACTGCTCGCCCCTGTCGCGCAATTGCGCCGCACTCAAGGCCAGGTAGGTATCCAGGCCGGAGGCCAGAGAGTCCACGTCACCTGGCATGACGGCGATCCCCCCCGCCCCTTCGATCAACGGTTTCATCGCTGGAACATCACTGGCAATCACCGGCAGGTGCCCGCTCATCCCTTCCAGCAGCGCCAACCCCAGCCCCTCGGCCAGCGACGGCATCGCCCAGATGTCGAATGCACGGACAAAACGCAATGCGTTCTCCCGGAAACCCAGCAGATGCACCCGACCTTGCAGCCCAAGTCGCTCGATCTCCTGCTGAAGGCGCTTTTCCTCACGCCCGGCACCGATGATCGCGAGCTGCGCAGACGGATGCTTCGTCGCCAGGCGGGCAAATGCCTGAACCAGGTAGACATGCCCCTTGACCGGCACAAGCCGCCCTAATGCACCGATCAACCGTGCATCGCTCGACAACCCCAGTTCGGCACGGGCCTGCTCGCGCGACAGCTGCAACGCTTCAGCCTGAACAAGGTCGATTGCGTTGGTGATCGCGACCGTATTCTGCTCGGTGAACCCGCAGCGACAATCCAGCAGGTACTGCTTGACGGCCGGAGATACGCCAACGAAGCGCCAGGCAGCGCTGACCAGCCCGGCAGTCTGTCTACGCCGATAGGCTCGATCGTACTCGCCAAAACCATGGGCGATGCCGATACACAGTGGAATCTTCAGCCAGCGATTGAGCATCAACATCATGTTGACCGGCTTGAAGCGGTTACAGATCACCACGTCGAAACGCTCGCGACGGCAGTAGCGATACAGATGCCACATGGCGCGAACGCGCATGCCCTTGAGCTGCGCATCAGTGAAACCGAAATAGACCGAACGCTCCGCACGGCTCACTGGCTGTCCAGCAGAAGGCCGTCCACGGAGGAATGCGTTGACGGTCTCGAACCTTTCGCTGGGTAGTGCGTGAAAGATCTGCTCTCCCAGATCGGCAAAATCCTGCGACTTGATGTTGTAGTCCGGATGGAGCTGCAGAACCTTGATCCGGCGCTTCATGTTCATGTCCATTGAGAAAAGCCATCTTCGCTCACGACCCAGGCTGGGCATCGAGCAAGCTCGTCGATTGCAGAGGGAGCAGGCAGCGGGCGGCCCGACCATGTACCTCGCTTCCAGATCGCGAAGTGGAAATACGGAAACTCGCGCGCGGCGTCACGGTCATTGCTCAGCTGCCCCTCCTTCCAGAACCATCGGCGTGGAAAGTCGAAGCTGCCATCCAGCCACGGAATACAGCCGTCAGGCGTGCTGAAGGCTTCAACGAACTCGCTACGCCTGCGCAATGGATTGAATAACCCAACGAGCTTGAACAGCGGGTCCGGGAAGTTCTTGCGCCACAGGAACAGACGGCTGAACGCCCCCTCGTCCAGCGCGTGATGTGTCTGATCCGTGAGGCGCTCCTGCCAGCGCGGCATGCGCATGAATGCCCGACGCATCGTGTCTGTGTTACGGATCAGGCAAAGATGTCCGGAGACTCTGCGAGCATGGGTGGAATAGAGGTCGTAGCGCGCCAGCCTGGCCGTCGTGAAGTACTCGCGAAGACGTCCATAGATCAGGTCGAGATCACCGAAGGCCCAAAAGTCGTAGCCTTTCAAGTGTTCCTGATGGACATAGCCCAGCGCCGGCTTCAGATCACAAAGCTTGTATGGATTCTCTGGCGCAAAGTTGATCCCCAGGCGCGCCGATACCTGCGCGCAATAGCTCGCATAATCAATCGGTTCGACTCTGACATTTTCAGGCAGACCTTCGGGGAGGCCACAATCGCTGAACAGCAGCCAGTCGATGTCCGGATTGCGCCTGCAACTCTCGAGAAACAGCGGCATCCAGAACGGCCAACGCCCAAAGTAGGGAATCAAGAAACAGATACGCGGGGCTTCAGCCACGGTCCCAGACCTCAATCAAAGTGTCATAGATCATAGGATAGCCAGCCCAAGGCTCTGAAACGTTCACGCGCTGCCTGGTCACTGAAGGTTTCCAGACACTCAGGCACGCGATCCTGGCCTGAGCGTGTCACGGCCAGCTCAACGAAGCAGGCCGCCAAGGCATCTGCCTGGGCGAAGGGGAACAACAGCCCTGAGCCGCTCACCACCTCACGCCCGCCACCACAGTCGCTGCATATCACCGGTACGCCAGCCGCCATCGCCTCCAGCAACACCATGCCGAACGGCTCGTGGTCGGAGGTCAGGGCGAACACGTCGAACGCCTTGAAATAGCGCCGGCCGTTGGCCACCTGGCCAAGAAAGCGCACGGCATCGCTGACACCCAGTTCGGCTGCCAGGGCCTTGAGCTGGGCCTCCAGCCGGCCACTGCCCATGATCGCCAGCAAACTGCCGGCCGGCAGTTGCGGCAGTGCCTGGGCGAAGCCGCGAATCAACGTGGCCTGATCCTTGTCCGGATGCAGACGGCCGACGTTGCCGACCACCCAGGCATCCGCCGGCAGACCCAGATGCTCGCGAGCCTGCTCGCGGGAAACCTGTTCAGCCTGCACGGCCGCGATGTCGATGCGGTTGTACAGGGTCTCGATACGCTCGGCTGGCCAGGAGGGCAGGCAGGCGCGCATGTCGTCGCGTACGGCGTTGGACACGCCGAGCAGGCTCAGGCGCTTGCGCAAGCAGTTGGCGAACAGCTGCCGGGAGCGCCGTTTGTAGTCGCCGAACGCATGGTGCACGCCGATCACCGGCAACGCACTGCCCAGCAGCGCGACGTAGATCGGCTTGAAGCGGTGCGCGATGCACAGGACGAAGTCGCGCGAGGCCGCGATGCGGCGGAAATCACGGATCGCCCCCAACTTGAGACCACGGACCTGCGCGCTGGAATAGTCGAGGAAGATCACCTCGTCGGAGGCCGAGCCGCGCTCGACCTCGGCCGAAGGCGCGCCGGTCAGGTAGACGGTGCAGACCTTGTACGGCGTGCCCTTGAACAGCACCGCGTATTGCCGCGCGCAATCCAGAAACGGGCCGTCATAGCCGTGACAGAACTGCAGGACCCAGCGCTGCGCCGGGCCCGGGGCCTGTTCAGACGCCGTCATACCAGTCCTTGCCGTCCTTGACCACGAGGATGTCTTCCATGATCAGGTACTGCAGGTCCGAGCCGTAGAACATGTTCAGGGCATCGGTCGGCGAGCAGATCATCGGCTCGCCGCGACGGTTGAGCGAGGTGTTCAGCGATACACCGTTGCCGGTGAGCTTCTCCAGCTCCAGCATCAGGTCGTACCAGCGCGGGTTGTACTGGCGCTCCAGCACCTGGGCACGCGAGGTACCGTCCTCGTGCACCACTTCACCCACACGCTCCTTCCACTCGTCGTTGACCTCGAAGGTGAAGGTCATGAACGGGCTCGGGTGATCGACCTTGAGCATCTTCGCCGCCACGCTGTCGAGCATCGACGGGCAGAAGGGTCTCCAGCGCTCGCGGAACTTGATCTGCTCGTTGATGCGGTCAGCCACGCCCGGCACGCTCGGGCAGCCGATGATCGAACGCCCGCCGAGGGCGCGCGGACCGAACTCCATACGGCCCTGGAACCAGGCCACCGGGTTGCCGTCGACCATGATCCGGGCGATGCGCTCCGGGGTGTTGTCGATGCGCTTGAATACCGGCTGGTGCGGGTGCCTGGCGCAGGCGGCGATGACGTCTTCGTTGGAATAGGAGGGGCCGAGGTAGACGTGCTCCATCTTCTCCACCGGCACGCCACGCTGGTTCGACACGTAAGCTGCCGCACCGACGGCGGTCCCCGCGTCGCCGGAAGCCGGCTGCACAAACAGCTCCTTGACGTCGTCGCGGGCGATGATCTTCTGGTTCAGCTTGACGTTCAGCGCGCAGCCACCGGCGAAGGCGATCTTGCCGGTTTCCTTGAGGATGTCGCCGAGGTAGTGCTCCATCATCTGCAGCGCCAGCTTCTCGAACAGCGCCTGCATGCTGGCGGCATAATGGATGTAGGGGTCGTCGGCGATGTCGCCCTCACGCTTCGGCCCGAGCCACTCGATCAGCTTGGGCGAGAAGTAGTAGCCCTTGCCGTTTTCCTTGTAGCGGCGGAAACCGATGACGTTGGCGTACTCGGTGTTGATGATCAGCTCGCCGTTCTCGAACTTGGCCAGGCGCGAGAAATCGTACTTGGCGGCATCGCCGTAGGGCGCCATGCCCATGACCTTGAACTCGCCGTCGAGCATCTCGAAACCGAGGTATTCGGTGATCGCGCCATACAGGCCGCCGAGCGAGTCCGGATCGAAGAACTCCTTGATCTTGTGGATCTTGCCGCTCTCGCCGTAGCCGAAGAAGGTGGTGGCGTACTCGCCCTTGCCATCGATGCCGAGGATCGCGGTCTTTTCCGTGAAACCCGAGCAGTGATAGGCACTGGAGGCGTGCGCCAGGTGGTGCTCGACCGGCTCGATCTTGACCTTCTTCAGGTCGAAGCCGAGCTGCACCAGGCACCACTCGATACGCTTCTTGTAGCGTTTGTAGCGGCGATTGCCGAACAGGATCGCATCGAGGGCGCGATCCGGCGCGTAGGCGTAGCGCTTGGCGTACTGCCAGCGAGCCTTCTCGAAGATGCTGATGGGGGCGAAGGGAATGGCCACCACATCGACGTCAGAGGGCTTGATACCCGCCTGTTCCAGGCAGAACTTGGCCGACTCGTAGGGCATGCGGTTCTTCGCATGCTTGTCGCGCACGAAGCGCTCCTCTTCCACCGCCGCGATCAGTTTGCCGTCGATGTATAGCGCGGCGGAGGGGTCGTGACTGAGGGCGCCGGACAGGCCGAGAATGGTCAATGCCACAGGTTTGAGCCTCTAATTCGTGCAGGTGCCGGGCACCTGCGGTAAACGTTGGTCGAGCAACTGGTGCAAGGCGGAGTCCGCCGGCCAGTTGCGCAGGAAACGGGCGCGGTCGCGGGCATAGGCCCGGGCGAAGCTGCGCGCACTGCGATGTTGCCGCATGGCGTCCAGATCGATCAGCGACCAGGCGCCCTGCACCTCATCCCAGAACAGGTTGTGCCCCTTGAAGTCACCGTGACTGATGCGTTCACGCTGCATCGCCGCGAACAGTCGATCCAGCGCCAGCAGCTCGATCTCCGGGGGTGTTGCCTGCTGATATGCCTCGAAACGCGCGATTATATCCTGCCCACCACAATAGTCGGTAATCAGGTACGCACGTCCACGCAGCCAGCACCAGCGCTGCTCGATCACCGCCAGCGGCGTCGGCGTGACGATGCCCAGCAACTGCAGGCGATTGCCCTCGCGCCAGCTGTGCCAGGCACGGCTCGGACGCCAGAAGCGCTTGAACCAGTGCAGCAGGTTCTTCACGTTGTAGCGCTTGACCACCAGCGGCCTGCCATCGACATCGACGCGCGCCACCGTGGCCGCGCCCCCCGTCTTGTAGATATGCCCGCCCTCGATGCGTGCATCCAGCTCGGCCAGCAGCGGTCGCAGGGCCGGCTCGGCCTCACGGCGCAGCACGCGCAGGCCGAAGGCGCCAATCCGCGCGGTGAACAGGCTGCACTCACGCGCCGCCTTTCTCAGGTAGTCACGCAGGCGCCAGCGGCGCACCTTGGCCACCTCGGCCTGGAGCATCTCCAGCGGCAGCGCGTGTTCGCCATTGGCCAGCAGGTAATGGATCAGCAGCTCCTCGAGGCAGGGCTCCAGCTCGGCCGGCAACTGGGCGAAGAACACTCCCAGGTTCTCCAGCACACGCGCCCGCGACAGCGGCTGGCCCGGCGTCTCGGCGCACACCCCGCCGCCGTCGATCAGGTACAGGCTGCCGTCATGGCGCAACAGGTTGTCCAGATGCAGGTCGGCCTGCCACAGGCCTTGCGCATGCAGGCTGCCGACCGTCGCCAGCGCCTCCCCCAGCACCGCCTGCTGCGCATCCGTAAGCACCGGTTCGGCGGCGACGGCCTGCCAGGCCGACCACAGGCTTTGCGCCCCCGAGAGATACTCGAACAGCAACCAGCCGCCCTGCCCCTCGACGAAGCCATGCGCCAGCAGCGCCGGCGTCGGCAGCCCCTGCCCGGCCAGCAGGCGGGCGCCATCCAGCTCGCGCTGATAGTGGCGCTGCGCGCGACCACCAACCAGCAGCTTGGCCAGCACCTCGCGCCCTTGCCAGGTGGCCACGCCCACGTAACGCTGGCCCGGCAGCACCCGCAACCACTCGCTCACCTGCACGGTGGTATCGGCCATCTGCACCTGCAGCGGCAGTGCCGGCGTGCGTCCAGCCTGGCTCAGGTCCCGCAGCGACATCAGCGTGCCTCCTTGTAGCGCTTGCGCGCTTCCAGCTGATGCCACCAGGTGTCGACGCTGTCACTGTGGCCCAGGTACGCCGCCAGCAGGGTGCGGACGTTCGCCTCGCTCCAGACGCTCGCACGACGCAGCAGCGGTTCCAGGTCCTTGATCCGGTCGCGGCGGCCGAAAAGCAACGGGCGGGTCTTCTCCAGATCGATCAGTTGCGCATCGAAACCGCCCCCCTGCTCACGCAGGAAGATGTGCTTGGGGTAGAAGCAGCCATGCATCTGCCCTGCCCGGTGCAGGACGCCCGCCAGGTCGCCCGTGGCCCGTAGGATCGCATTCTGCTGCGCCGCACCCAGCGTCGGCCATTGCGCCAGCCAGCTGTCCAGATCCTGCCAGCCGTCCAGCGCACGCGTCAGCAGGATCGCGCGGCGCTCGCCGGGCATGCGCCGCTCGCCGAAGAAGGCGGCCTGCAACGCCGGAATCGCCAGCTCGGCGTAACGACGGATGTTGCGGAACTCACGGGCGAAGGTCGGCTCTCCCCATGGATGCAGGACGCTGCGCGTCAGGTGGTTGCTCTGCCGCTTGAGGTAGAACGCCCGCTCACCCAGGTCCAGCCGATAGACGCTGCTCCAGCCGCCCCGCTCGGTATTCGGTTCATCCACGGCCTCCAGCTTCAACGCCCAGAGCGCATCGAAACTGGCCAGACCATGCTGCTCGAGCAGCGCGCGATCCTGCTGCGAGACGAAATCCGTCATTCCCTACCCTCGAAAAATTTCAGCACCTGACGCAGGCGCCGCTTGTCGCGTGCGCCGAGGCGGTCACGGCCACGATACTGCAGATAGAAACGCAGGCGCTGCGTTCGCGACAGCACGCGCTTGGCCACCTTGTCGAGGCAGGCCAGGTCCTTGACGATGCGATAGCGCAACAGGGGCCCCCACCAGAAGCTGCCGGTGGGACAGTCGATGAAGAACAGCTCGGCCTTCTCGTTGACCAGCAGGTTGCGCCACTTCAGGTCATTGTGGGTGAAGTGGTGATCGTGCATCACCCGGGTACTGGCCGCCAGCTGCCGGCTGACCTCCCTGACCCAGGCGCCATCCTGCAGCCGCGAGTCACCCTGCTTGGCCATCAGCGCGAGGTCCTGGGTGTTCTCCAGCTCCCGGGTGACCAGCGCGCCGCGCACGAACGCGCCGGCGTTGCGCTCCAGGCCATGCGCGACGATCGGCGCCGTGGGAATGCCCCACTTGGCGAAGAGCTTGAGGTTCTGCCACTCCGCCTTGACCCTGGGCCGGCCGAGATAACGGCGCAGGCCCTTGCCTGCGCCCCAGTAACGCTTGACGTAGAAACGCACACCTTCACGCTCGATCCGCACGACCTCGGACAGAGGGTCCTTGGTCAGTCGCTCCCCCTCGATCGCGAACACCGCCGCCAACGAACCGAAGTCCTTGGACAGGCCCTGATAGTCCGTTGCCAGGTTCCAGCCAGCCATCAGAGGGCATCTCCATAGCGCTGCTTGCGCTCATACAGTTTCGCCGCCTTGCGCTCCAGCCAGGCGAGCAGGCGCGCTTCGTCGCGCAGCACCTGGCGCAGCGGGCGCTGGAAGTATGTGCGCAGGAAGCGCAGCTTGTCGCGGCTGGTCAGGCCGATGTCCAGAGCCGAGAAATACAGGGCAGCCAGGTCCTTGTCGCGCCAGCGGCGCGGGGTTCGCTCGCGCACCTGGGCACGATGCAGGTCGATGACCGACAGGCGCAGGTCACCCGCCTGGATCGGCCGGTCGGTGTGCAACAGGAAGTGGCAGATATAGCAGTCGCGGTGATTGACCCCGGCACGGTGCATGGTACCGGTCATCTGCGCCACTTCACGGATCAGCGCCCACTTGAGTTCGGGCCGGGGTGGCTGCTGCGCCCAGTTGAGGCTGAGCTGCTCCAGATCCACGGTCGGCGCCAGCTCCTCGGTGATGATGAACGAGTGCTGGCGCGCCGGGTTGCTGCCGCGCTCACCGTAGGCCACCGCCGTCATGGTCGCCACGCCGGCTTCGCCGAGGCGCTGGATCGCCTGCCACTCCTGAGCGGCGCCCAGTACGGGGGCCTTGGCGGTCAGCAGGTTCTTGACGATCTCGCCCCAACCGATGCCGCGATGAATCTTGACGAAATAACCGCGGCCGTCGACTTCGGTGCGCAGCGTACGGCGCCCCTCCAGCTCGCGGTAGACCTGCCCCTGCAGCGCCTCGACGGCAGCGAAGGCGTCACGGTTCGCCCACAGGCGCTTGAAGGGTTCGGCGAGAATCAGCTTCACGGGTACCTCGGGGCCAGGATCACATCCGCAGCCTTCTGCGGCATGGAATAGAGGTCGGCACTGTCGGCATAGGCCAGGCCGTTGCGCCCCCAGAACGCGCGGCGCTCGGGGTCGGCCAGCATGTCGGCCAGGGTGCGATTGAGGCGTTCCTGCTCGAAGGGGCTGGGCAGCACCCGCCCGCAATCGGCCTCGGCGATGTAGTGGGCGTAGCCACAGACATCGGTGACCAGCACCGGCAGACCGGAAACCAGCGCCTCCAGCAGCACGGTGCCGGTGTTCTCGTTGTAGGCCGGATGGATCAGCAGGTCGGCACCGAGCAGGAAGCGCGGGATGTCGCTGCGTCCCTTGAGTATCTGCACCTGGTCGGACAGGCCCAGGGCCTTCACCTGCAGCAGGAAGGGCCTGGGGTCGTCCTGGCCGATGGCGATCAGCCGGGTGCGCTTGCGCAGCTCCCGCGGCAGCGCGGCCAGCGCCTTGAGGCTGCGGTCCAGGCCCTTGGTCTTGAACCCCGAACCGATCTGCACCAGCAGCAGGTCGTCGTCGCCCAGCTGAAACTCGCGGCGGAAGTCCGCACGCATCTCGGCGGCGTTCGCCGGCGCCCGGCGATCCTGGGCAATACCGGGTGGCAGCAGGTGGAAACGCTGCAGCGGAGTCTTGTAGTGCTTGATGAACAGGGGCTGCTGCACCTCCGAGATCATCAGAATCTCGGTCTTCGACTCCGGCGCGAATACCGCGCGTTCGTAGTCGGCGAAGTGCTTGTAGCGCCCCCAGCGCCGGTAGATCGGATTGCGCAGGGTCTGCGCCTTGTCCTCGAAGCAACCATCGGCGGCGTAGTAGACGTCCAGCCCCGGCATCTTGTTGAAACCGATCACCCGGTCGACCGGATCACGCGCCAGGTCGGCCTGCAACCAGGCGCTGAACTTCTCGTTGCGACGGTGATTGAACAGTGCCCGCACCGGCGCCACGCGCACGTCGAAGCCTGCGGGAGTGTCGCCTTCCCAGATCGGGGTGTAGACACGAATGGCGTGGCCGCGCGCCTGGCACTCCAGGGCGATGCGCATGAAGTCACGCTGAAGCCCGCCGAACGGGAAATACTTGTAGAGAACGAAGGCCAGCTGCATAGCCGCTCCTTAAAGGGTGCCAGGAGGCGCCAGCAGCAGTGCCTCCAGTTCCAGGCCGACACGCTCGGCGCCCAGGCCGTCGAAGCAGGGCTTGTCGCGATCACCGCTGCCCGCGCCCGGGCCACTGGCACACAGATGAATCTGGCCACGGCCATAGGCGCCGACCTTGCCCGGCAAGGTCGGCCCGTAAAGGGAAATGTTGGGCACATCCAGCGCCGCCGCCAGGTGGCCCAGCCCGGTGTCGACGGACACGCAGGCACTGGCCCCGGCGATCACCTTGGCCACTCCGGCCAGGTTCAGCTTCGGCAGCACGGCCGCATGCGCGAGCCCGGCGGCGATGCGCTCGGCACGCGCCTTCTCGGCCTCGCTGCCCCAGGGCAGGCGCACCGCCCAGCCCAGTTCGTCCATGCGTTCGGCCAGCGCGCGCCAGTCGGCCTCAGGCCAATGCTTGCTGGCCCAGGTGGTACCGTGGAGAAACACCAGATAGGGCGGCGCCGCAGCGTCCATCAGTGCCGCTCGGTCGAGGCCGTAGTCAGCGCTGCCCGATGGCAGTGCATAACCCAGCGCCTTGGCGAACAGCTGGCGCACTCGTTCCAGGGCATGCTGCTCCTTGGCTACCGCGTAGCGACGATCGTAGAAGCGGCTGGCCAACGGCTCCCGCGCCGAATCACGATCCAGCCCGGCCACGGGGGCCTGCACATAGCGTGTCAGCCAGGCGCTCTTGAGCAGCCCTTGGGCGTCGATCACCAGGTCGTAGCGGGTCTCGCGCAGGCGCTGCTTGAAGCGTGTCCACTCGCCACTGCGCCAGGTGCGCAACGGGTGCTTGCGCCAGCGGCGGATGGCCACCGGAATCACCTGGGCCACGGCCGGATGCCAGGCAGGAATCTCGGCGAAGCCTTCTTCCACGACCCAGTCGAAGCGGATACCGGGGATGGCGCGAGCCGCATCGGTCAGCGCCGGCAGGGTGTGTACCACGTCGCCCAGCGACGACGTCTTGATGATCAGTACCCGCAAGATCAGTCGCCCTCGACCAGGGTCAGGGTTTCACCGACCAATCGATCCAGCGCCTCGATCACCGGGCGCGGCTTGAGTTCGCGCAGGCAGTTGTAGTGCCCGTAACGGCAGGTACGTTCGAAGCAGGGGCTGCATTCCAGGCCCAGGCGGACGATCTCGACACGATCGGCCAGGGGCGGGGTGAAGCCTGGCGAGGTGGAACCGTAGACGGCCACCAGCGGGCGATTCAGTGCCGCGGCCACATGCATCAACCCGGAGTCGTTGGACACCACGGCGGTGGCGGCGGACATCAGGTCGATGGCCTCGGCCAGGCTGGTCTGCCCGGAGAGGTTGCTGACTTCCTCGCGCAGCCCGGGGATCAGGCGCATGCGGATGTCTTCGCCACCGGCATGGTCGTTCTTCGAACCGAACAGCCAGACCTGCCAGCCCTGGCGGATCTTGACCTCGGCGACCTTGGCGTAGTGCTCCGCCGGCCAGCGCTTGGCCTCGCCGAACTCGGCGCCAGGGCACAGCGCCAGCACCGGACGATCCAGCTGCAGACCGAACTTGGCCAGCGCCTCGCCACGGCTGGCCTCGTCGATCACCAGGCGTGGCGGCGGATAGGGCTGCGGCAGCTCGGCGCCGGGCTCGAAGGCCAGCGCCATGAAGCGCTCGATCATCAGCGGATAGCGCGCCTTGTCCAGCGTGCGGATATCGTTGAGCAGGCCATAGCGCATCTCGCCCTTCCAGCCCGTGCGTTTGGCGATGCCGGCGAACCAGGGCACCAGGGCGGACTTCAGCGAATTGGGCAGCAGAATGGCCTGGTCGTACTGACCGGCCAGCGACTTGCCGATGCGTCGACGCGCGCCCAGATCGAGCACGCCATGGCCCAGCGGCAGGCTCAGCGCCGCACGCACCTCGGGCATGCGCTCGAGTATGGGCCGGCTCCAGTCCGGCGCCAGCACGTCGATCTCGCATGCGGGATGACGCTGCTTCAGGCACTGGAACAGCGTCTGCGCCATCACCATGTCGCCCACCCAACTGGGCCCAACGATCAGTATCTTCATATCCTTTCCAGAAACGACCGGGGAGGCTCAGCGCCTCCCCGTCATAGCCCAGATGACCGGCTTACTTGACCCGCGTACGCCACTCGGCGTGCGCACTGGTCTTGCCGGTTACCAGGTCGAAATAGGCTTTCTGCAGTTTTTCGGTAACCGGGCCACGACGGCCGATACCGATCTGACGGCCATCCACTTCGCGGATCGGCGTGACTTCGGCGGCGGTGCCAGTGAAGAAGGCCTCGTCGCAGATGTACACCTCGTCACGGGTGATGCGCTTCTCGACCACCTTGATACCCAGCTCGTCGGCCAGGGTGAGGATGGTGTTGCGGGTGATGCCGTTGAGGCAGGAGGTCACCTCCGGGGTGTACACCACACCATCCTTGACCAGGAAGATGTTCTCGCCCGAACCCTCGGCCACGTAGCCTTCCGGGTCCAGCAGCATGGCCTCGTCGGCGCCGCCGGAAATCGCTTCCTGCAGGGCCAGCATCGAGTTGATGTAGTTGCCGTTGGCCTTGGCGCGGGTCATGGAGATGTTGACGTGGTGACGGGTGTAGGAGCTGGTGCGCACCTTGATACCGGTCTGCAGGGCTTCTTCGCCCATGTAGGCGCCCCAGTGCCAGGCGGCGACGATCACGTGCACCTTCAGGCCGGCGGCACGCAGGCCCATGCCTTCGCTGCCGAAGAACACCATCGGGCGCAGGTAGGCGCTTTCCAGGCCATTCTCACGCACGGCGGCGCGCTGCGCCTCGTTGATCTCTTCCTTGGAGAAGGGGATCTGCATGTTGAAGATGTGCGCGGAGTCGAACAGGCGATCGGTGTGCGCCTGCAGGCGGAAGATCGAGGTGCCGTCCGGCGTGTTGTAGGCGCGCACGCCCTCGAACACACCCATGCCGTAGTGCAGGGTATGGGTCAGCACATGGGTAGTCGCTTCGCGCCACGGTACCAGTTCACCGTCGTACCAGATCACGCCATCACGGTCGGACATCGACATCTTGCCTGCTCCTCAATTCGCTTCGCGGTTCGATCATTCGTACGGCCCTGCGGCCATCAACCCAGTTCCAGCTGACGCCACAGCCGCATCACGGCGTGGCGCTCATCCTGGAACTGATCGCCCGGCACCACCCCGGGCTGCTTCTGCAGCGCCTGGCGGTGAGCGGCCGAGCGGTAAACCTTGTAGACCTCGCGGAGCAACCCGGCATCTTCCGCCGACATCAGACCGACCCTCTCGAGCCCCTCGAGGATGCGGATGTTGTCGGTGAATTCAAGCAGTTGCGGGTGTTGCCACGACCAGGCCAGAGCCGCGTATTGCACCATAAATTCGATATCGACGATACCACCGGCATCCTGCTTCAGATCGAAGGAGCTCGCCGCATCGAAGGCGTTTTCCCCGGTGCCGGCCGCCGTGGCGCGGGTACCGAGGTTGTCGCGCATCTTCGCGCGCATCTCGCTGACTTCGCCGCGCAGCGCGACCACGTCACGCTGGCGCCCGAGCACCTCGGCGCGCACGCGGGCGAACTCGCCCGCCAGGCGCGGGCAGCCCACCAGCACCCGCGCACGGACCAGCGCCTGGTGCTCCCAGGTCCAGGCTTCGTTTTCCTGGTAACGCTGGAAGGCCCCCAGCGAACTGACCAGCAGCCCGGCCGCGCCGGATGGACGCAGGCGCATGTCCACGTCGTACAGCGCGCCGGACGTGGTCTGGGTCGTCAGCAGGTGGATGATGCGCTGCCCCAGCCGGGTGAAGAACTGCGCCCCGTCGATAGGCTTGGCGCCGTCGGTCTCGGCCTGCGGGTCGCCATCATGGATGAACACCAGGTCCAGGTCCGAGCCATGACCGAACTCCAGGCCGCCGACCTTGCCGTAGCCGACGATGATGAAATCCGGATCGCAAGGCGTACCATCGGCACGCGACGGGCGGCCGTGGCGCTGCACCGTGTGCTGCCAGGCCAGCGCCAGCACCTGATCGAGAATCGCCTCGGCCAGCCAGGTCAGGTAGTCCGACACCTTCATCAGCGGCAGCGTACCGGCGATCTCCGACGCCGCCACGCGCAGGCTGTGCGCCAGCTTGAAGTGGCGCAGCGCTTCCATCTGCTGTTCGAGGTCCTCCTCGGGAATACGGATCAGCCGCTCGCGCAGCTCGGCGGCGAGCTCCGGCGCCAGCGGCGGCGAGTACAGCCGCCCCTCGTTGAGCAGTTCGTCGAGCAGCAGCGGGAAGCGCGCGATCTGCTCGGCAATCCACGGGCTGGCCGCACACAGGGTGATCAGGCGCTCCAGCGCGCCGGGGTTCTCGCTGAGCAACACCAGGTAGGCGGAACGCCGCGCCACCTTTTCCACCAGCGGCAGCACGCGCTCCAGCACCAGGTCGGGGCTGTCGTGCTCGATGGTCTGGGCCAGCAGGCGCGGAATGAAGGCATCCAGCCGCTCACGCCCGAGGCGCTGCATGGCCCGCACCTGCGGGCCATTGCGCAGGTCGACCAGGCGCCGGAAGGCCGCTCCGGCCTCGCCGAACCCGGCCTCCTGCAACTGCTGCACGGCGCCCTCCTCATCCAGCGCGCCTTCCCAGAGCGGCAGCCATTCAGCGCCGACACAGGCCTCGCTGCCCTGCGCTTCATCCTCGTCGGGATCGGCGATCACCTGCTGGAAGTGCCATTCGATGCGCCCACGCCAGCGCATCAGGCGCTCGTGGAAACTCGCCCAGTCGGCGAAGCCCATGATCGCCGCCACGCGCGCCTGGTCGAGCGGGTCCGCCGGGAGCATCTGCGTCTGCCGGTCACCGATGCCCTGCAGGGCATGCTCGGCGTAGCGCAGGAACTCGTAGCCCTCCTTCATTTCAGCGACCACCGCTGGCGGCAGGTAGCCCTGCCCTTCCAGCGTGGCCAGCACCTTGAGCAGCGGCCGCTGCTGCAGGCTGAGATCGCGCCCGCCATGGATCAGCTGGAAGGCCTGGGCGATGAACTCGATCTCGCGGATACCGCCGGCGCCGAGCTTGATGTTCTCGCTCATGCCCTTGCGCCGCACCTCCTGCTGGATCAGCTGCTTCATCGAGCGCAGTGCCTCGATGGCGGAGAAGTCCAGGTAGCGGCGGTAGACGAAGGGCCGCAGCATCTCCAGCAGCTCGGCGCCCGCCTGCTGGTCACCGCCGACCACGCGCGCCTTGATCATCGCGTAGCGCTCCCAGTCGCGTCCCTGATCCTGGTAGTACTGCTCCAGGGCATTGAAGCTGAACACCAGCGCACCGGAGGAACCATAGGGGCGCAGGCGCATGTCGGTACGGAAGACGAAGCCGTCGACGGTGATCGCGTCCAGCGCCTTGATCAGCTTCTGCCCCAGGCGGATGAAGAACTCCTGGTTGTCCAGCGGGCGCTTCACGCCCTCGGTCTCGCCGCCCTCCGGGTAGCCGAAGATCAGGTCGATGTCCGAGGACAGATTGAGCTCGTGCGCGCCGAGCTTGCCCATGCCGAGAATGACCATGTGCTGCGCCTGGCCGCTGCGCCGGCCGGTCGGGGTGCCGAACTGCTCGCAATGGCGCGGATAGAGCCAGTGGTAGGCCAGGTCGATGCAGGCGTCGGCCAGGTCGGAGAGGTCGCGGCAGGTTTCGCCGAGCGCCGCCTGACGGCTGAAGTCACGCCAGATGATGCGCAACTGCTGGCGGCTGCGGAAGCGCCGCAGGCAACGTCCCAGCGCCTCCTCATCGGCACAGTCGGCCAACAGCGCCTGCAGCTGCTGACGCAGCTCGCCCGGCGCCAGGCTGCGCTCCAGCTCCCCCGACTCGGCAAGCGCGCTGAACATCTGTGGATCACGCTGCGCCTGCTCTGCGAC
Source organism: Ectopseudomonas khazarica (assembly GCF_017915135.1). NCBI lineage: Bacteria > Pseudomonadati > Pseudomonadota > Gammaproteobacteria > Pseudomonadales > Pseudomonadaceae > Ectopseudomonas > Ectopseudomonas khazarica. The sequence continues at coordinate 604,793 of NZ_CP068551.1, read as the reverse complement.
GAAATCACTCAGGGCCGCGACCTGTCGCCAGGCATCATGCCGCGCCTGCGGCCAGGCGGCGAAGCGCGCAGACAGCCCCTCATGCTCGGCCAGCGCGGCCTGCAGCGACTGCTCGGCGCGTTCGGACAGAGCGATCAGGGAAGGGGGCAACTCGACCAGCAACGGCAGGCTCATGGTCTATCCTTTTGGCGGACTGCCGGACGCACGGTGCAAACGCCCGGAACCCCGCTCCTGCGGGGCACGCGCGGCCGGCAGCGCCGCGAATTGTAGTTTTACTACTAAAGAATTGTATCCAGAGGGCTGAATCCGCCGTCGAAATGTAGTAAAACTACAAGCGGCCGGTCCTACCCCCGGTAAATCCAAGAATTTCAACTTGCCCGCCCAAAAAGCCGGCGAGACCCAACTGGCCTCCGATTCTGGAAGCCTTTCCGCCCTGGAGCAAGCCATGCAAGACCTCGATCCGATCGAAACCCAGGAATGGCTGGACGCCCTTGAATCCGTCCTCGACCGTGAGGGTGAAGACCGAGCCCATTACCTGATGACCCGTCTGGGCGAGCTGGCCACCCGTAGCGGTGCGCAACTGCCCTACGCGATCACCACGCCGTACCGCAACTCCATTCCGGTTACCCATGAAGCTCGCATGCCCGGCGACCTGTTCATGGAACGCCGCATCCGCTCGCTGGTGCGCTGGAACGCCCTGGCCATGGTGATGCGCACCAACCTGGACGACCCGGATCTGGGCGGCCACATCTCCAGCTTCGCCTCCTCGGCGACGCTCTATGACATCGGTTTCAACTACTTCTTCCAGGCCCCGACCGACGAGCACGGCGGCGACCTGGTGTTCTATCAGGGCCACGCCAGCCCTGGCGTCTACGCCCGCGCCTTCATGGAAGGCCGCATCGACGAAGACCAGATGAAGAACTTCCGTCGCGAAGTCGACGGCAAGGGCCTGTCCTCCTATCCGCACCCCTGGCTGATGCCGGACTTCTGGCAGTTCCCGACCGTATCCATGGGTCTGGGCCCGATCCAGGCGATCTACCAGGCGCGTTTCATGAAGTACCTGGAAGCGCGCGGTTTCATCCCGGCCGGCAAGCAGAAGGTCTGGTGCTTCATGGGCGACGGCGAGTGCGACGAGCCGGAATCCCTCGGTGCCATCTCCCTGGCGGGCCGCGAGAAGCTGGACAACCTGATCTTCGTCATCAACTGCAACCTGCAGCGCCTCGACGGCCCGGTTCGCGGCAACGGCAAGATCATTCAGGAACTCGAAGGCGTGTTCCGTGGCGCCCAGTGGAACGTCAACAAGGTGGTCTGGGGCCGCTTCTGGGACCCGCTGTTCGCCAAGGACAAGGACGGTGCCCTGCAGCGCCGCATGGACGAAGTGGTCGATGGTGAATACCAGAACTACAAGGCCAAAGACGGCGCCTACGTACGCCAGCACTTCTTCAACAGCCCCGAGCTGCAGGAGATGGTCAAGGACCTCTCCGACGACGAGATCTGGAAGCTCAACCGTGGCGGCCACGACCCGTACAAGGTCTACGCGGCCTATCATCAGGCGGTCAACCACAGCGGCCAGCCTACCGTGATCCTGGCCAAGACCATCAAGGGCTACGGTACCGGCGCCGGTGAAGCGAAGAACACCGCGCACAACACCAAGAAGGTCGATGTCGACAGCCTGCGCCAGTTCCGCGATCGCTTCGACATTCCGGTCAAGGACGAAGAGCTGGAGAACCTGCCGTTCGTTCGTCCGGAGCCGGGCAGCCCCGAGTACAAGTACCTGCACGAGCGCCGCAACGCGCTGGGCGGCTTCGTACCGCAGCGTCGCCAGCAGAGCTTCAGCATCCCCACCCCGCCGCTGGATACCCTCAAGGCCATCCTCGACGGTTCGGGCGATCGTGAAATCTCCACCACCATGGCCTTCGTGCGCATCCTCGCGCAGCTGGTCAAGGACAAGGAACTCGGCCAGCGCATCGTCCCGATCATTCCGGACGAGGCCCGTACCTTCGGTATGGAAGGCATGTTCCGCCAGCTCGGCATCTACTCCTCGGTCGGTCAGCTCTACGAGCCGGTCGATAAAGACCAGGTGATGTTCTACAAAGAGGACAAGAAAGGTCAGATCCTCGAGGAAGGCATCAACGAAGCCGGCGCCATGAGTTCCTTCATCGCCGCAGGCACCTCGTACTCCTGCCACAACCAGCCGATGCTGCCGTTCTACATCTTCTACTCGATGTTCGGCTTCCAGCGTATCGGCGACCTGGCCTGGGCCGCTGGCGACAGCCGCACCCGTGGCTTCCTGATCGGCGGCACCGCCGGTCGTACCACCCTCAACGGCGAGGGTCTGCAGCACGAAGACGGTCACAGCCACATGCTGGCGGCGACCATTCCCAACTGCCGCACCTACGACCCGACCTACGGCTACGAGCTCGCCGTGATCATCCGCGAAGGCATTCGCCAGATGACCGAAGAGCAGCAGGACGTCTTCTACTACATCACCGTGATGAACGAGTCCTACCAGCAGCCGTCCATGCCGGAAGGTGTCGAGCAAGGCATCATCAAGGGCATGTACCTGCTCGAGGAAGACAAGAAGGAAGCCGCGCACCACGTGCAGCTGCTGGGTTCCGGCACCATCCTGCGCGAAGTCCGCGAGGCGGCGAAGATCCTCCGCGACGAGTTCAACATCGGCGCCGATGTGTGGAGCGTCACCAGCTTCAACGAACTGCGTCGCGACGGCCTGGCCGTGGAGCGCAGCAACCGCCTGCACCCGGGCCAGAAGCCCAAGAAGACCTACCTCGAAGAGTGCCTGAACGGTCGCAAGGGGCCGGTCATCGCCTCCACCGACTACATGAAGCTGTTCGCCGAGCAGGTTCGTCAGTGGGTCCCGAGCAAGGAATACAAGGTCCTGGGCACCGACGGCTTCGGCCGCAGCGACAGCCGCAAGCAGCTGCGCCACTTCTTCGAAGTGGACCGCAACTGGGTCGTGCTGGCCGCCCTGGAAGCCCTGGTAGACCGTGGCGAGATCGAAGCCAAGGTGCTGGCAGATGCCATCGCCAAGTTCGGCATCGACGCCGATAAAGCCAACCCCCTGGACTGCTAAGGAGCGTAGCGATGAGTGAGTTGATTCGCGTACCCGACCTCGGCGGTGAAGGCGAGGTCATTGAACTGCTGGTGAAGGTCGGCGACCGTATCGAAGCCGACCAGAGCGTACTGACCCTGGAGTCCGACAAGGCCTCCATGGAAGTGCCCTCGCCCAAGGCCGGCGTGATCAAGGAACTGAAGGTCAAGATCGGTGATCGCCTGAAGGAAGGCGACGAGCTGCTGGTGCTGGAAGTCGAGGGTGCCGCGCAAGCGGCGCCTGCGCCGAAAGCCGCGGCGGCACCGGCCGAAGCCCCGAAAGCGGCCGCTCCGGCTGCTGCCCCGGCGGCTGCGACCAGCAGCAGCGTGCAGGACGTGCACGTGCCGGACATCGGTTCCGACGCCAAGGGCAAGGTCATCGAGATCATGGTCAAGGTCGGCGACCGCATCGAAGCCGACCAGAGCCTGCTGACCCTGGAGTCCGACAAGGCCTCCATGGAAATCCCCGCGCCGGCCGCCGGCGTGGTGGAAGCACTGCTGGTCAAGCTGGATGACGAGATCGGCACCGGCGACCTGATCCTCAAGCTCAAGGTCGAAGGCGCCGCCCCGGCTGCCGCAGCGGCCCAGCCGGCTGCCGCGAAAGCCGAAGCCGCTCCCGCTGCTGCTCCGGCAGCGGCCGCCGCGCCGACCGGCAGCAGCGTGCAGGACGTGCACGTGCCGGACATCGGTTCCAGCGCCAAGGGCAAGGTCATCGAGATCATGGTCAAGGCCGGCGACAGCATCGAAGCCGACCAGAGCCTGCTGACCCTGGAGTCCGACAAGGCCTCCATGGAAATCCCCGCGCCGGCTGCCGGTGTGGTGGAAGCAGTGCTGGTCAAGCTGGATGACGAGATCGGCACCGGCGACCTGATCCTCAAGCTCAAGGTGGCCGGCTCTGCCCCGGCCGCTGCGCCGGCGCAAGCCAGCCAGGAAGTGCACCGCGTGCCGGAAGGCGCCGCCCCGGAAGTGGCCGCCGAAGTGCGCGCCATTGCCTCGCTGTCGGCGGCGGCTGCCGAAGTCGCCAACGCACCCAAGCGCGACGGTGCCAAGGTGCATGCCGGCCCGGCCGTGCGTCAGCTGGCCCGTGATTTCGGCGTCGAACTGGCGGACATCGCCGGCACCGGCCCGAAAGGCCGCATCCTCAAGGAAGACGTGCAGGTTCACGTCAAGGCGATGATGCAGAAGGCCAAGGCCGCACCGCAGGCTGCTGCAGCCGCTGCCACCGGCGGTGCCGGCATTCCGCCGATCCCGACCGTGGACTTCAGCAAGTTCGGCGAGATCGAAGAAGTGCCGATGACCCGCCTGATGCAGGTCGGCGCCGCCAACCTGCACCGCAGCTGGCTCAACGTGCCGCACGTCACTCAGTTCGAGTCCGCCGACATCACCGACCTGGAAGCCTTCCGCGTCGCGCAGAAGGCTGTGGCCGAGAAGGCCGGCGTCAAGCTGACCGTGCTGCCGCTGCTGCTCAAGTCGTGCGCGCACCTGCTCAAGGAGCTGCCGGACTTCAACAGTTCGCTGGCCCCGAGCGGCAAGGCGATCATCCGCAAGAAGTACGTGAACATCGGCTTCGCCGTGGACACCCCGGATGGCCTGCTGGTACCGGTGATCAAGAACGTCGACCAGAAGAGCCTGCTGCAGCTGGCTGGCGAAGCCGCCGAACTGGCTGACAAGGCCCGCAAGAAGAAGCTCTCTGCCGATGACATGCAGGGCGCCTGCTTCACCATCTCCAGCCTCGGTCACATTGGCGGCACCGGCTTCACGCCGATCGTCAACGCGCCGGAGGTGGCGATCCTCGGTGTGAGCAAGGCCAGCATGCAACCGGTCTGGGATGGCAAGGCCTTCCAGCCGCGCCTGATGCTGCCGCTGTCGCTGTCCTACGATCACCGCGTGATCAATGGCGCCGCTGCCGCCCGCTTCACCCTGCGCCTGTCGCAGCTGCTGGCGGACATCCGCACCATCCTGCTGTAAATCGTTTCGAGCACGCCACGCTCGCATCCTCAACCCCGTCTGTTCAGGCGGGGTTTTTTTTGTCACCTACCACCCCTGGCAGGGACCCTTCGGGCCGTTGCAAGCAACGTCAAAAACTTCTCCCGGAAGTTTTTTGTCACCTGCCCTGGAGCTGATCCTTCCTCCCGTTCTCAGCCCTTCTGCACGTTGCGAATCAGAAAGCTCAGTGCCTTGGCCAGCTCGCCCGCGCCCTGGTGATCGCGCACGATCGTCAGCAACGGGCTGCCGTCAGCCGGGTTGAACAGCACGCAACGGATACCGCTGGTCGGGCATTCATAGCGGATGAACGGATCGACACCGAACACCGCGAGCCGCTGATTGTGCACGGCGATGGCGCTGCCCTCCGCCCCACGACGCTCCTCGCGCAGGATCAGTTCACCGGTATCGGCGACGCTGAAGCGATAGAGCAGGTCCTCCGGCTGAGCCTGCCCGACCTGGTAGCCGGCGCGCAGGGCGTAGGTTTCAAGCAGTGCGTTACTGTGCGCCAGCAGCGCCTGGCGTTCGTTGCCGGTGAGGTAGAGACGCTTGAGTCCGTCTAGATAGACGACCTGCTCATCGCCTTGCAGCGCCTTGCTCTGGTCGGCGCTGGAAACAGCGGGCAAGGCGGCGGAAAGCGCCCCGCCCAGCACGATGGCCATCAGTTTTCTTGTCAGTCTCGCTTGCATGATGCACCCTTGCCGAACGCTATAGTGAAGTAGGCCTGAGCCCTAGCCTCCGTCCATGTCACCGCGCCCTGCGGCGGTGGTGACTCTGTACCGAGAACGGATGCCTCGCCTGGTCAGCATACTGGAAGCCCAACGCCCAATGAAAAGCCATCCCGATGCCGGCCCCCGTTCGGCAGCCGAGGTTGTGACGCAGTTGCCAGTGCCATCACGGCTCGGCATGTTGCGTTTCGAGCGCTTGAACGAGCCAAGCTGGGCACTGCTGTTTCTCGACCCGGCCTGCGAACGCAAGCTGGGCATCAGCGCCGCCGATCTGTGTGCGCTGATCGACGCCCCCTACGCCAGCCTGATGGAGCCCGAGGCACGCTATCGCCTGCACGACAGCATCCAGCAACAGTTGCTGCAGGGACAGCACTACCTGGTGCGCTACACCCTGCACACGCCACAGGGCGCACTGAACCTGCTGGAGATGGGCGAGCCCTTCAGGCAGCACAACCGTCAGCTGCTGCGTGGCTACCTGCTGATCGCCGATGAAAGCCTCGCCGCCCATACCCCCGACGAGAGCGAGCTGCTGGCGCAGAACCAGAACCTGCGCAACGCCTTGCAGCAGTATCAGCGCACTCAGCGCGACCACCTGCAGCACCTGGCCCGCTCGCATACCCAGCAGCAGCTGATCGTGCGCCTGTCGCGCCAGCGCTATGTCTCCAGCGATCCGCAGCAGGAGGCGGCCGAGCTCATCACCCAGGCTGCCTGCGAGGTTTACGGCGTCGCCCGTGCGGGCATCTGGCACCTGAACAGCCAGAGCCTCGACTGCATCTCGCTGTACCGCCGCGACCTGGATCGCCACGAACAACTGCCGCCGATCGATGCGCGCAGCTTCCCCCACTACCTGGAAGCGCTGCACAGCGGCCGCGCCATCGATGCCCACGACGCGCAACACGACCTGCGCACCCGCGAACTGAAGCCGACCTACCTGGAGCCGCTGGGGATCAGTTCCATGCTCGATGCCAGCATCCGCATCGAAGGCGAGGTGGTGGGCATCCTCTGCCTCGAGCACATCGGCGCCAAGCGCATCTGGCAGGCCGACGAGATCGCCTTCGCCGGGGAGCTGGCCGACCAGTTCGCCCAGGTCCTGATCAATCAGGAGAAGCGCTCCGCCACCAACGCGCTGCACCTGTTCCAGCGCGCCGTGGAGCAGAGCGCCAGCGCCTTCCTGCTGGTCGACCGCGACGGCCGCGTGGAGTACGTCAACCCGAGCTTCACCGCCATCACCCTGTACAGCAGCGACGAAGTCTGCGGCCACCGCCTGTCCGAGCTGCCGGCGCTGTCCAACCTCAGCGACCTGCTGTTCGACGCCGATTCCAGCCTGGCCGAGCACAGCAGCTGGCAAGGCGAGTTCCGCAGCCGGCGCAAGAGCCAGGAGCCTTACTGGGGCCATCTGTCGATCTCCAAGGTCTACGGCGACGATGGCGAGCTGACCCACTACATCGGCATCTACGAAGACATCACCGACGCCAAGCTGGCGCAGCAACGTATCGAGCGCCTGGCCTACACCGACAACCTGACCAACCTCGGCAACCGGCCCGCCTTCATCCGCAGCCTGGAAGAGCGTTTCGCGCGCCATGCCCGGCGCCCCATGGGGCTGCTGCTGGTGGACATCGACAACTTCAAGCGCATCAACGACAGCCTCGGCCACCAGACCGGCGACAAGCTGCTCTCGGCCCTGGCCCGGCGCCTGCGCAACAGCCTTGGCACCCAGGGCACGCTGGCGCGCTTCGCCAGCAACGAGTTCGCCATCCTCCTCGATGGCAGCGATCAGGACGGCGGTATGCGCATCGCCCAGCAGGTCCTGCAGACGCTGGACAAGCCGCTGTTCGTCGACAACCAGTTGATCAGCATCACCGGCTCCGTCGGCCTGGCCATCGCCCCGGAGCACGGCGACGACCCACAGACCCTGATGAAGCACGCCGGCCTGGCCCTGCACAAGGCCAAGGCCAACGGCAAGCACCAGGTGCAGCTGTTCACCGAAGCCCTGAACGCCGAGGCCAACTACAAGCTGTTCGTCGAGAACAACCTGCGCCGCGCCCTGACCCAGAACGAACTGGAAGTCTTCTACCAGCCCAAGCTCTGCCTGAAGAGCGGGCAACTGCTCGGCATGGAAGCGCTGCTGCGCTGGCAGCACCCGGAAAAGGGCATGATCCGCCCGGACCAGTTCATCAGCGTGGCCGAGGAAACCGGCCTGATCATCCCCATCGGCAAGTGGGTGGTGCGCCAGGCCTGCCGCATGAGCAAGCAGATCGCCGCCATCGGCCTGGGGCAGCTGCAGGTGGCGATCAACCTGTCGCCCAAGCAGTTCTCCGACCCCGACCTGGTCGGTTCCGTCGCCGCCATCCTCAACGAGGAACAGCTCGACCCTCGGCTGCTGGAGCTGGAGCTGACCGAGAGCCTGCTGCTGGAAGCCACCGAAGACACCCGCCACCAGCTCGGCCGCCTGAAGAGCCTGGGCCTGACCCTGGCGATGGATGACTTCGGTACGGGCTACTCCTCGCTGAGCTACCTGAAGAAATTCCCCATCGACGTGATCAAGATCGATCGCAGCTTCATCAAGGACATTCCCGACAACCAGGACGACATGGAGATCACCTCGGCGGTGATCGCCATGGCCCACAACCTCAAGCTCAAGGTGGTCGCCGAGGGCATCGAGACCGGCGCCCAGCTCGGCTTCCTGCGGCGCCAGCAATGCGATGTCGGCCAGGGCTACCTGTTCGACAAACCGATCTCGGGCCGTGAGCTGATCGACAGCCTGCGCCGCTACCCCTGCCGCCCACAGGCCGACCAGCGGCTGTAATACGCGGCGTCACACCAAGTCAAAGACCTGCCCACCTTCAGGAGACCGCCATGGTTCTGCGTTCCCAGATACTCGTCCACAAGCTGGCCCTGCCGAGCGCCGAACAGGCTCTGCCGGGGCGCAACGAGCCGCTGCCGGTGGCCGATGTCCATCACCTCAACGGCCACCCGATCAAGCCGCCCTTCCCTGCCGGGTTGCAGCAGGCCGTATTCGGCCTGGGTTGCTTCTGGGGGGCCGAGCGACGCTTCTGGCAGCAGCCAGGCGTGTACAGCACGGCGGTGGGCTATGCCGGCGGCCTGACCCCCAACCCGACCTACGAGGAAGTCTGCTCGGGCCTGACCGGGCACACCGAAGTGGTGCTGGTGGTGTTCGATCCGCAGCAGACCAGCTTCGAGGCCCTGCTCAAGGTGTTCTGGGAAGCGCACAACCCGACCCAGGGCATGCGCCAGGGCAACGACCAGGGCACCCAGTACCGCTCGGCGATCTACTGCCACGACGCCGCGCAACTGAACGCGGCCCTGGCCAGCCAGGCGCGCTTCCAGGCCGAGCTGGACAAGGCGGGCCTGGGCACCATCACCACCGAGATCGGCAATGCGCCGACCTTCTACTACGCCGAGACCTATCATCAGCAGTACCTGGCGAAGAACCCCAACGGCTATTGCGGCCTCGGCGGAACAGGCGTATGTCTACCCCCTGAATCCTGAAACCGGTAGACCCTCGTGGAAGTCAGCAGCCTCGCCAGCCAGGTATCCACCCAGGCATCTGCGCAGATCTCCGCGCAGATGTCGCTTCTGCTGCTGCGCAAGACGCTGGACCTGCAGGCCGCCAACATCGCCGGCCTGGTGCAGTCGGCCGCGCCGGCCAGCGCGCCGAGCAATCCGCCCCACCTCGGCAACAGCATCGACGTGATGGCCTGATGACCGCCCGCGCCTGTCGGACTACACTGCCGGCAAATAGCCATCTTTCTGCGTACACGGCATGTCCGCCAGCCCTGCCTACATTTCTCCCGAGCAGTTGTGCATCGGCCTCTACGTTCAGCTGGAGCTGAGCTGGTGGGAGCACGACTTCGCCTTCAGCAACTTCAAGATCAAGGATGAAGCGCAGATTCGCGCCCTGCGCGCGCTGAACCTCGAACGGTTGCGCTACGACCCGGCACGCAGCGACTGCGCGCCGCTGGAGCCGGCCGACAGCCCCAGCGAAGCCGCAGTCGAGGCACCACCTGTCGACCCGCAGCATCAGGCCCGCCAGGAGCGTGCGCAGAAACTGCGTCACCTGCGCAGCCGCCTGGCGGAGGTCGACCGGCGCTTCAGCGAAGCCAGCCAACGCATCAAGACCCTCAACCAGACCCTACGCAGCCGTCCCGAGGACGCCGTGCAGCAGGCCGGCGCCATCGTCAGCGAAATGGTCGAGACACTCCTTGGCGCGCCCGGCGTGGTGCTGCACGGCATCACCGGCAAGGCCGCCGAAGACAGCTACTTTCATGCCCTCAACGTCACCGTGCTGGCGCTGTTGCTCGGGCGCCAGCTGGGTCTCGACAGCGAGGCCTGCCACAGCCTGGGCCTGGGGGCGCTGCTGCACGACATCGGCAAGCTGGAGGTACCGAGCAAGGTGCTGCTCAAGCCGGAGCCGCTGACCCGCCCGGAACAGCAGCTGCTGCAAATGCATACCGATTTCGGCCTGCGCATGGGGCAGAAGCTCATGCTCGACGACGAGGTGCTGCGCATCATCCACGAGCACCATGAGCACTGTGACGGCTCGGGCTATCCGCGCGGCTTGCGCGAGGCGGGCATCGGTCGCCTCAGTCGCCTGGTGGCCATCACCAATCACTTCGACGGCCTGTGCAACCCGCTCGACCCGCGCCAGGCCCTGAGCCCGCACGAGGCGCTGGTACAGATGTTCAAGCAGCAGCGCGAGCACTTCGACGAGGTGGCGCTGAAGGCCTTCGTCCGCGTCATGGGCATCTATCCGCCTGGCAGCCTGGTGCAGCTGGAAGACGAGCGCTACGCGTTGGTGCTGGGCATGAACCCGACCCAAGCACTGAGGCCGACGCTGATCCTCTACGACGCCAGCGTGGCCAAGCACGAAGCGCTGATCGTCGACCTGGCCGAAGACAGCGACCTGGCCATCGCGCGCAGCCTGCGCCCGTCACAGCTGCCGCTGGAAGTGCTGGAGTACCTCAGCCCGCGGCGCAACCTGAGCTATCACATCGAACCGAACCACGAGCGCGGTTGAGCCCTGGCAGCTCGGATGCACTCCGGGGCTCGGCGGCCACGGGTCCCGGACTGCATCCGGGCTACGCGTTCATGGCTTGCCGCTTGCCGCTTCTTCTACCAACCAGTCCAGACGCCAGCCGCCCTGGCTCTGCCCGAGCGCATCGGCCAACCAGGGCAGCAGTTGCTTGAGCTCGTCTTCCAGGCCCCATGGCGGATTGCTGATCACCAGCCCGGAGCCGCTCAGGCGACTGGCATCGTCCGGGGCATGGACGTACAGCTCGGCACGCAGCAGCTTGGGCGCATTGCTCTTGCTCAGGCCGGCGTAGAAGCGCGCAAGCTGGCGCTCATCCTTGATCGGGTACCAGATCGCCACGATGGCCTGGCGCATGCGCCCATGCGCCTCGTTGAGCGCCTCGACGCAGCGCTGCAGTTCGTCCGCCTGCTCGAACGGCGGGTCGATCAGCAGCAACACGCGCTTCTCGCGGGTGGGCATCAGGGCGCGGGGCACGTGCCAGCCCTCACCCAGGTGCACGGCCACGCGGCGGTCGCCACGCATGTTGTCCTTGAGCAGACGACCATCCTCGGGGTGCTTCTCGTTGAGCTGCAGGCGATCCTGCTCGCGGCTGAGCAGCCGCGCGAGCTCCGGCGAGCCGGGGTAGTAGCGCAGCGCGCCATCGGGGTTCATCGCCCGCACCACGTCCAGGTAGGCTTCGACCGCATCCGGCAACTGCTCGGCCTGCCACAGACGGCCGATGCCCTCCAGGTACTCGCCGGTGCGACTGGCCTGATCGCCTTGCAGGTCGTACAGGCCGATCCCGGCATGGCTGTCGAGGTAGGCGAAAGGCGCCTCCTTCTTCGACAGCAGGGCGATCAGGCGGGTCAGCAGCAGGTGCTTGAGCACATCGGCATGGTTGCCGGCATGGAAGGCGTGGCGGTAGTTCATGAGGGTCTCCGAAACAGCCGTCGAGTTTACTCGTTGAGCGGACTTTGCGCGCGCATCAGCTCCAGCAACAGGGACAACGGCGGGTGCTCGCCGGCATCGCGGCGCCGTGCCAGCAGCGTGGTGGTCGCCCCCAGCTGCGGGGCGATGGCCTGATACTGCACCAGGTGCACACGTGGATGGCGCTCGAGCAGGCTGCGCGGCAGCAGGCCGATGCCCATGCCCGCCGCGATACCGGCGAAGATCGCATCGATCGAACCATAGCTCTGCCGCGCCGCCACCTGCAGGTCGCTGGCGAGCGCCCAGCGCTCCAGGCGCTCGCGGTAGTGACAGCCTTCGGGAAAGCCGAGCAGCGTTTGCGGGCGCGCGCCCAGGCTGGCGGCGTCCTGGGCGGGTGGCAGGACCAGCATCAGCTCCTCCTGCCAGATCGGCAGGCAATCGAGCTGCGGATGCTCGAACGGCCCACCGATCAGGCCGGCATCCAGCTCCCCGGCCAGCACCTCCTCGACCAGGCGCCGGCTCGGCCCGGTGCTCAGTTGCAGGTTGACCCGTGGCGCACGCTGGTGGAACGCCGCGAGCAGCTCGGGCAGACGCACGGCAGCGGTGGTCTCCATGGAGCCCAGGCGCAAGTCACCACTCCACACATCCTCCTGCACGCTGCGCCAGGCCAGCTGGCAGAGCTGCTCGAGGTGTTCGGCATGCGGTCGTAGGCGCTCGCCCGCCTGGCTCAGGCGCAGCCGCTGGCCCTGACGGCGGAACAGGCGCGTGTCGAGCTGCTGCTCCAGCTGGCGCAGGCGCGCCGAGACGTTCGACGGCACGCAATTGAGCCGCACACCGGCGGCACTGAGGGAGCCCTCACGCGCGACGGCGAGGAAATAGCGCAGCAGTTGCGGGTTGAGGCGTTGCCAGGCATCCATGATCTTTCACCAAAAGTGAAAACTAAGCGCAGTATTTTTCACTAACAGTCCATACAGAACAACGACTATGGTGCGCAGCACGACCGGAGGCCCGATGCTCAAACTCGACCGCGACTGCTTCCAGGCCATCCTCGCCGCCGCCCTGGCACTGGTGGCGGTACATGCCCTGGGCCGTTTCGCCTACACCCCGCTGCTGCCGCTGCTGCTCGACGACGGCCTGTTCAGTCTGGCCCAGGGCGCCCAGCTGGCCACCTGGAACTACCTGGGCTACCTGCTCGGCGCCTTGCTCGCCCTGCCCATGGCCAGCCCCCGGGGGCTGCGCCTGGGCCTGCCGGTCGCGCTGCTGCTCAACGCCGGGCTGACCCTGGCCCAGGTATTCACCCGCGACATCGACATGCTGGCCTTCCTGCGCCTGAGCAACGGCATCAGCAACGGCGTGGTCTTCGTCCTCGCCCCGGCACTGGTGCTGGAATGGCTCGCCGTGCGTCAGGCCACGGCACTGAGTGGCCTGGTCTACCTGGGCCTGGGAGGCGGCATGCTGCTGTGCGGCGCGCTGGTCGTGCTCACGCCCTGGCAGGGGCCGCTGCGCTGGCTGCCCATCGCGCTGGTCGCCCTGCCCCTTGCCCTGATCAGCGCCGGAATGTTGCGACGCCTGGCCCAGCAGCTGCCCGCCAGCGCCCAGGCCAGTGCGCCGGGGCGACTGATCGACCGTCGCAGCCTGCCGCTGCTGCTCGCCTACCTGGGCGCCGGCCTGGGCTACATCCTGCCGCTGACCTTCCTCCCCGCACTGGCTCGCGAACAGCTTCCGCCCGGCCATCCCCTGCTAATCGGCAACTGGTGGTGGACTGCCCTGGCCTGCCTGATCTCCGCGACCCTGTGGAATCGTGTCGGTGCCTGGCTCGGCGACCGCCGTGCCCTGCAGGTCAACTACGTGCTGCAACTGCTGGGGACCGCCCTGCCGGTCCTGCTGCCCGGCCCTGTCGGTGTGCTGGGCAGCGCCGTGCTGGTCGGCGGCACCTTCCTCGGCACCGTCCTGCTGACGCAGCGCCTTGCCCGCGCGCTCAAACCGAGCCAGGGACCGCGCCTGGCCGCGCTGCTGATCAGCCTCTACGGCGGCAGCCAACTGGTCGGTCCCTGGTTCGTCGAACACTGGACCGCCGCCGGTCACAGCCTGACCAGCAGCTTCTCGATCGGCGCCCTGGCCTTGCTCTGGTCATTGTTCTGGACCTGGCGGGCGCCCACCCCCGACTCACCTACCGAAAGGAAGCTCGCCCCATGCTCGTGAATGACCTGTTTGGCAGCCCGCTGCCACTGATCCAGGCGCCCATGGCCGGTTCGCAGAATCACCGCCTGGCCGCCGCCGTCTGCGAGGCCGGAGGCCTGGGTTCGATCCCCTGTGCGATGCTCACGCCGGCCGCCCTGCGCCAGGAGCTGGAGGCGCTGCGCGGCCTGACGCAGCGACCGTTCAACCTCAACTTCTTCAGCCACGTGCAACCTGAGCCGGATGCCGCCCGGGAAGCGACCTGGCGTGAGGCACTGGCCCCGTACTACCAGGAATTCGGCGTGGATCAGGCAACGATCGCAGGCGGCCCCGGGCGCCTGCCGTTCAATGCCGAGGCGGCGGAACTGCTCGAGGAGTTTCGCCCGGCCGTGGTGAGCTTCCACTTCGGCCTGCCGGACGACGCCCTGCTGCAACGGGTGCGCGACAGTGGCGCCAGGATCCTCTCCAGCGCCACCACGCTGGCTGAAGCCCTGTGGCTGCAGCAGCGCGGCGTCGACGCGGTGATCGCCCAGGGGCTGGAGGCCGGTGGTCATCGCGGGCACTTTCTCGATCACGACCTGAGCCGCCAGTTGGGGACTTTCGCCCTGCTGCCGCAGCTCGTGGATGCCCTCGACGTCCCGGTGATCGCCACGGGCGGCATCAGCGATGCACGTGGGGTGGCGGCGGCCATGGCACTTGGCGCCGCAGGCGTGCAGGTCGGCAGCGCCTACCTGCTGTGTCCGGAGGCGAGCACCAGCGCCCTCCACCGCGCGGCCCTGCAGAGCCCGGCAGCGCGACACACGGCACTGACCAACCTGTTCAGCGGTCGGCCCGCGCGTGGCATCGTCAATCGCCTGATGCGCGAGCAGGGCCCGCTCAGTCCCCTGGCGCCCACCTTCCCCCTGGCAACGGCGGCCATCGCGCCGCTGCGCGCGGCCGCCGAAGCGCGGGGCGACAGCGACTTCTCGCCACTCTGGGCCGGGCAGAACGTCGCCAACTGCCGGCCGATGCCGGCCGCCGAGCTGACCCGCGCGCTGGCGCGGGGCTTCGAGTCCCATCGCGACTGAGGCCGCTCCTGCGGTGCCGGGATCGCCAGGGTGGTGTGGCGCTTTATCACCGTGGCTGATGATGCTGGGCAGCCGGGCAACGGACTGCCTAGACTCGGACGATCATCAGGAGACCCGTTCCATGTCCGAGACCCTGCTCAGCGCCCGCAACCTGGCCTTCGAACTCTATGAAGTACTCGACGCCGAAGCCCTGACCCAACGCCCAAGGTTCGCCGATCACAACCGCGAGACCTTCGATGCGGCGATCAGCACCGCGCGCGGCATCGCCGAACAACTGTTCGCCCCGCACAACCGCAAGAGCGACGAACACGAGCCGCAGTACGTGGACGGCAGCGCCGTGCTGATCCCGGAGGTCGAGCCCGCGCTGCGCGCGTTCCACGAAGCCGGTTTCCTCAACGCCACACGGGATTTCGAGCAGGGCGGCATGCAGCTGCCCAACCTGCTGTCGCAGGCCTGCTTCGCTCACTTCCAGTCCGCCAACTGCGCCACCAGCTCGTACTCGATGCTGACCATGGGCGTGGCCAACCTGATCGAAGCCTTCGGCAGCGACGAGCAGAAAGAGCGCTTCCTGCAGCCGATCATCGACGGTCGCTTCTTCGGCACCATGGCCCTGACCGAGCCGCACGCCGGTTCCTCGCTGTCGGACATCCGCACCAGGGCCGAACCGCATGCCGATGGCAGCTATCGCATCAAGGGCAACAAGATCTTCATCTCCGGCGGCGACCAGCCGATCTCCGAGAACATCGTGCACATGGTGCTGGCCAAGCTGCCGGATGCACCGCCCGGGGTGAAGGGCATCAGCCTGTTCATCGTGCCCAAGTTCCATGTCGACGCCGATGGCAGCCTGGGCCCGCGCAACGACGTGACCCTGGCCGGGCTGTTCCACAAGATGGGCTGGCGCGGCACCACCTCCACCGCGCTGAACTTCGGCGACAACGGCGAATGCGTCGGTTATCTGGTAGGCAAGCCGCACGCCGGCCTGTCCTACATGTTCCAGATGATGAACGAGGCGCGCATCGGTGTCGGCATGGGCGCCATCATGCTCGGCTACGCCGGCTACCTCTATTCGCTGGATTACGCACGCAACCGTCCGCAGGGCCGCCAGCCGGACGGCAAGGACCCGTCCAGCGCGCAGATCTCGATCATCGAGCACGCCGATGTGCGGCGCATGCTGCTGACGCAGAAGGCCTATGTCGAAGGCGCCTTCGACCTCGGCCTGTACGCCGCGCGGCTGTTCGACGACACCCACACCCTGGAAACCACCGAGGAGCGCACCCAGGCACTGGAGCTGCTCGACCTGCTGACCCCCATCGTCAAGTCCTGGCCCTCGGAGTTCTGCCTCAAGGCCAACGAACTGGCGATCCAGATCCTCGGTGGCCACGGTTACACCCGCGAGTACCCGGTGGAACAGTACTACCGCGACAACCGGCTCAACCCGATTCACGAGGGCACCCACGGTATCCAGTCGCTCGACCTGCTCGGGCGCAAGGTCTCGCAGAACGGCGGCGCCGCGCTCAAGCAGTTGCTCAAGCTGATCAACGCATGCTGCCAGCGCGCCAGCCAGCACGAGTCGCTCACGCCGCTGCGCCAGCCGCTGGAGCAACTGGTGGCCCGCCTGCAGGCGGTCACCCTGGCACTGCTCGGCGACCTGATGAGCGGCAAGGTCAATCAAGGCCTGGCCAACTCGGCGCTGTACCTCAAGGTGTTCGGCCACACCGTGATCGGCTGGCGCTGGCTGGAGCAGGCGATTCACGCCGAACAGGGCCTGGCGCGCACCGACAACGCCGAGGAACAGGCCTTCTACCGTGGCAAGCTGCAGGCCGCGCGTTACTTCCTGACCTGGGAAGTGCCGGGCTGCCACCACGATCTGGCCGTGCTCGAGGCACGCGACGACACCTGCCTGGGCATGCAGGACGGCTGGTTCTAAAGAGCAGCCACAGGTTGCAAGCCTCAAGCGACAAGTGAAAGCGGCAGTGCACTCCGCTCAGGCTTGTGGCTTGTGGCTTGTGGCTTGTGGCTTGTGAAAATGTAATAACCTTTTTGACAGCGGTACGAAGGCTACGGTTAGAATCCCTGGCACGCGCCATGCATGACGGCGCTCCATCCACCCAGCCAGGAGTATGCGCATTTGGATGCCAGCGCCATCAACAATCTGTTCTTGATCGGCGCCTTGTTGGTAGCGGCCAGCATTCTGGTCAGCGCTTTCGGGACACGTTTCGGCATCCCCATCCTGGTGATCTTCCTTGGCGTCGGCATGCTCGCCGGCACCGACGGCCCTGGCGGCATCATCTTCAACAACTACCCCCTGGCCTATCTGGTCGGCAACCTGGCGTTGGCGGTGATCCTGCTCGACGGCGGCATGCGCACGCGGGTCTCCAGTTTCCGTGTGGCCCTGTGGCCATCGCTGTCGCTGGCCACCGTGGGGGTGATGATCACCGCCGGCCTGACCGGCCTGGCGGCAGCCTGGCTGTTCGACCTGACCCTGCTGGAAGGCCTGCTGATCGGCGCCATCGTCGGCTCCACGGATGCGGCGGCGGTGTTCTCCCTGCTCGGCGGCCGCGGCCTCAACGAACGGGTCAGCTCCACCCTGGAGATCGAATCCGGCAGCAACGACCCGATGGCGGTGTTCCTCACCATCACCCTGATCGCCATGCTCGCCAGCGGCCAGACCGGTTTCAGCTGGGACCTGCCGATCCAGCTGGTGCAGCAGTTCGGCCTCGGCACCCTGCTGGGCCTGGGCGGCGGCTGGCTGCTGCTCAACCTGATCAACCGCATGGAGCTGGCCACCGGCCTGTATCCGCTGCTGGTGGTCAGCGGCGGCCTGATCATCTTCGCCATCACCACGGCGGTGGGGGGCAGCGGCATCCTGGCCATCTACCTGTGCGGCCTGCTCCTCGGCAATCGCCCGATTCGCTCGCGCCACGGCATCCTGCACATGCTCGACGGCCTCACCTGGCTGGCACAGATCGGCATGTTCCTGGTACTCGGTCTGCTGGTCACGCCGCACGAGCTGCTGCCCATCGCCCTGCCGGCGCTGGCCCTGGCGCTGTGGATGATCCTCTTCGCCCGGCCGCTGTCGATCTTCCTCGGTCTGCTGCCATTTCGCGCCTTCCACGACCGCGAGCGGATGTTCATCGCCTGGGTCGGGCTGCGCGGCGCCGTGCCGATCATTCTCGCCGTGTTCCCGCTGATGGCCGGGCTGCCCAACGCTCAGCTGTTCTTCAACGTGGCCTTCTTCATCGTGATCATCTCCCTGCTGCTGCAGGGCACCAGCCTGCCGCTGGCGGCCAAACTGATGCGCGTCACCGTACCGCCGGAGCCGGCACCGGTGTCGCGCGCCGGCCTGGAAGTGCACCCGACCAGCCAGTGGGAGCTGTTCGTCTATCGCCTGGGTGCGGAGAAGTGGTGCATCGGCGCCGCCCTGCGCGAACTGAACATGCCCGAGGGCACGCGTATCGCGGCGCTGTTCCGTGGCCGCGAGCTGCTGCACCCATCGGGCAGCACGCGCCTGGAAGCCGGCGACCTGCTCTGCGTGATCGGCCACGAACATGACCTGCCGGCCCTCGGCAAGCTGTTCAGCCAGGCGCCCAAGCGCGGCCAGGACCTGCGTTTCTTCGGCGATTTCGTGCTCGAGGGCGATGCCGAGCTGAATGCGGTGGCAGCGCTCTACGGCCTCAAGCTCGGCGACGTCGAGGGCAACCAGCCGCTGGGCCGCTTCATCGCGCAGGAGATCGGCGGCGAACCGATCGTCGGCGACCAGGTGGAATGGCAGGGCATGACCTGGACCGTGGCCGCCATGGAAGGGAACAAGGTGCGCAAGGTTGGCGTCAGATTCCCCGAAGGCGCTCGCCCAGGCCCCGGGCTGCACTTCTAGAAAACCGCTGCAAGGACTCTGCTAGCATCAGCAGCAGACACGGGCCTCAGGCCCGTGCCTGCGTCACGTCGCCAGCACTTTTCGTCGCCACCGCCATCGGTAGATCACTGCACCATGCACCTGTCGCGCCTGCCCCTCGTTGCCGTCCTGTTCGCCCTGTGCCTCGGCCTGCCGCCAGCATTCGCCGACGAACCACCCAAAGCCGAGAACGTCCAGCAGAGCCTGGACAGCCTGGCCGACCGCAAGCTGCCGGAAGCCGAGCAGCTGGCCATGAAGCAGACGCTGGAACAGACGCTGCGCATGCTCAGGGATCGCGATGACGCCGAGAAACGCCTGGGCGATCTGCGCAAGCAACTGGACGAGGCGCCACGCCTCATCACCGAGTCCCAGCGCGACCTGAGCAGGCTCAAGGCCAGCCCTGAACGGCCCATCGCCGAGCGCCACGCGCGTACCACCCTGCCCCAGCTGGAGCAGTTGCTGAACGAACGCTCCAGCCAGCTCAGCGACTGGAACAAGGCCATCATCGAGGCCAACAGCCTGGTGATCACCGCACAGACCCGCCCGGAGCGCGCGCAAGCGGAGATCAGCCAGAACCAGGCGCGCAGCCAACTGATCAACGACAGCCTGAAGAGCGGCCGCTACGACGGCAAGTCGCTGAGCCGGGAACGCCGCGACCAGCTCAATGCGGAGCTCGCGCTGCTCGCGGCGCAGACCCAGCTGCGCCGCCAGGAGCTGGCCGGCAACAGCCTGCTGCAGGACCTCGGCAGCGCCCAGCGCGCCCTGCTCGAAGAGCGCATCAACCGTGCCGAGCAGGAACGTCAGGCCTTGCAGAGCCTGATCAACGAACGCCGCCGCGCCGAGTCGGAACAGACCGTCGCCGAACAGTCGCGGGAGGCCGAACGCGCCAGCTCGGACAAGCTGCTGGCCAAGGAGAGCACGCTCAATCTCAAGCTTTCCGACTACCTGCTGCGGGCCACGGATCGCCTCAACCGCCTGACCGAGCAGAATCTGCAGACGCGCCAGCAGCTGGACAACCTGGCCCAGGCAGAACAGGCACTGGATGAACAGATCCGGGTCCTGCAGGGCAGCCTGCTGCTGTCGAAGATTCTCTATCAGCAGAAGCAGGCGTTGCCGCAGCTCAAGCTGGAGGATGGCTCGCTCGCCGATGAAATCGCCGACATCCGCCTGTACCAGTTCGAGCTGAACAAGCAGCGCGAAGAGATTCGCGACCCGTCGCGCTACGTCAACGACCTGCTGGACAACCAGCCGGGGGAGCAGGTCAGCCCCGAACTGCGCAGCGCCCTGCTCGACCAGCTCGATACCCGCCGCGAACTGCTCGACCGCCTCAGCCGCTCGCTGAATGCGCTGCTCAACGAGTCGATCACCCTGCAGCTCAACCAGAAGGAACTGCAGAGCACCTCCAGCAGCCTGCGCGCCACCATCGACGAGCAGATGTTCTGGATCCCGAGCAACAAGCCACTCGACCTCGACTGGCTGAAGTCGGCGCCGCACTACCTGCAGCAGCAGCTCACCGACATGCCCTGGGCGATCGCCATCAGCGAACTGGGCGCGGGCCTGATCGACCGCCCCCTGGTGTTCCTGCCGCTGATCCTGCTCTGCGCCCTGATCCTCTGGCGCCGCCAGTACCTGTTCCGCAAGCTCGGCAGCCTGCACGGCGATATCGGCCACTACAAGCTCGACAGCCAGCTGCATACCCCACTGGCCCTGGGGCTGAACCTGATCCTGGCGCTGCCGGTGGCGCTGTTCCTCGCGCTCTGCGGCTATGCCCTGCTGCACGATGCACGCGGCCAGAACCTCTACCTGGGTGGCGCGCTGTACGAGATGGCGGAAGCCTGGCTGGTGTTCTACACCCTGCACCGGATTCTCTCGCCGGACGGCGTGGCCATCCTGCACTTCCACTGGCCACCGGCCAACGTCGCCTTCTTCCGCCAGCACCTGCGCCGCCTGGGCCTGGTGGTGATGGCGCTGGTGGCGGTCGTGAGCATCGCCGAACACCAGCCGGCGAGCCTCGCCAACGACGTGATCGGCATCGCCGTGGTGCTGAGCTGCTACGCCCTGATGGCCTGGCAGCTGTTTCACCTGCAGTTCAGCGCGCCGCTGCGCAAGAACACCTCGGCGCTACGTACCGCTATCGGCCTGGCGTTCAACCTGCTGCCACTGGCACTGATCGGCGCTGTCGCCTTCGGTTACTACTACACGGCGCTCAAGCTGACCGATCGCCTGATCGACACCCTCTATCTGGTGATCATCTGGCTGGTGCTGGAGGCGACACTGGTCCGCGGCCTCAGCGTCGCGGCGCGGCGCCTGGCCTACCAGCGCGCGCTGGCCAAGCGCCAGACGCAGAGCAAGGACGGCCCGGAAGGCGAGGTGGCAGTGGAGGAGCCGACGCTCGACATCGAGCAGGTCAACCAGCAGTCGCTGCGCCTGATCCGCCTGGCCCTGCTGGGCGGCTTCCTGGTGTGCCTGTACTGGGTCTGGGCCGAGCTGATCGGCGTATTCACCTACCTCGACACGGTCAACCTCTACGAATACAGCAGCGGCACCGGCGAGGCCGCCACCCTGGTGCCGATCAGCCTGATGGACGTGATCGGCGCGCTGATCATCGTCGCCATCACCGTGGCCCTGGCGCGCAACCTGCCCGGCCTGCTCGAGGTGCTGGTGCTGTCACGCATGCGCCTGGCCCAGGGCAGCGCCTACGCCACCACCACGCTGCTGTCCTATGCCCTGGTCGCCATCGGCATCGTCACCACCCTGTCCACCCTGGGCGTGAGCTGGGACAAACTGCAATGGCTGGTGGCCGCGCTCTCGGTCGGCCTGGGTTTCGGCCTGCAGGAAATCTTCGCCAACTTCATATCCGGCCTGATCATCCTGTTCGAGCGCCCGGTGCGCATCGGCGACGTGGTGACCATCGGCAACCTGTCCGGTACGGTGAGCAAGATCCGCATCCGCGCGACCACCATCACCGATTTCGACCACAAGGAAATCATCGTTCCGAACAAGACCTTCATCACCGGCCAGTTGATCAACTGGTCGCTGAGCGACACCGTGACCCGCGTCACCCTCAAGGTCGGTGTCGGCTACGGCTCGGACCTCGACCTGGTGCGCAAACTGCTGCTGCAGGCTGCCCAGGAAAACACTCGGGTGCTGAAAGACCCGGCGCCGATTGCCTACTTCCTGAATTTCGGCGAAAGCACCCTGGATCACGAGCTGCGCATTCACGTGCGCGACCTCGGCGACCGCAACCCGGCCACCGACGAAATCAACCGTTTCATCGACAAGGAATTCCCCAGGAACGGCATCAACATCGCCTTCCGCCAGGTCGAGGTGTACGTGAAGAACCTGGAGCATGGCGAGCAGAAGCTCGACCAGAAGGACCTGATCAAGGCTGCTGCGGCGGGTGCCGCAGCGGTGCAAGACACGCCCCCTCCCCCCGCCACGCCCTGACCCGCAGAGGAGCCCCAGGTGAAACGCCTCGACGCGCTGACCTTCGACAACCGCTTCGCCCGCCTGGGTGATGCCTTCTCCACCGAGGTGCTGCCCGAGCCCATCGAGCAACCGCGCCTGGTGGTGGCGAGCGAGTCGGCCATGGCCCTGCTCGATCTCGATCCGGCCGAGGCGCAGCGCAGCGAATTCACCGAGCTGTTCGCCGGGCACAAGCTGTGGGGCGACGCCGAACCGCGTGCGATGGTCTACTCCGGGCACCAGTTCGGCGGCTACACGCCACGCCTGGGCGACGGCCGAGGCCTGCTGCTGGGCGAGGTACTGAACACGGCCGGCGAGCACTGGGACCTGCACCTCAAGGGCGCCGGCATGACCCCCTATTCGCGCATGGGTGACGGCCGCGCGGTGCTGCGCTCGTCGATCCGCGAGTTTCTCGCCAGCGAACACCTGCACGCGCTCGGCATCCCCAGCTCACGGGCGCTGTGCGTGACCGCCTCGAGTACCCCGGTGTGGCGCGAGAAGCAGGAAAGCGCCGCCATGGTCCTGCGCCTGGCCCGCAGCCATGTGCGCTTCGGTCACTTCGAGTACTTCTACTACACGCGCCAGCACGAGCAGCTGAAAATGCTCGGCGAGCACGTGCTGAGCTGCCACTTCCCGCACTGCCTGGAACAGGACGATCCCTGGCTGGCGATGCTGCGCGAGGTGATCGAACGCACCGCGCAGATGATCGCCCACTGGCAGGCCTACGGCTTCTGCCACGGGGTGATGAACACCGACAACATGTCGATCCTCGGCATCACCTTCGACTACGGCCCCTATGCCTTCCTCGACGATTTCGATGCCCAGCACATCTGCAATCACTCCGACGACAGTGGCCGCTACAGCTTCAGCAACCAGGTCCCCATCGCCCACTGGAACCTCGCGGCCCTGGCCCAGGCGCTGACCCCCTTCGTCGCCGTGGAGCGCCTGCGCGAGACGCTGGAGCTGTTCCTGCCGCTGTATCAGGCCCACTACCTGGACCTGATGCGCAGACGCCTGGGCTTCACCCGGGCCGAGGACGATGACGAGGCGCTGGTCCAGCGCCTGCTGCAGCTGATGCAGGCCGGCAAGGCCACCGACTACACGCTGTTCTTCCGCAACCTGGGGGAGCGTGCGCCCGCAGACGCGCTGCAGGTGGTGCGCGAGGACTTCGTCGACCTCGCCGGCTTCGACGCCTGGGGCGGCGACTACCTCGCCCGCTGCGCACGCGAGGGCGGCGAGCAGGCCGAGCGGCAGGCGCGCATGCAGGCGTGCAACCCCAAGTACATCCTGCGCAACTACCTGGCCCAGCAGGCCATCGAGGCCGCCGAACGAGGCGACTACGGCCCGGTACGTGAGCTGCACGCGGTGCTGTCACGGCCGTTCGACGAGCAGCCGGACATGCAGCGCTACGCCGAGCGCCCGCCGCAGTGGGGCAAGCACCTGGAGATCAGCTGCTCGTCCTGAGCGGCTGTCGAAGCCCCGGACAACCCCGCTGGCCGCCTTATCTGTTAAATCGAAAAGGCATATCAATCTGCCCAAACATTCTTAGACTATCTAAGAGAAGCCCTCTATCTTGGCGCCCAGCCAGGCCGCCCCGTGCGTGCCCGATACCTCACACGAGATTCGCTGCCAAGGATTTTCATGCCCTGGGACTCCCTGCCCCTGCTGTTCGTCGGCGCCCTGCTGATCTGGGTGCTCTACGCCTTCGTGCGGGAAAAGTGGAGCCCGGACATCGTCGCCGCCATCGCCGTGGCCGCGCTGCTGGTCAGCCAGTTGCTGACGCCAGGGGAAGTGCTCAGCGTGCTGTCCAACTCGGCACCGGTCACCATCGCCTGCATGTTCGTGCTCTCCGCCGCCCTGGAACGTACCGGCTGCATCGACGCGCTGGGCAACTGGCTGGGCAATCTGGTCGGCACCAGCCCGATCCGCGTGCTTTCCGGTCTCACCGTCACCGCGCTGGTGGTCTCGGCCTGCCTCAACAACACCCCGGTCGTGGCCATCCTCACCCCGGTGGCCATCGCCCTGGCGCGGCGCGCCGGCACCCTGCCATCCAAGCTGCTCATCCCGCTGTCCTATGCCACCATCCTCGGCGGCACCCTGACCATGATCGGCACCTCGACCAACATCCTGGTCGACGGCGTGGCACGCAAGGCGGGCCTGGAGCCCTTCGGCATCTTCGAGATCACGGGCGCCGGGCTGATCATGGCCGCGTTCGGCATGGCCTACCTGCTGACCATCGGCCGGCGCCTGCTGCCGGAGCGCGAGACCCTCTCGCGCCAGCTGCGCCCGGACCTGTCACGCACCTTCATGACCGAACTGCTGGTCCCGCACGACTCGCCGATGATCGGCAAGACCCTGCACGAGGCCAACCTCAACGGCGGCAGCGGCCTGCAGGTGCTCAAGCTGTTTCGCGACGAACAGGAGCTGACCGAGCCGGGCGCCAACACCCTGCTGGCCAGCGGCGATCGCCTGATGCTCCACGGCCAGGTGAAGAACGTGGTGGAACTGCGTGAAAGCGGTCACCTGAGCTTCAACCGCGGCGACGCCTTCGAGACCATCAGCAGCCACGACGTGATCCTCGCCGAGGCCATCGTCGGGCGTAACTCGCGCTACAGCCACCGGCCGATGCGCGACCTCGACCTGACCGCACGCTACGGCATCGCGGTCCTGGCGATCCACCGCCAGGACGAGAACGTGCAGGGCAACCTCGACGACTTCCAGCTGCAGTTCGGCGACGTGATGCTGGTGGAAGGCACGCCGGCGCAGATCAAGCGCTTCGCCGACAACGGCGAACTGATCAGCCTCAACGCCGTGCAGGAACGCGCCTTCCGCCGCGACAAGGCGCCGATCGCGATCATCGCCACGCTGGCGGTGATGCTGCTGGCCGCCTTCGGCGTGATGCCCATCGAGGGCCTGGCGATCATCGGCGCCGTCACCGTCCTGGCAACCCGCTGCCTCGACGTCGAGGACGCCTACAAGGCGGTGGACTGGAAGATCCTCAGCCTGATCTTCGGCATGCTGGCCATCAGCATCGCCATGGACAAGGTCGGTCTGGTCAGGCTGCTGGTGGAGAACGTGATGGGCTGGCTGCCCTGGGCCGGCCCCCTGCTGATGCTCAGCGTGATCTATCTGTTCACCTCGGTCCTCACCGAGATGCTGTCGAACAACGCCGTCGCCGTGCTGGTGACGCCGATCGCCATCGGCCTGGCCCAGCACCTCGGCGTCGACCCTCGCGCCTTCGTGGTCGCGGTGATGTTCGCCGCCAGCGCCAGCTTCGCCACCCCGATCGGCTATCAGACCAACACCTTCGTCTACAACGCGGGGGGATACCGCTTCACCGACTTCATGAAGGTCGGCGTGCCGCTCAATCTGCTGCTCTGGGCCGTGGCTACCGTGGTCATCCCCTGGTTCTTCCCGCTGACGCCGATCTGACTTGATATCCGCCGGTGGCGACTCCATCTGCTCGACATGTTCCCTGGAGCGTCGCCGTCATGTCCGATCCCCTGCTGATTCCCTGCCCGCACTGCAACGGGCTCAACCGCATCCCAGGCGAGCGCCTGCACGACAGCCCGCGCTGCGGCCGCTGCAAGGCGCAGGTGCTGCCGGCAGCGCCCATCGAGCTGACGCAGGGCAACTTCGCCAGCCAGCTCAAGGGCGACCTGCCCCTGCTGGTGGATGTCTGGGCGAGCTGGTGCGGCCCCTGCCAGGCGTTCGCCCCCACCTTCCAGCAGGCCGCGACGCAGCTGCAAGGACGTTGCCGCCTGGGCAAGCTGGACAGCGAGGCCAATGCCCAGCTGTCCGGCCAGCTGGGCATCCGCTCGATTCCCAGCCTCATCCTGTTCAGGGGCGGTGTGGAAGTGGCCCGCCAGAGCGGCGCCATGCCCTTGCCGCAACTGCTGGCCTGGCTGCGCCAGCACGGCCTGTGAGCGCTTCGGTCAACGCGCTCGGGCGCTGAGGTCAATTGCAGGGCAGGGTCCAGCCTTTAGGCTGGGGCGATCATCGCCCATGGAGTCGCGCCATGCCTCTGCCCACGGAAATCGCTCGTCAGCTGACCGAAGAACAGATCGCCTTCGTCCACCGCAGCGGCCTCAAGGCCGAGGTTCTGGAGCCCGGCTTCGTGCGCCTGCGCATGCCCCTGCAAGGCAACCAGAACCACATCGGCAGCATGTACGCGGGCGCCCTCTTCACCCTGGCGGAAATCCCGGGCGGAGCCCTGTTCCTGACCAGCTTCGACACCCAGCGCTTCTATCCCATCGTCACGGAAATGAACCTGCGTTTCCGGCGCCCGGCCAGCGGAGACATCCAGGTCGAAGCGCGCCTGTCGGCCGAGGAAATCCAGGGTCTGGAGGAGCAGGCGCACCAGCAGGGCAAGGCGTCCTACCTGCTGGAACTGCAACTGACCGACGGCAACGGAGAAGTGGTCGCGGAAAGTCGCGGCCACTATCAATTGCGTTTACGCTGAACGACGCCGCCACCGGCATTCGCAATCGGTAACAGTTCCCGGCCTTGCCATAGGTCAAAAGAGCGGCTATCTGAACAGGCACAATAAAATTGCCGACGGGTATCGGCAGGAGAGCCGTCACCATGTTCAATCACATTCTTATCGCCCACGACCTACGCGACACCGCCGACCTGGCCCTGTGCCGTGCCACCCAACTGGCCAAGCAGCACAATGCCCGCCTGACCATCCTGCACGTCCTGGACCCGAGCCAGAGCAGCGAGCAGCACGAGAAGGCCCGCCAGGCCCTGGACCGCAGCCTGACCCAGTACGCGCCAGCCGGGACCGCGCTGCGCATGCTCAGCGGCAAACCCTCGGAGGTGGTCTTGCAGCAGGTGCAGGAAACCGGCTGCGACCTGCTCGTGCTGGGCGGCCATCACCAGCGCCATGACTTCTTCTCCGGTACCAGCCTGGACCGCATCGCCCGCCGCTGCACCGTGCCGCTGCTGCTGGTCGCGCGCAATGACTTCGCCCCCTACCAGCGAGCACTGGCCGCCATCGACTTCTCGCTGTGCGCCTGCAGCGCCCTGGGCCAGGCGTATCGGCTGCTGCCCGAAGGCGCCGAGCTGCACGCGCTGCACGTCTTCGAGCCGGACAAGGGCACGCCTCAGCAGGTCGAACAGCAACTCGAGACACAGCGCGGCCTGATCGACCAGCTCCTGCACGACGAATCGCAGAGCCTGCCACCAGGCGGCCCCTCGCTCAGCCACGAGGTGCTGCAGGGCGGCATCCTGCGCAGCCTGCAGGAGCAGATCAAGAGTCGCCGCGGCGAGCTGCTGGTCCTCGGCAGCCACGGCCGCAGCGCCTTCTCCCAGGCGCTGCTCGGCAGCCTGGCCCAGCACTTCCTGCACAGGGCACCGTGCGACGTGTTCGTGGTGCGCTGATGAACAAAAGGCGCCCGAGGGCGCCTTCTCTTTGCCGGATGATCAGGCCTGGTTGAGCAGGTCGTGCAGCTCGACGAACTGCTGAGTCAGCTTGTGCCGTGCATCCAGATGGATCAGCGGCGTGCACACCTGGTGCGACTCGCGCATCTTCACCGAGCTCATCAGGTTGACCGGCAGCACCGGCAGCCCCTCGGCAAGCAGCTCGTCCAGCAGTTGCTGCGGCAGCGAGGCGCGCGGCTGGAACTGATTGACCACGATGCCCTCCACCTCCAGCGCCTCGTTGTGATCCTCGCGCAGCTCTTCGATCTCGGCCAGCAGGCCGTACAGCGCATTACGCGAGAAGCTGTCGCAGTCGAAGGGGATCAGCACCCGGTCAGCCGCGATCAGTGCGGAGACCGTGTAGAAGTTCAGCGCAGGCGGCGTATCCAGGTAGATGTGGTCGTAATCCTCGGCCAGCTCGTCGAGCAGTTTGCGCAGCTTGTTGATCTTGTGCTTCTGCTCCAGCTTGGGCTGCAGCTCCGCCAGTTCCGCCGTCGCGGTGACCACATGGAGGTTGTCGAAGGGGGTTTCGTAGATGTCCACCTTGCCTTTCTTGGAGAACGGCCCGGACGCCAGGGTCTGCTTGAAGAAGTCGGCAATGCCAACGGGGATTTCCTCACCGGTCAGCCCGGTCAGGTAGTGGGTCGAGTTGGCCTGGGCGTCGAGGTCGATCAGCAACGTCCGATAACCCTGCGCGGCACTCACCGCAGCGAGATTGCACGCGATGCTGGACTTGCCCACGCCCCCTTTCTGGTTGAACACCACACGTCGCATCGTTGCTCTCCCTGAATGCTCTGGACTCCAGAGCTTATGCAAACCTCATGACAATCACGACAATAATGGCCAAATGACATCAATCGTGATAGTTTCCGCGCGCGCCAGCGGCGCATCAGGACAACATGCACAACAAGGAAATGCAATGCAGTACCTGCGTACACTTTTGATTGGCGGCCTTCTGGCCATCACCACCGGCTGTGCCAACGGGCTCAACTCCGTACAGAAAGCCGAGCTCGACGCATATGAAAGCCGTGGCATGGCCATCCGGGACAAGAGCCCCGGCGCGGCTGCCGCACTCGGCCTGCTCCCCGGTGGTGGTTCGTTCTATGGGCGCGAATATGGCTATGGCGTCGTCAACCTGCTGCTCTGGCCGCTGTCCATCCTCTGGGATCCGGTCAGTGGCTACGACGCAGCACGTGCGATCAACTACAACGTGACCAAGGCCCATGTCGCCAAACTGCACGAGCGAGAGCTGCAGGAACTGGACGATCAGCTGGGCAGCGGGCAAATGGACATTGCTCGGTACACACTGGAAAAGCGCAAGGTCGACAGCAAGTACCGCGCAGGTTTCTAAGAAAAAGCCCGGCAATGCCGGGCTTTTTCATGGTGCTACTGGTGATACTGCGCCGACAGCTCGTGCACGGCCTCGAAGAAGGCGCCGGCATGGGCCGGGTCGACTTCCGGGGTGATGCCGTGGCCGAGGTTGAACACGTGGCCGCTACCGGCGCCGTAGGCCGCCAGGATGCGCGCCACTTCGGCGCGGATCGCCTCGGGCTTGGCGTAGAGCACCGCCGGGTCCATGTTGCCCTGCAGTGCAACCTTGGCGCCGACGCGGGCGCGGGCGCTGCCGATGTCGCAGGTCCAGTCCAGGCCCAGGGCTTCGGCGCCGCTGTCGGCCATCGACTCGAGCCACAACCCGCCGCCCTTGGTGAACAGAATCACCGGGACCTGGCGATCTTCATGCTCGCGGATCAGGCCAGCGACGATCTTCTTCATGTAGGCCAGGGAGAACTCCTGATAGGCCGCTGCCGACAGCGCGCCGCCCCAGGAGTCGAAAATCTGCACCGCCTGCGCCCCCGCCAGGATCTGCCCGTTCAGGTAGGCAGTGACCGACTGCGCCAGCTTGTCCAGCAGCGCATGCATGGCCTGCGGGTTGTCGTAGAGCATGGCCTTGGTCTTGCGGAAATCCTTGCTCGAGCCGCCTTCGACCATGTAGGTCGCCAGCGTCCACGGGCTGCCGGAGAAGCCGATCAGCGGCACCCGACCACCGAGTTCGCGGCGGATGGTGCGCACAGCGTCCATCACGTAGCCAAGGTCCTTCTCCGCGTCGGTGACCGGCAGCGCCTCGATGTCGGCCAGGTTGCTGACCACCTTCTTGAAACGCGGACCTTCGCCGGTCTCGAAGTACAGGCCCTGCCCCATCGCATCGGGGATGGTGAGGATGTCGGAGAACAGGATCGCCGCGTCCAGCTGCGGATAGCGATCCAGCGGCTGGATGGTGACCTCGCAGGCCAGCTCCGGGTTCTTCATCAGGCTCACGAAGTCGCCGGCCTTGGCCCGGGTCGCGCGGTATTCCGGCAGATAGCGGCCGGCCTGGCGCATCATCCAGATCGGCGTGACATCCACAGGTTGCTTGAGCAGGGCGCGCAGGAAACGGTCGTTCTTCAGGGCGGTCATGGCAGAGTCCTGGAAAAAAAGTGCGGGCATTTTCGCAGAGCGCAAAACAAAAGGCACGGCGGGTGCCGTGCCTTTCGTCCATCGCGACCATATGCCGCGCCGTTTCACCAGGCCTTGTAGGGCAGGAACTTGCCGTTGAGCACGATCTGCACGCGGTCACCCTTGGGATCGGCGACACGGGAAATGTCCATGCTGAAGTCGATGGCGCTCATGATGCCGTCGCCGAACTCCTCATGGATCAGTTCCTTGATGGTCTCACCGTAGACGTTGATCATCTCGTAGAAGCGATAGATCAGCGGGTCGGTGGGAATGGCCTTGTCCCAATGCTTGTGCGGAAAGGCCTGCAGCGCCGCCGAGACCTCCTCGGGCAGCTCCAGCATCTCGCACAGGGCGTCGGCCTGTGCCTTGGGCATGCTGTTCATGCCCAGGCACGCCGAGGTGGCCCACACCGGCGACATGCCGATACCCTGGCCAAGGGCTGCCCAGTCGAGACCGAGGCGCTCCCTGGCGGCGTTGATGGTGCTGCGCATCTGTTGTTTATCCATGGTGAAACTCCTTAACAGGGGTCAGAGGTACGACCCTGGTAGCAGCGGCTGGCTCCTCCAGGGCGGGGTTGATCTCAGGCGGGAAGCCCTGCTCGTCGGCCAGGGTGCAGCCGCGCAATGCGTGCGAGCGGTTCACCAGGAAGTCCACGAGGTGATTGCGAATGCGGTAGTACGCCGGGTGGTGGATCACCTGGTCGCGCTGCCGTGGGCGTGGCAAGTCGATGCGTACCGACTCGGCGATGCGTGCCTGCGGGCCGTTGGTCATCAGCAGGATGCGGTCGGAGAGCAGGATCGCCTCGTCGACATCGTGGGTGATCATGAACACCGTCTGCCGGGTGGCACTCCAGATCTTGATCAGCTCGTCCTGGATCACCCCCCGGGTCAGGGCATCCAGCGCG
The DNA here is from genome assembly GCF_017915135.1 of Ectopseudomonas khazarica. NCBI lineage: Bacteria > Pseudomonadati > Pseudomonadota > Gammaproteobacteria > Pseudomonadales > Pseudomonadaceae > Ectopseudomonas > Ectopseudomonas khazarica. Next base: position 573,595 of record NZ_CP068551.1, on the reverse strand, counting down.
CCGAACGGCTCGTCGAGCAGGAGCAGTTGCGGCTGGGTGGCGAAGGCGCGGGCGATACTCACGCGCTGACGCATGCCGCCGGACAACTGCGCCGGCTTGCGCGCCTCGGAGCCGCCCAGGCCGACCATCTCCAGGTACTTGCGACTGTGCGCGCGGCGTTGCTCCCTGGACCACTCAGGGAAGCGTGCACGCACGCCGAACTCGACGTTCTCCAGCGCACTGAGCCAGGGCAGCAGGCTGTAGTTCTGGAACACCACGCCGCGCTCCAGGCTCGGCCCGGCGACTTCCTTGCCGGCCATTTCCAGGGTGCCTTCGCTGAAGCTGTCGAGCCCGGCCAGGGCGTTGAGAATGGTCGACTTGCCGCAGCCGGAGTGGCCGATGATGCAGACGAACTCACCCTGTTCGAGGCCGAAGCTGACATCCTCGAACACCGTCAGCGGCTCCGTGCCGGGTTGCGCGAAGCGCTTGGCCAGGCACCGCGCATCGAGAAAATAACGGGACATGGCATCACTCCTGATAGCTGACGAGACGGGCGACGCTGCCCAGCAGAAGATCGAGCAGCATGCCCACCACGCCGATCATCAGGATCGAGAAGATCACGCTGGACAGGTCCAGGTTGTTCCACTCGTTCCACACGTAGTAGCCGATGCCGGTGCCGCCGACGAGCATCTCGGCGGCGACGATCACCAGCCAGGCGATACCCACGGAGATACGCATGCCGGTGAGGATGGTCGGCATCGCGGCGGGCAGGATGACGCTGAACGCCGTGCGCAAGGGGCCGAGTTCATGGGTACGGGCGACGTTGATCCAGTCGCGGCGCACGCCGGCGACGCCGAACGCGGTGTTGAGCAGCATCGGCCATACCGAGCAGATGAAGATCACGAAGATCGCCGAGGTCTGCGAATCCTTGATCACGAACAGCGCCAGCGGCATCCAGGCCAGCGGCGAGATCGGTCGCAGGACCTGGATGAAGGGGTTGAGCGCGCGGTACATCAGTGGCGACATGCCGATGACGAAACCGAGCGGAATCGCCACCAGCGCCGCCAGCAGATAGCCGCTCAGCACCCGATAGAGCGAGTGCCCCAGCTGGATACCTATGCCCTTGTCGTTCGGCCCGTTGTCGCAGAACGGCTGGCTCAGCTCGGCGTAGGCATGCGCCAGCACCACCGAAGGCGGTGGCACGCTGGCGCGCTGCTCGGCCTCGCCCATGAGCAGCGCGTACTCGTCGTCGGCCGCCACCTCGGCGCTGGGCGGCACCCGGCACAACGCCTCCCAGATACCCAGCAGCAGCACCAGCAGCAGGACCGAAATGATCGCCGAGCGCAGTGGCAATGAAGCCTTCATCATGACCTCCGCAGGGCGAAGCTGGACAGGTAGCCCTCCGGGTCGGCCGGATCGAACGGCTTGCCCATCACGCTGAAGGACTTGTAGGCGTCGCCCGGCACCGGCAGGCCGAGGTCTTGCATGACCTTGCCGGCGTCGGCGGCGAGGAACACCCGCTCGGCGATGGTGCGGTAGTCCACGTCGCCTTCCAGGTAGCCCCAGCGCTTCATCTGAGTGAGGATCCACACCGCCATCGACTGCCAGGGGAACGGATCGAAATCGATCCGCTCGGGCTCGTCGTGAATCTTGCCCAGACCATCGGCAAAGCGCCCGCTGAGCACCTGCTGCACCACCGCCACCGGCTGGTTGAGGTAGTTCTTGGTGGAGATCGCCTCGGCCACTGCCTTGCGGTTCTCCGCCCTGGACGAATACTGCGTGGCATCGACCAGCGCATGCAGCAGGGCGCCGTAGGTGTTGGGGTTGTCGCTGGCGAACTGCTGGCTGCAGGCGAAGGCGCAGCACGGGTGGCCCGGCCACAGGTCCTTGGTCAGCAGGTGGATGAAGCCGACCTTCTCCCACACCGCGCGCTGGTTGAACGGGTCCGGCGAGAGAAAGCCATCGAGATTGCCGGCGCGCAGGTTGGCAACCATCTCCGGTGGCGGCACGACGCGAATCTGAATGTCGCGATCCGGGTCCAGGCCATGCTCGGCGACGTAATAGCGCAGCAGGAAGTTGTGCATCGAATACTCGAACGGCACGCCGAAACGCATGCCCTTCCACAGCTTCGGATCACGCTTGTCCTGGTGCTGCATGCCCAGCACGATGGCCTGGCCGTTGACGTTCTCCAGCGCCGGCATGACGAACGGCGTCTGCGTCGAGCCCAGGCCCAGGCTGATGGCCAGGGGCATAGGCGAGAGCATGTGCGAGGCGTCGTATTCTCCGGCCAGCGACTTGTCGCGCGCCACCGCCCAACCAGCGGTCTTGACCGTTTCCACCTCCAGCCCGTACTTGGCATAGAAGCCCATGGGGTCGGCCATGATGATCGGCGTGGCGCAAGTGATGGGCACGAAGCCGATCTTCAGCTTCTTCTTCTCCAGGGGCCCGAGGCTGTCCTTGACCGCCGCCTTGACAGCATCGAGGGGAATCATGCTGCCGAGGATCGCCGCCGCCACACCGCCGCCGATCATGCCCATGAAACTGCGCCGGGAAAATTCGTTGTGGCCGAACACGCCACGGACGATGGCACTTTCCACGGCGCGGTCGAGCATCTGCTCGCTGCTCTCCGGCAAGGCCGCCGCGCTCGGGGCGCAACGCTGACACTCGCAGCCGGCAGCATGGGCCAGCTCACTATCGGGGCTGAACGGATCGTCCAGGCTGTTGACGCTCATCGTGACTACTCCTGCTGTCGCGTGCCCCAAACTGGTGAGGCTGACGCTGAGTGGAATGACCGCTCTCGGCCGGTTCGACTCAGGCACTGCAGGAGCTGTACCACTTCATGAAACAGCGTAAGCTACTGATAAATAAACGTTTTATCTAATAACGAGAACAACGGAATATCGTAATCAACGAGATATCGTCAGCAGCAGAAACGACAAGTCGTCAAATGGCACGCTGCTTGATTGCACCTCGAGCAGACAACCGCCTCGGAACACGCCATGCCTGACTCGACGACCGCCAGCCACCTGCTGGTGCAGCACATGCACAGCGCCAGCCTGCTCATCGACCCGGCCGCCGACCGTATCCTGCAGGCCAACCCGGCCTGCTGCGAGCTGCTCGGCTGGCCCATGCACGCCTTGCTGGCACAACGCGCCAGCCGTCTCTGGGCGCACGATCTGGGCGCCCTGGTGACCTTCACCGAGGAGGTCCAGGCACGCGGCCATGCCTGGCGCGACAGCCTTGGCCTGCTGGGTCAGGACGGTGAGCGCCGGGAAGTGGAAATCAGCGGCAGCCACCTGCAGCACGATGGCGTTGCGCTGCTCGGCCTGCTGATTCAGGAGCGCCGTCGCCTCGACGCACTGCGCGGGCTGGCCGAGGCCGAGCGTTATCAGCGCCGTGGCCTGCTGGAATGGCAGGGGGTGGAACGCATCTTTCGCCAGTTCGAGCGACAGAACCAGCTGATCCTCGGAGCCGCCGGCGAAGGCATCTACGGCGTCAATCGCAACGGCGAGACCACCTTCGTCAACCCGGCGGCCGAACGCATTCTCGGCTGGCGCGCCGAGGACCTGATCGGGCACAGCATCCATCAGCTGATCCATCACCACCACCCCGATGGCAGCGCCTACGATGGCCATACCTGCCCCATCTATGCCGCGTTCAACGATGGCGAGGTGCACCAGGTGGCGGACGAGGTGTTCTGGAACAAGGACGGCAAGCCCATCCCGGTGGAGTACACCAGCACGCCGCTGCGTGACGACGGTGAGCTGGTCGGCGCCGTGGTGGTGTTTCGCGACATCAGCGAACGCCTGGAAACCGAGCGCCGCCTGCGCCAGGCACTCAGCGAGGTGCAGCAGCTCAAGCAGCGCCTGGAGCTGGAGAACGCCTACCTGCAGGAGGAGATTCGCGGCGAGTATGCACAACACGACCTGGTGGGGCGCAGCGCGGCCATGCAGCAGGTCATCCACCAGATCGAACTGGTCGCCCCGACCGGCGCCAACGTGCTGATCAGCGGCGAGTCGGGTACCGGCAAGGAGCTGATCGCCCGCGCCATTCACGACAACAGCGGGCGCAGCCGCCGGCCGCTGATCCGGGTCAATTGCGCCGCGGTACCGCGCGAGCTGTTCGAGAGCGAGTTCTTCGGCCATATCCGTGGCGCGTTCACCGGCGCGCTGAACGACCGGGTCGGCCGCTTCGAACTGGCCGATGGCGGCACGCTGTTTCTCGACGAGGTCGGCGAGATTCCGCTGGAACTGCAGAGCAAACTGCTGCGCGTGCTGCAGGAGCAGCAGCTGGAGCGGGTCGGCGATACCCGCACACGCCAGGTGGACGTACGGGTGATCGCCGCCACCAACCGCGACCTGCGCCAGGAGGTGCGCGCAGGACGCTTTCGTGAAGACCTGTATTTCCGCCTCAACGTCTTCCCCATCGAGTCGGCACCGCTGCGCCAGCGAACGGACGACATCGCGCTGCTCGCCCAGCACTTCCTCGGCCGCGTCTGCCGCCAGTTGAACCGACCCGAACCGAGCCTGCGCCTGGCCGATATCCAGCGCCTGCAGGCCTACTCCTGGCCCGGTAACATCCGCGAACTGGAAAACCTGATCGAACGCGCGGTGATCATCTCACCCGGCACACGCCTGCGACTGGACCTGCCCAGCGACGCACCGGTGGAGCCGCTGACGCCAATAGCGAGGGAGCAGGAAGCACGCATCCTCACTCAAGGCGAACAGCGCAGACAGATGCGTGACAACCTGATCGCCGCGCTCAGTGCCTGTGCGGGCAGGATATCGGGTAAGGAGGGGGCGGCGCGGTTGCTGGAGCTCAAGCCCACCACCCTGCGCTCGCGCCTGGAGAGTTTCGCCATCGACCCGCGCGACTACCGACCGCAGCCGCGCAGATCTCGGGCGAATCAGACGCCGAGGTAGTCGAGGATACCTTCGGCGGCGTTGCGGCCTTCGAAGATCGCGGTCACCACCAGGTCCGAACCGCGCACCATGTCGCCACCGGCGAAGATCTTCGGGTTGCTGGTCTGGTGCTTGAACTGACCCTGCTCGGGCGCCACGACGCGGCCCTGGCTGTCGGTCTGGATCTCGAACTGCTCGAACCAGGGGGCCGGGCTCGGACGGAAACCGAAGGCGATCAGCACGGCCTCTGCCGGGATGACTTCCTCGGAACCCGGAATCGGCTCGGGGCTGCGGCGACCACGGGCATCCGGCTCGCCGAGACGGGTCTCGACCACCTTGATGCCTTCCACCTTGCCCTCACCGACGATGGCGATGGGTTGGCGGTTGAAGAGGAACTTCACGCCCTCTTCCTTGGCGTTCTTCACTTCCTTGCGCGAGCCCGGCATGTTCTCTTCGTCACGCCGATAGGCGCAGGTCACCGCCTTGGCGCCCTGACGGATCGAGGTGCGGTTGCAGTCCATCGCGGTGTCGCCACCGCCGAGCACCACGACGCGCTTGCCCTTCATGTCGATGAAGTCTTCCGGCGATTTCTCGAAGCCCAGGTTGCGGTTGACGTTGGCTATGAGGAAATCCAGTGCGTCGTAGACGCCCGGCAGGTCCTCGCCCGGGAAACCACCCTTCATGTAGGTGTAGGTGCCCATGCCCATGAACACGGCATCGTACTCATCCAGCAGTTGCTGCATGGTCACGTCCTTGCCGATCTCGGTGTTCAGACGGAACTCGATGCCCATGCCGCTGAAGACTTCGCGGCGGCGGCTGAGTACGGTCTTCTCCAGCTTGAACTCGGGAATGCCGAAGGTCAGCAGGCCACCGATCTCCGGGTTCTTGTCGAACACCACCGGGGTCACGCCATTACGCACCAGCACGTCGGCACAACCCAGACCGGCCGGGCCGGCACCGATCACGGCAACGCGCTTGCCGGTCGGCTTGACCTTGGACATGTCCGGACGCCAGCCCATGGCGAAGGCGGTGTCGGTGATGTACTTCTCCACCGAACCGATGGTCACCGCGCCGAAACCGTCGTTGAGGGTACAGGCGCCCTCGCACAGACGGTCCTGCGGGCACACCCGACCGCAGACTTCCGGCAGGGTGTTGGTCTGGTGGCTCAGTTCGGCCGCCGCGAGGATGTTGCCCTCCGATACCAGCTTGAGCCAGTTCGGAATGAAGTTGTGCACCGGGCACTTCCACTCGCAATACGGGTTGCCGCAGCCCAGGCAGCGATGCGCCTGGTCGGAGGCCTGCGCCGGCTTGAAGTTGTCGTAGATCTCGACGAATTCCTTCTTGCGCTGACGCAGCAGTTTCTTCTTCGGGTCTTTGCGCCCGACTTCGATGAACTGGAAGTCGTTGTTCAGACGTTCAGTCATTGCATTACCTCATAACAGCAGCGGCAAGCTTCAAGCTGCAAGCTGCAAGACGATCACGTTGGATCGGCAAGCCCGGAGCTGCTTCTGACTTGCAGCGTGGGGCTTGCCGCTTGCGGCTTTATTGCGGGTTGGCACGGGTGCTGGACAGCAGCGACTTCAGGCTGGCCGCTTTCGGCTTGACCAACCAGAACTTGCGCAGGTAGTCGTCCAGGTTCTCCAGCAGGTTATGGCCCCACTCACTGCCGGTTTCCGCGACGTACTCGGCCAATACGCTTTCCAGGTGGCTGCGATAAGCCTCCATCGCCTCGTTGTTGATGCGCTGGATTTCCACCAGCTCATGGTTGACGCGGTCGTAGAAGCCGTTGTCCAGGTCGAGCACGTAGGCGAAGCCGCCGGTCATGCCCGAACCGAAGTTGTAGCCGGTCTTGCCCAGCACGCAGACGAAGCCGCCGGTCATGTATTCGCAGCAATGGTCGCCGGTGCCTTCCACCACGGCATGAGCGCCGGAGTTACGCACAGCGAAACGCTCGCCGGCGGTGCCGGTGGCGAACAGTTTGCCGCCGGTGGCGCCGTACAGGCAGGTATTGCCAATGATGGCGCTGTCCTCGGTGGCGAACGGGCTGCCAGCAGGCGGGGTGATGACGATCTTGCCGCCCGTCATGCCCTTGCCCACGTAGTCGTTGGCGTCGCCTTCCAGGCACAGGTTCAGGCCGCCGGCGTTCCATACGCCGAAGCTCTGACCGGCAGTGCCCTTGAAGCGGAAGGTGATCGGTGCGCCGTTCATGCCCTGGTTGCCGTGGGCACGGGCGATCTCGCCGGACACACGGGCACCGATGGAACGGTCGCAGTTGCCGATCTTCAGCTCGTACTCGCCGCCCGTCTTGCCGACGATGGCGTCCTTGGCCAGTTCGACCATCTTCTCGGCCAGCAGGCCCTCGTCGAACGGCGGGTTCTTCGGCACCTGGCAGTACTGCGGCTTGTCGGCCGGGATATGCGCACTGGCGAGCAGCGGCGACAGATCCAGGTTGCCCTGCTTGGCAGTCTCGCCCGGCAGCACCTCGAGCAGATCGGTACGCCCGATCAGGTCCTCGAGGCGGCTGACGCCGAGCTTGGCCAGCCACTCGCGGGTTTCCTCGGCGACGTAGGTGAAGAAATTCATCACCATCTCGACGGTACCGATGAAGTGGTCCTTGCGCAGCTTGTCGTTCTGCGTGGCCACGCCGGTGGCGCAGTTGTTCAGGTGGCAGATGCGCAGGTACTTGCAGCCCAGGGCGACCATCGGCGCGGTACCGAAGCCGAAGCTCTCGGCACCGAGGATGGCGGCCTTGATCACGTCCAGGCCGGTCTTCAGACCACCATCGGTCTGCACCCGCACCTTGCCGCGCAGGTCGTTGCCGCGCAGGGTCTGGTGGGTCTCGGCCAGGCCCAGCTCCCACGGCGCACCGGCATAACGGATGGAGGTCAGCGGCGAAGCGCCGGTGCCACCGTCATAGCCGGAAATGGTGATCAGGTCGGCGTAGGCCTTGGCCACGCCGGCGGCGATGGTGCCCACCCCGGCTTCGGCCACCAGCTTGACCGAGACCAGCGCCTGCGGGTTGACCTGCTTGAGGTCATAGATCAGCTGCGCCAGGTCTTCGATCGAGTAGATGTCGTGGTGCGGCGGCGGCGAGATCAGGGTCACGCCCGGCACGGCATAGCGCAGCTTGGCGATCAGGCCGTTGACCTTGCCACCCGGCAGCTGGCCACCCTCACCGGGCTTGGCGCCCTGGGCCACCTTGATCTGCAGCACTTCGGCGTTGACCAGGTATTCCGGGGTCACGCCAAAGCGGCCGGTGGCCACCTGCTTGATCTTCGAACTCTTGACGGTGCCGTAGCGCGCCGGGTCCTCACCACCCTCACCGGAGTTGGAGCGGCCACCCAGGCGGTTCATCGCTTCGGCCAGTGCCTCGTGCGCCTCGGGCGACAGGGCGCCCAGGGAGATACCGGCGGCATCGAAGCGTTTGAAGATCGACTCCAGCGGCTCGACCGCATCGAGGGCAATCGGTGTGGCGGATTCCTTGACCTTGAGCAGGTCGCGGATCATCGAGGCCGGACGGGTATCGACCAGCGCCGAGTATTCCTTGTACTTCTCGTAGTTGCCCTGCTGCACGGCGTCCTGCAGCGTACGCACGACGTCCGGGTTGTAGGCGTGGTATTCGCCACCGTAGACGAACTTGAGCAGACCGCCCTGCTGGATCGCCTTGCGGTTGTTCCAGGCTTCGAAGGAGAGCAGCTTCTGCTCGCTTTCGATGTCGACGAAACGCGCGCCCTGGATGCGGCTGGCGACGCCACGGAAGCACAGCCCGGTGACTTCATCGGCCAGGCCGACCGCTTCGAACAGCTGCGCGCCACGGTAGGACGCCACGGTGGAGATACCCATCTTCGACAGGATCTTCAGCAGACCCTTGGAGATGCCCTTGCGGTAGTGCTTGAACACTTCGTACAGGTCGCCCAGCACTTCGCCGGTGCGGATCAGGTCACCCAGCACTTCGTAGGCGAGGAACGGATACACCGCCGACGCACCGAAGCCCAGCAGCACCGCGTAGTGGTGCGGATCACGTGCCGTGGCGGTTTCCACCAGGATGTTGCAGTCGCAACGCAGACCTTTCTCGGTCAGGCGATGGTGCACGGCACCGGTGACCAGCGCCGCGTGCGCCGGCAGCTTGCCCGGGGCAATGTGACGGTCCGTCAGTACCAGCAGCACCTTGCCGGCGCGCACGGCTTCCTCGGCCTGGTCGGCCATGTTGCGCACGGCCGCTTCCAGTCCCAGCGCCTCGTCGTAGTTCATGTCGATGACATGACGATCGAAGCCGGGGCGATCCAGATTCATCAGCGCGCGCCACTTGGCCGGCGAGATCACCGGGCTGCTGAGGATCACGCGGGTGGCGTGCTCGGGCGACTCGCTGAAGATGTTGCGCTCGGCGCCCAGGCAGATCTCCAGGGACATGACGATCGCTTCACGCAGCGGGTCGATCGGCGGGTTGGTGACCTGGGCGAACTGCTGACGGAAGTAGTCGTAAGGCGAACGCACGCGCTGGCTGAGCACCGCCATCGGGGTGTCGTCGCCCATGGAGCCGACCGCCTCCTGGCCCTGTTCGCCGAGCGGACGCAGCACCTGGTCACGCTCCTCGAAGGTGACCTGGAACATCTTCATGTACTGCTTGAGCTGATCCGGGTCATAGAAGGCCGAACCATGGTCGCGGTCTTCCAGGGTCGCCTTGATGCGCTGGGCATGCTTGCGCAGCCACAGCTTGTAGGGGTGACGCGACTTCAGGCGGCTGTCGATGGACTCGGTGTCCAGCACCTGGCCGGTCTCGGTGTCGACCGCGAGGATCTGCCCCGGACCGACACGGCCCTTGGCGATGACGTCCTCGGGCTGGTAGTCCCAGACACCGATTTCCGAGGCCAGGGTGATGTAGCCGTTCTTGGTGGTTACCCAGCGCGCCGGGCGCAGACCGTTACGGTCGAGCAGGCACACGGCATGGCGACCGTCGGTCAGGACCACGCCGGCGGGGCCGTCCCACGGTTCCATGTGCATGGAGTTGTACTCGTAGAACGCACGCAGGTCGGCGTCCATGGTCTCGACGTTCTGCCAGGCCGGCGGAATGATCATGCGCAGGCCACGGAACAGGTCGATGCCGCCGGTGACCATCAGCTCGAGCATGTTGTCCATGCTCGAGGAGTCGGAGCCGACGCGGTTGACCAGCGGGCCGAGCTCGTCCAGGTCGGGGATCAGTTCGTTGGCGAACTTGGTGCGACGCGCCTGCGCCCAGTTGCGGTTGCCGGTGATGGTGTTGATCTCGCCGTTGTGGGCGAGATAGCGGAAGGGCTGCGCCAGCGGCCACTTCGGCAGGGTGTTGGTGGAGAAGCGCTGGTGGAAGACCGCGATGGCGGTCTGCAGGCGCTCGTCACCCAGGTCCGGGTAGAACTGCTGCAGGTCCGCCGGCATCATCAGGCCTTTGTAGATGATGGTCTTGTGCGAGAAGCTGCAGATGTAGTGATCGCTGTCGTCGGCATTGGCCACCGAGGAGCGACGGCGCGCGCTGAACAGCTTGATGGCGAATTCCTGGTCGCTCAGACCCTCGCCACCGATGAACACCTGCTCGATCTGCGGCAGGCGCTCCAGCGCCAGCTGGCCGAGTACGCTGGTATCGACCGGCACCTTGCGCCAGCCGACCAGTTGCAGGCCGGCCGCGAGGATTTCGCGGTTCATGTTCTCGCGCGCGGCCTCGGCCTTGGCCGCATCCTGATTGAGGAACACCATGCCGACGGCATATTGCGCGGGCAGATCGACGCCGAAATGCTCCTGGGCCATCGCACGCAGGAACTGATCAGGCTTCTGGATCAGCAGGCCACAACCATCACCGGTCTTGCCGTCGGCGTTGATACCGCCGCGGTGAGTCATGCAGGTGAGGGCCTCAATAGCGGTCTTGAGCAGGTGATGACTAGCCTCACCTTGCATGTGGGCGATCAAGCCGAAGCCGCAGTTATCCTTGAACTCATCAGGACGGTACAAACCTGCTTTCATAGGGGAAACTCTCACCAGGCTGCCTAGACCTCAGGCAAATTACTTTCTAATTCAATTGCTTAAACCCGAAAAGCAGGCACGCGCCAGCTTTGCGTAGGCAAAAGGGAGGTCATTGTACATATCCACCCATGGCGTCACAAATTTTCGTGACGAGGGGGTGAAAATTAATGTCGCAAAAACGAAGGATGGGACCGCGAGGTCGTGCTAAAGACCAGGCGGTCACCTTGGAGGCGGGGGAGCTTAGCGGCTCATTTCCTGCTGGATGCTGCCCAGGGTGCGCGGCCAGGGTTTACCCGCCTGCAGCTTGGCAGGCAGGGTTTTCACGGCAGCCTGGGCAGCGTCACGAGTGGCGAAGCTACCATAGGTCAGCACGTACAGAGGCTGGCCTTGGTGGATTTTCTTGAAGTAGCGGTACTCGCTGCCACCCTCGCGCGCCAGCGCCTGGATATTCGACTCCGAACGCGAACCCACCACCTGCAATGCATAGCGCGATGCAGGCTGCTGGGCATACCAGCTACCCGCAGCACTGGCCGCAGCCACAGGCTTGGCAGGCTCTGGTTTGGCCGGCGCAGGCTTGGCTGCCGGCGCAGGAGCAGGAGCAGGAGCAGCCGGCTTGGATGCGACGGGCTCAGGCTGCTTCGCAGGTGCAGGTGCAGGTGCAGGTGCAGGTGCAGGTGCAGGTGCAGGTGCAGCGGGGATTGCAGCGGTTGGCGCCGTTACGGTCGAGGGGACAGTGGCAGCAGGCGGCTCGAAAGTGTCCAGCTCCTCACCCGCGGCCTCGGCCAGAGGCTGACGAATGACGGCCTGCGACTCGCCGATCAGAGGCAACGGCAGCGGCTGGCTTGCACCGGCGAACTCGATGGCCGGCGCGCGCTCTTCCGTCGTTGCCAGCGGCGCTGGCGCCTCAACCTCTACAGCAGGCGAGGCCGGCTGCAGCGGCAATGACGCATTGCTGGCAACGGGCGCCGAGGAAGCGCTGTCACGCCCCTGCATGAACCAGGCAGCGGCGACACCGACAACAACCACCGCCAGGGCGAGCAGGTGCTTCTTCGGCAAAGCAAAGCCACCCCCTGCGCCACGCTCGGCGGAACGCTGCGCGAGCATCTGCTCGACCAGCAGCTCGCGGGCCTCCTGATTGATCGCTCCCGGCCAACCTTGCGCCCGCGCATGGATATCCTCGACCTGATCGTCGCTGAGCAGGTCGATCCCCTGTCCAGCGCCTTCTAGGCGCTGCGCCAGGTATTCACGCGTCTCGTCCTCGGCGTAGGGTTGCAGCTCGATCGCGTGATAGCACTCCTCACCACCTGCGAGGGCCTCCAGCCGGGCCAGCAAACCCTGTTCGGCAAACAGGAACAGATGGGGACGCCCCTCGCCATTGCCGGCCGCCAGGGCCAGAACCGCTTTCAGGGCAGCGTCATCCAGCTGATCGGCGTCATCGACCAGCAGATAGACCTCCTGCCCCGTCAGCGCCAGCTGCCCGACCTGAGCCAGGATCGCGCTCACATCGGCCTGGGCGACGGACAACCCCTGAGCCACCTGACGCAGCAACGCATCACTGCCCGTCACACCCTGCGCAACGACCACCGTCTGCACGGCCTGTTTGTTGGTACTGGCGACCAACGCCTGACGCAGCAGTGTCTTGCCGCTGCCTTCCGGCCCGACAACGGCCAGCAGCAACTGGCTGTAGCGCGCCAGGTGGTGCAGCTGCCCCAGCACCGGCTTTCTCTGCGCCGGGAAGAACTTGAAACCGGGCACTCGTGGCGCGAAGGGGTCGTGACTGAACTGGTAGTGCGCCAGGAAAGCTTCGTCAGCATGCAAACTGGTCATGAATCACTCTTCAAGAGTTGGACGACTGAGCCAGCGCCGCATAATCGCTACGCAGCGTGGCATCGAGAATTTCACGCGGGTAATCGGCGGTCACCACGGCCTCGCCCAGACGCCTGAGCAATACCAGGCGAAGCTGGCCATCGAGAACCTTCTTGTCCACCGCCATGTGCTCAAGGAACTGCTCGGGCATCATGTCTTCAGGGGGTACGACAGGCAAACCGGCGGCCTGCAGCAGGCGCACGCCCCGATCCCGCTCCGCCGCGGACAACCAGCCGAGACGATAGGACATCTCCAGCGCCATGACCGTTCCAGCGGCAACGGCCTCGCCATGCAGCCAGACCCCATAGCCCTGCTCCGTCTCGATGGCATGGCCGAAGGTGTGCCCCAGATTCAGGGTCGCACGAATGCCGGACTCACGCTCGTCGGCACCCACCACCCGCGCCTTGGCCGCACACGAACGCTCGATGGCGTAAGTCAGCGCCGCCCCATCCAGCGTACGCAGAGCCGCCATGTTGCCCTCCAGCCAGCCCAGGAACGGCTCATCGCAGATCAGCCCGTACTTGATCACCTCGGCCAACCCGGCCGACAGCTCGCGCGCCGGCAAGGTGTTCAGGCTGGCCGTATCGATCAGTACCGCCCTGGGCTGATAGAACGCGCCCACCATGTTCTTGCCCAGCGGGTGATTGATCCCGGTCTTGCCGCCGACGGAGGAGTCGACCTGCGACAGCAAGGTGGTCGGCACCTGGATGAAATCCACGCCGCGCTGATAGCAGGCAGCAGCGAACCCGGCCATGTCGCCGATCACGCCGCCACCCAGCGCCACCACGGTGGTGCGTCGGTCGTGGCGCGCGCTCAGCAGCCCGTCGAAAATCAGCTGCAGGGTCTCCCAGTTCTTGAACGCCTCGCCATCGGGCAACACCACCGACGCGGCCTTGAAGCCGTCCAGCGAACGCATCAAGGCATCGAGATAGAGCGGCGCGACCGTTTCATTGGTGACCACCGCCACCTGCCGAGCGGCGATATGCCGGGCAAGCAGCTCCGGCTGGCCGAGCAGGCCGTCACCGATGTAGATGGGATAACTGCGCTCGCCGAGTTCAACGTGAAGAGTCTGCATGAGGCCCCCAGAATAAAAAGGCCTTAAGAATAGCGCAGTTCGCCCCGCGCTTTAACGGGGCGACAGTGCTTCCAGACGCGAGAGAATTTCCTGCACCACCATGCGTGGCGGACGCTCGTCCGTCTCGATGATGATATCGGCCACTTCCCGATACAGCGGATCGCGCAGTGCCATCAGGTCTCGCAGCACCTGAGCAGGGTTGGCCGTGCGCAACAAGGGACGATTGCGATCACGCGAGGTGCGATCGATCTGCTGATCGACCGAAGTATGCAGGTAGACCACACGCCCGCCGGCATGCAGTGCCTGACGGTTCTCCGGACGCATGACCGCGCCGCCGCCCGTAGCGAGTACCAGGCCATCCTGCATCGACAGCTCGGCGATGACGGCCTGCTCGCGCTCACGAAAGCCCTGCTCCCCTTCGACATCGAAGATCCAGGGAATATCGGCCCCCGTACGCTGCTCGATCTCCTTGTCGGAGTCCTTGAAGGGCACACGCAGTTCTTTTGCAAGCAGACGCCCGATGGTGCTCTTTCCAGCACCCATCGGGCCTACGAGAATTACATTCCGCACTTAGATCATCGATTCACGGCAATAGAATTGTTGTTCATGATGCGCGGAGTGATGAAAACCAGCAACTCAGCCTTCTCGTCCTGCACGATATCGCGACGGAACACGCGGCCGATGAACGGCAGATCGCCCAAGAAAGGCACCTTCTCGGTCGATCTGGTCTGGGTATTCTCGAATACCCCACCGATCACGATGGTTTCACCATCATTGACCAGCACCTTGGCATTGACCTCGTTCTTGTTGATCGGCGGAACGCCGTTGATCGCAGCCTGGAAGTTCGGGGCGTCCTTGGTCACCTTGACTTCCATGATGATGCGGTTGTCCGGCGTGATCTGCGGCGTCACCTCCAGCGACAGAGCAGCTTCCTTGAAGGAGGTGCTGGTCGCGCCACTCGAACTGGCCTCCTGATACGGTACTTCCTGACCCTTCAGGATCTTCGCAGTTTCCTTGTCGGAGGTCACGACCTTGGGCTGGGAGATAACCTCACCATTGCCGGTCGCCTCCATCGCAGAGAGCTGCAGATCCAGTACCACGCTGCTGCCCAGGTATCCGATAGCGATACCTGAGGTGCTGTTGGCGACCCCCATATCGACGAACGGAAGGTTCGCCAGACCGTCATCAAGAGTCGTACTACCAACTTTGTCCGTCCCAAGGAAGATACGCTGACCGGTATCTTCATCGAACGCCTGCACGCCGTCCTTGCCACTCACATCCCAACGGCCATTGCGCACACTACCCCCCCAGCGAACGCCAAGTGCTTTGTTGTAATCGACATTGGCTTCGACGATTCGCGCTTCGATCATCACCTGGCGTACCGGGATATCCAGCTGGGCAATGATGCGGCGCAGCTCGTCCAGGCGCTCCTGGGTCTGATAGGCAATGATGCTGTTGGTGCGATCGTCCACCGTGACCGAACCACGGTCATCGGCCGCACCATCGGCACTGGTCACCGACTGAAACAGCTTGGCCATGTCAGTTGCCTTGGCATAGTTCACCTGGATCAGCTCACGACGCAGCGGGGCGAGTTCGGCGATCTGTTTCTGCGACTCCAGTTCCTGGCGCTCACGGGCAGCGATCTCGTCGGCCGGTGCCACCAGCAGCACATTACCCACCTTGCGTTTGTCCAGGCCCTTGGTTTTGAGCACCAGGTCCAGCGCCTGGTCCCACGGCACGTTCTGCAGACGCAGAGTGATATTGCCCGCGACAGTGTCACTGGCCACCAGGTTCAGATCGGTGAAGTCAGCGATCAACTGCAGCACGGAGCGCACGTCGATATCCTGGAAGTTCAGCGACAGCTTCTCGCCCGTGTAGGCGAAACGATCTGCATTGCGACGCTCGACATCTTCCTGGGTCAGTGGCTTGACGCTGAGGGTCAGCTTGTTCTCGGTCTGATAGGCGAGGTAATCGTAAAAGCCTACCGGCTCGATAACGATGCTCGCCTTGTCGGAACTGCCGGTAGCGTTCACGAACTGGACTGGAGTCGCAAAGTCCTTCACATCCAGACGCACACGCAAGGATTCAGGCAGCTCGGTCTTGACGAAGTCGAGCCGGATCTTGCCGCCCTGCTCCTGGATGTCAGGCGCTACGGACTTGTCGGAAAGAGTAATGACAACGTTACCTTCACCCTGCTCACCACGCTGAAAGTCGATATTGCTGATCGCTTTCGCCTGCGGACCATAGGTCTTCTTCGCTGGAGCGGGACTCGCCGCGACGGGCGCAGCAGCCGGACGCGGAGCAGCGGCGGAGTCACCGACAACGACGAACAGGTCGTTGCCGTCGACACGCGTGCTATACGGCGCCAGGCTGGTCAGATTGACGATCAGGCGCGTGCGGTCCTTGGCTTCGACGATGGTGACGCTACGCGCATTGCCGACACCCAGTTCCCGGTTCTTGGAGCCAAGCTTGTTCGATACACCTGGAAGATCCAGAGCAATGCGCGCCGGCTGTTCGATGGTGTAGCCACGCGGCGCCGTCACCGGCTCATCGAAAGACAGTTTCAGCTCGACCCGGTCCCCGGGCAGGCTGGCCACGTCCAGACCTTGCAGATTGGCCGCCAGGATTGCAGGCGACAGCAGCGCTGCCATGAAGGCGACACTAAGACGCGAAAGAGAGCCGTTCATTTTCGTATCCCGTTTGGCAGACAGATTATTTATAGTCATTTTTCACCTCGCCCCGTCAGGAGCGCTCCTTCAAGGTCAGGCTGCGTGGTCGCTCAAGCCAGCCACCCTCGCCATCCGGAACAATTTCCATTACATCGACCTTGGACTCGTCGATCAGCATGATCTTGCCGTGGTTGCGCCCCAGGTAGTCACCTACTTTCACACGATGCACACCTCCGGCGCCGTTAACCAATGCAAACAATTCACGGTCATTGCGCAACGTACCGACCATTTCGAAGGTCTCGATGTTGAAGCCTTCGAGAAACTGCTTGACGCGGCTTTCGTCCGGTTTGATGTCAGATGAGCCTTTCTGCCGGGTGACGAGGTCGATTTTGACCGGCGGCTGGAACGGGCTCCGCAGTGAAGCCGCGCCGTAGGTAAAACTCTCGTAGGGCTGAAACGTGGGCAGCGGTTCGATGGAACCTTTCGGCTTGGCACGGACCTCATCCATGTAACTGCGCAGATCATCGAAGTCGCTACTGGGGCCACAGCCAACGAGACCCAATAGCCCTACCACCAGAAGAGAGCGAGAGAACCCCATCATTTTGCCCCCTTATCGTTGTAGCGATAGGTCTTCGCCATGATCTGCATATTCAAACGGGTTGAACTGTTGCCACTAGCCGGGGCCAGCTGGAAATCATGCAAGGTCACGATACGGGGCAAACTGGCAACGCCACTGACGAAGGTGGCCAGATCGTGATAGCTGCCACTCACCTTGATCTGGATCGGCAGCTCGATGTAGAACTGCTGAGTCACTTCAGGCAGCAGTTTGATCTCCTCGAACTCCAGACCGCTTCCCAACCCCGTGCGCGTAATGTCTTCCAGAAGTCCGGGAACTTCGGTATCGCTCGGCAACTGCCGCAGCAGTGCGCCGAAGGACACTTCCATTTCCTGCATCTGCTCTTTGTAGGCCTCCAGGTTCGCGGCCTGAAAGGCCTTGCTGGAGAACTGCTGCTTGAGCGTCACCTCTTCACCCTGCCGCTGCTCCAATGTGCCCTGCAGGTCTTTCAGGTGAAAGTTGTAGCCGAGCCCGACAACGATGATGAACAGCAGCACACCTGCGATAAAGCGGATAGCGGCCGGCCAGGACCCGATGTTGTCCAGATCGAGATCATTGATATCGATGCTACGCAGACCTTCCAGCGAACTCTTGATGCTCATCGCGCGGCCTCCGTTTTTCCTTCATCCGGCTGAGTCTGCTGAACCGTCAGCCGGAACACGTTCGCCTGATCCACAGCTCCAGCCGTAACCGCCTTGACTTCAGTAAGATTCGGCGCCTTCAGCCAGTCAGAACCGTCCATATTGCGCATGAGATTCGAAACCCGATTATTCGACTCGGCAGCACCGACGATCGCGATGTTCTTGCCGGCCATCTTGACACTGGTGAAATACACGCCGTCCGGCAGCGTCCGCACCAATTGGTCGAATACGCGACCAATGATCGGCCGATTACCCTGCAGGTCCTGGATGATCTTCATCCGCTCCAACAGTTGCTGGCGACGCGTCTTGAGCTCACGGATCTCCTTGATTCGTGCATCGAGTACGGCGATCTCTTTCTTGACGAAATCATTGCGAGCACTCTGGTTGTCGATCGCGGCATTGAGCATCTGATCGCCAAGGAACACCAGACCGGCCGCGACAATGAACACGCCCGCGAGGCTGACCAGAAAGCGCTGCTTGCGCTCCTCGCGCAGTTGCTCGCGCCAGGGAAGTAGGTTGATCCGCGCCATCAGTCGAAACTCCTCATCGCCAGGCCACAGGCAATCATCAGTGCCGGCGCATCACTGGCCAGCGCACCGGCGTTGACCTTGCTGCTGAGCGCCATATCGGCAAAGGGATTGGCCACCAGCGTCTGCGTACCGATCTTCTGCTGAATCAGCCGGTCGAGATCCGGAATGGACGCGGTACCGCCTGCCAGGAGGATGTAGTCCACATCGTTGAACTGGCCGGCAGCGAAGAAAAACTGCAGCGAACGCGAAACTTGCTGAACCACCGCTTCCTTGAACGGCTGCAAGACCTCGCTGTCATAGTCATCCGGAAGACCGCCCTGCTTCTTGGCAAGACCAGCTTCCTCCACCGACAGACCATAGCGACGCTGAATTTCCTCGGTCAGCTGCTTGCCACCGAAGAGCTGCTCGCGGGTATAGATGGTGCGCCCGTTGTGCAACACGCTGAGCGTGGTCATGGTCGCACCGATGTCGACCACGGCGACCGTCAGTTCGTCATGACCACCACCGAGCTGCGCCTCCAGCAGGCCGTAGGCACGCTCGAGCGCATAGGCTTCGACATCGACCACCTTGGCGGTCACACCAGCCAGCGCCAGTGCCGCCTCGCGCACCTCGACATTCTCCTTGCGGCATGCCGCGAGCAGGACTTCGACCCGCTCCGGGTTACGCGGCGCAGGACCCTGCACTTCGAAATCGATCGCGACTTCTTCGAGCGGATAAGGAATGTACTGATCGGCTTCGATCTTCAGCTGGTTTTCCAGCTCGTCCTCGGAAAGACCCGCTTCCATCTCGATGGTCTTGGTGATGACTGCCGATCCCGCGACGGCGACGGCCGCGGTCTTGACGCCGGTCTTGGCCTTGGCCAACACGCGCGAGAGCGCCTGACCGACCCCCTCCAGCTCGGCGATGTTCTTTTCAACTACTGCGTTCGGCGGGAGTGGCTCGACTGCGTAAGCCTCTACCTTGTAGCGGCTTCCCGAGCGACTCAGTTCGAGGAGCTTGACCGAAGTCGAGCTGATATCGATCCCCAGCAGCGTATTCGCTTTCTTAGTGAAGAGCCCTAGCACGACCGTTTTCCTATTGGCATCCGCGACTTACGGACTATTTATGTTTTTCCACATTAAATATCAGTCTTGACAGAAGCGCAAATGGCTCCCCGGGAAAAAAAACGCTTATAATGTGATCAGCTTTTCCCTTTTTGCCACGACTCCTGCTTAACTCATTCTTTTACTTGGAATTCCAAACATTTTGATGCGCCTGCTGAAGTTCATCTGGTGGTCCTGCGTTGCCGTTTTTTGTGGGCTGTTGCTCAGTTTCAGCGGTGCGTTTCTTTATCTTAGCCCGACCCTTCCGTCCGTCGAGTCACTGCGGCAAGTGCAGCTGCAGATACCGCTGCGCGTCTACAGCAGCGATGCCAAGCTGATTGCCGAGTTTGGCGAGATGCGCCGCTCCCCCATTCGCTTCGACGAAATCCCCAAGGATTTCATCAGTGCGCTACTGGCAGCCGAAGACGACAATTTCGCCAATCATTATGGCGTCGATGTGACCAGCCTGATGCGCGCTGCCACGCAATTATTGAAAAGCGGGCAGATTCAGAGCGGCGGCAGCACCATCACCATGCAGGTGGCGAAGAACTTCTTCCTCACCAACGAGCGCAGCTTCTCGCGCAAGGCCACCGAGATTCTCCTGGCGCTGCAGATCGAACGCGAACTGAGCAAGGACGAGATCCTCGAGCTGTACGTCAACAAGATCTACCTCGGCCACCGCGCCTACGGCATCGAGGCGGCGGCGCAGGTCTACTACGGCAAATCGATCCGCGACCTGAGTCTGGCGCAGATGGCAATGATCGCCGGCCTGCCCAAGGCCCCCTCGCGCTACAATCCGCTGGTCAACCCGACCCGCGCCAAGGAACGCCGCGACTGGATCCTCGGTCGCCTGTTCCGTCTTGGCCGCATCGACCAGGCCAGCTACGAGTCCGCACTGGCCGAAGAGGTCGATGCTCGCTATCACGTGCCGGCACCGGAGATCAGCGCACCCTATATCGCCGAGATGGCACGTGCGGAGATGGTCGGTCGTTACGGTAGCGAGGCCTATACCGAAGGCTTCAATGTCACCACCACGGTACCGAGCGACCTGCAGGAAATGGCCAACACCGCCCTGCGCGACGGCCTGATGGCCTATGACCAACGCCATGGCTACCGCGGCCCGGAAAGTCGTCTGCCGGGCATGACACGCGAAGCCTGGCTGGCCGAGCTGAGCAAGTTCCGTGGCATCGGCGGACTGGAGCCGGCCGTGGTCACCCAGGTGGAGAAAAGCGGCATCCTGGTGCTGCCGCGCAACGGCGAAGAACAGGCCGTGGCCTGGGACAGCATGAAATGGGCACGCCCCTTCCTCAGCACCAACAGCATGGGCCCTCGCCCGCAGCATCCCGCCGATGTCGTCCAGGTAGGCGATGTGGTCAGGGTGCAGCGCCAGGCTGACGACAGCCTGGTCTTCTCGCAGATTCCGGCGGCGCAGAGCGCGCTGGTCTCCCTCGACCCCTACAGCGGCGCCATCCAGTCGCTGGTCGGCGGCTTCTCCTTCGACCAGAGCAACTACAATCGCGCCGTACAGGCCAAGCGCCAGCCCGGCTCCAGCTTCAAACCCTTCGTCTACAGCGCCGCCCTGGACAGTGGCTACACTGCCGCGACCCTGGTCAACGACGCACCGATCATCCTCTCCGACGACTACCTGTCGCAGAAGTGGCGCCCGAAGAACGACAACAACACCTTCCTCGGCCCCATCCGCATGCGCGAAGCGCTGTACAGGTCGCGTAACCTGGTGTCCATTCGCCTGCTGCAGGACATGGGCGTCGACCAGACGGTGAACTACATCCAGCGCTTCGGCTTCGCCGAACAGGACCTGCCACGCAACCTGTCCCTGGCGCTGGGCACCGCCAGCCTGACCCCGATGGAGATCGCCGAGGGCTGGGCCACCTTCGCCAATGGCGGCTACAAGATCGAGCCCTACCTGATCGAACGCATCGACGATCGCAACGGCAAGCCGTTGTTCCGCGCCAACCCGGCACGCGTACCGGGCAGCAAACCGAGCGAGGAGAACGCCAATCTTGCCGTAAATGCAGCGGACGATCTGCCCCAGGAAGAACCCAAGGTCGCCGAGCAGATCATCGACGAGCGCACCGCCTACATCATGACCAGCATGCTGCAGGACGTGATCAAGCGTGGCACCGGCCGCCGCGCCCTGGCCCTGGGCCGCAACGACCTGGCCGGCAAGACCGGGACCACCAACGACTCCAAGGACAGCTGGTTCTCCGGCTACAACGCCGACTACGTGACCACCGTCTGGTCCGGCTTCGACCAGCCGGAAAGCCTGGGACGCCACGAGTACGGCGGCACCGTCGCCCTGCCCATCTGGATGAGCTACATGGGCGCCGCACTCAAGGACCGCCCCAGCCACGTGCCCAAGGAACCCAAGGGCATCCTCACGCTGCGGGTCGATCCGGTCAGTGGCCGCGCCGCCACGCCGAGCACGCCGGACGCCTACTTCGAGCTGTTCAAGAGCGAAGACTCGCCACCACCGATGAGCGAGTTCGAGCCTGGCATGGGCATCCCCGGCAGCCCGCTGCCGGCTGACGAGATGGCACCGATCGATCTGTTCTGATCGGTGCGCCGCCCCCAGGGAAGGCATACGACAGACAACAAAAAACCCGCCTAGGCGGGTTTTTTGTTGTCTGCATCCAGGGGATCAGCCGTTGAACACGTCATCCACCGACTGCAGCGGGTAGTGCTTCGGATACGGCAGCGTCGCCACGCCGGACTCGATGGCAGCCTTGGCCACCGCATCGCAGACCACGGTGATCAGGCGCTGATCCATCGGCTTCGGAATGATGTACTCGCGACCGAATTCCAGCTTGATGCCACCGTAGGCGTCGCAGACGTCCTGCGGCACCGGCAGCTTGGCCAGGTCACGCAGCGCCAGCGCGGCAGCGATCTTCATTTCCTCGTTGATGCGGGTCGCACGAACGTCCAGCGCGCCACGGAAGATGAAGGGGAAGCCCAGCACGTTGTTGACCTGGTTCGGGTAGTCGGAACGACCGGTCGCCATGATCACGTCGTTGCGGGTCTCGTGCGCCAGCTCCGGCTTGATTTCCGGATCCGGGTTGGAGCAGGCGAAGACGATCGGGTTGGCCGCCATGCGCTTGAGATCTTCCGGGCTCAGCAGGTTGGCACCGGACAGGCCGACGAACACATCGGCACCTTCAAGCGCGTCGGACAGGGTGCGCTTGTCGGTCTCGGTGGCGAATACCGCCTTGTACTGGTTCAGATCGTCGCGGCCTGCGTGAATCACGCCCTTGCGGTCGATCATGAAGATGTTCTCGACCTTGGCACCCATGCTCACCAGCAGCTTCATGCAGGAGATGGCGGCAGCACCAGCGCCCAGGCAGACGATCTTCGCCTCTTCCAGGCTCTTGCCGGCGATTTCCAGGGCATTGAGCATGCCGGCGGCGGTAACGATCGCGGTACCGTGCTGGTCATCGTGGAATACCGGGATATCGCACTGTTCGATCAGCGCGCGCTCGATCTCGAAGCACTCGGGGGCCTTGATATCTTCCAAGTTGATGCCGCCGAAGGTGATGGAGATGCGTTTCACGGTGTCGATGAAGGCCTGCGGGCTTTCCGAATCGACCTCGATATCGAACACGTCGATACCGGCGAAACGCTTGAACAGCACGCCTTTACCTTCCATCACCGGCTTGGACGCCAGCGGGCCGAGGTTACCCAGGCCGAGGATGGCGGTGCCATCGGAAATCACTGCCACCAGGTTGCCTTTACCGGTGTAGCGGTAGGCCAGCTCGGCATCGCGGGCGATTTCACGCACCGGCTCGGCGACACCCGGGCTGTAGGCCAGCGACAGGTCGCGGGCAGTGGCGGTGGCTTTGGTCAACTCGACGCTCAGTTTGCCGGGGCGCGGCTGGGCGTGATACTCGAGAGCGGCAGTTTTCAAATCAGACATAGTGGCATTTCCGCTTTTGTTGGCTGTTGAACGGGCAGCGGCCGAGGATACGCAAGTTGTATACAGCTGCACAAGACTGTTCGGTCGCGATTGAAGCGCCCCACTAGCGCAGCGTTTTCAACCACTGCCCTGCACGCGGCTCACCAGCGGGGTAGAGCCCGTTGAGCAAGCGCAGCTGCGCCTCGCCATCGCTCGGCAACGGCGAGTTGCGAGCAAGGCTCGCCATGCCCTGCCCTGCCTTGGCCCGCACCAGATGCAGACGCACCGGCTCAGCCAGCTTGCGCTCGGTCGCCTTGAGCGGACGATAGCTGCGGATCACTTCGAGGAAACGCTCGTCTTCGCTCTCCAGCGAAGCGCGCCCCTTGACCGCGGCGACGAACAGATAGGCATTGTCGCCACGATAGATCACCGCCACCCGGCGCGCCGCCTGCCCCTGCAAGATGGCCGTGTAGCCGCGCAACGCCCCCAGGCGCAGCTCTTCACCAGCCACCAGGCGCTGATTGCCGACTCGCTGGCGCAGGTACTCGGCAGGCGCGAGCGCCTTGTCTGCCGGCTCCAGCGTCATGGCGATGAACGCCTGCTCATCCGGGGTATGGCCGATCAGCACATCGGCGCGATTGACCAGTTGCCAGCCCTGCGGGTAGGTCAGGGTGAAATCCAGCTCGCCATGGTAGAAGTGGCGCCCACGACGAATCCCGCTGGCTGCCGAATCACCGAACACCAGGCCATCGAGCTGCTGCAGGAACGCATCGCGCCCCACTTCCTGATTGCCACCGACCAGCGCCCGCGCCGGACCGATCACCTCCTGCAGGCGGCGATCGTTGTCAGGGTGGGTGTCGAACAGACCGTGATAGCCGCCCTGCGCGGGCGCCTCACCACGCCTGGCGGCCTGCTCACGGGCGAAGTCCTCCTGACTCTTGAGCACCTTGACCACTTCGATCATCGCCTGCGGGTCATAGCCGCTGCGTGCCAGGTACTGTGCGCCGAGGCCGTCCGCCTCCAGCTCCATGTCACGGCCATAGCCACGCACGAAGGCATTGCCCATGACGCTGGTCAGGTCGCCGACAGCGCCAACCCCGGTGCCGATGGCCGCCGCCTGGCCGAGCAGCCCCCAGGCGGTCGACTGGCTCTGCTGACGCACGCTGTGGCGCGCCGTCACGTGACCGATCTCATGGCCGAGCACGGCGGCCAGTTCCGCCTCGGAGTTGAGGTAGGCGAGCAGCCCACGGTGAATGTAGATATAGCCGCCCGGCAGGGCGAAGGCATTGACGTCCGGGCTGTCGACCAGGGTGAAGACGTAGCTGAGCTGATTGCGATGACTGTTGCGCGCCACCCGCTCGCCCACCCGCTGGATGTAGGCCTGCAACTTGGCGTCCGCATAAGGCGGGTTCTGCTTGAGGATTTCCTGGTTGTAGCGGGCACCGAGGTCGAGCTCCTGGCGCTCGCTCATCATCACGAAATCGGTGCGCCCCGTGGCAGGGTTGACGGCACAGCCCGTCAGCCAGGCGCAGAACAGGCACAGCATCAATGCACGCATCATGGCAACACCTCCAGCATCGCCGAGTGGGTCAGTGGCAGCATCCAGCGCGCCTGGCCCGACTGCAGACCACCCCGTGACTGGCGGTCGATCACCCAGCCGCGCGCCTCGACTCTTCGCCCCGCGAGCGCCTGCATCGCCGGCAGATCGAATGCATCCAGGAGCGCCGGCGCCACGCGCAGCACGCGGCCACCGTCCAGCTCCAGCCACAGGCCGCCACGATTGCGCTGCACCCTGGCCACACGCCCACTCAGCAAGGCAAACCCGCCGCTGCGGACCTGCCCGGCCGAACGGACCCGGTAATCCCGCCAGAGCCCCAGGCGCCGATCACGCGCCTCGCGCTCGGCGACCGCCTGACAGCGTACCAGTTCGACATTCGGCGCCACCGCGACCATGAAACCCAGGCCTTCGCCGAGCAGCTGCGCCTCGAGATTACGTCCCTGAGCGTCGTAGAGGTGCGCCAGGGTGCGTCCATAGCGATCCTTGCGCTGCTCGCCGGGCAACAGGCCAACGCGCCCCTCACTGGCATCCACCAGCGCCTGCAAACGGCGCTTGGCCTGCACGGCATAGGGCTCGTCGCTGCGCCCCTTGCGCCCCAGCTCAGGGGCGTTGATGCCAATCAGGCGAATGCTGCGCCCATCGACCAGGCGCAGGGTGTCGCCGTCGACCACCTGGCGCACGGCGAAGCGGGGCAGATCCTCGCGCAGCGGGCAAAAGGCCTGCGCCAGCTCGACGCAGAACAGAGAAACGAAAAAGGCGCCCACCAGGGACGCCTTTTTCAGTAGCACGGAGTGGCGCATGCCAGATTCCGTCTTGCTTCGGCCGCTTACTTGGCGCCGAATACGCCGAAGCGCTGCTTGAAGCGATCGATACGGCCGCCGGTGTCCAGCACTTTCTGCTTACCGGTGTAGAACGGGTGGCACTCGGAGCAGACGTCGAGGCTCAGGTTCTTGCCCAGGGTGGAGCGGGTCTTGATGACGTTGCCGCAGGAGCAGGTGGCGTCGATCTCGACGTAGTTCGGATGGATATCGGCTTTCATGATGCTTTCCTCGGGGTAGTCGTGCCGCCACCCAACCAATGTCAGGCACCGCACAGAAATAGGCCGCGCATCTTACCAGACACGTGAAGCGATGCAAGCCAGACAGGGCACCGGCCGTCGCGTGTTACCATCGGCCACCTGTCATTGGAGCTTCCGGCTTGCCCGACCTGATCCTGCGCCTCGCCCTGCCCTCGCCCCTGCGCCGCCTGTTCGACTACCGCGCCCCTGCCGGTGTACCGCGTAGCGCGCTGCAGCCTGGCGCACGCCTGCGTGTGCCGTTCGGCCGGCGCGAGATGATCGGCGTACTGGTGGAGGTCGACAACCAGAGCGACGTGCCGGCCGACAAGCTCAAGCCTGCGCTGCAGCTGCTCGACGCCCGCCCGCCGCTGCCGGCAGCGCTGTTCAAGCTGTGCCTGTGGACCGCCCAGTACTACCAGCACAGCCTCGGCGACACGCTGAGCTGGGCATTGCCGGTGCTGCTGCGCCAGGGCGAACCGGCCGAGGCGCGGCAGGAGCGCTTCTGGCTGGCCACCAGCGGCGCCAGCGTAGACGACCCGCGCCTGGCCCGGGCACCGCGCCAGCGCGATGCGCTCAAGGCGCTGGCCCAGCACCCGCACGGCGTCGCCCACAGCCTGCTCAGTCAGTTGCAGCTCAACCGCGACAGCCTGCAGCTGCTGCATGAGAAAGGCCTGGTGCGCGTCGAGGTGCGCCGCAACAAACCACAGGCGAAGCCCGCCCACTGGCTGGCGCAACCGGAGCTGCCACTCAACGCCGAGCAACGCGCGGCGGTCAACGCTGTCGCCTCGGGCTGGGGGCAGTTCAACGCCTTCCTGCTCGCAGGCATCACCGGCAGCGGCAAGACCGAGGTCTACCTGCAACTGATCCATCAATGCCTGGAAGCCGGCAAGCAGGCCCTGGTGCTGATCCCCGAGATCAACCTCGGGCCGCAGACCTTCGAGCGCTTCGCCCGTCGCTTCAATGCGCGCATCGCCCTGCTGCATTCGGCGGTGAACGACCGCGAACGCCTGGACGCCTGGCTGGCGGCCCGCGACGGCGAGGCGGACATCATCATCGGCACCCGCTCGGCGCTGTTCACCCCCATGCTGAACCCGGGGCTGATCATCGTCGACGAAGAACACGACGCCTCCTATAAACAGCAGGAGGGTTTGCGCTACCACGCCCGCGACCTGGCCCTGGTGCGGGCGCGCCAGGAAGACGTGCCCATCGTGCTCGGCTCGGCCACGCCGTCGCTGGAGAGCCTGCACAACGCCCATAGCGGCCGCTATGCCCTGCTCAAGCTCACGCAGCGGGCGGGTGGCGCCAGCCAGCCACGCTTCCTGCGCCTGGACGTGAAGAGCCGACCGCTGGACGCCGGCATCTCCGGGCCGATGCAGCAGGCCATCGCCCAGACCCTGGCGGCCGGCCAGCAGGTGCTGGTATTTCTCAACCGCCGCGGCTTCGCCCCGGCCCTGCTCTGCCACGACTGCGGCTGGCTGTCGGAGTGCCCGCGCTGCGATGCGCGCATGACCGTGCATCAGCGCTACCAGGAACTGCGCTGCCATCACTGCGGGCACGTCGAGCGCCAGCCGAGCAACTGCCCGAAATGCCAGCACGTCGACCTGCGCCCGGTCGGCGCCGGCACCGAGCGTGCCGAGGAGCGCCTGGCGGTACTGTTTCCCGATTACCCGGTGCTGCGCATCGACCGCGACAGCACCTCGCGCAAGGGCGCCATGGATCGCCTGTTCGCCACCATCAACAAGGGTGAGCCGTGCATCCTGGTCGGCACGCAGATGCTCGCCAAGGGCCATCACTTCCCACGGGTGACGCTGGTAGCGATCCTCGATGCCGACGGCGGCCTGTTCTCCGCGGATTTTCGCGCCAGCGAGCGCATGGCCCAGTTGATCGTGCAGGTCGCCGGGCGTGCCGGACGCGCCGAAGAGCCGGGCAAGGTGATCATCCAGAGCCACCTGGCCGACCACCCGTTGCTGGTGCAACTGACCGAGCAAGGCTACTTCGCCTTCGCCGAACAGGCCCTGAGCGAGCGCCGCGCCGCCGGCCTGCCGCCGTTCTGCCACCTGGCCCTGCTGCGCGCCGAGGCACACAAGCCGGGGCAGGCGGAAGGATTCCTCGATGAAGCCTGCAGCGAAGCGGAGTATCTGCTGGGCGAGCTGGGCCTGTCCGGCATCGAGTTGCTCGGCCCCGTTCCGGCCCCGATGGAACGCCGTGCCGGGCGCTTCCGCGCGCAGCTGCTGCTGCAAGGCAGCACCCGCGCCGCCCTGCATCGCCTGCTCACCCCCTGGCTACAGGCACTGGAGCAGATGCCCAGCGGCCGCGCGGTGCGCTGGTCGCTGGATGTCGACCCGATCGACCTTTTTTGAGCTTCTAGCTGCAAACCACAAGCTTCAAGCAAGAACGGCGACGTGCTTTTCCTTGCCGCTTATGGCTTGCAGCTTGTCGCTGCTCTTATAATGCACAGTTTTCGACCAAAGCCCCCAAGGCAGCCCCGAGCCGAACATGAAAGACAGCATTCGCCACCTGATCCAGCAAGCCCTCGACCGCCTCACCGCCGAAGGCGTGCTGCCTGAAGGTCTGACGCCGGCCATCCAGGTGGAGAACACCAAGGACAAGAGCCACGGCGACTTCGCCAGCAACATTGCCATGATGCTGGCCAAGCCGGCCGCCATGAAGCCGCGCGACCTGGCGGAGAAACTGATCGCCGCCCTGCCGGCCGATACGCAGATCACCAAGGTGGAGATCGCCGGCCCCGGCTTCCTCAACTTCTTCCAGAACAGCGACGCCCTCGCTCAACGCCTTGAGGCTGCGCTGGCCGACGCCAGGCTCGGCGTGCGCAAGAATGGCGCCGCGCAGCGCGTGGTGGTCGACCTCTCGGCACCCAACCTGGCCAAGGAGATGCACGTCGGCCACCTGCGCTCGACCATCATCGGCGATGGCGTGGCCCGTGTGCTGGAGTTCCTCGGCGACACCGTGATCCGCCAGAACCACGTCGGCGACTGGGGCACCCAGTTCGGCATGCTGCTGGCCTACATGCAGGAAAACCCGGCGGCCGCCGAGAGCGAGCTGGCCGACCTGGAAGGCTTCTACCGCGCCGCCAAGAAGCGCTTCGACGAGTCCCCCGAGTTCGCCGACCGCGCCCGTGAGCTGGTGGTGCAGCTGCAGGCTGGCGACGCCGAATGCCTGCGCCTGTGGAACCGCTTCAACGACATCTCCCTGAGCCACTGCCAGGCGCTGTACGACCGCCTCGGCGTCAAGCTGAGCATGGCCGACGTCAAGGGCGAGAGCGCCTACAACGACGACCTGCCGCAGGTGGTCGCGGATCTGGCCGCCAAGGGCCTGCTGACCGAGGACAATGGCGCGCAGTGCGTGTTCATGGACGAATTCAAGAACAGCGAAGGCAACCCGCTGCCACTGATCGTGCAGAAGGCCGGTGGCGGCTACCTGTACGCCACCACCGACCTGGCCGCCACCCGCTATCGCGCCGGCACGCTCAAGGCCGACCGCGTGCTGTACTTCGTCGACCAGCGCCAGGCCCTGCACTTCCAGATGGTCTTCGCCTGCGCCCGTCTGGCCGGCTTCGTGCCAGCCAGCATGGAAATGGAGCACATGGGCTTCGGCACCATGAACGGCCCAGACGGCCGCCCGTTCAAGACCCGCGACGGCGGCACGGTGAAACTGGTGCACCTGCTCGACGAAGCCGAGCAGCGCGCCTATGAGCTGGTCAAGAGCAAGAACCCGGAGCTGGGCGACGACGAGCTGCGCCAGATCGCCCGCGTGGTCGGCATCGCCTCGGTGAAGTACGCCGACCTGTCCAAGCACCGCACCAGCGACTACAGCTTCAACTTCGACCTGATGCTGAGCTTCGAGGGCAACACCGCGCCCTACCTGCTGTACGCCTACACCCGCGTGGCTGGTGTATTCCGCAAGCTGGGCAAGGGCATCGAGGAAATCGGCGGGCAGATCGCCCTGGTCGCCGAGCAGGAGCAGGCCCTGGCCGCCAAGCTGGCGCAGTTCAATGAACTGCTGAGCAGCGTCGCCGAGAAAGGCACGCCGCACATGCTGTGCAGCTACCTGTACGACATCGCCGGCCTGTTCTCCAGCTTCTACGAGAACTGCCCGATCCTCGCTGCCGAAGACGAGGCCACGCGCGACAGCCGTCTGCGCCTGACCGCGCTCACCGGCCGTACCCTCAAGCAGGGCCTGGAGCTGCTCGGCCTGGACACCCTGGAGCGGATGTAAATGGCCGCGCGCAAGAAACCGGCGCCCAAACGCGGCGCCAGTCGCTACCAGGCCCCGGCCAAGAAACCCGTACCGGGCTGGATCTGGCTGGTCTGTGGCCTGGTGGTCGGTGGTTTCTTCATGTTCCTGTTCAGCCTCGAACCCGGTCGCGACGAGATCAAGCGCGACCGTGGCGAGCAGGCGCGCAGCACCAAGCCGGAGCCCAAGCCGAGCAAGCCGGAACCGGCCAAGCCCAAGTACGACTTCTACACCCTGCTGCCGGAGTCCGAGGTGATCCTGCCGCAGGCACTGGAAGAAACACCGCCGCCAACCGCCGCGCAGAAACCGGTCACCCCCGAGGAAGCCGCGAAGATCGACACCGCTCGCGCCGAGGCCGCACTCAACGGCCAGGTACCGCCGCCCCCGCCGCCGGTCATCGCCAGCGCACCGGTCACCACGCAGTTCTTCCTGCAGGCCGGCTCGTTCCGCAAGCGCGATGACGCCGACACCCTGCGCGCGCAGATCATCCTGCTGGGGCAGAACGTGCGCGTGGAGACCGGCAAGGTACGCGAGGAAACCTGGCACCGCGTGCTGGTCGGCCCGTTCGCCAGCCGCGAGCAGCTGGCGTCGGCGCAGAAGACCCTGGCCGGCAATGGTTTCAGCAACCTGCTGTTACAGCAGCGCCAGGTCCGCTGATCGTCGATTCGCCCGCTGCCGGTTGAAAAGCCGCAGCGGGCACCCCATCTGAGTTTCCATCCGGGCAATTCGCCCCGCAGCGTGGAGATTCACCCTTGACCACCATCGTTTCAGTGCGCCGTCATGGCAAGGTCGTGATGGCTGGCGACGGCCAGGTATCGCTCGGCAACACCGTCATGAAGGGCAACGCCAAGAAGGTGCGCCGCCTGTACCACGGCCAGGTGCTGGCCGGTTTCGCCGGCGCCACCGCCGATGCCTTTACCCTGTTCGAGCGTTTCGAAGGCCAGCTGGAAAAACACCAGGGCCATCTGGTGCGCGCCGCCGTGGAACTGGCCAAGGACTGGCGTACCGACCGCAGCCTGAGCCGCCTGGAAGCCATGCTGGCGGTGGCCAACAAGGATGCATCGCTGATCATCACCGGCAACGGCGACGTGGTCGAACCCGAAGAAGGCCTGATCGCCATGGGCTCCGGCGGCAACTTCGCCCAGGCCGCCGCGCGCGCGCTGCTGATGAAGACCGACCTGTCCGCCCGTGAGGTGGCCGAGACCGCGCTGGGCATCGCCGGCGACATCTGCGTATTCACCAATCATCACCAGACCATCGAGGAACTGGACGCCGCCGAGTAGCGTCCACCGCCTCACCGTTTTCGTTTATTGCGAGCCAAATTCCATGTCCATGACGCCCCGCGAGATCGTCCACGAACTCAATCGCCATATCATCGGCCAGGACGACGCCAAGCGCGCCGTCGCCATCGCCCTGCGCAACCGCTGGCGGCGCATGCAACTGCCGACCGACCTGCGCCAGGAAGTCACGCCGAAGAACATCCTGATGATCGGCCCCACCGGTGTCGGCAAGACCGAGATCGCCCGGCGTCTGGCCAAGCTGGCCAACGCGCCGTTCCTCAAGGTGGAAGCGACCAAGTTCACCGAGGTCGGCTATGTCGGCCGTGACGTCGAGTCGATCATCCGCGACCTGGCCGATGCAGCGGTGAAAATGCTGCGCGAGCAGGAAATGGTCAAGGTCCGCCACCGCGCCGAGGACGCCGCCGAGGAGCGCATCCTCGACGCCCTGCTGCCACCGGCACGCCAGGGCTTCGGCGACGAGCCGGCGCGCAGCGAGGACTCCAACACCCGCCAGCTGTTCCGCAAGCGCCTGCGCGAAGGCCAGCTGAACGACAAGGAAATCGACATCGAGGTCGCCGAGTCGCCCATGGGCGTCGAGATCATGACCCCACCGGGCATGGAGGAAATGACCAACCAGCTGCAGAACCTGTTCTCCAGCATGGGCAAGGGCAAGAAGAAGAGCCGCAAGCTCAAGGTCGTCGATGCGCTGAAGCTGGTGCGCGACGAGGAAGCCGCCCGCCTGGTCAATGAGGAAGAACTCAAGGCCCGCGCACTGGAGGCCGTCGAGCAGCACGGCATCGTCTTCATCGACGAGATCGACAAGGTCGCCAAGCGCGCCAACGCCGGCGGCGCCGACGTCTCCCGCGAAGGCGTGCAGCGCGACCTGCTGCCGCTGATCGAAGGCTGCACGGTCAACACCAAGCTGGGCATGGTCAAGACCGACCATATCCTGTTCATCGCCTCCGGCGCCTTCCACCTGAGCAAACCCAGTGACCTGGTGCCCGAGCTGCAGGGGCGTCTGCCGATTCGCGTCGAACTCAAGGCGCTGAGCCCGCAGGACTTCGAGCGCATTCTGCGCGAGCCGCACGCCTCGCTCACCGAGCAGTACAGCGAACTGCTGAAGACCGAGGGGCTGCACATCGAGTTCGCCGACGACGGCATCAAGCGTCTGGCCGAGATTGCCTGGCAGGTCAACGAGAAGACCGAGAACATCGGTGCGCGCCGCCTGCACACCCTGCTCGAGCGCCTGCTGGAAGAGGTGTCCTTCAGTGCCGGCGACCTGGCCGGGCAGCAGAACGGCGAACCGATCCGCATCGACGCCGACTACGTCAACGGCCACCTGGGCGAACTGGCCCAGGACGAAGACCTGTCGCGCTATATCCTCTGACAAGAGCCGCAAGCAGCAAGCTACAAGTCAGAAGCAAAGCCGCTTAGACTTGTAGCTTGAGGCTTGCAACTTGGAGCTGTCCCATGCCCATCCCCAGCGCGATCAAACTGCACAAGGCCTCGAAGACCCTGGAGCTGCGCTATGGGGAAACGAGCTACCAGCTCAGCGCCGAATTCCTCCGCGTGCACTCGCCCTCGGCCGAGGTGCAGGGGCACGGCCAGCCGATCCTGCAGACCGGCAAACTCGGTGTCGGCCTGGAGCGCATCGAACCGGCCGGCAACTATGCACTGAAACTGTGCTTCGACGACGGTCATGACAGCGGCCTGTTCACCTGGGACTACCTGCACGAACTGGCCACGCGCCAGAGCGAGCTGTGGGCCGACTATCTGGCGCAACTGAGCGCCGCCGGAAAATCCCGCGACCCCAACGAATCGGTCGTCCGCCTGATGCTCTGAGGCGCCAGGCAAACCCTTGCCGCAGAGCGCCCGGCACCCTCACCACCGATCACGTTAGCGACAGTTAGGGCGAGTTTTCTAATCTATCGCGGCATACTCCTGCGCCATCGACTGGCTTGCTTAACTGCACAAACTCGGGTAACCAAGGAACTGGCAGGTTCCCTGCATTTGGCTGTGCCAGGTGCAACGAAATATGCGGACTCGATCCGCCCCCGGTAACCCGAGCAGTACCAGGCCCTGTTCAGCCGCGCGCCTTCGCAGGCCGGTATTCGTCTCAGGACAATGGAGCGTCGTAGATGAGTGACAAGAACAACGATGACCTGAAACGCCAGGCCTCGGAAAATACGCTGGGACTCAACCCGGTGATTGGCATCCGCGGCAAGGATCTTTTGACCTCTGCCCGCATGGTGCTCGCTCAGGCACTCAAGCAACCCTTCCATAGTGCCAAGCATGTGGCCCACTTCGGCCTCGAACTGAAGAACGTCCTGCTCGGCCAGTCCGCGCTCCAGCCCGAAGACGGCGACCGCCGCTTCAACGATCCGGCCTGGAGCCAGAATCCGCTCTACCGCCGTTACCTGCAGACCTACCTGGCCTGGCGCAAGGAGCTGCACGACTGGATCGAGCACAGCTCGCTGTCCGAACAGGATGCCAGTCGCGGCCACTTCGTCATCAACCTGATGACCGAAGCCATGGCGCCGTCCAACAGCATGGCCAACCCGGCCGCCGTCAAACGCTTCTTCGAAACGGGCGGCAAGAGCCTGCTCGACGGTCTCTCGCACCTGGCCAAGGACATGGTCAACAACGGCGGCATGCCCAGCCAGGTGAACATGGAGGCCTTCGAGGTGGGCAAGAACCTCGCCACCACCGAGGGCGCCGTGGTGTTTCGCAACGACGTGCTGGAGCTGATCCAGTACAAGCCGATCACCGAGAGCGTGCACGAACGCCCGCTGCTGGTGGTGCCACCACAGATCAACAAGTTCTACGTATTCGACCTGTCGCCGGACAAGAGCCTGGCGCGCTTCCTCCTGCGCAGCCAGGTGCAGACCTTCGTGGTCAGCTGGCGCAACCCGACCAAGGCGCAGCGCGAGTGGGGCCTGTCGACCTACATTGAGGCACTCAAGGACGCCATCGACGTCATCTGCGCCATCACTGGCAGCAAGGACGTCAACATGCTCGGCGCCTGCTCCGGCGGCCTGACCACTGCCTCCCTGCTCGGCCACTACGCGGCCCTCGGCCAGCAGAAGGTCAACGCCCTGACCCTGCTGGTGAGCGTGC
Organism: Ectopseudomonas khazarica; assembly: GCF_017915135.1. NCBI lineage: Bacteria > Pseudomonadati > Pseudomonadota > Gammaproteobacteria > Pseudomonadales > Pseudomonadaceae > Ectopseudomonas > Ectopseudomonas khazarica. The sequence continues at coordinate 539,072 of NZ_CP068551.1, read as the reverse complement.
TCGACACCCAGCTCGACACCCAGGTGGCCCTGTTCGCCGACGAGAAGACCCTGGAAGCCGCCAAGCGCCGCTCCTACCAGGCCGGCGTGCTGGAAGGCAGCGACATGGCCAAGGTGTTCGCCTGGATGCGCCCCAACGACCTGATCTGGAACTACTGGGTTAACAACTACCTGCTCGGCAACGAGCCGCCGGTGTTCGACATCCTCTACTGGAACAACGACACCACGCGCCTGCCGGCTGCCCTGCACGGCGAATTCATCGAGATGTTCCAGACCAACCCGCTGACCCGTCCGGGCGCCCTGGAGGTCTGCGGTACGCCGATCGACCTCAAGCAGGTCACCTGCGACTTCTTCGTCGTGGCCGGCACCACCGACCACATCACGCCCTGGGACTCGTGCTACAAGTCGGCGCACCTGTTCGGCGGCAAGTGCGAGTTCGTCCTCTCCAACAGCGGCCATATCCAGAGCATTCTCAACCCACCGGGCAACCCCAAGGCACGCTACATGACCAATAGCGAAATGCCGCTGGACCCGAAAGCCTGGCAGGAAAGCTCGACCAAGCATGCCGACTCCTGGTGGCTGCACTGGCAGACCTGGCTGGCCGAGCGCTCGGGTGAAACCAAGAATGCCCCCAGGGCGCTGGGCAACAAGAAGTACCCGGTCGGCGAAGCCGCGCCGGGCACCTATGTACACGAACGCTGATCATCGACCTCAACCGCGGCGGCACCGGGAAGTGCCGCACGCCACGCCGGCCCTTGTGGGTGTGGTGAACCAGGCGCGTCCTGGTAACTCTGGAGGCGGCCCGGACGGCCCTCTCCAGCGCTCAACTCCATAGGGGCTGCGCCTATGCCGCAACCATTCGTATTCCGCACCATCGACCTCGATGGACAGACCATCCGTACCGCAGTGCGGCCGGGCAACAGCCAGCTGGTGCCGCTGCTGATCTTCAACGGCATCGGCGCCAACCTGGAGCTGGTGATGCCCTTCGTCGCCGCCCTCGACCCGGAGCTGGAGATCATCGCCTTCGACGTTCCCGGCGTCGGTGGTTCATCGACCCCCGCCACGCCCTACCGATTTCCCGGACTGGCCAAGCTGGCGGCGCGCATGCTCGACTACCTGAACTACGGCCAGGTCAACGCCATCGGTGTGTCCTGGGGCGGCGCCCTGGCCCAGCAGTTCGCCCACGACTATCCCGAGCGCTGCAAGAAGCTGATCCTCGCCGCCACGTCGGCCGGCGCGGTGATGGTGCCCGGCAAGCCCAAGGTCCTCTGGCGCATGGCCAGTCCCAGACGCTACGTGCAGCCCTCCTACGGCGTGCGCATCGCCCCGGACATCTACGGCGGTGCCTTCCGTCGCGACCCCAAGCTGGCCATGGCGCATGCCAGCAAGGTGCGTTCGGGCGGCAAGATGGGCTATTACTGGCAACTGTTCGCCGGCCTCGGCTGGACCAGCATTCACTGGCTACACAAGATTCGTCAGCCTACGCTGGTCATGGCCGGCGACGATGACCCGCTGATCCCGCTGATCAACATGCGCCTGCTGGCCTGGCGCATTCCCAACGCCGAGCTGCACGTCATCGACGACGGCCACCTGTTCCTGGTGACGCGTGCCGAAGCGGTGGCGCCTATCATCATGAAGTTTCTCGAGGAGGAGCGACAGCGTGCGGTGATGCACCCGCAGCCCACGCCACTACGCCAGCATTGACCGCACCAGCAGAGTGCGCAATGTTCGGCATGCTCGACGAAGGGGCGCAAGCCGCCCCGGGCAAATTCGACGCGGCTGTCTGGAATGCACCTCCTGCGCGTCTGGTACAGGGCTTGCTGCATCTCTGTGCAAGCAAGCGGCGCACCTGAGGCTTCGAGCGAGCCCGGCAGTCGGTGCCATGCAAGTCTCTAGACGGTTTGACGACGGAGTGTTGCCATGCGAGACAAGTCGACCCCGGCTACCCTGCCGGCACCTGCCAGTTTCATGAATGCCCAGAGCGCCGTGGTCGGCGTACGCGGCCGCGATCTGCTGTCCACGATGCGCCTGCTGGCCAGCCAGGGGCTCAAGAATCCCGTACGCAGTGGCCGCCACCTGCTGGCCTTCGGCAGCCAGCTGGGACGCGTGCTCATCGGCGATACGCTGCACAAGGTCAACCCGCAGGACGCTCGCTTCGCCGACCCGACCTGGCACCTCAATCCCTTCTACCGGCGCAGCCTGCAGGCCTACCTGGCCTGGCAGAAGCAACTCGCCGCCTGGATCGACGACAGCGACCTGTCGCCTGACGACCGTGCCCGCGCGCGCTTTCTCGCCTCGCTGATGAGCGATGCGCTGTCGCCCTCCAACAGCCCGCTCAACCCGCAGGCGGTCAAGGAGCTGTTCAATACCGGTGGCAGCAGCCTGCTCAAGGGGCTGCGGCACCTGTTCGACGACCTGCTGAACAACAACGGCCTGCCCAGCCAGGTCAGCCGGCACGCGTTCGAAGTCGGCCGCAACCTGGCCTGTACCCCCGGCGCGGTGGTGTTTCGCAACGAACTGCTGGAACTTATCCAGTACAAACCGATGAGCGAGAAGCAGTACCTGCGCCCATTGCTGATCGTGCCGCCGCAGATCAACAAGTACTACATATTCGACCTGTCCAACGACAAGAGCTTCGTCCAGTACGCGCTGAAGAACGACCTGCAGACCTTCATGATCAGCTGGCGCAACCCGGATCCACGGCACCGCGAGTGGGGCCTATCGACCTACGTGCAGGCAGTGGAGGAAGCCGTCGATGCCTGCCGGGCCATCACCGGCAGCAAGGACGTCAACCTGCTCGGCGCCTGTGCCGGAGGCCTGACCATCGCCGCCCTGCAGGGCCACCTGCAGGCCCGCCGCCAGTTGCGCAAGATTGCCAGCGCCACCTACATGGTCAGCCTGCTGGACAGCCAGATCGAAAGCCCGGCGATGCTCTTCGCCGACGAGCAGACCCTCGAGTCGGCAAAGCGCCGCTCCTATCAGCAGGGCGTACTGGACGGCCGCGACATGGCCAAGGTGTTCGCCTGGATGCGCCCCAACGACCTGATCTGGAACTACTGGATCAACAACTACCTGATGGGCAAGCAGCCACCGGCCTTCGACATCCTCTACTGGAACAACGACAACACGCGCCTGCCGGCGGCGCTGCATGGCGACCTGATCGACTTCTTCAAGCACAACCCGCTGACCCGTGCCGGTGCGCTGGAGGTCTGCGGCACCCCGGTGGACCTGACCAAGGTCACCGTCGACAGTTTCAGCGTGGCGGGCATCAACGACCACATCACGCCCTGGGATGCGGTCTATCGCTCGACCCTGCTGCTCGGCGGCAACCGCCGCTTCATCCTGTCCAACAGCGGCCATATCCAGAGCATCCTCAACCCGCCCGGCAACCCCAAGGCCAACTACTACGAGAACGCCAAGCTCACCTCCGACCCACGCGCCTGGTACCACGACGCCCAGCACCAGCAAGGCAGCTGGTGGCCACAATGGCTGGAGTGGATCCAGGCCCGCTCCGGCGAGCAGCGCGAAACCGTCATGGCGCTGGGCAACCAGCACCACCCGGCCATGGAGGAGGCGCCAGGCACCTACGTGCACATCCGTTGATGGGCATGCACGCCGCATCAGCAAGGCGTCGCCGTACGACATTCAACTGACAAGCGATGGCCGGCAGGACGCCAGCCGGTTATCGTCACCTCTCCGCGCCAGATCGAACAAGAAGTAACGGATGAAGACCCGCGAGCGCATTCTGCAAACCGCCCTGGTTCTGTTCAACGACCAGGGCGAACCCAACGTCTCCACCCTGGAGATCGCCAACGAGCTGGATATCAGCCCCGGCAATCTCTACTACCACTTCCACGGCAAGGAGCCGCTGGTGCTGGAGCTGTTCGAGCGTTTCCAGGCCGAGATGGCGCCACTGCTCGACCCACCGGCAGATGCCCGGCTCGATGTCGAGGACTACTGGCTGTTCCTGCACCTGATCGTCGAGCGCCTGTCGCAGTACCGCTTCCTCTTTCAGGACCTGTCGAACCTGGCCGGGCGCCTGCCCAAGCTGGCGCGTGGCATCCGCCACTGGCTCAACGCACTCAAGCGCACCCTGGCGGCACTGCTGGCGCGCCTGATGGCTGATGGTCAGTTGAACAGCGGCACCCAGGCGCTGGGGCAACTGGTCGAGCAGATCACCCTGACCCTGCTGTTCTCCCTCGACTATCAGCGCATCCTCGACCAGGAAGGCGAAGTGCGGCTGGTGGTGTTCCAGATCATGATGCTGGTCGCGCCACACCTGAATCAGCCCTCACGCGGCGCCGTCGAGCACCTCGCGCAACGCTACCTGGAAGCCTGATACGCGCTTGCGCCTTTGCGGGCGCACAACGCAAACGCCCGGCACTGGGCCGGGCGTTCTTGATCCCGAGAAACTCAGGACGGGTTGGCTGGCGCTGCCGGAGCGGCAGCCGGGGCCGGTGCAGCAGCAGGCGCGGCAGCAGCCGGTGCCGGGGCTGGTGCCGCCGGTTTCGCGACAGCGGCCTTGGGCGCGGCTGGTTTCTTCGCTGCGGGCTTCTTCGCCGCCGGCTTGGCGGCCGGTTTCGCAGCGGGTTTGGCCGCTGGCTTGGCAGCCGGTTTGGCCGCAGCTTTCGCGGCCGGCTTTGCCGCTGGCTTGGCGGCGGCCTTGGCAGGTGCCGGCTTGGCGGCCGGTTTCGCAGCGGGCTTGGCCGCTGGCTTGGCAGGCGCCTTGGCTGCAGGTTTGGCTGCGGCTTTCGCGGCCGGCTTGGCTGCTGGTTTCGGAGCGGCCTTGGCGGCAGGCTTGGCGACCGACTTGGCCGACACACCGGCGATCTTCTCCAGCTGCTTGGTCAGGCTGTCGACCTTGTCGTTCAACGCCTTCACTTCGTTGCGGCTGGGCACGCCCAGGCGCGAGATGGCATTGTTCAGACGCTTGTCGAACGCTTCCTCCAGCTCACCCCACTTGCCGATCGCCTTGCCCCGGACCTCGTCGACCTTGGAGCGGGCGGAGCCGACCTTGGAACCGACGCCGGCTTTCACCGCATCGACCTGCTTGTCGACTTCGCTCTTGGCCTGCTTTTCGGCCTTTTCGCCATCCTTGACCAGCGAGTCGAACAGCTTGGTGCCGTCCTTGCTGACCTTGGAATAAGCGCCCAAGCCTGCCAACCAGATCTGGCGCGAGTATTTCTCGACCTCGCCGATCCAGGAGCTGGTCTGTTTCTCGGTTTTCTTCTTAACAGCCATCCTGATCTCCTTATTTGGTACGCGCGACGTGCTCGAGCAACGCGCTCAGCTCATCCAGCTTAGCAGAGAGTGCTTCAACATCCTGCTTGGACGGAATGCCGATGCGATTCAGCGCGGCAGCCACACGGGTGTCGAACGCCTTCTCGATCTTGTCGAGCTGAACTTCGACCTTGCCCTTGACGCTGGTGACGTTGCTGTTGACCGACTGCTTGACCGATTCGATCTGGCTGTTGGCGGCTTCTACCTGCTCGTCGACCAGTTTCTTGCCTTTGCTTTCGACGCCTTCACCGGTCTTGACCAGTTCCTTGAAGTATTCGGCCCCCTCGGCACCCGCCTTGGCATAAGCACCCAGGCCAGCGAGGTAGATCTTGCGGGCATAACCCTTCACGTCATCGAGCAGACCAGCCTTGTCTTCGACCACGGCTTCGACTTTTTTCTTCACGGCAACTTTCGACATGGTGCACCTCACGCGCTTTGACAGTTAGCGGAAACGCCCACGGAATGCAGGCTTGGGTACACCCTAAGGAGAAAAATTAGAAATCGCATACTAAGAGCAGCGGCAAACTTCAAGCCGCAAGCTGCAAGCCCGCCCGAAGCTATCAACCACTCCGTATCGCTTCTGCCTTACTTGAAGCTTGTGGCTTGCCGCTTGAAGCTGCTTCTACGCCAGGGACTTGTCCAGCACCTGCTCGATCTCGCGCTGGATCATGCTGCCCATGGGCGAGAGCAGCAGGCCGAGCTTGAGTTCCACGCGCACGGTGTCTTCACCGACCGCGATGCTGCCATCGGCGCCGCTGCGCTTGAACTCCAGGGTGTCGCCGTTCCAGCGGTAGCGCACGTCGTACTCGCTGGCCAGGCGTTCGGCCAGGCGCTCGGCTTTTTCGCGGGCCCCCTCACGACCGAGAGAATGGGATCGTTCGACACGAATGCGGGACATGACAACTCCTTGAACTGGCAGCGCGCCGCAAGGCTGCGGCATGAGGTCGCGTCACTCTACCAGCCCACCGCACGGTGGGGCACCCAGGCAAGACAAAGACCGCACGCAGCTTTAGAATGGTGCGGTTTTCTACCCGGTGAGAGCGACATGAGCGATCCACGCAAGGCCCAGGAGCAGGAACCCACCACCCACTTCGGTTTCCAGGACGTGCCGGAAAGCCAGAAGGCGGACAAGGTGGCCGAAGTCTTCCACTCGGTGGCGGCCAAGTACGACCTGATGAACGACGTGCTGTCCGGCGGCCTGCATCGCCTGTGGAAGCGCTTCACCATCGAGCTGTCCAGTGTGCGCCCGGGCAACCGCGTGCTGGATATCGCAGGCGGCACCGGTGACCTGACCCGCAAGTTCTCCAGCATCGTCGGGCCGACCGGCGAAGTGGTCCTGGCCGACATCAACGACTCCATGCTCAAGGTCGGTCGCGACCGCCTGCTGGACAAGGGCGTGGCCGGCAACGTGCAGTTCGTTCAGGCCGATGCCGAGAAGCTGCCGTTCCCCGACAACCACTTCGATGTGGTCACCATCGCCTTCGGCCTGCGCAACGTCACCCACAAGGACGAGGCCCTGCGCTCCATGCTGCGCGTGCTCAAGCCCGGCGGCCGCCTGCTGGTGCTGGAGTTCTCCAAGCCCGGCAACCCGCTGTTGGCCAAGGCCTATGACACCTACTCGTTCAGCTTCATGCCGCTGGCCGGCAAGCTGATCACCAACGATGCCGACAGCTACCGCTACCTCGCCGAGTCGATCCGCATGCACCCGGATCAGGAAACCCTCAAGGCGATGATGGTCGACGCCGGTTTCGAACGCGTCACCTACCACAACATGACCGGCGGCATCGTCGCCCTGCATCGCGGCATCAAGCCCTGATGCTGATAACCGGCTTGCTGGCCAGCGTCGAAGCCGGCCTCAATCGTGTTCTGCGCCTCGACGGCACGGCCTTGCCGCGCCTGCAGGCGCTCAGCGGCAAGGTCATCGCCGTGCAGTGCCAGAGCCCGACGCTGGAGCTGTTCATCCTGCCCAGCGGCGACGGCCTGCGACTGGCCGCGCAGTGGCACGCCCCGGCCGATTGCACCCTCACCGCGCCGGCCGCCAGCCTGGCGCGTCTGGCCCTGAGCCGCGACAAGACCGCCGTGCTGCATCGCCCGGACGTGTCCCTCGACGGCGACAGCGCTGCGCTGCTGCAACTGGCCGAGATTCTCCAGGACCTGGAGCTGGACTGGGAATACGAAGTCTCGCGCTGGCTCGGCCCGGTGGCCACCACCCTGCTCGCCAGCCACCTGCGCAGCCGGGTGAGCCTGGCCAGCAACGGCGCCGCCAGCCTCAGGCAGGACCTGGCCGACTACCTGGCCGAAGAATCACGCACCCTGGTCGGACAGCGCGAAGCCGATGTGCGCTTCGCCGAACTGGACCGACTGAAACTCGCCCTCGACCGCCTGGAAGCACGCATCGAGCGCCTCACTTCTGCCCATAAGCCCGACGCATGAAGCTGCTTGCCGTTCGCCGCCTGTTCCGTATCCAGCGTGTCGTCGTCCGCTACCAGCTGGACGAGATGCTCCTCGAGTTGCCGTTGCCCATCTGGCTGCGCGCACTGTCCTGGCTGCTGCCCTGGCGCTGGCTGCCACGCAAGCCACTGGACCTGTCGCGCGGCGCGCGCCTGCGTCTGGCGCTGGAAGACCTGGGGCCGATCTTCATCAAGTTCGGCCAGCTGCTGTCCACCCGCCGCGACCTGCTGCCGCCGGACATCGCCGATGAGCTGGCACGCCTGCAGGATCAGGTCCCACCCTTCCCCGAGGATCAGGCTATCGCCCTGATCGAGCGCCAGCTCGGCGCCCCGGTGAACGAAGTGTTCGCCCGCTTCGACAGCCAGCCGCTGGCCTCGGCCTCGGTGGCCCAGGTGCACGCTGCACAGCTGAAAAGCGGCGAGGAAGTAGTGGTCAAGGTCGTGCGCCCCGGCCTCAAGCCGATCATCCGCCAGGACCTGGCCTGGCTGTTCCTCATCGCCCGCATCGCCGAAAAGGCTTCGGCCGATGCCCGTCGCCTGCGCCCGGTCGAGGTGGTCAGCGACTACGAGAAGACCATCTTCGACGAGCTCGACCTGCTGCGCGAGGCCGCCAACGCCAGTCAGCTGCGGCGCAACTTCGAAGGCTCGCCACTGCTCTACGTGCCACAGGTGTACTGGGACCTGTGCCGCCACCAGGTACTGGTGATGGAGCGCATCTACGGCATCCCGGTCACCGACCTGGCGACCCTGGCCGACCAGCGTACCGACATGAAGCTGCTGGCCGAGCGCGGCGTGGAGATCTTCTTCACCCAGGTGTTCCGCGACAGCTTCTTCCACGCCGACATGCACCCCGGCAACATCTTCGTCAGCACGCGCACGCCGTGGAGCCCGCAGTACATCGCCATCGACTGCGGCATCATCGGCAGCCTCACCGACGAAGACCAGGACTACCTGGCGCGCAACCTGATCGCCTTCTTCAAGCGCGACTACCGCAAGGTCGCGCAGCTGCACATCGACTCGGGCTGGGTGCCCGCTGACACCAAGGTCAACGAATTCGAAGCGGCGATCCGCACCGTATGCGAGCCGATCTTCGAGAAACCCCTGAAGGACATCTCCTTCGGCCAACTGCTGCTGCGCCTGTTCCAGACCGCGCGGCGCTTCAACATGGAAGTGCAGCCGCAGCTCGTTCTCCTGCAGAAGACTCTGCTCAACATCGAAGGCCTGGGCCGCCAGCTGTACCCCGACCTCGACCTGTGGAGCACCGCGCAGCCGTTCCTTGAGCGCTGGATGCGCGAGCGTGTCAGCCCGCTGCATCTGCTGCGCAACCTGCAGCAGCAGGCCGAGCAGGTGCCGCACCTGTCGCAGATCGCCCGCGACACGCTGGAGCGCCTGCAGCAACCGCAACAGGCGGAGCAGCCCCGCAGCGGCGACCACTGGCCGCTGCGTCTGCTGGGCGCTGCTCTGATCGGTGCCGGTGCCATGCAGGGGCTGGCGCCACTGCTGGCTACCTGGCCAGCCTGGCTGATGGTCGGTGGCGGGCTGTATCTGGTGTTGCGCCGATAGCCAGTTGGCCGTCGCACTGGCACACTTGGCGAATTCACGGGCCGCGAGGCCCGGCAGACTTGGAACACCGATGAACGATTGGCTCGACGAAATCCACTGGAACGAAGACGGCCTGGTGCCGGCCATCGCCCAGGATCACAAGACCGGCCGTATCCTGATGATGGCCTGGATGAACCGCGAATCCCTCGCCCTTACCGTCAGCGAGCAGCGCGCCATCTACTGGTCACGCTCGCGTGGCAAGCTGTGGCGCAAGGGTGAAGAATCCGGCCACGTGCAGAAGCTGCATGAGCTGCGCCTCGACTGCGACGCCGACGTCATCGTGCTGATGGTCGAGCAGTTGGGCGGCATCGCCTGCCACACCGGGCGCGAGAGCTGCTTCTATCGCGTCTATGAGAATGGCGGCTGGAAGACCGTCGACGTCGTGCTGAAAGACCCGCACGCCATCTATGCAGGACACAGCCATGAGTGACACCCTGACCCGTCTGGCCGAAGTACTGGAAGCGCGCAAGGGCGCAGCCCCCGACAGCTCCTACGTCGCCAGCCTCTATCACAAGGGCCTGAACAAGATTCTGGAAAAGGTCGGCGAGGAGTCGGTGGAAACCATCCTCGCCGCCAAGGACGCCGCTGCCAGCGGCGACTGCAAGGACCTCATCTACGAAACCGCCGATCTGTGGTTCCACAGCCTGGTCATGCTCGCCGCCCTCGGGCAGCATCCGCAGGCCGTGCTGGACGAACTCGACCGCCGTTTCGGCCTGTCCGGGCATGCGGAAAAAGCCGCACGCTCGCCACAATGACCTGACAACTACTACAACGGAGAACACATCATGGGATTCGGTGGTATCAGCATCTGGCAACTCCTGATCGTCCTGCTCATCGTCGTCATGCTGTTCGGCACCAAGCGCCTGAAGAATCTCGGCTCCGACCTCGGTGACGCGATCAAGGGCTTCCGCAAGTCGATGGACAACAGCGACGCCGACAAGCCGGCCGTGGAAGACGGCAAGGGGCAGACCATCGACGCCCAGGCACGCAAGGTCGAAGAGCCAGCGAAGAAAGACTGAGCCATGTTCGACATTGGCTTCACCGAACTGCTGCTGGTCGGCCTGGTCGCCCTGGTCGTGCTCGGTCCCGAGCGCCTGCCCGGGGCCGTGCGCACGGCTGGCCTGTGGATCGGCCGAATCAAGCGCAGCTTCAACTCGATCAAGGCCGAGGTCGAGCGCGAGATCGGCGCCGACGAGATCCGTCGCCAACTGCACAACGAGCGGATTCTCGAGCTCGAGCGTGAGATGAAGGCGATGAAGCAGGACATCCTCGGTACGGGCACCGGCCAGCCTGCCACAGAGCAACGTGCAGAACCGAGCAGCGACGCTGCTCCGAGCGTTCAGGACAAGAATCCCCAACCATGAGCAGAAAGCCGGAAGAAGATCAGGAAATGCCCCTGGTCTCGCACCTGACCGAACTGCGCACGCGTCTGCTGCGCTGCGTGGTGATCATCCTGTTGATCTTCGCCGGCCTGTTCTACTTCGCCCAGGACATCTACGCGCTGGTGGCGGCGCCACTGCGCGCCTACCTGCCGGCCGGGGCGACGATGATCGCCACCGGCGTCGCCTCGCCCTTCCTCACGCCCTTCAAGCTGACCCTGATGTGCGCGCTGTTCCTCGGCATGCCGGTGATCCTGCACCAGGCCTGGGGCTTCATCGCGCCGGGGCTGTACACCCACGAGCGGCGCATTGCGGTGCCGCTGCTGATCTCGAGCATCTTCCTGTTCTACGCCGGGATGGCCTTCGCCTACTTCGTGGTGTTCCCGATCATGTTCGGCTTCTTCGCCAGCGTGACCCCGGAAGGCGTGGCGATGATGACCGACATCGGTCAGTACCTGGACTTCGTCCTCACCCTGTTCTTCGCCTTTGGCGTGGCCTTCGAGATCCCCATCGCCACCTTCCTGGTGATCTGGGTCGGCCTGGTGGACGTCGCCACCCTGCGCAAGAGCCGCCCCTACGTGGTGGTCGGCTGCTTCGTGATCGGCATGGTGCTGACGCCTCCTGACGTCTTCTCGCAGACGCTGCTGGCCTTGCCCATGTGGCTGCTGTTCGAGAGCGGCCTGCTGGCCGGCGCACTGGTCCGCCGCAAGCGCGACGACGAGCAGAGCGACGAACAAGCCGAGCCGGAAGACCAGCCCCCCGCGCCACAACCGTGAACCTCCTGCTGCTGGAAGACGCCGACTTCGTCGGCGTGGATCGTGTTCGCCTCAGTGGCCGGCGCCTCAGGCACCTGCATGAGGTACATCGTGCCGAAGCGGGTGACCGCCTGCGCGTCGGCCGTCTCGGCGGCCTGATGGGCGAAGGTCAACTGCTCAGCCTGGATGCCGAACAGGCCGAGCTGCAGGTCTGTCTCCACCAGCCGCCACCGGCCAAGCTCCCCCTGACCCTGGTGCTCGCCCTGCCCCGCCCGAAGATGCTCAAGCGCGTGCTGCAGACCGTCAGCGCCATGGGCGTGCCGCGCCTGGTGCTGGTCAACAGCTACCGTGTGGAGAAGAGCTTCTGGCAGACGCCGTTCCTGCAGCCCGACGCGCTGCGCGAACAACTGATCCTCGGCCTGGAGCAGGCGCGCGACACCGTGCTGCCCGATATCAGCATCGAGAAGCGCTTCAAGCCCTTCGTCGAGGATCGCCTGCCGGCACTGGCCGCCAGTACGCTCGGCCTGGTCGGGCACCCCGGCGACTATCCGGCCTGCCCGCGCGCGGTCGACGGCCCGGTGACCCTGGCCATCGGCCCGGAAGGTGGCTGGATTCCCTACGAGGTCGATCTGCTGCAACAGGCCGCCGGCCTGCAGCCGGTGCAGCTGGGTGAGCGCATTCTGCGGGTGGAAACCGCCGTGCCGGTGTTGCTGGCCAGGCTGTTCTGAGGCGTCGAGCGCTGGACAGGCTACAGGCTGCCCACCCTGCAAACGGCTCTAGGCGGGAGAGCGGCCTACCTGCAAGCCCTCGACGAACAGCCCGGTGACTGCGCGAGCCGTGACCGACACATCCTCGACCGGGCACTGCCCGTTGAGCAGCAACTGACTGAGCCCATGCACCAGACTCCACGCCGCCAGGCTGGCCGTCTCTACCGACTCGTCCGGGCGCAGTGCTCGCACGCTGGCTTCGAGCTGGGCAAACAGCTGCCGGGCAACCTGTTGCAGCTCGGGATAAGCCGCCCTGTCGAGCGGCGGCCCGAACATCAGGGCGAAATGTCCGGGAAACTCCAGCGCATAGGCAACGTAGCACTCGCCGCGCCGACCCAGATCGGCCACCGGCAGCGCCTCGATACGCCGGACCAGAACCTCGAACCCCTGCAGCGCCAGCGCCGCCAACAAGGCATCACGGTCGGCGAAATGACGGTAGGGCGCGTTATGCGAAACCCCCGCGCGTCGTGCGACTTCACGCAGGCTGATCGCCGCCACACCCACCTCGGCGAGTAGCTCGGACGCAGCATCGAGCAGCGCCTTGCGCAAATCGCCATGGTGATAGGCACGAATGCCCTCTTCACTTAGTGTTGACACCAGCAACATCTCCTTCAGAATGTTGACACCGCCTACATATTGCATCCAGCCAGTCCCCAGTGCCAGCCAGACAACCCGGAGATGCCCTCATGCTATTTGTCGCCCTGCTCATGCTCCTCACCCTCATTGCCGCACTCCCGCAGCGTCTGGGTCTGCCGTTGTTGCCGTCATGGCGGGCACGCATGCGCCTGGCACTGAGCCTGGCTCTGTTGCTGATCGGTGTGGACCACTGGCTGACACCCGCTCGCTACCTGGCGATGATGCCGCCCTACCTGCCGCTGCACGAGCCCCTGGTGCTGTTCACCGGCGCCTGCGAGATCGCCGGCGCCATCGGCCTGATGTGGCCACGGACACGCCGACTCGCCGGCATCATGCTGGCCGTCTACTTCGTCTGCGTGTTTCCGGCCAACCTGCACAACGCCCTGCATGGCCTCGATGCGCAGGGCTTGCCGAGTGCGCGCTGGTACTACTGGGCACGCCTGCCATTCCAGCCGCTGATCATCCTGTGGACACTCTATGCAGCGGGTGTCCTGAAAGGGCCCGCAGCCCTCACAGATCCAGGAGAAAGGTCACCGGCCCATCGTTGACCAGATGCACCTGCATGTTGGCGCCGAAGCGCCCGGTGGCGACCAGCCCATGCTCGCTGCGGGCGCGCTCGACCAGCATGTCGAACAGGGCAGCCCCCTGCGACGGTGGTGCGGCGCTGGAGAAGCTGGGACGCATGCCGCTCCTGGTATCGGCCGCCAGGGTGAACTGCGAGACCAGCAGCAGGCCACCACCGATATCCTTCAGCGAGAGGTTCATCTTGCCGGCCTCGTCGCTGAAGACGCGGTAGCCCAGCAGCTTGTGCAAGGCGCGGCCGACACTGGCCTGGTCATCGTGCGGTTCGATGCCGACCAGTGCCAGCAGGCCCTGGTCGATGCTGCCCACCACCTCGCCTTCGACCTCTACCCGCGCCGCGCTGACGCGCTGGATCAGCAGCTTCATGCGTCCTCCGGGGGCAGGTCGAGCAGGCGCCGGGCCATCTCCTCGGCGGCACGCACCAGCGCATCGGTGATGCCCGGCTCGGCTGCCGAGTGGCCGGCATCACGGATGATCTGCAGCTCACTGTTGGGCCAGGCCTGGTGCAGCGCCCAGGCGTTGTCCAGGGGACAGATCGCGTCGTAGCGGCCATGCACGATGATGCCCGGCAGGTGGGCGATCCTGGGCATGTCGCGGAGCAGCTGATCGGGCTCGAGAAAGGCGTCGTTGACGAAGTAGTGGCACTCGATACGGGCGATGGACAACGCGCGATGCGCCTCGCTGAAGCGGTCGACCACCTGCGGGTTGGGACGCAACGTGGCGGTGCGCCCTTCCCAGGTCGACCAGGCCTTGGCCGCGTGCATCTGGGCGATCTGGTCGCTCCCCGTCAGCCGCTTGTAGAAGGCGCCCATCAGATCGCCGCGTTCCTGCGGCGGAATCGGCGCAATGTAGTCTTCCCAGTAATCGGGGAACAGGCGGCTGGCACCTTCCTGGTAGAACCAGTGAAACTCCTGCGGGCGACAGAGGAAGATGCCGCGCAGGATCAGGCCATGCACGCGCTGCGGATGTGCCTGGGCATAGGCCAGCGCCAGGCTCGAACCCCAGGAGCCGCCGAACAGCACGAACTTGTCGACGCCCAGGTGTTCGCGGATGCGCTCGATATCGGCGACCAGCGCCTGGGTGGTGTTGTTCTCCAGGCTCGCGTAGGGCGTGGAGCGCCCGCAGCCGCGCTGGTCGAAGGTGACGATGCGGTACAGGTTCGGATCGAAATAGCGCCGGCTGGCGGCATCGCAGCCGGCGCCCGGGCCGCCATGGATGAACAGTACCGGCAACCCGTCCGCCGAGCCGCTCTCGTCGACATACAGCACGTGCGGTGGCTCGACCGCCAGCTCGTGGCGGGCGTAGGGTTTGATCTCCGGGTACAAAGTCTGCATCGTTGGGCTCCTTGGAATCCGCTTGCGAATGGCGCACCAGGGGCGGACGCTCGCGAAAACCACCTGGGTGATTTTCAACGCCGCCTGGACGCCGCGCAGCAGATCGTGAACAGGCTCTAGGCTGGCGGGCTGCGACTACCGTATCGCACTCTGCCCGGCATCATAACCATGAAAAGGGAGTTCAGCATGTCAGCAAGATTTCTACTCGCACCGTTGCTGCTGTTTGCCGCACTGATGCTGGGTGCCTGCGGCGCCAAGGACGACCCACAGGCGGCGCTGGAAGCCGCCGTGCAGGCGCTGCAGGACAACATCGAAGCCAAGCGCAGCAACGCGGTTCTGGAACAGCTGCATGCCGATTTCAAGGCCCGCCAGGAGTTCGACCGCGACTGGGCCAGGCGCACCATGGCCCTGCTGTTCCTGCGCCACAAGAACGTCAAGGTGATCGCCCTCGGCGAAACCAGCTGGATCGACCCGGCGATCCCCAGCAAGGGCTACAGCGAGGCGCAGGTCGGCGTGAGTGGCGCCGAAGGCCTGATCCCCGACGCCGCACGGCACTATTCGGTGAAACTGGAGTGGTGGCGCGAAGGCGACGAGTGGAAGCTAGCCCGCCTGGACTGGGAGTGAGGCACGGCCCGCACGCGTCGGGCCACGCCACGGGTCATCAATCGGTCTTGCGCCAGATCAGCTCGCCGGTGGTGTAGCCCTGCTCGCGGGCGACCGAAAGCAGCTTGTCACGCGTTTCCTGATCGACCTCGGGGGTACGTGAGAGCAGCCACAGGTACTTGTGCTGCGGATGCCCGACCAGCGCCACGCGGTAGTCCTCGTCATGGTACAGCACCCAGTACTCGCCCTTGATCGGCAGCAGCTTGCTGGCCCAGTTGTCGAAGCTGACCCAGAGTTTGTCGGTGCGCCCTTCGATCTGGGGTTCGGCGATGCCCCTGGCTTCAATCCACTCGCCGTCGTCATCGCGACAGCGATTGGTCACGTCGATACGCCCGTCGTCGCGCAAGCCATAGTGGGCTTCGGACTGCACGCAGTTGCGCTGGAAGAACATCGGCAGACGAGCCAGCTCGTACCAGGTGCCCTGGTAGCGCTGCAAATCGACCTGGACAGTTTCCGGCTCCGGCCTGGGGATGTTGCCAGTGCCGGAGTTGGCACAACCGACGACGGCGAGAAGGGCACTGGCGAGTAGGATCGAACGCATGGAGGCTCCTGTCTATTTGAGTCCCTTGCCGGAGAACAGCATGACCTTGTCCCCGGCGTACTGGACGCTGATATAGGCCTTGTCGTCGCCCCAGGTGCAACTGGTCATGCCCAGCGCGCCGGCGCACTCGCCCGGCGCTCCGAGCAGGCTCTCGACCTCGGCCTTGCTCATGCCGGCCTCGAGTTTGGAATAGTTTTCCTGATTGACCTTGCTACAGGCCGCCAACAGGCCGCAGGCGAACAGGGCGAGGAAACGCATCTTCATGGGGGTGACACTCCTGATGGGAAGATGCCAGCAAGCTTGGCATAGCCGGCGACGACTTGCCCGCTTGGAGTTCAGAAACGCGAGCCAGGTTCCCGCAGGAAGGCCTCTTCTTCGGCCGTGGAGACACGCCCGAGAATGGCATTGCGATGGGGAAAGCGAGCGAAGCGGGCAATCACCTGCTGGTGACGCTCGGCGAAGTCGAGGAAGCTGGCGAACTGCGCCCGGTCGTCCGCCGAGGCCTCGTCCAGCAGGCCACGGAACAGCTCGACGGCACGCTCCTGCAACGGCAGGTCCTCGGCATGCTCGAAGATCAGGTAGGCGAAGACCCGCTGGATCGGCGTCAACGCCCGGTCCAGACCGCGCGCCAGGCCATCCTGCAACAGAGGACGCGCCAGGGGATCGCCGGCGAAGGCACGCGGCGTGTCGCGGAAGATCATGCGTGGCAGCTGGTCGAGCAGGATCAGCTGGGCCAGCCAGCCCTGCGGGTCGCTGCTCCAGCCCGGCAGTTCACCGGCCAGGGCCTGCTCGACCTGCGCGGCGAAGCGCTGCTCGGCTTCGCGGTCCTGACTCTCGCGCTTGCCGAACCACAGACCGTGGCGCGCCGCCGACACGGCACGGGCGCTGGCGGACGAACCGAGTTCGTCCGCAGCGAACCACCAGTCGAGCAGCGGCTGCCAGGGCTGCACCGATCAGCCCCGGTGGTAGGCGGTGATGCGCAGCACTTCTTCCTTGGAACCGAGGAAGACCGCGACACGCTGGTGCAGGGACTCCGGCTCGATCTCGAGGATGCGCTGCTGACCGTTGGTGGCGGCACCACCGGCCTGCTCGATGATCATCGACATCGGGTTGGCCTCGTACATCAGGCGCAGCTTGCCCGGCTTTTCCGGCTCGCGGGCATCGCGCGGGTACATGAACACGCCGCCGCGGGTGAGGATGCGATGCACGTCGGCCACCATCGAGGCGATCCAGCGCATGTTGTAGTTGCGCCCCAGCGGGCCGGTCTCGCCAGCCAGCAGTTCGCCGACGTAGCGCTGCACCGGCGCTTCCCAGTGACGCTGGTTGGACATGTTGATGGCGAATTCCTTGGTCGACTCCGGCACCTTGATGTCGTCGTGGGTGAGCACGAAGCTGCCCAGTTCGCGATCCAGGGTGAAGCCTTTCACGCCGTCGCCGAGGGTCAGCATCAGCATGGTCTGCGGGCCGTAGATCGCATAACCGGCGGCAACCTGCTGGGTGCCGGGCTGGAGGAAGGCCTCTTCGCCCAGGTCACCGGTTTCGCCCTGGCGGTCCGGGCAGCGCAGCACGGAGAAGATGGTGCCGACCGAGACGTTGACGTCGATGTTGCTGGAGCCGTCCAGCGGGTCGAACACCAGCAGGTAGGCGCCTTTCGGGTACTTGCCCGGAATCTGGTAGGCGTTGTCCATTTCCTCGGAGGCCATGCCGGCCAGGTGACCGCCCCACTCGTTGGCCTCGAGCAGGATCTCGTTGGAGATCACGTCGAGCTTCTTCTGCACCTCGCCCTGCACGTTCTCCGAACCCAGACTGCCGAGCACACCGCCGAGGGCGCCCTTGGATACCTGGTGGCTGATCTCCTTGCAGGCCCGGGCCACGACCTCGATGAGAAAACGCAGGTCGGCCGGGGTGTTGTGGCTGCGAGTCTGTTCGATCAGGTAGCGGCTGAGGGTGACGCGGGACATGGACGACTCCGGAAAGGAAAAAAATCGCGCGCAGTTTAACCCGAGTCGCCGCGTAATGCTGCCTAGCGGGATGGATGGCTGACTCGGGCACTCTCATCCAGGCTGCAGACACGGTTACGCCCCGTGCGCTTGGCCTGGTAGAGCGCCGCATCGGCGGCGTGCAGCAGCTCGTCGAGCACCTGCCCCTGCTGGGGCCAGTACGCCAGGCCGGCGGACAGGGTCACGCGCTGGTCGCCACCGCGTGTGGCGAGCTCGCGCGCCGCCAGTTGCGAGCAGATGCTCTGCAGGCGCGCGCTCGCCTCGTCGGGATCGGCACCGGGCAGGATCAGCAGGAACTCCTCGCCACCGATGCGGAACACTGCGTCGGTGCTGCGCAGGTTGTCCAGCAGGTGCTGGGCGACGGCCTTGAGCACATCGTCACCGACCTGGTGCCCGCACTCGTCGTTGAGGCGCTTGAAGTGATCGAGATCGATCAGGGCCACCGCCAGCGGCAGGTTCTCGCGCTGGACCCTGGCCAGCTCGCGCTCGAAGAATTCGTCCAGGTAGCGGCGGTTGTACAGCCCGGTGAGCGGGTCGCAGAGCGCCTGCTCGCGCAGTTGCTCGTGCAGGCAGGAGATGGTGCGCAGACGCTCTTCGCTCAACGCCAGCGCCTCGGCCAGCTTCAGCTCGCTCAGGTGACGCTGGGTGACGTCGCGCACGTAGATCATGTGGCCGAGCAGGGCCGGGCCATGGCGGGTGGCACGCTCGATGGCGCGCAGACGCACCTCGTAGTAGCGCGCGGCGCTGGTCAGGGTCAGCGGCCGGTCGTGCTCACCTGCGTGCTCGAGCAACAGCGCCTGCAGGTCCGCACCGAACACCGGCCATTGCTTCAGCTCGCGCCCCTGCCAGCCCTGCTGCAGCCCGGCCAGCTTCAACGCCGCCGGGTTGGCCTCGATCACCCGCCGGCTGGGGTCGACCACCAGCACCGGATCGAGCAGGGCTTCGAGCAGCAGATGCCTGGCCACCGGCAACAGGTCGAACAGACGCACGCCCACGATCAGCCATGAGAAGGCGACGAGGGTGAAGGCGAAGCTGAACGGCGTCGGGTCGAAGCCGAACAGTGTCCAGCCGAACCCCACGTAGCCGACGTTGGCCACCCAGGGCACCGCCGTGACCAGCACGAAGGCCAGATAATGGCGGCGGTGCAACCCCTGACTGAGCGCCGCCGCGCGTGTCACCACGCCCATGCAGAAGGCCATGAACAGGTAGACGTACACCGCGGCGGCGTAGAACAGCGGGCCATGCTCGTAACGCACGGGGGCACCCAGGCTGTCGTCGATCGGCGCGCTGCCCGCGCCATAGAACAGGCCATGCCAGGGGTTGCTCAGCGCCAGGCCCCAGACCAGCAGTGGCACCACGCTGAGACCGAGAATGCCCTTGCGCGGCAGCGGTGCACGCATGCTGTTGACGTACTGCCAGAGGAACACCGCCCAGAAGGTTGGCGTGGAAACGATGCCCGGCCAGGCCATGCTGGCCCAGAACATCTTGCAGTCGGCACCGAGAAAGCTCATCTCCAGTGCCGCGGCCCCCATCCACCAGAGGCTCGCCAGGTGCAGCAGGATGAAGCTGTCGCGTCCGGGAAAGTCGCGCTGACGCGTGACCCAGTGCGCCAGCAGCACGACCCCGAGGCACACCAGCAGGGTCAGCAACACCGGTGGCGACAGGCTCCAGCCGGAAGCCACGCACGCCTGAATCACCTGTCCCTCCTTGCATGCGGGGGACAGGCAAACGGGTCGAACACGGCGGCACCGACACAGAACGAACGGGCAATGACGCGAATCGAAATACGCAAGGGCCTTCCTGACCTCAAATGCTGGATTGGCGCAAGGCAGCTAAGATACTGCAAAAGCCCTGCCGCAGCAGCGCTTTGTTCGCCCTCCGCAGCCTGTCAGGCCCTCGGCTGGCCGCGCAACAGGCTCGCCGCCATCGCAGCGAGCAACCCAACTCCCAGTAGCAGTACAGCCCAGAGTCCCCAACGCTGCCAGTCGGATCGCGATTCGACCTGGCCAGTGGCAGCGGCGAGCAGCGGTTCAGCCAGCTCTGCCCGACCGAGACTGCTCAGGCGCTCTGCCTGGTAACCGGGGATCAGGGTGTGCAACGGCAGCGCCGCCGACTGCGCATGCGCATTGCCCAGTGCGAGCACGTAGGGCGGCTCGCCACGAGCCAGAAACACCAGGCGCGTGGCACGCAGCGCCACCTGGATGGCCACGCTGTCCTGGCCAAGGCCGCCGCCACGCGGGTCCAGCTGCATGCGCAGCTGGCGCAGCGGCCAGCCCGGCAGGCTCAGCTCATCGTTGAGCACCTCGCGCCCGCCCTCGGGGAGGCGATAGAGCACGGCATTGGCCAGCGGCTGCCAGCCTCCCTGGTCGCCGGTGCGTGATTCGAAGCGCACAGGGGCCAGCGTGTTGTCCTGCTCCAGGGCGACGCGCAAGCGCTGCAAGGGTAACGTCAGTGGCAACTGCCACTGGAAGCGCCCATCGCCGCTCGCGCGGGCCGCCAGGGGCTCGGACCACACCAGCGGCGCCGGCTGCTGGTCCTGGCGGCGACTGCGCAGCGTCACGCTCTGCAGTTGCGGGGCCGGCAGCGGGCTCTGCCAGAGCAGGCGCAGGTAGCGGGCACGCTGCCCTGGCAACTCGACCTGGCGCTGTTCGATACGCTCGTCGGCAAAGCTCAGGCGGGCCAGTTGTCCGTCGCCCCAGCGGCGCCAGTGCTGCAGGTCGTCACTGGCTTCGATGCTGAAGCGCTGGAACCCTTCCTCGGCACCGCTCCAGTCCAGGGTAAGGCGCACCAGTGGCGCCTCGATGGCACTGGCATCGAGCAACCAGCCGCGCAGTTGCAGCCCGGCGTCGGACGGGGCGACATCGCTCAGCTCGATCAGGGTGCCGCTGGTGTTGCGCTCCACACGCAACGCCGGCACATCCTGCGTATCGGCGGGACCACGCAGCGGGAACCAGCGCACGCCATGTGCCTGCTCCTGGTCCACCCGTTCGCTGCTGGCGGGAATCAGCGCATAGGCCTGCGCCTGACCACTGGCATCGAACACCCGCAGATCACGCAGGTCAGCATGGCTGGCAGCAAGGTGCGCGGCGAAGGGCAGCTCCAGGCGATACCAGGGGCCCGCGCCGGACAGCTGCAGGTCGGCGGTTTCATGAAAGTCGCGCAGCTGCTCTGCAGCCTGCGCGGCAGCCGCCATGGACAGGGCCAGCAGCAGGCCCAGACCGGTCATCTTCATGCGCCAGACTCCTGTTCGTTGGTTGCTTCGCGCTCGGCCTGACGCGGCGGCAGCGGGGCGAAATAGCCCACCACCAGCAGCAGCACGCCCACGCCGATGAAGGACACGATACGTTCCAGCCCGCCGCGATTGCCCAGCTCGACGAAGAACAGCTTGGCCACCACCAGGGCGATCAGCGCCGCCCCGACCAGCCACAGCTCGCGGCGTGCACGCAGGTGCCCGAACAGCATCAGCGCCAGGGCGATCAGGGTCCAGACGATGGACAGCCCGGCCTGCACCAGCATCGACTCGAACAGCGCTGCACTGTGCCAGGGCACGCCGCCCCAGTGATGGGCGCTGCGCATCACCATCAGGGTGAACAGGGCGAACAGCGACACGCCGACCACGACCTGCAACAGCTGCAGCGCACGCCCCGGTTCCAGGCCCAGGCGCGGCAGCGCGGTACGCCCCCAGACGAACAACGCACCCAGGCACAGCAGCAGGCCGATCTCCAGCGGATTGAGCAGCGGCAGGTACGGCAGCGGGTCGCTGTCACCTGCACTGTTGGCATTGGCCAGCCAGAACCAGCCGAGCATCAACACGGCCAGGGGCGCAGCCGCCCACAGGCGGTATTCGCGTTCGAAACCAGCCACCGGCCAGGGCAGCCGACGCGCCTGCGCCATGGCCCAGAGATAGGCCGTCGGCAGCAGCGCCCAGCCCAGCCAGCGCCAGGCATTGTAGTGATCGGCCAGACTCAGCAGCAGGTAGCGCAGTTCCAGCGCCAGTACGCCGAGCAACAGCCAGCAGCCGAGCACGTGGGCGACACTGGCCGCCGTGGCCGGCAGCAGCCCGGCCAGGCGCCGCAGCGACCACAGGTGGGCGGCGAACACCAGGCCCCAGCCGAGCCAGCCCCAGTGCGCCGCCGGGTGATAGAAGGGATGCCAGGCATACAGCAGCAGCATGCCGGCCAGCGGGACCAGCAGGCCATCGAGCAGGGCCAGCTCGACCCAGCGGTTGCGGGTCGCCAGCCAGGCATACAGCGCCATGTTCAGCGCCAGCAGCACCAGCAGCACACCGACCTGCAGCTCCGCCGCGACGAAACGCAGCACCTCGCTGGCCAGCGCCAGCGCCCACCAGGCGGCGCCCCAGGTCAGCAGCAACTGCCCCAGACGCTGCACGCTGACGCCATCGATCCCGCTGTCCCGCCCACTGCGCAGCAGCGCATGCAGGCGCCAGGCGCCGATCTGCGCAGCCAGGCCGAGCACCGCAGGTGTCCAGAAACCGGTATGCGCCAGTGGCGACAGACCGACACCACTGATTCCCGACAGCAGCAACGGCCCGGCTGCCAGGAAGGCCAGACCGGCGAACAGCTGCAGCACCAGGCTGAACCAGAAGGCCGCACGTTGCTGCAGGTAGAGCGCCAGCCACAGGGTCAGCAGCCCGCTGGCTCCCCATACCGCCGCAGCGGCCACCCAGGGCAGCACGAACAGCACCGCCAGGTTGATGAACACCAGGCCCACCAGCATCACCCAGGACAAGGCCGCAAGCTGGCGACGGTTGTCACGGATCAGCGGGTCGCGCGCCGCCAGCAGCATGCCCGCGATCAGGCCGAAGCCGACCACCGAGGCCGCCAGCAGGCCAAACCAGCCGGCGTTGAAGCCGCCCCGCCCTTGCAGCGACTCCAGCGCCATCTGGCCGAGGAACAGCAGCCCGCCAAGCAGCTGGATGGCGAAGGCGGCGTAGACGAAAACGGGCGCGGCCAGACGCAGGCCGACGAACAGGGTGACCAGACCGGCCAGCGCCCAGGCGATGGCCGTGCCGGGGGCCGCGAAGGTCAGCGGCGCGATCAGGCAGAGGAAGGCCAGCCCCGCCAGCCCCAGCCAGGGCTGCAGACGCACCTCCCAGGGGCTGGCAGCCTGTGGCGCCTGGCGCAGTTGCCAGTAGCTGAACAACAGCGCCACGCCGAGCATCAGCGCGCCCAGCGCCGAGCCGTCGAGCAGGCTGGAGTCGCCCGGTTCCAGGCCTGTGGCGAACGCCAGGGCGGCACCCACCTGCAGCAACAGGGCGAAGCCACGCGCCAGTGGCCGCTGCTGCCGCAGGCCCAGCCAGTAGATCCCGGCACCCTCCACGGCCCAGGCAGCGGCTGTCCAGCTGGCGTCGAGGGCCAGTGGGATGGCCAGGCTGGCGAACACCACGCCCAGGGCCAGGCAGGTTTCCACCAGCAGCAGGGCACGTCCGCCGGCGCGCAGCTGCAGCACACGCGCCAGCAGCAGGTAGAACAGGCCCAGGCCGAGTGCACTGAACGCGGCGGCGAATTCGATATGGCGCACCAGCGCCACCTGCAGGCCGAAGCCGACCAGCGGTGGGCCGAACAGGGTGGTGGCATCGACATAATCGCCGCGCTGCAGCGACCAGCGCAGCAGTTCGCCACGCGCCTCAGGGGCATCCGCCGCGTCACGCAGGGTGCGGCGGGCGAAGAGCAGGCCGATGGCCACGTACATCAGGAAGAACAGCACCAGGAACGGCTCGGTGCTCCACAGCAGCTGCGGCTCGTAGGAGCGCAGCCCCCAGGCGAAACCGATGCCGAAGGTGCCGACGAAGCCGATCAGGTTGAGCAGGCGCCAGGCCTTGAACCAGGCGATGGCGAAGATGCCGGCATTGAGCAGGGCGAAGTAGGAGAACAGCGCGACATGGTTGCCGCTGCCGGTGGAGGTGAGGATTGGCGCGGCAAAGCCGCCGAGTGCCGCGGCCGCCGCCAGGCCCAGGGCATTCTGCTGCACGGCGAGGATGGCCGAGAACAGCGTCACCGCCACCAGCAGGCCCAGCGCCATGCCCGGGTCGAGCAAGGGATGCAGGCGCATGGCAGCGAACACCGTCAGGTACAGCACGGCGATGCCAGTGCCCTGCAGCACCAGGGCATAGCTGCGGTTGCGCAGTCGCAGCCACCAGCCCAGCCCCAGCAGGGCCAGGGCACTGGCGGCCACGCCCATGTAGCGCAGCTCCACCGGCACCTCGACACCTTCGGTGGCGTAGCGCAGGAGGAAGGCGAGGCCGAGGAACAGCAGGACCACACCGACCCGCAGCACGGTATTGCCGCCGAACAGCCAGGCCTTCGCCGCGTCGATGCCGCGCTCGATCAGGTTCGGCTCGCGTGGTGCCTGTTCGCGCCAGGGACCTTGCTGCGGGGCAGGCGTCGGCTCATGCACGAGCGATGCGGCAGCTGCCACAGGCTGTGGCGCCGGTTGCGGGGGAGCGACTTCCGGAAGCGGGTCCAGCGTCCAGTCCAGCTCGGGCTCTGGTTCGGGCTGTGGCTCGGGCTCTGGCCGAGGCGCCTCTGCCACCCAGGGTTGCGGTTCTGCCGTGGCGGACGCGCTGACGACAGGTTCCGCCGCCACGGGAGCCGCTTCCGGCTCGACAGCCGCGCCCTGCTCGACCTTGACCAGGCGCTCGTGCATGGCCCGCGTGCCGCGCTCGAAACGCTCGGCGAAATCCTTGAGCTGCGCCGCCAGCTGCGCGTTACGCTTCTCGAGCCCCTGCAGGCGCAGCGCCTGGCCCAGGCTCAGGCCGATCAGCCCGCCCAGCAGCGCCCCGGTTAGCGATTCGCTGGCGCCCGTGCCGAGCACCAACCCGACCAGCATGAAAATCCATTGCATGCAGCATGTCCCGTTCCGATGAGAAAGTCGCCTCGCGTCCCTGCTGGCAGCCCGAGGAGGCCACAGGGTGCCTCCGAAACCTCGGCAAGGTAGTCAGCTTGTTGCGAACGCAGCGCTGACCACGCAGGCCGTTTTTCAGAGTCGCCCGCCAGTATAGGAGTCGCGCCGTCCAACACCCAGAGAGACGATTGCCACCTCCATCACAGGCACAAGGAAAATCCGCCGCCGACCGGTGGTTCACAAATTCACCGCGCCCGCTATCATCGCCGCCCCGTGACCGATGCGGCGCAGACCGCCCCTAGCCAACCATGATCAAGCCCCGCCTGATAGCCGCTGCAGAAATCGACCGCCTGGAAACCTGGGCCAAATACAGCGCCGACATGTGCCACAGCTGCATATCCAGTTGCTGCACCCTGCCCGTGGAGGTGCGCCTGAACGACCTGATCCGCCTGGAGCTGGTGGATGAGTTCGAACGCAGCGAGCCGATCAAGAACATCGCCAAGCGCCTGCAGAAGGACGGCACCATCGAGCGCTTCAACCAGAAGTCGGGCATCTTCACCCTGACGCGCATGTCCAACAACGACTGCCTGTTCCTGGACCGCAAGACGCGCCTGTGCAGCGTCTACGAGAAACGCCCGGACACCTGCCGCCACCATCCCAGGGTCGGCCCGCGACCGGGCTATTGCGCGTACAAGCCGAAGTAGAGCGCCGTCAGCGGCGCAGGCCGATGACCCGCCCGACGCAGGCCGGCGTCGCCAGCTCTTGGTGGTCTGCCGCCAGGCGCTGCACCTGCTCGGCCACCTGGGCATCGAAGGGCGCCGAACGGCCGGCGGCGCTGTCGATGTTCATCAGCATCTGTTCGCTTTCCGCCAGGCTGTCGGCCTCGGCCGGGCGATACAGCGCGTGATGGATATGCAGGCGCTTGGCGTCGTGGGCGAGCAACTGCGTGCGCACTTCCACCGCTTCGCCGCCCTTCACTTCCGCCAGGAAGTTGAGATGGCACTCCAGGGTGTACAGGGTGTGGCCGGTACGGGCACGACCGGCCTCGTCCAGCCCCAGCGCATCCATCAGCGCATCGGTGGCATGGCTGAAGATCAGCAGGTAGAAGGCATCGCGCAGATGGCCGTTGTAGTCGACCCAGTCGGCGTGGATGCGCGTGCGGTAGGTGGTCAGGGCTGCGTTGCACATGTCGATGTGGCTCCGGATGCATCCCCCCGGCCGTTCTCCCGCAGGCAGGAGAAGGGTGGGCGGAGGGGTTGGATAGCGTAGCGCAGGGTTGCCCTGCGCAGAACGGACTCGGCTACTCGGCGAAATCGAAGCCGTGCTTGGCCTTGGTCTGGCGGATCGCCTCGAGTACCGCCAGCAGGCAGTCGTCGCGGTAGCGTTCCAGTGCATCCAGGCTGCGCTCGCCCTGTTGCGCGGCCGTCCCTTCGACTACCGCATCGATCAGCCCCTCGGTCAGCTCCGGCGCTTCCAGGTAGGTCCAGGGCAGCTTCAGCGCCGGGCCGAACTGGGCCATGAAGTGGCGCATGCCGGCCGGCCCGCCGGCCAGGGTGTAGGTGAGGAAGGAGCCCATGAACGACCAGCGCAGGCCGGCGCCGAAGCGGATCGCGTCATCGATCTCGCCCGTGGTGGCCACACCGTCGTTGACCAGGTGCAGCGACTCGCGCCACAGCGCCTCGAGCAGGCGGTCGGCGATGAAGCCCGGCACCTCCTTGCGCACGTGCAAGGGGCGCATGCCCAGCGATGCATAGACCTGGATCGCGGCCTGCACGGCCTCCGCTGCGGTTTTCGCGCCACCGACCACCTCCACCAGCGGCAGCAGGTAGACTGGATTGAACGGGTGGCCGACCAGGCAACGCTCGGGGCGCACGGCATCGGCATAGAACTCGCTGGGCAGCAGGCCCGAGGTGCTGGAGCCGATCAGCACGTCGGGGCGCGCGGCGGCGCTGATCTTCGCGTGCAGCTCGCACTTGAGTTCCAGGCGCTCGGGCGCACTCTCCTGGATGAAGTCGGCGTTGGCCACGCATTGCTCGATGCTCTCGACGAAGCGCAGCCGCTCCAGCGAGGCGCCGGGCGCCAGCCCCTGCTTCTGCAGCGCGGGCCAGGCGTTGGCCAGGCGCGTGCGCAGCGCCTGCTCGGCGCCTGGGGCCGGGTCCCAGGCGATCACGTCGAGGCCATGGGCCAGGGCGCGGGCGATCCAGCCGGCACCGATCACACCGGTGCCGAGGGCGGCGAAAGTCTTGATCTCGGTAACGAAGGTCATGCTTGAACTCCGGTAGCCCGGATGCAATCCGGGGGATGGCAAAGGTTTTCTCGGCCCTGGTTCAGGGTGAGGGGCACTCGCAAGCGCCCCGGACGACGTGGCGCGTCAGCCACGCCGCTTGAGTTTCATCTTCTCGCGGCCCTCGGCCGGGGTCAGGGCACGGCCGCCAAGGCGTTCGATGATCTCGATGGCGCGCTCGACCAGCTGACCATTGCTGGCATGCACGCCGCGATCGAGCCAGATGTTGTCCTCCAGCCCCACGCGTACGTGGCCACCCAGCAGCATGGCCTGGGCGACCATGGGCATCTGCATGCGGCCGATGCCGAAGCCGGCCCAGGTGATGCCGGGCGGCAGGTTGTCGACCATGGCCTTCATGCTGGTGGTGTCGGCCGGCGCGCCCCAGGGAATGCCCAGGCACAGCTGGATCAGCGGGTCTTCCAGCAGCCCCTCCTTGAGCATCTGCCTGGCGAACCACAGGTGCCCGGTGTCGAAGATCTCCAGCTCGGCCTTGACCCCCAGCTCGGTGATGCGCCTGGCGCCGGCACGCAGCTGCGCCGGGGTGGAGACGTAGATGAAGTCGCCGTCGCCGAAGTTCAGCGTGCCGCAGTCCAGCGTGCAGATTTCCGGCAGCAGCGCCTCGACATGCGCCAGGCGTTCGATGGGCCCGACCAGATCGGTACCGGCGCCGAACTCGAGCGGCTGCTCGCCCGCGCCGATCTCCAGATCGCCGCCCATGCCGGCGGTGAGGTTGATGATCACATCGGTGTCGCTGTCGCGGATGCGCTCGACCACCTCGCGGTACAGCGCCACGTCACGGCTGGGCTTGCCGGTCTGCGGATCGCGCACGTGGCAGTGGGCGACGGTGGCGCCGGCCTTGGCCGCCTCGATGGCAGCGGCAGCGATTTCCTTGGGGGTGACCGGTATCGCCGGGTGCTTGCCGACGGTGTCGCCAGCGCCGGTCACCGCGCAGGTGACGATAACCTCGTAGTTCATCTTGAGCTGTCCTGTGCAGGGCATGAGGGTGCCTGCGGCATGGCCGCATGCGTTGGAGAAATGGGGATGGGCGCCGGCCGCAAGCCGGCGCCAGGAGCTCAGTTGCCGGCGACCAGGGCGGCGTTGGCCGGCTTGCCGTCGAGCGTGGTGACCCCGACGAGCCAGGCGTCGACCACCTGCGGGTTGGCCTTGATCCAGTCACGCGCGACCTGCTCCGGCGCCTTGCGCTCCATGATCGGCTGCATCAGCGCGGCCTCCTGGTCGCTGGTGAAGCGCAGGCTGGTCAGCAGGCGATTGGCATTCGGGCAACGCTCGGCGTAGTCCGGCGCAGTCACGGTGGAGACGGTGGCGGCGCCATCGTTGGGGCCGAACACATCGTCGGTGCCGCTCAGGTAGGAGATCTTCATCGACAGGTTCATCGGATGGGGTTTCCAACCGAAGAACACCACCGGTTTCTGGTTCTTCGCCGCGCGACCGACCGCCGCGAGCATGCCCGCCTCGCTGGACTCGACGAGCTTGAAGCCGCCCAGGCCGAACTGGTTGGCATCGATCATCTTCTGGATCGCGGTGTTGGCGCCGGAGCCGGCCTCGATACCGTAGATCTTGCCGTCCAGCTCGTCCTTGAACCTGGCGATGTCGGCCAGGGTCCTGAGGCCCTTGTCGGCGGTGTAGCTGGGTACCGCGAGCACTGCCACGGCATCGCTCAGCGACGGCTCGGCGGCGACCTTGACCGCGCCGGCATCGAGGAACGGCTTGATGTTGTCATCCATGATCGGCTTCCAGTAGCCGAGGAAGGCGTCGACCTGGCCCTTCTGGATACCGGCGAAGATGATCTGTTGCGATGCCTGGGTCTGCTTGGTCTCGTAGCCGAGCCCTTTCAGCAGCTCGCTGGCGACTGCGGTGGTGGCGACCACGTCGGTCCAGCCGACGGCGCCGAGGCGAACGTTCTTGCAGCTGGCATCATCGGCCAGCAGGGAGGTACTGAACAGGCTCAGGGTGCAGCACGCGGCCAGCGCGGTAAGACCTTTCATCTGGGTGCTCCTCATCGTGTCACAGCGGTTCTATTTCGTTCTTCTAGAGGCTCGTGGCCCCCACCGTGCTCGGGGATCTCGTCTCCCGATGACACCACCTTACGCCGGCCACTGGCAGAATATTCGAACTTATTCGACAATTACTTGACCTATGACGACCTGTTTTATGCGACATCTGCGCCTGCTTCCCTGGCGCAGACGCGCGGAGCGACGATGACCCAGACCTTCTGCTTCCTGCTCCTGCCCGGCTTTTCCATGATGGGCCTGATGTCGGCGATCGAGCCATTGCGCGTGGCCAACCGCTTTCGCGGCGACCTGTATCGCTGGCACCTGCTCAGCCGCGACGGCGCCGCCGTGGCGGCGAGCAACGGCATGTCGCTGAATGTCGACGGAGCACTGGAACTGGTGGAGGCGACCGAGGCGCTGTTCGTGGTCGCCGGTTTCGACCCGCTGGCCCACCACGACAGTCGCCTGACGCACTGGCTGCAACGCTGCGAAACGGAGCTCAAGGTGCTTGGCGGCATCGACACCGGCAGTTTCGTGCTGGCCGAGGCCGGGCTGTTCCAGCAGCAGCGCCTGACCCTGCACTGGGAAGCCATCGACGCCTTCCGCGAACGCTATCCGGCGCTGCAGGTGACCCAGGAGCTGTTCGAGATCGACGGCCGGCGCATCACCAGTGCCGGCGGCACCAGCAGCCTCGACCTGATGCTCGGGCTGATCGCCCAGGACCATGGCGAGCCCCTGGCGGTGCAGGTTTCCGAGCAGTTCGTGGTCAGCCGCATCCGCACGCGCCTGGACCACCAGCGCATGCAGGTGGCCAGCCGCTATGGCCTGCACAACCGCAAGCTGATCCGCGTCATCGGCGAGATGGAGCGCCACAGCGAGCAGCCGTTGAGCGGCGAGGTGCTGGCCGAGCGCGTCGGCGTCAGCGTGCGCCAGCTGGAGCGTCTGTTCCGCCACCACCTGGCGACCACGCCGTCGGCGTTCTATCTCGGCCTGCGCCTGGACAAGGCGCGCCAGCTGCTGCGCCAGAGCGATCTCAGCGTGCTCGAGGTGAGCCTGGCCTGCGGTTTCGAGTCATCGAGCTACTTCTCCCGCAGCTACAAGGCGCACTTCGGCAGCACGCCAAGCAGGGACAGGCACGAGCACCCGTCCCACGCCTGAGCGGGGTGCTAGACGGAGCGGCCCATTTCGGCCAGCGCGGACTGCACCAGGGGGTGCAGGTTCTCGCCGTGGCGCTCCAGTTGCCAGGCCATCAGTTCGATGCGCATCGCCGGCGTCCAGAAGTTCTGCAGGTGCTGATGAACCCCCTTGACCGCCTGCTCCCTATCCGGCTCGGTGGCGAAGAACTGGGCGATCTGATTGGCCATCTTGACCAGGTTCTCGGCGCTCATCGACGCACCTCCGCTTTCTCCTGCCTGCGCCGCTCGGCGAGCAGACGCCGCTGCTCGTCACTGAAGGCCTGGTAGCGTTTCTGCCACTCCGAAGGCTGGTAGACCCGGGTGACCTCCACCGCCGTGACCTTGTACTCCGGGCAGTTGGTCGCCCAGTCGGAGTTGTCGGTGGTGATCACGTTGGCGCCGGACTCCGGGAAGTGGAAGGTGGTGTAGACCACCCCCGGCGCCACGCGCTCACTGACCCGCGCGCGCAGCACGGTCTGCCCGGAGCGGCTGCCCACGCCGACCCAGTCGCCGTCGCCGATACCGCGGCTCTCGGCATCGCTGGGGTGGATCTCCAGGCGGTCCTCCTCGTGCCAGGCGACGTTGTCGGTACGCCGCGTCTGCGCGCCGACGTTGTACTGGCTGAGAATGCGCCCGGTGGTGAGCAGCAGCGGGAAGCGGCTGTTGACCTTCTCTTCGGTCGGCACGTAGCCGGTGAGCATGAAACGCCCCTTGCCCCGCACGAACTGGTCGATGTGCATGGTCGGTGTACCGTCCGGCGCGGCATCGTTGCACGGCCACTGCAGGCTGCCGTGACGGTCGAGCTCGGCGTAGCTGACGCGGGCGAAGGTCGGCGTCAGGCTGGCGATCTCGTCCATGATCTGCGCCGGGTGCTGATAGTCCATCCGGTAGCCCAGCGCCTCGGCCAGGGCGATGGTGGCCTGCCAGTCGGACTTGCCGGCCAGTGGCTCCATCACCTTGCGCACCCGCGAGATGCGCCGCTCGGCGTTGGTGAAGGTGCCGTCCTTCTCGAGGAAGGAACTGCCCGGCAGGAACACATGGGCGAACTTGGCGGTTTCGTTGAGGAAGATGTCCTGCACCACCACGCATTCCATCGCCGACAGCGCGGCGGTGACGTGCTGGGTGTTGGGGTCGCTCTGGGCGATGTCCTCGCCCTGGCAGTACAGCGCCTTGAAGCTGCCGCCGAGCGCGGCCTCGAACATGTTGGGGATGCGCAGGCCCGGATCGGGTTGCAGGGTGACGCCCCAGGCCTGTTCGAACTGGGCGCGGACCTCGGCGTTGGAGACATGCCGGTAACCCGGCAGCTCGTGCGGGAAGGAGCCCATGTCGCAGGAACCCTGCACGTTGTTCTGCCCGCGCAGCGGGTTGACCCCCACGCCTTCGCGGCCGATGTTGCCGGTGGCCATGGCCAGGTTGGCGATGCCCATCACGGTGGTACTGCCCTGGCTGTGCTCGGTGACGCCCAGGCCATAGTAGATGGCCGCATTGCCACCGGTGGCGTACAGGCGCGCCGCCTGACGAATCAGCTGCGGCTCGACGCCACAGACCGGGCCGAGCACCTCCGGCGAATTCTCCGCCTGGCCGACGAAGGCGCTCCAGCGGGCGAAGTCCGCGGCTTCGCAGCGCGCGTCGATGAATGCCTGGTCGAGCAGGCCCTCGCTGACGATGACGTGCGCCAGCGCGTTGAGCATGGCCACGTTGGTGCCCGGACGCAGCGCCAGGTGCAGCTCGGCGCGGGCGTGCGGCGAATCCACCAGGTCGATGCGCCGCGGATCGATGACAATCAGCCGTGCGCCCTGACGCAGGCGGCGCTTGAGCTGGGAGCCGAACACCGGGTGCGCGTCGGTGGGGTTGGCGCCGATCACCAGGATCACGTCGGCCTGCATCACGGAATCGAAGTTCTGCGTGCCGGCCGACTCGCCGAGGGTCTGCTTGAGGCCGTAGCCGGTCGGCGAGTGGCAGACGCGCGCACAGGTATCGACGTTGTTGTTGCCGAAGCCGGCTCGCACCAGCTTCTGCACCAGGTAGACCTCCTCGTTGGTGCAGCGGCTGG
Source organism: Ectopseudomonas khazarica (assembly GCF_017915135.1). Taxonomy (NCBI): domain Bacteria; kingdom Pseudomonadati; phylum Pseudomonadota; class Gammaproteobacteria; order Pseudomonadales; family Pseudomonadaceae; genus Ectopseudomonas; species Ectopseudomonas khazarica. The sequence continues at coordinate 506,696 of NZ_CP068551.1, read as the reverse complement.
AGGTGATGCCACCGATGGAGTCACGCCCGTAGGCCAGCTGGATGCGGCGGAACTCGCTGGCGGCGTAGGTCACCGCCTCGTCCCAGCTGACCTCCTGCCACGGATCGCTGATGCGTTTGCGGATCATCGGCTTGGTGATGCGATCCGGGTGGGTCGCATAGCCCCAGGCGAAGCGCCCCTTGACGCAGGAGTGGCCGTGGTTGGCCTGGCCGTTCTTGTCCGGCACCATGCGCACCAGCTCGTCGCCCTTCATCTCGGCGCGGAACGAGCAACCGACGCCGCAGTAGGCACAGGTGGTGATCACGCTGCGCTCGGGCTGGCCCTTCTCGACCACGCTCTTTTCCATCAGTGTCGCGGTCGGGCAGGCCTGCACGCAGGCGCCGCAGGAGACGCATTCGGAGCTGAGGAAATCCTCGCCCCCCGCCGCCGCCACCCGCGAGTCGAAGCCACGCCCGTCGATGGTCAGGGCGAAGGTGCCCTGCACCTCCTCGCAGGCCCGCACGCAGCGGCTGCAGACGATGCACTTGCTCGGGTCATAGTCGAAGTAGGGGTTGGAGACGTCCTTGGCCTCGCTCAGGTGGTTGGCCCCCTCGTAGCCGTAACGCACCTCGCGCAGGCCGACCTGGCCGGCGACGGTCTGCAGCTCGCAGTTGCCGTTGGCCGAGCAGGTCAGGCAGTCCAGCGGGTGATCGGAGATGTACAGCTCCATCACGTTGCGGCGCAGGGTCGCCAGCTTCGTGGTCTGGGTACGCACCACCATGCCCTCGCTGACCGGCGTGGTGCAGGACGCGGGGTAGCCGCGCATGCCCTCGATCTCGACCAGGCACATGCGGCAGGAGCCGAAGGCTTCCAGATTGTCGCTGGCGCAGAGCTTGGGAATGCTGGTGCCGAGCATCGCGGCGGCGCGCATCACCGAGGTGCCAGCCGGCACGCTGATGCTGCGTCCATCGATGTTCAGGCTGACCTGCACCTCGCTCTCGCGAGCTGGGGTGCCGAAGTCGGTGTCCGTGGCGGGGTCGAAGTAGCTGATCATTGTTCTGCCTCCGAGGTCTTGAGCCCGAAGTCGCCGGGGAAGTGCTTGAGCGCACTGCTCACCGGAAAGGCCGTCATTCCACCCAGGGCGCACAGGGAGCCGTGGGTCAGGGTGTCGCACAGGTCCTTGAGGATGATCACCTGCTCGTCACGGGCAGCGTCATCGCTGGCCGCCAGCAGGCGGTCGACCACCTCGACGCCGCGGGTGGAGCCGATGCGACAGGGCGTGCACTTGCCACAGGACTCCTCGGCGCAGAACGCCAGGGCGAAACGCGCCATCTGCGCCATGTCCAGGCTGTCATCGGCCAGCACCACGCCACCGTGCCCGAGCATCGCGCCCATGGCGGCAAAGGCCTCGTAATCCAGCGGCGTGTCGAACTGCGCCGGCGGCACCCAGGCGCCCAGCGGGCCGCCGACCTGCGCCGCCTTGATCGGCCGGCCGCTGGCGGTCCCGCCGCCGTAATCCTCCACCAGCTCGCGCAGGGTCAGGCCGAAGGCGCGCTCGACCAGGCCGCCCTGGCGGACGTTGCCGGCGAGCTGGAACGGCATGGAGCCGAGCGAGCGCCCCATGCCGAAATCGCGGTAGAAGGCGGCGCCACGCGCCAGGATGACCGGCACCGAGGCCAGGGTCAGCACGTTGTGCACCAGCGTGGGCTGGCCGAACAGCCCCTGCAGCGCCGGCAGCGGCGGCTTAGCCCGCACCGTGCCACGCTTGCCCTCGAGGGATTCGAGCAGTGAGGTCTCTTCGCCGCAGATGTAGGCGCCAGCGCCGACACGCACCTCCAGGTCGAAGGCACGGCCACTGCCGCCCACATCGGCGCCGAGCCAGCCGGCTGCGCGGGCGACCTCGATGGCCTCGCGCAGGACCTGCACGGCCTGCGGGTATTCGGAGCGCACGTAGATGTAGCCCATGCTCGCCTCGACCGCCAGGCCGGCAATCGCCATGCCCTCGATCAGCACGAAGGGGTCGCCCTCCATCAGCATGCGGTCGGCGAAGGTGCCGGAGTCGCCTTCGTCGGCGTTGCACACCACATACTTCTGCACGGCCTGGGCACCGCGCACGGTGCGCCACTTGATGCCGGCCGGGAAGGCCGCACCGCCACGCCCGCGCAGCCCGGAATCGAGCACCTCGGTGACGATGGCGTCGCCGTCCATGCCGATGGCGCGGGTCAGCCCCGCGAATCCGCCGCTGGCGCAATAGTCCTCCAGCGCCGTGGGCCGGGTCAGACCGGCACGGGCGAAGATCAGTCGTTGCTGGCTATGGATGAACGGCAGCGCCTCGACCAGTCCGACGGCAGCCGGCGCCGGGTTGCCGGCATCGGTCAGGGCATCGAGCAGCGCGCCGGCCTGGTCGGCAGACAACGGGCCGAAGCCCTGGCGCCCTTCGGCGCTGTCGACCTCCACCAATGGCTCCAGCCAGTACATGCCGCGCGAACTGCTGCGGCGGATCTCCAGCGGCAACTGGCGGCGCTCGGCCTCCTCGCGCAGGGCCTCGGCCAGCAGGTCGGCACCCACCGCGCGGGCGAGCGAATCGCAGGGAACATGGAGCGTCAGCATGATTCTTTCTCCAGGCAGCCTTCGACCAGTTCGTGCAGGCGCTGCGGCGTCACCCGCGCATGCACCTGGCCATCCAGCTCCAGCGCCGGAGAACAGGCGCAGGCACCCAGGCAGTAGACCGGGCGCAGACTGATCTGGCCATCCGCGCTGGAGCCGTGGTCATCCAGGTCGAGGTGCTCGCGCACCTGGGCGGCCAGCGCCTTGGCACCACGGCTCTGGCACGACTCGGCGAGGCACAGGCGCAGGATGTGCCTGGCCGGCGCGACGCGGCGGAAGTCGTGGTAGAAGCTGATCACGCCGAGCACCTCGGCCTGGGTCAGGTTCAGGGCATGGGCGATCTCGCCGATGGCGATATCCGGTATGTGACCGATACCGTCCTGGATGGCGTGCAGCACGGGCAGCAGGGCGCCGGGGGTGTCCTTGTGCGCGTGCAGAACGCCTTGGATCAAAGGCAGGTGAAGCGTCTCATCAGGCATTACAGCGTTCCTCTGTCACAGGCCGTTGTTGTTCTTGGGGCCTGGAGGTTTCGGCTGTGGCGAGCGGCCCGCCACGGTTGTGGGCCGATCACCATCGAAGATGGCCAGGGCGGTGCATCTGCGCGCACGCGCCTGGGCATTGGCTGAGCTTGCCATTCCCGCACCGGCGGGATTGCACCGCAGCGACGCCGCACATACTGAAACCGACGCCCGGCGACGAAGCACTGCCACACTCATCCTTTATAGGCGTTGACGACAGGATTCGCCGCGCCATCGCGCCCGTCATCGTGAGCACGCCATGGCCCGGAGCCCGCCAGGCAGACGCGAAAGCGGCGCAGCGAAGCCCGCATGTCTATCCGCGACCGGTTTGACGTTTTCGGCAATACCCCAGTCGTTTTTACGCGATAGCGCCCAAAGTCCCAGGGATATGCTCCCCCCAAAGCGCCGACAGTCGATTCGGCGCAGAAGAACCCAAGGGGACAGCCTGATGAGCCCAGCCGAATTGCACGCCGACAGCATCGTCATCGACGGTCTGATCATTGCCAAATGGAACCGCGAACTGTTCGAAGACATGCGCAAGGGTGGCCTGACCGCCGCCAACTGCACCGTGTCCGTGTGGGAGGGTTTCCAGGCCACCGTCAACAGCATCGCCGCCAGCAGCAAGCTGATCCGCGAGAACAGCGACCTGGTGATGCCGGTACGCACCACCGCCGACATCCGCAAGGCCAAGGAACTGGGCAAGACCGGCATCCTCTTCGGCTTCCAGAATGCCCATGCCTTCGAAGACCAGATCGGCTACGTGGAGGTGTTCAAGCAGCTCGGCGTCGGCATCGTGCAGATGTGCTACAACACCCAGAACCTGGTCGGCACCGGCTGCTACGAGCGTGACGGCGGCCTGTCCGGGTTCGGCCGCGAGATCGTCGCCGAGATGAACCGCGTCGGCATCATGTGCGACCTGTCGCACGTCGGCTCCAAGACCAGCGAGGAGGTCATCCTCGAATCGAAGAAGCCGGTCACCTACTCCCACTGCCTGCCGTCCGGCCTGAAGGAGCACCCGCGCAACAAGTCCGACGAAGAGCTGAAGTTCATCGCCGACCACGGCGGCTTCGTCGGCGTGACCATGTTCGCGCCGTTCCTGGCCAAGGGCATCGACTCGACCATCGACGACTACGCCGAAGCCATCGAGTACGTGATGAACATCGTCGGCGAAGACGCCATCGGCATCGGCACCGACTTCACTCAGGGCCACGGCCAGGACTTCTTCGAGTACCTGACCCACGACAAGGGCTACGCCCGTCGCCTGACCAACTTCGGCAAGATCATCAACCCGCTGGGCATCCGCACCGTGGGCGAATTCCCCAACCTCACCGAGACCCTGCTGGGGCGCGGCCATTCCGAGCGCGTGGTGCGCAAGATCATGGGCGAGAACTGGGTACGCGTTCTGGCTGATGTCTGGGGCGAGTAAGCCCTCCACGATAATCAATCGACTGCATCTCGTAGGGTGGATGAAGCTTCTTTCATCCACCAACCCCGCACGCGGCGGGCTTAACGCTGCGGTGGATGGATGAAGCGCCATCCACCCTACCTACAACCTGATTCCGGAGTTGCCAACATGTCCACCCACGCCCCCGAAATGCCCATCCTGGTCGACGACGAAACCGGCGTCTGGACCACCGACGCGCTGCCGATGCTGTATGTGCCGCGCCACTTCTTCGTCAACAACCACATGGGCATCGAGGAAGTGCTCGGCGCCGACAAGTACGCCGAGATCCTCTACAAGGCCGGCTACAAGTCCGCGTGGCACTGGTGCGAGAAGGAAGCCGAGTGCCACGGCATCGAAGGCGCGGCGGTGTTCGAACACTACATGAAGCGCCTGTCGCAGCGCGGCTGGGGCCTGTTCGAAACGCAGAAGCTGGATCTGGAGACCGGCTACGCCGAGGTCAAGCTCAAGCATTCGGCCTTCGTCTACGTGTACGGCAAGGTGAACCGCAAGGTCGACTACATGTTCACCGGCTGGTTCTCCGGCGCCATCGACCAGATCCTGGCCGCCAAGGGCAGCCCGATCCGCACCGTCACCGTGCAGGAATACAGCGGCTCCGAAGAAGGCCATGACGACGGGCTGTTCATCACCCGGCCACTCTGAGTCACCCATAAGAAATCCGCGAGAGGGCCTCAGCCGCGACGGCAGCCCTCTAGCGGAACCGCTACAGCGCTTACCGTGAGGATGCCGTAATGGCCTTCGAAGCAATGTTCCAGCCGATCCAGATCGGCAAGCTCACCATCCGCAACCGCGTGCTCTCCACCGCGCATGCCGAGGTCTACGCCACCGATGGCGGCATGACCACCGAGCGCTACGTCAAATACTACGAAGAGAAGGCCAAGGGCGGCATCGGCCTGGCCATCTGCGGCGGCTCCTCGGTGGTGGCCATCGACAGCCCGCAGGAATGGTGGAGCTCGGTGAACCTGTCCACCGACCGCATCATCCCGCACTTCCAGAATCTCGCCGACGCCATGCACAAGCACGGCGCCAAGATCATGATCCAGATTACCCACATGGGTCGTCGCTCGCGCTGGGACGGCTTCAACTGGCCGACCCTGATGTCGCCGTCCGGCGTGCGTGAGCCGGTGCACCGCGCCACCTGCAAGACCATCGAGGTCGAGGAAATCTGGCGCGTGATCGGCAACTACGCGCAGGCCGCACGCCGCGCCAAGGAAGGCGGCCTGGATGGCGTCGAGCTGTCCGCCGTGCACCAGCACATGATCGACCAGTTCTGGTCGCCGCGGGTGAACAAGCGTACCGACGAATGGGGCGGCAGCTTCGAGGGGCGCATGAAGTTCGGCCTGGAAGTGCTCAAGGCCGTGCGCGCCGAGGTCGGTGACGACTTCTGCGTGGGCATGCGCATCTGCGGCGATGAATTCCACCCGGACGGCCTGTCCCACGAGGACATGAAGCAGATCGCCGCCTACTACGACGCCACCGGCATGATCGACTTCATCGGCGTGGTCGGCTCGGGCTGCGACACCCACAACACCCTGGCCAACGTCATCCCCAACATGAGCTACCCGCCGGAGCCCTTCCTGCACCTGGCGGCCGGGATCAAGGAAGTGGTCAAGGTGCCGGTGCTGCACGCGCAGAACATCAAGGACCCGAACCAGGCCACGCGCATCCTCGAGGGCGGTTATGTCGACATGGTCGGCATGACCCGCGCGCACATCGCCGACCCGCACCTGATCGCCAAGATCAAGATGGGCCAGGTCGACCAGATCAAGCAGTGCGTCGGCGCCAACTACTGCATCGACCGCCAGTACCAGGGCCTGGACGTGCTGTGCATCCAGAACGCCGCGACCAGCCGTGAATACATGGGCGTGCCGCACATCATCGAGAAAACCACCGGGCCCAAGCGCAAGGTGGTGGTCGTCGGTGGCGGCCCGGCCGGCATGGAAGCGGCGCGCGTCGCCGCCGAGCGCGGCCACGACGTGACCCTGTTCGAGAAGCAGGACCAGTTGGGCGGGCAGATCACCCTGGCAGCCAAGGCGCCGCAGCGTGACCAGATCGCCGGCATCACCCGCTGGTACCAGCTGGAACTGGCGCGCCTGGGCATCGACCTGCGCCTGAGCACTCCGGCGGACGAGGCGACCATTCTCGACCTGCGCCCGGATGTCGTGCTGCTGGCCAACGGCGGCCACTCCTTCCTCGAGCAGAACGAACACTGGGGCGCCGCCGAAGGGCTGGTGGTGAGCAGCTGGGACGTGCTGGCAGGCAAGGTCGCACCGGGCAAGAACGTGCTGGTGTACGACACCATCTGCGAATTCACCGGCATGTCGGTGGCCGACTTCCTCGCCGACAAGGGTGCGCAGGTCGAGATCGTCACCGACGACATCAAGCCGGGCGTGGCCATGGGCGGTACCACCTTCCCCACCTACTACCGCAGCCTGTATCCGAAGGAAGTCATCATGACCGGTGACATGATGCTGGAGAAGGTCTACCGCGAGGGTGACAAGCTGGTGGCGGTACTCGAGAACGAGTACACCGGCCAGAAAGAGGAACGCGTGATCGACCAGGTGGTGGTGGAGAACGGCGTGCGTCCGGACGAAGGCCTCTACTACGCGCTCAAGGAAGGCTCGCGCAACAAGGGCCAGATCGACGTCGAGGCGCTGTTCGCGATCAAGCCGCAGCCCTGCCTCTCCGAGCCGGGCGACGGCTATCTGCTGTTCCGCATCGGCGACTGCGTCGCGCAGCGTAACGTGCACGCGGCGATCTACGACGCCCTGCGGCTCTGTAAAGACTTTTAAGCAGCCTCCTGTAGGAGCCGGCTTGCCGGCGACAGACGATGACGTGACTGCGTTGCTCGCGCGTCCGAATCGCTGGCCAGCCAGCTCCTACAAGACCCTTGCGGGAGCTTCACCATGCTTGGCACTCTACTTCCCATCCTGCTCTTCGCCGCCCTCGGCCTCGCCGTGCTGGGCGCGCTGAAGCGCTTCTTCATGTGGCGCCGTGGCCGGCCGGCCAAGGTCGACTGGATCGGCGGCCTGCTGCAGATGCCGCGCCGCTACCTGGTCGATCTGCACCATGTGGTCGAACGCGACAAGTACATGTCCAGGACCCACGTCGCCACCGCCGGCGGCTTCGTCCTGGCAGCCGTGCTGGCCATCCTCGTGCACGGTTTCGGCCTGCACAACCGCATCCTCGGCTTCGCCCTGCTGGCGGCCACCGTGCTGATGTTCAGCGGCGCCCTGTTCGTCGCCAAGCGTCGTCTGGACCCGCCGTCGCGCCTGTCGAAAGGCCCATGGATGCGTTTGCCGAAGAGCCTGCTGATGTTCGCGGCCAGCTTCTTCATCGCCACCCTGCCGGTGGCCGGCATTCTCCCCGCCGGTTTCGGTGGCTGGGTTCTGGCCATCCTCCTTGCCGTTGGCGTGGCCTGGGGCGTGTCCGAGCTGTTCTTCGGCATGACCTGGGGCGGGCCGATGAAACATGCCTTCGCCGGTGCCCTGCACCTGGCCTGGCACCGCCGCGCCGAGCGTTTCGGTGGTGGCCGCTCCAGCGGCCTGAAAGCGCTGGACCTGAACGACCCAAAAGCACCGCTGGGGGTGGAAAAGCCCAGCGATTTCACCTGGAACCAGCTGCTTGGCTTCGACGCCTGCGTGCAGTGCGGCAAGTGCGAGGCCATGTGCCCGGCCTTCGCCGCCGGCCAGCCGCTGAATCCGAAGAAGCTGATCCAGGACATGGTCATCGGCCTGGCGGGCGGCAACGACGCCAAGTTCGCCGGCAGCCCCTACCCCGGTAAACCGCTCGGTGAACACAGCGGCGGCCCGCACCAGCCGATCGTCTCGCTGCACGGCAAGGCGCTGGTCGATGCCGAAACGCTGTGGTCGTGCACCACCTGCCGCGCCTGCGTCGAGGAATGCCCGATGATGATCGAGCACGTCGACGCCATCGTCGACATGCGTCGCCACCTGACCCTGGAGAAAGGCGCCACGCCGAACAAGGGTGCCGAGGTGCTGGACAACCTGATCGCCACCGACAACCCCGGCGGTTTCAACCCGGGCGGCCGCCTGAACTGGGCCGCCGACCTGAACCTGCCACTGCTCGCCGACAAGGGCGAGACCGACGTGCTGTTCTGGGTCGGTGACGGCGCCTTCGACATGCGCAACCAGCGCACCCTGCGCGCCTTCGTGAAGATCCTCAAGACCGCCGGTGTCGACTTCGCCGTGCTCGGCCTGGAAGAACGCGACAGCGGTGACGTGGCCCGTCGCCTGGGTGACGAGGCGACCTTCCAGCACCTGGCCAAGCGCAATATCGCGACCATGGCCAAGTACCGCTTCAAGCGCATCGTCAGCTGCGACCCGCACAGTTTCCACGTACTGAAGAACGAGTACGGCGCGCTCGGCGGCAACTACCAGGTGCTGCACCACAGCACCTTCATCGACGAGCTGGTGCGCAATGGCTCGCTCAACCTCGGGCAGAGCAAGGCCGCCAGCGTCACCTACCATGACCCCTGCTACCTGGGCCGCTACAACGGCGAGTACGAAGCGCCGCGCGCGGTGCTCAGGGCCATCGGCATCGAGGTCAGGGAGATGGAACGTTCGGGCTTCCGTTCGCGCTGCTGCGGCGGCGGTGGTGGCGCGCCGATCACCGACATCCCCGGCAAGCAACGTATCCCCGACATGCGCATGGTCGACATCAGGGAAACCGGCGCCGAACTGGTCGCCGTCGGCTGCCCGCAGTGCACGGCGATGCTCGAAGGCGTGGTCGCCCCACGCCCGGAAATCAAGGACATCGCCGAACTGGTCGCCGAGGTGCTGATCGAGCCCACCGAAGTGCCGGCCAAGCGCCCGAACGCCCTGCGTGCAGCCGCGGAGGTGCAGTGATGAACGCGAGCGACGCAGGGCGGGGGCAACCCGTCAGCACCTGTCCGGCGGGTTGCACCCGCCCTACGCACAGCCTGGAGGCCATGCAATGAGCGACATCATCCGCCGCGACCCACGCGCCGAGTGGATCGCCCGCAACCGCCTGCATCCGCTGCATGCGTCGATGCAGAAGGCCGAGACCAGCTGGATGGGCCCCAACGGCATCATCCGCAAGAACCCGCACGCGCTGGCGGCCGGCTTCATCGGCCCGGCCGGCATCAAGCGCATCGACCGCAGCGGCGCCCAGCAGGGCACCAGTGGCAAACGACAGAGCGCCAGCGTGGAGGTGCAGCTGCCGCTGCACGTGGTCGAGCAACCGGCCTACCACATCGTGGTGGTGCCCGACATGGTCGGCGGCCGCCTCTCCAGCCACGACAAGGACCTGCTCGGCCTGGCCCACAAGCTGGCGGCCGATGGCGGTGCAGTGGTCGCCGTGCTGTTCGGTGACGACAAGGAAAGCGCCTTCGATACCGCCGGCGTGGACCGCATCCTGCGCATCGCCGGCGACACCTTCGACGGCTATGCGCCGGAGGCCCGTGTGCTCGCCCTCAGCGCCGTCGAGGCGCAACTGGCGCCGCGCCACTGGTTGCTGCCCGACAGCCGCACCGGCGGTGGCGAGCTGGGCCGACGCCTGGCCGCCAAGCTCGGCGAGCGGCCGGCCACCCGCGTCTGGCAGGTAGCTGGCGAACAGGTGACCGGCCGTGCCGGCAGCGGCCAGCAGGACCTGCAGCGCGCGCTGCCCCGGCTGCTGCTGGCCGCCGCCGAATGCGCCGAGCCGGTCAGCGAAACGCGTCATGAGGCGCGCCCGCTGGAGCTCAGCAGCAAGATCGCGCAGAGCCTGCCACGCATCGAGGACCTCGGTTCCGTCGCCGTCGACCCGGCGCAGATTCCCATGGCCGAGTCCGAGTTCATCCTCTCCGGCGGCAACGGCGTGAAGGACTGGGAACTGTTCCACCAGGCCGCAGTTGCCCTGGGCGCCACCGAAGGCGCCTCGCGCGTGGCGGTGGACGACGGTTTCATGCCGCGCAACCGCCAGGTCGGCGCCACCGGCACCTGGGTTACCGCCCGCGTGTACGTTGCGGTGGGGATCTCCGGCGCCATCCAGCACCTGCAGGGCATCGGCGCCTGCGACAAGGTGGTGGCGGTGAACATGGACCCCGGCTGCGACATGATCAAACGTGCCGACCTCTCGGTGATCGGCGACTCGGCGCTGATCCTCCAGGCGCTGATCGAACGTGTCGCCGCCTGGCGCCAGGAGGGCAAGCGCGATGCAGCCTGAAACCTGCGTAGCCCGGATGCAATCCGCAGCCCTCACAACCCATCCCCGGAGTGCATCCGGGCCAAGGGGGAGCCATGCCTGATCTGAATATCGTCGCCCTGGTTTCGGTTGGCGCACACCCGACCTCGGGACGGGCGCGCCGCGCCGAACAGGACGCCCGCGCGGTGGAACTCGGCCTGCGCCTGGCCGGACAGAATCTGCAACTGCTGCATGCCGGCGACCCACAGGCCGAAGCGCTGCGCGGCTACCTGGGCATGGGCCTGGAGCAGCTCGACGTCCTCGAACAGACCGAGGGCGCCGACGCCCTGCCGTTGCTGGTCGACTACCTGCAAGGCAGCCGTACCCAGCTGGTCCTGACCGGCAGCCAGGCGGAAACCGGCGAGGGGTCGGGCATGCTGCCGTTCCTGCTCGCCGAGCACCTGGGCTGGCCGATGGTGGTCGGCCTGGCCGAAGTGGAGAAGGTCGAGAATGGCGTGGCGCAGGTACTGCAAGCCCTGCCCCGTGGCCAGCGGCGACGCCTCAAGGTCCGCCTGCCATGCGTCGCCAGCGTCGACAACGCCGCCCCCGTGGCGCGGCAGAGTGCCTTCGGCCCGGCCCGACGCGGCCTGATCGAGGCGCATGAAGTCGCGGTGGTGGACGACCCGCTGCTGGCCGCAGCCAGCCTGCAACCGGCCAGGCCGCGCCCGAAGCGGCTCAAGGTGATCAAGGCCAAGACCGGTGCCGAACGGATGAAGGCCGCGACGGCCAAGGCCAGTGGCGGCGGCGGTCAGGTGCTCAAGGATGTCTCGCCACAGGAAGGCGCAGAGGCTATCTTCAAGCTATTGATCGAAGAAGGCGTACTGCGCTAGCAGGCGGCTGAACGACGACCTGCGCTGCCAAGAGGAGCCACGACCATGATGCATGCCGACCTGATCGACCAGGAAGACTTCCGCGAACACCTGATCGCCCTGGGCCTGAACATCCCCCCGGGCGCCTCGCCGGAGCAGGCCTGCGAGCTGGCCGTCAGCGGGCTCAGCGCCGAGCGCGCCATCGCCCTGCGGCGCCTGGTGGAAGAACTGCTGGGCGGCAGCGCCACCCTGCTGCCCAACGTGCGCGAGGCCATCAGCCGGCATCTGCTGCCGGCGCTGGTGCCCAAGCCCAGCTGAGCGCTGCAGCAAAGCTGCCTCCCAGCAGACTCCTGCTGCGTGGGAGGGGCAAAAAAAGGGGCGCCACTGGCGCCCCTTTTTCTTTGCCGCGCAGTCAGATGCGCACGCTGGCGAAGGTCGACTCGCCCTGGGCTCGGTTCAGCGCCAGCACGGCACTGGAGTTGACCTGCTGATCGGGGATCGGCAGCAGCACCACCAGGTTGTTGCCCTGCTGACCCGCGCGCTCGTCACGCGGCGGAATACCGAAGTACTCGCGGTAGCACTTGGAAAAGTGCGGGGTGGAGACGAAGCCGCAGACCGAGGCGACCTCGATGATCGACATGCTGGTCTGCTTGAGCAGCTGGCGTGCGCGAATCAGGCGCAGCTTGAGGTAGTAACGCGACGGCGAGCAGTGCAGGTATTTCTGGAACAGGCGCTCCAGCTGGCGCCGGGAGATGTCGACGAAGCAGGCCAGTTCGTCGAGGTCGATCGGCTCCTCCAGGTTGGCTTCCATCAAGGCGACGATTTCCTGCAGCTTCGGCTGGTTGCTGCCCAGCATGTGCTTGAGCGGCACGCGCTGATGATCCTGTTCGTTGCGAATGCGTTCGTAGATGAACATCTCGGAGATGCCGGCGGCCAGTTCACGACCATGCTGCTGGCCGATCAGGTGCAGCATCATGTCCATCGGCGCGGTACCGCCGGAGCTGGTGTGACGATTGCGATCGATGGAGAACAGGCGCGTGGTGATGGCCGCACGCGGGAAGGCTTCCTGCATCGACGCCAGGCATTCCCAGTGCACACTGCAGTCATAGCCATCGAGCAGGCCGGCCTTCGCCAGCGCCCAGCTGCCGGTGCACACCGCACCGAGCTGCCGGCCCTGGCGCGCCTGCAGCTGCAGCCAGCTGACGTGCTCGCGCTTGACGCTGTGCTGGATGTCCACACCGCCGCAGACGATCACCGCATCCAGCGCCGGCGCGTTGTGCATGGCCGTGTCCGGGGTGATCTGCAGGCCGTCGCTGGCGCTGACCGGCTGACCGTCGTGGGTCAGGGTGTGCCAGCGGAACAGTTCCTTGCCGGAAAGCTGGTTGGCCATGCGCAGCGGTTCCACCGCCGAGGCGAGGGAAATCAGGGTGAAGTTGTCCAGAAGCAGGAAGCCGATGGACTGAGAAACGCGATTCTGGGGTTGTCCCCCCTGGCCTAACTGCGACATCGATGAACACCTCACGCCAAGCACGGTATGAACCCCGCTCGAGGAGGGGCTCTCTTCTAGTTCTGCCGCCGATCAAGGGACCCGCGCAGCTATGCAAATTCACGCAAAGGCCATGCCTAAATTGATTACGCGTTCAAAAATAAATCGCGCGCGACGCACACCGCGAAAATGCCGGCTCAGACGGCCTGGAAAGAGGCGACCCAGGCACGCGCAAAGCCAAGAGGGCAGAGGGTTTGAGCATTTCGGTAGCACTCGTCTGACAACGTGCTACGGGGCGCCGTTCGCGCAGTAACGCTCGCCCGGTAACAGCCGTGACCGACCGGTCATTTTGCATGATCCTCACGCCCGTATCGGCCGCACCAAAATCTCGCGAAAGAGGGCCATCTGGGGCGACTTTGCACCAGCAAGGATCAGCACGCGCCGGCACATCTGAACGCACCTCTCGAAGCCCCGCGAGGCCGCGCGCGTGACGCCTGTGCAACGCGAACAGCGTCGACCCGAGGCGCACCGGAATCCGGCTGCACATCTGCTCGCCGCACGCTGCCCATGATCGGGTTTTCACCATCCGCATCACGCCTGACACCGACCCCGGCATGCCCGAGCGCGGCGCCGCGGCAGGCGCACCGGCCACGTCTCGATTCGGCATGCGGAGGTCGTTTTTCAGGCGGCCCGGCGGCCTGTCTCTTGCTACGAAATAGCCCGCACGCGCTGCACCGCAAGAGGATCTACCCATCTCTGGCCACCCCGCACACAGGACTGCTCATGAACAGACTTAGCCCGCTGCTGCTCGCCACCACCCTGCTCTGCTCCGCCACGCTGCAAGCCGCCGAAGATGCACGCTGCGAGCTGGTACGCCTGAGCGATGTCGGCTGGACCGATATCACCATGACCACCGCGGTGGCCCGTCTGGTACTCGGTGAGATCGGCTATCGCACGCAGGTGCAGCGCATGTCCCTGCCCGATACCTATCGCAGCCTGTCGGAAGGTCAGCTGGATGTGTTCCTCGGTAACTGGATGCCGGCACAGGCCGACCTGGTCCAGAACCACCTCGACAGCGGCAAGATCGAAAAACTGCACACCAACCTGCCGACGGTGCGTTACACCCTGGCCGTGCTGACGCCAGGCTACGAGGCCGGACTGAAGGATTTCGCCGACATCCACCGCTTCAAGGACCAGCTCGGCGGGCAGATCTTCGGGATCGAGCCCGGTAACGAGGGCAACGAGATGGTCAAGGGAATGATCCGCGACAACACCTTCGGCCTTGCCGGTTTCACCCTGGTGGAGTCCAGCGAGAGCGGCATGCTCAACCATGTCGAGCGCGCCCAGCGCCTGGACAAGTGGGCGGTCTTCCTCGGCTGGGAACCGCACCCCATGAACGAGCGTCTGAAAATGAACTACCTGGCAGGCGGTGACGACTTCTTCGGCGCCAACTACGGTGCCGCCCAGGTCAATACCGTGGCCCGGGGCGACTTCAGCCGGCAATGCCCCAACCTGGCGCGACTGTTTCGCAACATGACCTTCACCATCTCGGCGGAGAACCACCTGATGAGTGCGGTACTGGAAGGCAATACCAACCGCCGGCGCGTAGCCAAGCAATGGATCGAGGAGAACCCGCAGATAGTGGCCAGCTGGCTCGAAGGCGTCACCCGCTACCAGGGCGGGCCGATTACCACCGCCTTTGACACGCCTTTGGCCTCCAGCAACTGAAAAACGGCGAAAAGACGAGAATAAGCGATAAAAATCACTCATCTTCCAAGAACACAAGAAAACCCAGGCACCTTCGCCGACGCGTTCCTGCGCAGCGCGGTTCCGCGGCCCGGGTGACTCCCGAGTCAGCTCGAACCGATAGCCGTTTTCACTCGCCACGGGGTGGGCGAATGCACCTTTCTGTAAATTTTTTTCAACATCGCCACAGCCCCCGCGATACGCTGCCTGAGCCACTCTGGAAGGGCAAGAACCACGCCCGGCGCGGCTTCCAGCCTTGGCCAAGGGGTAAAAAAGTCTGTTAAGGTTTTTAAGGCACGCGCTCGAAACCGTCTCCCGGCACCTGCCCGGAAACGGTTCGAGAGCGCATCGAGCAGTGGAATCGGGAGCCCGGAAAACGTCAGAACGACGGGAATGCACACCACGTGATGGGGTATGTCGTCGCCCAACACGTCAGGGTCGCAAATCGACAATTGCGCAGACCCCAAGACTATATCGTTGAGTCAGCCGATGACGTCGCTGCCGCATCTCAAGAGAGAGCGGCAGACCGGGGCCCTCCGCCCCGGACCGAAGAACAGAACAAGCGCTGGCCCCCCGCAATTGGGCGCCAGCCCAACAAGAAATTTCGGATGTACGCATGCGCCAGGATGGCGCATGAAATCCCAAGGGAATGGGCTTCGAAACACTGCCAGAGGGTTTGGAAAGCGGTTTGCAGCACGGCAAGACAGTGGTCACTCATCAACAGGTCGCGACGACGCAGCGGGCAGTTCCTGCCAACGGCCGCGTGCGTTGCGGTGTGCCCGAGTGTCACCAACCCGGCCAGCAGCGAAACGCCCACCAGCCTCGACACTTCAGCAAACACCCACACAGGTATCAGAGACCTGACACAGCTGACCTACGCTTCGACGACGCGTGCTCGGCCGTGCCAGCGTGACCTGAATATCGCTTGAAGGGGAAACGTCCCATGCAGTCTGGAAAGATCGTGGTCGAACACCTGTACAAGGTTTTCGGCTCAAACCCACAAGAAGCCATCGACTTGCTCAAGGAAGGCTGGAGCAAGGAGAAGATCCTGGCCGAGAAAGGCGCCGTGATCGGCGTCAGTGATGTCTCGTTCAGTGTCGAAGAAGGCGAAATCTTCGTTCTCATGGGCCTCTCCGGCTCTGGCAAGTCCACCCTGATCCGCCTCATCAACCGCCTGGTCGAACCCAGCGCCGGCGATGTCTACATCGATGGCCAGAACGTCGCCAAGCTGCCGCAGTCGCAACTGATCGACCTGCGTCGTCGCGACATGAGCATGGTCTTCCAGTCCTTCGCCCTGATGCCTTCGCGCAGCGTGCTGGACAACGCCGCGTTCGGCCTCGAAGTCGCCGGCGTCGGCCGCAAGGAACGCGAGAAGCGCGCCATGGACGTGCTCACCCAGGTCGGCCTGGACACCTTCGCCCACAAGTACCCGCATGAACTCTCCGGCGGCATGCAGCAGCGCGTTGGCCTGGCCCGCGCGCTGACGGTGAACCCGTCGATGATCATCATGGACGAGGCCTTCTCCGCCCTCGACCCGCTCAAGCGCCGCGAAATGCAGGACGTGCTGCTGGAGCTGCAGAAGACCCATCGCCGCACCATCATCTTCGTTTCCCACGACATCGAAGAAGCCATGCGCATCGGTACCCGCATCGGCATCATGGAGGGCGGCAAGCTGATCCAGGTCGGCACCCCGCAGGAGCTGATCGAGAAGCCGGCCAACGAGTACGTGCGCAACTTCTTCGACACCGTCGACACCAGCCGCTACCTCACCGCCGGCCAGCTCAAGGCCGACAGCGTGCCGACCTACGTCTACAACGGCAAGGCGCCGGATGCGGCGAAGATCTGCAAGGAACTGCAGGCGCTGGACAAGCACTACGCCTTCATCGTCGACGAGCAGAACAATTTCCAGGGCTCCATCAGCCTGGAGAAGATCGCCCTGATGGTCGATGGCGACGAGCCCAGGCCGCTGGAAAGCGAGGCGCTCAAGCAGGTCGTCCCCGTTCCGGAAGACATGCCGCTGGAAGACGTCATCACCCGTCTCGTGGACAACGAGGGGCCGATCCCGGTGGTCGACGCCGAAGGCCACTACTGTGGCGCCATCAGCAAGGGCCGCCTGCTGACCCGACTGCAGGGTGAAGCCAATGAATGACAAGAAGCTCGACCTGGGTAGCTGGGTCAACGACGTCGTCCAGCACCTGCTGGACAACTACAGCGGTGCCTTCGACAGCATCGGCCAGGTCGTCAGCGGCTTCTCCGAAGCCATCGAAAACCTGCTGATGCTGCCGCCGGCCTGGCTGCTGATCGCCATCTTCGTCGCCCTCGGCCTGTGGCGCATCGGCGCCCGTTTCGCCGTGTTCACCGCGGTGGCATTCATCCTCATCGTCATGACCGGCTTCTGGGAGCAGACCGTCGTGACCCTCGGCCTGACCTTCTCCTCGACGCTGATCAGCCTGCTGCTGGGCATCCCGCTGGGCATCTGGGCCGCCAGGAGCGAGCGCGTGGCGACCATCATCCGGCCGATCCTCGACTTCATGCAGACCATGCCGGCGTTCGTCTACCTGATCCCGGCGGCCATGCTCTTCGGCCTGGGTCGCGTGCCGGGCATCATCGCCACGGTGATCTTCGCCATGCCGCCGGCGGTGCGCCTGACCAGCCTGGGCATCCGCCAGGTGAACAAGGAAATCGTCGAAGCCGGTCAGTCCTTCGGCTGCACCAGCCGCCAGCTGCTGTTCAAGGTCCAGCTGCCCAATGCCATGCCGTCGATCATGGCGGGCGTCAACCAGACCATCATGATGGCCCTGTCGATGGTGATCATCGCCTCGATGGTCGGCGCCGGCGGCCTGGGCAACGACGTACTGGCCAGCATCCAGCGCCTGGATATCGGGCTAGGCTTCGAAAGCGGCATGGCCGTGGTGTTGCTGGCGATCATCCTCGACCGCATTACCGAAAGCTTCGGCACCCCGCAAACGAACAAGCGCGGCATCGTCGCCTGGTTCAGCGGCAAGCTGCAGCGTCAGTCCACCTAATTCCGTTTCACTTCACAGGGAACCGCAGATGAAAACGATCAAGACCACCGCCGCCATCGGCCTGCTGTCGTGCGCACTGATGCAGGGTGCGATGGCAGCCGAGCCGGCCAGCTGCAAGCAGGTGCGTTTCGCCGAGATCGGCTGGGCCGACATCGCCGCGACCACCGGCGTGGCCATGACCCTGGTCGAAGGCCTGGGCTACCAGCCGCGCAAGATCATGGCATCGGTGCCCATCGCCTTCACCGGCGTGAAAAGCGGCCAGGTCGATGTGTTCCTCGGCTACTGGGCCCCCTCGATGGACTCGGTGATCGAGCCGTTCCTCAAGGACAATGGCGTCAAGGTGCTGGAGAAGGCCAACCTCGAAGGGGCCAAGTACACCCTCGCGGTACCGACCTATGCAGCCGAGGCCGGCCTCAAGAGCTTCCAGGACATCGCCAAGTTCAAGGACCAGCTGGGCGGCAAGATCTACGGCATCGAGCCGGGCAACGACGGCAACCTGCTGATCGACGGCATGATCAAGAACAACCAGTTCGACCTCGGCAGCTTCCGCATGGTCGAGTCCAGCGAGGCTGGGATGCTGGTGCAGGTATCGCGCGCCATCAAGAAGAAGGAGCCAGTGGTCTTCCTCGGCTGGGCTCCGCACCCGATGAACACCCAGTACGACATCACCTACCTGTCCGGCGGTGACGATGTGTTCGGCCCCGACTACGGCGCAGCCAAGGTCTACACCGTGGTCCCGCCGGACTACGAGGCTCGCTGCGAGAACGTCGGCAAGCTGCTGGGCAACCTGCAGTTCACCGTGGAAATGGAAAGCCAGCTGATGGAGAAGGTGCTGGAGAAGGAGAACCCGCAGACCGTCGCCAAGGAGTGGATCAAGGCCAACCCGGCGATCCTCGACCAGTGGCTGAGCGGCGTGACCACCTTCGACGGCCAGGACGGTGTAGCTGCCGTGAAGAAACACGTCGGGCTGTAACAGGCCACGACCCGATTCAGGCCCGCGACCTCAGGTCCGGGCCTGGAATCTCCCCTCCAGCACCCAGGTGCCGACCTCTGGTCGTGGCGGGGAGAATCTGCCCGCGAACCGGCAATCTGCTGCGCAACACGGATTCGCAAGGCCCGCAATGAGAACGAGCCAGTCAACGATATTGCAACTGCCACTCAACTGACGGAGCACAAGAACATGCGCGTATTCAAGCATCTCTGCCTCGGCGCCGCCGCCCTGGCCATCGGCATGGGCAGCGCCCTCGCTGCCGAGAAACCCACTCTCAAGATCGGTTACGTCAACGGCTGGGACGACAGCGTCGCCGTCACCCACGTCGCTGGCGAGATCCTGCAGAGCAAACTCGGCTACAAGGTCGAATTGAAGCCGGTCGAGCCGGCCATCATGTGGCAGGGCGTGGCCCGTGGCGACCTCGACGCCACCCTCTCCGCCTGGCTGCCGGCGACTCACGGCGAGTACTACGAGAAGCTCAAGGACAAGGTCGAGATCCTCGGCACCAACTACTCCGGCGCCAAGATCGGCCTGATCGTGCCTGAGTACGTGCAGGCCAAGAGCATCGAGGACCTGGAGAAATACGCCAAGGACTTCGACGGCAAGATCACCGGCATCGACGCCGGTGCCGGCGTGATGCGCCGCACCGAAGACGCCATCAAGGAATACAACCTGGCCAGCATCAAGCTGATGCCGAGCTCCGGCCCGGCCATGGCCACCGCCCTGACCCGCGCCGAAAAGGCACAGAAGCCGATCGTGGTCACCGGCTGGATCCCGCACTGGATGTTCGCCAAGTGGAAACTGCGCTTCCTCGAAGATCCGAAAAAGGTCTACGGCGATGACGAGCGCGTCGACACCGTGGCCAACCCGGAACTGAAGGGCAAGGCCGCCGACGCCGCCGCGTTCCTCTCCAAGCTGTCCTGGAGCGGCGAGGAAGTGGGCGCCGTGATGCTCGCCATCCGCGAAGGCGCCAAGCCGGAGCAGGCCGCCAAGGACTGGATCGCCGCCCACCCGGAGCGCGTCGACAGCTGGCTGAAGTAAGGCTCGGTTTCATCGAGCAGACGCAGCGGGCCCCTGGCCCGCTTCGTCGTTTCTGACGCTCGCTCGAGCGCAGGTTTAATTGATCGCCCGATCAAAATCCGCCTAGACTTCGGCTCCCCCGCCCGCACGGAGAGACCGATGCCCAAGGTCGGCATGCAGCCCATTCGCCGTTCTCAACTGATCGCCGCCACCCTGGAAGCCGTGGACCAGGTCGGCATGGCCGACGCCAGCATCGCCTATATCGCACGCCTGGCCGGGGTCTCCAACGGCATCATCAGCCACTACTTCAAGGACAAGAACGGCCTGCTCGAGGCGACCATGCGCCACCTCATGCAGGCGCTGCGCGACGCCGTGGCCGAACGCCGCCTGGCACTCGGCGACGACGCCCCCCGCGCCCATCTGCGCGCGATGATCGACGGCAACTTCGACGACAGTCAGGTCAGTGGCCCCGCCATGAAGACCTGGCTGGCATTCTGGGCCAGCAGCATGCACCACCCGGCGCTGCGGCGCCTGCAGCGGGTCAACGACCATCGCCTCTACTCCAACCTCTGCGGCCAGTTCCATCGCGCCTTGCCGCAGGATCAGGCACGCCTCGCCGCTCGCGGCCTGGCCTCGCTGATCGACGGCCTGTGGCTGCGCGGTGCGCTCTCCGGCGAGACCTTCGACACCGGGCAGGCACGCCGCATCGCCTACGACTACCTCGACCTGCAGCTGAGCAAGGCGCCCTAAGCGCGGTGTAACCCGCCGCACAGCCCCCCGGCCTGGCTGACTCCGTGATCAGTCGCCATGTCGTGATTGGCTGCGTGCTGTCGTTTTTATTGATTGATCGTTCAATTTAAATAAAATAGGCTGTTCTCAAGCAGATGACCGAATCCAGAGGACAGCCCATGCCCCGTTTCGCCGAACAGCAGCTCTACATCGGTGGCCAGTACGTCGCCGCCAGCAGTGGAGAAACCTTCGACAGCATCAACCCGGCCACCGGCGAGGTGCTGGCCAAGGTGCAACGTGCCAGTCAGGCGGATGTCGACCGGGCCGTGGCCTGCGCAGCCGAGGGCCAGAAGGTGTGGGCGGCGATGACCGCCATGCAGCGCTCGCGCGTGCTGCGCAAGGCGGTGGACATCCTGCGCGAGCGCAACGACGAGCTGGCCGAGCTGGAAACCCTCGATACCGGCAAGCCGCTCTCCGAGACCCGCTACGTCGACATCGTCACCGGCGCCGACGTGCTGGAGTACTACGCCGGCCTGATTCCGGCCATCGAGGGCGAGCAGATTCCGCTGCGCGACACCTCCTTCGCCTACACCCGCCGCGAGCCACTGGGCGTGGTCGCCGGCATCGGCGCCTGGAACTACCCGATCCAGATCGCCCTGTGGAAATCCGCCCCGGCCCTGGCCGCCGGCAACGCGATGATCTTCAAGCCCAGCGAGGTCACCTCGCTGACCGCCCTGAAGCTGGCCGAGATCTACAGCGAAGCCGGTCTGCCAGCCGGCGTGTTCAACGTGCTCACCGGCAGCGGCCGGGAGGTCGGCCAATGGCTGACCGAGCATCCGGGCATCGAGAAGGTCTCCTTCACCGGCGGCACCGTCACCGGCAAGAAGGTCATGGCCAGCGCCTCCAGTTCCAGCCTCAAGGAAGTGACCATGGAACTGGGCGGCAAGTCGCCGCTGATCGTCTTCGAGGACGCCGACCTGGACCGCGCCGCCGACATCGCAGTGATGGCCAACTTCTACAGCTCCGGCCAGGTCTGCACCAACGGCACCCGCGTGTTCGTGCCGCGCATGCTGCAGGCGCGCTTCGAAGCCAAGGTGCTGGAGCGGGTCAAGCGCATCCGCCTCGGCGACCCGCTGGCCGACGCCACCAACTTCGGTCCGCTGGTGAGCTTCGCGCACATGGAAAGCGTGCTCGGCTACATCGACAAGGGCCGCAGCGAAGGCGCGCGCCTACTGATCGGCGGCTCGCGTGTGACCGACGGCGACTACGCCAGCGGCGCCTACGTGGCCCCCACCGTGTTCACCGACTGCCGGGACGACATGACCATCGTGCGCGAGGAAATCTTCGGCCCAGTGATGAGCATCCTCGTCTACGACGACGAAGAAGAAGTGATCCGCCGCGCCAACGACACCGACTACGGCCTCGCCGCCGGCGTGGTGACCCGCGACCTGAATCGCGCGCACCGGGTCATCCACAAGCTGGAAGCCGGCATCTGCTGGATCAACACCTGGGGCGAATCGCCGGCCGAGATGCCCGTCGGTGGCTACAAGCAGTCCGGCGTGGGCCGCGAGAACGGCCTGGTCACGCTCGGCCACTACACGCGCATCAAGTCGGTGCAGGTGGAGCTGGGCGACTACGCCTCGGTGTTCTGACCACCCGCCAGGGCAGGAGCGATCCGCACCTGCCCGAATTGCCGCCCCCTAGCCCCGGCCCTGATCCGGGGACAGTCACCCGCGTTCTCCCGGATAACCGCCGGGCAACAGGAGGAGCCATGCCTCAGGAATTCGACTACATCATCATCGGTGCCGGTTCGGCCGGTAACGTCCTGGCCACCCGCCTGAGCGAAGATGCGGACGTCAGCGTCCTGCTGCTCGAAGCCGGCGGCCCGGACTACCGCCTCGACTTCCGTACCCAGATGCCCGCCGCCCTGGCCTACCCGCTGCAGGGGCGCCGCTACAACTGGGCCTACGAGACAGACCCCGAGCCGCACATGAACAACCGGCGCATGGAGTGCGGGCGCGGCAAGGGCCTCGGCGGCTCGTCGCTGATCAACGGCATGTGCTACATCCGCGGCAACGCCCTGGATTTCGACAACTGGGCCAACGCCAAGGGCCTGGAAGACTGGACCTACCTCGATTGCCTGCCCTACTTCCGCAAGGCGGAAACCCGCGACATCGGGCCCGACGACTACCACGGCGGCGACGGCCCGGTCAGCGTGACCACGCCCAAGGCGGGCAACAACCCGCTGTTCCACGCCATGGTCGAGGCCGGCGTGCAGGCCGGCTACCCGCGCACCTCCGACCTCAACGGCTACCAGCAGGAAGGCTTCGGCCCGATGGACCGGACCGTGACCCCGCAAGGTCGCCGCGCCAGCACCGCACGTGGCTATCTGGACCAGGCACGCGAGCGTCCGAACCTGACCATCGTCACCCATGCCACCAGCGACCGCATCCTCTTCGACGGCAAGCGCGCCAGCGGCGTCAGCTACCTGCTCGGCAACTCGAACGACGCCCACACCGCCCACGCCCGCCGCGAGGTGCTGCTGTGCGCTGGCGCCATCGCCTCGCCGCAGATCCTGCAACGCTCCGGCGTCGGCCCCGCGGCGCTGCTCGGCGAACTGGACATCACCCTGGTCCACGATCTGCCGGGTGTCGGGCAGAACCTGCAGGACCATCTGGAGATGTACCTGCAGTACGCCTGCACCAAGCCGGTGTCGCTGTACCCCGCGCTGAAGCTGCACAACCAGCCGGCGATCGGTGCGCAATGGCTGTTCGGCGGCAAGGGTATCGGTGCCAGCAACCAGTTCGAGGCTGGCGGCTTCATCCGCACCCGCCCGGAGTTCGCCTGGCCCAACATCCAGTTCCATTTCCTGCCGGTGGCGATCAACTACAACGGCAGCAACGCGGTGAGCGAACATGGCTTCCAGGCCCACGTCGGCTCCATGCGCTCACCGAGCCGTGGCCGCGTCCAGCTCAAGTCCAAGGACCCGCGCCAGCACCCGAGCATCCTCTTCAATTACATGAGCAGCGAACAGGACTGGCAGGAATTCCGCGACGGCATCCGCCTGACCCGCGAGATCATGGCGCAACCGGCGCTCGATCCCTACCGCGGCCGCGAGATCAGCCCGGGCGCCGACGTGCAGAGCGACGCGCAGCTCGATGCCTTCATTCGCGAGCACGCGGAAACCGCCTTCCACCCGTCCTGCTCGTGCAAGATGGGCGAGGACGACATGGCGGTGGTCGACGGCCAGGGCCGCGTGCATGGCCTGCAGGGCCTGCGCGTGGTGGATGCGTCGATCATGCCGGAGATCATCACCGGCAACCTCAACGCCACCACCATCATGATCGCCGAGAAGATCGCCGACCGGATTCGCGGGCGCCAGCCCCTGCCGCGCAGCACCGCGCCCTACTTCGTGGCGGGCGAGCGTCCGGTACGCGAGGCGCCGCTGCGCAACGCCAACGACCGCCTAGTCGGGTAGTTCCTGGCGGATCATCCAGTGCCCCTCGGGCGGCATCAGCCGGCCGAGGTCGAAATGCCTGAGCGACGCGGCATCGAGCATCTCGATCTGCGGACTGATCAGCTGCGGCAGCTTCTCGCCGTGCAGGCCACGCACCGCCAGGTCCAGCGCGACGCGCGCCTGGATCACCGGCGAATCGGTCGGCGCGGCCAGCACCTGGCCCTCGCGAATCTGCTCCAGCACCCGCTCGGTGGCATAGAAGGACAGCACCTGCGCCCCGGAACCGGTGTTGCGCACCAGCTGCGCAGCGAACGCAGCCGCTTCGGCATTGCCGATCAGGTAGTCGAGTTGCGGATGCTGCTTGAGCAACTCGCGAACCAGCTTGGCCTGGCGGCTGCGATCCACCGGTCCGTAGCCGCCATGGGCCAGGGTGATGGCCTTGCCAGCCAGCGCCTCGCGTAGCCCGCGCTCGGCATCCTGCACCCAGCCGGCATCGGCCGGACCTGGCAACCAGCCGACCCGGATCGGCCGGCCGCCACTGACGCGCACCAGGTAGTCCAGCGTGGCGCGTGTCATGTCGGCGAAATCGACCCGCGAATGGGCACTGAGCCCCGTGCAGTCCAGGCGATTGATCAGATCGATGACCGGCCTTCCGGCCTGCAACTGCACTTTCGCGGCACTGCACAGGTCATAGGTGTTGATGCTGGCGACGACGAAGGCATCGGCCCCTTCGGCCACACAGCGGTCGAACTGTTCGAGCTGCACGTCGCCATGCTCGTAGCCGCCGGCTTCGTAGATGCCGAGACGCACACCCAGGCGCTGCGCCTCCTGATCCAGCCCCCAGGCGACGCCCCACCAGTAGCGGTCCTTGCCGTGCGGCAACAGCGCGCAGATTCGCCATGGCTGGGCGGCCGCCGGCAACGGCCGGTAGTCCAGCATGCGGCCATCGGCCTGAACCGGGTAGGGAAACCATTCCGCTGCCAGGAGCGATTGGCACGCGAGGGAAAGCCACAGGGATATCCAACGCATCAAGCCATCCTTAGCCCGTAACGGGCGATATGCCACCAGAACCAGCGTAGCACCCTCTCCGCCCCACGTTCGGGTTTGCCTGAGCGCTGGCGGCAGCCTAGAGTGAAGCGCGCAGATCACGAGAACAGCATGACCAGCCCCACCCCGCTCGATCCGAGTACCGCCCGCCTGCTGCCATGGATAGTCGCCATCGCCTTCTTCATGCAAACGCTGGACGGCACCATCCTCAATACCGCCCTCCCGGCCATGGCCCGCGACCTGGCCGAGGACCCGCTGCGCATGCAGTCGGTGGTGATCGCCTACATGCTCACCGTGGCGCTGCTGATCCCGGCCTCGGGCTGGATCGCCGACCGTTTCGGCACACGGCGCATCTTCTTCGGCGCCATCGCCCTGTTCAGCCTGGGCTCGCTGCTGTGCGCCCTGTCCACCTCGCTGGGCATGCTGATCGCGGCGCGCGTGATCCAGGGCCTCGGTGGCGCCCTGATGATGCCGGTGGGGCGCCTGGTGGTGCTGCGCGCCTACCCGCGCTCGGAGCTGGTGCGCATCATGAGCTTCATCACCCTGCCCGGCCTGCTCGGACCGCTGATCGGTCCCACGCTCGGCGGCTGGCTGGTGGAAGTGGCCAGCTGGCACTGGATCTTCCTGATCAACCTGCCGGTCGGGCTGCTCGGTTGCTGGGCCGCACTGCGGCACATGCCGGACCTGCGCGGCCCGGAGCGCAGCCGCTTCGACACGGCGGGCTTCCTGCTGTTCGGCGCCGCCATGCTGCTGATCACCGTGGCCCTGGAAGGCCTCGGCGAACTGCACCTGCCGACCCTGCGCGTGGTCCTGCTGCTGCTCGGCGGCATGGCCTGCCTCGCCGCCTACTGGCTACGCGCCGGGCGTATCGAACACCCCCTGTTCGCCCCTTCGCTGTTCCACACCCGCAGCTTCGCCGTGGGCATCATCGGCAACCTCTTCGCCCGCCTGGGCAGCGGAGCGCTGCCCTTTCTCACGCCGCTGCTGCTGCAACTGGCGATGGGCTATTCCCCGGCTCAGGCCGGCATGAGCCTGATTCCCCTGGCCCTGGCCGCCATGGCGGTGAAGCCCCTGGCCAAGCCGCTGATCGAACGCATCGGCTACCGCAACATCCTCACCAGCAACACCCTGCTGCTCGGCGCCCTGATCGCCAGCCTGGCGCTGGTGGATGCCGGGACCTCGACCCTGCAACTGATCGTCCAGCTGAGCCTGATCGGCGCCTGCAACTCGCTGCAGTTCACCGCGATGAACACCGTGACCCTGATCGACCTGGACAACCGCGACGCCAGCAGCGGCAACAGCCTGCTGTCGGTGGTGGTGCAACTGGCGATGGGCCTCGGCGTCGCCTCCGCAGCCGCCCTGCTCAGTGGCTTCAGCCAGGAATTCGCAGGTGACGGTCAGGTGCTCCAGGCGTTCCAGGCCACCTACCTGTGCGTGGGCCTGCTGTCGATGCTGGCCGCCGCGATCTTCCTCCAGCTGGATCCCCGGGAGGGACGCGGCGGGCGGACCGTGCAGCTGCCGACGGACGACTGAAGAACTGCCGGCATCATTACAGAAGCGCCGGACCCGGCCTGCTACACTGCGGCCCTGTTTCACCAGCCCCGAGCCCTTGCCGTGACCGCCAACGCCTTCGCCAGCCTTCCCCTTTCCGCCGCCATGCAGGCCAATCTCGCCGCCATCGGCTATGCCGAGATGACGCCCATCCAGGCCGCCAGCCTGCCGCTGATGCTCAAGGGCCGTGACCTGATCGCCCAGGCCAAGACCGGCAGCGGCAAGACCGCGGCCTTCGGCATCGGCCTGCTGCATCCGCTCAACCCGCGCTACTTCGGCTGCCAGGCCCTGGTGCTGTGCCCGACCCGCGAGCTGGCCGATCAGGTGGCCAAGGAACTGCGCCGCCTGGCGCGAGCCGCCGACAACATCAAGGTCCTCACCCTCTGCGGTGGCGTACCCTTCGGCCCGCAGATCGGCTCGCTGGAGCACGGCGCGCACGTCATCGTCGGCACCCCGGGACGCGTGCAGGAACACCTGCGCAAGGGCACGCTGAAGGTCGACGGCCTCAACACCCTGGTACTCGACGAGGCCGACCGCATGCTCGACATGGGCTTCGTCGACAGCATCAGCGAGATCATCGAGCAGACCCCGGCCCGGCGCCAGACACTGCTGTTCTCCGCCACCTATCCGGCCGGCATCGAACAGCTCGCCGCACGCTTCCTGCGCAACCCGGAGCGGGTCGAGGTCGAGGCACTGCACGACGACGGGCAGATCGAACAACGCTTCTACGAGATCGCCCCGAGCCAGCGCATGGAGGCAGTCAGCACCTTGCTGCGGCATTTGCGCAAGCAGCCGGTGGTGGCCTTCTGCGCCACACGCCAGCAATGCGACGAGCTGGCCAGGCAACTGGAGGCGGAGAAGATCTCCGCCGCAGCCCTGCACGGCGATCTGGAGCAGCGCGAGCGCGACCAGATCCTCGCCCTGTTCGCCAACCGCAGCCTCAGCGTGCTGGTGGCCACCGACGTCGCCGCACGCGGCCTGGACATCGCCGGCCTGGAGATGGTGATCAACGTCGAGCTGAGCCGGGATGCAGAGGTGCACATCCACCGCATCGGCCGCAGCGGACGGGCCGGTGAGAAAGGCCTGGCCCTGAGCCTGGTGGCGCCGGCCGAAGCCGGCCGCGCCCAGGCCATCGAAGCCCTGCTGGGCAAGGAACTGGCCTGGTACCCGCTGCCCGCCGCGAAAGCCACCGGTGAGCCGCTGCTGCCGCCGATGCACACCCTGTGCATCGCCGCCGGGCGCAAGGACAAGTTGCGCCCCGGCGACATTCTCGGCGCGCTGACCGGCGACGCGGGCATCGGTGGCGACCAGGTCGGCAAGATCGCCCTGTTCGATCACCAGGCCTATGTCGCCGTTCAGCGCGACGTCGCCCGCAAGGCCCTGAGTCGCCTTGCAGAGGGCAAGATCAAGGGCCGATCTTTGCGTGTGCGTCTAGTGTAAGGCTGATATAAAGCATTAAATGGCCTGGGGCCGGAGTCACCCATGCGCAATATTCTGGTCATCGAAGACAGCCCGCTGGTACTGAAGATCCTCGAGCATCTGTTCCGCCAGGAACCGGATCTGGAGCCGATCTTCTGTGCCTCGCTGGCCGAAGCCGAAGTGATGCTGGACACCTCCTCCGACCTGTTCTTCGCCGCCATCGTCGACCTGCACCTGCCGGACGCGCCCAATGGCGAGAGCGTCGACCTGGTGATGCGCTATCACCTGCCCTGCATCGTGCTCAGTGGCAGCTACAACGAGCAGCGCCGCGACGAGCTGCTGATGAAGGGCGTGGTCGACTACGTGCTCAAGGAAAGCCAGCACTCCTACGAGTACGCCTTCCGCCTGTTGCACCGGCTCGATCACAACAGTCACATCAAGATCCTCATCGCCGACGACTCAGACGCCCAGCGCCACTACATCCGCCATATTCTCGAGCCGCACCACTACCAGATCATCGAGGCCCGCGACGGCAAGGAGACCCTGCGCCAGCTCAACGAGCATCCGGACCTCGACCTGCTGGTGCTCGATCACTCCATGCCCGGCGTCAGCGGCTTCGAACTGGTCAAGCTGCTGCGGCAGAAGCTGCGGCTCAACGACCTGATCATCATCGGTGTCTCCGCCGACCCCAAGGGTTCGCTCAGCGCCCAGTTCATCAAGCACGGGGCCGACGATTTCCTGCGCAAGCCGTTCTGCCCCGAGGAACTGAACTGCCGGGTGATGTCGACCCTGGAACGCCGCGACCTGCTGCGCGCCCTGAAGAAAGCCGCCGAATACGATGCCCTGACCGGGCTGAGAAACCGCCGTGCGTTCTACGAACAGGGCATGCAGATTCTGCAGCAGGCCCAGCGCGACAGCCGCCACATCAGCGTGGCGATGCTCGACCTCGATCATTTCAAACAGATCAACGACGGCTTCGGCCACGCCAGCGGCGACAGCGCGCTGGTGGTCTTCGCCCGCGTTCTGAGCAGTTTTTTCCCGGACATGCTCCTGGGGCGCCTCGGCGGCGAGGAATTCGCCCTGCTCACGCTGCACGGCGCCGATCACGTGAACCAGGCACTGGAGAAGCTGCGCCAGCACTGCGCCGGCCTGCACTACGCCGTCGGTGCGCCGCCGCTGTCGTTCAGCGCCGGGCTGTATCACGGCGAGCCGGAGGACCTGGAGAGCCTCCTGCACGAGGCCGATATCCGCCTGTACCGGGCCAAGCAGCAGGGCCGCGCCCGCACCGTTCTGGCCTGATCAGAAGCCGTGGCGGCGAAACGTCGCGGCGTAGCTGCCATCGTCGCGCATGGCCTGGATCGCCGCATCGAAGCGCTCGACGATCGCCTTGTGCTCGGGATGCCCCAGACGCACCAGAATGTGCAGGCCGTTCTCGCTCAGCGGCTGCGGCAGGAACTCCAGGCCGTCACGCAGCATGCTCAGGCTGCGCCCTAGCTGATGCCGCGCCACCAGTTCATCCTCGAGCGCCAGCTCCACCCGCCCGGCGTTGAGCATGCGCGCGGCGATCTCGAAGCTGCTGACGCCGACCTTGTGCAGGTCCGGGTCGTTGTCGAACGCCTTGGAGTAGGCGTAGCCCCTGACCACCGCAATGCTGTGCGGATAGAGATCGGCCAGGCGCTGAAAGCGGATATCGCCGCCCTTGCGCTGCAGGAAGCGGATGCGATTGATCAGGTACGGCTGCGAGAAATGACCGAACCGCGTGCGTTCCACGCTGTACCAGGCATTGATCAGCACATCGTAGTCACCCCGCTTGAGCCCCAGCACGGCCCGCTCCCAGGGCACCTCGGCATAGTGGGTGCGGTATCCGGCACGCTCGAGGGCCTGCTCCACCAGGTCACTGGCCAGGCCGTTGCCGGGTAGCCGCTGATCGGTGAACGGTGGCCAGGGGTCGGCCACCAGCCGCAACGATTCGGCCGCCGCCAACGCAGGCAACGACATCAGCAGCAACAGCCAGGCGCGCAACAGGGGCATCGACGGCGGTCCATCCGGGGTGGGCCCCTGTAGTGATAGCAGCCCTGATGGCCAGCGTCACTGTCTCGCCCCTGAAACAGCCACAAATGCCCTGGGATCTGCACACTTCGCCGCCATGCCGGCCTCGACCGCTTCGGGTAAACTCCGCGGGTTTTCGCGCAGCCGATCCTGCGCCAGCCAGGGGAATCTTTCGTGTTGCAAACCGAGGTACTGATCATCGGCGCGGGTGCCGCCGGCCTGATGTGCGCAGCCACTGCAGCGGCCCGCGGGCGCAAGGTGCTGGTGCTGGACCATGCCAACAAGGCCGGCAAGAAGATCCTCATGTCAGGAGGCGGGCGCTGCAACTTCACCAACCTGTACTGCGAGCCGGCCAACTTTCTCTCCGGCAACCCGCACTTCTGCAAATCGGCGCTGGCGCGCTTCACCCAGTGGGACTTCATCGGCCTGGTGGCCAAGCATGCTGTGCCCTACCACGAGAAGAAGCTCGGCCAGCTGTTCTGCGACCACAAGTCCAGCGACATCCTTGAGCTGCTGCTGGCCGAATGCGCCGAGTCAGGCGCCGAGATTCGCCTGAACACGGCCGTGCAGAGCATCGACAAGGCCGCACAGGGCTTCCTCCTGCACACCGACCTGGGCGACGTGGCCTGCCAGTCGCTGGTGATCGCCAGCGGTGGCCTGTCCATCCCGACCCTGGGCGCCAGCGGTTTCGGCTACCAGGTGGCCAGGCAGTTCGGCCATACGCTGCTGCCGACCCGCGCCGGCCTGGTGCCCTTCACGGTCACCGAACCGCAGCTCAAGGCACTGTGCACGGAACTGTCCGGCACCTCGGTGGAGGACTGCCGGGTCAGTTGCAACGGCCAGAGCTTCGTCGAGAACATCCTCTTCACGCACCGTGGCCTCTCCGGCCCGGCGATCCTGCAGATATCGTCCTACTGGCAACCCGGCGACACCCTGCATATCGACCTGCTGCCGCACATCGACCTGCCCGAATGGCTGGCCACGCAGCAGCGCGAGCGAGGCAACAGTGAGCTGAAGACCCTGCTGGCCGAGCTGTTCACCCGCAAGATGGCGACGCTGCTGGTCGACAGCTGGTTCGTCAACAAGCCACTGAAGCAGTACACCCCGGAGGAACTGACGGCGATCGCCGAGCGCCTGTCCGACTGGCAACTGGTACCGGCCGGCACCGAGGGCTATCGCACCGCCGAGGTCACCCTGGGCGGGATCGACACCCACGAGGTGTCCTCGAAGACCCTGGAGTCGCTCAAGGTCCCCGGGCTGTACTTCATCGGCGAGGTGCTGGACGTCACCGGGCATCTCGGCGGCTTCAACTTCCAGTGGGCCTGGGCCTCGGGCTACGCCGCCGCCCAGTTCGTCTAGCAGAAGGCCGGGAACTGCCGGGGCAGCGCGCACTCTGCTACATACAGCACATGCGCCCGTGCGCGCCACAAGGACAGTCCCGCCCCATGACCCTCGAACAAGGCCAGATCTTCGCCATTCTCGTCGCCAGCATGGGGCTGTTCATCTGGGGCCGCTGGCGGCACGATGTGGTGGCCCTCGGTGCCCTGCTGGCCTGTGTCATCGTCGGCCTGGTGCCCGAGCGCGAGGCCTTCACCGGCTTCGGCCACCCGGCGGTGATCACCGTGGCCTGCGTGCTGGTACTCAGCTACGGCCTGCAACGTACCGGCGCGGTCAACCGCCTGGCCCTGCGCCTGATTCCCAGTGGCTCCGGCGTGCTGCTGTCGATCGCCGCTCTGACCGGCCTGGGCGCCCTGTTGTCGGCGTTCATGAACAACGTCGGTGCCCTCGCCCTGCTGATGCCCATCGCCCTGCAGATCGCCTCGCGCCTGGAAATGCCGCCAGGACGCATCCTCATGCCGCTGGCCTTCGGCACCATCCTCGGCGGCATGACCACGCTGATCGGCACGCCTCCGAACCTGATCGTCTCCAGCTTTCGCGCACAGCACGGCGACGGCCCCTTCGCCATGTTCGACTTCAGCCCGGTCGGTGTCGCCGTGGCGCTGGCCGGCGTGCTGTTCATCACCCTGCTCGGCTGGCGCCTGGTTCCCAGACGCGAGGTCGGCAATGCCGCCAGCTTCGATACCGGCCACTACCTGACCGAGGCCCGGGTCAAGGAAGGTGGCGTGGCACAGGGCAAGACCCTGCGCGAGATCGAGCAGTTGCTCGACGAAGCCGACGCCCAGGTGGTCGCCATGGTGCGCAACAAGCTGCGCCTGAGCGCGCCCAACCCGCGCCGGGTGCTGCAGGCCGACGACGTGCTGGTGATCGAGGCCGACCCGGAGGAACTGGGTGAAGTGCTCAGCCAGCTGGACCTGCTGCTGGAGGCCGCACGCGAGGCCGAGGAAGCGGAGCAACGCGAGGAACAGGACAACGACAAGGACGCGGAAAAGAAGGACAGCAACGGCGACGAACGCACCCTGCTGGAACTGCTGGTCAAGCCGGACTCGTCGCTGATCGGACGTTCCGCCAGCAGCACGCGCCTGCGCAGCCGTTACGCCATCAACCTGCTGGCCATCTCGCGCCAGAGCCATCGTTCGATCAAGCGCCTGCGTTCGACCCTCATCCAGAACGGTGACGTGCTGCTGATGCAGGGCAGCGCCGAGGACATCGGCGAGTTCGCCAACGACTACGGCTGCGTGCCCCTGGCGGCGCGCGCCATCAACATCCCCGACCCGCGCCAGGCCAACCTGGCCCTCGGCATCATGCTCCTGGCCATTGCCGCAGCAGCCTTCGGCCTGCTCTCCGCGGCGATAGCCTTCGCCACCGGCGTGCTGGCCTACATGCTGCTGCGCCTGGTGCCCCTGCGCGCCGTCTATGAGGCCATCGACTGGCCGGTGATCGTCCTGCTCGGCGCCCTGATTCCGGTGGCCGGGGCGATGTCATCGAGCGGCGCGGCCGACCTGCTGGCCCGCCTGCTGATGGAGCACCTGGCCCAGGGCAATCCGATCGTCATCGTCACCCTGCTGCTGGTGGTGACCATGACCCTGTCGGACTTCATGAACAACGCCGCTACCGCCGCCGTGATGTGCCCGATCGCGCTGAGCGCTGCGAGCCAGCTTGGCGTCAGCCCGGATGCGCTGCTGATGGCCGTGGCCATCGGTGCCTCGTGCTCGTTCCTGACCCCCATCGGTCACCAGAACAACACACTGATCCTCAGCCCCGGCGGTTTTCGCTTCGGCGATTACTGGCGCCTGGGCCTGCCACTGGAGATTCTCGTGGTCGCGCTGAGCGTACCGATGCTGCTGTGGGTCTGGCCGCTGTAGAGGGTCGTCAGGGCGGCAGCGGCAGGCCGGGCAGCCATTTGTGGTAGATGGCGGCGAAGCTGCCATCGGCCTTCATCGCATCGAGCGCCTCTTGCCAGCGCGCCAGCAATCGCGGGTCGGTGTCCTGCGAAAAGGCGATGTAGGAATCACTGTGCAGGAACACCAGCAGCTGCTCCACCTCCCCCACAGCCAGCCCGCCACCGTCGAGCAGGGCATTGAGGCTGAGGTCATCCAGCGCCATCAGCTTGACCCGGCCACGCTTGAGCATGCGTATCACCTGGTCCGGGCCCGCGACCGGATACAGGTTGGTGAAGCCATGCGCCAGCAGGTGCTGATGGCTGTACCAGTCACGCGGTACCGCGATCTTGCCCACCTGGCGGGCCTGCTCGAAGTCATCCAGCTGCAGCCCGTTCCTGCGCAGGGCATAGAAGGACGTGGTATTGCGCGTCAGCGGCCCGACCCAGTGAAACAGCTTCTCGCGCTCGGGGATGCGCATCGTGACGAACAACCCGGTATTCGGCCTGACCTGCGCCTGCTGGTAACCCCGTGCCCAGGGCACGACCTCGATGGGCGCCGTGTCGCCGGTGCGCCGCATGATCTCGAGCACCACCTCGGTGGCCAGACCGGTCGGCTTGCCATCGTCCCGGCTGAAGTTGATCGGCGGGTACTCTTCGGTGTACAGCCGCAAGCCTTCGGCCTGCGCAACGCCCTGGAAACCGAAGCCAACGAGCAACGCCAACAACACATGCACATAGCGAGCGAACACGGCCGTATCCTCAAGCGCGAGATACCTCATTCAGCTTAGTCAGTGCACGCGCCGCCTGCCGCCAACGCTGGCGAACGGCGTGATACAGGACGACATCCCCTGCGGCTAGAGCTGCTCGAGCAGGCTGGCCGGTGAATGGAATTTCAACCCGTGCGCCTCGGCGACGCTGCCGCAGGTGATCACGCCGCGCGCGACATTGAGACCGGCAAGCAGATGCGCATCGTCCTCCAGCGCCCTGCGCGTGCCCTTCTGCGCCAGCGCCACGACAAAGGGCAAGGTGGCGTTGTTCAGCGCCAGGGTCGAGGTGCGCGCGACCGCCCCCGGCATGTTGGCCACGCAGTAATGCACGACATCGTCGACCACGTAGGTGGGCTCGGCATGCGTGGTGGCATGCGAGGTCTCGGCGCAGCCCCCCTGGTCGATGGCCACGTCCACCAGCACAGCCCCGGCCTTCATCCGCTTGACCATCTCGGCGGTGACCAGCTTGGGCGCCGCCGCGCCGGGAATCAGCACACCACCGATCACCAGGTCGGCGGCAAGCACCTGCTCGCGCACCGCCGCGCGGGTCGAGTAGAGCGTGGTGATGCGGTTGCCGTACTGGCTGTCGAGGCGGCGCAGGGCGTCCACGCTGCGGTCCAGCACGGTGACATCCGCCCCCAGCCCTACCGCCATCGCCAGCGCATGGCTGCCGACCACGCCGCCGCCAAGAATCACCACCTTGCCAGGCGCCACGCCCGGCACGCCACCAAGCAGCACGCCACGTCCGCCGCGCGCCTTCTCCAGGCAGCCGGCGCCGGCCTGGATCGACATGCGCCCGGCCACCTCCGACATCGGCGCCAGCAACGGCAAGCGCCCCTGTGCATCGGTGACCGTCTCGTAGGCAATACAGGTAGCGCCGCCGGCCATCAGCTCTTCAGTCTGCGGACGATCGGGGGCCAGGTGCAGGTAGGTGAACAGCGTGTGCTGCGGCCGCAGCTTGGCGCGTTCCACCGCCAGGGGCTCCTTGACCTTGACGATCAACTGCCCCTGCTGGAACACCTCGCTCGAATGGCTGGCGATCTGGGCGCCCGCCTCACGGTAATCCTCGTCGGCGAAGCCGATGGCCGCACCGGCCTGGGTCTCGACCCAGACCTCATGCCCCAGGGCCGTCAGCTCGGCAACCGATTGCGGCGTAAGGCCGACGCGATATTCGTGATTCTTGATTTCCTTGGGTACGCCGATTCGCATGACCGTCTCCAACCATTGCGGGCCAACAACCTCAAGTCTAGGAAAACGTGCGGCAGCTCACAGGAAAATCCATGAGAAATTTCGGCGCCGGCGTATTGATGGGGGAAGCCATGCGGACCGCGAGGCGCCAGACCGAGAGCAATCAGGCGCCACGCAGCGGTAGCCGCTGACGGGTCCGAAGGAGAAACTCCAGCCGGCCAGACAGCGCGTGCCGGACGAGGCCCGGCACTCGGGTTCGCCGGTACAGCTACCGTCACTGCCCGAACAGCAGCTTGCGCGCTTCGGCGGTCAGCAGTGCCTGGGGGTCTTCGTTGACCTTCTCCACCAGCGCATAGGCCCGTTGCACGGCCGGGCGTGCGCCGATGCGTTCGAGCCAGGCGGCCATGTTGGGGAAGTCCTCCAGCCGCTGCCGCTGCATTTCCCACAGCTTGGCCCAGGGATAGATGGCCATGTCGGCGATGGAGTAGTCGCCCGCCACGTACTCGCGCCCGGCCAGCTGGCGATCCAGCACGCCGTACAGTCGCGCGGTCTCTTTCACGTAGCGCTCGATGGCATAGGGAATCGGCTCCGGCGCGTAACGCACGAAATGGTGGTTCTGCCCCGCCATCGGTCCGACACCGCCCATCTGCCAGTACAGCCACTGCAGGACCTCGAAGCGGGCACGCGTCTCGCTCGGCAGGAACTGGCCACTCTTGTCCGCCAGGTATTCGAGGATCGCCCCGGACTCGAACAGGGCGATGGGCTCGCCGCCGTCGGCCGGGGCATGATCGACGATGGCCGGAATGCGGTTGTTCGGTGCGATCTTGAGGAATTCGGGGGCGAACTGCTCGCCCTTGCCGATATGCACCGGGCGCACGCTGTACTCCAGCCCGGCTTCTTCGAGCAGGATGCTGACCTTGTGACCGTTCGGGGTGGTCCAGTAGTAAAGGTCGATCATTGGCTTTCCTCCACTTGGGTCGGGGCCCGCCTGACCGGGCCGTGAGTGCTTTCGTAAGCCCGCAGAATGCGCGAAAACCAGGCGCCGAAGGCCGAATCATCGGCCCAGGGCTGCACGCCCAGGCACCAGGCCCAGAACATCAGCCCGGCCAGCAGGTAGTCGCAACCGCCCGCTTCCTGGCCATCCAGGTACGGCTGCTCGCTCAACCAGCTCTCCAGCGGGGCGATGGCCTCGCGAAACAGCCGCTCGCCGCCTTCCGGGTCGGCGAACGCCTCCAGACTCATGCCCAGCGCCTTCTCCCGGGTGCTGCGGAAATAGTCACGGTCGACCGGGTCGATCACCTGCCAGACGCGTGGCACCAGCATCTTCAGCAGCGGCATGCGCACCGCATGGAAGCTCAACTTCTCGACCAGGCGTGCCCGCTGGCTCGCCTGCGCGTCGCCCAGCAAGGGCTGCTGCGGGTAGCGTCGGTCGAGGTAGGCGAAAATGGCCAGGCTGTCATTGATCGTTTCGTCGCCATCGGTCAGCACCGGCACCAGCTTCTGCCCGGAGAAGGCGATCGCCTCCTTGTCGGTGAAGTGAATCGGCCGGCTCTGCCAATCCAGCCCCTTGTGGGCCAGCGCCAGACGCACTCGCCAGCAGTAGGGTGAGAACAGCAGCTCGCGGTCGGCACCGCACAGTTCGAACAATTCCCGCATATCGCCTTCCTTTAAGAACCAATCAGTCCAAAATTAAGCGAACGAAGCCCCGCACAGGCGTCTTCATACGCTGTTCAAGCTCGCCATCACCACCGCCACGGTGGTTCGAATCGATGCGGCGGGCAGCCCCGACTTGACCTGGGTGCGCAGCCCGCTCATCACGCATTGCAGATAGCCGGCCAGCGCTTCCCGATCGTCGCAGCCGCTCAGCTCGCCGCAAGCGACGGCGCGTTCCAGCGCCTGTTCGAAAATCTGGCAGATACCGGCCGTGGCCTGCTGCAGGACCGGCACCAGGGCCGGCTCCGACAGCGAAAACTCGTTGGCCACGTTGACCAGCATGCAGCCACGCGGCACGCCATCGGGCCCATCGTCCTCGAGCACGCTGAGCAGACGCTCGCGAATGAAGCCCAGCGGCGAGGCGCTGGCGGCCAGTTGCTCGAGCATCAGGGCGCGACGCTGCGCCACGTACAGGCTGAACGCGGCGACGAACCAGGCCTGCTTGCTCGGGTAGGTCTGGTACAGGCTGCTCTTGGACAGGCCGGTGGCTGCCTGCAGGTCCTGTAGCGATGCGGCTTCATAGCCGCGCTGCCAGAACAGCTGCATGGCATTCTCCAGCGCCCGGTCCGGGCAGAAGCTCTTGGGGCGTCCACGTGTCGTCATGCCGCGAACTTTAGAACCGATCAGTCCATAAATCAATCCCGCCGCTGCGCGACGTCGTCGATATCCAGTGACCGCTGAGTTCCGGTAGGCTGCTCGCATCTTCTGCGATCAGGTCCGCCATGCCCCGTCCACGCCTTCGCCAATCACTGCGCCGCCTCTGGGCGCTGGACAAGTTCAGCGCCAGCCTGCGGGTGTTCATCGCCCTCGCCGGCGCACTGGCACTGTGTGGCTGGCAGGGCTGGACACATGCGCTGATCCCGCTGTTTCTCGGCATCATCGCCAGCGCCCTGACCGAGACCGATGACAGCTGGCAGGGGCGCCTGGGCACGGTGCTGGTGACGCTGGTCTGTTTCAGCGCGGCGGCCTATGCCGTCGAGTGGCTGTTCCCTTATCCCTGGCTGTTCGTCGCCGCCCTGGCCCTGTCGGCGTTCTGCCTGACCATGCTGGGCGCCCTTGGCGAGCGCTTCGCCACCCTCGGCTCCGGCACACTGATTCTCGCGGTATA
This sequence comes from Ectopseudomonas khazarica, assembly GCF_017915135.1. Classification (NCBI taxonomy): domain Bacteria; kingdom Pseudomonadati; phylum Pseudomonadota; class Gammaproteobacteria; order Pseudomonadales; family Pseudomonadaceae; genus Ectopseudomonas; species Ectopseudomonas khazarica. Next base: position 468,540 of record NZ_CP068551.1, on the reverse strand, counting down.
CAGCATGATCGGCGTGGAGCAGCGCGGCGGCGTCGCCGGCCTGTGGCTGGAACCCTTGCTGCTGGTGGCCGGCGCGGCCTGGTATGGCGTGCTGTCGGTGATCTGGCAGGGATTGTTCGCCCATCAGCCGGTCCAGCACAGCCTGGCCCGCCTGTTTCGCGAGTTGGGCAAGTACCTCAAGCTCAAGGCGGCGCTGTTCGAGCCGCTGCGCCAGCTCGATGTCGAGCAGCGACGCCTGGCCCTGGCGCAACAGAACGGCCGGGTGGTGTCAGCACTCAACGCCGCCAAGGAGATCATTCTGCATCGGGTCGGCAATGGCCGCCCCGGCCCCAAGGTCAATCGCTACCTGAAGCTGTACTTTCTCGCCCAGGACATTCACGAGCGCGCCAGCTCGTCGCACTACCCCTACAACGAACTGGCCGAGGCCTTCTTCCACAGCGACGTGCTGTTCCGCTGCCAACGCCTGCTGCGTTTGCATGGCGAAGCCTGCCAACGCCTGGCCGGCGCCATCGAGCTGCGCCAGCCGTTCGAATACCGCGAACTGTGCAGCCAGGCCCTGGAAGACCTGCACGCCTCGCTCGATCACCTGCACCTGCAGAGCAACCCGGCCTGGCGCCACCTGCTGCGCTCACTGGGGGCGCTGGCCGGCAACCTGTCCACCCTCGACCAGTTGCTCGGCAATGCCAGCAATCCCGATGCCCTGGCCGACGAGCAGGACAGCAGCCTGCTGGACCGCGAGCCACATTCGCTGCGTGAAGTCGGAGAACGCATCAGCCAGCAGCTCACCCCTACCTCGCTGCTGTTCCGCCATGCCCTGCGCCTGTCCATCGCCCTGGCCGCAGGCTATGGCCTGCTGCACCTGATCCACCCGACGCAGGGCTACTGGATCCTGTTGACCACACTGTTCGTCTGCCAACCGAACTACGGCGCCACCCGCCTCAAGCTGGTGCAGCGCATCGCCGGCACGCTGCTCGGCCTCGGCATCGGCTGGGCGCTGTTCGACCTGTTCCCCGACCCGCGCATCCAGGTGCTGTTCGCGGTGGTCGCCGGGGTGGCGTTCTTCGCCACCCGCAGCACGCGCTACACCCTGGCCACGGCGGCGATCACCCTGCTGGTGCTGTTCTGCTTCAACCAGATCGGCGACGGTCACGGCCTGTTCATGCCACGCCTGATCGACACCCTGCTCGGTGGCCTGCTCGCCGGCCTGGCGGTGTTCCTGATCCTCCCCGACTGGCAGGGGCGGCGCCTGGGCAACATGCTGGCCAACACCCTGAGCTGCAACAGCGCCTATCTGCGGCAGATCATCGCCCAGTACGCCCAGGGCAAGCGCGATGACCTCGGTTATCGCCTGGCGCGGCGCAACGCGCACAATGCCGACGCAGCACTGTCCACGACCCTCGGCAACATGCTCATGGAGCCGGGGCACTTCCGCAAGGACGCCGACCTGGGCTTCCGCTTCCTGGTGCTCTCGCACACCCTGCTCAGCTACCTCTCGGGACTCGGCGCACACCGCGGCGAGCAACTGCCCCAGGCGACCCAGGCCCAGTTGCTGGAACAGGCCGAGAAACTCGCCGGCAGCCTGGACGACATCGCCGCCGGCCTGCGCGGCGAGCGGCCACTGGCGATCCACAGTGACGAGGAACAGACCCTGGCGCAGAACCTGGAGCAGATCGCCGATGACGCCGACGAGCGCCAGCGCCTGGTGCAGACGCAGTTGGCGCTGATCTGCCGTCAGCTGGCACCGTTGCGGACCCTGGGCGCGCACCTGCACAAGGACGCCCGAACCCCGAGGCACTAGCTGTCACGGGAGGCTTTCTGCCACTATTCGTGGCATGCCGGTTCTCCAGGCCCAGCCCATGCCCGCCAATCGACGCCCCACCGCTGACTTTTCGGTCTCGCTGCCGGGCCTGCTCATGGTGCTCTGCCTGCTGCTGACCGGCCCGGCAGCGTACGCCGAGATGCGCCTCGCCGAGCACACGCCGACGCAGGACCTGTACGGCCAGGTCGACTTCCTGGCCGATCCGCAGGGCACATCGAGCCTGGCCGACGTCATGCGCAGCGATGCGCCATTCCACAGCTCGCTGACCCGACGCGACCTGAGCTTCGGCTATGTACCCGGCGTGATCTGGTTGCGCCTGCCGCTGCTGTCGGAGGCGAAGCACACGCGCACCTGGCGCCTGGAGCTCAGCTACGCCTCGCTGGACGAAGTGCGCCTGTACGATTTCGGCGCCGACGGCATCCGACAGTCACGCAGCGGAGACACCGTGCCCTATGCGCAGCGCAGTGTCGGCCACCGCAACCCCGTGTTCGAGATCGTCCTGCAACCGGGAGAGCGCCGCACGCTGTACCTGCGTGTCGACTCACGCGGCAGCATGACCCTCAGCGGCAGCCTGATGTCGCTGCGCGACTTCGAACAGCACAGCCAGATTGGTTACCTGGTGCATGCCATCTACTTCGGCGTGCTGATCGCCCTGGGCCTGTACAACCTGCTGCTGTTCCTGGCACTGCGCGAGCGTCCCTTTCTCAGCTACGTGTCGTTCATGTTCGCCTTCGCCCTCAGCGTGCTCTCGCTGAACGGCCTCGGCGCCCAGTACCTGTGGTCGCAGGCTGCCCCCTGGAGCAATCGCATGCTGCCGGTCAGCCTGACGCTGGCGGCACTGCTCTCGGTGGTATTCGCCCGTAGTTTCCTCGACACCCGCCAGTGGCTGCCGCGCTGGGACAAGGGGCTGCTGGTGCTGTGCGCCGCCATCGCCGCTGCCCTGCTGGCGACCATCGTGCTCCCCGTGCAACGGGCCCTGCAGCTCATGTCACTGACCGGCCTGAGCGCCACCCTGACCCTGCTGCTCACCAGCTTCGTCTGCGTCGGCTACCGGGTACCCGGTGCCCGTCTGTTCGCCCTGGCCTGGTTGATGCTGCTGAGCGGCGCGGTGCTGCTGGCGCTACGCAATTTCGCCCTGATCCCATCGAACTTCCTCACCCTCTACTCCATGCAGATCGGCTCAGGGCTGGAGATGATCCTGCTGTCCTTCGCCCTGGCAGCACGCTTCAACGAACTGAAACGGCAACGCGAAGCGGCCTTGCAACTCAACGAGCAGGTGCTGGCCAAGCGCGTGACCGAACGCACCCAGGCGCTCGAGCATGCCAACCTGCGCCTCAGCGAGCTGGCCATGCAGGACCCGCTGACCGGCCTGGCCAATCGCACCGCCCTGCAACAGCATCTGGAGCAGGCCCTGGCGCGTAGCACAAGACGCGACGAGCTGCTGGCGGTGATGCTGATCGACCTGGATGGCTTCAAACCGATCAACGACCAGCACGGCCATGCCTTCGGCGATCAGGTGCTGGCCGAAGTCGCACGGCGCATGCGCCAGTACGTTCGCGACGTCGACCTGCCCGCCCGGCTCGGCGGCGACGAGTTCGTGGTGGTCTGCGAGAACGTGCAGTCGGCCGACGCGGCGCAGGACCTCGCCAGGCGTTTACTGGAGGGGCTCGACACCCCCATGTACCTGGAGGGTCGGGCCGTACGGGTCGGTGCCAGCATCGGTGTAGCCCTGACTCAGGGTCACGAGGATGCCACCGGCCTGATCCGCCAGGCCGACAGTGCCATGTACCTGGCCAAGGCCCAGGGCCGCAACCGCGTCTGCCTGGCGCAGGCCTGACGGATCAGGCCTTGACGCACTCTTCCAGCTGCACCGGCATGCAGTGCTCGAGCAGCCCCATTTCTATCGAATAGCGGATCAGCTCGGCGTCGCGTTCCAGCCCCAGCTTCTGCATGGCGGTAGTCTTCTGCGTACTGATGGTTTTCTTGCTGCGATGCAGGCACTCAGCAATCTCGTTGACCTTCAGCCCCGAAACGAACAGGCGCACCACTTCCAGCTCGCGCGGGCTCAGCACACCGAAGCCGGCCCTGCGTGAGCTGTTGTTCATCAGCGTGGCGATGCGCGGTGACAGGTAGCGCCCCTTGGCCATCGCCACCTGGATGGCCGGCAGCAGATGGCTGAGCGGGTCGCGCTTGCTGAGGATGCAGGAAATACCCGACGAAGCCAGTGCATGGAGGATGCTCGGATTCTCCTGCATGGTCAGCACCACGATATTGAGGTCGGGATACTTGCGCCGGATCAGCTGGAACAGGCTCAACCCACCGCTGTGCCCGGCGGCGGGGAGGATATAACCCGAAAGCAGCACATCGAAGTCCTGGTCATGGCCTTCGAGCCGCTCCAACAAACGCGCCGGCCCCTGCACCGAGTCCACGATGGAAACAGCATGGCTGGCAAACAGCGTCTGCCTTATACCGGCACAGACAACGGGATGGTCGTCCGCGACCAGCAAGCGAATCATGTCGTTGTTCATTGTAAAAACCCTATCTCTGATGACAGTCCCTGTCGCAGGCTTGCCCGGCGTGCCTCAGCAGGCGGCCAGAGCCCCCCGGCACGCACAAACATGACGCAGCAAAAGCCGATAGCAACGCACGCCGTAGCATCAACAGCGCCAACCAATGATAATGACTTGCAAATACATTCTCTGATCTTGTGACGTTATCTCAGAATTGCCCGCGCTCCTGGCGATGCGCGGGGGGCGGCTGCTCACTGATAAGTCAGCGTCAAGGTCACCGAGGCAAGCGCTGCACCAGCCCCCACCGGTGTAGAGGTCTGGTAGTAGCGCACCCGGTACGGCAGGGTATTCAAACCATTGGTCAGCCCGGCCAGTTGCCTGGTGCGACCGAGGTCGACTGGCGCACTGGTGGTGCCGTCGAGTACCTGCAAGCCCACCCCCGTTGCCGCCGCGCTCGACGTCAGCGCAAGCACCCCAGGAGCGTTGGAGCTGTGTGGCGTTCCGTCCATGCGCAGTTGAACGATGCCATTAGCGACCTTCTCGCACTGCAGAACGATGTCGAATGACTGCTCGCCCTGCGTCGACCCCACCCCTGAAAAGCGGTTGCGGTACACAGGTGCCAATGTAACCGTCTGATCAGGGTTGCCGAAGAGGCGACACGATGGCGGTGAAGGAGCGATCCTGGCGGACTGGATATTGACCTGCAAATAGCGGTTGTAACGAACGGTGCGCAGGGTCGCGTAGCTGCCAGGCGTGATGGCTCCAGTCCCTACCGTGGAGCCGATGGCAACCAGTTCGAGCTTGATTTCTCTCCATACGTCTCCTGCCGTCAACAGACCGGTGAACAGTGGCGGGATGGATCGCCTCCATTCGCTTCCGACGTAAAGCCCCTCCGGCTGCAAACTGACCCGATAGCCGACCCCCGGGACGTTGGTCTCGTAGACCCCCTGCAGCCCTGCGCTCGCCCTTTCAGCTACAAACGAGCCTGTGGCGTTGCCTTGGCCCAGCTGACATCTCAAGAGATAGAACGGATACCTAACCGGCTGTCTCGACTCCGCGAGCACCTGCCCCATCCGGGGCGAACCTGACGGGGCAATGATCGGGGTGGGGAAGTTGAACGTATAAACACCCTGATCGAAGTCGCTCTCCCATGAGCAGGTTGCATGGGCGAATGGTACTGCAGCGCCTAGCACCACCATCCACAGCAATCGGAACAAAGGATGCGTAACCCGCGACTTGCTCATAGACAGCTCTCCTTCAAGCCTCTAACTGGCGTCTGCGGCGCCCCCGGCGGCACACGGTAGGCCACTGTGCAGCTCCGGCCAGCACCCCAGCGGACGTTCAGCTTGCCTGCAGGTTCAGCACCTGCGACATAGGCCAGCCCCTCGGGACCGACCAGCCCCAGTTCCTGGCCATTGGCGCCGACAATTCGTGCTCCAAAGGGCAAGGGCTCCCCCTGCGCATCGCTCAGCCGCAACATGAGCCGGTAACCACTGCGAGCCTCGAACGGCGCCAGCACCACTGCGCCACGAGTCGGTACCACCTCCTGGGCCGCCGTCATGACCTCGACGTTCTCCCCCAGCCCGCTCATCGACAACGACAGACGATTGCTTCGGTAAGGCGTCAGGCTCGGCACTACCGCATAGCCACGGCCATCCGTGCGCACCCCCACCTGCGACTGCAGCGCCAACCCCTCGGCGTCGGGCACCCGTACCAGAGCAACGGTCTCCCCCAGTGGTTGCGACAGTGTGAGTCCATTGGCATGCGCCACCATCCCTCCGGACAGCTCGAGATTGGTCTGTTCATAGCCCTGCCCCTGGCTGTGCCCAAAATCGACCTGCCCATAACGCCCCTGGTAACCCAGATTGAGGCTGCCCCGAGAGCCTTGCTCGTCGGAACGATCAAAGGTCACGCCGTAATCGAGGCGATGGTCATCGAGAGCATTGCCGAAGACGCTTGCCTGCTGATAGAGACGCTGGTCAGCACCGCGTGAGACCGAATACATGCCCGAAGCGCCAGACGAGCCAAGCGGTATGCTCACAGAGATCATCAACTGACGCTCAGGAGCACCGAACAGCGTGCGGTACTGGTTGTAGTAGAGGTTGTAACTGAGCTGCCGGTAGCTGCCGGAGTAACCCAGCTGTACGAAGTGTTCCAGGTCGTTACTGCCCCAGTAGCGCTGCTGTCGGGCTGAGACGAACAGCGCTCCCCAACGCCCCATCGATTGCGACAAATCCACCTGCAACTCACTGCGGACGCTTGGAAACGACAGTCCATCGCCCTCCAGCGCCTGCATCTGCACCGCCTCGGGAAAGCTGTAGTACTCGGGACCAGAATAGCGGTAGCCAGTCATGCTGAAGGTCGTAGCCGTACGCTCCAGCGTCTTGCCATAGAGCACCCGCAGCGCCTGCCCGGAAAGACACCCCACTTTGCTACACGTGCGGGCATCTGAAAGGTCAAGGGACAGTGCTCCGAAACCCAGCATGTTCCTGCCTATTCCCAGCAACCCCGCCTGATAGCCCTGCCCTAGCAGCGCACCGCCATACAAAGAGAAGTCGCCAGACAACCCACGCGCAAGGGTGCCCTGGAAGAAGTAGGGGCGCAGCTGTTCATCTTCATACCCAGTGCGGTACTCCCCGGCGCTGACTTCATAACGCCAGCGACCATCACGCAGTAGCGTCGGCACCGAGGAAAAGGCCTGGCTGTAACGGACCTGACGGCCATCGGCCTCCAGAATGGTTACGTCCAGATCGCCACCGTTGGTGGTCGGGTAGAGGTCGTCCAGCGTGAACGGCCCTGGCGCGACATAGGCGCTGTAGATGATGAAGCCGTTCTGCCGCACCACTACCCGCGCATTGCTCTGAGCCACGCCGCGAATAGTCGGGGCATAGGCGCGCAGACTGTCTGGAAGCATCGCCTCGTCAGAGCTGAGCTGTACACCGCGAAACTGGAAACCCTCGAACAGCTCACCCAGGGTGTAGCCGTCGCCCATCATCAATTGGCCATTCAGCGCCTGAATATCCCGTTGGACATAGGTGCGCCCTGCCTGCCAACTGCCCTGGCCAACACTGTCACGGTTATAGGTAAAGTACTGACGCAAGCGCCAACTGCCCAGGTTGATCCCGCCACGCAAACGACCGAACAGCGTGTTGCCCGAGCCCCCCTGTGCACGCCCTTCGTCATTGCGCGCCAGGCTCAACTGATAGTCGAACAAGGCCGCGTCTATCCCACTGTCCCAGCGACTCGAATCGATCGACCCACGCGCCTTGCGCGACAGCGCCGCTTGCGGAATGCTCAAGCGCAGACGCTGCGCGGCCGCATCATAAGCCACACGGGCCTCGGGAAACGCCGCTTCCAAATCGATACAGGCCGGTGGTGGCGAGCTCATGGCAGGCAGGGCCGCCAGGTTCAAACCCCACTCAACCAACTGCTCGGCACTCAAACACGGCACTGCATCGCGCCCTGCATCGTGCTCGATGAAGCGAATGGTGAATCGCCCCAGCAGGTCATCGTTGCGCAGCACATCGACCCGGTACTCACCTGCCAACACCCGGCTACCGAAAGCGAACATCGACAGGTCCACGTCAGCCTGCCCACCACCCAGTTCGAGAAACGCCTCATTGAACATCGTGGCAACGGGCTCAGCGGAATGGACGAGCGCCGCGACCAAGAACGTCCACGCACACAGGCACCGGCCCAGAAGGCCTTGCCAAACCACGCGCACCTCAGAAGGCTCGTTTTTTTGAGCTGATCGAGGGATGAGATTCGACACGCACCAAGGGTACCTCGATGCGTTCCTCCTCCGAGAGGCCGCCGTAGTCATTGATGACGGCGAACTCCACGCTAACGGCTTGCGGCGCACCAATCGACGTCAGTGGGTACTCGCGCACTTCATAGGGAGGCACCATATCTGGCGCGATGTTTTCCATTCCCGGACGGACCCGCATCACACCGAAGGTCACATGATACGGCGTGGGATTTTCCACACGCAGCAAAACGCCACCGTCACGATCGGCCAGCACGGACCACTTCAACTCCTTGCGCGCCTCGACGGCACCACTACCGGCCAGCTTCAACGGACGGTAAAACAGCTTGATTCGCGTGCGGATGGCCAGTTGCAGCACGTTATCCTGCTGCACCTTTTCCGGAATCTCCTTGACGTTGATCCAGAACACCGACTCACGGTCTTGTGGCAGCTCATCCGATACACGCATCACCCGCAAGACGTTCTCCACGCTTGGGTCAAGCCGAGACAACGGCGGCACCAGCAGAAAAGGAGTGTCGTTACGCCCTTCTCCGGCGTCCACCCATGCCTGCACCACATAGGGGTGACTGTCCCCATTCTTGATAGGAAGTGAGGCCTCGCGGTTCGTCTCCTGAAAGATCACTCTTGTGGCCCCCACCTGCACGGCTGCGCCAGCTGACGCGCACGACGCAACGAACATGATGGGCACCGACGACATACGGATGAGCCGGCATAAACGGTTGAACAAAAACATAAGCCCCCCCAGAACGGCGGTGCGTGACAGCCAGGGCACGGAGCCCTACACGCAACCCAACTCCAGCGCAGGCAGGCGCTGGAGGGTGACAGAGCCTTTAGTGATAATTCACTGTGAACTGGGCCGTGGCGTTGGCAGCCCCCGGCTCGACCTGAGCCCGCGTGGCTACATAGGCCGCGTAGAATTGCAGCTCGCTGTCTCCTGGTCGTAGAGGGATGGCCATGCTGCCATTTCCAGGTATCACGCCGACCCGCTGGCCGCCTTCCTCTGTGTAAATTTGAATACCGACACCAACCGCGCCTCCCGTAACCGCCATCAAGCCCGCGTTGAGCGGATCTCGCGGTGCGTTGAAGGTCACCGATGCCCTTCTGGCTGTCGGGACACTGCAATCCGTCAACTTAATGGAGAAACTAACGCCGGGAGAGCGAGCGCCAATTGCTGTCAACGTGTTGACAGAAACCCGCCCCAGCTCCACGGTTTGATTCGTACTGCCCGTCGCAACCACGCAGGCCGCGTCGACAATCGAACCGTTGAAGATCACAGTACCATCCCTAGCAAGCACCCCCTGTGCAGCTACAGCCATGGCCAACGCGACAGCAGCTTTGAGCGTGGTAATAGCGTTCATAAAATCCTCCACCTATGTGCTCGTAAACTAACGATTGTTGTAATAAGGCATATTTGCCAATAGCCGAGAAATGATCCCAGAACACTCACAACCAAAACATAGGGATAGCCCCAAAACACAATAGGAATTAACTTATTTCACAAGAAACAGATAGGACCATCCTTATAGCAACTGATGCATACCGGCCAATTGCAACAACGACCCTAATCGAACACACGCAACGAACCGCGCCTAAAAACAACGACAGCGTCACCCCATGCAACTTATTCGCATATCCGCACGCAAAACTTCCGACACGACAGACAAGACTAAAGTAGTGTTCAGCGGATAAACGAGACAGGTTGACTGAACAGCGTCGGTCGAACTCAGAGCGGGTCAACCCGCTCAAGGCGATAGCCGTAGCCATAGATAGAAGCCAGGCACCAACCATACTCGGACGACAGCTTCAGTTTGCTGCGCAGGCGATAGATCATGGTATCCAGCGGGCGCGAGGAATAGCGCTCGCCTTGCGGCCAGAAACGGTCATAGAGATACGAGCGCGACAGCGAGCGGCCGAGATTTTCCATCAGGCAACGCGCCACACAATACTCCCGCTCGGTCAGCAATGTAGCACTGCAGTCACGCGTCACGGTGCGCCCGGCGTCATCGAACAGCAGGTCGAAGTAGACATGAAAGCGCTGGACCTGGCCCTCGGCGGCCTGAATGCGACGGCGATTCACCACCAGAATGCGTGCATGCAGTTCATATTCGCTGAACGGTTTGTGGATGAAGTCCTCGGCGCCAGCGTTGATGGCCTTGACGATATCTGCCCCCGAGCTGCCGCCAGTCAGCACAATGACCGGAGGGGGTACTTCAAGGTGCTCCTGCACCCAGCACAACAAGGTGTAACCGCTCATGCCTGGCAGGCACCAGTCGATGATCAGCAGGTCGAAATTCTCGCGTTTGAGACGCCGCAGGAGGTCCTCCCCCGAACTGAAGCCGTGCACCGTCCAGTCGAAACCGCTCGCCCTGGAATAGCTACTGATAACCTTTAATGCCCGATTCAGACAGATCTCTTCATCATCCAAGACAGCTATCCTCATGGACGCCCCCTATTATTATTAGTAACAGCGCCGCGAATCTATCGTTCAGAGCGCACTCGGATTCGCCCTAGAATCTGAGATAGTGTTACAAGCAGATACCGAACAATATCACCGCTGTAGCATTAAACCGGGAACTTATTGAGTTATAGGCCCTAGCCTATTGATCTATAGGTTTTCACCTAGTCCTTAGTCCTAGCTTTAACCACGAACTTCCGGAGCACCGTCTCCGATCACCGGGCACTGTTAAAACCTGGAGCAACAAGTATCTGCAGCCACCTGACCACATACTACTCGGACGATTTCACAGCACCCCAACGACACGTTACGACGGCAACTGAGCAAGTACAGACCGTACTTTGGCCAGAAAAGACCGGAATACTTCAGATGCTCGAAAAGAAACTGCGTATTCTGCTTATCAGCGAGAAACCTGCGACAGCCCGGGGCCTGGAACATGCACTGAACCGGCTGGGCTACTTCCGCGTGACTGCCATCGACTCGCTGGTCGATGCCCTGCCACTGGCCGACTCCATCAAACGGCGCTTCGATCTGATCCTGATTGCCCCGCACATCCGCCGCAACGGCAAGGCTCGGCAGCTTGAGCAGGCCCTGAGCAGCAATAGGCTGGCAGACAATCCGGCAGTCGAGGGCCCTCCCGTCGTCAGCTTCGTCTCGATCATCACCGGCATTCGCGAACTGCAGTGCCTGATCAGCCGCTGCCAGCCTGCTTACGAGGACTGATCAGCGGGTCAGGCACGACGGCAGCGCTAATCGCCACAGATCAGCCGCGTCAATTTCTTCTGCGAAACATGACACGAGATACGGCAGCGGGGCCGATTCGCCCTACAATCGCCACTACCGAATGCCGTCAACATCCGACTCGAAATCGTTCATGGACAAGACCCTATTGCTGCAACAGGTGCTCACGCATCTGCAGGCTGACCTGGAGCAGGCCCACCAGGCGGCGCTGAGCGCCCACGAAACGGCTACCCATGAAGAGAATGTCGCCGAGAACAAGTACGACACCCTGGGCCTCGAAGCAGCCTACCTCGCCAGTGGCCAGGCACGCCGCGTCGAGGAGCTGCGCCAGACACTGATCACCTGGCGCCAGCTGCGCCTGCGGCCCTTCGACGAGAACCAGGGCGTCGAACTGGGGGCACTGGTCCAGCTGCTCGATGCGCATGACCAGGTGCGCTGGCTGTTTCTCGGCCCCCAGGGCGCCAGCATGAAGCTGCAGCATGCCGGCCAGACGGTTCAGGTGCTCGGCAGCGCCGCGCCACTGGGCCGCGCCTTGCTGGGCAAGGTGCCGGGCGACCAGATCAGCGTACCAATGGCCGGCGCGGCACAGGATTTCGAGGTGCTGAGCGTCGAGTGACGGGGAACTATCTGGGCTAGGGTTGGTAGAGAACCTTATAGCCACCACCGTCCGGGAGCTCAGCATGGAACCGCCTGTTCACGACCTGTCTTCGCTGTTCAAACAACTCGGTCTGGCCGACGACAGCGCCAGCATCGACGCCTTCATCAGGACCCACGCGCCACTCCCCGCTGAGCGCAAGCTGGCGGACGCCTCGTTCTGGACCCCGGCACAGTCGGCCTTCCTGCGCGAGGAGATCCTCGAAGACGCCGACTGGGCGGAGGTAGTCGATCAGTTGAACGTGCGCCTGCGCGGCTGACGCGTGAACTAGGTGCCGCTCATCTCGCGCCAGGTGAGGTACATGCGCAGGTCGAACTCGATCTGCGCGTAGCCGGGCAGCATGTAGTCGCAGAGTTTGTAGAAGGCCTTGTTGTGCTCGGCCTCCTTCAGATGCGCCAACTCATGCACCACGATCATCTGCAGGAAGACTGGTGCGGCATCGCGAAACAGCGAGGCCACGCGGATTTCCTTCTTGGCCTTGAGCTTGCCGCCCTGCACCCGCGAGATCGCCGTATGCAGCCCCAGGGCACGATGGGTGAGATCAAGGCGATTGTCATAGAGCACCTTGTCGATGCCGGGCGCGTTCTTCAGGTGCTCCTGCTTGAGCGCCATCACATAACCGTAGAGCGCCTTGTCGCTCTGTACGTCATGGCGTCCGGGATAGCGCTGCGCCAGGTAGCCGCCCAGGCGGTCATCGGCGATCAGCTGGCGGACCTGCTGCTGTAACTCGACCGGATAACCCTGTAGATACTTCAATGATGCCGCCCCACGCGTGACTGGAGCACCAGTGTAACGGATGCCCGCCTATTCGCTCGGCAGTACGCGCAGTATCCGCCCCTGCGGATTGTCGGTCAGCAGGTAGAGCGCCCCGTCAGGCCCGCTGCGGACATCGCGGATACGCTCGCCCAGTTCCTCGAACAGCACCTCCTCGCCAGCCAGCATGCCATCGCGCAGGCGGATGCGCCGTACGCTGCGCTCGGCCAGCGTCGAGGCGAACAGGTCTCCCTGCCAGTCGGGAAACAACTCACCGCGGTAGAGCATAAGGCTCGACGGCGCGACCGATGGCGTCCAGTGCAGCAGCGGTGCGACCAGCCCCGGCAGCTCGGTGTAGGGGCTGACCCTGGCGCCGGTGTAGTCGACACCGAAGGTCGCCAGCGGCCAACCGTAGTTGCCGCCCGGCTCGATCAGATTGAGTTCGTCGCCACCGCGAGGGCCGTGCTCGTGACTGTACAGGCGCCCCTGCTCGGCGTCGAAGAAGATGCCCTGCACATTGCGATGGCCCAGGCTGTAGATCTCCGGCGCCGCGCCCTGCTGCCCGAGCAACGGATTGTCCTGCGGCACGCTGCCGTCACGGTTCAGGCGCACGATCTTGCCGAGGTGGTTGGCGGGATTCTGCGCCTGCTCACGCCAGTCGAAACCATCACCGAGGGTCAATACCAGCGTGTTGTCCGCCAGGAAGGCGATGCGTCCGCCATAATGCGCGGCGCCGGCCTTGAGCGGCTGGGCGGTAAACAGCACCTCGAGATCCTGCAACTCGCCATCCACCATGCGCGCACGTATCAGGCGCGTGTTGTTGGCCTCCAGTGAACCCTGGGCGTGGGTCAGGTAAAGCCAGCGGTTGGCGCTGTAGTCCGGATCCAGCGCCACCTCCATCAAGCCGGCCTGGGCGGCGATGAACCCCTCGGGCACGCCCGCTACCGGCTCGGGGTCGAGCCGGCCATCGGCCTCGACGATACGCAGGCGGCCGACGCGCTCGGTGACCAGCAGGCGGCCATCCGGCAGGAACGCCATCGACCAGGGGTGCTCCAGCCCTTGGCTGAAGGTTTCGATGCGGTAATCGTGCGCGGCCAGCGGTGCGCTGGCGAACAAGGCGCCGAGCGCCAGCACGCGGAAGCTGTTCAACATGGGCAGCGCCTTGTCACTGAGTATCGGAAGTAGTCGGCTGCGTCCGGTAGCGCACCCGCCGGCCCAGCAGGCCAAACAGCAACGCGCCGGCACTGCCGCAGGCCATCAGGGCCAGGGTCCCCAGGGGATGGCGATCAGCGGCGATCAGCGTCGGCATGGGCGCCAGGGTGTTGGCCAGGGCCAGCGCCAGCCAGATCGCAGTGGCGCCTGCCACGACGAGAATGGCCCAGCGCAACGACGGCAGGCGCCGCGCCAGCCAGAGCGAAAGCGGCAGGGCGACGACAAAACCCAGCCCTGCCAGCAGTGCGAAAGTGGGGGCAAAACCGAGCAGATCCAGGCAGGTGGTGCCGAGGCGCACATCGAGCGGCACGGGCGCCCCCAGCGCTTGCAGGGCCGCGAGATTGCTCTGCGTCTGAAAGATCGAGGCAAAGGCGCTGGTCAGCAGCACAGCGAGGGCGAAAGCGAGCAGCAGGCGCGGCATGAACGAGGTTTCCGGAACGGCAGTGCCCGAATTATGGCGTAGGCCGCCCGTTGCATCGGCCTGGGTGTTTTACAGGGTTTTACCTGATGCGCCGACCTGCATGGCAAACGGTGGCCATGTAACCGACCAGGATGCCGCAACAAAATCGCGCCGCGAGTGCAGGCAGCGCTCAGAACGAGCAATGACTCCTGCCGCCATGACCGCGCCGTACGCTGCACCAGCCATCAGCACCGCCGTATTGGTGCCGTGCTGCCAGCCCGCCGTGGCGCGGCTTGGCCGCCTGCGCTGCAGCGACATGGCACTCATTCCTGGTGCCAAGCATCGCGAATGGCACCACGTCGTTTTCCAGTGGCAACCTGCTTTCGCCAACGACAAGCGCTGATCGGCCGACTGAAGACGCCCCCCACATCAACGAAGGATCTTGCCCTGCACCAGAGCAAACAGCTGATTGCGAAAATTGATGCCCAGGCGGTCGAAGGCCCGATTGCGATAGGTCTTGACCGTACTCTCCTTCAGCCCCAGATCGACTGCGATTCCAGCATGGGTCATGCCCTGGAGCAGCCGCATGCAGACCTCCAGCTCCTGCTCCGTCAGTTGTGGGCTCTGGCGCAGCAATACCTGCCGCCAGTCGCCGGCGTGCTCTACGCGACGACTCATTGCCAGATGTCCGCGCAGCAGTTGCAGCACAATGGGCGTCAGCTGTTCGAATGCCTCAATCTCATCATCCGGAAAGTAGCCGGCCTCATGATGACGGTAGAGGTTGAACAGCACCGGTACGCCCTGGTCGTCCCAGGAAAGACCGGACAGGCGCTCGCTCATGCCGTTGCGCAGGTAGACGTTCTGCCGGTACGGAGCGAACTGGATGTCCTCCGCAAGAATGTGGCCAAGCAGAACCGCGCCATCATGTCGCTGCTCACCCTGCATGCGTGAAAACAGCTGGTCGTGACTGTGGAACTGCTGCGCATAGGCATGCCAGCAACGCCAGACCAGCCGTGAGTCATGATGACGGGTGCCGGCCATCAGCATGCTCGGCTGCGGCAGGTCCATGCGCATGACACAGAAATGCTGGGAACTCACCCAGTAATCCAGGCAATCGAGCAGTGACGAGGAAAAGCGCTCACTGCCCATCAGGCCTGTGAGTTCGACGAACCGCTGCAGGTCAAGCCCTGGCGCCGTGCCGGTGGACGACCAGACGTCGATCATCGTAGTCCCTCCTGAGGTGTTCGGCAGGTAACGGCATTCTGCGTCCACATCCGCTCTGACGCCAGCTGCACCTGTCCACCTCTCGGGGGGCAGAGACATCCGATCAAGTCGATAACCTGAACGACAGCAAGCCCGCTGCCTGGGCTGACGAACAGGTACAAGAACAATGAGCAACGTAACCGAAAGCCTGGTGCTGAGGGTGGAGCATGTCCGCGCCGAAGCCAAAGATGTACTTGCCTTCGAACTCGCATCCCTCGACGGCTGCGACTTGCCGCCCTTTACGCCGGGTGCGCATCTAGAACTGCAGCTGCGCAACGGAAAGATCCGCCATTACTCACTGCTCAACGACCCTGCGGAGCGACATCGCTATGTAATCGCTGTTGGCCTCGCGCAGGAAACACGCGGTGGCTCACGCTTCATTCATGAGTCACTGCGTCAGGGCGACACCTTGGTGGTGAACGGGCCACGCAACAATTTTCCACTCGATGAAGAGGCATCGCGCTACTGCTTCGTCGCTGGTGGCATCGGTATCACACCGATCCTCTCGATGATTCGCTGGTGTGTGCGACATGCCAAGGAATGGCGACTTGTATACGCAGCACGCAATCGCACCCGCGCCGCCTTCTATGAAGAACTACTGGCTCTCGACCCTCAGCGCACACACTTTCACTTCACGGACGAACACCAGGGCGCGCACCTGCCAGTGGGCACGCTGGTCACCTCGCTTGAAGACGATGAACAACTTTACTGCTGCGGCCCCGAGCCGCTGATGCAAGCAGTCAAGAGCGCTAGCTCGACAATTGCCAACCGCGTGCATTTCGAGTGGTTCACGCCACCCGAGCTGCCACAGCCAGAAGTGGTTGGCAGCGCAGGCTTCGAGGTCGTGCTGCGGCGCACTGGCAGATCCATCCAGGTATCGGACGACCAAAGCATTCTTGACGCGCTGGAAGCAAATGGCGTCGAGGCGCCCTTTTCCTGCCGTGCCGGCATCTGTCGCACCTGCGAGACAACCGTCTGCGCCGGCACACCGGACCACCGCGACCATGTGCTCTCCGAAGAGGAACGGGCAGCAGGCACGTGCATGATGATCTGTGTTTCCCGTGCTCTGGGCCCCTCGCTAGAACTCGATCTCTGACCATTACCGCCACCCAGGTGGCCCAAACGGAGACTCCAACCATGACTCTGCCTGCTGAAAATCTAATCCTCAGCTCACGCAAGGCGGCTAGCCAGATGGCCACCCGAGACACGCCGTTCGTATTCAACGAATGGTACGTGGCCGCTTTTGCCGCTGATGTCGGCCGCGAACTGCTACCCCGTACCTTGCTGGGCAAGCGCATACTGATGTACCGCACCCGGGAAGGTACGGCGATAGCGATGGATGATCGCTGCGTGCATCGCTCATACCCGCTCTCCAAGAGCACCCTGGACGGCGACACCATCGTCTGCAACTACCATGGTTTTCGCTACAGCGAGCGTGGTGAGCTGATCGAGGTGCCCTCGCAGAAAGCCTGTCCCCGGGGAATCGGTATTCGTACCTACCCACTGGTCGAACGTGGCCCGCTGCTCTGGATCTGGATGGGCGATACGCGACTCGCCGACGACAGCCGAATCCCTGACCAGCCCTGGACAGCCGATCCTACATGGGAGTGCTCGTCAGGCTACTTCCACCATCCAGGCAACTACGTGAGCATGCATGAAAACCTGCTCGACCTGACGCATCTGCAGTTCCTCCACGCCAACACCATCGGTACGCCGGACTATGCCAGCGCCCCCTTCGATCTGGATATCGAGGAGGGCCACTACAAGCTGATTCGTCGTGTCGTGCCCACTACCCTGCCGGCGGTCTGGGCCAAGACCACCAAGATAGAGGGTCCAACCGCCGCGCGCATCGTCACCTCGGAGTTCATCAGCCCTGCTCTGCACAGGGTCAGCGTCACCTTTTACGATACAGCGTTACCAGAGCACAGCCGCCCGATCTTCCACATCCATACAGCCCATGTTCTTACCCCAGAGACGGAACACACGATGCACTACCACATCATCCACGGACGTGACTTCGCCCAGGAGGATCATGCACTGGGCGAATTCATGCACGAGCAACTGTTCGCAGCCTTCGAGGAGGACGTCGAGGGGCTCGGGACGCTGGAAGAAGTGATTGGCGATGTCGACGAGAATCACTACGAGATTTCCGTGGCCAGCGATGCTCCGGCCGTGGCCATGCGCGTTTACCTCAAGCGACGCGCAGCGCTGGAAGCGGCAGCTCGCTCCACACCTCGGGTAGCCGGATCTTCCGAACAGTTCCGGCCCTGATTCACTCTTGCACGCAGACCACTGGCTTCCGATTAGAACAAAAAGAGAGACCACGCCATGAAATGCCTAAAAATCCTTTCCTTGCTTGCCCTCAGCGCCGTTGCCTCCGCCAGCCTGGCAACCGAGACCGTAACGCTGAAAGTCGCTCATTTCCTTCCTGCGGTTTCCAACGCTCAGCGCAGCGTGATCCAGCCCTGGTGCGACAAGATCGCACAAGAATCGGACAACCGCCTCCGGTGTCAGATCTACCCGTCAATGCAATTGGGAGGAACTCCAGCGCAGCTGCCCGACCAGGTTCGCCGAGGTGTGGCGGACATAGTCTGGACGGCACCAGGCTACGCAACCGGCCGTTTCCCACGCAGCGAGGCCGTCGAGCTGCCATTCATGCTGCCGGCCAATGGCGAACTCGGCTCCAAGATCATCTGGGAGTTCTATGAGCAGGCGTTGAAAGACGATTACACCGATTACAAGGTACTTGCCCTGCACAGCGATGGCGGCATGCAATTGCACAACAGCAAGAGGGATATCGCCTCGCTTGCCGACTTCCAGGGTGCCAAGCTGCGCGCCTCGACGCGCATGACCTCGCGCCTGCTCGACTCTCTCGGTGCCACTCCCGTCAGCATGCCGCCGGCACAGATGACCGAGTCGATGTCCAAAGGTGTGATCGACGGAGCGCTGGTGGGCTGGGAAGTGGTACCTGCGCTGAAACTCGATGAAATCACTCGCTTTCACTCCGAGCCGATGAACGGCCAGCCAATCTTCTCCACCACACTGCTCAGCTTCCTGATGAACAAACAGCGCTACGAGCAACTACCGGATGACCTTCGCGCGGTGATCGACCGCAACAGCGGCTTGTCGCTCTCCACCACGTTCGGCGCGAGCTGGGACAGGGAAGCGGCACGTGCCCGCCAAGTGGTGCGCGACAAGGGGGCGACGCTCACCACGATCGACGATACCGACTACCTGCAGATGCGCGAAGCTGGTCAACGAGTGACCGAGGCCTGGTCGAGCGAAGGAGATGAAAAAGGAATCAACGGCACCTGGCTGGCCAACACCCTTCGCGACATCGCCAAGGCCAACGGCCAGAGTTACTGAACCAAAGCCCTTGCCATGATCCACTCGCAGCGACGCAGCCAACGATGACGCGCCCCTCGAAATGAAACACCCCGCAAAAGCTTCGCCTTTGCGGGGTGTTTGGGATCAGAGCCTCAGCCGCGACGCTTGCGCGGTCGCGGCTGAACGTGACGGGCTCGTGCCCGTCGCCGATCAGTTGACCTTGGCGTTCAGCTCGCCACTGGCGTAGCGCTGGAACATGCCTTCCAGGGAGACCGGCTTGATCTTGGAGGCGTTGCCGGCGGTGCCGAAGGCTTCGTAGCGGGCGATGCAGATGTCACGCATGGCGACGATGGTCTTGGCGAAGAACTTGCGCGGGTCGAACTCGCTCGGGTGCTCGGCCATCATGCGGCGCATGGCACCGGTGGAGGCCAGACGCAGGTCGGTGTCGATGTTGACCTTGCGCACGCCGTGCTTGATGCCCTCGACGATTTCCTCGACCGGCACACCGTAGGTTTCCTTGATGTCGCCGCCGAATTCGTTGATCACCTTCAGCCATTCCTGCGGAACGGACGAGGAACCGTGCATCACCAGGTGGGTGTTGGGGATGCGCTTGTGGATTTCCTTGATGCGCTCGATCGACAGCACGTCACCGGTTGGCGGCTTGGTGAACTTGTAGGCGCCGTGGCTGGTACCGATGGCGATGGCCAGGGCGTCGACCTGAGTCTTCTTGACGAAGTCGGCGGCCTCTTCCGGGTCGGTCAGCAGCTGGCTGTGATCCAGAACACCTTCGGCGCCAACGCCGTCTTCTTCACCCGCCATGCCGGTTTCCAGGCTGCCCAGGCAACCCAGCTCACCTTCCACAGACACACCGCAGGCGTGGGCGAATGCCACGGTCTGCTGGGTCACGCGGACGTTGTACTCGTAGTCAGCCGGCGTCTTGCCGTCTTCTTTCAGCGAGCCGTCCATCATCACCGAGGAAAAGCCCAGCTGGATCGAGCGCTGGCAGACGTCAGGGCTGGTGCCGTGATCCTGGTGCATGCACACCGGGATGTGCGGGAACTCTTCGATGGCAGCCAGGATCAGGTGGCGCAGGAACGGCGCACCGGCGTATTTGCGGGCACCAGCGGACGCCTGGACGATGACCGGCGAATCGGTCTTGTCGGCGGCTTCCATGATGGCGCGCATCTGCTCGAGGTTGTTGACGTTGAAGGCCGGCACGCCGTAGCCGAATTCGGCGGCGTGGTCGAGCATCTGGCGCATGCTGATAAGTGCCATGGTGTTACTGTCTCCCGGTTTGGAGGTCGTTAATCGTGCAAGCCTGCCGCAGGGGCCGGCGTTGTTCAAGTAATCCGGAAGGGACGCGTCGCCCACTTCCGCTGCGCGCGGCGAGATGACCGCGCGGTGTTGCAAAGTTCTCGCTACTCAGCGCGGCTTGCAGCCGCGACCGACCACTTGCTCGGTGCCAACCCGGTAGACCAGCCCCTCATCACCCTTGGTGTGGAAGGCCAGCATCGGATCGCTGTACAGCGCCCCCGAGGCAGAGGGTGTGAGCCTCAGGCGGTGGGCGATGTCGCTGCCGCCCAGACGCAGATCTATGGCGTCCTCACCTGCCGGGCGCCAGAGCACCTCGGTCTTGTTGTCACAGATCCAGCTGATCCAGCGATCACTCGCCGCCGGCTGCCCGGCGCACGCCGTCAGCAACAGGATGGCGCTGAGCAATCCCACTTTCCCTGCACTGTTCATTCGCCCTCCTCAATCACAACGCTGGCTGGGCATTCCACCATTGGCGCCGCTCTGTCCGTCGATACTGCCACTGCCCTGGCTGCTGGGCGTTTCGATCTGCGCCGGGCTGAACACCCGACAGGCCTTTTCGCGGGCCGTATGGGGATCCCCCGCACAACCGCCCAACAGCACACCGACAATACCCAGCAGCATCCACCTGACCATGGCCTTGCTCCTTGCTCGAGGAATCGGACAACCCGATTCGCCCAGGGTTTAACCGGAGCAGAAACGGGATTCGCCTTTCATCCTAGCAGGGCCACACCCATGACGCGCCGCATCAGGCCTTGGCGCGCGCCTCGAGCACTTCGACGGCCGGCAGGACCTTGCCCTCGACGAACTCGAGGAAGGCACCGCCGCCGGTGGAGATATAGGAGATTTTCTCGGCCACGCCGTACTTGTCGATGGCCGCCAGGGTGTCGCCACCGCCGGCGATGGAGAACGCTGCGCTGTCGGCGATGGCCAGGGCCAGGGCCTTGGTGCCGTTACCGAACTGGTCGAACTCGAACACGCCGACCGGGCCGTTCCACAGGATGGTCTGCGAAGCCTTGAGCATCTCGGCGAACTGCGCGGCGGTCTGCGGGCCGATGTCGAGGATCATGTCGTCCTCGCTCACGTCGGCGACGGCCTTGACCGTGGCCTCGGCATCTTCGGCGAAGGCCTTGGCCACCACCACGTCGACCGGCAGCGGCACGCTGACCTTGGCGGCGATGGCCTTGGCGGTGTCGACCAGATCGGCCTCGTACAGCGACTTGCCCACCGGCAGGCCAGCAGCGGCGAGGAAGGTGTTGGCGATGCCGCCGCCGACGATCAGCGAGTCGCAGATATCGGCCAGGGAGTTGAGCACGTCCAGCTTGGTCGACACCTTGGAACCGGCGACGATGGCCAGCATCGGGCGGGCCGGCTTGTCCAGGGCCTTGCCCAGGGCGTCCAGCTCGGCCGCCAGCAGCGGGCCGGCACAGGCGACCTTGGCAAACTTGGCCACGCCATGGGTCGAGCCCTGGGCGCGGTGGGCGGTGCCGAAGGCATCCATCACGAACACGTCGCACAGGGCCGCGTACTGCTGGGCCAGTTCGTCGCGGTTCTTCTTCTCGCCCTTGTTGAAACGCACGTTCTCCAGCAGCACCAGTTCGCCAGCCTTGACCTCGACACCGCCGAGGTAGTCCTTGACCAGCGGCACGTCGCGGCCGAGCGCCTTGCTCAGGTAGGCCGCCACCGGTGCCAGGCTGTCTTCTTCGCTGTAGACGCCCTCTTCCGGACGGCCCAGGTGCGAGCAGACCAGCACGGCCGCGCCTTTTTCCAGCGCCAGCTTGATGGTCGGCAGGGAAGCGAGGATGCGCGCGTCGCTCTTGACCACGCCATCCTTCACCGGGACGTTGAGGTCTTCGCGAATCAGCACGCGCTTACCGGCGAGGTCGAGGTCGGTCATCTTCAGAACGGTCATGGCATCAGTCCTTCACGGGGGCTGGTTGTACAGAGGAGGTGGATACAGCAAGAAAATGTTCGGCGACATCGAGCATGCGGTTGGCGAAACCCCACTCGTTGTCGAACCAGGCCAGCAGGTTGACCAGGCGCGGGCCGGACACGCGGGTCTGGCTGCCGTCGACGATGGCCGAATGCGGGTCATGATTGAAGTCGCAGCTGGCATGCGGCAGCTCGGTATACGCCAGCAGCCCCTTGAGCGGGCCGCTTTCCGCCGCCTGGCGCAGCACGCGGTTGATTTCCTCGGCGGAGGTGTCGCGCGCGGTCTGCAGGGTGATGTCGAGACAGGACACGTTGACCGTCGGCACACGGATGGCCTTGGCCTGGATGCGCCCGGCCAGCTCCGGCAGCAGACGCTCGATACCGCGCGCCAGGCCGGTGGACACCGGGATCACCGACTGGAAGGCTGAGCGCGTGCGGCGCAGGTCTTCGTGGTGGTAGGCATCGATCACGGGCTGGTCGTTCATCGCCGAGTGGATGGTGGTAATGGAGACGTACTCCAGACCCACCACCTCGTCGAGAAGTTTCAGCAGCGGCACGCCGCAGTTGGTGGTGCAGGACGCATTGGACACCAGGCGCTCGCTGCCATCGAGGCCATCCTGGTTGACCCCGTAGACGATGGTGGCGTCGATATCCGCCTCACCGGCCATCGGCTGCGACAGCAGCACGCGTGGCGCACCGGCAGCGATGAAACGCTGCGCCTCGCTACGGGTGACGTACTGCCCGGAGCACTCCAGCAGCAGGTCGATATCCAGCGCGGCCCAGTCGATCGCTTCCGGCTCGCTCTGGCGCAACACCTTCACGCAGTCGCCGTTGATGTGCAGGCAATCGCCGTCGACCTTCACCTCACCCGGGAAACGCCCATGAGTGGAGTCGAAACGGGTCAGGTACTCGATGCTGGCCTGATCGGCCAGGTCATTGAGGGCGACGATTTCCAGGCTCGCCCCATCGCCGCGCTCATGCAGCGCGCGCAGCACGCAGCGACCGATGCGGCCGTAGCCGTTGAGGGCGACGCGAAAAGGGCGATTGGACATGGGCGATCTCGATAACGTGGCGACTCCCTCTGCCGTTCACTGGAGAGGGCTGGGGAGAGAGCGGCAACGCGACCCTCTCCCCTCAGCCCCCCGCACGCGGCGGAGGGGAGTCAGCGGTTCAGGCGTCGAGCAGCTCTTCAGCCGTGGCAACGACGTTGTCGACGGTGAAGCCGAACTCTTCGAACAGGGCGGCAGCCGGCGCCGACTCACCGAAGGTGGTCATGCCGATGATGCGGCCTTCCAGGCCCACGTACTTGTACCAGTAGTCGGCATGCGAGGCCTCGATGGCGATACGCGCACCCACCTCGACCGGCAGCACGGACTGCTTGTAGGCAGCATCCTGCTGGTCGAACACGCTGGTCGACGGCATCGACACCACGCGCACCTTGCGACCCTTCTCTTCGAGCTTGGCGGCAGCCTGCATGGCCAGGCCGACTTCCGAGCCGGTGGCAACGAGGATCAGTTCCGGCTCGCCAGCGCTGTCCTTGAGCACGTAGCCGCCGCGGGCGACATCGGCCAGCTGCTGGGCATCACGTGCCTGGTGCGGCAGGTTCTGGCGGCTGAACACCAGGGCGGACGGGCCGTCGGCGCGCTCGATGGCGTGTTTCCAGGCCACGGCGGACTCGACCGCATCGGCCGGGCGCCAGGTGTCGAGGTTCGGCGTGCCACGCAGGCTGGCCAGCTGCTCGATCGGCTGGTGGGTCGGGCCGTCCTCACCGAGACCGATGGAGTCGTGGGTGAACACGTACAGCACGCGCTGCTTCATCAGTGCGGACATGCGCACGGCGTTGCGGGCGTATTCCATGAAGATCAGGAAGGTCGCGCCATAGGGCACGAAGCCGCCGTGCAGGGCGACACCGTTCATGATCGCGCTCATGCCGAACTCGCGCACGCCATAGAACATGTAGTTACCGGAAGCGTCCTCGGCGGACACGCCCTTGCAGCCCTTCCACAGGGTCAGGTTGGAGCCGGCCAGGTCAGCCGAGCCACCGAGGAACTCCGGCAGCAGCGGGCCGAAGGCATTCAGTGCGTTCTGGCTGGCCTTGCGGCTGGCGATGGTCTCGCCCTTCTCGGCCACTTCACGCACATAGGCGGCGGCCTTCTCGGCGAAGTCGGCCGGCAGCTCGCCAGCGATGCGGCGCTTGAACTCGGCAGCCAGCTCGGGGAAGGCGGCGGTGTAGGCGGCGAACTTCTCGTTCCAGGCGGCTTCGGCGGCAGCACCGGCGGCCTTGGCGTCCCACTCGGCGTAGATCTCGGCCGGCACTTCGAACGGGCCGTGGTTCCAGCCCAGGTTGGCGCGGGTCAGGGCGATTTCGTCATTGCCCAGCGGCGCACCGTGGCACTCTTCCTTGCCGCCCTTGTTCGGCGAACCGAAACCGATGGTGGTCTTGCAGCAGATCAGGGTCGGCTGGTCCACGCTCTTGCGCGCGGTCTCGATGGCCATCTTGATCTCTTCGGCGTCGTGACCGTCGACATTGCGGATCACCTGCCAGCCATAGGCCTCGAAACGCTTCGGCGTGTCGTCGGTGAACCAGCCTTCGACCTCACCGTCGATGGAGATGCCGTTGTCGTCATAGAACGCGACCAGCTTGCCCAGACCGAGGGTGCCGGCCAGCGAGCAGACTTCATGGCTGATGCCTTCCATCATGCAGCCGTCGCCGAGGAACACATAGGTGTTGTGGTCGACGATGGTGTGACCGTCACGGTTGAACTGCGCGCCCAGCACTTTCTCGGCGATGGCGAAGCCGACGGCGTTGGCGATGCCCTGGCCGAGCGGGCCGGTGGTGGTTTCCACACCCGGGGTGTAGCCGTATTCCGGGTGGCCCGGAGTGCGGCTGTGCAGCTGACGGAAGTTCTTCAGATCGTCGATCGACAGGTCGTAGCCGGTCAGGTGCAGCAGCGAGTAGATCAGCATCGAACCATGGCCGTTGGACAGCACGAAGCGGTCACGATCGGCGAAGTTCGGGTTCTGCGGGTTGTGCTTCAGAAAGTCGCGCCACAGCACTTCGGCGATGTCCGCCATGCCCATGGGGGCACCGGGGTGGCCGCTGTTGGCTTTCTGCACGGCATCCATGCTGAGGGCACGAATGGCATTGGCTCGCTCACGACGGCTGGGCATCGCTGAATCTCCTGCGGGGGGCTGTTCACGGAAAAAGGCGGTTATTTTCGCCCAGCCGCACCCCGCGGGGCAATGACAGATGGTCGTAGATCCGTCGACTCAGCCGACGCGTTCGCTGAGAACCCCCACCGCAGGGCTGCCCGGCCCACCCAGGCAAGGCGCCTGGAACAGCTCGCCATGCCAGACGCCGGCCAGTGTGCGACTGAATACCAGGCACCACACGCCCAGCAACTGCAGGGCCAGCACCACACCGGCGAAGCTGAAGAAGGCCAGGCCCGTCAGCGCCTGCAGCTCGAAGGTGGCCAGGGCGAACACCCCCAGCGGGAAGGTGAACCCCCACCAGCCGAGATTGAACGGCATGTTGTCGCGAATGTAGTGACGGGTGAAGAGCGTGGCGATCACCAGCCACCACAGGCCCGCGCCCCACAACGCCAGGCCGCCGACCAGGCCGAGGTCACGCGCCAGCTCCGCGGCGCCGGCCAGGGGTGTGCCGGCGAATGCCAGCGGCGCCGCCTGCCCCATGCTGAGCAGGCCCAGGCAGCCGGTGGCCAGCGGGCCCAGCGGTAACCAGCTGGTGGCAGCGAAGTCGGTATCCGGCAGTTTGTGCAGCGCCAGGCGCAGCAGCACCAGCGTGATCAGCGAGAAGGCCAGCGACAGCGACATCCCCCAGAGCACGAAGCCGGCCGCCAGCAGCTGCTGCGCGTTGGCGGCGGAAAGATGAGGGGCCAGGGCGCCCGCCGCGCTGGCCGCCACCTCGGGTGCGACGATCGGTAGCAGCCAGACTGCGGTGAGCTTCTCCAGCGCATGATGCTGACGGGTGAACATCAGATAGGGCACGAGCAGCGCACCGAGCAATGCCAGCACCGCGTCCAGCCACCACAACGCATGCGCCAGCGCATAGACGCCCTCGCCCCAGCGCGGCACGCCGAACAGCAGCAGCCCCTTGATCAGCACCGCCATGCCCATGGGGATGGCACCGAGAAACATCGACTGCACCGGATGCAGCAGCATGGGCCAGAGCGTGTCGCGGAACAGCGCCAGACGCAGCAGGAACAACAGGCTGAAGAGGACGAACAGACCGACGGCGAAGAACCACAGCCCCTCCGCCAGCATGACCAGGCCCGGCAGATGCCAGGGCAGATGGGCGAGCACCAGCGCCAGAACGCCGGTGCCCATGGTCATGGCGAACCAGTTGGGCGTGAAGTGACGAATGAAGGCGAGCGGTTCGGGTAAACGACTGAAAGGGCGCGACATGAATCGGGTGGTCCCGTGACATGAGTGACGCCGACAAGGTTAAGAACCGGCTTGCCATATGAAAAATACATATTCAGCATCCATGGCATACCTTCTATGCATGGATATGCCATGAACCTCCACCACCTCAAGGTGTTCCTCGCCGTCGCCGAAGCCGGCAGCATCAGCGCGGGCGCCGAGCGTCTGCACATCAGCCAGCCGGCGGTCACCCGCGAGATACGCGACCTCGAAGCCAGCCTCGACCTGCGCCTGTTCGACCGCCAGCCGCGCGGCGTGCAACTGACCGAGGGGGGCCGGCGCCTGCTCGACTACGCCCAGCGCATCTTCAACCTGGAGCGCGCCGCAGAGCGCGACCTGCGCGACTTCGCCCAGCTCGGCCAGGGCGAACTGAACCTGGGCGCCAGCGCCACGCTCGGCTCCTACCTGCTGCCATCGCTGATCAGCCGCTTCCGCACCCTGCACCCGCAGATCTTCGTCAGCCTGGAGGTGAGCAACACCGACGTGGTGACCCGTCAGCTGGACGAGGGCCTGGTCAGCCTGGGTTTCGTCGAAGGGCCGTTCGTCCGCAGCGACTACGCCCACCGGCTGCTGGCGCGCGACGCCCTGCTGCCGGTCGTGGCGCCCCATCACCCACTGGCCAGCAGCGGTCGACTGGCCGCGCGCATGCTGCAGCGCTACCCGCTGTACATGCGCGAACCCGGCTCCGGCGCGCGGGTCAGCATCGAGCAGGCCTATCGCGCCCACGGCCTGGAGCCCGAGGCCAGTATGGCCATCGGCAGCACCGAGGCCCTGAAGCGCCTGCTCGCCGACGGCCAGGGCATCGCCTGGCTGTCGCAGCGCATCGTCGAGCGCGAATTGGCCAGCGGCGAATTGCGCCACCTCCAGGTGCAGGACCTGCAGATCGAGCGCGACCTGCACGTGCTCTGGCGCCAGGGCGCCAGCCTGAGCCCGGCACCCGCGGCCTTCCTGGCCTTGAGCGCCGCCACGGAGCAACCGGACAGCAATATCAAAATATTTTGATATTGCTGTTGCTGTATGAAAAATGACCGACTAGACTGCGCCACCATGACCCTGCGCGCATCCCAGCTGGAATTCGACCCCTGCGACGAGCTCGCCGCCCTGTGCAAGGCCGGCGGCGATCCGCTGCGCCTGAACGTGCTGCGCGCGCTGAGCAACGACTCGTTCGGCGTGCTGGAACTGGCGCAGATCTTCGCCATGGGCCAGTCGGGCATGAGTCATCACCTCAAGGTACTGGCCCAGGCCGGCCTGGTGGCCACCCGCCGCGAAGGCAACGCGATCTTCTATCGCCGTGCGCTGCCCAACGGGCGTCTGCACGCCGCACTGCTGGAAGATGTCGACGAGCTACCCGTGCCGACCGACAGGCAAGCGCGGATTGCCGCGGTACACCAGCAGCGCGCCACTGTCAGCCGCGACTTCTTCGCGCGCATGGCCAGCAACTTCCAGGCCCAGCAGGACCTGATCGCCGGCCTGCCGCAGTACCGCGACAGCCTGCTGGCCCTGCTCGACAGCCTGCACTTCGCCCCCGGCGCCACGGCAATGGAAATCGGCCCGGGCGACGGCGCCTTCCTCCCCGAGCTGGCGCGCCGTTTCGCCCAGGTCATGGCGCTGGACAACAGCCCGGCCATGCTCGAGCTGGCGAGCCAGCGCTGCGCCAGCGCGGGGCTGGACAACGTCGCGCTGACACTCGGCGATGCCCTGCAGAGCGAGCATGGAGCAGCCGACTGCGTGGTGCTCAACATGGTGCTGCACCACTTCGCCACCCCGGCCGAGGCTTTCCGCCAGCTGGCACGGCACGTAAAACCCGGCGGCAGCCTGCTGATCAGCGAGCTGTGCAGCCACGACCAGAGCTGGGCCCGCGAGGCCTGCGGCGATCTCTGGCTAGGCTTCGAGCAGGAGGATCTGTCGCGCTGGGCCAGCGCCGCCGGTCTGCTGCCCGGCGAGAGCCTGTACATCGGCCTGAAAAACGGCTTTCAGATTCAGTTACGCCACTTCGCCCAGCCCCTTGAGCGAGCGGCCTTCAGTTACGGCACAAAAGGAATCCATCCATGAGCGAATACTCCCTGTTCACCTCCGAGTCCGTGTCCGAGGGACATCCGGACAAGATCGCCGACCAGATCTCCGATGCCGTGCTCGACGCCATCATCACCCAGGACAAGCACGCCCGCGTGGCCGTGGAAACCCTGGTCAAGACCGGCGTCGCCATTGTCGCCGGCGAAGTGACCACCAGCGCCTGGGTCGACCTCGAGCAGATCGTCCGTGACGTGATCAACGGCATCGGCTACACCAGCAGCGATGTCGGCTTCGACGGCTCCACCTGCGGCGTGCTCAACATCATCGGCAAGCAGTCGGTGGACATCGCCCAGGGCGTCGACCGCTCCAAGCCGGAAGACCAGGGTGCCGGCGACCAGGGCCTGATGTTCGGCTACGCCAGCAACGAGACCGATGTGCTGATGCCGGCGCCGATCCGCTTCTCCCACGCGCTGGTCGAGCGCCAGGCCGAAGCCCGCAAGTCCGGCCTGCTGCCGTGGCTGCGCCCGGATGCCAAGTCCCAGGTCACCTGCCAGTACGAGAACGGCAAGGTCGTCGGCATCGACGCCGTGGTGCTGTCGACCCAGCACAACCCGGACGTGTCGCTGAAGGACCTGCGCGAAGCGGTGATGGAGCTGATCATCAAGCACAGCCTGCCGGCTGAACTGCTGCACAAGGACACCCAGTTCCACATCAACCCGACCGGCAACTTCGTCATCGGCGGCCCGGTGGGCGACTGCGGCCTGACCGGGCGCAAGATCATCGTCGACAGCTACGGCGGCATGGCCCGTCACGGCGGCGGCGCCTTCTCCGGCAAGGATCCGTCCAAGGTCGACCGTTCGGCTGCCTACGCCGGCCGCTACGTGGCCAAGAACATCGTCGCCGCCGGCCTCGCCGACCGCTGCGAGATCCAGGTGTCCTACGCCATCGGCGTGGCCCAGCCGACCTCCATCTCGATCAACACCTTCGGCACCCACAAGATCGCCGAAGACAAGATCATCCAGCTGGTGCGCGAGGTGTTCGACCTGCGTCCGTACGCCATCACCAAGATGCTCGACCTGCTCCACCCGATGTACCAGGCCACCGCGGCCTACGGCCACTTCGGCCGCACCCCGGAACAGAAGACCGTGGGCGACGACAGCTTCACCACCTTCACCTGGGAGCGTACCGACAAGATCGAGGCACTGCGCGCCTCTGCCGGCCTGTAACCAGCGCCTGAAGAAAAGCCCCGCCAGCCTCGGCTGTGCGGGGCTTTTTCGTTCCTGACCCGGGCAAACTCGGGGCGCCACAGGATAGACGCTCAGCCCAGGCCCTTGCCCCCGAGGAGCCGCCTCGCCCCCTCGTTTCGCGAGACAGGCCCAGCGCCGGCCAGCCGATTCGGAAGAAACCTGCGGATCACTGACCCTGATCAAGGGAGCGGCTCGGCACCGCGAACCTCGTGAGCCATTGGCGGTCACTTCGAGAGAGAGACTCACGAGGA
Source organism: Ectopseudomonas khazarica (assembly GCF_017915135.1). Taxonomy (NCBI): domain Bacteria; kingdom Pseudomonadati; phylum Pseudomonadota; class Gammaproteobacteria; order Pseudomonadales; family Pseudomonadaceae; genus Ectopseudomonas; species Ectopseudomonas khazarica. The sequence continues at coordinate 438,442 of NZ_CP068551.1, read as the reverse complement.
AAGACCATGATTCGCCAAGCCACCGTTCTCGGCCTGATGCTGGTCGCCGGACTGAACGTCACCCCCATCCTGGCCGCCAAACCCGACGGCGACTGCGCCGCCAAGCGTCAGGTCATCCAGGAGAAGATCGAAGCCGCCCGCCAGAACGGCCACTCACACGAGCTGCTGGGCCTGCAGCGCGCACTGGGCAAGGTCGAGGCGTACTGCGATGACGCCGCGCTGCGCCAGGAGCGCCTGGCCGATGTGAAGGACGCGCGCCAGGAGGTCGAGGAGCGCGAGATGGACCTGCGCGACGCGATGGGCAAGGGCGACCAGGAGAAGATCGGCAAGCGCCAGGCCAAGCTGGCCGAAGCCCGCGCCGAACTGGAACAGGCCGAAGCCGAAGCCCGTTCGCCTCAGTAGGCGCGAAACGCCTTGTGGCAGGCTTCGCAGCTGTCCTCCACCGCCTGCACGGCTGGCTCGAGCTCGGAACGGCGCAACGGCGGTGCGCTGGTCGCCTGGACCAGCGCCGCCGTGGTCTGCTCCAGATCACGGGCCATCTTCTGGAACTGCTCCTGGCGCTCCCAGACCTCGGGGTTGGCCTTGCTGCGCTCGTCATCACGCACCTGCGGGAAATGCTGCCAGGGCTCGCGCGACAGGCGGTCCAGCTCGGCAGCGCCCGTGATGAAGCCGGCCTCATCGTAGGGAATACGGCCCCGCAGCATGCCCCCCAGGTCCTCGCTGACCTTGAGCATTTCCTTGAACAGGGCCTGACGCTTGCCCAGCGGCGAGTTGGGATCGACACCACCACAGGCGGCCAGCGCCATGCAGGCGCAGACGAGCAGCAGTTTCTTCAGCATCATGACGACAGGTTCCAGGCGCAGAAAGGGGTGCCAGTATCGCCACTTGCCAGCACCAGGCCAAGGCACCTGATGTCGCAACACCCGCCAGGCGCCATCTGGTCAGCGGAGGTTCAGGTACTGAAACGCTCGAGCTGCTGGTTCAGTCGCAGCACTTCTCCCTGAATCATCGTGCTGACACCGACCACCTGCTCGACCTCCTCCTGAGTACGCTGAGCCAGCCCGGCAATGTGAGTGATGCGCTGATCGATGTCCTGCGCGACCTGGCTCTGCTGCTCGGAAGCCGTGGCGATCTGAGCATTCATGACATTGATGCTGTCCACCGCCCCCGCGATGGTGCCGAGCACATCGGTGGCCTCACGGATATTGGTCAGATTGCCCTCGGCCAGGGCCGCGCTCTGCTGCATCGCCACCACGGCGTCACGCGCCCCACTCTGCAGACGCTGGATCATCGCCTGGATTTCTCCGGTCGACTGTTGAGTACGGCTGGCCAGAGTCCGCACCTCGTCGGCAACCACGGCGAAGCCACGTCCGGCTTCACCTGCGCGAGCAGCCTCGATCGCGGCATTGAGCGCCAGCAGGTTGGTTTGCTCGGCAATCCCGGTGATGACTTCGAGCACCCGCCCCACGCCATTGCTTTCCTGCTCCAGGCGCTGCACCTGCTCACTGCTGTGGATCAACTGCGAGGCGAGCCTCGACACCTCGTCGGCCCCTTGCTGGATCACGCCAAGTCCCTGCTGTACGCAACTGTCGGCGTGCCGGGCCGACTGCGCGGCCTCGGCAGCATGGCGCGCCACCTGGGCGACGGTGGCACTCATTTCATTCATGGCCGTGGCAACCTGCTCGATATCCTCGTGCTGCTGACGCACACCGTCGCCGGCCACATTCGCCGCGCCGACCACGCCTTGCACGTCTTCAGCGGTACGCTCGCCGCTGACCTTGACCTCACCGAGAAGCTCGCGCACCTGCGCCTGCATGCGGTTGTAGCCGGCGAAAATACGACCGATCTCGTTGTCGCTCAACTTCCCCATGAGGGTCTTGGTGAAGTCGCCAGAACCTACTCGGGTCAGTGAGTCTTCCACTTCGCGCAAACTCTGCATCAGCGGCCGCAGACCGAACTGCCGCCCCAGCACCACCAGCAGCAGAATGCCGAGCAGGCAGCCGAAGGCCAACAGCATCTGACTGCGCTGCCAGCGCTCGACATGCGCGGACATCAGCCCAACCGCCATGTTCATCTCACGCAGCAGGTCGACCGACTGCTTGCCCAACTGTTTCATGTCCACAGCGCTATCCCCTCCCGCTGCCTGCAACAGAGGCCCCCTGAAGGCTTGCCACAAGTCGCCGACCTTTTGCATCTGCGCCCTGATCTCGGGTGTCGCCAGCACCGCGACCTTGCGCTGCTCATTACCGCTCAGCAGATCGCGATGAGCCTGATCGAACTGGGCCATGGTGGCTTCCAGTGTCGCCATGTCCAGTTGCCCCTGGCGAATCAGCAGGGCCTCCTTGGTCATTTTCTGGCTGAGCATGCGCTGCGCACCGGCAACGTTGATCGTTTCCGGAGAGACCGACAGGCTGAGATAGAGAGCGACGGACGCCACGAACGCCATGGCGAACATCAGCGCATAGGAAAACAGGAACTGGTGATTCAGCGTACGCAGGCCAATGCTGCGCAGAAGCTGATCAAAGAAGGCGCTAGCTGACATGGCGAACTCCTGTCGCGTGCAGAAGCGAACCTCGCCAACCCTCCCTGGCTTGGGAATCCCGGCACCAGAACCCTGGCACCGGAGGGAGGAACGCCATGGCGGGGCGTTCCACTGGTTGCAATCGAACGATCAGACTGGAGCATAGATCACTCTCCAGCAGGCATGGCCTGCCGGAGAGAATTTCCGCCGAACTGTCGGCTGGTGGCGCCGAGGCCAGGGCCGCCTAGGCGCCGAGACGGTCCTTCACGTAGGTGATCTCGGTCTTGCCGTGCGGCGCAGGCAACCCATCCTCGCCGAGGTTGACGAAGACCAGCTTGTCGATGGTGAGGATGCTCTTGCGGGTGATCTTGTTGCGTACTTCGCAACGCAGGGTGATCGAGGTGCGGCCGAACTCGCTGGCGGTGATGCCCAGTTCGATGATGTCGCTCTGGCGCGCCGAACTGACGAAGTTGATCTCGGAAATGAACTTGGTGACCACGCGCTGGTTGTCGAGCTGGACGATGGCGTAGATCGCCGCCTCCTCATCGATCCACTTCAGCAGGCTGCCGCCGAACAGGGTGCCATTGGGGTTGAGATCCTCAGGCTTGATCCACTTGCGGGTATGGAAATTCATGCATGGTTCTCCTTGCCAGGTTGGGCGACCATCATGCACCGCCGTCACCGTGCCTGTCGTGGCAGGCACGGCTATGGTTTCGATAGCCGGGCAAATACGACGGAAAGCCTTGGGCTGTGCCGCACGGGCAGCTATAATTTGCCGGTTACACGCGACCGGCACCGCTCCGGTCGCTCCCGCCACCCGGTCGAGGGGCGCTGCAGCAGATCCGCATCACGCGGTTTTGTCAGGCTCGCCCGGGGCGTTATCCAAACGCATCAACGGCGCCCATTCGCAGACAACGAATGGAGAGTTACTGCATGAGCGCTTTCAACGACTACAAGGTCGCCGATATTTCCCTGGCCGACTGGGGCCGCAAAGAGCTGATCATCGCCGAGTCCGAAATGCCGGCACTGATGGGCCTGCGCCGCAAGTACGCCGCCAGCCAACCGCTGAAAGGCGCGAAGATCCTCGGCTGCATCCACATGACCATCCAGACCGGCGTGCTGATCGAGACGCTCACCGCCCTGGGCGCCGAAGTGCGCTGGTCCTCGTGCAACATCTTCTCCACCCAGGACCAGGCCGCTGCCGCCATCGCCGCTGCCGGCATCCCGGTATTCGCCTGGAAGGGCGAGACCGAGGAAGAGTACGAGTGGTGCATCGAGCAGACCATCCTCAAGGACGGCCAGCCGTGGGACGCCAACATGGTGCTGGACGACGGCGGTGACCTGACCGAGATCCTGCACAAGAAATACCCGCAGATGCTCGAGCGCATCCACGGCGTCACCGAAGAGACCACCACCGGTGTGCACCGCCTGCTCGACATGCTCAAGGCCGGCACCCTGAAAGTCCCGGCGATCAACGTCAACGACGCCGTGACCAAGAGCAAGAACGACAACAAGTACGGCTGCCGCCACAGCCTCAACGACGCCATCAAGCGCGGCACCGACCACCTGCTGTCGGGCAAGCAGGCGCTGGTCATCGGCTACGGTGACGTGGGCAAGGGCTCGGCCCAGTCGCTGCGTCAGGAAGGCATGATCGTCAAGGTTTCCGAAGTCGACCCGATCTGCGCCATGCAGGCCTGCATGGACGGCTTCGAGCTGGTTTCCCCGTACAAGAACGGCCTCAACGACGGCACCGAGGCCAGCGTCGACGCAGCTCTGCTGGGCAAGATCGACCTGATCGTCACCACCACCGGCAACGTCAACGTGTGTGACGCCGGTATGCTCAAGGCGCTGAAGAAGCGCGCCGTGGTGTGCAACATCGGTCACTTCGACAACGAGATCGACACCGCCTTCATGCGCAAGAACTGGGCCTGGGAAGAGGTCAAGCCGCAGGTGCACAAGATCCACCGCACCGGCGCCGGCAGCTTCGACGCCGCCAACGACGACTACCTGATCCTGCTGGCCGAAGGCCGCCTGGTGAACCTGGGCAACGCCACTGGCCACCCGAGCCGCATCATGGACGGCTCCTTCGCCAACCAGGTGCTGGCGCAGATCTTCCTGTTCGAGCAGAAGTTCGCCGATCTCTCCGCCGAGAAGAAAGCCGAGCGCCTGACCGTGGAAGTGCTGCCGAAGAAACTGGACGAAGAAGTGGCCCTGGAAATGGTCAAGGGCTTCGGCGGCGTGGTCACTCAGCTGACCAAGCAGCAGGCCGACTACATCGGCGTGACCGTGGAAGGTCCGTTCAAGCCCGATACCTACCGCTACTGATCACAGCCACAAGCGGCAAGCCGCAAGCTGCAGGACGGGCCCCGCTCCCCTTGCAGCTTGAGGCTTGCAGCTTGCCGCTGGGAAGGGAACCTTCTCCATGAGTCAAGAACGCCGTTACAGCTTCGAGTTCTTCCCGACCAAGACCGAAGCCGGACACGAAAAACTGCTGAACGTGGCGCGCCAGCTGGCGAGCTACAACCCCGATTTCTTCTCCTGCACCTACGGTGCCGGAGGCTCCACCCGTGACCGCACGCTGAACACCGTGCTGCAGCTCGACGGCGAAGTGAAGGTGCCGACCGCACCGCACCTGTCCTGCGTCGGCGACAGCAAGGCCGAGCTGCGCGAACTGCTGACCCTGTACAAGGACGCCGGCATCAAGCGCATCGTCGCCCTGCGTGGCGACCTGCCCTCGGGCATGGGCATGGCCAGCGGCGAGCTGCGCTACGCCAATGAGCTGGTCGAGTTCATCCGCAACGAAACGGGCGATCACTTCCACATCGAAATCGCCGCCTACCCGGAAATGCATCCGCAGGCGCGCAACCTCGAGAGCGACATCGCCAACTTCGTACGCAAGGCCAAGGCCGGCGCCAACAGCGCCATCACCCAGTACTTCTTCAACGCCGACAGCTATTTCCACTTCGTCGAGCGCGTGCAGAAACTGGGCGTCGACCTGCCGATCGTGCCGGGCATCATGCCCATCACCAACTACAGCAAGCTGGCGCGTTTCTCCGATGCCTGCGGCGCGGAGATCCCGCGCTGGGTGCGCAAGCAGCTGGAAGCCTACGGCGATGACGTCGAAAGCATCCAGGCCTTCGGCCAACAGGTGATCAGCGAGATGTGCGAACGCCTGCTCGACGGTGGCGCACCGGGCCTGCACTTCTATACGCTGAACCAGGCCGACCCCAGCCTGGCCATCTGGAACAACCTCAAACTGCCACGCTGAGGCAGTTCACCCGCAGGCTGCCTTCGGGCAGCCTGCTCGCGTCACACCCCGCCTTGCCGCCGAAGGATCGCCTGCCATGCTCAAACGCTCCACGATCAATGCCTCAGTCAGCCCCAAGGGCAGCCTGGAAACGCTCTCGCAACGCGAGGTGCAGCAACTGCGTGAAACCGGTTCGGGCAGCGTCTATCGCCTGTTCCGCCAATGTGCACTGGCAATCCTCAACACCGGCTCGCACAGCGACAACGCCAAGACCATCCTCGAGGCATACCCGGATTTCGAGGTGAAGATCCACCAGCAGGATCGCGGCATTCGCCTGGAACTGCTGAACGCTCCCGCCGACGCCTTCGTCGATGGCGAGATGATCGCCAGCACCCGTGAAATGCTCTTCAGCGCCCTGCGCGACATCGTCTACACCCAGAGCGAGCTGGAGAACAAGCGCATCGACCTGGACAGCTCGGAAGGCATCACCGACTACGTCTTCCACCTGCTGCGTAACGCTCACACGCTGCGCAGCGGCGTCGAACCGAAGATGGTGGTGTGCTGGGGCGGACACTCGATCAGCTCCGAGGAGTACAAGTACACCAAGAAGGTCGGCCATGAGCTGGGCCTGCGCGGCCTGGATATCTGCACCGGTTGCGGCCCCGGCGTGATGAAGGGGCCGATGAAGGGCGCCACCATCAGCCACGCCAAGCAGCGCAACCTCACTGGCCGCTACCTGGGCCTGACCGAGCCGGGCATCATCGCGGCGGAAGCACCGAACCCCATCGTCAACGAGCTGGTGATCCTGCCGGATATCGAAAAACGCCTGGAAGCGTTCGTGCGCGTCGGTCACGGCATCATCATCTTCCCGGGCGGCGCCGGCACCGCCGAGGAGTTCCTTTACCTGCTGGGCATCCTCACCCACCCGGACAACCAGGACCTGCCCTTTCCGGTCATCCTCACCGGGCCGAAGAGCGCCAGCACCTACCTGCAGCAGCTGCACGACTTCATCGGCGCGACCCTCGGCGAAGCCGCGCAGCAGCGCTATCGCATGATCGTCAACGATCCGGCCGAGGTGGCCCGCGAGATGGCGGTCGGGATCAAGGCCGTGCGCCAGTTCCGCCGGGAACGCAACGACGCCTTCCACTTCAACTGGCTACTGAAGATCGACGAGAGCTTCCAGCATCCGTTCGAGCCGACCCACGACGCCATGGCCAGCCTCAATCTGACCCGCGAGCAGCCGCTGCATCATCTCGCGGCCAATCTGCGTCGGGCCTTCTCCGGCATCGTCGCAGGCAACGTCAAGGAAAACGGCATTCGCCTGATCGAAGAGAACGGCCCTTACGAGATCAAGGGTGACGCCAGCATCATGGCGCCCCTGGACCGACTGCTGCAGGCCTTCGTCGAACAGCACCGGATGAAGCTGCCCGGTGGCACGGCCTACGAGCCCTGCTACCGCGTCGTGTCCTGAACGCGCCTGCCGGGGCGCACCCTTGCTGCGCCCCAGCCCCTTGCCGAAGGGGGACTATGCTTAAGCCATGAGAGCAGTCGTACGCGTCGTCATTGGCCTGCAGCTGATGTGCTGCGTGGCCCTCGGCCTACGGGCCGAACCCTTGCGCCTGGTCACCGAGGCGTGGCCGCCTTATGTCTACGAGGAAAACGGCCAGCCGACCGGGCTCGACTACGAGATCACCCGCGAGGTGCTGCGCCGTCTGGGCCGCGAGATGCAGCTGCAGTTCATGCCCTGGAAGCGCTGCCTGCTGGCCATGCAGCAAGGGCAGGCCGACGGCATCCTGGACGTCTTCTACCACCCGTCGCGCGAGGCCAGCATGCAGTTCGCCTCGGAGCCGCTGAGCGACATCGAGTTCGTGCTGTTCTACTCGCGCAGCCGGCCCTTCTACTATCGCCACATCGACGACCTGCGCGGCCTGGTGATCGGCATCTCCCCTGGCTACTGGTACAACGACGAAGCGTTTCGCACCGCGCAGACCTTCCGCCGCGAGGAAGGCCCCAGTCACGAGGCCAACATCGGCAAGCTGGCGCGCCACCGTGTCGATCTGGTGGTGAACGATCGTCGCACCGGTATCTTCCTGGCCAGCCGCCTGGGGCTGGGCCGCAAGATCAGCTACAACGCGACGCCGGTCGGCCATGACCATCTCTACCTGGCGCTGGCCAGAACAGCGGAGTTGCGCGCCCTGGCCCAGGCCTTCAGCGAGGAACTGCGCCGTTTCAAGGCCGAGCCGGCCTATGCCGAGCTGCAGGCGCGCTACGCCGAATTGTCCGGCGCCGACGAAGTCTCCGCGCCGTGAACCAGCCGACAGGCTGGTAGATGCGCAACGCGCAAGCTCTGTTATACTCGGGCCTTCCCGCCAGGCTTGCGCCCGGATGCTGGTTCTCGGAAGCCAGCAGTACCGGACGGGATCATGCCCCCCACGCGTGATTCAAGCCAGGCAATATCACCCCATAGGGCCACGCCCTCACTACGTACAGGATTGCCCATGTCCTTTGCTTCCCTCGGTCTCTCCGAGGCTCTAGTCCGTGCGATCGAATCCGCCGGCTATACCCAGCCCACTCCGGTGCAACAGCGGGCCATTCCCGCCGTGTTGCAAGGTCGCGATCTGATGGTGGCGGCCCAGACGGGCACGGGCAAGACTGCAGGTTTCGCCCTGCCGATTCTCGAACGCCTGTTCCCGGCCGGCCATCCAGACCGCGAACAGCGCCATGGCCCGAAGCAACCGCGCGTGCTGGTGCTGACGCCCACCCGCGAGCTGGCTGCCCAGGTGCATGACAGCTTCAAGATCTACGCCCGCGACCTGAAGTTCGTCAGCGCCTGCATCTTCGGTGGCGTCGGCCTGAACCCGCAGGTCCAGGCACTGGCCAAGGGCGTCGACGTACTCGTCGCCTGCCCCGGCCGCCTGCTCGACCTCGCCGGCCAGGGCAGCGTGGACCTTTCCCACGTGGAAATTCTGGTACTGGACGAAGCCGACCGCATGCTCGACATGGGCTTCATCCATGACGTCAAGAAGGTGCTCGCGCGCCTGCCGGCGCAGCGCCAGAACCTGCTGTTCTCGGCGACCTTCTCCAAGGACATCACCAATCTCGCCGGCAAGCTGCTGCACAATCCCGAGCGCATCGAGGTCACGCCGCCGAACACCACCGTCGAGCGCATCGAGCAGCGTGTGTTCCGCCTGGCCGCCAGTCACAAGCGCGCACTGCTTGCGCACCTGATCACTCAGGGTGCCTGGGAACAGGTACTGGTGTTCACCCGTACCAAGCACGGCGCCAATCGCCTGGCCGAGTACCTCGACAAGCATGGCCTGCCGGCTGCCGCGATCCACGGCAACAAGAGCCAGAACGCCCGCACCAAGGCCCTGGCCGACTTCAAGGCGAACAAGGTACGCATACTGGTCGCCACCGATATCGCCGCCCGCGGCCTGGACATCGACCAACTGCCGCACGTGGTCAACTTCGAGCTGCCCAACGTCGAGGAGGACTACGTTCACCGCATCGGCCGCACCGGCCGTGCCGGACGTAGCGGCGAGGCCATCTCGCTGGTCGCCCCGGACGAGGAGAAGCTGCTCAAGAGCATCGAGCGCATGACCAAGCAGAAGATCCCCGATGGCGATCTGATGGGCTTCGATGCCAGCACCGTGGAGGCCGAGCGCCCCGAAGCGCGCGAACCACGCCAGCCGCGCAACGCCGGCCAGAAGAAGCAGAAGGCCGAGTCCGGCGCCAAACCCAAGGGCGAGCACCAGAACGGCGGCCGCAAGGACAAGGGCAAGGACGGCGGCAAGGATCAGAAGGCCAAGCCGCAGGGGCAGAAGCGCCGCCGCGGACAACGCGATGACACGGGCCAGGGCCAGCCTGCAGCGGCGATTCCCGCCCTGCCGCCAGATCGTGATCCGGAAGAGTTCCTCGACGACGATATCGACAACTTCGGCAACCGCGTCGACTACGTCAGCCCGGTCCAGAACAAGCAACAGGGGCGTGGCCGTCGTTCGAGCGGCACCCCCGGCAACGGCGGTACCCAGCAGGGTCAAGGCCAGCGCCAGAGCAACAAGGGCCCGCGCAACAACAATGGCGCCGGCGCCGGCAATGGCGCCAACAAGAACCGTCGCCAGGGCAATGGCCAGGGCGGCCAGGGCCAGGGGCGCAACGGTGCCAACCGTGGCCGTGGCCGCGCTGCCCATGACGGCCGCGTCACCTCGCTCGACCGCGACGAGCTGCCGCGTGCCGAGGCTGCCGTGCGCAGCCCGCGTGACAAGCAGCCGGTCATCGTGCACAAGAGCTCGCGCCTGGACCGTTTCCCCACGGCCGAGCAACTCGATGAGCTGAGCAACAGCAACCGCCCTCGCGGCGAGAAGCCGGCACTGCTGACGCGCAACCGCGACGAGTGAGCGCCGACGCAGCAACAAAAACGCCGCCCCTGAGGGCGGCGTTTTCGTTTAGGGGAAAAGGCGAGTGGATAACCACCCCTCTCCCCTCTGGCCTCTTTCCCATGAATGGGAGAGGGTCATCAGACGGCCGCTGGCTGGCGGCCGCCTTCCTTACTGGCGAACGCCTTCGATCGAAATGATCAGCTCGACGGTCTCCGAAGCCGGGCCGAGGTCCATGGCGATGTCGAAGTCCTTCAGCTTCAGGGTCGTGGTGCCTTCGAAACCGGCGCGGTAGCCGCCCCACGGGTCCTTGCCTTCACCGATGAACTTGGCCGCGATCACCACCGGCTTGGTCACGCCGTTGAGGGTCAGGTTGCCGGTGACATCAGCGGTGCCTTCGCCGGTGGACTTGACCGAGGTGGACTCGAAGGTCGCGGTGTCGTGCTTGCTGGCATTGAGGAAGTCGGCACTGCGGATGTGCTTGTCGCGCTCGGCGTGGTTGGTGTCGACGCTGGCGGTCTTCAGGCTCACGCTGACCTTGCTGGCCTCGGGGTTGGCGGCGTCGAAGCTGAACTTGCCGTCGAAATCCTTGAAGGTGCCGTACAGCCAGCTGTAGCCCAGGTGGCTGATCTTGAAGTTGACGAAGGCATGCTGGCCTTGCTTGTCGATGGCATAGTCGGCCGCCATGGCCTGCCCGCCGATCAGGGCGGAACCCATAACCAGTGCAGCGAGGGCATTCTTCAACATGGGTGTTCTCCTTGCGAGGTTGTCGATCTAGGTGGGCCTTGGCCCGATGATGAATAGCTTCAGCGCCCGAACATCCGCAGCAGGGTGCTGTCGCGGTCGATGAAATGGTGCTTGAGTGCGGCCAGGCCGTGCACGACCGCGAAGATCACCAGGCCCCAGGCCAGGTATTCGTGGATATCACCGGCGATATCTTCCTGGTGCTCGATGCCCATCAGGGTGGCGGGCACGCTGAACAGCCCGAACACCTCGATACCACGGCCATCCGCGGTGGAAATCAGGTAACCGGAGAGCATCACGCCGAACAGGCCCAGGTAGAGCGCGGCATGGCCCAGCTTGGAAGCCAGGCGGGTGAGCGCGCCATGGTTCTCCAGCGCCGCTGGCGCCGGGTTGAACAGGCGCCACAACACGCGCAGCAGCATGGTCGCGAACAGCAGGATGCCGATGCTCTTGTGCAGGTCCGGCGCACTCTGGCGCCAGGGGTCGTAATAGCTGAGCCCGACCATCCAGAAACCGAGGGCGAAGAGGCCGAACACGGCCAACGCCACCAACCAGTGCAACAGCACGCTGACCAGACCGTAACGAGCAGAGGTATTACGCCATTGCATGGGGACTTCCTGATTCAATTTCCGAGCAAGACTAACGGCAAATATATCGATTTAAAGCGGAAAATTTCGCTATGAAACATCGAGAAATGCGATAGCTAATTTCCATGCCTTCAAGCCGATCGGATTAGTGCGCCGCCGCTGCCGCAAAGTTCGCAAGTATGGCTACAGGCGGCGCAAAACACCGGACCAGCGGCAGTTTCCATCCCCGCGCGCGCCTTCTGGTAGGCTGTGCCGCCGAACAGCGGGAGATTTCTCATGAGCCAGAACGACCATTGGATGCAGCGCGACCTCGACGTGCTGTGGCACCCCTGCACCCAGATGAAGGATCACGAACGCCTGCCGCTCATCCCCATCCGCCGCGGCAAAGGCGTCTGGCTGGAGGACTTCGACGGCAAGCGCTACCTGGATGCGGTCAGCTCCTGGTGGGTCAACGTCTTCGGCCACGCCAACCCGCGCATCAACGCGCGCATCCGCGAGCAACTGGACAGCCTCGAGCACGTGATGCTGGCCGGCTTCAGCCACGAACCAGTGGTGGAACTGTCCGAGCGCCTGGTGCGCCTCACGCCCGCGGGCCTGAACCGGGTGTTCTACGCCGACAACGGTTCCTCGGGCATCGAGGTGGCGCTGAAGATGAGCTTCCACTACTGGCTCAACAGCGGTGCGCCGGCCAAGAAGCGCTTCGTCACCCTGACCAACAGCTACCACGGCGAGACGGTCGCGGCGATGTCGGTGGGCGATGTGTCGCTGTTCACCGACACCTACCGCGCCCTGTTGCTCGACACCCTCAAGGTGCCGACCCCTGACTGCTACCTGCGCCCAGAGGGCGTGAGCTGGGAAGCGCACTCGCGCAGCATGTTCGCCCACATGGAACAGACCCTGGCCGAGCATCACCACGAAGTCGCTGCGGTGATCGTCGAGCCGCTGATCCAGGGCGCCGGCGGCATGCGCATGTACCACCCGGTCTATCTCGAGCTGCTGCGTGACGCCTGCAACCGCTACGGCGTGCACCTGATCGTCGACGAGATCGCCGTGGGGTTTGGCCGTACCGGGACGATGTTCGCCTGCGAACAGGCCAACATCACCCCGGACTTCATGGTGCTGTCCAAGGCGCTCACCGGTGGCTACCTGCCGATGGCCGCCGTACTCACCACCGACGATGTCTACGCGGCGTTCTACGACGACTACGCGACCCTGCGCGCCTTCCTCCATTCGCACACCTACACCGGCAACCCGCTGGCCTGTGCGGCGGCGCTGGCTACCCTGGACATCTTCGAGCAGGACAACGTGATCGAGGCCAACAAGGCCCTCGCCACGCGCATGGCCAGCGCCACCGCGCACCTGGCCGAACACCCGCACGTCGCCGAGATCCGCCAGACCGGCATGGCCCTGGCCATCGAGATGGTGCAGGACAAGGCCAGCAAGACCGCCTACCCCTGGCAGGAGCGACGCGGCCTGCGCGTCTATCAGCATGCCCTGCAGCGTGGCGCGCTGCTGCGTCCGCTCGGTAGCGTGGTGTACTTCCTGCCGCCCTACGTGATCACCCCCGAGGAAATCGACTTCCTCGCCGAGGTGGCCAGCGAGGGGATCGATATCGCCACCCGTGAATCGGTCAGCGTGGCGGTGGACAATCGCTTCCCCGATCACCGCGATCCAGGCTAGCGACGACGGCCAGAGGCAAGTAACAGCGCAGAGGCGCAGTGCTTTACACTTGCCGCTTCGAACTTGTCGCTCGGTAGCTATTCATATGCGCCTATCCCGCTTCTTCATCGACGCCCCGCTCTCCCTCGGCCAGCACGAGCTGCCCGAGGCCCAGGCGCACTACATCGGCCGGGTGCTGCGTCATGCCGTGGGCGATGCCGTGCAGCTGTTCGACGGCAGTGGCCGCGAGTACCTGGGCGAGCTGATCGAGGTGGGCAAGAAAAGCGTGCGCGTGGAGCTGCGCGAGGCGCTCGATGGCCTGGCCGAGTCCGCGCTGCGCATTCACCTCGGGCAAGGCCTGTCACGCGGCGAACGCATGGACTGGGCGATCCAGAAAGCCACCGAGATGGGCGCGACGGAAATCACCCCCATCGTCTCGACACGCTGCGAAGTGCGCCTGAAGGACGAACGGGCCGACAAGCGCATGGCCCACTGGCGCCAGGTGGCGATCAGCGCCTGTGAACAGTGCGGGCGCTCGGTGCTGCCGGTGATCCACCCTCCACTGGAACTGGCCGCCTGGCTGCAACAGACCAAAGCCGATCTGAAGCTGGTGCTGCACCCGGTCGCCGCGCCGCTGCAGAGCCATGAGCAGCCACGCAGCCTGGCCTTCCTGATCGGCCCGGAAGGCGGCTTGAGCGATGCGGAAGTGGAGCAGGCCATGCACGCCGGCTTCCACGCAGCTCGCCTGGGACCGCGCGTTCTACGTACGGAAACGGCGCCAGTGGTGGCCCTGAGCGTCGCTCAGCAGCTGTGGGGCGACCTCCAGGCGTAAAATGTCGCCTTGGCGTAACAAAATGTGACCTCAAGAGATTGCAAGCCGAGCAGTCTTTGTCATGCTCTGCGCGCCGCGTGCGCGACCTGCTTTACCAGCGACCAGCGCCCGGCCGAGGCCGGCGCCCCGCTGCGTCGTTCCTCTTCCAATAACAAATCAACGGGCTTCGGCCCCGCCCAAAAGGCGGCCGCATGCCCAGGAGCATTGCATGAACGAACTGGTCTCGACCCTCAACGGTCTGGTCTGGAGCCCGGCGCTGATCTATCTATGTCTCGGCGTTGGTCTCTACTTCTCCCTTCGCGGCCGCTTCCTCCAGGTCCGCCACTTCAAAGAAATGATCCGCCTGATGTTCACCGGCAAAACCGATGAGCACGGCATCTCCTCCTTCCAGGCCCTGACCATGACCCTCGCCGGTCGCGTCGGTACCGGTAACATCGCCGGTGTGGCCACCGCCATCACCTTCGGCGGCCCGGGTGCGATCTTCTGGATGTGGATGGTTGCCTTCCTCGGCGCCAGCTCGGCGTTCGTCGAGTCCACCCTCGGCCAGGTGTACAAGGAAAAGCTCAACGGTGAATACCGTGGTGGCCCGGCCTTCTACATCGAGAAAGGCCTGGGTCTGAAGTGGTACGCCTGGCTGTTCGCCGTGGTCACCGTGTTCGCCTGCGGCCTGCTGCTGCCGGGCGTACAGGCCAACTCCATCGCCTCCAGCGCGCAAACCGCATTCGGCATCGACCCGAACGTGACCGCTGCCCTGCTCGCCGTCCTGATCGGCCTGATCATCTTCGGTGGCGTCAAGCGTATCGCCCACTTCACCCAGGTGGTGGTGCCGTTCATGGCGCTGGGCTACATCCTGGTCGCCCTGGTGATCATCCTGCTGAACATCGAAAAGCTGCCGGAAGTGATCGCTCTGATCTTCCGTAGCGCCTTCGGCCTCGAAGCCGGTTTCGGTGCCATCATCGGCATGGCTATCCAGTGGGGCGTGAAGCGCGGCGTCTACTCCAACGAAGCAGGCCAGGGCACCGGCCCGCACGCCTCCTCCGCGGCAGCCGTCAGCCACCCGGCCAAGCAGGGCCTGGTACAGGGCTTCTCGGTCTACATCGACACCCTGTTCGTCTGCTCGGCGACTGCCTTCATGCTGCTGATCACCGGTCAGTACAACGTACAGGCTCCCGATGGCAGCGCGCTGTTCACCGGTATCGCTGGCGTCGCCGCCGGCCCGGGCTACGTGCAGACCGCGATGGAGAACATGATGCCCGGCTTCGGTAACGCCTTCGTTGCCATCGCCCTGTTCTTCTTCGCCTTCACCACCATCCTGGCCTACTACTACATCGCCGAAACCAACATTGCCTACATCAACCGCAAGGTGAAGCGCCCGATCCTCACCCTGCTGCTGAAGTTCGGCATCATCGCGGCCACCGTATACGGCACCGTGCGCAGCGCCACCGTTGCCTGGGACCTGGGTGACCTCGGCGTGGGCCTGATGGCCTGGCTGAACATCATCGCCATCGTGCTCATGCACAAGATTGCCTACAAGTGCCTGAAGGACTACGAGCAACAGCAGGACGAAGGCAAGGACCCGGTGTTCCACCCGGAAAAACTCGGCATCAAGAACGCCGACTACTGGGGTAGCCACACCTCGGAAGACAATCTGCAAGAAGAAAAGAAAGCCGAAGCTGCAGAGGCTAACGCGCAGCGCTGATTGCGCTCGCTGACGGCATGAAAAAGCCCCGGCCATGTGCCGGGGCTTTTTCGTTGGGGCCTGCTGCGCCGTGCGGCGCGACTCAGATCAGGCCGGCATCGTCCAGCATCTGCTCCAGGGCCACCAGATCCGGAATCCGCACCACCTCATCGGCAATCCGTGCGGCGCCCAGCTCGAGTGGCGCCAGCTCGACATCGGCCGCAGCCAGGTCGCTGCCGACCTTCAGCGAGCGGGGAATGCCCTGCACCAGCAAGGCGATGAACTTGACCTTGGGGCGACCGCCCAATGCGTTGATCACCGCGACCCGTGCCCCGCTGGCGACCTGCGCCTGGCCACCACTGGCGGCCTCGAAGGAGAACAGCGGCAGGCTCAGGTCACGCCAGGCGATCTGGCCGAGAAACCACGCCGGCGCACCTTCGCTCACCTGGGGCGCGCGATAGGGAATCAGCTCGGCGACCGCCACGTTGGGCAGCAGCAGGGTGCGGTCGGCCAGCGGCACCAGCAACCCGGTGAGGTTGGCTGCACTGTTCTGGGTGGCGACGGCTTGACTCATGAAAACGTCCTATACGGGGGCAAACCCCGATCAACTGCAATGTTCGGCAAGGTGATTGACCAGGGCCACGGCCAGCTCGCGCGGGTCGGCGCTGAAGCTGCTGTAGCCACCCTCGCGCAGGCTGTCGGGCATGCTCGGGCAGGCGCAGCTGTCGCCGCGCTGGGTCCAGATCACCCCACCCTGGCGTTTGACGTACGCGGCGGCGGCACTGCCGTCGCTGCCCATGCCACTGAAGACGATGACGCCACACTGGGCGCCGAACTGTTGCGCCAGATTGAGCATCATCTGGTCGATGGAGGGGCTGTAGGGCTCCGGCCAGCCGCGCTCGGCGATCTGCATGGCGCCCTGATCGTCGAAACCCAGCTCGCTGGCGATCGGCACCACCACCACTTCGCCACAGCGCACCGGGTCGCCCTGGCGCGCCGGATTGACGTGCCACTGGCTGTGCCGCCCGACGGCCTGCGGCAATGCCGCTTCGAAGCTGGCGTCGATGTGCTGGGCGTAGATGAAGCCGATAGGCAGGCCACCCGGCAGCGCATCGAGAAAGGCTTTCACCGCCGCCGGACCGCCCAGCGAGGCCGCCAGCAACCAGACCTGACGCGCCGGTTCGCCAGCCTTCAGCGGCGTATCGGCGAGCGCCTGCGGCAGCTCGAGGCGAGTCGGCCGCTGCGCTTCGTCCAGCAGGGCCTGCAGGCTGGGGCCAACGGCCTGGGCCGGGTCCCCGACCAGACGCTTGAGCTTGCCGAACAGGCTGCGCTCCCAGCGCGGATAGTTTTCGGACTGCCGTTCAGGGGCATGCCCCTCGCCGAACAACACCGGCGCGCTGGCGCGCTCCAGCAGGCTGTCGACCAGCGGCGAATCGTCCGACTGGGCCAGGTCCACCAGCCACAGGTCGGTCTCGCAAGCGGCCAGGGCATCCTCGTCGAGACGCGCCGGATCGCTGTTGAGCACCACCTGGTAACCACCACCTGCCAGCGCCTGCTGCAGCACATGGCGCTGCAGCGAGGTGTCGGCGATGACCGCAATGCGCGCGAGGGATTTCTCTGTCATGTCCGCTTGACCTGATGGCTATCCACCAACTGAGCGATGGTTTCGAGCAGCAAGGACTCCTGGTAGGGCTTGCCGAGGTACTGGTTGACGCCGATGGACATCGCCCGCTCACGGTGTTTTTCACCGGTACGCGAGGTGATCATGATGATCGGCAGGTCCTTCAGGCGTTCATCGTGGCGCACCAGGGTCGCCACCTCGAAGCCGTCCATGCGCGGCATCTCGATGTCCAGCAGCATGATGTCCGGCTTGTGCTCCTGCAGCTGGGCGATGGCATCCACCCCGTCCTTGGCAGTGACCACGTTCATGCCGTTACGCTCGAGCAGACGGCTGGTGACCTTGCGCACGGTGACCGAGTCGTCCACCACCATGACCAGCGTCGGCCGGTCGACTTCGACCTCTTCGCTGCTCGCCACCTGGCGCGAAGCCAGACGCGGCAGCAGCTGATTCTGCAAGTGCGCGTGCAGCACGCGGATGGTCGCCAGCAGGTCGAGAATGACCACCACGCGCCCGTCACCGAGGATGGTCGCACCGGAGATGCCATGCACCCCGGCGAACTGCGGGCCGAGGCTCTTCACCACGATCTCGCGCGAACCGGCCAGGCTGTCGACCTGCACGGCCACGGCGTGCTCGCTGGAGCGCACCAGGATCACCGGCAGCGGCAGGCTCTGGCCCACCAGCTTGGGCTGCTGGCCATTGTTCAGCAGGTCACCGAGGTACTTCAGTTCGTAGGCCTGGCCGGCGTACTCGAAGCGCGGCGCATCCGGGGCGTAGTAGGCCTCCAGCTCGTAAGGCGAAACGCGCACGATACCTTCGATGGTGTTCAACGGAATGGCGTACAGGTCCTCGCCCGAGTACACCATCAGCGCCCGGTTGACCGACACGGTGAACGGCAGGCGGATGGTGAAGCGCGTGCCCTGGCCCAGGGTCGAGTCGATACTCATCGAGCCGCCGAGCTGCTTGACCTCGGAGTGCACCACGTCCATGCCGACGCCGCGTCCGGAAATCTGCGTGACCTTCTCCGCCGTGGAGAAACCGGCCTCGAGGATGAACTGCAGGATCTCGTGATCGCTCAGGTCGCTGTCGGCGTCCATCAGGCCACGTTCGATGGCCTTGCGGCGCACGGCTTCCAGACGGATACCACCGCCATCGTCATCCAGCGTGAGGACGATATCACCGCCCTCGCGCCCCAGATTCAGGCGGATGGTGCCGGCATCCGGCTTGCCTGCGGCGCGGCGCACATCAGCCACTTCGATCCCGTGGTCGACGGCGTTGCGCAGCATGTGCTCCAGCGGCGCGACGATACGTTCGAGCACGGTACGGTCCATTTCCCCCTCGGCGTTGCCGACGACGAACTCCACCTGCTTGCCGAGCTCGCCGGCCACCTGCCGGACGATGCGCCGCAGGCGCGGGACCAGGCGATCGAAGGGCACCATGCGCGTACGCATCAGGCCTTCCTGCAACTCGGTGTTGACCCGCGCCTGTTGCAGCAGCAGGGTCTCGGCGTCGCGGTTCTTCGCGGCCAGGGTTTCCTTCAGGTCGAGCAAGTCGGACGCGGACTCGAACAGCGCACGCGAGAGCTGCTGCAGCTGCGAGTGACGGTCCATTTCCAGCGGGTCGAAATCCTCGTAGCCGGCACGTTCGGCCTCGGCCTGGTAGCGGCTGAGAATCTGCGCCTGGGTCTCGGTGTCGAGACGACGCAGCTGGTCACGCACACGGTCGATGGTCGCTTCCATCTCGCTCAGGGTGAAACTCACGTCACTGACCTGCTGCTCGACACGGCCGCGGAAGATCGAGGTCTCACCGGCCAGGTTGACCAGCCCTTCGAGCAACTCGGCAGGAACCTTGACCAGTTCCTGTGGCGCGCGGCGCGCGGCAGCCTCGGCAGCCGCCTCTTCGGCCCGGCGCACGAACGGCAGGACCTTGGGTGCCTGCAGCTGCGTCGGCGCGTCGCTGGCGGCGACGATCGGCGCACTGCTCTGCACCGGCAGCGTGGCAACCTCGACCGGTTCGACCGGTTCGACCGGCGCGGCAGCCGGCTCATCGGCCAGGCTGGCACTGAGGCGCTGGCGCAGCAGATCGAGTTCCTGCTGCAGGCCTTCGAAACCGGACTGCACATCGAGGAACAGGCTTTCCGGCCACGGTGCACCCTGCTGCAATGCCTCGCTCAGATGCTGTTCGAGGTCGTGGCTCATGTCGCCCAGGCGCTTCTGCCCGGCCAGGCGCGCACCGCCCTTGAGGGTGTGCAGGATGCGCAGCATCTCGTCGATCGGCGCGCTGTCCTCGCGCTGATCTTCCCAGCGCCCGATGGCCGTTTCCATCGCCTCGAGCAGGTCATCGCCCTCTTCGAGGAAGATGTCGAGAATGTCGCTGTCCGCCTCATCGGCGTCGTCGCTCTCGACCACCGCCTTGAGCTGAACGGCCGACGGCATGCTCAGTTGTTCGTCAGGATTGGCGCGGAAGCGTTTGATCGTATCGATCAGGTCCTCGCCCGAGGGCACCGCACGCTGGCCACGCACCGCTTCCAGCATCTCGGCCAGGCGGTCATGACAGGCCTGCAGCAGGGTGAAGAGTTCCGGGCTGGCACGCAGACGGCCGCCGCCGAGACCTTCGTAGAGGAATTCGAGCTCATGGGCCAGATCGCCGATTTCGCGGATCTCGGCCATGCGCGCACCACCCTTGAGGGTGTGCAGATCGCGCTGCAGGGCTTCCAGTTCCAGGCTGTTGTCGACATCGCCCATCCAGCGCTGCAGGGCTGCGCCCGCGCTTTCGATGATGTCGAAGCCTTCCTCGAGGAAGATCTCCACCAGCTCGGGATCGCGTTCCTCGTGCCAGCTGTCCACGACCTGCGGTGCAGGTGCAGGCACAGGTTCCGGCTCGGGCTCGGGCTCGGGCTCGGGCTCGGCAACAGTCTCGACCTGCGGCTCCTCAGGCAGTTCCAGCTCCACTTCGTCGACGAGCGGCAGGCTGTCTTCGAGCGGCACGTCGATGATCTCGTCGACAACGACGTCGTCCTCGACCAGGGCCAGAGGCGGCGTGTCATCGCTATCGAGATCGAACTCGAGCGGCTCGTCAGCCTCGCTGGCCGGTTGTTCGTCGAGCGTCGGCACCTCGACCTGGGCAACGGCTGCCGACAGGCTCTGCGCCGGGCCGCCCTGGCGGAACTGACGGATCGCCTGGATCAGGTCATCACCGGAAACCAGCGGCTGGTGCGCCTGTAGCTGGTCGAGCATCTGCGCCAGGCGGTCGTGGCTCTGCTGCAGCAGGTTACCCAGCTCCGGCGAATGGTTGTAGCGGCGGTCGACCAGGCCTTCGTACAGGGACTCCAGCTCATGGCCCAGATCGCCTATCGGACGAATCGAGGCCATGCGCGCACCGCCCTTGAGGGTGTGCAGGTCACGCTGCAGCGACGACAGCGGCATGGTGTTGTCCGGCTCGCTCAGCCAGCGCTCCAGCGCCTGCCCCGCGCTTTCCAGAATGTCGACGGCTTCTTCGAGGAAGATCTCGACCATCTCCTCGTCGAGTTCGGCATCGGCCGGGCTGAAGCTCGCGTGCGCTTCAGGCACCGGCTCGGCCTCGACGGCCTCGAACGGCTCCTCGGTCAGCTGCGGCTCGGCGGGGGCATCGCTCGCGGCCGACTGTTCGGACTGCTCGAGTTCGGCAGTGGCCTGGTCCAGCTCGACGACTTGCAGGCCTTCGACATCGGGCGACAGCAACGCCAGGGTGTTCGGGTCGATGGCCTCGGCCAGCAACTGACGCAGCGCCTCAACACGCTCGGGCTGAGGGCTGACCTGCAGCGCGGCGGCCACCTGGTCCATCATGCCGATCAGCGCTTCGTGGGCTTTCTCTGCCTCGTCGAAGAAACGCTCGCTGACGGCCAGGCTGCCTTCCTCGACGGCGCCATAGAGGTCGAGCAAGGCTTCGCAGAGCTCGTCGATCTGCGGCAGTTCGGCCATTTCCGCGCCACGCCCCAGGGTCGTCAGCTCTTCCAGCAGCGCGGACAGCTCCTGGCGCTCGGAGGGGTGCTCGCGCCACTTGCGCAGCAGGTCCTCGGCATCCAGCAGGATGTCCATACCTTCGGCGAGGAAGATGCTGATCAGCTGCGGATCACGGCTCTCGCCGTTTTCTCCGCTGCGCTCGTCCTCGGCACTGGCGAGGCGATCCTGATGCAGTGCCTGGACCCGGGCAAGGAATGCCTCGGCACCGGGAATCGCTGCCAGTGGCTGGCTTTCCAGGTTGTCCAGACCGATGCGGAACAGCCCCTCGGCACTGCTCAGCAGTTCCGCAGCGGCGAGGTCGACCTGAATCAGGTTGGTCTTGAATTCCTTGACCAGCTTCTCCAGCGGCGCGGCGATTTCCGCCACGGGGAGAATGCCGGCCATGTAGGCGCTGCCCTTGAGCGTGTGCAGGGCACGCTGCAGGTCGTCGGTTACCGGTTGCGGCAACTCCTGCGCACAATCGGCGAGGAAGCCGACCAGGGTATCCAGATGAGTCTCGGCCTCGTTGCGGAAGATCTCCAGCAGCTGAGGATCGAGGGGCTCGCCATCGAGGTCCTGATCCACTACGACCGGGGCCTGCTCGACGGCAGCGGTAGCTTCGGTTACGCCCACGGGCTCGGCTACCTGCGGAGCGGCCGGGGCGTCAGATTTTGGGGGCGTTTGCCCCTTGGCCAGGGCGTGCGCCGTGGCGGCCAGCAGGTCGACATCATCGCGCTGACGCTGGGCCTTGGCGGCGAACTCCTCGACCAGTGCCGGCATCAGGGCGACGACGTCGAGCACGACCTGCTGCACCGGTGCAGCGGGCTCGATGCTGCGATCCAGAACACGGTTGAGCAGGTTCTCGATGGACCAGGCCAGCTCCCCGATGACCAGCGCGCGCACCATGCGCCCGCTGCCCTTGAGGGTGTGGAAGGCGCGCCGCACTTCGATCAGCGCATCCTTGTTGTCGGTATCGGCCTGCCACTGCGGCAGGTACTCGGCGATGGTTTCCAGCACTTCACCGGCTTCTTCGATGAAGACTTCCAGCAGCTCCTCGTCCACCGGTTCTTCGTCGGCAGGCGGCGGCAGCAGGCTGGGCGGAACGTCGGCGGCAGGCGGGTTGATCGCCTGTACCGGTGCGGCCATCACGTCGGCCATCGACAGCGGCTTGTCCGCCTCCGCCTCGGCGGCTGGCGGCGCAACCTCGGGCGCGCTGGGCAGTTCGACTTCCGGCAGCTCCAGGTCCGCCAGTTCCAGCTCGTCCCACTGCGGCGTCTCGCTCAGTTGCTCGAGGCTCAACTCTTCCAGCTCAGGTTCCGCCTCGATCTCGATCAGCGCGGCAGGGGCAAGCTCGTCGTCCTGCAGCGACGGCAGCTCATCGAGCTCCGCCAGCTCGAAGGTGAAGCCGTCAGCGGAATCAGCGGCGACCGGCAGCTCCGCGTCGCCCTCCAGCAATTCCAGATCGGCCGGTGCCTCGGCGGGCTGCTCGTCGATCTCGTCGACCTGGGGCGCGGTCTCGGCCAGCGGCTCTTCCAGCAGTTCGTCCTCGGCACCGAGCAGTTCGATTTCCTGCAGCGGGTCGGCCAATGGCGCCAGGGTTTCTTCCTCCGGCTCGACACGGTCGAGGATCGAAGGCTTTTCCTTGAGCGGATAGCCCAGGCTCTCCAGGCTTTCCTCGGCAACGTCGAGGATCAGATCGCCCTGGGTGCCATGGTCTTCGGCCAGACGCTCGAGGTAGTACTCGACGCTGGTGATGGCGTCGGCCAGGGTATCCAGGCTCTGCCAGTTGGGCACGGCCTTGCGTGCCAGCAACTGCTCCTGAATGTAGCGGTTGCAGGCATTGAGCAGGTCGGCGGCGCGCTGCAGCGGAATCATCGCCAGGCCACCACGGACCTGGGTCAGCAGCTCGGGCACGCGCGCCAGGTGTTCGTGGTTCCACTGCGAGGCAATGAACTCGATGATCGCGTCCTTGGCCTGCTCCAGGCCATTGCGCGCTTCCTTGATGACGAGCTGGTGAATCTGCCCGACATCGGTGGTCGGCAGGTGGCTCTGCTCGTTCTGGCCATCATCGCCCGGGCCGACCATGCCGGCCAGCGTCGCTTCGACGTAGAGCAGCGCGCCAGCCACGTCCATCAGCACCGCGTCGTTCGGCTCGCGCTGGCCGAGGGACAGCGCATGGATCACGTCGATCTGGTCGAGAATGACCTTGCGCGGCTGGCCGAAACCAAGCACCGCCAGGGTATCGGCGATCTGCTTCAGCGGTGCCAGCAAGGCATCCAGCTCGCCCGGACGGCTGCGGTCGCTGCGCACGAACAGGTCGAGGCTGTCCTTGACCCGCACCAGTTCCTCGCACAGTGCCGCCACCACCGAGCGCATGGCATCGCGGTCGGGGCCAGCCAGGCGGGCACGCTCTTCGTCCACCACCTCGGTATCGGGCAGAGCATCGTCGAGGCGGTACTGCGCCTTCAGGCTGCGGATGCGCGGCGATTGCGCCGGCGCCTTGGCCACATAGAACAGCAGGTTCTTGGTCAGCTCGTCGGGAGCGGACTGGTTGATGCCGTCAGCACCTTCCTCGACCAGGCGTTTGAGCTCCTTGTCGACCTGGCGCAGCAGGGTGCGCACCGAGGTGCCGTTGACCACGCTGCCATTGGCCAGCCCTTCGATCAGGCCGGAGGCGATCTGCCACAGGCCGCCCAGCGGGGCGTCCTTGCACAGGTTCTCCAGACGGGCGAAGACCCGCGCCATGTAGCCAAGGTTGGTGGCCAGATCCTGGTTGCGGATGACGCCGACCAGCGCCATCTGCAGCATCTGCCGCAGCTTGCGCAGCAGCACCGGCAGTTCGGCGGTACGCAGACGCGCCAGGCCACCCTCCGGCAGCGCCGGCAGGCGGACGGACATGTCCGGGGAGAACAGGCTGGTTTCCGACAGCAGCTTCTCGCCACGGGCGGCGCGCAGGTCGTTGAGCAGTGGCAGCACGACCATCGGCAGGTCGCGACGGGCGGTCTGGATGCGGTCGAGGTAGACCGGCAGCTGCAGGATAGCCTGCATCAGCACTTCCAGGGCCTCGCCCTGGTTGGCGACGCGGCCTTCCATCAGTGCCTTGGCCAGCTGCTCCATCTCTTCGGCGAGCAACGCAGCGCCGTAGAACTCGACCATCTGCAAGGTGCCGTGAACCTGGTGCACGTAGGTCAGGCAGAAGCGCATGCGCGTGGGGTCCTGCGGGTTCTCGACGAACGCCTCCAGGGCCTGCCGCGCCTGCTTCAGGGTTTCCCCGATCTCGCCTTTTACCCACTCCAGGGCGACATAATCATGCCGATCACCCATAGCCACTCCACTCATAAACTTGGCCTTATCCCTTGCGGGTAAACGCCAGAACTCGCTCGTCGGCCACCGGCACCAGGTGCGGGTGCTGCCAACCGGCTACTTCGCCCACACCTACGACCAGCAGGCCACCCGGCGCCAGGCTTTCGGCCAGGCGGTTGAGGATGTCGCGGCGACGCCAGCGGCGGAAATAGATCAGCAAGTTCTGACAAAAAATCACATCCATGCCGGACATTGGCGCCTTGGCCAGTTCCAGCACATTGAGCCTGGCGCAACACACGCGAGCTGCCAGGCTCGGTACTACCTTGAAACGTCCGTCTGCCTGCGCGAGAAAGTAACGCTCACGCAGTTCATCACCCACCTGCTCCAGGCGCCGCGCCGAGTAACTGGCTTCACGCGCCCGGCTCAACGCACCCTGACTGATATCGGTACCGGTGACCGCGAAATGCTCCGGCAACTCACTGCCCTGCAAGGTCTCGGCGGCCTGGATGGCCAGCGAATAGGGCTCCTCACCACTGGAGCAACCCACGCTCCACAACTCCCAGGGTTTGCTCAGCCCTGCGGCCAGGCGCTCCTGCAGATACTGCGCGAGCACCTCGAACGACGGCTGATGGCGAAAGAAGCGGGTTTCCTGCACGGTCAGACGATCCAGCAGGGTCGACCACTCCACCGCGCCACGGGGGCCATCGGTGACCTGTCGGTAGTAACTGGCGTAGTCCGTGACGCCCAACTCGCGCATCCGCGCACTCAGGTTGGTCTGCAGAAAGGCACGTCGCTGTTCGCTGATCACCACACCGGTACGCGCTTCGAGCAGCGTCTGCCAGTCGTGGAAATCGGCTTGCGACATGTCGGTCACTGGGCGCAATGCCCAAACGCCCGCTGACTGCATACCTTCGCCCTGGGTCATGGCTATGTCGCGGAGGCTGCAGCCAGCCTCCGCACTCCTTTATCAGGCGTCCGGGAGGGTGAAGCCAGACACCGACTTGCGCATCTCACTGGCCATCTTGGCCAGGTTACCAATGCTCTTCGCGGTGGCGGTGGTACCCGAGGACGTCTGCGAGGTGATTTCCTGAATCACGTTCATGGTGTTGGAGATGTGACCAGCCGACGAGGCCTGCTGACGGGCAGCGTTGGAGATGTTCTGGATGAGGGCCGCGAGGGTCTTCGATACCTTCTCGATCTCTTCCAGTGCCACACCGGCGTCCTGCGCCAGGCGTGCACCGCGCACCACTTCGGAGGTCGTCTGCTCCATGGAGATAACGGCTTCGTTGGTGTCGGTCTGAATGGTTTTCACCAGCGCTTCGATCTGCTTGGTCGCCGCAGAGGAACGTTCTGCAAGGCGCTGTACCTCGTCCGCTACCACCGCGAAGCCTCGGCCTGCGTCACCGGCCATGGAGGCCTGGATCGCGGCGTTCAGTGCGAGGATGTTGGTCTGGTCGGCAATGTCGTTAATCAGGCTAACGATGTCACCGATCTCCTGGGACGATTCACCGAGGCGCTTGATCCGCTTCGAGGTGTCCTGGATCTGCTCACGGATGTTATCCATGCCGGTGATGGTGTTGTGTACGACTTCGTTACCCTTGTTGGCGATGGCTACCGAACGTTCCGCTACCGCGGACGATTCGCTGGCGTTCGCCGATACCTGGTCAATCGACACGGCCATTTCGTTGATCGCCGCGGAGGCACCAGCGATTTCCTGGGCCTGGTGCTCGGAAGCCTCGGCCAGGTGCATCGCCGTGGCCTGGGTTTCCTGAGCAGCACCGGCTACCTGAACGGCGGTCAGGTTGATGGTCGCTACCAGGTCGCGCAGCTGGTCGATGGAGTAGTTGATGGAGTCAGCGATGGCACCGGTGAAGTCCTCGGTTACCGTCGCGGCCACGGTCAGGTCACCGTCGGCGAGGTCGGCGATCTCATCGAGCAGTCGCAGAATCGCCGCCTGGTTACGCTCGTTCTTCTCGGCGGTTTCAGCGAGACGGCGGTTGGTCTCACGCACCATCACCAGACCGATGAGGATGATCGCAGCCAGCGCCAGGGCACCCAGCACATAGCCGAACAGGGTGTTCATGGCACGACCGTCGGCCAGGTCTTCGAAGCCGCCGGCCAGATCGGATGCCTTGTCCAGCAGGGTCTGGGAAACGGTGAAGATGGAGTTCGCCGATTCACGCACCTGGAACAGTTCCGGCGAGGTTTCGAGAATCTCGTCCACCGAACCGGATACGAATTCGAACAGCTCGGAAATCTCCGCCAGACGCTCGAGAGCCTCCTCGTCGGTCACCTGGGTGATTTCCATCGCCGCGTTGCCTTCCAGCATCGCAGCCAGTACGCGGCCGAACAGGCTGGCGTCGCGGCCGAACATGTCAGCGGCCTGTACCGAGTCTTCGTCACCCGCCAGTACCTTGTTCACCGAACCCAGGATACGTTCTGCCAGCAGCGACTGACGCTGGGCCACGGAAACCTGCGCGGCCGGCGCACCACTTTCCAGCAGGATGTCGACCACTTCCTCGTACTCGACCTGCAGCTGCGGAATGGTTTCCGCCAGGGTGGCGGCTACCTGGTGCAGCGACAGTACGGTCTGCTCACTGGCGAGAATGGCGTCGGTGTTCTGCCGCAGGCTGTCCCAGTCCTGCTGCACCGTGGCCATCTGCGGCTGTACGGCCTCGGGCGCCGGCGGCAGACCGCTGGCGGCGTCGCCGTCGGTCAGGTAGCCCCAGCGCTGCTGGAAGTCGTTGCGCGCATCGCGCAACAGGCCGAAGGCCTCGGCAGTACCTGCCGCCGCCTCCGTGGCGTTCTTGGCGATACGCTGGGAGAGTACGCGCAGCTCACCGGAGTGGCCGATGTACTCGGTATCGTAGTTGGATTGGGTGTTGATGTAGGCGAAGTTCGCGAACAACAGCACGATGGAGACGATGAGCACGACGAACAGCGCCGCGATCAGCGTGCTGCTGCGTGCTCCGACCAACAAATTGCCTGTATTGAGTTTTTTCATTATCTGGCCCCCGCCTGGACCGACCGCACTACGGTTCCCATGTAACGCCAAAGGGCCGGAAGAACCGACCCAACCGAATTTCTGTTAGTAGGCAACATCGAGAAACCCCTGATCGGCCGCCAACGCATGCGGGCTGAATACCAACCAGGGCTGTTCTCGCTGAAAGACTCCGTGAATGAACGGTGCAATGCTCGCCTCGAGAGGCGGCAGCTGTTCTGAAAACGCATCCACGGGAAAATGTTGCATGCCGAAAACTTCGTCGACCGTCAGGCCGGCGAAGATCTCCTGGTGGTCGACCACCAGCACGCGTCGCAGCTTGCGCAGCGGCGACAGTTCGCTGCCGAAGAACCCGCACAGGTCCATCACCGGCAACAGGCGGCCACGCACGTTGGCCACCCCTTTGACCCAGCCTTTCACACCCGGCAGCAGGGTGTAGCGTGGCTCGTGCAACACCTCACCCACCTCCCCCATCGGCGCGACGAAGAATCGCTCGCCCATGCGAAAGCCGATGCCGCTCCAGGTCTGCACCGCCGTCTGCTGCGACGGCAAGCCGGCCGCCAGGGCTCGGCAACGCTGGTCGATCTCGAGGAGAATCTGGAATGGAGTCTGCACGTCCGCCATGCCGGCCTTGGCCTTTTCTTATCTGCTTCGCGACCTGCCCGGCATCAGCCGGCCAGTACCGCATTGAGGGTTTTCAGCAAGGTCTCTTCGTCAACCGGCTTGGTCAGGTAGTCCTTGGCGCCTTGGCGCTTGCCCCAGACCTTGTCGGTTTCCTGATCCTTGGTGGTGACGATGATCACCGGGATGTGGCTGGTTTCGGCGTCCTTGGTCAGCTGACGAGTCGCCTGGAAACCATTGAGCCCGGGCATGACGATGTCCATCAGCACCGCATCCGGTTTCTCCTGGCGAGCCAGGGCGACGCCATCGGCGCCGTTCTCCGCCTTCAACACCTGATGGCCATGCTTTTCCAGCATGGCCGTCAGCTTGTACATCTCGGTCGGTGAGTCATCAACAATCAGAATTCGAGCCATGGTGTTTCCCAATACAGAAGAGGCGTACGGCCCTGCAGGCCGACACGTCAGGAGGCTTGTTCTACCGGGGTGAAGTCCGGCACGTGGGCTTTGATCGCTCCGAGCAGCTCTTCTTTGCTGAAGGGCTTGGTCAGATATTGATCGGAACCGACGATCCGCCCCTTGGCCTTGTCGAACAGACCGTCCTTGGAGGACAGCATGATCACCGGGGTGGACTTGAAAGCACTGTTGTTCTTGATCAGGGCACAGGTCTGATACCCATCGAGACGCGGCATCATGATGTCGACAAAGATGATGCTCGGGTGAGTGTCGGCAATCTTGGCCAGGGCATCGAAGCCATCGACCGCGGTGATGACATCACAACCCACTTTTTTCAGCAGAGTTTCCGCGGTGCGACGAATCGTCTTCGAATCGTCGATCACCATCACTTTCAAACCCTCGGAATGCTGTTCCATGTTCGCCCTACCATCGCCTCGGTGAGTCGTTATATTCGCGTTATCAGTATGCCTGAGGCCCAGTCGCCGATTGGTCTTGCCCCAATCGTCGGGCCTTTTTAGCACACTCTCCACATGCAATCTATAAGGCCGCCAGGGCAGCACCGGCCCTTGACCAAGGCCCCGGCCGACGCCACCCTGACAGCCATTGTTCGGTACGGCCAACCCGGCCTTCACCCTTTATCTCGCGGAGATTTTCCCCATGAGCCTTCGTCTCGGGATCGTCATGGATCCGATTGCCAGCATCTCCTTCAAGAAGGACAGCTCGCTGGCCATGCTGCTGGCCGCTCAAGCACGCGGCTGGTCGCTGTTCTACATGGAACAGCAGGATCTCTACCAGGCCCAGGGCCAGGCCAGAGCCCGCTTGCGGCCGCTGGAAGTATTCAACGACCCGCAAAAGTGGTTCACCCTTGGTACGGAACAGGACATGCAGCTCGCCGAGCTGGACGTGATCCTGATGCGCAAGGACCCGCCCTTCGACAATGAATTCGTCTACTCCACCTATCTGCTCGAGCAGGCCGAACGTGACGGCGTACTGGTGGTGAATCGACCTCAGAGCCTGCGCGACTGCAACGAAAAGTTCTTCGCTACCCTGTTTCCCCAATACACACCGCCGACCCTGGTCAGTCGGCGCCCGGACATTCTGCGCGAGTTTGCGATACAGCACCGTGACATCATTCTCAAACCCCTGGATGGCATGGGCGGATCGCAGATATTTCGCCATCGCGAGGGCGATCCCAACCTCTCGGTGATTCTGGAAACCCTCACTCAGCATGGCCAACAGCAGATCATGGCGCAAGGTTATCTGCCGGCCATCAAGGAAGGCGACAAGCGCATCCTGATGATCGACGGCGAACCGGTGCCCTACTGCCTGGCGCGCATCCCCGCCGCCGGAGAGACCCGCGGCAACCTCGCGGCCGGTGGCCGGGGCGAGGCACGCCCGCTGACCGAGCGTGACCGCGAGATCGCCGCGGCAGTGGGCCCGAGCCTGCGCGACAGGGGGCTGATCTTCGTCGGACTCGACGTGATCGGCGAACACCTGACGGAAATCAACGTCACCAGCCCCACCTGCATCCGCGAGATCGATGCGGCCTTCGACACCCGCATCGGCGACCGGCTGATGGACTGCATCGCGAGCAAGCGCGGCCTAAAAGCTTGACGCAGGTGGCAGCCTGGCGCCTGCAACTTGCAGGCGCACACCCCGACCCGGCAGACTGCGCGACATTCGAAAGCAGACCCGAAACGCGATGAACGCAGCAGCCACCCCACCGCCCACCACCTCCGCCACCGTCCGTCCGGCGGATCGCCTGGGGTTCACCCTGTTCCTCGCCGCTGCGCTGCACGTGGCGCTGATTCTCGGCATCGGCTTCGGCCTGGAGTCGCCATCGGACATCAGCAAGACGCTGGAAATCACCCTGTCCACCTTCAAGAGCGAGGAAAAGCCCAAGGAGGCCGACTTCCTCGCCCAGGACAACCAGCAGGGCAGCGGCACCCTGGAACACGTCGCCGCCCCCAAGACCACGGAGCAGGCGCCGTTCCAGGACAGCGAGGTGCGCAAGGTCACGCCGCCGGCCACCCCGCAGCAACCCGCTACCCGCCAGGAAGCGCCCAAGGCGGCGGTGGCCACGCGTGCGCCGCAACAGCAGAAGACCCCGGTCAAGCGCGAGGAAGCCAAGCCGGTGCCGGACACACGCCCGGCGCCGGTCTTCGACTCCGCGCAGCTGTCGGCAGAGATCGCCAGCCTCGAGGCCGAACTGGCCCAGGAAGTCCAGCAGTACGCGAAACGCCCGAAGATCCATCGCCTCAACGCCGCCTCGACCATGCGCGACAAGGGTGCCTGGTACAAGGACGAGTGGCGCAAGAAGGTCGAGCGCATCGGCAACCTCAACTACCCGGATGAAGCCCGCCGCAAGCGCATCTACGGCAGCCTGCGCCTACTGGTGTCGATCAACCGCGACGGCAGTCTCTACGAGGTGCAGATACTGGAGTCCTCGGGGCATGCCGAACTCGACCAGGCGGCCCAGCGCATCGTGCGCCTGGCTGCGCCCTACGCCCCGTTCACCGGCGACCTGGCCGATATCGACCGCCTGGAAATCATCCGCACCTGGCGCTTCGAGCGCGGCGACCGGCTGTCGAGCAACTGACCCCTCGCCTGGACGATGCACCCGCCTGAGCGGCCGCGCTTGTAGCTTGTCGCCAGCCGCTCCAAACTAGGCGCCATGAACACATCAGCCCCGACCTCGCTCAAGCACCATTTCCTGATCGCCATGCCGCACATGGCCGATCCGAATTTCGCGCAGACCGTGACCTACCTGGTCGAGCACAACGACCAGGGTGCGATGGGCCTGGTGATCAACAAGCCCAACGGCCTCAACCTGGCCGACGTCCTGGAGCAGTTGCGCCCGGACGAGGAGCCCGCCGCGCTGTGCCACAGCCTGCCGATCTTCGCCGGCGGCCCGGTGCAGACCGACCGTGGCTTCGTCCTCCACCCCGCCGGCCCGCAGTTCCAGGCCACCCTGGAGCTTGGCGAACTGGGCCTGTCCACCTCGCAGGATGTGCTCTTCGCCATCGCCGACGGCAGCGGCCCGGACAAGTACCTGATCACCCTGGGCTACGCCGGCTGGGACGCCGGGCAGCTGGAGGCCGAGCTGGTCGACAACGCCTGGCTGACCTGCCCGGCCGACAGCAGCATCCTCTTCGACCTGCCTTACGACCAGCGCCTGAATGCCGCCGCCGCACGCCTGGGCGTCAATCTCAGCCTGCTCACCTCGCAGGCGGGCCACGCCTGATGAGCGACAAACCACTGCGCCTGCTGCTGGGCTTCGACTACGGCAGCAAGCAGATCGGCGTCGCCGTCGGCCAGATGATCACCGGCCAGGCCCGTGAACTGTGCGTGCTCAAGGCTCAGAACGGCGTGCCGGACTGGAACCGCGTGGAAGCATTGATCAAGGAGTGGCAGCCCGACGCCGTGGTGGTCGGGCTGCCGCTGAACATGGACGGCACGCCCAGCGAGATGAGCGCCCGTGCGGAAAAGTTCGCGCGCCGCCTCAACGGCCGCTTCAACCTGCCGGCCTACACCCACGACGAGCGCCTGACCACCTTCGAGGCCAAGGGCCAGCGCCTGCGCGAGGGCCAGAGCGGCGGCTACCGCGAGCGCCCCGTCGACGCCATTGCCGCCGCCCTGCTGCTGCAGGGCTGGCTGGAGGAAAACTGCACGGGCTGAGAACCGGTTGCGCTGCCGGCGCTCGGCAGCCTCGCTCACGCTCTCAGCAGCCGTTTAATCAAGGAGTTTCGCCATGCTACCGAACCCCAACGACCTGCTGCCGGCCATGGCCAGCGCTCTGACCCAGCACCTCAACCAGCGGCAGATCAGCGAGCCACGCTTCATCGGCATCCGCACCGGCGGCGTCTGGGTCGCCCAGGCCCTGCTCCAGGTACTCGGCCGCGAGGACGCGCTGGGCATCCTCGACGTCTCCTTCTACCGCGACGACTTCACCCAGAACGGCCTGCACCCGCAGGTGCAGCCCTCCGAGCTGCCATTCGAGATCGAAGGCCAGCACCTGGTGCTGATCGACGACGTGCTGATGAGCGGTCGCACCATCCGCGCCGCCCTGAACGAACTGTTCGACTACGGCCGCCCGGCCAGCGTGACCCTGGTCAGCCTGCTCGACCTCAACGCCCGTGAACTGCCGATTCGCCCCGATGTGGTCGGCGCCACCCTGTCACTGGCGGCCAACGAGCGGGTAAAATTGTCCGGCCCCACGCCCCTGACCCTCGAACTCCAGACGCTCGCCAACTGAGACCCCCGCGATGACGCCACTCGCCGCCAAGCGCCCGCTGCAGCTCAATGACCAAGGCCAGCTGTGCCATTTCCTCTCGCTCGACGGTTTGCCCCGCGAGCTGCTGACCGAAATCCTCGACACCGCCGACTCCTTTCTCGAGGTCGGCGCGCGTGCGGTGAAAAAGGTCCCGCTGCTGCGCGGCAAGACCGTGTGCAACGTGTTCTTCGAGAACTCCACGCGCACCCGCACCACCTTCGAACTGGCCGCCCAGCGCCTGTCGGCTGACGTCATCTGCCTCAACGTGTCGACCAGCTCGACCAGCAAGGGCGAAACCCTGTTCGACACCCTGCGCAACCTCGAGGCCATGGCCGCCGACATCTTCGTCGTGCGCCACTCCGACTCCGGCGCCGCCCACTTCATCGCCGAGCACGTGTGCCCGAACCTGGCGATCATCAACGGCGGTGACGGCCGGCACGCCCACCCGACCCAGGGCATGCTCGACATGCTCACCATTCGCCGGCACAAGGGCAGCTTCGAGAACCTTTCGGTGGCCATCGTCGGCGACATCCTGCATTCGCGGGTGGCGCGCTCCAACATGCTCGCCCTGAAGACCCTGGGCTGCCCGGACATCCGCGTGATCGCGCCGAAGACCCTGCTGCCCATCGGCCTGGAGGAGAGCTACGGCGTGCGCGTGTTCAGCGATGCCGACGAAGGCCTCAAGGACGTCGACGTGGTGATCATGCTGCGCCTGCAGCGCGAACGCATGCAGGGCGGCCTGCTGCCCAGCGAAGGCGAGTTCTACCGCCTGTTCGGCCTGACCGAGCAGCGCCTGGCCCTGGCCAGGCCCGATGCCCTGGTGATGCACCCGGGACCGATCAACCGCGGCGTGGAGATCGAGTCGGCGGTGGCCGACGGCCCGCAATCGGTGATTCTCAACCAGGTCACCTACGGCATCGCCATCCGCATGGCCGTACTGTCCATGGCCATGAGCGGGCAGAACGCGCAACGTCAACTCAACGCCGAGGAGGCCAACTGATGCGTACCGCAATCCTCGGCGCCCGTGTGATCGATCCCAGCAGCGGCCTGGATCGGGTCAGCGACCTGTACCTCGACGGCGGCAAGCTGGCCGCCATTGACCAGGCGCCCGCCGGCTTCACTGCCGACAAGACCCTCGACGCCCTGGGACTGGTCGCCGCCCCCGGCCTGGTCGACCTGTCCGTGGCGCTGCGCGAACCCGGCTACAGCCGCAAGGGCAGCATCGCCACCGAGACCCTGGCAGCGGCTGCCGGCGGCGTCACCAGCCTGTGCTGCCCGCCGTTCACCAAACCCGTGCTGGACACCCCGGCGGTGGCCGAGCTGATTCTCGACCGCGCCCGCGAGGCCGGGCACACCAAGGTGTTCCCCATCGGCGCACTGAGCAAGAACCTGGCCGGCGAACAGCTGGCGGAGCTGGTGGCCCTGCGCGACACCGGCTGCGTGGCCTTCGGCAACGGCCTGGACAACTTCCGCAACAGCCGCACCCTGCGCCGCGCGCTGGAATACGCCGCGACCTTCGACCTGCAGGTGATCTTCCACTCGCAGGACTTCGACCTGGCCGAAGGCGGCCTGGCCCACGAGGGCCCCACCGCCAGTTTCCTCGGCCTGGCCGGCATCCCGGAAAGCGCCGAAACCGTGGCCCTGGCCCGCGACCTGCTGCTGGTGGAACAGAGCGGCGTGCGCGCGCACTTCAGCCAGATCACCAGCGCCCGTGGCGCCGAGCTGATCGCCGCGGCCCAGGCCCGTGGCCTGCCGGTGACGGCGGACGTGGCGCTGTACCAGCTGCTGTTGACCGACGAGGCACTGATCGACTTCTCCAGCCTCTACCACGTGCAACCGCCGCTGCGTTCCGGCAAGGACCGTGACGGCCTGCGCGAGGCGCTCAAGGCCGGCGTGATCTCCGCCATCGCCAGCCATCACCAGCCGCACGAGCGCGATGCCAAGCTGGCGCCCTTCGCCGCCACCGAGCCGGGCATCAGCAGCGTGCAACTGCTACTGCCGCTGGCCATGACGCTGGTGCAGGATGGCCTGCTGGACCTGCCGACACTGCTCGCACGCCTGTCCAGCGGACCGGCCAGCGCACTGCGCCTGCCTGCCGGGCAACTGGCCGTCGGCAGCGCCGCGGATATCGTGCTGTTCGACCCGCAGGCCTCGACCCTGGCTGGCGAGCGCTGGTACTCCAAGGGCAGGAACTGCCCCTTCCTCGACCACAGCCTGCCTGCGGCAGTGCGCTATACGCTGGTCGATGGTCACATCAGCTACCAGAGCTGAGCCCTCCGCGCCCGCCACCCGGCGGGCGCGCCTCGCGGGGCGCACCCCGCCTCCCACGCATCGCCCTGAACACGGCCTGTCTCATCCGCGACACGCCTTGCCCGCGCCACGACATTGGACGAATGAGTGACTCGACAGTCATGATCCACGTCAGGTTAGGCAGCCGAGATTTTCCAAACGCCACCGCCCTATGACTCCCGCCCGCGCCCAAGGCGCCGGCCTGGCGTCGCGCTGGCCTTGTTCAGGAGCTTTTGAGTTATGTCGCGCTTACCTGTGATCGTGGGTTTTGGGGGTTACAACGCAGCCGGGCGCAGCTCCTTCCACCATGGTTTCCGTCGCACCGTACAAGAGTCGCTGCAGCCCCAGGCCCGCCAGGAGACGCTGGCCGGTCTGGCGCAGATGATGAAGCTGGTGCGCGTGGTCGATGGCCAGTACCGGGACCAGGACGGCCAGCCACTGAGCCTGGCAGACATCGAAAGCCGCTACGCCGAGCAGATCCTCGCCGGCACGCTGGTCCGCCGTATCGAGAAGCAGCACCTCGATCCGGATGCCGCCCACTGGCACAAGAACATCGGCGTCGCGCCCGCCAACGGCACGGCCCTGAGCTTCGTCACCCAGCGCAAGCAGCTGCCCGAACCGTTGCCGGCCAACTGGTCGCTGGAAGCGCTCGACGGCAACGACGTACGCGTCACCCTGCACGACAGCTGCGAATTCAAGGTCGACAGCTACCGCCCGCTGGCCGTGAAATCCGCCGGGCAACTGCCCACCGGCTTCGAGCCGAGCGAACTGTACAACTCGCGCTTCCACCCACGCGGCCTGGCCATGACCGTGGTCGGCGTCACCGACGCGCTGCGTTCGGTGGGTATCGACTGGCAGCGCATCGTCCAGCACGTCGCACCGGACGAAATCGCCGTGTTCGCCAGCTGCATCATGAGCCAGCTCGACGAAAACGGTTTCGGCGGCATGATGCAGTCGCGCCTCAAGGGTGGCCGCGTCACCGCCAAGCAGCTGGCCCTGGGCCTGAACACCATGCCGGCCGACTTCATCAACGCCTACGTGCTCGGCAGCGTCGGCACCACCGGCAGCATCACCGGCGCCTGTGCCACCTTCCTCTACAACCTGCAGAAAGGCATCGAGCAGATCGCCAGCGGCAAGGCCCGCGTGGTGATCGTCGGCAGCAGCGAGGCACCGATCAACCAGGAGTGCATCGAAGGCTACGGCGCCATGGGCGCACTGGCCACCGAGGATGGCCTGCGCCAGCTCGAAGGCCGCGACAGCGTCGACTTCCGCCGCGCCAGCCGCCCGTTCGGTGCCAACTGCGGTTTCACCCTGGCCGAGGCCTGCCAGTTCGTGGTGCTGATGGACGACGCACTGGCCCTGGAGCTGGGTGCCGAAATCCACGGCGCGGTGCCGGATGTGTTCATCAACGCCGACGGTTTCAAGAAGTCGATTTCCGCCCCGGGCCCGGGCAACTACCTGACCGTGGCCAAGGCCGTGGCCAGCGCCGTGCAGCTGCTGGGGCTGGATGCCGTGCAGCAGCGCAGCTTCGTTCACGCACACGGTTCCAGCACCCCGGCCAACCGCGTCACCGAGTCGGAAATCCTCGACCGCGTCGCCGAGGCCTTCGGCATCGAGCAGTGGCCGATCACTGCGGTGAAGGCCTTCGTCGGCCACTCCCTGGCCACCGCCAGCGGTGACCAGGTGATCGCCGCACTCGGCGCCTTCAAGTACGGCATCGTGCCCGGCCTGAAGACCATCGATGCGGTAGCCGGCGACGTGCACCAGAAGCACCTGAGCCTGTCCACCGAAGACCGCAAGGTCGGCGAGCAGGCACTGGACGTGGCCTTCATCAACTCCAAGGGCTTCGGCGGCAACAACGCCAGCGCCCTGGTGCTGGCCCCGCACGTGACCGAGCGCATGCTGCGCAAACGCCACGGCCAGGCCGCCTTCGACGCCTACCTGGCGCGCCGCGAGAGCACGCGCACTGCCGCAGCGGCCTACGACAGCCAGGCGCTGCAGGGCAAACTGGACATCATCTACAACTTCGGCAACGACATGATCGACGACCAGGCGATCTCCATCACCCGCGACGAAGTGAAGGTGCCCGGTTTCGACCAGCCGCTGGTGTTCAGGAAGGACGAGCGCTACAGCGACATGCTCGACTGAGCGTGATGCCCCGGAGAGTGGCTTTCGCCGCGCAAGTCGCCGCTGAAGCGCCTCCCACGGCCACGCCCTGCAGCCTCAGGTAGGGCGGGTGCAACCCGCCACTCCCCGCCAGAGACACGCCAGGTAGGAGCGGCTTCAGCCGCGACTCCCCGACGTCGCAACGCATCGCCGCCGCGCCCTCACGTAGGGCGGGTGCAACCCGCCACCCCCGCAGAAAATGCCTCAACCTTCCAGATCGCGCGCCAGCTCGATCAGCTCGCCGCGCCACTCGGCCGCGGCCGGCAGCGCCAGGAACGACGGGTTGAGGAAGGACTCACGCGCTTCGTAGGTCAGTGCCTCGCCGGCCAGATCAAGCACCTCGCCCCCGGCCCCCTCCAGCACGCCCTGTGCTGCCGCCGTATCCCACTGCGAGGTGGGCGCCAGGCGTGGGTAGCAATCGGCGTTGCCTTCGGCCAGCAGGCAGAACTTCAGCGAGCTGCCGATATTGGCCAGCTGCGGCGCGCCGAAACGGGCGGTCAAGCCCGCGAGCAAGGTTTCCTGTGCCGGGCTCGAATGGCGCTTGCTGGCCACCAGGGTAAAGCCCCGCGCCGGCGCCAGGCGAACACTGATCGGACGCTCGTCACCCACCACGTCGCTGCACCAGGCGCCCAGGCCGGTACCGCCGTGGTAGCAGCGACCATTGGCCGGGATGCCGACCACGCCGAACACCACGCGCCCCTGCTCGATCAGCGCGACATTGACGGTGAACTCCTCCGAACCGGCGATGAACTCCTTGGTGCCGTCCAGCGGATCGACCAGCCACCAGCGCGTCCAGGCCGAGCGCTCGCTCAGGGGGATGTCGGCGGCTTCCTCGGACAGCACCGGAATGTCCGGCGCCAGGGCCTTCAGTCCGTCGGCGAGAATGTGGTGCGCGGCCAGGTCGGCAGCGGTCACCGGCGAGGCATCGGCCTTCTCCGTCACCGCGACGCCACTGCGCCAGTACGGCAGGGTCGCCGCACCGGCGGCGCGCACCAGTTCGATCACCCGCGGAACGAGAGGATGGCTCACAGGCTGAACTCCCCGCGTGCGCTCAACAGATCACGCACCAGGTACAGCGCCGCCAGGGCACGCCCCTCGCTGAACTGCTCATGCCGGGCCAGGCTCGACAGCTCGCGCAGGCTGATGCGGTCCACCCGCATCGGCTCCGGCTCGTCACCGGGCAGGCGCTCCTCGAACAGGTTGCGCGCCAGCACCACCTGGATCTTCTGGCTCATGTAGCCGGGGGACAGGCTCAGCTCGGTGATGTATTCCAGCTCGTGGGCGCCGAAGCCCGCCTCCTCCTTGAGCTCGCGGTTGGCCGCCACCAGCACGTCCTCACCCGGTTCGATCAGGCCCTTGGGCAACGACAGCTGATAGTCGTCGGTACCGCCGCAGTATTCCTCCACCAGCACCGCATGCTCGGCATCGAGCATCGCCACCACCATCACCGCACCATAGCCCGAGCCCTTGCCGACCAGACGTTCGTAGGTGCGCTCCGCGCCGTTGGAGAAGCGCAACTGCACTTCCTCGACACGAAACAGACGACTGCTGGCGACTATTTCACGGGCGAGTACCGTGGGCTTCTGACGCATGGGCTGACTCCTTGGCGTGACCTGGTCGGTTATCATACAGCGGCTTTTGTCATTGTCCCTGGCCGAGATTGCATCAAGGCGAAACAGGTCGACGGATTCACTCTTTGCACGAGGCCAGCATGCCCGCACTGCCCTGGCACCAGATCGACACCGTCCTGCTCGACATGGATGGCACCCTGCTCGACCTGCACTTCGACAACCACTTCTGGCTGAGCCATCTGCCACGGCGCTATGCCGAGCACCACGGCATCAGCCTGGCGCTGGCCGAGGCCGAGCTGCTGCCGCTGTTTCGCGAACATGCCGGCACGCTGAACTGGTACTGCACCGACTTCTGGAGTCGCGAACTGCGCCTGTCGATCCGCGATCTCAAACGCGAGGTCGCCCACCTGATCGCCCTGCGCCCGGATGCCGAGCTGTTCCTGCGCGCACTGCGCGACGCCGGCAAGCGCGTGGTGCTGATCACCAATGCACACCGCGATTCGCTGTCGCTGAAGATGGAGCGCGTGGAACTGGCGGCCTGGTTCGAACGCCTGATCAGCTCACACGACTACGGCTATCCCAAGGAAGACCAGCAGTTCTGGTCCGCCCTGCGCCAGGACGTCGACTTCGATCCGGCACGCAGCCTGTTCATCGACGACAGCCTGCCGATCCTGCGCAGCGCCGGGCGCTTCGGCCTCGCCCAGTTGCTCGCCGTGCGCCAGCCGGACAGCCAGGCCGGCCCCAAGGACAGCGAAGAGTTCGCCGCCGTGGAGGACTACCGCGAGCTGCTGCGGGGGCTGTAGGGTGGAAACCGCGAAGGCTTTCCACCCGAGACCGCCGAAGCCGGCGGCGAGAAGCGGGCTGCGCCCTAGGGGATGCGCAACACCTGGCCCGGATAGATCTTGTCCGGATGGCTGAGCATCGGTTTGTTGGCCTCGAAGATTTTCATGTAGGCGTTGGCGTTGCCGTACTCGCTCTTGGCGATGGCGCTCAGCGTGTCGCCCTTCTTCACGGTGACGAAACGCGCGGCCGGGGCCGGCGTGGTCACGCTGATCTGATCCTCGACCTCACCGACGCCGGCCACGTTGCCCAGAGCCAGCAGGATCTTCTCCTTCTCTTCCTGGGTGGCCACCTCGCCACGCGCGATGACCTTGTCACCTTCGACGCTGACGTCGATATTCGGGTTGCCCAGACCGACCTTGGCAACATGTTCCTTGAGCGATTCGGCGGCCTGCGCCTCCTGCCCCACCAGTGACTCCCACAGTTTGACCCCAGCATCTTTGACAAAGGCAAACAGACTCATGGCAATTCCTCTCTTTCCTTGTGGATGACCGGGCACAGCTCCCGGAGCGCAAAGTCTAGTTCAGCAGACGCCCCGGATTGGCCCGCGCACATTAGAATCCGCCCAGACCAGGAGTTCCCATGGATATCAAGCAACTGAAATTTCTCGTCGCCCTCGACGAAACACGCCACTTCGGTCAGGCGGCCGCGCGCTGCCACGTGACCCAGCCAACGCTGTCCATGCGCCTGCGTCAGCTGGAGGACGAGCTGGGCCTGGAGCTGGTGCGTCGCGGCCAGCGCTTCGAAGGGTTCAGCGCCGAAGGCGAACGCATCCTGGCCTGGGCACGCAGCCTGCTGGCAGCCCAGGATGGCCTGCTCGCGGAAGCGGCGGCCTGTCGTGGTCACCTGGTGGGTACCCTGCGCCTGGGCGTCGTGCCGCTGGCCAGCTTCGACCCGATGCGCCTGATCGGCCTGTTCGCCGCCCGCCATCCGGGCCTGCGCTTCCAGTTGCAGGCGTTGAGCAGCGAACAGATCCTCGAACAGCTGGCGCGCAATCAGCTCGACCTGGGCCTGTCCTATCTCGACCGCCTGGACCGCGAGCACTTCGCCGGCCTGGAGCTGGCCGAAGCCCGCATGGGCCTGCTCTACGACCAGCGCCATTTTCACTTCGCCAGCAGCAGCCTGCGCTGGGAGCAACTGGCCGGCCTGCCCCTGGGGCTGCTGTCGACCGGCATGCACTTCCGCCAATCCATCGACCACAGCTTCCGTGCCCGTGGCCTGAGCCCGCAGGTGCGCGTGGAAGCCGACGCCGTCCATCACCTCACCCAAGCCGTCAGCGCCGGGCTGTGCTGCTGCATCATGCCATTGCCGATAGACGGCACCCCGGCCGAAGGCCATCTGCGCCTGCTGCCCATCGAAGATGCCCACACCCTGGCCCCGCAGGGCCTGATCATGCGCCGCAGCGCGCCAGGCTCGCCCCTGGCCCAGGCCTGTTTCGAAGAGGCCCGGGACTGGCTGCAAACACCACGATAGATACGCTCGATCAAGGTATCAAAGCCAACGATTAGACGCTCCTCGTCCATGAGCCTAGGCTTGCCTGTGTCAATCTGTCACAGAGCACGCCTCGATGGCCAAGCCAGACGCCTCGCCGCAGATTGCCAGTGCCTACGCCTACGCCGAACTTGGTGACGGCCGTGCGCAGCATGCCGCACTCGCCGAAGAATGCGCCCTGGCGATCAGCTACAACGACCTGAACCAAGCCGTGATGATGGTTTCGCCCCATCACCTGGAAGATTTTGCCGTGGGTTTCAGCCTCGGCAATGGTCTGATCTCGTCCATCGACGATATCTATGACATCCAGCTGCGCGGTCTCGGCGACAGCCGCGAAGCCCGCCTGGAAGTCAGCAGCCGCGCATTCTGGGCCATCAAGCAGCAGCGCCGGCAACTGGCTGGCAGCAGCGGTTGCGGCCTGTGCGGCGTGGATGCCCTGGAGCAGGCCCTGCCCGTCCTGCAGGCGTTGCCCGGCGCACCGCTGCCGGCACTGCAGCACCTGAGCGGCTTGCGCGAGCGCATCGGCGAACAGCAGCAGCTGGCACGCCACAGCGGCGCCCTGCATGCCGCCCTGTTCATCGACGCAGCGGGCGAGATCCGCCTGTGCCGCGAAGACATCGGCCGCCACAACGCTCTCGACAAGCTGATTGGCGCCCTGGCCCGCGAACGTATCGACACCCGCGGTGGCTTCGCCCTGGTGACCAGCCGCTGCAGCCTGGAACTGCTGCACAAGGCCGTACGTACCGGCATCGGCACCCTGGTGAGCCTGTCCGCCCCCACGGCACTGACCGTGGAATGGGCGCGACGCCATCACCTCAACCTGATCCACCTGCCTCATCACAGCACGCCGCGCGTCTACAGCCCGGCGCCTGACGAAGAAGACCGACCATGAGCCTGCAACCCGTCAACCCTCGTTACAAACCCTACAACGGCCCCGCTGCGGGCTGGGGTGCGCTGAACGCCGTCACCCGCTTCTGGCTGGACAGCAAGCAGCCGTTCAAGAACCTGCGCGCCCTGCTCAAGACCAACCAGAATGGCGGCTTCGACTGCCCCGGCTGTGCCTGGGGCGACTCCCCCGAGGACGGCCGCATCAAGTTCTGCGAGAACGGCGCCAAGGCGGTCAACTGGGAAGCCACCAAACGTCGCGTGGATGCGGCATTCTTCAAGCGCTACAGCGTCAGCCAGCTGCGCGAGCAGAGCGACTACTGGCTCGAATACCAGGGCCGCCTGACCCACCCGATGCGCTACGACGCTGCCAGCGACCGCTACGTGCAGACCAGCTGGGACGACGCCTTCGCCCTGATCGCGCAGCACCTCAAGGCGCTGCCGAGCCCGGATCACGCCGAGTTCTACACTTCCGGCCGCGCCAGCAACGAGGCCGCGTTCCTCTACCAGCTGTTCGTCCGCGCCTACGGCACCAACAACTTCCCCGACTGCTCGAACATGTGCCACGAAGCCAGCGGCGTGGCGCTGATCCAGAGCGTCGGCATCGGCAAGGGCAGCGTCACCTTCGACGACTTCGAACACGCCGACGCCATCTTCGTGCTCGGCCAGAACCCCGGCACCAACCACCCGCGCATGCTCGAACCGCTGCGCGAGGCGGTCAAGCGTGGCGCCCAGGTGGTCTGCTTCAACCCGCTCAAGGAGCGTGGCCTGGAGCGCTTCCAGCACCCGCAGAACGCCCTGGAGATGCTCACCAACGGCTCCGAGCCGCTGAATACCGCCTTCTTCCGTCCGGCCCTGGGCGGTGACATGGCCGCCCTGCGCGGCATCGCCAAGTTCCTCCTGCAGTGGGAGCGCGAGGCGCAGGCCAAGGGCGAGCCCGCGTTGTTCGACCATGCCTTCATCGCCGAACACACCGATGGCGTCGACGCCTACCTGGCGCTGCTCGACGACACCGCCTGGGAGACCATCGAGAAACAGTCGGGGCTGAGCCTCAGGGACATCGAGCAGGCCGCACGCATGTACCGCCGTGCCGAGCGGGTGATCATCTGCTGGGCCATGGGTATCACCCAGCACCACCATTCGGTGGCCACCATCCAGGAAATCGTCAACCTGCAACTGCTGCGCGGCAACCTCGGCCGCCCCGGCGCCGGCCTGTGCCCGGTGCGTGGCCACAGCAACGTGCAGGGCGACCGCACCATGGGCATCAACGACCGCCCACCGGTGGCGTTGCTCGACGCCATCGAGGAACGTTTCCAGTTCAAGGTGCCGCGCGAGAACGGGCACAACACCGTGGAAGCGATCAACGCCATGCTCGACGGCCAGGCCAAGGTGTTCATCGGCCTCGGCGGCAACTTCGCCCAGGCCACCCCGGACAGCCCGCGCACCCACCAGGCACTGCAGAGCTGCGACCTCACCGTGCAGATCAGCACCAAGCTCAACCGCAGCCACCTGACCGTGGGCAAGGATGCGCTGATCCTGCCGTGCCTCGGCCGCACCGACATCGACCGCCAGCTCGACGGTCCACAAGCGGTGACGGTGGAGGATTCGTTCAGCATGATCCACGCCTCCTACGGGCAGCTGGAACCGCTTTCCGGCAGCGAGATGCGCTCGGAGCCGGCGATCATCGCCGGCATCGCCAAGGCGACGCTGGGTGATCACCCGGTGGCCTGGGACGCACTGATCGCCAACTACGACCGCATCCGCGACCTGATCGCCGACACCATCCCCGGCTTCCAGGACTTCAACCGGCGTGTCGCCAACCCCGGCGGCTTCTACCTCGGCAACTCGGCCGGGGCCCGGCAGTGGAGCACCGCCTCCGGCAAGGCCAACTTCAAGGCCAACGCCCTGCTCGAGGACCTGCTCCCCCCGCAGGTTCGCGAAAGCGGTGAGACCCCGGACCTGATCCTGCAGACCCTGCGCTCGCACGATCAGTACAACACCACG
This sequence comes from Ectopseudomonas khazarica, assembly GCF_017915135.1. NCBI lineage: Bacteria > Pseudomonadati > Pseudomonadota > Gammaproteobacteria > Pseudomonadales > Pseudomonadaceae > Ectopseudomonas > Ectopseudomonas khazarica. The sequence continues at coordinate 394,304 of NZ_CP068551.1, read as the reverse complement.
GTATACGGCCTCGATGACCGCTACCGGGGCGTGCGCGGCCAGCGCGACGTGCTGTTCGCCAACGAGGCGGACATCCTGCGCCTGGGCTTCAAGCCCGGCCAGAAAGTGAACATCCGCTCGCTGTGGAACGACGGTGTCGAGCGCTGCGTCAGCGGCTTCACCCTGCTGGCCTTCGACATTCCCGCCGGCCAGGCTGCGGCCTACTTCCCCGAGGCCAACCCGCTGGTGCCGCTGGAAAGTGCCGGCGTGGGCAGCAGCACGCCGACCTCCAAGTTCGTCGCCATCTGCCTCGCGGCAGCGAACGGCAGCAACCTGCTGGGCAGCAGCGCGACCAGCTGACCGGCGGCCTGGAACCTCGAACGGAAATCGCCGGTCAATGGCGTAACCCCTGCCATCTGGCGGTTTCTGCATTCGAGGTGTCCATGAAGTCTGTGCAACTCTTCTTCCTTTCCCTTGGCCTGAGCAGCGCGGGCTATGCCTTTGCCGGCAGCACCGAAGCCGGCCTCGGCGGCGCCCTGGGCGGAGCCGTGGGTGCGATGGTGGGTCAGCAGGTCGGTGGCAACACCGGTGCCGCCGTGGGCGCTGGCCTGGGCGGCGCCGCCGGCAGCATGGTCGGCGCCGATCGCCGCAGCCGTACGGAAGCAGCCATCGGTGGCGCACTGGGTGCGGCGGGCGGCAACGTGGTCGGTCAGCAGGTTGGCGGCAACACCGGCGGCGTGGTCGGTGCCGCAGTCGGCGGAGGGGCCGGTGGTGCGCTGGGCAACTACATGGGCAACGCCAGCTACGATGACGATCGCCGTGGCAAGCATCGCCACTACAACGGCAAGAAGCATCGGAAACACCACAAGCACTGGCACCGTCGCTAACGCACGCCCAGTACCCAGGGTTCGTGGCGGCGACCGAACGCGACATCGACCTGCGCCTTGAACCCTGACTGCTGATAGGCCGGCGTCCAGCCGCGCGCCTGCTCCCGGTAGGCATGGGGAACGCTCAGGCGTCCATTGTCCAGGCGGATGCTGGCGCCATAACCGCCTTGCGCCGAATGGCGGTAGGGCTCGATGCGACCGGCCAGCAACACCTGATGCCGCCGATCCGGCCAGCGCTGGCGCAGCGCCTCAGGGTCCACCCCCGCATCCACCAGCATCAGGCGACTGGCCCGCTGTTCCTCGTGCTCCAGACGACGGCGGCGCTCGTCCCGCTCCTGCTGCAGCAGTTCACTGTCGGGGCTGGCCTGCAACTCGGCCTCGGCCTGGCTCAGCGCCTGGCGCATCTGCTCGACCTGGCGCCGGTAGCTCGGCCCATCCTGCTCCAGCACCAGCCAGACCTCGCGCGCCGGCTGTCGCCCCAGCTCGACCTGCCCGTCGCCGACAGCGAACCCCAGCGCCCTGAGTTTGGCCGCGTCCAGCCAGGGCAGCTGCCAGTCGTCACCGGGGCGGCGCCAGACCAGCTGCAGACGCGTCACGGTGTCCCCCTCATCCGCCAGCCAGCCACTGGAAACACGCTGCAGCTCGCGCTCGCTGAGCGACAGGCGCGCCTCGGGCTCACCACTGCGGTTGTACCAGACACCGCCCAGGGCAACGGCGTTGCTCAGCAGCACGATACCCAGGGCCAGCCACAGGGGGCGCTTCATGCTGCACCGCCATTGGCCGTGCGCCGCCAGCGCTGCAGCAGTACCAGCAGCAGCAACGCGATCAGACCGAGCAGAAGGAAGAACAGGTAGCGTGGCAACAGCTGCCACCACCAGTCGAACAGTTTGGCGAACAGCATGATCAGAGCGAAGACCAGCCCGGTGCTGACCACTTCGCTCCAGCCACGGCGAATGCCCAGCCAGATCGCCAACCCTGAAAGGGCGAAGCCGAGGGTCTGATAGAACGCCTCGATCCAGCCCGTGGACCAGCCGAGATAGCTGCCGCCGCCCCAGTAGGACAGCACCAGCACCGGGCCGAGCAGATAGAGCAGCCCCATCACCCGGTAGCAGGCCGCGAACCCCAGGTAGCGGCGCTGATCCCACCCCTGCGGCACGAGCAGCAATGCGGTCAGCGGCATGAACAGCTCCGGTCGCTCCGCCAGCGACCACCAGTGCCAGCCGGCCCAGTCCCCCAGGCGCGCGGCGACGAACAGGCCGAAACAGAGCAGCGCCACCACCAGCAGCAGGCGCTGGCGGCACTGATAGGCCAGCAGCAGCGCCAGCGCGCCCCAGGGCAGCAAGGCCTTGTCGGACGGGGCGATGTTGAAGATCTGCCCGAGCATCGACAGGTTGAGCACGAAGCACACGAACGCCAGCACGGCTGCCAGCCTCGCGTAATAGCCGGAGCTGTCGCGCCGCTGCAGCCAGTGGCACAGCAGCAGGCTGCCCAGGGTACTGCCGAGCAGGATGGCGACCTGAGCGGAAGCGGCGAACAGCCCCCAGAACTGGTAGAAGAGGAAGAACAGGCCGGCGGCCAGCGCCAGCGCGCCGAACAACGAGGCCAGGCGCATGCCTAGCGACAACTGGCGGGCACGAGCGTCGGCGTCGATGTCCAGCGTCTGGCGAAAGTGCGCCAGCAGGCGTTGATGATGGCTGCTGACCGCCAGCGCCTGAGCCTCGCTCAGTTGCAGGACCTGCTCCGCGCTCAGTGCGCTCAACTCCTCGCGGAACGCAGCGATGCGGGCAGCGCGCTGCTGCGCCTGCTCACGCTCGAAATCGGACATGGGCACTCCCTGGCGAATGACTGCCCACAGCCTAGCAGGCCATCGCAGAACTACCTACGCCGGCAAGGTAGCGGTGAAAGCAGCATCACATCGCGGGTTCACTGCAGGTCACCGGCCATCTTCTGCCGGTGCGCCAGCCGGCGCTGTCGATCAGGCGCTGAGCAGGCTCGCCAGCGCCGCGCGCAAGGCATCGGGTATGGCCACCGGGCGATTGCTCGTGCGCTCGACAAAGACATGCACGAAGCGCCCCGCCGCGCAGGCCTGCTCCTCGCCCGCCCGGAAGATCGCCAACTCGTACTGCACCGAGCTGTTGCCCAGCTTGCCGACGCGCAGCCCCACCTCGATGGCATCGGGGAAGGCGATGGAGGCGAAGTAGTCGCAACTGGAGCTGACCACGAAGCCCACCACCTCGCCGGCATGGATATCCAGGCCGCCCTCGGCGATCAGGTAGGCGTTCACCGCACTGTCGAAGTAGCTGTAGTAGGTCACGTTGTTGACGTGGCCGTAGATGTCGTTGTCGTGCCAGCGCGTGGTGATCGGCTGGAAATGGCGGTAGTCGCCACGCAGGTGCTGGGGTGGGTTCATGCAGGTTCCTTGGCGCGTCAGTAGGCGGCCTGGTAGATGGCCAGGGCCTGCTGTTCGTTCATCTCACGTGGATTGTTCACCAGCAGGCGCTGCTGCAGCATGGCGTCCGCCGCCAGCGTCGGCAACATGGCCGCGCTGACAGCGGCGTCGCGCAGGCGCGTCGGCAGGCCACTGCGCTCGCTGAAGGCGGCCAGGGCCTCGATCAGTTGCCCGGTCTGCGCAGCGGCAGTGCCAGGTCGCAGTCGATCGCCAAGCACCAGCGGCGCCAGCTCGGCATACAGCGGTGCGGCAACCGGCGCATTGAATGCCAGCACCTGCGGCAGCACCAGGGCATTGGACAGGCCATGGGGAATATGGAAGTGCCCGCCCAGCGGATAGGCCAGCGCATGCACCGCCGCCACCGGCGCATTGGCGAATGCCTGGCCGGCCAGGCAGGCGCCGAGCAGCATGGCCTGACGGGCCTGGCGGTTGCCGCCATTACCCACCACCTCGTCGAGGTTGCCGGCCAGCAGACGCAGCGCCTCACGCGCCAGGAGATCGGAGATGGGGTTCTTCTTCAGCGCGCTGGTGTAGGCCTCGATGGCGTGCACCATGGCGTCGATACCGGTCGCGGCGGTCACCGCCGGCGGCAGCCCCAGGGTCAGGTCGGCGTCGAGCAGTGCCAGATCGGGCAGCAGCAGCGGGGAGACCACGCCCATCTTGGTCGTCTCGCCGGTGGTGACGATGGCGATGGGGGTGACCTCGGAGCCGGTACCGGCGGTGGTCGGGATCTGGATCAGCGGCAGGCGCCAACCACGCGCGTTGCCCACGCCGTAGATCTGCGCCAGCCCCTGCTCGCAGTCGGGATGCCCGAGCAGCGCCACCAGCTTGGCCACGTCCATCGAACTGCCGCCGCCAAAGCCGATCACCAGCTCCGCCTGCTGCTCGCGGGCCTGGGCCACGGCGGCCAGCACCACCGCCTCGGGCGGGTCGGCCAGCACCTGATCGAATACCCGCACGTCCATCCCGGCACGGGCAAAGCCCGGCAACAACGGGTCGAGCAGACCGAGCCGGGTGATGCCCGGATCGGTGACGATCAGCACGCGGCGAGCGCCGCGCTCATGGCAGAGTTCGGCCAGCCTCAGGCTGGCGCCGGACTCGCAGAGAATCTGCGCGGTGGTGGTGAAGCTGAAAGGGTGCATGCAGTGCTCCTCTTGTTGTAGTCGTGGCCTCGGGTATCACTGACGGTGCAAGCGCCGGCTTGCCGGCCCCTGCACCGTCGCTCGGTCAGAAGGCGAAGCTCTCCTCGGCCATGGCCATCAGGCAGTCCGCACCACCCAGCAGCGCCTCGCGGTGGGCACTGGCGCGCGGCAGCACACGGCGCAGGTAGAACTGCGCGCTGTGCAGCTTGGCCTGGTAGAAGTCCGCCTCGGCGCTGCCGGCGTCCAGCGCCTGCTGGGCTCGCGCCGCAGCCTGCAACCAGAAGCCGGCCAGCAGTACGTAGGCCGAGTACTGGAGAAAGTCCACCGAGGTGGCGCCAATCTCCTGCGGGTCGCGCTGGCAAGCCGCGAGCAGCGCCGCGCTCAGCTCCCGCCACTCGCCGATTCGGCCCTGCACGACCCTGGCCATCTCCGCCAGGCGCGAATGCTCGGCCTGAGCATCGCACAGCTCGCTGAACTCGGCCTGCAGCGCAGACAGTTCGCTGCCGCCATCACCCAGGACCTTGCGGCGGATGTAGTCCAGCGCCTGGATGCCATTGGTGCCTTCGTAGAGCTGGGTGATACGGCTGTCGCGCATCAGCTGCTCCATGCCCCATTCACGGATGAAGCCATGGCCGCCGTAGACCTGCACCGCATGGCTGGCCACCTCCTGGCCCATGTCGGTGAAGAACGCCTTGACCACGGGGATCAGCAGCGCCGCACGCTTGCCAGCCGCCTTGCGGCTCTCGCCGTCCTCGGCGGCGTGTTCCAGGTCCAGCTGGCGCGCGGTATAGGCGGCGAGCATGCGGCAGCCTTCGAGCAGGCTTTTCTGGGTCAGCAGCATGCGCCGCACGTCAGGGTGATTGATGATCGGATCGGCCGGTTTGTCCGGCGCCTGCACGCCTGTCAGCCCCCGCGACTGCAAACGCTCGCGGGCATAGCGCAACGCGCCCTGGAAGGCCGCCTCGCCGATCCCCAGGCCCTGCAGACCGACCTGGAAGCGCGCGTCGTTCATCATGGTGAACATGCAGGCCAGGCCCTGATTGGCCTCGCCGACCAGCCAGCCCGTCGCACCGTCGAAGTTCATCACGCAGGTGGAGGCGCCCTTGATCCCCATCTTGTGCTCGATGGCGCCGCAGCTCAGGGCATTGCGCTCGCCCGGCGTGCCGTCGGCCGCGGCGATGAACTTCGGCACCAGCAGCAGGCTGATGCCCTTCACCCCGGCAGGCGCATCCGGCAGGCGCGCCAGCACCAGGTGGACGATGTTCTCCGACAGGTCCTGCTCGCCGCCACTGATGAAGATCTTGTTGCCGCTCACCCGGTAGCTGCCATCGGCCTGCGGTTCGGCACGGGTGCGCAGCAGTGCCAGGTCGGTGCCGGCCTGCGGCTCGGTCAGGCACATGGTGCCGGCCCACTGACCGCTGACCAGTTTGTCCAGGTAGCCCTGCTTGAGCGCTTCGCTGCCATGCCGGTGCAGCGCCAGCACCGCCCCCTCGGTAAGCCCGGAGTACACGCGGAAGGACAGTGACGCGCCCATCAGCATCTCGTGAAAGGCGAACGCCACCAGCTGCGGGAAGCCCTGGCCGCCATGCTCCAGCGGCCCGGTCATGCTCGCCCAGCCGTTGTCCACGTATCGCCGGTAGGCCTCGCGAAAGCCCCGGGGCGTCGTCACGCAGCCATCCTCGAGCCGGCAGCCCTCTTCATCGCTGTTGCGATTGAGCGGGGCGACCTCGCCCGCGGCGAAGGCGGCAGCCTCCTCGAGAACCCCGTCGATCAGCTCGCGATCCAGGCCGTTGCCCAGGCGGTCGCAGTGGCCGGCGGCATCGAACAGTTCGTGCAGCACGAAGCGCATGTCGCGCAGAGGTGCCTGGTAGCTCATGCCTTACCCTCCTGAACATCGGCAAAGGTCTTGTTCGCCTGCACCAGGCGCTCGATCAGCGCCGCAGGCTGCCAGTGTGCGCCGAAGCGTTCGGCCAGCAGCAACAGGCGCTGGCGGATGGCGGCCAGGCCCTGAGCATCGGCCCAGCTCATCGGCCCGCCACGCTCGGCGGGGAAGCCATAACCGTTGAGGTAGACCCGATCGATATCCGCGCTGCTGACGGCGATGTTCTCCTCAAGGATCTTCGCCCCCTCGTTGACCAGCGCCAGCAGGCAACGCTCGACGATCTCCTCGGTGCCGACATCGCGACGGACGAACCCGAGGCGCTCCGATTGCATCTGCACCAGGCCGTCGACGGCCGGATCATGTTCCGCCTGACGGCTGCCCGGCGCGTACAGGTAGTAGCCCTTGCCGCTCTTCTGGCCGAAGCGTCCCAGTTCGCACAGGCGGTTATCCACCTGCACGGCCGGGTCGTCCTGGCCCTGCCCGGACAGCTCGCGGGCCCGCCACTCCAGGTCGATACCGACCACGTCGTACATACGGAACGGCCCCATGGCGAAACCGAACCCCTGCAATGCCGCGTCCACCTGGTGCGGCCAGGCGCCTTCGAGCAGCAGCATGCGCGCCTCGCGTACGTAGGTGTGCAGCATGCGATTGCCGATGAAGCCGTGGCAGTTGCCGGCGACCACCGCCACCTTGCCCATGCGCGTGCCCAGTGCCACGGCGGCCTGCAACACAGCCGGCGCGGTGCTGGCGCCGCGTACGATTTCCAGCAGCTTCATGATGTGCGCCGGGCTGAAGAAGTGCAGCCCGAGCACCGCTTCGGGGCGCGTGGTGACCGCAGCGATGGCGTCGATGTCCAGCGCCGAGGTGTTGCTGGCGAGCAACGCCCCGGGCTTCATCACCGCGTCCAGCTCACGGAAGATCTGCTGCTTGAGCTCGAGATTCTCGTACACCGCCTCGATCACCAGGTCGGCATCGGCCAGCGCCGGATAGCCATCCACCGCCTCAACGAGGGCACGCCGAGCAGCCGCCTCGGGCGCATCGATACGGCCCTTGGCGACGTTGTGCGCCCAGGTCTCCTCGGCCATCTGCAGACCGGCTTCGAGCATCTGCCGGTTGTTGTCCAGCCAGAGCACGCGCAGGCCGGCATTGGCCAGGCTGATGACGATACCGCGGCCCATCGTGCCGGCGCCGATCACGGCGGCACAGCGAAGCGGCGAGACGGTGTTGTTCATTGTTGTTCCTCTCGAAAGCGCCCAAAAGCTTGGGTCACGATAAGCAAGCCGCTACTATTTTTGAAATTTAGTCTTGTGATACGACGTATTCAGCAGATGAATTTCAGCAACTTCGACCTCAACCTGCTGCGCGTGCTCGACGCCCTGCTGCGCGAGCAGAACGTCTCGCGCGCCGCCGAACGCCTGGCGCTGAGCCAACCGGCCGTGAGCAATGCCCTGAACCGCCTGCGCGAACTGCTCGACGACCCGCTGCTGGTGCGCGTGGGCAGGCGCATGCAACCCACGCCACGGGCACTGGCCCTGGAGGCGCCGATTCGCAGCGCCCTGCGCCAGCTGGAGCAGAGCCTGAGCGCCGGCGAGTCCTTCGTGCCCGGCGAGAGCCGCCAACGCTTTCGCATCGCCGTCACCGACTACGTCGAGCTGGTGTGCATGCCTCGCCTGCTCGACCGCCTCAGCCGTCACGCACCGGGCGTCGGCATCGACATTCGCCACCTCAGCCCAAGCCTGCCGATGGAAGCGCTGGACAAGGGCGAGCTGGACCTGGTGCTGGGACGCTTCGACGAGCTGCCCGCACGCTTCGCCCGCCGCCACTGGATGAGTGAGACGCTCAAACTGGCGGCGCGCAACGACCATCCGCTGCTGCAGGAGGTACCGGACCTCAGTGTCTTCCTGCGCCTGCGCCACCTCTGGGTACACGGTGGACAGACCCGTGGCATGGTCGATCAGTGGCTCGGCGAACAGGGTCTGTCGCGGCAGATTCTCTACACCACGCCGAACTACCTGCAGGCCGCGCACATCGTCGCCGGCAGCGAGCTGACCGCCGTGCTGCCCACCGCCCTGGCCCGGCATTTCGCCAGCCTGCTGCCGCTGCGGCTGTTCGACCTGCCCTTCACCCTCGGCCCGTTCCACCTGGAGGTGGTCAGCCTGGCGCAGCGCCAGCGTGACGCCGCGCTGCAATGGCTGATCGAGGAGATCATCGCGGTGGCCGGTTGATCAGCACACCGCGCTATTGCCGCTCACCCGCCCGTGCATCGGCGCGGCCACCCAGGTACCAGCCGAGCAGGCCCCACAGCGCGGCGCAGAACGCGCCGACCACGGCGACCAGCCAGGTACCCTGGCCGAGCATGTCCAGGCCGGCCTTGGCCCAGCCACTGAGGGCGTCGCCGCCGCGATAGACCACCGTGTCGATGAAGTTCTTCACCTTGTACTTGCTCTCGGCATCCAGCGGCGCGAACAGCATCTCGCGCCCCGGACGCACGAAGGCGTACTCGCCGATGCGCCGCACGATCATCAGCCCCGCCAGCATGGCGAAGGTCGGCGCCAGCGCCAGGCCGATGAAACCGAGGCTGACCAGGGCCGGCACCAGCGCCAGCAACACCCGCACCCCGAGCCGCTGCGCCAGCCGCCCGGTGATGAACAGCTGTGCGCTCAGCGCACCGGCCTGCACCACGAAATCGATCCCCCCGAATACCCGGACCTGCTCGGCACGGTCCGGGAACAGCGCAGCCACCAGACGTGCCTGCTCGAAGTAGAGAAAGGTGCTCACCGAGGTCAGCAGCAGAATGAAGGCGCCGATGCCCAGCAGGTAGCGCGAGCGCAGCAGGCGGGTCAGGCCACTGAACGGATTGCCCGCCACCGGCCGGCGCGGGCTTTCACTGGCCTGCGCCCCGGGTCGGCCGGCGCCCCGTCCTTCGCGCCAGCCCATCAGGTAGCGCTTGAGCGAGATGGCCACGCCCAGCAGCACGGCGGCCATCAGCATCAGGCCCGACTCACCCACGTAGCCGACCAGCAGCGTGCTCAGCAACGGACCACAGAGCCCGCCGACACTGGCGCCGGCGGCGATGAAGGCGAACAGGCGGCGGGCCTGGGCCGCATCGAACACATCGGCCATCAGGCTCCAGGCCACCGATACGACGAACAGGTTGTAGACCGATATCCATACGTAGAACACCCGCGCCAGCCAGACGCTGTCGTGATCGAGGCGAAACAGCAGGACGAAGGCGAGCAGGTTGAGGCAGAAGAAGCCGTACACCCAGTCGATGAACTGAATGCGCGGGACCTTCGAGTTGAGCCAGGCGAACAGCGGCACGGCCAGCAACATGACGACGAAGGTGGCGCTGAACAGCCACTGCAGGTTGCTCACCCCACCCGTGATGCCCATCGCCTCGCGGATCGGCCGCAGCATGAAATAGCCGGCGAACAGGCAGAAGAACAGGGCGAAACCGGCGAGCACCGCCGGCAGTTCCCCGCATTCGGCATTGACTGCCCGTGCCAGGCGCCGGGTGAGCGCCTGCATCTCAGGCGAACAGCTCGACGATGCGCTGGCGCTGGGCCGCGTCGGGCAGCTTGCCCTGCCCGGCCAGCAGGTTGTCGGCCATGTAGCGCGGCGTGGAGGTGGCCGGAATGACTGCTGTCACGGCGGGCTGGGCGAGGATGAACTTGAGCATCAACTGCGCCCAGGAGGTCGCACCCAGCTCCACGGCCACCCAGTCGGGCAGGCTCCTGCCGCGCACCCGGTCGAACAGTGCGGCGCGCTGGAAGGGGCGGTTGATCAGCACCGCGATGCCCTTGTCGGCACAGAACGGCAACAGCTCGCGCTCGGCGTTGCGTTCGCCGATGGAGTAGTTGAACTGGACGAAGTCCACCGGCTCCTGGCGCAGCACCTGCAGCAGGCGCTCATGGGCGGAGTCCAGGTAATGGGTGACGCCGATGTAGCGCACCCGACCCTGCGCCTTCAGTTCGCGCAGCAGGTCGAGCTGGGTGCGGGTGTCCTGCAGGTTGTGCACCTGCATCAGGTCGATGGTGTCGGTGCGCAACGCGGCGAAGCTGGCCTCGACCTGGCGCTCCCCGGCCGCACGCCCCGTGGACGATACCTTGCTGGCCAGGAACAGCCGCTTGCGCATGTCGTCCTCCGCCGCCAGTGCACCGCAGACCGCCTCCGCCCGCCCGTAGCTGGGCGCGGTGTCCACCAGGCTGGCACCGCCATTGGCCAGCGTGCGCAGCACCTCGCGCAACGGCTCCAGCGCTGCGTCCGTCATGGCGACATCGTGCGTGCGCGACGTGCCCAGCCCCACCACCGGCAGCAGCTCACCGGTACTGGGTATGGGCCTGCTCATCAGGCCGCTGGAGGCGAAGGCGGATGATGGCAACCAGGGCATCAGGGCGGCGAGCGCCGCCAGGCTGGCGCTACCGTGCAGGAATCGACGACGGCTGGGCATGGCGTGGAACCTCTAACGGTGACCGAAGGGTTATAGGCACAGACCACGCCCGGACCAAGGCGTTACAGCGATCGACGCATCATCAGCAAAGAGGGGCAGGATGGGCGCAGCCCAGATGAACCGGGGTGCAGGCGTGAAGCGAGGGGATTGGCGGCGCAATATCCGGTAACCAAAAACGCCGCTGCGCCAAGGCGGGATGGGGGGCGCAGCGGTCGGGAAACCTGCTCAGGCAGCGCGCGAGGCGGATTCGCTGATCAGCATGCCGTGGGAGACCAGATAACAGCGTCGTCCGTTCTGCAACGTCAAGGGTGTACGGCTGGAGATCACCCAGCCGCTGCTGAGCAGGTGCTCGATATGGGCACGCAGTGCAGGTAAATGGCGCTGTTCCTTCATGGCCGACCTCTCGTTGAATGGGTGATCTCACACCCGCTGACTCATCCGTGACGCATATCGCAAAATGGTAGTAGCCCTGTGCCAGGGCTGTCAGCGGCGCGATCGTGCATTTTTTTGTAGGACATTCGCTATACCCCCCGCGCCATCAGGGCTGGGCCAGTTCCGCCTGCCCCTCATCCTGCTCCGCCGAGAAGACCAGGTAATCGTCCTCCAGCCTGCCGTAGCGCAGCTGCAGCAGATCCAGCAGGTAGTTCTGGTGCAACTTCCAGGGCACCCGGTCGCCCTGCGCCGGCAGCAGGTGCGCAGCGCGCTCGATGTAACCGGACTGCAGGTCGAGAAACGGCTGTGGACGCACCTGGCCGTCGCCGTCGCGTGGCGTCACCTGGCGCATGCCGGTGGCGTCCATGTGCCGTATCAGGCGGCAGAAGTACTCGCTGGACAGGTCGGCCTTGAGCGTCCAGCTGGCGTTGGTGTAGCCCATCACCACCGCCAGATTGGGCAGATCGCGCAACATGATGCCGCGATAGCCCATGCTCTTCGGCGCCTCGAACGGCAGGCCATCGACGCTCACGGCAATGCCGCCGAACAACTGCAGCTGCAACCCGGTGGCGCTGACGACCACCTCGGCCTCGAGCTCCTCGCCATTGCTCAGGCGCACGCCGTGCGCGGTGAAACGCTCGATCTCGGCCGTCACCACCTGCGCCTTGCCCTGCCGCAGCACGCGGAACAGATCACCGTCCGGCACCGCGCACACGCGCTGGTCCCAGGGTTTGTAGCTCGGGCTGAAGTGCTGCGGATCGACCGTTCCCAGCTGCCGCCGCACCAGTCCCAGCAGCACCCGGCGCACCAGCCCCGGGAACCGCTTGGCCAGCTTGTAGAAGATCAGCTGCAAGGTCACGTTGCGCCCGCGCGCCAGGCGGTAGACCCAGGTTTCCGGCAGTACCCGGCGCAGCGCGTTGGACAGCGCATCGCGTTGCGGCAGGTTGATCACGTAGCTGGGCGAGCGCTGCAGCATGGTGACCTGCGCGCCCGCCTCGGCCAGCGCCGGCACCAGCGTCACGGCAGTCGCACCGCTGCCGATCACCAGCACCCGCTTGCCGCTGCAGTCGAAGCCCTGCGGCCAGGACTGCGGATGGATGAAGGTGCCCCGGTAGGCCTCGCGCCCGGCGAACGCCGGGGTGTAGCCGGCCTCGTAGCGGTAGTAGCCGGTGCACATCATCAGGAGGCGGCAGCTCATGCGCAGCGGCTCGTCCTCGTCACCCCGCTGCACCCGCAGTTGCCAGGTGGCGCTGGCACTGCACCAGTTCGCCTCGAGCACCCGGTGCTGATAGCGGATCAGCCGATCGACACCCTGCTCACGGGCGGTGTCCTCGATGTAGCGGCGAATAGACGGCCCGTCGGCGATGGCCTGCGGATCGCTCCAGGGCCTGAAGTTGTAGCCCAGCGTGTACATGTCCGAGTCGGAACGGATGCCCGGATAGCGGAACAGGTCCCAGGTCCCGCCCATGGCCTGTCGCCCCTCGAGAATGGCGAAACGCTTGTCGGCGCACAGGCGCTTGAGATGGCAGGCGGCGCCGATACCGGACAGGCCGGCGCCGATGATCAGGACATCCAGGTGTTCCACGGACATGGCACGCACTCGCGAGAGAAGGACGGTCGATACAGACTCACCTTAGTTCATCGCCCTGTCATCCGACCTTCGATTGGTCCGTCACGGCGCGCGCGTGCCTCGACTGGCCGGCGAGGCCTCTGCGGCGCTAAGCTGTCGCCATGACCACGCCCTACCTGACCCCGCTTCAGACCAGCAGCAAGGATGCCGCCAACGGCCTGCAGATTGGCGGCGACTGGACGCTGGCCCACTACGCCCGGCTCGAACCCCAGGTGCTGGCCCTGCGCGAGCGCCTGCAGGGCGAGGAGCCGGTCGATCTCAGCACCTTGGCCGCACTGGATACCGCGGGCGCCGCGCTGCTGGTGGAGCTGTTCGGCAGCGCGCGCCTGCGCCAGCTCACGGAGCGGAGCGCGCTGAACAGCCAGCGCCGTGCGTTGCTGCTGGCGGTGGCCGATGCCATGGCCGACAGCCGGCAGGCGCAGACACCTGGCGAGCCGTCGGTGCTGCGCGAAGTGCTTGGGCATATCGGCGAGGTCGTCGAGGGCATGTGGCACCAGGGGCGGGCGCTGCTCGGTTTCATGGGCCTGACCCTGAGCGGCATGCTCGCCATCCTGATACGCCCACGGCGCTGGCGCCTGACGTCGCTGGCCGCGCACCTGGAGCAGTGCGGGCTCAACGCCGTGCCTATCGTCGCCCTGCTGACCTTCCTGGTTGGCGCCGTGGTGGCCTTCCTCGGCGCCACCATCCTCGCGGACTTCGGCGCCAGCATCTACACGGTGAACCTGGTCGCCTTCTCCTTCCTGCGCGAGTTCGGCGTGCTGCTCACCGCCATCCTCATGGCCGGGCGCACCGCCAGCGCCTTCACCGCGCAGATCGGCTCGATGAAAGCCAACGAGGAGATCGACGCCATCCGCACCCTGGGCCTGAGCCCCGTCGAGCTGCTGGTGCTGCCTCGGGTGTTCGCCATGCTCATCGCCCTGCCGATCCTGACCTTCATCGCCATGCTCAGCGGCATGCTCGGCGGCGCCCTGGTCTGCGCAGTGGCGCTGGACATTCCGTCGGCGATGTACCTGTCGATCCTGCAGGACAGCGACCTGCTGCGGCATTTCCTGGTCGGCCTGCTCAAGGCGCCGATCTTCGCCTTCCTGATCGCCCTGATCGGCTGCCTGGAAGGCTTCAAGGTCAGCGGCAGCGCCCAGTCGGTGGGCGAACACACCACCTCGGCGGTGGTGCAGTCGATCTTCGTGGTCATCCTGCTCGACGCGCTGGCTGCCCTGTTCCTGATGGAGATGGGCTGGTGACGCGCGAGGCCATCATCGAGGTACGCGACCTGAGCAACCGCTTCGGCAGCCAGGTGGTGCACGAGCATCTGGATTTCGATCTCTATCGCGGCGAAATTCTCGGCGTGGTCGGCGGCTCCGGTACCGGCAAGTCGGTGCTGTTGCGCAGCATCGTCGGCCTGCGCCGCCCCAACGCCGGCACCGTGCGGGTATTCGGCGAAGAGCTGCTGAGCCTGCCGGCCGAGAAGCGCTCGCAGCTGGAGCGCCGTTTCGGCGTGCTCTACCAGCGCGGCGCGCTGTTCTCCTCGCTGACCGTCAGCGAGAACATCGCCCTGCCGCTGATCGAGCATGCCGGTCTGTCGCGCGCCGCCGCCGAACGCCTGGCACGGGTCAAGATCGCCCTGGCCGGCCTGCCACAGGACGCCGCCGACAAGTACCCCAGCTCGCTGTCCGGCGGCATGGTCAAGCGCGCCGCACTCGCCCGCGCGCTGGCGCTGGACCCGGACATCCTGTTTCTCGATGAACCCACTGCCGGCCTCGACCCAATCGGTGCGGCGGCCTTCGACCAGTTGATCCGTACCCTCAGCGACAGCCTGGGGCTGAGCGTGTTTCTGGTGACCCACGACCTCGACACGCTCTACAGCATCTGCGACCGGGTCGCGGTGCTGGCGCAGAAAAAGGTGCTGGTGGCCGACCGCCTGGAGGTGGTGGCCGCCACCGACGACAGCTGGATTCAGGCATATTTTCACGGCCCGCGTGGACGCGCAGCCGCACAGGCCGCGACCGCGGCAGGGAGTCAATGAATGGAACCCAGAGCCCATCACGTGCTGATCGGCCTGTTCACCGTGCTCACGGTGGGTGCCGCGCTGCTGTTCGGCCTGTGGCTGAACAGCAGCAGCTCCGATCGCGCCTTCACCGACTACGAGGTGATCTTCAACGAGGCGGTCACCGGGCTGTCCCAGGGCAGCGCCGTGCAGTACAGCGGCATCAAGGTCGGCGACGTGGTCAGCCTCGGCCTCGACCCGAACGATCCACGCACCGTACGGGCGCGCATCCGCATCGTCGGCAACACCCCGATCAAGCAGGACACCCGCGCCCGCCTGGCGATCACCGGCATCACCGGCCTGGCGGTGATCCAGCTGCATGGTGGCAGCCCGGAAAGTCCGGCGCTGGAAGGCGAGCACGGCCAACCGGGGATCATCATCGCCGATCGCTCGCCGCTGTCACGCCTGATGGCCAACGGCGAGGACCTGCTGGTCAACATCACCCGCCTGCTCAACCGGGCCAACCGCATGCTGTCGCGGGAAAATGCCGAACGGGTGTCGCGCACCCTGGACAACCTGGAGCGCACCACCGCCGGGCTGGCCGATCAGCGCGACGATCTCGGCGCCGCCATGCAGCAGGTCGGCGCCGCCACCCGCGAAGCCGCCGCACTGATGCGCACGGCCAACCGCCTGCTCGACGGCCAGGGCACGCAGGTGATGGAGAACGCCGAACGCCTGATGGCCTCGCTGGAACGCAGCAGCCGCAACATCGAGGAGCTGCTGGCGAACAACCGCAGCGCCCTGGACAACGGCATGCAGGGGCTCAGCGAGCTTGGCCCGGCCATCGCCGAGCTGCACGAAACCCTCAGCGCCCTGCGCGGCTTCTCCCGCCGCCTGGAGCAGGACCCCACCGGCTACCTGCTGCGCAACGACAGCATCAAGGAGTTCCAACCATGAAGCACCTGCTGCCGCTGCTGATGGCCGGCCTGCTCGGCGCCTGTTCGATCCTGCCGCAGAGCGAACCGCTGGATATCTACCTGCTGCCCGGCGGCACGCTGCCGGCGCAGCAGCAGCGCGTCGACTGGTCATTGCGGGTGAGCAGCCCGAGCAGCGGCCAGTTGCTCGATGGCACGCGCATCGTCGTGCTGCCCGAGCCCGGGCGAGTCAACACCTACCAAGGCGCGCGCTGGAGCGAACGCACGCCGCAGTTGCTGCGCGGCCGGCTGCTGGACGCCTTTCACGATGACGGCCGGATACAGGCGCTGAGCAACGATGAACAGCGCCTGCAGGCCGACCTGGAACTGGTCAGCGACCTGCGCAGCTTTCACAGCCAGTATCAGGACGGTCGCCCGGTGGCGCTGATCCAGCTCGATGCGCGCCTGGTCAACCCACGCGATCAGCGCATCCTCGCCAGCCGCCGTTTCAGCGCCAGTCAGCCGGCGACCGACACCTCGATAACGGCGGTGGTGGCCGCATTCGGCCAGGCCGGCGATCGCCTGTCTCGCGAGCTGGTGGACTGGACCCTGCAGCAGGGGAGCCTGATCGACTGAGCCCCTCACGGGCTGACGGCATATGTCGCCGCCCGTGCCGGGCCACTCTGGAAGCGTGCGGAGAATTTCTTGCCCAACCGGATGAACGGCAGCTCGATCAGGTAGTAGAGCGCCGCGGACAGCAGCAGAACCAGGCCCAGCACCAGCATGAGGTACAGGCTCCAGTGCGGCATGGCCAGTCCCGGCAGGTACCTGACCAGCAGTTCCATGACCGGCAAGTGGACGAGGTAGATGCCGTAGCTGATCTCACCGAGGAACACCGCACCACTGGCCTTGATCAAGCGACCACTGGACGCTGGCACACAGGAGAACACCAGCACCAGATAACCGAACACCAGCCCGGAGGCAAAGCGTCCCCAGACCACGGCCAGGTCCGAGTCCCAGTAGTTACCGATGTAGTAGCGCAGTTCACTGAGAAACAGGTACAGCAGCACACCACCCAAGGCGGCCAGGACGTAGAAGTAGTGCTCGACGAAGCCGGCCAGGCGGCAACGCAGCCAGTAAGCCAGAACGCCCATGCCGAAAAGCCCTAGCATCCCCGGTAGCTGGCTGGCCAGGAAGAAGCGCTGATGCGCCAGTTCGACATGGCTGTAGATCAGCTGGCGATACAGGATGCTGCCCAGCAGCATCAGGCCGATCAGCAGCAACCAGGGCTGACGCGCGCGGAACAACAGCAGACTGAACGCTGCCAGCAGGTAGAACTGGAACTCGGTGCCGAGTGTCCAGAGCACGCCGTTGATCGCCCCGCCGAAACCATCGACGAGGTTGTTGAACAACAGCACATGGCTGACCAGCAGGAAGGTATTGCCGATCAGCTCGGGCTTGACCAGCAGCAGCGAAAGCACCACGACCAGGATGTAGGCGGGGTAGATGCGGAAGAAGCGCCGGATCATGAAGCCCGGCACGCTTTCGCCGGGCCGATCAAGAATCCCGGCGATCAGGAAGCCGCTGAGGACGAAGAACAGGTCAACGCCGTTCCACCCCACGCTGAGAAAATAGAATTCCCCCTCGGGGCGAAACTGCGCCGGCGCCAGTGCCAGGTAATGAAAGACTAGAACCCAGAGCGCCGACAACCCCCTGAGCAGGTCCAATCCAGGCATGCGCGAGGTGCTGGCATTGGCGTTGGCGGCGGTCATGGCAGAAGGTTCTCCAATCCTTGGATGCCGGACACGATGTCCGGCTATTACAACGTATAGGGTACCGCCGCAGCTGCGATTTACAGCTGCGGGCCGGCGCTCTTGATGGCGTCGCTGACATCGAACTTGGTGAAGTTGTCGATGAACAGCTTGGCCAGGCCCTTGGCGGCTTCGTCGTAGGCGTTCTTGTCTGCCCAGGTGTTGCGCGGGTTGAGCAGGTTGGTCTCGACGCCAGGTACCGACTTCGGCACGTCCAGGTTGATGATCGGCAGGTGCTCGGTCTCGGCACCGATCAGCGCACCGCTCTGGATCGCGGAGATCACGCCACGGGTGGTGGGGATGTTGAAACGCTTGCCGACGCCGTAGCCACCGCCGGTCCAGCCGGTGTTGACCAGGTAGACCTTGGAGCCGAAAGCGTTGATGCGCTTGATCAGCAGCTCGGCGTAGACGCCGGCCGGACGCGGGAAGAAGGGTGCGCCGAAGCAGGTGGAGAAGGTCGACTTGATGCCGCCGCCCGAACCCATTTCAGTGGAACCGACCAGCGCGGTGTAGCCGGACAGGAAGTGGTAGGCCGCCTGTTCGTTGTTGAGGATCGACACCGGCGGCAGTACGCCGGTCAGGTCGCAGGTCAGGAAGATCACGGCATTCGGCTCGCCGCCCAGGTTCTTCTCGCTACGCTTCTCGACGTACTCCAGCGGGTAGGCCGCACGGCTGTTCTGGGTCAGGCTGTCATCGGCGTAATCCGGCGTGCGCTGCTCGTCGAGCACGACGTTTTCCAGCACGGTGCCGAACTGGATGGCTTTCCAGATCACCGGCTCGTTCTTCTCGGACAGGTCGATGCACTTGGCGTAGCAGCCGCCTTCGACGTTGAAGACCACACCCTCGCCCCAGCCGTGCTCGTCGTCACCGATCAGGTAACGCGATTCGTCGGCGGACAGGGTGGTCTTGCCGGTGCCGGACAGACCGAAGAACAGGGTCACGTCGCCTTCTTCACCGATGTTGGCGGCGCAGTGCATCGGCAGCACGTCTTTTTCCGGCAGCAGGAAGTTCTGCACGGAGAACATGGCCTTCTTCATTTCACCGGCGTAGCGCATGCCGGCGATCAGCACCTTCTTGGCGGCGAAGTTGATGATCACGCAACCGTCGGAGTTGGTGCCATCACGCTCGGGCGAGCACTCGAAGTTGGCGACGTTGAGGATCTGCCACTGGTCCCGACCGGCCGGGTTGTAGGCCTCGGGATTGATGAACAGCTGGCGGCCGAACAGGTTCTGCCAGGCAGTCGCGGTGGTCATCTTCACCGGCAGGTAGTGAGCTTCGGCAGAGCCGACGTGCACGTGGGAGACGAAATGCTCCTGTGCATTGTTGAACGCCTCGACGCGATCCCAAAGGGCATCGAACTTGTCGGCCGGGAACGGACGGTTGATGTTGCCCCAGGCGATCTGCGCCTCGGTGCTCGGCTCCTGCACGATGAAACGGTCAGCCGGCGAGCGGCCGGTGCGATGGCCGGTGCGTACCACCAGGGCGCCATTGGCGGCCAGTTCCCCTTCACCACGGCGAATGGCTTCTTCGACCAGTTGCGCGGCGCTGATGTCGGTGTACACGGCGTTGTTGGCTTGCGTCATGAGGGTCCCCGTCGGCCGCTGGGCCGAGTCTTCCGAACGTTGTGTAGTCCAGGGGCAACTGGACTACACGGTAAAAAAGTCGCGGGAGTATGCCAGAAAAGCGAACTTCTTGGCATCCTCCGATCCGATAGAGAACTTCTATAAGGTGGAAAAGTTCATCAATGACGGGTCTGCGACGGCGCCTCGCTACCGGCCCCTGCGAACAGCTGGGCGATGTCCGCGGCGTCGAACAGGTAGCGCTCGTTGCAGAACTGGCAGTCGATCTCGACCTGGCCGCCCTGCTCGGCCAGCAGCAGCTCGGCATCGGCCTGGCCCAGGCTGATCAGGGCGCTGGCCGAGCGCTCACGCGAGCAGCTGCAACGGAACTGCAGCAGTTGCTCGTCGAACAGGCGCACGTTCTCTTCATGGTAGAGACGATGCAGCAGCGTCGGGTTGTCCAGGCCCAGCAGCTCTTCGGCGGTCAGGGTATCGGCCAGGGTCAGCACATGGTTCCAGCTTTCCTCGCGCTCCTGCGGCTCGGTCTGGTGATGCGCGGGCAACTGCTGCAGCAGCAGGCCACGGGCACGCTGGCCGTCGGCCTTGAGCCAGAAGCGCGTCGGCAGCTGTTCGGAGCTGGCGAAGTAGTTGCTCAGGCACTCGGCCAGGTCGACGCCGTCGAGGTCGACGATACCCTGGTAACGCTGGCCCTTGGCCGGGTCGATGGTGATCGCCAGCATGCCGTTGGGCATCAGGCTGTGCAGGTCGGCGTCCGCGCCGATCTGTTCGGCGTCGTAGCGGGCGATGCCACGCAGCTCGCGCGCGCTGGAGCACTCCACCATGAGCAGCGACAGCGGCCCTTCCGAGCGCGCCTGCAGCACCAGCAGGCCATCGAACTTGAGCGTGCCGACCAGCAGCGCGGCGGCAGCCATCATCTCGCCCAGCAGTTGTGCCACGGGCTGCGGGTAGGCGTGCTTGGCCAGCACGTGAGCGTAGCTCTCGCGCAGCGCGACCATCTCACCACGTACGTCGGTGTCGTCGAACAGGAAACGTTGGCTGAAGTCGTTCATAGCGGCGGGCTCAGGGTCTGCAAAAAAGGCTGGCGATTTTATGCACAAATGCCCGCACAACCAAGGGCCAGGCGCCGAGCGTCACCTCAGCAGCACCAGGACTCGGCTCTGAACCTGGCCTGAACCGAGCACGGAGTCACATTGCATCCTGCCCATAAGGGCCTACCATGCGCGCGCTCGGGTAGAGCTGTCATATTTCTGCAAAGGGACTTCTCATGTCGACCGTCTTTCTCAATACGCAGTGGCGCTTGAAGCCCCTGCTGGCCTGCCATGTCGTCAGCCTGCTGCTGCTCGCCAGCTGGTTGTGGCAGCCCACGCGCCAGCTGTGGGACGCCTTCGATCTGCAGCTGTTCCACCTGCTCAACGACCCGGTGCATGCCGCCGGCCTGTGGGCGCACATCTGGGCCATCGGCAGCATGCGCCCGGTCGACGCCGGTGTCGGCGTGGTGATGCTGGCGGTGATGCTCAAGGCCGGCCTGGTGTTCGAAGGCCCGCAGGTGCGCCGCGCGCTCTACGCCTTCCTGGCGATGCTGATCGTGATGCTGCTGGTCCGCGTGCTGTTTTCCGACCTCGTCGACTACATGGGCTGGCAACGCCAGAGCGCCTCGCTGGCCGTAGAAGGCAGTGCGCGCCTGACCGAGATGTTCCCGGCCTGGGAAGAACGCTGGGACCTGAAGGACAGCGCCAGCCGCAGCTTCCCTGGCGATCACGCCTCGGTGCTGATGATCTGGGCCTTCTTCCTCAGCTTCTTCGCCCGTGGCTGGCGCCTGGCACTGGTCTGGGCCATTGCCGTGATCGGCATGCTGCCGCGCCTGGTGGCCGGTGCACACTGGGGCTCGGATGCCTTCGTCGGCGGCGTGCTGCTGAGCCTGACCGGCCTGGCCTGGGGCTGCTTCACCCCGCTGGGCTACCGCGCCAGCGAGTGGCTGGAGAAGATCACCCTGCCGCTCACCTCGCGTCTGGCCAGGCTGCCACTGCTCGGGCGCATCAGCGTGGTCAGCGGACACTGACCGCGCCGCGCGCTATTCCTCGTCCGCCCAGGGGTGGCGCAAGCCGCCACCCTGCTGTTCGTTGAACTGCTGAATCTGCCGCCGCTGCTTCTTGCTCGGCCGGCCGTCGGTCTGCACGCCGATGGCCCCGGCCTTGCGCATCGCCGCAGCCTGCTCGCGGCGCGCGATGCTCTCGTCCGTCTCGCGATACAGCAACTGCGCCTCGGGCGCCCCCCGGCGCACCGTGGACAGCGCCAGCACCTGCACGGTGCGCTCGTCGAAGCCGGTGCGCAGCACGTACTCGTCACCGATCTTCGGCTCCTTGCCCGGCTTGCAGCGTTCCCCCCGGTGATGCACCTTGCCACCTTCTATGGCGGCCTTGGCCAGCGCCCGGGTCTTGTAGAAGCGTGCCGCCCACAGCCACTTGTCCAGGCGGACCTTGTCGTCGTCTTTCTCGCTCATCTCACTCTCTGAAGGGATTTCGCATTCGCCAAGCGCGGCAGATGCAGTTGTCACAGCACACAACTAGAATGCGCGGAATCATAGGCGCTGTCGCCTCAGGGGAATACCACTGCCTTGAAGACTTTCGACCAGCTCAGCGTGATCGGCCTGCGCGAGTGGATCAACCTGCCGGAGCTCGGCATCATCGGTTTGCGCGCCAAGATCGACACCGGCGCCAGCACGTCGAGCCTGCACGCCAGCGATATTCAACCCTTTCAGCGCGACGGCGAGGACTGGGTGCGCTTCACCGCCTACCTCGGCACCCAGGTGCAGCGCCGCCACCGTTGCGAGGCGCAGCTGGTCTCGGTGAAGCGCATCAAGAGTTCCAATGGCCAGGCGCAGAGCCGCTACGTCATCCGTACCCACCTGGCCCTGGGCGATCGCCTGTGGCCGGTGGAGTTCACCCTGGCCTGCCGCAAGACCATGCGTTATCGCGTACTGCTCGGTTCCAAGGCGCTGATCACCGGCCAACTGGTGGTCAATCCGGCACTCAGTTATGTGCAGGAAAAACCCTCTCTCTCCTCGTCCCTTCCAGGTGCCCAATGAAGATCGCCGTGCTGTCGCGCAACCCGCGTCTGTATTCAACCCGCCGTCTGGTGGAGGCCGGTCAGCAACGGGGCCATGACATGCAGGTGATCGACACCCTGCGCGCCTACATGAACATCGCCAGCCACAAGCCGCAGATCCACTACCGTGGCCAGGCGCTGGAGGGCTTCGACGCGGTCATCCCACGCATCGGCGCCTCGGTGACCTTTTATGGCTGCGCGGTCCTGCGCCAGTTCGAGATGATGGGCGTCTACCCGCTCAACGAGTCGGTGGCCATCAGCCGCTCGCGGGACAAGCTACGCGCACTGCAGCTGCTGTCGCGCAAGGGCATCGGCCTGCCGGTGACCGGTTTCGCCCACTCGCCGGACGACATTCCCGACCTGATCCAGATGGTCGGCGGCGCACCGCTGGTGATCAAGGTGCTGGAAGGCACCCAGGGCATGGGCGTGGTGCTGGCCGAGACGCACAAGGCCGCCGAATCGGTGATCGAGGCCTTCCTCGGCCTCAAGCAGGACATCATGGTCCAGGAGTACATCCAGGAAGCCGGCGGCGCCGACATCCGCTGCTTCGTGGTCGGCGACAAGGTGATCGCGGCGATGAAGCGCCAGGCCAAGGCCGGCGAGTTCCGCTCCAACCTGCACCGTGGCGGCAGCGCCAGCCTGATCAAGATCACCCCGGAAGAACGCATGACCGCCGTGCGCGCCGCCCGCGTCATGGGCCTGAACGTGGCCGGGGTGGACATCCTGCGCTCCAACCACGGCCCGCTGGTGATGGAGGTGAATTCCTCGCCAGGCCTGGAAGGCATCGAAACCACCACCGGCAAGGACGTGGCCGGCATGATCATCCAGTACCTGGAGAAGAACGCCGAGCCCGGCCAGACCCGCACCAAGGGCCGCGGATGAGCCCTGCGTTCGACGGCCGCGTGGCGCTGATCGCCCCGGCAGCGGCGCTTGCCGAAGATGTGCTCGAAGCGACCCTGGCGCAGCTCGACGTCCTGGGTATCCGCTACCACCTGGGCCGGCACGTGCGCGCTCGGCACCGCTACCTGGCCGGCACGCCGCAGCAGCGCCTGGAAGACCTGCACCAGGCCTTCGCCCTGCCCGACATCGATGCCGTCTGGTGCCTGCGTGGCGGCTATGGCTGCGCGCAGCTGGTGGCCGACATCGACTGGGCCCTGCTGCGCCAGGCCAGCCCACGCCCGCTGATCGGCTTCTCCGACCTGTCGATCCTGCTCGATGCCTTCCGCCAGCATGGCCTGCCGGCCATTCACGGCCCGGTAGCCAGCGCCCTCGGGCACCAGGCGCTGGCGGCGCCAGGCGGCCAGCGCGAGCGCCTGGCCTCGATGCAGGCGCTGTGGCGCCTGCTCGACGGGCAACCGCAGGAACTGCCCGTGCGCCATGTCAGCGGCCCTGCGCAGCACCTCGAGGGCCGCCTGCAGGGCGGCAATCTCACGGCACTGGCCAGTGCCTGCGGCAGCACAGCGCAGCTGCACCTGGCGGACGACGCCATCCTGATCCTGGAGGACGTCGGCGAGCCCTACTACCGCCTGGAGCGCAGCCTCTGGCAGTTGCTCCAGAGTTTCGCCGGGCGACGCCCGCGTGCGGTGTGCCTCGGCGGCTTCACCGACTGCCCGCGACGCGGCGTGCACCACAGCCTGGAGCAGATCTTCAGCGAATACCTGACGCCGCTGGGCATCGCGCTCTACGGCGAGCTGCCCAGCGGGCACGGCGACAGCAACTTCCCCTGGCCCTGCGGCCAGCAGGCGCGCCTGGGCGGCAACCGCCTCAGCTGGTGACGCGGCTGTCCATCCAGGCAAGAAACTCGGCCTCGGCCATGGGCCGGCCGAACAGATAGCCCTGGCCCAGCGTGCAGGCCTGCTCGCGTAGCAACTGCAGCTGGCTGTCGCGCTCGATGCCTTCGGCCACGCACTCCAGGCCCAGGTTGCGCGCGATCATCAGGATGGTCTGCACCAGCATGCGCCCGCTGCTGTCGCCATCGAGGTCGGCGACGAAACTGCGGTCGATCTTCAGGCGATCCAGCGGCAGGCGCTTGAGGTAGGTGAGCGACGAATAGCCGGTGCCGAAGTCATCGATGGCGAAGCGCACGCCCTGCTCCTTGAGCCGCTGCATGTTGCCGATGCAGCGCTCGACGTCCTCGAGCAGCACGCCTTCGGTGATTTCCAGTTCCAGTGCCTGCGCCGGCACGCCATGCCGCTGCAGGCAGGCCTCGACGCGTTCCACGCACTCGCTCTGGCGCAGCTCACGCGGGCTGAGGTTGACCGCCAGCACCAGCTGCGGCCACTGCGTCTGCCAGCGCGCCAGCGCCGCGCAGGCCTGCTCCAGCACCCACTGGCCGATCTCCTGGATCAGGCCGGTCTCCTCGGCCAGGGGGATGAACTGGTCCGGGCCGATCTCGCCGCGCTCGGGGTGCATCCAGCGCAGCAGCACCTCGGCACCGGCAAAGGAGTCGTCGGCCAGCATCAGCTGCGGCTGGAACACCAGCTGCAACTGCTGGCGGGCGAGTGCCTGGCGCAGCTCGCTCTGCAGCTGCAGGCGCTGGTCGATGGCCGCCTGCATCTCCGGGGCGAAGAAATGCAGGGCGTTGCGCCCGGCGTGCTTGGCCCGGTACATCGCCGTGTCGGCCTGCTTGAGAATGTCCGAGGCCTGCTGCAACCCCAGCGGGTGCAGGGCGATCCCGATGCTGGCGCTGATCGCCAGCTCATGCCCGTCGATCAGGCAGCTGCCCTGCAGGCCCCGGAGCAGCTTCTCGCCAACCGCCGCCGCATGCTCGGCCACGGCCTTGGGCTCCTGGCCGAGGGCCTCGAGCAGGACCACGAACTCGTCACCGCCGAGACGGGCAAGGGTGTCCTCGGTGCGCAACTCGCCCGCCAGGCGGGTGGTGACCTCGCAGAGCAAGGCATCGCCGACCAGATGGCCGAGGCTGTCATTGACCGTCTTGAAGTGATCGAGATCGATGAACAGCAACGCGCCCAGGCTGCCCTCGCGGTGCTCGCGGTCCATGGCGTGCTGCAGACGGTCGAGCAGCAGCCGGCGGTTGGGCAGGCCCGTCAGCTCGTCGCTGTAGGCCAGGCGCTCGATCTCGCGCTGGTAGCGCTGACGCTCGGAGATGTCGGTGACGCTGGCGCGGATCAGCAGCTGCTCGCCCGGCATGCGCACCAGACGCACCTCGCAGGGCAACTGACGACCGGCGCTGTCGCGGTGGTTCCACTCGAACACCGGCGCCTCGCCCTCGATGGCGCGCTTCAGGTACTCCTGGCCGGCCCGTGAGGACAGCCGCCCGTCGCCCTGGCGCAGCGGACTGATGCTCTGGATCGAGCGCCCGAGCAGCTCCTCGCGGCGGTAGCGGAACAGCTGCAAGGCATTCTCGTTGAACTCGACGATGCCGCCATCGGGGCTGAACAGCAGGATCGCCTCGGGGGCGTGCTCGACCAGGGTGCGGTAACGCGCCTCGGCCTCGCGCCGTGCGCTGATGTCCTCGACCAGCAGCAGGAACAGGGTCGGACGACCGCCAGTGCCACGCACGACGCTCAGGCTGACGCGGGTGTAGACCACCTGGCCATCGCCGCGCAGGAAGCGCTTGTCCATCTCGAAACCGTCGCTGGAGCCCTGCAGCACGGGCTCCAGCCGCGACTGCTCCGTCGGCAGGTCGCCCGGGTGCGACAGCTGCTGCCAGGAGCTGGCCAGGAGTTCGTCGCGCTCCAGCCCGAGGATGTTGCACAGCTTCTGGTTGACCTCTTCCCAGCCGAACGACTGGGTCGTCAGCGCCATCCCGATCAGCGGCGCCTCGAAGAACAGGCGCAGGCGCTCGTCGCGCTCGCGCAGTTGCGACTCCGCGCGCTTGCGTTCGCTGATGTCCTGCACCACGCCGTAGATGCGTACCAGGGTGCCGTCGGCATCACGCTCGGGAATCCCGCGCAGGCGCACCAGCCGGCCGCCCAGGCGCGCGACCAGGCGCGCCTCGACGTCCAGCTCCTCGACCCCGCCCAGTGCAGCCTGCAGGGTCTGCATGATCAGCGTCTGGCTCGGCGTGTCGTAGTAGTCGAGCGCCTGCTGCAGGTCGGGCGGGCCCTGCTGGATGTCGCGCTCGACGATGCGGTAGCAGCCCTCGCTCCAGAACATGCCGTAGTCGCTGAGCTCCAGTACCCAGCCGCCCAGGTTGGCGATGTCCTCGGTCTGAGTGAACAGATGACTCTGGCGCAGCATGGCCAGCCGTTGCCGCTCGACCTGCGCCGCCAGTTCCTCGCGCTCGCTGACGTCGTGCTGCAGGCCGACGAAATGACTGATGCCCTGCTCGTCGCGCATCGGTGCCAGCACCACCTCGTTCCAGAAGCGGCTGCCATCCTTGCGCACGTTGCGTACCACGGCCTGTGCGGCGCGCCCTTCGCGCAGCGCCGTACGCAGCTTCTGCAGGCCGTGCTGATTGTGTTCATCGCCGGCCAGGAACAGGCACTCGCGCCCCTCGGCCTCGGCGGCGGAGTAACCGGTGATCTGGGTGAAGGCCGGGTTGCAGTAGACCAGCGGCATGTCGGCCTGCCGTGCATCCGCGATGGTCACTCCGAGCGGGCTGGCTTCCATCGCCAGGTTGGCGCGCGCCAGTTGCTGCTGTATCTGCGCGCTGAGTGCCAGGGTCTGGCGCAGGTCGCTCAGCGCCCGGCCCACCAGCAGGACCGCGCCCATCAGCAGGAGGACAGCCAGCTGCAACTGGTTGCGCTGCAGGTCCAGCCCCTCCTGACCGAGGCTGGTGCGCAGCAGGGGCAGCACCAGGGTCGCGCAATAGCCGAGGATGACGCCGTACAGGGCGCCGACGAACGCATGGCGCAGCGCCAACACCAGCATGCTGATGCCCAGTACCGGCAGGGCGAGCAGCAACGGCAGGCTGCCCAGCAACACCAGCAGCAGCACGAACACGCCCGCAGCGAGCAACCAGGCGGACGGCGAAGCACTGAGCAGCGAGGTCGTCCCGGGCGTCTCGGCCCATTTGCGCAGCCAGCCACGCGCCCGCAGGAGCGGCGTGGCGAAGGCCAGCAGCGGCGCACACAGGGCGAGCAGGTTGATCGCGTCGGTCAGCCAGATCGACAGGCTGGCCAGCGCCCAGCGCTCGCCGATCTGCAGGCCGGTCAGCCACAGGTTGGTCTGCAGCCCGAGGGCCAACAGGGTGGCGGGCACCAGTACACCAAGGGCGAAGAAACGCAGCAGATCCGACAGGCGCCCCAACGCGGGGTCGAAGACCTGCCGCTGCAGCAACCACCAGCCCAGGGCGACCGCCGCCGTTTCCGGCAAGGCATAGAGCGGCGCCCACTGCCAGGGCAGGCCCCACAACGGCACGCTGAACAGCGCATTGAGGTAGAGCGCCGGCAACACCCGCGGCCCCCACCAGAGGCACAGCGTCAGGCCGAGCACCAGCGGCAGGTAGCACAGCGCCACGCCATCGTTCAGGCGGGTTGCCAGGGATATCCAGGTGCCCAGGTGAAAGATCGGCAGCGGCAGCCACCAGGTCCAGCTGGGCAGGCGGTCAGGGAAGGCGGCGGACATGCGGGCCTCGAATCGATTCGCAGGCACAGCATAGCCCAGCGCCAGAGCGCTTGGCAGCGTATTGCCAGCACGCCGCCGCGGGGCAGGCCGCTCAGCTACACCGCATCACGCGGCAGCAGCAGGCCGAGCGGCAGCCGCACGCGCGCCTCGAGGCCACCGCCGCTGCGGTTGCGCAGCTCGACACTGCCACCATGCAGGGCCGCGATGCGCTTGACGATGGCCAGGCCGAGGCCGGTGCCCCGCCCGCCACGCGCCCGGTCACCGCGAATGAAGGGGTTGAAGATGCTGTCCAGTTCGGTCGGGTCGATGCCGTTGCCACGGTCGAGGACGCTCAGCACCACATAGGGCGCGCTGTGGTCACCGGCCAGGCTGGCAACCACCTCCACGGCATCGCCGCCGCCATGATTGAGCGCGTTCTCCACCAGGTTGGTGAGCAGCCGCTTGGTCGAGACACGGCGCAGCGGGAAGGGAGGAATCGGCTCCAGGCACAGGCGAACACGCTCGCCGCCCTGGTTGTAGGGCGCCAGGGTTTCACGCACCAGCTCGGGGAAGTCCGCCTCCTCCACCGGCTCGTCGCGTCCGTCGCGGATGAAGGCGAGGAACTGATCGAGAATCGCGTCCATGTCCTCGATGTCGCGCACCATGTCCTCGGTTTCCGCATCGTTCTGCATGAACTCCAGGGCCAGACGCAGGCGGGTCAGTGGCGTGCGCAGGTCATGCGAGACGCCCGCCAGCATCAGCTCGCGTTCACGCCCGGCCTGCTCGACGTCCTCGGCCATCTGGTTGAAGGCGCGATAGACCTCGGTCATCTCGCTGGGCGTGTCGCTGATCGGCAGGCGCACGCTGCGCCCCTGGCCCAGCTGGCGAGCCGCGTAGACCAGACGCTTGAGCGGTGCGCTGAGCTGGCGCACGAAGATCCAGGCGGCGGCGGTGGACAGCAGGCCGATGCCGAGGAACCAGCCCAGCACGCTCCAGATGCGCTGGCCACGCAGCGGGTGCGGGTACATCGGCACGCGTACCCAGCCGTCGCCGAGGCTGGGGGCATGCACCCACAGCGCAGGCGGCGTGGTGGCACGCACCCGGGTGTCGGTGTCGGGACCGAGCTCGGTCTGCATCTGCCGCTGGAAGATCTCGCTGTAGGGCCAGTGCTGTTCGCTGGCCGGCACCTTGTCACGCGGGATGCGCTTGAGCCCTGCCGCCTGGGCGATGTGGTCGCGGTCATCCGGGTTGGCCGCCCAGTAGGCGCGCAGGGTCAGCGCTGCACCATGGCTGTACTGGCGGTCGACCAGCACGTCCTCGTTCATCATCAGATAAACCAGCGTCAGCGCCTTGGAGAACAGCACGACCACCAGCACCAGCCAGAGGGTGCGGGCGAAGAAGCTTTGCGGGAACCAGACGGGAGTCTTCAAGAGCGGCAAGCCTCAAGCTGCAAGCCGCAAGAAGAAGCCGCCCAACCTCCGATCACCTGCAGCGTGTGACTGGCAGCGTGCAACTTCACTTATTGCCATCCGGCACGAACACGTAGCCCACACCCCAGACGGTCTGGATATAACGCGGCTTGGACGGGTCCGGCTCGATCAGGCGGCGCAGGCGGCTGATCTGCACATCGATGGAACGCTCCAGCGCATCCCACTCGCGGCCACGCGCCAGGTTCATCAGCTTGTCGCGGGTAAGCGGCTCGCGCGCATGCTGCACCAGCGCCTTGAGCACGGCGAACTCACCGGTGGTGAGCATGTGCACTTCGTCGCCTTTCTTCAGTTCGCGCGTGGCCAGGGACAACTCGTAGTCGCCGAAGCTGACGCTCTCGTCCTCGGAGCCCGGCGCGCCCGGCACCACCGGCGCCTGGCGGCGCAGCACGGCCTTGATCCGCGCCAGCAGCTCACGCGGGTTGAAGGGTTTGGCCAGGTAATCGTCGGCGCCCAGTTCCAGGCCCTGGATACGGCTCGACTCATCACCCTTGGCGGTGAGCATGATGATCGGGATCTGGTTGTTCGACTCACGCAGACGACGGCAGGCGGACAGGCCATCCTCGCCCGGCAGCATCAGGTCGAGCACCACCAGATTGAACAGTTCGCGCGCCAGCAGACGATCCATCTGCTCGACGTTCTCCACCGCACGTACCCGGTAGCCCTGCTCGTCGAAGAAGCGCTCGAGCAGGCGGCGCAGACGGGCGTCATCATCGACGATGAGGATCTTCTCGCCTTCGGCGGCGGGGGCGGACTGGGTCATGGCGTCTCCTTGGACAGCCGTACGATGGACGGCGAGTGGCGGCATTATCGCTCAGGCGCATGGATGGGCGCCTTAGCCATTGTTAGCAGATTTTTCCCCGAACGGTTCTCAGCGTCGGTGGATGCGGTGTTTATAATGCGCCGCTTTCGTATCTGGCCGCCCTGGCGCGGCCGCCTTGTCGTACCAGCGTGGGTAGCACTATATGGACAGCATCAACAACCGCATCGCCGAAGAACTGGGCGTGCGCCCGCAACAGGTTGCCGCCGCCGTGGCCCTGCTCGACGAAGGCTCCACCGTGCCCTTCATCGCCCGCTACCGTAAAGAAGTGACCGGCAGCCTCGACGACACCCAGCTGCGCCACCTGGAAGAGCGCCTGCGCTACCTGCGCGAGCTGGACGAGCGTCGCGGGGCGATCCTCGCCAGCATCGAGGAACAGGGCAAGCTGACCGCGGAACTCAAGCGCGAGATCGACCTGGCCGACACCAAGACGCGCCTCGAAGACCTCTACCTGCCGTACAAGCAGAAGCGCCGCACCAAGGGCCAGATCGCCCTGGAAGCCGGCCTCGGCGAGCTGGCCGACGCACTGTTCAACGACCCGAACCTGACCCCCGAGCAGGAAGCGGAGCGCTTCATCGACGCCGAGAAGGGCTTCGCCGACGTCAAGGCCGTGCTCGAAGGCGCCAAGTACATCCTCATGGAGCGCTTCGCCGAGGATGCCGCGCTGCTCGACAAGCTGCGCAGCTTCCTCAAGGACAACGCCACCCTCAGCGCCCGCCTCGTGCCCGGCAAGGAAAACGAAGGGGCCAAGTTCAGCGACTACTTCGAACACGACGAAGCGCTCAAGGGCGTGCCGTCGCACCGCGCGCTGGCGATCTTCCGCGGGCGCAACGAAGGCATCCTCAGTGCCAGCCTGAAGGTCGGCGAAGAACTGCCCGGCACCCTGCACCCGTGCGAGCTGATGATCGGCGAACGCTTCGGCCTCGCGAACAAGGGTCGCGCCGCCGACAAGTGGCTGGCCGAGGTGGTGCGCTGGACCTGGAAGGTCAAGCTGTACAACCACCTGGAAACCGACCTGCTCGGCGAGCTGCGCGAGAAGGCCGAGGACGAGGCGATTTCCGTGTTCGCCCGCAACCTGCACGACCTGCTGCTGGCTGCGCCGGCCGGCCCGCGTGCCACCCTGGCACTGGACCCCGGCCTGCGCACCGGCTGCAAGGTGGCCGTGGTCGATGCCACCGGCAAGGTGCTGGACACCGCCACCGTCTACCCGCACGCGCCGCGCAACGACTGGGACGGCACCCTGGCGACCCTGGCCAAGCTGTGCGCCAAGCATGGCGTCGACCTGATCTCCATCGGCAACGGCACCGCCAGCCGCGAGACCGACAAGCTGGCCGCCGAGCTGATCAAGAAAGTACCGGGCCTGAAGCTGACCAAGGTGATGGTCTCCGAGGCCGGCGCCTCGGTGTACTCGGCCTCCGAGCTGGCCGCCCGCGAATTCCCCGATCTCGACGTGTCGCTGCGCGGCGCAGTCAGCATCGCCCGTCGCCTGCAGGACCCGCTGGCCGAGCTGGTGAAGATCGACCCGAAATCCATCGGCGTCGGCCAGTACCAGCACGACGTGTCGCAGCTCAAGCTGGCACGCTCGCTGGATGCCGTGGTCGAGGACTGCGTGAACGCCGTCGGCGTGGACGTGAACACCGCGTCCGCCGCCCTGCTGGCGCGCATCTCCGGCCTCAACGCGACCCTGGCGCAGAACATCGTGCAATACCGTGACGCCAACGGCGCCTTCGCCTCGCGCGCCGCGCTTAAGAAGGTGCCGCGCCTGGGCGACAAGACCTTCGAGCAGGCCGCCGGCTTCCTCCGCGTGATGAACGGCGACAACCCGCTGGACGCCTCGGCGGTGCACCCGGAAACCTACCCCCTGGTGGAACGTATCGCCCAGGACACCGGCCGCGACATCCGCTCGCTGATCGGCGACTCGGGCTTTCTCAAGCGCCTCGACCCGGCCAAGTTCACCGACGAGCGCTTCGGCCTGCTCACCGTCGGCGACATCCTCAAGGAGCTGGACAAGCCGGGGCGCGACCCGCGTCCGGAGTTCAAGACCGCCGAGTTCCAGGAAGGCGTCGAGACCCTGGCCGACCTCAAGCCCGGCATGGTGCTCGAAGGCGTGGTGACCAACGTGACCAACTTCGGCGCCTTCGTAGACATCGGTGTGCATCAGGACGGCCTGGTGCATATCAGCGCGCTGTCGGAGAAGTTCATCAAGGACCCGCACGAAGCGGTCAAGACCGGCGACGTGGTCAAGGTCAAGGTGATGGAAGTGGACATCCCGCGTAACCGCATCGGCCTGTCCATGCGCATGGGCGACACGCCCGGCGAGAAGGTCGAGGGCGCACGCGGCGGCCAGCGTGGCAACGGCAACCGTGGCGGCAACACGCCGCGCAGCGAGCGTCACTCCAGCCAGGACAAGCCGGCCCCGGCCACCGGCGGCATGGCGGCGCTGTTCGCCAACGCCAAGCAGCTCAAGCGATGAGCGGCAAGCAGGAGGTGGGCGCGAGCAGCGCCTTCTCCCGCCTGCTCGGGCTGGAGATCCTGCAGGTCGGCGGCGGCGAGGCGCGCATCCGCCTGGCCCTGACCGATGACCTGCGCAACCTGCACGGCAAGCTGCATGGCGGCGCTCTGTTCTCGCTGATCGACACCGCCATGGGCCAGGCCAGCCACAGCCTGGGCGACGGCGGCCCGAGCAGCGTCACGCTGGAATGCAAGATCAACTACATCCGCCCGGTTTCCGACGGCAGCGTGCTGTGCCATGCCAAGGTCCTGCACGCCGGCCGCCGCACCCAGGTGGTCGAAGCCGAGGTCTGGCAGGACGACAAGCTGGTCGCCAAGGCACAAGGCACCTTCGCCTGCGTGTAATCCGCGCTGAGCGAACTCGTCTACTGTGGGTGAAACTGTGCCCCTTGCAGAGTGCGGGGGCGATCCCCATATTGTGGCGACTGCCCAGTTAGGAATTGCATCTTGAGCGATCTTCTCTCCCGCCGCCTGGCCCAGCTCGGCGAGCCGGCCAACCTGTCCCTGCTGGGTGAGTGCCTGCACGGTATCGAGCGCGAGTGCCTGCGCGTCGACCGTGACGGCCAACTGGCCCTGACGCCGCACCCGCAAGCGCTGGGCTCGGCGCTGACCCATTCGCAGATCACCACCGACTACTCCGAGTCGCTGCTGGAGTTCATCACCGGAACGGCCGCCGACCCGGCCGAGACCCTGGGCGAGCTGGAACGTATCCACCGCTTCGCCTACGACAAGCTCGGCAGCGAACTGCTGTGGAGCCCGTCGATGCCTTGCGCCCTGCCGGACGAGGCGACCATTCCCATCGCCCGCTATGGCAGCTCCAACATCGGCCGCCTCAAGTACGTGTACCGCAAGGGCCTGGCCCTGCGTTACGGCAAGACCATGCAGTGCATCGCCGGCATTCACTACAACTTCTCGCTGCCCGAGCGCCTGTGGCAACTGCAGCAGCAGACCGAAGGCGACACGCTGAGCGCACGCGACTACCAGTCGGCGCGCTACATCGCGCTGATCCGCAACTTCCGTCGCTACAGCTGGTTGCTGATGTACCTCTTCGGTGCTTCGCCGGCGCTGGACAAGGGTTTCATGCGCGGTCGCCCGCACCAGCTGCAGGAGCTGGACGCCAGCACCCTGTACCTGCCTTACGCCACCAGCCTGCGCATGAGCGACCTGGGCTACCAGAGCAGCGCCCAGTCCGGCCTGACGCCGTGCTACAACGACCTGGCCAGCTACACCGACAGCCTGCGCCTGGCGGTCGGCACGCCCTACCCGGCCTACGTCGAGGCGGGCACCAAGCGTGGCGACGAGTGGCTGCAGCTGAACACCAACATCCTGCAGATCGAGAACGAGTACTACTCGAGCATCCGCCCGAAACGCGTCACCCACAGCGGCGAGCGCCCGATCCAGGCGCTGACCAGCCGTGGCGTGCAGTACGTGGAAGTGCGCTGCCTCGACATCAACCCCTTCCTGCCGCTGGGCATCGACGTGGCGCAAGCGCGCTTCATCGACGCCTTCCTGCTGTTCTGTGCACTGGAAGACAGCCCGCTGCTGGAAAACGGCGAGTGCGGCGACTGCACCCGCAACTTCCTCAAGGTGGTCAAGGAAGGACGTCGTCCCGGCCTGCACCTGCAGCGCCAGGGGCGCTCGGTGGAGTTGAAGGCCTGGGCGGGCGAACTGCTCGAGCGCATCCTGCCGCTGGCCGAGCTGCTCGACCGCAGCCAGGACAGCCAGGCCCATGTCGAGGCGCTGGCCCATCAGCAGGCCAAGGTCGCGGATGTCGAGCTGACACCGTCGGCGCAGGTGCTGGCGATCCTGCGCCAGGGCACCAGCTTCGCCGAGTTCGCCCTGCAGCAGAGCCTGCAGCACGCCGAGTACTTCCGCGCCCAGCCGCTCGACGCCGGGCAGCAGGCTGCCTTCGAGCAGGCCGCGCAGAACTCGCTGGCCGAGCAGGCCGAGCTGGAAGCGCAGCCCGCTGGCGACTTCGACGCGTTCGTCGCCGCCTACCAGGCGAGCATCCTGGCACTGGCGGTGTAACGAAACGGCAATAGTCGACTGCGTCACAAAGCCAACCAGCGGAGCAAAAGCCGGGATGGGCGGCCACACTGCAGGCCGCCCGGCCAGCTAGCATTGCCGGGTAACGGACGAAAGACGAGCAGCGCCCCATGGCCGACGAAGCCACGCCGCAATGGAGCCTGGAAAGCCTGACCAAGGCCTACCAGCAAGGCTATATGGCCGGCCTTACCGGCCAGGCCAGAAACCGCCAACCCTACCCCGACGAAATCCCCGCCGCCGCCTGGGAGGCCGGCTGGGACGACGGCCATGAACAGATGCGCCTGCAGCAGCACAGCGCCTGATCAACGCCTCTCGAGCCTGGTGGCTGAAGCCGTTCCCAGCGGTCGCGGCGTTGCGGGTTACAACGCCTTCTCGAACACCTTGGAATTGCGCTGGTAGTTGTACAGCGATGCGCGCGCCGTCGGCATGCGCTCGACGCTGCTCGGCTGGAAACCGCGCTCGCGGAACCAGTGCGCCGTGCGGGTGGTGAGCACGAACAGGGTCTTGATCCCCTGCGCCCGTGCCCGCGCCTCGATACGCTCCAGCAGCTCGTCACCGCGACCGCCATGGCGGTAGTCCGGATTGACCGCCAGGCAGGCCAGCTCGCCGCAGTCGGAATCGGCGATCGGGTAGAGCGCCGCACAGGCGATGATCAGCCCTTCACGCTCGACGATGCTGAACTGCTCGATCTCGCGCTCCAGCACGTCGCGCGAGCGACGCACCAGAATGCCCTGTTCCTCCAGCGGGCTGATCAGCTCGATCAGGCCGCCGACATCCTCGATGCTCGCCTCGCGCAGCGACTCGAACTGTTCCTGGGCAACCAGGGTACCGTTGCCGGTGCGGGTGAACAGTTCGCTGAGCAGGGCACCATCGGTGGCGTAGCTGACGATGTGGCTGCGCTTCACGCCACCCCGGCAGGCCTGGGCAGCGGCGTCGAGCAATTCGCCCTGGTAGTGGCCGCCCAGGCGCGTCAGGTGCGCGGGCACCTGCTGCGGGCGCAGCTCGCGCACCAGCTTGCCCGCCTCGTCGAGCAGGCCGTCCTCGGCGCCGAACAGCAGCAGCTTGTCCGCCCCCAGGTCGATGGCAGCGCGGGTGGCGACGTCCTCACAGGCCAAGTTGAAGATCTCCCCGGTAGGCGAATAGCCCAGCGGCGACAGCAGCACGATGCTGCGCTCGTCGAGCTGGCGGTTGATGCCCTTGCGGTCGATGCGGCGCACTTCGCCGGTGTGGTGGTAGTCGATGCCGTCGACGACGCCGATTGGCCGCGCAGTGACGAAGTTGCCGCTGGTCAGGCGCAGCCGCGCGCCCTGCATCGGCGACGCGGCCATGTCCATGGACAGGCGTGCCTCGATGGCGATGCGCAGCTGGCCGACGGCGTCGATCACGCACTCCAGGGTCGGCGCATCGGTGATGCGCAGGTCGCGATGGTAGTGCGGGGTCAGGCCACGCGCGGCCAGGCGTGTCTCGATCTGCGGGCGCGAGCCGTGGACCAGCACCAGGCGCACGCCGAGGCTGTGCAGCAGCACCAGGTCGTGGACGATGTTGGCGAAGTTCGGGTGGGCGACGCCCTCCCCCGGCAGCATGACCACGAAGGTGCAGTCACGGTGAGCATTGATATAGGGCGAAGCGTGGCGTAGCCAGTTGACGTAGTCGTGCATGACAAATCCGTTAGCGTCGAGACGTAGGGCGGAAATCACCCGCCATGTTCGGTTCGAGAGGTCCGCTCATCGTCGCTGCACGTCTTCACTCCGAATCAGGCAATAGTGTTGGATCAGTTGGCGCAGCAGTGTCACCGTAGGTTCGATACGGGAGAGTGCCAGGTGTTCCCCGGGCTGATGCGCACAGTCGATGTTGCCCGGGCCAAGCACCAGGGTCTCGCAGCCAAGGTGTTGAAGATAAGGCGCCTCGGTGCCAAATGCCACCGCTTGCGCCGCATGTCCGGTCAATCGCTCGGCCACGCGCACCAGCTCCGCATCGGCAGCCTGCTCGAACGGCGGCACGGCGGGAAACAGGGGCCCGTAGTCGATGCGTACCTGATGCTTGAGCGCGAGCGGCTGCAGCTTGCCGCGGATCGCCTCGCGCAGCGCCTCCGGGTCCATGCCCGGCAACGGGCGCAGGTCGAACTCCAGCGCGCACTGCCCGCAGATACGGTTGGGGTTGTCGCCGCCGTGGATGCAGCCCAGGTTGAGCGTCGGTTGCGGCACGCCGAACTGCGGGTTGTTGAACTCGCGTTGCCACTGCGCACGCAGGGCGCGCAGTTCGCCCATCACGTCCTGCATGGCCTCCAGCGCACTGTGGCCAAGGCCAGGGTCGGAGGAATGGCCGCTCTGCCCGAGGATGTCGATGCGTTCCATCATCACCCCCTTGTGCAGGCGGATGGGCTTCAACCCCGTTGGCTCGCCGATCACCGCCGCCCGGCCCAGCGGCCGGCCGGCATCGGCCAGGGCACGGGCGCCGGCCATGGAGCTTTCTTCGTCACAGGTGGCGAGAATCAGCAGCGGCTGCTGGAAAGGTTGTTCGAGAAGCGGCCGAACGGCCTCGATGACCAGGGCGAAGAAACCCTTCATGTCGCAACTGCCGAGACCGACCCAGCGGTCGCCGACCTCGGTCAGCTTGAGCGGGTCGCTCTGCCACAGCGCGGCGTCGAAAGGCACGGTGTCGCTGTGCCCGGCCAGCACCAGGCCGCCAGGGCCGCTGCCATAGCTGGCCAGCAGGTTGAATTTGCCCGGCGCGACCTGCTGGGTCTCGCAGCGGAAGCCGAGATCGCTCAGCCAGGCGGCGAGCAGATCGATCACCGGTGCGTTGGTCTGGTCCCAGTTCGGCTGGGTACAGCTCACCGAGGGCGCTGCAATCAACGCGGCGAACTGCTCCTGAAAGGACGGCAAGGGCATCGGCGCTCTCCTGGGTCGGAGCTCCCATCATAGGAGCATCCAACCTCAGGGGAAACCGCCGGCGCCGAATCAGACGCCGCCGAACAGCCCGCGCAGGATGAAGAAGAAGAAGATCGACAGCGCGGCGCCGACCGGCAGGGTGATCAGCCAGGACATGAAGATCTTGCCGATCACACCCAGGTTCAGTGCGCCGATACCCCGGGCGATGCCTACGCCGAGCACGGCGCCGACCAGCGTGTGCGTGGTGGAAACCGGCAGGCCGATGGCCGAGGCGCCGACCACGGTGGTGGCGGTCGCCAGTTCGGCGGCGAAGCCACGGCTGGGGGTCAGCTCGGTGATTTCCTTGCCGATGGTGGCGATCACCTTGTAACCGTAGGTGGCCAGGCCGACGACGATGCCGATCGCACCCAGCAACAGTACCCAGGCCGGCAGGGCCGCCTTGGCGCCGACCATCTCGCCGCCGCTCTGGATCACCCCGACGATGGCTGCCAGCGGACCGACCGCATTGGCCACGTCGTTGGAACCGTGGGCGAAGGCCATGGAGCAGGCGGTGAAGATCATCAGCACCGCGAACACCTTCTCGACGCTGGCGAAGTGGAAGCTCTTGTCAGCCTCAACGTCGATCTTGATGCGGCTCAGCAGGGCGATGCCGATCAGCATGACCAGCACACCGATACCGGCCGAGAGCAGGAAGCCTTCGCCGCCGCTCAGGTGCAGGCCGACGTGCTTGAGGCCCTTGGTGACGGTCATGATCGACACCATGAAACCGGTGAGGAACATGTACACCGGCACGTAGCGCTTGGCGTTGGCGAAGGGCGTCTCGGTGTCGATGATCAGCTTCTGCACGCTCATGAACACGCCGAACGCCACCACCCCGGAGAGCACCGGCGAGATCACCCAGCTGGCCACGATCGGGCCGACGCCACCCCAGTGCACGGCATCCATCGACACGCCGACCGCGGCGAAGCCGATCACCGCACCGACGATCGAATGGGTGGTCGACACCGGCCAGCCCTTGGTCGATGCGACCAGCAGCCAGGTGCCCGCCGCCAGCAGCGCGGACATCATGCCCAGCACCATCAGGTTGGGACTGATCATCGAGGCATCGACGATGCCGCTCTTGATCGTCTCGGTCACCTGACCGCCGGCCAGGTAGGCACCGGCGAACTCGAAGACCATG
The DNA here is from genome assembly GCF_017915135.1 of Ectopseudomonas khazarica. Lineage (NCBI taxonomy): Bacteria > Pseudomonadati > Pseudomonadota > Gammaproteobacteria > Pseudomonadales > Pseudomonadaceae > Ectopseudomonas > Ectopseudomonas khazarica. Next base: position 355,613 of record NZ_CP068551.1, on the reverse strand, counting down.
GCGATGAGGATCGCCTGCTTGATGGTCAGCGCACGCGAGCCGACCGAAGTACCCATGGCATTGGCGACATCATTGGCGCCAACACCCCAGGCCATGAAAAAACCGAAAAGGCAGGCAAGAACGAGCAGAACCAGCCCGTAGTCCGCAATCAGAGACATAATGAATTATCCGTAGATCCCAGAAAGGACACTGGCGCTTAGCGCGCCAGCAGTTGTTCCAGTCGGTTGCCCACTCGTTGGGCACGGTCGGCGACATCGCCGATCCAGTCGATGATCTGATAGAGGAACATCACATCGACCGGGGGAAGGTCCTTCTCCAGCTTGAACAGGTTGCGGCGGACCTCGATCTGCAGACGATCGGTATCGTTTTCGATATTGCCGAGCTCTTCGATCAGGGTTTCCACCAGCACCGCTTCACGCCCGGCAAAACCGGTCTCGAGCAGCTCATCCAGTTCGTTCATCGCCTTCAGCGCCTGGGCGCTGGCATCGACGCTGCGTTGCACGTAGGAAGCCATCAGCGGCTGCAGTGCCTGCGGAATGCTCATCTGACGGCCAAGCATCAGGCCGGCAATGTCCTTGGCACGGTTGGCGACTTTGTCCTGTACACTGAGCAGCTCCAGCAGGTCCGAGCGCGGCACCGGCAGAAACAGGCTCTTGGGCAGATGCAGGCGCACGCTTTTCTTCAGCTTGTCCGCCTCGTGCTCCAGCCGGGACATCTCCTGTTGTACCTGTTCAACCCTGGTCCAGTCTTCGGCCATCACGGCCTCGAAGAAGGGCACCAGGTTCGCCGCGCACTCGTGGGCCTTGGCGATATGCTGCTGCATGGGGCCGATGGGTGAACGGCCGAACAGGCTGACAAAGGGATTGATAGGCATAGGGTAAGCCCCCGTTTTGAGAAGGCCGCAAGTATAGGGACCGACTTCGTCATCCGCCAGCGCGCGTCATCGGTCTGTCACATTTTCATAAAAGGCTATCTAGCTCTCCACCATGGTCAAAGAAACCGAAATCAAACTGCGTGCCAGCCGCGCCACCCTGGCCGCACTGCGCGAACACCCGCTGCTGAAGAAACGCAACAAGAGCGGCTGGCAACGCGTCGAACTGTTCAACCAGTACTACGACACGCCAGCGCGCGACCTGGCCGCCGCCAAGGTTGCGCTGCGCCTGCGGCGTGACGGCGAACAGTTCATCCAGACCCTGAAATCGCGTGGACAGAGCGTCGCCGGCCTGTCCGAACGCAACGAATGGGACTGGTACCTGAGCAAGGCCAAGCTCGACCTGAGCAAGCTCGATGACAGCTGCTGGCCCGCCAGCCTGGCCGAGCTGGACAAGAAGAGCCTGCAGCCGCTGTTCACCACCGATTTCGTGCGCGAGAAGGCGGAAATCGCCTGGGGCCGCGGCAAGGCCAAGGTCGTCATCGAAGCGGCGCTGGACCTGGGCAAGGTGCTGGCTGGCGAGGGTGAAGAGGAAATCTGCGAGCTGGAACTGGAGCTGCGCCAGGGCGAGCCGGCCGCGCTGCTGGAGCTGGCCTGCGAGCTGGCCGCCGACCTGCCGCTGATGCCCTGCGATATCAGCAAGGCCGAACGCGGCTATCGCCTGTTCGACGCCGGCAGCTACAGCCTGAGCCTGCCAGCGCCCGCGCTGGATGCCGAGATGAGCCTCGACGACACCGTCGCCGCGCTGGCCTGGCACCTGCTCGGCGCCAGCCAGCGCCTGGCCGAGCAGTACCGCTGGAACGGCCACTGGAGCCTGCTGCAGCAGTGGCTGGAGCAACTGGTCGACCTGCGCGCCCTGCTCGCCAGTCTCGGCCAGGCCGCCCCGCGCGCCAGCTCGCGGGAGCTGCGCGAAGCGCTCGACAGCCTGCTCGATGACTGGCGCCCGCGCCTGGCTGCCGGGCAGAACGACGACAGCATGCGCCGCAACGCGCCGGCCCTGTTCGCCGCCGAGCTGGACGGCTGCCGCTGGGGCCTGCTGTCGCTGAAGCTGTCGTACTGGCTGCTGCAACGCAGCTGGACGGCGGCGCGCAATGCACGGGGCGAGCGCCAGGGCAAAGCGGCCCTAGGCAGCTGGCTGCCGACCTTGCTGGCCGAGGAAGGGGCAGCCCTGCAACTGCGCCGCTACCAGCAGCAACCGGAAGACCTGGCCGAACAGATGCCACGCCTGGAGCGCCTGCTGGTCTGGCTGCGCCTGGCGCGCGGCGTGCTGGACGTCGCCGAGGTCGACCGCCTCTACGGCGAGCTGAGCAAGCTGCAGGGGCTGGCCCTGCAACCCCTGGACGACGAGCAGCGCCAGCTGCGCATGACCCAGACTCAGGTCGTACAAAGCCTCAAGGCCTGGAAAGCGCTGGTGAAATGACCGCCACACCCCTGTGGCAGGCGCGTTGCCGGCGAGCCCTTCGTCACCGTTGAAGCGCTGCCGCTCCCCACGAAAAACGGGCCCCGAAGGGCCCGTTTTTCATTTCAGTACCAGGCTCAGCTATCGCTGCGACGGCTGTCGACTACCTGCTGCCAGGACGGATTGACGCTGTTGGCGGTCTCGTCCATGGCCTGCTGCAGGGCCTTCTTGCGCTTCTCTTCGGCACGCTGGCTGAAGAACCAGGCCAGGAAGGTGGCGAAGGACACCGCCAGCAGGATCAGGCTGGCCACCGCGTTGATCTCGGGCTTCACCCCCAGGCGCACGGCGGAGAAGATCTCCATCGGCAGCGTGGTGGAACCCGGACCGGAGACGAAGCTGGCCAGCACCAGGTCATCCAGCGACAGGGCGAAGGACATCATCGCCCCCGCCGCCAGCGACGGCGCGATCATCGGCACGGTGATCAGGAAGAACACCTTCCACGGCTTGGCGCCGAGGTCCATGGCCGCTTCCTCGATGGACAGGTCCAGCTCACGCAGGCGCGACGACACCACCACCGCCACGTAGGCCGAGCAGAAGGTGGTGTGGGCGATCCAGATGGTGGTCATGCCACGCTGCATCGGCCAGCCGATCAGCTGCGCCATCAGCACGAACAGCAGCAGCAACGACAGACCGGTGATCACCTCCGGCATGACCAGCGGTGCGGTGACCAGGCCACCGAACAGCGTACGCCCCTTGAAGCGGGTGATACGGGTCAGCACGAAGGCCGCCAGCGTGCCCAGCGCCACCGCCGCGATGGCGGTGTAGCAGGCGATTTCCAGCGAGCGCATCACCGAGTTCATCAGCTGGGTATTGTCGAGCAGGCCGACGTACCACTTCACCGACCAGCCACCCCAGACGGTGACCAGACGCGAGGCGTTGAACGAGTAGATGACCAGGATGACCATCGGCAGGTAGATGAACACCAGGCCCGCCCAGAGCATCAGACTGGAGAAACTGAAACGCTTCATGGGCGGCCCTCCAGTTCTTTCGCTTGGTTACGGTTGAACAGAATGATGGGCACGATCAGAATCGCCAGCATCACCACCGCCAGGGCGGAAGCCACCGGCCAGTCGCGGTTGTTGAAGAATTCCTGCCACAGCACCTTGCCGATCATCAGGGTCTCCGGACCGCCAAGCAGTTCAGGGATGACGAACTCGCCGACCACCGGAATGAACACCAGCATGGAGCCGGCGATGATGCCGTTCTTCGACAGCGGCACGGTGATGCGCCAGAAGTTGTTGAGGTTGCTCGAGCCCAGGTCGGAAGCGGCTTCCAGCAGGCTGGGGTCATGCTTCACCAGGTTGGCGTAGAGCGGCAGGATCATGAACGGCAGATAGGAATACACCACGCCGATATAGACGGCGATGTTGGTGTTGAGGATCTGCAGCGGCGAGTCGATCAGGCCGATTCCCATCAGCAGGCTGTTGAGCAGGCCGTTGTTGCCGAGGATGCCCATCCAGGCGTAGACGCGGATCAGGATCGCGGTCCAGGTCGGCATCATGATCAGCAGCAGCAGCACGGTCTGCTGCGATTTCGGCGCACGGGCGATGGCATAGGCCATCGGGTAGCCGATCAGCAGGCACAGCAGGGTGCTGAAGAACGCGACCTTGAGCGAGCCCAGGTAGGCCGACAGATAGAGTGCGTCCTCGGTGAGGAAGATGTAGTTGCCGAAGTTCAGCAGCAACGTCAGCTTGCCGTCCGCCCATTCGTAGATTTCCGTATAGGGCGGAATCGCGACGTCGGCCTCGGCGAAACTGATCTTCAGCACGATGATGAAGGGCAGCAGGAAGAACATGAACAACCACAGGAAGGGTATGCCGATCACGGCATGCCGCCCCCTGGGCAGATAGCGCAGGAGTTTGCTCGGTTTCATGATTGCAGTACCACGCCGCTGTCGTCTTCCCAGTACACCACCACCGGGTCATCCCAGGTCGGACGCTTGCCGCGGCGCTCGGCGTTGGCGATGAAGCACTGCACGACCTGCCCGGACGTGAGCTTGACGTGGTACACCGAGTGACCGCCCAGGTAGGCGATGTCGTGGACGTGGCCATGGCTCCAGTTGTACTCGGGATGCTCGTGGTCGTCCGGCAGGGCGGTGGCCATCAGCAGCTTTTCCGGGCGCAGGGCGTAGCTGACCGACTTGTTCTCGGCACGGGTACTGACGCCGTGACCGATGTAGATCGGCTTGTCCACGTGCGGGCAGTCGATGATCGCGTGGTCGGCTTCGTCGGTGGTGATCTGCCCTTCGAACAGGTTGACGTTGCCGATGAACTCGCACACCAGGCGGCTGGTGGGCGTCTCGTAGATATCCACCGGGCTGCCGGTCTGGGCGATCCAGCCCAGGTGCATGATGGCGATGCGCTGGGCCATGGTCATGGCCTCTTCCTGGTCATGGGTCACCATCACGCAGGTCACGCCCACGCGCTCGATGATCTCCACCAGTTCCAGCTGCATCTGCGAACGCAGCTTCTTGTCCAGCGCGCCCATGGGTTCATCGAGCAGCAGCAGCTTCGGCCGCTTGGCCAGCGAGCGGGCCAGGGCCACACGCTGACGCTGGCCACCGGAGAGCTGGTGCGGCTTGCGCTTGGCGTACTGGGTCATGTGCACCAGCTTGAGCATCTCGCTGACGCGCTCGTCGATCTCCGCCTTGGGCAGCTTGTCCTGCTGCAGGCCGAAGGCGATGTTCTGCGCCACGGTCATGTGCGGGAACAGCGCGTAGGACTGGAACATCATGTTGATCGGCCGCTGGTACGGCGGCATGTCGGTGATGTCCACGCCATCGAGAATGATGCGCCCCTCGGTGGGCCGCTCGAAGCCCGCGAGCATGCGCAGCAGCGTGGACTTGCCCGAACCCGAACCGCCCAGCAGGGCGAAGATCTCGCCCTTGTTGATGGTCAGCGATACATCGTCGACTGCTACTGTCTCATCGAACTTCTTGGTCACCCGATCGATTTTGACCAACACCTCTTTCGGTGTCTGATCCCCCTCGAGGGCTTTTTTGTAGGCGCTGGAGGCAACAGCCATTTAGGAAAACTCCCGGAAGATTGTGCCCGGCCCCTGCGGCCGGGCTGGAAACGATTACTGACCCGACTTGACCTTGGTCCAGGTACGGGTCATCAGGCGCTGTACCTTCACTGGCAATTCAGCGGAGATGTACAGCTTGTCCAGTACGGCCTGCGGCGGGTACACGGACGGGTCGTTGCGAACCTCCTGATCCATGAGCTCGCCCGCCTTGACGTTGGGGTTGGCGTAACCGACGTAGTCACTGACTTCGGCGATCACTTCGGGCTCGAGGAGGAAATTGATGAACGCGTGGGCCTGCTCGACATTCGCGGAGTCGGCCGGGATGGCCATCATGTCGAACCAGAGGTTGGCGCCTTCCTTGGGAATGCTGTAGGCGATCTCGATACCCTTGCCGGCTTCTTCGGCACGGTCGGCAGCCTGCAGGATGTCACCGGAGAAACCTGCCGCCACGCAGATGTTGCCGTTGGCCAGGTCGCCGATGTACTTGGAGCTGTGGAAGTAGGTGACGTAAGGACGCACTTCGAGCAGCTTGGCTTCGGCCTTGGCGTAATCCTCGGCCTTGGTGCTGTTGGGGTCGAGGCCCAGGTAGTTGAGCATGGCCGGGATCATTTCATCGCCGGAGTCGAGGAAGGCGACGCCGCACTCGCTCAGCTTCTTGATGTTCTCCGGCTCGAACAGCACGGCCCAGGAGTCGATCTCGTCGATGCCCAGAGTGGCCTTGACCTTCTCGACGTTGTAGCCGATGCCGTTGGTGCCCCACAGATAGGGCACGGAATACTGGTTGCCCGGGTCGTTGGTTTCCAGCTGCTTGAGCAGGGCCGGATCGAGGTTGTCCCAGTTGCTCAGCTTGGCGCGATCCAGCGGCTGGAAGGCACCCGCGCGGATCTGCTTGCCGAGGAAGTGGTTGGAGGGCACCACCACGTCGTAGCCACTACGGCCAGCCAGCAGTTTGCCTTCGAGCGTTTCGTTGGAGTCGAAGACGTCATAGACCGGCTTGATCCCGGTTTTCGCCTCGAACTTGGCCAGGGTCTCTTCGCCGATGTAGTCGCTCCAGTTGTAGATGTGCACCGAAGGTTGGGCCAGGGTGACACCACAGAAGGCGGAAGCCGCCAGGGCGATCAGAGACTTGGGCAGGGTAACTCGCACAGTTTCATCCTCGTTTTTGTGTGCCGCCCGGAAAAAGGCGCGGCACTTTATAGGAAAATCTTCCGACGATCAGCGACCGCTCTTGATTCGTGTCCAGTCGCGGGTCAGCCAGCGCTGCACGTCACGCGGACGTTCCTCGGCGACGTAGAGCTTGGCCATGACCTCGGCGCTGGGATAGACGCCGGGGTTGTTACGCACGTCTTCGTCGACCAGCGCGGTGGCCTTGCTGTTGGGGTTGGCGTAGGCCACGTAATCGCTGATCTTGGCGATCACTTCGGGACGCAGCAGGTAGTTGATGAACGCGTGCGCCTCATCGACGTTCTTGGAGTCCTTCGGGATCGCCAGCAGGTCGGCCCACATGGCGGTGCCTTCCTTGGGAATGATGTAGGCGATCTCGTCGGTGCGGCCGGCCTCTTCGGCGCGATCGGCCGCCTGCAGCACATCGCCGGAATAGCCGAACGCGGCGCAGATGTTGCCGTTGGCCAGGTCGGAGATGAACTTGGAGCTGTGGAAGTAGGTGATGTAAGGACGCACCTTCATCATCTGCTCGTAGGCTTTCTCGTAGTCTTCGCGCTTCTTGGTGTGCGGCGACATGCCCAGGTAGTTGACCATCTGCGGCAGCACTTCGTCGCCCGAGTCGAGCAGGGCGATGCCACAGGAGGCGAGCTTCTCGGCGTACTTCGGATCGAACAGCAGCTCCCAGGAATCCAGCGGGGCGTCTTCGCCAAGCACGGCGCGCGCCTTGGTCACGTTCAGGCCGATGCCATTGGTACCCCAGAGATAGGGCACCGAGTATTCGTTGCCGGGGTCACCCGCGGCCAGGTTCTTCATGATGGTCGGGTCGAGATTGACCAGGTTGGGCAGCTTGGACTTGTCCAGCTTCATGTAGGTGCCGGCACGCACCTGCTTGGCCAGGAAGTGGTTGGTCGGGACCACCACGTCGTAGCCGCTCTGGCCGGTGGCCAGCTTGCCATCGAGGGTTTCGTTGGAATCGAAAACGTCATACACCACCTTGATACCGGTTTCCTTCTCGAAATCGGCGATGGTGTCTGGCGCGATGTAGTCGGACCAGTTGTAGACCTTGACCACGCGATCGGCTGCCTGAGCTACGGACATACCGAGGGCGGCGGCGATCAGGCCAGCCAGCAGGGTAGAACGACGCATAACGTTTCCTCTTCGGGCTTTTTGAGTGCCTGGCGGGCGAACCCGCCAGGCGGCGTTGCTTAGCGACCGGACTTGATCTTGGTCCAGCTGCGGGTCATGGTGCGCTGCACGGCAGGCGCCAGATCCGGGAAGGTGTAGATCTTCTTCAGCACTTCGGGGGTCGGGTAGACGCCCGGGTCGGTGCGCAGTGCCTCGTCCACCAGCGGCGTGGCCGCGGCATTGCCGTTGGGGAACTGCACGTAGTTGGTGATGCTGGCCATCACTTCCGGCTTCATCAGGTAATTGAGGAAGGTGTGCGCCTCCTCGACGTTCTTCGCATCGGCCGGTACGGCCAGCATGTCGAAGAAGGAACCTGCCCCCTCTTTCGGGATGTTGTAGCCGACTTCAACGCCGTTCTTCGCTTCTTCGGCGCGCGCCTTGCTCTGGTAGATGTCGCCCGAGTAACCGATGGCGACGCAGATGTTGCCGTTGGCCAGGTCGGAGATGTACTTGGAGCTGTGGAAGTAAGCCACCGAAGGACGGATGGAGAGGAACAGTTCCTCGGCCTTCTTCAGCTCGTCCTTGTTGCTGCTATCCGGGGCGTAACCCAGGTAGTGCAGCGCGGCCGGCAGAATCTCGGTCGGCGAGTCGAGGAAGGAAACGCCGCAGGACTTCAGCTTTTCCATGTTCTCCGGCTTGAACACCAGGTCCCAGGAGTCGACCGGAGCGTCGGCGCCGAGCACGGCCTTGACCTTCTCGACGTTGTAGCCAATGCCGATGGTGCCCCACATGTAGGGGATCGAGTACTGGTTGCCCGGGTCGCTCGGCTCCAGGGCCTTGAGCAGGTCCTTGTCCAGGTTCGACCAGTTCGGCAGCTTGGACTTGTCCAGCTTCTGGAATACGCCAGCCTTGATCTGCTTGGCCAGGAAGGGGTTGGACGGTACCACCACGTCATAACCGGAGCTGCCGGCCAGCAACTTGGCTTCCAGCACTTCGTTGCTGTCGAAGACGTCGTAGACGACCTTGATGCCGGTTTCCTTCTCGAAATTGGCCAGGGTGTCTTCGGCGATGTAATCGCTCCAGTTGTAGACATGCAGCACTTTGTCGTCAGCCTGAGCAGCGCCAGCCACGGCCGCGGTCAGGGACAACGCGAGAAGGGTCTTGCCGAATGTTTTCATGCGTACAGCTCCTGTTGTTGTGTCGGTATTCCAGACGTCGCGCAAGCCGCTCGAATCAGGCTGGCCAACGCGCTCTGGCGCAGTCTGGCAAGGTCATGGCACCGCTGACAACTTTCCGTGACTGCGGCTTTTTCAGACCGACAGGTCACGCAAAGTCAGATCCAGGCACTTGCGTGCTTTTTCCACCAGTTCGTCCACTTCCGCCTGGCTGATCACCAGCGGCGGCGCGATGATCATGGTGTCGCCCACGGCGCGCATGATCAGACCGTTATTAAAGCAGTGGCCGCGGCAGACCATGCCCACCGCCTTGTCACCCGGGTAACGGGTACGCGTCGCCTTGTCCTGCACCAGTTCGATGGCGCCGAGCATGCCGATACCGCGCACTTCGCCCACCAGCGGGTGATCCGCCAGCTCGCGCAGACGCTTCTGCAAATACGGTGCCGTTTCCGCCTTCACCCGCTCGACGATGCCCTCCTCCTTGAGGATGCGCAGGTTCTCCAGGCCCACCGCCGCCGCCACCGGATGCCCGGAATAGGTGAAGCCGTGGTTGAAATCGCCATGCGCCTCGATCACCTCGAACACCTTGTCGCTGACGATCAGGCCACCCATCGGCACGTAGCCGCTGGTCAGCCCCTTGGCGATGGTCATCAGGTCGGGCTGCAGGCCGTAGTACTGGCTGCCGAACCACTCGCCGGTGCGGCCGAAGCCGCAGATCACTTCATCGGCGACGAAGAGGATGTCGTACTTCGCCAGGATCTCCTTGATCCGCGGCCAGTAGCTGTCCGGCGGCACGATCACGCCACCGGCACCCTGGATCGGCTCGGCGATGAAGGCCGCCACGTTCTCCTCGCCCAGTTCGAGAATCTTCTTCTCCAGCTGGTCGGCGGCCCAGATGCCGAACGCTTCCGGCGACTGCTCGCCACCCTCACCGAACCAGTACGGCTGCGGGATGTGGGCGATGCCGGGAATCGGCAGGTCGCCCTGCTCGTGCATGAACTTCATGCCACCGAGGCTGGCACCGGCCACGGTGGAGCCGTGGTAGCCATTCTCGCGGCCGATGATGACCTTCTTGTTCGGCTGCCCCTTGCACGCCCAGTAGTGGCGCACCAGGCGCAGCATGGTGTCGTTGCCCTCGGAGCCGGAACCGGTGAAGAACACGTGGTTCATGCCGGCCGGCGCCAGCTGGGCGATCGCCTGGGCCAGCTCCAGCACCGGCGGGTGGGCGGTCTGGAAGAAGGTGTTGTAGAACGGCAACTGGCGCATCTGTCGGGCAGCAGCCTCGACCAGCTCCTCGCGGCCATAGCCGACGGCCACGCACCACAGGCCGGCCATGCCATCGAGGATCTTGTGCCCCTCGCTGTCCCACAGGTGCACGCCACGGGCCTCGGTGATGATGCGCGGGCCGTTCTCGGCCAGCTGCTTGTAGTCACTGAACGGCGCCAGATGGTGGGCCTGGCTCAGGGCCTGCCACTGAGCGGTCTTGGGGTTCTTGGCTTGCTGGTTCATCACAACACCTTCTTTGTGCGGGCCGCCCTGGCGGCCCGCGGAAATCCGTTGAATCGTGGCAGGCGCCGTCGCGAACGAAACGCCTGCCACCGAGCCATCAGCGGCTCTGCATCGTCACACCGACAGCAACAGGAACTCGCGCTCCCAGGAACTGATCACGCGCTTGAAGTTCTCGTGCTCGGCACGCTTGACCGCGACGTAGCCACGGATGAACTTCTCGCCGAGGAACTTCTCGGCGTCCTTGCACGATTCCATACGCTCCAGCGCGCTCTCGATGGTCACCGGCAGGCGCAGGTTGCGACGCTCGTAGCCACGGCCCTTGACCGGCGCCCCGGGCTTCACGCCGCCGACCATGCCCATGTAGCCGCACAGCAGGGTCGCCGCCAGCACCAGGTAGGGGTTGGCATCGGCGCCGGCCAGGCGGTTTTCCACGCGACGGTTCTGCGGACTGGCTTCCGGTACGCGCAGGCCCACGGTGCGGTTCTCCTCGCCCCACTCCACGTTCACCGGCGCCGAGGTATCGGGCAGGAAACGGCGGAACGAGTTGACGTTCGGCGCGAACAGCGGCAGCAGCTCCGGGATGTACTTCTGCAGGCCACCGATGTGGTGCAGGAACAGCTCGCTCATCGTCCCGTCTTCATTGGAGAAGATGTTCTTGCCGGTCTTGATGTCGACCACGCTCTGGTGGATGTGCATGGCGCTGCCCGGCTCGTCGGTGATCGGCTTGGCCATGAAGGTCGCCGCCACGTCGTGCTTGAGCGCGGCCTCGCGCATGGTGCGCTTGAACACCAGGATCTGGTCGGCCAGGTGCAGGGCGTCGCCGTGACGGAAGTTGATCTCCATCTGCGCCGGCCCTTCCTCGTGGATCAGGGTGTCCAGATCCAGGCCTTGCAGCTCGCACCAGTCGTACATGTCTTCGAACAGCGGATCGAACTCGTTCGCCGCGTCGATGGAGAAGCTCTGACGGCCGGTTTCCGGGCGGCCGGAACGGCCGACAGGGGCCTCCAGCGGGAAGTCCGGGTCACTGCTGCGCTTGGTCAGGTAGAACTCCATCTCCGGTGCGACGATGGGTTTCCAGCCTTTGCCTTCGTACATCTGCAACACCTTCTTGAGGATGTTGCGCGGCGACAGCTCGATGGGGTTGCCCTGCTTGTCGAAGGTGTCGTGGATCACCATGGCGGTGGGCTCGATGGCCCAGGGCACGACGAACACGGCGTTCGGGTCGGGACGGCAGAACATGTCGATGTCCGCCTCGTCCAGCAGGTCGTAGTAGATGTCGTCCTCGACGTAGTCGCCGGTCACGGTCTGCAGCAGCACGCTCTCGGGGAGGCGCATGCCCTTCTCGTCGAGAAACTTGTTGGTCGGCGAGATCTTGCCGCGGGCAATGCCGGTCAGGTCACTGATCAGGCATTCGACTTCGGTGATTTTGCGTTCTTTCAGCCAGCTCGTGAGCTGGTCTAGCTTGGTACTCATAGAGACCTCAGGGTTGTAGAACCAACTAGGGTTATAGTCGGTTCAGCGTTGCCCCGCCCTCCCCCTGCAAGCCTCACCAAAGGCCTGGAGGAGCGCGAGATATTCGTGTGGATGCTACTAGGGGTGCAGCACCTCCGGCACCTGACTTTTAGCTCCATCGAAAGAAAATGGCGCGCTTCTGCGTTGCTGCAGCGAGGCGTCTATCTCGCGGCAAAGCGCGGGACGCCTCGAACCCGGGACGCCCTCGTGCGTTGCAGGACGCGGGCCAAGGCGCAGGCACTGCAGCGATACGGCGCTGCGTGCGCTATCGTGCTGGGTAATGAGCGAGCGGAAAGCCTGACGAGACAGGCCGAGCGGCGCGAAAGCCGCGGAAGAGAACGTACGCTGCCGCGCTGCCGCAGCAAGTGCGCCACCCTGCGTGGGGCGAAGACGTCCCCTGGCGTGAAGGGGAGTGCTGGTAGCGTGACCGATGCTGGTCCTGACACAAGCGCTGACGCCGATAGTCGGCAGGCGAAACATGAGACACCCGTATTATTGCTGTTATGGGTTTGAACCGAGCTTAGCCTTGTTCATTTTTTTACACAATAGCTCTGTAAAAAATTGAACACACCCCACTGAGCACCTTGGTAGATCAGCGTTTGGACCACCCATAACGGCCCTGAAACGCCCCAAAAATGGCCATCACGCCCCACAAGAGGGCATGAATGGCCCTGCTTGACAGTAATGTGCGTTTCGGATTGACTCACACCCATGCAGTTGCATGATTGATATTTTTAACAAAAAGGTGTTGCATCATGTCGGTACCCCCGCGTGCCGTTCAGCTTAACGAAGCGAACGCGTTCCTTAAGGAACATCCTGAGGTCCAGTTCGTCGACCTTCTTATTGCAGATATGAACGGTGTGGTGCGTGGCAAGCGCATCGACCGTAACGCCCTTCACAAGGTGTACGAGAAAGGCATCAACCTGCCCGCCTCGCTCTTCGCGCTCGACATCAATGGTTCCACCGTCGAAAGCACCGGCCTCGGCCTGGATATCGGCGACGCCGACCGTATCTGCTTCCCCATCCCCAATACCCTGTGCAACGAACCCTGGCAGAAGCGCCCCACCGCGCAGCTGCTGATGACCATGCACGAGCTGGACGGCACGCCTTTCTTCGCCGATCCACGCGAGGTATTGCGCCAGGTGGTACAGAAGTTCGACGAACTGGGCCTGCGTATCTGCGCAGCCTTCGAACTGGAGTTCTACCTGATCGACCAGGAGAACGTGAACGGCCGCCCGCAGCCACCGCGCTCACCGATCTCCGGCAAGCGCCCGCACTCCACCCAGGTCTACCTGATCGACGACCTCGACGAATACGTCGACTGCCTGCAGGACATGCTCGAAGCCGCCAAGGAACAGGACATCCCGGCCGACGCCATCGTCAAGGAGAGCGCGCCCGCGCAGTTCGAGGTCAACCTGCATCACGTCGAAGACGCCATCAAGGCCTGCGACTACGCGCTGCTGCTCAAGCGCCTGATCAAGAACATCGCCTATGACCATGAGATGGACTCCACCTTCATGGCCAAGCCCTATCCGGGCCAGGCGGGCAACGGCCTGCATGTGCACATCTCGCTGCTGGACAAGAAGACCGGCAAGAACATCTTCGCGGCCGACGATCCCCTGCAGAACACCTCGCTGCGCCATGCCGTCGGCGGCATCCTCGACACCATGGCCGCGTCGATGGCCTTCCTCTGCCCCAACGTCAACTCCTACCGCCGCTTCGGCGCGCAGTTCTACGTGCCCAACGCACCGAGCTGGGCGCTGGACAACCGCACCGTGGCCGTACGCGTACCGACCGGCAGCGCGGACGCCGTGCGCATCGAGCACCGTGTCGCGGGCGCCGACGCCAACCCCTACCTGATGCTGGCCTCGATCCTCGCCGGTATCCACCACGGTCTGACCAACCAGATCGAGCCGGGCGAACCGATCGAGGGCAACTCTTACGAACAGCTCGACCCCAGCCTGCCGAACAACCTGCGCGATGCCTTGCGCGAGCTGGACGACAGCGAGGTACTGAACAAGTACATCGATCCCAAGTACATCGACATCTTCGTCGCGTGCAAGGAAGCCGAGCTGCAAGAGTTCGAAACCACCATTTCCGACCTCGAGTACAACTGGTATCTGCACACCGTGTAACACCCCGGAAAGCCGGCCGTAGAGCCGGCTTCTTTTTGCCTGCACACTGCCTGCTCCGGCGCGCTGCGCCGGAGCCAGCAGCGGTTCGCCGCACGGCGACTCCGCTGACATGAATCAACCTCCGACGGCCACGGCCGCCGGATACTGTTGCCTTCATCCATCAGGGAGCTTCTCATGCAACGCGCTTTTGCCGCCGTCCTGCTAGGCCTGATCTCCGGCCTGAGCCAGGCCGCCGACAGCATCCGTGTCTACAACTGGAACGATTACATCGCGCCGCAGGTGCTGGAAAACTTCACCCGCGACACCGGTATCGAGGTGGAGTACCACACCTTCGCCAGCGCCGAGGAACTGAACGCCGCGCTGGAAAGCGGCCAGGCCATCGACATCGCCGTGCCCTCGCACAACGAACTGCCGACGCTGATCGCCAACGGCCGCATTCGCCCGCTGGACTTCAACCTGCTCCCTAACCGCTCGCACCTGGACAAGCAGTTGCTCAGCAAGCTGGCCGCGGTCGACCCGCAGAACCAGCACGCCGTGCCCTACCTGTGGGGCGCCGTGGGCCTGGCGATCAACACGCCGCAGGCCGAGGCCGCCTACGGCGGGCCGCTGCCGGAGAGCTGGAGCCTGCTGTTCGACCCCGAGAAGAGCGCGCGCCTGGCCAGCTGTGGCATCAGCGTGCTGGACGCGGCGGACGAGACCCTGTCGCTGCTGCTCAACTACCAGGGCCGCAGCCTGGCCCGTAGCGCACCGAGCCGCATCGAGCGCGCCGGCGACCTGCTCCAGTCACTGCGCCCGAACCTGCGCTACGTCGACAGCGAGCGCTACATCGACGACCTCAGCAACGGCAGGCTGTGCCTGGCCGTGGCCTGGGTCGGCGATGCGCTCGCTGCGGCGCAGGCCGGCCAGCCGGTGCGCTTCCTGGTACCGCAGGAGGGCTCGGTGCTGTTCGTCGACAACCTGGTCATCCCCAGCAGCGCCAGCCGTCCGGAGCTGGCCCACCGCTTCATCGACTACCTGATGCAGCCGCAGGTCATCGCCCAGGTCACCGCCGAGACGCTCTACCCCAACGGCAACGCCGACTCGGCGCAGTTCATCGACGCCGCCCTGCTCGCCCAGCCCGGCCTCTACCCGGACCAGGACACCAAGCGGCGCCTGTATCCGCTGGAAGTCCTCTCGGACAAGCATGCCCAGGTGCGCGACCAGATCTGGCAGCGCTTCCGCGATGGTCCCTGAAGACGCTTGCCTCGCTGGCGCCGGCTGACGTCCAATAGCACCTCGCCCACCGAGGAGCCCGTCATGTCGCGCCCCGCCAGCACCCGCAAGCCACGCGCCAGCAGCCAGGCCCGCATCGCCGGCATCCTCGCCTCGGCCCGCGAGCTGCTGGCCGCACACGGCATGGCCAACCTGTCGATCTACACGGTGGCCGAGCACGCCGGGATCCCGCCGTCCTCGGTCTACCACTTCTTCGCCAGCGTGCCGGCGCTGCTCGAGGGCCTGACCGCCGACGTGCACGCCGCCTTCCGCGCCTGCCTGCAGGAGCCGGTCGAGCACGCCAGCCTGCGCAGCTGGCATGACCTGTCGCACGTCATCGAGCGACGCATGCTGGCCATCTATGCCCGCGATGCGGCGGCCCGCCAGCTGATCCTGGCCCAGCACGGCCTGGCGGAGGTGACCCAGGCGGATCACCAGCACGACATCGAGCTGGGTCGCCTCATGCAGGCCCTGTTCGAGCGCCACTTCCCCCTGCCGCAATTGCCGACGGATATCGATGTATTCGCCCTGGCCATGGAGCTTGGCGACCGTGTCTACGCCCGCTCGGTACAGCTGCACGGCGAAATCACACCGCGCCTGGCCGAGGAAGGCATGCGCGTGTTCGATGCCTACCTGGGCCTCTATCTGCCGGCCGCCCTGCCGAAACGCACGACCCCGCTCGCCTGACCCGAAGCCTTGCCGCTGCTGCCTGCCCAGGCGGCGGCTTGTTTCTGCACGCCCAATAAAAATCGATATAAATCGAAAAATATCGACCAGATGGCGCTCACCTCTCTTCTAATACCGATATTTATCGGATATAAATCGACCATCACGCCGTGGTCGATCTCCTCCAGCCATGGCACTCCGCAGAAGACTGACCGGCCGCGCCGGCTCACAAGAGGTGCTTCATGTCCCGTATCGTCACCGTCGCCGCGACCCAGATGGCCTGCTCCTGGGATACCCGCGCGAACATCGCCAACGCCGAGAAGCTGGTGCGCCAGGCAGCGGCCCAGGGTGCGCAGATCATCCTGATCCAGGAGCTTTTCGAGACCCCCTACTTCTGCCAGAAGCCCAACGCCGACTACACCCAGCTGGCCACCACGGTCGAGGAGAACCCGGCCATCGCACACTTTCGCAAGGTCGCCGCCGAGCTGAAGGTGGTCCTGCCGATCAGCTTCTTCGAGCGCGCCGGGCGGGCCCGCTTCAACAGCATCGCGATCATCGATGCCGATGGCAGCAACCTCGGGATTTATCGGAAAAGCCATATCCCGGACGGCCCCGGCTATCACGAGAAGTACTATTTCAACCCAGGCGACAGCGGCTTCAAGGTCTGGGACACCGCCTACGCCCGGATCGGGGTCGGCATCTGCTGGGACCAGTGGTTCCCCGAATGCGCACGCAGCATGGCGCTGATGGGCGCGGAGATTCTCTTCTACCCCACCGCCATCGGCAGCGAGCCGCATGACCCGAACATCAGCTCGCGCGACCACTGGCAGCGCGTTCAGCAGGGCCATGCCGGCGCCAACCTGATGCCGCTGGTCGCCAGCAACCGCATCGGCCGCGAGGAGCAGGACGGTTACGACATCACCTTCTACGGCAGCTCGTTCATCGCCAACCCGTACGGCGAGAAGGTCGAGGAACTGGACCGCAGCGAAGAAGGCGTCCTGGTGCACAGCTTCGATCTGGACGAACTGGAGAAGATACGCACGGCCTGGGGTGTGTTCCGCGACCGCCGGCCGAACCTATACTGGCCACTTTCCACGCTCGACGGCGCAAGCCTCTGCGAATAAGCCCAACGATGTCGCGCCCCGTTCGCAACCCGGGGCGCGACGACAGACACCCCGGATCGCCTCCGGGCTACAGGTGAAATATGACGACCCTGAGCAGCACTCCTCGCGCCGATGGCTTCCGCATGCCGGCGGAATGGGAACCCCACAGCCAGACCTGGATGGTCTGGCCCGAGCGCCCGGACAACTGGCGCAACGGCGGCAAGCCGGCGCAGGCCGCCTTCAGCGCCGTAGCCAAGGCCATCGCTCAGTTCGAGCCGGTGACCGTCTGCGTCAGCGCGGCGCAGTACGAGAATGCCCGTGCGCGCCTGGACGACGAGCGTATCCGCCTGGTGGAGATCACCACTGACGACGCCTGGGTGCGCGACACCGGGCCGACTTTCGTGACCAACGCCAGCGGCGAAGTACGCGGCGTGGACTGGACCTTCAACGCCTGGGGTGGCTTCGATGGCGGCCTGTACTGGCCATGGCAGCGTGACGACCAGGTGGCGCGCAAGATCCTCGAGATCGAGGGCAGCAAGCGCTACCGCACCGAGGGCTTCGTGCTGGAAGGCGGCTCCATCCATGTCGATGGCGAAGGCACCCTGATCACCACCGAAGAATGCCTGCTGAACAGGAATCGCAACCCTCACCTGTCACGCGAGGAGATCGAGCGCGTGCTCCACGAGCACCTGGCCATCGATACGGTGATCTGGTTGCCGGACGGGCTGTACAACGACGAGACCGATGGCCACGTCGACAACTTCTGCTGCTACGTGCGCCCGGGCGAGGTGCTGCTGGCCTGGACCGACGACGCCAACGACCCCAACTACCCGCGCTGCCAGGCTGCCATGCGCGTGCTGGAAAGCGCCCGCGACGCCAAGGGCCGCCAGCTGACCGTGCACAAGATGCCCATTCCCGGCCCGATCCACGCCACTGCCGAAGAGTGCGCAGGCGTCGACATGGCCGACGGCAGCCAGGAGCGCGATCCGTCGATCCGCCTGGCCGGCTCCTACGTCAACTTCCTCATCGTCAACGGCGGCATCGTCGCGCCGAGCTTCGCTGACGCCAAGGACGAGGAAGCCCGCGCCATCCTCCAGCGTGTATTCCCCGAGCATCGCGTGATCATGGTGCCAGGCCGCGAAATCCTGCTCGGTGGCGGCAACATTCACTGCATCACGCAGCAGCAGCCGGCGCCGCAAGGGCGCTGAGTCGTGCGGGGTGGGTGCAACCCGCCCCTGTGCCGACCGCTTTCTCTCGTGCCCTACCTGTCAACGCCCGACACATGTCGGGCGTTTTCGCGTTCCCGCACGCGCAAGGAAGCGTGGCTGCGCCCGTGCCATGCACTTCATTCGATCTTGCGGGTGTTGATACCCAGCAGCGGATAGACCGGGCAGAACCGCAGGACGCCGGTCGCCAGCGGCACCACGCCGATCCAGCCCCACAGGCCGACGATGCCGGTCAGGCTGAGTGCGATGAGCATCAGGCCCACGGCGATGCGCAGGCTACGGTCGAGCGTTCCAACATTGGCTTTCATCGGAGGTTCTCCAGGTCAGCGCCCGCGCCGGCCCTCCAGCGCGGAAAAGATCAGCATGCCGGCGAGCATCGCGACGACGAACAACGGCGCCTGCCAGTGCCCGCTCAGCAGGATGGCCAGAGCCGGCCCCGGGCAGATGCCGGCGATGCCCCAGCCGATACCGAACAGCAGGCTGCCGCCGATCAGGCGGGCGTCCAGATCGCGCCGGGTCGGCAGTTGCATCGCGCCGCCGAGCAACGCCCGCGTGCGCCGTCGCGCCAGGTTCAGCGGCAGCGCGGCGACGCCGATGGCGCCCGCCATCACCAGCGCCAGCGAGGGGTCCCAGTGACCGCCAAGATCGAGAAAGGCCAGCACCTTGGCCGGATCGGCCATGCCAGCCAGCAGCAGCCCGATGCCGAACAGCAGACCACAGACGAACGCAATGACACGACGCATGCTCAGCCCCCCAGCAGATGACGCAGAACGAACACGGTGGCGAACCCGCTGGCCATGAAGCACAGCGTCGCCACCAGCGAACGTGGTGACAGCCGGGATAGGCCGCAGACGCCATGGCCGCTGGTGCAGCCCGAGCCATAGCGCGTGCCGATGCCGACCAGCAGCCCGGCAACGATCAGGCCCAGGCTGCCCACCTCGAAGTGGACCGCCGGCAGCGCGCGGAACAGCCCCCAGAGCAAGGGCGCCAGCAGCAGGCCGACGACAAAGGCGGCCTTCTCGCCACGGCCTTCCGCATTGCGCTGCAGCAGGCTGCCGAGCAGACCGCTGATGCCGGCGACGCGACCGTTGGCCAGGGCGAAGATCGCCGCCGCCAGGCCGATCAACGCGCCACCGGCCAGGGCGCTCCATGGCGTGAAACTGACCCAGTCGATGCTCATGACGGCCCCTCGCAGAACAGGCGGTACAGTGTTTCGATCACCGCCAGCGCCGCCGGGCTGCTGATGCGGTAGAAGATCTGCTTGCCGTCGCGCCGGGTCTCCACCAGCCCCTCGCGACGCAGCACGGCGAGCTGCTGCGACAGGGTCGGCTGCTGGATGCCGAGCAGCGCCTCCAGCTCGCTGACATGGCGCTCGCCCTGCGACAGCTGGCACAGCAGCAGCAGGCGGTCGGGGTTGGCCAGCGCCTTGAGCAGCTGCCCGGCGGCATCGGCATTGGCCCGCAGCTGCTGGATATCGATGGGTTCGTTCACGGCCTATACTCAAGCAAAATACAATATGTATTTTTATATATTGTATTTTGCAAAAGTGTAAGCCCGGACGACCAACGGTCAGCGCTTGCTGCAGGCAACAAAAAACCCGCCGAAGCGGGTTTTCTGTCTAGGAACGCGAATCAGGCGTCGGCGTCGGCGGCAGCCTGATAGGCCGACGCATCGAGCAGCTTGTCCAGTTCGCTGACATCGCTCGGCTTGAGCTTGAAGAACCAGCTGCCGTACGGGTCGCTGTTGACGCTTTCCGGGCTGTCGGCCAGGGCATCGTTGATGGCGATCACTTCGCCGCCAACCGGGGCGTAGATGTCGGAGGCGGCCTTGACCGACTCCACCACACCCGCTTCCTGGCCGGCGTTCAGTTGCTTGCCCACTTCCGGCAGCTCGATGAACACCACGTCGCCGAGGGCTTCCTGGGCGTGGTCGGAAATGCCCACGGTCACGCTGCCGTCAGCCTCCAGGCGCGCCCACTCGTGGCTGGCGGCATAACGCAGATCGGCGGGGATATTGCTCATGTTCGATTCCTCGTAGACGGTGACGGCAAGTGGGCCGTCAGGACAATTTAGCAGGCCGTGGCGAGAGGGACAGCCAACGCCGCGACCTGATGATTCAGATAAGGGTTTTGCCGTTGCGCACGAAGCCGGGGCGGACCACTCGCACCGGGTACCACTTGCCACGGATTTCCACCTCGGCACGATCCCCCGTGGCCGCCGGCACCCGCGCCAGGGCGATGGACTTGTTCAGCGTAGGCGAGAAGCTGCCGCTGGTGATCTCGCCCTCGCCCAGCCCTTCGACGCGTACCACCTGGTGGGCACGCAGCACGCCACGCTCTTCCAGCACCAGGCCGACCAGCTTGCTCTGGCAACCGGCAGCACACTCCGCTTCGAGTGCCGCGCGACCAATGAAGTCACGCTCGGCAGGCTCCCAGGCAACGCTCCAGGCCATGTTTGCGGCACGCGGTGAGACGTCTTCGTCCATGTCCTGGCCGTAGAGGTTCATGCCCGCCTCGAGACGCAGGGTGTCGCGGGCACCGAGGCCGATGGGCGAGATACCGGCACCGACCAGCTCGTTGAGGAAGGACACCACCTCGGTCACCGGCAGGACGATCTCCAGCCCATCCTCGCCGGTATAACCGGTGCGGGCGATGAACCAGTCGCCCTCAGGAAGGCCCTGGAAGGGCTTGAGCTCATGGATCAGTGCGGCCCGCGCCTGGGTCACCAGCTCGGCAACGCGCGCACGCGCCTTGGGGCCCTGGATCGCGAGCATGGCCAGGTCGCGTCGCTCGCGCAGCTCGACGGCGAAATCAGCTGCCTGGGCCTGCATCCAGGCCAGATCCTTGTCGCGGGTTCCGGCGTTGACCACCAGCCGGTAGCCGTCAACGGTGAGGTAGACGATCAGGTCGTCGATCACCCCGCCGCGCTCGTTGAGCATGGCGCTGTACAGCGCCTTGCCGGTGCTCTGCAGGCGGGCGACATCGTTGGCCAGCAGGCGCTGCAGATAGGCCAGGGACTGAGCACCGGAGACATCCACGACACACATGTGCGAGACGTCGAACACGCCGCAGTCGCGACGCACCTGATGATGTTCCTCCACCTGCGACCCGTAGTGCAGCGGCATGTCCCAGCCGCCGAAATCCACCATCTTGGCACCCAGTGCCAGGTGCAGGTCATAGAGAGGGGTACGCTGTCCCATGGGTGTCTCCTTCCGGGCTTGGCGAAGCGATCCAGACGCCGAGACGCTGCTGGCGTTGCCAGTGCTGCATTGCACCGGCCGCCGCGCGTGCGCTTTTCGACACGTCTGCCGGGTTACCCGGTTCGCGAATGGCGCGCATTGTAGCCGCAAGGTGCGCGGGGGTCATCTGACCAAAGGTCGCGCAGGCGAGCCGCCGCCGTACAACGCCCCGCCAGAGCCCTCGGCAGGCTCAGCCGAAGCTGCGCGCCGAGCGGCGAATCAGCAGGATGACCGGCAACAGGCCGACCAGCACCAGGGTCAGCGCCGGCAACGCGGCACGCGCCCACTCCCCTTCGCTGGTCATCTCGAACACCCGCACGGCGAGCGTGTCCCAGCCGAAGGGACGCATCAGCAGGGTCGCCGGCATCTCCTTGAGCACATCGACGAACACCAGCAGCGCGGCGGACAGGGTGCCCGGCAGCAACAGCGGCAGATAGACCTTGAAGAACAGGCCCAGGCCGCCGACGCCGAGGCTGCGCGACGCCTCCGGCAACGACGGGCGGATACGCGCCAGGCTGGTCTCCAGCGGGCCGAACGCCACCGCCAGGAAGCGGATCAGGTAGGCCACCAGCAGGGCCGCCAGACTGCCCAGCAGCAGGGGCTTGCCG
The DNA here is from genome assembly GCF_017915135.1 of Ectopseudomonas khazarica. NCBI lineage: Bacteria > Pseudomonadati > Pseudomonadota > Gammaproteobacteria > Pseudomonadales > Pseudomonadaceae > Ectopseudomonas > Ectopseudomonas khazarica. The sequence continues at coordinate 333,488 of NZ_CP068551.1, read as the reverse complement.
GCACCACCCAGGGCCGTCGACAAGGGGATCACCATCTCGCGGTCGAGGAAGCTGAACGCCAGCATGATCGCCACCGCCAGCACCGAGCCCGGCAGGGCATAACCCAGGTTGCCCAGGGCGACGCCGACGCGCACCGCGCGGTTGGGTGCCTGGCGCCGGGCGAAGGCCAGCAGCATGGCCACGCTGACCGTGATCAGCGCCGCCAGGCCACCCAGGTAGAGGGTGTGCAGGATCAGGCCTGCATAGCGCTCGTCCAGGTCGAAACGCCCGCGCTGCCAGAACCAGGCCAGCAGCTGCAGCAGCGGAATGACGAAGGCACAGGCGAACACCAGGCCGCACCAGGCGCTGGCTGCGAAGGCCTTCCAGCCGTGCAGCTGGTACAGGGCCTTGCCCCTTGGCCGCTCGTTGGCCGGGCGCGCCGCACCGCGCGCACGACGCTCGCCATAGAGCACCAGGGCGACCGCGAGCAGCAGCAGGCTGGCCAACTGGGTCGCGCTGGTCAGGCTGTAGAAGCTGTACCAGGTCTTGTAGATCGCCGTGGTGAAGGTGTCGAAGTTGAACACCGACACGGCGCCGAAGTCGGCCAGGGTCTCCATGATCGCCAGGGCCAGGCCGGCCCCGATGGCCGGTCGCGCCATGGGCAGGGCCACGCGCCAGAAGGCCTGCCAGGGGCTCTGCCCGAGCACGCGCGCCGCTTCCATCAGGCCCTTGCCCTGGGCCAGGAAGGCCCCGCGGGCGAGCAGGTAGACGTAGGGATAGAACACCAGCACCAGGACGATGATCACGCCACCGGTGGAGCGCACGCGCGGCAGACGCAAACCGCTGCCGAACCACTCGCGCAACAGCGTCTGCACCGGGCCGGCGAAGTCCAGCAGGCCGACGAAGACGAACGCCAGGACATAGGCAGGGATGGCGAAGGGCAGCATCAGCGCCCAGTCCAGCCAGCGCCGCCCGGGGAACTCGCAGAGGCTGGTGAGCCAGGCAAGGCTGACCCCCAGCAGCGTCACGCCCACAGCCACGCCGATCACCAGGGTCAGCGTGTTGCCGATCAGCCGCGCCATCTGCGTCTGCCACAGGTGTGCCCAGATCTGCGGGTCCACCTCGTGCCAGCTCAACAGCAGCACCGACAAGGGCATCAGCACCAGAGCGGCTACGGCAAGGACGATGGGGTACCAGCGACGCTGGACAGGATGCGGCACGCGGATTCCTCGGCGACGGAAAGGACGACGCCCCGGCAAGGCGGGGCGTCGCAGTATAACGGCAGCGGTCAGATCGTCGAACGTCTGCCTCGACGATCAAGGCGCAGGGGGCTCAGGTTCTGGCGCTCCACCATGGTGGATGAAGAGGCGTCATCCACCTGCGCAATACCCCTTACTGCCAGCCGGCGCGATCCATCAGCATGGTCGCTTCGGCCTGGCGCTTGCCGGCCACTTCGGTGGCAACGCTGTCGGCCTTGAACGTGCCCCAGGACGCCACCTCGGCAGACGGCTCGACCGCCGGGTTGGCCGGATACTCCTGGTTGACGCCGGCGAAGATGCCCTGCGCTTCCGGGGTGGTCATCCACTCCAGCAGCTTCCTGGCCTGCTCGGCATGCGGGGCATGCTGGGTGACGCCGGCACCGGCCAGGTTGACGTGCACGCCACGGTCATCCTGATTCGGCCAGAAGGGTTTGACCTTGAGGTCCGGCTGCTGCTTGTGCAGGCGGCCGTAGTAGTAGGTGTTGGTGATGCCCACGTCGCACTGGCCGGCGTCGATGGCCTGCAGCAGCGCGGTGTCATCCGGGAACACGTCCGTGGCCAGGTTGTTGACCCAGCCCTTGATGATCTCCTCGGTCTTCTCGGCGCCATGGGCCTCGATCAGCGTGGCGGTCAGCGACTGGTTGTAGACCTTCTTGCTGGTACGCAGGCACAGGCGGCCTTCCCAGTTCTTCTCCGCCAGCGCTTCGTAGGTGGACAGCTCCTCCGGCTTGACCCGCTCGGTGGAGTAGAAGATGGTCCGCGCGCGCAGCGACAGGCCGGTCCAGCTGTCGGTGCTGGAGCGATACTGGGCCGGGATGTTGGCGTCGATCACGGCGGACTTGGTCGGCTGCAGCACGCCTTCCTGCTCGGCTTGCCAGAGGTTGCCGGCGTCGACGGTGATCAGCATGTCGGCCGGGGTATTGGCCCCTTCGGCCTTGAGGCGGGCGATCAGCGGCGCTTCCTTGTCGGTGATGAACTTCACCTGCACACCCGTCTTGGCGGTGTAGGCGTCGAATACCGGCTTGATCAGTTCGTCGATGCGCGACGAATAGACCACGACTTCATCGGCGGCCTGGACGGCAGTAGCCAGGGTGCTGAGGGTGAATGCGGCGAGAAGCGCGTTGCGAGCCTTCATGGGACCAGCCTCTTATGGGTAAGCAAAGTGGCTGAATAGTAGTGAATGTTATTTGCCTTCTCAACGAAACCTTCCCTTGCACAAGGGTCAGTTGTTACAAAGCATTTTCAGGCTCGCGGGCGGCCCGCAGATCGGCAGGCAGGAGCAAGGTATCGATCAGCGCATCGAGCGGCAGCGAGACGACCGCCAGCACGGGACAGACGACGCTGAACCAGCAAACCACTGTCCCGGGATTGCCGCTGCCGCTGGGGCCAGGGCGCATCCCCAGCAGGTAGAGATCGCCGTTGACGCTCTTGTAGGTCTCCACCGGCAGGGCACCGTTTTCGCCCTCGCGGCCCGTCAGGGTGCCGCAGCCGCCTGCGACAGCGAGCAACGCTATCCACACACAACGCAGCAGGTGCTTCATGCACGCTCCTCGTTCATCCATGAAAGGGGCGGGCTCAGGCTCTGGCCAGCTCCGGCAGGTCACCGGAAAGCCCCAGCGCCTGGCGCACGAACAGCGCCTTGGCCTCGGCCTGGCCGTCGACCAGGTCGAGGCCCATGTTGCGCAGCAGACGCAGCGGCAGGGGGTCGGCCTGGAACAGGCGCTGGAAACCTTCCATCGCGGCCATCATCGCCAGGTTGTGCGGCATGCGGCGGCGTTCGAAACGGCTCAGCACGCGCTCCTCGCTCAGGTTCTCGCCACGTGCGGCGGCATGCTGCAGCACCTCGGCGAGCACGGCGGCATCGAGAAAGCCCAGGTTGACGCCCTGCCCCGCCAGCGGATGGATGGTGTGCGCGGCGTCGCCGATCAGCGCCAGCCCCGGTTCCACGTAGCGCTTGGCATGACGCTGACGCAGCGGGATGCACAGACGGCGGTCGGCATGCAGCAGCGTGCCGAGACGCGACTCGAACGCCTTGCCCAGCTCACGGCAGAAAGCCTCGTCGTCCAGCGCCATCAGGCGCTCGGCCTCGGCCGGCACGGTGGACCAGACGATCGAGCACCAGTGCTCGCCAGCCGGCCCGGCCAACGGCAGGAAGGCCAGCGGACCATCGTCGGTGAAACGCTGCCAGGCCGTGGCCTGGTGCGGGCGCTCGCAACGCACGCTGGTGACGATGGCGTGGTGCAGGTAATCCCATTCGCGCGTGGCACAGCCGGCCAGGCGGCGCACGGCGGAATTGGCGCCATCGGCCGCGACGAGCAACGGCGCACGCAGCTGGCGGCCATCGGTGAGGGTCAGCAGCCAGTCGTCACCACTGCGACGCAGCTGTTCCAGGCGCGCGCCGGGCAACAGGCCGATCTGGCTGTCGTGCAGGCGCTCGAGCAGAGCGTCCTGCACCACACGGTTCTCGACGATATGCCCCAGCGTCTCGGCATGCACGCTGGCCGCGGCGAAATGGATGCTGCCGGTGCCGGAGCCATCCCACACGCGCATCTCGCCGTAGGGGCAGGCCCGTCGGGCGGCGATGCCGTCCCAGGCGCCCAGGCGCTGCAGGATGCGTTGGCTGGCCATGGACAGGGCACTGACCCGTGGCTCGAACGGCGCCTGTGCGACGAAGGGCGGCACGCTGAGCGGGCTGCCATCGACGATCAGGATGTCCAGCCCACTGTGCTCCAGCGCCAGGGCCAGCGTACTGCCCACCATGCCGGCGCCGACGATGATCAAATCCGCGCGCATATCATTCCTTAAACCCAGGGGTGCGTGCTGCGCACCACTCGGAATCCATGGTGCGCACGGCCTGGGCGGCCCCGCGACACCCTACGAATCGACTCACAGACTGCGGGTTCCCAGACCCATGGCCTGCCGCGCGAACCAGCGCTTGGCCGGCGGCAGCAGGTCGAGGCCGAGCAGCCCCAGGTTGCGCCCGGCGCTGAGCAGCGGCTGGGCATTGCTGAACAGGCGCGTCACCTGGTCGGAGAAACCGACGGTCAGTTGCTGGTCGAGCTGCTGCCGTTGCTGGTAGCGCTGCAGCGTGGCGAAGTCGCCCAGCGGCCCCTCGCTGCCGATCAGCACCTCGGCCAGTGCCAGGGTATCGCGCAGCGACAGGTTGTAGCCCTGGCCCGCGATGGGGTGCAGGCTGTGCGCCGCATTGCCGAGCACCACCAGGTGCGGCCGCACCTGCTCCTGCGCCTCGACCAGGCTCAATGGATAGAGATGCCGGGCGCCGACCTGTTGCAGGGCGCCCAGGCGATAGCCGAAGGCCTGCTGCAACTCGCCGAGGAAGCTCGCCGCGCTGATCGCCAGCAGGCGTTCGGCATCGGCGCTCGCACGCGTCCAGACCAGCGCGCAGCGGTTGTCGCTCAGCGGCAGCAGGGCCATCGGGCCGTCATCGGTGAAGCGTTCGAAGGCCTGCCCGCGATGCGCCTCCAGCGGGCTGACATTGGCGATCAGCGCACTCTGCCCATAGGGTTTGACGTTGACGCCGATGCCGAGCTGCTCACGCAGGGCAGAGCGGCCGCCATCGGCGAGAATGGCCAGGTCGCACTCGAGGCTGGCGCCGTCACTCAGCGTCAGACGATAGCCATCGTCCAGGCGCTGCATCGCGCTGACCTCCGCCGGGCAGCGCCATTCGACGACATCGGCATCCAGCGCCTGCCACAGGCAATGGCCGATCCAGGCGTTTTCCACCACATAGCCCAACGCCGGCACGCCCTCTTCGATCGCCTGCAGGCGCGTGGCGCCGAAACGGCCACGGTCGGAAACGTGGATCCGCTGAATCGGCTCGGCCCGCTGGGCGATGCCCTGCCACAGACCGAGGCGCTCGTAGATCAGCCGACTGCCGTAGGACAGCGCGGTGGAGCGTGCGTCATAGCTGGGCTGGTAGCCGCTGCCCGGAGCGAAGGGTTCGATCAGCGCAATGCGCCAGCCCCGCTGCCGCGCACTGTCCTGCAGGGCCAGCGCCAGGCTGGCACCGACCAGGCCACCGCCGATGATCGCCACATGCACACGTGACATGGGCTCAGGCCGCCTCGCTGCGCGCGGCCGCCATCAGTGCCTCGATCTCGGCGACGCTCTTGGGCACCCCGCCGGTGAGAATCTCGCAGCCCTTGCGGGTCACCACCACGTCGTCCTCGATACGCACGCCGATGCCGCGCCATTTCCTGGCGACCGCCTCGTTGTCGGTGGCGATGTAGATGCCCGGCTCGACGGTCATCGCCATGCCCGGTTCGAGCACGCGCCATTCCCCGCCGACCTTGTAGTCGCCGACATCATGCACGTCCATGCCCAGCCAGTGGCCGGCCCGGTGCATGTAGAAGGGTTTGTAGGCTTCGCTGGCGATCAGCTCGTCGACATCGCCGCTGAGCAGGCCCAGCTCGACCAGGCCGGCAGTGATCACGCGAACGGTGGCTTCGTGCGCCTCGTTCCAGTGCTTGCCCGGAGCGATGTGCTTGAAGGCTTCCTCGTTGGCCGCCAGCACCAGCTCGTAGATGGCCTTCTGCTCAGGCGAGAAGGTGCCGCTGACCGGGAAGGTGCGGGTGATGTCGCTGGCGTAGCAGTCGATCTCGCAGCCGGCGTCGATCAGCACCAGGTCGCCATCCCTGAGCGCCGCGTCGTTTTCGCGGTAGTGCAGGATGCAGGCATTCTTGCCCGCCGCGACGATGCTGCCATAGGCCGGCATCTTCGCCCCGCCCTTGCGGAACTCGTAATCCAGCTCGGCTTCCAGATGGTACTCGTGGAGGCCGGCGCGGCTGGCCTGCATCGCGCGGATGTGCGCACGCGCACTGATCTCGGCAGCCTCTTTCATCACCTTCACCTCGGCAGCCGACTTGTACAGGCGCATGTCGTGCAGCAGGTGGTCGAGGGCGACGAACTCGTTCGGCGGCGTAGCCCCCTGACGGGCCTTGGCGCGGATGTGGTTGATCCACTCCATCAGGCGCTGGTCGAACTCCTGATTGCAGCCGATGGCGTAGTAGACGCGCTCGCGCCCCTCGATCAGCCCCGGAAGAATGTCGTCGATATCGCCGATGGGAAACGCATCGTCGGCCCCATAGCTGGCGATGGCGCCATCCTGGCCAGCACGCAGGCCGTCCCACAGCTCGCGCTCGGGATCGCGCTCACGGCAGAACAGCACGTACTCGCCGTGCTCGCGACCGGGAATCAGCGCCATCACCGCTTCCGGCTCGGGGAAACCGGTGAGGTACTGGAAGTCGCTGTCCTGGCGGTAGGTGTGCTCGACATCGCGGTTGCGGATATACACCGGCGCAGCCGGCAGGATGGCGATGCTGTTGGGTTCCATCTGCGCCATCAGCGCCTTGCGCCGACGGGCGTATTCGGACTTGGGGATGCTGGTCAAGACGGGCTCCGGGAAAGATCAGTGCAGGGAGGGTTTGGCGGCAGGCGCCGCGGGCTTCACGCACTCGGTGAACAACAGCAGGGGCGCGACGCGCAGGTATTCCATCACTTCCATGTAATCGCTCTCGCCATCCTCGGATTCCTCCAGGCCACCCTGGACCTGGGCGATGGCGGACAGATCCTGCAGCACTTCCATGGCCTCGGCGCTCAGCGCGCCGTCGCGGGCGGTCAGGCCGAAGCCACCGAGGAAGCCCTGGCACCACTGGCCCAGCGCAACCGCACGTTGCGCCAGGGGTGTTTCGTCATCCGGCAGCAGCAGCACCAGGCTGATGTCCTCGCTGCACAGCTCGCCCTTGACCATCTCCTGCAGACCGATCAGCGCCTGGCGCACGTTGTCCTGCGGCTCACCGCCGAGCAGGTCGGTGGCGTCGAGCAGCCAGGCATCCGGCTCGAAGCCGGCACCGGCGCAACTGCGGCCGAGCAGCAGGCCATGCAGTTCAGCGGGCGAGACGGTGTGCCCTACGCTGCTCAGCAGAGCGGCGAAGGCGGCGTAGGGAGAACTTGGAATCGACATAGATAGCTAGGCGCCAGACGGCGCAATCTCTAGAATGGAGGCCTCGTATCCTAGCACCGGCAGACGCGGCAAGACCATCGAAGTCCGCCGGGGTGTCGATGACGTCGTACGCATCACGCCACTGCCATCTGGGTTTGACCCCTACCCGGGTCCAGCCTATATAGTCCAGCCATTCCCTCCCATAGCGAGAGCCCATGGAAGACGCCGATCTGCACGCATTGACCGCCAAGCTGGAGCTGCTGATCCAGCGTGTCGAGCAGCTCAAGGCTCACAACCGACTCCTGCTGGCGAATGAACAGGCCTGGCGCGAGGAACGCGCCCATCTGATCGAAAAGAACGAAATGGCCCGGCACAAGGTCGAATCGATGATTTCGCGCCTCAAAGCCCTGGAGCAGGACTCATGACCCAGTCGAACACCGTGACCGTCCACATTCTGGACAAAGAATATTGCATCGCCTGCCCCCAGGACGAACGCGCCAACCTGGAAAGCGCCGCGCGCTACCTGGATGGCAAGATGCGCGAGATCCGCACCAGCGGCAAGGTGATCGGCGCCGACCGCGTGGCAGTGATGGCGGCCCTGAACATCACCCATGACCTGCTGCACAAGCAGCAGCGCCTGGATCAGGACGCCAGCTCCACGCGCCAGCAGGTGCGCGACCTGCTCGATCGCGTCGACCGCGCCCTGACCGACGACTCGGCTTCCTGAGCCGAACATGCCTGCCAGTTCGTCGCAGGCCGCCCCTCCACCCGTCTATTCGGGTATACTGGCCGCCACTTCCTGGGGTGTGCGCCAGTCGGGGATGTCCCTGAGCCGATACGCACAACCACGGGGGTTGCATGTTGGGGCAGGTGTGCATGTCCGCCTGACGGAAAGCCTTAACGCCTCCTGCAACCTCCACCTTGAACTTTCGGGTTCAAGGGCTAAACCGACAGCGGCACGCTGGGAAGTCACCTCCCCCTCCGGTAGCCGCCGCTACCCACCCCGCTTCATCCTCTGCCCATGACTCCTACCGCCCCACTCAGCCGCCCGCAACTGCGCCGTGTGCTGCGCCAGCGTCGTCGTGCGCTCAGCCGCAGCCAGCAACGCAGCGCCGCGCGCAACCTGTACCGCCAACTGGCGCAGAGCCCGCAGTTTCGCCGCGCCCGGCACATCGCCCTGTACCTGCCCAACGACGGCGAGATCGACCCTCGTCCGCTGCTGGCAGCCGCGCAGAAACGCGGCAAGCGCACCTACCTGCCGGTGCTCAGCGCCTGGCCGCGCACCAAGATGGTGTTCCAGCGCGTCACCCGGCACGAGAAACTGGCGGGCAATCGCTTCCGCATCCTCGAACCCAGCCCGCACCGCAAACGTCAGCGCAAGCTCTGGGCACTGGACCTGGTGCTGCTGCCGCTGGTGGGATTCGACGACCGCGGCGGTCGCCTGGGCATGGGCGGTGGTTTCTATGACCGCAGCCTGGCCTACCTGCGCATGCGCAAAAATTGGCACAAGCCGACGCTATTGGGACTGGCGCATGAATGTCAGCGGGTGGACGAACTGGCGATGGCCAGCTGGGATGTGCCCTTGCAGGCGACGGTGACGGACAGGCGCTGGTACTGACGAGCGGGTGGCACCGCGATCCTTGCGGCGCTGACGCTGCGAGCCCGCGAATCAGGGCTGCTGCGTGACCTTGATGGAAACGTCGCTCTGGCGCTCCCAAAGGCTCTGGGTGTAACCCGTGGTAACCACGCCCAGACTGAAAAGCACTACGAGAATCCACAAAAGATCTGGCTTGCGTTTCATCTATTGCCTCCCCCTTCAAGGCAACTGCGCGCGTTGGTCGCGCATCATTGTAGTTCGCAATACGACGTCGCCAAGCGTTTAGACCGGACATTTTCCGCCAGGGTCGAGTGTGGTGCAATTTATGACGCCAACCGGCTGTCGGAGAGTTTCACTCAAACGAGCGTCCGCTAACCGAAAACTTGCAGGAGCAAAGTTCATGCCTTACTGGTTGATGAAGTCCGAACCCGACGAATTGTCGATCCACGACCTGCAACACCTGGGCAAGACGCGCTGGGATGGCGTGCGCAATTATCAGGCGCGCAACTTCCTGCGCGCGATGCGTCCGGGCGATCAGTTCTTCTTCTATCACTCCAGTTGCCCGCAGCCGGGCATCGCCGGCATTGGCCGCATCGACGGTGAGGTCTACCCGGACCCGACCGCGCTGGACCCGCAGAGCCACTACCACGCCCCCAAGGCCAGCCCGGAGAAGAACCCCTGGAGCGCGCTGGATGTGACGTTCGTCGAAGCCTTCACCGAGGTGCTGCCACTGCAGCACCTGAAGAACAACCCGCTGCTGGCCGAACTGGCCCTGGTGCAGCGCGCCAGCCGGCTCTCGGTGATGCCCGTCGGCGAAAAAGAATGGACGGCGATCCTGGCCATGCGTTGAGCCAGAACCGGCACTGTGCTATCACCCAGTGAGAGCTTTGGGAGTTATCCATGCCGGCATCCTCCGCCTGGCCAGCGCGACTCGCGCTGGCCTTCCTGTTACTGGTGCTGAGCGGCGCCAGCGTGCTGCTGTGGCGGCAGATCGAAGGCGTCCAGCAGCAACGCCTGGACGAACGCGTCGGCTACCAGGCGCGCAGCCTCGTGCGTCAGCTGGAAGGTACCCTGCACCTGGAAGTGGCCAGCCTCGAGCGCATCGCCCGCTTGTGGAACAGCCTGGGGCGCCTGCCCCGCGCCAGCTGGGACGATGAAGTCGAGCGGGCACTGCGCGGTTTTCCCGCCTACCAGTCGATCCAGTGGGTGGGCGACGACCTGCGCATGCGCTGGCTGTTCCCGGTGGCCGGCAACGAGGCCGCGCTGAACTTTCGCCTGTATCCCGAGCACCCCAACTACCCGCTGGCCATGGAGGCACGCGACACCGGCGAGCAGCGCTTCTCCAACAGCTTCGACCTGGTTCAGGGCGGGCGCGGCTTCGTGCTCTACACACCGCTCTATCGGCAACAGGATGGTCAGCGCGTCTTCGACGGCTTCCTCCAGGGCGTATTTCGCGTCGAACCGCTGATGGTGCAGCTGCTGACGCAGATCGATCGCGATGCCTTCAACCTCGAACTGCTGGAGAACGGCCAGGTCCTGTTCCGTCACGGCGACACGGCGGGCGACGACCCACACAGCCTGCAACTGGGCCTCAGCCTGCTCAACAACCAGGCTTTCAGCCTGCGCCTGAGCCCCACGGCGCGCCTGCTCGAACAGCTCGAGTCGCCGCTGCCCGGCGTGGTGCTCGGCGCCAGCCTGGCGATCAGCCTGCTGCTGGTCGCCGCGCTGGCCCTGGCCCTGGAGAACAGCCGCCGCGCCCATGCCCTGCAACTCGCCAACCGACGCTACAAGGTGGAAGCCGAGCGCCGCGAGGAGACCGAGCAACGCCTGCGCGAAAACCGCGAGCGCCTGCAACTGGTGCTCGACCTGACCGACTCCAGCCATGACGGCCTGTTCATCTTCGACAGCGGCAGCCGCGAGTTGCTGCACATGAATCAGGCGACCTACGCCACGCTGGGCTATCGCCCCGAACAGTTCGCCGAACTGCTGCGCGAGGACCCGGAAAAGCTCCTGCCGGGCTTCCACCGCTGGCTGCAGCAGGTGCGCGAGGCACAACGCGACAACCTCTCGCGGATCTTCCAGCGCGAGCTGATCCGTCGCGACGGCAGCCGCCAGCCCGCCGAGATCAACACGCAGCTGGTGGAGCTGCATGGGCGCGAGTACCTGATTGCGGTGTCCCGCGACAACAGCGAGCGCCTGCAACTGGAGGACCGCCTGCAACGCCTGTCGCAACAGGACGGCCTGACCGGCCTCTACAACCGGCGCCACTTCGACCAGCGCCTGCAGGCCGAGCTGCGCCGGCTACGACGGGCCGGTGCGCCGCTGACCCTGCTGCTGCTGGATATCGACCACTTCAAGGCCTACAACGACGCCCTCGGCCACCTGGCCGGCGACGATGCGCTGCGCAAGGTCAGCGCCGTGCTGCAGGACAGCCTGCAGCGCGAGGGCGACGCGGCCTGCCGCTATGGCGGCGAGGAGTTCGCCATCATCCTGGCCGGCACCGGGCTCGAAGGCGGCGAGCACGTTGCCGCACGCATTCACGCCGGCATCGCCGCGCTGGAGCTTCCTCACCCCGCCAGCCCGCTGGAACGCCTGAGCCTGAGCATCGGCCTCGCCGTGCTCGATCCGGTTCGTGACGAACAGCCCGGCGAGCTGATCGCCCGCTGCGACCAGGCGCTGTACAGTGCCAAGCACGAGGGCCGCAATCGCACCTGCCTGTGGGGCGCCGCCCTCGCTTGACCTGCATCAAACCACGCAACAGGCTGAGCGCAGACAATGAAAGTCTGCTAATCATGGTCCCGAGCAAGGGCCCGCAGAAAGGACGCTGAGATGAACAACGCGCGACGTCGCCTCCCCTATCTGATCGTTTTCGGCCTGGCCGCAGTGGCCGCCATCGCCTGGTGGCAACTGCGCCCGAGCGGCCTGCCGGAGGGCTTCGCCAGCGGCAACGGGCGCATCGAGGCCACCGAGGTGGACGTGGCGACCAAACTGGCCGGACGCATCGCCAGTATCGATGTCGACGAAGGCGACTTCGTTGAGCCCGGGCAGGTCCTGGCGCGCATGGACACCCAGGTCCTCGAGGCCCAGCTGGCCCAGGCCCGTGCGCAGTTGCGCCAGGCGGAGAATGGCCAGGTGACGGCTGCCAGCCAGATCAGCCTGCGGGAAAGCGAGAAGCGCACCGCCGAGGCGGTGGTGCGCCAGCGCCAGGCCGAGCTGGATGCCGCACGCAAGCGTCACGCGCGCAGCGCCACGCTGGTCAAGCGCAATGCCCTGGCCCAGCAACAGCTGGACGATGACCTGGCGCGCCTGCAGAGCGCCGAAGCCGCCCTGGCCGCCGCCCGTGCCCAGGTCAGCTCGGCCGAGGCCGGCATCGCCGCCGCCCAGTCGCAGGCCATCGAGGCGCAATCGGCCACCGAAGCCGCCCAGGCCAGCGTCGAACGCCTGCAGGTGGACATCGACGACAGCCAGCTCAAGGCGCCGCGCGCCGGCCGCGTCCAGTACCGTGTGACCCAGCCGGGAGAAGTGCTCGGCGCGGGCGGCAAGCTGCTCAACCTGGTGGACCTCACCGACGTCTACATGACCTTCTTCCTGCCCGAACGCCAGGCCGGCCGCGTCGCCCTCGGCAGTGAGGTGCGCCTGGTGATCGATGCCGCACCGCAGTACGTGATCCCGGCCAAGGTCAGCTATGTCGCCAGCGTCGCCCAGTTCACGCCGAAGACCGTGGAAACCGCCAGCGAACGCGAGAAGCTGATGTTCCGGGTCAAGGCCCGTATCGACCCCGAGCTGCTGAGCAAGCACCTGCAGCAGGTGAAGACCGGCGTCCCCGGCATGGCCTACCTGCGCCTCGACCCCGAGGCCGAATGGCCTGAGCACCTGGCGATCAAGGTTCCGCAATGAACGCGCCGGTCGCGCGCCTGGCTGGCGTCGGCCTGCGCTACGGCGAAACCCACGCCCTGCAGCAGATCGACCTGAGCCTGCCGGCACAGCGCATGGTCGGCCTGATCGGCCCGGACGGCGTCGGCAAGTCCAGCCTGCTGGCGCTGATCGCCGGTGCCCGCAAGCTCCAGGACGGCCAGGTCGAGGTCCTCGGCGGCGACATGGCCGAGGCTCGGCATCGGCGCAACGTCTGCCCGCACATCGCCTACATGCCGCAGGGCCTGGGCAAGAACCTCTATCCCACCCTGTCGGTGTTCGAGAACCTCGATTTCTTCGGCCGCCTGTTCGGCCAGGACGCCACCGAACGCGAACAGCGCATCGACGACCTGCTGCGCAGCACCGGCATGGCCGCATTCCGCGAGCGCCCGGCCGGCAAGCTGTCCGGCGGCATGAAGCAGAAGCTCGGGCTGTGCTGCGCGCTGATCCATGATCCCGACCTGCTGATCCTCGACGAGCCGACCACCGGCGTCGATCCCCTGTCACGCAACCAGTTCTGGGAGCTGATCGAGCGCATCCGCACACAGCGCCCGCAGATGAGCGTGCTGGTGGCCACCGCCTACATGGAAGAAGCCGAGCGCTTCGACCACCTGGTGGCGATGGACGACGGCCGCGTGCTGGCCGAAGGCAGCCCCGCCGAACTGCGCGAACGCACCGCTTGCGCCAGCCTGGAGCAGGCCTTCATCGCCCTGCTCCCGGAAGAGCGGCGGCGCGGCCACCAGCAGGTACTTATCCCCCCGCTGCAGGGCAGCAGCGAAGTCGCCATCGAGGCCAAGGGCCTGACCATGCGCTTCGGCGACTTCGTTGCCGTCGACCAGGTGTCGTTCCGCATTCGCCGTGGCGAGATCTTCGGCTTCCTCGGCTCCAACGGCTGCGGCAAGAGCACCACCATGAAGATGCTCACCGGCCTGCTGCCGGCCAGCGAGGGCGAGGCGCTGCTGTTCGGCCAGGCGGTCGACCCGCGTGACATGGCCACGCGCAAGCGGGTCGGCTACATGTCCCAGGCGTTCTCCCTGTATGGCGAGCTGACAGTGCGGCAGAACCTGGTGCTGCACGCCCAGCTGTTCCACGTACCCAGCGCCGAGATCGGCCCACGGGTGGCGCAGATGGCCGAGCGCTTCGACCTCGGCGAGGTCATGGACATGCTCCCCGAGCGTCTGCCGCTGGGCATCCGCCAGCGCCTCTCGCTGGCCGTCGCGGTGATCCACAAGCCGGAGATCCTGATCCTCGACGAACCGACCTCGGGCGTCGACCCGGTCGCCCGCGACGGCTTCTGGCAACTGATGCTCGACCTGTCGCGCCAGGACGGCGTGACCATCTTCATCTCCACCCACTTCATGAACGAGGCGCAGCGCTGCGACCGCATCTCGCTGATGCACGCCGGCAAGGTGCTCGACAGCGACACGCCGCAGGGGCTGATGGACAAGCGCGGGCTGGACAGCCTCGAAGCCACCTTCATCGCCTACCTGCAGGAAGCCGTCGGCGAGCAGCCGCTCAGCGAGGCACCACCGTTGCAACAGAAACCCGAACCGCAGCGCCAGCGCTTCAGCCTGCGCCGCCTGTTCAGCTATGCCCGGCGCGAGGCGCTGGAGCTGCGTCGCGACCCGATCCGGGGCGGCATGGCGCTGCTGGGCACCGTGCTACTGCTGTTCATCATCGGCTACGGCATCAGCCTCGACGTGGAAGACCTGTCCTTCGCCGTGCTCGACCGCGACCAGACCACCACCAGCCAGGAGTATCACCTCAACCTCTCCGGCTCGCGCTACTTCCTGGAGAAGGCGCCCCTGCGCGACTACGACGAACTGGAGCGACGCCTACGCGACGGCGACATCAGCCTGGCGGTGGAGATACCGCAGAACTTCGGCCGCGACCTCAAGCGCGGCGCCAGCCCACAGATCGGCATGTGGATCGACGGCGCCATGCCGACCCGCGCCGAAACCATCAAGGGCTACGTCACCGGCCTGCACCAGCACTACCTGGCCGAGCTGGCCCGGCGCTCACCTCAGCCACAAGCCAGCAGCGCAGCCGAACTGGAAGTGCGCTACCGCTACAACCCGGACGTGGAAAGCCTCAAGGCCATGGTGCCGGCGGTGATCCCGCTGCTGCTGATGCTGATCCCGGCGATGCTCACGGCACTCGGCGTGGTGCGCGAGAAGGAACTGGGCTCGATCATCAACCTCTACGTCACCCCGGTCACGCGCCTGGAATTCCTGCTCGGCAAGCAGTTGCCTTACATCGCCCTGGGGCTGTTCAACTTCATCCTGCTGGTGCTGCTGGCGATCACCGTGTTCGACGTGCCGCTCAAGGGCAACCCGCTGACCCTGCTGGCCGGCGCCCTGCTCTACCTGGCCTGCGCCACCGGCCTCGGCCTGCTCATGTCGACCTTCACCAAGAGCCAGATCGCCGCCGTATTCGGCACCGCCATCGCCACCCTGCTGCCCGCCATCCAGTTCTCCGGGCTGATCTACCCGGTGGCTTCGCTGGAAGGCTTCGGCGCGCTGGTCGGCCAGCTCTACCCGACATCGCAGTTCCTGGTGATCAGCCGTGGCCTGTTCTCCAAGGCGCTGGAGCTGCGCGACCTGGCCGGCTATTTCCTCGCCCTGGCACTGACCGTGCCGCTGTTGACCCTGCTCAGCGCCAGCCTGCTGCGCAAACAGGAGGTCTGATGGAACGCCTGGCCAATATCCTGCACCTCGGCATCAAGGAACTGCGCAGCCTGCAGCACGACCTGGCGCTGGTGATCCTGATCCTCTGGGCCTTCAGCATGGGCGTCTATTCGGCCGCCACCAGCCTGCCGGAAAGCCTGCACAACGCCGCCATCGCCGTGGTCGACGAGGACCAGTCGCAGCTCTCCGAAAGGCTGATCCAGGCCTTCCAGCAGCCCTACTTCCGCACGCCGGAGCGCATCGACCTGAGCCAGATGGATCGCGGCATGGACTCCGGCCGCTACACCTTCACCCTGAACATTCCGCCGAACTTCCAGCGTGACGTACTGGCCGGCCGCAGCCCGGCGATCCAGCTCAACGTCGATGCCACCCAGGTGAGCATGGCCTTCACCGGCGCTGGCTACATCCAGAACATCGGCACCAGCGAAGTCGCCGAGTTCGTCCGCCGCTACCGCGGCGACCTGCAGCAGCCCGCCGATCTGGTATTGCGCGTGCAGTTCAACCCGAACCTGACCCGCGCCTGGTTCGGCTCGGTGATGGAGGTGATCAACCAGATCACCATGCTCTCGATCATTCTCACCGGCGCCGCCCTGATCCGCGAACGCGAGCACGGCACCGTCGAACACCTGCTGGTGATGCCGGTGACGCCGCTGGAAATCATGCTGGCCAAGGTCTGGTCGATGGGCCTGGTGGTGCTGACGGCAGCGGCGCTGTCGCTGCTGCTGGTGGTACAGGGCTGGTTGCAGGTGCCGATCGAAGGCTCCATCGCGTTGTTCCTGCTGGGCGCGGCCCTGCACCTGTTCGCCACCACCTCGATGGGCATCTTCTTCGGCACCGTGGCACGCTCGATGCCACAGCTGGGCCTGCTGATCATCCTGGTGCTGCTGCCGCTGCAGATTCTCTCCGGCGGCACCACACCGCGCGAGAGCATGCCCGAGCTGGTACAGCAGATCATGCTGGCGGCACCGACCACCCACTTCGTCGCCCTGGCCCAGGCCATTCTCTATCGCGGCGCGGGGCTGGCCATCGTCTGGCCGAACCTGCTGGCCATCGTCGGCATCGGCACGCTGTTCTTCCTCGCCGCGCTGAGCCGCTTTCGCAAGACCCTGGCGCAGATGGCGTAGCCCGGATGCAATCCGGGGATGTCGCATGAGGGGCCGCCGGATTGCATCCGGGCTAGGCCGCTGAAACCAAACGCGCCAGGGATTCGTCGCTACTGAATGATCAGATTGTTGAACAGCAGGTCCTCGACCACGGGCTTGCCTTCTTCCGCGTTGATCGCGTCCTGCACCTGCTTGAGCGCCTGCTGGCGCAGGTTCTCGCGGCCATCGGGAGCATTGATGGTCTCGCTGGTCTGAGCCGAGAACAGCAGTACCAGCTGATGACGGATCAGCGGCTCGTGGTGCTTGACCTGCTCCTCGGCCTCGGTGCCGGTCACGCGCAAGGCGACGTCCGCCTTGAAGAACTTCAGGCGGTTGCCCTGGTCGGCCAGGTTGCCGATCAGGGCAGGCGTCAGGCTGTGGTAGATCGTCGTCGGCACCTCTTCCTTCTTCTCCGAAGACGCCAGGGCAGGCAGGCAGATCGACAGGCTCAGCAACAGGGCGGTCAACAGTTTCACGTTCGGCACTCCATCGGGGATGTGCCTAGCATAGCCATCCACACGCCAGCACCCAAGCCCGACGCTTATGCCGGGCTATCAGGCGCGGGCATGCTCGTTGACCCATGGCAGGCGCTTCCTACACTGCATGGCACCCTGCAAGAGGAACGCATCTGATGAAAGCCCTGCTGTGCAAAGCCTTCGGCCCTGCCGACACCCTGGTACTGGAAGACCTGCCAAGCCCCGAACCGAAAAAGAACGAGGTGCTGATCGAGGTCCAGGCCGCCGGGGTCAACTTCCCCGACACGCTGATCATCGAAGGCAAGTACCAGTTCAAGCCGCCCTTCCCCTTCGCGCCAGGCGGCGAAGTGGCCGGTGTGGTCAAGGCAGTAGGCGAGAAGGTCAGCCACCTGCGCAGCGGTGACCGGGTAATGGCCCTGACCGGCTGGGGCGGCTTCGCCGAAGAGGTCGCCGTGCCGGCCTACAATGTGCTGCCGGTGCCGAAGAGCATGGACCTGACCACCGCAGCGGCCTTCGGCATGACCTACGGCACCTCGATGCACGCCCTCAAGCAGCGCGCCAACCTGCAAGCCGGGGAAACCCTGCTGGTGCTTGGCGCCTCCGGCGGCGTCGGCCTGGCAGCAGTGGAAATCGGCAAGGCCATGGGTGCGAAAGTGATTGCCGCTGCGAGCAGTGCTGAAAAACTGGAAGTGGCGCGCAAGGCCGGCGCCCACGAACTGATCAACTACAGCGAGCAGAGCCTGAAGGACGAGGTGAAGAAACTCACCGGCGGCCAGGGCGTGGATGTGATCTACGACCCGGTGGGCGGCACGCTGTTCGAGGAAGCCTTCCGCAGCATCGCCTGGAACGGCCGCTTCCTGGTGGTGGGCTTCGCCGCTGGCGGCGGCATCCCGGCCCTGCCGGCCAACCTGCCGCTGCTCAAGGGTGCCGCCCTGGTCGGCGTGTTCTGGGGCTCATTCGCCCAGCGCCAACCGCAGGACAACGCCGACAACTTCCAGCAACTGTTCGCCTGGCACGCCGAGGGCAAACTCAAACCACTGGTATCGCAGACCTTCCCGCTGGCGCGCGGCGGCGAAGCGATCGATGCACTCGGCCAGCGTAAGGCAGTGGGCAAGCTGGTGGTCGAAGTGCGCTAAGGGCGAACTATGCCCCCTGAAAAAGCCGGCCCCAGCGCAGTGCTGTTCATTTAAGGGTGCACAGGTTTGGCTCCCCTCTCCCATTTATGGGAGAGGGCTGAAAATGCCGCAGAACTACCAGCCGCCCCTCTCCCTAACCCTCTCTCCGAAGGGGCGAGGGGACTAATCGCGTCCCACCACTTCTTACGTGGACAGCATTACGCCCTGGCATTTAAAACTCAGCCACGCGGTGCGTAGGCGAACACATCGGCGCGCATCTGGTGCGCGTCCATCCCGGCGTCGACCAGCGCATCGAGCGTGGCGTAGACCATGGCCGGGGAACCGCTGGCGTAGACGTGCAGCGCCTTGAGGTCGGGAAAGTCTTCGCGCACCGCTTCGTGCAACAGACCACAACGACCCTGCCAGCCACATTGGTCGCTGACCACCTGATGCAGGTGCAGATTGGCCAGTTGCTGCCACTCGGCCCAATGCGGCAGCTGATAGAAGTCCTCGGGACGACGTGCGCCCCAGTACAGGTGCACCGGGTGGGCGAAGCCGCTGGCGCGGCAGTGTTCGATCAGGCTATGCATCTGGCCCATGCCGGTGCCGGCGGCGATCAGCACCAGCGGTCCTGCCGGCAGTTCGGCCAGGTGGGTATCTCCATAGGGCATCTGCACGCGGGCAAAGCCGTGTTCGCGCAGGTGCTCGAGCAGCAGGCGGGTGCTGTCTTCACGCGCCAGGATGTGCAGTTCCAGTTCGCGACCGGAATGCGGTGCCGACGCCAGGGAGAAAGCGGCCATCTCGCCGTCCGGGCGCTGCAGCAGCAGGTATTGCCCGGCGTGATAGCGCGGCACCTTGCCGGCGGGGGTGCGCAGGCGCACGCGATAGACGTCGCCGCCCACGTCGAGGCACTCGATCATCTGGCAATTCAGCTCACGCACCGGCAGCTCGCCCGGCGCCAGCACGCCATCCCAGTGCAGCACGCAATCTTCCAGCGGCTCGGCCAGGCAGGTGAACAGCTCGCCATGGTCCAGCTCGACACCGGACTGCAGCACCCGCCCCTCGACCAGCAGCGCCGCACAGATATGGCAGTTGCCGTTGCGGCAGCTTTGCGGGCACTCGTAGCCCAGGCGTCGGGCGCCGTCGAGGATGCGCTCGCCCGGCTGCAGGGCCAGGGTGACGCCGGAAGGTTGCAGGGTGACATTCATCAATCGATTCCCAGCTCGCTCCACAACGCATCGACCCGCGCCACTACCGCAGGGTCCTTCTCGATGGCACGACCCCATTCGCGCGTGGTCTCGCCCGGCCACTTGTGGGTGGCGTCCAGGCCCATCTTCGAGCCCAGGCCGGAGATCGGCGAGGCGAAGTCGAGGTAGTCGATCGGCGTGTTGTCGATCATCACCGTGTCGCGCTTGGGGTCCATGCGCGTGGTAATCGCCCAGATCACGTCGTTCCAGTCCCGTGCGTTGATGTCGTCGTCGGTGACGATAACGAACTTGGTGTACATGAACTGTCGCAGGAACGACCACACACCAAGCATTACGCGCTTGGCGTGGCCGGGGTACTGCTTCTTCATGGTCACCACCGCCATGCGGTAGGAACAGCCCTCGGGCGGCAGGTAGAAGTCGGTGATCTCCGGGAACTGCTTCTGCAGGATCGGTACGAACACCTCGTTCAGCGCCACGCCGAGAATCGCCGGCTCATCGGGCGGGCGGCCGGTGTAGGTGCTGTGGTAGATCGGCTCGCGGCGACGGGTGATGCGCTCGACGGTGAACACCGGGAAGGTGTCCACCTCGTTGTAGTAGCCGGTGTGATCGCCGTAGGGCCCCTCTGGTGCGGTTTCGCCCGGATGGATCACGCCCTCCAGCACGATCTCGGCACTGGCCGGCACCTGCAGCTCGCTGCCGACGGCCTTGATCAGCTCGGTGCGATGACCACGCAGCAGCCCGGCGAAGGCGTACTCGGAAAGGGTATCGGGCACCGGGGTGACCGCGCCGAGGATGGTCGCCGGGTCAGCACCCAGCGCCACGCAGACCGGGTACGGTTTGTCCGGATGCTTCTGGCACCATTCGCGGTAGTCCAGCGCACCGCCACGGTGGCTGAGCCAGCGCATGATCACCTTGTTGCGGCCGATCACCTGCTGGCGGTAGATGCCGAGGTTCTGCCGCTCCTTGTTCGGGCCCTTGGTGATGGTCAGGCCCCAGGTGATCAGCGGCGCCACGTCGCCTGGCCAGCAGTGCTGGATCGGCAGCTTGCCCAGGTCGACGTCGTCACCCTCCTCGATCACCTCATGGCAGGGTGCGTCCTTGACAACCTTGGGCGCCATGGAGATGACCTTCTTGAAGATCGGCAGCTTGCTCCAGGCATCCTTGAGGCCTTTCGGCGGCTCGGGTTCCTTGAGGAAGGCCAGCAGCTTGCCGATCTCGCGCAGCTCGGACACATCCTCGGCGCCCATGCCCAGCGCCACGCGCTCGGGCGTGCCGAACAGGTTGCCGAGCACCGGCACGTCGAAGCCCGTGGGCTTTTCGAACAGCAGCGCCGGACCACCCTTGCGCAGGGTGCGGTCGCAGATTTCGGTCATTTCCAGAACGGGGGATACCGGGGTCTGGATGCGCTTGAGTTCGCCGCGCTTTTCCAGTTCACGGATGAAGTCGCGTAGGTCGCGATACTGCATGCAGGAGCCTCGTGTCGGGCTGGCTTGGGTCAGCCGTAAAGTTTAGCGCCGAAGTCGGGCTTTCAGAAGGCTTGAAAGCCTCCAGATACGACAAGGCCGGGTTTCCCCGGCCTCGTGGCACAGCGCAAGGTCTTACTTGCGCTTCATCGACAGGAAGAACTCGTCGTTGGTCTTCGTCGCTTTCAGCTTGTCGATGAGGAACTCGATGGCGGCGATCTCGTCCATCGGGTGCAGCAGCTTGCGCAGAATCCACATGCGCGACAGCTCTTCCTCGCCGGTCAGCAACTCTTCACGACGGGTGCCCGACTTGTTGATGTTGATCGCCGGGAAGGTGCGCTTCTCGGCCACGCGACGGTCGAGGATCAGCTCCATGTTGCCGGTGCCCTTGAATTCCTCGTAGATCACTTCGTCCATCTTCGAGCCGGTCTCGATCAGCGCGGTGGCGAGGATGGTCAGCGAGCCGCCTTCCTCGATGTTGCGCGCGGCACCGAAGAAGCGCTTCGGCTTCTCCAGGGCATGGGCGTCGACACCACCGGTCAGCACCTTGCCGGAGCTCGGGATCACGGTGTTGTAGGCACGTGCCAGACGGGTGATGGAGTCGAGCAGGATGACCACATCCTTCTTGTGCTCGACCAGGCGCTTGGCCTTCTCGATGACCATCTCGGCCACCTGCACGTGACGGGTCGGCGGCTCGTCGAAGGTGGAGGCGACCACTTCGCCGCGCACGGTGCGCTGCATCTCGGTCACTTCTTCCGGACGCTCGTCGATCAGCAGGACGATCAGGTGCACTTCCGGGTTGTTGCGCGTGATGTTCGACGCGATGTTCTGCAGCATGATGGTCTTGCCCGCCTTCGGCGGGGCGACGATCAGGCCACGCTGGCCCTTGCCGATCGGCGCGCAGAGGTCGATCACACGGCCGGTGATGTCCTCGGTGGAGCCGTTGCCGGCCTCCATGGTCAGGCGCTTGTTGGGGAACAGCGGCGTCAGGTTCTCGAAGAGAATCTTGCTCTTGGCGTTCTCCGGGCGGTCGAAGTTGATGCTGTCGACCTTGAGCAGGGCGAAGTAACGCTCGCCTTCTTTCGGCGGGCGGATCTTGCCGACGATGGTGTCACCGGTACGCAGGTTGAAGCGGCGGATCTGGCTGGGCGAGACATAGATGTCGTCCGGGCCGGCCAGGTAGGAGGAGTCCGCGCTGCGCA
This sequence comes from Ectopseudomonas khazarica, assembly GCF_017915135.1. NCBI lineage: Bacteria > Pseudomonadati > Pseudomonadota > Gammaproteobacteria > Pseudomonadales > Pseudomonadaceae > Ectopseudomonas > Ectopseudomonas khazarica. The sequence continues at coordinate 311,486 of NZ_CP068551.1, read as the reverse complement.
GGAAGCCGAAACCGTCCTGGAGGATCTCCAGCACGCCGTCACCGGAAATTTCCTCGCCGCTTTTGGCATGCTTCTTCAGCAGGGCGAAGATGATGTCCTGTTTGCGCGAACGGGCCATGTTTTCCAGGCCCATCTGTTCGGCCATGTCCAGGAGTTCGGCAATCGGCTTTTGCTTGAGTTCGGTCAGATTCATAGGAATGACGTGATCATCGAGAGGGGAAGAAAGCTGTTAGCTTGAGAGGCCGCGCCGCAGAGAAGGCGACAGGATCGCGAACGAGTTCGTATAGGAATGAATCGGCGACGGCGTGCAGAGGGCTGCATAGAGAATGCAGCGAGGCCGAATTTAACACCACGAAAATACAGCGTCTACCCCAAAAAATGAAAAACCCCGCAAAAAGCGGGGTCTTCATCAGGCAGCGCGGGGTGGATGACGCTGATCTCATCCACCACCCTGCGACTCAGATGTTGCTGTCGAGGAACGCAGCCAGTTGCGACTTGGACAGGGCGCCGACCTTGGTCGCCTCGACGTTGCCGTTCTTGAACAGCATCAGGGTCGGGATACCGCGTACGCCGTACTTCGGCGGGGTTTCCTGGTTCTCGTCGATGTTGAGTTTGCACACCTTGAGTTTGCCCTGGTATTCCTTGGCGATCTCGTCCAGCACCGGTGCAATCATCTTGCACGGGCCGCACCACTCAGCCCAGTAGTCGACCAGAACCGGACCTTCAGCCTGGATGACGTCCTGGTCGAAGCTGGAGTCGCTGACGTTGGTGATGAATTCGCTCATGAGAGTCTCCGTATATTCGGAAGCAAAAAGTGGCGACATCATAGCCCGGCTTGAGTGTCACCGAAAGGCGCTGGCGATTGAGCCTTTCAATACCCCCGTGGGGTAAGCCTCAATCCCCCAGGGCGGTGAAGGCGATGCCGGTGCGCAGCGCTGCGGCGCGAATGTGCTGCTGCATGGCCTTCTGCGCCGGCCCCGCAGCATGCCGGGCCAGGGCCTTGAGGATCTTGCGGTGTTCCTGCCAGGTTTCCATGGCCCGCTCGGGACGGATGAACGGCAGTTTCTGGCTTTCCAGGAAGATGTCCGCGCTGGAGGTCACCAGGGCGAACATCGCCTGGTTGCCACTGGCGGCGAGAATGCGTCGGTGGAACTCGAAATCCAGCCGCGTCGCCTGCTCGAAGTCCCCAGCGCGCAACGCCTGGCGCATCTGCTCGACGTTGTCTTCGAGGACGTCCAATTCCTCGGCGGTCATCACGCCGGCCGCCAGCCCGCAGGCGAAACCCTCCAGGGCGAAGCGCAGCTGGAAGGTGTCGGCCGCCGACACCTGAGCGGCAAAGGGCCAGACGAAACCACCCGTAGCCTCGACCTTCGGCGCCTCCTGGACGAACACGCCCTTGCCGGCCTGCACGCTGACCAGCCCCAGGGCGCTGAGCGACGACAGGGCCTCGCGCAACGAGGCGCGGCTGACGCCGAGGCGCTCGGCCAGGTCGCGCTGCGACGGCAACGCATCGCCAGGGCGATAGCCCTCCTCCTCGATCAGGCGACGAATCGCCTGCAGAGCGTACTCGGGTACCGCGCGAGGAGCAGAAGCATTCATGGCTGTTCGGGCCGGTCAGTCCAGTGGAGCCGCCTTTGTAAGGCCAGAGACCCACTTCAGGCAAGTGACGCCCCCTTGTGGAACAGGCCCGCGAAGGAACGCACCGAGATGGTACAGGATTGCATCTGACCAATCGGTCAATTACCGCAACTGTTCAGACCAGTAAGACCTTATCAATACTCGCCTGAGGCGATGCAAGCCGCTATTTCATTGAATCTGGCACAACCGATGCACTGCACGATCCCGTGCAAAACCCATCCGTTTTCATCCTTTCACTGGAGCACGACATGCGCAGAATCCATCGCAACCTGCTGGCCACCCTGTTCGCCGCCCTGACCCTCGGCGCCACCAGCGCCAACGCCGACGCACTCCAGGACATCGGCGCCGCCGGCACACTGAAAGTCGCAGTGCCGCAGGACTTCCCGCCATTCGGCTCGGTCGGCCCGGACCTGCAGCCGCGCGGCCTGGACATCGACACCGCACAGCTGCTGGCCGACAAGCTGGCGGTGAAACTCGAGCTGACCCCGGTCAACAGCACCAACCGCATTCCCTTCCTCACCACCGGCAAGGTCGATCTGGTGATTTCCAGCCTGGGCAAGAACGCCGAGCGCGAGGCCGTGATCGACTTCTCCTCGCCCTACGCGCCCTTCTACCTCGGCGTGTTCGGCCCGGAAGACGCCAGCATCGCCAGCCTCGATGACCTCGACGGCAAGACCATCAGCGTCACCCGTGGCTCGATCGAGGACATCGAGCTGAGCAACGTCGCCCCGAAAGGCGCCACCATCAAGCGCTTCGAGGACAACAACTCGACCATCGCCGCCTACCTGTCGGGCCAGGTCGACCTGATCGCCAGCGGCAACGTGGTGATGGTGGCCATCTCCGAGAAGAACCCCAAGCGCGTGCCGAGCATGAAGCTCAAGCTCAAGGACTCGCCGGTGTACGTCGGGGTGAACAAGAACCAGGCCGCGCTGCTGGACAAGGTCAACTCCATCATCGCCGCCGCCAAGGCCGACGGCAGCCTCGACGCGATCAGCCAGAAGTGGCTGAAGCAACCGCTGCCGGCTGACCTCTGAGCCGCGCGGGAGCCGAGCCATGGCGTACCAGTTCGACTTCGCCGCCGTCCTGCAGCACAGCGACCTGCTGCTGCAGGGCGCGGCCTTCACCCTCGGCCTGACCGCGATCGGCACCCTGCTGGGTGTCGGCCTCGGTATCGTCGGGGCCATACTGCGCGCCTGGCGCATCCGCCCGTTCGAGCGCATCTTCGGCGTCTATGTGGAGCTGATCCGCAACACGCCATTCATCGTCCAGCTGTTCTTCATCTTCTTCGGCCTGCCTTCGCTCGGCGTGCGCCTGAGCGAGTGGGAGGCCGCCGTGCTGGCGATGGTGATCAACCTCGGCGCCTATTCCACGGAGATCATCCGTGCCGGCATCCAGGCCATCCCGGCCGGGCAGCTGGAAGCCGCCGCCGCGCTGGCCATGAGCCGCTTCGAGACCTTCCGCCACGTGGTGCTGCGCCCGGCCCTGGGCAAGGTGTGGCCGGCGCTGTCGAGCCAGATCATCATCGTCATGCTGGGTTCGGCGGTGTGTTCGCAGATTTCCACCGAGGAGCTGTCGTTCGCCGCCAACTTCATCCAGTCGCGCAACTTCCGCGCCTTCGAGACCTACCTGCTGACCACCGCGCTGTACCTGTTCATGGCCATCCTGATCCGCCAGCTGCTGGCCTGGGTCGGCCGTCGCTTCATCATGGGAGCCCGCTGATGGACTTCACCCTCTGGGACATCCTGCGCAACCTGCTCACCGGCCTGCAATGGACGCTGCTGCTGTCGCTGGTGGCCTTCGTCTGCGGCGGCATCGCCGGCCTGCTGGTCCTGCTGGCACGCCTGTCGCCCCTGTCTGCGCCACGCATCCTGGCCCGTGGCTACATCGAGCTGTTTCAGGGCACGCCGCTGCTGATGCAGCTGTTCCTGGTGTTCTTCGGCATCGCCTTGCTCGGCATCGACGTATCGCCCTGGCTGGCAGCCGCCACGGCCCTGACCCTGTTCACCAGCGCCTTCCTCGCCGAGATCTGGCGCGGCTGCGTCGAATCGATCGGCCGAGGTCAGTGGGAGGCCGCCGAGAGCCTGGCCATGAGTCGCCTGGAAACCCTGCGCCACGTGGTCCTGCCGCAAGCGCTGCGCATTGCCGTGGCGCCCACCGTCGGCTTCTCGGTGCAGGTGGTCAAGGGCACTGCGGTGACCTCGATCATCGGTTTCACCGAGCTGACCAAGACCGGCAGCATGCTGGCCAACGCCACGTTCGAGCCCTTCATGGTCTACGGCTTCGTCGCCCTCGGTTACTTCCTGCTCTGCTACCCGCTGTCCCTCGCTGCATACCGCCTGGAAAGGAGGCTCAATGTCACTGCTTAACGTCACCGCGCTGCACAAGTGCTACGGCGACAACCATGTACTCAAGGGCATCGACCTCAGGGTGGAGGAAGGCGAAGTGGTCGCCATCATCGGCCGCAGCGGTTCGGGCAAGAGCACCTTCCTGCGCACCCTGAACGGCCTGGAGTCGATCAACGACGGCGTGATCGAAGTGGACGGCGAGTACATCGACGCCGCCCGCGCCGACCTGCGCAGCCTGCGGCAGAAGGTCGGCATGGTGTTCCAGCAGTTCAACCTGTTCCCGCACCTGACCGTCGGCGAGAACGTCATGCTCGCACCGCAGGTGGTGAAGAAGACCTCGCGCGCCGACGCAGAGGCCGTCGCCCGGCAGATGCTCGAACGGGTCGGCCTGGCCGAGAAGTTCGACGCCTACCCCGAGCGTCTCTCCGGCGGCCAGCAGCAGCGCGTGGCCATCGCCCGCGCACTGGCCATGTCGCCCAAGGTGCTGCTGTGCGACGAGATCACCTCGGCGCTCGACCCCGAGCTGGTCAACGAGGTGCTGGCGGTGGTCAAGCAACTGGCCAGCGAAGGCATGACCCTGATCATGGTCACCCACGAGATGCGCTTCGCCCGCGAAGTGGGCGACAAGCTGGTGTTCATGCACCAGGGCAAGGTGCACGAGATCGGCGACCCCAAGGCGCTGTTCGCCGCGCCGCACACCGAGGAACTGCGCAACTTCATCGGCTCGGTGAACCTGTGAACGCCATGCCGCCCCTGCCGCTGCACATCGAGCCGCTGACCCGCGAGGCCTTCGCCCCGTTCGGCGAGGTGATCGAGACCGCCGATGCCCGCTCCTTTCCGATCAATGCCGGGACCACCACCCGCTATCACGACCTGGCCCGGGTGGAACTGGCCGGCGAGGCGCCGCGCACCCTGGTCAACCTGTTCGAGGGTCAGGCCTGGCATGCCCCCATCGAGATTCGCATGCTCGAACGACACCCCCTGGGCAGCCAGGCGTTCTACCCGGTGGACGGCGGACGCATGCTGATCGTCGTCGCCCCGCCTGGCGAACTGGACGAGTCGCGCATCCGTGCCTTCGTCAGCGCAGCGGATCAAGGCATCAACTACGCCCGTGGCACCTGGCACCACCCGCTGCTGAGCCTGCAACGCCCCGCTCGCTTCCTCGTGGTGGATCGCGGCGGCAATGGCCACAACTGCGAAGAGCGGATGCTCGAACGACCGCTGCAAGCCCTGCTCTGAGCCATTGGGCGCATCGCACGGCGCCACCTGCGCGGGCACAGGCGCTGCGCCCTGGATACTCCGGGGCGTAAGACGCCTGTGATTGCGTGACCGGGGCTCCAGGTCACGTCACGCCGTCGCAATCCACCAAGGACCTTGCCGTCGCGGCGGATTTGCCACAGCTAGCTAGCGCCCGGACGCAGACCTTCCGGCGAGCCACGACAGGCTTGCCTCGTGCCTGCGCACAGGGTCTGCTGAGCAGCAGGAAGCAACATGACGGCTCAGGGCGGCATCACCGAAGGCGTGATCGATGGCCGCGAGTCGGCCCAGGGCGCCGATGGCGCACAGGTCATCTCCAACCACGAGCAGATGGCGGACATCGTCCAGGTCGACGTGCTGAAAACGCAGCCGGACGGCGACAACCTGCACATCACGCTCGGCCTGAAGAATACTTCCGCCACGCAACTGCGCCTGATCAACCTGACGCAGACCGGCGCGCTCCTGGCGATCGACGCCGATGGCTACGCCAACCCGCTGCTGCCAGGGCTGCAGAATCCGGACGAAATCACCGTTCCGGCGAACGCAGGCGTACGCCAGGTCTTCATCTTCGCCGGGCCGATGGACAGCGGCGTGTCGGTGCGGCTCTGGGGCCAGGACTACCCCGTTCACTGATCCGCCAGCCGGCATGAGCAGCGGATCGGCCATTCTGCGACATCCGTATGCGTTGGCTCATCCGCTCAGTCGTGGCAGGATGGCGCGGAAATCGAACGAGATGCCGCCATCATGCCCCAAGCCCCTGCCGAGAGTTTCCCCCTGATCGCCGCCATCGACCTGGGCTCGAACAGTTTCCATATGGTGCTGGCCAAGGCCGACAATCACGAGATCCGCATCCTCGAGCGGCTTGGCGACAAGGTACAGCTGGCGGCAGGCCTGGACGACGAACGCCAGCTCAGTGAAGAAGCCATGCAGCGCGGCCTCGACTGCCTGCGCCGCTTCGCCCAGTTCACCACCAGCCTGCCGGAAGGCGCGGTGCGCGTGGTCGGTACCAACGCCCTGCGTGAAGCACGCAACCGGGCGGTGTTCATCCGCCGTGCCGAGGAGATTCTCGGCCACCAGGTCGAGGTGATTTCCGGTCGCGAGGAAGCGCGCCTGATCTACCTGGGCGTGTCCCACAGCATCGCCGACACACCGGGCAAGCGCCTGGTCGCCGATATCGGTGGCGGCAGCACCGAATTCATCATCGGCCAGCGCTTCGAGCCACTGCTGCGTGAAAGCCTGCAGATGGGCTGCGTCAGCTTCACCCAGCGCTACTTCAAGGACGGCAAGATCACCCCGGCGCGCTACGCCCAGGCCTACACCGCTGCGCGCCTGGAGCTGATGGGCATCGAGCAGGGCCTGCGCCGCCTCGGCTGGGAGGACGCCGTGGGCGCCTCCGGCACCATCAAGGCCATCGGCCTGGCGACCAAGGCGGCCGGCCTGGGCAGTGGCGAAGTCACGCTCGAAGGCCTGGCCTGGCTCAAGCGCAAGCTGTTCAAGCTCGGCGAGGTGGAGAAGATCGACCTCGACGGCATCAAGCCGGATCGCCGCGGCATCTTCCCGGCCGGCCTGGCGATTCTCGAAGCCATCTTCGACGCCTGCGACATCCAGCGCATGACCCACTCCGAGGGCGCCCTGCGCGAAGGCGTGCTGTACGACCTGCTTGGCCGCCATCAGCACGAGGATGTACGCGAACGCACCCTGTCGGCCTTCATGGAGCGCTACCACGTCGACGTCGACCAGGCCGCACGGGTCGAGAGCAAGGCGCTCTCGGCGCTGGACAAGGTGGCCAGCGACTGGGGCCTGACCGACGACTGGCACCGCGAGCTGCTGAGCTGGGGCGCCAAGGTGCACGAGGTGGGCCTGGACATCGCCCACTACCAGTACCACAAGCACGGCGCCTATCTGATCGAGCACTCCGACCTGGCCGGCTTCTCGCGCCAGGACCAGCAGATGCTGGCACTGCTGGTACGCGGCCACCGCCGCAACATCCCCAAGGACAAGTTCGCCGACTTCGGCGAGGAAGGCGTGCAGCTGATGCGCCTGTGCGTGCTGCTGCGTTTCGCCATTCTCTTCCACCACATCCGGGGCTCCCAGAGCATGCCCGAGGTGCAGTTCAAGATCGGCGACAACAGCCTGGAAATTCATTTCCCCGACGGCTGGCTGGCGGCCAACCCGCTGACCCAGGCCGACTTCGAGGCCGAGGCCGAGTGGCTCAAGCGCATCGACCTGGCGCTGAGCGTGCGCTGACCCTCCCCGACCTGAGACGCGACAGGGCGGCCCCCTGCCAGCGTTGCGTGGCGGGTTGCACTCGCCCTACGGCTGCAGCGCGAAGTCCAGCACCTGCACGCTGCTGACGAAGGCATTGCCGGCATGGTCGCGCCCCGGGGCCACCAGCAGCTCGTTGGGCAGGCCCAGCGCATTCAGGCGCTGATGGAATTCACGCGTGTTGTCCACCATGCGCCGCTCGGCCAGGTGCCGTTGCCGCGCATCCTTGAGCTGTGCACCGGCCGCAGGTTGTTCGCCACCCCCGACGCTGAGCAGCAGGCGCACCTGCGGTCGCTGCTCCTGCCCTGCGTGGGCCTGCAGCAGGTCGAAGGCATAGCGCCGGTTCCACCACAGTGACGGACTGGAGGCGAAATAGCGCTGGAACGCCTGCGGACGGCTGAGCATCGTGTAGAGGGTGAACAGGCCGCCGTAGGAGTGGCCGAACAGCGTCTGCCGCTGCGGGTCGACCTTGTAGCGCGTGGCGACCAGTGGCTTGACCTCATCCTCGAGAAAGTCGAGGAAGCGCTCGGCGCCGCCCTGCCGGGTGGCCAGCCGATCACCGGTGTCGCGCATATCCGGCGCGGGCGGCGTGTAGTCCTCGGCGCGCGCCGGGACATCGAAAGGCGCATCGCCCGGGTAGCCGATGCCCACCACCAGCACGGCCTCGCGACCGTCGCGGGAGGCATGCGGCTGATACATCAGCGCCTGCTGCGACAGCAGCGGGAAGAACAGGTTGGCATCGAGCACATAGACCACCGGGTAGCCCTGTGGCGGCGCCTCGCCCTGCGGCCGGGATAGGTACAGGCGATAGGTGCGCCCGGTATGCCGGGACTGCAGCTCGCGCATTTCCGCCTGCGCCAGCGTCGCCGGCTGCCAGGGCTCGGCCTGCAGCGCAGGAGAGGACAGCAGCGCCAGCAGGCAGAGGACGACGCTAGCCCTCATCGGCCATGTCCTCGCTCCAGGTGATGCTCAGGTTTTCCCGGCGGGCGAAGCGCACCAGGTGGTCGTCGAGCACGAAGCGGATGCGTGCGGCAGCCTCGTCGTCATCGGCCTGGCAGTCGAAGCGCAGGCTGTCCGCATCGGCCTGCATCAGGCAGCGCCCGAACGGGAAACGTGCATCGGCGCTGCGCTCATCGAACTCCACGGCAATCTTGTGGCGAAAGTGCTTGCACAGCTTGGTCATGTACAACGAGGCAGAGGCGGTAACCGCAGCGCCTTGGAATCGGATCATGCAGGAAGGCTCATCAGGTGGCGGCGGGTGGACCCGCTGTTATCGGGATTGGATAGTGGGTGGCGCTCTTGCCATCCACCACCGCGTACAGCAAACGGTGGACGGGTGAAGCGTCGTCCACCCTACGTAAGACCACGTGTTGCAACCGTAGGGGGGATGACGCTCTTCTCATCCACCATCGCGTACAGCAAACGGTGGACGGGTGAAGCGTCGTCCACCCTACGTGAGACCACATGTTGCAACCGTAGGGTGGATGACGCTCTTCTCATCCACCATCGCGTACAGCAAACGGTGGACGGGTGAAGCGTCGTCCACCCTACGTGAGACCGCGTGTTGCAACCGTAGGGTGGATGACGCTCTTCCTATCCACCACCGCGTACAGCAAACGGTGGACGGGTGAAGCGTCGACCACCGTACGTGAGATCACGTGTTGCAACCGTAGGGTGGATGACGCTCTTCTCATCCACCATCGCGTACAGCAAACGGTGGACGGGTGAAGCGTCGACCACCGTACGTGAGCTCACGTACTGCAACCGTAGGGTGGATGACGCTCTTTTCATCCACCATTGGGCAAGGCCGTCAGAAGTTGGTGCTGAGGCTGGCGTAGAAGGTGCGCCCCGGCTCGTTGTAGGTGTAGGCGCCGGCCTCGCGGCTGTTGCCCTCGCGGTACAGGCGCTTGTCGAACAGGTTGCTGACGCCCGCGCCGATGCTCCAGTTCTTGTCGATGGCATAGGTGCCGCCGACCCCGACCAGCGCATAGGGGGCGATCTCCCGCCGTGCATCGCCACTCAGCACGTTGCCCTGGTAGTCGTACTTGCCCGGCGTCTGCCGGCCGTACCAGGTCACCGTGGTCTGCAGCGACAGCGGGTCGCTCACCTGCCAGTCGAGGGTGGAGTTGACGGTGAACTCGGGGATGATCGACAACGGCTCGCCGGTCTCCTTGTTCTTCGATTGCAGCATCCAGGTGAAGTTGGTGTTCCAGCTCAGGCTGCTGGCCAGCGGCATCTTCAGGTTGCCCTCGAAGCCTTCGACCACCGCACGCGGAATGTTGGTCCACTGGAACACGTTGGCCACGCGCGTGCTGCTGCCCTGAGTGAAGTTGACCGAACCCACCGGTGTACGGCCCGCTTCGACCTTGTCGCGGTAATCGTTACGGAACCAGGTCAGGCTGGCATGGTAGTCGGCGGATTCGAACTCGATGCCCAGCTCCTTGTTGACGCTGGTTTCCGCTTCGAGATTCTCGTTACCCACCAGGAAGCAGCCCGGCCCGCCTGTGACGAAGTCCCAGCAGCCGAGGCCGTTGCTGTACAGCGCGTAGGACGCGTTGCTCTGGTACAGGTTGGGCACCTTGTAGGCCCGTGCGATACCGGCCTTGAGGGTGAAGTGGTCGTCCAGGCGATGCGACAGGTTGAGCGACGGGCTCCAGTTGCCGCCGCTCAGGCTGTTGTGGTCGTAACGCAATCCGGGCGTGAGAACGGTGCCGGGACGCAGCTCGATGTTGTCTTCGACGAACAGCGATGCGGTACGCATGGCGATGTCGCCATCGAAGCGAGTCGGGTAACCGACGCTCTGGATCGCGGCGAGATCGGAGACGCCATCTTCCATGCGCTGCTCGTTCCACTCCGCTCCCAGCGTCACCACCTGCTCGAACACGGCCGAGATCGGCAGGCTCACTTCACTGTGCGCGGTCAGGCTCTCCAGTTCGATGGTGCCGAACTGGTCACTGTAGATCGCCCCCTCCGGCCCACCGGCCAGGCCTTCCTTGAGCCGGTTGTTGCGCGTGCGCTCGTACTGCAGGTAGTTCATCGTGGTACCGAAATCCCAGTCGCCGTGGTGCGTGACGCCGTAGGTGTTGCGGTACATGCGGTTGGTTTCGCGGCCGATCCAGGCGCTGCGGTAGTTGTCGACCACGGCACTGCTGGACAGGTTGTTCATGCTGTCGCCGGTGTAGATGTTGCCCTGGCGGCTGAAGCCAGCCTGCAGCTCGAGGGTCTGCGACTCGTCGAGGCGCCAGGTCAGGGTGCCGTCCACGTCGCGGTTGCGCACCCCTTCACGACCGGCCAGGGCAGCATTGGAGGCGCTGACGGCACGGCCTTCGTTGATGTCCTCGTCGTCAGAATCGGTCTTGTTCAGGTTGCCGTACACGCGATACGAGAGGGTATCGGTCAACGGGCCGCTGAGCCCGAAGTTGAGGCGGCGGGTGGCGCCCTCCTCACTGTGCTCGGGCATGTTGGCGTACAGGCTGAGGTTGCCGTGGTGCTCCAGGCCGGCCTTCTTGGTGATGATGTTGACCACGCCACCGGCGGCACCGCTGCCATAGCGCGCGGCGGCGGGGCCACGCAGCACTTCGATGCGCTCGATCTGCTCGGCCGGCACCCAGTTGGTGTCGCCGCGCGTGTCGCGATCACCGCGCCAGCCATAGCGCACGGCATTGCGCGAGCTGACCGGCTTGCCGTCGATCAGGATCAGGGTGTTCTCCGGGCCCATGCCACGGATATCGATCTGCCGATTGTTGCCGCGCGCACCCGAACCGCTGTTGCCGGTCAGGTTGACCCCCGGCTGCTTGCGGATGATCTCGGCGACATCGTTCATCGGCGGCGCCTTCTGGATGTCCTCGGCGGTGATCACCGACACCCCGAGCGCCTGTTTGAGTTCTTCCTGGGCCGTACCGAGCACCTCGGTAGGCTGCAGCTCAAGCGGCTCTTCGGCGGCCATGGCGAACCCTGGCAGCGCCAGCAGCACGGCGATGGCCAATGGATTGAACGAGTGTTCACGACACGATTGCAGGTACATAACCCCTCCCCGGCGTGCCACCCAATCGGGCGGCACAACAACTAATGCGAATGATTTGCATCAATAAATGGCGAGGCGTAGTCTGCCACCCTGTTTGCAGCAAGAGGTTTGCGCGCCGAGATTTGTTCTTTGCGCCAGAAGCACGCAGAGGTGCCCCGATGACCAGCAGTACCCCCATCGTCCGCGCCGGAGAGCTGGCCCAGTTGTCCGGTGACGCCATCCGCCTGGTCGGTGACGAGAGCCGTGCCGACCGCCTGTTCCAGGGCCACCTGAGCTGGCGCCGCCTGCGCAGCGGGCTATCACTGCACTGCTCCGACTGCCTGGAACTGCAGGATTTCGCCACCCAGGCCGAGGCCCGTCCGCACCTGAACTTCATCCTCTTCCTGCAGGGGCGCAGCGAGGTCAGCTACGACGGCAAGCCATTCACCTTCGGCACCCCGCGCACGGGCTGCGAGGGAGTGACCATTGCCCTCAACGAACCGATGCTGTTCGCCCGCCGCGCGCGCCGTGGCCAGCACATCCGCAAGGTCTCGGTCAGCCTGACGCCGGAATGGTTCGAAGCGAGCGGTTTCGAGGCCCAGGCGGAGCTCAAGGCCTTGCTGCAGGGGGACTATCGGCCGCTCAACGTGCTGCGCTGGCAGCCCTCGGCACGCCTGCTGACCCTGGCCGAGCAGGTGCTCCACCCCGGGTGCGGCAATCGCCTGCTGGAGAACCTGTACTTGGAAAGCCGCGCCCTGGAGATCGCCGGCGAGGCCCTGAGCCTGCTGACAGGGCAGTCGGCCAGTGCACCGAGCAACCTGCGTCCGCACGAGCATCAACGCATTCGCCGCACCCTGGAGCTGCTGCACAGCGGCACGGCCGATGGCTGGTCACTGGAGGACATCGCCCAGGAAGTGGGCTGCTGCGCCAGCACCCTGCAACGGCAGTTCCAGGCAGCCAAGGGCACGTCGCTGTTCGAGTATCAGCGCCAGCGCAAGCTGCAGCAGGCGCGTGAAGCGCTGGAACAGCAAGGGGTGAGCGTCAGTCAGGCGGCCTGGATCGCCGGCTACGGCAGCGCCGCCAACTTCTCCACGGCGTTCAAGCGCGCCTTCGGCATCAGCCCCAAGCAGGTCCGCGCGCGACTGTAGCGATCACCCGCCAAGCCGCGCCCGGCGCGGCGAGAGGCCTACGCCCCTCCCGCAAGCGGGAGAGGGTGTTGCGCGCAGCCGCTGTTACCGGGCGCTGATCACGGGGGCGGTGAGCTTTTCCAGCAGGCCGGCCTGCGCATTGCGCGGGTTCTGGTTGCCGGTGGGCTGCTGGCGCACGTAGCGACCGTCGGACTGCAGCACCCAGGCCTGGGTGTTGTCGGTCAGGTAGCTTTCCAGCTCCTTCTTGACCCGGGTGATGAGCTTCTTGCCCTCGACCGGGAAGCAGGTCTCCACGCGCTTGTCGAGGTTGCGCTCCATCCAGTCGGCACTGGACAGGTAGATCAGCTCGTCGCCGCCGTTGAGGAAGTAGTACACGCGGGTGTGTTCGAGGAAGCGACCGATGATCGAGCGCACCTGGATGTTGTGCGACACGCCCGGCACGCCCGGGCGCAGGCAGCACATGCCACGCACCACCAGGTCGATCTTCACCCCGGTCTGGCTGGCCTTGTACAGCGCGCGGATGACCTTCGGATCGGTCAGCGAGTTGAACTTGGCGATGATGTGCGCCGGCTTGCCCTCGGCCGCCGCCGCGGTTTCCTTGGCGATCAGGTCGAGCAGGGTCTTCTTCAGGGTGAAGGGCGCGTGCAGCAGCTTCTTCATGCGCAGGGTCTTGCCCATGCCGATCAGCTGGCTGAACAGCTTGGAGACGTCCTCGCCGAGCGCCACGTCGGCGGTCAGCAGGCTGTAGTCGGTGTACAGACGGGCATTGCCGGCGTGGTAGTTGCCGGTACCCAGGTGCGCATAGCGACGAATCTCGCCGTTCTCGCGACGCAGGATCAGCATCATCTTGGAGTGGGTCTTGAAGCCGACCACCCCGTAGATCACCACCGCGCCAGCGGCCTGCAGACGGCTGGCGAGCTGCAGGTTGGACTCTTCGTCGAAACGCGCACGCAGCTCGATCACCGCCGTGACCTCCTTGCCGTTGCGCGCTGCCTCGACCAGTGCGTCGACGATCTCCGAATTGGCGCCGGAGCGGTACAGCGTCTGCTTGATGGCCAGCACGTGCGGGTCCTTGGCGGCCTGGCGCAGCAGGTCGACCACCGGGGTGAAGGACTCGAACGGGTGCAGCAGGAGGATGTCCTGCTTGCTGACCACGTTGAAGATGTTCTCCGAGTTCTGCAGCAGCTTGGGGATCACCGGGGTGAACGGCGCGTACTGCAGGTCCGGGTGGTTATCCAGGCCGGTGATGCTGAACAGGCGCGTCAGGTTGACCGGGCCGTTGACCTGGTACAGCTCGCCCTCGGTCAGGCCGAACTGCTTGAGCAGGTGATCGCGCAGGTGTTTCGGGCAGGTGTCGACCACCTCCAGGCGCACCGCATCGCCGTAGCGCCGGCTGAACAGCTCGCCGCGCAGGGCGCGGGCCAGATCTTCGACGTCCTCGGTGTCCACCGACAGGTCGGCGTTACGGGTCAAACGGAACTGGTAGCAGCCCTTGACCTTCATGCCCTGGAACAGGTCGTCGGCATGGGCGTGGATCATCGACGAGAGGAACACGTAGTTGTCGCCGGGGCCACCGACCTCTTCCGGCACGCGGATGATCCGTGGCAGCAGGCGTGGCGCCGGGATGATGGCCAGGCCGGAATCGCGACCGAAGGCATCGACGCCCTCCAGCTCGACGATGAAGTTCAGGCTCTTGTTCACCAGCAGCGGGAAGGGGTGCGTCGGGTCGAGCCCGATGGGCGTGATGATCGGCGCGATCTCGTCGCGGAAATAGCGGCGCACCCAGGTCTTGAGCTTGGCCGTCCAGTAGCGCCGACGAATGAAGTTGATGCCTTGCTTGGCCAGGGCCGGGAACAGCGTGTCGTTGAGGATCGCGTACTGACGCTCGACCTGCTCGTGCACCAGCTCACTGATGCGCGACAGCGCCTGATGCGGCTGCAGGCCGTCGGCGCCGGCCTGTTCGCGGGCGAAGTTGATCTGCTTCTTCAGGCCGGCGACGCGAATCTCGAAGAACTCGTCGAGGTTGCTGGAGAAGATCAGCAGGAACTTCAGGCGTTCCAGCAAGGGATAGGACTCATCCAGGGCCTGCTCCAGCACGCGGATATTGAACTGCAACTGGGACAGTTCACGGTGGATGTACAGGCTGCTGTCATCCAGGCTGGGGGGCGGCGGTGGCGGTGTTTCCACCACCGGTTGCTCAGCCACCACCTCGACCTGGGGTTGCGGCTGGGAGCCTTCGAGCGCTTCGCTGGTGAGTCCTTCGGTGTTCATCGCTGGGTTCCTGGGGGCGTCATTGCCCCTGTTTTAGCAGTTCTGCCGCACGTACGGCGAAATAGGTGAGGATGCCATCGGCACCGGCGCGTTTGAATGCGGTGAGCGACTCCATCATCGCTGCCTCGGTCAGCCAGCCGTTCTGGATCGCCGCCATGTGCATGGCGTACTCACCGCTGACCTGATAGACGAAGGTCGGCACCTTGAAGGTGTCCTTCACCCGCCACAGCACATCCAGGTACGGCATACCCGGCTTGACCATGACCATGTCGGCGCCCTCGGCAAGGTCGGCGGCGACTTCATGCAGCGCCTCGTCACCATTGGCCGGGTCCATCTGGTAGGTGAACTTGTTGCCCTTGCCCAGGTTGCCGGACGAGCCGATGGCATCGCGGAACGGCCCGTAGTAGGCGCTGGCGTACTTGGCCGAGTAGGCCATGATGCGGGTGTTGACGTGATCGCCCAGCTCCAGCGCCTCGCGGATCGCCTGCACCCGGCCGTCCATCATGTCCGACGGCGAGATGATGTGCGCCCCGGCCTCGGCGTGCGACAGCGACTGACGGACCAGCGCGTCGATGGTGATGTCGTTGAGCACGTAGCCATCGTCATCGATGATGCCGTCCTGGCCGTGCGTGGTGTAGGGGTCCAGCGCGACGTCGGTCATCACCCCGAGCTCCGGGAAGCGCTCGCGCAGCGCGCGGATGGCGCGCTGGATCAGCCCGTCCGGGTTCCACGCCTCGGCGGCGTCGAGTGACTTGCGCTCGGTCGGGATGTACGGGAACAGGTCGATCAGCGGAATACCCAGCTCCACCCAGCGCTCGGCCTCGACCAGCAGCTGATCGATCGACAGGCGCTCGACGCCCGGCATCGACGCGATCGCCTCGCGACGGTTCTCGCCGTCGAGAATGAATACCGGCAGGATCAGGTCATCGACGCTCAGGCGGTTCTCGCGTACCAGGCGACGGGAAAAATCGTCGCGACGGTTGCGGCGCAGGCGGGTGGCGGGGAACAGGCGGTTGGCGGGGGTAACGCTCACGGCAGACTCCAGAGCCCGCAAGAACGGGCCAGTGTGACGGTTATAAGCGACCATTATGACCAAATGATGACGGTCGCATTACTTCGTGCGACTGCGCGTCGCACAGGCAGTCGCACATTGTGGCACGGCCTGCCACCTTCCGGGCCTTTCGCGGTCGGAGTAGTCTTCACCCCCCATGATCCACGAGCGCAGCACATGCTCCAAGAGCTGATCCGCCAGTTCGGTTATCCGGCCCTGATTCTCGGCACCTTCCTCGAAGGCGAGGTGTCGCTGCTGCTGGCCGCCTACATGGCGGTGCGCAACGTGCTGCAGATCGAATGGGTAGCGCTGTGCGCCTTTCTCGGCACCTTCGCCAGCGACCAGCTGTGGTACTACCTCGGCCGTCGCCACGGCCGTGCCCTGCTGGCGCGCAAGCCGCGCTGGCAACCGCTGGGCGAGCGCGCCAGCGGGCTGATCAGGCGCTACCCGGACCTGTGGGTACTGTGCTTTCGCTTCCTCTACGGCCTGCGCACGGTGATGCCGCTGACCATCGGCCTGTCCGGCTATTCATGGCCGCGCTACCTGCTGCTCGACGCCATCGGCGCCGGCGTCTGGGCCGGCGGCATCAGTCTGCTGGCCTACAGCCTGGGCAACGCCATGAGCGGCCTGCTCGACGAGCTGCGCCACTACCAGATCCTGCTGCTCGCCGGCGTGGTGCTGCTGCTTGCGTTCGCCTGGCTATACCGGTGGAGTCAGCGCCGGCGCGGCTGAGCCACGCGCCAGCCAGATACCCAGCAGGCTGGCCAGGCTGTAGGCGGCCAGCCAGCCCCAGGCGCCGCCATCCAGGCTCAACGCACCCAGCGCACCCGCCAGCCATAACGCCGGGACGTTGAGCAGCAGGCGCAGGTACTCGAGCCTGGCGGCGCCAGGGCGATTCTCCAGCCACAGACCGATGCTGCAAAGGCCCAGGGCGACCCACAGGCAGGCCAGCAGCAGCGCCGCCAGGGCCAGCGACTCACCTTGCGCGAGCAGCCAGACACCGGCCAGCAGGTAACAGACGAACTGCAGCAGGGCATAGCACTGCGCACCGCGCCCCAGGGCGACGTCGAACTTGCGGAAGTTGCCCAGGTCCGGCTTGGCCTGCGGATAGCGCGCCGCCACATCGGCCGGGCGCCAGCCGGTGGGCATGAACCAGATGCGCAGCCGGTCCCACCAGGAGGTGGCCCGCCGCGCATCGTTCCACAACCCGGCATAGACCTGCAGGTTGGCCCACAGCGGGTTCCAGCTGGCGAGCGGTACGGTGACACCGAAGATCACCGGCTCCTCATCCAGCTCTTCCTGGAAGGTGCCGAAAATTCGATCCCAGACGATGAACACACCGCCGTAATTGCGATCCATGTAGATAGGATTCTGTGCATGGTGCACCCGATGGTTGGAGGGCGTGATGAACAGCCACTCGAACCAGCCCAGCTTGGGAATGTGCCGGGTGTGCACCCAGAACTGATAGAGCAGGTTCAGCGCCGCCACCGTGAGAAACACCAGCGGCGGCACACCGGCGATGGCCATCGGCAGGTAGAAGATCCAGCCGAAGATGAAACCGGTGCTGGTCTGCCGTAACGCCGTGGAGAGATTGTAGTCTTCACTTTGATGGTGCACCGCATGCGCGGCCCAGAGCACGTTGCGCTCATGGCCCAGGCGGTGGTTCCAGTAATAGCAGAAGTCATAGAAGACGAAGGCGCTTATCCACACCCAGAGGCTGTTTGCGGAGAGCTCGAACAACGCCAGGTGCTCCCAGGCGAAGGCGTAGGTCAGCAGGCCCACCACCTTGGTCAGCAGGCCGGTGGCCTGCGACAGTACGCCGGCGCTGAGGCTGTTCAGGGCGTCCGCCAGGCGGTAGGTGCGCATGCCGCGCCAGCGGTCGGCGAGCAGTTCCAGGCCGATCAGCAGGAAGAAGAAGGGCACTGCATAGAGAACGTAATTCATGACTGCGCCATAGCGTTGTACTTGTGCCGGGATTGGGCTGATGTTCATCCTATGCGCAGCCTCGCCAGGCTTCGCGGCGGTAGATGACAGTCCAAGCGGCATATGGCGACAGACCAACGATTGCCAACACCCACGTCCGCGCTGCGGGCGTGTTTTCCTCACCAGGAGTCGAGCATGAACAAGAAAGTGGCTGTGATTCTGTCCGGCTGTGGCGTCTACGACGGTGCCGAGATCCATGAAAGCGTGATCACCCTGTTGCGCCTCGACCAGCGCGGCGCCGAGGTGCAGTGCTTCGCCCCCGACGTGGCGCAGTTGCACGTGGTGGATCACTACAGCGGCGACGAGATGAACGAGACGCGCAACGTGCTGGTGGAGTCCGCACGCATCGCCCGTGGCCAGATCAAGGACGTCAGGGCGCTGCACGCGGCGGACTTCGATGCGCTGATCATGCCGGGCGGCTTCGGTGTGGCGAAGAACCTGTCCGACTTCGCCACCAGTGGTGCGGGCTGCAGCGTGCAGCCGGACGTGCTGGCCGCGTGCAAGGCGTTCGCCGATGCCGGCAAGCCGGTCGGCATGATGTGCATCGCCCCGGCGCTGGCGGCCAAGATCTTCGGCGCCGGCGTGGCCTGCACCATCGGCACCGACCACGACACCGCCGCCGCCCTCACCCAGATGGGCGCCGAGCACCATGAGTGCGAGGTCAGCGAGATCATCGAGGACCGCCAGCGCAAGCTGGTGACCACCCCGGCCTACATGCTCGCCCAGTCCATCGCCGAAGCGGCCTCGGGCATCAACAAGATGGTCGACCGGGTGCTGGAGCTGGCCCACCACTGAGGGCCGGAGAGCGCCCATCGCAGGGCGCTTCGGTCATAGGCCAGGGCAGTCTGGCCGCCGCGCTGTTCAAGTCCATCGGGCTGCGGCAGCGTGGCGGCATGTCTTCATGGAGCGCCCCATGTCCCAGCCCTTCGTCCTCGACGCCGCCCTGCAGCAGGCGGTCGCCAGTTTCTTTCAACGCATCCCCTTCAACCAGGTGCTCGGTATCGAGCTGGATGAGCTGAGCCCCGAGCGGGTCACCATGCACCTGCCGATGAAGCCCGAGCTGATCGGCAACTTCGTCCACGGCATCCTGCATGGCGGGGTGATCTCGTCCCTGCTCGACGTCTGCGGCGGCGCCATGGCATTGATCGGCGCCTCCGCCAACCACCAGCACCTGCCAGCCGCCGAACGCATGAGCAAGCTGTCCAAGCTCGGCACCATCGACCTGCGCATCGACTACCTGCGCCCAGGCCGTGGCCAGCGCTTCAGCGCCACCGCCACGCCGCTGCGCGCCGGCAACAAGGTCGCGGTGATCCGCATGGAGCTGCACAACGACGAAGGCGTACTGGTGGCAGTGGGCACCGGCACCTATCTGTGCGGCTAGGCCAGGAGAACCCTGGCTCGTAGCCGGGGGCAATCCGTGACGACTAGCGGCTCAAGCGCGTGAGAATCCGATCCAGCGCATTGGCGAACGCCTGGCGGTCCTTCTCCGAGTAGGGTGCCTGGCCACCGCCGACCTGGCCCTGTTCGCGCAGGTCGGTGAACAGGTTGCGCACCGCCAGGCGCTCGCCCATGTTGCGCTCGTCGAACTCTCGGCCACGCGGGTCGAGTGCCGCGACGCCCTTCTTCACCAGGCGGTCGGCCAGGGGCACGTCGCTGCAGATCACCAGTTCGCCAGGCACCGCGTGCTCGACCAGATGATCGTCGGCCGCGTCCGGGCCACTGGGCACCACGATCAGTTTCACGCAGGCGAAATTCGGCCGGGCGACGGCCTGGCCGGCCACCAGCACCACCTCGAAGCCTCGCTTGAGGGCGAACTTGACCACCTGATCCCGCGCCGCCCGAGGGCAGGCATCGGCGTCGATCCATACACGCATGCAGCAACTTCCGCAGAGAAAACTGCGCCCAGTATGCCAGCAGGCGGGCGGCTCAGGTGTTGTAGAACGGCTCGCAGCGTTCGCGCACGGCACGCGACAGGTTGTCGTCCGCCAGTTCGATCAGATCCAGTTCGACCTCGTCCGGCAGCAACTCGGCGACCAGCGCCGCCAGGCGCCGCTGGCCACGGATATCGGCGCCGGACACCGCCAGCAGCAGGCGCGGCTGCGGGCCGATGGCCGGATCGCGCAGCGCCGCCAGGAAGGCTTCGCGCACGGCGAGCTGGGCACAGGCAGCGGACAGCGCCTGCTCCAGCGGGGGATGACGCAGCGCGGCCAGCGCCAGATCCGGGCTGTCGGCGTAATGGGTGGAATGGATCGAGGAGGACATGCGTGCACTCGGCAAAGGAATTGGAACCAGCCTAGGTGCACTGAGACTCGCTGTCGTGGCAGCGGTTCACGCTATGAGGCAAAGAGGGCGAGCAAAGCCGCCCTCGTTCACGCCGCGTCCGTTCAGGCCTGCTCGGCCGTGCGCCGACGCTCGCCGAGCAGGCTGCGCCCATACAGCAGGGCGATACCGGCCAGCGCCAGCGCTTGTGCCGAGAGGCTCCAGGCATCGGGGTGAATGCCCAGCCAGTCGAACTCGAAGAACGCCACCGGGCGCGTGCCCAGCACCCCGGCCTCCTGCAGCGCCGCCACGCCATGGCCGGCGAACACCACGGAGAGAATGCACAGCAGCACCGCGTTGACGCCGAAGAAGGTCGCCAGTGGCAGCTTGCGCGAACCGCGCAGAATCACCCAGGCCAGGCCGAGCAGCACCACCAGGGCGGCACCGGCGCCAGCCAGCACGGCGCCATGTCCGGCCGGGCCGGCCTGCAGCCAGAGGGTTTCGTAGAACAGGATGACTTCGAACAGCTCGCGGTACACCGAGAAGAACGCCAGCACGGCGAAGCCGAAACGGCCACCGCCGCCGACCAGGCTGCTCTTGATGTAGTCCTGCCATGCGGCGGCGTGACGACGGTCGTGCATCCACACGCCGACCCACAGCAGCACCACGCTGGCGAACAGTGCGGTCGCCCCTTCGAGCAGTTCGCGCTGGGCGCCACTGACGTCGATGACGTAGGCAGCCACCGCCCAGGTCGCGACGCCGGCGAGCAGGGCCAGGCCCCAGCCGACGTGCACGCTGCGCGCGGCCTGCTGCTGACCGGTGTTGTTGAGGAAGGCGAGGATCGCCGCCAGCACCAGAATCGCTTCCAGGCCTTCACGCAGCAGGATCAGCATGCTGGAGAAGAAGCTCAGCGAGGCGTTCATCGCACCGCCCTCGAGCAAGGCGGCCGACTTGTCCAGTTCGACCTTGGCCAGCTCCAGCGCCTGGGCGGCCTGGGCGACACTGGCGCCGTCCTGAACCGCCTGACGGTAGGCCATCAGCGCCCTCTCGGTGGTCTTGCGCTGCACCGCGTCGAGGTTGTCCAGCGCGCTCTCGACCAGCTCGAAGCCTTCCAGGTAAGCACCCACCGAGAGGTCGTAGGCCTGTTCGACATGGCCATCGCGGTAGGTCTGCAGGCTGTGTTCCAGGGTGCTGCGGGTATGCCCGATCAGCTGCTGCGGGCCGCGCTTCTCCACGGTCGGATGAGCACGCTGGGCACGGAAGGCGGCGCCATCGCCCCCCTCCGCGACGATCTCCGCAGGCGTGCGCCCGGCCAGGTCGGCCATGCGGAACTGCGCGCCACCCTGCGCCGGGGCAGCGCTGAAGCCGGCGATATAGCTGGCCAGGTCCCAGCGCTGGCGATCATCGAGCTGATCGGCGAAGGCCGGCATGTCGGTGCCCTCGATGCCCAGGCCGAGCGTGTTGTAGAGGTCGTAGAGGCTCAGCCGGTCCAGCCGTGCGGCATCGCGCAGATTGGCCGGCGGAGGCTCCAGGCCGATGCCCGCCGGGCCGTCGCCGGCGCCGGCATCGCCGTGGCAGACCGAGCAATGCTGCGCGTACAGCGGCGCACCGCGCTCGGGGTCGGGGGTGATGGCCGGAGTCTGCGCCACCTGATACAGCTCGGCCAGGCGGGCACTGAGCTGACGCGCCTGGTGCGCAACGTCTGCGCCGGGCTGACGCTGCTCGACGGCATGTTTCAGCGCGGCGATGCCCTGTTCCAGTTCAGCGCGTTCGGCCTTGGCCGGCAGTGCGACCACCAGCCCCTGCAGGACCCCGATGAATTCCAGCTGCTCGCGGTACTCGCCCGCGTCGACCACCTGGCCGTCGGCCACCGTGGCCGGATAGTCGGCGCCAATGTAGCCGAGCATGTGCAGGGCCTGGGCGGCGCCATCGAGTGGCTCGGCCAGGGCAGCGAGGCTGCCGAGTGCCAGCAGCGGCAGCATCAGCCAGGAGAACAGGGAACGATAACGACTCATCAATGCATTCCGAAACGCGAATGGATGGCATTAAATTGTTGCCGGCCTGCCCTGCGCAGACAAGGAAAATATGAAATATTTGGTAACAAACCGCCGAGTGGCCGCCCGCAGGCGGCCGGGCATGGGCTTCAGACGGCCGCGCGCTTGACCGTGGCCAGCAGGCCCGCCGCTGCGGCGAACAGGGCGGCGAAGCTGCGATTCATCACCCGCTGCTGGCGGGGCGTACGCAGCGCCCGCAGCACGCGCGAGGCCAGGCCGGTGTAGCCGGCCATGACGATCAGGTCGACCACGATCATGGTCGCGCCCATGATCAGGTACTGGGCCAGCAGCGGCGCATGCGGGTCGAGGAACTGCGGCAGCACCGCCAGCATGAAGACGATGGCCTTGGGATTGCTGGCGTTGACCAGGAAACCACGCAGCACCAGGGTCAGCGGCCGGCCAATCGGCCGCTCGACGGCGCCGCTATCCAGGTCACTGGGCAGGGCCACCCATTGCTTGTAGGCGAGGAACACCAGGTAGGCGACGCCGAACCATTTGATCACGCTGAAGGCCAGGGCTGAGGCGGCCAGAATGGCACCGACCCCGGCGGCGACGATGGCGATCTGCATCGCCAGGCCGAGCTGCAGGCCCAGCGCGTTCCAGTAGCCACGCCAGAAGCCGTACTGCAGGCCAGCGGACATCGAGGCCACGGCGCCGGCACCTGGCGACAGGCTGATCACCCAGCAGGCAACGAAGAAGGCGAGCCAGGTTTCCAGTGCCATGATGCGTACCTCGAAAAGCTGAAATCAGGAGAAGGAGCTACAGCCTACTCCTGCGCCAGCGCCCAGACCAGCGGGTCAGCGCCAGCGGCGCACCGACTTCTGGAAGAACAGGCTGTTGGGCACCTGCAACAGGGCGCCGGCGGCATCCTCGCTGAGGTCCTGCAGGGTGGTGTAGAACAGGTTGATGGCGATGACCCGGCCCTTCACGCCCGGCTTGTCGGCGCTCTCGATGACCTCCACGGTGTCGCCCATGCGAAACGGGCCCATGGTGAAGATCAGCAGTGCGCAGAACATGTTCGACAGCACGCTCCAGATGGCGAAGAAGGCCACTGCGGCAACGGCGGTGAAGCCGGTCAGCGCCGTCCACAGTACCGTCGCCGACACGCCCAGGCGCTCCAGCACCATCAGCAGGGCACTGCCCATGATCACCCAGCGCACCAGGCCTCGCAGGGGCTGCAACACCTCCGGCGGCAGCAGGCTGTAGCGTGCGCCGAGACGGCTGATGGCGCGGGTCAGAATGCGCTGGGCGAGCCAGGCCAGCAGGATGATCAGCAACACCTGACCGGCACGCAGCAAGGGCTCGCGCCACGCCATCAGTAGTTCCAGCTGTTCCATCACTCCGCCTCCTCCAGTTGCTGTTGCAGGGCCTCCAGGGTTTCCAGCGCCAGCAACCAGGCTTCTTCCAGCTCCGCCTCGCGGGCCTTGAGCCGGGCCTGCTCGGCCAGGCGCTCGCGCAACTCGTCCTTGCGCGCCGCTTCGTACAGCGTGCTATCGCCCAGTTGCTGCTCCACCCCGGCGAGCTGCCCCTGCACCTTGCCCAGCTCCTGCTCGAGCTTGTCGGCCTGCTTCTTGTGCGGCGCCAGTTGCTGGCGCAACGCGGCGGCAGCCTGACGCTGGGCACGCTTGTCGGTCTTCTCGCCGCCGGCCAGCGGTGCCCCTGCTGGCAACTGGCGCGCGCGGAAGTCGACCAGCCAGCGCGCGTAGTCGTCGAGGTCGCCCTCGAAGGGCTGAATGCGCCCGTCGGCCACCAGCAGGAACTCGTCGGTGGTGCTCTTCAGCAGGTGACGATCGTGGGACACCACCAGGACCGCACCGGCGAAGTCCTGCAGGGCCATGGTCAGCGCCAGGCGCATTTCCAGGTCGAGGTGGTTGGTCGGTTCGTCGAGCAACAGCAGGTTGGGCTTCTGCCAGGCGATCAGCGCCAGGGCCAGGCGCGCCTTCTCGCCACCGGAGAAATTGACCACCACTTCGTCGCAACGCTCGCCACGGAAGTCGAAACCGCCAAGGAAATCGCGCAGGGTCTGCTCGCGCTCGCCCGGGGCGATGCGCTGCAGGTGCAGCAGCGGGCTGGCCTTGGCATCCAGCGAATCGAGCTGGTGCTGGGCGAAGTAACCGATGGCCAGGTTCTCGCCACGCGCCAGCTCACCGCCGAGCACGGAGAGATCGCCGGCCAGGGTCTTGATCAGGGTCGACTTGCCCGCGCCATTGGGGCCGAGCAGGCCGATGCGCGCACCGGGCGCCAGGCTCAGCTTGACCTTCTCCAGCACCACCTTGTCGCCATAACCCAGGCGCACCTCGGACAGGTTGAGCAGCGGGCTAGAGACCTTGTCCGCCTCGCGGAAGGCGAAGTCGAAGGGCGAGTCGACATGCGCCGGTGCCAGTTCCTCCAGGCGCTCCAGCGCCTTGATGCGGCTCTGCGCCTGGCGCGCCTTGCTGGCCTTGGCCTTGAAGCGGCGGATGAAGTCTTCCATGTGCGCACGCTGCGTCTGCTGCTTCTCGTACGCCTGCTGCTGCTGGGCCAGACGTTCGGCACGGGTGCGTTCGAAGGCCGAGTAGCCGCCCCGGTAGAGGGTCAGCTTCTGCTGCTCCAGGTGCGCCACGTGATCGACCACGGCATCGAGGAAATCGCGGTCGTGAGAGATCAGCAGCAGGGTGCCCGGGTAGCCCTTGAGCCACTCCTCCAGCCAGAGGATGGCATCGAGGTCGAGGTGGTTGGTCGGCTCGTCGAGCAGCTGCAACTCGGACGGGCACATCAGCGCCTGGGCCAGGTTCAGGCGCATGCGCCAGCCACCGGAAAAGTCGCCGACGCGCTTGTCCATCTGCTCGCCGGTGAAACCCAGCCCCGCCAGCAGCTTGCGGGCGCGAGCATCGGCGGTGTAGCCCTGAGCGTTGTCCAGTTCGGTGTGCAGACGGGCGATGGCGGCGCCGTCATGCGCCTGCTCGGCACGCGCCAGTTCGGCCTGGATCGCCCGCAGGTGCAGGTCGCCATCGAGCACGTAGTCCACCGCCAGGCGCTCGAGGTTGTCGACCTCCTGGCGCATGTGGGCGATGCGCCAGTCGGCGGGCAAGCGGCAGTCCCCGGCATCGGGGCCGAGTTCGCCGCGCAGCAGCGCGAACAGGCTGGACTTGCCAGCGCCATTGGCACCGATCAGACCGACCTTCTGGCCGGCGTGCAGGGTCAGTTCCGCACCTTCGAGAAGGCGTTGCGGACCGCGCTGTAGAGTGAGGTTCTGGAGTCGGATCATAATGGCCGCGGAGTCTACCAAATCGCCCCGGAGGCCGCGTGCAGGATCTGTGGAATTTCGCGCTTGAACTCTACGCCAGACCCGGCGTGGAACACGCCTGCCTGGAGTTGCAGGAGGCAGGCTGCGATGTCTGCCTGCTTCTGACTGGTGCCTGGCTGCAACGCCGTGGCGTGCGCTGCCTGGATGAACGCCTGCGCGCCCTGCGGGACGTGGCGGTGCCCTGGCAACGCGAGGTGGTCTCGCCCTTGCGCCAGCTACGCCGCGACTGGCGCAGCGCCGCCGGCCAGGATGCAGCGCTGGCGAGCTTGCGCGAACAGGTCAAGCAACTGGAATTGCACAGCGAGCGCGTGCTGCTCGAGCGCTTGCAGGCACTTGCCGAACCCTGGCCGAGCGAAGCCGGCGACCATGACTGGCTGACGCACCTGGGAAGGCAGGACAGCGCCGCGCTGCATGTGCTGCGCGGCGCCATGGCTCAGCCTTAGGACGCGCTCGGCGCCTCTGCGGCACTGGCCCCAGTGCTCGCCGCTGGAGCGGCGGGCGCGACGGGTGCCGTCGGCGCTGCGGGCTTGGCGGCGGCCGGCTTGGCCGGAGCCTTCTTCACGGGCGCCTTGGCAGCTGCCGGCTTCTTCGCGACCGCAGGCTTGCTGACGGGCTTGGCTGCTGCTGGTTTGGCGGCCGGTTTCGCTGCGGCGGGCTTGGCTGCTGGCTTGGCTGCCGCCGGTTTGCTGGCCGCGGCAGGCTTGGCCGGGGCCTTGGCTGCGACCGGCTTGGCAGCCGGTTTGGCGGCGGGCTTGGCTGCAGCGGGCTTGGCAGCCGCTTTCGGCGCTGCCGGCTTGGCTGCTGCAGGCTTGCGAGCTGCGGGCTTGGCCGCTGGCTTGCTGGCCGCTGCCGGTTTCGCTGCCGGCTTGCTGGCTGCCGCAGGCTTGGCAACGGGCTTGCTCACCGGTTTGGCGGCAGCCGCTTTGGCCGGAGCCTTCTTCACCGGTGCCTTGGCAACAGCGGGTTTCTTCGCCGCCGCCGGTTTGCTGGCTGGCTTGGCGGCCGGCGCGGCAGCCTTGGCGTCGCGCACGTCGAGCGCCTTGCCCGCGGCTTCTTTCACCTTGCCTACGCCCTGGGCCAGTTTCAGGCTCTCCTGAGCGTCACGCTTGAGCTGGCCGATGTAGTTGCGGGTTTCGCTCTGCCGGGTCTTGAGCGAGTCGAGCAGTTCTTCCAGCTCGGCCACCGCGTCCTTGGCCTTGGCCTGGGCCTTGGCTTTTCCAGCGACGGCGGCGTCCTGCAGCTTGCTGCGCGCCTTGTGCAGTTTTTCCTGGGCCTTGCCGCGCTGTTTCTCCAGCTTGGCGAGGAGTTTCTCGGCATCGATCAGTGCTTGCGAGCAGGCATTTTCCAGGTGCTCGAGCAGACTGGCAGACAACTGGTGAAGCAGGTGCAACGGAGTGGTTACGGACTTCTTCTTGGCCGACATGGCACGCCTCCTGGCGGATGTGGATCCGCCCATACTAGACGCACGAGCGAGGCGTCGCCATAGGCCTTTCGGCGAGCACAGCAGATACACGCAGGCACTGGCATAATCGCCGGGATACTGTGTCGCCTCCGCGCGAGCCACAGGAAATGCACACCAGCCCGCATCCTGATCCGGAGACATCGCCATGCGCCGCGCCGCACTCGCCACCCTTGCGCTCTGCTGCTGCCTGACCGTACAGGCCGACCAGCACCAGCAAGACCTGGCCTACAGCCTCGGCGCAAGGCTCGGCGAGCGACTGAATGCAGAGGTACCGGACCTGCCCCTGGACGCGCTGGTCGAGGGCTTGCGCCAAGCCTACGACGGCAAGCCGCTGCGCCTCGACAGCGCCCGTATCGAACAGCTGCTCGATGAGCACGAAGCGCGCATCGCGGCCTCGCCGCAACGCCATGCCAAGGCTATCGAAGCGGAACAGCGCTTTCTCGCCGAGCAGCGCCAGCGCCCCGGCACCCGGGTGCTGGAGAACGGCGTGCTGGTGAGCGAGCTGGGCAGCGGCAGTGGCCCGACGCCCTCGGCACGTAGCCGGGTGCAGGTGAGCTATCGCGGTTCGCTGGCAGACGGCAGTGTCTTCGACGAGAGTGAGACGCCACAGTGGTTTCGCCTGGACAGCCTGATCGCCGGCTGGCGCAGCGCACTGCTGCAGATGCCCAAGGGCGCGCACTGGCGCCTGGTGATTCCGTCGAGTCAGGCCTATGGCGAGGAAGGTGCGGGTGATCTGATCCCCCCCTACGCGCCGCTGGTGTTCGACCTGCGCCTGCTCGACGTCGCCGACTGAGCGGCAACGTGCGGCCCGGAATCTCCGGGCGCTATCGGCACCCGAGGTTCAGAGCGCTTCGGCGGCCTGTTCCTGGTGGGCGGTGTGCAGCACCTCGATCAGGCAGTCTTCCAGCTCGAAGCGCTCATGCAGCAGCTGACCCAGACGCTCGAGCTCTGCCACCAGCGAGGCGCTGTCGCGGCAGTCACCGTTGTCACAGCGATCATTGAAGGCCAGCGCCACGGCGGTGATCGCCTCGAGACGCGGGTAGATGCGCTTGGCCAGCTCCAGGCCGCGCTGATCGTTGAAGGCCTTGGCCTCGCTGGTCAGCTGTTCGTAGACCTCGAAATGGCCTGCCGACACATAGTCCACCAGCAGCTCGCAGAAGCCCTGCAGAGACTCACCATTGATGGCCGGCGCCTGCGGTGCCTTGGTCAGGGCAGCGTAGGCCTGCACCAGTTCGCGTCGCTCACCCAGCCAGCGATCGATCAGCTGGTGAACCCCGCCCCAACGTTCCTGTGCGTTCCGACAACTCTCAAGCATGATGAACCTCGCTTCCCTTATCGATAAGGCCTGTTATACGTCCACTCCGGGACGTTCTTATGACCTGCGACCCTGGCGGCCACCCTTCGGGCGTCGCTACGCGACGTTGAAAATCATTCCCGACGATTTTTTGTCAATCGGTGCTTGTTCTTGGGAAGGCAACCGCAGAATGGCGTTTTTCCGACGATGCGTGCGAGCCAGATTATGCTCGTGGGCAGACACCATCAAGGCACTGCCACGAGAAATTTCATACGAGCGTTTGAGCAGCAAGCCACAGGCCTCGCGGCCTGCAGCAATACGCATTCTCAATCGCGACGCAGAAGCTGCAGCAGGCAGAAACCGATCATGCCGATGAAGCCGAGCAGGCTCCACTCGGGAATGCTCATGCCGAACAGCGTCCAGTTCACTTCGGCGCAATCGGCACTGCCCTGGAACACCAGTCGCACGATGTCCTGCAGCGGCAGCGCTTCCATCATGAACTCGAGGCTCGGCAGGCAGGCTTCGAGCTGGTCGGCCGGCACGCTCTGCAGCCAGATCTGCCGACCTGCGGTGGCGGCACCGGCGACGGCGAACAGCAGCGCCAGCACGGCATAGACACGCCGACCCAGGCGGCCCGGACCATGGAGCGAGGCGATCAGGCAGACCACACCGAACAGCACCACGCAGATACGTTGCAGGATGCACATCGGGCAGGGCTCGAGGCCGACGACATGTTCCAGATAGAGCGCAGCCGCCATCAGCAGTACGCAGCCGATGAATGCCAGGAAAAACAGGGGACGCGGACTGGCCAAGTGCATGGTGGCTCCGGGAAGGAAATCGAGGGCAGTACGGTAGAGGAAAGCGAGGGCGCCTTTCAAGGCGCCCGGCAACACGCGGCAGGCTATTCATCGCGCGGAAACGCCCCTCCGTCAGGGCGGCGCGCCTGCCGCGGCAATCGGCCGCAGCCGATCAGGCATTGGCCCCCTGCGGTTGCGGCAGCGGCGGCAGGCCCTGATGCAACAGGCCGAGACTTTCCAGCAACAGCTGATTGCTGCGCTCCAGCTCACCCAGTTGTGCCAGCAGGCGCGCCAGTTCGGCGCAGGTTTCCGGGTGCCGTTCCAGCTTCAGGCTGCTCTCGAAATAATCGCGGGCCTTGCCCCAGAGCTGGTTCTGCAGACACAGCCGGCCCAGGGTCAGCAGCAGGGCCGGGTCCTGCGGATGCTGCTTGAGCCAGAGTTCGGCCGTCTGCAGCTGACGCGCCGGATCAGCGCCACGCAGCACGCCATAGAAACGCGCCAGACGGCTGTCGTAGCCACGCTTGAGGGCACTGCGCAGGACTTCTTCGGCCTCTTCCTGGGCGCCGAGACGACGCAGTTGCTCGACGTAGGCGGCAATCAGCTCAGGCTCCTGGCGCAACGGCGCAGACAGCTGCTGCCAGGCCTGGGTCAGCGGTTGCAGCGCCGTTTCGCCCTGCCCCTGCCCGGCAAGCCCGGCTTCGCCCAGGCGCCCACGCCAGGTTTCGCGCTCCAGTTCATCCAGCTCGGCGGCCGGCAGGGCTTTCTCCTTGCGCAGCTCCGGCAGCAGACCGAGCAGCGCCGACCAGTCCTGACGCTGCAGGTACAGACGCTGCAACTGGCGCAACACCAGGTGATGCCCCGGGTGACGCTCGTGCATCGCCTGCAGCGTGTCCAGCGCAGCGTCCATGTCGCCACGGCTGCGCTGCAGCTCGGCGTGGGTCAGGGCGATGGCCAGCTCGGCCTGCGGCTGCCGGTTCAGGGCCTGCTCGAGCAGCGCATCGCTCTGTTCGTGCTGGCCGAGCTTGTTCGCCGCGCGCGCGGCGCCGAGGTAGAACATCAGCGGCTGGCTGTCGGCCTCTGCGGCACGGGTCAGCTGACGTTGCGCACGCGCCCAGCGGCCCTCCGCCAGGTCGAGCATGCCCTGCTCGGAAGCCAGGCGTACGCGACGGTTGCGATGCAGGCGCGACCAGGGGTTGGCCAGGCGCGTCGAGCTGAGCAGCAGGCGCAGCAGCCATTTGCCCAGGTAGTAGACCAGCACCACGGCCAGCAGCAGGCCGAGAAACGCCCACAGGCCGGACTGGTAGCGGAACCCCTTGTAGGCGAACAGCACGTAGCCGCGGTCGGCCTCGATGGCCAGACTCAGCAGGTACAGCCCCACCGCGACGGCCAGCAACAGCAGGAGCCAGATCAGGCGTTTCATTGCGCCTCCCCGGCCGCTGCGGCCCCCTGCCGACGCTGCGCGTGCTTGCGCTGCAAGTAGGCTTGCAGGGCGTCGAGCGACTCGCTCAGGTCGGGCACCTTGACGTCGACGCGGGCATCGGCCAGTTCGCTGAAACGCTGGCGCAGCGCGCGGCTGTCGGGGTTATCCAGGTTGAAGTGCGCGTCGAGGATGTCCTCTGCCTGCTTCAGCGACTGCCGGTACACGCCGGCCTGGCCATGCAGGGCCGCCCATTGCGCCTGCTCCAGTGCCAGCGAGAGGCTCAGGCGTACCTGCGACAGGCTCTGCCCCGAGAGCAGTGGCCGCACGTTGCGGTCCGCGTCGAACTCGATACGGAAGTACTGCGACAGGTCTTTCAGCCAGTCACTCCACCAGGCGCTGCCGTCGTTCTCTGCAGCCAGTTCGGAGAGCACGTCGCCCTGCCCGTCGAGGCTTGGCGCCAGCGGGTTGAGCGTGGCCGCCTGCTCACGCAGGGCGCCCAGCTGCAGGAACAGGCCGACGCGATCGGGGCGCTCGGTGGTACGCAGGGCTTCCAGGCTGCGACTGAGCTGTTCGCGGGCACCGAAGGCCGCGGGGTCATCCTGATCGCGGAGGATCTCGTCGGCGGTCTGCACCAGCGCTTCGGCACTGGCGACATCCTGCAGGGCGGACAGACGCAGGGTGGCGAGGCGCAGCAGGTGCTCGGCCTCGTCCAGGCGCCAGTCCTGCCGGGTGCCGTCGAGCACCGATTCCAGGCGCTGGCTCATGCGCTGCTGATCGGACTGCACATTGGCCAGAAGACGGCGACGCTCATCCAGTTCGGCCGCGCTGGGCAGGGCCGACAGGCGCGAGTCGAGGCGCTGGGCAAGCTCGTCGACCTTCTTCGCGCTGTCGTCTCGGGTACGCTGCAGGTCCGCGGATTGCTGCTGTTCCCGGCCCTGTATCTGTTGCAGCTGCCAGAGGCTCCAGCCGCCGGCACCGGCGCCAGCCAGGCCGACCAGCAGAGCGAAGGCCGCGAGGCCGGTGCCACCGCCTTTGCCTGGGGTCTTCGCGGGGGGAGTGGCGGTGCTGTTCACGGCTGCGCTGGCCGTTTTTTCTTCTGGCGTATTCGGGGTGGATGCTTCGCTCACGTATCCGTCCTTTTAGAGGGCGGCAGCCGGAAACTGCTCCAGAGCTGCCTGCAAGGCCGCGGCACTGGCGCCACGACAGTCCACAACGATCTCCGCGCCCGCACGGCGTGCCTGCTCGGCGACACGCGGGCTGGGTACGAACAAGGGTAGCCGAGCCAGGCTCGGCCAGTCACCGCCGGCCAGCTGCAGCAGATGCTCGAACCCCTGCCCACTGCTGACCACCAGGCCGTTCAGGCGTTCCGCCCGCACCCTGCGGCCCAGCTCATCCGGCGCGTACTGCGGCAACGCGCGGCGGTACAGTGGCAGATAGTCGACTGTCACACCTTGGCCGCGCAAGCATTCGGCAAGAAATTCTCGGCCACCCTCGCCACGCAGGATCAGTACGCGCGGCGTGGCGGCGGCGGCAATGGCCTGCTGCAGCGCCGGCAACGCGAGCAGCGCCTCGCTGTCGTCACCGGTCGGCGGGTAATGGCTGTCCAGGCCCGCTTCATCGAGCAGCGCGGCGGTCGCGGCGCCCACGGCGAACCAGGGTTGCGCCGGCGCAGGCTGCGGCCCATGCCGCTGCAGCAGGGCCAGGCCCAGGCGCGCCGCCGGCTTGCTGACCACGATCACCGCGCAGTAGCGCTGCAGATCGCGGAAGGTCTGTTGCTGCTCGACGCTCTCGGCCAGCGCCTCGATCGCCAGCAACGGCATGCAATGCCCGTATACGCCATGCGCTGCAAGCGTCCGCGCCAACGCGGCACAGTCATCGGTCGGACGCGTCAGCAGCAGGCGCCAGGCGCTCACGGGTGGCCGGCCTCACCGTACACGGCCTTGAGAATCGCATCGGCGCCCTGTGCCAGCAGGGCCTCGGCGACGCGCACGCCCAGCGCCTCGGCATCGCTGCTGGCGGCGCGCTCCTCGGCACGCAGCAGCAGACCGCCATCGGGCTGGCCGACCAGGCCACGCAACCACAGCTGGTCACCTTCCAGCAGCGCATAACAGGCGATCGGCACCTGGCAACCGCCATTGAGGTGCTTGTTCAGCGCCCGCTCGGCCGTCACGCGCAGCGCCGTTTCAGGGTGATGCAGCGGTGCCAGCAGGGCATGCAGGTCGCTGTCGGCCGTGCGGCACTCGATGCCGACAGCGCCCTGGCCACCGGCGGGCAGGCTGTCTTCGGCACTGAGCGAACTGCGGATACGGGCTTCGAAACCCAGGCGGATCAGGCCGGCTGCAGCGAGGATGATGGCGTCGTACTCGCCGGCATCGAGCTTGGCCAGGCGGGTATTGACGTTGCCGCGCAGGAACTGGATCTTCAGATCGGGACGCCGCGCCAGCAGCTGGGCCTGGCGCCGCAGGCTGGAGGTGCCGACCACGCTGCCGGCGGGCAGCGCATCGAGGCTCGCGTAGGTGTTGGAGACGAAGGCGTCACGCGGGTCTTCCCGCTCGCAGATGCAGTACAGGCCCAGACCTGCCGGGAAGTCCATCGGCACGTCCTTCATCGAGTGCACGGCGATATCGGCCTCGTTCTCCAGCAGCGCGGTTTCCAGTTCCTTGACGAACAGCCCCTTGCCGCCGATCTTCGCCAGAGGTGCGTCGAGCAGCTTGTCGCCACGACTGACCATCGGCACCAGGCTGACCTTGAGGCCCGGGTGGACCTGTTCCAGGCGGGCTTTGACATATTCGGCCTGCCACAGGGCCAGGGCGCTCTTACGGGTGGCGATGCGAATTTCGCGAGACATGGGGGCAATTCCAGAAAACGGATTGCCGCGAATCATAACAGGCTCGCCCAGTGCCGGCTGGAGGAGGCGGCCATCGGCCGCAGCCGGCGCCCGCTACAGCGACTGCATCAGCTTGCGCACACCGGCCACGTGGCGGCGGCTGACCACCAGCGAATCACCGTCGAGCCCCTTGAGGTAGAGCTGGAAGTGTCCCAGCGGGGTGCGCTGCAGGCGCTCGATGCGCTCGCGGGCAACCAGTGCATTGCGGTGGATGCGCACGAAGCGGTCACCGAATTCGTCTTCCAGCGCCTTGAGCGGCTCGTCCAGCAGCACCTCGCCGCCCTCGTGGCGCAGCGTCACGTACTTGTGATCGGCGATGAAATAGACCACGTCATCCAGCGGGATCAGCT
Source organism: Ectopseudomonas khazarica (assembly GCF_017915135.1). Taxonomy (NCBI): domain Bacteria; kingdom Pseudomonadati; phylum Pseudomonadota; class Gammaproteobacteria; order Pseudomonadales; family Pseudomonadaceae; genus Ectopseudomonas; species Ectopseudomonas khazarica. Next base: position 277,716 of record NZ_CP068551.1, on the reverse strand, counting down.
CGATGCCTTTGCGTGTGCGGGCACTGATATGGGTGCGCGGGCCGCCACCGGTTTCCGCTGCGGGGCGGGTCAGCGCCGCCAGTTGCACGCGGTTGGGCCGCTCCGCCTTCTTCAAGGCTTCGCTGAGATTCTCGGCGCGCACCGGTTTCACCAGGTAGCCGACGGCACTGACCTGGAACGCCTCCAGGGCGAACTCGTCATGGGCCGTGCAGAAGATCACCGCTGGCGGCGCTTCGCGCTCGCACAGCCTGGCGGCCACCTGCAGGCCATCGAGGCCGGGCATGCGGATATCGAGCAGGACCACGTCCGGCTTCAGGCTATCGATCAGGGTCAGGGCTTCCTCACCGTTGCTCGCGGTGGGCTCCAGGACCCGATAACCCTCGAGCTCACCGACCATGCGGCTGAGGCGCTCGCGGGCAAGGGGTTCGTCATCGACGATCAGGACATTCATATTGCTCTGGCTTCCTGCGTGAGTCTCGCACAAGGATAGCGTAGACAGCTGTAATGACGGCCGTCACGGCGCTCCACGCTGAGACTCGCGCGCGACCCAAAAAGTGCCGCTAGACGCGCATCGATATTGCTCAGCGCCTGATGCGTTCCCCGTGACGGTTGCTGCTCGCCCCGCTCTTCATACGGATTGCTGACACACAAGCTGAACACACCATCCTGGTAATCCGCCTCGACCCGCACCAGCCCGCCTTCGATTCGCGGCTGGATGCCATAGATCAGCGCATTCTCCAACAGAGGCTGCAGGGTCAGCTGGGGAATCGGCAGATCCTCCGGCACGCCTTCGACCTCCCACTGCAACTGTAGACGCTCGCCGAGCCGATAGTGCTCGATCGACAGATATCGTTTTGCCAGTTCCAGTTCCTCCTTCCACGACACCAGGCTGCCGGGCTTGGCCAGACTGGCGCGAAACAGATCGGACAGATCCAGCACCGCCTGCTCGGCCTTGTGCGGATCGAGCGTGACCAGGCTGGCGATGCTGTTGAGGCTGTTGAACAGGAAGTGCGGACGGATCCGCGCCTGCAAGGACTCGATGCGGGCACGCAACTCGGCCTGTTCCTGACGACGCCATTGGCTCTGCAGATAGAAATAGCGTAGCAGCAGTGCGGACATGATCAGGCTGATCAGGGCATGACGCAGGTACAGGTTCACCTCGCCATTGCGTGGCAGCGGTCCGCCCAGGTCGTAATAGTCGGCGACCGCCGTGCAACTGAGGGTCAGCAGCACCACCAGCATGCAGCACAGGCTGCCCGCCAGCGCCGGGCGCAGGCGCGCCAGCAACGGCCGCAGGCGGCACATGACGGCGGCCGACAGCAGGACGATCCACTGCACGAACAGCGAGGTCAGCGCCAGGCGCACCCAGTCGAATCCCGGTGTCATGGGTTCGGCCAGCACCAGGACCAGTACCAGCAGCTCGGCCAGCAGCACCATGCTCAGCAGCGCTTCCGGCTGGCACAGTTCGGGGACGAAGAAGTCGTCGACCGCGGCGTTGTGATTGTTCTTGGCAAACGATTGAGTGTGCATCGACGCAGTTTCCGTGTCGCCTCGCGGGCCGGCAAGACGGGCGGCTCCAGCCGGGCAAAATAAAGCACCGAAATGCCGTCTTCGGAACAAATTTGTGAAGCAGCCGACACCGCCGCTTCCTTGCCAAAGGCGAACGTGGCTCGGCGAAACGCGCGCCGACCCTGTTATTATCGACGGACTTTGTCCGCCATGCTGGCCGTCGAAAGCGGCTTGCCCGATCCAGAGCCCGAACCATGAGCAGCGAAAAAACCAACCAATCCTGGGGCGGCCGCTTCAGCGAGCCCGTCGACGCCTTCGTCGCCCGTTTCACCGCCTCGGTCGAATTCGACAAGCGCCTCTATCGCCACGACATCATGGGCTCCGTCGCCCACGCCACGATGCTGGCCAAGGTCGGCGTACTCAGCGCCGACGAGCGTGACGCCATCATCGACGGCCTCAAGCAGATCCAGGCCGAGATCGAAGCGGGTCAGTTCGACTGGCGCGTCGACCTGGAAGACGTGCACATGAACATCGAGGCGCGCCTGACCGATCGCATCGGCGTGACCGGCAAGAAGCTGCACACCGGCCGTTCGCGCAACGATCAGGTGGCCACCGATATCCGCCTGTGGCTGCGTGACGAAATCGACAGCATCCTGGCCGAGATCACCCGCCTGCAGCAGGGCCTGCTGGGCCTGGCCGAAGCCGAAGCGGACACCATCATGCCCGGTTTCACCCACCTGCAGACCGCCCAGCCGGTAACCTTCGGCCACCATCTGCTGGCCTGGTTCGAGATGCTTTCGCGCGACTACGAGCGCCTGGTCGACTGCCGCAAGCGCACCAACCGCATGCCGCTGGGCAGCGCCGCACTGGCCGGCACCACCTACCCGATCGCCCGCGAGATCACCGCCGAACTGCTGGGCTTCGACGCCGTGGGCGGCAACTCGCTGGACGGCGTATCCGATCGCGACTTCGCCATCGAATTCTGCGCCGCCGCGTCGCTGGCGATGATGCACCTGTCGCGCTTCTCCGAAGAGCTGGTGCTGTGGACCTCCGCGCAATTCCAGTTCATCGACCTGCCGGATCGCTTCTGCACCGGTTCCTCGATCATGCCGCAGAAGAAGAACCCGGACGTCCCCGAGCTGGTGCGCGGCAAGACCGGCCGCGTGTTCGGTGCCCTGACCGGCCTGCTGACCCTGATGAAGGGCCAGCCGCTGGCCTACAACAAGGACAACCAGGAAGACAAGGAACCGCTGTTCGATGCCGCCGACACGCTGCGTGACAGCCTGCGCGCCTTCGCCGACATGGTCCCGGCGATCAAGCCGAAGAAGGACATGATGCGCGAAGCGGCGCTGCGCGGTTTCTCCACCGCCACCGACCTGGCCGACTACCTGGTACGCAAGGGCCTGCCGTTCCGTGACTGCCACGAGATCGTCGGCCACGCCGTGAAATACGGTGTGCAGACCGGTAAGGACCTGGCCGAAATGAGCCTGGACGAGCTGCGCCAGTTCAGCGACCAGATTGGCGACGACGTATTCGCCGTCCTGACTCTGGAAGGCTCGGTCGGCGCCCGCGACCATATCGGCGGCACCGCACCGAACCAGGTACGCGCTGCCGTGGTACGTGGCCGGGAACTGCTGGCGAACCGCTAGACATTTTCCCAGGGAAAAGGACTTCCCCATGATCGAGCTGCTGCTACGCGGCCTGCTGGTGTTGGTCGAGCTGATAGCCGAAGTCATTGTCGACTACGTCCTCTATGGCACAGGCTGGCTGGTCCTGCGATTACTGACCCTGGGCCGCTACCCCGATCTACCGCTGCGTGTGGCCGACCCGATGGGCTCACGCAGCGCCTGGATCGCGGCGTTCGGTTTCCTCTGCCTGGTGGGCGCAGCGCTTGCCTGGCTGACACTCAGCCATGGTTGACCCCGTGCCACCGACTACCTGCCCGACAGGGCCTATCGCACCCGGCCGCCGAATCTCGGTGGTGGGTTGTTCGGGCGCCGGGAAGACCACGCTTTCCCGGCGCCTGGCTCGGCACCTGGGCTATCGCCACGTCGAACTCGACGCGCTGTACCACCAGCCCGACTGGCAGCCGCTCCCCGACGAGGAATTTCAGCGGGCCACGCACGAGGCGCTGCAAGGTGACGGCTGGGTGGTCGAAGGCAACTACTCGCTCGTGCGCCCGCAGGTGCGCGAACGCTCGGACATGGTGATCTGGCTGGACCTGCCCCGGCGCGAGGTGATGCGCCAGGTGATCTGGCGTACCCTGCGCCGCCTGGCGACGCGAGAAACGCTGTGGAATGGCAACCGCGAGCGCTGGAGCAACCTGTTCAAGCTGAACCCGCGCGCCTCCATCCTGGCCTGGGCCTGGACCCGCCATCCCGTCTACCGCCAGCGCTATGCCGAGGAAATGCGCAACGCACCGCCGTCGTGTCAGTATCTGCGCCTGGACTCCCGCCAGGCCATCAACCGCTTCCTGGCGAGTCTGCCGCCAGCCGAAGACCGCCCCTGAGAGTATTCGCCATGCCCCTGACCATCCGCCCCGCCACCCCTGACGACGCCGAGCTGATCCTGCGTTTCATCACCGACCTGGCCATCTACGAGAAGGCCGAGCAGGAGGTGAAGACCGATGCCGCCGGCATCCGCGACAGCCTGTTCGCCGAGGGCAGCACCGCCCATGGTCTGATCTGCGAGAACGCCGGCCAGCCGATCGGCTATGCCGTGTACTTCTTCAACTACTCCACCTGGCTGGGCAAGCATGGCCTGTACCTGGAAGACCTCTACGTCAGCCCCGAGGCCCGTGGCCTGGGCGCCGGCAAGGCCTTGCTGCGCCACCTCGCGCAACTGGCCGTGGCACGCGACTGCGGTCGTTTCGAATGGTCGGTGCTGGACTGGAACACCCCGGCCATCGATTTCTACGAATCCTTCGGCGCCCGTCCGCAGAGCGAATGGACCACTTATCGCCTGACCGGCCAGGCCCTGCTGGATTTCGCTGCCGGCTGACGGCAGCCCGCTGGCCGCGTCCCGCCCCCTGACCTATGGTGATTACATCTCCCGCCACCGAGTGCAGAGCATCATGCGTACCCTACTCGCCTTGATCAGCGTCCTCGCCCCTGCACTGTCCCCGGCGAGCCCCATTCCCATTCCGGCCGATGCATCCTGGCACATGCAGCTCGACGGCAAGCTGCAGACGCCGGATCGGCAGGTCTATGACATCGACCTGTACGACACGCCGACGCAGACCATCACCGCACTCAAGGGTGGTGGTCGCATCGTGATCTGCTACTTCAGCGCCGGCACCTGGGAAGACTGGCGCAGCGATGCCGCCAGCTATCCGCAGGAAGCCCTCGGCAACGAGCTGGCGGACTGGCCGGGCGAACGCTGGCTGGACCATCGCCGCGACGACGTGCGCCAGCTGCTGGCCAAGCGCCTGGACCTGGCCGCGGCCAAGGGCTGCGACGGCGTCGACCCCGACAACGTGGATGGCTACAGCAACGACAACGGTCTCGACCTGACCGAAGAGCAGCAGATCGACTTCAATCGCTGGCTGGCCGAACAGGCGCGCAGTCGCAACATGAACGTCGGGCTGAAGAATGCCGTGGAGCTGCTTCCCGTGCTCGGCGAGCATTTCGACTTCGCCATCAACGAGAGCTGCTACCGCTACAAGGAGTGCGACGGCTACGACCACATGCGCAGCCAGGGCAAGGCCATCTTCATCGCCGAGTACCGCACCTTCAACGACAACCTTTGCAGCAAGGCCGCCACCTCGGGCTTCCGCCTGCAATACTTCAAGCGCAGCCTCAAGACCGTCGGCATACCCTGCGACTGAGCCTGCCCACCCACACCAAGAGGCAACATGAGCGACAACATCGAGCAAGAAGACGAAGCCTTCGCCGAGGCCACGCTGGTCCAGGCCATCGAGAACCAGCTGGAGAACGGTGAGCCGGCGGCCGCCCAGGCGGTCTACAACAAGCTGACCCTGGTCGGCTACGAGCGCGAGGAGATTCTCGAGCTCATGGCCCTGGTGCTCGCCCATGAAGTCGACGCCATGCTGCGTGACGACCGCCCCTTCGATGGCGCCTGGTACGAGCAGGCCCTGCGCGCCCTGCCGACGCTGCCGGAAGAAAACTGAAGGCGGATTGATCCAGGCCACTGGTCGGGTTGGCAGGTAGATTGCTACTTTCACAGCCATTCCCGGCCAGAAAGGCGCGCCCCGCGATGGTCTGCTCCTTGCCACGACTCGTCACCCTGCTTGTCCTGTCGCTCTGGCTGAGCGCCAGCGGCATCGCGCGCGCCGAAGTGGTGCGTATCGGCGCCGAAGATGACTGGTACCCCTACACCGCCTGGCGCGACGGCAAGATCGAGGGCATGTCCGCTGACATCGTCCGTGCCGCGTTCGCGGTCAGCGAGACGCCCATCGAACTGATGCCCTACCCCTACTCGCGCTGCATGGAGCTGACCCGCACCGGCGCCCTGCCCGCCTGCTTCAACACCACGCCGGACCCCGGCATCCGCGCCGCCTACCTGCTGCCGCGGCAGGCGCTGTTCAGCGACAACATCCTGCTCTGGGGCCCCGTCGGAGAAGCGCCCGTCGAGGACCTGTCGGCGCTAGTCGGCAAGCGCGTGGCCGTCACCATCGGCTACACCTACGGCGAGCACTTCGACAACTACCCGGGCATCCGCCGCATCGCGGTGCGACGCGACATCAATGGCTTCCTGATGCTGCAGCGTGGCCGGGTGGACTATGTCATCGCCTTTCGCGGCACCACCCAGGCACTGCTGCGAGAGCGCCCGGAGCTGGCCGGGCAGTTCGCGGCCCTGGCGACCGTCCATCGCCCGCAGCTGTACCTGACCTTCTCGCGCCACAACGCCCAGGCCGCCAGCCTGCTGCAGCGATTCGACGAGGGCATGCAGCGCATCAGGCAGGACGGCACCTACCAGCGCATCCTGGAGAAATGGCAACTGGCCGACGGGCAGACCGGGCCGCAGGGCTCTACACTGCACGAACGCCATAACAACAAGACGGAGTCACCATGAAGTCATTCGACGCTGACCTGATCGACGAGCTGGAAATCCTCGCCCTGTACAACCTGGACAATCACCAGGAAGGACTCAAGGTGCACAACAACGCTTCATTCAAGGCGCAGGGGGCGATCACCCGCCTGCATGAGAAAGGCCTGGTCAGCCAGGCCGATGGCGGCTACCTGACCAGCCTCGGCATCGACGCCGCCGAACACGCCCAAGCCCTGCTCACCATCCTCGCGAAGCGCCAGACGACCGCGGCCTGAGACGCACCCCGGCAGTCTCGCGGGTAGCCTGCTGCGCCCCACGACACGCCCCTCAGCTGGACCTGCCCGCCGGCCGCCCTCAAGAGGCATGCCCGGCGGGCGATATAGCGTCACAGGCACTGCACTGGCGAGCACGCCGCTGATAGGCTTGCACCATCTCCAGTAGAGTTCGAGCATGACGCGCACGCAGGAAATCCGCCCCGACATCGACGATGGCATCGACCGCAAGGTGCTGGCACAGCTGCGCGCGCGCTTCCTGCGGATCAACCAGGGCCGCCTGCAGCGCGCCATGGAGGCCCTGTCGACGCGCCAGCAACTGGTGCTCAAGCTGCTGCCGCTGCTGCTGCACGTCAATCACCCGCTGTTACCCGGCTATGTCTCGGCCAGCACGCCTGCCGGCCTGAGCGGCTTCGAGCCGGATGACGGCAGCCTGGCCGAAGTCCAGCGCCTGACCCGCTCCTTCGTCTACAAGCCACGCCGTGGCCAGGGCTCAGCGCCGCTGCATGGCCTGTTCCTGATGGGCAGCCTGGGCACCGTGGCGCAGGCCGAACAGAGCGACATGGACCTGTGGCTGTGTCACGCGCCGAACCTGACGGCGCAGCAACTGCAGGAACTGCGCAGGAAATGCGACCAGCTGGAGAGCTGGGCCGCCACCCAGGGCGCCGAGGTGCATGTCTTTCTGGTCGACCCGCAGCGCTTCACCCAGGGCGACCGCGAAGCGCAGCTGACCTCCGACGACTGCGGCACCACGCAGCACTACCTGCTGCTCGACGAGTTCTACCGCACGGCGATCTGGCTCGGTGGGCGCACGCCGATCTGGTGGCTGGTACCGGTGTACGAGGAGGCGCGCTACCACGACTACTGCCGCACGCTGCTGAACAAGCGCTTCGTCCGCGCCGAGGACGTGCTCGACCTCGGCCACCTGGCGCGCATCCCGCCGGAGGAGTTCATCGGCGCTGGCATGTGGCAGCTGTTCAAGGGCATCGAGTCGCCCTACAAGTCCGCGCTAAAGCTGTTGCTCACCGAGGTCTACGCCAGCGAGCACCCGCAGGTCGAATGCCTGGCGCTGCGTTTCAAGCAGGCGGTCTTCGAGGGACGCCTGGACCTGGACGAGCTCGACCCGTACATCGTCGTCTATCGCCGCCTGGAGGAATACCTGATCGCCCGGGCCGATCAGGAGCGCCTCGAACTGATCCGCCGCTGCCTGTACCTCAAGGTGAACAAGAAGATCAGCCGCCCGCCCACCCGTGGCCGCGCCAAGAGCTGGCAACGCCTGCTGCTCGAACGCCTCACCGGCGAATGGGGCTGGCAGACGCGCCAGCTCGCGGTGCTCGACAGCCGCAGCCAGTGGAAGGTGCGCCAGGTCGCCGCCGAGCGCCGCGTCCTGGTCAACGAGCTGACCTACAGCTATCGCTTCCTCTCGCAGTTCGCGCGCAGCGCGCAGGCGGGCAGCTCACTCAACAACCGCGACCTCAACGTGCTGGGGCGGCGCCTCTACGCTGCCTTCGAACGCAAGGCCGGCAAGGTCGAGTTCATCAACCCCGGCATCGCCCCGGATCTGGCAGAAGACACCCTGACGCTGGTGCAGCATTCCACGGCCGAGGCGCCGAACGAGCACCAGTGGGCGCTGTTCCCCGGCAGCCTGAACGCCCAGGAATGGCCCGACTTCGCCCCGCTGAAGCGCTCCCGGGAGCTGATCGAACTGCTCGCCTGGTGCCATCGCAACAGTGTGATCGACAGCAGCACACGGCTGTCCCTGCACCCGGGCAGCAGCGACCTGAGCGACTTCGAGCTGTCCAACCTGATCGGCAGCCTGCAGCAGGCCTTCCCTCTGCCCCTGCCTGGCGTCGAGGAGCTGGCCCTGCTGCGCGCCAGCGTGCCCAGCCAGGTCCTGCTGCTGGTCAACGTCGGCGTCGACCCCTTGCCCCAGCACAGCCAGATGAACGTGCACATGACCTCAGGCCGCACCGACGCACTGGGCTACTCCGGAGTGCGCGAGAACCTGGTGCTGACCCTCGATCAGGTGGTGCTCAACAGCTGGAACGAACTGCAGGTCAGCCGCTATGACGGCAGCGATGCCCTGCTCGACTGCCTGCGCGACCTGCTCAACAGCCTGCCCACGGGCGGCCCGCAGCCCAGGGTGCAGGTACGCTGCTACTGCCGCAACCGTGCGCCGGCGATTGCCGAACGCGTCGAAGAGCTGCTCAACGACCTGCTCGCCACCTACGCCGAAGGGCGCCAGTCGCGCTATCTGGTACAGATTCGCCAGCACTATCACGTGCTCCAGCTGACCCCCGGACAGGTCAGCCATGCCGCGCTGGGCGACCTGCCGGCGCTGCTGGACCACCTGGGCAGCGAGCAGGCGCGCTACAGCCCCCTGCACCTGGACCGCCACGCCCTCGACGGCGACGACCTGGCGCTGATCCTGCCGATGGGACGGCCGCAGTGCATCCAGCTGTTCTATCGCCTGCACGAAAGCAACGGCGAAGCCGAGCTGACCCTGCTCGACGAGCACAACGCGCTATGGCGCAGGCGCCTGCCGTTCCGCGACGAACAGAGCCTGCTGACGCCCCTGCAACGCTTCCTGCAGTCGTTGCTGTATCGGCGCAACGCCATGCTGCCGCTGGATGGCAGCGACAACCCGGCGCCGCTGGAGATGCTCTACTACGAGCTGCTGCCGGCGGCACCGCTGCGCGCTCAGCGCCTAGAGCGCCGGACGGCCCCCGAGTCGCAGGTCAGCCACCCGTTCTACGACGTGCAGGCCATCGTCGAGCCCGGTGACGGGCGCCAGCACCATGTCACGCTGTACTGCAACCACCGCGAGTTCTCCGAGCTGGAGTACGGGCGCGAGCTGTACCGCGCCGTCGCCCAGCACATCCTCGCGCAACGCGCCGGTGGCGAGCGCTACCCCTGCTACATCACCGACCTCGACCTGTCCGCCGTGCTGGCCGGCCAGCAGGCGCAGACCGTGCATTACCTGCGCTACAAGAGCGAGCTGGAAGACGCCCTGAACGCCGCCCTGCAGCAGGCCTAGTCGCGCATCGGCGCCTGTGGGTGGTTCAAGGCGTAGAGGTAGCAGCCAGCCATGCTGTGATTGTCGGCGACCCCGCCATAGCTGGCGGTGAAGGTCACCGGCAGACCGAGGTGCTGGTACAGCCAGCGGTCGCTGTCCGCCGGCGGCACCTCGGGGACCAGGTCACTGTCGTTGACCAGGCGATAGGTCGGTACCCCCAGCCCGTTGTAGTAGCTGGCGAAGGCCGGGGACGCCAGGCGCGGGCTGGCGAAGTTGTAGTGCTGCAACGGCCGCGACGGCCAGCGTTCGCGCAGGTCCGCCACGGCCAGACTGCTCAGGGCGCAGCCCAGGCTGTGCCCGCACACCCAGAGCGGCCCCTGTGGCTGCAGATCATCCAGCGCCAGCAGAGCCTGATCGCGCAGCGACGCATAGAGCTTGAGGAAGCCGTCGTGAACCAGCCCAGCGCCGGCCTGCCAGGGGTAGTCGCGCTGGTCCAGGTCGAGGTCGTCGAGCCAGTCCTGCACCGACTCGGTACCGCGAAACACCAGGTAACAATCACCCTGCGGATCACGCGCGGCAAAACCGAACGGCTCCGATTCGTTGAACAGGTGCCACTCGCTGAGCACACTCCAGATCGGCGCTGACAGCGTCCAGCCCTCGAGTTGCGGCGCCTGCCAGTGAAAGTGCTGTGGCTTGCGCGGGCGCTGCTGCGCCAGCCACTGCTCGTACTGATCGTAGGCAGTCATCACCAGCTCGGCGCAGAGCAGGGCGCGCGAGAGCTGGTAGGTAGGCGGAAAATACAGGGGCAGGCTGGACATGGCGGGGCCTCCTTGCCGTTAGCGGGAAACCTCACTCTAGACCAGCCAGGGCAGAGCGTCAGCGATCGTATTCGCCAGCCGCTTCGGGTTGATACTCGACCGCCAGCAGGGTCAGCTTGAGTACCTTGCCACCCGGCGCCGGCCAGTCGATGTGCTGACCGGCGGACAAGCCGAGCAACGCGCTGCCAACGGGCGCGAGAATGCTGACCTTGCCCTCGCCGCCGGCATCCTCCGGGTAGACCAGGGTCAGGTGATAGTCCTTGCCGCTGCTCTCCTCGCGGCAATGCACCCGCGAATTCATGGTCACCACGCCTGCCGGCACTTCGTCGTGCCCCACCACTTCGGCACGATCCAGCTCGGCCTGCAACGCAGCAGCGCCAGGCCCGAACTCATCCAGACTGTCGAGCAAACGCTCCAGACGCTGCAGATCGAGGCGGGTAACGGTGATGGTAGGTGTGCTGTTCATGATGCCGGGCGGTCTCCTTACGTAGGCCATAAAAAAGCAAAACCCCGCCCGAAGGCGGGGTTTAAGCTGACTGTCTGGTCGACCCTAACACAGCCGGGCAAATAAACAAGAGTGCCGGGTCAACGGGCCTGTCGACGCTGTTGCAGGCGTTGTTCGGCTGCCTGGCAGATCAGCCTGCGCCTGGCATTGTCGGCCGTTCCCCAGTCGAGAATTTCCTGCAGGGTGCGGCCACAGCCCAGGCACTGGTCATGCTCGTCGAGGCAGCACTGGCGCCGACACGGCGACTGCGGCGGCCTTTCCGTGGGCTCAGAGCTCATCGAACTCCAGCTCGGTGCCCGACTGCTCGAGCGTGATGCGTACCAGCATCTCGCCGAGCTGCTCGTCGCTGGTGTCGCAGATCCAGCGCCCGTCGGCCTCGTCGTAGTCGAAGTGGAAACCACCGGAACGCGCCGCCAGCCACAGCTGACGAATCGGCTCCTGGCGACTGAAGATCAGCTGGCTGCCGTTATCGAAGCGCACGGTCAGCACGCCGCCGCTGTTCTCCAGATCGACGTCCAGGCCGCTGTCGTCGAAGATGTCTTCCACCGCCTGCTGGGTGGCATCGACCAGGTCGTGAAAGCGGGCTTCGCTCAGGCTCATCGGGGTATCCTCACAAGGTGCAGCACGTGCAAAAAATAGGCGAAAACCTCAGGCTGCAACAGCCAGCCTAGGCGCAAAGGTGGCGACGGTACTCGCCCGGACTCTGTCCCGTCCAGCGGCGAAACGCTCGCGCCAGCGAACCCGGCTCGCTGAAGCCGACCAGAAAGGCGACCTCGGCCAGCTCCAGCGCCGGATCTCGCAGGTAATGCAGCACCAGCTGCTGCCGTGTCTCGTCGACCAGTTGGCTGAACGATAGCCCGCCTTCGCGCAGGCGCCGCTGCAGGGTCCTCGGGCTCAGCGCCAGGGCAGCGGCGATGCCCTCGAGATCCGGCCCGCGTTCGGGCAACTGACGCGCCAGTTCGACCCGCGCGCGGTCGAGCACGCTGTTGCCCTGGTTGAGTTCGCTCAGCAGGCGATCGGCATAGGCGTCGAGCATCCCGCGCACCTGCGCGTCGGCCTGGCCCAGGGGCACGGCGAGCAGGCGCTTGGGAAAGACCAGCGCGTTGTCGGCCTGATCGAACAGCACCGGGCAACGAAAGATGCGCTCATGCTCGCGGGTATCGGCCGGCGCCGAATGCTGGAAACGGACCTCGGTCGGGGCGATGTCCAGACCGCTGATCCAGCGCCCGAAGCTGACCCAGCCGGCCAGGGTCTCCTCGCTCAGTTGACGCTGCTGTTGCGCCAGCAGGGGCTGCCAGCTGTGTGCGACCAGCGGCTCGCAGCCCGCTCGCGGCGGCTCGTCCTCGAGCAGCACCAGGCCCAGGTTACCCACCAGCGAGGCGTAGCGCGCCTGCCGGTGCAGGGCATCGGCAAGGGTCGCGCAGCTCATGATCAGGTAGCCGAGCACGCCGTAGTAGCCGGGGCGCACCGACTCCCCCAGATGCAGGCCCAGGCAGGGGTCATCGCTCAGCCGCATACCCTCGCCCAGCAGGGTGAGATAGGCGCTGGCGGCGATACGCTGATCGCGCTGGTTGAGCGCCTCCGGACCGAGCTGGGCATGCGCGAGCAGGACCTCGGGGGCGATGCCCAGGCGCTGCAGGTGTTCGACCAGACCTTGCAGGTAGGCCACGGAGACCGAGCCGGCCAGAATTGCGGGATTGTCCATCGTGCCTCCTCGTTACTTGGCGCATGCTAACCCACGCGGCCGCGAAAGCCCTCCAGACCGGCGCCAGGCGGGCAGGTCGATTGGGCCAGCGCCCCGCCAGGCGGGCGCCTGGCGCATAGGCAAGGTGGCGGGGGGTCGGTATACTCCGGCGCAATTCACGCTTATTTTCAAGGACTGCCCCATGAAGCGACTGACCCTCGCGCTCCTCGCCGCCGTTTGCCTGCTGGCCGGCTGCGGTCAGAAAGGCCCGCTGTACCTGCCGGGCGACGACAACGCCGGTAACAGCCGAGACCGTTTCGAACTCTGACAGGAGCCTGCCATGGAAGCCTTTAACTACCGCGACGGTGAGCTGTTCGCGGAAGGCGTCGCCTTGTCCGCGCTGGCCCAGCGCTTCGGCACGCCCACCTACGTCTACTCGCGCGCCCACATCGAAGGGCAGTACCGCGCCTATGCCGACGCCCTGAGCGGCATGCCGCACCTGGTCTGCTTCGCGGTCAAGGCCAACTCCAACATCGGCGTGCTGAACGTGCTGGCCCGCCTTGGCGCCGGCTTCGACATCGTCTCCAGCGGCGAGCTGGAGCGTGTACTGGCCGCCGGTGGCGACCCCAGCCGCATCGTCTTCTCCGGCGTCGGCAAGAGCCGTGACGACATGCGTCGCGCCCTGGAAGTCGGCGTGCACTGCTTCAACGTCGAGTCCAGCGTCGAGCTGGAGCGCCTGCAGAAGGTCGCCGCCGAGCTGGACGTCAAGGCGCCGGTTTCGCTGCGGGTCAACCCGGACGTGGACGCCGGTACCCACCCGTACATTTCCACCGGCCTCAAGGAAAACAAGTTCGGCATCGACATCGAGCAGGCCGAGGCGGTCTACGCCCGTGCCGCCGAGCTGCCGAACCTGGAAGTGATCGGCGTCGATTGCCACATCGGCTCGCAGCTGACCACCCTCGAACCCTTCCTCGACGCCCTGGACCGCCTGCTGCTGCTGGTCGACAGGCTGGCCGCACGCGGCATCACCATCAGGCACCTGGACCTCGGGGGCGGCCTCGGCGTGCAGTATCGCGACGAACAGCCACCGCTGGCCGGCGACTACATCGCCGCCGTGCGCAAGCGCCTGACAGGGCGTGACCTGTCGCTGGTGTTCGAGCCGGGCCGCTTCATCGTGGCCAACGCCGGCGTGCTGCTGACCCAGGTCGAGTACCTCAAGCACACCGAGCACAAGGACTTCGCCATCATCGACGCGGCGATGAACGACCTGATCCGCCCGGCGCTGTACCAGGCCTGGATGGATGTGTCGGCAGTGCAGCCACGCGCAGGCGAGGCGCGCAACTACGACCTGGTCGGGCCGATCTGCGAGACCGGCGACTTCCTCGCCAAGGACCGCCAGCTGGTCCTGGCCGAGGGCGACCTGCTGGCCGTGCGCTCGGCAGGTGCCTATGGCTTCGTCATGAGCTCCAACTACAACACCCGCGGCCGTGCCGCCGAGGTGCTGGTGGATGGCGAGCAGGCATTCGAAGTGCGCCGCCGCGAAACCGTCCAAGAGCTCTACGCCGGCGAAAGCCTGCTGCCGGCCTGAGGGCGACGCCATGCTATTGCGCTTTACCAAGATGCACGGCCTGGGCAATGACTTCATGGTCCTCGACCTGATCAGCCAGCACGCCCACGTGCAACCCAAGCATGCCAAGCAGTGGGGCGATCGCCACACCGGCGTCGGTTTCGACCAGTTGCTGATCGTCGAGCCGCCGAGCCATCCGGACGTCGATTTCCGCTACCGCATCTTCAACGCCGACGGCTCCGAGGTGGAGCAGTGCGGCAACGGTGCGCGCTGCTTCGCCCGCTTCGTGCTGGACAAGCGCCTGACCACCAAGAAGGTCATTCGCGTCGAGACCAAGAGCGGCGTGATCGAGCTGCGCGTGCAGAATGATGGCCAGGTCTGCGTGAACATGGGCGCACCGCGCCTGCAGCCCGAGCAGGTGCCCTTCCAGGCCGAGCAGGCCGCGCTCAGCTATCGCGTCGATGTCGACGGCCAGAGCGTCGAGCTGGCGGCCCTGTCGATGGGCAACCCGCACGCCGTGCTGCGCGTCGACAGCGTTGACGATGCCCCGGTGCACGCACTCGGGCCCAAGCTGGAACACCATGCGCGCTTCCCGCAGCGGGTCAACGTCGGCTTCCTGCAGGTGCAGAACCGCAGGCAGGCACGCCTGCGCGTGTGGGAGCGCGGCGCGGGTGAGACCCAGGCCTGCGGCACCGGCGCCTGCGCCGCAGCGGTCGCGGCCATTCGCCAGGGCTGGATGGATTCGCCCGTGCAACTGGAACTGCCAGGCGGCAAACTGTCCATCGAATGGGCAGGCGAAGGTCAGCCGGTTATGATGACCGGACCCGCTGCCCGCGTATACGAAGGACAGGTTCGCCTATGACCGACCAGCAGGATTCGCCCAAACCGCTCGACTCGGAAACGGTCGCCGCCTACCTGCGCCTGCACCCGGAGTTCTTCATCGACCATGAAGAACTGATTCCCGAACTGCGCATTCCGCACCAGCCCGGCAACGCCGTGTCGCTGGTGGAGCGCCAGGTCAAGCTGCTGCGCGAGCGCAACATCGAGATGCGCCATCGCCTCGGCCAGCTGATGGACGTGGCCCGCGACAACGATCGCCTGTTCGACAAGACCCGCCGTCTGGTGCTCGACCTGCTCGATGCCGGCAGCCTGGAAGAAGTGGTCGGCATCGTCGAAGACAGCCTGCGCCACGAGTTCCAGGTGCCGTTCGTGGGCCTGATCCTGTTCAGCGACAACAAGCTGCCGGTGGGCCGCTCGGTCAGCTCGGCCGAGGCCCATCAGCAGATCGGCGGCCTGCTCAGCGGCGGCAAGACCATCTGCGGCGTGCTGCGCCCGCATGAGCTGGAGTTCCTCTTCGGCAAGGAGGACGCGGCCCAGGTCGGCTCCGCCGCCGTGGTCGGCCTCACCCACCAGGGCCTGCATGGCGTATTGGCCATCGGCAGCGTCGATCCACAGCACTACAAGAGTTCGCTGGGCACCCTGTTCCTGGGCTACATCGCCGAAGTCCTGGCGCGCGTGCTGCCCAGCTTCTCGACGCCGCTGCGCTCGGTCCGCTAGAAGCAGCCATAAGCCGCACGCTTCAAGCTGCACGAGACAGGCAGACCGAACGCTTTCACTTGGAGCTTGCAGCTTGAAGCTTGAAGCCCACCTCGACGCCTACCTCGAACACCTGCGCCGCGAGCGCCAGGTGTCGGTGCACACCCTCGACGGCTATCGTCGCGACCTCGGCAAGCTGCAGGCCTTCTGTGAAGCCGAAGGCCTGCACGCCTGGAGCGAGCTGGACACGCGCAACCTGCGTCGCCTGATCGCCCGCCTGCATCAGCAGGGGCTCTCCAGCCGCAGCCTGGCGCGCCTGCTCTCGGCCACGCGCGGCCTCTATCAGTACCTGCTGCGCGAAGGCCTGTGTCGCCATGACCCGGCCACCGGCCTGACCCCGCCCAAGCGCGAACGGCGCCTGCCACGCACCCTGGATGCCGACCGCAGTGCACAGCTGCTGGACGGCGCGGTGGAGGACGATTTCATCGCCCGCCGCGACCAGGCGATGCTCGAACTGTTCTATTCCTCCGGCCTGCGCCTGTCCGAGCTGGTCGGCCTCGATCTCGACGGCCTCGACCTGAACGCCGGCCTGGTGCGCGTACGCGGCAAGGGCAACAAGGTGCGTGAGCTGCCAGTGGGCAGCCTGGCACGCCAGGCACTGGAGCAGTGGCTGGCACTGCGCGCACTGGCCAGGCCGAGCGATGGCGCGGTCTTCATCAGCCAGCAGGGGCGCCGTCTCGGTGCGCGCGCGGTGCAGCTGCGGGTCCGCCAGGCCGGCGTCCGCGAGCTGGGCCAGCACCTGCACCCACATATGCTGCGTCACAGCTTCGCCAGCCACATGCTGGAGTCCTCGCAGGACCTGCGTGCGGTGCAGGAGCTGCTGGGCCATGCCGACATCGCCACCACGCAGATCTACACCCATCTGGACTTCCAGCACCTGGCCAGCGTCTACGACCAGGCCCATCCACGCGCCAAGCGCAAAGGCGGTTGCGAATGAGCATTGAACTGATCACTTTCGACCTCGACGACACCCTGTGGGACGTCACGCCGGTCATGCAGGACGCCGAGGCGGCCCTGCGCAACTGGCTGGCCCTGCACGCGCCACGCCTCGGCGCAGTGCCGGTCGAACACCTGTGGGCGGTGCGCAGCCGCCTGCTCGATGCCGAGCCGATGCTCAGGCACCGCCTCAGCGAGCTGCGCCGGCGCATCCTGTTCCACGCGCTGGAGGATGCCGGCTACGCTCACGGCGAGGCGCAGACGCTGGCCGAGGCCGGCTTTCAGGTCTTTCTCAGTGCGCGTCACCAGGTCGAGCTGTTCACCGATGTGCATCCGACCCTGGAGGCACTGGCCGAGCGCTTCCGTCTCGCGGTGATCACCAACGGCAATGCCGACGTGCGCCGCCTCGGCCTGTCCGAGTACTTCCAGTTCGCGCTCTGCGCCGAGGAGCTGGGGGTCGGCAAGCCCGACCCGAAACCCTTCCTCGAAGCCCTCGGGCGGGCCGGCGTGGCTGCCGAGCGCGCGGTGCACATCGGCGATCACCCGAGCGACGATATCGCCGGGGCCAAGGCCGCCGGCCTGCGCGCCATCTGGTTCAACCCGCAGGGGCGGGCGTGGGAGGGCGAAACCACGCCGGACGCACAGATCGCCAGCCTGGCCGAACTGCCGGCGCTGCTGGGCAGCTGGACGCGCTAGACGCCGGGCACAAAAAACCGCCACGAGGGCGGTTTCCTGTTACGCAGCGTCGTCAGATAGGACGGCTACCGTACTTGCTGTCCGGCTTCTTGGGCGGATCGGCGACCACATTGGGCTCGACTTCCTGCACCTTGCCGCCACGCGCCAGGAATTCCTCCATGGCCTGGGCCAGCGCGTCGCGCTCTTTCTGCTTGGCCTCGACGCTGGGCATCTCGTCGACTTCAACGGCTTTGGCCTTGCTCTTCTTGCTGCTGGCTACGACCTCGCCGTCGCCATCATCGCCGCTGTCACCGTCATCGGCCGCAGCAGCCAGCTCCTCACCGTCGTCCTCGTCAGCCCCGTCCAGATCGTCTTGTTCCAGGTCTTCGTCGCTCATGTTCAACCTCATGACTTGCGAAAAGCAGGTTAGTTATAGCCCAGTCGTGCGGCGCGTACCGCCCGACCGGAAAAAATTCAAATGACCTCGCCGTGCAGGGTCGCCACCAGTCGCCGAGCCCCACCATGATCGCGATGCTCGCCCAGGTAGATGCCCTGCCAGGTCCCCAGCGCCAGCTGTCCATCCTGTATCGGCAGCTGGAGCTGAAAGCCCAGCAGACTGCCCTTGAAGTGCGCCGGCAGATCATCCGGCCCTTCGTAATCGTGCTCGTAGCCCGTCTCGCCCTGCGGCACCAGACGGTTGAAGAAACGCTCGAAATCGCGGCGCACCGCGGGGTCGGCGTTCTCGTTGACCGTCAGCGAAGCCGAGGTGTGCTGCAGCCACAGGTGCAACAGACCGACACGCATCCGCGCCAGTTCCGGCAGTGCCGCCAGTACGTCTTCCGTCACCAGATGAAAACCGCGCTCACGCGGACGCAGGCTGATGATGCGTTGCTGCCACATGCCGTTCTCGCTCTCGATGGCTCCAGCGCGCGCATTCTAGCGTGCTGCCAGAAAAAACAAAGGGCGCCAAAAGGCGCCCTTGTCATTTCCATCGACGCTTACTTCTTGCCGGTGAACTCCGGGTAGGCTTCCATACCGCACTCGGCGATATCCACACCCTCGTACTCTTCTTCTTCGCTGACGCGCAGGCCGATCACCGCCTTGATGACGCCCCAGACGATCAGGCTGGCGATGAACACCCAGGCGAAGATGCTGGCGATACCCAGCAGCTGCGCGCCCAGGGAAGCGTCGCTGTTGGTCAGGCAGACGGCCAGCAGGCCCCAGATGCCGACCACGCCGTGCACGGAGATGGCACCGACCGGATCGTCGATCTTGATCTTGTCCAGGCCGAGGATGGAGAACACCACCAGCACGCCACCGACGCCGCCGATCAGGGTGGCCTGCAGGGCGCTCGGGGTCAGCGGTTCAGCGGTGATGGCAACCAGGCCAGCCAGGGCACCGTTCAGCGCCATGGTCAGGTCGGCCTTGCCGAACAGGATGCGGGCGACGATCAGTGCGGCGATCAGACCACCGGCGGCGGCCATGTTGGTGTTGGTGAACACCTGGGCAACGGCGTTGGCGTCTTCGATGGTGCTCATCTTCAGCTGCGAGCCGCCGTTGAAGCCGAACCAGCCCATCCACAGGATGAAGGTACCCAGGGTCGCCAGCGGCAGGTTGCAGCCCGGAATGGCGTTGACCTGGCCATTGGCGCCGTACTTGCCCTTGCGAGCACCCAGCAGCAGCACGCCAGCCAGAGCAGCGGCAGCACCGGCCATGTGCACGACACCGGAACCAGCGAAGTCCAGGAAGCCGGCTTCGTTGAGGAAGCCCGAGCCCCATTTCCAGAAGCCCTGTACCGGGTAGATGA
This sequence comes from Ectopseudomonas khazarica, assembly GCF_017915135.1. NCBI lineage: Bacteria > Pseudomonadati > Pseudomonadota > Gammaproteobacteria > Pseudomonadales > Pseudomonadaceae > Ectopseudomonas > Ectopseudomonas khazarica. Next base: position 258,321 of record NZ_CP068551.1, on the reverse strand, counting down.
AGCCGGTCATGACCACGGCGAAGGCCAGGAAGGCCCACAGCTTCATGCGCTCGGCAACGGCACCGGAGACGATCGACATGCAGGTCGCGGCGAACACCACCTGGAAGAAGAAGTCCGAACGGGCCGAGTAGTACGGCGCGTCGTCGCCACCCGCGAGAACGGCTTCGGCGGTGTTCTCGTCACCGATCAGGAAGCCCAGGCTCGGGAAGATGCCGCCTTCCGGGCTGGAGTACATGATGTGGTAACCGATCACCAGGTACATGACGCTGGCAACGGCGTACAGGGCGACGTTCTTGGTCAGGATCTCGGTGGTGTTCTTGGCGCGGACCAGGCCGGATTCGAGCATGGCGAAACCAGCCGCCATCCACATCACCAGGGCACCACAGATCAGAAAGTAGAAGGTATCGAAGCCGTACTGCAATGCAGTCAATGCTGTGTTATCCATGTTTCACCTCTTGCCGGCGCTTTCGTTGTGCGCTGTTCGGTTAGAACGTCCAGGTTGGCGCCGGACGCGTTCCGTATGCTTTACAAGTCTTTGTCACGCTTGCCCTGGATGACCGGGCCCCCTTGCACCGCAAGGCGATCAGGCATTCCCATCACTAGGCAGCGCGCAAGACCCGAGAGGGTCTGGCACGGCAGAGCGGCGAGGACCTCGCCAGCTCCGGCATTCGCCCTCGAAATCGGCGCAAGAGCAGAATTCGAGGACAAAAGGGCTCCTAGCCCTGCGAAAGTTCGCAGAGTCATGGGTTTCACTCCTGGGGCGTGGGGTTCGGAGGCGGTTTAGATCGCGTCGGTATCGGTTTCGCCGGTACGGATGCGAATCGCCTGTTCCAGGTTGACTACGAAAATCTTGCCGTCACCGATCTTGCCGGTGTTGGCCGCCTTGGTAATGGCTTCGATCACGCGGTCCAGCTGGTCGTCAGCGATGGCCACGTCGATCTTCACCTTGGGCAGGAAGTCGACCACGTACTCGGCACCGCGATACAGCTCGGTATGGCCTTTCTGGCGGCCGAAGCCCTTGACCTCGGTGACGGTAATGCCCTGCACGCCGATCTCCGACAGCGACTCGCGCACGTCGTCGAGCTTGAACGGCTTGATGATGGCAGTGACTAGCTTCATGAAACTCTCTCCCGTGTAAGGTGGACTTGCCCCAGGAATTACGAACCCGGTTCAAGTCTAAGCGCAGTGTCTGGCTTTTGTAATGCACCGACCGCCCCAGCCTGGCGTGGTCGATACCCACCAACCGCTCCCGACGAAACACTCCCCCGCTTCGTCCGACACACCGGTACTGCATCGGTGCATGCGTCGCTGGGGTCTAAGCAGAAAGCTTGCCATCTCCATAAAATCGCCATCTTTCAGGGCCTTACCGTCACCTTGGGGCCACGAGCCATGACCCAGGCGGAAGCGGACGCACAAAATTGGTGCAGAGACGCGCCTGGCGGCGCTCTCAAATCGTGCAGCCGCTCGCCAAACGCCCTGCCAGCACCTGCGTGGTACACTGCCGGCCAACTGCACCCGGAACCTGACCATGCTGCCGCCCAAAGCCCTGCTCGACACTCTCAGTAGCCACGCCTCGCGCCTGTTCAGCGGCGACAGCCCGCTGCCGCGCGCAGAACTGGAAGCGCAGTTCAAGGCCCTGCTGCAAAGCGGCTTCAGCAAGCTGGAACTGGTCAGCCGGGAAGAGTTCGATAGCCAGATGGTGGTTCTGGCCCGCACCCGCGCACGCCTGGAGGCGCTGGAAGCCAAGGTCGCCGAGCTGGAAGCCAAGCTGAACCCACCCGCCGATTGAGCCGCCGGGCAGCGAAGACGCAGGTCGTTTTCAATGCCCCTGCCAGGTGGGTCCTGATCAAGGAGAGATCATGTCCCTGGCCATCGTTCACAGCCGTGCCCAGATCGGTGTCGAAGCGCCTGCCGTGACCATCGAGGCCCATCTGGCCAATGGTCTGCCCGCCCTGACCCTGGTCGGCCTGCCGGAAGCCGCGGTCAAGGAAAGCAAGGACCGCGTGCGCAGCGCCATTCTCAACTCGGCATTCGACTACCCGAACAGGCGCATCACCCTCAACCTGGCACCCGCCGACCTGCCGAAGGATGGCGGGCGCTTCGACCTGGCCATCGCGCTGGGCATTCTCGCCGCCAGCGGCCAGGTGCCCTGCGCGTCCGTCGCCGACTACGAATGCCTCGGCGAGCTGGCGCTGTCCGGCGCCGTGCGCCCCGTCCAGGGCGTGCTGCCTGCGGCGCTGGCCGCGCGCGATGCCGGGCGCACCCTGCTGGTGCCACAGGCCAACGCCGAAGAGGCCAGCCTGGCGTCGGGCCTCAAGGTGATTGCCGTCGAGCACCTGCTGCAGGTCGCCGCGCACCTGAATGGCAGCGCCCCGCTGCAACCCTACGTGGCGCAGGGCCTGCTGCGGCAGACCCTGCCCTACCCGGACCTGGCGGAGGTCCAGGGCCAGCTGGCGGCCAAGCGCGCCCTGCTGGTGGCGGCAGCCGGCTCGCACAACCTGCTGCTCAGCGGCCCGCCCGGTACCGGCAAGACCCTGCTGGCCAGCCGCCTACCCGGGCTGCTGCCCCCGCTGGACGAAAGCGAAGCGTTGCAGGTCGCCGCGATCCATTCGGTGGCCAGCCATGCGCCGCTGCAGCACTGGCCGCAGCGCCCCTTCCGCACCCCGCACCACAGCGCTTCCGGGCCGGCGCTGGTGGGCGGAGGCAGTCGCCCGCAACCGGGCGAGATCACCCTGGCGCACATGGGCGTGCTGTTCCTCGATGAATTGCCGGAGTTCGACAGGAAGGTGCTCGAAGTGCTGCGCGAGCCGCTGGAGAGTGGCCATATCGTCATCGCCCGGGCGCGGGACAAGGTGCGCTTCCCCGCACGGTTCCAGCTCGTCGCCGCCATGAACCCGTGCCCCTGTGGCTATCTCGGCGACCCGAGCAACCGCTGCCGCTGCACCCCGGAACAGATTCAGCGCTATCGCGGCAGGCTCTCCGGGCCGCTGCTGGACCGCATCGACCTGCACCTCACGGTCGCCCGTGAAAGCACCGCGCTGGAGGTGGCCCCGCAGGACGGCGAGAGCACGGCGCAGGCTGCTGCCAAGGTGGCCATAGCCCGTGACCGACAACTGCAGCGCCAGGGCGTGGCCAACGCCTTTCTCGACCTGCCAGGCCTGCGCCAGCACTGCGCGCTGCAGGCAACGGACCGCCAGTGGCTGGAAAGCGCCTGCGAGCGCCTGGGCCTGTCCCTGCGCGCGGCCCACCGCGTGCTGAAGGTGGCCCGCACCCTGGCCGACCTGGCGCAGGAACCGCAGATCAGCCGTGCCCACCTGGCCGAAGCGCTGCAGTATCGGCCCAGCGTCGGCTAGCCGGCGGTCAGCGAAAGCGCTCGACTTCCTGGCGCAGCTGCGCTGCCAGGCGGTCCAGCTCGCGCGCGGTGTCCGCCAGGTTGGCGACCACTTCGCGCTGCTCGCCGTTGGCCTGGGCGATGCTCTGCAGGTTGCTGCTGAGCACGTTGGCGGTGCTGCTCTGCTCGCTGGTCGCCGTGGTGATGGCGGCAAACTGCTCACCCGCCGCCTCGCTCTGCTCGCTGATCTGCGCCAACGCCGCCGCCACCTTGGCATTGCGCTCGAGACCGTCCTGCATCAGCTGGCGGCCCTGCTCCATGGTGGCGATGGCGCTGTTGGTCTCGCTCTGGATGCTGCCGATCATCGTCGAGATTTCATTGGTCGCTTCGCGGGTACGTCCGGCCAGGCTGCGCACCTCGTCGGCGACCACGGCGAAGCCCCGCCCCTGCTCGCCGGCGCGGGCCGCCTCGATGGCGGCGTTGAGCGCCAGCAGATTGGTCTGGTCGGCAATCGCGGTGATCACGCTGACGATGCCGCCGATTTCCTGCGAACGCTGGCCAAGGCCGTTGATGACCGTCGAGGTCTGCTCCAGGGCTTCGGCGATCTGCACCAGCGCTTCCGATGCCTGATCCATCGAGGTGCGACCGATACGCGTCTGTTGCGCATTCTCGCTGGCCAGACGCTCGGTGTTGCGCATGTTGTCGGCGATGTTCTGCGAGGTGGCGCTGAACTCCTCGACCGCACCGGCCATGCTGCTGATCTCGCCGGATTGCTGATCGATCCCCTGGTAGGCGTCGCGTGAGAGCGTCGACAACGCCTGGGAACGCGAACTGACGTCCTGGGCCGCGACCTGGATACCCGCCACCATGGTCGCCAGTGCCTCGCCCATGCGGTTGAAGCTGCGCGCCAGCTCGCCGATTTCGTCGTCGCTGGACTGCGTCATCCGCGCACCGAGGTCGCCGGCACCGAGGGCCTGGGCCTGCTGGACCAGGTCGCCGAGCGGGCGCAGCTTGCGCCGCAGCAGCAGGACCACGGCAATCACCGCCAGCAGCAGGGTGAGCGCGCTACCGATGGCCAGCTGCGTGCCGACACGCCAGGTCACGGCCTGGATCTCCTCGCGCGGCATGCTCGCCAGCACCGTCCAGGGTCCCCCAGCGAACGGCATCGCGACGCTGTAGAACTCGTCCTGGCCGTCACTCCAGAAACCACCCGTACCGGTGTTGGCAACGCGCTCGCTGAGCCCTGCCGGCAGGCTGCTCATGGCCGCGGCACCGGCGGGCGCCACCAGCCACTTGCCCTGCTCGTCGAGAATCGCCAGCGAGCCGGTGCTGCCGATACGGAAGTCGGTGAGGTTGCGCATCTGCAGCTTCTGCGCGTCGGTGTAGTCGAAGCCGACGAAGAGCACCGCGATGACCCGCCCGCCGGCATCGCGAACCGGGGTGTACTGGGTCATGTAGAAACGGTCGAACAGCAACGCACGTCCGACATAGCCCTGGCCGGCCAGCAGCTTCTGGTAGGCCGGATGCTGATGGTCGAGCACGGTGCCCAGCGCACGCGTACCGTCCTGCTTGGTGAGGGAGGTGGTGATGCGCACGAACTCATCGCCATCGCGCACGAATACCGTCGCCACACCGGCGGTCATGCGGGTGAAGTCATCGACCTCGGTGAACTCGTTGTTGAGCCGGGTCGCGCCGAGATAAAGCGCTGGCGCCTGCAGGCTGCCGACCGTCACGCGCTCGTCGCTGCGCAGTTGCACGCCGCCGCTGAAGCGTTGCTCGAACAGACCGGCGAGACGTTGCGTGCTGTCACGCAGGCTGCCGTGAAAGGTGGCCAGCTGATCCGCCAGCAGGCGGGCTTCACTGCCCAGGTGCTCGGCGCGGGTGACCAGGTTGGCGTTGTCCAGCGAACGCAGCGCGAACACCGTGCTGAGGCTGATCAACAGGACCAGCATCGACGCCAGGGCGACGGCCAACTGCAGTGCGATACGAGAGCGTGGAGGGGTCATGGAGGCCTCTCTGAGCCTGGCGCGAGGTGGCAGGCGACAAGAAATGAACTGGCAAGGTCATCGTACGACCTCATGGAGGGCGCAGGAGCATACCCGAGTATTATGCTTGGTCAATCGGCACGTGCCGAATGGCCATCATTTGTTATCAAAACCCTGTATCGGCCGCTAAAGCATTCTCTCCACCTGCGGCAGCTGCATCGCCGCCACCTCCGCCAGCAGGTAGTCGCGCAAGCGCTGCAAACGCGCCTGGGCGCGATGCTCACGCGGCCACACCAGATAATAGCTGTCGCCACTGAACACCGCCGTCGGCCAGGGCAAGCCGAGGCGCCCCGCGTTGACGTCTTCGGCCACCATCAGCAGGTCACCGATGGAGACGCCATAGCCGCGTGCCGCCGCGACGATGCCCAGTTCGAGCATGTCGAACAGCTGGCCGGTCTTCAGCGGCACCTGCTCGCCGAGGCCGGTGGTCTGCAGCCAGCGCCGCCAGTCGCGGCGGTCCGGTGTCGGGTGCAGCTGCTCGGCCGCCTGCAGGCGCGCCAGCGGCCAGCCGCCGGCCTCGCTGTCCGCAGCGGCGCAGACCGGGATCAGCCACTCCTCGAACAGCAGGACGCTGTCCCACTCCTCCGGGAACTGACCGTCGGACAGCAGCACGGCGCAGTCGAAGGGCTCATGGCGGAAATCGACCTTGTCGACGTCCATCCAGGCACTGGTCAGCTGCACCTCGCTGTCCGGGTTGGCCAGGCGAAAGTGCGACAACCGCGCCAGCAGCCAGCGCATGGTCAGGGTCGACGGCGCCTTCAGGCGCAGCACCTGATCATCGACGCGCAAGGCGCCACTGGCACGCTCCAGGGCATCGAAGCCCTCGCTCAGACCGGGCAGCAGGGCACGTGCAGGGTCGGTCAGCTGCAGGCTGCGCCCGCGCCGCTCGAACAGACGACAGCTGAAGTAGCCCTCGAGCGTACGGATATGACGGCTCACCGCGCTCTGGGTGATGGCCAGTTCCTCGGCGGCGCGGGTGAAGGACGCGTGACGCGCAGCAGCCTCGAAGGCACGCAGCGCATAGAGCGGAGGCAGGCGCCGGCTCACGGCATCGATCCATGAGTTTGAGTCATGTCATTCATGGCTATTTTCCTTTTGCTGGCCATGGGGCGAAACCACAGAATAGCTGTCATTGCGACTCTCCAGACAGCCTGGAGGGGCTTATCCTGCCGAAGTTTTACTCATCATGAAGAATGTTCTTGGCCATGAGCTGGGCGCCCTGCTGCGCCTGGCCGGCCCACTGGTCTCCGCCCAACTGGCACACGCGCTGATGATCTTCACCGACACGCTGATGATGGCGATGCTCGGCCCTCAGCAACTGGCCGGCGGTGCGCTGGGCGCCACCTGCTATTTCATCTTCTCGATCTTCTGCACCGGGGTGGTCGCCGCCGTCGGCAGCCTGGTCGCCATTCGCCATGGCGCAGGTGATCCCGAGGGCGTCACCCGCCTGACCCAGAACGGCCTGTGGCTCGCCGTGGCCCTGGCCGTCGCCAGCGCGCTGTGCCTGAATGCACTGGGGCCGGTGCTGCCCCACCTGGGCCAGGACCCCGCCGCCGCCAGCCAGGCCATGGCCTTTCTCCACCCGCTGTCGCTGGCCCTGCCCGGCTACCTGTGCTTCATGGTCTTGCGCGGTTTCACCAGCGCCATCGGCCATCCCGGCCCGGTGATGACCATCAGCGTGATCGGCACGGCAGCCAACTTCGTCATCAACTATGCGCTGATCAAGGGCTGGTTCGGCTTGCCCGACCTCGGCCTGGGCGGCATCGGCATGACCACCGCGCTGGTCAGCAGCGGCATGGCGCTGGCCCTGGCGCTATACATCAAGCTCGCCCCGACCTACCGCCCCTACCCGCTGCGCGCCGACCTCGGTCGCCCGCAACGCGGGGAGATGCGTGCCCTGCTGCGCCTGGGCCTGCCCATTGGCGGCACCTACGCCGCCGAGCAAGGGCTGTTCACCTTCGCCACGCTGTGCATGGGCGCCCTCGGCAGCGTGCAACTGGCGGCCCACCAGATCGCCATGCAGACGGTGGCGCTGGCTTTCATCGTGCCGCAGGGGCTGTCCTACGCAGTGACCTTCCGCGTCGGCCTGCACTACGGCGCCGAACGCCTGCACCTGTCACGCCTGAGCGGCCATCTGGGCATGGCCCTCGGCGCCGGGCTGATGCTGATGTTCGCCCTGCTGTTCTGGTTCTTGCCGGAATGGATCATCGGCCTGTTCCTCGATCGCCACGACCCGGCGTTCGCCGAGATCGTCACCCTGGCCGTGAGCCTGCTGGCGATCGCCGCCTGGTTCGAGCTGTTCGACGGCCTGCAGAGCATCGCCATGGGCGCGATACGCGGGCTGAACGACGGCAGGACCACGCTGCTGATCGGCCTGGCCGGTTACTGGTGCGTGGGCGCACCGCTGGCCTGGCTGCTCGCCTTCCCGCTGGGCTGGGGGGCATCCGGGGTCTGGTGGGGGCTGGCGGCAGGCCTGGCGGTCACGGCGAGCGGCCTGGTGCTGGGCTTCCAGTGGAAAACGGCGCGGCTGCAGCGACCCTGCACGGTTGGCGGCGAAGCCTGCCTTAGCGCGACGCGGGGCTAGGCGCCCCCGCCGCCGAGCAGCGGCTGGCGCATGCCGAACACGAGAAAGCGCGCCAGTTCGGCCAGCGGTACCGCCTTGCTGATCAGATAGCCCTGCACCTGGTCGCAGCCGAACTGGCGCAGCATGTCGAGCTGCTCGATGTTCTCCACCCCTTCGGCGACCACTTCGAGATTGAGGTTGTGCGCCAGGTTGATCATCGCCCGCACCAGCTGGCGGTTCTCGGCACGCTCGCCCATGCCGGCGACGAAGCTGCGGTCGATCTTCAGCAGGGTGATCGGCAGGTTATTGAGGTGGACGAAGGAGGAGAACCCGGTGCCGAAGTCATCCAGGGAGAAGCGCACGCCCAGGCGTCCCAGTTCCAGCATGGTCTGCTGCACCTGATCGCTGCGGCGCATCACCGCCGTTTCGGTCAGCTCGAATTCGAGCCACTGCGCTTCGACGCCACGCTCCTCGATCAGGCGGCTCAGGGTGGCCAGCAACTGGCTGTCCTGGAACTGACGGAACGACAGGTTGACCGCCATGTGCAAAGACGGCAGACCGCGCCCGCGCAACCACTGCATGTCGCGTAGCGCGCGGGAGATCACCCAGTAGCCCAGCGGCACGATCAGCCCGGTTTCCTCGGCCAGAGGCACGAACTCGTTGGGCGAAAGCAGGCCGCGTTCGCTGTGCTGCCAGCGCACCAGCGCCTCGAGCCCGACAATGCGCCCGCTCTTCAGGCAGAGACGCGGCTGGTAATGCAGTTCCAGCTCATCGCGGCGCAAGGCGCGGCGCAACTCGCTTTCGAGATCCGCCTGGCTGCGTGCACTGCGGTTCAGGCGCTCGTCATAGACGTGGAACACGCAGCCCTGCTGGTTCTTCGCCTGCTGCATGGCGATATGTGCGTGCCACAGCAGCGGGTCGGCGCCCTCCCCGGCACGGGCATGCGCGAGGCCGAGGCTGCAGCCGATCAGCAGGCTCTCGCCATCGACCCAGTAGGGTTCACCGAGCACCTCGGTGACGCGCTCGGCCAGTCGCTCGACGCGCTGCGGGTCGCGCCGCACATCGAGCAGCAGGGCGAACTCGTCGCTGCCCAGCCGAGCCAGCTGGTCGCAGGGCTGCAGCAGGCCCTTCAGACGCGCCACCACCTGCAGGATCAGGCGGTCGCCGGCCTGGTAGCCAAGGGCATCGTTGGCGTGGCGGAAGTTGTCCAGATCGAGATGCCCCAGCACCAGGCCACGCCCGTTGCATTCACTGAGGCGCGCCGCGAGCAGCGTCTGGAAACCCTGGCGATTGGCGATACCGGTCAGCGGGTCCTGCTCGGCCAGGCGTTGCAGGGTCTGCTTGAGACTGCCCTGCTCGCGCACGTAGCGCAGGCAGCGACGCAGCACATCGAGGCTGAGCGTACCGCGCACCAGCCAGTCGCTGACGCCGGATGGCTCCTCTACGGGTTCCTCTTCGAGCAGCAGGACGATCGGCAAGGGGCATTGATGAGCGGCTGGCAGACGCTCGGGGGTGGCCAGCACCAGGCCACTGGCATGGTCGTCGAACAGGCTGCTGGCAGCGTCCCAGGAGGGCGCGGTAATAAGCGGGGAAGCACTCCCGAGAGCGCCCAACTGCTCGCGCAACAATTCCGCCCAGTCTGGCGATTCCGACAGCAGAACCAACCGCAAGGGTTCGACGAGCGTGGACAAGCAACCTCCCCCAATGACACAAAGATGATGGCGAATTGCATCGCCTGAACGCGTCGTTATCGACGTCTAATCAATCACATCCGTGCGAAAAGTGGTGCACATCCTGAGGTATAGCTAATAAACCGGCAAGTGAAACGAGAGTACTGCAATCCACCGATTAACCAAGCGCGCCGTCAGTCAATTCCGTGCTCCAGAGCACAGTTCCGGACGGTCGCGGCAGAACGCGCCAGGCCTGTTAAAATGCGCGGCCATTTTTCCTGCGAACGATCCCATGTCCCGACTGAATCCCCGGCAACAAGAGGCCGTGAACTATGTCGGCGGCCCACTATTGGTGCTCGCCGGTGCAGGTTCCGGCAAGACCAGCGTGATCACCCGCAAGATCGCCCACCTGGTGCAGAACTGCGGCATCCGTGCCCAGCACATCGTCGCCATGACCTTCACCAACAAGGCCGCGCGCGAGATGAAGGAGCGCGTCGGCACCCTGCTCAAGGGCAGCGAGGCGCGCGGCCTGACCGTGTCCACCTTCCACAACCTGGGCATGAACATCATCCGCAAGGAATACGCGCGCCTGGGCTACAAGCCCGGCTTCTCGATCTTCGACGACGGCGACATCAAGGCGCTGCTCACCGACATCATGCAGAAGGAGTATGCCGGCGACGACGGCGCCGACGAGATCAAGAACCTCATCGACAGCTGGAAGAACGACCTGATCCTGCCCGACGAGGCGCTGGCCAACGCGCGCGGGCCCAAGGAGCAGACCGCCGCCATCGTCTACCTGCACTACCAGCGCACGCTCAAGGCGTACAACGCGGTGGACTTCAACGACCTGATCCTGCTGCCGGTGACGCTGTTCCAGGAGCACGCCGACATCCTCGAGAAGTGGCAGAACCGCATCCGCTACCTGCTGGTCGACGAATACCAGGACACCAACGCCAGCCAGTACCTGCTGGTGAAGATGCTGGTGGGCATGCGCAACCAGTTCACCGTGGTCGGCGACGATGACCAGTCGATCTACGCCTGGCGCGGCGCGCGCCCGGAAAACCTGATGCTGCTGAAAGAGGACTACCCGTCGCTGAAAGTGGTGATGCTGGAGCAGAACTACCGCTCCACCAGCCGTATCCTCAAGTGCGCCAACATCCTCATCGCCAACAACCCGCACGTGTTCGAGAAGCAGCTGTGGTCGGAGATGGGCCATGGCGACGAGATCCGCGTGATCCGCACGCGCAACGAGGATGCCGAGTGCGAACGGGTGGCCCTGGAGATCCTCACCGAGCACCTGCGCACCCAGCGCCCGTACAGCGACTTCGCCATCCTCTACCGGGGCAACTACCAGGCCAAGCTGATGGAGCTGAAGCTGCAGCACCACCAGATTCCCTATCGCCTCTCCGGTGGCACCAGCTTCTTCGCCCGCCAGGAGGTGAAGGACCTGATGAGCTACTTCCGCCTGCTGGTCAACCCGGATGACGACAACGCCTTCCTGCGGGTGATCAACGTGCCGCGCCGCGAGATCGGCTCGACCACCCTGGAGAAGCTCGGCAACTACGCCAGCCAGCGCAACATTTCGATGTACGCCGCCAGCGACGAGATCGGCCTCGGCGAACACCTGGACAGCCGCTTCACCGAGCGCCTGGCACGCTTCAAGCGCTGGATGGACGGCGTGCGCCAGCAATGCGCGCAGAACGACCCGATCGCCGCGATCCGCAGCATGGTGATGGACATCGACTACGAGAACTGGCTGCGGCAGAACGCCTCCAGCGACAAGGTGGCCGATGCGCGCATGGGCAACGTGTGGTTCCTCGTCGATGCGCTGAAGAACACCCTGGAGAAGGACGAGGACGGCGACATGACCGTCGAGGACGCCATCGGCAAGCTGGTGCTGCGCGACATGCTCGAGCGCCAGCAGGAAGAGGAAGAAGGCGCCGAGGGTGTGCAGATGATGACCATGCACGCCTCCAAGGGCCTGGAATTCCCCTCGGTGTACATCATCGGCTTCGAGGAGGAGATTCTCCCCCACCGCTCCAGCATCGAGGCCGACACCATCGAGGAAGAGCGGCGCCTGGCCTATGTCGGTATCACCCGCGCCAAGCGCAACCTGGCACTGACCTTCGCCGCCAAGCGCAAGCAGTACGGCGAGATCATCGACTGCACGCCAAGCCGCTTCCTCGACGAACTGCCCCCGGAGGACCTGGTCTGGGAAGGCCAGGAAGAAGCCCCCGTGGAAGCCAAGGCCGCGCGCGGCAACGATGCCCTAGCCAACATGCGCGCGATGCTGAAAAAATAGCCGGGAGCTAGTTTCACCATCGCGCAGCGATGGCCCGCCGATTCCGGCAGGCGACAAAAAACAGGTTTATTCCGTAGCCCGGATGCAATCCGGGGACATCGTTCCGATTGCATCCGGGCTACGTTCATCTGAGAGGAAACCGCGTGGAAGCGCTGAAACAGAAGATTCGCGAAGAAGGCATCGTACTGTCGGAGCAGGTGCTCAAGGTCGATGCCTTTCTCAACCACCAGATCGACCCGCTGCTGATGAAGCAGGTCGGCCACGAGTTCGCCGAGCGCTTCAAGGGCCAGGGCATCACCAAGATCGTCACCATCGAGGCGTCGGGGATCGCCCCGGCGGTGATGGCCGGCCTGGAGCTGGGCATCCCGGTGATCTTCGCTCGCAAGTTCCAGTCGCTGACGCTCAAGGACGACCTGCTGATCTCCAAGGTGTTTTCCTTCACCAAGCAGACCGAGAGCACCATCGCCATTTCCGCACGCCACCTGACCGCGGCCGACAAGGTGCTGGTGATCGACGACTTTCTCGCCAACGGCCACGCCGCCAAGGCGCTGATCGACCTGATCCAGCAGGCCGGCGCCCAGGTCGCGGGCATCGGCATCGTCATCGAGAAATCCTTCCAGGAAGGCCGCAACCTGCTGCAGAGCGAAGGCTATCGCGTCGAGTCGCTGGCCCGCGTCGCCGCGCTGGAGAACGGCCAGGTGCGCTTCCTCGACTAGGTCGAACGCGGCCCGGCCTCGCCGGCGCCGCTCGCCTGCAGGCCCGCCAGCAGCAAACGCTGGTACAGTGCTTCACGCACGCCATCCGGCGCCTCCAGCCCCATGCGCCGCAGGTGCTCGGGGTAGGCCTCCGGCTCCGGCGCATCGAGCGTCGCCTTGCCCAGCTCCAGCACCTCGCTCAGGCGCAGTGTGCGCTTGAGCCAGTTCAGGGCGCGCAGCAGGTCCTGCTCCACGTCGCTGAAGTCGCTGCCCAGCGGGTATTCGGCGAACAGCGCGGCGTGCTGCTCGCGGAGCGCTTCCAGGCGCTCGGGCAGGTTGCGGGTGAAGCGCTCGTCCAGGCGAAAGTCCTCGGGCAGCTTGCCGGCCTGCTGCGCCTGCTCGATCAACTGCGGCTGGAAGCGTGAGTCGCTGATCTTCAGCAGTGCCTCGATCACCTGGGAGTCGGTCTTGCCGCGCAGGTCGGCGATGCCGTACTCGGTCACCACCATGTCGCGCAGGTGCCGGGGGATGGTGGCATGGCCATATTCCCAGACCAGATTGGAGCTGAGTTCGCCACCCGACTCGCGCCAGCTGCGCAGCAGCAGGATCGAGCGCGCGTCTTCCAGCGCATGTGCCTGGGCGACGAAGTTGTATTGCCCGCCCACGCCGCTGAGCACCCGGCCATCCTCCAGCTGGTCGGCCACGCCGGCACCCAGCAGGGTCATGGTGAACACCGTGTTGATGAAGCGCGCATCACGGCGCTGCAGGCGCTTCAGCGCCTCCTGACCATACAGCTCGTTGATGTAGCGAATGCCGGTCATGGCGAAGCGTTGCCGCCCGGCGTCGTCCAGCTCGCGCAGGCGCCGGTAGAAGCTGCCGGGGCCGAGAAAGAAGCCGCCATGCAGCACCACGCCGCCGCTGGCACGGCCCAGATAGGGTTGCAGGCAAGCGCGGGTGTGCGGATCGTCCAGGTCGGCCGCCACCCAGCTGCCGTCGGGCAGGTGCAGGCGCCCGGCCTGCCAACGCACCTCGCCCTGCAGCAGACCGCAAGCGAGCAGCCAGTCCAGATCGGCCGCGCCCAGCTGCGCCGGCAGCCCGCCAGCGAGCAGCGCCTGGACACTGTGCGGGCGGCCCTGCTCGTCCAGCGCGGCGTTGTCGGCGAGACGCTGCAGGCGCAGATCCGGGTAGACCGGACGCCTGAGCAGGCCGGCCTCGGCCAGCGCCAGCAGGCCGTTGACGAACATTTCGCTGCAGCCGTAGAGGCCCTGCTCGAGCGGTTCCAGGCCGCCGTTGGCGGCGATCTCCGCCGCCCACGTAGCACCGCCCAGCGCCTGCAGCAGTGCCCGATAGCCGGCGTTGTCATCCTGCCGCGCCATCAGCGCCGCCGTCAGGGCATCGCCCATCGAGCCGATGCCGATCTGCAGGGTGCCGCCATCGCGCACCAGGCTGCTGGCCAGCAGCCCGATGCAGTGATCCTGCAGCGATACCGGCATGTTCGGCGTGGAGAACAGCGTCGTGCGCTCGTCCTCGGCGACATGAATGTCGAAGGTGTCACGCGGCACCAGGGCGTCACCGCTCATGAACGGCAGGTCGACATGCACCTGGGCCACGCTGAGCACCGTCTCGCCAGCGGCGCGGCGCCGCTCCAGCAGCGGCAGCAGGTCGAGAGTCACGTCCGGGTTGCAGCTCAGGCTGAAGTGCTCGGGCTGCCCGGCGTCGGCGGCGACCAGCTGGGCGACCACGTTCAGCCCCTTGGCATTCAGGTCACGGGCGACGTGGCTGTAGTTGCTGCTGATGTAGTCCTGCTGCGCCGGCTCGCATTCGAGCAGGCTGCCCGGCTGGAAGAAGAACTGCTCGACCCTGACATTGGCGGGCAGGCTGCCGCCGTGCAGGTCGGCCAGGAACTCCAGCTCGGGATAGTCGCCGAAGACCCGCGCCACGAACGGCTCGAGGAAGCGCTGCTGCAACGCCTGCCCGGCACGCGGGCGCGCCAGACACAGTGCGGTGTAGATGGTCAGCTGGCGCTCGGGCATCTGCCGCACCCGCGCATAGAGTGCATTGACCCAGCGATTGGGCTTGCCCAGCCCCAGCGGCAGGCCGAGATGGATGGGGCCATCGATCGCGTTCAGTACACGGTCGACGGCTTGCTCGAGGGTACAGCTGTGCGGCATCTGGCGCTCCTCACGACATCCATGGCGAATGCAGCTTGGACTCTGTCGTCGCCGGCATGGTTGCATCGCGCCGGCAGAAACGAAAAAACCGCCCTGAAGGCGGTTTTTTCATGGAAGAAGCGAGTCTTACAGACCGGACATCTTCTGGATCGCAGCACGCAGCTCGTCGTCCGAGCAGTCGGCGCAGGTGCCCTTCGGCGGCATGGCGTTGATGCCGGAAATGGCCTTGGCCAGGATGCCGTCGAGACCACCCTGGTGGTCGGCCCGCTCTTTCCAGGCAGCGCTATCGCCGATCTTCGGCGCGCCCAGCACGCCGGTGCCATGGCAGGCATTGCAGTGCTTGGCGATGATGTCGTCAGCAGTGCGCGCACCACCGCCGGCGGAGGCCGCCACGGTTTCGACGCCCTTGCACTCTTCACCCATGATGCACACTTCGCCCACCGGCTTCAGGCGCTCGGCGATAGCTTCATCGGTCGTGGCCTGAGCAGTCACTGCCCACAGGGCCAATACGGCAGCCGGTACTGCCAGCATTTTCTTCATCAGATTCACGGTACACCCTCTTCGTGGCTAGTCACGCCCGCGGCCACGGTTTCGCGAGCGGGCGACAGTATAACGGCAAGCAGCCCAGGCCGAAACAACCCAGATTGTCGCAGTGTCGTCGATCAGAAGTTCGCCGGGGACGTGGCGCTGATCAGCCGTGCCGGCTGGTCGAACGGGTTGCGGAAGCGATGCGGCTTGCTGCTTTCGAAGTAATAGCTGTCACCGGCTTCGAGCACGAACACCTCGTTGCCGACGGTCAGTTCCAGCTTGCCCTCTACCAGCATGCCGGCCTCTTCACCCTCGTGGGCGTACATCTCGTCACCGGTGTCGGTGCCCGCCGGGTAGGTTTCGTCCAGGAAGGCGATGGCGCGGCCGGGGTGGGCCTTGCCGATCAGCTTCATGGTGATGGCGCCGCTGCAGATGTCGGTCAGCTCGGATGCCCGGTAGACCACCTGGGTCTGGTTCTCCTGCTCGAGGTCGAGCGAGAAGAACTCCACGAGCGACATGGGAATGCCGCCAAGCACCTTCTTCAGCGAACTGATGGAAGGGCTCACACTGTTCTTCTCGATCATCGAGATGGTGCTGTTGGTGACCCCCGCCCGCTTGGCGAGTTCACGCTGGGAAAGGCCTTTGAGCTTACGAATCGATTGCAGTCGAACGCCGACGTCCAATGCTGGAGTCCCCCCTTGGGTATGGTGCGAAAAAGTGTCCGTATCATGGCATAGCGTTCGGAATTTACAACACTTGCGTTCATCCTCGCCCACACCACTCATCCGCACTCGCCCCGAGGCCCATCCGCCAGCGCCTTGCTCGGGCGCGGCGCCTGCCGCTCAGCTCCCGCTGTAGAGCAGGGGAACCCGCCGCAGGTTGCAGAAGATCTGGTAGGGAATGCTGTCCGCCGCCAGCGCCACGTCGCTGGCCAGCACCTGCTTGCCCCACAGTTCGACGCGGCTGCCCAGGCCGGCCTGAGGCAGATCGGTGAGGTCCACGGTCAGCATGTCCATCGACACGCGCCCGATCAGGCGCGTCAGCTGGCCGTCCACCGCCACCGGCGTACCGCTCGGCGCATGGCGCGGGTAGCCGTCGGCATAGCCCATGGCGACCACACCGACGCGCGTCGGCCGCTCGGCGACGAAGCGCGCACCGTAGCCCACCGGTTCGCCGGCCGGCAGTTCGCGCACGCTGATGACCTTCGACTCCAGGGTCATCACCGGCTGCAACCGCGCCGCCTGCTCCTGGGCGTCCTCGAACGGCGTCGCGCCGTACAGCATGATGCCCGGACGCACCCAGTCGCTTGGCACCTGCGGCCAGCCGAGCACGGCCGGCGAGTTGCGCAGGCTGACTTCCGCCGCGAGACCTTCGCGGGCCTGCTGGAAGGTTGCCAGCTGCTCGGTCGTGCGCGGGCACGCCGGCTCGTCGGCACGGGCGAAGTGGCTCATCAGCACGATCTTGCTGACCTTGCCGCTGGCCAGCAGGCGACGGTAGGCGGCCTGGTACTCGGCCGGGTGCAGGCCGACACGGTGCATGCCGCTGTCGAGCTTGAGCCAGACGGTCAGCGGCTGGCTCAGGCGCGCCTGCTCGATGGCTTCGAGCTGCCATTGCGCGTGGACGACGCACCACAGCTGATGCTGATCGATCAGCGCCAGCTCGTCGGCCTCGAAGAAGCCTTCGAGCAGCAGGATCGGCGCACGCACGCCGGCTTCGCGCAGCACCAGCGCCTCCTCGATGCAGGCCACGGCAAAGCCGTCGGCCAGATCCCCCAGCGCTTCAGCGCAACGCACCGCGCCATGCCCGTAGGCATCGGCCTTGACCACGGCAAGGGCCTGGGCGCCACTCAACTCACGGGCCAGTTGGTAGTTGTGACGCAGGGCGTCGAGGTCGATCAGGGCACGGGCAGGGCGCATGGTTGCTTGTCTCTCAGTCGTTCGCCGAGGCGATAGGGGACGCGCAGCCCCGGCAATGCGAGGCGCGCATCGTCATTCAACGCGACCGGGAGCGTCGTTGCTCTCGCCGCGCCGGTCGCAAAAAAAACCCGGCAGGGGAGCCGGGTGAAAAGCCAACACAAATCGGGGTCCGCAGAGCGGCTGCCTCAGACGGCAGCCACCACGCACATTTCTACCAGCACTTCGGGCTTGTACATCTTCGCCTCGACGCAGGCGCGCGCCGGCGCGTGGCCGTCCGCGACCCAGGCGTCGTACTCGGCGTTGAGGCCGTCGTAGTCAGCCATGTCCTTGATGAAGATGGTCAGCGAGAGGATCTTGCTCTTGTCGCTGCCACCCTCGGCCAGCATCTTGTCGATGTTGGCCAGGGTCTGGCGGGTCTGCTCGCGGATGTCGCCATCGAAGTCGTCAGCCAGTTGGCCAGCGAGGTAGATGGTGCCGTTGTGGATCACCACTTCGCTGTAGCGTTTGGCCACGTGCAGGCGCTGGATCGACATAAGGGTAGAACTCCTTGGATTGCAAAAACGCAGAGGCTATCAGGTCCGCAGCGGCTGCGGCTCACCGTGCACTTCACGGGCCTTGCGCGAATAACGCGAGATATCCAGGCCGTCGGCGCTGATCTGCGGGCGCTTGTTGGCCATCAGGTCGGCGAGCAGGCGACCGGAGCCGCAGGCCATGGTCCAGCCCAGGGTGCCGTGCCCGGTGTTGAGGAACAGGTTGCGGTAGGCCGTGGCCCCGACGATGGGCGTGCCGTCCGGGGTCGCCGGGCGCAGGCCGGTCCAGAAGTCGGCACGCTGCAGGTCGCCGCCTTCCGGGTACAGATCGGCGGTGATCATCTCCAGGGTTTCACGGCGACGCGGGTTGAGCGACAGGTCAAAGCCGGCGATCTCGGCCATGCCGCCGACACGGATACGGTTGTCGAAACGGGTGATGGCGACCTTGTAGGTCTCGTCGAGAATGGTCGACTTCGGCGCCATGTCCGCGTTGACGATCGGCACGGTCAGCGAATAGCCCTTGAGCGGGTAGACCGGCGCACGCACGCCCAGCGGCTTGAGCAGCTGCGGGCTGTAGCTGCCGAGAGCCAGCACGTAGCGGTCGGCGGTTTCCAGCTTGCCGTCGATCCATACGCCGTTGATGCGGTCGCCCACGGCGTCCAGGCGCTGGATGTTCTGGCCGAAGCGGAACTCGACGCCGAGCGCCTTGGCCATGTCCGCCAGTTTGTTGGTGAACATCTGGCAGTCGCCGGTCTGGTCGTTGGGCAGGCGCAGGGCACCGGCCAGCTTGTGCTTGACGCCAGCCAGCGCCGGTTCGACGCGAGCGATGGCATCACGGTCGAGCAGTTCGTAAGGCACGCCGGAGGCTTCCAGCACGGCGATGTCCTTGGCGGCGGCATCGACCTGAGCCTGGGTGCGGAACAGCTGGGTGGTGCCGAACTGACGGCCTTCGTAGGCGATGCCGGTCTCGGCACGCAGCTCGTCGAGGCAGTCGCGGCTGTACTCGGACAGACGCACCATGCGCTCCTTGTTCACCGCATAGCGGCTGGCGGTGCAGTTGCGCAGCATCTGCGCCATCCACAGGTACTGGTCGACGTCGCCGGTGGCCTTGATCGCCAGCGGCGCGTGTTTCTGCAGCAGCCACTTGATGGCTTTCAGCGGTACGCCCGGGGCCGCCCAGGGCGAGGCATAGCCGGGAGACACCTGGCCAGCGTTGGCGAAGCTGGTCTCCAGCGCCGGGCCGTCCTGGCGATCGACCACTACCACCTCGAAGCCCTGACGGGCCAGGTAGTATGCACTGGCGGTACCAATCACACCGCTGCCGAGAACCAGAACACGCATGCTTTTCTCCCCGCCGCACCTTGAGATACGGACGTAACGGACCAGAGTTGTCGATGGGCGCAGTATAGGAAGAGCCGTGCAGTGCTTTTCACCATATACACAGCTATATTTGGCGAGAATTCTTGGCAAAAAGCCGTTTTACAGAGGCGGATTCCCCATGAGAACCCAGCATCAAAGCCGTCGTGAACTGGACAAGATCGACCGCAACATCCTGCGCATCCTGCAGGAGGATGGGCGCATCAGTTTCACCGAACTGGGCGAGCGCGTGGGGCTGTCGACCACCCCCTGCACCGAGCGCGTACGCCGCCTGGAGCGCGAAGGCATCATCATGGGCTACCACGCCCGCCTCAACCCGCAGAACCTCAAGGCCAGCCTGCTGGTGTTCGTCGAGATCAGCCTGGATTACAAGTCCGGCGACACCTTCGAGGAGTTCCGCCGCGCGGTGCTCAAGCTGCCGCACGTGCTGGAGTGCCACCTGGTTTCCGGCGACTTCGACTACCTGGTGAAGGCACGCATCAACGAGATGGCCAGCTACCGCAAGCTGCTCGGCGACATCCTGCTCAAGTTGCCGCACGTGCGCGAATCGAAGAGCTATATCGTCATGGAAGAGGTGAAAGAGTCGCTGCAACTGCCCGTACCGGAATAGCACTGCGGGACAGGGCCCCGCAGGCGACGGGAGCGACGCTGAACGGCCAGGCGTCGCTCAGACCCAGAGCATATGCACCGCCACCGCGACCATCAGGCCGCCGAAGACCCGCCCCTGTATCCTTAATGCCTGGTCCGAGGTGAAGCGCCCCAGAATCAGTTGCCCACCGTAGATCCACGGGAAGTGGCAGACGATGCCCACCAGCAGAAAGGCGCCCGTCAGCAGCAGCACCTGAGGCGCCAGTGCCCGATCCGGCTGCAGGAACTGGGCGAACATGACCGCCACCATCGAGTGGATCTTGACGTTCAGCAGCACGGCGACGATGCCGCTGACCAGCCCCATGCGCTCCACCGTCTGGGGCTTGGCGCCAGGTGCTGCGGAACGGAAGAAGCCCCAGGCCAGATACAGCACGTAGGCCGCCCCCGCCCACAGCATCAGCGTATGGCTCTGCGGGTATTCCAGCAGCAGGGCTCCGAAACCCAGGCCGTAGAGCAGGCACAGCAGCACATTGCCGATCTCGAACCCCAGCCAGAACAGCCCGGTACCCCGCACCCCGAAACGAGCACCGGACAGGGCCAGCACCGTGTTCCCCGGCCCCGGACTGATGACCATCGGTACCGCAAACCCGAGAAACACCGCAACCAGCTCAAGTGCCATGACACCCTCTCATTTATCGAACGATTTCAGAGAGTTAACCGGCGTTTTCAGCGGTGGGGAAATGATCTAATCTCGGGCATTGGATAAATACAGCTAATGGAAGAGGCTCATGCGCCGTCTGCCGCCGCTGGGAGCAGTCCGCGCGTTCGAAGCTGCCGCCCGCCACCTGCATTTCACCCGTGCCGCCGATGAACTGGCGGTGACCCAGGCCGCCATCAGCCATCAGGTACGCCTGCTGGAGGAATGGTTGGGCCAACCCCTGTTCGAACGGCGAGGCCGGGTGCTGGCCCTGACTCCTACAGGGGCCGCCTACCTGAACGACCTGACGCCGGCGCTGGACCGTATCGCCGCTGCCAGCGCCACGGCCCGGCGCCCAGCCAATGGCCCGGTGCGGATGAGCGTACTGCCGTCGCTGGCCTCACGCTGGCTGATGCCACACCTTCCCGCGCTCCAGGCCGCCCACCCGGAGATCGACCTGCAACTGACCACCACCGCCGAGCTGTGGGATGGCAAGGACACCCGTTTCGACCTCGGTTTGAGGTCAGGCCCCGGCGGTTGGCCCGGTCTGAACAGTGCCTTGCTGGCCACGGAAACCCTGAGCCCGGTGTGCAACCCGGCCCAGCGGCAGGCCCTGCCAACGCCCTGCACCCCCGCCGACCTGCTGGGTCATCGCCTGCTGCACGACACCCCGAAAGGAAACTGGAGCCGCTGGTTCAGCGCTGCCGGTCACCCTGACCTGGCGGTGCCCGCCGGATTGAACCTGAGCGATTCCGCCCTCGCCCTCCAGGCTGCCGCCGACGGACAGGGCATCGCACTGGGGCGCCTGTTTCTGGCGGCGGGCGACTTGCGCGCCGGGCGTCTGCTAATGCCCTGCCCGCAGCTGCGGATTCCCAACGACTACGCCTACTGGCTGGTCTGGCCAGCGCGCCATGACGCGAACCCGGCCATCACCGCGGTGAGGGAGTGGATATGTGCCACTGCGCAGGTGGAACGCGCAGCGCTGGAACAGGTTCTGGCCGAGCATTAACTGCCGGCGACGCGCAGCGCAGCGTACGCCAGGGACCTGGCCTGGCGGGCCAGACTTTGTACGAGAAGTGCCTGCACTCGCTGATGCTGCGTTGAAACGCGCTCAGAATGCTCGTTCACAGCACGCAGACCGCGCTTCCTCGGGCGATTGCGCGGGGCCGCCATCGCGATTGCCTGACTTTAGCTCGACGACTTTTCGCCCCGAGCCCACGTGCTCCCTACAGCAGTCGCTGCCGCGTGCTGGCGATCAGGCGGTGTACCTGCTGCTCCATGACCGGCTCGATGGGCTGCTCGGGGGCACGTCCATGCGGGCACGGCAGGTTCGGCGTGGTGCCGAACAGACGGCAGATCAGCGGGCGCTGGTCATACACTTCACAGCCATTGGGCCCCAGGTGTACGCAGTTGTACTCGGCCAGCGCCGCCTCATGTTCGGCATCGCTCTTCACCGGCAGGCGCGCCAGCTCCTGCGACGATGCGGTGACCGGCCCGCAGCAGTCGTGACAGCCCGGCACGCAGTCGAAGCGCGGAATCTGTCGGCGCAGGTAGTCTATCTTGCGGTCAGTGCAGCTCATGCCTGGGCATCCGGGGAACGAAGGGCACAGTCTACAGCGCCCGGCCCGCCGATAAATCCTGCTTTTTTCCGCTTGCCTCTTGGCGTCGGGCGGATCACGCGCTTATCCTGCGTTAAATTTTCCACACACCAAAATCAGGATTTCGCACATGAACGCCCGCGTTCAACAGCCCGTCCACAGCCCACAGCATGCCGCTTCCTACTACGCCGCCAGCGTCAATCGCCAGCAGGCCTACCCGCCCCTGGGCGGTGAGCTGCAGGTGGATGTGTGCATCGT
This sequence comes from Ectopseudomonas khazarica, assembly GCF_017915135.1. Classification (NCBI taxonomy): domain Bacteria; kingdom Pseudomonadati; phylum Pseudomonadota; class Gammaproteobacteria; order Pseudomonadales; family Pseudomonadaceae; genus Ectopseudomonas; species Ectopseudomonas khazarica. Next base: position 236,052 of record NZ_CP068551.1, on the reverse strand, counting down.
CGGCGGCGGCTTCAGCGGCCTGAACACCGCCATCGAGCTGGCCCAGAAAGGCCTGTCGGTGGCACTGCTGGAGGCACGCAGGATCGGCTGGGGCGCCAGCGGGCGCAACGGCGGGCAACTGATTCGCGGCGTGGGCCATGACGTCGAGCAGTTCGAGTCGGTGGTGGGCAAGGAAGGCGTGCGCCAGTTCAAGCTGATGGGCCTGGAGGCGGTGGAGATCGTGCGCGAGCGTGTCGAGCGCTTCCAGATCGACTGCGACCTGACCTGGGGCTACTGCGACCTGGCCAACAAGCCGGCCCATCTCGACGGCTTCGCCGAGGACAAGGCCGAGCTGGAAAGCCTAGGCTACCGCCACGAGCTGCGCCTGGTCGCGCCGGAGCGCATCCATGAGGTGGTCGGCTCCCGCAACTACCACGGCGCCATGATCGACATGGGTTCAGGCCACCTGCACCCGCTCAACCTGGCGCTCGGCGAAGCCGCCGCGGCGCAGTCGCTGGGCGTGCAGCTGTTCGAGGAGTCGCCGGTCACCCGCATCGACTATGGCAACGAGGTGCGCGTGCACACCGCGCAGGGCCAGGTCCGCGCACGCTTCCTGGTGCTGGCCTGCAACGCCTACATCAACGGACTCAACCCGAGCCTCAGCGGCAAGGTGCTGCCGGCCGGCAGCTACATCATCGCCACCGAGCAACTGTCCGAGGAACAGGCCCGTGAGCTGATTCCGCAGAACATGGCGCTGTGCGACCAGCGCGTGACCGTGGACTACTACCGGCTCTCGGCCGACCGCCGCCTGCTGTTCGGTGGCGCCTGCCACTACTCCGGACGCGACCCGGCGGACATCGCCGGCTACATGCGGCCGAAGATGCTCAAGGTGTTCCCGCAACTGGCCAACGTGCGCATCGACTATCAGTGGGGCGGCATGATCGGCATCGGTGCCAATCGCCTGCCGCAGGTCGGTCGCCTCAAGGATCAGCCCAACGTGTTCCATGCCCAGGCCTATGCCGGTCACGGCGTCAACGCCACGCACCTGGCCGGCAAGCTGCTCGCCGAAGCCATCGCCGGCCAGGCCAGCCAGGGCTTCGACCTGTTCGCCCAGGTACCGCACATGACCTTCCCGGGCGGCAAGCATCTGCGCTCGCCACTCCTGGCCCTGGGCATGGCCTGGCACCGCCTGAAAGAGCTGCTGTAAGCACAGCGGCGGTCGGGCTACAGCTTCCAGAACGGCAGGCAGACCTCGCGCTCGGCCTGCGCGCGAGTGAGGCCGATGTCGCGCAGTTGCTGGTCGTTGAGCTTGCGCAGCATGCCGCGGGTGTTCAGACGACGCCAGAAGGCCGGCCAGTTGCGCCCGAAGTAGCGGGTCGCGCGCGGCTCGGCCGCACTGCGAACGGGCCCGCTCGCTGCTGCGAGGTCTGTCTTGCTGAAACTGGTCATCGTCATGCTCCCGTTGCCTTCTGTCATGGGAGATCAGGATGCCGCTGTCAGAAAATACATGACAGATTCAAAAAACTCTTATTAACTCCATACAGATTCCGCTCGATTCCGGCTGAATTGGATTTTCTGCGTGAATCTGTACTGGTCAAACCACACAGTCTGAGTTTTCCGGGTAACTGTCATGACGCTGTACATGAACCTGGCCCAACTGCTGGGCACACGCATCGAGCAGGGCCTCTACCGCCCCGGTGACCGCCTGCCCTCGGTGCGCAGCCTGAGCCAGGAACACGGCGTCAGCCTCAGCACGGTGCAGCAGGCCTACCGCCACCTGGAAGACATGGGCCTGGCCGCGCCACGGCCGAAGTCCGGCTATTTCGTGCCGCTGGAACGCCAGGTGCCGGCGCTGCCACAGATCATCCGGGCGGCGCAGCGGCCGGTGGAGGTTTCGCAGTGGGACCACGTGCTGGAGCTGATCAGCAGCTCTCCGCAGCACGACATCCTGCAGCTCGGTCGCGGCCGGCCCGACATCAGCAGCCCGACACTGAAACCGCTGCTGCGCAACCTGTCCCGCCAGGCCCGTCGCCAGGACCCGGACATCCTCACCTACGGCGGCATACGCGGTGACAACCGCCTGCGTGAGCAGGTCGCCCGGCTGATGCTCGACTCCGGCTGCCAGGTGGCGGCGGAGGACCTGGTGATCACCACCGGCTGCCATGAAGCGCTCTCGGCGGCGGTGCGCGCCATCTGCCAGCCCGGCGATATCGTCGCCGTCGACTCGCCGAGCTTCCACGGCGTGATGCAGGCCCTCAAGGGCTTCGGCATGAAGGCGCTGGAGCTGCCCACCGACCCGCTGACCGGGATCAACCTGGAAGCTCTGGAAATGGCGCTCGAGCAGTGGCCGATCAAGGCCATCCAGCTCACGCCGAACTGCAACAACCCGCTCGGCTACATCATGCCCGAGGCCAACAAGCGCGCCCTGGTCGCCCTGGCGCAACGCTTCGACGTGGCCATCATCGAGGACGATGTCTACGCCGACCTCGCTTACAGTTACCCGCGCCCGCGCAGCATCAAGTCCTACGACGAGGACGGCCGCGTGCTGTTCTGCAGTTCCTTCTCCAAGACCCTGGCACCCGGCCTGCGGGTCGGCTGGATCGCCCCGGGACGCTACCTGGAGCAGGTGGTGCACATGAAGTACCTGGGCACCGGCAGCACCGCCCAGCTGCCGCAGGTGGCCGTCGCCGAGTACCTGCGTGACGGCCACTACGAGCCCCACCTGCGGCGCATGCGCGCGCAGTATTTGCGCAGCCGCGACCTGATGGTGGATTGGGTCAGCCGCTACTTCCCGGCCGGCACGCGGGTCAGCCGCCCCCAGGGCAGCTTCATGCTCTGGGTGGAGATGCCGCAGGGCTTCGACAGCCAGAAGCTCAACCGCGCCCTGCTGCCGCACAAGATCCAGATCGCGCCGGGCAGCATCTTTTCCGCAGCCGGCAAGTACCGCAACTGCATCCGCCTGAACTACGCCGAACCACCCAGCGAGGCCATCGAGGCGGCGGTGCGGCAGATCGGCGCGACCATCAGCGAGTTGCTGAGCGAACTGAGCGACTGAGCCTTGGCCTGCAAAGGCCGGCGTGCGCCCGTTGCGTCTGCGTGCCCTGCTGCTGGCTGCGCGCTAGGAGTGCCCTTCGGCCGGCGCGGCCGACAAGCCCTCGTCGCGCCAGGCCAGGACGACGAAGACGGCTGCGCCGGTCGCCATCAGCAAGGGCAAGGCATGGCCACTGATCCACTGGCTGACCGCGCCGGTGGTCAGCGGCCCGATCAGGCAGCCGATGCCCCACAGCTGCGCGACATGGGCGTTGGCCCGTACCAGTTCGTCATCACGGTAGCGCTCGCCGATCAGGATCAGCGACAGGGTGAACAGGCCGCCGGCGCTGGCGCCGAACGCCACCAGCAACGGCCAGATCAGCGCGGTATGCAGCAGGGCCGGAATCGCCAGGCTGGACACCAGCAGCACCAGGCCGCAGCAGCGGAACAGCAACTGCCGCGAAATGCGATCGGCCAGCCAGCCGATCGGCAGCTGCAGCACCGCGTCACCGACCACCACCACGCTGACCATGAACAGGGCCACTTCCTGGGTGAAGCCCTGGCGCAGGCCGTAGACCGGCAGCAGGGTCAGCATCATCGCCTCGAACGCGGCGAACAGCATCACCGCCCAGGCAATCGCCGGCATCTTCCGGCAGAACACCGCCAGGCCGCGCCCCGAGGCGCTGTGTGCATCCACTCGCGGCGCCCCGCTGCGGCCCAGCAGGATCAGCGAGCCGCCGATGAGCAGGCCGACGCCGGTCCAGAAGCCGCTATCGGTATCCGTGCCCAGGGCCGTGAGCAGCAGCGGGCCGCTGAGCTGGCTGAGGGCATAGCCGGTGCCATACAGGGCCACCAGGCGCCCGCGCCACTTCTCCACGGCGAGCTGGTTGATCCAGCTCTCGCCCAGGATGAACACCACGGTCAGCGCCACGCCGATGAACAGGCGCAGCGCCACCCATACCGCGTAGCTCTGCACCAGCGCCAGCAGGGCCACCGACAGCGCACCGAGCAGCAGGCACGCCTGCATCAGTGCGGTGGTGCCGAAGCGCGCGGCCAGGCGCCCGGCCAGCGAAGCACCGAGCAGAACGCCGACCGCCGGTGTCGCGGCCATCACGCCGATGGCGAAGGAATCGTAGCCCCAGCTCTCCAGGCGCAGCGAGACCAGAGGCATGGTCACGCCCAGTGCCAGGCCGATGCTGATGACCGCCGAACAGACGGCGAAATAGGTGCCCCAACGCATGACTCACTTCCTTGGTTGCCGAGCCGTTGCAAAGACAACGGCCGGACTCCGCAGGGAGCCCGGCCGCAGGTTTCAGAGCGCGGTCGCCGGCCGTCTCGCTGAACGCCCGGCCCTCTCCCCCTTGCCCATGAATGGAAGAGGGGATCCGATCACCGGGTCACGGAGTGAGCAGTGATCACAGCGCATCGCCGAACGCAGGCAGCGCCTGCCGACCATCTTCCGGGTCAACGCCGGAGAAGACGCCTCGCTGGCCTTACAGCTTGATCCAGGTCGCTTTCAGTTCGGTGTACTTGTCGAACGCATGCAGCGACTTGTCACGGCCGTTGCCGGACTGCTTGAAGCCACCGAACGGTGCGGTCATGTCACCGCCATCGTACTGGTTGATCCACACGCTACCGGCACGCAGCGCCTTGCCGACCAGGTGGGCACGCGACAGGTTGCTGGTCCATACCGCTGCGGCCAGGCCGTAGATGGTGTCGTTGGCGATGGCCACCGCCTCTTCCTGGGTATCGAAACCGATCACCGACAGCACCGGGCCGAAGATTTCTTCCTTGGCGATGCGCATGGCGTTGCTCACGCCGTCGAAGATGGTCGGCTCGACGTAGGTACCGCCGGTCTCTTCCATCACCCGGCTACCGCCAGCCACCAGCTTGGCGCCGTCCTCGTGGCCGGCCTGGATGTAGGCCAGCACGTTGTTCATCTGCGTGGTGTCGACCAGCGCACCGACATTGGTGGCCGGGTCCAGCGGGTTACCCGGTTTCCAGGCCTTGATGGCCTCGACCACCATGGGCACGAACTTGTCCTTGATGGCGTTCTCCACCAGCAGACGCGAACCGGCGGTGCATACCTCGCCCTGGTTGAAGGCGATGGCGCTGGCAGCGGACTCGGCAGCGGCCTGCAGGTCCGGCGCGTCGGCGAAGACGATGTTCGGGCTCTTGCCGCCGGCTTCCAGCCAGACGCGCTTCATGTTCGACTCACCGGCGTAGATCATCAGTTGCTTGGCGATCTTGGTCGAGCCGGTGAACACCAGGGTGTCGACATCCATGTGCAGGGCCAGCGCCTTGCCAACGGTGTGGCCGAAGCCCGGCAGCACGTTGAACACACCGGCCGGGATACCGGCCTCGATGGCCAGCTGGGCGATGCGGATACCGGTCAGCGGCGACTTTTCGGAGGGTTTGAGGATGATCGAGTTGCCGGTCGACAGCGCCGGGCCGAGCTTCCAGCAGGTCATCAGCAGCGGGAAGTTCCACGGCACGATGGCCGCGACCACACCGACCGGCTCGCGCGTCACCAGGCCCAGCTCGTCATGCGCGGTGGCGGCGACTTCGTCGTAGATCTTGTCGATGGCCTCGCCGCTCCAGCGGATGGCATTGGCCGCACTGCTCACGTCGATGTTCAGCGAATCGCTGATCGGCTTGCCCATGTCGAGGGTTTCCAGCAGCGCCAGCTCCTCGCCATGCGCCTCGATCAGTTCGGCGAAGCGGATCATCACCTTCTTGCGCTTGGCCGGCGCCAGGCGCGACCAGACGCCGGAGTCGAAGGTGGCGCGGGCGTTCTTGACCGCCACCTCGGCGTCGGCCTGGTCACAGCTGGCCACCAGGCCGAGCAGGCGGCCATCGACCGGGCTGATGCACTCGAAGGTGGCACCCGACTCCGCATCGCGGTACTCGCCCTGCACGAACGCGCGGGTTTCGATGGTCAGGTTCTGGGCACGCTGTTCCCAGTCGGCACGAGTCAGGCTAGTCATTCCGGCATCCTCATAAGGTGGAAGTGGCGCCTTGTTCAGGCGCGCACTGTCAATAATTCTGCAAGGCCAGTTCGCTGGCCAAATCCTGTTCGCCACACTAAACCACTGGGCTGGGGCTTTTCAATATTTTTGACAAAGTCGTGCAAAAAGCCTTGTCATGTTCGTTTTATTAAACATAGACTGCCGCCACGCTACTCCCGTCGCGGCCCCTCCAGGCCGTGCGCTCGTCGCCACCGATCACCATGGATACGCCAGATGAACATCGAGCAGATCGTCGACTTCGCCCAGGCCAACACCACCCCCGAACACTATCGTCCAGCCCAGGAGAAAGTGCTCAAGGGTGACCCCGAGCAGAGCGTGCGCAACCACTACAGCAGCCCCTGCGGCCAGTTCAGCACCGGCATCTGGGAAGGCGCTGTCGGCCAGTGGACGGTGAGCTACACCGAGCACGAGTACTGCGAGATCCTCCAGGGCGTTTCCGTACTGCGTGATGCCGATGGCAACGCCAAGACCGTGCGCGCCGGCGACCGCTTCGTGATTCCTGCCGGCTTCTCCGGCACCTGGGAAGTCCTGGAAACCTGCCGCAAGGTCTATGTGATCTTCGAGCCCAGTTAAGCGCCCCGGTTCCTGTTGCTTGTCACCCTTTGGCCCGCCTTGTGCGGGCCTTTTTCTGCCCGCCGTACCGGCAAAAAAAGACCCGCACAAGGCGGGTCTCAGGGGCGCCCGGCCTGGCGAGCCGCGGGCGCAGGTATGACAGACGCGGCTCAGGCCAGCTCGTCGAAGCACTCGGCGACGATGGCGATGCCCTTTTCCAGCTGCGCGTCAGGGATGGTGACGGGCATCAGGAAGCGGATGACGTTGTAGTAGGTGCCGCAGGACAGCAGGATCAGGCCCTTCTCGCGTGCACGGGCGACGATCTTGCCGACCAGCTCGGCCGCCGGCTTGTCGTGGTCACCGCCTTCGAACAGCTCGATGGCGACCATCGAACCGAGGCCACGTACGTCACCGATCACCTTGTGCTTGGCGGCGATGGCATTGAGGCCGGCCTTGAGCATCTCGCCCACGGCGTTGGAACGCTGCAGCAGGTTCTCTTCGTCGAAGACCTTGAGCACGGCCAGGGCCGCAGCGCAGGCGATGGGGCTGCCGGCGTAGGTGCCGCCCAGGCCGCCGGGGGCGATCTTGTCCATGATCTCGGCCTTGCCGCACACGCCGGAGATCGGGAAACCGCCGCCAACGGACTTGGCGAAAGTGGTCAGGTCCGGGATCACGCCCAGTTGTTCGGTGGCGAAGAAGGTGCCGGTACGGCCTGCACCGGTCTGCACTTCGTCAGCGATCAGGAGGATGCCGTGCTGGTCGCACAGGGCACGCAGGCGCTGCATGAACGGCTTGGAGTTGACGTAGAAACCACCCTCGCCCTGGACCGGCTCGATGATGATCGCGGCAATGTCCTGCGGCTGCGCGTCGTTCTTGAAGATGCGCTCGATGCTGGCGATGGACTCGTCCTCGCTCACGCCATGCAGCGGGCACGGCGCCTGGGCGCGGTACACACCGGCGGGCATCAGGCCCATGCCGGCGGAGTACGGTACCACCTTGCCGGTCAGCGACAGGGTCATCATGGTGCGGCCGTGGTAGGCGCCGGTGAAGGCGATCACACCGGCGCGGCCGGTGGCGGCACGGGCGATCTTGACCGCGTTCTCGACGGCTTCGGAGCCGGAGGTGACCAGCAGGGTCTTCTTGGCGAAGTCGCCCGGCACACGCTTGGCGATCTCTTCGCACAGCTCGATGTAGGGCTCGTACGCCAGCACCTGGAAGCAGGTGTGGCTCAGCTTGCCCAGCTGCTCCTGAACGGCGGCGATCACCTTCGGATGCAGGTGGCCGGTGTTCAGCACGGCGATACCGCCGGCGAAGTCGATGTATTCGCGACCCTCGACGTCCCATACGGTGGCGTTCTCGGCGCGCTCGGCGACGATCGGGTGGATCTGGCCGACACCGCGCGGTACGGCGGCTTGGCGGCGTTGCAACAGGGATTCGTTAGTCTTGCTCATGGTGTCCTCATGGCCGTCATCGGGCGGCTCGGTGAAAGGATGAATGCCCCCGGCGGGTGGTCGGCGCAGCATACGATGATCGACTGCGCCGGGCCGGCGGGGACGCAACAGGTTCTACTCGGTACAACCGGGGGCGCCGCGCGCTCTTTCGCACCTTGCCCCCATCTGGAAACCATCAGGTTTCCGAATCAGATGCCGCCCAGGCACATGTACTTGATCTCGAGGTAATCCTCGATCCCGTACTTGGAACCCTCGCGGCCCAGGCCGGACGCCTTCACGCCGCCGAACGGCGCGACTTCGTTGGAGATCAGGCCGGTGTTGATCCCCACCATGCCGTACTCCAGCGCCTCGGCGACGCGGAACACGCGGCCCAGGTCACGGGCGTAGAAATACGAGGCCAGGCCGAATTCGGTGTCGTTGGCCATGGCGATCACTTCGGCGTCGTCCTTGAAGCGGAACAGCGGCGCCAGCGGGCCGAAGGTCTCTTCCTTGGCCACGGCGGCGTTCTTCGGCACGTCGACCAGGATGGTCGGCTCGAAGAAGGTGCCACCGAGGGCATGCGGCTTGCCACCGAGGGCCAGCTTGGCGCCCTTGGCCAGCGCGTCCTCGATGTGCTCCTGGACCTTGGCTACCGCTTTCTCGTCGATCAGCGGGCCGGTGGTGGTGCCATCTTCCAGGCCGTTGCCGATCTTCAGCTTGGCCACGGCGGCCTTGAGCTTGTCGGCAAAGGCGTCATACACGCCATCCTGCACGTAGATGCGGTTGGCGCACACGCAGGTCTGGCCGTTGTTGCGGTACTTGGAGATCAGCGCGCCTTCCACGGCGGCATCCAGGTCGGCGTCGTCGAAGACGATGAACGGCGCGTTGCCGCCCAGCTCCAGCGATACCTTCTTGATGTCCTGGGCGCATTCGGCCATCAGCTGGCGACCGATTTCGGTCGAACCGGTGAAGGACAGTTTGCGCACGATCGGGTTGCCGGTCAGTTCGCCACCCACTTCACCGGCGCTGCCGGTGACCACGCTCAGCACGCCTTGCGGAATACCGGCGCGCTCGGCCAGCTCGACCAGGGCCAGGGCGGAGAACGGCGTCTGCGACGCCGGCTTGATGACCATGGTGCAACCGGCGGCCAGCGCCGGGCCGGCCTTGCGGGTGATCATCGCGGCCGGGAAGTTCCACGGGGTGATGGCGGCGGTGACGCCGATCGGCTGCTTGATCACGATCAGGCGCTTGTCCGGCTGGTGGCCCGGAATCACGTCACCGTAGACGCGCTTGGCTTCCTCGGCGAACCACTCGATGAAGGAGGCGGCGTAGGCGATCTCGCCCTTGGCCTCGGTCAGCGGCTTGCCCTGCTCCAGGGTCATCAGGCGACCGAGGTCGTCCTGGTTCTCCATCAGCAACTCGAACCAGCGACGCAACTTGCCCGCACGTTCTTTGGCGGTCAGCGCGCGCCAGGCCGGCAGCGCCTTCTCGGCGGCCTCGATGGCACGACGGGTTTCCGCGCGGCCCATCTTCGGTACGTGACCGATGATCTCGCCGGTCGCCGGGTTGTTCACGGCGATGGTCTGGCCGCTGTCGGCATCCAGCCACTGGCCATCGATATAGGCCTGCTGGCGGAACAGTTGGGCGTCTTGCAGTTGCATGGCAGTCTCCTTCAGATGCCGACGCCAGGCGTCGGGGGTGGAGTCATTGAGCAGGGTCCACGCAACGTACAGCGCTACGTGGGCCAGGTAATGGATTCAGAGTGGCGGATTGGCGAAGGGTTCGAAATAGCTGAACACTGCGTTTGAAATCTCAAACGAATCCTAGGATCGGCACGGGTAAAGGGCAATACCCGGAGGGGCTAAATCGACGAAAGAATGACAAAAAACTTGTGACAGGGGCCCTCGGCAGGGCAAAAAGTGTAAAGCTCGTTTGAAATAACGAACACTCATGCACAATGGACGCTAACCGCCGACATGCGTATGATTGCGCCCCGCAACGCATCCGTAGCTCAGCTGGATAGAGTACTGCCCTCCGAAGGCAGGGGTCGTGGGTTCGAATCCCGCCGGATGCGCCAGATAATGAAAAGCCCCAGGTGAAAACCTGGGGCTTTTTCGTTTCCGCCCTGCGCGGCCAGGAGCCTCTCCGGGCATCGCTACACAGGGGCTTGGCCGGCGCAATGAAGAATGCCGCACCCAAGGGTGCGGCATTGTTCGTTACAGCGCTCGAATCAGCTCAGCGCGTCGCGGCTGTGCACGCCGTCGACCAGGCGCTGGATACCCAGCGGGTTGGCGTTCTGCAGGGCCTCTGGCAGGACATCGTCCGGGTAGTTCTGGTAGCACACCGGACGCAGAAAGCGGTGGATGGCCAGGGTGCCGACGGACGTGCCACGGGCGTCGGAGGTCGCCGGGTACGGGCCGCCATGGACCATGGCATCACAGACTTCCACGCCGGTCGGGTAGCCGTTGAGCAGCACGCGGCCGGCTTTGACTTCCAGCAGCGGCAGCAGGTCGCGGAAGGCGTCGAGGTCGTCGCGTTCGGCAATCAGGGTCGCGGTCAGCTGGCCGTGCATGCTCTGCAGGGCGCGGGTCAGCTCGGCGCTGTCGGCGACTTCGACGACGATGGTGGTCGGGCCGAAGACTTCTTCCTGCAGCAGGTGGTCACCTTCCAGCAGCATGCTGACGTCGGCCTTGAACAGTTGCGGCTGGGCCTGGTTGCCGGCCTGCTCGTTGCCTGCCAGGCGGCTGACCCGGGCATGCCCGCTGAGCTGCGCCACACCGTTGGCATAGCTGCGCAGGGTGCCGGCGTTGAGCATGGTCTGCGCCGGTTGTGCGCCGATGGCATCGGCCAGCCCGGCGACGAACTCGCTGAACTCGGCACTGCGAATGCCGATGACCAGGCCCGGGTTGGTGCAGAACTGACCGCAACCCAGGACCACGGAGCCGGCCAGTTCCTTGGCCACGGTGGAGCCGCGCGCCTTCAGTGCACCCGGCAGGACGATCACCGGGTTGACGCTGGACATCTCGGCGAACACTGGGATCGGCTGCGGACGGGCAGCGGCCATGTCGCACAGAGCACGACCGCCTTTCAGCGAACCGGTGAAGCCTACGGCCTGGATGGCCGGGTGCTTGACCAGGATCTCGCCGACGCCACCGCCGAAGATCATGTTGAACACGCCCTTGGGCATGCCGGTTTTCTCGGCGGCGCGGATCAGCGCATCAGCCACGCACTCGGCGGTCGCCATGTGGCCGCTGTGCGCCTTGAACACCACCGGGCAGCCGGCCGCCAGGGCCGACGCGGTATCGCCACCGGCGGTGGAGAAGGCAAGCGGGAAGTTGCTGGCACCGAAGACCGCGACCGGGCCGACGCCGATCTGGTACTGGCGCAGGTCAGGACGCGGCAGCGGCTGGCGCTCCGGCAGGGCGCGGTCGATGCGTGCACCGTAGAAGTCGCCGCGACGCAGGACCTTGGCGAACAGGCGCATCTGGCCGCTTGTACGGCCTCGCTCGCCCTGGATGCGGGCAGCCGGCAGCGCCGTCTCGCGGCTGACCAGCGCGACGAAGTCGTCGCCGAGGGCGTCGATCTCGTCGGCGATGGCCTCGAGGAACTCGGCGCGGCGCACGGCCGACAGGTTGCGATAGAGCGGATAGGCGGCGGCAGCGGCCTGGGCAGCGGCGTCGACTTCTTCCGGCGTGGCCTGGATGAAGGTGTAGGGCAGCGCTTCACCGCTGCTGGCGTCGAGGCTCTTGTGCTCCACGGTGCCCGCAGCACGGCGCTCACCGCCGATGTAATTGTGGCCAGTCAGACTCAGCATGGCGTTCTCCTGTCAGATGATGGCGAACGGGGCGCCATCGGGACACTGTATGAGCCCGGCGGCAATGCCGGGATTCGCAACCGTCTGCACAGTTGTAGGACGTATGATAAGTGATGACTTAGGTATTTGTCCTCCCCCGGCAGTCTCGCGGCTTTCCTGCAGGCGATCGGGCACGGCAGCCTGCCCAGTGGCGGCGGTGAGGTCCGAAATATGGAGGAACGTCGCTGCAGCGCGGCAGCGAAGGGCGCGCCGGCCCTCTGGCGGGCCGGCAGGTCTTGCAGCTGCTGCGCAGTCAGCGACTGAGCATGAAGGTCTCGAACTCCAGGTCTTCCAGCGCGTCATTGAGCCGGTACAGGCCCAGCAGCACGCACAGCAGCAGCGACAGGGTGAAGCCGTAGCCGAAGAAGGTCGGGCCGAGCATCTGGCTGAACAGGGTCAACGCACCGTTGGCCAGTACGAACAGCACGCACAGTTCAAGCACGATGGCGCGCTTGTCCAGGTAGAAGAACACGTTGAGCAGGGCCATGAACACGACCTGGATGCTCACGCCGATCACGTCGATGTAGAACAGCGGCAGGTAGTAGTGGGAGATGCCCAGCCACGACAGCAGCTGCGGCGCCAGCAGGAGCAGCAGCACCAGCGTCAGGCCCTGCACCTTGCAGATTTCCATCAGGCCCTGACGGATCGCCAGGATCATCTGCTCCTTCAGCCAGCCGATGTGCTGCAGGGTTTCACCTCCCCGGATCGCGTCGTAGACGCGCTCGTACCATTCGGCGAAGTCCGTCTCGATGCGCACCAGGAACACGGCCATGCCGGGGATGATCGACAGGTAGGCGAGGAAGATCGGCAGGTCGTAGAGAATCGAGGCGCGCAACGGGCCGATCACCGCTTCCGAGGTCGTCGGGTTGAACCAGAAGATGAACTTGTCGATCCAGATGCCCAGGTTGTAGCAGAGCCCGGTCAGCAGCAGGCTGATGAACACCTGGCGGCGCTTGAGGAAGTCGAAGGCGACCAGGCGCTCGGCCGGATACTCGCGGAGGATGTCGAAGAGGAAGATGAACAGCAGGCTGGAGTGGCCGATCAGCAGGCCCAGCAGCAGGCCGTCGATGTTCAGGAAGCGCAGCAGGTAGGCCGATGCCACCATCAGCGAATAGCCGAGAAACATCACCCCGAGGATGCGGTTGTACGCCTTCATCCCCGACAGGAAGATGATCACCAGCCACAGGTTGCAGAGCACGACGAAGTTGGCCATCACCAGCAGGCGGTAGGAGAACGACTGCTCGAACAGCAGGCTCAGCACGACGATCGCCAGCAGCCCGGAGAACACCGTGACCAGCAGCAGGATGCCCACCAGGTTGGGCAGGATCATGTCCAGGCGGCGCTCGAACAGGCGATCGGAGACGAAGCGGGTGAAGAACAGCTGCAGGCCGCCGGTCAGGATCAGCGACGTGGCCATCAGGTAGGTCACCGTGACCAGGAACTGGCCGATCAGCGTTTCCGGCAGCACCGCCCCCAGGCTCAGCACACCGATGAGCATCACGCTGATGATCGACAGCACCCAGGGGCCGGAGCTGATCAGGCCGGCATACAGGTAGGCGCGCATCGTCGAGGTGTAGGAGTCCTTGGAGAGGATCTTCCTCAGTTCAAAACCTATGCCGGCCATCTACGCGCTCTCCGTGCCTTCGCGGTACAGCTCGCGGTAACGGGCGAGCATCAGTTCTTCGGTGTAGTAGCGCCGCACGCGTTCGAGGCCCACCGCCTGGGCGGCATGCCAGCGCTGCGGATCGCGCAGCAGGGAGAGAATCGCCCGCGAGGTGGCCTGGGGATCGGCGATCGCCACCACCTCGCCAGCCGTACCGAGTTGGCGATCCTCCTCGCTGAAGCCCTCGACCAGCTCGCGGCAGGAGCCGACGTCGCTGGTCACCACCGGCGTACCGGCCGCCCAGGCCTCCAGCACCACCAGCGGCTGCGCCTCGCTGATCGAGGTCAGGACCATCACGCCCAGCTGCGGGACGACCTCGCGCACCTGGCGGAAACCGAGAAAGCGCACCTTGTCCTGCAGGCCGAGACTCGCCACCAGGCTGTGGCATTCGGCGGCGTAGTCGGGGTCTTCCTCTTCCGGGCCGACGATCCAGCCCTCGGCCTCCGGGATGACACTGACCACGCCACGGATGGCGCGGATGAAGGTCTTGACGTCCTTGATCGGCACCACGCGCCCGACCAGCCCCGCCACCGCCGGTACGCCCTCGGGACGGCTGGCCAGCGCCTGGTCCCAGCTGTCGAGGTCGATGCCGTTGGGAATGACCCGGGTACGCTCGGCCGGCGCCCCATCGCTGACCTGGCGCAGGCGATTGCCTTCGTACAGGGCGATGATCGAATGCGCCGAGCGATAGGTGATCAGGCCGATGCGCTCGAAGAAGCGGATCCACAGGCGGCGGATGTAGCTGACTTCCGCATCCAGGCCGGTGCTCAGGCGCTCGTCCGGGCTCTCGGCGATCCAGCCCGCCTGGGCCAGGTCGATCTTGCGCTCCTTGGTGTAGATGCCGTGCTCGCTGAGCAGGTAGTGGCAACCCCAGCGGCGCTGCAGCACGCTACCGAGCAGGCCGGCGTAGCCGGTCGAGATGGAGTGCAGCATGCGCGCCCGCGGCAGGCTCCGGGACACCTCGGCGAGCATGAACAGCGGCGCCTGCATCGAGCGCAGCGTCCAGAAGTAGTTGACGAACGAGGGGTCGGCGCAGTGCTGGGTGTAGCCATCGACGATGGCGTCCCAGCTGGCGCGGCTCTGCATGAACGCCTCGCGGCCGATGCGCCCCACCGCCAGGGTGTCGACGAAGGCATCGCCCTGCTCGCTGCCCGGTTCTTCCGGGTAATGCAGGAAGCGGTGCACGTCCATCATCAGCTCGGCGAGCTCCGGCGTCGCCCGCGAGCTGGTCGCGGGCATGGCGCTCCAGGCGTCCTCGAGGAAGTGCTCCTGGATGTGCACGACATTGTCCGGAATCGCATAGTGCCGCTTGCCGTAGGCCTCCTTCTGGCCGCCGATGAACAGCACCGAGAAGGTCAGCTCGGGCAGGCCCAGGATCAGCTGGTTGATCCAGCTGGAAACACCGCCGCGCACGTACGGCCAGGTACCCTCGAGCAGCAGGCAGATATCGACGTTCTGCACGTCGGGAAC
Organism: Ectopseudomonas khazarica; assembly: GCF_017915135.1. Classification (NCBI taxonomy): domain Bacteria; kingdom Pseudomonadati; phylum Pseudomonadota; class Gammaproteobacteria; order Pseudomonadales; family Pseudomonadaceae; genus Ectopseudomonas; species Ectopseudomonas khazarica. Next base: position 221,046 of record NZ_CP068551.1, on the reverse strand, counting down.
GGTGGTTTTCTCACTCATAGCCAGTATTTTGCCAATGCCGCGAAGGGGGGGCGTTGCAACATGTCAGCCGGCATGCTGGCCAGCATCTGCGGGATTTCGTCGTAGCGTTGCCGGCGGAAGGCGATCTCGGCCTGGTAGGGCGCCAGCTGCGCCGCGCCCGTGCCGGTCTGCGCCGCCTGCTCGAACTGGGACGAGGCTTCGTCCAGGTTGCCCAGTTCCATGGCGATACGCCCGGCCAGCAGATGCAGCTCGCCACTCGGCTCGCCCTGCAGCGCCGTGCCGACATGGCTCCAGGCCTGCTGCAGCACGTGCTCGAGCACGCTGCCCTGGGCCAGGCCGACGTAGGCCAGCTCCCAGTACCAGCGCGCCAGCTGGCCATGCAGGGCGAACTTGCGCTCGGCCTTGGTCTTTTCCATGCTCGCCAGCGCCTGTTCGATGCGCTGGTTGATGCGGCTCTCGCGCTGGTCGAGCATCGAGTAGGCCAGCAGGCGCACGTCATCGGAGGGGTCGCGCAGGGCCAGCTTGAGAATCGGGATGGCTTCCTTGCTGCGCATGCGCCGCGTGGCGAAGATCGCCGTCAGGCGCTGGTCCGGGTCCGGCGCGTGGCGCAGCACGTCCTGCAGGCCGCCGTCGCTGAACATCAGTTCGCGCGTGCGCTCCCGTGGGCGGAACGGCAGCTCGGGCACCGCCGTCGCTTCCCAGGGCTGGACCTTGCGCTTGCGCGGCAGGTAGAGCGCGGGGAACAGCGCCAGGGCGACGCCGATCATGCCGATCAGCGGAATGAAGAACGACAGGCTGAAGATGAACAGCGGGCTCCACGGCAGCGGGAAGCGATAGCGGCGTGGCAGCAGCAGCCAGATGCCGGCGGTCAGCATGGCGCTGCCCAGGCCATGCGCGGAGGCATACAGCAACGCTGCCTGGTGTGCCGGCAGGTCGCTGACCGCACTGGCCCAGCTGCCCAGTTCGAGCAGCGCGGCGCCGCTAAACAGCCACTTGCTGATCATTCAGGGCACACTCGTTGAACAGGAAGTGCCGCAGCGCATCGCGCTCGTCGCCACCTTCGAAGAGGAACCGATGGGTCTGCACACCCAGTGACTCGAGCTCGCGACCCTGGCCGAAGCGCTCGGCGAAGAGTTGCTTCAGACGCACCAGATAGCCCTTGGAGCCCTCGCCCGACGTCAGCGGCAGGAGGACCAGCACCAGGCGACTGTCGCGCCCGTTGATCACCTTCAGTTGCACGTCCAGACCACGCTGGCTGCTCTCCAGCAGGCGCTGGACCTCCTCGCCGTTGTCCTCCGCCAGCTCGAAGGCGAAGAGGCTGGCCGGCAGGCCATGATCGCGCGCATCGCTGAGCGAGCGCTTGAGCAGCTGCGAATATTGCTGGGCGTCGGCATCCGGCAGCTGCAGGGCCAGCGCATCGCTCATCAGCAGGTCGGCGATGTGCCCGGCGAGAATGGCCAGCAGGCTGAAGCTGCGCTCATGGAACATGAAGAACGGCATCTGCTGAATGGCCAGCACGGCCAGGATGCGCTCCTCGGTGTCGATCAGCGGCACACAGGCCTGCAACATCGAATGGCGCCCGCCCTCTCCACGATCGAGCACGTCGGAACGCACGCTGACCAGCTCGCCACGCTCCAGGCACTGCTTCAGCAGGATGTCGTTGCCCTTGAGCTCGCCCATCTCCCCCAGTATGGCCAGCGGCTGCTGGGCGATACGCTGGTTGTCGATGACCCGGTACAGCCCCGCGATCCGCAGCGAGCCGTACTGGCCGAGTAGCGACAGCACCGAGTCGGCCAGCGTCTTCAGCGCATCCTGATCCCCCGGCAGCGCACGCAGTTGCTGGCGCAGGCTGAGCAGCGAGCTGCGCAGGCTCTGGTCGTTGCCGGCCACCCGCTGTTCCAGGCGGTCGTGGGAAATGCGCAGGATGTGGTGGGAACGGGTGAACTCATCGAGGCGCAGCTGGCGGTATTCGTTGGCCAGGCTCAGGCGCTCCAGACGGCGTTCCCAGATGTCGCGGAATTCGCCGACCAGCATGCTGCACAGCAGCATGCCGACGATGAAGGAGGCTGGCGTATCCGCGTACAGCTCGTGCCCCGCGATGCGCAACACGAACAGCGCCGCGATCAGCAGCGCCGCACTGAACAGCCCCTGGAGGAATCCGTAGCGAACACCGAGCAGTATCGGCACCAGGATCATCCAGGGGAACGACGCTGCCACGAGCAGCGGGTCCGCCGGCGACAGCCAGTAGCCGAAACCGAGGGCCAGGAGCGTCAGCAGGCAGCTTTCCCACCAGGAAACGCGGCCGCTGGCCCTTGGCGCTAGAGTGAAATCCTTGTGGGCAGACTGCATCGTGATTACTCGAAGTCGAGGTTACCTACCAGTTTGCGCAGCACTTTCTGGGCAGCACCTGCAACGCTCTCACGGGACCAGCCGGCGCGTGCGCCACTGGAACTCCAGACCACACGACCGCTGGCCGGTTCGAGAATCTGCAGGCTGATGCCGACTGCCGGCTCGCCGTCCAGGCCGTTCTTGTACTGCCACTCTTCCACGCTACCAGTGATCACGTAGGCCAGCTTCTGCTCACGCGCCCAGGCCAGCGCCTGGCTCTGACGCTCACGGTCGTCCTGCAGCAGCAGGTCCTTCTGCGGTTGCTGCGGGTACATCAGCGGGGTCACACCCTCCTCAGCCAGGATGCTGATCAGGATCTGCTCGGCGCGCTCGCCGGCCTGCGGCGCCTGGGCATAGTTGACCAGCGGGGCGACGCCCCACGAGGCATCGCGCGGCAGCGTCTGGTTGCCGCCGCCGCTGAAACTGGAGCAACCCGTGACGAACAGTGCAATGGCCACCAGGGCCAGGCAACGTATGCTTTGCATCTTCATTCCTCCTTTGAGAATCCTTGCTTAGCGCCCGAAACGGGTGCTGTAGGTAATACCGAGCGAACCACCGGGATCACCCTCCCCCCCTCTCGGGGCAGACTGGTAACCGAGGGTCATGGCCAGCTCGTCGTCGCCGAACAGCTCGACGCCGATGCCGACGTTGATGCCGTAGTTGAATTGCCGCTCCGTCCACTGCCAGCCGGCGAGGGTATCGATCATCCAGGTGAACTGCGGACGTGTCCTGTTCAGGGCGCCCGGGAAGCCTCGCCGCCAGGTGCTGGCGACATAGAGCTGACCATAGCGGCTCTGCATCAGCTCGGTGCCTTCGATCGTGGCGCCCGGCTCGTTGTCGAACGGAATGTAGGCACCGCCATTGACGTTGAGCAGGTCAGAGGCGACCTCGCTCTCCACGCTGTTGTGCTGATAGTCCACGCCCGAGCGCAACAACCAGGACGGGTCGTCGAAGAACACCATGTGGCCCCACTCCAGCGACACGCCCTGGCCGCTGCCGATGGCATCGCCCTGCCGGGAACTGTAGCGGTTGTGCGTCAGCGACCAGCTCAACTGGTCACGCGCGGAGAAGCCGTGCTGGCCCCGGAGACGCACGCCGTCGCGCATGCCCAGGGCGCGCAGCAGGCCGGTGTCTTCGGCCTCGCGGTGCCAGTCGAGCGCCAGCCCCAACTCATCACGCGAGCTCAGGCGCCAGCTACGTTCGATGCCCAGGCCATGACGGTCCTCGTCGTCGCGCAGGCTGCTGTCGAGAATCAGGCGCAGGTCGCCGTCGTCCAGCGTACGGCGCGCCTCCAGCTGGAGGTTGTGCTCGTTGCCGAGTACCGCGCTGTCCAGGTTCGAGCTGTTATAGCGGCCCTGCTCGAGCTGCAGGTCGGCATACCAGTCATCGCCGAGGGAGCGGGCCACCTGCAGGCGCGGCCCCTTGAAGTCCAGGTCGCCGAAGTCGGTCTTGCGCCAGCCCAGTTGCAGGCCCTGCGGGGAGCGCTCGAGCATGCCGGTGGTCTGGTAGAGCAGTTGCTGGCGGATCGAGCCCGGTTGCCCATCGCCCTGGGCACTGAGTCCCGAGGCCAGCGCTTCGCCCTCATGGCCGAGACGCGAGAGCACTTCCACCGTATGCGCTGCGTCGAGTCCACCACGTTCGAGCAGACGCTGCATCTGCGCGTGGTTGTCGTTGCGCAGGGCCTGCTGGATCTCGTCGTAGCTGCCGGCCTTCAGCCCGCGCGCTGCCCCCCAGGCCAGCCAGTCGTCCTTCAGCGCCGACTGGTTGCCGGCATCGAGGCGCTCGAGGAAATGCTCGAACCACAGCTGCAGCGTCGCCTGCTCGCCGTTCCACAGACGCTTCGCCTGCGCCAGCGACGTCAGCGTGCCCTGCGACCCGGCCAGCAGGCGCAGGTACATGGCATAGCCTTCGGGCGTCGCGGTGACGCGTTGCAGATTGAGGTCGCGCAGCAGCTGACGGCGCAGACGCCAGGCCAGGTCCTCGTAGCCGGCGGCCTCGGCCGCATCGGCATAGGCCGCGAGCACCAGACGATCCGATGGGTTCGACTTGAGGTACTGACGGAACCAGCGCAAGGATTCCTGGGTGTTGTTGAGCAACATGTAGCCGGTGGCATAGGGCAGCCACAGCCGGCTGTCCGTCACGGCCAGCGCACGCCACTCCGGCAGCAGTTGCGTCAGCGAGTCACGCTGGGTGTTGTCGATGTAGAACCACAGGATGCGCTGGCGCACCAGATTGTCGCTGGGGAACAACGCCAGCGCCTGCTGGTAGTAGGCCTGGGCCTGGTCGAAGTTGCCGTCCTGGGCAGCCAGCGCGGCACGGGCAACCCAATACTGCGAGTTGTCGCGTCCATTGGGCGACTGTTCCGCGCCGGCCAGCAGCATTCTCAGGGCATTCCAGTCACCCAGTTGCTCCGCCAACTCCAGCGCGACGATCAGACGCGTCACCCGCCCCGTGCGCTGCCAGCTATCGCTGAGTATCTGCAGGGAGCGCTTGGGGTCGATATCCCAGTACAGGCGAATCAGGCGATCCTCATCCTCCATTTCCAGGGGCACCTTCAGACTCAGCAGGCGATCGTACGAGGCGCGCACTTCCCCATCGCGCTCGAGCTCCCAGGCCAGATTGGCGCGCAGCTGCCAGAACTCGGGATCGTCCACCTCGGGTGAATCGGCTGCGGTCAGCACCTGCCAGGCCTGGTCCGGCTCGAACAGGTTCCAGTGCACCTTGGCCCAGCGGATACGCTCCTTGATCGTCAGCGGCCCGCGTGCAGCCAGGGCCTGCCACTGCTCCACCTCTTTCCTGAACTGCTGCGTGTTCTCCAGCAGCATGCGCAGGCGCTGCCGCGCGAACAGGTGATTGGGATAGCGCTGCAGGTAGGCCACCAGCCAGGCCTCGGCGTCCTCGGGAGTGCCGCGGGTCTCGTGGCTGTAGACCAGGGTATCGATCTCCACATCGGTCATCTGCCGGTGGGCGTCGATGGTGGACAGCGTCGCGATCACCTGGTCGAAATCGAACAGCTGCAGGGCGTAGCGCCAGATACGCTCGCGCAGTTCAGGATCTTCGCGCTGTGCCAGCATCTGCACCCAGTAGCTCAACGCCTGCTGGGTGTGCCCGGTCCACTCGGCCAGGCGCGCCACTTCGGCCACCATGTCGTAGTCGCCGGGCGTCAGCGCCAGCAACTCGGGCGCCAGCTGCCAGGCCCGGTCGACCGCACCGGATGCCAGGCTCAGGTGGAAATCGGCGGTCAGCGCACGCGGGTCGTCCCTCTTCAGGCTCAGCCAGCGCTGAATGAAGCTTTCCGCCAGGTCGTAGCGACGCCCGCCCTGGGCGGCATCGACACCGGCTGCCAGCCAGTCGAGGGAAGCCTGTTGCGCGTCGAGTTCATCCAGGTGCAGGGCCAGCAGTTGCGCCGCCTGCTCGGGATGATTCGCCGCGAGCAGGGCGTCGAACGCTTCCCGCAGGTGCTCCATGCGCACCTGCGGGTCGCTGTCTTCCGCCGCCAGCTGCTCATAGAGCTGCGCCGCGCCACTCTGGTCGTTGTTGGCCAGGCTCCAGATCGCCGCCTCGCCCAGCCAGTGCGTGCGCTTCTCGCTGTCGCGCTCGGCCAGCTCGCGGTAGGCCAGCACGGCGACGTCCAGCCCGCCGATCTCCAGCGAGTAACGCGCCAGGCGCTCCAGCATGGCATTGTCCAGGTCGGCGATCTTCAGGCTGCGCAGTTCGTCGATCAGCGCCGCCCGCTGTGCATCGCTGATACCGTCCGGCTGGGCCTGGGCACGCAGCACGTCGAGCATCGCCGAGTAGAAGGGAGTCGCGGACAGCAGACGGCCCTGCAACTGCTCCAGGTATTCGCGGGCACGGGTGAAGTCACCGACCTGAATCAGCTGATCGATCAGGCGCAGCTTGAGCTTGTCGTCTTCCGGGTGGGCCTTGATCAGCAGTTCGGTGTAACTGATGGCGACGGCGTCCGGCCGGTCGTCCGCGTCCGGCAGGAACACGTCCTCGCTCTTGTACGACAGCGCCAGCAACGCCACCACGAACCCGGCAACCAGCAGGATCATCCAGGGGTTGAGCAGGCGTGTGCGCGGCACCTTTTTCTTAGTTACAGATGAGTTGCGCATCGCTCACCTGCTTCATCGGCAATTCGAAGTGCCATACGCCATCGTCGTGCGTGCCGCTGAACCGGCCGCCCCCTGCCTTCACATGGCACGAACCGGCCGAGCGCACGCTGAAACTGAGCGGAAACTCGCCCTGGAAGGAAAACGTCACGCGCTTGTCGTCCAGGTAACGCCAGGCGGTCAGCGGAATGTTCGCCTCTTCCAGTGCCGGGCGCGGGTCACGGGTGTCGCGCAGGGCCAGCAGCGCATCGGCGCCGCTCAGGTGCACGTAGCGCCCCTGCGGCAGATCACGCACCCCGGCGACGCCCCTGGAGCGGGCCAGGTCCGGCCAGCCCAGGGCCGGATCCAGGCGCAGCGTGCGCATGCCTACCAGGCCCTTCACCTGCCAGCTGTCGTCGCTGCGCCTGGCCAGGCTGGCGCGGTACAGTCCCTCGACCCGCTTGATGTAGTCGCTCATCCACAGCGACAGCGGCTGGCCATCGAGAATGGTCTGGTAGGTCTGGCGCATGGCCCGGATGGAGGCCTGCTTGGTCCCCGAGTAGAAATGGTAATAGAGGTGGAAGCCGCGCAGGCGGCGCGGACTGTCGGTCAGCGCGAAGGTATCCTGGACGTCGCGGAAGCCGTAGTAGGGCCCCGTCCACAGGTTGGTGTAGACGTTCTCGTTGATCACCGGGGCGTAGAAGTGCAGCCCACCGGAGGTCGGCCGGATCAGCGGATAGAGACCGGTCAGCGAAGGGTAGGCCTTGGTCAGCACGGTGTTGCCGCCGTTGACGTTCGGCAGGCCGCTGTCATACGCCAGCTTGATGGTTTCGGCGCTGGGCATGGCATCGCCGGACCAGAAGATCATCTTCACCGGCTTCTTCGGAGTGGTCAGGCGCTGGTTGATGTAGTCCCGCGTGCCGACGACCTCACGCGTGAGGTCCAGCGTCTTGTAGCCCGGAATGGCCATCATGTAGCCGTATTCCGCCTCGAAGTTCTCGCGCTGCGAGGCCTTTTCCGGCTGCCAGAAGAACGGGTGGCTGAAGGTATGGCTGGCGACCTCGACCTTGGGGTTGGCGAAGATCTTGCGGGCGATGGGCTCCAGCTCACGCGCCAGGTGCGGGTACATCCCTCGCGGACCGACTTCGCCCTCGATCACCGACACCGAGGTCAGCAACGGGTAGGGATTGATGAAATCCTCCAGCACCTGGATACCCGAGTAAGGCGAACCGGGGACTTCGGCACGGGACACGAAACCATCGCCGTCCAGGTGTACGGTGGCGATGCGCCGGCCGTTCTCCGTGGTGCTGTCGGGGCGCGGCAACGCCGGCAACTTGAAGGCACGGGCAATGAAGGCGAACGGGTCGAGCATCCAGCGCCGATGGTCGAGGCCTTCCTCGAACACATAGGGCGCCATCGCGTAGCCGCCCCAGTCCCCGGTGGCCACCGGCGCGTAGACACGGTCTTCGTTCTGCAGGGAAAGCGCCGCCCGGGTGCGCTCGGGAGCAGTCACGGTCAGCGGCGGAACTTCCCGCGTGCGCACACGCAGCGGCGCTTCGAAGCCGCCGACCAGCGTGGCGTCGTGGGACAGCAGCACGGCATCCTTGCCGACCGCCTGCGAGCGCGTGCGGATGCCCAGGCGATCGAGCAGGCTGTCGTTCTCGGTGGGCATCCCGGCGAGAAAGGCAATCGGCACCTGCTCGTCGAGGCGCTGGCCCAACCAGTTCTCGAAATAATCGCGGTCCACCGGCGAACCGCTGGTCATCCATACCACGATGCCCGCGTAGAGCCCTTTCAGCGGGCGCTGCGGCAGCGTGGTATCGGCCGGCCAGTAGTCGACCCGGTACCCCAGGTATTCGAGCAGGCCGCCAAGGTGCACGTGCCCCGGGTTGTCTTCGAGCTCGCCCTCGCGCGCATCGTAGACCAGGGCGATACGCCGGGGCTGGACCTCCACGCCGCCGATACCCATGGCATTCAGCGCGGGGGAGGTCACGTAGGGGATGAAGCCTTCCTGGCTCAGCCGCGCAGCCAGCTGGCGCGCCTGTTCACGCTGCTCTGGTGGCAGATACTCGATCGCCACCACCGGAACGCCCTGGGCTCGCACCTTGTCGAGATGCAGCTGCAACCAGTCACGGTCGCTCTGCGACACCGTCTTGTAGCCACCGCCCGCATCCCACCCGGCGTAGAGGGACTCGACGGCGACTGCGGCGGCAACGCCCGGCAGCTCCGGCAACACGTCGAAGCCACGGTTGAAGAACAACTTGAGCGTCGGTTCACGTCGATGCAGTTCGTTCAGCAGGCTCTTCAGCGCCTCGCGCTGGCCATCCTGGAGCGCCTGCGCCTGCAGATGGAAGCTGTCCAGGGTGTCGAGGAACAGACCGGCGTAGCCCTGCTGGCGCAGCGCGCTGGCGCGCTCGAAGAGGTATTCGCGCCAGGCCGGCGCGTCCAGGTCCATCACCTGGCTGTTCCAGGCAGCGTTGCGCACAGCACTGGTCGCCTCGCTCAACCCCGCCTGGGTGACATCGCCAGCGAATTCACCAATGGACAGGTAGGCGAAGACCTCACTGCCCTGGGCCTTGAGGTAATCCAGATCCTTCGACGAGGCATGACCGGGCTCGACCACCACCCACTCGAACTGCGACAACTCGGGCAGGGGCAACTGATCGGCGTACCAGAAGGCTACGCTGGCAGGCTGAGCAAATGTCGTGGAAGCGAAAAATGCGACCGCCAGGCCGAAAAGCCGGGCAATTCCCTTGGAGGACTTCACCTGCATGACCTACTGCACTGGAAAGAGCGCTTGTGCGCTTACTGCTCGACAAAAGCCTCTGACGAGACTTCCCCCATAAACGTCAGGAAACCGGCTCCACCCCACGGAAACCGAGCGAAACTTGACATCAAAAAGCTGGCATATTGAATCAGCCCAACCAAGGATATGTCAATTTTTTGATCAGACAATGACCAAAAAAACGAACACCCCTCAAGTTAGTCAAATTACCGTCGAGCACTAACGTGAAATCCGTCACACGGGAAACAACCCTTTAATATCAGGGACAAAGGCGTGTCGAGGCGGAGCGCCAAAAACCTGTCAAGACGCGGATTCGCGAATGCCGCCGCCCATTCCACCGACAGACGGTCACGAAGCCGTTGCGCGGCGCAACCTCAATCCAGACCAGCAGCCCGTCGCTGCGCTATCCGCCAGGACGCCAGCGAGCCAGCGGATTCACACCGGCGCGCTGGTCTGCATGGAGGCACGAGCGGAGAACGCCAGCTGGAAGTCACGCAGCAGCGGATGCGTGGCACGCCAGTCGAGGTCGGCGAAGCGAAAATCCAGATAGCCCAGGGCGCAGGCCACGCCGATCTGCGCCAGATCGAGCGGCCCCTGCAGCTGTGCGGCCTGACGCTCCAGCTCGGCCAACGCCCGCCACACCTTGCCCAGCTGGCCATCGAGCCAGGCCTGCGACTGTTGCTCAGGCTCGCGCACGGCCTTTTCGTAACGTGCGAGCAAGGCGGCCTCCATCAGGCCGTCGGCCAGGGCCGCCAGGCGCAACACCTGCCAGCGTCCGGCATCGACCGGCAACAGCCTGGACCCCTGATGCAAGGTGTCGAGGTACTCACAGATCACCCGGCTGTCGTACAGCGACTGCCCATCATCGAGCAGCAGCACCGGTATCTTGCCCAGCGGGTTGGCCCGGTTGACCCGCTCGTTGAGCGTGGTCGGCAACACGGCGGTGTCGAGAAGCTCGATGTCCGCCAGCAAGCCGGCCTCGGCGGCCAGCACACGAACCTTGCGGGCGAAAGGTGAAGCAGCGGCGTAGATCAGTTGCATGAGGATGTTCCTGTGTCGTGTTGTGAGGAGGCTGGTGGAGGCCTTAGGCTGTACGTCACGTCAAACCGCGCGAACCCCCATGGTCATCGAGAAAAAGATCAATACGGCATCCGTGAACCTGAAAGCGCTGGACCCGCTCGACCATAGCCTGGAACTGCTGCATTTCGGCTTCCGTGGTCTCACCGTGGAGGCCGACCGCTTTCTCGACGCGCGCGGCCTGTCCCGTGTACACCACCGCATTCTGTATGTGATCGCCCGCGCCGACGCAATCAGCATCGGCGAACTGGCGAGCACACTGGGCGTCAGCAACCAGGCGCTGCATCGTCCGCTGTCGCACCTGTTCGAGCAGGACCTGGTGCAGTACCGCCGTGAACCAGGCAGACACCGCTTCAAGCTGCTGGCGCTGAGCGAGACCGGTACGACGCTGGAGGCCGAGGCCACCGAACTGGAGCGGCGCACCCTGCGTGACGCCCTGGCCAACACCGACATCGAGGGCCAGGATGCCTGGCGCCGTGTGATGCGGGCCCTGGCCGAGCAGCTCAACTGAGCAGGCTCAGGTGATGCGCTCGCGCACCATGATGCACTTGGTCAGCGGCTGAATCAGCGCCTGCGGCGCCTCCTCCCAGCCCACCACCTGCGGGTCGAGCAGCAGCGGATCGCAACAGCCATCGTGCACCAGGTCCAGGACCTTGGGGATGTGCTGCTGCACGCTGCAGGCGCCGACCGAGAAGGTGACGTCGCGCAGGTACATGTCGAACAATGGAATCTTCGGATCGTCGAAGATGATGCCGATGCACGAGCAATGCCCGCCAGGAGCCAGCGCCAGCAGGCCACGCCGCAGGGCCTGATGATCGCGCGTGGCGGAGATCACCAGATCGTAGCTGCGATCGAGATCGCGCCCTGCCAGATCGACTCCGGCACCGCTCCTCGCTGCGAGCTGCTGGCGCAGTGGATGCTCGTCGAGGTAATCCACGCAGGCCGCGCCGGCGGCCTGCGCCATCTGTACGGCAAGCACGCCCAGGCTCTCCGTACCACCGACCACCAGCACACGGGCATCCTGCCGTGTGGACAGCGGTCGGCTGGCGGCCACCCAGGCATCGGTCAGGTTATCGCTGGCACTGGCGACCGCCACGGGGTCGAGCCCTTCCGGCAAGGGCACCAGCATGGCGTCGGCGAATGGCACCAGCACCTGCTCGGAAAATAGCCCACCCCAGTGACCGCCTGCCGGCACGCCATAGGCAGCCATGCGCGGCACCGCCGTGCAGGCGCTGGAGCGTCCGGCCAGACATTGCGCACAGGCGCCACAGGCGATCTTCCATGGCACCGAAACCAGGTCGCCACGGCGAAGGTTACGCACCGCCGAGCCCACGTCCAGCACCTCGGCCACGCATTCATGGCCCAGCGCGAACGGTGGTTTGAAGGGCGTGGTGCCAGCGATCAGGCGCCGATCCAGATCACAGGAAGCCGAGGCGATGGGCCTGACCAGCGCACTGGCCGGCGCAGTGAGTTGCAGCTCGGGGCTCTCGACCCAGGCCAACTGGCCGGGCCCTTGAACGATGAGTTCCTTCATGCCCTGGGCACTCCGATGACGAAGGTGGTGGTGGCCTTGGCGCACAACTTGCCCTGCCCATCGAGGATATGCGCATCACAGATCGCCAGGCTGCGGGTGCGTTCGACGACCCAGCCGCGCACCCGATAGACCTCGCCGGGGCGCAGCGGGCGCACGTACTTGACGTTGAGGTCCACCGTCGAATGCGGCATGTCCGCCTCCAGGGTGGAGAACAGCGCCAGCGCCGCAGCACCGTCCAGGCAGGTGGCCGCAAAGCCGCCATGCACGGCGCCGGCCGGATTGAGATGACGCTGATCCGGGCGCCCCTCCAGGGCGATGCTGCCCGCCTCCACCTGTATCGCACGCAGCCCCATGGTCTCGCCGATGGGCGGAGCGGGCAGCTCGCCGCGGATCAATGCGTGCAGGACCCGCAGGCCGGAGGCTACGGGCGGCGAAGTGACGTCGTTCATGCTGATACTCCTCAAGCGATGCGGAGCATGGCGCAGGCGCGGACCTGTACCGATGCAGGACTGCTCGCACGGTAACCCTTGCCCCTCACTCATATCAACACTGTTTAAGTGACAAATGACGGGGCATTCCAGACATCGCCACCTGCCACCAAAGTCGCACCGGCCAATCACCGCTGGACCTCATGGATACGGCACAATCGGGCATCGCTGGAAAAGGACAGGCCGATGCTCATCGACGAAGAACTCACCCTGAAGAAGCTGGAGGTCTTTCTCGCCTTCATGCGCAGCGGCAACCTGGCGCGCGCGGCCAGCGAGCTGCAGACCAGCAACGTCAGCGTGCATCGCGCCATCCACTCTCTGGAGAGCGCCCTGCGCTGCCCGCTGTTCAAGCACGAGGGGCGCAACCTGATCCCGCTGGAAAGCGCCTACTGCCTGGAAGAAAAGGCGCAGAAGCTGATCCAGGACGCCCAGGAGATGGTGCGCCTGACCCGCGAGGCAGCCGGCTTCGGCGCCGAGCGCTTCAAGCTGGGCGCCCTCTACTCGCTGACGGTGAAAACCGTGCCGCAACTGATCATGGGCCTGAAGCTGCGGCGCAGCGAGCTGAACATCGACCTGGTCCTCGGCTCCAACGTCGACCTGCTGTACAAGCTGAAGAACATGGAGCTGGACGCGATCCTGATCGCGCTCGACGACAGCATCAGCGACCCGGACTGCGAACAGCTGGCGCTGTTCTCCGACGACATCTTCCTCGCCGCACCGAACGACTCGCCCTTCGCCGAACAGCCCGAGGTGGACCTGGCCGACCTGCGCAACGACACCTTCATCACCCTGACCCAGGGCTATGCCACCTTCCGCGATGGCGAGCGGGTGTTCCAGCAGGCCGGCTTCGAACCGCAGGTGGCGATGCAGGTGAAGGACATCTTCACCCTGCTCAGCATGGTCAGCTCCGGCGTCGGCTATGCCCTGCTGCCGGGGCGGGTGGCGGCGGTGTACGAGAACCGGGTGAAGCTGATCCCGCTGCAGGCCAAGTACCACCTGCAGCAGCATATCGGCGTGGTGTTCCTCAAGGCCAAGGAACGCGACCCCAACCTGCTGGCGCTGCTCGCCGAATGCCGGATGTACAGCCGCCAGGCGTAGAGGCATCTCGACGCCCTCGCGACTGAACGCATGCCTGAACGGGGCCATAAAAAAGCCCGCCATGACGGCGGGCGAAAGGTCAGCCCAGAAGGCCTCGCATCAGAAAGTAGAGCAACGATGGGCCAAGCAGGCAGCCCAGCGCGGTGTAGAAGGCGGCGGTCAGGCAGCCATAGGGCACCAGCTTGGGATCGGTCGCCGCCAGGCCGCCGGCGACACCGCTGGAGGTGCCCATCAGGCCACCGAAGATCACCGCGCTGCGCGGATTGTCCAGGCCGATGTAAGGCGCGACGAAAGGCGTGGCCACCATCACCAGGATCGCCTTGATCAAGCCGGCGGCAATCGACAGCGCCATCACGTCGGAACTGGCGCCCAGCGCCGCACCGGTCACCGGGCCGACGATGTAGGTCACCGCGCCGGTGCCGATGGTGGTCAGGCTGACCACGTCGGTGTAACCGAACGCCATGGCCACCGCGACACCCGCGACGAAGGACGACAGCACGCCGACGAACAGCGCCAGTACCCCGGCGAACCCGGCGCGCTTGAGTTCCTCGACACTGACCCCGAAGCCGGTGGCGACGATGGCGAAGTCACGCAGCATGGCGCCGCCCAGCAGGCCAATGCCGGCGAACAGGGGAATGTCCACCAGGCCTTTCTGGCCACCTGTGTAGGCGCCGCCGATATAGGACAGCAACAGGCCGAGGAGGATGGCGATGGCCGAGCCATGCAGGCGGCCCTTGGTGAACTTGTCGGAGATCCAGTACGACACCCACATGGTGATGCCGATGATGGCGAAACCGCTGAGCATGCCGTAGCTGGTGACAACCTTGAGCAGAGATTCGTACATGGCGATCACCGTGGTGCTTTGGTCAGGGAGGAGGTGACATCGGTTTCAGGCTTCTTTTGCCCGATCCGGCTGAGCACGGGGACCAGGGCGAAGCCGGCGACGACGGCGGCGATACCCGCCAGGATCGCCATCGGCCCACCGCTGAGGGCACCGTAGACATTCTGCTGGGCGGCCATGGCGACCACGATGGGGATGTAGATGGCGCTCCAGAACTCCACGCCCTGTTCCGACTTGCCGGTGAACAGTCCGCGGTTCTTCAGGTAACTACCCAGGAATATCAGCAGCAGCATGGCGATGCCGACACCGCCTACGTTGGCGGGCACGCCGATGAGTTGCCCCAGCAGCGAGCCGATGAAGATGCCTGCCAGGGTGCAGAACGCCAGAAAGGCGACACCGTAGATGATCATTGTTGTTGTCCTCGTTTCACATATCGAAGTTGTTGTTCTTGTGCTTCGGTAAACGCTACGGCTCAGCGGTCGAGGCTTACCTCCTGACGCAACATGGCGTCGAGTGTATCCAGACGTGCGCCGGCAAAGGCGACAGCCTGTCCGGGTTCGAATACGCGCCGGGCCAGACCGGTGAGCACGCCGCCTGGAGGCAGTTCCAGGTGCAGGCGCACACCGCGCTCGTAGGCAGTGGCGAGCGTGGCCTGCCAGTCGACGCGGCGGCTCATGTTGAACGCCAGGTCATCGCGCAGACGCTGTGGCTCGCGAATCACCCGTGCCGAGCTGCTGCTCAGGTAACGCGCCCGTGGCACATGCAGCGCAACCCCGGCGAAGGCCGCCGCCAGCTCGCGCGCCGGTGCGTCGAGCAGCTCGCAGTGCGACGGCACGCTCATGGCCAGGCGCCTGACCGCAGCGGCGCCGAGGGCGCGGGCCCGCTCGGCGACCTGCGCCATGGCCGCATCGCTGCCGGCGATCACCAGCTGGTTTTCCGCATTGATATTGGCCAAGTACAGCGGCCCTTCGGCGGCGTCCAACAGGCGTTCGACGCTGGCCTGATCGAGGCCGAGGATGGCGGTCATGCCGTAGCCGGCGGGATAGGCGCGCTGCATCAGCTCGCCGCGCAGGGCGACCAGGCGCAGCGCATCGGCAAAATCCAGGGCCTCGGCCACCACCGCAGCGGCGTAGGCACCGATGGACAGCCCGGCGACATACTCAGGACGATGGCCGCGCCCGATGAGCAGGCGCGAGGCAGCGACACCGGCGACCAGCAGGCACAGCTGCACGGCGCGGGTGCCCTGCAGCGCCTCGGCCGAATCCAGCAGGCGCACATCCTCGCCCAGGGTGGCGCTGGCCTGTTCCAGGCAATCGTGGACGACCGCGGCATCCGGCAAGGCCTGGAGCATGCCGGGCTGCTGCGCGCCCTGGCCGGGAAAGGCCCAGAGCGTGCTCATGCCGCCACCTGCTGCAGGAGCCAGGGATCGTCGACCAGCTGCGGGCCGCGTTGCGTTTTCAGCAGTACGCGCGCCGCGTCACCGGCCCATTCGCGCAGCGCCACGGCTCCGTGCGGGGTTTCCAGTTGCAGGTCGATGCGGCCTGGCGCGGCGTCCAGCACGGCACACAGCATGCGGGCCGAGGCGCGGTCGAGGGCGTGCGGCGCCAGCAGCGTCAGGTCGAGATCGCTCTGCGGGTGCGCCGCACGGATGCCGCTGGCCAATTCGAAACCCAGGCTGCCGGTCACGCCCCAGGCCAGGCCGAAGCCATCCAGGTGCGGCGCGACATGTTCGAGGGCACGTAACGCCGGCCAGTGCCGCTGAGCATGCGCACGCCAGCGCCCTGCCCTGGCCACGGACTGGGGGTTGACCAGCCGGCTGATATCGCTCAGGCGCATCCAGCTTGCATAGCGCTGTTCACGCGCGGCGCCACGGATACCGACCGCCACCCAGCCGGGTTCGGCGGGAGCGCGACGCACCACCACCGGCACATGCCCGCCCAGGGCGGCACGAGCCCAGACCGGCGCCTCCTGCGGCAGGTGCTCGGGGCGCAGGCCCCAGAGCAGATCATGTGGGCGGGGTGTCGGGTGCATCGCTGGTTCTCCGCAGGGCGGGGGCAACCCGCCGTTTCGTCTCATTCAGGAGCGGCGGGGTTCACCCGCCCTGAGCCTCACCACTGCGCGCGCAAGGCCTCGCGCACCTGCGTGGAGGCGGCACGATTGGCCGCGCCCAGGCGGTTGCGCAGGTCTCGCGGGCTGCCGGCGATAGCCACCAGTGCCTGGCTCAGCGCCTCACGCACATGGGCCAGGTCGGCCGCTGTCGGCTGCGCCACCTGCTCCACATCGAGCACCTGCGCGAGCAGGCCGAGCGAGGCGTAGTTGTCCAGGTCATAGGCCATCGGCGGCACGCTGGCGGCCAGCGCCTCCAGCTCGTCGACACTGCGCAGGGTGATGCGCGCGGCGGCGGCCTTGCCCATGGCATGCACCATCACCCCGGCGTCGCGCAGGGCGATCAGGCGGTTGGCCTGGTAACCATGGGCGAGGAAGGCACCGGACATCGCCTTGCCCACCAGCAGGCCAACAACCGCATGCCCGGCCAGGCGCGCACGGGCATAGGCATCCACCGCACCGGCCAGCGCCTGATGAATGCCGTAAGCCTCCTCGCGGCGGCCGTAGGCCTGGCTCGGCACGTCGACGATGGCGATCAGCGCACGCTTGTGCGGGTTGTCGCGATCCGCCTCGATGGCCTCGTCCACCGCCTGCGCCAGGCCCCAGCCTTCGAGCAGGCCGACCTCGCCGTTGCGGGCGCGGGGGAAGGCATTGTCGGCATCGGCGACCACCGCCAGATAACGCACCGCCTGGCCGGCCAGTTCGCCATCGGCCACCTGCAGCGAAGCGGGCAAACCGGCCAGCGGCCGGGCATTGCCACTCAGCGCCCGGAACCAGTGCAGGCCACGTTGTTCTTGGACTGTGCTCATGTTCATGCTCCCTGATAGGCGCTGCGCACGGCAGCGGCATCGGCCTGGATCGAAGTGTCGACGGCGCGCAGTCGCTGCAGGAACCAGGCGTGACGCCGACTGCGCTCCAGCTCGGGCTTGCCCTTGGCGAACAACCCATGCAGTTCGCTGCGGATGGCCTCGACGTCATCGCTCACATAGCCGTCGACCAGGCCACTGGCATGGCGCTGCTCGCCGCCGGTCAGGCTCCAGATGAACGGGCGGTCGCGTGAGTCGTACTCGTCCAGCCCGGCCTCCTGCTCGATCACCTGCGGGCCGTTGAGCCCCAGGCGTGCCTCGCGGGTCACCAGCAGGTAGCTGCACAGCCCGGCGGCGATGGACATGCCACCGAAGCAGCCGACCGGGCCGGCGACCAGGCCGATCACCGGCTGGTACTGGCGCAGCTCGACGATGGCGGCCTGGATCTCGGCAATCGCCGCCAGCCCCAGGTTGGCCTCCTGCAGGCGCACGCCGCCGGTCTCCAGCAGCAGCACGGCGCGCGTCGGCGTGCCTGCCCGGTTGTCCTCGGCGGCCAGTTCCAGGGCGCCGGCGATCTTCGCCCCGCCCACTTCACCCAGGCTGCCTCCCTGGAAGGCACCTTCGATGGCGATCACCACGGCAGGCGCACCGTCGAGCAGACCCTTGGCCACCACCACGCCGTCGTCGGCCTGCGGCACGATGCCCTGCTGCGGCAGCCAGGGCGACATCAGCCGGGCGAAGGGATCGAGCAGCTCGCGAAAGCTGCCGTCGTCGAGCAGGGCGCGGGCACGCTGACGTGCGCCGAGTTCGGTGAAGCTGCGCTGCGCCAGCAGGCGCTGGATGTCCTGTTCAGCCATGGCTCAGCTCCTCCAGACCTTGTTCCAGGCGCAGGCGCACCACGCCGGGGGTCGCGCCGAAATCGTGGATGGCGATGTTCAGTGCCGGCAACTGCTGCTCGCGGAACATGCGTTCGAACAACTGCTGCCAGCGCGGCGCACTACCGTTCACCGAGGTCACCACTTCGATGGCCAGGGTGCCGGCCTGGCCGGGTTCGAGCAGCACTTCCAGGTCACCGGAGCCGACACAACCGACCAGCGCACGACCCTGGGCCGGCTGCCCGGCGGGGAATTGAAAAGACAGGGTTTCCATTTCACAGACTCCCAAGCTGCGCCGGCAGGCCATGCTGCAGGCGGTCGAGGAACAGGGTGGCGGCGAGCAGATCGGCAGCGCCGCCAGGCGAGGCGCGCAGGCGCAGCATGTCGCGCTCCAGTTCGCGCAACAGGCGCCGGCCATCGAGGCTGGCGCAGCCACCGGCAGCGAGTACCGCGCGGGCGCCACTCTGCATGCAGGTCAGCCCGGCCATGCCGGCGCGGTACAGCACGCAGGTGTCGGCCAGCTGGGTCATGATCGCCAGCAGCGCGTCGAGGCGAGCGTTCTGCTCCCCGACGCCAGCCGCCCGGCTGCGCGCCAGTTGCGGCAACGCCTGCTGCACGACCGCCGGAAAGCCCAGCTGCGCCTCTGCGCGGGCACCGTGCACGCCATACAGGCGGCACACCTGGGCGCCATGGCTGTCAGCGGCTACCGGCGCGGCGCGGTCGTTGAACAGCGCCAGGCGCGCCGCGCGCAGCGCCACCTGCGCCGGTGCCAGGGCGTCGGTGTCCAGCGCCGCAGCGGCGCTGAGCAGGCCCAGGGCCCAGATCGCCCCGCGATGGGTGTTGACCCCGTCGGTGACGCGCAGCATCTCCGCCTCGCCATCACGGCCGAGGCGGCCCACCTCGTCACGCAGTTGCTGGTCGACCTCGCCACGCTGCTGCGCCGCCTCGGCCATGGCCTTGAAGCTCGGCCACAGGGCCAGCGCCGACGCGTGCATCAGGCCCAGGTGCAGGTCGGTGTGCGCGCCGCTGCCGCGACGGTCGACCAGCCCCGGTTTGGGCGACAGGTCGGCCTCGTCGATCAGCGCGTCCACGGCCAGGTCGGCCAGCCAGTCCGCCAGGGACAGTGACAACTGCGGCTGCAATGCCGTAAGTGCATTCATCACCAGCTCCTGAACTTGGCGGGCGGGTTGTACAGGCCGCCGGACCAGTCGACCAGTTCGGCGATGCTCTTGGCCGCGAGCAGTTCACGGCTGGCATCGGTACGGCGGATGCCGAGGTCTTCGGGCAGGGCAATCAGCCCTTCGCGGCGCATGCGCTCGGTGTCCTTCGGGTCATGGCGCAGGCCGATGGCGGTGACCCCGGCCACGGCGGCGATCATCGCCTGGCGTTCTTCCAGCGAACGCGCCTTGTACAGGTAGGCGATGCCTTCCTCGGTGAGCAGGTGGGTGACGTCGTCGCCGTAGATCATCACCGGTGCCAGCGGCATGCCGGCCTTCTTCGCCACGTCGACGGCATCCAGGCGTTCGACGAAGGTGGGCTTGCCGCCCTCCTGGTAGGTCTCGACCATCTGCACCACCAGCTTCTTGCCACGCTCGAGCAGGGTCTCCGGCGTGGTCATGTCGAGCCAGGCCGGGGTGGCATGGCGACGGCCGCGCGGGTCATGGCCCATGTTCGGCGCGCCACCGAAACCGGCCAGGCGGCCGCGGGTCACGGTGGAGGAATGGCCATCACCGTCGACCTGCAGGGTGGCGCCGATGAACAGGTCCACCGCGTACTGCCCGGCCAGCTGGCACATCATGCGATTGGAGCGCATCGAGCCGTCGCGTCCGGTGAAGAACACGTCCGGGCGCTGGGCGATGTAGTCCTCCATGCCCAGTTCGGTGCCGAAGCAGTGCACGCTCTGCACCCAGCCGGTCTCGATGGCCGGGATCAGCGTCGGGTGCGGATTGAGCGTCCAGTTGCGGCAGATCTTGCCCTTCAGGCCAAGGGATTCGCCGTAGGTGGGCAGGATCAGCTCGATGGCGGCGGTGTTGAAACCGATGCCGTGGTTGAGCGACTGCACGTTGTGTTTCTCGTAGATGCCGCGAATCGCCATCATCGCCATCAGCACGTGCACCGGCTTGATGTGGCGCGGGTCGCGGGTGAACAGCGGTTCGATGTAGAACGGTTTGTCCGCCACCACCACGAAGTCGACCCAGGACGCCGGGATGTCCACCCGTGGCAGCTCGTCGACTATCTCGTTGACCTGGAAGATGACGATGCCGTCGCTGAAGGCGGTGGGCTCGACCAGCGCCGGGGTGTCCTCGGTGCTCGGCCCGGTGTAGATGTTGCCGTGGCGGTCGGCCTGGAAGCCGGCGACCAGCGCGACATTGGGGATCAGATCCACCAGCAGGCGCGAGTACAGCTCGATGTAGGTGTGGATGGCGCCGACTTCCATCTGCCCGTCTTCGAGCAACTGGCCGATGCGCAGGCTCTGCGGCCCGGCGAAGGAGAAGTCGAGCTTGCGCGCGATGCCCTGTTCGAACAGGTCGAGGTGCTCGGCACGGCTGACGCTGGGCATGATCATGTGCAGGTCATGCAGGCGGGCCGGGTCGACCTTGGCCAGCGAGCGCGAGAGGAAATCCGCCTGCTTCTGGTTGTTGCCTTCGAGCACCACGCGATCGCCGGGGGCGATCAGCGCCTCGAGGGCCGTGACGATCCTGTCACTGGGCAGTACCACGCCATCGGCGAGGTCGCGCACCTGATCGAGGCGCCGCGCTTTCTCCGCGCGACGACGCGACCACTGCGGCGGTGGGGATATTGTTGTTGTCATTGAAGACTCCACGAGTTCCGCTGTCGTGGAGGCACATTAGGAGCGCGACCTGGTGGTCATCAATCAAGCAGGCGGAGCAATCGTTACGCTCAGGTTAACGATTGCTCAAGCGCGGGCATCGGCTGCGTCGTCCAGCTCGGAGCGGGATGCCGTCCGGGCCATCTCCAGACGGTCGCGCCCGCGTTGCTTGGCCTGGTAGAGCAGCTTGTCCACCGCATTGAGGAAGTCCAGCGCCCGGTCCTGCGCGCCCGGCACGATGGTGCTCACCCCCAGGCTGATGGTGAGCATGGGCGACACGCTGGAGCGTTCATGGGGGATGCGCTGCTGGCGCACCTGCTGGCGGCAGCGCTCGGCGATGTGCCGGGCCGCGGCCTCATCGGTCTCCGGCAGGACCAGCACGAACTCCTCGCCGCCGAAGCGTCCGACGAAGTCCCGGGGCCGGCTGGCCGCACGGCTCAGGGCCTGACCGACGTGCTTCAGGCAGTCGTCACCCTGAATGTGACCGTAATGGTCGTTGTACTGCTTGAAGTGATCGATATCGAGGAGGATCAGCGACAGCGGCTGGCGGGTGCGCTGGGCATTGGCCCACTCCGAGGCCAGCACCGTGTCGAACATGCGCCGGTTGGCCACGCCCGTCAGGCCGTCCTTGTAGGAGTACTCCTCCAGCTGCTTCTGCAGGGTCAGCAGCTGCTCCTCGGTCTTCTTGCGTTCGCTGATGTCGAACATGAAGCCGATCAGCGATTCCACCTCGCCATTGTCGTCACGCACCACATGCACCACGTCGCGGATCCACACGTAGTCGCCAGCGGCAGTCAGCGCCCGGTAGTCGGCCTCGTGGTCGACACCGTTCTGCGACTGCGAGATGCACAGCTCGACCACCTTCTCGCGGTCTTCCGGGTGCATGCGCGTGGCCCAGTCCTCGGCGCTGACCCAACTGGCCTGCGCCCAGCCGAGCAGACTCTCGATCTGCGGGCCGATGTAGGCGAACGTCATGGTCTTCCAGTCGATCTTCCAGGGAATCGCCTGGGTGGACTCCAGCAGGGTCTTGTACACCGCCTGATCAGTTGTCTCGCTCATGCCTGCCACCTCCGCCGCGTCTGCGCTTCGTTATAACGCAAA
This sequence comes from Ectopseudomonas khazarica, assembly GCF_017915135.1. Lineage (NCBI taxonomy): Bacteria > Pseudomonadati > Pseudomonadota > Gammaproteobacteria > Pseudomonadales > Pseudomonadaceae > Ectopseudomonas > Ectopseudomonas khazarica. Next base: position 199,026 of record NZ_CP068551.1, on the reverse strand, counting down.
CATGTCAGAGATGGGCGACAAGGATGCTGCAACCGGTATTGCCTTGCCGCTCATGACGCAAGCCGGCCCACACGAAACGTGATGCGCGTTGCAGTCTTTCGAGTTCGCAGACCAGTCATCTCGAGCACCCTTCACATGGCTCCAGGCCACCATGTAAATTCGCACCCTACTCTGTGGCCTGGACTCTCACCAGGCCTCTGTACAGGTGCAACGGAATGCAAACAACCGACGGTCAGGGAACTGACAGTGGCCTCGCCTGCCTGGTCATGCTGGCACGCTTCCACAATGTAGCGGCCTCCCCGGAGCAGCTTGCTCATGAATTCGCCGAAGATGGCCGTGCTTTCGGTCGTGCCGAGTTGCTGCTGGCGGCGAAGAAGCTCGGCCTCAAGGCCAAGTCCGCACGCAGTGCCATCGAGCGCCTGCCGCATGTCCCGTTGCCTGCAATCGCGGCTGATCAGGATGGCCGCTTCTTCATCATCGCCCGTATCGATGAAGGCAAGCGCCAGGTTCTGATTCACGATCCGCAGGCGCAGCGCCCCGAGGTCCTTTCGTTCGAACAGTTGCAGGCGCGCTGGGCGGGCGAGCTGATCCTGATTCGCTCCGAAGCCTCACTGGCGGGCGAGCTGTCGCGTTTCGACTTCACGTGGTTCATCCCCGCCATCGTCAAGTACCGCAAACTGCTGGGCGAAGTGCTGCTGGTGTCGTTCGTGCTGCAGATCTTCGCGCTGCTCACGCCGCTGTTCTTTCAGGTGGTGATGGACAAGGTGCTGGTGCACCGTGGCCTGTCGACCCTGGATGTGATCGCCATCGGCCTGCTCGGCATCATGATCTTCGAGACTCTGCTGTCGGGCTTGCGCAGCTATGTGTTCGCGCATACCGCGAGCCGCATCGACGTGGAGCTGGGGTCGAAGCTGTTCCGCCATCTGGTGACCCTGCCGCTGGCGTATTTCCAGGCCCGTCGGGTGGGGGATTCGGTGGCGCGGGTGCGTGAACTGGAGAACATCCGCAGCTTTCTCACCGGCAATGCCATCACGCTGATCCTCGACGTGCTGTTCTCCGTGGTGTTCATCGCGGTGATGTTCTACTACAGCGGCTGGCTGACGCTGGTGGTGATTCTGTCGCTGCCGCTGTATTTCCTGGTGTCTCTGCTGATCACCCCGGTCCTGCGCGCGCGCCTCAACGAGAGTTTCTCCCGGGGCGCGGAGAACCAGGCCTTTCTGGTGGAGACGGTCAACGGCATCGATACCCTCAAGGCCATGGCGGTGGAACCGCAGATCAACCGCAAGTGGGACAACCAGCTCGCGGGCTACGTAGCTGCGAGTTTCAAGACGCAGAACCTTTCCATGCTGGCCAATGAAAGTGTTGGTTTCATCGGCAAGCTGGTCACCGTGGCCACCCTCTGGCTGGGCGCGCGCCTGGTGATCGAGGGCGACCTGACGGTCGGCCAGTTGATCGCTTTCAACATGCTGGCCGGGCGGGTCTCACAGCCGATCATGCGCCTGGCCCAGCTGTGGACCAACTTCCAGCAGACCGGCGTCTCGGTGCAGCGCCTGGGCGATATCCTCAATACCCGCACCGAGCTGTCCCAGGCCACCCGTAGCGCGCTGCCACCGCTGAAAGGGCAGATCGAGTTCGATCAGGTGCACTTCCGCTATCGCCCGGATGGCTCGGAGATTCTGCGCGGCATCAGCTTGCACATTCAGGCTGGCGACGTGATCGGCGTGGTCGGTCGCTCCGGCTCGGGCAAGAGCACCCTGACTCGCCTGCTGCAGCGCCTCTATACGCCGGAACGCGGCCGGGTGCTGGTCGACGGCATGGACCTGGCCCTGGCCGATGTCTCTTCCCTGCGCCGACAGATCGGTGTGGTGCTGCAGGACAACATGCTGTTCGCCCGCAGCATCCGCGAGAACATTGCGCTGACCGATCCCGGCGCGCCGATCGAGCAGGTGATGCAGGCGGCGAAGATGGCCGGCGCCCATGAGTTCATCCTGGAGCTGTCGGAGGGCTACGACACCGTGGTCGGTGAACACGGCGCCTCGCTGTCCGGGGGGCAACGCCAACGTATCGCCATTGCCCGCGCACTGATGGGCAACCCGCGCATCCTGATCTTCGACGAGGCCACCAGCGCCCTGGACTACGAGTCCGAACGCATCATCCAGCAGAACATGCAGGCCATCTGCAAGGGCCGCACGGTGATCATCATCGCTCACCGCCTGAGCGCGGTGCGCGACGCCAACCGCATCCTGGTGATGGATCGCGGGCAGATCGTCGAGCAGGGCAGCCATGCCGAACTGCTCACCCACCAGGCCGGCCACTATTCCCGTCTGCACCGCCTGCAGCAAGGCGGTGCCGCATGAGTGCCAAGCGCGAGCTGATCAACCGCTACCGCCAGGCCTGGCGCCATTCCTGGCGTAACCGCCAGGCGATGGATGCACCGCCACGGCTGAACCACGAAGTGCACTTTCTGCCCGCCGCCTTGGCGCTGCAGGAGGCGCCCGTCCACCCCGCACCACGGATCATTCAGTGGACGATCATCGCGTTCGCCGTGATTGCGCTGCTCTGGGCCTGCATCGGTGAGATCGACGTGGTCGCCACCGCCACCGGCAAGATCGTGCCCAGCGGCAAGAGCAAGGTCATCCAGCCCAGCGAAGTGGCGGTGGTCAAGGCCATCCAGGTTTACGACGGGCAGCGCGTAAAGGCAGGCGAGCTGCTGGTCGAGCTGGACACCCAGATCACCGGTGCTGACGTCCAGCGCTTGAAGAGCGACCTGCTGGCGGCCCAGGTCGACAGCGCCCGGGCCGGTGCCCTGCTTGATGCCATCGAGGAAGGCCGAGAGCCCGCCTCCCTGGCCAGCCGTATCGCGCAAGCCAGCGAAGCCCAGCAGCGCTCGGCACAGACCTGGCTGCGGGGCCAGTACCTGGAACTGCAGAGCACCCTGCAGCAAAGCGATGCCGAGATCGCCCAGCGCACGGCGGAGATCCAGGCCGCCCGCGCCTGGGTGGCCAAGCTGCAGGAGTCCTTGCCCATCGCCCGACAACTGGCAGCGGACTACAAGCGCCTGCTCGACAAGGCCTATGTCGCCAAGCACGCCTACCTGGAAAAGGAACAGCAGCGCCTGGATCAGGAACGCGAGCTGGCCGTGCAACAGGCACGCGTGCTGGAGCTGCAGGCGGCCAAACAACAGGCCGAGAGCCGCCGCCAGAGCGTACTGGCGCAGACCCGCCGGGCGATGCTCGACCTCCTGCATGAATCCGAACAGCGCGCCGCTGGCCTGCAACAGGAACTGAGCAAGGCCGAGCAACGCAACCGCCTGATGCACCTCACCGCACCGGTGGACGGCACCGTCCAGCAACTGGCGATCCACACCGCCGGCGGCGTGGTGACCGAAGCCCAGCCACTGATGGTCATCGTGCCCAGCAATCAGCCGGTGGAAGTCGAGGCCATGCTGGAGAACAAGGACATCGGCTTCGTGCGCCCGGGCCAGGAGGTGGAGGTCAAGGTCGACACCTTCACCTTCACCAAGTACGGCGTGGTGCACGGCACGGTCGTGAGCATCTCCGACGACGCCATTGAAGATGAGCGTCTGGGGCTGGTGTACAGCACGCGCATTCAGCTCAAGGAGAACAGCATTGTGGTGGGCGACCAACAGGTAGCGTTGTCACCCGGGATGTCGATCAGGGCAGAGGTGAAGACCGATAAGCGCAAGGTGATCGATTACTTCCTAAGTCCGCTTAAGCAACATACGGCAGAGAGTCTCGGTGAACGTTGACTCGAACAGAAAATCGGTCGTGACGGTTCAGAAAATGAGACATGCTCTGACGGCGAAAGAGCAGTACATCTATTTAAATTTTACCCAAGATTTTCAATGTATCGAAACGGCCGAAGAGCGCAAAAAATACATTCAGGTATTCGTACGCTCACTACCCCCGCACGCAATGAATCTCGCTTGCATGGGACATGATCAACGACAAGGCCATACTAAAAATCGCAACGCATAAAATCATCCAGAGACCCCGCTCAATAAGACACATAGCTAAGAGCACATTCATGAAGAAATATTACACTCTTTTTTTTGTGTGCGGATGCGCCATTGCCGGAGAAAGCGTAACTCATGACGAACTGGCCAAGAGATTAGTTCGCACAGGAATCAACTCACTAATACAGCAAGGAGTTTGTTCTTCCTACAACTCATGCACCAAAGAAAAACATGCACTGTACGACCGAACAGAGAGCGGTGCAAAGTTGAATTTTTACGGAATATCGGACCCGCAGACAGCTAGAAAACTAACATACACCCTGATCGCCGACTCAGTCATCGAGCCTTGTGCATCCATAAAGATAAACATTTACAAAGCCGACTTTAGAACAGTGAAGTCTAGCTTGTTCAAACCGGAACCTCTGGCAACAGCATTTCTTCAGGGAGAAGAAAAATGTACACGGTAGAAGTAAGAACAGATATAACAGGAGTACCCCACTCTTTCATGGTAATTACCGGCCCAGATGGAGTGGAGAAAGGTTATGGCTTTGCTCCAGAGGTCACAGGATTAACCGGCGACGGCAAGATTTTTGACGACACACTTCATGAATACGACAAAAGCAGCGGAAAAATAGAGATCACACAGGAGCAATATGAAAAACTAAATCAATATATCATAAGCTCCGAAGAGAACCCTCCATACTACAACCTACCCTTCGGCGCTCACTGCTCTCTCTGGGTCGTACACGGCCTGATCCAAGCCGAAATTGTTAATAACAATGTTGTTAACATGCGCGACGACGGCTACCTACGAGATTTTGTTGAAACAATTCTATATAACCCATACCAGCAATATGTAGACTTTTCAGTTAATGAGTTCTTCAGGAACGCACTGGATTTTATTCTACGACGCGACCCCCTCACCTTGGACCTCGATGGCGACGGTATCGAGACCGTTTCCGCCAATACCGGGATTACCTTCGACTTCGATGGCGACGGCCTGAAAACTGGCACTGGCTGGGTCAAGAGCGACGACGGCTTCCTGGTAATCGATCGCAACGGCAACGGCACCATCGACAATGGCTCCGAGTTGTTCGGTGTGGATACCATCAAGTCCAACGGCCAAAAGGCCAGTGACGGTTTCGATGCGTTGCGCGACCTTGACGGTAATGGTGATGGCGTATTCGATGCTCAGGATGCCCAGTTCGGGAATGTCCGCGTCTGGCAGGACCTCAACCAGGATGGCGTGGCACAGGCCAATGAGCTGAAAACCCTGGCCGAGCACCATATCACTGCGGTCAACTTGAACTCGACGGCTAGCAACCAGAACTCCAACGGCAACATCATCAGCGCGACCGGGAGTTTCATTCGTGATGATGGTAGCGAAGGCGCAGTCAACGATAACCAAAGTTTGGCCGCCAACCTCGATCTAGCTAACAATCCATTTTACCGTGAGTACTTGGATGCGCTGCCAATCAGCGACGCCGTTGCAGCGCTACCAGATATGCAAGGCTCCGGCGCCGTGCGCGACCTGCGGGAGGCAGCGACGCAGAATGCTGAGCTAGCCCAGCAACTGGCCAGTTACGCCAATGCCGGCACCCGAGCGCAGCAGATGGCTCAGCTTGATAGCCTGCTGAGTGCCTGGGCAGGCTCAAGTGGCTACCGCACGCTGTTCGAACGCATTGATGATATGCAGCTTGGCTCCGGGGTATTTCTTAGCGACATTAAGTTCATCTACTCCTGGGACAAACCCGTTGGTCCTGTTGGTAGCAGCAGCGGTGGCGGCGGCGGGACTACAACCACTGGAATATCCATAGAAGACGGTATCGGCGGATTCGCTCCAGACCCGACGCCAGAACAGCTCAAGAAAAAAGCGCTACTGGAGAAAATCGCAATACTTGAAGTTTTCAATGGCCAGAATTTCTTCAACTTCTCGACTGCGCAGAAAGAAGATGCGCAAGGAAACACAAGCCATGAAATTAAATTTGTGGCGGGCACATCCACTCGCACTAGAAGACCTTCGTCCGGAAGCAGCAGCAGCGCAGGTCTTCCAGAGATAATCTTCATTACCGAAGAGGACCTGGTTATAAACGCAGGACAAGAAGCCCTGCTCAACCAGGCCTATGAATCGCTCAAGGAGTCGATCTACAACGGTCTGCTGTTGCAGACCCGACTGAGGTCCTATGTCGATGCAATCGAGGTGAACGTCGGGCAGAACGGCTTTACACTGGACCATTCTGAACTTCTTCAGCGCTTCGTCGGGCTGGCCGCGAACGATCCATTCAAAGCCGTTCTCGACGCCTATGACCTGCGTGCAGCCATGCCCAGTGGAGCGGTTCACGCTGTCCTCGGGGACATGACCGAAAGCTGGCTGGAGCAATTGAGCCCGGAGCAGCTGCAGTCTCTGACTACGCAGCTGGGTGGCCAGGTGCTTGTGGGCAACAACTCGCAGGAGACGCTCGCAGGCACCGCAGGGCACGACTTCCTGCTGGGAAAAGACGGGAATGATCGTCTCAAAGCGAATGCGGGAGATGACATGCTCAGCGGCGGGCAGGGTAACGACGCCCTTTACGGTGGCTCAGGCAATGATCTGCTGCTCGGCGGCGAGGGCAACGACAACCTCAATGGCGATACCGGCAACGATATCCTTGACGGCGGCGTGGGTAACGATGCCCTCAGCGGAGCCTCGGGAAGCGATACCTATCGCTTCAGCCGTGGCTGGGGTCAGGACACGATCAACAACTACGACAGAGGCACCAACAAGATCGATGCCATCCTCTTCGCTGAGGACATCTCGCCCGGTGACATCCTCATCTCTCGCTCAAGCGACAACCTGATCCTGTCGCTGGCCGGTAGCACCGACAGGATTACCATCAGAAGCTACTTCAGCGAAGACGGTACCAGTACCTACAAGCTGGAAGAAATCCGCTTCGCCGACAGCACCACCTGGACCATTGAACAAGTCAAGGACATGGTCCTGCAAAGCAGTGACGGCAAGGACATCATTGAGGGCTATGCATCGGACGATACCCTCAGCGGCGGGGCCGGCGATGACAACATCCAGGGCCAAAGCGGTAATGACACACTGAGCGGTGACGCTGGTAACGACGCCCTTTACGGCGGCTCAGGCAATGATCTGCTGCTCGGCGGCGAGGGCAACGACAACCTCAATGGCGATACCGGCAACGATATCCTTGACGGCGGCGTGGGTAACGATGCCCTCAGCGGAGCCTCGGGAAGCGATACCTATCGCTTCAGCCGTGGCTGGGGTCAGGACACGATCAACAACTACGACAGAGGCACCAACAAGATCGATGCCATCCTCTTCGCTGAGGACATCTCGCCCGGTGACATCCTCATCTCTCGCTCAAGCGACAACCTGATCCTGTCGCTGGCCGGTAGCACCGACAGGATTACCATCAGAAGCTACTTCAGCAAAGACGGTACCAGTACCTACAAGCTGGAAGAAATCCGCTTCGCCGACAGCACCACCTGGACCATTGAACAAGTCAAGGACATGGTCCTGCAAAGCAGTGACGGCAAGGACATCATTGAGGGCTATGCATCGGACGATACCCTCAGCGGCGGGGCCGGCGATGACAACATCCAGGGCCAAAGCGGTAATGACACACTGAGCGGTGACGCTGGTAACGACGCCCTTTACGGCGGCTCAGGCAATGATCTGCTGCTCGGCGGCGAGGGCAACGACAACCTCAATGGCGATACCGGCAACGATATCCTTGACGGCGGCGTGGGTAACGATGCCCTCAGCGGAGCCTCGGGAAGCGATACCTATCGCTTCAGCCGTGGCTGGGGTCAGGACACGATCAACAACTACGACAGAGGCACCAACAAGATCGATGCCATCCTCTTCGCTGAGGACATCTCGCCCGGTGACATCCTCATCTCTCGCTCAAGCGACAACCTGATCCTGTCGCTGGCCGGTAGCACCGACAGGATTACCATCAGAAGCTACTTCAGCAAAGACGGTACCAGTACCTACAAGCTGGAAGAAATCCGCTTCGCCGACAGCACCACCTGGACCATTGAACAAGTCAAGGACATGGTCCTGCAAAGCAGTGACGGCAAGGACATCATTGAGGGCTATGCATCGGACGATACCCTCAGCGGCGGGGCCGGCGATGACAACATCCAGGGCCAAAGCGGTAATGACACACTGAGCGGTGACGCTGGTAACGACGCCCTTTACGGCGGCTCAGGCAATGATCTGCTGCTCGGCGGCGAGGGCAACGACAACCTCAATGGCGATACCGGCAACGATATCCTTGACGGCGGCGTGGGTAACGATGCCCTCAGCGGAGCCTCGGGAAGCGATACCTATCGCTTCAGCCGTGGCTGGGGTCAGGACACGATCAACAACTACGACAGAGGCACCAACAAGATCGATGCCATCCTCTTCGCTGAGGACATCTCGCCCGGTGACATCCTCATCTCTCGCTCAAGCGACAACCTGATCCTGTCGCTGGCCGGTAGCACCGACAGGATTACCATCAGAAGCTACTTCAGCGAAGACGGTACCAGTACCTACAAGCTGGAAGAAATCCGCTTCGCCGACAGCACCACCTGGACCATTGAACAAGTCAAGGACATGGTCCTGCAAAGCAGTGACGGCAAGGACATCATTGAGGGCTATGCATCGGACGATACCCTCAGCGGCGGGGCCGGCGATGACAACATCCAGGGCCAAAGCGGTAATGACACACTGAGCGGTGACGCTGGTAACGACGCCCTTTACGGTGGCTCAGGCAATGATCTGCTGCTCGGCGGCGAGGGCAACGACAACCTCAATGGCGATGCCGGCAACGATATCCTTGACGGCGGCGTGGGTAACGACGCCCTCAGCGGAGCCTCGGGAAGCGATACCTATCGCTTCAGCCGTGGCTGGGGTCAGGACACGATCAACAACTACGACACTTCCGCAGATAGCCTGGATACGCTTCGTTTCGAGGAGGGAATATCCGTCGAACAACTGTGGTTCAGGCGGAACGGTTCGAACCTGGAAGTGAGTGTGATAGGAACCACCGACAAGGCAACGATCAGCAGATGGTATTCCAACAGCAATTATCGATTGGATCAGTTCCAGACTGCCGATGGCAGGACGTTGCTGGACGGGCAGGTACAGAACCTGGTCGATAGCATGGCCGCATTCGGCGTGCCCGCAGGAGGTGAATCCAACCTCACCCCGGATCAGCGTGCGCAATTGGATATGGTGATCGCTGCCAACTGGCAGTAATGCAGAAAACAACAAGGGCCGCATTCGCGGCCCTTGTTGTTTGTAGCAGGCGAGTATCAGGACTCGCTGGCTTTCAGGCCGGCGTACAGGCGGGTCAGCTCGTTGAGCTGGCGGAACAGCGAGTCGGTGCTGACGGTGATCACGGTCGGCACGAAGTCCTGCGAGGCATGCAGGTCGATGCCCTTGAGGGTGAAGCCCCAGTGGGCACGGGCGCGACGCTGGGCGGCGGCGATCTCTTCATTGGGCGTGCCGGCGGCTTCCAGCTCCTTGAGGATGGTCTCGAAGTCGCTCACGGACTTGTCCAGCTTGGCATCGAGGTCCGGCATCTGCACACGCCAGGACTTGGCCATGTAGAGCATGGCGATGCGCTGGGTCTGCACCCGCGCCCAGCCGCTGCGGTTGACCGTCGCGCCCATCGCGCCGACGTGCTTGGCCATCAGATCGGTCACGGTCTGGGTCTGCTGCAGCAGCTGCTCGCTGGCCGCCAGCACCTGCACGGCCTGGGCCTGGTCCGGCGTGGCCTCGACTTGCTGGCGATAGGTCGACCAGGTCGCACCGACCTGGGCCAGGGCGGCCTTGATCTCGGCGTTGGGCGCGTATTCCGAGAGGGCCCTGTGGCTGGCTTCGAAACGCTGGATGGTTTCCTGCAGCTGGCGCTGCGCGGTGTCCACGCGCACATCGGCGCCGAGCATCAGGTAGTCCTTGGCCATGCGCTGGCCGAGCGAACGCTGCAGGCCGGCCATGTTCATGGCCTCGGAATCGGTGAGCTGCGCCAGGCTGGGCATGCTGACCAGCGTGGTGCAGGCCAGCAGGATGAATGTCAGGTACTTCTTCAACACGTCGGTACTCCAATTCGAGAACAAGGCAATGCACCGCGGGCGACTGCCTGCGGTAACGGGTTGAACCCTTGAATGCGGGGTTTTTATTGGAATGCGAGGGGGCAGGGATGCCGGGCGCGTGACCCGGATGCCGAAAAAAAGGCGCCGATCATAGCTGGTAAAACGCCATCATTCTGTGCGACCAGTCATGAAGCGGACCGACGGTCGCATTTTTCGGCAGGAATTCTGGCCGATCGGACAAAAAAACTCCGCCGCCGCCCGGACAGGCGCTACGGCAGGTCGTAAAAAAGCCGCCAGTCGCCAGAAAACGGGGGACGAGGAATCTCAGGAGAGCAGGCTGACCACGCTGGAGCGGCTGATATTGGCCTGCGCCACCACGGTCTGGGTCACGGCCGCGTAGCTGCTGGGGCTGCGGCTCATCAGGTTGAACACCTCACCGGCGAAATCGCGCGCCCACTCGCGCTCGTTCTGCTCGGCGTGACGCGCCAGGAATTCGCGGATTTCCTCCTGGCGATGACTGAGCTGTTCGCGCAGCGAGCCGATCCTGTCCAGCGCCTCGACCACTTCGTCCAGCGCCCGGCGCAGCTCGCGGGCACCGTCCAGGCGCGCGGCATCGGGCAGGCGCAGCAGTTGCTCGTCGTGACTGGGCAGGGCCGTCGCGGTCTTGGCCGCGAGCTTGCCCTCGCCCTGCACGCGCAGCTCGCCCTTGAGCTGCTGCCATTCGCTTTCCCGCGCACTGAAACGCAGCGCGCCACCGCTGTCGAGCTCGGCACGAATGCCCGCCGGGCCGAGGCCGACATTGAAACGGCGCAGGATCTGCTGCTCGCTCAGACCCTCGTCGAGCACCACGGCCAGGGGTTCGGCCAGCTTGCGTCCGGCGCTGAACAGCAGGGTTTCCCGGCCGGCCTGTTGCACCGCCGCGACGGAGTCCAGCCCCTGCAGGGTGAAGCGGCTGCGTACCGGCTCATTGAGGCGCAGCTTGAAGCTGGCATCCAGCGCCTCGCCGGAGCGCTGGCCGCGCTCGGCCAGCAACGTGCGCACCTGCTCCAGTTCGCGTTTGAGGGCTTCGCGCTCTCCCGCCTGAGCATTGCCGATCTCGCGGCTGAGGCTGAGCTTGAGCTGACCGAGGCGCCCGGCCAGCTCGCCCAGGTAGCTGTCGGCCGCCTGCATCGAGGTGAGCTGCTGGTTGAGCTGCAGGTTGAAGCTGGTGCTCTTGCCACGCGGCGTGGCCGCAGGCTCGGCAGCCGGCGCCGCCTTGCGCGTGCGCAGCGCGGTCTGTTCGCCCTGCACCGGGCGACGTGCCTGTGGATCGAGCGCCGTGACGACCGGGAGCTGCTTATCGACCTTGATCACCGGCGCGGCTCCTTACAGCAGGCTGAACAACGACATTTCGTTGATCTTCAGGTAGGTCTTCTGGGTCGCGCCCAGCGCCAGCTGGTAGTTGTTCAGGTCGATGGTGGCGCCGGCATAGTCGAGCTGCGACAGCTCGCCCTCGATCTTCTGGTTGACCAGCGAGACGTCCTCGTTGCTGTCGGTCAGCAGGGTCAGGGCATTCTGCCGGCCACCCAGGTCGGTGATCGAACCCAGTACCCGGCCATGCGCATCGTCCAGTGCCGCCATGGTATCGACGATCTGCTGGCGCACGGCCGGATCGGTGGCATCCAGCGCCGGGTCCTGCAGGGTGTTGATCAGGCCGCGCAGCTCGTTGAGCATGCCCACGCCCGTGCCGTACACGCTGGCAGCGGTGACGTTCTCGTCGACCAGCACGCCGTTGGCCACGGCCGCCTGGCGGTGCTTGTCGTTGCCGGTGAGGCTGTAGGTCTGGGTCGCGGCATCGAAGGTCAGCGCCTGGGTGTCGCTGAGGGTGCCGGAGAACAGGTAGCGGCCCTCCTCGTCACGCACGTTGGCGAAGCTGACGATGGTGTCCTCGATGATCGACAGCTCGCCGGCCATGGCCGCCAGGTCTTCGCTGGTGTTGGAGCCGTTGGCGGCCCACAGCAGCAGGTCGCGCACGTTGAGCATGGCGTCGGAGGTGGACTTGAGGTTGGCCTCCTGGGTCGACAGGCTGCCGGACACGTTGGCGATGTTCTTGCGAAACTGCTCCAGGCTCGCCTCTTCACGCTCCACGCGCAGCACCCGCACGCTGGCGATCGGGTCGTCGGACGGCAGCAGGATGCGCTTGCCGGTGGCCATCTGCTGCATCAACTTGCCCAACTCGGCGGAACTGACGTTCATCGAGTTGTGCATCATCGAGGTGATCTGCGAGTTGGTGATGCGCATCATCAGCGGGTCTCTCCAGAAAGCGCGTCAGAACGCGGAAAGCATGTCGTCGAACAACTGGCTGGCCGTGCTGATCACCTTCATGTTGGCCTGGTAGGCCTGCTGATAGGTCATCAGGTTGACCGCCTCCTCATCCAGGCTCACCGCGCTGACACTGTCGCGCTGGGCCTGGGCCTGCTGGGTCACGGCGGTGGCGGATTTGAGGTCGGCCTGGTTCTGCCGGCTGTCGCTGGCGACCTGGCCAAGCAGGCCGGCGTAGGCGTCGTTGAGGGTGACCTGGCTGCCGTTCAGGGTGATGGTCTGGTTCTTCAGGCCGAGCAGGTCGAGCAGCACCTCGTTGTTGCCCGTCTCCCCCGCCGTCGAGGAAAACGCCAGCTGCTCGGCCGTCAGTGGCTCGATGCGCAGCAGCGCGGTGGTGCTGGCCGGGTCGTAGACGAACAGCGGCTGGCCCGGATTGCCATCGAGATCGAAGCCGGTGGCGAGCACATCGTTGACCATCTGCGCCAGCTGGCTGGCCATGTCGTGCAGGGCGTCGAGGTTCGGCCGCAGGCTGTCGTACTCGACGTCATGGAGACCGCCGAACGCGCCGCCGAAACCATCCTGGCGCAGCGGGAAGCTGGTACCGGCGAAGGCCAGTCTGACCTCCTGCTCGCCGGTCGCGGTCATCGCCACGGCGAGCTGGCCGGCGGTCGGCCCGGCCACCAGCGGCTGACCGTTGGCCAGGGCGACGCTGAGCGAACCGTCCGGCACCTCGTGTATGCGCAGCTTGGCGAACTGGCTGAGCTGCCCCACCAGGCTCTCGCGGTGGTCGCGCAGCGCCGTGCTGTCACCCTTGACCGACTCGGTCTCGACGATCTTCTTGTTGAGCAGGGCGATGTTTTCGGTGAGGCCGTTGATCTCGGTGGCCATGGCCGTGCGTTGTTCCTGCAGCGCCTTGACCTGGGCGTCGATGTTGCTGCTCAGGCCGTTGAAACGCTGGGTCAGGTTGCTGGCCTCGCTGATGATCTGCTGGCGCAGGGCGATGGAGCCGGGCGTGGCACTGGCTTCGCTGAGCGCGGCGAAGAACTGGTCGAGGCCGGCGCTGATGCTCGACCCCGTGCCGGACATCAGTGCCTCCAGCGCGGTCAGGTACTGCTGCGATGCGCCGTAGAAGTTCTCTTCGGTGGTCGCGCGCCACAGTTGCTGGTTGTGAAAGTCGTTGGTCATGCGGCGGATGCTGATCACCTCGACACCGCCACCGACGCTCAGGCCACCCTGCCCGGCCAGCGAACCGGTGACGGTCTGCAGGCGGCTGAAGCCCGGCGTGTTGACGTTGGCGATGTTCTGCCCGGTGCTGGCCAGGGCCACCTGGCTGGCACGCACGCCACTGTAGGCGATCTGGTTGAGGATGCTCATGGCTTAGGACTCCTGACGCTCGAAGCGCATCGGCTGAGCGAAGGCCGCCAGACGCGACGCACGGGCGTCGTCGGCAGCGCGTTGGGCTGTTACCGAAGACAGGGCGACGGAATCGGCGGCGGACTTAAATTCATCACGCGCCAGCACCTGCTTGCCGGCGACGGCGCCCAGCAGCAGGCCGCTGTCGGCGCTCAGGGCACTGGCCAGCTGCTGGCGGGTCTGGGCGCTGAGCGAGGTCTGCTGCGCGGCCTCCTGCAGCGGCGCCTCGCGGCTGGCCAGGTCGCCGAGGATCCTGCGCGTGTAGTCGCGGGTTTCCTGATAGGGAATGCGCTCGATCCAGGCGCCGGTACTGATCTCGCCGCTGCGCGGGTCGCCGTTGACCTTGAGCCATTCGTCGACCCGCCCCGGCCCGGCGTTGTAGGCCGCCAGCGCCAGCGCCTGATGGCCATCGTAGCGTTGCAGCATCTTGTCCAGGTAGGCACTGCCGAGGCGTCTGTTGTAGTCGGCGTCACTGGTCAGGCGCGCTTCGCTGAACGGCAGGCCGAGTTCGGCGGCCACCTCGCGGGCGGTCTCCGGCATCAGCTGCATCAGGCCGCGCGCGCCCTTCGGCGACACGGCGTCGACGCGCCCGGCGGACTCCTGCTGGATGACCCGCTCGACCAGGGCGACGAAACCCGCCGAGCCCTTGTCCCAGACCTTGCCGAGGTTGTCGACGCCGCGCTGCCAGGTTGCCCGCAGCGGCTCCAGCAGGCTGCTGCCAGTGCGCGCCGGCAGTTCGGCGGAGCGTGCGGCCAGCGCCGCGCCCTGCAGGTCAGGCGCGCCGCCGTTACCCGAGAGCTGATTGACCAGCATGTCGGCGATGCCGGTCTGCTTGCGACCGGCCAGGGTCTCGGCCAGCACCTCGTCGTAGAAGTCGCGCATGGTGTCCATCTCGCGACTGCGCATCGGATTGCCTTCGGCCAGCACGTCGCTGGCCTTGCGCATCTGCTTGAGGATCTGTTGCAGGAACAGCGCCTCGAACTGCTCGGCCGCCGCCTGCAGCTGCTGTTCGCGGGCCGTGCCGATGCCATCGGCGCTGCCGCGATGGCTGTTCATGTGTTGCGCGAGGGAAACGATGCTCATGGTTCAGATCACGATCAGTTCGGCATTGAGGGCACCGGCCTGCTCCAGCGCCTGGAGGATGCTCATGACGTCGTCCGGGGTGGCGCCGAGGCTGTTCACGGTGTTGATGATGCTGTCCAGGCTGGCGCCTTCCGGCCACTTGAACATGGCGTTCTTGTCCTGGCTGACGGCCACGTCGGAGCGCGGCACCACGGCGGTCTGGCCGCCGGAGAAGGCATTCGGCTGGCTGACCTGAGGGTTCTCGCTGATGGTCACGGTGAGGGTGCCGTGGGCCACCGCCGCCGCCTTGACCCGCACGCCCTGGCCCACCACCACGGTGCCGGTGCGACTGTTGAACACCACCTTCGGCCGCTCGCGTCCTTCCTCGACCTCCAGGCCTTCGAGCATGGCCATGAAGCCGATGCGCTGGGTGCTGGTGACTGGCGCGCGAATGGAGATCTTGGTGGAATCCAGCGCGCTGGCGGTACCGCTGCCGAAGCGTCCGTTGACCGCCTCGACCACCTTGGCGGCGGTCTGGAAACTGGGCTGGCGCAGGTTCAGCATGACCTCTTCACGGGTGCTGAAGTCACTGGGAATGAGGCGTTCGACCGTCGCGCCATTGGGCACCCGGCCGCTGTTGGCCGAGTTGATCGCCACGCTGGAACCGCTCTGCCCGGTGGCGTTGAGGCCACCGACGACGATGGCGCCCTGGGCCAGGGCGTAGATCTCGCCGTCGACGCCATGCAGCGGGGTCATCAGCAGCTGGCCGCCACGCAGGCTCTTGGCGTCGCCCAGCGAGGCGACGGTGACGTCGACGCTCTGCCCCGGACTGTAGGACGGCGGTATCTCCGCCGTGACGGTGACGGCGGCGACGTTCTTCAGCTTCGGGTCGACGTTCGGCGGCAGGTTGATGCCGAACTGCTTGATCATATTGGTCACCGACTGGCTGGTGAACTTGACCTGGTTCTTGTCACCGGTGCCGTCGAGGCCGACCACCAGGCCGTAGCCGATCAGCTGGTTGCCCCGGATACCCTCGATGTCCACCAGGTCCATCAGCGGTACGGCGCGGGTCGACAGCGGCCAGGTCAGGAGCAGGGCGACGCAGATGCGATAGAGCATGACCGGGCCTCAGAGGGGGAACAGCGGGTGGGTGAAGAAGCGCGTCAGCCAGCCAGCCGAGTTGCTGTCGTTGAGCACGCCACGGCCGGCGTAGGAGATGCGGGCGTTGGCCACGTTCTGCGACGACACCTGATTGGCGCGGTTGATGTCGTCGGTGCGCACCAGGCCGACCAGACGGATGTACTCGTCGCCCTGGTTCAGGCGCAGGGCCTTCTCGCCCTTGATCAGCAGGGTGCCGTTGGGCAGCACCTGGTGCACCGTCACCGCGATGGAGCCGCGCAGGGTGTTCTGCTGCGAGCTCTTGGCCGAGCCCTCGAAGTCGCGCTTGGCCTCGGCGGAGCTTTCCAGGCGGTCGTAGGTCTTGCCGAGCACGGTGGGTACGCCGATGGCCGCGCTGGAGTTCTTGCCGAAGCTGGTGCCAGCGCTCTTGCTCGACTGGGTGGACTCGTCGAGCACCACGGTGAGAATGTCGCCGACCCGCACCGCGCGCTTGTCGCCGGTCAGCGAGCCGCTGTAGCCGCTGCGAAACAGCCCGCCGCTGGTGGTCGGCGGCTGGCTGTAGTCCATCGCCAGTGGCTGGTACTGGCTGGAGTCTTCGTCGGGGAGCATCTCGTTGAAGCTGGCGCAGCCGCCGAGCAGCGACAGCAGAACCAGCGAAAGCAGGCGCATCATGGCGATCACACGGTCTGGTTGAGGAACTGCTGCATGCCGGAGGCGGCGTCGAGCACCTTGGCGTTGGCCTCGTAGGCGCGCTGGATGGAGATCATGTTGACCATGGCCTCGACCACCTGCACGTTGGAGCCTTCCAGCACGCCCTGCTTGAGGTTGCCCAGGCCTTCCTCGCCCGGCACGCCCTCCACCGGCTCGCCGCTGGCGACGGTCTCGCGGTAGAGGTTGCCGCCAAGGGCTTCCAGGCCGCCCGGATTGGTGAAGTTGACCAGGGTGATCTGGCCCAGCTCGGACGGCAGGGTGTCGCCGGCCAGCACGGCGGTGACGATGCCGTCGCTGCCCACGGTGAAGCGGCTGCTGCCGGCTGGCACCTCGATGTTCGGCGTCAGCGGCAGGCCCTGGGAGTTGACGATCATGCCTTCGGCATTGAGCTGCAACTGGCCGTTCTCGGTGTAGTAGATGTCGCCATTGGGCGCTTCCACCTGGAAGAAGCCCGCGCCGATGATCGCCAGGTCCATGGGCTGGCCGGTGGTCTGGATGCTGCCCTCGGTGAACACCTTCTGCGTGCCGGCCACGCGCACGCCGCTGCCGAGCTGGATGCCGGAAGGTACGGTGTTGACCTCATCAGCCTGCGCACCCGGCTGCAGTTCGATGGCGTAGAACAGGTCCTCGAACACCACGCGGTCGCTCTTGAAACCGTTGGTGTTGACGTTGGCCAGGTTGTTGGCCACGGCGCTCATGGCCTTGTCCTGGGCGGCCAGGCCGGTCTTGCTGACCCAAAGTGCGGAACTCATGTCGTGTCTCCTCTGTAGCCCGGATGCGCTCCGGGGACGTGCTCCCGGATCGCATCCGGGCTACCTGTGTCGTTGCCGACCTCTGCCGCTCAAGGGAGAGGGGAGGCAGCCTCATCAGCTGCCGCGGATCATCCGGTTGCCGGCCTCGGAGAGGTCCTCGGCGGCCTTCATCATCTTCACCTGGGTCTCGAACAGGCGGTTGAGGCTCATGGTCGCCACCAGCTGGTCGATGGCGCCGACGTTGCTCGCCTCCAGGTACCCGGCGGCCAGCACCGGCGCCTCCATGGCCTCGGCCGGCTGGCCGTCGTTGCGCAGCAGCAGGCCGCTGGCGTCCTTGCTCAGGTCGGCGGCGTCGACATCGACCACGCGGATGCGGTCGACCTCGGCGGTGACGAAATCGCCTCGCGGGATCACCGACACCGTGCCGTCGCGACCGATGTGCAGGCTGTCGTACTCGGGCAGCACGATGGGGCCGCCCTCGCCCAGCACGGCACGCCCGTTCAGGGTCAGGCGCAGCTCGGCATCGACCTGCAGCGCGCCGTTGCGGGTGTAACGCTCGGCTCCGCCGTCGCCTTCGACGGCGAACAGGCCGCGACCCTGGATCGCCACGTCGAGGTCACGACCGGTGGCCATCAGCTCGCCGGGCGCCAGGTTGACGCCATTGTTCTTGACCCGCGCCAGGTGCCGGCTGTCGTAGCCGTAGCCTTCCACGGCGACGGCCTGGGCCTGTTCGAGGTCGGCGCGGAAGCCGGGGGTGTTGACGTTGGCCAGGTTGTTGGCGTGCACCGTGAGCGAGCTCATAGTGCGGCTGGCGGCGGTCATTGCGGTGTAGCCGAGACGGTCCATGGGTCAGCCTCAGATCGCGCCGAACAGCACTTGGGTGAGTTCCTTATTGGTGGTCAGCACCTTGGTGTTGGCCTGGTAGTTGCGCTGGCCCTCCATCAGGCCCACCAGTTGCTGGGTCAGGTCGACGTTGGAGTTCTCCAGGGAACCGGCGGCCAGTTCGCCGAAGGGGCCGACACCCGGCACGCCGATCAGCGCCGCGCCGGACTCGGCGGTCTCCACCCAGGCGGTGCCGCTGATGTTCTTCAGGCCGCCGGTGTTGGCGAAGGTGGCCAGCGCCACCTGGCCCTGCAGCATGCGCTGGCCGTTGCTGTAGTTGGCGTAGACCATGCCGTCCTTCTCCACCGACAGGCCGGTCTGCTCGCCTGCCGCATAACCGCTGGCGCGGTTGGTGGTGACGACGAAGTCGGAGCCGTACTGGCTGGAGTTGCTGTAGTCGATAGCGATGGCCATGGGGTCGACGCCCGGCAGCGGGAAGCCGACGTTGACCGGGCCGGCCGGTGCGGCGAGCGTGCCGTTGGTGCCGAAGTTCAGCGCCTGCGGGCCACCGACGGCGGCGCCATCGGCGTAGTAGTACGCCTCCCAGTCATTGGCGGCGGTCTTGACGAAGTACTGGGTCAGGGTGTGTTCCTTGCCCTGGGAGTCGAACACCTTGGTAGTGTAGGTGGAGTTGTAGGTGTTCACGTCCGCCACGTCGAAGGGCGCGGTGGCCGGGACCGCCTCGTTGGAGTCCAGGTTCATGACGAACGCCAGGGTGTCGGTGGCGCGAGCCGGCAGGTTGGCGTTCTGCAGTTGCAGGTCGCCCATGGCCCCGACCAGCAGGTTGCCGGCGGCATCCACCGGGTAGCCCTGCAGGGTCTGCCCGGCGGCATTGACGATGAAGTTGTTCTTGTCGGCGCCGAACACGCCGGCGCGGGTATAGCTCAGGTCGCCGTTGGTATCGCGGGTGACGAAGAAGCCGCCGCCGGAGATGGCCAGGTCCAGGCTGCGCCCGGTGGTCACCAGGGAACCGCCCTGGCTGATGCTCTGCGTGGTGGCCAGCACTTCCACGCCCATCGCCTGGCTGTCGGCGTAGATGCTGCCGAACTCGGTGCGCGACGATTTGAAGCCGGTGGTGCCGGCGTTGGCGATGTTATGGCTGATGGTGTTGAGCTGTTCGTTGACGGCGCTGAGGCCGGTCATGGCGATGTTGAAACTCATGGCGACAGGACCCTTGAAGGAAGCGGATGAGAGGGATCAGAGCAGACCGGCGGTCTGCGTCTGGCCGAATTCGGTGATGTTGTAGAAGGGCACGGAGCCGACGCCGATGACGTCCAGCACCGGGCCTTCGGCGCTGACGCGCACCTGGGTGACACGCCCGGCCACCTCGACCTTGGGGTACTCGCCACTGTCGCTGTTGACCTCGACCTGGTAGCGCCCCGGTGCCAAGCCGAGTGCCTGCGGGTCCAGCGCGAAGGGCACGCGACCCGGCGCCTGGGAGCCGAGGTCGATATCCTTCTTCACGCCGTTGCTGTCGGTCAGCGTCAGGGTCAGCTTGCCGGCGGCATGCTCCAGGTTGATCTCGCCGTTGATGGCGTCCTCGCCCAGCTCCAGCTGCTCGGTCGCCACCTTCACTTCCTGGCCGACCAGGCCCGCGGCGGTGAGGGTCTGCAGGTTGTCCAGCAGGACCAGGTTGCTCTTGCTCAGCGAGGCCATGTTTTCCAGGCTCTTGACCTGGCTCATGGCGGCGAACTGGTTGAGGAACTCGGTGCTGTCCACCGGCTTGGTCGGGTCCTGGTTCTGGATCTGCGCGACCATCAGGGTGAGGAAGTTGTTCTCCAGCTGCGCCGCGTCGCTGACGTTGACCGCCTGCTTCACCGCCTCGTCGATGCCATAGGCGCTGCTGTTCTGCTTGTCGTTGCTGACCACGGCCATCAGGATTCTCCGAGCTTGAGCAGGCCCTGCTGCATGCTCTTCAGGCGGTTGAGGACTTCGACACTGGTCTCGAAGCTGCGGGTGGCCGACATCATGTCGGTCATCTCTTCGATCTGGTCGATGTCGGCGTAGAACACGTAGCCCTGATCATCGGCCAGCGGGTTGTCCGGTTCGTAGCGGCGCACCGGCTCGCGCCCGGCCGTGACCACGTCGAGCACCTGCACATGGGCGCCGCCCATGCCCACGCTGCGGGTCATCTGGTCGTTGTTGTAGACGGCGGCGAACACCGGCTTGCGCGCCTGGTACACGGCGTCGGCGCTGGCCGCCGCCGAGTCGGCGTTGGCCAGGTTGCTGGCCACGGTGTTGAGGCGCACGGTCTGCGCGTTCATCGACGAGCCGGCGATGCGGTAGATGGAATCGAAAGCCATGGTCAGCGTCCCTCGATGGCCTGCTTCAGGCCGCGGAATTTCATGCTGAGAAAGGTCAGGCTGGTCTGGAAGTCCATGCTGTTCTTGGAGAACGCGGCCTGTTCCACACTCAGCTCGACGCTGTTGCCGTCCTGCGACGGCTGGGTCGGCACGCGGTACTTGAGGTCGGCGCTGCTGGCCGCAAAGGCCTGCTGCGGGTCGAGGCGCTGCATCTCACCGGCGAAGTCGATGTCACGGGCGAGGAAGCCCGGCGTGTCTTCGTTGGCCAGGTTGGCGGCGAGAATCTCGCTGCGTTGCATGCGCAGCTCGATCGCCCGCGAATGCAGCCCCACCACGTCATCAATCCGTATACTCATTCACCGCTACCCTTAACCCAAGGTTGTGCCGAGATGCCTTGAGCACAAAGCGTGCCCAACCCCATGAAGAGCTGCAGCACATTGATTTATCAGGACTTTTCAAGATCTATCGAGCGCCTTGGCGTCGCCCTCTTTCCGCATCGGCGCGGCGCCGAGAGGAAAAGCGGAAAGGCTTTTTCCGCCTGCGCGTCGCTGCTTTTCCTCCTCGCGCTGGGGCCACTCGCGACCATGGCCGCTACGGATGAGGCGGCTGTCCAGATCGATCAGGCGATCGCCGCGCACATGCAGCAGCGGCTCGCCGAGGAGGCCAGGCGCCAGGCCTGGCACGGGCAACGCCACAGCCTCGACATCAGCCTGCTGGGCAATGCCGAACGGTTGCCGGCCTGCACCCAGGCGTTGCAACTGAGCGCCAGCAGCGACGACCCGTCACCGCTGTCACGCCAGCGTCTGCAACTGAGCTGCGCGGATGCCCCCGGCTGGACGCTCACTGCCCTGGTTCAGGCCAGCGTGTTCCTGCCGACCGTGCATGCGGCACGGGTGATCGAGCGCGGCCAGACCATCACCCGCGACCACCTGCAGTTGCAGGAAGTGAACATCGGCAAGGCGTCGCGCGGTTTCTACGCCGACGTCGACGAGGTCGTCGGCCAGGGCGCCAAGCGGCGCATCCGCGCCGGCCAGCTGATCGCACCGAACCTGCTCAGCGCGCCGCTGCTGGTGCGTCGTGGCCAGCAGGTGAGCATCGTCGCCAGCCAGGACGGCATCTCCGCCTCGGCCACCGGCGAGGCGCTGGCCAATGGTCGCGAGGGCGAGGTGATCCGCGTGCGCAACCTCGGCAGCCAGAAGGTGATCGAGGCCCAGGTGGTGGAAGAAGGCGTGGTCACCAGCACCTTCAGGTAGCGCGGCGACAAGCCCCAGGCGGCAAGTCGAAAGCAGCTCGCGAACGGCTGCGGGGTGGGTCAGCCGCCTGGCGTGCCGTGTTGAAATGCCTGCTGCGGCGCAACGAACCCTACGGCAACCGCGACCAGACGCTGGCTTCTACTGGCCGCTCGAAGCTGGCGGCTCGACGCTCATGTCCAGCCTTCCAGGCGCATGGTCGCGCGCACCAGGCGCTGCTCCTCCTGCTCGATGTCGCGCAGGTTGTCGCGGATGCTGTTGATATGGTCGCGTGCGGCGCGCTGGGCCTGCTCCGGCAGGCGCTCGAGCACCGCGTGGTAGAGACGCGCGTGCTGCCGGTCGATCTGCCGTTTCTGCGCCGGCCGGTGATACAGGTTGTTCACCGAGGCGAACACGGTGCTGAGCATCAGGTCGGTGAGCGATTGCAGGGTGTGCACCAGCACCGGGTTGTGCGAGGCCTCGCAGATCGCCAGGTGGAAGGCATGGTCGAGGCGCGCATGCTCGCGCGGGTCGACCGGGTTCTCCTGGGTATGCGCGGCGAGCATCTCCTCGTAGCGCCGGGTCAGCAGGACGAAGTCCGCCTCGGTGCCACGCAGCGCCGCCAGCCGCGCCGACTCCCCTTCGAGCAGGCCGCGCACCTCCAGCAGGTCGTAGAGCGTGCGCGGCTGCGAATTGAACAGGTGCATCAGCGGGCTGGCATCGCGCTCACCGCTGAGCTTGGCCACGCGCGAATCTCGCCCCTGGGCGGTCTCGATGATGCCGCGCCCGCGCAGCACCTTGAGCCCCTCGCGCAGCGCCGAGCGGGAGATGCCCAGTTTCTCGCACAGGCGCCGCTCCGACGGCAGCGGCTGCCCCACCTTGAGCACGCCATCGACGATCAGGCGCTCGATGCGCTCGGCCACCACGTCACTCACCTGCCGTCGTGCGGCGTTCAGATTCGCGTCCATTTCGTCCTCATCACAACTGGTCGTACCAGTTCTACAGCGCAGTTCGATCCACCCCGGATCGGCCAGCAGGGCGCTAGAGAATAAGCGCTTTAGCCATGTTGGTGTGAAAGCCTGGAGAAAGAAACTGGTCCTACCAGCAGGGAAGACGGTGGACTGGCAAGCGAACGCAAGCTGAATATGCGGCCCATGGTCGCAGCATGACCGCCCATAAAAACAACGTTCACGATTGAGCCTGCCATGAGCATTCTGTACGACGAGCGCGTCGACGGCGCGCTGCCCAAGGTCGACAAGGCCGCCCTGCTGGCGGAATTGCAGCAGCGTCTGCCCGACCTCGACATCCTCCATACCCGCGAGGACCTCAAGCCTTACGAGTGCGATGGCCTGTCCGCCTATCGCACCACCCCCATGCTGGTGGTGTTGCCCGAGCGCATCGAGCAGGTGCAGCAGTTGCTGCAGCTGTGCTACGCCCGCAACGTCCCGGTGGTCGCCCGTGGTGCCGGCACCGGCCTGTCCGGCGGTGCCCTGCCACTGGAGCAGGGCATCCTGCTGGTGATGGCGCGCTTCAACCAGATTCTCGAGATCAACCGCGAAGGGCGCTTCGCCCGTGTGCAACCGGGCGTACGCAACCTGGCGATCTCGCAGGCGGCGGCGCCGTTCGACCTCTACTACGCCCCGGACCCCTCCTCGCAGATCGCCTGCTCCATCGGTGGCAACGTCGCCGAGAACGCCGGTGGCGTGCACTGCCTGAAATACGGCCTGACCGTGCACAACCTGCTCAAGGTGGAAATCCTCACCGTCGAAGGCGAGTTCATGACCCTCGGCAGCGATGCCCTGGACGCGCCCGGTTTCGACCTGCTGGCACTGTTCACCGGCTCCGAGGGCATGCTCGGCATCGTCACCGAGGTGACCGTCAAGCTGCTGCCGAAACCGCAGGTGGCCAAGGTGCTGCTGGCGGCCTTCGACTCGGTGGAAAAGGCCGGCCGCGCCGTGGGCGACATCATCGCCGCCGGCATCATCCCCGGCGGGCTGGAGATGATGGACAACCTGGCCATCCGCGCTGCGGAAGACTTCATCCACGCCGGCTACCCGGTAGACGCCGAAGCCATCCTGCTGTGCGAGCTCGACGGCGTCGAGGCCGACGTGGCCGACGACTGCGAGCGCGTCGGCGAGGTGCTGCAGAAGGCCGGCGCCACCGAAGTGCGCCTGGCCCGCGACGAAGCCGAGCGCGTGAAGTTCTGGGCCGGACGCAAGAACGCCTTCCCGGCGGTCGGGCGCATCTCGCCGGACTACTACTGCATGGACGGCACCATCCCGCGCCGCGAACTGCCCGGGGTCCTGCGCGGCATCGCCGAACTCTCCGAGGAGTACGGCCTGCGCGTGGCCAACGTGTTCCATGCCGGCGACGGCAACATGCACCCGCTGATCCTCTTCGATGCCAACGTGCCCGGCGAGCTGGAACGGGCCGAGGCCGTCGGCGGCAAGATCCTCGAACTGTGCGTCAAGGTCGGCGGCAACATCACCGGCGAACACGGCGTCGGGCGCGAGAAGATCAACCAGATGTGCGCGCAGTTCAACAGCGACGAGATCACCCTGTTCCACGCCGTGAAGGCCGCGTTCGACCCGGCAGGCCTGCTCAATCCGGGCAAGAACATCCCCACCCTGCACCGCTGTGCCGAGTTCGGCTCCATGCACGTGCACCACGGCCAACTGCCCTTCCCGG
Organism: Ectopseudomonas khazarica; assembly: GCF_017915135.1. NCBI lineage: Bacteria > Pseudomonadati > Pseudomonadota > Gammaproteobacteria > Pseudomonadales > Pseudomonadaceae > Ectopseudomonas > Ectopseudomonas khazarica. The sequence goes on along the minus strand of NZ_CP068551.1, from coordinate 174,497 downwards.
AACTGGAGCGCTTCTGATGTCGCATGATTTCGATGCCAGCGCCGCGTTGCTGGAACAGGTCAACCACGCACTCAACAGTGCCACGCCGCTGCGCATCCAGGGCAGCGGCAGCAAGGCCCATCTGGGCCGGGCCACCACCGGCGAGGTGCTCGACACCCGCACCCACCGGGGCATCGTCAGCTACGACCCGACCGAGCTGGTGCTGACCGCCCGTGCCGGCACCCCCTTGAGCGAGATCGAGGCGGCGCTGGACGCCAACCAGCAGATGCTGCCGTGCGAACCGCCGCACCTGGGCAACGGCGCCACCCTCGGCGGCATGGTCGCCAGCGGCCTGTCCGGCCCGCGCCGGCCCTGGGCCGGATCGGTGCGCGACCAGGTGCTGGGCACCCGCGTGATCACCGGTCAGGGCAAGCTGCTGCGCTTCGGTGGCGAGGTGATGAAGAACGTCGCCGGCTACGACCTGTCGCGCTTGCTGGCCGGCAGCTTCGGCTGCCTCGGCCTGCTCGCCGAAGTGTCGCTCAAGGTACTGCCCAAGCCGCGTCAGGTACTCAGCCTGCGCCTCGAGGTGGACGTCCGGCACGCGCTGAACAAGCTCGCCGAGTGGGGCCAGCAGCCGCTGCCGATCAGTGCCGCCAGCCACGACGGCCAGGCCCTGCACCTGCGCCTGGAAGGCGGTGAGGGTTCGGTCCAGGCCGCACGCCAGCGCCTGGGTGGCGACGAGATCGACAGTGCCTACTGGCTGGACCTGCGCGAACAGCGCCTGCCGTTCTTCGCCGGTACGGGTGCGCTGTGGCGCCTGTCGCTGCCGACCAACAGCGGCCTGCTCGACCTGCCCGGCCAGCAACTGATCGACTGGGGCGGCGCGCAGCGCTGGCTCAAGTCCGATGCCAGCGGCGAGCTGATCCAGCGCACGCTGGCCCAGGCCGGCGGCCATGCCACCTGCTTCGTCGCCGGTCAGGAGCAGCCCTTCCAGCCGCTGGCGGCCCCGCTGCTGCGCTACCAGCGCCAGCTCAAGAACCAGCTCGACCCCCAGGGCATCTTCAACCCTGGCCGCATGTACGCCGAGGTATAAGACGTGCAGACAAACCTGAGTGAACAAGCCAAGCGTCTGCCGCGCGCCGAAGAGGCCGAGCGCATCCTGCGCTCCTGCGTGCACTGCGGCTTCTGCAATGCCACCTGCCCGACCTACCAGCTGCTCGGCGACGAGCTGGACGGCCCGCGCGGACGTATCTACCTGATCAAGCAGATGCTCGAAGGCGGCGAAGTCACCGCCAAGACCCAGGAGCACCTGGATCGCTGCCTGACCTGCCGCAACTGCGAAACCACCTGCCCATCCGGCGTGCAGTACCACAACCTGCTCGACATCGGTCGCGAAGTCGCCGAGCAGCAGGTGCCGCGCCCGCTCAACCAGCAGCTGCTGCGCCAGGGCCTGCGCACCGTGGTGCCCCGCCCGGCGCTGTTCAAGGCCCTGACCCAGACCGGCCTGGCCCTGCGCCCGCTGCTGCCGGCGGCGCTCAAGGCCAAGCTGCCGCGTGAAGTGCGCCCGGCCAAGCCGCGCCCGAGCGAGCGCCACACGCGCCGCGTGCTGATGCTCGAAGGCTGCGTGCAGCCGGGGCTGTCGCCCAATACCAATGCCGCCACCGCGCGCGTGCTGGACCGTCTCGGCATCAGCGTCACGCCGATCCGCGAGGCCGGCTGCTGCGGCGCCGTCGACTACCACCTCAATGCCCAGGAAGCGGGCCTGAACCGCGCCCGGCAGAACATCGATGCCTGGTGGCCGACGATCGAAGCCGGCGCCGAAGCCATCGTGCAGACCGCCAGCGGCTGCGGCGCCTTCGTCAAGGACTACGGCCACCTGCTCGCCGGCGACCCGGCCTACGCGGCCAAGGCGGCGCGGGTCAGCGCCCTGGCCAAGGACCTGGTCGAGGTGCTGCAGGGCGAAGCCCTGGAGCAGTTGCAGGTCCGCGCCGAACAGCGCCTGGCCTTCCATTGCCCCTGCACCCTGCAGCATGCGCAGAAGCTCGGCGGCGCGGTGGAGGCGGTGCTCGGCCGCCTGGGCTTCGGCCTCACCGCGGTGCCCGACGGGCACCTGTGCTGCGGCTCGGCCGGCACCTATTCGCTGACCCAGCCGGAGCTGTCGCGCCAGCTGCGCGACAACAAGCTCAATGCCCTGGAGAGCGGCAAGCCGGACGCCATCGTCACCGCCAACATCGGTTGCCAGACCCACCTGGACGGCGCCGGGCGCACGCCGGTGCGGCACTGGATCGAGATCGTCGAAGAGGCGATGGGCTGACCATCACAGCAAACGCAGCCCGGATGAAATCCGGGAGAACCAACACCCTGAACCCGGATTGCATCCGGGCTACGAAACCACGAACACGAGGTCCGTCATGCAACACAAAGCCGTACTCAGCCAGACCGAAGTCAGCCAGATCATCGCCGCCGCCCGCAGCGAAGCGCAGCAACAGGGCTGGGCAGTCGCTATCGCCGTGGTCGATGACGGCGGCCACCCGCTCGCCCTGGAGCGCCTCGACGGCTGCGCGCCGATCGGCGCCTACATCGCCACCGAGAAGGCCCGCAGCGCTGCCATCGGCCGTCGCGAGACCAAGGGTTACGAGGACATGGTCAACGGCGGCCGCACCGCCTTCATCAGTGCCCCGCTGATCACCTCGCTGGAAGGTGGCGTGCCGGTCGTGGTCGAGGGCCAGGTGGTCGGCGCCGTGGGCGTGTCCGGGGTCAAGGCCGAACAGGACGCGCAGGTGGCCAAGGCGGGCATCGCAGCCCTTTGAACATGCGGCGTAGCCGCCAACGGATGACCTTCTCCCCCAGGGGGAAGGTGGCACGCAGTGCCGGAAGAGGGTGTGCCCCTCTCTCCTCTTTCGATGAAAGAGGAATGCAGACAGACAGGAGAACAGGAAAATGACCGAACGCGTGCAATGTCAGCGCCTGCAGGTAGCCGCCGAGCTCAAGCAGTTCATCGAAAACGAAGTGCTGCCCGGCAGCGGTATCGAAGCCGCGGCCTTCTGGAGCGGCTTCGACGCCCTGGTACACGACCTGGCACCGCGCAACCGTGCGCTGCTAGCCGAGCGTGACCGCCTGCAGACCGAGCTGGACACCTGGCATCGCGCCAACCCCGGCCCGGTTCGCGACATGGCCGCCTACCGCGCCTTCCTCGAGTCCATCGGTTACCTGCTGCCGCAGCCGCAGACCGTCAAGGCCAGCACCGCCAACGTCGACAGCGAGATCACCAGCCAGGCCGGCCCGCAGCTGGTGGTGCCGGTGATGAACGCCCGCTACGCGCTGAACGCCGCCAACGCCCGCTGGGGTTCGCTGTACGACGCCCTGTACGGCACCGACGCGATCAGCGAGGACGGCGGCGCCAGCAAGGGGCCGGGTTACAACGAGGTACGCGGCGCCAAGGTGATCGCCTTCGCCCGTGCCTTCCTCGACCAGGCCGCGCCGCTGGCCAAGGGCTCGCACGCCGACGCCAGTGCCTATGCCGTGGTCGCCGGCCAGCTGCAGGTGACCCTGGGCAGCGGCGAGCAGACTTCCCTGGCGCAGCCGGAGAAATTCCTCGGCCACCAGGGCGAGGCCGCCACGCCGAGCGCCGTGCTGCTGAAGAACAACGGCCTGCACTTCGAGATCCAGATCGACGCCAGCAGCGCCATCGGCCGCACCGACGCCGCTGGCGTCAAGGACGTGCTGATGGAAGCGGCACTGTCGACCATCATGGACTGCGAAGACTCGGTCGCCGCCGTCGACGCCGCCGACAAGGTGGTGGTCTACCGCAACTGGCTGGGCCTGATGAAGGGTGACCTGGCCGAGGAACTGGAGAAGGGCGGCAAGCGCATCACCCGCCGTCTCAACCCGGACCGCACCTACAGCGCCGCCGCCGGCGGTGAACTGACCCTGCACGGCCGCTCGCTGCTGTTCGTGCGCAACGTCGGGCACCTGATGAGCAACCCGGCGATTCTCGACGGCGACGGCCAGGAGATTCCGGAAGGCATCCTCGATGCCGTGGTGACCAGCCTGATCGCCCTGCATGACCTCAAGCGTCGCGGCAACTCGCGCGCCGGCAGCGTCTACATCGTCAAGCCGAAGATGCACGGCCCGCTGGAAGTGGCCTTCGCCAACGAGCTGTTCGGCCGTGTCGAGCAACTGCTGGGCATGCCTACAGCCACCCTGAAGATGGGCATCATGGACGAGGAGCGCCGCACCAGCGTCAACCTCAAGGCCTGTATCGAGGCCGCCAGCAGCCGCGTGGCCTTCATCAACACCGGCTTCCTCGACCGCACCGGCGACGAGATGCACACGGCCATGGAAGCCGGCGCCATGCTGCGCAAGGGCGACATGAAGTCCAGTGCCTGGATCCAGGCCTATGAGCGCAACAACGTGCTGGTCGGCCTGGCCTGCGGCCTGCGCGGCAAGGCGCAGATCGGCAAGGGCATGTGGGCCATGCCGGACCTGATGGCGGCCATGCTCGAACAGAAGATCGGCCATCCCAAGGCCGGTGCCAACACCGCCTGGGTGCCCTCGCCGACCGCCGCCGTGCTGCACGCGCTGCACTACCACCAGGTGGACGTGCAAGCCGTGCAGACCGAGCTGGAGCTGATCGACCTGGCCAGCCAGCGCGACAGCCTGCTGGGCGACCTGCTCAGCGTGCCAGTCAGCGCCGAGCGCCCGTGGAGCGCCAGCGACATCCAGCAGGAACTGGACAACAACTGCCAGGGCATCCTCGGTTACGTGGTGCGCTGGGTCGAGCAAGGCGTCGGCTGCTCCAAGGTGCCGGATATCCACAACGTCGGCCTGATGGAAGACCGCGCCACGCTGCGGATCTCCGCCCAGCACATCGCCAACTGGCTGCATCACGGCGTGGTCGGCGAAGCCCAGGTGCGCGAGACGCTGCAACGCATGGCACAGGTGGTCGACGGGCAGAACGCCGGCGACGCCGCCTATCGCCCGATGGCCCCCGGTTTCGAGCAGTCCCATGCCTTCCGCGCCGCCTGCGACCTGGTGTTCAAGGGCCGCGAGCAGCCGAGCGGCTACACCGAACCGCTGCTGCACGCCTGGCGTCTGCGCTTCAAAGAGGAGGTCTGAGCGTGGGAGGGGCCATACGCGGCTGCAGCGGGATGCCGCCCAGCCCCTCCTGAAAAATGATTGAGCGCCGTGGATGAACGCCACGGCGCTGCAACAGGCCCTGACGGTTTCCGACCGTCGGGGCTTTCGAGCATGAGCGCGACGGCGGGTGATCCCCAGCGTCGCTGCTCGCGGAATGGTCGGTGCCGTGGCGCCCGGCCACTCCAGATGCGTGGCGCCGGATATCTCCGGAAAACCGTGGTTCACAAGAAAAAGAAGGAACCAACACATGAGTCAAACGCTGCTGTCCATCCTGGCCTTCGTGCCGCTGGTGCTGGCGGGTGTGCTGCTGATCGGCTTCCGCTGGCCAGCCAAGTACGCGATGCCGCTGGTGTTCGTCCTGACCGCCCTGATCGGCCTGCTGGCCTGGGACATGTCCCTCAACCGGGTCATCGCCTCCAGCCTGCAGGGGCTGATCCTCACCACCTCGATCCTGTGGATCATCTTCGGCGCGATCCTGCTGCTGAACACGCTCAAGCACTCCGGCGGTATCGCGGCGATTCGCCGTGGCTTCTCCAACATCAGCCCAGACCGGCGCGTACAGGCGCTGATCGTCGCCTGGCTGTTCGGCTGCTTCATCGAAGGGGCCTCCGGCTTCGGCACCCCGGCCGCCGTCGCCGCACCGCTGCTGGTTGCCCTCGGCTTCCCGGCGCTGGCAGCCGTGGTGCTGGGCATGATGGTGCAATCCACGCCGGTGTCCTTCGGCGCGGTGGGCACGCCGATCCTGGTGGGCGTCGGCGCCGGCCTGGACAGGAGCGGCATCACCGAACAGCTGGCGGCCACCGGCAGCACCTGGGAGACCTTCTTCCACCTGATCTATTCGCGGGTGGCCATCACCCACGGCGTGATCGGCCTGCTGATGCCGCTGATCATGGTCATGATCATGACCCGCTTCTTCGGCAAGAACCGCAGCTGGAAGGAAGGCCTGGCCATCGCGCCGTTCGCCGTCTTCACCGCGCTGTGCTTCTCCCTGCCGTACATGGCGGCCGGCGTGTTCCTCGGCCCGGAATTCCCGTCGATGATCGGCGCCCTGGTCGGCCTGTCCATCGTGGTACCGGCAGCCCGTGCCGGCTTCCTCCTGCCGAAGGAGACCTGGGACTTCGCCGACGCCAAGGACTGGCCGGCCGAGTGGATGGGCAAGATCGAGATGAAACTCGACGAGGTGGCCGGCAAGGCGCCGATCTCCGTGCCCATGGCCTGGGCGCCGTACCTGCTGCTCGCGGTGTTCCTGGTGCTGTCGCGGATCTTCCCCGAACTCAAGGCCGCGCTGATGAGCCTGAGCTTCGGCTGGAAGGACATCCTCGGTGAGACCGGCGTGTCCGGCACCATCGAGCCGCTGTACCTGCCGGGGGGCATCCTGTGCATGGTGGTGCTGGTCACCTTCTTCCTGCACCGCATGCGCTTCTCCGAGCTGAAGGCGGCCGTCGGCGAGTCGAGCAAGACCCTGCTCGGTGCCGGCTTCGTGCTGATCTTCACCATCCCCATGGTGCGTATCCTGATCAACTCCGGGGTCAATGGCGCCGACCTGGTCTCCATGCCGGTGGCCATGGCGCGTCTGGTGGCCGACAGCGTGGGCGGCGTCTATCCGTTCTTCGCCCCGGCCGTGGGTGCCCTGGGCGCGTTCATCGCCGGCTCCAACACCGTGTCCAACCTGATGCTGTCGCAGTTCCAGTTCAACGCTGCCGAGCTGCTGGGCGTGTCCGGGGCGATGATGGTGGCGCTGCAATCGGTGGGCGCTGCGGCGGGCAACATGATCGCCATCCACAACGTGGTGGCGGCCTCGGCGACGGTCGGCCTGCTGGGACGCGAAGGCATCACCCTGCGCAAGACCATCCTGCCGACGCTCTACTACCTCGCTGCTGCGGGCTGCATCGCGCTGGTCACCATGTACGTCATGGGTATCAGCGATCCGCTGCTGGCAAGCCGCTAGTCCATGCGCGGGTCGTGCCAGGCACGACCCGACTTTGGTTGGCCTCTGGCAGGCGGCGATTACCGCCTGTCCGCTTGGCGCGTCCGTTCAATTGCGGTAGCGTGCCTCGCGCAAAACCGTGAGATTCACCCGAGGTCGATATGAAGAAGTGGCAATGCGTGGTCTGTGGACTGATTTACGACGAGAGCCAGGGCTGGCCGGACGACGGCATCGCGCCCGGCACCCGCTGGGAAGACGTGCCGGAAGACTGGCTGTGCCCTGACTGCGGCGTCGGCAAGATGGACTTCGAGATGATCGAGATCGGCTGATCACGTGTCATTTCAACAAACGGCGACCCTCGGGTCGCCGTTTTCATTTCACCCTGCCAGGCGCCGCCAGCAGGCCCCGCAAACGCAACACAGCCACCTCGCGGCCCAGCAGCCTCCTGGCGTGGAGCCCGCGCCATAGCCTTCGCCGGCCGCCACGCAGAAAAATCGCCAACGCCATTTAAGCAGCGTCAAAAGCCGGTCGCCCTTCACTTACAGCAGGCAATCACAGCCAGCTTCACTCAACTGAAGGAATCTCATCATGGCTCTGTCGATTCATACCAACTACTCCTCGCTGATCACTCAGACCAACCTGTCCAAGACCAACAACGCCCTGGGCACCAACCAGCAGCGTCTGGGCACCGGTTTCCGCATCAACTCCGCTGCCGACGACGCCGCCGGCCTGCAGATCGCTACCCGTCTGAACGCTCAATCGCGTGGTATGGACGTGGCCATCCGCAACACCAGCGACGCCGTTTCGCTGCTGCAGACCGCCGAAGGCGCCTTCAGCGAAATGACCGACATCGTGCAGCGCATGAAAGACCTCTCCACCCAGGCGGCGAACGACACCAACAGCGCAGACGACCGTCTGGCCCTCTCGGCCGAGTTCAACGAACTGGGCAAAGAGCTGGCCAACATCATGACCAACACCAAGTACGCGGGTGAGGCCCTGTTCGACATCGCCGGTACCGGCGGCAAGTTCGGCACCGCTGGCGGCATGAGCTTCCAGATCGGCGCCAGCGCCACCGAAACCCTGGCCCTGGACGTCAGCGCCGACGTCGGCACCCTGACCGCCGCCCTGGGCGCGCTGAACACCCAGTTCGCCGCTGCTCCGGCCGCCGACCAGAAGCTCGAGACCCAGGCCGGCGCCAACGGCGCGATCACCCTGGCCGAGACCGCTCTGGACGAGATCGGTGCGCTGCGTGCCCAGTTCGGCGCCAACATCAACCGCCTGAACCACACCGCCAACAACCTCGGCAACATGAAGGACAACACCGACATGGCCAAGGGTCGCATCATGGATGCCGACTTCGCCAAGGAAAGCGCCAGCATGAGCAAGAACTCCATGCTCCTGCAGTCGGGCATCTCCATGCTCAAGCAAGCCGGCCAGATGCCGGGCATGGTCATGTCCCTGCTGGGCTGATCCCGCGTCATCCAGGCGCAACGGATGGCGCCACCCCCTCCAACGCCCCGTACTCACGGGGCGTTTCTCGTTACGGCCTGAGCCCCGGCAACGCGCATCGCCAGCGTGCAACCGTCATCGAACGACGGGATGCTGAAATGACCGTCACGACACCTGCCGACTGCATCGACTTCACCCACGAAGCAGCTAGCATAGAACTGAGCACGGCCTGTGCGAGGCCGCTCGGTCAGCTCGTGACTGGCACAAGACTTGCCACTGCATTTCCCTGACGCCAGAATGCTGACCATCCGTCGCCCGGACGTTTCCAGCCGGAAATGTCGCTCGCTCTAAGGACCGCATGAACTCCAGCCCCGACACGCCGCCCACCGAGCCGGGAAGCACCATCGCCTGCCAGGTCATCAGGACCGGGCGCAGTGACTGCTACGCGCACTTCTATCCGGCGCTGTATCAGCTGACGCTGGCCAAGAGCGGTATCGAAGAGAAGATCGACCTCGGCTACTCCGGTAGCCGCCTGCTCGAGCGCCTGCTGCAGAAGCCGGGCGAGGTCGTCTCGCGCGAGGAGCTGATGAACCACGCCTGGGCCGACCGGGTAGTGGGCCAGGGCAGCCTGAACCAGCAGATCTATACCCTGCGTCAGGTGCTGGGCGACGAGAAAAGCCGCGAGATCATCCAGACCCTGCCGCGCCGCGGCTACCTGCTCAACCCCAATCACCTGGTCGTGCCGTCAGCCAGCGATGCCGCCGACCCGTCCGGCGCGGCGCCCGACGTGCCAGCCGCACCACCCGCCTTCCTGCGGCGCCACAGTCGTCAGCGCGCCTCCTGGCTGATCCTGCTCAGCCTGTTCAGCATCATCGGCATCGCCCTGTTCCTGACGCTGTACCGGATCAGCCAGCCAGACGACCTGTACAGCAGCGAGATGACCCAGGGACCCCTCAACGTGCGTTACATCGACCAGAACCCGCAGCGCCTGCAGCAACTCATCCTGCACACCCATGGCCTGACCAGCCGCCTCACGGCACTGGCCAGCGCGCCGTCCGAGCTGGTGCTGCGCCTGAGTGGTGGCTTCTACGAGCTGCTCTGCCTGCAACCGGGGGGCGGCGCACGCTCGCTGATGCTGCATGAAAGCCAGCTGGGTCAGGTGGCCGATGCCCAACTGAGCAGATGCCTGCCATGAGCCGCTGCAGGCAACTCGGCATCAGCGGCGTGTGGCTGCTGAGCATGTTCGCCACGGCCCTGGCGATGCTCCTGGGCATGCTCGCGCTGTGGCTCAGCTTCAGCTCCAGCGCGGAGCTCGACGGCCGCTACCAGTCCAGCGGCCAGGTCCAGCTGAGCAACGGCAAGGTGCTCGACATCAGCCACAGCCTGCAGGTCAACAACGGGCGTTTCTACGCCATGACCCGCCAGGGCGACAGCATCCTGGAGACCTCGGGGACGGTCGACTACGGCTTCCTCGGCAACTACCGCCTGCGCGTCGAGGATGGCCAGGTCACCGGCCTGGCCAGCGAGGTCGACGACGAGCTGGTGTTCAACCTGCTCTACGGTCGGCACAAGGGCTCGACCATCCGCCTGACCCGCCTCGACGGCTGCCTCTACGCCCTGGAAACCCGCCAGTTCTACTGCCCAGCGCGTCACCTGTAGCGCCGCGCTCACGACTCCGGCGTGCTCAGCCGCGCGCCCTCGGCGCGGTACTCCACACGCACCTGCGTGTCGCCGAACAGCTCGCGGTAGAGGCCCTCGGCCTGGCTGGTCAGCAACAGCAGCTCGATGCGCCGATTGGCACCGTTCTCCGGGTCATCGGGCAGCAGCGGCATGCCATCGGCCTGCGCCGTCACCTGCAGCACCGCGCGGGTCGGCAGGCCGGCCTCGACCAGCACGTTGCGCGCGCGCAGGGCGCGATCACCCGACAGGTTCCAGTTGTTGTAGCCGCCGACGATGCCCCGGTAGGGCGTGGCATCGGTGTGGCCGCTGACGATCAGGTGGTTGTCGACCTTGGCCAGGATGCCGGCCAGACGCTTGAGCAGGGTCTCGAAATGCGGGTCCAGGCGCGCGCTGCCACGGGCGAACATGAAGCGCTGCGCATCGTCCTTGATCAGAATGCGCAGGCCCTGGGGCACCACCTGCACCTCGATGTTGGCCTCGGCATCCAGTTGCAGCGCCAGCGCCTCCATCAGTTGCGCCAGCTCCTGCATCTGCAGCGGCTCGGCGTAGTGCGGCCTGCGCGCCGCGCCAGGCTGGCCATCACCCTGCTCGGCCCCTGGGTCCTCCTGGGGCGTACGCGCCTGGTTGAGGCGGTCCTGGCGCGGGCTGACCTGCACCGGGATACCGTCGAGGTCCAGCGGCGTGGTGCTGGTGCCGTCGAAGATGCCGGCGCCGCCATCGACCAGCGGGTTGTTCATCATGTCCGCATTGGCCCGGCTCTGGTCCTGGGTCTGCGGCTGGATGATCCACAGCACCATGAACAGCGCCATCATGGCCATGGTGAAGTCGGCGAAGGCGACCTTCCAGGCACCACCGTGCTCGTCGTGGCCGCCTTTCTTGCCACGCCGCTTGATGATGATCTCGTGTTCTGCGCCGCCACGCTTCTTCATGCCGCGTCCCTTTCATCCTCGTAGCGGTTGACCCAGGTCTCCAGCTGCTTGAAGGCCGGCTTGACGTCCTGCTCGATCAGCTTGCGCCCAGCATCCACGGCCAGCAGCGTGGGCTTGCCGGCGACATGGGCGACCAGCGTGGTGCGCACGCACTCGAGTGCCGACAGCTCGGTCTTGATGCGCTGGCTCATGGCGTTGGACAGCGGCTCCATCACGCAGTAGCACATGAAGATGCCGAGGAAGGTGCCGACCAGCGCGGCAGCGACGTGGGCGCCGATCTCGGCCACCGAACCGCCGATGTTGCCCATGGTGATGATGATCCCCATGATCGCCGCGAGGATGCCGAAGCCCGGCATCGCCTCGCCGATCTTGTGCAGCGAACGCGACGGCTGCAGCAGGATGTGCTCCATGGCCTCCAGCTCCTGTTCGAGGAAGCCTTCCAGCTCGTGTGCGCTGATCTTGCCCATGGCCATCAGGCGGAAGTTGTCGGCGATGAAGGCCATCAGGTTCTTCTCCTGACGGATCAGCGGGTACTTGGCGAACAGCTCGCTCTGCTCGGGCTCCTCGATGTGTGCGTCGAGCACCTTGAGACCACCGACCTCGACCATCTCCAGCAGCTCGTACAGCAGCATCAGCAGTTGCCGCTGGAACTCCTCGCCGCGCCGCTTGTAGACGAACACGCCCTTGATCTGGTGGCACATCTCCACCAGCACTTCCTTGGGGTTGCCCACCACCAGTGCGCCGAGACCGGCGCCGACGATGATCACCACCTCGGCCGGCTGCCAGAGCATGGCCAGCTCGCCGTGGGCCATGACGTACCCGCCCAGCACGCAGCCGACGATGATCAATGCACCTAGTAACTTCTGCACCCTAGCCTCTCTCGTTCAGGTAGCGGCTGGCCTTGGCGATCGCCTGCTTGCTCAGCTGGCAGACGCGCGCGTCGCTCAGCTCCAGCACCAGGGCGATTTCCTTGAGGCTCAGCTCATGTTGGTAGTAAAGGGTCAGCACCAGCCGCTCGCGCTCGCTGAGCTGGCTCAGCGCCTGGGTCAGCAGGCGCTCCTTGAGCACCCTGTCCTCGACCGCACTGCTGCCACAGGTGAACCCTTCGTGGCCGTTCTGCAGCAGCTCGTCGAGGCTCTCGATGGCCTCGCAGGCGTCGGCCTGGAGGAACTCCTGGTAGTCCTTGGCGCTGATCCCGGTGGCCCGGAGGATCTCCTCCTCCTGCGGCACACGGCCCAGCTGGCGCGCCAGCTGGCGAATGGCATCGCGGATCTTGTGGGTCTGCTGGCGTACTTGGCGCGGCCGCCAGTCCTGGCGACGCAGCTCGTCGAGGATCGCGCCACGCACGCGCAGCGCGGCGAAGCGGCCGAACTGCTCGTCCGGCGTGCCGTAGCGGCGCAGGCATTCGAGCAGCCCCATCAGGCCGATCTGCTCCATGTCCTCGCGATCGAGCACCTGATTGGCCTGCAACGCCAGCTGGCTGACGATGCGCTTGACCAGCGGCAGGTACTGCATCAGCCATTTCTGCTCGGCCCCGGGGGCGAACAGCGCGGCACCACCCTGGTCGGCGGCGTAGCGGTAGTCGATGGCGCAGTTGGCGTTCATGGGCAGGCCCTGCTCTCTACTGGACGATCAGCTTGCTGACCAGCACGTTGGCGAACGGCATCGCCAGCTTCTTGCTGGCGAAGTCATCGAACAGCGCGCTTTCCAGCTTGCCCTGCAATTCGGGGATGGGCATGGCACGCAGGCTCTCGAAGGTCATCGCCGACAGGTGGGCGACCACCGAGTTGCGCACCATGGGGTCGATCTGCTCGAGCTTCTTCGGGTCGGTCTCGAGGTCGGCCTGCAGCACCAGGTCGAGCACGAAGTAGTGCTCGCGGTTCTCGCCCTGCAGGCTGACGATGACTTTCTCGATGGGGAAGAAGCGATACTCGCTGGTCTGCTCCTCCTCGCCGGCGCCCGCGCTGGAAAGCCCCGGCAGCGGCTGCCCGGACTGCAGCGAGCGCAGCGTGGCGTAGTTGAAGACGGTCCCGCCGACCACCACCAGCGTGTTGAAGATGAGCAGCAGGAGGATGATGCGCGGCATTGTCATGGGGTTCTCGATTCAGGTGCGAAGGGTTAAACGGTGACCAGCACGTCGCTGGTCGAGTCCGGGTTGCGCGGGCCGCTGTCGGCCGTGGTGGTGCTCGCCGCGTGCACCGGCTCCTCGGCCAGCCAGGCCTGGCGCGGCTGGCCTTGCTGACGCCCGCCCTGGGCATCGGCGGAGACCTGCACGTCGACCTGCACGAAGTGCTGCCCGACCAGTTCCTGACGCAGGCGCTCGCTGGTCTGCTGCAGCAGGCGGGCGACATCGGCGTTGGCCGCGGAAAGCTGCACGCTGAGCCGGCCGGATTCGTGACTGAGGAAGATTTCCAGGCTGCCCAGCTCCGGTGGGTCGAGACGGATGGTGGCGTTCTGGATGCGCTGGTTGATCTGCACATCGACCTGCTCGCGCAGGCTGCCGAGCATCTGCTCGCCCCACTGCGCCTGCGGCGCATGCAGCTTGAGGTGGCGCTCCGTGGTCGGTGCCAGGTTCGCGGGCAGGGAAGCTGGCGCAGTGGCCGTCGCGCTCGCCTTGTCGTCGGCGCTGCCGGTGCCGGGCAGACGCTCGGCAAGGCTGGCCTCGAGGCTGTCGTTGGCGGTGAGTGACGCGGCATTCTGCAGCGCAGCGTCCAGCGCCATTGGCGGCATCGGCGCAGTCATGGCCTGGGCAGGCACCGGCCTGGCCGCGACCGGGGCCGCAGCGCGCTCGGGCTCGCTCGGCAAGGGTTCACGCGGCACCCGCGCGGGATCGACCGGCAACGCGGCCAGCTGCGGGTCCTGCTCCTGTTCGTCCGGGCGCGCCGGGGCGTGCTGCGCAGTCTCCGCCGTCTCGCGCGCCTCCACCCGGACCGCCTGCTGCCCGAGCACGCTGGCCAGCCACTGCTCGGCATCGGCATCGGCCTCGCCGAGGCCGAGCGCGATCGGCGCCGGCGCGCTGGCTGGCGGCGCCACGCTTTCGCTTGCGGCGAAGGCATGCAGCTCCATCTGCAGATCGAAGGCCGGCTGTTCGCCGGACGCACTCTGCGCCTGGGCAAAGCCGTTCAGCGCAGGCTCCGCTGCGGCGCCGCCGAGGTCGACTCGCGCATTCGCGTTGATCAGTTGCAGCACCTTCTATCTCCCCTCTTGATACAGATCGACGCGCAGGTAGGCGCTACGCCCTTCGGCGTATTCCAGATGCGTCAACAGCAGGCGCCGCACGCGCTCGCATTCCTCGGCGCAGGCGACTCGCGCCTGGCCGTGCAGCTGTTGCAGACGCTGCTTGGCCGCACGCGTCTCGTCACTGAGCGACGGCAACCCGGCCAGCAGTTGCAGGCAGGCGCGGATCAGCGCATCGACCTCGCCGATGCGCGCCCAGTCGCCCTGCTCCAGCGCCTCGGCCAACTGGCCATGCAGCTGCTGCAGGGCGCGCAGTTCACTTGCGCGCTGCATTCACGCCTTCCCAGCCTTCACGCAACACACCGAGCAGCCCCACCACCTCGTCCAGGCCTTCCAGCGACAGGCTGACGCTGACGTCGGAGAGCCGGTAGATGCAGTAGTCGTAGAGCCGCGCCAGGCCCTGCACCAGCTCGCCGCCGTTCTCGTAATCGAGCGCGCTGTTGAGGCCGCCGAGGATGTTCAGGCACTTCTCCAGGGACTGGCCCTTCTGCTGGTAACGCTTGGCCTCGATATGGCCACGGGCACGGGCCAGCTCGTCGAGCAGGCCGTCGAACAGCACCAGCACCAGCTCGTAGGGCGAGGCGGCGGCAGCGCGGGCCTCGAGGTCCACGGTGCGGTAGCTGTCGTAACTTTCGTTGAGGTTGTAGGCACTCATCAGAACATTCCGTAGGTCTGTTCCATCGCCGCCATGGTCTGCATCAGACCGGTGTACTGACGGAGATAGCGGGCGTAGTAGGAGTCGTACTGCTTCTGGATGTTGTCGAACTGCTGATCGACACGACGCAGCTGGGTGTTGAGGGTGTCCTTGCGATTGGTCAGCAGGCCGCCGGCGCTGCTGGTGTAGACCGCCAGGTTCTTGTCCAGGGTGTCGAGCAGGTTGCCCTTGTCGGTGAACAGCTTCTCGAAGCCTTCCGGGTTGGCCGCCACGGCCTTCTCGAAACGTGCACTGTCGATGGTCAGCTTGCCGCCGCGGTCGGCGACGATGCCGAACTCGGTCAGGCTCACCCCGCCGAAGGACGTGCGCACCAGCTGGTTGAGCATGCCTTCGATGGCGCGCACGCTGGCGTCACCGGCCAGGGGCCCACGGCTGCCGCTCTCGCCGCCGCTGGCGGTCAGCGAGTCGAAGCTGCTCATCAGGGCATTGAAGGCACTGACGAACGTCTGCGCCTTCTCCTTGGTGGCGCTCTGGTCCTGGGCGATCTCGATGGTCAGCGGGGTGTCGCCCGTCTGGTGAGCCTTGCTGAACGTCAGGCTGACGCCGTCGATGATGTTGGCGAAGGTGTTGCTGCTACTGGTCAGCTCGATACCGGCCTCGCCGCCGAGGCGGACGATGGCGTCCTTGGCCACGGACAGTTCCTGACGCGCGGCCACGGCATTCTCGAATGCCGTGTTGCCGCTGGCGGTCAGGCTGATGGCCTGGTCGGCACCGGTCGTCTCGCTGGTCAGCACCAGGTTGACCTGACCATTGCTGCGCACCAGCGTGGCCTTGACCCCGCTGTTGTCAGCCGCGCCGTTGATCGCAGCGGCCAGTTCGTCGAGCGTCGTCACCGCGCCCAGGTCGACACTGAACGTGTCACTGCCCTGGCCGATGCTCAGGCTGCCGCTGCCCAGGTCGCCGTCCTGCAGGCCCTGCAGGGCGAGCTGGCTCTTGCTGGCCAGCTGCTGGACGAAGAAGTCATAGCTGCCCGCGACCGCCTTGCTGCCGACCGTGGCAGTGGCATAGCCCTCCTGGCTGTAGCTGGCGCTGTTGACCAGCATGCTGCTGCCGGCGAGCTTCAGGCCGCTGGCAGCGCTCTTGAAGCTCTTCAGCGCAGTGTCCAGGGAGCTCAGGGCATTGAGCTGCGCCTTGTAGGCTTCCTGGTTGCGGTTGGCCTTGGCCAACTGCCCCTGAATCTCGTATTGGGCCAGTTGGGTCGCCATGCTCTGTACGTAATCTGAATCGATAGCCATAGTCGGACACCCGTTTTCCTGAGAGATAGCAATAGCGGTGCCAACCAGCCAAGTCGTTGATATTCAAGGACTTGAGCCAACCGCCAGGTGAAAGATCCTTTCCGCTCGCGAGGCAGCGAGCGACAGGCGGAAGGCCGGCTTCCGCTCGCCTGCGCAACAGGCGGACATGCCCCCTACACAGGCGACGCGGCAGCGGCCCGGCTTAAGGAAAACGCGGTGAATGCAGTGCACTGAGGCCGGACAAGCCAGCCAGGCGCGGGGAGAGTGGCCGTGACACGCAGGACAGCGCTGAGGGTGGCTCTCCGGCCACGAGATGAATCCGCGCCGACGAAACCGGGACTGAGGAGCGAGAGAAGATTGCGTTGATGCGTGGGAGGGGCTTCAGCCGCGACCGCCCGCCTGAACCTGCCGCTTACTCGCCGCCAACGGCGAAATTGGGCAGGCTGTTGACCGGCTGGCGGAAGTTGAACGGAATGGATTCGACGGCCAGGCCGACGTTGCGCTGGACCACGAAGTGCAGGTGCGGGCCGGTGCTGTTGCCGGTATTGCCGGAGCGCGCCAGCAGGCTGCCGGTCTCCACCCGCTGCCCCTCGCGCACGCTGACCGAGCCGCGCATCAGGTGCAGGTAGACCCCCATGGTGCCGTCGTCATGCAGGATGCGCACGAAGTTGCCGGCAGGGTTGTTGCCGCGCCCGCTCTGCTGGTTCTCGGTCTTCACCACCACCCCACCACGGGCCGCGACGATGGGCGTGCCCTCGGGCATGGCGATATCCACCGCGTAGCGCCCCTTGGCCGTGAAGTGGCTGTAGGTACCGTTGGCGCCCTGGGTCTGCCGGAACGGACCACCCCGCCAGGGCAGTGGATAACGATGGATGCTCGGTTGCAGACGCGGGTCGCCGAGGGCGTAGCGCAGCTTCGGCTTGTAGCGCAGCGGCTTGCCCGCATCCTGCGGCGTCAGGGTGGCGAGACGGATCTTGCTGCGCGGCGGCAGCACCCAGCGAATCGGCTTGCTCGGTGCGCCGATGGCGTTCTTCACCTGCTCCAGCCTGAGCTCGATCTCCACCGGCGCATACAGGTCGTTGCGAATCAGCAGCGTCTCGCCGGCTTCGTGCTTCTTGGTCTCCAGCTTCACCTGGTTGTCCAGGCGCTCGACCATGCGGTCGTTGAACACGAACACCTGGGCACCAGGCGCCGCCTGATCGCTGTAGGTCACCACGCCGTTCGCGTCGACGTACTTGTAAACGGTCAGAGCAGCAGCCTGGCCACAGAGAACCAGCAGACTGCAGAAAATGATCAAACGCCCTAGCATAACGATTCGGATCTTATGGCTTTTTGCTATCCGGATTGAAAAGACTAGCAGCGCGGGAGGGCATGCGCGAGGAAGCAACCGTCAGGCTGTGAACCGGCTCACCGCCGCCGGTCGCTCCGGTGCCATGTGGATCACCGCGCGAATCAGGCGCCCGGAGAGAAATGCTTCTGCGCGGTACCGCGTGCGATCAGCCGCGACAGGTAGTCGAGCTTCTGCGGGTCGCGGTCGACGAAACGGAAGGTCAGCTGCAGCCATTCGCTGTCGGGTTTGGGCTCGAACGCCGCCACGGCATGCAGGTAGCCGTTGAGGCGGGCGGTTTCCGCTGCCTCGCCCTGCTCCAGATCGAGCACCGCGCTCTCGAGTACCTGCGGCAGGACATCGGCACGCCGCACCACCAGCAGCGCCTCCTTCAGGCTCAGCGCCTTGATCACGCAGGCCATGCTGCCGGACGGCAGGCGCAACTGGCCCTGGCCGCGCCCGGCCGGCGCCTTGCTCGCGGCCGCGGGGGCCGGTTTGGCGAAGGCCGCTGCCGGGGCTGGCGCGGCCGGTGTCGGCGCACTGGGTTTGACCACCTCGGCCTTGCCACCGGTGAGTGCGGCCAGCGAATCGTTGGCGAAGCCACCGCCGCTCAGCATCTTGGGCGCAGCACTGGCGGTGAGCGCCTGCAGCTTGCCGGCGCGGCTCAGGGCCTTCTTCACCTTGGTGACCAGTTGCTCGTTGGAGAACGGCTTGCCGATGTAGTCGGAAACACCGGCCTGGATGGCCTGCACCACGTTCTCCTTGTCGCCACGGCTGGTGACCATGATGAACGGCGTGGTTTTCAGGTCGTCCTGCTCACGGCACCAGGTCAGCAGCTCCAGGCCGGACATCTCTGGCATTTCCCAATCGCAGAGGATCAGGTCGACCGCCTGCCGGCCCAACAGCTGCTGGGCCTTGCGACCGTTGACCGCTTCCTCGATCTGTACGCCGGGGAAGTGATCACGCAGCCCTTTCTTGACCAGATCACGGATAAAGGTCGCGTCGTCCACCACCAGCACACTGACTTTGCTCATCGGCCTCTCCTGTACGAATGGCAATAAGCATAGTCATGGCCAGTGGCCTAAGGCCAACGGAAACGTCGGGTAAACGACAAATCGCGCAAACGCAACGGCCCGGGAAGTCCCGGGCCGCTGGCTCGACGCAGGCATCAGTCCGCGGATTTGCCTTCGACTTCCTCGCGCATGCGGGTCAGGCCGATATGCCGCACATCGGTACCACGCACGAGGTAGATCACCAGTTCGGCGATGTTGCGTGCATGATCGCCGATGCGCTCCAGCGAGCGCAGCGCCCAGATCACGCTGAGCACGCGGGTGATCGAGCGCGGGTCTTCCATCATGTAGGTGACCAGCTCGCGCAGCGCCGTCTTGTACTCGCGGTCGACGGTCTTGTCGTACTGCGCCACGGACAGGGCCAGGTCGGCGTCGAAACGGGCGAAGGCGTCCAGCGCCTCCTGGACCATCCTGCGCACCTGATCGCCGATGTGGCGAACCTCGACGTAACCACGCGGCGCCTCGCCTTCCTCGCACAGCTGGATGGCACGCTTGGCGATCTTGGTCGACTCGTCGCCGATGCGCTCGAGGTCGATCACCGACTTGGAGATGCTGATGATCAGGCGCAGGTCGGAGGCCGCCGGCTGACGACGGGCGAGGATGCGCACGCATTCCTCGTCGATGTTGCGCTCCATCTGGTTGATCTGGTCATCGATCTCGCGCACCTGCTGAGCCAGGCCGGAGTCGGCCTCGATCAGGGCGGTGACGGCATCGTTGACCTGCTTCTCCACCAGGCCGCCCATGGCCAGCAGGTGGCTGCGCACTTCTTCCAGCTCGGCGTTGAACTGCTGGGAGATGTGCTGGGTAATGTTGTCTTTGTTCATCAAGTTCGCTCCGCGAAAGCTTCAAGCTGCAAGCCGATCGGTGAAGTGTCTGGTTACCGCAAGCTGACCGGCAACTTGCGGCTTGTAGCGTGCCGCTGTCCTCAACCGTAACGACCGGTGATGTAGTCTTCGGTCTGCTTCTTGGCCGGGTTGGTGAACAGCGTGTCGGTATCACCGAACTCGATCAGCTTGCCCATGTACATGAACGCGGTGTAGTCGGAGACACGCGCCGCCTGCTGCATGTTGTGGGTGACGATGACGATGGTGTACTTGCTCTTGAGTTCGTAGATCAGCTCTTCGACCTTCAGCGTGGAGATCGGGTCGAGTGCCGAGCAGGGCTCGTCGAGCAGCAGCACTTCCGGCTGTACCGCCACGGTGCGGGCGATCACCAGACGCTGCTGCTGACCGCCGGACAGGCCCAGTGCCGAATCGTGCAGACGATCCTTGACCTCGTCCCACAGTGCCGCGCTCTTCAGCGCCCATTCCACCGCTTCGTCGAGCACGCGCTTGCTGTTGATGCCCTGGATGCGCAGGCCATACACCACGTTCTCGTAGATGCTCTTGGGGAAGGGGTTGGGCTTCTGGAACACCATGCCGACGCGGCGACGCAGCTCGGCGACATCCTCGCCCTTGCGGTAGATGTTGCGGCCGTCGATGTTGATCTCGCCATCGACGCGGCAACCATCGACCAGGTCGTTCATGCGGTTGAAGGTGCGCAGCAGGGTCGACTTGCCGCAGCCGCTCGGGCCGATGAAGGCGGTCACGCGCTGCTTGGGGATGTCCATCCTGACGTCGAACAGCGCCTGCTTCTGACCGTAGAACAGGTTCAGGCCCGGCACTTCGATGGCCGTGGTCTCGTCGGCCAGGCTCAGGCTCTGCTTGTCGCGGCCGAGGGCGGCCAGGTCGATACCGTGGGTATGGGCTTCGTGTTGCATATGGGCTCACTCCGTTCGCAGCTACAAGCTGCACGCTACAAGCTGCAAGCCGGTCGCCGCGCTTCTCGTTGAAGCTTGCGGCTCGGGGCTTGCGGCTCGAATTTAATGATCCAGCGCCTTGTACTTCTCGCGCAGGTGGTTACGGATATAGACCGCGGTCAGGTTGAGCAGGGCGATGACGATCACCAGCAGCAACGCGGTTGCATAGACCAGCGGGCGGGCCGCTTCTACGTTGGGGCTCTGGAAGCCGACGTCGTAGATGTGGAAGCCCAGGTGCATGATCTTCTGATCCAGGTGCAGATAAGGGTAGTTGGCGTTGAGCGGCAGGCTCGGCGCCAGCTTGACCACGCCCACCAGCATCAGCGGTGCCACCTCGCCGGCGGCACGCGCCACGGCGAGAATCAGGCCGGTCATCATCGCCGGGCTGGCCATCGGAATCACTACTTTCCACAGGGTCTCGGCCTTGGTCGCACCGAGCGCCAGCGACCCTTCGCGCACCGCACGCGGAATACGCGCCAGGCCTTCCTCGGTGGCGACGATGACCACCGGCAGGGTGAGAATCGCCAGGGTCAGCGAGGCCCACATCAGGCCCGGCGTACCGAAGGTCGGCGCTGGCGCCGCCTCTGGGAAGAACAGCTGGTCGATGGAACCGCCCAGCACGTAGACGAAGAAGCCCAGGCCGAACACGCCGTAGACGATCGAGGGCACGCCGGCCAGGTTGTTCACGGCGATGCGGATCACCCGGGTCAGCGGGCCCTGGTGGGCATACTCACGCAGGTAGACCGCCGCGATCACACCGAACGGGGTGACGATCACCGCCATCAGCATGACCATCAGCACGGTGCCGAAGATGGCCGGGAAGATGCCGCCCTCGGTGTTGGCCTCACGCGGCTCGTCGCTGATGAACTCCCACACCTTCATGGCGTAGAAGCCGAGCTTGTCGACGCTGCTCATGGCATTCGGACGGAAGGCGCGGACGATCTTGCCCAGGGCGATCTCGGTCTGGCGGCCGTCGCTGGCGGTCAGGGTCACGCTGTCGCGGTTGATCTGCTGGGTCAGCGCCACCATGCGCTCTTCGAGCACCTTGTACTCGGCATTCAGGGCATCGCGGCGAGCGTCCATGTCGGCCTGGGCGGCAGCGTCCAGCTTGTCCTGCAGCTGCAGCTTGCGCCCTTCCAGGCGAATGCGCTCCAGACCATGGTTGATGCGGCCGATGTCGCTCTTCTCCAGGCGCACCAGTTGGGCGTGCAGCTCGTCGACCCGCTCCAGGCGCTGCTGCAGCTCGGCCCAGGCGGCATCGCCCTCGGCGACCAGCTGACCACTTTCCTTGACGTTGACCAGGTTGCCGTAGAAGTTGCCCCACTCGCGGCGCTCCAGCACGGTGATGTCCGCCGGCTTGCGCAGGTTGCTCAGCCATTCGCCGACGACCCAGGTGAAGTCCGCGCCGAACAGCTCGCGGTTACCCACCTTGAGCAGCTCGCGGGTCATGAATTCGCCGCCCTCTTCGGCGACCGGCAGGCCGGCCGCAGCGAGACGGGCACGCGGGACTTCCTCGGCCTGCACCACTTCGCCGAGCATGACCCGGGATTCCTGGCCAGGCACCTGATAGTCGGCCTCGATGATATCCGCCGGCCAGAAGTGCCCCAGGCCGCGCGTGGCGATCACCGCCAGCAGGCCGAGGGTCATGATGATGGCGATGGCGACCGCGCCGCCGCTCATCCACACGCCGGGGGCGCCGCTCTTGTACCAGGATTTCAGGTTGTTCTGTTTCACGGCATCACACCTTGAATGAAATCATTCTTTACCTCCCCTCTCCCGCTGGCGGGACAGGGGCCGGGGGAGCGGGTCGCGGCGTTGTTCGCACGGCCCTCTCCCGCCCTTCGGGCACCCTCTCCCATCAATGGGCGAGGGTCATCAGTTGGCCTGCTGCGCAGGCCATTCTTTACAGCGACGAATACTTGGTACGCAGACGCTGACGAATCAGTTCGGCCAGGGTGTTCATCACGAAGGTGAACATCAGCAGCACCAGTGCCGCCAGGAACAGCACGCGGTAATGGGTGCCGCCAACCTCCGACTCGGGCATCTCGACCGCGACGTTGGCCGCCAGGGTGCGCATGCCCTCGAAGATGTTGACGTCCATGATCGGCGTGTTGCCGGTGGCCATCAGCACGATCATGGTTTCCCCCACGGCGCGGCCCATGCCGATCATCAGCGCCGAGAAGATACCGGGGCTGGCGGTCAGGATGACCACGCGGGTCAGGGTCTGCCAGGGCGTCGCGCCCAGCGCCAGCGAGCCGAAGGTCAGGCTCTTGGGCACGCTGAACACGGCGTCTTCGGCGATCGAGTAGATGTTCGGGATCACCGCGAAGCCCATCGCCAGGCCAACCACCAGGGCGTTGCGCTGGTCGAAGGGAATGCCCAGGTCATTGGACAGCCACAGGCGCATGTTGCCGCCGAACAGCCAGTTTTCCAGGTGACCGCTGATCGCGATGGAGAACCAGCCCACGGCGATCACCACGGGGATCAGCAGCGCGGCTTCCCAGCCATCGGGAACGCGATGACGCACCGCCTCCGGCAGCTTGCTCCAGATGAAGCCGAACAGCAGGATGCCCAGCGGCGTCAGCAACAGCAGGCTGAATATGCCGGGCAAGTGGTTTTCCAGGAACGGTGCGAGGAACAGGCCGGCGAAGAAGCCGAGGATCACCGTCGGCAGCGCCTCCATCAGCTCGATCACCGGCTTGACCTTGGTGCGCATGCGCGGCGCCATGAAATAGGCGGTGTAGATCGCCGCGGCGACCGCCAGCGGTGCCGCCAGCAGCATGGCGTAGAAGGCTGCCTTGAGCGTGCCGAAGGCCAGCGGCGAGAGGCTCAGCTTGGCTTCGAAGTCGGTGTTGGCGGAAGTCGACTGCCAGACGTAGTCAGGCTCCGGGTAGCTCTCGTACCAGACCTTGCCCCACAGCGAGCTCCAGGAAATTTCCGGGTGCGGGTTGTCGACCACGAAGCGCTGCAGCTTGCCGTCGGACTCGACCAGCACGCGGGTGGCGCGCGGCGACAGGGCGGCGGCGGCCTTGCCGTCGGCGACCTGTTCCTTGAGCAGGGTACGGTGCGCGGTGCTGTGGAAGATACCGAGCAGGCCGCTCTCGTCGAGCGCCATGAAGCCCTTGCGACGCTCTTCGGGAAGAATCTGGGTGACCGCGCTGCTGCCCAGCTGGAAGCTGCGGATCGACTGGAAGGTGGATTTGCCGTCCTTGTCACGCACCATGAACCACTGCTGGATGCCGCCCTTGGCGTCGCCGATCATGATGGAGATGCCGCCCAGCAGGCTGGTGGCGCTGGTGACACGGTTGGAGGCGTCCTTGAGCAGCTGGTAGCGGCCATTCAGGCTGCGCTTGCGCAGGTCGAAGACATCGGCGTTGGAGTCGCCATTGAGGACGTACAGCCACAGCTGGCGGGGATCGAGGATCAGCTGGCTGATCGGCTCACCGATCTGCGGCAGGGCGATGCGCTCTTCGCTGACGCTCACTTCGCCAGTGAACAGGTTTTCCTCGCGACCGAGGCTGATCAGGTGCAGCTCGCTACCGGTAGAGCCTGCCAGCATCAGCGTGCCGCTGTTGAGGTTCAGCGCCACGTGCTCGAGCGGGCGGCCCTGCGGATCGACCTCGATCGGCGTCTCGCCGTACGGATAGTCGATGCGCGGCGCGATGGTGCGCACGTTGTCCGGGTAGGTGATCTTGTAGTTGTGCTGGATGACCAGCGCCTGGCCATTGCTCAGGCCCAGCGCCACGCGGCGGCTGCCCGGCTGGTCCTGCGCGACCGAGGCGACGCTGACGCCTTCCGGCAGCGGCAGCTGCACGCGCAGCAGCGCTTCGCCGTTCTTCAGCTCGAAGAACTGCACCGCACCGCTGGCGTCCAGGCGCATGGCCACCTGGTTCTGCTCCTCGACGGCCAGCATCAGCGGCGCCGGGGCGTCAGCCAGCCAGGCCGGCTGCTGAACCTTGCGCGCATCCAGTTCGGCGCCCTGGAACATGGGCAGTACCACGTGCGCCAGGTAGAAGAAGATCAGGGTGATCGCACCCAGCACCGCCAGG
Organism: Ectopseudomonas khazarica; assembly: GCF_017915135.1. Taxonomy (NCBI): domain Bacteria; kingdom Pseudomonadati; phylum Pseudomonadota; class Gammaproteobacteria; order Pseudomonadales; family Pseudomonadaceae; genus Ectopseudomonas; species Ectopseudomonas khazarica. The sequence continues at coordinate 149,963 of NZ_CP068551.1, read as the reverse complement.
CCACCGACGGAGACGTACCAGCGCGCCATGCGGTCCTTGAGGGCACGCAGGCGACGCTTGCGTTGCAGGGCGGGGGTATTGAAGTCGATCCCCAGCGGATTCTGAGAGCGATTCACGGATTCGTTTGCCAAGTCATTCATGCGAGAAGTCTCTGCGCGGGCTCAAGTGCAGCGCATAGGGCTGTCCAGGCTTGTCAATCTAGCGAGCTTGTATGACAGAAAGGTTACAGTCACCTGACATGACGAAGCCCACCACTCGAATCGAGTGGCGGGCTCTTCCGACCATCAGCCGAAGATCAGCGGGTCGGCGGCGTCAGGCACTGAAATTACAGGCCCAGTTCCTTCATGGTCTTCTCGACCACTTTGGACGGCAGCGGGATGTAACCATCCTTGACCACCACTTCCTGACCCTGCTTGGACAGCACCAGCTTGACGAACTCGGCGTCCAGCGGGCTCAGCGGCTGGTTCGGCGCCTTGTTCAGGTAGACGTAGAAGAAACGAGCCAGCGGGTACTTGCCGGACAGCGCGTTGGTTTCGTTGGCTTCTTCTACCTGGCCGTTCTTGTCGACCAGCGGAACAGCGCGAACGCTGGAGGTCTTGTAGCCGATGCCCGAGTAACCGATGGCGTTCAGGGTGCTGGAGATCGACTGCACCACGGAAGCCGAACCCGGCTGCTCGTTGACGTTGGCGCGGAAGTCACCTTTACACAGAGCTTCTTCCTTGAAGTAACCGTAAGTGCCGGATACCGAGTTACGGCCGAACAGCTGGATCGGCTTGCTCGCCCACTCGCCGGTCAGACCAACGTCACCCCAGGTTTTCAGGTCCTTGTCTTCGCCGCACAGACGGGTGCTGGAGAAGATCGCGTCGACCTGATGCATGGTCAGGGCCTTGATCGGGTTGTCCTTGTGCACGAATACCGCCAGGGCATCGATGGCGACCGGAACGGCGGTCGGCTTGTAGCCGTACTTCTCTTCGAAGGCCTGCAGCTCGCTGTCCTTCATCGGACGGCTCATCGGGCCCATGTTGGCGGTGCCTTCGGTCAGCGCGGGCGGCGCGGTGGAGGAACCGGCGGCCTGAATCTGGATGTTGACGTTGGGGTAGTTCTTCTTGAACTCTTCTGCCCACAGGGTCATCAGGTTGGCCAGCGAGTCGGAGCCGACGCTGGACAGGTTGCCCGATACACCGGAAGTCTTCTCATAGGTCGGCAGAGCCGGGTCGACGGCGGCTACAGCAGATACGGCGCTTACGCCGGCGGCGGCGAAAGTCAGGGCCGCCATCAAACGCTTCAGTTTCATGCCTTGCTCCTAGCAGGATAGTGTTGGATGGAACGGGCCCAAGTATCTGCAGGCCACGTGAACACTCTATGAAACGAATGTGACAGTTAAATGAACGCTGATGACTTTTCATTGCAACGATGCAAAGCGGCCTGCCGCGAGGACGCAACCTGCGGATGAGCAGCGCTCGCCCGCTGCCGGACAGCCAATGAAAAGCCCCCGCACGCAAGGCGTGCGGGGGCTCGGGGCTGACGCTGGGCGTTACTGCATGTTCTGCTTCAGCGCACGCATGCGGTCATGGCAGGCACGCACCTTGGGCATCTCCACGGCCAGCAGCGCACGGACGTCGTTGTCCGAGTCCTCCAGAGCGTCCTCGAAGGCGTGCAGGATGCGGTCCTCGGCCTCTTCCAGCTGGGCGACGTAGGTGGCCTCTTCGTCCTTGGCCAGGGTGGCGCGGGTATCGGCGTACACCTGGCGCAGCTTGCCCAGCATGGTGCCGCCGGCTGCCGGTTCGCTCTGGTTGGCCGCGACCTTGACGCTCAGCGCGTCGATCACTTCGGTCTTGGCGCGGACCATGTCACGGACCAGCGCCTGCAGGCGGATGTCCTTGACCTCCTCGTGGGCGTGCTCGTAGAAGCGTTTGCCGTCACGGGTGATCTCGATCAGTTCGTTGAGTTGTGCGGTCTTGCTGCTCATGGAATGACTCCTTGGCGATGGGACTTGCGGATGGCTGACCGCGCCTGCGGTCAGGATGAAAAAAGCTTCAGCCGGTGATGCGCAGGGCGTCGGCATCCACGCCACGCACACCACGGATGTTGCGGGCGATCTCGACTGCCAGGCGCTTCTCGGCGCTGCTCAGCACGCTGCCGCGCAGGCTCACCAGGCCATCGTCGGTGTTCACCGAGATGTTCAGCGCATCGAGGTTGCGGCTATAGAGGAAGCTGGCCTTGACCTTGCTGGTGATCCAGCTGTCGCTGATGTCCTCGCGCGCCTCATCCACTGCGGTCTGCACTTCACTGCTGGTGCTGTCGGCGGTGCTGATGCTGAGGTGGTTGAACACCTCGCGCACGCCGTCGGTGTTGGCGGCCAGCTGGCCGGCCAGCTCCTTGGCCGCCGGGGTCTGTGCACGGCCGCTGAGGGTGATGGCACCGGTCTCGCTCTTGACCTGGATGTCCAGGCCACGGGTGTTGCTGTTCCACAGCAACTTGGACTTCACGGTGGCGGCCAGGCTGGCGTCTTCCAGACGCTGCACCAGACCCGGCGGGTTGCCGCTGGCGGCCTCGCCCGCGACCTCGATGCGATTGTCCACCGCGTCGATGCCCTCTATGCTCAGGGCCACCTGCTCGGCCAGGTCCTTCTGCACGGCGTTCTCGACCTTGCCGGTCAGCGTGGCCTCGCCAGCCTCCACCTCGATGTCGAGCTTGAACGGATTGAGATGACGGTTGAGCGCGAAGGCGGTCCAGATGGAGCCTTCCTGACGCGCGGCTGCCAGTTGCGCGGCCAGCTGACCGTCAGCTGCCTGACTGGCCAGCGGCGTCAGGCTCAGCATCAGCGCAGCGCTCGTGGCCAGCAGCAAGGGTTTGAACCGGGGCATGGATTCACTCCTGCTCATGAAAGGACAAGAGGAATATCGCAAGCCCCGTGCCAGCCGATACAATCAATTAAATTCGTTATAAAACAACAAGTTAAAAACAATAAAGGCACCCTGCCTGCATGCAGGCTGCAGCATCGGCGCGGTCAGGCCGTGCAACTTGCACGGTTTTTACCTGACTAAGCTGCATCGACTCGTCAGACGGAGCACATACATGGCAGTTTCAGAGCAGACCAGTGGACGCATCCTGCTGGTGGACGACGAAGCCGCAATCCTGCGCACCTTCCGCTACTGCCTGGAGGACGAGGGGTACGACGTCGCCGGCGCCAGCAGCACGGCACAGGCCGAAGCACTGCTGCAGCGTCAGGTGTTCGACCTGTGCTTCCTCGACCTGCGCCTGGGCGAGGACAATGGCCTGGAGCTGCTGGCGCAGATGCGTATCCAGGCGCCCTGGATGCGCGTGGTGATCGTCACCGCGCACTCGGCAGTGGACACCGCCGTCGATGCCATCCAGGCCGGCGCCGCCGATTACCTGGTCAAGCCCTGCACCCCGGACCAATTGCGCCTGGCGGCAGCCAAGCAGCTGGAGGTGCGTACCCTGGCCGCACGCCTGGAGGCCCTGGAGGGCGAGGTGCGCAAGGCCAAGGACGGCCTCGACTCGCACAGCCCGGCGATGATGGCGATCCTGGAGACCGCGCGCCAGGTCGCGGGCACCGACGCCAACATTCTCATCCTGGGAGAGTCCGGCACCGGCAAGGGCGAACTGGCCCGCGCCATTCATGGCTGGAGCCGCCGCGCCAAGCGCACCTGCGTGACCATCAACTGCCCGTCGCTGACCGCCGAGCTGATGGAGAGCGAACTGTTCGGCCACGCGCGCGGCTCCTTCACCGGCGCCAGCGAGAGTACCCAGGGCCGCGTCAGCCAGGCCGATGGCGGTACCCTGTTCCTCGACGAGATCGGTGATTTCCCGCTGACCCTGCAGCCCAAGCTGCTGCGCTTCATCCAGGACAAGGAATACGAGCGCGTGGGCGACCCGGTGACCCGCCGCGCCGACGTGCGCATCGTCGCCGCCACCAACCTCGATCTCGACGAGATGGTCCGCGAAGGACGCTTCCGCGAGGACCTGCTCTACCGCCTCAACGTCATCACCCTCAAGCTGCCCGCGTTGCGCGAACGCCACGAGGACGTGATGTCGCTGGCCGAGCGCTTCCTCGCCCGCTTCGTCAGCGACTATGGCCGGCCGGCCTGCGCCTTCAGCGACGAGGCGGTTGCGGCGCTGCAGGCCTACCACTGGCCGGGCAACATCCGAGAGCTGCGCAACGTCGTCGAACGGGCCAGCATCATCTGCCAGCAGGAAACCGTGGAGGTCGCCCACCTCGGCCTCGGTGGCAGTACGGAAGCGCCGACCAGCACCGTGCGCGTCGGCGCGCCGATGAGCCTGGAGGAGCTGGAGAAGGCCCACATCGCCGCCGTGCTGGCCAGCAGCAACACCCTGGATACGGCGGCGAAGACGCTGGGCATCGATACCTCGACCCTCTACCGCAAACGCAAGCAATACAACCTCTGACCCCTGGGATCACCATGCAGCTGCCGATGAAGCTTCGCACCCGGCTGTTCCTCAGCATCTCCGCGCTGATCACCGTCGCCCTGCTCGGCCTGCTCCTGGGGCTGTTCAGCGTCACGCAGATGGCCAGCAGCCAGAGCGAGCTGATCCAGCGGGGCTTCAGCGCCGTGGAGATCGGCCAGAAGCTGCGCCAGCACCTGGGCGAGGAGCTGCTGATCCTGATCGGCGACACGCCCAAGCCGGAACAGCTTGCCAGCAGCCGCCAGGCCTTCGTGGCCACCCTCGACCGAGGTATCGCCGCCAACCTGGGCAAGCGCTACAGCCGTGGCCTCGAGCAGGCGGCCGTGCTGCACCAGCGGATGGTACAGGCCGCCAGCGCCGGTACACCCGCCGGTCAGTCGCCCCATGCCCTGGCCAACTACGATCCCTTCAGCGAAGCCTTCCAGAACCTGCGCCAGCACCTGCTGGACCTGCAGAACCAGGTGATCGAGCGGGTCAGCGAGGCCGAGCAGCAGGCCGCCGAACGCTCACAGCTGATCGCCGCCCTGCTCGCCCTGATCGGCGTGGCGGTACTGATCATCGGCGTGCTCACCGCCCATGGCATTGCCCGCCGCTTCGGCGCGCCCATCGACCTGCTGGCCCGAGCGGCCGACCAGATCGGGCGTGGCCAGTACGACGTCGTCCTGCCCGTGTCGCCAGTGGCCGAGCTGGCCCTGCTGAGCCGCCGTTTCGGCCTGATGATCGAGGCCCTGCGCGAGTATCACTCGAGCAACCTCAACCAACTGCTCAGCAGCCAGGGGCGTCTGAAGGCAGTACTCGACAGCATCGACGACGGCCTGGTGATTCTCGACGCACACGGCCGTATCGAGCACGCCAACCCGGTCGCGTTGCGCCAGCTGTCCTGGCACACCGACCTGCTGGGGCAGAGCATCGGCCCGCTGCTGCCCGGTCACGCCGTGGAAGAGGCATTGCACCAGGTACTCGCCGGCGAACTGCTCAGCGAGCCGCCCGCCGACCTGCAGATCGAGCGCGACGGCGAGACGCGCCTGCTGGCCTGGGCACTGACGCCGGTGCAGGTCAGCGAGGGCGGCAGTGTCGGGGCGGTGATGGTGTTGCGCGACGTCACCAAGCAGCGCGCCTTCGAGCGCGTGCGCAGCGAGTTCATCCTGCGCGCCTCCCACGAGCTGCGTACGCCCATAACCGGCATGCACATGGCCTTCAGCCTGCTGCGCGAACGCCTGCAGCTGCCCGCAGGAGGCCGCGAGCAGGACCTTATGCGCACCGTCGACGAAGAGATGCACCGCCTGGTACAGCTGATCGACGACCTGCTCAACTTCTCGCGCTACCAGAACGGTGTGCAGACCCTGCAGCGCACCCCGCAGGACCCCGCCGGCCTGATCCAGGACGCCCTGCAGCGCTGCGCAGACGAAGCCCAGGAGCGCGAGGTCGCCCTGGTCAGTGAGATCCACGAGGTACTGCCCGCGATCAATGTCGACGCCGAACAGGTGTCGCGCCTGCTCGACAACCTGCTCAGCAACGCCCTACGCTACAGCAATCCCGGCGGCACCGTGCGGCTGCAGGCACGGCGCAGCGGCGAACAGGTCATCGTCAGCGTGCAGGACGCAGGCGAAGGCATTCCCTTCGGCCAGCAGAGCCGTATCTTCGAGCCGTTCGTTCAGGTCGGCAGGCGCAAGGGCGGCGTCGGCCTGGGCTTGGCACTGGCGCGGGAAATCGTCCAGCTGCACGGCGGTCAGCTCAAGGTCGACTCGAGCCCCGGCGAAGGGGCGCTGTTCTACTTCAGCCTGCCGGTGTGACGAAAACGCCGCACTGCGTGCGAACAGCTTTGGCTCCCCTCTCTCATTCATGGGAGAGGGGTTGGGGGAGAGGGCTGAAATGCCGCAAGACTGCGTGTGGCGTCTTCGCTGGCGTCAGGTGATGAACGAACGGGTCAGCGCAGCACCGGGTCGAACTTGATACGACGCCCGAGCATCAAGGCCACCAGGAAGGCCAGGGCGAACAGCGCGCAGGCGCCCTTGAGCAGCAGCGCAGGGCTGCCCTCCAGGCCTGGGCTCAGCCACAGCACGGCGAGGCTGAGCAGCGTCATGATCAACAACAGGAAAGCGCTTCTGGACATGGCCGGACTCCTGTCGCTCAAAATACCCAGCGCGGGCTGCTGGCAGGGCGCGGCTCACGGTTGGCGGTAGCGGTCTTGCCGTCGCTGGCGGTGCGCAGCCACTGGCCGTCATCCTCGGTGCTGCGGGCAGCGGGCTGGCGCAGGCTGCCAGACGCCTCCGAGCGCACGGCGGAGCCAGAGGTCCAGGCCTGCGCACTGGGCACCGTCAGTTCGGCGGTACGCGCCATGGCCCCTGCCGAACCCGTGAAGTCCGTGGCGTAAGCCCCGTTGACCAGCAATGCAGTGATGCAGAACAGGCTCATTCGGACGATGTACATGACGCTTCTCCATTAGCAGATCAGTCGAGGACTTACATGACTGAATCTGCAGCGCTCATGCCAACACCAAACGAATAAAAATATCCTTATAAATCAATAACTTAATGCAATCTCAAAGCGCCATTCCCATGCACTTTGCAAGATGCACGAAGTACGACACGTGCAAAATGCACGATCAGCCGCGACGCGGCAGCACGACGCTGAAACAGGAGCCCTCGCCAAGGCGACTGCTCAGCTCGATACGCCCGCCGTGCGCCTGGACGATCTGCTCACTGATGAACAGGCCAAGCCCCAGGCCCTGCGCGACAGCGCTGTCGCCGACCCGCTCGAACTGTTCGAACACGCGACGCTGATCCGCTTCGGAGATGCCCATGCCCTGATCGCGTACCTCGGCGCGCACGGCATCACCCTCGGCGCTCACCCGCACGGACACCGGCTTGCCGCCACCGTAGCGCAGCGCATTGGTCAGCAGGTTGGCCAGCACCTGCTCTATGCGGAACTCGTCCATCAGCACCGGGGCCTGGCCATCCACCCTCAGTTCGACCTGGCAGCCGGTGGCGCTGAACTGCGCGGCCAGGCTTTCCACCACGTTTGCGGCCAGCACGCCGAGATCGCCCGGCTGCGGACGCACCGAGAGCTTGCCGGTGCGAATGCGCGAGACATCCAGCATGTCGTCGATCAGGCGGCTCAGGCTGCGAATCTGCCGTTCGTCACGCGTGATCATCTCCTGCAGTTTTTCCGGTGTGAATGCGTCCTCCCGGCCCTGCTCCAGGCGCAACCGGCGCAGTTGCACATCGAGGATCAGGCCGTTGAGCGGAGTGCGCAGCTCATGGGAGGCGATGGACATGAACACGTCGCGCATCTGCACCGCCTTCTGCAGCTCGGCCTGGGTTTCGCGCAGTTCGGTGAGCAGGGCCTCCTGCTCGCGGCGCGCCGCCTCGACCACTTCCAGTTGCATGCTCAGCGCCTTGCGGTGGCGGTACAGCTCGACGAACATCGCCACCTTGCTGCGCACCTCGAAGGGCGACAGCGGCTTGTGCAGGAAGTCCACCGCACCGCTCTCGTAGCCACGGAAGGCGTAGTCCATGTCCCGGCCAACGGCGCTGACGAAGATGATCGGGATGTGCTTGGTCCTCTCCGTGCCGCGCATCAGTTCGGCCAGTTCGAAACCGTTCATGCCCGGCATCTTCACGTCGAGGATGGCCAGGGCGAACTCGTGCTCGAGCAGCAGCGACAGCGCGTCGTCGGCACTGTTGGCTTCGAACACCGTGCGGTCCTCGCTCTGGATCAGCGAGCGCAGGGCCAGCAGGTTCTCCGGCAGGTCGTCGACGATCAGCACCTTGGCTTCAATCTTCCTTAGCATGGCGGGGCATCCAGTTCATTCAGCAGTACGCGCATGGCGGCGATGGGGAGAAGGAAGTCCGGTTGCAACAGCGCCAGCGCTGCTTCCGGCATGGTGGGCACCTGGGCGTCGGCGGGGTCCTGCACCAGAGCCAGGCCACCGGCTCGCTGGACGGCCAGCAGGCCGAGCGCACCGTCTTCATTGGCGCCGGTGAGCAGCGCAGCGGCCAGGTATTCGCCGTAGGCATCGGCGGCAGACTCGAAGAGGATGTCGATCGACGGCCGGGAGAAATGCCGCGGCTCCTCGCGACTCAGGGAGAAACTGCGATCTCCCTCGATGGACAGGTGATACCCGGCAGGCGCCACATAGACCCTGCCGCCACACAGGTATTCCTTGTCCTCGGCCTCCTTGACCGGCAGTTGCAGGCGCCGCGCGAGCAGTTCGGCGAGCAGACTGTCGTTGCGGTCCGGCACATGCAGCAGGCAGACCACCGGCAGCCGGTAATCGGCCGGCAGGTCCTCGAGCAGCTGCAACAGCGCCTCCACGCCGCCGGCCGAGGCACCGATGAGCAGGGCCTGCAGCGGCGCACGCAGTTGCCCGCGCAGGTTGATCCGTTGGCTGCTCATCGCTTGCGGAAGATCCGCTCGGGGCGCGAGACCGCCTCGAACTGCTGGGCGTAGGCGGAGAAGTCCAGGCTTTCCTTGCTGCCCAGGCCGAGGAAACCACGGTGGCACAGCGACTCGTGGAACAGGCCGAGGGCGCGGTCCTGCAGGTCGCGGTTGAAGTAGATCAGCACGTTGCGGCACGACACCAGGTGGGTCTCGGCGAACACGCTGTCGGTGGCCAGGCTGTGGTCGGCGAAGGTCACGTTGCTGCGCAGAAACTTGTCGAACAGCACCCGGTCATAGGCCGCCGAGTAGTAATCGGAGAAGGCTCGCTTGCCACCGGACAGCTGGTAGTTCTGGGTGTAGGTACGCAGGTTGTCGAGCGCGAAGATGCCCTGCTCGGCCTTCTCCAGCGAATGCGGGTTGATGTCCGTGGCGTAGATCATGGTGCGCTCCAGCAGCTCTTCCTCGTGCAACAGGATGGCCAGGGAATACACCTCCTCTCCGGTACTGCAGCCGGCCACCCAGATCTTCAGCGACGGGTAGGTGTGCAACAGCGGCACCACCTGTTCGCGCAGTGCGAGGAAATACCCGGGGTCACGGAACATCTCGCTGACCGGGATGGTGAGGTACTGCAGCAACTGCATGAACGCCTGCGGCTCGTGCAGGATGCGCTCCTGCAGCGCGGAAATGGTCGGGCACTCCAGCTGGGCCTGGGCCTGACGCACGCGGCGCTTCAGCGACGCCTTGGAGTAGTCGCGAAAGTCGTAGCTGTAACGCAGGTAGATCGCCTCGATCAGCAGGCGCAGCTCGATCTCGTCAGGCATCAGAGACGCTCCAGCTTGGGCATCCACACGCGGATCAGGGAGAACAGGCGGTCCAGGTCGATGGGCTTGGCCAGGTAGTCGTTGGCACCCGCCTCACGGCAGCGCTCCTGATCATCCTTCATAGCCTTGGCCGTCACCGCGATGATCGGCAGGTTGTTCCAGCGCGCCTGCTGGCGGATCTGCCGGGTGGCCTCGTAGCCGTCCATCTCCGGCATCATCACGTCCATCAGCACCAGGTCGACGTCGTCGTGTTCACGCAGCTTGGCCAGCGCCTCGATGCCGTTGCGCGCGACCACCACCGTTGCGCCCTTCTGCTCCAGGGCGCTGGAGAGGGCGAAGATGTTGCGCACGTCATCGTCGACCAGCAGCAGGCGCCGCCCCTCGAACAGCTTGTCGCGGCTGCGTGCGGTCTTGAGCATCTTCTGGTGCTCGCTGGACAGTTCGGCCTCGACCTTGTGCAGGAACAGGGTGACCTCATCGAGCAGGCGCTCCGGCGAGCGCGCGCCCTTGATGATGATCGAGCGCGAGTACTTGAGCAGCTCGGCTTCCTCGTCGCGGGTCAGGTTGCGCCCGGTGTAGACGATCACCGGCGGGAAGGAGCAGATGTCTTCCTCGGCCATGCGCCGCAGCAGTTCGTTGCCCTGCATGTCGGGCAGCTTGAGGTCGATTATCATGCAGTCGAAGACCGTGTCGCGCAGCTTGTCCAGCGCCTCGCCGGCCAGCGCCACGGCGGTGATCTCGATGTCTTCGTCGCCGATCAGGCGGGCGACGCTGTCGCGCTGCAGGGGGTCGTCCTCCACCAGCAGCACGCGCTTGACCTGCTGGTTGAGCTTGGCTTCGAGCTTGCCGAACACGTCCTTGAGCTGATCGCGACTGGTCGGCTTGAGCGCATAACCGACGGCCCCCAGGTGCAGGGCCGCTTCGCTGTGGTCATCCACCGACACCACATGCACGGGGATGTGGCGGGTCTGCGCGTCGTCCTTCAGGCGTTGCAGCACGCCCAGGCCGGAGCCGTCGGGCAGGCGCATGTCGAGCAGGATGGCATCGGGGCGGAACTGCTGGGCCAGCTCCAGGCCTTCGTCGGCGCAGGTCGCCACCAGGCAGGCGTAGCCCAGCTCATGCGCCAGGTCGAAGAGAATGCGCGCGAAGCGCACCTCGTCCTCCACCACCAGCACGCGGCGGCCACCGCGCTCGCCGAGTTGCTCGCGGTCATCCGCGAACGGCGCCGGCGGGCGTGGTGCGACGACGCCAGTGGAGGCAGCGGGCAGTGCAACAGGCGCCGGCGCCACGGGCACGGGCGCCGGCGCGAGCGCACTCGACGGCAGCGGGCCGACGCTTTCCAGCAACTGTTCGGGCAGTACCAGGGTGAAGGTGCTGCCCTCACCTGGCACGCTGGCCACCGCGATGCTGCCGCCGAGCAGGCCCGCCAGATCGCGCGAAATGGACAGCCCCAGGCCGGTGCCGCCATAGCGCCGGTTGGTGGTGCCGTCGGCCTGGCGGAAGGCATCGAAGATCACCTCCTGCTGGTCCGCGGCAATGCCGATGCCGGTGTCACGCACGGCGAACGCCAGCGTCTGGCCGTCCTGCCGCGCCACGCTCAGCGTGACACCGCCACGCTCGGTGAACTTGAAGGCGTTGGACAGCAGGTTGCGCAGGATCTGCTCGGCGCGCTGGCGGTCGGTGAACAGCACGTCCGGCAGGTCGCCCTGCCGGAGGATCTCGAAGCCGAGGCCGCGTTCACGGGCCAGCGGCCCGAACACGTCGCGCAGGCCCTCGAGCATGCCGGCCAGCTGCGTGCGCTCGGGACGAACCTCGAGCTTGCCGGCCTCGACCTTGGCGATGTCGAGAATGTCATTGATCAGGTTGAGCAGGTCGTTGCCGGCGGAGTAGATCGACTCGGCGAACTTGACCTGCTCCTTGTTGAGGTTGCCCGCCGGATTCTCCGCCAGCAGCTTGGCCAGGATCAGCGAGCTGTTCAACGGCGTGCGCAGCTCATGGCTCATGTTGGCGAGGAACTCGGACTTGTAGCGGCTGGCCCGCTGCAGCTCCTCGGCACGCTCCTCCAGCTGCGCCTGGATACGGCCCAGGGTGGTGTTGCGCTGATCCAGCTCGTCGCGCTGGTCGGCGAGCACCTGGGTCTGCTCGGCCAGCTTCTCGTTGGTCTGTTCCAGCTCGGCCTGCTGGGTCTCCAGGTGCGCCTGGGACTCCTTGAGCACGTTGGCCTGCTGCTCGAGCTCTTCGTTGGCGGCGCGCAGCTCTTCCTGCTGGGTCTGCAGCTCCTCGTTGAGCTGCTGGGTCTGGCCCAGGACTTCCTGCAGGCGCTGGCGATAGCGCGCAGCCTCCAGCGCGGTGCCGACGTTGCTGGCGATGGCCCCGAGGAACTCGCGCTCACGCGCATCCAGCTGACGCATGAAGGCCAGCTCGACCACACCGTTGATACGGTCCTCGGACTGCAGCGGCACCAGGGCGACGCTGACGGGCAGGCCCTCGCCGAGGCTGGAGGCGACCTTGATGTAGTCGCCCGGCAGACTGTCCAGGTAGACCGGGCGACGCCCCTGGGCGGCCCGCCCGACCAGACCCTCGCCCCGGTAGAACTGTTCCTTGAAGCTGGCGTCCTCACTGAAGCCGTAACCGGCCACGCGTTGCAGGTCGCCGCTCTGGGCATCGCGCAGATAGAGCGCCGCGACCACGCAGTCGAGGTACTCGGCGAGGAACTCCAGCGAGCGGTCGGCCAGCTCCTGCACCCGCGGCTGGCCGAGCAGGCGTTCCGCCAGCTGGGTCTGGCCGGCGCCCAGCCAGGCCTGGTCGCCCTGCTTCACCGCGAAGTCCGCCTGCCTGGCCATGGCCTGTGCATAGGTGCTCGAGAGGTTCATCAGTTCGCGGCGGCCGAACAGCGCGAGCAGCGCGCTGAACAGGATGCTGATCACCAGGTAGGTGCCGGCGCCCCACAGCGTGCCCGTGCTGACCTCGGCGTTGCGCTGCTGGCGCAGCTCACGCTCGCCGCTGATGAAGGTATCCAGCTCGCGGCGCATGCCATCCATGAGGTTCTTGCCGCGCCCACTGCCGACGTCACCGAGGAAGTCGCCCCCGTCGCGACGGCTGACGATCACCTCCTCGGCATAGGTGTCCCATTGTTCCTGCAAGGCGCGCAGACGCTCGATGCGCTGTATCTGCGACGGATTGTCGACGACGATCTCGGCGAGTTGCTCGGTCAGCGGGCCGAACTTGCCGCGTGCGAGTTCGTAGGGCGCCAGGTAGTTCTCGTCAGCACTGAGCAGGAAACCGCGCATCCCGGTCTCCATGTCCAGCGTCAGCTTGTACACCTCGCTGGCCCGGTTGAGCACCTGGTCGGAATGCTCGACCCAGCGCATCACGTTGAGCAGGTAGCCAATCAGCACGGCGAAGAACAGTGCGCCTACCAGCCCCAGACCGAGGGGCAGCCCGACATTGCGATTGAGGATTCGGCGAAAACCAGCCTCGTCCATGGCGGACTCATTCGACATTGGGGCGTCCATTCGATGATTGTCTCGCTGCTTCTTATAGTGGGAGGTGGCCTGTGGCAAACTGACCATGTGCAGACCCGGAAGTTTGCCAAACATTTGCGTCTTCTGCGCGCCCAAACAGAGAGCCCCATGACCGCGACCGATTCCGCTGCCGAGAAGACCATTCTGCTGGTCGAGGACGATGACGTCGTTCGCCACCTGACCGTGGAGGTTCTCGAAGAGTTCGGCTATCGCGTCCATGCCCTGCGCGACGCCCCCAGCGCACTGGAACTGCTGCGCGGCGACCTGGCCGTCGACCTGCTGATGAGCGACATCGGCCTGCCCGGCATGGACGGCCGCGAACTGGTGCAGAACGCCCGCCAGGTGCGACCGACCCTGCCAGTGTTGTTCGCCAGCGGCTATGCAGAGCGGGAACTGCTGGAGGAAGTGCGCAGCCGCGACGCCGGGGCCGCCACGGCCAGCATCGTAAAACCCTACGACTTCGCGCTGCTGGCCAGCCGCCTGAGCGAGCTGCTCGAAGCCTGAGGCCGCGACGACGGCAGGCGCTGCCATGCATCGTCGGTCATCATCCTCATCGATAGCGCTTGCCTGCCGGCACCACTCACCTCCAGGCTGACTCGATCAGCCACCGAGGAAGTCGCCATGCCCAGCCTCAACCCCAGCCGCGAACAGATGCGCGCATTCGCCGAAGCGATGCCGGCCGATACGCCGATCGTGATGCTCAACCTGCTGCGTTTCAGCCCCCAGGCGAACTACCCCTCGGGCAGTGACGAGACGCCCTGCAGCGGGCGCGAGGCCTACGCGCGATACAGCCGTACGGCGCTGGCCAAGGTGCGCGGCGTCGGTGGCGAAGTGCAGTGGCTGGGCACGGCCCATGTCGCCGTCATCGCGCCAAACGACGAGCACTGGGACCAGGTCCTGCTGGTGCGCTATCCATCCTCCAGCGCCTTTCTCGCCATGCTCGCCGACCCCGAGTACCAGGCCGCGACGGTGCATCGCAGTGCCGCGCTGGCCGACTCGCGCCTGATCGGCACGACACCGGCCTGATCACTCCCGGCGGGCGGCGTTCTGCTGGTTCAGCACCAGCAAGCGTGCGGCGGTCTCGGCATCGGGCTGGCCATCGTAGTTGGCCGGGCGGTACTTCATCTGGAAGGCGGCGATGACATTGCGCGTCGCCTCGTCCAGCTCACCCTGCCGAGGCACCGTGTAGCCGTTGCGCGCCAGTTGCTCCTGGAACCACTGCACGCTGGGCAGACTGAGGGCGAACAGCGCCTGCTGACGCGCCACCGCAGCCTCGTCCGGCCAGGGCACCAGCCCCTCGTCGGCCAGGCGCTTCCAGGGGAACAGCGGGCCCGGATCGACCTTGCGCTGAGGCGCCACGTCGCTGTGCGCGATGATCGAGCCCAGCGGCAACTGGTGACGCTTGACGATGTCCTTGAGCAGCACGATCAGCTTGTCGATCTGCTGCGCCGAGAAGGGCTGCCAGTAGCGCCCGGCAGCGGTCTGGTAATAACCCTGGTTGACCAGTTCGATGCCGATCGTCGTGCTGTTCAGCCAGGTGCGCCCCTGCCATTCGCTGACCCCCGCATGCCAGGCGCGGCGGTCCTCGTCCACCAGGCGGTAGACGGTCGCCGGGGCATCGCCGATCAGGTAGTGGCTGCTCACCTCGGTGTGCGTCAGCAGGTCGAGCGAGCGCTGCAGATCGGCGGAGGTGTAGTGCAGCACCACGTACTGCACGCGGCTGTTCTGGCCAGTGGCCGTGTGGCTGTCATCGATGCGCAGGCCGCCCGTGCAGCCCGCGAGCAGAACAGCGATTAAAGCGAGGCAGAAAGACTTCATGCGTGACCGAATACGCTCTGCAGGTTGTCCAGCAGCATGTCGACGCTGAGCATGATCAGCAGCATGCCCATCAGCCGTTCCACTGCCATCAACCCGCGATTACCAAGAAAACGCTGCAGGAACGAAGCCTGCAGGAGAATGAACGCCGTCGCCGCCCAGGCCAGGATCAAGGCCAGATACAGCTCCCAGATCGGCCCGACATGGGTGTTGCGCAGGGTCATCAGCACCGCCAGGGCCGAGGGCCCGGCCACGGCCGGCGTCGCCAGCGGCACCAGCATCGGCTCGCCATCCGGTACATCGCCGAGCAGCCCCTGCGGGCTGGGGAAGATCAGGCGCATGGCGATGACGAACAGGATGATACCGCCGGCGATGGCGGTTGCCTCACGCGACAGGCCGAGTCCGGTGAGGAATTTGTCACCAAAGGTGAGGAACAACAGCAACAGTCCCAGGGCGAACAGCAGCTCGCGCGCGGCCACCCACAGACGCCGACGAGGCTCGACGTTCTTCAGCGCAGCGATGTAGATGGCGATGTTGCCGAAGGGGTCGGTGACCAGAAAGATCAGCACGGCGATGCTGAAGATGTCCATAGGCGCCTCCAGTGGCTAGTGCGCATAGTCTAGGGGTTGCGCCAGGCGGGTGCGAGCGGACGTAACGGTCCGCCTGCGGGCGCCAGGCCGGAGCGAAGCAACTTCGTGACCGGATCGAGGGGAGGCGTCCTGACAAAGACCACTCGTAGAAATGTATACAAATAGTTAGATTTTTAACCCATAAAATGTATACATTGACCCAACAAGAACAACAGCGAGTAGCTTCCCATGACCTCCCCCGCCCAGCGCCCCGAGGACGAGAACCTCGGTCTTGGCTCCAACCTGCTCTACGGCCTGCAACACGTACTGACCATGTACGGCGGCATCGTCGCCGTGCCCCTGATCGTCGGCCAGGCGGCCGGCCTGACGCCGGCCGACATCGGCCTGCTGATCGCCGCCTCGCTCTTCGTCGGTGGCGCCGCCACGCTCCTGCAGACGCTCGGCCTGCCGTTCTTCGGCTGCCAGCTGCCGCTGGTGCAGGGCGTGTCGTTCGCCAGCGTCGCCACCATCGTCGCCATAGTCGGTGCCAACGGCGGCGAAGGGGGGTTGCCGGTGGTGTTCGGTGCCGTGATCGGCGCCGCGCTGATCGGCCTGCTGATCACGCCGGTCTTCTCCAAGATCACCAGGTTCTTCCCGCCGCTGGTGACGGGCATCGTCATCACCACCATCGGCCTGACCCTGATGCCGGTCGCGGCCCGCTGGGCCATGGGCGGCAACAGCCAGGCCGCGGACTTCGGCAGCATGGCCAACATCGGCCTGGCCGCCTTCACCCTGGCCACCGTACTGCTGCTGAGCAAGGTCGGCAGCGCCAGCATCTCGCGCCTGTCGATCCTCCTGGCCATGGTGATCGGCACCCTGGCGGCCCTGGCATTCGGCATGGCGGACTTCTCCCGCGTCGGCGCGGGCCCGTTGCTGGCCTTCCCGACGCCGCTGCATTTCGGCGTACCGGTGTTCAAGGTGGCGGCGATCATCTCGATGCTGATCGTGGTGATGGTGATCCTGGTGGAGACCTCGGCAGACATCCTCGCGGTGGGCGACATCATCGACACCCGGGTCGACTCCAAGCGCCTCGGCAACGGGCTGCGCGCAGACATGATCGCCAGCGTCGTCGCGCCGCTGTTCGGCTCCTTCACCCAGAGCGCCTTCGCGCAGAACGTCGGGCTGGTCGCCGTGACAGGCGTGAAGAGCCGCTACGTGGTGGCCACCGGCGGCCTGATCCTGGTCACCCTCGGCCTGCTGCCGGTCATTGGTCGGGTGATCGCCGCCGTGCCCACCTCGGTGCTCGGCGGTGCGGGCCTGGTGCTGTTCGGCACGGTCGCCGCCAGCGGCATCCGCACCCTGGCCAAGGTCGACTATCGCAACAACATGAACCTGGTGATCGTCGCGACCTCGATCGGCTTCGGCATGATTCCCATCGCCATGCCGAGCTTCTACCACCACTTCCCGGCCTGGTTCGAAACCATCTTCCACTCGGGCATCAGCTCGGCTGCGGTCATGGCCATCCTGCTCAACCTGCTGTTCAACCACTTCACCGCCGGCAACTCCGATCAGCAGTCGGTGTTCGTCGCCGGCACCGAGCGCAGCCTGCGCTACCAGGACATCGCCGCCCTGCACGAGGGCGATCACTTCATCGGCGGCAAGCTGTACGACGCACAGGGCATCGAGGTGCCGTTGCAGGAGGACGCGGCTCACGCGCCTCGGCCACGGACCGCCGAGGCAACCCCGGCGACAGGCAGGAGCGAGGAGAAGCTACCGTCCTAGCGGGACGCACGCGCGAGGCAGCGCCGCCTCTTCACTGATCAGGCGGCCTGCTCGACCCGGTTGCGGCCAGCACCCTTGGCACGATACAGCGCCTGGTCGGCGCGCTCGAAAGTGGTCTCGGCCGATTCACCATCGCGGAACTCGGCAATGCCGGCGGAGAGGGTGATGGTCACCGGCTCGCCCTTGAAGTGGAACGGGCAGGCCTCGACCGCGCTGCGCAGGGTTTCGAGCAGCTGCAAGCCACCCTCCAGCGGCGTCGCCGGTACCAGCAGGACGAACTCCTCGCCACCGAAGCGCGCGATGAAGTCGGTCTTGCGCAGGCGCCTGTTCAACTCACCGGCGATGATCTTCAGCACCCGATCCCCGGCCAGATGGCCGTAGCCATCGTTGATCCGCTTGAAGTGATCGATGTCCAGTACCGCCATCAGCAACTGGCCGCCATAGCGCTGGCGACGGGCGACTTCCAGCTCGAGACGCTCGCTCCAGGCGGCGCGGTTGGGCAAGCCGGTCAGGGGATCGAGCAGGGACTTCTGCCGCTGTTCCTCGATGTGCGCGCGGAACTGCTGCGCCTCGCTCTCCATCTCCGCGACACGCTTGACCAGGCCCTGCAAGCGCTCGGCGACATCGTCCTCGGCGCTGTCGCGCTGGCGCTGATGGTTGCTGACGCTCTGCAGCAGACCTTCCAGGCGCTGTTCCAGCGCCTGCTTGAGCGCGTCCAGGTCGACCGCTTCCTGCACGCTGTTCTGCAGGTCGGTGACCTGATCCTGCAACTGCTGGTTGAAGTTGCGCGCGCTCTGCGCCGAAGCGCCGTAGCCCTCGTGTGCCTCGCTCAGGGTCTGAATGAAGGCCGCCAGGCGCTCGTTGAGCTGTTTCAGGTAGCCGGCGAACTCGCGCTGGCCGCCGTTGTTGATCGCCAGCAGCAGCACCGCCAGGTCGTCCAGCACCGGCACCAGTTCGTACCAGTTGAGATTGCCCTCCAGGCGTTCGCGCAAGGCTTCGCCCTGCGGCAGGTGGCTGGCCGGCAGGTCCAGCTCGTCGAGCAGGTTGCGCAGGCTGTTGGCGATATGCGGCGCCACGGCGCTGTAGCCCGGCTCGCTGCTGGGCAGGGAGAACGGGCCATCACCCTCGTCATCCAGCGGGACCAGGCCAGGCGGTACCGGCAGGCTGTCGAGTACCGCCGGCACCTCGGCGGCCTCCTGACGCACCGGCGCCGCACCGGCAGCGGCCTCGGCGACAGGTGCAGGTGCAGGTGCAGGTGCAGGTGCAGGTGCAGGTGCAGGTGCAGGAATTGACGCAGGCGCAGGCGCGGCCGGCAAGGGCTCGTCGACAGGCAGCGTCGGCGCGGCGGGCTCTGCCGCTGGCGGCACATCGGCGGCGGGTGCGGGCGCCGGTGTCACGGGCGCGTCGCTGGCACTCTCGTTGCGCGAGCCGAACAGGCGCTGCAGCAAACCGGGTTGGTCCTGCGCAGGTGCCTGCTGCACGGCCAGCGCCTGCGCCTGCAGATTGCTCAACTGGCTGAGCAGGGCCGGCAGCAGGTACTGATGGCTGGCCGCCTCGTCCAGCTGTTTGCCCAGCGCCTTGAGCGCCTTGCGCACCTCGCGGGGCGGCTCCAGGTCCTGTAACTGCGTGACCAGGCGCGCCAGCGCAGTGGCCGCCTCCGCAGCGCGCTTCTGACGGCGCTGCTCGGATTCCAGCACGGCCTTTTCCAGACGTGGGATCAGGCCACCCAGTGCCGCGTCCATGTCATCGCGACGCAGGATATCGCGCATCTCCTGCATGCACTGATCGACCGCCTTGTCGGCGCCCTCGGCAGCCAGACTGCTGCGCACCAGACCCCGGCGCAGCAGATCCAGGCGCAACTCCCAGCGGCGCTCGAGCTTTTCGTGGCGCTCCAGGCTACTCAGGTATTTGTCTTTCCAGCGTTGCGCGTCTTCGCTCATACGGCTCACTCGGCAGATGGCGTCTTCAGCATAGGCAGTTGCCCCGTATTCTGGGCCTGCGGCAGGCGGATTTCCACGGCCACGGGCAGGTGATCGGAAATCGCCTGGCTGAGGACATCGACGCGACCCAGCTCCAGTTCGGAGCTGAGCAGGATATGGTCGAGGCAACGCTGCGGGCGCCAGCTGGGAAAGGTCGCCCGCGCCTGCGGCGCGACCAGCCCGAGGTCGCGCAAGGGGGAGTTTTCCAGCAGGTCGACGGCATGGGTGTTCATGTCCCCCATCAGCACCAGATGGCGGAACTCGCTGACCCGTTCGCGAATGTAGGCCAGTTGCCGGACGCGGGTTCGCGCGCCCAGCGCCAGGTGCATCATGACCACGCCGAGCGCCTGCTCACCCTCGCCCAGGCGCAGGAAGATGGCGCCCCTACCCGGCGGCCCCGGCAGCGGATGATCCTCCAGCAGCGTCGGCCGCAGACGACTGAGCACCCCGTTGCTGTGCTGGGCGAGGCGGCCGAGATTGCGATTGAGCTGTTGGTACCAGTAGGGGAAGGCGCCCTGCTGGGCCAAGTACTCGACCTGATTGACGTAGCCGGAACGCAGGCTGCCGCCGTCGACTTCCTGCAAGGCCACCAGATCGAAATCGGCGAGCAGATCACCGATGCGCTGCAGGTTGCCGGCGCGCCCCGCGTGAGGCAACAGGTGCTGCCAGCCACGGGTGAGGTAATGATGGTAACGCTGGGTATTGATGCCGACCTGGACGTTGAAACTGAGCAGGCGCAACAGGCCGTCGGCTGGCCAGTCGCCCTGTGGCGAACACTGCAGGTTGACCTGTGGATCGCACAGGCCAACCGTACGTGTCTGTCGCCAGCGGCGCAGCATGTCTTGCGCCTGCGGCCGCTTACAGCGCGGCGCGTTCCTTGGCGATCAGGTAGTCGGCTACACCGAGGGCCTCACGCGGGCCGCCGGAGGAGCCGAGGTCGAAGCGGTACTTGCCGCCGACGATCATCACCGGTACGCCAGTGACCTGGTAAGCCATGGCCAGCTTCTTGGCCTTTTCCATCTGGCCTTTGACGGCGAAGGAGTTGAAGGTGCTGAGGAAGGTGTCGCGGTCCACGCCCTGAGTGGCGACGAAGTCGGCGAACTCTTCGGCGGAAGCCAGCTTCTTCTTCTCCTGGTGGATGGCGTTGAACACCGCGTCATGCACCTTGCCCTCGACCTTCATGCTTTCCAGGGTGAGGAAGGCCTGGCCGTGCACGTTCCAGATGCCACCGAACAGCGCCGGGACGCGGACGAAGTTGACATCTTCCGGCAGCTTCTCGACCCAGGGATTGAGGGTCGACTCGAACTGATAGCAGTGCGGGCAGCCATACCAGAACAGCTCGACGACCTCGACCTTGCCCGGTTTGGAGATCGGCACCGGGCTTTTCAGCTCGACGTATTGCTGGCCGGCAACCGGCTCGGCGTGGGCGCTGAGGCCGAAAAGACTGCTGATCGCCAGAGCGGCGCCGAAAATCAGGTTACGCATGGGGGTACTCCTTGGCTGGAAAGCGTCGCCCTAGTGGCGATTCGAGACTATGACTCGCTGGCACCGGGCCGGTTCCGCCCATTGTAGCCACCGCGCCCAATAAAAAGGGCGGCCGCAGCCACCCTTTGTCTTACCAAGTGCAACGGCGGTCTGTTAGTGCAGACCCTGGATGAAGCTGGAAACCGCTTCGATGTCCTTGTTGCTCAGCTTGGCGGCGATGGAACGCATGATCATCGAGTCGCCGTCGTTGGTGCGGTTGCCTTCGCGGAAGTCGGTCAGCTGCTTGGCAACGTACTGCGCGTGCTGGCCACCCAGGTGCGGGAAGGCAGCAGCGGCCAGGCCAGCGCCGTTCGGCGAGTGGCAACCGGTGCAGGCCGGCATGCCTTCTTCCAGCTTGCCGCCACGGAACAGCGCTTCACCACGCTGGACCAGCTTGGGATCGGCAGCACCGACGCTCATCTTCTGGCTGGAGAAGTAGGCAGCGATATCTTCCAGATCCTGGTCGCTGAGGTTGTCCAGCATGCCGGTCATCTCGACCACCTGGCGGTTGCCGGACTTGATGTCGTGCAGCTGCTTGAGCAAGTAACGCTCGCCCTGACCAGCCAGCTTGGGGAAGTTTGGAGCAGGGCTGTTGCCATCAGCGCCATGGCAGGCGCCACAGACAGCGACTTTGCCCTGACCGGCTTCGGCATCGCCAGCAGCCTGCGCCACGCCAGTGAGGCCCAGGGTCAACAGCAGACTCACGAGTACTTTGTTCATCAGCTAATCCAACTACGGCTAAGAGAGAAAAGGGTTATCGGTCGGGTTTACTCATTCGCTCATCAATTTGATGACCGCCTGGTAATCCTCGGCCGTGCAGTCCATGCACAGGCCGCGCGGCGGCATGGCATTCAAACCATTGGTGACGCTCTGCACCAGTGCATCCGTCCCCTTGGCCAGACGCGGCTCCCATGCGGCCTTGTCGCCCTTCTTGGGCGCCGTGGGAATCTGGCCGTTGTGGCAAACACCACAGGCACGGTCATACACAGCTTGCGGATCCTGAGCAGCATAGCCGTTGAAAGACAGCATCAACACGGCAGCTGCAAGCAGCATTTTCTTCATCAGATCAACCTCATCAGGGTAGAGAGCGTTCTGCTTTCTATCGAGCAGAGATGTAATCGCTCCCAGCAATCGGGTTCCTGCGGGTGGGACAAAGCGCACACAAAATCTGCGGCATTATATACTGGCAACGCTGAAACGGAAACGACGCCGCTTGCCGCGCCACCTGGCGTGCGGTAGGTGCGCGGAAATGTCGCAAGCCCTCGAGCGCCTCAATCGCCTCGCGGCAACCACCGGATACCCCCATGCTCCCGAAGAATCCCATCATCGGTCTGTGCCAGCAGGCCAGCTTCCTCATCAGTGCCGCCAAGGTCGATCAGTGCCCCGAGGACAGCGGTCTGGAAGTCGCCTTCGCCGGTCGCTCCAATGCGGGCAAGTCGAGTGCCTTGAACACCCTCACGCATGCCAGCCTGGCGCGCACCTCGAAGACCCCCGGGCGCACCCAGCTGCTCAACTTCTTCAGCCTGGACGAGGAACGTCGCCTGGTGGACCTGCCCGGATACGGCTACGCCAAGGTGCCGATCCCGCTCAAGCAGCACTGGCAGAAACACCTCGAAGCCTATCTGGGCAGCCGCGAGAGCCTGTGCGGCCTGGTCCTGATGATGGATATCCGCCACCCGCTGACCGAGTTCGACCGCATGATGCTGGACTGGTCGGTGGCCAGCGGCATGCCGCTGCACATCCTGCTGACCAAGGCCGACAAGCTGGCCTTCGGTGCGGCGAAGAACGCACTGCTAAAGGTTCGTCAGGAGATCCGCAAGGAGTGGGGCGAAGGCATCAGCATCCAGCTGTTCTCGGCGCCCAAGCGCATGGGCGTGGAGGAGGCGCAGATGGTGCTGGCCGCCTGGCTGGACCTGCTGCCGGAAGAAGATGAGGAAGGCACTGAGGCCTGAGTCAGGCTGCAGCTACGGCACCTGAAGAAGATCGTTCAACGCCCGTTTTGACCTGGGATGCCTCAAAGAAGCCCGTTCCCGCCCTTCGGGCACCCCGGCTTTGGCATCCCCCTGCATCCACGCAGTCGTCTCCGATAAATGGGAGAGGCTCAGCAGAGTGCCGCTGGCGGCCGCTTTTTTTCAGGCAAAAAAAACCCCGAGCTTCGTATGGGGAGGGAGAAGTTCGGGGTTCAAGGTCTGAACCGCTAGGGCGGGGTCCAGATGTCTGCCAACACTTAACACAACAAAGGAGCATTGAAGGGCTTAACGGCCATTCACGAACTCTGACCTGGCTGTCTGGCGGAAAGTTCATCGCTTTTTTAAAAACCATTTGCAATAAGAAAGCGTCGTTTGATGCCCTGAAACCCATAAGCTAGAGCGGCCGCGGCTTTGCGCCGCGGCACCGGGTATCAATGCGCTTCATCCCAGTTGGCACCGACACCCACTTCGACCAGCAACGGCACATCCAGGTCGGCGGCGTCCCCCATCAGGCTCTGAAGCTTGGCACCGACCTCGTCGACCAGGTCCTCGCGCACCTCCAGCACCAGTTCGTCGTGGACCTGCATGATGATTCGCGCATCCACGCCGCTGTCCTGCAACCAGCCGTCCACCTTGATCATCGCGCGCTTGATGATGTCCGCCGCCGTGCCCTGCATGGGCGCGTTGATCGCCGCCCGCTCGGCCCCCTTGCGCATGGCCTGGTTCTGCGCGTGGATCTCCGGCAGGTACAGACGCCGGCCGAACACGGTCTCCACGTAGCCCTGCTCGGCCGCCTGCGCACGGGTGCGCTCCATGTAGCTGAGCACGCCGGGATAACGGGCGAAGTAACGGTCGATGTAGGCCTGGGCCTCCTTGCGCTCGACGTCGATCTGCTTGGCCAGGCCGAAGGCACTCATGCCATAGATAAGACCGAAGTTGATGGCCTTGGCCTTGCGCCGCTGATCGCTGCTGACCTCGTCCAGCGCCACGCCGAACACCTCGGCCGCGGTGGCCTTGTGCACGTCCAGGTCATTGCGGAAGGCCTCCAGCAGGCCTTCGTCCTTGGCCAGGTGGGCCATGATGCGCAACTCGATCTGCGAGTAGTCCGCCGCCATCGTGCGGTAGCCCTTGGGGGCGACGAACGCCTGGCGGATCCGCCGCCCTTCGGCGGTACGGATCGGGATGTTCTGCAGGTTCGGGTCACTCGAGGACAGGCGCCCGGTCGCCGCCACCGCCTGGTGGTAGCTGGTATGGATGCGCCCGGTACGCGGGTTGATCTGCTCCGGCAACCTGTCGGTGTAGGTGCTCTTGAGCTTGCTCAGGGAGCGGTACTGCATCAGCACCTTGGGTAGTTCGAAGTCCTGCTCGGCCAGCTCGGCGAGCACCGCCTCGGCGGTGGACGGCTGGCCCTTGGCGGTCTTGCTGATCACCGGGTAACCGAGCTTCTCGTAGAGGATCACCCCGAGCTGCTTGGGCGAAGCCAGGTTGAACTCCTCGCCGGCGATCTCGAAGGCCTTGCGCTCCAGTTCCACCAGTTTCTCGCCCAGTTCGACGCTCTGCTGACCGAGCAGCCTGGCATCGACCAGCGCACCGTTGCGCTCGATGCGCGCCAGCACCGGCACCAGCGGGATCTCGATCTCCCGCAGCACCCTGGCCAGTGACGGTACGGCCTCGAGGCGGCCCCAGAGTTCCTGGTGCAGACGCAAGGTCACGTCGGCGTCCTCGGCGGCGTAAGGCCCGGCCTGCTCCAGCGGAATCTGGTCGAAGGTCAGCTGCTTGGCCCCCTTGCCGGCGATGTCCTCGAAGCGGATGGTGCTGTGGTTCAGGTACTTCAGCGCCAGGCTGTCCATGTCGTGACGGGTGGCGGTGGAGTCCAGCACGTAGGATTCGAGCATGGTGTCGAAGGCCACGCCCTGCACCGCGATCGGCGTGCTGGCATTGGCCAGGACATTGATGTCGTACTTGGCATGCTGGCCGACCTTGGCCTTGGCCGGGTCTTCGAGGATCGGCTGCAGCGCCTTGAGCACGGCATCGCGGTCGAGCTGCTGCGGCACGCCCATGTAGCTGTGGGCCAGCGGCACGTAGGCGGCCTCGCCGGCCTTGACCGCGAAGGACAGGCCAACCAGTTGCGCCTGCTGGGCATCGACGCTGGTGGTTTCGCTGTCGAAGGCGATCAGCTCGGCCTGCTCCAGCTTCTTCAGCCAGGCATCGAACTGCGCCTGCTCCAGCACCAGCTGGTAATCCCCGCTGCTCGCCGGCGCGGGTTCGGCAAGCGCCTCGGCAGCGCCAGCGACCGGCTCGGCGAACAGATCACCGGCAGGCGCAGCGGCCTTGGCCGCCAGGCCCTTGTTCTGGCGCAGCAGGTCGTCCAGCCAGTTCTTGAATTCCAGTTCGCCATACAGCTCGACCAGCGCCGCCTGATCCGGCTCGCCCGGATGCAGGTCATCGATGGCGATGTTCAGCGGCACGTCGGTCTTGATGGTCGCCAGCTGATAGGAGAGGTAGGCCATCTCGCGGTGTTCCTCGAGCTTGGCCGGCAGGCCCTTGGCGCCGCGAATCGGCAGCGCCGGCACCTTGTCGAGATTGGCGTAGAGCACGTCGAGACCACCACCGATGCCGACCAGCAGGCCGAGCGCGGTTTTCTCGCCGACCCCGGGTACGCCGGGAATGTTGTCCACCTTGTCGCCCATCAGGGCCAGGTAATCGATGATCAGCTCGGGACCGACACCGAATTTCTCCTTTACGCCACCTTCGTCATAGACGCTTCCGGTCATGGTGTTGACCAGCGTAACGTGCGGGCAGACCAGTTGCGCCATGTCCTTGTCGCCGGTAGAGATCACCACGTCGCGCTGTTCACCGGCTGCCTGCCGGGCCAGGGTGCCGATCACGTCGTCGGCTTCCACGCCCTCGACGCACAGCAGGGGCAGGCCCAGGGCACGCACGCTGGCATGCAGCGGCTCGACCTGGACACGCAGCTCGTCCGGCATCGATGGACGATTGGCCTTGTACTCGGCGAACAGCTCATCGCGGAAGGTGCCGCCCTTGGCGTCGAAGACCACGGCGAACGGACTGTTCGGGTATTGCTTGCGCAGGCTCTTGAGCATGTTCAACACGCCCTTGACCGCCCCGGTGGGCATGCCCTTGGACGTGGTCAGCGGGGGCAGGGCGTGGAAAGCGCGGTACAGGTACGAGGAACCGTCGACCAGAACGAGGGGAGCTTGGCTCATGCGCGGGATCAACCTTTTCGGCGGGTGCAGCGGTAGAATGGCTGCATCGGTGAATATCAAGGAGCAAGGTTATCATGGGTACATTGAATCGCCTGTTGCTGGTCAGCCTGCTGGCCTGTCTTCCGCTCGCCGCTCACGCCGAGGACCCGGTTTCCGCTGACCCCGACGTAACCATCCGCCAGGACGGCGACCGCACCATCCAGGAATACCGGGTCAATGGCTTCCTCTATGCCATCAAGGTCATTCCGAAGAATGGCAAACCCTATTTTCTCGTGCGCGCCGATGGCAGCGACGGCAATTTCATTCGTTCGGACGATCCGGACATGCTCATCCCGTCATGGGAAATCTTCAGCTGGTAAGGCAATAAAGGTCTGATATGTCGGTATTCACCCCCCTGGAGCGTCATGAGCTCGAAGTCTTCCTGGCGCCCTACGGGCTCGGGCGCTTGCGTGATTTCCAGGGTATTGCGGCGGGCAGCGAAAACAGCAATTTCTTCGTCAGCCTGGAGCAGGGCGAATACGTTCTGACCCTGGTCGAGCGCGGCCCGGTGGCCGACCTGCCGTTCTTCATCGAACTGCTCGACGTCCTGCACGATGCCGGCCTGCCGGTGCCCTACGCCCTGCGTACCCAGGATGGCCTGGCCCTGCGCAGCCTGGCCGAAAAGCCGGCACTGCTGCAGCCGAGGCTGTCCGGCAAGCACGTGCGCGAGGCCAATGCCCACCACTGCCAGGAAGTCGGCCGCCTGCTGGCGAACATTCACCTGGCGACGCGGGCCACTCCCGTCGAACGACGCAGTGATCGCGGGCTGGACTGGATGCTCGCCGAAGGCCCGAGCCAGGCCCTCAAGCTCGACGAGCAGGCGCTGCCTCTGCTGCGTGATGCGCTGCAGGAGATCGCCGAGCTGAAGCCGCGCATCCTCGCCCTGCCACGCGCCAACCTGCATGCCGACCTGTTCCGCGACAACGTGCTGTTCGACGGCAATCACCTGGCGGGCGTGATCGACTTCTACAACGCCTGCTCGGGGCCGATGCTCTACGACCTGGCCATCACCCTGAACGATTGGTGCTCGCACGAAGATGGCAGCCTCGATGGCGCCCGCGCCCGCGCGCTGCTCGGCGCCTATGCTGCGCTGCGGCCGTTCACGGCGGCAGAGGCCGAGCTGTGGCCCGCCATGCTGCGCGTGGCCTGCGTGCGCTTCTGGCTGTCACGCCTGATCGCCGCCGAGTCGTTCGCCGGGCAGGAAGTGCTGATTCATGACCCCGGCGAGTTCCAGCGCCGCCTGGCGCAACGCCAACAGGTAGACCTGCCTCTGCCGTTCGCACTGTAGGGTGGACCACGCTTTACCGGTCCACCGTGGCAGGCGCTGCGGTGGGTGAGAAGAGCGTCATCCACCCTACGCAGGAACTTGCCGTCAGCGACCGGTTTGCAGAGCGGGCGAGCCGCCAACACCGTAGGGTGGACCACGCTTCACCGGTCCACCGTCGCAGGCGCTGCGGTGGATGAGAAGAGCGTCATCCACCCTACGCAGGAACTTGCCGTCAGCGACCGACTTGCAGAGCGGGGGACCGTCAACACCGTAGGGTGGACCACGCTTTACCGATCCACCGTCGCAGGCACTGCGGTGGATGAAAAGAGCGTCATCCACCCTACGCAGGAACTTGCCGTCAGCTGCCGGAAACCAGTCCCGGCAGTTGCTCGGCCAGCTTGGCGTTGTTGATCGGCGCGCGGATGAAGCCGCGCTGGGTGCCATCCGGGCCGACGATCACCAGGTTGCCGCTGTGATCGACGGTGTAATTTTCCTTGCTGGTGTCGGCCGGGATGTAGGGGATGCTCACCGAATTGGCGAACTTCTGCAGCGTCGCCTCCTCACCGGTCAGCCCTTTGAAGCCCGCATCGAAGTAACCCAGGTACTTGCTCAGTTGCTCCGGCGTATCACGGTGCGGGTCGACGCTGACCATCACCACGTTCAGCCGCGCACGGGTTTCTTCCGGCAGCTGGCCCTGCAGCTGGCGCAGCTGGGCGAGGGTGGCCGGGCAGATATCCGGGCAGAAGGTGTAGCCGAAGAACAGCAGGGTCCAGTCGCCTTTGAGCTGGTCGACCGCCACGGCCTTGCCATCCTGGTTGGTCAGGGTCAGCGCCGGCAGGCTGCGAGGCTGCGGCAACAGGACGATGCCGGCATCGAGCAGCGCCGCCGGATCACCCTGGCCCTTGCTGCTGAGCACCTTGTTGACGGTCAGGCCCAGCACCAGGGCCACGATGGCGACAAGAACGAAGACGGTTATGTGAGTACGAGTCATGAAAGCCCTTAGCACGTCGTGAAGGCCAGCTGCGCCGCCACGGCTCGCTAGACGTTCAGCAGCAGGTAGTGATCCGCCAGCAAGGCGATGAACAACAGGAACAGGTACCAGATACTGTACTTGAAGGTGTTGATCGCCGCGTGCGGTTTGCTGTCACGGTACAGCACCCAGGCCCAGTGCAGGAAGCGCCCGCCGAGCAACAGCGCACAACCGAGATAGAGCACCCCGCTCATGTGGATGGCATAGGGCAGCAGGGTCACGGCGAACATCGCCAGGGTGTAGAGGAGGATGTGCACCTTGGTGTAATGCTCGCCGTGGGTCACCGGCAGCATGGGAATGTCGGCCTTGGCGTACTCGGCCTTGCGATGAATGGCCAGGGCCCAGAAGTGCGGCGGCGTCCAGGCGAAGATGATCAGCACCAGCAGCAGCGGTTCGGCGCTCAGGTGCCCGGTCACCGCCACCCAGCCGAGCAGCGGCGGCGCGGCGCCCGCCAGGCCGCCGATGACGATGTTCTGCGGCGTGGCGCGCTTGAGGAACCCGGTATAGATCACCGCGTAGCCAAGCAGGGAGGCCAGGGTCAGCCAGGCGGCCAGCTCGTTGGTGAACAGCAGCAGCAGGCTCATGCCGGCGATGGCCAGCGCCAGGGCGAATGCCAGCGCGGCAACGGGCGAAACGCGCCCCGAGGTCACCGGCCGCTTGTGCGTGCGCGCCATGATCGAGTCGATGCGCCGGTCCACCACATGGTTGACCGCCGCCGCCGCCCCGGCGCACAGGCCGATGCCGAGGTTGCCGAACAGCAGCACGGTCCACGGCACACCGGCACGGGTGGCGAGGAACATGCCGACCAGGGAAGTGATCAGCATCAGCAGCACCACCCGAGGCTTGGTCAGCTCGAGGTAGTCGCGCCAGTTTGCGGAGGCGGCGTGAGCAGTGAGCACGGTAGCCATGGTCATTCTCCTCTTCTTGTCATTTGCCGAGTGCCGGCGCCAGCTTGCTGGCCATCACCCGCTGCACGGCAGGTTCGCCCGCCCTGGCACGCTCGACAGCGCTGCCACGCAGGCGATAGTTGATCAGCACCATCGTCAGCAGCAGGGCCGCGCCGCCGGCGTTGTGCGCCACCGCCACCAGCAGCGGCAGGTGGAAGATCACGTTGCTCAACCCCAGGCTGATCTGCAGCGCCAGCGCGACCAGCAGCAGCCCGGCCAGGCGCGGCAAACCGGCCGCCCGCAGGCGCCACGCCAGCAACAGCAGCGCCAGCGTGACCAGCAGGGCGCCGATGCGATGGCTCATGTGAATGGCGGTGCGCGCGTCACTGTCGAGCTGGCCACCCAGGTAGTTGGGGCCGATGTGCTGGGTGAGGTGAAAACCCTTGCCGAAGTCCATCGCCGGCCACCACTCGCCGTGGCAGGTGGGCAGGTCGACGCAGGCGACCGCCGCGTAGTTGGAACTGACCCAGCCGCCGAGGACGATCTGCCCGATCACCAGCAGCAGGCAGGCCGCAGCCAGCGCGCGCAGGCCAGCCGGCAACTGCAGCGGTGCGAAACGCCCGGACAGACGCAACGTCAGCAGGGTCAGCAGACTCAGGGTGGCGAAGCCGCCCAGCAGATGCGCCGTGACCACCTGCGGCCAGAGTTGCAGGGTGACCGTCCACATGCCGAACGCCCCCTGCAGGATCACCAGGGCCAGGATGGCCAGTGGCAGCTTGAGCGGTTGCGTGGCATCGGCGCGGCGGCGGATGGCCTGGGTGGCGATGGCCAGTATCACCAGGCCCAGGGAACCGGCGAAGTAGCGATGGATCATCTCGTACCAGCCCTTGGCCACTTCCACCGGCGCCTCCGGGAAGCGCGCCTCGGCGATGGCCTGCTTGTGCTCGCTCATCGGCACGCCGAGAAAACCGTAGCAGCCCGGCCAGTCCGGGCAGCCCAGGCCGGCATGGGTGAGCCGGGTGTAGGCCCCGAGCAGGACCACCACCACGGTCAGGAGGGTCGCGAACAGCGCTAGACGATAACCTGGCTTGTGCATGTCTACTCCTTGGGCACTGGGCTTGGCGCTCTGCCGGCGAAGGCCGGGCGGAGCCTCAACCGATCAGGGAAATCTTCAGCAGGTAGCGCAGGTCATCGAGGATGGCCTTGCCGTCGCTACCGGCGGGGTAGCGCAGCACCAGGTTGCCGTGCGGGTCGACCAGCCACAGCTGGGCGCCGGCTGCCGTCCCGCTGGCCTTGTCGTAGGCCTGCGGATCCAGCGGGTAGCGCCCCAGGCGCGGGTACTCGCGCTCGAGCTTGGCCTGGTAGTCGGCGGGCAGCGCCTCGGCCAGGGCCAGCGCATGACTGGCCCGGGCCGTCTCGCGGTTGAGGCCGATCTGGATCTGCCGCGCCAGGTAGACCAGTTGCTGGCAGTCGGCGGCGCACGCCCCAGGCGCCGTGACCAGGATCTGCCACACCGGCTGCACCTCGCCCTGCACACCGAGATCGGCCAGGGTGCGGCCATCGCCGATCAGCACGCCGTGGTAGCTGCGCGTCTCCGGCACCCAGAAGCGCCATTTGTACATGGCGCTGGCGAGCAGCATCGGGCCGATGACGATGGCCAGGATCAGCAACAGCTGCAGGCGGCCACGCCCCTTGCGCGGAGCCTCAGGCATGGCGATGGCTGGGTTCATGGCGAATCTCCCGTGCGTTGTGTATTCCGAGATAGATGAACAGGCCGAGCAGTGCCGCAGCCAGGGCGAACCACTGCACGGCATAGCCCACATGCTTGCTGGGGCTCATGGAGACGATCGGCCAGTCGACGCGATAGCTGGCGGGCCCGGGTTCCAGGCGCACCTCGAATGGCAGGCCACCGCGCCCCAGGCGCTGCCACAGGTCGGAGGCCTCGACCTGGGTGATCAGCCGGGGCCAGCCCTCCGTGGCGCCGGACTGCAGGTGCAAGCCGCCCGCAGGTGCCACGTAGACCCAGGCCTTGAGCTGCATGACGCCGTCGGGGCTGGCGAAACGGGGCGGCGTGCGCCGGTCCGGCCAGGGCAGCCAGCCACGATTGAGCAACACCCAGAGCCCGCTGGGCTGGTCGTAGAAGGGTTGCAGCAGTTCCACGCCGGCATGGCCGTCACGAATCCGGTTGTCCAGCAGCAGGCTGTGCTCGCTGTCGAAGTAGCCATGCAGCTGCACGCGCCGATAGGCGGGGTCGCGCAGTGGCTCGAGCTGGTCGAGGCTGATCGGCTCGGCCTGGCGCCGTGCCTCGAAACTGGCCAGCAGCTGGCGCTTCTCGTCACCGCGCTGCAGCTGCCAGAAGCCCAGCCACAACAACCCCGGCAGGAGCAGGGCGACCAGCAGGCTGGGCAGCCAGCCGGGACGGAAGGCGCTCATCGCAACCTGCCGTTGGGCTTGGAGTGGCTGGCTATACTGCACTGCATCAGTCGATTCCCCCGGAGTCCCGCATGCTCAAGGCCGCGATCATCCTCTTGCTGCTGGCCACGCTCACCAGCCTGTTCAGCGGCCTGTTCTTCCTGGTCAAGGACGAAGGCCATGGTTCCCGTGTCCTCGGCGCCCTGGCCCTGCGCGTCGGCCTGACCGCCATCACCGTCGCCCTGATCGCCTGGGGCTTCTATTCAGGGCAACTGGTGTCCCACGTCAGCTGGTAGCGCAACGCCTGCGACGATCCGCAGCGCGTTTCTTGCAGCGTGAAGCGTGTGGCTCGCCGCTGCCTCACAGCACGTAGACGAAGATGAACAGGCCCAGCCAGACCACGTCGACGAAGTGCCAGTACCAGGCGGCGGCCTCGAAACCGAAGTGCTTGTCGGCATCGAAATGCCCGCGCAGGATGCGCACCAGCATGACGGTCAGGATCAGGGTGCCGAGCGTCACGTGGGCGCCGTGGAAACCCGTGAGCATGAAGAAGGTCGCCCCGTAGATGCCCGAGCCCAGCGTCAGGCCCAGCTCGGTGTAGGCTTCGATGTACTCCTCGACCTGGAAGAACAGGAAGCTCAGGCCCAGCACGATAGTGGCCGCCAGCCAGGCCTTGAGCGCCCCCCGGTGATTCTTCTTCAGGGCATGGTGGGCGAAGGTGACGGTGAAGCTGGAAGACACCAGCAGGATGGTGTTGACCAGCGGCAGGTGCCACGGGTCGATGACCCCGGTGGGCGGAGGGAACAGCTTGGAGTCGGGGTTCTGCAGCAGGGGCCAGTTGTACTCGAAGCCCTCCCAGAGCATGTTCGCCACACCCTTGTCGCCTTCACCGCCCAGCCAGGGCACGGCAAAGGTGCGGATGTAGAACAGCGCGCCGAAGAAGGCGGCGAAGAACATCACCTCGGAGAAGATGAACCAGCTCATGCCCCAGCGGAACGAGCGGTCCATCTGCGCGCTGTACAGGCCACTGCGACTTTCCTTGATGACGTTGCCGAACCAGCCGAACAGCATCCAGGCCAGGATCAGCCCACCGACGAAGAAGATCAGCGGGCCGTTGGAACTCTCCCGCCCCGCCGACAGGTCGTTGAACCAGGTCCCCACGCCGAAGAAACTCACCAGCAACCCGATACTGGCGACGATGGGCCACTTGCTTTGCGCCGGTACGTAATAGTTTTCGTGACTCGACATTGTTGTTCTCCTTATGGAGTCGCCCGAGCAAGGGTCGCCTGTACCACTGGCGGTTTGCGTTCGGTGATATCGAACAGGGTGTAGCTCAGGGTCAGGTGTTTCACGTCCTGTGGCAGGTCGCGGTCGACGATGAAGCGCACCGGCATCTCGATGCGTTCGCCGGGCTGCAGCACCTGCTGGCTGAAGCAGAAACACTCGGTCTTGTGGAAGAAGGCCGCCGCCTTCGAAGGCGAGATGCTGGGAATCGCCTGCGCGGTCATCGGGTGGTCGCTGGGGTTGTAGGCGACGAACAGCATGTCGCGGGTTTCCCCCGGATGAACCAGCAGCTCGTCGGCCTTGGGCGCGAACTCCCAGACCATCTCGGCCGAGTTGGTGGCGAGGAACTGCACGCGCACCTGGCGCACCTCATCGATCACCTGCTCGCCCTGATAGGGGCCGGCGGTCTTGCCGTTGATCCCGAACACACGGCACATGGCGTCGTAGAACGGCGGCAGGACGAAGACGCCGAAACAGAACATCACCACCACCACGACCAGCAGGCGGGCGACCAGGCGACGCGTCGCG
This sequence comes from Ectopseudomonas khazarica, assembly GCF_017915135.1. Classification (NCBI taxonomy): domain Bacteria; kingdom Pseudomonadati; phylum Pseudomonadota; class Gammaproteobacteria; order Pseudomonadales; family Pseudomonadaceae; genus Ectopseudomonas; species Ectopseudomonas khazarica. The sequence goes on along the minus strand of NZ_CP068551.1, from coordinate 116,473 downwards.
ATGACCTCGCTCACGGCGGACCTCCTACTTCACTTCCGGCGGCGTGCTGAAGGTGTGGTAAGGCGCCGGCGAGGGCACCGTCCACTCCAGCCCTTCGGCGCTATCCCAGGGCTTGGCCGGAGCCGGCTTGCCGCCGCGGATGCACTTGATGACGATGAACAGGAACAGCAGCTGGGTCGCCCCGAACAGGAAGGCGCCGATGCTGGAGACCATGTTGAAGTTGGCGAACATCAGGTTGTAGTCGGGGATGCGCCGTGGCATGCCGGCCAGGCCGACGAAATGCATCGGGAAGAAGGCCAGGTTCATGCCCACGAAGCTCATCCAGAAGTGCAGCTTGCCCAGGGTCTCGTCGTACATGTGGCCGGTCCATTTCGGCAGCCAGTAGTAGGCCGAGGCGAAGATGCCGAAGATCGCACCGGGCACCAGCACGTAGTGGAAGTGGGCCACCACGAAGTAGGTGTCGTGGTACTGGAAGTCCGACGGGGCGATGGCCAGCATCAGCCCGGAGAAACCGCCGATGGTGAACAGGATGACGAAGGCCACCGAGAACAGCATCGGCGTCTCGAAGGTCATCGAGCCCTGCCACATGGTGCTGGCCCAGTTGAACACCTTCACCCCGGTAGGCACGGCGATCAGCATGGTGGCGTACATGAAGAACAGCTCGCCGGTCAGCGGGATGCCGACGGTGAACATGTGGTGCGCCCAGACGATGAACGAGAGGAAGGCGATGGCCGCCGTGGCGTAGACCATCGAGGTGTAGCCGAACAGCGGCTTGCGCGCGAACGCCGGGATGATCGAGCTGACCGCACCGAACGCGGGCAGGATCATGATGTACACCTCGGGGTGGCCGAAGAACCAGAACACATGCTGGAACAGCACCGGGTCACCACCGCCGGCGGCGTTGAAGAAGCTGGTGCCGAAGTGGATGTCCATCAGCATCATGGTCACCACGCCGGCCAGCACCGGCATCACCGCGATGAGCAGGAAGGCGGTGATCAGCCAGGTCCAGACGAACAGCGGCATCTTCATCAGCGTCATGCCGGGCGCACGCAGGTTGAGGATGGTGGCGATCACGTTGATCGCGCCCATGATCGAGCTGATGCCCATCAGGTGGATGGCGAAGATGAAGAAGGTGGTGCTCTCCGGCGCATAGGTGGTCGACAGCGGCGCGTAGAAGGTCCAGCCGAAGTTGGGCCCGCCGCCCTCCATGAACAGGGTGCTGACCAGCAGACCGAAGGCCGCCGGCAGCAACCAGAAGCTGAAGTTGTTCATGCGCGGCAGGGCCATGTCCGGCGCGCCGATCATCAGCGGGATCATCCAGTTGGCCAGGCCGACGAAGGCCGGCATCACCGCGCCGAAGACCATGATCAGGCCGTGCATGGTGGTCATCTGGTTGAAGAACTCCGGCTGCACGATCTGCAGGCCCGGCTGGAACAGCTCGGCACGGATGACCATGGCCATCGAGCCGCCGAGCAGAAAGGCGCAGAAGCTGAACCACAGGTACATCGTGCCGATGTCCTTGTGGTTGGTGGTCAGCACCCAGCGCATCAGGCCCTTGGCCGGGCCATGGTGGTGGTCAGTATGACCGTGGTCGATCACTGCACTCATGTCCTTACTCCTGCGCCTTGGAGAAATCGAGGATGTCCTTGGGCGTGACCATGTCACCGACATTGTTGCCCCAGGCATTGCGCTCGTAGGTGATGATGGCGGCCAGGTCGACCGGCGACAGCTGCTTGCCGAACGCCGCCATGGAAGTCCCAGGTTTGCCATGGAAGACGATGTCGATATGGCCTTCGGCCGGCCCGGTGGCGACGGGCGAACCCTTGAGTGCCGGGAACATCGGCGGCAGGCCTTCACCGGTGGGCTGGTGGCAGGCGGCGCAGGTGGTGTTGTAGGCCTTCTCGCCACGCGCCATCAGCTCTTCCATGGTCCACTCCTTGCTGGTCAGCTCGCGCTCGGCAGCGGCCGCCTGCTTGCGCTCGGCCAGCCAGGCGGCGAAGTCCTCCTTGGACTTGGCCTCGACCACCACGGGCATGAAGCCGTGGTCCTTGCCGCACAGCTCGGTGCACTGGCCACGGTAGATGCCGGGCTCCTCGATGCGGGTCCAGGATTCGTTGATGAAGCCGGGAATGGCATCCTTCTTCACCGCCAGAGCCGGCACCCACCAGGAATGGATCACGTCGGCCGCGGTGATGAGGAAGCGCACCTTGGTGCCCACCGGCACCACCAGCGGCTCATCCACCTCCAGCAGGTAGTGTTCGCCCTTGTCTTCGCGGTTGGTGATCTGCGTGCGCGGCGTGGCCAGGTTGCTGAAGAACTCGACATCCTGGCCCAGGTACTTGTAGTGCCACTTCCACTGGTAGCCGGTGATCTGGATGTCCAGCTCGGACTCGGACGAGTCGTAGATGTCGATCAGCGTCTTGGTCGCGGGAATCGCCATCGCCACCAGGATGAACAGTGGCACCACGGTCCAGAGAATCTCGACGGTGGTACTTTCATGGAAGTGCGCGGGCTCCTGGCCGGTGGAGCGGCGGTGCAGGATCATCGACCAGAACATGGCACCGAACACCAGGATGCCGATCACCACACAGATCCAGAAGATGGTCATGTGCAGGTCGAAGACGGAACGGCTGACCTCGGTGACACCGGGCGCCATGTTGACCGTCCACTGGGCGTGCGCCGAGCCCAATGCCAGCCACAGCAGGAGGCCCATCCAGACTCGTGGATGTCGCATCATTGCGGGTTCCCCTTGATTGTTCTTGTTATCCCGCCGGCTGAGCCTGCGGCTAAGGGATCGACTGCCATCGACGAGATCGCGCCTGGCTCACTGCCTGGGCTGCCCCGCCTGACTGCTGGCAACTGCTGTCAAAACCTTTCCGTGCCTGAGCCCGTCCGGTTCCATCAGGTACTGCCTTTCGAAATCGAGTATAGACGGCGACTTTCAGCCCGCAATGTGCCGGAAAGGCCCTCCATGCCCTCCCGACGCCGATGCTGAAGAGCGCGCCCGGCGCGGGTTGTAGCGTTTCTGATACAGGTAGATATAGCGGACTCGCATAAGTATGAAAAAGTTATGACAATCGCGTCTTAGCCCGCGAATTACGCCGGCTAAGGTTCACGTCCATGTCCTGAATTCGTAGGAGCAGTCATGAACACCGCCGCCCTTCGCCAACTGATCGCCCAGGCCCGCCAGCAGGAAGCCGGCGAGCAGACCCTCGCCCGCTTCCTCCAGACGCAGCTGGAACGCCTGCATCCCTCCATCCGCCTGCCCGAAGACAATGCATCGGGGGCGCTGAGCGCTTTCGTCATCGCCTATATCGAAGAGGTGCCGGACGTCCTCGACGCGGCCGCCGACGTGGCCCGCGAAGCCGGAATCGAGGCAGCGGTCAAACCGGTGCTGAAGATCGCCGAGCAGTTCTTCCTGCAGCCGCCGACGCTGGTGGCGGGGCACGAAGGGCTCGAAGGCCTGCTCGACGAGGCCTACCTGGCGCATCGCCTGGTGGAAGAGGTCAACGACCGCTACATCGCCCACCTCGGGCAGCCGTTGATCCCGCTGGATACCACCCGCGCCAACCTGATCGCCCACCAGTTGATCGGCGAGCCGTTCGCCAACCAGCTGGACGAAGCGGTGCACCATGCCCTGGCCGGCATGCTCGACGACAGCAGCTTCGACCAGCCGTCCGTGCAGGCCTACCGCGAGCGCCTGGCGGCGCCGAATACCGCGTCGGCCTGGCAGCGCTGGCCCTGCCTGTCGCAACAGCTGGGGGTGGAGCTGCAGCTCACGGCGTGATCAGCAGCAGGATCAGCGACAGGGTGAGCAGCGAGCCCAGGGTCGAGAACAGGATCGCCCGCGACACCAGCCCGGCCTCGCGGTCGTAGTATTCGGCCAGCATGAAGGGGCCGGTGCCGGTTGGCAGCGCGCTGAGCAGCAGCGCAGCGTGTGCCCAGAAGGGTGGCAGGTCGAGCAGGACGAAGGCGATGAACCAGGTCACCAGCGGCTGCAACACCAGCTTGAGACCTACCAGGGGCCAGGCCCCGGCGCCCGAGCCGCTTTGCCGCTGCGCCAGGAACAGCCCCAGCGAGACCAGGGCGCAAGGCACGGTGGCAGCCCCCAGCAGACGCAGGAATTCGTCCAGCGCCGCGGGCAGCTGAGCCCCGCCCAGGGCCCAGGCGGCGCCGAGCAGCGGCGCCACCACCAGCGGGTTCTTCAGCAGCGCGGCGAACACCTGGAGGATCGCCCCGGCCAGCCCCTTCTTGCTCTGCAACCCCACCTCGATGCACACCACCGCCAGGCCGAACAGCACGCAGACCACCATCAGCGAGGCGATCAACGCCGGCGCCATGCCGTCGTCGCCGAGCACCAGCACGCACAGCGGAATGCCGATGTAGCCGGTGTTGGCGTAGCCGGCGCTGAGGCCATCGATACTGGCGTCGACCAGGCTGCCCGTGGCTTTCCAGCGATACGCCAGGGTGATCAGGAACACCGCCAGCATGCCGCCGGTGAAGGCGAGCAGGAAACCCGGCTGCCAGATATGCGCCCAGTCGGCCTTGGCCGTGAGGCTGAACAGCAATGCCGGCAGGCCGAGCCAGACCACGAAGCGGTTCATCTCCGAGGCGGCGGTCGGTCCTAGGCGGTTGGTACGTCGGCAGATGTAGCCGATCAGGATCAGGCCGAAGATCGGCAACAGGACATTGAGAACGGTGGACATCGTACTGCGCCAGCGAAAGGGGAGACCGAGACTAGGGGCCCGCGCCAGCCAGAGCAAGCCGTCGTCTGTGATTCCACCTCGCCCGCCGGCGTCTAGGATTGACATGCCGGGGCAACCCGGCGCCGCCGCGAGCCAGCCCGAAGTCAGCAGCGCGTCGGCCATGCTGCTCGAAGGACAAGCTCGAAATGCTCATTCACCGCTCGTAAAGTCGAGCGCGACTCCTACCGGTCCTCGCCTGCTTGATTCGCTGGCGCTCACCCTTCGGGCCAGCCCTGGGCTGTTAATCCCGCTGGTCGTTGCGCCTTGCATGGCTCCAGCTCGCGAGACTTTGAACAGGCTCTACCCATGCAAGCGCTGTTGAACGAAATTCTCGATGAAGTCCGCCCGCTGATCGGCCAGGGCAAGGTCGCCGACTACATCCCCGCCCTGGCCAGTATCGTCCCCGATCAACTGGGCATCGCCGTGTACGGCAACGATGGCCAGCTGCATGTCGCCGGCGATGCGCGCACGCCGTTTTCCATCCAGAGCATCTCCAAGGTCTTCAGCCTGGTGCAGGCCATCGGCCACAGCGGCGAAGACATCTGGCAGCGCCTCGGCCACGAACCCTCGGGGCAGCCATTCAACTCGCTGGTACAGCTCGAGTTCGAACGCGGCAGGCCGCGCAACCCCTTCATCAACGCCGGCGCCCTGGTGATCTGCGACATCAACCAGTCGCGCTACGCAGCACCGGCGCTGTCGATGCGCGACTTCGTCCGGCGCCTGTCGGACAACCCGGAGGTGACGGTGGACAACCATGTCGCCGAGTCGGAGTACCAGCACCGCGCACGCAACGCGGCGGCGGCCTACCTGATGCAGTCGTTCGGCAATTTCCACAACGAGGTGGAGGCGGTGCTGCGCAGCTACTTCAGTTGCTGCGCCTTGCGCATGAGCTGCGTCGACCTGGCGCGGGCCTTCGGCTTCCTGGCCAACCAGGGGTTCTGCCAGCACAGCGGCGAGCAGGTGCTGTCGCCGCGCCAGAGCAAGCAGATCAACGCCATCATGGCCACCAGCGGGCTGTACGACGAAGCCGGCAACTTCGCCTATCGCGTCGGCCTGCCGGGCAAGAGTGGCGTGGGTGGCGGGATAGTCGCGGTGGTGCCGGGGCAGTTCAGCGTCTGCGTGTGGTCACCGGAGTTGAACGCCGCCGGCAACTCGCTGGCCGGCATGAAGGCCCTGGAGCTGCTCAGTCAGCGCATTGGCTGGTCGGTGTTCTGAGCCGATGGGCTATGGTCGCTACAGGCCGCACCGTCGTGCGGCCATCGAGAAGACCAGGAGTGCTCATGTCGATGCCCGAGTACCACATGTTCGCCGCTGCCCCCGCACCGGTCGCGCCGTTCTCCCACGCCTGCGAAGCCGATGGCTGGGTGTTCGTCACCGGCCAGCTGCCCATCGAGCCGGGCGATGAGTCCGCGCCCCTGCCCGAGGGCATCGAGGCGCAGACCCACAAGACCTTCGACAACCTGCTGGTGGTGCTGAACGGCCTTGGCCTGGGCCTGGAGAACGTGGTTTCGGCACGCGCCTTCCTCACCGATTTCCACGCGGATTACCAGCGTTTCAATGCGGTGTACGCCAGCTACTTCCCCGAAGGCAAGCGCCCGGCCCGTACCTGCATCGGCACCACCGGCCTGGCCCGCCATGCGCGGGTGGAGATCGACTTCATCGCCAGGCGGCCATGACGGCCACCTACAGCAACTTGCGGTACTGGACGAAGCCCGAGCGTTCGCCGATGCGCTCGTAGAGCAGCTTGGCCTGGCTGTTGCTCTCGTGCGTCAGCCAGTGCACCCGCGAGCAGCCCGCCTCACGCGCCTGCTCGTAGACATGCTGGATCAGCCGGCGGCCGACACCGCTGCTGCGCTGGCCACGCGCGACGAACAGATCCTGCAGGTAGCAGTAGTCGCCCAGGGTCCAGGTCGAGCGGTGCATGACCCAGTGCACCAGCCCGATGGCCTGCTCGCCCTGCCAGGCCAGGGCCGCGCCCATCGGCTCGGCGGGGTCGAGAAAGCGCTGCCAGGTGGCGGCGCTGGCTTCGGCTGGAATGTCGGTCATGTAGAAGCGCTGATAACCCTGCCACAGGGGCAGCCAGGCTTCGTGGTCGGCAGCAACTACGGGGCGAATCTCGACGCTCATCGTCCTTCCTCTGTGGGCAGGTGGATCAGTCGTTCATCTCACCACAGAGATCGCGCGCCAGCCAGTGCTCGACCTCGTTCTGCAGCAGGCCGGCCCCGAGCAGGGCGAACAACTTGCCCAGCGCAGCCTCGCGCGTCATGCCGCCACAGGACACCAGGCCGACCTCGGCCAGGCGACTGCCGGCGGCGTACACGCCGAACTGCACATGGCCCTGCGCGCACTGGCTGATTGCCGCCAGCACCACGCCACGCCCGTGCGCCTCGCGCAGCACTTCCATCAGCTCGGCATCGCCGGCAGGGCCGGTGCCGCTGCCGTAGCACTCCAGCAACAGGCCCTGGACACCGCTCGCCAGCAGGGCTCGCAGGTGCCCGGCCTGCACGGCAGGGTGCAACGGCAACACGGCGACGTTCACCGCACGACGAGCCTGGCGATAGTCGATGCGCGCGGTGATGGCCGCACGCTCGGCCTGGCGCTCGCGGGGCAGCACCTGGAAGGCGTCGAAGGCGTCGCTGCGCAGCTTCGAGCAACGCGCACCGTGCAGCAGGTGGCCGTCGAAGAACAGATGCACCCCCGGCTTCACCCCACGATGCAACGCGCGCATCGCACCGAACAGATTGGGCCAGGCGTCGCCGCCTTCGACACCCGCCGGCTGCATGGCGCCGGTCAGCACCACCGGCACGTTGAAGCCCAGCAACAGGAAGCTCAGCGCCGCCGCGCTGTAGGCCAGGGTATCGGTGCCATGCAGCACCAGCACCGCGTCATGCTCACCCGCCTCGACGGCCTCGACGATCAGGTCGCGCAGGGCCAGCCAGTGGCCAGGGTTCATGTTGGCGCTGTCGATCAGCGGTAGCAGCTCGCGAAACTGCCACTGCGGCAGCTCGCTGCCATCCTCGCGCGCCTGCTGGTCACGCATGCGCGCCTCGAAACCGGAGGCCGGCGCCAGGCCGTCCGCGCTCATCTGCATGCCGATGGTGCCGCCGGTGTACAGCACCAGGAGTCTTTCTGGGGTAGCCATGGGCTCTCCTCGCAAATCACGGACATGAACCCCTCACAGGGGCTTCAGGCGTCCTGGCGGCGGCCTCAACAGGCAGCCACCTAATATGACAGGCCAAAAAAAGGGGGCCTCGCCCCCTTTTTTCCGGATCAACTCAACGCTGGAAAACGCGGTCACCGACTTCCGCAGGGTCTGCGGCGTTGCTCGGCTGGCTGCTCCACACAGCGGGGTCGAGGTCCAGATCGGCGAACTGCTTGGCATCGAACACCGGGGACTCGACGCCAGCCTTGATCTGGCTATCGTAGTCGCGCATCAGGCGCACGCCTACCTTGAACAGCAGCGCCAGGGCGATGAGGTTGGCGATGGCCAGCAGGCCCATGGTCACGTCGGCGAAGGCGAACACGGTGCCCAGGTCCTGCACCGAACCCCACAGCACCAGAACCACCACCAGCACACGGTAGACCATTACCGGGGCGCGCTTCTGGCTGAAGAAGCCCAGGGCGTTCTCGCCGAGGTAGTAGTTGTAGATCAGGGTGGTGAAGACGAACAGCAGCAGGGCGATGCTGATGAACACGCGGCCCCACTCGCCGACCACGGCGGCGACGGCAGTCTGGGTCAGGACCACACCGGCCTCTTCCATGCCCGGCTGATAGACACCGGAGAGCAGGATGATCAGCGCGGTGCAGCTGCACAGGATCAGGGTGTCGATGAACACGCTGAGCGACTGCACGATGCCCTGCGCGGCCGGATGCTTAACCTCGGCGACGGCGGCCACGTTGGGCGCGCTGCCCAGGCCGGCCTCGTTGGAGAACAGGCCGCGCTTGACGCCCATGATGATGGCGGCGCCGATGCCACCGGCAAACGCCGGCTCCAGGCCGAACGCGCTCTTGAAGATCAGCGCGAAGGTGGCCGGCACTTCGGAGATATTCAGGCCGATCACCAGCAGCGCCATGGCGATGTAGGAGAACGCCATGACCGGTACCAGCACGTCGGCGAACTGGGCGATACGCTTGATGCCGCCGAAGATGATCAGGCCGATCACCACGGTCAGGGCGATGCCGCTGACCAGCGTCGGTACGCCGAAGGTGTCATGCAGCGAGCTGGCCACGGTGAACGACTGCACCGCGTTGAAACCGAAACCGAAGGTCGCCAGCAGCAGGATCGACACGACGATGCCCAGCCAGCGCTGACCGAGACCATGCTGGATGTAGAACGCCGGGCCGCCACGGTAGGTGCCGTCGGCTTCGCGGCGCTTGTACAGCTGCGCCAGGGAGCACTCGAAGAAGCTGGTGGCCATGCCGACCAGGGCAACGACCCACATCCAGAAGATGGCGCCCGGGCCACCGAGCATGATCGCCACCGAGACGCCGGCGATGTTGCCCGCCCCCACGCGGCCGGCCACCGACAGCATCAGGGCCTGGAACGAGCTGAGCTGGCCAGGCTGGCGCTGCAGCGCTTCGCTGAAGATGCGGAACATGCTGCCGAAGTAGCGGAACTGAACGAAACGTGAGGCGACGGTGAAGTACAGGCCGAGACCGATCAGCATCACGATCAGCAGCTTGCTCCAGATGAGGTCATTGAGAAGATCGAGCATGGGAGGCTTTCTCTCTTGTTGTTCTGAATAGGGAATGCGCCCGCCGGGCGGGAGGCGCAATGGTTGGTGAAGGCGCCGCAGGGGACAATTTCGCAGGTCGCGGCGAACTGATGCGAGTTGATGCTAGAATCGCATCTTTCGCATCAGCTGGAGCGGTCATATGTCCGATTCCCTCGGCAGCAACCTGAAACTGCTCTGCAGCCACTACCGCTCGATCGCCGAGGTGTGCCGCAAGCTGGCGATCAACCGCGCCCAGTTCAACCGCTACCTGGCGGGCCAGAGCAGGCCCACCGCGCACAACCTCAAGCGCATCTGCGATTTCTTCGGCGTCGAGCCGTTCGAACTGGCCATGCCGAGCGAGCAGTTCGCCCGCCTGATCGGCGCACGCAGCGGTGATGCGCCCAGCCATGGCGCCAGCGACCCCCTGCTGGAGCTGTTCGCCCCCCTGCGGCGTCAGGCCAGCCCGATGGACCGCTACTGCGGCTACTACTTCGAGTATTCCAACTGCATGTCGGTGCCCGGCCACGTGCTGCTGTCACTGGTGCACCTGCGCGAGGAGCGCGGCAACTACCTGTTCGAGCGCCAGGAACGCCAGGAGCGCCAGGAGCAGACCCGCGGCGGCAGCGAGGACTGGGTGCGCTGCCGCTACCTGGGCACGGCGCTGTTCCTGCAGGACCGCCTGTTCCTGGTGGACTACGAGTCGCTCACCGGCAACGAGATGAGCCAGACCATCCTGATCCCCAGCTTCAAGAGCCGCATCATCCGCCTCAACGGCATCAAGACCGGCGTCTCCAGCGGTGACCGGCGCACGCCGGCCTGCACCCGCGTGGTCTGGCAGTATCTGGGGCACGAGATCAACCGGGTCAACGCCTATCGCCAGTTGATGCTCTACGCACCGGATGACCCACGCATCGACGACGACGTGCGCCAGCGCCTGAGCGGCGCGCAACTGCGTGACGGCCTGTTCGAGATGGAATGAGGCCTTATCGACGCAGCGCCTCCAGGCGCTGCCGCTGCTGGCCCTGCTCGTCGAAGTTCTCCGCCGCCAGCCACAGCTGGAACGCAGTCCGGCAGCCCGGCCACTCGCCGTCGATGATGGAGAACCAGGCGGTGTCGCGGTTGCGCCCCTTGCGCACCATGTGCTGACGGAACAGGCCCTCGCGGGTGAAGCCAAAGCGCTCGGCGGCCCGCTCCGAGCGGGCATTGGCCGCATCGCACTTCCATTCCAGACGGCGGTAGCCCAGGTCGTCGAAGGCATGCCGCGCCAGCAGGTAAATGGCTTCGGTGGCACCGGCCGTGCGCTGCATGGGCGCGCCGAAGGCGACGTGGCCAATCTCGATGCTGCCATCGAGCGCCATGATGCGTAGGTAGCTGAACAGGCCCAGGGCGCGGCCCGTGGCCTGGTCGATCACGGCATAGAACAGCGGATCGCGACTCTCGGCATTGCCCGTCAACCAGGCGTCGAAACTGGCGCGCTCGGTGAACGGACCGTAGGGCAGGTAATCCCACAGCGCGGGATCCGGCCCCTGCAGGGCGCACCAGAGGTCCTCGCCATGACGCGCCACATCCAGCGCCTCGATGCGCACGAAGCGGCCCTGCAGCACGCGCTGGTCCGGCTGCGGACGGGGTTGCCAGTGGGTGAGATCGGTGGTCATCAGAAGAGCTTCCTGTACTGGATGAAGCCGGAGCGGTCGCCAATGCGGTCGTAGAGCATGCGGCCCCGGTAGTTGGTTTCCTGGGTCAGCCAGTGCACGCGACTGGCACCGGCTGCCCGTGCCTCGCGGTAGACGTGCTCGATCAGCGCACGGCCGATCCCGGCACCGCGAATGTGCTCGGCGACATAGAGGTCCTGCAAGTAGCAGTAGTCGCCGCTGGTCCAGCAACTGCGGTGGTAGATGAAATGCACCAGGCCGATCGCCTGGCCCTCCTGCCAGGCCAGCGCAGCGTGCATCGGTTCGGCCGGGTCGAGAAAGCGCTGCCAGGTCACGGCGCTGGTTTCGGCCGCTATGTCAGCCTGATAGAAACGCTGGTAAGCCTGCCAGAGCGGCAGCCAGGCCGCATGGTCGTCGGCGGTTACAGGGCGAATGTCGAGCATTGGGCACTCCTTGTGTCTCAGTCGGTTGGATTCATCTGCTGGGCCAGCTCGCGGTCACTGGCACGGGCCGACTCCGCCAGGCCCGCACGCACGCCGGCCTGGTCGCCGGCCGAACGGTTCTGGCTGAGCTTCCACTTGCCCTCGATGCGACGGATCGGCAGGGCGAAGCCGACGATGGCGCGCAACATGGCGTCGATGTAGGCGCGCGGCGCGTCGCTCACCGCCCAGGGCCGGGCACGCCCCTGTTCATGACGGTCGCTGAGGCGGCTGACCAGGCGCAGCAGGCGCTCGGGGTCGTCGAACACCTCGGCCTGCCCCCAGGCATGCACGGCGATGTAGTTCCAGGTCGGTACCACCTTGCCGTGCTCGGCCTTGGCCGGGTACCAGCCGGGATGCACATAGCCATCCGCGCCACTGAACACCACCAGGGCCTCGGTGCCAGTGGCGAGGTCTCGCCAGTGCGGATTGGCCCGGGCGAAGTGGCCGTAGAGCGTGCCGAACTCGCCTTCGTGCGGCTCCAGCAGCAACGGCAGGTGGCTGGCCTGCAGCCCCTGTTCGCCGGCACTGCTGAGCAGGGCGAGGCCGCTGGCCTGAATCTGCTGGTGCAGGGTGGCCAGGTCGTCCTGGCGAAAAGCGCTGGGGCAGTACATGAGCAGCTATCTCCGATGCGATGGCGCCATGCTAGGCGGGATATTGGTCTGCTGTAAGATCCATTACCGATCATTTCCATGGAGCCAATCAGCCGCCATGAAGCCTTCCGCACCGCTGTCGTTCGACCTCTCCGGCATCCAGCTGCAGGCTGGCCGTGGCCTGGCGCGCCAGCTCTACCAGGCGCTGCGCGAGCGCATCCTCGATGGTCGCCTGGCGGGCGGCACGCGCCTGCCGGCCAGCCGCGAGCTGGCGACATTGCTGGGCATTTCCCGCAACACCGTGACGCGCGCGCTCGATCAACTGTATGCCGAAGGCTACGTGGCCGGGCGCGTGGGCGACGGCACCTACGTCGCCGAACTCGAGGCGCGCCGCCCGGCACCGCCACCGAGCGCCAGCGCGCTGCCTTGCAACCCGGTCCTGCAGCGCTTGCAGAGCCATCATCTGGCAGTGCCGCCCAGCGGTGCGCCACGCGCCTTTCGCATCGGCGTCCCGGCGTTCGACCTGTTCCCCTTCGACATCTGGGCACGCCTGCACGCACGCTTCTGGCGCAAGCCCGCGCTGGCTCGCCTGGGCTACGGCGACCCGGCCGGCGACCTGGAACTGCGCCAGCTGATCGCCGCCTACCTGCGCACCGGTCGCGGCCTGGACTGCGACCCGCAGCAGATCGTCATCACCTGCGGCGCCCAGCAGGCCATCAGCCTCTGCGCCCAGCTGCTGGTGCAGGCGGGTGACCGGGTCGCACTGGAGAACCCCGGCTACCGCGCCGCCGGCCATGCCTTCGCCCTGGCCGGCGCGCAACTGCAGGGCGTGACGGTGGACGACGACGGTCTGCAGGTCGCGGCCCTGCAACGCATCGACGACTGCCGTCTGGTCTACCTGACCCCGTCGCACCAGTACCCGACAGGCGTGACCCTGTCGCTTGCCCGGCGCCTGGAGCTGCTGGAGTGGGCCAAGCGCGAGGACGCCTGGATCATCGAGGACGACTACGACGGCGAGTACCGCTACAGCGGCACGCCCCTGGCGCCGCTGGCAGCCCTGGATCGCCAGCAGCGGGTGATCTACATCGGCACCTTCGGCAAGCTGGCCTTCCCCGCGCTGCGCCTGGGCTACATGGTGCTGCCTGCGGCACTGGCGGAACCCTTCGCCCGTTGCCGGGCACTGGACATGCGCCACTCCGAAGTCGGCACCCAGGCGGTGATGGCCGAGTTCATCGCCGCCGGGCACTTCCAGCGGCACGTGCGGCGCATGCGCCAGGCCGCCCGGGCGCGTCGCGATGCGCTGCTGCAGGCCTGGCCGCACACGCTGCCCGGCTGTGCGCCGCTGCCGCAGGTGAACGCCGGGCTGCACCTGTGCGTACGGGTCGCCAGCCTGATGCGCGAGCGCGAGTTGCTGGGTGCGGCGCACGCCGCCGGGGTGGAGATGAACGGGCTGAGCGGCTACTGGCTGGAGGACAGCCGGGAACCCGACGATGAGCGCGCCGGCCTGGTGCTGGGCTTTGCCGCCGTGCCCGAGGCGCAGATCGTCGACGCCGTGGCGCGCCTCAGGCAGGCCTGGCGCTTGTAGAGCACCAGGCCAGCACGCTGCGTTCCACTGCTGCGCTGTTTCGCAGCAGCGGATTTATCCGCGATTAGTGGCGCGGGCCATCCTCACAGCCCCGCGAATCGGGTCGTTCCCGCAGACCCAGGGCCTTGCGCTGCAACTGCAGCCCAGGCGCTGGGTCGCGGCTGGAGCGCCTCGCACAGAGTTCGCAGGCAAAAAAAGGGATGGCCTGGGCCATCCCTGAAGGGTGAGGCTGGTGAGGCCTCCTATGAAATCGTAAGCGCCAGGTTGTGGATAACCTGACGCCGAAGAACATCAAGCCTCGTTGTCGCTGTTGTAGACGTCGCGATCCAGTTCGTTCTCGCTGCGCGCGACCAGGGCGGTGGTCATCAGGTCGCCCGTGACGTTCACCGTGGTGCGGGCCATGTCGAGGATGCGGTCGATCCCCGCGATCAGCGCCACGCCTTCCAGCGGCAGGCCCACGGAACTCAGCACCAGGCCGAGCATGATCAGGCCCGCGCCGGGGATGCCGGCGGTGCCCACCGAGGCCAGGGTCGCGGTGAGGATGATCATCAGGTACTGGCCGGCACTCAGGTCGATGCCGAAGGCCTGGGCGATGAACAGCGCCAGCACGCCCTGGTAGATCGCGGTGCCGTCCATGTTGATGGTGGCGCCCACCGGCAGCACGAAACCGGCCACGCCTTGGGATACACCGAGGTTCTTGCGCGCGCACTCGATGGACACCGGCAGCGTGCCGGAACTGCTCGAGGTGCTGAAGGCCACCGCCAGCGCCGGTGCGATGCCACGGAAGAAACGCAGCGGGCTGAGGCGCGCCAGGCCACCGATCAGGCTGCCGTAGACCAGCAGCATATGGGCGATGCTGGCCAGGTAGATCACACCGATCACACCGGCCAGGGGCAGCAGCACCTCGATGCCGTGGGAAGCCACCACCCCGGCGATCAGCGCGAACACGCCGATGGGCGCGAAGCGCATCACCAGGTCGGTGAGCTTGTAGAGCACCTCGGCCAGGCTGTCGAACAGGCGCATCGCCGGTGCGGCCTTCTCGCCGACCAGGTTCATGCTCACGCCCAGGGCGATGGCGAAGACGATGATCTGCAGGATGTTGCCTTCGGCGAAGGCGGTCACCGGGTTGGTCGGCACCAGGCCCACCAGGATCTGCACCAGCGACGGCGCCTGCTTGGCCTCTGCGCTGCCGCTGGCGACCATGTGCATGCCCTCGCCGGGGCTGAACAGGGTGCCGAACGCCAGGCCGATGCTCACCGCGAAGGCGGTGGTGATCAGGTAGATGGCGATGGTCTTGACGCTGATGCGGCCGAGCTTGGCGCTGTCGCTCATGGCGGTGATGCCCGCCACCAGCGAGATGAACACCAGCGGCACGATGAGCATCTTGATCGCGTTGAGGAACAGCGCGCCGACCGGGGCCAGCGCCAATGCACCCGGCTTGTACAGCATGCCGACGACGACGCCGAGTACCAGGCCGACGAGAATCTGCTGCCACAGCGGCACGCGCGCAAGGAGAGAGGGGGAAGCGGTGTTGCTTTGACTCATGTGGTTGTCACCCGGATTGTCATTGTTGTGGGGTCGTCTGCCCGACCTCGGGCACTGCCTGCCGGCAGGCCACGGGGCAGAAAGAAACGCGCCGCACTCGAATGAGTGCGGCGCCTATGTTGCCGGTCGAATCAGCTCTGCAGCGGTACCAGGCGCGGAGCGATCATGTTCTCCGGGCGCAGGATGTCGGCCAGGGTGGCCTCGTCGAGCAACTGCTCTTCACGCACCAGTTCCAGCACACCGCGACCGCTCTCCAAAGCGACCTTGGCGATGCGGGTGGCGTTCTCGTAGCCGATGTAGGGGTTGAGCGCGGTGATCAGGCCGATGGAGTTCTCCATCAGTGCACGGCAATGCGCCTCGTTGGCGGTGATGCCGTCGATGCACAGCTCGCGCAGCATATCCATGGCGCGGGTCAGCAGGCGGATCGAGTCGAAGATCTTGTAGGCGATCAGCGGCTCCATGACGTTCAGCTGCAGCTGGCCACCCTCGGCCGCCATGGTCAGTGCCAGGTCGTTGCCGATCACTTCGAAGGCCACCTGATTGACCGCCTCCGGGATCACCGGGTTGACCTTGCCCGGCATGATCGAGCTACCCGGCTGGCGAGCCGGCAGGTTGATCTCGTTGATGCCGGTGCGCGGGCCGCTGGAGAGCAGGCGCAGGTCGTTGCAGATCTTCGACAGCTTCACCGCAGTGCGCTTGAGCATGCCGGAGAACAGCACGAAGGCGCCCATGTCGCTGGTGGCCTCGATCAGGTCGGCGGCCGGCTTGACCGGATGACCACTGATCACGCCCAGGCGCTTGACCGCCAGGGCCTGGTATTTCGGGTCGGCATTGATGCCGGTGCCGATCGCGGTGCCGCCCAGGTTGACCTCGTGCAGCAGGGTCGGGGCGAGCATCTTCAGGTGCTGCAGGTCTTCGCCCAGGGTGGTGGCGAAGGCATGGAACTCCTGGCCGAGGGTCATCGGCACGGCGTCCTGCAACTGGGTGCGACCCATTTTCAGCACATGGCCGAACTCCAGGCCCTTGGCCGCCAGCGACTGGATCAGCTTGTCCAGGGCGTTGAGCAGGCTCTCGTGACCCAACAGCAGGCCCAGACGGATGGCAGTGGGGTAGGCGTCGTTGGTCGACTGCGCCATGTTCACGTCGTTGTTCGGGTGCAGGTGCTGGTACTGGCCCTTCTCATGGCCCATGGCTTCCAGGGCGATGTTGGCGATGACCTCGTTGGCGTTCATGTTGGTCGAGGTACCGGCACCGCCCTGGATCATGTCGACCACGAACTGGTCGTGGAACTCGCCCTGGATGATGCGGGCACAGGCGGTGCTGATCGCCGTGTGCTTGGCCGCGCTGAGGTGGCCCAGCTCGCGGTTGGCATCGGCCGACGCCTGCTTGACCATGGCCAGGCCGATCACCAGTTTCGGGTAGTGCGACAGCGTCACCCCGGACAGGCGGAAGTTCTGCACGGCACGCAGGGTCTGGACGCCGTAGTAGGCATCAGCGGGGACTTCGAGGGTGCCGAGCAGGTCTTTTTCGACGCGAACAGATGCAGCAGAGGACATGATAGCGATGACTCTTGGGAAATACGGCGAGTGCCGCGATGCCCATAGAATATGGCCTCATGCCGTCTTGCGACCAATGCCGTTGCTTGCTGCCCTATGCACAATCGGCATAATGTCGACGTGACGTTCGCTGCACTCGCAACGTATGAGCCCAGGGTGGACGACGCTTCGCCTGCACAACCTCGCCCGGCAACGGAGACGCGATGAATCTGGAAACCAAATGGCTGGAGGACTTCATCGTCCTGGCCGCCACCCGCAGCTTCTCCCAGGCCGCCGCCAAGCGCTTCGTCACGCAGCCGGCCTTCAGCCGGCGCATCCGCAGCCTGGAGGCCATGCTCGGACTGACCCTGGTCGACCGCTCCTGCACCCCCATCGAACTGACCGAGTCGGGCCGTCTGTTCCTGGTCACCGCGCGCAGCCTGGTGGAACAACTCGGCGAGGTGGTGCGCCATCTGCACAATCTGGAGGGGCAGCGCGGCGAGGTACTGTCGATCGCCGCGGCGCACTCGCTGACCCTGGGTTTCTTCCCCGAATGGATCGCCCGCCTGCGCCGTGAAGGGCTGCCGCTGACCACCCGGCTGGTGGCCACCAACGTCGGTGAAGCGGTGCACTCGCTGCGCGAGGGGGCCTGCGACCTGATCCTCGCCTACTACGACCCTGACGCGGCCCTGCAGATGGACCCGGAGATCTTTCCCTCGCTGCACCTGGGTGCTACCTCGATGCTGCCGGTCTGCGCGGTGAACGAGGCCGGCGCGCCGCTGTTCGACCTCGACGCCGGGCAAAGCGTACCGCTGCTGGCCTACAGCGCCGGCGCCTTCCTCGGCCGCTCGGTCAACCTGCTGCTGCGCCAGCGCGCCCTGCGCTCGACCACCGTGTACGAGACCGCCATGGCCGACAGCCTGAAGAGCATGGCCCTGCAGGGCATGGGCGTGGCCTGGGTGCCACGCCTGTCGGTGACCGCCGAGCTGGCGCGTGGCGAGCTGGCCATCTGCGGTGGCGAACACTGGCAGATCCCCCTGGAAATCCGCCTGTACCGCTGCGCCCTGGTGCGCAAGGCGGCGGTACGCTTGCTCTGGCGCAAGCTGGAGACGGGGGAGCCGGCGCGTGCATGAGGACGCCGAACAACGCGCCCTGGCCGACGTCAGGACTGACCGACCACGACCTCGCTGATCTGCATGATCGGCACCAGGTCGGTGTAGTTGGCGATGTCCGCGAGAATCTCCTGCGCATGCGGCGCGAATCCGGCTTGAAAGGCTTCGACGGAGTCCGCATAGACATGACACATGCCGACGTAGGCGGGCGGATCATCGGGCGAGCCACCGGCCACCCCCTTGTCGACGGTGTAGAACAGGCAGGCATCGCCCATCCTGGCTTTCACCAGCGGCATGTGCGTGTCGCGGTAGTAGGCGTGGTCGAAACGCGCGCCCGGCTTGTAGGGATACATCACACTGACCTTGATCATCTGGCTCTCCTGAGTGCCTGCAGAACGCCACGGCGACATCGGCCTGGCGCGCAGGGAAAGATAGCTGAAGCAGAAGCTGGCAGACTGCTGCAGCACCCCCTTATCCACAGCTGACACGCGAGAGACGACGATGGCACCCACAAGACCCGGCCTGCGGCTCATCGCGGCGATGGAAGCCTGCAAAGGCCTCATCTCGCTCGTGGTCGCGCTTGGCCTGCATGAGCTGGCCGGGCGCAACCTGCAGCAGGTGGCCGAGGCGCTGGTCAGCCATGCGCATCTGAATCCTGCCAGTCACCTGCCTGGCATTTTCCTGCACGCGGTGAAGTCGCTGCCCGACATCGACCTGTCACTGCTGGCCATCGGTGCACTGGCCTACGCCGTCATCCGCCTGATCGAAGCCTATGGCCTGTGGAAAGGGCTGCTCTGGACGGAGTGGTTCGCCTTGGCCAGCGGAGCGATCTACCTGCCGTTCGAGGTCTACGAAATGCTGACCCGCAGCAGCGCCCTGAGCGCCGCCGTGTTCGTGCTCAACCTCCTCGTGGTCGGCTACATGGCGCGCGTGCTGCTGGTGCAGCGGGGGCAGGCCAGCCACCCGCGCTGACGTCCGGCACGACAGAGCGCACGGAATGCGTGCGCTCTGCGGGAGTGCCTTCAGCGAGTCACTTGCCCGACTTGATCGACGTCCAGGCGCGGGTGCGCACGCGCTCGATCTTCTGCGGCAGCGGCTGCACCACGTACAGCGACTTCTGCATCTCGGCGGTCGGTGTCAGGTCCTGGTCGGCGGCGATTTCCTCGCTCACCAGCTTCATGCCTGGCACGTTGGGGTTGGGGTAGCCGAGGAAGTCGCTGATCGGGGCGATGACCTGTGGATCGAGCAGGTGATTGATGAAGGCAAGCGCCTCATCCTTGTTCTGCGCGCTCTTGGGAATGGCCCAGGTGTCGAACCAGATCGGCGCGCCTTCCTTCGGCAGACGCCAGTTGATGACCACGCCGTTACCCGCCTCCTTGGCGCGGTTGGCGAACTGGTAGAAGCTGCCGGAGTAGCCGATGGCCACGCAGATGTCGCCGTTGGCGATGTCGGTCATGTACTTGGCGGAATGGAAGTAGGCCACGTACGGACGCACCTTCAGCAGCAGCTCGGTGACCTTGTCATAGTCGGCCGGATTGGTGCTGTTCGGGTCCAGGCCCAGGTAGTGCAGGGCGATGGGGATGATCTCGCTGGGCGAGTCGAGCATGGCGACGCCGCAGGACTTGAGCTTCTCCATGTACTCGGGCTTGAACACCAGGTCCCAGCTGTTCACCGGTGCATCCTCACCGAGGGCGGCCTTGACCTTGTCCGGGTTGTAGCCGATCAGCACGGTGCCGTACATGTAGGGCACGCCGAACTGGTTGCCCGGATCGTTCTTCTCCAGCAGCTTGAGCAGCACCGGGTCGAGGTTCTTCCAGTTGGGCAGCTTGGACTTGTCCAGCGGGGCGAATACGCCGGCCTTGATCTGGGTTTCGAGGAACTGGTTGGACGGGATAACCAGGTCATAGCCGGAGTTGCCGGTGAGCAGCTTGGCCTCCAGCGCCTCGTTGGTCTCGAAGGTGTCCCAGGTCAGCTGGATACCCGACTGCGCCTGGAAGTCCTTGGGCACGGACGGCAGGATGTAGTCCGCCCAGTTGTACACGCGCAGCTCCTTGGCCTGTACCGCACCGCTGAGCAAGGTGGCGCCGCACAGGGCGGCGCCGAGCATCTGTTTGATGGCTTTCATCGTTTCTCACCCCTGAAGTGTCGTTATTGGTCTTTGGGTAAGGTGGACGACGCTTTATCCGTGCACCGAGCGTATGGCGGTGGACGAAAAAAGCCTCGTCCACCCTACGCGCCTTCGAAACCTTCCAGCACGTTGACCGCGTTGACGCCGATGGCCTCGACCGCGTAGCCGCCTTCCATGATGAACAGCGTCGGCAGGCCGAGCGCGGCGATGCGCCGGCCCATGCTCAGGTAGTCCGGGCTGTCGAGCTTGAACTGCGAGATCGGGTCTTCCATGTAGGTGTCCACGCCGAGCGATACCACCAGCACCTCGGCGCCGTATTCGGCGATGCGCTGGCACGCCTGCTCCAGCGCCGCGCCCCAGGCCTCCCAGGAGCTGCCCATCGCCAGCGGGTAGTTGAAGTTGCAGCCTTCGCCCTCACCCTCGCCCAGCTCGTCGGCGTAACCGAGGAAGAACGGGAACTCCTCGGCGGGGTCGCCATGGATCGAGGTGAACAGCACGTCGCTGCGGCGATAGAAGATGTCCTGCGTGCCGTTGCCGTGGTGATAGTCGACATCGAGGATGGCCACCTTCCTGCGCCCCTGGTCGATGAAGGCCTGGGCGGCGATGGCGGCATTGTTCAGGTAGCAGTAGCCCCCCATCACGTCGGCGGCGGCGTGATGACCTGGCGGACGGCACAGGGCGAATGCAGCGCGGGCGCCAGCGGCGATCTCGGCCTGGGCGCTGAGGGCCACCTGGGCGGCGCTGTAGGCGGCCTGCCAGGTGCCGGCGGTGATCGGTGCGCCACCGTCGAAGCTGTAGTAGCCGAGCTGGCCATGCAGGTCACTGGGCATCATCGCGCGCAGGGTGCGGGCCGGCCAGGTGAACGGCAGCAGGTCACCCTTGCCGCCCTGTGCCTGCCAGCGCGCCCAGGCGCCCTGGAAGAAGTCGAGGTAGGGCTTGCTGTGGATGCGCTCGATCGGCGCCAGGCCAAAATCCCTGGGCGCATGGACATCGCCGAGCTGGCGGTCCCTGACACGCGCGAGGACATGATCGGCACGCTGCGGCTTCTCGAAGCAGGGCATCAGTTGCCCGTCGATCAGCTCGCACTTGCCGTGGTGCAGGTGGTGGTCGTCACTGTAGTACGTGAGCATGCAAAGCGCTCCAGGCCTGTTGTTGTGCCTGCATTGTTCGCTCACTCGCGCCGCATCGAGAACGCTGACAATGGCCAAAAGGGGATCGAAATGGCCAAATCTCGCTGTCACCGGGGACTGGTCGTTCCTCGCGCTGCGCGCAGGACGCTACGGCGGCCAGGCAGCGCAAACGGGGATACCTTGGCAGGTACGTCAGTGCCGAGGGCTTTCGCGGCTGAAGCCGCTCCTACGGAATCGAGCCGACCTGTGGCTCGGCGCGCTATGCGCGGAAACGGCTCGGCGGCACGCCGCTCCAGCGCTGGAAGGCATGGCGAAAGCTGGCGGTCTCGCTGAAGCCGAGCACCTCGGCTATCCGGTACACCGGCCACTGTTCTTCGCCGAGCAGGGCCTTGGCTCGTTCGAAGCGCAGCTCGTCGAGCAACCCCTGGTAGCTGGTGCCCAGCTCCTGGAGGTGACGACGCAGGGTGCGCGGCGAACAGTGCATCTGCTGCGCCAGGCTCTCCAGCCCCGGCGGCTCGGCCAGTTGCGCGGCAAGCAGCTGGCGCACCCGCTCCAGCCACGCCTGGCGGCTGCTGAACTCGGCATTCAGACGGCGGCAGCGCTCGACCATGTCACCGTGGGTGACGCTGTCAGCCAGCGGCAAACGGCGCTCCAGCAAGGCAGCGGGAAAGGCGAAGGCGTTGCGTTGCGCATCGAACCGCAACGGGCAGGGAAAACTGAGTGCATAGCGTGCCACGTAATCCGGCTGTGCATGGGTGAACTCGGCACCCTCGAGCGCGAGCGGCTGACCGAGCAGCTCGTCACCGATCAGCTTCAGCGAAGCCAGGCACATCTCCACGTTGAATACTTCCAGCGCCTCGGCATCGCGATAACCGCTGGCGCAGACCCAGGCCAGTTCACCCTCGACCTGCAACTCCAGGCGGAAGTAGGTGCCGAGCAGCGCCGGGTACTGCAACAGCAGGCGCCAGGCGTCACCAAAGGTGGCAGCCGACAATGCGGCGTAACCGAGCAGCCCATAGGAGGAAACATGCAGGCTGCGCCCCAACTCCAGGCCCATGTCGGCTCGCAGGGTCAGGGCATTGGCGCACACCTGCAGTTCCTGCACCCGTTTGATGCGTGCGTCCGGGCTGTCCAGATCGGCCGCACCAATGCCGCTTCCGGCCAGCAAGCGAGGGTGCAATTGCGGCTGCTCGGCGAAGCGTTGCAGAACCAGGGAAACGACGTGCAGGGTGGTCAGAGGAGCGTGCAGCATGATGCGTTCCGTGTGCGCAGACGAGCAAAGGAACGCAAGAAACATGCCGCGAGGCGGGCCGAAACCCGCCCGCGCCGGTCAGCGGTTACGCAGGATGGCGTTGATGAAGTCGCCCTGATTCGCTTCTTGCGGATGGGTGGCGGGTTGCCCGCCGGAGAACCGCTTCAATCGACCACCTGCTATTTGCGTTCAAACGCTGCGAGGCGTGCCTGCAAACCGTCTTTCTCCTGCTTCTGATAGAGCTCAAGCAGGTCGCTGGTCTTGAGCGAATTGGTCTTGCCCTCGTCATAGTGAAGTTCGAAGCCCTGGGTGTTCGGCAGATTCAGCAGGTAGCTCTCGCCGCCCCAGGCACGCCGCTTGTTCAGCAGGTTGTAGTCACGACCTTCGAGGCGGATGCGGTAGTCGCTTTGTTCGTTACCCAGCTCACGGATGTCGGTAAGGAACACCACTTCATTAAGCGGATGGTTGATGCCGCGCACCTGAACCAGCGCCTGCGTGCCGTCAGCCGACGGCGCCAGCGCCAGGCTTATGCCCTGGCCGGCATCGAATACCTGCGGATACTTGGCCAGCTCGACGGCCGAGACGTGTAGGGAAAGCACGAAAAGGGCAAGCAGTGAAACGTACTGTTTCATGGCGATACGTCCTTGTAGGAATGACAGGCGCACAGTATAGCCGCACCACTGGCGGTGATCTGTCCGCCCGTCTGCGCCCGCCCTGTAGGAGATCTGCCTATCCGACGCGGTTCTCAATCAGAACTGCAACACGATCCGCCCCTCGATCTGCCCACCGCGCATCTGCTCGAAGATGCCATTGATGTTGTCGAGTTTGTCGCTGTGCACCGTGGCCTTGACCAGGCCCTCGCCAGCGAAGTCCAGCGCCTCCTGCAGATCCGCTCGGGTGCCGACGATGGAACCGGTGATGCTGATGGCCTTGAGCACCACATCGAAGATCGGCGTCGGGAAATCGCCTGGTGGCAAGCCGACCAGCGCTACCGTGCCGTGCCGGCGGGCCATGCCGATGGCCTGGCCGAACGCCGCGTTGGACACGGCGGTGACCAGCACGCCATGGGCGCCGCCGATGTCGCGCTGCACCACCTCGGCCGGGTTCTCCTTGCGGGCGTTGATGGTCAGGCTGGCGCCCAGCTTGCGCGCCAGCTCCAGCTTGGCGTCGTCGACATCCACCGCGATCACATGCAGGCCCATGGCGCGGGCGTACTGCACGGCGACGTGGCCGAGGCCACCAATGCCGGAGATCGCCACCCACTGGCCGGGGCGTGCCTTGGTCTCCTTGAGGCCCTTGTACACCGTCACACCGGCGCAGAGGATCGGGGCGATCTCGAGGAAATCGACATTCTTCGGCAGGATGCCGACGTAGTTGGGGTCGGCCAGCACGTATTCGGCATAGCCACCGTTGATCGAATAACCGGTGTTCTGCTGGCTTTCGCAGAGGGTTTCCCAGCCGGTCAGGCAGTGTTCGCAGCAGCCACAGGCGGTGTACAGCCAGGGCACCCCGACGCGGTCGCCCTCCCTGACCCGCGTCACGCCACTGCCCACCGCCGCCACGTAACCAACCCCTTCGTGGCCGGGAATGAATGGCAGGCTGGGTTTTACCGGCCAGTCGCCTTCGGCGGCGTGCAGGTCGGTGTGGCACACACCCGAGGCCTCGATCTTCACCAGAATCTGCCCGGGGCCGGGCAGAGGGATCTTCACCTCCTCGATACGCAGCGGTTCGCCGAAGGCGTGGACGACTGCGGCTTTCATGGTCTGGTTCATGCGCTGTTCCTCTTCCATGCGAGTGTCTCGCCAGTGTGCGCGCCTGACGCCCACGGGCATTGCTCCAGAGCAAGGTTTAGGCGGTTTCCCCGAGGCGCCACGGCTGGCATGACAAACGGTCATGGCAACTGCCCGCCCGCCGTGGCTTTACGGTATACTGCGCGGCCTTCGGCCGGCAGCACCCGGCCAACCGAACATTCACAAGCCACGCTGGCCTGCCCGCGTGGCTTGTTGGTTTTTGACGCGCCCTGCGGGGCACACCTTTGACGCGCCGCGAGGCGCCCGAGATGAAGAGGCACGACGATGAGCGCACTGGTTGGCGTGATCATGGGCTCCAAGTCCGATTGGTCCACCCTTAGCCACACCGCCGAGATGCTGGACAAGCTGGGCATTCCCCACGAGGTCAAGGTGGTCTCTGCCCACCGCACCCCGGACCTGCTGTTCCAGTACGCCGAGGAAGCCGAAGCACGCGGTATCCAGGTGATCATCGCGGGTGCCGGCGGTGCGGCGCACCTGCCGGGCATGTGCGCGGCCAAGACCCACCTGCCGGTACTCGGCGTACCGGTGCAGTCGTCCATGCTCTCGGGCGTCGACTCGCTGCTGTCGATCGTGCAGATGCCGGCCGGTATTCCTGTCGCCACCCTGGCCATCGGCAAGGCGGGGGCAGTCAACGCGGCGCTGCTCGCAGCCAGCATCCTCGGTCACCAGCACCCGCAGTTCCACGCGGCGCTCAAGCAGTTCCGCGAGGAGCAGACCGAGACCGTATTGAGCAACCCGGACCCGCGCGAGGCCTGAAGTCCATTCCATCAGGGGCTGTGACACGGCGCCTTTGCACGCCGTCCGCTGCTCGGAATGCTCATTTACCGGCGTAAACTCCGCTTCCTGCGCTGCGGGCAGCGTTCAACTGCTTGGTCTCGCCACCTGCTAAAAAGGGGTTTTGTTATGAAAATCGGTGTGATCGGTGGCGGCCAGCTGGGCCGCATGATGGCGCTGGCGGGGACTCCGCTGGGCATGAACTTCGCCTTCCTCGACCCGGCGCCTGACGCCTGCGCCCAGGCACTCGGCGAGCACATCCGCGCCGACTACGGCGACCAGGACCACCTGCGCCAGCTGGCCGACGAAGTCGACCTGGTCACCTTCGAGTTCGAGAGCGTGCCAGCCGAGACCGTGGCCTTCCTCTCGCAGTTCGTGCCGGTCTACCCGAGCGCAGAAGCCCTGCGCGTAGCCCGTGACCGCTGGTTCGAGAAGTCGATGTTCAAGGACCTCGGCATTCCCACGCCGGAGTTCGCCGACATCCAGTCGCAGGCCGACCTGGACGCCGCCGTGGCCAGCATCGGCCTGCCGGCCGTGATGAAGACCCGTACCCTGGGCTACGACGGCAAGGGCCAGAAAGTCCTGCGCCAGCCCGAGGACGTGACCGGCGCCTTCGCCGAACTGGGCAGCGTGCCGTGCATCCTCGAAGGCTTCGTGCCCTTCACCGGCGAGGTTTCGCTGATCGCCGTGCGTGCCCGTGATGGCGAGACCCGTTTCTACCCGCTGGTGCACAACACCCACGACAGCGGCATTCTCGCCCTGTCCATCGCCAGCACCGACCACCCGCTGCAGAAGCTGGCCGAGGACTACGTCGGCCGCGTGCTGGACAAGCTCGACTACGTCGGCGTGCTGGCCTTCGAATTCTTCGAGGTGGACGGCGGCCTCAAGGCCAACGAGATCGCCCCGCGCGTGCACAACTCCGGGCACTGGACCATCGAGGGTGCCGAGTGCAGTCAGTTCGAGAACCACCTGCGCGCCGTCGCCGGCCTGCCGCTGGGCTCCACTGCCAAGCTGGGCGAGAGTGCCATGCTCAACTTCATTGGCGAAGTACCGCCGGTGGACAAGACCATCGCCATCGCCGACTGCCACCTGCACCACTACGGCAAGGCCTTCAAAGCCGGGCGCAAGGTCGGCCACGCCACCCTGCGCAGCGCCGATCGCGCCACGCTGGAGGCGCGCATCGCGGACGTTGAAGCGCTGATCGCCAAGCGCTGAGCGAGCATTTCGCAGCTAAGCTCTTGAACGACGGTGGTCGTTCAAGAGCCTCCCATGAAGTACCTCTTTTCCCTGCTGCCTCTGTTGTTCGCCCTGACCTGTGCCGGGGCTGAAGACGCATTGCGCGTCGACTTCCGCGAACGCCCACCGGAGATGCGCGCAGTCGATGGCATGCCCAGCGGCCCGCTGATCAGCGTGCTGGAGACCGCGGCCGGGCGCATCGGCGTAGACGTGCACTGGCGCCTGGCGCCCTTCCTGCGCAGCCTCGACGACCTGCGCTCGGGGCGTATCGACCTGGTACCACGCGTGCTGATGACCGAACCACGCAGCGAGTACATCCATTTCCTTCCGAGCATCGGCAGCCAGCAGCTAAACGTGCGCTTCATCGTGCGTCCCGGCAGGGAAGGCGAGCTGAACCGCTACGAAGACCTCCATCGACTGTCCGTGGGGGTCAAGCGCGGCACCGCCTACTTCGAGCCCTTCGACAGCGACGGTCAGCTCGATCGCGTCTACGCCAGCGACGATGCACAACTGGTCGCCATGTTCCGCGCCGACCGCCTCGACGCCATCGCCGTGCTCGACGCGATTCCGATGGAAACGCAGCTCCAGGCCATGAACTTTCACGACTACAGCTACGCGCACTACGCCCATCAGCAGACCCTGGACAACCACTTCGGCGCATCGCTGGCACGTTACCAGGGCGACCGACACGCACTCTACGACCGCCTCGCCGCCGAACTGGAGCGCATGCGCGCGGACGGCGAGATTGCACTGATCTACCGCCGCTATGGCGTTGCGCCACCCGATGAGGCGAACTGATTGCCCTGCCGGGCTGTCCGATACAGACACTGACTCAAGGAGACCCGCCAATGGGCATTATCGGCACCATCTTCATCGGCCTGATCGTCGGACTGGTTGCACGCTTTCTCAAACCCGGCGATGACAGCATGGGCTGGATCATGACCATCCTGCTGGGCATCGGCGGCTCCATCGCCGCCACCTACGGCGGCCAGGCGCTGGGCATCTACCAGGCCGGCCAGGCGGCCGGTTTCATCGGTGCGGTGATCGGCGCCATCGTTCTGCTGGTAATCTACGGCGCTATCAAGAAGGGCTGAGTAACCGCCTGGCGGAGCCGGGGGACTCACTCGGGCCCTGCCGGCTCCACCGCTTTCGCCGCAACGAGATACCCCTGCCATGCGCCACCTGCTCCTCTCCCTGCTGCTCCTGTCCGGCCTGGCTCATGCCGAACTGCCGGAAACCGACTGGCTCGACCTGATGCCCGCCGAAGACCGCCAGGCCCTCGAAGACATGCCCGAGATCAGCCATGACAGCCCTGAAGGCGACAGTGCCTTCTACGGTGCGGACGGCCTGCGCCAGCAGGACAAGGACCTGCCTGCCGTGATGTATTCGGCCAAGACCGTCGCCGCACTCGACGGCAAGGCCATCCGCCTGGGCGGCTATCCGGTACCGCTGGAAAGCGACGAGAAAGGCAACAGCACCCTGTTCTTCCTGGTTCCCTACCCCGGCGCCTGCATCCACGTACCACCGCCGCCGCCCAACCAGCTGGTGCTGGTGCGCTATCCCAAGGGCATTCCGCTCGAGAACATCTACGCGCCCTTGTGGGTCAGCGGTGAACTCAAGGTAGAGACCATCAGTAATGAACTGGCCGACGCCGCCTACGCCATGGATGCCGGCGAGGTGCGCCTGGTGACCGACGAAGACCTCTGACAGACGACCAACCCCGGCCTGGAGCCCAAGCATGAAAGCCGCCACCCTGCTGTTGCTGTGCCTGCTGTCCAGCGTTGCCCTGGCCATGGAACCTGGCGAGCGCCTGGTGCCGTGGACGCTGCTGGATCAGTTCGACGCGCCCTACACCCTGAACGACGAGACCCACATCCTCCTGGTCGCCCGCGACATGGACGGCGCCAAGCTGGTCAACGCTGCGCTCGAAGGCCAGCCCAAGGGCTACCTGGAGCAGCGTCAGGCGGTGTTCCTCGCCGACATCAGCCGCATGCCCAGCGTGATCGCCACCCTTTTCGCCCTGCCGAAGATGCGCGACTACAACTACCGCATCCTTCTCGACCGCAACGCCCGCATCGCGCCGCGCTACCCGGCCGGCGAGGGCGAGGTGCTGTGGTTGCAGCTGGAGGATGGGAAGTTGGTGGAGCAGAAGGTGTTCAAGGACGCGGCGGCGTTGAAGCAGGCGCTGGATTCAGTGCAGGCACCATGAGAATCCACTCTGCCAGCACCTGATCGTCCTGTTTGTGCCAGCGGCAGGGCGACGCCCGTCAGGGCACCGCAGCCTCGCTGGACAGGCGTAGCTGCAATCGATGCCGTTCGTCGCTTTCCAGCTGTACAACATCCTCCAGCAGGTTGGCGGTCTCGATGCACAGCATGTTCTGCCAGGCCTCATCAGGAAACTGCGACAGGCGCCTGGCCTTGTCGATCCACGGGTTCCACAGCACCGCCGAGCGTGACCCGGTGCTGTCCATGTGAATGCGCCGTCTCCAGACCGGGTCGACGATGCTAAGGCGAGCCGGCGTGTCGAGGTAGATGCGGTCGGTCTCGCCGGCGAATCCTGGCGCGGCCTCCTGGCGCAGCTCCTGCCAGTCCTGCAGGGTGTCGATGTAGCGGCATCCCTGCAGCCCTTCCACGTGAACCTGGCGCACGTCGCTGACGGCGAAATAGGTGTGCAGTGCCTGGCTCAGGGTCAGCGGGTGGTCGCTGCGGTTCTGCGTCTCCAGGCGCAGCTGCAGGTCGTCTCCCAGGCGGATGTCGAAGTGCACGGCGGCATCGCGCGGCCAACCGGGCAGCGGCTGTTCGCGGCTGTCGAAGGCAAAGCGCAGGTTGACCGCCCCATCCTCCTCGGCGATGCCCAGCAGTTGCCAGTCCAGGCCACGGACCAGGCCGTGCGCCGGCGCCTCGTCGTGCTGATAGTGCGCTTGCACCGCCTCGGGGTTGCGCCGCAGATCGCCGAACCAGGGCCAGCAGACGGGCACGCCGCCACGCACGCTCTGGCCATGCCGATAGGCCGCGTCAGGGCTCAGCCAGATCAGCGGGGGCTGATCATCCTGCTGGTAGCTGAGTATCTGCGCGCCCTGCTGGGCAACCAGCAGCTCGCTGCGCCGCGCCCGTATGCGCCAGCAGGTGAGCTGGTCCAACTCCACGCGTTCGACTTGGGTCTTGCTCATGAGGGCCTCTCGCTCCACGAAGTAGGGTCTGGTTGAAGCATGCCGTGCACAGGAAGCAAAAACGCCCGTCACAGGGACGGGCGTCTGCTCACTGCAAGCTATGACCTACGGACCATAAACCTGTTCCGGCAGCCAGGTGATCAGCCCCGGGAACAGGTAGGCGATCACCAGCAGCAGAATCTGGATCAGGATGAACGGCAGCACGCCCTTGTAGATGGTGCTGGTCGCCACGCTGGCCGGTGTCACGCCCCGCAGGTAGAACAGCGCGAAGCCGAACGGCGGGGTGAGGAACGAGGTCTGCAGGTTGAGGGCGATCATCACGCCCAGCCAGATCGGGTCCAGACCCATGGCCAGCAGCACCGGCCCGACGATCGGCACCACCACGAAGGTGATCTCGATGAAGTCGAGGATGAAGCCGAGCAGGAAGATCACCAGCATCACCAGGAAGAACGCACCAAGCACGCCACCCGGCAACTGGGCGAACACGTCCTCGATCAGCACTTCGCCACCGAAGCCACGGAACACCAGGGAGAACAGCGAGGCACCGATCAGGATCATGAAGACCATGGCACTGATTTCGGTGGTGCCGTAGGCCACTTCCTTGAGCTGGCCGAGGTTCAGCTTGTTCTTGCTCAGCGCCAGCAGCATGGCACCGACCGCGCCCAGCGCAGCCGCCTCGGTGGGCGTCGCGTAGCCGGCGAGGATGGAACCGAGCACCGCGCCGATGAGGATCAGCGGCGGAATCAGCGCCTTGGCCAGCTTGCCCCATTCGATCGGGCCGAGCTCTTCCTGCGGCAGCGCCGGCAGCTTCTTCGGCTGGAAGATCGCGACGAAGATGATGTAGGCGATGTACAGGCCGACCAGCAGCAGGCCGGGCAGCAGCGCGCCGACGAACAGGTCACCGACCGATACGGTCTTCGGCGAGAAGATACCCATCTTCAACTGCGCCTGCTGGTAGGCGCTGGACATCACGTCACCCAGCAGGACCAGGACGATGGACGGGGGGATGATCTGCCCCAGGGTGCCGGTGGCAGCCAGGGTACCGGTGGCGATCGCCGGGTCATAGCCACGCCGCAGCATGGTCGGCAGCGCCAGCAGGCCCATGGTCACCACGGTGGCGCCGACGATGCCGGTGCTCGCGGCGAGCAGGGCGCCGACCACGCACACGGAGATCGCCAGGCCGCCACGCAGGGTGCCGAACAGGCGCGACATGGACTCGAGCAGGTCCTCGGCCACCCGTGAGCGTTCCAGCATCACCCCCATGAACACGAACAACGGCACGGCGAGCATGGTCTGGTTGTTCATGATGCCGAACAGACGGTTCGGCAGGGCGCTCAGATAGCCCGCGTCGAAGGTTCCGGTGAGCACGCCGATACCGGCGAACAGCAGGGACACGCCGGCCAGGGTGAATGCCACCGGGAAGCCGGCCATCAGGGCCACGCAGATACTGACGAACAGCAGAATCGCCATCAACTCAGCCATGTTTCACCTCCGGAGCCGGCAGGCGACCGCTGATGACGCAAAGTGCCTTGATCAGGTTGGAAATGCCCTGCAGCACCAGGCTGGCGACCAGCACCAGGATGATGCTCTTCTGCAGGTAGACGAACTTCAGGCCGCCCGACTCGCTGGAGGCCTCCAGCGTCGACCAGGAGTTGCTGACGTAGTCCCAGCTGGCCCAGCCGAGGAACAGCGCCACCGGCAACAGCAGCAGCAGGTTGCCGAGCACCTCCACCAGCGCCTGACGGCGGCCGCTGAAGTTCTGATAGAAGATGTCCACGCGGACGTGGCCGTTGCGCTGCAGAACCCAGGCGGCAGCCCCCATGAAGACCAGGGCATGCGCATAGAGAACCGCCTCCTGCAGGGCGGTGGCGCCGATACCGAAACCGTAACGCAGCACCACGACGATGGCGGTGCCGATCACCAGGAACAGGGTCAGCCAGGCGCAGGCCTTGCCCAGCCAGGCATTGAGAGCATCGATCAGGTACGCAAGAGCGAGGGGGAGTGGAGGCTTGTCGGACATAGTGAGTCCTTTATCGTTATGAGTAGGAGACAGGACAGCAAACCGGTTGGCTGCACATCACGCCGCCCGCGTCCTTGTGGGCCGCAGGCCGGGGATTCTAGGCAGGCTATCGGTGATGCAGCAATGCCCGTACTACTTTAGTCGTAGCAACTAGGCTTGTGGGTCACGACCCCCTATGTTATTCACGCCCGGTCTACCTTCGGCGATCCCGTGGTCAGACCAATACAACAAGAAGGAGCATTGCATGAAACGTCGCGACATACTCGCCGCAGCGGGCGTAGGCCTTGCAGCAACCGCACTGGCTGGCTGCAAAGAAGAGGCCAAGAGCAGCGCAGCACCTCAAGAGGGTTCGAGTGCCCAGACCTTCACCTGGAAGATGGTCACCTCCTGGCCGAAGAACTTCCCCGGCGTCGGCGTGGGGGCCGAGCGCTTCGCCAAGCTGGTCGATGAAATGAGCAACGGCCGCCTGAAGGTCAAGGTGTACGCAGCCGGTGAACTGGTGCCGGCCCTGGAAGTGTTCGATGCAGTCTCTCGCGGTACCGCCGAAATGGGTCATGGCGCACCGTACTACTGGAAGGGCAAGGTGCCGGCCGCACAGTTCTTCTGCGCCCTGCCGTTCGGCCCGAATGCCCAGGAAATGAACGCCTGGCTGCACTACGGCGGCGGTCAGGCCCTCTGGGAAGAAGTCTACAAGCCGTTCGGCGTGCTGCCGATGGCCTGTGGCAACACCGGCGTACAGACCGCTGGCTGGTTCAACAAGGAAATGAACTCGGTCGACGACTTCAAGGGTCTGAAGATGCGTACCCCGGGCCTGGGCGGCGAAGTGCTGACCAAGATGGGCGGCACCGTGGTCAACATGCCGGCCGGCGAGATCTTCACCGCCATGCAGACCGGCGCCATCGACGCCACCGAGTGGATCGGCCCATACAACGACCTGGCCCTGGGCCTGCACAAGGCAGCCAAGTACTACTACACCCCGGGCTGGCAGGAGCCGAGCGTCCTGTTCGAACTGGACATCAACATCAAGGCCTGGGAAACCCTGCCGGCCGACCTCAAGGCGATCGTTCGTGCCGCCGCGCGTGACGTCAACGGCGACATGCTCGACGACTACAACGCCAAGAACATGGAAGCCCTGGAGCAACTCAAGGCCGATGGCGTCGAAGTGCGTCGCCTGCCCGACGAGGTGCTGGCACGCCTGAAGGAAGTGGCGGGTGAAGTGGTCGAGGCCAGCGCAGCGGCCGACCCGGCAGCAGCCAAGGTCTGGGAACACCAGAAGGCCTACCTGCAGCGCCTGTACGACTATGCGGAAGTGGCCGACAAGGACATCTACAACATCCGCGGCTGATCACTCGGCAGCAAACAAAACGCCGGCTTGTCGCCGGCGTTTTCGTTGTAGCTGTTCGCTTTCCCGTTTCGCGGTCGCTCAGCCGCGACGTGGCGGTACCGGACGGGTGCGGCCACTGCCGTCGATGGCGACGAACACGAACACCGCCTCGGTCACCTTGCGCCACTCGTTGGACAGCGGGTCGTCGCTCCACACCTCGACCATCATCTGGATCGAACTGCGGCCGACCTCCAGCGCCTGGGTGTAGAAGGACAGCTGCGCGCCCACCGCCACCGGCACCAGGAAGGCCATGCGATCGATGGCCACGGTGGCCACCCGGCCGCCGGCGACCTTGCTGGCCATGGCGGTGCCGGCGAGGTCCATCTGGGACACCAGCCAGCCGCCGTAGATATCACCGAAACCATTGGTCTCACGCGGCAGCGCGGTGATCTGCAGGGCGAGGTCGCCCTGGGGTATCGGGTCTTCCTGTTCGTAGTCGTTCATCGGCTCGAGACTCGCGGCGCGGTTGTTGTTCTGGGCGCGGAACCCGCATGGCAGGCGCTGCGAGTATACCGACTGCGCAGTCGACGGGCGACCACTCTGGCAAGCGCTGGCGCGCCATGACGCCTGACCGATCGGGCAAAACGCACGACCGGCGCAGGCCCATTCGGGCAGGATGCCCGCCAGGTTCATCGCAGTAATTTCGTAACCATATGATTTTCAAGAACTTTAATTATCAGAGGAGTCTGGCACGGGCGCTGCAATACCTTCAGTGAGCGACCTGTCATGTACCGGTCGCAGCGTTGAAGGAAGAGACGGACCCGCCAGCAATCCGAGCGATCCGCCTCAGGTGCAACAGGAGAACCGCCATGTGGATAGTCGCCCTGGTACTTGCCAGCCTGCTGCTTCTGCTCGGCCTGACGCTCGCCAGCGTCCTGCTGATCGGCCAGACCCTGTGCGCAAGCCGCAACACCGCCGAACTGGAGCTGCCCACGGGCAACTCGCCGCAGCCGGCCGTTGCGAGCGACACGCAAGACCCATGGCCTGCCTGGGCCATCACTCACTGAGTCATCGAGGAGAAACGCCATGCTGAGCTGGGCACTTACCTTTCTGATCATCGCCATCATCGCTGCTGTACTGGGCTTCGGTGGTATCGCCGGCACCGCTGCAGGTATCGCCAAGATTCTATTCGTGGTGTTCCTGGTGCTGTTCATCATCTCGTTCGTGATGGGCCGTCGCCCCCGCGTGTAAGGAGTCCTAGATGCAGTCGATCCACGCCATTGTCGCCGCCCTGCTGATGGGCGGCGGCCTGGCGGCTCAGGCCGCCGATCGAGACGCGAGCTTCCACCCCGGTGAACTGCTGACCAGCAACGCCGAGTACCGCGAAGCCTGGCAAGACCTGGTCAGGGACGAACAGCGCCTGCCGGAATGGCTGATGAACCTCAGCGGCCTTTCCACCCCCATGCAGGCCGTGGAGGCCGAGAGTGATCGCTTCCTGGTCGGTCAGGTGTGCGAAGCGCACAACTGCTTCAACCAGCGCGTCTACGTCGCCTTCGAATGGGAAGACGACGATGCCTATGCGCTCTACGTACAGGTGCCGGACGGTCTGCCGGAGGACCGCGCCCCCAGCGAACATGCCAGCCTGCGCTGGCTGGGCGATCCGGACGAAGAGGTCCGTGAGCTGCTGGAAGAACAGCTGCGCAGCGACCCTAACTGGTACTGAAGTCCGTACGCTGGCCGCAGCATTGAAGCGGCCGGCGCGCTATCATCCCCCGCCATAACCCAAGGGGGATCGCAATGCTCAACGGCCTGTGGCTGAGCTTCTTCGTGCTGGGCGCCATCGCCGCCCTGGCACGCTGGCTGATTGGTGGCGACGCCAGCGTATTCGGCGCCATGGTCGAGAGCCTGTTCGCCATGGCCAAGCTCTCGGTGGAGCTGATGGTGGTGCTGTTCGGCACCCTGACCCTGTGGCTCGGCCTGCTGCGCATCGCCGAAAAGGCCGGGCTGGTCGACCTGCTCGCACGCCTGCTCGGGCCGCTGTTCGCCCGCCTGATGCCTGAAGTACCGCGCGGCCACCCGGCGCTCGGCCTGATCAGCATGAACTTCGCTGCCAACGGCCTGGGCCTGGACAATGCCGCGACGCCCATCGGCCTCAAGGCCATGCGCGCCCTGCAGGATCTCAACCCCAGCGCGACCACGGCGAGCAACGCGCAGATTCTGTTCCTGGTGCTCAACACCTCGTCCCTGACCCTGCTGCCGGTGTCGATCTTCATGTACCGCGTGCAGCAGGGCGCCGACGACCCGACCCTGGTCTTCCTGCCGATCCTGCTGGCCACCAGCGCCTCGACCCTCGCCGGCCTGCTGGCCGTGGCGGCGATGCAGCGCCTGCGCCTGTGGGACCCGGTGGTGCTGGCTTACCTGATTCCCACCGCCCTGCTGCTGGGAGGCTTCATGAGCCTGCTCGCCGGCATGAGCGCCACGGCCCTGGCTGCGCTGTCCTCGCTGCTGGGCAACCTCACCCTGTTCGGCCTGATTCTGCTGTTCCTGGTCGTCGGCGCCCTGCGCCGCGTCGCGGTGTACGAAAGCTTCATCGAAGGTGCCAAGGAAGGCTTCGACGTGGCCAAGAGCCTGCTGCCCTACCTGGTCGCCATGCTCTGCGCCATTGGCGTGCTGCGTGCTTCCGGCGCCCTGGATTTCGGCCTGGACGGCATCCGCTGGCTGGTCGAGGCACTGGGCTGGGACACACGCTTCGTCGACGCGCTGCCGACCGCGCTGATCAAGCCGTTCTCCGGCGGCGCCGCACGCGCCATGCTGATCGAGACGATGGAGAACTTCGGCGTCGACAGCTTCCCGGCGCTGATCGCCGCCACGGTGCAGGGCAGCACCGAGACGACCTTCTACGTGCTGGCGGTGTACTTCGGCGCGGTCGGCCTGCAACGCGCACGCCACGCCGTGGGCTGCGCCCTGGTCGCGGACGCGGCCGGCATCGTCGCCGCCATCGCGGTGTGCTACTGGTTCTTCGGCTGAGGTCCGCTAGTCGGCGAAGCCCAGCGTTCGCCCGGCCCAGGTCAGCAGCGGGTCGTCATGCCGGTACTCGCGCAGCGCGCGCAACTTGGGAGCGATGAATGCCTCGAAGTCGCCGGGCTCTTCGAAGTAGATGCCGGTGAAGATAGTGAACATGGATTTGTTGCCCACCGTGGCATAGAACAGGTTACCGACCGGCTCGCCGTCCTGGGTCAGCAACTTGAGGCTGATGCGGCTGGCCAGCTCGGTCTCCAGGGGCAGGTCCTGCTGCTCCAGGCCGCTGTCGCGCAGGCCGAACGACGCCCCGAAGGTCTCGGCGTAGCTGGTCATCAGCGCATCGCTGGCGCGCGGATACAGCGACACCCCGCTGTAGAGATAGAACCACTCGTTGTCATCGCTCTCGAAGCTGAGGTCGATGGTGCGCGCGGCGTAGGTCACCTGCTTGTCGTAGTGGCCGTCCACCGGCACCTCATAGGCGGCGAAGTCCTCGCCACTGAGCAGCAGGTGCTGCTCCTCGGCCAGCGGCACTTCATCCTCGACGCAGCCGGCGAGCGCCAGCAGGCCCAGCAACAGTATCGGTCTGAACATGGCATTCCTCCCTGAATGAGTGCAGGCAGCTTGCCCGATCCGGCCCCGCCTGACCACCCGGGCCGGCCGAGGCTGTGCGCGCGGGCACACCGTTCGTCCGCCTGGCGCGAATCGCCAGTGTCGCTGACCGGCTGTGTCACTGCTCGCCTCGCCCCATCCACCTAGGCTGGGCATCGACAGGAACGATCCGCACCCGGCCAGCCCGGCAGGAGACCGCCATGCGTGTTCTGATCACCGGCGCCGCCGGCTTCATCGGCCATCAACTGCTCGAGGAACTGGCCATCCAGCACCCGGAGTGGACGCTGATCGCCGCCGACATTCGCCCCCTCGATGGCCGTGGGCTGAAAGCCAACATCGAGCCGGTGCTGCTGGACATGGGCCGCCCGGCCCAGGTCCGCGCGTGCATCAGCGGCTGGCAGCCGGATGCCATCGTGCACCTGGCCACGGTGATTCGCCCCCCACGCGACATGAGCGAGGCGCATCTGCACGCCATCGAGGTCGGCGGCACCCAGTGCCTGGTGGACAGCGCCGTCGCCAACGGCGTGCGCCAGCTGATCGTGACCAGTTCCGGCGCCGCCTACGGCTACAGCGCGGACAACGCCGAGTGGATCGACGAGAACCACCCCCTGCGCGGCCATCCGCGCTTCGCCTACGCCAGGCACAAGCTGGAGATCGAACAGCTGCTGGCGCGCTGCCGTGGCGAACATCCGCAGCTGCGCCAGCTGGTACTGCGCCCCGGCACCATCCTCGGCAAGCGTCTGAACAACCCGATCAGCGACCTGTTCAGCAAGCGCGCGGTGCTGGGGGTGCGCGGCCATACCAGCCGCTTCGTGTTCATCTGGGAACAGGATGTGGTCGGCATCATCCGCCAGGGCCTGGAAGAGGCCCGGGAGGGCATCTACAACCTGGCCGGCGACGGCGCCCTGAACCTGGCGGAGATCGCCGGGATACTCGGCAAACCCTACCGCCCGCTGCCGGCGGCGCTACTCGCCGGCGCACTGCACCTGCTCAAGCCACTGGGGTTGAGTCAGTACGGCCCGGAGCAACTGGACTTCCTGCGCTACCGCCCGGTACTGGCCAACCGGCGCCTGAAGCAGGAGTTCGGCTATCAGCTGCGCTACACCAGCCGCGAAGCCTTGCTCGCCTTCCTCGGCGCCCAGGGCATCAGCTACCGCTCAGGCGAAAGCCCACCTTGAGCGTCACCTGGTAATGCCCCACCTTGCCATTCTCGATGTGGCCACGGGTGTCCACCACTTCGAACCAGTCCATGTTGCGCACGCTCTTGGCGCATTCGGCCAGGGCATTGTCGATGGCCTCTTCGATGCTGGTCCGCGACGAACCGACGATCTCGATCTTCTTGTAGGTGTGATGGTTGGACATGCTGGCACTCCGCTCGTGATGAAAGGCTCACGCTGAAGACTAGACGCTCGCAGGCGCGGCACCCGCCTTCACGTCATCGCTCCCGAGCGGTTGGGCCGCACCGGCGCACCCCGATGCGGCCCGGGCCGGGGCTCTAGAACTCCACCTGGTAGGCCAGGGTGAAGGTGCGCCCACGGCCCTTGAAGTTGTAGTCGTCGGCGACCCGCGCGGACTGCGAGTAGTAGGTGAAGTAGTCCTCGTCGAGCAGGTTGTCGATGCCCAGCGACAGGCTGCCCAGCGGCAGGCGGCGGCTGACGCTGGCCGCGAGCAGGGCATAGCCGTCGAACTTCAGCCGTGGGTCATCGAACTCGCGGCTGCGGTACAGGTTGTACTGCAGGTAGCTGGCCCAGTCGTCGTTCCACTGTGCGTTCCAGCTCAGGCTGAACTGGTCCGGGGCGATGTTCAGGCCGGTCAGCTTGGTGTCCACCTTGCCATCGTCATCGGTGTCGGACTCGCCCTCGCTGTGGGTGTAGCTGGCACGCAGGCTGTGGCCCTGGTTCAGGCGCCAGTTGCCGGTCAGTTCGTAACCCTGGATTTCCACCCGTTCGCGATTGGCGATGTAATTGCCGGCGCTGTTCACCGACAGCCGTTCGCCGAGGTTGGAGGAGGATTCGTAGTAGCTCAGCTCGAGGTCGACATCGCTGAAGTTCAGGCGCAGGCCCAGCTCGTTGGAGCGGGTGATGATCGGCTCCAGCTCCAGCAGGTTTTCCACATCCTGCCCGGGTGTGTCGACGGCACGCAGCACACGACCGATGTCGGGCATGCCGAAGCCTTCCGAGTAGCTACCGTAGAACTGCGCCCAGTCGTTGGCCTGGTAGGTGAAGCCGTAGTTGCTCAGGGTCTTGGCGAAGGAGAGGGTGCCGCCGCCGACATCCACGCCTCCGGCGTTGTTGGTGCCCCACACGGTGTGGAAATCATCCACATCCAGTTCGGCATGCTCGCGACGCACGCCGGCCATCAGGGTCAGGCGCTCGCCCAGGTGCAGGTCGCCCTGGAGGAAGCCGGCCTGGTTGTCGTAGGTCGACGGCGGCACGTAGCTGCGGTTGCTCAGCACCAGCACCTGCTCGCCCTCGTCGCGCATCAGGTCGAGGCCGCCGGCCAGGTCAAGCAGGCCGTCGAACAGGCCCGTACGGCGCAGGGTCAGCTTGCCGCCGAGTTTCTCCGAGTCACTGCGGCTCTGCTCCCAGAACGTGCCGACGGGGGCGATGCCCGGGTCCTGGAAGGAGCCGCTGAGCAGGGCGCCGAACTGGCCACGATAACGCTGCTGGTACAGCTGCACGTCGAGGATGTTGCCGAACCAGTCCGAGTGGCTGTAGTCGAGGCTGTACTGACGGTTCTCGTTGAACGGCGCCTCGCCGGGCACGTCGCCGCGCGTCGCACTGGTGGGGATACCGGCGTCGCGGTCGCCAAGCACCGGCAGATAGTCGTTGTTGCCGGTCAGGCGGTAGTGGTTGGCGCTGAACTGCAGGTGCTGGGCATCGTCGATCCAGTAACCGAGCTTGAGCATCAGGTCGCGGTCACGGGTGTCCTGGATCTCGCCGGGATAGGCCACGCCGATGCGCGTGTTGTCGCCGTCGTAGAACATCCCGCGCGATTGCCAGGTGCTGCCGAACAGGGCCTCCCAGTCGCCCTGCTGGGCACTGACGCGGTAGTTGAGCTTGTAGCCGAAACCGTCGCTGCTGAAGGCGTCGTCGCTCTCCAGGCTGACCCCGGCGTGCTGGCGCACGCCATAGCCCTGCGGACGGCGGCTGATGAAGTTGATGATGCCACCGGTGGCACCGCCGCCGTGCTCGGCCGAAGCGCCGTGGATCACCTCGATGCGCTCCACCTGTTGCAGGTCGATGGTGTAGCTGCTGCGCCCGTCGTTGCGCAGCGAGCTGGCCTGCGGCACGCCGTCGACGAGGAACTGCGGCGCCCGCCCGCGCAGGGTCTCGCCGGCGTTGGACAGCTTCTGCCGGCTCGGCGAGTAGGACGGAATGAGGTTGGCGAGCACCGCCCCAGGGTCGCTGCTCAGCGCCAGCTGGCGCTCGATCTGCTGGCGGTCGATGACAGTGACGCGCTGGCTGGTCTGGCCCACGGCCGTATCACCGCGCAGGGTGCTGACGGTCACCTCGGTGTCCTGCAGGCGCAGCACATCGCCAGCGACCCGGCTGGGTGCCGGACTGGCCACAGCGGCCTGTGGTTGCGGGGTCAGGCCGTAGATGCCCTCGGCCTGGCGCACCGCCTGCAGACCACTGCCCTGCAGCAGGCGGGCAAAACCGTCCTCGACACCATACTGGCCCTGCAGTCCCTGGCTCTGCCGACCCTGCAGCAGCGCCGCGTCGAACGACAGGGCAACCCCGGCGGCGCTGGCGAAGCGGCCGAGCACCTCGGCCAGCGGCCCGGCACTGATCTGGTAAGCCTGCGTGTGCGCGCTGTCGGCCTGGGCCAGTGCCGGCAGCGCAGTGCCCAGGGCCAGGCCGGAACAGAACAGGGCGTTGCGGATGGCGCTACGAAGCGCAGAGCGGGTGGAGCGTGGTGACTGCATGGCGGATCCCTGACGACAAGACGCGGAGTGGGTGTTTGCAGGGAGGGCCGAAGCAGCGCGGCAAAAAGTGCAAGGAACCGGAGATTTTTTCTCGCCATGCCGCGCTCCACCCGTAGGAGCAGCTGTAGGGACGGCTGTAGGAGCGGCTTCAGCCGCGATCGAGGCTCACCGTTGAATACCCTCTACAGCCGAAAACGGATCGCTTTCAGCAGCACTCAGGCTGCCAGGGAGCCCGCTGGTGGATGGGTGAAGCGTCATCCACCCTACGGGTAGAACCCGACGACCCTGTGGGAGCGGCTTCAGCCGCGAAACGACAGCACCGCCGGGGTGCCTGCTGCAACCGGGAGCGGATGGTTTCAGCTGTACTCAGGCTGTCAGGGAGCCCCGCTGGTGGATGGATGAAGCGTCATCCACCCTACGGGTAGAACCCGACGAATCCGTGGGAGCGGCTTCAGCCGCGAAACGACAGCACCGCCGGGGTGCCTGCTGCAACCGGGAGCGGATGGTTTCAGCTGTACTCAGGCTGTCAGGGAGCCCCGCTGGTGGATGGATGAAGCGTCATCCACCCTACGGGTAGAACCCGACGAATCCGTGGGAGCAGCTTCAGCCGCGAAACGAACGCACCGCCGGAGTGCCTGCTACAGCCTGGAACGGATCGCTTTCAGCAGCGCTCAGGCCGCCAGGCCGCCCTGCTGGTGGATGGATGAAGCGTCATCCACCCTACGGGTAGAACCCGACGACCCTGTGGGAGCGGCTTCAGCCGCGAAACGGCTGCACCGCTCAGGCGCCACGCGGTACCAGTGTCACCCAGTAGTCGCTGCGCCGTACCACCTGCAGCGGGAAGCTGTGTTGCAGGGCGGCCAGCGCGCGGTCGCTGTCGAGCAGCGGGAAGCTGCCGGAAACCTTCAGCCCGGCCAGCGCCGGATCGACCCGCAGGATGCCGTGGCGGTAGCGCGCCAGCTCCGCGACCACCTCGCCCAGTGGCTGGTCGATGGCCAGCAGGCTGCCCTCGGCCCAGGCCGTGCTGCGCGCATCCAGCGGCTGCGGTGCGCCGATCCGCTCGCGCTGCAGCAGCAGTTGCTGGCCGGCCTGCAGGCGTTGCCAGCGTGCGGGCTGCGCCGCGCAACTGACCTCGACGGAGCCTTCGAGCAGGGCGATGCGGCTGCCATGCGGGTCGCAGCGCAGGTTGAGGCGACCGCCGCCGGCGCGGATCAGCCCGTCACGGGTCAGCACGTGCAGCGCCTGCGGCCCATCGGCAATGTCCAGCTGCGCCTCGCCGTCGAGCAGCTGCAGCTGGCGCCGGGTGCCGTCGAACTGGGCGGCGCCGGCACTGCCGAGCAGCAGGCGACTGCCGTCGGCCAGTTGCCAGTGGCGTTGCTCGCCGACCCCGCTGCGGTAGTCGGCGGTCCAGTAACGGCGACTGTCACTGCGCCAGGCGAACCAGCCCAGTGGCAGCGCGGCGCCGGCCAGCAACAGGCTGCCGAGCACGCGCCGACGGCTGTAGGCGGCGCCTCGCAGGGTCGGCGCGGCGATCTGCGCCGGCAGCAGGCCGAGCTGATCGCGCAGGCGTTCGATCTGCTGCCAGGCCTGACGATGCACGGGGTCGGCGTCGTACCAATGCTGCCAGGCCTGCTGCTCGGCCGCGCCACTGCTGCCGGAGTTGAGGCTGGCATACCAGCTGCTGGCGGCCTTGAGCGCGGCGCGCTCGCCGGGGGTCGGCGTACTCATGCCTGCCAGCCCGCCTGCAGCAGGCAACAGTGCTCCACCGCACGGGCCATGTAGGTGTTCACGCTGCGCAGGGAAATGCCCAGGTGCGCGGCGATCTGGGCGTAGGTGAGGCCATCGAGCTGGGACAGGATGAACACCTCGCGCACCTTGGCGCCCAGCCCCTCGAGCAGGCGGTCGACCTCCATCAGCGCCTCCAGCAGCAGCGCCTGCTGCTCCGCACCAGGCTGTTCGGCCGCAGGCTGACTGGCCAGCACGTCCAGGTAGGCTTGCTCCAGCGAACGCCGGCGCAGGAAGTCGACCATCAGCCCCCGCGCCACGGTGGCCAGGTAGTGGCGTGGCTCGCGGATGCTCGCCGCATTGCCGGCACGCAGCAGGCGCACGAAAGTGTCCTGCGCCAGGTCGGCGGCATCGCAGCGGTTGCCCAGGCGCCGGCGCAGCCAGCCCTGCAGCCAGGTGTGGTGATCGTGATAGAGACTGTGCAGGGCCTGGGCGTCGACGGACATGAAAGCGAATACGGATCAAATGACAATGAATCGCATTGTCATCCATCCCGACACGCTTGCCAAGCGTCGGCAGACCGCGCCCGCGACGCCCAGGCGCGGCTGCCGACACGGAGCGGCGCTTAGAACGCCACTTCGTAGCCCAGGGTGAAGGTCCGTCCGCGACCCTGATAGTCGTACAGGTAGGCCGGGCCGTAGGTCGGCGAGTAGAACAGCGTGGCGCGTTGCCCCCAGACGGTGCTGTAACGCTCGTCCAGCAGGTTCTGGATACCGGCGCTGAAGGTGCCGTAGTCAGTCTGGCGCTGCGCGGTCAGGTCGAAGGTGGTGTAGCCGTCGATCTCGTGGCCGGCGTCGTCGTCCAGGTCGACGGCATGGTTGGCCTGCAGCCGTGCACTGCTGTTGCCGTCGCTCCAGCCGACGAAGGCGGTGTACTTGGACAGCGAGGCGTAGCGGGCATCGCGCTTGATCCAGCCACCGTCGGCGTCCTCTTCCTCGGAACGCACCAGGTGCAGGGTCGCACCGGCCTGCCAGCCGCTGTCGAAGTAGTGGCTGAGGGCCCCCTCGAAACCGAAATCGCGGCTCTTCTGGTCTTCCACGTCGATGGTCAGGGTGCTGCTGTCGTAGCTGATCACCTGGTCCGACCAGATGTAGTAGAGCGCGGCCTGCGCCTGCCAGCGGCTATCGGCAAAGCGCCAGCCCAGTTCGGTCTGGCGGCTCTTGATGCCGGCCAGCGGGTTGTCCTCCACCGACAACCCGGGCTTGCCGTAGTACTTGGCCGGGTCGGCCAGGTCGAAGCCTTCGCTGTAGTTGCTCCACAGCTGGTGGCCGTTGGCGAAATCGTAAATGACACCCAGGTTGTACAGGTTGACGTCATAGTCGTTGCGGCCACCGGCCACGCCCTTGAAGTCGCCGACCTCGACATCCATGCGCTGGTGGCGCGTGCCGCCGGAGAG
Organism: Ectopseudomonas khazarica; assembly: GCF_017915135.1. Lineage (NCBI taxonomy): Bacteria > Pseudomonadati > Pseudomonadota > Gammaproteobacteria > Pseudomonadales > Pseudomonadaceae > Ectopseudomonas > Ectopseudomonas khazarica. The sequence goes on along the minus strand of NZ_CP068551.1, from coordinate 72,928 downwards.
GGTCAGCTGCTCGGTGAGCTTCCAGTCCAGCTGGGCATAGGCCGACAGACTGTCCACCACGTAGCTGGGGTATCGCGGCGCGCTGCTGGCGGTGTCGAGCACCAGGCCCCCGCTGGCGGAGGAGGTCTGCTGGTCGAAGACCTTCTGCTCGGCATTGAAGCGCTCATGGTCGAAGTCCAGCCCGTAGGTCAGGGTGAAGCGTTGCCACTGCTTGCTGAACAGCCCCTTGAGCCCGCTCACCTCGAAGTTCTGCTGCGAACCGGCGAAATACACGCCGTTGCTGCCGCGCGGGCTGCCGGAGTTGTAGTAGGGGAAGGGATAGAAGTTGTTGTCTTCCCGGCGGTAATAACCCTGCAGGTAGAAATCCTGGCCCAGCAGGTCGCTGTGGTGGTAGCTGGCGTTGAGCAGGGCGCGACGGGTGCGCGGTTGCAGGTCGGTATCCAGCCCGCTGCGAATCTCGGCGTCGTTGAGGTCGGACGGCGCCCGGTAGTTCAGGTTGGGAAAAAAGATACCGGTGCTGCCATCGTTGCCGGAATCATAGTACTGCGCCAGCAGGTCGAGGCTCTGCTCGTCGCTGAAACGCGCGCTGAGGTTGCCCAGCACGTCGATGGCGCGGTTGTACTGCAGGTCGGTCTGCGTGTTGTCGATGAAGATCTGCTCGCCGTCGCCGTCGTAGAAGGCTTCGTTCTTCTCCACCGAAACGCCGATGCGCCCGCTCAGCCGCTCGTTGCCGCCACTCACCGACTGCGCCAGGCGCATGGCCAGGTCATCGCTGTTGTTGAAGCCGCTGCTGACGCTGGCGCGCGTCTGGTAACGGGCCTCGCCCGGCTCACCCTTGCGCGTGATGATGTTGATGATGCCGCCGGTGGCCCCGCCGCCGTACAGCGCGTTGGCGCCCGAGAGCACCTCGACCCGTTCGATGTTGAACGGCGAGATGCTGTCGAACTGGCGCGACAGCCCGCGCGAGCTGTTCTGGCTGACTCCGTCGATCATCACCAGCACGCTGCGCCCGCGCATGTTCTGGCCATAGTTGGTACGCCCTTCCGGCGCCAGGTCGAGGCCGGGCACCAGCTTGCCGAGCGCTTCCTTGAGGCTGACGCCGACGTCGAGCTGCTCGCGCAGCTGGGTCTGGTCCACCACCCAGACGGTACCGGGAATGGCGCTGATCTCGGTCGGGGTACGCGCGGCCACGCTGATCTGCATGGACTCCAGCTTGAGCCGCCCGGACGCGTCCGGGCCGCGGCGCTGCAGCAGCACGGTGCGCGCATCGGTGAAGGTCCAGCTCAGGTCGGTGCCGGCGAGCAGACGCTGCAACGCCTCCTCCACGGTGAAATGGCCGTCCAGTCCGGCGCTGCGCAGCCCCTGCAGATCGTCGGAGTTGAACATCAGGTGCAGGTCGGCCTGGTCGGCGAACTGGGTCATCGCACTGTCCAGGCTGAGCGGGGCGATATGCAGTTCGACGCTGATCGGTTCGGCGGCCAGAGCCAGCGGGGTGGCGCCGCCGAGCAGCGAGGCGAGCAGCAGGGCACGGTGCAGCGGAGAAACATGACAGCGCATTACAGAGGTTTCCATGTCGTGTGGCAGGTGGCGCTACTTAGGAATAAGTCGCGTTCATACCCACGACGAAACAGCCGCCAGGATCTTGCAGCCGCCTGCAGAAAAAATTCTGCCCGTCAGCCGCGTGGCGCCGGCCGCACCAGGATCAACCAGGGCAGCCGGGTGATCTGCACCGGCTGCAGGCGCTCCAGCGTGGTCAGCAGCGCCTGCGGGTCGTCGAGGTCGAAGACGCCGCTGATCTTGCGCCGGCGCAGTGCCTCGTCGCGCAGCAGGATGCGCTCGGGCAGGTAGCGTTCCAGCTCCGCGAGCACCTCGCCCAACGGACGCTGGTTGAAGATCAGCTTGCCGCGCTGCCAGGCACTGACGCTGCTCGGGTCCAGCGCCTGCACCGCACCCGGCGCCACGCCGGGCCGATAGCTCACGCGCTGCCCCACGCCGAGGCGCAGCGGTGCGGCGCCACCGCTGGCCACCTGCACCACGCCCTCGCTGACCGTCACCTGCGCCTGCGCGCCATGCAGGTCCACGTCGAAGCGCGTCCCCAGCGCCTGCACCTGACCGTCGCCAGCGCTCACCACGAAAGGCCGCTGGCGATCCTTGGCCACCTCGAACAACGCCTCACCGTGGTACAGGCGCACATCGCGCCGCGTGGCGCTGAAATCCACCGACAGGGCGCTGCCGCTGTTGAGCCAGACCCGGCTGCCGTCATCCAGCTGCACCAGGCGTCGTTCGCCGACGGCGGTACTGTGGTCGGCATACAGCCCGACCAGGGTGCGCGGCGCCGCCAGCAGGCCGAGCAGCAGTGCCAGGCACAGTACCGCGGCCATGGCCGGCAGGCGCCAGCTGCGCTGCGCGGTCCGGCGATGGCGGGCCGCCGCCTGGGTGTGCCCCAGCGCCTGCCACAGCACCTCGGCTTCGCGGGCCGCATGTTCGTGCGCCGCGCTCTGCCTGCGCCAGCGCTGGAACTCCGCACGCTCCCTGGCCCCCGCAGTGCCACTGTGCAGGCGCAGCAGATGATCGACGGCCTGATCGTCCAGGCTGAGAGGCTCGACCTCGCTCATCGCTCACCTCCCTGCTGGCTGCGCCACTGGCGGCAATGACGCATGGCCTGGGCCAGGTACTTGCCGACCATGCTCTCGGACACCCCCAGGCGCCGTGCGATCTGCGCGTGGGTCAGGCCGTCGAGGCGATTGAGCAGCAAGGCCTCGCGCGCCTTGGCCGGCAACTGTGCGAGCGCCGCATCGAGCTGCACCAGGCTTTCCCGCGCCAGCAGGTGTTTTTCCGGTGCCGCCAGCGGATCGCTGAGCTCGTCGAGCACGTCCTCCTCCACGTGCAGCTCGGCCAGACGGTTGTCACGCCGCAGATTGTCGATGGCCAGGTTGCCGGCGACGCGGAACAGATAGGCGCGCGGATTCTCCACGCGCTGCTCGTCCGGATGATCGGCCAGGCGCAGCCAGGTGTCCTGCGCGACGTCCGCCGCGCGCTGGGAGTCGCCCAGGCGCCGGGACAGGAAGCGCAGCAGATCCCCGTAGTGGGTCTGGAAGCTGTGCAGCAGGGAGGAGGGAGCGCGGCGCCGCATGAGGATCGCAAGGTTCTCGAAGGCCCGGCGCAGGCCGGACCGCTGAAAGGGACCGCCAGCATACACGCAATCGAGAATAGTTATCACCAGCATGAAGCCGATCGCCCGCACGTCACCGGGATCATGCCGCGCGCTGCAGTTCATGGCGCAGCCAAGCGGCCAGGCGTTCGCTGCGCGGGTCGTCCCGCCGCGCCCAGAGCGCCAGACGAGCCGGCGTGTCGATGAAGCCCCAGGGCGCACTCAGGCGCCCGGCGGCCAGGTCGTCGGCTACCAGCAGTTGTGGCGCGATGGCCACGCCGAGCCCGGCGGCAGCGGCCTCCAGCAGGTAGTAGAGATGCTCGAAGCCCTGCCCCAGCTTCAGCCCCGCCGGCGCCAGGCCCTGGGCCGCCGCCCACTGCGGCCAGGCCTGCGGCCGCGATGCGGTATGCAGCAGCGGCTCACCCAGGAGCACGCCCGCTGCCTGCCCGGCCAGTTCGGCATGACGGGCATGACGCGAGCTGAGCACCGGGCCGATGCGCTCGGTCGCCAGCTCGTACACCTGCATGTCGCCAGGCCAGGGCGGCTCGGCGAACAGCAGGGTGGCGTCGATACCGGGGCGCCGTGGATCCAGCTCGCCCTCGCTGGCCGACAGTTGCAGGTTGAGCTCAGGCAGCTCGCGCTGCAGGCGATCCAGCCGTGGAATGAACCAGCGCGCCAGCAGACTGCCCGGGCAGCCGAGCACGAACGGGCGCTCTTCGGCCTCGCGCCGCAGCTCGGCGCAGGTGCTGCGCAGGCGCTCGAAGGCTTCGCCTGCGGCATCGCGCAGGCGGAGGCCGGCATCGGTGAGTTTTACGCCACGCCCGTCCTTGGCCAGCAGGCTCAGGTCGAGCTGCTCTTCCAGTTGCCGGATCTGTCGGCTGATCGCCCCGTGCGTCACGTTCAGCTCGCTTGCCGCCTGCTTCAGGCTGCCCAGACGGGCCACGGCTTCGAACGCACGCAGCGCATTGAGGGGAGGCAGGCTGCTCTTCATAGGTGAGTTTTCCTGACGTATTGCGGCGATCTTATCGCTTTTTTTCCCCGCTGCATGCAGTTAGGGTGGACACATCGCGTAGGAGCCTCCTCCTACATGGAGAATCCCAGGAGAGCTTGCCATGACTTCACTGCGTAACGGCCCGGACAATCGCGGCCTGTTCGGTCGCTTCGGCGGCCAGTTCGTCGCCGAAACCCTGATGCCGCTGATCAACTCGCTGGCCGCCGAATACCAGAAGGCCAAGGATGATCCGGCGTTCCTCGACGAGCTGGCCTACTTCCAGCGCGACTACATCGGCCGCGCCAGCCCGCTGTATTTCGCCGAGCGCCTGACCGAGCACTTCGGCGGGGCGAAGATCTTCCTCAAGCGTGAAGACCTCAACCACACCGGCGCGCACAAGATCAACAACTGCATCGGCCAGATCCTCCTGGCCAAGCGCATGGGCAAGCGTCGCATCATCGCCGAGACCGGCGCCGGCATGCACGGCGTGGCCACCGCCACCGTGGCCGCGCGCTTCGGCATGCAGTGCGTGGTGTACATGGGCACCACCGACATCGACCGTCAGCAGGCCAACGTCTTCCGCATGAAGCTGCTCGGCGCCGAGGTAATCCCGGTCACCGCCGGCACTGGCACCCTGAAAGACGCGATGAACGAAGCGCTGCGCGACTGGGTGACCAACGTCCACAACACCTTCTACCTGATCGGCACCGCCGCCGGCCCGCACCCGTATCCGGAAATGGTCCGCGACTTCCAGTCGGTGATCGGCAACGAAGTGCGCGAGCAGATGCAGGAGAAGGAAGGGCGCCTGCCCGATTCGCTGGTCGCCTGCATCGGCGGTGGCTCCAACGCCATTGGCCTGTTCCACCCCTTCCTCGATGATGCCGGCGTGCAGATCGTCGGCGTCGAAGCGGCCGGCCACGGCATCGACAGCGGCAAGCACGCGGCGAGCATGGCCGGCGGCGCGCCGGGCGTGCTGCATGGCAACCGCACCTTCCTGCTGCAGGACGAGGACGGCCAGATCACCGACGCCCACTCGATTTCCGCCGGCCTCGACTACCCCGGCGTCGGCCCCGAACACGCCTGGTTGCATGAGATCAAGCGCGTCGAGTACGTGCCGATAAGCGATGACGAGGCCCTGGAGGCCTTCCACCACTGCTGCCGCCTGGAAGGCATCATCCCGGCGCTGGAGTCGTCCCACGCGCTGGCCGAAGCCTTCAAGCGCGCGCCCAAGCTGCCCAGGGACCACCTGATGGTGATCAACCTGTCCGGTCGTGGCGACAAGGACATGCAAACCGTGATGCACCACATGGGCGAACAGGAGAAACACGCATGAGCCGCCTGCACAACCGCTTCGCCGAACTGAAAGCGGAGAACCGCGCCGCGCTGGTCACCTTCATCACCGCCGGCGACCCCGACTACGCCACCTCGCTGGAGATTCTCAAGGGCCTGCCCGATGCCGGTGCCGACGTGATCGAGCTGGGCATGCCGTTCACCGACCCGATGGCCGACGGCCCGGCCATCCAGCTGGCCAACATCCGTGCGCTGGACGGCAAGCAGAACATGGTGAAAACCCTGCAGATGGTCCGCGAGTTCCGCGCCGGCAACCAGGACACGCCACTGGTGCTGATGGGCTACTACAACCCGATCTTCTGCTACGGCGTCGAGCGCTTCATCGCGGATGCCAAGGCCGCTGGCGTCGACGGTCTGATCGTGGTCGACCTGCCGCCGGAGCACAACGACGAGCTCTGCGAACCGGCCCAGGCCGCCGGCATCGACTTCATCCGCCTGACCACGCCGACCACCGATGACGAGCGCCTGCCGACCGTCCTCAACGGCAGCTCCGGGTTCGTCTACTACGTGTCGGTGGCCGGCGTCACCGGCGCCGGTGCGGCGACCATGGATCATGTCGAGGAAGCCGTGGCGCGCCTGCGCCGCCACACCGACCTGCCCGTGTGCATCGGCTTCGGCATCCGCACCCCCGAGCACGCCGCCGAAGTGGCCAAGCGCGCCGAAGGTGCGGTGGTCGGCTCGGCACTGATCGACAAGATCGCCCAGGCGACCTCGCCGAGCGAAGCGGTCAACGGCGTACTGAGCCTGTGCCGCGAACTGGCCGAAGGCGTGCGCAACGCACGCCGCTGAGCCCATCTCCGGCAAGTGAAGAAGCCGCTGGCGGAGCGATCCGTCGGCGGCTTTTTTCTCTGGCACGGGCGCCCGAGTGGAGAACAGCGGTCGCTACGAACTGACCGACAGGATTCGCCAGGCTGGAGCCAGCCTGAGCGCTCATGCCGGCCAAGCCGTCGCCATGGCTTCCTGGACCACAGGTAAAAGCTCATCGGTCGCCGCGACCAACTCGGCCAGCAGCGGCTCATCCATGTCCATGTACCCTTCGTACTCCGCCAGATTGCGCCGATCATGGCACAGCGCAAACAGGCGCACCTGTGCCTTGCTGACCGGCAGCGTGTGCGTCAGGCACTGGAACACCAGGTATCGACGGTCGGAGCGATAGCCACGCAGACGCAGCGCGGTCAACGCCAGTGTATGCGCAGCGTTATAGGCGAGGTCGAAGCGGCTGGCGAATGACAGCTTGGGTGCATGGGCATCCTGCAGGCGATCAATGGCCGAGCGTAGCAGTCCTTCGCATTCCCTGCGGTCTGGCGGTTCGGCCTTGAGGCCACCCGTGCGCAGCAGGTTTTCAAGATTGTCGTTACTGACCATGTTCGGTTCCCTCCGGATCGTGGCCGATCAACTCGATCTTTTCCTGCTGCGCCACGCGCAGCACGAAGCTGTTGCCAGCGGCTTTCCTGGCCTGCCACTCGCCCGGAGTGTACAGCGTCGGACTGATGGTACGCCGCAGTTGCGCCTCGACCGGCAGCAGGTGTTCCATCACCTCGGCATAGCGCAGGCTGTCGCCGATCAGCATCAGGTCGATATCGCTATCGGCATGTTCGCGGCCTTTGGCCAGCGAACCATAGACGAAAGCCCACGTCAGTTGCGCGGAGAGCGGCGCAAGTGCCTCGCGCAGCGGCGCACCGATGCCAAAGGTCTTGCGCACGATACCTTGCAACTCGGCATAGATCGGACAATCCGGGTTGGCCTGGTAATGGGTCTGATTGCCCTGGCGGGTCAGGGTCAGGATGCCCACCTGCTGCAACCGCTCCAGTTCACGCATCAGACTGCCTTTGCCAACCTGCGCATGACGAGCAATCTCGTTGGCATAGAAGCTCTGCTCCGGCTTGCCGTACAGCAGCCCCAGCACCTTGCGCTGGGTGCCGGTGAACAGCGCCTCGCTTAATGAAAGAGTTGGCATAGAAGCCCCATTGAGTCCCAATAGTGGAACGATAAGTCCTAAACAGGGACTCTTCAATGCTCTTTCAGCAAGATTGCAGGCAGCGCTGCCGGCACCGCCCTCGCTGATCACTGCCCCGTGCTAACGCCTGCACATGGGCGGAGGCCCCTACTCGCCCGCCCCGGCACGCTTGAGCAGTTGCTTGCAGCGCTCGGACAGGTGCACCACGCGCAGGTGCTTGCCGGCGCGCTCGTAGCGTTCGCGCAGGGTTTTCAGCGCGGCGATGGCGGAGTAGTCGACGAAGCTCAGGTGGCGGCAGTCCAGCGTCACCTGCTGCGGATCGTCGGCCGGCTCGAACTGATTGAGGAAGGTGGTGCAGGAAGCGAAGAACAGCGTGCCATGGGCACGGTACAGCTTGCTGCCGTCGGCCTGCACGTCGCTGTCGGCATACAGCTCACGGGCATGCTGCCAGGCGAAGTTGAGCGCGGCGATGACGATGCCACAGAGCACTGCGGTGGCCAGGTCGGTGACCACGGTGATGGCGGTCACCGCGACGATCACCAGCACGTCATTGGCCGGCACCTTGCCGGCGACCCGCAGCGAGCCCCAGGCGAAGGTCTGCTGCGCCACCACGAACATCACGCCCACCAGCGCGGCCAGCGGGATGCGCTCGATCAGCGGCGAGAGGAACAGCACGAAGAGCAGGATCATCACCCCGGCGACCACGCCGGACAGCCGGCCACGGCCGCCGGAGCTGAGGTTGATCATGGTCTGGCCGATCATCGCACAGCCGCCCATGCCGCCGAACGCGCCGGAGACCATGTTGGCCGCACCGAGCGCCACGCACTCGCGGTTGGTGTTGCCGCGGCTCTGGGTGATCTCGTCGGTGAGGTTGAGGGTCAGCAGGGTTTCCAGCAGGCCGACCAGCGCCATCAGCACCGCGTAGGGGGCGATGATGCGCAGGGTCTCCAGGTTCCACGGAATGTCCGGCAGGGCGAACTGCGGCAGGCCGCCGGCGATATGCGCCATGTCGCCGAGGGTGCGCGTGGGCAGGTCGAGCAGGTACACCAGCAGGCCGACGCCGAGGATCGCCACCAGCGCCGGCGGCACCGCGCGGGTCAGCTTCGGCAGCAGGTAGACCACGGCCATGGTCAGCGCCACCAGGCCCAGCATCCAGGACAGCGCGGCACCTTGCAGCCAGCCGCCTTCGGCATGGAAGTGCTCCAGCTGCGACATCGCGATGACGATGGCCAGGCCGTTGACGAAGCCGAGCATCACCGGGTGCGGCACCATGCGCACCAGCTTGCCCAGGCGCAGCAGACCGAACAGGATCATCAGCACGCCACCGAGCAGCACGGTGGCCAGCAGGTACTGCGCACCGTGTTGCACCACCAGGGCGACGATCACCACGGCCATCGAGCCGGCCGCACCGGAAACCATGCCGGGACGGCCCCCGAACAGGGCGGTGAGGGTACAGATGATGAAGGCGCCGTACAGCCCCATCAGCGGGTTGAGCTGGGCGACCAGGGCGAAGGCGATGCACTCCGGCACCAGGGCGAAGGAGGAGGTCAGGCCGGCCAGCAGGTCGGCGCGTATGCGTGCGGGTTTCATGACGTCTCGGCTAGCCGGCTGGACCGGGCGATGGCGGATGAAGAAAAAAGGGGGGCGCATGGTAGCGCCCAAGCGCCCGGGCAACCAGCGAAGCGGGCAAAACACTGACTGATGGCAACGGGCCAAGCTCGCCGACAGAGGGCGGTGGCGGCATTCCGATCTGCATGCAATGCGGCTTGGGCTGGATGGCGCGCGCGGGTAACCTGAGCGGAAACCGACGAGGATCCCGCTGATGAGCAAGAACCTGCTGATTACCGGCGCCAGCCGTGGCATCGGCCGCGCCACCGCCCTGCTGGCCGCCGCGCAGGGCTGGACGGTCGGCGTCAACTATCGCGAGGATCGCGCGGCCGCCGACGCAGTGGTGGCGCAGATCCAGGCGGCCGGCGGCCAGGCCGTCGCACTGCAGGGCGACGTGGCCATCGAGGCCGACGTGCAGCGGCTGTTCGAAGCCATGGATGCACTCGGCCCGCTGCAGGGCCTGGTGGTCAATGCCGGCATCGTCGCACCGCCCCTGCCGCTGCTGGACATGAGCGGCGAGCGCCTGCGGCGCATGTTCGAGGTCAACGTGCTGGGCAGCTATCTCACCGCCCGCGAAGGCGCCCGGCGCATGGCCCGCAGCCGTGGCGGCGCGGGCGGCTCGATGGTGCTGGTGTCGTCGGTGGCAGCCAGCCTCGGCTCACCCTTCGAGTACGTCGACTATGCCGGGGCCAAGGGCGCCATGGACGTCCTGACCCGTGGCCTGGCCAAGGAGCTGGGCGGCGAGGGCGTGCGGGTCAACGCCGTGCGTCCGGGGCTGATCGATACCGACATTCACGCCAGCGGCGGCCAGCCGGATCGTGCCGAGCGCCTGGGCAAGGGCACCCCGCTGGGACGCGCCGGACGTGCCGAGGAAGTCGCCGAGGCGATCGTCTGGCTGCTCGACGACAAGGCCAGCTACACCACCGGCGCACTGCTGGATATCGCCGGCGGGCGCTAGTCCCAGGGCAGCAAGGGCGCGCCATATCATCGAAATACGCAAATGATAATCAATGTTATCATCTGCATTTTCGCCGCCCGGGTGACGCCCATGGTCCAGCCCCTGCACGCCCCATGCCTCTACTCGCTGGATGACCTGCGCCAGCTGGGCCGCCGTCATCATGTGCACTACAGCCTGATTGGCCCACAGCATGAAGACAACCCGTGCGTGATGCGGGGCTACATCAACGAGCAGCAAACCCGTCTGGGCATGACCCTGGTCAGCTCCGAGGTGCACACCTTGCACGGCTACCAGGCGCAGTCCTTCACCGCCCCCAGTCTCACCATGATCGTCCTGCTGGAAGGACAGGCCCAGCTCGACGGCACCACCTCCACCACCCTCACGCCGGGTCAGGGCGTCACCCTGCTCAGCCAGGACGGGCCCGGCCAGAGTGCCCGGCATCACGCTCATCACCACCTGCGTGGCCTCAACCTGTCCATCGCTGACATCGATGACCTGGCGGATGAGCAACTGGCCGATCTGTTGCGTGCCAGCCTCCGACAGCGCCGCGTGTACACGCAACGCTGGAGCGTTCCGGCAGACCTGCAGCCTGCCCTGCAGGCCCTGGCCGGCGAACGCTCGCACGGTTGCCTGCAGCGCCTGCTGCACGAAGGCCTGGCACTGCAGCTGCTGGCACATGGCCTGAACGCCATCGACGCCGACGAGCGCCACGCGCCCTCGCTCAACCCACGTGACCGCAGCCTGCTGGAGCGGGTACGCGACTACCTGCATCAGGAACCTGGAGCCGAGCACAGCCTGCATCAGCTGGCACAGCTGGCGTGCATGAGCCCCAGCTCACTGCGCCAGAAGTTCCAGCAGGCCTATGGTGTCAGCGTCATGGCCTACCTGCGCCAGCGCCGCATGGAGCTGGCCAGGCAGTACCTCGGACAGGGCTGGCGCGTTCAGGATGTCGCCCACTACGTCGGCTACCGCCATGCCAGCAACTTCGCCACCGCATACCGGCAGCACTTCGGCGTTGCACCCCGCGAATCCATCTAGCCAGGCCCGACAGCATCCTCGCAGCGTCGTTCCAGGCCTGGCATCCGGCAAAGGAACACTGGCATCGAGCAAAGGTATCGCCCGGACAAATGTGAATAATTCTCATCGACAAACTTTCCCGATGAGACGCCTGCAATGTCGAAATGCTCGATCCTCCCGCTCGCCCCGACCCTGCGCCGCGCATTGCTCGCCAGCGCCCTGCTGCCCCTGACGGCAGGCGCCGCCGCGCAAGAGGACGTTGAAGACACAGACGCACACGAAAGCAGCCTGACGCTGCCGGCGATGAACGTGCAGGGCACGCAGCTGCCGCAGTCCAAAACCGAGGGCACCGGCAGCTACACCACCGGCAGCATGTCCACCGCCGTGGGCCTGCCGCTGTCGATCCGCGAGACACCGCAATCGGTGAGCGTCGTCACCCGCCAGCAGATCGAAGATCGCGGCCTGCGCGACACCGCCGCGATACTCGCCAGCGCCCCCGGTATCTCGATGAGCCGCAGCGACAGCAATCGCGTGTCGTTCTCCGCTCGCGGCTTCGACATCGACAACTTCCAGTTCGATGGCCTGGCTTCGCCGATCAACAACTTCTGGAACTTCGGCGCCACCGATGTCGATTCGGCGATCTACGATCGCGTCGAGATCGTGCGGGGCTCCACAGGGTTGCTGACCGGCGCCGGCAACCCTTCGGCAGCGGTCAACTTCATCCGCAAGCGCCCGCTGCCAGAGTTCGCCATCGGCGGCTCGCTCGGCAGCGGACGCTGGGACCAGCGCCGTGGCGATATCGATGTCTCCACCCCGCTGACGGCCGACGGCCGGATCGCAGCCCGCGTGGTGGCGGCCTACTCCGAGCGCGATACCTTCGTCGACTATCAGCACTACGACAGTGAAACCCTGTACGGCGTGATCAGCGCGGAACTGACCCCACGCACGCAACTCACGCTGAGCCTCGAACACCAGAAGAACGATACCGACGGCATGGGTGCGGGCGTGCCGATGTTCTACGCCGACGGATCGCGCACCCACTATGGCCGCTCCACGGCCAACAACACCCAGTGGTCGTACTTCGGCACCGAGTCGAACACCGCCTTCATCGATCTCGAACACCAGTTGGAAAACGACTGGAAACTACGCGCGGCCTACAGCCGCACCGAGGCCGACTACGCGATGCGCTATGTGTTTCGCGGCGGCTATCCGGAGCGCAACAACGCAGGCATGAGCGCCAGCTTCCTCAAGTATGACGGCGAGCGCACCCGCGACGACTGGCACCTGACCGGCAGCGGGCCGTTCGAGCTGCTGGGCCGCACGCATGACGCCGCGTTCGGCTGGATGAGCATCGCCGACGACCTGCAGATGGACCAGTACCTGCCGCTGCCCGGCACCGCGCCGATCGCCGACTCGCAACTGGACTGGAGCAACGGCGCGATTGCCGAGCCCATCTGGTCGGGCACGCGCGCCAACGGCGACCGCACCGATATCCGCCAGACCGGCGGCTATGCGGTGACGCGTCTGTCGCTGGCCGATCCGCTGCATCTGATCCTGGGGGTTCGCGTCAGCACCTGGGAGATCGAACAGAACTACTTCGGCACCCAGCGCACCTATCGCTACAGCGACGAGGTCACGCCCTACGCCGGCCTGGTCTATGACCTCGACCGGACCTACAGCCTGTACACGAGCTACACCAGCATCTTCAAGAACCAGACGCAGCGTGCGCCGGATGGCAGCTTCCTCGATCCGGTCAGCGGCGACAGCTACGAGCTCGGCATCAAGGCCGGCTACCTGGACGGCCAGCTGAACGCCGCCCTGTCGGTCTATCGCACCAGGCAGGAGGGCCTGGCCGAGGCCATACCCGATACCTTCCTGATCGCCGACCCCAGCCAGCAGGCCTACAAGGCCGGCGAGGGGGCCGTGGTCGACGGCTTCGACCTGGAGCTGAGCGGCGCGCTGAGCGAGGCGTGGAACCTGTCCACCAGCTACACCCACTTCATCGCCCGCAATGCCGAGGGCAAGGCGATCAATACCACCCACCCACGCACGCAGTTCAAGCTGTTCACCACCTACCGGCTGGACGGTGTACTGCGGGACCTGACCCTGGGCGGCGGCACGACCTGGCGCAGCGGCATCTCACGCGCCAACACCGGCAGCCCCAACGGCCCGGTGGACGTCAGCGCGGACAGCTATGCCCTGGTCGACCTGATGGCCAGGTACCAGATCAGCGAACACATCGCGGCAACCGCCAACCTCAACAACGTCTTCGACAAGCAATACCTCGAGCAGGTCGGCTTCTACAGCCAGCTCTGGTATGGCGAGCCGCGCAACCTGCAATTGACCCTGAGCGCGAGATTCTGAGCGTCGGCTGCCATCCAGCCCCGGTTGGCAGCTTCTCGCATGGGCCCCGCGCTGACGTCACTCGCGCGGACCGGCAAGCTCAATCCCAGCGCGGCGCGAAGCCCGGGTTGGCCACCCGCTCACCGCGCTCCAGGGTGGCGATGGCGGCCATGTCGGCGTCGCTCAGGCGCAGGTCGGCGGCGGCCAGGTTGGCGGCCAGGTTCTCGCGTTTGGTCGACGACGGAATCACCGCATAGCCCTGCTGCAGCGACCAGGCCAGGGCCACCTGCGCCGGGCTGGCACCATGCGCGGCAGCGATGCGCTGAATCTCCGGTTCGACCAGCACCTTGCCGTAGGCCAGCGGCATGTAGGCCGTCAGGTGGATACCCTGCTGGCGGGCGAAATCGACCAGTTTGCGGTTCTGCAGCAGCGGATGGATTTCCACCTGGTTGGTCGCGATCTCCTCGACACCCACCGCAGCGATGGTCTCACGCAGATGGGCGATGGTGAAGTTGGAGACACCGATGGCCGACGTCAGGCCCTGGCGCTTGGCTTCCAGCAGTTCCTCCAGGTACTGCGCCACGGGAATCTCGTCGTTCGGCGATGGCCAGTGGATCAGCGTCAGGTCGACGCGCTGCAGAGCCAGGTGTTGCAGGCTCTCCTGCAGGCTGGCGAGCACCCGGCCACGGCCGAGGTTCTCGGTCCAGACCTTGGTGGTGACGAACAGCTCGTCGCGGGCCACGCCACTCTCGGCGATGGCCTGACCGACCGCCGCTTCGTTGCCATAGGCTTGCGCGGTGTCGACATGCCGGTAGCCCAGTTCGAGGCCGCTGCGCACAGCGTCGATGGCGACCTGGTCCTTGAGGCGGAATGTGCCAAGGCCGACAGGGGGAAGGAATGTCATGACGGATCTCCTCATGGGTTGCGCAGCGCTTGCAGAGCGCCGGGTGGCTCAGGGAAAGAAAGGTTCGGCCCACTCACCGCGGGAAAAGTTGCACGGCCGCGGCCAGGAGGCACATGGCACCGGCCAGACAGGGCAAGCAGGCTTGCTGGAGACGCAGTATCCGGGCCAGACTCATGCGGAAAAAGTCGACAACCTGGCAAACACCTTTGACTGAAGTTCAACAATGAAGACCAGCCTGGAAGAAATGCTCGCCTTCGTCAGCGTGGTCGACAGCGGCTCGATCAGCGCCGCCGCCGAACAGCTGGAGCAGACCGCCTCCGGCGTCAGCCGCGCCCTCAGCCGCCTGGAAGAAAAGCTCGCGGTGACCCTGCTGCGCCGTACCACGAGACGCCTGGAGCTGACCGAGGAGGGCGAGCTGTTTCTCGCCCAGGCCCGGCGCATCCTCGCCAGCGTGGAGGAGGCCGAGGAGCAGATGGCCCTGCGTCGCCAGGCACCCGCCGGGCGCCTGCGCATCAACACCGCCTCGCCCTTCATGCTGCACGTGATCGTTCCGCTGATCGGCGAGTTTCGCGCACGTTACCCGCAGATCGAGCTGGAGCTGAACAGCGACGACCGCATCATCGACCTGCTCGAGCGGCGTACCGACCTGGCCATCCGCATCGGTCACCTGCCGGACTCCAGCCTGCATGCCCGACCGCTGTATCACAGCCGCCGGCGCGTGCTGGCCAGCCCGGAGTACCTGCGCAGGCATGGCCACCCGGTGCGCAGCGAAGACCTGCAGGGGCACTGCCTGATCGGCTTCACCGAACCCGACAGCCTGAATGAATGGCCACTGCGCCATGCCCTCGGCGAGCGCTGGCGGATCACCCCGAGCCTGCGCGCCTCCAGCGGCGACACCATGCTCGAACTGGCCCTGGCCGGCGAAGGGCTGGTGTGCCTGTCGGACTTCATGACAGACGCGGCCCGCGCCCGTGGCGCGCTGGTGGAGGTGCTGGCTGAACAGCGCGTGGAGGTGCGCCAGCCGATCAATGCGGTGTACTACCGCAACACCGCGCTGGCCTCACGCATCACCTGCTTTCTGGACTTTCTCAGCGAACACCTGGGCGACTCGGGCCAGGGCGGCATGAGCGGCGAACCGCGACGCTAGCCGCTGCAGCCCCGGCAACGCACCCGAGGCACAATGAAAAAGGGCGACTCAGCGAGTCGCCCCCTTGTCCCGCCAAACGCTCACTGCGCCGCCTGCAGGCTCCACTCGGCGAGCTTCTGCTGCTTGTAGCTGAGCGCCGCTGCCGGCACCGGCGTGACCTTGCCGGTCTCCATCCAGCGCTTGAGGCGGTTGGCGTCGGCCATGTGGGTGTACTTGCCGAACGCGCCGAGCACGACGAACGCCACCGAACGATTGGCCATGGTGGTAGCCATCACCAGGCACCGACCGGCGGCATTGGTGAAGCCGGTCTTGCTCAGGTTGATGTTCCAGTCGGCCTTGCGCACCAGGGCATTGGTGTTGCGAAAACCCAGGGTGTAGTTGGGCTTGCGAAAGGCCACTGTGGCTTCCGAGTCCGTGGTGAACTGATGGATCAGCGGGTACTGGGCCGCGGCCTTGACCATCAATGCCAGGTCGCGGGCGGTGGACACGTTCTCCTCGGAGAGGCCGGTGGGCTCGACGAAGTGGCTGCGGTTCATGCCCAGGGCCTTCGCCTTGGCGTTCATCGCCCTGATGAAGGCGACCTGGCCACCCGGATAGTGATGGGCGAGGCTGGCCGCCGCGCGATTCTCCGAGGACATCAGCGCCAGGTGCAGCATGTCGCGACGGCTGAGCTCGCTGCCCACGCGCACGCGCGAGAACACGCCCTGCATTTCCTTGGTGTCGCGGATGTTGACCGGCAGCACCTCGTCCAGCGGCAGCTTGGCGTCGAGGGTGACCATGGCGGTCATCAGCTTGGTCACCGAAGCGATCGGCAGACGCAGGTCGGGGTTGCTGGAATAGAGTTCCTTTCCGGTCTTCAGATCCACTAACAGCGCGCTACCGGCGGCCAGCTCCTGCTTGGGCTGGGTAGGCGCAGCCTGAAGGTTCGAGACTGCAAGGCTGCCGCACAGCAGCAAGCCTAAAATCGAATGACGGAATTTCACGGTTCACTTCACCGGTTGTATGAGGAAGCCGACGAGATGGCGGCAACAACCAGTATAGGGATTGTGCCCGCGCTCTTGCAGTATGGCCCGATCAAACACTTGCGCCTGGCGCATCCAGCTCGGCCTGCAACCAGTCGACGAAGCGCGCGGTGAGGCGCTGGCGCCGCTTGCGCTCGGGCAATACCAGGTAATAACCGAACGCCGACTGCGCTTCGGCATCACCCAGACGACAGAGTAGGCCCTGGGCCAGCAGTTCGTCGACCAGATGGCGCCAGCCGATGGCCACCCCCTGGCCGGCAATGGCTGCCTGGATCAGCAGGGTGTAGTTGTCGAAGCGCAGCGCGCCGGGCGTGGGCAGGCTGCTGATGCCCAGTGCGCGGAACAGCCCGTCCCAGTCGAACCAGCGCGAGCGGTGCTCGGGGCGCAGGTGCAGCAGGGGCAGCTCGGCCAGCGCCGCAACCGGCAACGGCGGCTGGCGCTCGCCCAGCAGGCGCGGGCTGCACACCGGAAACACCTCCTCGCGAAACAGCAGGTGCGCCTCGCCGTGCTTGAAGCGGCCATCGCCAAAGCGGATCGCCACATCGATGTCGCTGGGTACCGTGGCCGGATCGCGCTCGCTGGTGATCAGGCTGACGTCCACCTCCGGGTACAGGCGATTGAAACGCTGCAGGCGCGGCATCAGCCAATAGGCGGCGAAGGCGAAGTCGGTGGCCACCTGCAGCACCTCGTGCTGCTGCCGTGCGGTGACCGCCGCCAGTCCGGCGTCGAGACTGGCCAGGCCCTCCTGCACGTGAGCCAGCAGCAGCTCGCCCGCCTCTGTCAGCACGATGCCACGGTAGACGCGGTCGAACAGGCGCGTGGCCAGCTGCTGCTCCAGGCGCTTGATCTGCTGGCTGATGGCCGGCTGGCTGCTGCCCAGTTCGTTCGCGGCCGCCGTGAAACTCAGCTGGCGCGCGGCCGACTCGAACACCCGCAATGCGTCGAGGGACAGGCCATCGATGGCTTTAAACATAAGTTCTGCTTATCCGAGACATGTTTCTCAGCCGGGTTTACCCTATCGGGGTTCTACCGGAATCATGGCCCCAGCACTGTCGCATAAACCAACAGTATGGAATACCCGCCGCCATGAAACGCCCGAACATCCTCTTCATCATGGCCGACCAGATGGCCGCGCCGATCCTGCCCCTGCACGATGCCGCCTCGCCGGTGCAGATGCCCAACCTGATGAAGCTGGCCGAGCAGGCCGTGGTGTTCGACTCGGCCTACTGCAACAGCCCACTCTGCGCGCCCTCGCGCTTCACCCTGGTCAGCGGCCGCCTGCCGTCGAAGATCGGCGCCTACGACAACGCCGCCGACCTGCCCGCCGACGTGCCGACCTACGCCCATTACCTGCGTCGCCTCGGCTACCGCACGGCGCTGTCGGGCAAGATGCACTTCTGCGGCCCGGACCAGCTGCACGGCTACGAGGAGCGCCTGACCAGCGACATCTACCCGGCGGACTACGGCTGGGCGGTGAACTGGGATGAGCCGGACACGCGCGCCACCTGGTACCACAACATGTCGTCGGTGCTGCAGGCCGGCCCCTGCGTGCGCAGCAACCAGCTCGACTTCGACGAGGAAGTGGTGTTCAAGGCGCGCCAGTACCTCTACGACCACGTGCGCCTGACACCCGAGCAGCCGTTCTGCCTGACCGTGTCGATGACCCACCCGCACGACCCCTACACCATCCCGCGCGAGTACTGGGATCGCTACGAGGGCGTGGACATCCCCATGCCGCGCCAGCACATCGCGCAGAGCGAGCAGGACCCGCACTCGCAGCGCCTGCTGAAGGTCATCGACCTGTGGAACAAGCCGTTGCCCGAGGACAAGATCCGCGATGCGCGGCGCGCCTACTTCGGCTCCTGCAGCTATATCGACGACAACATCGGCAAACTGCTGAAGACCCTGGAAGAGTGCGGCCTGGCCGAGGACACCCTGATCGTCTTCTCCGGCGACCATGGCGACATGCTTGGCGAGCGCGGCCTCTGGTACAAGATGCACTGGTTCGAGATGTCCGCCCGCGTGCCACTGCTGGTGCACGCGCCGCAGCGCTTCGCCGCGCAGCGGGTCAGCCAGTCGGTGTCGACCCTCGACCTGCTGCCAACCCTGGTGGAGCTCGCCGGCGGCCAGCTCGATGCCGACCTGGAACTGGAGGGGCGCTCGCTGCTGCCGCACCTCAAGGGCGAGGGCGGGCATGACGAGGTGCTCGGCGAATACATGGCCGAGGGCACCGACAGCCCGCTGATGATGATCCGCCGCGGGCCGTGGAAATTCGTCTACTCCGAGCGCGACCCGCTGCTGCTGTTCGACCTGCATGCGGATCCGCAGGAGCAGCACAACCTCGCCGAGAGCAGCGCGCATCGCAGCACCGTCGCCGGCTTTCTCGCCGAAGCCCGAGAGCGCTGGGACCTGGCGGCGATCCATGCCGCGACCCTGTCCAGCCAGCGCCGCCGGCGCCTGGTCGCCGCCGCCCTGAGCCAGGGCCGGCTGACCAGCTGGGACCACCAGCCCTGGGTCGACGCCAGCCAGCAGTACATGCGCAACCACATCGACCTCGACGACCTGGAACGCCGCGCGCGCTTCCCTCAGGTATGAATCTTTACCGACTGCCGCCCCCCAAAAGGACACCTCTAAAAACTACCTGCGTTGCCATCGCTGCGTTAAAAACAGGCTCAAAATGCTCATTTACAACTCGTAAACTCCGCTTTTTCGCCTGTTTCTGCCTTGCGCTGGCTGCCTCGCCTACGTTTTCAGAAGTGCCCAAAACAGAAGAAAAAAGGAGAGACGCCATGAACCGATTCAGCGTGCTGTTACTCGCCACCGCGCTCTGCAGCGCCGGCAATGTCTGGGCCGAGGACGCAGCCTGCTCCACGGTCAAGCTGGGTGATCCGGGCTGGAGCGACATCGCCGTGACCAACGGCATCGCCAGCTTCCTGCTCGAAGGCCTGGGCTACACGGCAAAAAGCCAGACCCTGGCCGTGCCGATCATCTTCGCCGGGCTGCAGAAGGGCCAGGTCGACGTGTTCCTCGGCAACTGGATGCCAGCGCAGCAGAGCAACTACGACAAGTTCGTCGCCAGCGGCGAGGTGGACAAGCTGGCGCAGAACCTCGAGGGCACCGAGTACACCCTGGCGGTTCCGAGCTATGCCTATGAAGCCGGGGTGAAGACCTTCGCCGACCTCGACAAGCACGCCGACCAGTTCGGCAGGAAGCTCTACGGCATCGCCTCCGGCTCCCCCGCCAACGAGTCGATCAAGCAGATGATCGCCGCTGACGAGTTCGGCCTGGGCGACTGGAAGCTGGTGGAGTCCAGCGAGCAGGCGATGCTGGTGCAGGTCGGCCGCGCGGTGAAGCGCGAGCAGTTCGTGGTGTTCCTCGGCTGGACCCCGCACCCGATGAACGTGCAGTACGACATGCAGTACCTGCGCGGCGGCGAGAAGTACTTCGGTGACAGCGGCCAGGTCAACACCCTGGCGCGCAAGGGCTATGCCGCGCAGTGCCCCAACGTCGGCAAGCTGATGAGCAACCTCGCCTTCACCCAGGACATGGAGAACAGCATCATGGACCAGGTGCTGAGCAAGGAGGCCAGCAACGATGCCGCGATCAAGGCCTGGCTCAAGGCCAACCCGCAGGTGCTCGACGGCTGGCTGCAGGGCGTGACCACCCGTGACGGTGGCGACGGCCTGGCAGCGGTGAAAGCCCGGCTTTGAATTAGCCGACACAAGTGAGTAGGGTGGAGTCGCCTGCGGCCCACCCTCGACCCTGACCATGCGCCTACCCGATCGACAGACCCTGTTGCCATTTCTGCGCTGGCTGCCTGGCACCAGCCGCAAGACCCTGGGCAACGACCTGCTGGTAGGCCTGACCGGCGCCATCCTGGCCCTGCCACAATCGCTGGCCTATGCCCTGATCGCTGGGCTGCCGGCCGAATACGGCCTGTACGCCGCCATCGTGCCGGTGATCATCGCCTGCCTGTGGGGCTCGTCCTGGCACCTGATCTGCGGGCCGACGGCGGCCATCTCCATCGTGCTGTTCACCAGCGTCAGCCCCATGGCGCGCATGGGCAGCGAAGAATTCATCGCCCTGGTGTTGCTGCTGACCTTTCTCGCCGGCCTGTTCCAGTGGCTGCTCGGCCTGCTGCGCTTCGGCGCGCTGGTCAACTTCGTCTCGCAATCGGTGGTGCTCGGCTTCACCCTCGGCGCGGCGCTGGTCATCGCCCTCGGCCAGGTCCCCAACCTGCTGGGCGTGGAAATGCCCAGCCAGGCCACCGCGCTGAGCAGCCTGCTGCAGATCGGCCAGCACCTGCCCGAGACGCACTGGCCCAGCCTGGCGCTGGCCGCCTTCACCCTGCTGCTGAGCGTCGCCATCCGGCATTTCTGGCCCAAGGCACCGGCACTGCTGATCGGCCTGGTCGGCGGCAGCCTGGTGGCCTGGCTGCTACCGACGCACCTGGCCGGGGAGATCGCCCTGGTCGCCCCCTTCGCCGGCAGCCTGCCGCCACTGACGATGCTCAGCTTCGACCTCGACGACGTCCTGCGCCTGCTGCCTGCAGCGGTGGCCTGCGGCATGCTCGGGCTGGTCACCAGCCTGTCCATCGCCCGCGCCCTGGCGGTGAAATCGCATCAGTTCCTCGACGCCAACCAGGAAGTGCGCGCCCAGGGTCTGTCGAACATCGTCGGCCCGTGGTTCTCCGGCTCGCTGTCGGCCGGCTCCTTCACCCGCTCGGCGCTGAACCTGCAGGCGGGTGCGCGTACTCCTCTGGCGGGGATCTTCTCGGCCTTGCTGGTGGCCCTGTTCGCCGTGTTCGGTGCGGCGCTGTTGACCCACATCCCGCTACCGGTGATGGCCGCAGGCATCCTGCTGATCTGCTGGGGGCTGGTGGACCTGCCGGCGATTCGGGCACTGCGCCGGGTCAGCCGCTCCGAGTTCGCGGTGATGCTGCTGACCTTCGCCGCCACCCTGGTGCTGGAACTGCAGACGGCGATCTACGCGGGCGTGCTGGCATCGCTGTTCTTCTACCTCAAGCGCACCTCGCAGCCGCGCGTACGCCTGTGGCATGACGGCGACGACGAGGTGCTGCGCATCGATGGCTCGATCTTCTTCGGCGCCTGCCAGTACATCCAGCAGTTGCTGCAACGCAGCCGTGGCCAGCGCCTGGTGATCGACGCGCGGCACATCAACTTCATCGACTACGCCGGGGTGGAGATGCTGCATCAGGAAGCACGCCGCCTGCAGGCCCTGCAGCGCAGCCTGGTGCTACGCCAGGCGCGGCCCCAGGTGATCGAGGAGATTCTCAAGCTGGAAGGCGCGGAGCACTGCCCGGTGCAGTTCGAAGACTGAGTGAGCGGCGTCGCACCCTACGCGGCTGACCCTCAGTCCTCGGCGTCATCGAGCACGCTCAGATCCAGCACGTGTGAGCGCCCGATCCACATCGCGCAGTCACGATGGTCGCGCAGTTCGTTGCCGGTGATCGGGTGCAGCAGGACGTCCAGGCCGCCGCGGTTGAGCATCAGCCAGGGCACCAGGTCGGCGAACAGGTCGGCGCGGAAGGCCAGCTGGCAACTCCAGCACGGATGCGGCCCGACCAGACGCTCGTGCACCCGCCCCATCTTCACTGGAAAGCGCTTCGCCGCGTCCTCGCAGAGGGCGCGCGCCTGCTCCAGCGTAGCGGCATCGAAATAGACGTGGGCATGGTAACCACTGATACGCACCATCTCGTCCATCTGCCGCTCCTCAGGCCATCAGTTGACGACGCAGTTCGGCCAGCACCGGCGCCGTGTCGGGGCGCACGCCGCGCCACAGCGCGAAGGCCTCGGCAGCCTGCTCGACCAGCATGCCGAGGCCGTCCAGGCACTGCGCCGCACCCTGCTCGGCGGCCCAGCGGTTGAAGGCGGTCGGCTCGCGGCCGTACATCATGTCGTAGCACACCGTGTGGCCGGGCTGGATCAGGCTCGGTGCAATCGGCGGCAACTCGCCGCCAAGGCTGGCCGAGGTGCCGTTGACGATCAGGTCGACCGGCGCGTCGATCCAGTCGAAGCCGACGGCCTTCAGCGGACCCAGCTCGGTGAACTCCAGAACCAGTTTCTCCGCCTTGCACAGCGTGCGGTTGGCCACCACCAGGCTCGCCGGGTGCTGCGCCAGGAAGGGCTCGAGCACGCCGCGCACGGCACCACCGGCGCCCAGCACGAGGATGCGCTTGCCGGCCAGGCTGAAGCCGGCGTTGTCCTGCAGGTCGCGGGTCAGCCCGGCGCCGTCGGTGTTGTCGCCGAGCAGGCGACCGTCTTCCTGCTTCTTCAGGGTATTCACCGCGCCGGCCCGGCGGGCGCGCTCGCTAAGCTCATCGGCGAGGCGAAAGGCCTCTTCCTTGAAGGGCACGGTGACGTTGCCACCAAGGCCTTCCGCGAAGAAGGCACGGGCATCGCCGGCGAAGTCATCGAGGGGCGCCAGACGCGCCTCGTACGTCAGCGCCTGCCCGGTCTGTTCGGCGAACAGACGATGGATCAGCGGCGACTTGCTATGGCCGATGGGGTTGCCGAAGACGCAGTAGCGGTCCATGGAAAATCCTATCTGTGTAGGAGCCAGCTTGCTGGCGATTCGCTCTGCAGCCAGATCGCCCGCAAGCGGGCTCCTACGAGGTACGGGGATGACGTCAGTCGTAGCCCGGATGCAATCCGGAAGCGCTCATGGAATGGCCCCGGACTACATCCGGGCTACATCATGGATTGGTCGACAACCAGTCGCGGTCGGTGAGGAAGTACTCGGTCAGGCGCGCTTCTTCACTGCCCGGCTCCGGCTTCCAGTCGTAACCCCAGCGCACGTGCGGCGGCAGCGACATGAGGATCGACTCGGTACGCCCGCCGGACTGCAGGCCGAACAGCGTGCCACGGTCGAACACCAGGTTGAACTCGACGTAGCGGCCACGCCGGAACGCCTGGAACTCGCGCTCGCGCTCACCGAAGGGGGTCAGCTTGCGGCGCTGCACGATGGGCAGGTAAGCCTGGATGTAGGCATCGCCGATGGCGCGGATGAAGGCGAAGCAGGTGTCGAAATCCCACTCGTTGAGGTCATCGAAGAACAGCCCGCCGATACCGCGCGGCTCGCCACGGTGCTTGAGGTGGAAGTAGCGGTCGCACCAGGCCTTGTACTTCGCGTACACGTCGGCACCGAACGGCGCACAGGCGTCATGCGCGACCTGGTGCCAGAACACGCAGTCTTCCTCGTTGGCGTAGTAGGGCGTCAGGTCGAAGCCGCCACCGAACCACCACACCGGTTCCTCACCTTCCTTCTCGGCGCTGAAGAAGCGCACGTTGGCGTGCGAGGTGGGCACATGGGGGTTTTCCGGGTGGATCACCAGCGACACGCCGAGGGCCTGGAAGCCACGTCCGGCCAGTTCCGGACGGTGGGCGCTGGCCGAAGGCGGCAGGCTGTCGCCGAACACGTGGGAGAAGTTGACCCCGCCTTTCTCGATCAGCGCGCCGTTCTCGATCACCCGCGTGCGGCCACCGCCGCCGGCCGGACGCTGCCAGGCATCCTCGATGAACACGGCCTGGCCGTCTTCGGTTTGCAGGGCGGAACAGATACGGTCTTGCAGGTCGAGCAGATAGGCCTTAACGGCCTCGGTACGGTCAGTCACGGCGGCACCTTGAACAGGGAGCAGGTCGAAATCGGAGGGCAGCATAGCACTCGACAACCCCGCTCCGCAGTTGACGTCAGTCAATCGGGAGGATTGGATAGGCCCTTTCGCCGCCAGCAGGCGGCTCATGTCAGACAAGGAATCGGAGATGGCCAAACGCATTCAGTTCAGCCAGCACGGCGGCAGCGACGTGCTCGAGTACCGTGACTACCAGCCGGCCGCCCCGGGCCCGCGCGAAGTGCGAGTGGCCAACCAGGCCATCGGCCTGAACTTCATCGACACCTATTTCCGCAGCGGCCTGTACCAGCCACCGGCCCTGCCTTCGAGCCTGGGTACCGAGGGTGCCGGCGTGGTCGAGGCGGTGGGCAGCGAGGTCAGCGGCTTCGCCGTGGGCGACCGCGTCGCCTACGCCACCGGCCCGCTCGGCGCCTACAGCGAGCTGCACGTGCTGCCCGCCGAGAAGCTGGTGAAGCTGCCGGACAGCATCAGCTTCGAGCAGGCCGCCGCGGTGATGCTCAAGGGCCTGACCGTGCAGTACCTGCTGCGCCAGACCTGCGAACTGAAGGGCGGCGAGACCATCCTCTTCCATGCCGCCGCCGGTGGTGTCGGTTCCTTCGCCTGCCAGTGGGCGAGGGCGCTGGGCGTCAGGCTGATCGGCACCGTCAGCTCGGCGCAGAAGGCCGCACGCGCCCGGGAGCAGGGCGCCTGGGCGACCATCGACTACAGCCATGAGAACGTGGCGCAGCGCGTGCTGGAGCTGACCGACGGGGCCAAGTGCCCGGTGGTCTATGACGGCGTCGGCAAGGACACCTGGGAAACCTCGCTGGACTGCGTGGCGCCGCGCGGTCTGCTGGTCAGCTTCGGCAACGCCTCGGGTGCGGTCACCGGGGTCAACCTGGGGATCCTGGCGCAGAAGGGCTCGCTGTTCGTCACCCGCCCGACCCTGGCCGGCTATGCCACCAGCGCCGAGCGCCTGCAGGCCATGGCCGACGAACTGTTCGGCATGATCGCCAGCGGCCAGCTGCAGGTGGAGATCAGCAGCCGCTACGCGCTGAAGGACGCCGCCGCCGCGCAGGACGCACTGAGCTCGCGGCAGACCACCGGCTCGACCATCCTGCTGCCCTGAGCCAGTGGCCCGGATGCAATCCGGGCCACGTGTGGGAGGGGCTTTAGCCGCGAGCTTTCAGCGCGTCAGGACGGGCGGATCACGTCGCCCGTGCGCAGGTCACGGATCAGGCTGGGGTTGCGTCGACCACCCAGTGCGCCACCCAGCACCTTGTCCAGCTCGCCGGGGAAATACTGCTCGACGCGCAGGCGCGAACGCGCCGACGGGCGGCCAGCCGGATTGGCCGACGTGGAAATCAGCGGCCCGGTGTAGCGGCACAGCGCGCGCACCAGCGGGTGATCGGTGACGCGCAGGGCGACGGTGTCATGCATGCCGGTGACCCATTCGGGCAGACGGTTCTGATGCGGCACCAGCCAGGTGTTCGGTCCCGGCCAGCTGCCGGCCAGACGCTCCTGCCAGACCTCGGGCAGGTCCCCGAGCAGGAAGTCGAACTGTTCGATGGCATCGGCCACCAGAATCAGCCCCTTGTGCATCGGGCGCTCCTTGAGCGCCAGCAGTCGGTCCACCGCCTCTTCGTTCCACGGGTCGCAGCCCAACCCCCAGACCGCCTCGGTCGGATAGGCGATGACGCCACCCTCACGCACCACACGCGCCGTTTGCTGTATCTGCCAGTTGCTGGCCATCGACTGTCTCCCGCTGAACGAATGGCCGGCAGTCTATCCAAGACGGGGCGGCGACTGTAGCCCGGCGACCATGCGGGGATCACATCGGCGCCTGCGCCACGACAAAGCGGGCCGCCGGCGCCTTCTGCAAGCGCCGTGGCGAGTGAGCCTGATGCAGCCTGGTGGATGGATGAAGCGCCATCCACCCTACGGACAGCCCGATGGAAGGGTGAGGCGCCATCCGCCCTGCGCGGATCGCACGGCGGCGAACAGCAGACGCCGCTCACGCCTGGCGCGCCAACCAGCGTCCGGCCTCGCTGCATACCCGCCCCTCGAGCTCCAGCTCGGTCAGGGCGGCGAGAACCTCTGCCAGCGGCAAGCCACTGGCCTGGACCAGCGCCTCGGTGCTGTGCGGCGCGGCATGCAACAGGGCCAGCAGTGGATGCTCGACGCGGGCCGGCGGCGCCGACGGGGATGCGATGGGTGACGCGTGCCAGCCCCGCAAGGCCTCAAGAACATGCTCGGTGCTCTCCACCAGCGTGGCGCCGTCGCGAATCAGCTGGTGACAGCCACGCGCGCCCGGATGATGAATCGAACCGGGGATGGCGTAGACCTCGCGCCCCTGCTCGGCCGCCAGCCGGGCGGTGATCAGCGAACCGCTCGACGGGCTGGCCTCGACCACCAGTACCCCGAGCGACAGGCCACTGATGATGCGGTTGCGCCGCGGGAAGTTGCTCGCCTGGGGCGGGCAATCCAGCGGCAACTCGGAAACCAGCGCGCCGCCCTGTTCGGCGACCTGCCTCGCCAGGCGTTCATGGCGACGCGGGTAGAGGCGCTGCAGGCCGGTGCCGAGCACCGCGACGGTCCGGCCACCCGCGTCCAGCGCGCCCTGATGGGCCGCCCCGTCGATCCCCAGGGCCAGGCCGCTGGTTATCACGAAGCCGCCCGCCGCCAAGCTGCGGGCGAAGGCACGCGCGTTGTCCAGCCCCGGCGCCGATGCGCGGCGGCTGCCAACCATCGCCAGTTGCGGCGCCTCCAGCACCAGCGGGTCGCCCGCCACGAACAGCAGCGGCGGTGCATCCGCCAGCTCCGCCAACAGCGCCGGATAGCGTGGATCGTCCCACATCAGCAGGTGCTGGCCTGGCTCATCCAGCCAGCGCAGCGCCTCCGTGGCCCGCTGACGGATCTCGGCGCTGCGCCGTGGCTCGGCACAGGCGGCCGGCAAGCCCAGCGAACGCCAGGCACTGGCCGGCGCACTGAGCGCGGCCGAGGCACTCGCGAAGGCGCTGAGCAATCTGAGAAAGCGACGTGGCCCCAGCTCCGGCAACAGATGCAGGCGCAGGCGCGCTTCGAGTTCGGCGGGAGAAATGCTGGGGGACAGCGAGGAGGACGCAGACATGGCGATTCTTCCCTGAGCGGTGCAGTCGCCATCCTGGCGACACCGGTAGAAAGCACGAGCCCCGCATCAGCGGGGCTCGTCGGGTGTTACGGGTTGCGAACCTTGTCCATCACCGCCAGTTGGCGGCTCGCCTGCAGGATCAGGCCATAACTGAGCTTGTCGTAGGTGCGGAACACCATCAGCAGGCCGGAGCGCTCGTCCGGGACCTTGACGTTCTCGCCGGTCACGCGATCGCGCACGGTCTCGCCGGTCTTGTACACCGCCAGCACGTTGCCGATCTCCAGGCCGTCACGGGTGCCCTTGTTCAGGGTGACCACGTCGAACTGGCCGATCTGGCTGACACCGCGCGGCACGTCAAGAATCACACCCTTGATCTCGCTGGTCGGCTCGCTGGGCATGAAGGAGGAGTTGATCGCCCGCTCCTCGGTGGGGAACAGACGGTCACCCAGGCGCACTTCCTCGGTCGAACGGCTCAGCACGAAGGTGCCGATATCGCCTTCCTCGGCAACGATCTCACCGGTGCCGATATCGTCGGCGTTGATACCGAGGAATTCCTTGGTATCCGGATCGGTGTAGGTCTTGCCCTGGCGGAACACGCCGTAGATCGGGTTCTGCTCGTCGAACTGGCCACGGGCATAGACACGGTCACCGGCGCCGCTGACCACACGCTCGGCGTTGCCGGCAACGATGTAGGGCTTGCCGTTGAACTCTTCGGGCGTATCGACGATGCGGTTGCT
Organism: Ectopseudomonas khazarica; assembly: GCF_017915135.1. Lineage (NCBI taxonomy): Bacteria > Pseudomonadati > Pseudomonadota > Gammaproteobacteria > Pseudomonadales > Pseudomonadaceae > Ectopseudomonas > Ectopseudomonas khazarica. The sequence goes on along the minus strand of NZ_CP068551.1, from coordinate 44,983 downwards.
CAGCAGGAAGCTGTTGATCGCCTCCAGCGGAATGGTCGGGATCGCCTGGGCCATCGGCGTGCTGCGCACCTGCGGCGACAGCTTGATGGTGCCGCGCGACTCGCCGCGATTGAGCATCAGGCGCGGCTGGCCATCCACGTAGACGAGATTCAGGGTGTCGCCGGGGTAGATCAGGTGCGGGTTGGCCACCTGCGGGTTGGCGTGCCAGATCTCCGGCCACTTCCACGGCTGACTGAGGAACTTGCCGGAAATGTCCCAGAGGGTATCGCCCTTGACGACGGTGTAACGGTCCGGATGACCGTCCTTGAGTTGCACTGCGGCCTGAGCCATGCAGGTCAGGGCCATTCCGCCAGCTGCCAGGAGCAAGGCGAGTAGTGATTTCCTCATACGGTGAATCCCTTTATTATGTGTCTTCACGTGAAGCGCCCTAGCGCCGCGTGCCAAACCCGCTGAATACGCGGCGTGAAGCCGTTTTTCAATGCTGTTCATCATCTTAGCAGCGGATTTTGACTTTATTCCACAAGTGCATCACAAACGCATATGGCGATCCTGAATATCCTCGAATTTCCTGATCCACGCCTGCGTACCATCGCTAAACCGGTGGACGTCGTGGACGACTCCATCCGTCAGCTGGTCGATGACATGTTCGAGACCATGTATGACGCTCCGGGTATCGGCCTGGCCGCAACCCAGGTCAACGTGCACAAACGCGTGGTGGTCATGGACCTGTCCGAAGACAAGTCCGAGCCGCGGGTGTTCATCAACCCCGAGTTCGAATCGCTGACCGACGAGATGGACCAGTACCAGGAAGGCTGCCTGTCGGTGCCCGGCTTCTATGAGAACGTCGATCGCCCGCAGAAGGTCAAGATCAAGGCGCTGGACCGCGATGGCCAGCCCTACGAACTGATCGCCGAAGGCCTGCTCGCGGTGTGCATCCAGCATGAGTGCGATCACCTCAACGGCAAGCTGTTCGTCGATTACCTGTCCAACCTCAAGCGCGACCGGATCAAGAAGAAGCTGGAAAAACAGCATCGCCAGCGTGCCTGACCCCCGTTTACCCGAAAGGCTTGCCACGGCAAGCCTTTTTCTTTGGTGACTGCCCCATGCGTATCGTCTTTGCCGGCACCCCGGAATTCGCCGCCGAGCACCTCAAGGCCCTGCTGGCCAGCCAGCACGACATCATCGCCGTCTACACCCAGCCGGATCGCCCGGCCGGGCGTGGCCAGAAACTGATGCCCAGCCCGGTCAAGCAGCTGGCTCTGGAGCACGGCATCGCCGTCTACCAACCGGCCAGCCTGCGCAATGCGGAGGCTCAGGCCGAACTGGCGGCGCTGCAACCCGACCTGATGGTGGTGGTGGCCTACGGCCTGATCCTGCCGCAGGTGGTGCTCGACACCCCACGCCTGGGCTGCATCAACAGTCACGCATCCTTGCTGCCGCGCTGGCGCGGCGCCGCGCCGATCCAGCGCGCGGTGCAGGCCGGCGATGCCGAGAGCGGCGTCACCGTGATGCAGATGGAGGCCGGCCTGGATACCGGGCCGATGCTGCTCAAGGTGACGACACCGATCTCTGCCGAGGACACCGGTGGCAGCCTGCATGATCGCCTGGCCCGGCTCGGCCCGCAGGCCGTCCTGCAGGCCGTCGACGGCCTGGCGGCTGGCACCCTCGCGGGCGAGGCGCAGGACGATGCCCTGGCCAACTACGCGCACAAGCTGAACAAGGACGAGGCACGCCTCGATTTCAGCCGGCCTGCCGTGGAGCTGGAGCGCCTGGTGCGCGCCTTCCACCCCTGGCCGATCTGCCACAGCACGCTGAACGGTGAGGCGCTGAAGGTGCATGCCGCCGAGCTGGCGGACGGCACTGGCGTCCCCGGCAGCATTCTCGCCGCGGACAAGAGCGGCCTGACCGTGGCCTGCGGCGAGGGCGCGCTGCGCCTGACCCGCCTGCAGCTGCCCGGCGGCAAGCCGCTGGCCTTCAGCGACCTGTACAACAGTCGTCGCGAACAGTTCGCCCCCGGCCTGGTGCTCGGTCAATGAACCCACGTCTGGCCGCCGCCCGCGCCTTGACCGCCGTGCTGTCCGGCAAGGCCTCGCTGGGCAGCAGCCTGCCACCGCAGCTGGACAAGGTCGAACACCACGACCGCGCCCTGGCGCAGGACCTGGCGTTCGGCGCCGCCCGCTGGCAGCCGCGCCTGCAACTGCTCGCCGAGAAGCTGCTGGAAAAGCCCTTCAAGGCCGCCGACAAGGACGTCGAAGCCTTGCTGCTGGTCGGCCTCTACCAGTTGCTGCACAGCCGCATCCCGGAGCACGCCGCCATCAGCGAAACGGTCGGCTGCGCCGGCGCGCTGAAGAAGCCCTGGGCCAAGGGCCTGCTCAACGCCGTGCTGCGTCGTGCGCAGCGCGAGCACGAGGCGCTGCTCGCCGAGCTGGATCGCGACCCGGTGCTGCACACCGCTCATCCGCGCTGGCTGCAGAAATCGCTCAAGGCGCACTGGCCCGAGCACTGGCAGGCCATCTGCGCCGCCAACAACGCCCACCCGCCGCTGATTCTGCGGGTCAACCGCCGCCATGGCAGCCGGGACGACTACCTCGTCGAACTGCGCGCCGCCGGCATCGAGGCCGCGCCCTGCGACTTCAGCCGCGATGGCGTGCGCCTGCTGCAGCCCTGCGACGTGACCAGCCTGCCCGGCTTCAGCGAAGGCCGCGTCAGCGTGCAGGACGAGGCCGCGCAGCTGGCCGCCGAGCTGCTCGAGCTGGCACCCGGTCAGCGCGTGCTCGATGCCTGCGCTGCACCGGGTGGCAAGACCTGTCACCTGCTCGAGGTCGAGCCGCGACTGGCCGAAGTGGTCGCCGTCGACCTGGAAGCCAAGCGCCTGGCCCGCGTGCGGGAAAACCTCGAACGCCTGCAGCTCGACGCCACGCTGATCGCCGCCGATGGCCGCGATACCGGCGCCTGGTGGGATGGCCAGGCGTTCCAGCGCATCCTGCTCGACGCGCCCTGCTCGGCCACCGGGGTGATCCGCCGTCACCCGGACATCAAGCTGACCCGCAAGGCCGAAGACATTCCCGCCCTGGCCACGCTGCAGGGCGAGCTGCTCGATGCCCTGTGGCCGACGCTGGCCCCGGGCGGCATCCTGCTCTACGCCACCTGTTCGGTGCTGCCGACGGAAAACAGCGACACCATCGCCGCCTTCCTCGCCCGCACGGCCGATGCGCAGGAGCTCGCCATCGCTGGTGAATTCGGCCTGCAGCCAGAACACGGCCGCCAGTTGTTGCCGCAGTTGGACGGCCATGACGGCTTCTACTATGCCAAGCTGATAAAGACTGCCGTGGCGACCCACGGCTAACGGAGCGATCAGTGAAAATCATCATTCTCGGCGCAGGTCAGGTCGGTGGCACCCTGGCCGAGCACCTCGCCAGCGAAGCCAACGACATCACCGTGGTGGACACCGACGGCGACCGCCTGCGCGACCTCGGCGACCGCCTGGACATCCGCACCGTGCAGGGCAAGGGCTCGTTCCCCACCGTGCTGCGTCAGGCCGGCGCCGATGACGCCGACATGCTGGTCGCGGTGACCAACAGCGACGAAGTCAACATGATCGCCTGCCAGGTCGCCTACACCCTGTTCCACACGCCGACCAAGATCGCCCGCGTGCGCGAGGCGGCGTACCTGACCCGCGAAGCGCTGTTCGACAACGAGGCGATCCCGGTCGACGTGCTGATCAGCCCCGAGCAGGTGGTGACCAACTACATCAAGCGCCTGATCGAATACCCCGGCGCCCTGCAGGTCATCGACTTCGCCGAGGGCAAGGCCCAGCTGGTGGCGGTCAAGGCCTACTACGGCGGGCCGCTGGTGGGCCAGCAGCTGCGCCAGTTGCGCCAGCACATGCCCACGGTGGATACCCGCGTGGCCGCCATCTTCCGGCGCAACCGGCCGATCATGCCCAAGGGCGACACCGTCATCGAGGCCGATGACGAGGTGTTCTTCATCGCCGCCAAGGCCCACATCCGCGCGGTGATGAGCGAGATGCGTCGCCTCGAGGACAGCTACAAGCGCGTGGTCATCGCCGGCGGCGGCAACATCGGCGAGCGCCTGGCCGAGGCCATCGAGAGCCGCTATCAGGTGAAGATCATCGAGATGAGCCCGGCACGCTGCCGCTACCTCTCGGAGAACCTCGACAGCACCATCGTGCTGCAGGGCAGTGCTTCGGACCGCGACCTGCTGGTGGAAGAGAACATCAACGACGCCGACATCTTCCTCGCCCTGACCAACGACGACGAGGCCAACATCATGTCGTCGCTGCTGGCCAAGCGCCTCGGCGCGCGCAAGGTGATGACCATCATCAACAACCCGGCCTACGTCGACCTGGTGCAGGGCGGCGAGATCGACATCGCCATCAGCCCGCAGCTGGCCACCATCGGCACCCTGCTGACCCACGTGCGCCGTGGCGACATCGAGAGCGTGCACAGCCTGCGCCGGGGCGCGGCGGAAGCGCTGGAAGTGATCGCCCATGGCGATGCCAAGTCGAGCAAGGTCATCGGCCGTGCCATCGAGGACATCGCCCTGCCACCGAGCACCACCATCGGCGCCATCATCCGCGACGAGGAAGTGCTGATCGCCCACGACAACACGGTGATCGAGTCCGGCGACCACGTGATCCTGTTCCTGGTCGACAAGAAGTACATCCGCGACGTCGAGCGCCTGTTCCAGGCCGGCCTGACGTTCTTCTGAGCAGCAAGCTTCAAGCGGCACGTAAAGCGCTTGTGGCTTGCAGCTTGAGGCTTGTGGCTGGCCAACGAAGGAGGGTCGAATGAGTACCGAGGCACTGGAAAAGATGCTGGCCAAGGGCATGGACAACGCCCTGCTGCGCTTCGGCCTGGGCAAGGCGCACCTGGACGGCGGCGACGCCGCGCAGGGCGCCGAACACCTGCAACGCTGCGTCGAGTTCGACCCGGGCTATTCGGCGGCGTGGAAGCTGCTGGGCAAGGCGCTGCTGGCCCAGGGCGAGCACGACGCCGCGCGCCAGGCCTGGCAGCAGGGCATCGCCGCCGCCCAGGCCAAGGGCGACAAGCAGGCCGAGAAGGAAATGAGCGTGTTCCTGCGCAAGCTGGACAAGCCGCGCTGATCGACAAGGCCAGCGCGAGCTATCGACGCACACCACCGTAGCCCGGATGCAATCCGGGGACAGCCTCCAGTCGCTCGCGGCTGAAGCCCCTCCCACGCATGCCGTAGCGCGCTCTGCGCCAGGCACTCCGGCGACGCGCTCTTGACGTCGCCAACGGCACGGGGGCAGGGAGCTTGCGGCTGAAGCGCACGCTCCTGCGCACTGCAGCGGCTCAGAGCACCTCGCTGGCCACCGCGTCCACCGCCGCCTTGGCGATACCCACCACCTGATCCGCCTCGGCCTTGTTCAGCACCAGCGGCGGGGCGAAGCCGAGGATGTCGCCGTGCGGCATGGCGCGGGCGATCATGCCGCGTTCCAGGCACGCCGCCGAGACACGCGGGCCGACCTTGAGCGCGGCATCGAAGGGCGTACGCGCCTCGCGGTCGGCCATGAATTCCAGCGCGGCGAGCATGCCGACCCCACGGACTTCGCCCACCAGCGGGTGGCCTTCGAAGGTCTGGCGCAGTTGCTGGTTGAGGTAGGCACCGACATCGGCGGCGTTGGCGGCGATGTTTTCCTTCTCCAGGATATCCAGGTTGGCCAGCGCAGCGGCGGCGCAGATCGGGTGGCCGGAGTAGGTCCAGCCATGGCCCATGGCACCGTCGCGATTGGAGGCCTCTTCGATCACGTTCCACACCTTCTCGCCGACGATCACCGCCGACAGCGGTGCATAGGCGCTGGTCAGGCCCTTGGCGGTGGTGATCAGGTCCGGCTGCATGCCGAACATCTGGCTGCCCATCGGCGTGCCCAGGCGGCCGAAGGCGCAGACCACTTCGTCGGCGATCAGCAGGATGTCGTACTTCGCCAGCACGGCCTGGATCGCCTGCCAGTAGCCCTTGGGCGGCACGATGATGCCGCCGGTGCCCATCACCGGTTCACCGATGAAGGCCGCCACGGTCTCCGGGCCCTCGGCCAGGATCAAGCGCTCCAGGTCCTCGGCGCAGTGCTGCACGAAGGCGGCTTCGTCCATGCCGGCCGGGGCCTTGTAGAAGTGCGGGCAGGCGGCGTGCTTGATATCGGCATGCGGCAGGTCGAAATGCTGGTGGAAGCTGGCCAGGCCGGTGAGGCTGCCGGTCATGATGCCCGAGCCGTGATAGCCGCGCTGGCGCGAGATGATCTTCTTCTTCGCCGGGCGCCCGAGCACGTTGTTGTAGTAACGCACCAGCTTGATCTGGGTCTCGTTGGCGTCCGAGCCGGACATGCCGTAGTAGACCTTCTTCATGCCCTGCGGCGCCCAGTCGATGATGCGCGCCGAGAGCTCGATGATGGCCTCGGTCGAGTGGCCGACGTAGGTGTGGTAGTAGGCCAGCTCCTTGGCCTGCTTGTAGATGGCCTCGGCCACCTCGGTGCGGCCATAGCCGATGTTCACGCAGTACAGGCCGGCGAAGGCATCGATCAGCTCGCGGCCCTCGTGATCCTGGATGCGGATGCCCGAAGCGCCCTTGATGATGCGGCCCTTGAGCGCGCCGCTGGCATGGTCATGGGCGTGAGTGGAGGGGTGCATGAAGTGGGCACGGTCCTGCTCGAACAGCTTCTGGTAGTCGGTCATGGCGGTCTCCATCTGATTCGCTGGGGTGGCGATAAAGGTCATTCACAGGTTTGTGGGAGGGGCTTGCAGCGCCTGCAAGGTCAGGCGCGGCTGAAGTCCCTCCCAGCGGCTCTCCGGGTGCATCAGGGGTAACGCTGGCCCTGGTGATGAATGCAGAAGTACTTGGTTTCGACGAAGGGCTCGAAGCCTTCCGTAGCGCCTTCGCGGCCGAGGCCGGAGGCTTTCATGCCACCGAAGGGGATCGGATGGCCGGTGAACTTGCTGCCGTTGACCGCGACCATGGCATGCTCGAGGCGGCGAATCAGCGGATGGACGACGTCCACCCGGTTGGAACAAATGTAGGCGGCCAGGCCGTACTCGGTGTCGTTGGCCATGGCCACGGCGTCGTCCAGGCTGTCGAAGGCGCGCACGCCGGCGATGGGCGCGAAGTTCTCCTCGCGGTAGATGCGCATGCCGCCTGTGACGTCGGCCAGCAGCGTCGGCTGCCAGAACCAGCCGCCCAGCGCATGGGGCTCGCCACCGACCAGCAGCCGTGCACCCTGCTCGATGGCATCGGCCACCCGCGCAGCCGTGCCGTCCAGCGCCGCCTGGTGCATCAGCGGGCCGATCTGGTTGCGTTCGTCATGCCCCGGCCCCACGCGCAGGTCGCGCACGGCCCTGGCGAAGCGTTGCAGGAATTCCTCGTAGACCGGGCGCTGCACCAGGATGCGGTTGGCCGCGCAGCAGTCCTGCCCGGAGGTCTGGAACTTGGCGTCCAGCGCCACCTGCACGGCGTGATCGAGGTCGGCATCGGCGCAGATGATCAGCGGCGCGTTGCCGCCCAGCTCCAGGGCCACCTTCTTCACGTCATCGGCGGCAGCCTGCAGCACCAGCTTGCCGACGCGGGTCGAGCCGGTGAAGCTCACCGAACGCACCCGCGCATCCTTGACCAGGGTCTCCATGGCCATCTGCGGCTCACCCAGCACCACGTTGAACACACCGGCGGGGAAGCCCGCTTCCTCGGCCAGCTGGGCCAGGGCGAAGGCGGAGTAGGGCGTCTCGTGCGCCGGTTTGACCACCACGGTGCAGCCGGCGGCCAGGGCAGCAGCGGCCTTGCGAGTGATCATCGCGCTGGGGAAGTTCCAGGGCGTGAGCAGGGCGCAGACGCCCACCGGCTCCTTGAGCGTACCCAGCTGGGCGCCGGGGATATGACTGGGGATGGTCTGGCCGTAGAGCCGGCGCGCCTCCTCGGCGAACCAGGGGATGAAGCTGGCGGCGTAGCGGATCTCGCCACGCGCCTCGGCCAGCGGCTTGCCCTGCTCCAGACTGAGGATACGCGCCAGGTCTTCCTGATGCTGCAGGATCAGCTCGGCCCAGCGCCGCAGCAATGCCGCGCGGGCGTCCAGGCCCTGCTCGCGCCAGGCGCTGAAGGCACGCTGGGCGGCATCCACGGCGCTGCCGATCTGCTGCGCGCTGAGCATCGGTACATGGCCGATCAGGCTCTGGTCGGCCGGGTTCTGCACCGCGACGCTGGCGCCGTCGTCACTGTGTACCCAGTGACCGTCGACATAGCAGAGCGACTTGAACAGCAGGGGGTGGTCGAGGGGCATGGCGATGTCTCCGGGCCGATGGGCATGGGAGACATGCTAGGGAAGGGCGGCTTGGTGTTTTTTCCAAGCCGGCCAGGCGCTACCACAGTTTTTTCTGAAGGAGCGCGGCGAACAGAAGATTTCTGAGGCCCCGCCGCGCCTCGGCAGCGGCACTCAGACAATCGCGGCTAAAGTCCCTCACACACACTCGCCACCGGCCACCGTGGGAGGCGCTTTAGCGGCGAGCGTGCTTCACGCCGTGGCAGTACGTTGCGGCAGGGCACGCACGATGGCGCTGAGCAGCATGCCGTACAGCGGCACGAACAGCATCAGGCTGATGGCCAGCTTGATCACGTAGTCCACCGTGGCGATTTCCACCCAGTTGGCCGCCATGAACGGATCGTCGCTGTGCCAGAAGGCCACCGAGAAGAACAGGAAGGTGTCCAGCAGATTGCCGAAGATGGTCGAGGCGGTGGGCGCCACCCACCACTGACGCATCCTGCGCAGGCGGTCGAACACCTGAATGTCCAGCAACTGGCCGAAGGCATAGGCGAGGAAGCTGGCCACGGCGATGCGGAAGACGAACAGGTTGAACTCGCCCAGCGTTGCCAGGCCGCCGAAGGCCCCCTCGTGGAACAGCACCGAGACCACATAGGAAGCGAGCAGCGCCGGCAGCATCACGCGGGCGATGACCACGCGCGCAGCATGCTTGCCGATCAGGCGCACGGTGAGGTCGGTGGCGAGGAAGATGAACGGGAAGCTGAACGCACCCCAGGTGGTATGCCAGCCGAACAGAGTGATCGGCAGCTGCACCAGGTAGTTGCTGGCGATGATGATGAGGATGTGGAAGGCGATCAGGCCGGCCAGCACGGGCCGACTGACCGACGCGGGAATCAGGGTCATGTCGATGTCCTTTTTCGTGAAGTGGGGTGAGGGAACCCACTGCCGCAGCCGACATGGCCACGAGCGGCGCGCATTCTAGCGCGTTGTTGACTCGCGGGATAGGTTTTGCCCGAACGCTCCCGCGCCGTTGATCCGCTCGATTGTTCAGACTTCCGGCACGACTCGCTTGGCCAGCTGGAAATGACGCTGCCAATAGGCGTTGCTGAGGTGATCGATGCGCACGTTGCTGCCACGTCGCGGGGCATGGATGAAGCGGCCGTCGCCCAGGTAGATGGCCACGTGGTCCACAGAGCGGCTACGGATACGGAAGAACAGCAGATCGCCCGGCTGCAGGTCACTGCGCTTCACCGAAGGCGCGTCCAGGCGTGACAGGGCGCGAGAGGTGCGTGGCAGGTCGAGGTCGCTCTGGGTCTTGAAGGCGTACTGCACCAGGCCGCTGCAATCGAAGCCCTGCCGGGGGCTGGTGCCGCCCCAGCGATAGGGTATGCCCAGGGCGCCCAGGGCGCGGTCGATCACCTCGCGGGCCGGGGCCGGCTCGGCCGCTGGCGCGGTGGCGGGAATGGTCTGGATACGGAAGGTGGCGGAGGCTTGGGTACAAATTCCCAGTAAAAGAGCGCCTCCCAGGCAAAGTGACGTGAAAAACTTGTTCAAACCCAGTGATCCTGGTGACTGGCCAGCGAACGGAACCCCCTCCGAATCAAGGCATTGCATAGAAAACGGGCTTCCCGCCCGTCCCGGAGACGGACCATCGAAAAGCTCACCGGGTTCACTGCCGGCCTCGTCAAGCGACGAACGGTTCCCGGCCTGAAGCTGCACATTCGTGACCGATCACCGCCATTTGTGCCCCGACTGTTGAGCCGCACCCGCTCGACCGTTAAGGTCACCCGGCTGCCCACCACTGCAAAGGACTCGTGCATGAACCTGAGAACCACCCTGTTCGCCGCCTCGCTGCTGGCCGTCAGCCTTGGCGCCCAGGCACAGACCGACAGCGCCAGCTGCAGCGCAGTCACCCTCGCCGATCCGGGCTGGAGCGACATCGCCGTGACCAACGGCATCGCCAGCCTGCTGCTCGACGGCCTCGGCTACAAGGCACAGACCCGCACCCTGGCCGTACCGATCATCTTCGCCGGGCTGCAGAAGGGCCAGGTGGATGTGTTCCTCGGCAACTGGATGCCGGCAGGCCAGCACGACTATGCGCGCTACGTGGAGAGCGGCCAGGTGGACAAGGTGGTGGAGAACCTCGGCGGCACCGAGTACACCCTGGCCGTGCCCACCTACACCTACGCCGCAGGGGTGAAGGACTTCAGCGACCTGAAGCGCTTCGCCGAGCGCTTCGACCGGAAGATCTATGGCATCGGCTCCGGCTCGCCGGCCAACGACTACATCCGCCAGATGATCGAGGGCAACGAGTTCGGCCTCGGCGACTGGAAGCTGGTGGAGTCCAGCGAACAGGCGATGCTGGTGCAGGTCGGCCGCGCGGTAAAACGCGACGAGTTCGTGGTGTTCCTCGGCTGGACACCGCACCCGATGAACGTGCAGTTCGACATGCAGTACCTCAAGGGCGGCGAGAAATTCTTCGGCAGCACCGGCTCGGTCAACACCCTGGCGCGCAAGGGCTATGTCGCCGAGTGCCCGAACGTCGGCAGGCTGCTGAGCAACCTGACCTTCACCCAGGAGATGGAAAACACCATCATGGATGAGGTGCTCAACCGCAAGGTGGCCAACGCCACGGCGATCAGCACCTGGATCAAGGCCAACCCGCAGGTGCTGGAGCGCTGGCTGGACGGCGTGACCACCCGCGACGGCGCTGACGGCCTGGCCGCGGTGAAGGCCAGGCTCTGATGCCACGTCAGCCTGCAGATGCCCGACATCTCAGGCCTGGCGTACGTCAGTCGTCCAGTTCGGCGGGCGCACCCGACGCGTCCGCCTTGATGGTCTTGGTGACGATGTAGGTGAAGTAGCGCTCGATGCCGAGGTCTTCCAGCAGCAGCTGGTCGATGAAACGCTGGTAGTGGTCGATGTCACGGGCGCGGATCATGGCGATGTAGTCGACGCCGCCGCCGGTGGCGTAGCAGAAGCCCACCTCCGGCGCCTCGCTCAGGCGCTGCTCGAAGCGGCGCATGTCCTGCGCGGTATGCCGGGCCAGGGTGATTTCCACCAGCACCTGCTGGCTGCGGAACAGCGCCGCCCAGTCGATCAGCGCGCGGTAACCCTTGATCAGTCCGGCGCTTTCCAGCTTGCGCACCCGTTCCCAGGCCGGGGTCACCGAGAGGTTGATCGCCTCGGCCAGGGCCGACTTGGTGATCCGCCCGTCCTCGGCGAGGATGCGCAGGATCTTCAGGTCATAGCGGTCGAGCTTGTGCATCGGTGCCTCGGTCGATTGAGCGTTCATGGGGTGTATGGCCCCCGGTCGCGGCTAAAGCCCCTCCCACGATCCGTAAGTCTGTGGGAGGGGCTTTAGCCGCGACAGGCTAGCCCACCACCTCGGCGATGACCGCGAGGGTATCACCACACTGCACCAGCCCCGGGAAATGCCGGGCGGCGAGCAGGCCGCTGCGCCGGGCACGGTACTCGCTGGCGGGCGCGCCGGTGCGCCGCAGGCTGTGCAAGCGCGCGATCACCTCGCCCTTCTCCACCCTGTCGCCCAGATCGCGGCACATCTCCAGCAGGCCGTCGTCCTCGCTGGCGACGAAACAGTCGCCATCGGGCATGTCGAGCATCACCGACTCGCCGGCCTCGATCTCGCCCTGCAGCAGGCCGAAATGGATCAGCAGATTGCGCACGCCGCGCTCGGCGATGGCCAGGCTCTTCGCCGTGCTGCTGCCGCCGCCACCCAGCTCGGTGGTGACGAACACCTTGCCCTGCTCCTCGGCGGCGGTGTCGTACATGCCCACCGCATCCAGCTCCAGCATGCGCATGCAGTAGGGCGCGGCGAAGGCGCGCATGCCGGCGGCGCAGGCCGCGTCCTGGGCCTGGTCCGGGAGCACGTGGCAGGCGGCGAAGGGCAGGAAGTCCAGGGTCTTGCCACCGGAATGGATGTCCAGCACCACGTCGGCCATGGGCAGCAACGTGCGCTGGAAGTAGTCGGCGATCTTCTGCGTCACCGTGCCATCCGGCTTGCCGGGGAAACTGCGGTTGAGGTTGCCCTTGTCGATCGGCGAGGTACGGCTGCCGGCCTGCACCGCCGGGGTATTCATGAACGGCACGATGATCACCCGGCCGGTGACGTCCTCGGCGCGCAGGCGCTGGGCCAGCTTGCTCAGCGCCAGCGGGCCTTCGTACTCGTCGCCGTGGTTGCCGCCGGTGAGCAGCGCGGTGGGGCCGCTGCCGTTCTTCACCACGGTCACCGGGATCATCACCGCGCCCCAGGCCGAATCGTCACGGGAATAGGGCAGCTTGAGATAGCCGTGTTGCACGCCGTCACGCTCGAAGTCGAGCGTGGGGCTGATGGGGTTGTCGCGCAGTGGGGTCATGATGCAAAGCCCGGCATGAATGTATGTCTCTGTGGCGTCGCTTTTCGTAGGAGCTGGCTTGCCAGCGACAAGCTGTTGATGCGGATCGCCGGCAAGCCGGCTCCTGCGACCGAGGGCAATCAATCCTTCACGAACAGCTGGCGCGGCACATCGCAGAGGGTTTCCACGCCGCGTTCGGTGATCAGGATCGATTCGGTGATTTCCAGGCCCCAGTCGTCCAGCCACAGGCCGGGCATGAAGTGGAAGGTCATCCCCGGCTGCAATACGCTCTCGTCGCTCGGACGCAGGCTCATGGTGCGTTCGCCCCAGTCCGGCGGATAACTGATACCGATGGGATAGCCGCAGCGGCTGTCCTTGTGGATGCCGAACTTCTCCAGCACCTTGAAGAAGGCACGGGCGATGTCGCCGGTGGTGTTGCCCGGCCTGGCCGCCTCCAGGCCGGCGGCGATGCCCTCGACCACCGCCTTCTCGCCATCGAGGAAATGCTGCGGCGGCTTGCCCAGGTAGATGGTGCGCGACAGCGGGCAGTGGTAGCGCTTGTAGCAACCGGCGATCTCGAAGAAGGTGCCGGCGCCGCTGCGCATCGGCGAATCGTCCCAGGTCAGGTGCGGCGCGCTGGCGTCCGCCCCGGTGGGCAGCAGCGGCACGATGGCCGGGTAGTCGCCGCCATGGCCGTCGGCACCGAGGATGCCGGTGCGGTAGATCTCGGCGACCAGCTCGTTCTTGCGCAGGCCGGGCTCGATCTTGTCGAAGATCGCCGCATGCATCTTCTCGACGATCTTCGCCGCGATGCGCATGTAGCCGATCTCGGTCGGCGACTTGATCGCCCGCTGCCAGTTGACCAGCGCGGTGCAGTCGACGAAGCGTGCGTTGGGCAGATTGCGTTGTAGCGAAGCGTAGGCGGCGGCGCTGAAGTAGTAGTTGTCCAGCTCCACGCCAATGCTGAGCTTGTCCCAGCCACGTGCGGCGATGACCTCAAGGGACAGGTAGTCCATCGGGTGGCGCTCGGTGGACTGCACGTAGTGATCGGGGTAGCCGACGATATTGCCCTGTTCCATGAACACCGTGCGCTTGGCGCCATTGGCATCCTGGCCACGGCCATACCAGACCGGCTCGCCGTCGAGCGCCAGCAGCACGCACTGGTGCACGTAGAACGACCAGCCGTCATAGCCGGTGAGCCAGGCCATGTTGGACGGGTCGCTGACGATCAGCAGTTCGATGCCCCTGGCCTGCATGGCGCTGCGGGTCTTGGCCAGGCGCTGGGCATATTCCTCCCGGCTGAAGGGGAGGTTGACGACGATTTCGGACATGGATGAATCCCCGTGTTTTTGTGGGACTGTGAGAGGGGCCGGGCGACGTTCCGTTTGCGCCGCGACGAAGCTCCTCTCACAGGGTCATGAATCGAAGTTGAGGCCTTTGCCGGCCTGCCGCGCACGCTGATAGGCCAGGCTGGCGATGGCGGTGTCCTGGGCGCCGGTGCCGGTCAGGTCGCACAGGGTGATCTGCTCATCTGCGCTGCGCCCGGGCCGCTGGCCGGCGATCACCTGGCCCAGTTCGGCGAAGTCGGCATCGGCAGCCACCAGGCCTGCGGCGATGGCGTGGTTGAGCTCGCCGAGCACGCGGGTCTGGCTCAGGCGGTCGGCGACATAGGCGTCGACCTGCGCCAGCACGGCCGGGGCGATCTCGTTCTTGTGTTCGGCGTCCGAGCCCATGGCGGTGATGTGCAGGCCGGGGCGCAGGTGCCGTGGCTGGATCAGCGGTTCACGGCTGGGTGTGGTGCTGACGGCGATATCGGCGCCCTCCAGCGCGGCGTCGACGCTGTCCACGGCGCGGGCATCCTCCAGCTCGGCAGCCATGGCGCGGGCCTTGGCCGGGTCGCGTGCCCAGATACGCACCTCGCGTACTTCGCGCACCAGGCGCAGCGCCTGCAACTGCAAGCGCGCCTGCTCGCCGGCGCCGAGAATGGCGACCACCCCGGCGTCCTCGCGCGCCAGCCAGCGGGCCGCGACGGCGCCGGCAGCCGCGGTGCGCACGGCGGTGAGGTAGCCGTTGTCCAGCAGCAGGGCGTCGGCCAGGCCGGTCTGCGCGGAAAACAGCATCATCAGACCGTTGAGGCTGGGCAGGCCAAGCTTGGGGTTGTCGAAGAACCCGGGGCTGACCTTGATGGCGAAGTGCGCAACGCCCGGCAGGTAGGCGGTCTTCACGTCCACCTCGCCGTTGTGCTCGGGGACGTCCAGACGCAGGATCGGCGGCATGGCCACGGCAGCGGTGGCGAGCAGGCGGAAGGCGTTCTCCACCACCGCCAGGCTGGCGCTGTCGAGGCCGACGCAGGCGCGCAGGTCGGCCTGGTTGAGAATCAGGGTCTTGGCCATGGCCACTCCTCAGGCTTCCGCACCATTGATGATGCGCAGGTGCTGGTCGATATCGATGTTGCGCCCGCTGATCACCACCACCACCGGACCTCGCGGTTGAATCAGGCCGTCGAGCAGCGCGGCGATGCCCACTGCGGCCGCACCTTCGACCACCAGTCGCTCCTCGCGGTAGGCGTGGCGGATGCCGCGGGCGATGGACGCCTCGTCGAGCAGATGCACCTGGTCGCACAGGTCGCGGGTGATGGCGTAGGTGTAGCGGTTGTCCAGGCCGATGCCGCCGCCGAGGGAGTCGGCCAGGGTCGGCAGCTCCTCCACCTCGACCGGTACGCCGGCCTCCAGGCTGGCGTGCATTGCCGCCCCCAGCCGCATGCTGATGCCGTGAGCGCGAATCGCCGGGCTGGCCGCCTTGATCGCCAGCGCCACGCCGGCGAACAGGCCGCCGCCGGACAGCGGCACCAGCACCTCGCAGACGTCCGGGCATTGCTCGAGAATCTCCAGGCCCAGGCTGCCCTGGCCGGCGATCACATGGGGATGGTCGAACGGCGGGATGAACGCCGCGCCCTGCTCGCGGGCGATACGCAGCGCTTCGAGCTGGGCATCGTCCTGGCTGCGGCCGCTGATCACCACCTCGGCGCCCAGCTCGCGGATGGCGCGCACCTTGTTCTGCGGCACCAGCTCGGACAGGCAGACGATGGCCTTCACGCCCTGCTGCGCGGCGGCAAAGGCCAGCGCGCGACCGTGGTTACCGGTGGAGGCGGTGACCACGCCGCAGCGCTTGCGCCCGGCATCCAGCTGCGCCACCGCGTTGCTCGCGCCACGCAGCTTGAAGCTGCCGGTGGCCTGCTGCGACTCCAGCTTCAGCCACACCGGCACGCCGAGCAGGCGGCTCAGGCTGGGCGAGTGCTCCAGCGGCGTCTGGCGCACCAGGCCGGCGATACGCTGGCGGGCCTGGAGCAGGTCATCGAAGGCAATGGAGGGCATGGCGCACGTTCCGTGAAGGTGTGCGGCCGAGTGTATGAGCGGGAAATTGACTGACCGAATGTACTAGGACGATTTTTTCTTCGGCTTGCGGATAGGCATTGCCGCAAGGGTGTCGTCACGACGACAAACGTAGGGTGGATCACGCTGTATCGATCCACCGTTGCGGTGGACGTGAAAAGCGACGTCCACCCTACGTTCCCGGATTTCATCCGGGCTACGGCAGGTGGCAGGAGCGGCTTCAGCCGCGAAACGTACGCCTCACGCCAGTGAACGCAGGGTGGATCACGCTTCACCGATCCACCGTTGCGGTGGACGTGAAAAGCGACGTCCACCCCACATTCCCGGATTTCATCCGGGCTACGGGGCAGGTCGTAGGAGCGGCTTCAGCCGCGAAACGTACGCCTCACGCCAGTGAACGTAGGGTGGATCACGCTTCACCGATCCACCGTTGCGGTGGACGTGAAAAGCGACGTCCACCCTACGTTCCCGGATTTCATCCGGGCTACGGCAGGTCGTAGGAGCGGCTTCAGCCGCGAAACGCACCCCTCACGCCAGTGAACGCAGGGTGGATCACGCTTCACCGATCCACCATCACGGTGGACGTGAAAAGCGACGTCCACCCTACGGTTCTCAAAAATCATGCACCTTCGGGTACTGGCCGAACACGTCACGGACGATCTGCACGCCCTGGCGCATCTTCGCCTCGCTGCATTCGGCGCCGACGCACAATCGCACCGCGCGTGGCCTGGGCATGCCGGGCGGGACGAAGGGGTCGGGCAGGGTCAGCGCCACGTTGCGTCGGCGCAGCTCGCGCAGCAGGCTGTCGGTCTCCCAGCCCTCCGGCACACGCAGCCAGCTGTTGAGCGAGTAGGGGTGGTTGCCGATCAGGTGCTCGCCCAGCTCCTGCTCGACCAGCGCCTGGCGGTTGGCCAGGAGCTGACGCTGCAGCTGCACCAGGTCCTCGGCTTCGCCGGAGTCGATCCAGCGCGTCGCCACTTCGCCGAGCAGCGACGGCGCCATCCAGCTGCTGACCCGCAGGATGCTCTCGGTGCGCAGCGCCAGGCGCTTGGGCATCACCAGGTAGCCGATGCGCAGGCCGGTGAGCACCGACTTGGTCAGGCTGGTGCAGTAGAACGACAGCTCCGGCGCGTAATGGCTCAGCGGCCGCGAGGCCTGCTGACCGGCCAGCAGCGGGCCGTAGACGTCGTCCTCGATGATGTACACACCATAGCGACGGGCGATCTCGGCGATCTCGCGGCGGCGCTCATCGGGCATCAGCGCGCTGGTCGGGTTGTTCAGGTTGGGCGTACAGACCAGCGCGGTGATGCGCTCGTTGCCGCACATGTCCTCGAAGTGCTCGGGATTCAACCCGTGGCGGTCCATCTCCAGCCCCTTGAGGGTAAAGCCGAGCACCTGCGAGCTGCCGATGGCGCCGTGGTCGGTCAGGCCTTCGCAGAGCACCACGTCATCCGGGCCGGCCAGCGTCGCCAGGGCGAGGAAGATGCCGTGGGCCGCGCCGCTGGTCAGCAACACGTCCTCGGTCCCCACATCCATGCCCAGGCGTGCCAGCCAGCGTACCGCCGCCTCGCGCTGGTGCTGCATGCCGGCAATCGGGCGGAAGGCGTGAATCCAGGGCTGGTCAGGTTCCTGCGCCAGCTCCAGGCAGGTCTGCCGCCACAGGCGGTCGTGGGCCTCGGTGTGGAGGATGCGCGCGTTGGAAAAGTCCATCAGCGCCTGCTCGCTGCGGTCGAGCATGCTGCTGGCCACCCGCTCGCTGGTGCGCCGCGAGACGAAGCTGCCACGGCCCACCTCGCAGCGCACGCGGCCCTGGCGCTCCAGCTCCTTGTAGGCGTTGGTCACGGTCTGCACGCTGATGCCCAGGGCATCGGAGACCTGGCGCTGCGGGGGCAACCGTTGACCGTCGATCAGGTTACCCTGTTCGATGTCGGCGGCGACCGCCTGGACCAGGAGCTTGTATTTCGACTCGCCCGGACGCGCGTTGGCCAGGGCCTTCTTCCAGTTCTGCATCGATGGCTTCCTCTGGCGACTGCAGGCAAGCATCCCGCGTGGGGCAGTGCGATTCAATTGTCCTAGTGCAATGCCGCAGCGAAAAAAGCCTTTGTATGCTCGGGCCAAGGGTGGAGAACAGTGCCTCGGTACCCCAGAACAACACCACCCGGCCGGCGCAGGTCCCGATCTGCGCGCCAACGCTCTTGATTTACCTGCCTCCTAACACAGCACGCCGCCGCTGGCGGACTACAAGAAACAGGAGAACACCAAGATGAGTAGCGTTATCCCCTCCGGCTTCGGTCACCTCGCACTGACCTGCGCCTTGCTCGGCGGTTTCGTCGCCGGCGTCCAGGCCTCGACCCTGGACAAGGTCAAGGACAGCAGCAGCGTGCGCATCGGCTACGCCAACGAGACACCCTTCGCCTACACCGCGCTGGACGGCAGCGTCACCGGCGAGTCGCCGGAGATCGTCAGGAAGATCTTCGAGCAGATGGGCGTCAAGACCATCAACCCGGTGCTCACCGAATGGGGTTCACTGATTCCCGGCCTGCGTGCCAGTCGTTTCGACCTGATCGCCGCCGGCATGTACATCACCCCCGAACGCTGCAAGCAGGTGCTGTTCACCGATCCGCACTACCAGTTGCCCGACACCCTGCTGACCAAGGCCGGCAACCCGAAAAATCTGCACAGCTATGCAGACATCGCCAAGAGCGGCGCCAAGGTGGCGATCATGGCCGGTACGGTGAACCTCGGATACGCCCGCAGCGCCGGTATCACTGACGAGCAGATTCTCCAGGTACCGGACACCACCGCCCAGCTGCAGGCCGTGCGCGCTGGCCGCGCCGATGCGGCGGTCGGCACCCAGCTGACCATGAAGGGCCTGGCCGAGAAGGGTGGCGACGGCGTCGAGGCCATCGCCGAATTCAACGACGACCCGGCCCACACCGGCTATGGCGCCCTGGCCTTCCGCCCGGAAGACAAGGATCTGCGCGATGCGGTGAACGCCGCGCTGAAAAAATGGCTCGGCAGCGAGGATCACCTGGCCACGGTGAAGCCCTTCGGCTTCGACCAGTCCAACATCACCGACAAGACCGCTGCCGAACTCTGCGCTCAGTAACCTGCGGTGTCTGCCGCGCACGCCGGTGCGCGGCATGAATCCTTCGACCGGTAGACATTCATGACCGATCTTCTCCCCCTGCTGTTGCAAGGCGCCTGGGTCACCGTGCAAGTCACCTTCTGGGGCTCGCTGCTGGCGATTGCCAGCGCCGTGCTCGCCGCCCTCGGCCGGCTGTCGCCGATCGGCCCGCTGCGCTGGCTGGCGATCACCTACATCGAGATCTTCCGTGGCACCTCGCTGCTGGTGCAGCTGTTCTGGCTGTACTTCGTGCTGCCGATGCCGCCGTTCAACATCGAGATGAGCGCCTTCGCCGTGGCCGTGGTCGGCCTCGGCCTGCACATCGGCGCCTATGGCGCGGAAGTCATGCGCGGCGCCATCCGTTCGGTCGCCAAGGGCCAGTACGAAGCCTGCACCGCGCTGAACATGACGCCGTTGCGGCGCTTCACCCGCATCATCCTGCCGCAGGCCCTGCTGGCAGCGATTCCACCCGGCACCAACCTGCTGATCGAGCTGCTGAAGAACACCTCGCTGGTGTCGCTGATCACCCTGTCGGACCTGGCCTTCCGCGCCCGCCAGCTGGACCAGGCGACCTTCATGACCCTGGAGATCTTCGCCCTGGCGCTGCTGCTGTATTTCCTCATGGCACAGGTGATCAACCTCGGCATGCGCCTGCTGGAACGACGCCTTGCCCGTGGCCGGATGCGCGGAGGCCTGCAATGAACTTCTTCGACTGGGACTTCGCCCTGAGCATCCTTCCGGACCTGCTCAAGGCCTCGCTCAATACCCTGCTGATCACCTTCGCCGGCTTCGCCATCGCCATCGTCGTCGGCCTGCTGCTGGCCATCGCCCGGCGCAGCAGGCACCTGTGGCTGTCCTGGCCGGTGGCCGGGCTGATCGAATTCATCCGCAGCACGCCGCTGCTGATCCAGGTGTACTTCCTGTTCTACGTGTTCCCCAACTACGGGCTGAACCTCACCGCGCTGCAGGCGGGGATCCTCGGCATCGCCCTGCACTACGCCTGCTACACCGCCGAGGTCTATCGCGCCGGCCTCGACGCCGTGCCGCGCGGCCAGTGGGAAGCGGTGACGGCGCTGAACATGGCGCCGCTGTCGGCGTACCGGCAGATCATCCTGCCGCAGGCGCTGCGGCCGATCCTCCCCGCGCTGGGCAACTACCTGGTGGCCATGCTCAAGGACACCCCGGTGCTGTCCGCGATCACCGTGGTGGAGATCATGCAGCAAGCCAAGAACATCGGCTCGGAGAGCTTCCGCTACCTCGAGCCCATCACCCTGGTCGGCCTGTTCTTCCTCGCCCTCAGCCTGGTCCTGGCCTGGTGCGTGCGGCGCATGGAAGATCGCCTGGAGGTCACTGCCCGATGACTGCTTTTATCAACTCGACCGCCGCTGCAGGGAGTTCCAGCATGCCCCAGCCCATCGTCCGCTTCACCGACGTGACCAAGCGTTACGGCAACCTCACCGTGCTCGACAAGCTCAACCTGGATGTCGCCCCCGGCGAGAAGGTGGCGATCATCGGTCCCAGTGGCTCGGGCAAGTCGACCCTGCTGCGTGCACTGATGACCCTGGAAAGCATCGACGAAGGCCTGATCGCCGTCGACGACGAGCCGCTGACCCACATGAGTACCCGCGACGGCCGCCTGGTGCCGGCCAGCGCCAGCTACCAGCGCAAGGTGCGCGGCAAGATCGGCATGGTGTTCCAGAGCTTCAACCTGTTCCCGCACATGTGCGCCCTGCAGAACGTCATCGAGGCGCCGATGCAGGTGCTCGGCCTGGGCCGGAAGGAAGCCAGCGAACGCGCCGAGGAACTGCTGGCGATGGTCGGTCTGAGCGAGAAGCTGCGCCATTTCCCCTCGCAACTGTCCGGCGGCCAGCAACAGCGCGTGGCGATCGCCCGTGCGCTGGCGATGCGGCCCAAGGTGATGCTGTTCGACGAGGTCACCTCGGCGCTCGACCCGGAGCTGTGTGGCGAAGTGCTGGGGGTGATCCGCCGCCTCGGCAGCGAGCACAACCTGACCATGCTGATGGTCACCCACCAGATGGGCTTCGCCCGCGAGTTCGCCGACCGCGTGTGCTTCTTCCACCAGGGCCGCATCCACGAACAGGGCACCCCCGAGGAGCTGTTCGGCAACCCGCAGCAGGAACGCACGCAGGCATTTCTCAGCGCGGTGAACGAGGCGCACTGAGGCCATCGCAGGCCCTGCCGTAGGAGCGGCTTCAGCCGCGATTGTTCACGGATGAATCCGCTCCTACGGAATCACGCCAGTTCAGTGGCATGCGTCAACGAGACTAACGCTGCTGACGCGCCCTGATCGCCGCCAGCATCTTCTGCGCCAGCGCCGCGTAGTCACCGTCGAAGTGATGGCCACCGCTGATCTGCAGGCGCTCTCCAGGGGCTCCGGCTTCGGTGCAGCCGCTCTCGGCCGCTTCCTCGCTGCCGTAGATGCAATACACCTTGGCCGCCGGAACCTTGCGCAGCTCCGGTCCGGTGGCAGCCTCCGCGCCATCCTTGCCGAGCCAGCCACTGACGGCGATCTCGAAGCTGCCGCTGCGGGCGAAGGCCAGCAGCAGCATGGCATCCACCTGCTGCTGGTCACTCGCCGGCAGACGGTTGTAGATCGCCGGCAGCACGTCGGCGCCGAAGGAATAGCCCGCCAGCACGAAGCGCCTGATGTGCCATTTCTCGCGGTACTCCTGCATCAGGCGCGACAGGTCGGCGGCACTGCGTTCCGGGCTCTTGCGCTGCCAGTAGTAGCGCAGGGTATCGATGCCCACCACCGGATAGCCGGCAGCGGCCAGGTGCTCGGCCGAGGCCCGGTCGAGATCGCGCCAGCCGCCGTCACCGGAGTAGAACAGGGTCAGGGTATCGGCCGCCTGCGCCGAAGGGTGCTCGACCACCGGCAGCGGCGCGCCCTGGCCGGCGAGCAGCTGCTGCAACTGGTCGGCCAGCAGGGTCGGCAGCGGCGTTCCCAGGGTGCCGATGCGCGGCTCGCCATTGCCCTGCTCGCGCAGGAAGCGCGCGTTGGCATCGCCGGGGTTGTCGTTCCACAGGGCGATCCAGTGGCCGTGCGCGGCCTTCTTCGGCAGCGCCTCGGCGCAATCGGGCTGGCCCAGGTCGAAACCCACCGACAGCGCCTGCGCCTGGTCATCGTCCTGCGTGGCCAGCCAGCGCCAGGCCGAAGCGGCGGCCGGCCCGACGCCGGCGACGATGGTCGGCTTGCCGCCCAGCAGCCCGCCGGCCTGATCGATCAGGCGCCGCTGCGCGCCGCAGTCGTGCGCCACGAAGGGCATCTGCAGCACGCGCACGTCTCCTGCGTCGGCCAGCCGTCGCAGCAGCGCCTCGTCCAGCGCCTGCTCGGGCGGCGCGATCAGCAGCAGGCGCTGGCGCGCCTCGCCCTGGCTCAGCAGCTGCGCGCTCAGCCCCTGGATCTGCACCGTCTGCAGATGCGGCAGCGCACGCATCGACCACCACCAGGTCACCCCGCCCACCGCCAGGGCAGCCACCAGCAACAACCCGCCCAGTACCCCTGTCGCCTTGTTCATTCAACGCCTCACCAGTCCACCCAGACCGCCGGCGATCAACGCGGAGGTGTCGGCCAATGCCACCCAGGGGTCGAGCCCGGCCGGCACGGCCAGATAGCGCGGTTCCCACTGCGGCAGGAACTTGTCCTTGAAGCGGCGCAGCCCCTGGAAGTTGTAGAAGCTCTCGCCGCGATCGAACACCAGCGCGCCCAGGCGCAACGGCAGCGGCGCCCCCTTGCGCGTCTGCAGGCCGGCCAGCGGCACCATGCCGAGGCTGAAGCGCGCATAGCCCTCGCCCTGGAATTGCTGGATCAGCCCGAGCATGAGGAATTCCATGGTCGACTTCGGCGCATCCGGCAGCACGCGCATCAGGTCGAGGCTGGCGACCGCTCGCGTCTGACACTCCAGCAGGTTGGCGAAGGCCACCGCGCGCCCCTCGAAACGCACCACCGCGACCCGGAAGTGCGCCAGGTACTCGGGGCTGAAGCGGCCGAGGGAGAAGCCCTTCTCGCGTACCTGCTTGCCCGCCAGCCAGGCAGCGGATATGCCCTGCAAAGCGTCCAGGGGTGCCGCGCCGGGGGCATGCAGCTCCAGACTCAGGCCATCGCGCCGCCCACGGTTCCAGGTGTAGCGCAGCGCCTTCATCTCCTTGCCGTTGCTGGCCAGGTCGAAGGTGTGCAGATCCACCAGCGCCTCCTCACCCAGTTTCAGTGCGGTCAGGCCGATGTCGATGTAGCCGGGCAGGTTCTCCGCCCGCACCTGGTAGAACACCGGCCGCGCATGGTGACGGTCGCACAGGTCGCGGAACTGCCAGATCAGCTCGGCGCGCGCCGCCGGCGGGCCGATGGGGTCGAACAACGCCACCAGGCTGCGGCCACGACGGGCGTACATGAGAAACGCCTGGCCATCCGGGTGGAACAGCAGCGCCTTGTCGCCACTGAGCGCCAGGCCACCTTCCGGCTGCCGCGAGGCCTCGACTATGGCCCGCGCCCGCGCCAGGGTTTCGCCGTCAGGCAGGCGGATGCTCGGTGGCGTGGCACGCAGCAGCCAGGTCAGGCCGACCGCCAGCAGCACCAGGGCGCTGCCCAGGGCGGCACGCAGGCCACGCGGGGCATTGCCGTCCAGTTCGAACTGCCACCACAGCTGGTGGCTGTAGGCGACATCCTGATAGACGAACAGCAGCAGCCAGACCGAGGCCGCGATCACGCCACTGGTGGCCGCCAGCGCCAGGCCCGAGGCCGGCATGTCGAGCAGCCGACTGGGTCGGTAGAACTCGCGGCGAAACAGCGCGAGCACCCCGGCGATAGCCGCCAGCACCAGCGCCTCCGGCCAGTCGAAGCCCTTGAGCAGCGACAGCACCACGCCCAGGCAGAGCAACACCAGGGTCAGCACCCAGGCGGCGGAAAGGCGCCGGCGCAGCCCCTGCGCCAGCAGCAGGCACAGCGTGCCGACCAGGCTCGCCGCCAGGTGCGAGGCGGCGATCAGCGGCGGCGGCAGGAAAAACCCCAGGGCCTCGAGGTGCTCGTCCATGGTCGGCGTGACCCCGGAAAACAGCAGCACTGCGCCGGCGCAGAACACCAGCAGTGCCAGCAGCGGTACCGCCAGGTTGCTGGCCACCCTCGCCACCTGGCGCGGGAACCACAAGCGCCGCGCCTCCACCGCCAGCAGCAGAAGCCCGGCGACCAGCAACGGCAGCATCACGTAGAGTAGGCGGTAGAGCAGCATGGCCGCGACCAGCCCGGCCGGGTCGATGCGCGAGGAGAACGCCGCCAGCAGCACGGCCTCGAACACCCCGACACCACCCGGCACATGACTCAGCACACCGGCGGCCAGCGCCAGCATGTAGATCAGCACGAAGGACGAGAACGGCGGCGCCTCGGGCAGCAGGCAGTAGAGCACGCTGGCGGCGATCAGCACGTCGAGGCTGCTGATCAGCAGCTGCACCAGGCTCATGCGCACGCCGGGCAGGCGCAGGCTGAAGCGCCCCAGGTCCACTTGCCAGCAGCCGGGGGCAGGCCGCTCGGCCAGGCGTTTGCGCGCCAGCAGCAGGACCAGCGTCAGGGCGGCGAGCAGCACCGCCACGGCCAGCAACGCCAGCAACGGCGCCGGCAGGCGCAGCGCCGCCGAGGCGTCCGCCAGGTCGAAGAGGGCGGCCAGGGCCGCGAGAATCGGCAGGCTGATGCCGAGCGACAGGCTGGCGAACAGGCTCATTCGCGCCACATCGCCCGCGCCGAGCCCATTGCGCGTGTACAGGCGATAGCGCACCGAGCCCCCGGACAGCGCGGACAAGCCCACCGCGTTGCCGATGGCGAAGGCGCAGAAGCCCCCCAGCGCCAGGGTCGACGCGGGCAGGCGGACGTCGGCATAACGACTGGCCGACCACTCGTAGGCGAGCATCAGCAGAAAACCCAGCACGGTGGCCAGCATGGCCGCGAACAGCGCCCGTGGCGGCACCGCCGCCAGCGAGTCGCGCACCTGATCCGGGTTGATCTCGCGCACCAGATGCCAGCAGGCCAGCAGCGCCAGGCCGAACAGCAGCAACGACAGGCCGAGGCCGATCAGGTGACGCTGACGGTGCAGCCAGCCGGGTCGAGAAGGGGGAGGAAGTTCCGGCGCATCGGCGCCGTTAGCGGGGAGTTCGGATACCGCTCGACTCATGTCGAAACGCCTCTGATGGACGCCACCTCGGAGCGAGGTCTTGGTCAGAGTGCAGATGTAACGAAATGTTCCTCGGCTTTCCGCTTTTCGTCACGCGTACCGCAGCGTTTGCGCCGTCAGGCTTCGTCGAGGAAACGCAGACCCGCGCCCTCGGCATCCACCCGCATCACTTCCATCTGCAGGATGGGCGCGGGGAAAGGCAGATCCTGGACCTGCCCGGTGACGTGGGTGCCAACGGCCAGGCCGGCCATGTCCGGATGCTTCACGTACACGCCGCTGTCGGACAGGTCGCGAGTCTGTGCCAGCAGCTCACCGAAACTCGGATGGCTGATCTTGATCCGGCACTTCATCGGGGTACGTACCTGCTGACGCTGGTTGGACATGACGGCTCCGAGGATTGGTCGAGCGATGTCGCCTTTAATAGCGCATTACCGCGCCGAGGCCCAGCAGGTGGCAGAAAAAAGGCGCCATCATGGCGCCTTCTTCGACAATCCTGCCCTGAAGCAGGACGTCAGTACCACTTGGCCTCGCCATCCGGGCGCTTCTTGAAGCGCTTCATGCTCCACATGTACTGACTCGGATAGGTGCGCACGTAACGTGCGATCACTTCGCTCATCGCCGCCACGCCCTCTTCCACGTTTTCGCTGTACATGCCTTCCGGCGCGGCCTCGAGAATCACCTTGTAACCGCTGCCGTCATCCAGGCGCACGGCATGCAGGAACACCCCGACCGCCTTGCCGCCGGTGAGCATGCCAGGGACGAACTTGCTGGTCAGGGCCAGGGTACCGAGGAAGGGCACGAACACCCCCGCCGAACGGCTCGGTTCCGGATCGGCGGGAATACCCACGGCGCCGCCCGAGCGCACTTCCTTGATGATGCGCAGGATGCCTTCCTTGGTTGACGGGGCCACACGGTTGCCCATCTGCACGCGTTGCTGCTGCAGCAACTCGTCGACCGCCTTGAGCTTCGGCGGGCGGTAGAAAACGATAGGTTTGCACTGGTTGCCGTAGAAGTGATTGAGCACTTCCCAGTTGCCCAGGTGACTGGTGATGCCGACCACGCCCTTGCCGGAGGCCAGCGCCTGCTGCAGCACTTCCAGGCCTTCCACTTCGCGGACCAGCTGGAGCGACTTCTGCGCCGGCCAGATCCAGGCGCAGGCGCTTTCGGTCAGGGTCTTGCCGATGTCCTTGAGGCTTTTCCCGACCAGGCGCTCGCGCTCGGCCTCGCTCAGCTCGGGAAAGCACTTGGCCAGGTTGATGCGCGCGACGTCACGCGAACCGTTCGGCAGCTTCCACATCAACCAGCCGATGGCATTGCCCACGGCCTGCACGGCACGCCAGGGCAGCAGTGCGAACAAGCGCAGGAACCCCACTACCAGGGCGCCCTTGAGTTTCTCCACGACAGACTCCAACCGCTCGGAAAGGCGTCAATTGTAGCGGCGCAGGAGCCGTGCAGTCAGTACAGGCTCGTCCGAACCCGTTGCTGCAGGTCGCGCTCGTAGGCCTCGACGTCGAACTCGTCGTCGAGGATGCAGCGGAAGATATCGCCGGCACGGGGCAGGCTGGCCCGCTCGACCTGACGCGCGGCATCCCACAACCCGGAGCGCAGCGCCGCCTTGGAACACTGGAAGTAGCAACTGTCGATGCGGATGCGCAGCACGCTGCGTGGCAACTTGCCCTGAGCGCGCCCCAGTTCGAGCAGTTCGGGGTCGAGAGAGATTTCCGCGCGGCCATTGACCCGCAGGCTCTCGCCGACTCCGGGGATCAGGAACAGCAGCGCCACCTGAGGGTTCTGCACGATGTTGCGCAGGCTGTCGATGCGGTTGTTGCCGGGGCGGTCCGGCAGCAACAGGGTCTGGTCGTCGAGAATCTGCACGAACCCCGGCGCATCGCCTCGCGGCGAACAGTCCATGCCGTCCGCGCCGGTGCTGGCCAGGACCACGAAGGGCGAGGCCTCGATCAGCGCACGGTAGGGTGCGATCAGCCGTGGCAGCTCCTTGCGCCGCGAGCGTTCGTGGCTTTCGCCGTACAGTGCGAGCAATTCATCCAGCGTGGTGATGGTGGTCATGAGCCCTTCAATTGCGCGTAACGGTCGCAGTCGGTGGTGTGGTCCATCACCATACCCGTGGCCTGCATGAAGGCATAGCAGATCGTCGGGCCGACGAAGGTGAAGCCGGCCTTCTTCAGCGCCTTGCTCATCGCCTCGGCCTCGGGGGTCACGGCCGGCATCTGGCTGCGGTCACTGAAGTGGTTGATCTTCGGCGCGCCGCCAACGAACGACCAGAGCAGCGTCGCCGGGTCCTCCAGGCGCAACCAGGCCTGCGCGTTCTGGCGCACGGCCTTGAGCTTGAGGCGGTTGCGGATGATGCCGGGGTCCTGCATCAGCTGCTCGATCTCCTCGTCGCTCAACCGCGCCAGGCGCTCGGGGTCGAAGCCGTGCAGCACCTGGCGATAGCGCTCGCGCTTCTTCAGCACGGTGATCCACGACAGCCCGGCCTGCGCGCCTTCGAGCAGCAGCATCTCGAACAGATGGCGCGCATCGCGCTGCGGCACGCCCCATTCCTCGTCGTGGTAGGCCTGGTAGAGCGGATCGTCGGTACACCAGAAGCAACGGGGCATGGCGGTAGGCCTCGGTCAGGATGAGGGGGTGACTATAGCGGCAAAATAACTGGATATAAATACAGCACACACAACCGCAGGGTGATGCCGATGTGCCGTACCCTGCGGCTTGCGCCGAGTTTCGATATACTCCCCGGCTTTCCCTCGCAAGCCTCCACAGGTGATTTCTTCGTGAGCCAGAACAAGCCTGCCGCACGCACCTTCCAGGACCTGATCCTGGCCCTGCAGAACTACTGGGCCGAACAGGGCTGCGTCGTGCTGCAACCCTATGACATGGAAGTCGGCGCCGGCACCTTCCACACCGCCACTTTCCTGCGCGCCGTCGGCCCGGAAACCTGGAACGCCGCCTACGTGCAGCCCTCGCGCCGCCCGACCGACGGCCGTTACGGGGAAAACCCCAACCGCCTGCAGCACTACTACCAGTTCCAGGTGGTCCTCAAGCCCAACCCGGAGAACTTCCAGGAGCTGTACCTGGGTTCTCTCAAGGCCATCGGCCTCGATCCGGAAGTCCACGACATCCGCTTCGTCGAGGACAACTGGGAGTCGCCGACCCTCGGCGCCTGGGGCCTGGGCTGGGAAATCTGGCTCAATGGCATGGAAGTCACCCAGTTCACCTACTTCCAGCAGGTCGGTGGCATCGAGTGCTACCCGGTGACCGGCGAGATCACCTATGGCCTGGAGCGCCTGGCCATGTACCTGCAGGGCGTCGACTCGGTCTACGACCTGATCTGGACCGACGGTCCGTTCGGCACCGTGACCTATGGCGACGTGTTCCACCAGAACGAAGTGGAGCAGTCGACCTACAACTTCGAGCACGCCAACGTCGAGAAGCTGTTCGAACTGTTCGACTTCTACGAGAGCGAAGCCAACCGCCTGATCGAGCTGCAATTGCCGCTGCCGACCTACGAAATGGTGCTCAAGGCCTCGCACACCTTCAACCTGCTCGACGCCCGCCGCGCCATCTCGGTGACCGCGCGTCAGCAGTACATCCTGCGTGTACGCACCCTGGCTCGCGCCGTGGCGCAGAGCTACCTGCAGGCACGTGCCCGACTCGGCTTCCCCATGGCCACCCCGGAATTGCGTGACGAAGTACTGGCCAAGCTGGAGGCGCAAGCATGAGTGCACAAGATTTCCTGGTCGAGCTGGGCACCGAAGAGCTGCCACCGAAGGCCCTGAAAACCCTGGGCGACGCCTTCCTCGCCGGTATCGAGAAGGGCCTCAAGGCCGCTGGCCTGAACTACGCCAGCGCCCGTGCCTATGCCGCGCCGCGCCGCCTGGCGGTGCTGGTCGAGCAGCTCGAGGAGCAGCAGGCCGACCGCAGCATGAACCTCGACGGCCCGCCCATCCAGGCCGCCTTCGACGCCGACGGCAATCCCACCCAGGCTGCCCTGGGCTTCGCCCGCAAGTGCGGCGTGGACATTGCCGAGATCGACCGCAGCGGGCCGAAACTGCGTTTCGCCCAGCACATCCCTGGCCAGCCGGCCGTGAACCTGCTGCCGACCATCGTCGCCGACTCGCTCAACGACCTGCCGATTCCCAAGCGCATGCGCTGGGCCGCTCGCCGCGACGAATTCGTGCGCCCGACCCAGTGGCTGGTGATGCTCTTCGGCGACAGCGTGGTCGACTGCGAGATCCTCACCCAGAAGGCTGGCCGCGTGTCCCGTGGCCATCGCTTCCACGCCAACCGTGACGTGCGCATCAGCAGCCCGGCGAACTACGCCGAGGACCTGCGCAGCGCCTATGTGCTGGCCGACTTCGCCGAGCGCCGTACGCTGATCAGCCAGCGCGTCGACCAGCTGGCCGCCGCGGAGCAGGGCACGGCCATCGTGCCGCCGGCGCTGCTGGACGAAGTCACCGCCCTGGTCGAATGGCCAGTGCCGCTGGTCTGCTCCTTCGAGGAACGCTTCCTCGAGGTGCCGCAGGAGGCGCTGATCAGCACCATGCAGGACAACCAGAAGTACTTCTGCCTGCTGGACGCGAACGGCAAGCTGCTGCCGCGCTTCATCACCGTGGCCAACGTCGAGTCCAAGGACCCGGCGCAGATCGTTTCCGGCAACGAGAAGGTCGTGCGCCCGCGCCTGACCGACGCCGAGTTCTTCTTCAAGCAGGACAAGAAGCAGAAGCTCGAAGGCTTCAACCAGCGCCTGGCCAATGTGGTGTTCCAGGCCCAGCTCGGTTCGGTGTTCGACAAGGCCGAGCGCGTCTCGGCGCTGGCCGGCTTCATCGCCCGCGAAGTCGGTGGCGATGCCCAGCGTGCCGCCCGTGCCGGCCTGCTGAGCAAATGCGACCTGGCCACCGAGATGGTCGGCGAGTTCCCGGAAATGCAGGGCATCGCCGGCTACTACTACGCGCTCAACGACGGTGAGCCGGAAGACGTCGCCCTGGCCCTGAACGAGCAGTACATGCCGCGCGGTGCCGGTGCCGAGCTGCCGAGCACCCTGACCGGTGCCGCGGTGGCCGTGGCCGACAAGCTCGACACCCTGGTCGGCATCTTCGGCATCGGCATGCTGCCCACCGGCTCCAAGGACCCCTACGCCCTGCGCCGCGCTGCCCTCGGCGTGCTGCGCATCCTCATCGAGAAGGGTCTGGACCTGGACCTGGCTGCCGCCGTCGATTTCGCCGTCGCCCAGTACGCCGGCAAGGTCAAGCACGATGGCCTGGCGGCCCAGGTGCTGGAATTCATCTTCGACCGCCTGCGTGCGCGCTACGAAGACGAAGGCATCGACGTCGCCGTGTACCAGTCCGTGCGGGCGGTCAACCCGACCTCGCCGCTGGACTTCGACCAGCGCGTGCAGGCCGTGCAGGCCTTCCGCAAACTGCCACAGGCCGAGGCCCTGGCCGCCGCCAACAAGCGCGTGTCGAACCTGCTGAGCAAGGCCGAAGGTGGCGTCGCCGCCCAGGTCGAAGCGCACTACTTCGACAACCCCAGCGAGTTCGCCCTGCACGCGGCGATCCAGCAGGCCGACCAGGCCGTACAGCCGCTGGCCGCTGGCCGCCAGTACGACGAGGCCCTGGCCAAGCTGGCCAGCCTGCGCGAGCCGGTGGACGCCTTCTTCGAGGCGGTGCTGGTCAACGCCGAGGATGCACGCGTACGTGCCAACCGCTATGCCCTGCTGGCCCGTCTGCGTGGCCTGTTCCTCGGCGTCGCGGATATCTCCCTGCTCGGCTGACACACGGCAGCGGCAAGCTACAGGCAGCATGGCGGCAAGCAGGCCGTCGCTGACTTGTAGCTTGCGGCTCGGAGCTTGCTGCTATGAAGTTACTGATCCTCGATCGCGACGGTGTCATCAACGAAGACTCCGACGCCTATATCAAGAGCCTCGACGAGTGGCTGCCGATTCCCTCGTCGATTGCCGCCATCGCGCGCCTGTCGCGTGCCGGCTGGACGGTGGCCGTGGCCACCAACCAGTCCGGAATCGCCCGAGGCTACTACGACCTGGCGACCCTGGAGTCGATGCATGCGCGCCTGCGCGAGCTGGTGGCGGAGCAGGGCGGCGAAGTCGGTCTGATCGTCTACTGTCCACACGGGCCGGACGATGGCTGCGACTGCCGCAAGCCAAAGCCGGGTATGCTCAGGCAGATCGCTGCGCACTACGGCACGGAATTGGCAGGTATCTGGTTCGTCGGTGACAGCAGCGGTGACCTGCAGGCGGCGCTGACCGTCGACTGTCAACCTGTGCTGGTGAAGACCGGCAAGGGCGAACGAACCCTGGCCAAGGCATTGCCGCCAGGAACCCTGGTATTCGACGATCTGGCGGCTGTCGCCGATCGACTGCTCTCATAAGGTGCGAAGTTCAATGGCGATCGTGCAGGCCCTCAGAATCACGCTTTTCTACCTGCTCCTGTCGTCCAGCTCCTTCTTCTGGTGCCTGATCAGCCTGCTGGTCGCGCCCTTGCTGCCCTTTCGCCAGCGCTATCGCTTCGTGGTCCAGGCCTGGTGCAACTGCGCGGTCTGGCTGGCCAAGGTGATCGTCGGCATCCGCTACGAGGTGCGTGGCCTGGAGCACATCCCCGAGCGCCCGTGCGTGATCCTCGCCAATCACCAGAGCACCTGGGAAACCTTCTTCCTCTCCGGCTTCTTCGAGCCGCTGTCGCAAGTGGTCAAGCGCGAGCTGCTGCGCGTGCCGTTCTTCGGCTGGGGCATGGCCCTGCTCAAGCCCATCGCCATCGACCGCAGCAACCCCAAGGCGGCGCTCAAGCAGATGGCCAAGCAGGGCGACGAGCGCCTCAAGCAGGGCGCCTGGGTCCTGGTGTTCCCCGAAGGCACGCGCATTCAGCCAGGGCAGATCGGCAAGTTCTCTCGCGGCGGTGCGGCGCTCGCGGTCAACGCCGGTCTGCCGGTACTGCCCATCGCCCACAACGCCGGCGAGTTCTGGCCCAAGGAAGGCTGGGGCAAGCGCTCCGGCACCATCCAGGTGATCATCGGTGCTCCCATGCATGCCGAGGGCGAGGGCCCGCGTGCCATCGCCGAGCTCAACGAGCGTGCCTTCCAGTGGGTCTGCCAGCAACAGGCGGCGATGCGCGGTGAAGAACCGGTACTGAGCCGCCTGGGCGAATCGCTCTAGCTGTGGATAAGCTGTGCGTCAAATACCAGCAATGCGCCATCACAGGGTTCAAGCGCATGATTTTCCTGGAGATTGGTCAGCACTAGGAAAATCGGCCTGTAGGGTATAACTTGCCTGAATGCCAATGCATGCCTCACAAGGCTCGACGGCGCACAGTCTCGCCCCTGCAGATGGCCGATGATCCGATCGGGAAAAGGAATTCGCTGCCATGCCATCGATCTACCAGCTCAAGCCTGCCTTCCAGAATCTGTTGCGCCCGGGCGTCGAACGCCTCCATGCTCGGGGCGTCACCGCCAACCAGGTGACCTTGACGGCCGCGATCGTTTCCCTGCTGCTCGGTGCCCTGCTCGCGGCCTACAGCCAGCTGGCCTGGCTGTTCGCCCTGATCCCGCTGTGGATGCTGCTGCGCATGGCGCTGAATGCCGTCGACGGCATGCTGGCCCGTGAATTCGGCCAGCAATCGAAACTCGGCGCCTATCTCAACGAACTCTGCGACGTGATCGCCGACAGCGCCCTGTACCTGCCCTTCGCCCTGCTGCCGGGCGTCTCACCGCTGCTGGTGGTGGTCGTGGTCCTGCTGGCAGTGATCAGCGAATACGCCGGCGTGCTCGGCCCCATGGTCGGCGCGTCACGCCGCTACGACGGCCCGATGGGCAAGAGCGACCGCGCCTTCTGCTTCGGCGTGCTCGGTGCCGGCGTCGCCACCGGGCTGCTCTCGGCCTGGTGGATCAACGCCCTGCTGGCGCTGGTCCTGGCCCTGCTGCTCTATACCCTCTACAACCGCGTTCGCCATGGGCTGGCCGAAACGGCCTGAGCCATCCTCGGAATAAGGAGATTCCATGCGCCCCGTTCAACTGCACACCTTCACCACCCACGACGGCGTCGAACTGAGCTATCGCCACTGGCCCGCCACCGCCCCCGAAGAGGGCCCGCGACAGGCCGTCCTGCTGTTCCATCGCGGCCATGAACACGGCGGGCGCATGGCTCACCTGGTGGATGAGCTGGACCTGCCACACTGCGACTTCTTCGCCTGGGACGCTCGTGGCCACGGCCTTTCGCCCGGCGCGCGGGGCGACAGCCCGAGCTTCGCCACCAGCGTGCGTGACGTGCAGACCTTCGTCGAGCACATCGGCAGCCGGCATGGCATCGTCGAGCAGGACCTGGCCGTGGTCGCGCAGAGCGTCGGGGCGGTGATCATCGCCACCTGGGCCCACGACTATGCCCCCAAGGTACGCTGCCTGGTGCTCGCCTCGCCGGCCTTCAAGGTCAAGCTCTACGTGCCGTTCGCCCGCTCCGGTTTGAAGTTGCTGCATGCCTGGCGCGGCAATTTCTTCGTCAACAGCTACGTCAAGGCCAGGTTCCTGACCCACGACCCGGAGCGCATCGCCTCGTTCGACAACGATTCGCTGATCGCCCGCCCCATCTCGGTCACCATGCTCCTGGGCCTGTACGAGGCGGCCGATCGCATCGTCGCCGATGCCCAGGCGATTCAGGTGCCGACCCAGCTGCTGATTTCCGCTGCGGACTTCGTCGTACAGCGCAAACCGCAGGAAGCCTTCTTCGAGCGCCTCGGCAGCGTACGCAAGGAGAAGCACCTGCTGCCCGGCTTCTTCCACGACACCCTCGGCGAGCGTGACCGGGCCCATGCACTGAGCCGCGCCCGCCGCTTCATCCTGCGCAACTTCGAGCAACCCATGGCACGACCGTCGCTGCTCGACGCCGACCGCCTGGGCGTCACCTGCGCCGAAGCCGAGGAGCTGGCTGCGCCCTTGCCGCAGAACTCGTTGCGCGACCTGTACTGGCGCGCCACCCGCGCCGGCATGCGCCTCGGCAGCGGCCTGTCGGACGGGGTCAAGCTGGGTTTCGACACCGGCTTCGACTCCGGCAGCACGCTGGACTACGTCTACCGCAACCAGCCCAGCGGCAAGGGCGCGCTGGGCCGGCTGATCGACCGGAACTACCTGGACTCCATCGGCTGGCGTGGCATTCGCCAGCGCAAGCTGCATGCCGAGGAGCTGCTGCGCCTGGCCATGCTCAGGCTGCGTGAGGCGGGCAAGGCCGTGCGCATCGTAGACATCGCTGCCGGCCATGGCCGTTACATCCTCGAATCGCTGGAGGGCCAGGAACAGCGTCCGGACTCGATCCTCCTGCGCGACTACAGCGACATCAACGTTCGCGACGGCAATGCGCTGATCCAGCAGAAGGATCTCGGCGACATCGCCCGTTTCGTCAAGGGCGATGCCTTCGATCGCGAAGACCTCGCGGCGCTCGATCCCAAACCGACCCTGGCGGTGGTCTCCGGCCTGTACGAGCTGTTCGGCAGCAACCAGATGGTCGGCGACTCGCTGGCGGGCCTGGCGGCAGCGGTCGAGGAGGGCGGCTACCTGGTCTACACGGGGCAACCCTGGCACCCGCAGCTGGAGCTGATCGCCCGCGCCCTGACCAGCCACCGTGACGGCCAGGCCTGGGTCATGCGCCGGCGCAGCCAGGCGGAGATGGACCAGCTGGTCGAGGCAGCAGGCTTCCGCAAGGTGGCCCAGCGTATCGATCAGTGGGGCATCTTCAGCGTGTCCCTGGCGCAACGGGTGAAGTGATGCAGAGCACCCGCGAGCAGGGATTGTGGAAGCGGGGCGTTCTCTGGCTGCTGTTGCTCGGCCCGCTGTTCTTCGCCAGCTACGGCTTCGCCAACTGGTTCACCGGCCAGCGTGACGATGTCGGCAGCCTGGTCTTCGCCTGGGAGACGCAGGTGCCGCTCTGGCCCTGGACCATAGTGCCCTACTGGTCGATCGACCTGCTCTACGGCCTGTCGTTCCTGCTGCCCGCGTGCCGCCGCGAGATGGACCGCCATGCACTGCGCCTGCTCGCCGCGCAGGTGATCTGCGTGGCCTGCTTCCTCCTCTGGCCGCTGCGCTTCACCTTCGAGCGCCCCCCTCTGGAGGGCACGTTCGGCATGCTCTTCGACCTGTTGATGGGTTTCGACAAACCCTTCAACCAGGCACCCTCTCTGCACATCACGCTGCTGGTGATCATCTGGGCGATGTTCGCCAACCACACCCGCGGCCCGTTCTGGCGCGGACTGCTGCACCTGTGGATGGGGCTGATCGGCCTTTCCGTGCTGACCACCTGGCAACACCACTTCATCGACGTGCCCACCGGGCTGCTCGCCGGCTTCTTCTGCCTCTGGCTGCTGCCGCTGCAGGGCAGCACGCCGTTGCAGCACATGCGCCTGGCCGATGATCCTCGTCACTGGCGCCTGGCACTGCGCTACAGCCTCGGCGCGCTGCTGTGCTCGGCACTGGCGGTCAACCTGGGCGGTGCCTGGCTGTGGCTGTTGTGGCCGAGCGTTTCCCTGGCCATGGTCGCACTCAACTACCTGCTGT
Organism: Ectopseudomonas khazarica; assembly: GCF_017915135.1. NCBI lineage: Bacteria > Pseudomonadati > Pseudomonadota > Gammaproteobacteria > Pseudomonadales > Pseudomonadaceae > Ectopseudomonas > Ectopseudomonas khazarica. The sequence continues at coordinate 9,089 of NZ_CP068551.1, read as the reverse complement.
TCGGCGCGGCCGGCTTCCAGAAGCAGGCCAATGGGCGTCTCAGCCCGGCGGCTACGGCACTGCTCGGCCCGTACCTGCTCGCCGCGTGGATCAATTCGCGGCTATGGACGTACCGCCAGCCCGCGCCCAGCCTGGTGGTCGACGGTATTCACCTCGGCCGTCTGCCTGCGGCGGGCGATCTCGACGACTACGCCGCGCTGGTCGACCTGTGCGCCGAACTGCCGGCAGTGCCTGGCACGCTGGCCTATTGCAGCCTGCCGGCACTGGACCTGGTCGCGCCGGATGCCGCGACATGCCGAGACGCAGCCGAAGCCATCGAGCGCCTGCGCCACCAGGGCCCGCTGCTGATCTGTTGCGCCCTTGGGTATTCACGCAGCGCCACCGCCGTCGCGGCCTGGCTGCTGCACAGCGGGCGCTGCGGCGATGTGCACAGCGCGGTCGAGCTGATCCGCCAGGCCCGCCCACAGGTGGTGCTCGGTCCACAGCATCTGGCAGCGCTGCAGCGCCTGCTGGAGGCCCCACCACAGGTGGAGGTCGCCCATGCAGGCTGACCTGCAACTGGTCGCCGCGCTGCTGCGACGCGGACGCAGCCTCGATCACTTTTCCACTGCGCTGAGCCTGGTCGCTGTCGTGCTCGGGCTGTCGCCCCTGCTGGGTGCGCCAGGCGGCCTCGGCCTGGGGCTGTTCTGCGCGGCATTGCTGCTGGTCGGGCTCGCCGAGAAGTACTGGGCACTGCGCGTCGCCCTGGACGCCGAACTGTTCCAGCAACTGGCGTGCGCCGGTGAGCAGCTGGACGCGCACACCCAGGCGCTGGATCAGGCGCTGCAGCGCCTCGGCCTGCAACCTGCCGAACAGGCCGGGCGCAGCTGGAGCCTGCGCTGCCAGGGTGCACTCGGCCTGCTGCGTAGGCAGGTACTGTGCCTGCTGTTCCAGGCCGTGCTCGTGCTGTCGGGCATCGTCTTCATTCACGCATTTCCCCCACCCGGTTAAGGAGTCGCCATGCTCGCTGCATTGACCGCTTTCGCCATCACCTCGGCGGCCCGCCTGCTCACGGGGGCCCGCGCCCTCTGGCTGGGCAGCACCGCCCAGCCCACTCAGCGTCTGTACTACGCCAACCACAGCAGCCACGGTGACTTCGTCCTGCTGTGGGCATCACTACCGCCGGAGCTGCGCAAGACCACGCGGCCGGTGGCCGGTGCCGATTACTGGCAGAAACCGGGCATGCGCAGCTTCCTGATCAATCGCGTGTTCAACGGCGTGCTGGTCGATCGCGAGCGCAAGGAAGAGGGCGCCAATCCGCTGCAGGCGATGCTCGACGCGCTGGACGGTGGCGACTCTCTGATCATCTTCCCCGAAGGCACGCGCAACCTCAGCGACGAGCCGCTGCTGCCGTTCAAGAGCGGGCTCTACCACCTGGCTCAGCAACGCCCGCAGGTCGAGCTGGTGCCGGTATGGATCGCCAACCTCAACCGGGTGATGCCCAAGGGCCGTGCATTGCCCCTGCCTTTGCTGTGCACCCTGAGTTTCGGTGCGGCCGTGGAGCCCATCGAGGGGGAGGGCAAGGAAGCCTTCCTGGAACGCGCGCGCAACGCCTTGCTGGCACTGGCACCCGAGGAGGCCTGACATGGATCGCAATACCCTGCTGCTGTTCGCCGGTATCGGTGCCCTGCTGCTGCTGGCCAGCCTGGTCGGCTTCTTCCTGAAGAAGCGCAGTGGTGATCGCCCCAACCCGGTCATCGACAACCTCAACGCGCGAATCAACGCCTGGTGGGTGATGGTGCTGGTCATCGGCATCGCCTTCCTGTTCGGCAACAACGGCGTCGTCCTGCTGTTCTACTTCGTGTCCTTCTACGCCCTGCGCGAGTTCATGACGCTGACGCCCACCCGCCGCAGCGACTATCCCGCACTGGTCGCTGCCTTCTACTTCGCCCTGCCGATGCAGTACCTGCTGATCGCCCTGGGCTGGTACGGCCTGTTCGCCATCTTCATCCCGGTCTACCTGTTCCTGCTGCTGCCGATTCTCGCCTCGCTGGGCGGCGACACCACGCGCTACCTGGAACGCGCAGCCAAGGTGCAGTGGGGCCTGATGATCGCGGTGTACTGCATCTCCTCGGTGCCCGCCTTGCTGACCCTGGACATTCCCGGCTACGAAGGGCGCAACCTGCTGCTGATCGCCTGGCTGATCATCGTCGTGCAGCTCTCGGACGTCCTGCAGTACGTCTGCGGCAAGCTGTTCGGCAAGCACAAGATCGCCCCCAACCTGTCGCCCTCGAAGACCGTGGAGGGCTTCGTCGGCGGCGTGGCACTGGCCACGCTGATCGGCGCCTCGCTGTGCTGGATCACCCCGTTCGCCTTCTGGCAGGCGGCGCTCTTCGCCTTGCTGGTATGCATGCTCGGCTTCGCTGGCGGCCTGGTGATGTCGGCGATCAAGCGCGATCGCGGCGTGAAGGATTGGGGCCACATGATCGAAGGCCATGGCGGCATGCTCGATCGGCTGGACTCGGTGTGCTTCGCCGCCCCGGTGTTCTTCCACATGGTGCGCTACTGGTGGGCCTGACGGCCCGCCTTTTCTGCAGGCAATAAAAAACCCGCCGAGGCGGGTTTTTCATGACCTTCCGACTTCCTGTCGTTTGCCGTCCTGGCGCGGTCTGTCATCCGTGACCCGGGACATCCAGTTCCCGGTAGGTGTGTGTAGATTAGCCAAGACCCGCAGACGAGGGGAGACGCCCATGGCGCTTCTCCTTGTAAGCCTTTTGCCATAGCGACAGCCATAAAAAACCCCGGCACACAGGCCGGGGTTTCTGTTTCCGATACCAGAGACTGGTGATCAGAAGTCCAGGTTCGACACCGCCAGGGCATTGGACTCGATGAAGTCGCGGCGCGGCTCCACGGCATCGCCCATCAGGGTGTTGAAGATCTGGTCGGCCGCGATGGCATCCTCGATGGTCACCTTGAGCATGCGCCGCACTTCCGGGTCCATGGTGGTTTCCCACAGCTGATCCGGGTTCATCTCGCCGAGACCTTTGTATCGCTGCACGCTGTGACGCTTGGTGCTTTCTGTCATCAGCCAGTCCAGGGCTTCCTTGAACGTGCTCACCGGCTTCTTGCGCTCGCCACGCTGCACGTAGGCACCGTCTTCCAGCAGACTGTTCAGCTGATCGCCCAGCGCCGTGACGCTCTTGTAGTCGTTGCTGGCGAAGAAGTCGCGGTTGAAGGTGGTGTAGCTGGACAGACCGTGTGCCTTGACCTCGACCTCAGGCAGCCAGACGTGGCGCTCACGGTCTTCACGCAGGCTGGCAGTGTAGGTCTGCCCGGACTTCTCCATCGACTTCAGACGCGCGCTGAAGCTGTCCAGCCAGGCCTGCATGCCGGCATGGTCGGCCAGCTGCTCGAGGCCGATGCGCGGCAGGTAGACGAGGTTCTCGGTGATGTCCTTGGGGTAGACGCGCGACAGGCGATCCAGGGTCTTCATCACGCCGCGATAGTCGCCGACCAGCTTCTCCAGCGCACCACCGGACAGACCCGGGGCATTCTCGTTGACGTGCAGGCTGGCGTCTTCCAGGGCCGACTGGGTCATGTACTCGTCCATGGCCTCGTCGTCCTTGATGTACTGCTCCTGCTTGCCGCGCTTGACCTTGTACAGCGGGGGCTGGGCGATGTAGACATAGCCACGCTCGATCAGCTCGGGCAGCTGACGGAAGAAGAAGGTCAGCAGCAGGGTGCGGATGTGCGAACCGTCGACGTCAGCATCGGTCATGATGATGATGTTGTGGTAACGCAGCTTGTCGATGTTGTACTCCTCACGCCCGATACCACAGCCCAGCGCGGTGATCAGGGTGCCGACTTCGGCGGAGGAGAGCATCTTGTCGAAGCGCGCCTTCTCGACGTTGAGGATCTTGCCCTTGAGCGGCAGGATCGCCTGGGTCTTGCGGTTACGGCCCTGCTTGGCAGAACCGCCCGCGGAGTCACCCTCCACGATGTAGAGTTCGGACAGCGCCGGGTCTTTCTCCTGGCAGTCCGCCAGTTTGCCGGGCAGGCCGGCGATATCCAGTGCACCCTTGCGGCGGGTCATCTCGCGCGCCTTGCGCGCCGCTTCACGGGCGCGGGCAGCGTCGATCATCTTGCCGACCACGGCCTTGGCTTCGTTCGGATTCTCCAGCAGGAAGTCGGCAAAGTACTTGCCCATTTCCTGTTCGACCGCGGTCTTCACTTCGCTGGAGACCAGCTTGTCCTTGGTCTGCGAGCTGAATTTCGGGTCCGGAACCTTGACCGAGATGATCGCGGTCAGGCCTTCACGGGCATCGTCACCGGTGGTGCTGACCTTGAACTTCTTGGCCAGGCCTTCCTGCTCGATGTAGTTGTTCAGGTGACGGGTGAGGGCAGAGCGGAAGCCTGCCAGGTGGGTACCACCGTCACGCTGGGGGATGTTGTTGGTGAAGCAGAGGATGTTCTCGTTGAAGCTGTCGTTCCACTGCAGGGCGACTTCCACACCCACGCCATCTTCTTCGCGCTGGATGTTGAAGTGGAACACCTGGTTGACCACGGTCTTGTTGGTATTGAGGAACTCGACGAAGGCCTTCAGGCCGCCTTCGTACTTGAACAGCTCTTCCTTGCCGGTGCGCTCGTCACGCAGCAGGATACCCACGCCGGAGTTGAGGAAAGACAGCTCGCGCAGACGCTTGGCCAGGATATCCCAGCTGAAGTGAATGTTGGCGAAGGTCTCTTCGGACGGTTTGAAGTGGATCTGCGTGCCCGTGCCATCAGTATCGCCGACAGCGGTCAGGGGCGCCTGAGGCACGCCATGCACGTAGGTCTGCTCCCAGATCTTGCCGCTACGGCGAATGGTCAGCACCAGCTCCTTGGAGAGGGCATTGACCACCGAGACACCCACGCCGTGCAGACCACCGGAGACCTTGTAGCTGTTGTCGTCGAACTTACCGCCCGCGTGCAGCACGGTCATGATGACCTCTGCGGCGGAAACACCTTCCTCCTTGTGCGTGTCGACCGGGATACCACGGCCGTTGTCACGCACGCTGATCGACTCATCAGGGTGGATGGTGATGGTGATTTCGCTGCAATAACCGGCCAGCGCCTCGTCGATCGAGTTGTCGACCACCTCGAACACCATGTGGTGCAGACCACTACCATCGTCCGTGTCACCGATGTACATCCCGGGACGTTTGCGTACGGCGTCCAGTCCTTTCAGCACCTTGATGCTGGAGGAGTCGTACGTTTGGTTCTCGCTCATGCCTTCACTCCCGATGGTCTTGGGTCTGGGTGATACGGCCATGTTCCACGTGGAACATGGCAACCGGCGTATCCGTCTGCCAGCCTTCCCTCAACAATTCATGATCTACACAGGTGATGAACACCTGGCAGCGCAAATCTTCCAGCAACCGGCATAACGCCTGACGGTGCTGTTCATCCAGTTCCGACGGTAGGTCGTCCACCAGATAGATACACTGGCCTCGCTTGGCTTCGTTGACCAAGTGGCCCTGGGCGATGCGTAATGCACACACCACCAGTTTCTGTTGCCCCCGCGACAGGATCTCTGCCGCGTTATGCCCCGCCAGGCGCAGACGCAAATCGGCGCGCTGTGGTCCGGCCTGGGTGTGCCCGAGTTGCTGGTCACGCTGGAGGGATGAGGCGAGCACGTCGCTCAGCTCACGATCCTTGTCCCAGCCGCGGTAGTAACTCAGGGTCAGTCCTTCCAGCTGCAGCAGCTCGGCGAGCGTACGTTCGAACACCGGCTTCAGCGCCTGGATATAGGCCCTTCGGTAGGTGTCTATGTCCTGGCTGGCACTGCACAATTCGCGGTCCCATGCGGCCTGCGAAGCACCGTCAAGTGTACCATGCCGCAGCCACGAGTTCCGCTGCCGCAGGGCTTTCTGCAGCCGCTGCCAGGCACCGAGAAAGCGATGTTCCACGTGGAACACACCCCAATCGAGGAACTGCCGACGGATCTTCGGCGCGCCCTCCAGCAGGCGAAAACTGTCCGGGTTGATCAGCTGCAGCGGCAGCAGGTCGGCGAGCTGAGCAGCACTGCGTGCATTCTGACCATCGATGCGAATCTGCAATTCACCCTGACGATCACGGGAGATACCCAGATTGCTGGTGCCACCTTCCGCCAGTTGCACCTGGCCGAAAATGGTACAGGCCGGTTGCTCGTAGTGAATAACGGGTTGCAGGCGCGTGCTGCGAAAGGAGCGAGCGAGGCCGAGCAGATGGATGGCCTCCAGCACACTGGTCTTGCCGCTGCCGTTGGCGCCGTGAAGGATGTTGATGCGGGGGGAGGGGGAGAGGGTCACCGGGTGCAGATTTCGCACCGCGGTGACCATGATGCGGCTGAGGGACATTAAAGGCTTAGAGCCTCATCGGCATGACGACGTAGGCAGAATCGTCGTTGTCGGCTTCCTGCAGCAGGGCACTGCTGTTGGAATCGGAGAGAATCAGGCGAACCTGTTCGGTGCCCATCACCCCCAGCACGTCCAGCAGGTAGCTGACGTTGAAACCGATCTCCAGGCCGCTGCCGTTGTAGTCGACGACGATCTCTTCCTCGGCCTCTTCCTGCTCCGGGTTGTTGGCCTGGATCTTCAGCAGACCGGCCGCCAGGGTCAGGCGAATACCGCGGTACTTCTCGTTGGAGAGAATCGCCGTACGGCTGAACGCTTCACGCAGGCCCTGACGATCCGCCAGCACCAGCTTGTCGCCACCGCGCGGCAGAACGCGCTCGTAATCCGGGAACTTGCCGTCGACCAGCTTGGAGGTGAAGGTGAACTCGCCGGTGTTGGCACGGATGTGGTGCTGACCCAGGACGATGGCCACTTCGGCGTCCTGTTCGGTGAGCAGGCGCGCCAGCTCGAGAATACCTTTGCGCGGCACGATCACCTGGTGCTTGCCGTCCTGCTGGATGCTGGCTTCCATCGAGCACATGGCCAGACGGTGACCGTCGGTGGCCACGGCGCGCAGCATGCCGCTCTGTACTTCCAGCAGCATACCGTTGAGGTAGTAGCGCACGTCCTGCTGAGCCATGGCGAAACTGGTGCGCTCGATCAGGCGACGCAGCTTGGCCTGCGGCAGGTTGAAGGTCAGCGAGCCAGGACCTTCCTCGACGGTGGGGAAGTCATTGGCCGGCAGGGTCGACAAGGTGAAGCGGCTGCGACCGGCCTTGACCAGCAACTTCTGGTCGTCGACGCGGATATCGATCAGCGCGTCGCTCGGCAGGCTCTTGCAGATGTCCATCAGCTTGCGTGCCGGCACGGTGATTTCGCCCGGCTCGGCGGCATCTTCCAGCGTGACGCGGCCAACCAGTTCGACTTCCAGGTCGGTACCGGTCAGCGACAGCTGCTGGCCTTCGACCACCAGCAGGACGTTGGACAGAACCGGCAGCGTCTGGCGTCGTTCCACGACACCGGCGACCAGTTGCAGGGGTTTCAACAGGGCTTCGCGTTGAATGGTGAAATGCATGGTCTAGTCCCTTGCCTCGTGGAGCTGCGAATCAGGTAGTCAGGGTACGCAGCAGGTTCTTGTAGTCCTCGCGGATGTCCGCGTCGGATTCCCTAAGTTCAGCAATCTTACGGCATGCGTGCAATACCGTGGTGTGATCACGACCGCCGAAGGCCACACCGATTTCCGGCAGGCTGTGATTGGTCAGCTCCTTCGACAGCGCCATCGCCACCTGACGCGGCCGCGCGATGGAACGCGAGCGCCGTTTCGACAGCAGGTCGGAGATCTTGATCTTGTAGTACTCGGCCGTGGTGCGCTGGATATTGTCGATGCTGACCAGCTTGTCCTGCAGGGCCAGCAGATCCTTGAGCGACTCACGGATCAGCTCGATGGTGATGTCACGTCCCATGAAGTGCGAGTGAGCGATCACCCGTTTCAACGCACCTTCCAGCTCGCGCACGTTGGAGCGAATGCGCTGGGCAATGAAGAAGGCCGCATCGTGCGGCAGATCCACCTTGGCCTGGTCGGCCTTCTTCATCAGGATTGCGACACGGGTCTCCAGCTCAGGCGGCTCGACCGCAACGGTCAGGCCCCAGCCGAAGCGCGACTTCAGGCGCTCCTCCAGACCTTCGATCTCCTTCGGGTAGCGGTCACTGGTGAGAATGACCTGCTGACCACCTTCGAGCAGCGCGTTGAAGGTATGGAAGAACTCCTCCTGGGAGCGCTCCTTCTTGGCGAAGAACTGGATGTCATCGATCAGCAGCGCGTCCACCGAACGGTAGAAACGCTTGAACTCGTTGATGGCGTTGAGCTGCAGCGCCTTGACCATGTCGGCGACGAAGCGCTCGGAGTGCAGATAGACCACCTTGGCATTGGGGTTCTTCGCCAGCAGGTGATTGCCCACCGCATGCATCAGGTGCGTCTTGCCCAGGCCGACACCGCCATAGAGGAACAGCGGGTTGTAGCCGTGCTTGGGATTATCGGCCACCTGCCAGGCAGCGGCACGCGCCAACTGGTTGGACTTGCCCTCGACGAAGTTGTCGAAGGTGAAGGTGCGATTGAGGTAACTGGTGTGCTTGAGCCCACCTTCGACCTGCACCGTACGTTCTGTACGCGGCGCAACGGCCGGTGTCGGCGGTTGCGGAGCAGCGCCGGCCATGGAGTCGAAACTGGCGCGCGAAGGCTCTTCCTGCACGGGTGGCGGAACGGGCTTGCTGGTCGCGGCGACTTTCTGCTGCTGCGCGGCACGAGCGGCAGCCGGTGGCGGCGCGGTCGGTGCAACACGAGCGGTTGCCGCGCGCTTGCTGCCTATTAATAAGGAAAGCGCAGGCACCAGGCCACCGGCGCGCTCACCGAGCAGCTCCAGCAGACGACTCAGGTACTTTTCATTGACCCAATCGAGCACGAAGCGGTTGGGCGCGTAGACACGCAGCTCGTCGCCTTCGGCTTCGACCTGCAGAGGACGTATCCAGGTGTTGAATTGCTGGGCCGGCAATTCATCGCGCAGGAGCTCGACGCACTGCTGCCATAGTTCCACTGACACTGACTATCCCCTATCCAGGCGGCGTGCAAAAACAGCTGCCATTGTAGCGAGCCACGACCGAGTTATCCACATAGCAAGATGAAGATGGCCAAGTAAAATC